>CAVSMC010000018.1:0-8423 GCA_963728935.1 uncultured beta proteobacterium | reverse complement strand
GCAAGCACTCTAGCGGACGTCGCGCGCCATCGAATCGCCATTCCCGGCCACCGGCGCGCCTTTTCCACGGGAGACCGCTGCATGAAGATTTCCGCGCTCGCAATCGCCATCGCCGCCGTCACTGCAAGCTCCGCGTGGGCGGCCGACCCACCGCGCGCCGTGCCGCAATCGCAGCTGCTGCGCACCGTCGCGTACCTCGAATCGCGCTATCCCGGCGACGTCGTCGCGATCGTGCTCGACGACTCCGGCGACAAGCGCGCTCACTACCACGTCGACATGCGATTCGCCGGCGGCGGCATGGCCACGCTCGACGTCGACGCGGCGAGCCATGCAATCTCCGCTCGTGACTACGCGGGCGCGTTCGACGCGCGCCTCGCGCTGCACGAGGCGGTCGCGGTAATCGCAGCGCACATCCCAGGTGACGTCGTCGACGCGCGCCTCGACGCGAGCGACGGCGCGCCCGCGCATTACGACGTCGACGTGCGTCTGCCGCGCGGCGATATCGCGCGGCTCAAGGTCGACACGCGCACGCGGGACCTCGGCTGGCGGATGCCGCCGGTGCTCGCCGATTAGCGCACGGCGGCGCGACCCGTCTCAACCGTCGTGCCGCCGTTCGTCGCCTCCGGGGCCACGGAGTTGCCCCGCGCGTCGTCGTCAATCTTTCCGCGCACAACCGATTACGGATCATGGCATCCAACCGAACCGTCGCACTCGTCGCGGCAATCGCGCTCGCGACGCTCGCCGGCACGCCGGCCGCGCAGACGCCGGCGACGCTCGCACGGCATTACGAAGCGATCGCACGAAGCGAATCGCCGGCGTTCACCGGGTTCTCCGCGGCGCGCGGGCGCGCGCTGTTCGAATCGACGCACGGCAACGACTGGAGCTGCACGTCGTGCCACACACGCGACCCGCTCGCCGAAGGCCGACATGCGAAGACATCGAAGCCGATTGCGCCGCTCGCGCCGGCCGCGAATCCGGACCGCTTCACCGGCGTCGACAAGGTCGATAAATGGTTCCGCCGCAACTGCAACGATGTCATGGGCCGCGCGTGCACCGCGCAGGAAAAAGGCGACGTGCTCGCCTACCTGATGTCACTGAAGCCTTAGGAGCACGAATGAAACGAAGCACCACCCAGCGCTCGCTGCTCGACATCGCCATCTGGACCGTCGGCGTTGCGGCACTCGCGATCCTGATCGCCGAGGCCGCCGCTTCCGATCACCGCATGACCAGCCCGACGAACGATCGCTGGCGAAGCGAATGCGGCAGCTGTCACGTGCCGTACCCGCCGCGGTTCCTGCCGGCGCAGTCGTGGCGCGCGATCATGGACCGGCTCGACCGGCACTTCGGAAGCGATGCAACCGTCGATGCCGCTGCACGCAGCGAAATCGCCGCGTTCCTCGACCGCAACGCCGGCCACGATCGCCGCGGTTCGAATGCCGCCTCCCCGCTGCGAATCACCGAAACCGGCTGGTTCGTGCGCGAGCACGCGGAAGTCATCTCGGCGGTGTCGGTGCACTCGGGCGTGAACGCGTCCGACTGCGCAGCCTGTCACCGGCAGGCGAACGAGGGCAGCTTCAGCGAGCGCACGCTGCGCCTGCCCAGGTCGCGGTGACGCCATGAAGACCTCGAAGATCCTGGTGTGGGACCTGCCGGTGCGCGTGTTCCACTGGCTGCTCGCATTGTCGTTCGCCGGCGCATTCCTGACCGCCGAGTCCGAGCGCTATCGCGACGTGCACGTCGCGCTCGGCTACACGATGCTCGGGCTGATCGCGTTCCGGCTGCTTTGGGCGTTCGCCGGGTCGCGCTATGCGAGGCTGTCGTCGTTCGCGTTCGGACCCCGCGCGGTGATTGCGTATCTGAGCTCGTTCGCAACGGGACGCCCGGCGCACTACGTCGGACACAATCCGGCGGGAAGCTGGGCGATCTACGCGACCGTCGTGCTCGCCCTGGTGACGGGCGCGAGCGGCTACGCCGTGTATGTCGCGGGGGACGGCTCGCTCGCCGGATCGCTGCATGAAGCTGCCGCCAATGCGATGCTCGCGCTCGTCATCGTTCACATCGCCGGCGTCGCCGTCAGCAGCCTCCTGCACCGCGAGAACCTCGTACGGGCGATGATCACAGGCTACAAGAGCGGCAATCCGGGTGACGGCATCGCGAAGTCACGCTGGCCCGCCGCCGTCGCGTTGGTGTGCCTGGTTGCTGTAATCTGGAGCGCTGCGCTCGATGTGAGCGGCCCGTCCGTCGCGGCGGCGTCGGCTGGCGCCCAGCGCAGCGAGCCAGCGCGCGACAAGCACGGTGACGCGACGCATGCCCGCGCCGCGCATGCCGACGACAACGACGACGATTGAGCTACGATGCGCATCCTGCTCGTCGAAGACGACCCGCTCCTCGGCGACGCGCTGCGCGCCGGACTCCAGCAGCGCGGATTCGAGCCCGACTGGCTGCGCGACGGCATCGCCGCCGAAACGGCGCTTCGCGGCGCGCCGTTCGCCGCCATCGTGCTCGATCTCGGGCTGCCGCGTCTCGACGGTCTCGAGCTGCTGCGACGCGAACGCGCGCGCGCAAACAAGGTGCCCGTGCTGGTGCTGACGGCGCGCGACGCCATCGAGGAGCGCGTCATGGGCTTCGACACCGGCGCCGATGACTACGTCGTCAAGCCCGTGGATCTCGACGAGCTCGCGGCCCGCTTGCGCGCGCTCGTGCGGCGCTCGCGCGGCGAGCCGGCACCGGTGCTCGAGATCGCCGAGCTGCGGCTCGATCCGGCCGCGCGCACGGTCACGTACCGCGGCGGCGCGGTCGATCTGCAGGCGCGTGAATTCAGCCTGCTGCAGGAGCTGATGCTCAACGTCGGCCGCGTGCTGTCGCGCCAGCAGCTCGAGGAGCGCCTTTATCCGTGGGGAGAGGAAGTGGAGAGCAACGCCGTCGAAGTGCACGTGCATCATCTGCGCCGCAAGCTTTCCCCGTCGCTGATCAGGACGATACGCGGCGTCGGCTACATGCTGCCGCGCGATGGCTGAACCGGGCAGGCGACGATCGATCCGTCGCGAGCTGCTGATCGCACTCCTCGCGTCGGTGATCGTCACCTGGGGTGCGACGACGGTCGTGAGCTACGTCGATGCGAAGCACGAAGTCGACGAGTTGCTCGACGCGCACCTCGCGCAGTCCGCGTCGCTGCTGATCGCGCAGGCCGGTCGCGAGCTCGACGAGATCGACGTCGAGCATTCGCCGCCGTTGCACCCCTATGAGCGGCGCGTCGCATTCCAGCTGTGGGAGCACGGTTCGGTGCTCAGGCTGCACTCGGCAAACGCACCCAATTCGAGACTGTCGCCGAAGGATGAGGGTTTCAGCGACGCCGTCGCGGACGGCGTGCAATGGCGAGTGTTCAGCGCCTGGGATGCGCAGCACGGCTTCCTCGTGCAGATCGGAGAGCGCAGCCGCGTACGGGCCGAAATCGCCGCGACGATCGCGAAGAACATGCTGGCGCCGCTCGTGATCGCGCTGCCCGCTCTCGCATTGCTGCTATGGCTCGGCGTGAACCGCGCGATGCGCCCGGTACGCCTGCTGAATGAGGAGATCGCGAATCGCGCGCCGGACAACCTTGCGTCGATCGAGCTGTCGCAGGCACCGGCGGAGGTGGCGCCGCTCGTCGCGAACCTGAACCGGCTGTTCGCGCGCGTGCAGGCGTCCGTCGACAACGAGCGCCGCTTCACCGCCGACGCAGCGCACGAGCTGCGCACGCCGCTCGCCGCGCTGCGCGCGCAGGCGCAGGTCGCGCGCGGCTCGACGCACGACGCCGAGCGCGAGCACGCATTGACCAGCGTCATCGCCGGCTGCGATCGCGCATCGCATGTCGTCGAGCAACTGCTGACGCTCGCACGCCTGGAGCCCGACACGTTCCACGCGCAGCGCGAGGCGTGCGACCTGCGCGCCGTCGCGCGGGCGGCGCTCGCGGACGTTGCGCCGGACGCGCTCGCCGCGAACATCGACGTCGAGCTCGAACCGGGTCCGCCGGCGCGCATCGCGGGCGACCCTCGCCTGCTCGAGATGCTCGTTCGCAACATCGTCGACAATGCCGTTCGCTACAGCCCGCCGAGCACGCTCGTCCGCGTCGCCGTCGGCGAAAACGCCAGCGAAGCGTTCGTCACCGTGACCGACCAGGGGCCCGGCGTCGCGGCCGACGCTCGCGCGACCCTCGGTCAGCGCTTCCATCGGCTGGCCGGCACCCAACCGAGCGGAACGGGGCTCGGTCTGTCGATCGCGCGACGCATCGCGGAGCTTCACCGCGCGCGGATTCGCTTCGACGATGGCGAAGGCGGTCGCGGACTCCGGGTCACGGTGTCCTTGGCTGCGGGGCCCCGCGCAGAGCGTCCGCCCCCGCCGGCGAGAGCCGGATAAAGCCCGCCGCGCGCGCGCCAGCCCAGGCGATGGCGGATACGCGCCGAGCGCAGCACCCAGGACGCGAACGTGTTGCTGTTCGGCCCGGGCCACGCGGCATAGCGCTCGCAATGCGGATATCGCGCGACGTCGCGCAGCACGGCGTCGATCGCGGCGGCGCCGGTGCCGGTCCACCGCGCAGCGACACGTGCCGGGCCGCCACCGACGCCCGCATCCGGCGGCTTCAAATCGCAGTGCACGTGGCCGATGCAGTGGCCGCCCGCATTGCGCGTCTGCCAGACTTCCCACCGATGGCAGCCGGCGTCGTTCCAGACGACAAACCAGTAATGCGCGGCGAAGAGCCCGAGCACGCCGGGCAGCGTCGCGTAGCGGAGCTCGACTTCCACGGGCCCACCGCGGGTCGGCGTTCGGGCAGCGGGTGCCGTCACTTCGTTCCTTCCGTGTTCGACACGATGCCGAATCGGCGGCGCATCGCTTCGCGGTACATCGGGTCGGTCTGCGGCTTGATGAAGATCGCGACAACGTCGCGGTACGCGGCCCGCACCTTCAGTTCGATGGCCGCTACCGCCGCTTCGATTTCGTGGGCGCGCAGCGTGTCGGCGAAGTCGAGGCTCAGCGCCGCCAGGATCTGGTCGGGCGCGAGCTGCATCGTCAGCACGCCGTTCGCGTTCTTCACCGCCGGCTCGACGGCCGCGATGCGCAGGATCGACTCGCCGAGCCTGCGGTCCGCGCGCTCGCCGATCAGCAGGCTCTTGCTTTCGCGCGCAAGGAGCAACGACGTCGCCGCGAGCACCAGCCCGATCAGCATCGATGCCACGCCGTCGACGATCGGCGCGTCGAGCGCGGACGCCGCGAACGTGCCGAGCGCGGCGACCGCAATGCCTATCAGCGCGGCGCTGTCCTCGAACAGCACCATGAACGACGGCGGGTCCTTGCTGGCCCGAAACGCCTCGTAGAAACCGAGGCTTCCCTTCGCCGCGCTGAACTGGCGAAACGACACGATCCACGATGCGCCCTCGAAAACAAGCGCGAGCGCGAGAACGACATAGTTGACGATCGGATCGGCGATGGGGTGCGGGTGCAAGACATGCGTGAATCCCTGGTACATAGACACCGCGGCGCCAAGGGCGAACACCATCAGCGCAACGATGAAGCTCCAGAAGTAGAGCTCACGGCCGTATCCGAGCGGATGCGTCGGATCGGGCCGCTGCGCCGAACGGCGCATCCCGTGGAGCAGCAGCACCTCGTTCGCCGTGTCGACCAGCGAATGCACGGCTTCGCTCGTCATCGACGCGCTCCCCGTCCAACCAGCCGCGACGGCCTTCGTCACCGCGACGAGCAGGTTGCCAACGAGCGCCGCGACGACGGCCGGCTTCGACGAAGCGTGCTCGGCCATCGCCGGACCGGTCAGCGGGTGCGGTCCGTGCGCGCGTCGTCGCCGTACTCCGACCACGCCCAGTCGCGCACTTCGGGCATGTCCTCGCCGCGCTGCAGGATGTAGCGCTCGTGGTCGACCAGCTTGCCGCGCACGTATTGCTTCAGGTAGGCGGCGCGATAGCCGAGCTTCGGCACGCGGTCGACGACGTCGGCCACCAGGTGGAAGCGATCGAGGTCGTTGCGCACCGCCATGTCGAACGGCGTTGTCGTCGTGCCCTCCTCCTTGTAGCCGCGCACATGGAGATTGTCGTGGTTGCGCCGGCGGTACGTGAGACGGTGGATCAGCCACGGATAGCCGTGATAGGCGAAGATCACAGGCTTGTCGGTCGTGAACAGCGTGTCGAAGTCTCGATCGGTGAGCCCGTGCGGATGCTCCTCGCGCGGCTGCAGCGTCATCAGATCGATGACGTTGACGACGCGAATCCGGAGGCCGGGCTCGTGAGCGCGAAGGATGTCGACGGCGGCGAGCGTCTCGATCGTCGGCACGTCGCCCGCGCACGCCATGACGACGTCGGGATCGCCGTCGCGCTCGCTCGACGCCCATTGCCAGATGCCGATGCCGGCCGCGCAATGCCTGATCGCATCGTCCATCGACAGCCACTGCGCCTGCGGCTGCTTGCCGGCGACGATGACGTTGATCTTCCCGCGCGTGCGAAGGCAGGTATCGACGACGCACAACAGCGTGTTGGCGTCGGGCGGCAGGTACACGCGCACGATGTCCGCCTTCTTGTTCAGCATGAAGTCGATGAAGCCCGGATCCTGGTGGCTGAAGCCGTTGTGGTCCTGCCGCCAGACGTGCGATGTGAGCAGCAGATTGAGCGAGGCGATCTGCCGTCGCCACGGCACTTCGTTTGCGACCTTCAGCCACTTCGCGTGCTGGTTGTACATCGAGTCCACGATGTGGATGAACGCCTCGTAGCACGAGAAGAAGCCGTGACGACCGGTGAGCAGATAGCCTTCGAGCCAGCCCTCGCACGTGTGCTCGGACAGGATCTCCATCACGCGGCCGTCGGGTGCGAGATGGTCGTCGTCGGGAAGCCGCTCCGCCATCCACGCGCGGTCGGTCACGGCGAAGACGTCGCCGAGGCGATTCGACGTCGTCTCGTCGGGACCCCAGATCCTGAAGTTGCGCATGCGCGCATTGCGCTTCAGCACGTCGCGCAGGTAGCCACCGAGCACGCGCGTCGCCTCGCCGATCGTGCCGCCGGGCCGCTCGACGCCGATCGCGTGTTCCTCGATCGCCGGCAGTCGCAGGTCGCGCAGCAGCAGCCCGCCGTTCGCATAGGGCGTCGCGCCCATCCGCCGCTCGCCCTGCGGCACGAAGCGCATCAGCTCGCGCCTCGGCACGCCGTCGTCGTCGAAGAGCTCGTGCGGCCGATAGCTCTCGAGCCACTGCTGCAACAGCGCGAGGTGGCCGGGCTTCGTCGCGAGCTCGGCGAACGGCACCTGATGCGAGCGCCACGATCCTTCGCTCTTGAGGCCGTCCACTTCTTTCGGCCCGGTCCACCCCTTCGGCGTGCGCAATACGATCATCGGCCAGCGCGGCCGCTCGAGGTTGCCGTGCACGCGCGCGGCGCGCTGGATCGCGCGAATGTCGGCAAGCGCGGCCTCGAGCGTGCTGGCCATCAGCTCGTGCATCGACGCTGGCTCGTCGCCCTCGACGAAGTAGGGTTTGTAGCCGTAACCGACGATGAGACTTTCGAGCTCGGCGTGCGGAATGCGCGCGAGTACCGTCGGATTGGCTATCTTGTAGCCGTTGAGGTGCAGGACAGGCAGCACCGCGCCGTCGTTCGCCGGATTCAGAAACTTGTTCGAATGCCACGCCGTCGCGAGAGGACCGGTTTCCGCTTCGCCGTCGCCGATGACGCAGGCGACGAGCAGGTCCGGATTGTCGAACGCCGCGCCGAACGCGTGCGCGAGCGAGTAGCCGAGCTCGCCGCCTTCGTGGATCGAGCCGGGGATCTCGGGCGTTGCGTGGCTGCCGACGCCGCCGGGAAACGAAAAGCGGCGGAAGAGCAGCCGCATGCCATCGGCGTCGCGCGTGACGTTCGGGTAGAGCTCGCTGTACGTGCCTTCGAGCCACGTATTCGCGCTGAGGGCGGGGCCGCCATGGCCCGGCCCGGCGATGAAGAGCACCGACAAGTCATGGCACACGATCGCACGATTGAGGTGCGCGTAGATGAAGTTGAGCCCCGGCGTCGTTCCCCAGTGTCCGAGCAGCCGCGGCTTCACGTCGTCGATGCGAAGCGGCTCGCTCAGCAGCGGATTGCCGAGCAGGTAGATTTGACCGACGGACAGGTAGTTCGCAGCGCGCCAGTACGCATCGATCGCGCTCGTCTCGTCGGCGCGCAGCGCACCGCTCGCTTGTCCGTGTACGTCGTTCATCGTCGACTCCTTACTCTCGGTTGGCTCGTCTCGGTTCCAACCATTGACCGCGGTCGCCGCCGCGATATCCGCCGCGGTATCCGCCGCCGGTCGCGTGCGCGCGCCCGCCGGCTCGCGTCGACCCGGCGAAAGCGATTCCCCGGCTCGCCGCCGAGATCGGCGCCGAGTGCGTCGGGTAACATCGTATCCGTGACGCTCTCCGCCAC
>CAVSMC010000017.1:0-14287 GCA_963728935.1 uncultured beta proteobacterium | reverse complement strand
GAATGCATTCTCGAACCCGCCATAGATTCCAGCGCCAATGCCGGCACCTCGGGCTCTTGACAGAGTTTGGCCTTAACGTATACGTTACCGCATGCATAATGCACAGCGCTGAAATGGTTCCCGCGGCCAGAGCCGTTCGCTCGAGCGCCACCCGCCCGGAGGCGCGGGCACGACCGGTCGCGCCGGCCGCGCGCGAGGCGTCGCGTTCGCTGGTGGATTTTGCCTATCGCACGATCCGCGGTCGCATTCTCGACAACGTGTGGCTGCAAGGTCACCGCGTGCTCGAGCAGGAGCTCGCGATCGAGCTCGGCATGAGCCGCACGCCAGTGCGCGAAGCGCTGATCCGCCTCGCGAAGGAGGGTCTCGTCGAGATCATTCCCCGCCACGGCATGCGCGTGCTGCCGGTGTCGGTGGCCGACATGCGCGACATTTACGCCGTGCTAACCGCGTTGGAATCGATGGCGGCGGAGTTGGTCGTGCGCCGACAGCCGTCGAAGGCCGAACTGCAGCCGCTGATGGACTCTTCGGTCGACATGACCAACGCGCTCAAGCGAGACGATCTCGACGCCTGGGCCGTTGCCGACGAACGCTTCCACCGCCATCTCATCGAGCTCTCGGGCAATCGCCTGCTGATCGAAGCGGTGCAGAACTGCTGGGACCGCGCCCACCGCGCCCGCATGGTGACCCTGCGCATGCGGCCGAAGCCGACCCGCTCCACGCGCGAGCACCTCGATGTGCTGGAAAAGATTCGCGCCGGCGATGCGCGCGGCGCCTTCGAGACGTATCGTCAGCACCGCGAGCGCGGCAGCCGCGAGTTGATCGGCGTTCTCGAGCACTACCAGTTGCGCAACGTCTAAGGCGATCTGCGGACATGGATGCGATCGTGGTGGCGCTGAAATTGCGCACGGTGCCAGCAAAGGTCGAAGCCGGTCTCGTCGAGACGGGCGCGCGGTCATGATTTCGACGCACAAGGCGCGCGTGCTCGCGGCGCTGCGCGGCGAACCCGTCGATCGCCTGCCGTACGTGCCGCGACTCGACCTGTGGTATCTCGCCAACGCGACGGCCGGAACGCTGCCAAAGCAGTATTCCGGCGCTGCAATGAACGACATCGCGCGCGCCGAGGGATGGGCGTTCCACCATCGCTATTGCGAGGACCAGCTCGACCCAAAAGTACAGCCGCAATATCGCCATCGCGACATCAACGTCTTCTACATCCGCGAGACCGTATTCGATATCGTGCTGCCCGCGGACGTGGAAATCACGGTGCACCGCGAGGATCCCCTCACGCGCAAGGAGTACCACACGCCGCTGGGCCTGATCAGCACGACGAGCCATTACGATCGCGACGCGCAGCGCCGCGGCATCAGCCATCCCGCATTGATCGAGCACCTCATCAAGACGCCGCAGGACTATGCGTCGGCAGGCTATCTGTTCGAGCACATGGATGTCGTGCCCAACTTCGCGCGATTCGAGGCTTGGGCGGCCGACGAGATGAGCGACAACGGCGTGCCCGTATGCGTGGGCTGTTACGACGCCTCGCCCTTTCACTGGATCCAGCGCGATCTCTGCGACGCGACAGAGTTTTTCATCCATTACAAGGACCATCACGCGGCCATGCGCGGCCTCGCCGAGCGCATCGCGCCGCTGATGGAGAGGATGCTCGACATCGTCTGCCGGTCGCCCGCCGAGGTCGTGCTGTGGGGCGGCAACTTCGACGAGATGCTGACGTTCCCGCCGTACTTCGCGCAGGAGATCCAGCCGTGGATCCGCAAGGCGGCGCAGAAGCTCGGCGCGGCCGGCAAGCTCGTGCTGTGCCACACCGACGGCGAGAACCGCGCTCTGATGGATCTCATCCGCGATTCCGGCATGCACGTGGCCGAGTCGATCTGTCCGGCGCCGATGACCAAAGTGAGCCTCGCCGACTATTACCGGCAATGGAGCGAGCACCTGACGCTCTTCGGCGGAATCCCGTCCAGCATCGTCCTGCCGGGCACGAGCGAGGCCGACTTCGAGGCGTACATGGACGAGCTGTTCCGCGCCGTCGCGCCCGGCCGTCGCATGGTTGTGGGCATCGCCGATGAAGTGCCGCCGGCAGCGGTGTTCTCGCGCCTGCAACGGATCGGCGAGCGCGTCGAGAACGAAGGACGGCTGCCGCTGCAGGCCGGCGCGTTCCGTCCGCTGCCGAGCGCGCTGCCATCGCCGAAGGCTGCTCCGGCAATCAACGAGCGCGATGACGTCTACGCTGCCGTGCGACTGGACGTCTACAAAGGCCGCCATCGCGAGATTGCCGCGCACGTGCAGGCGTTGCTCGACGCCGGGATGCCGGCGCGCTCCATCCTCGAACATGGGCTGATCGCAGCGATTACGATGGTGGGCGATCGCATGGCTGCAGGCGAGGCTTTCATCCCCGAAGTTCTGCTCGCGGCGCGCGCGATGACCTTCGCGGTGGAAGCGCTCGCGCCCCATCTCGCCGCAAGCGGCGAGCAGCAGCGCGGCAAGGTGCTGATCGGCACCGTCACCGGCGACATGCACGACATCGGCAAGAACCTGGTGGTGACGATGCTGCGCGGAGTGGGCTTCGAGGTGCGCGATCTCGGCATCAATGTGCCGCGCGACACGTTCTATCACGAGGTCGTCGCATACAAGCCCGACGTGCTCGCCCTGTCCTCACTGCTCACCACGACCATGATCGAGATGCCGGCCATCGTCGCCGGTTTGAACGAGCGCGGCCTTCACAGCGCATGCAGGGTCATCGTGGGCGGCGCGCCGGTAAGCGAGCAGTTCGCGCGGCAGATCGGCGCCGATGGCTACGGCGCGAATGCGGTCGAGGCGGTGCGCCTCGTGAAGCGCCTGAGCGCGCAAGCGGAACAGCGGACGACCGCATGACAGCTTTATTCAACAGAGTTCTGCCACGGCGGCATAAGCGCGGCGGGGTCGCAAGCGCACTTCGTACAACCGAGGCGAGAAGCCTCAAACCACTACAAAGGAGGCCACGAGCATGGTCGGCAACACACATTGGAAGCTGAACCGCCGTACGTTCTTGACCGGGATGACGGCAGTCGCCGGCACCATGGCGCTGCCGCGGGTCGCGCGCGCCGCTCCCACGACGATCCGCATCGGCACTGTGACGAGCGGCGATCATCCGGAAAACATCGGCGCGCGCAAGATCAAGGAGCTGGTCGAGGCCCGCTCGAACGGCGAGCTGTCCGTGCAGGTGTTCACGGACGCGCAGATAGGAGACCAGCGCACGATGGTGGAGAACCTGCGCAACGGTGTGCAGGAGATCACGTGGGTCACGGTGGGCTTCTTCGGCTCGTACGACCCGATGCTGAACATCGTCGAGAGCGGCTATCTGTTCCGCGATAGCGCGCACTCCTACGCTGTTTTCGACGGACCGCTCGGCAACGAGATCCGCGAGCGCGTCGAGAAGAACGGCGTCAAGCTGCTCGGCTATTTCGAGGCGGGCATGCGACACCTCACCAACAGCGTGCGTCCGGTGCGCACGCCGGCCGACCTGAAAGGCCTGAAGATCCGCACGCCACAGGCAAAATATCACCTCAACACGCTGCGTCTGATGGGGGCGAACCCGGTCGCCATGGCGTTTCCCGAGGTCTACACCGCGCTGCAGCAGAAAGTGATCGATGGCCAGGAGAACCCGTTCTCCAACATCTACGCGGCGAAGCTCTACGAGGTGCAGAAGTACCTGTCGCTCACGGGGCACCTGCATCTTACGCACATGGTCATGTACAGCGAGCGCCTGTGGTCGAAACTTTCGCCGGCGCACCAGGCCATCGTGCGCCAGGCCGTGCTCGACGCGCAGCCGGTGCAGCGCAAGGCGGTGCGCGACGACGATGCGCGACTCCTCGCCGAGCTCAAGAAGGCGGGTATGGAGGTGAACGACGCCGACCGCGCCGCGTTCCGACAAGCCGTATTGCCGCTGCGCGAGGAGGCTGTGAAGGAGTTCGGGCCCAAGGCGAAGGAATGGTTCACCTTGATCGAGAACACCAAGGCCTGACGATCCCTACGGGGCGGCGCGAGTCGCGTCGTCTCCGTCTCGAGCGTTTGCGCGAGGTCGTCGCGTGATGAAACTCTTTGCCGCCATTGACTCCGTTCTGGCGACGGCGTTGCGCTGGGTCATGATCGTCATGATGGCCACGATGACGATCGTAGTGTTCGCGCAGGTGCTCTTTCGCTACTTGCTCAACGCGCCGCTCGGCTGGTCGGAAGAGCTGTCGCGCTTCGCGTTCGTGTGGCTATCCTTTCTCGGCGCCGCCTGGCTCGTGCGCGGCCAGCAGCACTTGAGCGTCACCGCGATCGAATCGAACGTTCCGCACGGCATGCGCGTCGTTCTGCGCCTGATCCAGTACGTCGGCGCGCTGCTGTGCATTGTCGTGTTCCTGCGTGGCGGGGTGGGCATCGTGGTCAACGAGTGGGCGCAGGTTTCTCCGGCGACGGGGCTGCGCATGGGCTATGTCTATGCCGTGATTCCGATCGCAGCCGCGTTGATGCTCGTCTGGCTCGTCGCCTCCGCGGTGAATGAATTGCGCAGCGGCTTCAAGCCTGCTCCGAGCCCGCCCGAAGACGACCGGGAGCTGCACTCGTGACTGCCACCCTGCTTCTCTTCGGCGTGTTCATGGTGACACTGCTGATGGGCGTGCCGATCGCGTTCGCGCTCAGCCTGGGCGCGTTCGCGGTGCTGTGGATGACCGGCTTCCTCGTGCCGGAGCTCGTCGTGCAGCGAATCTTTGCCGGCATGGATTCGTTCCCGATCATGGCCATTCCGTTCTTCGTGCTCGCCGGCGCGCTGATGGAAAGCGGCGGCATCTCGAGCCGCCTCGTGCGCTTCTCGAGCGCGCTCGTGGGCTGGATCACCGGTGGGCTCGGGCACGTCGCGGTGATGGCGTCGATGTTTTTCGCCGGTATCTCCGGATCGGCGGTGGCAGATACCGCCGCGATGAGCACGACCATGATCCCGATGATGCGGCGCAGGGGTTACAAGCCGGGCTTCGCGGCGGGCTTGATCGCCTCGGCAGGCGTGATCGGACCGATCATTCCGCCCTCCATCCCGATGGTGCTGTACGGGACGATCGCCGGCGTATCGATCGGCCAGCTCTTCCTGGGTGGCATCATTCCCGGCATCGCGATGGGGCTCGGCCTCATGCTGGTCGTGTATTTCATGGCGCGCCGGAAGGACTTCCCGAAGGAAGAGGTCAAGCCCAGCCTGCGCGCGATCGGACGGGCGTTCGTGCCGGCCTCCGGTGCGCTGGTCATGCCCTTCATCATCGTCGGCGGCATCCTGAGCGGCGTGTTCACCGCGACGGAAGCGGCGGTGGTGGCCGCGGTCTACTCGTTCGTCGTCGGCGTCTTCGTGTATCGCGAGCTCAACATGCGCGACATCCCGGAGATCCTGTTCCGGTCGAGCGTGACAACGGCGATGGTGCTGATCATCGTCGGCGTCGCGAACCTCGTCTCGTTCGTGCTGGCGATGAACCAGATTCCCCAGGCCGTGGCGACCTACTTCGCGAGCACCTTCGCGACCCAGGCCGCCATCCTCGTCGTCATCAACATCCTGCTCCTGATCGTCGGCTGCTTCATCGACGGCGGCTCGGCGATCATCATCTTCACGCCGGTGCTGATGCCGCTGGTGAACAAGATGGGCATCGATCCCGTGTTCTTCGGGGTGATGATGACGATCAACTTGATGATCGGCACGATCACCCCGCCCGTGGGCCTGTCGCTTTACGTTGCGGGCGGCGTGGCTCGCCTGAACCTGGAGCAGATGAGTCGTGCCGTGCTGCCGTTCCTCGCCCTCGAGATCGGCGTGCTCGCGCTGGTGATGTTCTTTCCGCAGATCATCCTCGTGCTGCCGCAGATGTTCCGTTGAGCGCCGGGCCGATTCGTCAACGACAGGATCTGCTCATGTACGTCGTCACCGTCGAGTTCGTTGTGAAGCGCGAGCACGTCGACGCCTTCCAGCGCGAGATGATCGTCAATGCGCGCGCCTCGCGCGAAACGGAGCCGGGCTGCCGCCAGTTCGACGTCTGCCACGTGCCCGGCACTCCCGGCGTTGTCTTCCTGTACGAGGTCTACGACGATCAGGCGGCATTCGAAACCCACAGCGCGAGCGCCCACTACAACACGTTCGCTGCTAGCACCGGCGAGTGGATCGAGAAGAAGTCCGTGCAGATTTACCACCGCCTCGATCCCACCTGATACCCGAGTCGCGCGACACGCCATGCTGAACGCCCAACAGATCGCCTCCTATCACGACGACGGTTACGTAGTCGTAGAAGACGTCCTTTCGCCGTCCGAGCTCGACGACATACGCCGCGAGGTCGGTCGCATCAGCGCGATGGCGCACGGTCTGACCAAGGACACAGCGATCTTCGACCTCGAGGACAGTCACCGCCCCGACCGCCCGCGGGTGCGCCGCATCAAGGAACCGCATGCGGTGAGCCCGGTGTTCGCCCGCGTTCTGCGCCATCCGAAGCTGCTGGCGATCTATGCCGCGCTGCTCGGACCGGACGTGCGTCTGAAGACGACCAAGCTCAACATGAAGTCGGGCGAGTACGGCGCGCCCGTCGAATGGCACCAGGACTGGGCGTTCTACCCGCATACCAATGACGACCTGCTCGCGCTCGGGGTGATGCTTGACGATGTCGACGAAGAGAATGGACCGCTGCTGGTCATACCCGGCAGTCATCGCGGCCCCACGTACGACCATCACGCGAACGGCGTCTTTTGTGGGGCGATGAGCCTTGAGCGCGCCGGCATCGATGCTGCGACGGCCGTCAAGCTCACCGGCCGCGCCGGCTCGGCGAGCGTGCATCACGTGCGCCTGGTGCACGGCTCCGATCTGAATCGCACGTCGCGCCAGCGGCGCTTGCTGTTCTACGAGGTCGCTGCAGCCGACGCGTGGCCGCTATGCGGCACGACCACCAAGTTCCAGGACCTCGAGTCGTTCGATGCGTTGATGATCGCGGGAAAGTCGACGACGACGCCGCGCATGCGCGACCTGCCGGTCCGCATTCCCCTGCCGAAGGGGGACATCAGCTCGATCTACAACGCCCAAAAGCAAGCGGAAACCTTCTTCTTCTCACAGTACACGGAAGAGCCCGACAGATGATTTCGCGCCGGGCGCGATGCTGCGGCGCGAATCAAGACGAGGTGATGGATTGAAGAACAGTGCGTTTCAGATTGCCACCTTCGAAGGCGACGGCATCGGCCACGAGATCATGCCCGCGTGCCTGCATGTACTCCAGGCGTTGCAACGACGCGTCGGCGGGTTTCGACTCGAGCATCAAATGTTGCCAGGCGGTGCCGAGCTCTATCGCGACACCGGCAGCGACATCACCGATGAAGCGTTCGAAGCGGCGCGACGCGCCGATGCGATCCTGTTCGGGGCGATGGGCCTGCCCGATGTGCGGTTTCCCGACGGCACTGAGATCGCGCCGCATCTGCGCATGCGGCTCGAGTTCGGTCTTTTCGCGGGCTTGCGTCCCGTGCGCAGCTTTCCCAACGCGCCGAGCCCGCTCAAGGACCCGCGGGCGGCGAAAATAGACCTGATGGTGATCCGCGAATCCACGGAGGGCCTCTTCGCGTCGCGCGGCAAAGGCGTGATGATCGGCGACAAGGAAGCGCGCGACACGATGGTTATCACGCGGGCGACCTGCGAAAAGCTCTTCGACAAGGCGTTCGAGCTCGCGCGCCAGCGCAAGAAGGTGGGCCGGCCGGGCAACGTCACTTGCGTCGACAAGTCGAACGTGTTCGTGTCGATGGCGTTCTTTCGCAAAGTGTTCGACGAGCGCGCGCAGCGCTTCCCTGACGTCGTGGCGCGGCATCACTACATCGACGCGATGGCGCTCGACCTCGTGCGCCGGCCCTGGGACTTCGACGTGCTTGTGATGGAGAACATGTTCGGCGACATCATCTCCGACCTCGCCGGGGGTCTGGTTGGCGGAATGGGCATGGCGCCTTGCGCGGAGATAGGCGAGAAGCACGGCCTTTTCCAGCCGGCGCATGGCACCGCGCCCGACATCGCGGGCAAGGGCATCGCCAATCCGACGGCGATGCTGCTCTCGGCGGCCATGATGCTCGATTGGCTCGGCGCGCAGCACGGGGTACCGTCATGCCACACGGCGGCGTCGCTGCTCGATGCGGCCATCGAGAAGGTATTCCGCGACGGCCGAAACCTGCCGCGCGAATTCGGCGGCACGGGCGGCACGGGCGATCTCGCACGCGCGGTGGCCGATACGCTGGCGCAGGTCGAGCCGCACGGCCATGCCTGACCGGGCCATCGCAGCGCTGTCGCTCGACGACGTCAGCTTCATCGGCTCGCGGCTTGCTCGCCCCGAGTGCGTGCTGTGCACGCGGGCCGGGGACGTGTTCGCCGCCGACCGCCGCGGTGGAGTCGCCCACATCACACCAGACGGCGAGCAGCGCCTTTATGGCGGCGCCACGTTCGATCTGTCGGTGCCGCTCTTTCCCAACGGCGTCGCCCTCGATCGCGACGGCAGCTTCCTGGTGACGCACTTGCAGGACGGCGACGGCGGGCTATTTCGCGTTTACCGCGACGGCCGCGTCGTGCCCGTTCTGCGCGAGGTCGAAGGCGTTCGCCTGCACGTCAGCAATTTCGTGCTGCTCGATGCCAAAGACAGGATCTGGCTCACGATCTCCACGCAGGTCTGCCCGCGTATCGAGGCGTTCCGGCCGGACGTGGCCGACGGGTACATCGTGCTGATCGACCGCCGCGGCGCGCGCGTGGTCGCCGACCGCCTCGCGTTTGCCAACGAATGTCGGATCGACCCGACCGGGCGCTGGTTCTACGTGAACGAAACATGCGCTTCGCGCCTCACCCGGTACCGTGTCGCCGAAAGCGGCGATCTTTCGGGGCGCGAGACGATCACGCAATTCGGGCCTGGCGAGTTTCCCGATGGCATGGCCTTCGACGTGGAGGGCGGCCTGTGGATCACCTCGATCGTGTCGAACCGGCTGATCCGCGTCGACCGCGATGGCAGAGCGATGACCTTGCTCGAGGACAGCGATCCCGCGCAAGTTGCAGAGGTTGATGCCGCCTTCCGCGGCGGGCGGCTCGATCGCGCCTTGCTGGAGCGCAACACCGCGAAGAAGCTCGCGCACTTGTCGAGCATCGCCTTCTGCGGGCCGCAGCTCGACCGCGCGTGTTTCGGAGTGATCGCGGGCGAGCACCTGCCGACGATCCCCATGCCGGTGCGAGGCGTTGCGCCGGTGCACTGGGAATGGACGTAGCACCGGGCGTGGCGACGACGCAATGACGAGCATTGAACTGCCTATCGGGAGCCGGATCCTTTTCCTTTGCGAGGACGCGCAGCGCGTGCGTTCGCAGCTCGAAGGGCGCGATGTCGCGCCGGGCGAATGCGGGCGGCTTCGCAGCGACGTGTCGACCGACGAGATCACGCCCAATACGTCGCTCACGTATTACGACGAGCGCCTCGGGAACTACGTCTACACCGGCTTCAAGGCCGGCAGCGAAGTACCGATCGGCTTCGGGGACGTCCGCCGGGCAGCGTTCTCCGTGGTCGTGGCCGGCGGTAGGTACGGCAAGGGCTCCTCGCGTGAGCACAGTCCGGCGGCGGAGTTGCATGCTGGCATCCGGCTCGTCGTCGCCGAAAGCTTCGAGCGCATCTATCGCCAGAACGCCGACAACGTCGGACTTTTCACCTCGACCGACTTCGCACTTCTCGAACGCATCGCGCGCGGTGATCCCGTTTACGTCGAAGAACTCGTCGCCGGCCGCGACCGGCTTGCGGCGGCAGTCCTTCGCTCCGGCGGCTTGCTGAAGTACGGCGCCCAGCACATGCGCGAGCTCGCCTCGTGCGAGGCGACCGAGCCGCATCCGATGACGCTTGTGGAGAAGATCCTCGCTCGGCATCTCGCGAGGACGCCGCACACGGGCTGCGAGCTCGTGCCGGGAGATGGCGCGTTCGTGCGCCCCCATTGGCGATTCATCGTCGACGTGTACACCGGGATGGCGCGGCACCTCCTCCACGCCACCTTGGGCCCGTCGTTCCGAGTTCGCGATGCGGCCTCGATCGTCGCCTTCGCCGACCACTTTTCCTACACCCACAAGAGTCCGGCGCACATCAAGGGCAATCTGTTGCCGGGCATCCGCGTGCTGCACGAGGAGCACGAGCAGTTCACGTGCGAGCACGGCCTGCGCTCGCACGGCTATCTGCACGACGGCGAAGGATCGGAAGGCATCTGCCATCCCATCATGGCCGAGCGCTACGCCTTGCCTGGGCAGGTGGTCGTCGGCACCGATTCGCATACTCCGCATTCGGGCGCGCTCGGTTGCCTCGCCTTCGGCGTTGGAACCACCGACATGGCCAACGCCATGGTCACCGGCGCCGTGCGGCTCACGATTCCACAAACGTTGTGCGTACGGCTACAAGGCACCATCCCGCCCGGCGTCGCAGCCAAGGACATCGTCCTGCATCTGCTCGCGCATCCGAAGATCAAGACGGGTGCTGGCATCGGCAAGGTGTTCGAATTCGCGGGATCCGCGATCGCCGCGATGTCGATCGACGAGCGCGCCACGCTTACCAACATGTCCGCGGAGCTCGGTGCGTTTACCGGCATCGTCGCTGCGGACGGCGAGACCGTGCGCTTCCTACAGGAGCGGCGTGGCATCGCGTTTGCCCTCGAGCCGTGGATGTGCAGCGACGCCGGCGCGCCGTATGCCGACACGATCGAGGTCGACTGCACCAGCCTTTCGCCGATGGTGGCCGCGCCGGGCGATCCGGGCAATGCCATTGCGCTCGACCGGCTGAAGGAGCGACCGGCGATTGATATTGCGTTCGGCGGCTCGTGCACCGGCGGCAAGCGCGAGGATTTCGACGCGTATCACGAGGTGCTTGCGTGGGCGGCGCGCCATCGTCTCGAGGTGCCGAAGCGCGTGAAGCTGTACCTGCAATTCAGCAGCACTGCCGTGCGCGATTACTGCGTCGAGCAAGGCTATGTCGAGACCTTCGAGAAGGTTGGTGCGACGGTGCTGCAACCGGCGTGCGGCGCCTGCGCGAACCTCGGCCCGGGCGCGTCGAGCGACCCCGATCAGGTGACCGTCAGTGCGCAGAACCGCAACTTTCCCGGGCGCAGCGGCCCCGGCAAGCTGTGGCTGGCGAGTGCGGCGACGGTGGCGGCGAGCGCGATTGCCGGCGAGCTCGTGTCCTTCGAGGAGCTGCGCAGGCGCATCGAAGCACAACAGCCCGCCGCGCACTGCAGCTAACGAGGACGAACGAGGAGCGCAGAATGGATCTGCAGTTGCAAGGCAAGGTCGCGATCGTGACAGGCGGGGCCCGGGGCATAGGACGCGGCATCGCACATACGCTCGCCAAGGAAGGCGCGCGCGTCGCCGTGAACTACGTGAGCGATCGCGATGCCGCCGAAGCGGTGGTGCAGGTGATCCGCAAAGACGGCGGGAGCGCCGAAGCGATCCAGGCCGACGTCGGCGCGTATGCGGAAGCCGAGCGCCTCGTCGATGCCGTGCTGCAGAAGTTCGGCCGTATCGACATCATGGTGAACAACGCCGGGATCGTCGCACGCAAGTCGATCCTGGACATCCCGCTCGAGGAGTGGGATCGCGTCGTCCATACAAACTTCTACGGCTGCTTCCACTGCTCGCGCCTCGCGGGCCGGCACATGGTCGCCCGCGGCGGCGGCGGCAAGATCGTCAGCATCTCGTCCATCCACGGGCGGGTGGCGAAGGCGAACATGGGCCCGTATTGCTCGACCAAGGCGGCGATCGACATGTTCAGCAAGCAGCTCGCCGTCGAGCTCGCGCCGCACAAGATCAACGTCAACGTGGTTGCGTCGGGCACCATCTCGACCGATATCAACATCCAGCTCTACAAGAGCACCAAGCCGGAGGACATCGCGTTGCGCCAGGCGGTGCTCGCACGGGTGCCGTGGGGGGCCATCGGCGAGCCCGAGGACATCGGCCGCGCCGTGGCGTTTCTCGCGTCCGACGCGGCGCACTACATCACCGGCGCTGTACTGTACGTCGACGGCGGCTACACGGCCGAAGGCACGCCGCGCGTCACGTCCGGCGCACAAGTGCCGTAGAGATTCGGGGAAGGGGCACATCATGAGTCGCAAGGTATTCGAGGCGTCGCTTCGCCCGGCGAGCGACCGCGCCGTCGAGGTGATCGAGGTCGGCACGCGCGACGGGCTGCAGATCGAGAAAAGGATCGTTCCCGCCGCGCAGAAGATCGATCTCGTCAACCGTATGATCGAGGCCGGCATTCGCACGATCGAGGTCACTTCGTTCGTCTCGCCCAAGGCCGTGCCGCAGCTGGCCGATGCCGAAGAGGTGCTTGCCGGAATCGCGCGGCGTCCGGGCACGACGTTGACGGCACTGGTGCCGAACCTGCGTGCGGCGGAGCGTGCGGCTAAGACGACGCTCGATGCCGCGGTGCTGCTCTGCTCGGGATCGAACACGCACAACAAGAAGAACCTAAACCGCACCATCGACGAGTCGATCGTCGGCTTCGCGGCGGTCGCGGACAAGCTGCGCGAGAACGACATCGGTCTGATCGGCGCCATCGCAACGTGCTTCGGTTGCCCGTTCGAAGGCGACGTGTCGGTGTCGGACGTGCTGCGCATAGGCGAGGGCTACGTCAAGTCGGGCGTACAGTGCATCACGCTCTCCGACACTACGGGCATGGCTACCCCGCGCAACATCCGCGGCGTCGTGCGCGCGATGCGCTCGGAATTTCCTCACGCCATCTTGGGCCTGCACCTGCATAACACGCGGGGCATCGGGCTTGCGAACGTCGTGGTCGGACTCGAGGAAGGTATCCGCCGCTTCGACTCTTCTGTCGGCGGCCTCGGCGGCTGTCCGTTCGCGGCCGGCGCGACGGGCAACATCTGCACCGAGGACCTGCTGTACCTGCTCGACGAGAGCGGCTACGAGACCGGCGTTGACCTCGACAAGGCGATCGCCGTCGCGCTCTACATCGAAGAACTGCTCGGCAGGCCGCTGACCGGTCAGGTGATGCGCGCCGGTCCGCGGCTGCGGCTGCACTCGGTCGCGGCCGTGCGCACGGCCGCGGGCTGAGCGACGATGGAACAGCCGCTTTCAGGCATCAGAGTGGTCGACCTGACCCGCATCCTGTCGGGTCCGTTTTGCACGATGGTCCTGGCCGACATGGGAGCGGACGTTGTGAAGGTGGAAGGCCCGGGCGACGGCGATCCGATCCGCAATATCGGTGCCACGGTCGACGGCCTCTCCTGGTATTTCGCATCGTTCAACCGCAATAAGCGCTCGATCGTCGTCGATGTTCGCTCGGAGGAAGGCAGGGCCATGCTCGCGCGGCTGCTTGAGCGCGCCGACGTTCTGGTCGAAAACTTCCGGCCGGGCGTGCTCGCGAAGATGGGCTTCGATGAGGCGATGCTCGCCCGCCTCAATCCGCGCCTCGTGGTAGCAAGCGTGAACGGCTACGGCTCGACGGGTCCCTATGCGCAGCGCCCCGCATTCGATTTCGTCATCCAGGCGATGAGCGGTTTCATGAGCGTAAACGGCGACCCCGACGCGGCGCCGTTGCGCGCGGGTCCGCCGCTGACCGACTTGATCGCGGGTCTCTATTGCGCCTTCGGCATCGTCAATGCGCTGCGCGTGCGCGACAGGACCGGCATCGGACAGCGCGTAGAAGCTTCGATGATGGCGGCGATCATGAGCATGTTCGCGTACTTCGCCGCCGACCACCTCGCGACTGGCGAGTTGCCCGCGCGCACCGGCAACGATCATCCCATCGCCTCGCCATACGGCCTTTTCACGGCCAAGGACGGCGACATCGCGGTCGCGCCTAGCACCGAAGTCGTGCTCGATAAGTTCATGGCGACCATCGGCCTGCAGCACCTGTTGGAAGAGCCTCGGTTCGCCACGAACGCCTTGCGGGTGGTGAACCGCACGGACCTGAACGCGCTCATCAACGAGCGCGTGCGCTTCGATACGCAAAGCCGCTGGGTCGCGAAGCTCAATGCGGCGGGCGTACCTTGCGGCATCGTGCAGAACATCGCGCAGGCGTTGAGCGATCCCCAAACGAGGAGTCAGGACATGGTGATCGAAGTCGAGCATCCGGGCCACGGCAGCGTGAAGATGCTCGGCTTTCCGGTGAAGCTGTCCGGCACGCCGTGCGAGGTGCGCCATCCCGCGCCGCAGTACGGCGCCCACACCGAGCAGATCCTGCGGGAATGGGGCGTTGTGGTGCCCTCGCAGTGCTAGCGACGTTCCGGCGTTCCCAGGGCTGAA
>CAVSMC010000016.1:0-22801 GCA_963728935.1 uncultured beta proteobacterium | reverse complement strand
GATGCTGTGATGCACGACACTGTGTATTCCGACGGAACGTGACCGAGGTTTCCGACGGATGATGACCGCCGAATCCGACGATGTTGACCGCTGAATCCGACGGATGTTGACCGCCTTTGCGGGCATGTCGGAAACCGTGGTCAAGTTGGTCGGATTGGCGGTCACGATGTCCGGAAATCGGGGTCGTGATCGCGATGGTGAGGTTGCAGTGCGTGGTAATTCGAACCTTCGGCTGGGTACGCTCGCTCCCTTTTGCACAGGGAGCCCGCAGTGCCAGCCAACCGGATTACCATGCGCCGAATTCGAGAAGTTCTCCGTCTCAAGCACGAATGCGCGTTGCCCAATGCGCAGATCGCCGCCGCGTTGGGGATTGCCAAGGGCTCGGTGGCGAACTATTTGGCCGCCGCCACGCACGCCGGGCTGACGCACAGTGAAGCGCAGGCACTCGATGACGCGGCACTGAACGCGCGTCTGCATCCGCAACGCTACGTCTATCCGCAGTTTGCCGTTGCCGATTTCGGCGCGATCCATCGCGAGCTGCGGCGCAAAGGCGTCACGCTGCAGTTGTTGTGGGAGGAGTATCGGGCTCAGGCGCAGGGTGTGCCGTATAGTCGCTCCCGTTTCTGTGAACGCTATATTGAGTTTCGGCAACGGCTGCGCCGCTCGATGCGCCAGACCCATGTCGCCGGCGAGAAGCTGTTCGTTGATTACGCCGGGCCGACGGTCCCGCTGATCGATCCAGCCAGCGGCGAGATCTCGCGTGCGCACATCTTCGTCGCGGTGTGGGGCGCATCGAACTACACCTATGCCGAGGCCACGGCCGCCGAATCGAAGGCGGACTGGATCGCGGCGCACGGCAACGCGTTGACGTTCTTTGGCGGCGCGCCAGCGCTGTTGGTACCGGATAATCCGCGCGCGCTGATTCGCGATCCGGATCGGTACGAACCGATTGCCAATCGCACCTACGAAGCGCTGGCCGAGCATTACGGCTGCGCCATCTTGCCGGCGCGACCACGCAAACCGCAGGACAAGGCCAAGGTCGAAGCCGCGGTGCTGCTGGTCGAGCGCTGGATTCTCGCTCGGCTGCGGCATTGGTGCTTTCACAGTCTAGCCGAACTCAACACCGCGATCCGGCAACTGCTCGGCGAACTCAACGACCGACCGTTCCAGAAACTCGAGGGCTCGCGCCGCAGCTGGTTCGACCTGCTCGATCGACCGGCGTTGCGGCCATTGCCGAGCACCGCCTTCGAATATGCCGACTTCAAGCGAGCACGCGTCTCGCGTCTCGATTACCACGTCGAGTTCGCACACCATTACTACTCGGTGCCGCATGCCCTGGTCGGCCAGGAAGTCGAACTGCGGATCACCCGCACCACGGTCGAAGTGCTGTTCCGTCATCAGCGCGTGGCCAGTCATGCTCGCTCGCATCGTCGCGGTGGCTACAGCACAATCCCCGAGCACATGCCGGCGGCGCATCGCGCGCATCGGGAATGGACCCCGGCTCGATTGCTGCACTGGGCGACAACGATCGGCGTCGCGACCGGGCACCTGGTTACTCATCTGCTCGAATCCAAGCCGCATCCCGAGCAAGGTTACCGCGCCTGCCTCGGTCTGCTCGCATTGGCGCGCAAGTATGGCGACGCGCGGCTCGAAGCGGGCTGTGCACGTGCTCTCACACTCGGCGCTCGAACCCGTAAGTCGGTCGCCTCCATCCTCGCTGCTGGGCTCGATCGCCAGCCGACCACTGCCACGCTGTTTGCCGACACCGTCCTGCCCGCGCACGCCAACGTGCGCGGTCCCGAGTACTACCACTGACCCATAGAAGGAGATCGTTCGATGCTGACCCAACAAACCGTGACGCACCTGCGCACCCTGCGTCTCGATGGCATGGCCCGCGCCTTCGAGGAGCAACTTACCCAGCCGGTGGCCACCGGCCTCGCCTTCGAAGATCGCTTCGGCCTTCTGGTCGATCGCGAACTCGCCTGGCGCGATACCCGACGTTTGGAACGTCTGCTCAAGCAGGCCAAGCTCAAATATCCCGAAGCCTGCATCGAGGACCTCGACACCCGCAGCGCCCGCGGTCTCGATGCGCGCCAGCTCGCGAGTCTCGCCGGTGCCGATTGGATTCGCAACGGCCACAGCGTCCTCATCACCGGCGCCACCGGGCTCGGCAAGACTTGGCTCGCCTGTGCCCTAGGTCAAGCCGCGTGTCGTCAAGGCTTTGCCGTCTTCTACACTCGCTTCAGTCGCCTGCTCGAAGAACTGCGCATCGCTCACGGGGACGGCAGCTTCAGTCGCCGGCTGCAGCAACTCGCCCGCACCGATCTACTGATCCTCGACGATTGGGGACTCGCACCGATCGGCCAATCCGAACGCAATGATCTGCTCGAACTGCTCGACGATCGCACCAGCGGCAAAGCCACCCTAATCACCAGTCAACTGCCGGTCGAACATTGGTATGCCTATCTCAACGATCCGACCTTGGCCGACGCCATTCTCGATCGCATCGTGCACGGCAGCCATCGCCTCGCGCTCAAAGGCGAGTCACTCCGTAAGAAGACAAGCACGCCCACCACCAAAAAATGATCCATGAGCCCGAAAATCAACCACCATGATGACCGACGACGTTAGAATCTAAGCCCCACGCACCGCGCCTCTCCACGCGGTCATCATCGTCGGATTCATCGGTCAACTTCGCCGGAATACGCACGACACGGTCGATCGCAGCCAGTGTCGTCATGGGGTCCTTGAATATCCGATCCCACTCCGAGAACACCAGATTGGTGGTGATCACTACGCTCTTTCGCTCGTAGCGCTCGGCGAGCAGCGTGAACAGCACCTCCATCTCGTCGCGGTCGTGCTGGACGTAGCCGATGTCGTCGAGGATCAGGCACTCAAATCGATCAAGCTTCGCCAGTGTCTGCGGCAGTCGCAGATCGCGCTTGGCCGCCAGCAGCCGCTGCACCAGCGCGCTGGTGGACGCAAACAGCACCGGATGTCCCTGCTCGATCAGCGCATAGCCGAGCGCACAGGCCAGATGGCTTTTCCCGGCGCCGGGTCGGCCGACCGCTACGACGTTGATGGCTTCGGTGAGGAAACCGCCGCCGCGCAGCCGCTCGATTTGCATACGCGTGGGGGGATCGAAACGATTGAGATCGAGCGCGCGGAAGGTCTTGCCGGGCAGCAACTCGGATTGCTTGCGTAACCGCTCGATGCGCCGTGCCGACTTCGCCGCCCATTCGCTGCGCGCGAGTTCGAGCAGGAAGCTCTCATGCGTCAAGCCTTCCTTGGCGGCACGCAGCGCCAGATCCTCGACCGCGCTCGCCATGGTGCCCAAGTTGAGCGTGCGTAGCAGCGTCAGCAATTCCTCGCGCGGGTTAGACATGGTGGCTCCGCGAGGCGATCAGCGTGTCGTAGTTGGTGAAGTCGATCGCGGCCTTGGCGATGGCCGGTGCCGTGGTCGGTGCGCTGTGACCGGCGAACTCGCGCACGGCATCAAAGGTCGGCGCGCTTCCAGCGTCGAGCAACCGCTTGATCGCCAACTCGACTTCGGTCTCCGAGGTGCTCGCCGCCAGATGCAACAAACGCAAATATTCGGCATCAGCCTTGGTCGGCTTCACTTCGAGCAGGCGGTCGTATGCGCGACGGAAGGCGGTAGTCGGAAACAGCTCCTCGCGGTAACAGTAGCTCGCGAACGCGGCCGGCTTGCGTACCAACGACCAGATCAGATGCCGGTAATCGATCCGATGCTGATTGCGACCGGACAGTCGCGGCAACGTCAACACCGGCACCGCGCCGTGATACAGCTCGAGCATCTCCGCGCGCACCCGCACCTTCAAATGAGCCCCAATCAGACGCGAGGGCACCGAGTAGTGATTGAGCAGGATCCGCACGAGACTGAAGCGCGACACCCGCACGGTCAGCTCGCGAGTGAAGTCCAGTGGCGCCGCTGGCAGCGGCCGCAATGCCGCGCGCTCGGCTTCGAAGCGCGCCGTGCGCGTGAGGTTACGCTGGCGTACCAGCTCAGCCAGAAAACGCTCGTAGGCGCTACGGTCGGCAAACTCGCGACTGCCGCGCACCCGCAGCGCCTGATCGACCGCCTGCTTGAAGCGAAAGTGCGACTGCTCGACGTCGCCGTTCTGATGCGCCAGTCCCGGACTGTTCGCCGATGGCTGCATGCCGTAGTGGGCGAGCAACGCGCGGTAGTTCTGCGTGAATTCGTGCAGGCCCTCGCGATCGAGATCGCGTACCGCCGCGGTCAGGTTGTCGGTCCGATGCCATTCGGGCACGCCGCCAATCTGCCACATGCAGCCCTCCAGCCCTTCGGCCAGCGCTTCAAAGCTCTCCGAGAAACACACGCGCACCGCCTCGACGTTCGAATAGGTGAGCACCAGGTGGTAGACCAAGTGCGGAAACGACGTGCCCGCGATGCCGATACCCAGCGCATTCATCGACGTGAAATCGGACTGCGCCATCCGTCCCGGCACGTGCTCCTGCGGAAACATCACCTCCTGTTCCGGACCGTGGCGCACGCGCCATGCCTGTACGTGGCGCTGCAACGTGCGCAGCTGCCCCTCTTGGTAGCGTCCCGGGAAGGCCTCGCACAGCAGCGCGAACAAAGTCTTCGTTTGCAGCGCCGGATCGCGAGCAAGTTGCTCCTCGACCCATGGCCAATCGAGTTCGAACGGATTCTCGCGGGTGCGATGCATCCGCGGCTTGCGCAGCTGACTTGGCAACTGCCCCGCGCCTTCGTACTTGCGCGCGGTGCGCTCGCTCATGCCGGCACGCACCGCCGCCAATCTCTGACTCGCTCCCTTTGCTCGTTCATCCAGCAACAATTTGATTTCTCCGTCTTTCTTCATGCCGACCCCCTGGGGAGCGGCATGATAGCGAGGGCTTCGGCGTGACCGCTTCAGCCCATCTCAACCGGCAAATCTAATTGTCGCCACCGGCAAAAGTAATTGTCGCCGGACATAGCCGGTCTTGCGCGAGATGCCGAACTCGCGGCAAACGTCGCTCATCGACTCGCCGTCGAGCAACTTGGCGACAAAGCGCAGGCGCTCGTCCATCACCGAACACTCCTTCCACGGCATAGACACCTCCCGCCCTGAGGGCAGGAAAGTGTTACCCATGTGTCCGGTACGCGCTGTAACCTATGTGTCGGGCCGGTCACAACGGCCCGCTGCGATGCGGGCCGTTTTCTTTCGACCCTCGGGAAAACAGCCCTTTGGTCGGACCTCCCTACGCCAGGATTGTTTATTCCGGATCTGCGGGATTGTTGAACAGTACGGGCAGCTTGATACTGCCGTGGCCGTATTGTGGGAAACCGGCGGCGGTCCGGTCGCCCGGGTTCAGATTGGAGGCGGTATCGTCCGGCGGGAACAACACGAGCGAATTCAAGAATTCGATGAGCGTGCCTTGTTGCTGCTCGGATAAGGCCGCGAAGGCGTCGCGTGAGCGCTGCGCCTCGCCACCATGGCGCAGAATCACTTCGGTCAGGTTGATGCTGCGGCCATCGTGACCGTACGGCGCCGTCGCTCCTACTCCCCATAGCGGCGTCGTCATGAACTCGCGGCGGATGGAACCATCGTAGTTGCGTTCGTGGAAGTCGGCGCCGAGGTCGTGCCGCTTGAAATCGCTGAAGATGTTCTTCACGTCGAACGGTCCGAGCTTCGCCTGCTTGACCGCGGGATTCATGTTGCCAACATTGACCTGGTCGAATAGCGGCGTCGCGGTGGCGAACAGGTGGTTGAATAGACCGCGCTGGGCGTCGTAGACGGTTTCGACGTCCGCGACTCGCCGGTCGCGATTGATTTTCAGATCGGCGATATGGCAAGTCCCGCATTCAATGCGGTCGAAGAGTTTGCGGCCTTTGGATACCGCATGCGAGATTTTGTAGGTGGCCGGCTTGAAGTAGTTGAGCAGATAGAATTCGAGATAGTCGACCAGGCTGCGCGGAATCTCGTTGGCAATGCCATCCTGATCCGGATCCTCGTCGGCGCGTGTCGCCGGCGGCGCCTCCAGCCGATCGAGGGTGCCGTCGAGCACCATCCCCGAGGGTGTCACAAACCGCCCGCCCGCCTTGGCGGAAGCCAATTCCGGATCGATCGCTTGCAGGCCCATTTCGTCGTTGAGCGCGCCGACGATGAACTCGCGAATCGAAATCTTACCGCCGTGCGCAAAAAAGGGCCGCACGCGGAGATCGGGATCGACGCCGATGACGCGGGACGTGTCGATCGTCCCGTCCGGCAATGCGGTCAGGCTGCCGTAGAAGACGCCCTTGCTGATCAGCTTGACCTGGATCGCCGCAAGGGACGTACGCGCCGCGGCGAGCGCCTGCGCCCGTAGTTCCCGCAGATCGCTCGTGATCTCATCGGCGAGCATCTCCTTCAATCCGAGTCCGAACAAATGCGGCGCGTCGCGGCTGTCGGGGCGGGTGGCAACATCGCCGCCGGCACCCGCGGCGCCCCGCGGGCGACCATGGCAGGCTGCGCAGCTATCGGCCATTCCCGCGCCGATAGCGAGATTGACGCCGACGTCGCCTCGCCCGTCGCTCGTCAGTGAGCCCTGGCCTTCAATGAGTGTGAACTTGCGCTGGAAGAGTTGTCGGCCGCGCCGGATCGCGCGAAAGGGATCGCGCGCGATGATGAAAGACGACGATTCGGGTGTCATCCAGTCGCCGCGATCGGCGCCGACCTGTTGGTCGACCGTCTTGGCAATCCCTTCGTTCGCCGCGTTGGGTGCCTTCGTGCGATCGACCATCTGGGCCAGCGCGGGATCGAGCGACCACAGCAATGCAGTCAGTGCGACAACGGCCAGGCTCGATGCAACTCGCCGATCGAGCGTCCCGACGCGCAACTGAAGCTTCCGTTTGCACGGATCGCGTTGCTGTTCGCGTTGCGGGTCACGCGGCGACAGGTACATGGCGCGCACTTCGGCCACATTCCTCCGAGGTGAAGCAGCTTTCGTCGACGCGAGCAGCGCGAGCGCATGGTCCGCCGTCACCGCGCGCGCGATGGCACATATCGTCGCCTTGGCTCGTCGAATGGTTCGCTGGAAAGTACGCGGGAGCGGCACTGTGTGGGCCACGACGGTCTCCAGGGTTCGACGCGGTTTCGCGTCTCTACCTGGTACCACGCAGCCAGCAAGGCAAAGCGGACATCGACCATGCTGGCGAACGTCGCGCGCCGCGAATTCATGTTGATGCGGGACGACAACCCGCCGGATCGATGCGCGTCTCTTCCAACTCAGCCGGATGAGTCGGGTCTGGCCTCGATGGGTGGCGACACGGCGAGCCGGCGCGCACGTTTCGTCTCGGGATGATCGTCGCCGAGCGCGTTGGAGAGGTGTGCAATCGCGTGCTGCAACGCGCTGTCGGACTCCTCGAGATCACCGGTTTCGCGAATCAGTCTGGCCAGAAGGAGATGACAGAGGCCGGTGAAGCTCGAGTGCGGGTTCGTGCCTTGCAGCTCCATCGCGATGGCTAGCGCGCGACGAGCGTCGATGATCGCAGCACCGAGATCGCCCTGGCGCCAGCGGATCTCGGCTCGCACGCGCAGCGCGCTGACCAGTTTTGCGATCCGCATTCCGCGCCGCTCGAACAGCTGCACGATGGGCTCGATCGCCTTGGCGGCCTCTTCGAGATGATCACGCCGCAGCGCCAGGCTAGCCCGGCACTCTTGATACGCCAGAACGGCGGGGTTGTCATCCGGCCATTCCCCAGCGGACGCTGCGACCTCGGCCAGAGTGCGTTCCGCCGCGTCGAGGTCGCCAAGCTCCCTTAACGCCACTGCCTTGTTCACACGCACATTCAGCTTGGCGATCTCGGCGCCGGCGCGCTCAGCAATGCGCCAAGCCCGTTCGGTCTCGTGCAATGCGTCCTCGTACCGCCCCATCACACAGAGCGCGTACGCATGATTGCTGACGGCGTACGAGGGTGCCGCTTCGTCGCCGGCTCGTTTGGCGACGATGCGCAGGACTTCCTCATTCAACGCGAGCCCGCGCTTCATATTGCCGGCGCCGAAGCACAACAGGCTCCAGTTGTTCAGAATGCTCACCGCGATCGGGCTCTCCGCGCGGCCGATATCACGGTGCAACTGCAACGCCGCTGCAAACTGGCGATCGGCGTCGTCATTGCGTGCGTTCAGAAAATAGGCGTAGGCGAGGTCGCCGGCGATGGACGCTTCCAACGCCGCAAACCGGCGAGGGGAAGCGCGAAGCCTTGTTTGTGCCCGCAGAGCGTTGTCGAGAGCGCCCTTCGCGTCGTTGTGGCTGCGGGCGATTTGAGCCAGGTATGACTGACAGAGCGCGGCCGTTTGGGGTTCCACATCGCCACGCGCAAGCCACCTTTCGATCGTTTGCTTCGCGATCTCGACGCTGCCGACCTCGGCGAACGCCGAAGCGGCGGCGTGATTGCACTCGACCTGAGCGCGCAGCGAGACATCGGCCGAGTTCCGCAGGACCTCGATTGCGTGCCGCAGCAAAGGCTCGGCTTTCGCATAGTCTCCGTTCGAGATGTAGAACGACGCCAGCAAATCCAGCACTGCACCCTGTTGCTCGGGTTGATTGCCAATCGAAGCGAGCGCAACTGCCTCGCTGCGCGCAAGCAACTCGTTCAGCGTCACCCTCTCGTCCGCTTGCACCGCTTCGGTGAGCATGATCTGGATGAAATCAACGGCTGCTTCGTGCCGTTCCGACAACGCAACAGCCCGGTCCCGCTCGCGCTGCGCCTGACGTGCTTCTTCGGCGGCATGCGACGCTTGCCTCCGCGCAATACCCGCCTGCCAGAGCGCGACGCTGGCACCGAGGGCGAGCGCGATCATTACCGCGGCGATGGGAATGGCGCCGCCCAGCAGTGCGAGCGCGATCAGCGTCGCCACGCCGACCGACCACTTGTTCCTGCGAATGAATCGCGAGGTCCGGTAGACGATGCTGTCGGGGCGGGCGAGAACGGGGACACCTGCAAGGTGGCGTTCGAGGTCGGCGGCAAAGGCATCGACCGTCGGATAGCGCTCGGTCGGCTGCTTCTTCAGTGCCTTGGCGAGAATCGTGTCGAGATCGCCGCGCAGTTGCCGCGCACGCGCCTTGTCCACCGCGACCGTCGAGGCGAATGGAATTTCCAGCCGGGCGATTGCGTCCTCGAGTTCGACGCCCGAGTCCATCTTGAGCCGATAGGGGCGTTGACCGGCCAGCAGTTGGTAGAGCACCACGGCGAGCGAATAGACATCGACGGCTACGGTGATCGCCTCGCCACGGATCTGCTCGGGCGCGGCGTAATCGGGCGTCAACGCGCGGCCCGCGACGAGCGTGAGGTGCGTCTCGTCTGCGCTTTCCTTGCCTGCGTCGCCTTCGATGAGCTTGGCGACGCCAAAATCGAGCAGCCGTATGCTGCCGTCGGCCGTGACGAGGATGTTGGATGGCTTTATGTCGCGATGCACGATCAGGCGCGCATGCGCGTGCGCGACCGCGCGCGCAACCTGCAGTAACAAGCCGATACAATCCCGCACACCGACGGCGCATTCTTTGCAGTAAACGTCGAAGGGCCTGCCCTCGACATATTCCATCGCAAGATAGGGCCGTCCCTGCGCGTCGACGCCGGCGTCATACAGTCGCGCGATGTTCGGATGTTCGAGTCCGGCGAGTATGTCGCGCTCGCGCTCCATCCGTCTGGCCAGACCGGGCATATCCCAGTTGAGCCGCGGCAGCTTGAGGGCAATCCTGCGCTTCAGGGTGCCGTCCGCCCGTTCGGCCAACCAGACCGCGCCCATGCCACCTGCGCCGATTTCGCGCAACAATCGGTAGGGACCGACGAGCATGCCGGTCTGCGCGGCGGTGCTCCCAAACGGGACGCCGTCACCCGTGCCGCGCAGACGAACGGGCGCGCGCATGAAGCCGCCGGTGTCGACCGCGGCACGTGCGAGCAGGTCACGCAGCGCCGGCTTGAGATCGGACTGCTCGGGGGATAGCCGTTCGAGCCAGTCTCCGCGCTGGTCGACCGGCAACGTGAGCGCGTCATCCAGCAGCGCCGAGAGGCGCCCCCAGTTGTCCACGCTGAAACGAGGGTCTGCGCTCATCGAACGGAAAATCCGGTGCCCGGACGCAGCATGATCTTCCTATCCACGCATTCTGCGCGCGAAAAGGACATCGAGCGCAACAGCCCGATTCAGCGCTTAAGCATCGCCGCCAGGAGCACTCGTGCCTTTTCCCAGTCGCGCCGCACCGTACGATCGGTCACGTCCAACGCAGCAGCAATTTCGTTCACGCTAAGTCCCGCAAAATAGCGCATCTCCACAACACGGACCAGCCGCGGGTCCACCTTGGCAAGTGACTCGAGCGCCTCGTGGACGTCCAGGATCTCATCGTCGCTCGCGCCGACCTGGTCAGAGACTTCGGTGTCGAGCGTGATATGCGTGAGCTTGCCGCCGCGCCGCTCCGCATTGCGCTTGCGCACGAAGTCGACCACGACCGAGCGCAGCGTCGTTGCTGCGTAAGCCAGAAAATGCTCGCGGTCGTTCAGTGCAATGCGACCGGCTTGTTGAAAGCGCAGGTACGCTTCGTGCACTAACGACTCGGTATTGAGCAGGGTCAGGTGTCCGCTCGCTGCGAGCCGCGAGCGCGCGAGGCGGCGCAAGTCCTCGTAGAGCAACTCGAACAAAGCGTCGATTGCGCTGCGATCATTGTCGCGTGCACGGTTCAACAAGGCGGTGACATCGCCCATGGCTTGTGCAGCCACCCTCTCCAGAGCGGATGGATCAATTCTAATCCTGCCGCTGCGAACCCCGGGCAGAAGTCGCAGCGCCTGCATTGGATCGTTCAGTCCGCGAGGAGGAGCTTGACACCAAAGGTCTGAACAATACGCAGCCGTTCCGCGTGATCAGTGTTCCGCCGCGCGCCGGGCGTTGACAAGCGTTGCAAGTTGTTGATCAGAGATGGCGCCGCAAAATCGGACAGTGGAATAGGTGGGTAGCTCTGCTCTAATGGCGACTTGTCTCCGAGGAGCAGAAACATGAAACGATCCCGCAGGAACCATTCAGCGACGTTCAAGGCGAAGGTGGCACTGGCCGCCGTCCGAGGCGACAGGACACTGGTCGAGCTCGCTGAGCAGTTCAAGGTCCATCCCAACCAGATTGGCCAGTGGCGAGCGGAGCCTCGAGCGCGCCGCGGAGGTGTTCGCGACGACGGCAGATCAGGGCAGCCAATTCACGGCCATTGACTTCATCGACGTGTTGCGCGAGCACCACATCCGCATCAGCATGGACGGCAAGGGCTGCTGACGCGACAACGTGTTCGTCGAGCGGCTGTGGAAGACGATCAAGTACGAGCACCTGCATGCCTACGACAGCGTTTGCGAAGCGCGCACGAAGATCGCGACCTACCTCGAGTTCTACATTGCGCGTCGACCGCACAGCGGCATCGACCGGCGAACGCCGGACGACGCATACTTCGACGTGCCGACGCTCAAGGGGGCGGCTTAACCCGGCAGGGCTACCCACTTAAGAACCGCGAAAGACTGTCCAACTGCGTGGGGGCACTTCTGGCTTCAGCCCTGGGAACGCCGGAACGTCGCTAGCACTGCGAGGGCACCACAACGCCCCATTCCCGCAGGATCTGCTCGGTGTGGGCGCCGTACTGCGGCGCGGGATGGCGCACCTCGCACGGCGTGCCGGACAGCTTCACCGGAAAGCCGAGCATCTTCACGCTGCCGTGGCCCGGATGCTCGACTTCGATCACCATGTCCTGACTCCTCGTTTGGGGATCGCTCAACGCCTGCGCGATGTTCTGCACGATGCCGCAAGGTACGCCCGCCGCATTGAGCTTCGCGACCCAGTGGCTTTGCGTATCGAAGCGCACGCGCTCGTTGATGAGCGCGTTCAGGTCCGTGCGGTTCACCACCCGCAAGGCGTTCGTGGCGAACCGAGGCTCTTCCAACAGGTGCTGCAGGCCGATGGTCGCCATGAACTTATCGAGCACGACTTCGGTGCTAGGCGCGACCGCGATGTCGCCGTCCTTGGCCGTGAAAAGGCCGTATGGCGAGGCGATGGGATGATCGTTGCCGGTGCGCGCGGGCAACTCGCCAGTCGCGAGGTGGTCGGCGGCGAAGTACGCGAACATGCTCATGATCGCCGCCATCATCGAAGCTTCTACGCGCTGTCCGATGCCGGTCCTGTCGCGCACGCGCAGCGCATTGACGATGCCGAAGGCGCAATAGAGACCCGCGATCAAGTCGGTCAGCGGCGGACCCGCGCGCAACGGCGCCGCGTCGGGGTCGCCGTTTACGCTCATGAAACCGCTCATCGCCTGGATGACGAAATCGAATGCGGGGCGCTGCGCATAGGGACCCGTCGAGCCGTAGCCGTTCACGCTTGCTACCACGAGGCGCGGATTGAGGCGGGCGAGCATCGCCTCATCGAAGCCCATCTTCGCGAGCACGCCCGGCCGGAAGTTTTCGACCAGAACGTCGGCGCGCTCAAGCAGCCGCGCGAGCATGGCCCTGCCTTCCTCCGAGCGAACATCGACGACGATCGAGCGCTTATTGCGGTTGAACGATGCGAAATACCAGGAGAGGCCGTCGACCGTGGCACCGATATTGCGGATCGGATCGCCGTCGCCCGGGCCTTCCACCTTCACAACGTCCGCTCCCATGTCGGCCAGGACCATCGTGCAAAACGGACCCGACAGGATGCGGGTCAGGTCGACCACTCTGATGCCTGAAAGCGGCTGTTCCATCGTCGCTCAGCCCGCGGCCGTGCGCACGGCCGCGACCGAGTGCAGCCGCAGCCGCGGACCGGCGCGCATCACCTGACCGGTCAGCGGCCTGCCGAGCAGTTCTTCGATGTAGAGCGCGACGGCGATCGCCTTGTCGAGGTCAACGCCGGTCTCGTAGCCGCTCTCGTCGAGCAGGTACAGCAGGTCCTCGGTGCAGATGTTGCCCGTCGCGCCGGCCGCGAACGGACAGCCGCCGAGGCCGCCGACAGAAGAGTCGAAGCGGCGGATACCTTCCTCGAGTCCGACCACGACGTTCGCAAGCCCGATGCCCCGCGTGTTATGCAGGTGCAGGCCCAAGATGGCGTGAGGAAATTCCGAGCGCATCGCGCGCACGACGCCGCGGATGTTGCGCGGGGTAGCCATGCCCGTAGTGTCGGAGAGCGTGATGCACTGTACGCCCGACTTGACGTAGCCCTCGCCTATGCGCAGCACGTCCGACACCGACACGTCGCCTTCGAACGGGCAACCGAAGCACGTTGCGATGGCGCCGATCAGACCGATGTCGTTCTCGCGCAGCTTGTCCGCGACCGCCGCGAAGCCGACGATCGACTCGTCGATGGTGCGGTTTAGGTTCTTCTTGTTGTGCGTGTTCGATCCCGAGCAGAGCAGCACCGCGGCATCGAGCGTCGTCTTAGCCGCACGCTCCGCCGCACGCAGGTTCGGCACCAGTGCCGTCAACGTCGTGCCCGGACGCCGCGCGATTCCGGCAAGCACCTCTTCGGCATCGGCCAGCTGCGGCACGGCCTTGGGCGAGACGAACGAAGTGACCTCGATCGTGCGAATGCCGGCCTCGATCATACGGTTGACGAGATCGATCTTCTGCGCGGCGGGAACGATCCTTTTCTCGATCTGCAGCCCGTCGCGCGTGCCGACCTCGATCACCTCGACGGCGCGGTCGCTCGCCGGGCGAAGCGACGCCTCGAATACCTTGCGACTCATGATGTGCCCCTTCCCCGAATCTCTACGGCACTTGTGCGCCGGACGTGACGCGCGGCGTGCCTTCGGCCGTGTAGCCGCCGTCGACGTACAGTACAGCGCCGGTGATGTAGTGCGCCGCGTCGGACGCGAGAAACGCCACGGCGCGGCCGATGTCCTCGGGCTCGCCGATGGCCCCCCACGGCACCCGTGCGAGCACCGCCTGGCGCAACGCGATGTCCTCCGGCTTGGTGCTCTTGTAGAGCTGGATGTTGATATCGGTCGAGATGGTGCCCGACGCAACCACGTTGACGTTGATCTTGTGCGGCGCGAGCTCGACGGCGAGCTGCTTGCTGAACATGTCGATCGCCGCCTTGGTCGAGCAATACGGGCCCATGTTCGCCTTCGCCACCCGCCCGTGGATGGACGAGATGCTGACGATCTTGCCGCCGCCGCCGCGGGCGACCATGTGCCGGCCCGCGAGGCGCGAGCAGTGGAAGCAGCCGTAGAAGTTTGTATGGACGACGCGATCCCACTCCTCGAGCGGGATGTCCAGGATCGACTTGCGTGCGACGATCCCGGCGTTGTTCACCATGATGTCGATACGGCCGAACTTCTGCAGCACGGCATCGACGAGGCGCTCGGCTTCCGCATACGCGCCGACGTCGGCCTGGATCGCTTCGGCGCTCCCGCCGTCTTTGCGGATCACCTGCACCACCGCTTCGGCGGCATCGCGATCGCTCACGTAGTTCACGGCGACGCGCGCGCCTTCCTTGGCGAGCGTATGTGCGATGCCGCGTCCTATGCCCCGGGCCCCGCCTGTCACGATCGCGACCTTGCCTTGCAACTGCAGATCCATTCTGCGCTCCTCGTTCGTCCTCGTTAGCTGCAGTGCGCGGCGGGCTGTTGTGCTTCGATGCGCCTGCGCAGCTCCTCGAAGGACACGAGCTCGCCGGCAATCGCGCTCGCCGCCACCGTCGCCGCACTCGCCAGCCACAGCTTGCCGGGGCCGCTGCGCCCGGGAAAGTTGCGGTTCTGCGCACTGACGGTCACCTGATCGGGGTCGCTCGACGCGCCCGGGCCGAGGTTCGCGCAGGCGCCGCACGCCGGTTGCAGCACCGTCGCACCAACCTTCTCGAAGGTCTCGACATAGCCTTGCTCGACGCAGTAATCGCGCACGGCAGTGCTGCTGAATTGCAGGTACAGCTTCACGCGCTTCGGCACCTCGAGACGATGGCGCGCCGCCCACGCAAGCACCTCGTGATACGCGTCGAAATCCTCGCGCTTGCCGCCGGTGCACGAGCCGCCGAACGCAATATCAATCGCCGGTCGCTCCTTCAGCCGGTCGAGCGCAATGGCATTGCCCGGATCGCCCGGCGCGGCCACCATCGGCGAAAGGCTGGTGCAGTCGACCTCGATCGTGTCGGCATACGGCGCGCCGGCGTCGCTGCACATCCACGGCTCGAGGGCAAACGCGATGCCACGCCGCTCCTGTAGGAAGCGCACGGTCTCGCCGTCCGCAGCGACGATGCCGGTAAACGCACCGAGCTCCGCGGACATGTTGGTAAGCGTGGCGCGCTCGTCGATCGACATCGCGGCGATCGCGGATCCCGCGAATTCGAACACCTTGCCGATGCCAGCACCCGTCTTGATCTTCGGATGCGCGAGCAGATGCAGGACGATGTCCTTGGCTGCGACGCCGGGCGGGATGGTGCCTTGTAGCCGTACGCACAACGTTTGTGGAATCGTGAGCCGCACGGCGCCGGTGACCATGGCGTTGGCCATGTCGGTGGTTCCAACGCCGAAGGCGAGGCAACCGAGCGCGCCCGAATGCGGAGTATGCGAATCGGTGCCGACGACCACCTGCCCAGGCAAGGCGTAGCGCTCGGCCATGATGGGATGGCAGATGCCTTCCGATCCTTCGCCGTCGTGCAGATAGCCGTGCGAGCGCAGGCCGTGCTCGCACGTGAACTGCTCGTGCTCCTCGTGCAGCACGCGGATGCCCGGCAACAGATTGCCCTTGATGTGCGCCGGACTCTTGTGGGTGTAGGAAAAGTGGTCGGCGAAGGCGACGATCGAGGCCGCATCGCGAACTCGGAACGACGGGCCCAAGGTGGCGTGGAGGAGGTGCCGCGCCATCCCGGTGTACACGTCGACGATGAATCGCCAATGGGGGCGCACGAACGCGCCATCTCCCGGCACGAGCTCGCAGCCCGTGTGCGGCGTCCTCGCGAGATGCCGAGCGAGGATCTTCTCCACAAGCGTCATCGGATGCGGCTCGGTCGCCTCGCACGAGGCGAGCTCGCGCATGTGCTGGGCGCCGTACTTCAGCAAGCCGCCGGAGCGAAGGACTGCCGCCGCAAGCCGGTCGCGGCCGGCGACGAGTTCTTCGACGTAAACGGGATCACCGCGCGCGATGCGTTCGAGAAGTGCGAAGTCGGTCGAGGTGAAAAGTCCGACGTTGTCGGCGTTCTGGCGATAGATGCGCTCGAAGCTTTCGGCGACGACGAGCCGGATGCCAGCATGCAACTCCGCCGCCGGACTGTGCTCACGCGAGGAGCCCTTGCCGTACCTACCGCCGGCCACGACCACGGAGAACGCTGCCCGGCGGACGTCCCCGAAGCCGATCGGTACTTCGCTGCCGGCCTTGAAGCCGGTGTAGACGTAGTTCCCGAGGCGCTCGTCGTAATACGTGAGCGACGTATTGGGCGTGATCTCGTCGGTCGACACGTCGCTGCGAAGCCGCCCGCATTCGCCCGGCGCGACATCGCGCCCTTCGAGCTGCGAACGCACGCGCTGCGCGTCCTCGCAAAGGAAAAGGATCCGGCTCCCGATAGGCAGTTCAATGCTCGTCATTGCGTCGTCGCCACGCCCGGTGCTACGTCCATTCCCAGTGCACCGGCGCAACGCCTCGCACCGGCATGGGGATCGTCGGCAGGTGCTCGCCCGCGATCACTCCGAAACACGCGCGGTCGAGCTGCGGCCCGCAGAAGGCGATGCTCGACAAGTGCGCGAGCTTCTTCGCGGTGTTGCGCTCCAGCAAGGCGCGATCGAGCCGCCCGCCGCGGAAGGCGGCATCAACCTCTGCAACTTGCGCGGGATCGCTGTCCTCGAGCAAGGTCATCGCTCTGCCATCGCGGTCGACGCGGATCAGCCGGTTCGACACGATCGAGGTGATCCACAGGCCGCCCTCCACGTCGAAGGCCATGCCATCGGGAAACTCGCCAGGCCCGAATTGCGTGATCGTCTCGCGCCCCGAAAGATCGCCGCTTTCGGCGACACGGTACCGGGTGAGGCGCGAAGCGCATGTTTCGTTCACGTAGAACCAGCGCCCGGTCGGGTCGATCCGACATTCGTTGGCAAACGCGAGGCGGTCGGCGACCACGCGCGCGCCGCGGCGGTCGATCAGCACGATGTACCCGTCGGCCACGTCCGGCCGGAACGCCTCGATACGCGGGCAGACCTGCGTGGAGATCGTGAGCCAGATCCTGTCTTTGGCATCGAGCAGCACGAAATTGCTGACGTGCAGGCGAACGCCTTCGACCTCGCGCAGAACGGGCACGACGCGGCCGTCGCGGTAAACGCGAAATAGCCCGCCGTCGCCGTCCTGCAAGTGCGTCACCAGGAAGCTGCCGTCGCGATCGAGGGCGACGCCGTTGGGAAAGAGCGGCACCGACAGATCGAACGTGGCGCCGCCATAAAGGCGCTGCTCGCCGTCTGGTGTGATGTGGGCGACTCCACCGCGGCGGTCGGCGGCGAACACGTCCCCGGCCCGCGTGCACAGCACGCACTCGGGGCGAGCAAGCCGCGAGCCGATGAAGCTGACGTCGTCGAGCGACAGCGCTGCGATGGCCCGGTCAGGCATGGCCGTGCGGCTCGACCTGCGCCAGCGTATCGGCCACCGCGCGTGCGAGATCGCCCGTGCCGCCCGTGCCGCCGAATTCGCGCGGCAGGTTTCGGCCGTCGCGGAATACCTTCTCGATGGCCGCATCGAGCAGCGACGCCGCCGTGTGGCATGACGGTACCCCGTGCTGCGCGCCGAGCCAATCGAGCATCATGGCCGCCGAGAGCAGCATCGCCGTCGGATTGGCGATGCCCTTGCCCGCGATGTCGGGCGCGGTGCCATGCGCCGGCTGGAAAAGGCCGTGCTTCTCGCCTATCTCCGCGCAAGGCGCCATGCCCATTCCGCCAACCAGACCCCCGGCGAGGTCGGAGATGATGTCGCCGAACATGTTCTCCATCACAAGCACGTCGAAGTCCCAGGGCCGGCGCACGAGGTCGAGCGCCATCGCGTCGATGTAGTGATGCCGCGCCACGACGTCAGGGAAGCGCTGCGCGCGCTCGTCGAACACTTTGCGAAAGAACGCCATCGACACGAACACGTTCGACTTGTCGACGCAAGTGACGTTGCCCGGCCGGCCCACCTTCTTGCGCTGGCGCGCGAGCTCGAACGCCTTGTCGAAGAGCTTTTCGCAGGTCGCCCGCGTGATAACCATCGTGTCGCGCGCTTCCTTGTCGCCGATCATCACGCCTTTGCCGCGCGACGCGAAGAGGCCCTCCGTGGATTCGCGGATCACCATCAGGTCTATTTTCGCCGCCCGCGGGTCCTTGAGCGGGCTCGGCGCGTTGGGAAAGCTGCGCACGGGACGCAAGCCCGCGAAAAGACCGAACTCGAGCCGCATGCGCAGATGCGGCGCGATCTCAGTGCCGTCGGGAAACCGCACATCGGGCAGGCCCATCGCCCCGAACAGGATCGCATCGGCGCGTCGCGCCGCTTCGAACGCTTCATCGGTGATGTCGCTGCCGGTGTCGCGATAGAGCTCGGCACCGCCTGGCAACATTTGATGCTCGAGTCGAAACCCGCCGACGCGTCGTTGCAACGCCTGGAGTACATGCAGGCACGCGGGCATGATCTCGTGGCCGATGCCGTCGCCTTCGAAGGTGGCAATCTGAAACGCACTGTTCTTCAATCCATCACCTCGTCTTGATTCGCGCCGCAGCATCGCGCCCGGCGCGAAATCATCTGTCGGGCTCTTCCGTGTACTGTGAGAAGAAGAAGGTTTCCGCTTGCTTTTGGGCGTTGTAGATCGAGCTGATGTCCCCCTTCGGCAGGGGAATGCGGACCGGCAGGTCGCGCATGCGCGGCGTCGTCGTCGACTTTCCCGCGATCATCAACGCATCGAACGACTCGAGGTCCTGGAACTTGGTGGTCGTGCCGCATAGCGGCCACGCGTCGGCTGCAGCGACCTCGTAGAACAGCAAGCGCCGCTGGCGCGACGTGCGATTCAGATCGGAGCCGTGCACCAGGCGCACGTGATGCACGCTCGCCGAGCCGGCGCGGCCGGTGAGCTTGACGGCCGTCGCAGCATCGATGCCGGCGCGCTCAAGGCTCATCGCCCCACAAAAGACGCCGTTCGCGTGATGGTCGTACGTGGGGCCGCGATGACTGCCGGGTATGACCAGCAGCGGTCCATTCTCTTCGTCGACATCGTCAAGCATCACCCCGAGCGCGAGCAGGTCGTCATTGGTATGCGGGTAGAACGCCCAGTCCTGGTGCCATTCGACGGGCGCGCCGTACTCGCCCGACTTCATGTTGAGCTTGGTCGTCTTCAGACGCACGTCCGGTCCGAGCAGCGCGGCATAGATCGCCAGCAGCTTCGGATGGCGCAGAACGCGGGCGAACACCGGGCTCACCGCATGCGGTTCCTTGATGCGGCGCACCCGCGGGCGGTCGGGGCGGTGACTGTCCTCGAGGTCGAAGATCGCTGTGTCCTTGGTCAGACCGTGCGCCATCGCGCTGATGCGACCGACCTCGCGGCGTATGTCGTCGAGCTCGGACGGCGAAAGGACGTCTTCTACGACTACGTAACCGTCGTCGTGATAGGAGGCGATCTGTTGGGCGTTCAGCATGGCGTGTCGCGCGACTCGGGTATCAGGTGGGATCGAGGCGGTGGTAAATCTGCACGGACTTCTTCTCGATCCACTCGCCGGTGCTAGCAGCGAACGTGTTGTAGTGGGCGCTCGCGCTGTGGGTTTCGAATGCCGCCTGATCGTCGTAGACCTCGTACAGGAAGACAACGCCGGGAGTGCCGGGCACGTGGCAGACGTCGAACTGGCGGCAGCCCGGCTCCGTTTCGCGCGAGGCGCGCGCATTGACGATCATCTCGCGCTGGAAGGCGTCGACGTGCTCGCGCTTCACAACGAACTCGACGGTGACGACGTACATGAGCAGATCCTGTCGTTGACGAATCGGCCCGGCGCTCAACGGAACATCTGCGGCAGCACGAGGATGATCTGCGGAAAGAACATCACCAGCGCGAGCACGCCGATCTCGAGGGCGAGGAACGGCAGCACGGCACGACTCATCTGCTCCAGGTTCAGGCGAGCCACGCCGCCCGCAACGTAAAGCGACAGGCCCACGGGCGGGGTGATCGTGCCGATCATCAAGTTGATCGTCATCATCACCCCGAAGAACACGGGATCGATGCCCATCTTGTTCACCAGCGGCACATCAGCACCGGCGTGAAGATGATGATCGCCGAAGCCGCCGTCGATGAAGCAGCCGACGATCAGGAGCAGGATGTTGATGACGACGAGGATGGCGGCCTGGGTCGCGAAGGTGCTCGCGAAGTAGGTCGCCACGGCCTGGGGAATCTGGTTCATCGCCAGCACGAACGAGACGAGGTTCGGGACGCCGACGATGATCAGCACCATCGCCGTTGTCACGCTCGACCGGAACAGGATCTCCGGGATGTCGCGCATGTTGAGCTCGCGATACACGAAGACGCCGACGACGAACGAGTAGACCGCGGCCACCACCGCCGCTTCCGTCGCGGTGAACACGCCGCTCAGGATGCCGCCGACGATGATGAAGGGCATGACCAGCGCACCGGAGGCCGGCACGAACGCCCGTCCGATCGCGCGCAGGCTGGGCTTGACCTCTTCCTTCGGGAAGTCCTTCCGGCGCCACATGAAATACACGACCAGCATGAGGCCGAGCCCCATCGCGATGCCGGGAATGATGCCACCCAGGAAGAGCTGGCCGATCGATACGCCGGCGATCGTCCCGTACAGCACCATCGGGATGGAGGGCGGAATGATCGGTCCGATCACGCCTGCCGAGGCGATCAAGCCCGCCGCGAAGCCCGGCTTGTAACCCCTGCGCCGCATCATCGGGATCATGGTCGTGCTCATCGCGGCGGTATCTGCCACCGCCGATCCGGAGATACCGGCGAAAAAACATCGACGCCATCACCGCGACGTGCCCGAGCCCACCGGTGATCCAGCCCACGAGCGCGCTCGAGAAGCGCACGAGGCGGCTCAAGATGCCGCCGCTTTCCATCAGCGCGCCGGCGAGCACGAAGAACGGAATGGCCATGATCGGGAACGAATCCATGCCGGCAAAGATTCGCTGCACGACGAGCTCCGGCACGAGGAAGCCGGTCATCCACAGCACCGCGAACGCGCCCAGGCTGAGCGCGAACGCGATCGGCACGCCCATCAGCAGTGTCACCATGAACACGCCGAAGAGAAGCAGGGTGGGAATGCATGCATGCAGCTCCCGGTCGTCTTCGGGCGGGCTCGGAGCAGGCTTGAAGCCGCTGCGCAATTCATTCACCGCGGAGGCGACGAGCCAGACGGAGCATCAACGCGGCTGCGATCGGAATCACGGCATAGACATAGCCCATGCGCAGCCCCGTCGCCGGAGAAACCTGCGCCCACTCGTTGACCACGATGCCCACCCCGCCACGCAGGAACACGACAATGCACAGCAGCGCGCCGACGTACTGGATCAGGCGCAGAACGACGCGCATGCCGTGCGGAACGTTCGATTCGATCGCGGTGACGCTCAAGTGCTGCTGGCCGCGCACGAGCCAGGCGGCGCCGAGAAAGGATAGCCACACGAACGCGAAGCGCGACAGCTCTTCCGACCAGCCGAGCGGCGCGTTGAGCAAGTAGCGAAAGAGCACCTGCGCGAACACTACGATCGTCATCGTGGCCATCATGACGATCATGACCCAGCGCAACGCCGTCGCCAGAACGGAGTCAATGGCGGCAAAGAGTTTCATCACGCGACGACCTCGCGCAAACGCTCGAGACGGAGACGACGCGACTCGCGCCGCCCCGTAGGGATCGTCAGGCCTTGGTGTTCTCGATCAAGGTGAACCATTCCTTCGCCTCGGGCCTGAACTCCTTCACAGCCTCCTCGCGCAGCGGCAATACGGCTTGTCGGAACGCGGCGCGGTCGGCGTCGTTCACCTCCATACCCGCCTTCTTGAGCTCGGCGAGGAGTCGCGCATCGTCGTCGCGCACCGCCTTGCGCTGCACCGGCTGCGCGTCGAGCACGGCCTGGCGCACGATGGCCTGGGGCGCCGGCGAAAGTTTCGACCACAGGCGCTCGCTGTACATGACCATGTGCGTAAAATGCAGGTGCCCCGTGAGCGACAGGTACTTCTGCACCTCGTAGAGCTTCGCCGCGTAGATGTTGGAGAACGGGTTCTCCTGGCCATCGATCACTTTCTGCTGCAGCGCGGTGTAGACCTCGGGAAACGCCATGGCGACCGGGTTCGCCCCCATCAGACGCAGCGTGTTGAGGTGATATTTTGCCTGTGGCGTGCGGATCTTCAGGCCTTTCAGGTCGGCCGGCGTGCGCACCGGACGCACGCTGTTGGTGAGGCGTCCGATGCCCGCCTCGAAATAGCCGAGCAGCTTGACGCCGTTCTTCTCGACGCGCTCGCGGATCTCGTTGCCGAGCGGTCCGTCGAAAACAGCGTAGGAGTGCGCGCTATCGCGGAACAGATAGCCGCTCTCGACGATGTTCAGCATCGGGTCGTACGAGCCGAAGAAGCCCACCGTGACCCACGTGATCTCCTGCACACCGTTGCGCAGGTTCTCCACCATCGTGCGTCAACTCCTGATCCGCGCGTCCGTGAACACCTGCACGGACAGCTCGCCGTTCGAGCGGGCCTCGACCAGCTCCTTGATCTTGCGCGCGCCGATGTTTTCCGGATGATCGCCGCTCGTCACAGTGCCGATGCGGATCGTCGTGGGAGCGGCGCGCGCGACCCGCGGCAGCGCCATGGTGCCGGCGACTGCCGTCATCCCGGTCAAGAACGTACGG
>CAVSMC010000015.1:0-57605 GCA_963728935.1 uncultured beta proteobacterium | reverse complement strand
TCCTGATTACGCGCGAGCGTGAGCCACTTCGGACTGCCTTAATACGCGCGCGAAGTGATCAGGCGCACGGCGTCGGGCAGCGACACGGAGGCTTGCCCGCCGAGAATCTGCTGCAGCGTCCACGCGAGCCGGTCGGATTCGACGAGCGTCTGTTCCTTGAGGCAACCTTCGGCTCCGGTCTTGACGATGACGGCGAACTGATCGCTCTATAACGCGTAGTGGTCGGTGATGTAGGCATTGTCGACGTTGTAGCGCGACGACGCGCGAAGCTCCCGCGCGTCCGGATCGAGATCGCCGACCTTGAGGTTAAGGCTCATGGCAAATCCGGCGACAGCAAGCACCACCGAGGCCGCGATGCCGCCGATCGCGCAGCGGCGCTCGGTCAAGCGATCCAGCAGGTTCCAAACTCGGCCGAGGCCGCGGCCGCCGATCTCGTCGCACTCCTCGACAAGGCTGCGCTGCGCCGCGGAGGGACTGGTGCGCGTAGCGCTCGATTTTTCTTACACCAAAGTCGTAGTCCAGTGACGCGCTCGGCGATTGCCTGTATGCGCTCGTAGGGCAGCACATTACGATCATCCAATGGCGCACGTTCGACGAGCGGCTAGGCTGATGTCGAGTGCACTGCGAAGCGGAGAACGAACATGAGGCGAAAGCGGGGGACCGAGCAGGACATCGAATTCGCCTGCGTGTCGATGGACCGGCAGGCGCATGACAGGCTACAGGAATTCGAAGACGAGATTGCGGACCGCGACGATGACCAGCGCTCGCTGGTGCTCGAGGCGCGCGCGGGTCATTTGGACGGCGATAGTAGCGTGCTCGCCAGCAGCTGCGCGCACTCGTCGACACGCTGACCGAACTGCTACGAAATCGCCACATTTCGCCCACAACTCTCGTCGCGCGCGGCGTTAAGGTACGAGTGACGCGCAACTGAAACCGAGGATATGCAATGGACGAAGAATTCGGGTTGTATGCGCCAAACTATGACGCGGCCTCGAGAAACCAATGGTCCCCAGAGCGCGTGGCCGTCGCCACGATCGAGGAGATCCGCCATGCCGAGACGCTGCGGCTGCAGATCCGCAAGTCGTATCTCGGCCGGCGCGATCCGGCGCCGTCAATGTGGATGATCGGTGTTGATTGACTGCCAACCAGCGATCGCGACGTGCGGCCGCCCGTGACTGGCGCCAATATTCGACAGGAACGTCAAATGGCCCGCTACGAAAGAGCGCCTCGTCATGTCGTCGAAGCGCGGTATGTCGGCGACTACCACGTGTGGCTGCGATTCAACGACGGACGCAACGGCCTCGTCGATCTGGCGGACGAGCTCTACGGACAGCTCTTCGAGCCGCTTCGCGATCGGCAGCGCTTCGCGCAGCTCTATCTCGACTGCGAGCTCGCGACGGTCGCCTGGCAGCACGGTGCGGATTTCGCGTCGGAATACTTGTACGAAAAGCTCGCGACGGTGCACTGACTGGCGGCTTGCACGACGGTACCAACAATTGTGGTGAGGATCGGCGTGACGAGGTCGCTTCCGGCGACGCCTGCCGCGAAATGGAGAAAACATGAACCAGTACAAACCGCTGTTGAGCGCGGCGCCTGAGCACAGCATCCTCAACGCACAGGCATTCCAATACACGAACAGCGCGGAAACGGACATTCGCGAGACGTTTGCGCGAATCCGGCGCGAACGTGAGAACGCGGCTGTCGTCGTAGACATCGCGAGCCGCGTGCGGGGCGTTCGCGGCAAGCCGTGCGACACGTCGTCGCAGCAACGGCGCGCGGCCCCGTCGACGGCGCGGTGAGTGAGGGCGCGATGGTATCGATTTGGTGGGTCGCGGCAGCATTCGTCGGCGGAGGCTACGTCGGCGCGCTGCTCTTTGCTGTCATGACGATGGCGCGCCACGAGGCCGACCGTACCTCGCAACAGTTTGCGCCCAGTCGCGCGTCGCTTGCAGGGCAGGCGACCGCGGGCGGAGTCAGACGCGTTGGAACTTAGGGTTTCGTTCGCTGCGTATCGCCGATCGGATCGATCACCCGTCACAACGGCCATAATGTGCATCATCGTGAATCCGGGATCTTCCGTCGCCGTGCTGAGCTGAGCCCCGATCGGACAACGTCCAGTTCGCCACCTTATTCGAGAGAGCCCGGCGTTCGGCAGGATGTCTCCGCGCCCTGCAACGCACAGACCGTCGACGAGCGCAGCCGATACGTTTCACTTCGCCCGCGGCGCCGCCCACGTCGATGTGGTCGACGACGTTGATCGGCCGCTCGATCATGAGGATGATCCCGGAGCGCGCGAACGGGCCTCCGTCTCGTCTTCAGGCGTCGTACCGCCGTAGCGATTGCAGGCGCTGCCAGTCGAGGATCTCGACGCGACAGCCGGAAAGTGCGAGCACGCCATCGTCCTTGAGTGCCGTCAGCGTGCGCGTCACGGTCTCGTGCCTGACCGCGAGGTATTTCGCGATGTCCCGCCGACTCATGGGCAGGACGAACGCGCGCTGAGAGTAGCCGCGGACCAGCAGCTTCTGGGCGAGGTCGAGCAGGAAGGCGGCGATGCGCGCCTCGACCCGCATGGAGCCGAGCATCATCAGCACCGCCTGCTTGCGGTGGATCGCATGCGCCAGCGTTTTGTGCATCGCGTCGCGAACCTCGGGCATGCCGGAAGCAAGCGCGCTGACGCTCGCGTAGGGAATCTGGCATACCTCGCCGTAGCCAAGCGCTTCCAGCGTGTGCATGTGACGTCCAGCCGCAATGCCGGCGAGACCGAGCAGGTCGCCCGGCATCGGGAACCCGATGATTTGCATCGCGCCGTCCTCTGTGACTGCGTAACTCTTGAAGAAACCGACGCGGATCGCGAAAAGCGACGTAAAGCTCTCTCCGGATCGGAATACGCGGGCGCCACGATCGACGCGGTGGCGCATGGGAATCGTGTCGTTGAAACGGACGACGGCGTCCTCGGAGAACTGCGCAGGCAGGCAAAGATGTCGGACGCGGCAGCCGGTGCAGGCCTGCGCATGCGGCTTTGAGGCGGCTCGAACGACGGCGCGGGGAGCGGCGATCGAGTCCGTAATGGGAGCGGCGCCGGAGCGGGCGACGAGACTGCTACCAGAGAGGGTCATATCATCCATGATCGTGCGCGTCGTGATGCTCGACCACACAGGCGCCGAGTGGCGCGCCTGCACTTGGCGGTCAGCCGTCGGCAACGTCGCGTTCCGATGTCGTTCGCAGAACCCGCTTGAGTGCAGCGTACGCCGTTCCTCCGCCATCGGTCTTGCATTTCTGGGAGGCGCTTCATAAATCGTGCCGGCGCGGTGCCGAGTGATCAGCGCACGTTGATGAGGGACAGCCAAAAAAACGCCGGACCGCGCGGCCCGGCGTCAAATGCCGAACGTTGCCATGGGAGGAGGGCAGGAGATCGTTCGGCCGTGAGTCAACACACTACGAGCGAATGGTGCGCGCATCGACGACTGAGGTCTTGCGCATGCTTGAAATGCATTTGCGTTTGTGCAGGACGCCAGAGCGCCGCGCGGCCGCTGCTATGCCCTTGAAAACTTCCGGCAAGCCTCGAGATCGCGTGCATGATTGCGCAACCGCTGCGCGATTGTTGAAGACGCGCGCATTGCATGTCGGCAACACTGCGCGATACGTGCGCTCCACCGGGATGCCGGGATGCCGGGATGCCGTGATGCCGTGATGCCCTCGCAACATAGCGCAACGACCGACGAGCACACATGCAGACGCGCCCAAGAATTATCGTTGCGATGCTGTGCGGACTTGTGCATTGACCGATGCTCAGTCGACTTCGCCGGCGACGGGTGACAACCCGACGGCGATCAAGACCGCGTGGCACAGGCACCCGACTCCGACGCGATTGGGCAGCCACATCGGCAAGGTGACAGACATCGAAAAGGCTCGGCTTTTGCGCAACGTTCCGACGGTCCCGAAGCCGTAAACCGACAGCGTGGCAGCTCGTGCCTGGGCGACTGCTGCCGCGCGCTAACTTCCTGCTTGCTACTTACAATGACGGATATGTACGATTCAACGTGGGTGCTGCTTCAACTCTTCGTTGCCGGATGTGCCGGGCTTCTGATGTGGGGATTCCTGCGAATCGTGAGCAACATATGGAACTCGTATTTCCGCGCGCAGCGCGGTCGCGTCGCTCCAAGAAACAGGATGCGAGCCGAAGATCGGTAATCGGCCCTGACGCGAGAACGCCGATGCGTTGCAGTCCAGGCCGCGCAGCACGGCGCTTCTCGGGCTCCGGCACGCCGCGAGGTGCCGTTCACATGCTTGTTGTCGCAGACTTCGGCTGAATACGGTTGCAAACCGCGCGGCATTAACTCGCGAACAGTGAACGGCTAGCCATCAAGCGGGACACGCCTGGCCTCTATTTCGACTGCGGCGATGATCAGGCGAGCGCCGCTTCCGCGACCTGCAGACCTGCTGGGGGCCGGCCCGCGTGGACCGTCGTCCGAGCCGCGAATGCAGCAGGCAAGCGGCCGGGCGCGGGCCGCGCCGATTTGCCATGACCAGCGTAACTGCGTGCGTCGCATATATCAGCGGCCGCGGCGTAACGAAACGCGCCGGGCGTCGTGCCCGTGCATTTACGGAACATGGTCGTGAAGTGGCTCTGGCACGAACATCCGACATCCAGCGCGATATCGGCGATGCTCCGGTCGGTCGTGGTGAGCAGGTTCATGGCGCGGCGCAGACGGCTACGCACGACGTATTCGTGGGGAGTCATGCCTGTGGATAGTTTGAAGCGCCTGCCGAAGACATAACGATCGATGCCGACATGCGCGGCGATGTCATCCCACCTGAGCTTGGTATCGAGGTGATCGTTGACGAACCGAACCACCAGTCGCAGCGCCTCACGCGGCAGTCGCCGGTCGACCGCCGGTGCGCCGGGACCCGACGCCGCGGCGATCTGCTCAACGCATCCGCGGATCGCCTCGATGACTGTCGCCACGCGGCGGTCGCTCCAGTCGTCTTGCAACGCGCACTCGATGAGCTGCGCCCGAATCGTTGCTACAGCATGCTCGACCTGCATCAGCTTCATGATCGGTTGCTCCGGGTGCGACGAGTAGCTTCGCCTATGACGCCAAGATAGGACAGTGGCGAGCCCTTGTCGTGGCCTTTGCGTCTGCGTTTTTGTCAAGCGTCCGTCGCGGCGAGCGTCTTCGAAGCCGCCTGATGCCAACGCCGTCGTTGCTGGAGGTCGGCTTTGCAAGCGCCCAACGAGGTTTGGCAAAACGGTGGAAGGTGCGCGTTAGCTTGCACATCGTAGTAGCGCTCGATCTCGCTCGGGTCATCGCACGGTCTCCTCAAACCGGAGGACATCATGGCAGGCAACGAATGGCTGCACGGGGAATGCGAGGCCATCTCGTCGAACGTGGACGAGGACGTATTGCAACGAGTGCCGGCGTATGTGACGCTGGACGAAGTGCTCTATCCGGAGCGTTTGCGCCGCAGATCTGCCAATCGTACGAAGGATGGCCCATGCCGCTGCCCGAATTCTGGATGACGGGTGTCGATTACGTCGGCGCCCGCAAGTTTTCCGAGTTGCCGCGCGCGACGCCGTGTTTCGAGCGGCACGCGACGAGTTGTTTGCGAATGGCGCGCCACTGTTCGGCGATGAGGTCGCGGTCCCGTCGGCACACCGAAATCAGCAGCGCAGGAATCAAGCGCTGCGCCTCGCACGACCGGGTCTGTCCGAATGGCCGTACCAGAGCGAGAACGACATATCGACGTCCAGATACCTGCGCGCAAGTGTTGCTGTGCCGAAATTGCGTGGTCATTGCTTGCCTCTGCATGGCGGCCATACACCAAGAACCGCGTGACGTCTTGCCGGCGCCAATTAGGGCGTGTTAACACTAATGGTCATGCTTGTGCGATACTGCGTCGATGGAGATCACCGAAGCGCAGTACCGCCTGATCGAGCACTGCCTTCCGACTCAGCGCGGCAACGTGAGCCTGTCCAATTTGCGAGTGTTGAACGCGATCTTGTACGTGGCCGAGCAGGGCTGCAAATGGCGCGGGCTGCCCAAGCGGTTCGGCAACTGGCACACGATCTACACGCGAATGAATCGCTGGTCCAAGAGCGGCGTATTGGATCGTGTGTTCGCGCAGTTGCAGCACGATCAGATCGTCCGCATCAAGATCGAAGCCGTGGCTTTGGACAGTACCGCGGTCAAGGTGCATCCCGATGGTACGGGGGCTCTAAAAAAAACGGACCGCAAGCCATCGGCAACTCCCGCGGCGGATGGACCACCAAGATTCATATGGTTGCCGCGGATGCTCGAACAGCCATAACGTTTGCCCTGTCACCCGGCCAGGCCCACGACGCGCCCGAGGGCCGCAAACTGCTGCGCAAACTGGCAAGCCGCCGTGGCCGCTGCATCTGCTGATGGACCGGGCATACGAAGGCGACGAGACGCGGCAGCTGGCGCTCGATCTCGGCTTCATCCCGGTCGTCCCGCCCAAGCAGAATCGGATCACGGCGTGGGAATACAACCGCGCCATGTACAAGCGGCGCAATGAAATCGAACGGCTGTTTCGCCGGCTCAAGGGCTTTCGGCGCATCTTCTCTCGATTCGAGAAGCTCGACCTCATGTTCGTTGCATTTATCAACTTCGCGCTCATCGCCGATGGGCTGCGGATAGTGTGAACAGGCCCTAGTGGACCGACGCGCTCGTCGACTTGAGCGCGCTGGGAGCCTCCGACGCCTCGGAACGTGTATGCGCCTTCACGAGCGAAACGAGGTGTGCGGTGCGCAATCGCGCCTCGTCGCGAAGGTCGGGCGTAAGGCGCGCCTCGAGATGCTGCTCTTCGCCAGCACTGCGATCTGCATCTCGGCGGGCGTGCCCGCTTGGATCGCGAGCTGGAGCCATGCGTACGCCTCGACAGGATCGCGGCGCACGCCCGATCCGCGCGCATAGTCGTCGCTCACTCGCACCATCGCAATCGCGACGCCGCGTTCGGCCGCCCGACGGTACATCGTGCGCGCGAGCTTTGGGTCGCGCGCGGTGCCGACGCCCTCGTCCGCCATGACGGCGAAACTGTACATCGCGCTGACGTTGCCGCGACCTGCGGCGCGCCCGAACCACCGGAACGCGTTCGCGTAATCACGCGGAACGCCAGTCCCCGCGAGATAAAGCACGGCTAGGTTATTCATCGCATTGGCGGAGCCCTCGTCGATCGCCTTCTGCAACCAGAAGAGCGCCATCGAATAGTCGCCGGTGAGCTGCGCGGTGGAGGCGTACAGCACGCCGAGGAAGTTCATCGCCTCGACGTCTCCGCCTTGCGCTTCGTCGAGCAGCGCCTCGAGGCTGCTCTGGCTCTGCACGGCAGACGCGCCGGGCGCGGACATGACGGCCGCATTCGAACCCCCGCCAAAGATCGGCGCGGCGTCGGCCTGCGATAGCAGCAGCAAGGCGCTCGCCGAGAGCGCGGCGAAGACGGCTCGCCTCATCGGATGTCTCCTCGGACGCTGAACGGACGGATCGTCCATGAGAAACAGCGTAATCGGAGACGCTTGCCGAGTTATCAGCGAAGCGTCGCGAATTGATCGCGATCCAGTCGAGACGGGGATACCGACCGCGACGCGCGCGTGGCTCCGCAGCTCGCTACAACGTCAATACGATGCGGCAGACGCCGTCCTCGACGTCCTGCGTCAGCGGCAGATCGGCGGTGCGCAGCAATTCGAGCATCTCTTGGTTGTCGTCGAGCACGAGCGCGATAAGCTCCCGAACACCGACGGCGCGGGCTACGTCGACGAGATGCTTCAGCAGAAGCGTGCCCGCCCCGCGATGCTGGTACGCGTCCGCGACGACAATGGCCAGCTCTGCACGCCGTGCATCGGGAGCGACGCGAACGAAGCGGGTTACGCCGACCAGTCTTTCTTCGCGTTCCTCGTCGATGGTGAGCACGAGGGCGACACGATCGCGGAAATCGAGCTCGGTCAGCTGCCGAAGGTCATTGGATGTCAGCGTCTTGACCGCGTGGAAGAAGCGTTGGTAGACGCTTTGAGGGGACAGCCTTTCGAAGCCGGTTCGCAGGCGTTCCTTGTCGTCGGAGCGGATGGCTCGAAGGCAGACTGGAGTGCCGTCGCGAAGCGCGTCGCGGACGCCGGCGCGGTACGGCGGGGCGTTCACGTCGCTTGACGCGGGGCGCTCCACGGTATGGTCAGCATTGCTGTGTTTCATCGCATGACGCTCGCCGGACGGCACTGCGGCTGCGGCGGGCAGCCTCGCCCGCCGCAGCGCCGCAGCGCCACTAGAACATGATCCGCGCGAGGAACAGGCCGGTAATCACGGCGCCGGCGGTCGCGACGAGACCCGGGATCATGAACGAGTGGTTCAGCACGTACTTGCCGATCTTCGTCGTCCCCGAGAGGTCAAAGTTGATCGCCGCGATCAGCGAACCGTACGTCGGGATGAAGAAGTAGCCGTTCACCGACGGAAACATGCCGATCAGGAACTGCGGCGGGATGCCGAGCGCGACGCCGAGCGGCATCAGCGCGCGGGTCGTTGCCGCCTGGCTGTACAGCAATACCGACGCGAAGAACAGTCCGAATGCGAACGTCCACGGCGCGGCCTTCGCCCAATCGCCAATCGCCGGCACGATCACGTCCTTGTGCGCGGCGATGAAGCTGTCGCCGAGCCACGCGAGCCCGAAGATCCCGATCACCGCTACCACCCCGGCGCGCAGCGTCGGCGTCTTCGGAACTTCGTCGACGATGATCTTCGTTACGAGCAGCATGATCGCCGCGACCGACATCATGACGATCTCGATTACGATCGGCATCGCAAGCGCGCTCTTCGCGCCCGGTAGCGTGCGCAGCGACGGGAAGAAGCCGAACAGCACGACCAGCGCGACGCCGACGAGGAACACGAACGCCGCAATCTTCGCAGTCGGCTTCAGCGGCGGACGCTCGGAGAGTCCCGGTTGGAACGGCCCCGTGCCCGATCCGCCCGGCGTGCCGGCGCCGGTACGCGGTGCTGACGCACGCTGCTCGCCGCGCGGCGGCGCTTCCATCACCGCGACGTCGCCGGCCAACAAGGCGGCGGATGCGTAGCTCGTCGACGGCGACGCCTTCATCGTCGGACCCGTTGTCGCGGCGCTTGCGGCGGCCACCACTTTGGCGGTCGCAGCCGCGGCTTGCGCTGTCGCTGCGTACGCCTTCGGCGGCGCAATCTTGCCGGCCTTCAGCGCGGCCTGGTACTCGGGATCGTCTTTCAGATCCTTGCCGATGAACATCGACACGATGGCGGCGGCGATGACGCCGACGAGCGTCGCCGGCACGCAGATCATCAGAATTTGCGGCAGTCCCCATTGCGTCATGCCTTTTTCTGCAAACAGCCCGATCATCGCTGCGGTCGCGGCCGCGACGGGGCTCGCGGTGATTGCCTGTTGCGATGCGATCGTCGCGACAGCCATCGGCCGCTCAGGCCGGATGCCGCTCTGATGCGCCGTCTCGTAGATGACGGGCAGCAGCGGGTACACGATATGGCCGGTGCCGGCGAGGAACGTGAAGGTCCACGTGGTGAGCGGCGCGACGATCGTGACGTATTTCGGATTCGCGCGGATGATGCGCTCGGCGACGCGGACGAGGAAGTCGATGCCGCCGGCGGCGTCCATCACCGAGGCGGCCATGATGACGGCGAGGATGATCAGCATCACGTCGATCGGTGGCGACGTCGGATTGACGCCGAACGCTACGACGAGCACCAGCAGCCCGACCGCGCCCCACAGGCCGAGGCCGACACCGGACGATCGCGCCCCCATCCATATGGCGGCGAGCACGACGGCGAATTGCAGAACGATGGTCATTGTCATGATTGGTTCCCCGGGACCGCGTTCGCGGGCTCCCTTTAACTTTCGAACTTCGGATTGATCAGGTTCTCGAACGAGAACACCTCGTCCCATTTCTGTTGCGTGAGCAGCTTTCTGTCGTGGACGACGATGTCGTGCAGCGAATTGCCGGTCTCGTAGCCCTCGCGCGCGATCTCCGCACACTGCTTGTAGCCGAGCGAGGCCTTGAGCAGCGTCACGATGCCAAGCGAGTTCAGCACCATGTCGCGCGTGCGCTCGGCGTTCGCGGTGATGCCGTCAACGCAGTTGATGCGCAGGCTCCTCACGGCGTTTTCCATCGTCGTGATCGACGTGAACAGCGCGAACGTGATGACGGGCTCCATCACGTTGAGCTGCAGCTGACCCGCGGACGCCGCGAGCGTCACCGTGAGGTCGAGGCCGATCACGAGGAAGCCGACCTGGTTCACGACTTCCGGAATCACCGGGTTCACCTTGCCCGGCATGATCGAGCTACCCGGCTGCATCTGCGGCAGCTTGATCTCATTGAACCCGCAGCGCGGCCCGCTCGCGAGCAGCCGGATGTCGTTGCAGATCTTGGTGAGCTTCGACGACGTGCGCTTCAGCACGCCGGACAACAGCACGTACGCGCCGGTGTCCGACGTCGCTTCGACGAGGTCGCCCGCGAGAATGAACTTCAGGCCCGTGAGCTCGGAAAGGTATTTCGTCGCGAGCTCGGGATAGCCCGATGCCGCGGTGACCGACGTGCCGATCGCGGTAGCGCCGAGATTCGTCTCGTGCAGGAACTGCCGCACCTCCATGATCCGCTGCACTTCCTCGCCGATCGTCGTGCCCCAGCCGTGGAACTCCTGGCCGAGCGACATCGGCACCGCGTCCTGCAGGTGCGTGCGGCCCATCTTGAGCACGCGGTCGAACTCGCGAGCCTTCGCGTAGAACGCCTGCTGCAACTCCTTCAGCGCATCGACGTAGCTCGCGAGCCGCATGATCAGCGCGAGCCGGAACGCCGTCGGGTAGACGTCGTTCGTCGATTGGCCGAAGTTCACGTGGTCGTTCGGATTGACGTACTGGTACTCGCCCTTGCGATGACCGAGAATCTCGAGCGCGACGTTCGCGATGACCTCGTTCGCGTTCATGTTCGTCGACGTGCCGGCGCCGCCCTGGATGAAGTCGGTGACGAACTGCTCGCGCAGCTCGCCGCGGATCAGCCGGTCGCACGCGGCCGCGATCGCGTTCGCGATCTTCGGGTCGAGCACGCCGAGATCGCGATTGGCGAGCGCCGCGGCCTTCTTCACGTAGCCGAACGCCCTGACGAACGTGGGCTCGAGCGACATCGGGATGCCGGTGATGTGAAAGTTCTCCTTGCCGCGCAGCGTCTGCACGCCGTAGTAGGCGGTGTCCGGTAATTCCTTCGCGCCGAGGAAATCCTTCTCGATTCGATTGCTCATGCTCGCTACCTCCTGGTCGATTGGCGCACGCGACGCGCTGTGCCGTCGAACACGGTGCAGAGCAAAGTCGCCACAACGGATCGATTGTCCTGCGTCGCGTGCAAAGTTCGGTTGATGACTGTCAACGACATATTCGATGAGCATTGCGACAGTCGGTCGCTGTGCGATGGAAGCGGAAACGCTCGCGCTTCATGCAGCAGAGAGAGAAAGCGACGTCGCGCGTTGCGCCGGAAGCGCACTGCGGTAATCGGTCGCATCTTTTCGCTTTGAACCCGAGACTTCAACGACGATAACGTAGCGTCTGCGGCGCCGCGAGTCGTCAGCGATCCGTCATCGTTCCGTCTATGTTTGGTGTAGGGACAAACGACCGCCTTATCGCGCGCTCTTGCAATTGCCCGCGCCCTGGCACGCCTGCACGAGCGCGCAACTCGCCCTCTTGCCATCGATCGAGCAACCGCAACCGCCGACGGTCGTGCACAACCACTGCTGACCGTCGGCCATCGACTTGGAGGCACCGCCGTCGGACGTCACCCGCGTGCCGGTGCTCGCACACGCGCCGAGGAGCGCACAAAATGCGACCGCGCAAACCCTGGTCACCGCCATCTTCCTCATCGCTCTCACCTTTTCTTCGCGGCGACCTTGATGAGCACTTCTCGCGGCCCGGACTCGGGAATCGAAACCTCTTGCACGGACAGCGGACTGCCGAATTCACGCACGACCGCCGCCTTCATCGTTTTGGCCATCTAGGGGCTCCTCATGTCATGGCCGCTTATCGGCGCGGCGGTTTTCAGCGCGCGGGTTCACAACGTCGCGGAGACGCGTCCTCGCATCCGCCTGGACATTTCACCTGACCGTACCAGTCGAGGTCCACGGCGCCCGCGGGCGCCTTGGAGCACTTCACGTCACCCGATTGGTCGGTGGCGCAATACCCGACACCACACGTCACGGTCCCATAACGGTCTCGCATCGCGCCGCCGCCAGGGGGAGCGCAATAGACGGTGCCGTACTGATCCTTTGCGCAATCGCCTCGTCCGCATACGAGGGTGCCATAAGGATCTCTCATGCAATCCGAAGCGGTTGCCTGCGTGCACGCGAGAAGCAGCAGGCAGCAGCCGATCATCAGTGGGTTTCTCATTTCGTCTCCGTAACGCAGTGACTCATGCAAGGACGTGGAAGCTGCAGCCGTGCGCGATGCCGTGCTCGTTCGCGACGCCGCCGAGACTGGCGTGCGCGGATGGGTGCGACGACGCCGACATCGAAACATCTTCGTATTCCACGGGTGCGATGGACGGCGACGGCAGGCGCGACATCAAATGCGATGCCGCGCACACCGCGAACAATTTCTCGGCTGCCGTCCCGTGCAGCGCATATAGCCGACCGGTTCATCTGTTTCTCTTTGACTCGTTCATCGCAACTCGTTGAGCTAAGCGTAACGGCTGTCGTACGCCGAGTTGTGAGCGAAGCGTCGGCGTTCGATCCGGATTCGGTCACCGAGATCGCCACAACGAAAGGCCACGGAAAGCAGACGTTTGGCTGACGACTGCGCGCGATCGGGAAATTACGATGACCGCGTATTACGTTTGATGCCGTCAACTCATCCTCGAGAGGACACCATGATTGACCGTTTGCTTCGATTCACAGCCGTGGTATCGAGTGCGGCGCTGGCCTTGTTATGCGCGAACGACGTCGTGGCCGCTAACGCGATCCGCGTCGAATATGGCACGGTGGAGGCGGTCGAGATCCATCGCGCCGCGGACGACAAGTCGGTCAACGCCGGCACAGTGATCGGCGGTGTCGCCGGGGGCGTCATCGGCCACCAGATCGGTCGCGGCCGCGGCAACACGGCGGCGACGATCGCGGGCGCGATCGGCGGCGCGGTCATCGGTCACGAGATGGAAAGGAAGATCAACGGCTCGCGATATTGAATCACGGTGCATCTCGATACGGGAAGCACGCTGATCTTCGATGAATCGGGCGAAGTCGACCTGCGCGTCGGCGATCGCGTGCGCGTGGAGAACGACCGCGTCTCGCGGCTTCAGATTGCGCCTTCGCCGCCTCCGCCGTCCGCGCCGGTAAAACAACCGGACGCCGAGTAGGCGCGCCGTTCAACTTCAAGCGTGCCGAACGTGTTGTAGTCGCCTAGTCAACCAGTGCGCCGAGATCGCGCGATTCAGCTCCGGTCCGCTTTGCTCGACACTCGTCGACGCGCGCACGCCTGCTGCCTACACCTTGAGCGCCGCCGTCATCCGCTCGCGGTCGAGCACCGTGCGTATCGCGCGCGTGCGTGGCCGTTCGGGTGTGATGCCTTGCAAGTGGACGGGCAAGATCGGAACGAGAGCCGCGTTCAGCAACCGTCAACGCATGACGACCCAAACAAAAGTCACGATCGCCAGGCCGATCAAGATGCCTCGCAAGAAGTGAGGGATGGACAGCGAGCGCCGCCGCCGAGGTACGGCGTGCATAGCTCGAACAGCTGCGCGACGGTAGTCAAACAGCGAGTGAAGAGCATTGGTCATGACACGATGCGTTCCAGCGGGCGATTGGGAGGTGTGGACGTGTTGTTTCGATACAGATCCGCAGCTCGTGTCCCGTCAGTGACGCTTCGCATGCCGATCGTCCGCGCTGGCCGACTTCGGACACAGCGTGAGCATCCAATCGACGATCTGGCGGGCTTCCGCCTCGGTCACGCTGAGATCGTTCGGATACATCGTGTCGAAGGCCACCTGGCCCGTCCAATGCCGGTCACGCCGCAGAGGGCCGCTGCCTTCGCGAACAATCGACGACAGGCGGGGCGCGGCATTCGGATCCGAGCGGTATCGGCAGGCCACAGCCTCGAACGACGGCGCCTTGGGCACATAGTCGTTCGCGCCTCGCTCGGGCGATTCGACGTCGTGGCAGATCATGCATCCCGCGCCGCGTACGACGCGGAACGCCGTGCGCGGCGAATCGTCGGCGCGTGCGGCGATACTCGCAAACAGGGCGACGGCGATAAGCAGCATCGCGCGTGGCATTCGGTTCGACATTTCGACGCTCCTCGGAACTCGTGTTCGACGTGTACAGCTTAGCGAACTCCCCGCGTCGAGTCGTCAGCCAAACGTCGCGGTTTCGTCGAAAGTGCAACGATCGCTCGCCGTGCCGAGAGGGCACATCGATCGTCCGCCGTCTAGATCGCTCCGCTGATCACGTTGATGCTCATTGCGAGCACGGCGATGTTGAACATGAAGCTCAACACGCCGTGCGCGAGCGTCGTGCGCCGCATCTGCGCTGTGGTCACCGACACGTCCGAAACCTGGGACGTCATTCCGAGAACGAACGAGTAATAGACGAAATCGGAATACGCCGGCTCCTCGACACCCGGAAATTTCAATCCGCGGGCGGGACCCTCGTGCACCGACGCCGGCGCGTAGTAGCGGCGCGCATAATGAAACGCGAATACCGTGTGGATGAGCATCCACGACAGCAGAAGCGCGGCGATCGACAGCCCGAGGTGCAGCGCTTTGGGCCAGAAATCGAGCGACTTGACGTCGCCCATCACGAAGCCGATCGCAACGACACTCGCGCATGCCGCGACCGTTACGAGCAGGAAGATGTTGTTCGCGGTCTGATCGTACCTGCGGGCACGCTGGCGCGTCAGATCGGCGTCGGCGTGGATGATTGTCAGCCAATAGAGGATCAGATACGTCAGCGATGCCGCATTCCAGGTGACCAGCAGCCGGTTGGCGACCGGTACAGCAGTAGGACCGATGGCGTAAACGACGATGCCAAGCGCAACGACCACCATGAGCCGCCGCGGTGCCGACAAGCGGACGGTCCACGGCAGCCGGTGCGCGTCATTCATCACGACGCATGGTCGAGCGACCGCCGCGTCCTCGCCGGACCACCGCGCCGGGACCCGTTCGTCGGGTGGCTCGCCGAGCGCAGCACGCCGCGGATGCGCGCGAGCATCGCTTGCTGCTCGGCGGACGGCTCGATGCGCTGCACCCGCTCGTCGGCGAGCACGCGGTCGAGTAGCAACAGCAGGCGATCGCGGTCCTTGTGATGGGCCAACAATAGCGGCAGCGTGTCGACCGCCCTTTCGCGTTCATGGCGCGCGATGATTTCCTGCTCGCCCCCGATTCGGCGCGCTTCGTCGAGCGGCAGCTCCGGCAGCAGGTCCGCGTACTCTTCGATCAGGTCCTGCGCGAGCTGCAGGCGCGAAAGCGGCAGCGGCTCGTCCTTGTGTGCGAGCAGGAAGGCGACGCGCGCGAGCGCCTCGGCGTAGCCGCCTTTGTCGATCGAAGCGAGCGCCTGCTTGACGAAGGAAAGCTCGCGCGGGCTCGACGGCAATGCCGTCGATTGCGCCTTCTGGTCGTCGCCGAGGTACATGGCGAACACGTTGCCGTAGAGCTGGAAGAAGGCGGCTTCGGACACCGCGTCGCGCAGCGCGCGATAGCAATCGAGCGAAGCGCTCGTCACCTCCGACACGGCGGATTCGAGCTTGCGCGCAGGATGGTCGGCGCCAACCGCCTGCCGCTGCGCCTTGACCGCCTGCGCCGTCGGCGCAAGCCACCACAACCAGGGATTGAGGTCTGAGAACGCCCACCGCTGGAAGCGCAGCGGATGAAAGTCGCGCGAGAGCTTGGCCGCGTAGTCGTTCGACAGCGCCTGAACCAGCGGGCGCCCGAACAGCTCGTACGCGCGCTGGTTGAAATCCGAGACGACCTTCACCGCTTCGAACGGTCGCTCGTCGGCGCGCTTGAAGCGGTTCAACCGCGCGGCGATCTCTTCGAGGCGCAGCTCGACAAAGCTCACGTCGTACTCGGGTTTGCCGGCGCTGTCCCGTTGCTCGATCTTCATGCCGTACAAGCCCGGCGGCAGCGCCTCGATCGACTTCAGGACCGACGCGATCTGCGTTCCTTCCTTCTTGGCGACCTTGCCCGAAACGAAGATGCCCAGATGGCCCACGTCTTCGTGCATCAACCCGACGATCACCTGTCCGCGGGCCTTGATCTCCTCGGTGCTTCCGTACACGTCGGCCACCCAGTTGAACGCCTGCTGCGGCGGCGTGATATTGTCGCCGGCCGAAGCGAACAACACGATCGGCACCTTGATGTCACGCAGGTCGAACGCTTTGCCCTGGTCGGCCTTCACGGCGCCGGACCACACCTTGTTGCCGACGAAAAGATTCTGCGTGATCCACTCGATCTCCTCGCGGTTCAGCAGGAAGTAGCCCCCCCACCAGCGCTCGAACTCGAGAAAGCGCGGCGCTTCCGCGTCGACGTTGGCGAAGAGTTGGTAGTACTTGCCCCAGAACGTGTTCGCCGGGTTCAGGTTCTCGAAGTTCTGCACAAGCCAGGCGCCGTCGAACTTGCCTGCGCCGAGGTCCGATGTGAGCGACGAAAGCCACGTGCCGCCGAGGAGGCCTCCGGAGTAGCGCATCGGATTGTCGCCCTCGCCCTCGCTCCACGCACCGCCCCAATACGACATCGGTGCGCCGACGATGACAACGGGGCCTGTGTCGTCGGGATTCGCCGCGGCGAGCATCATCGCCGCCCAGCCGGCCTGGCAGTTGCCCACGATTCCCGGCTTCGGCGCGTTCGGATGAAGCTCGCGCACGCGGTGGACGAATTCGCGCTCTGCCTCGCACACGTCGAGCATCGTCTGTCCGGGTTCGGGCGTCGGGAAGAAGATGACGAAGTACACCGGATGGCCTTCGTGCAGCGCGACGCCGACCTGCGAATCGTCCTTGAAGCCGCCGATGCCGGGGCCGTGACCGCCACGCGGGTCGATGATGACGTACGGCCGCCGCTTGGCATCGACGCTCACGCCCTTCGGTGGGACGATGCGCAGCAGCGCGTAGTTGACGGGACGCTTGAACGTCCGGCCGTCCATGATCATTTCGTAGTCGAAACGCAACACCGGCGGCAGTCCCTGCCGCTCGTGCTCGAGGAAGTTGTTGCCGCGCTGGCGCAGCGTGTCCCACAGCAGGATCGAGCGCTGCGCGAAATCGACGAGGTACTGTCCGCTGCTCGTCGCGATCTGCAACGGCAACGTCGCATCGGCGCCCGATCCGAGGGTCTTCGAATCACACGCCTTTCGCACCCGCTCGGTGAAATGTTCGAGTGCGAGCTTCGTGCGGGTCTGCAGCACCTGCGAGACTTTCGCCGAAACGTCGTGGCTCTGGGATAGCTGTTTCGAAAGATTGGTCATGGTGTCTTTCTTGGGTTCGTGCATCGATTACTTTGGGCTCGCATCGACGGAGGCGCTCGCTTCGAGGTCGCGTGCGATCGTCTCCAGCAGCTCGCGCCCGGATGCGAAGTCGCATTGCCGGCCGGTGACGAGATTCTCGACACGGCCGGCAAGCGCATCCGCCTTGGCGTCGCTGCGCACCTTCAGCACGTACGCACGCCGGTTGGGATATTTCGATTCAGAATTGAGTGCCATCGCAAATGGGGAAAGGCGTTGGTTTGAAGGGAAGGTCTATTTCGCACCGTCGTAGGTGTAGAACCCGCGGCCCGACTTGCGGCCGAGGTGGCCGGCGGCGACCATCTCCCCGAGCAGCGGCGCCGGCCGGTACTTCGGGTCGTTGAAGTCGCGCTCGAACACTTGCATCACGGCGAGCACGACGTCGAGCCCGATGAGTGCGAGCGGTCCGATCGGATGGTTGCAGCCGAGCTTCATCGCCTCATCGATGTCGTGCGCCGTTGCGATGCCTTCGGAATAGGCGAGCACGGCTTCGTTCACCATCGGGCACAGCAGGCGGTTCACGACGAAGCCGGGAGAGTCCTTCACCAGGACAGGCGTCTTGCCGAGGCGCTTCGCGAGCGCAACCGCGGCGTCCATCGTCGAGGCTTCCGTCTGAGGGCCGTGCACCACCTCGACCAGCGCCATGATGGCCACGGGGGTTGAAGAAGTGCAGGCCCACGAAGGCGTGCGGGCGTCGGGTCGTCGCCGCGAGCTTGGCGATCGAGATCGACGAAGTGTTCGTGGCGAGGATCGCGTCATCCTTCGCCTCCACGTCGGCCTGCTTCAGGATCGCGAGCTTCAGCGCCTCGTTCTCGGTGGCGACTTCGATGATGAAGTCGCAGCTGCGCAGCGCCTCGTAGCGCGTGCTCGCGTGCAGGCGCCCGAGCGCGGCGTCTCTTTGGGCAGCCGACAGCTTCGCCTTGCTCAGCATGCGGTCGAGGGCGGTCGCCGCGGCACTGCATCCGCGCGCGACACGGTCCTCGTCGACGTCGATCATCACGACTGAAAAGTCCGGCCACCACGCAGGCCTGCGCGATGCCTGTGCCCATAGTTCCGGCGCCGATGACGCCGATCGTTTGTGCGGTTGTCATGGGGCGTACGTTAGCGGTCGTCGGCGGCCGAGTCGTCAGCGAAATGTCTGCGTTACGTGGGAATTCGGTGGATCGATCGCCCACCATGCAGCCGAACAGGTGACGCAATCGCGACGTTTCGCTTATGACTTAGGTGATCGCGGCGCCTAGCATGGGACCATGGCGGCGCAGTGCGAGCCGCATCGACAATCCGGGGAGTTCAGCATGGACAGCGCCACCGACAAGGCAACAGCCATGCTCTCCAGAACGATGAACGTCCGGCTTCCTGCTGGTTGGCTCTACGCCACGGTGATCATCGTCCTGGCCTGCTGGATCCTGCACAGCTTCCTTCAGGCTTTGCTCGCCGCGTGCGTGACCGCGATCGCGAGCTGGCCGCTCTACACACGCTTCGCGGCGCGCCTGCCGCGGCGCATGGCGCGCGCGGCGAAATCAATGCTCTTCACGCTGGCAATGACGGTGTTCGTGCTGGCGCCGTTGATGTTCGCATTCGGCGCGCTCGTCACCGAAACCCGCGCGCTGCTGGTCGAGATCGCGGCCGCCGACAAGACAGGAATCGCCGCGCCCTCGTGGCTCGATGACGCGCCGCTGATCGGACCGTGGGCGGCCGCTCGCTGGCAGAGCGGGCTCGCGCATCCCGGAGCGCTGCTGCGGTGGACGCAGCGGGCCGACGCAGCCGCGCTGCTTGCATGGGCGCAGTCGCTCGGACAGTTCATGGTGCGACACGCGTTCATCATCGGCTTCACCATCCTGTTGCTGTTTTTCCTCTATCAGGAGGGCGAATCGCTGGCGCAGGGATTCAAGCGAGTGCTTCGTGCCCGCATCGGCGAGCGCGCCGAATGTTTTGTGGAGCTCGCCACGCGCGCGGTGCGCGCTTCGGTCAACAGCATGCTGGTCGTGAGCCTGTTCGACGGCTTCGCGACCGGCATCGCGTACGCGATCATCGGTGTGCCGCACGCGGCCGTCTGGGCCGCGATCACCGGGTTGCTCGCACTCGTGCCGTTCGTCGGTTACCTCGCGGTGCTTGCGTTGACTTTGCAACTGGCGGTGACGGCCGCCGCCGTGCCACCGCTCCTCGCATTCGGACTCGGCTGCTGCGTGCTGTTCTGCGGCGACAAGGTCGTGCGGCCCGTGGTCGCGCGCGACGGCATTCGTTTGCGCTTCGTATGGGTGCTCATGGGCTGTCTCGGCGGCTTCGAGGTGCTCGGACTGATCGGACTGGTGATCGGTCCGGTCGTGCTGACGCTGGTGAGGGAACTGTGGGAGCAGCGCGTTCGCGATCTCGCTCGTCTAAATGTCGCGGGCGCGGCGGTCGACGACTGAGGAGATAGCCGCGAGCGCCAACGCGGTGGGCGCGACGGTTATCCACAAAGCGGCCGCGTCGCGGCGGCTTGCCTTATCGAGTCAGCCGCTACGGCGGGAGTGGATGTCGTTAACGCAAGTCGACTTGCGTTTACAAGGGTGAAACATACATGAGGGCCAAAACCTGCGGTGATCCGGCGCGGGAGCCGCGACGCTCTGCCTCATCGTCCCGTTCGTTGTTGTTGGTCGTCCCGGCGAGCGAGCCGCTTTGTCCCGAACGCTCCATTGGAGCCTGTCAAAATAGGGCCTGTTCACGCTATGGATGCAAACGCGAACGGGGTGGCATCGGGCGCCAATCGCGGCAGCCGACGAAGCCAAGAGCAGAGTTCTTGGCGAGGAGAGCAACAAAGAGTGGCGCCCGAGGCCATCCGTTCCTACGGTTGCTGCCGAAAACGCCCATCGCTGTGTTGCTCGGGCTCGCCGGGTGCGCGACCCGCCTTCGCCCTCGCGCCTTGCGGTGGGCGTTTTCGCCCGCGCAACGCGTTCGTGTCCATAGCGTGAACAGGCCCTAGAGTGCAAGAGGCGTTAACGTCAGCTCGCTCGGTTACCACGAAGTCTACGACCGCGAGTCCGGGGGCGCGGAACATTGTCAAATCGGAGCTCCCCAGTTTGTGGCACGCCGATCTCTTCGACTGGCTCTCGGCGAAATTCGAAAGCCGGCCGTAAATCGAGCCTTTCAGTTGTATCACTCGCTTCCCAGTAGAACAATTCTCGCTCGCCGCGTTTTTGGCGGCGTCAATCACTGCGCCGGCACGCGCCAGAACGTCCCCGCCACCTGCTCCAGCGGTCGGCCGGGCTCGTTCGGCCCCAAGTCGTACCGAAGCAGCGCGATGAGGTCCGCGCTCACCTGTGGGTTGGACACGAAATAACTGTGGCCGAAGAAGTCGGTTGCTCCGCGGACCTCGATGATGTCGACCGCGCGCAACAAGGCGATCGCTTCGATCTGATCAGCGCTGAACGCCGTCGCGACGATCCGCCCGAGCCGGGCGATGCTGCCGGACAGCCAGCTCGCTGTCGCGAGCGCTTTGTCGTCCGGCGAAACGTAGAGGCTGACCCTGAGGCCAGGCGAAGGGGGGATGAGGGCACCCGAGTCCGCTTTCGCGCCGAATGGCAAGTCAGGATCGGAGAATACTTTGAAGATCTTCGTCAACGCGACGTCGGCATCGAGGTCGGGAGCGACGAGGACGACGTTGCGGATGTGAAACTCGCGATCGAGTGAGCTCCGGAGTGAGTAGGCTTCGACGCTGAGCTCGGCCAGCGCCGATGCGAGAGTGTCCGTGCCGCGGCTGTGCGCGATCAGGTGAATGCGTTCGACACCCGGCGTGCGACCGATGATCCGGATGGCCTTCAACAGATCCTCGACGGCGTATTCGGATGATTCGCGGTCGACGTCGTAGCCGAAGAGGATGCCGCGCTGTCCTCCGGCGGGCCACGTGAAGATGCCGCAGACGAATTCGCGTCCAAGGAAGTGGCAAAGCTCTCCCATCGTGAGCGCCGCACGCTCGAAGCTCGCGTGGTAGCCGTGCACGAACAGCACGACCTCCTTGCGCGGCGCGACGGCGAGCCGCCTTGCGACCTCGGCCTGCAGCTGCTGCTTCGCCCTTTCGTAGGACTCGACGGTCGCGCGTACGCGTCGGACGCCGTCGGGAGCCACCTCGACTTCGTACGGTATCGGCGGAAAGCGACCGAGCTCGCGAGTCGACCCGAGCGCGAGGTGCAGTCGATTCGTGCGCTGCGAAGCGATGCTGTCGCTGACCAGCGCGTCCCATGTGACATTGTCACCGAACTCGACCGTCGTCGATCCGAACGCCATCGATCGCGATCGCTCGGCGGTGTACGGCAAAGCAGCGCCTTCGGTTGCCGGCGCGCGATCGGTGATGAACAGCAGGTCGAGCGAGGAGCTGCGGCGGTCGATCGACGAATCGATGAAAAGCGGCCGCGCGTTCTGCCCAGTGTAGAGCGCGGGCGTCGGCATCATCGCGTTCGTCGCGCAACCCGAGATGACGAGTGCGCTCACGCCGATCGCGATTGCCGAGCGGAGTCGCAGCCAGGCTCGCTGTGCCTTCCGTTGTGCAAGACCGGCAGCCATGGCGTGCGATCGAAAGCGGGCTGCTCGCGCTAGCCCATGGCGCGACCGTGCAGTCCCGCAAGCCGTGCGCGCTTGAGGAACGCCGAGTCGCGACCGAGCATCAGCCGGACGAGATCTTCGAGGACCGCGTCGTCGATCGCGGCACTCGCGAACTCGAGCGTGACGCGCTCGAGCCGATCGACGTTCACCAGCATCACCGTCACGAGCCCGGTGCGATGATCGACACGAAACGAGACCCGCGCCGGAATCATCGGCGGCACGGAGAAAATGCATTTGCGCAGCGTCCCGTCGGCGTCATGAACGCGGCGGCACGTGTACTGCAATCCGAACGCATCGAGCGTCTTCTCGGCGAACGACACCCAACCGGGGACCACGTCGATCGTCAGAGGCTTCGAAGCCGAGATCTCGTAGTAGATGTCGATCGCCTCGAGCACCGGAAACCCGGTGATGCGGCGCTCGTGCTGTCCCACCGACCCGCGCGCGAAGCGAGGGGAATCGAAGACGAAGCCGTAGCCTAAGTCGAAGCGGTGATCGATCGGCGGCTTCAGCCCATTGAGGTAAGTGACCGCCTGCTCCAGCCAGCGAAACGCCTTGCGCATTCGTACGTCGATCGCCTCGAAGCTTTCGACTTGGGCGGGCTCTTCGCTCGATTCGGGCAACGCTTCGTATTGGGCGCGCAACTCGTTCAGCAACGAGACGCGCTTACTCATCGCGGTCGCTACGTTTGGTGTCGGTGTCATCGTGTCGTTGGCTGTTTATGCCGTCCCATCGGTCGGACAGTCAATAGGGCCCGAGCGTCAAGGTAGCGCCCAGCATCTTGATGCCACCCCTAACCGCCGGTCGCGCACCGAGCACGACGTCCGCGCATGATCGGTGCCGGTCGCGTTGCACGCAGAGGTTGACCGCCGTTCCCGGCGTGACGCCCTGAAGCATGTCGCTCACATCGTCTGGACCTGTGATGGGCCTGTCGCCGATGCTCACGAGGAGGTCGCCCGGTTTCATTCCGGCACGCTGCGATGGTGCGCCTTCCTCGACGGCCAGCACGGGCACGCCGTTGTCGCGCGAAGTCCGGCCCATGAGGAGCCCGAGCCACGCGTGAGGGAGCTGGCCCGACTTCTTGACGCTCGCAGCCACCTTTCGGACGACATCGACCGGAATCGCGAAGCCGATGCCTTCGGAGCCGCCGCTCTGCGACAGGATCACGCAATTGATCGCGATGAGCCGGCCCGCGATGTCGACCAGCGCTCCGCCCGAGTTGCCCGGATTGATCGCTGCGTCCGTCTGGATGATGTTTTCGAGCACCCTGTCGCGCACGGCAACGCTTCGAATGCCGCTGACGATTCCCTGCGTGACCGTCTGGCCTACGCCGAGCGGATTGCCGACGGCGAGCACGACGTCGCCGACGGCGACATCGCCGATGTCGCCCATCGCGATCGGTTGCAAAGACGCGCCATCGACCTCGAGCAGCGCAACGTCCGTGTCGATGTCGGCACCGACGACGCGCGCCGGCCGCACGCTGCCGTCAGACAGAACGACAATCAACTCGGTGCCGTCTTCGACGACATGCGCGTTCGTGACGACGAGGCCGTCCGCGTCGATGACGACGCCCGACCCAACGGCGACGGCCATCGATTCGCGTCCAAGCGCGCCCCCGCGCTGTGCGACGGCGTGAGCGGACACGACCGTCACCACCGAAGGCGCCACGCGGCGAACCACGCCGCGGAAGCTCATGCTCGAAACAGCGGCCGCCGCAGCCGCGGTCGTCTGCTGCGCCGGGCGTGCCGGCAGCGCGGTGTCACGCTTGCCGTCGAACGCCGTGACGAGCATTGCAGGCGATACGCCGAGCTCTGCGTCGTGCGTCTGCGCGTAGCTAGGGGCGCTCGCGCCTGCGACGCCGATCGCCAGCATGAATTCAAGCAGGAACAGGGCTCGTGTGTTCACGGTCGTTGTGTCGCAATCGCGAAGTTAACTTCGATAATGCGTAGGCTAGCGGGCGCCGCGCGCCGAGTCGTCAGCGATCCGTGGTCGTTTCGTGGGCATTTGGTGTAACGCATCGTTGCTGCGCCGCAATGGCGGTTCGCAAAACGCGATGCGTCGCGTGCGTCAATCGCGTCGGACGTCGCGCCGCAACGCCATGACGCCGGGCTGCGCCTCCTGCAAAAGTCGGCTTTCCGGCTCGCCCTTGACGTAGCAGTCGAGGAACGCGATCGCGTAGTCGACGATCGCTTGCTTGCGCGACCCGGCGCCGTCGGTCCACGCGAAGTGGCCGGCTCCCGCGATTTCCACGAAGTACTTCGGCGTCGGCGAGCGGGCGTACGCGCCGTCGAGACCCGCCACAGGCAGCGTGAACAGGATCGAGCGAGCCCACCTGGTACATCACCGGCGCGCCGAGATCGTGCAATGCGCCGCGCGCCGCAAGCGGCGCAGTGTACGGCGCGAACGCGAGGATGGCACTTACGCGGGGAAGCTTGGACGCCGGCAGCGCGCCCGCCACCGCAAGCACCGTATAGCCGCCCAGCGAATGACCGGCGAGCGCCACGCGGGACAGATCGGTGCGAGGATAAAGCTGCGGATCGGCGGCGAGCGCATCGAGCGCCGCGCGAATGTCGCGCGGGCGATCGCCATAGTCGGCGTCGTTTGACGTGGCGCCCGATGCCGGCGAAGAGCTGCGATCGTCGCGCGCTTCGCGGTTGAACGAGCAGTTCGCGTCGGCGTGATTCGGCGCGATCACCAGATACCCGGCGGCGGCGATCGCTTCGGCGATGAACCGCGACTGGTTCGCGCAAAGAAACAAGCCGTGCGAGAACACGACGACGGGCCAGCGTGCAGCGGCATCGCTGTCCGGGGTCCACACGAACGCGTCGACGTGGCCGCGCCGCAGTCGCCGTTCCTCCGCATGCGCGGCAACCGAGAGCAACGTCACGACGCACGCGAGCGCGACGAGCGCCGATCGGGCGACGTTGCCGCCATGCTGTCGCATGGGTTGAAGCGGCGTTTCACGACCGGCCGGGACGCTGCTCATCGATGCCTCACTGGATAAATCTGGACGCTCACGTTCGCTCCAGAGCGTCGACCGATGTGCCGGTCGGCCTCGCCTGCGACGCCTCCGCGGACGGATTCCGCGCGGCGGCCATGTCCGCCACGTAGCGGATGCGCACGTCGCGCTGAGGGAACGGAATCTCGATGCGGGCGTTATTGAGCGCCTCGAGGATCGCCGTACGCAGCCCGTTCTGCGCCTGAATGCCGATGTCGACGCTCTCCACCCAGGCGTAGAGCCGGAAATTGAGTGCGTTGTCACCGAAGCCGGTGAGCGCGGCGAGCGGCGCCGGCTGCTTCTGCACTTCGGGCACGCTTGCCGCCGCCTGTTCGAGTAGCTTCAGCACCTGCGTCGGATCGGCGCCGTACGCGACGCCGACGTCGATGTCGTAGCGGCGTGCACGGTCGGACAGTGTCCAGTTCGTGACCTGCTTCGACACGAGGTCGGCGTTCGGCACGATGATCTCCGCGCCTTGGAACGTGCGGATCGTCGACGAGCGCACGCCGATGCGTTTTACCTCGCCGACGACGCCGGCGACGTCGACCTGGTCGCCGACGTTGATCGGCCGTTCGAACATCAGGATGAGCCCCGACGCAAAATTGTTGACGACGCTCTGCAGGCCAAGGCCGACGCCGATGCCGAGCGCGCCAGCGAGAAGCGTGACCTTCGTGAGATCGATCCCGAGCGCTGCCAGAGTGAGCACGCCGCCGATCACGACGAGCATGTAGCCCGCGATCGTCGAGATCGCGATCGGGACGCCGGTACGCAAGCGCAGGCGCGGCAGCACTTCGTGGTCGAGCACGAAGCGCACGAGCCTGGTGATGAGCCACGTCATGACGATGACCGCTGCGGCGGTCGCGATGGCACGCAGCGTGATCGTGACATCGCCCACGCTCACGCTCATATCGGCGAACTTCACGATTGCGCGCTGCACGTCGTCGAGCGCCGAGTACGACAATGCGAAGGTTGCGACGCCGCCCGCGAACGCGGCGACGCTCACCAACCGTTGCGTCGCTCGCAGAATCGTGCCGGACTGCTCGCGGACGCCGCGAAGCGTCTGCGCGAGCGTAGTCGCGAGCAGCCCGGAAACGACGCGGTTGACGCTCCAGGCGAGCGCGCGGAACGACAGCGCGAAGCCGGGCACAATGACCGCGAGCGCCACCGGAAACCCGGCAAGACCGATGTATCCCGTCATGCCGAGCGCGAGCGCGACGGCGAGCACCGCGAGCTGGATCTGCACGACGCTGCGCAGCGCGAGCGTCGGGGCATGCGGAAACGCCCGCGCGAGCGCGCCGCTCCGGTAGTCGCGAACTAGCGCGACCGCGAACGGCACGATCTGCAGCATCAGCAACAGCCAGTTGCTGAGCGGGTTCATTTCGGCGATCACGCCGAACTCGTTGAGAAACAGCGCGAGCGTCGCCGTCCACGCGGTGGCGGGCACCGCGCGCGCGAACGTGTACGTCGCGACGGCCGCGGCGAACAGCGGGAACGTGAACCACGACAGCCGATAGAACGCGAGCGGCGCGCCCGACGGTGCGAACGCGGCGCTCGCCACGATCGCGACGACGATCGCTGCGCACAGCGCGACGCCGGCGGGCACGGGCGCGGGCGCGTCGCGCATCGGCACCGCGAGCGGCCGGCGAATCATCGCGAATGCGAGCGCGAGTACCGCGACAAAGCAAGCGGCAATGCGGGTGCCGTGAAGCGACGCCCACTCGGAGAGATCCAGGCGCAGCAGGCTCGCATTCGCGCTCAACTCGTCGAGGGGCAACGGCACGTTGGCTTGCCGCCAGATCGGCGCGCCAATCGAATGGCGGAGCTTCGACCACAGTCGTTCTCGGCGCTGTCCGATGTCGGCCCGCGTCGCCTCGAGGCGCGTCTGCTGGCGCACCGCGCGCTCGTACGCGACCAGCAGTTGGTCGCGCCGCGCGATCACGCGCCCGCGCAATTCGGCGAGTTGCGGTGGGACGGCGTCGACGCTGCGTTGCAACTCGACCGGCGCCTGCGCATCGCTTGCGAGCTTCGCACGCTCGGGCCAGAGCGCCGCCTCGCCGTCAATGCGGTCCACGTGCGCGACGAACTTCTGTGCGAGAGCGGCAATCGCGGTGGTCGCCTCGCTCGTCTCGCGCAACCGCTCGCGCAGATGAACGTCGAGCGCGCGAAGCTCCATGTAGCGCACGCGCGTCACCGCATCGCCGGCGTTTTCGAGCGTCTGGAAGGACGGCGCAAGCGCGGGGCTGTCAAGAGGGTTGGTCAGCGACGCCCAGTCGGCCGTGTCCCGCAACGACGCCTCGATGTCACGCTGCAGCGCGTCGACGCGGGCCAGGGCGGGGATGATGTTGGAGAGTGTTGGGGCCGGCGCGGGCTTCGCGGCGCTCGCCGTCGTGCCCGCGGTCGGCTCCTCGGCTGCACACGGCGGGATCGCCGCACTTGCGAGGACGATCGCCAGCATCGCCGCGCGGATCACCTTGCAGCAGGGACTGGCAGCGGCAGCGGGCATCGCCGCACGCATCCTCACTCCATCCGCATCATTCGTCGCTCGGCGGCGTCGCGGCGCAACATCGCCACGCCGGGCACGCGCGCCGAGCGGAACACCTTCTTGCCCGACAAGGCCGCTCGACGCGTCATGCCGTTACAGGAACCGCTGATGGCGCCGGCGTAGCGGCGGCCGCCCGCTCGACGCGGAACCACGCGGCGTAAAGCGCCGGCACGAAGACGATCGTCAGCACGGTGGCGACGGTGAGCCCGCCCATGATCGCGATCGCCATCGGGCCCCAGAAGATGCTGCGCGCGAGCGGAATCATCGCAAGCACCGTCGCCGCCGCGGTGAGCAACACCGGTCGCGTCCGGTGGACCGCGGCGTCGAGCACGGCATTCCAGGGATCGAGGCCCGCGGCCATCTCGCTTTGAATCTGGTCGACGAGGATGACCGCGTTGCGCATGATCATCCCGCACAGCGCGGTGACGCCGAGGATCGCGACGAAACCGAGCGGCGCCTGGAAGACGAGCAGCGCGGCGACAACGCCGATCAGCCCGAGCGGCGCGGTCAGGAACACCATGAACATCCGCGAGAAGCTCTGCAGCTGCAGCATCAGGATCGTCAGGATGGTGATCAGCATCACCGGGAACACTGCGGCGAGCGCGCGGTTCGCCTTGTCGCTTTCTTCCACCGCGCCACCGACGTCGATGCGATACCCGAACGGCAGCTTCGCCTCGATGTCCTTCAGCATCGGCCGTATCTCCTGCGTTGCCGACACGCCCTGTTCGCCATCCTTGACGTCGGCGCGCACGGTGATTGCCATGTCGCGGTTGCGCCGCCACAGCACCGGCTCTTCGAGCTCGTAGCGCACGCGTGCGACCTGCGACAACGGCACGACCGTCCCTTCGCGTGTGTAGAGGTTGATGCTCTTCAGCGTGTCGACGTTGAGGCGCTCCGAAGGCACGGCCCGCGCGACGATGTCGATCAGGTCTTCGTGCTCGCGGAACTGCGACAGCGGAGCGCCGTTCAAAAACGTTTGGGTGACGAAGGCGACATCGGCCGGCGCGAGTCCAAGCGCGCGCGCCTTGTCCTGGTCGAGGTCCACTCTTAGCACGCGAACCGGATCGTTCCAGTCGAGCTGGACGTCGCGCACCTTGGCACTCGACGCGACCACCGCTTCGACCTCGCGCGCGATCTCGCGCACCTTCTGCGTGTCGGGACCGACGACGCGGAACTGGACCGGGAAGCCTACCGGCGGGCCCAGCTCGAGACGCGTCACGCGTACCCACACGTTCGGGAATTGCTCGTTGACGCTTGACATGAGTCGCGAGCGGACGCGTTCACGCGCCTCGGTGTCCTTCGTCATGACGACGAAGGCCGCGTAGCCGGGATTGGGCAGCTCGGGATCGAGCGACAGATAGAAGCGCGGCTGGCCGGCGCCGGTGTACGCGGTGTACAACGTGATGTCGTCGTCTTTCGCGAGCACGGCCTCCATTTTCTTGACCTGCTCGGTCGTCGCGGCGAACGAGGCGCCTTCCTTCAGTCGCAGCTCGACGACGAGCTCGGGCCGCGAGCTGTTGGGGAAGAATTGCTGTGGCACGAACCTGCTTCCGGCAATCGCGGCGGCCAGAGCGGCCACGGTGATGCCGATCACGAACCAGCGGCGCTCGATGGCAAAGTCGAGCCAGCCGCGGAGCCTCCGGTAGAAGGGCGTGTCGTACGGATCGCTGCCGTGTTCATGCTTCTTGAAGTCCGGCAGCATCTTGACGGCGAGGTAGGGCGTGATGATCCCTGAGACGACCCACGAAAACACGACAGCCGTGCCGACGATCCAGAAAATGCCCCCCGCGTATTCGCCGGTCGTCGACTTCGAGAAGCCGATCGGCATGAATGCCGCGACGGTGATAAGCGCACCGGTGAGCCGCGGCATCGCAGTCGCCGCGTACGAAAAGGCGGCCGCCTTGACGCGATCCCAGCCTTCTTCCATCTTCACGACCATCATCTCCACCGCGATGATGCCGTCGTCGACCAGCAGGCCGAGCGCGATGATGAGCGACCCGAGCGACACGCGCTCGAGGTTCCAGCCCGCGACGATCATCACCAGCGCGACGACGCCGAGCACGATCGGCACCGAAAGCCCGACCACGATGCCGGTGCGAAATCCAAGGCTCAACAGGCTCACCGCGAGCACGATCGCGAGCGCTTCCATCAGCGAGCGCTCGAATTCCCAGATCGATTCGCTGACGACCTTCGGCTGGTCGGCCACGCGTTCGAGCTCGACTCCGTAGGGCAGCTCGCTCTCGATGTTCGCGACAACCTTCTCGAGCGACTTGCCGAGGTCGACGATGTTCCCGTCGTCGGTCATCACGATGCCCAGCATGATCACCTGCTGGCCGTTGTGGCGTACCGTGTACAGCGGTGGATCCTCGTATCCGCGCGTGATCGTCGTGATGTCGCCGAGCTTGATCTGCCGGCCGCCGGCGGAGATCGGGACGTTGCGGATGTCGTCCAGGCTGTTGAACTGGCCGCTCACGCGCACCATGACGCGGTCGCCGTTGGTGTCGACCTGACCGCTCGCGTGCACGCTGTTCTGATTGCGCAGGCTTTCCCCGAGCATCAGCGGCGTGATCCCGAGCGCGGCCAGCCGCTCGTTGGAGAACTCGACGTAGACCTTCTTCGCCTGCTTGCCGATCACGTCGACCTTCTTGACCATCGGCACCTTCAGCAGGCGCCGCTTGATGTCCTCCGAGATGTTGGAGAGCTCCCACTGGCTGATGCCGTCGCCCTTCACCGCATAGAGCAGCCCGGTCACGTCGCCGTATTCGTCGTTGAAGATCGGGCCGATGACGCCGTCGGGCAGCTCGAGCTTGACGTCGCTGAATTTCTTGCGTGCCTGGTACCACGCTTCACGCTGGTCCGCGTGCGAGGTGCCACCCTTGACCGTGATCGTCATGCCGCCGTAGCCCTGGCGCGCATACGTCTTGACCTTCTCGAAGTGGTCGAGCTGCTCGAACTTCTTCTCCATGCGGTTCAGGACCTCGTCCTGGATCTGCTGCGCGGTGGCGCCGGGCCAGATCACGACCGCGGTCATCGAGGGCACGGAGAAGTTCGGATCTTCGAGCTGCCCCAGCTTGCCGAAGCCAAGCACTCCGCCGATGCCAATCACGAGGATCAGGAACAGCACGATGGCGCGGTGGGTGAGCGCCCATTCGGTGAGGTTGAACGATTTCATCACTTGGCCTGCGAGGCGACGGCTGCGCTCGGCTGCACAGCGGGCAGCGCGACATGGAGTCCCGGCGCCATCTTTTGCACGCCGGCGGTCACGACGAGTTCACCTGGGGACGGTCCGGACACGAGCACGATGTCGTTGCGATACTCATGAACGACAACGTTCGTCAGGTCGACCGTTCCGCCGGCATCGGTTGCGCCGCGATGAACGACCCAGACCGCGGGCTGGCCCTTGTTCTGGGTGATCGCCGATGCGGGAATTGCGGCCGCCGGCGTGTCGCCCACCGGCCGCTCGACCACGAGCCTCGCACTCGCGCCGAGCGGGAGCGCACGTGCGGTCACCGGCTTCAGGCGAGCGCGGAAGGTCCGCGTTGTCGAAGCCGCTTGCGGAGAGAGTTCGCGCAACACGACGTCGAATGCCTGGTCGGGCGCGCTCGTGAGCGCGGCCTTGTACCGCGACGTCTTGAAGACCGATAGCTGATCCTCCGGCACGTTGACGACGATTTCCGGCTCGCCCTCCTTTGCAATCGACACGATCGGCAGCCCTTCGCCGACGACCTGGCCGACTTCGAACTTCACGCTCGTGACCACACCGTCCTGCGATGCGTGAAGCGTCGTGTACGCGAGGCGATTACGCGCGAGCTCGAGCTTTCGCGCTTCGGCTTCCGCGGTGGCACGCGTCGTCTGCGCGTTGCTCTGCGCCTTCTCGTCGTCGGAAGGACTGACCGAGCCGTCCGTCTTCAACGCGTTGAGGCGCTGCCGATCCGACTGCGCCTGGCGCGCCTGCGCTTCCGCGGCCGCGAGCTGTTGTTGCGCGGCCTCGACCGCGAGCCTGTAATCGGTTTCGTCGAGCACGGCGATGACGTCGCCTTGCCGCACCTTCTGGCCGACGTCGACCTTGCGGGTCACCACCTTGCCGCCGACGCGAAACGCCTGGTCGACCTCGTAGCGCGCTTGCACGGAGCCGAAGTAGCGATCCGATTCCTGCGTCTTTTCGTAGCGGACCTCCACGGTGCGAACCGCACGCGGCGGCTCGGGTGGCGGCGGGTGCGAACAGCCGGACAGCATCGCAGCGATCGATAGGGCGATGGGCGCCAGGGGAAGCGAGCTTTTCACGAGAGTTCCTCGTATCGGTCGAATGGGTTCATGAATTCGGGGATTGGGCTGCGTCGGCGGCAGGCTCGAAGACCTCCCAGCCTCCGCCGAGCGCCTTGTAAAGCTGCACGCTGTCGAGCAGCGTTTGCGTGTTGGCGTCGTTGGCGCCGATGCGCACCGACAGCCGCACGCGCTGCGCGTCGAGCAGCGGCAGCAGATCGATCTGTCCGCGGTCGTACAGCGATTGCGCGCGCCCGAGCGCCGACTCGGCCGAGGCCGAAGCGCTCTGCAGCAGCTGCGTGCGCTGGCGCTCCTGATCGAGAGCGACGAGCGTGTTCTCGACATCCTCGAGCGCGCGCACGATCGCGTCTTCGTAGTGGAGGACCGCTTCCTTCTGCCCGCTCTCGGCGATGTCGTTGATCGCTTGCGTGCGTCCGGCGTTGAAGATTGGCATCGCGATCATCGCCGCCACGTTGGTGAAGCGCGCGGCGCCGAGCGCAACGCCATTTATGTCGAGGCCCTCGCGGCCGAACATTGCGCCGAGCAAGAGCCGCGGGAACCATTCGGCCATCGCCTGCTGGCGGCGGGCGTTGGCGGCGGCGAGCTGCGCTTGCGCGGCGAGCAGATCGGGCCGGCGCTGCAGCAGCGCGGCGGGTTGTCCCGCATGTGCCATCGGAAGGGTGATGTCGCCACGCGACGGTGCGATCGCCGACGCATTGAACGCCTGGTCGCCGATCAGCACGGCGATGCGGTGACGCGACACGGTCGCAAGCGTTTCGAGTGGCGGTATCGCCGCGTGCGCTTTCGAAGCTTCGGTCTGCGCGCGCTCGACGTCGAACGGCGTCGCGAGGCCCGCACGTTGCCGGGCTCTCACGAGGCGCAGCGTCTCGTCCTGCGCCGCCGATATCGCACGTACGGTGTCGAGCTGGCGCAGCGCGCCGACGAGCGTGAAGTAGTTGGTCGCGACGTCGGTTACGACCAGCAGACGAACGCCTCTCGCGGTGTGCTCGGTCGCGAGTGTCTCCGCTGCCGCGGCGGCAGCGCCCGCGCGCAGACGGCCGGCGATGTCGATTTCCCACGATACGTCGAGACCGCCCTGCCAGCCCTTCGTGTCTGCGGCCTCCGGAACGGCTTGCTTGATGTCCGACCCGTAACCCGTTCGGTGATCGAAGCCGCCGCCGTGAATGCCGACGCTCGGATACATCCACGAGCGGCTGACCGTCTCACCGGCTCGCGCAGCGCGCACGCGCTCCGCGGCGATCTTGACGTCCCGGTTCTCGCGAGCTGCCCGGCGAACGAGGTCGGACAGCACCGCGTCGCCGTAGCTGTCCCACCATGCCACTTCGGGTCCGATGTCGCTTGCCGCGGCGGCGGCGAATCGGGGCGGAACGTCGACCGACGGCTTGAGCACCGGTGTGGCGCAGCCGACGAGACCGAATGCGAGCGACGCGGCGAGCATGGCCGCGATGTCGCGCACGGACCTTCGACCCTCGTGAGGGGCGTTCAGCGTCGCGAGCGACTGGTCGGGTGATTCACGTCCGCTGCCCGTCGGGTTGGCAAAACGGCGGTCAGGCGTGATCAACCAGGACAGGTCAGCAAAGGGTGCAAGTGGCGGCATGGGCGTCGCGGTTGTGTGAGCTTCGATATGGCATCAGCGTAAGGGGGCAGTCGGCGCGAGTCGTCAGCGAAGCGTCGCCATTCCGTCGGGATTTGGTGAACGGAAGACGCCCCGGTGGGCGCGCGAAGGATTCCCGTGGTCCGCCCGCGATCCGGAGCGCACTCTCCCGACGCGGCGGTTCGCGATACACGCCAGTGCGGATCGACTCGAGCTCGATCAGCTCACGCCTGCCCGCGCGCTTCTGGATGATCCACGTGGTTGCGACAGTGGCCGAGCCGCCGACGAGCGACCCGAGCACGCCTGCCATCGCGGGGATGAGCGCGCTATCCATCGCTTATGCGGGCGGCCACGTTCCAAGCAACTCGGCGAAGCGGCCCCGAAGCTGCTCGACGACGTGCCGCTCGATCTGCTCCGTTTGCACCTCTCCGACCGCCTCGACGGACTTCGTGCGCATGCCGAAGTACAGCATCAGCATGTCGTGCAGCTTCGCGAAAGCGATCGGGTTCGATGTTGCGCACACCGAAGCGTCCTTCTTCAGCACGCGTTCGATGACGCCGTGATCGAGGATCCTTACCTGGCACAGCAGGCACAGCCTGGCGATCTCACGATCGATGTCGTCGATGTTCTTCGCCCACCAGGCGATCTCGACGTCTCGTTGTTCACTCATCGTTTCGCTCCTATGCGTCGATCCGAACGGCGCCGCGAAGCGTGCGCACGGCATGGCACGCCGCCATCCATTCCTCGTTGGTCGGCTCCACCGTTACGCGAACGCGGCTCGTCGGGCGCGAGATCGTCGATGCATTGGCGCGGTTCGCGTCGCCGTCGATGTCCATGCCGAGCCAGCCGAGCGCCGCGCAGATGCGCTCGCGCAACACCGCGCTGTTCTCGCCGACCCCGGCGGTGAAGGCGAGCATGTCGAGCCCGCCGAGCACGGCTGTGAGGGCTCCGATCTCGCGGACGATCCGTCGCACGTAGAGTTCCAGCGCTGCGCGTGCACGAGGGTTTGTCTGCTCGACTTCGAGCAGATCCTTCGGGCTCGCCGACACGCCCGACACGCCGAGCAGGCCGGATTCGTGGTAGAGCAGGTGTGTGAGCTGCTCGGCGTCGAGCCCTTCGGTGTCGATCAGGTGCAGAAGCACGCCGGGGTCGAGCGAGCCGCATCGCGTTCCCATCATCAGGCCGTCGAGTGCGGAAAAGCCCATCGTCGTGGCGACGCTTTGCAGCCGATGCGTCGCACACAGGCTCGCGCCGCTACCGAGATGCGCGACGATCGTGCGTCCGCGCGCCGCATCGCCGTGCCGCTCGGCGAGCGCGATCGCCATGTACTCGTACGACAGGCCGTGGAAGCCGTAGCGCCGCACGCCGCGCTGCCATTGCTCGTACGGCAGCGCCATCATCTGCTCGACCGGCGCGAGCGTGCGATGGAACCCCGTGTCGAAGCACGCGACCTGCGGCAGGTCGGGCAGCTCGCAGAGCAGGACGCCGATCGCTTCCAGCGCGAACGGCTGGTGCAGCGGCGCGAGCGGAATGTAGGTCTTGAGGTCGGCGAGCACGCGCGTGTCCACGCGCACCGGCGCCGCGTACTTGCTGCCCCCGTGCACGACGCGATGGGCGATTGCCGCCGGCGGCTGTCCGCCTGTTTTCGTTTCGACGCAGGCGCGCACGTGTTGCAAGGCGGCGTGGTACGGTTTGTCACCGCCGAGCGCAAGCGTTACCGGCGCTCGGTCGGACTCGACCAGCCTCGTATATTTGCCTCCGATTCCTTCCACGTTGCCGGCCCATAGTGGCTTGCGCGGCAACGGCTCGACCGCGCCGTCGAACAGCGCGAACTTGATGCTCGACGAGCCGCAATTCAGAACCAGAACCGGCATGCTCATGAATTGAGCTCCTGCGGTGCAGGTCCTCGTACCGCTTCGGCGGGAGCGAACGCGGCTGGCGCGGACGGCAATCCGGTGATCGCGCCGGGCTGCGCATTGCGCCGCGCGGCGACCAGCGCAACCGCGCATGACGCAATGCGCGACTCGCGCGAATCGGCACGGCTGGTGAGCATGATCGGCACGCGGGCACCGAGGACGATGCCGGCGCTCGCGGCGCCACCGAGGTACATCAGCTGCTTCGCAAGCATGTTGCCGCTTTCGAGGTCGGGGACGACGAGGATGTCGGCGGCGCCTGCGACGTCGGAGACGATGCCCTTGGTGCGCGCGGCAGCGGCCGATACGGCGTTGTCGAATGCGAGCGGTCCGTCGAGCACGGCACCGGCGATCTGACCGCGGTCCGCCATCTTGCACAGCGCCGCCGCATCGAGCGTCGCCGGCATGTTCGGGTTGACCGTCTCCACGGCCGCGAGGATCGCGACGCGCGGCTTTGCAACGCCGAATGCGTGCGCGAGGTCGATCGCGTTGCGGATGATGTCGGCTTTTACCTGCAGCGTCGGCGCGATGTTCACCGCGGCATCGGTGATAATGAATGGCCGCGGATACGCCGGCGTCTGCATCAGGAAGCAATGGCTCATGCGACGTGCAGTGCGAAGCGGGCTTGCGACGACGGCCGCCATCAGCTCGTCGGTGTGGAGGCTCCCCTTCATCAGCGCCTCGACTTCGCCCTTGACGGCGAGCTCGACGCCGCGAGCGGCCGCAGCGTGGCTGTGCGGCACGTCTTCGAGCGCGATCCCGCCAATATCCACGCCAGCGTTTTGCGCGACGGCCTGGATGCGCTCGCGCGGACCAATCAGTACCGGATCGATCAGTCCGGCGGCATGGGCGTCGAGCGCGGCGGACAGGCTCACGTCGTCGCACGGATGAACGACAGCAACCTTGATGCGCCCGAGCGGTCGCACGTACTGCACCAGCCGAACGAGATCGTCGCCCTGGACGATCGCGATCCGCAGTTGCGGCAGCGTGCCGCGCGGTCGCTCGATTCGCTCGGTGGGTGCGAGCACCGTGGCCTCGCCCGAGATCACGGTCTTGTCATCCTGATTCGTGCATTCGCAAGCGAGAACCACGCGATGCGTCTTTTCGTCGCGCGCAGTAACGGTGACCGAGATTTTCAGCGTGTCGCCGACGCGCACCGGCGCGTGGAAAGTCAGTGTCTGTGCGGCATAGACGGTGCCGGGCCCGGGGAGCCGCGTGCCGAGCACGGCGGAGATCAGCGCCGCGCCCCACATGCCGTGCGCGATGACGCCGTGGTAACGCGTCGACGCGGCGAACTCCGAGTCGATGTGCTGCGGATTGATGTCGCCCGACATCGCGGCGAACAGCTGGATGTCGGCCGCGGTCAGCGTGCGCTCGACACTCGCGCGGTCGCCGACGGCTATTTCGTCGAATGTACGGTTGCGAAGGACTTCGAAATCATGCGCGGATTTGAACGATGGATCGAGTGTCATGGAAACACCGGCTGGTGGGCTAATGGGTCCAGATTACGCGTCAGAGGATGACGGTTTGTCAGCGAAACGTCCGGCTTTCGTCGCAGTTATGAGACGGCGCCTGCACTGGCATGCCCGCGCGCTGCGCGGAACCCGGCGCCGCGATGTGCGGCGCGGACGAGACGCAGCCGCCGACGTTGCTGCACCACAATGGCTGAGCTCCAGTCATCGACCTTACACACCACTGTCGGACGTCACGCGTATGCCCGTCGCGGCGCATGCGACAAGCGTCGCGCACATCGCCAAGGCGCAAAGCCTTGCCATCGCAAACGTCTTCATGTCGTCTCCTTTCATTGCCACGCCGTCCTGCTCCGCGCGCACACCGCGGATGCTCGCGGGCCGCCGCCGTTGTGGGCGAGAACGTCGATTCGCGGATAGCGCGCGAGCAGCCGATCGGCGAGCTCTCGCACGCACCTCAGCCGGGTGAAATCGCCGAGGAACTACTCGGTATTGAGTTCATGCGCGAACGCCGATGTCTTGGCAGCGGGTCGTCCGAGGAGCACGACGTGGCGGCCATCCGAGGCGAGGCGCCGCGCGGCGGCGGCGCCGGCGCGTTCGGTCAGCGTGCGGTCGGCTGCGAGCACGCGAGCGCCAACGGCCGCACGTTGCTCGCGGCGTTCACCAGCGCGCGAGCAGCCCTCGCCTGACTTTGTCTGAATTTATCGAAGGTCTTGCGAATGTCGGTCGCGACGCTGTTCGTGTAATGGAACGCCTGTGCGTTCAGGATGCTGTGTGCGGGTGCGGAGCTCACCAGCGGCTTGTAATCGTTCATGGTCTTGCCTCGACGGGGTTTCTCATGTCCTTTACCTGTACGAACGGGTCGCCGCACTGCTCTGCGATGCCGTGTGTACACGATGCCAGCGTAGCGGTGCGCACGCGCGGCGTCGTCAACGAACGGTCTGCGTTCCGTCGGGATTTTGTGAAGAGGTCGAAGATGGCGTGGAACCTCTGGACGCGACGCTCCATTGTCGGCGTCGCGCACGGCTAACCGCGGGCGCTGCCTGGCGCGTCGGGGCCTCAAGGCAAACGGTATTCGAAGCGCACGCCGAAAGCCGTAAGCCCGCTGTTGGAGCGGTTGATGCCGCGGTTCGATTCGTGCAACAGCCGTATCGCCACTGTGGGCCGGCGGCGCTCACCGAGCGCTGCGCCGACGCCGAGATACTCGCCGAACTGAAAGTTGGTACCGAGCTGCATTTCGCCCAGTTCGTGGTCGGACAGCCGATGCGCGCCAACGCCGAGATCGACAAAAGGCTCGCACGATCCACGGCTGGCGGGCAGCAGACGCAATTGCGGCGTCACGCCGAAGTCGTCGACGTGTGAATGGCCGTGCTCGTGCGCCGTTGCGTGCCATCGAGCGACGTCGAGATTCACGGTCGCAACCCACTCTGCGGAACCGAGCTGCCCGAGAAGGCCCGTCGGAAATGACAATCCGATTTCCGGGCGCTCGATCCCGCCTCTCGTCTCCTTGGCAAGCTGCGCCGACACGCCGGGCTGCGCGAGCGCATGCGAGATCGCGCAGAGGAGCGACACGACGGCGCATGCCAACCCTTTGGCGCAGTGAAGCGCAAAGATGCTCATTGCCTCGACTGCTGTGCAAGCGGCGCGAGATGTACGTCAACGGTCGCGCGCTTGCCGTTCGTCGTGATGTCGATCGGCGCATGCGTGCCCGCATCGGGGCCGGTAACGGCGCTTGTCGCATCCTGAGCGTGCGAGACCGCGGATCGGATGGGGACAGGGATGAAGCGTGTCGGCGCAAGCATGATCGGCGGCGTCCAAGGGCGACTTGTCGGGGCAGTCGGCATGTACAACAAGCCGTACACCGACAGACCGCCAATCGCGGCTGCGAGCACAAGCGCCAAAAATTGATGCAGCGAGCGTTTCATCGCAATTGCCTCGTGGAAGTCAGCGTCACGCCTCGACTCGACGAGGCGAGGCACGAATCGGTGGTCGCGCGCATTTGGAGCTAGCGTAGGGGTCGGCCGGCGCGAAGTTGTGAGATTTCCGTCGCCATTTCATCCGCATCGGGTGACCGTGCGCGCGACCTTCCATTCGGCTGAGCGGTCGTCATGCAGAGGACGCTTTGCGTCCGTGCTGCGTCTTGCCGCGGCATGCCCGTCCACCCAATCACGACGAAACGGCGACGTTTCGCTGACGACTGTCGGGGGGCCCCGGGCTACGATGCGCCGCATGCGTTCTTCGAATCACTTCAATGGCAGGGGAGTCGACCAGAGCACACAGCACGCGTTTCTCCCCAAAGCGTGCCGTCGCCTCCCTTGCCGCCCATCACGAACTCCGCATTGGGAACGACCATGATTGCAAGTCTCATTCGATTCGCGGCGCTTGTATTGACGGCGGCGCTGCTCTCGTCGTGCGCGAACGAGCCGGCGCTGCGAAACTCGGTCAGCGTCGATTACGGGAACGTGGACGCGATCGAGATCTACCGGGCTTCGGACAATGAGCCCATCAACGTCGGCACCGTGCTCGGCGGCATTGCGGGCGGCGTCATCGGCCACCAGATCGGCCGCGGCACCGGCAACACGGTAGCGACGATCGCCGGCGCCATCGGGGGCGCGGTGGTCGGCCGCGAAGTGGGGCGGAAAGTCAGCGGCTCGCGATATCGGATCACGGTTCGGCTCGATGCGGGAAGCACGGTCATCATCGAGGATTCGCGCGATGTCTACCTGCGCGTCGGCGATCGCGTTGGCGTCGAAAACGACCGAGTCTTTCGGGTTTAGGCGCGATGAGAACGACGCGAACGCTCGAAAACCGGTCCGCGATCATCACCGGCTCTACGTCCGGCATCGGACTCGGCATCGCACGGGCGCTCGCCGCCGAAGGCGCCAACGTGTTGTTGAACGGCTTCGGCGACGCGCGGGAGATTCAAGCGTTGCGCGAGCGGCTTGCCGGCGAATATCGCGTCAACGTCTTCTTCGACGGTGCCGACATCGCGAAGCCCGCCGACGTCCGCCGGATGGTGGCCGAGGCGGCACGGGCGTTCGGTGCGATCGACGTGTTGGTGAACAACGCGGGCATCCAGCATACGGCGCCGACCGACGATTTTCCCGACGAGCGCTGGGATGCGATCGTCGCGACCAACCTTTCATCGAACTTCCACGCGATCAAGGCGGTTCTGCCGCAGATGAGGGAGCGCAACTGGGGCCGCATCGTCAACATTGCATCGGCGCACGGTCTTGTCGCTTCGAAGAACAAGATCGCGTACGTGGCGGCGAAGCATGGCGTCGTCGGCCTCACCAAGGTCGTGGCGCTCGAAACCGCGACGACCGGCATCACGTGCAACGCGATCTGTCCGGGCTGGGTGCTCACGCCGCTCGTGCAAAAGCAGATAAGCGATATCGCCGCGCACGAAGGGGTTTCCGGCGATGTGGCGACGGCTCGGCTGCTCGGCGAGAAGCAGCCATCGCTCGCATTCGCGACGCCGGAGCAGATCGGTGCGCTCGTCGTGTTCCTCTGCTCGGGTGCCGCCGCGCAGATTCGCGGTGCGGCGCTGCCGATCGATGGCGGCTGGATTGCGCAATGACGCCGCGTGTCCTCGACGGCCACAAGGCGCTGATCGTCGGCATCGCGAACGAGCACTCGATTGCGAACGGCTGCGCCTGCGCGTTCCGCGAGGTAGGCGCCGATGTCGCGATCACGTACGTGAACGAAAAGACGCGCTCCTACGTCGAGCCGATCGCGCGGAGCCTCGAGGCGCCGATATTCATGCAGCTCGACGTGGCCATGCCGGGCCAGCTCGAAGCGGTGTTCGAGCGCATCGAGCGCGAGTGGGGTCGGCTCGACATCGTCGTGCATTCGATCTCCGGCGGTGCCGGCGAGGAACTTCGCGGCCCGCTGGTCGACGTTTCCGGCGCCGCTTTTCGCAAGGCGATGGACGTGTCGGTTCACTCGTTCGTGCGCATGGCGAAGCTCGCCGCGCCGCTGATGCGCGACGGTGGCACGATGTTCGCGATGACCTATCTCGGGGCGCAGCGCGTGGTCCCGAACTACAACGTCATGGGACCGACGAAGGCCGCGTTGGAAGCGGCGTGTCGCTACCTCGCCCTCGAATTGAGCTCGCGGCGCATCCGCGTGCACGCGATCTCGCCGGGGCCGCTCAAGACGCGTGCGGCGGCCGGCCTCAAGGACTTCGATCGTCTGCTGAACGATGCCGTGCACCGCGCGCCGCTCGGCGCGCAGGTGGACATCATGGACATCGGCTTCGCGTGCGCCTACCTCGCGACACCGTATGCGCGGCACATGACGGGCAGCACGCTGTTCGTCGATGGCGGCGTCAACATCATGGTGTGACGACACTCCTGATCGACACACGGGAACCCCAAATGCATACGAGCACACTGCACGACGCCGTCGCCTGCATACCGAACGGCGCGAGACTGATGATCGGGGGCTTCATGGGCGTTGGCACGCCCGAGGGCCTCATCGACGAGCTGCTGCGCCAAGGCAAGCGTGACCTCACCGTGATTGCGAACGACAGCGCGCTGCCCGGTATCGGGATCGGCAAGCTCGTCACCGCGGGTGCTGTGCGCAAGGTGATCGCGAGCCATATCGGCCTTAACCCGGAGACGCAAAAGAAGATGCTGGCCGGCACGATGGAAGTCGAGCTCATCCCGCAGGGCACGCTGATCGAGCGTATCCGCGCGGCGGGATTCGGCCTCGGTGGCATCCTTACGCCGACCGGCGTAGGCACGGTGGTCGAGGAAGGCAAGCGCGAGCTCGAGGTCGATGGACGCGAGTTCCTGGTGGAAACGGCGCTCCACGCCGATTTCGCGCTGGTGCAGGCGTTCGTCGCCGACTATCTCGGCAACCTCACCTACGCGCTCACCGCGCGCAACTTCAACCCGGTGATCGCGATGGCCGGTGACACCGTCATCGTTGAAGCCGAGCACATCGTGCCGGTCGGGATGATCTCGCCCGACCAGGTGATGACGCCCGCGCCGATCGTCGACTACCTGATCGCGAAGGTCTGACCATGGACGCGCAAATCCTGATCGCAAAGCGGATCGCACGCGAGCTCACAAACGGCATGCTCGTCAATCTCGGCATCGGTATCCCGACGCTCGTGGCGAACTACGTCACGCCCGGTATCCACATCTTTTTCCAATCCGAGAATGGCCTCATCGGCACCGGGCCGATCCCGGCGGAGGGTTTGGCGCAGGCGCGCCTCACCGATGCCGCCGGCCGGCCGGTCACCGCGATTCCCGGCGCGTGCACGTTCGACAGCGCGATGTCGTTTGGACTGATCCGCGGCGGACACGTCGACGTAACGGTCCTCGGCGCGCTACAGGTGGACGAGCAGGGCAAGCTCGCGAACTGGATGATCCCCGGCAAGATGGTACCCGGCATGGGCGGCGCGATGGATCTCGTAACGGGCGCGAAGCGCGTGGTGGTCGCGATGCAGCACACGGCGAAAGGCGCGCCGAAGATCGTCAAGCGATGCAACCTCCCGCTCACGTCGGCGCGAAGCGTTGACCTCGTGGTCACGGAGCTCGCCGTCATTGCGTTCGACAAGGGGCGCGCGACGCTCGTCGAGATCGCGCCGGGCGTATCGGTGCAGCAGGTGCTCGAAGCGACCGAAGCGACGCTCGATGTGCGCAACGACGTGCCGACGATGCAACTCTGAGAAGGCAACCCGCCATGACAGAACACAATCCTGGTCCGATCCTCGAAGGCAAGAAGGCGCTCGTCGTCGGCATCGCGAACGAGAACTCGATTGCGTACGGCTGTGCGAAGGCGTTTCGCGACCTCAAAGCCGATCTCGCGATCACGTACCTGAACGACAAGGCGCGCCGGTTCGTCGAGCCGCTCGCGCAGGAGCTCGACGCTTCGATCTTCCTGCCGCTCGAGGTCGCGCTTCCGGGACAGCTCGAGCAGGTCTTCGACGCGATCGCGACCCAGTGGGGCCGGCTCGACATCCTCGTGCACTCGATCGCGTTCGCGCCGAAGGACGACCTGCAAGGCGGCCTGCTCAACTGCTCCGCTAAAGGCTTCGCCACCGCCATGGATGTGTCGTGCCATTCGTTCGTGCGCATGGCCAAGCTCGCCGCACCGTTGATGCGCGACGGCGGCACGATGTTTGCGATGACGTATCACGGCGCGAACAAGGTGGTGCCGACCTACAGCGTGATGGGACCGGTCAAGGCCGCGCTGGAAGCTTGTTGTCGCTACCTTGCTTACGAGCTCGGTCCGAAGGGCATCCGGGTGCACGCGATCTCGCCGGGACCGCTCAAGACGCGCGCCGCCTCCGGCATCAAGGATTTCCAGTTGCTGCTGAACGAAGCGGAACAGCGCGCACCGCTCGGCGAGCTCGTCGACATCATGGACGTCGGCTACTCGTGCGGCTTTCTGTCGACGCCGTACGCGCGCCGCATGTCGGGCGCGACGCTCTATGTCGACGGCGGTGTGAACATCATGGCGTGAGCCGGCGTGCCGAGGCCGCGAGCGCGGCTCACGCGCGCTTGGTCGTGTGGATCAGCGCGCGCGCCTTCGCGAGCACCGTCGTCTCGCTCGCTTCCGGAAGCCGATCGACGAGGGCCGCAAGCGCGCTTCGGTCTTCAGGAGTCGCGCGGTCGTTTTCGCAGAACTCGGTCAACGCCATCAGCTCGAGCCACGGCGCGTCCTGCGTTCTCGCCTCCGCGATGGCGCGCCGAACCGACGCCGCGGCGAGTTTGCGCTCGCCGCGCGCGCGAGCGATCGCGGCATCCATCAGGTGAAGCTGCGGCAGATAGACGCGTTCGCCGAGCTTGTCGGCGACGTGCAGCGCTTGTTCGAGCTCCTTCTGCGCTCCTTCGACGTCGCCGGCGAGGAGCAGCGCCTCGGTCGCGTACCCGAGGACCTCGCTTGCGCCTGCCAGCATTCCAAGACGCGCGTTCTCTTCGTACGCGTCGCGGATTCGTCGATGACCGTCGCGCGGCTCGCCCATTCGGGCGTCGGCCCAGCCGCGAAACCACCGACTCGCCGTTCGACCATGCGCGAGCGCGAATTCGTCGACGAGCGCGTGCATCTCGTCGGCAAGAGCGGCTACGCGCTCGACGTTGCCGAGCCGCACCTCGAACAGCGCGCTGTACCACAGCGCGGCAAGGCGCGCCATCGGCCATTCGCGATCGCGGGCGCGGTCATAGGCGCGCTGCAGCGATGCGCGCGCTTGCTCGACCGAGCCAAGATGAAGCAGAGGGACGGCGAGCAAGCCGAGCAGCGCGACCTGCGGGTCTACCAGGAATTCTCCAGGGCCAACGTCCAGCCGCTCGGCAAGCGCGACCCCACGTTCGAGCCATGTGCGGGCCGAACGCGATCGCCCCTGAAGCTGATCGACCTGCCCGTGCACTGTGCACGCGGTCGACAGTAGCACCGGATCGCTGGTGCTCGATCCCAGCGCTTGCGCGCGATCGGCGACGGCGAGCGCCTCGGCATAGTCGGCGCGTAGCGTCAGCATGAACCCGAATCCGTGCAGCAGGCGACCGCGGATCGGATGCTGCGGAGCTTTGTCGAGCAGCGCGTACGCTCGCTTGAGCGCTTGCTTTGCTTCGCTGCCCACGCCCAGCACCCGGGTGGCGGCGACACCGTGAAGCGTTCCGATCGTGATTTGCAGCGCGTTGCGCTCCGGCCCATCGGGCGCCTGCTCGAGCAGCGGCGACGCGCGTTCGACGATCCTGATGCACTCTTCGGGGGTGAAGTGGGCAAGAGCGGCGTCGGCGGCTTCGGCGTAGTAGCGCACGGCGGCCATCGCGTCGCCGCCTCGCTCGAAATGCATCGCCAGCTCGGCGGCGGTAATCGGCAGACCTGCCGCGCGCGCTCGTTCGAGTGCAGCGCCGATCTTGCGGTGAAGCTGTGCCCGCGCCGAGGGTGCCGTGCGCTCGTACAACACCTCGCGGAACAGCGCGTGCCTGAACGCATATGTCCCCGCTGCGTCGCCGCCGCCTTCGTCCGCGCGCGGCGCAACCAGCCATATCTGCTCGCGCGCGAGGTTGTCGCAGATATCGCCAACCATGTCGGAGTCGCGCTCGAGCGCCGCTGCGATGGTATCGGCGCGGAACTGGACGCCGCAAATGGCAGCCGCGCAGAGCACTGTGCGCTGTTCGTTCTCGAGCTTGGCGATGTAGTGCTCTATGATTGCCGCGAGGTTCTCGGGAACGGCGATTTTCGCCACGTGTTCGGGCGCAACGTGACCCTCGCCTTGCGTGGCTCGCGCGCTCGTCTCGCTTATGATGGATGCCACGAACAGCGGCAATCCGTCGGTCCGCTCGTGCAACGCGCGCACGAACGCTTCGTCGTTGGCGGCGGATGGCGATCGTTCCGCCACGTATTGCGCGACCTCCGTTTCGGAGAACGGGTCGAGAACGATCTCCTCGCACAGGCCGTGCAGCCGCAGCTCGCGGCGCAATGGATTGAGCGGATGATCGAGCGCCACGACCTCGGCGAGACGAAACGTTGCGAGCCACATGAGGCGCCCGTTGCCGCGCCGTCGCCCGACGTAGTCGATGAGCTGGATCGTCGCGCGATCGCTCCAGTGAAGGTCCTCGGTGACAACCAACAGCGGCCGGCGCTCGCCCGAGCGGTCCAGAAGCTCGCCCATCTCGCGCAGCATGCGGTCCGCCGTGACACCGGCGAGCTCCCGCCGCAGGGCGTCGCGCTCCTCGGCGGAGCTGTACCACGGTAGCTGCAAGAGCCAGGTCGGCGCGACCGCACGCAGCAGCGGCACGAGCGTGCCGTCCAGGCGGCAAAGCTCGGACAGTGCTTCGAGCACGGGGAGGTAAGGCTCCCCGCTGCCGTACTGGTCGACGCACTGGCCGCGCACGCAAAGAACATCGCCGAGACTCGCGACGAAATGCTCGATCAACGTCGTCTTGCCGATACCTGGCTCACCGGCGACCCATACGATCCTGCGTTTGCCATTGCAGGCGAGATCCCAATGGGTTCGGAGTCGAAAAAGCGCTTCCGCGCGGCCGATGAACGACGCCGACTCGGTTGAACGGCTTTGTGAAACAACCGTGGCGACCGGTGGCGCAGTGACGATTGGGCTGGTCGCCGCGATGAAGCGGTAGCCTCGCCGCGATACCGTTTCAATGAAGCGCGGCTTGCGGGCGTCGTCGTCGAGTGCTGTCCGCAGCTCGCTGATCGCGGTTCGCAACACCGAGTCCGTGACGAACTGGTGGCCCCAAACCTGATCAAGCAACGCATTCGTCGTGAGCAGCGACCCAGGTTGACGAACCAGTGCGCACAACACACCGAATGGGGTCGGCGTGAGAGCAACTGGCGCGCCTTCGCGAAGCAAGCGTGCGTTGGCCTCGTCCAGCTCGAACCGGTCGAAGCGCAACCGTACCGGGTTCGAGCTAGGCGATCGCCGCGTCGGGTCGGTTCGTTCAGGCACTTGGATCCCCCGCATTCCTTGAGTCTGCCGCAAAGGGAGACGCCGCCCGAACGTTTCCATGGCTCGCTTTCGGGCAGGAGACGGCGACGAACTGCCTATTTCAGCACAAAACGGGCGCTGCGCGGCTAATGATAATCAGTCGCAGCCGATCGCGAGCCGTCGCGTCGGCGGTTCAGACCGCGCCGACGCAGCGCTGGTTTTTACCGTCTACCCAGTTGTTCGGTTCAGCTCAGCGCGAGCGGTGTTTCCGGTGTTTCTTCTCGGAGCATGATCAAAATGTCACAAATCCATCATGTTCCTGTCGGGCCCCGCTCGATTCGTGCCGCCGCAACGGAGAAATGCTCCGCGTTCCGTCCGGATTTGGTGAATTCCCTAAAACGGCGCCGGCAAGCATTCGCGCAGAAGCCGCTCGCGCGCGAGGACCTGCGCCTGCTCGACGCCTGGTGGCGCGCGTGCAATTACCTCTCCGTGGGAATGATCTATTTGAAGGACAACCCTTTGCTTAAAGAGCCGTTGAAGGCGGAGCACGTCAAGCATCGCTTGCTCGGCCACTGGGGCGCGAGCCCGGCGCTGTCCTTCGTATGGGTGCACCTCAATCGCGTCATCAAACGCGACGACCTCGACGTAATTTTCATTTCCGGTCCGGGCCACGGCGCTCCGGGCGTGCTCGGCCCCGGCTACCTCGAAGGCACCTACTCGGAGATCTATCCGGACAAGAGCGAAGACGAGGAGGGGATGCAGAAGTTCTTCAAGCAGTTTTCCTTTCCCGGCCACATCGGCTCGCATGTCACGCCGGAGACGCCGGGCTCGATCCACGAAGGCGGTGAGCTCGGCTACAGCTTGTCGCACGCCTACGGCGCTGCACTCGACAACCCCGATCTCATCGTAGCGTGCGTAGTCGGCGACGGCGAGGCCGAAACAGGGCCGCTTGCGACAGCCTGGCATTCCAACAAGTTCATCAATCCGGTTCGCGACGGCGCCGTGCTTCCGATTCTCAACCTGAACGGCTACAAGATCGCCAATCCGACCATTCTCGCGCGCATCAGCCACGAGGAGCTGGAGGCGCTGTTCGTCGGCTACGGCTACAAGCCCTATTTCGTCGAGGGCTCGGAGCCCGCGGATATGCATCAGAAGATGGCCGCCACGCTCGACGCGGTCGTGTCCGAGATTCGCGCGATCCAGAAGAAGGCGCGCCACACGGGAAACTTCGAGCGACCGCGCTGGCCGATGATCGTGCTGCGCTCGCCCAAGGGCTGGACCGGACCCAAGGAAATCGGCGGCCACAAGGTTGAAGGCTCATGGCGCGCGCATCAGGTGCCGTTTTCGGATGTGCGCGAAAACCCGGCGAGCCTCGGCGTGCTGACGGAATGGATGCGCAGCTACAAGCCCGAGCAGCTCTTCGACCAAAAGGGCCGCTTACGGCCGGAGCTCAAGGCTCTCGCGCCTTCTGGGCAGCGGCGCATGAGCGCAAATCCGCACGCCAACGGCGGCCTGCTGCGCAAGGAACTCAAGCTTCCCGATTTCCGAAGCTACGCGGTGGACGTCGCGCAGGCGGGGAAAGTGCTGCATGAAAACACCAAGCCGCTGGGTGAGTTCCTGCGCGACGTGATGCGCAACAACATGAACAACTTCCGCGTATTCGGTCCGGACGAGACCGCTTCCAACCGCTTGCAGGCGATCTACGACGTGAGCAAGAAAACGTGGATCGCCGACTTGTTGCCCGAGGACGCGGATGGCGGCCAACTGGCGCGCGACGGACGGGTCATGGAAATGCTTTCGGAGCACACGCTCCTGGGGTGGCTTGAAGGTTACTTGCTCTCCGGCCGGCACGGCTTCTTCCATACCTACGAGGCGTTCGCCCACGTCGTCGACTCGATGTTCAACCAGCACGCGAAATGGCTCGACATTGCCACGAACCATGTGGCTTGGCGCGCGTCGGTGGCGTCGCAGAACATTCTTTTGTCCTCGACCGTCTGGCGCCAGGATCACAACGGTTTCTCGCATCAGGACCCAGGGTTCATCGATCTCGCGACCAACAAAAGCCCCACGGTTACTCGCGTTTACCTTCCTCCGGACGCGAACACGCTGCTCGCGGTTGCCGATCAATGCCTGCGCTCGACTGATTGCATCAACGTAATCGTCGCCGACAAGCAAGCTTACTCGGCGCGATTGGATTTCCTGATACTGGTCCAACGCCATGAAATTATCCATCACCGGGCGGCACTCCGAACTCGGCGGCATCCTCGCGGGGCGGCGTGCTGGGAGTGCCACCGAACTTATCCATATCAACGTTTCCGGGCAGCAGGCGAACAGTCTGCTGCACGACGGCCACGCGTGGAAGGATTTCGCCCGCACGGCGCTCGCTGGCACGCGCGGGGCAATGCGCGCGGCACGGACGGGTCGCGCGGCGATGCTCGTCCACGCGAGCTTCGCCTTCGTGCATGCCATCGAGCGCGGCGCCAGCGTGGAGCAACCATTGCGCTCGTCGATCGATGCGATTCTCGAATGCGAAGCGCTGGCGCTGTCGGGTCCGATGCCTGCTTGCGTCGTGCGCCTCGGTTATCTTTACGGCCCGCACAGCGCTGATCTGCGCGCATATCGCACCGCCTTTCGTCTCGGTCGGCCTTACTGGTCCGGTCCACTTAAGGCGTTGCAATACCATCTGCATCAGTTCGATGCCGCAGCGGCATTGATCGCGGCAGCCAAACCGCGAAACGAGGGCAAGGTTCTCTACGCCACCGATGGTCACGCGGTCTCGTTCACGAAGCTGATGGATGCGTTCGCACATCGCGTCGGCCGGCGAACGCCGCTCCATTTGCCGCTGTTTTCGAAGCCCGTCGCCAGGGTGATCATTCGCGAAGAACACATGCAACAAACGGCACTTCCAATGGCCCCTCGAGCGCCGACGCCGCGCGTGTCAGGATGGAAACCAAGGTTTCCGGATTACCGCCTGGGTCTCGATCAGGTCGTCGAGGCTTGGGGCAAGTGAGCGGCATTCTCCGACTGTGCCGTTCGACGGCGCTATTCGACCCGCGCGTGGGGGAGCCAGAGTTCGTGACGGACGACGCGGCATGGGTCTATGATTGGTTACGAGTCATTGGATCGCTCCTCAGAGTCAAACTCGATGAGATTCGCTTTACAACCGTTGATGTCGGTGGTGATCCTGAGTGCCGTAATGGCGGTGAATGGGCCAGCCATTGCCGACAAGCTCGACACCGCCTCGATTCCGGCGGGTGCCGTTTACGTTTGTGCCGCCGGTAGTGGAAAGGATCGGACGATCGCGACGATCGAGCTTGAGAAAAAGGTCGCCGCCCTTTGCCGCCGTCATACCGAGATGGGTCCGTGCCAAAATGCGCGGAACGCGTGCCGCAGGAGCGGGGGTCGCGTATACGCCGCGGACGGCAGCGAGATAACCCAAGCTGACGAAACCGACTACGACAAGAAGGTGATGCGCGTGCGCATTGGACCGTGATACTGCCGTCGCGGTGAATCCCGCTCTGTGTAGCAAGCGTTGATTGTTCCGCTGTCGGCATCGATATGTTGTCGGCCGCATGCCAACGCAACCCCCGATGGGTATTCGCACACCGCAGGATTCGCAGTTACCGAGGGCTCAGTACGGCCATCAGCGGTCAATCAGGAAGCCTCCCGAGAGCAGCCGGAGAATTCATCCTGGCGTATGCAATTCCATCGATCGGAACTGTGATGAGACGACGTAGTGCGATGTGCTGCTGGAGTAGTGCGAGGCGCCGCCGTGGCCGCCCGCGATGGCAGTCGTGCCCAGCAGCAAGCCAGCCGCCACGGCAGCGGCCGTGAGACGGATTCTCATCCGAACCTCGCTAAGCCGCTGTTGATCGCGGCTATTGGCGGACAGTATCCCGGCTACAACGCGCAGTATTCATTGTTGTCAGGCAAGCCGATGGTCGACTCGCGGAGGCCCGCGGCTGAAAGTGGCGACGGAGGCGTTTTCACGCGCTACCCTCGTTGGTTGGGTCACGGACTATCCACCAGCGATTCGCCGACAACAGCGCCTGATTTCTCTTGCGTACCCAGCTCGATGCGCGGCGCGGCGACGATCATTCAGAGCGCGAAGAGTTCGATGTTGAACGAGCGCCCGCCTGGGAGCGTCATGTGGCGTTTCGTGGTGAAGTGAACGTGATCGTCACCGCCCCCACGTTGGTCGCCTCACCGGTTTTCCGAGAGCTGACGCACGGCGCGGATCCCGGGCGACTTGCGAGACGGCGCGGTATTCGCTTATGGCTTGCAGCAGCCCATGTTCAACCTGGCGCAAACGAGTCAGGGCACGGCAAAGGTAACGCGCACGCTGCCGGGTCCAAGTGCCCGAGGAAGTTCGACGCTGTCTTTGATGTGCCCGATTCGCGTGTAGCTGTAGCTCGACTGGAAGGCGTCGTAGAACACCACCAGCGTGTCACGGCGGTATAGCAGCACATCGCCGGTGCGGATGGTGCCCGGCTGCACGGCGTTGGTCGGCAAACTCCTCGGTAGGCGGCCGTGTTTCTCATTGCCGTTCAACTCGGACATATCGAGCGTTACAGGCAGCAGCTCTACGAGAGCGCGCGTCGTCGGGTTGTTCTCGAGAGTCACCGTAAAGCGCTGAGTGCCGATGGTCATCAACATCTGCAGCTGCTCCTGTGATGCCATGGGCGCGGCCACGCGGCCCGTGTTAGCAGGCGCATTCGACTCGGCCGCGCCCGCGGAAGAGGCGAGTGCAACGCTCAGCAGCGCCGCGCCTCCCGCCATCCAGCATGCGCGGGTAAACGACGAGCGCAGGCGAATCGATGGCACGTTAGCGCCGCGTGCCGTGATGAATCGGACCGGAAGAGTCGAGCTGCTTGATGAGTCGCCCGGGGACGCCGCCTACGACCGCGCTGTCCGCGACGTCGTCGCTCACCACGGCGTTTGCGGCGATGATCGCGTTCTCGCCGATGGTGACGCCGGGCATGACCGACACGGCTGCCCCGAGCCACGCTCGCTTCTTGATGACGATGGGCGCGCAATACGTCGAACGTCGGGCGCTTGGGTCGAGCGCATGATTGATCGTGACCAGGTTCACCTTTGGGCCGATGAGCACATCGTCCTCGATGGTGATTGCGCCGCGATCCATGAACTCGCAGGCGTGGTTGATGAAGACGTTCCGTCCGACCCGGATGTTCTTGCCGAAATCCGTGTAGAACGGCGGCAGCAGCCAAAACGATTCGTCTACCGCGACGCCAGTCAGGCGCTCGAATAACGCGCGCACCTCCTGCGGCTCGTCGTAACCGGTGTTCATCTCCGCGATGATGCGCTGAGCTTCGGTGATCACCGCGAGGATCTTCGGGTACTCGGGTTCGGTCAGGGAGATCAGCTCGCCGGCGAGCTCGCGCTGGAAGATGTCATCCGTGCTCATCGGCTTTCCTCGATGCCGCGCTGTTCTGTGTACGGCATCGGCCCGGTGAAATGCTTTCGATGTCGTTGAGCCGGTACAAGTTCATCGTGTTGCTGAGCAGCGTCGGGGCTGGGTAAGCCGGCGCCGTGGCGCTGAACGCAGTGGGTGCATCGACGCGGCGCGAGGTCGGGACGCTGGCACTCTTGACGTGTAGCGCGTTCAAACACCCACGATGACGACCTTCGACGCTTCCCGCCGGCAGGTGCTGAAACTTACGGGTGCGGCGGCCGGCGCGGTTGCTGCCGCACCGCTGTTGCCCAATTCTGCGGTGGCGGCCGCAGCGCACGATTCAACCGAGGCGAACATGCAGGCGAACGCGACTTGTCCATGGGTAACGGCCGCGCTGCGCGTAAATGGTAGCGAGCATCAGCTGGTGCTCGACCCGCGCACGACGCTGCTCGACGCGCTGCGCGAGCACTTGCACTTGACCGGCTCCAAGAAGGGGTGCGGACTCGGCCAATGCGGCGCCTGCACGGTTCTCGTCGACGGCAAGCGCATGAAATCGTGTCTCATGCTGGCCGCTCTCGCGGACGGTCGCGACATCACGACGATTGAGGGCGTGTCCCGCGGCGGCGACCTGCATCCTTTACAAGCGGCTTTCATCGAGCGTGACGCGTTTCAATGCGGCTATTGCACGCCCGGCCAGATCATGGCCGGCATTGCCTGCATCGATGAAGGCCACGCCGGCTCCGCGGAGGAAATTCGCGAGTGGATGAGCGGAAACATTTGCCGCTGCGGCGCGTACGACAACATCGTCGTGGCGATCCAGGATGCAGCCGCTGCTGCTTCGACGTCGAAGGGTTGACCGATGCATGCTTTCGAGCTCGAACGGCCGCGCGACCTCGCCGCCGCGATCGCACTGCAAGCGCATGCCGGCCGCAACGACGCGGCCAGCGAGTACATCGCCGGGGGCACCGACATGGTGCAGTTGCTGCAGGAAGACGTGCGGCGACCGAATCGGCTCGTGAGCGTCGCGCGGATTCTCGACCGCCGCATCGAAGTGAACGACCGCGGTTTGTGGCTCGGCGCCGCGGCGACGATGGCCGACGTCGCCGGCCATCCCGAGGTGGTGGAGCGGTTTCCGGTGATCGCCGAAGCGCTTCTCGATTCGGCAAGTCCGCAGGTGCGTAACCAGGCGACGATGGGCGGCAATCTGCTGCAGCGCACGCGCTGTCCCTATTTTCGCGACGTCGGCTATGCGGCATGCAACAAGCGCGCGCCGGGGTCGGGCTGTGCGGCGATCGGCGGCGACAACCGATGGCACGCCGTGCTCGGCACCAGCGAGCACTGCATCGCCGTGCATCCCTCCGACCTGGCGGTGGCGCTCGTCGCGCTGGACGGGGCGATCGAAGTGCGCGGTGCAAACGGCGAGCGCACGTTGCCGCTGACCGAGCTGCATTGTCTTCCTGGCGATACGCCGCACATCGAGGCGGCGCTGGAACCGAGTGAAGTGATAACTGGCATCTTCGTTCCGGCGAGCCGCGGAGCGCGGCGGTCGCATTACCTGAAGCTGCGAACGCGCGCATCGTTCGAGTTCGCGCTGGTCTCGGTGGCCGTCGCTCTCGAGTTGGATGGCGAGCGGATCGGGGCTGCGCGCATTGCGCTTGGCGGCGTCGGCACCAAGCCTTGGCGCATGCCCGCCGTCGAAGCAGCGTTAACGGGCGCAACGCTCGGCTCCGCCGAAGTGCGAAATGCCGCGGCGCTCGCCGCACGAGGCGCGCAAGGCCGCGGACACAACGACTTCAAGATCGCGCTGATGCCGCGCGCGATCGTGCGCGCGATCGAGACGGCCGGAGCACGCGCATGAACGCTCGATACATCGGACAGCCGGTGAGCCGTGTCGACGGACGGCAGAAAGTCACCGGCGGTGCCGCTTACGCGGCCGAGTTCATCGTTCCCGCGCACGCGCATGCGGCAATCGTGCGTTCCACCATCGCGAAGGGGCGGATCGCCAGCATCGACGCCGACGCCGCGGAGCACGCGCCCGGTGTCATCGCGGTGGTGACGCATCGGAACGCGCCACGACTCGCCTATCGTCCGCACAAGGCAGGCGTCGATCCGGAGGTCGGCGAGCGACTGCACGTGCTGCAGGACGACCGCGTCAATCATCAAGGCCAGCCGGTCGCGGTCGTGGTCGCCGAAACGTTCGAGCAGGCGATCGACGCCGCAAATCTCGTACACGTCGCGTACGCGGGCGAAACGGCGACCACCGACATCGGCACTGTGACGCCGGTGTTGCCGACGCAGCAGAAGCCCGACCAGGGCGAGACGCGTCCGCCGGAGACGCAACGGGGCGATGCCGAACGCGCGCTCGCGGCCGCGGACGTCAAGGTGGACCAGACGTACGTCATTCCGCGCGAGAACCACAATCCGATGGAAATGCACGCGACGATCGCGGCATGGAACGGCGATCGACTGACGCTGTGGGACAAGACGCAGTGGGTCGACAACGTCGCCGACGAGATCGGCGCGGTATTCGGCATTCCGGCGGAGAACGTTCGCGTGATCTCGCCGTTCGTCGGCGGCGCGTTCGGCTCGGGCCTCCGTGCGTGGCCGCACGTGACGTTCGCGGCGCTTGCGGCCCGCGTCGTGAAGCGGCCGGTCAAGCTGATGCTGTCGCGGCGCGAGATGTACTACGGCGTCGGCTATCGTCCGCATACGGTGCAGCGCGTCGCGCTCGGTGCGTCGCGTGACGGACGGCTCGCGGCGACGGTCCACGACGCGTATCAGGAAACGTCGACGTACGAGGAGTATTCCGAGGCGCTGCTGAACGCGACCCGTTTCCTGCATTCGTGTCCGAACGTCTACACGCGGCATCGCATCGCGCCGATGAACGTGCATACGCCGACGTGGATGCGAGCGCCCGGCGAGGCGAGCGGCGTGTTCGCGCTCGAATGCGCGATGGACCAGCTCGCGGTCGCTCTGAACGTCGACCCGGTCGAGCTGCGCCTGCGCAACGAGCCGTCGCAGGACGAGTTCAAAAAACTTCCGTTCTCGACGCGCGCGACGCGCGAATGCTACCGCGTCGGCGCGGAGCGCTTCGGATGGAGCCGACGGAACGCGACGCCGCGCTCGATGCGCGATGGCCGCTGGCTCATCGGGTGGGGCATGGCGAGCGCAACCTATCCGATGAACTTCGCGCCGGCATCGGCGATGGTGCGCCTGCTGCCGGGCGGGAACGCCGAGGTCAGTAGTGGGTCGAGCGACATGGGGCCGGGTACGTGGACATCGATGACGCAGGTGGCCGCCGACGAGCTCGGCTTGCCGATGGAGCGCGTGAAGTTCACGCTCGGCGACAGCCGGCTGCCGAAAACGCCTCCGCATGGCGGCTCGATGACGATGGCGAGCGTCGGCTGCGCGGTGCAGGCGGCGTGCCGCAAGGCACGTGAGGATGCGATGGTTCGCACGGGAAGCACCGACTTCGCCGACGCGCTTCGCAGGCTGGATCAACCGCTCGAGGCGTCCGCGGACAGCAAGCCGGGGGACACGGGCAAGCGATTCTCGATGCATTCATTTGGCGCCGTGTTCGTCGAAGTAGCCGTCGACGCCGACCTCGCACTGGTACGCGTCCGCCGGATGGTCGGGGCCTACGGCGTCGGTCGCATCATCAACACTAAGACGACGCGCAGCCAGTGCATCGGGGGCATGATCGGCGGCATCGGCATGGCGTTGCTCGAGCATTCGGTCGTGGACGCGCGCAACGGCCGCATCATCAACGCGAACCTCGCCGAATACCTGGTGCCCGTTCACGCGGATGCGCCGCCGGTCATGGACGTGATCTTCGTGCCCGAGGACGATCGCCACGTGAATCCGCTCGGCGTGAAGGGCGTCGGCGAGATCGCGATCGTCGGTGTCGCATCGGCGATTGCGAGCGCGGTCTTTCACGCGACTGGCAAACGGATCCGCGAGTTGCCATTCACGCCGGACAAGCTGATTTGAAAGACGATCGGATGCGACGGATGATCGTGATTCGATCGCAGCACCTGAGCGCTCTTTCACGTCGCACTGGGCTATGCCGCACTCGAAGTGATCGGCGCAGCGATTGCCGTGCTCGCGTCGCGCGGCCGCGGCGCAATGCATAGGAGTTGCTCGTGGAAGGAAGACCATCGATGCTCAACCGGCCCAGGACGGGCCGGAACGATTCTTTACCGGTAACGTGCAGGTGAGGCCGCTCTTCAGCGCATCGGCGCCCGCACGCATGCAATGTGCGTGCGTGACGTTCGATTCGTGCGCGAGGAGCGCATGGCATACGCACCCGCTCGGTCAGACGTTGATCGTGACCGCCGGTCGCGGCTACGTCCAGAGCTGGGGCAGCCCGATTCGGGAAATCAGGGCGGGCGACGTGATCTGGACGCCACCGGGCGAGAAGCACTGGCATGGCGCTGCGCCACACAGCTCAATGACGCACGTCGCGATCCAGGAGGCGCTCGACGGCAAGGTCGTCGACTGGATGGAACAGGCACGGACGAGGAATACGCGATTGCCCGCGAAGGGCGCTGAGTCGAGACTGTGAATGGACGACTTGGAACACGAGCGATTCAATGAAGCCGATACGCAATCCGGATTCCGCTCCGGGTGAGTGGTACATCGATACGGCGTGCATCGATTGCGGTGCATCGCGCCACGTCGCGCCCGGATTGATCGTCGAACGAAACGAGAAGAGCGTCTTCGCTCGGCAGCCCGGCACGCCGGAGGAGCAGATCGCTGCCTGGCGAGCGGTGCTCGTATGTCCTACTGCGTCCGTACGGACCGAAACGAAACAGCCGCGGCCCAATGCGCCGATTTTTCCGCACGAGGTCACGCGTGGCGTATGGCGCTGCGGTTTCAACGCGCGATCGTCGTTTGGCGCGCACTCGTATTTTGTCGCGCGTCCCGACGGCAATCTTCTGATCGATTCGCCGCGGCATGCGGCGGAGCTCGTGAAATGGTTTCACGATGCCGGCGGCATCGCTCACATTCTTCTGTCGCACCGTGACGATGTCGCAGACGCGGACAAGTATGCGCATCGATTTGCCGCACGCGTCTGGATTCACGAGGACGATCGCTCGGCCGCACCGTACGCTACGAATATTCTCGAAGGCCGGTCGGCGCACATGATTGCGCACGGTGTGCGCGCGATCCCGGTGCCGGGACATACTCGCGGCAGTGTCGTCTACCTGGTCGACGATTACGTGCTCTTTGCGGGCGATTCGCTCGCGTGGAGTCCGCGAGAGCGGGATCTCGTCGCGTTCAGGGATGCGTGTTGGTACTCGTGGACCGAGCTCGCCACATCGCTCGGCAATCTCGCGAATTATCGGTTCGAGTGGCTGCTACCCGGTCACGGTTGGCCTGTGCATTTGCCGGCCGAGCAGATGAAATCGCGCTTGCTGGCGCTCGTCCGGCGCATGCAATTGGGCTGAAGCGTCAGCCTCGCCGCGCCGACTCGATCGCGGCGATGTCGATCTTTCTCATCGTCATCATCGCGTCGAACGCACGCTTGGCCGCAGCGCGATCTGGGTCGGTGATCGCGGCGAGAAGCGCGCGCGGCGTTATCTGCCACGACAGGCCCCACTTGTCTTTGCACCAGCCGCACGCACTTTCCTCGCCGCCGTTTCCAACGATCGCGTTCCACAGGCGGTCGGTCTCGGCCTGGTCGTCGGTCGCGATCTGGAAAGAGAACGCCTCGTTGTGCTTGAACGCCGGCCCGCCATTGAGCCCGACGCATGGGATGCCAGCCACGGTGAACTCGATCGTCAGGACATCGCCCTGCTTGCCGTTGGGATAGTCGCCCGGCGCGCGCATTACGGCGCCCACAGCGCTGTCGGGAAAGGTCTCGGCATAGAATCGCGCGGCGTCCATAGCGGTACCGTCGTACCACAGACAGAT
>CAVSMC010000014.1:0-28952 GCA_963728935.1 uncultured beta proteobacterium | reverse complement strand
CAACTGATTCTGAACTGATCCGGCGCGATGGATCGAAGTACTTCCACTTCACCGGCTTCGGCTCGTTGTTGTAATGCCGGATGTAGCGCATCAGCTTGCGTTTAAGGTCTGGAACCGATTTGAAGACACCGCGTGCGATCACGTCGCGCTCGATCTTGGCAAACCAGAGTTCGACCTGGTTGAGCCAGGATGAATAGGTTGGAGTGAAGTGCAGATGAACGTTGCGGTGCTCGGCAAGAAACGCATCGACCCGCTTAGTCTTGTGCGCGGACAGATTGTCGGCGATCACATGAATCTCCTTACCGCGCGGCTGGTTCACGACGATGTCAGCGAGAAACGCCACGAACTCGGCCGAGGTGTGGCGCTCGGCAGTCTTGCCCAGCACCTCACCGGTCTTGGTATTGAAAGCCGCGTACAACGACAGGGTGCCGTGGCGGAAATACTCGAAGCCATGACGCTCGGCGCGACCAGGCGACAGCGGCAACACCGGATCGAGGCGATCCAACGCTTGAATGGCCGTCTTCTCATCGACACAGAACACTGCCGCGTGCGCCGGCGGATTGAGGTAGAGACCAATGACGTCCGCGGCCTTGGTCTCGAACTCGGGGTCATTCGATGTCAGATAGCGTTCCAACCGATGCGGTTGCAGACCGTGCTTCGCCCAAACACGCGACACCATCATGTGCGACACGCCCAACGCCTGACCCAGCTTGCGCGTGCTCCAATGGGTCGAGCCATCGGTGGGATTTTTAGTCGAGGTCCACTCCAGGATGCGAGCCTCAAGCCGCGGCGTCAGCACGCTCGCAGTTTGGCCGCGATGTCGGCTATACAGGCCTGCAACCCGCTCGGCGGCAAAGCGCTTGCTCCAGCTATCAATGAAACCGCGACTGCACGGCAACCGCGTACAAATCTCGTCCCACGTATGGCCCTCAGCCAACAGCAGGACCAGCCGAGCGCGACGTGCATCTTCCGCGCGTCCAGTACGGCGGGTCGCCTGCTTGGAGAGCTCCATGCGTTCCGATTCAGTCAGTGTGATGGCGTTCGGCATGAACGCCATTGTAGTCTAAGAATGGTTGTTACAGTCCACTAGCACCCCGCGCTACGTGGGGTCTATTAAGTCCGAACATCTGAAAGTCCAGGGGCGTTAATTGCCATTAAGTGCTCAAAAACGGACCCCACCGAGAAGCATATAAGGACCTGATTGCTAGCATTGATTCTAAAGCGTGTTAACACTAATGGTCATGCTTGTGCGATACTGCGTCGATGGAGATCACCGAAGCGCAGTACCGCCTGATCGAGCACTGCCTTCCGACTCAGCGCGGCAACGTGAGCCTGTCCAATTTGCGAGTGTTGAACGCGATCTTGTACGTGGCCGAGCAGGGCTGCAAATGGCGCGGGCTGCCCAAGCGGTTCGGCAACTGGCACACGATCTACACGCGAATGAATCGCTGGTCCAAGAGCGGCGTATTGGATCGTGTGTTCGCGCAGTTGCAGCACGATCAGATCGTCCGCATCAAGATCGAAGCCGTGGCTTTGGACAGTACCGCGGTCAAGGTGCATCCCGATGGTACGGGGGCTCTGAAACGGACCGCAAGCCATCGGCAAGTCCCGCGGCGGATGGACCACCAAGATTCATATGGTTGCCGCGGATGCTCGAACAGCCATAACGTTTGCCCTGTCACCCGGCCAGGCCCACGACGCGCCCGAGGGCCGCAAACTGCTGCGCAAACTGGGCAAGGCGCCGTGGCCGCTGCATCTGCTGATGGACCGGGCATACGAAGGCGACGAGACGCGGCAGCTGGCGCTCGATCTCGGCTTCATCCCGGACCTGCCGCCGAAGCAGAATCGGATCACGGCGTGGGAATACAACCGCGCCATGTACAAGCGGCGCAATGAAATCGAACGGCTGTTTCGCCGGCTCAAGGGCTTTCGGCGCATCTTCTCTCGATTCGAGAAGCTCGACCTCATGTTCGTTGCATTTATCAACTTCGCGCTCATCGCCGATGGGCTGCGGATAGTGTGAACAGGCCCTATATCGACGGACTGTTAATCCGCAGGTCCGGGTTCGAGCCCTGGTCGGGGAGCCGATCTCTTCAATTAGTTGCGCGTTAGTCCGCGCTTCGCTTGGTCTATTTCGATCCGTCGCTCTTGGTCTATTCTGCGTCGGGCGCGCGACGCAAGTCGTAATTCAAGAGGAATTGTTAGTTGATGCTTCGGCGCGCGCACTACTTGATCGTTGTGCGCAACCAACCGAATGACCGGCGCGCTGTGAGCGCTTGCCGATCGTCGGTAGTCCCGTATCGTCATCCTTTGCTCCATTGGCGATACGCCTCGATCCATTCGGCCCCCTCGGGCCTCGGCGATGGCAGCGCAAGATCGAGAATGCGGGACAGCTTGTCGCTGACGGCCGCGGGCGCACAGATAGCGACGATGTCGTTTTCGCGGCGAAGGTCGAGCCGCGGCACCACTCTCACGACGGCATCAGGCAGCGTGGTGTCGAACGGCAATGCAAGGTGATCCTCGAGCACGGTGTACCAGTGTTGTGTTGCCTCACGAAAGTTTTGTTACCGGCTGCCTCACCAAGGATGTTACTCGTCATGTGGTGGATGAGGCGCTCGACGGCCTGTTGTTGTTATGTTTCGTGGTGTCCTCCCTGCACATGAAGGCGTTTACTTTGACATCTGCCCCACGGGTAGCATTTCAGGTGAGGCAACGATCTCGCCCAGTAACAATTCAGTTGAGGCAATGCGACACTTGACGAGCGGGCGGGCGGGACGACCAGCGTGCCACGTCCCCGGCGCGCGCACGATGATGCCGGCTGCTTCCAGCTTCGGCACGTCGCTCAAAAACTGATACGCATCTGCGGGCAGCCAACGGAGCGGGTGATAAGATCCCTCGCCGGGACTCCACCGACGCGCGCAGCCACGCGCACTGCTCGGCCGCGCGTTGCACCGGCATCAGCAAGGACAGAAGATGCGCCTGATCCTTCGATCCGAGAACTCGGTCAGCGCCTGGGAAAGCGGCAGGTGTCGTGCCTTGCCGTGGGACGACACGCGCGAAGTGTACGTGGCGAGAAAAGCGAACGAGGCTTTGGGGAGCTCTGTGGTTCTCGGCGAGATTGAAGTGTACCTGAACTCACGAGATTCCAGACTGGATGAAGCGACTTGAGAAATGCTTGGAGCGGGCGCTTCGAAGCTGCGAGCTCATTGTGCAACGCGGCATCAAGCTCGGTCCATAGCGCGATCAAGATTTCCGTCGTCAAATATTCCGGCCCCGTCATCGAGGGGACGTCGGCGATCAAGGCATCGAGAGCGCCATTGTTGGGCGCGGCAACGGCGCCGCCCTCGGGCGTCGCGCACAACGCTGTCAAATAGCGCCCGGCAAAATCACGCCACCAGGCCCAGGAGGGCGGCAGGATGCTCCCAACCTCGGCGCCACCAGGTGGAGCAGCCCATGTCCGGAGCCGCGTGCGAACGCATCGCGGAGGCACCCGGCGAGTGCGACAGGCAAGGGTGGTGCATCGGAATCCGCCACCAGCCGAATGTGGCCGTGCGGGGTCAAAAGCGGCACCGGCGCTTCGGTTGCAGCGATCGACATGCGCTGGGATTCTATCGAATTCAATCGTGCGGCCGGCTCCAGACAACTTGGTCGCGTTCTAGAAGCGGGGACGGCCGTCTCCGGGACGTGGTTTGCGCGATTGAAACGCAATCGATAGGTCGCACGCGATGGCGCGAAGGGCTCCTTTACAGTCGGACGTTTTCGTCCGATAATGCATCATGACGGGCAACGAGTTCGTTCGAAAGGTCAAGGCGCTCGGCCAGGCCCGGAACGTGCCGGTCAGATTATGAACGCAGCTCGTGGCAAAGGGAGCCACCAGACCTTGTACTTCGGCAGCGCATTCACCGTCGTTCGCAATCTAAAGGATGAACTTAAGATCGGCACCTTGCACGCGATGTGCTCACAACTCGGCATCAAGATGAAGGACCTGTGATCGAGGACTGTATGAACCGATTCCAATACCCGGTACTACTGCGTCGCGCGAAAGAGGGCGGCTATGTCGTGACTTGCCGAGATCTGCCACAGTTGGTTACTCAGGGCGACAGCGTGCAAGACGCGCTGGAAGAGGCATCTGATGCGATGGACGAAGTCTTCGCGACGTATTTGACCGAAGGCATGGACTTTCCCGCTCCGAGCAAACCGAAGCGGGGAGAGCATCTGGTGGCACCTCCGCCCGAAACGGTGGCCAAGGCCGCCTTGTACGTCGCGATGCGGCACGCTGGAATCAGCAAGGTACAGCTGGCCAAACGGCTTGGAGTCGACGAGAAGGAAATCCGCCGACTACTCGATCCACACTATGGATCCAAGTTGCCGCGAATCGCGAAGGCGATCAGCCTGCTTGGACAACGGCTCGTGATTGGCGTGGAGGCGGCCTAGTTGCTCGGTCGGGCCTAAATTCCGTTTGGTCTATTTACGACCCCACAACGGACCGCTATTCGGGCGTATTTCGACTTATCCGGCGAAAATAGACCAACCACATAGCATATAAATACTTGATCATAAACATGAAAGTGGTGGCACGAGCGCTGGTCTGTTAATCCGCAGGTCCCAGGTTCGAGCCCTGGTCGGGGAGCCAATCAAAACAAAAAGTCGCCCGTTAGCAGGCGACCTTCGGGCTCGACCGAAATTTCCTTGGCCCGCCCCGGTCAATGGCCGGTTTGCCGGGTCGACACGAACATCACCGCTCTATAGACCGCCTCCTGTACAAGCCTTACCTCGCAGCGACTGCCTGGAAAGTCGCGGGACGTTCCGTTCTGCGCGGCCGCGAAGAAGGCTTCGCGCTTGGCGCGGTTATGCCCGATCTCGTCGAACTAGGGCGTGTTAACACTAATGGTCATGCTTGTGCGATACTGCGTCGATGGAGATCACCGAAGCGCAGTACCGCCTGATCGAGCACTGCCTTCCGACTCAGCGCGGCAACGTGAGCCTGTCCAATTTGCGAGTGTTGAACGCGATCTTGTACGTGGCCGAGCAGGGCTGCAAATGGCGCGGGCTGCCCAAGCGGTTCGGCAACTGGCACACGATCTACACGCGAATGAATCGCTGGTCCAAGAGCGGCGTATTGGATCGTGTGTTCGCGCAGTTGCAGCGTAAGCGTCCGGCGAATACCGTCTTGACTGCGGCGCGCTGTTATGCGGCGAGTCGATTCTCGACCTGATGTTCGGCCGAAACGGCCCAAGGCAGTAGTTCGGTGATGCGATTGATCGGATGTTCGGCGATGCGCTCCAGAACGTTGCGCAGATACGCTTCGGGATCGATACCATTGAGCTTCGCCGTTCCGATCAAGCTGTACATCGCGGCGGCATACTCGCCGCCGGCGTCAGAGCCAGCGAACAGATAGTTTTTGCGGCCCAGCGCGACTGCGCGTAGCGCTCGTTCTGCAGCGTTGTTGTCGATCTCGAGCCGGCCATCATCGCGATATCGCGTCATCGCCGTCCAACGCGACAGCGCATAGCGGATCGCCACTGCGAGCTGGACTTCTTCGACACTCTGGCAAGTTGTGCTTCAAGCCAACTGTTGAGCTGGGCGAGCAGCGCTCCGACGCGTTCTATCCGCATGCGCGCACGCTCCGCCGGCAAGCGGCCGCGGATTGACTCTTCGATCGCATACAGTTCGCCGATTCGGCGCAGCGCCTCAGCAGCGATCGGCGATTGCGTATTCTGGTGAATGTCGTAGAACTTTCGCCGCACGTGCGCCCAGCAACCGGCTTCCACGATGCCGCCGTCGACATACAGTTCGTTGAAGCCTGCATAGGCGTCGGCTTGCAGCACACCGGTGAAGCTCTTCAAATGCAGGCGCGCATGCTCGCCCTTGCGATCAGGCGAGTAGCGAAACAGCACCGCGGGCGGATCGGTGCTGCCGCTCGGCCGGTCATCGCGCACATACGTCCACAGCCGTCCGGTCCGCGTTCTGCCGCGTCCTGGCTCCAACACCGGCACCGGCGTGTCGTCCGCATGCAGCTTTTCCGCGGTCATCACATAGCGACCGAGCGCGTCGACCAGCGGCGAGAGCAATCGACTGCAATCGCCCACCCAGTCGGCGAGCGTGGAGCGATCAAGGTCGACTCCTTGCCGGGCGTAGATCTGCGCCTGCCGGTACAGCGGCAGATGATCGGCGTATTTCGCCACCAGAACATGAGCGAGCAATCCCGGACCCGCCAGCCCACGCGCGATCGGCCGTGATGGCGCGCTCATCTGTACGATGCGCTGACAGTCGCCACAGCTGAGCTTCGGGCGCACGTGGCGCACCACCTTGAAGTGCTCCGGCACGTATTCGAGCACTTCACTCACGTCCTCGCCAATGCGACGCAACACGCCGCCGCAATTAGGACAGGCGCACGTGGGTTGATGCACCATCTGCTCACGCGGCAGATGGTCGGGCAGCGGTCTACGCGCCGGCTTCTCATGCTCGGGTTGCAGCGACGGCTGTTCGACGGTGGTGGTCTGCGCCTGTGCGGTTTGCAACTCTTCGAGCCGCAACTCCAACTGGTCGATCTCGCGCGTGAGCTTCTCCGAGGAACGGCCGAACTGCAGTCGCCGCAGCTTGGCAATCACGAGCTTCAGATGTTCAATCTCGATTGTGTTGCTCGCAAGTGCCGCACGCTGCTCGAGCACCAGGCGCTGGAGCGCTTCGACATCATCGGGAAGTGGCGGGGCAGGAAGCTTGGGCACCTACGCAGTGTAGATCGACTTGCTCACAACGCAAGCCGCTACGCGGCGACCTCCGGTCGCCACGTGCGTTGCGGATGGCGCCAGTCGATACCTTCCAGTAGCATCGACAGCTGTGCCGCAGTCAGCGATACCGACCCATTGTTCGCTTGCGGCCATACGAAGCGTCCACGCTCGAGTCGCTTCGCGAACAAGCACAGGCCATCGCCGTCGAACCACACCAGTTTCACGAGATCGCCGCGGCGACCACGGAACACGAACACATGTCCGGAAAACGGCTGCTGCTCGAGCGTCGTTTGCGCCAGAGCAGCAAGCCCATCCATGCCTTTACGCATGTCGGTCACGCCGGCCGCAATCCACACCCGGGTTCCGACGGGCAGCCCGATCATCGCTGGGCCAGCACGTCGAGCACGCTGCGCAACGACGCTGCATCGACGCCACCGGACAGCCGAATGCGTGCGCCGTAAACTTCGAGCTCGATCGTGGCTGCCTTCGAATTCGTTCGCTTTGCAATGTCGACGTCAGCCGCCGCAGCCTTGGCTTCGATGGTGACCGGAAGCAGCTTGGTTACCGCCTTCGGTTGTGGCGTCGCCCGACGTCGAACCCATCGACGCACCAAGTTGGCGTTGATCCCGTGCGACATCGCGACCGCTGCCAGCGATACGCCACGCTCGCTGCATTGCTTGACGACGGAAAGCTTGAAGTCGTCCGTATACGTGCGCCGCCCTGTGCGGTTGATGCGGATCCCACTGACGAATGCCGATTTCGCGCCGCCCATCTTTTTGGTGTCCACTATCTTCTTGGTGGACACCATCTTCGGCACCGCTCAAACTTGATTCAAGACGGTACTCACCGGACGCTTACGTTGCAGCACGATCAGATCGTCCGCATCAAGATCGAAGCCGTGGCTTTGGACAGTACCGCGGTCAAGGTGCATCCCGATGGTACGGGGGCTCTAAAAAAAACGGACCGCAAGCCATCGGCAAGTCCCGCGGCGGATGGACCACCAAGATTCATATGGTTGCCGCGGATGCTCGAACAGCCATAACGTTTGCCCTGTCACCCGGCCAGGCCCACGACGCGCCCGAGGGCCGCAAACTGCTGCGCAAACTGGGCAAGCCGCCGTGGCCGCTGCATCTGCTGATGGACCGGGCATACGAAGGCGACGAGACGCGGCAGCTGGCGCTCGATCTCGGCTTCATCCCGGTCGTCCCGCCCAAGCAGAATCGGATCACGGCGTGGGAATACAACCGCGCCATGTACAAGCGGCGCAATGAAATCGAACGGCTGTTTCGCCGGCTCAAGGGCTTTCGGCGCATCTTCTCTCGATTCGAGAAGCTCGACCTCATGTTCGTTGCATTTATCAACTTCGCGCTCATCGCCGATGGGCTGCGGATAGTGTGAACAGGCCCTAGTATCCCTCGCCACGCCATCCAAACAGCGGCCTCGAAAATGGTCCCCAATTGACGAGCGCCGGCGCGCGAAGCGCGCAGCGCATGCGCTTCGTTTATCGAACGGGTCGTGCCGAGAACATGGTGGCCTGCATCGAGCAGCAGCGGTACTAGGCGCTCGCCCGCGGCGCCCGCAGCTCCGGCCAGGAAAACCCTAGAGACAGCATCTCCATAGCGCAGGGTGGCCCAACGTCAGGAACCAACAGCTTCTTGCCCAGGCCAAACTTCCGGGATGCTTAAGGTCTGGTGGCAGTTCTGCCCAAAAAGACCGCAACGATCGCAGCGTTAGACCGCGCTTTCCGGGCGCACTCCCAACTGGAGCACGTCGAGCCGGCATCAAACGCCGATCGATGGACCTCGCAGAGGAGGCCGTGTCGTGAAGAACGCAGTCAATCCCGCGCAGCTGAACACCGCCATCGACAAGGTACATCGAACGGGCATGCCGGGAGTGTTCGCCGAGGTGCGCGACAGCGACCAGCTATGGCGAGGCGCCGCCGGCATTGCCGATGTCAGCACCGGCCGTCCCGTGACCCCCGACATGCGGCATCGCGTGGGCAGTATCACCAAGACGTTCACCGCGGCCGCAGTCTTGCAGCAGGTCGAGAACGGTCTAATCGGGCTCGACGCGCCAATCGGTCGTTACCTGCCGACGCTGGTGCCCGGAGAACGCGGCAACGCGATCACCGTCCGGATGCTGATCAACCACACCAGCGGCCTTGCGGACTACCTTCCGTATGCGTACCCATCGCTCAAGGCGTTCCCTGCGCTGGCGCGCACCTCACCCGAGAGTCTGGACGACAATCGGTTCACGCGGTTTGATCCGACCGAGCTGATCGAGATGGGGGTCAGGGCGCGCGCTGTCGGTACGCCGGGTTGCTCTCCAGGGATATATTCCAACACGAACTACCAGCTCCTCTGCCGACTCTTGGAGTATGTCACCGGCACCACCGCGGAGAAGTGCATCACGCAGAACGTCATCGAGCGCGCGGGGCTTCGAGAAACCGAGCTTCCGGCGGGGCCGCAGATCAGCGGGCGACACTCGCAGATGTACGAGGCGTGGTTCGGCATGATCGATCCGCCACGCGACTACAGCGTCTACGACATGTCGTGGGTGGGGCCGGCAGCCTCGCTAATATCGACGGTCGCCGATCTCAATCGCTTCTACCGTTTGCTGCTTGCCGGCGAGATTGTCAGCCGGTCGTCGTTGGCGCAGATGCAGCGCACCGTCTGCGTCATCTCGTTCGAGGGCAAGAAGATCGATTACGGCCTCGGCCTGCACAGGATGGACGTTCCCCGCCATGGCACGTTCTGGGGTCATGACGGCACGGTATGGGGTGCCGGAGCGATGTCCATGACGCGGGCCGACGGCAAGCGACAGATGTCCGTCGCGGTGAATCTCGTGAGGTGGAACAAGCTGGATCTCTCCGGAAAGCCGCTACACCATCCTATCGATGACGCGCTGGCGGCACTTTACCAGCTGGCTATGTGCGGTAGCGAAAACGCTCCGTGAACAGTGGCTGAACATCTCTATCCGAGTCCTGACGTCTACTCGCGTTTTGGCAGATTCCGAGTTCATCGTGTGAGCTGAATCAACGATGCTTCTTGCCGCGTCTCAATCAATAGGACGGGTCGGTGGAGGGGGTGCAACGCGTCGGACAGCGAGCGCAGCTCGACGAGCATTTGACCGCGATCGGGCGCACGATGGTCCTCCGTTCAACAGTAGAGGGGAACACCACGGAAACATGCGATACCAACCTTCCACGGTCTTCTAGAACAAGGGCGAGCCGGTTGGCCAGAAGGCGCGATTGAAGGTTCAGGAATCTCTGGGCCATTTGCATTCAGGTCGAGATGCAGGAGCGAAGCACCGCGGGATTTCCACCGAACAATTGAATGCTGATACAGCATGGAGCAGCACGACAAGCCCGTCATCCTGATGGTCGATCCGGTCGGCGTCGCCTCGGGCAGCGCGTCAGAGCTCACCGAGCGCTACTCGCGTAGCTACACGATCGTCGTGGCCACGTCGGCGCAGCGGGCAACGAAGGAGCTTCGTCAGCTCGCTGTTCGCGAACGCGACGTTGCGCTGATCCTCGCCGACCGAGCGACTGCGGGAACAGCCGTCCTCGACGCCGCTCGGCAGCTGCACCCGCACGCTCGCCGCGGCTTGCTGCTCGACTGGAACGAGAGCCGCACTCACAGAGAGGAGATCGCGGTGGCGTTTGCACATCGCCAAGCCGAATGCTTCGTCACCAAGCCGGTGGGCCGTCCGGACGAGCGCTTCCACCGCAGCATCACAGAACTGCTTGACGAATGGTGGCGCGCGCATGGCACGCCAACCGCCGGCGTCCGCATCATCGGACGCGAGCGATCACCGCGCATCTCCGAGATCTCCGATCTCTTGCAACGCCACGATTTCCCCTACACGTTCCACCCGATCGACTCTGATGCGGGGCGCAGTCTCCTCAGCGGCGAACGGGCGCCCCGCGATAGGGAACCGGTGATCGTCCTCCACGACGGCCGCATCCTGGTCGACCCCACCAACCGCGAACTGGCGAACGCTCTCGGTGCCCGCACGCGGGCCGGATGTGGGGTTTACGACGTCGTAGTGGTCGGCGGCGGACCCGCGGGCCTGTCCGCCGCGGTCTACGCGGAATCAGAAGGCCTGCGCACCGCGCTGATCGAGCCCACCGCCCTGGGCGGACAGGCCGGTACGAGCTCCATGATTCGCAACTACCTCGGCTTCCCCCGAGGCATCAGCGGCGCGGAACTCGCCACGCGCGCTTTCGACCAAGCGATCCTCTTCGGCACCGAGATGGTCTACGGCAGTGCCGCGACCGAACTTCGACGGCAAAACACCGTCCGCGTCGTCGAGCTGAGCGATGGCACCAAAGTTTCCGGTCGAGCGCTTGTGATCGCGACGGGCGTTTCCTATCGTACGCTCGACGTTCCATCCCTGAAGCGATTCCAGGGTGCCGGCGTGTTCTACGGCGCTGCAATGTCCGAAGCTGCCGGACTAACGGGACAGCACGCCTTCATCATAGGTGGTGGCAACTCCGCTGGCCAAGCCGCCATTCATTTCGCGAGCTTCGCCAAGCAGGTCACCATTCTTGTCCGCAGCGACTCGCTCGCCGCGAGCATGTCCCGCTACCTCATTACCGAGATCAGCGCGACGCCAAACATCGACATCCGGTATCGCACCCAAGTTATCAACGGCGATGGCGACGCCCGACTCGAACGCCTCACCCTTCGGGACGACGCCGAGGGCTGCGACGAGACCGTGGATGCCGGAGGATTATTCATTCTGATCGGCGCGAAGCCATTCACCGAGTGGCTTCCCGCCGCGATCGACCGCGATCAATGGGGCTACATAACAACCGGCCCTTCCGAGGAAGACCCGCGCCGTCTCCCATACGAAACGACGATGCCTGGCGTCTTCGCAGTGGGCGACGTACGGCGCGACTCGGTCAAGCGCGTCGCGTCGGCCGTAGGCGAAGGCGCTGTCTGCGTTCGTCTCATCCACGATCACCTCGCGCGCGTCCGAGCCTGACTCTGCTCGACGATGCTTCGGATCACTCGGAGCGCGGGCTGATCGATTGCTTTCCGTGCGCGCCGGCAGCACGGGTGCTGTTGTCCGTGTTGCCTCACGTAATTTTGTTACCGGCTGCCTCACCAAGGGTGTAACTGGTCACCCCGTTCGTGAGCCGCTGCACAGCCTGTCGACGCCACATGCTCACCCGCCTCTGCAGCGTTCTGAGCTGGCGCATCTGCCCCCACCAGGCCATAGGCCAGCGCGGTGAAGCTGCCACCCCACACTCCGGTGATGGCGGTCCACTTCGTCGAGCACGCGCATCTTCCTGGCAACTTTACCGGCGATCGGTACCCGCACGCGAAAGCATTTCCGAAGACGCCGGACTCAACCTGCCGGTCCCTCTTGCTTTCGCGGACGGCATGAATTTCGCTACACAGTAAGCAACTGCAGCAATGGGCGCCGGAATCATGTGGACCATGCCGGTAATGCGTACAGGCCCTTCTTACTCGGAGCGCGAATCGATGGTTGAAATCGTGGAACGTGCGGAAAGCCGTACCGCAGCCGCCGCAGGGCCGATCTACTTGCTGCTATTCCCGATCCCCGTGGTGTTCTTCGTCGCGGCGCTGGTTACGGATATCACGTATTCGGCAACCGCGTTTCTGATGTGGCTGCATTTTTCACAGTGGCTCATCGCGGCGGGACTTGCGTTCGGAGCGCTAGCGGCACTGGTACTGCTGGTCGAGTTCCTCGCCACCCGTGCGATCCGTCGAAGAACTGGGTGGATGCACCTCGTGCTGTTCTATGGGAGCCTCGTCGTCGAGCTATTCAACGCCTTCGTTCACAGCGTCGACGGCTGGACGGCGGTCGTTCCGACCGGAATGATCCTCTCGGTCGTCGGTGCGGTTTTGGCGCTCGCCGCGGTTGCATCCTCGTTCTTCATCCCGGTGAGATGGGTCGAGTTCCGGGAGGTGCGGCCATGAAGCTGGGAACCGCCGCACTCGCCGCGTGCGTAGCGCTCGCCGGCTGCGGAAGCAGTCAAGACATCGACAAGTCCACACAGTACGGCGCCACCCCGAACCTTCCGGAGCCTTCACGCGGCCTTCTGCCGAGGATGAGTGTGCCCGACGTCATCGGCTGGAGCGGCGGCGAGATGCCGACCGTGCCGCAAGGCTTTGGCATCGAGGCGATCGCGACCGGACTTTCGAATCCACGGAATGTCTATGCGCTGCCCAATGGCGATCTGCTCGTAGTCGAATCCAAGAAGACAGCGAAAGAACCGATCGAGCGGCCGAAGCGCCCGGTCATGGGCTGGATCGAATCGAAGGCGCACGGCGGCAGCGGCGGCGGCCCGAGCAATCGCATCGTGCTGCTTCGCGACTCGAACGGCGATGGCAAGCCGGACGCGCAGACGGTCCTGATCGATCATCTGAACTCACCGTTCGGAGTCGTTCTCGTCGGCGATGCGCTTTACGTCGCCGACACGGATGCGATCCTGCGCTTCCCGTTCACGGTGGGCCAAGACAAGGTCGCCGGCGACCCCGTAAAGGTCGTCGATCTGCCGGCAGGGCCCATCAACCACCATTGGACCAAGAGCCTGACGGCGAGCGCCGATGGCTCGAAGCTCTACGTCGGCGTTGGATCGAACAGCAACGCAATGGAGCGCGGTATCGAAGCCGAAACGAACCGAGCGGCGATCTGGGAAGTCGATCCGCGGACCGGCACCTTCAAAGTGTTCGCGAGCGGACTGCGAAACCCGAACGGCTTGAGCTTCTATCCCCAGAGCGACACTTTGTGGGCTGTCGTCAACGAACGCGACGAGCTCGGGCCGAATCTCGTTCCCGACTACATGACGTCCGTCAAACCCGGCGCGTTCTACGGCTGGCCTTACAGCTACTGGGGACAGCACGTCGACGCGCGCGTGCGCCCGCAGAAGCCCGACCTCGTGAAATCGGCGATCGCGCCCGACTACGGATTGAGCTCGCACGTCGCTCCGCTCGGCCTCGCGTTCTACACGGGCAACTCCTTTCCAGCGCAGTTTCGCGGCGGCGCGTTCGTGGGCGAGCACGGCAGCTGGAACCGCCCCGAGCTCAACGGATACAGGGTCGTGTTCATCCGGTTCGAGAACGGCCGCCCTGTCGGCCAGCCGATGGACTTCGTCACCGGCTTCGTCAAGGACGGCAAGGCACGCGGACGGCCGGTGGGCGTGGCGATCGACCGGACCGGAGCGCTGATCATCGCGGACGACGTCGGCAACACCGTGTGGCGAGTCACGCCGAGCTGACGAAGTTCAGCGCCAACCCGGCACGGCGCATAACGCAACGCCGCTTAGGCCACGAGATCGCCGAACTTGTGGCTAGAAGTGGGTCGGCCGCATAGTCGCGGTGGCCTGCCCGGTTCTCACCGCATTCGACATCCCCCGCACCCGCCAGCCGGATCCAGGTCTCGATCGGAATCACCACGGCGAAAGGCGCCTGCGGGTCTAACCGACCAGCGCTTGCGCGACTGCCGCGACGTTTCGATTCTCGGCGTCGGCGCGCCGCGCGACAAAGGCAATCTGGCGGGCGGGCCGCCGCCGGCCGAGCGCGACGGCGCACACGCCATAAGCGTCGAGCAGTGCCCGCCGAGGCTGCGGCACGATCGACACACCGAGCCCCGCCGACACCATCGCGATGATCGCGTCGATCGATCGCACGTCCATCAGGACCTTGGCGCGCGGGAATACGTCGCGCAGGTAACGAGCCGCGATCCGACCGCCGGTGAGCGCGGGGTCGTAGCGAATGACGTCGTGGCGCTGCACGATCTCCTGCACGCTCCGGCCCACCAGCGACGAAAGGGCGAGCAGCACATAGGGTTGGCTCCGCAGGATGCGCCAATCGAGGCGCCGCGAGCCGCCCGACGCCGGACGCACGACCACCGCAGCGTCGAGATGCCCCGACTTTACGGATGCGATCAGCGCGTCGGAGTCCGCGAGCATGAGCTCGATGTCGAGCGCGGGATGCCGGTCGCGCAGGCGCTTCAACGCATCGGGCAGGACATCGGCCTGCATGGTCGCGATGACGCCGAGGCGGACTCGGCCAGCCACGGTCGATGTCGGCCGGGTCCGTAGCGCGTCCAGCCGGGCAATGACGTCGCGGGCGACGGCCGCGGCATCCCGGCCGAAGGACGTCGGCCGCACCGTCCGGGTGGACCGATCGAAGAGCGACCGGCCGAACCAGCTCTCGAGTTGCTTCACCTGAAGGCTCACGGCACTTGGCGTTCGCCCGACCGATTGCGCCGCTGCCGCGAAGCTACCGCGATCGACGATCTCAGCGAGTGTGGCAAGGTTCGCGAGATTCATGAGCATTCCTCGTGATTGAAATGAAAATGACTTGATTCTCTCACCGGCGACCACGCCTTACGATCAAAGGCATGCACGACTTCCGCAGCGACACCGTTACGCGCCCGACGCCTGCCATGATGGCCGCCATCGCGTCGGCCCGGCTCGGTGACGCCGCGCGCGGCGACGACCCGACCGTCGCGGCGCTCGAGGCACGCGTTCGCGAGCTCACGGGCAAGGCGGACGCGCTGCTCGTTCCCTCCGGCACGATGGCGAATCTCGCTGCATTGATCGCGCATGGCGTGAGAGGCGGAAGCGTCGTGGTCGAAGGTCAGGCGCACCTCTGCCGCAGCGAAGGTGAGGGCTACGCGCTGGCCGCCGGTGCGGTGCTGCGTTCACTGCATGGCAAGCGCGGCATCCTCGACGCCGACGTGGTAGCGCACGAGCTTGCGCAAGGCGCGGATGCGGCGCCTGCGCCAAGGCTCGTCTGCCTCGAGAACACGCACAACGCCGGCGGCGGCTCGGTCTATGCGATCGCCGAGCTCGAAGCGATCGGCGACGTTGCGCGCCGTGCCGGCGTTCCGGTGCACGTCGACGGTGCGCGATTGTTCAATGCGGCGGCCTACCTGGACCGACCGATCCGCGACCTGGCCGTGCATGCGGACTCGATCTGGTTCGCGCTCTGCAAGGGCCTGGGCTGCCCGATCGGCGCGGTGTTGGCCGGTGACGCGTCGTTCATGCACGAGGCGCGCCGCGCCGCCCGGATGCTCGGCGGCGCCATGCGGCAGGCCGGCCTCGTTGCCGCGCCGGCGCTTGTCGCGCTCGACAACGACCCCATTGCGCAGCATCGGCGCGATCACGGGCTCGCGCACCGGCTCGCCACGGCCTGCGCGCAAATCGACGCGCGCCTCGTCGATCCCGCGCAAGTGCCGACCAACATCGTTTACCTGAACGTCGGTCACGTTGCGGCGGACGCGGACGCCGTGCGCCGCGCGCTCGCCGAGCGCGGCGTGCAAGCCCTTGCGCGGGACTCCGTGCTTCGATTCGTCACCCACCGCGACGTCGACGACGCTTCGGTGCGCGCGGCTGCGGATGCGCTCGCCGCCGTATTGGGAGCCATGCCGGAGCTCGACCCCGGCGACTCACCGTTCGAGCCCGGACAGGCGCTTTCTGAGGAGCCGACATGAGCACGACCCGTCATTCAAGCCTTCGTACGATCCTCGCAGTCGTCGCATGCGCAACGCTCGCCGTCGCCGGCGTCGCCTGGGCACAGGCTTACCCGGATCGGCCAATCCGCCTCGTCGTGCCGAGTCCTCCCGGTGGTGGAACCGACGGCGTCTCGCGGCTGGTCGCAAGCGCGGTCGGCGATGACGAGGGCTGGACGATCGTTGTCGACAACCGTCCGGGTGCCGGTGGCAACATCGGCATGGAAGCGGTCACCAAGGCGACACCCGACGGCTACACGATCGTCATGGGGGAGTCCGCCAACCTCGCGATCAACCCGTATCTCTACAAGTCGATGCCGTTCGATCCGGCAAAGGACGTCGTGCCGGTCGCACTCGCGGGCACCGTGCCGCTGGTGCTCGTCGTCGCGAGCACGTCAACGATCGACTCGGTTGCGGCGCTCGTGGCCGACGCGAAGCGACGCAAGCTCACGTTCGCGTCCTCGGGCAACGGCACCGTCGGCCACTTGGTCGGCGAAACCTTCAAGCGGGCGGCCGGCATCGATTATCTGCACGTGCCGTACAAAGGCGCGGGGCCGGTGATGACCGACCTCCTCGGCGGCCGAGTCGATCTGCACTTCGCCTCGCTGCCGGCCGCGCTGCAGCTCGTGAAGAGCGGCAAGCTGCGCGCGCTCGGCGTGACTTCGGCAAAGCGTGTTGCCCAGCTACCGGACGTACCGACCCTTGCCGAATCGGGATTTCCCTCGTTCGAATACCAGGTCTTCTACGGCGTGATGGCGCCGGCGGGCACGCCGCCCGATCGCATCGCGCGCCTCAACGCCGCGATCGAGCGTGCGCTTGCGAGTCCTGCATTGCGCGAGAAGCTCGCTGGCATCGGCGTCAACACGCATCCGGGCACGCCGGAGCAATTCGGGCAGTTTCTCACCGACGAACGCAGCAAGTACGCGGAAGCCGTGAAGGCGTCGGGAGCCAAGATCGACTAGCGCCTGGCCCGCGCTGCGCGACTCACGCGCGCCCGGTATCGGCCGGGAATGCCAATGCGCACGCCTGATCCTCGGTCAGCCGGCTGCCTTCCTCGCACAACTTCGCGAGCGCGTCGGGAGAACGTTCATCGGAAAGCATCGCCAGCAGGCGCTCGCGATTGCGTCGGGCAACAAGACGAGGACGCCTGCCGACGCGTGCGTAGACGGCCTGCGCGTACGCCGAGACCCTGGCGGCATCGTCGATGCATCCACGGCGCGCGAGCAGCAGCGCCATATCGTCGAGAACGAAGGCGCCGCTCCCATAGTTACGTCGGAGGGACGACAACGCTTCGCGGTAGATCGTCTCCGCCTCGTCGAGGTGGCCCGCAGCCATCAGCGCTGTCGCGCAGTTACGCAGCGTCAAGGCGGTGTCGAAGCCGAGGTCGGGCCGGTAGCGCGCCACGATCTCCCTGGCGGTCTCGACGGCGCGCTCGGCGTGACCGAGCTGGACTTCCAGGTCGACCAGCAACCCGAGCGCGTTGAGTTCACCACTTGAGTTGCGGCTCTGTCGATCCAGCGCGAGCTGCTCGAGAATGTACTCGCGCGCCTTGTCTTCCTGCTCCACCTCGGCGAAAAGCAGGCTTGCCATGTTCGCGAGCATCGCTCGAAACCACGCCGGCCAGGTGGCGTCGACGCATTTTCTCGCTTCTTCGAACGCGTGCAACGCTTCGTCGAGCCGACCGGCGACCGTCAACGCATACGAAAGCATGTTGCACGCCTGATACAGACCCCGCCGGTCCGTCGCGTCGCGATAGATCGCAATGGCTTTCCGCGCGTCCTGAGCCACCACGTCGAGCGATGTCGCGGTGCCGAGCTCGGCGCAGGCGAGCCAGAACCGAGCGGCTTCCAATGGGGGGATGGATTCGTCGATCGAAGGCTTGAGCGAGCGGCACCAATTCCATCCCTCGGATTTCACTTGTAGCCAGTCGAGGTAATAGCTCGCTCCCGCCGCTCCGACCAGTGCGACAGCCGTCCGAAGATCGGCTTCCATCGCCCAGCGCACCGCTCCGCGCAGGTTGTCCAGATCCGGCGCGAATTGCGCGAACCGTGTCGAGACCGGCACGTCCCGGACCGCGTCACTCCAGAAGCGCTCGAACAACCCGCGCATCACTTCAGCATGCCGTCGCATCATCTGTGACGTGCCATGGCGACCGGCGAGGCGCTCGAGTGCGAAGGCGCGCGCAGTTTCGAGCATGCGGTATCGAGTTGCGTTCCCGGCGTCGGCGATCACGAGCGACTTGTTCACGAGCGCACCGAGGTGATCGAGCACCGCCCACTCGTCGATCACATCGTCGGCGGCGAGCTTCTGCGCGGCTTCGAGCGAGAAGCCGCCCGCGAAGACACCAAGTCGGTCGAATACCCGCTGTTCCGGTTCCGACAACAGGCCGTAGCTCCACTCCAGCGCGGCACGCAGTGTCTGGTGCTTGCGCAGTGCCAGGCGGGAGCCTGCGGTCAGCAGCCGAAAGCGTTCGTCGAGCCGTTCGCGCACGCCGTCGACGCCGAGTAAGGGCACGCGTGCTGCTGCAAGCTCGAGCGCCAGTGGAATACCGTCGAGGCGTCGGCAGACGTCGATCACGGCAGCGACGTTGGCCTCGTTCAGCGCGAAACCCGCTTCCAGCGACTGCACACGCGCGACGAACAGTTCGGTTGCCCCGGCATCGCGAGCGCTAGCCACCGTCGCCTCGGCCGGCAATGCCAGCGCGCCCAGCCGATAGACGTGCTCGTCGGGGTGCCTCAGCAACTCCTGGCTCGTGGCGAGAAGATGCACGCTAGGCGCGCTCTTGCGCAGGGCTGAAACCACGCGATCCATGGCCTCCAGCAGATGCTCGCAATTGTCGAGGACGAGCAACAGCCGTCGGCCGGCCAATGCCTGAACCGTGAGGTCGAGCGCGGTGTCCGCGTCCCCGACCGCAATCCCGAGCGCACGGGACACGGTGATCGTAACCAGCGCTGGGTCGGCGAGTTGCGCGAATTCGACGAATTGAACACCGTCGGGAAAAGCGCTGCTCAGATCGTGTGCGGCCGCTTCGGCGAGACGCGTCTTGCCGATACCCGCGGGACCGACGATCGTCACGATGGCATTGGCGACGATCATGTCGTTCAGGACCGCGAGATCCGCGGCGCGCCCGTAGAGTGGCGGCAAGTCGGTATTCGACGTCGACGGAGCGGCCTTGCCCGCGACGTTTGCGCTTTGCGCCGAGGAAACGAGCGAATCGTCGCAACTCACCGACAGCGCGAATCGGTAGCCGCGTCCGGGGATCGTGGCGATCGCTTGCGCGCCCAACACCTTGCGCAGCACCGATACCTGCACTTGCAGGTTGTTCTCCTCCACGACGAGGCCTGCCCACGCGCGTTCCAGCAATTCATCCTTGGACACGAGCTCGCCGGCGCGCTCGAGCAGAGCAACAAGAACGTCGAAGGCACGAGGACCGACCGCTACGGGCTTGCCTTCGTTCAGCAAGCGCCGGTCCGGGAGATGCAGTTCGAACCGGTCGAAGCGATAGTGGTAGACGGCGTTTCGGCTCATACGGGAACGACGCGGACGACGTCGAAACAGTGGCGTTCGTCGAAAGCCCAGCGTACGAAAGTATAAGGCTGCGCAACTCAAGCGTCGCACGGGTTTGCCGCAGGGGCATGAGTGCGATTTCAGAAGAATTAAGGGCGGCGCCAAAGACCTGAAGGCCGTCGCGGACCGACCATGGCGCCACGATCCACCGTCCGATCCTGCAAGGAGAGTCCCATGAAACGCCTCAGCGTTCCTGTCGCCCGCACTCTTTGCCTCCTCGCCGCAATCGGCCTGACGGCGTTGGTCGTCAGTGCGTCCGGCAACGCGCGCGAGCGCTCGTTCTTGCCCAGCATGCTGCCTTTCGCCAATCCGTCCGGGCTCGCGGCGACGTTCAGCACGACGGGCAATGTCGATCTCACCGGCCCGTTCTTCCAGAGTCTCGGCACCAACGGGCGCGCGTGCGTGACGTGCCACCAACCAAGCACCGGATGGACGATCACGCCGCAGCAGGTGCAGGCGCGGTTCGATGCGAGTGGCGGGCTCGATCCGATCTTTCGCACGAACGACGGCTCCAATTCGCCGAACGCGGACGTGTCGACGCTCGACGCCCGGCGCGCCGCGTACCGTGTGCTGCTCACCAAGGGATTGATCCGCGTCGGCGTCGGAATACCGCCGGACGCGGAGTTCGAGCTCGTCGGCGTCGACGATCCGTATGGCTACGCCAGCGCGCAGGAGCTTTCGCTGTTCCGACGTCCACTGCCTTCGACCAATCTCAGGCTCCTGAGCACGGTGATGTGGGACGGTCGGGAAACGTTCAGGGACGCGGGTTCCCCCTTCTGCATCCTGGGAACGGCCAGCTGCTTCGCGTCGATTCATTTCGACCTCGCGGAGCAGGCAAATCACGCCACCACCGGTCACGCCCAGGCCGCGCAGCAGCTCAGCAGTGAACAGCGCGAGAGGATCGTCGAGTTCGAGACGTCGCTGTTTACAGCACAGATCTTCGATGACGCGGCGGGCGAACTGATCGCGCATCGCGCCCGGGGCGGCCCGCGGCTGCTGGGCGGCCAGGACTTCTATTTCGGCATCAACGACGTGGTTTCCGGCGACTATCGCACCGGCGCGCCGTTCGACTCGAATGTGTTCACGCTCTACACCGCGTGGAACACGATGAACGGCGGCGAGCATGACGGCCGCGCGCAAGCGCGTCGTGCCGTAGCTCGCGGGGAGAGATTGTTCAACAGCAAGCCAATCCGCATAACGGGGGTCAAGGGGCTCAATGACGATCTCAGCGTGCCGGTGCTGGACGGCACGTGCACGAGCTGTCACGACGCGCCGAACGCCGGCGATCATTCGATCCCCGCGCCGCTCGACATCGGCGTCGCGGACGCGTCGCGCCGTACGCCCGACCTGCCGCTGTACACGCTGCGGCACAAGCGGCCTCCGTTCGAGATCATCCAGACGACGGATCCCGGACGCGCGCTCATCACCGGCAAATGGCGCGATATCGGGCGCTTCAAAGGGCCGATTCTTCGCGGGCTCGCGTCGCGCGCGCCGTACTTTCACAACGGATCGGCGCGCGATCTGAACGCCGTCGTCGACTTCTACGACCAGCGATTCGAAATCGGCCTAACCGAAGACGACAAGGCGGACCTGGTGGCATTCCTGCGCACGCTCTAGCGTGAACGGAGTCCGACGTGAGCGACGTCGAGCAATGCCCATACCTCGCGCGGATGCGTGGGATGGAAGGTAAAGCGCCGCGTGATGCACATCCTCGCGGCACATTCGTGACGCAAGAGCCGGCTGCTGCCGATCAATGTGTGAGTTATCACGCAATACTGAGCAGGTTTGAGGCTGTGTGATCACGTAAAAGTGAGCAGCCTGACAGACTCCGCGATTTGCGGAGCGACCTGGAGTGATCTGCGTGGAAACGATCGGCAAGATCCGACGCTGGCACCGAGTGGACAAGCTCAGCATCAGCAAGATTGCGAAGCGGCTGTCGGCCTCGCGCAATACGATAGCGAAGTACCTGGACGGCGAGGTCACCAAGCCGAGGTACAAGCAGCGCCCCAAGCGCGCCCCGGTGATGGGGGCGTGGGTGGAGAAGCTGGAGGCGATGCTGGCCGCGGACGCGCAGCGGTCGCGCAAGGAGCAGCGCACCGCGCAGCGGCTGTTGGATGGACTGGCGCAAGAGGGTTTCACGGGCTCGTATCCGACGGTGCAACGCTTCGTCAAGGCGTGGCACGAGCAGCGTCGGCATAGCCCCGGCACCGTCTTCATTCCGCAGAGCTTCGCGCCGGGAGAGGCGTACCAGTTCGACTGGAGCTACGAGATGGTTGATCTGGGCGGGCGACCGACGCCGGTCAAGGTCGCGCATTTGCGCTTGTGCTACTCGCGAGTGTTCCTGGCGGTGGCGTATCTGCGCGAAGCCCAGGAGATGGTGTTCGATGCGCACTGGCGGGCGTTCAGTCTGTGGGGTGGCAGCTGCCAGCGCGGCATCTACGACAATCTCAAGAGCGCAGTCGAACTGATCTTCACTGGCAAGGCGCGGCAATACAACCGCAAGTTCCTGCAGATGGCCAGCCACTATCTGATCGAGCCGGTGGCCTGCACGCCTGCCGCGGGATGGGAGAAGGGGCAGGTCGAGAACCAGGTCGGTCATGTGCGGGAGAATATCTTCACGCCGCGGCTGCGCTGCACCGATCTGGCCGATCTCAACGCGCTGCTGACGCGGCGTTGTGTGCAATTGGCCCAGGCGATTCCGCATCCCGAGCAGCGCGAGCGGACCCGCTGGGAAGTGTTCGAAGCCTCAGAGCGTGCGCTGCTGGTGCCGCTGGCGAGCCAATTTGAGGGCTGCGCCGAACGCGAAGTGCGGGTCAGTTCGACGGCGCTGGTGCACGTTGATCGCAACCGGTACAGCGTCGATTGCCGCTACGCCGGCAAGACGGTGTCGCTGCGCACCTACGCCGAGCGGATCGTGGCCGTTGCCGCGGGCCAGATCGTCGGCGAGCATGTGCGCAGTTTCGAGCGCGATCGCACGTTCTTCGATCCCTGGCACTACGTGGCGGCGCTGGAGAAGAACCTGGCGCACTGCGCAACGGCGCGCCGTTCAAGGACTGGGCGCTGCCATCGGCACTGCGGGAGATGAGGGATCGCCTCGGGGCCAAGGTGGGCGGCGATCGCCAGTTCGTGAGCATTCTCGCCACCATCGCCGAGGACGGCATCGAGGCGGTCAATGTCGCCTGTGAATTGGCTCTGGAGGCCAACGCCATCAACGACAGCTACGTGCTCAACGCGCTGAACCGCTTCAAGCCGCAGCCGTCAGTGGAAGTGGTCGTGACGCCCGCGCGCCTGCAGCTCAAGGAGGAACCCAAGGCCGATGTGGCGCGCTACGACCGGCTGCTGAAGAAACTGGCGGTGGCGGCGATCGCGGCGATGCCGATGTTGATGGCGGCGGTGTCGAATCGGGTCGTGGAGGCGCCGTATGGAACGCCATGACATGCTGCTCAAGCTGAAGGCGCTGAAGCTGCATGGGATGGCGGCGGCCTTCGATGAAGTCATCGACGAGGGCATCAAGCGCAGCCGCACCCCGTTCGACGTGCTGGGGCGGTTGCTGGCCGCGGAGGATAGCGAGCGCCACGCGCGCTCGATTCGCTATCAGATGAGCGGGGCCAAGTTCCCCGAGTATCGCGAACTCGCCACCTTCGATTTTGCCGAGTCGCCGGTCAACGAGCAGCAGATCCGCACGCTGCACGAAGGCGGCTTCACCGAAGAGACCCGCAACATCGTCCTGGTCGGCGGACCCGGCACTGGCAAAAGCCATCTCGGGCTAGCCTTGGCGATTCAGGTGGTCAAGACTCACCGGCGCGCACGCTTCTTCAACATCGTCGATCTGGTCAACCAACTCGAGCAGGAAAAAGCGGCCGGCAAGCAAGGTCGCCTCGCGCAGCGGCTCACCCACTTGCATGCCGTTGTATTGGACGAGCTCGGGTACTTGCCCGTCAGCGCCAATGGTGGCGCGCTGCTGTTTCACCTGATCGCGAAACTCTACGAGCGAACCAGCCTGATCATCACCACCAACCTGTCGTTCTCGGAGTGGGTCAAGGTCTTCGGCGATGCCAAGATGACCACGGCACTGCTCGACCGCGTCACCCACCGCTGCGACATCATCGAAACCGGCAACGACAGCTATCGCCTGAAGAAACGCAACCAATCCGCGCCCGGCAGCCGCAAATCCAAGGAGAAAATCCTCACATCCAACCCCTGAAACCCCATCCGGCCCTGCTCAGTTTTACGTGATCACACCTGCTCTGGTTTCGATGATCATTGACAATCAATGTGAGCGAGGACTATTGAGCTTCCGGAACGCCAACGTTGCGGGGCGTCGTCTTTCGTGGTCCGGCGCTAGTGCTTCGTTCCGTTAATAATTGGCATATGTCTTGCATCGGATTTCGGTATCTTCACGATTGGAGATACCGCCATGCCGATGGGCCGACCGAAAGCTGAGCTCGTGTTGCAGGCTGCCGAACAAGCACAGTTGCAATCGATGGTGCGCTCGCGCTCGATTCCGGCCGCGTTGCGGGCGCGCGCGCAGATCGTGCTGGCGAGTGCAGCCGGCGAGCCCAACAGCAGCATCGCGGCACGGCTGGGCTTTACGAACGCCACGGTCGGCAAATGGCGTCAGCGGTTTGTCGAGCGGCGCATCACGGGTTTGTACGACGAGCTGCGCCCGGGCAAGCCGCGCTCGATCGACGACGAACGGGTCGCTGAGCTGATCCAGACGACGCTGCATAGCAAACCTACCGATGGAGCGACGCACTGGAGCGTGCGTTCGTTGGCGGCCGAGACGGGCATCTCGTCGACCAGCGTGCATCGTTACATGAAGCTGTTCAATCTGCAGCCGCACCGCAGCGAGACGTTCAAGCTGTCGAGCGATCCATTCTTCGTCGAAAAACTGCGCGACGTGGTCGGCCTGTATCTGAATCCGCCCGACAAGGCGTTGGTGCTGTGCGTGGACGAGAAGAGTCAGGTCCAGGCGCTCGAGCGCAGCCAACCGCTGCTTCCAATGGGCTTCGGCTACGTCGAGGGGGTGACCCACGATTACAAGCGGCACGGTACGACAACGCTGTTCGCCGCCCTCGACGTGCTTACCGGCCAAGTGCTGGCGCAATGCAAGCCGCGGCATCGGCATCAAGAATTTCTTGCTTTCTTGCGCGCCATCGAGGCGGCGGTGCCGCCGGATCTCGATGTTCATCTGATTGTCGACAACTATTCGACGCATAAGCACGCGAAGGTCAAGGCGTGGCTCGCGCGCGGCCGCGCTGGCACTTGCATTTCGTGCCGACCTACAGTTCTTGGCTCAATCTGGTCGAGCGCTTCTTCGCCCTGATCACCAACAAAGCCATACGCCGCGGGTCGTTCCGCTCCGTGCGTGAACTGGTGCAGCGCATTGATCACTTCGTGGTCCATCACAACGTGGACTGCAAACCTTTTGTCTGGACCGCCACCGCCGATTCGATCATCGAAAAGATCAAGAGACTTTGCTCACGAATCAACGGAACGGCACACTAGCGCTGCACCAACCCCGACACAGACCTATCAGAAAATGCGTGGCGTTCTTCTGATGTGGTGCTGCAAACGCCAAGCGCCGCACGACGCGCGCCTGGCCCTGCGGTGTTACCACTTCTTTGGCGAATCGTGCGGCTACCGTTCGCATTGGGAGACGCGGATCATGACGCGCAAGAGGCGCTGACGCTTCGCGAAGGAGCGCGAATGCCGAGGGATCGACCCGCGCGGCGAACTAACCCCACCGACGACACGGCGAGCGTTCGTGCTTTACAGCCACGATCGGCTGCGCTAGCGTTCATGAACGCTTCCGGTCGGGGTGGGAAATGCCGATCAAGACGATGTTCTGGTCGTATCCGTACACCAACAACGACCTGCACATCTTCCGCGGCGCGAACTCGCCACGACTCGACGAGCGGCTCGTCGTCCTCTCGCCGCCGGTGCCGCCGGCCACCGACGACGTCATCAGGTCACTCGCGCAATACGTCGCCGACGGCACGGCGGCCAGGGACCTCGACGTCACGGTCAAGTTCACGCCGCACTACAACGGCACGGACGACGGCCACACGACCGACGCGGACTTCCTCGGGCTGCGGGTCGAGGACGACACGGGTGTGGTGCGCGTTCAGGGCGCCCTTCCCGCGACGCGGAAGAACAATTTCATCCTCGAGTGCACCGTCACCAACCAGGACGGGACGACGTTCACCGAGACGATCCGCGTGCAAGTGCACGTCAAGGTCGTCAATCTCTGGTTGACGCCGAACCCGATGACCGTGCGCCGCGGGGCGACGCCGGACCACGACCCGATCTACCGGTTCAGGGTGCGCGCCGAGTTCGACGACGGCGATCTGAACGGCGTCGAGAACCACACGTGCGGCGACGTCACGCGCAATCACGACGTGACGTGGACGCCCTCGAACCAGTTCATCACCACGGGATTCTTTCACTTCCGCGTCCAAAACCATCCGGGGGACGTCGTGCACGTGACCGCGACGATGCCGACGCCGGATGGACCGAAGACGGCGAAGGCCGACATCGTGATCGCGCCGCGCTGGGCCGACGACCCGAACGTGCCGAAGGCGCAGATCGTGCCGGGCGCCGGTCACCCGGGCGTGCTGCGTTGCGAGGACGCGCCCAACCTTCTCTTTCTCGGCTGCGGCTTTGCGGATCGGGACGGATTCGAGAGCATGACCAACGCGTTGGTGCAGTCGCTTCGCACGAACCGGCTGGTTCGCCCCTTCGACATCCTGACCACGTCGATGAACATCTGGCGGGTCTACACGCCGACGCCCTATGGCATCTCGGTGTTGAGCGAGATGTTCGTCACGACGAACAGCGACGGCCAGCTCGTTGCACGTTCCGTACCGCCCACGCGAAAGCCGCCTGCCAGCGCGCAAAGCCTCGAGCTCGAAGAGCTTCTGTATCTCGTCGGGCTGCCGTCGCCGCCGCACGTCACGATGGCGAACGACGACATCCGCAACGAATGGCGGGCCGCGAATTTCCCCGATCCGACGGGATTCCTCCCGCACGGCGACGACAGCCTCATCGAGCAGTGGAAGGTCATGGGCAATCGCGCCTTCATCGACGAGATCGACGCGTTTCCGTCGATGTCCTACGGTCGTCCGCCAGACGCCGACCCGGGCACGACGTATGACCTGGCCTGAGCGTGGATCGCGGCTCGGACACCGCGCTCGAGGCGTTGTATCCCGTGCTCGCCGCCGACGACGGAACGGTGCTCGACACCGGCGCACCGGTCGGCATGCTGTGGGCCGGCGCCGACCCCCGCTTTCATTTCGATAACTCCGGCTTCGTGGTCCTGTTGTCGCCGTTGCAGGGCGGACGTGCGGAGGCGGGTGGAATCATCCGGATGAGTGCGGCGACACGCGACATGGATTTCCCGGTCACGCCGATTGACGGCCGCAAGGATTTCGCGCTTGTTCCGCAGCCGATCGACGGCACGGTGACGGAGGACGCGACGCGCACGCTCGCGCACGAGCTGGGACACGAGTTTGGGTTGGGCGACGAATACGCCGAGTTCAAGGCTCGCTTCGAAGCGCAGGATGCCGATCTCGCGGACTACGCGAACCTGCAGACCGAGGCAAAAACGTTCAACGATCCGGTTCAGAAGCAGATCGTTGCCGAGGAGATCAAGTGGAACTGGCACCGGATCGCGAAAGCGGCGGTGATCCAGGGACCGATCACCGCGGCGGGCGGCGGCTTTCGCATTCCGGTGAGGCCGGGGGAGGGCTTTCAGTTCAACGACGGCGACGCCGTGCTGCTGCGCCTGCGCAAGTGGGGCGAGCCGCTTCAGAAGAAGCCGACGGTGCTCGCCGAAGCGAAGGCGCTGAAGATTCAGGGCAAGGGCGCGAGCGATTTCGTGAACGTCGTTGCAGCAGCCGCGGGAAGCGTCGCACTGAACGATCTCTCCGGCTTCGTCGCCGGAAGCATCGTGTACATGCCGACGCCGGCGCACGCGTCGAGATTCACCAATTCACCATTCGCCGGGCTCATGATTCCCGCGATCATGCACGCGATCACCGAGAAGCACAGGCCGCTGACCGATACACCGTGCGATCCGTTCGGCGTGCAGATCCCGCTGCCCGAGCTCGGACACGGCGGCCTCGAGGTCGACCTGCACGACTATCCGTTCATCCTGTACCCGCATGTCGCGGGACTCTATGAAGGGGGGCTCACGCTGACCTGCGGCGTCTTCCATCCGACAGGGATGTGCATGATGAACAACGATCACGACGATACCGGGTGGTTCTGCGCGATCTGCCGCTACGCCATGGTGGATTTCGTCAATCCCTATTTTCACTGGCAGATCGACCGCGACTACACGTTCTACTACCCGCCGGTCGACTAGGGCGTGTTAACACTAAGATATTTTCTGCGACACTTCGAGTGGTGGAGATCACCGAAGCGCATTTGCACGGATCGGATTGTTTGCCGCTGCAGCGAGGCAACGTCAGCGTGACGAACCTGCAATTTTTGAACGCGCTCCTCTCGTCGCCGAGCAAGGCTGCAAATGGCGCGGCCTGCCCAAGCGTTTCGGCCCTTGGCACACGATCTACACGCGGATGAACCGCTGGTCCAAGAACGGTGTGCTGGACCAGATTTTCGAGCAGTTGCAGCGGGAGCAGATCGTACGCATCAAGATCGAGGCGGTCAAACTCGGACACCACCATCGTCAAGGTCCATCCCGATGGCACCGGCGCGCTAAAAAAAACGGACCGCAAGCCATCGGCAAGTCCCGCGGAGGATGGACCACCAAGATTCATATGGTTGCCGCGGATGCTCGAACGGCCATAACTTTCGCGCTGTCGCCCGGTGAAGCCGCCGAGCTCCAAGGTCGTCGCCGCTACCCTCCGGGCATCGCCCCGCCCGCTCCCCTGCTCATGGACCGGGCCTATGAGGACAACGAGACACGCCAATTGGCGCTGGACCTGGCTTCATCCCCGTAGTTCCCCCCAATGGCCTCGCGTCGCTCCCTGGGAGTATGACCGGGCGATGTACAAGCGCCGCAACGAGGTCGAGCGGCTGTTCCGCAGGCTCAAGGGCTTCCGCGCATCTTCTCCCGCTTCGAAAAACTCGACGCCTGTTCCTGGGCTTCCTGAGCTTCGCCCTGATCGTCGAGGGCCTGCGATTAGTGTTAACAGG
>CAVSMC010000013.1:0-89620 GCA_963728935.1 uncultured beta proteobacterium | reverse complement strand
CCGGCGCCGCCCCGAGGGCGCCGATTATTGCTTCACCGCGGCGGCGCGACCGTGCTCGACGCAGCCTGAGTCGTTCGCGTCCCAGTGGATCTCGATGCCGTCGTCGAGCGGACGGATGCTTTGCACGTTCACGGCGATCGTCGGAAAGCCCGTGCACGTATAGAGCGCATTCGGCACCGCGATCAGTCGACCGAAAGGAGAGCCGGTTCCCTGGATGCGGCAGAGCAACGCGAAGGGCGGAGACGAGTCGTTGAAGTCGATCGTCACCGTGCCGGGATTGCCCGACTGCGCGACGACGATCTGCCGAGTTTCGGCGAACGGCAACGTGCTCGGGTCGCACGTGCCCGTATAGCTCGCACCGATCGCGCCCATGTACGTTCCGTCGATCGAGGCCGCGTAAAACGTATAGCGCTCGATCGTCTTCACCACGTTGGTCGTGCCGATCCGATAGCTGAAGTTGCCGCGCGACGGGCTGATCGCGGTGAACGTTGCGGTGCCGACGTCGGTCGCCGGCGGAGGCGTCGTCCACGGAGCGCCGAACCACGTGCCTCTCGCCGCGTACACGGCGCCGGAAAACGTCTCGCCGGCGCCCTGCGCGAGCAACGCCGTGTACCAGACAGGGTCGCCGCTCGGGCCGAAGATGTAGAACGTCGCGAAGATCGCGTTCTGCTGATGGGCGAAGTTGATGCCCCAGCCCGATTCGCCGCCGCCCGCCGCCCACCAGATCACCTCGTGTTAGGTGGGGAAGCAGCGGCGGGCGTGCACGGCAACGCGCGAGCGGAAGGCATTGCCTTCGAAGAATGAGCGCGGTCGCCGACGCTTGCCGACGAAATAAAGCCCGGCGGCGGCCTTGCCGAAGGACATGCGCGTGCGGATCGCGACATCGTCGTGTCTGATCGTGTCGAGAATTTCAATGAAGCGAACGCACGTCCGCCATTTTTCACCGCGCATGCGTGCAACGATGTGTTGGCAGCAGAATCGGCGCGGCGGGCGCGCCTGATCGCGGCATGCTGCCGAACAGATCAGCCAGCCGGGAAATGTGCGGGCATGGCCGGGTGCTCGACCGGCGAAGCCCGCACGGCCGCGGACCAGGTCGTTGTCTACCGAGAGAGAGCGGTTACGCCGCCGTTATCGGGACTGCAGGCGCCACCGCGAGCGGTCTCGGCGCGCATCGGCCGGCTCGAACCGGCGTACTTCCAGGTTCCGGCTTCACTCGGCGCGTATGACGCGAAGCTGCCGTCGTCGCGGTGCACGTCGATCGCGCGCGCCGCAGCGGTCACCTCGACGGTCTCGCCGTCGTAGGGCCCACCGACAAGCTTGACGATCGGCATGACAGGCAACGTCAATATCCGAGCTTGCGAAGGTAGGCGTGGCCGCTTGCGGTCACGGTCACGACGCCCGCCACATTTCTTTCGGCGTACCCGGCTTCGACCAGCGCGTTCACGGTATCAGCACTCTCGAAGCGTAGCGAGATTCCGCGCGCGCAGGCGACCAAGCGCTCCAGTTGCTCGTCGGTAAGCCGGCTTGCGGTGCCGGCAGCATCGATGCACATCTCACACGCTTCTGTCACGACAGCCCCTGCACGATTGACGCCGAGCGCACATGGTGCCGCCGCGAAGCGCTTCACGGAATCAGGAACCAACGAGCGGTCGCAAGAAGGTGACTAACGAATTGTTGCGAACAACAAGGCCCGCCCAGCGACTCTAGCGAGTGATCGTCACGTCGGAAAAGGGATCGACTTTCTTCTCCGCATGCCGCGCCTTGCGATCCTCGGTGCCCGCCATGCGCATCACGGCGTATCCCGCCACGCCGATGAGCGCCACCGCGACGAGACTCAGCAAGAACCATCCTCCGTCCATCGTTGTTCTCCTTCTGCCAATGAACTGCCGAGCCAAGATCGCGCAAGCGCGCGGCCGCGTACCATAACCCGGTTTGCGCCGGCTGGGCCAGCGCACCTGCTGCCGACACTGTCGCAGGCCGTCGTGCACGCGAACAGGCGTGCGGAAGGCGTTGCCGCTGAAGAGAGAGCGCGCGGTCGACGCTTACCGTCGACAAAAAGCCCGGCTGCGGCCGGGCTTCTTTTCTTCTAGAGTGTCGATCAGCGCAGCACGGCACCGTTCGCAATCCATCGTCCGGCCGGGATGCGAATCAGGAACGCGATGTCCGGCTCGGATGTGCATGGCGCAGGCAAAGCTCCGACGCTGCCATGAAAGCGCGCGTTGCCTTCGTCGTCGAGCGTGACGAGCGGGGTGTCCACCAGCGCGGCCGCTCCGCCGCTGCCATCGACGTCGCAGACGAGCGTGCCCTTCACGTGCGTGATGGGTCCCGGCGTGCCGATCGCGTTGCCGCCGGCGAACACGAGGCCGCGGACGTCGAAATCGATGCGGCCGTGCGCGAGATCGACCGTGACGTTGCCGCCCAGCGTCGACCACGGCTGCCCGCCGCCCTGCACGACCCCGACCACATTGTTCGCCTGGACGATGCCGATGATCGTCGCCCACCGTGCGGTATTGTCGGTGTCGGCGAGCGATGGCGCGCTCGCGGTCAATGCGGCGAAGGCTAGCGTGGGAAGAACGAGGATTCGAGGCACTAAGCGTCGCATGAGAATCTTTCCTGTTTAAGGATTCGGGATATCGACGGGCGCGCGAAAGCCTGCCCGAATGCGCAGGGCTGTTCGCACAGTCGCGGTTAGTTTCGCGAAATCGCCCGCTGAGTCCGGCTGATCTCGCGACTGCTGTACGACGTCGCAGCAAACCGGAGAACGACGTTTGCTATTCCAAGCGTCGCGAAGCGGTCGTCGGACTCTTGCCGTCGTGACTCTTGCGATAGTAATTAACGAGCTTGCGAGTCTCCGATACAGGCAACTCGCAAGGGAGAATTCGTTCGCGCGACGCTGCGGGCGGCACGTCGGTTGCGGTCTGCACGCTCTTCAGGCCGACGAAGTTGCGCTGCAGGTCGGGCCAAAGGTCTTCGCACTATGCGTCCCGGCGCGATCGCGCGAGGCGCGCTCACGTTTGTCCGATGTCCTTGCCGTCGCATACTCACGCGACTACACTCCACCCGCGGCGCGAAACGCTTGTCCTGTCCCGCACGAGCGCTTCGCGTCTTGTGCGGGCAGCGTCAGGACGACCGACGAGCACGGTGTGCGATCGAAACGCCGCAGGCCACTCGAGAAACGCTGCTGCGTGCGTTTATCGCAAAGGGTATCGCCTCGGTTCGCAGCATTGCCTGACCCGACGGTCAGCCCCCGCGTCGAACCGAACGGCGTCAACTGGAAAGGTGCAGCATGCGCATGATGAGTCCCGCATCGATCGCCGCAGCAGTCATCGTGCTCGCGTTTTCTGACCCTGCGCCCTGCCTGCAGCCGCTCGCGAACACGTCGGTGGCCAATGCGCGCGTCGTGGTGCCCGACGGCTCGTCGCTGCTGCAGGCGATCGGCGGCGGCGAGACGCGCTGGTTCGTCTTCGGCGTCGAGCCCGGCAAGAGCTACGTCGTCGAAGTCGTCGACCCCTACGGCGATCTCGCCTCGAACACCATCGGCGCCGTCGCGATCACCGACGCGAGCGGCGTCGCCGCACCGCCGGAGTCGACCATCGATTGCACGGCGAACCAGCGCGCTCCGGCGCTCGAGGTCGCCGCCGACGGCAAGCGCTGCGTCGTGCGCGCCTTTCCGCCTGCGATCGGCAACGCACAGAACAAGCGCGGCATCTATGTCTCGGTCGGCTCGGTCGCCGGCACGCAGTTCCAGATCCGCGTGCGTGAGAGCACGATGTACGGCCGCTGGACCACCAACGGCTACGATTTCCACGTCGAGCTCGAGAACACCACATCCGACTCGATCTGCGCCGAGATCGTGTTCTATCCGAACAGCGGCAACACCTACAGTGGCACCTGGAGCGGCGGCCTGGATGCGACTCACCAGCTCACCATTCCGCCGTTCGGCGCGAACAAGATGGTGCTGCCTAACAGCACGCTGGTGGGCCCCGACAACAAGGGCACGGTACGCATCGGTGCGTGCGGCACGGCGAATCTCGTGCCCGGCGCGCTGCATGTGAGCACCTACGCCTACAACCCGGTCACCGACAAGTTCCTCTACTTCTTCACCAACGCCGCCAACAACGGCGCGACCGCGAACAGCTGGTGAAAGCGTCCGCTAGATAGCGTGCGGCGGAGCGGAGCGTAAGCCGCGCGCCGAACAAGATCAGAGGGAGTAAGGGAGATGGGGGTCATGTTGACCGCAAGGCCTGCCGCGTGGCGCCATCATTGTTGGCAGGTCGCCGTCGCCGGCATCGCATTCACTGCGCTCATCGCGGCGCAAGCCGAGACGATCGACGGCCTCACGTACGCCCCGCCGGCGGTCGCGCCCGTGGAGTTCAATGGCGATCTCGCCAGGCTGCCGGTCTCGGCCAGCGCTCGCACGCGGGCGTACCGGCCAAGGCTGCGGCCTCCCTCGTTCAAAGTGCCGCCGGCCTCCGCATTTGAACCGCGAGCGCCCCAGCCCACAGGCGCGGCGCTCGCACCGATGCCGGCGCCGACGCAGAGCTTCGCCGGCATGAGCAAGAACGATGCGTGCACGGGCGGCAACTGCGGCTCAGGGTGGCCGCCCGATACCAACGGCGACGTCGGGCCAAACCACTACATCCAGGCCGTCAACTCCTCGTACGCGATCTACAGCAAGAGCGGCGCGCGCCTCGCGGCCTTTACCGAAGACCAGCTCTGGAACAACACGGTGCCGCCGTGCTTCGGCGACAGCCAGGGCGACCCGGTTGTCCTCTACGACCGGCTCGCCGACCGCTGGATCCTGACGCATTTCGCATTCAGTTCGTCCACCGGACCGTTCTTCCATTGCATTGCCGTGTCCAAGACCGGCGACCCGGTCGGCGGCGGCTGGTACCTGTACGGCATTCGCATGGATCCCGGGGGGGCCGGCTTGCCACCGGTGGGCTACCTCAACGATTACTCGAAATTCGGCGTATGGCACGACTGCCTGTACGTCGGCGCCAATGCGTTCGAAGGCAACACGTTCCGCGGCGTCGTCTACGGCACGTTCAGTCGCTCGGACATGTATGCGGGCTCCGCGCTCACGTATGCGCTGGGCTTCCTTCCCTTTCCGGCGAACGCGGTGGCGGGCATGTTTCCGGCCAACGATCTCGGCAGGCCTCCGAATGCCGTGCTGCCCGGCACACCGAACTATTTCGTCAGCGAATCGATCGTCGACTTCAGCTTCCATGTCCGCCGAATGACGGCCGGTCCGAACTGCGGCGCTGGTGGCACGCTGAGCGCCCCGACGAGCGTCAGCCAGACGGGGTACCCGTTCGTCAATTTCGGCGAAGTCGTGCCTCAGCCGAACACGTCCCAGGTGCTCGACAACATCGACGACAGGATCATGCAGAAAGTGCAGTACCGGCGCATCGGCGCCACTGAGTCGTTATGGGTCACGCACAACGTCGATACGCTGGCCGGCACGACGGCGATGCAGTGGGCACAGATCGACGTGACCGGCGGTACGGTAAACGCCACGCCGATCCAGCAGCAGATCTACGCTCCCGATACGACGCTCTATCGATGGATGGGCAACCTCGCCGTCGACGGTCAGGGCAACATGGCGCTCGGCTACAGCACGTCGAACGGCACGGCGCCCAACTTTCCGAGCATCGCGTATTCGGGGCGGCTCGCGACCGACCCGCCGAATACGCTTCCGCAAACGGAAGTCCAACTGATCGCCGGCGCCGGCTCGCAGACGAACCAATGCGGCAGCGCGCCGTGCGCGCGGTGGGGCGACTACAGCTCGATGAGCATCGATCCGGTCGACGACTGCACGTTCTGGTACACGAACGAGTACTACGACAGCCAGGCGAGCGGTACCGCAGGCAACTGGCATACGCGCATCGGCTCGTTCAAGTTCCCCTCCTGCACTTCGACAACGGCGCGCGTGCTCGTGCCCGACGGCACGTCGGCGCTGCAGACGTTCTCGGCGTACCCGGAATCGCGATGGTTCACTCTGACAGTCGAGCCGGGCAAGACGTACGTCATCGAAACCGTCGATCCGAACGACGATCTCACCGCTAACGCGATCGGAACGCTGGCCGTTCTTGCGCCCAACGGCTTGTCGGCACCTCCCGAAGCGAGCGTCGATTGCGCGCCGGCGAGCGCGGCCCGTCCGCCGGCCCTCGCCGTCGCCAGTGGCGGCCTTCGCTGCGTGCTTCGCACGGCGCCCCCCATCGCCGGCTCCCAGCAGAACAAGCGAGCCGTCTTTGTGAAGGCGACCCGGATGAACCCGGCCGCGGGTGGGGGCGCGCGATTCAGGATTCGCGCACGCGAGGCGACGGTTTACGGGCGCTGGCTCACCGCGGGCTACGAGTATCACGTCGAGGTCGAGAATGCGTCGGGTGACTCGATATGCGTCGAGGTGACGCGCTACCCGGCATCGGGATTGAGCTACTCCAGCACCTGGTCGGGCGCCATCGCGTCGTTCACGATGACGGTGCCCGCCTTCGGCGCCGTGAAGCAGGTCATTCCTAACGGCAGTCTTGTCGGCGGCGCCGGTGAAGGCAGTCTGCGCATCAGCGCCTGCGCGTCGCCGACGAATCTGTTGCCCGGCGCGCTACATGTTTCAACGTACGCGTTCGATCCGGCGACCAACCGCTACATCTACTACTTCACGACGACGGCGAACGAGGGCCGCACGCGCAGTTCGTTCTGAGGTCGTTGCCGGCTCGGCGCAGGCGACGTCCGGCGCGCGCTTGCACGAGGGTCCGCACGCGACCTGCGATAGCGCTGGGTTGCCTCTGACGCGGCAGCGACGCCGCCAAGGCGATGCTCGCCGACGTCGCCCGTCGACCGTAACCACGCGGTCGCATCATCCCCTGCGATCTCGCTCGCGTCGCGCGCCATCGGGCCGGACGTGCTCGGCCCCGCTTCGGCCGGACTTCACATCGAGCAGCGCCCGGGTCCGCACCCGAAGCGCGATGCCCTCGCCAATGTCAATGTACTTAAAGTTGTTTTTACATACGCTGTGCAAGGGACAGCCCCGCGGACGCACATTTATTAATCAGGATCAAGCGCGTACACCAGCCAAGGCGCCATAGTGTGGCGTTGAATGTCTACGCGGACGAGCGGCGCTAGCTGTCATGACTCATAGTCAATCGGCCTGTACGGTTGTCAGTCGTTGGAACCACGCCATAACTTGTAAACAATATCTATTTGGCATATAATTGTGCAGTGCAGGTTGTCCAGCGCTTCATCGACTGTTCGCCTCGTCCCTCCGGTCTGCGCGTAAGCGTGGCTTCGCTGAAGAGCGACGGTATGCCGAAACGCGCTTCCGCCTGAACCATCAACCCTCCGGAGGTCCAGTGGCTAAAGCATTTCTGTGGATTCAATCGACCCGGATCCCGCGCATACTGCTGCTCATTACAGCGCTTGTCTTCGCGGCGCTGCTTGCATCGCCAGCACGTGCCGGAACAGTGTCACTCGCCTGGGATGCGGTGAACTCCCCCGCGCTGGTCGGCTACATGCTCCACTACGGACCGGCCGCCGGTAACTATCCGTCGTCGATCGACGTCGGCAACAAGCTCACTTATGCGGTGCCGAATCTCACGGAGGGCTCGACCTATCACTTCGTGGTGACGGCGTACGACGCGGCGAACACGCAGAGCCCGAATTCGAACGACGTCTCGGCCACGGTGCCGTACAGCGTCCCGGTCGCGAATTTCACGGCGAGTGCAACGACGGGCGTGGCGCCTCTCGCCCTCAACTTCACCAGCACCTCGACCGGCACCATCACTTCGTACGTCTGGACCTTCGGCGACAGCACGACGAGCACCGCACAGAATCCCGCGAAGGTGTATTCAACCCCTGGCATCTTTACGGTGAGCCTCAAGGTAACCGGCCCGGGCGGCACCAACACCAAGACGGCCACGAATTACATTACGGTGACCGCCGCTGGCGATACGACGCCTCCTTCGGCGCCGTCGGGGGTGTCTGCAACGCCCGCCGGAACCACTGCGATCAATCTCAGCTGGAGCGCGTCGACGGACAACGTCGGCGTCGCCAACTATCGAATCGAGCGCTGCACGGGAGCGAGCTGTACGACCTTCGTCCAGATCGCGTCGGTCACCGGCACCACCTACTCGAACACCGGTCTCGCAGCGGGCACGACCTACCGCTACCGAGTCCGAGCGGCTGACGCAGCCGGGAATCTGAGCGCTTACTCGAGCATCGCGACCGCTGCCACGGCCGCCGTCACCGACACGTCGGCCCCCACTGCTCCGCCGTCGCTCGCCGCCGCGCCGTCGGGCAGCACCGCGATCAATCTTTCGTGGGGCGCGTCCACCGACAACGTAGGCGTCGCCAACTATCGAATCGAGCGCTGCACGGGAGCGAGCTGTACGACCTTCGTCCAGATCGCGTCGGTCACCGGCACCACCTACTCGAACACCGGTCTCGCAGCGGGCACGACGTACCGCTACCGAGTCCGAGCGGCTGACGCAGCCGGGAATCTGAGCGCGTACTCGAGCATCGCAACGGCCACTACCGCGGCTGCCGCCGACACGCTCGCCCCCACGACGCCGTCGTCACTGGTCGCAACGGCTTCGGGCAGCACTGCGATCAATCTTTCGTGGGGCGCGTCCACCGACAACATTGGCGTCGCCAACTATCGAATCGAGCGCTGCACCGGGAGCGAGCTGTACGACCTTCGCCCAGATCGCGTCCGTCACCGGCACCAGCTACTCCAGCACCGGCCTCGCAGCGGCAACGACGTACCGTTACCGAGTCCGGGCGGCCGATGCGGCGGGCAATCTCAGCGCGTATTCGAACGCGGCCAGCGCAACCACGTCGTCCGTGAACGGCGGCCCCGCATTCGTCCAAGCGACCTACGCGACGCCGCAGTCGCCGCAGCAGAGCGTCGCGGTGACGTTTCCGCTTACCCAAGGAGCCGGCAATCTCAATGTCGTCGTCGTCGGCTGGAACGACACGACCGCGTCGGTGCAATCGGTGACCGATGCCAAGGGTAACGTGTACAACCGCGCCGTTGGCCCAACCCCGGTGTCGGGGCTGCTGACCCAGTCGATCTACTACGCGAAGAACATCGCCGCGGCGACTGCCGGAGCAAACACCGTTACGGTGCGGTTCAGCGCCGCAGCCGTTTATCCCGACATCCGGATTCTCGAATACGGCGGCATCGACCGCACGAATCCGGTCGATGTCGCCGGCGCCAGCACGGGCAGCGACGCGATGAGCAGCAGCGGCATGGTTCTCACGACCTACCCCAACAACCTGCTGTTTTCGGCGAACACAGTCAGAACTTCCACGAGCTCGGCCGGCGGCGGCTTCGCAGCGCGCCACATCACGTCACCGGACGGCGACATCGCTCAGGATCGCGCTGTCAGTTCCACCGCGTACTACCAAGCGACCGCACCGCTGTCGAGTGCCGGCGCGTGGGTGATGCAGCTCGTCGCGTTCAGGGCTGCCGCGAATTGATGCCGGCCCGCCGCCGTACGCGACCCGCAGTCAACACCCGACCGCGGGTCGCGCGTCGGCTATTTCGAAGCGACGGCGGCGAGCGATTTCGTCGCCGGCTGCGAGGCGAGATCGATGACCGCTGCTGCGACTGCCTGACACTGCTCTGGCGCGATCTCGGCGAACATCGGCAGCGAAAGCACCTCGTTCGCCGCACGCTCGGAATGCGGAAACTCGCCCGCGCGGTAGCCCAGGTCCGCAAACGCCGGAAGCAGGTGCACGGGGATCGGATAGTGGATTCCGGTCTGGATGCCCTGCGCCGATAGCGCGTCCTGCCAGGCGGCGCGGTGGAGGCTGCGAATCGCGTAGACGTGGTAGACGTGACGCGCGTACGGCATCGCCTGCGGCGTCGACACAGCGCTGCCGGAAAACAGTCGGTCGTAACGCTGGGCGGCGGATCGACGCGCCTCGGTCCACGACTCGAGGTGGCGCAGCTTGACTCGCAGCACGGCGCCCTGAATGCCTTCGAGGCGGTAGTTGTAGCCTTTGAGCACGTGCTGATACTTCTTCTCCGCGCCCCAATCGCGCAGCATCCGGATGGTGCGCGCGTGCTCGGCGTTGTTCGTGACGACCATGCCGCCTTCGCCGTACGCGCCCAGGTTCTTGCCAGGGTAGAAGCTGAAGCAGCCCATGTCGCCCATGCTTCCCGCCCGGCGCCCCTTGTACTCGGCGCCGTGGGCCTGCGCGGCATCCTCGATCACGGTCAGCCCGCGCTTCCTGGCGATCGCGAGGATGGGATCCATGTCGGCCGGCTGACCGTACAGGTGGACCGGAATGACCGCCTTCGTGCGCTCGGTGATCGCGGCCTCGAGGGCGGCAGCGTCCATCGTGAACGAACGCGGATCGACGTCGACGAAGACCGTCTTCGCGCCGGTGTAGTGGATCGCGGACACCGTGGCGACGAACGTGAACGGCACCGTGATGACTTCATCGCCTGGGCCGACGCCGGCCGCGAGCAGCGCGAGGTGCAGCGCGCTGGTGCCGCTGTTGACTCCGATGCCGTGGTCGGTCTTGCAGTAAGCCGCGAACTCCTTCTCGAATGCGGCGACTTCGCTGCCGAGCGTGAACTGGCAGCTGTCCAGAACGCCCTGGATCGCCTGATTGACCTCGGTCTTGATCGAAGCGTACTGCGCCTTCAAGTCGACGAACGGAATCACGACGCACTCCCCTGACGCGGCACATAGACGGTTTCTCCCTTGCCCCGCATCGAGCTCGTCGCCGCCTCGATCAGCTCGACGACGCGCAAGCCGAGCCGGCCGTCGGTCTCCGGCACTTTGCCGTGCTCGATGCAGTCGACGAAATGCACGGATTCGACGGCGAGCGCCTCGGTGCCCGAGATCTTGGGCGCACACATGTCGCCGGTCCGGTAGCCAACGCGCATTTCGTGAATCTGCTTCGGATCGTCGGTGAAGCTCACACCCTTGTCGTACACCTTGACCTTCTCGCTCGGCGCGACGTCGTCGTAGATGATCATCTTCTTGCTTCCGCCGATGAGGATCTGGCGGACCTTCACCGGCGCGAGCCAGCTCACGTTGGCGTGCGCGATCGTTCCGGACGCGTAGAACAGCGTGATGTAAGCCAGGTTCTCCGGCGTGCCGAGGAAGTGATTGGTGCCACTCGCCGACACGGCGGTCGGGTGCTCGCCGAGCAGGTAGTCGAGGATCGAGAAATCGTGGACCGCAAGGTCCGAGATGACGTTGACGTCGCGCTGGAACAGCCCGAGGTTCACGCGGATCGAGTCGTAGTAATAGATCTTGCCGAGCTCTCCGCCCTTGATGATCTCGCCCATCTTGCGCACGGCGCCGGTATAGATGAACGTGTGGTCGACGAACAGCACACGCTTGCGCCGCTCCGCTTCGTCGATCAGCTTGCGCGCTTGAAGCGAGGTCTCGGCCATCGGTTTCTCGAGCCACACGTGCTTGCCCGCTTTGAGCGCCGCCATGCCGAGCTCGAAATGCGTGCTGACCGGCGTAGCAGACCGCGATCGCGTCGATCGACGGAGTCGCGCAGCAGATCCTGGAAATCGGTCGTCGTCTTGACGGCCGGGTACCGCCGCTGGACGATTTCGAGCTTCGCTCTTATCGAGATCGGCGACCGCGGCGACCGTTGCGCCGGGTGTCTCCGCAAAGTTCCTGACGAGATTAGGTCCCCAGTAGCCGTACCCGATGACGCCGATGTTGATCATGTCTTTGATTTCTTTTTGCGGCGGAGCGCAAGTCTCCATGTTTCGCGCACGGCTATGACCGTCTGCATGAGCAATATCAAAATGCGTCACCGCGCATTGCGACATGCGGCCGCGCTCCCTGACAATCGCGAACGCCAGAGTACCGAAAGAATGACGCGTTGCGCGATGCCGGTCATCGTTTATTTTTTGGCGTCGCCGATCACGTCGAGCCGGAACGCCGGCGACGATGGCGAAGTCGGCGGAACGTCTTTGTTCACTACGGCGCCGGCGCCGACGATAGCGCCCTTCGCCGATGGTTACGCCGCAAATGATTGTCGCGTTGGAGCCGATCGAGGCACCGCGCTTGACGAGTGTCGGTATCGACTTTCCAGTCGGCCTCGCTCTGTAGGCCACCATCAGCGCGTCGGTCGCCCGGGGATAGCGATCGTTGGTGAACATGACGCCGTGGCCGACGAACACCTCGTCTTCAATGACGACGCCTTCGCAGATGAACGTGTGCGACGAGATCTTGCAGCGCGCGCCGACGATCGCGTTCTTCTGGATCTCGACGAAGGCGCCGATCTTCGTCTCGTCGCCGATCGTGCAGCCGTAGAGGTTGACGAGCGACGGGTGGAAGATGGTGACGTCGCGCCCGAGGCGGACGGATTCGGCGATCGGCATACGCGGGTTTCGTTCTTCGATTCGTTAAGGGCGCCGGCCAGGACGCGTTGCGACCACTCGCCTGCGTGAATTGGGCACGGTGCCGTTGTGTTGACGACAATTCGAGAGCCATCGTTCCGTGCAGTTTGGTGGCATTATCCAGGCACGCCAAAGCAACGCCGCCAAGTGATAATACAGCCATTGTCCAACGCCGGTGCGCAACAGCGCGCGGCCGCAGAAGCGTCGACGCAGATGAGGGAGATATGGATCGCGCAATATCACGTTGGCCAGCGCGCAAGCTCAAAGCAGGCGAGTGGGTCGAAGTTCGAAGCAAGGAAGAGATTCTCAGCACACTCGACGAGAACGGAGAACTCGACGGCATGCCATTCATGCCCGAAATGCTCGAGTTTTGCGGCAAGCGTTTCCAAGTATACAAGCGGGCACATAAGACTTGCGACACCGTGTTTCCAGTACGCGGGCGTCGAGTCCATCGCGCAGTGCATTTGGAGACACGGTGCAGCGGCGCGGCGCATGACGGTTGTCAGGCTGGGTGCCTCATTTTCTGGAAAGAGGCGTGGCTAAAGCGAGTGCGCGACAATTCAATCGCGGCCGGCGTTGCCCGTGTAGCGAAGAGCGAGCAGACGTCGACACCCGCTGACGAATCGAAGGTCTGGGCACATGCCGTGAAGCACAACGCAAGCGGCGGCCCGCCGACATACGTGTGTCAAGCGACCCGATTGCCCTACGCGACGACCGCTTTGGCTTGGTGGGACATTCGCCAGTATGCAGAGGATTATCTGTCGGGCAACGTTCGGCTTCCGCAGCTCCTAGCCGGATTTCTACACCATCTACTACAACCTAACTCAGGCGGGTATCGGGGTGGGGCGACCGATGCGCTGGCTGTATAACCGGGTGTGCCGGACATGGGGTGGCTCACTCTTTCCACGGAGCAGCGGAGCGATACCGCAAGGGTGTCCAACGCCGACGGTGTCCCTCAATCTGCAAGCTGGCGACATCGTTCGGGTGAAGCCAATCTCACAAGTCATCGAAACACTCACGACAAACAACAAGAACAGAGGCATGACTTGGGACGCGGAAATGGTTCCGTACTGCGGGGGGACTTATCGCGTGCTTCGGCGCGTTAATCGTATCGTCGATGAAAGAACGGGGCTGATGCAGGAGATGAAAACGCCTTCGGTGATACTTGACTCGGTCGTGTGTCAAGCAAGATATAGCGGTTGTCGCATGTTTTGCCCAAGAAGCATCTATCCCTACTGGCGCGAGATCTGGCTCGAGAGAATCGAAGCGCCCGGTTCGTCCGCGGAAAGGCCTTCATGATCTCGCCAGCTCGTTGGCAAGCGCGTATCGTCAAGAATAGCCTCTTATTCGATAACGACCTCGCTCCACTCGGCCTCGTCTACCGACCCGCAACGATGAGCGCGATGGGCCATTAGGAGTTGAAAGACCTTAGGCACAGGACGACGCGAGGCGGTCTCGCGAAGGTGGGGGCTCAAGGAGTGATCCTCACGCTCCGCGTTGGATCGTTGATGGTCCTCGCCCGCATTTTGGACCCCTCGGATTTTGGTCTCGTCGCAATGGTGACGACGCTGACCGGCATGCTTAGTCTGTTCAGGGATTTTGGCCTTTCCACGGCCACCATTCAACGTCAGTCCATTTCCGACGAGCAACTCTCCACATTGTTTTGGGTGAATGTGCTGATTGGCGCCCTACTGAGTGCTCTCACGCTTGCTAGTGCACATCTCATTGCGAACTTCTATCGCGAACCCCGCTTGGTTTGGATCACGACAGCATTGGCGGCGAGCTTTCTGTTCAATGCTGCAGGTATACAGCACTCGGCGCTCCTCGCCCGCGAAATGCGCTTTGCCACCCTGGCTGCAATTGAAGTGATTGCACTGGCGATGAGCGTTAGCGCCGGAATCGGTATCGCGTACGCCGGCTTCGGGTATTGGGCGCTGGTCGCGATGACGCTCACTGCACCCTTGGTGTACAGCGTGTGTGTATGGATATGCGCAGCATGGATTCCCGGCCTGCCGCGACGGCAAGCAGGCGTTGGATCGCTGATAAGAATGGGTAGTATCGTCACGCTAAACGGAATTGTTGTCTACGTCGCCTATAACCTCGAGAAGATTCTGTTGGGGCGCTTCTGGGGGCCCGACGCGCTTGGCATTTATGGCAGGGCGTACCAACTGGTCAGCATTCCGACGGAAAACTTGAACTCCGCCGTAGGAGAGGTTGCATTCTCCGCCCTGTCTCGAGTGCAAGGTGACGTAGTTCGCCTGAAGCGATATTTTCTCGCGGGCTATTCGCTGGTTGTGGCGGTTACGCTACCGATCACCACCGCATGCGCGCTTTTCGCCAGCGATCTAATATTGGTCTTGCTGGGCCCGAAATGGACGGACGCAGTTCCCCTCTTCCGCATTCTGGCCCCGACGATCTTGGTACTTGCAATGATCAACCCGCTATCGTGGCTGCTGGTGTCTCAAGGTTTGGTCAAGCGCAGCTTGAGGATTGCCCTGGTTCTTGCACCACTCGTAATGACGAGCTACATCATCGGCCTGCCCTACGGTCCTACGGGCGTTGCGATCGCCTACTCCACAGTCATGGTGCTCTGGGTGATTCCCCATCTGGCCTGGTGTGTGCATGGAACCGCCGTCTCGCTCAAGGACATTGCGCAAGCGTTGAGCCGCCCGGTGCTTTCGATAATTATGGCCAGTGCACTAGCGGGCGTGATCGTATTGATCGGGCAGGACTTACTTCCTCCCTTGGGTCGCCTCCTGGTCGGGGTCACGGTGCTTCTGGTTTCGTACGTCGGCATCCTATTTCGCGCGATGGGACAGGCAGAGTTCTACATGGGCATCGTTCGCGGCGCGAACAAGCCCTCGATGCCAGACCGAGTCGGATGACAGGGCGAATCTCTCGCGGCTCTGGCGGTCCACGCAGGATTGCTGAAAATCGCCTCGACGTAGCGTCGCTCTGAACAATGAGATGTCGCCCGCCAATAAACCCCTCGTGAGCGTTGTAACTCCGGTCTACAACGGAGAGAACTATTTGAGCGAATGTATCAAGAGTGTGGTGGCGCAAACGTATGACAAATGGGAATACACGATCGTAAACAATTGCAGCTCTGACAGCACTCTTGAAATTGCGCTAGCGATGGCAGAGACCGACCCGCGCATTCGAGTCGTTACGAACGAGCATTTCGTTGGAGCGATCGAAAACCACAACGTAGCTTTCCGATCCATCTCGGCGGGTAGCGCGTATTGCAAAGTGGTGTCCGCCGATGATCGGATATATCCCGAATGCGTTGCCAAGCTAGTCGATGTGGCCGAACGCTATCCGAACGTGGGAGTCGTCGGTTCGTACTCGATAAACGCGCACGGAATCGTGTGGAGCGGCCTTCCTCACGGGATCGAGATGTTTCGCGGCTACGATATCTGTCGGCTGTTCTTGCTCGGATTTCTGGATACGTTTTGGCTTCCTTCCACCGTCCTATACCGCTCTTCTCTTGTTCGATCGGGCGATTCGTTTTATCCGGGAACTGCTCCGAGCGCTGACCTAGCTGCCTGCCTCAACTGTTTGAAGACAAGCGATTTCGGTTTTGTTCATCAGATTCTCGCGTTTGAACGCGTTCACGATGAGTCAATATCGGCGCGAGTTCGGATGCTTGACAGTTATCTTCTCGATCGAATCGTCGTGCTGAAGGAGTTCGGCCCGCGCTTTCTCGAAGCCCACGAGTTTGATAAACGTCAGCACGCTTTGCTCTCCGAGTATTTCGCTCTCCTCGGTGTCGCATTCGTCAATTTCAGAGGCGCCGATTATTGGAATTATCATCGTGACCGGTTGGCGCAGCTCGGATATACGCTTCACGACCGGAGAATGGTAAAGGCGGTCTGCATGAAGCTCTTGGACTTGATCTTCAATCCTAAGAACACGTTGGAAAGGATGATCCGGCGTATCAAAGGAAACCCGTTGCAGCGACCGCGCTAGGAGGCGCGCGGATGTGCGGCAATTACTCCCAGATGGCGCCGCGGGCCTCGAACGATGTCTCACACAGTAGTTCACTATCTAGATAGCGACAACTTCGGCGGGTGCGAAGAGGTCGTACTGATGCTCATGGCAGGCATGGACCGGGAGCGATGGCGGCCGATTCTATTTCATCACGCCGCTCCGGGGCTCAAGCGCTTGACCGACGGCGTAACCGGCGTTGGAATTGAGTGTCGTGCAATTCCGCGCATGAGCAGCCGCAGTGTCCATACGAATCTCGCCTGTTTTGTTCGGGAGCTGCGCGGGTCCATCCGGCCGTATTTCACGCTCATTTGAACTGGCCTCTTGGGTGCAGGCACGCACTGATTGGTGCGAGGCTCGCACGAACGACGGCAGTCGTTGCGACATCTCACCTTTTTTCGCCCGACTCCCGCGTGCGGTTCGGGCGAATCAAGCAAATAATGCAGACCGCTTCGATCGACCGATACATCGCCGTCTCTAACGAAGTCAAGGAACGACTTCGCAAAGACATGGCAGTTCCCGAATCAAAGATCAAGGTAGTGCATAACGGAATTCGGTTGGCGCGCTTCAGCCGACAGACGGATCCTGAGCTTCGGCGCGAGCTCACTCAAGGCAGCGGAAGGCCCATCGTCCTTACGCCTGCGCGCCTGCATAGCCAAAAAGGACACATATATCTGCTGCAGGCTGCGGCGCTCGTCCCCGATGCGCTCTTCGTGCTTGCTGGCGAAGGTCCCGAGCGTCGATCGCTCGAAGATGTCGCGAAGGGGCTCGGCCTCGAAACAAGAGTTCGCTTTCTCGGCCAAAGGGAAGACATCCCGGACCTCTTGGCTTGCTGCGACGTCTTTGTGCTTCCTTCTCTGTATGAAGGACTACCGCTGTCCGTATTAGAAGCGATGGCCGCGGGCAAGCCTGTCGTAGCCACGAGGATCGGCGGCACGGCCGAAGCGGTGGTTCACGGTGTGACGGGCATGCTTGTGCCCCCTGAAAACCCGCGTGAGTTGGCGGCAGCGATTCGCACCTTGCTTGCTGACAGTAGCTTGCTGCCCGTCTTGCCGAAGCGGGCAGAGCCCGCGTTGCGGAACGGTTTTCTTCCGAAGCGATGATCCAAGGCGTAATGGCAACCTACGACGAGGTTGTTCGCTTTCCCCGCCAATAAGAATCACGTCGATTGCCATCGACCCGGTCCCACGCGCCGCACACGTCGGCCCGTAGGGAGCGTCATCGCTTCAACTACCCTGCGACTTGCCCAAGATAGACATTCGATGCGACGACTTGCAGTTGTTCAGGCTTTCGTCGGCGTAGCGCTTCGACGATCGCCCGCGCGAGTTGCAGATCCGTCACCAACAGCACGCCGGCGTCGACCGCCGCCCGGCGAATCAATACGCCATCAGGTCGTCCGAAAGCGTCGTATTCTCTGGGAACGTTGATGACAAGATCCACCCGACCCTGCTCGATCAGATCGATCGCGTTCGGCTCTGTCCCAACCTGCTTTGCCACGGATACGCATTCGATGTCGATTTCACGCAACATCTCGGCCGTTCCCTGGGTCGCATAGATCGGCAAGCGCAGCTCGTGAGCGATCGCCCTCGCCTCGTCGGCAAACCAATACTTGTCCGCTACCGGTCCGAGCGACAGCAGAACGCCGCGCGTCGGCAGGCGGAACCCGGTAGCGAGCAGCCCGTGCAGGAGCGCCTCGTGCAGATCCTCGCCGAAGCAGCCCACTTCGCCCGTGCTCATCATCTCGACGCCCAGCATGGGGTCCGCGCCGACGAGTCGCGAGAACGAGAACATCGGTACTTTGACGCCGACGTAGTCGAGGCTGAGACTGTCATTCTTCACAGGCCCCGCAACGCCTAGCATCCTTCGCATCGCTTCCCGAGCGAAATTAACGCCGGTCACCTTCGAAACAAACGGGAAGCTGCGAGACGCGCGCAGGTTGCACTCGATCACTTTCACGGCATTGTGCTTTGCGAGGAATTGCACGTTGAATGGGCCCGTGATCTGCAACGCCTCGGCCAGCTGTTCAGCGATTTTCCGGATACGGCGGATCGTCGCGATGTAGAGCGTCTGCGGTGGCGTGACGAGCGTTGCGTCGCCGCTATGCACCCCCGCGTCCTCGATGTGCTCGCTGATCGCCCAAAGAACGATCTTGCCCTCGTCGGCGACGGCGTCGATTTCCACCTCGCGGGCATGCGTCTCGAATGCGGAGATCACGACAGGGTGCTCGGGGGAAACGTCGCGAGCGCGCTCCAGAACGCGTCGCAGCTCGTTTGGCTCGTGCGCAACGCTCATTGCCGCGCCACTGAGTACGTAGCTCGGTCGAACCAGCACGGGGAACCCTCCGAGCCGTTCGACGACCAAGTCTGCATCCGTGACATCGGTAACGTGAAACCACCGTGGCTGGTCGATTCCGAGCTCGTCCAACAGGGCGCTGAACTTCCTGCGGTCCTCCGCCCGATCGATGTTCTCCGGTGTGGTGCCAAGTATCTTGACGCCCGCACGGTGCAACTGCATCGCGAGATTGTTCGGAATCTGGCCACCCATGCTCACGACCACGCCGTCCGGGCGCTCCCGTTCGTAGAGATCGACGACGGTTTCGAGGCTGATCTCGTCGAAAACCAGCCGATCGCACACGTCATAGTCGGTGCTGACCGTTTCGGGGTTGTAGTTGACCATGATCGTCTCGTACGCCAGCGCCGACGCTGCTTCGACAGCGTTCACGCAACACCAGTCGAATTCGACGCTCGAGCCGATCCGGTAGGCGCCTGAGCCGAGCACCATGACCTTCTTCCGCCATGACGGTGCGACATCGCTTTGGCTGGCCTGGAACGTGGTGTAGAGATAGTTGGTGTCGGCCGGGAATTCCGCCGCAAGGGTATCGATTTGCACGAGGTGCCGCTCGATGCCCTCCTGCAGTCGTCTGTCGCGCACGCGTTGTAGGGGCACGTTGGTGAGCGCAGATATGGCGGCATCCGAAAACCCGAGCAGCTTGGATGCCCGAAGTGTGTCGACGGCCGGCGTTGCGCTTGCGCTCTTCAGCCGTTGGTTCATCTCAACGATCGAACCGATCTGCTGAACGAACCAGCGGTCGATGCATGTGAGCGCGTGGATCTCGTCGACCGAAATACCGTCACGCAGCGCTCGAGCAATGGCGAATACGCGCAAAGGGGTCGCATTTCGAAGCGCGTCACGCACGTCATCGAACGCGTAAGCGTCCGGGTCCAGCCCTTGCACTCCGATGTCGAGCATGCGCAGCGCTTTCTGGATCACTTCGGGAAAGGTGCGGCCGATGGCCATGACCTCTCCGACGCTCTTCATCTCGCTCCCTATGCGCGCCGACGCCCCGTAGAACTTGGCAAGATCCCATCTCGGAACCTTGCATACGAGGTAATCGAGCGCCGGCTCGAAGAAGGCGGTCGTCCGCCGCGTAATGCTGTTCGGAATTTCCGGCAACGACCGGCCAAGTGCGAGCTTTGCTGCGACGTATGCGAGCGGGTAGCCGGTTGCCTTGCTCGCAAGCGCGCTCGAGCGCGACAGCCGGGCGTTGACCTCGATGACCCGATAGTCCGAGCTGCGCGGGTCGAGCGCGTACTGGATGTTGCATTCGCCGACCACGCCCAAGTGGCGAATCGAGCGGATCGCGATCGAGCGCAGAAGCTGATATTCGTGGTCGTTCAGCGTCTGCGACGGCGCAACCACGATCGATTCACCCGTGTGGATCCCCATCGGGTCCATGTTCTCCATGTTGCACACGGTGATGCAGTTGTCCCGCCCGTCGCGCACGACCTCGTACTCGATCTCCTTCCAACCGCGCAAGCACTCCTCGACCAGTACCTGCTGCGCGCCGCCGGCGAAGGCGCGCTTGACCGCGGCATCGAGCGCACCCTCGTCGTCAACGATTCCACTTCCCTTGCCGCCGAGCGAATAGCCCGCACGCAGCATGACGGGGAATCCGATTGCGACCGCCGCCCCTGTCGCCTCGGCGGGGGACCGGCAAGCCCGGCTTCGCGCCGTCTTGACGCCAATCTCGGCCAGGCGCTTGACGAAGAGTTCCCTGTCTTCGGTATCTCGAATCGTGGCTATCGGCGTACCGAGCACGCGCACGCCGTAGCGCTCGAGCACGCCTGCGTCGTTCAGTGCGAGCCCGCATGCGAGCGCCGTCTGGCCGCCAAACGACAGCAAGATGGCGTCGACCTCTTCCTTGACGATGATCTGCTCGACGAATTCGGGAGTGATCGCGACGAAATAAAGCCGATCGGCGAGCGTCTCGCTGGTTTGGACGGTCGCGATATTGGGATTGACGAGAACCGTTGCGATCCCTTCCTCCCGCAGCGCTTTGAGCGCCTGCGACCCCGAGTAATCGAACTCGCCGGCCTGACCGATCTGCAAAGCACCGGACCCGAGGACGAGCGCGCGACGTGGCCTTCGCGGAAGATAGGCGCCGAACATCGCTCAGTCCTGGCGCCTTGACAACGGGATACCGCGGTGTCGTCGACGCACAGTGTGCGAGAACATGATCATCGTGATTTCATTGCGCCCACCAGACGCAGGAAGTCATCGAACAGAAATCCCGTGTCCGCCGGGCCAGGATGCGCCTCGGGATGAAACTGCACGCTTGCAAACGGTTTCGTCCGCGAACGAATGCCTTCGTTCGTGCCATCGTTCACGTTGACGAACCACGGCTCCCAATCCGGCGGCAACGCGTCGTCGCTTACCGCGAATCCGTGGTTCTGGCTCGTGATGTAACAACGGCGCGTCAACAGATCCTGAACCGGCTGGTTCACGCCGCGGTGCCCGTACGGCAGCTTGTACGTGTCGCCGCCGGCGGCGAGCGCGAGAATCTGATTGCCGAGACAGACGCCCAGAATGGGCCGCGAGCCGTCGTTGAGGAAGCTACGAACCTGCTCGATCAGGCGCGGCAGGTCCTTGGGATCTCCGGGTCCATTCCCGATCAGGATCCCATCGGATTGGCGTGCGAGCGGTGCTAGGTCGGCGTGCCACGGCGCCCGAATCACGCGCGCATTGCGTTCGAGCAGCGAACGGACCAGATTGTCCTTTGCTCCCGCGTCGACGAGCAGCACGGTGAGATGTCCCGTTCCGAGTGCGACCGCCTCCGAGGGCGCGACACGGTAGAAGACCTCTTCCTTCATGTCGACCGCGGCCGCGCGCGCTCGCGCTTCGGCGAGCGGCATGTCGCTCGGGAACATCCACCCTCGCATCGTGCCGTGCTCGCGCAGTCGGCGCGTCAGCGTGCGCGTGTCCACGCCGGTCAGGGCGGGCACATCCTCTTCCAGGAGCCATTCGCGAAGCGTCCGGCCCGCCGAGTGATGGCTGTACTGGTCGACATAGTGCTGGACAATGACGCCCTGCACGTGGATGCGCTCGGACTCGAACGGTCGTGCCAGCCGCTCGATGCGTGGTTCCGGCACGCCGTAGTTTCCAATCAGTGGATACGTGAAAACGAGGATCTGACCCGCATACGAGGGATCGGTCAGCGTTTCGACATAGCCCGTCATCGCGGTATTGAAAACGACCTCTCCGCTCACGACGCGCTGCGCGCCGAAGGCCGAACCTTGGAACGTCGTTCCGTCGTCCAGCGTGAGATTGGCGGCTTTCATGTCCAGCCTAGACGGGCGTGAGGTTCGTGGGGAACAAATTTCTCGCGCCGAAGAAGCCGCAACTGCTGTGAGCTTGCTTGCCGTAGGTCGGGAGGATCGGTGGACGGGCGGGTCGTGACGACCCGCAGGAACCCGATGTTCGCAGAAACGTTGACGCTGCGCATATTTGACGCACTCAACCTATGCCATTGTAATTAAAAGTGGAGATTGACAGGCTGGGCGGCCGGAGTCGAGCTCATTTGCGCCGCTGAAGATGCCGGATCCAGGTCGCCCGCATCGACGGTGACTCCAGACACGTAGACAGCGCGGTATGCCGATGGTATAAATATGCTGTTAGAATTGGCGCTAGGCACACCATGAACCCACCGAGATCAACCCATTTGGGAACTATAGTTGACCTAACAGGTCGACTTTCGCGGCTTTGTAGCATTTGCTGCATGTTTTGCTCTTTGAGCCCTTTGAAGCCGCCGGTGGGCCGCCGCATCGGGCGGAGGGCCACTTAGAACATGCGGCGCTAACAAGTGATAGACCGTTCCCCCAGTCCGCGTACATCATGGCGCGAACCGCGCCCATAGCATTCAAGAACCTAAGCTCGCTCCCGAAACGGCGCATCAGGTTTTTAGGCGGGCCCGCAGCGACATTTGGAGATCGACTATGAAAGTTGTGCAATACATCGCCGTCGCCCTTGGCGCGACAACGGGCCTGTTCTGGAGTTCGGTCACTTCGGCGAGCTGCTCGGGAGCAGGCTTGGTCTGGAACTGCACGGCGGGCAGTACGGTGGCGCAAGTGCAGTCGGCGATGAGCAGCGCCTCCGATGGCGCAACGATCAACTTCGCTGCGGGCGCGTATTCGTGGGGCAGCAGTGTCACGCTGAGCAATACGAAAGGCGTCACATTGAAGGGGGCGGGCACCGGTCAGACAGTCGTCACCGTGACGGGCGCTCCCATCATCTACATGGATACGCTGAACGGCAACAACACGAAGACTTACAGGATTTCGGGGTTCACGTTTCAGAATGCACCGGCGAACCTGATCATTTGGTTATTCGGCAACGGCACGATGAACAACCTCCGTATCGACAACAACGAGTTCAAGAACTTCGCGGTCGGTGCGATTGCAATCTTCCTCGGTGAAACCGGAAGCGTCGGCAAGTTCTACGGTGTCATCGATCACAATATTTTCAGCGGGTCGAACAACTTCATGTCGCTGAAGTATCTCGGTCCAGGCGACCCGGCGCAGTGGTCAGGATCACTCAAGGGCACCAGTCAAAACATGTTCGTCGAGGACAACATCTACAATTTCGCCGCGGCGAGCGATCTAGGCTCGGGATGCCTGGACGTCTGGAGAGCGGGTGCAGTCGTCTTTCGACACAATACCGTTACGAACTGTCTCGTCACCGCGCATGGTGTGACACATGGCACGACCGTGAATTTCGAGCTCTATCAAAATACCCTCGGCCGCACCGCAGGGTCGGGCCAGTGGACCGACGGGACCCGACTTTTCCATCACCAGGGGTCGGGCGAAATACTGGCCTGGGGCAATACGTTCAGCCATCCTGGAACGATCAGCGGCAACGCCATATCGGTTACGCACTATCGCTCGGCCAGTCCGGGTGTAGCTGGCTATGACAGTTCTCTCGGTCGCTGTGATGGTTCACAGGCTCGAGATGGCAACCGTTCCCCGGCCACTACATACTACGGCTACCCGTGCTGGCTTCAACCGGGGCGAGCGCCGACTGGCGGGTCGCCCGTTTGGGGCGCATTGTCTCCAATCTACGCGTGGATGAATGTCGATCAAGCGACCGGCGGAAAGGTACCCTTGGTGATCGAAAACCCATGGGGCGTAAGCGCGCCTTCGGTGACCGACCACATCAAGGCGAACCGCGACTACTACGACGCCGTGTCAAACCAGGCCCAGACTTCGCCGACCAGCCCGTTCAACGGATCAACGGGGATGGGGTTCGGCACCTTTGCCAACCGTCCGGTCCTGTGCACGACCAACAGTTCTGAAGCAGGAGGCGGCGTCGGCTATTGGGCGACGGATACGAACACCCTTTATCGCTGCTCGGCGACGAACACCTGGACTGTCCACTACCAGCCTTATCCCTACCCCCATCCTGCGGTGAGCGGCGTCTCGGGCAACCTGCCGGCCCCGCAAAACTTGCGCGTCATGTAGCGCGCGCCGCACGCTGGCCGGAAGCGTCATTGGCCGGGTGATTGTTTGGAAGACATCCCCTCAAAGATGCCTTGCGCGATCACCCGGTATCCGTTCCGATTCGGGTGCATGTCCGCCGCGGTCCGGGCGTAGAGTTGCTCGCTGACCGCGCGCTTCAAATAAGGCAGCGCATCCACATACCGAACATTCGCGTCGCGAAGAAAGTCGAACGTTCGCTCCCGCGCCAGGCGCTCGTTGGTCAGCAGCTTGTGAATCGTGTCGGCCAGATGCATCTGTGAGTTGCGCTGGAGATATTCCTCGAAGACCATTTCCTTTGTCGGTATCACTGCGACGATGAACGTGATGCCGTTCTTCCGGCAGGTCTCGTTCATGTCGTTCAGCAACCTGAAAGTGATTCGCATACCCTCCCGGATGCCGGCGCTGTTCTGATCGAGGTTACGAAGGATATGCTCCGGCCTGAACGCTTCCAGGATGTTCTTCTCCGGGACCGATAGCGAGGTCGCCGAATCATAGAGACGCTCGGCGTTTCTTATTTGCGCCTCTCCCTGCACGGTGCCCAGAAGGGGGCCGTGAAAGATGATCTGGTAGATGACACTGTGACGCGACAACCACACGCGCGCTTGCTTGTGCCACGTCGGCGCGACGTGGTCGTCCTTCCATATGTCGAAGTCCACTTTCTCCGGCGGCAAAGTGCGCAGGTACGACCAGTGCTCGAGGCCATAGGTGATCAGAAACGCGTTTTCGAAATCGTCGCCCATGTAGAGGCCGACGATGATCGTCCGCGGGTGCAGCGCGAGCGCCTTCGTGGTGAAGAGATGAAAGTACTGGTTCGGTCCGTATCCGCCCATGCCCATGTTGTACACAGGACGGCCGCTGGTCCGGCTGAGCACGGCGGGCCACGAGTCGTCCATCGACGCCGTGTTCCCGTACGTGTGGGAGTCGCCGATAGCGACGATGTCGGCGGACGGCGGTACTTCGCGATTACGAAAGCCCCACGCATCGAACGCTCCGCCCGCGGTCGTAGCTGAAGCAACCGCCCCGAGTACGGCGTCAGGAGCGAGCTCGACCGAGAGATAGTCGGCAGGATTGAGCGCGAGCCGTGCAGCGACCTCGCCGAAAAGCGTGCTCGCTGCGATCGCCACTCCGACGAGAGCAGCGTTGGTGATGAACGTCCGCAGGCTCATTTGCTAGAGGTCACCCTCTCGAGCAATTGTGACTCCAATCGCAGTTCAAATGCCGGGGTGTAGTGAACAATGGGCAATCTCGCCGCAGTTAGTTACGCTAGACGCCGCGGCCATCGCGCGATCGCGCATATCGTAGATCGCACATTGAGCGATAGGGGCTCGCGAAAAGAAGCGAAACGCCGCATTATATATAGCCTTGCATGCATACGAAGAAGTCCGCGCTTCATTGAACAATTCCTCCAGGGGGAACGTGGGACACGAGGATCTGACCCGGGTTCATGACGTCCAGGGCTCGTCGGATCGAGCCTTCGGCCTCGTCTTCGCCGCCGTCTTTCTGCTCGTATCGCTGTGGCCCGCGGTGCGCGGCGAAATGCCGCGATGGTGGGCTCTAGCTATTGCCGCCGTCTTTGCAGGCACGGCAATTCTTTGGCCAAGAGCACTTGCGGTACCGAACAAGCTGTGGACGAAGCTGGGCGTCCTCTTGGGAGCCGTCGTCGGTTCCGTTGCACTTGGACTGCTCTTCTACGCCGTTCTCACTCCGCTCGGCGTTTTCATGCGCCTCACGGGCAAGGATCCCCTGCGCCTGCGCCCTGACCGGGCTGCGCGTTCGTATTGGATCCCTCGGGAACCGCCCGGACCTCCGCCGGATTCGATGGACCGACAGTTCTAGGAACTCCTCATGGACATGATCAAGGAACTCTGGCTGTTCCTGCGCGAGCGCAAGAAGTATTGGTTATGGCCCGTGTTCGCGATGACCGCCCTTCTCGGCATTCTGATCGTTCTCGCGCACGGCTCGGCAGTCGCGCCGTTCATCTACGCATTGTTCTGAATCCGCGGGGACGCAAATTGCGGCTGCTCGGCATCTCGGCGTTCTATCACGACAGCGCCGCGGCGCTCGTCGAGGACGGGCGCATCGTCGCCGCGGCGCAGGAGGAACGCTTCTCACGCAAGAAACACGATGCCGGATTCCCGGCGAACGCCATTCGATACTGCGTCTCCCAGGTCGACTCGGGCTTCGGCGGAATCGACTACGTCGTCTTTTACGACAAGCCCTTTCTGAAGTTCGAACGGCTTCTCGAGACATACCTCGCGTTCGCGCCGCGTGGCTTCAAGTCGTTCAGGATGGCGATTCCGCTGTGGTTGCACGAAAAGCTGTTCCTGAAGCGGATGCTGGTGGACGAATTGGGAAAGCTCGCTGGCGGGAAGTGGAACGGCCGGCTTCTGTTCAGCGAGCATCACCTCAGTCACGCAGCGAGCGCCTTTTTCCCATCGCCGTTCCAGGAAGCGATTGTCCTCACGATGGACGGCGTCGGCGAATGGGCGACGACATCCGCCGCCATCGGACGAGGCAATCAGCTCGTCGTCCACCGAGAAATTCATTTCCCCCATTCGATCGGCCTGCTCTATTCCGCGTTCACCTACTACACCGGATTCAAGGTGAACTCCGGCGAGTACAAGCTGATGGGGCTCGCACCGTATGGCACGCCAAGGTACGTCGATCGAATACTCGAACATCTCGTCTATCTTCAAGCGGACGGGTCCTTCCGCTTGAACCTTCGCTATTTCGACTACTGCACCGGGTTGACGATGACGAACGGCGCCTTCGACGAGCTGTTCGAAGGCCCGGCGCGGCGTCCCGATCAGCTGCTGACGCAACGTCACATGGACCTCGCGGCTTCGATTCAGGTCGTCACCGAGGAGATCGTGCTGCGGCTCACTCGATCGCTTCGGGAAGAGACGGGCCTGCGCAATCTGTGCCTCGCGGGTGGCGTGGCCCTGAACTGCGTCGCGAACGGCAAGGTGCTTCGCGATGGTCGGTTCGACGAGATCTACGTGCAACCGGCCGCCGGCGACGCCGGAGGCGCGCTCGGTGCAGCGCTTGCCGGCTATCACCTGCAGTTCGGTCAAGCTCGCCCGGTGAACGGCGACGCCATGCGCGGCGCGTATCTCGGCCCGCAGTTCACCCAGGCGGAGATAGAGACACGCCTGAAGGGCTGCGGCGCGCGATTCGGCGTAATGGCGGATCGCGTTCTCATCGATCGCGCCGTGGACGATCTCGCTCAGGGCAAGGCGCTCGGTTGGTTCCAGGGCCGAATGGAGTTCGGACCACGCGCGTTGGGCAATCGGTCGATCCTCGGCGACCCGCGCTCACCGACGATGCAGAAGGTGCTCAACCTCAAGGTCAAGTACCGCGAATCGTTTCGACCATTCGCACCCTCCGTGTTGCGCGAGCGCGTGCGGGACTGGTTCGAGCTCGATACCGACAGTCCGTACATGCTCATGGTGACGGATGTCGTTGCTTCGCGTCGGCGCAGGATGAGCGCCGACGAAGAAGCGCTGTTCGGAATCGACAAGCTGAACGTTCCGCGTTCCGACATCCCCGCAGTCACGCATGTCGACTATTCCGCCCGCATCCAGACCGTGCACAAGGAAACGAACCCGCGCTATCACGATTTGCTGAGCGCCTTCGAACGCAGGACCGGCTGTCCGGTGCTCGTCAACACGAGTTTCAACGTGCGCGGGGAACCGATCGTGTGCACGCCAGAGGACGCCTTCCGCTGCTTCATGGGCACCGAGCTCGACGGGCTCGCAATAGGGAACTGTTATCTGACGAAGGCAGAGCAGAACTCGGCTCTGGAGCAAAACTACGAAACGGCGTTTGAACTCGATTGAAGTCGCATTTTCGCAACGGCCTGTGCCGAGGATCCCCGCGAGTCGTCTTGCCGCAGGCACCGGTGGCGGATGAATGGCATTGATCATTCGCATCGACGTCGACAGGCCCTACGGAAGAGAGCCGCTGTGGAGGCATGTCCTCAGCCGGCTCGGCTCGGACCTGTACTTCCCTCGCGTGCCCGGCCTCGGGTACCTGAGGGAACTTGGCACGATTCTGCAAACGCTCGCCGAGGTCGGCTCGAGCGCATACGTCTTCTTTCGCAGATGCACGCTGCCCTCGAAACCGGTTCTCCAAGTGATTCGCCAGAGCGGACACGCGATCGGTCTTCATCTGGAGGACTCGCGTTCGCTCGAGACGTTCAGGAAGGAGAAGGCGATACTCGAACGACACGTGGGCGATCGCGTGCTGGCCGTGTCGAAGCACGGGTCGGGCGGTGCGAAATACGGGCTGCGTCACTATCCGCCTTATGAGCCGGAGAAGTATGTGGAGTGGGCTTCGCGCTGCGGGATGACGCTTTTTCTCGGCAATCTGGAAGACCCCACGCTCCCGCATGCGGAGCGCTCCGGTGTGCGCGCGTATCCGTCCGCATTCTGGCTCGAGCCGGCGTGGCGGGATACGCACCGATTCAGCGTCGACTGGTTGCTCGACCGGGCGCAACGAATCGATACCGTGCTGCTTCTTCATCCAGAGAACGTTCTTGCCGCGCCGGCGCTGTACGAGGATTTCAAACGCTTGATCGGCGCGCTGCCCAGCAGGATCCACTGATGAACGGTCAGGCCAAACCGGCTGTACTGATGATCGCCTACACGAACTACCGTTCGGATCCCCGGGTCATCCGCGAAGCCGAAGCGGCCGCGAGCGCCGGTTATGACGTCGACTTCATCGCGCTTCGTCGTTCCGGCGAATCGTCCGAGGAGCAAGTCCGCGGCGTGCGCGTAATCCGCCTGAACCAGCAGCGCTACAGGGGCGGCGGGCTGCTTCCGTACGTCTTCTCGTATCTCGCCTTCTTCGTTCGATGCTTCGCCAAGGCGACGGCGCTGCAGGTTGCGAAGCGCTATCGGGTCGTGCACGTCAACAACATGCCGGATTTCTTCGTGTTCTGCGCGCTTGTGCCGAAGCTCATGGGCGCGCGAATCATACTGGACATTCACGATCCGATGCCCAACACGTTCGCTTCGAAGTTCAAGAGTGGAGAAGCGTCGCTCGCGTTCAAGCTATTGCTGTGGCAGGAACGGATCAGTGCATGGTTTGCCGATCGGGTCATCACCGTGCACGAACCCGTCAAGGAGCACGTGCTGGTCAAGCAGCACGGGCTTCGCGCCGATTCTGTTCACGTAATCGCCAATTTCGCGGACGACAAGCTGTTCACGTTGCAGCCGCCTCCTCGCGCTTCCGGACTGCGGCTCGCTTTTCACGGCACCATTCTCGAGCGCTACGGTCTGCGCGACGCGATGGTCGCGCTGTCCGGCATGAAGCACCGCGACCGCGTTTCGCTGAAGATCATCGGTGAAGGCGATTTCAGCGAGCCGCTGAAGGAGCTGATTTCGTCGCTCGGATTGACGGACATCGTCCAATTCGACAACCGGATGTATCCGGTCACCGACATGCCCCGGATGCTCGCCGATTGCAACGTAGGCCTGGTGCCGCTGGAGATCTCCTCGATCACCAATTACGGGCTTCCGCTCAAGCTGCTCGAATACCTGATGCTCGGGATGCCGTCCGTAACCGTTCGAAACGTTGCGATCGGCCACTATTTCGGAGACGACGACTGCCTGTTCTACGAGCCGGGCAATCCCGTGTCGCTTCGCGAAGTGCTCGATCGCCTCGCCGGCGACCCGGCGCTCGTGACGCGATATCGCGATCGAGCGGCGTCGCTGCGCGAGAAATTCGCGTGGAGCGGTGAGCGCCGCAAGTACGTGGCCTTGCTCGGCGAGCTTTCCGGTCAAACCAATCGCATCAGCACCTGTGGGACATAAAATGGAATTCATCGACCTGAAGACACAATACAAGCGCTACAAGGACGAGATCGACGCGCGGATGGCTCGCGTTCTGGCCCATTGCCAATTCATCATGGGCCCCGAGATCGGCGAGCTCGAACAGGCGCTGGCGGCATACGTCGGCGTCAAGCATTGCATCACCGCGGCAAGCGGGACCGACAGCCTAGAGATCGCTTTGCGGGCTTTGGGGGTCGGGACGGGCGACGAGGTGATCACGGTGCCATTCACCTGGATCAGCAGCGCGGAAGTGATCGCGCTGGTGGGCGCGAAGCCTGTTTTCGTCGACATCGACGACAGCACGTTCAACATCGATACAAGCCGGATCGAGGCCGCGATCACGCCGCGAACGAAGGCAGTGTTGCCGGTGAACCTGTTCGGTCAGATGCCGGACTACGAGCGAATCAACCAGATCGCGGGGCGTCACGGCCTTCCGGTGATCGAGGACGGAGCGCAAAGCTTCGGAGCGACCCAGCGGGGCCGCCGGAGCTGCGGCGTCACGACGATCGGCAGCACGAGCTTCTTCCCCGCGAAACCGCTTGGCTGCTTCGGCGACGGAGGCGCGCTGTTTACCGATGACAATGCGCTGGCGGACAAGATGCGCGCAATCCGGACGCACGGCGGGATGCGCCGTCACGAGCATCCTCTGGTCGGCATGAACGGCCGCTTCGATACGCTTCAGGCAGCGGTGGTGCTGGCGAAGCTTCCCCATTTCGACTGGGAGCTCGGCGAGCGAAGCCGAATCGCGGCCCGCTACGCGTCGCTGCTCGATCCAAGAATCGTTCCGCAGACCGCGCCGGAAAACACGCACGTCTATGCGCAGTACACGATTCGGGTGCGGAATCGCGACCTGGTCGCCGAGAAGCTCAAGGCCGCCGGCATCCCCAGCGCAGTTTACTACCCGCGGTGCCTGCACGAGCAGCCGGTGTTTTCCGGGCTGGGCTACACGTGGGGAGATTTCCCGAACTCCGAAAAGGCGTCCCGCGAAGTGCTCAGCCTTCCGATGCATCCGTTCCTCACAGAGCAGGACCAGGATCGAATCGTTTCCGCGCTCTCCGGCGTGTGAAGCGGACCGAAGCGCCAGGGGGATTTAGCTGATGCAACGAATCGAAGCGAGGCAGATCCGGGTCGCGGTTCTCGGATGCGGCGTGTGGGGGAAGAACCTCGTTCGCAGCTTTCGCGGCTTGGGCAATCTCCGGATGGTCTGCGACCCGGCGCAGCAAGGGCGTGCATCGGCTGAGCAAATGGCGCCGGGAGTCGCGGTCTCAGCACGGTTCGAAGACGCGCTCAAGAGCGATGAGGTCAACGCCGTGGCAATCGCGGCGCCCGCGGCGGAACATTACGGTCTCGCCAAAGCGGCGCTCGAAGCGGACAAGGACGTCTTCGTCGAGAAACCGCTTTGCCTGGACATCGCCGAGGGCGAAGAGCTCGTGACGCTGGCAGCAGACCGCGGCAAAGTCCTCATGGTCGGCCATCTTCTGCAATACCATCCTTGCGTTCGTGCCCTGCACTCGCTCGTCGCCGCCGGGGACCTCGGCAAGCTTCACTACATCACGTCGAACCGGCTCAACCTCGGGAAGATTCGCCGCGAGGAGAACGCGCTCTGGAGCTTCGCGCCGCACGACGTGTCGGTAATCCTGTCTCTGGTCGGCGGGCAGTTGCCCGACCAGGTACGCTGCACCGGCGGCAATTACCTCAGCCAGCACGTTGCCGATACCACGTTGACCGCGCTTCGATTCCCGAACGACGTCCGCGCGCACGTCTTCGTGAGCTGGCTCAATCCGTTCAAGGAGCAGAAGTTGACCGTGGTCGGATCCGCCGGCCTGGCGGTCTTCGACGATACGCGGCCGTGGGGCGAGAAGCTGCTGCTGTACCGACAGCACATCACCTGGGCGAACGGACAGGTGCCTACAGCAAACAAGGTCCAGGGCGAGGCGGTCGTGCCGCCGGAAGCCGAGCCGCTGATCAACGAATGTGCACACTTCATCCAGTGTTGCGATGATCGGCGCAGCCCGCTCACCAACGGACAGGAGGGGTTGCGCGTGCTGACGGTGCTGCACGCGGCACAGCAAAGCCTGGACGCGGAAGGTGACGCCGTCTCTCCGGCAGCGAGCGTAAGCGCGCGCGCAAAGCCGACCCGTTTTGTTGCGCCCTCGACGGCCGGCGGAGAGCGAGGCCCGGCGCCCGCAGACCGCTCAAACGCGTCCTATTTTGCGCATCCCTCCGCGGTTGTCGACGAAGGCGCTGTCGTCGGCAAGGACACAAAGATCTGGCACTTCAGCCACATCATGGGCGGGGCCAAGATCGGGGAGCGCTGCTCTTTCGGGCAAAACGTCAATGTCGACGGCGGCACCACAATCGGAAACAACGTCAAGATCCAGAACAACGTGTCGATCTACTCGGGTGCTCACATCGAGGACGACGTCTTCCTGGGACCCTCTTGCGTGCTGACCAACGTCACGAACCCGCGGTCGCAGGTAAATCGGCGCGGCCTCTATGAAACGACGCGCATCAGCCGTGGCGCCACGGTGGGAGCCAATGCGACCATCGTCTGCGGCGTGACGATCGGTCGCTATGCGTTTGTCGGCGCCGGCGCCGTGGTGACAAAGGACGTACCGGACTACGCGCTCGTTCTGGGCAACCCGGCTCGCAAAGTCGCGTGGATGAGCCGCCATGGCCACATCCTGAAATCCGCGGCCGACGGCATCTTCACATGCCCGGAGTCGGGCTATCGCTACAGGGAGATGGGCCAGCTCAATCTTCGCTGCGTCGATCTGGACGAGGATGCGCCGTTGCCGAAGGAGCTGTGCACCGGCACGCGCGGGTATGACAGCTTCAAGTAGCGCCGGAATGTCGCGAGCGGCGGCGGTACAGCCCGACCTGCGCCATGTGAGCGCACGGAAGTTCGAGGACAGCCTCGAAAGGCTCGCATCCTGGGTGGAGACTCGCGACTATCGCGGCTACGATCCCGGCGACGGGCTGAATTCGTTCTTGCGTCCGCTCGCGTTCGGAAATCGACTGGCGGAAAGAGCCCTGCTGCAGGTGGTGTGGAAATCGCCGATCAATCTTCGCCCCCTGATCGGCGTGAAGCCCATGGATTCGACCAAGGGTCGAGGCTACATGGCATGGGGTTACCTGCTCAGGTATCGCGTCACGAAGGACGCATCGTTCAAGGACAAGGCAGTCGCATGCCTCGATTGGCTGGCCGCCAACAAGGCGGCGGGACACGCCGGCTACTCATGGGGCAACCATTTCGACTTCGTCACGCGCAGCGGGTGCAATCCCGCGGGCTCGCCGATCATCGTGTGGACGAGCCTCATCGGCCAGGCCTATCTCGAGGCGCTCGCGCAGACCGCGGACCAGCGGTTCCTCGACGTGGCACGTGGCATCTGCCGCTGGATACTGGCGCTGCCCAGGCAGCACACGACAACGGGCGCGTGCCTGAGCTACGTGCCTTTCGCCCAGTCGTCGATCCACAATTCCAACATGCTCGGCGCTGCGATGCTGGCGAGTACCTGGCGCTACACTCGCGAACCCGAGTTGCTGGACGTGGCGCGCAGCGCCATCGAATATTCGTGCAGCAGGCAGCGCGACGACGGCTCGTGGTGGTACGGCGAAGAGCCGAAATATCACTGGATCGACAATTTCCACACCGGGTACAACCTGGACAGCCTCAAGCGCTATATCGAAAGCAGCGGTGACGAGTCATATCGGTCCGCGTTCGACAAGGGCCTGCGGCACTATCGGAATACATTCTTCGAAGCGGACGGAACGCCGCGTTATTATCACGACCGCACGTACCCGATCGATATTCAGTGTGCCGCACAGTCGATCGAAACGCTCGCTTTCTGTTCGGACGGCGATGCCTCGTATCTCGATCTTTCGCGTCGTGTCGCAACATGGACGATCGAGAACATGCAGGGTCGCGACGGCCACTTCTACTATCGGAAGTACCCCGCGATCACGGCGCGAACCCCCTATATCCACTGGGGTCAGGCCACGATGTTCAAAGCTCTTGCCACGCTTGTCGAAGAAACGAATCGCTGATCCCGGGTGATGAACGAGCGCCGCTCACCGCTCACCTACGCATTGATCACGCCGGCCCGCAACGAGCGGCGGTACATCGAACGCGTCATCGAATCCGTCGTGGCCCAGACGGTCCGGCCATCCCGTTGGATCATCGTGAGCGACGGTTCTACGGACGGAACCGACGAGATCGTGGCCACGTGTGCTGCCCGGCACCCGTGGATCGATCTCCTCCGAATGCCCGAGCACAGGGATCGAAGCTTCGCCGCGAAGGCAACGTGCTTCAACGCGGCTTACGAGCGGCTGAAGAGCAGCGAATTCGACGTGATCGGCAACCTGGACGCCGACATCACGCTGCCGTCCGATTACTACGAGTTCCTGCTCGGCAAGTTCGCCGCCAACGCGCAACTGGGCGTCGCCGGCACTCCGTTCGTCGACCACGATGCCGAGCCGGAAAGCCACACCTACGCGCACAGATTCGCTGACCTCGACCATGTGTCTGGAGCTGCGCAGACATTCCGCAAAACCTGCTTCGAGCAGGTCGGCGGTTATGTTCCGATCAAAGGAGGCGGCATCGACTGGGTCGCGGTGACGACCGCCCGCATGAAGGGTTGGCAAACGCGCACGTTCGTCGAGCGCACCTGCACTCACCATCGTAAGATGGGCACGGCGGGGCGAGGACCGCTCGCAGCACGGTTTCGCCACGGGCGGGAGGACTATTACGTCGGCGGGCATCCGGTGTGGCAGATATTGCGCGGCGTGTTTCAAATGAAGAACCCGCCGTTCGTCGTCGGCGGACTCTGTGTGATCGCCGGATACTTCTGGGCGATGACGACACGAGCTGAACGGCCCGTGTCCGCCGAGGTCGTGGCGTTTCATCGCTCCGAGCAGATGGCCCGTTTGCGCAAGGTCTTCCGAGGCAAATGACATCATGACGGGGCTGCTCGCGACGATTATCTGCATGGCTGGCATCGCATATCTGCTCATCGCCGATCGCCGGCGCGCAGTTGACGTCTCGGGCGCCGTCTGGATCCCGCTGATCTGGATGCTGCTGTCAGGTTCGCGCTATGTCTCGCAATGGCTCGATCTCGGAGCGCCCGGCGCCGTGAGCGCCCAAGCGTACGACGATGGGAGCCCCCTCGACCGTAATGTCTTCATTGCGTTGATCGTCGCCGGCGTCTGGGTTCTGCTTCGACGGCCGGTCGATTGGTTCGCGCTTCTAAGGCGCAACGTGTGGCTATTGTTGTTTTTGCTGTTCGCGCTCACGAGCGTTGCATGGTCTGACGACCCGTTCATTTCGCTGAAGCGATGGGTCAAGGGTGCCGGAAACGTCATCATGGCGCTCGTGATTTTGACTGAACGACACCCCTACGAAGCGCTCGGCGTTGTAATGAGGCGCCTGGGATTCGTGCTGCTGCCGTTGTCGGTACTCTTCATCCGGTTCTTTCCCGAACTCGGACGCCAGTATCACATGGGGCAGGTGATGTATTCGGGCGTCACGTTCAGCAAGAACTCGCTTGGCCAGGTGTGCCTCATCACCGGCATTTACTTCACCTGGGAGCTTCTGCTTGGACACTCAGCACGAGACGTGAACTCGATGCGCGAATCGCGGCGATATTTGCGCGTCCGGCTCGATGAATACGTGCCCTATGTGGTGATGCTTCCGATGGTGGCATGGCTGTTGTACCGGGCGAACAGCGCAACTTCGACAGCGTTGATGGTGGTCGCCGCATGTTTCCTGCTATTCGCGCGCATACCCTCAGTCGCTCGTAATCCCGTGGCGCTTCCTGTGGCGGCATTCGCGACCGCGGCGATCATCGGCGTACTCGCGACCGTGATCGACATCACCGACGCGGTCATACGACTGCTCGGCCGTCAACCGGACCTGACAAGCCGCACGCCTGTATGGGCGATGCTTCTCGACATGGTGCCGAATCGGTTGCTCGGCGCCGGATACGAGAGCTTCTGGTCCGGAGACCGGCTCGTGCAGATCTGGAGCAGGATGGGCGTTGACGCCGGGGGCATTATCCAGGCCCACAACGGCTACATCGAAACCTATCTTAACCTTGGCTTGGTAGGGCTTTTACTCCTCGTGGCGAGCATCGTCGCCGGCTTGGTGAAGGCGGCAGGGCGGCTAAGAATCGCATATGCGCCTGCCTGTCTGACGATCGCTTACGTATTGACTGCCGTCATTTACAACTACACGGAGGCCGCATTCAAGCCGCTCAACAACCTCTTCGTTCTGCTGCTGTTCTCGATCGTGCACGTCACGGCCAGACGCCGGCCGAGCGTAATGGCTGCCCGACCCAAAGCCGTCGAGACGATAGACGCGCCGGCCTACTCGCCAGCAATGCGGCGCAAACATGGATAGCGGCGATGTCGAGCAACGCACGACGAGCGTGCAGCAGATGGCGCCGCCGAGTCGTGCCGCCGAAGGGAAAGGCCGGATCGATGCGATCGACTTCACGAAGGGCGCATTAGTCGTGCTGATGGTGCTCTACCACACGCTCAATTACCTCGACTACGGAACGATTCCGCACGACTACATGGCATTTCTGCCGCCTTCGTTCATCATGCTCGCAGGATTTCTCGTTGCAGCGTCGAGCGTTTCGAGACAAGGGCAGCCGGGTTCGGATCGTCGAACAAAGCTGCTTGTAAGAGCGTTCAAGCTCCTCGTGCTGTTCACGTGCCTGAACATTGCGGCGCCACTGGTCCGCGCCGCGCGCGGGGATGGCGCGCAGGTCGGCCTGCAGAACTACCTTCTTGGCTGGCGAGAGGCGTATTTGGGCGTGAATGGCGGGAATATCGCTTTCGAGGTGCTGGTGCCGATTGCGTACACGCTCATCGTGGCTGCCTTCGCCGTTCCGTTGAACGCAAAAAGACCGCAATTTCTGGCAATCCTGGCGCTGATCACGTTCGCGCTCTGCATGGTTTCCGACATCTTTGGGCACGCGAATGGCTACTTCAATCTGATGAGCGCCGGAGTCATCGGCATGTGGCTCGGGACGTTCGACCTGCGCGTGATCGATCGCTTCGCGACATCGTGGCTGCTCATCGGGGCGGCGATTGCGGCGTACGTTGCGCTCACCGCGTTCGGCCCGGACGACTACGTGTCTCAGACTTTGAAGACGCTCGTTTGCGTCTTCGCGCTGTATGGCATCGGACATATGCAACGCGAGCCATCGGCCTGGTTCCGACAGCTATGCCTGCTCGGAACGTACTCGCTTGTCGGATACATCGTGCAGATCGCGTATCTGCAACCCGTCAGGGCACTTCAGACGCAGGGGCTGCCCGCTTCGCACGAGAAGGTCGCGCTGGTGATCGTCGCCGTCTGCCTCGCGACGTGGGCGACAGTTGTCACCGTCGCCTATCTGCGATCGAGAAGCGTCATGATCAACCGCCTATACACGCTGGTTATCGGCTGAATCGCTTTCCGGTCTTTTCGCCTCGTGTCCGGCGTGCATGCCGGCGGGCGGGACGACGCCTTGCTCGAACGTTCGCTCCCGAGCGAGCCGCACATGCGCGTGTGCCAAAAGCTTTGCGATGTGGTCGCAGAACCGCACGAGATATCCGACGAAAAGATGATACCGGGTTGCGAGCACGATCGGCAGCACCACGATGTAGACACCGACCGCGACGATCGACTTTGCCGTGCCGAGGCTGAACACCGGCTCCATCGTCGCCTGCGTCACGCCGCGGATCAACGCGCGCTTCAGGTAGTACTTCAATGTTTGGCGTTCCCGAGGCACGACTTCGTGCACGGGCGCTTCGTCGCACCATGCGAAACGCCGTCCGCGCTTCAGCATGCGGTCGAAAAAATCGACGTCCTCACCGCCGGAACGACCGTATTTGGGGTCGAACGGCTGCTGCACGGCGGCAACCATGCTTCGCTTGAACAGCAAGTTGCCGGTGCGCATGTACTTCGGTTCGAGCAGTTCCGTGTCCGTCGGAAACGAATTGCGCATGCACACGCCGCTTTTCACCAGCCATTCCGGAGGCTTCGGGTCGAAATGCGGCAATACCGGCCCCAGTACGCCATCCGCGCCGGTACGCTGCAACGTTGCCAGCATATTGCTCAACCACCGCCTGTCCGCGAACTCGTCGTCGTCGATGAATGCGATCAGGTCTCCGTCGGCGGCTGCGACCGCTGCGTTTCGCGCCAATGAGATGTTCGGCTCCGGCTCGCTCCTGTAGACGATCGGCCTGGAACCGACTGTCCGCGCGAGCACCGTGCTGTTGGCGCTCCGCTCCGGATCATTGTCCACCACCACGACGGAGAAGGTGAAAAGGTCCCCCTCCTGACACGCAAGCGCATCGAGACATTTCGCGAGCAGCGCGGGCCGCCTGTAGGTCGGCACGCAGACCGAGATATGTTGAGTCATCGTGCGATCACGACACGTTCCAGCTCACGATCGCGGCTGCAACGCGCTCCCCAGGCGCCTGAAAGATTGCCGCATCGCACGCCCGCGACGCGGCCTCATAGAAGCGAGTATGTTCCCTTGCGCACGCACGCCAGTTGTCGCATGTATTCCTCGCTCATCAGGAACTGCCGCTCGGACGGCACGACGGGGTGGGTCATGAGCTCGACCGTCGACGTAGTCGCCAGCCCGAACACGCAGCCGATCCGCTCGGTGGCGACGCATTGCGAAAGTGCGAAAAAATAGTCGGCGACGCGGTAGCGCCGGCGCAATAGCGCATTGACGAGATAACGGTACGCGCGGTTCGACAGCGGCTTCTCGCCGGCCGAGAAATGGAAGCTTGGACGCACCTTGGTTCCCTTTGCAAAGATGCCGCCGAGCAGCATATTGGTGCAAAGATGCTGGTGATGATGGCCGTCGATATGGGAAGGCTGCCGGCCGTAGAGTCGAACGAACTCGCCGAGCTGAGCCTGACAGACATCGCGAAACGCACTGCGAAGCCGCGGCCTGTAGAGCACGCCAGCATGCCTGCTCGAAGTCAGGAACGCAGCGATCTCGCGATGCTGCTTGGTCACAGTTTCGCTCGCTCCTCGCGCGGAAAACGGCTGGGTCAGGTTCAAGTGCAATCCGACTTCGATGCCCATCTCGTTGGCGATCTCCGCGGCGCGTTGCGAATCCTCCATGTATACCATCGCCGTCACCGACGTGATGCCTCCACTGCGGTGGCAAGCGGCCGCGGCGTCGGTCTCGGCCGGGGAACGGCCCCAATCGTCGGCGTTGACGATGATCATTGGGTGTCAGATCGCGCGAATGCCAAGCTCGTCCCTTTGCTGCTTCGTTAACGCATTTCGATCAATTGTCTGTGAGTCAGCTCCGCGGTCAGCAGTCTATGGATCTCCGACGTGTAATTGCGCGTTCCCCGAGTGTGTTGTCGCACGATCGCCTCCACGCGCTGCGCGTTGATATGTGGCCTCTTCATCGACCCTGGGTCGAGCAGCACGTTCCTCACGAAATCGTGGAAGCGATCCCGGTACCAAACGCGGAAATGATAGAACTTGTGGCGGCCGAGAAACAGCCGTTCGATGTGAAGCGGCGCGAAAGCATGGTCGACGCCGGCAAGCCATTGCGGCATCCCGTAGTCATACGCGTACTCGGCCTTTGCCGTGAACGATTGGTAGAGACTGGTGCACCTGGTCGCAAACGGGATCGGCCGGGCGAGGAGGCCGCGGTCGGTCGGCAATCGGGCGAGGCCGCCATCGCCCTGCTCGATCACGCGCAACGATGGCTCCGGCGCCGCGATCGAACCTTCCGGCGCCCGGTACATGAGCGACACCAGCTTCGCGTCGAGATAGGGCGAATGCATGGTCAACTGCGACTGCTCGATCGAAAAGCGTGAATAGTGGTACCACGGAACCTGCTTGAATGCGATGAACGAAAGCCGGTGTCCGCGGCGCTCCGCGGCGTACCGTTCTGCCGATCCATCGACCAGCCGTGCGAAGTCCGGGGCCAGCAGCGCGCGGTCGAGCTGGCTGGGACGGAACGCGACATTGCCCCTTACGACTTCCGACCCGTAGTTGCCGGTCAGCCGAATCGGCGCGATCGTGCGCGCAACCTTGTTGACGTGCAACTCAACCGCGCCGCTGACGTCCATCGTGCCATCCGAGAGGTAGACCGTCCTTTCGGCCAGCGAGGAAAAGTCACGGAAAAACTCGGCGCCGAGCGTGATCGTGCGATGCGATTGTCCGCACACCGCCGCGATTCGGCGTGCGATCCGCACGTCGGCGCAATCGCGATACGGACCCGCAAAGGTGTAGCACGGCAACGAACCGGGCGCGGCCTTCGCCCACGCCATGATCATGCGTCCGTCCATGCCTCCCGTGAGCGACATGCCGACGGGCCTGCCGGATGCGAGATACCGCGGCATGATTCGGGTGACGGTTTCCTTCAAGGCGTCGCAATATTCGCTGGCGGTAAGAACCGATTGGTGCTCCCAGGTCTGCGGATCGAAGTAGCGGCGCCGATCGCTGCTTGCCGAGCGCCGAAATGTCCAAGCGGATCCCGCCGGCAAGAGCTCGAGTCCTGCGAAGAGCGTCCTGTCGCTCAGCACGCAGCCAACCGAGAACGTGTCGGCGAGGCTGCTGAGATCGAGCCGGCGAAGCGCCGGTAGAATGCGAAGCAGTGCCTTCGCTTCGGATGCGAAGTACACTCCGCTGTCGTCCTCATGCCAATAGAGTCGCCTCAAGCCGTACCGGTCGTTGAATAGGACGATCGTTTGCGTGCGAAGATCGACGAGCAGGCCGCTGAAGCATCCGTTCAATGTCTCGAGGAATCGTATGCCGCGCTCCTCGTACAGATGGACGAGATAGCTGGCGTTCGACGGGTCGAACGCATGTCCGTCCGCTCTCAGGCGGTCGAGCTCGATCTGCTCGATGAACTCTTCGCCGCTGAACACGAGACAGACGTCGCCGGTTTCGTTCCACACCGGCATGCAATCGTCGAACGACCCGGCGTGCGAGACCCAGCCGACGCGCAAGCCTACGGCACGATTCGCATAGGTGCCGGGGACATGATGCCTCTCATGCACCATTGCCCGCGTCATTGCGTCGATGTCGGGGCCGGGTGCCGTGCCATGCGCGCGGCCGATCCACCCTACGATCCCGGGCATACGCTCTCCGACACGATCAACGCACGAGGAACGGTCTCGATAACGCGCGGTGGGACGGCGTCAATCAGAGCGGCGGCCACTAACGATGCGCGATCGTCGACGGCCGTATTGAGTCGGCCGAGCGCGATCTTCCTGACCGGCGACTCTCCACCAGCAACCGCCGCATCGTGGCAACCTCGGCGTACTGCGCAATGCGGCGAACGAGGTAGCTCCTGTTGAGCCGCCAGGAGCCGTTCATCAGGTGCACGCCGATATCGCCGAATCGGTTCCAATATCGGACATCGCAGACGTCTTCGGGAAACAGCACCGCAACCGATCGCGCCAGAAGCGCGTCGTCACAGAACGTGCGCGAAAGCAAGCCCGGCCCGGTGGTGTTCAATACCCAGAACTCGCGGCGCGAAAGCGGAGGAACGCCCTCCATCATCGGAGTCACCCACGCAGCGTCTTGTTGCGCTTTGACGCAGTTCGCGATGACGGCCTCGAGAAAGGGGTGGCGCGCCGAAGCGCCAAACGCGTAGTTGCCGAGCTGCCAATCCATTGCGCGTTTGCGAAGGTACCGGCTGAAGGTCAGGCCCTCGAATGGAAAGACGCAACCAAGATCGAGCAGGCCGGAAAGCGGAGCGGCGAGGAACACGTCGAGATCGAAATAGAACCCGCCGAAGTGGTATATCGCCAGATAGCGAAAGAAGTCATACCGCTGGATGCGAACCGGAAACGAATCGAAAACCTTTCGATGCTGCGGGAACTGCTGGTCGATGAAAGACTCGACCTGGGCATCGTCGAAAAAGAGGTACTCGAAGTCCGGATTGAGCAATTTGAGATTGCAGACCGAGGCGCGATCCTTCAACGGCAGCTTCGCGCTCTTACCCGTCTGGATGATCCGCTTGGGGATCGGCGTGTGCTGTAAGTCGGCCTGTGTCATGCTTCGAATTCCAGATTCTGCGCCATTCAGCGTCCAGCGCTCATTGCGCGCTTCCGTAAACCACGCGCTTCAGCGCCTCGCGAAGCCGTTGGCCGCCGCCCCTGGCAGCCGCGTCGAAGAGCCTGCTCGCCACACTTTCGCAGGCGACCAAAGGGCGCGCGTATAAATTGTCCGATCCGCCAAGTCCGCGCTTGAAGTGATACACACCCGGATTTCGCTCCGGGTTGATGCCGCCGAGGTCGTAATGTGTTACCCCGCGGATCTTCAGCCACTCGATCATTCGCCACTGCAACAGATAACCCGCCTTGCATCGCATCCCCGCTTCGCTGGTAGCGCCGAAGAGATAGATGCCCGTGTCGCCCATGGCAGTGCCGATCAAGCCTGCGAGAGCGATGCCGTCGCCTTCGCACATGATCACCTTCATCTTCTGTCCGGCAGGCAATGCGCGCTGCATGCGCTGGAACTGTTCGATATCGGAGGACGCCTGAAAACCCTTGCGCGCCTGCATCTGCTGCAGCAAGTGTCGGAAGCGCGGAAACCAGGTATCACTGTCATCTTCCGAGACCGCGAGTCCCTTGCGCTCGGCGGCGTTCAGCTGGTTACGCCACTTCTGATCCAGATTCTTTCGAATGCGCTCGAGCGGCGCTGCGAGATCGACGTCGATTGTTCGATAGGACTCGGCTCTCCCAAACGCCCTGCTGGCGTACTGCCCAAACGCAGCGGCGAAAGTTTCGCCGCGCGGCGTGCCGACATAGCCCTTCGGGAGGACTCGAAGAAGCAAGCCGCGCTTTTTGACGTATTCGTCGTGCAACGCAGTTGCCATGCCACCGACCACTTCGGGGTCGATCGGTGGACCGGCAAGCTGGCATACCGGTCCCCATCGTACGTGCGCAACGCCGGCTTTGATACCAGGTGCTCGCGCGACGAAAACCTGCGCCATGGCGACTATCGTACCGTCGCGTCTCAACACCAGGCGACTCACGTTGCGCGCACCCCAGCGTACGTCGCCATAGCACCATGTCTGGTACAAATTCGCATCGTCGAATCGGGCCAAGCAGCGATTCCACTCCTCCTCGCCGATCCGATCGACTTCCGTCGTGAACGCCGCCGGTCGATTCATCTACGCGCTGGCATGACGAGCGACCGGGATTCGTACCACTTTGACCGCCAATTGCGGATCGGCTCCGCGATCCACTCCGGGAGGTGCTCCGCAGCCCGTCGATGCAGTCCGAGGCGCATAACCAGCGCGCCCTTTCTTGTCAACGGCACGTAGTATCGCGGCACATCGACCCGGACAAAGCCGTTGCTTTGCTTGAATCGCGTGAGCGAGTCGCCCCGCTTGTTGCCGTAGTCGTATCTCTCGTACAGGAGATACTTGACGTTTCGCATGCAACACTGACGAACCGCCTCCGCGAGAAGAGCGTTGTTCGGTCGCAACTCGCGCGCCGAAGTCTTCGAGAGGATCTGCATGATGGCGGCCGTCTGTTCGTCCCAGACGATTTTCAAATAACCCACCATCTCGCCCTCGTGGTATGCGGCCAAATACGTGCTTCTGTCGGCGAAAGTCCCGTTCTCCTGCTTTACTGTGACAGGACTCTTGCCGAAATGCCAGAAACGCCGGCCGGCGCGGATCGGCGTTTCGTTGTAGATCCCGACGATGCCGCGCACGTACTCGTCGTCGTAAGCGGACACTCGCGTTTGGAGTCCGCGCTTCTCGCTCGCCCTGACGTTTCTTCGAGTGCTGGCCGGTAGGTGCTCAAGCCAGCGGTCAAACGTTGTCAGCGAAAGAACTGCGTAGTTGTCCGGCTCGTTTCGATACGAGTACGCCCGCTCGGTGTTCGGTACCCGTTGCGTGAAGGTGAACAAATCCGGCCGATTCCGTATCGATCGCAATGCGGCGATGAGCACGTCAGGATCCGGCAGGCGCTTGCGCTCCAGCCAATACTCGTCGAAAACGCGCGCCTCGGTGAAGAACCGTCCCTCGGACACCACCGTCACGCCGTGCATTGTCAGCGCGGTGACCTGGACCTGCTTGCCGTTGACGCTGACGCTTTGAACGTCCGACATACTTGTTTCCGTATTCTATGTCGCGCGCTGTGCGATCGACGCCGTGCTGCTTCTATCTGAACCGAGTCAGCATTGCAGGCACCGTGCCGTCGTAGTTCAATGGCTCGAGACCGCCGGAGTCCTGCCGCCGTCCAGCGCGTCGAGCGCGCTATTTTCGCGCTGCAGTAGACCCTTGGGCCGAGTCTACCAAGCTTTAGCGAAAAGAACGGGGCCTGGTGACCGAAGGTCGGCCGAAGCCGAGGATCAGCGCACGACGTCTGCCGGCAACGCGATGCTAGCCGGCCCCGGTGCGCCGAAGGACGACCTTCACCGTTTTGAGCAGGATCTTGATATCGAGCGCGATCGACCACTTGCGAATGTATTGGATATCCATTCGCACCATGTCGTCGAATGTAGAGTCTCCGCGCGAATACGCTTGCCACATGCCGCTGATGCCGGGCTTTCGCTCGAATATGCGTCGCAGGTGCCACGACTGGTAATTCTCCGCTTCGTACGGAAGCGCGGGGCGTGGACCCACCAGGCTCAGGTCACCTCGGATGACGTTGAACAATTGCGGAAGCTCATCGAGGCTCGTCTTGCGGAGGACCCTGCCGAGAGGAGTGATGCGCGGATCGACTTCGAGCTTCGACCACGTGTTCGGCCCGCCGCCCTGAGCGTCCGTCCCCTTGATGAGTTTCTGGACATACTCGCGGTGGATGCGATCGTCGGTGTTGCAGTACATCGTCCGGAACTTGTAGAAGACGAACGGCGCAGCGCCTCTGCCCAACCGGGTCTGCTTGAAGATGACCGGTCCGCGCGACGTGCATGCGATTGCGATCGCGGTGATCACCATCACCGGTGAAAGCGTGACCAGCGCTGTGCCGGCGCCAACGAGATCGATCATCCGCTTCACGCCGTCGGCAAGCGCACTTCTTTTTCCGATTTCGTGAAGCAACGCGGTTGGCAACTGCGCATCCCCGGCGGGCGCGGCTGCCAGCGCATCGAATAACTGATCCGGATACGTTGCGCTGCAACGCGCGAAGGGCAGCGTGTCAGCGCACTCGGCGACCTTGTGCGCGAAATAATGCGTTCCTGCTGCGTCGGTGTCGGGAAGCAGTACGCCGATCAGGCCGGGGCCGAGATCGCCGAGAATATCGGTTTCGCGCTTCCGATCGAAGATGATCTTGATGAGTCTGTCGACGCTTCGGATTTCGTTCTTTTTGTTCCCGTCGAAGCGGAACAGTGCGATCGAGAGCGGTAACTTCGACCGGTCTGCGCGCCTCTGCTCGCGCTGGACCTGCTTCAGGAAATGAGGTCTGCAAAGCACCTCGTCGGACGGCACGGACCCGTGCCGCGTGTCGACGACGAGGTTGATCGCGTCGCCGGTGTTCGAAACAGTTCTGAAACGCGAGTCGTTCGCGATGTCGAGCAGACCAGCGTACTCGGACTGCACGCTGGAGCGCACGCGCTGCGCGCGTAAGTTCGAATCGCGTTTCACTCCAAAACGCTCCCCTGATTTGCGCCGACTGGGCGCGAGCAAGCGGTTCGCTCAACAGACGGCATGCCCTTTCCACGCCGACAGTCGCGGAGGGAGATAAGCCGTGGATTCGCTGCAGGACCTGAAGTATCGGTCCCGCGTGTCACCAAACAATCCCGCCTATGCAATAGGCATACCAGTCAGCTGAAACCATGTTGAAACAATATTTTAGTGTCGTCGCCACGTTACAAACGGGCAACTTTGTAAGGTTTACCGACTGAGCACTACAGCAGAAAGCACAAATGCCGGGCGAGTTTCTCTAAAACGCGTAATGTTGCTTGCGTAGGTTGTTGCCGCAAAAGAGGGTTGCCGGTCTGGGGACCATGAGGACCGGCGTTTGCACATATTTATCGAATCTGCGTTTTGCTTGCTACAAGCGACAAAGAGAACAAGCCGAACGCGTTGAAACTTCCGAAATATATGGGACGCAACTGACATCTTTCGGGACGGTGAGGCGCGCGCCGCGCATCCAGTGGACGCGGCTGTAAGCAAACGCGTCGGAAGCAATTGCCGCATTGCGGCGCGCCGTTCAGGAAATAGGCAGCGCGCCATTCAGGAAATTGGCAGCGCGCGTTCATCGATTGCCGCATAATCCGCGCATCGTTGCGCGTGGCGGCGACGCCGTCACGTCGAAAGGCGACCATCGCCGTTCACGAGAGGGGGAGAACCGTGAACATGCGCACGCACGGCAAGAAGAACAACCTGGCACCGCGCGAGGTGCGGGCTGCACGCGCAGTTGGGAACTTCATCTCGCACCATGCGCTCATCGCGTGTGCGGCTTGCCTGCTATTGCTTGTGTCCGCGGAGGTCAACGCGGCGCCAGCATTCGTCCAGCGCAACTACGCCGTGCCGCAATCGCCGCAGTCTATTGTGACGGTGCCTTTCATCGCCGCGCAGAACGTCGGGAACCTCAACGTGGTCGTCGTCGGCTGGAACGACAGCACAGCCGTCGTCAACTCGGTCACCGATTCCGCGGGAAATGTGTATGCGCGCGCGGTCGGGCCGACGGTTCTCGCCGGCTGGCTGAGCCAGTCCATCTACTTCGCGAAGAACATCGCAGCGGCGGCGGCGAGTGCGAATGTCGTGACCGTGCAGTTCAACGTGCCCGCGCAGTACGTGGATATTCGCGTCCTCGAATACGGCGGGCTGGATCCATCGAATCCTGTCGATGTAACCGCAACAGCTACCGGCAACAGCGCGACCAGCAGCACGCCAGCCGCGGCAACGACAAACGCGAACGATTTGATCTTCGGCGCCAATATGGTCTATACGGCGACCCGCGGTCCCGGCGCCAGCTTCGTGAACCGCGTGATCACGACGCCGAACGGCGACATAGCCGAGGATCGAACCGTCGCTCTAACCGGAAACTACAGCGCTTCGGCGCCGCTCACGTCGTCCGGACGTTGGGTCATGCAGATGGTCGCATTCCGCGCCGCGACGAGCGGGGGAGGTGATACGACGCCGCCGACGGCGCCGTCGGCGCTGTCTGCGACGGCCACTGGAACGACGACGATCAGCCTCGGCTGGACCGCCTCGACCGACAACGTCGGCGTCACCGGCTATCGCGTCGAACGATGCCAGGGTACGGGCTGCTCGACGTTTGCGCAGATCGGCACCACGACGGGCGCCGTCAGTTACGGCGACACGGGCCTCGTCGCGGGAACGAGCTACAGCTATCGCGTACGCGCCGCCGACGCCGCCGGCAACCTCAGCAATTACTCGAACACTGCCAGCACGACGACCAACGCGGTGCCGGATACGACGCCGCCGACGGCACCGTCGGCCCTGTCCGCCACGGCCACTGGAACGACGACGATCAACCTCGGCTGGACCGCCTCGACCGACAACACCGGCGTCACCGGCTATCGCGTCGAACGATGCCAGGGTACGGGCTGCTCGACGTTTGCGCAGATCGGCACCACGACGGGCGCCGTCAGTTACGGCGACACGGGCCTCGTCGCGGGAACGAGCTACAGCTATCGCGTACGCGCCGCCGACGCCGCCGGCAACCTCAGCAATTACTCGAACACTGCCAGCACGACGACCAACGCGGTGCCGGATACGACGCCGCCCACAGCGCCGTCGGCCCTGTCCGCCACGGCCACTGGAACGACGACGATCAGCCTCGGCTGGACCGCCTCGACCGACAACGTCGGCGTCACCGGCTATCGCGTCGAACGATGCCAGGGTGCGGGCTGCTCGACGTTCGCGCAGATCGGCACCACGACGGGCGCCGTCAGTTACGGCGACACGGGCCTCGTCGCGGGAACGAGCTACAGCTACCGCGTTCGAGCAACCGATGCGGCGGGAAACCTGAGCGCGTACTCGAACTCCGCGAGCGCCACCACCAACCAGGGAAGTGCGAGCCCCATCGCGTTCATTCAGGGCAAATATGCCGTACCGCAATCGCCTCAGTCTTCGCTGAGCGTGACATATTCCGGCGCGCAAACGGCGGGTAACCTCAACATCGTTGCCGTCGGCTGGAACGACAGCACTGCGGCGGTGACGTCGGTGACGGACTCGAAGGGCAACGTATACACGCGTGCCGTCGGGCCGACCGTTCTCGCAGGCTGGCTCAGCCAGTCGATCTATTACGCGAAGAACATCGCGGCCGCGGCCGCGAACGCGAATGCGGTCACCGTTCAATTCAACGTGCCGGCTCAGTACGCCGATGTGCGCGTCCTCGAGTACAGCGGACTCGATACGGCCAATCCAATCGACGTTACCGCCGCAGCGACCGGTACCAGCGCGACGAGCAGCACGCCGGCGGTCGCGACGACGAACGCCAATGACCTCATTTTCGGGGCCAACATGGTGTACACGTCGACCGTCGGTCCCGGTGCCGGGTTTGCGATTCGGATGACGACGAGCCCGAACGGCGACATCGGCGAAGATCGCGTGGTCACGACCACCGGCAGCTACAACGCGTCGGCGACCCTGAGCTCTTCGGGACCGTGGGTCATGCAGATGGCGGCGTTCCGTGCAGCTGCCGCGGTGCCCGATACCACGCCACCTTCCGCTCCGTCGGGCTTGTCCGCGGCTTCGGCGCCCGGCACGATCAACCTCAATTGGGGAGCATCGACCGACAACGTCGCCGTCACCGGCTATCACGTGGAGCGTTGTACGGGAACGGGCTGCGCGAGCTTCGCGGAGATCGGCACGACGACGGGCGCCATCAGCTACTCCGACAGCGCCGTCATATCCGGGTCGAGCTACAGCTACCGCGTTCGCGCCAACGATGCGGCCGGCAATCTCGGTGGTTATTCCAACACCGCGAGCGCGACCGCGAGCACACCGGACACGACACCACCCAGTGCGCCAAGCGGTCTCACGGCAACTGCGGTCAGCGCGAGCCAAATCAATCTGAGCTGGATCGCCGCCAGCGACAACGTCGCCGTCACCGGCTATCGCGTGCTGCGCTGCCAGGATTCGGGTGCCGGGGCCGATTGCCCCAATTTCGCGAAAGTGTTCCAGCTGAGCGGCACCGGGACGACGTACAGCGACACGACGGGCCTCGCAGCCAATACGACCTATCGCTATGAGGTGCGCGCGCTCGACGGTGCCGGAAACATCGGCCCCGCGTCCAACGACGCCACGGCGACGACGCTCGGGGCGCCTTCGGGTCTGGTTGCCGCGTATGCATTCGACGAAGGCAGCGGAACGATCGTCTCCGACACTTCTGGAAATGCGAATACCGGCACGCTGGCAAACGCGACATGGACGACCGCGGGCAAATACGGCTCGGCGCTTGTCTTCAACGGGTCGAACGCCGCTGTCGCGATCCCGGACGCGCCGACGCTGCGCCTTTCCACGGGAATGACGCTTGAAGCATGGGTCAACCGATCGAACGCCACCGTGGGATGGTCCGACGTCATCTACAAGGGCAACGACAACTATTATCTCGAGGGGACCTCCACCGATGGCGGTGCGCCCGCCGGCGGCGGGACCTTCGGAGGTACAGGGGCCAATGTCGCAGCGGGATCCGCCCTTCCGCTCAACACATGGTCGCATTTGGCGATCACGTACGACGGGTCGAGCCTGACGCTCTACGTCAACGGCATATTGGTCGCAAGCGCGGGACAATCAGGTGCAATCCTCGCGTCGTCGAACCCGTTGCAGATCGGCGGCGACAGCATCTACGGGCAGTACTTCGAAGGGCTGATCGACGAGGTCCGCGTCTATAACCGCGCGTTGTCGCAGTCCGAGATCCAGTCGGACATGAACACGCCGATCGGCTTCAATCCCACTCCCCCTGCGAATCTCACCGCGACACCGGTCGGCGCGAACGAAGTCGACCTCAACTGGGCGGCGTCCGTCGCGCGGCTTCCGATTGCGAGCTACAGCGTCGAGCGCTGCCAGGGCAGCGGCTGCACGAACTTCGCTCAGATCGCGACGACTACGGGTACGACGTTCAGCGATATGACGGTGATTGGCGGCGGCACGTATGAATACCGCGTTCGTGCGACCGACCAAGGTGGCAACTCGAGCGCGTACTCGAACGTCGCGGAGGCGTACACCGGCCTTGCCGTCGTACCCCGGGCCACGACGTTGACGTTCACAGGCACGCAGCAGTTCGGCGTCATCGCAGCGGGCACCGGCGGCGTTCTCTGGTTCATCGACGGAATCGCGGGCGGTACCGCCACAACCGGCACGATCACGAGCGGCGGCTTGTATACGCCGCCCGCAGCGGTCGGCACGCACACGGTGACGGCGACGCTGAGCGACCATTCGCAATCGGCGAATGCGACCGCCTACATCAGCAACTATCCGGGAACGACGACGCATCTCAACGACAACTTCCGCACGGGCCAGAACCTCGGCGAAACCGTGCTGAGCTTGAGCAACGTGAACACCGGCAAGTTCGGCAAGCTGTTCTCGTACCCGCTCGACGGCGCCGCTTACGCATCGCCGCTCTATCTGGCGAACGTCGCCATACCGGGCCAGGGGTTCCACAACGTCGTGTACATCGCGACTGAGCACGACAGCGTCTACGCGTTCGACGCCGATGGCCGAAGCGGCTCTGCGCTTTGGCACGCGAGTTTCATCAACCCCGCTGCCGGCGTCACACCGGTGCCCGCGATCGACACCGGCGAGTGCTGCGACATCACCGACGAGATCGGCATTTCGGGCACGCCGGTAATCGACGCTTCCAGCGGTACGCTGTACGTCGTGGCGAAGACCAAGGAGCCGGCAGGATACGTTCAACGCCTGCATGCGCTCGATACCAAGACTGGCGCCGAGAAGTTCGGCGGCCCCGTGGTGATCCAGGCGAGCGTGCCCGGCACGGGAACGGGGTCCCAGGGCGGACGCGTGCCGTTCGATGCTTTGCGCGAGAACCAGCGTCCTGCGCTGTTGCTGAGCAACGGCGTCGTCTACATCGCGTTCGGCAGTCATGGCGACCAGCAGCCTTACCACGGCTGGGTGCTGGGCTACAACGCGACGACGCTCCAGCAGGTGATGGCGTACAACGTTACGGCGAACGGATCGGGCGCGGGAATCTGGCAAAGCGGCGCCGGCGCGGCGGCCGACAGCGCAGGAAATGTCTATTTCATTACCGCCAACGGAACGTTCGATGCGAACACGGGCGGCGTCAACTACGGCGACAGCTTCGTGAAGCTGAGCCCGGGCGGCACCGTGCTCGACTATTTCACGCCGCACAACCAGGCGTCGCTCGCCTCGTCGAACTACGACCTCGCGTCGAGCGGGCCTCTGCTGCTGCCCGATCAGCCGGGCGCGCATCCGCACCTGATGCTGAGCGCCGGCAAGAACGAGACGATCCACATGGTCGACCGCGACAGCATGGGGCACTACAACGCCAGCAACGACAATCAGATCGTGCAGTCGCTGGTGAACATCTTCCCCAACGGGACACCCGAGCCTGGCAACTACAACGCTGCGATCTACTACAAGGGAACGGTCTACTTCTCTCCGGTCAACGACACGCTGATGGCCTTTGGGCTGACGAACGGGTTGCTGTCGACGTCGCCGACGTCCCGATCGTCCGCGGTTTACACGTACCCCGGCGGGGCGATCGCGGTTTCAGCCAACGGCAACGCCAACGGCATCCTGTGGGCCGTGCAACGCAACAGTGTTTCGGCGCCCGGCGTGTTGCGCGCCTACGACGCGACCAATCTCGCCACCGAGCTCTACAACAGCAACCAGGCGGGAACGCGGGATACGCTCGACTTCGCCGTGAAGTTCAGCATTCCGCTCGTCGCCAACGGTAAGGTCATTATCGGCTCTATGAGCCAGTTGACGGTTTACGGTTTGCTGCAGTAATTCCGGCGTGTCGACCCTCGCCATCGAGCCCTTGCCGATTGACTGATGCGCGACTGAACCATTCGGAAGCGGCCGGCACGCGCGTGGCCGTTGTGACGGGGGCGAGCAGCGGCATCGGCCGCGCGCTCGCTCTCGCGTTGGCTCGTGCGGGCGTGTCGCAATTCCTGGTCGGCCGCGATCCCAAGCGGCTTGCGCAGAGCGTTTCGTCGGCACGACAGTTCGCCCAGGTAACCGGCCTTCGGCTCGATTTGGCAAGCGACGCCGACGTGCAAACACTTGCCGAGTCGGTACAGAACGACGCCGGCAAGCTGAACTTCCTCGTCCACAGTGCCGGCATGATTTATCAGTCGACTCTCGATCACGCGCGCGTCGACTCGCTGGACGAGCAGTACCGGATCAACGTGCGCGCGCCGTACGTCGTGACGCAGAAGCTGCTTCCGCTGCTGGTCCGCGCGCAAGGTCAGATCGTGTTCGTCAATTCGAGCGCCGGTCTCGCGGTAAACCGACCGGAGATCGGCCCCTACGCCGCGACCAAGCATGCGCTCAAGGCGATGGCCGACAGCGTGCGAGCCGAGGTCAACCCGCAGGGCGTGAGAGTGCTTTCCGTCTATCTCGGCCGCACGGCCACTCCGATGCAGGAAAGCGTGTTCGAGCAGGAAGGCAGGCCCTATGATCCGACCCATCTGCTGCAGCCCGAAGATGTCGCGGCGATAATCCTGGCGGCACTCGAGCTTCCGCGAACCGCGGAAGTCACCGATATCTCGATACGTCCGATGATGCGCGCGTAACCGCCCGCATCGAAGCGACGCTGCGAAAAGGCGCTGACTCGCTCAGCTCGCTTCGCGCGACCGGTCGGCGAGCATCTCGAACACCGTCTCGGCGTCGATCACCGGCTTCTGGTCGGCAAAGCCGTACGCGAGTGCGGTATCGCAAAGCAGATTGATCACGCGCGGAATGCCACCGCTCGCCGCATACACGGCATCCCTCGCTTCCGCGGTGAACAGCTCCTCACGGCCTTCGCCGGCGAGGCGTAGCCTGTGGCGGATGTATGCGCCCGTCTGCTCCTTGTCGAGCGGCGTGAGTTGATAGTCGACGGCCACGCGCTGCGCCAGCTGTCGCATGTCGGGCCGGCGCAACGTGTCGCGCAAGGAAAGCTGTCCGACCAGCACGGTCTGCATCAGCATCGCGCGACCCGCGTTCACGTTCGAGAAAAGGCGCAGCTCCTCGAGCACCGACGGTGCGAGCGCCTGCGCTTCGTCGATGACCAGCACGGCCCGCCTGTTCAGCGTCTCCAGCCGCCTGAGATAGCCGACGAGCTCGTGCTGCATGCCGATGTTGTCGCGACCGTGATAGTCGAGGCCGAACTCGGTCAGGATCCACTGCATCAGCTCGGTGAACGTTCCGGTCGTGCTAGTGATCATGCCGACGGCGATGTGCGGCTCGTGCTGGCTCAGCAGATAGCGCAGCAGCGTCGTCTTGCCGGTGCCGATGTCGCCGCACACGACGCAGAACATCGCCCGGTTGTGCAGGCTGTAGCTCAGCAGTGCGAGCGCGGTTCGGTGCTGCCGCGAGAGGAACATGAATTCCTCCTGCGGAAGCAGCGCGAAGGGCTTGACCTTGAAGCCGTAGAACCGTTCGTACACGGTTCTAGCCTTCGGCTCCGAAAAAACGTCGGAAGAATCCGGGCTTTGGCCACGTGACGGGATCGGGCTCGGGCAGCTCGCGCGACTTGTTCAGCACGATGCCGATCAGATTCGAGTCGCGCAGCAGCTCGCAAGCGCGCTCGATGTCGTCACGGGCGGTCTTGCACTCCTCGACGAGCAATATCGTCGCATCCATGTAAGCGGACAGGGCCAGTGTGTCCGCTCCGGCAAGGATGGACGGGACGTCGAAGACGATCAATCGGTCGCGATAGCGCGCGCGAACCTCGCGCACCATCTCCTCCATCATCGGCGAGCGCATCAGCTCCGACGTGTTCGCGACCGGTGCGCCGCCAGGAAGCACAACGAGATGGCCGATGTTGGGATGGATCAGCAGATCCTTCAGCGCCGCCCGACCCGTCAGGTAATCGGCGAGCCCCGGCCCGGGCGGCAGCTCCAGCATTTTTCGCACGTCGGGATCGCGAAGGTCGGCGTCGACCAGGAGCGCCGTGTGATCGACTTCCATCCCGAACCCGATCGCAAGGTTCAGCGACACCGTCGACTTGCCGGCGCCCTTGTTCGGACTGGTCACAGCCAGCGTGCGCCAGTCGTTCTGCCGCATTCGCATGAGAACCTGCGTGCGCAACAACCGGAACGCGTCTCCGGTCGTGTCGTTGTTCACCGACGTCACGCGGTGCCGCTCGAGAACGTGCACGGGGATGTCGACGCAGCGCGTTTGCGTATAGACGATACCGCTGGACGGCCGCTCCAGCGATACCGCGGGCGAAGTGGCGGACTTCGGCCCGAAACGCACGTTGTCCTCGTTCGCGGTGTCGAGCGCGCGTTGCAGCGCGAGGGCGATCTTCTCCATGTTGCGCTACCAGATCGGCATCTTTCGCAGCACCCCGTCGACCAAGGACGGTAGCGGCCGTACCAACACGTGCACCGCGAAAACGAGGGCGAGCGCGAGCAGAGCGCAGAAAGCGACCACGACCCATGTGCGACGTTGCGCGCCCCTAAGTTCGGACGAGGTCTCGATATACGGAATGGGCGTCAGCAACGGAACCGGGGCGAGGCGCGCGAGCTGCAACGGACCCTTGACCGAAGGGTCGAATATCTCACGCAACCAGGCCAGCCCGAGACCGCTGCCGAGCGAAGCGACCAGACCCGCCAGGACGATCGCCGGTCGATTCGGACTGAACGGGCGCTGCGGAAGGTTCGCGGGCTCGCTCAGGCTGAAGCGCTCGGCCTTGCTGTCCTTTTCGAGCTCCATCGCGCCCTCGGCCTGCATCTGCTTGGTCCTTATTTCACGGTAGTGGATCTGGGCGTTGCTGTAATCGCGCGTGAGCTCGCTGTATTCGCGCTCGACCTCGGGGATCTGGAGCAATCGGGAGTCGTACGTACGCTGCTTCGCTCGCAGGTCATCCCTGAGCGCGGCGAGTTGCGTCAACTCCCTCTTCGTGCTGTCGAGCTGTGACGAAAGCAAGACATACGCGGGATTGTCCGGCGCGTGGACGGCCTCGACGGCGGGCCGTTCGTCGCCTGGCTTGGGCGCCTTCGTCGGGTTGACATCGACCGCCTTGAGAGCGGCGATGGCGCGTCGCACACGCTGAACGTCCGGGTGTTCATCGCCGTAGCGGTCCTTGAGCGCGGCGAGCTCCGCTTCGAGCTTTTTCAGCGCGTCCGCTGCGTCGCCGCGATCGCGCGCGCCGGCTTGCGCCTTCAGCGCCGCGATCTCGCGCTGCAGCCGTCGCACGTCTGGATGATCGGCACCGTACACGGCGGACGTGCTTGCATATTGCGCCTGCAGCGCCTGCAGGCGTTCTTCCGGCGTCGATTTGCGATCGCCAACCGGGCCGGTCAGCGGAGAAACATTTGGCTTGATCAGCGCGAGCTGCGATTCGATCGAAAGCTTGCGGTCCTGCAAAATGCTCATATCGCGTTCGACGCGCCGCAGCTCGGACTCGGTGCGATCAGCAAGCTGAACGTTGATCGTCGACGAATCCGGCATGCGGCCGACGTTGCGGCGCTTGAATTCTGCGAGCTTCGCTTCGATTCCCTGGATCTGCTTGCCTACCCGATCGGCCTCCTGCGCCAGAAACTCGTTGGTCTCCGCGACGCTCTGCTGTCGCGCCTTGACGTTCTGGTCGAGGTAGAGCGAGGCGAGCTCGTTCACCACCTTTTGCGCCTGACCCGGCTCGGGGGCATCGTACGAGATCTTGAAAGCGATCGTCGCATTGACACGCCGTCCGGTGCTCCGATCGGAGACATCGGCGTTTATCGTGGAAAGCTTGATGTCCTTGTGCATCCGGTCGAGGATGTCCTCGTCCGAAATGCGGCCCCGATACTTCTCGTACAAACCATACTTGTCCACCAGTTGAAGCAACACGGTGCGGGTCATCACCTGCTGGCTGATGACCTGGATCCGCTCGTCGGCGAAGCTCGTGATGGTCGAGCGGACGAGGTCCGGCGGGACCTCCTGTTCCTGCACGAGAATAGTTGCCGCGGAGCGGTACGTCGCAGGGAAGGCGATGGCGACGATCGCGCTGAGGCTGGCGATGACGATCACTGTGGTGAGGATCTCGCCTTTGCGTCGCCGCAGAGCTGCCAACACTTCCTGACCGGTGATGCCTGTTTCCTCTTCCATGGTTGCGATGACCGCTTACTTCACTTGCCAAGGGTGCTTCGAAGGAGCGAATGCCCTCCCGGCACCAGAAGTATGTCATAGCCCCTACGAGGTGGGGTGCGCTTCATGGAATCGGGAATTGATCGAACGACGGGCGGTCGGGCGAAGAGCCCGGCCTGGGCGTGGTCTCCTGCTCGGGGAGCGCGAGGGGGCCGGCTCCGACGATCGCCCTCGTGTCCGACGCGCTGCCCACCCAGTTCGTGAACGACGTTCCCGGCCAGTTGTAGGCGATGCCGACGAAGGCGGCGTTCGACCTCGGCTCCGACGCGTTGCCCGAGTAGCGCACCGTCGCGTGGCGGTAGCCGGCTTCCATCGTCCATCGCTCGGCGAGCAGATAGGTGACGCCGATTTCCGCCTGATAGTGATCGTTGTCGCTCGAACTCGAAGCAGCCTGAGGGAACGTGGTGCGACCGACAGCCGCTCCCAGTCGTCCTGTGAGGCGGTCGGAAAACCGGTGCGTCAATGTCATGCCTGCGTTGTCGCTCCTGCTGAGCACGCCGACGCCGCTCGGCGCGACGGTCTCCGCGACACCGAGCGTGAACTGGCTGCGTTCCGACAGATCGTAGGCGATATGGCCGCCGAAGAGACCGCCCGTCGCGTGGCCGTGGGTCGCTACGACGGCGGACAGGGAACTCACCGCCGTATCGATCCAGTACCCTCCGGCTGAAACGGACAGCGTCAGTTGCGGTGAGATCTGATGCGCGACGCCGACCGTCGCCGTTACCGCGTCGCTGCGCGCCGTGCCGCTCGAGTCGTGCAGGTAGTCCGTGGAAATGGTAACGAGCGTGCGCTCGGAGTGGGCATAGCGGGCCGAGCCGCCGACGGAGACGCCGCGACTGTTCGAGAACGTGCCCGTGTCGCCGACGCTGCTGTAGTGATTGCTGTAGCCGGCGACGGTGGCGCCGAGCGATACGTTCTCGGTGAGCGCGTACGTGTATCCACCGCCCGCCGTCGCCGAGTTGGTGTACGCCAGTCCCAATACGCCCGCGCCTCCGAGCTCGGTCTGCAGCGAAGGCGTCCGCACGAACGAGAGCCCCCCGGTCCATGTGGAGCGAACGTCACGCAATGACGCCTCGACGCCTGCACGGCCGCTCACGTAATCGGTCGCAGGAGATACACCCCACACCTTGTTCGCCCCGACAGCGAAGATCGCCGCAACATCGGATGTTTCGGTGCGTCGCGCCGCGGTCACGAAGGGCGTGATCGAGCCAGTGAACGCGGACTGTCGATTGTCCGCCGTGAAGAAATAGTTGTCGGTGTATTCGCCGCGCGCCGCAACGCCGCCGTCCACCGCCCACTGCTGCGCGGGAGCAATCGAAGGTGCGGCGCAAAGCACGCACCCACCAATAATGCTGGCAGCGCGGAACGCTATGCGCTGCGGCATGATGGCGATCCGGTTCAAGGCACGACGACGACGTCGCCCGTTCGTAGCTGGATGTTCTGCTCGACCTTCTGGCCCCGCACCACGGCGCCGTACTCGAACGGCAGGACGACCTGGCGATCGCCTTCTCGGCGCATGATGCGTATGTTGCTCGTGTCGGCGAACGATGTGACGCCGCCCGCCATGCTGAGCGCCTGCAGCACATCGACGTACCGGCCGACGGCGAACTCTCCCGGCTTGGTTACCTTTCCCAGCACGTACACCCGCTGGCTGCCGGTCTTGAGGACCGTCACCGACACTGCCGGGTCGGGAACGAACTTGTCGAGACGCTTCGTGATCTCCTCGCGAATTTCGGCGACGGTCCTGCCAGCCGCCTGAACCTCGCCGATCAACGGAAAAGACAGACCGCCGTCCGGACGGACCAGCGCCTCCTTCTTCAACGCGTCCTCGCGCCACACGGAGATCTCGAGCACGTCTTCGGGACCCACCCGATAAGCCGAACCGTCGGAGGCTGTCTTCGGTTCCGCAGGCGTCTGTCCGAATAAGGGTGCGGGTCCCGAACAAACACCGACGAACATCATCACACTGATCAGTCGAAACGTTGGAATCAAGCGCCGCATTTTGGAGCTCCCGGTCACGAAGCAAGACTACCGGTTGTCACCGGCTGAGAAAAGGCCCATTCGTCGTCCGCCGGCGTGAAGCGACGTGCAGCTCGCCGTATCGGAGTGCGCGAAGACCGATGCGCGTGCCAGCGCCGCGACGTCGCGGCACCGCCGTACTGAAGTCACGCATGCTAGAACGCTGTCGGCGTTATCGAGGTAATCCGACCTCCCGGTAGGCGCACAACCGCCGAATCGCTTGCCGAAAATTCAATTCCAATCGAGCCTGCGTCTTCGTTGTCCGCCGGCGCCCCCGTGTAAGCGCAACTGATGCATTGGCCGCCGGTAAACCTGTACAACCGGGAAGCGAAAGTCGCACCCATCAGCGGGCCCGAAGCGAGGTACCACTGCGCACTGCCGTCGTCGTTGTACGAGTAGACCGTCACGACCAAAACGCCATGCTTGTAGTCGAGCGAATAGCCGGTGCCCGGCTCGGCGGCGTTGCCCCAAAGACCGACGACGGGCGAGACGGATCCCGTAGGGGGCGGGTCCGGCAATACCGTGACGACGACTTCGTTCGACCACGAACTGATGCCCGCGTCACCGTACGCCATGACGCTGAGATAGTACGTCTGGCCGGGCACCAGGGCGTCGATCGTGAACACCCGTGTGCTTCCGACATCGACGGTCGTTGCATAGACTCCGCTCACCGCGCCGTAGCCCAACATGTAACCGCGCGCGAAGTATCCCGCTGGCGCGTCCCAGGTGACGGTCAGCGGTACCGCTTTGGCGGCGGCTGCCGACACCGCAAGCAGAACGACGATTATGGATTTCACGTCGCGCACACCGCCGGCATCACTGCGCCTTCACTCCGGTTCCGAGGCACGCACGCCGAGCATCCGAGCCAGCCGGTTGCGGTGAAACGCGAAGCTGTAGCGGTCGGGCTCCAGCGGAGGAAAAGCGACGTTCCACGGCACGCGAAGCAGCTTGGCCTTCTGGCCGGGTGTCAGCAGCGTCGCCAGCGTTCTCAGCACGAGGGTCCTGCGCCAATTGCCGACCGCGCCTGCGCCGCCACCGATGAGATACGCATCGAGCAGCGCGTGGATGAGCATGAGGTCGACCCGCCCGACAATTCCTTGGCGCGAGGCAACGTCCGGAAGGAACTCGCCGACCCAGCCGGCGAAGTTCAATCGGTCGAGGTAACTCAACAGCACGTACAGCGACGCGGCCGCTAGTTCGTTGTCGAGCGAACGAAGCAGCCGACGACAATCGAGCGTTCGACCCGCGGCCTTTAGCAAGTAGACGGCGTCGAAGAGCGGCGGCACGAAGCTCGGATGCGGCCTGTTCTGGGTCAGGTCCCTCAGCCAATACGAGGCGATGTAGACGAGCTGCAACTCGTTGCTGAGCCGACGAACCGGCAAGCCGTGAAACGTCGACTCCAACGAAGCTGTCTCGATGTGCGACGCATTGAATAACGCGTCCCGGCGCAGCGGATCGTTGGGCGGGAACAGCGCGAAATGGATTTCGACGCAGACCTGTCGTCCATCGTGGAACAGCGGCGCGCCATGATATGCGTGCTCGTCGAAGGCGAATTCGCATCGGCGATACCCACGTCGAAGCAGCTGCTCCTCGACGATCTCGAAGGCATCGCGTGGAATCAGAACGTCGATGTCCTTCATCGCCCTTTCGTGCGGCGCGGCATAGTACTGCTCGCTGGTCGAAATTCCCTTGAGCAGCGTCACGGGTATCTGCTGTCCATTGCAGACATCGACGACTTCGGCGGCGGCATCGACGAGGCTCCCGTAGCGCACGCGCGCGCACCATTCCGCCGCCTCGAGGCGCGAGCGCCAGGCGGGCGGGATGGCGATTCGATTTTCGCGAGCAGCGCGAAACAGAAGAGGCGCCTGCCCCGCCTCGAACACTTGCTGAAGCTGCGCTTCGTGTTCGGCTCTCACTGGCCCAAGATCGCGCGAAGCGTCCGCCTCGGCTGCCGGCGTCGAAGCCGCGCAGCGCAGCAACGCATGGAGCAACGATCTTGCGGGCGACGGCGCGCCCGCCCGCGCAGCGGGCCTCGCCACATCGTCGTTCGTTGCCATCAACATTCGGGCTTCGACAGGAGGCTGCGATCCATCGACAAGTATAATGGCGCTCGCATTTTCGGGTCGCCGCGCGCCGCGACGATGCGGTCGCCCTTTGGCTTGTTGACGACAAATCGTTGCCGCTGCGATCTCCGACGCCCACGGTGGCCGAAGTGGCGAGGCTCGACAACATGTCGCCTGCGATGCAAGCGTGCCAACGGCGCACGAGCAGACCGGCGGGCACATATGCGCGCCGGCCGGCAATGCGGCGACGCTGCCGCCTGCGGCGATGACGAGACGAGCGCGCCCCGTGGCGCTGCTGCTGCTCGCGACCGCGATCGTCGTCGCAGCCGGTCTGATCGTGCGCGCGGTCGGATTGCCGCCCGGATCGGTCGCATTCGCGCAGTCGGCGCGCGACGTGGACGCGTACCATTTCGTCGAAATCAGCGCCGGGGTGTCGGCGCCCCGTATGCTGAATCCATTCACTGATGCAGCGATTCGGGCCACGTTCCGGCTCGCCGCCCGCGCCAAGCAATGGCAGATCGACGGATTTTGCGATTCCGAGGACGGGACCGTCCACCGCGTGCGCTTCATGCCCTCGGAACCCGGCGAGTACAGCTACGCCGTCGAATATCGGCAGGGCCTGTGGAAGAGCACGTCGACCGGAACGTTTCACGTGCGCGACGGCCATCGCCGTGGCCCGATCCGCATCGACCCGCAGCATCGCTGGCATTTCATCTGGGAAGGGACCGGTGAACACTACTTCTTCAACGGAACGACAGCGTACTGGCTGCTCGGCTGGAACGACGAGCGCGTCATCGAATCGAGCATCGATCGGTTGAGCCGGCTCAAGGTGAACCGGATCCGCGTTACTCTCGCCGGCCGAACGGGCACGTATTACGGCGAGCCGGTGATGCCGGGCCCGAACTGGACACCGTTGATCCGCCCGTGGGAGACCGCCGCCAGTGTCCGCTATCTGCACCTGCTCGGCCGTGCCGGACAGCGATACGGACCCGCCGCCGCCAGCCCGTTGTTCGACGCGCTCGCCGAGCTCGGCCGACCCGAAGACATTTTTCATCCCGGCTTCGACTACGCGCGCTTCCACGTCGCGTATTGGCAGAAATTCGAACGAGCGCTTCGCCTCGCCCGCGACCGGGACGTGATCGTCTCGATCGTGCTCGACATGAACGACAGTCGTGTCCATCCGGCGGCTGGCAGTGAGGACGAGCGCCGGTTCATTCGTTACGCAGTCGCGCGATTCGGCGCGTTCTCGAATCTGACTTGGGACCTCGGCGACGATCTCGATTCGTTTCGCGACGAGAGCTGGACACACACGACCGGTATGCTGTTGAAGCAGTGGGATCCCTATCGTCACCTCGCGACGAGCCACCCGGTGCGCAATGTCCATCAGGACCGGTTGGCCGACTGGTTCGACTTCACCTCGTTTCAGGAGTGGTCACGCAAGCAGCACGCGTTCATGCTCGCGCAGCGAAAAGAGCAGGCGCGCGTCGGCCGCATCATTCCGCAGACGAACGAGGAATACGGTTACGAGGACCACTATCCGCCGTGGGCCGAAGGCCCTGGGTCCGAGTCCGCCGATACATTGCGCCGGATGGCGTGGGAGATCGCGATGGCCGGTGGTTACCAGACGACGGGCGAGACGGCGCGTCGCGGAACACACGTGTGGCCGGATACCGGCGGCGGTTGGATGAACGGACGCGGCGATGACACGATGACGATGCTCGAGGGATACGGGCACCTCGTCGATTTCTTCACCAGCTTCGATTGGTGGGATACCGAGCCGAGCGACGAACTGGTGAACGAAGGGAACTATTGCCTCGCTAAGCCGGGACGCATCTACGCGGTTTATCTGCCGCGCGGCGGCAGCGCAGTCCTGCAATTACCGGCCGGGCGCTACGAAGCCGTGTGGTGGGAGGCAGCGACGGGCCGGCGTGTGACGATGCCGGACTTCGATGTTCCTGAAGCACCCTGGACGTCGGCGAAGGCGCCCGGCTCCGGCGACTGGGCGCTGCTCGTCAAGAGGAGCGGTTCGGCGAGTCGGCAGTTAGCTGCAACGAGGCCGCGACACCGACGATAACGCCATGAACAGTGCAAGCATGCGATCAGCTATCGCATTGCACGAAGCTGCTGTCGCTTGTGCTGGAGGCAGCGGCTGCTTCAGAGTCGCACTTTCCGGCAATAGAACGCTTCGGCATATTTGTCCGGGGCGTTGCATTCCACTCCGCGGAGTCGAAGCACCGAGAGGAACACATCCTCGGTGAACCACTGCTTGCCGCGCTGGCTCGGAAAGCATTCGAGTACGTGGCGCACCTTTTCCCGGGCGTGCCCCTCCTCGAGAGGAACGAAGAGATTCGGAGCGGCGAAGTCGCCGTCGTATTTCGGGATCTCGTACTCGAGGATCAGGTGGTTCCGGTACGCGTTCCACGTCAGCTCGCTGACGAGCCGGTGGTCCTGATGGAGGTCGTTCCGATAGTGGGTGAAGACGACGTCGGGCTCGAACCCTGACTTGATCGTCTCGACGTACTGCTTGATCTCGGCGCCGATGTACGGGAAATAGCTGTCCCTGAATCGCTCGACGATCAGTTCCTTGCCCCCCGCTCTCGCGAGAAAGCGATTTGCGCTCTCGGTCGCCTCATTCGCCCGCTCGCCATGTGCGCCGAAGACGACCCAGCGCACGTGGGTGCCGGGGAAGTCTTCGAGGAGCCTCAGCAGCGTGCCGCCGCATCCGATCTCGATGTCGTCGCTGTGCGCACCGAGGCAGAGGATCCTGAATGTCGATCCCTCGCGGCGATCGAAGTTGAGCTTGATCATCGACGTCACACGCCGGCCGTGTCTCCCTCACCGTTCATGGTTCTCCATACTTCCCACGGCGCATTGCCCTGATTGTGCATGTCGGTGAGCACCTGGTGCTCCTTGAACGTGTCCATGCACCACCAGTGGTCGTATTGATAGCCGATGAGCTCGTTTTCGGCAATCAGCCGCTGGAACGGCTCCTCGACCAGCTCCTCGCCCGGTCGAATGTAATCGAAGATCTTGCGATTGAAGACGAAGAAGCCGCCGTTGATCAGCGTGTTCGTCTCACGCACGTGACGGATGTTGCCGATGGCGTTGTCGCCTTCAAGCGCGACGACATGGAAGCTGTGTGGTGGCTTCACGCAAAGGAAGCAGCCGGTCTTGTGGCCTTTATTGAAGAACTCGATGAGCTTCGGCAGCGGTAGATTGGTCAACCCATCCGAATAGTTGGCGAGAAACGTCTCTTCTTCCGCCACGTACTTCTGGACGGCTTTCAGGCGCTGACCGATGTTCGCGCGCAGGCCGGTATCGACGAACGTGATTCGCCAGTCGGCGATGTCGGACTGGTGGAGCTGCAGCTCCTTGCCGCCGCCGGACATCGTGAAATCGTTCGATACGTATTCGTTGTAGTTGAGGAAGTAGTCCTTGATCCTGTCGGCCTTGAAGCCGAGGCAGAGGATGAAGTCCTTGTGGCCGTAATGCGCGTAGTACTTCATCAGGTGCCAGAGGATCGGTCGATAGCCGATCTTCACCAGCGGTTTCGGCACGTCCTCGGTAAGCTCGCCGAGACGCGTCCCGAGCCCCCCGCAAAAGAGCACGACCTTCATGTTTCCGCTACCCCTTGTATCGATCGTCGATCAAGACGCGTGCGCCGCAGCCGTCCCGGCTTCCTTCAACAGATCGGCGCGAAGCAGCAGCTCTGCCGCCGAATGTACGAGCTCGAAGCGCGTGTTCGCGCGCTCGGCGATGTCGAGCAGCGAACGGGTTCCGTCCGACTGATTCAACACCCAAAGCAGTGCGAGCTCCATCTCGGCTGCCTCGACGTTGCCACCCAGCTGCCGGTACAAGCCGCGGCGGCCGAGCTGCGGCTCGCATTTCGGATTCTGGTTCACGAATGTCCGATTGTTCTCGAGCGTGAATAGAACGGACTCGTACGTCCGAAAGGAATCCGCGAGACTGTCAGGACGCACCAGATCGACATTGTCGGCCGACGTATGGTATTCGGGAAACCGGCCGTGCGGCGTGCGCGTCAGCGAGCCGACGGCAAGATCGAAGCCGGGCGAGCAGAACTGTCGCTCGTCGTAGCCATAGGGCGAGAAATCGGTGATCCCGTACGGAGCGCCGGAGTGTGCGAGTACATGAACGACGGCACGGTCGATCTCCGCGTCGCCCCGACGACTCCGCTTGTAGTTGAGCTGTCCCGCGTCGCCGACGCACGCCGCGACCAGCCCGTGCCGGATGCGCCGCGCGCCCTCCTCGTTCAGCGCGAGCCATGTGATTGCGCCGATCGTGCCTGGAATGAAAAGGAAGCGGTACGAATAACGCGGTCGCCGGCCGAGCAGCGCGGTCGCGAGAAACGTGCACAGCGCGATGCCCGACAGGTTGTCGTTGCACAGCGAAGGATGGCACACGTGACACGACAGCAGCACTTCGTCGGTCGTCTCCCCCGGAATCAGGCATTCGCCGTAGCTGAGGTGGCCAGCCTCGAGCGACGAATCGACGACGACGTCGTAGCGATCTTCCGGCAGCGACGCGAGCTGGTTGTGGCTCAGACAGAAGCCCCAGCTGTCCTTGTAATACGACGTCTTGTACGGAATCCACTCGGGATGCGCGGGTGCGCTGAACAGGTGCTCCCGCAGCTCGGCCAGCGACATCTGCGCGCGTATCGGTGTGCTGTAGTTCAGCACGTGCAGGTTCGACTTCGCGAAATCGATCACCTTGACCCCGGACGAATTGCGGACGTAGGCGTCCCTGATGTTCCATTCGCGAGGAACGGTCCAGTCGAACACGGTCGTTCCCGTCGGGACCTCGCATACCTCGAGCGGAATGCGCTCGCCGATGCGGCGCAGCGTTTCGCGGGTTCCGTTGCCGGTGATGCTGCGGCAGATCGGGTACAGCTCACGCACGAACGCATGCATGCGCTCGCCCAAATCGACGCGCGACGTCGCGTCGGCCAGGCGCGTGCTTGTATGTTGTCCACTCATCGGGTGAGTCCGAGAATGGACGCCGACGGAATCCGGGAGAGGGTCGCCGCTGCCGCGCGCTCGAGGCTACGTCCTCGGCAATGAGATTGGCGCCCTCGACCGGTGCTCAAGGTCCGTATGGTATCCCGGGACCGGCTTCGCCGTGTTCTCGCATGCACAAGCGTGGACTGGAGCGCCGGCTCCGAGGCTCCCGACTTCCTCCGTCGCCAGGAGGTCGTATGCGCTTTGCCGGAATCGACATCGCATCCGAAACGCATGTCGTTGCCATCGTCGGCACTGACGGCGCTGTTGAGCTCAAAGCCACCCCGTTTGGCGAGGACGCCGCGGGCTACCAGAAGGCGCTTGCGTTGCTCGGTACGCCAGGCGAGGTGCTGGTCGCCATGGAAGCGACCGGCCATTACTGGAAGAACCTGTTCGCCGTCTTGACGGCGGCCGGCTATACCATTGCGCTGCTCAATCCACTGCGCACGCGCCGCTTCGCCAGTGAGGATTTGGAGCGCACCAAGACCGACGCCATCGACGCGCTCGGCATCGCGCGCTTCGCCGCCCAGAAGCGACCGGCGCCCACGCGCTTGCCCGATGCGGCCACCGAGGAGCTGCGCGAACTCATGCGTCTGCGCGAGCGGCTGGTACAAGACTTCGGCGATCGCGTGCGCCAACTGCATCGCCTCGTCGATCTCGGCTTCCCTGAATTCACCCGCTACGTGCGCGGCCTCGACAGCGAGCTCGCCAGCAGCATCCTGCACGACTACCCCACCGCGAGCGCCTTCCGCGGCGTGTCGGTCAAACGCCTGGCGGCGCTGCGCTACGACGGGCGCCACCAGGTCGGGCTCGATCTCGCACGTTCGCTCATCGACGCCGCGCGCCATTCGGTCGGCCAGCATCACAGCGCCGCCTACCGCGTGCAGGTACGCTACGCCTGCCAAGACCTCGACGTCCTGCCACGGCGACTGCGCGAGCTCGATCGCGACATCGAAGCGAAGTTGAACGAGCATGAGGTCGGCCGTTTGCTCACCAGCATCGATGGCATCGGCCCCAACACCGCGGCTTGCGTCATCGCCGAAGTGGGTGACCCTGCTCAGTTCCGCACCGCAAGCGCACTCGCCGCTTACGTCGGCGTCATCCCCGGCCTGCATCAATCGGGCAAACGCCAACCGCGTCGCGGCGCCCTCGCCCCGATCGGCAATGCCCGCTTGCGCGCCGCTTTGTGCATGCCAACCCTCACCGCCGTACGCAAAAATCCTTGGCTGCGCGCGCACTACGAGCGCCTGCGTGCCCGCGGCAACTTGCCCAAGGTCGCTTTGGTGGCGTGCATGCACAAGTTGTTGCTCGCCATCTATGCCGTCGCGAAGCACCGCACACCGTTCGTTGCTAAGAGCGCCACGATATGAAGACATCTCTTGACAAAGAACACGGTATCTCATTGGGCTGGCCCGTAGTCGGAATAGCTGCGATCGCGCTCGGAGATCGCGCTGACCTCAAGCGGAAGGCGGATCGAGAACGACCGATCGTTCCAGCGGAATCCGCGCGCACTCTCCGGCGCGTGGAACTGCGAGATCTGGTAGAAGACCTCGGTGTCGTCGTCGAGCGTCTGGAACCCGTGGGCGAAGCCTTCCGGCACATACACCATGCGCCGGTTGTCTGCGGTCAGCTCCACGGCGACATGCTTTCCCACTGTCGGCGAGTCGCGCCGAAGATCGACGATCACGTCGTAGATCGCACCCCGCGTGCAACGGACGAGCTTCGCTTCTTCGTTCGGCGCCGCCTGGAAGTGCATGCCGCGCCACGTGCCCTTCCTGCGGTTGAAAGAAATGCTGCACTGAACGAGCGCCGGATTGAGGCCGTGCTCGCCGAACTCCCGCTGACACCACGTGCGCGCGAAGAACCCACGCTCGTCCTCCAGCCGCTCAGCATCGATCACATACGCGCCATGCAGCTCGCACGGCCGGAAGATCATGCCCGCACACGCTCGCCGGCTGTCGCGTGCGCGCGCCCGCGAGTCCATCGGAGTTCGCCGTCGAGCAGGTTCTGGCGCCTCAAATGGCGCAGCACCTCGAGGCGCATGTACTGCGAGCTTCGGAAGTTCGCATCCTTGAAGTTCATCGACTCCAGCGCCTGCTTCAGCTCGCGCGCCGTCGTCGCCAGGTCGACCTGCGGCTGGTGGTCCGGCGCGAGCTTCTCGAACAACGTGAAATCGACGCGGTACGAGCGGTTGTCGCGAGGCGCGTCCTTGTTGATCGAGATTTCGACGTTCGGGACGACGCTTGCGACGGCATGGGCCAGGTCCTTCACCTGGTAATTCCAGCCGCTGCTTCCGGCGTTGACGGCGACGAAGTCACCGCCATCGTGCTTGCGCTGCACGGCCCAGTCGATGGCGCGCGCCATGTCGCTTACGTGTATCAGCGGCCGCCAGGGCGTTCCATCGCTCAGTATCGTGATGTTCCCTGACGACACCGCGCAAGCGACGAAGTCATTCACGACGAGATCGAGCCGCAAGCGCGGGCTCATGCCGCACGCGGTGGCGAAGCGCAGGCAGGTCACGGCGAAGCTTCGGTCCGCCAGCTCTTTCAAGTCGGCTTCGGTGCGCACTTTCGATTTCGCGTACGCGGTGAGCGGATTGAGCGGCGACGTCTCCTTGCGCGGACTGTCGTCGGCGAGCCCGTACATGCTGCAGCTCGACGCGAACACGACGCCTTTGGCGCCGCGACGCTTCGCCTCGCGCGCAAGCTCGACGGTGGCGCGATGGTTGACGTCGAACGTCACCTCTTCGAACGTGTTGCCCATCGGATCATTCGAAATGGCCGCCAGCGCAACGAGGACATCGACGTCGTCCAGCGCGGCCTTCGGGAAGCCGCGCACGTCGGCGAAATACTGGACGTCGAGCTCGCGCTCGGGTAGCGCGTCCGCGTGGGTGAGGCAATGCGCGAAATAGCCTGCGTCCAGTGCGACCAGTGTGGCGGCGGGATGCGAGGCGCGCAGTGCACGCACGACGCCCGGTCCGACGTATCCCAGATTACCGGTGATCAGTATCTTCATCGCGGTGTGCGGTTAGGGATGGACGGCCACTTTCGGAATCGGTACGACGAACTTGCCGCCCCATTCGCGAACGCCCGACATCTGCGCCATGATCTCGTCCTTCAGGTTCCATGGCAGGATGAAGACGTAATCGGGCCGCGCTTGCGCGATTGCATCGGGTGCGAGGATCGGGATGCGAGCGCCGGGCGTGTACTTGCCCTGCTTGAGCGGATTGCGGTCGACGGTGAAGTCGATGAAATCGGTCCGGATCCCGCAGTAGTTGAGCAGCGTGTTGCCCTTCCCGGGCGCGCCGTATCCGACGATGCGCTTGCCCTCACGCTTGGCGGCGATCAGGAATTCGAGGATCGCTCGCTTCGCTTCCTTCACGCCCTCCTCGAATTTGCCGTAGGTCCCGAGCTCTCCGAGACCATACGCGAACTCCCGCTCGCGCAATGCGGCGACGGCGGGCAGCGTCGGGTGACGCTCGTCCTCGATGTGGCAGCCGTAGATTCGCAGCGAGCCGCCGTGGGTCGACAGCTCCTCGACGTCGAACAAGCGGAGCCCGTGAGATCGAAAGATCTTTTCGACGACGAAGAACGCGAGATAGCTGAAATGCTCGTGGTAGATCGTGTCGAACTCGTTGTGCTGCATCAGCTGCATCAGGTGCGGGAATTCCATCGTCACGACGCCGCCCTGCTTCAGCGCGATCCGTATGCCGGCGACGAAGTCGTTGATGTCCGGCACATGAGCAAGGACGTTGTTGCCGACGACCAGATCCGCGTTGCCGTACTCGGCCCCGAGGCGCCGCGCGAGCGAGGTTCCGAAGAACGCCGCCTCGGTTCGGATCCCCCTGTCGCGGGCAATCGCGGCGACATTGGCTGCCGGCTCGATGCCCAGGACCGGCACGTCCGCGGCAACGAAGTGTTGCAGCAGGTAGCCGTCGTTGCTGGCAATCTCGACGACGAGGCTTTCCGCACCCAATCCGAATCGTTCACGCATCCTGACCGTGTATTTGCGGGCGTGCTCGACCCAGCTGTCGGAATACGACGACAGGTAGGCGTAGTCGGTGAAGATCTCCGCCGGTGCGACGAACTCTTCGAGCTGGACCAGAAAGCAGCGCTCGCAAACGTACGCGTGGAGCGGATAGAACGGCTCCATTTGGTTCAGCTCATCGGGTGCGATGTGCGTCTGACAAAGCGGCGACATGCCGAGATCGATGAACGTCGTGCGAAGCTCGCTCGCGCAGAACCGGCAGTGCGGGTGGCGGGCACCGGCGCGCTCGGGGGTCGTCGCAGAAGGCTGTATCCGTTGCATACCGGGCAGAGGCGGACCGTGATTCAACTTCGGGTGGCTAAGACAGTCCGATATCCATTGAGGCGTTGCGGACTCGTGCCGCAATGATGCCACGAAGCGGCGCCGTCGACGCCGTGCGCCGACGCGTGGGGGTGGGCCAATGTGGGGGCTGCGGGCGATCGATGTGCGGTACCGCATTGCGCCGCCCGATCGCACTAGGTACCATCGGCACGATGGCAATCCGTCGGCGCGTCGAGGGAATACTGGCTCGCGAGGTCGAGGGCGGCCTGCTGCTGCTCGACACGAATACCGAGCACATTCACCAGCTGAACGCTACGGCCCGGTACATCTGGCAGCGATGCGACGATGCGCCGTCGGTCGGGGCGATCGCCGAGTTGCTTGCAAGCGAGTTCGATGTCGAGCAGGATATTGCCGTGGTCGACGTCGAACGCACGTTAGTCAACCTTCGTGAGCTAGGCTTGGTCACGGAGTTGTGAACGGTTGTGTCGTACAGAGAGGCGTGCAAAGCGTCTTGCGGAGTGCTGCCATGGATCGGAAGCCGATGACCAGCAAGGAAGCGTCGCGCCGCGATTTCGTCAGGAAGGCAGCCTACGTGGCGCCCCTGATATTGACGCTCAAGGCCGCGCCTGCCTTCGCGAAGCGCGGATCCGGACGGCCGGGACCACCCGGGCCGCCGGGTCCGCCGTTCGGGCCGCCGGGTCCGCCGTTCGGGCCGCCGGGTCCGCCGTTCGGGCCGCCACCCGGGCGGCCGTAGCACTTCCGCGCTCGAACCCGCCGGCTGGTTGACGACGCCGGGCGCGGTTTCCTTGTCGAAGATGTTTTGGTCGGGTAACCGTCGTCGCCTCACCGGCGAGCGACAGAGGCGTCACTTGGCGCAGCGGATGCGCTGCGTCGGCGCGGCTTGAGTTCACGGGCGCCGTTGCGCAGCGACATCGAATCCCCCGGCTCGCTCACGTTGGTAGCCCTCGGCCGGCGCGTGCGCATCGACTGCGGCGCTGCGCCGGAGCTCCTCCCCCTCTTTGGCGCTCATTTCGAGGCCATGGTGGCTCCGTTTGCCATGGAAGCTGCCGACCTCGACTATAGCGTCGTCATCCAGGACGCCGAGCCACAGTACGCGCTGTTGCGTAATGCTGAGCCGACGCTGACCTGCGGGCATCCCGAAGAGCTCGTCGATGGACTGGTACAGGACGTCACCGTGCAGATGCAGCACTGCCGCCCCGACCTCTTCTTCCTGCATTCGGCCGCCGTCGAGTGGCAGGGCAAAGCGTTCTTGCTGGTGGCGCAGTCGGGAGCGGGGAAATCGACGACGACGTGGGCGCTTCTTCATCATGGCTTCCGCTACCTCAGCGACGAGCTGGCTCCTGTCGATCTCGAATCGCTTCACGTTTCGCCGTACGCGCAAGCGCTCACGCTCAAGCAGCAGCCGATGCCGCCTTACGGCGTCGGTCCTCACGCCGTATACGTGGCTCAAAAGATTCTTTTGCCGGTGTCGACTCTTCCCGAACAAGCGATTTCCGAGCCGCGCCTCGTGCGTGGGGTCTTTCTTCTCGATCGCCGCGAAGACGTTGAGTCGCCACAACTTCGTCGAGTCGATCCGCCGGAGGCGGCCGCACGCCTCTATGTCAATGCGCTGAATGCGAGGGCGCATCCCAACTGGGGGCTGGACGCCGCCGCGCGTATCGCCGAGGAGGTGCCCTGCTTTGCTCTTTCGACGGCTGACCTCGCGGCAACGTGCGCTCTCGTACGGTCAGCCGCGCAAAGTGCGCTTATCTAGGACCATTGCGATCATTGCGATCGGCGATGGTGCGATACTGGCCGCCCCGCCTCGGCAGAACATTGCGGCAGTCGACATCCCGACGCCGCTCACAGCATGAGCCTGCGCGCTCGGCTGATCCGCTACCTTGCGCTGGTCGCGCTGATCGCGATCGCAGTATCCGCGCTCTACGCAGCGCGAGAGTCCGTGCTGAGAACGCTTGGACGGACGTTGGTGCTGGAGGAATCGATTTCCCCGGCCGACGTGATCGTGATCTCGCTCGATGCCGGCGGCGCTGGAGTCCTGGAGGCCGCGGACCTGGTTCGTCAGGGCATTGCCACGCGAGTAGCGGTGTTTGCGGATCCGCCCAGCGGCGAGGACTTCGAATTCATCCGACGAGGTCTGCCGTACGAGGACGAAGCCGGCCGCCGCATTCAGCAACTGGCGCTGCTTGGGGTGACGTCGGTGGAGCGAATTCCGACCGATGACGAACGGGACGACGCCGGCACCGAAGCGGAGGGCCGCGCGCTTCCCGCCTGGTGCGAGCGCAACAGCGTCGGGTCGGTCATCGTCGTGTCGAGTTCGGACCATTCGCGTCGCATGCGACGAGTGTTCGACCGATACATGCAAGGGCATGCTACGCGCGTAACGATTCGAGCGTCGCTTTACTCGCCTTTCAAAGCGGATCGATGGTGGCAAACGCGCGGCGGCGTGAGGACTGCGATCATCGAACTGGAAAAGCTGGCGCTCGATGTGGTGCTTCACCCGTGGCAATAACGAGCGGTAATCACGGCTGGCAGGCGAAGCGAGCGCGCCGCGGCGAACGGTTCCGGCCGAGACAGAGCGGTCCGCGCGCAGCGCGGGCCGTCCGTCATTTCGTCGGATGAATCCTCGGATTGACCACCATCACGTCCACCCAATAGTTCCTCGCGTTGGCACCGCTCGCGGGGAACGCAGGGTTGGCTCCGTAGTTGTAAACGCCGTTGCTGCCGCTCACGCCGTTCTGGAGCGCGTGAAGCGGTCCGCTATCTACGCCCGCCGTCGCGAAATAGCCGTCCTGCCTGTAATAGTGGCCGGTGTTCGTGTGGTAGGAGACGACGTACACGACGCCCGCGCTGATCGGGACAAGGGATGGGAAGTAGACGGTTTGCCATCCCGATGCGGACTCGTTGACGAACGTCGCCTGGCCAAGCAACGTCCCGGTGCGCGTCCACAGACTTCCGACGTGGATGCCGGTATTGCTGCTGGCCTTGTAGAACCGGACTCCGCTGACGTAGCCGTCCACGTCGGACTTGAACTTCATACCAAGCTCGACCGCTTGCTGATCCCCGTCCGCCGCCACGCCGGGGGCAGCGCCATTCCAGATGGCACATGGCCGACAGGCCGTTGAAACGGACACTCCCGAGACCGTCACATAGTTCGTTCGCGTCTGGGTGTTGCTCCCGCCAGGACCGGTGACGGTGAGAGTCACCGTGTAGGTACCCGGCGTCGAATAGACGTGGCTCGGCGATTGCGCCGCGCTGGTCGTGCTGTCGCCGAAGCTCCACGCGTAGCTGGTGATCGTGCCGGTCGAGCTGTTGGTGAAATTCACCGTCAGCGGCGCAGTTCCGATAGTCGGGTTTCCTGTGAACTGCGCCACCGGCGCCGGCGCATTGACCGTGATGTAGTTGGTGCGCGTCTGGGTGTTGCTGCCGCCAGGACCGGTGACCGTCAGGCTCACCGTGTAGGTACCCGGCGTCGAATAGACGTGGCTCGGCGATTGCGCCGTGCTGGTCGTGCTGTCGCCGAAGCTCCACGCGTAGCTGGTGATCGTGCCGCTCGAGCTGTTGGTGAAATTCACCGTCAGCGGCGCAGTTCCGAGCGGTCGGGTTTCCTGTGAACTGCGCCACCGGCGCCGGTGCATTGACCGTGATGTAGTTGGTGCGCGTCTGGGTGTTGCTGCCGCCAGGACCGGTGACCGTCAGGCTCACCGTGTAGGTACCCGGCGTCGAATAGACGTGGCTCGGCGATTGCGCCGTGCTGGTCGTGCTGTCGCCGAAGTTCCACGCGTAGCTGGTGATCGTGCCGCTCGAGCTGTTGGTGAAATTCACCGTCAGCGGCGCAGTTCCGATAGTCGGGTTTCCTGTGAACTGCGCCACCGGCGCCGGTGCATTGACCGTGATGTAGTTGGTGCGCGTCTGGGTGTTGCTGCCGCCAGGACCGGTGACCGTCAGGCTCACCGTGTAGGTACCCGGCGTCGAATAGACGTGGCTCGGCGATTGCGCCGTGCTGGTCGTGCTGTCGCCGAAGTTCCACGCGTAGCTGGTGATCGTTCCCGTCGAAGTGTTCGTGAAGTTGAGCGCCAGCGGCGCCGCCCCCAAAGTAGTGCTGGCAGTGAAGCCGGCAACCGGGGTGCTGTACGGAACAGTAACAGAGACCTCATTCGAAAATGGGCTCTCGAGTCGAGCCGCGTCGTAGGCGGTTACCGCAAAGTAATAGGTCGCTCCCTCATTGAGACTTGGCACCGTGTCTGTGGTGGTGTTGCCGACGTCGCGCGAAGAGCTGTAGTTGCCAGGCGCGGAGCCGTAATGAACGATGTAACCGGCGACAAGCGCGGACGGAACTGCATCCCACGCGAGTCCCGCGGTCGCGGCGGCTGCCACGATTACCGTGCGGTCGCCTCGTACGGCCGCGCCGCCAGGAATCGCAGCGAGCGACCCAGCCGCGAGAACAAAGGAAAGAACGACCCCTACCACTGCTGCGACTCGCTGTACGACGCAACTGCGGGTCAAGATGCTCTCCTCAAAATGCGCGGCACGCCGCGCGGGTGCAACCGGTCCGACGCTTGTAACGACGGTCGACAAAGTACGTTTCCTGCGGAACTCCGCCGGCCATTGCTCGATTGGCACCTACAGATTCGCCGCGGTGTTGCGGGGAGCGACCTATTTCGAACGGCGCGTGCGCACAAATGTACTTGTCATACCGACCATCCCGGGGTGCTGCCGACACACCGCGGCGCGGCGTTTAGCTCTACTGACGCGCGGCCACTTTATACCATTGGCATAATTGCCTGTCTAGTACTTAGCGATGAATCTAGAGCATTCGCGTCCAGTGGCGTCGCGAAAGCTTTGATTTAGCTCAAACGTTCCACTTTCAGTACATCGGCATAGCCGTTGCGAGCACATCATGCAGGCCCGCGCGGGAGCGCGTGCTGTTCGCTACAAACACAAAATCGGTCTGTTGCTGGGAGTGAAACGAGCGCTGGCCTCGCGGAGATGCACATCGCGGCGCGCGTGCGCTGCCGCTCGCTCGCGCGTTTGGCGTCAGGGGCGGACTCTGGTTCGATGCCGCACGTGCAGCGCACGACGTGACGCACGCAACATCTGCGGACGATGCGCGCGCGCAGACTTCGGGCTGGTTGTAGCGGTCCGTGGGCGGTCGTTGCGATCCGAGCGTCGAACTCTGCAACCTAGTGGATGTACAACTGATTCTGAACTGATCCGGCGCGATGGATCGAAGTACTTCCACTTCACCGGCTTCGGCTCGTTGTTGTAATGCCGGATGTAGCGCATCAGCTTGCGTTTAAGGTCTGGAACCGATTTGAAGACACCGCGTGCGATCACGTCGCGCTCGATCTTGGCAAACCAGAGTTCGACCTGGTTGAGCCAGGATGAATAGGTTGGAGTGAAGTGCAGATGAACGTTGCGGTGCTCGGCAAGAAACGCATCGACCCGCTTAGTCTTGTGCGCGGACAGATTGTCGGCGATCACATGAATCTCCTTACCGCGCGGCTGGTTCACGACGATGTCAGCGAGAAACGCCACGAACTCGGCCGAGGTGTGGCGCTCGGCAGTCTTGCCCAGCACCTCACCGGTCTTGGTATTGAAAGCCGCGTACAACGACAGGGTGCCGTGGCGGAAATACTCGAAGCCATGACGCTCGGCGCGACCAGGCGACAGCGGCAACACCGGATCGAGGCGATCCAACGCTTGAATGGCCGTCTTCTCATCGACACAGAACACTGCCGCGTGCGCCGGCGGATTGAGGTAGAGACCAATGACGTCCGCGGCCTTGGTCTCGAACTCGGGGTCATTCGATGTCAGATAGCGTCCAACCGATGCGGTTGCAGACCGTGCTTCGCCCAAACACGCGACACCATCATGTGCGACACGCCCAACGCCTGACCCAGCTTGCGCGTGCTCCAATGGGTCGAGCCATCGGTGGGATTTTTAGTCGAGGTCCACTCCAGGATGCGAGCCTCAAGCCGCGGCGTCAGCACGCTCGCAGTTTGGCCGCGATGTCGGCTATACAGGCCTGCAACCCGCTCGGCGGCAAAGCGCTTGCTCCAGCTATCAATGAAACCGCGACTGCACGGCAACCGCGTACAAATCTCGTCCCACGTATGGCCCTCAGCCAACAGCAGGACCAGCCGAGCGCGACGTGCATCTTCCGCGCGTCCAGTACGGCGGGTCGCCTGCTTGGAGAGCTCCATGCGTTCCGATTCAGTCAGTGTGATGGCGTTCGGCATGAACGCCATTGTAGTCTAAGAATGGTTGTTACAGTCCACTAGTGCGCGAGGTGCCGAGCGCCGTGAGTACCGCCGCTGCTCGTCTGTTGCGTGCTCACGTACGTTCGAAGCGGGGTGGCTGGGCTCCGCGTCCCGGCGACGGTTGATTCGACCGTCCGCCTTGAAGCCCGCTCGTGTCCTCAGCCTGCGCTACTCCGGCGAAACGCGCAGGTTCTGGCCCGGATAGATGCGATCGGGATTCGACAGCATTGGCTTGTTCGCCTCGAAGATCGTCATGTACCTGCTTGGGTCGCCGTAACCCTGCTTCGAGATCTTCGACAGCTGTCGCCGATACGACGGTGAAACACTTCGCCTCGGTGCCGCTCTGGTCGCGCCTTCGCCTTTTCCGAGTTGTCTGGATTCGCCGCAGCTTCGTGCATCGCGGCCTGCGCTGTGCCATTGTCCGAACAGCTTTTCGCCCGCTTCGTTGAGGAAGTCGATCCAGCTCATTGCGTTGCTCTTGTCTGTTGAGTCCGAATGACCGCATTTGCTGCGTCACCCCAACGTGAGACTCTTGATGGGTATTCTGGGGAAACAGCAGATCCGAAGGTCGCGCAGCTCAGGAGATGCGTAACGCTCACCGGGCGCGATCTCGACAGTTCTCCGGCGGGAGCGTAACGTGGCTTTCGGCCGCCGCATCCGGCCATCGTCATCTTGCCGTGCAGGTCCGACGTATGCCTTCTCTTCAGTGCCCATTCTGTGATCGCCCGAACACGTCGGACGCTCACTACTGCAATTATTGCGGACAGCAGCTTCAGCTCAAGGTGTGCCCGCAATGCGAGGTCGTCAACAATCACCTGGCAGAAAGCTGCTACCAGTGCGGAACTGCTTTCTCGGCCACCACCGCGCCCGGCACTACCGAGGCGGCTCTTGAACGTCTGCGCGAGATTCTTCGCAGCGAAGCGCCGGCGCCCTCATCAGCCGACCCGGTTGCGGCAGTCGACGGTATGAACCATGCGGGTGGAGGTTCAGACAGCCGGCTGTCTCCAAACGTAGCGGAAGACGCGCTACGGCACGCGCGTGCGCCGGAACGCGAGCCCGCGATATCGCGCGGTTTTACCACACAGCGAGCGCTCCGCTTGCCTTCTGGAGAGGAGGGCGCGTTCACGCCGGACTTCAAGCTCGCGGGCCTGAACGAGGACGTGCTGGCGCCTGATTGGCGGGCCGGCGGCCGCTCAGCCGAAATGCAAGATCAAGACCTTTCCGAAGGCTCGCAAGCAGAAGTCGTGCAGCCAGTACGCGCGGTGGCGACGTCGCGGTGGACGAATATGCCGCTGGAGCGAGTCGTGCAACTGCGCTCGGTCGTGCGCATATCGAGGGTTGCAGTCGTTGGCACGATCGCCGTTGCTACGCTAGCGGGTTTGGCTTACTACGCTTATCAGGGCCCGACGGAGCAGCCGCCTGATGCGACCGCGCTACGATCGACGGAACCTGAAGCTGGCCGGATGGCAGACACGTCGCGCGAGTCCCAGACGGGCGAGGCACATGTCGCGCGCGCCCCCATGGGCCGCATCAGCTCGCCCGTGGCTGCGATTCCCCTTCTGGGCATTACTCCGCCAACCGACGTGTCGACAGAGGCCGACTCCTCGCAGCGGAGTCAGTCGAACGAGACTGCCAACGGTACGAGCTCGTCGCCACCGGGTCGCCGACCGGCATCAGCTGCTGTCGCGGATCAAGCGCAGCAAAATGTACTTGGCACGGATGGGGCCGCTTCTCCCGTGAACCGATCGCCGGGCACAGGCACCCGTGATGCTGCATCGACGCACGTCGCTTCAGTGCCCAAGCAGCGTGCCGCCACTACGCCAGCGACGGCGACCGCTCCAGTGCCGTGCTCTGCTGGCGTCGCTGCGCTCGGACTCTGTACGCCAAGCGCCGAACAGAAGGAACAATAAAATGCATTGGATAGCAGGCGCGCTACTCGCCGCGGCCTTCTCCCTACAGGCGACCGACTCTTTCGCCGCTGCAGAGTTCAAGATAGTGACGGCATCCCCGCGTGGTACATACATACAAATCGGGCGCGACATCGCCTCAATCATCGCGCCCCCAGCGGATATCCAGCTCGAAGTACTGTCCTCGGCAGGATCCGCAGAAAACGTAAAGCGCCTGCGATATGAACCCGGCGTCAAGTTCGCCATCGTGCAGTCAGACGTCTATCAGGCGTTTCTCGACCAGGCGGCAAGCGGAAACGCTGAAGCAATCCAGATCATTCGCCCGCTACGGGTCATCTTGCCGCTCTACAACGAGGAGATCTACTTCCTCGTGCGAGCGGACTCGCCGCTCAACTACATTCACGAAATTAGGGGCGCCCGAATCAGCGCCGGCGAACTGGGAAGCGGCACCGCCCTCACAACGGCAACTCTCTATCGACTGATGTTCCGCGAGCCGTTGCCCGAGGCAAACGCGACTTTCCTGTCGAACGAGGACGCACTCGTCAAGTTGATTACGGACAAGACAGTGGATGTCGTGGCCATCATCGGCGGACAACCCACCAAAGTACTCGCCGACATGAAGCCTGGAGTGCGGCAGTTCGTGCGATTGCTGAAGTTCGATCCTGACAACGAAGCGAGCAAGGCCGCACTGAAGACTTATTTTCAGGCGACGATACGCGCGGTGAACTACCCAAATCTTCTCCCGGAGGATGAGACGGGATTGGCTGTCAAGGCGTTCCTCGTAACGTATGACTACAATCTGAAGCAAACCAAAGACCATCTGGCTGGTTTTTCACGATCGCTTTGCGAAAACTTTGCTTTGCTGCGGGACAAGGGTCATCCGAAGTGGCGGGAAGTCGAATTGGCTTTGCCTAGCCTGGGTCGAGGTTGGATTTATTATCCGCCGACGGCAAACGAGATACGCAACTGTGTCGGCCGACGCACGGCTGAAAGAGCACCTGCCGCAAAGGCGTGTTCGCAGGAACAGCGGCTGCTGGGATTGTGCGAGTGACGTGGCGCTTTCGGTAGTTGCGCTGCTACCAAATGCCCGGGCCTTCCGGCGATATCCGCGTACCGATGCCAGCGCTCTGATCGCGTCGCGACAGTTGCCGCTTCGCCGGTTTGCGCCTAATCGTTCGTGCGGCGTTGGGCCTCCTCCGCGCCAACTTTCAGCGAACGCGCCGCGACACTTCGACGCACCCGTCTACAATGCCTCGATGGACGGCGGCATTCACCCGTATTCGAGTCTCACGCCGGACGTCGTTCTCGATGCGCTCGCGAGCGTCGGCGTCGATGGCGACGGCCGCTTGCTCGCGCTCGGCAGCTATGAAAACCGCGTCTATCAGGTGTATCGCGACGAAGCGCCGGCGGTTGTTGCCAAGTTCTACCGTCCCGAGCGCTGGACCGACGAGCAGATCATCGAGGAACATGCGTTCGCGCTCGAGCTCGCGGCGCGCGAGATCCCGATCGTTGCGCCGCTCGTGTTTGACGACGAACAATCGTTGCACGCGCACGCGGGCTTCCGCTTTGCCGTGTATCCGCGCCGCGGCGGTCGCGCGCCGGAGCTGTCCGATCGTGCGGCGCTGGAATGGATCGGCCGTTTCCTCGGCCGCATCCACGCGATCGGTGCGATCGATACGTTCGAGCATCGTCCTGTGCTCGACATCGCGAGCTTCGGCGACGAGCCGCGCGCGTTCCTGCTTGCGAGCGATTGGCTGCCGGCGGACCTGCGCGACGTGTGGACCGGCGTGTCGGCGCAGGCGCTCGACGGCGTGCGCCGGGCGTTCGATCGCGCCGGCGACCTGCGCACGATACGTCTTCACGGAGACTGTCACGCCGGCAACGTGCTGTGGACCGACGACGGTCCGCACTTCGTCGATCTCGACGACTGCCGCACGGGTCCCGCGGTGCAGGATCTGTGGATGCTGATGCCGGGCGATCGCGACGAAGCGTCACGCGCGCTCACGGCGCTGCTCGACGGCTACGAGCGCTTCGCGGAATTCGACCGCCGCGAGCTCCTGCTCGTCGAGCCGCTGCGCACGCTGCGGCTGATCCACTACTGCGCCTGGATTGCGCGCCGCTTCGACGATCCGGCGTTTCCCGCGGCGTTTCCGTGGTTCGGCACCCAGCGCTACTGGCAGGACCGGATCCTCGAGCTGCGCGAGCAGATCGCCGCGATGGACGAGCCGCCGCTTTCTTGACGCGGCGCGGCCGCCGAAACATCATTGCCCCCCATGCCGAACGACACCCAACCGAGCTACGATGGACCGCGCGGGCTCGCCCAAGCGCTGTCCGCGCTCGCGCTGTCGACGTCGGATGGCGCGACGTTCTCGCGCGAAGGATTGCGCGCCGACGTCGAATACCGCGATCTCGGAATCGCGACCGCGACCGGCGGGCGCATCGGCGCGAAGCACGTGCGCGCGATCACGCCGCTGCCGGCGCCGACGGGCTGGCACTGGCACGACATGAGCGCGCATTTCATCTACGTGCTGAAGGGCTCGATCACGTTCCGCTTCGCCGGAGTCGACGGGGAAGTGACCGTGGAAGCGGGCGGGTCGCTGTCGCAGCCGGCCGGGGTCGCGCACAACGTCGTCGCGCGCTCGGACGACCTCGAGCTGATCGAAGTGAACGTCCCGGCGCAGTATGGAACGTTCGACCTCGCCTCGCCTCCGGCGCCGTGGAGCGAGCGGTGAGCGTTGCCGCGGCGCCGCGCGAACGGATGCTCGCGCCCGACCGCGGCTGGATCGGCAGGCGCGGCGGTGCGCTCGCGATATTCGTGTTGCTGCTCGTCGTCTGGGAATTCGCCGTGCATCTGTTCGGCATCAAGGAATATCTGCTGCCGCCGCCCTCGAAAGTGTGGACGGCGTTCGTCGCGCGCTACGACACCGTGCTCGGCGGCGCATGGGTGACGACGAAGGAGATCCTCGCCGGTTACGCGCTCGCCGTCGTGGTGAGCGTGCCGCTCGCGCTCGCCGTCGCGTATTCCCGGTTCATGGAAGAAGCCGTGTACCCGGTCATCGTGTTCTTCCAGATCGTTCCGAAAATCGCGATCGCGCCGCTGTTCATCATCTGGTTCGGCTTCGGCTTCATGCCGAAGCTGCTGCTCGTGTTCCTGCTGTCGTTCTTCCCGATCGTCGTCGCGAGCATCGCCGGCTTCAAGAGCGCGGATCGCGACGTGATGGATTTCGCGCGCACGACGGGCGCCGGCGGCTGGCGGCTGTTCATCAAGATCCGCCTGCCGCAGGCGATGCCGCAGATCTTCACCGGGCTCAAGGTCGGCGCCGCGCTGGCTGCGACGGCGGCTGTCGTCGCCGAGTTCGTCGCGTCGGACCGCGGCCTCGGCTACCTGTTGCTGCAGTACAACGGCCAGCTCGACACGCCGATGGTGTTCGCGACCATCGTGCTGCTGTCGCTGATCGGCCTCGCTGTGTACTACGCGGTCGAGGTCATCGAGCGCATCGCGATACCCTGGCACGTTTCGCAACAGCAGGCGCCGCAGGACGCGACGATGTAGCGGCGCCGCACGACGACAGCGCGGCGAAGCCCCGCGCTCTTTCACATCGAGGAGAAAACGATGAAGCTCATGCGCATGATCGCGCTCGTCGCGCTGTCGCTTGCCGGCGCAAGCGCGTACGCGCTCGACAACGTCTCGCTGCGGCTGAACTGGTATCTCGGCGGCCTGCACGTCCCGTTCTACTACGGCAAGGAGCGCGGCATCTTCGCCGCCGAAGGCATCGATCTCACGATCAACGAGGGTCGCGGCTCGGCCAACACCGTGCAGGTGGTCGCTGCGGGCTCGGACACGTTCGGCATGGCCGACTCGTCGTCGGTCGTCGCGACCGCCGCTCGCGGCGCCGAGGTGAAATCGGTGATGTCGCTGCTCAACTCGACGGGCTTCTCCGTCGTGTCGCTCGCCGAAGCGAATATCCGCACGCCGAAGGACCTCGAAGGCAAGAAGGTCGCCGTTTCGCCGGGTGACCCGCTCGGCTCCTTGCTGCAGGCGGTGTGCAAGGCAAACAATGTCGACTGCGACAAGGTTTCGATGGTGCAGGTCGATCCGGCGGCGAAGGTCGTGAGCGTGCTCGAGAAGCGTGCCGACGCGCTGCTCGGTGGCGCCGACGACCAGTATTTCCTCATCAAGCAACGCGGATTCAACCCGTCGGCGATGCGCTACGCCGACTGGGGCGCGAACATCGTCGGGATGACGATCGTCACGAAGACCGACCTGATCAAGACGAATCCCGATCTGATCCGCCGCTTCGTTCGCGCGTCGGTGAAGTCGTGGGAGGAAGCGAAGAAGAATCCCGGCGCCGCCGTCGACGCCGCGCTGAAGGCGAAGCCCGACCTGAACCGCCAGTCGACGCTCGATCAACTCATGGTCGACATCGATCTGCTCGATTCGAAGAACTCGAAGGGACGCATCGGCTGGGGCGCGCAGGCGGACTGGGAGCAGACGCTCGCGATCCTCAAGCAATACCGCGACGTCAAGACCGACGCTCCGTGGACGGCGTTCCATACGAACGAGTTCGTGCCGCAGTGAGCGGCGCGGACCGTCGCCCCCGCGAAGGCGGGAATCCAGTGTCGTCGGCCGAAAAGTCACTGGGTCCCCGCGTTCGCGGCGACGACGACCGAGCGTACGTCGAGATCGCCGGCGTCGGCATGACGTACCGCCGGCGCCACGGCGCATCGATACGAGAGACGCACGCGCTCGAGCGCATCGACATCGACGTGCGCGCGGGCGAGTTCCTCGCGATCGTGGGACCATCGGGCTGCGGCAAGAGCACGCTGCTTCGCATCGTCGCCGGACTGCAGCTCGCAACGCACGGCGAAGTCCGCGTCGACGGCCGCGTGGTGCGCGCGCCGCAGACCAATCTCGGCATCGTGTTCCAGAGTCCGGTGCTGCTCGACTGGCGCAGCGCGCTCGACAACGTGCTCGTCCAGGTGGAGCTTCGCGGCCTCGACCCGCGGCAATACCGCGAACCCGCGATCCGGCTGCTGCACCAGGTGGGACTCGGCGACTTCGTCGATCGCCTTCCGCACGAACTCTCCGGTGGCATGCGGCAGCGTGTCGCGATTGCACGCGCGCTCATTCACGACGCGCCGCTCTTGCTGATGGACGAGCCGTTCGGCGCGCTCGACGCGCTGACACGCGAGCAGATGCGTCTCGACCTGGAAGCGCTGTGGCTCGCGACGCGCAAGACGGTCGTCTTCATCACGCATTCGATCGACGAGGCGGTGCTGCTCGCCGATCGCGTCGTCGTCATGAGTCCGCGTCCGGGACGTATCGAGCAGGTTATCGAGCCTGCGCTCGCGCGCCCGCGCGGGCTCGACGCGCGCCGCGCTGCGCCGTTTGCCGAGGCGACCGAGCGCATCACGTCGATCTTCCTCGCGCGTGGCGTGCTGCACGGCGCCGCTGCGCCGCTCCGCTGAACGAGGTGCTCGCATGATGAAGTTGCAAGGCATTGTCTCCGCGCCGTTCCTGCCGATGCAGCCCGACCATTCGATCGACTGGACGTCGCTTCGAAGCTACATCGACTGGATCGCCGGACAGCGTCCCGCCGCTATCGCGATGAACATGGATGCGAGCGAGGGTCCGTCGCTCGAGCGCGACGAGCAGCTTGAGATCGTTCGCGTGTGCCGCGCCGTGATCAGCGATCGCTGCCCGCTCGTGTCCGGACTTATCTGCGGTTCGACGGCACAGGCGGTTCGCTGGGGCAACGAGCTCAAGGCGGCCGGCGCCCAGGCGCTCGCGGTATTCCCGCCATTTCCGACGTTCCTCGGCAATCCCGTGCCCGCCGAGATGATCTATCGCTATCACGACGCGGTGGCGCAAGGCGTCGGACTGCCGCTGATCGCGTTCCAGTTTCCAAAGGCGTGGGGGCCTGACTTTCCTCCGGAAACGCTCGCACGACTCGCCGCGATTCCTCAACTCATCGGACTCAAGGAAGCGTCGTTCGACACGACGAAGACCGTCGAGACGATCGACACGGCGCGCGCGTTGCCACGAAAGATCGGCATCCTGACCGGCAGCGACACGTTCATCTGGGAAGCGATGCTGATGGGCTGCGACGGCGCACTGATCGGATTTGCCGGCACGGCGACCGCAGAGCTGATCGCGATGCACCGGGCGTGCGTCGAGCGCGACTACGAGCGCGGTGCCGCCATCTGGGCGCGGCTGGGGCCGCTCGCGCGCTACTGCTGGCGGGCGCCGATCCGCGACTATCGTCCGCGGATGAAGGAAGTGCTCAAGCTGCAGCGGCTGATTGCCCACTCGACCGTGCGCCCGCCGCAGCTCGGCGTCGACGATGCCGAACGCGCGCAGATCGCGCAGCTCGCGCACGAGGCGGGGTTGCTCGACGCCGCGCCGCTGCGCGCCGTCGGCGATTGATCGGGGACAGGCCACGTTTTTCGGTGCGATGGCCTGACCCTCGCAAGAAAAACGTGGTCTGTCCCCAGTAGTGTCCCAACGTTATTCGAACAAGAACAGCTGGTTATCGGAAAAGCGCTCGACGTCATCGGTCACGGTTTGCGCAAGTAATTGATCCAACGGTAGTCGTTCGAACATAGTCAAGCTCAGGATCTGTAGGATTTCGTAGAGGCTGGCGGAGAGCTTGAGACGCTTCCTAACGATGGCGACCAAAACGTAAACCGAGACTGCGATCCATATCTGCGACTTGACCGCGTTCTCCGAAGTGCCGAAGAACGCTTTGATCCGAAGATGCTGCTTGATCCACTTGAAGAACAATTCCACCTGCCAGCGGCAGCGGTAGAGTTCGGTGACGGCATGGGCGGGTAGCGTGAAGTTGTTGGTGAGAAAGATCAGCGTCTTGGCGGTCTCGGGGTCCTTGAATCGAATACGCCGCAACGGCGACTGATAGCTCTCGGGGGTGTACACGCCGGCCAGCACGATGGTCTGATCGCAGATCAGTCCAGTTCGGCGGTCCACAGCGCGCGAGTATCGCCGTTTTGCTTTGGTATTGGACTTGGCGCGGGTGATGAAGAAGCTGCCCGCTTGGTGGAATCGGTACAACCGCGCGAAGTCGAGGAAGCCGCGGTCCATGATGTAGAACGCACCCGCCTCGGGTATCAGCTGATCGAGGATGTTGACCTCGTGCATCTTGCCGTCGCTGATATGGATGAAGGTCGGGATGTTGCCGCGCAGATCGAGCAGCGTATGCAGCTTGATGGCAGCCTTGGTCGACTGAAAAGGCGCCCACGGAAACACCGACAGACACAAGTCGATGGTCGTGGTGTCGAGCGCATAGACGGTATCGTTCAGATCGACTCCGAAAGACTCGTTGACGTACAGCGGCCGCGCGATGCCGATCAAGCTCTGCGCGAAGTCGGCGTAGATGCGCCAGTCGCGCACCGCGTTCGCATTCGCCAGCGTATTGCGCGCCACGGTCGAGCGAATCCCGAGGTGATAAAGCTTCGAGCGCTGAGCACGCAGGCACGCTTCGATGTCGCGCAGACTCTCCCGATAGGTGAGCTGGGCGAACGCCATGCTCAGGAACTGGTCCAGGCAGGAGAACGACTTTACCTTCCGCTCGCCACGATAGCGGCTGACAATCCGCCTGAACGTGTGCAGTGGCAAATGCTCCATGAGTTGCGCAAACACCAGCTTGCCTGCGTACATGCATTACCTCCGCGATGGACCTCCGCGCAGGGTCGCAAACCTCGCTTACGCCGTTCAAGTCGGTAACAGGCAATCTCACGAAAAAACGCCTTCGAGTCCTTGAGTTACCGCTTACTCAATCGAAAACGTTGGGACAGTACTGGTCTGTCCCCTATTTCAGGACGCCGTCGGTCAGGTGCAGCGTGCGCTCGGCGCGCTGCGCTATTTCCGGGTCGTGTGTGACGATCACGAGGCTCGTTCCAGCCGATCGGTTCAGCTCGAGCATCAGGTCGAACACCTGCCACGCCGTGCGTCGGTCGAGATTTCCGGTGGGCTCGTCGGCGAGCACGCATCGCGGCTTCGTGACGAGCGCGCGCGCGAGCGCGACGCGCTGACGCTCGCCGCCGGACAGCTCGCCCGGCAGGTGACGACCGCGATGCTCGAGACCGACGCGCGCGAGCATCTGCTCGGCCGCTCCTCGCGACACCGCGACCGGCTCGCGCCGGATCACGAGCGGCATCGCGACATTCTCAATGGCGGTGAACTCGGGCAGCAGATGGTGGAACTGGTAGATGAAGCCGAGCGCGCGATTGCGCACCGCGCCGCGCTCGGCTTCCGACAAGCGCGCGAATTCGTGACCATCGACGAACACTTCACCCGCGGTCGGCGTGTCGAGGCCGCCCAACAGATGCAGCAGCGTGCTCTTGCCCGAGCCCGACGCGCCGACGATCGCAAGCGTCTCGCCGGCACGCACGTCGAGATCGACGCCCAGCAGCACCGGCACGTCGAGCGGGCCGCTGCGATACGTCTTGCGTAATCCCCTGCAACCAAGCACGCGCTGCGCGTCATTCATAGCGCAGCGCGTCGGCGGGATTGACGCGCGCCGCGCGCCACGCCGGGTAGACGGTCGCAGCGAGCGCGAGCACGAGCGCGACGGCCGCGACCATCACGACGTCCGGCGTTTGCACCTGCGAGGGCAGCTCGCTGATGTAATACACGCTCTTGTCGAGGAACTGCACGCCGAAGAGCCGCTCGATCGCCGGCACGACGACGTCGATGTTGTGCGCGAGCGCGAGACCGCCGAGCACGCCGATCGCCATGCCGAGCACGCCGATCAGCGCGCCCTGGATGATGAAGATCGTCAGGATCGACGACGGCGACGCGCCGATGGTGCGCAGGATCGCGATGTCCGCCTGCTTGTCGGTCACCGTCATCACCTGCGCCGAGACGATGTTGAACGCTGCCACGGCCACGATCAGCGTCAGGATGATGAACATCATCCGCTTCTCGATCGCCACCGCGCGGAAGAAGTTCGCGTGCGACTGCGTCCAGTCGCGAACGTCGACGCTTCCCGGCAGCGTCGATGAGAGCTCGCGTGCGACGCGCGGGGCCTCGAAGAGATCGTCGAGCTTGAGCCGAACGCCGGAGATGCCGTCGAGACGGTAGAGCTTCTGCGCATCGTCGATGTTGATGAGCGCAAGCCCGTTGTCGAATTCGAACATGCCGATCTCGAACACCCCGACGACGTGGAACGACTTGAGCCGCGGCAGCGTTCCGGCGGGCGTGATCGTCCCCTGCGGCACGATGACCGCGATCGAGTCTCCGAGCCGCACGCCGAGCGCGCGCGCGATCTCGGCGCCGAGCACGATGCCGAACTCGCCGGGTTTCAGCGCGGCGAGCGTGCCCGCGCGCATGTGCGACCCGATGTCGGCGACGGCGTCCTCGCGCGCCGGATCGATGCCGCGCAGAAAGATGCCGCGGCTTGCATCGCCAACCGAGAGCATCGCTTGCCCGGTGACGTAGGGAGCGGCCGCCTTCACGTGCGGAGTCGCGAGTGCAGTGCGAGTCGCCGCGTCCGGATCGGCGAGGACCGGAATGCCGCGCAGCTCGACGTGCGAGGCGACCGACAGGATGCGGTTGCGCAACTCGTCCTGGAAACCGTTCATCACCGACAGCACGACGATCAGCGCCGCGACACCGAGCGCGATGCCGGCCATCGACGTCAGCGCGATGAACGAGATGAACGTGTTGCGGCCCGAGCCGCGGCGCGCACGCGTGTAGCGCAGCCCGACGGCGAGTTCGTACGGCGACACGTGATGTTTTTTCGGTTCGCGCGAGGAAAGCGGCGCATTATCGCATGCTAGACTCGCCCGCCCTCGCACCGAAACAGGGGACAGACCACGCTTTCGGTTCTTCGACACGGCTGTGAAGGTGCGCAGGAAAACGTGGTCTGTCCCCATTCCGCGGTTGCGAAGGGTGCGCAGGAAAACGCGGTCTGTCCCCTATTTCGCCATGCCGCTCGTGCTCTCGATTCCCGGACTGCTCGCGGGCGACCGTTTGCCGCCGGCACGCTCGCTCGCGCGACTGCTCTCCCATGCCTCGGCGCGGCGTGACGACGCCGGCATCGCCGCTTTTCTTGCGCAACGCTACGGCGTCGTGCGGCAGATCGACTGGCCGCTCGCTCCGATACTCGCCGCGGCGCTCGGCGTCGACGTCGGCGACGCCCATTGGCTTTGCGCGAACCCGGTGACGCTCGTCGCCGGCCGCGACGACGTGATCCTCGAGCGTCGCGTGCGCGACCTGTCGATCGACGACGCGCGGGCGCTCGTCACGATGCTCAACGCGCATTTCAGCGAGGACGGCATCGCCTTCGTCGCCCCGCGGCCGGATGCGTGGTTCGTGCGCGCGCGCAGCGCGCCGGCGCTCGCGACGCACTCGCTCCATTCGGCGGTCGGACGCACGCTGCGCACGCGGCTGCCGGACGGACGCGACGCGCCCACGTGGCGCCGCTGGCAGAACGAGATCCAGATGCTGCTGTTCGAGCATCCGGTCAACGTAACGCGCGAGCGTGAGGGCAAACCGCCGGCGAACAGCGTCTGGCTCGAGTACGGCGGCACGCTGCAGGCGCGCGCGACGTCGACGCACGCGATTCGCACGTGGTCGGACGACGCGACCGCCGCCGCGCTCGCGGCGTTTGCCGCGACACCGGCGCGATCGCTTCCGCGCTCGCTCGCACCGGTACTCGCAGACGCTGCGCATGACGACGCGTCGGTCGTCGCATTCGATGCGCCGGTCGACCTCGACGCGTTCGAGCACGACTTCGCGGCGCCGGCGCTCGATGCGCTGCTCCACGGCGACCTGGACGGCGTCGTCATCGTGTCCGACGGCGACGGCGCGGCGATCGAGTGGACGGCCGGGCGACCGTCGCGCTGGTCGCGCTGGACCGGCCGCTTCGCCGGGCGCGATCTCGCCACGATCGTGAACGCGCGCACACCAGCGTCGAACATCTGATGGACATCGTTCGCCGCCCGATCCCCGAAACCGCGGCGCTGCTCGCCGCCGCCGGCGTTCACCCGGTGCTCGCGCGGCTGTTTGCGGCGCGCGGCATCGCGACAGCGGCCGAGCTCGAGCACGACCTCGCGCAGCTTCCGCCGTACGCGCTGCTGAAGGGCATCGACGCGGCCGCGACGCGCCTTGCCGACGCCGTGCAGGCGCGCGAGCGCATCGTCATCGTCGCCGACTACGACGCCGACGGCGCGACCGCCTGCGCTGTCGGCCTGCGCGGGCTGCGCACGATGGGCGCCGATGCCGACTTCATCGTGCCGAACCGGTTCGAATACGGCTACGGGCTCACACCGGAGATCGTCGCGCTCGCTGCGGCGAAGGCGCCGCGACTGATCGTGACCGTCGACAACGGCATCGCGAGCCACGACGGCGTTGCCGCGGCGGCCGCGCTCGGCATCGACGTGCTGGTCACCGACCATCACCTGCCCGCGGCCACGCTGCCGGCGCCGGCGTTGATCGTCAATCCGAACCAGCCGGGCTGCGCGTTTCCAAGCAAGCATCTCGCCGGCGTCGGCGTGATGTTCTACGTGCTCGCGGCGACGCGTGCGCGGCTGCGCGAGCGAGCGCACTTCGCGGCGCGAGCCGAGCCGAATCTCGGCGCACTGCTCGACCTCGTCGCGCTCGGCACGGTGGCCGACGTCGTGCGCCTCGACCGCGTGAACCGCATCCTCGTCGCGAAAGGGCTTGCGCGCATCCGCGCCGGCCATGCGCAACCGGGCATCGCGGCGCTGTTCACCGTTGCCGGCCGCGATGTGCGCCGGGCGACCGCGTTCGAGCTGGGCTTCGTCGCCGGCC
>CAVSMC010000012.1:0-488847 GCA_963728935.1 uncultured beta proteobacterium | reverse complement strand
TGGCGGAGAGTGAGGGATTCGAACCCCCGTTAGGTTGCCCTAAACCTGATTTCGAGTCAGGCGCCTTCGACCACTCGGCCAACTCTCCGCAGCGGGCGATTATACGCGACGCACCACGTCGCCCGAAGACTGGCGCGCCCCTAAACCCTCGAGAGCACGCAACGAAAACGGGAACCGAAGTCCCCGTTCATTCGAATCCCGCCGCGCGGGCGGAACGACGATGTTCGCTTACTTCGTGCCCGCCGCGGCTGCCGCGGGGGCAGCCTTCGCCGGTGCGGTCGACGCCGGACCCATTTGTGACGTGACGACCTTGCCCTTCGCCTTCTGTTCGGCGATGTAGCGCGCCGCAACGCGGTCCTCGGCGCGCAACAGCGCAGCCTTCGCCGCTTCGGCCGCCGCGGCGTCCTTGGCCTTCTTCGCCTCCGCGGTGACCTTCTGCTCGTCGGTCATCGGCGGCGCAGGCGGCAGCTTCGCTACCGCAATGCCCCATACCGCTACGATCAAGCCCGCCGCGATCATCGCGCGCATCGTCGTCATCGTCCGTTCTCCTCGTCTCTCGGTAACCGGCGCGCTACGCCGGTTTCGTACGCGCGGGAGCGCCGCCGTCGCGACGCACATCGGCCGCATTGACAAAATGCTGGCGTGCCTTGCCGGCGGCGACGTCGTCGTACCAGAGCTTGTGATGATGCTCCGCCCAGCTTTCGTCGACGTAGCCGTCGCGCATCGCGCGGTACGCGCCTTCCATTCCGATCGTGCCGAGATAGATGTGCACGCACGCAAGCGCAATCGCGAGATACGCGGCGACCATGTGCACGACGTTCGCGATCTGCATCGTCTGGCGTGTCTGATCGAAGTTGGGGAACACCAGGATCAGGCCGGTCACGATGAGCGCCGTGGAAAAGATGACGAGCACGAACCAGAACACGAGCTTCTCGCCGGCGTTGAAGCGGCCGGACGGATATTCCTTGCCCTTGAAATAGCCGAGGATATTCGTGAACCAGCGAACGTCATCGCCGCTTATCCCGTTGTCGCGGACGAACCGGATGAACAACCACGGCACGCCGATGATGAGCAGGGGACCGATGAAGTTGTGCAGGTTCTTCGACAGCGTCGCGAGCCACGAGAACAGCGTATAGCCGATCAGCGGCAGCAATACCGCCTTGCCGAGCGACATGATGAGCCCGGTGACCGCGAGCGTGACCCAGACGATCGCGACGAACCAGTGCGCGTACCGATCGGCAGGCGTGAAACGCTCGACCAGTCGACCGTCCGATCGCGGATGCTCGACCTTCATCTCGCCACGCAGCATGTAGAACACGGCGAGGCCGACCACGGCCAGCGCGAACAGCAATCCTCCCCAGAACACGATGGGCACGCGCACCGCGCGCCACGTCTGCCCTTCCGCCTGGATCAGCACGTTGGTCTCGCGTCCCTGGACGCTCGTGTACGCCGGAGCGCCCGAGCGCACTTCAGACCACACCGGCCGGTTGTTCAGCGGCTGCGTGACCTGCCGCTGCTGCTGCATCTGCGCCGGATTCGCGTCGACGGGGTTCGGCGCCTGCGCGAACGCCGCGGCCGCACAGAACGCAACGGCAGCGAGCAACGCTGCCATCGCGTGCTTCGAAAATGAGCTCACCGTGACTGCTCCTTGATCGGACGACGGGCCGCGGCCCGGCCCATCCGGGGCGCGGCCGATCGTGCGTGCGCTACGTCCGCTTGTACTCGTTCTGATATTGGTTGCGGGTGCGGATCGCGCGCTCCCACTCCTGCTGGCTGCCGTTGTACTGCGCGCCGTCAAATGGCCGCTGGTCGGGCTTGCCTTGATAGGTTCCCTGCTTGTACTGGACCACCTGCGGGCGCTCGCCGCACCCGGCGACTCCGATTGCAAGCGCGACGCCAACGGCAATGACGAACAGACGATGGATCACGATTTCGCTCCTTGCGCGGGCGCCGGAGCCGGTGCGGGCGCTGCCGGCATCCCAGGTTGCTTGGGCGCGCCACCCGGCAGGCCGTACGCGGTCGCCCAACCCCATACTTCTCCGCCCTTGCCCCGCGTGGTGACGCGCTCGCGGTAAATGTCGGCGAGCACGTCGCCGTCGCCGCCGAGCAGCGCCTTGGTCGAGCACATCTCGGCGCACGCCGGCAGCTTGCCTTCGGCGAGCCGGTTACGGCCGTATTTCTTGAACTCCTCCTCCGAGCGGTTCGCCTCGGGGCCGCCGGCGCAGAACGTGCACTTGTCCATCTTGCCGCGCACGCCGAACGCGCCGGCTTGCGGAAACTGCGGCGCGCCGAACGGGCACGCGTAGAAGCAGTATCCGCAGCCGATGCAGAGGTCCTTGTCGTGCAGCACGACGCCCTCTTCGGTGTGATAGATGCAGTCGACGGGACAAACCGCCTGGCACGGTGCATCCGAGCAGTGCATGCAAGCGACCGAGATCGACCGTTCGCCGGGAACGCCGTCGTTGATCGTCACGACGCGACGGCGATTCACACCCCAGGGCACTTCGTGCTCCTGCTTGCACGCGGTGACGCATCCGTTGCATTCGATGCAGCGCTCGGCGTCGCACAGAAACTTCATTCGGGCCATGATTGTCTCCTCGCGTCCGCGTTACGCCAGCTTGGCGACCTGGCACAGCGTCGTCTTCGATTCCTGCATCATCGTCACCGAGTCGTAGCCGTAGGTGGTCGCGGTATTGACCGCTTCGCCGCGGGTAATCGGTGCCGAGCCCTCGGGGTAGTACTGCAGCATGTCCTTGCCCATCCACCATCCCGAAAAGTGGAACGGGATGAACGTCGTGCCCGACGCGACGCGATCGGTCACCATCGCCTTCACCTTGATCTGCGCACCGGTCGGCGTCTTCACCCAGACGTATTCGCCGTCTCGAATGGCGCGGTCGTTCGCGTCTTTCGGGTTGATCTCGACGAAGTTGTCCTGCTGCAGCTCGGCGAGCCACGGATTCGAGCGCGTCTCCTCGCCGCCACCCTCGTATTCGACGAGCCTCCCGCTGGTGAGCACGAGAGGAAATTCCCTCGAGATGTCCTTGTTCTTCTCCTGCACGGTCTTGTACAGCGTCGGCAGGCGCCAGAACGCCTTCTTGTCGTCATGCGTCGGGTACTTCGCAACGAGATCCGGACGCGGCGAGTACAGCGGCTCGCGGTGCTGCGGGATCGCGTCGGGGAAGTTCCACACGACCGCGCGCGCCTTGGCGTTGCCGAACGGGTAGCAGCCGTGGTTCTTCAGCACGACGCGCTGGATGCCTCCAGAAAGATCGGTCTTCCAGTTCTTGCCCTCTGCCGCCTTCTTCTCGGCATCCGTCAGCTCGTCCCACCATCCGAGCTTCTTCATCAGGACGTGATCGAATTCGGGGTAGCCGGTCGTCAGATCGGCGCCCTTCGAACACGAGCCGTCCTCGGCGAGCAGATTGACTCCGTCACGCTCGACGCCGAAGTTCGCGCGGAAGTTGCCGCCGCCGTCCATCACGTGGCGCGACGTCTGGTAGAGGTTCGGCGAGCCCGGATGCTTGAGCTCGGGCGTTCCGTAGCAGGGCCATGGCAGACCGTAGTAGTCGCCGTCACATGGGCCGCCTTTCGCGCGCAACGACTTCACGTCGAACGTCTGCTGGTTCTTCATGTGCAGCTTCAGCCGCTCGGGCGATTGTCCGGTGTAGCCGATCGTCCACGTCCCTCGGTTGATCTCCTTCAGGATGCTCTCGGGCGTGGGCTCCTCGAGCTTGTTCGCATCGGGCTTCCACATCTCGTAATTCTTCGCGAACTCCTTGTCCCAGCCCCACTTCTTCGCGAACGCGAGCATGATCGCGTGGTCGGTCTGCGACTCGAACAGCGGGCTGATCACGCGCTCGCGCCACTGGATCGAGCGATTCGACGCCGTGACCGAGCCCGAGGTCTCGAACTGCGTCGCCGCCGGAAGGAGATAGACGCCGTCCTTGCGCACCATCGCCGCCATCGAGGCGGTCGCCGATGGATACGGGTCGACGACGACGATCATGTCGAGCTTTTTCATCGCCTCGACCATTTCCTTGCCGCGCGTCTGGCTGTTCGGCGCATGTCCCCACATGACGAGCGCGCGCAGGTTCGAGTCCTGGTCGATCAGCTCGTTCTTCTCGAGCACGCCGTCGATCCAGCGCGACACCGTCATGCCGGACTTCTCCATCATCGCCTGCGAGGCGAACTGCTTCTTCAGCCACTCGTAGTCGACGCCCCACACCGCGGCCCAATGCTTCCACGAGCCGGTCGCGATGCCGTAATAGCCGGGCAGCGAATCCGGATTCGGGCCGACGTCGGTCGCGCCCTGCACGTTGTCGTGGCCGCGGAAGATGTTCGTGCCGCCGCCCTCGACGCCCACGTTGCCCAACGCGAGCTGCAGGATGCATGACGCCCGCACGATCGCGTTGCCGATCGTGTGCTGCGTCTGTCCCATGCACCAGACGACGGTCGACGGGCGGTTCTTCGCCATCAGCTCGGCGACGTGCAGCACCTGCGCCTCGGGAACGCCGCAGGCCTCCTCGACCTTGTCCGGCGTCCATTTGGCCATGATCTCGTCGCGGACCTTGTCCATCCCGTAGACGCGGTCGTGGAGGTACTGCTTGTCTTCCCAGCCGTTCTTGAAGATGTGGTAGAGCATCCCGAACACGAACGGGATGTCCGTGCCCGAGCGGAGGCGAACGTACGTATCGGCCTTCGCCGCCGTGCGCGTGAAGCGCGGGTCGACGACGATCATGCGCGCGCCGCTCTCCTTCGCGTGCAGCATGTGCAGCATCGACACCGGGTGCGCCTCGGCGGCGTTGCTGCCGATGTACATCGCGCACTTCGTGTTCTGCATGTCGTTGTACGAGTTCGTCATCGCGCCGTAGCCCCACGTGTTGGCTACGCCGGCGACGGTCGTCGAGTGGCAGATGCGCGCCTGGTGGTCGCAGTTGTTGCTGCCGAAGAACGACACGAACTTGCGCATCAGGTACGACTGCTCGTTCGAATGCTTGGAGCTGCCGACCCAGAACACGGCGTCGGGACCGGCTTCCTTCTTGATCGCCGCGAGCTTGTCGCCGACCTCGTTGATCGCCTGCTCCCACGAGATCTTCGTCCACTTGCCGTCGACGAGCTTCATCGGCGCCTTGAGCCGATGCTCGCCGTGGCCGTGCTCGCGCACCGACGCACCCTTCGCGCAGTGCGCGCCGAGGTTAAGCGGCGAATCGAAGACCGGGTCCTGGCGCGTCCACACGCCGTTCTCGACGGTGGCGTCGACCGAGCAGCCGACCGAGCAGTGCGTGCACACGGTGCGCTTGACTTCGGCCTTCGCGCCTTCGCCGTTCGCCTGCGCCTTGCCGATCGTTCCGTACGGAAGCTGGCTCGCGAACGCGCCCGCTCCGGCGACGAGTCCCGACCGCTTGAGAAACGCGCGCCGATCCATCGTCGCGATGTGCGCACCCAGCATCCTGCGCAGTCGAGGGCCTGCGCTCGGAACGCCTTCGCTCTTTTTCGTGAGGAGCATCGTCGTCTCCTAGATCTTCGCGGTGCGGTAGTAGTCGCGCACGTGGTCGGTCACGCGATAGCCGGCGGCCGTATCGTCCGCCGGCGGCGGATCGCCGCACGCAACGGCCGTCGGAGCAGCGCCGAGCGCGACGGCGCTCGCGCTTCCCGCGCCGAGAGTGAACAGGAAGCGCCGACGCCGGGGATCGACCTTCGTTTCGACAGGCGAAGAAGAATCGTTGCGCGCAGCCGCAACGGGCGCGCTAGCGTTGCTACGCGAGGGATGACGCATGCGGGACCTCCAAGGACTGCCGTGATCGTGTGACCTAGTATTTATGTATCCAAGACGAGCGCGTCACGTTCGATCGTCAGGAATGCATCGGCGAATTGTCCTACTCGTCGGTAATAGTTGGCAATAGGATGTTGTGATATTGCGGCGCAGCATCGCGATGACCATGTCATGAGAAAACGCTCAAAGAACGCCCGCTGCTCGGCGATAGAGGCCGGACGCCGGTCGTCGCGTCCTGTAATCAACAGACGCATCACTTCGCAGAGGGGGGAAAAGTGGTCCTCGACCAACGTTGCGATCGGCTCGCGGCCGATATCGAGTCGCGCGAGCGCGGTGCGCACGTCGGCAAGCGGTTTCTCCATCATGAATCCTGTCAGCCAATGCGAGGCGTGAAGGTTGACCTCGCTCTTGCCGACGCCGATGAAGAGCGCGTCGTACTCGACCTTCGCGGCGTCGGCATCCATCGCGGCGCTCGCCGCGCGCAGCGCATCCCACGAAGCGGCGAGCCGCTCGGCGGGGGCTGCCGATTCGGGATCGAGGATCGTTGCCGGCGCAAGCGGCGGCGCTGCCGCGATCGCGCCGAGCAGCGCCCGGTCGGGCGCTTCGGCGAACAGGCGCCCGAGCAGCGCGTAGAAATCGGCGCGCGCCTGGTCCTCGGGCTCGATCCGGTGCGAGAAGGTGACGGCGGCCGAATCCATCGTCAAAGGTCGCGGATGTCGACGCTCTTCTCGTTCTTGATCAGGTCGACGACGCGGCAGTCCGCGCACATCTTCAGCCGGTCGAGCGCACCCGGCGCCGCGAACATCGAATGCCCGGCGAGCTTCGCGAGCATCGCACCGACCATCTTCTCGGTGCCGAGCGGCTTGCCGCAGGCAACGCATTGGAAAATCGCCGCCTCGTTCAGCACCCGCGGCGAGCGCGCCGCCGGCGTGAGGTCGAGCTGCGGCACGAGCGCGATCGCGTCCTCGGGGCAGGTCTCGCGGCACAGACCGCATTGCACGCATTTCGACTCGATGAAGCGCAACTGCGGTGTTTCCGGATTGTCGAGAAGCGCGCCGACCGGACACGATCCGACGCACGCGAGACACATCGTGCAGGCGTCGCGGTCGACGTCGATCGCTCCGAACGGCGCTCCGGCCGGCAGCGCAATCCGCGCCTGCGGAACGGGCGCGTGCTGCGCGAGATGCTCGATCGCGAGCGCTGCGGTCGTGCGCTTCTCGCGCGTGCCGGCAAACGTGGCTGCAACGCGAACACCGAGCGACGGCGGCACATTCCAAAGCGCCTGCTCGAGCGCTGCGACATCGTGCGCGTCGACGACGCGAAAATGCCGACCCTGATAACCGAGCCCTTGCGCGACGGCGTCGGCAATCGCCATCTGGCTTTGCAGCGCGTTCCGATACTCCGGCGCTTCGCTGCCGGTCGCCAATACGACGACCTCGGTGGCGCCGTAGGCGAGCGCCGATAGCCAGACATCGACGCCCACCGAGGCGACGTGATGCAACTCGAGCGGAATCACGCGCGCCGGCAGCCCGCGTCCGCGCCGTGCGAGGCGCGCGAGCGCGGCGGCGCCGTCTGCGCCGTGCAGCAGCAGGCAGGCGTCGCGGCCACCGGCCGCCGCGTACGTCGACATCGTCGTCTTCAGTCGGCGCGCGAGATCGGGGACCGCCGGGTACGCGTACGACAGCGCGCCGGACGGGCACACGGTCGCGCAACCGCCGCAGCCCATGCAAAGATGCGGCTCGACTTTGATGCCGTCGCCGTCGGCGGCGATCGCATCGGTCGAGCAGACGTCGATGCACTTGCTGCAGCCGACTTTCTGCGAACGGCTGTGCGCGCAGATCGACGCCTTGTAGTCGAAGTACTTCGGCTTCTCGAACTCGCCGACCATCGACGCGATTTCGACGACGGCGCGCGCCTGCGCAACCGGGTCGACACCGGGCGCGAAATAGCCCTGCGGCGGCTGACTCATTCGCAGCGAAGGCTCGCGAGCGAGATCGAGCACGAGATCGAAGCGCTCGCTTCTGGTCCGTTCGCGGCGGTCGAAATCGATCGCCGCGGCGGCGCCGCACGCGGCGACGCAAGCGCGATGATCGCGGCAGCGATCGAGATCGATCTGGTACGAGAAATCGATCGCGTGCTCGGGACATGCATTGATGCACGCATTGCAACGCGTGCAAAGATCCAGATCGATCGGATTGTCCTGCGTCCATTCGGCGTCGAACGCGCCGAGCCAACCGCCGAGCTTCGCGAGCGATCCCGAATGGATCGGATACGTGCGCACAGCGGGTAGCTCGCCGCCGGTCGCCCGTCCCGTGACGAGCACGGTCACCGCGAGCTGCGTGCCTAGCGCGTCCGCCCAGTGCAGCGCCGCGTCGGCCGGGCCGACGATCAGCAACTGGCCCGACGACCGGTACGTCACCTTCGGCACCGGATCGGGATCGGGCAATCCGGCGAGCGCGAGCAGCGCCGCGATCTTCGGTGTCGCGGCTGTCGCTTCCGCCGACCAGCCGCCGGTCTCGCGAATGTTGACGAAACGGATCGTCTGCGTGCGCCCGCCCTCCTCGGCGACGTCGCCGAAAAGTCGCGCTTCCTGCGTGCAGGCGACGACGACGTCGCCCGACGCATGGTCGGCGAAGAGCCCGAGCTCCTTCTGGCAGAGCGTCGTGCGCACCGGCGGCGCTCCGTCGAGACCGAGCGTTGCGCCAAGCGCTTTCGCGTCGAGCGGCATCGTGCCGTTGCACGAGCACAGATGGAGCTTCTTGTCGGCGAACGTCATCGCGATGGCGAATCGACGTCGCGCGCCGCCGGGGCGTCCGCCGGCTGCGCCGCCGCCGCCGGTTCGGGCGCCCGTCCGCGGGCTTGGTTCGCGGCAAGCGTTTCAGCCTCGACCGCGGCGGGCAGCTCGCCGCTCGGCGCGTCCTGCGCTGCCACCATGGCCGCGGCCTCGTCAGGGGGCACGTCTTCCACGTGGCCGCTGGCGGTGACGCGCGTGGCCGGCGGATCGAAGATGTAGCGCGCCTGCATCAGCTGCCGAACGACTTCGGGAGCGATCGGATCGGGCTTCGAATAGTCGTCGATATAGACGTCGAGACCATCCATGACGTTGAAGCGCGGATCGCTGAAAAGCTTGCGCAACGCACCGCGCTTGAGCGATTCATCGACGTCGGGTCGCATGAACGCGGTGAAATCGGAGTCGATCGACAACGAATCGACCGGCGGCAGCTCGCGCGGTGGATCGCCGGCGACCGCTTGCGGTGCGGGCGTATCCGGCGAAGGCGGCGGCGCAACAGTGCCCGTCGGCTCCGGTGGCTGCGCCGCTTTCGATTGCGCCTCGTGCGCCGCGGCGAGCTTTCGCTGCGACCAGCGCCTGAGCGTCAGCGGCTCGCGTTTGCCGGAGTCGGTCATGGTCGAATGCGATCGGTTCAGCGCCGGCCGTCGACGTCGTTCGCGAACGGGTCGTTGCGGCGTACCTTCTTGCGCGGCTCGGGGGTGTAGTGCTGATCGACGAACGGCTTCATCCAAGCCAGCAGTTCCGGCGCAAGCGCAACGCCTTCGACCTGCTCGCCGGCGTCGAGCACGCGCGCTGCCTCGTTGTACGACACCGTGACCGCGCACGGCCGCATCGCGGGCTCGCCCGCGCCGTCGTCGGCCGATCGCCACATGACGAACGCCTTGGGCGCGCACGACGTGAGGTTCAGCCAATAGCCCTCACCTTCCGAGCGGTGCAACTCGACCCACAGCCCATCGAATCGCCATCGCACTGCCGACGAAAGTGATGGCAGGCGTTGCGCAGGCTGCGCTTCGGCAGGCGCATCGCGATCGGCGAGCGGGATCACGGCCGACGGCGACCATTGCTCGCTCGCCCAGCGGTTGCTGATCGGGACGCAATCCATGACGACGGAAACCGGAAACCGCAAGACAGGCATGGTCTTGATGACGCGAACGCGCCGCACAAAATCAATAGCCCAGTGTACAACAGCGGAACGAGCAGGCGCGCATCTTGCTAACTCGCGACGGCTCGACGAGCGCGTTTGCTAAAATGACGAGTCCGGCTCACTGCTCGCGCCGGTCATGCAATGGCGAAGCCGATTCCGATCCCCGTCCGTCGCGCCGCGCAGACGTCGAACCGCGTTGACGAGCTCGTGCGCGACATGCGCGCGAAGTCGCCGGATGCGTCGCGCGTGGTCGATGCGCGCGGGCGCCCGCTGCGCGATTTGCGCATCTCGGTCACCGACCGATGCAACTTCCGCTGCGTCTATTGCATGCCGAAGGACGTCTTCGGCCGCGACTACCCGTTCCTGCCGCACGACGAGCTGCTGACGTTCGAGGAGATCACGCGGCTCGCGCGGCTGTTCAAGGCGCAGGGCGTCAACAAGATCCGGCTCACCGGCGGCGAGCCGCTCTTGCGCAAGAACGTCGAGCGGCTGGTCGAGATGCTCGCGGGCATCGGCGGGCTCGATCTCACGTTGACCACCAACGGCGCGTTGCTCGCGCGCAAAGCCCGTTCGTTGAAGGACGCCGGTCTTGCGCGCGTGACGGTGAGCATCGATGCGCTCGACGATCGGATATTCCGCGCGATGAACGACGTCGATTTTCCGGTCGAGCGCGTGCTCGAGGGAATCGAAGCCGCGGCCGCGGCGGGACTCGCGCCGATCAAGCTCAACGCGGTCATCAAGCGCGGCACCAACGAGAGCGAGATCGTCCCGCTCGCGCGTCGCTTCCGCGGCAGCGGTCACATCTTGCGTTTCATCGAGTACATGGACGTCGGCCACACCAATGGCTGGCGGATGGACGAGGTCGTGCCCGCGGCCGAAGTGCTGAAGATCATCGGTGCCGAGTTCCCGATCGAGCCGGTCGATGCGAACTATCGCGGCGAGGTCGCCGAACGCTGGCGCTACCGCGACGGCGCGGGCGAGATCGGCGTCATCGCATCGGTCACGCAAGCCTTCTGCCGCGATTGCACGCGTGCGCGGTTGTCGACCGACGGCAAGGTCTACACGTGCCTGTTCGGCACCGAAGGCTTCGATCTCAAGACGCCGCTTCGCGCCGGCGCGACCGACGACGCGCTCGGCGAGGCGATCGCGGCGATCTGGTACCAGCGGTCCGATCGTTATTCGGAGCTGCGAACCGCGGCCACGGTCGCGCTGCCCAAAGTCGAGATGAGCTATATAGGCGGATGAAAAGTAGGGTCAGACTCGACTTTTCGCGACTTTTCGCGCTCGTTTCGATTCGCCAGACGGCTGCATGAAAAGTCGAGCCTGACCCTGATTTTCCGACGCTCATTCCGTGAACGCTCCCAATACCCCCTACCGGCCGATACTGACCGACGCGGCGCGGCCCGCGACGTTCAACGTGCTCGCGAGCGACGAGCACGGCGAGCAGCGCGATGTGCCGATCGCCGGCGAGCACCCGCTGACGCTGTACATCGACAAGCAGGAGCTCGTCACGCTGATGACGCTCGGCGGCGCACCCGAGGCGCTCGCGATCGGCTATCTGCGCAACCAGCGGCTGATCGAGCGCATCGAGGATATCGTCGCCGTGCAAGTCGATTGGGACGTCGGGGCGGTCGCCGTGACGACGCGCGGCGGGCTCGCCGACCTCGAAGCGAAGACGGCGAAGAAGACGACGACGACCGGCTGCGGGCAAGGCACGGTGTTCGGCGATCTGATGGACGAGATCGAAAACGTTCGGCTGCCGCAGGATGCGATCCTCACGCAGAGCGCGCTATTCGACCTGCTCGACCGCGCGCGCCTCCATGAAACGATCTACAAGCAGGCGGGCGCCGTGCACGGCTGCGCGCTCGCGACCAACACGCCGGAACGCGCCGAGATCCTGATGTTCGTCGAGGACGTCGGCCGTCACAACGCCGTCGACGCGATCGCCGGGCGCATGTGGCTCGATCGGATCGAAGGCGGCGACAAGATCTTCTACACGACGGGCCGTCTCACCTCCGAGATGGTGATCAAGGCCGCGCAGATGCGTATCCCGTTCCTTGTTTCGCGCTCGGGGTTGACGCAGATGGGCTACGAGATCGCGCAGAAGGTCGGCGTGACGATGATCGGCCGCGCGACGAACAAGCACTATCTGTTGTTCACCGGCGGCGAGCGCTTTCGCCGCGACGCGTAACGTACGATGATCGCCGCGAGCGACGTCGCGGGCATCGTGCTCGCCGGCGGTCAGGGACGGCGGATGGGCGGCGTCGACAAGGGTCTGGTCGAGCTCGCCGGCCGGCCGATGATCGCGTACGTGCTCGAGCGCTTCCGGCCGCAGGTCGGCGAGCTCGTCATCAACGCCAATCAGAATCCCGATCGTTATGGCGCATTCGGCGTGCCCGTCGTCGCCGATGCGGTCGGCGGATTCGCCGGACCGCTCGCGGGGCTGCACGCCGGATTGAGCGGCACGACGAAGCCGTACGCGTGCACGGTGCCGTGCGATTCTCCGTTCCTGCCGCTCGACCTCGTCGCGAGGCTCGCCGCGGGGCTCGAGCGCGACGGCACACAACTCGCTGTTGCGCGCACGTTCGATCAGCCGCATCCGGTGTTCGCGCTCGCACGCCGCGACGTGCTGCCGCATCTCGCCGCGTTCCTCGCCGCCGGAGGGCGCAAGATCGACGCGTGGTACGCGGCGCTGGCCGTCACCGAAGTCGCGTTCGACGACGAAGCCGATGCCTTTCGCAACATCAACACGCGCGACGAGCTCGCCGCCGCCGCGCCGCGCTGACTGCTCATCCGACAACGACATCATGGACACGCCGAAGACATTGCGCGAAGCGTCCTGCGCCGACGACTACGATCCCAATTCGATGCCGGTCGACAAGGCGCGCATGCTGATCCGCCAGTTCCTGACGCCGGTCACCGCCACCGATCGCGTGCACATCCGCGACGCGCTCGATCGTGTGCTCGCGCAGGACGTCGTTTCGCCGATCGATGTTCCCGGACACGACAACTCGGCAATGGACGGCTGGGCGGTGCGTTTCGCGGACCTCGACCCGAACGGCGAGACGACGTTCGACGCGATCGGTGAATCGTTCGCGGGCAGGCCGTACGACGGCACGGTTCTCCCCGGCACCACGGTGAGGATCTTCACGGGGGCGGTGATGCCCGTGGGCGCCGATACGGTCGTCATGCAGGAGCGCGCGAACGAGCGGGCCGGAACGGTGACCGTCGCAGCGCGGGCGGTGACCAAGGTCGGACAGAACCGTCGTTTCGCCGGCGAGGACGTGAAGCGCGGGCAAACGGTGTTCCGCGCAGGTCAGCCGATCCGACCCGCGGAGCTCGGCATGCTCGCTTCGCTCGGCATCAACGAAGTGAGCGTGTTCCGCAGGTTGCGCGTCGCGTTCTTTTCGACCGGCGACGAGCTGCGCGGGGTCGGACAACCGCTCGCGGCGGGCGAGATCTACGACAGCAACCGTTACACGCTGCACGGGCTGCTCGCACGGCTTCACTGCGATGCAATCGACATGGGCGTCATCCGCGACGTCCCCGCGGAGCTCGAGCGCGCCTTCGCCGTCGCCGCGCAAGCCGCGGACGTCGTGATCACGTCGGGCGGCGTGTCGGTCGGCGATGCCGATTTCGTCAAGGTCGTCCTCGACCAGGTCGGCGAAGTGCTGTTCTGGAAAATCGCGATGAAGCCGGGCCGCCCGCTCGCGTACGGCCGCGTGGGCGACGCGATGTTCTTCGGCCTGCCCGGAAATCCCGTATCGGTGATGATGACGTTCTACGAGTTCGTCCGCGACGCGCTGCTCGTCATGCAAGGCCGCCGCGACGTCGCGCCGCCGCCGACGTTCAAGGTCGCGCTCGCCGGGTCGATCCGCAAAGTGCCCGGACGAACGGAGTTCCAGCGCGGCATCCTCGCGCGCGATCGCGACGGCGCGATCACCGTGCGCACGACCGGCGATCAGGGCTCGGGCATCCTGTCGTCGATGTCTCAGGCGAACTGCTTCATCGTGCTTCCCGCCGACTGCGGCGACGTCGAAGCGGGCGTGATGGTGGACGTTCAGCTGCTCGAAGGGATGTTGTAGCCGGTTGCAAAACCTGCACGCTTCGCCTCTCGCGGCGCAGGGCCTTTCGCGTTGAGCGCGTCGGCTTCCGCGCGGCGCGGAACTTGGACGCCGCGATCCGGCTCGGACGTGCATGCCGCCGTCGCATGCGCTCGGTGCCGACAGCTCCGCTCTGACGTCTCGAGCGCGCGAGCTCGTGCGCCGCGCCGGCGTCGTGCTGGCGCTGCTCGTCGTTGTCGCGGGCTGCGTCACGATCGATCCCGCCGATGTCGAGCGCACGCCGTCGTCGGCCTACGCCACGCCGATCGCAACGCGGCTTGGGAAGGCGGCATATGCCGACGCCGCCAAGCACGCCGGGCAGTCGGCGTTTCGCTTGCTCGAATCGGGTCACGCCGGACTGTCGGCGCGAACCGCGCTGATCGACGCCGCGCAACAGTCGATCGACCTGCAGTACTACATCATGGAAGGCGAGGCCGCCGAGCTCGTCGCGCGGCGGCTGCTCGACGCGGCCGACCGCGGCGTTCGCGTTCGACTGCTGCTCGACGATCACGGCAAGCACGGCGACGAGAGCGCGCTCGTCGCGCTGTCGTCGCATCCGCGCATCTCGGTGCGCCTGTTCAATCCGGTGATGATGCGCGGACCCGCGTTTGCACTCGCCGCCGTCGAATACGTCGTCCGCGGTGCGCAGCTCAATCGCCGGATGCACAACAAGGCGTTCATCGTCGACAACGCGGTCGCAATCGTCGGCGGGCGCAATATCGGCGATGCCTACTTCGACGCTCCCGGTCCGATCGTATTCCAGGACCTCGACGTCATCGCGGCGGGACCGATCGTGCGAGCGCTTTCGGCGAGCTTCGACGAATTCTGGAACAGCGAGCACGCCGTACCGATCGAAGCGCTCGCCGGGCAGCCGCGGCGCGCCGAGGACGTCGCTAAGGCGCGCGCCGAGCTCCGCTCGGCGGGCGAACCCGAGCGCGAAAGCACCGAGAGCGGTGCACGTGCGGTACGGACGTCGAGCTTCTCACGGGAGATCGCCGACGGTCGATTGACGATGACGTGGGCCCGGGCACGTGTGCTCGCCGACAGCCCTCGCAAGGTCGAGCCGCTGCGCGGCGACAACGTTCGCGAGATAGCCGACGAGCTCGTTCCCGCACTGGCATCGGTCAAGCACGAGCTCGACATCGTGTCGCCCTACGTCATTCCCGATGATGCGGCAATGGCGGCGATGAGCGCGGCGAAGGCGCGCGGCGCTCGCGTGCGCGTGCTGACCAATTCGCTCGCGACGAGCGATCTGACGATCGCGCATTCCGGTTATGCGCCGTGGCGAACGACGCTGCTCGATGCGGGCATCGAGCTCTACGAATTGAAGCCGCAGGCGGCACCGTTCACCGGCCGCACGAGCGGCAGCGGTTCGAGCAGCGGCGGTTCGAGCAGCGGCGGTTCGGGCAGCGGCGGGTCGGGCAGCGGCGGGTCGGGCAGCGGCGGTTCGCATTCGACGTTGCACGCCAAAGTGCTGGTGCTCGATCGCCGGTTCGTCTTCCTGTCATCGATGAACCTCGACCCGCGCTCGATCCGGCTTAACACGGAGATGGGACTGTGGATCGACAGTCCATCGCTCGCGATGGAAGTCGTGCGCCGGATCGACGACGCGACGAAGCCGGAGAATAGCTACCACGTCGTGCGAGGCGCCGACTCGAAGCTCGAATGGATTACGGCAAGCGGCGGCACTCCACGGCGCTACGACGACGAGCCCGACACGACCGCCGAGCAACGGCTGCGCGCGCGCCCTGCGCAGCTTTTGCCGCTGCAGGGGCAGCTCTAGCTCGCGCGCGGCGTTGACGGCGCTGCAGCGCGAACGTACGATCGGCTCGGATCTTTTCTCGATGCACGCCGAATTCGATCTCGCGGCGTATTGCGCTCGCATCGGCTACGAAGGCGCGATCGCACCCACCCGTGCGGTGCTCGACGCGCTGCATCTTGCCCACGCGACCACCATCCCGTTCGAGAACCTCGATGTCGTGCTCGGCCGGCCGATCCGGCTCGAGGTCGGCGATCTGCAGGCGAAGCTCGTCCGCGCCGGCCGCGGCGGCTACTGTTTCGAGCAGAACACGCTGTTCGCCGCGGCGCTCGAAGCCGTCGGCTTTCGCACTACGCGGCTTGCCGCGCGCGTTCGTGTCGGTGCGCCGGTGATTCGGCCGCGCACGCACATGCTGCTCGCGGTCGACATCGCCGGCGAGACGATCATCGCCGACGTAGGATTCGGCGCCGACGGGCTGCTGCTACCGGTGCCGCTGCGCGCAACGCAGCCGACGCCGCAGTCGCGATGGACGTATCGGATCGTCGCGCAAGGCGACGCGGTGTACGTGCTGCAGGCGCTGCGCGACGGAACCTCGCGCGACCTCTACGCTTTCACGCTCGAACCTCAGTACGCCGTCGACTTCGAGCTCGCGAACTGGTACACGTCGACGCATCCGCAATCGCGCTTCGTGCAGGTGCTGACCGCACAGCGGCTTGCACTCGACAAGCGAATCGCGCTGCGCGATCTCGAGTTGACCGAGGACGACGGCAACGCGACGCGCTCGCGCGTGCTTGCCAACCCGCGCGAGCAGCGGCGCGCGCTGATCGAGACCTTCGGCATCGCGCTTCCCGACGACGTCGAGCTACCCGAAAAGTAGGGTCAGACTCGACTTTCGGGAAAGTAGGGTCAGACTCGACTTTCGGAAAAAGGGAGTCTGACCCTACTTTTCGGACGTTACTTTTCCGCGCCGCCAAGCCCTTTCGCGAGCGTCTGCAGAAGCTCGGTCGGCAGCGGAAACACGATCGTCGACGTCTTGTCGCCGGCGATCGCCGCCAGCGTCTGCAGATAGCGAAGCTGCATCGCTTGCGGTGCCCGCGCGAGCACCAGCGACGCCTGCAGGAGCTTCTCGGACGCCTGCAACTCGCCTTCGGCGTGGATCACTTTCGCGCGCCGCTCGCGCTCCGCCTCCGCCTGCCGCGCGATCGCGCGCACCATCGTCTCGTTGATGTCGACGTGCTTGATCTCGACCATCGCGACCTTGATGCCCCACGCGTCGGTCTGCGTATCGAGAATCTGCTGGATGTCGACGTTCAACCGTTCGCGCTCGGCGAGCATGTCGTCGAGCTCGTGCTTGCCGAGCACCGAGCGCAGCGTCGTCTGCGCGAGCTGTGAGGTCGCCTCGAGGAAGTTCGCGACCTGGATGATCGCCTTCTGCGGATCGATCACGCGGAAATAGATGACCGCGTTCACCTTGACCGACACGTTGTCGCGCGAAATGACGTCCTGGCTCGGCACGTCCATCACGACGGTGCGCAAGTCGACGCGCACGACCTGCTGGACGACCGGAATGATCAGCACGAGTCCCGGGCCCTTGACGCGCCAGAACCGGCCGAGCAGGAAAACGACGCCGCGCTCGTACTCGCGGAAGATGCGGATGCTCGATGCGACGAGAATCACGAGCAGCAGGACCGCGCCGCCCCAACCGATCGACCAGATCATCGTCCGCCTCCGTTGTCTTCCGGCCGCACGATAAGCGTGAGGCCTTGCACCGCCGCGATGCGCGCATGCGCCCCTCGCTTGAGCGGGGCGCTGGTCTGCGCGCGCCACCGTTCCCCAAATGCACGCACCCAACCTTCGCGCTCGAAGTCCTCGAGCGCTTCGACCGGCGTGCCGACCATCGCCTCCGAACCGGCGACCGGCGGTCGGCGTCGCGAGCGCAACGCGAACGCGCCGATCACGACGAGCGCCACCGCGTTCGCGAGCACGATCGGCACGACGAGCCCCCAAGACACGGTGAACCCCGGAATTTCGGCATCGATCAGGAACAGCACGCCGGCGACGAACGCGACGATGCCGCCAACGCCGATGACACCGAACGTCGGCAAGAACGCCTCGGCCACCATCATCGCAAGTCCAAGCAACAGCAGCGCGACGGCGACGTAGTTGACCGGCAGCAACGCGAGCCCGTAGAGGCCCAGTAGCAACGCGATCGATCCGGCCACACCGGGAACCGCGGTGCCCGGCGCCATGAACTCGAACAGCAACCCGTAGACGCCGGCCATCATCAGCAGCAGCGCGATGTTCGGATCGGAAATCGTCCCGAGAATCTGCTCCTTCCAGTTCGGGACGATCGGCGTGAGCGTCGCGCCGCCCAGCGCCAGCGTCATCGTGGTGTCTCCCATCTTCACCGCCCGGCCGTCGAGCTTCTTCACGAGGTCGGGTATGTCGGTCGCGACGACATCGATCACCGACAGCTTGAGCGCCTCATCGGCGGAAAGGCTCTCCGATTGCCGCACCGCCTTCTCGGTCCAATCGGCGTTGCGCCCGCGCATCTGCGCAAGGCTGCGAAGGTAGGCGGCCGCGTCGTGGATCGCCTTGGACTCCATCGTGCTCTTCGGCGCTTTCGCGGCCTCGTCCGACTTCTCGCCCGGCTTCGCTTTCTCGGGCTCGCCACCGCCGCCGAAGCCGATGGCGACCGGCGTCGCGGCGCCGAGGTTCGTTCCAGGCGCCATCGCCGCGACGTGGCTCGCGTACAGCAGATACGTGCCGGCGCTCGCCGCCCGCGCCCCGCTGGGCGAAACGTACATCGCGACCGGCACCGGCGAGGCGAGCAGCGCCTGGATCATCTCGCGCATCGAATGGTCGAGTCCGCCGGGCGTGTCGAGCGCAACGACGACGAGTTGCGCCTTCGACGCGCGAGCGGAATCGATGACGCGCGCGAAATACGCGGCGCTGGCCGGTCCGATGCCGCCGCGTATTTCTGCGGTGACGACCAAGGGCGCCGCCGCGGCGGCTCGCAGCAAGACGCACGCGAGAACGGCGATCACGACACGCAGCATCGACGAAGCTCCTCGCAATCGGCCCGGCAAATGTTACGGGCGATGATCACTCTACCACCGGCGGCGAGCGCGCGCCGGCCCGCCTGCGCTCGTCTTCGGCGTGCCGCCGGTGTGACTCGCGTTCAAGATTCGCAGCCGCACGCACCACGCAACGCTGATGGCGGGCCCAGCGGAAACGCACTCGCTAGCGGCGCGCCGCGCCCAGCACGCCGGGAACGTCGGCGACGAGCGCGAGCGCCCGCGTGAGCGCATCGAGACCGCGTACCTCGAGCGTGAACGCCATCCGCGAATGCAGATTGCGAGTGAGCGTGTTGGCGGCCGTCACGTTGATGCGCTCGCGCGAGAAGATCTCGGTGATGTCGCGCAGCAGTCCCTGCCGATCCATCGCCTCGACGACGACGTCGACCGGAAACACTTCGTCGCGCGGCGCGCCCCAATCGGCGCTGATCAGCCGCTCGGGCTCGCGCGCGCGCATGCGCGCGACGTTCGAGCACGATTGGCGGTGGATCGACACTCCCTTTCCGCGCGTGACGAAGCCGACGATCGGGTCGGGCGGCGCAGGCTTGCAGCATCGAGCGAGCGCCGTCATCAGCCGATCGACGCCGACGACGAGAATGCCGCTCCCCGAGCTCGCCGCCTTGCTTTGCCGCATCGGCAGCTCGTCGACCGGTGTTTGCGGCGCCGCGGCCGGCTCGATCGTCGCGCGAATCGCCAACTGGATCTGACGAAGATTCAACTCGTCGCGCGTGGCCGCCGCGAAGAATTCCTGCGTGCTGTCATAACCGGCTTTCGCGGCGACGGCATCGAGATTGACCGCCGTCGCGCCGGCGCGCTGCAATTCGCGCTCGACGATCGCGCGCCCGCGCGCGATCGTCTCCTCCAGCTGCTGCGCCTTGAACCACTGCCGAACCTTGGCGCGGGCGCGATGGCTCGTAACGTAGCCCAGATCGGGATTGAGCCAATCGCGAGACGGTCCGCCCTGCTTCGCTGCGATGATCTCGACTTGCTGACCGTTCTGCAACGGCGTGTTGAGCGGCACCATCGCACCGTTGACCCGCGCGCCGCGGCAATGGTGGCCGAGACTGGTGTGTACCGAGTACGCGAAGTCGACCGGCGTCGCGCCGCTCGGCAAATCGACGACCTTGCCCTGCGGCGTCAGCACGTAGATCGTGTCGGTGAACAGGCTGCTCTTGAACGCCGCAAGCCACTCCGACGAATCGGCGACCGCGTCCTTCCAGTCGAGCACCTGCCGCAGCCACGCGATGCGATCCTCGAACGCCGGATCGCGGCGCACGCCGCGCGTCCTGGCGCCGCCCTCTTCCTTGTAACGCCAATGCGCGGCAACGCCGTACTCGGAATGACGATGCATCTCGAAGGTGCGGATCTGCACTTCGAGCGGCTTTCCTTCGGGTCCGATGACCGCGGTGTGCAACGAGCGGTAGTCGTTCGCCTTGGGCTTCGCGATGTAGTCGTCGAACTCGCCGGACAGCGGCGTCCAGAGGTGATGGACGATGCCGAGCGCAGCGTAGCAATCCTTGACGTCGTCGACGAGGATGCGAACGGCACGGATGTCGTAGACAGCATCGATACCGGTCTGCTTGCGGCGCATCTTGTTCCAGATGCTGTAGATGTGCTTCGGCCGCCCTGTCACTTCGGCGCGCACACCCGCACTGTCGAGCTCGCGCTGAAGCGTCGCGATCACCTCGTCGATGTAGCGCGCGCGATCGAGCCGCCGCTCGTCCAGCATGCGCGCGATCCCCTTGTACGTTTCGGGCTCGATCACGCGAAGCGCGAGATCTTCGAGCTCCCATTTGAGCTGCCATACGCCCAGCCGATTGGCGAGCGGTGCAAACAGATCGAGCACGTCGCGTGCGGCGCGCGCGCGCGCGTCGGCGTCGCCGCTCGAGACCAGAAAGCGCATCGCTTGCGCACGCTCGGCGAGCTTGATCAGCACGACGCGGATGTCCTCGACCATCGCGAGAAGCATCTTGCGAAGGCGCTCGGCCTGCGCCGCACGCTCTTCGGCGTTGCCGGTCGGCGGCACCGCGCGGATCTCGTCCATCTTGGCGACGCCCGCGACAAGCCCTGCCGCGTCGGCGCCGAAGCGGCGTTCGACGTCATCGGCGTCGAACGCGCCGGCCGCGGGCAATCCGGACAGCAACGCCGCACGCACGGCGCCTGCGTCGAGTTTCAACGCGGCGACGATCGTCGCTGCGCCGAGCGCGCGGTCGACCAGCGGCTCGCCGTCGCGGCCGCGCGCATCGGCGTAGCGCGCGCGCGCGTACGACGCGGCCGCATCGAACGTCGCGACGTCGTCGTCGGGATAGATGCCGCGCAAACCATCGAGCCACGCCGCTATCGCATGCGGCGTGTTGGTCTTCGGCGCGACGTGAGCGACGGCAACCATTGACGCATTATACGAGTCGCGTCCTCGTCACCACTCCGACACGGGGCTCCAACGGACGCGGCCTCGTCGCTCGTCATGCCCTATCACGAGCGCGCCCCGCACGACCGAGGCATGGCCTCGGCGCGTGCGGAAGCTTGCAAATGGATCACGGGCTGGGCGGCGTTCCGTGCACGCTCGACGTCCAGCTGAACGCAACGCGGCCCGGATTCGCGAACTTCAGCACCTGCGTCACGTGCTGAGCCGCCTTGAGCCCCGCTGCCGGCACTGCGACCGATATCATCGGCTTGCCGCTGTCATTGCTGCCCTGTGCATTCGCGAGCGTCACCGTGGAAGGCGTGAGCGTGTCGACAACCAGAAACAGAGGCCCATGGAACGTCCCGGATTTGAGAGACATCGTTACCGTCAGATCGAACGTGTTGGTCGAGCGGTTCAGTAGAAGACCCGATCGCGTCACGTTGAATGCCGCCGTGATCTCCGTTCCCATCGAGATCACCAGGTCGACCTTCGTTCCGAGCGCCGCTGCCGTACCCGCCGTCGGCGATTGCGCAATCACCGTTCCCGGCGCGACCGTTGTCGAAGCCCGCACGACGAGCGTCCCGATCGCATAGCCGGCGCTGGTGATCGCCGCTTGGGCGGCAGCCTGGGTCTGACCCACGACGCTCGGTACCGTCGGCGCGGCCGGCCCGGACGACACGACGAGCGCCACGGCGGAGCCTCGAGCTGCCGATGCCCCGGCGAGCGGATTCTGCGAGATGACGTTGCCCGCCGGCACCGTCGCCGACGGTTGCGTTGTCACCGTTCCGAGCACGAGACCTGCACCCGTGATGGCGGTCGTTGCCGCTGCCTGCGTCAGGCCCACGACGTTCGGGACCGTGACCGGCGCCGGACCTGAAGAGACGATCAGCGCCACCGCCGAGCCTGGAGCGACCGATGCCCCGGCGAGCGGATTCTGCGAGATGACGTTGCCTGCCGGTACCGTCGCCGACGGTTGCGTCGTCACGGTTCCGAGCACGAGACCGGCACCCGTGATGGCGGTCGTTGCCGCCGCTTGGGTCAGGCCGACCACGTTGGGCACGGTCACGGGGGCAGGCCCTGACGACACGACGAGCGCCACGGATGTGCCGGTCGCGACCGACGCACCAGCCGCCGGATCCTGTGAGATGACATTGCCCGCCGGTACCGTCGCCGACGGTTGCGTTGTCACGGTTCCGAGCACGAGACCGGCACCCGTGATCGCGGTCGTTGCCGCCGCTTGGGTCAGGCCGACTAGGTTGGGCACGGTCACGGGGGCAGGCCCTGACGACACGACGAGCGCCACGGATGTGCCGGTCGCGACCGACGCACCAGCCGCCGGATCCTGTGAGATGACATTGCCCGCCGGCACCGTCGCCGACGGTTGCGTCGTCACGGTTCCGAGCACCAGGCCGGCACCCGTGATGGCGGTCGTTGCGGCTGCCTGCGTCAGGCCTACGACGTTCGGAACCGTTACGGAGGCGCCACCTGGCGTGATCGTGGAGGGCGGGGCTCCCGGCGCGAGCGACAAGTTGAGGTTGAGCGTCCGGACGCGACCAGGGATGCCCGTGTCCTGGAAGAGAATCTCCGGTTGGATGGTCCCATCGCGTCCGACGACACTGATCTCGACCGAGTAGTCGACCGGCAGCACCTCCACGATCTTCAGCTCGTAGGTTCCCTCGGCGGGCGTGAAGAGGTTGATTTCGTTCATCACTGTGAGCGGGGGAGGATCGGTCACCGGATCGGAAATACCGCCACTCGCAAAGGACGATTCGGGGATTTCCTGGCGGTTCACGCCCGCGGCGATGTCGAACCCCGTGCGCTTGCCGTCGGTGCGCGTGACGAGCACCGCGACCGCCTCGTCGAAATAGATCGACGTTCCGGACGGATCCGGCGGATCGACGACATAGCCGCGCGTCTTGAATCCTGTCGGATAGTCGAGATCGAGTCGCTTCTTGCTGCTGCTCCCCGGGTCAGCAACGAAGATCTTGCCGTTCACCTGACCGGTCGCGAGGATGTGATGGTGATAATCCTCGCGCAGCTTCGGCTCCCCGGTCGCGGTGTCGATGACGGGGTTGCCGTCCTTGTCTCGGACGACCTGCAAGATTGGATTACCAGCGACGTCGAAGCACGCCTTGCCATTGGTCGTGATGAGCACGTGACTCGTGTCGAAACAGGTGAGCCCGGCCCGGCTCTTCTCCTGGAAGGTCCCGAAGTTCACTTGCACGCGAATGGGTGCCCGGAACGTGCAAAGCGCATCACGGACAGCGTCGAACGCCGCCGTCGCTTCGCCGGCCACGCGCGTGTCCCTGACCTTCTCCTTGAACTTGAAATTGTTGGTGGGAAAGCCTGGAGGCGCCGGTAGCGGATTGAGCGAGGCCACCGTCGGAACCGACTTGATGCCCGAGCTCGCGTCGAAGAACTTCATCGTCTTCATGTAGCTGTTCATCGTGTCGGGATCGAAGCCCAGGGGCACGAGATACTGCGACATCACCAGATTCGACTGCATCGTGAGCGAGGTCATGGCGCAGCCAAGCGCCGAGATGCTCTGTCCCGACGAGTCGTAGGTGTGAGATCCCCAGCGAGGATCACCCTGCGAATAGCGCTGCACGCGGAACATACACGGCTGGATCTGTCGTGCGCGAAGCACGGCCTGGCCGACGTTCGTTTGCGCGAGGAAAACGATCTGGTGCTCCCCCGGAAACAGTGTCTTGGAGGTGACCCCGTCGTCGCTGTTGATGTTTGCAACCGGATCGTAGAGTGACGGGAGATCCGTGACGCTGAAGACCTGGCCGTCGATGTTGAACGCATCTCCGACCTGCACGACTCGGCTCACGTAGCTCATGTCGAAGCCGAGCTCACCTTGCTGGTCGATGACATCGACGCGTACGGCGAAGATGCCCTTGTTAGCGGTGAACGTCAGGCCCGGGATGAACGTGCCCGCGGGCGACGCACTGTTCGGCGTGCCGATGAAGACCACGACGAAGCTGTCGCCGAGCAGTCCGGGCGGCCCTGCGACCTGATGCGCGATCCCGACTCTGCCGTCGAGATCGATGGAGCTGAAGAACAAGGGCTTCTTGGGAGATATCGACTCGTCGAAACCCAGATCGGGCGGATCGAACTGAACGTTGATCGCAGTCGTGGGACTTGTATTGGTGAACCCTTCGCCTGCAATGCGCAGCAGCTGCCGGCTGCCGCCGACCCTTACGCTCGCGAAGATGCCGGTGCCGTTGCCCCGATCGCCTGCGAACACGACGATCGATCCGTCGTCATTCGACGAAGGCGCGCGGCCGACAGAGCTGAAGCCGCCGGAGATCGTTTCGGAGGACGCGAGATCGTTGTCGAAAAGCTCGATCGGAAACGACGTCGTGCCGCCTGCGCGCACGACGATCTGGCCATTGAAGGCCATGCGCGGCAAGAGAGGATTGCTGAGCGCAATCGCATTGAAATCCGCGCCGTTCGGCGTCGCGAGCACGATGCCGCTGCTCGACAGCGCGGAGAACACGTACTCGCGGTTCTCGTTCGCACTCGGAAACGCGAACACGGAATCGAACGGTGCGCCGGGATTGCCACCGCGCACGAGCGTCGTGAACGTGCTTCCGGCGTCCAGTTCCCAGAAGCGGATCAGCGATTGCGGCGGTGCGCCTGAGACTTGGTCGCGGGCCAGGACCTGGTGCGCGTTGGTGATCTGAACGGCTCCGCTGAAGGTGCGCGAGGGATTGATTGAAAACACGGGATTCAGATTGAAGGTAGCGAACCCGAGGCCATTTGCGAATAGGCCGTTGCCGCCTGTGGACAGTCCGCCCTGGAAGGCCACCTCGCCCCATCCGTTGATCGACGGGCCGGTCCCGATCGATGTCAACGTGCCGCCGGTCGCGCTTATGCCGGTCTGGCCTGTGAAAGCGACGAGGTCGAATTCGTAGAGGTCGTTCGCCGCATGCGCGGCGGTGAGAAATGCTGCGGTGAAGATCGTGCACGCGAAGCGCGCGGACAGTCCAGCGAGCCGATCGAACAAACCCATGGCAGTGCTCCTGGCTTTGCGTGGCAGCGCGGGCCCACGCCGGCGTTGGATTCGCGACGTCGCGAGTGATCGGTCTGGCAGGATCAGTGCGGTGGCCCGAGCGATCGGGGCGACGCGCGACCTATTTACTTACGGAAGGACTTCGCGCCGCTGCGAGCGGAAGACCGCGAAGCCGGCGAAGCCAGCGACAAGGAGCCAGAGAGTCGACGGCAATGGAAGCAAGCCTGTCGACGCGACAACCGTCACCGTCGCGGCGGGCGAGCTCGTTGGCGTGTAGACCACCGTGTGACCCGCGCCGCGTCCGGTGATCTCGAACAGCAGCAACGCACCGGCGCCGGTCGGATCCGACGTGTCGTAGAGCGGCAGTCCCGTTGTGTGATCCAGAAGGAAGATCGAGAACGCGTCGGGGCCCGATCCCGACGCCGGACCGTGTTCGGTGGGCGTCAACAGGAACGCGATCGTGTTGCCGAGCGACATCGACTGCAGGATCTCGCTGAAAAAGCTGCCGTCGTCGAGCGCACCGGCGCCGGGTCCGAACGAAGCGTTACCGGTGAGCGTGGTGTCCCCCAACACGCCGTCGGTTACGAATCCGGAGATGTCGACGCTATTCGACGGCGGGCCGCCGTCGACGAAATCCAGAGCAAGATCGGCGGAAGCGCCGAGGAACGCGGACGTGTCGATCGTGATCGACAGCGGGCTCGCAAGCAGGCTGGCTGCGGGGGCGAACGCCGCGGCGAATGCAAACGCTAAGCGTGAAAAAGCGGCCAGACGTGTCCGGCGGTGCGCGGCCATATGCTCTCCCTGCCTTCTTGTGACCGACAGCTTGTCGTAAGCAATATGATTGCCAAGCAAAAATATGTAATTGTAATCAGTTACTTACGACGACAAAACCGTATTGCGTTCCCCGCAAGTGTAAAGAGGTTCGACGCTGCGCGCACACCGTTGAGACGGCCGACCGGGTGGTTGCGGCCTTAGCCCGGATGCCGGCGGGGTTCGCCGAGCCACCCGCCGCTCAGAGCGATTCGTCGGACGCGATTCGCGCCTAGACGGCCGTCTGTGCTATCGCCGCCGCGAGCGCCTGCGCGTGCTGCTCGGCGAGCGCGCTCTCGCGCGCCTCGACCATCACGCGTAACACCGGCTCCGTGCCCGACGGTCGCAACAGCACGCGGCCTTTGTCGCCGAGCGCCGCGATGATGTCGGCTTCGACGGCGCGGATCGCCGGGTTGTTCTTCCAGTCGTAGTTGCGCGGCACGCGAACGTTGATGAGACGCTGCGGGAACAGCGAGATACCGCGCGTCGCTTCGACGAGCGTCGTCTTCTGTTCGACCAGCGCGCGCAGCACGGCGAGCGCGGCGATGATGGCGTCGCCCGTCGTGTGCTTGTCGAGGCACAGCAGATGGCCGGAGTTCTCTCCGCCCAGATGCCAACCTTTCGCGAGCATCCGCTCGAGCACGTAGCGGTCGCCGACTTTCGCACGCTCGAGCGCGATCCCTTCGCGCGCAAGCGCCTGCTCGAAGCCGAGATTGGTCATCTGCGTGCCGACGACGCCACCCGCGAGCGCACCGCGGCGGCGATAGTCGAGCGCGATCACGTACAGGAGCTCGTCGCCATCGTAGTAGCGGCCGTCGCGGTCGACGACGAGCAGACGGTCGCCATCACCGTCGAGCGCGATGCCGATGTCGGCCTTGTGTGCGACCACCGCCTTCTGCAGATGCTTCGGATGCATCGCGCCGACGCCGGCGTTGATGTTGAGGCCGTCGGGCTCGGTGCCGATCGCGATGACTTCGGCGCCGAGTTCGTGAAACACCGGCGGCGCGACGTGATAGGCACCGCCGTGCGCGCAATCGACGACGATCTTCCAGCCCTTCAGGTCGCGCTCGTTCGGAAACGTGCTCTTGCAGAACTCGATGTAGCGTCCGGCCGCGTCGCCAACTCGCCACGCTTTGCCGAGGTCGCCGGACGACACGCATGCAAGCGGTTCGCCCATCTGATCTTCGATCGCCTGCTCGGTGTCGTCGGGAAGCTTGGTGCCGCCGGCCGAGAAGAACTTGATGCCGTTGTCGTCGAACGGGTTGTGCGAAGCGCTGATCACGATGCCGGCCGAAAGGCGCAACGCCCGCGTGAGATACGCGACTGCCGGGGTCGGCAACGGCCCCGACAGATAGACGTCGCATCCGGCAGCCGACAAGCCCGCTTCGAGCGCCGCCTCGAGCATGTAACCCGAGATCCGGGTGTCCTTGCCGATCAGCACACCGGGACGTCGTCCGTCGCGAATGGCATCGGCGGCCAGAACACGCCCCGCCGCCCAGCCCAGCCGCAGTACGAGTTCCGGCGTGATCGGCGATTCGCCCACACGGCCGCGAACGCCATCGGTTCCGAAGAGTTTGCGCTGATTCACGGCGACTCCACTCGTCCAGAAAGTCGCTCATTGTAAGACATTGTCATGACGCGCGCGCGATCGCCTGCCAAACGGCCAGCGCGTCGACCGTTTCGCGCACGTCGTGCACGCGCACGATGCTCGCCCCGTGGTCGACCATATACAACGCGGCAGCGACGCTCGCCGCGACGCGCTCGTGGAGCCCACGGCCGGTAAGCTCTCCGAGCGTCGACTTGCGCGACAGTCCCGCGAGCATAGGCTGACCATCGGCGACGATCTCGCTCAGCGCGCGAAGCAGCGTCAAATTGTGCGCGACAGTCTTGCCGAATCCGAAGCCGGGATCGACGACGATGCGCTCGGACGCGATGCCCGCGTCGATGCACGCGCGCGTGCGAGCGCGCAGGAACGCGCGCACCTGCGCGACGACATCATCGTAAGCAGGTTCCGACTGCATCGTCGCGGGCTCGCCGCGCATATGCATCAGCACGACGCCGGCGTCGCTCGCCGCGCAGGTTTCCAGCGCGCCGGGTGACGTGAGCGCGCCGACGTCGTTGACGACGGCTGCGCCCTCGGCGATCGCCGCGCGCATCACCGCCGCTTTGCGAGTGTCGATCGACACGATTGCGCCGTCTCGCACGAGCGCTGCGACAACGGGAATCGTGCGCGCAAGCTCTTCGGCTTCCGAAACGGCCGCCGCGCGCGGCCGCGTCGACTCGCCGCCGACATCGATGAGATCGGCGCCGTCGTCGATCAAGCGGCGCGCATGCGCGATCGCATGTGCACTATCGTTGAACCGTCCGCCGTCGGAGAACGAATCGGGCGTGACGTTGACGATGCCCATGACGCGCGGCCGCGACAGGTCGAGTGCGCGCGAGCCGCAGCGCCAGACACGAGCGTTCATCTGTCGATTGCGCGACCTGCCAGCGTGCCGCAACCGGCAGACGCGAACGGAAAAGAAAGAGGGCGTGCGGTTGCGCACGCCCTCGTCGCGTTCACGACGTCCGCGCGCTTAGACCGGGTTGGTCGTCGGCGCAGCTTCCGGCGGCGGCGTTCCCGGCGCGTGCGGGGCGCCGGCCGGCGACGTGGTCGGCTTCGGCGGCCGTGGCGGCTTGCCGGCCATGATGTCGTCGATCTGATCGGCGTCGATCGTCTCGAACTCGAGCAGCGCCTTCGCCATTGCCTCGACCTTGTCCCGATTGTCCTCGATCAGGTTGCGCGCGACCGCGTACTGAGCGTCGATGATCTTGCGGATCTCGCCATCGACCTTGCGCATCGTCTCTTCGGACATGTTGACGGTGCGCGTGATCGAGCGGCCGAGGAAGACCTCGCCTTCGTTCTCGCCGTAGACCATCGGGCCGAGCGCGTCGGACATGCCGTAGCGCGTGACCATCTCGCGCGCCATGTGTGTCGCGCGCTCGAAGTCGTTCGAGGCGCCGGTGGTCATCTGATTCATGAAGATCTCTTCGGCGATGCGGCCGCCGAAGAGTACCGAGATCACCGAAAGCATCCGGTCGCGGTCCATGCTGTAGCGGTCGGTTTCGGGTAGCTGCATCGTCACGCCGAGCGCGCGTCCACGCGGGATGATCGTCACCTTGTGCACGGGATCGGTCTTCGGCAAGAGCTTCGCGACGACCGCGTGGCCCGACTCGTGGTACGCGGTGTTGCGCCGCTCTTCCTCGGGCATCACCATCGAGCGGCGCTCTGCGCCCATGACGATCTTGTCCTTCGCCATCTCGAAATCGTCCATGTCGACGAGGCGCTTGCTCTTGCGCGCGGCGAACAGCGCCGCTTCGTTGACGAGATTGGCGAGATCGGCACCGGAGAAGCCCGGCGTGCCGCGCGCGATGATGTCGGCCTTGACGTCGGTCGCCATCGGCACCTTGCGCATATGCACGAGCAGGATCTGCTCGCGGCCGCGGATGTCGGGCAGTGGGACGACGACCTGGCGGTCGAAGCGGCCCGGCCGCATCAGCGCCGGGTCGAGCACGTCGGGACGGTTGGTCGCCGCGATGACGATCACGCCCGAGTTGCCTTCGAAGCCGTCCATCTCGACGAGCAACTGGTTGAGCGTCTGCTCGCGCTCGTCGTTGCCGCCGCCCAGTCCTGCGCCGCGCTGACGTCCGACCGCGTCGATTTCGTCGATGAACACGATGCACGGGGCGTTCTTCTTCGCCTGCTCGAACATGTCGCGCACACGCGCCGCGCCGACGCCGACGAACATCTCGACGAAATCGGAGCCCGAGATCGAGAAGAACGGCACCTTCGCCTCGCCTGCGATCGCCTTCGCAAGCAGCGTCTTGCCGGTGCCGGGCGATCCGACCATCAGCACGCCGCGCGGAATGCGGCCGCCGAGCTTCTGGAACTTCGACGGGTCGCGCAGGAACTCGACCAGCTCGCCGACTTCCTCCTTCGCTTCGTCGCAACCGGCGACGTCGGCGAACGTGACGGTGTTGTTCGATTCGTCGAGCATGCGCGCCTTGCTCTTGCCGAAGCTGAACGCGCCGCCGCGGCCACCGCCCTGCATCTGGCGCATGAAGAAGATCCACACGCCGATCAGCAGCAGCATCGGGAACCACGAGATGAAGATCTGCGCGAGGAAGCTCTGCTCCTCCTCGGGCTTCGCCTCGACCTTGACGCCGTACTTGACGAGGTCTCCGACCATCCAGATGTCGCCCGGGCTGTAGGTGATGTAGCTCTTCTTGTCGTTCGACACCCACTTGATCGTGCGGCCCTCGACGCTCGCCGACTCGACGCGGCCGGATTTGGCCTGATCCATGAATTCCGAGTAAGCGATCGAATTCTTCGTCGTCTGGCGCGAATCGAACTGCTTGACGACGGTGAGCACCACGAGCCCGATGACGAGCCAGATGCCGATGTTCTTGAGCAGGTTGTTCAAAATCGCTCCTCGCGGCGGTGATGTCGGCTGCCGCTTGCCTCTACTACGTTCGATCGGCCGGCGCGGATGCGCGGCGAACCATCATTCTAGCGGTCGCCTCTCGATGCGGCCAGTTCCAATTGGAAAAATCGTCGCCATTTGACGACGATCAGAAGAATGACCGCTAAACAATAGGGTTATCGGCGCGCTCATCGTTGTTCGAAAAGCCTTTTCCGACCAAGAAAACCTCGCGACTGCGGTCGCGCGACGCAGCCGGCTTGCGCACGTGAACCTTGTCGAATTTGCGCTGCATCGATTGCCGAAATGGCGCAAAACCCTCGCCTTGGAACAGTTTGACGATCAGATCGCCACCCGGTTGCAACCAGCGGGCGGCGAATTCCAGCGCGAGATCGGCCAGGTGCACCGCGCGCGCCTGGTCGGCCGCAGCGACACCGGACAGATTGGGGGCCATGTCCGAAACGACAAGATCGGCCTTGCGTCCCGCCAACGCTTTTTCGAGCGCCGCGACACCTTCGTCGGTTCGAAAGTCGGCCCTGACGATGCGCACGCCGGCGATCGGATCCATCTCGAGCGCGTCGAGCGCGACGATCGTCGCGCCCGCCCCGAGCCGTTCGCGCAGCACTTGCGACCAGCTCCCGGGCGCGGCACCGAGATCGACCACCGTCATGCCGGGCCTCAACAGCCGATCCTTGTCGGCGAGCTCGATCAGCTTGAACGCTGCACGCGAGCGATAACCGCGACGCTGCGCTTCGGTCACCCAGTGATCGTTGACGTGCTCGTGCATCCACGCCTTGGTGAACCGATGCTTCTTCTTTTTCGGGTTGAGCGCGTGGCTCATCGGCTCGCGCGGAGCTCTTCGACGAACGCGCCGATCGACCGCCAGAAAGCGTCGTGCATCGAGACGTCGTTGTGATCGGCGCGCTCGATCGACTGCCAACGTTTGGAGCCGCCCCACGCGTCGAACAGCGCGCGCGAGCGCTCGGGCGGGATGATCGCGTCGTCGGCAGCGACGATCGCAAGCATCGGTGCGCGAATCGCCTTTGCAAGCGCGAGCGATTCGAACCGGTGCCGCAATAGCAACGACACCGGCAGGAACGGATAGTGGGAGCGACCGACCGCGGCGAGGCTGTCGTACGGCGAAACGAGCACGACGCCCGCAACCGGCCGTACCGAGGCGAGCGAAACGGCGACGCCGGTGCCCAGGCTGCGGCCGAACACGACGATTCGCTGCGGGTCGACGTCGGGGCGGCGTGCAACCTCATCGAAGATCGTTTGCGCGTCGGCGACGAGCGCGGCTTCGCCGGGAACACCTTCGCTCGCGCCGTAACCGCGGTAGTTGAAGCCGACGCGAGTCCAGTCGCGCGGCCAGCGCGCGTCGGCGAGGGTCCACGACACCTCCTCGGCATTGCCGCCGAAATAGATGAGCGTCGGCGCCGGCGACGCGGTCGCCGCCAGCATCCAGCCGCGCAGTCGCGTGCCGTCGGTCGCGGCGACTTCGAGCGCCACCGCCGCTGCGGGCAAATGCGATGTCGAGACGACCGGCTGCGGAAAGAAGATCAACCGGTCCTGCACCCACCAGGCGGCGGCCGCAATGCCGATCACCACCGCCGCGACTACGAGCAGCGTCAGTGTCAAATTGCCACGCCCGATGCGGGCGCCTCGTCGCATCGATGCATTATAGGTGGCGCGCGATCCGCTAGACTGACGGCCGCGAACTCCCGCACGTTGCGGCCATCGAACCGAGATGCCGACATGATCAACCTCTCCGCATCCAATCGTCGCGAGCTACGCGCCCGTGCCCATGCGCTGCATCCGGTCGTCGCGGTCGGCCATCAAGGGCTCACGCCGGCCGTCGTGCACGAAATCGACGTTGCGCTGGCCGCGCATGAGCTCATCAAGATACGCGTCCACGTCGATGACCGCGGCGCACGCGAAAGCATGCTCGCCCGCGTGTGCGACGAGCTCGACGCGGCGCCGGTCCAGCATCTTGGAAAGCTTCTGATCGTGTTCCGGCCGAAACCTGAACCCGTTGCGGAGCCGAAGAAACAACGCGTGCCGAGCGCGAACAAGAAAGTGAGCGGCACGACACCACGAAAGCCTCGCGCCGCCCACACCGGCGGCAAGGGCGCGCCGCAGCCGTCGCGTCCGACGGCCGGGCGATTCGCAGCGCGTCAATCGACGGGCGCGAGCGGCGCGCGCAAGGGCTTGTCGCGATCGATCGCCGGCGCGCGGTCGAGCGAGTTCTCGCCGCGCACGACGCCCGCGCTTGCGCCGGAAGCGCCGCGGCGGCGCCGACGCGTCGTCGTCATCACGGCGACCCATCCGAGCGGCGCTCGAAACGAGCCGCCCGTGCGCCGGCGCCGGAAGAACCCTTAACGGAAGCGACAGGCGGCAATCCGCCCCGCGCGCGTTCGCTAGACGTAACGCACGTCGCGAATGTCGTAGCTTCGCACGCCCGCCGGCGCCTGCACGTCGGCGGTGTCGCCGGCTTCCTTGCCGATCAACGCCCGCGCGATCGGCGAGCTCACCGAGATCTTGCCGTGCTTGATGTCGGCCTCGTCGTCGCCGACGATCTGGTAAGTGACGTGCTCGCCGCTATCGAGATCCTCGAGCTCGACGGTCGCGCCGAACACGACGCGGCCGTCGGAATGGATGTCAGCCGGATTGATCACCTGCGCATGTGCGAGCTTGCGCTCGACTTCCGAAATGCGTCCTTCGATGAAGCCCTGACGCTCCTTCGCCGCGTCGTAGTCGGCGTTCTCCGACAGGTCGCCGTGCGAGCGCGCCTCGGCGAGCGCCTGGATCACCGCCGGCCGATCGACGGTCTTCAGCCGGTGCAGCTCTTTTTTGAGGCGCTCGGCGCCGAGCATCGTCATCGGGATCTTGCGCATGGCTTCGATCGAAAAATGAAACGACCGGAAGCGGGGGGTCCGCTGCCGGCCGAAAGAAATAGGATACCTCAGAGCACCCGCTCGTGCGCAAAAGCAGGGTCAGACTCGACTTTTCGTGCACACCGGCTCTCATTGAGACCGGCGATGAAAAGTCGAGTCTGACCCTACTTTTGCAGCCGCTCGTGCAGCGACTGGATCGAATACGGCACCAGTTCGCGCATCGTCTGCATGCCGAGCGCCGCTGCGCGAGCACCGGCGAGCGTCGTGTACGTCGGGATCTGGTCGTGAAGCGCCTCGCGGCGGATCACATAGCTGTCGCGGATCGCCGAGCGCTTCTCCTCCACCGTGTTGAAGACGAGCGCGATCTCGTCGTTCTTCATCAGGTCGACGATATGCGGCCGGCCTTCGGCGACCTTGTTGATCGGCGTCACCGGCACGCCCGCTTCGGCGAGCGCGGCAGCCGTACCCCGCGTCGCCACCAGCGTGAACCCGAGGTCGACCATCAGCTTCGCAAGCTCGATTGCACGCGGCTTGTCGCTGTTCTTCAGGCTCACGAACACCTTGCCCGACGTCGGCAAGCGCACGCCCGCGGCGAGCTGCGACTTCACGAATGCCTCCGCGAACGTTTCGCCAACGCCCATGACCTCGCCGGTCGATTTCATCTCCGGACCGAGGATCGTGTCCACACCGGGAAACTTGATGAAAGGGAATACCGCTTCCTTGACCGAAAAGTACGGTGGCCTGATCTCGCCGTCGATGCCCTGCGCCGCGAGCGACTGCCCGACCATGCACCGCGCGGCGATCTTCGCGAGCGGCCTGCCGGTCGCCTTCGAGACATAGGGCACGGTGCGCGACGCGCGCGGATTGACCTCGAGCACGAACACCGTGCCGTTCTGGATCGCGAACTGCACGTTCATCAGCCCGCACACGTCGAGCGCTTTCGCCATCGCGACCGTCTGTCGGCGCATCTCGTCCTGCACGCCCGACGACAGCGAATACGGCGGCAGCGAGCACGCCGAGTCGCCCGAGTGCACGCCCGCTTGTTCGATGTGCTCCATGATGCCGCCGATGACGACGTCGGTGCCGTCGGCGAGCGCGTCGACGTCGACCTCGATCGCGTCGTTCAGGAAGCGGTCGAGCAGCACGGGGCTGTCGTTGGACACCTTGACCGCCTCGCGCATGTAGCGCTCGAGATCGCGCTGCTCGTGCACGATCTCCATCGCGCGCCCGCCGAGCACGTACGATGGACGCACGACCAGCGGATAGCCGATCTCGTCGGCCGCCCGGATCGCATCGGCCTCGGTGCGCGCGGTGCGATTGGGCGGCTGCCGCAGATCGAGCCGGTGCAGCATTTGCTGGAAGCGCTCGCGGTCTTCCGCCATGTCGATCATGTCGGGCGAGGTTCCGATGATCGGCACGCCGTTCTTCTCGAGATCGCGCGCGAGCTTGAGCGGCGTCTGGCCGCCGAACTGGACGATCACGCCCCATGGCTTCTCGACGTGGACGATCTCGAGCACGTCCTCGAGGGTGAGCGGTTCGAAATACAGGCGGTCGGACGTGTCGTAATCGGTCGAGACGGTCTCCGGGTTGCAGTTGACCATGATCGTCTCGAAGCCGTCCTCGCGCAGCGCGATGGCCGCATGCACGCAACAGTAATCGAACTCGATGCCCTGGCCGATCCGGTTCGGTCCGCCGCCCAGCACCATCACCTTCTTCTTCTGCGTCGGCTCGGCTTCGCACTCTTCCTCGTACGTCGAGTAGAGATACGCGGTGCGCGTCGAGAATTCCGCGGCGCACGTGTCGACGCGCTTGAACACCGGGCGTATGCCGAGCGCGTGCCGGCGCGCGCGCACGTCGGACTCGGTCGACTTCGTCAGGTACGCGAGCCTTCGATCGGAAAAGCCCATGCGCTTGAACTCGCGCAGGTCGTCGGCGCCGATGTCGGCGAGCGTGCACTGGTCGAGCACGAGCTCGACGTCGACGATTTCTTTGATCTGCTCGAGGAACCAGCGGTCGATCTTCGTGTGGCCGTAGATTTCATCGACCGACGCGCCGATGCCGAACGCGTCGGCGACATACCACAGCCGTTCGGCGCGCGGGTACGCGAGCTCGTCGGCGATCTTCTCCGGCTCGATCGTCTTCAGGTTGAAGCCGTCGACACCCGTCTCGAGCCCGCGCAGCGCCTTCTGCAGCGACTCCTTGAACGTGCGGCCGATCGCCATCACCTCGCCGACCGACTTCATCTGCGTGGTGAGCCGGTCGTCGGCCTGCTTGAACTTCTCGAACGCGAAGCGCGGCACCTTGGTGACGACGTAGTCGATCGTCGGCTCGAACGACGCCGGCGTCGCGCCGCCGGTGATGTCGTTCGCGAGCTCGTCGAGCGTATAGCCGACGGCGAGCTTCGCGGCCACCTTCGCGATCGGGAAGCCGGTCGCTTTCGACGCGAGCGCCGAGCTTCGCGACACGCGCGGATTCATCTCGATCACCACCATGCGGCCGTCGTCGGGATTGATCGCGAACTGCACGTTGGACCCGCCGGTATCGACGCCAACCTCGCGCAGCACGGCGATCGCCGCATCGCGCATGATCTGGTATTCCTTGTCGGTCAGCGTCTGCGCCGGCGCGACGGTGATGGAGTCGCCGGTATGCACGCCCATCGGATCGACGTTCTCGATCGAGCAGACGATGATGCAGTTGTCCTTGCGGTCGCGCACGACCTCCATCTCGAACTCTTTCCAGCCGAGCAGCGATTCCTCGATCAGGAGCTCGCGCGTCGGCGACAGGTCGAGACCCCGCTTGCACATCTCGACGAACTCGTCTTTGTTGTACGCGATGCCGCCGCCGGTGCCGCCGAGCGTGAACGACGGCCGGATCACCGCCGGAAAGCCGATGTCGCCCTGCACGTCGAGCGCCTGCTCGAGGTTGTGCGCGATGCCCGAGCGCGCGGAAGCAAGCCCGATGCGCGTCATCGCCGCCTTGAACTTCTCGCGGTCCTCCGCCTTGTCGATCGCTTTCTTCGACGCGCCGATCAGCTCGACGTCGTACTTCGTCAGCAAGCCCTCGCGCGCGAGGTCGAGCGCACAGTTCAACGCCGTCTGGCCGCCCATCGTCGGCAGCAACGCATCCGGCCGCTCGCGCTCGATGATCTTCGCGATCATCTGCCACGTGATCGGCTCGATGTAGGTGACGTCGGCCATCTCCGGATCGGTCATGATCGTCGCCGGATTCGAATTGACGAGGATGACCTTGAAGCCCTCCTCGCGCAGCGCCTTGCACGCCTGCGCGCCGGAGTAGTCGAACTCGCACGCCTGCCCGATGATGATCGGACCGGCGCCGATGATCAGGATCGATTCGATGTCGGTGCGCTTCGGCATGTCAGTGGCGCCGGGCCGCCCCAAGCCACTGACACGCCCCCTCCGGGGGTAGCGAGCGAAGCGAGCTTGGGGGTCGTTTCATATCAGTGGCGCCGGGCCGCCCCAAGCCACTGACACGCCCCGTCCGGGGGTAGCGAGCGAAGCGAGCTTTGGGGGTCGTTCATTACGCCGCCTTCGCAGAGCCGCGCTTCTGCTCCATCAGCTTCACGAAGCGGTCGAATAGGTAGCCCAAGTCGTGCGGTCCAGGGCTCGCTTCCGGATGACCCTGAAAGCCGAACGCCGGCCGGTCGGTGCGCGCGATGCCCTGCAGGCTGCCGTCGAACAGCGAAACGTGCGTAACGCGAGCGCTCTTGCCGAGCGACGCGGGGTCGACGGCGAACCCGTGGTTCTGGCTCGTGATCAGCACTTGCCCGGTGTCGTTGTCGAGCACCGGATGGTTGGCGCCGTGATGGCCGAACTTCATCTTCAGCGTACGCCCGCCCGACGCGAGGCCGAGCAGCTGATGGCCGAGGCAGATGCCGAACGTCGGCGTGCCGGCGTCGACGATCGCGCGGATCGCGTCGATCGCATACGTGCACGGTTCGGGGTCTCCGGGACCATTCGACAGAAAGACGCCGTCGGGCTTCATCGCCTGCACGGTTGCAGCCGGCGTCTGCGCAGGCACGACGGTAAGGCGGCAACCGCGTTCGGCGAGGATGCGCAGGATGTTGTGCTTGACGCCGTAGTCGTACGCGACGACGTGGAAGTGCGGCGCGGGTCCTTGCCGATAACCGGCGCCCAACGCCCACGTGCTGCCGATCCATTCGTACGGCTCGCGGCACGAGACGACTTTCGCGAGGTCGAGGCCCGCCATCGACGGCGCGGCGCGGGCGCGCGCGAGCGCGTCGGCGATCTGCGCCTCGGTCATCGGACCCGGCGCCGCCTTCGCGAACAGACAGCCGTTTTGCGCGCCCTTCTCGCGCAACAGGCGCGTCAGCTTGCGCGTGTCGATGTCGGCGATGGCGACGACGTCGTTCGCGATCAGATACGCACCGAGATCGCCGCTCGCGCGGAAGTTCGACACGACGTGCGGCAGGTCGCGAATGACGAGTCCCGCGGCGTAGGGCCGCCTCGATTCGACATCCTCGGCGTTGACGCCGACGTTGCCGATGTGCGGATACGTGAGCGTCACGATCTGTCCGGCGTACGACGGATCGGTGAGGATTTCCTGGTAGCCGGTCATCGCCGTGTTGAACACGACCTCGCCGACGGCGTGGCCCGCTGCGCCGATCGCGCGACCATGAAAGACCGTACCGTCGGCGAGGACGAGCAACGCGGGCACGGTGGCAGGCAACAGAGGGCGGGCAGCGGTCATCGTCAGGCGCTCATGTTTCGTGCGTCCGCTTCCCATCGCGCGACCCGCGCGCCCTCGTGGGGCACGCTTGGCCAGTCGAACTGGCGGGTCCGGACATGCGAAGCGGGAACGCGCAAGCTGCCCGTTCCCGCTTCGTAGAAGCAACGAATTATATCGATTACTCGCACCGCCGGCAACGGCTCGGCGCGCTGCCGCGCCTTCACCCCCGCGCGGGCCGGGGAGCTTCACCGCAGGCCGAGCACGTCCTCCATGCCGGCGAGCCCATGCTCGCCCCGCGCGCGCCGTTCCGCGACGTAGTGCACCGCCCGCAACGCGCCGGCGGCGAAGTTCTGCCGCGACGCGGCACGGTGCGTGAGCTCGATGCGCTCGCCGGTGCCGGCGAAGATCACCGTGTGCTCGCCGACGACGTCGCCGCCGCGAAGCGTCGCGAAGCCGATCGCGCCGGCCGGCCGCTCGCCGGTGACACCTTTGCGCGCGAATACCGCGGCGTCGCGCAGATGGCGACCGGCGCCACGCGCTGCCGCTTCGCCGAGCGCCAACGCGGTTCCCGACGGCGCGTCGATCTTGTGCCGGTGATGCATCTCGACGATCTCGATGTCGTACGTCGCGCCGAGCTGGCGCGCGGCGGTTTCGACGAGCTTCGCGAGCACGTTGATGCCCACGCTCATGTTCGGCGCGTAGACGATCGGAATCTTTTCGGCGTGCGCGGCGAGCTGCGTTCGCTCGGCATCGGAAAGACCGGTCGTGCCGACGACCGCGGCAACGCCGTGACGTGCGCATGCGCCGACATGGGCGAGCGTGCCTTCGGGGCGCGTGAAATCGATCAGCACATCGCTCGCGCCGATCGCCGCGTCGATATCGCTCGTGACGACGACGCCGGTTGCGCGCCCGAATCGCTCGCCGGCGTCGTGGCCGATGAGGGGGCTCTGCGAGACGTCGAGCGCGGCGGCGAGCGCGAGATCGTGCTCGGCGAGCGTCGCGCCGATCAGCACCTGACCCATTCGGCCACCCGCGCCGGCGATTGCGATGCGCACCATCGCGGCGCTCACTCGCGTTCGCGCGCCAACGGGCCCTGCGGGCTTCTGGCTTCGCCTGGCGCGCTCACTTGGTCTTGAAGATATCGAAGAACCAGCTGAGGAAGCCCTTGTCGTCGGCGGACGGCATCTTGCCCATCGACTTGTCGGCCGCCGTTCGATTGAGCTCGGCGATCGACTGCGGCATCTCGTCGCCTTCCCAGCGCGCGAGCTTGTCGTCGACGAAATAGACGGTGAACGCCCGATGCTCGAGCGTTCGCCCTTGGCGCTGGAACTCGTAGACGTAGTCCCAGCGGCTGTCGCGAAACGCGCTCGTGACCAGCGGCGTGCCGAGTATCACGCGCACCTGCTGCTTCGTCTGTCCGACGCGAAGTTTCTCGACCATGTCCTGGGACAGGTAGTTGCCCTGGTTGATGTCGAGCTTGTAGACGCCGAACGAACGCACCGTCGGGAAGTACGTGTCGATCGTCGAGCATCCCGCGACAAGCGTCAGGACGAGGGCAATTGCGATTGCCGGCGCCGCGGCGCGCGGCATCAGCGGGTCGGAGAAGCGTTGCGGCACGAGATTTCGCAATTTGGAGGGCGAGTGGCTATTATAGCCGCCGGTGCCTTATCCGGAGCGCACACAACGATGACGCACGATCTGAAGTCCGCCGGCCTCAAGGCGACGGCGCCGCGCCTGAAAATCATCAATCTGTTCGAGTCGTCGAAGGTGCGGCACATGACGGCCGAAGACGTCTACAAGCAGCTCGTATCCGAGGGCCTCGACATCGGGCTCGCCACCGTCTATCGGGTGCTGACTCAATTCGAGCAGGCCGGCCTCTTAGTGCGCCATCATTTCGAATCGGGCAAGGCGGTGTTCGAGTTGAACGAAGGTCATCACCACGATCACCTCGTCTGCATGAACTGCGGCCGCGTCGAAGAGTTCTACGATTCGGAAATCGAGAAGCGGCAGATGAAGATCGCGAAGGAACGCGGCTTCGAGATCCGCGAGCATGCGCTCTATCTGTACGCCGAGTGCATCAAGGCGCGCTGCCCGTACCGCAAGAGCGGGCAGAACGCGTGACGAAACGCAGGGTCACGAAAAGGGGTCAGCACGAAAAGTAGGGTCAGACTCCATTTTTCCGAAAGTCGAGTCTGACCCCACTTTCCCGAAAGTTGATCTGACCCTACTTTTCGCTACTTTTCTGAACGGTTGAAGTCGGCGAGCCTGAACCCGAGCAGCCACAGCGCCCCGAAATAGACGCCCGCGCCGGTCGCGCATATCCAGGCGAGCCGAGCGATCTTCGCCCACAGCGACGCCTCGAGCCATAGCGACGCGGGCCCGGCGATCGCGTACAGCACTGCGGCGAGAACACCGAGTGCGACAACGAGCTTCGCGACGAACGCGAGCCAACCGGGTTGCGGCCGGTAGATGCCGCGGCGGTAAAGCGCCCGGAACAGCAGCGCGGCGTTGAAGCAAGCGCCGAGCGAGATCGCAAGGGTCAACCCGGCATGGCCGATTCGCTGCATCAGGATGACGGCGATCGTCTGCGCGACGAGCACGCTCGCGAACGCGATGCGAACCGGCGTTCGCATCATCTGTCGCGCGTAAAAACCCGGCGCGAGAATCTTCACGAGGATCAACCCAAGCAGCCCGACGCTGTAGCCGAGCAGCGCGTCGCGGGTGGCCATCACGTCGACCACGGTGAAACGCCCGTATTGGTAGAGCGTCGAGATCAGCGGTACCGCGAGCACCCACAGCGCGATCGCCGCCGGCAGCGCGAGCAGGAACGCGAGCCGCAGCCCCCAGTCGAGCAGCGCCGAGTATTCGACGGGGTCGGCGTCGGCGTGGTGCTTTGCAAGCGAAGGCAGCAGGACGGTGCCGAGCGCGGCGCCGAGAAGCGCGCTCGGAAATTCCATCAACCGGTCCGCGTACGTGATCCACGAGATGCGGCCGTCACCGAGCGAGGCGGCGAGCTGCGTGTTGATCAGCGCCGAGATTTGCGCCGCCGAAACGCCGATCACGGCCGGGCCCATCGCCCGCAGCACGCGGCGAACGCCGGGGTCGCGCCAATCGAAGCGCGGGATCGGCAGCATGTGAAGGCGCGCGAGCGGTCTCAATTGCAGCGCGAGTTGCGCGATGCCGCCGATGAAGACACCCCATGCGAGCGCCATGATCGGCGGATCGACATGCGGCGCGAGCCACAGCGCCGCGCCGATGATCGACACGTTGAGCAGCACCGGCGTCACGGCGGGAATCGCGAACTCGCGATACACATTCAAAACGCCGCCGGCGAGCGAGACGAGCGACACGAACAGGATGTACGGAAACACGATGCGGATCATGTCGGCGGTCAGCTCGACCTTGCCGGGCGTTCGCGCGAATCCCGACGCGAGCGCATAGACGAGCCACGGTGCGGCGAGAACGCCGACGATCGTCAACGCCAGCAGCGACACCGCGAGCAGCGTGCCGACGCGACTGACGAGCGCGCGCGTCTCGTCCTCGCCGCGCTGGCGCCGGTATTCGGCGAAGATCGGCACGAACGCCTGCGAGAACGCACCCTCGGCGAAGAGCCGCCGCAGGATGTTCGGCAGCCGGAACGCCGCCTCGAACGCGTCCATTGAAGGTCCCGCGCCGAACGCGGTCGCCTTGAGGCTCTCGCGCGCAAGGCCGCTGATGCGTGACAGCAGCGTCATGCCGCTGACCGTCGTCACCGAACGCAGCAGGCTCATCGGTGGGCGAGCGCGCATCGGCGCGAAAGACGAGGCAACGCCTCGAATCGGCGGCGCCTGCGCGGCCGGACGGCGTGTACCTTGAAGACGATTCGATAAGCTGTTATTATTTTAAGTCTTTTTACGCACGAAGCTCCAGCCACGGAGCTTACCTCAACCGCAAGGAAAATTTCGATGGCCAACACCGCCCAAGCGCGCAAGCGCGCCCGCCAAGCGGAAAAGACGCGCAAGCACAACGCGAGTCTCAAGTCGGAGCTACGCACCGCAGTCAAGAAGGTTCGCAAGGCGATTGCGGCCGGCGACAAGGCCGCGGCGGCGGCACAATTGAACGCATCGCAATCGGTGATCGACCGCATCGCCGACAAGAAGATCGTGCACAAGAATCTCGCATCACGCACCAAGTCGCGCCTCGCGCAAGCGATCAAGACGTTGCACTAGCTCCAGGCTCGATAACAGCGAGAGCGCCCAGCGGCGCTCTTGTCGTTTGTGCGACACGCCGCGACCGCTCAACCCATCGCTCGCGACGCTGCCGTCGGCAACACCGGCGGCTCGAGCGTGCGAGCCTTGACGAGCGCGTCGTCGACGAACGCGCATACGAGGTCGTTGTCGCGCGCAAAATTGAGCAGGAACTGGTAGAAGCGCGATTCGAGCTCCGCGAGCGCGCCGCCGACAACCACTGCCTTGACGCCGCCGATCGTCATCGGTCGCACCAGCGGCGAATACGCGAGCCGGCGTTCGAGCCCGAACGCCGACGTTAGGCCCGCGAGTCTTTCAGCCCAGTCGCTCGGCCGAAAAGTCCGGCCGCCGTGCGTGACGCCCCAGATAACGGCGTCCTTCGCAGGCGAAGCGGGCGCGGAGTCGGCCATTGGAAACGACGTCGAAGCGTGCCGGCAACCGCGGCGGCATCGCGACGCAGCCCGGCGGTTCGGCGAGCGTGAATCGCGCATGTATTGTAGCATCGCGGTCCGAACGACGAGATTTGCGCGTGCCCGCTTACACGCCCACCACCGCCGCACGACATCTGTGGGACGCGCACTTCGGCGACCCCGATGCAGCCCATGCGCGCGCGCTGCAGGCGCTCGCCGCCGATCCGCCGGCGGACGAGTCGACGCGAGCGTGGGCGCAGCTCACGATTGCATACCACCAGTTGTTCTTCACGCCGCGTCCGATCGAGGCACGACGCGCGCTCGAGGATGCCCGCGCGCGATTCGCGGCGGTCGGCGAGCGACGCGGCGAGATGCTTGCGCAAACGGGTCTCGCGCGAATCCTGCTGATCGAGCAGCAGCCGCTCGCCGCGCGCGACCTGCTGCTGCCGCTGTATCCGCTCGCGCTGTCGTTGCTGCCGCCGCAGGATCGCTTCTGGGTCGTCAATGCGCTCGGGGCGACGTTCTTCTACACCGACCGCCTCGACGAAGCGGTCCGCTATCTGTACGAAGCGCTCGAGGCGTTGCGCGCGATTCCGCCGTCGCCGCAGTTGCCCACGGTGATGTCGAACCTGTCGGCGGCGCTGGTCACCGTCGGCGACTTCGAGCCCGCGCGCGAGCTCGCGCACGATGCGCTCGAGCTCTTGCCCCGCTACAACAACGCGCAACTGATGCTTTTCGCGCGCTCGAATCTCGCCGAGGCGCTTCTCGGCGTCGGCGACCGCGATGGTGCGCTCGCCGCCGTCGACGCGATGTTCGCCGACCGCGCATTGCCCGCGCGCCGCGCTGCTCAGGCGCATTACTGCGCGATCGCCGCCGAGACGTACGCGCTGTTCGATCGCCTGGACGATGCCGAGCGGTGCGTGCAGACCGCGCGCGAAATCCACGCGGACTATCCGGGCGGGTTCAACGAAGTGCACTGGCGATGGGGAACGGCGGCGCTCGCTGCCGCGCGCGATCCCGCGGCGGGCGCTCTTCCCGCGCTGGAAGCGGCCGCTGCGGCCGCGGACGCCGCGCACCACTTGCCGACGCTTTGCAAAGCGCACGCGGAGCTCGCACGGCGCTTTGCGGCGCTCGGTCGCTACGAAGAGGCTTATCGGCACCAGCAACGGTTGTTCGACGCGCAGACCGAGCGATTGCGAAGCCGCGCGAGCGCGCGCTATTACCTGCTCAAGGTCGAGCACGAGCTCACGCACGCGCGCGTCGAGCGCGATCGTGCGGAGCGCGAGCGGCAGGAATCCGAAGCGCTGAATCGCACGCTCGAGCGGCTCAACCGCGAGCTCGTCGCGCGCATGCGCGAGATCGAGCAGTTGCAGGCGCAGCTCGCGACCGAAGCCGTGCACGACCCGTTGACGCAACTGTTCAACCGCCGCTATCTCGACAGCACGCTGCCGGGGCTGCTCGGGGGTGCGGCACGCCGTACCGCGCCGCTAGCGCTTGCGCTCGTCGACCTCGATTACTTCAAGCGGATCAACGACCGCTTCGGTCATCCGGCCGGTGACACCGTGCTCGTGCAAGTCGCCCGAGTGCTGGGCTCGGCATTACGGCCGGCCGATGTCGTTGCGCGCTACGGCGGCGAGGAATTCTGCATCGTGCTACCGGATACCGACGGCGACGGTGCGCTCGCCGCGCTCGGCATGCTGGCCCAAAGGCTGCGGATGCTCGAGCTCGAGGTCGACGACGAGCCGCTCGGCGCGCTAACGTTCTCGGCGGGCGTTGCGGTGTTCCCGGCACACGGCGAGACGGTGCCCACGCTCGTCGCCGCCGCCGATCGCGCGCTCTACGCGGCGAAGCGTGCCGGACGCGATCGTATCGTGCTCAGCGCGTCGCACGCGGCGCGCGCGGCATAAGCGGCGCGTTCAGGCGAGCTGCGCCGGACGCACGCCGGTCAGCAGGTAAGCGATCAACTCGCGCACCGGGCGTATTTCGGCGCCGAACGGAAGCGTCGCGGCGCCGCGAAAGAACAAGCCTTTGCCAATGTCGCCGGCCAGTCCCTCGGCGAGCTTCTGATCGATGCAGAACTGGCCGATCTTCGCGATCCCGTCGCGCAGACCACATTGCAGCAGGCAGTCGAACTTCAGCGTGCAGCGCGGCTTGCGTCGAGCCGCGTCGACGAGCTTCGGTAGATGCTTGAGATAGCTCGCAAGCCACGGTGTGCGCACCGCTCTCGCCGGCAATCCCGCAACGCTCACGAATTCGACGATGTCCGACGGCTTGGCGTCGGCGAGCACACGCTTGAACGCCGGGTCGGCGTCGCCTTCTTCGGTGACGGCGAACGCGGTGCCGATCTGTACCGCCGCGGCGCCCAATGAGACGAGCACGCGAACGCGCTCGGCGCTGTTGATGCCCCCGGCGGGGATCAGCGGAACCGCGTCTTCGGCGATGCCTTCCGCCCTGAACCATGCGCGCGCTTCGGGCAACACGCGCTCGAAGTCGAAGCGCGGATCGTCCAGATCTTCGATCTTCGCAGCGCCGAGGTGTCCGCCGGCGTAACGCGGATGCTCGATGACGATCGCGTCGGGCAGCCGGCCCTTGCGCGCCCACTTCTTCACGACGAGCGCGATGCCGCGCGCGTCCGACAGAATCGGAATCAGAGCGACGTCGGGATAGCCGGCGACGAGATCGGGCAGGTCGAGCGGCAGGCCCGCACCGACGACGATTGCATCGGCGCCGCTCGCGCACGCGCGGCGGACATAAGCGGCATACTCGGATACAGCGCGCATCACGTTCACCGCGACCATGCCGCGGCCGCCCGCAATCGCGCGCGCATGCCGAATCTCGCGATCGAGCGCGACGAGGTTCGCGGTATCGACGGCGATCTTGCCCGAGCGTGCGCTCGCCGCCATCAGGTCGGGATGGCGTCTTCGCAGATCGACGCTCGCGATCGTCCCCATCGCGCCGAGCGCCGCGACGCTTCCGGCGAGACGATGCGCCGATACGCCGACTCCCATGCCGCCCTGCACGATCGGCAAGAGCCGCCGCCCGCGGATCACGAGTGCCGGCAGGCCGGTCCCGGCGAGGTCCAACGATGGGGCTGCGTTCATGGGTCGGCCTCTCCTTTGCCTTCGGCCGCCACGCTCATGGGTGTTGTTGGCGCAGGCGCTCCGCCGGCGGCGGGAGCATGCGATCGCGCAAGGGTAACGGCGGCGCGGCCGCAGGGCCTTGACGGGGGTCAAGGGCACCTTGATGAATCGCCCCGCGGCACCCCATGCTAATATCTTGTTTTAAATGGACTTGGCGGTTGGCCTTCGCGCATGCGATCGCCTCGCCGCGACGCTTTCGGCATGCCGCCCGTTCCACCGCGCCATTTCCTGCAGTTTTCCGATTTCTCGGCCGACGAGTTCGCGCATCTGTTCGCGCGCACAGGCTGGATAAAGGACCGGTTCAAGCGCTACGAGCTCTACCAGCCACTGCGCGACCGCACGCTCGCCATGGTGTTCGAGAAGGCTTCGACGCGAACGCGCGTGTCGTTCGAAGCGGGAATGAACCAGCTCGGCGGCATCGCGATCAACCTCAATCGCCACGACACGCAACTGTCGCGCGGCGAGCCGATCGAGGACGTCGCGCGCGTCATTTCGCGGATGGTCGACGTCGTGATGATCCGTACGTTCGAGCAGTCGATCATCGAGCGCTTCGCCGCACACTCGCGCGTGCCGGTGATCAACGGACTCACGAACGAACATCACCCGTGCCAGATCCTCGCCGACGTGTACACGTACATCGAGCACCGCGGCTCGATCGACGGGCGCACGGTCGCATGGATCGGCGATTCCAACAACGTGCTGACGAGCTGGCTGCAGGCCGCGGCCACGTTCGACTTTCAGCTGCATGTATCGTCGCCGCCGGGCTACGAGCTCGATCCGGCATGCGCCGGCATGCCCGTCGATGGGCGTTACCGGATGTTCGCCGACCCGATGGCCGCCTGCAAGGGCGCCGATCTCGTGACGACCGACGTGTGGACGAGCATGGGATTCGAAGCGGAGAACGAGCAGCGCAAGCGCTCGTTCGCGGATTGGCAGGTCGACGCTGAAATGATGCGCCAGGCGAAGCGCGATGCGCTGTTCATGCATTGCCTGCCCGCGCATCGCGGCGAGGAAGTCGCCGCCGAAGTCATCGATGGACCGCAGAGTGTCGTCTGGGACGAGGCGGAGAACCGGCTGCACGCCCAGAAAGCGCTGCTGGAATATCTCGTCTGCGGACGCGTCGTCGCATAGGAGGAACGATGTTCGACCACATCGGCATCACCGTCAGCAACGTCGAGCGCTCGCGCGCCTTCTACTCGGCCGCGCTCGCGCCGCTCGGCATCCGCGAAGTGATGCAGTTCGAGAAGTTCATCGGCTTCGGCGTCGACAAGCCGCAGTTCTGGATCCTCGAAGGGCGCGCCGCGCAGTCGCAACCGCGCACGCACGTCGCGTTCGCCGCACAATCGCGCCTCGAGGTCGACACGTTCCATCGCGCAGCGCTCGCCGCCGGCGCTAAGGACAATGGACCGCCGGGACTGCGTCCCGATTATCATGAGCACTACTACGGCGCGTTCGTGCTCGACCCCGATGGCAACAACATCGAGGCCGTTTGCCATCGACCGGCGTGAGGCGAGCGCCGCGCATCGTTTCACTTGCGAGACCGCACCCGATGAGACAAGCACTGGCCATCGCCATCCTGCGCACGCTCGCCGTGCTGATGAGCGCTGTTTCGACGGTCGCCAACGCTCAGCCGTGGCCCGATCGGCCATTGCGCTTCCTGATGACGGCGCCGGCGGGAAGCTCGATCGACACGCTCGGCCGCGCGATTGCCGAAAAGCTGTCGACGCGGCTCGGACAGCCCGTCATCGTCGACAACAAGCCGGCGGCCGGCGGCACCGTGGCAGTCGCCGAGACCGCGAAGGCGCCACCCGACGGTTACACGATGGTGCTCGGCTATCCAGGTCCGTTGTCGTTCGGCCCCTTGCTGTCGAAGCTGCCCTATGACGTGCAGAAGGATCTCGCGCCGGTGATCATCACGTCGAGCCAGCCGAATGTGCTCGCCGTGAACGCGCAATTGCCGGTGAAAAACGTGCAGGAGCTGGTTGCGTACGCGAAGGCCAACCCCGGCAAGCTCAATTACGCATCGGTCGGCAACGGCAGCTCGTCGCACCTCAATATGGAGCTGCTCAAGCAACTGGCAGGGTTCGACGCCGTGCACGTGCCGTTCAACGGCTCGCCGCCCGCAGTAACCGCGACGATCCAGAACGAAACCCAAATGATGTTCGCCGTGATGCAGCCGCTGCAGGCGCAGATCCGGGCGGGCAAGCTGCGTGCGCTCGCGGTGACCACGGCGAAGCGCTTTCCGCTGTTGCCCGAGCTGCCGTCGATCGCCGAATCGGGCTACCCGGGATTCGAGGCGCTCGCGTGGAATGGCGTGCTCGTTCCGGCCGGCACGCCGCGTCCGATCGTGCAGCGGCTGAACGTCGAGATGAACGCGATTCTCAAGATGCCCGACGTCGTCCAGAAGATGAACGCGCAAGGCTTCGACCTGATCGGCGGAACGCCCGAGGACTTCGGCAGGCTGATCAAGGGCGAGACCGAGCGATGGTCGCCGGTCATTCGCAAAGTCGGCCTGAAGATCGACTGATAGACGCCGCATCGCGCGGCCGCGCATCGGCGAACGCGCGGATCGCTGCCCTCACACCACAAATCACTCGCGGAAAGTACGCATGCCCGACATCAAGAAAGTAGTGCTCGCCTATTCGGGCGGGCTCGACACCTCGGTCATCCTCAAGTGGCTGCAGGACGTCTATCAGTGCGAAGTCGTGACGTTCACCGCCGACATCGGCCAAGGGGAAGAAGTCGAGCCGGCGCGAAAGAAGGCGCTCGCGCTCGGCATCAAGAAGAAGAACGTCTTCATCGAGGATCTGCGCGAAGAATTCGTCCGCGAGTTCGTGTTCCCGATGTTTCGCGCCAACGCCCTGTACGAAGGCGAGTACCTGCTCGGAACGTCGATCGCGCGCCCGCTGATCGCCAAGCACCTGGTCGAGATCGCGCGCAAGACCTCGGCGGATGCGATTTCGCACGGTGCGACCGGCAAGGGCAACGATCAGGTTCGCTTCGAGCTCGGCGCGTACGCGCTCGCGCCGTCGATCAAGGTGATCGCGCCGTGGCGCGAGTGGGACCTGACGTCGCGCGAGAAGCTCCTCGCCTACGCTGATCGGCACCGCATCCCGGTCGATTTCAAGAAGCGCCAGGGCGGCGCGCCTTACTCGATGGACGCGAACCTGCTGCACATCAGCTACGAGGGCGGCATCCTCGAGGATCCGAACTTCGAGCCGGAAGCGTCGATGTGGCGGATCACCGTGTCGCCGGAGAAGGCGCCCGCCAAGCCGCAGGTGATCGAGCTCGCGTATGCACGGGGCGACATCGTCGCCATCGACGGCAAGAAGCTCTCGCCCGCCAACGTGCTCGCGAAGCTCAACGCGCTCGGCGGCAAGCACGGCATCGGCCGCCTCGATCTGGTCGAGAACCGCTACGTCGGCATGAAGTCGCGCGGCTGCTATGAAACGCCCGGCGGCACCATAATGCTGAAGGGCCACCGCGCGATGGAGTCGCTGACGCTCGACCGCGAGGTGCTGGCGCTCAAGGACGACCTGATGCCGCGCTACGCGCGCATGATCTACAACGGCTACTGGTTCAGCCCCGAGCGCCGCTTGCTGCAAGGGCTGATCGACGCGTCGCAGCAGACGGTCAACGGCAGCGTGCGGCTCAAGCTCTACAAAGGCACGATCATGTGTGTCGGGCGCGAGTCGAAGACGGACTCGCTGTTCGACACGTCGATTGCGACGTTCGAGGACGACGCCGGCGCGTACGATCAGAAGGACGCCGAGGGGTTCATCAAGCTCAACGCGCTGCGCATGCGCATCGCCGCCAACGCAGGTCAGCGGCGCGCCTAGCGGGTACGGCTTCGGGACGCGTTCGACGGAGGGCGATATGAACGAAACCGTCAAGATCTATCGGTACGAAGGGACGCAGGCGAGCGTCACGTGGAACGAGGAGCGCTGCATTCACGCCGGCGAATGCACGCGCGGATTGCCCGCCGTGTTCAGCTCGAAGCACGACCCATGGAGCCAGCCGGACAACGCGCCGCTCGACGCGCTCGCGGCGGTCATCGATCGCTGCCCGAGCGGCGCGCTGCATCTGGAACGCCCGGCTGGGCACGAACGCGCAGCCGATGCGATCAACAGCGTGGCGCTCGGCGCGCAGGGACCGCTGAACGTTCGCGGCCGCGTCAAAGTCGCCGACGCGCCCGTCGAGGCCCGCGTCACGCTGTGCCGCTGCGGGGCGTCGCGCAACAAGCCGTATTGCGACAACAGCCACGCGACGTCAGGCTTCGCGCACGACGGCCGGCTCGCGCCCGCGGGCGAGAAGTCCACCGGCACCGCAGCCGAGCACGCGGACCTCGTCGTCTCGCCGATCCGCAACGGTCCTCTGCATTGCACGGGATCGATGGAGGTCATTGGCACCGACGGCGTGCGCGCGGTCATCGTCGAGACATGGCTGTGCCGCTGCGGCGGTTCGAGCCGCAAGCCGTTCTGCGACGGCACGCACAAGAAGATCGGCTTCGCGAGCTGACCGCGAGCGTCGATGTCGCGAGTGAAGGCGCCGGTTCCCGGCAGCACCGATACGGCGAGGCTCGCGCAGGCGTTCCGGCTGCACAAGTCCGGGCGTCTCGCCGAAGCCGAGGACGCATACGCCACCTACCTCGCCGATCACCCGACCGACCCTGCCGCGCTCAATAACGCCGGCGCGCTTGCATTGCAGGCCGGTCGTCCGAAGCTTGCCGTGCAGCGCTTCGAGCAGCTCGCCGCCGTCCTACCGGGCGAGGCGACCGCGCGCAGCAATTTGGGGTTCGCACTGCTTGCAGCCGGGCGGCCGCTCAACGCGATCTTCCATCTCGAGCGCGCGGTCCAGCTCGATCCCGACTGCGCGCAGGCGTACAACAGTCTTGGCATCGCGCTCGATCGCCTCGCGCGACGGCCCGAAGCCGTGCAGGCATTCGAGCGCGCGCTCGCGCGGTTTCCCGCGTTTGCGGACGCGGCGGCGAACCTCGGCGATCTGCTGAACCGCCGCGGCAACACGGCCGGCGCACGCGCGGCGTTCGAGCGCGCCCTTGTGGCGAAGCCGGACCATCTCGCGGCGCACAGCGGCAAACTCTTCGCGCAGGCGCTCGACGGCGACCTCGACGGCGCGCTCGCCGCGCTCGAGGCGCTCGCAACGCCGGCTCCGCGCTCGGCGTCGTTCTGGCAGAAGCTGGGGCTGCTGCGACATTGGTCGGGTGACCTCGATCGCGCCGAGGATGCGTACAAGCAGGCCGCCGCGCTGGATCCCGACGATTGGGACGCGCGCTTTGGCATCGCAAGCGCGCGGCTTGGCCGTGGCGACTTCGAGCGCGGCTTTCGCGCGTTCGAGGACCGTCCCGACGGACGCTACGGGCCGCCGCGCCGCTTCGCCGAGCTCCCCATCTGGGGCGGCGCGAAGCTGCACGGTCCGCTGCTGCTGCTCGCCGAGCAGGGCCTTGGCGACGTCGTGCAGTTCGCGCGGCTGATCGCGCCTGCGCGCAAGCGCGTCGCGGAGATCGTGCTCCTGGTCGACGACTATTGGCGGCCGCTCGCGCCGCTGCTCGCGTCAGCGGCAGGCGTCGATCGCGTGCTCACCGACGCGTCGGCGCTCGCAGCGTTGCCGAAGCCGCCGATCGCGCGTGCATCGGTGCTCTCGCTCGCGCACCTTCTCGGCATCACGGCCGACGCGCTGCCCGGCCCGATCCCGTATCTGTCGGCGCCCACCGAGCGCGTGGCGACCTGGACGCCGCGCATCGAGGCCATTCCAACGCTTCGGGTCGGCCTGGCGTGGGCTGCGCACGCACACGGCGATCAGGGCTATGCGAGCAAGCAGAAATCGGTGCCGCTCGCGCAGTTGGCGCCGCTCGTCGCAACGGAAGGCGCGACGTTCGTAAGCCTGCAGCTCGGCAACGCGGGCGACCGCGCACTGCTTGGCGCACTCGCGTCACGCGTATTGGACTTCACCGCCGACATCCGGGATTTCGGCGATTCCGCGGCGATCATCTCGGCGCTCGACGTCGTGATCACGCCGGATACGTCCGTCGCACACGTGGCGGGGGCGCTCGGCAAGCCGGTGTGGCTGCTCGATCGATTCAACCCCTGCTGGCGGTGGCGTCGCTCGGCGGAGCGCTCGCTGTGGTATCCAACGGTGCGCGTCTTCCGCCAGCAGCGTTTCGGCGAATGGGACCATCCGATCGCCGCGATCACCGCGCAGCTCGCGGCGGCGCTTCGCGGCGAAGCGCCGCTCTAGGAGCGTAGCGGACGGGCTCCTGGACTAGAAGCCGACGCGCGCGCGACGGCCGCAGAGCTTCTTCGCGTCGATGTCTTCGGGCACCAGTTGGTCGCGGCCGGCGAGCCTGGCGCTGCCGAACGCGTCGAGCAGCAGCTTGCGCATGTCGCGCGGCGGCAGCGCGGCGAGGCGCTCGATCACGTCGTCGGAAGGATCGGGCGGGAACGGCCAGTTGTGCTGGTCGAGGATTTCGCGGTAGACGGCGAGCGCGATGCGGCGCGCGCCGTCGGCGTCCGGGCGATCGATCGCATAGACGTTCATCCGGTTGAGGATCGGCTCGGGAAGCGACGTCTCGTCGTTCGCCGTCGCGACCCAGAGGATGTGCGACGCGTCCATGTCGACGTCGATGAACTCGTCCTTGAAATGGATCGCCGTGTCGCGCTCGAGCAGCGTGTACAACGCGCCCATCGGGTCGTAACGGTGGTCGCCGCCGGACTTGTCGATCTCGTCGAGCACGACAACCGGGTTTGCGTACTCCCCTTCGATCAACGATTGCGCGACCTTGCCCGGCCGAGCGTTGTGCCACTGCGCCGACGCGCCGGTCAGCACCCAGCCCGCCGTGAGCGAGCTCATCGAGACGAATTCGAAGCCGGTCGCGAGCGCTTGCGCCAACTTCTTCGCGAAGTACGTCTTGCCCAGGCCGGGCTCGCCCAACAGCAGAATCGGCGTGAATTGGACGGCTTCGTTACCGGAAATCGCAAGCGCGATGAACTTACGGACGTCGTCGATCACCTCGGTGAAATTGGGGGACGCGTCGTAGAGCGCGTCGACGGCGGCGGGCGACGACGGCTTGATGATGTAACGCGACCCGCCGAGGTCGCGCATCCTCTGGTACCAGCCCTTGAGGCCCTCGTTTCGTTGCGTTGCACCATCCTCGAGAGCGCGATCGACTTCCGCGACGGAGTAGATCGCCTGAAGATCGGCCAGTGAGATGGTCGGCTGCGTCGTCGTCATGGTCATCACTCCCCAGTACCGGTGTTGCTCCCATACGCACTAAACATGCCAACAATGCCCGCTCACGCGCAAGTAGACAATCGCCTACAGCCTGTTTTCCTGTCTGCTGACGTGCTGTCTGCGCAACAGTGCCCGCTCGATGGTCCGATCGCCCCGCAGCGGCCGCACCCGCGCGGAGCGGCCGCGCACCGGTTTGCGTCGGTTGCCGACGCCGTGCTAGCCTCGCCGGCGGTTTTCGCGAGCGGAATCCTCATGCCGTCATTCGACATCGTCTCGGAAGTGAATCAGGTCGAAGTGCGTAACGCTGTCGACCAAACGAACAAGGAAGTCTCGAACCGGTTCGACTTCAAGGGCTCGGACGCGCGCGTCGAGCTTGCCGACAAGTCGCTCACGCTGTTCGCCGACGACGATTTCAAGCTGTCGCAGGTCGCCGACATCATGACGGCGAGGCTCACCAAGCGGGGCGTCGACGTCCGCGCGCTCGATTACGGCGCGATCGAGAAGATATCCGGCAACAAGGTGAAGCGCGCCGTGACGCTGCGCGTCGGGGTCGAAGCCGAGCTCGCCAAGAAGATCGTGCGGATGATCAAAGACAGCAAGCTCAAGGTCCAGGCGACGATCCAGGGCGATGCCGTGCGTGTCGCGGGCGCGAAGCGCGACGACCTGCAGCGGGTGATCGCGCTCGTCAAGCAGCAGGTGACCGACTTTCCGTTGCAGTACGGCAACTTCAGGGACTGACGGGCTCCGAGCGGCGACCGCCTTCGACCCCGATTCGCATGCTCCACGACCGAATGGACGCCGGCGGCGTTGCGCTGCGCCGGCCGAGGCGGCGGGCGACGCAATGAAAGCGCCGCTGATCTACGTCGGAGGAACGCTGACGACGGCGCGGCTCACGCTCGAGCCGCTTGCGCCGACGCACGCGGATGCGATGTTCGCCGGCTTCGCGGATCGCGAGCTCTACCGCTGGATCGACGCGCAGCCACCCGCCGACGTCGAGGATCTGCGCCAGCGCTTCGCGCGCGTGTCCAACCCGTATGCACCGACCGGGCAGCTCTGGCTGAACTGGGCGATGCGCCTCACCGACGGCGATTACGTCGGCGTGATCGAGGCGACTGTTCGGCCGGACCGGATCGTGTTTCTCGCGTACTACGTCTTCTCGCGCTACGCGCGGCAGGGCATGGCGCGCGAAGCGTGCCGCGCGGCCATCGAGCATCTTTGGCGCGCCTACGACGCCCGCGAGATTCGCGCCGCCATGGACTACCGCAACGTGCCGGCGCGTTGTCTGATCGAGGCGCTCGGTTTCGTCCGCCGCCGCCACACGGTCAAGACGACGTTCCGCGGCGAGCCTTCGGTCGACTACCGGTATCGGCTCACGCGGCCCGAGAGCGTCTGACGCCGCTCACGCCGCTAGTCGAGATCGGCGACGAGCGCTTCGCGCGTCGCCGGATCGACCGCGGGTATCGCGGCCGTGTACTGCGGATGGTCCACGCCCACACCGAGACTCGCGCCCGCCTTGAGCGCCTCGATCATCGGCGGGGTCAGATCGAGGCGCAGAAAGTGGACGGCGGAGGTCTTCTCGGGCGTCTCGCGTTCGAGGTCCTCGTCGGCGATCGCATACACGCGCGGGTGACCTTCGACCTGAACGTAGACGCGATCCTCGATGCCTTTCAGCCGGCCGAGCGCGGCCCGACGGGCTTCGGGTTCGTCGTACTCGATCTGCATCGTCGCCTTGAGGTTCGTGCCGTCCGGCACCAGCGGATTGTAGGCGTCGAGCTCGTCGTCGATGCCGGCTTGCTCGAACGTCTTCTCGATGCGAAGCATCTCCTGGATTTGATACCGGATCGTGAGCTCATCCTCGAACAACAGCGTCACGTGCTCGCCGAGGCGAACGCTTCGCGGCTTCTTGTGCTCGAGCACGCGAGCGCGGAACTGCGGCCGCGCCTTCGCGTACGCTTCGAGCGTCATCAGCGATTCGGCGGTGATGCGGGAGGTGAGGTCGGGTTTCATGATGTTCTCAAAGCGCAGCCGCGCGCGCGGCCATGGTCATTCGGCGATGCCGTAAGCGATTCGCAGCAGCGTCAGCGGATGGCGCCTTCGCGGCGCGCCGCCCGTGGAATCCTCGATGCCCTGCTCGATACGCCGACCGGCAATCGGACAATCGGAGCTCAGATAATCCGGGTTGGGCTCTGCCATCTGGCGAAACACGGGGCGGCCGATCTTCATCGAAGCGGCAAAGGACTCGGTCTTCACGCCGTAGGTGCCGTCGTGGCCCGCGCAGCGCTCGACCGTGTGCACGGTCGTGTCCGGAATCCATTGCAGCGCCTCGCGCGTTCGCTGGCCGATGTTCTGCACGCGCGAATGACAGGGGATGTGGTAGCTCACGTTGCCGAGCGGCTGCTTGAAGTCCTTGCGCAGCAGACCGTCTCGTTCGCGCAGCACGATGTATTCGAACGGGTCGAACATCGCGTCGGACACGAGCTTCACGTCGGCGTTCTCGGGGAAGATCAACGGCAGCTCGTGCTTGAACATCAGCGTGCAGGAGGGCACCGGCGTCATGATCGCGTAGCCGTCGCGCGCGAGCGGCGCGAGCGCCGCAATGTTCACGTTAGCGAGCTTCTCGACCGTCTCGAAATCGCCGAGCTCGAGCTTCGGCATCCCGCAGCACGCTTCCTGCTCGACCAGCCTATACGGGACCTCGTTGTGCGCGAGGATTGCAAGCAGATCGTGTCCGATCCCGGGCTCGTTGTAATTGACGTAACAAGTCGAAAACACCGCGACCTTGCCCGGGGTGCGCGCACCGTCGCGCACCGGCCATGCGATCGAGCGTGCCGCGCTTGTCCGCAGCGGGCGGCTCGCGTACGGCGGCAACTTCGCTCCGGCAGCGACGCCGAGCACTTTTTCCATCGCCTTGCGCGCGAGCGGCATCGCGTTCATCTTGTTCACCGTCTGCGCGACGACCGGTATCGCGGCGAGCTTTCCCATCCGGTCGGTGCTCGTGAGCATCCGGTCACGAAGGCGTGCCCCTTGCGTCTTGAACTTGTACGCCTTGCCGCGCAGCATCAAGTGCGGGAAATCGACGTTCCAGGGGTGCGGCGGAACGTAGGGACACTTCGTCATGTAACAAAGGTCGCACAGGTAGCAGTGATCGACGACCTTCCAGTAATCGGCCTTCGCAACGCCGTCGATCTCGCCGCTCTTGCCCTCGTCGATGAGATCGAACAGCGTCGGAAACGCCGCGCACAGGCTCACGCAACGCCGACAACCGTGGCAGATGTCGAAAACGCGTTCCAGCTCTTTCTCGACCGCCGCGAGCTCGTAGAACTCGGGGTTGCGCCAATCGATTGCGTGCCGCGTCGGCGCTTCGAGACTTCCCTCGCGCGTGGTCATTGGAATCCGCTATGTTTCGTGCGAGCGCACGCTGGTTGGACGCTATGCGTCCGCGAACGTCGTTGCCGCGAGAAGCGAGCGGGAATCGAGCGGCCGTCGAGGGCCGCCCGATCCGTCCTCGGGTCTTTCAGTCGGACAACGCGTCCAATGCGCGCTGGAAGCGGTTGGCGTGCGAGCGTTCGGCCTTCGCAAGCGTCTCGAACCAGTCGGCGATCTCCTCGAAGCCTTCGTCGCGCGCGGCTTTCGCCATGCCCGGATACATGTCGGTGTACTCGTGCGTCTCGCCGGCGACCGCAGCCTTCAGATTCTGGCGGCTCGAGCCGATCGGCAGGTCCGTCGCCGGGTCGCCAACGTGCGCGAGGTAGTCGAGGTGGCCATGCGCGTGCCCCGTCTCGCCTTCCGCCGTCGAGCGAAACAGCGCCGAGACGTCGTTCTGACCCTCGACGTCGGCCTTGTTGGCGAAATACAGATAGCGCCGGTTCGCCTGCGATTCGCCCGCGAACGCGGCTTTGAGGTTGTCGTGGGTCCGCGAACCCTTCAACGCTTTCATCGTCGCTCTCCTTTGCAAGTGGCCGCGCTCACGAACTCGCGCGCGGCACGTTGACCGTCGGCGTCAAGCCGGGGTACCGATAGCGTAATTGTGCGAGCGCCGATTCTCATTCGTCAAATCGATTATCACAATACGATCCATAGTTTGACTAAATGAAATGCGTCGCGCTCGTTCGCAGCCGGCGGGCACGGGAGGCGCACGCTCAGGCGTCCCCGCCCGAAGCTCAAGCTAGTCGATGCGCTCGTACGCCGGAAGCGTCAGGAACTCGACGAATGTGTCGTTCGCGACGAGCTCGCTGAAGATCGACGCCGCTTCCTCGTAGCGACCCGCCGCGAACCCGGCGCCGAGCAGGTCGCGGATCTTGGCGAGCTCCTGCGGAATCATCGCCGCGACCATGTCCTTGGTCACCTTGCGTCCGTCGTCGAGCTTGCCCTTTGGCGAGCGCATCCATTGCCACACCTGCGAGCGCGAGATCTCGGCGGTCGCGGCGTCTTCCATCAGATTGAAAATCGGCACTGCGCCCTGCCCGGCGAGCCATGCGCCGATGTACTGGATCGCGACGTTGACGTTGAGCCGAATGCCCTTCTCGGTGATCGGCGATTCCGGCTCGAACTTCAGCAGATCGGCGGCACTCACGCGCACGTCGTCGCGCTTCTTGCTCGCGATCTGGTTCGCGCCCGGCATCAGCCGGTCGAACGCCTCTTTCGCGACGGGGACGAGGCCGGGATGCGCGACCCATGTGCCGTCGTGTCCGTACGTCGCTTCGCGCTCCTTGTCGGCCTTCACCTTCGCGAACGCCTCGGCGTTGGCCGCCTCGTCGTTCTTGACGGGAATCTGCGCGGCCATGCCGCCCATCGCATGAATGTTGCGTCGATGGCACGTCTTGATCAGAAGCTCGGCATAACTCTTCATGAAATGCGTCGTCATCGTGACGAGCGCGCGATCGGCGAGGCAGAAGTCGCGGTTGCTGCGGAATTTCTTGATGCACGAGAAGATGTAGTCCCAGCGGCCCGCGTTGAGGCCCGCCGAATGTTCGCGCAGTTCGTAGAGGATCTCGTCCATCTCGAACGCGGCGAGGATCGTCTCGATCAACACCGTCGCCTTGATCGTGCCGCGCGGCACGCCAAGCGCGTCCTGCGCCGCGATGAACACGTCGTTCCACAACCGCGCTTCGAGATGGCTTTCGAGCTTCGGCAAGTAGAAGTACGGGCCGCTGCCGCGCGCGAGCAGTTCCTTCGCGTTGTGGAAGAAGTAGAGCGCGAAGTCGAAGAGGCCGCCCGCGATCGGCGCACCGTCGATGCGCACGTGCTTCTCGGGCAAGTGCCAGCCGCGCGGACGCACGAACAGCGTCGCCACCTTGGCGTCGAGCTTGTACGCCTTGCCTTCGGGCGAAACGTAGTCGATGCGGCGGCGGATCGCGTCGCGCAGATTGAGATGACCCTGGATGTTGTTGTCCCACTTCGGCGTATTCGCGTCCTCGAAGTCCGCCATGAAGACGCTCGCGCCCGAGTTGAGCGCGTTGATGATCATCTTGCGGTCGACTGGACCCGTGATCTCGACGCGGCGATCCTGTATGTCGGCCGGCGTCGGCGCGCACGTCCAGTCGGATTCGCGGACCGGGCGCGTTTCGGGCAGGAAGTCCGGCAACTTGCCCGCGTCGAATTGCGCCTGTCTCGCCGCTCGCCGCGAGAGAAGCTCGGCGCGCCGAGCGCCGAATTCGCGTTGCAGGTTCGCTGCGAACGCGACGGCATCGGGCGTGAGGATCTGCGCGTATTCGGGCGTGATGCGGCCGATGATTTGAATGCCGGGGCCGTAAATGGGCGTGCTCATTCGGGATCCTTGTGGGGCGTGGGGTGCGCGATTGCGTCGCAGCAATCAGAACGAAAACAATATTTTAGCGCAAAAATCCCGTGACGCGGCGCTACGTCCAACCGATACCCGGCCGTCCCGGCAGGCGCTCGAGCGTCACGTTCCACGAAAGCGTGATCCGCGGCCGCGTTCCTCCATACGGATTGACGTGATGCAGGTAGTCGGCGGCGAAGATCACCATCGTGCCGGCTGTCATTTCCGGCATGATCAATTGGGTCACCCGGCCCGGCTCGTCGGGGCAGCACGCGTCGATGCGCGGATCGGCGAAGCAGAGGCGCCCGGCGATCGTGTCGGCGGGATCGCCGTCGCCGGCATCCAGCAGGTAAACGAGGCTCACGTTCGCGCGCAGATGGCTGTGCGGCATGCAGTAGTCGCCGGCGCGGTAGACGCTTGCCCAGCAATCGTCGACGAACACGTCGCGGCGCGAAAGCGTCCGGTGCGCGAGCGCGATCGCGCGCGCGTGGACGAGATCGGCGGCGCGATCGTTCCATTGCGCAATGTCGCGCACCTTGACGCCGCAGCCGCCGCGAAAGATCTCCATCCGGAATCGCGAGTCGTGTTCGGCGCGCAACACCGCCGCGACGAGCGCGTCGTGGTAACGCGGATGATCGGCGAACGTCGTCATCGCGGCGAGCGGCGCCGCGAGCGGCGCGGTCTTCTGTCCGTCGGGCCAGAGCGCAAACGACTCGGCCCCGACGTCGATCGCCGGCGGCAACGCCGCCTGATCGCCGCCGCTCACAATGGAAGCGCCCGCTGCGCGATCGCGGAGGGATAGGCAAGCCCGTCTGCCGTCGGCGTCGCCGCGGGCGTCATCTTCGCGGGCTCGGTGCGCCCGTCGCCGAGGATGTGCAGGACGATCTGTCCATCGTGCAGCAGGTAATCGGTGACGATCCGGCGATGACAGCGCCACCACACCGCTTCCGCGCACATGATTGCGCATCGCTTGTCGTGCGCGAGCGCGCGCAGCGCGTCGAGACCGCTGCGAAACGCTGGCGTCATCGCGTAGTCGGCGTAATTGTGAAAACTCGCATTGTCCCAGAACGCATTGACGTCGGTCGCGATGTCGCGCCGCTTCGGTCGCAGGCCCCCCAGCGCCGCAATGTGCGCGTAGCTGATCGCGTCACGAGAAAGAGCCGCGGCGAGCGCGTCGGCGTTGTATTGCGGATTGGTGCGCGACTTCGGCACGGTTCGAATGTCGGCGAGGACACCAACGCCGTTCTGACGAAGCAGGTCGACGAACGCGTCGATCGGCCGCGTCGAGTGGCCGATCGTGAAGAAGGGATGCGCCGCGGCCACAACGCACCCCTGTCTTGGCTACGCGGCCTGTTCGCCGGTCAGGCTGCGAGCTGCGGATTGAGCCGCTGCTCGCGGTCGTGCAGCTTGTTCAACGCGCTGAGGTAAGCCTTCGCCGAGGCGACGATGATGTCGGTGTCGGCACCGTTGCCGTTGACGATGCGGCCGTCTCTTTCCAGCCGGACCGTGACCTCGCCCTGCGCGTCGGTGCCCGTGGTGATCGCGTTGACCGAATAGAGCAGCAGCTTCGCGTTCGACTGCACCATCCGCTCGATGGCCTTGAACGTCGCGTCGACGGGGCCGTCGCCGTTGGTCTCGGCGTGAAGCTCCGCATCACCGGCGACGATCGCGACGCGCGCGTGCGGCACCACGCCGGTCTCCGAGACGACCTTGAGCGTGGCGAGCCGATAGTGCTCGCGCTCGGGCGTCATCGACTCTTCGGATATCAGCGCCTGCAGGTCTTCGTCGAACACCTGTCCCTTCTTGTCGGCGAGCTCCTTGAACTTCACGAACGCGACGTTGAGCGATTCCTCGTTGCCGAGATCGATGCCGAGCTCGGCGAGCCGCGTCTTGAATGCATTGCGCCCGGAAAGCTTTCCGAGCGACAGCTTGTTCGCAACCCAGCCGACGTCCTGCGCGCGCATGATCTCGTAGGTTTCTCGGTGCTTCAGCACGCCGTCCTGATGGATGCCCGATTCGTGCGCGAACGCATTGGCGCCGACGATCGCCTTGTTCGGCTGAACGGGAAACCCCGTAATCGTGGAGACCAGCTTCGACGCGGCGACGATCTGCGTCGAATCGATACGCGTCGTGCAGGCGAACACGTCCTTGCGCGTGCGAACCGCCATCACGATTTCCTCGAGCGATGCGTTGCCCGCCCGCTCTCCGAGTCCGTTCACCGTGCACTCGACCTGACGCGCACCGTTCATCACGGCAGCGAGCGAGTTCGCAACCGCGACACCGAGATCGTTGTGGCAGTGCACCGACCATACGGCACGGTCGGAATTGGGAATGCGCTCGCGCAGCGACTTGACCAGCGCGCCGAACTGCCATGGCATCGTGTAGCCGACGGTGTCCGGAATGTTGACCGTATCGGCGCCCGCGCGAATGACCGCCTCGAGCAGCCGGCACAGGAAATCGGGCTCGGAGCGTCCCGCGTCCTCCGGCGAGAACTCGACGTTGTCGGTGTACTCGCGCGCCCAGCCAACCGACTTCACGGCCTGCTCGAGCACCTGGTCCGGCGTCATCCGCAGCTTCATCTGCATGTGGATCGGCGAGCTCGCGATGAACGTATGGATGCGTCCGGCGCGCGCCGGCTTGATCGCGTCGCCGCAGCGGCGAACGTCGTTCTCGTTCGCGCGCGCGAGCCCGCACACGGTGCTGTCGCGGATCGCCGCGGCGATCGCGTGCACCGCGTCGAAGTCGCCGTTCGACGACGCGGGGAATCCGGCCTCGATCACATCGACGCGCAGCCGCTCGAGCTGCTTCGCGATGCGCATTTTCTCGTCCTTGGTCATCGACGCGCCGGGGCTTTGCTCGCCGTCGCGAAGCGTGGTGTCGAAAATGATCAAGTGGTCGTCCATGGTCCGCTCCTTGGGGGAGGCGCAATCGAGTGAACGCCTCGTCCGGCGCTCGTTGTCGCCGGAGAGGCACGCGTTACTGCGAGAAGGGGGGTGTCGTTATCTGCGCGCGGGGCGCAGCAGCAGCAGCAGGCCGCCCGGAAGGGAGGACAGCGCGAGGATCGCGCGGCGGCCGTCGAGGTGAAGTTCGCTGCTCATTGCGTCGGACTATAACCGCAATTTCGCTGGATTCGCAAGGGGTTGGGTCAAACCGCGTCCGGCGCACGGCCGCGCCGCAGCAGCGTCCACGCCGAGATCACGTAACCTGAAACGAGGTAGGCAACGAAGCCGAGAAACAGCACGAGCGGCGGCTGGATCGAGATCAGCGCGATCGTCGCGACGAACAGCAGCACGGCGACGAAGGGAACGCTCTTGCGCAGGTTGATCGCCTTGAAGCTGTAATACTTGACGTTGCTCACCATCGTAAGCCCGCTCACGATGGTCAGCGCCCACGCCCACCAGCGCACCTCGTACGGGTCGATGATGTAATCGTTGATGATCCACACGAAGCCCGCGACGATCGCCGCGGCAGCCGGGCTCGGCAGCCCCGTAAACCAACGCTTGTCGGTCACGTCGAGCATCACGTTGAAACGCGCGAGTCGAAGCGCCGCGCCGGCGACGTAGACGAACGCGGCGACCCAGCCCCATTTGCCGAGCCCTTTGAGCGTCCACTCGTAGATGACGAGCGCAGGCGCCGCCCCGAAGCTCACCATGTCGGCGAGGCTGTCGTACTCGGCGCCGAACGCGCTTTGCGTGCGCGTGAGCCGCGCGACGCGGCCATCGAGGCTGTCGAGCACCATCGCGATGAAGATCGCGACCGCAGCCTGATCGAAATTCGTGTTCATCGCCTGCACGATCGCGTAGAAGCCGGCGAACAATGCCGCCGTCGTGAAGGCGTTCGGAAGCAGATAGATGCCACGCCGCCGGATGCGGTTCTTCTGCAGCGCGCGCTGAGTGTCGAAGTCCGCCATGGGGAGAGCGATCCGGCGTCAGCGTAACAGCAACTTCGTGCGCCTGCCAGTCGGCCCGACTACGCGGGAAGCTCTGCGATGACCGTCGCCGTCGCGTGAACGGCATCGCCGATCGCGACGCGGGGGACCGCGGCAGGATCGAGATAGACGTCGACGCGCGAGCCGAAACGGATGAAGCCGTAACGCTCGCCCCGCGCGAGACGGTCGCCGGCCTTCACGTAGCAGAGGATCCTGCGCGCGATCAGGCCCGCGACCTGAACGCATGTGACCTGCTGGCCCGCTGGCGTCGCAATGTGCAACGCGTTGCGCTCGTTGTCGAGCGACGCCTTGTCCAGCGAGGCGTTGACGAACAAGCCGGAGTGATACCAGACCGCCTTGACGACGCCGTCGACGGGGCTGCGGTTCGAATGCACGTTGAACACGTTCATGAACACGCTGATCTTGAGCGCATCGCGATCGAGATAGGGATCGCGCGCGCGCTCGACCTGCAGCACGCGGCCGTCGGCGGGACACAGCACGGCGTTGGCAGCATCGGGCGCCTCGCGAGGCGGGTCGCGGAAGAACTGGACGATGAAAACGACGACGAGCCACGCGACCATCGCAAGCGGCCACAGCGGCGAGAACGAGAGCGCTAACGCGACGACCACGGCGAGCGCGATGTACGGCCAGCCCTCACGGGCGATCAGAGGATGCGGATAGGGAACCTTCACGGCGCAAGCATCGCAATGCTCATCGCCGCATTATACGGCCGGTGGTTAAGGCATCCGCTTCGCTTGCTCGTCCGCCTGCCGCCGGATCACGTCCTCGACGGCGCGCGCGTTCGATCGGAGTGAACGTGGTGCTCGACGTGTCGGGAGGCGTCGCGTCGACAGCGGCAGCATCCCGATTCGTTGCCGACGACTTCGATTGGGTTGCGGTCGCATCGCGCGACGCGCCGTATTGTTTGAGCGCGTCCTTGGCGAGAAAGGCGACGATCACGAGCGCGATCAGCAGCAGCACGAGGCCGGCCCAGCCGCGCTGCCGGGCCGCGCCTCGCGATCGCTGCGCTCGAGCGCGCTTCAGTTGCGCGACTGGTCGACGAGCTTGTTCTTCTTGATCCACGGCATCATCGAGCGCAACTTCTCGCCGATCTGCTCGATCGAATGCTCGGCGGTGAGCCGCCGGCGTGACAGCAGCGTCGGCGCGCCGGCGCGGTTCTCGAGGATGAAATCCTTCGCGTATTCGCCACTCTGGATGCGGGTGAGCACTTCCTTCATCACGCGCTTGGTGTCGGCGGTGACGATCTTCGGTCCCGTCACGTACTCGCCGTACTCGGCGTTGTTGCTGATCGAGTAGTTCATGTTCGCGATGCCGCCCTCGTAGATCAGGTCGACGATCAGCTTCACCTCGTGCAGGCATTCGAAGTACGCCATTTCCGGCGCGTAGCCGGCATCGACCAGCGTCTCGTAGCCGCCCTTGATCAATTCGACCAGGCCGCCGCACAGGACGACCTGCTCGCCGAAGAGATCGGTTTCGGTCTCCTCGCGGAAGTTGGTTTCGATCACGCCGGCGCGCGCGCCGCCGATCGCCGCCGCGTACGAGAGCGCCACGTCGCGCGCCTTGCGGCTCGGGTCCTGATGGACTGCGATCAGCATCGGCACGCCGCCGCCCGCGACGTACGTCGACCGAACGGTATGACCGGGCGCTTTGGGCGCGATCATCACGACATCGAGATCGGCGCGCGGAACGACCTGGCCATAGTGGATATTGAAGCCGTGCGCGAACGCGAGCGTGGCGCCATTCTTGATGTGCGGCTCGACCTCGGTCTTGTACGTCGCGGCGATGTGCTCGTCGGGCATCAGCATCATGACGACATCGGCGCCCTTGACCGCGTCGGGAATCTCGGCGACCTTGAGCTCCGCCTTCTTCGCCTTGTCCCACGACGCGCCGCCCTTGCGCAGCCCGACCGTCACCTTGACGCCCGAATCGTTGAGATTGAGCGCGTGCGCGTGTCCCTGCGAGCCGTAGCCGACGATCGTGACCTTCTTACCCTTGATCAGCGACAGGTCGGCGTCCTTTTCGTAGTACACCTTCATCATCGTTCGTCTCCCGCTTAGGTATGTCGCTCCCGCGAACGCGGGAATCCAGTGCCGTTTAGTCAAAAGTCGCCGGGTCCCCGCGTCGGCGGGGACGACCTAGATCCGCAATATCCGCTCGCCGCGGCCGATGCCCGACGCGCCGGTGCGCACGGTTTCGAGAATCACGCCGGGCTCCATCGCGGTGAGGAACGCGTCGAGCTTGCTGCACGTGCCGGTGAGCTCGATCGTGTAGCTCTTGTCGGTGACGTCGAGGATGCGGCCGCGGAAGATGTCGGCGAGCCGCTTCATCTCGTCGCGGTCCTTGCCGGCGGCGCGCACCTTGACGAGCATCAGCTCGCGCTCGATGTGCGTGCCCTCGGTGAGATCGACGACCTTCACGACCTCGACCAGCTTGTTCAGCTGCTTGGTGATCTGCTCGATCACGTCGTCCGAGCCGGCGGTGACGATCGTCATCCGCGACATCGTCGGGTCCTCGGTCGGCGCGACGGTCAGCGACTCGATGTTGTAGCCGCGCGCCGAGAAAAGCCCCGAGATGCGCGACAGCGCCCCGGCTTCGTTCTCGACCAGGATCGAAAGAATGTGCCGCATCGTGCGCTCCCCTTACAGTTCTTCGGTCAGGATCATCTCGGTGAGACCCTTGCCGCCGGGCACCATCGGGAACACGTTCTCCGTCTGGTCGGTGATGAAGTCGAGGAACACGAGACGCTCCTTCAGACGCAACGCTTCGCGCAGCGCACCCTCGACGTCGCCGGGTTTTTCGATCTTGAATCCGACGTGCCCGTACGCCTCGGCGAGCTTGACGAAATCCGGCAGCGCGTCCATGTACGACTCCGCGTACCGGTTGCCGTAGAAGAATTCCTGCCACTGCCGAACCATGCCCATGTAACGGTTGTTGAGGTTCACGAGCTTGATCGGCAGATGGTATTGCTTGCAGGTGGAGAGCTCCTGGATGCACATCTGGATCGACGCCTCGCCCGTGACGCAGGCGACCGTCGCGCCGGGATTGACGAGCTGCACGCCCATCGCCGCGGGCAAACCGAAGCCCATCGTGCCGAGACCGCCCGAATTGATCCAGCGCCGGGGCTTGTCGAACTTGTAGTACTGCGCCGCCCACATCTGGTGCTGGCCGACGTCCGACGTGATGATCGCGTCCCCCTTGGTGATTTCGTAGAGCTTCTCGATCACGTATTGGGGCTTGATCAGCGTGCTCTTGCGGTCGTAGCGCAGGCAGTCCTTGCGCTGCCATTCCTTTATCTCCCCCCACCACGCCTTGAGCGCGGCGGGGTCGGGCCGCTGCGGCGACGACTCGATCAGCTTCAGCATCTCGTCGAGCACCTCGCCGACATAGCCGACGATCGGCACGTCGACCTTGACACGCTTCGAAATCGACGACGGGTCGATGTCGATGTGGATGATCTTGCGGTCGGCGCGGAAGAAATGCGACGGGTTGCCGATGACGCGATCGTCGAAGCGCGTGCCGACCGCGAACAGCACGTCGCAGTTCTGCATCGCCATGTTCGTCTCGTACGTGCCGTGCATGCCCGGCATGCCGGTGAACTGCGGATCGGTGCCCGGGAATCCGCCGAGGCCCATCAGCGTGTTCGTGCACGGAAACCCCAGCAGGCGCACGAGCCGCGTCAACTGCGCCGCGGCGTCGTTCAGCACGACGCCGCCGCCGCTGTAGACCATAGGCCGTTTCGCTTCGAGCAGCAGCTGCACCGCCTTCTTGATCTGGCCCGCGTGACCCTTCGTCACTGGGTTGTACGAGCGGAGCGAGATCGTCTTCGGGTAGACGAACTCGGCTTTCGCTTGCGTCACGTCCTTGGGGATATCGACGACGACGGGCCCGGGCCGGCCGGTGCCGGCGAGGTAGAACGCCTTCTTGATCGTGACGGCGAGATCCTTGACGTCCTTGACGAGAAAATTGTGCTTCACGCACGGCCGCGTGATGCCGACGGTGTCGCATTCCTGGAACGCGTCCTGGCCGATCGCGTGCGTGGGCACCTGGCCGGTCAGCACGACCAGCGGGACCGAGTCCATGTAGGCGGTCGCGATGCCGGTCACGGCGTTGGTGACGCCCGGCCCGGACGTGACGAGTGCAACGCCGATCTTTTGCGACGAGCGCGAGTAGCCGTCGGCGGCGTGCACGGCGCCCTGCTCGTGCCGGACCAGCACGTGCTTCACTTTGTCCTGCTTGAACAGCTCGTCGTAGATGTTGAGAACGGCGCCGCCGGGATAGCCGAAGACGTACTCGACCTCCTCCTCCTGCAAGCAGCGGATCGTGATCTCAGCGCCGGTCAATTGCATGGCAGTCTCCCTGGTGGTTGGCGACAACGGCGTGCGCGCGTGACCGATTCGGCGCGACGTGCGAACGTTCACCCATTTGCGTGCAAAACCGCGACGCGCATTGAGGATGGAGCGCGCCCACCACGGCTTCAGGCTCGGATAGTCGCCAGGAGCGTCAACGTCGGTCGTGTCCTCGGGAAGCTCCGCCGCGCTTTTGGCGCCTCGGAGGGACCGCAACCGGCCGTTTTTGCAGCACAACATCGACCCGCGAGGGCCAAGCCCAACGTTACCTGTCGTCGGCATTGCGGTCAAGTACGCTGCAGTGCACAACCGGCACTCCTGGCACGCCCCCCTATAATGCCCGCCAATTCGGAAACGATCCGGCCCGGCGCGCTGTTTGCGTGCATGGGGCCCGGCGGCTCCTCGACGCACGGATGCTCATCTGGCCAACCATCAGGAAATCTCAGCTTTTCTCGCCGAGACCGAACGGCGCGCGTTCAAGCAGGCGATGTTCGCGGTCCGCGACGAGGACGCGGCGCTCGATATCGTGCAGGACGCGATGCTGAAGCTCACGGACAAATATGCCGATAAACCGGCAGGCGAGCTGCCGATGCTGTTCCAGCGCATCTTGCAGAACACGATCCACGATCACTTCCGACGGCAAAAAGTGCGCAGCACGTGGACAACCTTGCTCTCGGCGCTGGGCAAAGGCGATGAGAAAGACGAGGATTTCGACCCACTCGAAAGTCTGCCCGCGAAATCCGATTCGAGCGTCGCTGCCGATCCCGCGGGACAGCTCGAACAAGCGCAGATTGTCGCGGCTGTCGAGGCGGCACTCGAGCGGCTGCCGGCGCGTCAACGAGAAGCCTTTCTGCTACGTTACTGGGAAGAGTTCGACGTGGCGGAGACGGCCGCCGCGATGGGGTGCTCGGAAGGAAGCGTCAAGACGCATTGTTCGCGCGCCGTGCATGCACTCTCCGGAATGTTGCGGGCCAAAGGGATAACGCTGTGACCCCCCGAGACGACGCCTTCGAAAGAAAGATCGTCGCCGCGCTGGAAGCCGGGGCGGCAGGTATGCGTGTGGGCACCGCCTATCGGCTGCAGCAGGCGCGCGCCGCCGCCATCGCCCGACTCGCCGAGCCCGAACGGGCGACGGCGATGGCCTTCACGCCGGCGCTTGCCGGCGCCGGCGGCCGACTTGGCGCTCCGGCCGGCGGCCGCAGCATGTTCTCGCGGCGCTCGTTCTGGGTGAGCCTAATGATGGTCATCGCCGTCGCCATCGGCTACCAGCAATGGGTCGCGTGGCAGCAGCTCGCCGAAATCGCGGACGTCGACACGGCGATCCTGACCTCCGACTTACCGATCGACGCCTACCTGGATAGGGGATTCCAGAATTGGCTCAAGACGCTCGCGAGCGACGGCGGGTCGTAATCCGGGCCGCCGCGGCTGCCCTGCTCGCGGCAACGCTTGCGGTTCGTGCAGGTGCGCAACCGATCGCCGCGCGCGCGCCGGCCTGGTCGGAGCTCAATCCCGGTGAAAGGCAGGTCCTCGCGCCGCTGGCGCAGGATTGGGACAAGTTCGACTCGCAGCGCAGGCTCAAGTGGCGCGGCATCGCGGAGCGGTACCCCAAGATGTCGCCGTCGGAGCAGGAGCGCATTCGCGATCAGATGCAGCGTTGGTCGCAATTGACGCCCGACCAGCGCCGCGCGGCGCGTGAACTGTACAAGTCGCTCAAGAGCCTGCCGCCGGACAAGAAGCGGGACGTCCGTGAGAAGTGGGAGCAGTATCAAAACCTTCCGCCCGAAACACGGCGCGAGCTCGCAACGCGCCCACCGCCGTCCGCATCGGGCAGAAACATCCGGCCGGCACCGCCGATGACGCCGCCGGTCCCCGCCCCCGCGAAGTGACACCGGCGTCGCTCGTGCAGCGAGTCGCCGCGCTCGCCTACGAGACGCTGCTCGTCGCCGCGATCGTCATCGTCGCGGGCTTTGTGCTCGCACCGCTGGTGACGCCGGCGGCGACGGGGCGTTGGGAGCTGCGTATGCCGGCGCTCGCCGATCGCGCATTGATCTTCTGCGCGCTCTTCGCCGTCACGGCGGCGTACTTCGTCTTCTCGTGGAGCGGCGGCAGGCGCACGCTCGCGATGAAGACTTGGCGGCTACGACTCGTCGCGCTCGATGGCGGCACGCTCGAGCGCAAGCGCGCGCTCGCTCGCTATCTTGCGGCGTGGATCGGTCCGGGGCTCGCGCTCGTCGCCTATGCGGCATTGCGCCCGCGCGGGCTCGGCGCTCACGCCGTCTGGCTGGTCGCGTTCAATTTCATCTGGGCGCTGATCGATCCGCAGCGCCAGTTCCTGCACGACCGGATCGCCGGGACACGGATCATTCGCGGAAATTAGGGTCACAGGAAATGGGGTCAGACTCGACTTTCCCGCACAGGAAATTGGGGTCAGACTCGACTTTCCCGAAAGTGGGGTCAGACTCCACTTTTCGAAAAGTCGAGTCTGACCCTACTTTCGATTTTGACCCTACCGGCTCCGCGCGAGCGCAACGCCCAGCGCAATCAGCGCCATGCCGGCGATGGCGAGCGCATCGAGCGTCTCGCCGAAGAAAAGCCACGCTTCGATCGCCGTGACGGGTGGCACGAGATAGAACAGGCGGGCAATGTTCGTCGCCGCGCCGTGGCGCAGCAGCCAATAGAGCAGGCTGATGGCGCCGACGGACAACACGAGCACCGACCATCCGAGCGCGAACGTGAACGCGGGGGTCCAGTCGATCGATCCGCGCTCGAACGCGAGCACGAGCGGCGCGTAGAGTAGCGCGCATGCAACGAACTGCACGACCGCACCGGTTCGAAGATCGACGTGCGTGCAATAGCGCTTCTGCCACAGCGTCCCGACGCTGATGCCCGCCAGCGCGATCGCCGCGGGAACGAGCCCCGTGAGATCGCCGGAGAGATCGACGCGATGGCGAACCACCAAATACACGCCCGCAAGACCGAGCGCGAGACCGGTCCATTGTCGCGGCACGACGCGCTCGCCGAGCCAGCCGCGCGCGAGCAGCACCGTCAGCAGCGGTTGCAAGCCGACGAGCATCGCGATCGTCCCCGCGGGCATCGCGCCGGCGAGCGCGACGAAGACGCCGCCGAGATACGCGCCGTGCACGAGCCACGCGGCGATCGCGACGTTTGCGTATTCGAGCGGATTGCGCGGCCACGGCGCGCGCGTCGCGAGCGCGACCATCGTCATCAACGCGGCGACGAGCGCGAAGCGCAACAGCAGGAACGTGAGCGGCGGCGCGTACGGCAACCCGAACTTCGCCGCGATGAATCCGGTGCTCCACAGCAGCACGAACAACGCGGGGAAGGCACGCGCGCCGAGCGCCTGCGGCCGGGCGACGCTCATCGAATCGCGACCGGCGCGTCGCTACAGCGCGGAGCCGTCGCGCGCCGGCGTTGCACGGCGGTAGCGCGCGATGCTGTCGATGATCTCCTGCTTCGCTTCCGGCGCGTCGACCCACGTCGACACGCGCACCCACTTGCCCGGCTCGAGATCCTTGTAGTGCTCGAAGAAGTGCGCGATCTGGCGCGTCGTCAACTCGGGCAGGTCGCGCGGCGACTGGATCGAGCGATAGAGGCTCGACAGCTTGTCGATCGGCACCGCGAGGATCTTGGCATCGCCGCCCGCCTCGTCGTCCATCTTCAGCATACCGATCGGCCGGCACCGCACGACAACGCCGGTGATCAGCGGCACCGGCGAGACGACGAGCACGTCGCACGGATCGCCGTCGTCGGACAACGTCGCCGGAATGTATCCGTAGTTGCACGGGTAGTGCATCGCCGTCGACATGAAGCGGTCGACGAAAACGGCGCCGGTCTCCTTGTCGACCTCGTACTTGATCGGATCGCCGCGCATCGGGATCTCGATGATCACGTTGCAGTCGTTGGGGACGTCCGTGCCGGCGGGTACGAGGTCGAGTCTCATGGGATGAGCGGCGGCGAAATTACGATTATAGCGGCGGGATCGACGGCGGCCGGCCGCCGGAACCGCCGGCCAGTCGCGCACTCACAGCTAAAGCGCGTTACGATGAGCGACATGACCCTACAGTCGGCACGTTCGACCTGTGGCCGGTTTGTTCGCGGTGCGGCTGCGATCGCTTCGCTGGCGGCAACGATGACGGCGGTCGCCGCCGACACCGCGGTGGCGCCTTTTTCCGGCGCCGCGGTCGGCGCGTCGGCGCCGTCCGACTGGAGCGTGCTGCGGCTGTCCACGCGCAAGCCGCTCACCGCATACCAGCTCGCCGTCGACGACGGCGTCGTCGTATTGCACGCTCGCGCGAACGCGTCGGTGGCCGGCATGGTTCATTCGACGGGCATCGACCTGGGTGCAACGCCGGTCGTCAAGTGGCGCTGGAAAGTGAGCGCCGCGATCGACGGCGCGAACAACCAGGTTGGCGCCAAGGAAGACGCTCCGGCACGGCTCGTGTTCGCGTTCGACGGCAACCGCGACAAGCTGTCGCTCGCCGACCGGGCGCTGTCGTTCGTCGCGCGGCGCGTCGCGCAGCGAGACCTGCCTTACGCGACGCTGATGTACATCTTCTCCGATTGCGCGCCGGTTGGCACGATCATTCCCAATCCGTACACGCGACGCGTGCAGATGATCGTCGTCGCCGGAAGCCGAGACGGCATCGGCGAATGGCAGGTGCACGCGCGCAACGTCCGCGACGATTATCAGCGCGCGTTCGGCGAGGATCCCGGCAAGCTCACCGACGTCGGCGTGATGACCGACACGGACAACACCGGCGGCAGCGTCGAAGCCTGGTACGGCGACATCCTTTTCGTGCCGGCGCGCGCGATGACGGCAAGGCGTTGACCGCTTTCGCCGTAAGCGCCGCAACGGAACCGGTATCATCGCGGTCGTGCGAGCGTCTTCCACCACCGCCGGCGCCGACGCCTTCGCGATGGAAAGCATTCCACCGCAGCCGACGATCGTCGAGCGGGCGTATCAGACGATCCTCGATGCGATCTGCGAAGGGCGCCTCGAGCCCGGCGAGCGGCTGACGCAGGAAAGCGTCGCCGCGAAGCTCTCCGTTTCGCGGCAGCCCGTCGGCCAGGCGCTGTTGCTGCTCAAGCAGCAGAAGTTCGTCACCGAAGCCGGACGACGTGGCTTGATGGTCGCGCCGCTCGACCGCGAATTCATGCGCTGGATCTACGAGCTGCGCCTCGGCATCGACCCGCTCGCGGCCGCGCTCGCCGCGCAGCACGCGAGCGCGCGCGACGTCGATCGCGGCCGCGGCATCGTTGACGGCGGCCGGCGCGCAATGCGCGAAGGATCGATACCGCAGCTGATCGCCGCCGACATGGCATTCCACATGTTCGTCTACGAGATCTCGGGCAATCGCCTGTTCACCGACACGATGGGTCAACTGTGGAACCATCTGCGCCGCGCGATGCGCGAGGTGCTCCAGCATCGCGAATACCGCAAGCAGGTGTGGGCCGAGCACGAGCAAATGCTCGCCGCGATCGCCGCGCATGATGGCGACGGCGCGGCCGCGCTCGCCCGCGCGCATCTCGCGAACGCCGCGACCAACGTGCAGTTGAACCTTCCGGCGGCGAACGCCTCCCCGGCGTCGCTCGCTCAGCGTCTGCGATAGTCGCCCGCATAGCGGACGTAGATGTCGCACGCGCGCGCAAACTCCGCGCGCTCCGCGGGCTTCAGCTCGCGGAACGCGCGCGCAGGCCGGCCGGCCCAGATCCATCCCGCCTTCACCACGGTGCCCGGCTCGACCCACGCGCCGGCGCCGATGCAGCCGCCGCGCTCGACGACGACGTGATCGCCGACGATCGAGCTCATTCCGATCAGCGCGTCGTCATCGATGCGTCCGCAGCCCATCCGCACGTTGTGCCCGATCGTCACGCGCTCGCCGAGCACGAGGTCGCCGCGCGCCCGGTCGGTGACGAAGACGGAGTTGTCCTGCACGTTCGTATAGGCGCCGATGGCGATGCTGGCATCGCCCGCGTCGAGCACGCATCCGAAGAACACGCTCGAGCTCTTCGCCAACCGCACGTCGCCGATCAGCGCTGCCGTCGGTGCAACGTATGCGTCATCGATCATCGGCGCGCGGCCGGCGCGCGCGTACAACGGCCCGCTGCCGGTCGTGGCGACGATGAACGGCGCAACGTCGAGCGGCGGGAGATCGACGGTGGCGAAATCGCGCAGCGAATCGCCGGCGCGCACGCTCGCCGCAGCGAGCTCGAGCTCCGCGCGCGAGATGGGTCGCGTCGGTTGCGCGGGATGGCCCTCGTACACATACCCGCCGGCGAGCTGCTTTCTCGGCGGAACGACGGCGCCGGGCGCGATCAGCGCGCTCGCGCCGACGACGGCGCCATCCATCACGGTCGCCCCGTCGGCGACGACGACGCCATCGCCGAGCGTGCACGCGTGAACGAGACCGAACCGGCCGACGCTCACTTCATCGCCCACCGCCGTCGGCAGCAATCCATCGGCGATGTGAACGGTCGCGCGTTCGCCGAAATAACCGTCCGACCCGATCGTGATCGTCTCGCCATCGGCGCGCACCGTCGCGAACGCGCGCAACGTGAGCGAGCGTCCCGCTTTCATCCGCCCGATCGCGTACGCCGTCGGCGCGAACGAGCTCGGCGGTGTGAGCGCCGGATCGTAATGGAGGTAGTTGAGCTTGCCGCCGCGGTTCATGGCGGGCCTCCGACCGGTACAGGCTCATCGTAGCGAGCGCGCGTCGGCCCGGGCGAATCGCGCGCCGACAGCGCCTTCGGCGTTCTGCCTTCGGCCGGCGCGCTCATCGCCGCCCTCCGCGCCACTTGCGCTCCGCCTCGTCCCACGCGGCGAGCGGCTGCAGATCCGGCACCCAGGCGAGACCGGTCTTCGCGTCCGACGACACGGCGTCGCTCGTGACCAGCACGTCGAGCAGCGCCGGGCGATTCGCGAGCGCACGGTCGATCGCCGCGGGCAAGTCCTCGGCGCGCTCGACGCGCTCGGCGTGCAGGCCGAACGCGCGCGCCATCGCAGCATGATCGGCGTGCTGCAGTCGCGTGCCGACGACCTTGCCGTAGGTCGTCGCCTGGTCGTGCACCTCGATCTGCCACGCCCCGTTGTTCGCGACCACGATCAGCACCGCGCAATGATGGCGCACGGCCGTGTCGATCTCCATCGCATTGAAGCCGAACGCGCCGTCGCCCGTCGCGACGACGACGGTACGCTCGGGACACGCGAGCGCGGCGGCGATGCCGAACGGCGTGCCGACACCGATGCAGCCGAGCGGACCGGGATCGAGATACGTCGACGCGGCGAGACCAACGCGGGCGAAGCTCAGGAAATCGCCGCCGTCGGCGATGACGATCGCGTCGTCCCCGATCTTCTGCTGCAAACACGCAAGCAGCCGGTTCGGATGCATGCGGCCGTCCGCACCGGATGGAGCGTTCGACATCGAGTCGCGCAGCTTGCGCGCGCGCTCGGCATGGCGCGAGCGCAACGAATGCAGCCACTCGCGATCGACCGCCGGTGTGCGCGAACCTGCAGCCGCGACGATCGCATCGAGCGCGTCCGCACAGCTCGCGAGCATCTCGACGTCGCCGCGGCGGTTGTCGCGAAGCTCCGAGGCGACATCCGCGACGCGCACGAACCGCGCGCCGCCGAACACCGCCGGCGAGCCGTACGCGAGCTGAAAGTCGAGCCGCCGTCCGACCGTCAGCACGACGTCGGCTTCGCCCATCACCGTGCCGCGCATCGCGGCGACGACCGACGGATGCGCATCCGGCACGACACCGCGGCTTTCGCCCGTGTCGAGGTACGCGGCGCCGAGCGCGTCGAGCAGCCGTACGAGCGAATTTCCGGCCGACTTCGCACCACGCCCGCTGATGACGAGCGGCCGTCGCGCCGACCATAGCAACTCGGCGGCGGCGCGCGCCGCGCGTGCATCCGGTGCGATCGCCGCCATCGGCTTCGCCCGCATGTGCTCGTCGCGCTGCAACGCACGCGGCACGTCGGCACGCAACGTGTCCGTCGGGAAGTCGAGGTAGACGGGACCCGGCTCGCCGCCATGCCCGTACGCGCGCGCAACCGCCTCGTCGAGCTCCAGCAGCGCGAGCGACGGCTCGCGCACCGTACGCGCGTAACGCGTGATCGAGCGCACGAGGTCGGTGTGGACGACATCCTGCAGCGCGCCGCGATTGTCCTGCGCTTGCGGCGGCAGGCCGGACAGAACCAGCAGGGGCGCGCGCGCAACGTGCGCGTTGGCGACGCCGGTCATCGCGTTGGTGACGCCGGGTCCGGCGGTGACCAGCGCAACGCCGAGCTTGCCCGTGAGCTCGCCGTAGGCGTGCGCCATGTAGACGGCGGCGCGCTCGTCGCGCACGTCGACGATCGCGATGCCTTCGCCGTCGATGCGCATCCACATCGGCATGATGTGGCCGCCGCACAGGCCGAACACGCGGTCGACGCCGCGCGCCTTGAGAAAGCGCGCGACGACCGCGGCGACGCAATCGTCGGAAAGCGTGATCATCGTGTCATGTCATTCCCGCGCACGCGGGAATCCAGTGTCTTGCGACGAAAGACGCTGGGTCCCCGCGGGCGCGGGGACGACGGCGCGCAATCCCATCGCCTCAGAACACCGGCTTTTCGCGGTACGTGCCCCAGAGCCCCTTCAGCTTTTCGACGATGTCGCCCATCGACGCGCCGGCGTCGGCGAGCTCGATCGTCACCGGCATGATGTTCTCCGACGGGTTCTTCGCGACGGCGACGAGCTTGTCGAGCAACGCCGCGACCTTCGCGTTGTCGCGCTCGCGGCGCACGCGGTTCAGCCGGTCGATCTGGCGCGTCGCCGTCGTCGGGTCGTACGGGTGCATCTCGATGTCGAACCGCTCGTCCTTGTCGACGTACTTGTTGACGCCGATCACCGGCTTCTCGCCGCTCGCCTTCTTCAACGCGGTCTCGTATGCGAAATCGGCGATGCGGCGCTGGAACCAGCCGTCCTCGGTCAGCTTGATCGTGCCGCCGTTCTGGTCGACGTAATCCACCACCTTGAAGATCTCGCGCTCGTATTGCGTCGTGAGGTTCTCGACGAAGTACGAGCCGCCGAGCGGATCGACGACCGACGCGACGCCGCTCTCGTCGGCGACGATCTGCTGCGTGCGAAGCGCGATGCGCATCGCGTCCTCGGTCGGTATCGCGAACGCTTCGTCCATTCCGTTCGTGTGCAGGCTTTGCGCGCCGCCGAGCACGGCGGCGAGCGCCTGCAATCCGGTGCGCACGACGTTGATCTCGTATTGCGGCTTGGTGAGCGAGGCGGCCGCCGTCTGGCAGTGAAAGCGAAGCCGCATCGACTCCGGATTCTCCGCGCCGAAGCGCTCCTTCATGACCTTCGCGTACACGCGGCGCACCGCGCGGAACTTCGCGACTTCCTCGAAGAAATCGGCTTGGCAGACGTAGAAGAACGCGAGCCGCGGCGCGAACTCGTCGACGTGCATGCCGGTCTTCATCACCTCCTCGACATAGGTGATCAGGTTCACCATCGTGAACGCGACCTCGTCGAGCGGCGAGCTGCCCGCCTCGGACACGTGATACCCGGAAATGTTGATCGGGTTGTAGCGCTTCATGTTGCGCGCGCAGTACGTGATGCAGTCGCGAACGATGCGCACCGACGGCTCGACCGGGAAGACCCATTCCTTCTGCGCCTGGTATTCCTTCAGGATGTCGGCCTGGATCGTTCCGGAGAGCTTGTTCAAGTCGAGCCCCCGCTTTTTCGCGAGCGCGACGTACATCGCGAGCAGGATCCACGCGCTCGGATTGATCGTCATCGACACGGAGATGTTCTCGAGATCGATGCCGTCGAACAGATGCTCCATGTCGGCGAGCGTATCGATCGCCACACCCTCGCGTCCGACTTCGCCCTCGCTCATCGGATGGTCGCTGTCGTAGCCCATCAGCGTCGGCATGTCGAAGTCGGTCGAAAGGCCCGTCTGACCTTGCGCGACGAGATACTTGAATCGCTTGTTGGTGTCCTCCGCCGTACCGAAGCCCGCGATCTGGCGCATCGTCCACAGCCGCCCGCGATACATCGTCGGGTACGGTCCGCGCGTGAACGGATACTGACCGGGAAGCCCGATGTCCTCGAGCGGCGTGTCGGCGACGTCGAGCGCCGTGTACGTGCGCTTCAGCGGGAAGCCGCCGAGCGTCGCGAATGCCTTCTGCCGCTCCGGCGCGCGCGCGACGAACTTCGCGACCTCGTTCTTCTCCCACGCGTCGAGCTGCGATGCGAGCGCCGCGCGTGCGTTGTCGCCGAGCGCGGCGGTGCCGCGGACCGGGTCGTTCATGAGCCTCCTCCGATATTCATCTCCGCGAGCAGGCGGCTCGCGGCGCCGTGCGGCGACAGCGTGCGCGAGGCGAGCTTCTCGAGCAGCGCGGACAGCTTCGCGTCGCGGTGCCGCGCGAACGCGGCGCGCAGGATTTCTTCGCCGGCTTTGAGCAGCCGGCGCTCGTTGATCGCCGCACGACGCACGACGATCTCGCCGCTTGCCGTCAGGTGCGCGTAGTGGCGATCGATCGCCGCGAGCAGCTCGTTGACGCCTTCGCCCTTGAGCGACGACGTCGGCACGACCGGCGGCCGCCAGCGCTCGCGCGCACCCTCGTGGCTTAGCGCAAGGCCGAGCGCGAGCATCGACTTCAAGTCCGAGATCGTCCGGTTCGCGTCGGGCTTGTCGCATTTGCTGACGACGTGGACGTCGGCGATCTCGAGAATGCCAGCCTTGATCGCCTGGATGTCGTCGCCGAGTCCGGGCGCCGACACGACGACCGTCGTGTGCGCGGCGCGCGCGACATCGACCTCGTCCTGACCGACGCCGACGGTCTCGATCACGACGACGTCGAACCCGGCGGCGTCGAGGATGTCGACCGCTTCGAGCGTGCCGCGCGCAAGGCCACCGAGCGATCCGCGCGTCGCCATGCTGCGCACGTAGACGCCCGCGTCGCCCGCGAGATCGCCCATGCGAATGCGGTCGCCGAGGATCGAACCGCCGGAGAACGGGCTCGACGGATCGATCGCGACGATCGCGATCGTGCGCCCGCTCGCGCGCACCGCCTGCGCGAGCTTCGCCACGAGCGTCGACTTGCCGCTGCCGGGCACGCCGGTGATGCCGAGCACGTGCGCGCGGCCGGCATGACGGAAGATTTCGTCGAGCGCCGGCCGCGCCTCGTCGCTGCCCGACTCGGCACGCGTGAGCAGCCGCGCGATCGCCCGCACGTCGCGCGCAAGCACCGCGGCGACCAGGTACGACGATGCGAGGTACGCCATCAGTAGCGTCCCTGCTCGAGCCGCGCATTGAGATCGCGGAACACGTCGCGATCGTCGATCACGCGCCGCGCCTTGAAATCGGTGCGCGGGAACGTTCCGGGCGCTACGACTTCGACCTTCGCGCGAAGGCCGAGCACCTTCTGCAGCTTGTGCGCGGCTTCGTCGCGCAGCGCGGCGGCGCCCGGTCCGCCTTTCGCGTGCTGCTCGGGCGAAGCCTCGACGCGGATCAGCAGCTCGTCCATCGTCTTGTCGCGCGTGATGACGATCCGATGCTCGCCGCCGTAGCCTTCGAGCGCGTTCATCACGGCGTCGACCTCGCTCGGGTACACGTTCTCGCCGCGGACCGTGAACATGTCGTCGATCCGTCCGAAGATGCCCTGCGGCAGCCGCGGATACGTACGGCCGCACGGGCTCGGACCGTCCTCCCACAACGTCAGGTCGCCGGACATCAGTCGGATCATCGGCTGCGACGTGCGCTCGAGGTGCGTGTACACGGGGGTGCCCCGCTGTCCGTAGCGGACGCGATGAAACGTATTCGGATCGCACACCTCGGTGTACACGACGTCCTGCCAGCACAGCATGCCGTCGGTTTCCGCCGTGCCGCTGACGTTCATGAACGGCGTCATCTCGGCCATCGAGCCGCAATCGATCACGCGAGCGCCGTAAGCCTCGGCGATGCGGTCGCGTACGCCGGGAACCGACGCACCCGGCTCACCGGAGAAGAACATCACTTTCAGCCCGAAGTTGCGCGGCTGGTAGCCCTCGGCGAGCGCGACCTCGGCAAGATGCAGCGCGAACGACGGCGTGCCGTAGAACGCCTGCGGGTGGGTCGAATCGAGCCACATCGCGGCGCGCGCTGTCATGCCGGGCGCGCCTGCACCGAAGGGAAATGCCTTGCAGCGCAGCCGCTCGGCACCGGCGAGCGCGCCCCACGAACCGAGATACAGGCTCAGGATCGCGCCGACGAACACCATGTCGCCGGGCCGAATGCCCATCGCCCACATGATCCGCGCGTGCGCATTCGCGATCGCGTCCCAGTCGCCGCGGCCGATCGCGAACGCCGTCGGACGTCCCGTCGTGCCCGATGTGCCGTGGATGTGATAGACCTCGCTGTCCGGAATGCAGAGGTAGTCGCCGAACGGCGGCACCCGCGACTGCGCGTCGCGCAGATCCTTTTTGGCAATCACCGGAACCTTGGACTCGAAGTCCTCGAGCGATTTCAGCTGGTCGGGGTGGAAGCCGGCTTCTTCCCATTTTCGCCGGTAGAACGGCGAGCGATCCCACGCATGGCGTGTGACCTGCTTCAGCCGCTCGAGGATGTAGCGCTCGCGCTCGCCGGCCGGCATCGTCTCGCGCTCGGGAAACCAGTAACGCGAGCCGGCGGGCGGCAGGTAGTCGGCGTCGTAGCGCGGCGGAAAGGACCACTGCTCCATCGCCGCCTCCCTAGCGCGGACCGCGTTCGGCGACGATGCGGCGCACCATGCCGACGATGGCGTCGGGCGGCGTATCCTGCAGCATGATCTCCTTCACGCCGGCCGACTTGAGCGCCACGACATCGTCGTCCGGAATGACGCCACCGCCGACGACCGCGATGTCGTCCGCGCCGCGTTCCTTGAGTGACTGGAGGATCTTCGGGAACACGGTCATGTGCGCTCCGGAGAGGATCGAGACGCCGATCACGTCGACGTCTTCCTGCACGGCAGCCTCGACGACTTCCTCCGGTGTCCGGTGCAGCCCGGTGTAGATGACATCCATGCCGGCGTCGCGCAGCGTCCGCGCGACCACCTTGACGCCGCGGTCATGACCGTCGAGCCCGACCTTGGCGATCAGCACGCGAATGGTCGAATCGGGCGCCGTCATATCTCCTCCTCAAGAGTGCCCCTGCGGATTCACGGGTAGTTTGCATTCTGAATACAGTATTCGAAGTCTACCGACAGCCTGCCGTCAATGTCAATGCGTGCGCAGCCCCGAATCCAACGGTACGCCCGCGCGCATCCAACCACAATTGCCGCGCTTGACTGACGATCGATGAATCGCGCTGGGCTCACTTTGGCTGCGCTCGCCGCCATCGTCGCTGCGATGGCGGCTGCGTGGTGGGTCCTCGCGCGCCAGTCCGCTGACAGCGGGGAGTACGCATCCGAGCAACACGCGCTGACGCCGTTCCGGCAGGTCGTGCTCGACGGCAATGCCGAATACACGCTGGTCCAGGGCGCCGCCGAGTCGATCGCCGTCGAAGTGCCGGGGCGCTCGCTCGTGCATGCCGAGGTGCGCGACGATGTGCTCATGGTCCGCGCGGAGGAAATCCGCCGCTGGTGGTCGTTCGTGTTGGGAGCGAGCCGCCGCCCGCCGCGCATCGTCGTGACGTTTCGCGAGCTCGAAGCGCTTCGCGCGTCGGGCGCGGTTCGATTGACCGCAGAGCGTCTGCGAGCCGATGTCCTCACGCTGCGTTTCTCCGGCGCCTCCGTCCTCAAGATCGGCACGCTCGAAGCGCGTGCGTTGAATCTCAGCGGATCGGGCGCGTTCAAGGCGGACGTCGCAGGCCGCGTCGACGAGCAGCGCATTTCGATTTCCGGCGCGGCCGACTATCGGGCCGGCGAGCTCGTCAGCGATCGCGCAACGATTTCGGTATCGGGCGCCGGCCGCGTGCTGGTCAATGCGCAGAAGACACTCGACGTCGATCTCTCGGGCGCCGCGAAGGTCGACTACATCGGCGATCCGAAGATCACGCAGCGCGTGAGCGGCGCGGGCCGCATCCGTCGCTACGAGAGCGCCGAGCAACGCATGCACGTCGCCGCCGGCGATCGGCGTCAATGCATCGTCGGAGCTGGCGTCGGCATCGTCGCGGGCTTGAACAGCAGCCGCTGCGACGACCCCTCGATGCGATCGGCGTGCACGCCTGCGACGATCTGAATATCGGCCACGCGGCAATCGCGCAGCAGCGACACGAGCATTTGCGCGGCGTCGGCCGCGCGTTCGAGAGGATCGAGCGCGCAGCGAAAGCCTTCGGCGTCCTGCTCGTCGAACGGTGACGACAGCGACAACCGCAGCTCGCCCGCGCCGGGCGCGTCGTCGGCGCGGTGTGCGCTCAGCACCGCGACCGGCTCGCCGCTGCGACCGCGCAATCGTCGCAGCGCGTTGCTTGCGAAGAGCTGCGCCGCGACGTCGCGTTGCGCGAGCCTCGCTTGCCGTGCGGCGTGAAGCGGTCGCGCCGGCGGCGCGGGCAGCGCCAATACGCTCGCCTGCGCCGTCGCGAGCTGGCGTACGAGCTCGCGCGTGAACGCCATTGCCCACGCGGCCTCGGGTTGCCGATCGAGCAAATCCACGCCGGGTGCGGCCAACGCCGAACCGACGGCAAGACGCGCATGCACGCTTTCGCCGCCGGCAGTGAAACCCATCGGTGCGGCGGCGAGCGAGCGCATCGCGTCGTCGCGCTCGCCGATCCGATGCAACGACAAGAGCTGCGGCAAGCGCGCCACATCGAGCGCGTCCGACGCGACCAGCGCGTTCGCGAGCGCAGCCGAGCGATTGCCGCGAAGCGCGCCATGCTCGTGCAGCAACGCGTCGAGACGCGTGGTGTCGTCGAGGACGCCCGGCAGCGTGCCGTCCGACGCGCCCGTCGATGCGGCCACGACGATGATCGGCAACGCGAACAGCGTGATCGCGACACCGTGCTGCGCCGTCGTCGCGTCGCGCCATGCGGCGTCGAGCGCCCGCCACAGCGCGCGGGCGACGTCGACGGAAGGCGAGCCGGCGAACAGCGCCGCGAGCGTCGCGCCGTCGCCCGAAAGCCGCCGCGACAACGCGTCGCGCAGCTTTGCGCGCAGCGCATCGGCCTCGGTCGCCGCGCTCACGCCACCGCTTCGCTGCGCAAGCTCATAGAGCAAAGCATCGTCCGCCGATGCGTGCACGACGTCCGGAAAGACGCGAGGATCGGCGATTGCGCTGGCGTCCATCGCGACGATTGTCCTGATTGGAACGGTGGCGGCTAGACGACCAGGCAGAACGGTCCCTGACCGTGGGCGAGAGGACCGAACAGCGCGCGCGCGAGACCCACGACGGCGAAACCGATCAACAGCGCGGCGGCGGCGTAACGGATGACGCGCGACGCGAGCCATGCGCGCGCGCGCGCGGCGACGAAGCCGGCGGCGACGAGGTTCGGCAGCGTGCCGAGTCCGAATGCAAGCATGACGGCGGCGCCCGCCGGCGCACTGCCGGCAAACAGCGCAATCGGCAGCATCCCGTAGATCAGGCCGCACGGCACCAGTCCCCAGATCATGCCGAGCAGCATCCGCCCGGCGGCGCTATCGCGCTGCATCAGCGGACGAATCGCCGGCACGACGCGAGCGAACAGCACCGAGCCCGCGCGCGACATCCACGCAATTTCAGCGGTGCGTCCGGCGATCGCAATGCCGACAGCGAGCATGAAGACGTTCGCAACCACGTACAACGCGCGTTGCAGCGGCAGCCACTCGGCTGCGCTCAGCGCGGCGGCACCGATGCCGCCGGCGACGCCGCCGAGAAGCGCGTAGGTCGCGATGCGCCCGACGTTGCACGGCAGCTGCCGCCAGGCGAGCTGCGCCGCCGGGCGAAGCGCGATCACCCCGGGCTGCGCACCGCTGCTCGACAGCAGCGCGACAAAGCCCCCACACATGGTAAGGCAATGGACGCCGCCGAGCGCGCCCGCGACGAATGCAGCGATCAGCGCGGAAATGGCCATTGGTGGCGAGACTCCATGAACGGTCCTGTGGTCTGTGGTAGACAACATGCTCTCAGGCGGCAATTTTTCCTAGGTTCGCCTTTCAATGGGGCGCACTTGCAATTAGACTAGGCTCAAGCTTTGATTCCCATCAATGTTGTCACGTTAAGGCTCCGCAATGGCGGTACCCAGGCCCTCGCCTTCGACGACCCATGCAGCAACGGCCGCGACCATGCAATCTTCCGCTTCGGTCATCTCGCTGCGCGATCTTCAGATCCATTGCTCGACGTGCAGCATGCGCGAGCTGTGCCTGCCCGTAGGGTTGAGCACCGAAGACGTGCGCCAGATCGATGCGCTGCTCGGCGCGCGCGTGAAGCTCAAGAAGGGCGATACACTGTACCGCGCAGGTGACCCCTTCGCGTCGCTGTTCGCGGTTCGTCTCGGATCGCTGAAGACGACGGTGCTCGCCGAGGACGGCCGCGAGCAGGTGTCCGGTTACCACATGCTCGGCGACATCATCGGCCTCGACGGCATCGGCACCGAGCGGCACGGCGCGCAGGCGATCGCGCTCGAGGATACCGAGGTTTGCGTGCTGCCGTTCGAGCGACTCGAGGATCTGTCGCGCGCGGTTCCTTCGCTGCAGCACAATCTCTACCAGTTCCTGTCGCGCGAGATCTCGCGCGACCACAACGTCATGCTGCTGCTCGGCAGCATGCGCGCCGAGGAGCGGCTCGCCGTGTTCCTGCTCAATCTCGCCGATCGCTACCGGCGCCGCGGCTACTCGTCGACCGAATTCGTGCTGCGGATGACGCGCGAGGAGATCGGCAGCTACCTCGGTCTGAAGCTCGAGACGGTGAGCCGGCTCTTTTCGCGCTTCCAGGAAGAAGGACTTATCCAGGTACAAGGTCGGGCCGTGAAGCTGCTCGACCCCGCCGCATTGAAGCAGCTCGTCGGCCAGCGCAACTAGACTAGAGCGTCAACCCCGGATGCGGCCGCACGTCGCAGCTCGCGTCGGCGTCGTCGCGCTTCGGGCAACCTTCGGGACGCTCGGTCGGTTCGAGCGGGCACCGGTTCACCTCCCACGGCGAGCGCTCGAGAAAGACGGTGAGCGCCGAGGACGCGATGCCGAGCCCCCAGAAACCGAAAAAGCCCATCGTGTAGATCGCCGAACGGGACAGTTCGAGCGGCGCGCCGAAGAAGTGCAGGTCGAACGGGTCGAACACGGTGAAGAAGATCGCCTCGGCGACGCCCGCGACCAGAAACGCCGGCCACAGCACCCACATCAGCCGTTGCGCAAGGTTACCTGTCATCGTCGCCTCCTCGTTCAGCTTTCGCGCGCGCGGGCCGTCAATGCGGCGTCCGCTCGCTGCCGAGGCGCGTCTCGCCCGGCACGGCCGATTCTATCGACGGCAGCCGCCACGCGTCGGTTTCGACGCCGACCCGCCAGCGGCCCGCGGCGACGGCGACGCGGCCGCTGTAGCTGCCGTCGCGCGAGCGTTCGAGCTCGACTGCTGCGTCCTGCCCGGCGCGCGTCGGATGCACGAGCTTGAGGCGCACCGTTGGCGGTGACGCGGTAACGTTGTCCGCGCCACGCAGCTCGGCGCGAACCGCGCCATCGACGCCGATCGTCACGTCGGCGCCCATTTGCAGCGCCTCGCCGCGCCCTTGCCGCTCGAGCGTCCGGTTGATCAACAGCCCGCGCTTGTAGTAATCGTCGGCGACCAAGCCGTCGTCGCTCACCATCGCAAGCCAGAGCGTGAACATCGCGGCGACGACGACAATCGCCGGACCCGCGATCAGGAACCACGGCCAGCGGTCTCGATACCACGGGATGGTGGGGGCGTGAATCGCGTTGGTGGTCATCGTCTCGTGTCCTGTCGTCAATGACGCGGAAAGATGAAGCTCGAATGCTCGCGGCGCTCGATGCCGGCGTCGTCCTGCGCGGTCACGACGATTTCGATCTTGCGCGTCGTCTGGCGCGCGCGGTCGCGATCGTGTTTGCCCCGTTCTCCGTGCTCTTCGCCGTCTTCATCGGCGTCTTCAGCCGGTGCGCGAAGAATTAACGGCACGAGCCTCGTCGAGATCGCGTCGACGGCGATCGGTTGCGCAAGCTCGGTGACGGCGAGGTCGCGCAGGCCGGTCGCACGGATCGTGAACGCGCGCGGCTTCTCGTCGGTGTTCATGATCTGCAGCCGATAGACGTTCTCGATCACGCCGGGCGCCGCTTCGCGCGCGAGCGCTCCGCGATCGCGAATAACGTCGACTTTCAGCGGATTGCGCAGCGCGAGCGATACGCCCGTCACCACGACGATGACGGCGAGAAGGCTCGTGTAGATCAGCGTGCGCGGCCGCCACATCCGGCGCCAGACCGTCGTGCGGTCGTAATGTTGGACCAGCGCGTTCTCCGACGCATACCGAATCAGGCCACGCGCATAGCCCATCTTGTCCATCACCTGATCGCAGCCGTCGATGCAGGCCGCGCAACCGATGCACTCGTATTGCAGGCCTCGCCGGATGTCGATACCCGTAGGGCAGACCTGTACGCAGATGTTGCAGTCGACGCACGACCCGAGACCGGCTTTGGCGGGGTCGGCCTTTCGGCTGCGCGCGCCGCGCGGCTCGCCGCGCTCGGTGTCGTACGCGATGATCAGCGTGTCCTTGTCGAACATCGCCGATTGGAAGCGGGCGTACGGACACATGTACTTGCAGACCTGCTCGCGCATGAAGCCCGCGTTGCCGTACGTCGCGAAGCCGTAGAACAGGATCCAGAACGCTTCCCACGGGCCCACGTCGAGCGTGAGCGCGCGCACGCCGAGATCGCGAATCGGCGAGAAGTAACCGACGAACGTGTAGCCGGTCCACAGCGCGAGCGCGAGCCACGCCGCGTGCTTCGCCGACTTCAAGCCGAGCTTGCCGGCCGACATCGATTGGCGGTCGAGCCGCATGCGCGCGGTACGCTCGCCTTCGATCTTGCGCTCGATCCAAAGGAAGATGTTCGTGTAAACGGTCTGCGGGCACGCGTAGCCGCACCACAGCCGTCCGGCGATCGCCGTGAACAGGAACAGCGAGTACGCGGCGATGACGAGCAGCGCCGTGAGATAGATCACGTCTTGCGGCCACAGCACGAGCCCGAACACGTAGAACTTGCGCGCGGCGATCTCGAAGAGCACGGCCTGGCGGCCGTTCCACGTGAGCCACGGCAGGCCGTAGAAGATCAGCTGCGTCGCGAAGACGAGCCCCCAGCGCCAGCGCGCGAACCAACCGTGCACCGCACGCGGATAGATCTTCTTGCGGATCTCGTAGAGACCCACCTCCTCGTCGGCGGCGGGCGCCGGCTGCAGCGGAATGATTTTGTCGGTTGCGTTCACGGATGCCCGTGCGGGCGAGCTCAAGCCTGCATTTTCGTTGCCGTGCGCGTCGAGCGCCGTGACCTTTGTCACAAGCGCTCGCGATGGGCGTCATTCCCGCGAACGCGGGAATCCAGCGCCGTTTGGCGCGAAACCTCGTCGGGTCCCCGCGTTCGCGGGGACGACAGGCATCTCACTTCGCCGCGGCCGTCGGGTTCGACAGGCTCCAGACGTACGCGGCCACGAGCTGGATCTTGCCCGCGCCCAACATGTTCTTGAACGACGGCATCGTCGTCGTTCCCGGCGTCACGTTCAGATTGCGGCCTTTGTTGACGCCTTCGGCGATCGTCGTCTCGGAGCTGCCGTACAGCCAGATATTGTCGGTGAGATTGGGCGCGCCGACCGCCGGATTGCCCTTGCCTTCCACTCCGTGGCACGCCGCGCAGATCTGCTCGAACTTGGGCTTGCCGAGTTGTGCCTTGAGCGAGTCGTGCGAAAGACCGGACAGCGAGCGGACGTAGGCGACGACGTTCTTCACGTTCTCTTCGCCGCCGAGCGACGCGCCAAGAGCGGGCATCACGCCCATGCGCCCGTTGGTGATCGTTTCGCGAATCGTTTCCGGCGCGCCGCCGTACATCCAGTCGTTGTCCTTCAGGTTGGGGAAGCCGCGTCCGCCGCCGGCGTCGGAGCCGTGGCACTGCGAGCAATTGTTGAGGAACAGCCGCTCGCCCATCGCGCGTGCCGCGGGGTCGGCCGCCACTTGCTTCAGGTCCATCGCAAGATACTTGTCGTAGAGCGGCTTCGTCTTGGCGTCGGCTTCGGCGCTCTCCTGCCGATGCGCACCGCTCGACGTCCAGCCGAGCACTCCGGGCGCCTTGCCGAGCCCGGGGAAGAGCACGAGATACACGATGCCGAATGCGATCGTGATCCAGAAAAGCCACATCCACCAGCGCGGCAGCGGGTTGTTGTACTCGGCGAGATCGCCGTCCCATGTGTGGCCGGTGAGCTCGGGCGATGCCCCGGGCTTGACCTTCATCGAGCCCGTCGCAAGCAACAGAAAGGCGCAATAGGCGATGCCCGCGACGGTGAGCACGATGACCCACCAGTTCCAGAAGTTCGAAGTGAAATCGCTCATGACCGCCTCTCACGCAATGTAGTCGGCTGTTTCGTCAGGCAGCGCGAACGGCGCGTTGGCCGCTTGCGCGAACGCGTCGCGACGACGCTTGCTGTAGGCCCATGCGACGATGCCGATGAACGTGACGAACGCAACGACGGTCATCACGCTCGAAAGAAGGACGAACAGGGACGTCATCGCTCACCTCGCGTTCTTCATCGCAAGCCCGAGGTTCTGCAGGTACGCGACGAGCGCGTCCTCCTCGCTCTTGCCTTTGAGCTCGTCCGGCGCCTTCGCGATCTGCTCGTCGGTGTAGGGGACGCCGACGCGGCGCAGCGCCGTCATCTTCGCCTGCACGTCGGCGGCGTTCGCCGAGTTGCGCGCAAGCCACGGATAGCCGGGCATGTTCGACTCCGGCACGACGTCGCGCGGATTGTTCAGATGCACGCGATGCCAGTCGTCGGAATAACGGCCGCCGACGCGCGCGAGATCGGGCCCGGTGCGCTTGCTCCCCCACTGGAACGGATGGTCGTAGACGAACTCGCCGGCCACCGAGTACGGACCATAGCGCTCGGTCTCGGCGCGAAACGGCCGGATCATCTGCGAGTGGCAGTTGTAGCAGCCTTCGCGCAGGTACACGTCGCGGCCGGTCAGTTGCAGCGGCGTGTACGGCGACACGCCAGCTACGGGCTCGGTGGTCGACTTCTGGAAGTACAGCGGCACGATCTCGGCGAGACCGCCCACGCTCACCACCAGCACGACCAGCACGATCAGCCAGCCGATGTTCTGCTCGATCATTTCCTGATTGATCTTCATCGTTCGCTCCTTCGCGGACGCATCAAGCGCCGGCCGCGGCCGACACCGGAATTTGCGCCTCGACCGCGCGGCTGCCGGAGACCGTGCGAATCACGTTGTAGGCCATGATCAGCATGCCGGCGAGGAACAGAACGCCGCCGAGCAGGCGCACCGCGTAGAACGGATACGTCGCCTTCACGCTTTCGACGAACGCGTAGGTGAGCGTGCCGTCGGCGTTGACCGCGCGCCACATCAGTCCTTGCATGACGCCGGCGATCCACATCGACGCGATGTAGAGGACGACGCCGATCGTCGCGACCCAGAAGTGCGCGGTGATGAGCCGCGTCGACCACATCTCGGTGCGGCCGAACATCCGCGGGATCAGGTAGTAGATCGCACCGATCGAGATGAACGCGACCCATCCGAGCGCGCCGGAGTGCACGTGGCCGATCGTCCAGTCGGTGTAGTGCGACAGCGCGTTCACCGTCTTGATCGACATCATCGGACCCTCGAACGTGCTCATGCCGTAGAACGACAGCGACACGATCAGGAACTTGAGGATCGGATCGTCGCGCAGTTTGTGCCACGCGCCGGAGAGCGTCATGATGCCGTTGATCATGCCGCCCCACGACGGCGCGAGCAGGATCAGCGAGAAGAGCATCCCGAGCGACTGCGTCCAGTCAGGGAGCGCCGTGTAGTGCAGATGGTGCGGGCCCGCCCACATGTACGTGAAGATCAGCGCCCAGAAGTGCACGACCGAAAGGCGGTACGAGTAGATCGGCCGCCCGGCCTGCTTCGGCACGAAGTAGTACATGATTCCCAGGAATCCCGCGGTGAGGAAGAAGCCGACCGCATTGTGGCCGTACCACCATTGCACCATCGCGTCCTGCGTGCCTGCGTAAGCCGAGTACGACTTCCACAGCGTCACGGGGATCTCGGCGCTGTTGACGACGTGCAGTAAGGCCACCGTCAGGATGAACGCGCCGTAGAACCAGTTCGCGACGTAGATGTGCGGCGTCTTGCGCTTGGCGAGCGTACCGAAGAACACGACCGCGTAGGAGACCCAGACGAGCGTGATCAGCACGTCGATCGGCCATTCGAGCTCGGCGTACTCCTTGCCGGTTGTGAGTCCGAGCGGCAGCGTGATCGCGGCGAGGACGATGACCGCCTGCCAGCCCCAGAACGTGAACGCCGCGAGCGCGTCGCCGAACAGGCGCACCTGGCACGTTCGCTGCACGACGTAGTACGACGTGGCGAACAGCGCGCTGCCGCCGAACGCGAAGATCACGGCGTTGGTGTGCAGCGGCCGCAACCGCCCGTACGAAAACCATGGAATGTCGAGGTTGAGCTCGGGCCACAAGAGCTGCGCGGCGATGATGACGCCGACGAGCATGCCGACGATCCCCCAGACGACCGTCATGATCGAGAACTGCCGCACCACCTTGTAATTGAACGTTCCCGCAGTGCTCGTCGCACTCATCGTTGTCGCTCCAGGTTCGTTTCCACACGCGATCCGCCCGATCCAAATGCAAGGGGAGCGTTGCGGCCGTTTGCCGCGGCACGCTCCCCCTTCCGTGTCGATGCGCGTTTCCGGCTGGATGCTACCGGCAGGCTATTTGCGCAGAGTTGATCGAGGTCAAGGTACCGGCGGCGCGTTGTCGTCCTCGGCGCACGCCGGCGGCGCGATCGCATCCGACGTGTCGTCGTCGGCGAGGATGCGGTGCGCGGGACCCTCGAGATCGTCGAACTGTCCCGATCGCACCGACCACCAGAACGCGGCGGCCACGAGCAGCGCGAGCACGACCGAAAGCGGGATCAGCAGCAGCAGAATGTCCATCGCGGCGTCTGGGCGCGGCTCACGCGGCGGCGGGACCGTTCGCCGCAACCGATGACGCGACCTCGCGCCTTCGCATGCGCGCCACGCGCAGCGCGTTGCCGACGACGACGAGCGACGACGCCGACATGCCGGCCGCGGCGGCGAGGGGGGTCACGAAGCCGAGCGCCGCGACCGGAATCGCGATCGCGTTGTAGGCGAACGCCCAGGCCAAATTCTGCCGCACGATGCGCAGCGTGCGACGCGCGTGCGCGATCGCCTCGGCGATGCGCGGCAGCTCGTCGCAGAGCACGACGACGTCCGACGTCCATTGCGCGAGCGGCGTCGCGCTGCCGAGCGAAATCGATACCTGCGCCTGCGCGAGCGATGGCGCGTCGTTGACGCCGTCGCCGGCCATCGCGACGACGGCGCCCTCTGCCTGCAGCGCGGCAACGGCGGCGCGCTTGTCCTCGGGCGAGAGATCGCCTCGCGCATCGGCGATGCCGAGCATCGACGCGGTCGCGCACACGCTGGACGTGCGATCGCCGGACAGCACCACCGGCACGATGCCGCAACGAGCGAGGTCGGCAACGAGCTCGCGCGCGCCGGGACGAACCGTGTCGCCGAGCGCGAACAGCGCGCGGATGCTCCGTTCGTCGCCGAGGGCGAGCAGCGTCGCACGTTCCGGCACGTCGGCAACGTTGCACGGCGTTGCGGCGCCCGACAACGCGGCGACGAAATCCGGCCGACCGATGCGCAGCCGTACGCCATCGATCACGCCTTCGATGCCCGCTCCGGCGACGAGCGCGAAATCGCGCGCAACCGGCAACGCAATGCCTGCCGCGGCCGTCTGCAGCGCGCGCGCCACCGGATGCTCGGACGCCATTTCGAGCGCGGCGGCGAGCGCGAGCGCCTGCTCGCGCGACGTGCCGGCGAGCGGCAGCGCGCGCTCGACTGCGAGGCGGCCGAACGTGAGCGTGCCGGTCTTGTCGAGCACGACGTGCGTCACGCGCGCAAGCGCCTCGAGCGCGTCGGCGTGCGCGACGACGACCTGGCGCCGCGACAGGGCGCCGGCCGCAGCAGCGAGCGCCGCCGGTGTAGCGAGCGACAGCGCGCACGGACACGACACGACCAGCACGGCGAACGTCACGGAGAGCGCACGCGATGGATCGAGCGCGAGCCAGACCAGCGCCACAACGCATGCGAACGCGAGCAACGCCGTTACGAACCACGCGGCGATGCGATCGGCGACGCGCGCAACGCGCGGCCGCTCGGACGCCGCCCGCTCGGCGAGCCGCTCGATCGCCGCGAGCCGCGTCGATTGGCCCGCCGCCTCGACGCGAACGACGAGCGTACCGTCGCGAACGACGCTGCCCGCGAGCACCGACGCGCCTGCCGCCTTCGCAACCGGATTCGATTCGCCGGTCAGCAGCGCCTCTTCGACGCAGGCGCGGCCATCGACGACTACGCCATCGGCCGGCATGCTCGCGCCCGGACGAACGCGCACGAATTGCCCGGCCGCAAGCGCCGAAGCACCGACCGCCTCGACGTCGTTTCGCGCCGGCCAGTCGACGAGGCGCTCGGCGCTTTCGGGACGCGCTCGCGCAACGGCCTCGATCGCATCGCCCGCTTTGCGTCGCGCGACGAGCTCGAGATACCGCGCGCAGAGCAACAGCGCGATGAACATCGTCACCGAGTCGTAATAGACCACTCCGCCGCCGGTGAGCGTCGCCCATGCGCTCGCGCCGAAGGCCGCAACGATGCCCAGCGCGACCGGCGTATCCATTCCTGGACGGCGCAGTCGCAGATCGCGCCATGCACCGCGAAAGAACGGCACCGCCGAATAGAGAATCGCCGGCAGCGTCAGCGTCAGGCTTGCCCAGTCGAGCAGCCGCTGGTGCGCGGGCTCCACGCCGTCGACGGTGATGTAGGTCGGCACCGCGAACATCATCACTTGCATCATCGCGAGCAGCGCAACCGCCATGCGAAGGAGCAACGTGCGCGATTCCTGGCGCGCGAGCGCCTCGCGACGCGCCGGATCGTACGGGTAAGCGCGATAGCCGATGCGCGCAACCGCGCGCAGCAGCGCCGACAGCTTGGTTTCGCGCGGATCCCAGACGATGCGCGCGCGACGCGTCGCGAAATTCGCGCCCGCCTCGGCGACGCCGGACTGCCGTGCAAGCCACGACTCGATCAGCCATACGCACGCGCCGCAGTGTATGCCCTCGAGCAACAGCGACGCTTCCATCCGATCGCCGCTCGCTCGCACCAGCCCCGCCTGCGCAGCCGCGTCGTCCCACGGCGTGAATTCGTCGGCGTGCTCGGCCTGCGGCCGGTCGGCGGGCTCCGTTCGGCGCGCGTAGAACGCATCGAGACCGGCGGCGTGGATCGTCTGCGCGACGGCGACGCAGCCTCCGCAACAGAAGTCGCGCTCGACGCCGGCGATCGGCGCGCGAAAGCGCGACGGCCGCGGATTGGGAAGGCCGCAATGAAAACAGCTCGCGCTCGACGCGTCGAGCGGCAATGCGGCCGCGGCCGCGGTGAGCGGCGCGGCCGTCGCATGATCATCCGAGGCAGGCCGCGCCGACATTTGCAGCGAGCGTAGGTCGCGCCTCGCCAAGGGTCAAGCCATGTCGTGAGCCGCCTTGACCGCGAGCAAAGGGCGTTATCATTTTGCTTAAGAGGCGCGGCTTCGATCGGCTATGATGGAACTATCCTCCATGCACGCGAAGGGCGGACCATGTACAAGAATCTGCTCGTGGCAACCGATGGATCGAAGCTCTCCGACAAGGCGGTCACGCACGCGATCAGTCTCGCGCAGGCCGTCGGCGCCAAGCTGACGGCGTTCTACGCGGCGCCCGATTATCCGCTGCCTGCCTACGCGGACGGCGTCGTCTACGAGCCGGTGTCGCGCAAGGAATACGCCAAGCTCGCGGCGACCGACGCCGAGAAGATCCTCGCCGGCGTCAGCGCAAAGGCATCGGCCGCCGGCGTCACCGCGGCTACCGCCTACACGATTGCCGCGGCGCCGTGGGAAGCGATTCTCGCCGCGGCGAAGAAGCACAAGTGCGATGCGATCGTGATGGCCTCGCACGGCCGGCGCGGCGTTTCGGCGCTGCTGCTCGGCAGCGAAACGCAGAAGGTGCTGACGCACTCGAAGCTGCCGGTGATCGTCGTGCGCTGACCGCGCCGCGCGGCGATCCCGTGGTGGATCAGTAGTAGTCGAGATCCTTCACCACGCAGATGGTGCCGATGCAGCTGATCAGCTTGTGCACGCCGCGGCCGCGGGCTTCATCCTGCTCGACGTCTTCCTGCTCCCAGATCGTCCGGTTGTTTTCGAGCGCCCGCTGGTACTCCTCGATCACGTCGAGCGCCTGCAGCGCAAGCCCGGCGTAGCTCAGCAGCTCGCCGCCGCACGAGATCTTGCCGCCGATGCCGCGGGCGTAGCGCGCTTCCACGCCGGCGCCCGCAGTCTTGATCTCGGCTTTCGCCCAGTCGCGCAACTCGTTGAGGTAGCTGCTTGCCCGTGCCGGGTTCTCGCGCAACGCTTCCGTCTCGCCCGCCTTCACCGCTTTCTCGAGCTTCTTGTACGCCTTCTCGACGTTCCTCTGGACCTCGCGCAGGTACGACAACAGTTCGGCGTCGGTGGGCGGCGGATCGGCCGTGCCCGAGCGATCCGTTGAATTGACCGGATCGTTGTTGACGTAGCGATACAGGTTCGTATCTCCGCCCGCGAAGCCGATCGGATCCGCGCTGGTCCAGCGGCCCGTCTCGGGGTCGTAGTCGCGCGCGCCGAAGTGCACGAGCTTCGTGTCCGCGTCGTAGAGGCCGCTCGCGAAGCCGAACGGCTGGAAGCCCGGATTGGTGTCCGCGACGACGCTGCCGAAGCTGTCGTAATCCATGCGCTGCGCGACCGCCCCCGTGGAGGCGTTGACGACGAGGCGCACGCTTCCGACGTGATCGGTGACGATGCGGAACACGTTGCCGGCCTTGATCATATAGGCCGGCCGCGCACCGTCGCCGTATACGAACTGGCTCACGATCGCGCCCGTGCCGTCGAGCTCGGCGACGATCCGTCGCGTGCCCGAGTAGAGGAACGCCTTGACGAGGCTAGCTCCGATGCGCTTGCCGATGCGACGATTGCTGCCGTCGATCACGTACGTTATCGCCGTGCCGTCCGGCAGCGTCGCGGCGCGCAGATTGCCGAGCGGGTCGTACCGATACTGCGTGGTCTGCGGCCCGACGACTTTGGTGAGCAGCTCGCCGGCGGCGCTGTATGTGTACGTCGCGGCGCCGTACGCCTGAAGGCGATCCACCCCGTCGTAGACGCCGGTGACGGACACGCCGTCCACCGTCGCCGTCGTGCGATTGCCGTTCGCGTCGTAACCGTAGCTCTCCACCGGCACCGCGTTCTTCGATACGCTGGTGAGCTGACCTGAAACGGCGTACGTGTAGTCGTAAACGTCGCTGCTGCCGCCGATCGCTTCGGTACGTCGCGTGATGCGTCCGATCCCGTCGCGCGTCACCGCGTTCGAGTAGATCTCGCTCGCGCCGAGGCTCGCCGTGAAGCTCACGAATTCGCCGAACGCGTTGAACGCGAGCCCCGTCGTGACGTTACGCAACGTACTTCCCGCGGGAAAGCCGTTCGCCGCGTTGCGAGCGATCGTGAGCTCGCCCGCCTGCACCGGCAAGCCATCCCGGTCGTAACCGAATGCGATCGTGCTGCCGCCGGTGACCGCTTGGCTCGCGACCGCCAACGTCGCATCGTAAGTGCGCGTGACGCCGCCGCCCACGGGACCGGTCCATGTTTCGCCGGTGCCAAGCGGACCGTCGTAGCCGTACGCGACGGTGACGCCGTCGTCGCCGGCGACGCTCGCGAGGCGCCCGACGCTGTCGTAGCCGAAAACATGCGTGACGGGGCTCGCGCCACCGGACGCTATTCGCGTGGCAAGGCGTCCCGCGGCGTCGTACGAAAGTCCTATCGTCAGCCCGTCGGGACGCGTCACGGTCGTGGGCTCGCGATCGGCGTCGTATGCGTAACCCGTGGGACCGCTGCCTGGCAGCGCCGGTGGCGTGAACAGCGCGAGCTCGTTGCGATCCGAGTACGTCATCGCGTAGGCAGAGCGCCCGGGCGGCGTGACCGTCGTCAGATTGCCGGCGGCATCGTAGGCGAAACGCGCGACGCTGCCGTCCGCGAACGTCTTCGCGGTCAGCCGGCCCGCGGCGTCGTAGGCGAAATGCGCCGCGCGGCCGATCGGGTCGGTGATCGATTCGACGAAGCCGTCCGCGCCGTAGCCGAACGTGAAAGTCCGCACGGAGGGACCGCTGCCTCGCGTGATGCTGGCGATTCGCCCGCGGCTGTCGTATGCGATATTCGTCGGGTTGAATCCGCTGACACTGCGTGAGACCGTGCGCCCGAGCGCGTCGATCGTGACCGTCGACGCGCGTCCTTCGGCGCTCGTCGAGGCGATCGTGTTGGTCGCCGCATCGAAGATGCTCGAGCTCGTGAACCCGGCCAGCGTCGTCGTTGCAGTCAACGTGGTCAGGCTGAGCGGGTCGAGCGGGTTGCTCAACGCCGCGGTGACGCTGCGCGAGCCCGCGGCGACGAGGCCGCTCGGAAGATTGACGGTGAAGCTCTTCTCCACCGGCGCTTGCATGCCGAACCGCGGATCGGGACCGCGAATGCGATCGGAGACCGTTCCATCCGGCGCGAGCGTATGTACCGTGCCCGCATCGATTGCTTCGTCGCTCTGCTCGGCCAACCCATCCGGACCGGTTAGCGTGCGCAGTTGACGGTTGCCGGCGGCGTTCTGCGTCTCGTAACGCGTGGTTCGGGCAAGCGCCGTCGTTCGCGTCACCGTGAAATGATCCGCGACGGTGGATCGCGACAAGCTCTGGCTGCCGCTCACGGCGTCGGCATCGTGCGTGAGCAGGCCGTCGGCGTCGAAGACGAACGTGCTCGTCTTCCCGCGCGCGTCGGTGAAGCTGGACACGAGGCCGGCGGCATCCGATGCGATCCGCGTCACGTCGCCGGCGGGATTGGCGATCGACGTGAGAAAGCCGCTTGCGCCCACTGTGAGCACGGTGCGCTGTCCGAACGGACCGACGATCGCGGTGGGACTGCCACCGGCATCGTGCTCGATCGTCGTGACGTTGTCGGTCGCGCCGGTCTTTTCGGTCACGCTTGCGAGCCGGCCTTCGACGTCGTAGCCGAACTCGAACAGCACGCCGCCGGTGAGCGCGTTCACCGTGCGCAGATGCTTGCCCTCGGAGTCGAACAGGTAGAGCACGCTCCCGTCGGGGCTTGCGATCAGGTACGCGGTGCCGTCGAATCCCGGCAGCGCGGGACTGACGCGAAGCAGCCGGCTGCCGCCATCGCCCGGCGCGATGAACAGGCTGCCGTCGGGAGCCAGCGCGACGCCGCGCATGGCGGTCAGCGCCGCTTGCGTCGCCGGAATATTTTCGACGATGGGACTCGGTCCGCCGCCTGCGATCGTCACCGTCTTGCCGTCGCTTCGCAGCAGATCGACCTGCGGCGTTCTTCCGCCGACGAATTGCAGACCTATCAGCAGTCCGCCGTCGCGAGTCGGGCGCACCGACACCGGTTGCCCGTTTTGCGCCGAATAGTCGGCGACCGTGTTGATGACGCCGTCCGGGCCGACGCGGCGCACGCGGTGGTTGTTGAAATCGGCGACGTAGAAACCGCCGTCGGGTGCGGCAGAGATCGACGCCGCGTTGAGCGATGCGTTGGTGGCCGGTCCACCGTCGCCGCTGAACCCGACCAAACCGTTGCCCGCCACGGTGTTGATGATGCCGTCGTTGCCGACACGCCGCACGCGCTGCCCGTCGAGGATCAACAGGCTCGAATCGGAGGCGACGGCGATGCGCTCGGCGAAGCTCAGCTGCGCAAGCGTCGCCGCTCCGAGATCGCCGGAGAAGCCGGGCACGCCGGTGCCCGCGACCGTCGAGATCGTGCCGTCGGGCGCGACTTTGCGGACCCTGAAATTGGCTTCCTCGGCGATGTACAGCGTGCCGTCGGGTGCGAGCGCGATGCCGGTCGGATCGCCGAGCTGCGCGGCCGTCGCGGGTCCGCCGTCGCCGCTGAAGCCTTCGACGCCGGTGCCCGCCACGATGCTTTGCGATCCGCCGGGCGCGACGCGAACGATCACGTCACCGTGCGGGAACGCGACCAGCGCCGAGCCATCGGGGGCCGCTTCCACGTCGAACAGCTGGCTGCGGCCCGGCAAATCGATCGTGGTCAGCATGCGCGCGAGCGAGCCGGCGCGTCGGCGGGCGCCGCCGCCGAAGTGGGCGACGCGCGCGTTGGGATCGTAGAGGTGATGCGCGTCGAGCGTCCAGCCGCCGAGGCCGAGCGTGCGCGCATCGGTGAGGCCTTCGCCGATCGTCGTGGTGAACGATTGCGAAATTGCGATCTGCGAGCGGCCGGGGTTCGCGCTCAGCGCAACGCCGCCGACGCTCGCGAACGCCGCTGGCATCGGACCCGGGTCGCGATAGGTGGTCGGATAGTTGTAGTCGATGCGCACGCTGAGCGTCTGGCCGCCCAGCATCGGCCGCCCGTAGGCATCGTTGCGGTCCCACGTGAACGTCGTTTGCTGGTTGGGGCCCGGCGGGAACGTTTGCGCGAAGTCGCGGCCCGCGACCGACAGGTGCACGTCGATCGACGCGAGGCTCGCCGGCACCGAAGGACCGCTCAGTCGGATCGTGCGGCTCGCGGTGTGACCCGGCACGCGGTCGCTGCGGTAGTTGAGCGTGAACGGCGTCCCGACGATCGGCACCGATTCGCCGAGCACCTGATTCTCGCATTCGATGATGCTGCCGACGCTGCACTGCGCATCTTCGAGCGATTCGTTCGGGTCCGGTCCGGCGGCGTTGTCGCCCGGCGCATCGGCATCGTCGGGAGTGGTGAACGGCCAGTTGCTGTCCGACGGCGAGAAGTGCTCGACCGGCACGCGCCACAGGCTCTGGCCCGCCGCATAGAACGACGCGAGGCTGCTGCGCTCCTCGGTCGACATCCCCAACGCATTGTCGGCGATGCCGTCGCCGTCGGTGTCCACGGTCGCGACGCCGCCGGCCACGTCGACGATCCTGATCGTGCGTCCGTTGGCGCCCGGGACCCATATGCCTTTGGCCGGATCGTAAGTGCCGACCGGAACGTTGGTGCCCACGGGAAAGCCGAGGAAGTTCTCGACGTAGGTGACGACCGGCTGGTTGAACGTCACGCTCACCGCCCCCGCGCTGATCGCCTCGTCGACGGAAAGCTCGACGCAGTATGTGTAGCCGCTGAGCGGCGGCAGGTCGGCCGGCATGGCGATCGGACCGTTCGGCCCGACCGTGTACTCGGTCGCGCGAACGTGCATCGTGCCGAGCGACAGCGTCGAGCCGTCGGACATCGTCATCGTTGCCGTGGTCCCGGGCGGGATCACGACGATCAGACGGCGCGCGCCGTCGGCGTCCTTGATCACGCTCGATTGATGGAACTGGGTCGTCGCCCCGTTCGGCGTAATGGCCGTGACCGCCGAGTCGACGCCAATCAGCGCGACCTGCGGCACGACGACGTAGTCCTGCCACGGGACGCTCACTTGCTTCTGCCGCGACAGGAAGGCCGGAGCCGAGAAGTCGACGGTGAGCGGCCCGCCGCCGTTGACCGCCATGTCGAAATAGCCGTTCGCGCGCGTGATCGTCTGTCCGAACTCCGGATGTCCAAGCACCTTCACGGTGACGCCGGGAAGGACGCTGCCGTCGCGCGTGGTGACCTTGCCTCGGATCACCGACGCCCTCGCCGATGTGATCGCGCCGGGCGCAACGCCCGTCTGTATCGGGGCGCTGCCGGAGTACAGGAACGTCGTCGCCGGACCGATCAGCGTCGTCACGCCGCGCTTGAGCGCCGGCGCGCCGGCCGTCGTATCGCCCGCCACCACGTCGACCAGCACCTGCGCGCTCGCCGTCCCGCCTTTGCCGTCGCTGGCGGTGTACGTGAACGTGTCGATCCCGCTGAAGCCCGCGGCCGGCGTGTACGTGCACGTGCCGCCGGCAGTGCACGTCACCGCGCCATGCGCACCTTGGCCGAACGAGATCACGCTGAGCGTGTCGGCGTCCGGATCGCTGTCGTTCGCGAGCACGTTGAGCTGCACGCCGGCGCCCGGCGATGTCGACGTCGCATCGTTGACCGGCAGCGGATTGCGATTCGTCCCCGCGGCATTGACGGTGATCTGCGCATCGTCGCTCGCCGCGAGCGCGCCGTCGCTCGCGCTGAGCCGCAGCACGTAGATCCCGGGCAGCGAGAAGCTCGCCGTGGTGCTCAGCGCATTCGCGTCGGCGAACGCGACCGTCCCCGGGCCGCTCACGCGGCTCCATGTCGTCGTAAGCGTGCCCGGCGGCACCGGCAGACCGTCGTCGGCGGCGCTGCCGGTCAACGACGCCGTCGCGGGCAGCGTGATCGTCTGATCGGCGCCGGCCGAGACGACGGGCGCCGCATTGACGGCGGCGTCGACCCGCACGTCGGCATCGATCCGGAAATAGAGATTCGTCCCGTCCGCCTGCACGAATACCGCCACGATGTTCGCGTCGACCGGCGCCGATCCCTTCGGATTGCCGGCCTTTGGCAGCAATCCGCTCCAATCACCGACGTTGCCATCGAGCGTGACGGTTGCCGCCCACACCAATCCGGACACCGCGATCAGCACGACGAACGCCGCGAGCGTGGAATGATGCGGATGCGCGCGCAGCCGCCGCGCACCGAGCGCGAGCAACGCGCCTGCAGCCAGCACGACGAGCCACGGCGAGAGCGGAATTCCCGCCGGCGCGCTGACCCCCGGCGGTCCTGCCGCGTCGAGCGCGACGGCGAACGCGTCGGTCGCGTCCTGTCCGCCGCTCGCGCTGGTGCCGCCAACGACGATCTTCAACGACGCTCCCGGCGGCAATGCAGCCAATGGGACGAACGTCTCGATCGCGGCGGTGCCCAGCGTGCCGTTGCCGAGACCGGCCGGCCAGCCCCCGCCGCTCACGACAGCGGGCGCGCCGAGGGTCGCGCCGCTGCATAGCTGCCGCTCGACGCGCGTGACCGTCGCGCCCAGCGTCGTCGTCGTGACCACCGTTGTCCACACTTGCTCGATGCCGGCGAGCGGACCGTTCGACGTCGCGACCACGCATCCGGTGGCCGCCGAGCTGTCGGTGTCGAGGAACACGCTGAATCGTTGCTCGGCGGCGTGCGCGAACGATGCAGCCGACCCGATCAGCAGCAGCACGAGCGCGCGGACGAACGTGCGCGGCGGGCCGTTGCGCGATGCGTTGGAGAGCGAGCAGACGAACGCGCGCGCGGCGCGCATTGCGATGCGCAAAGCAATACCGATGGCTTGCCGGACCGCCACGACGACCCACCTCCCTGATGACATGGGTCCTGCGCGCACACGCCAGTGCATCCGATTCGGCGCCCAGCGGGTGTTGCAGACGCTCGTTGCCTTCGTTGCCTGCGCCGCGATCTTGCCAAAGCGCAACGCGCGTGTCGATGTCAATGACGTACCGGGCGACGGCCGGCGTTTTGGTTGACTACAACGCGGACGATTGGCCGCCGGCCTCCCCCGACGGGATTGCTACAATGCGCGTCCCCTACTGCATTACATGCGGCCGTGCGCGTCTCCCGTTTCTACCTCAGCACTCTCAAGGAAGCGCCCGCCGAGGCCGACGTGATGAGCCAGAAGCTGATGCTTCGCGCGGGGCTCATCAAGAAAGTGTCGGCGGGTATCTATTCATGGCTGCCGCTCGGCCTCGTCACGCTGCGCAAGGTCGAGCAGGTCGTGCGCGAGGAAATGAACCGGGCTGGTGCGCTCGAGTGCTATTTGCCGCATGTCGTCCCTGCGGAGCTTTGGCAGGAGACGCAGCGCTGGGACAAGTTCGGACCGCAACTGTTGAAGATCAAGGATCGCCACGAGCGTGACTTCCTGTTCGGGCCCACGCACGAAGAAGTGGTCACCGACATCGTGCGCAAGGACATCCGCAGCTATCGTCAGCTGCCGGTGAACCTCTACCAGATCCAGATGAAGTTTCGCGACGAGATCCGTCCTCGCTTCGGCGTGATGCGCAGTCGCGAATTCCTGATGAAGGATGCGTACTCGTTCGACACCGACCGCGACGCGCTGATGCGCTCGTACCAGTCGATGTACGACGCCTATGCACGGATCTTCACGCGCCTCGGGCTCACCTTTCGCGCCGTCGAGGCGGACACCGGCGCGATCGGCGGGTTCGCGTCGCACGAGTTCCAGGTGCTCGCCGATTCGGGCGAGGACGCGATCGCATGGTGCCCTGCGTCGGACTACGCGGCGAACGTCGAGCAGGCCGAGGCGCTCGCGCCACCCGGGCCGCGTCCGGCGTCCGCCGAATCGATGCAGAAAGTGCCCACGCCGAACCAGTCGACCTGCGAGGAGGTGACGGCTCTGCTCGGCCTGCCGCTTTCGCGCAGCGTGAAGTGCCTGATGATCCATGCGCAGGAGAAGGTGCAGATGCTGCTCGTGCGCGGCGATCACATGGGCAACGAGGTGAAGATCGGCAAGCTGCCCGGCATCGGTCCGTGGCGCTGGGCGGGCGACGCCGAGATCGTCGCCGCGACCGGTTGCCCGCCCGGCTATCTCGGACCGGTCGGACTGGCGGCCGAGGTGCCGCTGATCGTCGATCGCTCGGTCGCCGTGATGAGCGATTTCGTCTGCGGCGCGAACGAGAAGAACTTCCACTTGCGCGGGGTCAACTTCGGGCGCGATTGCCGCGAGCCCGATCGCATCGCCGACCTGCGCAACGTCGTCGCCGGCGATCCGTCGCCCGACGGCAAGGGCACGCTCGAGATCCTGCGCGGCATCGAGGTCGGTCACGTATTCGCGCTCGGCAACGTCTATTCGACCGCGATGGGCGCGACCTATCTCGACGCTCAAGGGCAGTCGCACGCGATCGAGATGGGCTGCTACGGCATCGGCATCACCCGCGTCGTCGCGGCGGCGATCGAGCAGAACCACGACGCCCGCGGCATCATGTGGCCCGAGCCGATGGCGCCGTTCGCCGTGGCGATCGCCCCGGTCGGTTACGATCGCAACGACGCCGTGCGGGCTGCCGCCGACCGGCTGCACGACGAACTCGAGGCCTCCGCCATCGAAGTGCTGCTCGACGACCGCGGCGAGCGGCCTGGCGTGATGTTTGCTGATCTCGAGTTGATCGGCATCCCGCATCGCGTGACAATCGGCGACCGGGGCCTCAAGGAAGGGAAGGTCGAATATCAACGGCGGCGCGATACGGCCGCGACGCCGGTGGCGGCGAGCGAAATCGCCGCCTTTGTGCGCGAACGACTCGCGCGGCAATGACAAGGCCGTTCGCTCTTGCGGCGGCCATCGAACTGACGGTGGACGTAAGTCGATGACGCGCTTCGGCACGGTGGGGATGCTATCGGTGATCGCGCTGGCGGCGGCGAGCGCGCTCGTGCCGTTGCCTGCCCAGGCCGGCGCGCAGGTCGAAGAGCAGCTCGCGCCATCGGTCGTCGTCGGGCTGCAGGCGGCGATCGCCGATCGACCGGTGCCGGCCGACTACTCGGCGCAACCGGAAACGCGGGCCTGGATCGACGGCGTCTCCACGCGGCTGATTCCGAAGATGTCCGACTACCGCCAGCGCGAGGACTTTCTCGCCACTGTCCACTACGAGGCGACGCGCGCCGGTCTCGACCCGCAGCTCGTGCTCGGTGTCATCCATCACGAAAGCGCGTTTCGCAAATACGCGGTGTCGATCGCAAGCGCGCGCGGCTATATGCAGGTGATGCCGTTCTGGACGCGGCTCATCGGGTCGAGCGAGCACAACCTGTTCAACCTGCGCACGAACCTGCGCTACGGCTGCGTGATCCTGCGCTATTACCTCGACGTGGAGCGCGGCGATCTGTTCCGTGCGCTCGGCCGGTACAACGGCAGTCTGGGCCGGCCCGAGTACCCGAACGCCGTCCTCGCGGCGATGGGACGCTGGCAGCCGCCCGCCGCGCCGCCGAGCACGCCAACCGCGATCCGCGCCGCGCTGCCGGCGACGCGGTGACCGCTGCGCCGGCGATACCGGTCACGCGGCGCTACCGCGGCCGTTTCGCGCCCTCTCCCACCGGTCCGCTGCACTTCGGCTCGCTGGTCGCCGCCGTCGCCAGCTACTGCGACGCGAAGGCCACCCGCGGCGAGTGGCTCGTGCGCATCGAGGACGTTGACCTTCCGCGCGCCCGCACAGACGCGCAGCGGCTGATCCTGTCGACGCTCGCTCGTTACGGTTTCGTCTGCGACGGCCGCATTGAGCGTCAGAGCGAGCGCACGGCACACTACGATGCGGCGCTCGCGACGCTCACCGCCGCAGGCGCCGTTTATCCCTGCGCGTGCACGCGGCGCGAGCTCGAATCGGCGCCGATATCGCCGATCGGCGAGCGCGTCTATCCGGGTACGTGCCGCGACCGCATTCCCGGCGCGCTCGCCACGCGGGAGGCGCGCGCCTACCGCGTTCGCGTTTCGGGAAGACGCGATCCGCGCATCGCATGGCGTGACCGTCTGCAAGGTACGCAACTGCAGAACCTGCCCCGCGACGTCGGCGACTTCGTCGTGCGCCGCGCCGACGGCCTGTACGCGTATCAGCTTGCCGTGGTCGTCGACGACGCCGACCAGCGGATCACGCACGTCGTGCGCGGTGCCGACCTGCTCGCTTCGACGCCGCGCCAGATTCTGCTGCAACGGCTGCTCGGCCTGCCGACGCCGACGTACCTCCACGTGCCGATTGCCGTCGACGCGAACGGCGAAAAGCTTTCCAAGCAGACGCAGGCGGCGCCGCTGTCCGACGATCCGTTGCCCACGCTCGCCGCGGCGTGGCGATTCCTCGACCAGCCGCGACCGGAGGCGCCACCGGCCACGGTGGCGGAGTTCTGGGCGATGGCGGTGGCGTCGTGGAATCCCGGGCGGCTTCCGCCGGTCCGGATGCTGCCGGCGCCACGGATGGCGCTCCCGGTATAATTTGTCCGGACGTTGGACCGTCGGCTCCGCCGACGGTCAACGCCCGGTCGGCGCGTTAGGCGTCGCCCCGTCGCCAGTCGTGCAACGCCTCGTTTTCTCGGGGCGACGTCTAACGCGCCGGCATACCGTCATATCCGATGACCACTCTCGTCGCCGTTCGCAAGAACGATGAAATCGCGATCGCCGCCGATTCGCTGACGACGTTCGGCGACACGCGGCTCTCGGCGCAGTACGACCGCACGCCGGAAAAGATCGTCCGCTACAAGGATACCTACATCGGGCTGTGCGGAAGCGCCGCGCACCAGCTCGTGTTCGAGAGCCTGCTGAAAAAGCACAGCGAGCTCGACTTTTCGAGCAAGGGGTCGATCTTCGAGACGTTTCGCAAGCTGCACCCGATCCTGAAGGAGCAGCATTTCCTCAATCCGAAGGAGGAGGAGGACGATCCGTACGAATCGACGCAGATCACCGCGCTCGTCGCGAACCGCGACGGCATCTTCGGCGTCTACTCGATGCGCGAAGTCTTCGAGTACACAAAGTTCTGGGCGGCGGGTTCGGGCCGCGAGTTCGCGCTCGGTGCGATGTTTGCGCAGTATCCGCGGCTGAAGTCCGCGGCGGCGATTGCCCAAGCAGGTGTCGAGGCGGGTGCGACGTTCGACAAGAATTCGGGGTTGCCGATGACGCTTTATACCGTTGCGCTGAAAGGCTGACGGGATGGCGGTGCCACTTTCGCCGTCGGCGGACGCGCTGTCGCGGTTCGTGTTCGAACGCGCGGCGGTGCGCGGCGCATTCGTGCGCCTCGACGACACGTCGCGCGCGATCCTGTCGTGCCATCCCTACCCGCCGGCACTCGCGCGCGCGATCGGCGAGCTCGCGGCCGCCGCCACGCTGCTCGCGGCGATGCTGAAGTTCGACGGCAGCTTGATCGTGCAGCTCTCCGGCGACGGTCCGGTGCGGCTGTTGGTGGTCGAATGCGATGCCGAGCTCAATCTGCGCGCGACGGCGCAATGGAGCGATGTGGTGAGCGTGCTTCCCGTCGAAGCGCCGCTTGCGACGTTGTCCGGAGGACCGGCGCATGCCCGGCTCGCGATCATGCTCGACCCGAAGGGCGCGGGGCAGATCTACCAGGGCATCGTCGCGCTCGAGGCAACGTCGATTGCGACGCTGATCGAGCACTACCTCGCAACCTCGGAGCAGATCAGGAGCCGGCTCGTGCTCGCGACCGGCAGCGGCGGCGCGGCGCGCGGCCTTCTGTTGCAGCGGATGCCCGGCGCGTCGTCGAACGACGAGGAGGCGTGGACTCGGGCGTGCGAAGGCGCGGCCGAGCTCGACCAGGCGGCGCTTTTCGCCGCGGGCGACGCGGCAGCGCTGCTGCAGCGCGCGTTTGCCGCCGACGACGTGCGGCTGTTCCGGCCGCGCGGCGCGCGCTTCGCATGCAGTTGCAACCGGCAACGCGTCGCGAATGCGCTGCGCCTGATCGGTCGCGACGAGGTCGAGAGCATCCTCGCCGAGCAAGGCAACGTCGGCGTGACATGCGAGTTCTGCAACCGGCACTACACGCTCGACGCCGCCGAAGCGCGCGCGCTGTTCGACGGCGACGACGTCGCCCACGTGCCGACGCGGCATTGAACCGCACGCCGTGAGCCTCTACGTTCCGCAGCACTTCGCCGCCGGCGATCGGGAAGCGATCGTGCGGCTGCTCCACGAATATCCGTTCGCGACGCTCGTGACGCCGTGCGCGCCCGAGCCGATGATCTCGCACGTGCCGTTGCTCTTCGCCGCGGACGTCGAGCCGCACGGCACGTTGACCGGCCATTTCGCGCGTGCGAACCCGCATGCGCGATGCGCGTTCGACGGCGATTCGATCGCGATCTTCCATGGGCCGCACGCGTACGTGTCGCCCTCGTTCTACCAAGAGCCGGCGGCGGCGGTTCCGACGTGGAACTACGCCGTCGTGCACGCGCACGGCAGGCTCGAGCTCGCCGCGGATGCGGTGCAGACGCGCGCGATCGTCGACCGGCTGATCGAGCGGTTCGAGTCGGCGCGCGACGCGCCGTGGCAGCTCGGCCTCGACCCGCCGCGGCTTGCGGCGATGGTCGGTGCGATCGTCGGCTTCCGCATGCGTATCGTTCGCCTCGACGTCAAGTTCAAGCTCTCGCAGAACCGCGGTCGCGACGATCGCTTGCGCGTTGCCGCCGCGCTCGCGGGCGAGGGCTACGCGGAAGCCGCCGCGACAGCCGAATGGATGCGCGCCTATGCGAGGCCCGGTGACCGAGAAGGCTGACACGGAAGCCGCGTTCGACCGCGTTCGCTTCGACAAGTGGCTTTGGGCCGCGCGCTTCTACAAGACCCGAAGCCTCGCGGCGCAGGCGATCGACACCGGGCAGGCGCGATTGAACGATGCACGCGTGAAGCCGGCGCACGTCGTGAGGATCGGCGACGTCGTCGGCGTACGCAAGTCGGGCATCGCGTTCGTCGTCGAGGTGACCGGCGTGCGCGACCGGCGAGGCTCGGCGAGCGACGCCGCGGCGCTGTATCGCGAGCAGGCTGCGAGCATCGCCGCGCGCGAAGAGGAACGATTGCGCCGGAGCTCGGCCGCCAATGAGAGGCCCGCTGGGCGGCCGACGAAGCGCGAGCGCAGACGGCTCGAGGACTTCCTGAACGAGGAATGAAAAGCGGGGTCGAGGAAAAGTCGGGTCAGACTCGACTTTTCGCGTGCCGATCGCGTTGCGCCGACCGGTGGCCAAAAGTCGAGTCTGACCCTAGTTTTTCAGCAGAGCCCGAGCGCGGCGCCGACCCTCAGCAGAAGGTCGGGGTTCTGATACCCCCGCCAGCACGCGTAACCGACGGCGACGGCGAAAACGATCAGCGCGCCGGCGATCGCTCGCGAGCGCGCTGAGGCCGTGTGCTCGAGCTTGTCGTACGAGGACATCGAAGCGAGCTTACGCCCGCGCGGGTCCCTCCGGCAACAGGCCGATCATCGGCAACGGCTTCGACGGCAGCACGCCGAGCTCACGCATTGCGCCCATGATCGAGCTGAAATCGGCCGCTGTGCGCACCTCGGCGATCGGCTTCGCGAGCAGGTTCACCGCCCGGCCGCTGACGACCAGCGGCAGCGCATCGGGGAGCTCGCCGCGCAGCGCGCGGATTTCCTGACCGGCGATCTTGCCGGAGATGCCGCGATCGAACAGCAGCACGACCAGATTGACCTTGTACGCCTCCGCTGCGCCGGCGATCTCCTGCGCCGGCACGCCGGCGCCGAGGCTCAAGCAGTTGATCCCTTCGGTGAACAGCAGCAGCTCGAGAATCGCCAGACCGAGCTGATTGGGATCGTTCGGCGGCGTCGCGAGCAGGATCTGCCGTGCATCGCGCGTCGGGCGCACGAGGCGCGTCACGTCGCGCAACAATCGCTGCGCGAGATCGGCGAAGCGCAGCTCCTGGAAGTTGCGCATGTCGCCCCGGACGACGCGCTCATGCACCGCCTCGTTCAACGGAATGAGCGTCTGCTCGAGGAACTTGCGCAGTCCCTGGCCAACCAGAAGCTTCGACAGGTGGTTCTGCAGTTCGCCGACGCGGTGCTGCGCGAGCAGCTTCACGGCGGTCTCGATTTCGTCGGGCAGCGGCGTAGGATCGGCGATCGCAAGACCGAGCATCGATTGCAGCGCCGACTCGGCAAGCGGAACGACCGCTCCGGCGCGCCAGCCCTCGGACAGCAACTGCTTGATCAGCTTCAGCCGGGCGACCTGGTCGGGCGGATAGACGCGATCGCCAAATCCGTCGCGAAGTGGCGACGGGAAGCCGTAGCGACGCTGCCACATATACAGCTGTTCACGGCGCAGGCCGGTCAGCCGCACGACTTCGCGGATGTGCAGCGCGCTGCGAGCGTCCGAATGCTCGGGCGCAGGTGCAACCATTTCCATCGGCGACTCGCGCCGGCGGGTCGGCGCTTTGATCAGAATGCCCATGCTTGTCGTTCCTTAGCGAAATTGGTCACTTCGCGGCGCACCCTGTGCTGCACAGTATATCGCAGCTCAGCGCGTGGCTCGCTGGAGCCTCTCCTGGACTCCAACCGGTGCCTTTTGAGCGTCCGGCAGGCCTGGGGCTCGCACTGACCGCGGACCTTTGGACCTGTGCTGCACGGAGCGTTTATGCAGGATGTGTGCCAAGCGGGGACGAACGGCTATTGTCCCGACGGACGGCTTCGGCGCATGATCGCTGCACCGATCGGCGGCTGGCGCGAACCTTGCGACCAACGGCGGCGCGACCGGACAGGCGGCGTGCAACGCGCCGCATGACGTCTCGAACTGGACGCATAATCGTTCGCGAAAGACGGAAGACGACAATGTTCGGATTCGGCAATCCGCACAAGGACCCGCTCGCCGACGTCAAGACGGCGGAGCGGTGGCTCGCGTCGTTTCCGGCGAACGATCCGCTTGCCGTGCACGGACAGCTGTTGACGGAACTGGGAAAGTTCGCCGAGCGCCTCGGACGGCGCACGCCGGCGCGGCTCGAGGCGGTGTTCTACGTCGATACCTGCGCCAAAGCGCTGCGCAAGACGCTCGCCGCGCAGTACGTCGAGCACGCCACCCGGTCGAGCAAGATCGAGAACCAGCTGTGGGCGGCGCTGTTCGACCTCACGCAGGCGTTCCTGCTCTGCTATGCCGCCTTCACGCGCGAGGTCTCGTCGCACGCGCAAAGCAACAAGTGGCAGGCATTGCTGCCGGAGCTGCTCGCGCGTCAGATCATCCATCTCGCACTCGACGCGAAGGTCCGACTGTACCGCTACGAGCAGTGGATCCCCGCCAAGTGGGCCGAGCTGCATGCGCTGTTCTCGCTCGCGTGCTCTCGCCAGATCGAACGTGCGCAGCTCACGCTCGCCGCCGACGGTGGTTCGACGACGATCGAGCACGAGTACCTGGTCGCGCTGATGGTGCAGCTGATGAACTCCGGCAACCTGGGCGCGAAGCAGCTCGAGTGGGTAACGGGCGAGCTCGACGAGTGGTGCGCGCCGCTGCGACTGACGCTCGAGCCGTCATCGGTGACGTCGTTCTACGTCGATCTCGGCAGTCGCGCGGGACTCAAGCGCCGCGTGCCCTCGCCGCTCGAAGGCCGCGTTCTGTTCCTCGACACGCGCCCGCTGCACGCGCTGCTGATGCAGAACGTCGTCATGCTCGAGCAGAAGATCCGCGGCCAGCCGCTGTCCACTCGCACGGCGCGGCGCAGCGAGCAGTTGAACCTGATGTCGAAGCTCGCGTCGCAGGTCGATCCGGAGTTCAAGCCGTTCGCGCGCCGCGGTGAGCGCATGTCGGCCGTTGGCGCCGTCGACGCGATCGTCGGCTTTGCGAAGATATCGGCCTACCTGCGCGAAGAAGAGCAATCGCCGATGCCGGAGCTCGACACCGGAACGAGCTTCGACGGGACGATGGAGCTTGCCGTGTTCGGCCGGATGCGCAACGAGCCGGATCGGAGGCTCGAGCTCGCCAGGCGTCGGCTCGCGAGCTTCGCTGCGCCGGGCGGAGCGTGGGAAGTGAAGGACGTCAGCCAGACGGGCTTTCGACTGATCGCGCCGATGATCGTGGCAAACGCCGTGACGCTCGGTACGCTCGCCTCGATCCGCCCGCAGGGCCAGCTTGTATGGACGCTCGGGATCGTGCGGCGGATGCGACGGCTCACGAGCGATCGCGCCGAGATCGGGCTGCAGGTCATCGCGAACACGCTGGTCGGCGTCGAACTGATCGAGCAGCGCAGCCGCACGATCGACACCGAGTATGCCGTCGATGGCGAGGAGACGACGTTCAACGGCCGCGCGTTCCACGGCCTGTTCCTCACGCTCCGAAAGCGCGACAGCGAGCAGGCGGTGAAATCGCTGATCATTCCGGCGATCGAATACCAGACGACGCGACGCTTCCGCTTGCAGACGTCGAAGTCGTCATCGGCGATCCGCTTCGGGCGGCTGATCGAGCAGCAGCCCGATTGGGTCTGGTCGACGGTCGAGCCGATCGGCCTCGCCGCCGCCGCCGGCGCCCGCGACGAAAAGGGATGAGGCGCACCGTACCCGCATGACGACCGATCGCTACGTCGCGATCCACGCCGCGCACCGCTGGAAGGTGCCGGTAGACTTCAATCTCGCGGCAGCGTGCTGTGGGCGCTGGGCAAGCGAGCGCGCGCGCTTCGCGCTCTATTGGGAAGACGAGTCGGGCGCGACGGCGGCGATGACGTTCTGGGACCTGCAGCAGCAGGCGAACCGCGTGGCGAGCGCGCTCGCCGCGCTCGGTGTCGGACGCGGCGATCGGATCGGCGTGATCCTGCCGCAGCGGCCCGAGACGATCGTCGCGCATATCGCCGCCTACCAGATGGGCGCGATCGTCGTGCCGCTGTCGTTCCTGTTCGGCGCCGACGCGCTCGAATACCGTCTCGCGAACGCGGCGGTGAAAGTCGCTTTCGTCGACGCGCAATCGCTGCCGAACCTCGTGCCGATCCGCGGGCGGCTGCCGCAGCTTGCGCACGTCGTCGGCGTCGCCGGCGCGTCGGGCGAAGGGATCGTCGGTTGGGAAGATTTGCTCGCGCGCGGCGCGCGCCGATTCACGCCCGTGCCCACTCGGGCGTCGGACCCCGCATTGATCATCTACACGAGCGGCACGACCGGTCCGCCGAAGGGCGCGCTGATGCCGCACGCGTGCCTGCTCGGCAACCTGCCCGGCTTCGTCCATTCGCACGACGGTTATCCGCAAACGGGCGATCTGTTCTGGTCGCCGGCGGACTGGGCGTGGACCGGGGGCCTGATGGATGCGTTGCTTCCGGCGCTGTATTTCGGGCAGCCGATCGTCGGCTATCGCGGACGATTCGACGCCGAGCGCGCGTTCCGTCTGATCGAGAAATATCAGATACGCAATGCGTTCCTGTTTCCGACGGCGCTCAAATTGATGATGAAGGCGTTTCCGCGGCCACGCGAGCACTTCGATGTCGAGCTGCGCAGCATCATGAGCGCAGGCGAGGCGGTCGGAACGACGGTTTTCGCGTGGGCGCAGGAAGCGCTGGGCGTCACGATCAACGAGATGTTCGGCCAGACCGAGATGAACTACATCGTCGGCAACTCGCACACGCTCTGGCCGGCGAAACCGGGATCGATGGGACGGCCTTACCCCGGCCACCGGATCGCCGTCATCGACGACGACGGCGTCGAGATGCCGCGTGGCGAGCCGGGCGAGATCGCCGTGCATCGCGTCGCACCCGACGGCAGCGCCGATCCGGTATTCTTCCTGCAGTACTACGGGAACCCGGAAGCCACGCGCAAGAAGTACACCGGCGACTGGTGTCGCACCGGCGACATCGCCATCATGGATAGCGACGGTTACCTCTGGTACCAGGGCCGCGCCGACGATGTGTTCAAGGTTGCGAGCTATCGCGTGGGTCCGTCCGAGATCGAGAACTGTCTCGTCAAGCATCCGGCGGTCGCCAACGCAGCGATCATTCCGCTTCCCGACGAAACCCGCGGCAACGTCGTCAAGGCGTTCATCGTGCTTGCGCAGGGTTTCGAGCCGTCCGATTCGCTCGTCGGCGACATCCAGCAGCATGTGCGCCAATTTCTCGCGCCGTACGAATACCCGAAGGAGATCGAGTTCATCGACGCGCTGCCGATGACGACGACCGGCAAGGTGCAGCGAAAGCTGCTGCGCGAGCGGGAGCGAGCCCGCCGGCGCGATTTAGGCGGATAGCTCAACGCGGCAGCTCGCGAGCGTGCAATCGCTCGAGCAGCGCGCGATGCGTCAACACCCACGTTACCGCGGGTACGACCGTTGGCAGGATCAGCGAGCCGAACTGGAACGCGAACGCAAGCGCTTCGCGGGAAACCGGCGAGAACCCCGTCTGCGACGCGATCAGCGGATCCGCGGTGATCGCGACGTTCTTCAGAAAGTCGGCGAGTACGCCGAAGGCGATCACCGGCAACAGCACTACGTAGCCGATCGCAAGCTTGCGCGGCCAGCCGGGTTCGCGGGCGGCGACGACCAGCGCTGCGTACAGCGGCAAACCGATCGAGTACAGCAGCGCGTTGACGTCGACGATGATGTGTGCAGACGTCGTCGCGGTCTGTCCGGGCCGCAACGTCGTTGCGAACGTCAACACCGCGCCATGCTGCTCGACGGCGTCGACGAGATCGCGCAAACCGGTGCGCGCGATCGCTTCGACGGCGAGCCTCGCCGGCCACAACAGGATCGGCGCGGCGAAATACCACAGCGCGAACGCAACGGGAAGCCACAGCAGCACGACAACGATGAAGCGCGGCAAAGCGCGGGGCGCGGCGCCATGCGGATCCACGGCGCGATCAGGCGGGCGCAGCGGCGGGCGGCGGCGCGCGCGGTCCGCCGGCGTCGTCGCCACTTCGCGGCAGCGTGCGCACCCACACGAGCCAGACGATGAGCACGTCGAGCATGATCAGCGCCTGCCAGACGTAGAGATGCGCCCATTCGAACGCGGCGAAGCTCCACTGTCCGAGGTAGAACAGGCTCACGACGCGCACGACATTGAGCCCCTGCACGGCGGCCACACCCGCTGCGACGCCGATCAGCTTGCGCTTCCACGGGGCGGGAAAAGCCGCGATCGCCGCGACGAGCACGATCGTTGCCTCGATGCCGTTGCATCCCGCCTCGATCGACACGGCGAAGCCGCTGCTCGTGCTGCGCAGGACCTTGCCCGCGGCGACGACGCCCGGATCGAACAGCGTGACCGCGTCCGCGCTGAGCGCGGCGAGCGTGTTGGTCCAGGGCACGACGAAATACGCTTGCGCCCACGGCGTGAGCTCGGCACCGAACAGTGCGGCCAGCAGCAGCACGAACAGGACGAAGAAGCGCGCCATCCCGGCGGATTCTACCGGATGGCGTCAGCCGGTCGTCGACGCGCTGCGGGCGAGCGGCGGGCTCTGCGCGAAGTAGCGCTTCACGCCGTCGGCGATCGACTCCGCGAAGCGCGCCTGATGCTTTTGGCTGCGAAGCTTCAGCTCTTCGTCCGGATTGGAGATGAACGCGGTCTCGACGAGGATCGACGGGATGTCGGGCGCTTTGAGCACGGCGAACCCTGCCTGCTCGACAACGCCCTTGTGCAACGTGTTGTGGCTGCCGATCTCGCGCAGCACGTGCGTGCCGACTTTCAGGCTGTCGCTGATCTGCGCGGTCTGCGACAAGTCGAGCAGCGTGCGCGCGAGCACGGGCTCGCGGCCGTCGAGATTGACGCCGCCGATCAAGTCCGCCGCGTTCTCGCGCTGCGCAAGCCAGCGCGCCGCGGCGCTGGTTGCGCCGTGGTCGGACAGCGCGAACACCGACGAGCCGCGCGCGCGGGGCTCGCGAAACGCGTCGGCGTGGATCGACAAGAAGAGATCGGCGCGCGCGCGGCGAGCCCGCGCGACGCGCTCGGCGAGCGGAACGAAATAGTCGTCGTCGCGCGTGAGCATCGCACGCATGCCGGTGCCGGCGTCGAGACGCGCTTTCAGCCGCTTCGCGATCGCGAGCACGACGTGCTTTTCATTCGTGCCGCGCGGGCCGATCGCCCCGGGATCCTCGCCGCCATGACCGGGATCGAGCGCGACGATGATGCGCCGCGACGAGCGCTTATCGCCGTCGCGCTTGGCCGCCGCCGGCGGCTTCGATGGCTCCGCGGCGGCGCGCGCCTCGGCGGCCCTGATCTCTTCGAGCAGCGCCGCGAGCGGGTCGACCGGCGTCAGCGGATACAAGTCGAGCACGACGCGATGGCCGAATTCGGCAACCGGCGGCACCGCGAAGAGCTCCGGCCGCACGTTGGTTCGCAAGTCGATGACGATGCGCAGCACGTCGGCCGACGGTCGGCCGAAGCGAATCGCCGCGATGTAGGGATCGGTCGACTGCACGCGTGACGGCAGTTGCGCAAGCTCGGGTGTAAGCTCGATGCCGGCGAGATCGAGCACGATGCGCGGCGGGTCCCGGAGCGCGATCAACTGATGCGCGACCGGTTTCGGAGATTCGAGGATCAGCCTCGTATACTCCTGCGCCGGCCACAAGCGCGCCGACGCGATGCGCCCGGCGACGGCCCATGACAACGACGGCATGAACGCCTGCGCGGCGGGAACGAGCAGCCAGCGGCACGCGCGACGCCGTTCGATCGAAACGCGCGCTACGCCGCGCTCGCAAGCGCGATCACGCATCGCTCGCCGGCATCCGAGTTCGCACGAACGTCGAGCGTGCGGGTTGCGGGATTCGCCTCATGCTCGAGTCTCAGCGCCAGATCCGGCCGGGGCAGCAGGCCCGCAACGCGCTCGGGCCATTCGACAAGGCAAACGGCGTCGTGGCGAAAGCAGTCGGCAACACCGGCGGTCTCCCATTCGGACGGATCGTCGAACCTATAGAAATCAAGGTGGTACAAGTATAAGTTCGAAAACGGATAATGTTCAACCAGCGTATAAGTCGGACTCTTGACCCGACCGCTCCAGCCCAATCCGCGAAGCACGCCGCGCGCGAACGTCGTCTTGCCGGCGCCGAGATCGCCGGACAGCGTGACGATCATGCCGTTCGCAAGGTGCGGGGCGAGACGCGCGCCGGCGGCCTCTGTCGAAGAAGCATTGGCAAGATGCAACCTGTGCGTGCGCATCATCGAGCCCGCTACGGGAACTTCGTGCGCCGCATTATGCCCGCCGACCACGAAACGCTTCGACGATGAACGCGCACGCCGCCCGCATCGATGACACGTCGCGCGACTGGGCGGCGCTCGCGCGCGCGATCCGCGTCTGGGGCGGCGAGCTCGGCTTCCAGCAGATCGGCATCGCGGGCAGCGATCTTTCGGCCGAAGAGGCGCGGCTGCTCGACTGGCTTGCGGCGCGGCGGCACGGCGACATGGCCTACATGGCGCGTCACGGCGCGGCGCGCGCGCGTCCCGCCGAGCTCGTGCCGGGAACGCTGACGGTGATCTCGGCGCGGCTCGACTACCTGCCGCGGCAGGCCCGCGCGAGCGCCGACGTGATCGCCGACCCGACTCGCGCGCACATCGCGCGCTACGCGCTCGGACGCGACTACCACAAGGTCGTGCGCGGCAGGCTGCAACGACTCACCGAGCGGATCGCTACCGAGATCGGCGAATTCAACCACCGCGTATTCGCCGACAGCGCGCCGGTGATGGAAGTCGCGCTTGCGCGCAACGCCGGGCTTGGCTGGCGCGGCAAGCATACGTTGTTGCTCACGCGCGAGCGCGGTTCGTGGTTCTTCCTGGGCGAGATCTACACCGACTTGCCGCTGCCGCCGAGTGCGCCCGTCTCCGATCATTGCGGCAGTTGCGAAGCGTGCATCGCCGCCTGTCCGACCGGGGCGATCGTCGCTCCCTACGAGCTCGATGCGAGGCGGTGCATCTCTTATCTGACGATCGAGCTCAAAGGCAGCATTCCGCTCGAGCTGCGGCCGCTGATCGGCAATCGCGTTTACGGCTGCGACGATTGCCAGCTCGCCTGCCCGTGGAACCGCTTCGCGCAACCGACCGACGAGCCCGACTTCGCCGTGCGCAACGGTCTCGACGATGCGACGCTGATCGATCTCTTCGCGTGGACGCGCGAGGATTTCGAATCGCGGCTCGCCGGCAGCCCGATCCGGCGCATCGGCTTCGAGCGCTGGCTGCGCAACCTCGCGGTCGGATTGGGCAACGCGCCGCACGATTCGCGCATCGTCGCCGCGCTCGAAGCGCGCGCGAATGACGCTTCGCCGCTCGTGCGCGAGCATGTCGGCTGGGCACTCGAGCGTCAGCGCGCACGCGCAGCCGACGCGCTGAACGCGGCGAGCCGTTAGTTGTCGGCGATCGGGCGCGCGACGAGGGTCAACGGGTTCTCGATCGCGACCGCAGGCGAAACGCTCGGCCGTGTCGAAGCGAGCAGATGCGTAAGCGCCGCCGGATTGATCGGCTTCACCAGATGGTGATCGAAGCCGGCGTCGTTCGACATCGACCGGTGCTCGCCTTGACCGTAGCCCGACACGGCGACGAGCAGCGTGCGCCGATGCTCGGGCTGCGCACGGATGTGCTTGGCCACCTCGAAGCCGTCCATGCCGGGCAAGCCGATGTCGACCAGCACCGCGTCGGGCTTCACGGCGCGAACGAGATCGAGTCCGCTGCGCCCGTCGAACGCGACCTGGACGTCGCAGCGCGACAACCGCAACACGAGCGCCGTGCTTTCAGCGACGTCGCGGTTGTCGTCGACGATCACCACACGCACGCCGTCGAGCGCGTCTTCGTCTTCGGCGCTGGCCGACTCGCACGGCGGCTTCTCGTCGGCAACGGCGGGCGCGGCGGGCAGACGAATCACGAACTCGCTGCCTCGATCCTTGCCGTCGCTCGCCGCGGTGACGCTGCCGCCCTGCAGCTCGACCAGCCGGCGCACCAGCGTGAGCCCGATGCCGAGGCCGCCATGCGCACGGTCGAGACTGCGGTCGATTTGCGTGAACGGCTCGAAGATGCGCGCCAGGAACTCCGGCTCGATGCCGATGCCGGAATCGCGGACGCGAAAGACGACTTCACCGTCGTCCTTCGATACGGCGATCGAGATGTGGCCGCCCGGATTGGTGTACTTCGCCGCGTTGTTGATGAGGTTCGCGAGCGCCTGCGCGACGCGCGCGAAATCGCCGATGGCGCGCAACGGCTCCGGCGGCATCGACACGGTCAGCGAGTGTCGGCTGTCGTCGACCAACGGGCGGCTCGTTTCGACCGCCGCCGCGACCACCTCGCCGACGTCCATCGGCTCGATCTTGAGCTCGATCGCTCCGCGCGTGATCCGCGAGACGTCGAGCAGATCGTCGACGAGCCGGACGAGCTGCTTCAATTGGCGTCCGATGACGTCGCGCGCCCACGCGACGCGCTGCGCGTCGAGCCCGCCGGCGTTGAGCACGTGGACGGCGTTGCCTATCGGCGCGATCGGGTTACGCAGCTCGTGCGCGAGCATGGCGAGGAATTCGCTCTTGCGCCGCGCGTCCTCCTGGATGTCGCGGTAGAGCAGCGCGTTGTCGAGCGCGATCGCCGCCCGGTTGGCGACGTCGGTGGCGACCGACAGCATGTCGCCGTCGAACCGGCGCCCGCTCGTGCTCGCGAGCGTTATCACGCCGAGCGTGCGCCCACGCGCCGATAGCGGCACGACAATGCACGCGTCGACGGTCGCCGGCACCGGCAGCGTGACCGCGCCGGCGACGTCCTCGCCGGAGGCGGTTGCGCTCGCGAGGATCTCGCCGCGCCCGCTGGTCGACGCGCGGGCGTGCGCCGCGCGCAGCGCGAGGCTCGCGAGCTCGTCGACGACCCGCCGCTCGAGCTTCGCTTCGCCGTCCTGCGGCATCCACGCGATCTCCGTGTGCGCACGCTCGACGCTCGCCAATGTCAACGTCAGCGCGCCGATGTCGGCGAGCGCCGGCACGACGAGCTCGAGCAACGCGTTGATCGTCGTGTCGACGTCGAGCGACGCCGCCAGCGTCGCGCTCGCACGCGCCAGAAACTCGAGCCGCAGCGTCGCGCGCTCGGCGGCCGCTCGCGCCGCGCGTTCCTCGGCGAGCACCAGCCGCTCGTCCGCTTGACGTTTCGCCTGCTCGGCGAGCAGGAACAGATCGACGAACACCTTGACCTTCGCGCGCAACACCTCGGCGACCACCGGCGACGCGATGTAGTCGACGGCGCCCAACGCGTAGCCGCGCGCCTGGTGCGCTTCGTCGTTGAAGTCGGCGGTGATGAAGATGATCGGCGTGTGCGCGGACTTGCGCCGCTTGCGTATCAGCGCCGCCGTCTCGAGACCGTCGATACCCGGCATGTTGACGTCGAGCAGGATCACCGCGAAGTCGCGGTAGAGCACCTGGCGCAGCGCATCGGAGCCCGACGTCGCCGTGTACAGGTTCTGGCCGAGCTCCTCGAGGATCGTGCGAAACGCGAGCAGCTTGTCCGGCCGGTCGTCGACGATCAGGATGTTCGCGCGTGCAGCGTCGATCCCCGCGGCGACACGCGCCGCGGGGTCGATCGAGCTACGCTCGCTCAGGCTCGACATGTCAGTCCCGCAGGGCCGCCCCAAGGGACTGACTGCCGTCTTTGTGGGGTAGCGAGCAAAGCGAGCTTGGGGGGGTTGTCATCCTAGTGGCAAAGCCAGGCGCGCAGCACGCCGACCATCAGCTCGGGATCGACCGGCTTCGACAGGTAGTCCCACGCGCCCGCCTCCATGCACTTCTCGCGATCGCCCTTCATCGCTTTCGCCGTCACCGCGATGATCGGAATCGCGTTGCACGCCGGGATGCGGCGGATCTCGCGGATCGTGTCGATGCCGTCGAGCTCGGGCATCATGATGTCCATCAGCACGACGTCGACGTCGTTCTGCGCGCGCAGCGAGATGATCGCGTCGCGGCCGTTGTCGTGCGGCACGACGATCATCCCGCGGTCCTCGAGCAGCGTGGACAGCGCGAAGATGTTGCGCATGTCGTCGTCGACGATCATCGCCTTCTTGCCGGCGAGCACCTCGTTTGCATCGTAGAAATCGCGCAGCGTCGTGCGTTGCGCCTCGGGCATCTTCGAGCTCGCCCGATGCAGGAAGAGGCTCGCGACGTCGAGCAGCCGCTCGGGCGAGCGCGCTTCGCGCACGATCGGCGTTCGCGCGAGGCCGCGCCAAAGAGCCGCGTCGAGCCCGCCGTCCGGCGTGCCGTAGACGATCACCGGTAGCACGTCGGGCATCACCGCCTCGTCCATCGAAGCGACGTCGAACGGCGGCGCGACGGCGGCGTCGATGATCACGCAGTCGGGCACCTGCGCAGCGATGATCATCCGCGCCTCGTCGATGCTCGTCGCCAACGCGATGCGCAAGTCGTCGGCGGCGAGATAGCCCGCGAACCAGTCGCGTTTGACCGCGTCGGCGCTCACCGCGAGCACCGTTCGCTCGGTGCGATGGATGAACGAGCTCAGCCGATCGAGCAGCGCATCGAGCAGCTCCCTGCGCTCGATCGGCTTGGCGAGGAACGCAATCGCACCCGAGTCGAGCGCGCGCTCGCGCGACTCGTCGGTCGACACGACGGCAACCGGTATGTCGCGCGTCTGCGGATCGTGTTTCAGCCGATCGAGCACGCGCCAGCCGCCGATATCGGGCAGGAAGATGTCGAGCGTTATCACCGACGGGTGGAAGGCGTTGGCAAGCGCGAGGCCCGACACGCCAAGGGAAGTCACCACGCCCTTGAAGCCCTTCTCGCGTGCCGCTTCCAGCAGGAAGCGAGCAAATGCGAGGTCGTTCTCGATGATCAGCACGACCGAATCGCCGAGCGTGATCGCGTCGCGGTCGTCGCCGACCTCGTTGACGAGGCGCGTCGCGTCCGGCGTTCGCGGCAGCTCCGGCGCAAGCGCATCCTGTCCGGCGCGTGCGTCGACGGCCGCGGGTGCCGGCGGCTGCTGCAGCGGTGCCTGCAACGGCGCTCGCGGCGCCGGCAGCGCGGCGGCGTCCGACGCCGGCACGACAGGGCTCTTCCTCGTCGTACGCGGCGGCGTGTAGACAAGCGGCACGTACAGCGTGAACGTGCTGCCCACGCGCGGCGCGCTCACGAGCCGGATCTCGCCGCCGAGAAGCCGGGCGAGCTCGCGGCTGATCGCGAGTCCGAGCCCAGTGCCGCCGTACTTTCGGCTCGTGCTGCCGTCCGCTTGCTGGAACGCCTCGAAGATGATCTGCTGCTTCTCGGGCGAAATGCCGATGCCCGTGTCCATCACCGAAATCGCGAGCACGTCGCGAGCGCGATTGAGGCTCTCGTTTTCGGGATCCCATCCGATGGTCGCGGGCTCGATCGCGAGCGTCACGTTGCCCTGGTGCGTGAACTTGAACGCGTTCGACAGCAGGTTCTTCAGCACCTGCTGCAGCCGCTTGGCGTCTGCGAACATCGACTTCGGAAGCCGCGGATCCATACGGATGAAGAAGTCCACACTCTTCGACTCGGCGACGTGGCGGAACGTTCGCTCGACGTAGCGGTGCAGGTCCTCGAGCAGAAGGTCGTTCGGATCGAGCGCGACCGTGCCCGACTCGATCTTCGACAGGTCGAGGATGTCGTTGATCAGCGTGAGCAGGTCGTTGCCCGATGCGTGGATCGTCTTCGCGAACTCGACCTGTTTCGGCAGCAGGTTGCCGCCGGGGTTCTTGCAGAGCTGGTCGGACAGGATCAGCAGGCTGTTGAGCGGCGTGCGCAGCTCGTGCGACATGTTGGCGAGGAACTCGGACTTGTACTTCGACGTGAGCGCGAGCTGCTCCGCCTTTTCCTCCAGCGCCTTGCGCGCCTGCTCGACTTCCTGGTTCTTGCGCTCGACCTCCTGGTTCTGGTGCGCGAGAAGACCGGCCTTCTCCTCGAGCTCCTGGTTCGTCTGCTGCAGCTCCTGCTGGCGGCTCTGCAACTCCTGCGCGAGCGACTGCGACTGCTTGAGCAGGTCCTCGGTGCGGGTGTTCGCCTCGATCGTGTTGATGACGATGCCGATCGATTCGGTGAGCTGGTCGAGGAACGCCTCGTGCGTCGCGCTGAAGCGCTCGAACGATGCGAGCTCGAGAACGCCGCGTACCTGCCCTTCGAAGATGATCGGCAGCACGAGGATGTTCTGCGGCGGCGCCGCCCCGAGCCCCGAGAAGATCGTGATGTAGTCGAGCGGAACGTTCGACAGCAGGATCTTCTCCTTCTCGAGCGCGCACTGGCCGACCAGGCCTTCGCCGAGCTCGACCTGGCGTCCGAGCGTGCTCGTGCCCTTGCCGCCGTAGCTCGCGAGCAGCGTCAGCGCGGGCTGCGGACGGCTCGAGTCGAGCACGTAGAACAGCGCGTGCTGAGCCGAGACGACCGGCGCGAGCTCGGAGAGGATCAGCCGGCCGACGGTGTTGAGGTCCCGCTGTCCCTGCAGCATCCGGCTGAACTTCGCGAGGTTCGTCTTGAGCCAGTCCTGCTCGGTGTTCTTGCGCGTCGTGTCGCGCAGGTTGCGGATCATCTCGTTGGTCGTGTCCTTGAGCGCCGCGACCTCGCCGCGCGCCTCGACCGTGATCGAGCGCGTGAGGTCGCCCTGCGTCACCGCGGTGGCCACTTCGGCGATCGCGCGCACCTGCGTGGTGAGATTCGCCGCGAGCTGGTTGACGTTCTCGGTGAGGCTCTTCCATGTGCCGGCCGCGCCCGGAACGTTCGCCTGGCCGCCGAGCTTGCCCTCGACGCCGACTTCGCGCGCGACGCTCGTCACCTGGTCGGCGAACGTCGCGAGCGTGTCGATCATGCCGTTGATCGTCTTGGTGAGTGCCGCGATCTCGCCCTTCGCCTCGACGGTGAGCTTTTGCTGCAGGTCGCCGTTCGCGACGGCGGTGACGACTTTGGCGATGCCGCGCACCTGGCTCGTCAAGTTCCCCGCCATGAAGTTGACCGAGTCGGTGAGGTCCTTCCACGTGCCCGCGACGCCGCGCACGTCCGCCTGGCCGCCGAGGATGCCTTCGGTGCCGACTTCGCGCGCGACGCGCGTGACTTCGGACGCAAACGACGAGAGCTGGTCGACCATCGTGTTGATCGTGTTCTTGAGCTCGAGGATCTCGCCCTTCACGTCCACGGTGATCTTCTTCGACAGGTCGCCCGAGGCGACCGCCTTGGTCACGTCGGCGATATTGCGCACCTGCCCGGTGAGGTTCGACGCCATGAAGTTCACGGAGTCGGTCAGGTCCTTCCACGTTCCCGCGACGCCGCGCACGTCCGCCTGGCCGCCGAGCTTGCCTTCGGTGCCCACTTCACGCGCGACCCGCGTCACTTCCGCGGCGAACGAGCGAAGCTGGTCGACCATCGTGTTGATCGTGTCCTTCAGCTCGAGGATCTCGCCCTTGACGTCCACCGTGATCTTCTTCGACAGGTCGCCGGTCGCAACCGCCGTCGTCACGTCGGCGATGTTTCGCACCTGGCCAGTGAGGTTCCCCGCCATCGAGTTGACCGAATCGGTCAGGTCCTTCCACGTTCCCGCGACACCCTGCACGTCGGCCTGGCCGCCGAGCTTGCCTTCGGTGCCGACTTCGCGGGCGACCCGCGTCACTTCCGCGGCGAACGAGCGAAGCTGGTCGACCATCGTGTTGATCGTGTTCTTCAGCTCGAGGATCTCGCCCTTGACGTCCACCGTGATCTTCTTCGACAGGTCGCCCATCGCCACCGCGGTGGTTACCTCGGCGATGTTTCTCACCTGGCCGGTCAGGTTCGACGCCATGAAGTTGACCGAGTCGGTCAGGTCCTTCCACGTGCCGGCGACGCCGCGCACGTCGGCCTGGCCGCCGAGCTTGCCTTCGGTGCCGACCTCGCGCGCGACGCGCGTCACTTCGGAGGCGAACGACGAGAGCTGATCGACCATGGTGTTGATCGTGTTCTTCAGCTCGAGGATCTCGCCCTTGACGTCCACCGTGATCTTCTTCGACAGGTCGCCGGTGGCAACCGCCGTGGTGACGTTTGCGATATTGCGCACCTGCGCGGTCAGGTTCGACGCCATCGAATTGACCGACTCGGTCAGGTCCTTCCATGTTCCCGCGACACCCTGCACGTCGGCCTGGCCGCCGAGCTTGCCTTCGGTGCCCACTTCACGCGCGACCCGCGTCACTTCCGCGGCGAACGAGCGAAGCTGGTCGACCATCGTGTTGATCGTGTTCTTCAGCTCGAGGATCTCGCCCTTGACGTCCACCGTGATCTTCTTCGACAGATCGCCGGTCGCAACGGCGGTGGTCACTTCGGCGATGTTGCGGACCTGGCCGGTCAGGTTCGACGCCATCGAATTGACCGAGTCGGTCAGGTCCTTCCACGTGCCTGCAACGCCTTGCACGTCCGCTTGCCCGCCCAGACGGCCTTCGGTGCCGACCTCGCGCGCGACCCGCGTCACTTCGGAGGCAAACGACGAGAGCTGATCGACCATCGTGTTGATCGTGTTCTTGAGCTCGAGGATCTCGCCCTTCACGTCCACGGTGATCTTCTTCGACAGGTCGCCCGACGCGACGGCCTTGGTGACGTCGGCGATGTTGCGCACCTGCCCGGTCAGGTTCGACGCCATCGAATTGACCGATTCGGTCAGGTCCTTCCACGTGCCCGCGACACCCTGTACGTCGGCCTGCCCGCCCAGACGGCCCTCGGTGCCGACCTCGCGCGCAACCCGCGTCACTTCGGAGGCGAACGAGCGCAACTGATCGACCATCGTGTTGATGGTGTTCTTGAGCTCGAGGATCTCGCCCTTCACGTCGACGGTGATCTTCTTCGACAGGTCGCCGCCGGCGACGGCCTTGGTCACGTCGGCGATGTTTCGCACCTGCCCGGTCAGGTTCGACGCCATCGAATTGACCGAGTCGGTCAGGTCCTTCCACGTGCCGGCCACGCCGCGCACATCCGCCTGGCCGCCGAGAATGCCTTCGGTGCCGACCTCGCGCGCGACTCGCGTCACTTCCGAGCCGAACGACGACAGCTGGTCGACCATCGTGTTGATGGTGTTCTTGAGCTCGAGGATCTCGCCCTTGACGTCCACCGTGATCTTCTTCGACAAGTCGCCGTTCGCAACGGCCTTCGTCACGTCGGCGATGTTGCGCACCTGCGCGGTGAGGTTGCCCGCCATCGAGTTCACCGAATCGGTGAGATCCTTCCACGTACCGGACACGCCCTCGACCCGCGCCTGTCCGCCGAGCTTGCCTTCGGTGCCGACCTCGCGCGCGACGCGCGTCACCTCGGAGGCGAACGAGCGCAGCTGGTCGACCATCGTGTTGATCGTGTTCTTGAGCTCGAGGAACTCGCCCTTGACGTCCACCGCGATCTTCTTCGACAGGTCGCCGGTCGCGACCGCGGTCGTCACGTCGGCGATGTTGCGCATCTGCGCGGTCAGGTTGCCCGCCATCGAATTGACGGAGTCGGTCAGATCCTTCCACGTGCCGGCGACACCTTTCACTTTCGCCTGCCCGCCCAACTTGCCCTCGGTGCCGACCTCGCGCGCGACCCGCGTCACCTCGGCAGCGAACGAGCCGAGCTGGTCGACCATCTTGTTCACCGTCTTCGCGGTACGAAGGAATTCGCCGTGCAGCGGCTCGCCGTCGACTTCGAGCGCCATCGTCTGCGACAGATCGCCTTGCGCGACCGCACCGATCACGCGCGCCGTTTCGCTCGTCGGATGCACGAGGTCGTCGATCAATTGATTGACTGCATCGATCGAATCGCGCCAAAACCCGGTGACGTCACCGAGCGAGCCGCGCTTGCCGAGCTTGCCTTCCTTGCCGACAACGCGCGAAAGCCGCTCGAGCTCGTGCGCCATCCGCTCGTTGCGCTCGACGACATCGTTGAACACGTCGGCAACGCGACCGAGCGTTCCGGGCCACTCGGCCGGCAGACGCACCGAGGCTTCTCCGCGTTTCAGCGCGTTGAGCGCGCCGAGGATCACCGCTATCTCATCGTTGTGACCGATGGCGCGCTCGACGACATGCATGATCCATTCTCCGGTAAAAGCTCAGCGCATCCGCGCGCGTTTGATCCGTCGTCGCGCTTCCTTCGGTGCACGGGCGCGACGCGAACCCGGCGTAACAGCGCGACGTGCACGCGCGTGATGACCACGCGAACGCATCAGACCGCGCGGGGGCGAACCAACTATATAGCCATGCGCAACGCGAAGTCACGCGCGAATGGCGCCGCAAAGGATCGCGAACTCGCTACCCGACGAGCGGGACCCGAAGAGGGGGCGAGCGAGGGGTGGTCTTTGTAACTCTTACAATCGATTGTGTGGTGTGCGCAACACAATCAGCCGATGCTGCGCGGCATCAACGCTGCGCCTGGACGTCCGCCCGGCGCCCACTTGACCAGGAACGCACGCATCGCTGCGGGATCGTAGCTCGAACCCGATTCGAGCACGCTCGTATCCTGCGATTGCAGCAGGCGGCCGGCGGCGTCGAGCACGAAGAAGTGCGGATAGCCAAGCGTCTTCGGCCATCGTCTGAGAAAGGCGGCGTTGGTATTTTCCGGCGACCAGTTGATCTTCAGCAGCACGTACCAGTTGTCGCGCAGTCGTTTGAGCTCGGCGTTCGAGGCAAAGAAGCGATCGAGCGCGTGGCACCACGTGCACCATTCGCCGCCGACGTCGACCAGCACGCGCCGATTGGTCGCGCGCGCGATCGACAATGCGTTCTCGAGATCGCGCGCCGCATCGCGCTTGGGATCGAACCGTTGCGGCAGTTCGCCGCCCTGCGCAGCGCTCGCGCCGCGCGCCGCGAGCGCGATGCCCGATGCGACAGCGATGATCAGGCGGCGGCGTGAGGGTACGAAGGATCGAGTGCGCATGGCGTTAGCGTATCAGTTGGTTCATCGAAACGATGGGCAGCATGACGGCGAGCACGAGCACGAGCACGACGGCGCCCATCAGCACGATCAGCGCCGGCTGCAGCAACGCCGCGAACCACGTCAGACGCCGCTCGGCTTCGCGCTCGAGCTCTTCGGCGGCGCGTTCGAGCATCGGCGCGAGGCGTCCGCTCGCTTCGCCGTTCGCGACGAGATGCACGAGAACCGGTGCGAACATGCGCTGCTCCTTCAGCGCTCGCGCGAGCGACACACCCTCGCGAACCAGCGCCGCCGCGGCGGTCGCCGCGCGAGCAATCGGCAGCGCCCAGATCACGTCCTTCGCTGCATCGAGCGCTCGCAGCAGCGGCGCGCCGCTTGCGACGAGAATCGCGAGCGTGCTCGCGAAGCGGGCCGTGTCGAGCGCTGCAACCAGTCGTCCGGCGACCGGTGTGCGCAATATCAGCGCGTGGATCCGGGCGCGCACGGGCACGCTCCTGTAAGCGAGCGATAGCCCGAACGCAAGCACGAAGGCGAGCGCAAGCCAAAGCCACCCGGTCTCGCGGAAGAATGCGCTCGTCGCGATCAGCGCCTGGGTGAGCCAGGGCAGCGTCTGCCGGCTTTGCTGGTAGACGGCGACCACTTGCGGCACGACGTAGAGCAGCAGTGCGGCGATCACCGCGATTGCGATCAGCGTGACGAGCGCGGGGTAGATCAGCGCCAGCGTGAACTTCTGTTTCAGCGCCTGGCGTCCTTCCAGATAATCGGCAAGGCGAGCGAGGACTTCGGGCAGCCGTCCCGTCTCCGCTCCAGCGGCGACCAGGCCGCGATAGAGCGAGCCGAACGTGCGCGGCCAACGCCCGAGCGCGCTCGCAAGCGATTCGCCGGCAGCGACCGCGTCGCCAATCGCAGCGAAAAGCTTTGCGACACGCGCGTCGTCGGCCTGCTCGGTGATCGCCGCGAGCGCTTGATCGAGCGGCATCCCGGATTGCACGAGCGTCGCGAGCTGGCGCGTCGTCAACGCGACAAGCGCCGGCGCGATGCGCAGCCGCGATACCGCGCCATCGCCTTCGACGGCGACGTTGGCCGGCTCGATCGCGGTCGGGAACAATCCGTCGGCGCGCAATTGGTCGCGCACCTGACGCGCGGTCTGCGCATCGACGATGCCGCTCTTCGACTTTCCCCGCGCGTCGACCGCCTCGTAGCGGAACGCGCTGATCGGTGCACTGCTCATGTCTCTCGAGTGACTCGAACGAGCTCGGCGAGCGATGTGCGCCCCGCGGCGAGCCAGCGTGCACCGTCGCGCCGCAGCGGGACCATGCCGGTCGCGAGCGCGGCTTCGCGCACCGTGTGTTCCGGTGCGCGGTCGTGGATCAGCCGGCGCAACGCATCGTCGACGACGATCAACTCGTAGATGCCGGTGCGGCCGCGATAGCCGGTCGCGTTGCACGCATCGCAGCCGGCGGCCGCGTGCAGCGCAGCGAAGGGGCCGGTCGCGAGCGACGCCAATACCTCGCGCTCGCCCGGCGTCGGCGCGGCGGCGTTCCGGCATTGCGGACAGAGCGTGCGCACGAGTCGTTGCGCCAGCACGCCGAGCAGGCTCGAGGCGAGCAGATAGGGCTCGACGCCCATGTCGGCGAGACGCGTCACGGCGCTCGCCGCATCGTTCGTGTGCAGCGTCGCCAGCACGAGATGGCCGGTCAGCGACGCCTGCACGGCGATCTGCGCGGTTTCGAGATCGCGGATCTCGCCGATCATGATGACATCGGGATCCTGGCGCAGGATCGCCCGCAATGCGCGCGCGAACGTGAGCTCGATCCGCGGGTTCACCTGCGTCTGGCCGACGCCGTCGAGCGCGTATTCGATCGGATCCTCGACCGTCATCATGTTGACGCTGCCGCGCGGCAGTCGCGACAGCGCCGCGTAGAGCGTCGTCGTCTTGCCCGAGCCTGTCGGACCCGTGACGAGCACGATGCCGTGCGGCTCGCGGATCAGCCGATCGATCGCGGCGAGCGTCGCATCGCTCATGCCGAGCGCGGTGAGGTCGAGCTGCGCCGAATCCTTGTCGAGCAGCCGCAGCACGACGCGCTCGCCCGGCCCGGTCGGCAGCGTGGACACGCGCACGTCGACCTGCTTGTCGCCGAGCTTCAGCGTAATGCGGCCGTCCTGCGGCAGCCGCTTCTCGGCGATGTCGAGGCTTGCCATGATCTTCAGCCGCGAGACCAGCGCCGCGTGCAGCGCGCGCGGCGGCTCGATGACGTCGGTCAGCACGCCGTCGATGCGAAACCGCACGACCGAGCGCGACTCGTACGGCTCGAAATGCAGATCGGACGCGCGCTCGCGCAACGCCTGCAGCAGCAGCGCGTTGATCATCCGGATCACCGGCGCCTGCTCGCCGCTCGCGAGCAGATCCTCCGCCGGCGGCAGGTCCTGCATCAATCGGGCGAGGTCGGTCTCGCGCGCAAGATCGTCGGACCATTGCGTGACGCCGCCGGCAGCCGCGACGTTGTAGGCGCGAGCGAGCTCCGCCGCGAAACGCTCGGCGTCGACGGCGCGCGTGCGAAGCGGCCGCTGCAGCACGCGCTTCAATTCCGCGATGCCGTCGATCGTCGCATCGGCACGCGTCAGCACGACGACCGCGTCGCCTTCGTCGGCAAGCGCGAGCACGCCGTGCGTGCGCGCGAACGCATACGGAATGCGTGCGGCGAACGAGCCGCCGTTGGTAGGGGCAAGGGAGTTGTCGTTCATCGGGGCGTGCGGTGTACGCGCGACGCGTGTGCCGCGATCCGATGCTACTGCGGCGCCGCGCCGGGCGACGGCGGTGTCGGCGCCGGCGGCGGCGGCGGCGATAGGTCCGGGGCCCCGGGCGTACCCGGTTGCGGCAATTGCGGGAACGACGGGTCGTTCCAGAAGACGCGTGGGTGCGGCTGCGCGCGCTGCTGCTCGCCCATCAGGAAATCGTAGCGATCGACGGTGATCGCGTTCGCCGCGGCCGCGCTTCGCACGACCGTCGGCTTGAGGAAGATGAGCAAGTTCGTCTTCTGCCGCCTGCGGTTGTCGTAGCGAAACAGCGGACCGAGCACCGGCATGTCGCCGGCGACCGGCACCTTGCCGGTATTGTCGGTCAGCGAATCCTGCATCAAGCCGCCGAGCACGACGATCTGGCTGTCGTCGACGATGACCGACGATTCGAGCGATCGCTTGTTGGTGATGATCCCGGCGGGATTGGTCGTGTCGTCGACGCGCGAGACCTCCTGGTAGAGCACGAGCCGAACGCTGCCGCCTTCGGTGATCTGCGGCTTGACGCGAAGCGTGAGCCCGACGTCGCGCCGCTCGATCGTCTGGAACGGCGCGACGGTCGGATTCGCCGCGGCCGTCGTGTATTGGCCGGTGATGAACGGCACGTTCTGGCCGACGACGATCTTCGCCTCCTCGTTGTCGAGCGTGAGCAGCGTCGGCGTCGACAGGATGTTCGCGTTGGCGTCGTTTTCGAGCGCGCGGACGAGCAGGCCGAGATTCAGTATCGTGCCGAGTCCGGGAATCGTCACGGTGCCGTTGATGATGCCGAGATTGAGGCCCTGCCCGACCGATCCGAGATTGATCGATGCGTCGATGATGTTCGTTCCGCTTCCGCGCGCGCCGAAATTCGTGCCGCCGATGCCCTGCACGCCGCTGCGGTCGGGTTTCGAGCCCGTCAGCGTCTGCCATTGGATGCCGAGCTCGGCGGCCCTGTCCGCGGTGAGCTCGACGATCAATGCCTCGATGTAGACCTGCGCGCGGCGGATGTCGAGCTTCTCGATCACCGCGCGCAAATTGTTGTAGATCGGCTCCGGCGCCGCGATGATCAGCGCGTTGTTCGCCGTGTCGGCCTGGATCGTCGCGCCGGCGGCCGTGAACGGTGTCGCCGCGGGCGTCGGCGTCGGGGCGAGCGTCGGCGCCATCGACGCGCTCGTCGTAGTGCCGCTCGGCGCCGTGCCCGTGCCCGACACGGTCGGCGACAACGGGCCCGGCAGCGGTCCGATATCGGCGCCGGTCAGCAAGGCGCGCAACGTCTGCGCGACACGCGCGGCCTCGGCGTTCTTCAGGTAAATGATGAAGATATTGCCGCCGGCGCGGCCGGGTGTGTCGAGCTGCTCGACCAGCGCTCGCACGCGCGCCGCGCGCGACGGGCTGTCGCTCCGGATCAGCACGCTGTTCGATCGCGGGTCGGCAAGAATCACCGTGCGTTGCGCGTCGGGCGTCGCACCGGGCTCGGCGGTGAGCCGCGACACCATCGGCACGAGATCGATCGCCGATGCGTTGCGAAGCGGAACGACCAGCGGCTCGCCGGCCGGCGGCTGATCGAGCGACGCGATGATGCGCCCGATGCGCTTCAAATTCTCGGCGTAATCGGTGATGACGAGCGCGTTGGCCGCCGCATACGCTGCGATCGTGTTATTCGGCGTGATCAGCGGCCGCAACACGTTGACCAACTGCACGGCCGATTCGTTGCGTAACGTGATCACTTCGGTGACCAGCCGATCGCCGCCCGCAGCCACCGCGCCCGCGCCGACGGGTCCGCCCTGCTGCTTCGCTTCGGCCTCGGGAACGATCTTGACGATGCCGCCGCTCTCGACCGCCGTCACGCCCTGCAGCCGCAGCGCCGAGAGCAACGTCGGGTAGACGAGGCTGCGCGGGACCGGGCGCGTCGAGATGATGTTGATCTGGCCCTTGACACGCGGATCGATGACGAAGTTCTTGCCGGTGATCTCGGCGACCGCCTTCACGACGGCCTCGATGTCGGCGTTGACGAAATTGAGCGTAACCGGCTCGTCGGCGCCGTCGGCCGCGAGCGGGGAAATTGCGGTCAACGCCGCGAGCACAACGGCCGCCAACGCCGGGCGCAAGCGCTGTGATCGTGGAAGAATCGACGCACGCAAAGCCGACGCGGCTCGCATAAAATTGCTCAAATGGACCATCGCAGTGCGATTTTAAGAGCCGCCGGTCGATTTCGGGAATAATAACAGCAGTCGCGCAGCAATCGGCAGCAGTCGCGCGACCCATGAATCCAAATGCACCCGTCGTGGCATCGAACAGCAACCATCGTAATTTTTGCGGAGAATCCATGAACGGACCCGCCGCCCAGGTAGACCGGACGCTCATTCGCCGCCTGGTCCTTGGCGTCGCGTTCCTGCTCGCGCTCGCTGTTGCTTCGCCGCCGACGAGCCCGCCGGCGCACGCGCAAGCCTCGCCGCCCGCGGCGTCGAAAGTGAAACCCGCGCAAGCGGCCAAACCGGCGCCTCCCGACGAGGCGGCGCCCGAAAAGGACTCGGCAGCCGCCGACAAAGAGTCGCCGAGCGCCGAAGTGACCGTCGGTCCGCGCGGCATCACGATCGACCGCCACGGCAAGCGCGTGCGCGTTTTCGGCATCGACAGCGACCGCGAGTACGATTCGTTCAACGAGCTCGCGCAGGACGCGCCGTGGCTCGCCGGGCTGGTGTTCTTCGCGGTGGCGCTCTTTTTCGCCGTTCCGCTCCTGATCGTGATCGCGGTCGTCTGGTACAAGATGCGCCGCGCGCGAATGATGAACGACACGATGGTGCGGCTTGCCGAAAGGGGTGTCGTCCCGCCGCCAGGCGCAATCGAGGCACTCGCCGGCAACAAGCCGGAGGCCGCCGAGCGCGCGATGGTTTCCGCCGCGCCGATCGCCGAGCAAGCGAAGATCGCGAGCCGTCGCGCCGCGTGGTCGGACCTGCGCAAGGGCATCGTGATGCTCGCCGTCGGTCTCGGCCTCATGTTCTGGTCGATGCTCGACGACGGCTCGCCGAATGGTTTTGGGCTCGTGCTGATGTTCGTCGGCATCGGCTATATCGTGCTGTGGCGATTCGAGGAGCGCCAGATCACGCCGCCGCGCGGCGGCGGTCCGGCGACCGGAACTTGAGCGCGCCGTCGCCCACCGCCCGATGGCGAACACGGGGCCGACCGATGCCGAGCTCATCGCCCGTGTGCTCGTCCAGGATGACCGCCATGCGTTCGCCGAGCTCGTTCGCCGACATCAGTCCGCCGTGCGCGCGACGTTGCGCCGGCTCACCGCGGGCGACCACGCGCTTGCCGATGATCTCGCGCAGGAGACGTTCTTGCTCGCGTATCGCAATCTGAAGTCGTTTCGCCAGGAAGCGCGGTTCTCGACCTGGCTCTATCGCATCGCGACCAACGCGTTCCTCGCCGACGCGCGCAAGCGCAAGGAGGAACTCCTCGGCGATCGCGATGCGACGCTCGCCGACGGCGACGCCGCCGAGCATTCGCTGCAAGCGCCTGCCGGCGGCGATCTCGCGCGCAGTGCGACGATGAAGCTCGATTTCGAGCGCGCGCTCGCCGTGCTGTCGGACGGCGAGCGGGCGGCGATCGTCCAGTGCTACCATAACGATCTGTCGCACGAGGAAGCGGCGTACGTCCTCGGTTGCCCGGTCGGCACCGTCAAGACGCACATCCTGCGGGCGAAGCAGAAGCTCAAGACGCGCCTTGCCGCGTGGGCGCCGGACGATTGACGATCACGATGACGCGCGAAATCCTCGCCACCGACGATTGGCTCGACGCCGCGATTGCTGCGGACGTCGCCGATCATCGCGTCGGTCACGTCGACGACGGCGGCTTCACCTCGCGCGTGATGGCCGCGCTGCCGCCCGTGTTGACGCTGCCGGCGTGGCGGCGGCGTGCGATCGTCGCGCTGTGGTCCACGGCCGCCGTCGGCGTCGCGTTCCTGCTGCCGGGTGCGTTCGTCGACGTCGCCCGCGAGGCGTTCCGGCTGGTCGGCGGCCAGGCTGTTTCGGTGTCGGGCGTTGCAAGCGCGATCGTTGCGGGCACTGCACTGACGTGGGCGGCCACCGCGTACGTGCTTCGCGGCGACTGACGCGCCCGGTCATGCCAATGAAACGGCCGCCCACGGGCGGCCGTTTCGCATCGGCGGTTTCGATCAGTCAGTCGCGCAGCGAAAATCCGACTTCGACCTCGCCGATGTATTTCTCGCCTTCGGGCCTGAACTTCCACGTCGACAGCGCGTTGCGCACAGCGGCATCGAACACGCGCGGCGGCTCGGACAGAATGATCTTCACTTCGGTGACGTTGCCGTTCTCGTCGATCAACAGTTGCGCGACGACACGGCCTTTCGTTCCGTCGCGCTGCGCCCTTGCAGGATAAACGGGATCGTCTCCGGAGAGCTTCTGGATCCCGCGGCGCACAGCCGGTTTCGGCGGCGGCGGCGGCGCCGGCGGCGCGATGACGACCGGCGGCGGCGGCGGCGCGATCACGTACGGTTCCGGCGGCGGCGTCGGTGTCGATTGGATGACCGGCGCTTCGGGCGGCGGCGGCGGCGCCGGGATGTCCGGCGGCGGGACGTACGGCTGCACCGGCGCTTGCACCTTCGGCGGCTCGACGATCTTCTTCGGCGGCGGCGGCGGCGGCGGCGGCGGCTTCTTGATCTCCTCGACGATCGTCGCGGAGATCGGCTTCTTGATCACTTCGACGGCCTTCTGCGCAAGACCGGTCATCAGTCCCCAGATCACGATCGCATGCAACACGATGACGAACGTGAGCCCGACGACGTGACGCTTGGGGTCGCGTTGTTGGCGTGCGAAATCCATGAAGTACTCGCTCCGTGCGCCGAGCTATTCGACGAACTGCTCGCTGCCGACGACGCCGATCTTGGTGAGCCCGATGCGCTGCGCCGAAGCCATCACGGCGGCGGCGACCTCGTACCTCGAGTACTTGTCGGGGCGAAGGTGCATCTCGGGCTGCGGCTGCTTCGTCGCCGCCGCGGTCAGCCTCTCCTCGAGCGTGGCGCGATCGGGCACGATTTCGCCGTTCCAGTAGATTGCGCCCTGCGCGTCGATATCGAGCTTGATCACCTCGGGCTCGACCAGCGGCGGCGGCGGATTGCCGAGCGGCATGTTGAGATTGACCGAGTGGAGCTGGATCGGGATCGTGATGATCAGCATGACCAGCAGCACGAGCATCACGTCGATCAGCGGCGTCGTGTTGATGTCGATCATCACGTCGGGATCCTTGCCCACCGGCCCTACGTTCATTGCCATAGCGTGTTCCTCAAAGGGCCGACCGCGCCGGGGGCTCGGTGATGAAGCCGATCTTCGCGATGCCCGCGCGCTGGCACGCGTAGATCACGCGGCCCACGCCTTCGTATTTCGCGCGGCCGTCGCCGCGGATCTGCACTTCGGGTTGCGGCCGCAGCACGGACACCTTCTTCAGCCGATCGATCAGCACCTGCGTGTTCTGCATGCGCAGGTCGTTCCAGTAGATCGAGCCGTTGGAGTCGACCGAGATCGTGATGTTCTCCGGCTTCGTCTCGCGAATCTCGTTGCGTTCTTTCGGCAGCTCGACGGGGATCGACGTCGTGACCACCGGCACCGTGATCAGGAAGATGATCAGCAGAACGAGCATCACATCGACCAGCGGCGTCGTGTTGATCGTCGAGACGACCTCGTCTTCGTCGTCTTCGGCCTGGCCGACGCTCATTGCCATGGTCTAGACCCGCGCGACGGTCTTGGGGGCCTGTTGCACGGTCGTCGGCGCCGGCGAGCTCAGCAACACGGCGTGCAGATCGGCGCCGAAGCCACGGATTTCCTCCATCGCCGCCTTGTTGCGCCTGATGAGCCAGTTGTAGCCGAGAACCGCGGGAACGGCGACCGCGAGACCGAACGCCGTCATGATCAGCGCCTCGCCGACCGGGCCGGCGACCTTGTCGATCGACGCCTGCCCGGCGATGCCGATCGCGGTGAGCGCGTGATAGATACCCCACACCGTGCCGAACAGCCCGATGAACGGCGCCGTCGAGCCAACAGTGGCGAGGAACGCGAGACCATCCTGCAGACGGCTCTGCACGTTCTCGATCGCACGCTGGATCGACATCGTGATCCAGTCGTTCATGCTGACGTTGCCGAGCAGCCCGACGTGCTTGTTCGACGCCTCGAGTCCGGCTTCGGCGATGAAGCGGAACGGGCTCGACTCCTTCAGGCCCGCCGCGCCTTCCTGAACGCTCTTCGCGTTCCAGAACGACTTGTTCGCCTTGCGCGCCTGGCGACGCATTTTCGCCTGCTCGTACACCTTGGTGAAGATGACGTACCAGCTTCCCATCGACATGAACGCAAGGATGCCCAGCGTGATCTTCGCGACGATATCGCCGCCTTTCCACAATGCCTCGAGGCCGTAGGGGTTATCGACGATTTCGACGGACCGCGTTGCGCCGGCGGTCGCCATCGGGGCTGCCGCCGGAGCAGCGGTCGCCGCGGTGTCGGGCGCAGGCTGTGCGCCGGCAGCCGGTGCAGGCGGCGTCGCTTGCGCCGATACGGCGATCGGAAATACCGCGATCATGGCGGCGAGCAGCGGCACCGCGGCCCAAGCGGCCATGCGGGTCAGTTTGAACATGTTCTCTCCAGGCAATAGTTGTCCGACGAGATTGGGTGACGGGGGTGCATGCGTTCCGCCGAAGACGGGCAGGCCATAGATGAGCGCCGCCGGCACGCTGGCGGTGCAATGGACGGCAGCCGCTATTCCCCCGATGCAGGGGGCGGATGTTAATGGCGTCGGGTCAAAAAAGCAAAGCAAATGTCACATTCATCCGTTCGAGCCGCCGTGCGGCAAGCTTGGGCGCGATAAAGACTGCGTCGCGCCGCGTGCGGCATCGGCGGAAAGACGGCAAGTATTTCTCGATTACGCGAGCACCCGCCCGACTGGATGCGTGGATCGGCGATGGGATCGGCGACGCAAATGCCGCGCCGCGACGGCTCGCCCGCCGCACTCGCGCTCGATGCCTGATCGCCTGCCGGTTGAGCGGGGATTGCGACAGCCTCACCCCCGACCCTACAATGCGTCGCGGAAACTCATGCAAACGTCATCGCTCGACACCCGCGCGCTCGCGCAATCCGCTTTCGACGCGCTGCGGCGCGGTGATGCGCGCAGCGCCCGCGCGGCCTTCGAGCGGCTCGCGGCGTCGGGCGGCGCGAACGCCGCCGTCGATCTCGGTCTCGCTCATGCGTGCCGCCGGCTGAACGACAATGCCGCCGCGCTCGCCGCCGTCGATCGAGCACTCGCCGTCGAGCCGCGCAACCCGCGCGCGCTGATCGTCAAGGCCGACTGTCTTGCCGACCTCGGCGACGCGCGGGCAGCGTCGTCGTTCTACAGCTTCGCGATTCAGGCCGTGCCGCCCGACGCGCAGCTACCCGCCGACTTGCGCGCCGAGCTCGCGCGCGCGCAGGCGATGTGCGAGCGCTACGCGGCGCAGTTCGAGAGCTTTCTCGTCGAGCGGCTTTCGGGCGCTGCGGGCATCGAGCAGCCGTCCGCGCGGCGATTCCGCCAATCGCTCGACATTTTGCTCGGCAAGAAGAAGATCTATCTCCAGCAGCCGAACACGTACTACTTCCCGGAGCTGCCGCAGGTCCAGTTCTACGACCGCGACCGATTTCCGTGGCTCGACCCGCTCGAAGCGGCAACGGCGGACATTCGCACCGAGCTGATGCAGGTGCTCGGCGAGCGCACGGCGTTCGTGCCTTATATCCAGGGCGATCCCCGACGCCCGCGCAAAGAACAGACTGGGTTGCAGGACAACCTCGACTGGAGCGCGTTCTATTTCTGGAAGGACGGCGAGCTCGTAGCCGACAACGCAGCGCGCTGCCCGCGAACGATGGCCGCGATCGAGAGCATTCCTCTCACCCGCGTGAACAACCGTTCGCCGTCGGTGCTCTTCTCGCAGCTTCGTGCCGGCGCGCACATTCCGCCGCACTGCGGTCTGGTCAACACGCGCCTCATCTGCCATCTGCCGCTGGTCGTGCCGAGCGGGTGCGCGTTTCGCGTCGGCAACGAGACGCGCGAGCCGATCGAAGGCAAGGCGTGGGTCTTCGACGACACGATCGAGCACGAAGCGTGGAACCGCAGCAGCTCGACGCGGGTGATCCTGCTGTTCGAGATCTGGCGTCCCGAGCTCACCGACGATGAACGCGCGCTCGTGAGCGGGATGTTCGAAGCGATCGACGCCTACAGCGGTCGCAAACCGGCCTGGAGCATCTGATCAGCGATGCGCATCGTTGCCGTCGCGTTTGCCGTGCTGCTCGTTCCGGGTCTCGCCCGTGCCGACGCGGCGCGCGACGTCCTCACCGAGATCGCCAAATGCTCGGACATCGGCGACGCCGGCGAGCGCCTCAAGTGCTTCGACGTGGCGGCGATGCGGGCGAAGAGCGCGCTCGCTGCGCCCCCTCAGGCCGCGAGCGAGAGCCGCAGCCTGCTCGATTGGTTCGGATTTTCGAAACCGTCGAAGCCCGCGACCAAGCCGGAGGAATTCGGCAAGCAGGCAACCGCGTCGGAGGAAGCGAAGGAGCTCACGCAGATCACGGCGAGCGTCGTCGAGCTCGCGCGGACGTCACGCGGCAAGACGCTGTTCTTCCTCGACAACGGCCAGTTGTGGCGTCAGATCGACGCCGACGCAACGGATCTTCGCGACTTGCCGTCGACGCCGGGGATCAAAGTGACGATCGAGAAGGGTTTCCTCAGCAGCTACAACCTGACGATCGCAGGCAGGAACGGCCTGATCAAGGTCAACCGCGTTCATTGACGCGGCGTGAGGAGCGAGGTCGGTTCCGGGCGCGCAGCGCCGAACCCGTACGAGCAATTCCGAATCGCCGCCGGCGGCCGACGGTCGACCTCCGCCCGGCGCACCCGAGACGGAGGCCGCTCGCGTGCCGGCGGCCGACCGGCGCGCGAGCGCACTTGCACGACCGTTACTGCGCCGAGCTCAACTTTTCGCGCTTGCCCTGAAACTCGTTCGCGCTGTACGTCGCCCATTGCCGGAACAGCGCGCTCATCCAGAACGTGTTCGAAACGTCGGTCGTCGCGTTGAACGTCCGCCCGAGCTGATGCGCATCGGCGCGGTCGACGATGCGCGCGACCACGGCTCCCGTCGCGGCGTCGCGCGCCTCGAGCACGAGCCGCGCGTCGCCCGCGGATTCGCCGCTCACCACCTTGCGGTCGTTCGGCGCATGGACGTCGGGCGCGTTGATGTAGAGATCGACGACGGTGGGAGAAAGACGCAGCACGCCGGGCCCCGGCGTGGTCGCGATTTCGTAACCTTTCGCCCTGAACACATCGGCGAACGTCACCGCCATGCTGGCCGACAGATCGTCGACGATCTTCTGCGCGTCGCGCGCGGTGACCCACCGCGACGGTTGGCGCGTCGAGTTGATGTTCTTCAGCCACCCTCTGTCCAACGAGATCTTCGGCGCGTCCAACATCACGGCGCGGTAGCTCGCGAGCTGGGCGTCGGGCGCGACGTAGACCTCATCGAGCTTGCGCAACAGCGAGTATCCGTCGGTGGCCGACGGCGTGGCTGCCGCCGCGGCGAACGCCGCTTGCAGCAACGCGACACAGCACACGACGGGCATGGCACGCTTCATGGTTTTACCCTCGCTCGCACGGACATAACCTGCAAACGTCTATGCTATACCCATTATTCCGGTCCGGCGGTGGTTGGCTGAATCGTGGCCCCGGACCGCCAAGCGCGTTCCCTCGTTCCCGTGTCCAACGAATCCGCCGCCTCGATCGCCGAACAGTTGCTCGCGCGCGTTCCGTCGTCGCCGGACGTCTTTCTGCAAAACATCGATCTCGTTCGACAAGCGGCGCTACTGATCCAGCTCGATGAGCCGGGGTATCGGTCGGCGAGCTTTCTGGACGACCGCATGCTTACCCCGACCATGAAGGGCGCATGGGTTCCACTCGGCCGCATCGCCGCCGCGGCCGGCCTCATAAGCGGAGGAGTGCCGCTGCACTTCATCTTTCACACGGGGCACGTTGGCTCGACGCTCGCGAGTCGGCTGCTCGACGAAACCGCGGAAGTGCTCGGCGTTCGCGAGCCCTTGCCGCTGCGCGTCGTCGCCGAGGCTTACGATGTGCTCGGCCGACCGGAATCGCTGCTGAGCGAAGCCGACTTCGACGCTACGTTGGAGACGTTGCTTCGGCTTTGGAGCCGCCGCTACGCGACGACGCGCGCGGTCGTGATCAAGGCGACGAGCAGCGCGGGCCGCATCGCCCCGGCGTTGCTCGTACGAAGCGAGCGCTCGCGGGCCATCTATATGAACGTGCGGGCGGAGCCGTATCTCGCGACGCTTCTCGCCGGCGCCAATTCACCGATCGACCTGCGCGGCCATGGTGCCGAGCGCATGCGACGGCTGCGAAAGCTCGGCGTGGCGTCGCTTCCGCCGCTGCACGCGTTGTCGATCGGCGAGCTTGCGGCGATGAGCTGGCTTGCCGAAACGGCGACGCAGCGCGACGCGATGCTGCGCTTGGCCAATCGCGTCATCGCCGTCGATTTCGATCAGATGCTTTCATCGATCGAGCCGACGCTCGCGCGCATTCTCGGCCACTTCGACCTGCCGCACGACGCCGCTCGCGTCGCGACGCTCGCCCGCAGCGCCGTGATGACGCGCTATTCGAAAGCGCCGCAGTATGAATACTCGCCCGGCGTGCGCGCCGAGGTCCTGCGCGACTCGTACCGCGACAACCGCGAGCAGATCGGCAAAGGCATGGCGTGGCTCGAAGCTCGAGCGCGCTCGGACGCTGCGCTCGCGCAGATCGTGAACGCGACGGCGTTCTAGTGCGGCAGCTCTCCGGCTACGTCGCCGACCACATCCGAAGCAGGTTCTGGCGGACGACGTCGAGGCGTGCGCGGCTTTCCCAACGCATGTTCAGCCCCTCGAGCGCCGCGATCTCGTTCAACTCGTACACCTGCGTGCGCTGGTGCTCGTCGGCGATCAGGCTTTCGATGAACGTGATCGACACGAGGCGCTGGCCGCTTCGCACCGGCACGACCTCGTGCAGCATCGTCGACGGATAGACGATCGCCTCGCCCGCCTCGCCCTTGAACGGGATCGCCATGTTCCCCACCTCGATCGAAAGCTCGCCGCCGTCATAGCTCGACGGCTCGTTGAGGAACACCGTGCACGACAGATCCGAGCGCAGGCGTGAATTGCCGAGCTGGATCAGAGCGGAATCGGCGTGAGCGCCGTACTTCATGCCGGGCTCGTAGCGGCAGAGCAGCGGCGGCGCGACGCGCTTGGGCATCGCGAAGTCGACGAATTCGCGCGAGCGCCCCAACGCTGCGCTGACGATCTGCACCGATTCCGTGAATTTCGGATCCGTGTGATCGGCTTGCAGATTGTCCTTGGTCGTGTTCGCCGGATTCGATACCCGGCCCTCGACGAAGCGCAGCTCGCGCGCGAGCGCGACGAGCCGTGCGATTTCGGCGGCGGTGAGCAGATTCTTGATCGTCAGCAGCATTCGAAGGGCGCCTCGTCGTCACGTTGCGGGGCTCGGGCGCGATCGCGTCGGGCATCCGCGGGCGGGTCGGGGCGAATCGTACACCGGTCGCGCGCGGGTCCAAATCAATTCCGGGCGATAATTGCGCCGGCCTGCGAAAGCAGGTAGCCGAGGACAACTGCAATGCAGAAGCCAGGGGGCGCGGCAGCGGAAATCGAGTCGCTCGAGGCCGCCGCGATGCGCGCGGCGCAGTCCGGACGCGACCACGAGGCGGTCCGGCTCTGGAATCGCGTACTGGAGATCGATCCCAACCATATCCGGACGCTCGCAGCGCTCGGACAGCGGGCGTTTCGCGGCGGCGACATGAACGCCGCGCGCGCGGCGTTCCAGCGCATCGTCGAGTGCGACGGCTCGGATGCCCAGCAGTGGATCCATCTCGCCATCGCGTGCCGCAATCTCAAGGACGAGCCGGCCGAGCAAAGCGCGATTCAGCGCGCGCTCTCCCTCGATCCGCGCGACCTCGTCGCGCTCATCCTGCGCGCCAATCTGCTGGAACGGCAAGGCAAGATGCACGACGCCGCGGTCGCCAACAGCGCGATCATCGCCGTCTCGCCGCCGCTCGACCGGCTCCGCCCGGAGCTCCGGCCTGCGGTGGCGCACGCGCTCGAATCCGCCGGTACGTACAGCAAAGGGCAGGGAGCGTTCCTCGACGACTATCTGGACGCACATTACAAGACGTTCGCCGGCGAGAATCTCAAGCGGTTCCGCGACTCCGTCGACATCATGGTCGGGCGCAAGAAGCGGTTCGATTCGCAATCGCTTGTTTATCACTATCCGAACCTCGCGCCGATCGAGTTCTTCGACCGTGCCGATTTTCCATGGCTCGACCCGATCGAGGCCGCGACCGACGCGATCCGCGACGAGTTCCTCGCCGTGCTCGATGCCGACGAGGGTTTCACGCCGTACATCTCCTATCCGCAGGACGTTCCGCACAATCAGTTCGCCGAGCTCAACAATTCGCCACGCTGGAGCGCTTTCCACCTGTTCAAGATGGGCAAGCTCGTCGCGGAAAACGCCGCCAAGTGCCCGCTCACGATGCGCTCGCTCGCGAACGCGCCGCAACCCGATCAGCCGGGGCGCACGCCGTCGGCGATGTTCTCGCTGCTCAAGCCGAAGACGACGATCCCCGCGCACACGGGCGTCACCAACGTCCGTCTGGTCACGCACCTGCCGCTGATCGTCCCCGCGGGGTGTCGATTCCGCGTCGGCAACGACACGCGCGAATGGGTTCCCGGCCGCGCCTGGGTATTCGACGACACCATCGAGCACGAAGCGCGAAACGACAGCGACCTCGTGCGCGTCGTGCTGATCTTCGACATCTGGCATCCGCATCTCACGCCGGCCGAGCGCGCGATGATCACGGCGCTTGCGGCGGGCGTGCAAGCATTCACCGGCGGCTCAGGCGAGGCATTCGAGCCCTGACCGGCGAAAAAAGACGGCGAGCCGAAGCTCGCCGTCGCGAAGGGCTGAGAAACTCGTGGTCAGAACTTCGCCGTGACGTTGAGGAAGATCGTACGGCCCAGCGTGTCGTAAACCTGCGGATACGTGTTGCCGCTGCCGGCGGGCGGGCCGGCGAACGCCGACGTGACGATCGGCGGATCCTTGTCGAAGATGTTGTTGACGCCGCCGCGGATCGTCCAGTTCTTGTCGATGTTCCATTGCCCGGCGAGGTCGAAGTAATCGCGCGCTCCGAGCTTGCGGTCGACCTCGCTGAAGTCGCCGGCGAGCTGCGGGTTCGAGTCCGCCGCGTCGAGCGTCACTTCGTCGATGTGGCGCCATCCGAGCGCGACGTTCACGTTCCACGGCGTGTTCCAGACCGTCGTGAACTTGTGCCGCCACGTCGGGAACGGCGCGTTGGCGAACGTCCCTTGCACGCACGTCGGTCCGAACAACCCCGCGCAGTCATACGTGCCCAGGCCCGGTACCGGCTCGACTATGAACTTGTTGAGCCACGTCCCGTTGAAGTTGAAGCGCAGGCTGCCCCACTTCTCGATCGGCCACAGGTAATCGGCGTTGAGATCGACACCGTCGGTCTTCAGCTTGCCGAGGTTGATGTTCGTGCCGGTGATGAAGCCGCCGCCCGACAGCCACAGCGTCCCCAGCGCGTCGCGGTGGATCAGGTCGCAGAACTGACCCGTGTTCAAGCACTGGCTCAACGCGAGCGTCTGCGGGATCGTGCCGATCGTGTCCTTCACCTGGATGTTCCAGTAGTCGACCGACACGGTGAGGTTCTGGATCGGGTTCAACACGACGCCCACCGTGTACGTATCGGCAGTCTCGGGCTTGAGTTCGGAATTGCCGCCCTGCAGGAAGTTGCCCTGGCCGGCCGGGTTGTCGAGAAGCTCGGAGCCGTACTGGTTCGACTGCAATCCCGACCGCAGGCATTGCTCGAGCGTCGCCGACTTCTGCGGCCCGCACGGGTCGTTCGGGAACGTGAACAGGTTGAAGCCCTGCGCCTGGAACAACTCGATGACGTTCGCCGCGCGTACCGCGCGTTGATACGTGCCGCGCACCCTCGCCTGCTTGATCGGCAGCCACTCGACGCCGAGGCCATACGTGTTGGTCGTGTGGTTCGTGCTGTAGTCCGAATAGCGATAACTGCCGTTCACGTTCAGCGCCTCGGCCCACGGCTGCTTCTCGAGGATCGGAACGCGCACTTCGGCGAAGTACTCGTTCACCGTATATTGGCCGTTCAGCGGCAGCGTCGGTCCACCCTGGCCCGCGCCCTCCGGGATCGAGAAGAACGGGTCGACGTCGAGGTTCACCTTCTCAGTACGGCGCTCGTAGCCCAACGCAACGCCAACGCCCGTCCTGGCCCCCGGGAGCTTCCAGCCATACGCTTCACCGAGATCCGAGTTGACGTGCAGCGACCACACGCTTTGGTACGTCTCGCCGCTCTGGAAGCCCGGCGTCTGCAGGTAGTTCAACGCCCCCGGTGTCACCTTGTCGAGCGCGAAGATGTTGTACGGCACGCAGGTCGCGTCGGTGCCGTTCACGAACGAGCGGCATGCCGGCTGTCCGGTCGCGGGATCGGTCACGACGTCGAGCGCCTTGCTGATGCGCGAGTTCGCGAAATCGTTCAGATACTTGTCAGCGAACACCACCTTGCCGAGTTGCCACGACGCGTCGTAGTCCCACTTGCCATCGAGAAAGTCGCCCTTCGCGCCGAGCACGATCCGATAGTCGGTGTGCCGGCGCTCGTCCTGCCGTCCGCCGCCTTCGATGTTGCGCCGCGCGACCAGCAGCGTCGCCGGCGTCGCGTCGGTGATGCCGAACTGGTTCTTGAACGACTGCGACAGCAACGGGTTGTCGTTGGTGAAGTCCTGCTGCAGGAACGCGAAGATGCCGCTCGGCGCGATCTGCGTCGTCGTCTTGTCGTCCATGAACATGAACTCGCTGTACGCGCGGACGTTGGGCATCCAACCCTTCTGGCTGGACAGCACGTCGTAATGCGCGAACGCGTCGAACATGTAGCGTTCGTTGGGCAGCTGGAAGTAGTTGTACGGCGCGAAGTTGAACGCGTCGCGACTCGAGACGCGCGGCCGCAGATTGCCGGCGGCGTCGGCGACGACGAAGTTCCCGCCGGTCGTTCCGTCGGGGAACACCTGCTGGAAGCGTGCCGGGAAGCCCGTGCCGGAGCCCAAGCAAGTGAAACCGTTCTCGTCGGAGCCGAGCGAGCACGCGCTGAAGTCGCGCTCGGACTGCTTCACGGCGTCGACCTTGCGGTACTCGAAGTAGACGGTCGCGTTGCCTTTGCCGTTGGCGAAGTTGCTGCCGAGTACTGCGCTGAAGTCCTGCGTCTGACCGTCGAGGTCCTTGTCGCCCGGCACCGAGAACTGCGACGGATTCGTCAGCGCGCTATTCGCGACGAGCGATCCGATCGAATTGCCCTGCTGGTGGTTGTAGCCGCTGCCGTTCCACGACAGCTGCACGCCCTCGAAGCGGTCGTTCAGGACGAAGTTGACGACGCCTGCGATCGCGTCGGAGCCGTAGACCGCGGACGCGCCGCCGGTCAGAACGTCGACGCGCTGGATCAGCGGCGCCGGAATGGCGTTCAGGTCGGTTGGATAGAACGTCGGATCGCCCGCCGGCATCCGGCGGCCGTTCACCAGAACCAGCGTCCGAGCGCTGCCGAGGTTGCGCAGGTTGACCGTCGACGTACCGGTTGCGCCGTTGGCTTCCATCGTTCCCAAGTCGGCGAACGCCTGCGGCAGCTGGTTGATGACATCGGAAATCTGCGTTAGACCGGTGTAGGCGATGTCCTGCGCCGATATGATCGTCACGGGGCTTTCGCTCTCGAGCGTCTGCAACGGAATGCGCGAACCCGTCACCTCGATCTTCTGTATCCTTTCGACGGGCGGTGTCGCCTGTTGCGCATAGGCGATCGGCGCAACCAGGCCAACAACCGCCCCCGCGCTCAAGGCTTTCGATACCGCGAGCGAAAGCTTGGTCCTTCTCATCTTCTTCATCGGTGCCCCCAGTCAATGAAAAATGAACCACAAAGTGGTCCGCCATACGGAAAACGCTTCCGACATTACTACCGGCAGAATTTCGACCGCAACGAAAATGCGTCTCGCCTCCAATCGTGACCGGGAATGTGTTGCAATATCGCCACCAGGCGGTTCGGGCGATCGATCGCTTGCTGCGCCGCAACTTCCTGGGGGACGGCATCGGCGGAGTCGGTTCGTGCTCGACAAGTGGTCTGGAATAATTGCCGGATTCCAACTGTGCAGCGCCAACGCAGCGCACTTGCGCACCCACTCGGGGAGGCAGAAGCGCGGCGGGAGTCGCTCGCGGTCGCCGGATTGCCGTGATGCGATGACGCCTGGCGGGAGACGCGGGATGAGAACTTTGGTCGTCGTTGCGCTTTGCGCGCTCGTCGGCGCGTGCGCGAGCGCGCCGCCCGTCACCAAGCCGCCGGAACGGCTGTTCGACGACCACCTGTTCGCCGCGCCGTCGGAGCGCATCAGCGTCGACGACGTCTTCGCCGCGAGCGACGAGATGCGGCGATATCTTGATACCGAGATCGCCCACCACATCGCGGCGAAGGGTCGCCAAAAGGCGCTATTCGACGCGCTGTACGCGAAGAACCAGCTCAAGCTCGACTACGATTCGACGACGACGCGCAACGCCGCCGAGGCATTCGCCGCGCGGTCGGGAAATTGTCTGTCGCTGGTCATCATGACCGCCGCTTTCGCGAAGCAGCTGGATTTACCTGTGCACTACCAAAGCGCGTATTTGGAGGAGTCCTGGAGCCGCGTCGACGACACGCATTTCTTCATCGGCCACGTCAACCTGACGCTCGGCCGCCGGCCGCTCGAGCAGCGATTCGGGACGAAAGACAGCGACGCGATGACGATCGATTTCATTCCTCCGCTCGACAACCGAGCGATCCGCACGCGCGAAATCCCGGAGCGCACGATCGTCGCCATGTACATGAACAACAAAGCCGCCGAGGCGCTGATGCGCGGCGCGCTCGACGACGCCTATGCCTGGTCGCGCGCCGCGATCGCGCAGGACCCGACGTTCATCAGCGCGTACAACACGTTGGGCGTCGTCTACCACCGGCACGGCAATCTGCCTGAAGCGTTGAGGGCGCTCGAGTTCGCGCACGAGCGCGAGCCGGCCAACACGCACGTGATGTCGAACCTCGCCTCGGCGCTGAACGCGTTGGGGCGCACGTCGGAGGCAAAGGCGCTGACCGCGACGCTCGAGCGGCTCGATCCCGACCCGCCGTTTGCATTCTTCTATCGGGGAATGGCCGCGATGACGGTCCGCGACTACGAGAAGGCGCGGGATCTGTTCTCGAAGGAAGTCGATCGCGCGCCGTACTATCACGAGTTCCGTTTCTGGCTCGCTGCGGCATACGTCGGCCTCGGCCAGCCGGACAAAGCGCGCAAGGAGCTCGAGCTCGCGATCGAGTACAGCACCAGCCGAAGCGAACGGGACATCTATGCCGCGAAGCTCGATCGCATCAGCTCCAAACTGCACTAGATCGTCCGGTTCGCAGCAATCGGGCGCCCGCGCAACCCGCCGGCGCGCATGCGCGACCCGCGGCGCGCCGGACCGTCGCCGCCGATAGCATCGTGCCGATTCGCCACGCGCAAGCGTCCGATCTGCCGGACATCGTTGCGATCTACAACGCCTCCATTCCGGGGCGGATGGCGACAGCGGACACGGAACCGGTAACCGTGTCGGCGCGCCGCGGCTGGTTCGCCGAATTCAATCCGGCGCAACGCCCGTTGTGGGTGCAAACGGCGGCGAACGGCACGATCGAAGGGTGGCTGTCGCTTCGCTCGTTCTACGGCAGGCCGGCGTACCACGCGACCGTCGAAACCGGCGTCTATGTCGCGCCGGCGGCGCAGCGGCGCGGGATCGGGCGTTCGCTGCTCGCGCACGCGCTCGAGGCGGCGCCATCGCTGGGCGTGCGCACGCTGCTCGCGTTCGCGTTCTCGCACAACGCGGCCTCGATCAGGTTGTTCGAGCGCGCGGGCTTCGTCGCGTGGGGCCGGCTGCCGCGCGTCGCCGAGCTCGACGGCGTCGAGCGCGATCTGTCGATCCTGGGCAGACGGCTGTGAACGCATCGAACGGCGATCGCGGGGTCGAAATTCGAGCTGCGCGCCCGGCCGACGTAGCGGCGATCCACGAGATGATCGGCGCGCTCGCGCGTTACGAGCGGCTGTCGCACTTGCACGTCGCGAGCGAGCAGGACGTCGCGACGGCGCTGTTCGGCACGCCGCCGGCGGCGGAAGTGCTCATCGGCACCGTCGAAGCCCGAGCGGTGGCGTTCGCGCTCTTTTTCCATCACTTTTCGACGTTCGTCGGTCGCCGCGGCCTATGGTTGGAGGATCTGTTCGTGCTGCCCGACTATCGGCGGCGGGGCCTTGGCAAGGCGTTGCTGCGCGCGCTGGCGGCGCTTGCGCTCGAGCGCGGTTGCGCACGGTTCGAATGGGCGGTGCTCGATTGGAATGCGCCGGCGATCGAGTTCTATCGCGGGCTCGGCGCGAGCATTCTCGATGATTGGCGCATCGTGCGCGTGGTCGGACCGGCGCTCGACGGGCTCGCGGGCAAACCGGCATAATGCGCGATTTCGCCGCGGCGTCCGCCGCGGATGTTGCCACGTCCGATTCCCATTGCCCGACCTCTGCCTCCTGACATGCCCGACGCCGACCGCTTTCCGCTTCCCGACGCCGCGACGCTCGACGTTGCCGCCGACTTCTGGTCGCTGCGCTACGTCGACGAGCTCGCCGAATCGTATTGCGTGCGCAAGAACGTCGCGCTGCCGCTGGCCGCTTCGTCGGACCGCGGCGTGATGGCGACCGTCTACGCCGACGGCGGGTACGGGTACGCGGCGACTGGCGACCTCTCCCCGGCGGGCATTCGCGCAGCGCTCGAACGCGCGGTCCGCTGGGCGCGTTCGACCGCGGCGCTCGCCATATTCGATTCGCGTTCGCTGCCGCGCCCGGCTGGCCGCGGCGAATACGCGTCGCCGTCGTTCGACGCCGTCCCGCGATCGCGGCGCGAATGGTACGACCTGCTGCATGCGGAATCGCACGCGGTCGGCGTCGATGCGCGCATCGTCGATTGGGAGGCGAGCGTCGAGGTGCGCACGTGCACGCAACGGCTCGTCACGAGCGAGGGCGGCGACATCACCCAGCGCTTCCGCTACCTGCTGCCCTCGATTTCGGCGACCGCGCACGCGGACGGCGACACGCAGACGCGCTCGCTCAACGGCTATCGCGGCTTCTGCCAGCAGGGCGGCGAGGAAGTGCTCGCGCGCGCGGGCTTCGTCGGCGCGGGGCGGCGCATCGCCGAGGAGGCGCTCGAGCTCGTCATGGCGCCCAATTGTCCGACCGGCACGATGGACGTTCTGCTGCTGCCCGATCAGATGATCCTGCAGATCCACGAATCGATCGGCCATCCGCTGGAGCTCGACCGGATTCTGGGCGACGAGCGCAATTTTGCGGGCACGAGCTTCGTGACGCCCGAGATGTTCGGCTCGTACCGCTACGGCTCGGAGCTGCTCAACATCACGTTCGATCCGACGCGGGGCGAGGAGCTCGCGAGCTACGGATGGGACGACGACGGCACACCCGCGCAAAAGGTCGCGCTGATCCGCGACGGCATCCTCGAGCGCCCGCTCGGCAGCGCGATCTCGCAAGCGCGCGCCGGCGTCGGCGGCACCGCGAACGCACGCGCGGTGAGCTGGAACCGGCCGCCGATCGACCGGATGGCGAACCTCAACCTCGAACCGGGCACGTCCAGCCTCGACGAAATGATCGCCGGCATCGAGCGCGGCGTGATGATGGAGACGAATTGCTCGTGGTCGATCGACGATTCGCGCAACAAGTTCCAGTTCGGCTGCGAGCGCGGCCGGACGATCGAGCGCGGCAAGCTCGGCGCCGTGGTGAAGAACCCGAATTACCGCGGCGTTTCGGCGAGCTTCTGGAGAAGCCTCGCCGCGGTGGGCGACGCGTCGACGCTGCAGGTGCTCGGCTCGCCGTACTGCGGCAAGGGGGAGCCGTCGCAGGTGATTCATGTCGGCCATGCGTCGCCAGCGTGCGTGTTCACCGGTGTAGCCGTGTTCGGCGGCGAAGCGGCCATGGCCATCAAGGAGGATGCATGAGCATCCGAAAACGGCCCCCGTTGCGCAGCAATGGGTGTTGGAGGTCGTGCGAATGCGGCGCGCGCCCGACGCTCGACGTGTCGTCGCCCGGGTGCGTCGAGGAGGCCGCCCGATGAACGCCCGTCTTGCGCACGGCGCGATGGAAGCGTATTTCCACGACCTCGCCGCATCGCTCGATCGGCTGCTCGACGCGGGAGAGCACTACTCGGCTGTGTTCGCCGCCGAGGACTCCGATTTCGTGCGGCTCAACAGCGGCCGCGTCCGCCAGCCGGGAAGCGTGAGCCAGCGTTTTCTCGACATCGACCTGATCCGCGGCGCTCGCCACGCGACGCAGCGGCTCGCGCTCGCCGGCGAACCCGCGCGCGATCAGCCGCTCGTCGCCGCGGCAATCGCTTCGCTGCGCGCTGCGCTGCCCGATCTCGAAGACGATCCGCATTTGATGTATGCGACCGACGTGCAGTCGAGCCGGGCCGTCCGCGGCGGACCGCTGACATCGGCCGAAGCAATCGTCGACGCCGTGCTCGCCGCCGCACGCGGTCTCGACCTGGTCGGCATCTACGCCGGCGGCACCGTCTATCGTGGTTTCGCCAACGCGTTCGGCCAGCGCAACTGGCACGAAGCGACGTCGTACAACCTGCAGTGGAGCCTTTATCACCGCGCGGACAAGGCGGTGAAGTCGGCGCTGTCGAGCTTCGCGTGGGACGCCGGCGCCTTTGCGCAACGGATGGACGCGGCGCGCGAGGCGCTCGCGCGGATCGCGCAGCCGCCGAAGACGCTTTCGCCGGGCAACTATCGCGTTTACCTGGCGCCGGCGGCAATGGAGGAGCTGTTGACGACGCTCGCGTGGGGCGGCTTTTCCGCACGCGCGCTCGCAACGCGGCAGAGCCCGCTGCTGCGGATGCAGCCGGGCTCCGGCGAGCCCGCGCGACTCGATCCGCGCGTCACGATGGTCGAGGCGACCGCAGACGCCGTTGCGCCGGCGTTCCAGAGCGAGGGCTTCGTGCGTCCCGCGCGCGTGCCGCTGATCGAGCGCGGGAGACTCGAGGGTGCGTTGTGCTCACCGCGCACCGCACGCGAGTTCGATCTCTGCGCGAACGGCGCCAATGCCGGCGAGGCGCCGGAATCGCTGTCGCTTGCCGGCGGCGAGCTCGCGATCGCCGATGCGCTCGATGCGCTCGACACCGGTCTCGCGATCGGAAACCTGTGGTACCTCAACTATTCGGATCGGCCCGCGTGCCGGATGACCGGCATGACGCGCTTCGCGACGTTCTGGGTCGAGAGCGGCAAGGTCGTCGCCCCGGTCGACGTGCTGCGCTTCGACGACACGATCTATCGGATGCTCGGATCGAACCTCGAGGCGCTGACTTCCGAGACCGAACTGATCCTCGACAGCAACACGTACGGCGAGCGGTCGCTGTCGAGCACGCGCACGCCCGGCGCGCTGCTTCGCGAGATGACGTTCACGCTGTAGCAGAGCGATGCTCCCGCCTCGGTCTCGCAGGTGGGGCCCGCGCGCAACCTTGACGTTTCATCGATTCGTGTATTCGAACTGCGCGCGGATCGCATCGGGCGCGCCGGGCCGCACGATTTGCACATTGATCGTGTAAGGTCCACCGCCCGGCATCGCGAAATAGCTCCCGTAGGTCCGTGACGCCGCGATGGTCACCGGCTCCAACGCCTTTTCGGGGCTGGATCCCGTCGCCGTCGAAACGCGCGCCCGCACCCCTGCGTCGGTGATTCGTTGGCCATTGTTGGCGTCGAACAACGCGACGGTCACGTAATACTGCCCGGGGCCCGGCGGCGCAACGCCATACTCGCTTTCGGGGTAGTCCTTGGGACTGCGTCGAATCGCCTCGGCCGGAACGACGCCAAAGTAAATGGTCGTGGTATCGACGACCGCGTAATCCCGACCCGCCGCAACTTTGACGGGCTGAGGTGCCTTAGCAGCCACCGTACCTGCGTTGAACATGTACACGACCGCGGCTCGCACTTCCGGATCGGTGAGATCGGCCGCCCCGCCGCGGGGAGGCATTCCACCATGCCCGTTGATCGCGGAGCTAACGAGCGAATCGAGGCCAAGCTTCAGCCGCGGCAACCACGCGGCTCGATCGCCGATTCTTGGCGCACCGCCGACACCTTTTTCGTGGCACTTCGCGCATTGGGCACGCACGATCTGCTCGCCGCTGCGCTCGCCACGCACACTCGCCCGGTTGACCGGCTCAGTCCAGTGACCGCCCGACTGATTGACCATGTACGTGATGGCGCGCTCGATCTCGGTGTCGGTAAGGGTGGGATTGCCGCCGTGCGGCGGCATTTGCCGGATGCCGGTCAGCGCGTGCTGCGTGAGGCCGCTCAAGCCCTGCGACGCGCGCTTTTCCCAGGCCTTCTTGTCGCCGATCTTCGGCGCCCCGTTCGCGCCGGTGCCATGACACGAAATGCACAGCGAATCGACGACTGCCTTGCCGGTTCGGTCGGCGTGTTGCGCACCGACGGTCGCCGGCAACAAGCCCGCGATCAGAATGCACGCAACGCCGACCGCCGATTTCGTCGACATCGGCGAGCACCTCTGCCGTTGTCGCTCATCCGATTTGGCGCTCATGAATTTGCTCCTCGTTCACCCTGCGGAGCCGGAAACAGCGGGGGCGCACTGCAGGCCCGCTAAAGCTCTCATTGCGTCGCAGGTTTCATTGCCAGCTGTACAGGTAGCTGATTCCGACGACGGACACGTTGTAGCTTGGTACCTGCTCGTTCGTCGGCATGACGGCGGTCACGGTTCCCGTCTGCATGCCTTCGTACACGTAATCGGAACTGTGAAGATGCTGGTACCAGTAGAACGCGCGGATCGCCGACGACTTGTCGATCGAGTACACACCGGTCAGCCGAAATTCGACGCTGTCGTTGGTCACCGTCGGCAGATTCTGCGCCGGGATGAACAGCACCGCCGGCGAGACCGCCGGCTGGCCGGCTACGGCGAACGGGTTGTTCGCGTAGCTTCCGCCGGCAACGTCGATGTTGGTGCGCGCCCAGCTGAATAGCACGTCGCCGCCCAGATCGAGCTTGCCGCTCATCAGGCCGCGGTAGCGCAACCCGCCACCGAGCGTGCTCACCTTGTCGCGCATCTCAGTCGCCCAGTTGTTGCACGGGTCGATCTTCGCGTTGTTGTTGCGCTGCTGCACGGTGGCGAAGCAGCCGCCCGCCACCACGGTGTTGCCGGCCACACCGCCGACGTTGGCGGTGTTGCTGTTGGCGCTGTAGGATTCGCCCGCCGTCTTGGTCGTGCGGTCCTCGTACGTATAAAACAGGTTCGCGCTCAACGCCTCGTTCATCGAGTACGAGCTGTCGACGGTCGCCGCCCAGCTGCGCAGGCTCTTCAGGCCGAACACCGAGTTGTCGTAGTCGTCGTCGTTGAACTCGACGTTGCCGGTCAGCGCGAATTTATCGTTCGCCTGCCAGTTGACGTTGCCGCGCACCTTGTTGCGAGTTCGGTCGGCCATGTTGAACCGCCTCATGCCGAATTCTTCGTTGATGTTGTTGCGACTGCCGTACAGCGCCTGCGGTAGGATATTGTTGTTGGGCGAGAAGATCGCGGCATTGCCGGTGAGCGGCGTCGTCGGAAAACCGGCGACGGGACCGAACCCGGTCAGACCCGTCTCCTGCAGATACTGAAAGGCGCTTTCGGTGGCGCCGCCCGCAGGAATGACGTTGGCCATCGGGACGAGGGCGAGGAACGCGTTCTCGTCGTAGTTCACGCGGCGCTGCGAGTATGCGTAGGCGAGCCGCGCATCGAGCTCGTCGCGCGGGTGCCCCTGCCACTCCGCCTTCAGCGTGTTCTCGCGCGTGCGCGGCGCGTCGGCGCAGTTGTACCAGGAACCCGGGCACGAGCGGTCGATCTGCTCGTACTCGTAGCCGCCGAGGATCGTCTGGCCGGGCGCGATCGCGTAGTTGCCATCGAGCTTGAACTGGTTCAGCCGCTTGCTGTAGGGCCGGTTCGAGTAGATGTTGATGTTCGTGCCGAGCGTGTTCGGAGCAAGGCCCAACGCTGCGTTGAAGGCCGACGCCGCGGCGGCTCTCGCCTCGTTCGCGTCCTGGAAGAAGTACGTGTTGATCGGCGTGCGATTGTCGCGGTCGTTGTACTTGTAGCCCGCGACGACGTTCAATCCCTTGACCGGCGCCGCGGATAGCTTGGCGGTGAAGTCCGTCGTGACGACGAGGCCGTTCAGCGACGAGGTCGGCAGGCCGAGCGGGAGCTGGTTGTTCTGCCCGAGGGTGATGAGCGCGTCGTCCTGCGTGTTGCGCCCGTAAGAGCCCTTGACGACCAGTTTCGTCGTCGGCGTGAAGTTGTAGCCACCGCTCAACAGGAACTGATGGAAGTCGTTGCTCGGCGCGCTGCTCATCGTCGCCGCCTTGGTCGGATCGTTGACGTCCACCCACGTCATCGAGCTGACGTCGTTCTTGAAGAGCGACCCGTAGTACGCGACCTGGAAGAAGCCGCGCGGCTGGGAGTATGTGAGGCTCGCGTTGTACTGGTCGGTCGTCTGGTCGATCAGGTCCGGGACGACCGCGGCGAACTCGCTCACCTGAGAGCTCACCGTGCTCATCGGCTTCAAACCCTCCTTCTTCTCGTGCCGGGCGCTGACCCTGACTTGCCAGTTCGGGTCGATGTTGTAGCTGAATCCACCGTCGTAACGCGTGCGCTTGGTATCGAGGTCGATGTTGTGGAAGCTCGGAACGTCGTTGGCCAAGATGTTGTTGACGATCGCCTGCTGCGCCGCGGTCGGCGGGGTCACCGCCCCATTGACGATCGACGGTGCGAGGCCCGTCGTCGGCGCCAGCGCGCGGAAATTGACGCTGTTGGGATTGACCTGCGGCACCACGGGACGCGCCCAGTTCGGCGGCAGCGTCAGCGTATCGGTGCCGTTGCCCAGGTAAGGCGTCTGGTAAGTATCCGAGCGCGCGCGCCGCAACTCGTCGTAACCGACATCGATTCGGAATTTGCCCTGCTGTCCATATTGGATCGAGACGTCGCGCGTATCGAGCCCCAGATCCGTTCCGATGATGCGCCAGCGCGTCGGGTCGGCGCTATCGAACGTGCCGCCGCCGTACACGCGGATGCCGAAGATGCCGTACGCACCCTTGTTGAAAAGCCCGTTGTACTCGCCGAACTTGAACGAGTCCTCGCTCACGTAGCCGCCACCGATCTCGACGCTGTTCGTCGGCTGCGTCAGCTGCCGGACCTCTTCGCTTTCGGCCGCTTGTGCGACCGATACGACCGCCATCGCGACGAGCGCTGCGCGCACGGCGAGAAGCGATGAGCGCACTGCAAAACGTAGCTGCTTGCTTTTCATGGCCTGCTCCCCGATTCGCGGTGGCTATCGCTGGAATTTCGTTCCGGCCGGATGATTCGAGCCGTGCACGAGCACGTGGCAGTTGAGGCAGGCGCGGGCGTTCGTCTGGGCGCGCGGACTCTGGTTGCCCAACGGCTGCAGTCCGTTGACGGTCGTCGCGTTGCCGCGCGGCAGATTGGCGCCGCTGTTGATCGCGGCACCGTGGTCGCCGCTATGGCACGACTGGCAAAGCCAGGGCACGCGCACCTTCAGCAACGGCGAGTTGTTCGAGCCGTGCGGTGTGTGGCAGTTGGCGCAATCGTCGACGACAGGACTGTGCTCCCACAGGAATGGACCGCGCTTTTCGGCGTGGCACGTGTAGCAAGTCTCGTTGACGCTGTCTTTGACGAGCAGCTTCGGTCCTGTCGAGCCGTGCGGATTGTGGCAGTCCGAACACGAAACCTTGCCTTCGAGGATCGGGTGGCGCGAGAACAGATGCGTTTGCGCGCGCTGGGTCTTGTGGCAGGTTTCGCAGACGTCGGGCTGCGTCAACTTCGCCAGCACGGCGTCGTGGGGCGCATGAACCGTATGGCAGTTGACGCAGGAGAGATCGCGCATCTGGTGCGCGCTTCCGGTCCAGAACGAACGCGCATACGCCTGATGGCACGTCAGGCACACGCCACTCTTCTCGTCCGCGGACGTCTTCGATTGCGGCCCGAACACCACATCGGGCACGGGGCGCTCCTTCGTTCCTTGCGGGTTTCTCACATGTAGATCGCTCGCGCCGTGGCACGTTTGGCAGCCGGGCGTGCGCGCATCGGCCTTCACGCCGTGCTTCGTCTGGTAGATCGCAAGGATCGGCTTGTTGTCGCTCTCGTCGTGGCACTTGGTGCACACGGCATCCTTTGCGAGAGCCTGTTCCACCTGTTGCTTCACCTGCGCATCCGCCACAGGAGAAGCCCCGGTCATGCCCAGCCCTACGGTGATCGCGCACACCGCAAGCAATTGATTGAGGCGCTGCATTTTGTCTCCCTTTCCGACCACCGTTTGCAAGCCTTGCCTCGTCGGCACGCGCTAGCTCCTACAGCGAGAGAATCCAGTCCGCGAGATTCTTGATCTGGTCCTGATCCTTCGTCTTGATGATCGGGTGCTCCTCCTGGTGGCCATCGAGAAACTTCACCTTGGGTCCGGTCGTCAGATGCGTCACGAGCTTGGCCTGCGCATCCTTGTCACCTTTGAGCCTGCTCGAGAGCTCCTTCCACGACGTCGCTTCCTTGTTCTTGTCGATCGCGTGGCACTTGAAGCAATTGCTTTGGCGCGCAAGCGCCTGCGCTGCAGCCGCATCCGTTGCGGAGGCGCTCGCAGACAACGAGAGGGAAATCGCCGCGATTGCGAGGCCGAGCACCTGCGCACAACGTGGGTTGCGGTTCATTGCTTCTCCTAAAGTGATTGGGCATAGCGTCCGCGCGAGGGCGGAATTCGCAGGAAGGCCCCGGATGACATGCCGATTGCAGAATCGAACTCGTGCAGGCATGCATCAAACTCTCTGCTCGTCCAGAGCGCGTCATCTTGACTCAGGTCAAAATGTCGCAGACGAGAGCGTGGTTGGCGATGATGCCGCCCACGATGCAACGTCGCTCATTCTTGCGCGCTTGCAAGTGAGATGGCGACGCATTCGCAATCGGAGCATCGCGTGAACTCGCGCCACGCAATGCGATACCTCGAGTGTCCGCGCGAACATGATCGACTCACGGCTCGGTCGCCCGGGGTGAAGCCATCGACGCCGGACGAACGACAGTAACGAGAGCGGTTACATCTATTGGGCGGCACAGCGCCGGAACACCGCACCGGGTAGCCGCAACCCAGGAGATGCCGGATGCCGGCGTGATTCGCCTTCTGAACGGCGATGCCAACAGAGCGTCGCGCGAAACGGCCTACTTGAGCGACAGAATCCAGTTCACGAGATTGCTGATGCGGTCGATGTCATGCGTCTTGACGATCGGATGGCTCTCCTCGTGCCCATCATCGAACCGAGCCTTGCGCCCGGTTGTAATGTGGCTGTAAAGCTTGTCTTCGGCACCTACATTGCCGAGATACTTCGCGGCGACGTCTTTCCAAGCAGGTCCCACCTTCTTGACGTCGACCGCATGACACCTGAGGCAGCGGCTCTGGCGAGCAAGCGTCTGCGCGGCATCGACGTCGACCGGCGCGGCGACCGGAAGCGCCAGGATCCAAGCGACTAGGTTGCTGATGCGTTTCGGATCGCTCGTCTTGACGATCGGGTGGTCTTCTAGATGACCATCGTCGAACCTCGCTTTGCGACCGGTCGTGATATGGCTGTACAGTCGCTCCTCGGCGCCGGGTTGCCCACGATACTTGCTCGCGACGTCCTTCCACACCGGACCGATCTTCTTCTGGTAGACGCCGTGGCATTCGAGGCAGCGGCTCTGGCGCGCGAGCGTCTGCGCGGCGATGACATCGAGCGCAACGGCTTGTCTCGACGCGAGAAGCATCGCGCCGATTAGCGCCAGCACCGCGAGCGAAACCCTTCGGCCCGGCTTCACTGCTGCATTCACGTCGGCCTCATCGCTCAACTGGGATCGGCACATTGGGCCGCCCGCTTGCAGCGAACATCTTCATAGCGCACGTTTCGAGTGTCGTTTCTCCAGCGCTCTTTCCAGCAGCCGCACACCGATCACCACGGCCACCACGCACCCGCTGAAGATTCCCACCAGCGCTGCGACTGCGAACAACGTCCACACGGCCGTCGACATCGTGTCCTCCCCGCTCCTCAATCGCCCGGTCCGCCGGACATCACGATTCTTCGTCCTCGTTGTATTCCTTCGGCAACAGGTGCGCGATTCCCTTGTGGCAATCGATGCAAGTCTTGCCCTCCTTCTGCGCTTTCTCCATCTTCGTCCGCGCCCGGGGGCTCTGCTTGTGCGGATCCATGGCTTCCCACGAGTGGCAGTTGCGGCATTCGTGCGAATCGTTTGCCTTCATCGTCGCCCAGACGTGCCCCGCCAGTTCCATCCGCTTGGATTCGAACTTCTCCGGCGTTTCGATCGAACCCGCGACGAATTTGCTGTAGAGCTCCTTGCTCGCCTGGATCTTGCGTACGAACTTATGCATCCAGTCCTTCGGCACGTGGCAGTCCGGACAGATCGCGCGCACGCCCGAGCGGTTCTTGTAATGGATGGTCTCCTTGTATTCCTGGAACACGGTGTCGCGCATCTCGTGGCAGGACGTGCAAAATCCCAGCGTGTTCGATGCCTCCATCCCAGTATTGAATCCGCCCCAAAAGATGAGCCCGGAAATCATGCCGATTGCAACGACCGCGCTCACCGAAAGAGACGAGGGCCGCAGGAAAAAGTCGCGTAACCGGCTCATCAGGGAATGCGGAGCGTTCGATTCATCCATGGATCCGTCCACGAGGATGTGAGAGCCGCGACGCGATCGCGCAGCGCCCGTGAGGGAGCCGCGGCCCCGGAGCGGGGCGATGATTCCCGCACGTCGACGAGACACTGCGAACGAGCGACGTCGAACCATCGAGCTTGCGCATCATTCTTATGCTCGGCATCGCGGCTCGCTATCCGCACTTGGTCGGACTCTCCGCCATCCGCGAGTGCGGCAGGTTGATGCAGGTCAAAATGTCGCGGGCAAGAACACGGGCTTGGCGATGGAAGACAGAAGAGGTTGCACCCTTCGTTGTGGGTGCCTGCAACTGAGATGGAGTCGCGTTCGCCTTGGGAGAGGCACCGGCACAAACATACCCGTTGTGCGATTGCTGCGTCGCTCACGTGCGCAGCGCGGGCGTCATTTGCACCGTGACGTCGCGACGTTCACACTTCCTTGGGCAAGCCGTCAGGCTTCAAGGTTCGATCTTGCGCGGCGCCGTATCGATGTCGACGTACTTCCACGGCTCGCGAAACAGCGGGTCGGGCTTGAGGCCGAGCACCCACGGCCGCGCAATGATGCTGCGGTATCGGTATGTGCCGAGCATCAGCGGCATATAGGCGGCGGCAATGTCCGCCATCCTGCCGTAGAGCGCGGTGCGCTCCGGGCTGTCCGGCAGCTTACGCGACTGCTCGAACAGTCGATCGAACTCGGCGAGGCTGAAGTGCGCGTCGTTCATGCCGTTGCCGATGTTCTTGCCGTACAGGATCTCGAGCGCGGCACCGCCGTCGCGTATCGTGAACAGACGCGCGAGCCGGAACATCTGCAGCTTTCCGGCGATGCTCATCTTCACGAGGTCGGGCCACTTCTGCTTGACGAACTCGATGCGGATGCCGATGGCGTCCATGCTGCGCTTCCAGAGCTCGTCGAACTCGCGGCTCTCGCTGTCCGGCGGCGAGCCGAGCTTCAGCAGCAGCGGTGAGCCGTCGGGCAGCGTGCGGTAGCCGCCTTGCACCCGCTCGTAGCCGAATTTGTCGAGCAGCGCCGCCGCTGCGGCGGGATCGTAGATTTCGCGACGATTGCGAGCCGGGTCGTGCCCGATCAATCCCGGAGGAATCACCTGCGTCGCCGGAACGGCCTGGCCCTGGCGCAGAACGCGGATCTCGTCACGGACGTCGTAGGCCATCGTGATCGCGCGGCGCAGCGCGACCTTGTCGGGGCTATACCCGCCGACGAGCGGATCTTCCATGTTGAAGTACGTGTACGTGAACGCCGACTCGACGACGCGCGTCCAGTTGACGCCCTGGCTCGCGTACTCGGGCCGGAGCTTACCGTTGCCATCGAGCACCTTGTCGACCAGGTTGTACGGCACGGGCAGATAGTCGAGCTGGTGCGCGTTGAACGCGAGCAGCCGCGGGTTGCCCTCCTCGATGATGTTGACTTCGACCTCGTCGACCAGCGGCAGACGTTTGCCGGCGTTCGCGCGAACCGACGGCGATTCGCTCGCGTCGACGGCGGCCGGGAAGCGGTCGTCGCGGTAGCCGGGGTTGGCGGCGAGCACGATCTTGCTGCCGCGCTTCCACTCCTTGAGCCTGAACGCGCCGGTACCGACCGGGTGATCCATCGTCCAGCCATTCTCGGGCGTCCCGTACGCTTCGACGACTTCGCGCGCGACCGCCGCCGTCACCCGCGTCGTCATGAATTCGAGCAGCATGTAATCGGGCTGCTTCAGCTTGACCTGCAGCGTGTAGCGGTCGAGCGCCTGCAAGCCTTCGAGCTTCGCGTCGTAGTCGAACTTGCCCTTCGCCTTCGCGGCCGCGACCAGCTCGTCCGCTCCGACGAGCTTGCCGTCGAAGTAGAAGCTCCAGAACGATCGCATTCGCGGATCGATCAAGCGCTTCCAGCTATAGACGTAATCTTCGGCGACGAGCTCACGCGGCTTGCCTTTGAACGCCGGGTCCGGCGTGAAATAGATGCCGGGCTTGACCTTGACGACGATCGTCTTGCCGCCATCGCGTATGTCAGGCAGTGCCTGCGCGGTCGAGGGCTTCAGCGCGTAGGGACGCTTCAGATAGTCGTATTCGAGCAGCGAATCGAAGATCGCCCGGCAGACGTACGCCGAATATGCGTCGCTCGCGACTTGCGGATCGAGCCCGCTGACGTCCTGCTCGAGCGCGACGCGAAGCGTCTTCGCCGCAGCCGGTGGCTGCGCACTCAGCACGGCGAGAATTAGAACAGCCGCAGCGACGGCGGCTCGGACGCGCATATCGTTCTCCCTTCCCACGGCGCGACCGTGATCGGCAGCCTACGCTCGGCGCCGATCGATGTCACACGACGGCGGTCGTGCCGCGGAAAGTAGGGTCAGACTCGGCGGAAAGTAGGGTCAGACTCGACTTTTCGCACGCCGGAGCTCAAGGCGCTACCGCTCGACGAAAAGTCGAGTCTGACCCTACTTTCCGCTACTTTCCGGGAGGCCGCCGGAACGCGTGATCGGACAGCCGCGCGGTCGTGCCCTGCCAGCCTTTCGGGATCGACGCGAGCAGCCGCTTCGTGTACGCCTCGCGAGGATTGCGGTGCAGCTCGTCGGAGTTCGCGATCTCGATGATCTCGCCTTCGTTCATCACCATGATCTCGTCGGAGATGTACTTGACCACGGCGAGGTCGTGCGAGATGAAGATGTAGGAGAGCCCGAACTCGTCCTGCAGGTCCTGCAGCAGGTTGAGCACTTGCGCTTGCACCGACACGTCGAGCGCCGAAACGGACTCGTCGCAGATCAGGATGTCGGGCTTCATCGTGAGGCAGCGCGCGATCGCGATCCGCTGCCGCTGCCCGCCGGAGAACTCGTGCGGATACTTGTAGAACGATACTTCGGGCAGGCCGACCTTGGCGAGGAGCTCGAACGCGTGGTCGGTACGTTGCTGGGCGTTCGCGCCGATGCCGTGGATCATCATCGGCTCGGTCAGGATGTGGCCGACGGTGAAGCGCGGATTGAGCGACGCGTACGGGTTCTGGAAGATGATCTGGATGCGCCGCTTGTACTCCATGAACTCGCGCGTGGACATCGCGAGCAGGTCGCGGCCCTCGAAGATCGCCTCGCCGGAGCTCGCCTCGTGCAGCCGCATCAGCGTCAGTCCGACCGTCGTCTTGCCCGAGCCCGATTCGCCGACTAGACCGAGCGTCTTGCCTTTCGGCAATTTGAACGAGACGTTCTTCACCGCCTCGAACTTGCGTTTGCCGAACAGGCCCTCGCGCATGTAGAAGTTCTTGCCGAGGTTCTTCACATCCAGCACGATCGGATCGGCGGACGAGACACCGCGCTTGCGCTCCTCCATGTGCTTCGGACCCTGCGCGGCGCCGCTCATGTAGTCGTCGATCACCGGCAGCCGCGTCGGACGCCGCTCGAGCTGCGGCCGGCACTTGAGCAGCGCCTTCGTGTACGCGTCCTGCGGATGCTCGAACACCGACTGCGCGACTCCCTGCTCGCGGATCTCGCCGTTACGCATGACGACGACGTAATCGGCGATCTCGCCCACCACCGCGAGATCGTGCGTGATGAACAGCACCGACATCTGGTGCTTGCGCTGCAACGCGGCGATCAGCTCCAGGATCTGCTTCTGGATCGTCACGTCGAGCGCGGTCGTCGGCTCGTCGGCGATCAGGAGCTTCGGCTCGCAGGCGATCGCCATCGCGATCATCACGCGTTGCTGCTGGCCGCCCGACATCTGCGACGGATACGCATTGATCTTGTGCTCGGGGTCGGGAATGCCGACCTCGTCGAGGAGCTCGAGCGCGCGCTTTCGCGCCCGTCCCGCGCTCATACCCATATGGAGCTGCAGCACTTCGGCGAGCTGGAACCCGACGGTGAACACCGGGTTGAGCGAGGTCATCGGCTCCTGGAAGATCATCGAGATGTCGGCGCCGCGCATCGCGCGCAATTCGCGCGCCGAAAGGCCGACGACGTTGCGGCTGCCCAACAGGATCTCGCTCGCGGGATCGATGACCGAGTTCTCCGGCGGCAACAGACCGAGCATCGCGAGAGCGGTCACCGACTTGCCGCTCCCCGATTCGCCGACCAACGCCACCGTGCTGTTGCGGTCGATGTCGAACGACACGCCTTTGACCGCCTCGAACGTCTGCGCTCGGTCGAGGCGAAAGCCGACGCGAAGGTTGCGAACGCGGATCAGCGGGTCGGTCGACGGGTTCTTGTTGTCGGCCATCGCTTAAGCTCCCAGCGTACCCTTGAGCTTCGGGTCGAGCGCATCGCGCAGCGCGTCGGTGAACAGACTGAACGCGGTGACGAGCAGCGCCATCGACGTCCCCGCGGCGACCAGTTGCCACCACTTGCCCAGGATCAGCTCGTTCTGCGCCTCGTTCAGCATCGAGCCCCACGACACGACGTCGACCGGCACGCCGAAGCCGAGAAACGAAAGGATCACCTCGGACTTGATGAACGCGACGACGAGGATCGAAAGCTGCACGAGAACGACGTGGCTCACGTTCGGGAAAATGTGGACGAACATCCGCCGTCCGTTCGACGCGCCGATCGCGTCGGCCGCCTGCACGTACTCGCGCGCCTTGTGCTTCAGGTACTCGCCGCGCACGAGCCGGAACACGCCGGTCCAGCCGGTCAAGCCGAGGATCAGGATGATCGTCATCGTTCCCTTCTGCTGCAGCACCGCGGCGACGGCGAGGATCAGCAGCAGATAGGGGATCGAGCTGAACACGCTGTAGAACCAGTTGAAGAAATCGTCGACCCAGCGGCCGAAATACCCCGAGAGCGCGCCGAACAGCGTGCCGAGGAACGTCGCGACGACCGCCGCGGCGAGCCCGACGAAGATCGACGTCTCCGAGCCCTTGACGGTTTTCTTCACTACGTCGCGGCCCCATTTGTCGCCGCCGAACGGCAGCGTCGCCTCGCGCGTCGCCGCGACTTCCGTCGTCTTCGCCCCTTTGCGGATCTCCGCCATGACGTCGGCTAGCGGATCGACGCTCTTGCTTTCCTCGGCCGTGCCCGGAGGCGCCGCGGGCGCGGGCTTCTCGCCCTTGAGCTCAGCGATGACGTCGCCGATCGGATCGACGACCGAGCTCTTCCACTCTGTTGCCGGCGCCGCGGGCGCCTGCTCCGCGGCCCGCTGCGCCGGGGCCCCCGCACCGACGAAGCTCGGCGGCGCGTAGTTCACGCCGACTTCGCGCGCCCAGTCCTTCGCGATCAGTCCGACGGCCGACAGGATCATCATCACGATGAACGCGGCGACGATCGCGAGCGACACCATGCCGACGCGGTCGGATTTCAGCCGCTTCCAGGCGAGAACCCACAGGCCCGGCGATACGGTGTGCGCGATTTCGGACGGCGCAACCGACGGCGACGTTTGGTAGTTGATCAGCGGCGTTGCCATCGCAGTCTCCGGCTCACTTGAACTGCACGCGCGGATCGACCGCCTTGTACATCAGGTCGGCGAGCAGATTCACGATCATCGTCGCGACGGCGACGTAGACCGTCAGCGCCTTGATCACCGGGAAATCCGACCGCTCGACGGCGAGGATCACCTCGCGACCGATGCCCGGGATCGAGAAGAACCGCTCGATCAGGAACGCCCCGATCAACAGCCCCGGCAATGCCGACATCACGTTGGTGATGATCGGGATCGACGCATTGCGCAGCACGTGAACCCACATGATGCGGTTCTCGGACAAGCCCTTCGCACGCGCCGTGCGCACGTAATCCTGGTTGATCTCGTCGAGGAAGAACGTCCGGTACAGCCGCAGGCTCGGCGCGATCGACACGACGAGCCCGATCAGGATCGGCAGCGAAGCGTAGCGGAACAGGTTCTCGGCGAAGCTGTCGCCCCAGCCCTGCACGGGGAACCAGCCGAGCTTGTACGCGAAGAAGTACTGGAACACGATGATGTAGACGAGGATCGAGATCGACAGCCCGACCGTGCAAAGGATCATCACCAGCCGATCGGTCAGCGTTCCGCGCACGTAGGCGACCGCGAGTGCCAAGCCGAGCGAGATCATCGTGTCGAGCATCAGCAGCGGAACCAGCACGGTGAACGACGGACCGAGCCGGGTGGCGAGAATGTGCGAGACCTTCTCGTTCGTGCTCCAGCTCGCGCCGAAGTCGGTGGTGAGGATCTGCTTGATGAAGATCCACAGCTGCACCCAGTACGGCTGATCGACGCCGAGCTGGCGGCGGATGTTGTCGATCTGTTCCTGGTTGCTGATCTTGCCGGCGAGCACGTAGGCGGGATCGCCGCCGACCCAGTTGAACAGGAAGAATACGAGCAGCACGACGCCGAGCAGCGTCGGGATCATCTGCCATACGCGCCGGATGATGTAGGCGGTCATGTCGTTCTCCGTCGCCGCGATTCAGCGACCGCGGAACGGCTCCGGGTGGGAGCGCGTCCGCGTCGCGGCATTGTCATGGGCGCCGTGCCGGGGTCGCCGGCAGCGCCTGTTCTCCTTCGTCACTGCGGTGCTTCGCTTCCTCCTCCAACGTCCTTGATCGACCCCGGCGCGCCGACGTCGATGTACTGCCATTCCGAATGCAGGATCGGATGCTTGCGGAAGCCGAGCACCCTCGGCTGCGCCAGCATGTTGCGATACCGCGCGATGTTCAGGCGCCACGGCGCGTACTGCTCGATGATCTTGGCCATATCGCGATAGAGCTTGTTGCGCTCGGGCGAATCGGGCATCCGCTGCGTCATTTCGTACAAGCGATCGTACTCGGGTATCGTCGCGCACGCGTTGTTGTTCTGATGGATGTTCTTGCTGTACAGCAGCTGCATGAAGTTGTCGCCGTCGGGATAATCGGCGATCCACGACGCCGTTCGCATCATGAGCTTGCACTGGCGCTCGAGTTTCAGCAAATCCGGGAACTTGTCCTTCTGCACTTCCATGCGCACGCCGATCGAATCGAGCGCCTTCTTCCACATCTCGTCCTGCTGGCGGCCGAGCGAGTCGGGCCGCGACGCGTAGCGAACGACGAGCGGCTTGCCGTCGGGCAGCGTCCGCCAGCCGTCGGCGCCGCGCTTGTAGCCGAACTTGTCGAGCAGCTGGTTCGCCGTCGCCGGATCGTAGCGCACGCTCGTCTTGTAGTTCGGATCGTGACCGACGACGCCGGGCGGGATCGGGAACTGCACCTCGATCGCCTGGCCGTTGCGCACGACGCGGATCTCTTCCTCGGTGTTGTACGCCATCGCCATCGCGCGGCGCAGCGCGATCTTGTCGTTGGAAAGGCCGCCGACCACCGGGTCCTGCATGTTCCAGTAGTGATACGAGACCTCCGGGTCGACGAAGCGCGAGAGCTTCACGCCCCGTTTCGCGAACGCGGGCTTCAGCTTGTCGCCGTCGAACACGTTCGGCGCGAGCGGACCTTCCATGTTCATCAGATCGAGCTCGCCGCGCTCGAACGCGAGAAGGCGCGCCTGGTCCTCCTCGATGATCGAGATCTCGACGCGCCCGACCTGCGGCATCTTCTTGCCCTTCATCTCCGCGACCAGCGCCGCGTCCCCCGATTCGGCCGGCTTGAAGTCCCAGACGAAGCCGCGGTAATCGGGATTCGCCTCGAGGACGATCTTCGAGCTTCGCACCCATTGCTTGAGAAAGTACGGACCAGTGCCGACGGGATTCGACATCGCGCGACCCGATTCGTCGCCGTACGCGGTGATGACTTCGCGCGCCACCGCGGACGTCGGCTCGTGCGCGAGCACGTAAGGCAGGTTGTAGTCGACGCGGTTGAGCCGGATGCGAAGCGTGTAGCGATCGACCGCTTCGAGCCCTGCGATCTTCGCGTCGTAGTCGAAGCGGCCGGATTTCTTCGCCGCGTCGGCGGCGGCATCGAGGCCGACGATCTTGCCTTCGAGCAGCCAGGCCCACGGCGAGCGCACCTTCGGGTCCATCAGCCGCTTCAGCGAATAGACGTAATCATCGGCGGTCAGTTCGCGCTTCTTGCCCTTGAACGCGGGGTCGGGCGTGAAGTAGCTGCCTTTGCGTACGCGAAACGTGTACGTCTTGCCGCCGTCGGTGATCTGCGGCAGCGCCTCTGCCGCGCCCGCAACGAGCTTCGCCGGTCGCGCGAGGTAATCGTACGTGAGCAGCGTCTCGAAGATCGCCTGCTCGACGGTTCCCGAATAGAGGTCTTGCACGGCGGCCGGATCGAAGCCGGTCTCGGCGGCGGGAAAGACATGGCGGACGACTTTGTTCAGGTCGGCCGCGGCGGCGCGAAGCGGCACGAGCGCGGCGGCGACGAGAAGGCAAACGAGGGCAGCACGTCGTCCCCGCGAACGCCGGGAACCAGCGACTTTCAAGCGAACGACACTGGATTCCCGCCTGCGCCGGAATGACAGTGAGTAGTATTCAGTCGTCATCGGCATCATGTTCGCGGCCCGAGGTCGAGGTACTGCCATTCGGCGTGCAGGATCGGATGCTTCTTGAAGCCCTTCACCCAAGGGCGCAGCAACTGGTTGCGCACGCGCGAGACGCCGAGCCGCCACGCGCCGTCGACCTCCATCTGCCGAGACATCTCGAGATAGAGCAGATTGCGCTCCGGCGAGTCGGGCAGCAGCCGCGCCTTTTCGTAGAACGCGTCGAACGCCTTCGATTCGTAGCAGCCGTTGTTGCTCTGCCCGGTGTTCGGTCCGTAGAGGAGCTGCATGAAGTTGTCGCCGTCGGGAAAATCGGCGATCCATGCCTGGCCCCACATCATCAGCTTGCAAGCCTTTGCCGCCTTCACATTGTCGGCGAACTTGGCGGCGTCGAACACGATCCTGAGGCCGACGCGTTCCATCGAGCGCTGCCAGAGCTCGTCGAACTGCCGTCCCGTCGACCCGGTCTCGGTCGCCATACGAAGCACGAGCGGCTTGCCGTCGGGCAGCGTGCGCCAGCCGTCGGCGCCCTTCTTGTAGCCGAAGTAATCGAGCAGCTTGCTCGCGAACTCGGGATCGAAGGGATTGACGGTGCGATAGTTCGGGTCGTGGCCGACGACACCCGGCGGTATGGGCATCTGGTCGTGCACGGCAAGCCGCTTTCGCAGCACGTCGATCTCGGCCTGCTGATCGTACGCCATGATGATCGCGCGGCGCAGCGCGATCTTTTCCTTCGAGAAGCCGCCGACGATCGGATCGCGGAAATTGAACGCCGTGTACGTGAGCTCGGCGTCGACCGCACGGTAGAGCTGGATGCCCTGCTCGGCGATCTGCGGCAGCAGCGAGTCATCGGCGGCGAGCGCGCGCTCGCGGAAGTCCGCCGGCAGGTTGATGTAGTCGAGCTCCTTGCCTTCGAACGCAAGCCAAACCGACTGCGGCTCCTCCATGATCGAGATCTCGACGCGGCCGATCTGCGGCATCTTCTTGCCGCTCATCGTCTTGATGAGCGCGTCGTCCCACTCCGGCTCTGACGACTTGAAGTCCCAGATGAAGCCGCGATAGTTCGGGTTCGCTTCGAGGACGATCTTCGAGCTTCGCACCCATTGCTTCAGCATGTACGGACCGGTTCCGACCGGATGCGCCATCGTGTCGTCGGCGTAGCGCTCGATCACCTCGCGCGCCACCGCGCTGTACGACGTATGCGCGATCTTGAACGCGAAGTCATAGTCCGTGTTGCGCAGACGGATGCGCAACGTGTAGCGGTCGAGCGCCTGCAGACCGTCCACGGTCGCGTCGTAGTCGAACTTGCCGCTCTTCTGCGCACGCGCGGCGAGCTCCCTGAGCCCGACGATGTCCTCGAGCATGAACGCGTACGGCGAACGCAGCTTCGGATCGAAAAAGCGCTTGAAGCTGTAGACGAAGTCCTCGGCGGTGAGCTCGCGGGGCTTGCCGTTGAACGCGGGGTCGGGCGCGAAGTTGATGCCTTTCCTCAGCCGGAACGTGTACGTGCGTCCGTTGTCCGTCACCTCGGGCATCGCTTCGGCGACCATCGGAACGAGCTTCGCCGGCCGCGCGAGATAGTCGTAGGTCAGCAGCCGCTCGAAGATCGCCTCGTTGACGGTCGCCGAATTGTTGTCGCTGATGCGCGCCGGATCGAACCCGGTTTCGCCGGTGACGAAATAGACGCGCAGCACTTTGTCCGGGTCGGCGGCGGCGCGCACCGAAGCCGTGGGGATTGCGAGCGCGGCGGCGACGCCGATCGCTGCGACGAGCCGCGTCAAGCGACCCCCGAATCCCCGCCCGTTGACCATCGAACCCACCGAAAATAAAAGCCGGGTAATGTACCATCTACCCGCAGAGCCATGCCACGACGGATGATCCGGCGCTTGACCAAGCGCTTCGCTCCCGCGATCGACCGCGTCACCGCTCATCCGGCGATGCGCCGGTACGCGCCCGCGCTCGCCGAGCCCGACCTATGGCATCTCAATCGCCGATCGACCGCCCGCGCAGTCGCCGTCGGCTTGTTCTGCGGATTGATTCCCGGGCCGTTTCAGGCGGCGGCCGCTGCCGGCGCCTGCGTCGCCTGGCGCGCCAACTTTCCGCTGGCGGTCATTACGACGTTCTACACCAATCCGGTGACGATCGTGCCGCTATACCTGATCGCCTATCGTTACGGCGCGCTGTTCATTCCGGGCGCCGACGTCCACGCGGCGATTCATCCGCCGCCGCCGTTCGGCGGCGTCATCGCGTATCTGCACGCGCTGTACGACTGGGCGGTTGGGCTCGGCGCGCCGCTTGCCGTCGGCCTTCCGCTGCTCGCGTTGACGCTCGCAATCGTCGGCTATTTCGCCGTGCGAATCGCATGGCGATCCCACGTAGTTCACGCCTGGCGGCGACGCGCGCACGCGCGCGCGCTCGCCGCGTGACGCGAGCGGCAACGCGCGCTCGCGCGCAGCGGCCATGAAGCCGGCGTATTGGGACGACGCCGCGCGTGCGCTCGGCCTGGGCGACCCGGTGATGAAGCGGTTGATCGCCGGCTTCCCGGACATCCATTTGACCCGCCGCGGCGATCCGTTCACCACCTTGGCGCGTGCGATCGTCGGACAGCAGATTTCCGTCAAGGCTGCGCAAACGATCTGGCAGCGCTTCTGCGGGGCATGCGCCGGCGCGGCCGACGGCGGTGCGCTCGCGGTGCGGCTCGACCCCGGCCGCGTCGGGCGCATGCGGCTTCCGACGTTACGCAACTGCGGGCTGTCCGAGCGCAAGGCGCTGTACCTGCGCGATCTCGCGCGCCACTTCGTGAGCGGCGCGCTCGACCCGGCGCAATGGCCCGCGCTCGACGACGAAACGCTGATCGCCCGGCTCGTCGACGTCAAGGGCATCGGACGCTGGACCGCGGAAATGTTCCTGATCTTCCACGAGCTTCGCGCCGACGTTTACCCGGTCGACGACATCGGATTGCAGAAGGCGGTCGCGCTGCACTACAACGGCGGCGAGCGCCTCGACGTGGCGGCGCTCAAGGCGGTCGGCGAGCGCTGGCGGCCGTGGCGAAGCGTCGCCACGTGGTATCTGTGGCGCTCGCTCGACCCGGTGCCGGTCGAATACTAGCTAGGAGCCTGTCGGACAGGCTCCTAGCTAGAGCGAACTCGCTATCGCAGCACCGCTCCGTTCGCGACCCATCGGCCCGCGCCGATGCGCACGAGAAACGCGATGTCGGTCTCGGATGTGCACGCGTCAGGCAGCGCACCGACGCTGCCGTGGAAGCGCGCGTCGCCTTCCTCGTCGAGCGGCACGAGCGGCGTGTCGACCAGTACGGAGTTGCCCCCGCCCGCGCTGCCGTTCGTATCGCAAACGAGCGTGCCTTTGACCTCGGTAATCGTACCCGGCGTGCCGATCGTGTTGCCGCCGGCGAGCACCAGGCCGCGGACTTCGAAATCGACGCGTCCGTTGCGCAGATTGAGCGACGCGTTCCCGCCGAGCGTCGACCACGGTTGACCGCCGCCTTGAACCTGGCCGGTGCCGCTGCCGACGACGTTGCCCGCTTGCATGATGCCGATCACCGTTGCCCAACGCGCAGTGTTGTCGCTGTCGGCAAGAGAGGGTGCGCTTGCGCCCGCAGCGGCAATGGTCAAGGCGGACAACAGCGCGGATCGGATGGCATGACGTCGCATGAAGGATCTCCAGGTCTTTGTGGGCAATATCGTACGAACGCGCGACGTTCTCACGCGCGATGCGCACGATGCTCGAGGGTGTGGCGCCGAATGCTTCGTCGTTGCGATTGCGCGTTCGCAGCGCCACGCTGCAGTAAACGCGCGTGCAGCGGCGGCTATTCCAATGCATCGCTGAATGCGTCGGCGGCGCGCGGACTAGAATGGACGATGATGAACGCCGTCACCCACCCCTATGAGGCACTGACGCCCGATGTCGTGCTCGATGCGCTGGCAAGCGTCGGCATCGACGGCGACGGTCGACTGCTCGCGCTCGGCAGCTACGAAAACCGCGTCTACCAGGCGTATCGGGACGAGGCCGCCGCGGTCGTCGTCAAGTTCTACCGTCCGGCGCGTTGGACCGACGCGCAAATACTCGAGGAACACGCGTTCGCGCTCGAGCTCGCCGCGCGCGAGATTCCCGTCGTCGCGCCGCTCGTGTTCGACGACGGCCAGTCGCTGCACGCGCACGCGGGCTTCCGCTTCGCCGTCTATCCGCGCCGCGGTGGCCGCGCACCGGAGCTCTCCGACCGCGCCGCGCTCGAATGGATCGGCCGCTTCATCGGGCGCATCCACGCGGTGGCCGCCGCCGGCGCGTTCGTACATCGGCCGGCGCTCGACATCGCAAGCTTCGGCGACGAGCCGCGTGCATTCCTTCTCGCGAGCGACTTCATTCCCGACGATCTGCGCAACGTGTGGTCGGGTGTCAGCGCGCAAGCGCTCGACGGCGTGCGCCGCGCGTTCGATCGCGCCGACACCGTTACGGCGCTGCGCCTGCACGGCGATTGCCACGCCGGCAACGTGTTGTGGACCGACGACGGTCCGCACTTCGTCGATTTCGACGATTGCCGGAGCGGACCGGCCGTGCAGGACTTGTGGATGCTGATGCCCGGCGAGCGCGAAGAGGCGACGCGCGCGCTCGACGCGCTGCTCGAAGGCTACGAGCGCTTCGCGTCGTTCGACCGGCGCGAGCTCTGGCTCGTCGAGGCGCTTCGTACGCTGCGCTTGATCCACTATTGCGCGTGGATCGCGCGCCGCTTCGACGATCCGGCGTTTCCGGTTGCATTCCCGTGGTTCGGCACGCAGCGCTACTGGCAGGACCGGATCCTGGAGCTGCGCGAGCAGGTCGCCGCGATGGACGAGCCGCCGCTGGGTTGACGGCGAGCTGCCATCGAAACATCATTGCCGCGCATGCCGAACGACACGCCGTCCGCTCGCTACGCAGGCCCCGTCGCGCTCGCGCAGGCGCTGTCCGCGTTCGCGCTGTCGACGGCAGGCGATACGACGTTCTCTCGCGAAGGCTTGCGCGCCGACGTCGAATACCGCGACCTCGGTCTTGGCGCCGCGACCGGCGGACGGATCGGCGCCAAGCACGTGCGCGCGATTGCGCCGCTGCCGGCGCCGACCGGTTGGCACTGGCACGACCTCAGCGGCCATTTCATTTACGTGCTGAAAGGGTGGATCACGTTTCGCTTCGCGGGCATTGCCTGCGAAGTGAGCGTCCGGGCCGGCGGCGCGCTATCGCAGCCGGCGGGCGTCGCGCACAACGTCGTCGCGCGCTCCGATGACCTCGAGCTGATCGAGCTGAACGAGCCGGCGCAGTACGGCACGTTCGAGCTTTCGGCGCCGCCCGCGCCATGGGACCGGACGTGACCGCGGCATCGGCGTCGATCGCGAGCACGGCGCGATCCGGCCGATCGCAGGCGGTCGCGGGCTGGCTCGGCAAACGTGGCGGCGCGCTCGCGATCTTCGCGCTGCTGTTCGTCGCGTGGGAGTTCGGCGTGCATCTTTTCGGCGTCAAGGAGTATCTGCTCCCTCCGCCGTCCAGAGTGTGGACCGCGTTCGTCGCGCGTCATGACGCCGTGCTCGCCGGCGCCTGGGTGACGACGAAGGAGATCCTTGCCGGCTACGCGCTCGCGGTCGCCGTCAGCGTGCCGCTCGCGCTCGCGGTCGCGCATTCGCGCTTCATGGAACAGGCGGTCTATCCGGTGATCGTGTTCTTCCAGATCGTGCCGAAGATCGCGATCGCGCCGCTGTTCATCATCTGGTTCGGATTCGGATTCCTGCCGAAGCTGCTGCTCGTGTTCCTGCTGTCGTTCTTTCCAATCGTCGTCGCGAGCATCGCCGGATTCAAGAGCGCCGACCGCGACGTGATGGATTTCGCGCGCACGACCGGCGCCGGCGGATGGCGGCTGTTCCTGAAGATCCGGCTTCCGCAGGCGCTGCCTCACATCTTCACCGGCCTCAAGGTCGGCGCAGCGCTGTCGGCGACCGCCGCGGTGGTCGCCGAATTCGTCGCGTCCGACCGCGGACTCGGCTATCTGCTGTTGCAGTACAACGGACAACTCGACACGCCGATGGTGTTCGCAACGATCGTGCTGCTGTCGCTGATCGGTCTCGCCGTGTACTACGCGGTCGAGATCCTCGAACGGCTCGCGATTCCGTGGCACGTGTCGCAGCAGCAGGCGCCGCGCGACGCGACGATGTAGCGGCGCAATCACAGCGAGGCGGACGACCGCCCACAGGAAACGAAGTCGGAGGATTCGATGAAGCTCTCGAGGATGTTCGCGCTCGTCGCTCTATCGCTCGTCGCAGCCGGCGCGGGCGCGCAGGACAAGGTATCGCTTCGGTTGAACTGGTATCTCGGCGGGCTGCACGTTCCGTTCTATTACGGCAAGGAGCGCGGCTACTTCGCCGCGGAGGGCATCGACCTCACGATCAACGAAGGCCGCGGCTCGGCCAATACCGTCCAGGTCGTCGCCGCGGGATCGGACACGTTCGGCATGGCGGACTCGTCGTCGGTGATCTCCACCGCGGCACGCGGCGCCGATGTGAAGTCGGTGATGTCGCTGCTCAATTCGACCGGCTTCTCGGTCGTTTCGCTCGCCGAAGCGAACATCAAGACGCCGAAAGATCTCGAAGGCAAGAGCGTGGCCGTGTCGCCGGGCGATCCGCTTGGCGCGCTGCTGCAGGCGGTGTGCAAGGCGAACGGCGTCGACTGCGGGAAAGTGAACATGATCCAGGTCGACCCGGCAGCGAAGGTCGTCACGGTCCTCGAAAAGCGAGCCGACGCGCTGCTCGGCGGCGCCGACGACCAATTCTTTCTGATCAAGCAGCGCGGCTTCACGCCAGCCGCGATGCGATACGCCGATTGGGGCGCCAACATCGTCGGCATGACGATCGTCGCCAAGACCGATCTGATCAAGTCCAACCCGGACCTCGTGCGCCGTTTCGTCCGCGCGTCGGTGAAATCGTGGAACGAGGCGAAGAAGAATTCCTCCGCCGCCGTCGACGCGGCGCTCAAGGCGAAGCCCGACCTCAATCGCCAGTCGACGCTCGATCAAATGCTGGTCGACTTCGATTTGCTCGACTCGAAGAATTCCAAAGGCAGGATCGGATGGGGTGCGCAAGCCGACTGGGACCAGACGCTCGCGATCCTCAAGCAATACCGCGAGTTGAAGACCGACGCGCCGTGGACGGCATTCCACACGAACGAGTTCGTGCCGCAGTGAGCGCCGTCTGGCGACGCGCGTACACCGTCATTCCCGCGAACGCGGGAATCCAGTGACTTTGCGCCAGACGACACTGGGTCCCCGCCCCCCGACTGAAACACTCGGGGGCATGGTTCGCGGGGACGACGATCGGACGGTGCGCGACGTCCCGCGCGCGTCCGCCGGCGAACACGCCGCTTACGTCGTTCTTGCGGGCGTCGGCATGACGTACCGCCGCGGTCGCGACGCCGCGGTACGCGAGACGCTCGCGCTCGAGCGCATCGATCTCGCCGTGCGCGAGGGCGAGTTCCTTGCGATCGTGGGTCCGTCGGGCTGCGGCAAGAGCACGCTGCTGCGCATCGTCGCCGGTCTGCTGCTCGCGACGACCGGTGAAATCCGCGTCGACGGCCGCATCGTGTCCGGCCCGCAGACGAACCTCGGCATCGTCTTCCAGAGCCCGGTGCTGCTCGACTGGCGCAGCGCGCTCGACAACGTGCTCGTGCAGGTCGAGCTGCGCGGTCTCGATCGGCGCCTCTACCGCGAGCGCGCGATCCGATTGCTGCAACAGGTGGGTCTCGGCGATTTCATCGACCGCTTGCCGCAGGAGCTGTCGGGCGGCATGCGCCAGCGCGTCGCGATCGCGCGGGCGCTGATCCACGATGCGCCGCTGTTATTGATGGACGAGCCGTTCGGCGCGCTCGACGCGCTCACGCGCGAGCAGATGCGCGTCGACCTCGAGACGCTGTGGCTTGCGTCGCGCAAAACCGTCGTCTTCATCACGCACTCGATCGACGAAGCCGTGCTGCTCGCCGACCGCGTCGTCGTCATGAGCCCCCGGCCCGGCCGCATCGAGCAAGTGATCGAGCCGGCGCTCGCGCGACCGCGCGGCCTCGAGGCGCGACGCGCTCGCGAATTCACCGTGGCGACCGAGCGCATCACGTCGATCTTTCTGGCCCGCGGCGTGCTGCACGGCGCGAGCGCCGCTACCGACACTGGAAATCGCGATGGTTGAGCTCAAAGGCATCGTCGCCGCACCGGTGCTGCCGATGCTCCCCGACCATTCGATCGACTGGACGTCGCTGCGCTCGTACATCGACTGGATCGCCGCGCAGCGGCCCACCGCGATCGCGATGAACATGGACGCGAGCGAAGGGCCGTCGCTCGAACGCGACGAGCAGCTCGAGATCGTGAGCGTCTGTCGCGACGTGATTGGCGATCGCTGTCCGGTCGTGTCCGGTTTGATCTGCGGCTCGACCGCGCAGGCGGTGCGCTGGGGCAACGAGCTCAAAGGCGCCGGCGCGCAGCTCCTCGCCGTGTTCCCGCCGTTCCCGACGTTCCTCGGCAATCCCGTGCCCGCCGAGATGGTCTACCGCTATCACCGCACCATTGCCGACGGTGTCGGCCTGCCGCTGATCGCTTTTCAGTTTCCCAAGGCATGGGGTCCCGACTTTCCGCCGGACACGCTCGCGCGGCTTGCCGACATCGCCCAGTTCATCGGGCTCAAGGAAGCATCGTTCGACACGACGAAGACGCTCGAGACCATCGACGCCGCGCGTGCGCTTCCGCGATCGATCGCAGTCCTGACCGGCAGCGATACGTTCATCTGGGAAGCGATGCTGATGGGCTGCGACGGAGCGCTGATCGGATTTGCCGGCACCGCGACCGCCGAGCTCGTCGAGATGCATCGGGCATGCGTCGCGCGCGATTACGAGCGCGGCGCGGCGATCTGGAAACGGCTGGGCCCGCTCGCCCGCTATTGCTGGCGCGCGCCGATCCGCGACTATCGGCCGCGAATGAAGGAAGTGCTCAAGCTTCAAGGCCTGATCGCGCATGCGACGGTGCGCCCACCGCAGCTCGGCGTCGATGACGCGGAGCGCGCGCAGATCGCGCGGCTTGCGCGCGATGCCGGATTGTCGGAAGACCGACGCGAGCGTGCCGCTTAATTAGGGTCAAGCTTAATTAGGGTCAGACTCGACTTTTCATGCAGCGCGTTGCCTACTGCAGGCGGCGTGTGAAAAGTCGAGTCTGACCCTAATTAAGCACGCCGTCGGCGAGATGCAGGATGCGCGCCGCGCGCGCGGCGATCTCCGGATCGTGCGTCACGATAACGAGGCTCGTTCCGATCGCTCGATTAAGCTCGAGCATCAGATCGAACACTTGCCACGCGGTGCGTCGGTCGAGGTTGCCGGTGGGCTCGTCGGCGAGCACGCATTGCGGCTGCGTGACGAGCGCACGGGCGAGCGCGACGCGCTGGCGCTCGCCTCCCGACAGCTCCCCCGGCAAGTGGCGGCCGCGATGCTCGAGGCCGACGCGTGCGAGCATCCGCTCGGCCGCGGCGCGTGCCACCGCAGGCGGCTCGCGGCGGATCGTCAGCGGCATCGCGACGTTCTCGACCGCCGTGAATTCCGGCAACAGATGGTGAAACTGATAGATGAAGCCGAGCGCACGGTTGCGCACGTCGCCGCGCGCGGCTTCGCTCAGCCGCGCGAACGCGTGGCCGTCGACGAAGACTTCGCCCGCCGTCGGCTCGTCGAGGCCGCCGAGCAGATGCAAGAGCGTGCTCTTGCCGGACCCGGACGCACCGACGATCGCGACCGTCTCGCCGGCGGCGACATCGAGATCGACGCCGAGCAGCACCGGCACGTCGAGCGGCCCGGTCTTGTACGTCTTGCGCAGGTCGCGACAACCGAGAACGCGCTTCGCGTCATTCATAACGAAGCGCTTCGGCCGGATTGACGCGCGCGGCGCGCCATGCCGGGTAGATCGTCGCAACGAGTGCGAGCACGAGCGCGACCGCGGCGACCATGACGACGTCGGCCGACTGCACCTGCGAGGGAAGCTCGCTGATGTAGTAGACGCTCTTGTCGAGGAACTGTACGCCGAACACGCGCTCGATCGCCGGAACGACGACGTCGATGTTGTACGCGAGCAGCAGTCCGCCTACGACGCCGAGCACGGTGCCGATCACGCCGATCAGAGCGCCTTGCACGATGAAGATCGCGAGGATCGACGACGGCGACGCGCCGATCGTGCGCAGGATCGCGATATCCGCCTGCTTGTCGGTCACCGTCATCACTTGCGCCGATACGATGTTGAACGCGGCAACGGCGACGATCAGCGTCAGGATGATGAACATCATGCGCTTCTCGATCGCGACCGCGCGAAAGAAATTGGCGTGCGAAAGCGTCCAGTCGCGGACGTCGACGCTCGCGGGCATCGATGCCGCGAGCTCGCGCGCGATCCGCGGCGCGGCGAAGAGATCGTCGAGCTTGAGCCGCACGCCCGAGACGCCGTCCTGACGGTAGAGCTTCTGCGCGTCGTCGATGTTGATCAGCGCGAGGCCGTTGTCGAATTCGAACATGCCGATCTCGAACACGCCGACGACGCGAAAGCTCTTCAGCCGCGGCAGCGTCCCCGCCGGCGTGATCGTCCCCTGCGGCACGATGACGACGATCGGGTCATCCATGCGAACGCCGAGCGCGCGCGCGACTTCGGCGCCGAGAACGATGCCGAACTCGCCCGGCTTCAAATCGGAAAGCTTGCCCGCGCGCATGTGGCTCCCGATGTCGGCGACTTCATCCTCGCGCGCAGGATCGACGCCGCGCAGGAAGATGCCGCGGCTCGTGTCGCCGACCGACAGCATCGCCTGCCCCATCACGTACGGTGCCGCCGCCTTGACGTGCGGATTGGCGAGCGCCGCCCGGGTGACGGCGGCCGGATCGGCGAGCGTCGGCGTGCCTCGAATCTCGATGTGCGAGGCGACCGAGAGAATGCGGTTGCGCAGCTCGTCCTGGAAGCCGTTCATCACCGACAGCACGACGATCAGCGCCGCGACGCCCAGCGCGATGCCCGCCATCGAAGTGAGCGCGATGAACGAGATGAACGTGTTGCGGCCCGAGCCGCGGCGCGCGCGCGTGTAGCGCAGACCGACGGCGAGTTCGTAAGGCGACACGTTGATCGAAGGACATCCTGCGAACCGAGCGTGCCATTATCGCATGCTAGACTGCATGCACTTCTTCATTGCGTCGTCGCGATCTTCTCTTACGTCCGAGCGCGTACGGCATGTTGCTCGTCATTTCGCTTCCGGGATTGCTCGCACACGATGCGTTTCCGCCGCTGCGCTCGCTCGCGCGCCTGCTGGCCACTGCCGGCGCGCCGTCGCGCGAGCCGGGCGGCATGGCCGCATCGCTCGCACCGATGTACGGCGTGCAGCGGCAAACCGACTGGCCGCTCGCGCCGATTCGGCTCGCGTCGCTCGGGCACGATCCCGGAAACGCGTACTGGCTCGCCGCTTATCCGGTCACGCTCGTCGCGGGCCACGACGACGTTCGACTCGAAGGCGCGATTCGTGACCTTGCCCGTGACGACGCACGCGCGCTGATCGAGACGTTGAACGCGCACTTCGACGCCGACGGGATCGTCTTCATCGCACCGCGACCCGATGCATGGTTCGCGCGCGTTGCATCGCCGCCGGCGCTTTCCACCCATCCGCTCGAATCCGCGCGCGGCCAATCGTTGCGCGCGCGGCTACCCGGAGGAACGGACGCGCGGAGGTGGAACCGTTGGCAGACCGAAATCCAGATGTTGCTGTTCGAGCATCCGGTCAACGTCGCGCGCGAGCACGAAGGCAAGCGGCCAGCGAACAGCGTCTGGTTCGAAACCGGCGGCGTCCTGCCTGTGCGCAGCGCCGTCGACACAGTCGCGCGCGTTCGCACCTGGACCGACGCCGCGGCGATCGCCGCGCTCGCGCTGTTCGCCGGCGCTCCCGCGCAGCCGCTTCCGAGCTCGCTCGATACGGTGCTGGCTGACGCCGCCCGCGAAGACGCGCTCGTCGTCGCCTTCGACGCGCCTGTCGACATCGACCACGTCGAGCGTGCGTTCGCCACACCTGCGTGGGCGGCGCTCGAGCGCGGCGCCCTCGATGCGGTGACGATCGTCGCCGACGGCACCGGCGAAGCGCTCGTCTGGCGCTCGACACGGCCGTCGCTTTGGACTCGAATCGCCGCTCGCATCGCGCAGCCCGACGTCGGCTCGCTCGTGCACGCGCAGCATGCGATCGAGGACGCGTGATGGACATCATTCGCCGACGCGTGCCCGACACCGCTGCGGCGCTCGCCGCGTCCGGCGTGCATCCGGTGCTCGCGCGTGTTTTCGCAACGCGCGGCGTCGCGAGCGCGGACGACCTCGACCTCGATCTCGCGCGGTTGCCCTCGCACGCGTCGTTGAAGGGAATCGATGACGCGGCGACGCGCCTCGCCGACGCCGTGGGCTCGGGCGAGCGCATCGTCATCGTCGCCGACTACGACGCCGACGGCGCAACCGGCTGCGCGGTCGGATTGCGCGGCCTTCGTGCGATGGGTGCCGACGCCGATTTCATCGTACCGAACCGCTTCGAGTTCGGCTACGGGCTCACCCCCGAGATCGTCGCGCTCGCCGCGGCGAAAGCGCCGCGCCTGATCGTCACCGTCGACAACGGCATCGCGAGCCACGACGGCGTCGCGGCGGCGGCCGCGCGCGGGTTCGACGTGCTCATCACCGACCATCATCTGCCGGCGGCGACGCTGCCAGCGCCGGCGTTGATCGTCAACCCGAACCAGCCGGGCTGTGCGTTCCCGTGCAAGCACCTAGCCGGCGTCGGCGTGATGTTCTACGTGCTCGCCGCCACGCGCGCGCGGCTGCGCGAGCGCGGCCACTTCGCGACACGAGAAGACCCGCATCTCGGCTCGCTGCTCGACCTCGTCGCGCTCGGCACCGTCGCCGACGTCGTGCGCCTCGACCGCGTCAACCGCTCGCTCGTCGCGAAGGGACTCGCGCGGATTCGCGCGGGGCGCGCGCAGCCGGGGATCGCCGCGCTGTTCGACGTGGCGGGCCGCGACGCGCGGCGCGCGACGGCGTTCGATCTCGGCTTCGTCGCCGGCCCGCGGCTGAACGCGGCGGGCCGGATGCAGGACATGAGCGTGGGAATCCGATGCCTGCTCGCCGACACGGCGGTGAGCGCGTTGCCGCTCGCCGTCGAGCTCGATAGGCTCAATCGCGAGCGCCGTGATGTCGAAAGCACGATGCACGAGGAGGCGCTCGCCGAAATCGAAGCCGGTGCCACGGCGAGCGCCGCAAACGATGCGTACACGATGTGCGTGTACCGGCCCGACTGGCATCAAGGCGTGGTCGGAATCGTCGCATCGCGGCTGAAAGACCGTTTCCATCGGCCGACGATCGTGTTCGCGCGCGGCACGGCGGACGAGATCAAGGGCTCCGGCCGCTCGATCGCGGGCTTCCATCTGCGTGACGCGCTCGACCTGGTGAGCAAGCGAGAACCTGGCGTTGTGAACAAGTTCGGCGGTCACGCGGTCGCCGCCGGCGTGTCGCTTGCCGAGCGCGATCTGCCGCGCTTCGCCGCGGCCTTCGAACGGATCGCGCGCGAGCAACTCGGACCGCAGGACCTGCTGCGAACGCTCGAAAGCGACGGCGAGCTCGCGGCCGGTGAGCTGTCGTACGAGCTCGCCCGTTTGATGCGCGATGAAGTCTGGGGCCAGGGCTTTCCAGCGCCGCTGTTCGACGAAGCGTTCACTGTGAGCGATCAGCGCATCGTCGGCGAGCGGCACCTGCGCGTCGCGCTCGAGCGCGCGGGCGAGCGATTCGCCGCGATCCTGTTCAACCACGCCGAGCCGCTGCCGGCGTCGATCCGTGCCATCTATCGACCCGAGGTGAACGAATGGAACGGCACCGAAGCGCTGCAGCTCGTGATCGAGCACTGGGAGCCCGCCGGCTGACGGGCGATCGCGGTCGCGCTTTGGGGGCGTTTCGTCGCTGTGCAGCAGGCGCTGCCGCTGTGCGCGCTGCCGGGTGGTCGTCGCAACGATGTGATTGCTATGTCAATTCGCAACCCATTGAAACAACGGTAGAGTTGGCATCTACAACTGATCGAGGCGCCCGCACGCAGCCGCAGTGTTCCTCCGTCCGGCTGACTTGAGCCGGCGTTGCGATCGCAGTACGATCGCCGGACTCCCCTTTTGGGGCTCGTCCGATCATGACATCGCTCTCACGTTCGTTGCCGGTTGTCGCCGCCGCCGCACTCGCTGCGCTCGCGTCCGGTCCGGCCGTTGCCGCGAACGATTTCGCGCAAAAGCCGGAGATCTACATTTGCCCGAACTCGACCGGCGGCGCCGTCGAATGCTTCCTCGACGCCGTCCCGCATCTGTACACGATGTGCCGTCAGGTGAAGAGCATCGAGATCATCGAGTTCGGTTACGAGCAGGCCGAGCAGGGCGTCAACGGCGCCAAGTCCGAGTATTGCGTCGACAAGCACAAGGCTTCGATCACGCGCCACTACCAGGCGGCACTGCGCGAAGCGACGCAAAGTCGTGTCGCCGTCGAAACGCTGCGTGCGTTGCACGACTACTGGCAGAAGTCGCTTGTTGAGCTCAAATGGCAAGCGCCGGAGAGCGACGACCAGTACAAGACGCGCGTCGCCAAGCCTTACGACACGTTCCGCGAGCGCGCTGAGGCGGTGCGTACGGCGCTCGCCAACGCGCATGCGTCGCTCGCCGCGAAGTCGTCGTCGAAGCGCAAGCCGGCAGTGGCAAAGGCCGCCGTGGCGACAAAGCCGGCGAACTGAAAGAGCTGTCCGTTCTCCCGTGCGCGACGAAGCGCTCGCGCCCGCTGCCGTGACCGACGCTGCGCTCGGCGCAATCTTCAGCGATGGCGGCGAGCTCTCGCGCGCGCTACCCGATTTTCGCTTTCGCGCGCAACAGCTCGCGATGGCGGACGCCATCGCGAAAGCGATTCACGACAAGCGCCCGCTGATCGTCGAGGCAGGTACCGGAACCGGCAAGACGTTCGCCTATCTGGTGCCTGCGCTGCTCTACGGCGGCAAAGTCATCGTCTCGACGGGTACGAAGACGTTGCAGGATCAGCTCTATCAGCGCGACTTGCCGCTCGTGCGCGACGCCCTCGGCTCGCCGGTCACGATCGCGTTGCTGAAGGGGCGCGCGAACTACGTCTGCCACCACCATCTGGAGCGCACGTCGCGCGAGGGCGGATTGCCTTCGCGCGACGACGCGCGCTACCTGACGAAGATCATCGGCTTCGCGCAGGCGAGCGACACAGGCGACCGCGGCGCGCTCGCCGACGTGCCGGAAAACGCGACGATCTGGCCGCTGGTGACCTCGACGCGCGACAACTGCCTCGGCAGCGATTGCGCGTTCCATTCCGAATGCTTCGTGCTCAAGGCGCGCAAGGCCGCGCTCGAGGCGGACGTCGTCGTCGTCAACCATCATCTGTTCTTCGCCGACGTAATGCTGCGCGACGAAGGGCTCGCCGAGCTCTTGCCGGCGTGCAACACGATCGTGCTCGACGAGGCGCATCAGCTTCCCGGCACGGCGACACTGTTCTTCGGCGAGCAGCTCACCGCCGGCCAGCTCGCCGATCTCGCCCGCGACGCCGAGGTCGCCGCACGCACGGGCGCGCGCGAAGTCGCCGAGCTGCCCGACGCCGCATCGGGCATCGGTCCGGCGATCCGCAAGCTACGGCTCGCGCTCGGCGACACACCCGGCAAGATCGCACAGTCGTCCGCCGCCATCCGTCCTGCCGTCGTATCGGCGCTCGACGATCTCGCGACTGCGCTCGACCGGCTCGCGGCGGAGCTTGCGCTGTTCTCGGAGCGCAGCGAAGAGCTCGCGAACGTCGCGCAGCGCGCGAACGAATCGTCGGCGGCGCTGGCGCGATGGCGCTCGACGCTCGATCGCGACGCCGCGGCGGTTTACGACGACGACAATGCGTGGATCCGCTGGATCGACGTCACGCCCTCGGGGTTTCAGCTCCACGCGTCGCCGCTTTCGATCGCGCAGCTCTTTTCGCGTCAGGTCGTCGATTCCGGGCGCGCGTGGATCTTCACGTCGGCCACCCTCGCCGTCGGCCGCGATTTCTCGCTGTACCAGCGCGAGCTCGGTCTCGCGGAGGCGGCGACCGGCTGCTGGCAATCGCCGTTCGATTACGCTTCGCAGGCGCTGCTCTACGTTCCGCGCGAGCTGCCCGAGCCCAATTCGCGCGAGCACACCGACGCGATCGTCGCCGCCGCGTTACCGGTCCTCAAAGCGAGCAACGGACGCGCGTTCCTGCTGTTCACGACGCTGCGCGCGCTCGCGCAGGCGCGCGAAACGCTCGCGAGCGCGATGGCGCGCGATGGACTGTCTTGGCCGCTCCTCGTTCAGGGGGAAGGGTCGCGCAGCGAGCTGCTGACGCGCTTTCGCGAGCTCGGCAACGCCGTGCTGCTGGGCAGCGCGAGCTTCTGGGAAGGCGTCGACGTCGCCGGCGACGCGCTGTCGGTCGTCGTCATCGACAAGCTGCCGTTCGCGCCGCCGGACGATCCGCTGCTCGCCGCGCGTCTCGACCAGCTTCGCGCCCAGGGCGGCAACCCGTTCTTCGATTACCAGTTGCCGCAGGCGGCGATCAGCCTGAAGCAAGGCGCCGGCCGGCTGATCCGAAGCGAGACCGATCGCGGCGTGCTGATGATCGGCGACCCGCGGCTGGTCGACAAGCCGTACGGCAAGCGGATCTGGAAAAGCCTGCCGCCGATGCGGCGCACGCGCGACATCGCGGACGTCGTAGCGTTCTTTGCGAGTACACGGTAGGTCAGCCCTCTCGCGGTCGACGACGGCTTCGTCTGGTTTCGGCATCTGTTACCGGCAGGCTGCTTCCGGCCATCGAGCGGTCATTCGACGTTGAGCTCGATTCGACTGCCTTGTCGACTGCTTGATCATCGTACGCGTGGATCGCAACCACATTCGGCATTCTCACGAGCGCACTGCGGCGCTGCCTCGGCAGCGCTGGATGTTGCCCGCCGAACCGCTCCCGATACTCGGCCGGCGTCAGCCCCGTCTCCCGCCAATCAGTCGCCTAGCTCAGCCCCCAACAACCTGTTGACGCATTACATCCAACTACTTCATCAGCGTTCGCTTTGGGTCCGAAAACAGACGTACACGGCATTGACGTCACCCAGCACCTGATTTGCGAGGCGGCCTCAGGAATCGCCAGGACCTGTTCGCAAAATTGCGAACTTGCGTTGCCGACCCTGCCCCGCTCGCTTTGACGTGAACCACGGTGCTACGAACACCTCCAGCGCGCGGCTTCGATGGCGCTCCAGCAGACACCTCAAGCTCCTTCACATCGGCACGAAGCGACGGAGAGCTCTCCGCTGTACAGGACGAAAACGCACTCGCAAGGCGCGTCATGGGGCTCAGGTTCGTCCGTGCGGACGATGGTGATGATCGAACGTGGGAGTTAGCATTCTTGCTAACCACCTCGCAAAAGACATAGTGACGCCGATGAACGAGCGCACTCTACGGCTGGTAAGCAACATCGCGACGCTCGCACACGCGCGTGTTCGCCAGCACTCGCGCTCTCGCGCGCCAGCGCTCGTAGCGACTCCGCCAACGACGTTAGCGGGTCGAAATCCATTACCCCTCGCGTAGCCGCCGCCGCACCTCCAGCGCTGGGGACGGAAGCCAGCGACCGCATCGGCCAATTGCGGCAGCTGGATAATGAGCAGTCAGTCTGGGACCGGTCGCAGTTGGTTTGACACGCCGTCGCAAACGCGCAACACGAAGCCTACCAAAACTTCCACCAAGGTTTGGGCGGACCGCCGGTGAGATAGGAGCTCGCGGGAAACGTCTGCTCGAGGATGCGGTGCGAGTCGTCGCGAAGCTGCGCGAGCCCGAGCTTGTCGTACGACTTCACGAGCAGATCGAGCGCATCCTCGTTCGCCGGCGTACGCGGGTAGCTGGTAATCGCCGCCTGCGCCCGATTAATCGCAGCGACGTACGCGCCGCGATTGTAGTAGTAGCGACCGACTTTGACTTCGTAGAGCGCGAGCGCGTTGGTGAGATAGCGCATCCGCTGAGTGGCGTCCTCCGCGTAGCGACTCTCCGGCATCTTCGTGACGAGCTCCTTGAACGCCGCGAACGATTCGCGCATCGCCTTCGGCTCGCGCTCCGAAAGATCGAGCTCGTATACATAGCCCAAAATTCCCTGGTCCTCGCGAAAGTGCACGAGGCCCTTCAGGTAATACGCGTAGTCGACATTCGGATGATTCGGATACGTGCGAATGAAACGATCGCATTGCGACACCGCCGCCGCCGCCTCGCCGGCGCGGTAGTTCGCGTACGCGCCCTCGATCAGCGCCTGTTGCGCGTAGCGGCCGTAGGGGAAGCGCGACTCGAGCGTCTCGAACATCTTGACGGCGCGCGTATAATTTCCCTCGATCAGCGCGTCGTGCGCCGTCTTGTAGATGCGATCGGCGGACCAAGTCGCAGTCTCGTCCTTCACCTCGGGGAATAGGCTGCAGCTCGCGAGCGCGGCGGCGAGCAGCGCGATGGCGACGAGGCGAGCGCGCGCGTCGACGAGCGATACGATGAACAAGGCAAGTGCTCTCATACGCAGAGTCCTCTGACGAGGCGGCGATTATAACTCCCGTCCTCCGACCGACTTGAAGCGCGCCTGCGCTGCGGACGCGCGCACGGCCGGTGCGACGGCGCCCGCGTCGGCGGCGGTCGAGTCGCACGCATTCGAGCTGCCGCTCGACGCCGCCGGCGAGCGCTTCGACCATGCGGTCGCGCGGGCATTGCCGCAATTCTCGCGTACGCGGCTCAAGGCTTGGATCGAAGCGGGTCGCGTGACGCTCGACGGTGTCGTCGTCGAACCGGACTGGACGGTGAACGGCGGAGAGCGCGTCGTCGTGACGCCCGCCGCCGATCGGCAGCTCGCCTCGCACGCGGCGGAGCCCATCGCGCTCTCGATCGTCCACGAGGACGCCGCGCTGATCGTCGTCGACAAGCCGGCCGGGCGCGTCGTCCACCCCGGCAGCGGTAATTGGCAGGGAACGCTGATGAACGCGCTGCTCCATCACGACCCTATGCTCGCCGCGCTGCCGCGCGCGGGCATCGTGCACCGGCTCGACAAGGACACGAGCGGGCTGATGGTGGTCGCGAAAACGCTCGCCGCGCAGACCTATCTCGTACGCCAGCTCGCCGCGCACACGGTCAAGCGCGAGTATGTCGCGGTCGCGAGCGGCGATGTCGCGCGCGGGGGCACGGTCGACGCGCCGGTCGGACGCCATCCGACGCGGCGAACGAAGATGGCGGTCGTCGCGACAGGCAAGCCCGCGCGCACGCACTATTCGGTTGTCGAGCGCTTCGGCGTGGCGACGCTTCTGCGCTGCGTGCTCGAGACGGGACGCACGCATCAGATCCGCGTGCATTTCGCGTCGCTGGGCCATCCGCTGGTAGGAGATTCGGTTTACGGCAAGCGGAGCACCGTGCCGTTCGCTCGGCAGGCATTGCACGCGACGAGGTTGTCGCTCATTCATCCGGTGAGCCGGCAATCGTGCACGTGGGACTCGGCGGTGCCTGCCGATTTCGCGGCGCTGCTCGATCGGTTGCGTGCGCGGGGGCCGTCGTCATGACAGGCGCCGGCACGCTCGACGAACGCCTCGCGGGCGCGGGTCTCGACTGGATCGTTCCGCAATGGGCTGCGCCGGCGAACGTACGCGCGCTCGTCACGACGCGCAACGGCGGCGTCAGCGTCCCGCCGTACGCGACGATGAATCTTGCGGCCATGTCGCGCGATCGCGGTGACGCTCCCGAAGCGCTGGCGGAGAACCGCCGGCGGCTGCGCGCACTCCTTCCCGACGAACCCGTGTGGATGCAGCAAGTCCACGGCGCGACGGTCGCCCGTCTGGACCGTATGCGTCCGACGGCGCCTGTGGTCGCCGATGCCGCGGTGACGCGCGCCGCCGCCGTGGTCTGCGCGGTGCTCGTCGCGGATTGCCTGCCCGTGCTGCTCGCCGATCGCATCGGCTCCGTCGTCGGCATCGCACACGCGGGCTGGCGCGGGCTCGCGGCGGGCGTGGTCGAAGCGACGATTGCGGCGATGGACATCGCACGCCCCGACGACGTCATCGCTTGGCTCGGTCCTGCGATCAGTCGGCGCGCGTTCGAAGTGGGCGCCGATGTTCGCGCCGCGTTTTGCGACGCCGATCCGCTCGCTTGCGAGTCGTTCACTGCGGTTCGCGAGGGAAAATGGCACGCCGACTTGTACGCGCTCGCGCGGCGGCGACTCTCCCGCGCGGGCGTGGCTTCGATTGCCGGCGGCGGCTGGTGCTCGTACGCGGACGCCGCACGCTTCTTTTCGTTTCGCCGCGACCGCGAGACGGGCCGGATGGCGGCGGCGATCTGGCTCGAGCCCGACGTGCCCCTATAATGCGGCGCCTTTACGCCGGAACGGCACGGCTCCCGACGCCATGACACTGCTCGCCTCGATCGTGGCCGCTACGTTTGCAGGCGGAGTCCTCGCCGTCGTCGCCGCGGCGGGTACGCTCGCGCTGCATCCGTCGTGGATCTCGCGCCTGGTGAGCTTCGCCGTCGGCGCACTCCTCGGCGCCGTGTTCCTCGAGCTCGTTCCGCATGCGCTCGAAGGCGGCGACACCGAGCGCGTCATGCTGACGATGCTCGCCGGCCTGCTCGCGTTCTTCGTGCTGGAGAAGCTCGTGCTGTGGCGTCACGCGCACGGCCACGGCACGCATGATCCGGTCGCCGACGAATCCGAGCACGATCATGCGTTGCACGATCCGGCGCCAGGCGACGGCGGCCGCTCGGGTTTGATGATCCTGATCGGCACTGCCGTACACAACTTCTGCGACGGCATCGTGATCGCGGCGTCATTCCTCGCCGACGCGAGGCTTGGCATCGCGACGACGGTGGCGATCGTCTCGCACGCGGTGCCGCAACAGGTCGGCGACTTCGCCGTGTTGCTGCACTCGGGATTCACGCGGCGCAAGGCGTTCGCCTACAACGTCGCGACCGGAACCTCGACGGTCGCCGGCGGCCTGATCGCCTATGCCGCGTTGGCGGACATGCAGCAGCTTCTACCGACGGTGCTCGCACTCGCGGCGTCGAGCCTGCTCTATGTCGCGGTTGCCGACTTGATTCCAAGCTTGCACCGACGCGCCGCACCCATCGAGACGGCGCAGCAGATCGCGTTGATCGGCTTGGGCATCGGCGTCATCGCGCTCGCGCATACGCTGCTCGAGCACTGACGCACGGCGAAGCGAGTTGCGCCGTTGTGCGCGCCTGCGCGCCACGATACCATCGCAATTCGCGCCTCGCCATTTCAAACGCGGCGCGGGTCGCGAAATTCCCCGCAGGTCCAATGCATTCTCCGCCGCCGCCCGCGATCGTGCCGACGCCGAGCCCCGCCGAACTCGCGCAACGCTGGCAGCAGGCGGCGCAAACGTGGGCGCGTTGGTGGCTTCACGCGATGCCCCCGCCCTCGCCCCAAGAGCCTGCGCGAGCGGCGCCGTCGACTGCCGGCTCCGCCCATGTCGACGGTCATGCGCTCGCCGCGTTGAACGCGAAATACCGGCCGAAGTTGGAAGCCCTGTGGGCCGCCGCGAAAGCGCTCGATCCGATCGCGGCGGCCGAGGGCCGCGCACGGCTGCCAGAACTCGTCGAGTCGTCACCGGGCGACCGGCGGTTCTCGGCGCCGGAATGGAATGAGCAGCCGTTCTTTTCGTTGATGAAGCAGAGCTATCTGCTCGCGAGCCGTTACCTGACCGAGCTCGCCGAGCTCGCACCGTTGTCCGACAGCGAGCGGCATCGACTGTCGTTCGCCACGCGCCAGTACGTCGATGCGCTCGCGCCGACGAATTTCGCCGCCACCAACCCGGAAGTCCTGAAGCGGGCGCTCGCGACCGACGGCGCAAGCCTCGCGCAGGGCGCAAGCAATCTCATTGCCGACGTCCAGCGCGGGCGCATCACGATGTCGGACACGAGCGCGTTCGAAGTCGGTCGCAACATTGCAGTGACCCCGGGCGACGTCGTCTTCCGCAACGAGCTGATCGAGCTGATCCAGTACGCGCCGTCGACGCCGCGCGTGCATCGGCGGCCGCTCGTCATCGTCCCGCCGTGCATCAACAAGTACTACATCCTCGATCTGCAGCCGTCGAACTCGTTCGTCCGTTGGACCGTCGAGCAAGGCGTGACGGTGTTCATGCTGTCGTGGCGCAACATCCCGCCCGAGCTCGGCAGCCTCACGTGGGACAACTACATCGAGGACGGCGTGCTGACCGCGATGCGCGTCGCGAGCGAAATCGCGAAAAGCCCAACGGTCAATGCGCTCGGTTTCTGCGTCGGCGGCACGCTGCTCGCGAGCGCCCTTGCCGTGCTCGCTGCGCGAAAGAGGCGGCGCGTGCAAAGCGTGACGTTGCTCACGACGATGCTCGACTTTGCGGACCCGGGCGAGATCGGCGTATACATATCGCGCGAGTATCTGGCGGCGCGCGAGCCGGCGCTTCTCGCCGGCGCACGCGTGCACGGCGCCGAGCTCGCCGGCGCGTTCGCGAGCCTGCGCGCGAACGAGCTCGTGTGGAACTATGTCGTTCGCAACTATCTGAAAGGGGAAACGCCTCCGGCGTTCGACCTGCTGCACTGGAACAGCGATTCGGCGAATCTGCCGGGACCGATGTATGTCTCCTACCTGCGCAATCTCTACCTCGACAACCGGCTGCGCGAACGCGGGGCGTTGACGATGGCCGGCGAGCGCATCGACCTCGAGCGGATCACCGCGCCGATGTTCGTGCTCGCCTCGCGCGACGATCACATCGTGCCGTGGCGTTCTGCGTACAAGACGACCGGGCTCGTCGGCGGCGACGACATGACGTTCGTGCTCGCCGCGTCGGGGCACATCGCCGGCGTCGTCAATCCGCCGGCGGCGAACCGGCGCAACTATTGGACGAATGTCCTCATGACCGACAGCGCGGACGATTGGCTCGAGCGTGCGCAAAGCATGCCGGGCAGCTGGTGGCCACACTGGTTTGCATGGCTTGCGCCCCATGCCGGCGCGATGAAGCGCGCGCCGCGACGTGCGGGCAACGATTCGTATCCGCCGCTCACGCCAGCTCCCGGCTTCTATGTGAAGGAGGCCCCGGACCGAACCTTTTGACGGCGGCCGCAAGCGGTAGACGGCACGCCGGTGCAAGCGTAAAAAGATTCTCGAGTCGCGCGCGGCTTCGCCGCCGCGGTCCGAGCCGATCGATGCTCTTCAACCGCACCTATCGACGTGCGAACATTGGCTGGAGGACGACAACATGGTAACGAATACTCCTCGCATCGCTTTGGTCACCGGCGGAATGGGCGGCCTTGGCGAAGCAATCTGCGTCAAGCTCGCGGCGCTCGGAGACAAGGTCGTGACGACCTACTCACCCGGCAACACGAGAGCGAAGGAGTGGCTCGACGGCATGAACAAGATGGGTTATGGGTTCCGCGCATACGCCTGCGACGTCACGCAATGGGAATCGTGCGGCCAATGTATCGCCGCCGTCGCGAAGGACGTCGGTCCGATCGACGTCCTGATCAACAACGCGGGGATCACGCGGGACATGACGTTCCGCAAGATGGACAAAGAAAACTGGGACGCCGTGATCAAGACGAATCTCGATTCCTGCTTCAACATGACGAAGCAAGTGTGCGACGGCATGGTCGAGCGCGGTTGGGGCCGCATCATCAACATTTCTTCGGTGAACGGCCAGAAAGGCGCGTTCGGCCAGGTCAACTATTCGGCCGCGAAAGCGGGCATGCATGGCTTCACGAAGGCGCTCGCGCTCGAAGTCGCGCGCAAGGGTGTCACCGTCAATACGATCTCGCCCGGTTATATCGGCACGAAGATGGTGATGGCGATCCCGCAGGACGTGCTCGACAGCAAGATCATTCCGCAGATTCCGATGGGACGGCTCGGCAAGCCCGAGGAAGTCGCGGGGCTGGTCGCATACCTCGCAAGCGACGAGGCTGCATTCGTCACCGGCGCGAACATCGCGATCAACGGCGGCCAGCATATGTATTGACCGCCGAGCGTGCGAAGACGAGGCGGCGTGCATGCTGCCTCGTCGGGGTCTGCGGCGATCGCGAGGCCGCGCAATCTACGATCTAATGTCCCTGACGCATCGCCAAGGCGACGGCGCCGGGTGCGCCCACTGCATTACCGATCGTGATCGCCTTGCCAACGGCCTGGCCGTCGCTCGCGTCGAAAGCCGGCCACTCGTCCGCCCGCTCGGCGAGAACGGCGACGTTGCCGCACACGTCGGGCACCATCACGGAAAAGCGCACGCCGTGCTCATCGACCGTCTCGTACAGATCGGCGTATTCGACGTGCCCCGGCAAGAAATTGACGCGCGTGTCGAAGCACAGAGACGTGCCGAAGGTCATTGCCGTCGTCTTGGTGTCGAACGAGCGGCTCAGGTCCATCGTGCGGATCGCATCGCGCGTGATATAGACTCGATCGGTTGCAGCATGGCGGTCGATTCGCGCTTCGATCGCCCGTGCGACGGAAAGAGGTAGTTTCGCTGCCGCGATCGCCTGGGCAACGGTGCCGCGATATGGATTGCGGCCAGGGACGCCCCACGCGCAGCCGCGGCGTAGTTGCAGCGCCGATCGGTTGTCGGCGGCGCGCTCATCGTCTGGCGCGAGCAGCGTGCCGTCGCGCGTTTCGCCGGGCGCCAATCGCGCGACGACGTTCGACCGCGCATCGGCCGCAACCGTGGAACGGTCGACCGGTCCAGCTGCGCCGAGCCGATCAATGCCGTAAACGGCCGCGATCGTTAGCGTGGCGATGATGGACACGACAGCGAAGCGCAACGTCCTCCGCTCCCATGCCTTGCATTCGATGCCATCGCGGTCGAGGAAGCCTTGCCACCCGCACGCGGAGCTCCTGCAGCGGTAACGATAGAGCGGATGAAAGATCGCCACCAGCCGATCGATCCGGCAACGATGAATCCGCTCGATCTTTGCTCCGCAACTCGGGCAATTGCGCCGCATGATTGTCGCTGCGCCCGGCCGTGCTCATTATTCCTTGGCCGGTCCGCAAATCACATCGTGTGCCGGACGCGGCGAGAGCGTTCTGCGTTGAATCAATGGTTGCGCGAGGTCGCGGCGTTCGGTCGCGTTCGTGCGCGACGTCGTGTCGCGATCGCTCCAACGCTGTCGAATCGTGCATGCGTGTACGAAAGACGCACGCAGCACCCGCGTTCGAACGACGAAAAAAGCCCCGCGGCAAGCCGCGGGGCTAGGCTGTATCCTTCAGGAGGAGGAGAAGAATACAGAAGGAGACACAATCAAAAGATGGGGCCGCCCGCGCAACCGTTCAAGTCACGCGGGCGGCCCCGCGCTCGCTGCGGCCACCGCGCTAAACCGGGGGCACCCGCAGCGAAGCGATGTTGCGGTTGTTACGCAGCCTTCTTACCCTTCGGCGCGACCTTCGGCGCGTTCGCCGCAGCGGCGCGCACGCTCGCGTCGGCGAAGTTCACGACCTGCCGGGTCGCCTTCTGGAACTGGTCGAACGCCGCGGTGGAAGCCGCGATCGTCGACTTCAACGCGTTCACGGCGACGTCGGATCCCGCGGGCGCCGACTTCGTGGCTTTTTCGACCCAGGCAGCGACGCCCTTGGTGTAGTCGGCCCACGCTTGTTCGGCGAGCAGCGCGTACTGCGCTTGCGCTTCCTGCGTGAGTTCGTAAACGTTGCGCGAATAGCCGAGCGCCGATTGCACACTCGCTTCGGTGTACTTCGAGCGCAGCGCGATAAGCTCCTGCACGTCCTTGATCGCAACGGCGGCTTCGGCGCTTTCGACGCCCTGCGCAATCGCGGCCTTGGCGGCGGTCAGATTGAGCTTGACGAGCTTCTCGGTGTTCTCGATGGCGAGCGCGGCGTACTTGGTCGCTTGTGCGACATTGGCTTTGTTCAGTTCGGCGAATTGATCGACGGCGTTGTACATGGGGGTTTCCTTTCGTCTCGAGTCATCACGGGTCGAGCCGCGACCCAACGGGTGATTCCAAGTTGCGTAAGTTCGTTGAGTGAGTCCCGCGGTGGTCGGTATCGGCCGCTCGGTTCCGGCCGGTTTTGCTGCACCGCACAAATGCATTGTAGGGACAGGTTTTGGCGAAGTCAAGGAGTTTTTGCTGCAATGCACAAAGAGCGCGTTACCACTCTGGTGCAACTATCCAAACCATAGGGAAATCAGCGGTTTATAATAGCCCCACTCGACAGGTCGGAGTCTCGTATGGCCGAAGCGCCTCGCATGATCAAGAAATATCCGAACCGCAGGCTGTACGACACGGCCAACAGCGGCTACATCACGCTCGCCGACGTGAAGCAGATGGTGCTCGAGCACATCGACTTCCAGGTGGTCGATGCGAAGACCGGCGATGACCTCACCCGCGCGATCCTTCTTCAGATCATCCTCGACGAGGAGTCCGGCGGCTTGCCGATGTTCAGCTCCGAAATGCTCGCCCAGATGATCCGCTTCTACGGCACGGCGCAGCAGACGATCATCGGCAGCTACATGGAGCAGAACGTCAAGGCGTTCCTCGCGATCCAAAAGAAGCTGCAGGAGCAGACGAAGCAGATCTACGGCGACAAGATGATGCTCACGCCGGACCTGTGGAAGCAGTTCATGCAGATGCAGGCGCCGGCGATGCAGGGGATGCTCGGCAACTATCTCGAGCAGAGCGCCAAGCTCTTTCTCGACATGCAGCAACGCATGCAGGATCAGACGCGCGGAATCTTCACGTCGCTCACGTTTCCGGCTTTCGGAGCAGCCGGTCAATCCGAGGTCGACGACGAGGAAAAGCGATGACCGCCGCAAAGCGCCGCAACAACCGGGCGCGTCGCCCGGTTTTTTTTGCGCCGCGCAACCACGCAGCGTTCGCCTGCGCTGACGCAGCGCAACCATGCAAGCCGGTACGATGAGCGCGCCGATCAAGCGGTCGCAGCGACGAGCGGCGAGCGTCCACGATGCGCCGCGCGTCGGTTTCGTCTCGCTCGGCTGTCCGAAGGCGCTCGTCGACTCCGAGCAAGTCGTGACGCAGCTTCGTGCCGAAGGTTACGCGATCGCGCCGTCGTACGAGGGTGCCGATCTCGTCGTCGTCAACACCTGCGGCTTCATCGATGCGGCAGTCGCCGAATCGCTCGACGCGATCGGCGAGGCGCTCGCGCAGAACGGAAAGGTGATCGTCACCGGATGCCTCGGCGCGAAGGACGGCGGCGGATTCGTGCGCGCGGCGCATCCGCGCGTGCTCGCCGTCACCGGTCCGCATGCGACGGCCGAAGTGATGGCCGCCGTTCATGCGCAGCTACCGAAGCCGCACGATCCGTTCGTCGACCTCGTGCCGCCGCAAGGGATCAAGCTCACGCCGCGCCACTACGCGTACCTCAAGATCAGCGAGGGGTGCAATCACCGTTGCACGTTCTGCATCATTCCGTCGATGCGCGGCGACCTCGTCAGCCGCCCGCTGGGCGAAGTGCTCGCCGAAGCCGAGCGGCTGCTGAAGGCCGGCGTGCGCGAGATCCTCGTCGTGTCGCAGGACACCAGCGCGTACGGCGTCGACGTCCGCTACCGCACCGGCTTCTGGCACGGACGGCCGATGAAGACACGGATGACCGAGCTCGCCGGCGAGCTCGACGCGCTCGCGCGCGAGCACGGTGCGTGGGTGCGGCTGCACTACGTGTATCCCTATCCGCACGTCGATGACGTGCTGGCGCGGATGAGCGACGATCCCGGCCGCGGCGGATTGCTGCCCTATCTCGACGTGCCGTTCCAGCATGCGAGCCCGCGGCTTCTGCGCTTGATGAAACGCCCGGCGAATGCCGAAGGCACGTTGCGACGCATCGAATCATGGCGTGCGGCACGGCCCGAGCTGGTCGTACGCAGCACGTTCATCGTCGGGTTTCCCGGCGAAACCGACCGCGAATTCGACGAGCTGCTCGAGTTCCTGCGAGCCGCGCAGCTCGATCGCGTCGGCTGTTTCGCCTATTCACCGGTCGACGGCGCCGCGGCGAATGCATTGCCGCACCCGGTGCCCGACGAGCTCAAGGAAGAACGGCGGGCGCGCTTCATGGCGTTGCAATCGACGATCAGCGCCGCTCGGCTCGCGCGCCGGATCGGCGAAACGATCACGGTCCTGGTCGATGCCGTTGACGGCCGCGGCCGCGCGGCGTTCGCCGTTGCGCGCGGCGCTGCCGACGCGCCCGAAATCGACGGCGTCGTTCGGATCGTGGATGGCGGCGAGCTCGCGGTCGGCTCGTTCGCGCGCGTGCGCGTGACCGGCTCCGACGAGCACGATTTGACGGGCACGCTCGCGAAGTAGCGTCGACGTCATTCCCGCGAACCGTGCCCCCGAATGTTCGAGGCGGGGGGGCGGGAATCCAATGGACTTTCGACCAACGACGCTGGGTCCCCGCGTTCGCGGGGACGACCGTCACTTCGGCGGAAGCTCGACCGTTGAAAGGTCTTTCGCGAGCTCGGCGAGAATCTCGCCGAACGCCACGGACAGCGCGCTCGCGTACTGGTCGGGCGTGGCGCCGGCAAGCGGAACGCTGCGCCGATACTCCTTCGACCAGAACGGCGACGCCGCATCCGATCGCGTGAGGTAGTACGTGATCGCAAGCTCGGCGCTCGGCTTGGTTGCGTTGCGCGCGTCGCCGTACAGCGCCTCGACGAAGCCGTCCAACGTGTAGTCGGCATCCGACCGCGCGCCCGGCTGCACGACACGTTCGAACACGCGCGCCCGATCGAGCGCGCGCGCTGTCGCCTCGTGGATCATCGACGCCGGGGGGACCAGAAACTCCGTGTAGAAGTCGTTGACGTATTTCAGCTCGGATTCCCGGTAGACGAACTGCTTGCCGCGAAACGGAGCGGCAACGTTGATCGCACCGACGCGCAGCGTGCCCGGCTTCGGCCGCGCCACGGCCTGGGGGGCCTGCGGCGCAAGGAGGAACGTGTTCTTCACCGGAGCGGGACGCGACAATGTATTGCAGCCGCCAAGCGCCAAGGCGAGCATCGCGATGCCGAGCAGCGGGAACGCGCGCCGCGCGCGCGACGGGCAGACGTTCATTTGGGCCTTTCAATCGGCAGCGGCGGCGCACCGAACAGCACGTTCGACGGATAGCGCTTCGTGTCTTCGGTCAGGTCGCGCAGATTGTCGGTGATCTGTCGCAGGTTCTCGATCGTGGTGACGAGGTCGGCTTCGCCGCCGCCGAAGATCTTGTCGAGCCGCGACAGGGTGCGCGAAAGACTCGCGAGCGAGCGCGGGAGGTTCGGATCCTCGACCAGCTTGCGGAAGCGCTCGACCGCCGCCGATGCATCCTCGGGAAGCTTCTTCAACGCGGGATTCTCGAGCGTCTGCTTCAGCTCGGCGTTCGACTGGCGAAGGTCGGCGAGAAGCCCCGACGCCTCGTTGGAGATCTTCTTCGCGTCGACCGAAGCGAGCGTGCGGTCGAGGCGGTCGAGCACCTTCTCGGTGCGCTGCGAGATGGCCCGTGTGTCGAGTCCGCTGACGCGCTCGTTCATCGTGACGAGCAGCGTGTTCAGCTTGTCGACGGTGCCTTCGACGTCGAGGCGGTGCAGCCGGTCGACGATCTCGGAAGCCGCATTGACGAACTGCGCCACCGTCGACGGCGAGCTCGGGATGTAGATGAAGATCGGCTCCCAGTCGATCGGCAACGGCGTGTTCGTTTCGGCGTTGACGTAATCGATCTCGAGATAGTTCGTGCCGGTGATGCCCTGCGGCGCGATGCGCACGCGCAAGCCGCGCTCGACTTCGAGCGTCGCGTTCTGCGGGCTCGTGATGTCGCCGGCGGCGGCGCGTCCGCCGAGCAGCTGCGGCTGAAGCTGCGCTTCGACGAGGACGTAGCGCAAGCGCTCCGACATCGGCTTTTCCTGCTGGTAGCGCGTGTACGTGAACGAGATGCGCGTCACTTCGCCGATCACGACGCCGCGATACTTGACCTTCGAACCGATGTCGAGACCCTGCACCGACTCGTTGAAATAGGTCTCGATGGTGATGCGCGGCTGGAACCAGCGGCCCGAGCCGATGACGAGCAGCAGCAGCGCACCGACGACGATGGCGCCGATCACGAACAGCCCGAGCTTGAAATAGTTGGCTTTGACGCTCATGGACGCGGTCAGGCGGGCGCCGTCTCGGGCTCGCGGCGGAAGAACGCACGCACGCGAGGATCGTCGCTTTCGTCTCGAAGCTTGCGCGGATCGCCCTCGGCGATGATACCGCGCGCCGACTTGTGCAGCAGGATCACCCGATCGGTGGCGACGAAAATGCTGCCCAGATCGTGCGTGACCATGACGAACGTCACGCCGAGGTTGTCGGCGAGCCGGCGAATGGTCGCGTCGAGCGACGCTGCCGTGATCGGATCGAGCCCCGACGACGGCTCGTCGAGGAACAGGATCGCCGGATCGAGCGCCATCGCGCGCGCGATGCCGGCGCGCTTCTGCATGCCGCCGGAAAGCTCGGCCGGCAGATGCCCGGTGAACGCCTCGAGCCCGACGAGCGAGAGCTTCATCCTCGCGACGAGGTCGATCGCATCGTCGGGCAGATCCGTATAGACCTCGAGCGGAAGCCGCACGTTCTCGAGCAGCGTCATCGATCCGAACAGCGCGCCGGACTGATACATGACGCCCATCCGGCGCAGGATGCGCTCGCGCGTGGCTTCGTCGGCCGTCCACATGTCGTCGTCGCCGAACATCACGCGACCCGAGATCGGCGGCAGCAGCCCGATCACGTGCTTCATGATCGTCGTCTTGCCGGAGCCCGAACCCCCGAGAATGCCGAACACCTCGCCGCGGCGCACGTCGAACGTGATGTGCTCGAGGATCGCGTTCCCCTCGTAGCCGGCCGCGAGGTCCTCGACGCGAATCAGCGCTTCGGCGATATCACTCATTGCGTGGCCAGCCCCAGGCTTGCCCGCTGCGTGGGCAGCGCCTGCCCCTGCCGCGAAGGCGGCGAGCGCCTTGGGGCCGGGCTGCGCTCATATGTCGAGCACGTAATACGCGAACGCGAACAAACCGTCGATCGCGACCAGCAGGATGATGCCGGTGACGACGGCTCGAGTCGCCGCCTCGCCGACGGCGGACGCACCCGCCGATGTTTGCAGGCCGCGCAGGCAACCGATGCCGGCGACGGTGACGGCGAACACGAACGACTTGACGAAGCCGGCGAGGAAGTCCGTCATGGTCACCGCGGAGTCGACCTCCTTCAGGAACGTCACCACTGGGATCGAGAACGAGCTCATCGTAATCGCGCCGCCGGCGAGGCCGACGAGATCCGAGTACAACGTCAGCAACGGCGTCATCAGCACGGCCGCGATGATGCGCGGCGTAACGAGGAAGCTCACCGGATCGAGGCCCATCGTCGATAACGCGTCGACTTCCTGGTTGACGCGCATCGTCCCGATCTCGGCGGCGAACGCCGCGCCGGAACGGCCGGCCAGGAGAATCGCCGTCATCAGCGGGCCGAGCTCGCGCAACATCGCGAGCCCGATCAGGTCGGCGACGAAGATCTCGGCGCCGAAGCGCTTCATCGGCACCGCCGACTGGAATGCGAGGATCATCCCCAGGAGCAGCGAGATCAGCGTGACGATCGGCAGCCCGTCGACGCCGGCCTGCTCGCAAATATGCCACACGTCGCGCCAGCGCACGCTGGCTGGATGGCGTATCGCGTGCGCGAGCGCGGCGGTCGCTTGGCCGATGAACGCGATCTGGTCGCGCAAGTCGCGCCCGATCTTGTACGCGTGACGCCCGATCTCCTCAACCATCGGACCGCGCTTGAGCTCGGGATCGAGATCGTGATCGAAGACTGGCGCCTTGTACTGCGCGAGCAGCGTCGCGAACGCCGGTTTGAGATTGGCGACCTCGATCTTGGCCTCGCGCGGATGCCGCAGCAGCTCGACCAAGAGCGCCACACCGGCTCCATCGCAATAGTCGACGCCGCCGGCATCGACGACGAGCGGTCTTGCGGGATTGTCGGCGGCGGCGCGCCGGACCGCGGGCCACAACTCGGGCAGCGTCGTCGCGTCGAGCCGTCCGGTGAGCGCGAGCACTCGGTGCCCGTCGGGTTCGTCCCGTATCGCAAGCGCTGCCATGATGATCAGCGAATGGGGCCGTCTGTGCCGCTAGTCGAGCAGCTCGACGTTGTTGCCCGCGATGCGCACGCGATCGCCCTCGCGGACGAACGGCTCGTAGCCCATGCTGACCGCGCGCGTCTGTCCATCGTCGAGCTTTACCGTCACCTCCCAGCGCCGCTGCTCGTACGACGTCGACGACTTCTTGTAATTTGCGCCGCCGGCGGACCCGAGCAACACCATGCCCTCGTTCTTGCCGCCGCGGCCGATGCGAAACGACGAGACGGTCGACGGTTGCATCGATCCGCCCGGACCTCCGACATCGGCGGCGCTCCCGACCGCACTACCAAGCGGCTCCCAGCGCTCGGCGGATGTGACCGTCCGAATCGACACGACGCGCCCGCAGGCCCTGCAATCGGTGGTTGTCGACGCCGACTGCGCGAGCGCTTGCGGCGCGCTCGCGAGCACCGCCGCGACGGCAACCAATGCGCGTGCAGTGCGGCCGAGCGGACGCGCGCGCATCGCCTACTCCGGGAGCGTGTTGAGATAGAACATCGCGTGCAGCAGCGGTCCCGGCCGGCCGAGCGGCGACAGCCATCGCTGGAATATGCCGTCGATCTCTCCGCTGCGATAAAGCGCGACCAGCGCCCGATTGACCGCGAGACGGAAATCCGGGTCGTCGCGGCGAACGACGATCGCATAGGGCTCGTAGGAGAAGTCCTGCTCGACGAACGCGAAGTCGGTGCCGTTCGCCTCGCGCGCGCGCAACCCTGCGAGCACGACGCGATCGGACGCGTAACCGTCGACCTTGCGTTGCCCGAGCAGCGACATTCCCTCGACGCCGTCCTTGACCGGTACGAGCACCGCCGGCACATCGAGCGCGCTCAACGCGCGCGCGAGCGCCTGCTCCGTCGTCGTGCCGGCGATGACGGCGACCTTGCGGCCCTTGAGATCGGCAAGGCGCGCGATCTGCGCGTCCGCGCGAACGAGCACTCCGCCGCCATCGACGAAGATGGGGACGCTGAAGTCGGCGGTCGCAAGACGCGACAGCGTTATCGTCGTCGTTCCGCATTCGGCGGCCGCTTCGCCTGACGCGACGACGGACAGTCGCGTCGCCGCGTCGACGGCGCGCCATTTCACGTCGAGCGAGGAGAGCTTGAGCTCTTTCTGCAGCGAAGCGGCGATGCGCTGGCAGAGCTCGACGCTGTAACCGCGCACGGCGCCGGCGCGGTCGCGAAACGAGAACGGCGCCGCGTTGTCGCGAAAAGCGAACGTCACCGAGCCCGTCGCCCTGATTCGTTCGAGCGTGAACGAGTCGGCGTTCGCGAAGCCAGCCGTCAACAGCGCCGCCGCGACGAGCAAGGCAACCGCGGCCGGGCGAATCGGGCAGGAGCGCATCGTCACGAGCAGGATCGAACGAGACTGGGCGGGGCGCGCCCGATGCGTCGAGTTTAGCATGCGCTCACTCACGCATAGCGTTAGAATTCTGCCCCGCCGTTGAACGGTAGCGGCCGACTTCGGGAGGTTCCATGCTCGCATCCACCATCCGCACGGCAACGGCAGCGGTGGCGCTCGTCGTCGCGAGCGTCGCTATGGCGCAGACGACACCTGACACGCTCGGTCGCATCAGGAACGCGAAGCAGATCAACGTCGCATACTCGGGCGATTCGTTGCCGTTCTCCGTCGTCGGCCCGGGCGACGAGCCGGCCGGCTATTCGATCGACCTGTGCAAGCGCGTGATCGCGCAGCTGAGCCGCGCCGTCGGCGTGAACGATCTGAAGGTCAACTGGCGCATCGGCACCGCGAGCGAGCGCGTGGCGATGGTCGCGTCGGGCAAGGCGGACCTCGACTGCGCGAACACGTCGGCGACCTTGTCGCGAATGAAGGACGTCGACTTCTCGGCGCTCGTATTCATCGACAGCGGCGGCTTTCTCGTCAAGACCGGAGCGCCGATCCAGCGCTTCACCGATCTCGCCGGCAAGCGCATCGGCGTGATCAAGGGAACGACGACCGAAACGCGGCTCGACAGCGCGCTCAAGTCGAAGCTCGTGAGCGCGGAAGTCGTCAAGTTGAACGACGGCAACGAAGGCACGGCGATGCTCCTGGTCGGCTCGCTCGACGCCTACGCGAGCGACAAGGTGAAGCTCATCGGTCTCGCCGCACAGGCGAAGGATCCGAGCCGATTCGCGCTGCTCTCCGAGGATCTTTCCTACGAGCCGATCGCCTTTGCGCTGCCGCGCGGCGATTCGGCGTTCAGGCTCGAAGTGAACCGCGCGCTGTCGCAGATTTACGCCACCGGCGAGATCGAGGACATCTTCATGAAGTGGCTCGGCAGGCTCGGCCGGCCCTCCGGACTTCTCGCCGCGATGTACATGCTGAACGTGACGCCGCAGTAGCTCGTCAATGCAGCTTGACGCGCGGCTCGTTGCGGTGATTGATCCAGCCGGCGAGCGTAAGCAGCGCGACGCGCGCGAAACCGTGCAGCGCGAGCAGATGCAGGCGGTAGAGGCTCCAGTACATGATGCGCGCGAAAAGCCCGTCGACCCACAGGTTGCCGCCGATCAGCCGGCCCATCAGATTGCCAACGGCGCTGTATTCGCCGAATGACACGAGAGATCCGAAATCGCGATAGTGGAACGCCGGCAGCGGACGGCCGCGCATTCGCGCCGGTATCGAATGCGCGAGCAGGCTCGCCATCTGATGCGCCGCCTGTGCGCGTGGCGGCACCGTGCCGCCTTCGGGCGTCGGCGCGGCAGCGCAGTCGCCGATCGCGAAGATCGCGTCGTCGCGCGTGGTCTGCAGCGTCGGGCGCACGACGAGCTGGTTCAACCGATTGGTCTCGAGGCCGCCCAGGTCCTTGAGAAAATCGGGCGCCTTGATGCCGGCGGCCCAGACCTTGAGATCGGCGTGGATGTGCTCGCCGCCGTCGAGCGTCACGCCGTCGGCGTCGACCGCGGTCACGCGGCGGCCGGTCATTACCTCGACGCCCAGATCATCGAGCAGCTTGTGCGCAGCGATCGACAGGCGCTCGGGCAACGCGGGCAGGATCCTCGGCCCGAGCTCGATCAGCACGATGCGCACATTGCGCTCGGGATCGATGCGGTCGAGGCCATAAGAGGCGAGCACGCGCGTCGCGTTGTGCAGCTCGGCGCAGAGCTCGACGCCGGTCGCGCCGGCGCCGACGACGGCGACCGAGATCTGGTCGCGCGCGAGCGGCCGCGACTGCGTGTTCGCGCGCAGGCACGCGTCGATCAGCCGTCGATGGAAGCGGCCCGCCTCGTCGGCCGTTTCGAGCTGGATCGTGTGCTCGCGAACGCCGGGCACGCGGAAGTCGTTCCCCGTGCTGCCGATCGCGATCACGAGCGTGTCGTAGCCGAACGTACGCCGCGGCGTAACTTCCTGTCCTTCCTCATTGTGCGTGGGCGCAACGCTCACCTCGCGGCGATCCCGGTCGAGGCCGTCCAACGCGCCGAGTCGAAAGCTGAAACGGTGCCAGCGCGCCTGCGCGAGGTAGTCGAGCTCCTGGTCGTCGATGCCGAGCGAGCCGGCCGCGACCTGATGCAGCAGCGGCTTCCACAGGTGCGTCCGATTGCAGTCGATCAGCGTGACGTGCGCGCGACCGCGGCGGCCGAGCTTCTCGCCGAGCCGCGTCGCGAGCTCGAGTCCGCCGGCGCCGCCGCCGACGACGACGACACGGTGCAAGTCTGGTCGATCCGCCACGGCGGCGTTGTTGTTGGCTTCGGATGACAACGCTCAATCATACCGCGCGGGCGCCGCCCACTGCGCCGCGACGTGACAAGCGCGCACGCCATGTATACTCGCGGCGCAATCGAACATCTCTGCCGAAAGGACGCGACATGGACATCCCCGGCTTCGTGCGCAACGGCGCCGCTCTCCTTCTCGTGCTCGGCTGTTACGCATGCGCGAACGCTCCGGCCCAGACCGCGTCCGACGAGCCCAGATCCGACAAGATGTATCGGACCGGAAGTCACATTCCGGTCAAAGATCCGGAATCGACCGCCTCGAAGACGGTCGATACGCAGGCCGTGCAGGACTCGATGATGCGGGGTAGCGCGGGGCCTTCGCCGAAGGGGCAATGATCGCCGCCGCTCCACGCGAGAAGGCGCTACCCGCGCAACAGGTCGTGCACGCTGCTCGCGATGACGTGCGTCGCGCGCCGCAGGTCTTCGAGTAGCAAGTTCTCGTCGGGTCGCTTCGCGTTCGATTCCTCGAGCGTGCGCGGTCCCGCGCCGTACATGACGATCGGCACGCCGTGCTCGCCGTACAGGCGCGCATCGGCGTAAAGCGGCACGCCCACGGCGGGAATCTCGACGCCGAATACGCGCGCGCCATGGCGCTGGATCGCCGCGACGAGCTTCTCGTGTCCCGGCCTCGGCTTCAGCGCGTTGGCGAGCAGCAATCGCTTGATCTCGACGCGAATGCCGTCGTGGCCGCGCACCGCGTGTTCGATCAGAGCGCGAACGCGCGCCTCGACGGCGGCCGGATCTTCCTCCGGCGTCATCCGCCGGTCCAGGCGCAACGTCAGACGGTCGGGAACGACGTTCGTGTTGATGCCGCCGTTCAGCATGCCAACGATCATCGTCGGATGGTCGATGCCGCGCACCTGCGATTTCTTCGTCTTCAAGGCGTCTGCTTCCGCATAGATCGCGTCGAGGATCGACGTGCCGGCGCGAAACGCGTCGCGTCCCGTCTGTGGCATCGCACCGTGACCGGACTTTCCGTGGACGGTCACTTCGAGTTGCAGGCAACCGTTGTGCGCGGTGACGACCGCGTAACTGAAGCTCGCCGCGATCGCGTAATCCGGCTTGGTCAATCCCTGCTGTAACAGGAATCCCGGACCGGCGAGGCCGCCGAACTCCTCGTCGTACGTGAAGTGCAGCTCGACGGCACCGACGAGGTGCGTGCCCGACTGCGCGAGCGCGCGCAACGCCGCAAGCGCATAGGTATACGTCGCGATGTCGCATTTCGACACTGCGACGCCGCGCGCGTACATGCGGCCGTTTTCGATGACGCCTTCGTACGGCGGCTTCGTCCAGCCTTCGCCGGGCGGGACGACGTCGCCGTGTGCGTTGAGCGCGATGGTCGGTCCCGATTCACCGAAGCGGTGACGAACGATCAGATTGGTGACGCTCTTCATGCCGCAGTCGCGCAGGAAATCGGCCGGCACCGGATGCCGCTCGACGCTAAAGCCGAGCGCGCCGACGAGCTGCGCCGCCTTTTCCGCCGCCGGCGCGTTGTCGCCGGGCGGCGTGTCCGACGGCACGCGCACGATCTCGCGCAGGAATTCGATCTGCCGCGGATGATGCGCGTCGATCCAGTGTCCCAGCTCTTCGTACGCGCTCACGGCGGCCTCCTCGAGCCGTTCGTGAGTCGGCTCCCTCTGAGCGTCGGCCGCGGCGACTCGCGCGGCGACAGGCGCTGCGGGCTTCTGGCTTCGCCCGCCGCGCTCATCGCCCGTAATGCTCGAAGAAATGCAGCAGCACCGACGTCGCGATCTCGGCATCTTCCGCGGTCATCGTCTCGTCGGGATGGTGGCTGATGCCGTTGTTGCCGCAGCGCACGAACAGCATCGCCGTCGGTGCGACAGCGGGAAACACCATCGCGTCGTGGCCGGCGCCGCTGGCGAGACGCCGCACCGCGACGCCATGCGCGGCGATCGCGTCGGCGAACCGCCGTTGCAGCGCGGCATCGCACGGCGCCGCGTCGAGCGCGTAGAACGGCGCGGCGTCGACGCCGACGTTGCGACGCGTCGCAATCTCGTCGAAGGCTTTTTGGAACGCATCGACGGCCTCGCGACGCAGCGCATCGTCGCCCGAGCGCACGTCGACGGTGAACTCGACATCCTGCGCAATAACGTTGATCGCGCCCGGCAGCACCGTCATCTTGCCGACGGTGCCGACGAGACCGGCGTGCGTCTCGCAGTAGCGCTCGACGGCGAGCGCCATTTCGCACGCCGCGGTCAATGCGTCCTTGCGGCTGCCCATCGGCACCGTTCCCGCGTGACCGGCGAGTCCCGTCACCTTGACGCGCATTCGCGTTGCGCCGGCGATCGCGGTGACGAGGCCGACCGGCAACCCTTCGTTCAGCAACACCGGTCCCTGCTCGATGTGCGATTCGACATAGGCGACGACATTCCCGCCGCGCCGGTCGAGCGCACGCCAGCCGTCGGGATCGCCGCCGAAGCGCCGCAGCGCGTCGCGCATCGTGACACCGTTGTCGTCGGTCTTGTCGAGCCACGCCGGCTCGAAGCTTCCCGCCATCGCCTTGCTGCCGATCAGCGCGGCGCCGAAACGCACGCCCTCCTCGTCGCCGAAGCCGACGATCTCGAGCGCATACGGCAGCCGCTTGCCGCGCGCGTGCAAGTCCTTGACGCAAGCGATCGCGGTGATGATGCCGAACAGGCCATCGTACTTGCCGGCGTTTCGCACGCTGTCCATGTGCGAGCCGGTCATCACGGTCGGCGCGTGGGCGCCGGCGGCTGCATAGCGACCGACGACGTTGCCGAGCGCATCGAAGCCCGCGTCCATGCCGGCATTGCGCATCAGCCCGATCAGGTAGTCACCCGCCTGCTTGTGTTGCTCGCTCAGATACGTGCGCGTGATGCGCGGCGCATCCTCGGTGAATCGACCGAGCGCGTCCGCTTGGGCCATCAACGCCTCTCCGAATCGCAGCGATCGAGCGTTCATGGCGCCGCGGCGCGATCGACGAGGATCGCGCGAAAATCGTTGACGTTGGTGAGCGTCGGCCCGGTGACCACCGAATCGCCGAGCGCGCCGAAGAAGCCGTGACCGTCGTTGTTCGCGAGCGCCTCGCGCGGCCGGATGCCGTTCGCCCATGCACGCGCAAGCGTGTCCGGCGTCGCGAGCGCACCGGCGATCTCTTCGATGCCGTCCACACCGTCGGTGTCGCCGGCGATGGCATAGATCCCGGCGCGGCCGTCGAGCGCGATCGCGAGCGACAGCAGGAACTCGACGTTGCGCCCGCCGCGGCCGTTACCGCGCACGGTGACCGTCGTCTCGCCCCCCGACAGCAGCACGCACGGCGCCGCAATCGGCTGCCCATGCTGCGCGACTTGTTGAGCGATTGCCGCCATGACCCGTCCGACTTCGCGCGCCTCGCCCTCGATCGAGTCGCCGAGGATCAGCGGCGATACGCTCGCATCGCGGGCAACGGTTGCCGCGGCTTCCAGCGCCATCTGCGGCGCCGCGATCATCCGCGTTTCGGCGCGCGCAAGACGCGGATCGCCCGGCTTGACGCTCTCGCCGGCGCCCGATTCGAGCACGCGGCGAACCGATGCCGGCACCTCGACGCCATAGCGGCGGATGACGTCGAGCGCATCGGCGCACGTCGTCGGATCGGCGACGGTCGGACCGGACGCGATGTTGATCGGATCGTCGCCGGGAACGTCGGACATCACCAGCGTGACGACCTTCGCCGGATGGCATGCGGCGCCGAGCCGTCCGCCCTTGATCGCCGACAGATGACGGCGCACGCAATTCATCTCACTGATCGTCGCGCCGGATTTCAAGAGCGCGCGATTGACCGCTTGCTTGTCGTCGAGCGTGATGCCGTCGGCCGGCAGCGCAAGCAACGCGGAGCCGCCGCCCGAGATCAGGCAGACGACCAAATCGCCGGCGGTCAAGCCGCGCGTCAACGCGACGATCCGTTTCGCCGCGGCGAGTCCCGCGGCATCGGGCACCGGATGCGCGGCCTCGACGATCTCGATACGCTCGCACGGCACCGCGTAACCGTAGCGTGTGACGACGAGCCCGGAGACGCCGCCGCGCCAGTGATCCTCGAACGCTTTCGCCATTGCCGCCGATGCCTTGCCGGCGCCGACGACGATCGTGCGGCCCTTCGGCGGCGCCGGCAGATGCGGCGGCAGGCAGCGCGACGGCTGCGCCGACGCGATCGCCGCGTCGAACATCGCGCGAAGAAGGTCACGAGGCGACGGCATGCGGTGTCCTCCTGTGCACCGTCGTCCCCGCGCACGCGGGACCCAGCGTCTTTCGTCGAACGACACTGGATTCCCGCGTTCGCGGGAATGGCGATCAGCGCTGGCCGATCTCGAAGTTCGCGAGCTTCTCGAGCGCGCGCACCATCGCCGAATGGTCCCACGCGCTGCCGCCGTTCGCCGCGCACGCGTTGAACAATTCCTGCGCGGTCGCGGTGTTCGGCAGCGACACGCCGATCGCCCGCGCGCTCGAAAGCGCGAGATTCAGGTCCTTCTGGTGCAGCTCGATGCGAAAGCCCGGATCGAACGTGCGCTTGACCATCCGCTCGCCGTGCACCTCGAGGATGCGCGACGACGCGAAGCCGCCCATCAGCGCCTGGCGCACCTTCGCAGGATCGGCGCCGGCCTTCGCGGCGAACAACAGCGCTTCGCCGACGGCTTCGATCGTGAGCGCGACGATGATCTGGTTCGCGACTTTCGTCGTCTGGCCGTCGCCATTGCCGCCGACGAGCGTGATGTTCTTGCCCATCAGCTCGAACAGCGGCTTCACTTTGGCGAACGTCGTCTCGCTGCCGCCGACCATGATGGTGAGCGACGCCGCCTTGGCGCCGACTTCGCCGCCGGAAACGGGCGCATCGAGGTACTCGCAGCCGAGTGCGTTGATCTTCTGCGCGAACGTCTTGGTCGCGATCGGCGAGATCGAGCTCATGTCGACGACGATCTTGCCCTTGGTGAGCCCCTGCGCAACGCCGTTGTCGCCGAACAGCGCCGCTTCGACGTGCGGCGTGTCGGGCACCATCGTGATGATGATGTCGCTCTTCTGCGCGACTTCCTTGCTGCTCGCGCAGGCGACCCCGCCCGCCTCGACCACCACGCTCGGGATCGACGGGATGCTGTACAGAAACACCTTGTGGCCAGCCTTGAGCAGGTGGCCGGCCATCGGCGTGCCCATGATGCCGAGACCGATGAAGCCAACGTTCGCCATGCGATTCCTCCGTGTTCGTGCGCGCTAGACGCCGTGCGCGCGGCGCCAGCCGAGACCTTCGTCCGTCGAGCCTTTCGGTTTGTACTCGCAGCCGATCCAGCCATCGTAGCCGATCGAGTCGACAAAGCCGAACAGGAAACGATAGTTGATTTCGCCGGTGCCGGGCTCATTGCGGCCGGGATTGTCGGCGAGCTGCATGTGCGGGATCTTCGCGAGGTTCGCCCTGATCGTGTTCGCGAGCTCGCCTTCCATGCGCTGCATGTGATAGATGTCGTATTGCACGTGCACGTTCGACGAGCCGGTGTCGCGAATGATGTCGAGCGCCTGCTTCGTGTGCGACAGGAAGAAGCCGGGCATGTCGAACGTGTTGATCGGCTCGATCAGCAGGCGAATGCCGACCGCGGCGAGCTTGTCGGCGGCGAAGCGCAGATTCGCGACGAACGTCGAGCGCGCCTTCTCGGCGTCTGCGTCCGGCCGCACGATGCCCGCGAGGCAGTTGACCTGCGGACAACCGAGCGCGCGTGCGTAGTCGATCGCCTTGCCGACGCTGTCCTGGAACTCGCCGACGCGCGCGGGATCGGACGCGATGCCGCGATCTCCCTTCGCCCAATCGCCGGCCGGCAGATTGTGCAGCACCTGCTTCAAGCCGTAACGGCCGAGCCGCTCGGCGAGCGCGTCCTGCGGATAGGCATACGGGAACAGATATTCGACGCCGGTGAAGCCCGCCTTCGCCGCCGCTTCGAAGCGGTCGAGGAAGTCGAGCTCGTTCCATAGCATCGTCAGGTTCGCAGCGAGCTTCGGCATGCGTCGTCCTCCGTGGCGTCAGTCGAGCAGCGCGACGGCCGTCGGCGCGTCTTCCCTGGCCTTCGCGAGCTCCTCGAATTCGACGATGTTGTCGATCTCGGTGCCCATGGCGATGTTGGTGACGCGCTCGAGGATGATCTCGACCACCACCGGCACGCCATATTGCGCCATCCACTTCTCGGCCTGCTGGATCGCGGGATCGATCTCTTCCTGCTTGTGCACGCGGATCGCCTTGCAGCCGAGCCCTTCGGCAACCTTGACGTGGTCGACGCCGTAGCCGCCGGTCTCCGGCGCGTTGATGTTGTCGAACGCGAGCGACACCTGATAGTCCATGTTGAAGCCGCGCTGCGCCTGGCGGATCAGACCGAGATACGAGTTGTTAACGACGATGTGGATGTAGGGCAGCTTGAACTGCGCCCCGACCGCGAGCTCCTCGATCATGAACTGGAAATCGTAGTCGCCGGAAAGTGCGATGATCCGCCGCGTCGGGTCCGCGGTGCGCACGCCGAGCGCCGCCGGGATCGTCCAGCCGAGCGGTCCCGCCTGCCCGCAATTGATCCAGTGCCGCGGCTTGTAGACGTGCAGGAACTGTGCGGCGGCGATCTGCGACAGACCGATCGTCGTGACATAACAGGTGTCGGTGTCGTCGAACGCGCGATTGAGGCACTGGTACACGCGCTGGGGCTTCATCGGCACGTTGTCGAAGTTCGTCTTGCGCAGCATCGTGCGCTTGCGCTCGCGGCACTCTTCGACCCACGCGCTGCGATCCTTCAGCTTGCCCGTGGCCCTCCACTGCCTCGCGGCCTCGACGAACAGGTGCAGCGCCGCCTTCGCGTCGGACACGATGCCGTAGTCGGGCGCGAACACGCGGCCGATCTGCGTCGGCTCGATGTCGACGTGGACGAACGTGCGCCCCTTCGCGTAGACGTCGATCGAGCCGGTATGACGGTTCGCCCAGCGGTTGCCGATGCCGAGCACGAAGTCGGAGGCGAGCATCGTCGCGTTGCCGTAGCGATGCGACGTCTGCAGGCCGCACATGCCGGCCATCAGCGGATGATCGTCGGGGATGGCGCCCCAGCCCATCAGTGTCGGGATTACCGGCACGCCGGTCGTCTCGGCGAACTCGACGAGCAGCGCCGACGCGTCGGCGTTGATGATGCCGCCGCCGGCGACGATCAACGGCTTGTCGGCTTCGTTCAGCATCGCGAGCGCCTTGTCGATCTGCGCGCGCGTCGCCGCCGGCTTGTAGATCGGCAGCGGCTCGTACGTGTCGGGATCGAATTCGATCTCGGCCATCTGCACGTCGAACGGCAGATCGATCAGCACAGGGCCGGGACGACCCGAGCGCATCAGGTGGAACGCCTGCTGGAACGCGCGCGGCACCTGCCCGGGCTCGCGAACCGTCACCGACCACTTCGTGACGGGCTTCGCGATCGATTCGATGTCGACCGCCTGGAAGTCCTCCTTGTACAGACGCGCACGCGGCGCCTGGCCGGTGATGCACAGGATCGGGATCGAGTCGGCCTGTGCCGAGTACAGGCCCGTGATCATGTCGGTGCCCGCGGGACCCGACGTGCCGATGCACACGCCGATGTTGCCGGCGACCGCGCGCGTGTAGCCCTCGGCCATGTGCGACGCGCCCTCGACGTGGCGCGCGAGCACGTGCGTGATGCTGCCGCGCGCTTTCAGCGCCGAGTACAGCGGGTTGATCGCCGCGCCGGGCACGCCGAACGCGTGGGTGACGCCTTCGCGCTCGAGCACGTGTACGGCAGCGTCGATCGCTCTCATCTTGGCCATCGGGATCTCTCCTGCAGCGGTCGCCACGGCAGCGGCGACGTCTCGATTCGCATCCTACTGCTGCGCGCAGCGCACGATAAGAGGCCGGCCGGTCGTTTGATTCGATACCTGTAGTATCGTATCTGCTTGCGGGGGTCATTCCCGCGAAGGCCGGAACCCAGTGGCTTTCGTTGCAAAGACACTGGGTCCCCGCGTTCGCGGGGACGACGTCGCCGTCATGGACAAGCTCACGCAGATCGAGGCCTTCGTCGCCGCCGTCGAGCACGGGAGCCTCGCGCGCGCCGCGCTCGTCGCGCACGTGACGCCGGCGATGGTCGGACGGCGCATCGACGCCCTCGAGCGAAGGCTTGGCGTCAAGCTGCTGCACCGCTCGACGCGACGGCTTGCGCTGACCGAGCAAGGCAGCGCGTACCTCGACGATTGCCGTCGCATCGTCGGCGAGCTCGACCGCGCCGAGTCGCTGCTCGCCGAAGGCCGGCACAAGGTGTCGGGCCATCTCGTCGTCGCGGCGCCGGCCGCGTTCGGCCGCAAGCACGTCGCGCCGCACGCGCCTGCGTTCATCGCGCGCCATCCGGACGTTCGCGTGTCGTTCAACCTCACCGATCAGGTCGTCGACCTCGTGCGGCTCGGCTTCGACATGGGAATCCGCATCGGCGGCGCGATCGACCCGAGCTTCGTCGCGGTCAAGCTCGCATCGAACCGCCGCGTCGTCTGCGCGACGCCCGCGTATTTCGCGCGCCACGGCGTTCCGCGCAAGCTCGACGAGTTGAAGCACCACAATTGCCTCGCGTTCAACCTCCAGGGCGGCCAGCAGCGCGGCTGGTACTTCAAGCGCGGCGACAAGGAAGTCACCGTGCGCGTCAACGGCAACCTCGACTGCAACGACGGCGAGCTGCTGCATCGCTGGACGAGCGAAGGCCTGGGCCTCGGCTGGCGCTCGACATGGGAAATCCAGGGGCAGCTCGTTCGCGGCGAGCTTGTCACCGTGCTCGACGAATACGCGTTGCCCGCCTACGACATCATGGCCGTCTGGCCGCAACAACGGCACGTGCCGGCGAAGGTTCGATTCTTCGTCGAGCACCTGAAGCGCGTGTGGTCCGTTCCCGATTACTGGACGCGCGCGAGCTGACTGCCGGCGGCGACGCACGGGCGGCGTCGGCACGCCTCGTGCAACGCGCTATCGCGTGATGAACTCGCAGAGCAGCCGGTGGAAGTGATGGACGCCGCGCTCGCGCGTCGGTGAATAACGGCCGCCGCGATAGAAACGCGATCGCACGCCGCGCTGCACCGCCTCGACGATCGCCTCGTCCTCGGCTTCGACGCGATCGAGCGCACCGCCGGCGCCCGAACCGAGCTTCGTCGCGTCGCCGACGTAGCTGCGAAACGCGACGCGCGTGCGGTCGATCGTGAGCGGCTGCACCAGATTGATCGAAAGTCCCCACGGATAGAAGTTGAGCATCAGGTTGGGGAAGATCCACCAGTACCACGCCGCGACCGGCCGGCCGTGATCGACGGACCCGGGCGGCGGCTCGATACCCGGCTCGCCCGGCGCGCCGAGCGCGAGCTGCAGGTTCGAATAGCGGAACAGCTCGCTCGCGTAACTGCGATAGTCGACGACCTCGTTCAGCGCCGCGTGCACGAACGGGATGTGGAGGCCTTCGAGGTAGTTCTCGACGTACAACGCCCAGTGCGCGTTCACGGTGAAGTCGCGGTCGCGCGACGGGTCGTGGCGCAGGCGCTCGATCGGCAGCCATGCGAGACGCGCGGCGATGTCGCCGACGAATGCGTCGAGCGACGCGACAGGGGCGACAGCGGCAAACCCGTGCCCGGCCCATGACGCGAACGGGATCTCGGCAAGGTCGTCGCCACGCGATGGAAAATCGACCGCTTGCGCGAACTCGGGCATGAAGGTCATGCGCCCTGCGAGATCGAACCGCCGCGAGTGATACCCGCAGCGAATGTCGCTCGCGCGGCAAGGCTTCGCGACCAGCAGGTTGCCGCGGTGCGTGCAGACGTTCGACAGGCAGCGCAGAACGCGCTCGCCGTCGCGCGCGAGGAGCAGCGGCTCATCGAGCAGGCCGGGCAGCAACGCGCGCGGCGCAAGCGAGCCGGGCGCAGCGACGTCGGCAAGATCGCCGATCCACTGCCAGCTTCGCGCGAACACGCGTTCCCGCGTCGCGTCGTATGCCGCGGGATCGCCGTAGAACGTCTTGTCGAGCGTCGCGGCGCGCGTGATGTCCGGGTCGACGAAATAGTCCATGGTGTGCGAACGATACGCCGGTGCGACAGTACAACGCCGGCCCGCTCAGAGCACGCGCTCTCGAAGCTGCGGAAACACCTTCGAGACCTTGCCGAGCAGATAATCGCCGTACGTACCCGAGAATTCGTGCACGCTCGCGCCGTCCCAGCGCTGCGCGCGGTCCCGCTCGATCAGCGTCGTACCGATCGCCGCATGGCGAGGCAACGGTTCGATCCGCGCGGAGAAGTCCGGATCGAAGAACAGCGGAAATGACAGCCGGTCGTGCGCGCTGGCGTTGCGCACGCGGTGCGGCGTCGACTTGAACCAGCCGCCGGTCAGCCGGTCGAGCATGTCGCCGATGTTGCACACGAGCGTCCCTGCGATCGGCGGCGCATCGATCCATCCGCTCGGTGTCTTCACCTGGAGGCCGCCGTGCGCGTCCTGCGCGAGCAGCGTCAGCAGTCCGTAGTCGGTGTGCTCGCCGACGCCCCAGCGTGGCTCGTCGACGCTGGCATCGCGATCCGGCGGATAGCGGAAGATGCGAAACAGAACGGTCGGCTCGGCGGTGTAGGTGCGCGCGAAATATTGCGCGTCGAGCCCCAGCGACTGCGCGATGCCTTCCATCAACGCGTGCGCAGCGTCGACCGTCGGCCGCATGTACGCGTAAACGGCGCAGCGGAGCTCCGGCACGTCGCGCGGCCACAGGTTCGCGCCGTGCAGCGGCCATTGCGCGCGCACCCGCGGGTGATCCGCGGGCAGGTCGATGCCGAGATACAGACCCTCCTTTTGATCGGGACGTCCGGACGTGAGCTCGCCCTCGAGCGGGAACCATCCACGCCACGCGCGTCCGCCGCGCTCCATCGCGATCGCCTGCTTCGCTTCGCGGGGAAGCGCGAAGAAGCGGCGACTCGCCACGTCGAGATCGTCGACGACCGCCTGCGAAACGCCGTGGCCGCGGACGTAGAAGAAGCCGGTGTCGCGGCACGCCGCCTCGATCTCGCGCGCGATCGCCACCCGCGCAGCGGCACCGGAGCGCGCCATCAGCGGGGCCATGTCGATGATCGGAAGGGCGGTCATGTGTCCGTCGCAAGCGCTGAGCGTGAGGCCTCAAGCGTACGCGCTCGCCGTGCGTGCGCAGGCGATGCGCTTGACACGACGACCGCCCGATATTGCGCACCTGCACGTGCTGCGCGCGGCGAACCTCATTTCGGTGCGGGCGTAACGGACGCGAGCGAATCCAGTGCCTCAACCCGCGACCGCTGAAGAAGGTCGACGCATGGCTCGCGCGCCTCGCCTCGCAATGGGACGACTCGCTGCGCGAGCTCAAGCGGCAGATCGAGCGCGACGCGTGAACGAAATCCGAACCGAGATCCGCATCCGCGCCCCGATCGAAAAGGTCTGGCAGCATCTGACGAGCTCGGCGAAGATCGCGAGTGGTTCCTGCCGAGCGATTTCGAACCGGTCGTCGGCAAGCGCTTCACGCTCGAATGCAACGTCAACGGCCGGATCGATTGCGAGGTCGTCGAGATCGTTCCCCAGCGCAAGCTCGTCTACCCGTTCGAGCCGGCGACGTGCCGTTCGCGACGACGCCGACCTGTTCGACGAAAGAGCCAGCTCGTCGTCTATCACTTCAGATTCGCGCCCGAGTGGAAGGGCTGCGAATGAGCGCTCGAAAGCCGCCGTACGCCGCGGCGATCCCGCGCCGATCGGCGTATGCTCGACGCTTTGTTCCGGAGCGCGGGAATGGCGGTCGACATCTTTCTGAAAGTTGACGGCGTCAACGGCGAAGCGACCGACGTCAGTCACAAGGACGAGATCGAGGTGGTTTCATGGTCGTGGGGCGTCGAGCTGCCGTCGCCGAGCGGCGGCAGCGGCACCGGCAGGCCGCATGTCAGCGAGCTCGCGCTCGTCAAACACGTCGACAAGGCTTCGCCCAGCCTCTTCCGTCATTGCCTGAAGGGCACGCATTTCCCTACCGTGGTGCTCGCGCAGCGCCGCAGCGGTGGCGGCAACGTCAACTTTCTGACGATCACGCTGAACGAGGTCTTCGTCATGCGCATCGGCGATGCGAGTGACGGCGGCAAACCGACCGAGAGCGTGTCGCTCGCGTTCAGCAAGGTCGCGTACACGTACACACCGCTGAAGCCGAACGGACAGCCGGACGCGCCCGTGACGCTCAAGTGGAACGTAGGGACGAATCAGGAGTTCTGAGCGACGCGTCCGCCTGCCCGGACGCGGCCGCGCGCATTTCCTCGATCAGCTCGTCCGACCGGCCTTCGTAGCGCGGCGAGAAGTGAAACGGCACGACGGACTTCGCGCCGACGCCGGCGGCGATCTGTCCCGCCTGCCGCGCCGTCAGATGGTTCTTTCGCGCAGCGTGATCGCGATCCTCGTCGAGGAAGACGCATTCGATGAACAACACGTCGACGCCGGCGAGCAGCTCGCAAAGCGTGCGCACGTTGCGCTCGGTGTAGCGAAGGTCGGTGACGTAGCCGACGCGCCGGCCGGGAACGACGTCGAGGATCACGTCGCGCAGCTCGCTCACCGTGCGCTGGACGGCGTGGTCGCCGTGGCGGTCGCGCCAGCGGACGTCGATCGGCGCGTCGTCCGATGCGCCGGTCAGCACGGCGTGCTTGAGATCGCGCAGCCAGGCGCCCGTCGCGAAACCGAGCTCGGCGATGCGCTCCTTGCGCACGTTGACATGCGCCTTCTCCTCGACCGCGTACGCGAGGCACGGGATATCGTGGTCGACGAACCGCGCGCGCACGCGAAACGTCGATTCGTCGTGCACGACGTCGTCGGCGAGCGCGAACGACCGGCCCGGTTCGCGGGCGAACCGCGTCCGGCTCGAGAACCGCGCTTCCAGCGCCCGTCCGTCGGCGCCGATCTCGCGGACGTCGATCACGAGCGCGACGTCGTAGCGGTGGACGACGTTCCACGTGTACGCGCGCAACTTGTGCTCGACCTGCGCGGCGAAGTCGGGCCCGCCGAAGAGCGTCACGCGGGGCTTGCGGCCGAGCACGACGCGCAGCAGGTGATCGAAGCCGGCGAAGTGATCCATGTGCGTATGCGTGACGAACACGTGCGACAAACGCATCAGCTTGCGCGGCGGCAGAGTCGACAGATCGCCGAGGTCGAACAGCAACCCTCGCCGATCGTCGCGAAAATCGACGTATAGGCCCGGGTCGCCGAACGCGCCGTTGATCAGCCGAGGCTCGAGGAGCGTGCGCATGACTTCGATTGGACTGCGCTTCAGGGTTGCTCGTTCGCGAGCCGCGGCGTAGTCTGATCGCTCGTCATCGCCGCGAACACGCCCGGCCATGCATGCGTTGCTGTCCGCCGTCGTATCGATCGTGTTGCTCGCCGGCGCGAGCGCGAACGGCGCCGAGCTCACGCGCGAGCAGGCGATTCGCGGGCTTTCGCAAACGGAAGCGCAGGCGCGCCGCGACGCCGCCGAGCGGCTGGGCGTAGTCGGTACGATGGCCGACGCGAAGGCGCTCGTCAATGCGCTGCGCGATGTCGACGCCAACACGCGCGAGCGTGCCGAGCAGGCGCTATGGCGCATTTGGGCGCGCTCGGGCGACGCCGAGGTCGACGCTCTTTATCAGACCGGCATCGAGCAGATGAACGCCGGCGACGTCGCGCAGGCGATCGACACGTTCAGCCGGATCATCGAGCGCAAGCCCGACTACGCCGAAGGATGGAACAGGCGCGCGACGCTGTATTTTCTCGCCGGCGATCTGCACAAGTCGCTCGCTGACTGCGACGAAGTGATCAAGCGCAACCCGTACCACTTCGGCGCGCTCGCCGGTTACGCGCAGATCTACGTCCGGCTCGAGTACTACGAGCGAGCGCTCGAGTACGCACGCAAGGCGCTCGCGATCAATCCCAACCTCGACGGCATGCGGCAAAGCATCCCGATTCTCGAGCACATCCTCGACGAGCGGCGCAAGCGCACGGTCTGATCGCTTCGCAAACGCGTCAGCCGGCGGCGAGCAATGCGTCCAGCCGCAACCGCGCGATCTTGCCGATCTCGGCGAGGCAGCGCGCGAATTCGTCTTCGCGGGCGTTGTGCCGCCGCGTCGCGAGCGCGGCGAGGATCTCGTGGCGGCTGCGTCCCTTGACCGCCATCACGAACGGGAAGCCGAACTTGTCGCGGTAGGCGCGATTGCCGTCGCGCAACTGGACGAGCTCGGCGGGCGTGCAGCGGTCGAGACCTGCGCTCGCCTGCTCGCCGACCGACTCTGCGGTCATCGTTGCCTGCTGCGCTTCCTTGCCCGCGAGCTCGGGGTGAGCGCGGATCAGCGCAAGCTTCGCGTCGGCCGGCGCGACGTCGAGCACCGCAAGCATCGCCGCATGAAGCGCGTCGACGCTCGCGAACGGACGTGCCGCGTACGCGCGCTCGGCGATCCACGGCGAATGCTCGAACACACCGCCGAGCGCGGCGACGAATTCGTCTGTCGACGCCGTCGACAGCGCGGCGAGATCGATCTTGCGTGCGGGGGTCATTGCGCCTCGTACGGATGGTGCGCGCCCCAGTGGCGTGCGATGTCGACGCGACGGCAGATCCACACGTCGTCGTGGCGCGCGACGTGGTCGAGGAATCGCTGCAGCGACGCGAAACGGCCGGGGCGTCCGATCAACCTGCAATGCAGGCCGATCGACAGCATCTTCGGCCGTTCGGCGCCCTCGGCGTACAACACGTCGAACGCGTCGCGCAGATAGGCGAAGAACGCGTCGCCGTTTGCGAAGCCGTGCGCCGCGGCGAAGCGCATGTCATTGGTGTCGAGCGCATAGGGAACGACGAGGTGCGCAATGCGACCGCGGACGCTTTCGACCAACGTCCAGAACGGCAAATCGTCGCCGTAGTTGTCGGAATCGTAGAGAAACCCGCCGTGCTCGACGACCAGACGACGCGTGTTCGGGCTGTCGCGGCCCGTATACCAGCCGAGCGGCGCTTCGCCGGTCATCGCGCGAATCGCATCGACGCCGATCCGCATGTGCTCGCGTTCGGTCGCCTCGTCGACGTTCTGATAGGGGATCCAGCGCCATCCGTGGCAGGCGATTTCGTGCCCGAGCCCGCGAAACGCGGCGGTGACTTCGGGGTGCCGCTCGAGCGCCATCGCAACGCCGAATACCGTGAGCGGCAACGCCCGTCGCTCGAACTCGCGCAGGATCCGCCAGACGCCGGCGCGCGAGCCGTACTCGTAGATGGATTCCATGCTCATGTGCCGGGCGGGATACGCCGGCGCCGCGATCTCGGCGAGGAACTGCTCGGATGCGTCGTCGCCGTGCAGCACCGAGCGCTCGGCACCTTCCTCGTAATTGAGCACGAACTGCACGGCGATGCGCGCGCCGCCCGGCCAGTCGGCGAGCGGCGGCGTACGGCCGTAGCCGACGAGGTCGCGCGGGTAGGTCGCGTCGTCGCGTGCCGGGCGCGTTGCCATCGCTACGCTTCCGACACAGCGAAGATCGCCGCGAAGTCGGGCGTGGACAGCAGCGCCTCGGTGAGGTCGAGCTGGCCCTCGAGGCTCGACAAATGCGCGTTCATCGCGGCTACCGCGGCCGGCGCGTCGGCGCGGGCGATCGCGTCGACGATCTCCGTGTGCTCGTCGTCGGAGCACGCGGAGTCGCTGCCGCTCGCCTTGTGCGCGAGCACGACGAGCGGCGTTCGCGCGATCAGCTGATCGAGGAACTCGCTGAGCACGCCGTTGGCGGCGAGCCGCGCGAGCTCGCGGTGGAATTCGAGCGAGAGCTTCAAACCGCGTCGCATGTCGCCGTGCCCGTACGCGTCGTGCTCGAGCTCTGTATGCGCGCGCAGCGCCTTGACGTCGGCGCGCGACGACTTGCGCGCGACCGATTCGACGATCGCCGCTTCGACGACGCGCCGCGCGGCAAAGAGATCGCGGCTTTCGCCGACCGACGGGCTCGCGACGACCGCGCCTCGGTTCGGCCGAAGAGATACCAGGCGGTTGTACGACAGCCGCGCGAGCACTTTGCGAATGACGGCGCGATTGACGCCGAAGGCCTCCGCGAGCGCGACCTCCTTCAGCTTGGTGCCGGGCTGCAGCCGATGGTCGAGCACCGCGTCGTAGATGCGCGCGAAGATCTCGTCCTCGTTCGGACCGCAACCGCCATGGCGGGCGGGACGCGACGGCCGGCCTACGCCGGCTCCTCGACCGGGGCGTAGCTTCGTCTGGCGTGCGGTCATCACAAATGTCAGCAGAATGGGGTACGTATTGTTAACACGTTGCGGCAGCTATTGCAAGCATCGGCCTTCACCGGTCGCCCCGGCGCGGGGCGTCGTCCCGCTTGCCGACCCTTGGCTGAGGAGCCGGGCGCCGGCCGAGCACAATGTCAACAATCTTAAAAATTATTGTTGACACGTTTTCCAGCCCGGCGCAGCATGGCGGCTCGCATCGGAGGAACCATGGGCAGGTTGACCACGCATGTCCTCGACACCGCGCAAGGCAAACCCGGCGCCGGGATCGCGCTGACCGTCTTTGCGGTGGACGGCGAGCGTCGGCGCCAGGTCGCCGCGGCGATGACGAACGCCGATGGTCGCACCGCCGCGCCGTTGCTCGAAGGCGAAGCGATGCGCGCGGGCGTCTACGAAATCGTGTTCGCCGTCGGCGATCATTTTGCGCGCGGCGGCGTGACGCTCCCCTCGCCGCCGTTCGTCGGCGACGTCGTTCTGCGCTTCGGCGTCGCCGACCCGGATGCCCACTATCATGTCCCGCTGCTCGTTTCTCCGTGGAGCTACACGACGTACCGCGGAAGTTGACCGGCACGAACGTCAGGCAAGGAGTCACCATGGCGGCAGCAAAGCGAAAGGCGGCGGCGAGCGCAACGGTGCGGTTCGTGCTGGACGGCGAAGTCGTCGCGATCGGCGACGTCGATCCGACTCGGACCGTGCTGAACTTCCTGCGGGACGATCTCGGGCGGACGGGGACGAAGGAAGGCTGCGCCGAGGGCGACTGCGGCGCCTGCACGGTCGTGCTGGGCGAGCTCGACGGCAACGCCGTGCGCTTTCGCGCCGTGAACGCATGCATCCAGTTCGTGCCCGCGCTCGACGGCAAGGAGCTGATCACCGTCGAAAGCCTCAAGCACCCGGACGGCTCGCTGCACCCCGTTCAGCGCGCGATGGTCGACTGCCATGGCTCCCAGTGCGGCTTCTGCACGCCGGGCTTCGTGATGAGCCTGTTCGCGCTCTACAAGTCGGCCGATCGCCCGTCGCGCACCGACGTCAACGACGCGCTCGCGGGTAACCTCTGCCGCTGCACCGGTTATCGCCCGATCGTCGACGCCGCCGCGCGAATGTACGAATACGGCAACGGCACCCGCAAGCGTGACGAGAACTGGATGAACTGCTCGTTCTCTTCGCTCGGCGACAAGCAGCCGTCGCGCAGCGAGCGCGAAATGATCGAACGGCTGCGCTCGATCCAGCGCCGCGACACGCTCGCGCTCGCGTCGGCCAATCGCCAGTACTGGGCGCCGGCGCGCATCGCCGATCTCGCCGCACTGCGCACCGAGCACCCCGACGCGCGCATCGTCGCCGGCTGCACCGACGTCGCGCTGTGGGTGACGAAGCAGCACCGCGATCTCGACAAGGTGATCTACGTCGGCAACGTCGCCGAGCTCAAGCAACTTTCGGTGGGCGACACGCACGTCGAGATCGGCGCCGCCGTCTCGCTGACCGACGCCTTCGCCGAGCTCGTCCGCCACTATCCCGAGCTCGACGAGCTCTTCCGCCGCTTCGCGTCGCCGCCGATCCGCAATGCGGGAACGCTCGGCGGCAACGTCGCCAACGGCTCGCCGATCGGCGATTCGATGCCGGCGCTGATGGCGCTCGACGCGACGCTCGTGCTGCGCAAGGGTACCAAGACGCGCGAGGTCGCGCTCGATCAGTTCTACGTCGCGTACCAGAAGACGGCGCTCGAGCCGGGCGAGTTCGTCGAGCGCATCCGCGTGCCGAAGCCGGCGGCACCCGCGCACGTTCGCTCGTACAAGATCAGCAAGCGTTTCGACCAGGACATCTCGGCCGTGTGCGGCGGTTACCGGATCGAAGTCGACGCCGGCGTCGTCCGCTCGGCACGCATCGCGTATGGCGGCGTCGCCGCGATTCCCAAGCGCGCGACCGGGTGCGAACGCGCGCTGATCGATCGTCCGTGGACCGAAGAGACCGTGCGCGCGGCGATGGCGGAGCTCGATCGCGACTACACGCCGCTCACCGACATGCGCGCGAGCGCGTCGTACCGGCGACTCGTGACGAAGAACCTGCTGTATCGTTTCTGGATCGAGACCACCGGGCACGCAGCGGCGACGCGCGTGCTCGATATCGTCGAGTGAGCGCAGTGGGCAAAACCAAGGCCCGAAGGGGGCGCCACCGCGCGAACGAGCCGTTCGCCCGACGGCGCGATGAAACGACAAACCACGACGGATCGGAGGGCGAGTGAGCGCCATGAGCGAACGATCGGTCAGCGGCGGCGTCGGCACGCCGCTGCCGCACGACAGCGGCCATCTGCACGTCGCCGGCGAGGCGACCTACGTCGACGACATCGCGGAGGCGCGCGGCACGCTGTACGCCGCGATCGGCTTGAGCGAGCGCGCGCATGCGAGGCTCATTTCGGTCGACCTCGCGAAAGTCGCCGCGGCACCCGGCGTGGTCGCCGTCATCACGGCCAAGGACATTCCGGGCAAGAACGACTACGGTCCGGTCGTTGCCGACGATCCGATCTTCGCGACCGCGCTCGTCCAGTACTACGGTCAGTCGCTGTTCGCCGTCGCCGCGAAAACGGTCGAGCAAGCTCGGCGCGCGGCGCGCCTTGCGGTCGTCGAATACGAAGATCTCGAGCCGAACCTCACCGCGGAAGCCGCGTTGAAGGACCAGTCGTTCGTGCTGCCGACCGAGCGTCTGCTGCGCGGCAATCCGCGCGCGGCGATCGCAACCGCGGCACATCGGCTCGCCGGCAAGATCCGCATGGGCGGCCAGGAGCAGTTCTATCTCGAAGGCATGATCGCGTATGCGGTGCCGAAGGAAGACGGCACGATGCACGTCTACAGCTCGACGCAGCATCCCGGCGAGGTGCAGCACCAGGTCGCGCACGCGCTCGATCTGCCGTCGAAGGACGTCGTCGTCGAATGCCGTCGGATGGGCGGCGGCTTCGGCGGCAAGGAAAGCCAGCCGGGGCTGTTCGCGTGCGTCGCGGCGCTGCTCGCCCGCAAGACGCGCCGTCCGGTCAAGCTTCGGCTCGACCGCGACGACGACATGATCATCACCGGCAAGCGGCACGACTTCGTCACCGAATACGAAGTCGGCTTCGACGACGACGGCCGCATCCTCGGCGTCGACTTCGTGCTCGCCGGGCGCTGCGGCTATTCGGCCGACCTTTCGGGGTCGATCAACGACCGCGCGATGCTCCACAGCGACAACTGCTATTACCTCGAGAACGTCAGCATCCTGTCGTTCCGCTGCAAGACCAACACGCAGTCGAACACGGCGTTCCGCGGCTTCGGCGGCCCGCAGGGCATGGTCGGCATCGAAGCGGTGGTCGACGACATCGCGCGCCACCTCGGCAAGGACCCGCTCGACGTGCGCAAGGCCAATTTCTACGGCAAGACCGATCGCAACGTCACGCACTACCGGCAGACGATCGTCGACAACGTGATCCACGACATCGTCGCCGACCTCGAGAAGAGCGCCGACTACCACGCGCGTCGCGACGCGATCCGCGCGTTCAACGCGACGAGCCCGTACGTGAAGCGCGGCATCGCGTTGACACCGGTCAAGTTCGGCATCTCTTTCACCGCGACGCATCTGAACCAGGCCGGCTGCCTGCTGCACGTCTACACCGACGGCACGCTGATGTTGAATCACGGCGGCACCGAGATGGGCCAGGGTCTGTTCACGAAAGTGGCGCAGGTCGTCGCCGAGGAGCTGCAGGTCGACATCGGGCGCATCCGTATAACGGCGTCGGACACGAGCAAGGTTCCGAACGCGTCGCCAACGGCCGCGTCGTCGGGCGCCGACATGAACGGCAAGGCTGCGCAGGACGCCGCGCGCAAGTTGAAGGCGCGATTGACCGAGTTCGCCGCGGTGCATTTCGCCGTTGCACCGGAAACGGTCGTGTTCCGCAACAACGCGGTGCAAGCCGGCGACCAGACGGTGACGTTCGACGAGCTGGTGAAGCTCGCGTACTTCGCGCGCGTGTCGCTGTCGGCAACCGGTTACTACCGCACGCCGAAGATCGGCTACGACCGCAAGACGTGGACCGGCATGCCGTTCTATTATTTCTGCTATGGCGCCGCGGTTTCCGAGGTAGCGATCGACACGCTGACCGGCGAGAACCGGCTCACGCGCGTCGACATCCTGCACGACGTCGGGCGCTCGCTCAATCCGGCGATCGACATGGGCCAGATCGAGGGCGGCTTCGTGCAGGGGATGGGCTGGCTCACGATGGAAGAGCTGTGGTGGAACGACAAGGGCAAGCTGATGACGCACGCGCCGTCGACATACAAGATCCCCGTCGCGAGCGACGTGCCGCCGCAGTTCAACGTTCGCATCTATGAGTCGGGCAAGAACGTCGAGGACTCGATCTTCCATTCGAAGGCGGTCGGCGAGCCGCCGCTGATGCTCGCGATCTCGACGCTGCACGCGATCCGTGACGCGATCGCGTCGACCGCCGACTACGCGCTGTCGCCGAAGCTCGACGCACCGGCGACCGCCGAGGCGATCCTGATGTCGGTGAACGAGCTCGCGGCGCGCCGCGCGCGCGTGAGCACCGCGGCACACGCCGCGGTTCCGGCGTGATCGGAGGAGCACGATGAGCCACTGGCTCGATACGCTGTTGCGTCTGCGCGAAGCGCGCACGCCGTCGATCGTGGTGACCGTCGCATCGACCAGGGGCTCGGTGCCTCGCGGCGCCGGAACCAAGATGATCGTCACCGCCGACGACGTGCACGGCACGATAGGCGGCGGTCACCTCGAGCACAAGGCGATCGCGATCGCGCGCGACGAGCTGGCCGCCGGCCGCCCGAGCGACGCGCCGCTGCGCCGCTTTCCGCTCGGCGCGAGCCTCGGTCAATGTTGCGGCGGGCTGGTCAATCTGATGTTCGAGCCGATCAACGGCGACGAGCCGTGGCTGCAAGCGCTTGCCGATATCCGTCGCGCCGGTGACGGCGCCGTCATCGTCACCGCGGTCGATCGCCCTGCGACGACCGGCAAGCTCGTCGTCACGCGCGGCGCCGTGCACGGTTCGCTCGATGCTGCGATCGACGATCAGGCGATCGCGATCGCGCGAGCCGCGCTTGCCGACGATAGCGTCGCGCGGCTTGCAACGATCGACTCGGACTGTCATTCCCGCGAACGCGGGAATCCAGTGTCCTGCGACGAACGACACGGGGTCCCCGCGTTCGCGGGTACGACGAACCGGACCATCTTCATCGACCCCGTCCGCGCGACCGATTTTCGCATCGTGCTGTTCGGCGCCGGACACGTCGGACGCGCGATCGTTCGCACGCTCGCGGATGTGCCGTGCCGGGTCACGTGGGTCGACGAGCGCGATAGCGAGTTTCCGCGCGACATTCCGCCCAACGTGACTGTCGTGTGCACGGATGCGACCGAGGCCGAGGTCGATGCGGCGCCCGCCGGTGCGTACTTCCTCGTGATGACGCACAGCCATGCGATCGACGAGGCGCTCGCCGAGAAGATCCTTCGTCGCGCCGACTATGCATACTTCGGATTGATCGGATCGATGACCAAACGGCGCGCATTCGAGAAGCGGATCGAGCGACGCGGCATGCCCGTCGAGCGCTTCGCGACGATGACGTGCCCGATCGGCATCGCCGGCATTCCGGGCAAGGAACCTGCGGTGATCGCGATCGCCGTCGTGGCCGAGCTCTTGCAAATGCACGCCCGCGCCGCGGCTGCCGCGGCGACCGATGCGCTCAGCGCGCGCCGCGCCTGATCGCCCCCGATCTTCATTACCGCGTTGTCGAGAGGAAACCCGATGCCGACCGTTGCACAGCCTGCAGCCGCAGGTGTACCGCGCATCGAATTGCATGGCATCACCAAGATCTATCCGAGCGTGGTCGCGAACAAGGACGTCTCGCTGTCGGTGATGCCGGGCGACATCCATGCCGTGCTCGGCGAGAACGGCGCGGGAAAGAGCACGCTGATGAAGATCGTCTACGGCGTCGTGAAGCCCGACGCCGGCGAGATGCGCTGGGAAGGCAGGCCCGTGATCGTCGTCAATCCCGCGCACGCGCGCGAGCTCGGCATCGGCATGGTGTTCCAGCATTTTTCGCTGTTCGAAACGTTGACGGTGGTCGAGAACGTCGCGCTCGCGCTGCCCGGCAAGCCGCCGCTCGGTCCTCTTGCACAGCGGATCACCGAGGTCTCGGAGCGCTATGGATTGCCGGTCGACCCGCGAAGGCTCGTCCATTCGCTGTCGGTCGGCGAGCGCCAGCGCGTCGAGATCATCCGCTGCCTGCTCGTCAATCCGAAACTGCTGATCATGGACGAGCCGACGTCCGTGCTCACACCGCAGGCGGTGCGCAAGCTCTTCGAGACGTTGCGGCAGCTCGCCGGCGAAGGCTGCAGCATCCTCTACATCAGCCACAAGCTCGACGAGATCCAGGAGCTTTGCACCGGGGCAACCGTGCTTCGCGGCGGTCAGGTCACCGCTCATTGCGATCCGCGGCAGGAAACGCCCAAATCGATGGCGCGGATGATGATCGGGAAGGACTTGCCGCATCCGCAGCACGGCGCGCCGACGATCGGCGAGCCGCGGCTCGTGCTCGCCGGGTTGAACCGTGCGTCGCCCGATCCGTTCGGCACCGATCTCAAGGACATGCACCTCACCGTGCACGCCGGCGAGATCGTCGGCGTCGCGGGCGTATCGGGCAACGGCCAGCAGGAGCTGCTCGCGGCGATCTCCGGCGAGGAGCCGTTATCGGAAAAACACCCGATCATCTTGTGCGGCCAGGAAGTCGGCGCAACCGGTCCCGCGGAACGACGCGCGCTCGGCATGTGCTTCGTTCCCGAGGAGCGTTTGGGCCGCGGCGCGGTGCCGCGCATGGCGCTAGCCGACAACGCGTTGCTGACCGCGCACCGCAAAGGCTACGTGCGGCACGGTCTCGTGCGCTTCGACGAGGTCGAATCGTTCGCGAAGAAGTGCATCGACGACTACAACGTCAAGTGCGGCGGCCCGCAGGCGGAGGCGAAGAGCCTTTCCGGCGGCAACCTGCAGAAGTTCATCGTCGGCCGCGAGATGCTGCAAAAGCCCAAGGTGCTCGTCGTCGCGCAACCCACGTGGGGTGTCGACGTCGGCGCGGCGGCGTTCATACGACAGAAGATCATCGACCTTCGCAACGAAGGGGTGGCGATTCTGGTGCTCTCCGAGGAGCTCGACGAGCTGTTCGAGGTGAGCGATCGACTCGTCGTCATCGCCAAGGGCCGGTTGTCGCCGGCAAAACCGATCAAGCAGACGAACGTCGAGGAAGTCGGCGTGTGGATGAGCGGCATGTGGCCCGACGCCGGCGATCCCGCGCACTTCTCGCCCGCGAGTGAGGACCGCGGGCGCGCCGCAGGCGCGCCAAGTCCCGAAGGGGCCGTCGCGGTCCGACCGAGCAGCGCCCGATGACTCAAGGCAACGAATTTCGCGCCGGCGCTTCTGAGGGCGCACATGAGGAGAGGAACCATGCGGCTCAAGCTTGAAGCGCGCGCCGAGCCGTCGCCGTTGATGGGCTGGCTCGCGCCGTTGTTCGCGGCGGCGTTGACCGTCGTCGCGGGATTCGTCCTGTTCTCGGCGCTCGGCAAGAATCCCGTGCACGCGTTCTACACGTTCTTCATTCACCCGATTCGCGATTTGAACGGCGTTGCCGAGCTGCTGCTCAAGGCGTCGCCGCTGATGCTGATCGCCGTCGGTCTCGCGTGCGGCTATCGGGCGAACGTCTGGAACATCGGCGCTGAAGGTCAGCTCACGCTCGGCGCGATCTTCGGCGGTGGCGTGGCGCTGTACTTCTACCAAAGCGAAAATCCGTTCGTGCTGCCGATGATGATCGTCGCCGGCGCGATCGGCGGCATGCTATGGGCCGCGATACCGGCACTTCTGCGAACGCGCTTCAACACGAGCGAGATCCTGACGAGCCTGATGCTGGTCTACGTGGCGAGCCTGCTGCTGAGCTATCTCGTGCACGGTCCGTGGCGAGATCCGGAGGGCTTCAACTTCCCGCAGACGCGACAGTTCACCGACACTGCTCTTTATCCGATGCTGGTTCCCAACACTCGGTTGAACGCTTCGTTCCTGCTGTCGCTCGCCGCGATCGCCGCCGGTTACATCTTCCTCAACCGCAGCTTCCTGGGCTTCCAGATGCGCGTGGCGGGTCTCGCCGACGCGGCGGCGCGCTACGCCGGATTCAATGCGCGGCGCATGGTATGGCTCGGCTTGCTGATCGGCGGCGCGGCGGCGGGTCTCGCCGGTGTCGGCGAAGTGGCGGGCCCGATCGGACAGTTGCTGCCATCGGTGTCGCCGGGCTACGGCTTCGCCGCGATCATCGTCGCCTTCGTCGGGCGGTTGCATCCGTTCGGCATCCTGCTCGCGAGCCTGCTGATGTCGCTGCTCTATCTCGGCGGCGAAGCAGCGCAGATGGGGCTCAACCTGCCCTCAGCGATGACCGGCCTGTTCCAAGGGATGCTGCTGTTCTTCCTGCTCGGGTCCGACGTTTTCATCAACTATCGCCTGAAAGTCGTGCGTGCGCAGCGTGCGCCGGCTTCGGTTGCCGCGATGGGGGCCGCGTCGTGATCGACAGCATCGTTCCGATTCTCGCGGCGACGATCGCCGCCGGTACGCCGCTGGTGTTCGCCGCGCTGGGCGAGTTGATCACCGAAAGATCAGGCGTGCTCAATCTCGGCGTCGAGGGCATGATGCTGGTCGGCGCGATCGCAGGGTTCGCGACCGCGGCAACGACGGGCAACCTGTGGCTCGGCGTTGTCGCCGGCATGGCGGCCGGCGCGGCGATGTCGGCGATTTTCGCGCTGCTCACGCTCAACTTGATGGCGAACCAGGTCGCGAGCGGCCTCGCGCTGACGCTGTTCGGCGTCGGCCTTTCCGCGTTCGTCGGCAAGCCGTTCGAAAGCGTTTCGCTGCTGAAAGAAGGCACCGAGCATCTGCCGTTGCTCGGCGACATTCCCGTGCTCGGGCCGATCCTGTTTCGCCAGCATTACCTCGTCTACGTGTCGTGGGCGGTGTTCGCGGCGGTGAGCTGGTTCCTGTACAAGAGCCGCGCCGGCCTCGTGCTGCGCTCGGTCGGCGAGTCGCCGGAATCGGCGCATGCGATCGGTTATCCGGTCGTGCGCATTCGCTGGCTGGCGACGCTGTTCGGCGGCGCGCTCGCGGGACTCGGCGGCGCGCACCTCGCCGAGTTCTATGCGCCGATGTGGGTCGAGGGCATGGTCGCGGGCCGCGGATGGATCGCGCTTGCGCTCGTCGTGTTCGCGACGTGGCGGCCGGCGCGCGTGATGATCGGCGCGTATCTGTTCGGCGGCGTGACGATCGCGCAGTTCTTCGCGCAGGGGGGCGGCATCGACGTGCCGGCGCAGTTCCTGTCCGCGCTGCCGTATCTCGCGACGATCATCGTGCTCGTCGCGATCTCGCGCAATGTCGCTACCATCCGGTTGAATTCGCCGCTTTCGCTGGGACGGTCGTACCGGCCCGATTGACGTCACACCACGGAGACACACAAATGAACGACAAGCATCGCATAACCCGCTGGACGCTGGCGCTCGCGACAGGCGCCGCGCTGGGTGCAATCGCGGCGGGACCCGCGGCGGCGCAGGGGCCGTTCAAAGTCGGCTACGTGTACGTGAGCCCGATCGGCGACGCCGGTTGGACGTTCCAGCACGATTCCGGCCGCAGGGAAATGGAGAAAGCGCTCGCCGGCAAGGTCGAGACCAAATACGTCGAGAACGTGCCCGAAGGCGCCGACAGCGAGCGCGTGATCCGCGAGTTCGCATCGAGCGGCTACAAGCTGATCTTCACGACGTCGTTCGGTTACATGAATCCGACGCTCAAGGTCGCGCAGCAATTCCCGAATACCGTGTTCATGCACGCGACAGGGTACAAGACGGCGAAGAACGTCGGCATCTACAACGCGCGCTTCTACGAGGGCCGCTATCTGTGCGGCATCATCGCCGGCAAGATGACGAAGTCGAACGTCGCCGGCTACGTCGCCGCGTTTCCGATCCCCGAAGTCGTGCAAGGGATCGACGCGTTCATGCTTGGCATGCGCAGCGTCAATCCGAAGGCCGAGCTCAAGGTGATCTGGACGAACTCGTGGTACGACCCCGGCCGCGAACGCGAAGCGGCGAGCACGCTCATCGCGCAGGGCGCCGACGTGCTGACGCATCACACGGATTCGACCGCCGTCGTGCAGACCGCCGAGGAGAAGGGCAAATACGCGTTCGGCTATCACTCGGACATGTCGAAATACGGTCCGAAGGCGCAATTGTCGGCAACGACGCACCAGTGGGGCGCGTTCTACACGAAGGTGACGCAGGAAGTGATGGCCGGCACGTGGAAGGGCACCAACGTCTGGGGCGGCATCAAGGACGGCATGATCAAGCTCGCGCCGCTCAATCCGGCGGTGCCGAAAGACGTCGCCGATCTCGTCGCGGCGAAGACGAACGACATCGCGTCGGGCAAGCTGCATCCGTTCACCGGTCCGATGAAGGACAACACCGGAAAGGAACGACTCGCCGCAGGCAAGGTGATGGCCGACGGCGACTTGCAGAAGCTCGACTTCTACGTCGAAGGGGTACAGGGAAGCCTGCCGAAGAAGTAACTTCATCGTCATTCCCGCGCACGCGGGAATCCAGCGTCGTTGGCCCGAAAGACACTGGGTTCCCCCGTTCGCGGGGACGACTTCGAGCCGTCATTGCCGCGCAGGCGGGAATCCAGTGTCGTCTGCGCGTAAAGACACTGGGTCCCCGCCGCCGCGGGGACGACCGGCGGAGCTCGCGCCGAATTTGGCCAATTGGGTCACTGAGCCGCCATGGAAGCGTATCTGATCGACTGGGCGAACCTCCTCGTTCGCTGGCTCCACCTGATCGCGGGCATCGCGTGGATCGGCGCCTCGTTCTACTTCGTGATGCTCGACAACTCGCTCACGCCGCCGGCGCGGCCCGACGACGAGCAACGCGGCGTGTTCGGCGAGCTTTGGGCCGTTCACGGCGGCGGCTTCTACGTGAGCCAGAAATTCCTCACGGGTCCGAAGGGCGAGCCATTGACCGAGCATCTACACTGGTCGAAGTGGGAGGCGTACACGACGTGGCTCTCAGGCATGGCGCTTGTCGCGATCGTCTATTGGTACGGCGCCAACACGTATCTGATCGACCGCAACGTGATGGCGCTGACGCCGGCGGCCGCCATCGCGGCGAGCATTGCGACGCTTGCCGCCGGCTGGCTGGTCTACGACGCGCTGTGCCGCGCACTCGAAGGTCGCGAGACGCTGCTCGCCGCGCTCGTGTTCGCGTACGTCGTCGCGGCGACGTGGGTGCTCTTTCACGTCTTCTCGGCGCGCGCCGCGTACCTGCACGTCGGTGCGATGCTCGGCACGATCATGGTCGCGAACGTGTTCGTTCACATCATTCCGGGTCAGAAGCGGATGGTCGCTGACATTCGTGCCGGGCGCGATCCCGATCCTCGGCCGGGCATCATCGGCAAGCAGCGCTCGGTGCACAACACGTATTTCACGCTGCCCGTGCTGTTCACGATGATCAGCAACCACTATCCGATGACGTACAGCCACCCGCACGGCTGGCTCGTGCTCGCCGTCATCATGCTTGCCGGCGTGCTGATCCGGCAGTTCTTCGTGCTGCGCCATCGCGGCGCGGTCAAGCCGTGGTTGCCCGCGGCCGGCGCGGCGCTGCTCGCCGCGGTTGCGGTCGCGATCATGCCGAGAAGCGGTGACGCCGGCGCGACCAAGGTCGCGTTCGCGCAGGTGCGCTCGATCGTCGATACGCGTTGCGTCGCGTGCCACGCGGCGCAGCCGAAGCAGGAAGGCTTCGCGCAGCCGCCGAAGGGCATCGTGCTCGAGACGAACGACCAGGTCGCCGCGAATGCCGCGAAGATCGCCGAGACCGTGGGCAACCGCTATATGCCGATCGGCAACCTCACGCAGATGACCGATCAGGAACGGGCGATCGTTTCGGCGTGGTTCGCCCAGGGTGCGCCGACGCAATGACGGCTGAACGCGCGCAGCGCATGCAGGCGTTCCGCGCCGAGATCGTCCATCTGGTCGACGACCCGGTCGTCGCCGGCGAGCGGGCGTACGAGCACTATTCCGACGGAGTGCTCGTCGTCGCCGATGGCCATGTCACGCGCTGCGGCGACGCGACAGCGCTGCTGGCGAAGCTTCCGCCGCAAACCGAGCTGATCGACCACACCGGCAAGATGATCGTGCCCGGATTCATCGACGCGCACGTTCACTATCCGCAGGCGGACATCGTCGCAGCGTACGGCGAGAAACTGCTCGAGTGGCTCAATCGCTACACGTTTCCGACCGAGCGCCGCTTCGAGGATCCCGAGTACGCGCGCGAGGTCGCCGACTTCTTCCTTGCCGAGCTCTTGCGCAACGGCACGACCACCGCGGCGGTGTTCGCCACCGTGCATCCGCAATCGGTCGACGCGTTCTTCGCGTCCGCGCAGGCGCTCGGCGCGAGAATGATCGCCGGCAAGGTGATGATGGATCGCAACTGTCCCCCCGATCTGTGCGACACCGCCGAATCGTCTTACGAGGAGAGTCAAGCGCTGATCGAGCGCTGGCACCGCCGCGACCGTCTGCTCTACGCGGTCACGCCGCGGTTTGCGCCGACATCGACCGAACGCCAGCTCGAGCTGGCGGGACGGCTGCTGGATGAGCATGACGGCCTGTACCTGCAGTCGCACGTCGCCGAGAACGCCGACGAGGTGAAATGGGTCGCCGAGCTCTATCCGTGGAGCCGCAGCTATCTCGACGTCTACGATCGCTTCGGGTTACTGCGCGAACGCGCGATCTACGCGCACTGCTTGCACCTCGACGACGCCGATCGCGACCGGATGGGCGCGACCGGCGCCGCGATGGCGTTCTGCCCGACGTCGAATCTCTTTCTCGGCAGCGGTCTGTTCGATGTCGACGCCGCGCGCCGCCACCGAGTCCATGTCGCCGTGGGAACCGACATCGGCGCAGGGACGAGCTTCTCGATGCTGCGCACGCTCGACGAGGCGTACAAGGTCGCGCATCTGCTGCATCACCGGCTGTCGCCTTTTGCCGCGTTGCATCTCGCGACGCTCGGCGGCGCGCGTGCGCTGCACATCGATGAGCGCATCGGCAATTTCGCTCCCGGCAAGGAAGCCGACTTCGTCGTGCTCGATTTCGAGGCGACGCCGCTGCTCGAGCGCCGGATGCAGCACGCGGCGACGCTCGCGGAGCGGCTGTTTGCGTTGCTGATGCTGGGCGACGATCGCTGCGTCGCGGCGACGTACGTGATGGGACAAATGCGGCACGCGCGCGATAGAATCGATCGACCGCATTGACGCTGGACCCGTTATGGCGATGTCCGGGCTCGTTGTCGGGGCTTCTGCTCAGCATCGCGCACATACGTCCCATCGGACGCTTGGCGTGCCTCGCGTTCGTCGCTGCAGCGGCGGTGGTCGAGTTTCGAGGAGCCAAGACGCCGCGCCGGCCAGCGAACGCGTAAGACCGTTGCGGAGGTTCACGTGATCAAAGGCATTGCAGCCGTCGTCGCGGGAGTCGTCGTGTGGTTTGTCGTCGCCACGGCAGCCAATCTGCTGATGCGCGTCGCGTGGCCGGCGTACGCAGACGTCGAGAAAGCGATGACGTTCAGCGAAGCCATGATGGTTGCGAGGCTTATCGTCGGCGCGTTGTCATCGCTCTGCGCCGGCGTCGTCGCCGCGTGGATAACGAAGACCAACGGCAACGCGATCAACGTGCTCGTCATCACGCTGGTCGCATTGTTCGTTCCGGTACATTACTCGCTGTTGGACAAGTTCCCCATTTGGTATCACGCCATCTTCTTTGCTTCACTCGTCGTGGTGACGTTCGCCGGCGCGGCGTGGTTCGTGCGCGGTGCCAAGCCGCGACTTGCGCGCTAAACGGGAGGCTCGATGACAACCCCTCAAAAACCGCCGTTCGAAGGTGGCTGCACGTGCCGCTCCGTTCGCTATCGGATGACGAGCGAGCCCATCTTCGTTCATTGCTGTCATTGCCGCTGGTGTCAACGCGAAACCGGCGCTTCGTTTGCGCTGAACGCGCTGATCGAATCCGACCGTGTCATCCGGCTGCACGGCGACGTTGAGATCGTCGTGACGCCGTCGAACAGCGGAAAGGGCCAGAACATCGCACGCTGTGCGACATGCCGGATCGCCGTGTGGAGCAACTACGCCGGAGCCGGGGACGCCGTGCGCTTCGTGCGCGTCGGCACGCTCGACAATCCCGATCGCTTTCCGCCCGACATCCACATCTTCACGATGTCGAAGCAGCCGTGGGTCGTGATCCCGCCCGGCATGCCGGCGGTGGAGGAGTACTACGATCGCAACCAGTACTGGCCTGCCGCGTCTCTCGCCCGGCGTGAGGCGCTGCTCGAGAAGGTGAAGGCAACACGACGCACGTGACGCATTCATCTTCGCCGCAATCGATCATGCGTGGCACCGCATACATGGCGACGCGACTGATCGCGTTGCCGGTTGCGATCGCGCTCGCACTCGGCTCCGCCGCGTTCGCTGCGCAAAGGCGCGGCGATGTCGATGCGATTGTCGAGCTCGAGGCGATCGCTCGCGCCGTGTCCGCGATTCAGGACGATCGGCTTTCACGGTGCGGGAGCGCGACCGGCGAGATCCAGTTCGAGCTGTATCGGCAATACGACGGCTCGATCGGACGCTGGCATTCGCTCGCATCATTGCGCGACCTCGTCGATCTTGCGGTCGAGTCACAGTCGCCGCTCGACGAGCAGCGCATTCGGGCCGCCATCGTCGACCATGCGCGCTTCGTCGTCTGGGAGCTCGACGAGCACGTCGCGCAGTTGATGCAAACGTTGTTCTCGCGAGGTCCGACGCCGGACTGGGAGCTGCGCGACGAAATCCGCCTTGCGCGACAGGCACGGGACGTCGCTCAACGGTTGATCGTCGAACGCGCGCTTCCCTAACGCCGCTTCCGATACGTGCCGATCAGCTCCACCCGCTCGACGATGTGCGGCCTCATCGCGTCCTCGAGCTCGGCTTTGAGGGCGTGACCAAGGTCAGGCAACCGCACGCCAAGTGCGTAGAGCTTGAAGAAGTAACGATGGCGGCCGATCGGCGGGCAAGGACCGCCATAGCCCGTGCGCTTCCAATCGTTCTGCCCCTCGAGCGTGCCGGCCGGCAGTTGCGTCACCGCTTCGGCAAGCCCGCCGGCGTCGACCGGAACGTTGTAGAGGACCCAGTGCACCCACGTCGTTTTCGGTGCCGCCGGATCGGGTGCGTCCGGATCGTCGACGATCAGTGCGAGGCTTTTCGCGTTGGCCGGCACATCGGTCCATGCGAGCGGCGGCGATTTGTCTGCGCCCTCGCACGTGAAGCGCGACGGAATCTCGCCTCCGTCGACAAACGCAGTGGAAGTGAGCTTCATCGCCGTGGCCCCTGGGACAACGCTCGCGCGGATACCGATTTGATCGGCGCGCCGCGACTGGGTTCCTGCCGACGTCGCCGGGAACGCCACGATGCCGACTCGCTCAAACGTGGATCGCGCCGCGGCGTCGTGGATCGTCCGTCCCGCCGCCACGCGACCGGCGCCTCGTGTTCGGAAGGAATGACGCAAATGGATCTCGGATTGATCGCAAAGCGGGCGCTCGTCACTGGATCGACCGCCGGCATCGGCTTCGCGACGGCGCGCACGCTTGCCCGCGAAGGGGCACACGTGGTCGTCAACGGACGCACGCAGGCACGCGTTCGTGCTGCGATGGACCGGTTGAGAACCGACGTCCCGGGCGCCAAAATCCACGGCATCGCCGCCGATCTCGGCAGCGCGAGCGGCTGCCAGGCGCTGATCGGTCAACTGTCCGACGTCGACGTGCTCGTCAACAATCTCGGTATCTTCGACATCAAACCGTTCGACGAGATCACCGACGGCGAGTGGATGCGGTTCTTCGAAACGAACGTGCTGAGCGGCGTCCGGCTCGCACGCCATTACGTTCGCGGCATGCGATCGCGCAACTGGGGAAGGATCGTCTTCGTCTCGAGCGAGTCGGGGCTGCAGATACCGGTCGAAATGATTCATTACGGCATGACGAAGACGGCGCAGCTTGCGGTCGCCCGCGGCCTCGCCGAGACGCTCGCGGGCACCTGCATTACCGTCAACAGCGTGCTGCCGGGGCCAACCGCCTCGGAGGGCGTCGGCGAATTCGTCGCGCACATGGCCGCCGAGCGCGGCGTCGACGTCGCCACCGTGGAACGCGAATTCTTCGAAACCGCCCGTCCTTCCTCGGTGCTGCGGCGATTCGCTACACCCGATGAAGTCGCGGTCATGATCGCGTATATCTGCAGCGCGCAGGCGTCGGCGACCACGGGTGCGGCATTGCGCGTCGACGGCGGCGTGGTGCGCGCCATTGCATGACGCGCAAGGCGCGAAGCGAACGGCGCAGCTAACCGACGCGCTTCAACAGCGCCATCACCTGTTCGAACGACCTGCCGTACGGCGGACGAAGCCGCTTCGTCGCCGCGAAGCGCGGTTGATGGAACACCGGCTTTTCCTTGCTGAACAGGCGGAACGAGTGCTCGCCGTGGTAGGCGCCGATTCCGGATGCGCCGACGCCGCCGAAAGGCATCCCCTCGTGCGCGAAATGCCACAGCGTGTCGTTCACGGTGACACCGCCGGCGATCGTCTGCGTGAGCACCCGCTCGCGGTCGGCGACGTCACCGCCAAAATAGTAGAACGCGAGCGGCCGCGGCCGCGCGTTGATCTTCGCGATCGCGTCGTCGAGCGTCGCGTACGTCTCGACCGGCAGCAGCGGACCGAAGATCTCCTCGCGCATCACCGCCATGTCGTCGGTTGCGTCGACGATCAGCGTCGGCGCAAGCTTGCGCTCGCCCGCAGCCAACGTATCGCCGCGCGCATTGATCTCGACGATCGTCGCGCCCTTCGCTCGCGCATCGTCGACGAGACCGACGAGCCGCGCATGGTGGCGCTCGCTCACGATCGACGTGTAATCGGGGTTGTCTCCGATCGACGGATAGAGCTTCGTGATCGCTTCACGAGTCGCCGCAACGAACGCGTCGCGCCGCGCACGCGGCACGAGCGCGTAATCGGGCGCGATGCACGTCTGTCCCGCGTTGAGCAATTTACCGACGGCGAGACGCGGCGCGGCGACGTCGAGGTCGGCATCCGGCGCGAACAATGCGGGCGACTTGCCGCCGAGCTCGAGCGTCACCGGCGTCAGGTTCTCGGCGGCCGCGCGCGCGACATGGCGGCCGACCGCTGTCGATCCGGTGAAGAAGAGATGATCCCACGGCAGCGCTGCGAACGATTGTCCGACCGCCGCATCGCCCAGCACGACGGCGAACTGGTCTTCGCCAAAATGTCGAGCGACGAGATCCCGCAGTAGAGCGGACGTGTTCGGCGTGAGCTCCGACGGCTTCAGCATCACGCGATTGCCGGCAGCGAGCGCACCGGTAGCCGGGACGAGCGCGAGCTGGACCGGGTAGTTCCACGGGCTGATGATGCCGACGACGCCGAGAGGCTGGCGCACCAGCGTGCCGCGCGCCGGCAGCAGGTGCAGCGGCGTGCGCACCCTCGCGGGCTTCATCCATCGGCCGAGGCTTGCGAGCGCGTGACGGATTCCCGACGTGACGATGTAGAGCTCGGCAAGCCGCGTTTCATGCGCGGAGCGATGTCCGAAGTCGCGATCGATCGCCGCGATGAGCGCCTTCTCGTTGTCGTTGACGAGCGCGAGCAGACGCTCGAGCCGGTCGCGTCGCGTCGCGTCGCCGGGATAGCGTTCGCGCGCGAACGCGGCCTGCTGCGCGTCAAACAGTCGCGCAAGCTCGGTCGCGGGCGCAATCGGAGGCGGCAACGGCGCGTTCATCGTGCCGCGATTCTACCAATGAAGCGAAGTTGCCGTCGCGGATGCCCTCGGCCTTCCGCGACGGTCGAGATCCGCAGCCGTTGAGTTGTCGGCCTCGCGCGGCGATTCGAGATTGCAGTTCCGGCCGCTCGGCTTTCGCCTCGCTTAACGTCTCGCTCCCGCTCGACGTTAGCCTCCACGCGACACGTCGCTTTCGCGCCGTGTCGTGCGCAGCCCGCTTCGCGGGTCCCCGCTCGCCTCTCACGCCGCGGCACGCTTCGGCGCGAACGCGACGAGCGCGACGCCGCCGACGATCAACGCGCAGCCGCCGAGCATCGGCGCGGTGATCGACTCGCCGAGAAACAGCGCCCCCCAGAGCATTCCGAACAACGGCATCAGGAACGTCACGGTAAGCGCTCGCGTTGGGCCGATATCGGCGATCAGGCGGAAATAGAGCAGGTACGCGACGGCGCTGCACAGCAGTGCCAACGCGAGCACATTGGCGACGATGACCATGTCGATCCCGCCGCGCACCGGCGCGAACGGCACGAGCGGCAGCAACGCGGCGCCCGCGAAGATCTGGCGCCACGTCGCGACGCCCATCGGCGGCGCGCTCGACGCACGGCGCTTGATGTAGATGCCGCTCGCCGCGTAGCACAACGCTGCGGCGAGACACGCGGCGACCGCTGCCGCGGATCCCGCGCCGAACGCGATCGGCCCCGCGCCGCTTACCAGCGCGACGCCGCCCGCCCCTGCGGCGAGGCCCGCAAGTTTGCGCGGGGTGATCGGATCGGCGAGGAACACCGGCGCGAGCAGCGCGGCGAACAGCGGCGCGACGGAATTCAGGATCACCGAATAGGACGCCGGAATGTAGAGCGCGGCGAACGCGTACAGCACGAACGGCAGCGACGAATTGACGACGCCGATGACGACGTACGCCCGCCAGTGCCGCTTGAGCGCCGCGTCGAAACCGGTCAGTTGCGCCCATGCCAGCAGCGCGCCGCCGGCGATCAGCACGCGCACTGCCGCGGTGATCACGGGCCCGAGTACGGGCGCGAGCACCCGAAGGAAGATGAACGACGCGCCCCAGATCGCGGCGAGCGCGGTCAGACGCACGACGTCGGCGTTTCGCACGGCGCAATCTCCTGCGCTGCTCAGACGATGCTCAGCGCTGCTCGCCGGCGTCGATCTTCGCCTCGCGCTCGAGCAGCGCAGCCTTGCGCGCAACGCCCCAGCGATAGCCCGACAACGTGCCGTCCTTCGCGATGACGCGGTGGCACGGGATCGCGAGCGCAACGGGGTTGGTCGCGATCGCGCGCGCGACGGCGCGCACCGATGACGGAGCGCCGAGGCGGCGTGCGATCTCGCTGTACGTCGTCCGGTGCCCGGGCGGAATGGCCCGCAACGCCTGCCAGACACGATGCTGGAACGCCGTGCCGCGAACGTCGAGCGGAAGATCGAGCGAGCGCGCCGGGTCGTCGAGATGCGCAACGATCGTCGCGACGTGCGCAGCGAGCTCAGGATCGGCATCGACGCGCTGCGCCGAGTTGAACCGCGCCCGTACGCCGCGCTCGAGCGCCGCACGGCTCTCGCCGAGCTCGATCGCGCAGATGCCCTTCGACGTGGCGGCGACCAGCAGCACGCCCAGATTCGTCGCGGCGAGCGCGTAGCGGATCGCTTGCGCCTCTCCGCCGCGCCGGTATTCGCGAGGCGTCATGCCGAGCGCCGCGCGGCCGCGCGCATACACGCGCGACGGCGACGCGAATCCCGCTCCGGCGATCGCCGAGCTCACGCCCTCGCCGGAGGAAAGCTCGTCGCGCAGTCGCTTGAGCCGCTGCGCCTCGCCGTACGCGCGCGGTGTCACGCCGGTGATCCTGCGAAACGCGCGATGGAAGTGCGCGGCACTGTAACCGGCCGCTCGCGCGAGCGCATCGAGCGAGGGCGTCTGCTCGGCGCTCGCTATCATTCGACAGGCGTGCGCGACGGCCGCGGCGAGCGGCGTCTGCTCCGCTGAGCGATTCGGCCCGCAGCGACGGCACGCACGGAATCCGGCGCGCTCCGCCGCTTCACAGCTGTCGAAGAAGCGCACGTTCTCGCGGCGGGCGGCGCGCGATGTGCACGACGGCCGGCAATAGACGCCGGTCGTGCGCACGGCGAAGACGAAAGCGCCGTCGGCCCCCGCATCGCGCGATGCGATGGCGCGCCAACGCGCGGATTCGGTTGCAAAACGCGGGCGGGAAAGCCCGCGAGCAGTGGTGAGGGACATCGAATAGGTCGTCATGGCGCCAATGTACGATTGCGATCGCCGATGGCGCAATCCGGTTCTTGCGCTCGAATTCGAAGGAGCGAGCCAACCGAACGCGTCGACGAGGCGCGTTCGTCCGTCAAACATCGGCGTAACCCTTTTCCCTTGTAGGACAAAGCCCTACAGACAGGGCCGCGCGGCGCCGGTACGCTTGCCGCGACATGCGCCTGTCGCTCCGATTCTTGATTCCGCTGTTGCTCGCGCTCGCGGCGTTCGCGTACGCGGCGGTGCCGCTCGTCGACACGCTGATGCTGCGCTGGTTCGTGCGCGATCTCGACAATCGCGCGAGCCTCGTTGCAACGTCGGTGCAGGAGCCTCTCGCCGCGTTGATCGCAAGAAACTCGCCGGCGGACATCAACGCCTTCTTCAACAAGCTCTTGGTCGACGAGCGCATCTACGCGGTCGGATTGTGCCTCGCCGGCCAGTCGGTGCCGATCGCCACGCGCACGTTCCCCGAACGCATCCGCTGCGAGACGCTCGCCGACTACGACGATAACGCGCAACGCGTGATTCACACCGCGCACGGCGCGCTGCACCTGTCGGTGCGGCCGGTCGAAACGTCGGCCGGCGAGCGCGCGCAGCTCGTGCTCGTCCACGACATGAGCTTCATCGAGCGGCGAAGCGAGGAAACGAAGCGTTATCTCTTCTACTTCTTCATCGCGCTCGGCGCTATCGTCGCATTGATCACCGTGGCGATCGCCCAGCTCTCGTGGCGCGGCTGGGTGCAGGGGTTGCGCGCGCTGCTGCACGGCGAAGGCATCCTGCGCCCGTCGAGCGGATCGCGCGCGCCGGAGCTGCGCCCGATCGAGCGCGACGTGCGCGAGCTCATTCGCGACCTCGAGCGGCGCTACCGGCCGCTCGACGAAAGCGGCCGGCTCTGGACGCAGGAGACGTTGCGCGCGACGCTCAAGAGCGAGCTTCGCGGCAACGACGTGATCGCGGTGTCGAACCGCGAGCCCTTCATCCACGTGCAAACCGACGAGGGCATCCACGTGCAGCGCCCGGCGAGCGGCCTCGTCACGGCGATAGAACCGGTGATGCGCGCCTGCTCGGGCATCTGGATCGCGCACGGCAGCGGCTCCGCCGATCGCGAAACCGTCGACCGCAACGATCGGATCGGCGTTCCGCCCGGACATCCGGCGTATCAGCTGCGGCGCATCTGGCTCACGGCCGAGGAAGAAGCCGGCTACTACAGCGGGTTCGCGAACGAAGGGTTGTGGCCGCTTTGCCACATCGCGCACGTGCGGCCGACGTTTCGCTCGCGTGACTTCGAGTACTACCGCGAAGTGAACGAACGGTTCGCCGACGCCGTGATCGCCGAATCGAAGACGCGCGATCCGATCATCCTCGTGCAGGACTACCACTTCGCGCTGCTGCCGCAGATGATCCGCAAGCGTCTGCCCAACGCGACGATCATCACGTTCTGGCATATTCCGTGGCCGAATCCGGAAGCGTTCGCGATATGCCCGTGGCGCGGCGAGCTCCTCGAAGGCATGCTCGGCAGCAGCATTCTCGGCTTCCACACGCAGTTCCACTGCAACAATTTCCTCGACACCGTCGATCGGCTGCTCGAAGCGCGCGTCGATCGCGAGTCGTTCACCGTGTCGCGTCAGGGCCGTCTCACTCAGGTGAACCGCTATCCGATCTCGATCGAATGGCCGCCGGCGCCGCTTGCCGCGCTTCCTGCGATCGACGAGTGCCGTCGCTCGGTGCGCGAGCGGCTCGGCTTGCCGCGCAAGCACCGGCTCGGACTGGGCATCGACCGTCTCGACTACACGAAGGGCGTGCTCGAGCGGTTCCATGCCGTCGCGCGGCTGATGGAGCTCGAGCCGCGCTGGATAGGAAAATTCTCGTTCGTGCAGATCGCCGCGCCCACGCGCGGCATGATCGGCGACTATCGCGACTACGCCGCGCGCGTGAAAAGCCTCGCCGCCGAGATCAACGAACGCTATCGCGAAGCGAAGTTTCCGCCGATCATCCTGCTCGCCGAGCATCACGAGCCCGATTCGGTGTACGAGCATCATCGCGCGGCCGACGTCTGCTTCGTGTCGAGCCTGCACGACGGGATGAACCTCGTCGCCAAGGAATTCGTCGCCGCGCGCGACGACGAGCACGGCGTGCTCGTGCTGTCGCGCTTCGCCGGCGCGTCACGCGAGCTTCCCGAGGCGCTGATCGTCAATCCGTACGACTACGACGAGTGCGCCACGGCGCTGCACATGGCGCTCACGATGCCCGCCGACGAGCAGCGCGACCGCATGCGGATGATGCGCGGCATCGTCCGCGAGTTCAACGTTTACCGCTGGGCGGGACGCATGCTGATCGACGCCGCCGTGATGCGGCAACGCAGCCGCTACGGCGCAACCGACGTCGCCGTGGGGCGCATTTAGGAAGGCCGCTCGACACAACACCATGTCTTTTGCGGCCGCGCCGGCAATGCCCGCGCCGCGCGAACGGCGCTCGCATCGACGTCCGCAACCTCCGGCGCTCGCGAGCACCAACGCGCTTTTCCTCGACATCGACGGCACGTTACTCGAATTTGCCGAAAGCCCGGCAGGCGTGCATGTCGACTCTGATCTCGCCACGATGTTGCCGGCGCTCGCGCGCAGGCTTGGCGGCGCGATTGCGCTGATCACCGGTCGGCGCATCGTCGACGTCGACCGGCTCTTTCCCTCCACCGCGTTGTCCGTAGCGGGACAGCACGGCTGCGAACGTCGCTCGGCGGAGGGCGCATTGCATACGCACGCGCCGTCGACCGCCGGCCTCGTGCAGATGCGCGACGCGCTGACCGACTTCGCCGCTCGCCACGACGGCCTGATCTTCGAGGACAAGGGACACTCGCTCGCGCTGCACTACCGGCAAGCGCCGCAGCTCGCCGCGCACGTTCACCGCACGCTGCGAGCGCAGATCGCCGAGAGCTCGCTCGGCGGGTGGCGGCTGCAACCGGGCAAGGGCATTCTCGAAGTGAAGCCCGAGGGCCGCGACAAGGGAACCGCGATCCTCGACTACATGCGCGAGCCGCCGTTTCGCGGTCGCTCGCCGGCGTTCGTCGGCGATGACGCCACCGACGAATACGGCTTCGCCGCTGTTGCGCAGCTCGGCGGCATTGCAGTCAAGGTCGGCAAGGGCCGCACGGCCGCGCGTTATCGATTGCGCGACGTCGCCGCGGTCCGCCGCTGGTTGCGCGCGGCGTTGTGACCAACGATCTATCGATGCTCGGTCTGCGTTTCGCGCGGCTCGACGTGGATCGTCACCGCGGTCTTCGGCAACGCGGTGGCAAGCGCGGCCTCGATCCGGTCGCATAGTGCGTGCGAATCGGCGACGCTCATCGTGCCATGCACGAGCAGATGCAGCTCGACGAAGCGGCGGGAGCCTGCCTTGCGCGTTCGCAGTGCATGGAAGCTCGCGCCGTCGGGCAGCTCGGCGCGGATCGCCGCGTCGGCGCGCGCGACCTCGTCGGCGGGCAGCGCCGCGTCCATCAGTCCGTCGGCCGAGCGGCGCAGCAGGTCGATGCCGGTGAACACGATGTGAATGCCGACGCCGATTGCCATCAGCGAGTCGAGGATCGCGAGGCGCGGAACGACGAGCACGACGACGAGCCCGGCGACGATCGCAATCGACGTCCAGACATCGGTCAGCAGGTGCTTGGCGTCGGCTTCGAGCACGATGCTGTCGTGCGCTTTCGCCGCCCGTAGCATCACGCGCGCAGTGGCGAAGTTCATCGCCGCCGCCGCGAGCGCGATGACGAGGCCGAGCGAGAGCTGCTCGATCGGCTGCGGTGCGAACAGCCGCTGCCACGCCGCGACGACGATCGATACGGCGGCGATCAGGATCAGCGTGCCCTCGACGCCGCTCGACAGGTATTCGACCTTGTCGTGGCCGAAAGCGTGACGCTCGTCCGCCGGTCGTGCCGCGAGCGTAAGCGCACCCAGCGCGACAAGCCCGGCGGCGAGGTTGACGACCGCTTCGAGCGCGTCGGAATAGAGGCTGACCGAACCCGTGAGGAAGTACGCGGCGAACTTGAGGGCGAGCGTCGCGAGCGACGTCGCGATCGACAGCAGCGCCATCCGGCGTACCGAGCTCGTCGCCCGGCCCCCACGTCGCGTTGACGAGATGCGAGGCATACAGTCGTCGACCTCCGGCGACTCGCTCGGCGACAGGCCCTGCGGGCTTCCGGCTTCGCCCGCCTCGCTCATCGTCCGCCCGGCTCTCGACCAGCGGCGGTCAGTCGAGACTCAAGTCGATGACGACGCGCTCGGCGCCGACTTCGACGAATCGATGCGTGAGACGGCCCTCGTAGCGATGGACAAGCTGTTCCATCAGCCCGATCGGGTAGTACGTGCCGATATAGCGAAACGTCTTTCCGGCGGGCAGCTTGTCGAGCGCCTCGTAGACGATTTCGTGACGCAACCTGCGCGAAACGCTGCGCGCATCGAATACCCGATACGGCTCGGCGACCTCGGGCGCGGACTTGCGGGCGACGGTCATATCCAAAATCACGTCACGGCGGATGGGTTGGATGCCACCATTGTGGTTGCCCCGCGCGGAGGCGATCTTGCGCAAGATCAACCGCTCGTCGAACGCCCCGCGACAGCGCGCCGCTACAGGCGCGCGAAGTCGATCACCACGCAGTCGGCCGCGCGCTCGACATAGTGATACTCGACGCGGCCCGCATAGCGCTCATTGACCTGCTCGAGCAGGCGTTGCGGATCGACGTCATTGGTCAGGCGCAGCGTTTCGCCGATGCGCAGCGCTTCGATCGCCGCAAACACGGCGGGTTGCCGCAAGCGACGCGCGACGCCACGGGCGTCGAACGCGTAAACGGGGGTTGCATCGGATTGGATCGGCGTGGCCAGCATTTCGGCCTCTCGCGGCGTGAAGCGCTCGTATCGATCATCGTCCTGCATTCGCGCGTTGTCCTTGAACGAGATCAAACGAAGGCTCTGCGCGACCGCCGCTGCGCTAAGACTGCGCGGCGCCGAGCGATTGCTCGATCGCCGCGAGCAGTGTTGCCGGCTCCTGCGCACCGGAGACGGCAACGCGATCATTGAGAATGTAGAACGGCACGCCGGACACGCCGAGCTCGCGGGCGCGCTGTTCTGTCGCAGCGACGCGATCGGAAAGCGCATCGGAATCGAGCATGTCAGCGGCGGCAGCGCCATCGAAGCCTGTCTCGACGGCGACACGCACGAGCTCGGTGCGATCGCCGACATTGCGTCCGTCGATGAAGAACGCAACGAAGAGGCGCTCGACCAGCGGCGACGCGTCGCCGCGCGCCTGCGCCCACGACACGAGTCGGTGCGCGTCTCGCGTGTTGGGCTGCCGGGCGATCGCGTCGAAGCGAAAGTCGATGCCCAACGTGGCGCCGATCGCGACGAGCCGCGCGTGCGCGTCGGCAACGCGCGCGCGCCCGCCGAACTTCGCTTCCATGTAGGCGTGACGCTCCATTCCCTCGCGTGGCAAATCGGGGTTGAGCTCGAACGGGTGCCAGCTCACGAGAGGCCGCAGCTCGGGTGACGTCGACGCGAGATGCGCGAGCGCACTTTCGAGGCGCCGCTTGCCGACGAAGCACCATGGGCAAACGACGTCGGACAGCACGTCGATCGTCAGCGTACGGTCGGCAGGTGTTGCGTCCATTGCTTTTCTCCTCGAGCGACATGTTACACAGCGTGAGCGCGGCGCAGGCGCGATAATCGACCGATGACGAACAAGCGCTGGGACGTGTTCTGCAACGTCGTCGATAATTACGGCGACGCGGGCGTCGCATGGCGCCTCGCTCGCATTCTCGCGGCCGAGCACGCGCTCGACGTGACGCTGTGGCTCGACTCGCTTGCGCCGCTCGCACAATTGGCGCCCGCGATCGCCGTCGGCCGCGCGACACAAAGCGTCCACGGCGTGACGGTGCGCCGGATCGCCGATCCGCTGCCTTCGTTTCTCGCCGCCGACGTCGTCGTCGAAGCGTTCGTGGCGGGACTGCCCGCTCGCTACGTCGAGGCAATGGCGGCGCGCTCGCCGGCATCGCGATGGTTCAGGCTCGAATATCTCGCGCTCGAAACCGAAGCCGAAGCGCTTCACGGGTTGCCGTCGCCGCATCCGCAGCTCCCGCTCGCGCGAACATTCTGGTTCCCCGGGTTTTCGCCGCGCGCCGGCGGTTTGCTGCGCGAGCGCGGTCTGTTCGCGGCGCGCGACGCGTTCGTCGCCGACGCACGAGCGCAGCGCGAGCTGTGGCAAGCATTGGGGGTGACGCCACCGGCCGCCGGCGAGAGGCGCGTGTCGATGTTCTGCTATCCCTACGCTCCGCTCGAGCCGCTGCTCGAGGCCTGGACCAAGGGCCGTGCGTCCGTGACGTGCGTCGTGGCCGATGGCGTGGCGACGGCGGCAATCGAGCGCTTTGCCGGTGGCGCGGCGCCGAAACCGCACGGGCCGCCGCTCGTCGTCGGGCGCCTCGCGCTGGCCGCGATCCCGTTCGTCGAGCAGGACGTCTACGATCGGATTCTCTGGTCCTGCGACGTCAATTTCGTTCGCGGCGAAGACTCGTTCGTCCGCGCGCAGTGGGCGGCAAAGCCCTTCGTCTGGCACGCCTACGCGCAAGCCGAGCATGCGCACGGGACGAAAATCGGCGCGTTCTTAGACCGCTACGCGTCGGAGCTCACAGCTCCCGCCGCGACGGCCGCCCGCGCGCTCTTCAGCGCCTGGAACGCGTTGCCCGGCGCGCCAGCGATCGCGGCGGCTTGGCGATCGTACGAGACGGAGCTCGCGGCGCTTCGCGCTCATGCGCCTCGATGGTCGTCGACGCTGTCGGAGTTGCCCGAGCTCGCGGCGGCGTTGGTGAAAGCCTCCGGTAACCTGTTATAATGTGAGGCTTTTTCGTTGCGCCGCGGCCAGCCCCTTCAGCGAGGCGCCGCCGGCTCTTACGCCGTCAGCTCAAGGTACAGTCATGAAAATCGCGCAGGAAGTGCGGGCCGGCAACGTCATCATGGTCGGCAAGGACCCGATGGTCGTGCAGAAGGCCGAATTCACGAAGTCCGGTCGTAACGCGTCGGTCGTGAAGATGAAGCTCAAGAATCTTCTCTCCGGTTCCGGCACGGAGACCGTCTATCGCGCCGACGAGAAGTTCGATGTGATCCAGCTCGACAAGAAGCAGGCAACCTACTCGTACTTCTCGGACCCGATGTACGTGTTCATGGACGCCGAGTTCAACCAGCACGACGTCGAGAAGGAGAGCATGGCCGATGCGCTGCCGTTCCTCGAGGACGGATTGGAGTGCGAGCTCACCTTTTACGAAGGCCGTGCGATCTCCGTCGAGCTGCCGAATTCGGTCGTGCGTGAGATCTCGTACACCGAGCCGGCGGTCAAGGGCGACACATCGGGCAAGGTGATGAAGCCCGCGAAGCTCGCGACCGGCTACGAAGTCCAGGTTCCGCTGTTCGTCAACACCGGCGATCGCATCGAAATCGACACGCGCACCGGCGAATACCGGCGGCGGGTTTAGAGCAGCCGAAAAAATAGAAAAAGTAGGGTCAGACTCGACTTTCCGCGAGCCGGTCGCGTTGTGCAGGCCGGTATACGAAAAGTCGAGTCTGACCCTAATTTTTCGACGCGGCCCTAAGCCGTTGTCGGGTGCCTGCGCAGCTTGCGCTGCAGCGTGCGCCGGTGCATCGACAACGCGCGCGCGGTCGCCGAGATGTTGCCGTCGTGGTCGCGCAGCACGCGTTGGATGTGGTCCCATTCGACCTGCCCGACCGGCGTCGCCGGCATCGCGATCGAGACACTGTCGTCGCCGCGGTCGCGGTGGAACGCGGCAACGATGTCGTCGGCATCGGCCGGCTTGGTGAGGTAGTAGATCGCGCCGAGCTTGATCGCCTCGACCGCGGTCTGCACGCTCGCGTTGCCGGTGAGCACGACGATTCGCGTGTTCGGATCGGCAGCGACCAACCGCGACACGATCTTGAGACCCGACTGATCGGGCAGCTTCAAATCGACCAGCGCGTATTCCGGCGGATCTTCGTCCGCGCTGCGTGTCGCGCTCTGCGCGTCGTGTGCGATGCGCACCGAGAATCCGCGGTTCGCGAGCGCGCGCGATACCACGTCTGTGAAAACACGATCGTCGTCGACGATGAGCAGTGTCGGACGATCGTCGGGATCGGAAAGTGCGACGTTCATGGGGATGACTCCTGCAACGTGAATGCGACGAGCGGCAATCGGACGTCGGCGCGAGCGCCACCTTCGGCGCGGTTGGACCAGCGTACGGTACCGCCGAGGCGGCCGATTACCGTGGCTGTCAGCAATAGCCCCAGGCCGGTGCCTTCGCCCGGGGGTTTGGTGGTGAAGAATTCGCGACCGAGCTTCGAGAGCACCGCCGGTGGTATGCCCGCTCCGGCGTCGTCGACCGTCAGATGAAGCTCGTCGTCGTTCCAGCCGAGCCCGACGGTGACCTTCGACGATGCGTCGGCTGCGTTATTGAGCAGATTCATGAGCGCCTGGCCAAGCGAGTCGTCGGCGAAGATCCGCGGCGCCGGCGGCGTGGATTCCATTCGCACGGTGAGCGCGACACCGGGCCGCGTCGCGCGCAAGCGATCGAACAACGCTCCGACGAACACGTCGAGGGCGATCGGCCCACCGCCGCGCGTGCCCGGACGGCCCGCGCTTGCGAGCAGACGCGCAAGGGTCTGCCGGCACGCGTCGATCTGCGCGGCGAGGATCGTGCTATCGCGTCGCTCGGCGTCGGTCTTCGCATTGCGCTTCATCTCGCCGACGACGATCGCCATCGTGCCGAGCGGTGAGCCGAGCTCGTGCGCGGCGCCTGCGGCGAGCGCGCCGATCCGAAGCACCGCATCGTCGTTGGCGGCGATGCGCCGCGCCTCGGCGAGGCCGCGACCGTGCGCGTGCAGCGACGCCACCACGCGCATGACGAGCCAGGCGCTGATGCCCGCCGTCAACGCGAACGCGAGCGCCCAGCCGAATACGAGCAGCGACGGCGGCAACGGCGTCCCGTCGACGCGAGTGAGCGGCGAAGCTGCGAGCGCAATCAGCGCGGCGGCGGCGAAAACCAGCGCGACGCCGAACATGGCCTGGCGCGGCGGCAGCAGCAGCGCCATCATCAGCACGTGTACGAGGAACAACAACACGAACGGATTGCTCGCACCGCCCGAGCAACCGAGCAGGATGCTGAACGCGACGAAGTCGATCGTGACGTGCGTGAAGATCTCGCGATGCGTCGCGGGTGTGGCGCGCGCGAGGCGTCGCCAGGTCCGAAGCGTCAGCACGAGCAACGCGACGATGACGACGAGCATCGGTGCAACGGGCAGCGCAACGGATGACGCCAGCGCGGCGATGATCGCCGCCGTTTGTCCGACCAAAGCGAACGCGCGCAGTCGCGACAGCGCGCCGACACTCGCCAACAGGGCCGGCGGCGCATCGTCGGGCGCGAACAGCCCCGCCGTCGACGTGCGCACGGGCGATGCGCGAGCGCCGGTCGGCGCGTCGAGCACGGCCATGCGATCGAAGGCTGTCGCTGGGCTCATTGTCACTCCGAAGCCGCGGTTCGTTGAGCGTTTGCGCGGCCGCAGCAGCCGCTATCGTGCGGCAATTCGCCACTGTGCCAGTGCAACACGCCGCAGCCCCGTACGGGTTGACGCAGGGCAATAAAGCGCGCTGCCGTCGCGCTCGCCCCGCGCGGTCCATGACGACACGCAAAAAAGAGCCGGCGCAGCGGCCGGCTCCTTCGTCGGGCACGGGCATCTGCTGCGCTACATTGCGAGCACCCATTTGACGAGCTTGGCGACATCGTCGGGTTTCGCCTTGCTCGCCGGGTGGCCCTTGCCTTCGACGATCGCCTTGGTGAGCGTCGCTTCGGCATCCGCCTTGCCCTTGTACTTCTTCGCGACGTCCTTGAACGACGGGCCGACCTTCTTCGTGTCCGTCGCGTGGCAGGTCATGCAACCGGCCGACTTCGCGAGATCTTCCTGCGCGATCGCCGCGCCCGCCGTCATCATCGCCGCGGCCGCGACGACCGCGATCAAGTTCGCCTTCATCGCATTCCCTCCCGTGTCTTCGATCGATCGAGCGGCATTACATCGACAACACCCACTTGACGAGCTTGGGAACGTCGTCCGGCTTCGCCTTCGTCTGCGGATGGCCCTTGGCTTCGGTGATTTCCTTGACGAGCGTCGCTTCCGCGTCGGCCTTGCCTTTGTACTTCTTGGCGACGTCCTTGAACGCCGGCCCGACCTTCTTGGTGTCGGCCGCATGGCAGTTCAGGCAGCCGCTCGCTTTCGCCAGGTCTTCTTGCGCGCTCGCTGCGCCGGTGGCCATCAGCGCTGCCGCGGCGGCTACCGCAATCAGCATCGACTTCATCTTCGCTTCTCCTCGTCTCGATACGGGCCCACGCGAGGCGGGCGCTCATGACGGCCGCGCCGGATCGCGCGGCCTCCCCATTAACGCCTGCGTCGCTTCGCCGTTGACCCAGGCACGGACGTGATTATCGCTTTAACTCCGCCTTCGCGGGTGGCTTGGGCTCCGCGTCGAGGTTGAGCTCGGGCCATGTGCGGCCATGGCACGCGGGATTTGCGCAGAAATTACCGCCCTCACGGCCGTATTCGGTCTTGCCGTGGCACATCGCGCACGATGCATCGACCGCCAGCCGGTGCTCGTGCATCCAGTTCGGCGCCTCGTGGCTGTCGGGCGGCGACAGGCCCGCCGTGATCGTCGACGGCACCGACCCCTTACCCTTCTCGCGCGTGACCTGCGGGAGGTCGTGACACAGCGTGCATTGCAGCCGGATCGCGTTGCCCTTGTCGTCGAAGTGCTTGCCGTCATGACAACGGAAGCAGCCGGCAAAATCCTTGTGCCCGGTGTGATTCGGGAACGTCTTCCACGTGACGCCCTTCGCCTCGAACGTGCTCGCGAGCAGGATGTCCTTCATCGCCTTCTCGAACTTCGCCTCGGGGTCCTTCATATCCGGCTTCACCGCGGCCTTGGCGGCGTTGTCCGCGATGAGCTTGTCGAACGCCTTCGCGCGATCGGCGCGGGGACCGGACAGTTCGTCGGCGGCGGCGATCAACTCGACCGCGCGAGCCTTGGTCGACGGAAGGCTGCGATCGATGCGGCCGGTCGCGATCGCATCGTCCACCGCATCGGCCGGGTTGGGGAACGGATGCCCGACCGAGTTGTGGCAGTCGAAGCACTCGATGCGCCGCGCGGCTTCCGGCTTCAGGTCGGCCGCGCCCTTCGCGGTCGCGTCGACGTACGTCGTGACCTTGCCGTCGACGCCTTTGACCTGCACCCACGGAATGACGCGCCGCTGCGGATCCGAAGCGATGAACGACACGTCGCTCGAGACATGCCAATGGATGCCCTTCGCTGCGTTGGCCCGAATCGCGCCGAAGCCCGTGTGCAGCGTCAGGCGCGTCGCCGTCTCGCTGCTTGCCGCATCGGACTCGTAGTGCTTCTTCAGGACGACGGCGTCGCGGTGGACGACGGTCGGATTGTGGCAGCCCTCGCAGTTCTGCCTCGCAGGACGCAGCGTCGTCGACACGGTCGGACGCTCGTAGCCGACGATCATTCCCCAAAGCTCCTTCGCATGCTCGGGCTTGAGCGCCATGACCTGCAGCGTGGGCAGCCTGCCGATGTGGCATTCGACGCAATGAACCTGCGCGTGGAACGACGCGTTGTGCGCGAGCGTTTCCTCAGGGTGGACCGAGTGGCAGGTGTTGGCGCAGAAAGCGTCGCTGTTCGAGTATTCCCACGCGACGATGCCGCCGGCGCCGAGCAGCATCAACGCTATCACCGCGACCACGATCGTGACCACGCCGCCCATCATGAAGAGCGGCCGTTTCATGAACTGCCTCATCGCTCGAGCCTCCCCTGCTCAGGACAAAACGCTGTAGAGGATGAGCAGTATAACGACGATGCCGAGCGAGAGCGCGGTACCGCCGACGACCCAGCCGAACGCGCGCGACTCCATCGTGGGGGCTGGCGCTTCTTTCGCTTCGAGCGCCCCGCTCGCGACGAGCCGCTGGTACTCGACCGCGCGTTCGGCCTTGAGCTCGTGCTCGGAAATGCGCCCGGTGAACACGACGGTGTCCATCGGGAACTTCTCGGGGCGCAGGTGACCGTTGAAGAAATGGATCGTGAAGATGAAGCCGACGGCAAGCAGCGCCTCTTCGCCGTGCACGAGCGCGGCGATGTTGAACATCCAGCCGGGCAGGAGTTTGCCGAAGAAGAACGGGAACCACAATAGCAACCCCGATCCGCCGATGATCGCCATCCCCCAGAACACCGCCCAGTAGTCGAACTTCTCCCAGTACGTCCAGCGATCGAATTGCGGCCGGGGACCGCGCCCGATGAACCACTTGAAGTGATTGACGATGTCGATGCCGTCCTGCAGTTGCGGCACCATCGAGTCGGGGCCCCAGACGATGCCGAGCCAGTCCTTGGTGACGAAACCGCGCCGCACGATGAGACCGACGTGCACGACGAATACGCAGATCATGATCGTTGCGCAGATGCGATGAATCATCCCGGCGCCCTGGAATCCGCCCAGTATGTGGGCGAGCGTCACCGCCCATGGCTGATCGGCGAAGATCAGCGGAATGCCCGACAGCGCGCACCCGACGAACGTCAGCATCAGCAGCGCATGCAGCACGCGCTCGGTTCGCGTGAAGCGCCGATACCAGCGCTCCCCTTGCGCGGAGTCCGTCGTCTGCATAGCGCCGGTCGGCGCCGTCGTTGCGGATGTCGCCATCGATACGTCTCCGTCAGTTGCCTTTCGGGCGGCGGAATTTCTCGATCCACAACCGTCCGAGCCAGAACATCGTGTGAATGCCGAAGAAACCAAACACGCCGATCAGCAGCCACTCCATGAACTTCGCCGCAACCCAGTACACCGGGTTGCGCTTCGCGTCGTGGCGGTTGGCGTGTGGGTCGAAACTCGCGAATCTCGCCGACGCTTCGGCATGGCACTTCTGGCACGTGTGGATGCGGTTCTGCGGCGAGATCGTCGAAGCGGGATTGGACGCCGGCAGAATGTCGTGCGCGGAGTGGCACGAAGCGCACGTCGCCACGTTGGCGTAGCCGAGCTTGGTGACCTGACCGTGGAACGTGTCGCGGTACGTCGACAGGTATTCGCCGTGGCAGTTTCCGCACTGCTCGATCACCGCGGTCTGGAACCCCGGCGCATCGTGCCGCTTGATCTCGTGTGCGCTGTGGCAATCGGTGCAGCCTGGCGCGGCGAGGTTACCCTCGTTGCGCAATTTGCCGTGCTGGCCTTGCGCGAATTTGGCTTTGATCGGCTGATGGCAGCTGCCGCACGTGTCGGGAATGTGCGCGCGGGAGACGTGGCTCGCCTCGTCGCTCTTGGGTCGGATGTCGTGCGCACCGTGGCAGTTCGTGCACGTCGGCGCAGAGGCCTGCGCCGCGCCGGCGAGCGCTTTGCCGTGGATGCTGTCATGGAACTGGCTGCCGATATTGCCGCCGGGGAGCTTTGCTTCCTTGACGAGCTTGTCGTTGCCGTGGCACGTGCTGCACGTCGCCTCGATGTTCGCGTGGTTGGTCCGCGACGCCGGATCCTTCGCGCGGAGGATATCGTGCTTGCCATGGCAGTCGGTGCAGGTCGCCGCGGTGCTGTTGCCGTCCTTGCGCGCTTTGGCGTGGACGGTTTCCTGATATTCCTTGACCGGTTTCGCGTGGCAGTTCGCGCAGTCGACCGGCTTGAGCTTCTCGGCGTGCGGGATCTTGTTCGGCGAGACGTCCGCGTGGCACGCCGTGCAGTCGAGCGAAAGCTCGCCGTGCACCGACTTCGCGAACTTCGCAGGATCGACGGCGATCGACTTGCCGCTCGGAGCCTTCGCGTCGGCGTCGCCGTGGCAGGCGAGGCAGGTATCGTTGGCGCCGGCAGCAAGCGCGGCGCTCGACAACGCAATCAGCGCAAGCGCGGACAGGGCGGACAGGACGGCACGAACGCTTTTCATGGGCATAACCGGTCGGCGGCCGCCGGCGCGTCGCCGGCAGCGGATGGTGCGGGGTAACGGCCGCAATCCCGAGCGCGAAAATCTCATGAGCCGCGCGTGGGCATATTGACATGAGTCAACCAGCCGCGGGCGCGCAATCAGCGGCGACATTGACCGATGACTTGCCGCAAGCTCTTGGCGCGGCGCGCGACCGGTGGGTCGCGAGGTGAAGCGGCGTTCGAGAGCGCGGCACCTTGTGGACGAAGTTGTAACGGGCGACGTGATAGCTCGAATCGAAGCCGTAGAAGTTGAGGCGCATGCGCTCGAGCTCCTCGGCACGGTATTGCTCGAGCGGCTTCGTGCGCTCGTCGCGGGCGCGCCGCTCGTTCTTCGCCGCGCGCAGCGCGTCGAATTCAGCCGTGCGCGCGAGCGCCTCGGCGCGCGCCGCGATGGCGTTGCTAAAGTCGGCGACCGTCAGGGCGAAATGTCCGTCGATCAGCCCGAGCGCGGCCGCGCCCTCGACGCCGATCGGCAGTTTGGCCTGCGTAAGCGCCGCCGCCTGTGCCGCGCTCGTGCGCCGCGGCAGCAGGTAGGTCCAATACTCCGAGCCGTAGAGGTTGCCCATCCCCTTGTAGTGCGGATTGAGGATGACCCCGTCGCGCGCGTACACGTAGTCGGCCGCGAGCGCGAGAAACACGCCGCCGGCACCGGCGTTGCCCTGGACTGCGGCGATCGTGAGCTGACGGTCTGCGAGAACGATCTCGCGAACGAGATCGTTCATCGCGTTGATGTTGCGCCAGGACTCGTCGGCGGCGTTGTCGGCGGCTTCGATCAGATTGAGGTGAACGCCGTTGGACCAGAAATCGGGGCCGCCGGTCAGCACGAGCACGCGTGTGGGCCGCGCCTTTGCTCGAACGACTGCTTCGCTGAGCGCGGCGCACTGTGCGCTGCTCATCGCGCCGTTGTAGAACGGGAAATGCAGGTAGCCGACGTTGTCGCTTTCTTCATAGACGATCGGCCGCCACGTCGCGTAATCGACACGCGCGTCGGGCGCGAGCGGCGCCACCGGCACGTCGGCGACGACGTCGGCGAGCGCGGTCGCCGCGGGTAGCTTGAACGTCGTATGACTCTGCTGCGCGACGCGCTTTGCGTGCGTGATCCAGACCGCGCCGTCGATCGTTGCGCGGCAGATCGCGCCGTCGCGCTGCGCGATGACCTCGCCCGCGGCGCCGCGCAACAGTCCCTCCTCATGCGCGTCGTACAAATAGCAGCGCACGCCGCGCACGACGTCCTGCACGCCGGGAAAGCCGTCGGCGGATCTGATCTTTCGCAGCACGGTGCGCGTGTCGTCGGCGAGCCAGTCGATCGCGCGATCGGCTTGCCGGCACGGCGGACGCAGTCGGCCGCGAGCGTCGATGCGCGAGGCGAGCGGCTCGGCGCGCTCGCCGGCAGCGATGCGCTCGAGGGCGCGTCGCACGGCAACGACCGCCGCCGCGGTCGCTTCGTTGCGATAGAGGCTCCCCTTGGCGGCATCGCGCATCGGGAACTCGACGCTTGCCCAGACGTCGCCCGCGTCCATCTCGCCGTTCGCCTCGAGCACGGTGACGCCCCAGTTGCGCTCGCCGTCGAGGATCGCCCAGTCGAGGGCCGACGGTCCGCGATCGCCGACGATGCCCGGATGGACGACCAGACACCGGTGGCGCCGCCAGACCGACTCGGGAATCGCACGCTTGAGGAACGGCGCAATGACGACGTCGGGTTGCGCGAGCGCGACGGCTTCCTCGGTGACGCGATCGTTCACGTCGAACTCGATTGCGACGTCGTGACCGTCGGCGACGAGCTCGACGTAGAGGCGTTGCGTCAGGCTGTTGAACGAATGCGCGAGCAGAAGGATGCGCATGACGTCGCTTCCTCGGCTACGCTTCCGCGACCGCCGTTTCGGCCAGCGCATCGGGCGCGGCGGCGCTCGCCACGGCGTTTCGCGTGCGTTTCGCGCGATAGAGCGCTTTGTCGGCAGCGCGCAGAAGCTCATCGAGCGAAGCGCTGGCCGGCTCGGTCGTGCCGACAACGCCGATGCTCGCCGTGCATCGCGGCGGCGAGCCGGCGCCGCTCGCGTCGTCCTCGACCATCGAGCGCACGCGCTCGGCGATCGCGGCAGCCGTCCTTTCGGTCGTATCGGGCAGCACGCCGACGAACTCCTCGCCTCCGTAGCGGCCGAGCACGTCACCCGCGCGAATACCGGCTTCGGCGATGCGCGCAAAGCGGGCGATCGCGTCGTCGCCGGCGGCGTGGCCGTGACGGTCGTTGAGCGCCTTGAAGCGGTCGGCCTCGGGTAGCGTGCCATGGAGCGCGAGCAGAAGCATCGCGACGCCAAGCGCAAGGTCGCCGTCGGTCCACCGGCGCACGCCGAGGCCCTGTATCGCTAGCGAGCGACGCAGCGCGAACAGCACGCCGCCGAAGGCGAGCGCCATCATCGCCGCGAGCAGCAAAGGTGTGCGCAGGTCGACGATCGCCACGTGGACTCAGCAGATGCGCGGAAGCTGCTCGCCGGTGAGCCAGTCGACGACACGGCGGCCACCGAACGACGTGTCCATCTGGACGAAATGATGCGGATCGGCGACGACATCGCCGATGATCGCCGCGGCGCGGCCGAGCGGATGCGCGCGCATCGCCGCGAGTAGCGCATCGGCGTCCTCCGACGCGCAGATCGCGACGAGCTTGCCTTCGTTCGCGACGTAAAGCGGATCGAGACCGAGGAACTCGCACGCGGCGCAAACCTGCGCGGCCACCGGAATGTCGCGCTCGCGGATCACGATCCCGCAGCCCGATTGGCGGGCGATTTCATTGAGCGTCGTCGCGAGCCCGCCGCGCGTCGGGTCGCGCAGGCAGTGAACGCGCGGGGCGGCTTCGAGCATCGACGCGGCGAGCGTGTGCAGCGCGGCGGTGTCGGAGGCCACCGTGGTGTCGAACGTCAGGTTCTCGCGCAACGACATGATCGCGACACCGTGGTCGCCCATCGTGCCGCTGACGAGCACCTTGTCGCCGGGGCGTGCGCGATCGCCGGCGACGTTGACGCCGTCACGCACGACACCCACGCCGGTGGTCGTGATGAACACGCCGTCGCCCTTGCCCTGCTCGACGACCTTGGTGTCGCCGGTGACGATCGGCACGCCGGCGTCGCGCGCCGCCGCCGCCATCGATTCGACGATCCGCTTCAGATCCGCGAGCGGGAAGCCCTCCTCGAGCACGAAGCCCGCGGCAAGCCACAACGGCGTCGCACCCATCACCGCAACGTCGTTGATCGTGCCGTGCACCGACAGGCAGCCGATATCGCCGCCGGGGAAGAACAGCGGCGACACGACGTGCGAGTCGGTTGCCAGGACGAGCCGGCCCGAAGTCGGCGGCAGCAGCGCGCCGTCGTTACCCTGGCGCAGCCACTCGTTGTCGAGCGCGCGCACGAACAGTTCCTCGATCAACTGCGCCATCGCGCGGCCGCCGCTTCCATGCGTCATGTCGACGCGTCCGCGCTTGAAGTCGACGGGCCGGACGTAATCCGGCCGTACTTTGCCGCCTGCGCTCATGACCGGAAGCGCCCGTACGTGTAATGCGCCGCGCACGCGCCTTCCGAGGACACCATGCACGAGCCGATCGGGTTCTCGGGTGTGCACACCGTGCCGAACACCCTGCAGTCGGTCGGCTTCTTCACGCCGCGCAGAATCGCGCCGCATTCGCACGCCTTGTTGTCGGGCACCGACTTGTATTGGATGCCGTACCGCTTTTCGGCGTCGAACGCCGCGTAGCGATCGTTGATCCTGAGCGCGCTGTACGGGACTTCGCCCAAGCCGCGCCATTCGAACGAGCGGCGAAGCTCGAACACCTCGGCAACCATTTCCTTCGCCTTGATGTTGCCATCGCGCGTCACCGCGCGCGTGAACTCGTTCTCGACCTCGGCGCGCCCTTCGTTGAGCTGCATGACCAGCATCAGGATCGCCTGCATCACGTCGAGCGGCTCGAAGCCGGCGATCACCACGGGCCGCTGGTATTCCTCGGCGAAGTATTCGTAAGGCTGGCTGCCGATGACCGTCGAAACGTGTGCGGGACCGATGAAGCCGTCCAGCGGCACGATGCCGAGCTCGCGCACTTCCGGCGACTCGAGAATGTGCGTGATCGCCGCCGGCGTCAGCACGTGATTGCAGAACACGCTGAAGTTCTTGAGGCCGAGCGCGTCGGCCCGCTGGATGACGAGCGCGGTCGGGGGCGTCGTCGTCTCGAAGCCGATCGCGAAGAACACGACGTCGCGATCGGGATTGTCCTGCGCGATGCGCAGTGCGTCGGCGGCCGAGTACAGCATTCGCACATCCGCGCCGGCGGCCTTGGCCTTGAGCAGCGACAGGCCGCCGGAGGCGGGAACGCGCACGGTATCGGCGTACGTGCACAGGATCATGCCCGGACGCTTGGCGAGCTCGATCGCGTTGTCGATGCGACCGATCGGCAGCACGCAGACCGGGCAGCCCGGCCCGTGAATCATGTTGACGTTGCGCGGCAGCAGGTCAGCGAGTCCGTAGCGCGAGATCGCATGCGTATGGCCGCCGCAGAATTCCATCAGGTTGTAGCGGCGATCGTCGCGCGCCTCGCGGGCGATCGCGTCGGCGAGCTTCTTCGCGAGCTCGCCGTCGCGGAATTCGTCGATGTATTTCATGCCTGCCCAACCGGCGCCATCACAGGCGCGAGCCCCGCCTGCGCGAACACCTCGAGCGTGCGCGCCGCCTCGTCGGGGTCGAGCTTCGTCAGCGCGTAGCCGACGTGCACGATCACGTAGTCACCGATCGCGACGTCGTCGACCAGTGCGATCGACACTTCCTTCTGCACGCCGCCGACGTCGATTCGCGCGGTGTCCGCCGATGTGAGCGCGACCACGCGCGCCGGGATTGCGAGGCACATCCGTCAGCCCTCCTGTTCGATGATGCAGCGCGCGACCCACGCCTGGCCGAGCGCGATTGCTCCGTCGTTCGGAGGCACTTCGGCCGCTTCCAGCATCGCGATCCCACGTGTAGCGAGCGCAGCGCGCAAGCCGCGCGAGACGATCGCATTGAGAAAGACGCCGCCGCCGCAGGCGACGGCGTCTAGCCGCGCGATCGACGCGCTGCGTGCGACCCAGTCGGCCAGCGCTTCGATCAGCGTCGCATGGAAGAGCGCGGCACCGTAACCCGCGTCTTCGATGTCGGCGAGCCGTGCGGCGAGCGGCGCGAGGTCGAGCTCGCCGTGATCGCCGATTGCAAAGAGCGATCGATCGGCGTCGGCCGGACCATGCGCGGCGGCGAGGCCCTCCAGCCGCATCGCGGCCTGGCCTTCGAATGCCATCCGCCGCTGTACGCCGAGCAGTCCGGACGCTGCATCGAACCAGCGTCCCATGCTCGTCGTCTGAGGCGCGCGAACGCCGCGCGCGAGCATGGTGGCAACCGTCGGCGCGGCCGGCTCGTCGGCGAAGCGTTGCGCGATTTCGTCGCCGCGACCGATCGCGGCGAGCGCGGATGCCGCCATCCGCCATGGCTCGCGTGCGGCGCGGTCACCCCCCGGCAGCCGTAGCGGTGCGAGATGCCCGAGCCGTTCGCATCGAATGCCGTCGACGCGCAACAGCTCGCCGCCCCAAGCGGCGCCGTCGGTACCGAGCCCGACGCCATCGAGCGCGAGTCCAAGCAGTGGCGTCGCCGTGCGATGCTCGGCGGCGACCGCCGCGATGTGCGCGTGGTGATGCTGGACGGCGATCGCAGGCACGCCGATGCGCTGCGCCATCGCGATCGCGTGCCGCGTGCTGTGAAAGTCCGGATGCAGGTCGTGCGCAATGGCGATCGGCTCGACGTCGAGGATGTCGATCAGATGCGCAAGCGTCTGCTCGAGCGACGTGCACGTCGGCGCGTTGTCGAGATCGCCGACGTGCTGCGACACGAACGCTTCGTCGCCGCGCGTCACGCAGACGGTGTTCTTGAAATAGCCGCCGGTCGCTGCGACTGCCGGCCCCGCGCGCGCGAGCTTGATCGCGCGCGGCGTGTAACCGCGTGCGCGGCGGATGAACTGCGCGCCGCGCCCACCGTCGCGATCGAGCGCGCGCACGACGCTGTCGTCGCAGCGCACTGCGATATCGCGATCGTGGAACAGATAGGCATCGGCAATGCCGGCAAGCCGCGCGAGCGCTTCGCCGTTGCCGGTGACGAGCGGCTCGCCGCCGGGATTCGCACTGGTCATCACCAGCGTCAGCGGCTGCGCATCGTCGAGCCACGCTTTGCCGGCCGGACGTCCGGCCGCTTCGTGGAACAGCAGATAGTGCAGCGGCGTGTACGGCAGCATGACGCCGAGCCACGCAAGTCCCGGCGCAACGCCGGCGAGCGCCGCATCGGCGCCGTCGATCTTTTCCAGCAGCACGATCGGGCGCTCGGCCGATTCGAGCCAAGCTCGCTCGGCGGCGCTCACTGACGCGTAGCGCGCGACCGACGCGCTGCCCGCGACCATCACGGCGAACGGCTTTTCCTCACGCGCCTTGCGCGCCCGCAACGCGGCGACGGCTTGCGCGTCGGTCGCATCGCAGGCGAGATGGAAGCCGCCCAGACCTTTGATCGCGACGATTTCGCCGCGCATGATCCGCGTGAGGGTACCCGCGATCGGATCGGCGTCGATCCGATTGCCCTGCGCATCGGAAAGCGTGAGCCGCGGCCCGCAGTCGGGACACGCGTTGGGCTCGGCGTGGAAGCGGCGGTTTTCCGGATCGCGGTATTCGCTCGAGCAGCGCGGGCACTGCGCGAACGACGCCATGCTCGTGAGCGCGCGGTCGTACGGAAGCGCGCGCGTGATGGTGTAACGCGGCCCGCAATTCGTGCAGTTGACGAACGCGTAGCGGTGACGGCGGTCGCTCGGCTCGAACAATTCCTCGAGGCAGTCGGCGCATATCGCGCTGTCCGGTCCAATCGCGGTGGCAGCGCGGCCGCCGCCGCTTGCGACGATCGCAAAGCCGTCGCCAACGCTCGCCGGCGCTTCGGCGCTGTCGCGCGCGAGGACCGCGTCGACGCGCGCGAGCGCCGGTGCGTCGGAGCGAAGTCGGCGTGCGAACGCATCGAGCTCGTGCTCGGCGCCTTCGACCTCGATGGTGACGCCGGCGGCGTCGTTGCGCACCCAGCCGTCGAGCTCGAGCTCGCGCGCCAGTCGATAGACGAACGGGCGAAACCCTACGCCCTGGACGATGCCACGGACTTCGACCCGACGGCGCAGGCGCGCATCGGCAACGGTCGAAAGGGCGCTATCGGGCATGGTTGCCGTCATTCCCGCGGACGCGGGAATCCAGCGTCGTCGGCTCGAAAGTCACTGGGTCCCCGTTTTCGCGGGGACGACCACCGCGCGCGGTCGCCACGCCGCGTTCGAGCCATGCGAGCCACTCGCCGAAGCCTTCGCCGCTCTTCGCCGAAACAGTGAGCGCGGCAAGTCCGGGGCGCACGCGCCGCGCATTCTCGATCGCCTGCGCGACGTCGAACTCGACGTACGGCAGCAGGTCGACCTTCGACACGATCATCAGATCGGCTGCGTGGAACATGTCGGGATACTTGAGCGGCTTGTCGTCGCCTTCGGTCACCGACAGGATGACCACCTTGTGCGCCTCGCCGAGATCGAACGCGGCGGGACAGACGAGATTGCCGACGTTCTCGATCATCAGCAAACTGTCGTCGCGGGGGTTCAGCGCGTCGAGCGCGCGTTCGACCATCTGCGCGTCCAGGTGACAGCCCTTGCCGGTGTTGATCTGGATCGCCGCGGCGCCCGTTGCGCGGATGCGGTCGGCGTCGCGTGAAGTCTGTTGATCGCCCTCGATCACCGCGACCGGCGTTCTCGGCGCCCACGCATCGATCGTCTCGACGAGCAGCGTCGTCTTGCCCGATCCCGGGCTCGAAACGAGATTGAGCGCGAAGATGCCGCGTTCGGCGAAACGCCGGCGGTTCGACGCGGCGTGCGCGTCGTTCTTCGCGAGAATGTCCTGCTCGATCTGCACGATCCGCTCGGCGCCGACGTGCGCGGCGTGAACGGCGCCGAATGCGCCGCCCGCCACTGCGTGCGTCGCGCCATGGTCGTGCGAATGCCACGTGCCGTCGGCATGGCGGTGATAGCCCGGCGCATGCGCGTGGTCAGGATGATCATGCGAATCGTGCGCGTGCGCATGGCCGTCGACTCCTTCGATCCGAGTTTCGCCGCTTCCGCAACCGCAGGTCGTGCACATCTGTTATCCGTTTCTCGTTCGTCGTTGGCTGTTCATTGCCTTTGCGTAATCTGCGCGCCCGCGGAGCGGGCACGTCTGCGCATGCTCATGCGATCAGGATGTCCTTCAGACGCATCTCGTCGCCGGCCGTCACCTGGAGCTGATAGCCGCCGCAGCGCGGGCACGGCTCGCCGCGGTTGTCGATCGACACGCTCTCGCCGCACGGCATGCACCACGCCAAGCCCGGCGTCGCGATGATCGCGAGCCGCGCTCCGTCGGCAAGTCCGCCGCGGGTCACGGCATCGAAGCAGAACGCGAGCGCGCCGCGTTCGACGTGCGACAGCGCGCCGAGCTCGAGGCGCACTTCGGTGACGCGCGTTGCGCCATTGCGCCGAGCCGTCGCTTCGACGATCTCGACCATGCTCTCGGCGAGCGCCATCTCATGCATGGCCGACCTCGAGCGTGACGCCGACGCAGGGATCGAGCGCCTGCACGGCGAGCCGCGCGTCCTGCGACAGCGCCGCTTCATCGGAGGCGACGTGGCCTTCGAGTCCGCGCGCGAGCGGGCCGGCCGGATGAAAATTCCATTCGGTCGGCGCGACGATCCTGTAGTCGCGCACGATGCCGTCGACGACCTCGGCGCGATGCAGCAGCAGGCCACGCGCCGTCTGCACAGCGGAAAGCCCGGCACCGCCTTCGAGATCGAGCGCCTGAACCCAGGTCGCGTCGGTCGATTCGTCTTCGAGACGCACGATCAGCGCCGCGAGCTCGAACGTCCGAGCGGCGATGCGCGTTGCGACGCTCTTGCCATGTTGCCTCGCGAGCGCGGCGACGCACGGATGCGCGTACATGCGCGCGAGCGTGCCGGTCTCGGCGACCCGGCCGTTCCACAGCGGCGTGCGGGCAAATCCGGCGTCGGCTTCCAACGACGGGACGATGGCGGCGCGCAGCGCCTCGGCGGTCGCGGCGGGCATCAAGGGAACGTCGCTCGCCGCGAGCGGCGGAAAGATCCGCAGCAACCGCGCGAGCATCGCTGCCGGCACGGTCAGCGCATGCACGAGCGCGTTGGCGAGCGCATCGCCTCCGTCGAGCGCGACCCACGCTGCGGCCGGCATTCCGAACACATGCGTCGCGACCACGCGATCGAGTAGCTGCGCCAGTGCCGTCCGCTCGTCGGCGCTCGTCGGCGGCTGCTCGATCGCGGCAACGATCGCCCTGCGCGCATGAGATACCGGCTCGAGCACGGGATCGCCGCCCATCGCCTTCGGCAAGTCGATCAACAGTCGCCACAAATATTCCTGCACGGTCTCGAGCATTACGTCTCGCTCGAGCTCTGCAACCGCGTCCGCGCGCAGCGGATCGCCGCAAGCGACCGCGAGCGCGCTCTCGGCCGCGGCCCGCTGAGCCTGAGCGCAGATGCTGAACAGCCGAGGCATCATCGTCGCCGCTACCTGCGAGGTGCGTCCCTCGACCACGCGCGAAGCGGCGAACGGCCGCGACGAGCGAACGGTCACGCGGTGCACGCGGTGTCCGTCCCAATCGAGCTTCACGGCGATCTCACCCTCGATCGCCACGGCCGCCCTCGAGGAAGCGTCCACGCAGGAACTCGCGCTTGCTCATCGGCGCGCCGAGATTCGCGCGCAGATCGGCGAGCGGCTGCGCGGGCGCCTGCGGCGGCGATTGCGCGTTGGCCGCGTCGAGCAGCGCGGCCCGCGCGCACTGTGCAGTGAGACGCGCGGTCGCGTGATCGGCGAACTCCAGCGCCGGCGAAAACAGCGAGCAGACCTGAAACTCGCCGAATGTGTCGTCGCTCGCGCCGACGAAGTCGTAGTCGCCGGCAGGAAAGCGGTAGCGGCGTTTCGCGCCGAGCGCGAGCGACTTCCACGCGTTGCGATCGTGCGGCAACAACATCAGGTTGATCGACCACGGCGTGACCATCACGCCGAGCCACGATCCCTGCCACGGCGCGAAGTCGACCGCCTCGACCTCGAGCGCCGGATTGACGAACGGAAGCCCTTGCATGCGCTCGGCGTGGATGCGAACGAACGCGGCGACCAGATGCGCGGAAGGATCGGGCAGCAGCGTCGCTTCAGTCATCGCGCAGCACGAGAAATTGATCTTGCGTCGCCGAGCAGCCAGGACAGCTCCAGTGCGGCGGCAGATCGGTGAACGGCGTTCCCGCGGGAATCTGCCAGACGACGTCGCCCTCGCTCGGGTCGTAGACGTACCAGCAGATCTTGCATTCCATCCGCGTCGTCGGCCCGATCGGCGGCCTCGCGCCCTGGGGCTCGAATTCGACGTGGTCCGTTGGTCTGGGCTTGCTCATGGGAGGCATTCGTGCCACGCACGCGGCGCGCGCGTTGGATTACGCCGTGCAGGACTCGCTCATCCAGTCGACGAGCTCGGCGAGCCGCGAGCGGCTGTCGTCGAGATCCTCGGACGCCGCGAGCGCGACTTCCGGAACGCCAACCACCTCGATCGTGTTCAGGATCAACGTGTTCATGTTGTTGAAGTACTGCACGCGCCAGACACCGCGTGCGAGCGTCGAGGTCACTCGGCAATTGCCGAAGCCGCGCGCGATCATCGCGACCGGTCCGACGGGAAGCGCACGCTCGAGCATCGCGTGATCCTCGGGCGTCAGCGGTAACAGCGTCAGGTTGACGATATGCGCGGGGCTTGTCGTGCGGCGCGCGCGCATCTGCGCCGCGATCTCGCACAGCACCGCCGGCGCGTTCATTGCACCTGGCGGCGCAGCCACGTCGACGATCGTTCCCGCGGCGCTCGCACGCGCGGTGTCGAGCGCGATCGACGGCACCGCCGCGGCCTCGAGTCGATCGGCGACCAGATCGCCGGCGGCGTCGAACTCGCAGACGCGCCACACGCCCGTGAAGACGCTTTCCTGCACGCGCACGCCGCGCGTTCCGGTGATGACGATGCTGACCTCGCCTTCGCCCAGCATTTGATTGACGATCTCGATCACCGCCGGGGACAGACCGGCGAGATCGAGCGTCGGTCCGCGCGACTCACGGGTGGGATCCCAGGGTTCGAGCGCGGCCACGAATCCGGCCAACACGTCGCGCGCGACGACAAGCGCTCGCGCGTCGGCCGCGTCCGGCACGACCGGCATGCGGAACGTGTTCATTTCGTGCGGCAGCGGTAGGTAGTCCGGCGCGTCGTCGACGGCCTGTGATCCGGGTCCCGTCATGCGAACCGGCATCGGAAACGGTTTCATCGCTCCTCCTGGTTGCTTCGCTTCAATGGCCGCAGCCGCCCGCGGCGGTGCCGACCGTGGCGACGGCGACGCCGACGCTCGGTGGTCGCGTCGGCGGTGCGACGACGAGTTCGCCGATTTCGTTCACGTATTCGTCCCAATTGCGCAGGCCGTCGATCGCGCCGACGTAGCGGCCGTCGGCGAGCATGACGAGCGCCGGCCAGCGCCGAAAACCGTAACGGGTCGCGATTGCGCGCGCGGACTCCGGCAGCAGCACGCCGACGCGGAACGCGGCGCCGAACGCGCGCGCGAGTTCGGGGACGATCACGGCAAGGTCGAGCGTTTCCTTGAAGCGCGTCGGATCCTCGGTGAACGCGATCAGCGCGCGTCCGGGCGCGTCGGCAAACGCATCGAAGTTGTCGGCGCGAAGATCGCTGAACCCGTGCTTCCCCACGAGCTGCGCGAGCAGCGGATGCAGCCCTGTCGACGTCGACGGCGCGTTCATGCGTTGGATCCTTTCAGGTGATCGGGTAGCTGCGGCTCGCGCTCGATAAGGTCGGCGAAGAAGGCGTCGACGTCGCGCGAGCCCGCGAGCACGGCTTCGAGCGCGGCAAGCGCCGCGTCGGTCTGCGCGGCGTCCTGCTCGCTCATCTCGCGAACGGCGACGCCCTGGAATGCGAGCACCCAGGTGCCCGGCGCGACGTCGCCCAAACGCTGCATGTCGATCGTCGTGCGCTCGCCATGACGCTCGGCCGTGCCGACGGTGCCGTCGGACGCGACGATTCGCATCGGAAGACCGATGCACATCTCAATCGGTCCGCTGTCGGGACGCTTGCGCGAGCACACGCGCATCGCCGGAACGGCAGGCGTCGGCTTCGGACGGCCGTTGCGCTTCGTATGCGGCGAGATCGAGCGCCGCCGCATTGAGCGCCGGCGCGCTTTCGCCGCCCTGCTCACGCGGCGCGCCCTTGAAGCCCCACGCCGCCAGCTCGGCGGCGGCGACTTCGACCGCTTCGGCGAGCCTCGCTTTCACGGGCTCGCGCAGGCTGCCGCCGAAATCGTCGAGCGCGAGCGGCTGTACGCCGACGACGACGATTGTCTCCGGCTCGCGGCGGTTGATCCGCACGAGCGCCAGGATGTCGTTGAAGCCCGTCTGGTGCGGCGAGAGCTTGGTTTGGCCCCACGCGGGAACTTCGTCGCCGCGCAGCACCTTCAGCGTCCCCGGCGGAAGGCCGAAATCGATCGCATCGAGTACGAGAACCCGCCGCGCGGTCGCCACGGGCTCGTAGAGGTTGAGCCCGAGCGTCCCGCCGTCGAGCAACTCGACGTCGGCCGGGAACGCATAGCGGGCGTTCAGCGCCTCGACGGCGCGCACGCCGAACCCCTCGTCCGCCCAAAGGACATTGCCGAGACCAATCACCCGAGCTTCGCAACGCTCGCCCACGCCGCCTCCGTAACCATTGCCGTTACAGTGAAGGTTACGCAACCGGTGGCAGCCCCCCATTGAGCAAGGTCAAGCGGAGCAGAGGCGCCCCCGCCCTCGCCAGGTGCCGCGAGGCGCTTGACATCATTCGATGCTTCTATAACAATGAAAGTGTGGATACGAAAACCGCCGTGACGGCACTTGCGGCGCTCGCGCAGGAAACGCGGCTCGCGATTTATCGGCTGCTGGTCGAAGCAGGTCCGGCCGGTGTCGCCGCGGGCACGATCGCAGCGAGGCTCGACGTCGCGGCGCCGACGTTGTCGTTCCATCTGAAGGAGCTCGCGTACGCGGGCCTCGTGAACGGCGAATCGCGAGGTCGCTTCGTCGTCTATCGCGCCGACTACGACGCGATGAACGAGCTGCTCGCCTACCTCACCGCCAACTGCTGCAGAAACGGCGATTGCAAGGTCGTCGACGATGCCGTCGTCTGCGTCCCCGTTCCAACCGCGGCCGATCGCGCGCCCCGCAGCTCGCCGCCGGCCGTCAAATCGAGGAGAACCCGATGAAGCGCTTTCACGTTCACGTTGCCGTGCCAGATCTCGCCGAGAGCATCCGGTTCTATTCGACGCTGTTCGGCGCCGAACCGGCGGTGCGCAAGACCGATTACGCGAAATGGATGCTCGACGATCCGCGCGTGAACTTCGCGATCTCGCAGCGCGGCGGTCCGGTCGGCATCAACCATCTCGGCTTCCAGGTCGACGGCGGCGACGAGCTGGAAGCGTTGCATGCGAATCTCGAAGCGGCGGACCGCGCGGTCGTCGCCGAGCGCGGAGCGAATTGCTGCTACGCGAAGTCCGACAAGTACTGGGTCACCGATCCGTCCGGCGTCGCATGGGAGTCGTTCCACACGCTCGGATCGATTCCGATGTTCAACGCGGACGAAGCGCCGGCGAGCGATAGCCCCGCGTGCTGTGCGCCCGTCGTCGCGACGGTGGCGGCGCCGCCGACCAAGCGAGCGGCGTGCTGTGGCTGACGCAATGCCGGCGATCGACGACCAACACGCGGGCAGCGGCGCAGGAGCGCTCAACGTCCTGTTCCTGTGCACCGGCAATTCGGCGCGCAGCATCATGGCGGAGGCGATCTTGCGCCGCGAAGGCGCCGGCCGCTTCAACGCGTTCAGCGCGGGCAGCCATCCGACGGGCCGCGTCAACATCCACGCGATCGAGACGCTGCAGAAGAACCATTTCCCCATTGGCCATCTGCGCAGCAAGAGCTGGGGCGAATTCGAGACGCCGGAGGCGCCGCCGCTCGACTTCGTGATCACCGTCTGCGATAGCGCCGCGAAGGAACTCTGCCCGGTCTGGCCCGGTCGTCCGATCAGCGCCCATTGGGGCGTTCCCGATCCCGCTGCAATAGAGGGAACGGAGCACGACAAGCGCGAGGCGTTCGCAGGCGCGTGCCATCTGTTGATCACGCGCATCCGCCTGCTCACGAGCCTTCCGATCGACAGGCTCGACCGGCTGTCGCTGCAGCAGAAGATGCGCGAGATCGGACAGGCGACATGAGCCCGCCGGGCCGCCCCAAGCAACTGTGTTCGTTGTCAAGGGGTCACGACATGAAATTTCTCGTTCCAAGGCTCGCCGGTCCGTGCCATGGCGTTGAGGATGCGAAGCATCTTGTGCGAGCAGGCGGTGAGCACGACCTTCTTGGGTTTTCCGGCGGCGATCAGCCGGTCATGAAACGTCTTGATGACCGGGTTGTGACGCACCGCGCTGAGCATCGCCATGTGCAGGGTGCTGCGTACGATGCTGCGGCCGCCGAAGATGTGCCGCTTGCCTCGCTCCTTACCGGAGTCGCGGTTCAGGGGCGCCAAGCCAGCAAGCTTGGCCGCCCGCTCAGCCTTGACCTTGCCCAGTTCCGGCATGAACGCCAGCATCACGGCACAGGTCGCGGGGCCAACACCCTTGATGGCGTCAAAACGACGGGCTTGTTCCTTGAAATGGCGGTCGAGGTGCGCGTCGATGTCGCGCTCGAGTCTGGCGATCTCCTTGTCCAGCATCTTGATCACAGTGGTGATGCTTCGACGAAGCACTCGGCCGGCACCGCTCAGGCGGTTCTGTTCCGCGGTGCGCATGCCGAGCAGCTGAACGCGACGCCCCACCATCAGCTGCAAGGCTTCGACCTCTGGGGTGGGCGGGCAAAACACTACGCCCGCTTGGTCCGCCTTGGCCGAGAGCGTTTGCGCCATGTGCGCCAATGCGACCGCGTCGATGGCATCGGTCTTGGCCAGAGGCCCCTTGCTGCGGGCGAACTCTCGTGCCGCCCGTGGATTGACCACGGCCACCGCAAGCCCGTGACGCAACAGAAAACACGTAAGCCTGCGCTCCCAACCGCCCGTAGCCTCGACCACGATCAGGCCAATGCGACGGTCCTGCAGCGCCGCAAGCAACGCCTCGAATCCGCTGTCCTGGTTCGGCAGGGTGTGCGTGCCTTGCTCTGCGTGCACCGTCCAGTCAAAGGCCTGCTGAGCCATGTCCACGCCAATAAACTGAACGGGCCGCGACGTCGATTCACCAAGCAGCAGCGTTTGTCATATCCCTTCCTTGCATCATGCGAACTTGTCGTTCGGGTAACTGTACGGGCTTGGCGACAAACGCAAGCACCTGCACGCCTTCATGCTTGGGGACGAGCTGTGAGCTCTAAGGGCGAGCGGGCTGTGCAGGCACTCGCAAAACGGGCGCTCTGACATCATCATGACCCATCAAAAGAACGAGCTTGGGAAAGCATACAAGGGCGAATACCGGAGTGCGCAGCACGAAGGTAGTCAATGAGCGAGCGCGCGATCGCACCGGGTTCGACGTCATCGACCGTTGCGACACGTGCCTCGCTCGGATTCTTCGAACGCTATCTCACGGCATGGGTGGCGCTGTGCATCGTCGCAGGCATCGCGCTCGGGCAGCTCGCGCCGGCGGCGTTCCGGGCATTGGGTCGACTCGAGATCGCTCAGGTCAACGTTCCAGTGGGCGTGCTGATCTGGGCGATGATCGTCCCGATGTTGGCGAAGATCGACTTCGGCGCGCTTTCCGACGTGCGCCGGCACGTGGGCGGCATCGGCACGACGTTGTTCGTCAACTGGGCGGTGAAGCCGTTCTCGATGGCTTTCCTCGGCTGGCTTTTCATTCGCCATCTGTTCGCGCCGCTGCTGCCGTCGGATCAGATCGACGGTTACATCGCCGGTCTGATCCTGCTCGCCGCTGCGCCGTGCACGGCGATGGTGTTCGTCTGGAGCAACCTCTGCGACGGCGAGCCGAACTTCACGCTGACGCAGGTCGCGCTCAACGACACGATCATGGTCGTCGCGTTCGCGCCGATCGTCGCGCTGCTGCTCGGCGTGTCGTCGATCGCCGTGCCCTGGGACACGCTCGTTCTGTCCGTCCTCATGTACATCGTGATCCCGCTCGCGCTCGCGCAGGCGTGGCGACGCTCGCTGCTGCGCCGCGGCGAACCGGCATTGCGCGCCGCGCTCGCGCGCGTCGCGGCGTTCTCGCTCGCGGCGCTGCTCGCAACGCTGGTGCTGCTCTTCGCGTTTCAGGGCGAGGCCATTCTGAGCCAGCCGCTGGTCATCGCGCTGCTCGCCGTGCCGATCCTCGTGCAGGTCCTGTTCAACGCGGCGCTCGCGTATTGGCTCAATCGCAAGCTCGGCGTCGCGCACTGCGTGGCCGGACCGTCCGCGCTGATCGCCGCTTCGAACTTCTTCGAGCTCGCGGTTGCTGCAGCGATCAGCTTGTATGGCTTCGAATCCGGCGCGGCGCTCGCGACGGTGGTCGGCGTGCTGATCGAAGTGCCGGTCATGCTCGCGGTCGTCCGTGTCGTCAATTCGAGCCGACGCTGGTACGAGCGGGCGGCCGCGTGAACGAGCGACGATGGGTCGGCCGATCCGCCGCTCGACCCGGTGATCGTCGCAACGACGATCGAGGCTGCCGTCAACCGGCGCACCACCCGCGGGGCCGCGCGCGCCTTGACCGTCGCAGAGCGCCGCCCCACAATCCTCCGCTCACAATGACGGCTGCCGGCGCGTCGCCGGACAGCCTATCCGCAGGAGGAGAAATGCCACGCACGTTTGTGCTTCGGCTCGCCGCGGCCGTCTGCGGCGCAGCGCTCGCGGCTGCGAGCCAGGCCGAGCAGATCACCTTCATGACCGGCCCGCAGGGCGGCTCGTGGATCCCGCTCGGCGGCGCGTTGAAGAGTCTCTGGGAGCAGGCGGTGCCGGGCCTTTCGATCCAACAAACGCCCGGCGCGGGCATCGCCAACGTGCGCGGCATCGACGAGGGCAAGGCTCAAGTGGGCTTTGCGAATTCGGCGACGACCGTCGACGGCGTCGAAGGCCGCGCGCCCTACCCGCGCAAGGTGACCAAGGTCTGCCAGATCGCGAACCTCTATCCGCAGTATTTCCAGGTGGTCGCGCTCAAAGACGCCAACGTGCGCTCGTTTGCCGATTGGAAAGGCAAGTCGCTCGTGACGCAGTCGAAAGGCAATACCGCCGAGATCCTCACCGATCAGGTGCTCAAGATCAACGGCATGACGTACCAGTCGCTCGGCAAGGCGAACTTCCAGGCGTCCTACACCGACGCGGTCGACATGATGAAGGACGGTCACGTACAGGTCTTCACCCTCGGCACGACGGCGCCCGCGTCCGCTGTGATGGACCTCGCAAGCGCACGCGACATCGTGCTGGTGCCCGTCGACGATAAGACGATGAGCGAGCTACGCAAGCAGAATCCGGGCTACAACAAGCTGATCATCAAGGCCGGGACTTATCCGAAGCAGGACAAGGACGTTCCGGCGATCGGCTACACGACGCATATCGTCGCGTCGTGCGATCTGCCGGAGGACACGGTCTACAAGATGACGAAGACGATGGCCGCGCACATCAGCGACATGGCGGCGGTCGTCAAGCCGATCGAGGGGCTCACCGTCAAGGACATGGCGACCGACATCGGCGTTCCGTTCCACAAAGGCGCCGTCAAGTACTACAAGGAAGCCGGCGCGATGTAGCCGTCGTTCGCGCCGGTCGTTTGCGCCAAACGGCGCGCGGCGGGAATACGTCGTCCCGTGGCGACTCGCCACAACATGGCAACGCCCACGACCGTCGTCGTCTCCGAAGAAGCGCAAGCGACGACACCGTCGAGCGCCGCGCTGCGCACGCTGGTGAGCGCCGTCGCGGCGGCGATGTCGCTCTACCACATGTACGTCGCCGCGTTCGGGCCGCCCGAGGCGATCGTCTTTCGCGGCACGCATCTGCTGTTCGCGCTGACGCTCGTCTTCCTGCTGTATCCGACCCGGCCGGCGCGGCCCGCGTGGCGCGCGCTCGACGCGCTGCTGCTCGCGCTCGGATTCGGCTTCGTGCTGCACATCCTCGCGAACTACGACTACTTCATCAACCGCATCATCTACATCGACGATCTGACCGGCTGGGACCGGTTCTACGCGCTGGTCGCGGTGGCGATCGTTCTCGAGGCGACGCGGCGCGTCATCGGCCTCGCGCTTCCGTTGACCGCCATCGCGTTTCTTGCGTACGCGGTCGGCTTCACGCACGTGACGTTCGACGTGCTGCTCGAGCAGCTCTACCTGTCGACCGAGGGCATCTTCGGCTCGACGCTCGGCGTGTCGGCGAGCTACGTCATGCTGTTCGTGCTGTTCGGCGCGTTCATGGAAAAGAGCGGCACGGGCCAGCTCTTCATGGACTTCGCGATGTCGATCACCGGGCATACCGCCGGAGGCCCCGGCAAGGTGTCGGTCGTATCGTCGAGCCTGTTCGGCACCGTTTCGGGCAGCGCGGTGGCGAACGTGATGGTCGACGGACCCATCACGATTCCGCTGATGAAGCGCACCGGCTTCCGACCGCCGTTCGCCGCCGCGGTCGAGGCTGTCGCATCGACCGGCGGTCAGATCATGCCGCCGATCATGGGCGCGGCAGCGTTCGTCATGGCGGAGTTCCTCGCCGTGCCGTACGCCCAAGTCGCGCTGTGGGCGGCGATTCCCGCGCTGCTCTACTACGTGGCCGTGTTCTTCGCCGTTCACTTCGAAGCCAAGCGCTTCAAGCTCGCCGGCGTGCCAAAGGCGGAGCTGCCGAAGCTTGGTCACGTGATGCTCGTGCGCGGGCACCTGTTCGCGCCGGTTTTCGTCGTTCTCTTCGGACTGATGCTCGGCTATTCGGCGCCGCTGTGCGCGCTCGTCGGCGCGCTCGCGTGCCTGCCGGTCGCGCTGCTGCGCGCGTCGACGCGAGCGGCCGTGCGATGGCGCAGCGCGCTCGAGGCGCTGGTCGAGGGCGCTCGCAATACGCTCGCCGTCGCGATGGCGTGCGCGTGCGCCGGCATCGTCATCGGCGTGGTGACGATCACCGGCCTCGGCATCGTGTTCACGCAGTTCGTCGTGGCGATCTCGCACGACTCGCTGATCCTCGCGCTGATCCTGACGGCGATCGCCGGCATCATCCTCGGCATGGGAATGCCCACGACGCCGTCGTACATCGTCATGGTGTCGCTGCTGGTTCCGGCGCTGATCAAGCTCGGCGCGGCGACGCCGGCCGCGCACATGTTCGCGTTCTACTTCGCGATCCTGTCGGCGATCACGCCGCCCGTCGCACTCGCGGTGTTCGCTGCCGCAGGTCTTGCCAGGACGAACATGTGGCAAGCGGGGTGGGAATCGATGCGGGTGGCGGCGCCCGCGTACATCGTTCCGTTCATGTTCGTCTACGAGCCGTCATTGTTGATGATCGGCGACTGGGTGACGATCGTCACGTCCACGCTGTCGGCGACCGTCGGCGTGATGTGTCTCGCCGCCGGTCTCGTCGGTTACCTGCGCAGACCGTGCGCGCCGTGGGAGCGCGGCCTGCTCATCGTCGCCGCGCTGCTGCTGATCAAGCCCGGCTACGTGAGCGATGCGATCGGCGTCGGGCTGCTCGCGCTGCTCTTCGTGCTGCAGCGTTTCGCCGAGCGTCGCGAGACGCGTCGCGCCGAACCCGCAAACGACTGACGCCACAACGCTTTCGCATCGACCCACCCGCCGAGGAGCGCACGATGAACGACGATTGCGTTACGCCATCCGTATGGACGTCTTCCGCCGCCAACGCGGCAAGCGCAGCGCGCCGAGCGGTAATCGCATTGGGCGTCGCCGCGGCGGCGTTCACCGGTCCGACGTGGGCCGACTCGGTCAGCGGCACGATCGCGTATCAGAGCAAGTCGGGCCCGCTCGCCGTGACGGTGAAGAACGTGTACCTGGTCAAAGGTCCGGACGCGGTGAGCGGCAAGACCATCCGGCGCCTCGTCTTCTCGTCCGCCGATATTGGCAGCAAGATCAAGAGCTGCGCGGCGATGTCGTGCTCCGACGCCGATCTCGGTGAAGGAATGACCGTGGACCTCGACGCGGGTCCGCGTCTCAACTACTGGTTCGTCGCGAACGATCAGCGCGTTCAATACTCCGGTACCGCACGTCCGGAGACGCTGAAGCTCGCGACCGATTCGGCCCAGCGTATCGCTGGAAAATTGACGATCGATGACACGGCCGCCGGCGGAGCCAAGGCGAACATCGATTTCGACGCGGGCCTGTTCAAGGAATTCGCGAAGGCGCGTTGATTCATCGCCGCGGGCGCGTCCGCGTTGCGGGCGAAAATGCAAAAAAAGGGCTGCGATCGGAGGCTCCACGCAGCCCGCGACAAAGCGATGACGACGGCTACATATGCGCGCCGCCGTTGACGTTGATCTGCTGTCCGGTCACGTAATCGCCATCGGCGACCAGATAGAGCACCGCCTTCGCGATCTCCTCCGGATGCGCGAAGCGAGCCGCCGGAATCTTCGCCTTGATCTGCGCCTGGATGGCCGCGGGCACGCTCGCAAACATGTCGGTGTCGGTATAGCCGGGCGCGACGACGTTGACGGTGATGCCGTAGCGCGCGAGCTCCAGCGCGGCAGTGCGCGTAAACGCGATGATCCCGCCCTTGCTCGCGCTGTAGTTCGCCTGTCCCATCGCGCCCACCTGGCCGTTCATCGAGCTGATGTTGACGATGCGGCCATAGCTTTGCGCCGACATGAATGGAATCGCCGCCGACGTGCAGAAGAACGTGCCGTTGAGGTTGGTCTGGATCACGTCGACCCACTGCTCGTCGGTCATTCTCGGCAACAGGCTGTCGCGCGTAATGCCCGCGTTGTTGACGAGGATGTCGAGGTGACGGAATTGCTCGGCCACCTGCTTCACCATCGTGCGCGCTTCCTTCGCATCGCCGAGGTTCGCCTTGACCAGCATGCACGTGCCGCCGAGCTTTTCGATCTCGGCGCGCACTTCCTGTGCTTTCGCTTCGTTGCTCGCGTAGTTGACGGCGACCTGCGCGCCCTCGCGCGCGAGCTCCACCGCGATCGCGCGGCCGATGCCGCGGGAGGCGCCCGTGACGAGCGCCGTCTTGCCTTCGAGTCTCTTCATCGGCGTTCTCCTCGCATCAACCGTGCTCGAACAGCGCGGCGATGCCCTGGCCGCCGCCGATGCACATCGTCACCAGCGCGCGCTTGCCGCCGGTACGCTGCAGCTCGTAGAGCGCCTTGATGACGAGGATCGCGCCGGTCGCGCCGATCGGATGGCCGAGCGAGATTCCGCTGCCGTTCGGATTGGTGCGGTCCATCGGCAGCTTCAACTCGCGCGCGACGGCGAGCGCCTGCGCGGCGAACGCCTCGTTCACTTCGAATACGTCGATGTCGTCGAGCGTCAATTCCGCTCTCTGCAACAGGCTGCGCACCGCCGGCACGGGGCCGATTCCCATGAGCTTCGGATCGACGCCCGCGTAGCTGTACGCGACGAGCTTGCCGAGCGGCTTCAGTCCGCGCTTCGCCGCGAGCTCCGACTCCATCAGCACGACCGCGGCAGCCGCGTCGTTGATGCTCGATGCATTGCCAGCCGTCACCGAGCCGGCCGCATCGAACACGGGCTTGAGCTTGGCGAGCTTCTCGACCGTCACTTCGCGCACGCCCTCGTCGGTCTCGAACGGAATGCGGTCCCGCTTGACCTGGATCTCCACCGGCATGATCTGCGCGCGGAAATACCCGTGCTGCTGAGCAAGCGCGGCACGGCGGTGGCTTTCGACGGCGAGCGCGTCCTGGTCTTCGCGCGAAACGCCGTACTTCTTGGCGACGTTCTCGGCCGTGATCCCCATGTGACAATCGTCGAACGGATCGCTCAGCGCGCCGACCATCATGTCGACCATCTTGGCGTCGTTCATCCGCGCGCCCCAGCGCATCGCCGGAACCGAGTAGGGGCTTCGGCTCATGCACTCGGCGCCGCCGGCGACGGTGACATCGGCGTCACCCAGCATGATCGCCTGCGAAGCGGTAATGATCGCTTGCAGTCCGCTGCCGCAGAGTCGGTTCAGCGTCAGCGCCGGCGTTTCGGCCGGCAGTCCACCATTGATCGCGGCTACGCGCGACAGATAGTGATCGTGCGAATCCGTGTGAATCACGTTGCCGAACACGACGTGGCCCACGTCGGCCGGCTTGATCTGCGCACGCTTGACCACCTCGCGAACGCATTTGGCGGCGAGCTCGCTCGGCGGTATGTCCTTCAGGCTGCCGCCGTATGCACCGATCGCGGTGCGCGCACCGCTCAAGACAACGACTTCGCGTTTCATCGACTTCCTCCGGTAGGTAATGCCGTTGAACGGAGGCGCAACAGTTTGCCCGGCAGCCATCCGCGTTCATGACCTCCGCCCAAGAGAAAGAGTTGCACGCCGGAGGCCCCGCCGCAACCCTGCAATCGAGTCAAGCGTTGCGCCGGCCGGCGCTTTTCTTTTGCCGAGCGCGCGCGGCACGCACGGCGTTTCGCATATCCCACGCGACCTGCAGATGCATCCAGAATGCCGCGTCGTTGCCGAAGAACATCGCGAGACGCACGGCGGTGTCCGGCGTAATGCCGCGCCGGCCGTTGATCAGCTCGTTCACGCGACGGCGCGAAACCGAGAGTGCGTGTGCAAGCTCGGTTTGAGTGATCGCGAGCGGTTTCAGGAACCGGCTTTCGAGGAATTGACCGGGATGCGGAGGCGTTCGGCCCGGCAGCGACAAGCGCGCCGGACGTCCCCGCGGGGACGTGCCGGCGCCTCGTGAGCGCGGATTTTCCATTCTGTCCAGCATCTCCACCGACCGCGCAGCGGCCCCCCTCCTAAAGCTTCGGTTCCCGCTTGAACATCCGGATGCCGTTGATCATCGTGCCGATGACCGATTCTCCGCTCATGATGTCCTCGCGGAACACCATGTACACGTGGATGAACGCGAACAGCAGCACGTACCACATCGCGAAGTGATGCACGGTGCGCACGGCCTGCGGCTCGCCGAGCAGCACCGTCACCCAGCCGAACAGGTTCATCCACGTCGTGCCCCACGCGTACTGCTGCGCGTACAGACCGAAGCCCGTAAGGATCAGCACGATCGTGCCGAGCGTGAACATCGCGAACATCGCGACCTGCGCGAGCGGATTGTGCCCGGTCCACAAGTCCGATTCCTTGCGGATGAACAGGTAATAGCCCATCTGCCGGAACAGTCCCTTCCACCACTTGAAGCTCCATACCGGGGGTATGAAAATCGACCGCGCATGGTGATTGCCGGCGAAGATCCAATACACGCGGACGAGAAAAGCCACCGCGAGTATCCATCCGGAGACGAAATGGATCATCCGGATCCAGCCGAACAGGAACGAGAACGTCGCCTCTCCGCCAACCGCAGGCGGCGGGGCGCCGATCAGATAACCCGTCACGCCCGAAACGATGAAGCACAACATCGTCACCCAGTGCCACAGGCGCACCGGCGCCTCGTAGACATAGACGTCTTCGAGCGGTCCGGAAAGCACCCTGCCGCTTACAGCCTCGACATGCATTGCTCTCTCCTTCGCCCTAGCACACCTTGACCGAAACGAGCTCCTTGCCTTCCGGCGAGATCACGTGCGACGCGCAGGCGAGACACGGATCGAAGCTGTGCACGGTACGCAGGATCTCGACCGGCTGCTCGGGCTTCGCCATCGGCGTGTTCATCAACGCCGCCTCGTACGGACCGATCTGGTTCTTCGCGTCGCGCGGCCCTGCGTTCCACGTCGTCGGCACGACGGCCTGGTAGCTGTCGATCTTGGTTCCCTTGATCTTCACCCAGTGCGCGAGCGCGCCGCGCGGCGCCTCGCAAGGCGCAACGCCCTTGCACTCGGCAGGCCACGTCGACGGATCCCATTTCTCCATGTTCGCGGTCGCGAGATCGCCGGCTTTGATGTTGGCGATCAACTGGTCGTAGAAGTACTTCATCTTGCGCGCCGTCCATTGCGCTTCGAGCCCGCGCGCAGCCGTGCGGCCGAGCGTCGAGAAGAGCGCCGTGATCGGAACGTCGAGCGCTTTGAGCGCACCGTCGACCTGCTCCTTGATCTCCTTGTTGCCTCGGGCGTACGCAATGACGTAGCGCGCGAGCGGACCGACCTCGACCGGATGACCTTTCCAGCGCGGCGACTTCACCCACGAATATTTCGCCGACTCGTCGATCGCTTCGATTTGTTTCTTGTCACCCTTGGTTTCCTTGCCGAGCGCGAAATGGGGCTCGGTGACGCCGTCGAACGGATGCAGTCCCTTCGTTTCGTCCGCGTACTTGTACCAGGAGTGCGACACCCATTCCTGCACCTGGTCCGGCGCCTTGAGGTCGACGTCGTAGATCTTCGAAAGATCGCCGTCGAGGATCACGCCCGAGGGCATCAGCATGCTGTTGTTCGAGTAGTCGTTCGGGATGTCCGGGAACTCGCCGTACGACATCATGTTCTTGCCGGCAAGGCCGCCGCCCCACTTTGCCCAGTCCTTGTAGAAGCCGGCGACGGCGAGCAGGTCGGGGATGTAGACCTGGTCGATGAACGTGATCGTCCGATTGATGAGATCGCTCACCATGTTGAGCGACGCCATGTTGACCGCGCCGACCGCTCCGGCGCCGTCGACGTTGATCGGGCTCGGCACGCCGCCGACCAGCCAGTTCGGGTGCGGATTCTTGCCGCCAAAGATCGTCTGGATCTTGACGATGTCCTTCTGGAAGTCGAGCGCTTCCAGGTAGTGCGTCGTCGCGAGCAGGTTCACTTCCGGCGGCAGCTTGTACGCCGGGTGGCCCCAGTAGGCATTGTTGAAGATGCCGAGCTGGCCGCTCTCGACGAACTTCTTGAGCCGGTTCTGCACGTCGCGGAAGTACGCCGGCGACGACAGCGGGTGGCTCGAGATGCTCTGCTGGATCTCCGAGGTCTTCTTCGGGTCGGCCTTGAGCGCCGAGACGACGTCGACCCAGTCGAGCGCGTGCAGGTGATAGAAGTGGACCAGGTGGTCCTGCGAGTACAGCGTCGAGTGCATCAGGTTGCGGATGATGTTCGCGTTCTTCGGGATCTGGATTCCGAGCGCGTCCTCGACCGAGCGCACCGACGCGAGCGCGTGCACACCGGTGCACACGCCGCAGATCCGTTCGACGAATGCCCACGCGTCACGCGGGTCGCGGCCCTTGAGGATCACCTCGAGCCCGCGCCACATCGTTCCCGTCGAAACGGCGTTGCGGATGACGTTGTCCTTGTCGACGTTCACCTCGATACGGAGGTGGCCCTCGATCCGGCAGATCGGGTCGACAACGACGCGCTTGCCGCTGTTGTCGAGCGTGAAGCCCTGGGTTTGGATCGTGGTCATGATTTACTTCTCCTCCGCTTCGCTGACCTTGTCGTTGCGCGACTGGCTTCGCGCCTGCTTGATCGCGCTCACCGCCGCGTGCGCGGCGACGGCCGCGCCGGCCGCCGCAAGTGCGGTGAGACCGATGCGGTCGGCGGTACCTTCAACGCCGGCGAGCCCGGGGACTTTCACCGTTGTGAGGTGATCGTAGAACGAGCCCTTGTCCCAGAAGTCGTCTTCCGAGCAGCCGATGCAACCGTGTCCCGACTGCACCGGCCACGAGACACCCTCGTTCCAGCGCACCGACGAGCACGCGTTGTACGTCGTCGGACCTTTGCAGCCGAGCTTGTACAGGCAGTAGCCCATGCGCGCGCCGGCATCGTCGAACTTCTCGGCGAATTGGCCGGCATCGAAATGCGGACGCCTGTAGCACTTGTCGTGGTTGCGCTGGCTGTAGAACATCTTCGGGCGACCCTGCGCATCGAGCTCGGGCAGCCGGTCGAACGTCAGGATGTAGGTGACTACCGCCGACATCACCTCGGCGATCGGCGGACAGCCGGGCACCTTGATGATCGGCTTGTCGGTGATCACCTTGTGGATCGGCGTCGCTCGCGTCGGGTTCGGTTTCGCCGCCTGCACGCAGCCCCACGACGCGCACGAGCCCCACGACACGATCGCCTTCGCGTCCTTCGCGTATTCGCGCAGCACGTCGACGAACGGACGCCCGTAGTAGAGGCAATACACGCCGTCGTCGGCGAGCGGAGGGTTGCCCTCGACGGCGAGGATGTAGTTGCCCTTGTGCTTGGCGATCGTTTCGTGCGCGTTGGCGCGCAACTGTTCGCCCGCAGCCGCCGACAGCGTCATGTGGTAGTCGAGCGAGAGCATCGACAGCACGACGTCCTTGGCAAGCGGATGCGCGGAGCGTATGAACGATTCGCTGCAGCACGTGCATTCGAGGCCCTCGAGCCAGATGACCGGCGTGCGCGGCTTCGTTTGCATCGCGTTGGCGATCTGCTGCGCACCCGCATCGCTCAATCCGAGCGACGCCGCGGTGAGGCTGCAGAACTTGAGGAAGCTGCGGCGCGAGATGCCTTGCCGGCGCATCAGCTCGTAGAACGTTTGGCTCATCGATCCCTCCTGGGCTTCGCGGTGGCTTGCATGCGATTCATGCAGCGGCGATCCGCGGACACGAGACAACGTTGCGTATTGGGAACCCAATCGATGCCCATCCGGTTGACGTGGATCAACGGCGGCGCACGGTCGCAGTGCGCCAGCGCAAGCCCTCCGAATCTGTAACGTCGACCGTTACACGCGTAATGCGACGCATTGATGTTTGCCGAGCAGTCCACGCGGCGCGCAGCGTCCGATCCGCCTCCCACGCTGACGCAGATCAACGCCGCCATCCGTGGCGAGGCGCACGATGGACGCGCGCAAGCAGCATGGTCGCCACAGCAGTTTCGCCCGCGAACATGAGCGCTAAACCCACCGTGGAATCCGATACCGCCGTCGAAGAGGCGATTGCGCAAGTCCTCGCAGCGGAGCGCGCGGCAGCCGACTCGGTGGCGCAAGCCAACCGCGATGGCGCTGCAATCGCCGACCAGGCGCGCGAGCGCGCCCGCGCGATCGCGCAACGCACCGAAGGCCGGATGGAGCGCGTTCGCGCGGCCTTCGAAGCCGCCACACAGGCGCAGCTCGCCGACATCGCCGTGGCCGTCGAAGTCATCGATGATCGCGCTCCCCCGACACCGGGCGATCGCGATCGGCTGGCGGCCGCCGTCACCGCACTCGCCGCGACGCTTACAGGCGAGCGACGCACCGATCGCGCGACGAGGCTCGCATGACGCGGCTCGACGGCGACGTCGATTACGCGTGCGCGCGGATCGGCGCGCGGATCGGCGCGCGGCCGGACGCAGCCACGTGGCGGCGCATCGAGACCGTGCGCGAGCTGGCTGCAATGCTCGACGCCGCGCGCATGAGCGCGCTGCGGCCGTGGACAGCGGGCTTGTCCGCGGACGCAGACCCGCATGCGATCGAAAGCGTGCTGCGCGGCCATTGGCGCTCGCTTGCCGCCGAAGTCGTGGCGTGGATGCCCGAACGCTGGCAGCCGGCGCTTGCGTGGAGCGCGACCGCGCCCGACCTGCCTGCGCTCGATCATTTGCGCCGAAGCGCGGAAGCGCCGCAGTGGTTGCGCGACGACGCCGTGTATCGCGAATGGAGCACCCATCCGCTCGGCCCGATCGCGTCACTTGCCTCCGAGCGCGACACCAGCACGCTGATGCGGGCCTGGACGGGCGAATGGCAGCGCCGGCTTCCGCAATCGCATGCGACCGAAGCGCCGTTGCTCGGCGTGCTTTCGCGCATGCTCGCCCGCCATAGCGACGCGATGCGCGCCGCGCCGCCGGGTGATGCATCGGCGCTCGTGCTCGCGCTGCGCGAACGCCTCGATGCGCTCTATCGGAAAGCGGTGCTCGAGCCGACCGCGGCGTTCGTCTATATCGCGCAGAGCGCGCTCGATCTCGCGCGCCTTCGCGGCGAGATCATGCGCCGGGCACTGTTCCCGCGGCTCGCCCCAGCGCCGTGATCAGGCCCCGCCCCGCTGGCTGGTTCGAGATCCTCGCCGCGCGCGACGACGCGACGCTCGCACTGAGCGCGCTCGCGGCGACGGGTGCCGTCGAGCTCGAAGCGAGGCCCGCAGCAGCGCAGCCCGAGGAGTTTGCCGAAATCGCGCCCCTCGTCGCGCAGTTCTCCGAGTTGCAGTCGCGCTATCACGTGTACTGGCCGCGAACGCGCGAACGCTGCTCGCTCTTTCCCGAACGACCGGCGATCGCTCTGACGCGCGGGTTGTCGACGATCCGAGCATGGACCGTCGAAGCCGAGCCGATCATTGCGCGCATCCAGCGTATCGAAGCCGAACGCGAAGAGCTCATTCTGTGGCAGCGCTTGGCGGCGTCGATGCATGGCGAGGCGATCGAATTCGCGGCGCTCGGCGAACGCGGCCCGGTGCTGCACAAGCGGCTGTTTGCGTTCCCCGTCGACAGCAAGCCCGCGTTGCCCGATGGCGTGCTCGCCCGCTACGTCGATCACGACGGCGTTCTTTGCGCGCTCGTCATCGGTAGCGCAAACGAACTGCAAACGATCGCGCAGCAATGTGCGGCGGCGAAAGGGCGCGCATACGACGCGCCACAATGGCTCGAGGGCAACGCTGCGCACGCGCTGCGCTCGATCGAATCCCGTCTCGCCGCGCTCGCCGGCGAGCGCACGCAGCTTGCTGCGGCACTCGACGCCTCGCACCAGCACCACGATCTCGCGACCGCGCTCGGCGATGCGCATCGGCTGCAATGGGTGATCCGCAACGTGCGTGCGCTCGAGGAGGACAAGCTTTTCTGCTGGATCACCGGATGGACGAGCGACTTCGCGGGCAAAGCGATCGCAGAGGCGATCGACGGCAGCGGCGCGCGCGCGCTGTTGCACTTTCCGCCGCCACCGCGCGGGACGCACGCCCCGCTGCTGCTCGCCAATCCGTGGTGGGCGCGGCCGTTCGAGATCTTCTGCCGCGCGCTCGGCACACCGTCGACGAGCGAAGCCGACCCGAGCGTGCTGCTCGCGATCGCCGTTCCGCTGATGTTCGGCTACATGTTCGGCGACGTCGGCCAGGGCGCGCTGCTCGCGATCGGCGGATTCGCGCTGCGCCGGCGCTTCGCGATCGCCCGTCTGTTCGTTGCCGGCGGGCTGTCGGCGATGGTGTTCGGCCTGCTGTTCGGCAGCGCGTTCAGCTTACACGGCATCGTCGCGCCGGCATGGGTGGACCCGCTCGCCGATCCGTTCACCGTTCTGCTCGTACCGCTCTATGGCGGGGCCGTGCTGTTGTTCATCGGTCTCGCGCTGTCCGCGCTCGAAGCGTTTTGGCGCGGTGAGCTCGCACGCTGGCTCGCAACCGACGCCGCGTTCGTGGTCGCCTACGCCGCCTTGCTCGCGAGCTTCGTCAGGCCGGACGCGCTGGCCGTCACCGTCGCTGCTGCCGTATGGTTCTGCGCCGGCCACGCGGCGGTCGCACGCAATGCACGCGCATCGCTCGCCGCCGCGGCGAACCTCATCGAACGGCTGTTCCAGATCGCGATCAACACGCTATCGTTCGCGCGCGTCGGCGCGTTCGCGCTGGCGCACGCGGGACTGTCCTCGGCGGTCGTCGCGCTGATGCATTCGAGCGACTCGCCGGTCGCACGCGCGCTGGTGCTCGTCGCCGGCAACATCATCGTCATCGTGCTCGAAGCGCTGGTCGTGTCGATCCAGACGACGCGGCTCGTGCTGTTCGAGTTCTTTACCCGGTTCCTCGTCGCCGAGGGGCGGCTTTTCCGGCCGCTGCCGCCTCCGCCGGCGTTACCAAAGGAGAGTTGAATGTCCGCCGCCCAACGCCTCGCCATCGCGTCCGTTGCGCTCGCCGCCGCTCTTGCGCTGGTGGCCACCGCACTTCTCGTCGCCATACCCGCGTCGGCCGCGACGGCCGCGTCCGCGGTGCCCGCCGACGCCTGGGGCCTCGGTCTTCTCGGGGCCGCGCTGGCGACCGGAGCATCGTCGATCGGCGCCGGCGTGGCGGTCGCAAAGGTCGGCGCCGCCGCGATCGGAGCGCTCGCCGAGAAGCCGGAGCTCTTCGGCCGGCTGCTGATCCTCATCGGCCTCGCCGAAGGCATCGCGATCTACGGGCTCATCATGTCGATCCTGATACTGAACCGGCTCGCGTGATGCGCGTGATCTTCCTCGGCGACGAAGCGAGCGCCGCGGGCTACCGGCTCGCCGGCGTCGACGCGCGCGCGGTCGTGGCCGGGAATGAAGTTGCAGCGCTCGACGATGCGCGGGCCATTGCCCCTCTGGTGCTCGTCGCCGCTTCGGTGGCGGCGCGAATGCCGCAACCGGTCATGCGCGCAGCGTGCGCGGCGGTTGCGCCGCTCGTTGCCGTCGTGCCCGATCTCGGCGGTGATGGAGCGCTGCCCGATCTCGCGACGCGGCTTCGTCGTCAGCTCGGACTGCTGGATGACCGACCATGAGCATGCGCAGACTTGCCCGCTCCGCGGGCGCGCAGAGAACGCAACGGCGAAACCGGGGGAAGGCGCTGCCCGCGCGGCGGGCAAGCCTGGGGAAGGTCACCCAATGAGCGTCGAAGCGAGCACCCGCGCGCTGCTCGATCTTGTCGAGGCCGAGCGCGTGCGCCAGAGCGAGGCCGTGCTCGACGCCGCGCGAGCGGAAGCGGCGAAGACGCTTGCGCACGCGCATGCCGACGCGCGGGCGGCCGCGCTGCGAACCTTTACCGATGCGCGCGAGCGACTCGCGGCGCGCGTCGACGCCGCACAGGCCGAACTTGCGACGCGCCAGCGGATCGCCGAACAGCAGAGGATCGCGAGGCTGCTCGCCGAAGCGTGGCAACTGCTTCCCGCCGAGCTCATTCGGCGATGGCGAAACCCGGCGTTGCGTCGGCAATGGGTCGAGCACGTCGTCGCGCTCGCGCATGCGCTGTTGCCAAGCGGCCCTTGGCGCATCGCGCACGCGCCCGACTGGCCGGAGAGCGAGCGCACGGCGCTCGCCGCGGTGCTCGACACGCCACCCGAATTCGTCGCCAAGCCCGCCCATCGGGCCGGTCTTACGATTGCGTCTTCGGCCAACGTGATCGACGGCACGCTCGAAGGCCTGATCGCCGACCGCGACGAGGTGGCCGCGCAGCTCTTGTCCGAGCTCGAGCGCCTGCGCGCCGAGACCGAGGTGACACCATGAGCCGGGCGCGCATCGAGTCGATCGGCGGGCCGGTGCTCACCGCCATCGCCGAGGGTTCGTTCGCGCTGCGCGAAGCGGTGCGCGTCGGCGAACAGTCGCTGCTGGGCGAAGTCGTGCGCATCGACGGCGATCGCATCGTCGTCCAGGTCTACGAGGACACGACGGGATTGCGGCCCGGAACCATCGTCGAGGGCGACGGCGCTCCGCTCGCGATCCGGCTTGGCCCGGGCCTGCTCGGCCGTATGTTCGATGGCCTGCTTCGCCCCCTCGCCGGCACCGACATTGCGTACGTCAAGCCGGGCATGCGCACGGCGAGCCCGTTGTCCTTCACGTTTACGCCGCAGGTTCGCGTCGGCGACACGCTCGCGCCGGGCGGCATCATCGGCGAGGTGCGCGCCGACAGCGGCCGTGCGCAGCGTTGCATCGCGCCACCGAACGTCGGCGGCGTCGTCAACGGCGTCGTCGAGCCGGGCATCTATGACGACGTCGCCGCCCTGATCGTCATCGAAAGCGCGGACGGCACGCGACAGGAGATCGCGATGTCGCACGCGTGGCCGGTACGCGTTCCGCGACCCGTGCTGGCGCGCAAGGCGGCCTCCGCCCCGCTCGTCACCGGCCAGCGCATCCTCGACACGCTGTTCCCCGTCGCGCTCGGCGGCAATGCAGCGGTGCCCGGCGGCTTCGGCACCGGCAAGACCGTGCTCCTCGAAGCGATCTCGAAGGGCTGCAATGCCGACGTGATCGTCTATCTCGGCTGCGGCGAACGCGGCAACGAGATGGCCGGCGTCCTCGAGGAGTTTCCGCAGCTCGACGATCCTCGCTCCGGGCGCCCGCTGATGGAGCGCACCGTCATCATCGCGAACACGTCGAACATGCCGGTCGCCGCGCGCGAAGCGTCGATCTATTGTGCAATCACCGTCGCCGAATACTTCCGCGACCAGGGCCTCGCCGTCGCGCTGATGGCTGACTCGACGTCGCGCTGGGCCGAAGCGCTGCGCGAGGTATCGGGTCGATTGGGCGAGCTGCCCGGCGAAGGCGGCTATCCGGCGTACCTGTCGTCGAGGCTCGCCGATTTCTACGAGCGCGCCGCGGTCGTCGACACGCTCGCCTGCGGCGAGGGCTCGGTCACGGTGATCGGAGCGATCAGTCCGCCGTCGGGCGACTTTTCCGAGCCGGTCACGAGCCACACCAAACGCTATGTGAAAGCGTTCTGGGCGCTCGACCTCAAGCGCGCGCAGGCCCGCTTGTATCCGGCCGTCAACCCGCTCACCTCCTATGCCGAGGACGTGCGCGACTTTGCGCCGTGGTGGGCTGGCGAAGGCAATCCCGACTGGATCGCGCTAAGGCGCCGCTTTCTTACGCTGCTCGACGATCAGGCACGGCTCGAGCGAATGGCGCGCATCATCGGCAAGGACGCGCTGCCGGCGCGCCAGCAGTTGACGCTCGCCTGCGCGGAGCTCGTCACGGACGCGTTTCTGCGTCAGTCCGCGCTCTCGGCGACCGATCACCTGTGCTTGCCGGCGAAGGCCGCGGCGATGATGAAGATCGTCGCCCGGTTCTGCGATCTCGCCGAGCGCGCCGTCGCGCAAGGCATTGCGCCGCAAGCGCTCGCGCAGATGGAAGTGCGGCGCACGCTCGGTCGGATGGGCGAGGAGATCGCCAACGACGATCTCGAGCGGTTCGAAGAGATCGCGGCAGCGATCGAACGCGAGTTCGCCGAGCTCGTGCGCACTGCGGAGACGGTCGATGCGACTCACGGTTGAAGGCGCCGCGACGCGGCTGGCCGGGCCGCTGCTGTTCCTGCGGCGCACGCTCGACGTCGGGCTGAACGATGCGGTCGAAGTGCACGGCGGCGATGGCCGAACGCGCCTCGGCCGGGTCGCCGCCCTCGACACCGACCTGATGACGATCGAGGTGCTCGAGAACACTGCCGGTCTGTCGTTGCCCAGCACCGTCGTGCGCTTCTTCGGCGAGCCGCTGTCGTTCGGTCTGGGTCCGGGCCTTCTGGGCCGTGTGTTCAACGGCGTCGGCCAGGTGATCGACGGCGGTCCGCCGATCGCTGCCAACGAACGCTATCGCATCGACGGCTCGCCGATCAACCCGGTCGCCCGCGCGACGCCGCGCGACTTCATCGAGACCGGCGTCAGCACGCTCGACCTGATGCTCTCGCTCGTGCGCGGGCAGAAGCTGCCGATCTTCTCGGGCGGAGGGCTGCCGCACGATCGGCTCGCCGTCGAGATCGCGTCGCACGCCCGGCTGCGCGGGCAGCGCGAAGAGCACGAATTCGTCATCGTCTTCGCCGGCATCGGCGTGCCGCACTCGAGCGCCGAGTTCTTTCGCGCGACCCTCGAGCGGCAGGGCGCGCTCGAACGCACGGCGCTGTTCCTCAATCTCGCGAGCGACTCGTCTACGCAGCGGCTGTTGACGCCGCGCTTCGCGCTCACCGCGGCCGAATACCTCGCGTTCGTCGAGGGCAAGCACGTGCTCGCGATCCTCACCGACATGACGAACTACGCGGAGGCGCTGCGCGAAGTATCGTCGTCGAAAGGCGAGATTCCGAGCCGCAAGGGCTTCCCCGGCTACATGTATTCGGATCTCGCCGCGCTGTTCGAGCGGGCGGGCTGCCTGCATGGGCACAAGGGAACGCTCACGCAGCTTTCGATTCTCACGATGCCGGCCGACGACATCGGCCACCCGATCCCCGACCTCACCGGCTACATCACCGAAGGGCAGATCGTGCTCGCGCGCGGCATCGATCGGCGCGGCATCTATCCGCCTGTCGACGTGCTGCCGAGCCTGTCGCGCCTGATGAAGGACGGTATCGGCGCCGACTACACGCATCCCGATCATCCGGCGCTCGCCTCGCAACTCTACGCGGCATACGCGCGCTCCGCGCAGGCGCGCGTGCTCGCGAGCGTCGTCGGCGAGGACGGACTCGCCGAAACCGATCGTCGCTACCTCGCGTTCGGCGACGCGTTCGAGCGCCGCCTCGTGCATCAGGAATCGGCGCGCACGCTCGAGCAGAGCATGGCGATCGGCTGGTCGCTGTTGCGCGCGCTGCCGGCGGCGGAGCTCACCCGGCTTTCCGACGCGCAGATCGCGCGGCACCTGTCGCAACCTGCGAAAGTCGACGTCGAAGCATGAGCGCCGCCGGGCCGCCGCAAGGCGCTCGCCCCCTCCTGCCTGGAGGGGGTGTGCGAAGCCGCGTAGCGGCGAGCGCTGGGGAAGGTTACCAATGAGCGCGAAGGGCCGCCCCGAGCGCGAATTTGCCCCGAAGCGCGCAGCGCGCAGGGTAGTCCAATGAGCGCGAAGGGCCGCCCCGAGCGCGAATTTGCCCCGAAGCGCGCAGCGCGCAGGGTAGTCCAATGAGCGAGCTCACGCCGACCCGCAGCGTCGTGCTCGAGCTTCGCGACGAGCAGCGCGCCATGCACGAAGGCTACGTGTTCCTCGACGAGAAGTGTCTGCTGCTCGCCGCCGAGATCGTCGCCGAGCTCGGCCGCTACGCGACGCTCGCGCAGGCGCTGCGCGATGCAAGCGACGAGGCGACGCGCGCGCTCGTCTCCGCCGTCGCCCGCCACGGCCTCGAAGGTCTGCAGCTCTATCCCGCCGGCGACTTGCGCGACGCGCGCGTCGACGCGAGCCAGCGCTCGCTGATGGGCGTGCGCCTCGTCGACGCCGTGTTCGATTCGCCGCCGCTCGAGCGCCCTGCGGCGATCGACGCATCGGCGGAAGCGGAGCGCTGCCGCGAGGCCTGCTTCGCGCTGGTTGGCCACGCGACCGCGCTTGCGGCTATCGCGGGAAACCTGGAGCGGCTGTCGATCGAGTACCAGCGGTCGCTGCGCCGCGCACGCGCGCTCGCCGACGTGCTGCTGCCCGAGATCGCCCGCAGCATTACGGAGCTCGAGACGCGCCTCGAGGAGCTCGAGCAGGAAGACGCGATCTGGATGTCGCGATCGTCGTCTGACGCCGATCACACCCGGCACTGACCGCGGCGCGTAGAATCGCCCGCGATGGAAGTGCGTAAGCAGATGCTGGTGGCCTGGCCGGCCGTCTCGATGTACGACCTGATCGAGGCGGCCGAGCATTATCCCGATTTCCTGCCCTGGTGCGCGGGCACGCAAGTGGTCTCGCGCGACGACGAGCACGTCGCCGCGCTGATCAAGGTGAACTACCACGGCGTTCATTTCGAGTTCACGACGCGCAATTCCAAACGGCGGCCCGAATGGATGGGCGTGGAGCTCGAGCGCGGTCCGTTCCGGCACTTTCAGGGTGAATGGCGGCTCACGCAGCTCGGGGACGCCGGCTGCCGAATCGAATTCCGGCTCGACTACGACTTCGCGAGCACGCTGATGACCCGGCTCGCCGGACCCGTGTTCGAACGCATCGCCGACACGCTCGTCGATGCGCTGGTGGCGCATGCCGACCGGGTGTTGCCGGCGGCGCGCGCGGCTGCCGCCACGGCCGCAGCCGCGCAACCGGCCACGCCGCAGCCGCCGGCAATCGGATTACCTCAAGGAGCAAACGATGGTTGATGCAACGACGCTCGAAGCATTGAGGTCCACCAAGCTCGCGACCGAGCTCGACGACGGCCAATGCCGGATCCTCGCCGACGCGGTGACGATCCGCGAGTTCGCAAAGGACGAAGTCGTCGTGCGCGAAGGCGCGTCCGACAACCACCTCTACGTGATCCTCTCCGGCGGGCTTTCGGTCGTACACAAGCACGGCAGGGCCGACGCCGAGACGCTGTTCTGCCTCGATGCCGGCGACTTCGTCGGCGAGCTCGGCTTCATCGATGGAACGAAGCACTACGCATCGCTGGTCGCGCTCGAGGCGACGCGCGTGCTCTCGCTCGAGCGCCAGCCGCTCGAAGGACTGCTCGAAAAGTCGCCGTGGGTCGTCTACCGCGTGATGCGCTCGATCTTTCGCGCGACGCACGAGATCCAGCGGCGACTGTCGATGCAATCGGTCGAGCTCACCAACTACATCTACAAGCAGCACGGGAAGTATTAGCGGTGTGAGCGGCGAGCAGCCCGGCCCCCCGGCCGAAGGCAGGGGATGCGAGCAATCGCGAATCACCGCTCGCGGCCGACGACTCCGGCAATTCTTTGACAAATGTCAGCCGACGACACGGAATTTCGGATCATGCTGGACGCGTGCGGGTTCTCGAGACAACGCCACACAATGTCTTCAGGCGCACGGTTGAAGAGTCCCATGCCGCAATTGGGCACGAATCATTCGGTGACGTCGTCCGTTGGCGCCATCCGTGGCGCTTCGAGAGGGTGTGGCGCGGTCGTCGCCGGACATGCTTCGAGGCCGTGCGCACGCGAAGTGGAGGACTATGCCATGTCTGAAAACGATTCGGTTTCGGTCCCAACCGGTAACGCGAAAGCGACTTCCGTCTGGGTGAAGTATGCCTTTCTGGGCTCCGTCGTGGGACTGGTTGTCGCGTTGGGCGTGCTATTCGCGCTAGCCATGGTCTACGGCGACGCCATGGGACTCTCAACACTCGGTTGCGTGGCCGCTTCCTGTACGCTGACGGCGTTGTTCAGCCAGCCGGCAGGCATTGGCGGAATCGTGCTCGGGGCAGTAGTTGGGGCGGCGGTTGGCCGTGTCGTCCAACACATGCGTCATTCTCGGCGTGCCGCGTAGGCGGGAGTGGCGACCGTAGTCCGAGGAAATCGCCTGTGTGGTGCAGTCGTGCGCGCAGGAGCGGAGACGATACCGTTTGCGCTCCATGCGTGAACTCCTCGTCCTCGCCATGCACCTTTTCGTCACCTTCGCGAAGCTGTGCTCGCGCGGCGCACGTGCGGTCGTGGCAGACTCCGTCGTGCCGTAGCACGTGCTGCTCCGCGCTGCAGGCGCGCTGCGCGTGAGTGACCGTGCCTTCGCAGCCTGGCACCCGAGCTAAATCGGGCTGACGTAGAGCGAGAGCGCGACGTCAAGCGAGGCGAAGCCGAAGCGGCCGGTACGTGCACTCGCGAATCGCCGCTCGACGCCGGCAACTCACCCATTGCCTCTCTTGAACCGCTGCGCAGGCAGAGGGTGTGAACGGCGACGTCGCAGGCGCTCGGCGCGGCGCAAACAAAACGGCCGCACCCATTGCGGGCGCGGCCGGTGCAGTCACAGGCTCTTATCAGAACCGATAAGTCACCATACCGTAGAAAATATTCGCCTTGTACGGCGTGAACGCGTTGTAGCCCGACAAGTAGCTTTGCGAGGCGTTGGTGGTGACGGGCGGGAACGGGATCGTGTACTGGTAGCCGTCGTAACGCGAGTCGTTGTACTCGTACTTCTCGTACGAATAGCCCCCGGTAAACGACCAGTTCTTGTCGAACTTGTAGATGCCCTTGAGGTTCAACGACTGCCTGGTCGAATCGTCGAACGCGGTGATTGGCAAAGGGTTGCCGAAGAAGGCCGTCGAACCGCTGCCGAATTCGCCGGCCGCGTTCTGGCTCTGCATCTCGGCCGACCCATCCGTGTTGTAGTACAGGTACGAGGCCTTCACCAGCAGGCGGTCCATCACCGGCCAGTCGACGCCGAGACCCGCCGACCAGTTGCGGTCCTTCGTGTTCGCCTTCCAGTTGTACGCGCTCGCATTCGGAGCTTCGCTGCGGTTCGGGTCGTAGCAGTTCGGTCCGGTTGCCGCGCTGCACGGGCTCGCGCCGACGTTGCGATGGAACGAGTCGTACTTGATGTTCTCCCAGTTGCCGTACACCGTGACCCGCACGACATTCGGGTCACCCCAGTAGGCCGCCAAATAGAGCTCGTCGCGCGTGTCCTTGTTGCGGCCCAGCTGCTGGTCCTTGTACTTGTTCTCCTTCCACGTGTACTCGGCGGACAGATCGAGCAACGGCATCGGGCCCCAGTCGAGCTGCACCTTGATCGCGTTCTGGTCGAGGTTCATCAGGTCGAAGCGGCCTACGAAGCGCTCGATGAAAGCCGGGTCGTTGGCGTCCACGCCCTCGTCACCACGCAGGAAGTCGGCGCGCCGCTGCAGGTACGTGTACTTGATCCGTCCCGTGAAGGTGTCGAGCATCGTGTTCTTGTACTCGGCGAACAGCTTGTTCTCGGTGCTGTTGTCGTAGTCCGTTCGGCCGTCCAGATTGCGGTCGACGTAATCCCAGCCGAATCCCGCGCGGTGACCGGGCGCGAACTTCCAGTACGCGTCGAAGCCGGGGTTGTGCTTGGTGAAGCCGAAATGCTCACCTTCGCACGGCCCGCCGCCGCAATTGATCGTGCCTGCGCCCGGGACGAATCCGGGCTGGCCCGCGACGTTGCCGAAGAACTCGAGCTCGGTCGACTCGTTCCTGCGCCGGTTGTAGTTGTAGTAGAGCCGCGTATCGAGGCCCTTCATCGGCACGGACGCAAGCGCCGCCGTGAACGTCTCGATCTGCACCTTGCCGTGGAACGTGTCCTCGGTCGGCTGCGTCGGCGTGAACACCGTGCTGCCGGACGAAAACCCGTTGAGCGCGCTCGTCGCGAGACTCGCATCGCTCTTCACCTCCTGCCATGTGTAGCGCGCAGCGAACGTCGAGTTCCAAGGCAGCTGGCGGAACGTCGCGTTGGCGGCGATCCGTTGTGTCTTGTTCTCGGGCGCAAGCCATGTCGTGTCGATGCCGTTCCCGAAGAACGGGTTCGTCCACGTCATCGTTTCGTCACTGTTGTGGAACTTGCTGGTCGTCCACGACAGCGCGAAGTGCATCGTCTTGGTGTTGTAGCCGCCCTCGATGCTTGCGGTGTCCGTCCTCCAGTCGACCGGGGCGATCAGGTCGACGAAACCGTTGCCGGGGCTCGTTCCGTTGGCCGCAGCGAGCAGCTTCGTGCCTTCGGTGTGCACGGTGTTGCCGTCGACGCGGAAATACCACGGCGACAGGCCCTGCCACTCGAAGAAGCCGCCGGTGTCCTTGCGCTTGTAGTTGACGTCGAACGAGTTCCAGCTCGTGATGTCGGTGCTCGGGAACGTCGCGCGCAGCGCGTTGCCGCCGACGCCGCTGTACGGAGTGATTGCATCGTCGACGAAGCGGTGACGCAGCCAGTCGGTGTAGATGCGGCCCTTCCACACGTCGTACTGGCCGCCGCGAAGGCTCGCATAGGTGTCGTCGCGCCCGAGATTCTCGACGAACAGGTCGAACCAGGCTTTCGCGCTGCGACCGTGCACGTCGATCACTTCGGTCACGCCGTTGCTCAAGTCGCGGTATTCCTCCGCGCGCCCGTGGTCCTTGTCGTCCTTGAAGTCGGTGCCGAGACCGCCGACGCCGACCGAGCCGCTGAACGTCATGTCGCCGGACTGGACTTGCGCGAGCGCAGGAGCGGAGGCGAACAAGCCCGCGATGACAACCGAAAGTAGTGTTCTCTTGCTCATGTCTGTCTCCCAGGCCTATCGCGTGAGGAACTGGCCGCGGTTCGCCGGCGCGTTCGAGCCGTGGATCGCGTTGTGGCAGTTCGTGCAGGCGCGGGCGATGAATCGGGTGTTGACGTTGGCGTTGAACTGTCCGGTCTTGTCCGCGCACTGGGTGGTGGCGTCGCCGGGCAGGCAGACCCAGCCCGCGCCGCCGCCGTACGGCGTGCCGGGGTGACGCGCCACGTCGTGGCAGTCCTGGCAGAGATTCGGAACGTTCTCGTTCAACAGACGCAAATGCGACGATCCATGCGGGTTGTGACACGTCAGGCAGTTCTCGTCGACCGGCGGGTGCGAGAAGACGAACGGGCCGCGCTTGTCGGCGTGACACGACTTGCACTGCTCGTTGACGCTCTCCTGCTTCACCATTGCGTGCGACAGCGCGCCGTGCGGGTTGTGGCAATCGGAGCACTTGACCTTGCCTTCGACGATCGGATGGTGCGACGGCTTGTTGATCGCGCTGCGGATCGGCTTGTGGCACGCGCCGCAGATGTCGGCCTCGATCGGGCGCGCGGTCGTCGTGAACGGAGCGACGATGGGGTTGCCCGGCTTGCCGTGGATGTTATGGCAGTTGTTGCACGCGACCTCGTTCTTCGCGTGCTTGCCGGACTCCCAGAACGCGAGGTGACGCTGACCCGCGTGGCAGTTCATGCAGATCGCCGAGCGCTCGTCGGCGCTCGCCTTGGCGAAGCGGTTCACCATCTTGTTCTTCATCGGATCCTGCAGATGCGCGCTGGCGTCGCCGTGGCATGCCTGGCACATGCTGCCCGAAGCGTCGTTCTTCGCACCGTGCGCGGTCAGCATCGTCGACAGGTACGCCTGTTCGTGACAGTTCGCGCACACCGGCGTGTTGTCCGCCTTCTGCGCAAGCGCCGGCGTCGCGAAAAGCGTCACCAGAGCCGCGAGTGCGGCGGCGATCATCGATTGGTACTTCATGGAGGACCCTCTCTCGTTTCGTCGTTGCCCCGTCGCGGCGCGAATGTCCGGACGAGAGATCGCGGTCGCAAAGACCGCGGCCTTCGAGCTCTTTTCCGGGACATTCCCGGCTGAAGTTGCGAGGAGGTTCGCCGCCGTGCCCCCTGCGCCCGGCTGCGCGACCCTGGCCGCCCTTGTTCTGGCTTCTTGCCTTGCGTGCGGGTCTTCACCGCTTCGCAAAGCCATGGACGGCTCACGGCATCGATCATGCACGTGCACAACCCGGGGGGCGAAATTTCGAATATGACCTTGATCAAATTGCGTGCAGACGCGGCGGAAATGCAACAGTCGTTTACGCTAACGTAGCTGCGACAATTCGCCGCATTCGGAATTAACTGATTGATGTATCTGCATTTGAAGCGACCGACCGGGTAGCCTGAATGACCGCGTGTCGATGCAGCAGTCGGCTACAAAGCCGGGGCGCGCCTCACGCCCGCCCATCGCGCAGCGCCGTTTTTGTGCATTGCGCAAATCGGATTTGCAGTCGCGTGACGACGCCGACGCCGTCAAAGGAAGCGTTTCGGTCGACAGCGTCGTTGCCCGGGCCGAGCGGCTGCGCGCAGAACGACGCAGCGGCCGGCAATGCGGCAATCGAACGATGCGCGCGGTCAGCCTTCGCACAGTCGCGCAGAGCCTGCCTTACCGTGCAGACTCAACCACGCCGAGTCGCGCGACGAGCCCGGCTATCGTCTGCTCGCCGCGGCGGGCGCGGCGGCTGCGCGAATATTCGTCTTGACGAACGCCGACGCCTGCGGCGCAATTCGCCGAGCCTTGCGCGTGGCTCGCAAGCGCCGCGCGATGGCGTGTAGCATTACGCGCGCATCGGCTTTCGTCGATCCTTCCACGAAACGCGAGGGTGACAGCAATGAAAAGAGCGATTCTCGTTGCGGCCGTATCGGCGATCGCGCTGACGGCGTGTCAGTCGATGAGCTTCAAGCACGGCATGCCGGACCCGCACATGCCGCGCGTGTTCGTGCAGAACGATGCGGTCGTCGTCGTCGACCAGGAGCCGATCTACATCGTGCAGCGCGATCAGAACACGATCGTATGGAGACTCGATCCGAACGCTCCGTACGTGTTCCCGCGCGACGAGAAGCAACATCCCGGCATCGCGTTCGTTCCCTTCGGCGAACGGCCGCGGCTCAACGCGAACTGCACCCGCGGCACGGACGACGCGAGAACGTATTCATGCACATACGCTCGCGCTCCCAAGGGCAAGTACTTCTACCGGATCACCGCGACGAGGGACGACGCGAAGTTCGTCGCGTCGGACCCGACGGTGATGAACGACTAACTAAGGCGGCGCGTCCACTTGCCGCGCGTCGAGCCATGCCCTGGCGAACTCCATCGCCTGTTCATACGACAGCGCGCGGCCGGCATCCTCGGCGGCATTGAATGCTGCGTTGCCGAAGGCGACGCGTGACTTCGCGAGCATCGGTGCGATGAACGCTTCGTCGGCGGGGTCTCGGCGAAGACCGGTCTGCTCGGCCTGCACTTCCGCCGCCCCGAAAAGACGGGCGGCGCAATCCCATTGGGCGCGCTCCGCGGCGAGGGCCGCACATACGTCGAGCACGCACTGGCCCGCCGCTCTGGAGCCGATTTCGGCGGCGATCGCATGCACGTCGAGCAGCAGCCCGCGCGCGCGCTCGTCGAGGCCCTGCGCCACCGCGACCATGGCGAGATTCAGCAGAGCGATGGCAATGACCTCACGGTCCTGGAGATCGCGCGCGAGGGCGAGCGCTTTCTGATACAGCGGTTCGGCGCTGTCGGGTTTCCCCTGCATCCGATAGAGCTGCGCGAGCGCAATCATCGCCGCTGCGATCTCGCGCTTGTTGCCAAGGTTCTCGGCGAGCGAAAGGCCTTCGCCCAGGTGAAGAAGCGCGGTTGCCCCGTCGCCCTGTCCAAGGCATGCCATGCCGAGCGGTTGAAGGACAGCGGCCACCGTGCGCGTGTCGCGGATCTCGCGCGCGATCGCGAGACTCTCCTCCAGATACCGGCGCGCGTCGTCATAGCGACCCATGAAATAACTCAACTGTCCCGCGCCGGTAAGGCCGCGGCAACGCGCGACGTTTCGTGCCGGCGCGCGCCGCAGCGCTTCATCGGTCACGCGATGACCCAATGTCAGCAGCCCCCGATTGAGCCAGTACGGTTTGATCGCGTAGGCGAGACGCAGCCCGAGCTCCGGCCCGCCGACAGCGCTGTCGCACCATGCATCCGCGGCGAGCAGGTTCTCGAGCTCCGCCTCGAGTCGCGCGAGCCATGCGACCTGCCGCGAGCCGAATAGCTGCGGCCGCGCTTCTTCCGCGAGCGCAACGTAGAACGCGAGATGCCGCTCGCGGACCGCATCGCCCTCGCCCGATTCGGCGAGCCGCTCGAGCGCGTACTCGCGCACCGTTTCGAGCAGACGATAGCGATCGGTCTCCGCTTGCGGCGCCACCAGCGACTTCTCGGCGAGACCCGTCATCACATCGAGCAGCTCGGCGCGGTCAATCCCGTCGCCGGCACCGACCGCCTCGGCAGCGTCGAGCGTCCATCCGCCGGCGAACACGCCGAGCCGGCGCAACAGCACGCGCTCGCGGTCGGACAGGAGGTCGTAGCTCCAATCGATCAGCGCTCGCAACGTCTGATGGCGCGGCTCGACGGTCCGATCGCCGGCGGTCAACAGTCGAAACCGGTCCGCCAGGCGCTCGTCGATCGCCTCGATCGACATCGTACGCACGCGAGCCGCCGCAAGCTCCAGCGCAAGCGGGATGCCATCGAGCTTGCGACAAATCGATGCGACGGAAGGCGCGTTGTTCGCCGTCAGCTCGAATGACGGCTTCGCGGCAACGGCGCGCTCCCTAAATAGATGAACCGCTTCGCATTGCAGCAGGCCCTCCGGCGCGAGCGACTGATCGCGATCGGGCAGCGAAAGCGCCGGCACGGCGTAGGTCGTCTCGCCGCCGATGTGCAAGCTCTCGCGACTCGACGCCAGGATCGCGACGTGCGGGCCCGCTTGCAGCAGCGCTTTCGCGAGGTTCGCGCAACCCCGCACGAGGTGCTCGCAATTGTCGAGGATCACGAGCAGCCGCCGGTCACGCGCGAACTTCGCGAGCGCCTCGATCACCGGACGCCCGGGATCCTCCTTCACGCCCACGACCGCCGCCAGGGCCTGCGGTACGAGCGCATCGTCGCGCAGCGATGCGAGCTCGACGAACCAGACCCCGTCGGGATAGCCGTCCATCGCCTCCGCCGCGACCTGCAACGACAACCGCGTCTTGCCGAGCCCCCCGGTGCCGGTGAGCGTCAGCAAGCGCGTGCACGTCAGCAGACGCGCGACCTCGCGCAAGTCGGCGTCGCGCCCGACGAACGACGTGAGCTGTCGCGGCAGATTGTTCGGCGTCGCCTCGAGCGAGCGCAGCGCCGGAAAATCGCTGCGAAGCTCGCGCTGCACGAGCTGGTAGACGTGCTCGGGCATCGCGAGATCGCGCAGCCTGACATTGCCGAGATCGCGCAGCGTGTAACCGTCGGGCAGCCGATCGGCGGCGCCCGACGCGACCGCATGCGACAGCAGCACCTGGCCGCCGTTCGCCGCGCTCATCAGCCGCGCCGCGCGATTGACGACGCCGCCGAAATAGTCGCCGTCGCGCAGTTCGCTCGCGCCTGCGTGCACGCCGCAGCGCACGTTGAGCGCGACGCCGCCGGTCGCCTGCGGATCGATCAGTGCCTGCTGCAGGCGCACGGCGGCGGTGAGCGCGTCGATCGGATCGTCGAACGCGGCGTGGATGCCGTCGCCGGTCATCTTCACGATGCTGCCGCGATTGTCCTCGACAGCGCTGCGTATCAGCGCGTCGTGCATCGCCATCGCCGTGCGCATCCGTTGCGGCTCGAGCTCCCAGAGCCGCGTGCTCCCTTCGATGTCGGTGAAAAGGAACGTCGTGACGCGAGGATCCTGCACGCTCGAAGACCTCGCGCTCACCAATGGGCGAGCAGCCGCTCGCCTTCGACCCTGCACTCGTACGCGGTGAGCGGCTCGGTACCGTTACGGATGCACTGCCCGCTCGCGGCGTCGAATGTCCATTCGTGCTTCGGACACCTGAGCACCGCGCCGTCGGCAGCGAGCTGCGGCATGTCGGTGCCTTGGTGCGGACAGCGGCTGTCGTAAACGCGGAAGCCGCCGTCGTCGCGGAAAACGAAAACGCTGCGCTCGTCGCAAGCGGTGCGCGTCGCGCGGCGCATCGGCACGTCGGCGATCGCGATCACATCGTGCCAGGCCGGCGGCGCGTCGAGGCGGAACTCCGGAAGATCCATCGCGAGGATCGCGTCGATCGCCCAGACGATCTTCGTGAGCCCGAGCGCGGGAAACGCCATCAGCAGCGCGTCGATCACTTCCGCCGCCGTGCAGCCCTCGCGCAGCGCGCGTTTCAGGTATTGGCGCAGGCCCGACTCGGTCTGCGCGTGCACTTTGGTGATCACCGATATGAGGTCGCGCGTCTTCGGGTCGAGGTGACGTCCCGCCTCCTTCAGGAACTTGAAGTAGTGGCCCATCGCCTCGGGGCGGGCCTTGATCAGATAGCTCAACGCATCGCTCATGGCATCCTCGGCGAGAGCGTAGGATAGCGTGTCGCGGGCGCGCAGGTGCCGGCCCGCTTTCCACGGAGCGCGAACATGGAAAAGGCCGTCTACCGGCCCCTGCCAACGACCAAGATGCGTCCGGGCGTCATCTGCCTGCCGCCGTCGCTCGAGCCGCCGCCGGTCAAGGCGGACACGCCGGCGATCGAAGTCATGACGGACCTGCGCTCCGTTGCGATCGCGACCATTCGCGCCGACGCGACGCTCGCGCAAGCGACGCGGCAGATGATCACGCGCGGCGTGCGCCTGCTGGTCGTCGTCGGTTTCGGCGGCGTCGTCGAGGGGCTGATCACCGCGCACGACACTGCGAGCGAGCGCGCGATCAGACAGTCGCAGCAGCACGGCAGCAAGCCGGGCGAGCTCACCGTCGCCGACCTGATGGTCCCGCGCAGCTCGATCGACGTGCTCGAGATCACGACCGTGCTGCGCGCCGACGTGGGCGACATCGTCGCGACGCTGAAGGAATCGGCACGCCAACACGCGCTCGTCGTCGACCGCGATCGACTGACCGGCGAGGAGTACGTCCGCGGCATCTTCTCGGCCACGCAGATCGGCCGGCGGCTCGGCATCCCGGTGCTGATCTTCGAGACCGCCAACACATTCGCGCAAATAGAGACGGCGCTGGGGGGATGATCCGCGAGACCGCCACGGCCGGGCAGCGCGCCGCCCACGGCGGCCGTGCGGGCGCGTGCCGAGCGAGGCGCGGCGCCCTCGCCGGCGGAGCGCCCGCCGGCGGAGCGATGTTGAGCCGCGTCAAGCTTCGGCCCTGAAAGCTCCGGCAGCATCGACACCATGCGGCTCGTCTACACACTCCCGCTGCTGATCGCGCTCGGCTTCGCGTGGCTCGCCGTGCGTTACCTGCTGGAAAGGCGCAAGGAGCAGCGCTTGCGCGAGCGGCTTCGCCGGCAGGCGACAACGCCGAAGTTCAAGTCGCGCGGAAACACCGAGCGCTCCGAGATGCGCGCCGGCGAAGACGTCACGACGGTGATGCGCACGATCAAGCGCAAAGAGCCTGCGACGGCCGCGCAGTCGAAGACGCCGCGCACGCGTTCCGGCACTCTGTAGGCAGGCGCCTACGCGTCAATCAGCGCGCGGGCGATCCATGCGCGCCCATTCGTTGGCCATACTGGGTTGCTGAGCGGCACCGCCGCTTGTCACTTGAACGGAGATCCGCATGAACGCGAATCAGGTAAAAGGAACGGCGAAGGACATCGCCGGCAACGTGCAACGGAAGGTCGGCGAAGCAACGGGCAACACCGAGCAACAGGTCAAGGGTGCCGCGAAGCAAGTCGAAGGCAAGGTTCAGAAGGGCGCGGGCGACGTGCAGGATGCGGTCGAGCGCACGCGCGACGACATGAAAAGCGACGCGAAGCGCCTGCACGACGACGCGCAGAAGGAAGCGGAGCGGCAGCGACGCTGAGCGGTCGTCGCATCACGACAGCCCCGGCGCCCCCGCCGGGGCTTTTCACGGGTAATCGACGATGCCGCCGGGTCCGTGGTCGGGCAGCGGGATGAATTCGTTTTCGCCGGGCACGCGCGCGAATCGTCCGTCCTTCCAGTCGGTGGCGGCCTGACGGATCCGCGCTTTGCTGCTCGACACGAAGTTCCACCAGACGTATCGCGGCGCATCGAGCGGCGGACCGCCAAGCACGAGAAAGCGCGCAGGCGACGGCGCTTCGACCGGAACTTCGGCGCCCGGCCGCAGCAGCACGAGCTCGCCGGCGGCCAGCGTTTGCGTGCCGATCACGACCGAGCCGGCAACGACGTAGAGCGCGCGCTCGTCGTAGTCGAATGGCAGTGTGAGCAGCGCGCTGCGCGACACCGACGCATCGGCATAGAACATCGGCGAATGCGTACGCACCGGCGACGCGACGGCGCCGAGTCGGCCGAGGATGATACGAACGGCGAGACCGTCGTCCTCGAGCACCGGCAGCGCCTCGTAGTGCGCGAACGACGCGTCGGCTTCCTCGTCGGCTTTCGGCAACGCGACCCAAAGCTGAATGCCGGCCATCCGAAGACCGCCTGCGCGCAGCTCGGGCGGCGTTCGCTCCGAGTGGACGATCCCGCGCCCGGCGGTCATCCAGTTGACCTCGCCGGGGCGTATGCGCTGCACGCTACCGAGGCTGTCGCGGTGCAAGATTTCGCCTTCGAACAGGTACGTCACCGTCGCGAGGCCGATGTGGGGATGCGGCCTCACGTCGAGGCCTTTGCCGGCGGGCATCGTGACCGGACCGAAGGCGTCGAAGAACACGAACGGACCGACGTTGCGAAGCTCGGCGGCCGGCAGCGCTCGGCGGACCGTGAAGCCGTCGCCGAGGTCGCGAATGGCTGGGGTGATACGCGTCTGGACGAGATCGGCCGGCATGGTGAATCCTCCGCGCGCCGTGAGCGATGCATTTTCGGTCGCCACGGCCGATATGGGCCGCATATAGTGAGCGATCCGCGCCGGCCGCGCTACGTCGGGGCGGAACTCGCTGTTACGCTGGCGGCACTAAACGGGACGACCCGCCTCGGGATCTCGACCACGCATCGCGAAAAAATGTTCCGGACGACACGGATCGCTCCATCGCCGCTCGCCAAAGCCGGGGCCGCCGCCGCCGACGTCGGTGAATCGCTGCGCAGCCTCGTCTATCGCTATTGGTTCTGGGAGTGGCTGTTCGTCGACCTCGCCAGCGCGAGCGGGCTCTACCAGCGAAGCGCCGCGTGGCGGCACAACGTTGCGCAGCGTCGCCATCTTCCGATCTACATGCGGCGCTGGCTGGTGCTGACCGCGGCCAATCTTTCCGTCGCGGCCGTCTTCGAGAAGGCGCTTGCCTGGATGCTTTCTGCCGCGGTCTTCTATACCAACGGCTGCATCGCCGTGTGCGTGGTGGCCGTCACGTTCGTCGGATGGGTTTTCCTCGGCCGGTCGACGCCGATCTCGGGATCCGGGCCGATCTGAGCGCCGGCACCCGCGCGTGGTGGCTTACGCAAGCGCGGCAAAGGCGCGTTGGTCCGATGGAATAGGCGAAGGCCGCGGCGGTTTACTGTTTGGAAGCTTCGCCGCGGCGATATCTCGATGCCGGCTCGCCGCCGTGAAAAGACCCTCTGACTTGCGGACGCCCGACGCGCCGACGACGGGCTGTGCCGAAACGGTGCGGAGAATCGCGGATGACCCCAGGCGACGAGCCCAACGATCCCGCAGCGCACAAGGTCGCCGACGTGCTGCTGCCGTGGTTCGTCAATGGCACGCTCGCCGGCGACGAGCTCGCGTTCGTCGAGAAGCACCTGCGCGACTGCGCGCACTGCCGCGGTGAAGTGGCGTGGCTGCGCGACCTGCATGCCGCCTGCGTGACGGCCTCGGAGACATCGCCCGATGCCGCCCCGGCCGCCCGCCGGCTGCGCCGCCATCTCGAAGGGCGCGCCGAACTCTCGCGTTGGAAGCGTCCCGAATGGCGTTGGGCGCTCGCCGGGGCGTTCGCGGCGTTCGCCGCGCTCGGCACCGTTTTGCTCGCGGGAAGCGACGATTACGCGCTCTATCGGACGTTGGGCGTCCATGAGGCGTCGGCACCCCGCAACGGCACGGTCGTCGTGGTCTTCGATCCGGCGACGTCCGAGCTCGATCTGCGGCGAATCGTTCGCGCAGCCGGCGCACGCATCGTCGACGGACCGACGCAATCGAATGCGTACGTGCTCGACGTCGCGCCAAGCCGCGCGCAGCAGGTGCTGCAGACGTTGCGCGCAGAGCGCGCAGTGGTGCTGGCCGAGCGGCTCGATTCGGGAGCGCACCGTTGATCGTCCGCCGGCTGTGTCTGACCGCGCTCTTCTGTGCGTGGGTCGCGGCGTGCGCCGCGGTCGAGCCTCGCGGGCAGTCGCAAATTGACGCCGATGGCGCGGAGCGCCAGCTCCTCGTCATGTTGCGCGCCGCCGCGCCGCACTTCCGGCCGGACATCGACTACGGCGGCAGCTACGACGCGCGAACGGGACGCGACGCGCGGCGAAGGATCGCCGAAGCGCTCGCCGCTCAATTCGGCTTGCGCGTCGTCGACGCTTGGCCAATGCCGGCGCTCGGCGTCGACTGCTATGTGATGGAAGCGCCGCCGGGCGAGTCGCTTGCGCCGCTCGTCGAGCGGGTCTCGCGCGATCAACGTGTCGAATCGGCGCAGGCGATGAGCGTATTCCGCGTGCTCGGTGCTGCCGACCCTCTCTATCCGCTGCAGCCGAGCGCGACCGAATGGCATCTCGCCGAGATCCATCGGCTCGCGACCGGCAAGCGCGTGCGCATCGCCGCGATCGATACCGGCGTGCAGATCGACCACCCCGATCTCCTGGGACAGATCGAGCTCGCGCGCAACGTCGTCGACGGACGGACCAATGTCGCCGAAACGCATGGGACCGCGGTTGCGGGCATCATCGCAGCGCTCGCCGACAACGGCGCCGGCATCGCGGGCGTCGCCCCCGGCGCGCGATTGCTCGCGCTGCGCGCGTGCCGGCAGTCGACGGCAGCGGGTGCCGGCGCGACGTGCACGAGCTTCGCGCTCGCCAAGGCGTTGCAGATTGCGCTCGACGAGCGCGCGCAGGTGGTCAACCTGAGCCTCGGCGGACCGCGCGACCGGCTGCTCGAGCGCCTGCTCGACGTCGCGACGTCGCGCGGCGTGAGCATCGTCGCGGCGGCCGATCCGGACGCGCGCGACGGCGGCTTCCCCGCGTCGCATCGCGGCGTGCTTGCCATCGCCGGAGAGGACGTGCACGATCTTCCCGCCGACATCCTGCGGGCGCCGGCGCGCGACATTCCGACCACGCTCGTCGGCGGCAAGTGGGGGTTCGTCACCGGCTCATCGTATGCAGCAGCGCACGTGAGCGGTCTTGTCGCACTTCTGCGTGAGCTCGCACCCAACCTGCCCCCGCGGCAATTACGAGATGCGCTCACGTCGCACGCCGTACCGAGCAGCAGCGCGGCCGCGCTGGGAGTGCCCGTCGATGCTTGCGCCGCGGTTGCGAGGACAGCCGGGATCTGCGCATGCGCGTGCGCATCCGCACGCGACGTCAAGGCGTCGCTGCCCTGATCGCTCGGTACTGCAGTTCTCCGCTGCCGCGCTCCTTGCGCTGTTCGTCTCGGTTGCCGGTGCCCAGGTGTCCGGCACCGTAAGCGTCGTTTCCGACTACCGCTATCGCGGCGTTTCGTTCAGCGACGACAAGCCCGCGGCGCAACTGGGTCTGACCTACGACGATGCGAGCGGCCTGTACGCCGGCCTGTTCGCGTCAACCGTCCGTTTCGCCTCGCCGCCAAGCCGCGGCGCGCAGACGATCTTGTTCGCCGGGTACGCGCAACGAACGCCATCGGGGCTCACCTTTGAAGCGGGCGCCGACTGCGGCGTGTTCTTCCTCGGACGCAGCTATCGCTATCCCGAAGCGTACGTCGGCGTCGCATCCGACAACGTCAGCGCACGGCTGTATTACGCGTCGCGCTATTACTTCGGCGATGCCGACACACTGTACGCCGAGGTGAACGGCACGATGCCGATCAGCGACCGCGTGCGGTTGATCGCGCACGCCGGTGCGCTGCGCAGCCGACCCGGCAGCGGGTACGCATTTCCCGACGTCATTTTCGACGGCCGCGCCGGCGTGGCGATCGACATCGACAAGTTCAACGTTCAGCTCGCGTGGAATGGCCTGAGCTCGAACGGCGCGTACCCGATCGCCGGCACCGCGCGTCGCCACACGGCGGTGCTGTCGGTATCGGTCGCGTTCTAGAAGCCTGTCGCGATACGCCGTATCCTCCGACTGCAGAGCGGTCGAGGAGGCGAGCGTGCCCGTGCGGAAGGTAATCGGCGACACCCGCGTGCCGATCAGGCTGTGGACCGACGACGTCGACGCCGGTGCCGTCGCACAGTTGCGAAACGTCGCCGAGCTTCCCTTCGTCCACCGGCATGTCGCCGCGATGCCGGACGTGCACACGGGCATCGGTGCGACCATCGGCTCGGTCATCGCGACACAGCGGGCGATCATCCCGGCCGCCGTCGGCGTCGACATCGGGTGCGGCATGATCGCCGCTCGGTTGTCGCTCGACGCGAACGACCTCGACGAGAAGCGGCTGCGAAAGCTGTTCGCGCAGATCTCGCGCGACGTTCCGGTCGGCCGCGAGCAGCACGCCGACGACCGTGCGCGCTTCGAAGCCGCGATGCCGTTCGAGCCCGAGCTCGACGCGCTGACATGCAAGCACCCGAATTTGCTGAAGCGGTTCGGCAAGCACTCCAATTGGGTGCTGCAGATGGGCACGCTCGGCGGCGGCAACCACTTCATCGAGGTCTGTCTCGACGAGGCGAATCGGGCGTGGGTGATGCTGCACTCCGGAAGCCGCGGCATCGGCAATGCGATCGGCACGTATTTCATCGAGCTCGCGCGCCAGGACATGGAGCGCTCGACGATCCACTTGCCCGACCGCGATCTCGCCTACCTGTCCGAAGGCAGCGCGCACTTCGACGACTATGTGCGCGCCGTGTCGTGGGCGCAGGCGTACGCGGCGAAAAACCGCGACGAGATGCTTTCGCTCGTGCTGGCGGCGCTCGCACGCCATCTGCCGCCGTTCGATGTCACCTCCGAAGTGGTGAATTGTCACCACAATTACGTTGCGCGCGAGCGCCACTACGGCGAGGATGTCTGGGTCACGCGCAAGGGCGCGATCCGCGCGCGTCGCGGCGATCTCGGCATCATTCCGGGTTCGATGGGTGCGTGCAGCTACATCGTGCGCGGCAAAGGCAACGCCGAGAGCTTCGATTCGAGCGCGCATGGGGCCGGACGCAGGATGAGCCGCAGCGCGGCGGCGAAGTCGTTCACCGTCGCCGAGCTCGTGCGCCAGACCGAAGGCGTCGTCTGCCGCAAGGATGCCGGCGTCATCGACGAGATCCCGGGCGCCTACAAGGACATCGACGAGGTCATGGCCAACCAGTCCGACCTTACCGAGGTCGTGCACACGTTGAAGCAGGTCGTGTGCGTGAAAGGGTGACGCACGCTAGATCGACGCCTGCAGACGACGGATCAGGATGTCGATCACGTCTTCGCCGTCGGGCGATTTGAGCCGCGATTGGCGCAGCGCGCGCACGAGCTCCGGCTTTGCGAGCGCATGGAAATCGGCTCGAATGAGTATTCCGGCGATCGCTCGCTGGACGCTCACGGATTTGGCGAGCGGAAAGAGCCGCGCGAGGTCCTCCAGGATGTCGCGATCGCTCAAGCCCAAGTGTGCGAGCGTGTCGAGCGCGCGCACCTGCGCGTCGGCGCCGCTCATGAGCGCGATTGCCGAGGCGACCGTGCGCAGCTCGCCCGCGTCGACCGACCGGTGGCGAAGATAGACCTGTGCGATCTGCACGTCGTCGTCGTGCTTGCCGGTCAGCGCACGCAAGACGCGCGCGTGAGCGTTCGCATCGCCGAGACAGGCTAGCACCGCCGCGTCGCCGATCGTCGCGGCGGGCGGAAGGTGCTTCGCCGCCGGCTCGCGACCAAGCGCGCCATCGCGATTCATCGCACAGACGAGATTGACTTCCGATGCACCGACCGCATGACGGTCGAGCAGATCGTGAATCATCCGCAGCTGCTCGCCGCGTTGTGCGTCCGCGGACAGCCATCCAAGACGCGTTGCGAGCTCGAACATGCGCACGCGTGTCGCCGGCTCGTCGGCGTCGCGTGCGAACTCGAGGAATCGCGCCCGGGTCTCGGTATCGTGGACGATTGCATCGAGCGCGCGCGCGACCGCCGGCGACTGGCGGTCGGCGTCGGTGACCGTAGCGATGTATTTCTCGACGTGATCGAGCGAAAGTCGCACTTCCGCCATTTCGCGGCCGAGCAGCCGATGGACGAAATCGAGCTTGCTGGCCGTGGAGAGCCGCTCGTCGGCGAAATGGCAGACGTCGTCGCGAAACGGCGCGGTTGGATCGCCCCGCGTGAGACCGCTTGCGAGCGTCATCGAGCTCGGCGCGAACAGATTGAGCAGCTTCGCGCTCGCGCGGCCGCTGCCGATGTCGGCGGTCGAAGCCGATTGGAAATACCGTTCCAGCAGCGGCGCCGCATTGCGTCCGAGCGGCGCCTTCGACGAGAAGCCGTAGATGACCGGCACGTCGCGAAAGACCCGGCGCATGCGATCGCGGTTGCTTTCGGCGTAGCGCTGCTCGAGCGTGCGCGCGAGCTGCGCGGCGTCGGCGGGCGAATGTCCGGAGCGGATCAAACTGCGGCCGATCTCGGCGGTCGCCGTGCGCATCGGTTGCGCATTGAGCGTGTTGCATCCGAACAGGTACACCTCTTTCAATTGCGCGAACAAGCCGGGACAGGAATCGCTGCACGCGACGCGATCGAGCTCGTCGGTCGGCAGCGATTCGTTCTGGTCGAACCGGTCGGTGTAGAAGACGTCGCCGCCGTCGAAATGGCCGGAGATCACCAGGACGTCGCAGCGAACGTCCTTGCGGCACGCCGACGCGAGCCAATCGGCGCGACCGCGCTCGACGAGCTCGACGAACTGGTAATCGTCAGCCGGCAAATGGCGGCGGAAGATCTCGCGCTCGTCCGGCGAATTGACGGTGACCGTGCACACCGTCTTCTTGGCGGCGACGGCGTCGTGCGCCGCAACCGCGGCGGCGAGCGCTACTGCAAGGACCAATGGGGCGCGAAAACGCATGCAGCCACCGACAGCTGGAAAAAGGGGCGCGCAAGTATCGCATGCGAAGCGCCGCCGCGGCGGCGAGCGACCTTGACCGCGGTCAAGTGAGGTCGCGCGCCCCGCCGGTGTTGACGCGGGCGGTTGCGCTAGACGGCCGACACCGGCGCCCGTTTGAGCGTTTCGGGGACGAAAGCGCGCGGCGTCCCTCCGTCGACGATCGCGTCGAGATCGTGCCAGCGCGCGGAGGAGACGGTCGGCGTGCTCACCATGCGGTCGCGGCCGGTCGCCTTGGCGTGGTAGAGGGCGGCGTCGGCTTGCTGGACCCAATCCTCGACGTCCGCCATCTCGCGCTGCGCTTCGGCGGCGCCGAGGCTCAGCGTGCAGCACAGACCGGGCGCCTGCTCGAATGTCGCTGCCGCGAGTTGCGCGCGGATCCGCTGGGCCATCTCCGCTGCACCCTCGAGATCCGTGTCGGGGAGCACGAGCAGGAATTCGTCGCCGGCGTAGCGCGCGGGCGTGTCGGTCGTGCGCGAGCACTGTCTCAGCATGTTGGCGACGGCGCACAGCACCTGGTCGCCCGCTGGATGACCCCATCGATCGTTGACGGGTTTGAACCGGTCGATGTCGAGGACGACAAGCACGGCCGGTGCGCCGCTTCGCCGGTGCCGTTCGAGCGCATATTCGGCGGCGGCGAATCCTTCTCGGCGATTGGCGAGTCCGGTGAGCTCGTCGGTGCTGCTGATCTGCAGCAGCCGTCTGTTCTGCCGAGCGCTCGTGTTCTGCAGCGCGTACATGACAATGCTGACCGTCAACGGATAGGAAACCATGAACGGAATGCACGCGACGACGACGGCAGTCGGACTCGAGATGTCGACGGGGAATCCGAGCGCTCCCGACGTCATGAGGCACGTGGCGATCAGAAGGCTCGTCGTCGGCAACGCGAAGCGCACGCCGCCTACGGCGATCTTGTCGACGGTAAGCATCGTCGCGAGCAGCACGCTCGGAAGCAGGTTGAACTTCATCAGCGCTATCCAGACGCCGCCCAACGCCGAGTCGAGCACCAGGTGACGGAACTCCAATCGCGTCGGATCGGCGCTGCGAATCGCGACGAGCTTCGCCATGTGCGGCCAGACGAACGCGTAAACGGCAAGCAACAGCCAGAGGAACCACGGCTCGTTGTGTAGCTGGAATACCGAACCCACACACAGCGAGCCCAGGCCGAGACCCAGCGTTCGCATGCAATGAACTCGGTCGACGAAGCGCAGATCGCGCTCGCGTTTGCGCCTGCCGTCGTGTGCAGCAGGCTCGTCAGCGCGGTGGCGCTGGTTGGCGGGCGAGGGCGTTCTCGAGTCGGGCATTTGGCGATAGACGGTGTGGCCGCACAGGTGAGTCGCGACTATGGCCCAGCCGAAAGCCGCAACGCGCCAGACTTACCGACGACCATCAGGCGTCTTTGCCGCGGAGCACCGAATCGGGCCATCTCTGACCCGGCGCGTCAGCGTCCGGGCCGATCGCTGGCCCCAAGGCGATCACTGCATGCATTGGCGCAATAATCTTGCCAAAGCCGGCGGGGCAGTCAGGGCCGATTCCCCTGTCAGCGTCCGCCCTACTGGTGAACGAGCCGTTGCCTCAATGGCAGCCCTGAACATGCCGGATACGCTGACTCGGTCCAAACACATTCAAGGACGTCACGGAGGATTCAGATGAATACATCGATGATGGTTCGCGGTGCAGCCGCCATTGCGCTCGCTTCGCTGCTTGCAAGTTGTTCGACATGGAACCGGATGGACAAGCCCGACAAGGGAATGGCGATCGGCGGTGCGAGCGGAGCGGTCGTGGGCGCCGTGGTCGGCGGACCGGTCGGCGCGGCGATCGGCGCCGGTGCCGGCGGGTACGTCGGACATGAAGGCGTCGGACCGAGCGAGCCGGCGGCAGCGTCGACGAACGCCAGCGACACGACCCTTGTTCGCTCGGTTCAGCAGTCGTTGAATGACCGAGGCTACAGCGCCGGCCCCGCGGACGGTCAGTGGGGGCCGAACACCGAGAGTGCGCTCCGCCAATTCCAGGCGGCGAACGGGCTCGCGCAAACCGGCAGTCTCGACGACCCGACGTTATCGACGCTGGGCGTCTCGCACTAACGCGGCACGCGCGGGCGACGAGAGCCGAGGCGGTGTAGCATCCGGAGGGCTTAACCACGGAGCGACCGATCGTGCCCTTGCCTGCGGCAAGCGATCGTTGCGTTCGACTCGCTCGCGGTCAGAACTTCGGGGCGATCACCGCTACGGTCGCAACGGGCGACCTGGTCATCAACGCAGCCGATCACGCGCCGTGCATGATCGTGCCGCGGCATGAGCACGCGAACGCGTACTTGTGCGCGGTGATCGCCGGCCGCCTCGAAGTCTGCGCGCCGCGTGCGATGGCGTGCGACGCCGGTTCGCTCATCGCGTATCCGATCGGACACGCGCACTCCAATCGGTTCGACGATCGACCGGGACGCTGCATCAACATTCATCTCGGATCGAGCTGGATGGACGAGCCATCGACACGCGCATGGTTCGGACATTGCCGGACGTTGCCGCGGGTCGCGAGGTCGGCGTCGCTCGCCAAGCTGGGCCGGGCGCTTGCGGCGGGCGACACCGCGGCGCCGCTCGCGGCGGCGTGCGCGGCGATCGACCTTCTCGCCGACGCGATGGGCGCCAGCGCGCGCGCATCGCGTCCGAAGTGGCTCGAGCGGATCGTCGACATCATCGAAGCCGATCTCGCGCACGCGCCTGCATTGGGACCGTTGAGCGCGCAGATAGGCGTACATCCGGCGCATGTGGCTCGGCTGTTCCGCATCGCGTACGGCGAGACGATCGGCGAATACGTTCGTCGTCGCCGCGTCGAAGAGGCCGACCGCGCGCTCACCGGCAGCGATCGACCGTTGAGCGAGATCGCGATCGCGTCGGGCTTCGCCGATCAATCGCATTTCACGCGCGTCTATCGTCGCCACCACGGCATCTCGCCCGGCGTTCGCCGGCGCAACTGCCGTTCCAATTCGCATCGCCTCGTTCAAGACGACTCGCCGGCAACGCGGTAGCGTTACGCGTCGAATTCGGGTCGCCGCCATGAAGGCGCTGATGACTGTCGTTGCGCTTGTCTGTTGCGCGTCGTGCGACGCCGTCGTCGCGGCGGACGCGGCCGTTGGCGACCGAAGCGGCGCCGCTTCGCTCGCGCGGACGCTCGCGAAAGCGCGTGAAGCCGCCGGCGGCGCCGCATGGCGGCGCAACGCGGCTCTCGTCGCCGACGGCGCCGTCGAAGTCGCCGGACTTCACGGCCGGTGGTCACGCCGCGAGGACCTGCGCGACGGTCGCTGGAGCGTGACGACCGACGTCGGCGTATTTCGCTCAGCGGAAGGCTTCGATGGACGCACGCGCTGGCGGCAGGATCCGTCGGGCGGCGTTCATGCGCTCAATGGCGCGTTTGCGACGATCGCCAGCGCGACCGACGCATGGCTCGCTCGCCGCGGTTGGCTGCGGCCCGACGGCGACGGCGCGAGCTTCGCCGCGCGCCCCGCGCGCAGCGACGGCGGTCGCAGCTTTGCGGTTGTCGAAGCCACACCGCGCGGGGGGCAACCCGTCGAGCTCTGGTTCGACATGACAAGCCATCTGCTCGACCGCACGGTGCGTACGATGCCCATCTCGACGCTTACCGTGCGCTACGGCGACTATCGACGCGTCGGCGGACGCATGTTGCCGTTCACGATCGAGTCGCGCGAGTCCGGCAGTTCCGATGTCGAAGCCGTTCATGTCGAGCGCTGGACGATACCCGCTTCGATCGATCGCGCCGCCTTTGCCGCTCCGATGCCGCCGAACGACGCAACGCTCGACGGGGAGACGACCGTGCCGCTCGAAATCGACGGCCTGGTGACGGTCGACGCGACGCTCAACGGTCAAACGTTTGCGTTCATCCTGGACACCGGCGGCCATGACATCATCACGCCGGAGGTGGCGAAGTCGCTCGGTGTGCAGCCCGTAGGCGCCGGCGCTACCGGCGGCAGCGGTCCCGGCGAGCTCGCACAGCAGTACGTGCGTATCGATCGCCTCGAGATAGGGTCGGCCGCGCTGCGCGACCAGCACTTCTACGTCATTCCGTTCCAGTACGGTACGATCGAGCGCGGTGCGCGACCGCCGCTCGCGGGCTTGCTCGGGCTCGAGATCTTCGAGCGCTTTGCCGTGCGCATCGACTATCCGGCGAAGCGCCTGACGTTGCGAGCGTTCGACAGCGTGCGCGAGCCCCGAAAGGGCCGGGCGGTAGCGATCACGTTCGACGACGACATGCCGCTTCTCGACGGTCGCATCGATGGCATCGAGGGTCTGTTCGCGCTCGACACGGGCAATTCAGGCACGACGGTCGTGCAGCCGGTGTGGGCGCGCAAGCATGGTCTGGCAGAGCGCCTCAAGCGAGGCATCGAGACGGTGTCGTACGGCGCCGGCGGCGCTTCGCCGAACTGGGCGAGCCGCGCCCACTCGCTCGAGCTCGCCGGCGCTCGCCTGCAACGGCCGGTCGTCCGCTACGCCGAGGATAGCGCCGGCGCATTCTCGTCGCGCACGGAAGCCGCGAACATCGGGACGGACGTGCTCTCGAACTTCGTGCTCGACTTCGACTACCGCGCCAGTACCCTCTGGCTCGACTACCAGCCGGGATATGTTCCGCCGCCGTTCAATCGGTCCGGAATGCGCACGGTCAAGGAAGACGCGGCGACCTTCCGCGTAGCGCTCGTCGCCGCCGGCTCGCCCGCGGCTGTCGCCGGTATCGCGCGCGACGATCGCATCGTCGCGGTCGACGGCACACCGGCATCGCGGATGAGCGGCCGCGATCTCGCCAACAAGCTCGTCCAGCCGGTGGGAACGGAAATCACGCTCGCGCTGCGACGAAACGACGATGAGCGCATCGTCACGCTGAAGCTCGCCGAGCTGTTGCCCTGACCGAGCGATCGCGCACGCCGAACGCGCCGTTGATGGCTGCGCGGCGTCTCGCGGCAACCGCGGCGTCTTGTCAACGATGCCGGTGTACAGCACAGTGGCGCTATTTCGAGAGCAGGAGGATGCTCATGCTCGCCGAATGGACGCCGCGCTCGCTGCTGATTGCTTCCGTTGTCGCGCTTGCCGTCTTTTCGGTGATTCAAGGATGTTCCCGACCTTCCGCCCCCCAGAGCGCCGGGGCGCCGGCGCCGGCAAAGCCCGCGCCCCCCGAAGCGGCGGGCAGCGGCGCGCCGCCGCCGGACTACTCGACACCCTCCAAAACGGCAGGGATCTCGAACGTTGCGCCACCATCGCCTGCCGCGGTCACGGAAGTAGCGCCGGCGGCGCCGGCGGCGCCGAAACCGATCCCGAAGCTGGCGCCGACGCTGACGCCGACGCCGAAGCTGACGCCGGAGCCAAAGCATGAACAGGAGCGCATACAGGTTGCCGCGCTTCCTTCTTTCCCGTGGCCGCCGCCGCGCGCATCGGCCGAGTATCGAATCAACAACCGGTGGGTCACGGCCGGCGATCAGACGACGCTGTCGCAGGTGGCCGATCGTATCGAGGCAGCCCTTTCGGCTGCGCAGTACGAGACGTGGCGATACCTCGCGGTTCCGAGCGGATTCGCGCTGGTGACGCCAATCGAGAGAATCGACTTGAACGGCAACCTTAAGGACCCTCGATTCGGAACGCAGCTTCCTTCGCTCGCGGACATGACGTTCGTCGAGTTCCTGTTCGCGCTCGGAAAAGCGCCCGCCGGCCACTATCGCGTCTTCGTCTTCGTCATCACGGATGTTCCCTTCAATCAGGCCGAAGAACGGATCAGCCGCAAGGAAGCGCAAGGCTGGATGCGCAGCGGACTCACCCAGTTGCCGCCGGACGTGGGATCGATGAAGTACGGACCGCGATACGGAACCACCGCGCTGGTCTACGAGTTTTCCAAAGTCGCCAAGCGCCCGGCGACGCTCGTCGCGCCGAGCAAAGCGTCCGCTTCGGCGCATCTTCAGAGGGCGCGCCTTTGGGATGCTTTGAGTCACTGATTCGAGCGATGACGCCGTCCCGCTAGTGCGCTCGCGATGCCGACGATATTTCTCAGCTATCGACGCAGCGACACAGGCGGCCAGGCCGGCCGGCTCGCCGATTCGATCGAACAGAGGCTCGGCAGCCGCATAACCTTCCGCGACGCGACGGACATTCCGGCTGGCGCGTCGTTCGAGGCGATTCTGCAACGAGAACTCGCCGCCTGCGATGTCGTGCTGGTCTTCATCGGTCCGACGTGGCTGCAGGATCTGAACCAAAGGTCGCGACAACCCGAGACCGATTACGTGCGCACCGAGATCGCAAGCGCGCTGACGGCGGGGAAGCGCATCATCCCCCTGCTGATCAACGGCGCAGCGCTTCCGGCGCGCGATGCGCTGCCCGAGACCCTACGCGCGCTCGCCGATCGACAGGCGATGACGATGCGCGACGAATCGTGGCCGCAGGACGTCGAGCGGCTGCTCGACAGCATCGGGCGTCCGTACGCCTGGAGGCGGCTTGCCGCTCGGTGCGTGATCGCCGTTGCCGCGATCGTGGCCGGCGTCTGGTTCGCCGTTCCCCGCCTGCCCATAAGTCCGAACGAGCAGATCGGTTACGCGCGCGCGTTGATCTTCGGGCTGATCGGCGTCTATGGCGTTGTCGAGATCGCGCTGGCGTGTCGCCAGTACGCGAGGATGAAACGCGCGCTCTGAATCGCGGCTCGCAACGGATGATTGCGCGCGGGCGGCTCCGGACGCCGCGAAATCGCAACGGCCCCGCGCGGGGACCGTTGACGGTGTTACCACCGAGGACGATCGCGCTTGCCGTGTCGAGTCACGGCACGGCGACGTCGAATGTCGTCACCACCGGCTCGAACCCCGTGACCGACGCGCTGATCGAGATCGTGACCACCGTAGGCGCCGGCGCCGAAAGCGTGAACTCGAACGCTCCGTCGGGCAGGCTGGTGAACGCCACGGGAGCGCCATTCGCCGTGACCGACGCGACCGCGCCGCCCAACGTGACGGTCCCTCTGACGGTTCGGGTCAACAGGATCTGGACCGCAGGAACGGAAACCTCCACGCGCGTGACGTCGGACGAGCCTGCCGCATCGACAACGGTGAGCTCGACGGTGTACGTACCTGCCGCATCGTAACGGTGCGATACGATGACGCCGCTCCCCGTCGTGCCGTCGCCGAAGTTCCAGCTATACGAGGCGATCGCGTTCTCAGGATCGCTGCTGCCAGTGGCGTCGAACCCGATCGTGTCGGGCGCGGTCGGTGTTGTCGCGATGCGTGCCGTCGGAGCGACGTTGATCGCAATCACGCCGACGCCCGAGCTCGCCGAGCCCGTTCCCCCGCGATCGTCGGTGACCGTGAGCGTCACGATGTAGTTACCGGGCGTGGCGTAGCGATGAGTCGCGAGCGGGCCGCTCTCGACACTGCCGTCGCCGAAGTCCCATGCATAGGCAACGATCGACCCATCGGAATCGCTGCTGGAAGCGCCGCTGAAATCGAACCTATCGAAGGCGGTGGACGTGATGCCGATGCGTGCGGTTGGCGCGACGTTCGGCGCTATGACGTCGACGTTGGTGCTCGCGCTGCCGGTTGCGCCCTTGTCGTCGGTAACGGTCAGCGTGACGATGTAGCTTCCCGGCTCCGCAAACGTATGGATCACGTCCGTCCCGGCGCCGGCGACGGCATCACCGAACGTCCACGCATAGGAGACGATGGTCCCATCGGGATCGCTGCTTCCGGTCGCGTTGAAATCGAACGTGTCGGGCCCCGCCGGAGTGACCGTCATGCGCGCAATCGGCGCGACGTTCGCCGCGACGACAGTGACATTCGAGGTTGCGCTGCCGGCCGCGCCCTTGTCGTCGGTGACCGTCAACGTGACGCTGTACGTTCCCGCCGCGGCATACGAATGCGTGATCGACGAGCCGTTGCCGCTTTCTCCATCGCCGAAGCTCCATGCGTACGCGACGATCGATCCGTCGGAGTCGCTGCTCGCGGACCCGTCGAATGCGAACACGGTCGACGGAGGTCCCGATGCGGGGTTCGCAACGAACGAAGCATGGGGCGGGACGTTGCCCGCATCGACCGTCAGAGCGAATGACCCGACCGAGGTCCCTGCCGTCGTCGTACTCGACGCGTTGCCGCCGTAGACGACGTGCTGCGCGATGACCGGATCGTAGACCATCGCGTGCAGGTAACGTGGCCCCGGCGCTGGCGACGAAGCGACGGGCGTCCATGTGTTGTCCGTAACATCGTAGACCCAAACGTCGTTCAGCGCGGAGACTCCATAGCCGCCATAGAGCACGACCACGCCGTGTACCGGATCGAACGACAATGTATGCTGATTGCGCGCCGGTGGCGACGTCGCGGGCAGCATCCGGGTCCATGCGTTGGTCGCCACCCGATAGATCCAGGTATCGGCAAGCTTTCCGCCATTGGCCACGCCGTTGCACCCCGAAGCATTCGAGCACCGACCGCCGAAGAGCACGAAGACGTCGTTGACGCTGTCGTACACCATCGAGTTGTTGATCTCGTTGCGCCGCGGCGGCGATCCCGCGGCGCCGTCGGGGAGCAACTGGACCCACGATTGCGTTTCGGCATCGAGCGCCCACGTGTCGTTGCGGGCCGCGCTTCCGAACATCACCGCCGCGTGGTCGCGTGTCGAGTAGGCAAACGCCGGGCTCAAGCGCGCCGCCGGCTTCGCACCGACATAACCCAGCGAGAGCGCCTGGAAGTTGTTCCAATGCCTGCGTGCCGGGTCGTACGACCATGTTCCGCCGCCCGGCTGCGAGGTCAGGTTGTACTTGCCGCCGGGTGCGACGTTCGTCGTCGGCGTCGCCAGCGTGAGCGTCTTCGTCGCCGGGTCGTATGCCGAGACATAGGCATACTGAGCATTCGGTCCCGGCACGGCCACATCCCAGTCGCGATAGAAGTCGACTTCGGTCGCCGGTAACGACGGATCGACGATCTTCGTGATCGTCGAGCCGGCGCCGATCGTGCTTTGGCGTTGTGCGCATCCGGAGCCGCTTCCGCCGAACGACCAGTAAAGCTGGTTGAAGTCGTCGTACACGACAGCCTGCTCGTCGCGTTGACAAGGCGGGCCCAAGGGACTGGTCACATTGAGCACCAGCGGCTCGATCTCCAGCCAACGGCCGCTTGCGAAATCGATTTGCAGTACGTCGTTCATGTACGTATTGCCGCTGCCACCGAACAGCGCCGGCTTCCCGGCGACGGGATCGTGGATCAAATCGATCCAGCCCCGCGGCCCGGGTCCTCCCGCGGGCGTAGGTGCGAGCTTGCGATTGGTCCACGTCGCGGACCATGCCTTTTCGGCCATTGCCGGCGCGGCGTGATGCGCGAAGCCGACGAGCACGATGAATACGGCGAGACGATGTAGCGCGCGCATGGTCGGCACTCCTACTTTGCAGCGATCCGACGGATGGCCTGGATCGACACCATCCGACCCGACGTCGCGTCGCCGACCGTCGCGCCGCCCGCGGACGCGTCGAGAACGACCCGCTCGCCCGGCTGATCGCGATTGACGACCAGAGTCATGCCGGGCTCGGGATCGGTCTGCGTACCTTGCTGCAGGTAGAGCTCGGCGGTGCGATCGAGCTCGTCGCGAAACGCAACGAAGGCGCTCCAAGGCCGGTCCTCGCCGATGGTGATCACCACTTGATCGCCGGAGCGGACACCCGCGCTCAGCAGCCGCGCCGAGGGAATGCTGAACACGATTCGTCCGTCATTGCCGGCGTATGCGATCGAGCCCGCGACCACATACGCGGGCTGCGAATGCGTGCGCATCGAACGGCGATGCTCGTCGAGCGGATTGGCCAACACGTCAACGCTCGGCAACCATGCGCATGCACACGCGCCAACGACGGCCGGCAATACGACCCACAGTCGCTTGTTCATCGGAATCCTCCCATTTGCATCGCCATGGTTCGCGCGTCCCGCGCGGTCGAGCCCTCGCGCGCGCGAAGACGCCGCGCCTCGGCTTGGATGCCTACCGGGTGGACCGTGCGGAAGGCCGTGTGATCACGGCTCTTCCGGCGATGTCGAGGGTCGAGCCTAAGCGCGACGCGTCGAGAGGAAGCTGACCTTAGTCAAACTTGTCGACAGGTTCCGACTTCAGCCGATGACATTGCGCAAATATCGCGCTCACGGCTGAGATGCTGCCGGCAGCCTGCGAGCGATTCGGCGCCGAGCGCAACGTCAGCGCGGAACGACGACACTCGTGCTAGTGCTGTCGGTCGCGCCCTTGTTGTCGGTAACCGTCAACGTGACGTTGAAAGTTCCCGCCGCGGTATACAAGTGGGTGACTGACGCGCCGGTGCCGGTAGCTCCATCGCCGAACTTCCACGCGTACGCGACGATCGATCCGTCCGCGTCTCTGCTTGCCGATGCGTCGAACGCGAATTTCGCCGTCGTCGTTTGCGATGCGAGATGAGCCATGAAAGAGGCAAGAGGCGCCAAGTTGACCGCGCTGACGCTCAGGTCGAACGTCCAGACCGAACTGCCGGCGGTGGTCGTCTTGGAGCTGTTGCCGCCGTAGACGACGTGCTCGCCGATCGCCGGATCATAGATCATCGCATGCAGGTAACGCGTACCTGGCTCGGGCGATGAAGAAACCGGAGTCCAAGTGTTCTGCGCGACTTCATAGACCCATACATCGTTCAGCGCACCGCCCGCGGTTCCGCCGTAAAGCACGACCACGCCGAGCCCGGAATCGAAGGACAACGTATGCTGATTGCGCGGCGGCGGCGAGCTCGCGGGCATCATTCGAGTCCACCTGTTCGTCGAGAGCCGATAGATCCACGTGTCGCCGAGCGGACCGCCGTAACTCGCGCCGTTGCATCCCGCGGCATCCGCGCAGCGGCCGCCGAACAGCACGAACACATCGTTGACGCTGTCGTAGACCATCGAATTGTTGATTTCGGAACGGCGCGGCGGTGATGTCCCCGCGCCGTCCGGAAGCAGTTGCACCCACGACTGCGTCTCGGCATCGAGTGCCCAGGTGTCGTTGTGCGCCGAACCTCCGAACAGCACCGCGGCGTGGTCGCGCGTCGAATACGCGAACGCCGGACTCAGGCGCGCCGGCGGCCTCGCGCCTTTGTGGCCCAGCGAGGGCGCCTGGAAGTTGTTCCAATGCTTGCGCGCCGGGTCGTACGACCATGTTCCGCCGCCGGGCTGCGCCGACAAATTGTATCGGCCGCCGGGTGCGATGTTCGTCGTCGGCGTCGTCAGCGTCAGCGTCTTGGCAACCGGATCGTACGCCGACACATAGGCGTATTGAGCGTTCGGCCCGGGCACGGCGACAGTCCAGTCGCGGTAGAAGTTGACCTCCGTTGACGGTAGCGAAGGATCTGCGATCTTCGTGATCGTCGAGCCCACACCGATCGTACTCGCGCGATACGCGCAACCGAAGCCGCTTCCGCCGAACGACCAGTAGAGCCGGTTGAAGTTGTCGTACGAGACGGCTTGCTCGTCGCGTCGACAGGGCGGGCCGTAGGGACTCGTGACATTGAGAACCAGCGGCTCGATTTCAATCCAGTGGCCGCCCGCGAAATCGATTTGCAACACGTCGTTCATGTACGTGTTGCCGCTGCCTCCGAACAACGCAGGCCTGCCCGCCACCGGATCGTAAATGAGGTCGATCCACCCGCGCGGACCGGGCGCGCCAGCCGGAGTGCTCGTTACCTTTGAATTGGTCCAGGTCGCCGTCCACGTCTTGCCGGCCAGCGCCGTCGCCGGCTGAGACGCGATCGCAACAATAACGAGGAGCCCGGAGAGACGCTCGATCGTATGCATGCTTGCCGCTCCTACTTCGCGTCGATGCGACGCATCGCGCGGATCGACACGATCCGACCCGGCAGGGCATCATGGGGCGTGACGCCACCCCCGGCCGAAGCGTCCAGCATCAGCTGCTCCCCAGGCTGGTCTCGATTGACGATCAGCGTCATGCCCGGCTCGATGGGCAGCTCCTTGTCGTTCTGCGCATAGAACGCGGCGTTGCGCTCGAGCTCGTCGCGAAACTCGACGTATGCGTTCCACGGCTGGGCGTCGCCTATGCTGATCGCGACCTCGTCGCCGGAGCGCACGCCCGCGCTGATCAAGCGCGCGGACGGAATGTTCAACACGACTCGGCCGTCGTTTCCCGCAAACCCGATCGAGCCGGTGACCACATACGCGGCCTGCGACGGCGCGCGCATCGAACGGCGATGCTCGTCGAGCGGACTGGCCGACGCGCCGACGCTCGGCAGCGCCGTGCACACGCATGCGACGGCGACGGACGACAACACGACACGCAACGGACTGGTCATCGAATGCTCCCTCGGCTTCGCATTGCCGTTATTTGTACCGCGTCACGAGCGCAGAGACAACCCGTCGGGGCGTAGGGCCGCAGCCCGCGCTTTGACACGCCAGCGGTCGATCGGTTTGCGGGCGCTCTTCGATCACGGTCCAATAGTCTCGACGCGCACAGCCCGAGCGAGCCGGCACCCGCACAAGAAACGAACGGCCCCGCGTCGGGGCCGTCGTTCGTCGACGAACAGGGTTGTCGCGTGGGATCTCGACTACTTCATCGTTATCTTAGCGACATGCCCACGCTGCCCGACCCAAACTCAGCGATGCAACGCGCGGCTGTCAGCCGGAGCATCGAGACGCTCCTGCATTCCGTAGTCGCGCATCACCGCTGCCACTCGCAGCCGATAGTCTGCAAACAGGCCGCCGCGTCCGCGCGCCTGCGCGAGGCGATGCTGCTCGACGTTGCGCCACTCGGCGATCGCAGCCTCGTCGCGCCATAACGAAAGCGACAAATACTTGCCGGGCTCGGTCAGGCTCTGAAAGCGCTCGATCGCAATGAATCCGTCAACCCGCTCCAGCACCGGCTTGAGCGCCGCTGCGATGTCGAGATACTCCGCGAGCTTTCCGTCGTTCGGCCAGACTTCGAATATCACTGCGATCATCGGTCGACCTTTTCTGTTCGAGCGAACGGCAGCCACTGCGCCGGCCCAGCGTTCGTCGTAATGGTCCGCTTGCGACTCGCTGCAAGACGTCCCTTGACAGAGGTACTCTTCACCCGGCGCGCAGGCGGGCTAGCCAATGTATTTCCAGGTTTGTGCACCGTCGAGCAGGCGAATCTTGACTGCCCCGAGCGCCGATGGCTCGAAGTTTCGCGCATTGACGCCGGCATTGGTGCCGTTGCCGACTTTGAGCTTCCTCCATTGCATGACACAACCACACGCCTTGCAACGAATGAACTTCTGCGACTTGTCTCCCCAGATGTACTCATCCGTCGCCCCGGGGACCCGCGATGAGCTGAACGTCAGCGTCTTTGTAATAGGCCCAAAGAACGCCGTAGCGGCGACAAATGGAACAGTTGCAGCGGGTCAGGCTCCTGGGCTTGCGAGGCACATGGACTTTGACGGCGCCACAGTGGCACGTAGCAGTGAGCATTTGCGCTGGTGTCCTTCGCGAAAACTTTTGATCTTGCCCTCCCAGCAATCGCCGTATTCGCGTCTTCCGCGTGTAATGCTGGACCGCAAGACCTGCACGAACTGGACACCGCACGATAGTCCGGATTACAGCGCACTACCCAGACTGCTGCATCGCGGGTCGCGGTCGCGCACCGTAGACTGTCAAAATCATTGATGCGCTTCGCGATAGACGACACCCAGTTCAACGGAAATTTCTCGCAGCCGCTTGTCCCTCGTCCACAGGAACGAGCGACCGATCGCCGCTGCCGCAAGCAAGTGGGCGTCCACGTAACCGATACCGCGGCCCATCAATTTTTGGCTCTCGATGAAGTAGAGCACCTCATCGTCGGTTGCCACCGCCAGCTGCGGCAGCGCCTGGAGCAATTCGATGACACGCGCTCGCGATTTCAAATTGCCGCAAGCAAGTTCCCCGATCACGAACGCGTGGCTAGCAGCTAGGCCAGACTCCAAGACCTGAACCACCGACGAATCGCTTCGGCGCAGGTGATCTACCCACACCGACGTATCCAGCAGAATCATCGGCCCTTGGGCGCACTACGCCGCCGTTCCGGCAGCTCAAGCGCGGGCTCGGTGCCTCCCAGGCGGGCCAATCTGCTGGCACTCTCGCGTTGGATCAAGGCAGCGAGTGCCTCGCGCAACAGCGCTGAGCGCTCATTCAAGCCGCTCAGTCGCTGCGCACGGTCAAGCAACGCATCATCCAAAGTTACGGTTGTCCGCACAAGGCGTCTCCACAAGTGATTTGACGCCATCGATTATAGCATCATTTGATGCTTTATTTGATGATGCCAAGGGTTTGCAGTCTTGGGGAGCGCCATCACGGAGCGCAGGAGCGTGGTGCTCGACGTCGCGGGCGAGCGTCAGCGCGCGCGGGGAAGCGGTGATCGGGAGCCCGCACGCCGATTTGACTTGCCCGGAGCGCGACTATGCTCAGCGCGCAGGTCCCACCCGGGCGCGCGCGTCGCTGCGCGCAGCCTGGCCGAGCGCGGACTTGAGTCTGATCGGTGGCCTCTGCCATCTTCTTGCGCCATTCAGCGGCGTCGTCCGCACTTACGAACGTGCCACCACGGATACGCGTGATGCGAGGCCCATGTCCCTGGGAAACCAGCTTATAGAAGGTCACCGGGCTGATGCCATGGGCAGCGCAGAACTCCCGGACGCGGTAAAGCAACGGTTCCATGTCGTCACTGAACCGAATTCATCCGAACGTCAACGTAGAGGGCCGCAGATCGGGATAGGGGGCGGTCAAATGTGACCGCACCCCTCCCACACCACCCGGCATGCGGGTCCGCACCGGGCGGTTCGAGAAGTTGAGGTCATGAGAGGCGCGGCACGCCGAGCCGGTCGAAGTAGCCAAGAGGCATGATCCGGTTCAGCTCGTAGCGGCTGTTACGCCACCAGCGCCGCGCGTTCCCGGCAATGCGCAAGGCGTGCTCCCGGCTGGCGCCGAGCGCGCGCAGCTCGCGGTACATCGTCGTGCCGCGCCGCCACTGCTTGAGTTGCACCGCACGCAGACGGTGCCGCAGCCATTTATCAAGTTCGCGCATCACCCGCGGCGTCTGCGCCAGACGGAAGTAGGCCTTCCAGCCCAACACGTAACCCCGCAGGTCTTGCACGACCTGGTCCATGCTACGTCCACCGTTGCGCTTGGTCAGCCACCGTACCCGTTGCGTGAAGGCCGCTTTCGCCTTGGCCGCGATCGCCCGTTTCACCTCGCCTCCCGGCCCCACCCATAGGCAGTAGCCGAGGAACTTGCGTCCAAAGGCAGAGGCAACCGCACTCTTGGCTTCATTGACCCTCAAGCGAAGCCTCGCGTAGCGCTTTCGCAGCCACGACAGCACCCGCTCGCCCGCCCGTTGACTGCGCACGTACACATTGCAGTCGTCGGCGTAGCGCACGAAGCGGTGCCCGCGTCGCTCCAGCTCACGGTCGACTTCATCGAGCAGCACGTTGGCCAGCAGCGGCGACAAGGGTCCACCCTGCGGCGTACCCTCGAAGCGCTCCTGCACCACGCCGTGCACCATGATCCCCGCTTGCAAGTAGCCGCGGATCAGCCGCAACACCGCTTGATCGGCGATCCGCTTTGCCAGCCGGTCCATCAGCACGTCGTGGTTGACCCGATCGAAGAACTTCTCCAGGTCCACATCGACCACCGTTCGGTAGCCCGCCTGCACGTACGCTTGCGCCCGACACACTGCGTCGTGCGCTCGCCGATTCGGCCGAAACCCGTAACTGTGATCCGAGAAACTGGGATCGATCAGCGGTTGCAACACTTGCAACAGCGCCTGCTGGATCAAACGGTCGCTCACCGTCGGAATCCCCAACTCGCGCACCCCGCCGCCCGGCTTTGGAATCTGCACGCGGCGTACCGGCTGCGGCCGGTAACTGCCCGCGAGCAGTTGCTCCTTCACTTGCGGCCAGTGCCCCTTCAGGTACTCCGCCGTCTGCTCAACCGTCAACCCATCGACGCCTGCACTGCCAGCATTGGCCCTGACTCGTTTCCAAGCCAAGACCATGTTCTCCCGCGTGAGCGCCTGTGTAAGCAACGCTCGTCCTGAGCTCGCTTGCGCCTGTCGTACCGGCTCTGCTTCACCGCTGTCACTTCGACGCTTGGCTTCACCGCGCGCCATCAACGACCGCTCCGATGTCTCGGACTTCTGGTGCATGGCAGCGCCAATGGACCTGCGTGCGTGCTCTCCTTCCCGTTCGGCCCTTCGCCCACGATTCGCAGCTACTACGGCCTTTGCTGACTTCTCGCTCCGGTTCATCACCGTCGCCCTTTCGGACGTGAGGCGAGATCTCCCCAGGTAAGAACGCGATCCTTCCCCGCACAACCGCCGGATCTACGCCGCCGTTCCTTGGCCACGAGAGCTTCGCAGTTCATTGCCTGCTCGCCCTGGTCGGCGTCGCCTCGTATCCGGTTCTTGTTCATCGGCTCGCGGTTTCGCTCCACGCTTCCTTCCCACGCTCGGTCGCCCTCGCGCAGTTGCGCTTCACTTTGCTCGCTGTGGCCAGCTTGCAGGAGGACTTGCACCTCCAAGATCGCGCCCATGCTGGGCGCACAATGAAAAAGGCCCGATTTGAGGTCGGGCCTGAAAACTTCATTGGTGGTAATGGTGGAGGTGGCGAGAATCGAACTCGCGTCCGGAAGCACTCGGCAGTCGGGACTACATGCTTAGTCTCGTCATTGACCTCTCATCGCTGCGCCGTTGACGGACACACAACGCAGCGACCAGTCACCTTGCTTTAACGTCTCGCCCAAGTGACCCGGACGGACGCGATCGCTCTAGATGTCCTCGCTGTGACGGACTACATCACCCGGGTCGAGCGCTTCCCGGCGCGAGGTCCGGCGGGGTTAAGCCGCCAGAGCGTATGCTTCGTCGTTCGCAGTTAAGTTTGCGATTGCTCGAGTTTTACGAGGACAAGCGCCTCGACATGCCCCGCGCTGCGTTGCAACCCCCGTCGAAACCAGTTCACCCCCGGTGATCGTCGGTGCGGCGATCATGCGCGCCGCGTGCAGCTTGTCTTACTTCATAATATTACCACGGCGGTCGATACCCTTCCTTCGCCGTACGACATCGACATGGGGCTTGAACAGGCCCTTTTCAAGGTCGCGCTCGCCCATGGTCGCTTTGAAATCCATCTGTGCGCTGCTCCACTTCGATCCAGCCAATGCGGCGACGTCAAAGTTGCGCGAGGGGCTGTCGTCCGTCGTGCTCGACGGCGATGAATTGTGGACGGTCAGCGATGAGAACGCGTCGATCGAGCGGCTCATGCGGCGCGCATCGACTTCGGCGGGCGAGCCGCAATACGGCGAGCACGTCTCGTTCGCGCTCGATTCGTTGCTCGAATTGCCGGTTGCGTCGGGCTCCGCCGGCCGGGAAGGTGACATCGAAGCGCTCGCCATTGACGAAGACGAGATCTGGCTCGTCGGCTCGCACAGCGTCAACCGCAACAAGCCGCAAGGAAAGAGCGCAGCACAGCGGATTGGTGCGATGGCGAAAACCAGCGCCACGGGCAATCGCCATCTGATCGCGCGCGTACCGCTTGCGTCGCTACGCGCTGCCGCCGACGCGAACAGCCCACCGGCCGCGCGCGTGCGCGGCGGCGCGAGAAGCGACGATCTCACACAAGCGTTGCGTGCCGACCCGCATCTGGGCGCATTCACCGCGCTGCCCGGCAAGGAGAACGGCCTCGACATCGAAGGCCTCGCGGTCGCCTCGGGGGGACGCGTTTTCCTGGGCCTGCGAGGACCGGTGCTCGGCGGCTACGCGATCGTGCTGGAGCTGCGGCTCGCCGTTTCGCGCGGCGATCCAACCCGACTGAAGCTTAGACGCCTCGCTGGCGGCGCACAGCGCTATCGCAAGCATTTCCTCGATCTGCAAGGGCTCGGCATTCGCGACCTTTGCCGCGATGGCGACGATCTGCTCGTTCTGTCGGGACCGACGATGAAGCTCGATGGGCCCGCGGTGCTCTATCGTTGGCCGGGCGCATTGCGCTCGAAGGGCCCGCGTTTGGTCGATCACGCCGGTTTGACGAAGCTGCTCGAACTTCCGGTCGGCGACGGCTGCGATCATCCCGAAGGCGTCGCGCTGTGGCCGCCCGCGCCCCGCCGCGCTCGCGCGCGAGCCACGTCGGTCCTGATTGTGTATGAGCAGCCGGCGCGAGAGCGTCTCGTCGGAAAGTCATCGCTGCGCGCCGGGATCTTCCGACTGCCGCGGACGCGCCGATAGCGGTAGCGCATCGTCGTTCGTGTAAATTACGTCCGTCTCATTCGATATCCGCGGCAATGGCCCCCATCGACGTAACGCTCGTTCCCGTGATCCTCTCCGGCGGCGCCGGCACGCGGCTGTGGCCGCTGTCGCGCGAAACGGCGCCGAAGCCGTTCATGGCGCTTCCCGACGGCGAGACGCTGCTCGCAAAGACGGCCGCGCGCGCGCTCGTGCTGCCCGGCGCGAGCACGCTCGTCACGATCACCAACCGCGATCTGTACTTCCACACGAAGGACGTGTACGCGAGTCTTGGTGCACGAGCGCCCGCTGCGACCGCGTTTCTGCTCGAGCCGTTCGGCCGCAACACGGCACCGGCGGTGGCGATGGCGGCGCTCTACGCGCAAGCCATCCACGGCGCCGACGCGGTGATGTTGGTGCTGCCTGCCGATCATCTGATACGCGATCAGCCGGCGTTCACGGTCGCCGTCCAGACGGCTCTACCGTTCGCGCAGATGGGCAAGCTCGTCACGTTCGGCATTTCGCCGACGCATCCGGAAACGGGCTTCGGGTACATCGAATGCGGCACGGCGCTCGATCGCAGCGCGAGCGTCGCCACGCGATTCGTCGAGAAGCCGCCGCTCGCGACCGCGCGCGAGTACCTAGCGGCCGGCAATTACGTATGGAACTCAGGGATGTTCCTGTTCACGCCGCACGCGATCCTCGACGCGATCGCCCGCCACGCGCCCGAAGTGCTCGAGCCGCTGCGACGCTGCTGGCAACCGCTCGCGTCGCGCGCATCCGAGCCGGGCGCGATGCTCGAAATCGATTCGGCGACGTTCGCGGCGGTGCCCGATATCTCGATCGATTACGCGGTGATGGAAAGAGCCGCCGCGGCCGGCGACGTCGTCGTCGTACGCGGCGCGTTCGATTGGAGCGACGTCGGCACGTGGCAGGCGGTTTCCGACTTGATCGAGGCGGACGCCGACGGCAATCGAGGTCAAGGCGAGCGCGTCGCGATCGACACGACCGGCACGTTCATCCACGCCGACGATCGCGTCATCGCGACGATCGGCGTCGACAATCTCGTCATCGTCGACACGCCCGACGCGTTACTCGTTGCGCATCGCGACCATCTGCAGCGCGTGAAGGACGTCGTCGGCGAATTGAAAGCGCGCGGCCACGAGTCGTACAAGCTGCACAAGACGGTCGGCCGGCCCTGGGGCGCGTACACGGTGTTGCAGGAAGGTCCTCGCTTCAAGATCAAGCGCATCGAGGTCAAGCCGGGCGCGGCGCTATCGCTTCAGCTCCATCACCACCGCAGCGAGCACTGGGTGGTCGTGAGCGGCACCGCCCGATGCACGCGCGATGAGGATGTCTACCTCGTCGGCGCGAACGAGTCGACGTACATCCCGAGCAATACGCGCCACCGGCTGGAGAATCCGGGTACCGAGCCGCTGGTGATGATCGAGGTGCAGTGCGGCGACTACGTCGGCGAGGACGACATCGTGCGCTTCGACGACGTGTACGGGCGCGTCAGAACCTGAGGCCGGCAACAGCCGGGTTGACCGAGCCTAAAGGCCGAGCCACGCGATCGCCGACGCTTCGACGACGGGATCCGGTGCAACGAAGCCCTTGTAGCCGCTCGTCGCGAGCGCGCGCCGGCCGGGTTCGGTTTGCGCAAGCGCAACGAGCGCGTCGCGAAGGCGGCTGCGCTCTTCGGCCGAATAGCGGCTCGACATGATGATCTGCTTGATCGGAACGCTGCGCGAGCGGGCGAACACCTTGCCGCCCTTCTGCGTCCATTGCTTGACCACGGCATTGGCCGCCGTTGCGCCGACCTGCGCGAAATCGTATTCGAGGTAGAACGGCACGGCGTCCTGGTAGCGCGTCGTGATCACCTTGACGTCGCCTTTGTCGAAGCTTTGCGTGCGAAGCATCGCGCGCACCATGACGGCGGTGATCGAGTCGGGATCCGGCGTCACCAGCACGGTGCCCTTGACGTCCTTCAGCTCCTTGAACGGCTTGTCGGGCTTCGACATCAACGACACCGTGTATTCGGTGTAGCCCGAGGTCCACGCCACCGAGTAGTAGCGCCCTGCTTTGATCTCGGCCATCGCGACGTGCGCCGGATGGATGAAGGCGAGGTCGAATTCCTGGCTTGCGAGACCGGCCCGAACGTCGTCGTAGGCCGGCACGACGATCAGCCTGATCTTGCGCTGGAGCGCCTTGCCGAGGATTTCGACGAGCGGCTCAAACTTGTCGCGAATGTCCTTCGGCGTCGCCTGATACGTGACGCCTTCGGTCACGGCGAAGACGAGCTCCGAGGACTGGGCGCCGACGACAGTCGCGGCGAACGCTAGAAGCAGTGCGAATGCGACGCGAAGGAGTTTCGTCATTGCCATAGACAGACCGCAAGGTCCGATCGGCCGACCCGGCGATACCCATGTCGCTGATGGGGGCGGCGGGTTTCGGCGGCAATGATAGCGCTACGCTCGGCGCGTGCATATGGTATGTGCGCAGGCGCACCTAGAATTCCAGCTCGATGTCGAAGCGAGCGAGGCCCTCGGGCGTAGCGCCGACATACGACGGTCGGATTACTTGGCGATGATCTTGCCGATCGCGGTCTTCTCGTTGTATTCGCCCACGAACGGATATTCGCCCGCCTTGAGCGGCCCGACGAAGATCGTCGCCTGGCTCTTGCCCGCGATCACCTTCTCGCGGTTGAGCCTCTTGCTTTCGAATTCCTCGGGTGTCGCGTCCTCGTTCTTGACGACGAGCTTGATCTTCGTGGCGGCCGGGACCGAAATCTCCGATGGTGTGAACTTGTGGTCCTTGATCGTGATCTCGAACGTCGGATCGTCGGCCCAGGCGAACGATGCGACGGCAAGCAGCAGCGCAGCAACGAGCGAACGCATCGGATGTCTCCGGCGGAGGGAAAAGGGGCGCGCCGCGCCGATCAGGCAGCGCTGGGCATCCGGGGTGTCGTCGGCGCGATCGTGCGCAAACGCCGCGCGGCCAGAATCAAGACCGAAAGAGTCGCGACGTAGAAGACGAGCTGCATCGCGGAAGGCTGCGCGGTGTAACCGATCAGCACGTGCAGCACCTGCCCCGGAAGGCTCGTCTCGGTCAGCACGCTGGAGGTATCCCACATCTGCGGCACGAGCGCGGGCAACAGGTTCGCCTGCTCGAGGAAGCGCGCGGCCTGCGCGGCGAGACCTGCCGCGAGCACGACGATCAGCCACCCCGTCGCGCGGAAGAAGTGACGAACCGGAATACGCACGAGGCCGAAGTAAAGCATCGTGCCGATCGCCGCGCCGCCAGCCGCACCGAGCGCGACGCCGGCGACAACACTACGCGTCGATTCGGTCGTCACGAGGCCCTGAACGAAGAGCACGGTCTCCGCGCCCTCGCGCAGAACGGCGAGGCCAACGGCGATCGTCAAGGCCGCCAGCGTCGCGCCGCCCGAACGCACCGATTCCGACAACGCCCGCAGTTGGGCGGCGAGCGCGCGGCCGTGCTCGGCCATCCACAGGTGGTGCCAGCCGAGCATCAGCACGGCGGCGAGCAGCACGCCGGCGTTGAAGAGCTCCTGTCCCATGCCCTCGAACGAGTTGGCGATCGCGCCGGCGGCGCCCGCGATCAACGTCGCGCCCGCGAGCCCGGCCGCGATGCCGCCGCCGATCCACGCGCCGCGCCCGCGAACGCCCCGCGTGGCGGCGAGCACGATCGTCACGATCAATGCCGCCTCCAGCGTCTCCCTGAAAACGATGACTGCGGTGCCGAGCATGGTATACGGAACAATAATGAGAATTGTTCGCATTATGCGCATCGGGCGGCGCGGCTGTCAACAACGCCTGGCTATGCTCGATCGAGCGATGCCTGCCGGCCGGTTATCATGGGCCCGCCGCCATGGAACCCGACGCCCTTGCGCCGCCTGCCGACGGTACCGCCCCGGGCGTGCCGATGGCGGCGCGGTTCGCCACGCGGCTGATCGCAACGCGAGCCCGGCGCTCGCTGGTCGTCGTGGCGCTGTGTGCGGCGCTCGCCGGCGCGGCGGCATGGATGGATCGCGCCGTGGAACGATCGCTGCGAGAGCTCCGCGCGCAGGGCTTGCCGGCGCTGCTCGAGGCGAAAACCAAAGCGCTCGAGTACTTCATTGCCGAGCGGCGGGCCGACGCCGAGCGAATCGCGCGCGATCCGCGGCTCTCCGCGCTGACGATCGATATCGCGCGCCGCGCCGGGCGTGCGCCCGCCGCGCTCGACGCGCTGTGCCACGGCGAGGACGCGGACGCCTGGCGCGCGTTGCTCGCACCGGCATTGCACGACGAGCGAATCGTCGCCGCGAACGCGGTGCTGCGCAGCGGCCGTATCGTCGCATCGACGCTGCCGAGCAACTGCGGTGCGCGCGCTCAGCCGCGTACCGCCGCGCCGCCGCTCGATCGCGTGTTCGGCGGCCGCACGCAATTCATCCGCCCATTCGCGTCGGACCCGACGCTCGTCGCTGCACGGCCCTATCTCGGTTCGCGGCCGCTCGCATGGGTCGAAACGCCGCTGCGCGACGCCTCGGGCTCGGTGGTCGCTGCGCTCGGCTTCGCAACGTTCGTCGATGGCGACTTCCAGAGCATCCTGACCGCCGCGCGACCGGGCGACACCGGCGAGGCGTACGCGTTCGACGAAAACGGCGTCCTGCTGTCCGAAGTGCGCTTCACGCGAGGTCTGCGATCCGCCGGGCTGTTGCCGGGCGACCAGCGGAGCGCGGTGTTCCGGCTCAAGGTGAAAGACCCCGGAAGCGAGCTCGCGTTGGGCGGGCCGCGGGCCGACGGCGCGGACGCGTGGCCGTTGACGCAGGCGGTCGCAACGGCGCTCGCGGCCGCATCGATCGCCGATAGCGGCGTGCCTCTTCGCGGCGTGCTGCTCGACCCGTACCGCAACTATCGCGGCGCTGCGGTGATCGGCGCGTGGGCGTGGCTGCCCGATGAACGCATCGGCATCGTCGCCGAGATCGGCGTCGACGAAGCGTACGCGCCGCTGCGCTACGTGCGGATCTCGATCGGCGTGACGCTCGCGCTGCTCGTGCTCACCGCGGGCTGGGCGACCTATTCGACGCTGGCGTGGTGGAAGCTCTCACGCAAAGTCGGATCGCGTCGGCGCATCGGTGCCTACAAGCTCGACCGCGAGCTCGCCGAAGGGGGCATGGCGACGATCCACCTCGCTCACCACGCGCTGCTCAAGCGGCCAACCGCGGTGAAGATCCTGAAGCGGCACCTCGCCACCGACGAACTGCTCGCCCGCTTCGAGCGCGAGGTGCGTCTTGCGAGCGAGCTCGATCATCCGAACAACGTCGAGATCTACGATTTCGGTCACACGCCGGACGGGCTGTTCTACTACGCGATGGAGTACATCGACGGCATCACGCTCGCCGATCTGGTCGCGCGCGAGGGGCCGTTGCCGCTCGGCCGCATGCGCTACGTCGTCCGCCAGATCGGCGCGGCGCTCGCCGAAGTTCACGCCAAAGGCATGGTGCATCGCGACGTCAAGCCGGACAACGTGATGCTGTGCGAGCGCGGCGGCGAGCCCGATTTCGTCAAGGTCCTCGACTTCGGCATCGTCAAGCGCTTCAGCCATACGGGCGCACATCCGCATCCCGACGATGCACGGGTGCTGACCAAGCAGGTGAAGCTGCTCGGAACGCCCGCGTACATGGCGCCCGAGCGCATCGGCGCGCCCGATTCGGTCGATCCGCGCGCCGATATCTACGGTCTGGGCGCGATCGCTTTCTTCCTCGTTGCCGCGCGTCCGCCGTTCGACGATGGGGATTCGACGGCGCTGTTGCGGCGCGTGCTGGCCGAGCCCGCGCCCGATCTCGCCACCGTCGTGCCGGGTGTGCCGTTGGCACTCGCGGAGCTCGTTGCGCGCTGCCTCGCGAAAGCGCCGGTGCAACGTCCGTCGAGCGTCGAGGATTTCGTCGCCGCGCTCGATGCCATGCCGCTACCGCCATGGACCATCGCCGATGCGCGTGCATCGTGGGCGCAGTGTCGCGCCCCGCCAGAAAATAGCGCCAGAAATTAGGGTCAGACTCGACTTTCGTGAAACTAGGGTCAGACTCCAATTTCCGAAAAGTCGAGTCTGACCCCACTTTTCGAAAAGTCGAGTCTGACCCTAATTTCAGGCGAGGATATCCGGGTCGAGCGCCCGCTCGATGCGTGCGATCTGGTCCTTCAGCAGCAGCTTGCGGCGTTTGAGTCGCGTGAGCTGGAGCTGGTCGACGTTGGCCGTCACGGCGAGGCGATGAATCACCTCGTCGAGATCGCGATGCTCGACCTTGAGTGCGACGAGCCGCTGCTGCAGCTCGACGCGCCCCGAATCTCCGATCGATCCGATGATAGGCATGGGCTCTATGTGTCGGCGCCCGCAGCGGCGATCACAGGACGGCGCGCGAAGCGGCTCGTCACCGCGATGCCGGTCACGATCAAGGCGACGCCCGCGACATGAAAAGGCTGCAACCGCTCGCCGAGGAAGAGCCACGCGAGCACGATGCCGAACGCCGGCATCAGATGGACGAACAGGCCCGCGACGCTCGCGCCGACCAGCTCCACGCCGCGGTTCCAGAAGATGTACGCGAGCACCGATGAGAAGAGTCCGACCGCGGCGAACGCCGCGACATTCTCGACGGTGAAGTGCGCGGGTCTGCCGAGCGCGAGCTCGCCGATGAAGAACGGCAGCACGGCGAGCTCGCCGACGCACGACAACACGAACAGAAAGCTCAGCATGTGCAGTCCCGCCGGACGCCAGCGCAGCGCGATCGTGTACGTGGACCACATCGCCATCGACAGGATGATCAGCAGGTCGCCGCCGTTCAGCCGGAACGCGGCGAGCGCGACAAGGCTTCCGCCCGACAGGATCGCGAGAACGCCGGCGAGCGACACGGCGACGCCCGCAAGCTGCAGCGCCGTCAACCGTTCGCGTAGGAACAGCCACGAGAAGGCGACGATCATCACCGGGATGAACGAGTTGAGAATCACGCCGTTGATCGCCGTCGTGTAATTGAGGCCGAGATAGGCGAGCGCGTTGTGCGTTCCAATGCCGATCGACCCCAGCACGGCAAGAATCTTCCAGCGCGCGCACACGAGCGCCCAGTCGCGTCGAACGTGGGGCCATGCGAACGGGGCGAGGATCACGATCGCGAACAGCCATCGCAGAAACGTCATCGTGATCGGCGGCACGTCGGGCGCGAGGCCGCGGCCGACGATCCAGTTCATCGACCAGAACAGCGGCGCGAGCGTCAACATGATGTACGGCGATACGTCGAGCCGGTACCGAAGGCGGGAAGGCATCGGCCGCATTGTCCTCCAAAGGCAACGACCATCGAAAGCCGATGCCACAGCAGCAACGAAAGGACCCCGCCGTGCTGGCGAGGTCCTTGTCTTTGCCTACCGCCGTGCGGCTAGCTCAGCTTGCGCGTGCGCGACCAGCCAAGACCGGCGAGCGCCATGCCCATGAGCAGCAGGGTGGCGGGTTCGGGAACCGGGACGTTCGCGAACGGCAGATCGACGTTTAGAACCGCCGGACCACCGCAGCACTCGCCGTAAACGAGCTGGAACGGGAAGGTTCCGGAAGGTCCCGTATACGTCGCGACGGTCACGACCGGCGAAGTCGGACCCGGGTTGAAGCCGAGGTCGGTTCCTCCAATGACGAGCGTCAGGCCATCGTCGTGAGCGACGGTGAACATCTGACCGTTGCTGACCGTCACGAAGCCGGTGAACTCGAGGAGCGTTCCCATCTGGACGCCGCCGATGAAGCCGTCCATCAGCGAAGCGAGCGTCCCCGGCGCGTTCTCGACGATGTTGAACGCGCCGCTGCTGGCGAGCCAGGTGGCGACGGGCACGACGGTCCCGCTGAAATTCATCGGCGTGTTGACGTCGAAATCGACGTCGGGCGTTGTCAGAGGAACATTCGCCGGAGTCGCGGCCTGGCTGATCAGCTCCGGCACGTGCCAAAGGTGACCGGTAACGACGTTGCCTTGGGAAACCATCGCAACGGAAGACAGCACCAACCCCGCTGCGACCGCTAGGAATCTTGAGTATGTCATCGCACCTCCCGTAAGCATGACGTATGCACTGTTCTTATGCAGGATATGTGCCTGCTGTCGTTATGGGTTTGGCATCAGAGGGTTGAAATCTCGCCCGCTTTCAGCAACGGCTCGGCTGTAAATGTAGTCGACAAAGCGACAAGGTGTCGCACCGTATAATGGCCCGAAGCCTCGTCCGCGCCGGTGGGTCATTCGCGCGCACCTGACCGCGTTGCCGCAATAATCGCGTCTTGTCCGTTACCCTCTCCGCTGCGCCTCGCACCACGGCGTCGGGCGAAACGCTCGCGACGATCCCCGCGCTCGCGGCCGTGCTGCCGGACCGCGGTCGCAGGATCGCCGTTGCACCGCTCGCCGGTTCGGCCGACGCGCTTGCACTCGCGCAGCTCGCGGTGCGCGTGGCGAGCGAGCAGCGCACGCTCGCGGTCGTCTGCGCCGACGCGCTCGCCGTGCAACGCCTCGCCGAGGAAATCGCGTGGTTCGCGCCGTCGCTTGGCATCGCGGCGCTGCCCGACTGGGAAACGCTGCCTTACGATCACTTTTCGCCGCACCACGATCTCGTTTCCGAGCGGCTCGCCACGCTCTATCGCGTCTCGCGCGGCGAGGCGAATGTGCTGCTCGTCGCGGCGACCACTGCGCTCTATCGGCTTGCGCCGCCGGCGTATCTCGCCGCGTACACGTTCTTCATCAAACAGGGTGAAAGGCTCGACGCCGACCGCTTGCGCAGTCAGATGACGCTCGCGGGCTACGCGCATGTGACCCAGGTCGTCTCGCCGGGCGAGTTCAGCGTACGCGGCGGACTGATCGATCTCTTTCCGATGGGGAGCCCGCTGCCGTATCGGCTCGATCTTTTCGGCGACGACGTCGAAACGATCAAGACGTTCGACGCCGACACGCAGCGCACGCTCTATCCGGTCTCGGAGGTGCGGTTGCTGCCGGCGCGCGAGTTCCCGCTCGACGAGAGCGCGCGCGCACGCTTTCGCGGCCGCTACCGCGAAGTGTTCGAAGGCGATCCGTCGAAGTCGACGCTGTACAAGGATGTCACCAACGGCGTCGCGCCCGGCGGCATCGAGTATTACCTGCCGCTGTTCTTCGACACCACCGCGACGCTCGCCGACTACCTTCCCGAATCGACGATCGTCGCATTGCACGGCGACGTCCACGATGCGGTACGCCGCTTCTGGCAGGACGCCGAATCGCGCTACAAGCTCTTGCGCGGCGACAAGTCGCGACCGCTGCTGCCGCCCGCGCAGCTCTTCCTCCCCGACGACGCGTTCTTCGGCATGGTGAAGCCGTTCGCGCGGGTCGAGCTTTCGAGCGGCGAAGCTTCGCAAGGCCCGACATCGGCGATTGCCCCGGTGCAAGTCGACCGCCGCGCCGCCGATCCGCTGGCGGCGCTCAAACGCCTGCTCGCCACGAGCGACGCGCGCACGCTCGTCTGCGCCGAGAGTGCCGGCCGCCGCGAGACGATGCAGCAGTACTTCGTCGAGTACGGCCTGAAACTGCCGCTCGTCGACGACTGGGAGAGCTTCGCTGCGGGCGACGCGAGCGCGGCGCTCGGCATTTCGCCGCTGCACGCGGGCTTCGCGTGGCCGCAGGCGCATCTCGCGTTCGTCACCGAAGCCGAGCTCTACGCCGATGTCGTTCGCCGCGGCAAGCGCGATGCCGGCCGCCGCACGAACGTCGACGCGATGCTGCGCGATCTGTCCGAAGTGCGCATCGGCGACCCGGTCGTGCACGAGGAGCACGGCATCGGTCGCTATCTCGGGCTTGCGACGATGGACCTCGGCGACGGTCCGACCGAGTTCCTGCAGCTCGTCTACGCGAACGACGCCAAGCTCTACGTGCCGGTGTCGAACCTGCACCTGATCGGACGCTACAGCGGCGCGTCGCCGGAAGCGGCGCCCTTGCACGAGCTCGGCAGCGGAGCGTGGGAAAAAGCAAAGCGGCGCGCCGCGCGGCAGGCGCACGACACGGCGGCCGAACTGCTCAACCTGTACGCACAACGCGCCGCGCGCAAGGGCCACGCGTTCTCGTTCAAGCCGCACGATTACGAAGCGTTCGCCGACGGCTTCGGCTTCGAGGAAACGCCCGACCAGGCGGGCGCGATCGAGGCGGTGATCGACGACTTGAAATCGGGCAAGCCGATGGACCGGCTCGTATGCGGCGACGTCGGCTTCGGCAAGACCGAGGTCGCGCTGCGCGCGGCGTTCGTCGCGCTCGCCGACGGCAAGCAAGTAGCGGTGCTGGTGCCGACGACGCTGCTCGCCGAGCAGCACTTCCAGGTGTTCTCCGACCGCTTCGCCGAGCAGCCGGTTAAGCTGGTCGAGCTCTCCCGCTTCCGCTCGGCGAAGGAGGTGAAGGCGGCGCTCGCCGGCCTCGCCTCAGGGACGATCGACCTCGTCATCGGCACCCACAAGCTGCTGCAGCCGGACGTGAAGTTCAACAACCTCGGCCTGGTCATCATCGACGAAGAGCACCGCTTCGGTGTGCGGCAGAAGGAGCAGTTGAAAAAGCTCCGCGCCGAGGTCGACGTGCTCACGCTCACGGCGACGCCGATCCCGCGCACGCTCGCGATGTCGCTCGAAGGCATTCGCGATTTCTCGGTGATCGCCACCGCGCCGCAAAGACGGCTTGCGATCAAGACGTTCGTCGCAGCCTACTCGCCCGGCATCGTGCGGGAAGCGGCGCTGCGCGAATTGAAGCGCGGCGGTCAGATCTATTTCCTGCACAACGACATCGACACCATCCGCAGCACCGCGGAGCGGCTCGCGCAACAACTGCCCGAGGCGCGAGTCGCGGTGGCGCATGGGCAGATGGCCGAGCGCGAGCTCGAGCACGTGATGCGCGAGTTCTACCAGCAACGCGTGAATCTGCTCGTCTGCTCGACGATCATCGAGACCGGCATCGACGTGCCGACGGCGAACACGATCATCATCGACCGCGCCGAACGCTTCGGCCTCGCGCAACTGCACCAGCTGCGCGGCCGCGTCGGCCGCTCGCACCATCAGGCGTACGCGTACCTGCTGACGCCGCCCGACGACGCGCTGTCCGCACAGGCGAAGAAGCGTCTCGAGGCGATCCAGATGATGGAGGACCTGGGCTCCGGCTTCTATCTGTCGATGCACGATCTGGAAATTCGCGGCGCCGGCGAAGTGCTCGGCGAATCGCAGTCGGGCGAGATGCAGGAGGTCGGCTTCCAGCTCTACGCGGACATGCTGCGCTCGGCGGTCTCCGCGCTTCGCGCCGGCCGCGTGCCCGATCTCGCGGCGCCGATCGGCGTCGCGACCGAGATCAACTTGCACGTACCCGCGCTGTTGCCCGAGACGTACTGCAACGACGTGCACGAGCGCCTCGTACTGTACAAGCGGCTCGCCAACTGCGAAACCTACGACGAGCTCGACACGATGCAGGAGGAGCTGATCGACCGCTTCGGCGCGCTGCCCGAGCCGGCGCAGGCGTTGGTGGCGTGTCATCGGCTGCGACTGGTCGGCAAGCCGCTCGGCGCCGTCAAGATCGACTCCGGGCCCGAGCGCACGACGCTGCAGTTTTCGAAAAATCCGCCGTTCGACGCCGGCAAGCTGATCCTTCTCGTGCAGACGGACGGCCGCATCCGCTTCGCCGGTCCCGACCGCGTTCGCATCGACCGCGCGGCGCCGGAGCTTGCCGATCGCGTCGCGCTCGTCCGCGAATTCCTCGGCCGCCTCGGCTGATCGCGACGTTCACCTGGCAGGCGAGGCGCACGAAGAGCAACTCGAGGCAGCACGCCGGACGTTGCTGCCCTCGCCCTCGTCCATTGGGGCACGAAGGTCCTCCACGCCAACTCTTTTGCCGAGAAGATCGCCGGCCGCTTGCGCGCAGAGCTCGTCGCCAACCCGCTCGACACGCTCATCCATCCGTCCGTGCGCTCGCGGGTATTGGATCGGATCGATTCGCGCGTGATGGACGAGCAACTGTCGCCGCGCGCGCAAATACGGCTGGCACCGCCAGCAACACGGCGCGCGCATCGATGTCGACCGTGCGCTCGGCGAAGGAACCGTATTGCGTGTGGCGTTGCCCCTACGCGCTGCGTACGCCGACGACGCCGTCGCCGACGACGCCGCTTCGACCGTCGCCGCGCAACGCGACGCCGGTGGTACGATCGACGCTTCGCTGAAGCGGATCGTCCGCTTCGTTCGAATGACAACGCCGGCGGTCGCGATCACCGCCGTTACCTTCGGTCATGACGGCCGTTTCGCTTCCTGCGCAAGTCCACGTGTTCGTTCGCGACTGGCTGTCGTCGAACAACGTCGTGTTGAAAAGTCGCGATGGCCACGTGCTGGTCGACACCGGATACGTTCGGCATGCTCCGTTGACGCTCGCGTTGCTTGCTACCGCGCGCGGCATCGGCAACGACCGGCTGGAAAAGATCGTCAACACGCACTGCCATTCCGACCACATTGGCGGCAACGCGGCGGTCGCCGCGAAGTATCGCTGTCCGATCGCGATTCCCGAGGCCGAGGACAAGGCCGTCGAGCGCTGGGACGACAAGGCGCTGCTGTACGAGTACGCCGGCCAGTCGGTGGACCGCTTTCGCGCCGACGAGCTCATCGTCGCCGGCTCGACGCACGTTTGGGGCGAGCTCGAATGGCAGGCGCTCGCCGCGCCCGGCCACGACATGGGCGCGCTCGTGTTCTGGAATCCCGAGCACGGCATCCTGATTTCGGGCGACGCGCTCTGGGAACGCGGCTTCGGCTTCGTGATGCCGCCCGAGATCGACAAAAACGCGTTGCCGGCGACGCGCGCGACGATGGAGATGCTCGCGCGGCTGCCGATCCGCATTGTCATTCCCGGTCACGGCGAGCCCTTTCTCGACGTCAATGCCGCGCTCGACCGCGCGTTCGATCGCATCGCCGCGTTCGAAGCCGATTCGCTGCGCATGGCGCGCCACGCGCTCAAGGTGATCCTGATGTTCACGTTGCTCGACCATCAGCGGCTCGCGATCGACGAGCTCGCACCGCTGATGGAACGCGTGGGGATCTACCGCGATTTCAATGCGCTGTTCTTCCGCTTGCCGGCGGCTCGCCTCGCCGAAGCGATCGTCGGCGAGCTCGAGCACGCGGGCGCGGCGCGCCGCGTGCACGGCCATCTCACACCCGCGTAGCGTCTGTCACCGCGCGAGCTGTTCGACGAACGCGCGGATGCCGGTGAGCAGCATCTCCACCGCGATCGCCGTCAACACGAGGCCCATCAGCTTCTCGAGCGCGAGCACGCCGCGCTCGCCGATGATGCGCTGCACGCGATCCGACGCGGCGAGCACGATGACGCTGATCGCCATCGCGACGGTGATCGCCCCGACGAGCTCGAACAGCCGATCCGGCGAGCGCGACGCCATCAACATCACCGTCGCGAGCGCCGACGGCCCTGCGATCGCGGGAACGGCGAGCGGCACGATGAACGGCTCGCCCGCAGGGGCGTCCATCGGCTCCGATCGCGGAAATATCATCCGCAGCGCAATCAGGAAGAGGATCACGCCGCCGGCGATGCTGAATGACGCCTCGGAGAGTTGCATCAGCGTAAGGAAGGCCTTGCCGCCGAACAGGAAGGCGAGCAACAGGAAGTAGGCGATCGCGCACTCGCGAATCACCACGGCGAGCCTGCGCTCGCGAGGCACGCCGCGCAGCGCAGCGACGACGATCGGAACGTTGCCGAACGGATCGGTCACGAGGACCAGCACGATGGTGGCGGAGATGAGATCGGTCGGCATTGCAACTCCCCATTTCGCGGGCGTGATCGCCCGTCAATCGCCCTTCACCGATCCCTCTCGACGCGGATCGGCGCCGCCGATCCAGCCGGACTTCGTGCGCACGATCGCCTGCGCGCCGCTCGTTTGATCGCTCACTTCGACATCGTGGCCGATCGCGGCAAGCTTCGGCGCGAGCGCGACGACGGCGGTGTCCTTCTCGAGCTCGGTCGGCCCGTTGCGGCTGCCGAAGTTCGGCAACGCGAGCGCGCGCTGCGGATCGAGCTTCCAGTCGATCACGCCGACGAGCGTCTTCACGACGAAGTTGATGATCGCGCTTCCGCCCGGCGAGCCCGTCACCATGAACAGCCGGCCCGCGGCATCGTATACGATCGTCGGCGCCATCGACGAGCGCGGCCGCTTGCCGGCTTCGACGCGATTGGCGACCGGCAAGCCGCCTGATGTGGGCGCGAACGAGAAATCGGTGAGCTCGTTGTTGAGCAGGAACCCGCCCGCGGTCATCAGACGGCTGCCGAAGGCATCCTCGATCGTCGTCGTCATCGCGACGGCATTGCCGTACCGATCGACGATCGACATGTGCGACGTCGACGGAAATTCGAGCGCCGCGTGCTCGCCGAACCCGACGCGGCGAGCCGATGCTGCGTCTCGCGCCGGAACGCCGGCGTTCGCATGCCCGATGCTCGCGTCGGCGCGAACGAGCTCGCCGCGACGCGCGAGATATTCCGGGTCGAGCAGGCCGGCGGGCGGTGCGACGAAATCGGGATCGGCGATATACGCGCCGCGGTCCGCGTACGCAAGACGGCCCGCTTCGCTGATGAAGTGCACGGCAAAAAACGAGGCGGGCTGCATCGATGCGACGTCGTAGCGCTCCAGCAGCGCAAGGATCTGCAGCGACGTGATGGCCCCCGACGATGGCGGTGGCATTCCGCAGACCTTGTATCGCCGGTACGTACCGCAGATCGGCTCGCGGACCTTCACCCGATAGGCGGCGAGATCGGCGAGCGTGAGATCGCCCGGATTGGTCGGATGCTCGCGAGCCGTCGCGACGATGTCGCGCGCGATGGCGCCGTCGTAGAACGCCGCCGCGCCGCCAGCGGCGATCGCTCGCAGCGTCGCGGCGAAAGCGGGATTGCGCAGCACGTGGCCGATCGGCCGCGCTTTGCCATCTGCACCGTAGAAGTACGCGCGTGCACGTGGTTGCGTAAGTCTCGTCTCGGAGGCGAGCAGCGCGTGAAGCCTCGGCGAAACCGCAAAACCGTTTTCGGCGAGCGCGATCGCGGGCTCGAACAACCGTGCCCACGCGAGGCGCCCGTGACGCCGGTGCGCTTGTGCAAGCAGCGCGACGGTTCCGGGCACGCCCACCGAGCGCCCACCGACCACCGCGTCGAGGAATCCGAGCGGCTTGCCGTCGGCGCCGAGGAAGCGATCAGGCTTCGCCGCGGACGGAGCGGTCTCGCGGCCGTCGTAGGCAACGAGGCGCCGCGCCTTTGCGTCGTGCACCAGCATGAACGCGCCGCCGCCGATGCCGGAGCTCTGCGGCTCGACAAGATTCAGCACGAGCTGGACGGCGATCGCCGCGTCGACGGCGCTCCCACCCTGCGCGAGGATTCGGTAACCGGCGTCGGTCGCAAGAGGATTCGCCGAAGCGACGAGGAACCGTTTCGCGGCGACCGGCGCCTTGTCGGTCCACCCCGAAGGCCGCTCGGCGGGCGGCGCGAGTTGCGCGTGCGCCGTCGCGGCGAGCGCGCAAGCGGCGACGATGAACGAGACGGGGCGCATGGCGGTGCCGATTATAGGAGGCTGTCCGACGGAGCCCTGACCGAGCGTGCGCTGCGCGCCGGCGAGCGAGGCGATCGACAGCGGCCAGCGGCTATGGTGTAGTAGTCGGTGCCGTCGTTCGGATGACACGACATACGACATCGGCATGAAACGATTCGACGCGATCGTGCTTGGACTCGGCGCGAGCGGCAGCGCGACGCTCTACCAGCTCGCGAAACGTCGGCGCCGCGTTCTCGGCATCGACCGCCTCTGTCCGCCGCATGCCAGCGGATCGTCGCACGGCGAGACGCGCATTACGCGGCTCGCGATCGGCGAGGGCGCGCACTACACGCCGCTCGCGATGCGCTCGCACGAGCTTTGGCGCACGCTCGAGCAAGAGTCCGGCGAGGATCTGCTCACGACCAACGGCGGCCTCATCATCTCGAGTGCGACGACCTCCGCCGAGACGCACGTCGCGAATTTCTTCGCCAACACCGTCGCCGCCGCGCAGCGCTTCGGAATCGCGCACGAGGTTCTCGACGCGAACGAAATGCGGCGGCGCTTCCCGCCGTTTCGCGTCGGTGACGACGAATGCGGCTATTTCGAGCCGAGCGCCGGATTTCTGCGGCCCGAAGCGTGCATACGCGCGCATCTTGCGCTCGCGCGCCGGCATGGCGCCGAGATTGTCTGTAACGCGACGGTCACCGCGTTCGAGCCAACGGCCGACGGCGTTCGCGTGGCCACCAACCACGATCGGCTCGAAGCCGACGTGCTGATCGTCGCCGCCGGACCGTGGCTGCCGACGCTGATCGATGCGCGGCTGGCGGCGTGCTTCCGCGTGTACCGCCAGACGCTGTTCTGGTTCGACGTCGAAGGATCGATCGCGCCGTTCGTCGCTTCGAATTTCCCGATCTTCATCTGGGAGCTGCCGCAGGGAACACGCGGCGTATACGGCTTCCCGGCGATCGACGGACCCGATGGCGGCGTCAAGGTCAGCAGCGAGACATTTGCCGCGACGACCACCGCCGACGCGTGCGACCGCACGGTCGGCGACGGAGAAATCGAGGCGATGCGACAAACGCTCGCGACGTATCTGCCGGCGCTCACGCGTTGCATGCGCACGACGACGTGCCTGTACACGGTGACGCCGGATTTCGGCTTCGTGATCGACACGCACCCCGAATCGACGCGCGTGCTGATCGCTTCGCCGTGCTCGGGTCACGGCTTCAAGCATTCGGCGGCGGTCGGCGAAGCACTCGCGCAATGGGCGATCGACGGGACGAAGCCTTCCGCGCTCGCGCCGTTCTCGCTCGCGCGCTTGCTGGCGTCGGCGTGACGTCGTCGACCGGCGCCAGAAGAACGCGCGCTCGGACGCCATCGTCAACGTGCCGAGACAAGCGACGAGCGGTGTCCGCGCGATCGAAGCGACGCGCGCGCATTGCCGTCAGATCGCGAACACTCGCCGCGCGTTGAAGCCGCGGATCTTGTGCCGCGTCACCGTCGAAAGCGCGTCGACGCGGGCGAGGCAGCCGGGCATATCACCGATCGTGTGCGGGTAATCGGAGCCGTACAGAACGTGATCGGCGCCCATCACCTCGACGCAGAGCGCGAGCGCCTCCGGCGAAAACAGCACGGCATCGACATAGAAGCGCTCGAGGTATTCGCTCGGCCGCCGCGCGATCTTCTCGCGGCACGCGGGGATGTTGTTGAAGCACTGGTCCATGCGCGCGATCACATACGGCAGGTAACCACCGCCATGCGAACCGATGATCGCGAGCTTCGTGTAGCGCTCGAAAAAGCCGTCGTAGATCATGCGAGCCAGCGCGAGCGTCGTGTCGACGGTGAATCCGATCGACGCGGTCAGCTGGAAGCGCACCATGTCGAGCTCGCCGACGCCCGGCGGCGCCGTCGGGTGCACGAGCACCGGAAGCCCGGCATCGTCGATCGCTTGCCAGACCGGCGCGAACTTCGGATCGGTGAGCGACGCGCCGTCGATGTTCGCGAGCACCATCACGCCCGAGCAACCGGCCGCGAGCGCGCGGCGAAGCTCGGCGGCTGCGAGCTCCGGGTACTGCCACGGCAGCGACGCGAACCATCGGATGCGGTCCGGATACGCGACGCGCGCCGCCCGCATGTCGTCGTTCATGATCCGCGCCGCTTGCAGGCTCACCTCGGCGGCGCCCCAGAATACGTTCGGACACGTCAGCGACACGATGGCGACGTCGACGCCATGCTCGTCCATCGTCCGGATGCGCAGGTCGTAGTCGAACATCGCGGGCACCGGCGTCATGAACGGCGCGCCGTCGAGATGGATCGCGCGCAGCCCGCCCGACACCTCCTTCACCGTGTAGCGCGGCGCGCCATGCTCCTTCAGCAGCGAGAACCATGCTTCGGTCAGCACGTGCGTGTGAACGTCGATGACCGGGCTTTCGAGAGGGCTCATCTTGCGCGTTCCCATCAGTCGACCGTCGCGCCGGATGCCTTCACCGCCTGCGCCCAGCGTGGCACGTCGGCTTTGATGATCGCCGCGAACTGCTCGGCGCCATGAGGCGCTGCCCCGTCCATGCCGAACTTCGCAAGCTGCTCTTTGAACTCGGGCGACGATTGGATCGCCTGCAGCGTCGCGTTGAGCTTGTCGACGATCGGCTTCGGCGTTCCCGCCGTCGTCACGATGCCTTGCCACGCCTGCCAGTCGAAGCCCGGCACCGTCGCGGCGATCGGCGCGATGTCGGGCGTGAGCGTGCTCTGGCGAGCCGACGACGCGCCGAACGCGCGCACTTTGCCGCCCTTCACCGCCGGGACCGCCGCGGTGAAATCGGCGAACATGATCTGCACCTTGCCGGTGTAAAGATCGGGCAGCGCGGCCGGCGTCCCCTTGTACGGCACGTGCTGGATATCGAGGCCGAGCGTCGTCTTCAGCGATTCCATGAACAGGTGATGCGGGCTGCCGTTGCCGACCGACGCGTAGAAGTACTTGCCTGGGTTGCGCTTGATCTCTGCGATGAGCTGCGGCAACGTCTTCGCCGGAAAATCGTTGTTGCCGATCAGGATGAAATTGACGGCGCCGACCTGCGACACGGGCGCGAAATCGCGCACCGGATCGATCGGAGACTTCGCGTAGAGCGCCGGGCTGATGCCGAGCGTCGTCGACGTGGCCATCAGCAACGTGTAGCCGTCGGCTGGCTGTTTCGCGACGAACTCCGCCCCGACCAGCGTTCCGGCGCCCGGCTTGTTCTCGACGACGAACGGCTGCTTGAGCGAGTCGGACAGCCGCTGCGCGAGCGCGCGCGCGAGCAAATCGGTCAGCGCCCCCGGCGGATACGGCACGACGAGCTTCACCGGTCGCGTCGGATAGCCCGCCGCATCCTGCGCGTTCGCAAGCGGCGCGATCGCCGCAACGAGCGCGATCAGCAGCGCCCGCAATGCACGCAATGGTCGCAATGGTCCGACGCTTGCATCCACCGCTGTCTCCGTCGTCGTCAAGCGGCCGACGTTACCGGCGCGCCGTTGGCCGTGTCAAGCCGAGCGGTGTATCGTGCCGGCCGTGACCGCGATTCTGGCTTCCGGCGTCAACTTCTTTCTCGACCGCGTTCTGGCGCTGATCACCGAGCACGACTCGCGCATCGATGTCCATCGGGACGTCGCGACGGCGCCGCACGATCGCATCGAGGCCTTCATCTGCATGCGCGCACCGGCGTCGCCATTGCCGCCGATGACGCGGCTGCGGTTCGGCTTTTCTCCCGGCGCCGGCGTCGACGGATTGCTCGCGTGCAAAGGGCTTCCGCAGGGGCTGCCGCTGGTTCGCGTCGCCGATCCTCAGCAGGCGCGGCGGATGGCGCAATACGTCGCCGCGATGGTGCTCGCGCAATGGCGTTCGCTCGATACGCTGCGCGAGCGCCAGCGTGAGCGGCAATGGATTCGCGAGCTTCCCGGCGACGAAACCGACGCGCCGATCGGCGTGCTCGGTTACGGACCGCTCGGCCGCGCGAGCGCGCAGGCGCTTGCCGCGCTCGGCTTCCGCGTGAGCGCGTGGACGCGCTCGCCACGCCCGGCGCACGACGGAGACGTGACGATCGCGAGCGGCTTCGAGGGTCTCGCCGCCGTGCTCGCCGCGAGCCGTTTCCTCGTCGTGCTGTTGCCGCTCACCGACCAGACGAAGCGATTGCTCGATGCGGCGCGTCTCGCTGCGCTCCCCCGCGGCGCTTACGTCATCAACGCGTCGCGCGCGCCGTTGATCGACGAAACGGCGCTGCTCGACGCGTTGCGTTCACGCCGAGTCGCCGGCGCCGCGCTCGACGTGTTCGCGACCGAGCCGCTGCCTGCGGATAGCGCGTGGTGGAGCGCGCCCAACGTCACGGTGACACCTCACATCGCCGCGTTCCCGCGGCCGCAGTTCGTCGCGCGCGCGTTCGTCGACGCGCTCCGGCGAGCGCAAGCCGGCGAGATTCCGCCGGACGTCGCGGCGTTCGTACCGTAGCACGCACAGCGCCGCCGAGCGTCACGCCTGCGCGTCGATCGACGTGGCCGTGCGCTCCCCCAGGGCGAGCGCATCGGACGCGCTGCCGCGCTCATCGCTTCGTATCGTTCGGCGACGCCGAGGCGTCCGGTGGTTGCGCCGGAGCGTCGTACCAATGCGCCTTGGGAACGACCTGAGGCTCGGGCGGATCCGCCATGTAATGCGGCGACATGATCTGCACGTCGTGCTCGTTGAACACGTCCTGGATCATCGCGTGCAACCGGTTGAGCACATCGGCGCGTTGCGTCGCGCTTTCGGCGGTCGTAAGCGCGACGAGCCGGTATTCGACGTAGAAATCCGACAATGCGGTCTGACGCACGAACGGCGCCGGATCGACTGCGATGTCGGCGATGCGCCGCGCCGCCTCCAGCAGCATCGCGTGCACCTGTCGCCAGGGCGTCGCGTAGCCGATCGTGACCACCGTGTCGATGACGCAGCCGCGACCCGACACGGCGCGCGAATAGTTGCGTGTCGCGTTCTGCAGGATCAGCGAGTTCGGCATCAGCACCACTTCGCCGAGGCCGGTGCGGATGCGCGTCGTGAACAGGCCGATGCCCGCGACGTTGCCCTCGGTGTCGCCGATGCGCACGAATTCGCCGGCGCGCAGCGTGCGCGTATACATCAGGATCAGGCCGCTCGCGGCCTGTCCGACGATCCCCGACGCACCGATCGACACCATCAACCCGACCAGCACCGACAATCCTTTGAACGCCTCGGTCTGGGCACCCGGAAGATAGGGATATGCGAGCGCGAGCGCGAACAGCCAGATGACGACGACCACGATCCGCTTGGTCGGCAACGCGGTGTCCCTGTCGAGCCCGCCGACGGTGATGCGCCCCTGTTCGATCCGATCGAAGAAGACGCCGACGAGCCGGGCGAGCGCCCGCGCGACGAGAAGGACCAGCACGGCGACGGTCAATCCAGGTAAGGCGGTGACAATGGAGAGCGCGACATCGACCAGGATGGCGAGCAGCTTCCCCTCCAAGTGCTCGCCCCACGGCCGCGTATAGGGGATGCGCGTGAGTGTGAACGTGAGCCAGCCGTACGCGGCAAGGAGCGCGAGCACCCATGTGACGATTCTCACGATGCGACGCGTGAGCGCCTGGACGTGCGCGGGGTCGAGCACGCTGACGCCGCTGACGTGCACGGACTGCGCCCGGGCAGCGGAAAGCTGCGACAGCCACTGTCCGAGTCGACGGTCGACGAAGAAGATCAAGCGAAGAAGAACGGCGACGAGCAGCGTCGCAAGCGCGATCCAAGCCGCGGCAGCGAGCATGTAGCGCAGCGTTCGCTGCTCCGCGTATTCCGCAATCGCGCTTTGCAGCCGTTTCGCCGCTTCGCGTGCCACGTTCTCGGTCGTCTCGCCGATCTGCGCGTCGATATCGGCACCGGTCACGAGGAACGCCGGCTTGCCGCCGACGAGCACTTGCGTGCCGTCCGACGACGGCTGTGTCGTCACCGCGGCGTTCTTGTCGTTGTCGAGCACCCGCTCGATGCGCTCGATGCTGCCCGCGGCGCGATCGCGCGCGCTGTAACCGGCGATCGGACCGGCAAGCGAGATGATCGTCCGGTTGGCGATTACGACCGGCACGCGCTCACGTACGCTCGTCGGAGCCTCGGGCGGGGCGGCGGGCGCGGCCGCTGCGGACAGCGCGCATGCCGCGAGCACGATCACGACCCGGACATTCGTCAGCACGATAGCCGCAAGCAACGTTGGTCGGCAACGCTTCAGACGACGCGAGAGCAGGTGCATTAGGGTCGCCCCAGATAAAGGTAGCCGCTGCGATTGCCGTCGGCGGCCCAGCCGATGCCTAGATACATGGGACCGATCGGGCTGTCGATACCAAGGAACGCGGCGGTCGACCTCAAGAGCCCCGTCGGACTCCCCGGGACGAGCGGATTATCCATCCGCCCGGCTTCCAGCGAGATTCCCGCGTACAGGCCCTCGATCAGCCGCTGCTGCGCGATTCGATAAACATAGACGGCGCGACCGAACGTCAATCGCTCGCCCAGCAGCGCGCCGTTGGGATAGCCCGACTGCTGCAGGAAGCCACCCCATTGAAACAGGTCGTAGACCGGCAGCGGCTGGCTGCCGATCTTTCCGCCCGCCTTCGCGCCGAAGCTCAACGTGTGCTGCCCGACCGAATACGACCCCGCAGCGTCGACGTCCCATTTGTTGTAGCTGTCGTCCGCGCCGAGCTCCGTGGTCGACGCGAACAGGTTCGCCGACGCCGCGACGCCGGAGCGCGGGAAGTTGGCGCTGTCGAGCTGATCGAACGTCGCGCGTGCCACGACCGCGCCCTGGCGCACGCTGCCCGACGGCACGAGCTCGGGAGGACCGGTGTCGAGACCCGCCCAGAGCTTTCCTCCGACAACGCCGATGCGCGTTTCGCCGTACTTGGTGAGCTCGGTGCCGAAGTCGAGCCCCGCATTCACGGTGCGAATGTCGAAGCGCGCGACCCGCTGCGAGCCCTGGAAGACGTCGAGCGTGCGTCGCTCGGCCTCGGCGCGCGGTGCGATGAAGAAGAAGCGCCGCGTCTCGAGCGGCTGATAGAACTCGGTCGCAAGCCGACTCGTGCGACCGATCTGTGCGTCGGTCCGCCACTCGGCGCCCAGCCGGTTGACCCATGTGCGCCGATAGCTCGCGGCGATGTTGAAGAACGAGTCGCCCTGCAAGTCCGACCCGAGGCCGAGGCCGAAGCGCAGGTAGTTCGGGCCCCACGACTTCTCGACGGCATCGATGTCGAGCACGCGCCGCCCGGCTTCTTCGACAATCCGGTAGCTGACGTGCTCGAAGTCGCCGGTACCGAAGAGCCGCCGCATGTCGCGGTCGAGCGTATCCTGGTCGATCGGCACATTCGGCTTCGTGTCGAGCAGCTCCTTCACCGTGTCGGCATTCACGCGCTGCATCGGCCTGAAGCGGATTTCCGCGACGGGTCCGCCCTCCGGCGGCTGAGCGGCCTGCCGGCGCGCCGCCCATACGGCGAACACGTCGGCCGGAACGGCCAACGCCGCGAGCCTTTCCGCCGCCTTGCGCGCGGCAGCCGCTCCGCTCGGTATCGCTTTGGGCAGCACGTCGAAATCGCCCGCCGAGAAGTCGCCGAGCTCCGGTTCGATCAGGACGTCGGTCGGCTTGAGCGACGCGAGCGACGCCTGCACGTTCTGCTCGGTCAGGATATTGATCATCTGCGACGTGACGCCGATCAGCGAGTGAATCTCATCGCGCTTGAGCAGCGGCGTTCCAAGATTGACCGCGATGATGACTTCGGCGCCCATCGCGCGCGCGACGTCGACCGGCAGATTGTTCGTGAGGCCGCCGTCGACCAACAGCCGCCGGTCGATCTCGGCCGGCGCGATGACGCCCGGAACCGACATGCTCGCTCGCATCACGTTCGGCAGCTCTCCGTCCGAGAACACGACCGGCTTGCCCGTGACGAGATCGGTCGCGACCGCGCGATACGGGATCGGCAGATCGTCGAACTTCCGGTAGCCCTGGACCTTGGCGATCCGTCTCAGCACGGTCTCGAGCTGGACGCCGGTCACGACGCCTTTCTGCAGCAGCAGCTCGGCTTCGTCGCTCAAGCCGACCTCGAGCCCGAACAGAATCGAGCGGTCGTCGAGCTTGCGGCGAATCGACTGGTCCTGCCGCGGCGGCTTTTCCTTGAACAGCAGCGACGTCGACATGCCCGAGACCATCGTCTGCATTTCGGCGGTCGTCATGCCACTCGCGTACGCGCCGCCGACGAGCGCGCCCATGCTCGTGCCGGTGATGCAATCGACCGGCACGCGCATCTGCTCGAGCACTTCGAGCACGCCGATGTGCGCGGCGCCCCGCGCGCCGCCGCCGGAGAGGACGAGACAGACCTTCGGCCGCGCCTCGGTCTCGAGCGCATGTAACGACAGCAACGCCGAAAGCGCGCACGCGGCGAGCGACGCTGCTCGAACGGCCATGGAAACCCCCTTGCTCTAGCGCACCACACCCGCCGCGCGCAACTCGGCGATGTCGCCGTCCGAATAATCCACCGATCGCAGGATGTCGTCCGTATGCTCGCCACGCGCCGGGACCGATCCCGGAACTGCACGCTCGGCGCCGAAACGCGGCGCCGGACCGGCCTGAAGTATTCCATCGCGTTCGCTGAAGATGGCGCGAGCGACGTTGTGAGGATGGCGCGCGGCTTCGTCGGGAGTGAGCACCGGCGCGAAGCAGGCGTCGCTGCCTTCGAGCAGCTCACACCACGCGTCGCGCGAGCGCGTCGCGAACAGCGCCTCGAATCGGCGCTTCGATTCGGGCCAGCGCTTGGCGTCGTACCCGTCGGCGAATGCGGGATCGTCGGCAAGAGCGAGCTTTCGCAGCAGCAGCGCGTAGAACTGCGGCTCGAGCGCGCCAACGGTGATGAACTTGCCGTCGGCGCATCGATACGTCGAAAACCAGTGCGGACCGTCGAGCAGACTCTTGCCGCGCTCGGTGGCGAACTGCCCGACCGCCTTGAACGCGAGCAAAAGGTTCATCAGATGCGCGGCGCCATCGACAATTGCCGCGTCGACGACCGTGCCCTTGCCGTTCGCGCGCGCCTGAAGGATGCCTGCCAGCAGTCCAACGGCGAGGTACATCGCGCCGCCGCCGAGATCGCCGACGAGTGTCGGCGGAGCGACTGGCGGCTCGCCGCCGTGGCCCGCGTACCACAACGCGCCGCAGAGCGCGATGTAGTTGTTGTCATGACCGGCGGCCTGTGCAAGCGGTCCGCTTTGCCCCCAGCCCGTCATCCGGCCGTAGACGAGGCGCGGATTGCGCGCAAGGCAGACCTCCGGCGCGAGGCCAAGGCGCTCCATCACGCCGGGACGCATTCCTTCGATCAACGCGTCGGCGCGCTCGATCAGCCGCAGCACGGCTTGCGTTCCGCGAGGCTTCTTGAGATCGATCGCGATCGAGCGCTTGCCGCGGTTGAAGATCGCAGCGGCACCGAGATCGGTAGACGCGTTGCCCGCCTCTACGCGATCGACCAGCACGACCTCGGCGCCCAGATCGGCGAGCAGCATGCCACAGAACGGCCCAGGACCGAGGCCAGCGATTTCGACCACGCGAACGCCTTGCAGCGGGCGGCCCATTGCGATCCTCCAGCGTGAGCTCGACGCGTCAGAGCGAGCGCGAAATCAGCTCTTTCATGATCTCGTTGGCGCCGCCGAAGATGCGCATCACGCGCGCATCGGCATAAAGGCGCGCGATCGGATACTCGTTCATGTAACCCGCACCGCCGAACAGTTGCAGGCATTCGTCGACGACATCGTCGAGCATGTCCGTGTTCCACCATTTCGCCATCGATGCGGTCGCGGAATCGAGTCTGCCCGCAATCCGTTCGCCCACGATGAAATCGCTGAACACGCGCGCAACCGTCGCCTTCGTGGCGACCTCGGCGAGCGTGAAACGGCTGTTCTGGAAATCGAAGATCGCCTGGCCAAACGCCCTGCGTTCCTTGGTGTAGGCGATGGTGAGCTCGACCGCACGCGTCATGTAACAACTGGCGATGTAGCCGATGATCGCGCGCTCGTACGGCAGCTCCGCCATCATCTGATACATGCCGCGGCCTTCGGTGCCGCCGAGCAGGCCTCCTGCGGGAACCTCGCAGTCCTGGAAGAACAGCTCGCACGTGTCCTGCGACGGCATGCCGATCTTGTCGAGCACGCGCCCGACCGAAAAGCCGGGCGTGCGGTGCGGATCCATCAACAACAGCGAGATGCCTTTCGAGCCGGCGTCGCGATCGGTCTTCGCGACGAGCAGCAGCACGCCCATGTTGAGCGCGTTCGAGATGAATGTCTTCGAGCCGTTCACGATGTACGCGTCGCCGCGCCGCTCGGCGCGCGTGCGAACGCCTTTGAGGTCGGAGCCCGCATTGGGCTCGGTCATTGCAATCGCGCCGATCGCCTCGCCGCGCGCCATGCGGGGCAGCCAACGCCGCTTCTGCGCGTCGGTGCCGCAGTTCAGGATGTAGTGCGCGACGATTGCGTGGACGGCGCGCCCGCCGGTGAATCCGAACTCGACCGCGCGCGAAAGCTCGCGGTAGATCACCGCGTCGTGGCCGAAGTCGCCGCCGATTCCGCCGTAGGCTTCCGGCACGTCGGTGCAAAGGAGGCCGAGCTCACCCGCCTTCTGCCATGTTTCCTGGTCGACCCGGTGCTGCTTGCGCCAGCGCTCGTCGTTGGGAATGATCTGTTCGTCGGTGAACCGGCGCGCCATCGCCGCGAGCAGCTCATGCTCTTCGGTCATCCACGACGGACGGGCGTTTTCCAGCACCGGCAATCCTTCGACCTTGCTCGGAAGAGCGAACCGCTGGGCCGCGTCAGCGCACGGATCGGCGTCGCACTAACGTGTAAGTGTAGCGGCGCGGACGCGCGCAGACGACCGGGGACATCGAAAAAGGGCCGGCGCGAAGTCGGCCCTTCGTTTGCTTGCGAGCGTCTTACTGTTTCGGCGCCGGCGCAGCGGGAGGCGCTGCCGCGGGCGCGGGTGCGCTTGCCGGTGCGCTCATCGCCGGGAGCGTTGCGGTGGACGGCAAGACGGTCGTCTTCGTCGCGTAGAGGTTTCCGAGCAGCGGCACGATCATCAGCGCAACGATGTTGATGATCTTGATCAGCGGGTTGACCGCCGGACCCGCCGTGTCCTTGTACGGATCGCCTACGGTGTCGCCCGTGACCGCGGCCTTGTGCGCGTCGGAGCCCTTGCCGCCGTGCTGGCCGTCTTCGATGTATTTCTTCGCGTTGTCCCACGCGCCGCCGCCGGTGGTCATCGAGATCGCGACGAACAAGCCGGTGATGATCGTTCCCATCAGCAGGCCGCCGAGCGCCTGCGGGCCGAGCACGAGGCCGACGACGACCGGAACGAGCACCGGCAACAGCGACGGAATGATCATTTCCTTGATCGCGGCCTTGGTCAGCATGTCGACCGCCACACCGTATTCGGGCTTCGCCGTGCCTTCCATGATGCCCTTGATCTCGCGGAACTGCCGGCGTACTTCGACGACCACCGCGCCGGCCGCACGTCCGACGGCCTCCATCGCCATCGCGCCGAACAGATACGGAATCAGCCCGCCGAGGAACAGTCCCACGATCACCTTGTAATTCGACAGATCGAACGACACGTCGATGTGTTCGCTTTCGAGCGCGTGCGTGTAGTCGGCGAACAGCACGAGCGCGGCAAGGCCGGCGGAGCCGATCGCGTATCCCTTGGTCACCGCCTTGGTCGTGTTGCCGACGGCGTCGAGCGGATCGGTGATCGCACGCACCGAGTCGGGCAGCTTCGCCATTTCGGCGATGCCGCCGGCGTTGTCGGTGATCGGGCCGTACGCGTCGAGCGCAACGATGATCCCCGCCATCGACAGCATCGACGTCGCCGCGATCGCAATGCCGTAGAGTCCGGCGAGCACAAACGACGCCCAGATCGCGACGCACACCGAAAGCACCGGCAGCGCCGTCGACTTCATCGACACGCCGATGCCGGCGATGATGTTGGTCGCGTGTCCGGTCGTCGAGGCCTGAGCGACGTGGCGCACCGGCGAGTATTCGGTCGCCGTGTAGTACTCGGTGATGACGACCATCGCCGCGGTGAGCGCGAGCCCGATCAGCGACGCGCCGAACAGACGCACCGGCGTGATCGCGGGATAGGCGGTACTGATGTCGCTCATCATGTACGACGTGATGAACCAGAACGCGATCGCCGAGATCGCGGCGGCGACGATCAAGCCGCGATAGAGCGCGTTCATGATCTTGCCGCCGGGCGTCGCCTTGACGAAGAACGTGCCGATGATCGATGCGACGATCGACGCGCCGCCCAGCACCAGCGGATAGACGACGGCGCGCTCGGCCATCGACGGCATCAACAGCGCACCGAGCAGCATCGTCGCGACGATCGTCACCGCATACGTTTCGAACAGGTCTGCGGCCATGCCCGCGCAGTCGCCGACGTTGTCGCCGACGTTGTCAGCGATCACCGCCGGATTGCGCGGGTCGTCTTCGGGAATGCCCGCTTCCACCTTGCCGACGAGATCGGCGCCGACGTCGGCGCCCTTGGTGAAGATGCCGCCGCCAAGACGCGCGAAGATCGAGATCAGCGAGCCGCCGAACGCAAGGCCCACGAGCGGCTGGATCGCGTGGTGCAGTCCTTCCTGCATGAGATTCGGCGCATGCTCGGCCGACGCGATCAGAAACCAGTAGAACCCCGCGACGCCGAGCAATCCCAATCCGACGACGAGCATCCCGGTGATCGCACCGCCGCGAAACGCGAGCCCCAGCGCCTCGTTCAGCCCGGTGCGCGCTGCCTCGGCCGTACGCACGTTCGAGCGCACCGAGACGTTCATCCCGATGTAGCCCGCGAGACCGGAGAGCACCGCGCCGATCAGGAAGCCGCCGGCGGTCGCGCTGCCGAGCGCCCACCAGATGACGACGAAAAGCACGACACCGACGATGCCGATCGTAAGGTACTGGCGGTTCAGATACGCCTGCGCGCCGGCCTGAATAGCTGCGGCAATCTCGCGCATCCGCTCGTTGCCGGCCGGCTTCGCGAGGATCCATCCGATGGACCACCCGCCGTAGACGATCGCGAGGATCGCGCAGACGAGCGCGAAGATGAGGGCTGTGGACATGCGCGACTCTCCCAGTGGCTTTTAATGAGGGCGGGACGGGCCTTGGCCTTTGGTGCGGCCTTCGTGCCCAGCGAGCCGTTGCTCGCGCCGCCCGCGTCGTTCAGCGCGCGTCCGCTCGGGCGGCCCGCGTGCCGGAAAAACGCGCTATTTTGCCAGTTCGCGGTCCAAGAAGTCGAGCCGGTCCTGTCCCCAGAACGGCTGCCCGCGATAGACGTACCACGGCACCCCGAAGACCTGCGCATCGATCGCCTGCTGCGTATGCGCGTCGTACTGCGCGCCGGTTGCCGCGTCGGCAGCGCCGGCGGCGAGCGCCTCGGCGTGCAGCGCGAGCGAGCGCGCGATGTCGGCAAGCGTTGCGGCATCGGCGATATCGCGCTCGTCTGCCCAGCGCGCGCGCATGATCGCGCCGGCGAGAGCGAGCGCCGCGCGCGTGCCGAGGGCGTTCGCGGCGATGATCCATTTCGACGCGAGATCGCCGCCCGACGCCGCGTATTTCGGCTGCGCATTGAACGGCGTGCCGAGGAAATCGCGCCATCGCGCGAGCTCGACCAGCCGGTACGCCTGTCGCTGCGGCGCGCGCTTCGCGAGCGGCAAGCCGCCGGAGACCGGAAAGATGCGGCCCAGATCGACCGGCATCGGATTGACTTGCGCGCCGTGTTCGCCGGCGAGCGCGACCAAGCGGTCGTGTCCGAAATACGACCACGGCGAAACCGGCGCGAAATAGTAGTCGATCGTCTTGCTCATGATGTCCTCGTGCGATTCGTCGTCCCCGCGAACGCGGGGACCCAGTGGCTTTCGTCGCAAGACGCTGGGTTCCCGCGTTCGCGGGAACGACGGTCAGATCTTGAACTCCGTCGCGAGCTTCCTCTCGACCGCCGCGTTCTTCAAGCGCACGTACTGCGGCAGCCCATCCTTGAAGGGCGGAGGCGCCTCGCCCTTGATCAGCGGCGCGAGATACGCGCGCGCCTTGGCGGTGATGCCGTATCCGTCGCTCGTGATGAAATCGCGCGGCAGCATCTTCTCGACGTTCGCCACCTTGTCGAGCGGCGCCTCGGTGATCTTCCACCGATAGGGCTTGTCGGACACGCGCGTGATCGCCGGCATAACCGCGTTGCGTCCGGCGAGCGCCATTTCGACCGCCGCCTTGCCGACCGCATAGCTGTGGTCGAGATCGGTCTTCGACGCGAGATGCCGCGCGGCGCGCTGCAGGTAATCGGCGACCGCCCAATGGTATTTCTGCTTGAGCTTGTCCTTGACGATCGACGCGATCAGCGGCCCGACGCCGCCCAATTGCGCGTGGCCGAACGCATCGCGCGTCCCCGCTTCGGCGAGGAGCTTGCCTTCGGCGTTCGACAGTCCTTCCGAAACGCCGACACAGCAATAGCCGAACTCCTTCGTCTTCGCATCGACGGCCGCGAGGAACCTCTCTTCGTCGAACGGAATCTCGGGGAAGAGCAGCACCAGCGGAATCGGCGTGTTCGCGTCGTCGGCCATGCCGACGGCTGCGGTGATCCAGCCGGCGTGGCGTCCCATCACTTCGAGCACGAACACCTTGGTCGACGTCTTCGCCATCGACGCGACATCGAACGCCGCCTCGCGCATCGACGTCGCGACGTATTTCGCCACCGAGCCGAAGCCCGGGCAGTTGTCGGTGATCGGAAGGTCGTTGTCGACGGTCTTCGGCACGTGCACGGCGATCAGCGGGTAGCCCGTGCGCTCGGCCATCTGCGACACCTTTAGGCACGTGTCGGCCGAGTCGTTGCCGCCGTTGTAGAAGAAGTAGCCGATGTCGTGCGCGCGGAACACTTCGAGCAGCCGCTCGTATTGCACGCGGTCCTCGTCGAGTCCCTTCAACTTGTAGCGGCACGAGCCGAATGCGCCCGCCGGCGTGTGCTTGAGCGCGTAGATCGCGCGCACCGGCTCCTTGCTCGTGTCGATCAGGTCTTCGGTCAGTGCACCGATGATGCCGTTGCGACCGGCGTATACCTTGCCGATGCGCGACCGGTTGCGCCGAGCGGTGAGGATCACGCCGGCTGCGCTCGCGTTGATGACGGCGGTGACGCCGCCTGATTGGGCGTAAAACGCGTTGCGAGGAGGGGTCTTTTTCATGGCGGTGATGACACTCGTGCGTGATTGAGGATCGAAGTTGCGCGGCGATCATCCCGTCAGCGGTCGGGATGTGAGCTTCGCGAGCCATTGCGTCGCGCCGCCGTGTCCGGGCTCGAGCGCGAGCACGCGCTCGAACGCGCTTCGCGCCTCGATCGCGCCGCCCGCGGCCGCGCTGGCAAGCCCGTAGTTGAACCACAGCCGCGCGTCGCCATCGCGGCTTCCGAGCGCGCGGCGCACGAACGCCTGGGCGGCGCCGAACCGTCTGCGCTGGTACGCGATCATCCCCATCGCGTTGAGAACGTCGGGATCGTCATCGACGTCAGCGAGCGCCTCGTTCAAATGCCGCTCGGCCTCGTCGAGCGCACCGCTCTGCGCCGCCACCATCCCGCGCTCGATGTTCGCGTTGTACCGCTCGACGTGCCGGTGAAATACGCTCGCCCACTTGTCACGGACGTAGTTACGCTGTGTCGTGTACTTGACGGGATCGAAGTTGCCGACACCGCCGCCGCCGGACGTACCGATGTCGGAATGCCAGCGGAACGTCGTCTGGTCGACGAACCGGAACCGAGCCTTCTCCGAAAGCTGCAGCACGAAGTCCCAGTCGTCGTGAATGTCGAGCGCGGCGTCGTAGCGCACGCCGGTCGCCAGCAGCTCGCGGCGGAACAACAACGCCGAATGGTGGATGTAAGACTTCTCGTGCAGCGCGAGCCTGTTGAACGGGCGTCCGACGGTGACGAAGTTCGTGCCCGCCTCGTAGACCTGGAACTTGCAGTACGCGGCGCCGCAATCGGGACGCGAGTCGAGCGCTGCTGCGAGCCCCGACAGGTGACCCTGCAGGAACTCGTCGTCGTGGTCGAGGAACGTCAACAGCGCACCGTGGCTCGCGTCGAGGCCCGCGTTCGCGGCGAGCGGGCGAGCAAGCGGCACGTCCGACCCGACGAACGTCAGCCGGAACGGATAGCGCTCGGCGGCGACCGGCCGGTGCGAGGGCCCGCACGCGGCAACGAGCACGACCTCGATCGCCGGATAATCCTGCATCGCGACCGAGTCGAGCGCGCGTGCGAGCGTCGGCGGGTCCATGCTGCGCACGATGACGCTCGCGAGCGGAGGCGGCGCGCCGGCCATCGCGATCCGCCTCGCGACTACGACTTCAACTCCGCCGCCGCGGCGGCGCGGATCGACTCGACGCTTCCCATGCCGTCGATGCGACGATACTTCGGCGCGCGCGGGTCGCCGGACTTTGCCCAGTCGACATAATAGGCGACCAGCGGCTTGGTCTGCGCGTGGTAGACGGCGAGGCGCTTCCTCACCGTGTCCTCGCGGTCGTCATCGCGCTGGATCAGGTCTTCGCCGGTGACGTCGTCCTTGCCGTCGACTCTTGGCGGATTGAACTTGACGTGGTACGTGCGACCCGACGGCAAGTGAACGCGCCGTCCGCTCATCCGCTCGACGATCGCGCTGTCGGGCACGTCGATCTCGAGCACGCAATCGATCGGAACGCCCGCTTCCTTCATCGCTTCGGCTTGCGGGATCGTGCGCGGAAAACCGTCGAACAGGTAGCCGTTGGCGCAATCGGGCGCGGTGAGCCGCTCCTTGACGAGGCCGATGATGATCTCGTCGGACACGAGGTGGCCGTTGTCCATCACCTTCTTCGCGGCGACTCCGAGCGGCGAGCCCGACTTCACCGCGGCGCGCAGCATGTCGCCGGTGGAGATCTGCGGGATGCCGAACGCCTGCGTGATGAAGCTCGCCTGCGTTCCCTTGCCGGCGCCGGGAGGCCCGAGCAGGATCAATCGCATCGTCTGGCCTTCGATTCAATGGAAGATCGGCGTGGACGCCGCAGGCGGCCGATTGTGTCGGGAACGCGCAGCAAGGTCAATTGCGCGGACCCGCGTCGCGCCGCTGTTCGTACAGCGCCCTCACGCGCGCGAGATCCTCGGGCGTATCGACGCCGGGCGCCGGCGTGCCTTCGCTGACGAGCACCGCGATGCGCTCGCCGTGCCATAGCGCGCGCAGCTGTTCGAGCGCCTCGAACCGCTCGATCGGCGCCGGCGAAAGCGCCGGAAAGCGGCGCAGGAACCCGACGCGATAGGCGTAGATTCCGTAGTGGCGGTACAGCGGCAAATCAGCCGGTACCTGCTCGCGCGACGCGGCGAACGCGTCGCGCGCCCAGGGAATCGTCGCGCGGCTGAAATAGAGCGCGTAGCCGTCGCGGTCCATGACGACTTTGACGACGTTCGGATTGAACGCTTCCGCCGCATCGTCGATCCTGTGGCAAGCGGTTGCGATCGCGGCATCCGCATGCGCGGCGAGGAGCTCGGCCATCGCGCGCATCAGCGCAGGCTCGAGCAGCGGCTCGTCGCCCTGGACGTTGACGACGATCGCGCTGTCGGGAAGGCCGAGCTGCTGCGCGGCCTCGGCGAGGCGGTCGGTGCCCGTCGGATGGTCTGCGCGCGTCAGGCACGCGGCAATGCCGTGCGCCGCCACGGCGGCTCTGACGCGCTCGTCGTCGGTCGCGACTGCAACGCGCGCGGCACCGGATGCGAGCGCGCGTTCGGCGACGCGCACGACCATCGGCTTGCCCGCGATGTCCGCGAGCGGTTTGCCCGGCAGCCGCGTCGATGCGTAACGCGCCGGAATGAGGACGCTGAAAGTCATCGGACAGCGGCGTCGCGGAACGGGCGCCGTCAGTCCTTCATCGCTTCGATCTCTTCCGGCGACACCTTGCGCGCCTCGTCCTCGAGCATCACCGGAATGCCGTCGCGGATCGGATAGGCAAGCCGCGCCGACTTCGAGATGAGCTCCTGCTTTTCGCGGTCGTAGACGAGCGCGCCTTTGGTCACCGGACAGACGAGGATTTCAAGGAGCTTGGGATCCACTTGAGCTTCTCCGCAATGCGCTCGACGAGCGCCGGGTCGATGCTCGCCTCGATCGGCAGATACCAGCAGCGTTCGCCGGCGAACGATTCGCATTTTAGCGCATCCTTCTCGGTCATCACGACCGGCGCGGCGTCGTCGAACGCGATATCGGCCGCGCAGAATGCGTGATGATCGGCAAACGGGTGCGGGTCGACTTCGAAACCGAGCGCCACGAGCTGCGCGAAGAAGCGTTCGGGGTGCCCGACACCGGCAACCGCGTGCACGCGCTCGCCGGAAAAGTCGGCGATCGACCGCTCGATGGCGGGCGCGCCGACTCGGCGAAGCGGTTTGGCCTCGAACGTCATCGCGTACAACGGAACGGCGACATCGCGCAACCGTGAGCCCGCGGAGTCCAGGACGACGATGGCGTCGACGGAGTCGAGCCGCGAGCGCCCCTCGCGCAACGGCCCTGCCGGAAGCGGCCAGCCGTTTCCAAGTCCGCGTGCGCCGTCGACCACGGCGATCTCGACGTCGCGCGCCAGCGCGTAGTGCTGGAGGCCGTCGTCGCAGAGCACGACGTCGCAACCGGCGGTCCGTGCAAGCACTTCGCGCGCGGCGGCAGCACGATCGGCGGCCACCGCGACCGGCCATCCTGCGCGCGCGAGCAGCAGCGGCTCGTCGCCGACCCGCGCGACATCGCTGGTCGGCGTCACGATGAGCGGCTTCGCATCGATTTCGCGCCGGCCATAACCTCGACTGACGATGGCGGGCTTGAAGCCGCGTTGCGCGAGCGCTCGCGCGAGCGACGCGACGAGCGGCGTCTTGCCGCTGCCGCCGGCGGTGATATTGCCGACCACCACGACCGGCACGGGCACGCGTTCGACGCGAAGGACACCTGCGCGGTACAGAGCCCGGCGCAACGCCGCGAGTCCCGCAAACAACGCGGCAAGCGGAGCGAGCGCGAGCGCGAGCGGCGTGAGCGACGGCGCGTACCATGACGCAACGAGACGATCGGAGAAGCGGCGCGCGCCGGCCGCCTGCGCGCGGACAACGGCGTCCGAGATTGGCGTCAGAGCCGTATTTGTTGCTTCACGAGAATTACCACTACCTCAATTTCGGGGACGACGGCGTTCACCGTTGCGGCGACTGCGTTGCGAACGTGATGTGGACGAAGCCCGCGAGCCGCGCCGCCTCCATCACGTGAATCACCGACTGGTGCGTCGCGTTCGCGTCGGCGTTGATGATGACGACCGGGTCCTTGGCGTCGCCCGCCGCAAGCCTGAGCGCCTCGGCGAAAGCGTTGACGGTCGAAAACGTCACGACGTTGCGGCCGATCACGTAGCGGCCCTGCGCGTCGACGCCGACGTTGATCTCCTTCGGCCGCTCCTTGACCGCCTCGGCGTCGGCCTCGGGCAACGTGATCTGCAGCTCGGCAACGCGCTGGTACGTCGTCGTCACCATCAGGAAGATCAGGATGACGAGCAACACGTCGATCAACGGAATGAAGTTGATCTCCGGTTCGTCGCGGTGGCGGGCGCGGCGCAGGTTCATGGCGACTTTCGCGCTACGCGCGTTCGCCGTGCGCGAGATCGACGAGCTTGATCGCCTGTTGCTCCATGTCGACGATCAGGCTGTCGATCTTGGCGCGGAAATGGCGATAGAAAATCATGCTCGGGATCGCGACGATCAGCCCGAACGCCGTGTTGTAGAGCGCGACCGATATGCCGTGCGCGAGCTGGATCGGGTTCGAGCCGGTTGCCGTCTGCGAGCCGAAGATCTCGATCATGCCGACGACCGTGCCGAACAGCCCGAGCAATGGCGCCATCGCGGCGATCGTCCCGAGCGTCGTGAGGAAGCGATCGAGGTCGTGCGTGACGATGCTGCCGACTTCCTCGAGCGCCTCCTTCATCACGGGGCGCGGGCTCTTAACGTTGGCGAGGCCGGCGGCGAGAATGCGCCCGAGCGGACCCTGCTTCGCCGTCTTCGTCAGCAACTCCGCGGTGACGCCCGATTGACGATAGTCGGCGAGCACGCGGTCGACGAGTCCGACCGGCGCGACGACGCTCTGCCGCAACGACCACAAACGCTCGAAGATCAACGCAAGCGCGATGATCGACGCGAAGATCAGCGGCCAGATCGGCCATCCCGCGGCTTGAATGATGGACCACACGATGCGTTACGCTCCGAGCGAAAAAATCTGCCGCAATGTAGCGTGACCGCCGTCATTCGTCCAGCGTCGGAGAACGGCGACGATCATCGCGAGCGCCGTGCCGCGCCCTCGGAAAGCGTCGCCGTCACCGCCGCTCCGGCCAGCACGATCAGCCACGACAGGTATACCCACGTGAGGAAAAGCGGCACTATCGCGAGCGCTCCATACACGACCTGGTACGTCGGCACGGTCACGACGTAGAACGCGAAGCCGCGTTTCGCGGCCTCGAACGCGAGCGCCGCGAACACGCCGCCGATCCCGGCTGCCGACAGCGACACCGGACGCGCGGGCATCAGCGCATAGAGCAGCGTGAACGCGAGCGTCGCGAGCGCGATTGCGATCGGCGTCGCGGCCATTGCGATCGCGCTCGACGCGAATGGAACGACCTCGATCGACGCCTCGATCAGCCACGTCGTAGACGACACCGCCGCGCCGATCAATAGCGGGCCCACGGTGATGCCGACCGCATAGACGAACAGCCGCCGCACGATCGAGCGCGGCTCGCGAACGCGAAAGATCACGTTGATCTCGTGCTCGACCGTGGCGACGAGCAGGATCGCCGTGATGAACACGATCGCGATCGAGAGGCCCTGCAGGTTCGCCGCCTTCGCCGTGAACTCGGCGAGGTGCGAGCGCAGCGTGGTCGAGGTTCCGGGCAGCAGATGGCGCAGCAGGAACTTCTCGAACGCGTCGAGCCAGCGCTGGAACAACGGATAGCGCGCGACGTAGACGAACGCGACCGCGAACAGCGGAACGAGGCCGAGCACGCTCGTGAACGCGAGCGCTGCCGAGGTCTTGATCAGACCGACTCCGGTGAGGCGGCGCACGACGCCGACGACGAACGCGCGCGGGGTCATCGCGTGGAATCGTCAGCGTCCGGCAAGGCGGCTCGCCAACCACCAGACGATCGCCGAAATGAACGCCGAGCACGGAATGGTCAGCACCCACGCCCAGACGATACGCTGCGCGATCCCCCAGCGCACCGCGGACAGCTTGTGGACGGCGCCGACGCCGACGATCGCGCCGGTGATCGTGTGCGTGGTCGAAACCGGAATGCCGAGACCTGTCGCCGCGAACAATGTGATCGCGCCGCCCGTCTCGGCGCAGAAACCGCCGACCGGCTTCAACTTCGTGATTCGCATGCCCATCGTCTTCACGATCCGCCATCCGCCGGCAAGCGTGCCGAGCGCCATCGCCGCCTGGCAGGCGATCACCACCCAGAACGGCACGTGGAACGAGGGCCCGGACAGGCCGGCGGCGAACAGCAGCATCGCGATGACGCCCATCGTCTTTTGCGCGTCGTTGCCGCCGTGCCCGAGGCTGTACAGCGATGCCGACACGAGCTGCAGGCGGCGGAACCAGCGGTCGACGCGGTGCGGCGTCGTGCGGAACAGCGTCCACGCGACGGTGGTCATCAGCAGCATGCCGAGCAGGAAGCCGAACAGAGGGCTCGCAACGATCGCGACGCTGATCGTGAGGAACCCCTTGGCCGCGAGCGTGTGAATGCCGCCTTTTGCGACTGCAGCGCCGGCGAGGCCGCCGATCAGCGCATGCGACGACGACGACGGCAGCCCGTAGTACCAGGTAATGACGTTCCACACGATCGCGCCGGTGAGCGCACCGAGGATCACGTAATGGTCGACGACCGAAGGCTCTATCACGCCCTTGCCGATCGTGTTCGCGACCGACAGGCCGAAGACGAGAAACGCGATGAAGTTGAAGAACGCCGCCCAGGCGACGGCGAAGTGCGGACGCAGCACGCGCGTCGATACGACGGTCGCGATCGAGTTCGCCGCGTCGTGGAAGCCATTCATGAAGTCGAACGCGAGCGCGACGATCACGAGGAACACGATCATCTCGAACGCGATCGGCGCCCCGCTCATTGCCGCTCCCGTAGTGCGCTCGCGACGGCGCGCGTCACGCGCCGCCTCCGCGACGCCGTACCCTCATCGCCGCGCCAGACGTCGGCCGCATGCGATCGCGCGCCCCCGGGCCCTGCGGGCGCCTCGGCAACGTCGTCGTAAGGCGGCGGACTCGAGTACCGCCGCCGTCGCTCCCGCGCGGACGCCCGCTGCGCGCCTTCGCTTCGCCCCGCGCTCTCGCGAGTCGTTGCCTTCGGCCGCCGTGCTCACGCGTTCTCCAGCACGATGCCTTCGATCACGTTGGCGACGTCCTCGCACTTATCCGTGATCGACTCGAGCAGCTGGTAGACCTCCTTCAGTCGCAGGATCTGGATCGCGTCGGATTCCTCGCGAAAGAGCCTCGCGAGCGCCGAGCGGAACACGAAGTCGGCCTCGCTCTCCAGTCGGTCGATGTCGCCGCAGAGCTTGAGGATCGAATCGGCGTTGTCCATCGACTCGAGCTTCGCCACCGCCTCCTTCACCTTCACCGTGCACGTCATGCAGATCCCGGCCAGCTTCTGCGCGTCGGGCGTTACCGCCTTCACGTCGTAGAGGAAGATGCAAGTCGCCACGTCCTCCATCAGGTCGAGCGTGTCGTCGAGCGCGTTGATGAGGCCGTGTATTTCGTCGCGGTCGAGCGGCGTGATGAAAGTCTGATGCAGCAGCTGCATCGTGTGGTGCGTGATCTGGTCGGCCTGCTTCTCGAGCTTCTCGATCGCGCGGCTGCGCCGCTCGAGCTGCGACAGATCGCCGAGCAGTGCCGCGAGCTCGACCGCCGCTTGGGCCGCGAGATCGGCGTGCTGATTGAAGAAATCGAAGAACTTGCCCTCGCGCGGCAGCAGCCCCATGTTCTTATGGTTTCCCTCTTCGCGACGTGCGCATTATCGCATCACGCCACGGCGACGGTCGCGACGGGGTGTAAGCTCGCCGCCATCCATGTCGACCAAGCTGGCTGCGGTCGCTCGCCGCGGCGTCCACGGAGACGAACAATGACCGACTCCTCGCGCGAAATCGCCATCCTCGGCGGCGGCTGCTTCTGGTGCCTCGAAGCGGTGTTCGATCAGCTTGCCGGCGTGCAATCGGTCGAATCCGGATACGCCGGAGGGCAGCCGCCGAATCCGACCTACGAGCAAGTGTGCTCGGGCACGACCGGCCACGCCGAGGTCATTCGCGTGACGTTCGATCCCGCGGTGCTCTCGTTTCGCGATCTGCTCGGCGTGTTCTTCGCGATTCACGATCCGACGACGAGGAACCGTCAGGGCAACGACGTCGGCACGCAATACCGCTCGGTGATCTTCTGTCAAACGGCCGGGCAGCGCGAGACCGCGGAGGAGATCGTCCGCGAGCTCGATGCCGCGAAGCTCTGGCCCGCTCCGATCGTCACCGAAATCGCGGGTGCGGAGCCGTTCTACGAAGCCGAGCGCTATCACCAGGAGTATTTCGATCGCAACGGCGGCCAGCCGTACTGCCAGTTCATCGTCGCGCCGAAAGTGGCGAAGTTTCGCAAGCAGTTCCTCGATCGGTTGAAGAAACCCGCGGCGTGAGCGGCGAGCGGGGACCCGCGAAGCGGGCTGCGAGCGACCGCGAATCGCCGCTGCGAGGCCGACAACCGGCGCTTGGCATGCCGCGGCTGAAGGCCGAACTACCAAATGGCCTGAGTCAGCGCATCCTTCTCGCGAACCAGCCGCCGACGCCGAGTCCGGCGGCAACCGTCCACAGCACCGGCGCGATGCCGATCGACGCGCCTAGCGCGCCGAACGCAAGCGGCACGCCGACCGCCATCGCATTGACGAGCGACATGCGTACGCCGGCCGCCTCGCCCATTCGGCCGGGCGGCGCGTGCGTATGCAGCAGCGACATCACCATCGGCTGGCCGGTGCCCACGCCGAGACCCAGCGTGAACGAGAGCGCCATCAGCGCGCCGGCGCGCTCGACGAACGGAAACATCAGATAGACCGCCGCGGCGACGAACAGCGAAGCGGTCATCACCTGACGCTCGCTCGCGCGTCGCGCGAGCACCGGCATCGCGAGACGCACGATGAACGTTGCCGCGGCGAACGCCGCGAGAATGACGCCGATCTGCGACGCGGTGAGACCGATCTGCGCGCCATAGATCGGAACGAAGATCGTGTGCAGGTCCCACGCCATCGCGATCAGCACGTTGACGGCGAAAATGCGTCGCAGCGTGCGATGCGCCAGCAGATCCATCACACTCGCGCGCCTGGCACTCTGCTCGGCCGGATGCGGGCTGGGCAGCGACGGCCGCCCGCGCGCGAGGGCGACGATGCCGGGCAGCGGCGTCAGCGCGAACAACGCGAACGTCGCGCGATAGCCGACGTGATCGATCGCGTAGCCCGCGACCAGCGGTCCGAGCAGTCCCGACACGGAGTAGCCGAGCGCGAGCAGGCTGAAGTTGCGCGCGCGCTCGTCGGGAGCAGCCATCGCCCCCGTCGCGTTCTGCGCGGCGACCTGGAATGTCATGAAGGCGACGCCGACCAGCGCCGAGCTTGCGAACAGCGCCGGAAGGCCCGGCCATACGAAAGGAAGCACCGCGCCTGCCGCAACGCCGACCGAGCCGGCCACGATCGGCGGGCGGCCGCCGACGCGGTCGGAAAAGCGGCCCACGGCTACGGCGAACAGCGCGGGCAGCAGCGCAAATAGCGCGATCAGCACGCCGACGACGGCGGGCGAGGCGCCGCGCGCGAGCGCGTCGAGCGAAACGGTGACTCGCGTCCCCGCCAGCGCCGAATGGTTCGCGATGCCGATCGCGATCAGCGCGATCAGCGATCGCACCGAGCGAGACGCTGCGGCCGCCGCTACGGCGCGAGCCGCTCGATCGTCCACGCGTCGGGGGCGGTGCGCCGGAAGCGAATGCGGTCGTGAAGGCGCGACGGGCGGCCCTGCCAGAACTCGATCGATGCGGGCACAACGCGAAAGCCGCCCCAGTGCGCTGGCCGCGGCACGTCGTCGCCGGCGGCCGCGAAGCGCGCCTGGACTTCCGCGAGCCGCGCCTCGAGCAACGCGCGGCTCGCGATCGGCTCGCTCTGCGGCGACGCCCACGCTCCGAGGCGCGATGCGTGCGGTCGTATGGCGAAGTAGGCGTCCGATTCGGCAGCGTCGACGCGCGTCGCCGTGCCTTCGATGCGAACCTGCCGCTCGAGCTCGACCCAATGGAAGAGCAGCGCAACCTGCGCTCGGCGCTCGATTTCGCGACCTTTGCGGCTCTGGTAGTTCGTGTAGAAGACGAACCCGCGCTCGTCGAAGTCCTTGAGCAGCATGATGCGCGCGGCGGGCCGACCGTCGGCGCCGACTGTCGCGAGCGTCATCGCGTTGGGCTCAGGGAGCTTCGCGGCGAGCACTTCTTCGAACCAGCGGCCGAATTGGCGAAAGGGATCGCGGTCGACTTGCGCTTCGTCGAGCTTCTCGCGCTTGTAATCGGTGCGTAGATCGGCGAGCTCCACGCGTTGCATTGTACGCGCGCCGCGCAGAAAGGCTCAGTAGACGCGCCGGACACGGTAGCCCTGCTCTCGCAGCAAACCGAGCAGGCCGTGTCGGCCGTACAGATGCAACGCGCCGACGGCGACGAACACGCCGCCGTGCCGCAGCGGCAGGAACAGCCGGTGCGCCATCGATACCGAGCGGTTTTCGACCAGATGGTGCGAAAGCAGCGCGAAATGGCGCGCGATCGACGCATCGGCGCTGCCCGGGGCCTTGCTCAGTGCGCTGATCCGAGCGAGATCGCGGTCGAGCCAGGCGGCGAGCGTCGCCGCATGCCGTTGCGCGAGCGCATCGCGTTCGCGCAGCAGGTAGCGCGCGAGCGCGACCTGAGTTTCGAGCGGAATCGAGTCGAACGCGCTCGCCTGCTCGTCCGCGAGTTCGAGGCTCACCACCGACATCCGGCGCGCGCGTGCGGCGGCGAAGAGCGACGCATCGAGCGTCGTGCGCTCAGCGGCGTAGGAAGCCGGCGCTTGCGCGAGCATGAGCAGCACCGCCCAGGGCTTGAGGCGTGCAAGCGCCGCATCCGGCGGTGCCGAGGCGCCGAGCGCCGTACGGATCGCGGCGATCGTATCGTCGTCGAAATAGTCGGTGAGCCGCCTTCCGTCGTCGAGCTGCGCCATGGCGAAGAAATCGGCGACGTCGACTTCGCCAAGGACGATCTCGGTCGCGAACGTTCGCGCCCGGGCGAACGCATTCGCGACCGGAGCGGGCAGCTCGAGCACGCGCGGATCGGACGAATGAATCGTGCCGAACACCCAGGACGTTTGCGCGCCGGCCTTGTCGAGCCGGAACAGCAGTCCATGCGAGAACGAGGGCTCCGCGGCGCTCGCCGCCGTCGCGAGCGCGATCACGACGATCGATGCGAGCGCCGCGATCGCGTGCATCGGATGGATCGAATGCACGTCAACGCGACGTAGCGAACAGCCGCTCACCGTTGCCATACGCGATCAGCGCCGCCGTTGCCGGCGGCAGCTGCGTAAGCCATCCCCTGTAATAGTCGATGATCTCGCCGTACTGCGACCATCGTGCGTTCACCCATGTGTCGGAGCCGACGACGAAGCGGTCGGGAGCCGCTCGAACAGCGCGCGCCACTCGGGCGTCGGACGCGAGTCGGCCGTGCTGTCGTAGCGGTCGACGAGCGCGTAGATGGCCGCATCGTTGAACCAAGTCTGGCGGTCCGCTTCGGTGCGATAAGGTCGAATGAACGGCACGACGCACGGCGCGATCGGCGGCGCCGCCACCGCGCCCGCGGCGGCCAGCGCGCGCGGTCCTTCGGTCGGCTGGTCGCGAGGATGGTCGGTACGCCGCTCGCCGTCAGCCGCTCGAGCACGTCCGCGACCGGCAGCGCTGCGGTCGCCTCGTCGTTGTAATGCAGGTGCGCATCGAAGATCGGCAGACGGTTGTCGCCGTGAGCCGACATCGCGATGGCGAATCCGACGAGCATCGCGATCCGCGCGCGCGGCGGCGCCCCGCGGCCGAATCGACCGCCAAGCCGGCTCGACGATGGGATCGCTTCGCATTGCGCCGAGTGTCGCACCGGCGAGATTGCGCGCACAAGATGGCGCGGGCGGCGCCGAACGCGAGGCGCCGTACGCGCGCGAAGATGGTCGCGCCATCGGAACAGCGCATGCGTCTTCCCTCGAAAATTCCCTCGCGCAGGGATTCCCTTCCCTCTGGAATAGGGTATATTTCCCCCCGATGAAGCAGGGAGCAACCCCTGACAGGAGGGTCTGCTTCAGAATGTCTGGCGTTGTGATGAAGACCCACAATTCATAGGAAGGAGCACCATGGCTACTGCCAAGAAAGCCGCAAAGAAGCCCGCGAAGAAGCCCGCCGCCAAGAAGCCTGCCGCGAAGAAGCCCGCCGCAAAGAAAGCCGCCAAGAAGTCAGCTCCGAAGAAAGCCGCCCCGAAAAAGGCCGCCCCGAAAAAGGCCGCGAAGCGCAAACCGAACGCCGCGTTCATGAAAGCGATGACGCCGTCGTCGGTGCTGTCGGCCGTGATCGGCTCGAACCCGATGCCGCGCACCGAAGTGACGAAGAAGATCTGGGACTACATCAAGAAGAACAAGCTGCAGGACGCCGTCAACAGGCGGCTCATCAACGCCGATGAAAAGCTCAAGGCCGTCTTCGGCGGCAAGGGCAAGGTGTCGATGTTCGAGATGACGAAGCTCGTCTCGAATCACCTCAAGTAACCCACCGCTCTCGGTTTCACGACGGCCGCGGCGCGCGATGCGCCCGGCCGTTTGTTTTGTGCGCCCGGATAAGTAGGGTCAGACTCGACTTTTCGCGGCACGTCTCGAAATGTGAAATGCGGATCAAGAAAAGTCGAGTCTGACCCTACTTTCCGCTGACTCCCAAGCTGTGCGAGGTTACTTTTCGGGCAAGCGCAGCGCCCGTTGCACCGCCGGCCGTTCGGCGAGCGCCGCACCCCACCTGGTGACATTGGGCAGATCGGAGGCGTCCGCGAGCGACTTGCGTAACGCGTAGATCGGATAAAGCGCGAAGTCGGCAATCGAGATCTCGTCGACGAGCCAATCGCGGCCGGCGAGACGTCCGTCAGCCACGCGGAAGAATCGCAACAGGCGTTCTTCGTACCACTTGAGGTTCGCCGGCGCCTTTTCCGGCAGCAGCGCCGTCTCGAAGAAGATGCCGGCGGTCGCGCTCATGCAATCGGTGACGCCGAACATCAGCCACTGCCACGCGAGCGCGCGTCGTCCCGGATCGGTCGGCAGATAGCGACCGGTCTTTTGCGCGAGATAGAGCAGGATCGCGCCCGATTGCGAAAGCGTCATCGGCTTGCCGCCGGGGCCGTCGGAATCGACGATCGTCGGTATCGCGCCGGCGGGATTGAGCGCGAGATAGTCGGGTTTGCGCTGGTCGCCTTTCATCAGGTCGATCCAATGCACGCGGTACGGCAACTCGCATTCCTCGAGCATGACCGCGACGCGCTGACCGTTGGACGTCTGGAACGTGTAGAACTCGATCATCGACCCCCCTTGATCGGCGCCTCGTGCGGCGTCGATATCAGCGCGGCTTGCGCTGCGGCCAATCGTCCTCGTCTTCGAGGATTCGAATCACGCGCGTGCGCTTGCCGCCGGCATAGCGCTCCATCTGAACCAGAACCGGATAGAGCTCGGCGAGCTTCGCGCGCGCCGTCGCTTCGTCATCGAACACCAGCAGCTCGCCGTCGGCGTCGCGAACGTCATGCCACAGGCCGTTCTCGGCCATCACCTCGATCTTGAAGCGGGTCGGGCGCGCCGGCATTTGCACGCGCTCAGCGGGCGGCAGTCAGCGCGGCAATGCGCGCTTCGATCGGCGGATGCGACGCGAACAACGCCATCACGCCACCCGATTCGGCGATGCCGAACGCCGAGAGCGACTTCGGCATCTCGCCCGCCTCGAGGCCGCCGAGCCGCCGCAATGCGTTCACCATCGGCGTCGGGCTGCCGAGCAATTGCGCCGATCCGCGGTCGGCGCGGTACTCGCGCCAGCGCGAGAACCACGCGACGATCATCGACGCGAGGATTCCGAGCACGATCTGCGCAACGATGACGGTGATGAAGTAGCCCGGCCCGTTGCCGCGTTCGGTGCGAAACACCGTGCGATCGACGATCGAGCCGATGATGCGCGCGAGGAAGATCACGAACGTGTTGACGACACCCTGGATCAGCGCGAGCGTCACCATGTCGCCGTTCACAACGTGCGACATCTCGTGGCCGAGCACCGCCTCGACCTCCTCCTTGCTCATCGTCTGCAACAGTCCGGTCGACACCGCGACGAGCGCGGAATTCTTGAACGCGCCGGTCGCGAACGCGTTCGGACCGCCTTCGTAGATCGCGACTTCCGGCATCGCGATGCCGGCCTTGGTCGCGAGCCGGCGCACGGTCTCGATCAGCCACGCTTCAGGCTCGTTCGCCGGCTGCTCGATCACGTGCGCGCCGGTCGACCATTTAGCCATCGGCTTCGACATCAGAAGCGAGACGATCGCGCCGGCGAAGCCGACTACCGCCGAGAACACGAGCAGCGAGCCGTAATCGACGCCGCTCTGCGCGAGCGCACGGTCGAGCCCGAACAGCCGCAGCACGACCGACAGGACGAGGACGACCGCGAGGTTCGTTGCGATGAAAAGGACAATGCGCTTCACGTGAGGCTCCGCCGCCGATCGGGTGGGAGGCGCATCTTACCGCTAATCGCTGCTCGGCCTGCACGCGACACATCGCTTTCGCGCCGTATCGCGCACCTCCCCCATCTGCTACGCCGCCTGGAGGGCGTGCTCGCCGCGCCAGGAGTCTCGCAGCGTCACGGCGCGATTGAAAGCCGGATTGCCGGGCGAATGATCGGCGAGATCGGCGACGAAATAGCCGTGCCGCTCGAACTGGAAACGCTCTTCGCGCGCTGCGGAGGCAAGCGCGGGCTCGACGCGCGCGACGATGACGCGCTTCGAGTCCGGATTGAGATCGTCGAGATAGTGGCGCTCGGCGGATTCCGTCGCCACTTCGTCGTCGCTGTCTTCTCCGGCCACGACCGTTGCGTGCGGCGTGCCGGGATTGCGCGCGCCGGGAAACGGCACGCGGAACAGCCGATCGTACAGCCGCACTTCGGCGGGCACCGCGTGCTCGGCGGACAGCCAATGGATGTTGCCTTTGACCTTGCGCGCGTCGGCGCCGGCGGTGCCGCTCTTCGTCCCGGCGTCGTACGTGCAGTGGACGACGGTCACCTCGCCCGAAGCGTTCTTCTCGACGCCGACGCAGCGCACGATATACGCATAGCGCAGCCGCACTTCCGCGCCCGGCGCGAGGCGGAAATAGCCTTTGGGCGGGTTCTCGCTGAAGTCGTCGCGCTCGATCCACAGCTCGCGGCCGAACGGCAGTGCCCGCTTGCCGAGCTCGGGGCGCTGCGGGTGATTCGGCGCGAAGCACTCCTCCGATTCGTTCGCCGGATAGTTGTCGATCACGAGCTTCACCGGATCGAGCACCGCGATGCGTCGCTGCGCCGACGCGTTCAAGTCCTCGCGCATGCAGTCCTCGAGCACGCTCATCTCGATCCACGAGTCGGCCTTCGACACGCCGATGCGCTCGGCGAACAGCCTGAATCCTTCGGGCGTGAAGCCGCGCCGGCGCGCGCCCACGAGCGTCGGCATCCGAGGATCGTCCCAGCCGTCGACGTGGCCGTTGGTCACGAGCTCGATCAACCGTCGCTTCGACAGCACGACATACGTGAGATTGAGACGCGCGAACTCGTACTGCTGCGGCAGAGGCCGCTCGAGCCCACCGCCGTCGGCGAGCCGCTCGATCACCCAGTCGTACAGCGGCCGGTGGTCCTGGAACTCGAGCGTGCAGATCGAGTGCGTGATGTGCTCGAGCGCGTCGGAGATGCAATGCGTGTAGTCGTACAGCGGATACACGCACCACTTGTCGCCGGTGCGATGGTGCGACGCGTGCCGGATACGGTAGATCGCCGGATCGCGCATGTTCACGTTCGGGCTCGCCATGTCGATCTTCAGGCGCAGCACGTGCGTCCCATCGGCGAATTCGCCTGCTCTCATCCGCCGCAACAGTTCGAGGCTTTCCGCCGACGGACGGTCGCGGTACGGGCTCGCGACGCCGGCTTCGGTCAGCGTTCCGCGGGTCGCCCGCATCTCGTCTGCCGTTTGGCTGTCGACGTACGCGAGGCCCTGCTCGACGAACCACTCGGCGAACTCGTAAAGCCGATCGTAGTAGTCGGATGCATGGTAGAGGTGTTCACCCCAATCGAAGCCGAGCCAACGCACGGCGTCCTCGATCGAGTCCTCGTACTCGGTTTCCTCTTTCAGCGGGTTCGTGTCGTCGAAGCGCAGATGGCACCGACCGCCGTTCTCGGCGGCGAGCCCGAAGTTCAGGATGATCGACTTCGCGTGACCGTAATGCAGATACCCATTGGGCTCGGGCGGAAAGCGGGTGACGACGCGACCGCCGTATTTGCCGCTGCGATTGTCCTCGGCGATGATCGCGCGCAGGAAATTGGACGACGGCGTGTTGGCGTCGACCGTTCGGCGCGCGTCCGCGTCGGCTGCCGGACGACGGCCGGCGCCGGTTCGCGCTTGCGGCGATGCAACACGATCGGTCACTTGTGCATGAACAATTGGTGCAAGCCGCCTATTCTAACCGCCGGTCGTTCGGCCGTCATCGGCCGCGACGCCCCGTGATCGCGAGGGCTGTCCGCAATGCCGCGTCAGCCAAGGCTTCCGAGGCCATGCCCTGTGGCGCTCCACGACGTTTTTCCACAAATCCTGTGGATAATAGTGTGCATATCCTGTACATTCGGGCGCTAAGTCGCCGGCCGATCGTAGAAAAAGTTGCCGTGCCCAATTTAGCACCTGTTTTTTCCCTTTTGCCATCAGCCATTTAACGTTGCTCGACGAGGGTGCTTCGGCGACGGTCGCGACCACGATTAGCCGTGATCGCGTCATCGGATTGCAACATTTGCACACAAGTTCCGTCCAGGACAAAGGCGGCGAGCGCCGAATAATTGTCCAACCTAGTTGAACCGTACGCTCCCCATGGCTGACGACTTCGCGCGGCGCGGTGCACAAACCGCCGAGCACGGTACGGCGGCGCGAACGCAGGCCGCGACGGTCATTCCGGTCTCGACGCTTGCGGGCGCTGCGCGGCGGCTGATCGAGCGCGAGCTCGGACTGTGCTGGGTCTCCGGCGAGATCTCGGACTTCACGCGGGCCGCGTCGGGCCACTGCTATTTCAATCTGAAGGACGCCGCCGCACAGGTGCGGTGCGTGCTCTTTCGTGCCAAGGCGCAGTTCGTCGATTTTCCGCTGCGTAATGGCCTCGCCGTCGAAGTTCGCGCGGTCGCGTCGCTGTACGAGCCGCGCGGCGAGTTCCAGCTATGCGTCGAAGTCGTTCGTCACGCCGGTGTCGGGGCGCTCTACGAGCGGTTCCTGAGACTGAAATCGAAGCTCGCCGCCGCAGGCTGGTTCGACGACGAGCGCAAGCGCGCGTTGCCGCGCTTCCCGCGCGCGATCGGTATCGTGACGTCACCGCGCGGCGCGGCGTTGCACGATCTTCTGACCACGCTCGCGCGCCGCGCGCCAACGCTGCCGGTGATCATCTACCCCGCCGCCGTACAGGGTGAAGCCGCCGGCGCGCAGATCGCGCGCGCGATCCGTGCAGCGAACGCGCGCACCGAGGTGGACGTGTTGATCGTTGCGCGCGGCGGCGGGTCGCTCGAGGATCTGTGGGCATTCAACGAGGAGATCGTCGCGCAGGCGGTGCACGCGTCCGCGCTGCCGATCGTTTCGGGCGTCGGGCACGAGACCGACTTCACGATCTGCGATTTCGTCGCCGATGCGCGTGCGCCGACGCCGACCGCCGCTGCTGCGCTCGCGACGCCGGACCGGGCAGCGCTCGCGCGCTCGATCGATGCGCTCGCCGCGCGCTGGCGGCGCGAAGGCGTGCGTGCGCTTGCCGTGCGCATCCAGCGGCTCGACCATGCGTCGCGCCGGCTCGTGCATCCGGCCGCGAAGCTCGCGCAGCAGGCGCGCGACGCCCGAGCGCTCGGCGTTCGTCTTGCGCGCGCGTTTGGCCGCCAGGTCGCTTCGCTCGCCGCAACGGCGCACGCGTGCGGCGAGCGGCTGCGCGGGCGCACGCGGCAACCGTTGCCGCAGCACGCACGGGTTGCCCGCGTGCAGGAAGCGCTGACGCGAAGCGGCCGCCGCAACCTGGACGCACGCGAGCGTGCGCTCACGGCGCTCGCGCAGAACCTCGCGCATCTCAATCCGCAGGCCGTGCTCGAGCGCGGCTATGCGATCGTCGCCGACTCGGCCGGTCGCATCGTCCAGGATTCTGCGCAGGTCGACGTCGGCGACGCCGTCGCCCTCACGTTCGCGCGCGGCCGCGCGGCGGCGACCATCACGCAAAAGTAGGGTCAGACTCGACTTTCCGGAAAGTCGAGTCTGACCCTAATTTCCTTTAGGCCTCGTCGGGATCGGGATCGTCGACGGCGGCCGCGTGCTTCATCTGCGCGACGACATCGGCCGGCGCTTGCGCCGCGAGCTTCGGCGTCGACACGACGACGTCGGCGTTCTGCGCGCGGTGGCGCAGCGCATGATCGGCGAGCACGAGCGCGAGCATCGCTTCGGCGATCGGCGTCGCACGGATGCCGACGCACGGGTCGTGGCGTCCGTGCGTGTTGACGATCACGGGGTTGCCGTCGCGATCGATCGACCGGCGATCGAGGCGGATCGACGACGTCGGCTTGACGGCGATCGCGACGACGATGTCCTGTCCTGTCGAAATGCCGCCGAGGATTCCTCCGGCGTTGTTCGACAGAAACCCCTGCGGCGCCATTTCGTCGGAATGCTCGGTGCCGCGCTGCGTGACGCTCGCGAAGCCGGCACCGATCTCCACACCTTTGACGGCGTTGATGCCCATCATCGCGCTCGCGATATCGGCGTCGAGGCGCCCGTAAACGGGCTCGCCCCAACCGACCGGAACCCCGCTCGCGACGACCTCGATCTTCGCGCCGCACGAATCGCCCGACCTGCGCAGGCTGTCGATGAACGCCTCGAGCCCGGCGACGATCGCGTCGTTCGCGACGAAGAACGGGTTGCGCTCGACATGCGACCAGTCGACGAACGGAACGACGTTCGGCCCGAGCTGGCTCATATGCCCGCGCACCGAGACCCCGTAGCGCTCGGCGAGCCATTTCTTCGCGATCGCGCCGGCCGCAACCCGCACGGCCGTTTCGCGCGCCGACGCCCGACCGCCGCCGCGATAGTCGCGAATGCCGTACTTTTGCAGGTACGCGTAGTCGGCATGCCCGGGACGAAAGGTCGCAGCGATGTTCGCGTAATCCTTGCTGCGCGCGTCCTCGTTGCGGATCAGCAGCGCGATCGGCGTGCCGGTCGTGCGTCCTTCGAATACGCCGGAGAGAATCTCGACGGTGTCGGGCTCGCGCCGTTGCGTGACATGGCGAGACGTTCCGGGCTTGCGCCGATCGAGCTCGCGCTGGATGTCAGCCTGCTCGAGCGCAAGCCCCGGCGGGCAGCCGTCGACGACGCAACCGATCGCCGGTCCGTGCGATTCGCCGAACGAGGTGACGGTGAACAGCGTGCCGAGCGTGTTGCCGGACATGGGATCGATCGTGCGCGAGACGCGGTCGGGCCAGTCTAGCACGCGCACTACGCTCGTCCGCTCGCGAGCACAACGGGTTGCAAGGCTCCTAGAATGGTTCGAGGTTTCGCGACCACGACCATGTCTACTCCGTCCCTCACCGACATTCCGTCTATGCTCGTCGAACGGCTGCGCGCGGCGCGCTCGGTCGCCGTGCTCACCGGCGCGGGCATCTCGGCCGAATCGGGCGTGCCGACGTTTCGCGACGCGCAGACCGGCCTTTGGGCGCATTTCGATCCGCTCGAGCTCGCAACGCCATCGGCATTCGCGCGCAATCCGAAGCTCGTCTGGGATTGGTACGCGTGGCGGCGCGAACTGGTCGGACAGGCGCAACCGAACGCGGGGCACATCGCGCTCGCGCAACTCGAGCGGCGCGTCGACGATTTCCTTCTGATCACGCAGAACGTCGACGGCTTGCATCAGAAGGCGGGCAGCGTGAAGCTCGTCGAGCTGCACGGCAACCTGCAGCGCGTTCGCTGCTCGCAATGCGCGCGGCCGACCGAGACATGGGATGCATCGAGCGCGCGCGAAGCGCCGCGCTGCGCATCGTGCGGCGGATTCCTGCGTCCCGACGTCGTCTGGTTCGAGGAGCTGCTGCCGCAGGACGCGCTCGCGAGCGCCGAGCGCGCGGCAAGCGCCTGCGACGCGCTGCTCGTCGTCGGCACGTCGGCGGAAGTCTATCCGGCCGCCATGCTGCCGGCGCATGCGCAACACGGCGGCGCCGTCGTCGTCGAAATCAACCCGAACGCAACGCCGCTCACCGCAAGCGCGGACTTCGCGCTGACCGGCAAGTCGGGCGAGATCCTGCCGGCGCTCGTCGCCGCGGCGTGGCCGCGCTGACCGTCTATCTCGCGTCCGACGTCGATTTCGTGTCCGGATCGGCGGCGCGCGCGCCCATCTGCCGGGACAGTCGCAGCGCCATCCCGCCGAGGACGACCGAAGCGAGGATCAACGCGCCCCACAACGTCCATCGCTTGACGTCCATCGGCTCGCGCAATGCGGCGCTCGCGGGCGCGACCACCGGTGCGCCCACGCGTGCGGCGACGAGTCCTGTGCGCGGATTTGCGCGATCGTAGCCGGGCACCAGCGTGTCGATCGGCAGCGCGCTCGGCGTCGTGCGTCGACTGCCGTACGCGAGCTCGAAAGGGCCGCTGCCGCGCGCGGCGAACACGACGACGTGCGGACGCCATCCGACCGTCAGCCGCGGCGGCTGCGCGCCGGTGCCGCCCGACTTCTCGTCGATGCGTACGAGCCAATAGCGCCGTGACGGCGCGGTCAGCGCAAGCGGCGGGTTTTCGATTTCGCCGCCCGCCTGCCGCAGCCGGTAGAACACGCCCGACGCGACGGGCATCCACGGATCGCCTGGCGCGGCGCGCGAGAGCAGCGACGCCGGCGCGACGGTGTTCAATTCGGGCAGCTCGAGCGTCACGCGATCGGCCGGGAAGAGCCCGCCCAGATCGAACTCGAACTCGCCCGGCTTGTCGGCGCGCGCGGCGCCGGGCACCGTGCGCCACTGACGCGGCACATCGCTCAGCCGCTCGCCGTACTCGACGGTGACGCTCGCAAGCTCCGGCGCCGGTTGTCCGGCCGCCCACGTGAGCCGTAGATACTTCGCCGCGACGCGGGCCACCTCGACGCGGTTTCGCGTCAAACGGCGGCCGGCGAACTCGAGATCGAGCAGCGGCGCGTCGGACGCGACAGGCCGCCACGCGACCAGGTCGTCGCTCGCGTCGATGCGAACGCGCGTCGTCACGTTGGTTACCGTTGCGAACGGCAGCGTCAACGCGCTGATCGGCTCCTTCACCTCGGTCGCGTCGACGAGATAGCCGGCCAGGCGCTGCGCGGCGATCGGCTGCCCGTCGCGTGTCGCAACGTCGACGGTGGTTCCCTGCGCGTCCTTGCGCACGGTGATCGCAACGTCGGTCGCATCGGCGCGCGCCGCGTCCACGCGCAGCGGGAACAGCGGCAACGACGCGATGCCGCGCGCCTCGCGGGTGGCCTCGCGCTGCGGCAGGAACGCGTGAGGGACCGGCGCGCCGTCGGCGTTGAACACGCGCACATCGCCGAGGTCGGCGCGCACGATGCGCTCGTAGACATCGGCGGGCAGCTCGAACGCGACGAAGGCGCCGTCGCCGTCCGCCTGCAATGGGATTCGAAACGCGTAATCGGCCAGCGTATCGGCGAGCGACGGCGTCGCGGCGATCGTCCATGCGAGCGCGATCGAGCGGATGTTCATGCTTCCTCCTTGCGCGTCGGCACCGGTGCGAGATAGCCGATCACGAGCAACAAGATGCCGACGCCGATGAACGAGACGATGCGCTCGATCGTTCCCACGCGCGAAAGATCGACCAAGAACAGCTTCGCCACGACGGCGGCGAGCAACCCGGCACCGGCGATCCATCCGCCGCGCGCCGCTCGGCGGTTCGACCACACCATCGTCGCGAGCGCGCCGACGGTCCACAGGATCGACAGCGTCGCCTGCACGAGCGGCGAGCGCCACATCGGATCGAACGCGTACGCGACGCCGTACCAGTGGTGGATCGTGCGAAGCGCAATCGCATTCAGCCAGACGAACACCAGCAGCGCTGGAATGCCGATCCGAAGCTCGCGCGAGACGTACCGGCGCAAATCAATGCCCTCCGCTTCGAGCCGCAACGCCCACATCGACAGCGCGATCAGGACGAAGCCTTGCGTGAGATCGAGCGGATTCACCAGCGGCACGTACGGCAGCGGCGCCGGATCGCCGTCGCTCGCGACGCTCGCGACGAGCGACCACAACACGAGCCACGCGACCACCGGCGCCGCTCCGGTGACGAGATACGCGCGGCGATGTACGCCGACCGGCCAGGCCGGGCGCGCGGACAGTGCGGCGACGTCGGCCAGCGCGAATGCCGGCGCGAGTGCCCACGCGGCGATTCGCCAGACCGACGCACGGTTGACGAGCTCCGCGGCAGCCCACGCGATTTCGTGCGTGACGACGATCACGACGAGCCATAGCGCGGCTGCGTGCGCCCATTCGAGCACGCCGGCGTTCGCGGCGTCGATCGCGCGCTCGAAATGACGCAACAGCACGACGATGACGACGAACGCGAGCGGCCACGCGATCGCACCGCCGTGCGCGAACAGGTGGTCGCCGCCTGCGCGCATCGAAACCACGCCGACGAGCGCGACGACGAGCAGCGCCGGGAGCGCGAGGGCCGCGGGTATCCGTGCGATCGGCCAGCGCAGCCGGTGCGCGGCGAGCGCGAAGAGCGCGGCGTTCGCCGCGAGCGTCTTGACGCCGATGGCGACTCGCAGGTCGGGCGAGATCCAATGCTCGATCTCGCGCACCTGCGCGCCGAGCCACCACAGCACGCCCCATGCGAACACCAGCGGCGCGAGGGCTCGCTCCAGCGGATCGACATCGTCGGCGTACGCGCGGTAGAGCCACGCCGTGAGAAGCCCGGCGAACGCGACGAGCGCGGCGCCGATGAAATCGCTGTTGACGATGGGCAACGCGTGCACCGCGAAGCTGGGGTCCTGCGCCAAGCCGGTCGCGAAAGCGATACCGGCGCCGAGTTGCAGCAAGAGTCCGAACAGTCGCGGCGCGCGATGATGCTGGCGCGCGCCGACCCAGACCAGCGCCGCGCCCTCGAGCGCCCACGTGCCGGACGTCCAGCGCGCGTCGAGCGCGAGCGGTATGGCGAGGGTGGCGAACACGACGCCGAGTGCGAGAAACGACTCGACCAGCAGGCGCAGATCGTCGCGCCGCCGCTCGTACAGCCACTTGCCCAGTCCGAGGTAGAGCGCCGACGCCGCGATCGCGCTGATCGCCATTGCGTACGGCGTGTCGCGGACGAGCGCGTGCTGAAGCGCTGCGCTGACGAGCGGCGTTCCGAACACGATCGTGCCGTCGACGTAATGGCGCACGGCGATCGATTGCCGGATTGCGTAGAGCACGGCGATGGCGACGTAATAGAGGAAGAAGAGGATCAGAAACGGCTCGGTCGTCGCGAAGAGCTCCGGCTGGTAGCGGGTGACGCCCCAGAGCGCGCCGACGACGAACGTACAGATGAAGCCCAGCAGGTTCAGCAATCGCCACGCCTTGAACCATGCGATGAAGAAGATCGCGGCGTTGAGCAGAGCGTAGTACGAGAACAGCAGCACGTGATTGCCGGCCGAGGTCGATGTGAGGATCGGCGCGACGAAGCCGCCGAGCAAGCCGAGCGCGGCGAGCGCGATCGTGTCCTGGCGCACGGCGAGCCAGCTCGACAGCGCAGCGATCCAGAACAGCAGCGCAAACGCCGCGACCGGCGGAATCAGCGCGTAAAGCCGCAGCGCGGCGAACACGGTGAGATAGAGGACGCCGACGCCGCCGCCCTGCAGGATCATCGCGTACGCGGTTCGCCGCTCACGCAGACGCCAGCCGACGACGAGCAACGCGACGCCGCCGAGCGCAACGCCGGCGAGCCGCACTTCGATCGGGATCGTCACGTGCTCGGCCGCGTATTTCAACAGGAACCCGATGCCGATGAAGAGCACGAGCACGCCGACGCGAGCAAGCGTGTTGCCGCCGGTGAGCCACGCCCAAACGACGTTCGGTTCGCTTGCCGACGGTGCCGGAACACCGGGCGCGCGTTCGTCGGCCGCTGCCATCTTGTCGACCATGCGCGACGCCGGTTGCATCGTGCCGTCGGCAGCGACGGCGAGCGCGGGCTCGATCGCTTGATCGGGCGTCGGCTGCGGCGCGACGGCGGCGGCATCGGCGCTGACGGCCGGCGTCTCGATCCCCGCCGGCGTCTCGATCCCCGCCGGCGTCTCGATCATTGCCGGCGTCTCGATCATTGCCGGCGTCTCGATCATTGCCGGCGACTCGACCGGCGGCGCCGCAACCGCGGCGGCCGGCGCTGCGGCGAATCCCGCGGCGCGCTCGAGCTCCGCGACGCGCCGCTCGAGCGCCGCGACGCGATCGGCGAGCATCGGCGGCACGACCGACGGCGCGACCGCGGCGGGCTGCTGCTCGCCGAGCGCCTCAGGCCTGAACGCGGCGGTCAGCGAAACCGGCGTCGAGTCGGGTTCGGGCTTGCGAAAGCGCTCGCGGTCTTTCCGCCGGGAGATCATCGCGCCCACGAAGAAGCCGACGATCGCGAGCAGCGCGGCGGCCCAGTCGCCGAACATGAGCTTGCCCACCACCGCGCCGACGAACAATCCGATCAGTGCAGCCACGATGCGCTCCCCTTATCGCCGTTCATCGTCGATCGCCGCGCAACTCGAGAACCCGCGCGAAAAGGTTCTCGGCAGTCGCATCGCGCGGCGCGACCGGCGTGCCTCCGTTGAGCACGATGCGCGCGAACAAGCCGCGCAGGCGTTGCACGGCACTCGCCTCGGTCGCGCGGCTGAACAAGCTTCCCCACAAACCGGATAGCGCAAGCGGCACGACGGGCACCGGCGTCGCTTCGACGATCTGCTGCACACCGGGCCGAAATGCGCCCAGTTCGCCGTCGTGCGTGAGCGCGCCTTCGGGAAATATGCCGACGATCTCGCCGGCGGCGAGCGCCTGCGCAACCTCGGCGAACGCGCGCTCCTTCATCCGCGGATCCTCCTTCGCCGGCGCGATCGGGATCGTGCGCATCGTGCGAAAGATGAACGAAAGCACCGGCACGCGAAAGATGCGGTGGTCCATCACGAAACGGATGGGCCGCCGCACGCACGCCGCGATGACGACCGCGTCGACGTAGCTCACGTGGTTGCAGACGATGACGCACGGGCCGTCGTCCGGAATGTGCTCGAGACCTCGCTCGTCGACGCGGTAGAACGTGTGCACGAGCAGCCATGCGAGGAAGCGCATCAGGAACTCGGGCACGAGCCGGAAGATGAAGATCGCAACCGCCGCGTTCATCAGCGCGACGGCGACGAAGAGCTCGGGAATCGTCAGGCCGGCGCGCAGCAGTCCGATCGCGACACCGGCCGACACGACGATGAAAATCGCGTTCAGGATGTTGTTGGCGGCGATGATCCGCGAGCGGTGCGACGGTTGCGAGCGCTGCTGGATCAGCGCATACAGCGGCACGATGAAAAAACCGCCGAAGATGCCGATCAGCACGAGATCGATCGCGACGCGCCAATGCGCGGGCCTGTCGAAGAACACGGCAACACCGGCAAGGCCACTTGCGTGCAGGTTTCGGCTCGCGAGCCACAGGTCGACCGCGAACAGCGTCAAGCCGATCGAACCGAACGGCACGAGACCGATCTCGACCTTGCGGCCCGACATCTTCTCGCACAGCAGCGACCCGACGCCGATGCCGACCGAGAACAGCGCCAGCAGAACGGTGACGACCGTCTCGTCGCCGCCGAGCACGTCACGCGAAAAGCCGGCGAATTGCGCGAGGAACAGCGCGCCGTAGAACCAGAACCACGAGATGCCGAGCATCGAGCGCCAGACCACCGTGTTCACGCGAGCGAGCGCGAGGTTCTTCCACGTTTCGCTGAACGGATTCCAGCTGATCGAAAGCGCCGGATCGACCGCGGGCGTGAACGGGATCGCCCGGCTCACCGCATATCCCGCGAGCGCGAGCACGATCGCGAGCAGACCCGCCGCGACCGGCCCACGGCCGGCAATCGCAACGACGAGGCCGCCGGCGATCGTCCCGAGCAGGATCGCGACGAACGTTCCCATCTCGACGAGCCCGTTGCCGCCGACGAGCTCCTCGGGCTTCAACGTCTGCGGCAGGATCGCATACTTGACGGGCCCGAACAGCGTCGAGTGGATGCCCATCAGCGCGAGCGCGGCGAAGAGCAGCGGCACGCTGCGCAGCCAAAAGCCGACCAGTCCGATGACCATGATCGCGATCTCGAACAGCTTGATGTAGCGGATGAGACGCGACTTCTCGTACTTATCGGCGAGCTGACCGCCGGTCGCGGATAAGAGCACGAACGGCGCGATGAATACCGCGCCGGCTAGGTTGACCAGCGCATTGGGATCGAGCGTCGTGAGATCGGCCGCCCGAAACGCGACGAAGATCACCAGCGCGTTCTTGTAGACGTTGTCGTTCGCCGCACCGAGGAACTGCGTCCAGAAGAACGGCGCGAAACGTCGCTCGCGCAAGAGATCGAATTGATTCGGTTGGTGCATGCGCACACGAAACGCTTGTGGTCAACCCGAAACGGCGCCCATGTACACATAGGGCAGACAGGCCGCGATTGCAATCGCATACATCAAAACGCAAAGTTGCCGACGCCGCCGGCGAGCGTGCGCGCGCAGGCCCTCGGGCGCAACGGCCAGAAGATACAGGACAACGACGGGGCTCACGAAGATCATCGCAAGCGGCCACCGGGCGCCGCCGCGAGCATAGTCGTAGACGCTCGCGAAAAAGCCGATCCAGCTCTCCGCCCTCATGGACCGATCGTCGTATCGTAGGTTGCTTATTGCAATACTTTTATTTCTTAGTATCATACTATGACACCGAAGGACGCGGCTTCGACAGGCGCGACGAGCGATGATCGGAACGACGCAATTGATCGACACGCTTAAGAGGCTCGTCAAGGCGCGCGGCCTCACGTACGCTGATGTCGCGAAGCGCGTACAGCTCTCCGAGGCAAGCGTGAAGCGACTGTTCTCGCGCGGCTCGTTCACGCTCGCGAGGCTGCAGCAGTTCTGCGGCGTGCTCGACGTCGACTTCTTCGAGCTCGCGCGGCTCGCGCGCGGCCGCGAGGAGGAAACGCGCGAGATGACGCTCGCGCAGGAGAACGCGCTCGCCGCCGACGCGCGGCTGCTCGCCCTGTTCTATCTGGTCTTCAGCGGATGGACGTTCGACGAGATCGTCGCGCAATTCGACATCACGGCAGCGCAGTGCACCGGGCTGCTCGTCAAGCTGGACCGTTTGCGGCTGATCGAGCTGATGCCGGGCAATCGGATCCGCGTGAAGGCGGCGCCGGCGACGCGGCTGCGCGCCGACGGCCCGATCAGGCGATTGCACGGCAAGCGGGTCGTCGGCGATTTCCTCGCGCCGCAGTTCGACCGCGTCGGCGGCTATTTCGCGTTCGAATTCCGCGACCTGTCGCGCGCGTCCGTCGAGGTCCTGCGCCGTAAGCTCGAACGTGTTGCGATCGAGTTTCACGAGCTCGCCGAGCTCGACAGTCACCTGCGGGCCTCGGCGCGCGAGACGATCGGCCTCGCGATCGGCATCAGGCCGTGGACGATCGCGACCGCGCTCGGACTTGCGCCGCGACGCGCGCCGGCGTCGCGTTGATCGCACGGCGCTAGAATAGAGCGTTAGCCGGCCCAACCTCCCATGCGCCAATACCTCGAGCTGATGCGCCACGTGCGCGATCGCGGCCATCGCAAAGACGACCGCACCGGCACCGGCACGCTGTCGGTGTTCGGCTACCAGATGAGATTCGACCTTCGTGAGGGCTTTCCGCTCGTCACGACGAAGAAGGTGCACACGAAGTCGATCATCCACGAGCTTCTGTGGTTCCTGCGCGGCGAAACCAACGTCCGCTCGCTGCAACAAGCCGGCGTGACGATCTGGGACGAATGGGCCGACGCGAACGGCGAGCTCGGTCCCGTGTACGGATACCAATGGCGCAGCTGGACCACCACCGACGGACGTCACGTCGACCAGATCGCCGACGTTATCGCGCAGATCCGGCGCAACCCGGATTCGCGACGGCTGATCGTATCGGCGTGGAACGTCGGCGACATCCCGAACATGAGGTTGCCGCCGTGTCATGCGTTCTTCCAGTTCTACGTCGCCGGCCGACGCCTGTCGTGCCAGCTCTATCAGCGCAGCTGCGACATCTTCCTCGGCGTGCCCTTCAACATCGCGTCGTATGCGCTGCTCACGCAGATGGTCGCGCAGCAATGCGACCTCGATGTCGGCGATTTCGTCTGGACCGGCGGCGATTGCCACCTCTACTTCAATCACATGGAGCAGGTCGATACGCAGCTCGCGCGAACACCCTATCCGCTGCCGCGCCTGGTCGTTCGGCGCAAGCCGCCGTCGATCTTCGATTACCGCTACGAGGACTTCGAGATCGTCGACTACCAGTGCCATCCCGCGCTCAAGGCGCCCGTCGCGGTTTGAGGCAGGCGCACCGCGTCATGAGCGCTGATGCACGAATGCTCGAAGGCAAGGCTGCGCTCGTCACCGGATCGACGAGCGGCATCGGCCTCGCGATCGCGCGGGCGCTCGCCGCGCAGGGCGCGAACGTACTGTTCAACGGGTTCGGCGAGCGCTCGGCGATCGACGCTCTCATGAAAGAAACGGCCGGCACGTTGTGCGTCAACACCGCGTACGACGGCGCCGACATGTCGAAGCCGGCCGAGATCGCGGCGATGGTCGAGCATTGCGTTCGCGAGCTCGGGTCGATCGACGTGCTGGTCAACAACGCCGGCATCCAGCATGTCGCACCGGTCGACGCATTTCCGCCCGAGCAATGGGACGCGATCATCGCGATCAACCTGTCGTCGAACTTCCATTCAATCCGCGCGGCGCTTCCACACATGAAAGCGGCCGGATGGGGCCGGATCATCAACATCGCATCGACGCACGGGCTCGTCGCCTCGGCGTCGAAGTCGGCCTATGTCGCCGCAAAGCACGGCGTGATTGGTCTCACCAAGGCGGTCGCGCTCGAAACGGCGCGCACGCGAATCACCTGCAACGCGATCTGTCCCGGCTGGGTGCTGACGGCGCTCGTGCAGAAGCAGATCGATGCGCTGGTCGCCCGCGAAGGGTTGCCGCCCGACCAAGCGGCCGAGCGCCTCGTCGGCGAAAAGCAACCGTCGCTCGAGTTCGTCACGCCCGAGCAAATCGGCGCAGCGGCGGTGTTCCTGTGCTCTTCGGCTGCCGACCAGATGCGCGGCATCGCGCTCGTGGTCGACGGCGGGTGGACAGCTCAGTAGGCGCGATCGCCGGACGAACAAAAAAAAAGCCCGCTGGGAGGAAGAAAGCGGGCAAGGGGGATTCGGCGGAGGTCGAAGCCCTCCGGGGCTTGCCGGCAGCAGCCGGCGCGCTTCAGTTCATACGATGCTTCTCGCCGCGTTGATCCGATCGACAAGCGCTTCCAGCGCCTCCTTCTGCGACGGCGACACGGGCTCGTCGTCCGCGAAAGGCGACCGTGCAGCGCTGGAGTCGTTCGCTTGGTCGGCGATCCAGAATTGCGCGAAGTCGGGCGCGAAGGCTTCCATGTCGAGCAGTCGTTGTCGATGCGATCCACACCTTCATTAGCAAGGTGTGTGCCAGCCCTCGCGCAATGCGGTGCGAGCATGGAAAAACGTCGACGACGCCCCGCAGCGCGGTCGCGCGCGCTGTTGCGATTCCCGGGCGGCGGCAGCGAAGCAGGCCGCCGCGTGTCGGCCCACGCCGACAGCGACGGATCGATGACCATCAAACCTCTGATTGCAAAACGGAATGGCTGTCGCTGAACCACGACAGTCATGCAGGTGTCATTGACGATTTGTCAGCGCTGCGCGCATCCGCCGCGATATCGCTGCGACACGCGACCGACGCGACAGAGGCGGAACCGATATCGACATCGCGGCCGCTGATGCGCAGCCGACGCAGTCACTCGGTTGCAAGCGGCGGTAAGCCCGGTCATCGGCTCAACCGCCCTTCCCCTCCTTGAACATCGCCGGCTCGAGGCGGTGACGCTGCAGCAGCTTGTAGAACTCGGTGCGGTTGCGCTTCGCGAGCAACGCCGCCTGCGTGACGTTGCCGCCGGTGATCTTGAGCAGCCGCACGAGGTAGTCGCGCTCGAACTGCTTTCTCGCGTCCTCGAACGGTTGCAGCGCGCTCGCGTCTTCGCGCAGAGCGCTCTGCACGAGCGACGCCGGAATCACCGTCGTCGTCGCCAGCGCCACCGATTGCTCGAGCAAGTTGAGCAACTGGCGCACGTTGCCGGGCCACGGCGCGGCGATCAGCAGCGCCATCGCGTCGGGCGCGAGCGCGGGCACCGGCCGCTTGTAACGCTCGGCGAGCTTGCGCAGGAAGTGCGCGGCGAGCAGCGGAATGTCCTCTCGACGGTCAGCGAGCGGCGGCAATCGCAGCGATACGACGTTCAAGCGGTAGTAGAGGTCCTCGCGGAACTGGCCGGACGCCTTCTGCGCATCGAGGTCGCGGTGCGTCGCGGAAATCACCCGCACGTCGACGGGAAGCGACTGCGTCGAACCCACGGGGCGGACCTCGCCCTCTTGCAGTACACGAAGGAGCTTCACCTGGAGCGCGAGCGGCATGTCGCCGATCTCGTCGAGAAAGATCGTGCCGCCGTCGCCCGCCTGGAACAGCCCCTTGTGCGCCTGGACCGCGCCGGAAAAGGCGCCTTTGGCGTGGCCGAAGAGCTCCGACTCGAGCAGCGGCTCCGGAATGGCGCCGCAGTTCACCGCGACGAACGGCCGGTCGCGCCGGGGGCTCGCTCGATGGATGGCGCGTGCGAGGAGCTCCTTGCCGGTCCCCGAATCGCCGTAGATGAGCACGCTCGCGTCGGACTCCGCGACGAGCCGCGCTTGCCGCAGCAGATCCTCCATCCGGGCGCTGCGCGTAATGAATCCCGACCGCCACTCGCCGCCCGCTTCCGCGGCAGCGCTCGGATGGTCGCCGGCAAGGCGCAACGCCGCGGCGACCTTCTGCAACAGCTCCTGGCTGTCGAACGGCTTGGTCAGGAAGCCGAATACGCCGCGCTGCGTCGCCGACACCGCGTCGGGAATCGTGCCGTGCGCCGTCAGAATTACGACGGGGAGCGCCGGATGCTGGCGGTGAATCGCTTCGAACAGCTGCAGTCCGTCGATACCGGGCATCTTGAGATCAGTCACGACGACGCCGGGGCGCGCGACCGCCATCACGGCGAGCGCGGCCTCGCCGCTGTCCGCCGTGCGCACACGATAGCCGGCGGACGTCAGCCGAAGACTGATCAGCTTGAGCAGGTCGGGGTCGTCGTCGACCAGCAGGATGTCGCCTGGAAGGGTCATCTTCGCCTCGTACCGTTCAGTGACCGGAGCCGCCGCCACCGCCGCCGCCGCCGCCGCCACCGCCACCGCTTCGAACGCGATCGCGCAACAGGCTTCGCTCCATGTCGCGCAGCGCCTCGAGCTTCTGCACGGCAACCTCGGTCTTGCGCTGTTCGTCGCGGACGGCGCGCACGCGCTCGGCGACCTGGATCTGCAGCACGGCGGCGAGCGTCTTCACCGCCGAGCCATTCGCTCCAGCGCCCTTGAGCACGTTGTCGAACAACTGCAATGCTCGCTGATCGTCGCTTGTCGAGCGCGTGAGCGTGTAGAGAACGGCGAGTCTGATCCTGTTGTGATCGGTGCGGGCCCGAGTGAGCGCTTGCGTCGCGATGCCGATCTCGCGCTTGACGTCGTCGTTGGCGAGACTGCCATAGCGATTGAGATCGCCGAGCAGCGCGATCATCTGCTGGTCTTCGATTGGCACTTCCGCCGGCGCCGCCGCCGGCGCCGCCGCGGGCGCCGGCGCGGCGGGCGGCGTGACGATCGGGGGAACGACCGGCGGGGGAATCGCCGCCGGCGAGACCGGTGGCGCGACGATCGTCGGCGCGGGCGCGGGCAACGGTTCGGGCTCCGGCGGCTCGACCGGCTCGATCGGCGGATATTCGACCATCGATTGTTCGTTCGGGCGATTGAGCAGCACCGGGTCGTCATCGTCGATCACCGATGGTGGCGGCGCGGACGCACAGCCGGCGAGCACTGCCACTGCGATAGCGAACGCGGCCCGCATCAGCGCCGCCCTCATCGGGGGTCTTTCGTCATGCCCGCCCGCCGTTGATGGTGATTGGCGAGCGATGCTCATCGGCCGCACGGCCCGGCGGACCGTCGCCAAGCGCGAGCGGCAGCAACAGTCGGAAGCGTGCGCCGCGCTTGCCGTCGACGCGGTCGGCGACTTCGATGCGGCCGCCGTGCGCGAGCGCGTATTCGCGCGCAATGGCGAGCCCGAGGCCCGAGCCTTTGACGCGTCCTTCGACCGGAGCTTTGCCTTGGTAGAACGAGTCGAAGATTCGCTCGCGCTCGGCGGGATCGACGCCATGCCCCTCGTCGATCACTTCGACGACGGCAAAGCGGTCCTCGCCGTGCACGTCGATCGCGACAACGCCCGAGCGCGGCGAATACTTGATCGCGTTACCGACGAGATTGTCGATGATCGTGCGGATGCGATCGCCGTCGCCGATCACCAGCGCCGGGACGAGGTTCGCCTCGAACGTGATCATTCGCGCAAGCGCCGCCAGCTTGTGCTCCTTCATCACGCGGCGGATTGCGTCGGAAAGCACCACCGGCCCGAGCGTCTGCGGCTCCATCGCGCGGGTCTGATGATAGGTGAGCAGGTCTTCGATCAGCTTCTGCAGCGACAGCGTGTTTTCGCGAACGATGCGAACGATTTCGCGCTGTTCCGGCGAAAGGTCGCCGCCGACGCGGTCGCGCAGCAGCTCCGCGCCTTCGCGCACCGCGGTGAGCGGCGTCTTGAGCTCGTGCGACACATGGCGCAGGAAGCGATTCTGTTGCTGCTCGAGCTCGGACAGTCGCGAGCGCAGCCATTCGAGCCGCTGGCCGAGATAACGCAAGTCCTGCGGACCGTTGACCTCGATCGCATGGGTGAAATCGGCCGTGCCCATTTGACGGATCGCCTGATCGAGCTGACGGATCGGACGCGCGATCAGCGTCGCGAACAGCAGCGCGAGCGCCACCGCGATCGCCGCGGTCGCGATCGCGAGATAGATCCATTTCTGACGTCCCTGCGCGGCCGTGTTCTGCAGCTCCTCGACCGCGCGATCGGTCAGTCGGTTCGCTGCGTCCTGCATCGCCTGCGCGCCGTCGACGAGGTTCGCGTAGCCGGCCGCGAGCGCCGGCTGTGCATCGCTGACGCGCGCGTCCTTCAGTTGAACGTAGAGCTTCGCTTCGGCGTCGGAAAGCGCGGCGAGCGCCGTCAGCGGCTCGCGCTCGAGCGGCAGGCTCGCGAGCGTGCGCGTCGTTTGCCTGAACTCCTTGCGCACCCGCGCGTAATCGTCGAGCAGCGCGGTATCGTCGAGTATCAGATATTGGCGAACGATGCGCTCGAGCGTGGCCGATTGCTCGGACAGCTGGCGGCTCGCGCGACTCGCCTGCGCAGCTTCCTGCACCGCCTGCTGTCCTTGCGTCTGCAGACGATCGAGCGAGAAGATGAGCTCGGCGAGCGCGTAGACCAACGGCAAGCTCACCAGCAAGAAGCCGAGCAGGATGAACTTGAGGAAAGAGCGCGGGTAATACACGGGATGGCCGGGCCGCTATAATCCGCGGCGAATTATGACAGCCCAGGCGGCGCGCCGCATCGAAGCAGTGCAAGATACACCAGGGGCGCTCGACGCGCCACGCCGACCTCTGCTCGCCATCATCGCCGCGGTTGCCGCAAACGGCGTCATCGGCGCGAACAACCAGTTGCCGTGGCGACTGCCGGAGGACCTGCGGCGGTTTCGCCTCCTTACGAGCGGACACGCGGTGATCATGGGACGCAGGACGTGGGAATCGATCGGCCATGCGTTGCCCGAGCGCCAGAACATCGTCGTCACGCGGCAGAAGGATTTCGTCGCCGACGGCGCGCAGACCGCATGCTCGCTCGACGATGCGCTCGCGCGAGTGCGCCTGCCGCAACCGGCGTTCGTCATCGGCGGCTCGGCGCTCTTCCGCGAGGCGATTCCGCGGGCGAGCACGCTGCATTTGACCGAGATCGAGCGCGCGTTCGCCGGCGACGCGACGTTTCCCCCGTTCGATCGCACGGGGTGGCGAGAGAGCGCACGGGAGCGGCGATCCGACGCAGCCGGAGGTTTCGCCTACGCGTTCGTCACCTACGAGCGCGACTGTTGATACCGCAGCGATGGGGGAGAAACACGATGTCGGAAGCGCATTTCCACGCTCGACGCCGCGTCCGACGAAGCGGAGAAGGAGCGCGCGTCGTCAATGCACGTGCATCACCGCTGGGCGCAGGCGGTGACGCTGATCGGAGATCGCGATCGCGCTGTCGGCGATCTCGCTACTCACCAACAAGCGCGTGCCGGGTGCGACGCTCGCCGCGCCGCCGGGGGCTTGGGCATCGGCGCGCTCGCGCACGTCTGGCTCGGGCACGAGCGTGACGTGGCGATGAACGACGCCGGCTCGCTTCACCAGATGCCGATGTGAATGCCATGCCGTCGATGCGCGTCGGTACGCGCGTCGACCGTCGCAGCGCTCACCGTCGTGCGACGCTTGAGCGCCGCGAGCCAGTCGAACAGCCGCTCGCGCAGCTCGGCGCTTTGCCGCTCGCAGCGCGGGTCGGCGCCAAGGTCGTCGAGCTCGAGCGGGTCCGCGGCGAGATCGAAGAGCTGCGGGCGGAATCCTTGCCAGTGGACGTATTTCCACTGCGCGGTACGCACCATCCACGCGCGGCAGTGATCGACGTCGCGACCGAGCACCCGGCGCGCGCGTCGAAACGCATAGTCGAGCTCGCTGAACACGGCGTCGCGCTCGAACGCATCGTCGCCGCCTCGCGTTCGCGCGAGTAGCGAGCGGCCTTCGATGCGGTGCGCGGCGGGCTCGATGCCGAGCGCGTCGAGGAACGTCGGCAGGATGTCGATGCCCTCGACCATCGTCGCATCGGCGCGTCCGCGGGTCGCGTCGGCGCGCGGGTCGGGGTCGTAGACGATCAGCGGCACGCGGACGATCTCGTCGTAGAGGAGCTCCTTTTCGCCGAGGCCGCGATCGCCGCCGAATTCGCCGTGGTCCGACGTGAAGACGATCAGCGTGTCGGCGAGGCGTCCCAGCTGATCGAGCGCGGCAAGAAGTCGCCCCAGGTGATCGTCTATCTGTGCGATCAAGCCCATGTACGTCGGCCGCACGTGGCGCGCGACGTCCTCGCGCGCGAACGACCGGCATTCGTCGTGCTCGCGATACGCGCGAACGACCGGATGCTCGTCCGCGGTTGCGTCCTGCGCGCCGTGCACGATCGGTCCGCTGTCGCCATTGCGGTAGCGCGCGTGATACGGCGCGGGCGCGACGTACGGCCAGTGCGGCTTCACGTACGACAGATGCAACACCCATGGCCGCTCGCCCTGTTGGCGAATCCAATCGAGCGCAACGTCGGTCATGTAGGCGGTTTCGGAGTGCTCTTCGGCGACGCGCGAAGGCAGATGCGCATGCCGAAGCTGCCAGCCCGACACCGCGCGGCCGTCGTCATCGGCGGCGATGACGAAGTCGGTCCATGGATCTTGGCTCGCATAGCCGCGCGCGCGCAGCCAGTCGGCGTATCCGGACTCGGGTCCTGGCGGCGTGTGACCGTCGTAGCGATCGACCACGACGAACCCGCCTTCGCGCAGCAGCGCGCCGCGCTCCGACTCGATCTCGATGCCGAAGCGCGCGAGCGCGTCGTCGTCGGGAAGGACGTGCGTCTTGCCGGCGAGCGCCGCGTGGCGTCCGGCCGCGTGCAGATAATCGCCGATCGTGTGCTCGGCCGCCGACAGCGGCACGCGGTTCCACGTCGCGCCGTGCGACGATACGTAACGGCCGGTGTAGATCGACATCCGCGCCGGTCCGCAAACGCCGGCCTGCACATACGCATGATCGAAACGCACGCCGCGCGCGGCGAGCGCATCGAGCGCCGGCGTGTGCACGCGGCCGTCGTAGCACGACAGATGGTCGCGCCGAAGCTGATCGCACATGACGAACAGTACGTTGCGAACGGCGCTCACGACGGGTAGTTGCGCCAAGCGATGCCGCAGGAGGTGTTTTGGGCGATAATGCCGCGTTTACCTCGCGCCGACAACGACACGCGAGCGCGTCGGACCGCCGGGATGACGGAACTGGTAGACGTAGCGGACTCAAAATCCGCCGGTGGCAACACCGTGAGGGTTCGACTCCCTCTCCCGGCACCAGCCTCGGCGACGGAGTGGTCCCCGCTCCTCACCCCACCAGATATGCGCGACCTTCCTCTTCTCGTCGTCATCGCGACCGTCTGGCTCTATTGGTTGCGCGTCGGCACGATGGTCGTGCGCGCACGACGCCGCTCGCGCGATCTTGCCGGTCTCGTTCCCGAACAGCTGCGCGAGCGGTTGATGTGGCTCGTCTGGGTTCCGATGGTCATTGCGTGGATCGCGTTACCGTATCTCGCGACCACGCATGACGAGCCGCCGTTCGGCCTGCCCGCGTTCGCGCGGTCCGAGCCCTGGTATGCGGCGCTGCGCTGGCTCGCCGCCGCCGGTGCGATCGCGGCGTTATGGTCGACGCTGCGCTGCTGGTCGCGAATGGGCAAGAGCTGGCGGATGGACGTGAGCTCGAAGCGGAAGAGCGAACTCATCACCGATGGGCTCTACGCGCGAATCCGTCATCCGATCTACGCGTTTTCGATCCTGCTGGTGCTCTGCACGGCGGTCGTCGTGCCCACGCTTCCGATGCTCGCCGTCGCGGCGATCAACATCGCGCTCACGACGATGAAGGCAGCCAACGAGGAGCGCTTCCTGCTCTCGATGCATGGGCAGACCTACGCCGACTACCGCAAGCGCACCGGCCGCTTCCTGCCGCGGATGCGTGCGCGCTGATCGCCGGCGGCTCGCACGCGGCTTGGCGGCGATCGCGTTGACGGTCGCGTTCACGCTCGCGCACGACGCCTTCGCGCAGCCGCCAACGCTCGATCGGGCGCTCGTCGAGCGCGTGCTCGCGCTATCGGCCGAGCGAATCACCGAGCGCGACGTTGCCGACGTGCTCGGGCGCGCGCCGGCGCCGAAAGTGCTGCTCTTCGCCGGCAGCGTTCCGCTGGTGACGATGCGGCCGGTTGCCGATTTCCTCATCGCCATGGGTTATCCGCGCGAGCGCATCGAGGACCCGCGCGACGGTTCGCTCTGGTACGGCAGCTTCGCCGACAGCGCGGCGATCGCGGGATCGATCGCATGGTATTACGAGCACGATGGCGCGCGCCCGATGCTGATCGGCCACAGTCAAGGCGGCATGATCGTCGTGCGTGTGCTGCACGAGCTCGCCGGTGATTTCGACGCTCGGATCGCCGTGCGCGACCCGCGCAGCGGCACCACGCTTTCGCGCGACACGATCATCGACCCGCTCACCGGCGGCGAACGCCCCGTCGTCGGCCTTTCGGTCTCGTACGCGGCGGCCATCGCCACCGGCAAACTGATGCGCGTGCTGCTCGGCCAGTGGGACATGCTCGCGAAGCTGCGCGCGATTCCGGACAGCACCGACGAGTTCACCGGGTATTTCATTCCCGGCGACGTATTCGAGGGGACGACCGAGCCGGAGCGCTATCGCGCGACGGGCCGCGCGCATGTGCGTAACCTCACGCTGTCGGCCGACGTCGGACACGTGAGCGCGCCGCGCATCGCCGAGCTCGCGAGCGATCCGGCGGCGCGCGCGTGGATCGATGCCTACGTACCCGACGCCCCGCCCGCGCCGTTGCCGCAGGTTGCAGGCGGCGAGGCCGCGAACATTGTCCACGCGGCCGATCTCTGGTACAGCGTCAAGAAGCATTGGTGCCTCGAAGCGCAGCGGCTTGCTCGCGCGCAATCGGCGCAGGTGCGCTGATGCGCGGGCGGCTCAACGTCTTCCAGCGGACGATGCTGCGCTTTCGCGACCTGCATCCGTACAACCCCGTTCATGTCGTCGACGTCGCCGCGCCGCTCGACTCGGCGCATCTCGCCGCGACGATCGACGATGAGCTCGCGCGACGCGGCGTGAGCCACCTCGCGCTCGACCGTTCGCGACGCCACTTCGAGTACTCGGGGGGTGCCGGGCATGCGCCGCTGCGCTGCGTCGACGGCGGCACCGATCCATGGGTCCGCCTCGCCGGGGAGATCGAGACCGAGCTCAACACGCCGTTCGACGCGCGCACCGATGGTGTGCCGATGCGCTTTTTCGCGCTCGCGACCGGTAATCGTTTCCTGCTCGCGCTCGTCTACGACCATTTCATCGCCGGCGGCGACGTGATCGTTGCATTGCTCGCGGCGATCGCGTCGCGCTACATCGACGCTGACGCGGACGTGGCCCCGGCGCCGCCGCTGTATCCGTCGACGTATCGCAATCTGTTCGTTCGCAATCCGGTCGATGCGCTGCGCGCGTTGGCGACGCTTCCCGCGCTCGTCGCGAGCTCGCGCCGCGGCGCCCGTCCGCGCTATGACGCCAACGACGATCACTACAACGGATTCCTGCTCGCGCGACTCGACGCTGCGAGCGTCGATCGCATCGCCGTCTGCACGACATCGTGGGGCGTTACGCGCAACGATCTGCTGCTTGCGGCGCTGATGCTCGCCGTCGCGCCGTTCGCGCAGAAGCGCTTGCAGGCGTCGAGGCGACGCGAGCTCGCCGTGGCATCGATCGTCAACCTGCGCCGCGATTTCGGCGCGTCGGGCGCCGCATTCGGGCAGTTCCTGTCGTCGTTTCGGGTGAGCCACATGGTGCCGCCCGAAATCGATCTGGAGACGCTCGCCCGTGCAGTCCATGCGCAGAGCGCCGCGATACGCCGGCATCGGCTCCACTTGCGCACGATCCTCGCGCTCGCCGCCGCCGGCGCCGCATGGCCGTTCCTCGCGCCGGCGACCCGACACCGCTTCTTTGCCAAGCATCACCCGGTCTGGGGCGCCGTTACGATGCTCGACGTCAATGCGCTCTGGCCCGGCGGCGCGCCGCCCGACTATGTTCGAGGCGTGCCGACCGGACCGCTGTCGCCGCTCGTCGTCGCCGCAACGCCGGTCGGAAACCGTATAAACCTCGGTTTCACGTTCCGCACGGCCTGCTATTCTCGCGATTCGATCGAACAGATCGCGGTCGACGTTGTCCATCGATTCGCCCCGTCCGCGCCATGAGTCCGACCCTGCGCCGCCGCACCGTCCTCGCCATCATCGCCGCTGGTCTGATCGCCGCGGGCTGCGCGTCGGCGCCCGCGCCCCCGGGCGACTACTCGGTCCCGACGGCGCAATCGCGGGTCGTGCGCCGCGCGACGCTCGATGCCGGCCTCGAGGAGAAGATCCTCGCGCTCGATCCGGAACACGTGAGCGACAGCGATGTGCGGACCGTGCTCGCGCGCGGGCCGACGCCGCGGATCATGAACCTGCACGGCGGCATCTATCCGGTGCACTTGCTGATGGAAGATTTTTCACGGTTCCTGATCGGGATGGGCTATCCGGAAGAAAGGATCCGCGACATCGGCGACCAGGCGCTGTCGCGCAGCCCCTACGAGAGCGCCGAGCAGCAAGCGGGCATGATCGCGTGGTACTACGAGCGCGAAGGCGTGCGGCCGTTTCTGATCGGCCATAGCCAGGGCGGCATCCAGGCGGTCAAGATCCTGCATGTGCTCGCCGGCGCGTTCGACGCCACCTTGCATCCGTTCAATCCGCTCACCCACGAATTCGAGCAACGCACGACGATCGTCGATCCGCTGACCGACCGCGAGCGGCCCGTGGTCGGCACATCGGTCGCGTACGTGTCGGTCGTCGGCACCGGGGGCTGGTCGCTGGCGTTGCCGGTTCACTGGATGATCCTGTCGAGGATCCGCACGATTCCGAACACGGTCGACGAGTTCACCGGCTATCGGATCGGCGTCGACTTCTTCGCCTGGGATGCGCCGGGGCTCGAGGGCGTGAAGACGTTCCATGCGGAAGACAAGGCGAACGTGCGCAACGTGACGCTGCCCGCCGAGTACAACCACGTGTTCATTCCGCACACGGAGCAGCTCGTCGAGGACAAGGCGGTGCGCGACTGGATCAACGCCTTCGATCCCAACGACGAAGGTCATTGGCCGCCGGTGCCCGGCGGCAACACGCTCAACATCCTCTGGGCCGCCGACGTCTGGCATAGCGTGAAGCGTCACTGGGTGCTCGAGGCGCAGCGCTACGTGCGCGCCCGGCACGGGACGGTCGCGGTGAACTGATTCGCGGTCGAGGCATTGCCGCGCGGCCGGGCTCGGTGCCCGGTTGGTATAAAATAGAGGGTTGCTCGCCGCCGCGCACGCGCAGCCGGCGCGCTCCCTTCAAACCCTTACTTCGTCGGCAGCCGCAAGACACGTCATGGCTCAACCGCTGGCCGGAAAAGTCGCGCTCGTCACCGGTGCCGCCCGCGGCATCGGCCGTGCGATCGCGTCGAAGCTCATGAGCTCCGGCTGCGACATCATCGTCAACTACTACAACAGTCACGACGAGGCGGAGTCGTTGTGCAAGCTCGCACGCGAGCAGGGTCGCCGCGCGCTCGCCGTGCAGGCCAACGTCGGCGATCCCGACAGCGTCGCCGAGATGTTCGACGCGATCGGCAAGGACTTCGACCGCATCGATGTCGCCGTCTCGAACGCGGCATCGGGCGTGCTGAAGCCGGCGATGCAGATGAAGCTCAAGCACTGGCGCTGGTGCCTCGAGACCAACGCGTTCGCGCTCGCGCTGATCGCGCAGCACACGGCGCCGATGATGCGCGATGGCGGCCGCATCATCGGCATGTCGAGTCTCGGCGCGAGCCGCGCGATCCCGTCGTACGGATTCGTCGCTGCGTCGAAGGCCGCGCTCGAGTCGCTCGCGCGCACGCTCGCGCAGGAGCTCGGCCCGCGCGGCATCCGCGTCAACATCGTCAATGCCGGCGTCGTCGACACCGATGCGCTCGCGTACTTCCCGAACCGCGATCAGTTGCTCGCCGAGTTCGCGCAACGTGCGCCCGCGGGACCGACGCTTGCTCCGGCCGACGTCGCCAACGCCGTGTATCTGCTCTGTCTTCCCGAGGCGGCGATGATCAACGGCCACACGCTCGTCGTCGACGGCGGTTACAGCATTTCCGGCTGATGAGCCTCGACTCGGGACTTGCCGGCAAGGTGGTGATCGTCACCGGAGGCGGCCGCGGCATCGGCCGCGCGATCGTCGAGCTCCTCGCTTCCGAGGGCGCCGACGTCACGTTCTTCTACCGCGACAACGCGGCGGCCGCCGACGAAGTCGTCTCGACGCAGCACGCGAAAGGTCGCACCGTCGCCGCGATGCAGGTGGACGTACGCGACGCCGCGGCGTGCGCAGCCGCCGTCGACGCGATCGCCGAGCGCCGCGGGCGCATCGATGTCCTCGTGAACAACGCGGGCGTCATCCGCGACAACCTGCTTGCCGCGCTGTCCGACGCCGACCTGCACGACGTGCTCGACACCAACGTCGGCGGCGTGTTCAACGTCACGCGCGCGGTCGTTCCGCACATGATGTCGAAGCGCGCCGGCAAGATCGTCAATCTGAGCTCGGTAGCCGGCGAAAAAGGCGGCCGCGGGCAAACGAACTACGCAGCGAGCAAGGGTGCGATCAATGCGATGACCCGCGCGCTCGCCGTCGAGCTCGCGCCGCGCAAGATCACCGTCAACGCGGTTGCGCCGGGCGTCATCGAAACCGAAATGTCGCAGGCCGTGCGCGACTTGGCCGGCGACGACGTCAAGGGACGCATCCTGCTGCGCCGCTTCGGCGCACCGCAGGACGTCGCGCACGCGGTCTGGTTCCTCGCCTCGCGGCTCTCCGACTACATCACCGGACAGGTCGTCCACGTCGACGGCGGCTTTAAAATGGAGTGAACGAGAAAACGATGAGCACCGATTACAGCAGGGAAGAAATGCAGGCGATCTACCCGCAGGTCGCGAAGATCATCGCCGACGCGCTCGGCTGCGACGTCGACGAAGTGAAGCCGGAAGCGTCGCTGATCGACGATCTCGGCGCGGAGTCGATCGACTTCCTGGACCTCGTGTTCCGGCTCGAGCGCGGCTTCAAGGTAAAGATTCCGCGCGGCAAGATCGTCGAGGACGCGCGCGGCGACCTGCCCGAGTCCGAATTCGAGCAGAAGGGCATCGTCACGCCATCGGGCGAGGCGCGGCTCAAGGAGTTCCTGTCCGAAGTGCCGCGCGAGCGCTTCCGCTCGCCGCTGAAAGCCGCTGACATCCCGCGGCTTTTTACGCCCGAGACGTTCTGCAAGGTCGTGTTGCGCGCGCAGCGCGCGAGCGCCGCGGCCTGAAAGTCTCGCGGATGGGCGAGCATGCCGCTGCGAGCGCACCCGAACGCTCCCATGCGTTCTCGTTCGTCGACCGCATCGTTTCGTGGACGCCGGGCCGCGGCGCGCGCGGCATCTTCGTGGTCCCGGCGCATCTCGCGGCGTTTCCGCAATGCCTCGTCGCCGAAGCGGTCGGACAGCTCGCCGCATGGGTTTCGATGGCGCACATCGACTATCGCGGCCGTCCGGTCGCAGGCATCGCGGCCGAGACCCTGTTTCACCGCACGGCGGCGCCCGGACAGACGCTCGATCTCGAGGTGGCGATCGAGAATTGCGACGACGCCGCCGTCCTCTACGACGGCAGCGCGCGCATCGGTCGCGCCGACGTCGCGCAATTGCGTCATTGCGTGGGCCCTATGTTGCCGATGAGCGAGTTCGACGACCCCGAGGCGGTGCGCGCCGACTTCGAGCGCTTGATCACGCTCGGCAAGGAACCGGGTGGGTTCAAGGGGCTACCGGCATTCGACGTCGAAACGACGTCGCACGCGCCGGGTCGCTCGCTCGCGGCGCGTCTTTCGGTGCCGAAGTCGGCGCCGTTCTTCGGCGACCATTTTCCGCGCCGGCCGGTGTTTCCCGGCACGCTGCTGCTGGACGCGCAAATGCAGCTCGCGCTTGCGCTCGCGCGCGAGACGGCGCCGGCGGCATCGCAACCGACATTGCGGCCGCAACGGGTCACCAACGTGAAGATCCGTTCGTTTATCGCGCCCGGGACCAGCGTCGACATTCAGGCGGATGCACGCGACGATACGCCTGGCGCGTTCGATATGAGCGCACGTGTCGATGGCCGCAACGTCGCGGTGGCGCGCGTTGATTTCGCCAACGGAACACAGTCATGAGCGAGCGCCGACGCGTCGCCGTCACCGGCATCGGCCTGGTCACCCCGATCGGCATCGGCGTTGCCGCAACTTGGGACGCGCTGTGCGCAGGCGCGAGCGGCGCCGCGCCGATCACGCTGTTCGACGCAAGCGGCTTTTCGACGCGGATCGCCGCCGAGGTCAAAGGCTTCGATGCGCGAGGTCTGGACCGCAAGCTCGTCAAGTCGTCGAATCGCTCGCATCTTTTCGCGCTCGCCGCCGCGGAGGAAGCGATCCGCGGCGCGGGAATCGCGCCGACGGCGCAAACCGCCACGCGCTGGGGCTGCTCGGTCGGCGCCGGCATGATGGGCGTCGCGTACGACGAGCTGGCGGAAGTGCAACGCGATTGCGCCTCCGACGGCGAGCTCGACACCGCGCTCTTGCTCGACTGCCCGCTCGCGGCCGACCCGATGGCCTTCTCGCGCAGCCAGTCGGCGAACGGCGTGTCGCTCATCACCCGCCGTTTCGGCATCGCCGGCTATGCGACGAGCGTGCACACGGCGTGCGCATCCGGCGGACAGGCGATCGGCACCGCGATGAAGCTCATCCGACGCGGCGTCGTCGATTGCGCGCTCGCCGGCGGGTTCGACTCGATGATCAATCCGGTCGGACTGTCGGGATTCTGTCTGCTGTCGGCGGTCTCGCCGGACAACGACACACCGCAGCGCGCGAGCCGGCCGTTCGACGCGACGCGCAACGGCTTCGTGCTCGGCGAAGGCGCGGGGTTCGTCGTGCTGGAGGAATGGTCGGCGGCGCGCGCGCGCGGCGCGCGCATCTACGCCGAGCTTGCCGGCGACGGCAATTCGCTGTCGAGCTATCGGATCACCGACTCGCATCCGTCCGGCGACGGACCGATCCAGTCGATCAACGCGGCGCTGGTCGATGCCGGGGCGAGCATCGACGACGTCGACTACATCAACGCGCACGGGACATCGACGCCGATGAACGATCGCAGCGAATCGGCGGCGATCCACGCGGTGTTCGGCGATCGGGCGAAGCGTGTCGCCGTCAGCTCGACCAAGAGCATGACCGGTCATTTGATCGCCGCCGCCGGCGCGGTCGAAGCGGCGGTCTGCGCGCTCGCGATCGCGCGCGATACGATGCCGCACAACGCCAACCTCGTCGAGCGCGACCCGGACTGCGACCTCGATATCGTCACCGGCGCGCCGCGCACGGCGCGCATCCGCGTCGCGCTGTCCAATTCGTTCGGCTTCGGCGGCTCGAACAGCACGGTCGCGCTGCGCCATCCCGAGCAGGTCGACGGCCGCGGCATCGACGGATGACACCGATGAAGATCGTCATCACCGGCAGCGGCGCGGTATGCGGCTCGGGCCGCGACCCGCAGTCGATCTTCGAGGCGCTCGATGCCGGCCGCTCGTCGATCCGCGCGATCGAGCAATGGGACGCCACCGCGTGGCCGGTGCGCAACGCCGCCGAAATCGTCGACTACAACGCGACGAAGCTCGTGCCCGACCGCAAGCTGCACAAGCTGATTCGGCGCACCGACATTCTTGGCCTCTATGCCGCGGCAAGCACGATGGACGCCGCCGCGTTCGACGCCTTCCGCGCAAGTCTCGACGAACCCGCCGCCACGCGCTTCGCCGACCGCTTCGGCGTGTTCGTGGGCTCCGGCGGCGGTGCCTTCAACACGCAATACGACTTCTTTCCGCTGATGGCGGAGACGCACGGCGAGATGCAAGCGTTCGGCCGCGAGCTCGCGAACGTCGTCAACCCGATGTGGTTGTTGCGCGCGCTGCCGAACAACGTGCTGTGCCACGCCGGCATCCGGCACGGGCTGAAGGGGACCAACGCCTGCATCACCAATCACAGCGTCGGCGGCGCGCTCGCCGTGATCGAAGCTGCGGCAGCGCTTCGCGCCGGCGAAGCCGACCGCGCGATCGCGATCGCGCACGATACGCAGATCGAGCCGCAGACGATGCTGTACTACCAACGCGCCGGCCTGCTCGCGAAGGACGCGCTGCGCCCGTTCGACGTCGATCGCGATGGCAGCGTATTCGGCGAAGGCGCGGGCGCGCTGGTGCTCGAGACGGCGGCGTCGGCGCAGGAGCGCGACGCGCGCGTCGTCGGCGAATACCTCGGCGGCGCGGCGGTCAGCGAAGCGCGCGGCCTGCTCGAAATTCGCGACGACGGCGACGGCCTCGCGCGCGCGATCGCTCAGGCGCTCGACGATGCGCGCATCGTGCCGCACGACGTCGGCATGGTCGTCGCGCACGGCAACGGAACGCGGCTGTCCGATGCATCGGAGGCGCTGGCGCTTCGCCGCGTGTTCGGCGACGCGGTCCCGCCGACGACCGCGTTCAAGTGGGCGTTCGGTCATCTGCTCGCGGCGGCGCCGATGGTCGAAACGGTGCTTGCGCTGGTTGCGCTGTCGTCGCGGCGCGTGCCGGGCGTAGCGACGTTGCGCACCGTCGATCCCGCCTGCGCCGGCGTCACGGTGTCCGCGTCGGCGCAGACGCCGGCGACCGACATCGCGCTGGTGCTCTCGCGCGGCTTCGGCGGCAACGACGCCGCGCTGGTCGTGCGGGGCTGATGGGCGAGCCGGCCGCCGCATCCCGCTGCGGCATCGATACCGTCGAGATCGCGCGCATCGAGCGGCTGATCGCGCAAACGCCGCCGTCCGATCTCGCCCGGCTGTTCACGCCGACCGAGCTGGCCGACGCCGGCGACGGCGTGGGTCGCGCGGCAAGTCTCGCCGCGCGATTCGCAGCGAAGGAAGCGTGTCTCAAACTATTTCCGCGCGAAACGGCGATGAGCGCGATCGAAGCGGCCGATTTCTCCGTCGCGCGCGACGGTTACGGCGCGCCGCAAGTCGTTGCGTCGCCGCGCGCGCGCGCGGTGCTCGATCGTCGCCGGATCGCGTCGATTGCGCTGTCGCTCACCCATGACGCCGTCAGCGCGTCGGCCGTCGCGCTCGCGCAGCCGGCGACGATCGCTGTACCGCTCGCCGGACGCATTCTGCATCGTCTGGTGCCGTGGCGGCGCGACGTCGTCCAGCGCAACCTCGAGCGCGTGTTCGCCGATACGCTGCCGCCCGAGGAAATCGAGCGGATCAAGCTCGCGTTCTACGGCCACATCTGGAAGCTGATCGTCGAGTTCTTCGCGATGTCGTTCCAGTCGCGCGAGCGCATCCTCGCACGGGTTCGCGTCGAGAACACGGAGGCCGCCGACGCGGCGCTCGCGCAAGGCAAGGGCGCGCTGGTGATGACCGGGCACTTCGGCAACTGGGAGGTGGCCACGGTCGCCGCGATCGGTCATTTCCCCGAGCTCAAGGGCCGCTTCCACTTCGTCCGCCGGCCGGTGAAACCGAAGTGGCTCGACGACATGGTGACGCGGCGCTTCGAGCGCGCGGGCTTGGGCGTGTTCGGCAAACGCGACTCGCTCGACGCCATGCTGTCGCGATTGGAAGCGGGCGATCTGATCGTCTTTCCGTTCGACCAGCACGCGCGCGGCGGCGACGGCATCCGCGTCGACTTCTTCGGCGAGCCCGCGGGAACGTTTCGCGCGCTCGCCTTGATCGCGCTGTCCACCGGCGCGCCCGTGCTGCCGGCTGCCGCGTGGCGCGAGCCGGACGGTCGCCACGTCGTCCGCTTCGAGGAGGCGCTCGCGCCGATCGAGTGCGACGATGTCGACGAGGCGATCCGACGCAACACGCGTGCCTACAACGAGGCGATCGAGCGGCTCGTGTTGCGCCACCCCGAGCAGTGGTACTGGGTGCACAAGCGGTGGAAGCGCGCCTAGCGGGATCGCCTTTCGTGACGACCGCGATGCGGACATACCGCCTGTCCGATTTCGACTTCGTTCTACCCTCCGAGCTGATCGCACAGTCGCCCGCCGCCGAGCGCACCGCGAGCCGGCTGTTGCACGTCGTTCCGGATGCGGTGCAAGGCGCCCGCTTCGTCGAGCGGACGTTCAACGATCTGCCGGCGCTCGTGCAGCCGGGCGACGTGATCGTGCTGAACGACACACGGGTGCTCAAGTCGCGGCTTCATGCGGCGAAGGCGACCGGCGGCAAGGTCGAGTTGCTGCTCGAAAGAGTTCTCGCGGAACACGTGGGCTTGTTCCAGCTTCGCGCGAGCCATGCGCCGCGCATCGGCGCGAAGCTCGCGCTGCCGGGCGGTGCGAGCGCAACCGTTCTCGCGCGCGACGAGCGCTTCTTCCGCCTGCGCATCGACGACGGCGGACCTCTCGTCGACTATCTCGGCCGCCACGGCGAGGTCCCGCTGCCGCCCTACATCGCGCGGCCGGCCGACGCGTCCGACGAGGCGCGCTATCAGACGGTGTACGCGCGCCATGCCGGCGCGGTCGCCGCGCCGACCGCGGGGCTGCACTTCGACCAACCGCTGCTCGTGTCCTTGCGCGAGCGCGGCGTCGCGCTCGCGTACGTGACGCTGCACGTCGGCGCGGGCACGTTCGCACCGGTCGTCCACGAAGACCTCGGCAAGCACCGAATGCACGCCGAGTGGTATCGAATACCGGACGCAACGTCGGCGGCGATTGCATCCGCCCGATCGCGTGGCGGGCGCGTGCTCGCCGTGGGCACCACGAGCCTGCGCGCACTCGAATCGGCGGCCCGCGACGACGGCAGCGTAACGGCGGGTGACGGCGAAACCGCGCTGTTCATCACGCCGGGCTTTCGGTTTCGCGTCGTCGACCGCTTGCTGACGAACTTCCATCTGCCGCGCACGACGCTGCTGATGCTGGTATCGGCGTTCGCCGGAGCTTCCACGATTCGCGACGCGTATGCACACGCGATTGCTTCGCGCTTCCGCTTCTTCAGCTACGGCGACGCGATGCTGCTCGAGCGCGCGGACGCCTGCCGAGCCCGGGCCTGACTCCAAACGAAGACGGTGAAATCCGTCGCCGTCCGGCGACAAATGGCGCGTTTATGAATCTGTCGCAACAGTTCTCGCTGTCGACGCCGATTCTCGCAGCGATGTGCTTGGCACTTTTGCGCTCCATGCGTTACTCTCTTCCTCAATCGAAATCGTCGTGGAACGGGGCGCGATGGCGATCGCGACCGCTCGTTTCCCTCAATGACAATGATTCGCGGTTTGGGAGTCTGCGCTGCCACGGCGCTCATCGCAGCGGCGGGCATGTTGTCGTCCGCCGCCGATGCCGCGCGCGTCGGCGTGCTGTCGAACCGTTGGTCCGCCGAAACGGCGGCGGCGTTCAGCGCGAACATCACCGGCCATACGTTCACCGGTGTCGATGTCGCCAGGACGACGCCCACGCTGTCGTCTCTGCAGGCGAACTTCGACGTGATCCTGCTGTTCGAGGATGGCGTGTTCGCCAACGCAAACTCGGTCGGCAATGTCGCGGCGCAATTCGCGAATTCGGGTCGGGCCGTCGTGCTCGGCACCTTCTACGACCAGGACCGAAGCGACATCCGCAACCCGGTGCTGCAGCCGCCGAGCGGTTGGGGCGCGCTCGAGACGATCGATCCCAACACGACGGACGGGATCGGGACGCCGACCGACGGATCGGGCACTCCGAACGCCGCGCGCACGCTCAATCCCGCAAGCATCGTCGCGCATCCGCTGACCGCCGGCGTGACCTCGCTCACGAGCAATCAGTATGCAGGCGGCAATCAACCGAAACCCGGCACGACGGTAGTCGCGCAATGGACGCAGCACAACGCGCTCGGGCAGCCGGACCCGGCGATCGCGCTGCGCATCACCGGTGTGGCGTGCGTCATCCACATCGCCATCGCACCCGACTACCCGGTGGTCGGCAATGGCCAGTTCGGCGGCGACTTCTACCAGGTCTGGAAGAACGCATTCGATTTCGGCGCCGTGGCCTGCTCCACCACCGTGCCCGGCGACCCGGCGCAGATCCCATTGGGCTGGCGCAATCGCGCTCAACTCGACGCGTGGCGCGCCGGCTTTCCGTTCGCCGTCGTGCTCGACGGCACGAGCCTCCAGACCGGCTTCGGCCCGGCGCTCCAGCTCGTGACGCTGCCCGACGGGCAGATCGTCGCTCGTTGAAGCCGTCCGACCGGTCCGCCGACGCGTTCGTGGCGGCGGCGCACTGACGCCCGTTCGCGCCGGACCCCTTCCGTGCGCTTCGACGTCATCGCCACCTCGGGACAGGCCCGGCGCGGCATTGTCACCCTCGCGCACGGCACCGTCGACACGCCGATCTTCATGCCGGTCGGAACGTACGGCACGGTCAAGGCAATGGCGCCCAACGAGCTCGCCGACCTCGGCGCACAGATCGTGCTCGGCAACACGTTCCATCTTTGGCTGCGTCCTGGCCACGACGTCGTCGCCGCGCATGGCGGACTGCACCGCTTCATGGGATGGCAGCGGCCGATCCTGACCGATTCGGGCGGCTTTCAAGTTTGGAGCCTCGGCGCGCTTCGCAAGGTGCGAGAAGACGGCGTGGCGTTCGCGTCTCCGGTCAACGGCGATCGGCTCTTGCTCACACCGGAGGTGTCGATGCAGGTGCAGCGCGCGCTCGACGCCGACATCGCCATGGTGTTCGACGAGTGCACGCCGTATCCGGCGACGCACGACGAAGCGGCGCAATCGATGCAGTTGTCGCTGCGATGGGCGCGCCGCTCGAAGGACGAGTTCGCGAAGCTCGACAACCCGAACGCGCTGTTCGGCATTGTTCAGGGCGGCATGCACGACGATCTGCGCGACGAATCGCTCGACCATCTGGTCTCGATCGGCTTCGACGGCTACGCGATCGGCGGGATGTCGGTCGGCGAACCGAAGGACGAGATGATGCGCGTGCTGACGAGGCTCGCACCACGGCTTCCGGCGGATCGGCCCCGGTATCTGATGGGCGTCGGCACGCCGGAGGACATCGTCGCGAGCGTCGAGGCCGGTATCGACATGTTCGACTGCGTGCTGCCGACGCGCAACGCGCGCAACGGCTGGCTGTTCACGAGCCGCGGCGACGTGAAGATCCGTAATGCGCGGCATCGGCACGATACGCGGCCGCTCGACCCGGACTGCGGCTGCTACGCGTGCCATCATTTCAGCCGCGCGTACCTGCACCATCTGCAGCGCGTGAACGAGATTCTGGGCGCGCGCCTCAATACGATTCACAACCTCCACTTCTACCTGACGCTCGCGGCCGACATGCGCGCGGCGATCGCCGCGGACCGGTTTTCGTCGTGGGCGGCGGCGTTTCGGACGACCCGGGCGAGCGGGGACGCCGCTTGACTCGCCCGCGGTAGGCGCACCGGAGCGCGAAGGTCCGCATGGTAGAATGCGCAGTTACCGCTCGCGCGCATAAGGGAGTCCAATGGCCGCCGCGAGCATCGCGTTTCGTCCGGAGAATCCGCTCATGCTCGCCGACATCATGATCTCGCCCGCCTACGCGCAAGCGGCGCCATCCTTGCCCGGCGGCGACCTGATGGCGTTCCTGCCGATGGTCGCGATCTTCGTCGTATTCTATTTCCTGCTGATCCGCCCTCAGCAGAAGCGCTCGAAAGAGCAGAAGGAGATGCTCACGAACCTGCAGAAGGGCGACGAGGTCGTCACCGCGGGCGGCATGGTCGGGCGCATTTCCAAGCTCACCGAACAATACGCGAGCGTCGAGGTCGCGCCGAACATCGAGGTGAACATCCAGCGCACCGCGATCGCGCAGCTGCTGCCCAAAGGCACGATCAAGGCGCTCTGACGGCCGGGAGCACGGCGCGCGCCGCGTCGCGCCGGCCCGCTCCGCTCCTGCCGCATCGCCCTTAGCCCATGAATCGTTACCCGCTCTGGAAATACATCGTCATCGCGATCGCGCTCTCGATCGGCATCCTTTACACGCTGCCGAACTTCTTCCCCGAGGTGCCGGCCGTGCAAGTGTCGACGTCCAAGGCGAACGTCAAGGTCGACACCTCCACGCTCGCCAACGTCGAGGACACGCTGAAGGCGGCCAACATTGCGTACCGCGGCGCGTCGCTCGATCCGACCGGTATCAAAGCCCGCTTTTCGGACCGCGACGTGCAGACGCACGCGAAGGACGTGCTGACGGCGAAGCTCGGCGACAACTACATCGTCGCGCTCAATCTCATTTCCGAATCGCCGCGTTGGCTCGCGTCGGTGGGCGCGCTGCCGATGTACCTCGGCCTCGACCTTCGCGGCGGCGTGCACTTCCTGTTGCAAGTCGACATGAAGGCCGCGCTCGACAAGGCCGCCGACCGTTACACGACCGACATCCGCTCGCTGCTGCGCGAGAAGAAAGTGCAGTACACGGGCGTGGGACGCGAAGGAACGACCGTGGTCGTGCGCTTCCGCGATGAAGCGGAGCGGACGAAAGCGCGTGGCGAAATCGGCAACGCGTTTCCCGACCTGCTGCTGCGCGAGGTCGATGTCGCCGGCGGCGAGTTGCGCCTGATCGCTTCGCTCAAGCCGGAAGCGCAGAAGCGCATCCAGGACGGCGCCGTCCAGCAGAACATCACGATCCTGCGCAACCGCGTGAACGAGCTGGGCGTCGCCGAGCCGATCATCCAGCAACAAGGCGCGGATCGCGTCGTCGTGCAATTGCCCGGCGTGCAGGACACGGCGCGGGCGAAAGACATCCTCGGGCGCACCGCCACGCTTGAGATACGGATGATCAACGAAGATCCCGGCGCAACCGAGCAGGCAATCGCGGGCAACGTCCCGTTCGGCAGCGATCTCTTCGTCGAGCGCAACGGCGTGCCGGTGCTGGTCAAGCGTCAGGTCGTGCTGACCGGCGATCGCATCAACGACGCGCAGCCGGGCTTCGACCAGCGAACGAACGAGCCTGCAGTCCACGTGAATCTCGACGGCACCGGCGCACGCATTTTCAAGGAGGTCACGCGCGAGAACGTCGGCAAGCGCATGGCGATCGTGCTGGTCGAAAAAGGCAAGGCCGAAGTCATAACCGCGCCGGTGATCCGCGAGGAAATCGGCGGCGGCCGCGTGCAGATCAGCGGCCGTATGTCGACTCGCGAAGCGAACGACGTCGCGCTGCTGATGCGTGCGGGCGCGCTCGCCGCGCCGATGGAGATCGTCGAGGAGCGCACGGTCGGACCGAGCCTCGGCAAGGAGAACATCGACAAGGGCTTCAGGTCGGTGATGTACGGCTTCGCCGTCATCGCGATCTTCATGTGCGTCTATTACCTGCTGATGGGCGTGATCTCGACGCTTGGGCTCGCGATCAACCTGTTGCTGCTGGTCGCGATCCTCTCGATGTTGCAGGCGACGCTGACGCTTCCCGGCATCGCCGCCATCGCGCTGACGCTCGGCATGGCAATCGACTCCAACGTGCTGATCAACGAGCGCATCCGCGAGGAGCTGCGCTGGGGCGCTACACCGCATGCGGCGATCCAGGCCGGCTACGAGCGCGCTTGGAACACGATCCTCGACTCGAACGTGACGACGCTGATCGCGGGCGTCGCGCTGTTGATCTTCGGCACCGGACCCATCCGCGGCTTCGCCGTCGTCCATTGCCTCGGCATACTGACGTCGATGTTTTCGGCGGTGTTCGTCTCGCGCGGCGTCGTCAACCTGATCTACGGCAACCGCAAACACTTGAACAAGGTGTCGATCGGACAGGTGTGGCGTCCGACGGCGGCGCCGAGCGCGCCGCTCACGAAGTAGCGCCAGCCCCGCCGCCGACTCCTTCCGGAAAACCATGGAATTCTTCAGGATCCAGCGCGATATCCCGTTCATGCGGTACGCGCTGACGTTCAACGTCATCTCGCTCGTCACGTTCCTGCTCGCGGTCGTCTTCCTCGTCAGCCGAGGTCTCAACTTCGGCGTCGACTTCCGCGGCGGCACGCTGATGGAGGTGACGTACGCTCAAGCCGCCGACCTGCAGAAGATCCGCGACATCGTCGAGCGCGACATCGGCGGCGAAGTGTCGGTGCAGTCATTCGGAACGTCGACGACCGCACTGATCCGGTTGCCGCTCAAGGACGACTACTCGAAGTCGCCGATCAATTCGTGCCTCAGCGAAAGGGCGGCAAAGAAACGCGCCGAGGGCAACACGTCGTCGGGCGTCTCATCGGCCGATCTGTCGGACTGCCTGATGTCCGCGCTCAGAGCCGACGATCCGTCGGCGCAGCAGCAACGCGTCGAGTTCGTCGGCCCGCAGGTCGGCAAGGAGCTCTACGAAAACGGTGCGCTGGCGCTGCTGCTGGTGTCGCTCGGCATCGTCGGCTATCTCGCGTTGCGCTTCGAGTGGCGCTTCGCGGTCGCGGCGATCGTCGCGAACCTGCACGACGTCGTGATCATCCTCGGCTTCTTCGCGCTGTTTCAGTGGGAATTCTCGCTGCCGGTGCTGGCCGCCGTGCTCGCCGTGCTCGGCTATTCGGTCAACGAGTCAGTCGTCATCGCCGACCGGATCCGGGAGAACTTCCGCAAGATGCGCAAGGCGACGGTGACGCACGTGATCGACAACGCGATCACCAGCACGATCTCGCGCACGATCATCACCCACGGCATGACGCTCACGATGGTGCTGTCGATCCTGCTGTTCGGCGGCGAAACGCTGCACTACTTCGCGCTCGCGCTCACGATCGGCATTTGCTTCGGTATCTATTCGTCGGTGCTCGTGATGGCGCCGATCGTCATGTGGCTCGGCGTGTCGCGCGAAGACCTCGTCAAGCCGGAACGCAAGCAGGGCGCGACGGGGGAGAAGATCCTGCCGTAGGGAATGGCGAAAAAGTAGGGTCATAAAAAGTAGGGTCAGACTCTACTTTCCAGCGCGCGGCGTGCTATCAGCATACCGTTTGCGAAAAGTCGAGTCTGACCCTACTTTTTCGCCCGTGCTGACGACGATCCTCTACTCGCTGTTCGCGTTCGACCAAAGCGTCGCCGGGCTCGTAGCGCAATACGGTGCCTGGCTGTACGGGATTCTGTTCGTCGTGATCTTCGCCGAGACGGGTCTCGTCGTGTTCCCGTTCCTGCCCGGCGATTCGATCCTGTTCATTGCCGGGACCGTCGTCGCCTCGGCGGGGCTCGACATCCATGCGCTCGCCGCGCTCCTGATGGCGGCGGCGATCCTCGGCGACACGGTCAACTACTCCGTCGGTCATTTCATCGGACCGCGCGTCTTCGATAAGCCGCAATCGCGATGGTTCAGGCAGGACCACTTGCGCCGCACGCAGGCGTTCTATGACGAGTACGGCGGGGTGACGATCGTCATCGGCCGCTTCGTGCCGATCATTCGGACGTTCGCCCCGTTTCTCGCCGGCGTCGCCGGCATGGGCTATAGACGTTTCCTCGCGTACAACGCCGTCGGCGCGGTCGCGTGGATTTCGCTGCTCGTCTACGCGGGCTACCTGTTCGGCGACATCGGATGGGTGAAGAACAATCTCACGATCATCGTGATCGCGTTCGTCGCCGTTTCGCTGACGCCGGCGACGATCGGCTATCTGCGCGAGCGCCGCGCGACGAAGGCGACATCGCACCGCTGATCGCTCGAACGCGCGCGCGACGCGACGAACGTCAACGCGCTGTCCGCGAGCGACCGGCCGATGATCGAGAAGGTCGAGCGCATCGTGGATGGTCCGCAACGAGATCCAACTTGCTGACCAACCTCCAACGAGGACGATCACCGGCAGCTGCTCGACGCGATCGACGTCGCCTTTCGCTAGCTGTCGGCGGATCTCACGAGCGCCGCGCACGACGACGTCGCGCAAACGCTCGAGCCGAAGGTCGATGCGATCACACGCTGCGCGCAGGCAATCGTCAAACGGGAACGGACACGCGCCAAGCTACGGCCAAGTACCACGCGGAAATTCCGATCGCGGGCGACCGCTCGCGAGACCGTTCGCGCTAACTCTCCGCTAACGATGCGCGAGTCGGCCGCGACGCTCGCGACAGCGCGGCGTCAAACGCGCCGCGCGAGCTCGGCCGCTTTGCCGATGTAGCCTGCCGGCGTCAGCGCGCGCAGCCGCGCCTTGGCGTCGTCCGGTATCGCGAGCGTATCGATGAACGCGCGAAGCGCGGCGGCGCTGATGCCGGCCTTGCCCTGCGTGAGCGCCTTCAACTGCTCGTAGGGATTGGCGACGCCGTAGCGGCGCATCACTGTCTGGATCGGTTCGGCGAGCACTTCCCAATTCGCGTCGAGATCTTCGGCGAGCCGCGCGGCGTCGACGTCGAGGCGCGCGAGTCCCTGCGCAAGCGAGCCCCAGCCGAGCAGCGCATGACCGAGCGCGACGCCGACGTTGCGCAGCACCGTCGAATCGCTCAAGTCGCGCTGCCAGCGCGAAACGGGCAGCTTCTCGGCGAGATGACGCAGCAGCGCGTTCGCGATGCCGAGGTTGCCCTCGGAATTCTCGAAGTCGATCGGGTTGACCTTGTGCGGCATCGTCGACGATCCGACTTCCCCGTCCTTGACCCTCTGGCGGAAGTAGCCGAGCGAGACGTAGCCCCAGACGTCGCGGTCGAAGTCGATCAGCACCGTGTTGGCGCGCGCGATCGCGTCGAACAGCTCGGCCATGTAGTCGTGCGGCTCGATCTGCGTCGTATACGGATTGAGCTCGAGCCCGAGGCTCGTGACCACGCGCGCGGCGAGACGCTCCCAATCGACGTCCGGATACGCGGCGACATGCGCGTTGTAGTTGCCGACCGCGCCGTTCATCTTGCCCTTGATCGGTACGTGCTCGATCGCGGCGATCGCACGCTCGAGCCGCGCGTATACGTTCGCGATCTCCTTGCCGAGCGTGGTCGGCGTCGCCGGCTGCCCGTGCGTGCGCGAAAGCATCGGTTGCGCCGCATGCGCATGCGCAAGCTCGCGCAGCGTCGCCGCGATCGCGCGCAGATCCGGCAGCAACCGATCGTGGCGCGCCTCGGCGAGCCCGAGCCCGTAGGCAAGGTTGTTGATGTCCTCCGACGTACACGCGAAGTGGAAGAACTCGGCGACGCGCGCCACATCGGGCTCGCCGGCGAAGCGCTCCTTCAACCAGTATTCGACCGCCTTGACGTCGTGATTGGTCGTTCGCTCGATCGCCTTCACGCGTTCGGCGTCAGCGGTCGAAAAGCTCGCGCCCGCCGCTTCGAGCGCCTGGCGCGCCGAGGCGGGAAACGGCGCGACCTCCGCGATCGCAGGCTCGTCGGCGAGCGCGATGAGCCACGCGATCTCGACGCGCACGCGGTCGCGGATCAGACCGAATTCGCTGAAGTGTTCGCGCAACGCGGCGACCTTGCGCGCGTAGCGGCCGTCGAGCGGCGACAACGCGGTCAAGGCAGTGGAATCGGACATCGAGGAACGCGTGCGGCGGGACAGGCGGTCGAGTTTAGCACGCGCGCTTGCGACGGCCGCGACCGTGAACTTCGGCGCGAGCGACGCGATGCTATACTGCACGCGCCGTTTGCCCCGCGGCGCGCGGCGCCGCTTCCGCTGTCCATGAAGCTGATCGCCTCGCTGACGAGCCCGTATGTGCGCAAAGTGCGCATCGCGCTCGCCGACAAGAAAATCGAGTACGAACTGGTCGAGGTCTCGCCGTGGGCTGCCGACACGTCGGTTCCGGAATGGAACCCTCTTGGCAAGGTTCCCGTGCTCGCGCTCGACGACGGTACGCTGCTCTACGACTCGCGGGTGATCGTCGAATACCTCGACTCGGTGAGCCCGGTGAGCCGTCTGATTCCGGAGCCTGCGCGGCAGCGGATCGCGGTGAAGAAATGGGAAGCGCTCGCCGACGGCATTTGCGACGCCGCGTCGGCGGTCGTGCTCGAGTCGCGGCGTCCGCAACGCCAGCAGAGCAAGGCGTGGATCGAGCGCCAGCGGCAGAAGATCGCGCTCGGCGTCGCGGAGTTCGCACGCGACCTCGACGAGCGACCGTGGTGCAGCGGAGAGGCCTATACGCTCGCCGACATCGCGACCGGCTGCGCTCTGGGCTATCTCGACTTTCGCCATCCGGACATCGATTGGCGCAACGATTATCCGAACCTCGCGCGTCACGCGGAAAAGCTCGCGAAGCGTCCGTCGTTCGCCGAAACGGTGCCGCCGGCAGGGTAAGCTCCGCTTCGTAGGTCGCGTGCAAGCAATGTCGGGCGTACTCTGGCGAGCGTCGCCGGCCGTGAGTCGAACCGGCGCAGTACGACAGCGACTCCGACAACAAAAGGCCCGCGGCGAACGCGAGCCTTTTTGTTGTCGCGCCCAACCGCGGTCGTCTAGGTTCCCTCGGTCTGCATGGTGTCGCCGACGAGATTCGGATACCGGACGTGCTCGACCAGATCCTGCGTCTCCTTGTCGGGCGACGGCGTGATCAGGCTCACGATGATGATCACCGCGAAGCCGAGCGGAACACCCCACAGGCCAGCCGAGATCGCCTGGATGCCCCACCACGTATGATCGGCGATCGAACCGGTCACGCCGAATACGCCGCGCAACCACGGCTGCGTCGTCACCATGTAGTAGAACGTTATGCCGAGGCCTGCAGCCATGCCGAGCGTCGCGCCCCACTTGTTCGCGCGTTTCCAGAAGATGCCGCAAACGAGTGCGGGGAAGAATGCCGCCGCCGCCAGCGAGAACGCCGCAGAAACGAGGAACAGGATGTCGGCCGGTTTCTGCGCCGAAACCGTTGCCGCCGCGACCGCGACCACCAGCAGCAGGACCTTCGAGATCATCACGCGGCGTCCGGTCGGCGCGTTCGGATCGAGCATCTTGTAGTAGAAGTCGTGCGACAGCGCGTTCGCGATCGTCAGCAGAAGGCCGTCTGCCGTCGACAGGGCGGCAGCGAGCCCGCCCGCGGCAACCAGCCCGGAGATGACGTATGGGAGTCCGGCGATCTCCGGCGTCGCCAGCACGACGATGTCCCCGCCGATCGCGATCTCGGCGAGCTGCACGATGCCATCGCGGTTGACGTCGACGATCGACAGCAGGCCCGGATCGACCTTCGTCCACGACGCGACCCACTGCGGCAGCTTGGCGAACTCGGTGCCGACAACCAGCGTGTATACGTCGAACTTGGCGAGCACGGCGAGCGCCGGTGCGGTGAAATACAGTAGGAAGATGAAGAACAGCGACCAGAAAACCGACACGCGCGCTTCCTTCACGGACGGCGTCGTGTAGTAGCGCATCAATATGTGCGGTAGCGCCGCGGTTCCCACCATCAGGCAGAAGATCAGCGCAAGGAAGTTGCGCCGCGATATGTCGCGGGCGGCCTCATCCTTGCCCGGGAAGGCCTCGGCATGCCGCAGCGGTGGCGCAGCGCGCGCGCCCGCGCCCGCGTCCTTCGTCCATGCGGCTTTCGCGGCCTCGACGTCCTTCGGCAGCGCGGCGAGCGCCTTTTCGGCGGCCGTGACCTGGTCCAAGGGCGCGTTCTCGGCTTTGACCTTTTCGACGTTTGCCGTGAGCTTCTGGCGTTCGGCGTCGAGCGAGCCCGGCAATCCTTTCAGCTTCGCCGTCGCCTCGTCGGCGCGGGCCTTGAAGATATTGCGGACCTCGATCTCCCTCGGATCGTTGATCAATTTCTCTTCCAGCGCCGTCACCTTCTCGAGCTGCTTGCCGTAGACAAGCTGCGGAATTGGGATCCCGGTCTGCTTAACTGAAAGCCAGATCACCGGAATCATGTAGGCGACGATCAGGATGATGTACTGGGCGACCTGCGTCCATGTCACCGCGCGCATTCCGCCCAGGAACGAGCAGACGAGGATGCCGCCGAGGCCGAGGAAAATCCCCAGCTCGAAGGGGACGCCGGTGAGCCGCGTCGTGATCAGCCCGACGCCGTAGATCTGCGCTACGACGTAGGTGAACGAGCAGAGGATCGCGGCGAAAATGCCGACGGCACGCGGGATGTGGCCGCCGTAGCGCGCGCCGAGGAAGTCCGGAATCGTGAACTGGCCGAACTTGCGAAGATACGGCGCGAGGAACAGTGCGACCAGACAGTAGCCGCCGGTCCATCCCATGATGAAGGCGAGCCCGTTGAAACCGGTCAGATACAGCGTGCCCGCCATGCCGATGAACGACGCAGCGCTCATCCAGTCGGCGCCGGTCGCCATGCCGTTGAACAGCGCCGGCACGCGCCGCCCCGCCACGTAGTACTCGGCCGCGTCCGAGGTTCGCGCCATCACGCCGATGCCGGCGTACAGGCCAACCGTTGCGAGCAGGAAGACGTAGCCGATCCAGTTGCGCGGCATCCCCAGCTGCTCGAGGATCGCGAGCGCGATGATGAAGATGATGAAGCCGCCGGTGTACCACGTGTAGATCTTCTTCAACTGAGCGGTGAACAGACGCTGGCTGCCGACGGCGAAGACGTTGGTCGGCGTAGCGGGCGTATTCATTGTTCGTCTCCTTCGTCGACGCCGTACATCTTGTCGAGCGTGTTCATGTAGCGGGCGTAATACCAGATGATGATCACGTAGATGATCAACGCACCCTGCGCAGCCATCCAGAACGCGAAAGGCCAGCCGAAGAAATTGAACGACAGCTCGCGGGCGTAATAGCCGACGACAAACGTGACGACGAACCAGACGACGAGCAGGATTGCCGTGATCGTGAGGTTCTTGTGCCAGTACTCACGATGCTTCTCGGTCAACTGCATGGCAGGCCCCTCCTAGGTACGGCGCGATTGTTGGTATCCGCGAACACGCGGCGGACTGTTTTTCTTCAGCGCTTTTTCCCGACCGCGTTCGCCTGTTATGCGGGCAATAAGCCGGGCGCAGTATAGCCAGCTTTGTGCAGCAGCAACAAGCCCGCGGGTCGCAAACGCGCGTGCTGTTGCGGCGCAATGCGGGCACTGCGACGGAAGTCGATGCTCAGCCGCTGACCTTGAGCCCGGTCTCGCGCGCGAGTTGTCGCGCAACCTTCGGCTCAAACTTCGCGACGTGATCGATGATCCGCTGCGCTTCGTCGCGATGGCCGAGATCGAACTCGACGCGCGCGAGCTGGTACCAGCCGTACGGACTCATCGGCTGCAGCTTGGTATTGCGCTTGAGCGGCGCGACGGCTTCCTCGATCCGCCGGCATGCGATCAGCGACAGCGCGAGGCCATAGAGCGCGCGGTCGTGGTCGGCGTTGCACTCGAGCGCGCGCCGGAACGCGCTCATCGCGCCGTCGTGATCGTTCAACTGCTGCAGCAGGTATCCGCGATCGAAGTGATATTCGGCATTGTCGGGCGCCAGGGCGACGACGCGGTCGAGCGTGGCGAGCGCAGCGCGATTCTCGCCGGCTTGCGCCTGCTGGTAGCCGATCGACGCAAGCGCGCGCGCGTCGAGCGGGTCGTGCTCGAGCATCTTGCGATAGCAGCGGAGCGCCGGCTCGCGCTGGCGGAACAACAACGACCACGCAGCTATCTGGTTCCAGTAGCCGCGGCGGACCCGGCGCAGCGCGGCGGCGAACACTATTTGACCTGCCGGCATTCGGCAATCGTCAGGCCGTGACCGATGCACGCGTTGGCGAGCGTGAACAGCACTCCGACGTACGCGAACGCGAGCAATCCCAGCACGGCGATCGGAATGTGTTTGTCGTCGACAACTTTCGGCGTCAGGCGACGCACGAGCCAGCTGAACGGCGATACGACCGTCTTCAGCGCGCGGTAGAAGAAGTTGCGCGCGGGGTCCTGTCCGACGCCTCTCGACAAGAGGTAAACGAGCCCCTGACCGATCAGCGCGAGGCCGGCGATCTCGATCACCAGCTTGATCGCTCGGATGAGGAAGAGCTCGGTCTCGAAGGCGAACACGGAATGCGGCAATGAAACGGCGGCGTCCGAATCGAACGCCGCCGCCGAGTTTATCGCAGGCGAAGCCGCAGCCGCTGACGGAGCTTCGAGTATCGCCGGATGTCAGCTTCGGTGAACGGTCGCCGCGCGGCGGATCACCGTTGGCTGAACTGCCGGCGCGGCGCTTCTACAGCCTTTGGCGGAGCTGCTCCAAGATGGCCGGGTTTTCCAGCGTCGAGATGTCCTGCGTGATCTCCTCCCCTTTCGCGAGCGAGCGCAGCAGCCGCCGCATGATCTTGCCCGAGCGCGTCTTCGGAAGGTTGTCGCCGAAGCGGATGTCCTTCGGCTTCGCGATCGGGCCGATCTCCTTGCCCACCCAATCGCGCAACTCCTTCGCGATCTTCTCCGCCGCCGCGCCCTCGGGATGCGCCTGCTTCAGCACGACGAACGCGCATACCGCTTCGCCGGTCATGTCATCGGGACGTCCGACGACCGCTGCTTCGGCAACCATCGGATTGGCGACCAGCGCCGACTCGATCTCCATCGTGCCGAGCCGGTGGCCCGACACATTGAGCACGTCGTCGATGCGGCCCATGATCGTGAAATAGCCGCGCTCCTTGTCGCGCACCGAGCCGTCGCCCGCGAGATAGAGCTTGCCGCCGAGCTCCTCCGGGTAGTACGACTTCTTGTAGCGTTCCGGGTCGCCCCAGATCGTGCGGATCATCGCCGGCCACGGCCGCTTGACCACGAGAATGCCGCCGTGTCCGTTCTCGACGTCGTGGCCGGTCTCATCGACGATAGCCGCCATGATCCCCGGAATCGGGAGCGTGCACGACCCGGGGACGAGCGCGGTCACGCCGGGCAGAGGCGAGATCATGTGGCCGCCCGTTTCCGTCTGCCACCACGTATCGACGATCGGACAGCGCTCGCGGCCAACCTGGGTGTGATACCACATCCACGCTTCCGGATTGATCGGCTCGCCGACGGTGCCGAGCAGGCGCAGGCTGGACAGGTCGTAGCGGTCGGGCGCGTACTGCGGATTCGCGTTGGCCGCCTTGATCAGTGAGCGGATCGCGGTCGGCGCCGTATAGAAGATGTTGACCTTGTGGTCCTGGATCATCTTCCAGAAGCGGCCGGCGTCCGGATAAGTCGGTACGCCCTCGAAGACGATCTCGGTCGCGCCGCACGCGAGCGGCCCGTACGCGATGTACGTGTGGCCGGTGACCCAGCCGATGTCGGCCGTGCACCAGAAGATGTCCTGCGGCTTGATGTCGAACACCCAGCGCATCGTCAGCATCGCCCACAGCAAGTAGCCGCCGGAACTGTGCTGCACGCCTTTCGGTTTTCCGGTCGAGCCCGATGTGTACAGGATGAACAGCGGATGCTCGGCGCCGACCCATTCCGGCTCGCAGGTGTCCGCCTGCGCAGCGGACAGCTCGTGCAGCCATACGTCGCGCGGCGGCTTGAACGAGACGTTGCCGCCGGTGCGCTGATAGACAACGACGTTGCGGATCACCTCGCAACCGCCAAGGCCCAGCGCCTCGTCGACGATCGCCTTCAACGGCAGCGGCTTGCCGCCCCGCATCTGCTCATCGGCGGTGATGACGGCCACCGCGCCGGCGTCGATGATCCGCTCCTGCAACGACTTAGCCGAAAAGCCGCCGAACACGACCGAGTGCGTCGCGCCGATGCGCGCGCACGCCTGCATCGCGACCACACCCTCGATCGACATCGGCATGTAGACGATCACGCGGTCGCCCTTCTTGATGCCGAGCGAATGCAGCCCGTTCGCTAGCCGGCAGACGCGGTGATAGAGATCCTGATACGTGACGCGCGTCTGCTTGCCGTCGTCCGCCTCGAATATGATCGCGGTCTTGCCCGCGTTGCCGTTCTGCAGGTTGCGCTCGAGGCAGTTGTAGGAGACGTTGAGCTCGCCGTCGTCGAACCATTTGTAGAACGGAGCGTTCGACTCGTCGAGCGCTCGCGTGAACGGCTTCTTCCACAGCAGCGTCTCGCGCGCAAGACCGGCCCAGAATCCGGCGAAGTCCTTCGCCGCGGCCGCGTTCAGCCGGTCGACTTCGGCCGGTGTGACGTTCGCCTGCGCGACAAAGCTCGCCGGCGGCGGAAACAACCGGTTTTCGTGCGAGACGGACTCGATCGTGGACATGCCCTTCCTCCTCCAGTTCGCTTTGGATCCGCGCGTTGCGCGAGGACCAATGACGCTCGACCATGGCAGTCTAACCAACCGCCTGCCGCCCGCGCAACGTGCAGCCGGCAATGCGAAGGCGGGCCGGCGTCCGTCCTGGCGTCGTTATAGGCGACGTCGCTTACGGGAAGCTTACGCGCGAGCAGCGCAGTCGCTTTACGGCGCTGTCGGCGAGCGGCCGAGGGCCGATGATAAAATTGCGTGTTTGCCGTCCGGCCATGCCGACCTTGAACCCGACGCTCGGACCGATCCCGCGCATCGTCTTCATGAGCCGGTGGCTGCAGCTTCGGCCCTACCTCGGCCTGATCGTCGCGAGCGGAAAGGCGCCGTCGAAGCTTCCGCGCGATGCGCCGCCGGGCTTGCGCGACGAACATTGATTCGAACGGAGGTGTCAATGGCCACGATCCGCCGGCAGGACCTGATCGACAGCGTCGCCGACGCGCTGCAGTACATCTCGTACTATCACCCGATCGACTACATCGAAGCGCTGGGCGAAGCGTACGCCGCCGAACAGTCGCCGGCGGCGAAGGACGCGATCGCGCAGATCCTGACCAATTCGCGGATGTGCGCCGAAGGGCATCGGCCGATCTGCCAGGACACCGGCATCGTCGTGGCGTTCGTCAGGGTCGGCATGGACGTGCGCTGGGACAGCGCGACGACGAGCGTCGCCGACATGGTGAACGAAGGGGTGCGCCGCGCGTATCTCGACCCCGACAACAAGCTGCGGGCGTCGATCCTCGCCGACCCCGCCGGCGCCCGCAAGAACACGAAGGACAACACGCCCGCGGTCGTGCACTTCGACCTCGTGCCGGGCGGTGACGTCGAAGTGAAGATCGCCGCGAAGGGCGGCGGCAGCGAGAACAAGTCGAAGTTCGCGATGCTGAACCCATCCGACTCGATCGTCGACTGGACGCTGAAGACGGTTCCGACGATGGGCGCCGGCTGGTGCCCACCCGGGATGCTCGGTATCGGCATCGGCGGCAGCGCCGAGAAGGCGATGGTGCTCGCCAAGGAATCGTTGATGCAGCCGATCGACATGCATGCGCTCAAGGCGCGCGGGCCGCGAAACCGCGTCGAGGAGCTTCGCATCGAGCTCTTCGACAAGGTCAACGCGCTCGGCATCGGCGCGCAAGGGCTGGGCGGACTGTCGACCGTGCTCGACGTCAAGATCCTCGACTACCCGACTCACGCGGCGAGCCTGCCGATCGCGATGATTCCGAACTGCGCGGCGACTCGACACGCGCACTTCACGCTCGACGGCAGCGGACCGGCAAAGCTCGACGTGCCCGATCTCGCGCGCTGGCCGAAGGTCGAATGGACGCCGTCGCCGCAGTCGCGCCGCGTCGATCTCGACGCGCTCACGCCCGCCGAGGTCGCGAGCTGGAAACCGGGCGAGCAACTGCTGTTGAACGGCAGGATGCTCACGGGCCGCGACGCCGCGCACATGCGCATCGCCGACATGCTTGCGAAGGGCGAGCGTCTGCCGGTCGACTTCACCAACCGCGTCATCTACTACGTCGGTCCGGTCGATCCGGTGCGCGATGAGGTCGTCGGTCCGGCCGGGCCGACCACTGCGACGCGAATGGACAAGTTCACCGAAACGATGCTCGCGAAGACGGGGTTGATCGCGATGATCGGCAAGGCGGAGCGAGGACCGGCCGCGATCGAAGCGATCCGCAAGCACAAGGCCGCTTACCTGATGGCGGTCGGCGGCGCCGCTTATCTCGTCGCGAAGGCGATCCGCAGCGCGCGCGTCGTCGCGTTCGCCGATCTCGGCATGGAAGCGATCTACGAGTTCGACGTGAAGGACATGCCGGTTACCGTCGCGGTCGACGCGAAGGGCGAATCGGTCCATCAGACCGGACCTCGCGAATGGCAGGCCAAGATCGGCAAAATTCCCGTGACCGCGAGCTGATGCCGCGCGAGGTCGAGCGCACGGCGAGCCCGTAGCGATCGATGCCATGTTGAACGGCCTGCGAAGCCTGCGCCGCCTCTTCGCGCCGCTCGCGGCCGACACGACGTCGCCGCTGAACCTGCCGCCGGTGCGGCTCGGCCTGCTCGCCAAGCTGAACCTGCTGACGATCGGCATCATCTTCCTCACCGCGATATCGATCACCAGCTACTACTCGTGGCAACAGTGGCGCGAAGAGGAATCGGAGCTGCGCAATCAGGGCGTGCCGGTGCTGATGATGCTCGCCGAGCTGGTCGCGCATGCCGTTGCGCAGAAGGACCGCGCGAACGTCGACGCGCTGCTCGACCGCCTCGCGAGCGAGGCCGACGTCGCATACGTCTGCGTCGTCGACGCCACAGGCGAGGCGCTCGCCGAGCGGCGCTTCGCGCGCACTCTCGCGAAGCTCGCGCTGCCGCGGCCGATGCCGAGCGCCCCGGCGGCGACCGGCGTCGCAGTGGTCAGTCAAACGATCGGCGGACAGCGCTACATCGAGCTCAGCGCTCCCGTGCTTGCGGTGGACGGCGCGAGCGCGTCGAAGGAGGTGATCGGCGTCGTCCGGCTAGGCATGACGCGCGAGCGCGCGCGGCAGCAATTCCGCATGCATCTGGTCGGTGCGCTGAGCATCGTGAGCCTTCTGGTCGTTATCGCGATCGGCGGCACGCTGCTGCTCACGCGCAGGCTCGTCGCGCCGATGCGACGGCTGATGCGCGCCGCGCGCGCCGTCGGCTCCGGCAATCTCGACGTCTATGTGCCGGCGCGTTCGTCGGACGAGCTCGGCCTTCTCACGCACACGTTCAATCACATGACGCAGCGGCTCGCGCAGTCGCAGGCCGAGGTCGCCGGCTATCAGCGGACGCTCGAAGACAAAGTCGTCCAGCGCACGAAAGAGCTCGAGGTGGCCACCGCGCACGCGTACAAGCTCGCCCAGCACGACATCCTCACCGGACTGCCGAACCGAAGCCTGCTCAATCAAAGGCTCAAGCAGATCCTCGCGCAGGCGCAGCGCGAAGGCACGCACGTCGCCTGCCTGTTCCTCGACTTCGACCAATTCAAGCGCATCAACGACACGCTCGGGCACGATTGCGGCGACCAGTTGCTGCAGGCGGTCGCGCAGCGTCTGACCAGCGCAGTGCGCGAATCGGACACCGTCGCCCGGCTCGGTGGCGACGAGTTCGTGCTGGTGCTGCCCGGACTCGATCCGGCGAACGCGACGTTCGAGACGATGACGGTGCTATCGCGGGTGCGCGACTCGTTTCTCGCGCCGTTCCGCCTGTCCGACCAGGTGCCGACGCTCACCTGTTCGATCGGCGTGTCGATGTATCCGCTCGACGCGAGCGAGCCGGTGACGCTGATCAAGCACGCGGACACGGCGATGTATGCGGCGAAGGACGCCGGCCGCAACTCGTACCGCTTCTACACGGCGGACATGAACGCGCGCGTCCAGCAGCGGCTGCAGCTCGAGACCGACATGCGCCGCGCGATGATGGACGACGAGTTCTTCCTCGTCTATCAGCCGTTGATCGAGATGCAGACGGCGCACGTATGCGGCGTCGAGGCGCTGCTGCGCTGGCGCGACCCCGATCGCGGCATCGTGCTGCCGGGGGAATTCATCCCGATCGCCGAGGAATCGGGAATGATTCAGGCGCTCGGCGCGCGCGTGCTGCGAGACGCGTGCCGGCAGGTCGCTCAGTGGCATCGTCAGGGCATGCAGCTTCGCCTCGCGGTCAACCTTTCGGTGCAGCAGCTGCAGCACGACAACTGGCTGTCGACCGTCGAGGACGCGCTCGCCGCGAGCGGGCTTGCCGCGCACTACCTCAATCTCGAGATCACCGAGAGCATCATCATCACGCACCCGGAAAAGGCCGTCACGACGCTGATGAAGCTCAAGCAGCGCGGCGTGTCGATCACGATCGACGACTTCGGCACCGGATATTCGAGCCTGTCGTATCTCGCGCGCCTGCCGATCCAGGGCGTCAAGATCGACCAGCGCTTCGTACATGGCCTCGAGCGCAACGAGAGCGACGAGACAATCGCGCAGCTCATCATCGCGCTGTCGCACTCGCTCGGACTGCGCGTGATCGCCGAGGGCGTCGAAACCGCGGGCCAGTTCGAATATCTGAAGCGCCACGGCTGCGAGGAAGCGCAGGGATTCCTCATCTCGCATCCGCTCGAGCCGCACGACTTCCGCGCGTGGTGGCGCGCCGTCGAGGAAGAGAAGCGCATCGTCGAGCGCCAGCCCGACATGTGGCAGCGCGAGGCGGACTGAAACGTGCCATGGCCGCGAACGCGGGAATCCCGTGTCGGTCGTTTTCCGCCCGCGGAAGACGCTGGGTCCCCGCGTGCGCGGGGACGACGGGCTCGTCATTCCCGCGGACGCGAGGAATCCAGTGTCGTCGCCGTGCCTCGAATGCCGCTAGGTCCCCGCGTGCGCGGGACGACGGCTTGTCATTCCCGCGGACGCGGGAATCCAGTGTCGTTCGTTTTCCGCCCGCGGAAGACGCTGGGTCCCCGCGTGCGCGGGGACGACGAGCTTGTCGCGGACGCGGGAATCCAGTGTCGTCGCCGTGCCTCGAATGCCGCTGGGCCCCCGCGTGCGCGGGACGACGGCTTGTCATTCCCGCGGACGCGGGAATCCAGTGTCGTTCGTTTTCGCCTGCGGAAGACGCTGGGTCCCCGCGTGCGCGGGGACGACGAGCTTGTCGCGGCCGCGAGGAATCCAGTGTCGTCGCCGTGCCTCGAATGCCGCTGGGCCCCCGCGTGCGCGGGACGACGGCTTGTCATTCCCGCGGACGCGGGAATCCAGTGTCGTTCGTTTTCCGCCCGCGGAAGACGCTGGGTCCCCGCGTGCGCGGGGACGACGAGCTTGTCGCGGCCGCGGGAATCCAGTGTCGTCGCCGTGCCTCGCCGCCAGGTCCCCGCGTGCGCGGGACAACGTTTACGCGAGATCGGAAGCAGTATCGACGTCGCGCAGCACGCCGTCCTCGTCGGTATCGACGCGCACGAGGTTGTCCGCTCGCGCGGCGAGGATGTTCTTGGCGCCTTCATCGCCGGTCAACGCCGCGAGTGCGTCGTAGCAGCCGCGCGAAAATCCGACCGGATGTCCGCGTCGACCAGCGTGAAACGCGGCGGCGAGCGGTGCGCCGTGCTCGATCGCGGCGGCAACGCGCGCAATCGTCGCCGGTGTGATCCACGGCATATCGGCGAGCGCGACGATCCAGCCTCGCGCATCGGCGGCGGCGCGCACGCCGCACGCAAGGCTCGCGCCCATGCCGTCGTCGGCATTCACGCAGCGAACGATGCGCGCACCGTTTGCACCAAGCTCGGCCGCGAGAGCGTGATCGTCGGGCCTGACGACGGCGACGACGTCCGCTACCGCCGCTCGCAGATGCCTCAGCGCGACGACACCGATGGGCTCGCCAGGAAGATCGGCCGAGCGCGGCAAAGCGAGCAGTTTGTCGCCGCCGAAGCGCGTGCCGCGCCCGGCAGCGAGCAGAACACCCACGACGCCAGGTGAGGGCGGATTCACTGCGGACATCACTCGCCGAGCAGCCGGAACTTGCCGCTTCTCACCGTCACCAGCACGCGGGCGCGCTCGTCCATGCCGTTGTGATTGGTCGGTGACATGTTGAACACGCCTTGGCAGCCGACGATCTCGCGCTCCTGCTCGATCGCATCGCGCAGCGCCGTACGAAACGCCTCGGTACCGGGCTTCGCCTTGGCGAGCGCAAGCGGAATCGCACGCGCGAGGATGATGCCGGCATCCCACGTGTTGGCGCCGAACGTCGCGGGCTTCTGGCCGTATTGCTTCTCGTAGAGCGCGATGTAATTCTGCGCGACCTTCTTGATCGGGTTCGAATCGGCTATCTCGTCGATCACGAGCATCGGGCCGGCAGCGAGGATCGTGCCTTCGACCTTGTCCTTGCCAAGACGGATGAAATCGTCGGTCGCCACTCCATGCGTTTGATAGATCGTCCCCTTGTAGCCTTGATCGCGCAGCGTGACTTGCGGCAGCACACCTGGCCCGCCGACGCCCGCGACGAGAACGGCGTCGGGCTTCGCCGCGATCAGCTTGAGCGCCTGACCCGTCACGCTCGGGTCCGCCCGCTGATAGTACTCGGTCGCGACGAGACGCACGCCGGCCTTTTCGGCGAGCGGCGCGAACACGCGATACCAGTTCTCGCCGTACGGATCCTTGAAGCCGATGAAACCGATCGTCTTGACGCCCGCCTTCGTCATGTGCTTCACGAGCGCGGCGGCGATCAGGTCGTCGTTCTGCGTCGTCTTGAACACCCATCGCCGCTTCGCGTCGACCGGCTCGACGACGCTCGACGTGCCGACCGTCGCGAGCAGCGGCACCTTGGCTTCCGCAATGAGATCGAGGATCGCGAGCGCGATCGGCGTCGTCGACGGCCCGATCAGCGCATCGATGTTGTTCTCCTGCAAGAGCTTCTTCGCGTTCTGCACGCCGCGCGTCGTGTCGCCGGCGTCTTCGAGCGAGATGTATTCGACGGTCGCGTTGCCGATCGTCTTCGGCAGCAGATCGCCGGTATTCTTCTGCGGCTGACCGATCGCCGTCGTCGGACCGGTCGCCGACACCATCAGGCCGATCTTGATTTGCGCAAGCGCGGGCGTCACGCAGAAAGCGAGCGCGGCAAGCAGCGCAGCGAGACGATGGATCATGCGGATTCTCCGATGAGCGCGCAACTTGTCGGCGTGCAAACCGCGCGATTGTAGCGGATCGCGCGCGTCGCCTACGCGCCGAAGAAATCCTTCACTTTCTCCATCCACGACTTCGCACGCGGGTTGTGCGCGCCGGGATCCTGCTCGCTGATCGCCTCGAATTCGCGCAACAGTTCCTTCTGCCGCGACGTGAGCTTCACCGGCGTCTCGATCGCGACGTGGCAATACAGATCGCCGACGACCGATCCACGCACCGGCCGGATGCCCCTGTTGCGAAGCCTGAACACCTGCCCCGTCTGCGTTTCGGCCGGGATCTTGATCTTCGCGTGTCCGTCGAGCGTCGGAATGTCGATCTCGCCGCCGAGCGCCGCCGTCGCGAAGTTGATCGGCATCTCGCAGTGCAGGTCGGCGCCTTCGCGCTGGAACACCGCATGCGGCTTCAGATTGACGACGACGTAGAGGTCGCCGGTCGGGCCGCCGTTCACGCCGGCTTCGCCTTCGCCGCCGAGACGGATCCGGTCGTCCTGGTCGACGCCGGCCGGAATCTTCACCGACAGCGTCTTGTGCTTCTTCGTGCGCCCGGCGCCATGACACGTCGTGCACGGATCGGCGATCACCTTGCCGGTTCCGTGGCACGTCGGACACGTCTGCTGGATCGAGAAGAACCCCTGCGACACGCGCACTTCGCCGCGCCCGTGGCACGTCGTGCAGGGCTTTGGCTGCGTGCCGGGCTTCGCGCCGCTCCCGTGGCACGTCTCGCATTGCTCCATCGTCGGAATGCGGATCTTCGCTTCGGTGCCGCGCGCAGCCTCCTCGAGCGTCAGTTCGAGGTTGTAGCGCAGGTCCGCGCCGCGAAAGACGCCGCCGCGCCCGCGTCCCGCGCCCGCACCGAAGATCTCGCCGAAGATGTCGCCGAACGCATCGGCGAAGCCGCCGAACCCTTCCGGCCCTGCGCCGCGTGCGCCGAAACCGCCGGCGGAAGCGTCGACTCCGGCATGGCCGAACTGGTCGTAGGCGGCGCGCTTTCTCGCGTCGGTCAGGACTTCGTAGGCTTCCTTCGCTTCCTTGAATTTGTCCTCGGAGCCCTTGTCGTCCGGATTGCGGTCCGGATGATGCTTCATCGCGAGCTTGCGATAGGCCTTCTTGATGTCCTCCTCGGACGCGTCGCGATTGACGCCGAGCACCGAGTAAAAGTCACGCTTCGCCATCAAATCCCCTGCACAACAACGCCTCGAATCGCCACAACGCCAAAGGCCGAGTTAAGCGGCGCCGGCAGGCGACGCTTAAACTCGGCCAGATATTACGTCGCCGGCGGGGCGCCGCAACGAGCGTGCCGGCTTCAGCGACGTAATATCGAAGGAGGTGCGATCGCGAAGTGGGGCTTCGCGACCGCGAAGCCTCACTTCCGATCCTTCACCTCCGTGTATTCGGCGTCGACGACTTTCTCCTCGTTCTGACCGCCGCCACCACCGGCTTCCGGCCCCTGATGCGCGGCGCCACCCTGCGCCTTCTGCGCATCGGCATACATCAGCTCGCCGATCTTCTGCGCCGCCTTCGCGAGCGCCTCGGACTTCGCCTCGAGCTCGCTCTTCGACGCATCGTTCTTCTTCAGCAGGTCCTCGGCTTCCTTCACCGCGGCCTCGATCTTCGACTTGTCGTCGCCTCCGACCTTGTCGCCGTATTCGCCGAGCGACTTCTTCACACTGTGCACCAGCGTGTCGAGGCCGTTGCGCGCCTGCACGATCTCGAGCTGCCGCTTGTCTTCCTCGGCGTGCGATTCGGCGTCCTTCACCATCCGCTCGATCTCCTGCTCGTTAAGCCCGCTGCTCGCCTTGATCGTGATCTTGTTCTCCTTGCCGGTCGCCTTGTCCTTCGCCGACACGTGCAGGATGCCGTTCGCGTCGATGTCGAACGTCACTTCGATCTGCGGCATGCCGCGCGGCGCCGGCGGAATGCCCTCGAGGTTGAACTGGCCGAGGCTCTTGTTGCCCGATGCGACATCGCGCTCGCCCTGCAGCACGTGGATCGTCACCGCCGACTGGCTGTCGTCGGCGGTCGAGAACACCTGCTGCGCCTTGGTCGGGATCGTCGTGTTCTTCTGGATCAACTTCGTCATCACGCCGCCGAGCGTCTCGATGCCGAGGGAAAGCGGCGTCACGTCGAGCAGCAGCACGTCCTTGACGTCGCCCTTGAGCACGCCGCCCTGGATCGCCGCACCCACGGCGACCGCCTCGTCGGGGTTGACGTCCTTGCGCGGCTCCTTGCCGAAGAACTCCTTCACCGTGTCCTGCACCTTCGGCATCCGCGTCTGGCCGCCGACGAGGATCACGTCGCCGATCTCCGAGAGCTTGACGCCGGCATCTTTCACCGCGATCCGGCAAGGCTCGATCGTGCGCGCGATCAGCTCTTCGACCAGCGACTCGAACTTCGCGCGCGTGACCTTCATCGTCAGGTGCTTCGGACCCGACTGGTCGGCGGTGATGTACGGCAGGTTGATCTCGGTCTGCTGCGAGCTCGAAAGCTCGATCTTCGCCTTCTCGGCCGACTCCTTCAGCCGCTGCAGCGCGAGCACGTCGTTCTTGAGGTCGACGCCCTGGTCCTTCTTGAACTCGGTGACGATGTAGTCGATCAGCCGCTGGTCGAAGTCCTCGCCACCGAGGAACGTGTCGCCGTTGGTGGAGAGCACCTCGAACTGATGCTCCTTGTCGACTTCGGCGATCTCGATCATCGAGATGTCGAACGTGCCGCCGCCGAGGTCGTAGACGCCGATCTTGCGGTCGCCTTCGCGCTTGTCGAGGCCGAACGCGAGCGCGGCGGCGGTCGGCTCGTTGATGATGCGCTTCACTTCGAGGCCGGCGATGCGGCCGGCGTCCTTGGTCGCCTGCCGCTGCGAATCGTTGAAGTACGCCGGTACCGTGATCACCGCCTCGGTCACTTCCTCGCCGAGGTAGTCTTCGGCGGTCTTCTTCATCTTGCGCAGGATCTCGGCCGACACCTGTTGCGGCGCGATCTTCTTGCCGCGCACCTCGACCCACGCGTCGCCGTTGTCGGCGCGCACGATCTTGAAGGGCATCAGCTTGATGTCCTTCTGCACTTCGGCGTCCTCGAACTTTCGTCCGATGAGCCGCTTGACCGCGTAGATCGTATTCTTCGCGTTGGTGACCGCCTGCCGCTTGGCGGGCGCGCCGACGAGGATCTCGCCGTCTTCCGTGTACGCGACGACCGACGGCGTCGTGCGCGAGCCTTCAGAGTTCTCGATCACCTTCGGCTTGCCGCCTTCCATGATGGCGACGCAGCTGTTGGTCGTGCCGAGGTCGATGCCGATGATCTTGGCCATGTTCGTCTTCCTTCCGATGCGGTGGTTGCTTTGCCTTTGAGCCTAGTTGGGGTTTTCGTCCGGCGAATCAAGCGAACGCTGGCGCCCCGGCGTCATGCCGCGCCGTCGGTGCCCTTGGAAACGGTGACCAGCGCCGGGCGCAGCACGCGGTCGTTGATCAGGTAGCCCTTCTGGAAAACGGTCACCACCGTATTGGCGGGCAGGTTGGAGTCGACCATCTGCATCGCCTGGTGGCGGTGCGGGTCGAACTTCTGCCCCGCCGGGTCGATCGGCGTGATCCCCACCTTCTCGAATGCGCTCGCGAGCTGCCGCAGCGTGAGCTCGACGCCGGAAACGAGCGCCTCGGATGCCGTCGCGGTCGATTGCTGCGCGAGCGTCTGCTCGAGCGCGTCGCGGACCGGCAGCAGGTCCTCGGCGAAGCGCTCGATCGCGTACTTGTGCGCCTTGGCGACGTCGTTCGCCGCCTGTTTTCGGACGTTGTCGATCTCGGCGCGGGCGCGCAACCAAGCGTCCTTGAGCTCGGCGGCCTCGGCTTCGGCTCTGCGCAGCAGCTCGGCGATGTCGGGCGCCGGGTCGAGCGACGCCCCGGGCCCGGTGTCGGCCACCGCGTGCTCGCCGTCGATCGGCAGCGCGACCGGGTCGTCCGGAGTGTGAGTGTTCGAGTCTTGCATCGTTACGCCGCTCCCTCAAGAAACCCGCCCCCTGCCGGGGCGCAACAAACGAACGGTGGGGGCCCTTCGCCGCATTTCAACCCGCCTCCGGGGGAAACGCCCGGCAACAACCCGAGCGTCCCTAGCGCTGCGCGCCGAGGTTTCGCGCCCGAAGCAGCGCGAGCTCGCGCGCCGCGGCGTCAGGCGGCGGCGCGAGCCAGCCCGCGAGGTTGCGCAGCACCAGGTCAGCGAGCGCAGCGATCCACATCGGGTGCTCGTTCAGGCAGGGGATCACGTGGAAATCCTGGCCGCCGGCCGCCTGGAACGCTCGTTTGCCCTCGATGCCGATCTCTTCGAGCGTTTCGAGGCAATCGGCGACAAATCCGGGGCAGAACACGTCGATTCGCCGGGAGCCCGCCGCGCCCAGATCGGCCAAGGTGTCCGCCGTGTACGGCTTCAACCACGCGGCGCGGCCGAATCGCGACTGGAACGAGACCGCGTATTGCGCGGGCTCGAGCCCAAGCTCCGCGACGAGCAGCCGCGTCGTCTTCTGGCACTGGCAGTGGTACGGATCGCCCTTGTCGAGCGTGCGGCGCGGCACGCCGTGAAACGACAGCACGAGCTTTTCCGGCCGACCGTGGCGCATCCAGTAGTCGTTGACGTTCTGCGCAAGCGCCTTGATGTAGCCGGCGTCGTCGTGGAAGCAGTCGATCGATCGCAAGGCCGGCATCCGGCGGCGCCGGCGCGCGTAGTCGTAGACCGCGTCCAATACCGAGGCGGTCGCGCTCGCCGCGTACTGCGGATATAGCGGGACGACCAGGATTCGGTCGCAGCCGCCGGCGCGCAGCGCGTCGAGCGCGCTCGCGATCGCCGGTCGCCCGTAACGCATCGCGAGCTCGATCGACACGTGGTCCGACGGCATCCCGGCTGCTTTCAACCGCTGGCCGACCAGGCCCTGCAACAGCGAGCGCTGCTTGACGCTATGCACGGCGAGCGGCGAGCCGTCCTTGGTCCAGATCAGCGCGTACTTGGCCGCCGATCTTGCCGGCCGCGTCCGCAGGACCGCCCCGTGGAGGATCGGCCGCCACAGCGCCGGCGGAATCTCGACCACGCGCGGATCGGTCAGAAATTGCGCGAGATAGGCACGAACCGCCGCGGGCGTCGGCGCGTCGGGCGTGCCGAGGTTCACCAGCAACACGCCGACTTTCGTCACGCGGTCGTGGGCGAACGGCGGCTCGGCGGCGTAGCGCATCGCTAGCCCAGCCACAGCGCGAGGTTCAACGACGCGATGAACATCAGCGTGTCGGACAGCGAGCCCGCGACCAGCACGACAGCGCCCTTCGCGAGCACCTTCGGCCACGCCTGCGCGTAGACGCGGCGGATCATCAGCACGAGATAAGCGAATCCGATCACGTTCACGGCGGCGTTCCACGCGGCGAGGTTGTCGAAGTACGGCCAGCCCAGTGCGCGGCCGGCAACGAATGCGCCGAGCGAGATCACGAACACGGCGCACATGAAATGGATCGCCGCGGCGACGTGCACGATCCACGGCTTGCGCGCCTGCCGATGCACGGCGGCGAGCGCGCCGGCGTAGACGATCGACGACAACGCAATGAGCAGCGTGTATACCGATTGGAAGCGCCGCTCGACGCGCTCGGCGTAGAGCACGCGTGGAACGCCCGCCCTCGCCGCCCGTTGATCGATCGTGTGCCGAAGCTCTCCGCTCTTGTCCGAGCGCTCCATCGCCTGCAGGCGGAAATCGGTGAGGCTCGACAACAGAAAGAAGAGCGCGATGACGTGCAGCAGCAGCGTGAGCGGGCGCACGGAGTCGCGGTCGCGCGCTTCGTCGACTTCGCGGGCGAGCTCGCCGGGCCGCGACAGCAGCAGGCGCAACGTGCGCATCGCGCGGCCGGTCTGTCCGGCGAGCGCTTCGCGCAGCGGCCGGCGCGCCACACGGCTCGGCTGGCCGCACGCGTGACAGAACGGGCCCGCGAGCGCGGCGCCGCACATCGCGCACGCGACTTGAACCGGCAGCGATGCGTCGGACGCCGATCCGACCGGCACTTCGACCGCGCTATGCACGTTCGCGAGCGCGCCAATCGGCAAGCGCTTTCGCCGCGCGCTCGCGCGTCGCCCGCTGCACCGGCGGCAGCCATCCGAGCAGCGCACCCTTCGGCCCGAGCGCCCGTGCGAGCCAGCGGCGCAGATCGAATCGATCGCGATGACGCACGATCAGCCCGTCGCGAAACTCGAACGCGGCGTCGATCTCGTTCACGACGAAACGGCCGCTCGCCGAATACGTGTAACGCGCCGTCCAATGCGCGCTGCCGCTCGTCGCGTCGGCGCGGATGGCGGTCGCGGTCACGGCGAGGTCCTTGCCGCGCGCGCACAACATCCGCCACATCGCGGCGACGCCGTCGCGGTCGAGCGCCGGGAACACCGGGTCGCCGAACGTCGCGTCGCGGTGATAGCAGTCGACCATCGTCTGCGCGTCGCGGCGGCCGAGCGCCGCGTAGAAGCGCTCGATCAACGCGGCATGCGCGGAGCCTGCACCGTCCGGATTCACGTCGGCGGCCACAGCCGCGTCAGGTCTCGGTCATTTGCTGCGTCAGCGCATTCGACAGCAGCTTCGCGGTGACGTCGACGATCGGGATCACGCGCTCGTACGCCATGCGCGTCGGACCGATGACGCCAAGCGTGCCGATCACGTGGCCGTCGACCTCGTACGGCGCCGCGATCACGCTGCATTCGTCGAGCGGCACGAGCCCCGACTCGCCGCCGATATAGAGCTGCACGCCCTGCGTGCGCTGCGTGACGTCGAGCAGGTGCAGCAGCGAGGTCTTCTGGTCGAAGAGCTCGAACAGCCGCCGCAGCCGGTTCATGTTCGACGCAAGGTCCTCGGTGTTCAGCAGGTTCTTCTCGCCGCTGACGACCAGCGCATCGCCGCGCTGCAGCGCCGCGTCACCCGCGTCGACCGCGGCGGTCATCAGGCCGACGATGTCCTCGCGCAGCAGCTTGAGCTCGTCGGCGAGCAGCGTGCGCACCGTCGCAAACGGATGGCCGGCATAGTGCTGGTTGAAGAAGTTGGTCGCCTCGATCAGGTGCCCCTGCGTGTACGGGCGGTCGGTGTGCAGGATCCGGTTCTGTACGTCGCCTTCGGGCGTCACGATGATCAGCAGGACGCGCCGCTCGGACAGGCGCAGGAACTCGAGATGGCGAAACGACGGGTCGCGCCGTTTCGGCGTCGCAACGACGCCGGCGAAATGCGTGAGCTCGGACAGCATGCTCGCCGCGGCGTTGACGAGCTGCTGCGGCGCATCGGCGGTGAGCTCGCCTTCGAGCCGCCGGATCTCGACGGCTTCCAGCGGACGCACGATCATCAGCGTGTCGACGAAGAAGCGGTAACCCTTCGACGTCGGTATGCGGCCCGCCGACGTGTGCGGGCTCGCGATATAGCCGAGGTCCTCGAGGTCGGCCATCACGTTGCGGATCGTCGCCGGCGACAGGTCGAGCCCCGACTGTCGCGACAGCGCGCGCGACCCGACCGGCTGACCTTCGGCGACATAGCGCTCGATCAGCCGCTTCAGCAGGTGTTGCGCGCGCGAGTCCATGATGGAGTCATTCTACCTTTGTCGCCCCGGCCGTTCGTCGGGTTGCAAGGGTCCCTACGCGGTGTGTTCTAATCGCGCCGATGGCCGCGCCCCAACCGGTCGAAGCGAGGTTCCGCCGCGTGGCGCTGATCGGGCGCTACGCGAGCCAAGGCATTGCAGAGCCGCTGTCGCAGCTCGCGACGTTCCTCGCGCGGCGCGGTCACGACGTCATCCTCGAAGCGGAAACCGCCGCCTACACGCCGCTGCCCGGCTATCCGAGCGCCGCCGCGCAGGACCTCGGCGAGCGCACCGACGTCGCGATCGTCATCGGCGGCGACGGCACGATGCTGTCGATCGCGCGTCTGCTCGCGCCGTTCGACGTCCCGCTGATCGGCGTCAACCAGGGCCGGCTCGGCTTTCTCACCGACATTCCGCTCGCGACGATGGAGGACGCGCTCGCCGCGATCCTCGGCGGCCGCTACGTCGAGGAGCGCCGCTGGTTGCTGCAGGCGACGATCCGCCGCCACGACGGCATCGAGGGCGCGGCGATCGCGCTGAACGACGTCGTCGCGAGCCGAGGCGCCCAGGGCGGCATGATCGACCTCGCCGTCGAGATCGACGGGGCGTTCGTCTTCGCGATGCGCGCCGATGGTCTGATCGTCGCGACCCCGACCGGTTCCACCGCGTACGCGCTCTCGGCACAGGGGCCGATCGTCCATCCGCAGGTGCCGGCGATCCTGCTCGTTCCGGTCGCGCCGCACGCGCTCACCAATCGGCCGATCGCGATCGCCGACACGTCGACGATCAGCGTGCGGCTGCTGCGCGGCAAGGACGCCGGCGTCCACTGCGACGGCCAGGCGCACTTCCCGTTGAGCGAGGGCGACGCGATCACGATCCGCCGCGCGACGCATCCGGCGCGCTTCCTCCATCCCGAGGATCACGACCATTTCGCGATGCTGCGCCGCAAGCTGCACTGGGGCGAGACGCCGGAGCAGCTCCGTCCGGGTACGTGATCCATGTTGCGGCTCTTGTCGATCCGCAACTTCGTCGTCGTCGACGCGCTCGATCTCGAGCTCGACGGCGGCTTCTCCGTGCTGACCGGGGAGACGGGCGCCGGCAAGTCGATCCTGCTCGACGCGCTCGCGTTGCTGCTCGGCGACCGCTTCGAAACGCGGCAGCTGAAGCCGGGCGCTGATCGCGCCGAGCTCGCCGCGTCATTCGACGTCGGCGAGCAGCCCGAAGTACTCGCCTGGCTCGACGGCGAAGGTCTTTCGACCGAAGACCGCTCGCTGCTCGTGCGCCGCACGCTCGACGCGCAGGGCCGAAGCCGCGCATGGATCAACGGCCGACCGGCGACCCTCGGCCAGCTCGCATCGATCGGCGAGCGGCTGGTCGACCTGCACGGGCAGCACGCGCATCAATCGCTGGTATCGGCCGAGGCGCAGCGGACGCTGCTCGACGCGTTCGGCGGCTTTTCGGCGCTCGCGCGGGAGACGGCCACCGCATGGCGCGACTGGCGAGAAGCGGCCGAGCGACGCGACGCGGCCACGCAGGCGGCGCAGGCCTCGGCGGGCGAGCGCGATCTTCTCTCCGCGCGCGTGCAGGAGCTCTCGGCGCTCGCCGTCACCGCCGAAGAATGGACGGCGCTGACCCAAGCGCACGCGCGGCTCGCGCACGCGGCGTCGCTGATCGAAGCGGCGGCCGCCGGCGAAGACGAGCTCGCCGAATCGGACGTCGCGATCGTGCGAAAGCTCGCCGCGCTCGCGACACGGCTCGCGGCACTCGCCGCGCACGACGCGGCGCTTTCCGAAATCGTGGCGCTGATCGAGCCCGCGCGCATCCAGCTCGAGGAAGCGTCGCGCGAGCTGCGCAATTACCGGCAGAAGCTCGACGTCGATCCGGCCGAGCTCGCGCGCATCGACGAGCGGCTCACGGCGGTCCATGACGTCGCACGCAAATACCGTGTGCGGCCCTCCGAGCTGCCGCGGCTTCTCGCCGAAACGCTCGCGCGGGTGGCCGCGCTCACGGAAGCCGCCGATCACGAGGCGCTCGCGCGCCGCGCGGACGCCACCGAAAAGACCTATCGCGCGCTCGCCGCCGAGCTTTCCGCCAAGCGCGAGTTCGCCGCCAACGAGCTCTCCAATCGGGTGACCGCGGCGATGCAGGAGCTCGCGATGGCGGGCGGCCGCTTCGAGATCGCGCTGCTCCCGCTCGCCGAGCCGGCGAGCTACGGCGTCGAGCAGATCGTGTTCGAGGTGTCGAGCCATCCGAAGCAGCCGCTCGGGCCGCTCGCTCGCGTTGCGTCGGGAGGCGAGCTGTCGCGCATCGCGCTCGCCGTGCAAGTGGTGACGAGCGAGGTCGGCGAAGTGCCGACGCTGATCTTCGACGAGGTCGACGTCGGCATCGGCGGCGCGGTGGCGGCAACCGTCGGCCGCCTGTTGCAGTCGCTCGGCACGCGCCGGCAGGTGCTGTGCGTCACGCACCTGCCGCAGGTTGCCGCGTTCGCCGACCGCCATTTCCGCGTCGTGAAGCGGGGCGACGCGCAAGCGGTCCAGGCCGACGTCGCATCCCTTAGCGCGACGGAGCGCGTGAACGAGATCGCGCGGATGCTCGCGGGCAGCGCGATCACCGCGAAAACGCGTGCGCATGCGAAGGAGCTGCTCGAAGCGCACCGGCGCGGTGCGTAGGCACGCTGGCACTCGAGCGTCTCGAAAGGATCGTCCGGTGGTCCTGCCGGCGCCTCGATCGCGCTGGCGTCGATGTCGTGCGCCACTGCGGCAACCACTGTCCGCGTGCACGGCGAACCGTTGCGCGCCCGAACATGCGCCCACGCTGAGCGCGGGGTTCCGGGCGATGCGATCGCCCAAAACGAAGCGGCCGCCTCGACGGCGGCCGCTTCATCGTCCGTGCGATGGCTCAGTGGCCGCGCGCGGCTCGAACTTGCCGGAAACGCGCGCGCGGCTCGAACTTGCCGGAAACGCGCTTGCTCGCCTTCTTCACCTTGGCGGCAGTGACTTCCTTCACCAGCGGCAGCGCTTCGCCGGTTTCGAGCCAATGCTTGACGCGGACGGCGTCGGCGACGCGCGAATACTTGCCCAGCGAATCGAGCAGCACGATGACGAACGGCTTGCTCGCGATGTTGGCCACCATGACGAGGCAGCGTCCGGCTTCGCGGATATAGCCGGTCTTCGACAGCAGGATGTCCCACTGCGGGCTCTTGACGAGGCCGTTGGTGTTGTTGAACCCGACGATCTGCCCGGTCGGCTCGACCGACACGTAGTGACTTTGCGTCGTGCTGAACTCCCGGATCATCGGATACGTCGCCGCGGCGGCGACCATCGTCGCGAGATCGCCGGCGGTCGACACGTTTTCCGCGGACAGCCCCGTCGGCTCGACGAAATGCGTGTGCTCGAGCGCGAGGAGCTTCGCCTTGGCGTTCATCGCGGCGACGAACGCCGACGTTCCGCCCGGGTAATGGCGCGCGAGGCTCGATGCAGCGCGGTTTTCCGACGCCATCAACGCAAGGCGCAACATCTCCTCGCGCGAAAGCTCGATGCCCAGCCGCAGCCGCGAGCTCGAGCCTTTGAGAAAATCGATGTCCTCGATGCCGATCGAGATGTGCTCGTCCATCGGCAGCCCGGCATCGAGCGTCACCATCGCCGTCATCAGCTTGGTGAGCGAGGCGATCGGCGTGACCTCCTGCGCGGCCTTGGCGTAAATCGGCGCATTCGCGGACGCGTCGTAGACCAGCGCGCTCGACGACTGCAGCTTGAGCTTGGCGGCATCGAGCGCGAGCGGGCCCTGGGCGGCGACCGTCCCGGCGAGGGAGGCTGTTAGCCCCAGCAAAACAAGAAGAAGTAACGTTTTCATCAGATGCGGCTTCAGGTGCCGGGTTTATAACACGAGGGGAGCAGACGATGCCAGCCCCCGCCAACACCGTATCTGTCCAAGATCAAGATGACACCTGTTCATCGGCCGAACGGCCGATCCGCTTAAGGGCATCCCGCCGGCGGACGCCAGCGGAAGGCTCGCGCCCAGCTTCAGTCGCCGACGTCGACGGCGTCGGCGGCCTCGGTCGATCCCTCGATCGCCGCCGCCTGCGCCTGCTGGCGCGCCTCGGCCTGCTGCAGCCACCACATCCGCGCGTAGGTGCCGTCGGCCGCAAGGAGCTGCGCGTGCGTCCCCCGCTCGACGATGCGGCCGTGGTCGAGCACGAGGATCACGTCGGCGTCGACGATCGTCGACAGCCGATGCGCGATCGTGAGCGTCGTGCGGTCCTGTGCGATGCGCTTCAACTCGGCCTGGATCGCCTTCTCCGAGCGCGAGTCGAGTGCGCTCGTCGCCTCGTCGAAGATCAGGATCCGCGGGTCCTTGAGGATCGCCCGCGCGATCGCGACGCGCTGCTTCTCGCCGCCGGAAAGCTTGAGTCCGCGCTCGCCGACCGGCGTCTGGTAGCCCTCCGGCGTGCTCGCGATGAAGTCGTGGATCTGCGCCATCTTCGCCGCGGCGACGATCTCGTCATGCGATGCACCGGTCCGGCCGTACAGGATGTTGTACTCGATCGTGTCGTTGAACAGCACCGTGTCCTGCGGCACGATGCCTACGGCCGCGCGCACGCTCGACTGCTGCACGGCGCGGATGTCCTGGCCGTCGATCGTGATCCGCCCGCCGGTGACGTCGTAGAAGCGGTAGAGCAGCCGCGCGAGCGTCGACTTTCCCGAGCCCGAGGGTCCGACGACCGCGATCGTGTGGCCGGCGGGAATCGCGAACGACACGTCGAACAGGATCTGGCGGTTCGGCTCGTACGCGAAGTCGACGTGGTCGAAGCGCACGACGCCGGGTCCTGCGACCAGCGGCGGCGCACCCGGCGCGTCGGCGACCTCGGTGTTCTCGGCGGCGAGCGCGAACAGCCGCTCCATGTCGGCGAGCGCCTGCTTGATCTCGCGGTAGATGACGCCCAAGAAGTTGAGCGGAATGTAGAGCTGGATCATGAACGCGTTCACCAGCACGAGGTCGCCGATCGTCATCCGGTCGGCGACCACGCCGACGGTCGCCCGCCACATGATCAGCGACACCGCGACGGCGATGATCGCGCTTTGCGTGATGTTCAGAAGCGACAGCGACGTCTGGCTCTTGACCGCCGCGTGCTCCCAGCGCTGCATGCTCTCGTCGTAGCGGCGCGCCTCGAACTCCTCGTTGTTGAAATACTTGACGGTCTCGTAGTTCAACAGGCTGTCGATCGCGCGCGTGTTCGCCTTGCTGTCGAGCTCGTTCATCGTGCGGCGGAAGTTGGTCCGCCATTCGGTGATCGAGATCGTCGCGACAACGTAGAACGCGAGCGCCCCGGCGGTGATCGCGATGAACGTCCAGTCGTAGCGCACGATCAGGATCGTCGCGACGAGCCCGACCTCGACCGCCGTCGGCAGGATCGAGAACAGCGCGTAGCCGATCAACGTCGAGATGCCGCGCGTGCCGCGCTCGACGTCGCGCGTGAGACCGCCCGTCTGCCGCGCGAGATGGAAGCGCAGCGACAGCGCATGCAGGTGCCGGAACACCTCGAGCGCGATCCTGCGCACCGCGCGCTGCGTCACCTTGGCGAACAGGAACTCGCGCAGCTCGGTGAAGATCGTCGTCGAAAGCCGCAGCAGCGCGTACGCGACGAGCAGCGCGAACGGCACCGCGAGCATCGCCGCTCTGGCGTCGAGGCTGTCGACGATGTCCTTCATCAGTAGCGGCACGCCGACGTTCGCGATCTTCGCGCCGACGAGGCAGGCGAGCGCCGCCGCGACGCGGCCTCGATACGCCCACAGGTAAGGCAGCAGCTTGGCGATAACGTGCCGGTCGCCGCGCGGGGCGCCAGCGGTCGGCGTGGCGGGCAGTGGAAGCGAGGAAGAGCGGCCGCGCATCGGGATCGAGCGCGCTCCGTCGAGCAGCGCGCCCGGACAACGAGTTTAGCAAACGGCCGATGATGCCCCGCGGAGGCGGCGCCGTCGCGGATAGAATGGCGGCTCGTTCGTTCGACTTTCGATCCCGCGATGACTTCCCTGAGCTGCGCCGACATCCTCGCCGGTCGCGCGCCGAGCGATGCGCCCGTCACCGTCAACGGCTGGGTGCGCACGCGGCGCGATTCGAAGGCCGGCATCTCGTTCGTCCACGTTTCCGACGGCTCGTCGTTTCACCCGGTGCAGGTCGTCGCGCCGAACACGCTGCCGAACTACGCCGACGAGGTCATGCGCTTGACGGCGGGCTGCGCCATCGAGGCGACGGGCACGATCGTGGCGTCGCCGGCGAAAGGACAGCCGTTCGAGATGCAGGCGAGCGCGCTGCGTGTCGTCGGCTGGGTCGAGGACCCCGATTCGTACCCGATCCAGCCCAAGCCGCATACGCTCGAGTTCCTGCGCGAAGTCGCGCACCTGCGGCCGCGCACCAACGTCATCGGCGCGGTCACGCGCGTGCGCCACACGATCGCGCAGGCGATCCACCGCTTCTTCGACCAGCGGGGCTTCGTCTGGGTCAACACGCCGATCATCACGTCGTCGGACGCCGAGGGCGCCGGCGAGCTCTTCCGCGTGTCGACGCTCGATCTCGCGAATTTGCCGCGCACGACGGCCGGCGGCATCGATTACGCGCAGGATTTCTTCGGCCGCGAGACGTTCCTCACCGTCTCCGGCCAGCTCAACGTCGAGTCGTACTGCCTCGCGCTTTCCAAGGTGTACACGTTCGGTCCGACGTTTCGCGCCGAGAACTCGAACACGAGCCGGCATTTGGCCGAGTTCTGGATGATCGAGCCCGAGATCGCGTTCGCGAGCCTCGCCGACAACGCGACGCTCGCCGAGGCGCTGCTGAAGCACATCCTGCGCACCGTTCTTGCCGAGCGCGCCGACGACATGGCGTTCTTCGAGGAGAGGATCGAAAAGGGCGTGATCGCGAAGCTCACCGCGATCGTCGACTCGCAGTTCGAGCGGATGGATTACACCGAGGCCGTGCGCGTGCTCGAGCAGGCGAAGCAGAAGTTCGAGTTTCCGGTGCACTGGGGAATGGACCTGCAGTCGGAGCACGAGCGCTATCTGTCCGAGCAGCACGCGAAGCGGCCGGTGATCGTGATGAACTATCCGAAGGCGATCAAGGCGTTCTACATGCGCGTCAACGACGACGGCCGCACGGTCGCCGCGATGGACGTGCTCGCGCCCGGCATCGGCGAGATCATCGGCGGCAGCCAGCGCGAGGAGCGGCTCGACGTGCTCGATGCGCGTCTTGCCGAAGTCGGTCTCGACAAGGAGCACTACGGCTGGTATCGCGATCTTCGCCGTTATGGCACCGTGCCGCACGCCGGGTTCGGCCTCGGCTTCGAGCGAACGGTCGCGTACGTCACGGGCCTGTCGAACGTGCGCGACGTCATCCCGTTCCCGCGAACCCCCGGCAACGCGCGTTATTGAGCGCCCGTGCGGGCTCGCTCGGCCGGGGGCTGTGAAATTTTTTCACCGCCCGACCGAATGCCGCATCGCTAAGTCCCCGCAGCAGCGGGTCATTCCCTGTGAGGCGACGTGGCACGTTGGTTGCTCGCCTATTGCAATGCGCGGCTGAAACGACATGACCTTGCGCAAGCCAGGCCCAACACATGCAGCGAGCGCCTCCGCAACGTTCGTCCACGCGGTTCGCCATCACCGGCGAAGGCGAACGGCTGGCGCTCGAAGGGGCGCTCGACATCGGCTCGCTCCGTGAAGCAAGCACCGCGCTGGCGGACCGGCTCGCGCAGCGCGAGCTGAACTCACTCGATCTCGCGAACCTGCGCGCGTTGGACACGCCTGGCGCGCAGCTCCTTTGCGCGCTGCAGGCGAACGGCGTCGCGCTCACCGGTGCTCGAGTCGACCACCAGGCGCTGCTCGATCTGATTTGCGGGCTCGAACAGGCGCCGCTGCCCAACGCGCGACGCCGGTCGCGCTGGCGTGCGTTCGTCATCGATCTGGGCAGGGGTGCCGATGAGACTTGGCGCGATACGCTCGCCGTCATTTCGTTCGTCGGTCGCGCTTCGAGCGCGCTCGGTCGCGCGTCGACCCATCCGCGCGACCTGCGGCTGCCGTCGATTTCGCGCCACATCGCCGAGACCGGCATCAACGCATTGCCGATCGTCGGCTTGATGGCCGTCATGATCAGCATCGTCATCGCTTATCAGGGCGTCGTTCAGTTGCGTCCGTATGGCGGCGAGGAGCTGACGATCGACCTCGTCGCCGTATCTGTGTTGCGCGAGATGGGCGTGCTGATCACCGCGATCATGGTCGCCGGCCGCTCGGGCTCCGCATTCACCGCCGAGATCGGCGTGATGAAGGCGCGCGAGGAGATCGATGCGCTCGACGTGATGGGACTCGATCCGATGACGATGCTGGTCGTTCCGCGGCTCATCGCGCTCGTCATCACGCTGCCGCTGCTAACGTTCTTCGCCGACGTGACCGGCCTGCTCGGCGGGGCGGTCGTCTGCCAATCGCTGCTGCACGTATCGCCGATCCAGTATCTCGATCGCGTGCATCACGCGGTCGACACGGGCGACCTGTTCGTGGGCCTCGTCAAAGCGCCGATCTTCGCTTTCTTCATCAGCATGATCGGCTGCATGCACGGCCTGCGCGTTGCCGGATCCGCCGAAAGCGTGGGCACCGAGACGACACGCGCCGTGGTCAAGGCGATCTTCTTCGTGATCGTCCTCGACGCGCTGTTCTCGATCCTGTTCGAGAAGCTCGGCCTATGAGCACCGGTCGACACGATCGCGCCGAGCCGATCCTCGCCGCACGCGGTATCGTCAACCGTTTCGGGCAACAACGTCTGCACGACCGGGTGAGTCTCGACGTGCTGCCTGGCGAAATCCTCGGCATTGCCGGTGGCTCGGGCTCCGGCAAGTCGGTGCTGTTGAAGACGCTGACGGGTCTGCATCGGCCGAACGCCGGCGCCGTCACCATCGACGGTAAGCGCGTCGATGCGCTCGCTCCCGCCGAGCGCGCGGCGATGATCGGCGTGCTGTTCCAGCAGGGCGCCCTCTTTTCGTCGCTTTCCGTTGCGCAGAACGTCATGCTTCCGCTGCGCGAGCACACCGATCTCACGGCCAACGAGCAGCAACGGATCGCGGCGATGAAGCTCGAGCTCGCCGGGCTGCCGGCGGAGAGCGCGCTCAAGTTTCCTTCGCAGCTTTCCGGCGGCATGGTCAAGCGCGCGGCGCTCGCACGGGCGCTCGCGCTCGATCCGCGCATTCTGTTTCTCGACGAGCCGACCTCCGACCTCGATCCGACGACCGCGAGCGGCATCGACACGCTGATCGCGACGCTCAATCGCGGTCTCGGCGTCACGGTGATCCTCGTGACCCACGACGTGACGACGCTGTTCACGGTCTGCCATCGCGTTGCCGTTCTCGCCGACCGCAGGATCACGGTCGACACGCTCGATAACCTGATGCGCTCGAAGACTCCGTGGGTGCGCGAATTCCTGCACGGTCCGCGGGCACAGGGCGCGCTCACGGCAAGGAAACAGCATCATGGAATCCGATAAGCGCTATTTTCTGGAAGGGCTGTTCATCATCGTTCTGTCGATCGCGGTGGCGTTCACGTTCGTGTGGCTCGCCCGCACGGGCCACCGCGACGACGTCGTCTATCGGATCCACTTCGCCGAATCGGTGAGCGGGCTCGCGATCGGCGACCCTGTCAAGTTTCGCGGCGTCGACGTCGGCACCGTGAAGTCGATTGCGATCGAGCCCGCCGACCCTCGCCTTGTGCAGGTCGACGTCAGCGTGCGCAAGGACGCGCCGGTCAGGACCGATACAAAGGCGAGCCTGCGGCTCAAGGGCATCACGGGCGTCGTCTTCGTCGAGCTCAACGGCGGCAGCGCCAACGCGAAGGACCTCGTCGAAGCGACGCCTGCCGGCCAGACTCCGGAGATCGGCTACGAAAGAAACCATCTGACGGCGTTTCTCGACGAGCTTCCGAAGGTGGTCGAGAAGTTCTCGTCGCTCGAAGACCAGGCGAGGAAGGCCGTGACCGACGTGCGCGGATTGACGGGCGAGATCAAAGAGGACCCCTCGCTGCTGCTCAAAGGCAGAAAGCACAAGAATTCGCCGGCACGCTGACGCAGCTCGGCACGCCCGTTGCGCGCCGCTCGCGTGGCGAGGCGTCAATCGCGTATCATCCTGCAGCCACATCGAGGCGAACAACCGAAACGAGGATTTTGCATGCCGAACATCGGGACGCTGCTCAAGGACGAAATTTCGCGACTTTCGCGCAGGGAGATTCGCCGTCAGATCGAGACGATGCGCAAGGCATCGGCCCAGTATCGACGCAGCATCGCGACGCTCAAACGCCAGGCGAGCAAGCTCGAACGCCAGGTGGCGAGACTCGAAGGGAGCGTGTTCGACAAGCCCCGCGGTGCGCCGGCCGGCGCGGCCGCAAAGGGCGTGCGATTCGTCGCCAAGGGACTCCGATCGCAGCGCGAGCGGCTCGGTCTTTCGGCGGCCGACTACGCGAAGCTCGCCGGCGTCAGCTCGCAGTCGATCTACAACTGGGAGCGCGGCGCCGCACGCCCGCGTGCGGGGCAGATCGCAACGCTCGCCGCGCTTCGCGGCATCAACAAGCGGGAAGCGCTCGCTCGACTGGAACGGATGGCCGCGAAGGGCTCGCGCAAGAAGACCTGACGCGCGCGCAACCGCGCGGGCAACGGCGTCACGCGCCGCCGCGCCGTGCGCGCGTGTCGCCGAACCACTCGTTGCCGCCGTAGCCGAGCAGGCCCATGCTGACGCGCACGATTCCGTAGGCGATCCAGTTGAGCGCCTTGGTGATTCGCGAGCGATGCGCCCACGTCTGCGCCGCGACGGGCCGTGCGCCCTCCTCGATCATCTTGACGAGCTCGCTGCGAAGCTCGGCGGCGAAATGCGGATCGTGGACGACGACGTTCGCCTCGCGCGCCATCAGCAGGCTGTACGGGTCGATGTTGGACGAGCCGACGGTCGCCCAGACGGCGTCGATCACCGCAACCTTCGCGTGCATGAACGAGCGGTGGTATTCCTGGATCTCGATACCGGCCGTCAGTAGCTGGCCATAGAGCGCCTTGCTCGCGTAGTGCAGGAGGCGGTATTCCACGCGTGCCTGCAACAGCAACGTCACCTTGACGCCGCGCTGCGCCGCGGCGGCGAGCGCGCGACGAAAGCGGATGCCGGGAAAGAAATACGAGTTCGCGAGCACGATCTCGGACTTGGCGAGACGGATCGCCGCGAGATACGCGCGCTCGATGTCGCGTCGATGACGCAGATTGTCGCGGATCAGGAACTTCGCGGTCTGCGCGCCGACGCGTCGCGCGCGGCGCGGCGCGGCGAACAGCGGCACTTCGCTCTGGCGGAGCTGGACGAGCTCGTTGATCGCCCACACGCGCTGCATCGTTTGCACGACCGATCCGAGCAGCGGTCCTTCGACGATAACCGCGAAATCGACGCGCGGCGGCTTCTGCCCCGGCGTGTTCATGTCGTCGATGATGTTGATTCCGCCGACGAACGCGATGCGACCGTCGACGTGCGCGACCTTGCGGTGAAGGCGGCGCAACCGGTGCGAGCGGAACTGCCAGGGCGCGACTTCGGGACGGTATTTGAGCAGCATGATGCCGCCGTCGACCATCGTGCGCTCGAGCGTGTCGGTGAGATAGAGCTTCGCGCCCCAGCCGTCGACGAGCACGCGCGCCTGCACGCCGCGCGCGACGGCCTGCATCAGCGCTTCGGTGACCAAGCGGCCGGCTTCGTCGTCCGCGTAGATGTACGTCTCGAGCCAAACCTCGCGCTCGGCGCGGCCGATCGCGGCGACGAGCGCAGGAAAGAACTCGCTGCCGCTTTTCAGCAGCGTCACGCGGTTGCCCCGCATGAAGCGGTTCATCGAGCCCGCTTGATGGTCTCGAAGGTGGCAGCGAGCGCGGCGTGGTCGGACATCCGGCCGCCGCCGGGGAACGCGTAATGCACGCGCGCATCGACGATGCGAAGGCCGCGCGCGTAGATGCGGTCGAGCCGAAACACCGGCAACACCGACGGAAACGTGCGCGCCGGCCGGCCTTTGACCGACTCGAACACTTCGGATACGCCGAGCTCGGCGGTGAGCGCGCGGTCTACCTTGCGCCGCCAGTCGTTGAAGTCGCCGGCGATCACCAGCGGCTCGTCCATCGGCACCGTTTCGCGGATGCGCTCGCACATCGCTCGCAATTGCCACTGGCGGCCCCTCTCGAACAGGCCGAGGTGGACATTGATGCAATGAAGCGTCGGCGTGCGTGGGCCGAGCCGGATCTCGCAGTGAAGCAGTCCGCGGCTCTCGAACGCGTGCGCGGAGATGTCCTGGTTTTCGAAGCCCGCGATCGGAAAACGCGACAGCAGCGCATTGCCGTGGTGACCGTGCTGGTACACGGCGTTCTTGCCGTACGCGACCTCCTGCCACACCTCGTCGGCGAGGAATTCGTGCTGCGGCTTGCCGGGCCAATCGCGATAGCGGCCCGCGTGGCGCTCGTGAACGCCGACGACCTCCTGCAGGAACAGGATGTCCGCCGCCAGCCCGCGCAACCGCTCGCGCAGCTCGTGGATCACCATCCGGCGCGTAAGGTGCGAGAAGCCTTTGTGGATGTTATAGGTGGCGATCGTGAAGCGCATGTCGGGCGGGGGTTCGCGGGCAATGCGAATTCTAGCCGGACGCGCCGCGAACGACCCGCCTCGTCGCTCGCTACGTCACGACGTTGCGCGGCGCGCCGACCGCGAACGCCTCGAGGTTGTCGACGAGTTGATCGGCAAGCGCCTGCTGCGCCTGCGCGCTCGCCCAGGCGACGTGCGGCGTCAAAATGAAGTTCGGCAGCCGCAACTCGAGCAGCGGATTCGGCCCGCGCGGCGGCTCCTCGGTCAGCACGTCGAACCCGGCGCCGGCGATGCGCTCGGTCGTGAGCGCTTCGGCGAGCGCCGACTCGTCGACGAGGCCGCCGCGCGACGTGTTGATCAAGATCGCGCTTGGCTTCATCCGCGCGAGCTCGTCGCGGCCGATCATGTGTCGCGTCTGCGCGGTAAGCGGTACGTGCAGCGTGACGACGTCGGCTTGGACGAGGATGTCGTCGACCGATACCAGCTCGACGCCGGGGCTCGGTGCGGCGACCGGATCGAACGCGAGCACGCGCATGCCGAACGCGAGCGCGAGTCGCGCGACCGCCTTTCCCAGCGCGCCCAGGCCGATGATGCCGATCGTGCCGCCGCCGAGATCGCCGATCGGATGCGTCGTGAAGCAGAACGTCGTCGCGCGCTGCCATTCGCCGGCCTCGACGTCGCTGCGGTAGGCGAGCAGATTGCGCCTGAGCGCGAGGATCAGCGCGAACACGTGCTCGGGCAGCGATGCGGTCGCGTAATTGCGGATGTTCGAGACGACGATTCCGCGCTCGCTGCACGGACCGAGGTCGACGATATCGGTGCCCGTCGCCGCGACCGCGATCATCTCGAGCGCGGGAAGCCGCGCGATCGCCTCGGCGCGGATGCAGATCTTGTTGGTGACCGCGATCGTCGCTTCGGCCAGACGTTCGGCGACCTCGTGCGCGGCGGTCGTCGGATAGTCGCGCCATACATGCGCGAAGGCGGGCGCTCGGATCGTCGCGTCGAGGCTGGCGCGGTCGAGGAAGACGACGGTGTGCACGGCGTCGATCGCTCGAGCGTGATACAACGGATCGGGAGTTCGCTACACGGCGTTGCGTGCGGAAAGTGTAACAGATGCGCCAACCGACGCCGCCTGACGCCGCGCTAGCGGGATCCGTCGACAGCAGCCCGTGGTTGCGACGCCGGCAATCGCTGTGGCTCACTGCCGGACGTTGCGCTTCTCATGAGCATCGCGAGCGCCTGATCGGGCGGCACGGGCCGGCCGAAGTGGAATCCCTGCAAGTCGTCGCACCCGAACGCGCGCACGAGCGCCGCTTGATCGGGAGTCTCGACGCCTTCGGCAATCACGCCGATCTTGAGCCCGTGCGCCATGGCGATGATCGCGCGCAGAATCGCGACGTTCTCGGCATCCTGCGGAAGGCCGCAGAGGAAGCTCTTATCGATCTTGAGGGCGCTCACCGGAAATCGCTTGAGGTAGCTCATCGACGAATATCCGGTGCCGAAGTCGTCGATCGACACATTGATCCCGGCTGCCTTGATCTCGTTCAACCGCACGACGGTGGCGTCCGTGCTGTCCATCAGCGTGCTCTCGGTCATCTCGAGGTCGAGCAGCTCGGGCGCGAGCTCCGTCTCGCGCAGAACGGAACGGATCATCGGCACGAGATTGTCGGCTCTGAACTGCACGGCCGACAGGTTGACGGCAATCCGCACCGGCCGCCCGACCTCGTCCTGCCAGCGCCGGCTTTCGGCACACGCGGTGCGCAGAACCCACTCGCCGATCGGTACGATGAGCCCCGTCTCTTCGGCCATGCCGACGAACTCGCCGGGCAAGAGCAGGCCACGCTCGGGATGGTTCCAGCGCAGAAGCGCCTCCATCCCGATGATTTGATCGTTCGGTGTGCCGACCTGCGGCTGATAGTGCAGCACGAACTCTTGCCGCGCGAGCGCCTTGCGCAAGCCGTTCTCCAACTCGACGCGCTCCATCACGCGCGCGGTGAGCGACGCACTGTAGAGCTTGAACGTGTTGCGGCCGCTGTCCTTCGCGTGATACATCGCGGTGTCGGCGTACTTGAGCAGCGACGCCGCATCGCCCGCGTCGTCCGGGTAGAACGAGATACCCATGCTCGCGGTCACCGAGATCTCGTTCATCGCGATGGTGAACGGGCGTTTCAGCGTGTCGCGGATGCGCTGGGCGACGGCGACAGCGTTCTCGGGGCGGTCGAGATCGCGCAGCAGGATCGTGAACTCGTCGCCCCCGAGCCGTGCGATGTCCGAGTCGGCGTTCGGCCGCGCGAGGGTATCGCCGGCGCGCGTGCACTGCTTCAGGCGGTCGGCCACCCCCTGGAGCAGGTGATCGCCGACGCCGTGGCCGAGCGTATCGTTGACGCGCTTGAAGCCGTCGAGGTCGAGAAAGATGACGGCGAGCGGGCGTGCGCTTGCGTCCGACAGCGCGCGCTCGAGCGTTTCCAGGAACGCCTGCCGATTGGGCATCCCGGTGAGACCGTCCTGATAGGCGAGGCAGCGAATCTTCTCCTCGTTTCCTTGCGCTTGGTGATGTCGCGCACGAACACGAGCGCCTGCTCGTCGCTCGCACGGACGCGGCGCGCTTCGAGGTGCATCGTGCTCTCGCCGTGCGTCGTCGCAAACTCGGCGATGCGAATTTCGCCAGTGTCGCCGCAACCGCCGGTTTCGGCCGACATCGCCGCCGCGATCGAGCCGGGAAAGACGTCGGTCACGTGCTTGCCGACGCAGTTGTCCACATCGTCGAGGTGAAGCGTCGAGCGTCCGCGGTGATACGCGAGCACACGGCCGTCGGCGGCGACGCGGAAGATCGCATCGGGTATCGCGGAGAGCATCGCGCGATTGTCGGCCTCCGCCACGCGCAACTCCTGCAGCGTCGCGCTCGAGCGCAGCACGTAACGGATGCGGTGCGCGAGACTCGGAACGTGGAGCGGCTTGGCGATGAAGTCCGTCGCGCCCGATTCGTATGCGCGTGTCACCGATTGCAGATCATCCATTCCGGTCGCCATCACGACCGGCACGTGGCGGCCATGCGGCGTGCGACGGATGTGCGCGCATACCTCGAAGCCGTTCGGCCCCGGCATATCGACATCGAGCAGCACGATGTCGGGCTGCGTCTGGTCGAAGCGGGCGATCGCCTCGTCGCCGTCCTCGGCCGTCACGACTGCGAGTCCTGCGTTCTCGAGCGCGGCGGCCGCGAGGAGCCGCGTCGTCGGATCGTCGTCGACGATGAGAACGGTCTGCGAGCCGTGCCTAGGCGTCAGCATGTTCGTTCCGTGATTGGTTGCGGCGCGCGAGCTCGCGCTCGACGAGGACGTAGTGCGCATCGGCCGCGCGCACGAGCTCGGACGCCGTCGGCACGTCGCCGGCCTTGCCGAGCTTCTCGATGTCCTCCGCCATGGTGCCCAGCGCCTCGGCGCCGACGTTGCGGCTGCCCGACTTCAGCGCGTGCGCGGCTTTGCGCAACGCGTCGGCGTCCGCCGCCGAGACCGCCTCGTGCATCGCGCGCAGCCGCTTCGGCGCGTCGTCGAGATACGCGGCGATGACGGTGCGCACGACGCTCGCGCCCTTCTGCGGCAGAAGCGCTTCCAACGCGTCCAACGTGCGCGCGTTGATCACCGGCGCGGCTGCGGCTGCGTCGATCGCCGCGGCATCGCCGGCGCCCGGCGGCTGCGCCGCGGGCTGATCCGAGCCCGGCGGCATACCGCACAGCCAGCGACCGAGCGCGCGGCGCAAATCCTGCAACGAGCACGGCTTCGCGACGTAATCGTCCATTCCCGCCGCGAGACACGCCTTGCGATCGGATTCGCTCGCCACAGCGGTCAGCGCGACGATCGGAACGCGACTGCCAGCCGATGCGCCTTGCTCGAGCGTGCGGATCTTGGCCACCGCCGCGTATCCGTCGAGAACGGGCATCTGACAGTCCATGAACACGAGGTCGAACGCGTGTTGGCTGATGGCATCGACGGCCTGCTGTCCATCGTTCACGACCGTTACCGACACGCCGAGCCGATCGAGCAATGCGCCGACGACCTCGCGGTTGACGGGATTGTCTTCGGCCACCAGCACACGGCCGCTGAACAGCATCGAGTCCGACGCCGCCTCAAGCTTGGGCGTATCGGCTGCGGTGACCGCGTACGGAATGTCGCACCAGAACGACGTCCCGCCGCCGAGCTCGCTCTTCACGTGAACCGAGCCGCCCATCATCTCGACGAGATGCTTGCTGATCACGAGACCGAGCCCCGACCCGCCGTGGGTGCGCGTGGTCGAGCTGTCGGCCTGCACGAACGGCCGGAACAGGCCGGCGAGCTTTTCGGGCGCAATGCCGATGCCGGTGTCGGAGACCGTGAAGCGCAGCCAGATACGCGCGTCCGCGGGTTCGCGATCGACGGGCGCGACCGTGAACGTCACCTTGCCTTGGTGCGTGAACTTCACCGCGTTGCCGAGCAGGTTGGAGAGCACCTGTCGCAACCGTGTCGGATCGCCGTCGACGCGGGTTGGCAGCGCGGGCGCGAGCTCGACGACCAGCGCGTTCCCGCCGACGGCGGCGAGATCCCGGAAGGCTGCCGCGGTATCGTTCGCGAGCTCGACCACGTCGAAGGCGATGCTCTCGAGGTTCACGCCGCGCGCCTCGATCTTCGCGACATCCAGGATGTCGCGCAGGAGCTCGTGCAGCATCCGCCCCGAGGTCGCGATCGACCGGCAATAGTGCGCCTGGACGTCGTCGAGCCGCGTGGTCTGGAGAAGCTCGGCCATGCCGAGCACGCCGTTCAGCGGCGTGCGGATCTCATGGCTCATGTTCGCGAGGAACTGCGATTTCGCTTCGCTCGCGGCGTCCGCCTTGACCTTGGCTTCGGCGAGCTCCTGATTGCGCTTCATCAGCCGGTCGGTCAACGTGTCGAGCACGTGCACGACTGACGTGATGTCGTCGCCGCGGGTCGCCGTTCGATGCTCGCCGGTAAGCTCCTGCAGCGCCAGCTCGGCGCGCGCCCGCAGGCGCCGCAGCGGCTTCAACGCGAATTGAAGAATGACGATCGCAAGCACGACGCTCGCGACGCCGACGGCGAACGCGCGGACCGCCGAGTCGCGCGACGCGGAGTCGAGCAGCCGGTACGCCGAGCTGCCATCGACTTGCGCGACGACGACCCACGCCTCGTCGACGATGATGAGCGGCAGATAGACCTGCACCGTGCGCGCCGGAACGTCTTTGCGATAGACCGGAATCTTGGTGCGGAACGCGTCGGTGACCGCCTCGCTGTCGACCGCCGCGAGCTTCGGCGAGCTCGACGCCAAGATCTCTCCGCTGCGCGATGCGAGCGCGATGTCGGCGCCCAGCGCCGCGCTCAACCACTCGAGGAACTCGGAATCCAGGCGGCTGCCGACGATGACGGTGCCGACGACCTGCCCGCCTGCCCAGATCGGTTCGATCGCCTCGATCGTGACGCCCACCCTGTTGTGGGAGCTCGCGAGCATGCTGCGCCCGGTCAGCGCCTCGGCGACGCCCCACTCGGCGGCGACGTCGCCGCGACGCGACGGGTCGTGCGCTCTGTACACGACGACGCCCTCGCTGTCCGTGACGGTGAGCACGTCGACCTTGGAAATGCGGTGGGCATTGGCAAGCGTTTCCGCCACGTCAACCGTGCGCTTCGGATCCTTGGCCTGCAGGCTCGTCGCGAGCTTGCCCTGCGCCTGGAGCAGCTTCGCCAGCAACTGGGTCTGGGCGCCCAGCTCGGGGATTTCCGATTGGATCAGGCTGCTGAGCGTCTTGACCTTGTCGATCTCACGCTCGTGCACGACGGTCGCGAGCAGATCCCTCGAGCCCATGAGGCTGACCCATTGCGAAACCGCGGCGAGCAACACGAACACCGCCGCGATGCGTCCGGTCGTCCCGAGCGATAGCTTCATGACGAGCTGCTGACGAGTCCCTACGCCGACGCGGCCGCAGTCAGTGCGCCTTGCCGGCTCCCGGCGCAAGCGGCTGCACGCCGTATTCACGCAGGACGTCCACCGCTGCCGGCGTGTCGAGGTAGGCGAGGAAGGATCGGGCGCCGGCGGAGAGCTTTGCGGAGCGATAGATCAACCCGAACTCCAACCAGAGCGGATAACGGCCCGAGCTCACGTTGTCGATCGTCGGCTCGACCGAATCGAGCGCGAGCGGCACGACTCGCGTCGTCGCCGCGTACAGTGCCGATCGGTTCAGGAACCCGACGCTCGTCGGAAACCGGTCCAACAACTCGATCAACTGCGGGTCGAGATGGACGATCTTCACGCTTTCCGGATACTGAATGGCCGCAAAGGACGGCATTGCGCGATCGATCACGCTGCGCGAGGCGTCGGTCACCTCGCGACCAACCGCCCGGATCGGACCGGGCTTGCCGCCCAAGTCGCGCCAATCGGTGACCTTCCCGGTGAAGACGTCGTACATCTGGGCTTGCGTCACCGCGCGTACGGTCACCGCGGCGCCGGCGACGAAGACGACCGCATCGCGGCCCAGAGGCAGATACGTCATGCCGCCCGCGCGCTCGCTCTCCTTCAGCGGACGCCCGACGCGTCCGAGCATTGCGGTACCCTCGGTCACGTCGCGCAGCGCCCCCGCCGTGCCCGTCGACGGCGGGATGACGACGCGATGCTCCTTCTGCGACGCGTTGAACGCACCGGCGAGCTGACGGAGCACGTATTCCGGATTGCCGCTGCCGGGAATGACGATCTCCTCGCCCAGAACCGGCGAGGCGACCAGCAGCAGCATGGGTAACAACCGTGAAATGCGCAGCGTGGCGAGCATGGAAATGTCTCTATCGTGAGGTTGTCTGATTGGCCGAGCATCGGACGAGCCATTGCGAAACGTCGCCCGGCGCTTGCACGCATGCGAGCTCGATGGCCTCGCAGATCGATCGCGTGCGAAAGCGTGACAACCTGTCGCCGCGGGTCTCTCCGCTGGTCTTCGATTGTTATCGGCACTCTCGGCGGCGACTTGAGATCGACCTGGCGCCCGGACAAGTCGCTCGCCGACCGCGTTGTAGCATCCGCATTGCACGAAACAGCCGACCGGACAGTGCGTGAGCCGCGCCGACGCCGCCTATCGGCATCGGCGAGCCCGATGGTTTACCCGAAATGGCGGGTTTCTCGGCCCCAGTTCCCGGACTTGATCCACGCCTGGCACGGTATGCTCGCGAACGTGGACGGCGCGGATTTGGGCCACGGGTGCCTTGGCGCGGAACGCAGCCGGCGGTCGGTCGGGCAGCCACCGTATCGCGGAATGCTTGTGCAGCCGCGACGCCAAAGGGCGCGCGCGTGGGGCGACTCGGCGGCGAGCGATCGATCTGACACGGAGTGGGCGATGAGTTCTGCGTGCAAGGTCCTGATCGTCGACGACAGCGTCGACCATCAGTTCCTCTATGAAGCGATGCTCAAGAGGGCTCCCGGAGGCACCTTCACGGTCGTGTCGGCTGCGAATGCGCGAGCGGGGCTGTTGGCGGCTCGGGAAGAGTGCCCCGACTGCATACTTCTCGATCTCAACCTGCCGGACCTCGGCGGCCTCGACTTCCTCGAGGCGCTGCGCGAATCATTCGGAGAATTGCCCTGCGCCGTCGTGATCATCACGGCGCACGGCAGCGAGAGCGCGGCCGTGGAAGCCATGAAACGCGGCGTCCAGGACTACCTCGTCAAGGGACAAATCGATGCCAACAGTCTCGGCGAAGCCATATCCAAGGCTCTAGGCAGCGTCGCAGAACGGCGGCGGCGGGAAGAAGAGCAGGCACGTTTGTTCCACATGGCGCTGCACGACAGCCTGACAGGCCTTGCCAACCGCCTACACTTCGAATCGCGCCTGGCGCATGCCCTCGAGTTGGCGCGACGCACCAATTCCCTCGTGACGCTTCTCACGATGGACCTCGATGGCTTCAAAGCTCTCAACGATGAGCTTGGGCACCAAGCCGGGGATGAAGCGCTCGTTCAAGTCGCCGAACGATTGAGGACGGTTTTGCGCGAATCCGACACGCTGGCCCGGCTCGGCGGCGACGAGTTTGCACTGTTGATGGAATCGCATCCGACGCGGGAAGGGGCCCTGGTCGTCGCCGGAAGAGTTATCGACGCGATCAAGGCGCCGATGCGGCTGGAAGAGCGGAGCGTCCGGGTCGGCGTCAGCATAGGAATCGCGCATTCCGATGCCGCTGTCGACGCGGCAACGCTGGTGCGACACGCGGATTCGGCCATGTACCGAGCCAAGCGCAGCGGTAGCGTGGTCGCCGAGTTCAGCAGCGATTGTGCCCAGCCACTGCTGTCAGGAGACTTTCGCAGCGAAGGTCTCGGCCCTATGGCGGCAAACGGGCAAGCGCGGTGACGCTCCGCCCGGCGCAAACCGCTTCTCTCGAGGCACCTGGTGCGCGCGCGACGTTTGCGACTGGGATCGGTGCAACGTCTGTGCTGCCGGGACTCGCGTTGCAGCTCGCGAAGGCGAACGGCGTGCGGTTCTGCGAGTCGAGCTTCGCATCCTTGAACTCCAGCGTCATCCGCTGATCCATGTATTCGTGCCGCGGTGGGCGGACGGTGCGCAGATTTGCAGCACTCCGGCCTTTGCGCGACCATCTGAGCCTCAAACCCGGAGGGCGACAGCATGGCCATGTCCGTAGCGAAGTTCCGACGTTATTGCGCGCGGATGTTGGTCGCCGCCGCCGCGGCGTTGACCGCCTGCGCGACGATGGATTCCAGCGTTCCACCGTCGGCGCCGGACGCGCTGGTCATCAACGCGCAAGCGACGCTCGACAACTTTCTACGGGACCCGAACCAAACGTGGGTACAGCAGAATCTCGATCGAGCGAAGGCAGTGCTGATCGCTCCGAACGTCGTCAAGGCCGGCTTCATCTTCGGCGGATCCGGCGGCCGGGCCGTGCTGGTCGCGAGGGACGGTCGCACGTGGGTCGGTCCGGCGTTTTACGACCTGGCGACGGCGAGCGTCGGGTTCCAGGCGGGAATCGAAGTCTCCGAGGCGCTGATACTCGTGATGACGGAAAAGGGATTCAATTCGCTGTTGTCGACTTCGGTCAAGTTCGGCGGTGACGCGAGCATCGCCGCCGGTCCGATCGGCGCCGGCGCGAAGGCTGACATCACGGCGGACCTGATCGCCTTTACTCGAGCCAAAGGGGTTTACGGCGGCGTCAATCTGGACGGCACCGTAGTCCATGCCAATACGGCGTGGAACGACGCCTACTACAACGGAAGGGACGTTCTTCCTCCGGATATCCTCATACGCAAGACCGCGAGGACCGCGAAGTCTTCGGCATTGCTTGCCGAGCTCAACAAAACCGCGAAGTAGTCTGGCCCGTTCAAGTCGGCGCCATTGCGGGTGGCAGCATCCGCGGCGACATCATCGGCCAGAGCGTTTGTGGCCGCACCGACCCGTTATCCGAATCCCGCACGGATTGGCTCACTACGGCGGGGTAGCTCCCGGTCGAACTGAGCGACCGTTGGTCAGCTATCTTCGGCAACACTTAAACCAGCTTCTGGGTTCAATGCCAAGACGCAGACAACAGCGAACCGAGGGAGCTTCGTCACGTACGACGTAGTAAGCACATAGCAGCAAGCCTTGGTTATCGAGGGATCAGTCATAGTTTTTCGATGGCTCGGCAAGCGACTTAATCGTGGCTTGCAATTCCTGCTCGGCCGTCCTCAATTCCGTAAGCCGATCAGAGTCGAACCCTACTGCTGCGGACGTTAGGGCTGCTTGCGCCTCGCGTATCGCATCCATAAGCTGCGGGTAACTGCTGGAATCCAGCGAGGCCACCGCAAATCGGAGCGCGACTGTTGCGTGATATCCCACAAATGGCTTCTCGGAACCTACCAAGCCGACGAGATATGGCAGATGTTCCTTGCTGGAAAAGACCTGAAGAATCGAAACAGCCGCCAGACGTTCTCCTGGCGACGGACTGCCGGCTAGTTCATCCAGGAGTGGATACGATGCAGTGGCTAGCGCTCGCATACTCGCAAAGATCTTCTCCATTCGAGCGGTCCGCTCACGAGATGCCTTCATTCGCTGCCGGATTCGTTCGTAGGAACGAGCGTAGGAGCTAACTTGATCGCGGACCAATTCGAGCGAGGAGCCGAACCGATACGGCTCGCGATTTTCGGAAGGAGCCACCGCAGCGGACGGCGGCGGCCCTGAAACCAGCTTACGGATTTCGTTCGCTACATCCTTTAAGGCATCGTCCACTGACGGCGAAGAGGCAATGGCTTTGGCATCACGCGGAATGATCTGTAACGCGCTGAATCTCGACTCTTCCCAGAGGCATGGTTTAAGCAGCACAGGTACGACCCTTGCGACACCCTGCTTTAAGCGCGTCAGAGCCCGTTCGATCTCAACTCCAAAGCAATAGTCGGATGCGAGGAAGTCGGCGCTAACCAATAGCAGTATGAGATCGGCCGAATCGAGCTGGCTGCTGATTTCTGCTTCCCAATTAGCACCTGGCTCGATTCTTCGATCATGCCATTCGGTGATCTTGTTTTGCTGTCGAAGGGGAGCTAGGTAGGTGCCGAGCCGGTCGCGCAGATCAGCGTCGTTGTGTGAGTAAGAATAGAAGACTCGCCAAGGCATGCAGTTCATCTCCCAACAACAATTCGCGGCACAACGACCTGCGACGGACGGTCACCACGAAAGGCCGCTCGAAGCAGTCGTTCTCGTATCGCGTACCCGACAAGCGACGGTAACGCAGTAGAAGCCGCCGAATCGTGGTCGCCCCTCATGCGGTCTATCACAAGTCTCGGCGAGATTCGGGGCAAAACCCCGGTCTGTGTCTGTATCGAGCTGAGCGGGCGTTCATGGCGCACTCCCCCTCGCCGTGATTTTGGTGCAGAAGTCCGAGAGGGTATCGGACTCGCGCCCGAATGCAAGTTCCCCCCGTGCCGGCCCCCTCGAAACCACTGAGAAGTCATCAGGGACGGGGCAGGATCTCACAGGGTCGATGCAGCGGCGTCGCGGGTAAGTTGGGTTGCGGAGAGACTGCCGGCGCGCTGTAGCGGGCCCGGCGGAGCGGTTGGCATTGCTAGTCGTTACGATGTACGCCGGCCGAAGGTCAGCGGGAAAGATGACGGCGTATCGTCGAATTTCCTCCCCTGTCACGGACGATTCCGCTAATCGGGCAACGGCAGTTACCTGCGATGCGCCAAGCGAGTTGGCTGGGCCAGCTATTTGCTATCTTCCATGATTTCCTCAACACGCTGTGCCAGACGCCTGAAGACAGTCTCCCGCCTCGATTTAGACAGCGCCTGCAGGGGCTCTTCGGGTGTATTGAGCCACTGAAACTTCAGAAGCCTTTCACCGATGCCCGAGAGATGAACATCGCTCCCATACAGGCATAGGATAGTCGCGCCGTCTGCGTCGGCAGCCTCAAGAAGTGGCGGCAGTTCAGCCTCCCGAATGAATTCGGAAGCCATGAAGTCTGCCGTGATAACCAAGATTGCAACCTTCGTCCTTCGGATAGCGGCTTCTATCTCTCGCTTCCACTGCTGGCCTGGTCTGATCCTTGAATCATCCCAGGCCTCGATGGCATCCCCCTCAAGCGCGCTGAGGTGCGTACGAACGCGCTCAACCCAGCGGGTTTCCCGCTCCGGTGCGTGGGCATAACTGATGAAGACAGTTCTTCGCTCACGTCTGCGCCTAACGGGCAACAAATCGGTGCGATCGATCTCGGTGAACAGGTCGTCGATCGAGGCCGACGTGTACATCAGTCTCACGACTTCTTCGACTTCGCCGCGCGAAACCAGTCGAGCCATGACCTTGCGCAGCGACAGACTGGCCTCCGGAAACACCGTCTGGGTCTGATCGAAGTCCGTGACGATCTGACCTTTGTACTCACCCTCGACGTATTCGCGTTTCATCCACGCTACCGCTTCGTCGAACGAACCGGCAACGTCGGGCCGGAAGGTGACATAAGACGCATAGATCCGAGGTGGACCCTGGTACTCGCTGATGAAGCTGACCGCGACAGTGGTCTCTGGTGCAACCGCGGAACCTTTCGTGACCTCGAAGTCGTCCACGCGAACATAGACCTTTGGCACCGCTTCCGACCGCATGAACAGAAGTGTGAATGGGTCCGGCACGAAATCCAGTTCGCCATGAATGTGAAGACATTCCCGACCGTCGTCTAGCCCTGCTTTCAACAGACGCTGGTACAGCCGCTTCGGCACTGCCAGCGGTACGCCGCCATGAGCAATGCCGGTCGACGTTCCCACGAGCAGCCAATGCGGGGTGCCCGATAACACGACAGGCTTCAACCTGATGCAGCCGACCCCACCTTGCAGCATCGAGGACTTACCTTCTGGCGTCAGGATGACGGAATAGTCGTGCCCGGATAGGTCTGACACAGCACCGGCTGGGCGCCGGAGGTCACGGCGGATATGGTGCATCGCTTCCCGTCGACTCCATTCCGCCTGCGGCGTGTAGTAGAGCCCGGGCGCACGAGGAAACCAATCGTAGACGCGGAAACCATCAAGCGTGAGTGACATTCCGGCCTTCAACTCGCGCTTGATGACTCTGCGCCAGAACGCTTCGTCGTCTACGCACCGAATGGCACGCCGCGATGTCGCCGACTTGGCCTTGAAGTTGTAGGCGATGGCACCGAAATGCGGGCCGAGAAGCACTCCACCCCCGTACCGAACAGGTTGCAGCGGAACAGACGTCATGGAGCCCCCTGATCAAGTCAAATCGACTGCTTCCATCGCCGATCCTCCTCCAATCTCCTGTCACGGACCCCGTCACCTCAAGCAAGCCATCCGTGTGGCCCCGCTTCAACAGCTCGTACACCACGTCCAGAAATACCCCGCGCCAACTTGCCACCGAGCAGCTTCGTCGCCAACGGATAGTAAATTGAAAGCCACGACGCGCCGAACGCCGTTGGGAAGGCCCTGCGGCTGCACTACAGCCCCCAGGATGCTGACCACTTCGAGCGCCACGGGAGCTACATCAAGCGGAGCTACACGGCGACTGAACTGGCACCCTATCGCAAGGCCGCTCAGAGGTGGCTACAAGCGAACGCAGGCGACCGAGCTGTCCAACTGGCCATGCATACTGTGGAGGGGCTGTACCGTCGTGCTGGACCCCATGTCGAAGCCTTCAGGCTACGAGGGTCGTCCCCGAAGGATCGCGCAAGAGCCGCATGGGCACGCTTGCGAGAAGCGGGCGTCGATCCACAACGACCGTTGGCCGCATGGTTGGCCGTCGAGCTGATCCTCCAGGCAGACCCCACAGGCGGAGCAGAAGATCGATTACAAACGCGTGCAGGCTGCGAAGCTGGTGCATCGCATGGCGAGCGGATCGCACAAGCGATGGGAACGAGAGCGTCCCGACGGACGAGTAGTCGTAGCGGAGTTGCACAAGTATCCGCATAGTCGCGGACAGGTCTTGCGGCATCTCGGGGAGCAGATCGAGCGGGCGGCGGAACTGATCGTACCGCCATGCTTGACACAGGCGGCGAAGATCGGCCGATAGCGCGTTGGATTCGGTCGGAGCACGAACCTCGAACCTCCGACGACCGTATTGGCCGCTCAGCAGCGACGTAGAACGGCCTCCGGAGAGGGCCGAATCGTCCGACCAGTTGGGACTACTCGACGCCCGCAGAACGCGCCAGCGGCCCCGGAATCGAGCCTCTATGGGGTTCGCTATGGGAGAACCTTTGGAGCGTCTGTGGGGCTTTCTTGGACCGGAGCCCACTGTCCCCACAACGCCCGCTCGAACCGCCCCACGACGACGACTAACTAATTGATTTAGTTGGATGATACGAGATTGGGGTGGCGGATGGGATTCGAACCCACGACGACCGGAATCACAATCCGGGACTCTACCAGCTGAGCTACCGCCACCGTCGAAGACTTCCTGCGTGCGATGCGTATGCAGGGCCGATCATTTTGCATCAGCGCGCATAGACTCGCAACCGAGGGCTAACGCGCGGGAACTAGCGCAAGCAGATACGTCTCGTTGCCGACGCCGGTGACGCGGCCGACGGATTTGCGTGCGGCGACGTCGACGATCCACAACACACCGCTGCCCGACGCGCCGCGCGGCGCGCCGGTGATCGCTGCGTACTTGCCGTCGGGTGTGAGCGCGATGCCCCGCGGACGCGACGGTGCGCCGCTCGGCGTTGCGAGCGCGATGCGTGCGTACTCCGCGCCGAGGTCACCGGCAAGCGCCTTCGTGACGTCGATGAACGAGACGCTGTTCGCGCGGAAGCTCGTGACGATGAGCGTCTTGCCATCGGGCGTGAACGCGACGCCGAAGGGTCGCGATGCGACCGCCGGGTTGTTCGTGCCGACGAGAACGCGCGCGACTTCGGCGTCCTTCGCGCCGGTGACCGCCTTCTCGACGTCGATCAGCGAGATCGTGTTGCCCTCGACGCCGGTGCGCGCGTTCTCGCGATTCGCCGAAGCGACGAGCCGGCCATCCGGACTGATCGCGATACCCCACGGTCCGACGGCGACGGGAATGCGCGCAAGCTCCGCACCGGGCTCTGCTGCAAGCGCACGCTCGACGTCGATGACCGAGACGTCGTCGGTGCCGCCGTTCGCCGCGAACGCGATGCCGCCGCGAAGCGGACTGATGACGATGCCGTTGGTATCGGTGAAGCAGCCGAAGCTCATGTGCGGCCCGGCGTGCGGAATCGGTTTCGGCGGACAGTCGAATCCGGGCTTTCCCCAGGCGAGCTCGACGTGGTGGAGCACGTCGCGCCTGGCGAGATCGACGACGGTGACCACGCGCCCGCCGTCCTCGTCAGCGTCGCCTTCCGATCCCGACACCAGCGCGTGCTTGCCGTCCGCCGTCACCGCGAGTCCGACCGGCCCGAAATTCTTCGTCGCGATGATCGTGTCGACGGCGTTCAGCGTCATGTTGTTCGCCGGATCGAGCGCCTTGGCGACATCGAGCACGGTTATCGTATCGGCATGGCCGTGTTGGAACTTGTCGGCGGCGGCGGGCGTCGCGATACCGGAATGATTGACGATGTACGCGAACCGATTGTCGGGCGACAGCACGACGTTGACGGGCTGGCCGCTTGAAGGCGTGTCCTTGGCGCCGGTTCCCTTCGCATCGATGTCCGGCGTCACACGCAAACGATTGATGATCGCGTTCGCGGTGCCGTCGTTCGCCGGCTCCATCGCCTTTTGCACGTCGATGACGACGACGGTGTTGTCCCATCGCCCGCTCACGAGCAGATAGGGGCCGGCCGCGTGCGCGATGGACGCTGCGCCGAACGACGCAATCAACAGAATCGAGCGATGCAGGCGAATCGGTTGCATCATGGAATGGCGCGCCCGACAGGATGAATCTGGGCAATGGATCGAAAGCATGTCGGTCAGAGAGATTCGACGTGCCCGCGGGGTTCGGGCTTGATTGCCTGTCGTCGCTGGCTGAGCCGATAAATGGTTACGCACGATCCCGCCAGGCGGTGGGGTCGCGCCGCGCGTGAAATACGGCAAGGACGACGATCTGCTGGCCTTCAGCGCGGAAGAAGACGGAATACGGGAATCGACGTGCTCGAATGCATCGAATCTCCCGGTGCACGATGGGAAAGCGCTGTGGATTTCGCTGAGCCAATCCGATGGCCCGGTTGATTTCCAGCACGAACTGGGAACCGAGCCGCCGCTTGGCGGTCGTCGTACCATAATGCCGCCTCGTCGAACTCGCGGCGCGCCGCGCGCCGAAAGACGACGGGTAAGGTCATCTCTTGAGGCGTTGACTGATCGAATCTCTAACTTCTTCCCACGCAACGACATCGCCCGGGTTAGCCTCATGTTCGGCAAGTCGGTGATCGAGCTCGGCGCGCTCTGCATCGGAGAGCGGCAGTACAGCAGTATCGGCCGCGATGCTGTCCCAGATATCTTCAACCAAAGCTAAACGCTCCTCAACTGGAAGACGATCGATGCCTAATGACTTGAGGGATGCGCTCATGCCATAGATCCTGTTTGTTCATCGAATGTCATGTAGCAGATAGCCATGGCGGACGAATGACATGTGAATTCGACCGTTAGACATTTGAAGAACGATGGCGCGCCCGACAGGACTCGAACCTGTTACCCCCGGCTTAGAAGGCCGGTGCTCTATCCGAATGAGCTACGGGCGCCTGTCGGTCTTGGCCGACCCTTGCCGCGGCCAAGAGTCGAGTCGTGGATGTTAGCCGAATTGCCCGTGTCGGCACAGCCCCGACGCTGGAGGCGGATCACCGTCCGCTGGGAGCCTCGCGGCCGCATGTTTTGAGCGCCTCGTCAGCCGTGATACGGTGCGGGCGCGCGTCTTCGGGGAAATCGAGTGAAGCTGCAGACGATCCATCACGACTCGCCGCTCGGCCGCTGGACGCTGACGCTCGGTGCGCCTCCGGACGACCTGCGCGACGTCGTCGGCGGCCTCTGGAACGTCGAAGGCTCGACGACGCACGTGCGCGAGCGCGTCTTGCCCAGCGGCGAGCTCGCGCTGATGTTCAATCTCGGCGCCGTCCAAGGCGTCGTCGGCCGCAACGGAGCGCCGGACCAGCGCTTTCACGCGTCGTGGATCTCGGGTCTGCACCAGCAGTACTTCGTCACCGATTCGCCGCACGGATCGCATCTGGTTGGAGTGCTGTTGCGTCCGCTCGGCGCCTGGCGCTTCTTCGGGTTCCCGCTCGACGCGCTGGCCAATCGGGTGCTCGAGCTCGATCAGGTCTTGAACGCGGAGGCAACGTCTTGCCGAGATCGCCTCGGTGAGACCGCCGACGTTTCAAAACGCTTCGCATTGCTCGCCGACTTCGTGCGTCGGCGCATCGCGCGCTCGAAGCAGGCATCGCCGCAAATCGTCGACGCGATCGCGCGCATCACGCTCAGTCACGGACAGATCCGCATCGACGACGTGCGCCGGTATGGCGGCTGGAGCGAACGTCATTTTGCGAACGAGCCGACGGCAAGACGTTCGTGTACCGCAGCCGCTGGAACCCGGTCGACGACAAATCCTACGACGTCGTGACCGAGCAGCGCGTCGGTGAGACGTGGAAGCCCGCGTGGAGCATGCGCATGCAACGCGTCGCGCCAGGCGCGCAGAAAGCGGGCGGACGTGCGCGAACTAAGCGCGTTGCGCGGCGGCGCCGAAAAGCCGCCGCGCAACGCGGCTCGACGTCTGCCTTAGACGAGCCCCACCAACGGCAGCAGAACGTACAGGCCGGCCCAGATGACCAGCCCACCGAGCAGGTCGAAGAAGATACCGGCCCGTATCATCGACGTGATCGGCACCATGCCCGAACCGTAGACGATGGCATTCGGCGGCGTCGAAACGGGCAGCATGAACCCCCAGCTCGCGCCCAGCGTCGCGCCGATCGCGGGGGCTATCGGATTCACGCCTGCTGCCTGCGCGAGCGCGATCATCACGGGGATGACCATGTTGGCGGACGCCGTGTTCGACGAGGTCTCGCTGACGAGCATCGCAATGTAGATCGAGCCGAACGTAATGCCCCAGACGGACGTCGCGCCACTCATCTTGAGGAGGCCCGTACCGATGACTTCCGCGAGCTTCGTGTCGAACATCATCGTGCCGAGCGTGATGCCGCCACCGAAGAGAAGAAGCGTTCCCCAATCGATCCTCGCGGCTTGGCGCCACGAGATCGTGAACTCACGCTTCTTCCAATTCACCGGGAGCAGGAAGAGCAACAGCGCGCCTATGACTGCCGCAACGCCCTCCGGCACCAGCTTGCTGTACGCCTTGCTTATCGGCGCCGCGTCTCCGTAGGCGACCGACAGAATTCCCGGAGTCAGCCAGAGAGTTACGGTGACCAGAAAGCAGAACAGCGCGTTCTTCTGCCCTCGCGTCCATTTGCCCAGTTTTGCGCGCTCTTCTAGCACGAATTCCGTGCCTCCCTCGATGCGGGCGACTTCGGGTTTGTGCAGGAAGTACATCAGAAGATACAAGAGCGCAAAGAGAAGGATCAGCAGCGGTATGGCGAAGCTCATCCACTGGAAGAAAGCGATCCTCACCCCGATGAACTTTTCGATCATCGCGATGCCGATCAGGTTCGGCGGCGATCCAACGGGTGTGCCGATGCCTCCGGCCGACGCGGCGTAGGCCGCCATCAGCATCATCCCGGTCCCGAACCGCAGCTTCAGCGGGTCGACCTTCCTGCCGGTCCGCTTGGCGCGAATGTCGGCGAGCGCATACACGATTCCAAGGGCGATCGGGAACATCATCGCAGTCGCCGCCGTGTTGCTGATCCACATCGACAGAACGGCACAGATGAAGCCGAACGCGAGGAGTATCCGCCCCGTGCTGTTGCCGACGAACTTCAGGGACATGATGGCGTACGCGAAGCGCTTGTCCAGGCCGTGAATCGCCATCGCCTCCGCAAGCATGAAGCTGCCGAGGAACAGGTAGATGATCGGATCGGCATACGGAGCGAAGACGGCTCTCGCGTCGTTGACGCCGAACAGCACGCACAGCACCGACGACAACAGCGCGGTCATCGCCAGCGGAATGGGTTCGCAGATCCACCACACGACGGTCCAGCTCAGAATCGCGGCGAGCACGTGCGCTTTCGGGCTCAACGACGGCATGTCCATCCAGTACACCGCTATCGCGACAAGCGGCCCCAGGAACAGTCCAATCGTGTTCCTCCATCTATCGAAGACCTGTTCCTGTTCGGAAAGAGTCTCCTTCAGCTCCATGGATTCGAGTGGTAATGCGCGCATGATCGGTCACCTTCGTCGACGGGGCGGTCGTGAATCGCCTTGCAAGAAACGCGCGCGGCGAAGGCAATTGCCTGCGCCGGCTCATGTTTCAGCCTAGGCGCGGGGCGTCGGCCGCCATTTGACGGCAATCAACGTCGGTCGCCCGCGGCGGCACTGCCGCGCGCCGTTTTGTGAATTTGCGTCGCGGCAGTCCTCGGGCGGCTGGACCTGCGCCTTCCAGTCCCGCAGCTCCGGAGCCAATCCAAACGTTCAGCAATTGCCGCGAATTCACCATCCGCAGTGAAGCGTTCACCGCGTCTCACTCGAGATCACGCGTTGCACGTGATCGATGCGCGAGATGCTGGTCGGGGTGAGAGGATTTGAACCTCCGACATCTTGCTCCCAAAGCAAGCGCGCTACCAGGCTGCGCTACACCCCGAGGGAACGCATTATGCCATCGCCGCTGGCGTCGGGCGAAACCGACGAGCGCCTACAACGGCGTTGCTTCGAAGCCTGCCGCCTCGATCGCCTCGACGATTTGCGCCGGTTGGACGGCGCTCGCGTCGTAGGCAACGGTCGCCTGTTTGTCGTCGAGGGACACGTCGACCTTCTCGATGCCCGGCAGCCGCGATACGGCGCCGGTGACGCTGCGTACGCAGCCGTTGCAATGCATGCCCTCGACGGCGAAGCGACCGGTCGCGTTGGCGCTCATCGTGAATCCTCCTCGATCGTAGCGACCGGCTCCGCGCGGCGCGCGGCGCGGTGAGCCGGTTGCGCAGGGTTGTCCGACACTCTTGCGCGCTGCGGCCGCCAGCGTCTGAGCAGCAGCGCGTTCGTAACGACCGACACCGAGCTCGCCGCCATTGCAGCGCCGGCGAACACCGGCGACAACAGACCGAGCGCTGCGAGCGGAATGCCGAGCACGTTGTAGGCGAACGCGAAGAAGAGGTTCTGGCGGATCTTGCGCAGCGTGGCGCGCGACAGGCCGATCGCGGCGCCTACCGCGGCGAGATCGTTGCGCAGCAGCGTCACGTCCGCCGCCGACAGCGCGCTGCCGGAGCCCGCGCCCATTGCGAACGACACGTCGGCTTGCGCGAGCGCGGGCGCATCGTTGACGCCGTCGCCGACCATGCCGACGACGTGCCCTTGCTGCTGCAGCGATTTGATGAACTCGCGCTTGTCTTCGGGCCGTTGCTCGGCGCGCCAATCGGTAAGGCCGATGGCGTGCGCGATCGCCGCCGCGGGCGCTCGATGATCGCCGGTCAGCATGACGACATCGACGCCCGTTTCGCGCAGCGCATCGACAGCGGCGTACGTCGTTGCGCGCAGCGCGTCGGCGAGCGCGATCCATCCGACCAGCTTCGTCCCTTCGGCAACGCCGACGACCGTGTGCCCGTCGCCCTGCGCGGTTGCAAGCGACGCCGGGTCGATCGCGACACCCGACTCGACGAGATAAGCGGGCGATCCGAGCCGCACGGACTGTCCGCCGTTGTTGCCGCTCACGCCACGGCCCGGATGCACGACGACGTCGGTGATCGGCAGCGCGGTGAGCTCGAACGCCGTCGCGCGCGCGACGATCGCCTGCGCGAGCGGATGCGTCGCGCCGCGCTCGAGGCTCGACGCGAGCAACAGCAACTCGCTGTGCGTGAAGCCGCGCGCGGGATGCTCGGCGACCACGCTCGGAACCCCGGCCGTGAGCGTGCCGGTCTTGTCGACGACGAGCGTGTCGATCTTCTCGGCGCGTTCGAGCGCGGCGGCGTTCTTGATCAACACGCCTTCCTGCGCGCCGCGGCCCACGCCGACCATCAACGCCGTCGGCGTCGCGAGCCCGAGCGCACACGGACACGCAATCACGAGCACCGCGGTGGCGCGCATCAATGCGGCGCCCCAGTCGTCGAGCGCGACGGCGTTCGCGATCAGCGTCAGCGCGGCAAGCAGCAAGACCGCCGGTACGAACCACGCCGACACGCGGTCGGCGAGCCGCTGCACGGGCGCTTTCGAGCCTTGCGCGGCGGCGACCTGGCGAACGATTCCCGCGAGGAGCGTCGCCTGGCCAACCGCCGTCGCCTCGCAGCGAAGCGGACCCGTCTGGTTGATCGTTCCGGCGAATACCTTCGCGCCTGGCGCTTTCCCAATCGGCGCGCTCTCGCCGGTCAGCATCGCTTCGTCCACCGACGATTCGCCGGAGATCACGCGGCCGTCGACCGGCACGCGATCGCCGGCGCGCACGACGAAGATGTCGCCGGCGCGAACCGCCGCGAGCGGGACTTCCTTCACATCGCCGTCGCGCTCGCGCAACACGGTCGGCGGTTGCAGCTTGAGGAGGCTTCGGATCGCCGCCGCCGTGCGCAGCTTCGCGCGACCTTCGAGCAGCTTGCCGAGCAGCACGAGCGCAATGACCGCCGTGCTCGCCTCGAAATACAGATGCTGGCCGGCGATCGGCATCAGCCACACGGCGACGCTGAAGACGAACGCGGCGCTCGTGCCGAGCGCGATCAGGACGTCCATGTTGGCGGCGCCGCCGCGAAGCGCTTTCCACGCGCCCGCGTAGAAGCGCGCGCCCGACCAGAACTGGACGGGTGTGGCAAGCGCGAACTGCAGCCACGCGGCCATCTCGGTGTCGTGACGCCCGGTGATCGCCATCCACGCCATCTGCGCGACGAACGGCGCAGTGAGCATGGCCGCAAGCGCGAACTTCGCGAGCTCGCCGCGGTAACGGCGCGCTTCGACGCGTACCTCGTGCTCGGGTTGGGCGAATGGATCGACCGCGGGCTCGGCGTCGTAACCGGCCCGCTGCACCGCCGCGATCAGCGCTTGCGGCGTCGCTTTCGCCGCGTCGAACTCGACGCGCGCCGTCTCGGTCGCGAAGTTCACCGCGGCTCGCACACCGTCGGTGCGGTTGAGCACCTTCTCGATCCGTGCCGCGCAGGCGGCGCAGGTCATGCCGTGCAACTGGAGGTCGACGACGCGGGGAGCCATTGGATTAGCGCGGCAATGCGGCACTATCAGCTAACATGGCCTCGATCATCGGCAAATGCAAGCGCGACCGCCTTGCGCACGATCAACGCGGCGGTCCGTCACGGGCGGATTCGGCGGCAAGACGGCCGCTCAGCATGTCCTTCCACATGACGAAGTCGCCCAGAAGGCTGTAGAGGGGATGCGCGAACGTCGCCGGGCGGTTCTTCTCGAACGCGAAGTGGCCGATCCATGCGAAGCCGTAGCCCGCGACGAGCGCCGCCGCAAGCCACCAGCCGTCACGCGTGGTCAGCGCCGCGACGATGAAAACGAGCACGAGCGTCGTCCCGACAAGGTGCAGCCGCCGGCACGTCGGATCGCGGTGCTCCGACAGATAGTACGGATAGAACTCGGCGAACGACGCGAAGCGCCTTGCCATCACTGCGGCTTCAATTGCGGGAACAGGATGACGTCGCGAATCGACGGGCTGTCGGTCAGCAACATGACCAGCCGGTCGATGCCGATCCCTTCGCCCGCCGTCGGCGGCAGCGCGTACTCGAGCGCGCGAACGTAGTCGGCGTCGTAATACATCGCTTCCTCGTCGCCCGCCTCTTTCGCCGCTGCCTGCGCCGCGAAGCGCGCCGCCTGGTCCTCGGGATCGTTCAGCTCGGAAAAGCCGTTCGCGAGCTCGCGCCCGGTGATGAACAGCTCGAAGCGGTCGGTCACCGCCGGGTTCGCGTCGTTCGCGCGCGCGAGCGGCGACACGTCGGTCGGATGCGCGACGATGAACGTCGGCTGCACGAGCTTGTCCTCGGTCGTCGCTTCGAACAGCTTCAACTGCAGCAACCCGACGCCGTCGGTCGCGAACACCTCGACGTCGAACGGCGCCAACGCGACGCGCAGGTATTCCGGCTTCGCGAGCTCGGCGAGCGGATAGCGCGGATGGTACTTGTGGATCGCCTCGGCCATCGTCAACCGGTCGAATGGCGCTCCGAGCTCGATCGGCGTGCCCTGATACGTGACGACGGTCGTGCCGAGCACGCGCTGCGCGATCTCGCGCAGCAGCGCTTCGGTGAGGTCCATCAGGTAACGGTAGTCGCGATACGCCTCGTAGAACTCGAGCATCGTGAACTCGGGATTGTGCCGCGTCGACATGCCTTCGTTGCGGAAGTTGCGGTTGATCTCGAACACGCGCTCGAAGCCGCCGACGACCAGCCGCTTCAGATAGAGCTCCGGGGCGATGCGAAGGTACAGGTCCATGTCGAGCGCGTTGTGATGCGTGACGAACGGCCTCGCCGCGGCGCCGCCGGGGATCGCATGCATCATCGGCGTCTCGACCTCGAGGTAGCCGCGTGCGACGAAGAACTCGCGCATCGCCTGGATGATCTGCGAGCGCAGCACGAACGTTCTGCGGGACTCTTCGTTGGTGATCAGGTCGACGTAACGCTGCCGGTATTTCTGCTCGGTGTCGGTCAGGCCGTGGAATTTTTCCGGCAAGGGTCGCAACGCCTTCGACAGCAGCCGGATCTCGCGCACCTTGACCGACAGCTCGCCGGTCTTCGTCTTGAAGAGCGTTCCGCGCGCGCCGACGATGTCGCCCAGGTCCCAGCGCTTGAACGCGTCGAGCGCTTCGGCGCCGATCGCATCGAGCGTCACGTAGAGCTGAATGCGCCCGCTCATGTCCTGCAGCGTCGCGAAGCACGCCTTGCCCATCACGCGCTTGAGCATCATGCGTCCGGCGACCGACGCCTCGACGCCGAGCGACTCGAGCTCCTCGTTCGACTTGCCGTCGTAGCGCTCGTGCAAATCGGCTGCGAGCGCGTCGCGGCGAAAGTCGTTCGGATAGGCATTGCCCGCGTTTCGCAGCGCGGACAGCTTCGCACGCCGCTCGGCGATGATCTGGTTCTCGTCGGCGGGCGATAGCGGCGGCTCGGTCTTGTCGTTCATGCGGGGCGGCTCATACGGCGATCCGTTCGATCAGCATACGCGGATCGAGCGTGGTGAAGTCGCGCGCGGCGGCGACGACGTGGGCGGGTGCGGCGAGCTCGCGCGCGTCGATCGTCGACGTGATGGCAACTGCGCGCATGCCGGCGCGGCGCGCCGCCTCGATGCCCAGCGGCGCGTCCTCGAACACAAGGCATTCGGAAGGCGGTGCGCCCACGCGTTTGGCGGCGAGCAGGAACAGATCGGGATCGGGCTTGCCGCGCGCGACGTCGTGCGCGCCGACGGCGGCGTCGAAGAAGTCGCGCATGCCGAGGCCGCCCAATGCAAACGCGATGTTGTCCGAATCGCCGGCGGTCGCGCACGCAAGCCGAAGCCCCTGCGCCTTCGCTGCGCGCGCGAACGCCGCAAAGCCGGCGATCTCGCGAAAGTGCGCGGCGAAGAGCCCGCGGTAGATCGCCTCCTTCTCGCGAACGAGCGCGCGCACTTCGTCGTCCGACTTCGACGCGAACATGTCGCGCATCAGCTCGAACCCGGTGCGCCCCGCGGTGCGATGGAAGAAATCATCGCCGCACGGCGGCAGGCCATGGCGCTCGGAAAACACTTCCCACGAGCGCGAATGGAACGGCATCGAATCGATGATCGTGCCGTCGATGTCGAAGATGAACGCGCTCATCGCGTCGCTCAGACGCCCTGCTTCAGGCTCGCCTCGATGAAATCGTCGAGGTCGCCGTCGAGCACCGCCTGCGTGTTGCCGACCTCGTAGTTCGTGCGCAGGTCCTTGATCCGCGATTGATCGAGCACGTACGAGCGGATCTGGTGACCCCAGCCGATGTCGGTCTTCGAGTCCTCGAGCTTCTGCTGCTCTTCCTGCCGCTTGCGAAGCTCGAGCTCGTAGAGCCGCGATTTCAGCATTGCCATCGCCTCGGCGCGGTTGCGGTGCTGCGAGCGGTCGTTCTGGCACTGAACGACGACGTTGGTCGGCAGGTGCGTGATGCGAACCGCGGAGTCGGTCTTGTTGATGTGCTGGCCGCCGGCGCCGGACGCGCGAAACGTGTCGATCCGCAAGTCCGCGGGATTGATGTCGACGACGATCGAATCGTCGACTTCGGGGTAAACGAACACGCTCGCGAACGACGTGTGCCGCCGCGCGTTGGCGTCGAACGGGCTCTTGCGCACCAGCCGGTGGACGCCCGTTTCGGTGCGAAGGTATCCGTACGCGTAGTCGCCGTCGACGCGCACCGATGCGCTCTTGATGCCGGCGACGTCGCCCGGCGATTCCTCGAGCACTTCGGTCCTGTAGCCACGTCGCTCGCAGTAGCGCAAGTACATCCGCAACAGCATCGACGCCCAATCCTGCGCCTCGGTGCCGCCGGAGCCGGCCTGGATGTCGATGAACGCGGGATTCGGATCCATCGGATTGCCGAACATCCGGCGGAATTCCAGCGCGGCGACGCCCTTCTCGATCGAGGCGACGTCGCCGCGGACGGCGTCGAGCGTCGCGTCGTCGTCCTCGCTGCGTGCAAGCTCGAACAGCTCGCCGCTGTCGGCGAGTTGCGTTCCCAGCGTCGTCAACGTTGCGACGACGCCGTCGAGCTCCTTCTTTTCCTTGCCGAGCTGCTGCGCGCGCTCCGGATCGTCCCAGATCTTCGGATCTTCGAGCTCGCGTGCGACTTCGGCGAGGCGCGCCGCCTTGCGATCGAAGTCAAAGATACCTCCGCAGGTCCGCGGTGCGCTCACCGAGGCCCTTCAACGTGGCGGCGATCTGATTCAGCTGTTCGGCTTCCATGACATTTCGCTCTGACTTCGTCGTCGCGCAATTATAACCGAATCGACGGTAAGCCCCCGCGCGTTGCGGGGTTTTGCGCAACGCGTATCTCATGCAAACGGGTTGGGTGTACCTGCACGTTTCCACTATCATGATCGCTTTGCCGGCGGCTTTCGCTCGACGGCTTCGGAGATCCCATGCCCACGTTCTTCGTCAACAAGGAGCGCGTCGACGTCCCGCCGAGCGTCGCTCCCGACACACCGCTGTTGTGGTACCTGCGTGACCAACTCAATCTCACCGGCACCAAGTACGGCTGCGGGATGGCGCTGTGCGGCGCGTGCACCGTGCACATCGACGGCGAGCCGGCGCGCTCGTGCCAAATGCAGGTGTCGGCGATCAAGAACGGCGCGCAGATCACGACGATCGAGGGGTTGAAGACGCGCGAAGCACAGGCCGTGCAGGCGGCGTGGGAGAAGCTCGACGTGCCCCAATGCGGCTATTGCCAATCGGGACAGGTGATGTCGGCAGCGGCGCTGCTTGCCAAGACCAAGCGGCCGCAAGACGCCGACATCGACGCTGCGATGACCGGCAACATCTGCCGCTGCGCGACGTACGTTCGCATCCGCGCCGCGATCAAGGACGCGGCGCAGTCGCTCGCGTGACCGGGAGACGACGATGATGATCCGCTATCGCATCGACAACATGTCGCGCCGCGCGTTCCTGCGCGCGTCGGGCGCGGCGGGCGCAGGCCTCGCGCTGGCCGTCTACGCCCCTGCGTGGGCCGTCGAAGCCGATCCCGGACGCGCGGGCGTCGGTGCGCCGAACGTGCCGGCGCCGATCGATGCGCAAGCGTTCGTGCGCATCGGCACCGACAACAGCGTCACCGTGATCTCGAAGCACCTCGAGATGGGTCAGGGCACGTACACCGGGCTCGCAACGCTGGTTGCCGAGGAGCTCGACTGCGCATGGGCGCAAGTGAAAGTCGAGGGTGCGCCGGCCGAGGTGCCGCGTTATGCAAACAAGTTCTGGGGTGCGGCGCAGGGGACCGGCGGCTCGACTGCCATCGCCAACTCGTTCGAGCAATACCGGCAGGCGGGCGCCGCTGCGCGCGCGATGCTCGTCGCCGCAGCGGCGAAGCGATGGAAGGTCGCGCCGGAAACGATCACCGTCAAGGACGGCGTGCTCACGCACGCGTCGGGGCAGCGTGCGACCTTCGGGCAGCTCGCGGCCGACGCGGCGAGGATGCCCGTTCCCGCGACGGTGACGCTGAAGGACGCGAAGGATTTCACGCTGATCGGCAAGAGCGCGCCGCGCAAGGATTCGCGCGCGAAGGCGAACGGCACCGCGACCTTCACGCAGGACTTGAAGCTGCCGGGCATGCTGACGGCCGTGGTCGCGCATCCGCCGCGCTTCGGCGCGCGCGTGAAAAGTTTCGACGCCAAGGCGGTGTCCGAGAAGGACGTGCGCTATGTCGTCAAGCTGCCGACCGGCGTCGCCGTCGTCGGCACGAGCTTCTGGGCGGCGAAGAAGGGGCGCGACGCGTTGAAGGTCGAATGGGACGAGAGCAGCGCCGTGTCGTTTTCGAGCGCAGAAATCTTCGACGAATACCGCAAGGCCGCGACGAAGTCGGCGCCGGTCGCGCGCAACGACGGCGACGCCGAGAAGGCGCTCGCGGGCGCCGCGAAAGTGATCGAGGCGACCTACGAGTTTCCCTATCTCGCGCACGCGGCGATGGAGCCGATGAACTGCGTCGTCAAGCTGTCGGCGAATGCGTGCGAAGTGTGGAACGGCGAGCAATTCCAGACCGGCGACCAGGCGGCGATCGCTGGCGTCGTCGGTTTGAAGCCCGAGCAGGTGAAGATCAACATGCTCTACGCGGGCGGCAGCTTCGGGCGGCGCGCGAGCTCGATGTCGGACTATCAGGTCGAGGCGGCGACGATCGCGAAGACGATCGCGGCGAGCGGTAAGCTCGACATTCCGATCAAGCTCGTCTGGACGCGCGAAGACGACATGCGCGCCGGCTACTACCGCCCGGCCTACTTGCACACGATCAAGGCGGCGCTCGACGCGAGCGGCAACGTCGTCGCGTGGCATCAGCGCATCGTCGGCCAGTCGATCCTCGCCGGCACCGCGTTCGAATCGATGATGGTGAAGGATGGCATCGACGCGACATCGGTCGAGGGCGCCGCCAATCTCCCGTACGCGGTGCCGAACCTTCGGGTCGAGCTCTATTCGACGAAGGTCGGGATTCCGGTCCTGTGGTGGCGGTCGGTGGGCTCGACGCACACGGCGTATTCGACCGAGACGTTCATCGACGAGCTCGCGAGCGCCGCCGGCAAGGACCCCGTCGAGTTCCGTCGCGCGCTCCTCGCGAAGCATCCTCGTCATCTCGGCGTGCTCGACCTTGCCGCGAAGGAAGCTGGCTGGGGCACGCCGCTCGCCGCCGGCAAGGCCGGCGAGAAGCGCGGCCGCGGCGTCGCCGTGCACGAGTCGTTCGACACGTTCGTCGCGCAGGTTGTCGAGGTGACGGTGAAGCCCGACAAATCGTTCAGCGTCGATCGCGTCGTCTGTGCCGTCGATTGCGGAATCGCCGTCAATCCGGACAACATCCGTGCGCAGATGGAAGGCGGCATCGGCTTCGGGTTGTCCGCGGCGTTGTACGGCGCGATCACGATCAAGAACGGCGCGGTCGAGCAATCGAACTTCCACGACTATCCGGTGCTGCGGATCAACGAAATGCCGAAAGTCGACGTATTCATCGTGACGTCGACCGAGAAGCCGACCGGCGTCGGCGAGCCCGGCGTGCCGCCAATTGCGCCGGCGTTGGCGAACGCCATTGCCGCGGCGACCGGCGAGCGATTGCGCAATCTGCCGTTCAAGATGGGATGACTGGCGTCATTCCCGCGAACGCGGGAACGACGTACGCTTCGATGAAGACTCCGCGCGGATTCGTGCCGGCGCACGCGCTGCCCGCGGTCGTAACGGCGGGCGCGCTCGTCTTCGCGTTTCGCGGTGATCGCCTTCTCGTTTCCGGCTCGCGCGAAGCAGCAGAGCGCACGCCGCCGCGGTTGCCGACGTGGGCCGATGCAACGGCGCTCGGCCTCGCCGGCGCCGCGCACTTCCTCGGCGCGATCGCAGGCTGCGAGTGCATCGCGCTGCGGCTCGCGGGCGACGCGCCGGAGCCCCCGGGCTGGCGTTACGCCGGATTGCGATCGCTGTTCTTCTCGCTGCCCGAGCAGCTGCTTGCGCTCGCGGGACGCGCGTCGCAAATCGTCGAATGGGATCGCTCGCATCGCTTCTGCGGCGCCTGCGGCACGCCCACGCGCGACAAGGGCGGCGAGCGCGCGAAGGAATGCCCCGCGTGCGGGCTCGTCGCCTATCCGCGCGTGTCGCCGGCGATGATGGTGCTGGTCACCCGCGGCAGCGAATTGCTGCTCGCGCGCGCGCATCGCTTTCCGCAAGCGATGTTCAGCGCGCTCGCCGGATTCGTCGAGCCCGGCGAGTCGATCGAGGATTGCGTGCACCGCGAAGTGTTCGAGGAAGTCGGCATGCGCATCGAGCCGCCGGTCTACTTCGACAGCCAGCCGTGGCCGTTCCCGCACTCGCTGATGATCGCGTACACGGCCGAATACGCCGGCGGCGACATCCGCGTCGACGGTGCCGAGATCGCCGAGGCGCGCTGGTTTCACGTCGACGCGCTCCCCGATCTGCCGTCGACGATCTCGATCGCGCGGCGGCTGATCGACGCGACAGCGGCGCGATTGATGCCTTAGCTCGTCGCGCCGGTCGTCCCCGCGCGCAGAAAGGTTCTCGCGGTCAGACGCAACGCGCGAAGCTGCGCGAGCGCCTCGTCGGTCGCTTGGAAGCCGACGTACCAGCGGTATCCGAATACGGCGAGCGCCGCGACGAAGCCGATCGCCATCAGCCACGCGTTGCGCGTGACGAGCACGCCGAAGGCGACGAGCGCGACCACGAGCAACCGCTGCGGGTGCAGGAAGATCGCGTTGATGCCTTGTGCTTCCTCGCACCGCGCAAGCGCCTGCTGCGTGGACAGCGCGAGCGCCGACAATCGTTCGGCGCTCCTGCGCAGCGCATCGACGTCGTTGTTCGCGTAGGGAAGCGCGATGGCCGCGCGGCAGCGTATCTGCAATTGCGTGAGGGCATCGAGCAGGCGCTTCGTCGTATCGTCATCGAGACCCGCGTCGTCATCGACGCCGATTGCGAGAAGCTCGGTCACGCCGTCGCGCAGCGCGTCGCGCGCCTCGCCGATGATGCGCGCGCGTGCCTCGGTCGACGCCGCGTCGCGGCGGTTTTCCATTGCCGCATCGTCGCGCGCGTGCGGCAGCATTCTCGCCGCGACGAGCACGGCGATCGCGTCGTGACGCGCCTTTTCGCCGAGCGCTTCGAACCACTGACAGCGGCCCGCGATCTCACCGAGTGCGCCGGTGACTTCGCCGCGCATGGCGGCGACGTAATCGGCCTGCATTTGGGCGAGCAGCACGGCCGCGTGCACGGTGCGCTGCGGCGGCGGCGCGAGTCGTGTCGGCGCGCCGAAGACGAGGTCATCGAAGCTCGCCACCTTCGCCGATTCGAGCCCCGCGATCGCACGCGGCTCCTTCCTCCACGCCTCTTCGGCTGCCCGCGCGGCCTGCCACACCTCGAAGAAATACGCGACGCCGTCGCGCCACAAGCGGTCGATCTCGCGCAGATCGGCGTGACCGTTCGCCGCGAACAGCGCGAGCGCACCGTCGCGAAACAGCGAATCGAGCCAGCTCTCGGCGGCATCGTCCGATTTCGCGGCGAGGCGCGCGGCCTCGACGAGCGCGTCGTGGCTCACCGGCTTGCCCTGCCACACCGGCGGCAGGTCGGGCGCGGCGGCGAGAAGAAACCGCAGCAGCCTGCCGTCGGCACTCAAGTCGCGCTGGTCGTCGATGTCGCGCAGCTTTCGCACGAGGTTGTAATCGTTGAGCTCGTGCTCGAGCCAGCGCGCGATTTGTCCGCGCGCGAGGTCCTTTCGCGCGTCGTCCCAATGCCGCGCGAGCGCCAGCGCGAGCTCGGGGGCCGTCGTGCATTCGGTCGTGCCGACGCGATACGGGCGCACGACGCTTGCGACACCCTCGGCGTCCGCGGGCGCTTCGAGCGTGGCGTCGCCGGCGAGCCAGCGCGAAACCTCGTCGCCGCCCCAACGCCGCTTCGGATCGCGGATGAGCAATCCGCGGCAGAGCAGCCGCAACGCGTCGTCGTAAACGCCGCGAACGTCGATCGGCCGCGTCGCGAGATGATGGCTCATCACCTGCTCGGTGAGCCCGTCGAACGGATGGCGTCCGGTCGCCGCTTCGAGAACGATCATTCCGAGCGACCACCAATCCGACTTTGCATCGATGACGCCGGTGAGCGCTTCGGGCGCCGCGTACTTGGTCGTGCGCGCGACGCCGGTGAAGTGCTGCGTCGCCTGCGCGAGCGATGCGATGCCGAAGTCGGTCAACGCGAGCTCGAGCGGCGATCGGGAACGCACGAGCACGTTCTCCGGCTTCAAGTCGCGATGCAGGATCCGATGCGCATGAATCCCGTTCAACGCGTCGGCGATCTCGCTCACGATCCGGCGGATCTCGTCGCGCGTCAGCGGTCCCGCTTGCATCAGCTGCTGCAGCGTGCCGTTCGGAACGTATTCGAGGAGCTCGTAGGCGACGCCCTCCGAAACGCCGTGCGCGAGCACGCGCACGACCGAGTCGCCGACCGTCTGCGACAACACGGCGAGCAGGTGGAAGTCGGGTTCGATGCCTTTGCGATAGAGCTTCGCGACGCGCTTCTCGCCGTTATGATCGGCGACGAGCATGACGTCCGCTTCGCTGCCCGAGGCCGGGAACACGTCGACGACGCGATAGTCGTCGCGAAGCGCCGCCGGCAGCGGCCGCGCGCCCGCGATCGTCGGCTCGGCCGTTTGGCGAGCGAGCGGCCGATTGCAGTAGACGCAGCGGAGCTGCCCCGGCGGATTGGGCTGCGCGCAATCAGGATAGGGACAGACGATGGCGCCCGCGATTGCAGCGGGCGCTGCCGGCGTCGCCGCGGGCGCAGCCGGCGTCGCCGCAGCCGCCGGCGTCGCCGCGGCAATGGTCTCGACGACCAGCGCCGCATCTGCCGAATGCGCATCGTCGGCGTTTCGCTTCAGCGTGAAATCGACGCCGGCGAGCAATGCGCCACATGCGCAACGCGCGCTCGCAGGCGGATTTTCCGCCTCGCAGACAGGGCAGATGCGGACGTACTCGGGCGGCGAGGTCGTTACCGTCGCCACGACACGTTCGCGAGTCCGAGCCCGCGGCTCGCGCAGAGCTCTTCGACGCGCGTCATGTCGCCGCGATCCGGGATGCCGATCATCCAGACGCGGCCGCCTTCGACCGCCATCTGGACATGTTTGCCGCCTTCATGCGCCGGCTGATCGACGAACGATGCGTAGCGTGCGCGGCCGCGCTGCGACAGCGGCACCAACGGCTGGTTGGACGAGCCGCGCCAGACATCGCCGAGCGGCAGCTTGTCGACGTAGGGCTCCGGAATGACGGCATCGATCTGTGCGAGGAGCTTCGCGTGTTTGCGCTCGAGCGTGCGCAGCGGCAACCCGCTGTAGCACAGGATGTCGAAATCGAGCGCCGATTGCTCGCGCCAGCGATGAAATCCGGCGAGGAGCGCGGCGAGAGCGTCGGGCTGTTCGAACGGCTCGCCGCCGCTTACGGTGACGCCATCGAACCGACCGGCCGTTACGCGCCGGCACCACGCAAGCAAGTCGTTCACGGCGATCGTCTTCGAGCGGTCGTTCGGCCACGTGTCTTGCGAGACGCATCCGCGACAACTGATCGAGCAACCCTGCATCCAGATGCCGATGCGCCGGCCGGGTCCGAGCACGGTGACCGGCCAATGCGCCTTGTTGAGCTGCAGCGTTGCGGTCTTCACGCGAGCGTCACCGTCGCAATGCGGCTGTCGTCCTCGGCAAGCGCCGTCACGCGAACCATCGAGCGACCTTCGAGCGGGAAGCGGAACAGCGCACGCGACAGCGGATTGACGAACAGCGATTCGAGCTGGTTGCCGATGCCGCGTCCGCCGTTCGCAAGATCGCTGATGCACGCCTCGCGCAGTCGCGCGCGAACGTCGTCGGCTATTTCCAGCGTCACCTTGTGCTCGTCGCGGACGCGGGCGACGATGTTGCCGAGCATGCCGTCGAAGATCGCGCCGCCGATGTCCGGCGTGATGAAACCGAACACGACGATGTTGTCGCCGATGCGGTTGAGGATCTCCGGCCGCGACAGCCGGAACTTGAAGTAATCCTGGATCGCTCCGCGCACGCGCGCTTCGACGACCTCCTGCGGATCGCCGGTCTGCACGTTCTGCACGCGCCGGCCGTGCTCGTCCTCGACGAAGATGCCGAGGTTCGACGTGAACACGAGGATCGACTCGGAGAAGTACGCGGTCTCGCCGCGGCCGTCGGTGAGGCGACCGTCGTCCAGGATCTGCAGGAACTTGTCGAGGATGCGCGGATGCGCCTTCTCGATCTCGTCGAACAGCACGACGGAGAACGGCTTCTCGCGCACGGCGTTGGTGAGCTCGCCGCCGGCGTCGTAGCCGATGTAGCCCGGCGGCGCGCCGAGCAGCCGCGCGCCGGTGTGCTCCTCGGCGAACTCGCTCATGTCGAAGCGGATGTACGCGCGGTCGTCGCCGAAGATGAGTTGCGTGAGCGTCTTCGCGAGCTCGGTCTTGCCGACGCCGGTCGGACCGGCGAAGAACAGCACGCCGCGTGGCCGATTGCCGCTCGATCGCGCCTGCGCGCCGGTGAGTCCCATCACCGAGCGCATCAGGATGTCGATCGTCTTCATCACCGCGGCCCGCTGACCCTTGACGCGCTCCTCGATGAACGGCAGCGCGTCGGCGATGCGCTCGCGCAGATACGCCTTCTTCCACGGGTTCTCGGTGACGCCGACCTTGTAGGATTGAACGGCGTCGTCGACGTCGCGAAAGCCGATTGCCTGGCGGTCGGCGAGCTGCGCGACGTCGGCGAGCGCGACCAGCGGCAGTCCGTCGGTCAGCTTCGCGAGCGTCTGCGCGAACTTCTGCCGCTCGCTTTCGCTGCTCTTGTCGTAGCCATCGAACAGCGCGCCGAGGTGGCGTGCCGCTTCGAGCCGCGTCTCGAAATCGGGCAAGCCGATCGACAGCACGTTCACCCGCGTCGAATCGAGCGTCAGCCACGACGGCAGGTCCTGCGGGCGGTTGACGAGCCACAGCACCGGATTGAAGCGCGCCTTGCCGCTCGGCGAATGGACGTCGGCGCCTTTCGGCACGATCGGATTGGCGGCGAGCGAAAGCCGCTCGGCGGCAACGAAGAACCGGTGCTCGTTCGCATCGAGATGATCGGGCTGCCGCGAGATGCGCGAGGCGAAATCGATGACGAGCGCGCAACGCGCCTCGCGCTGACCGGCGACCTTCTTCATCACGCCGATCAGGTTCTCCAGGCTCATCGCCATCACACCGTCGGCGAGCTTCAGTTCGAAAAGGCGCGTCGCCGCCTCGACGACCGCCGGCTCGTTCGGATAAGGACGCAGCCCTTCGACCGCGTCGTAGACCAGCAGGAATCGGTAGTCGAGCGCGGCGAGATGAACCCACAGGCAGCGCAGCAGCGGCGCGAGCGTCTGCTCGCTGCCGAGCGGCGTGAGGAAGCTGTCGCGGATGTTGCCGGCGACGACGAACTGCGAGCGGATCGGCGTAAGGCGCGCGAGGTCGCGGATCCAGCGCGGCGTCGTGTCCATTACGGAATATCGCGGGCGAGCGGCGCGCGTCGCGGCATCGCACCCGTATCGTCGCCCGCGCGCAGCGGCGGCAACGTGGCCGCATCGACCTGCTGCACGGGCACTGCGCCCGCGTCGAGCCGGCGCGTCACGTCCAGCACGAGCCCGCGCGCGGCGAGCGTCTGCATCAGCCGCGGAAACTCGGCGCACCATCGATCCTCGGCGAGCGCATCGAGCCGTCGTTGCTCCGCGCTGTCCTCGGCACCGCTCGCGCGCACGACGTTGAAATTGACCGTCCGTTCGAGCGGGTCGACGCGCAGCCGCACGAAGTAGTTCTCCCAACCGTCGCGGCGGAAGTGGACGGTGCCGCCGTCGACGAACAGCGTCGCCTCGATATCCTGCACCTCGTAGCCGAGATCGCGCAGCGATTGTCCGAGAACGTCGGCGGCCGCTTGCTGCTCGAGCGCTTGCCGATCGGCAGCGGCGGTGTCGAGGACGGCTTGCGCGGAGTCGCGCAACGCGGCGTCCATCGGCTCGACGCCGGCGGCGACGCGCTCGATCGCGCGGCGCAGCGGGTCCGGAGCGCCGGCCGGAAGTTCATCGAGCAGCCGCCGCGCGGCTTCGGCGTCGCGCCGCTGCGCGTTGCGCGCGTCCGTGTGACGCTGCACGGCGAGGCGAAGCTCCGTGGTGAGCGCTTCGGCGCGCTCGAGCGTCGGTGCGAGCACGATCGAGCGCGCGATCGACTCGACGTGCGCAGGCAGCGTTTCGCCGTCGTCGAGCTCGAGCCGCCGCAGCACGCGCGCAGCCGTTTGCCGGAACCGCTCCGCTTGCGATGGATCGAGTCCCGGCTTCATCTGCCGCTGCAGTGCGTACGCGGACAATACGTCGTCGATCGTCGGCGCGGACGATGCGGCGCCCAGCGTCGCGCGCACTTGCTCGCCGTACGCGCCGCTCGTCTGCGCGAGCAGCGCTTCGAGCTCGGCGACGGCATGTTCGAGCGCGCGCAAGTGCTCGCTCCATGCCGCGTCGTCATCGCCGGCCGGCGGCAGTGGCGCCGGCGACGGAATGCGCCGCGCGAGCTCGGGCGCCTGGGCGGCAATCGCCTGCGCGAGCTCGCGCAACCGCTGGTGACGAGCCGTCTCGCGTGCGACTTCGCGACGCACGGCGGCGATGCGTTCGAGCCGTGCCGCCTGCTGGCCCTGCCGCGTTCGGACGAGCTCCTCGTCGCGCGCACGCAACTGGTCGAGCACCTCGCCGTATTCGCGCCGCATCGCCGTCGCTTCCGCGTGCGCGCGCTGCGCGAGCAACAGCGCGCCGTACACGAGAAAGAAGCTCGCGGTTATCGGTCCGCTAATTGGATTGCCCTCCGCGCTACGCGCTCCGGGGCCAATTCGCGCTCGGGAGCGGCCCTTCGCGCTCATGCGTGCGAAGGTTACACCGGTTTGCCGCCTGCGGCGAAGCGTCGCGCCGATCAGCGTGACGTAGATCACTGGGACTGGCGGCGCGACCATCGACAATGTCGCGATCCCCTTCATATCCGCAGCAGAGGACTCATCATGAAGATCGCGATCGTCGGTGCCGGGGCCGTCGGCGGCCTTGTCGGAGCGAAGCTCGCGCTCGCGGGCGAAGCCGTCACGTTCATCGCGCGCGGGGCGAATCTCGCGGCGATCCGCGCGAACGGCATGAAGCTCGTGATGAGCGACGGCAGCGAGCGCGTCGCGCAGGCCGTCAACGCAACCGGCGACTACGCCGCGGCCGGTGCGCAGGACGTCGTGATCCTCGCGATGAAGGCGCATCAGCTCGAAAGCGTCGTCGACGACGTCCCGCGGCTGTTCGCGCAGGACACCGTCGTCGTGACGATGCAGAACGGCATCCCGTACTGGTATTTCCACCGGCACGGCGGCGCCTTCGCAGGCTCGATCGTCCATAGCGTCGATCCGAGCGGACGAATCGCGCGCGCGATACCGGCCGAGCGCGTGATCGGGTGCGTCGTCTATCCGGCTTCCGAGCTCGTCGCTCCGGGCATCGTCAGGCACATCGAGGGCGACCGCTTTCCGCTCGGCGAGCTCGACGGGTCGATCACCGATCGCCTGACCCGCGTGTCAGAGTGTTTCGTGCGCGCCGGATTCAAGTCGCCGGTGCTCGACGACATCCGCTCGGAAATCTGGCTCAAGCTGTGGGGCAACCTGACCTTCAATCCGATCAGCGCGCTCACACGCGCGACGCTGGTCGACATCTGCCAGTTCTCGCCGACGCGCGAGCTCGCGGCGGCGATGATGACGGAGGCACAGGCGATCGCGCACAAGCTCGGCATCACGTTTCGCGTCGGGCTCGAAAAGCGCATCGCGGGCGCCGAGCGCGTCGGCAAGCACAAGACGTCGATGCTGCAGGACATCGAGGCGGCACGCGTACCGGAGATCGACGCGCTGGTCGGATCGGTAGCGGAGCTCGGCCGCCTGACGCACACGCCCACGCCGCACATCGACGCGGTGTTGGCGCTCGCGCGGTTGCTTGCCAACACGGTGACCGTCGCCGGTGCGGCCGCGGCGGCGCTACGAGCATCCGCCGGGCCGGTCGCGACGCACGAGCCCGCCGGCTCGGCTGCCGCAACGGCGACGTAGCAAGCGGCGCTACGCTCTGGCCGCGCGCTCGGCGATCGCCTGCGCCGTCAGCGCGAGCTCGCAGACCTTGTAGCAGTGCGCCTGCGGCATCGCCGTCTCCGAGCGCTCGAATATGTCGCGCCGCAGGTTCGGGTAGTAGGTGAGCTCGGCGTCGGAGCAATCGACGTAGCGCGTAGTCTTGTTGTCGACGAGGAACAGGTGGTCGGTGCCCGGCCGACCGGCAACGTCGACGTACTTGCGAAGCTCGATGTAGCCGTCGGTGCCGACGATCGTGAGCCTGCCGTCCCCCCATGTGTTGAGCCCGTCGGGCGTGAACCAGTCGACGCGCACGTAGCCCGACGCGCGATCGCTTTCGATCATCGCTTCGCCGAGGTCTTCGAACCGCGCGTCGTCCGGATGATTCATGTTGGCCACACGTGCGGCGACGATTCGCGCGTCGGTCGAGCCGGTGAAATACAGGAATTGATCGAATTGATGCGATGCGATGTCGCAGAGGATGCCGCCGTACTGGGATCGATCGAAAAACCACGGCGAGCGCAAATGGCGGTTCAAGCGATGCGGTCCGAGGCCGCAGGTGTGGATGACGCGTCCGATCGCGCCCGCCGCGATGAGCTCGCCGGCGCGCGTGGCCGAGCGTGTCTCGAAGCGCTCGGTGAAGTCGATCGAGAAGATACGGCCGGTCTCGCGTTGCGTGCCGCGTACGGTGTCGAGTTGCTCGAGCGTCGTCACACCCGGCTTGTCGGACATGAAGTCCTTGCCCGCGCGCATCGCCTCGATCGCGAACCCGGCGCGCTCGCATGGCACCGCCGCGCAGGTGATCAGATGAATCGACGGATCGTCGAGCAGACGGCGTCGGTCGTCGACGCGCGCGATGTCGGGGAAGCGTTCGCGAAAGCCCTTGAGAGGAATCGGGTCGCCGCGCGTCCAGTAGCCGGCGCATTCGGCGCCGATGTCGCGCAGGCTCTTCACCTGATCGTAGACGTGCCGGTGATCGAGGCCGATCGCGGCGAACCGCAGTTTCGGATAGTCGCTCATCTCATCTCCTGACGCCGGGCGCTTCGACCGGCAGCCCTTGCGCGCGCCACGCGAGGTAGAGCGCGAGCGACGCGTAGATCGGATCGCCCGCCGCCGGCACTTCCGCGCGCACGCCATTGAGGCACGCGCGGATTCGCCGCGAAAGCGATCCGAGCGTCTGCCATTCGAGACGATACGCGGGAAAGGCATTCGGATGGCCCTGGCTGATCGTTTCGGCGAGAAGCCGCTTGCCGGCGTTGCGCACGTGACAGTCTTCGCACGCGAGGTCGATCTGTCCGCGCCGCGTCTGGTAGAACGCACGGCCGCGATCGAACCACTCGCGCGCGGGACCATCGATCGCGACGCCGATCGGCATGCCGCGCGAACGGCTCGACACGAACGCCGCGAGCGCGAGCCGCTCGTCGTTGTCGGCGCCCAATGGCTCGGCGCGCTGGTAGCGCGTGCGGCATGCATCGATGCGCGCCTCGACGTCGAGTAACGCGCCGCTCGCGCGATCGTACGCCGGATAACGCGCGGCGACGCCGCGCATCGATGCGGCGTCGTCGCCATGGCACGACGCGCACGATCGTCGTGCCTCTCCCGCCGGTTCGCGCCAGAGCGACGCGCCGCGCTCGACCCACAGCATGCCCGGATTCGCGAAGTCGTCGCTCTGCATCGCGCGAACGTCGTCGCTCGCGAAATCGAGCCCCGAGCGAGCCTCGCCGGCACCGGCGACGGAGCGCGGTTGCGCGCTCGCGAGCGTGAAAGTCGCGGCAAGCGCGTACGCGAGCGTTCGTCTCACCCCGTCACGCGCACGGAAGCGCGCGCCTCGCCGCGCTCGCCGGCGTCATCGACCCACTCGAATGCGAGCTCGCCGGAGTCCACCGCGGTGATGTAATAGCGCAGGTACGGATTCGCGGCGATGCCGGAACCGAGATTCGCCCGAAAGACGACCTCGCCGTTGTAGCGACAGACGAACGACGGTAAGACGTTGCGCGCGACGCGCTGGCCGGCGTCGTCGACCCGAAAGCCGGTCTCCATCGGGTGACGGATCGAGATGCGGACTTCGATCGGTTGCCCGCGCCGAACCTCCGGCGATACCTGCACGCGCGCGAACGCCATGGCGTCAGGTTCCGTCCAGACACGCCGACAGCGTGACCGCCACGTCGGCGTAAGCGCCGTAGAGCGTTCCGTCGGCCATCGTCGCGATCGCGACCACGCGCTGCGTGCCGGCGAGCCGAACGCGCGATTCGATCTCGACTCGCGGCGACGGTGCGAGGAACTCGAATTCCGCGATCTTGGGCACCGGATTCTTCTGCGCGAAAAGCGCGATCGCGCGTACATGCGCGCCCGGTGCGAACGGCCCGGGCATCGCGACCTTCATCGGGACGACGTTGCCGTTGTCGGCGAGCCGCGGCAGATCGAGAACGAGCCGCTCCATTTGCAGCGCGCGCCCGGCGAGGTATGCGGTGAGCTCGGCGTACACCGGCAGAATGTCGGCGGCGGCGATCGCGGGCAGCGCACGTCCGGCGGCGATCGCCACGCCCGCCTCGAGCAGGCGGCGGCGCATCGGCGAGGGCGAGCCCGCGTTCATTTCTGCCCTCCGCCTGAATCCAGCGATCCGACGCTCTTCGCCATCGGTGCGCGAAAATCGCGCGCCGACAGACGCTTCGCGTTTCTGCCTGCGGCCAGGGCGTTCATTTCAGCGTCTCGATGAATGCGACGATGTCCTCGACCTCGTTCGCGGCGAGAATCGGCTTGCCGCGCACGTTGGGGGCTACCGCGTGCAATCCTTCGACCCGGTAATAACTCGGCATGACCGAAGCAGGGTGGACGCGACGATCGTCGACGATTCGGAGCCGAAGTTGCGGCGGCGTCAACCGTGAGCCCATGCCCGCGAGCGACGGTCCGACGTCGCCGGCGGGCGTCGCGACGCCGGGAATGGCATGACAAAGCACGCAGTTCGCAGGATCGCGCGCCTCGACGAGCGATCGGCCGCGCGCGGCGTCACCCGCGCGTCCGCCAAGCGGCGCTGCGATGCCATCGCCTTCGATCCGGTACGCGACGAGATCGGCTGCGCTTGCCATGCTCGCCGTCAGCAGCAGCGACGCCACTGCGCTCCTTTTCATCGTCATCATCGTGGGAATGACGCCATATCGTCGCGACGCCCGAGCATTATTCCGCGACGCCGTCCGTGCTGCAATGCGCATACAGGCGGCGATCGCGACCGCCCGAGCGATCCTGCTAGAATTCCACGCTTCGTCGCCCTCCATGTTCCATGCGCCGCATCGTCATTACGATCGTTATCGCGTTCGTCGTCGTCGCCGCCGCGCGCGCCCAAGACGGCCGCGATCTTTCCGAACAGGCGCGCACGCGCTACGCGCAGGCGTTGAAGGACGCAGTGACGCTGGTCCAGCAGCGGCGCTTCGACGACGCGCGAACGGCGCTCGACCGGTTGATCGCCGAGCGGCCGCACGAGCCGCAAGCGCGCTTCCTGCTCGGCGTCGTGCAGACGGAGAGCGGCAACGACGACGCCGCGATGAAGACATTCACCGAGCTCGTGCAGGAGTTTCCCGAGCTGCCTGAGCCGCACAACAATCTCGCGGTGCTCTACGCCAAGCGGGGCAACGTCGAGGGTGCGCGCGCGGAGCTCGAAATCGCGCTCAGGGCCGCGCCCGATTGGGCGGTCGCGCACGAGAACCTCGGCGACCTGCACGCGCGCGCGGCGCTCGAACACTACGAGCGCGCCGCGAAGCTCGACCATCTGAACAAGACGGCTGCGGCGAAGCTCGCGCTCGCGCGCAACCTCGTCGCCTCGTCGTCGGGCAGTTCATCGACGCCGCCTGCCGAAGCCGGGGCGGCGCCGAAGTGATGCTCTCGTTTCGCAATCCACAGGAGTCGTCGATGTCGAATCGTTTTTCGTTTCTCGCCGCTGCTGCGCTTGCCGTCGCGCTGTCGTCGCCGGCGCACGCCGCCAACCCGCAGGTCGAGCTCGACACGACCGCAGGCAAGATCCGGCTGGAGCTCTACCCCGAAGCCGCGCCCAAGACCGTCGAGAACTTCATCACCTACGTCAAGGCCAAACACTACGACGGCACGCAATTCCACCGCGTCATCGACGGGTTCATGATCCAGGGCGGCGGCTTCACGACCGACTTCAAGCAGAAACCGACGCGAGCGCCGATCGTGAACGAAGCTGAGCAGAGCAGCAAAGCCGGCGTCCTCAACACGCCGGGCACGATCGCGATGGCGCGCACGTCGGTTCCGAATTCGGCGACGTCGCAATTCTTCATCAACGTGAACGACAATCGCGCGCTCAACTTCCGCTCCCCCGATCCGGCGGGTATAGGCTACACCGCGTTCGGCAAGGTCGTCGAAGGCATGGACGTGGTCAACAAGATCGCGAAGGTTGCGAAAGGCGGCGGCAAGCCGGTACCACCGGGCACGCCGCTCGACGCGAAAGACGTGCCGACCGAGCCGGTGGTCATCAACAAGGCGGTCGTCGTCGAGCCTGCGAAATAGGAGCGCGCATGGTCATCCTGCACACGAACCACGGCGACATCGCGATCGAACTGGACGCCGAAAATGCGCCGAAGACGGTCGAGAACTTCCTGCAATACGTGCGCGACGGGCACTACGACAACACGGTGTTTCACCGCGTCATCGAGAACTTCATGATCCAGGGCGGCGGCATGGAGCCGGGGCTCAAGCAAAAGCCGACGCGCGCGGCGATCGCGAACGAGGCGGCGAATGGGTTGAAGAACAAGCGCTATACGGTTGCGATGGCGCGCACCAACGATCCGCATTCGGCGACCTCGCAGTTCTTCATCAACGTCGCCGACAACGACTTTCTCGATTTCAAGTCCCCCGGCGGCAACGGCTGGGGCTACTGCGTGTTCGGCAACGTCGTCAAGGGACAGGACGTCGTCGACCGGATCAAGAGCGTTCCGACCGGCAACGCGGGCTTTCACCAGGACGTGCCGCGCGACGACGTCGTGATCCAGCGCGCCGAGGAAGTGCCCGCGTAACGCTCGTGCGACCAGCCTCGAGCCCGATGCGGCCGTCGCTGTTCGTTTCGGACCTGCATCTCGCGCCGAGGCGGCCGGCGCTCGTCGCCGCGTTCGAGTCGCTGTGCGCCGGTCCGGCGCGCGACGCCGCCGCGCTCTACGTGCTCGGCGATCTCTTCGATGCTTGGATCGGCGACGACCAGCTGCGCGAGCCGCTCGCCGCTCGAGTCATGGCATCGCTGCGCGCCGTTGCCGATGCCGGCGTTCCGGTCGCGATCATGCGCGGCAACCGCGACCTGCTGCTCGGCGAGCGTTTCGCGAGCGCGGCAGGCGCGCGCTTGCTCCCCGAGCAGATCGTCGTCGACGTCGCTGGCACGCCCACGCTGCTGCTGCACGGCGACGAGCTCTGCCTCGACGATGATGCGTACCAGCGCTATCGCGCCTGGGCGCACGATGCGTCGCGGCAACGCCGCTTCCTCGCCCTGCCCTACATCCTGCGTGCGGCGTTCGTTCGCTGGATGAGACGGCGAAGCCGCCGCGAGACGGCACGCAAGTCCGACGCGATAATGGACGTCAGCGCGCGCGCCGTCGCCGATGCGTTTCGCAGGCACGGCGTGCGTCGGATGATCCACGGCCACACGCACCGTCCGGCGCGCCACGCGCTGGAAGTCGACGGGCGCGCCTGCGAGCGCATCGTGCTCGCCGACTGGTACGACCGGGCGAGCTACGTCGAGGTCGACGCCGCCGGTATCCGAACGCACGAATGGCCGCGGACGCTGTCGAACGGCGGTCGATGAAGCGCGCTGCGCATTAGCGAGGAACCGATGCCCCCGCTGTTTTCGCCCGACTGGTGGTCGGCGCTCGCCGCGATCGTCGTCATCGATCTCGTTCTTGCCGGCGACAACGCGCTCGTCATCGGTCTCGCCGCGCGCAACGTTCCCACCCAGATGCAACGGCGCGTCGTGCTGTGGGGTACGTTCGGCGCGATCATCGTGCGGCTGTTGCTCACCGCCGTCGTCGTATGGCTGCTTCGCATCCCCGGTTTCCTTCTGGTCGGCGGCATCGCGCTCGTCTGGATCGGCTGGAAGCTCACGCAGGGCGGCGGCGAGCATCACGCCATCGCGCCCGCGACGACGATGCGCGCGGCCATCCAGACGATCGTTGTGGCCGACGCGGTAATGGGTGTCGACAACGTGCTCGCGGTGGGTGGCGCGGCGCAGGGCAGCTTCCTGCTGGTGGCGATCGGCCTCGCGATCTCGGTGCCGATCGTGATCTGGGGCTCGACGCTGGTGCTGAAATGGGTCGATCGATTCCCGGCGATTCTGTGGATCGGCGCCGGCGTCCTCGGATGGACGGCTGCGAAGATGATCGCGAGCGAACCTCTGATCGCGTCGTCGCTCGATGCGCGGCCGCTCGTGCGCACGGCGCTCGTCGCGCTGATCGTCGGCGGCCTGGTCGCGCTTCCGCTGTGGCGATCGCTGACGCGAGCGCAGCGCGCGCACGGCGCGGTGCTCGCATTGATGATCGTCTGGGTCAGCGGCTTCGGCCTTCTCGAAGAACAGATGGGAACGCGTTACAACCTGTTCGGGCGATGGCGCTGGGACGACGAGCTTCTCGACCTCGTGCGATGGGTCGGCTGGATCGCGTTCGCGATCCCGTTGCACCGGGCGATCGGGCGCACGCGCACACTCGCGAAAGTAAGGTCAGACTCGACTTTTCGTTAAGTAGGGTCAGACTCGACTTTTCGTTGACCGTCGAATCAATGAGTTGCGACGAAACGAAAAGTCGAGTCTGACCCCACTTTCGTGACCCTACTTTCGCTAATTTCCGAGCGCGCGGGCGAAATCGGCGACGAGGTCGTCGGCATCCTCGATGCCGACCGATAGGCGAATCAGCGAGTCGGCGATGCCCATTGCGGCGCGCCGCTCGGCGCCCATTTCCCAGAAGATCGTGTGCGCGACGGGGATTGCGAGCGTCCGGTTGTCGCCGAGGTTCGACGACGAGACGACGATCGAGAGACGGTTCAGAACATCGAAACAATCGAGGGCGGGATCGAGCTCGAACGACAGCAATGCGCCGCCGGCGCGAAAGAGCGCGCGCGCGCGCGAGTGCTGCGGATGCGACGCGAGTCCCGGATAGTGGACGGCGCCGACACGCGGATGCGCGGCGAGATACGTGGCGAGCGTCTGCGCGTTCGCGCATGCACGG
>CAVSMC010000011.1:0-19671 GCA_963728935.1 uncultured beta proteobacterium | reverse complement strand
TCCCCTGCGCGTGCGGCCCGTATCGAGGCTGCGTCTGACCTTCCAAGGTGACGTCCCGCGTCGACCGCATCGGCACACACGGTGGCGAACACCGAGTCGATGTCGACGCGTTGCATCCAGCGCTGTCGAGGCTCATCGCAAGGTTCAGACCTGCGCGAACCATGAGCCGCATCGCGCCTTAAGTCCGCACCAGCTTATCGCGAAGGACCTCGTCCCGACGCTGCCGGTTGGGGCCGACTTGCAACCGCCCGCCGCGCGCTCCCGTCTAGCCCTTTATCTTTCGCGGGTCGCGTCCGTGACTGTCCTTGCCGGCGATTTGTCCGCGTTCGTTCTTAATGACCAATTCGATTCGCTTGTTTTCCGCGAGCTCACGCCCGCGTTGGACGGCGTCGGCCTTTCTGTCGTGAAGCGAATCGGCGCGTTGCGTGCGGTCGGTTTGAACCGCCCAACGGCCGTCCGGGCGCGGTTCTACGGCAACTTGCGGCGCGAAGTCAGTCAGCACAGTCTGGGTCGATCCGCAGATTCGCGGAACGGTAGCCGGGGGCGCGACGCCCCGCGCCTTGAACTACCGTCGCTCCGAAGATGTCTCGAATAAGACGGCTCCGCTCGAGAATGGCAGCACGGGTGCCGTTGTGTTCATCTGCGTAAAGGAGTCAACGATGTCGCACAAACCTCCGAAGGAGCAGCGTAAGAAACCGGCGATGACCCTGAAGGAAAAGCGGGCAATGAAGCGCGAAAAAAAGCAGCCGCAGCCGGAAGTGCCGTCACCTCAAGCTGAAGCGTAAACGTGCAGGCGCCTGCCCGAAAGCGCCTATTCCTCGAATGAATAGAGCCCGGCCAGTGCCGGGCGTTTTCGTGGGAACGTTGCACCGCCGGTCCGGCGTCGCTGTGTGTCCGCAGCGCGTGGACACGCCGATGCCTTGCGCCGAGGCGAGTTCGAAAGGGTTGACTGCTTAGTTGGTACGGCGTGAACGTACCGCTCGCCGCAGTGCTGCAGGAAAGCGTTCAGTTCGATAGTTCTGCCATTCAGCTCGCTTGATTTTTCGTGCCGCGCTAAGTACAAGTGACGGTTCGCGACGGCTTCAGCATGCAACTGAAGCACGCGTGGCCGGGAACGCGGGGGGCACCGTGTCGCGTGCCGTGTCCCATACCCAGCCCCTCGGTTCACGGCGGCCGATCGCCTCAAGTTTGGCGGCACGATCGGCTTCGCTCGCAAATGCGCTGAGCATGTCGAGCGCGACCGCCCGGCCGCCTGCATCGAGCAGCAGAAGATTGGGAAACCGGGCGGCGTCGGCCGCGTCGTAGCGAAGCGGTCTGATGAAGGCTCGACGCTCAGCAACGAGCTTCGCGACGACAGCGGCTTCGCACAGGTCCTCGAGCGGGATCCACTGCGGGTTTGTCATCATCACGGTGAGTTCGTGGATGACATAGCAGCAGTCGTCGCGCGCCTGGATCAGGCACGCGACGACCAGCTTCACTTGGCCGCTCGCCCACGCCATGAGTTCACGATCGAAGACTCGCTTCAAACGTTCGCCCGCGTTCGTGTCGATGAACAACGGACAATCGGGAAGATGCTTCAACAGTACGCGATGACCAAGCGGCGGAGCAGGCGCCAGCGTCTTCAACTCGCCGATGGCAACCATCAAATTGCAGCGAGAGTTCGACTTGCGTGCGAGCAGCGCGAGCGCCGCACGGTGCCCGCTCGCGGTTTGCGCGGCGCGCTCGGCAACGAACGGCTGCGGCATGAATACCCGCTCGGCAAGGCGCAAGCCCTTGGTCTCGATCTCCTCGCAGGCCTGGAGCAGATACTTGCGGACCACGCCGTAAGAGCGCTTGCCCTCCATCGCAGGGTACCAGCGATTGAACCCCGCTCGCTCCCACAGATAGTGCAGCAGGCCGCGAAGACTCAGTTGCTTGTGCGCCGCAGTCACCTGCGTGGCTCGTTGCAACGCTTCCACGGCAATGGTGCGGCGCACCGCGGCGAGTAAGCGGAAAGTCCAGGCGCAGTTCGATTAGATCCGGACGCCGCTCGATGATGGCTTCCCCGAGCAGTTGGCCGACACCTGACTCGTCGGGCGGCGGTTCGAACGACGGACAGGTCGGCGCATGGCGGGCGCCGCTTTCCGGCATGCGCTTGATCACGAAGTCGTCGAATTTGGAGACGTACATCCCGACGCCGCCGTCGACGCAAAGACATCGGGGGCGCGCGGGCGTGCCGTAGATTCGTCCGAGCGCCTCCCGCAGGCCCGGATCGTGTTGCGCATACACCTTGCCGTTGATGAGATAGCTCTGCTCTTCCACACCCTGACCGTTCACTCTAGAAGACGAAGCGCGCGATCGGCCCGCATTCGAAGCCCGCATCTAGGCAGCGATGCTCGCTCCGTTGCGCCGCCGCACACAACCCGAATAGCGACGAGAAATTGCAACTCTTAACGGGATGTCTGTCCTGCGGGACGAACTCGCGTACCACCCGCCTGCCTGGAAGCTTGGCATCGAGGACCAGATGCTCGGTTAAGCGGAGCATTTTTCCTGCGCTTAACGGGTTGTGAGCGGAAATCCGGCGCATGACAATCCGGCCCATGCGCGCCATGCCACGGCAACTGGCAACAGGGTGCGCATGGACGACAAGATGTCAGCGACGCGATAGTGTCGCGGAGAAGTAGCGGCTGCTGTCCGCACGGGCCGGCAGCCGGGTAGCAACATCACGGGCTCGCCTCGCTCCGACGTCGCGAGTCGCCGAGAACGCCTTTTTCGCCGGGCCCCGCGAGAGCCTTGCGCGCTCGCTTGACGAGCGCACGCCCCGTTGATGGATCGCGTACGCAGAGCGCAGCTCTGCGTCATACGCACGCCGGTGCTCTATTCGCCGGGCGCTGAACCCTCGGAGCGATTGCAGGCCTCCGCAAAGCAGTTAGACCGTCTAAGAAGGCGCTCGCACCCCGGGCGCATCAGCCGGCGAATTGCTTGCTGCAGCGTGGTGCCGCGCCGCTGTTCCGATCGCGAATCTCGAGGAGCCGTCTTCCTTTCTCGCTAAACAAACGTGTTCCATGAGTCGCAATGATTCTGCCCCGCTTTATCCGCTTCAGAGACGCGCCGAGCTATCTCGGCATGGACAAGGACCGCTTCAACGCGGAGGTGCGCCCGCACCTCATTGAGATCCCGATCGGCAAGCAAGGGGTGGCTTTCGATCGACTTGACCTCGATGCCTGGGCTGATGAATATAGGGCCCGCGAGGGCCGCCCTGGCGCGAAAGCAGCAAAGGAGATCGCGCAATGGGACGGATCAAACCAGCAGGACTCCAGCTTGACCCGCGTTCGGGGATCTGGAGGATCGACAAGTGCATCCGGGGATATGGCCGCCTTTACGAAAGCACTGGCAGCTGTGACCTCGAAGAAGCGGAACGTTACCTCCACCGCCGGCTAGAGCTGCTTCGGCAGGCGAGCGTTTATGGAGTGCGGCAAAAGCGAAAGTGGCGCGAGGCGGCGACGCGGTATCTGATGGAAGAAGCGATCAACAAGGACTCGGGCGGCGATGACGTCTATCGGCTGAAGCTGCTCGATCCGTTTTTGGGCGATCGCGACTTGCATCAGATCCACGACGGCACGCTCGCGCCGTTCATCACCTGGCGCCGGCAACCCGTCAAGGTGAAGCGCAAGAGCGGCAAGGTGTGGGTGAAGCAGGTCAGGACCAAGACGATCAACCTCGACCTTGCGCTGGTGCGCCGGATCCTCAACCTCGCGGCACGCAAGTGGCGCGACGAGCAGGGTTTGACGTGGCTCGAAAGCGCCCCGCTCATCTCGCTGCTGAAGGTGCGCGATGCGCGCCCGCCGTACCCGTTGTCGTGGGCCGAGCAGCGGCTGCTGTTGCCCGAGCTGCCGGAGCATCTGGCGGAGGTCTGCCTGTTCCTGCTCAACAGCGGACTGCGTAGCGAAAGCGAAGCGGTGCGCCTCGACTGGCGCTGGGAGATCGCGGTGCCCGAGCTGGACTGCAGCGTATTCCTCGTCCCGGGCGACGCCCGCAAGAACGAGCAGGATCACGTCTGCGTGCTGAACTCGGTCGCGCGCTCGATCATCGAGCGCTGTCGCGGCAAGCATCCGAGCGCGGTATTCACGTTCCGCGGCAAGCCGCTAAGAAGCGTCAACAACACGGCGTGGCTCAACGCCCGCGCACGCGCAGTGGCGAAATATCAGGAGCGCTTCGCGGAACCCGCGCCCGAGGGCTTTCGCACGCTGCACGTGCACGACCTGCGGCACACGGTCGGGCGGCGGCTGCGTGCAGCAGGCGTCGGTCTCGAGACGCGACAGGCGATCCTCGGCCACAAGAGCGGCAGCATCACCACGCATTACTCGGCAGCGGAGCTGCGCGAGTTGCTGGAAGCGATGGAATTCATCGCGACCGACAACCAGCGCGAATCGCATGCGCTGACGCTGCTCAAGCGCAAAGCGGGCTAACCGATGGGACGCCGTAAGTCATTGATTGTGTCGCGTGACAAAAGCCAGGCACTTGGGCTTTTCGAACGCAAACACTTGATCGACAAGGGCGCGCGTGCAGGCGTGTACCAAAAGTCACGCGATTCTCACGCAATCGCGCGTGACAAAAGTAAGGAGGTCGTGGCGCAGTGACCACAACCTCCCGATTTGAAACATGAATTCGTGGCGCGCCCGGCAGGATTTGAACCCACGACCCCCTGGTTCGTAGCCAGGTACTCTAATCCAACTGAGCTACGGGCGCGAAGCTTGAATTATAACAAGTTTCGTTTCGGCGCCGCAAACGGCCGCCCCCTCGCCGCCATCCGTTTCCCGCGTCCCCGCTCGCTGCGGGCGGTGACGCGCGCGATAATGGGCTACGTCGAGGACAACCGTCGAGTACGTGGCGTGCCTTTCAATCGAATCGCGACAGCGCTGATCGCGCTTTTCGGCATCGCATGCTGCGCGGCGCCGGCAGCGGCGCAAACGCATCAGCACGACCCGGCGGCTGCCACGAACGCCGCGGATGCACGGCAACTCGTGCCGTTTCCCGAGCCGATGCGTCTGCACACGATCGCCAACATGCGAGACCATCTGCTCGCCTTGCAGCAGATCGACATTGCGCTTGCGAACAACGATTTCGACAAGGCGGCGGGCCTCGCCGAGCAACGCCTTGGCATGAGCTCGCTCGAGCTGCACGGCGCCGCGCATATCGCGCCGATGATGCCGCCGGGCATGCAGGACATCGGAACGCAGATGCACCGTGCCGCGAGCCGTTTCGCGGTTGAGGCACAGAATGCGGGCGTCACCAACGACCTGCGCCCGGCGCTCGCGGCGCTCGGCGCCGTCATGCAGCAATGCGTCGCCTGCCATGCCACGTATCGGCTGCATTGAGTCTTTGGCGTGCGAAACCGGACGTTTGTTCGTTTGACACCCGGCGCGCGTCCCGCCTAGCATCGATCGAGCCTTCGACGCGGTGGCACGAGCCGCGCGCGAGCAAGCCGGAGGACACCGTGTCGAAGTACTTCTGCCGTCACCTCACAGCACTGCTCGCATTGGCTGCGACATCGATCGCATGGGGCTTCGCCGCCGCGCAGGCGCCCTACCCTTCACGGCCGATCCGCTTCATCGTGCCGTACACGCCCGGAACCGGCATCGACATTCTCGCGCGCGCGATCGGCCAGAAGCTCTCGGAGCGCCTGAACGTCGGCGTCGTCGTCGAGAATCGCCCCGGCGCGAGCGGCAACATCGGCACCGAAGCGGTGACGAAAGCGCCGCCGGACGGCTACACGATCCTGATCCAGGCGAGCACGCACGTCACCAACGCGGCGTTGCAGGCATCGGTGCCTTACGACCCGGTGAAAGGCTTTACGCCGATTGGTCCGCTCGCCGTCGGCAATCTCGCACTCGTCGTGCACCCGTCGGTGGCCGCGCACAACGTCAAGGAACTGGTCGCGCTCGCGAAGGCGCAGCCCGGGAAGCTCAACTACGCATCACCGGGCAGCGGCACGCCGCATCATCTCGCGATGGAGTTCTTCAAGCAGCAATTCGGCGTCGACCTCGTCCACGTTCCGTACAAGGGCACGGCGGGCGCGGTGACCGATCTTCTCGGCGGCCAGGTGCAGGTGATGTTCCTGCCGGTGCACGTCGCGCTGGCGCACGCGCAGGCGGGCAAGCTGCGAATGCTTGCCGCAGGCGGATCGAAGCGCTCGCCAGTGACGCCCGACGTCCCGTCGCTCGCCGACGAAGGCGTGACCGACATCGATGTCGATATCTGGTACGCGATGATGGGCCCGCCCGGGCTGTCGAAGGAACAGGTCGCGTTCCTGAACAGCGAGACCAACGCGATCCTGCGCAACGCCGACGTTCGCGACAATCTGGTCAAGCAGGGACTCGATCCGATCCCCGGTACACCGGACGATCTTTCGCGCATGATCACGACGGATCTCGAGCGCTGGACGACCGTCATTCGCAACGCGCACATCAAGCCGGACTAGGATGAAACATCCCCCCACGCTCGCTCCGCTCGCTGCCCCCCAGGGGGCCGGTCAGTCGGTCGGGGCGGCCCCTTCCGACTGACATGAAGCTCGACGCCTTCTGCCACATCTTCCCTCAGCGCTATTTCGACCGCATGCTCGCGGTCGCGCCCGGCGGCAAGGACATGCACCGCCGCGTGCGCGAGATTCCGTCGATCGTCGATCTCGACGAGCGCTTTCGCATCATGGATCGCTTCGACGACTACGCGCAGGTGATCTGCCTCGGCGCGCCGCCGATCGAAGTGTTCGGCGCGCCGCCGGTGTCGACCGACATGGCGCGGCTTGCGAACGACGGCATGGCGGATCTCGTACGCCGCTATCCCGAACGCTTTCCCGCGTTCGTCGCGTCGCTGCCGATGAACGATCCCGAGGCGCTGCTGATCGAAGCGCAGCGTGCAGTGCGCGAGCTCGGCGCCGTCGGCGTGCAGGTGTTCACGAACGTGCTCGGCCGACCGCTCACCGCGGCGCAGACGATGCCGCTGTTCGACCTGATGGCGGAGCTCGATCTGCCGATCTGGCTGCATCCGGCGCGCGGCGCCGATTTCCCCGACTATCAGCAGGAGAAGCGCAGCCACTACGAGATCTGGTGGACGTTCGGGTGGCCGTACGAGACGAGCGTTGCGATGGCGCACATCGTGTTCGAAGGCGTGCTCGACAGGCATCCGAACCTCAAGATCATCACGCATCACATGGGCGGGATGATTCCGTATTTCGAAGGCCGGGTCGGCCCGGGGTGGGACCAGCTCGGATCGCGCACGTCGGATATCGATTACACGCAGCTGCTGCGCACGCTGAAGAAGCGTCCGCTCGACTACTTCCGCATGTTCTACGCGGACACCGCGCTGTTCGGCGCGGAAGAGGCGACGAAGTGCGGGCTCGCGTTCTTCGGCACGGAGCGCGTGCTGTTCGCGTCCGACGCGCCGTTCGATCCCGAGAAGGGCTCGATGTATACGCGGATGACGATCGGCATCGTCGATCGCCTCGATGTGACGCCGGCCGAGCGGCACGCGATCTACGAAGGCAACGCCCGCCGGCTGCTGAAGCTCGATTCGAGCGGCCGCTAGCGCGCGGCGTTCACGACCAACGATTCACGCGAGCACTTACGATGATCGCACTCGCCGTTCACCGTCCCGGTCCGGATCCGGACCCTGCGCCCGACCCCATTCCCGACCCGCTGCCCGAGCCTCCGCTGCCGGCCGAGGAGGATATTCCGCTGGTCGACGACCAGAAGCATCGCCGGCCGGACAAGCCGCCGCCGCGTTGACCGCTGGCGGCGGGCGTCAGGACGTATTTTCGCCGCTGCCGCGCGCGACCGTGCTTGCCTGCTCGGTCACGCGCTCGCGAACGTGCGCATCCTCCGCGGCCTTGCGGGCCGCGTCGCGGCGCCGCTCGATCGACAGCCGCCGTGCACGGCCCAGCACGGCGATCCCGAGCCATGCGAGCAGCACCGAGACGGGCACCGACACGATGTGCGGCCATGCAATGCCGGCGCTCGCGACGGCCAGCACGGCAAGGCCGAGCTTCGCGAGCATTCCGCTCTCGCTGCCGCCGAGCACCCGACGATTCGTGAGCGCGGCGCCGACCGCGCTGCCGACCGAAATCGCGCCCGCGGCGGCGCGCCCTGCGCTGCCCGACGGCGCACGGCGCACGCGCGCTCGCTCGATCGACGGTGCGCGACGAACGCGATTGCGCGTGAGCACGATCTCGGTCGCGCGCTGGAGATCCTGCTCGTAGACGTGCGCCATCTGCGCGGCGAAGCGCTCGTCCTCGACCGCGAGATCGAGCTCCCAGTTGCCGAGCCAGCTTGCGAAGTTGAGATTGGTCGAGCCGACGCGCGCCCACACGGCGTCGGCAACGGCGCTCTTCGCGTGCAGCATCGTTCCGTTCCACTCGAAGATGCGCACGCCCGCCTCGAGCAGCGGACGATAGCCGGCGCGTGACAGCGGCCTCAGCACCGGAATGTCGCTGCTGCCCGGGACCAGAAGGCGCACGTCGACGCCGTCGCGCGCGGCCGCGCACAAGGCCTGCACGTACGGCGCGACGCCTACGAAATAGGCATCGGTGAGCCAGAGGTGCTGCCGGGCAAGCGTTGCGATGAGTTGGTCGAGGCGGAAGAGGCCTGCGGTGTTCGGCTCGCCGGCGACCACGCGCACCGCCATCGACCCCGCCGGCTCGATCGCGTCCGCCGGCGTCAGCTCGCGGTCGGGAATCGAATCGCCGTCGCACGCCTTCCAGACGCTCGCGAACGCGCGCTCGACATCCGCCACCGCCGGGCCGCGCAACTCGACGCCGGTGTCGCGCCACGGCTCGAGGTTGCGCTCGGGATCGCCCTGCCACTTCTCGCTCACGCACAAGCCGCTCACGAACGCGACACGGCCGTCGATCGCGATCGTCTTGCGGTGATCGCGCGACAGCCAGCCCAGCGGGCTCGTCCAGTCGAACGGATTGAACACGCGCACCTGCGCTCCGGCGTCGGCGAGCTCGCTCCACAGCGGCCCCGCGCGCTCGGTACCGAGCCAGTCGTGCACGACGCGCACGCGCACGCCGGCGCGCGCGCGCTCGGTGAGCGCATCCGCGAACTCGCGACCGACGCGATCGTTCGCGACGATGTAGCTCTCGAAATAAATCTTGTCGCGTGCCCCGCGGATCGCCGCGAGCCACGCGGGATAGTTCTCGCCTGCGTCGCGGAGGATCTGCACCGCGTTGCCGTGCACCAGCGGTGCGCCGGTCGTGCGCAGGAATGCGCGATCGAGCGCATGGCGCGCGATCGGCTGCTCGACGCGTGCGCGCGCGTCGCCTTGCGCAGGCGCGGTCGGAAGAGTGGTCGTCGCCATCGCGGTCGTGCGCCGGGCATCAATCGCGCGCTACGTTACCACGCGCGCCCCCCGCGTCGCCCGCGAGCATCAGGCGTCTCGTGCACCGAAGCGATCGCGACTTTCCGCGCCGTTGACGGCTTTGATCGGGACGGCGACGGCGTGTTCCGATCGGCGTGCGCTCGATGGACGGTGGCGGGCGCGACCGGTAGAATGCGACCCTTCACCCGGAGACGTGGCCGAGTGGTCGAAGGCACTCCCCTGCTAAGGGAGCATGCGGCCAAAAAGCTGCATCCAGGGTTCGAATCCCTGCGTCTCCGCCAAACCTAACCAATAAAATCAATAACTTGCGGCGCAAAAGTAGCGCCGCCCTCTTTTCTACCCCCGAAAACAATCGCGCGAGGGGGCGGCTCATGCCGGTGTGGTCGGCGATAACACAACATTGCGTCGATGATGCAGCAGCGGTCGCGTCATAGCGCAGATGGCCGCTTGTACGGTGCCAACATAAACCTATAGTCGGCGGTCTCCGTGGGCGACGCAACATGGGTGCAAGCGGCAGCCGCGATGGCGTCGGCGTTGGCGGCGATGGGGTCACTGCTTGTCGCACGCGAAACCTTTCGCCGCAATCGCGAGTCGCGGCGCCGCGATGCGGCGCGCGAAATCGACGAAGTTGCGCGCGCAATCGAAGTCGACGCGCGCCGCGTCGCTTCCCTGTACGCGCGGCTAGCAGTGCAGCAGCGGACGCTGGCGATCTTCCACGGCCACAATGCGATGAGCGCCCTTCAGCAGCTTGTGTTCGACGAAACGACTACAGAAGCAAAGCGCGCGGCGGACATCAAAGAACAGGCCGCGACACAAGCGGTGATTCCCCGAGGCGCTTCCGATGACGACATCGCGGAGCGGTTAACGTGGCTCCGCGTGCGTCGATTGGAGATTCGGGGCTTGCTCGAAGATGGTGCCGCGCGACTCGACGAAACGCGCGTTGATGTCGAAGCAGCACGCGAAGCACACAATCAGCGGATGCGCGATGTCGGCCTCGGCCGCTTCAACCGCTCACTCTAGCGCTGCCCAAGAAGAGCCGTAAAATATAGCGCCGCCACGGACGAAGACGAACAAAAAAGTAGCGGGATGGGCCAATTCCTTAACGCGTGCACTGCGGCTGAGCGACGAAGACCGCGCTTTCGAAGTATCGGTTTCATTAATGTGCGCTCAATTCAAATTCTCGCTCTGGTTGGTGTCGTTGGCGCCTGTGGATCGTCGACGCCGATACTGGAATGTCGGGCCGAGCGAGGGAATGCGCACGCCAGCGTAGTGAGGCTCTCGCCCAGTACGAATGAAGCATTCTTAGTCACCGCCTCAAATTACAAAGGCACCCTCACGGTGACTGATTCCCAGTATGAGATTGACTTCCCTCGTAGCGAGGGTCGTTGGCGTGTTCACTATAAGATCAATCGTTACACGGGTATTGCGGAACGGGAGGTTGGGGATGATCCACCGGGAGCCTCGGGCAACCTATTCACAATGATGAAATGCACGACGTATAACCCAGGCCAACGGCTCTAAGTCTCTCCCGTCCCGCGCTCGCCTCCGCGGAGGCGGTCTTCCCTTTGGCTCAGCTATCCGCAACGCTCGCTTTTCGCGCCTGCGGCCTTCCTGTGCCGGTGTAGCGCGCGCAGCCTGTCGGCCGACACTTCGCGGCGATAGCAACCGCAACTCGTCGTCTTGCCGCTCGGCGGTCGCAGGTCGTGGCGAGCAGCCGCGGGGCGATGGCTCCGCAATCGCGTTCGGCGGCGTAGAACGCATGTCCGAAGCGATCGTCCTCGCCTGTCGCACCGAGCACGACAAGCCGCCCGAAGCGCTGGCCGATCATCGCGGCAGTTGACGGCGTCGCTCGCGTCCGGCTGCACGACGTCGTCGCGCACCGCGACCGCGCCGAACGCGAACGCCAGTTTGTCGACGAGCTCCGCCAGCTCGCGTACGTGCGCTGCCTCGCGGGCGGCAAGCGCCCGCGCGTGCGCTGCGTCGACTTGCGCGACCACTTCGCGCAAATGCCGCAGAGTGAACAGCGGCACGTCATCGGGAATAGGTGCCGGCCGCGCAGCCGCCAAGTCGACTGCCGCCGGCTCTCGCCGACTCTGGTCGCGAGCAGCATGCGCCCGGCGCTTACGAGCCGCATGCGTTCGGTTGTTCATGGATCGGCCGCCGGTTCGTGCTCGTTGCCCTCGACGAAATGGAAATGCGTTCTCGACGGCGCATCGAGCGGCACTGCGTAAGCGCGGCAGTCGCGCTCGGATTCGAGCAGTGCGAGCTGCGCGTCGCTCGCTAGCTCTTTCGCTGCTGCGCCACCGACGACTACACAGTCGTCCTTTTCGAGCAGCACCGGAAAGCGAACGCCGGCGACGAGCTCGCATTGGTGCAGCAAGATCGTGCGCTCGAACGCGTTGGTTTGCGTGCGGAACGCTGCCCACGCAGCTTTGAGCGACCCGAGCTGTCGCTGCCGCAGCACCCGATAGGCTGCGTCGCGCTGCGCCAACGGCACAAGGTCAAGCTGCGCGAGTGACGGCGCTTCGGCGTTCGCCGCGCGCTGCGCGCGCTGTGCGCGTTCGTGCTCCCCACGCCGCGGTCAAGTCCTCGACGTCGCGCTCGATGCGCGTGTGCAGCACGGCGGCCTGCGCCTTGCGGCCGGCGGCGCGCAGTGCCTTGAGCTCGTTCATGCTATCGCCGATCTCGAGCACGCGCTTTTGCAAGTGAGCCGGCAACGCGAGAAAAAACGCGTCCTCGTAGATGCTGCCGGTGTCGTCTGCCATTGCTACGCCCAGGTCGCGCCCGCAAATCGAAACTGCGGCCTTGCTGCCGCTCGTGTCGCTTGTCGGCGACAACGGTCGCGTTGAGCGCAGCAACGGCGCGCAAGGCAACGGAATTCGTCGCGAACAACGACCATGTTCGTCGTCGCCGGCGTCGGCACGGTGGAATCCGCACCGGGATTGTCGACCATCTCGACGTCGCCCTCGGCACTGACGCCGAGCACGACACGATCGCCGAGCGACAACGCGATGCGCGACGAGTCGAGCAGCGTGACGCCCTTCACGCCGACGCCGCTCAAAATCGGCAGACCGGCGAGCGTGTCGCCGCCTGCGTCCGCGACTTTCAGCAATCGAACGGTCGCGGCGGCCTTCGGCGACAGCAGCCAAGCGTCGGGCATGTAGCCCGCGTCGGCAATGACGTCGATGGCGTTCGCGCAGTCGGCGGTAATCTGCGCGATCGTCGTGCCGGTGCTCGAGATAGCGGTCGCACCATACGCAAGGCCGGCCGGCGCCGCCGCGGTTGGCGCATCATCGCTCGACAGCTTCGCATTGATCTGCTCGGCCAGCATCGCGGTGAGCTCGGCCGCGAACGCTTCGCTGTCGTTCGTGATGGCGTCGGCCGCTTCCTTCGTGTAGACCGCCATCGCGGCGACGAAGCGCGGCGAGTGCGCGAGGCTCGCGAATTCCGCGCGCACGAGCGGAATCGCTTCGCCGGCCTGCACCCATGCCGCCGCGCTGCCGAGCATAAGCGCCCGGCCGCTCGAACGGAACGGCACGCGGCGAGCACGCGGCAGGTCGCCGAGCACCGACTGCGACAACGCTCGCGTCATCAACACCGCGGTCGGCGCCGTCGAATCCGGCCGCACGGTCGCGCCGACGTTCGCCCGCGTGAAAATCTTCATGTCGCACGTTTCGTCGAATGTTTGCTCGACGTCGCGACCGACGAGCGCATCGGCGAGCGGGCCGTGCCGCGCCATGCTGCTCGCAACCATCGTGTCGCCCTTCGCGACGATCAACGCCGCGGCGATCGCGCCGCACGCGCGCGTTTCCTCGGCGTCTGAACGCGCGTTGCACATCGAACCGTCGCATCGTCATTCCGTTTCCTCATCGTTGTTCACGACGCATTGACGCACGACGCGCTCGCGGTCGTCGGCTTTGTTGCGCGAACAAAGCCAAAGCGCTGCGCCCGCGTCGTCGCATTCCCGCCGGATGCGATAGCCGTCGATCGTGCAGCCGCGAGCGCGCGCAAGCAGCTTGCCGATCTGCTTCGCGGTCAGCTTGCCGAAAGTCTCGCGCAGCGCGGCGGCGTCATTGCCGCGCTTCTGGTACTCGACGATATCCGCCGACGCGAACAATTCGCCGTGCGTCGCGCGGTGGATCGCGGGGAGCACTCGCGCGAACGCCGCCCGCTCGGATGCCGACAGCCGGCGCCCCGCGATCAACTCGCGCAGTTCGCCGGTGTCATCGCGAAGCGCCTCGATCGCGTCGCCGAGCTCGGCCAGGTGGCGGTCGATGCGCGCGAGCGCGGCCGTGTCGTCGGTCATCGCGAACGCATGCGCCGGCCGCCGTGCTCGGCGATGCGCGTCGCTTCGACTTGTTGCGACGGCGTCAACGCGTGCCAATAGGCGCGCAGCAAGTCGCCGCGAGAATGTCGGAACGTCTCGAGCGAGCCGTAAGAGCGAGCCGGATCGAACGGCCGGCCGAGCAGAAAATCGAGGATGCCGGGCGGAATCTCGTGCGGCTGCGCCAACGCGCGCCGCGTGCGCGTGCGCTTAGTCGGCACTGGTAGCCTTTCGCAGCCACGCGTACGGCGTCCACGCGTTCCAATCGGGCCGGTTCGGCAGTCGCGCGCCGTCGAGCGTGATCGCGGCCCACGTCGGAAACGGAAAACGCCACTGCCTGATGATGTCGTCGCGGCGTAGACGCCAGGCGTGCGCGATCGCCGCACGGTCGCCGCTACAAAGCGCGCAAGTCTCGTAGAGCAGATGCGCGCCGGGGCCGAATTCAAGGTGCTCGTCCTCGGCACCGCCAAGGTTCAGGGCGAGCGCCGCGCGTCGTCGTTTCGTCGGCATGCTTTACGCTCCAGGCGGCCGGCCGGGGCCGTCGCGCAGCGGTTCCAGATCGAAGTTCAAATGTCGCCGCCGATGCCGCCTGGCGCTCCGCGTCACGCATGGGCCCCAGCAGCGCGTGCGGGCCGTCGAGTCAGTCCATCGGCGTCGATCGCCTCACGCAGCGCCGCGCAAGGCCGAGCGAGCGGCAACTGCTCGAGCAGCACCAAGGCCGGCGAATCGCGCAGCGCGTACTCCAGGACGAGGCGCTTCCACAGCTCGGCCTCGGGCCGTTGCAAGTAGTCGGGGTGGGGGTGAGCGCTTGGTCATGTCATGGTCGGAACGGGGTCGGGCGCGGGGAAAGACTCCATTTCACAAAAGCGTGTGCACCGTAGCGTTCTTTGACCGATCGACAACTAAATGTTGATCCCCCCGCCCGGTCATTCGGGGAATCCATCGCGCCCGATCCGCACGCGCGGCTTGCTCGAGCCCGGCGCGCGTCCGAAGCCGCGATCCTCTCCGACTGTCTTGGCGGAGTGACAGCGGACGCATAACGCGGCCCAGTTTGAGACGTCGAAGAACAGCGCTTCGTCGCCGCGATGCGCCTTGACGTGGTCGACCTCGGTCGCTTCGACGACACGGCCGCGACGAGCGCAGTGCGCGCACAGCGGGTTGTCGCGCAGGAACGACAGGCGGCCGGTGCGCCATCGGCTGCTGTTGTAGAGGCTCGCGCCTACGCGGTCACGGCTTGGCATGCCGGCTCCTTCGGTGCGCGCCCGTCCCTTGCCGGCGGCCGTCCGGCGCGGTTGAATAGTTGACCGCGGCGCATGGTTGCGCGCGCGCGCTCCCCCTATAACCCCCTTGCCGAATGCGACGCATACGGCGCAAAGGGCCTTGCGTCGATTCGGGGGTTGCGCGTCGAATACCGCGTTTCAGATAGCGACGCATTCGGCGCACCCCTCTGGCGTAACGTCCAAAATCACGGCGGCGTGGCGGTTGCTGCGTCGGATACTGCGTTCGGCGACGTGTCGAATCTGGCGCAGTGCCTCCAAGTGCGCGGCGAACCGGTGTCTTTGCGGCTTAGTTCCGCGGCGAAGTGACTCGGGGAACTCCGGCCGTTGTGTCAGCACGAGGAACGCGGTGCGCGGCCCCTGCATCGCAGCCGGCACCGGCACGCCTGCAGCGGTCGACGCCGCAATCGCCTTGACGATGCCGGCACGCTCTTGGCGTTCGCGGATGGCATCAACGACGGTGCCACTCGCCATGCCAGTGCCAACGAACAGGCGCGCTTGTTCGTCGAAGCGAAACGACATTGCCGGCTGCACGGCGCCGAGGTTCGACTTCTGCAGCTCGAGCAGTAGATTGCCGCGTGCGCTCGGGCCGGTCCTCCTCGGCCGTTCCGTTTCCGGGTACAGGTACCAGCGCGCACGCACGGCGTTATGCCATTGCGTCGAGCCGCTGTAGCCTTCGCTCGTCGCTGGGTTGGAGGCCGATGGCCGGTTGACGTGGCCGAGCAACAACAGCGCGCCGTCGATCGGCAGCAGCGACAGTAGCGCGTTGACGTAGCGCTTGACGTCAGCTCGCGAATTCTCGTTGCCGGCGAACGTGTCGACTTACGCCGTCGACGACGAGCACGTGCGTTTGCGATTGCTCGATCCGTTGCGCGAGCCGCCGAAGGCCGGCGTCACCGTCGCTCCGGTGCGCGGATCGCGGTCCCATAGCACGGTGTCGCGGCCGACCAGGTCGACCACGTCGAGCGCGTCGTGCAGATCGGCGAGCGTGATCGCATGTGGCGCGCGATGTGCGCGAGTCGCCAATGCAGCACGTCCTCGCGATCCTCGCACGACAGATAGAGCACGCGCTGCGCTCGGTCTCGATGCCGAAGTACGGCACGCCGAGCGCGATGCACGCTGCGATGTGCAGTCCGATCGCCGATTTGCCGACGCCGCCGTGTCCAGCGAGCAGCGTCCCGTAACCGGCCGGCAGCCAATCGCGCATGATGAATTGAGGCGGCTGCGGCTCGCGGTCAGAGAGCGCGCGCAGATTGAGCGGCGCCGGCCATGCGGTAGCAACGGGCGTACGGTCGCCGTGCGGTTCGTCGCTGCGCTCTTGTCTCGGGTCGGCGTACTTGCGGTAAGCAGATCGCGCGATATCGGCGACACGAGCACGCCGTTCGCTCCATCGCTTGGCGTCACGCTCGCGCCATTCGGCGGCATCCATTAGCGAATAGAGCGCAGCCGCTACGTCCTCGCCCTCGACGCCTCGCGACACCAGGCGAGCAGCGAGCTTGACGAGCGCGTCGTGCACGCCATCGGCGCCGGTATGGATGATTTGGCGCAGCGTGTCGTCGGGCGTTTCATCGCGAGCGCTCGCGCCGTTTACGCGGACGAACTTGGCGCGCAGCCGCTCGACGATCGGTCGCAAATCAGCCGCTTCGCCGGCGTTGCGTAGCGCGTGGCCTGTGACGGTGAAAAAGCGCCCGCCCGCGTATGCCTCGATTCGATGATCGGTCGCAGCCTTGCCGATCGCCGGGAAGGGCTCGCCATAGCCGATCACGTGGATTCCGCGCCCGCTCGGCGAAATCTCGGTGTAGGAGCCGCATTCGTCAACGATGCGCCGGGCGAGCTCGGATAGATCGCCGCTTGCCGGCTCTCGGTGCGCGTCCAAGTCGATGCCTTGCCAGCCAGCGCCGAGCGCGAAACCGACACCGGCGAACGCATGGCGGCCGTTCAATGCTGCAATTGCCGCGTCGAGCGTGGCGAGCCGTGCAGTGTCCTCGGGCGCATCGAGCACGCCGCTGCGCCACGTGCCGTCGATGTAGTGCGGGATCTTGCTGCGGTCATAGAGCAGCCAGCGACGCGCGTTCAACATTTCAGGCGGAAGCGCTTCGCGCAGCACGACCGCGTCGATAGCTTCGCTCATCGTTCCGCCTCGCGACGCTCGACAACCGCATCCACGCCGAGCCGCCGAAGCGTCGCGGCCGCCGCGACCGCGGCGTTATGTTGAACGTAGCGCGCGAACTCGACAGCGCATCGCCCGCCGCGAACGACGACGACGTAGCGCGTCATCGCAGGCACGCGAGCGCACGCTCGAGCCGATCAACGCGCCTTTCCAGTTTGCGCAGTCGCGGCCGAAATTGCATCGGCGAAGGCTCGGTCGACGTGCTGCGACGCGCGACGCGCTGCCAGCCGCCGGCGCATGCCGAGCAAACGGGGGTCAAGCTTGGACCGCCGCATCGGCTGCAAACCGGCCACGCTACGGTGTTACACTCCGGCTGCCGTTCGTCCTGCTTTGCGCTCGAGCCCGCCGCCAGCGGGCTCTTGTGTTTTTCGGGCGGCGCCCGATCGCTGGCGCTCATGCCGCCGCCGCGGCGCGTGAAGCTTTACGTTCTTCGATCCAGGCGTCGACCTCGTCTGCGTCAAACGCGGTGACGCCGTCGCTCAACTTCACCGGCTGCGGAAAGTCTCCGCGGTGCACCTGCACCCAGAGCCACGCGGGCGAGCCGATGCCGAGTAGTCCTCGATCGCCGTGCTTGCGTGTTTTTACGGTGCCGACGAGATCGCGTGCCCGGTAGAAGCGCCGCTGCCGCTGTTCCATCTGGTTTTCTCCGTGTCGTTCCGATGAACACGGAGCAATCTAAGACGCTCGCTCGGCTAAATCCACGTCAACTTGAGTGCCCGTTTTGACCCGCGACGCTAACCCTCGGAGTGTCGGAGCAGCAGTTTGTATTCGGGTGGCGTGAAGTGCAGATCGAAGCGCCTCCTCGCCTCGGTCAGCGCGCCGCGCAGTCGCTGGCGCGATAGCATGAGCCCAGCGGCGCAGCACACGCGCTCGAGCTCGACGACGTCGGCGCCGTCGTCGCTCATTACTGCCGGCGGAAACTCATAGTCGCGGCGTAAGAGCAGAACGCCGAGAGCTGCGAACGGTAGTGCGCGCTTCTCGCGTGGATCCGGTAGTTCTGCGGCGGCCTCACGCGCGGAGCGTGCCAACTCGCGCAGTTCGTAGCGCACGCCCTCGTACGATGCGAAAGGCGCATCGTCCGCTGGCTCGGGGTAGCCGTCGACTCCGATGATTTGCTCGGGTCGCCGGCGCATCTTGTGTCGTCGCTCCAACTCCGACTGCGCAGCGCCCGACCGATCGAGCAGCGCTGACAGCGCTTCGATGCGCTCCGCGACCTCGAGCAATTCCTTGCGCAGCGGCGTCGGGCTCCATTCGCCCGCGACGGCGTGAATGTCTCGGGTGCGCGCGATGAGCTTTTGCACGGCGGCCTCATACAACTCGCCGCCCGGCTCGGAGATCACTTCGCCTGCCGAATGTTGGTCACGCTCGCCGGCGTTGTCGGCGTTGCGAGGAATTTCGCCCAATCGCGCATCAACCGCGTGCGCTTCGTGAGCAGATCGCCGCGCCTGTATGCGGCTTCGACCGCACTCGGAATCGTGTGCGCCAGCGCCATTTCGCAAACTTCGCGCGGGTAGTTCGTGCGCTCGGCGGCCCAATCTCGGAACGCGCTCCGCATGCCGTGAACGGTCGCCGCGACTTTCATCCGGCGCAGCACGGCCGACAGCGTCATGTCGGACAGCGGCGTGCGCCGCGATGACGGAAAGACGAGCGGCACGCCCTTGAAGCGTGGAAGGCTTCGCAGCAGCGACACGGCGGCCGGCGTGAGCGGCACGACATGCTCGCGTTGCGCCTTCATGCGCTCGGCCGGAACGGTCCACAGTGCGCCGGCAAGGTCGATCTCGTCCCACGTCGCGCCGCGCACTTCGCCCGAGCGCGCCGCGGTGTAGATCGCGAACTCCAACGCGCGCGCGCCCATGCCTTCGGCGGCGCGCAGCTTCACCATGAACGCCGGCAGATCGGCCCACGGAAGCGCCTCGTGATGCTCGACCTTGGCGATCTTCGTCGGCGCCGGAAGCAGGTTTTCCAGGTGTCCGTTCCAGCGCGCCGGGTTGTCGCCCTTGCGCATGCCGGCCGACGTCGCGAAGTCGAGCACGGTTTCGACGCGCTGACGCACGCGCGTCGCCGTTTCGGTCTTTGTCGACCAGATCGGCTCGAGCGCCGCGAGTACGTGCGAAGTCTCGACGCGGTCGACCGGCAAGCGCCCGAACATCGGCTCGACGTACGTCGCGAGCGTGTTCGCCCATTGCTGGCGGTGCTTGCCGTTCTTCCACGACGGCGCGTGCCGCGCGATGCAGAGTTTCGCGACCTCGGCGAACGTCGGCGCTCGCTCGGCGCGGCTCGGGCGTTGCTGGCGCCGGTGCTCAATCGGGTCAACGCTCGCGCGCAGCAGCCGACGCGCGTCTGTCGCGGCGTCGATCGCCTCTTGCAGTCCGACCTCGCGCAGCGAGCCGAGCCCCATCTCGCGACCGTCAGGCAGGCGCAGTACCCAACTGCGCGCGGCGCCGTCGCGCTGCACGCATAAACCGAACACATGCCCGACGTGATGGCGGCCGTCAGGCCGGCGCAGAATCGCTTTCCAGGACAATGGCGGAACGTAGCGCGGCATC
>CAVSMC010000010.1:0-8999 GCA_963728935.1 uncultured beta proteobacterium | reverse complement strand
GACGAGGTCGACGACAGGATTGGAAAAGGGCCTCATTGCGCTGAGCGACCGAATTTACGTTCTTATCAACGCGTACCACGTGTTGCCGGCACGCGTGCAGGCGTGGCCTGTGTACATAGAGGACGTAGAGGCCTTGCCGGCGCCGAACACGCTGCCGTCCGCTTACCTCCTTTGCTCTCACCGCATGTTGATGCGTCCCCTGTAGGGACGGAGCAGACGGTTCTCGATGTCTTCCAAAGATCGAGAACGAGCGTCCGTTCAGCAGAGCACAATCCCGCCTTCTTGCTCTTTGCCTGTCATTGATCTGCGTTTCCGTAGCGCATGCGCAATTTCAGATTGGCGTATCCACGACGTCGATCACATTCACCGATCAAGCGCTCGGCGTTGGCAGCGGACCGATCGTCGTCGGCGTAACCAATCTGGACACCGCGGCACATGCGCTAACCGTTGTGCGAGGCGCACAGCTTTGTCTCCCCGCGCAGATCGGTTGTCCTCCGCCGGGCTACTACACCGACTTCTCGTTTTCAACGGATTGCACACAAGCGCCCTTGCCTCCGGGCGGCTCTTGTCGTGTCTCGATCGTCTTCGTGCCAATTGGCTCCGGCGTTCGTAGGAGTTCGATCTCGCTCTACGTACCCGGCCTCGGCTACGACTTCGCGCGAGACATCTCTCTCCAGGGCATTGGGATCGCCTCTGCCGTCGCGCGCTTCGAGATCGTTTCCGGGGACCGGCAAATAAGCGTCAGTTCGACGACGCCACCCGCGCCATATCGCATCCGCGCGCGGGATGCTGCCGGCGCGCCGATAGCCGGGCGCACGGTGTTCATCGGGCCGACGTCGTACACGGGGGGTCCCCTACTTTTGGACGAATTCGGATTCAAGGGATTCAACGCCGGGGGTTACGAGACCTGGCTCGGGCCCGGACCGGTTCCGCTGGACTACCTGTCGGTCACCGATCAGGATGGCGTCGCCACCGCCCAGGGACCGTACCGCGCGACGGCGCCTTCGGCCTTTACTGTCGCGGCCGCCGATTTGTTTGGGCCCGCGCCCTGGTACACGCTGCCGCGCAAGTTCCTGTCGGTCGTCATGACAGCGTTGCCGCCTCCTGGAACGCCGTCGGTCGTTGTCGAGTACTTTCACGCTTCGACTGGCCATTACTTCGACACGCTACTTCAGGACGAGATCGATCTGCTTGAGGCTGGCCATTTCTCGGGATGGTCGCGGTCCATCGGCTCGTTCATTGCCTATGCCACCGCCGCCGACGCCCCGGCTGGCACCGTACCCGTCTGCCGTTTCTTCAGCGCTATCTACACCGCACATTTCTACACCGCGGACCAAGCCGAATGCCAGACGGTGGTGGACCGCTGGCCCGATGTGTGGACGCTCGAGACGCGCGAGGCGTTTTACATCTTCGAACCGGACAAGGCGACGGGCGATTGCGGCCCGGGCCTGCTGCCGGTCTATCGGCTTTACAGCACACGCAATGGCCCGAACCACCGCTATGTCACGGATCGAGCGCTACGCGACGCGATGGTTGCGGCAGGATGGGTGGCCGAAGGCTTCGGTTCCGACGCCGTGATGCTCTGTACGCCGCGATAATCGGATCGAGCCTTACGCGGCCTGTAATTCCGCCTTTGCGAGCGGCCGTACCGCGGCGAGGCGCTCGGGGTGCTGTGCGATCTCCCACAAGTCGACCGCCTCCTGCATCCGCAGCCAGCTCTCGGGCGTCGTGCGAAGCAACTTGGCAAGGCGCGCAGCCATTTCGGGGGACAGCGAGCGCTTCTCCAGCAGCAGTTCGGATACGGACAGTCGGGAAACGCCGAGGCGCTTCGCGAACTCGGTCTGCGACATGCCAAGCGCCGGCAGCACATCCTCGCGCAGGATGGCGCCGGGGTGCGTCGGGCGTCGGGCGTGATGGCGTAGGCTTCGAAGCATCAGTGATAGTCCTCCAGGTTCACCCCAACTGCGTCTTCGCCGTCGAAGGCGAACGTCAAGCGCCAGTTTCCGCTCACCGTCACGCTGTACTCACCGGCACGATCGCCCTTGAGTGCGTGAAGGCGCCAGCCTGGCAGCTCCATGTCGTCGGGCCGGGCGGCAGCGTCCAACCGGTCCAGCATGCGCGAAATCCGGTCGACGTGCTCGGCGCGCAGGCCGCGCCGGTCGTCGCGTCGAAAGAATCGCTCCAGCCCCCGGTGCTTGAAGCCGCGTATCATCGCTATGCGCTGATATCCGACACATTACACTGTAATGTGATGGATTGCAAGCGTTCGCCGGACGAAGCCGTTCTCTTTCTCTAGCACTTCCGGGGTTCGACGTTTGGTGGCGCCGGAACGGGATCCAACCCGCTTCGTACTGAAGGCCCGAAGCCGTGAGGTTCGACTCCCTCTCCCGGCACCAAAGCGCTCCCGCTCGAAGCGGACGATATCGGATCGACGGTGCGCAGTCTTGCCGGGTGTGTTCAGCGCCCCCCGATCCTGATCGCACGCTCACCGCGCGTAGCGCTCGGCGGCGCTGAGCGATCTGCGGTCATGGCACGATGTCGACGCTCATCGGCGCAGCGCGGAACAGGTTGAACTGCTGGACGACCGGGAACGCCAGCGTGGTTCCGCCAATCAGCGCGCTCAAGCCGTTGCCCGCGTCGGTTGCAAGCGTGAGACCGGCGGATCCGATCGCGATGACGGGCACGTTGGTGTCCATGCGGACGATGCCCGCGCTGGTCTTCTGCCACCACGAGGAACGAAACGAGCCGCTCGGCGTGCCGGAGGGCACGACGACTCCTGTCACGGTGAAGCGAGGATCCCCGGGGCGGCGCACCGTCACGGTCAGCTCGCTCGGGACTGCGGCCTGCTCCGGATCGAGGTCGTAACGGATCGTCGCGACGTGCTCGGCCGACACGCCGAGCTCCTGCAGCCGATGCGCGAGCTTCGCATCGGTGGTGTAGTACCAGAACGCGTAGTTGTCGATGTCCTCGCCGTTTGGCTGCGGTGGAACGATGATGGCGCCGATCTGGACGACGCTGCCCGGCTTGGGCTTGCTGCCGTCGACGCCGATGCCGGCGCAATCCGCGGTGCGCACGACGATCGGCGACACCGGCGTGCCGAGCCCGACCGGAATGAAGCCTGGCGGCGTGAGCGCCATGACGTTGTCGGTCGGAGCGAGCCCTACGCCGATGCTCTCGACGCAGTCGACGAACTCGACACCGAATGCCGTCGTCGAATTGCCCGCCTGCGCGCGGTGCTCTCCGGCAATTAGCAATGCGCTTGCGACGATGCCGAGTACCAGGTGATGCGGCCGTTTGCTCATCGTGATCTCCGTCGGCGGCTGCATGAGGCGCCGCAATTTCGCTCGTCGTCTCATGGTGCCTCGAACGGCGCGCGCCGCAGATCGAGCGCGGGGTTGCGGTCGAAGAAGTTGATCGGCTTCAACCGGAAGGACAGCGGCTCGAGCGAAAGCACCGGGAAATCCTCCGTCGCGGTGACGTGGTGATGGCCGATGGTCACCCACAGCACGAGGTCGGTGTTGACGAGGCTTTCGTTGTTCTGCTGATACGCGGGCAATCCTCCCGCGCCCGGATTCTGGTTCGGCGTGTCGCCCGCGGCGTAACGCTCGTCGGGATCGTACTTGGTGATCCACAACGGAAACTCGATGAATCCCGCCCGTTGAAAGTCGGCCTTCTTGAGCAGCGGATCGGCATGCGAATGCGTCTCGAGCAGGTAACCGGTGTTGTAGCCGCGCGCGTTGCTGCGGTTGGGATTGACGACTTTCCACAATGCCTCGTCTGCGCCAAGGCGCGCGTCGCGCTCGCGCTCGATGCGCGTGTCCTCGACGACCCACACGCTCTTGCGCGGACCCGGCGCGTTCTGCGTCTTGAGCTCGCCCACCACAAAGCTGTTGTTGCGCCCGTCGACGTCGACATCGAGGCGGAAATTGAAGAAGTGACTATGATTGGGCGCGACGAGGCTCGGCCCGATCAACGCGCCGTACTTCGCATCCTTCGCGGGCATCGTGCTCTTGACGCCCTTGGGCGCATCGATGCCGGTCAGCGCCACGTCGACGCGGATCGCGCCGCTCTGGTTGAAGACCCAGTCCACCATGTAGTCGTAGTTGCCGAGCTGGGCGATCGAGCGCACGACGAGCTCGACGTCCGCGCGGCCTTCGTAGGCCGGCGTCGGCCCGGCGAAGAGCTCGAAATGCCGCCATGCCGGGTTGCCGGTCAGCCGCTCGAAGATTCCGACCACCTGCGGCAGCGGCAGGGGAACCACGGGCACCGACGGATCCGGGATCGCCGCCGATACGAGCGCATCGCGCAGCACGGCGGTCGGCGGAACGTCGAGCCCGAGGCGCAACGGCGACGAAAGCAGGCCGAAGCCGAACTCGCCTTCATCCATGTAGGTGCGGTAGAACCAGTTGGCGTCCGGATCCTGGTAGGGAACGAAGATCTCCGCGAGCGAGCCCTGGTACAGCACGGGCCTGTTGTCGTACGTTGCAAGCGAGATCACGGTTCCCGCGCGCCGCTCGAAGCGCACGTGGAAGCGCCACTTCTGCCACTCGACGAAGTTGCCGCTGAGCGTGAAGTTGGAGCCTTGCGGCTGGCTCACGACGATCGGTTTCATCGGTGGCCGCAGTCCATACCGGGCAGCGATGCTCGCCTCGTCGAACTCGTGGGTCTGCGTCGCGAGCGGAACGACGCCGGTGTCGATCACCTGAAGCACGATGCGATCGTCGAGGTCCATGATCGCCTGCACGCCCTCGATCGGCCGCGCATACAGGTTGATCAGGGCGCTCTCGCGGTAGTACATCTGCGCCTTGACGATGCGCCGGGACTCCTCGGGCAGGCCGAACGAGCCGGGCGTGAGCGGCGTGACGAGCACATCGGCGAGCTGCGCCGGCGTCGTGATGCCGCGCCTTGCGAGCGCCTGCAGGAACGCGGGGTCCTGGAAGGCGAACGAGAAGTCCGACACCTCGGTGATCGTGAGGCCGAGCTGGCCGTCGCTCTTCGGGATTTCCACCGGCGGCGTGAAGTTGCCGTTGTCGAGGTCCACCACGGTCTTGTAGCTCTTCTTGTTCTGCCGATAGAACACCGACGCCGCGCGCGGGATGGGACTGCCCGGCACGAACGAGAGCACGGAGTCTTTGGGCGGCTCGCGCAGGTCGATGCTCTGGAAGATCGCACCCGGTTGCGCGGCACCGGCGGCCTGCAGGATGAACGCCGCCGCGAGAATCTCGGTGTCCTCCAACGGGTCGAGCGGGTGCTCGACGGTTGCGTGCGCGCCGGACGTGAACGCGAACAGCATCGCGGCGATCGGCGCAAGGTTCCAAACGCGTCGTTGCATCGGTACTCTCCTCGATGGCGCTCGGCCCGGCGAGCACGAGACCGGAGTGTAAGGACCGGTACCTAACCGATCGCTAACCGATGCCGGCTGTCCTCTGCGAAGGGCCGGTACCTGCGCGTGCCGCCATTCGCTTGAGCCAGCGGCGCGCGACACGACCGGCATCGCGGCGATTGTTCGAATGCAGCGCGCGCAGGACGACCGCGACGTGGCCCTTCACCGTGCGCAAGCTGATGCCGAGCTCGGCGGCGATCGCGTCGTTCGGGCGCTCCCTCGCGAGCAGGGCCAGCACATCGAATTGCCGGGGCGTCAGACTGAGCGCGTCGGTCCGCACGCGCAACCGCGGGCAGGTGCCGTCGCGAACCGATCGCGCCTGCACGCTGATCCGACCGCACAGCACGATGCGAAGCGAGGCCTCGAGAAGCTCGACCGGTAAGGCGCCGGGAACGAGCGCCGCGACCCGTTCCGCGAGCAAGCGTTGCTGCAGGCCCGCATCGACTTCGCTCGTGAGCGCGACGATCGCCACGTCGGGATGGCGCAGGCGTAGGGCGCGCAACGTCGCCAGCGAAACCCACGGATAGGCGACGATCGCGAGCTCCGGCGCGACGCCACCGGCGGCGCGCTCGAGCAGTTCGTGCTTGCCGGCGCGTTCGACCTCGAAGGCGGGCGCCACCATGCGAACGAGCTGCGCGAGCCCCTCGTCGCGCAACGCGTCGGGCCCGGCGATCAGCGCTCGCATCGCTTCGCACGATACGCGGGCCGGCCTAACCGATGGTCAACCGATTCAGCGCCGGTAGATCGACTGGAACAGGGCTTCCGTCTCGGCGGCCGGCGCAATGCCGAGCTGCACCGACAGCATCTCGCGACAGCGGCGGTAAACGCGCGCGGCCTCCGCCGGCTGACCGCGCGCGAGATGGCAGCGCATCAGCCGTCGGTAGAGGTCTTCGGCGAGCGTATCGACCTCGATGCCGCGCTCGTACAATGCGATCGCCTCGAGCCAATGCTCGCAGCGCTCGTGGTAGCGGCCGGCATCGGATAGCGAGCGCAGGAAGCGATTGCGCCAGCGGTCGCGTGCGGCGAGCATCCATCGCTGCGGCTCCTCGTTGTCGAGGAACGCGCCCCGATAGAGCGCGAGAAGGCGCTCGCCGATCGCGGCGACGTCGTTGCCGTCCTCACGCAGCGCTCGCTGCATGGCCTCGACTTCGCGGTCGAGAGCCCACGTATCGATCCATGCCTGCGCGGCATTGAGCCCGATCTTGCCGTCTTCGATGATGACGACGTCAGACAGGCCGACGAACTTGCGCAGGCGCGATATCGCCATGTCGAGCGCTGCCTGGGCGCCGGCTGGCTCGGCGTCGGGCCACAGCGCGTCGGCCAGCCGCTGCTTGTCGACGCTTCTCGCGCCGAATGCGATCAGCGCCTTCAGAAGCTCCAGCGGCTTGCGTGGCGTCTTGCCGTGCACGACGAGCGGGACGCCGGCACGAGCCATCTCCAGGCGACCGAAGGTATCCACGCGTAGCGGCCACGGCCACGCCGGCCCGGCTTCCGGCGGCGGCGGCATGCCGTAGAGCTCGATGATCCGATGCACGAAATCAGGTTCTACGCCCTGCTCGAGCGCCAGCGCGCACATCGTCGCGCCGAAAGTCGGATTGGTGTCGAAGGTGTCGTAGAACTGCCGCGCCCGCGGCGCGGCGAATGCCGAGGCGAGAAGCGCGCGCGCATCCTCGCGCCGCTGAACCGAGGCCTCGTACGCGTCGACCATGCGAAGCATGTCGCGCATTTCCTCGGCGTGCAGAACGGCCACCATCTCGATCGTGCGCTGAAACAGCTCCCGTGCGCCCGCGAAATCGCCGACGAGCAGCCGCGCTTGCGCCTCCAGCGCGAGACGCACGCCGAACATCGGCGGCGGCAGCGCGAGCTCCTCGGCGATCTTGCGTGCGCGCACCGCATGGAACAGCGCGGCGTCGCCTTCGCGCCGGGCGAGCGCGACACGACTGCGGAACCATGCGAGCCGCCCCGCGTCGCTCAAGTTGGCCGGATCGGACGCCTGCTCGATCGTAGCGAGTGCGCGCTCGATCGCCGGGAAATCGCGCGCCCGCAGGCCGCGCTCGATCTCGGCGCCCGCGAGCCACGCGACGACCTCCGGCTCGCCTCGGCGCTGCGCGAGCGCCTGCGCCTGCTCGCGCGCGCGGCGGTGGAGGTCGGGGTCCTTGGAGTCCCGGGTGTTGCGGATCCAGATGATCAGCCAGCGGCCGAGGCGATGCGGCGTGACGTCGGGGTGGTCGTACAGCGGCTGCAGCAGCGCATAGACGTGCCGCGCGAGCTCGCGCTGCTCGCGCGGCTCCGCGTACCACACGACGAGACGGCCGGCCGCGAACTTGGCATTGACGTCGGCGTCGAGCTCGAGCAGCGACATGATCCGCGCGACGCATTCGTCGATCAACGGGTCGCTCGGTTGCAGCATCAGCATGCCGCACAGCATCCCGGCGTTCGCGACGAGCGCGTCGCTGTGATTCGCGTAGGCGATCGAACCGTCGCGCAATGCGGACACGATCGCGGCGAGCTCGGCGAAGCGGCGGTAGCTTTGCATGCAGTGACCGGTGACGAGCAGCGCGGCCGCGGCGAGCGCGGCCCCGGGGCGGTCGGCTGCTGTCTGCATCGCGTCGAGGCTCGCCGAGAGCGTCTGCAGCGAAGCACACTCGCCGCGATGCGATTGCGCAAGGCCGCGACGGTAAAGTGCCCAAGCGCCGGCGGTGGCGATTGCGGTCGGGGGCGTGCGCGCCATGCCGAGCGATTCTACGGCAGCGCGCGTTGCAGCGGCGGCGCGCGCATCGCGGGTTCGATGAACGATCGTCGCGCGGTCGTTTGCGCCGGCGCGACGTGCTCGAGGCGGCCCGAACCTGCGCGAAACCCCGCCGCACGCGCGCTGCGCTGTCGAGTCGTCGGCCAGGTCGCGCTCTGCGCTGGCGTATGCTCGCGACACTCGCGCTGCGTCGTTTCGATGGCCGACATCCCGCTCTTCGTGATCATCCTCGCCGTCTGGCTCTACTGGGGCCGCGTCGGCTCGATGGTGCTGCGCGCGCGACGTCGCTCGCGCGATCTCGCGGGCCTCGTCCCCGAGCAGTCGCGCGAGCGCGCGATGTGGCTCGTTTGGGTGCCGCTGGTCGCCGCGTGGATGGCGCTGCCGATCGTCGCCGCGGCGCACGCCGCCGGTCCGTTCGCCGTGCCCGCATTCGCCCGGGCGGAACCGGCGTACGCGGCGCTGCGCTGGCTCGCCGCCGGCGGCGCCATCGTCGCCTTCGTGCTGACGCTTCGCTGTCACGCGCAGATGGGCCGCAGCTGGCGGATGGACGTTAGCGAAGCGCACAAGACAAGCCTCGTGACCGACGGCATCTACAGCCGTGTGCGCCACCCGATCTATGCGCTGCAGGTGCTGCTGATGCTGTGCACGGCTGTCGTGCTGCCGGCGCCGTGGATGATCGCGGTGGCGGCAGTGCACGTCGCGCTGGTCACGCTCAAGGCCGCGAACGAGGAGCGATTCCTGCTCGCGACGCATGGCGCCACATACGCCGAATACAGCAAGCGCACCGGTCGCTTCGTACCGCGGCTGCGTGCGCGCTAGCCCGCGCGCGCGCACGAACGTCGCCGTCGGCGCGCTCGCGCTGCTGAT
>CAVSMC010000009.1:0-135927 GCA_963728935.1 uncultured beta proteobacterium | reverse complement strand
TCTCGATTCTGTACGGCCCGGACACATAAGTGACGGTCCGTACCCAAGACATGGGTGACAACTGCGTGCCGGACGGGTTGTCCAGGGGCTGCAGGTCGTCTAAACGCTTGGCTTTTTCGGACCAATTCGAGAGCTAGTTTTCGGCGTTCCAGGCGCCCGATTGACGGGCGCCAGTCCTCTGGCGAAACGTCATCGAGAGCCATGGGAGCCACTACCCCAGCCGTTGCCGTCCCCTCCCGAGGGTGCTGCGACGACCCTGCCTGCACAGAGTCGTCGTCCCCAGCGGACGCTTATCTCAGAGGGATCACGGTGTAAGGCCCGTCGCGGCATTCTCGTCCATGCGAGTGCAAGTCCTTTGACCCGTCCGAGCCGGCGTGGCCAGCGTGTGATAGCCTGAACAGGTTGTTGGAGCCGAGTCGATCGATTCGAGACGGCGGTGCCATACGGGGAATGAAACCAGGAGGAACAACCCATGAAGACACGTATTACGTTCTGCGCCGCGCTTGCGTTCGCGACCGCGACGCTCGCCTCCGGCGCGTTCGCGCAGCAGAAGCTGGTGCTCAAGGCATCGGACGTGCACCCTGCCGGGTATCCGACCGTCGTCGCCGTCGAAGATCTCGGCAAGAAGCTCGACAAGGCCACCAACGGCCGGATCACGGTGCAGATGTATCCGTCGATGCAACTCGGCGGCGAGAAGGAAGCGATCGAGCAGGCGCAGATCGGCGCTATTGCCTTCGCGCGCGTTTCGGTCGGCGCGCTCGGCCCGGTGGTGGACGATCTCAACGTGTTCAACCTGCCCTACGTGTTCCGCAACACCGCGCACATGCAGAAGGTGATCGACGGCGAGATCGGCAAGGACCTGCTCGATAAGGTGACCAACAGCGGCAAGGGACTGGTCGGCCTGTGCTGGATGGATGCCGGCGCTCGCAGCTTCTACAACACCAAGCACCCGATCAAGACGATGGCCGACCTCAAAGGCATGAAGGTGCGCGTCATGGGCAATCCGATGTTCGTCGACATGGCGAACTCGATGGGCGGCAACGGCGTCGCGATGGGGTACGACCAGGTTTTCAACGCGCTGCAAACCGGTGTGGTCGACGGCGCCGAAAACAACCCGCCCAGCTTCGTGTTCGACAATCACTACCAGGTGGCGAAGTTCTATACGATCGACGAGCACCTGATCGTGCCGGAAATGCTCGTGTTCTCGAAGAAGATTTTCGACACCATGTCGAAGGGCGACCAGGCGCTGCTGCTCAAGTTCTCCCGCGAAGCGCAAATTGAAGAGCGCAAGCTGTGGGCACAGTACGAGAAGCAGGCGATGGACAAGGCCCGGGCCGCCGGCATCCAGATCGTCGAGGTGTCAGACGCCGACAAGAAGGCCTTCCAGGACGCGGTCAAGCCGGTCTGGGACAAGTACGGCCCGAAATACGCCGAGACCGTCAAGCGCATCCAGGCCGTCAAATAGGCGCACCATCTGCGGGGCCGGCGCGCGGCATCGAAGGCTGCAGCCGGCCCCACGCATGCCGAGCAGGAGTGTTGCGATGAAGACCGCCTATGCGCGAGCGATGGAGGCCCTCTATATCTTCTGCGCAGTGGTCTCCGGACTTTGCATCGTCGCCATGACGATTGTCATTCCCTGGGGCGTGTTCACGCGCTACGTGCTCAATAGCGCCTCGTCATGGCCCGAGCCGCTATCGATCCTGCTGGTGATCGTGTTCACGTTCCTCGCCGCCGCGGCGTGTTATCGCGGCAACGTCCATATCGCGGTGTCGATGGTTGTCGACAACCTGCCGCCCGCGGGGCGGCGGGCGGCAGGCGTCACGCGCGACGTCCTGATGGCGCTGCTCAGCCTGTTCGCGATTGTCTGGGGCATCAAGCTGGTTGAGGCCACATGGCTCAACACGATCGCCGAATTTCCCTGGCTCTCGGTCGGCATCACGTATCTGCCGATCCCGATCGGCGGCGCGATCACGCTGCTTTTTGTCATCGAACGGGTCTGGATCGGCCCACCCGGAAAACACTCGTTCGTTCACCGCGAACCGGTCAGCGCCGACTAGGGGCGGGACGAAACCGCCTTGGACGCTTTGATTCTGCTGGGCAGCCTCTTTGCCCTGATCGCCATCGGTGTGCCGGTCGCCTACGCGCTCGGCGTCGCCGCGCTGATCGGCGCGATCTGGGCCGGCATCCCGCTCGAAGCGGTCATGCTCAAGATTTCGGACGGGATCAGCAAGTTCTCACTGCTGGCGATCCCGTTCTTCGTGCTTGCGGGCGCGATCATGGCGGAAGGCGGCATGGCGCGGCGGTTGATCGCGCTGGCCAATGTGTTCGTCGGCTTCATCCGCGGCGGTCTCGGACTGGTGAATATCGTCGCGTCGAGCTTGTTCGGCTGCATTTCGGGCTCGTCGGTCGCCGACACTTCATCGATCGGGTCGGTGATGATCCCGCAAATGGAGCGTGCCGGTTATCCGCGCGTGTTCGCCACGAACGTGACGATCTGCGGCTCGGTGCAAGCCATTCTGATTCCGCCCAGCCACAATGCCGTGATCTACTCACTCGCGGTCGGCGGCACAGTATCGATCGCGCATCTGCTCGTCGCCGGATTCTTTCCCGGCCTGCTGCTCGGCCTGGCGCTGAGCATCCTGGTCGTGTTCACCGCCTACCGGGAAAACTATCCGAAGGGTGAAGTCGTTCCCTTGCGCAAGGCGGTGAAAGTGGCGATCGAGGCTCTTTGGGGCCTCATAACCATGCTGATCATCACCGGCGGCATCCTGTTCGGCGTCTTCACCGCCACCGAGGCGGCGGCGGTCGCCTGCGCCTGGGCGTTCTTCGTGACGATGTTCATCTATCGCGACTATCGCTGGCGCGACCTGCATCTGCTCGTGCACCGGACTATGAAGACGGTCGGCATGGTCATGATCCTGATCGCGTTCGCGTCGGGATTTGGCTACATGATGGCGCTGATGCAGCTGCCGGCGAAAGTGACGAGCTTCTTCCTCACGATCTCGAGCAACAAATACGTCATCCTGCTGCTCATCAACACACTGCTGCTGTTCCTCGGCACGTTGATGGACATGGCGCCCCTGTTGCTGATTTGCGCGCCGATCCTGCTGCCGGTGGTGCAGACTTTCGGGGTCGACCCCGTGCACTTCGGCATCATCATGCTGGTCAATCTCGGCATCGGCCTGGTCACGCCGCCGGTCGGCTCGGTGCTGTTCGTCGGATGCGCCGTCGCCAAGCTTTCGATCGAGCAGGTCGTGCGCAAGATCTGGCCGTTCTATGTGATGATGTTGCTCGTGCTGATGATCGTGACCTATGTCCCGGCCGTCTCGGTCTGGCTGCCGCGTCTCATGCTCAACTAGGCGTGTGAACCCTACGACCGCAGGTCCAATCGCTTCAGGACAGATCGATTTGGGTGAATAGGTGGGTGCGCGGCGCGCGCACAATCGAATTGCGTTATGAACACGCGGCGGAGTGCGTGTCCGCCGAATACGACCGACTTCCCGCCGCAGAATCGTTCGCGCGCCGGCACTCAACCGCGCGATGACCGGCGCGCTGCCGGACCGCGGCGTTTGCCGCGCCGTTTCTCCTCGGGCAGCACCTGGCGTATCAGGCGTGCGCACGTTTGCGGCGACATGTAGCGCGGCACCGGATAGTTGGTATCCGCTTCCCAGCACGCGGCCTTGGCGAGGTCGGGAATGTCCTCCTCGCGCAGCGCGTCCAGGTGGCGCGGAATGCCGACGTCGCGGCTCAATCGCTCGACCGAGGCGAGGAATTTCTTCGCGAGTACCGCCGGCCGCTCGCGCGCGCTGCCCACCTTCGCGCGCACCGCGAGGATCGCGAGCCGCTTCGTGATGGCGGGGCTCAGGAACTCGAGCACGTGCGGAAGCATGATCGCGTTGGCGAGTCCGTGCGGTGTGTGGTACTTGCCGCCGAGCTGGTGCGCGATCGCGTGCACGTAGCCGACGTTGGCGCGCGTGAACGCGAGGCCCGCGTAGGTCGCCGCGAGCGCCATCTGCTCGCGCGCCGCCAGGTTTCTGCCGTTGCCGTACGCGACCGGCAGGTTCTCGTAGATCATGCTCACCGCAGCGAGCGCCATCCGATCCGTATGCTCGGTCGACCATTGGCCGACGAACGCTTCGATCGCATGCGTCAGCGCATCCATCCCGGTCGCTGCCGTCACCTCTCGCGGCAGCCCCGTCATCAGCAACGGATCGAGCGCTGCCATTGCCGGCACGAGGCGCGTGTCCGCGATCACGAGCTTCCTGCCGCTGTCGGGATCCGAGATCACGGCCGCCACGGTGACCTCCGATCCGGTGCCCGCGGTCGTCGGCACCGCGTAGATCGGCGCTGGCGCGTGCAAGCCCTTGAAGTATCCGACGAGCTTTCGCGGATGCTTGTTGTTCGCGACCGCGAGCGCGATCGTCTTCGCCGCGTCCATCGGCGACCCGCCGCCGAACGCAACGATCGCATCGCAGCCTTGCTTCCGGTAAGCGGCGATGCCCTGCTCGATCAGCGGGATCGGCGCGTCGGGCGTGATCGCGTCGAACACGGCGTGCGCGGTGCCGCCTTCGGTCAGCGCGTTGACGAACGCATCGGGCAGCCGCTTCGCGGCGACGATGCGATCGGTCACGATCAGGATCTTGCGATATCCGAAGCCGCAGAGCGCCTGCGCGAGCCGCCTGCTCGCGCCCGGTCCGACCAGCAGCATCGGTTGCGGAATCGGCAACAGTGCGGTGACCACACCGGCCGCGCGCATCGCGGTCGACAGGCCGACGGAACGCACGACGTCAGCCACAATGCTCGGCATCTCGATCATCTTTCGCCCCGGTCGATGGCATTGTCCAAGCGTGCCGGAAAACGCGCCGGCGAGCCTGCGATCAGGTCAAGATCGCGCGCTTGGCGCCCTCGTTTTGCATGCGACAGGAAGTCGCACGCGTAACGCATCCTTGCCCGCAATCAGCATTCCCGCCAAATCGGCGCCGTAGAATCGGCGCGAACGGCCAAGCGAGAAACGGGTGGTGCGATGAAGACCGTCGTCGGTGTCAGCCTCGGTGCGCGCGAGCGGGACTACGAGTTCACCACACGTTTTCTCGGTCGTCGGTTCGACGTCCGGCGTCTCGGCACGAACGGCAGCACGGCGGCCGCGGTGAGACTCTTGAAGCGCTGGGAGATGCGCGCGGACGCGATCGGGCTCGGCGTGGTGAAGGACAGCTACGCCGTGGGCTCGCGTCGCTATGTGGACAAGCCGAGCGCGGCGATGAAGCGCGCGGTGACGCGCGTTCCCGTTACGACCGGCGGACGATTGAGCGACATCCTGCAGGAATGGGCGCTGCGTCACGTGCAGATCAAGCTGGGCGACTACTTCAACAACGCGCGCGTCCTGTTCTTTTCGGGGATGAGGAACTACAAGCTGGCGCTCGCGATGTCGGAGTACACGGAGAACCTCGAGTTCGCCGACCCGCTGCTGCAGTTCGGCGTTCCCAAGATGCTGACCTCGCTCAGTGCGCTGGAGCTCTATGCGAGCGGCGCGAGCTACGTGCTCGACTGGACGCCGGACAGCCTGATGTCGTCGGCGCCGGTGAGGACGTGGACCAAGTTCGTGCTGAGGCAAGCGATCGCGGAAGCGACGGTCATCGTCGCGCCGGCGCACGAGCTCGATCGCTTCGGCGGCGGCGTGTTGCGCGACAAGACGATCATCACGTCGACGGTCAACGACGCGCGCGTCGCGTGGTTCAAGGAGCAGGGCGTCATGATGGTGGTCGACGGTGCGCCGGCGCTGTTCGGCCACGTGCTGGATCCAAGCGTGCTCGATGCGATGATCGTCGCCGCGATGGAGAAGGCTCCGGAAGACATCCCCGAGGACGACTATCTGCAGATCATCACCGACCTGCAGCTCGAGCCGCGAATCGTCTATCCCGGGGGCTACCGACGCATCAACCGCTTCGCCTTCGTCATCCATCCGCTGTCGCAGGAGTATTTCAAGAACGTCAAGCCGATCGATCTGCTGTCGCAGGTATCGCCGCCGGTGCTCATGGACACCGTCGAGAAGGTGATGGCTTACGCACCTCCGTTCGTGTACTCGAAGGTGACGGGGGTGAAATCACCGACCGGCGTCGAAGCGGAGGGCTGGCTGATCTCGGTCGGAGGAACGCCGCAAGAGATCATGAGCCACAGCCCCGAGTTCACGTACCGGCGTTTGCTCGACGCCGCGCGGATCGCGAGAGGACTCGGCGCGCAGATCATGGGCCTCGGCGCGTTCACCAAGGTGGTCGGGGACGCCGGGCTGACCGTGGCGAAGCGTGCGCCGCTGCCGATCACCACCGGCAACAGCTACAGCGCATCGGGCGCGCTGTGGGCTGCGCACGATGCGGTGCTCCGGCTCGGACTGGTCGAGCAGCCGAATCGCGGCGAGAAGGTGCAGTTCAAGGCGATGGTCGTCGGTGCCACCGGGGCGATCGGCTCGGTGTGCGCGCGGATGCTCGCAATGGTCGCCGAAGAGCTCTACATGGTGTCGCCCGAGACGGCGAAGCTGCTCTCGCTCAAGGAATCGATCCTCGAGGAAACGCCGGGTGCGAAGCTCTTCCTTTCTTCGCGCGCGGACAAGGACATCGCCGGAATGGACATGATCGTGACGGCGACTTCCGGCGCCGGCAAGAGGATTCTCGACATCATGAAGGTGAAGCCGGGCTGCGTGATCACCGACGTTGCGCGCCCGCTCGATCTGCCTCCCGCCGAAGTCGCAAAGCGCCCCGACGTGCTGGTGATCGAATCCGGCGAGATCCAGCTCCCGGGCGACGTCTCGATGAACAACATCGGGTTGCCGAAGAACGTCGCCTACGCTTGTCTCGCCGAAACCATCGTCCTCGCGCTCGAGGGGCGGTTCGAGAACTTCACCGTGGGCCGCAACATCGAGTGGGAGAAAGTGCGCGAGATCTACCGCCTCGGACGCAAGCACGGCATGGGGCTCGCCGCGATCTCGGGGGTCAACGGACCGTTCTCGGAACAGGACATCCGTCGCGTGCGCGAGCTCGCGCTCGCTGCGCGGGCGCAGGGCACGCGAACAGCGAAGAAAGCGAAGTCACGCCGCAATCGGACGACCGTCGCGCGGCGCGCATCGGTTTGAGCGCCACAGGCGAAGGGCGGGCGTAACTCGCCGCGCCGTGTCTCGCGAGCGGCAGTGACATCAGGACCGAAACGCCGCGTGCGTTCGCCGCGCACGGGCTGCGTCCACGCCACTTCCGGTGTATAAGTCCGGACGACGACAAGGCGTCCGCCGATGATCATCCCGCCCACCCAGATCGATCGCATCCTGACGCTGGTCGTGCTCGGCGTGCTGATCGCCGGCTGCTATCTCGTTCTCGCGCCCTTCGTGACATCGATCCTGTGGGCGGCGATTCTTTGCGTGACGACGTGGCCGCTGTTCGTTCGGCTGCGCGCGCGGCTGCGCGACAGCGCGTCGCTCGCGGCGCTCGTGATGGTGCTGGCGATTGCGCTCGCGCTGCTCGCGCCGTTCGTCATCGTCGGCACAACGATCGCCGAGAATTTCGATCAGGTCGCCGCGTTCACCCAGCGCGTGCTTGCGACAGGGCCTCCGGATCCGCCTGCGTGGCTCGTGCAAATCCCGCTCGTCGGCGGGCAGGTGACCGCCTATTGGTCGACGTTCGCGCACGATACGGCGGCGCTGATCGCTGAGCTTTCGAAGTATGTCGAGCCGTTGCGCAAGTTCGCGCTCGCGAGCGGCGTGACGGTGCTGGGCGGCCTCGTTCAGCTCGCGCTGTCGATCGTCATCGCGTTCTTTTTCTATCGCGACGCCGACGCGATGATCGTGCGCATGCGCGCTGCGGTCACTCGCATCGCCGGGCATCACGGTCATCATTTGACGCAGGTCGCCGCGATGACGACACGCGGCGTCGTCCTCGGCATCCTTGGCACGGCGCTCGTGCAAGGTACGTTGATGGCGATCGGGCTCGCGCTCGCCGGCATCAAGGCGGCGCCGCTGCTCGGCTTCGTGACGTTCCTGCTTTCGCCGGTTCCGGTCGGCCCTCCGCTCGTTTGGATCCCGGCGGGCCTCTACCTCTGGTTCGGCGTCGGCGAGACGGGGTGGGGAATCTTCGTTCTCGTGTGGGGCGGACTGGTCGTGTCGATGGTCGACAATTTCATTCGTCCGCTGATCATCAGCCACGGCAGCGATCTGCCGTTCATCCTCGTGCTGATCGGTGTGCTGGGCGGCGTTGCGGCGTTCGGATTCATCGGTCTGTTCCTGGGACCGGTGCTGATCGCCCTCGGCTACATGCTGCTGCGCCAATGGGCAAGCGACGCGCCGGCAAGCGACGCGCCGGCAAGCGCGCCGGCGCCGGCGCCGCACGAGAAAGGAAGCGCCGCGACGATCGAGGCGGACTGACGGCCGGCTGCTAGATCGGCGAGCAGAACGCGACGCCGTTCGCCGCGTAACCGTCGAGCGCCCACGCGCGATTGAGCATTGCGCGGCGCACGGAAAGGTCGGTCGTGAAGCGCTGGTTGAAATCCGCTCGGTTGTTCGAGAAGCGGTAGACCGGCACCATGCCGGCGGGACAACTTCCGCTGCCGTCGGCGAGCACCGTCCAGAACGCCTGGCCCGTTTCGAACCGCCACGTCGCCGATGCATTGGCGAGCACGTACTGGCACTCCGACGCGAGCGGCGTGAAGAAGTGCGAGTCGACCAAGTGGTTGCCCGTTCCGAAGAACCGGCACACCGGCACGGCGTTCGGCGGCGCGATCGCCGGATCGTTCCAGGCGAAGAAGAGATTGCCGGTGCGCTGATAGATCGCGCCCAAGAACGTGTCGACGAACGCGGCTTCGGATGCGTCCGCCGTCATGAAGAATTGGTCGAGATCGCTGCGGTAGTACTCGATGACGGGAACCGTTCCCGGAGGCGCAGCGTCGGACGACGGGGAGGTGCTTGCGAATGCGACGCCGGCATCGACGAGACCGGCGCCGCAGACGTCGCCGACGCCGCACGTCGAACCTTGCGGGAAATTGCGCGACGAGCCCTGCAGCAACGAAAGCACGCGGCCAGGCGTCAGCAACGAATTCTTCGCGAGCACCAACGACGCGATACCGGACACGACCGGCGCGGCGAAGCTCGTGCCGATGCCGGAGACGTAGTCGGGGTTCGCCGGCACGGTCGTGCCGTCGTTGCCGGTCGAAAGCGTCGAGTCATCGAGCCCGCCGTCGCCCGCGGGCGCCGACAGGTCGATTCGCGCGCCGAAATTGGAGTAGAACGCGCGCTGGCCGGCGCGATTGTGCGCGCCGACCGTGATCACGCCGCTGCAATTGGCGGGACTGAAAAAGCTCGCATCGGCAGCGGCGTTTCCGGCCGCGACGACGACGATCGCGCCTTGCGCCATTGCTTGGTCGATCGCTTCCTGAATCGCCTGTGTGCAGCCGCCGGCCCCGCCGAGGCTCATGTTGATGATCCGCGCCGGATTCGCGTTCGCCGGCACGCCGTCGATCGGAGCGCCGGACGCCCACAACAGGCCCTCGAACACGTCCTCGTCGGTTCCGCCGCATTTGCCGAGCACGCGCACCGGCACGATACGCGCGTTCGACGCGATACCGGCGATGCCGACGCCGTTGTTCCTGTTCGCCGCGATCTGGCCGGCGATAAACGTGCCGTGCCAGAAGCTATCTTCGGTGGGTGCGCCGCCGCAGTCGCCCCCGACCGTCCAGTTGCCTTCGTCGCGCGGATTCGAATCGCGGCCATCGCCGTCGCGCGCGTTCTCCGCATCGGAAATGAAATCGAAGCCGGGCAGCAATCGCCCTTCGAGATCGGGGTGCGGCAGGATGCCGGTGTCGACGATCGCGACTGTGACCGGTGCGAGCGTCGAGCCGAGACCCCATGCCGTTTCCGCGTCGATGCCCGACACGCTGTCGGTGAGTCCCCATTGCTCGGGGAAGCGCGGATCGTCCGGCACGGGGCCGGCGAACGGATGCTTGCGCAGCACCGGGTCGGCGTATTGGACCGCCGAATCCTGTTGCAGCGATTCGGCGAGCGCGGTCAATTGCTCGGGGGTTTGTGCCTGGTCGAGCGCGAGGACCCAGACGTTGCCGATTTGACGCTGCGCGACGACGGTGACGCCGAGCATGGCCGAAAAGCGCGGCGCGAGCACGCTCCAATCGGGCGCGACGCCCTCGGCAAGCCGGACCAGCAGTTTGCGGCCCAGCTCGTTCGACGAGATCTTGGGTCTCATCTTTTCGACGGCAGCGCGAGCGCGAACAGGCTCGGCCCATAGCACCGAGCGCTGCTCGCGCATTCGCTTCACGATCGCGGAGACGCTCGCCGCATCGCGCGGCTCCGTCAACGCGAGCTCCAGCGCGCCCGTCCGAGTGGTTCCCTTCAGTGTGAGCGACGTGCCGGCGATCGCCTCGAGCTGTGCCTGCTGCTGCGCCGGCAATTGGCCCCGTGGCGCAGCCAAGGGATGCAACATCACACGGATCGTGCTCGCCGGTTGCCCGAGCGACGGTGTGGGTGCAAGCGCGACGCCGCCAGCCAGAACAACTGCCGCGGCCGCGACGCGTGAAATACTCGAGAAACTTGCTGACCGAACTGCCATCGTGCGCTCCCTGAGGCGTGCCATCGTGGGCGATTTTGTTGGCGCGCAACTTCGGTGCCACGCCGCATCGCGACGCCGAGCGCGCCTATCCCAACGGCATATCTTCGCATGGTAGCCACAGCAGCGGCGCCCTGCAAACGCGGCTAAACACCTCGCCGGACGCGCGGCGGGCTTCGCCGCGCAAACTGACGCGCGTAACGAACAATTGCCGCAGCGCGGCACCCGGCGCGTTGCAGTCGGCGGACTACTCGGACGGCGCGGCGGCCTTCGCCGACTTCTCTCGGATCATGTCGGCACGGTACGGCGCAAGCACGGCGATCATCTGCGCGAAGATCTTCGGATTGGCCGCGATCACCTGGCCGCCATGGACGAAGTCGCCTTCGCCTTGCAGATCGCCTATCAACCCGCCCGCCTCCTGGACGAGCAGGCTCCCCGCGGCGACGTCCCACGGATTGAGACCGACTTCCCAGAAGCCATCGTAGAAGCCGGCGGCAACGCAGGCGAGATCGAGCGCGGCAGCACCGGGTCTGCGCAGGCCCGCCGTGTGCTGGATCATCGTCTTCATCATCTGCAGATACGTTTCGAGATAGCTGCCGTCGCGGAACGGGAACCCGGTTCCGATCAGGCAATCACGCAGAAGTTGCCGCCGCGACACGCGAATGCGCCGGTCGTTGAGGAACGCCCCGCGGCCCCGCGTGGCGGTGTACAGATCGTTGCGCACCGGATCGTAGATCACGCCCTGGGTAATCGTGCCGCGCTGCGACAGCGCGATCGATACGCAATACTGCGGGAAGCCGTGAAGGAAGTTGGTCGTGCCGTCGAGAGGATCGATGATCCAGATGTTTTCGGCTTGCGCGTTCGCGCCTTTGGCGGTTCCTTCCTCTGCTAAGATCGCGTGATCCGGATAAGTATCGAGCAGCGTTTCGACGATTGCGCTCTCGGCGGCGCGGTCGACTTCGCTCACGAAATCCTTCGGGCCTTTGGCGGTCACCGTGAGCAGGTCGAGATCGCGGGCGCCGCGGTTGATGACGTTACCGGCGCGGCGCGCGGCCTTCACGGCGATCGTGAGCATCGGATGCATGGCGGATGGATGCGGCCGCTCGCATGTCGAAACTCGCGGCCTTGTCGCATGAAAGCGCTCATTTTACTCCCGCGCCGCGAATGATCGCAGCGCTCGACCGCGTTCGCGTCGTGCTCGTCGCGCCGACGCATCCCGGCAACATCGGCGCGGCCGCACGCGCGATGCTGACGATGGGCGTGACCCGCCTCACGCTCGTCGCGCCGCGACGCTTTCCCGATGCCGAAGCCGTTGCGCTTGCCTCGGGCGCCACCGCGGTGCTCGACGCCGCTCGCGTTGTGGCGACGTTGCCCGAGGCGCTCGTCGGCTGCGTGTTCGCCGCGGGGTTCTCGGCGCGGCCGCGCGAGTTCGCGGGGCGCGTGCTGGCAGTGCGCGAAGCGGCCGCGCAAGCGATCGCGTCGGCTTCGCATGGCGAAGTCGCGCTCGTATTCGGCACCGAGATGTCCGGGCTTTCGAACGAGGCGCTCGAGCGATGTCACGTCGTCGCGACGATTGCCGCGAGCCCCGACTACGCATCGCTCAACCTTGCGGCCGCGGTGCAGGTCGCCTGCTATGAAGCGCGCGTTGCCGCGACCGGCGGCGACGTCTGGCGCGCACCGAAATTCGCACCGGCGAGCGCCGATGAAATCGAGGCGCTGCGCGCGCACGCGACGCGCACGCTCGTTGTGATGCGATTTCTCAATCCGCGCATGCCGAAGCGGCTGCTGCCGCGCCTCGTGCGTCTGTTCGCGCGCGCCGGTCTCGAGAAGGAGGAAGTCAACATCCTGCGCGGCATACTCGCGCGCATCGATGAGCTGCTCGGCCGCGCCGCGAAACCGTGAACGAGTCGACGCAGGTCGAAGCGCAAGCGTGCCGCAACTGCGGCGCGCCGATCGATGGACGCTATTGCGCGGCGTGCGGTCAGGAGACGAAGCTCGCGCTGCCGACTGCGCGCGAATTCCTGCGCGAAGCCGCCGGACGCTACGTCGCGCTCGACGGAAGGTTGTGGCGGTCGTTGTTCGCGTTGCTGACCCGGCCGGGATATCTCACCCGCGAGTATTTCGACGGCCGCAGGCGCCGTTACATACGCCCTGCGCGCCTGTTCCTCGTGCTTTCGCTCGCGCTGTTCGCCGTGCTCCGATTCGTCGCCGACGAGCCGCTCGTCATGATGAGCGAGCCCCAGAACGGCGCGCATGCGCAGCCGAACGCGGCCGGCGCGACGAAACCGCGCGACGAGCGCGCTTCAAGAATCGCACTGGACGACCTCGACCTCGATCTCGGCGACGCGCAATGGGCGCGGAACCTGAAGCAGCGACTGAACCGCTTCAACGCCATGTCGAGCCGCGACAGAGCCGATCAGCTGTTCGCCGGCGTGCTTCGCTTCGGCCCGTATGCGATGTTCGCGCTGCTGCCGGGATTCGCGTTGCTATTGCAGAGCGTTTACACGGGGCGGCGCCGCCCGTATCCTCACCGCCCGCGCCGCTACGCGCAGCACCTGGTGTTCGCCGCGCACAACCACGCATTCTTGTGCCTGGTCGCGATTGTCGCCGCGGCGACTCCGATTCGCGGCGTGCGAATTCTGCTTGCGGTTTGGGTGATGGTCTACTTCGCCTGGTCGATGCACGCCGTGTATGGTGGACGCTGGAGCGGCGTCGTCGTGCGCGGATTCATGGTCTTCGTCGCGTATACGGCTCTGTTCGTGATCGCGACGGCGGGTCTTGTCGTCGCGGCGGTGCTTCTGCGATAGCGTCGAATCGGGCGTGACGTGGACGGCTACTTCTCGTAGTTGCGGATGAGCCCCCGGGCGAATAGTTGAGCAATCCAGTCGGAAATGCGATAATCGCGGCATGTTCAGTCGATTGCGCGAGGATGTCGCCGTCGTTTTCGATCGCGACCCGGCCGCTCGCTCGGTCTGGGAAGTGATCACCTGCTATCCCGGTTTTCACGCGCTCGTGTGGCATCGCGCGCTCACGCATCCGCTTTGGCGCTGGAACCTGCGCTGGCTTGCGCGATGGCTCGCGCACTGGAGCCGTTTGTTCACCGGCATCGAGATCCACCCCGGCGCGCTGATCGGCAGGCGGGTGTTCATCGACCATGGGATGGGGGTCGTGATCGGCGAGACCGCAGAGATCGGCGACGACTGCACGCTCTACCACGGCGTGACGCTCGGCGGCACGCGCTGGGACAAGGTGAAACGCCATCCGACGCTCGGCAAAGGCGTCATCATCGGAGCCGGCGCGAAGATCCTTGGCCCGATCCTGATCGGCGACGGTGCCAAGATCGGCTCGAACGCCGTCGTCGTGCGCGAGGTGCCGCCGAACGCCACCGCCGTCGGCATACCCGCGCGCATTCTGCTGGACGAGGACGCGCAGCGCCGGGAAAGCCATGCACTGCGGATGGGCTTTTCGGCGTACGGCATCAGCAAGGACATGGACGATCCGATCGTGCAGGCGATCCATCGCCTGATCGATCACGCGGCGACCGCCGACGCGCGGATCGAACGGCTGATTGCGATGCTGCAGCGGGAAGGCGTCGAAATCGGCGATGCGAAGGCGACCGCGGACGGGTTCGATCCGCAGCGCCTGAACCGCTTGCTGGACTGAACCTTTGGAGGAATTGGTTGACCAAACTAGTCGGGAATAGCTACGCTGTATTCCCGTGCAGAGGGGATACGTAAGCTAACGGCACGCCCGGCCGAACCATTTGCCGGATTGTGGCCATTCGACGATCAACCAGGAGCGGTTCAACCATGCGCCTCACCACCAAAGGACGGTTCGCCGTCACCGCCATGATCGACGTTGCGCTGAACGGCAACGCCGGTCCGGTCACCCTCGCCGGCGTGTCCGAACGCCAAAAAATCTCGCTGTCGTATCTCGAGCAGCTATTCGGCAAGCTTCGCCGGCACGGCTTGGTCGAGAGCGTCCGCGGTCCGGGCGGCGGCTATCACCTTGCCCGTCCGCTGGAAACGGTGTCAGTCGCGGACATCATCACGGCGGTTGACGAGCCGATCGATGCCACGCAATGCGGTGGGCAGGAAAACTGCGCGCCCGACGACCGCCGCTGCATGACGCACGAGTTGTGGGCGAGCCTGAATGACCATATCTTTACCTTCCTGCAGTCGGTGTCGCTTGCCGATCTCGTCCGCCAGCAGAGGGAGCGCAAGGAGAGCGGCGGCGGCGATGTCTCGGTCATGCAGGATCACCGCTCGCGCCAGCCGGAAACCGCGCACCACGCGGCGTGACCGCGAGCGCTCGCCACGAGTCCACGCCGACATGAAGAAGCCCATCTACCTCGACTACTCCGCGACGACGCCGGTCGATCCTCGCGTCGCCGCGAAGATGATTCCGTATCTGACCGAGCACTTCGGCAATCCGGCCTCGCGCTCCCATGCCTTCGGGTGGGAGACCGAGGCCGCGGTCGAGGAGGCTCGAGGGCACGTCGCTGCGCTGGTCAACTGCGACCCGAAGGAGCTCGTCTGGACGTCGGGGGCGACCGAGTCGATCAACCTCGCGCTGAAGGGCGCGGCGCACTTCTACCGCGACAAGGGCAAGCATCTGGTCACGGTGAAGACCGAGCACAAGGCGACGCTCGATACGATGCGCGAGCTCGAGCGCGAGGGCTTCGAAGTCACCTATCTCGACGTGCGGCCGGACGGGCTCGTCGACCCTGCCGTGTTCGAGGCGGCGTTGCGTCCGGACACGACCGTCGTTTCCGTGATGTACGTCAACAACGAAATCGGCGTGATCCAGGATATTCCGGCGATGGGCGAGCTCTGCCGCTCGCGCGGAATCGTGTTTCATGTCGACGCCGCGCAGGCGACGGGCAAGCTGTCGATCGATCTCGCCAAGCTGAAGGTCGACCTGATGAGTTTCTCGGCGCACAAGACGTACGGGCCGAAGGGCGTCGGCGCGCTGTTCGTGCGCCGTAAGCCGCGCGTTCGCATCGAGGCCCAGATGCACGGCGGCGGACACGAGCGCGGCATGCGTTCGGGGACGCTTCCGACGCATCAGATCGTCGGCATGGGAGAGGCGTTCCGGCTCGCGAAGCTCGAGATGGCGGGCGAGAACGAGCGCATCCGGAGGCTGCGCGACCGGCTGCTGAACGGACTGACCCAGATTCCCGAGGTCTTCGTCAACGGCGACCTCGAAAGCCGCGTGCCGCACAACCTCAACATCAGCTTCAATTTCGTCGAAGGCGAGTCGCTGATCATGGCGATCAAGGACGTCGCCGTGTCGTCGGGGTCGGCGTGCACGTCGGCCTCACTCGAGCCGTCGTACGTGCTGCGCGCACTGGGCCGCAGCGACGAGCTCGCGCACAGCTCGATCCGCTTCACCGTCGGTCGATTCACGACGGAAGAAGAGATCGATTACACGGTGGAGCTCCTGAAGCGCAAGATCGAGAAGCTTCGCGAGCTTTCGCCGCTCTGGGAAATGCATCAAGAAGGCGTCGATTTGAACACCGTCCAGTGGGCGGCACACTGACATGGGCGGAATGTAGGAGGAGAGGAGATTCGAAATGGCATACAGCGACAAGGTCATCGATCATTACGAGAACCCGCGTAACGTCGGGTCGTTTGCGAAAGACGCGCGGGACGTCGGTACCGGGATGGTCGGTGCTCCGGCGTGCGGCGACGTGATGAAGCTGCAGATCCGCGTCGGTGCGAACGGCGTCATCGAGGACGCCAAGTTCAAGACTTACGGATGCGGCTCGGCGATCGCATCGTCGTCGCTCGTCACCGAATGGGTGAAGGGCAAATCGCTCGACCAGGCGATGTCGATCAAGAACACGCAGATCGCCGAGGAGCTCGCGCTGCCTCCGGTGAAGATCCACTGTTCGATCCTGGCCGAGGACGCGATCAAGGCGGCGGTCGCCGACTATCGGAAGAAGCACGGCGACGAGCGCAACAATCAAGCCGAGGCGGTGAAGGCCGCGGCGGATTGACGCAGACCGAGCGGAAGGGAACGATGGCGATCACGTTGACCGAAACGGCGGCGAAGCACGTCGCGAACCACCTGGCGAAGCGCGGCAAGGGCCTGGGCCTACGGCTCGGCGTCCGCACGTCCGGCTGTTCGGGTCTCGCCTACAAGCTGGAATACGCCGACGAGGTGCGGCCCGAGGATGTGCGCTTCGAAAGCCACGGCGTGACCGTCATCGTCGACCCGAAGAGCCTTCCCTATCTCGAGGGCACGGAGCTCGACTTCGCGCGCGAGGGACTGCAGGAGGGGTTCAAGTTCAACAATCCGAACACCAAGGACTCATGCGGCTGCGGCGAAAGCTTCAACGTCTGACCGCCGCGAAAAACCCTTGATGCGCAGCCGCGTGCCCTCTCGCTCTACTGCTGATGCACTGTCTTCGGGCGCGCGGCTCGCCTGACGCGGTTTTTCGCGGCGTTCCGCAAAGCCCGACCGGCGCGTCGATTCCCGGCCGTCTCACCGCGTCGCGCCGCGGTGCGCCGATGAAACGCGGATGATCGACTTCTCGCGCAATTTCTTCGAGCTGTTCGGCCTCGAGCCGCGGTTTCGCGTCGATGCGACGTCGCTCGACCGTGCGTATCGCGAGTTGCAAAGCGACGTCCATCCGGACCGCCACGCCGCCGCGAGCGACGAGCAGCAACGGCGCGCGCTGCAGTCGTCGGCGCGCGTGAACGAGGCGTACCGGACGCTGAAAGACCCGGTCTCGCGGGCCGAATACCTGTTGTCGCTTCACGGCGGCGACAACGGGACCGACGGCAACGATCGAAGCCTCGACGTCGACTTTCTCGAGCAGCAGCTCGATCGCCGCGAGCAAGCGAGCGAGGCGGCCGATGCGCAGGATCCCGGCGCGCTCGATACGCTGCTGCGCGATCTGCGCGCCGATGTGCGTGCGCGCGAGCAAGCGCTCGGCGAGCTGATCGACGGCGAAGCCGCCTGGGACGAAGCGCGAGCTCGCGCGCGCGAGCTCAAATTCCTGACCAAGCTCGCAGCGGATATCGACGACATGATCGTCGCCCTCGAGGACTGACGGATGGCATTGCTGCAGATCTCCGAGCCCGACGACTCGCCTGCGCCGCATGAACGCAGGCTCGCCGTCGGCATCGATCTCGGCACGACGAACTCGCTCGTTGCGACGGTGCGAAACGGGATTCCCGTCGTGCTGCCGGACGAAGAGGGACGACCGCTGCTGCCTTCGATCGTTCGTTACCGCGAGCACGGCGTCGATGTGGGCTACGCGGCGCAGGCGCTGCAGGCGCGCGATCCGCACAACACCATCGTGTCGGTGAAGCGACTGATGGGCCGCGGGCTCATCGATCTCGACGACGATCGGCGCTTTCCGTACCGCTTCATCGACGAGCCGGGCATGGTGAAGCTCGCCACGCGTGCCGGCATCAAGAGCCCGGTGGAGATCTCCGCGGAGATCCTGCGCGCGCTGCGCGAGCGCGCGGAAAAGAGCCTCGGCGGTCCGCTGGTGGGCGCGGTCGTCACGGTGCCCGCGTATTTCGACGACGCGCAGCGGCAGGCGACGAAGGACGCCGCGAAGCTCGCCGGTCTCGACGTGCTGCGGCTGCTGAACGAGCCGACAGCCGCAGCGATCGCGTACGGGCTCGACAACGCGGCCGAGGGAACGTACGCGGTCTACGATCTGGGCGGCGGCACGTTCGATATCTCGATCCTGCGATTGTCGCGCGGCGTGTTCGAGGTTCTCGCGACCAACGGCGACTCAGCGCTCGGCGGCGACGACTTCGATCACCGCGTGCACTGCTGGACACTCGAAGAAGCGAGACTGCCGCCGCTCGGCCCGCAGGACGTGCGCCTGCTGATGGTGAAGTCGCGCGAAGCGAAGGAGAATCTGACGATCCATTCGAGCGCGCCGATCGTGGCGACGCTCTCGGGCGGCGAGGAGATCGATGTGTCGCTCAGCGCGTCGACGTTCACCGCGATCACGCAGCATCTCGTCGCGAAGACGCTCGCCCCGGTTCGCCGCGCGCTGCGCGACGCCGGGCTTTCGCCGCCGGACATCAAGGGCGTCGTCATGGTCGGTGGCGCGACGCGGATGCCGCAGATTCAGAAGGCGGTCGCCGAATTCTTCGGCCAGCCGCCGCTCACCAATCTCAATCCCGACCAGGTCGTTGCGCTCGGCGCGGCGATCCAGGCGAACGTGCTCGCCGGCAACCGGATGGCCGGCGACGATTATCTGTTGCTCGACGTGATTCCGTTGTCGCTCGGCTTGGAGACGATGGGCGGCCTCACGGAGAAGATCGTTCCGCGCAATGCGACGATCCCCGTCACGCGTGCGCAGGAGTTCACCACGTACAAGGACGGGCAGACGGCGATGGCGATCCACGTCGTCCAGGGCGAGCGCGAGAAGGTGGCGGACTGCCGCTCGCTCGCTCGGTTCGAGCTGCGCGGCTTTCCGCCGATGGCCGCCGGAGCCGCGCGCATTCGCGTGACGTTCCAGGTGGATGCGGATGGTCTTCTCGCGGTCTCTGCGCGCGAGCAGACATCGGGTGTGGAAGCGGCGATCACGGTAAAGCCATCTTACGGTCTCACCGAGGCGGAGATCGCACGGATGCTGAAGGACTCGTTCGCGCACGCGTCCGACGACATGGCGGCGCGCGCGCTCGCCGAGGCGCAAGTCGAAGCCGATCGCATTGTCGCCGCGACGAATGCGGCGCTCGCCGCGGACGGCGACCTGCTCGACGGCGCCGAGCGCGAGGCGATCGAAGCGGCGCTTGCGGTGGTTGCCGAGCGACGTGCCGGCAGCGACCACCGCGCGATCGCTGCCGCGACTGACGCCGTGAATCGGGCGACCGCCGAGTTCGCCGCGCGCAGGATGGATCGCGGCGTGGCGCGCGCGCTCGCCGGCAGGCGCGTCGACGCGCTCAACCCGTAGCGGCGATTCGACCGGCGCGATGCCTGAGCTCGTCGTCCTTCCGCACGCGGAGCTTGCGCCCGACGGCAAGACGATCGACGCGCGCACCGGCGTGTCGATTTGCGACACGCTGCTCAACAACGGCGTCGAGATCGAGCACGCATGCGAGAAGTCGTGCGCGTGCACGACGTGCCACGTGATCGTTCGCGAAGGCTTCAATTCGCTCGAGCCGTCGTCCGAGGACGAGGATGACCTGCTCGACCGCGCCTGGGGGCTCACGCCGCAGTCGCGGCTGTCGTGCCAGGCGAAGGTCGGCGACGAGCGCCTCGTCATCGAAATTCCCAAGTACACGATCAACTTCGCGAAGGAGCGGAAATGAAATGGACCGATACCCGCGAGATCGCGATCGCGCTGGCGGACGCGCATCCGGACGTCGATCCGAAGACGGTTCTGTTCACCGACCTGTTCAACTGGGTGCGAGCGCTGCCCGGCTTCGACGATGATCCGAAGCATTCGGGCGAGAAGATCCTCGAGGCGATCCAGATGGCGTGGATGGACGAATCCGATTTCGACGACGAGTAGCCGACGGTCATGATGCCGCCGCCGCTTCCGGCGATCACCGCGTTCTACGCAGCGCTGATGGCGTTGTGGCTGCTCGTGCTCGCGGTCCCGATTTCCCGGCTGCGCTACAAGGAGCGCATCGGGATCGGCGACGGAGGCCACGCCGGGCTCGCCCGCGCCGTTCGCGCGCATGCGAATGCCGTCGAGTGGGTGCCGTCGGTGCTCTTGCTGATGCTGGTCGCGGAGTTGAATCGCGCGCCGTCGCTGCTGCTACACGGTTGCGGCATGGCGTTGATCGTTGGTCGTCTGCTGCACGCGCACGGCTTGAGCCGCACCGCCGGAAGCTCGCCCGGCCGCTTCTGGGGTGCGGGCATCACATGGGTAACGCTCGTCGTGCTCGCCGTCTGGAACCTTTGGGCGTTCGCGCGCCTTGCGCTGCGCTGAGAAATCGCGGCCGCCGAAATTAGGGTCAGACTCGACTTTTCGAAAAGTCGAGTCTGACCCTAATTTCCGAAAAGTCGAGTCTGACCCTAATTTCTCACGCGAACAGATTGAGCACCGCGTCGAGCCCGCAGTAGTTCACCGCGCAACTCGCGTGCGCGCGGACGATCGGCTTCGCGCGGTACGCGACCGACAGATCCGCCTGCTCGAGCATCGGTAAGTCGTTTGCGCCGTCGCCGACCGCAACGACGAGGCCGTCGTTACCCGCATAGCGCGCGCGCATTGCCGCGACTCGTTGTGCCTTCACGTGCTCGTCGACGATCGCGCCCGCGATGCGGCCCGTCAACGTGCCGTCGACGATCTCGAGAACGTTGGCGACCGATTCGTCGAAGTCGAGCCACGGACGCAGTCGGTCGCTGAAGAAGGTGAACCCGCTCGAGACGAGCATCGTCCGCGCGCCCGCCGTCTTGAAGCCGCCGAGCATGCGTTCGGCGCCGGGCGAGAGGCGAAGTCGCTCGCTATAGATGCGATCGAGCGCGCTCGCCGGGAGACCCGCCAGCAGCGCGACGCGGCGAACGAGGCTTTCACGGAAGTCGATCTCGCCGCGCATCGCCCGCGCCGTGATCTCGGCGACCTGCGGCTTGATGCCGAGGAAGTCGGCGATTTCATCGATGCACTCGATCGTGATCAGCGTCGAATCCATGTCCAGCGCGACGACGCGCACGCGCTCTCGCGTCCAGTCTCCGGGAACGAACGCGTAGTCGAGCGCGGCGGCCGCGCAGAATTCGGCGACACCCGAGCGCGACTGGATCCGCGGCAGCCGGTACGCCTGCTCGGCACCCCCGTCGAGCTCGAACAGTCCGCGAGCGCCGGCGAGCGCGACGATCGCCTTGAGCTCCGCCGTGCCAATCACCGGAGCCTGCAGCACGAGGTCGGTCACGGCGATGGAGCGATCGAATTCAGGTGTGCGGCTTCACTCGCCGCGCGCATTCGACGGCACGCGCGCGTGCCGTGTCGATGTCGGCGGCGGTCGCAAGCGCGACGCCCATCCGGCGCTTTTTGTACGCCTCGGGCTTGCCGAACAGCCGCAGGTCGGATTGCGGTACGGCAAGCGCGTGCGCAATTTCATCGTACTTGATGCCGCGCGCGTCGACGCCGCCGTAGATCACGGCCGACGCGCCGGGATTGCGCAGCGATACGTCGACCGGCAGACCAAGGATCGCACGCGCATGAAGATCGAATTCGCTCTGCACCTGCGTGCACAACGTCACCATGCCCGTGTCGTGCGGCCGCGGGCTCACTTCGGAGAACCAGACGGCATCGCCGCGCACGAAGAGCTCGACGCCGAAGATCCCGACGCCGCCCAGCTCGTCCGTCACCTTGCCGGCGATCTGCTGCGCGCGCGCGAGCGCAGCCGCCGACATCGGCTGCGGTTGCCAGGATTCGACATAGTCGCCGTTGAGCTGCTTGTGGCCGATCGGCGCGCAGAAGTGCGTGCCGATTTCGCCGCTGTCGTCGGCGGCGCGCACGGTGAGCAGCGTGATCTCGTACTCGAAATCGATGAAGCCCTCGACGATGACGCGACTGCCGCGAACGCGCGCGGCGCTCTCGGCGTACTGCCACGCGGCGGGAATGTCGACGGCGCTGCGCGCCACCGTCTGTCCCTTGCCCGAAGACGACATCACCGGCTTCACGACGCACGGATACCCGATACCGCCCTTGCTCTCGATGGCGCTGCGCAGCGCCTCGATCGTGTCGGCGAAACGATACGGCGACGTCGGCAGTCCGAGCGTTTCGGCGGCGAGACGGCGAATGCCTTCGCGGTTCATCGTGAGCTGCACGGCGCGCGCGGTCGGAATGACGCGCGTGATGCGTTCGCGCTCGACTTCGACCAGGACGTCGGTGGCGATCGCTTCGATCTCGGGGACGACGAGCAGCGGCCGCTCCTGATCGATGAGCCGGCGCAACGCGGCCGCGTCGGTCATCGCAATGACGTGCGCCCGATGCGCGACATGGTGCCCCGGCGCATTGGAGTAGCGGTCGACGGCGATCGTTTCGACACCCAGACGTTGCAGCGAAATGATCACTTCCTTGCCGAGCTCGCCGCTGCCGAGCAGCATGATTCGGGTGGCGGAGGAAGATAGCGGAGTTCCGATGTACATGCGTGGGGTGCGGCGAGCGGACCGGGCCGCAAGCGACGGACAAGCCGCCTATTTTACGCTTTCGGCCGCAACGATGTTGCAGTGCACACAAAGGCCCGACCGGCGGTCATCCGCGCCGGGGGCCGGCGCGCGGCACGACACCCCGGGCGGGCGAAGCGTCGGAAGCCACGCCGTCGTTGGCCAGCGTGAAATCGATCTTTGTAGACTCCAAGTCGACACGTGCCACGACAACATTCACGCGGCTCGCGAGTTGAAATACGCGCCCGCTGCGCTCGCCGACGAGCGCGTGGCGCACGTTATCGAACAGGAAGTAGTCGCGACCGAGCTCCGTGATATGCACGAGGCCGTCGATGCCGAGCCCGTCGAGCGTGACGAAAATGCCGAAGCTCGCGACGCCGCTGACGGTGCCCGCGAACGTTTCACCGACCTTGTCCTGCATGAAATAGCACTTGAGCCAGCTCTCGACGTCGCGCGACGCGTCGTCGGCTCTGCGCTCCGTGAGCGAGCAATGCACGCCGAGCTCCTGCCACGACGTGGCGCTCGGCTGGTATGTGCGACGATCGAGAACCGCTTTGATCGCGCGGTGCACGAGAAGGTCCGGATAGCGGCGGATCGGCGAGGTGAAGTGCGCGTACGCCTCGTACGAAAGGCCGAAGTGGCCGACATTCTCGGGCCGGTACTGTGCCTGCGACAGCGAGCGCAGCAGCACCGTCTGCAGCAGCGCGTAGTCGGGACGGTCCTTGATCTTGAGCAGCAGCTGCGCGTAGTCCGATGCGGTCGGATCGTCGCCGCCTCCGAGCGTGAGGCCGCAGCCGCCGAGAAATTCCTTCAACGCCGCAAGCTTGTCCGGCGGCGGCCCTTCGTGCACGCGGTAGAGCGCCGGCTGCTTGTGCTCCGCGAGGAACTGCGCCGTGCACACGTTCGCGGCGAGCATGCACTCCTCGATCAGTCGATGCGCGTCGTTGCGCGCGAGCGGCACGACGCGCACGATCTTGCCTCGCACGTCGAACTCGAGCTGCATCTCGACGGTGTCGAAATCGATCGCGCCCCGCTTCTCGCGCGCGGCGGCAAGCGCCTTGTACAAGGTGTGGAGGTTCGCGAGCTGCGGCTGCAGCGCGCGCCGTTCGGCGGGAACGCCCGCCGGATCGGACAGCCATTGCCACACCTGCGTATACGTGAGCCGTGCCGTCGAATGCATGATGGCGCGGTAGAAACGGTACTTCTTGATCGCACCGGTTGCGCCGACGTCCATGTCGCAGACCATGCAAAGCCGGTCGACGTCGGGCTTGAGCGAGCACAGCTCGTTCGACAGCGCTTCCGGAAGCATCGGGATCACGCGACGCGGAAAATAGACCGACGTGCCGCGCTCGCGCGCATCGCGATCGAGCGCATCGGCATCCTTCACGTAGTGCGAAACGTCGGCGATCGCGACGACGAGCCGCCAGCCTTTGCCCTTGCGCTCGCAGTAGACGGCATCGTCGAAGTCCTTCGCCGTCTCGCCGTCGATCGTGACCAGCGGAAGCGACGTGAGATCGACGCGTCCGTCGCGATCTTCGTCGCGCACGTCGGCCGGCAGCTTGGCCGCCTGCTTGCGCGCGGAAAGCGAGAACTCGAACGGCAGGTCGTGCTTGCGAAGCGCGATCTCGATCTCCATGCCCGGATCGGTGTACGCGCCGAGCACCTCGACGACTTTGGCGATCGCTTCTCGCTGCGCCGACGGCTGCTCGACGATCTCGACGACGACGACATCGCCGTTCTTCGCCGTGCCGCGATCGGACGGCGCGACGAGCAGGTCCTGATTGATGCGCCGGTTCTCGGCGACGACGAATACGATGCCGCGCTCTTCGTGCAGCCGTCCGACCACCGTTTGATTGGCGCGCTCGAGAACGTCGACGATCTCGCCTTCGCGCCGGCCGCGTCGGTCGATACCGGTTTGTCGCACCGCTGCGCGGTCGCCGTGCAGCACCTTGTGCATCTCGCGCGGGTTGAGGAACAGATCCGCCGAGCCGTCGTCGGGCACGAGGAAGCCGAAGCCGTCCGGGTGTCCCTGCACGGTACCGGTGGCGAGATCGAGCTTGGCGACGACGAGGAGCTCGCCTTTGCGGTTCGCGAGCAGCTGGCCGTCGCGCTCCATTGCGGCGATCCGGCCGAACAGCGCATCGCACGCGTCGCGGCCGACATGAAGCGCGCGCGCGAGCTCGGCGGGCGTCAGCGGCGCGTCGCGAAGCGTTTGCAGAATGTCGGCGCGCGAAGGGATCGTGGGCTCGTCGCCGTCGCGCGCGCGTCGCATTGCCGTCGCGCCCGCGGCGTGGGCTGCGCGTCGATCGTCGAGCGCCACGGCGCGCTGCTTCGAGCGACTGCGCGCAGTTTTCGGGTAAGGAGTCTTTTTTGACAAGGAATAGCGCCGAAAGTACACTTTTGGGTTGCGGTCGCCCAGGTGGCGGAATTGGTAGACGCACTAGGTTCAGGTCCTAGCGGTCGCAAGACTGTGAAGGTTCGAGTCCTTTCCTGGGCACCATTCGACTGCGCGAACGACGGCAAAGTCTCCCGCGGAGCTCACCTGCAGCTCGGTCACTCGCCGCGCTTCGGCAGCATTTCATCGCCGTCGTAATACGATGCTCGTCGCGCGAACGAGCGCATCGACCGCGCGCCCATCGCAACCGGGTCACGCTTCGGCGGCGGCGAGCCGCGATTTCAAATTGGCCGGACGCAGCTTGTCGTAGACCTCGAACGGCTGGTTGATCCACGGATTGTCGGCGAGATAGGCGACGTGATAGTCGGGCTTGAACACCGAGCACGCCTTCCACCAGACGACGGCGGACTTGAGCGCGGAAATATGCGGGAAGCGCTTCGGCAGCTCCGCGTACACGGCGGCGAGCGTGTGCCCGGAGTCGACCATGTCATCGACGAGCAGAACGCGCTCGCCGAGCCGCGGCGCGGTCATCGTCATGTGCTCGGCGATCACGAGCTCGCCGCGGATCGTGCCGCCGCTCGCCGAATACGAATGCGTCGACAGGATCGCGAGCGGAAGCTCGTAGATGCGTGACAGCACGTCGCCGACGCGCAAGCCGCCGCGCGCGATGCAGATGATCTGGTTGAACGCGTAGCCCGACTCGTGCACGTTGAGCGCGAGGCGCTCGACGAGCGTGTTGTACTGTTGCCAGCTCACATTGAGCACGTTCACGGGTTGCGCCTCGCTCGCAGCGTCAATGGAATGGGTGCTGCAGCACGATGGTTTCGGTGCGGTCCGCTCCGGTCGACACCATCGCGATCGGCACGCCGGTCAACGCTTCTATGCGGCGCAAGTAGGCGCGCGCCGCCGCCGGCAATGCATCGAAGTCCTTGATGCCGATGGTGCTGTCGCTCCAGCCGCGCAGCGACTCGTAGACGGGCTTGCATTCGGCCACGGCGTCGGCGCCGGACGGCAGCAAGGCCAGCGGCGCGCCATTCACCGTGTACGACGTGCAGATCTTGATCTCATCGACGCCGTCGAGCACATCGAGCTTGGTGATGCAAAGCCCATCGACGCCATTGAGTTGCAGCGAACGCTTGAGCGCGGGAATGTCGAGCCAGCCGCAGCGGCGCGGCCGTCCGGTGACCGAGCCGAACTCGTTGCCGCGCTTGGCGAGTCCTGCGCCGATCGCGTCGGTGAGCTCGGTCGGGAAAGGTCCGGTGCCGACACGGGTCGAGTACGCCTTGACGATGCCGATGACGTAGTCGAGGAACTGCGGGCCCACGCCGGCGCCGGAAGCGGCGGCGCCGGCGAGACAGTTCGAAGACGTCACGTACGGATAGGTGCCGTGGTCGACGTCGAGCAGCGCGCCCTGCGCGCCTTCGAACAGCAGCGACTCGCCGCGAGCTCTGGCGACTTGCAGCAGCGCGGCGACGTCGGCGACCATCGGCGCCAACTGCGGCGCGAGCGCGAGCGTCTCGTCGCGCGTTTTCGCGAGCGGAACCGGCTCGCGCTTGAAGTATTGCGTGAGCACGAAGTTGTGATAGTCGAGCAGCGACTCGAGCTTCGCGCTGAAGCGGTCCGGATAGAACAGGTCCTGCAGGCGGATCGCGCGGCGCGCGACCTTGTCCTCGTAGGCGGGGCCGATGCCGCGGCCGGTCGTGCCGATCTTCGCTTCGCCCATCGCGCCTTCGCGTGCCTGATCGAGCGCGACGTGATACGGCAGCACGAGCGGGCACGCCGGCGAGATCTTCAACCGTTGCCGCACTTCGACGCCGGCGCCTTCGAGCTCGCCGATTTCCTGCAGCAGCGCGGACGGCGACAACACGACGCCGTTGCCGATGTAGACGGAGACCGACTCGCGCAGGATTCCGGACGGGATGAGCCGCAGCACCGTTCGCTTGCCGTTGATGACGAGCGTGTGCCCGGCGTTGTGTCCGCCCTGAAAACGCACGACGCCGCGCGCGTGCTCGGTCAGCCAGTCGACGATCTTGCCCTTGCCTTCATCGCCCCACTGGGTGCCGATGACGACGACGTTCTTGCCCATGCGTCTCCCTTCAGACTATGCCGGCCGCCGCGTCACGGCATCCGCGCGACGTGCGCCGCGAGCTGGCGCAGGTCGAGCGTGAACCCGGTCGCCGGACGCGCGCGGCCGAACGCTTTGCCGATGCCGTCGTAGCGGCCGCCGTTGCCGATCGCGTTCGCCGCGCCGGCGACGAACACGGAGAAGATCGCGCCGTTTTGATAATGATAGCCGCGCAAATCGGCGAGATCGATGTGCAGCGCTTCGACCTTCCGTTGCGCGGCGTGCGCGAGCGCGTCGAGCGCAGCGAGCGCATTGGCGATCGCGGGCGTGTCCGGCAACTTCCGGCGGGCGTCGGCAAGCACCTCGTCGGCGGGTCCGTTCAGCGTCGGCAACGCGGTGAGCGCGCTTCGCCATGCCGACGGCAATCGCGATGCGAGCTCGTTCACCGTCGGCACGTCCTTCGCGCGCAGCGCCGCGAAGAGCTCGCTGTCCTCTCCGTTGCCGCTGATGCCCGCGCCGGCCGCGACGGCCCGATAGACGCCGACGTGACCGAGATCGAGATGGAGCCCGCGTACACCGGCCGCCGCGAGCGACGAAAGCAGAAGGCCGATCGCTTCCTCGTCGCCCTTGATGGCGTGCTCGCCGTAGATCTCGGCGCCGACCTGTACCACCTCGCGCGACTGCGCAAGGCCGGTCGGTGCCGTGCGCAGCACGCTGCCGGCGTAGCAAAGCCGCGTCGTTCCCGACTCGTTCAGCAAGTGCGCGTCGATGCGCGCGACTTGCGGCGTGATGTCGGCGCGCACGCCGAGCAGCCGCCCCGACATCGGATCGACGACCTTGAACGTCTGCAGCTCGAGGTCGTGTCCGGTGCCCGTCAACAGCGAATCGAGATGCTCGACCAGCGGCGGCTGCACGAGCCGATAGCCGTGCGAGCGAAAATGGTCGAGCAGCGTTCGGCGCAGCGATTCGAGCCGCTCGGCCTCGTCGGGCAGCACATCGTCGATGTGCTCGGGCAGCATCCACTTACGCACGGATCCACCCGTAGCCGATGAGCCCGATCGCGATCGACGCGAGCCCGATGAAGCGCAGCTGGCCGTCGCTCAGCTCGGTGAGCTTGCGGAAGCTGTCGCGCCAGATGCGCGGCGCAAACAGCGGCAGTAATCCTTCGACGACGAGGACCAGCGCGAACGCCGCCAGCAGCGAATCCGCCCCGTCCATTCTCGTCGGCGTCGGGACGGCGCGCGCGCCGCTATTTCGCGGGCGCCTTGGCACCGCCGCCCTGGCTCTTCAGGTAGCGGAAGAAGTCGGCGCTCGGATCGAGCACCATGACGTCGCTCTTGCTGCGGAACGACGCCTTGTACGCCTCGAGGCTGCGATAGAACGAGTAGAACTCGGGATTCGCGCCGTATGCCGTCGCATAGATCGCCGACGCCTTGGCGTCTCCGAGGCCCTTCTGCTTCTGCGCCTCGCGATAGGCTTCGGCGACGATCACCTGGCGCTGCCGGTCGGCATCGGCTCGAATCTTCTCCGATTCCGCCTGGCCGAGCGAGCGCAGCTCGTTCGCCACGCGGCGCCGTTCCGATTCCATCCGCGCGAACACCGGGCCCTGCACATCCAGCGGCAGCTCGAGCCGGCGCAGGCGCACGTCGACCACCTCGACGCCGATCGCCTTCGCATCGGCATCGGCCTTCTGTCGAGTGACCGCCATGATCTTGTCGCGCTCGGTCGAGATCGCCTCGTGGACGGTGCGCTTGTTGAATTCCTCGGCGAGGTTGCCGCGAACGGTCTGCGAGATCCGCAGCCGTGCGCGCTCCTCGTCGCCGCCGACGCTCACGTAATACTGCTTCACGTCCGTGATGCGCCATTGGACGACGAAATCGACCAGCAGCGGCTTCTTCTCCGACGTCGTAATGCGATCGGCGTCGGCGTTTTCGAGCGTCAGGATCCGCCGGTCGTAGAACTTGACGTTCTGCAGCAGCGGCACTTTCGCATAGAGCCCGGCGGAAGACTGCACGGCGACGAATTCGCCCAGTTGAAAGCGAATCGCGTATTGCCGCTGGTCGACCGTGTACAGCGCCTGCGATGCGACCAGCAGCACGGCGACCAGCAGCGCGATCAGCGGCATCGTGATCTTCATCGCGCGTCACTCGCACGTTCGCGGTTACGCAACGCGTCGCTGCGCGTGCGGCCGGTGGTGGGATCGAGCGTCACCGAGGGATCGGGCGCGATCGGTGCAGGTATGGTGCGCGACGGGATCGTATCGGTTGGCGACGCCGTCGTGGCCGGCGCGCCGCCCTGCTGCATCAGCTTGTCGAGCGGCAGGTAGAGCAAGCTGCCGCTGCCTTTCTGGTCGACCAGGACCTTGCTCGAATTGCCGAGAATCGTCTGCATCATGTCGAGGTACAGGCGGTCGCGCGTAACACCCGGCGCCTTCGCGTATTCGACGAGGATCTGCCGGAAGCGCGACGCATCGCCTTCGGCGCTCTGCACGACCGCGGTCGCGTAGCCGTTCGCCTCGGCGAGCAGCCGCGATGCGGTGCCGCGTGCGCGCGGCACGACGTCGTTCTCGTACGCCTGCCCCTCGTTGCGGAAGCGCTCGCGGTCCTGACCGGCCTTGACCGCGTCGTCGAACGCCGCCTGCACCTTGTCGGGCGGCTGCACGTTCTGCAGCGTGACCTTCTGCACGTAGACGCCGGTGCCGTAGCGGTCGAGCATCTCCTGCATCAGCTTCTCGGCCGCCTTCGCGATCTGCTCGCGGCCCTCGTAGAGCGCGAAGTCCATCTTCGAGCGGCCCACCACTTCGCGCATCGCCGTTTCGGCGACGAAGGCGACCGTCGCCTCGGGCTTGCGCACGTTGAACACGTAGTCCTCGGCGCTTTTCACGTTGTACTGGACCGCGAACTGGATATCGACGATGTTCTCGTCGTCGGTCAGCATCGCCGCCTGGTTGTCGATCTTGTTCTTGATCGTGTTGCGATAGCCGATCTCGACCGTCTTCACCTGCGAGAAGTCGACGAGCTCGACCGCCTCGAGCGGGAACGGCAGATGCCAGCGGGGGCCCGGCAGCGTCGTTTCGGTGTAGCGGCCGAAACGCGTGACGACGCCGCGACGGCCTTCGTCGACGATATAGAAGCCGCTCGCGATCCAGACGAGCAACACCAGAGCGATCAACAAGCCCGCGCCGGATAACGGAATGCGCGAGCGCCCGCCGGGCGGAGGGCCGCCGTCGGCGCCCTTGCGGCCGAAAAGCTCGTTGACGCGGCGATTGACGTTGCGCCAGATCTCGTCGAGATCGGGCGGTCCGCTAGTGCCGCGCTTGCCCCATTGGGGATCGTTCAGCGACATCGGTGGTATGGGAAAAGGTGTTGTCGCGCTTGCCGCGAAGGCGGCGGCCGCGATCAGGCGGACGCGGCGTGCGCGGCCGGCGGCGAAGATAACGGCGCAGCCGGAAAGCGCTCGGCGAGCGCCGCCCGCAACTCGGCGCAGCCGGCACCGGTAAGAGCGCTCAATCGAACCGCGCGGAGTATACCAGACTCGTCGCGCACGATGCCGGGCTCGAGGCCCGCGGCATCGATCTTGTTCAGCACGTGGATCTGCGGGACTTCGGCGGCGCCGATCTCCTCCAGCACGCTGTCGACCGCCGCGATCTGGTCGTCGCGGGCCGCGTGGCTCGCGTCAATCACGTGCAGCAGCAGGTCGGCGGTCGCCGCCTCGGCGAGCGTCGCGCGGAACGACGCGACGAGATCGTGCGGCAGATCGCGGATGAAGCCGACGGTGTCGGAGAGCACGAGCGGTTGCGCATCGGCGACGAACAAGCGGCGCACGGTGGTGTCGAGCGTGGCGAACAGCTGATCGGCTGCGTAGGCTTTGGAGCCGGTCAGGCGATTGAACAGCGTCGACTTGCCGGCGTTGGTGTAGCCGACGACCGCAACCGTACGCACGGCCGCCTTGCGCCGCGTACGGCCCTGCGTGGCGCGCTGCCGCTCGACGCTGTGAAGCCGCGAGCGCAACAGCTTCACGCGATTGCCGATCAGCCGGCGGTCGGTTTCGAGCTGCGTCTCGCCCGGTCCGCGCAGGCCGATGCCGCCCTTTTGTCGCTCGAGGTGCGTCCATCCGCCGACGAGCCGAGTCGACATGTGGCGAAGCTGGGCGAGCTCGACCTGCAGCTTGCCCTCGGCGCTGCGCGCGCGCTGAGCAAAGATGTCGAGGATCAGGCTCACGCGGTCGACGACGCGGCATTCGATCGCGCGTTCGAGGTTGCGCTGCTGCGCGCCGCTCAGCGCGTGGTCGAAGATCACGACGTCGGCGCCGGTGCTCGCGCGTTGCGCGGCGATCTCGTCGACCTTGCCGCGGCCGGCGAACGTTGCGGCATCGGGATGCGCGCGGCGTCCGGTCACCGTGCCGGCAACGGTCGCGCCTGCGGACGTTGCAAGCGCGCCGATCTCGGCGAGCCGCTGCTCGGCGTCGCCGCCGCCGAAATCGAGCGCGACGATCAGCGCGCGGCTGCCGCCTTCGGGTCGCTCGAGCATCGCGCTAGCAGGCCCGGCGCAGGCGCATGCGTCCCGCCGCACGCGGCGCGTGCGCGCTCAACGCCGGCAGCGCGGCGCGCCGGCGACAGCGTGGGAAATCAGGCTTCCTGATCAGCGGCGGGTGCGTGATGCGGCATCGCGACGGCGCGCGCGGGCACCACGGTGGAGATCGCGTGCTTGTACACCATTTGCGTGACGGTGTTCTTCAACAGCACGACGTACTGGTCGAACGACTCGATCTGGCCCTGGAGCTTGATGCCGTTGACGAGGTAGATCGAGACCTGGACGTGCTCTTTGCGCAGCGTGTTCAGAAACGGGTCTTGTAGCATTTGCCCTTTGTTGCTCATCGGTTGCTCCGCGTTTGTTGTTGGCCTGCCGGCCCACCGCCGCGGGATTTCAAGCTGCCCGCTGCGGTGAAACGGACGCCGTCGTCAGCGGCTCTTGCGGCGCCCCGGAGAATCTGCATAGGGGTTTGCGCCGCTCTTGAATTGTATCCTAAGGGGAGTGCCGCGCAGTTGGAACGCGTCGACGAAGAAATGTTCCAGGTAGCGCCTATAGGCATCGGGGACATGTCGCAGCCCGGTGCCGTGGATGACGATCGTCGGCGGGTTGTGTCCCCCCTGGTGCGCGTAGCGCAATTTGGGGCGGGAATAGCCTGCTCGCGGCGGCTGTTGCCGGGCGACCGCGTCGATCAGCGCGCGGGTGAGCTTGGGCGTGGGGAGCTTCGCCATCGCGGCGGCGTACGCCTCGCCGACCGACTGCAACAGCTCGGCGATGCCGCGGCCCTCGAGTGCCGAGACGAAATGCATGCGGGCGAAATCGAGGAATCCCAGCTTGCGGTCGAGCTCGCGCTTCGTCTCGGCGCGCCGGTCGGCGGTCAGGCCGTCCCATTTGTTGACCGCAACCACGAGCGCGCGACCGGCTTCGGCGATGTAGCTTGCGATGTGCGCGTCCTGTTCCGAGATCTCCGCCTGCGCGTCGAGCAGCAATACGACGACGTTCGCGTCCTCGATCGCCTGCAGCGTCTTCAGCACGGAGAACTTCTCGATCGCTTCGAACACCTTGCCGCGGCGGCGCACGCCGGCGGTATCGATCAGCGTATAGCGTCGGCCACCGCGATCGAAGTCGAGATAGATGGCGTCGCGCGTCGTGCCGGGCTCGTCGAACGCGATCATCCGCTCGGATCCGACGAGCGTGTTCACGAGGGTCGATTTGCCGACGTTGGGTCGCCCGACGATTGCGACCTTGATCCGCTTGTCGCCATCATCGGATAGCGTTGCTTCGTCGTCGTCATGGGCGCCGCTCACCTGCGCAAGCGCGTGCTCGATCAGTGCGTCGACGTTCTCGCCGTGCGCCGACGAGATCGCGTACGGCGTGCCGAGGCCGAGCTCGTGGAACTCGACCGCGGCACGCTCGGTCGCAATGCCTTCGCTCTTGTTGACGGCGAGCACGATCGGCCGGCCGCTTCGCCGCAGCACGTCGGCGATCGTCCTGTCCTGCGCAACGAGCCCTGCGCGCGCATCGACCAGAAAGACGACGACGTCCGCCTCCGCGATCGCCGTTTTCGTCTGTTGCGCCATCGCGTGCAGAATGCCGTCCTTCGCAACCGGCTCGAAGCCGCCGGTGTCGACGACGATGAATTCGCGGCCGGCGGCGCGGCCGCGTCCGTAATGGCGATCGCGCGTGAGCCCCGGGAAATCGGCGACGAGCGCGTCGCGCGATTTGGTCAGCCGATTGAACAGCGTCGATTTGCCGACGTTGGGTCGGCCGACGATGACGACCGAAGGCAGCGAATGAGCGCTGCGGCCGAGGGCAAGGCCCGCAGGGTCCATCGCAGCGCGAATGCGACGTTCGCCCGACGCGATGTTGCGTTTCACGACGACCCTTCGGAGGGCGAGTGGGCGGGCGCGGACGACATCGCAGGGGTGCCTGCCTCGATATCACCCGGCGAACGCCGCGCGGCCGCCTAGCGCGCGGTGTACGCGTACAGCGTGCCGCCGGTGCTCTGCCAGACCGCGTTGTTTCCGGCCCGTGCGGGCTGCGATGTCGCCGTCGTGCCGTCGGTCGCCGCGCGACCGACGAGACTGCCGTCGTTGCGGTCCAACAGGTGCAAATAGCCCTCGACGTCGACGACGCCGACGTAGTCGCCGACGATCTGAGGGCCGCCGGGCTTGCGCGCTGCGAGCTTGTCCTGTTTCCACGCCGACGCGCCGGTGGACTTGTCGAACGCGTAGATCGCGCCTTTGTCGTCGGTCACGTACAGGTTGCGCGCGTCGACCGCCATCCCCTCGAGGCTCGAAACGTCGCGCGACCAGTTGAGATTGCCGCGCGCAAGGTCGAAGCACGCGACACGCCCCTGGAACGCGACCGCGCACGCCTGTCGCTCCTCGATCAACGGCAGGCTCGTCACGTCCGCGATGCGCTCGAGCTCGGTCGCGCCTTTCGGCGTCGCGACGTTGCCTTCCCACGCGAGCGTGCCGGTGGGGAGGTCGAGCGCAAGCAGCTTGCCGCCGGCGACGCCGATGAACAATCCGCCGCGGCTCGTGATCGCGCCGGCGAAATTGCGCACGGTGAGCGGCGGATTGTTGCGCTGGTAGACCCATTTCGTCTTGCCGTCGGCTGCGGTGAGCCCGTAGAGTCGTCCGTCGCCCGACGCGACGACGACGAAACCGTCGGCGACGCGCGGCGGGCTGACGACCTCGCTCGACACTTTCGACTGCCACAGCGGCTTGCCCGACGTGTCGAACGCGAGCACATCACCTTTGTCGGTGCCGACGACGACGAGATTCGCGTCGGCGCCGACGCCGGCGGAGAGCTTCTTGCCGGCGCTCGCACGCCAGACCGTGTGGCCGCTCGCCGCGTCGACGCGCACGATGGTGCCGTCCTGCGAAGCGGCGTAGATCGCGTCGCGAACGACGGTGGGCGCGAATCCGAGCGCAGCCTTGCCGACCGAGAGCTGCCACGCGAGCTGCCCCGATGCCGTCGCCTTGGTCTCGGGCAGCGGACCCGGCTTCTTGCTGCTGCCGAACCAGTCCCATTTCCACGTTGGCGCCGGGATCGATGGCATCCACGAGCGCAACGTTTCGCATCCGCCGAGCGTCAGCGCGGCGACGATCGCGACTAGGACGGCCAGCGGAGCCCGGCGTGTCATGGCGAGAGCGGCGAAGCGGAATCGAGCGGAAGGAGACGGCGTCATTTCGACGGCGCCGGTGGGGGCGCCGGCGCTGACGTGCCGCCCGCTGCCGTGGCGGCGGACGCGGCGTCGGCCGTCGGGCCGCCAAGCGCATCGAGCTTCACTTGCACGAAGTTGCGGTACGGACTTTTCGGATCGAGCTTCGCGATCGCGGTCTGATAGCTCGTGCGCGCTTCGCTCGCGCGACCCGCGGCGGCGAGCACATCGCCGCGAAGATCGGCGTACAGTCCCGCGAACGGCTCGTCGTGCTTCGCGTCGAGCGTGCGCAGCGCCTCGTCGTACGCTTTGGCGTCGAGCGCGATTTCAGCGAGCCGGTAGCGCGCGATCTCCTTCATCTCGTCCTCGCCGGACTTGTCGATCACCCACGTGAGCTGCGCTTTCGCGGCGGTCTTGTCGCCGCTGTCCCACAGCATCTTCGCGAGCATCAGCGCGGCGGCCGGCGCGTAGGCGGTACGCCCGTACTGGTCGGTGAGCTGCGCGGTCGCGTCCTTCGCCTTCGGCAGGTCATTCGTTCGAATGGCAGCCGATACCGCGCCGTAGAGCGTCGCCGCCTGCTCGGCCTGGTGCTGTGTCCACAGCCGCCAGCCCTGTACGCCGATGATGACCACGCACGCGAGCGTCACGCCGACGCTGATCATGCCGCCCCACTGCTTCCACCAGGCCTTCAGGTCTTCGAGCTTTTCCTGCTCCTCCAGGTCGTACACACCCATTGCAAGTTCCTTGTGTCTTCGTTAGATCCGCTTGAGCTCGTCGGCGAGCGCGGCGAGCGCGACGGCGCGTTGCTCACCCGCTTCGCGCAGCGGCTTCACCGAAACGAGCCCGCTCGCGGATTCGTCTTCGCCGACGATCAGCGCGTAGCGCGCGCCCGAGGCGTCGGCTTTCTTCATCTGCGACTTGAAGCTGCCGCCGCCCGCGTTGAGCACGACGGCGAGGCCGGCGTCGCGCAGCGCCTCCGCGGCGCGCCACGCGAGCGCTGACGACGCTTCGCCGCCGTGGACGACGTATGCAACCGGCGTTGCCGGCGCGAGCGTTCGCGCCGCTGCGATCAGCAGAATCATCCGCTCGATGCCGATCGCAAATCCGGTCGCCGGCGTCGCCTTGCCGCCAAGCTGCTCGAACAGGCCGTCGTAGCGCCCGCCGCCCGCGACGGTGCCCTGCGCGCCGAGGCGATCGGTGACCCACTCGAACACCGTTCGATTGTAGTAGTCGAGGCCGCGAACGATCCGCGGATCGATCTCGTACGCGATGCCGAGGTCGGTCAGGAGCGCCTGCAGCCCGTCGAAGTGCGCGCGCGACTGCTCGCCGAGCTGATCGACCAGCTTCGGTGCGCCGGCGATCAACGTCGCGAGTGTAGGGTTCTTGCTGTCGAGGATGCGCAGCGGATTCGTGTGCAGGCGCCGCTTCGAATCCTCGTCGAGCGCGCTCGCATGCCGCTCGAAGTAGGCGACGAGCTCGCCTCGATGCGCTTGCCGCTCCGAAGCGTCGCCGATCGAATTGATCTTCAGCGCGATACCGTCGTCGACGCCGAGCACACGCCACAACCGGGCGAGCATCGCGATCTGCTCGGCATCGACGTCGGGTCCGGAAAAGCCGAGCGCCTCGACATCGAGCTGATGGAACTGCCGGTAGCGGCCCTTCTGCGGCCGCTCGTGACGGAACATCGCGCCCGACGTCCAGACGCGCTGCGGCCGCTCGTAGGTGAGCGAATGCTCGATCGCCGCGCGCACGATGCCGGCGGTTGCTTCGGGACGCAGCGTCAGGCTTTCGCCGTTCAACTTGTCCTCGAACGTGTACATCTCATGCTCGACGACGTCGGTCACCTCGCCGATCGCGCGCACGAACAGCGGAGTCGTCTCGACGATCGGCGTGCGCACGTTGCGGTAGCCGTATTGCGCGAACACGTCGCGCGCGGCCGCTTCGAAGCGCTCCCACAGCGCCGCCTCGTCGGGCAGCACGTCGTTCATGCCGCGCACCGCCCGCAGCGGCGACGGCTTGCCGCCGCGCGTGCTGTCGAGGGCCTTCGGTGCGTCTTCGCGCGCCGTCATGTCTGCCGAATGCTCGATCGTCACGCGACCGCCTTGACGGCGATCGTCTTGTTGTCGGGGTCGAGATGCGCGGCGCGCGGCTCGCCGCCGTACGTTGCGCGCACGTAGTCGAACACGATGCGCGTGAATTCCTCGGCGATGCGCTCGCCCTTCAGCGTGACCGTCTTGCGGCCGTCGACGTAGACGGGCGCAACCGGCGTCTCTCCCGTTCCCGGAAGCGAGATGCCGACGTTCGCGAGCTTGGATTCGCCGGGGCCGTTGACGACGCAGCCCATCACGGCGACCTGCATCGCTTCGACGCCGGGATAGCGCTCGCGCCACGCCGGCATCTGCATGCGCAGGTACGTCTGGATTTCGTCGGCGAGCTGCTGGAATACCGTGCTGGTGGTGCGACCGCAGCCCGGACACGCGGTCACCATCGGCGTAAAAGAGCGTAGGCCCATCGTCTGCAGGATCTCCTGCGCGACGACGACCTCGCGCGTGCGATCGCCGCCGGGCTCCGGCGTGAGCGACACGCGGATCGTATCGCCGATGCCCTGCTGCAACAGCACGGCGATCGCGGCGGTCGACGCGACGATGCCCTTGCTGCCCATGCCCGCTTCGGTGAGCCCCAGATGGAGCGGGTAGTCGCAGCGCGATGCGAGCTCGGTATACACGGCGACGAGATCCTGCACGTCGGACACCTTGCACGAAAGCACGATGCGATCGCCGCGCAAGCCCAGTGCTTCGGCGCGCTCGGCGCTCTCGAGCGCGGACGCGACGAGCGCCGCGCGCATCACGGCGTCCGCCGGCAGCGGCGTATCGAGCTTCGCGTTCTCATCCATCATGCGCCCGAGCAGATCGGCGTCGAGGCTTCCCCAGTTCACGCCGATCCGAATCGGCTTGTCGAACGCGATCGCCTGCTCGATCATCTGCGCGAACTGCGGATCGCGCTTGCTGCCCTTGCCGACGTTGCCGGGATTGATCCGGAGCTTCGCAAGCGCGCGCGCGCAAGCGGGCACTTGCGCGATCAGCTTGTGGCCGTTGAAGTGGAAGTCGCCCACCAGCGGCACGCGACAGCCTTGGGCATCGAGCCGCTCGCGGATCGATGGCACGGCTGATGCCGCTTCGAGCGTGTTCACCGTGATGCGCACGAGCTCGGAGCCTGCGTCGGCGAGAGCGCGCACCTGAGCGACCGTTGAAGCGACATCGGCCGTATCGGTGTTCGTCATCGACTGCACGACGATCGGCGCCCCGCCGCCGATCGCCACACCGGCGACGTCGACCTGCCGCGTGCGGCGGCGATGCGGGCGTGGATCGGAGGTCATCACTTCAGCGTGAACCGCGCGACGTTGCCGCGGGTGAGCGGCGCAAGGTCCACCGGTTGGCCGCGATAGGCGACCTTGACATCCGACGCATTGCCGACGACGACATCGAGCGGCGGCTCGCCGGCGAGCGTCTGCTGCTCACCACCTTTCATCATCTTCGCCAGCAGAACGCGACCGCTGCGATCGCGCACTTCGGTCCACGAGAAATCGCGGTACGTGAAGACGACGGTCGCTTCTTCGACGGCGGGCAACGTCTGCGCCGGCGCAGCTTCACCCGTCCCTACGGCGCTCGCCTTGGCGCCCGCGGCGGACGGTTGGGATGACGCGGGAGCCTCACCCGCCGCTTCGCGCCCGCCCGCAGCAGAGGGCGGGGGTGAGGGCACGGTTGTGCCGTCTTGCGCAGAGGAAACGTTCGCGTCGCTCGCGAGCGGATTCGGAAGCGATGTCGTCCCCGCCTCGCCGATCGTACTGGTCGCGGAGCCCGCATTCGGCGGCGCGCCATCGCGTGCGCCATTGCCGCCCGGGCGCGTGTATTCGTAGAACGCTGCGCCGGCGACGATACCGATCAGCATCAACGGGATCAACCATCGAGACCACGACGATTTGGCGCCGTCCGCCGTCGGAAGCTCGCCGATCGACTGCGCAGTCGAATGCAGCGCCGGCGCTTCGAGCGCGGGCGCTGCTGCGGCGCCGGGAAGCGCGGAGAGCACGCGCTCGGCGTCGAGATGGAGCAACCGCGCGTAATTGCGCATGAAGCCGCGCACGAACGTACGCCCGGGCAGTCGCGAAAAGTCGCCGTCCTCGAGCGCCTCGACCTGGCGCGGCGCGAGCTTCAGCTGTTGCGCGACCGCGTCGAGCGAAAGGCCGGCCGCCTCGCGCGCGCGGCGCAGCAGCACTCCGGCCGTTTCGGGCTCCAGGTGCGGCGATGCGGCGTCGGTGGTCATCGCTTCGGCGTGCCGGTTGCGCGCTAGTCGCACGTCCCGGTCGGAAGCGCTTTCGCTTCGGCGGATTCCGGGTACCGGTTGCGCAGTTGCGACACATAGGAAAGCTCGGATTGACGATCGCCGAGCTTCTTTTCGATGCACATGCCGAGATAGAGCGCCTCGGGCGTCGGATTTGCCTGCAGCATCACGGGCTTCATCCACCCGCGGGCGTCTTCGAGCCGCATCGATCGATACGCGAGCAGCGCGAGTCCGTAGGAAGCTTGCGGATTGTTCGGCGACGTCGCGAACGCGCGCTTGAAGTAGGCCTCGGCCGCCGCGGTGTCACCGAACGACGCGCTGCACTTGCCGGCGTTGATCAGCGCGATCTCGGGCGTCTTGTACAGCGGATTGCGGATCGCGAGCTCGAATTCTGCGATCGACTCGCGCGCGCGTCCATGCGAGCACAGGTACCAGCCCCAGTTGTGATGGATCTCCGAGTCCTGCGGCGCAAGCGCGAGCGCGCGCTGAAAGTTCTGCTCGGCCTTCGCGTTATCGCCGAGCATCGTGTAGACGAGGCCGAAGACGTTGTACGCCTTTGCGTTGTTCGGATCGAGCTTGATCGCCTCGGACAGCTCCTCGATCGCCACATCGAGCTGGCCGCGCTCGTAGTAGCCGGCGCCGAGCTCGGTGCGGATCTGCGATCGCTGCGCGAGCGGCACTTCCGGCTGCTTGACCGGAGGCTGCGGCTCAGGCTGCGCGGGCATGGCCGGCTGCTTCGACGCGCAGCCGGCGAGAACGAAGAGCGCCGCGATCGCGCCGTAGCGAAGGGCCGTGCGGATCATCGCAATGGCTTCAATGTGCGGCCGGGGCGGGCGCTGCGCGAACGAGCCGCGACAGGCGCCTTTTCGTGCGATCGTGCACGCGCCCCGCGAGCTGGCCGCACGCCGCGTCGATATCGTTGCCGCGCGTCTTGCGGACCGTCGTGACGTAGCCGTCGTCGATCAGCATCTGCTGGAAAGCGAGCACGCGCGAGCGGGCGCTCGTCGCAAACGACGCACCGGCAAACGGGTTCCACGGGATCAGGTTGAGCTTGCACGGAACGTCGCGCAACAGGCGAGCGAGCGCACGTGCCTGCTCCGGCGCGTCGTTGACGCCGTCGAGCATCACGTATTCGAAGGTCACGAAGTCGCGTGGCGCGCGCTCGAGATAACGCTTGCAAGCGGCGAGCAGCTCGGCGATCGGATGCTTGCGGTTGATTGGGACGAGCTGGTCGCGCAGCGCGTCGTCGGGGGCGTGCAAGCTCACGGCTAGCGCAACCGGACACGCATCGCGCAGCTTGTCGATCATCGACACGAGCCCCGACGTCGACACGGTGACACGTCGCCGCGACAGCCCGTACGCATTGTCGTCGATCATGAGTCTCAACGCCGTGACGACGGGCTCGAAGTTGGCGAGCGGCTCGCCCATTCCCATCATCACGACGTTGGTGATCGGCGCCCGGCCTGCTTCGACCCAAGGCGCGCCGATACGCCCCCCACACTCCCCGGGGGGGCCCAATTCGCGCTCGGGGGGGCCGTTCGCGCTCATGCCGCCGGCGACCAGCGTCCGGTTCGCATGCCACAGCTGCCCGATGATTTCCGCGACGGTGAGATTGCGGTTGAACCCCTGCTTGCCGGTCGAGCAGAACGCGCAGTCCATCGCGCAGCCCGCCTGCGACGACACGCAGAGCGTGCCGCGATCGTCCTCGGGGATATAGACCATCTCGATCGCGTTCGCGCTGCCGACGTCGAGCAGCCATTTGCGCGTGCCGTCGTTCGCCGTCGTATCGCTGATGACGCGGGGACCTCGAATTTCCGCAACGGCGGCGAGCTTTTCGCGCAGCGGCTTCGACAGGTCGGTCATCGCGCCAATGTCGCTCACCAACCGCTGATGCAGCCAGTGCGACACCTGCTTCGCGCGAAACGGCTTCTCGCCCAAGTCGGCGAACAGAGCGGCGAGGCCGGCGCTGTCGAGGTCGAGAAGGTTGATCATCGGTCGGACGGACGTCGCTGCGTTATCGGCTGTGGAGCGCGAGCGCCGGGAAGAAGTATGCGATCTCGACGCTCGCCGTTTCGGGCCCGTCGGAGCCATGAACGGCGTTGGCATCGATCGATTGCGCGAAATCGGCGCGAATCGTCCCGGCTGCAGCCTTTTTCGGATCGGTCGCGCCCATCAGGTCGCGGTTGCGCGCAATCGCATTCTCGCCCTCGAGCACCTGGATCATCACCGGGCCGGACGTCATGAATTCGACCAGATCCTTGAAGAACGGTCGCTCGCGGTGGACCGCATAGAAACCTTCCGCCTCGGTGCGCGAAAGGTGGCGCATCTGCGCGCCGATGATGCGAAGGCCGTTCGTCTCGAATCGGGAGTAGATCTTGCCGATCACGTTCTTCGCCACGGCATCGGGCTTGATGATCGAAAGCGTGCGTTCCACGGGCATTCGTCGCGCTCCAGCGGTTTTCGGTCGAAATAAACGTGAAATTATAGCAGCTTGGCGGCGCCTCTGCCGCGGCGGCGCCCAGCGCCGCGTCCGGCGGAAGCCGAGAATTGATCCCCGAACGCGGGGCACCGCGAACGCGGCGCCGCCATTCGCTCGCTGCGCGGGTCGCTGGGCGTGACACGCCCGGACGCAACGCCTATCCGTCGCGCGGCGGCGGGTCAGCGCCGCGCGGCTAGTTGATCATCCCGAGCGTGCGCGGCAGCCAGATCGACACATCGGGCCAGTAGGTGACGAGCACGAGGAAGACGAGCATCGTGAGGAGCCACGGCCAGACGGCGACCGTGAGCTCGGTGATGCCCATCTTGGTGATGCCGGAGGCGACGTAGAGGTTGAGGCCTACCGGCGGGTGGCACATGCCGACCTCCATGTTGACCACCATCATGATACCGAAGTGAACGGGGTCGATGCCGAGCTTCATCGCCACCGGAAACAGGATCGGCGCCATGATCAGCACGATCGACGACGGCTCCATCACGTTGCCGGCGAGCAGCAACACGATGTTGACGAACAGCAGGAAGGCGACGACGCCCAAGCCCTTGTCGAGCATCCACGCCGCGAGCTCCTGCGGGATCTGCTCGGAGGTCATCAGGTAGCTGAACATCACGGCGTTGGTGATGATGTAGAGCAGCATCGCGCTCATGTTGGCCGAATCGAGCAGCACCTTCGGCACCTTCGCGAGCGACATGTCCTTGTAGACGAAGACGGCGACGAAGAACGCGTACACGGCGCTCATCGCGGCGGCTTCGGTCGGCGTGAAGATGCCGCTGTAGATGCCGCCGATCACGACGACGACCAGCAGCAGCCCCCAGATGCTCTGGCGGAACGTGCGCCACCGCTCGAGCCAGCTCGCGCGCGGCTGGCGCGGGTAGTTGTTCTTGCGCGCGCGCCACCAGGTCGTGAGGCCGAGCATCGTCGCGAGGACGAGGCCGGGGATGATGCCGGCGATGAACAGCGCGCCCACCGAGGTGTTGGTCGCGACCGCGTACATGACCATGACGATCGACGGCGGGATCAGGATGCCCAAGGCGCCCGACGTCGTGATGACGCCGGCACCGAAGCGGGCGGGGAAGCCCTGCTTCAACATCGCCGGCAGGATGATCGATCCGATCGCCACCACCGTCGCCGGCGAGCTGCCCGACACGGCGGCGAACAGCGCGCAAGCCACGACGCCGCCGAGACCGAGCCCGCCCGCCCAGTGACCAACCATTGAGGTGGCGAAGTTGATCATCCGCCGCGCGACGCCGCCGTGGGTGAGGAAGTTGCCGGCGAGGATGAAGAACGGGATCGCCATGATCTCGAACTTCTCGATGCCGGTGAATAGCTTCAGCGCGACCGACTCGATCGGCACCGTCGTCATCGTGAACAGATACGTGAGCACGGTGAGCCCGAGCGAGATCGAGATCGGCATGCCGGTCAGCATCAGCCCGAACAGCAGCGCGAAGATGACCCATGCGTTGGCGATGTCGACGCCGGCGAATTTGAGCACCACCGGGATCGCGATCAATACCGGTGGAATCAGCGCCGGCCACTTCGGAGGCGCAATCGGCGCCGGGGCGGGCATCGCGGTGCTCATGGCTTGCCCTCCTTCACGGCGGCCGGATGGAGGTTGTCGTCCATCGCGTAGATGGGCATGTCCTCCACGCCTTCGACGTGCGCCACGTCATGGTGCGGCAACAAGCCGGTGTGCGCGAACGACCACGCGACCTGCAGGAAGCGGAAGCACATCAGGTACGAGCCGAGCGGGATGCACAGGTAGACGATCCACTTCGGCAACTCGAGGTCGGGCGACACCGAGTCGGTGTGCGCGATGTCCCAGACGAAGCTTGCGCCGAGCGTGCCGACGATGCCGGTAAACAGCGCTCCGGCGCCAAGGCCGAACAGCACGTAGAGCTTGCGCGTGCGGTCGGGCAGCCGGTTGATCATCACGTCGACTCCGACGTGGATGCCGGTGCGCACGCCGTAGGCGGCGCCGAACTTCGCCATCCACACGAACATGTAGATGCAAAGCTCCTGCGCCCACGACAGGTCGATCTTCAGCAGCGCATCCTGCACTACGGGAATCGGAGTGCCCGCCGCGTAGCGGTGGACGACGGCGACGAAGATCAGCAGCGTGGCCGCACCCATCAGGAATGCGATCAGCCACTCCTCGAGATGGTCCAGGAACTTCATGCCGGCTCTCCTCCCAACGGACGGCTCAGAGCACGCTGCGCAGTAGCCAAACTGCGCAGCCGTTGCATGGTACCGCGCTACGCGATGAACGCAACCTGCAAGGACCCCCGGCATGGCGAAATAGCCGGCGCGCCGAGCATTTCGGCGCGCCGGTTCATTTCGCTACTCGACCCCGCGAATGACGCGCGGGTGTGCCCTCACGGCTTGAACCCCGTCTCCTTGTAGACCTCGGCGATCGTGTCTTTGCCCACGCGCGACTCGTTGTCCTTGTGCACGCCGACCAGCGCCTTCTTCATCGCCGCCTTTTCCGCCGCGGTGAGCGTGATGATCTCCGTCTTGCCGCTCTTCCTCACCGCCTCGAGCGCGTCGTCGTTCTCCTTCTTCGCGATGTCGTTCGCGTACTTGGTCGCGTCCTTCATCGCGCCTTCGAGCGTCGTGCGTATGTCGGCGGGAAGACCGTCCCAGAACTTCTTGTTGACGATGACGGCGTAGCCGAGGTAGCCGTGCTCGGTGAGCGCGAGGTACTTCTGCACCTCGTACATCTTCTGCGTGTAGAAGTTGGACGGCGGGTTCTCGGTGCCGTCGACCACGCCCGTCTGCAATGCCTGGTAGACCTCGGAGAACGCCATCACCTGCGGGATCGCGCCGAGCGCCTTGATCTCGTCGCCGAGCACCTTCGACGACTGGATGCGCATCTTGAGGCCCTTGTAGTCGGCCGGCGTGCGAATCGGCTTGTTCGCGCTCATCACCTTGAAGCCGTTGTCCCAGTACGCGAGGCCGACGATGCCTTTGCTCTCGAGCTTCTTGAACAGCGCCGCGCCGACCGGACCGCCGGTGACCTTGTGCAGCTCGGCATAGTCGTCGAACATGTACGGCAGATCGAATACTTCGAACTCGCGCACGCCGAGCGGACCGAACTTGGCGAGCGAAGGCGCAAGCATCTGCACCGAACCCAACTGCAGCGCTTCCATCTCCTCGCCGTCCTTGAACAGCGAGCTGTTCGGATAGACCTCGACCTTGACGCGTCCCTTCGTGCGCTCTTCGGCGAGCTTCTTGAAGTAATCGGCAGCCTTGCCTTTGGGCGTATCGACGGCGACGACGTGGCTGAACTTGATGACGATCGGTTGCTGCGCGGCAACGGTGCCGGCCAAGGCGAGCAGCGCCGATGTGGCGAGCGCGAGCGCAAGTCGGACTTTCATGGTGTTTCCTCCAGGATGATCCCGAGCTCCCGCACGCGAGACGTGTCGTCCCTCTCGACACGACGGGAGCGATTTAGGCATTCCAAGCGAGAGCTGTCAACTCGATGGCCGGCGTTCGCGCTCGCGGCCAGATTCGACAAACGGCGTGCCGCCGACAGGTACTCCGGTTGTAGCACACGGGACTGTTGCGGCTTCACGTTGCGCGGAGCCTACCGCGCTATACGCACTGCGCGTTTGATGCGCGTCAACGTCGATGCGCCGTCGCGCCGCGAGCTGCGCGGTCAGCGCTCGTGCGGATGCCAGTGCAATGCGTATCCCGACGTTCCGGGGGCGGCGACGAACGCCGCGTCGACGCCGATGCCGACCACCGCCGCGAGCGCGTCGTCGCACCAGACCAGCGGCAGATCGCGGCGCGCCCAATGCGGAATGCCCGCGCGTTGCAGCAGGCCCTTGACCGGTTGTCGAGTGGCGCGCGGCGCGAGGCGGATACGCTCGCCGCCTTGGCGCGAGCGGACGACGACGATCGTCGATCGCGCGAGCTCGGCTGCAAGGCCGCCGCTTGCCACCGTGGCGAATTCGAGCGTTCCGTGCGGCAACGCGAGCTTCGCTTCGCCGCGCCAAGGAATCGCGAACGGCGCAGCCGCCGGCGCATGCACGACGATGCGGCCGCGGTGGATGCCGATCTCGCGGCCGTCATGGACGAGTCGTACGCGGGCATCGCGCTCGGCGTGCACGAGCGCGCGAAGCATCGCCGCCAGACGGGCCGCCGACGGCGCGCGCAGATCGCGCGAGCGCAGGAACCAGCGCAATACGTTGCGCGCACGATGCGCCGGCAACGAGATCAGTCGGTCGCGCTCGAGCGTGCCGTCGCCGAGCGCGCCGTCGACGTCTTGCTGTGCGAGCTCGTCGATCAACAGCGCCGCTTCGGCCTGATGCAGCGCGGCGCGCGCGAGCGTCGCCGGGTAGCCGGGAAACGACGCGGCGAGCTGCGGGGCGATCGCGTGACGCACGAAGTTTCGCGCGCGGCTCCGATCGGCGTTCGACTCGTCGTCGACCCACGACAGCGAGCAGGCGCGGGCGTAGTCGTCGAGCGCGCGCCGCTGCAGCGCGAGCAGCGGACGCACGAACGTCACCCGACGCGACGCGCGCGACGCAGCCATTGCGGCGAGACCGTGCGGGCCCGCGCCGCGCAGCAATTGCAGCAGCAGCGTCTCAGCCTGGTCGTCGGCGTGATGCGCGAGCGCAACCGCGTCGACAGGGAGCGCGCCGAGCGTTTGGTAGCGGGCGCGACGCGCCGCCGACTCGAGACCATCGCCGTGCTCGCGATCGACCGCGACGCGATGAACGGCGAGCGGCACGCCGCGGCGCGCGCATTCGGCTTGGCAGAAACGCGTCCACGCGTCCGCGTTGGGCGACAGGCCGTGATGGACGTGGACCGCTGACAACGTCACGCCGAGCGTAGGCGCAATCGCCGTCGCGGCGTCGAGCAGCACCATCGAGTCGCGTCCGCCGGAAACCGCGACGGCGACGCTGGCGGTACGCGCGGGCACCGCCGTCGAAAGCGGCAACAGCGCGTCGCGAACGGCGTTGTGCAACGCCGCGATTCGCTGCGCGTCATCCGCCTGCGGTGATCTCCTTGTACTTGCCATACGAGAGCAGCTTGTCCTCGCGCGCCTCGAGCAGCGCATCGAGCGGCAGCTCGGTGAGCTGGCGCAGCGTGTCGGTCAGCGCCTTCTTGAGCGACACCATCATCGACGCGTGATCGCGATGCGCGCCGCCGAGCGGCTCGTTGACGACCTTGTCGATGAAGCCGAGCTGCTTCAATCGCGTCGCGGTGATGCCGAGGATCTCCGCCGCCTCGGGCGCCTGCTCGGCGGACTTCCACAGGATCGACGCGCAGCCCTCGGGGGAGATCACCGAATACGTCGCGTACTGGAGCATCAGCGTGACGTCGCCGACGGCGATCCCGAGCGCGCCGCCGGAGCCGCCTTCGCCGATCACGGTGACGATGATCGGTATGCGAAGGCCCGCCATCTCGAACAGATTGCGTCCGATCGCTTCCGATTGACCGCGCTCCTCGGCGCCGATACCCGGATACGCGCCGGGCGTATCGACGAACGTGAACAGCGGCAACCCGAACTTCTCGGCGAGCTTCATCAGCCGCAACGCCTTGCGATAGCCCTCGGGCCGCGGCATGCCGAAGTTGCGGCGGATCTTCTCCTTGGTGTCGCGGCCCTTCTGGTGGCCGATCAGCATGCACGGCGTGCCGTTGAATCGCGCGAGGCCGCCGACGATCGCGGCGTCGTCGGCGAACGTGCGGTCGCCGGCGAGCTCGCGAAATTCGCTGAACAGGCCGTTCACGTAGTCGAGCGTATACGGACGTTGCGGATGGCGCGCGACCTGCGCGATCTGCCATGCCGACAGCTTCGAATAGATGTCCTTGGTGAGCTGCTGGCTCTTCTTCTGCAGCCGCGCGATCTCGTCGGAGATGTCGACGGCGGAATCCTCGTGCACGTAGCGAAGCTCGTCGATCTTCGCCTGCAGTTCGGCGATCGGCTGCTCGAAGTCGAGAAAGGTCTGCTTCATGGTGTCCGGCGCGCGAAGCTAAGCGCGCATCATAGCGCAACGGCTTTAGACGAGGGCGTCGTAGATCAGCTTGACGCCGGTCGCGAACAGCAGCGCGTAACTTATCTGGTAGAACGTGCGCTCGGACAGATGTCGATGCAGAAACACGCCCGGCGCAATGCCGAGCGGCGCGAGCGGTGCGAACACGAGCGACGCCGTCAGGTTCGGAGGGGTCAATTGTCCGAGCAGCGCGTAAGGCACGAGCTTCGCGTAATTGACCGCGAGGAAGAACGCGACCGACGTCGACACGAGCAACGTCTTGTCGATGCGCTGCGCGAGCATGTAGACGGCGAACGGCGGTCCGCCGGCGTGCGCAAGCGTGCTGGTGAAGCCCGACGCCGCGCCCCAGAACCATCCGGCGACGCGCCCTGGCTGCGCGTGCGAGGCGACGAAGCGCGCGGTGAGCGAGAACCACTGGTTCAGCGTGAACGAGATCGCGATCGTTCCGAGCAGCAGCCGGATCGCGGCGAGCGGCAACGTGCCGAACGCGAGCGCGCCGATCGCGATGCCGATCAGCGCGCCGGGCAGCAGCGCGCGCAGATGGGGCGTCGACCATCTGCCGCGATACGCGTACGCGCCGAAGACATCCATCGCGCAAAGGATCGGGAGCATGATGCCGGCGGCCTGCGGCGGGGCGATGAAGATCGACATCAGCGGCACGGCGATTCCGCCGGAGCCGCTGCCGAATCCGGCCTTCGCGATGCCGGTGAGCACGATTGCGAACACGGCGACCGGATAGAACGCGAGCGGAAAATCGGGCCAGGTCATGCCGGCGGCCGGCTCATGCGCCCGGCGGCAGTGGCGGCCCGCCGGCTGCCTCCGACGGGCGGGCATCTTTCCATGCGGCGAATAGCTCGTTCGCAAGCACCGCGCACAGCACGATTACACCGCCGGCGAGCGCCGCGGCGCCGGGCCGCTCGCCCATCAGCGCCCAGACCCAAAGAGGCCCGAGAATCGGCTCGAGCAGCGCAAGCAGACCGAGCTCGGTCGCCGAAAGATACCTCGACGCTGCGGTCATCAGCAGACAGCCGGTTCCGAGTTGCACGACGCCCATGAACGTCAACACGGCGACGTCGTGCGCGGCCGCGGTGAACGTTCCGGCGAGAAAGAATGCCGGGACGAACGAGAAGACGCCGGCGAGCATGACGGTGGGCAGCATGTCGGCGTGCGCGCGGAAGCGTCGCAGCATCGTTACGTTGAGCGCGAAGCAGCACGATACGCCGAGCGCGAGCAGGTTTCCGGCGAACCGACCGGTGTCGAGCGAGTCGGCGAACATCACGACGATGCCGGCGAACGCGACGCTCATCGCAAGCCACGTTCGCGCCGGAACGCGTTCTCGCAGCAGCGCGCGGCCGGCGAGCGCCGCGAGAAACGGCGACACGCTCATCAGCACGAACGTGTTCGCGACCGTCGTTCGCGTGATCGATGCGATGAAGAAGAAGAACGTGCCGGCGAGCAGTGCGCCGGACAGCAAGCCGGGCCGGCCCACGGCAGCGATCGCAGCGCCGGCGCGGCGGCCATGCATGATCGCGAGCGTCGCTGCCACGAACAGCGACATCGCGAGCGAACGCCAGAACACGATCTCCCAGGCGCTCGCGATCGAAACCTGGCGAACGAGAAGGCCGCCGGTCGACCAACAGAGCGCGGCAGCGATCATCATCAGCACCGCGCGGCGGTGCGCATGCGAAGCGGTATTCATCGTCGGCGCAACAAAAAGCCGGCCGCGCGATGTCCGCGCGCCGGCAGGCGAATTGCAGTCCGTTTGCCGAGTCAGTAGCTCACTCGATAGTTCGCGGCGAAAGTGGGCGCGCCATACGGCGTTGCGCGGCCTCAGCGTATCACGGGTACGCTGTCGGCCCCGCGCCTTGTCTGGCGCCCAATTTCGTCCGCTCCTTCATCTTCGCAACGTCCGACTCGGCACACTAGCGTAACGTGCGTTCGGCGTCACGGAGCATCTCGACGTGCGCGATGCCGTCCTCGTCGTACGGCTGCGACACGGTGCGAAAGCCGAATCCCGCATAGAACGACTCGAGATAGCGCTGCGCACCGATGCGAATGGGCTGGCCCGGATAGAGCGCGCTTGCACGTGCAACGCCCTCGGCGACCAGCAACCGACCGAGGCCGGTTCGCCGCGCCGAAGGCGCCGTCGCGATGCGGCCGATCGACGGCTCGTCGTATTTGGCGCCGGGGTCGACGACGCGCAGGTACGCGACGAGCGCCGGTGCGTCGTCCAAGCGAAGCCAGGCAAGCAGATGCCACGACCGCGCGTCGAGGCCGTCGGCGTCGAGAAAAGCACACCGCTGTTCGACGACGAAGACCTGACCGCGCAGCGCCATCGCGGCGTACAGATCGGACGGCGCGAGGTCGGTCAAGCGCCCCCACTGCCACGCGGGCGCAATGGCGGTGACGCTATCCGGCGCGGCGCGCATCGGATCGGTACGAGGCTCAGGCATGCCGCGACGTTAGCTCAGCACGCGGGCGGCGTCGAGCCGTCGCCCGCGCGAAGCCTTTCGAGCGGTCAGGCCTTGCCGTGGTTCACCTGCGCGAAGCCGCCCGCGATTGCGCGCTCGGCGTGATCCTGCGCGACGACGCCGATCCAGAAGTGACGAGCGTTCATGGCGCTGCCTTCGGCGTCGAGCGCGATTGGCGTCAGGCGACACGCGTGACGCGCTCGGACGGGTCGAGCGCTTCGATTCGTGCCGGCGTGCATTGCCAGGGCGCTGTCGGAACGGGAACCGGCGCAACGCTTCGCCGCAGCAACTCGGCGCACAGCGCGCCGGCGGCCATGACGGCGGTGCCCGCGATCGCCGTCGATTGCGCGATCGCGAACAGCGCGTCGCGGGTGTCGTCCGACAGCAGCCTGCCGATCGCCGCGGTGATCAGAGCGGAGGCGAACAGCGCCGCGCCCGCGACCGCGACGCCGATCGCCCAATGAGGCAGCCCCGCGAAGCGCGACGTTCCGCGCTTCGCGTGGCGGGCGATCGCGAGCAGCGGGAATTGCAACGCGAGCGCCGCGCCCGCGACCGAGAGCACGAGCCCGACCAGGTGCGCGGCGACCGGCCAGCCATCGTGCAGCGACGCGAACAGCGCATGCGCCTTGAACGTGCGCGCGAGCGGCGGGGCGACTTGCGTAACGAGCGCGAGCTGGAGCATCAGCAGCGTGCCAAGGTACAACGATCGGGAGATCGGACGAACATGGACGAGCGGCATTTGGAAGAGTCTCCAGTGGACGTTTGCGGGTTGCGCGATTGGACGCGTATGCGCACTGTAGGAAGACCGCGCCGCAGCCGCCATCGGACGGATGGATGAGCGAAGGCCTACAATAACGCGCTCGGAACGGAGGAAGAGATGAGCGCGCATCGCATCGCGGTGATTCCGGGCGACGGCATCGGCAAGGAAGTCGTTCCCGAAGGCCTGCGCGTGCTCGAAGCGGCGGGCACCCGGTTCGGCCTCGCGTTCGAGTTCGAACATTTCGACTGGAACTGCGACTACTACGTCAAGCACGGCCGCATGATGCCCGAAGACTGGTTCGAGACGCTGTCGCGCTTCGACGCCATCTTCTACGGCGCCGTCGGCTGGCCGGCGACCGTGCCCGACCACGTGTCGCTGTGGGGCTCGCTGATCCAGTTTCGCCGCGGATTCGACCAGTACGTGAACATGCGGCCGTGCCGGTTGATGCCCGGAATCCCGACGCCGCTCGCCAATCGCAAGCCCGGCGATATCGACTTCGTCGTCGTTCGCGAAAACACCGAGGGCGAATATTCGTCGGTCGGCGGCCGCATGTACGAGGGAACCGACCGCGAGATCGTGTTCCAGGAATCGGTGTTCAGCCGCAAGGGTGTCGACCGCATCCTCAAGTTCGCGTTCGAGCTCGCGCGCAAGCGGCGAGCGAAGCACGTGACGTCGGCGACCAAGTCGAACGGCATCGCGATCACGATGCCGTTCTGGGACGAGCGCTTCCGCGCGGCGTGCGCTCAATATCCGGACATTCGCGCCGACCAGTATCACATCGACATCCTGACCGCGCACTTCGTCCGTCAGCCGCAGATCTTCGACGTCGTCGTCGGGTCGAACCTCTTCGGCGACATCCTGTCCGATCTCGGGCCCGCGGTCTGCGGCACCATCGGCATCGCGCCGTCGGCGAACATCAATCCCGAGCGCGCGTATCCGTCGCTGTTCGAGCCGGTGCACGGGTCGGCACCGGACATCGCCGGCAAGGGCATCGCGAATCCGATCGGACAGATCTGGTGCGCTGCGCTGATGCTCGACCATCTCGGCCATCCCGACGTCGGCGCCGCCATCGTGAACACGATCGAACGCTTGCTCGCCGATCCGTCGGCGCCGCGCACCGGCGACATCGGAGGTCGTGCGAAGACTGTCGATGTCGGGCGGGCGATCGCCGCCGCGATCTAATCGCGCTGGGCTTGCGCGCGCATGACCGGCGCGCCGTAGCGAAAATGCACCATTGCCGCACGTAGCGCATCGAGCTGCTCGGCCGTTTCCAGACGCGTCTGCAGTCCGCCCGGCCGCGGCGGATGCAACGGGTCGAGGCCGGCAGAGGCGATGAAACGGCGCGCGTAGCGGCGCCACACGTCGTCGTATTTGCCGAGCGACGCGTGGAAGAGCAGCAGGTCGGCCGCGACGGCAAGGCGCGCACCGGCGCCGCTCGCGCGCCACGTGAAATCGAGATCGTACAAGTGAAAGCCGTCGAAGCGGTCGGCGTCGAACCGCTGCGCTTCCCAGACGTGGCGATGGACGGCGATGAACGCGCCGTCGAGCACGCGGATGTTCTCGCACACGGGCTGCTGGAACCCCAACGCCATCAGCAGCACGCCGCGCCGACCGGCGGGCGCCGGATGAAGGATATGGCCGTGGATGGCGCGCTGGCCGGCATCGGTCCATCGCGGAGCGCTGACACGCGATGCGCCGGCGACCCCGACGCCGTCGTACCGATCGAGATGCGCGATCAGGCGCGGCGCGAAGTCGCTGCCGACGAGATCGATGTCGTCGTGCGAAAAGATCAGAACGTCACCCGACGCTCTCTCCGCCGCGCGGTTGTAGGCCTCGGCGAGCGAGCGCGCGTCGTGCACGCCGATGATCTGCAAAGGACGACCGCCGAAGCGGCGCTGATACGCTGCGCTGACGCGGCGGAAGCGGTTGGCGTCGATCGAGCACACGATGACCGATACCTTCGGCGTGTGCGCCGGCGCGGCCGGCGGCGGAAACACGCGCGCGACGAGTCCCGGCTGCGTGCGCGCCCATTCGAGCAGCACCTGCAGGTACGCACGGTGCGCCGCGTGCCAACCCGGCTCGTCGTCGACGAGTGCGCGCGCGTCGTCGACGACCTCTACGCCCCGGCCGGCCTGCAATGCGCAATCGAGCGCGGCGAGCCGCGCGTCGGCTTCGAGGCGGTGCTGCGCGGGCGCGGGCAACGCGCTCGCGCTGCGAGCGCCGCGAGGCAATGCGCCGTCGGACGCGCCGACCGTGCGCCGCGCGTCGCACCACGTCGTCCAGGTGTCTCTCAGCACGCGCTCGAGGCCGCGCGTGAAGCGCAGGGCGTCGCAGAGCGCGCTTCGCTGCAACCGCTGCGGCAAACCTGAGCGCAAAGCGCCCAGTGCCGCGATCGAGTCCACGGCGCGCCGCACGATCGCGACGTACGCGTGGTCGTCGGCCGCGATCCAGTCGGCGAGTCCAACGGTGGTCAGGATGCTCGCGCTCGACCGCGACGCCGATGTCGCCCCGACTCGCGTGACGACGGGCACGCCTTGCCAAAGCGCTTCGAGCGTCGTCGTCGCCCCGGAGAACGGCACCGGATCGAGCGCGATGTCGACGTCGGCGATCGCCCGCCGGAATGCCTCCGCTGAAAGTCGTGGCACGAGCTCGACACGCGCGCCGAGTGCGTTGCGAACGCGCGCCTGCGCGAATCCAGGCGCGACGCCGACGACCACCAGACGCGCGCTCGGCAGCTCGCGAAGAACGCGGCCCCACAATGCGAGCGTCTCGTCGGTGAGCTTCGCGCAATTGTTGAACGAGCCGAGCGTCAAGTGTCCGGCGGCGAGCGCAGGCAGCGGCGCCGGTGCCCGCGGTTCGGACGGCGGATTCCAGCACCACTGCGTCGCTTCGAGTCGGAGCAACGTTTCGCTGTGCAACGCATCGCTTGCGCCGGGCGGATCGGCGACGGCATCGGTCAGCCGGTAGTCGACGCTGTCGAGGCCGGTCGTGCCGAGATAGTCGAGCCATGTGATCTGAACCGGCGCCGGCTTGCGGCCGAACACGCCGAGCCGGTTATGTCCGGTGTGGCCCGCGATGTCGATCAGGATGTCGATTCGATCGTCGCGGACCCATTGCGCGACGACGTCGTCCGTCGCGCCCTTCGTCACCCGCGCCTCGATCGGCCCAAGCCGCGCGCAGACGCTTTCCGGCTGCGCGTTGTTGAAGTACGCAAAGATCTTGAAGCGGGCGCGCTCGTGGCTTCGCAGCACGGGCTCGATGAACGCCGGCAGCGCCGTATGGCAATCGGGCGACACGTAACCGATGCGCAGCGTCCGATCGGGATCGGCATCGTTCGCCGGGGGCACGTAGTGCGCTTGCCAGCGGAGCTCGAAGCGCTCGGCGAACGCGCGATGCAGCGCGAAGGCAGCGACAGGCGTATGCCGCGGCGAGAGCTTCGTCGCGGCGAGCAGGTTGGAGAACGCCGGCCGGAACTGGGGGTCGGCGCGCTGCGCCGCTTCGTATGCGCCGAGCGCGTCGCCGAGTCGTCCCTGGTCCTTGTAGAGATTGCCAAGGTTGTTGAGGATCTCGACCGCGTCCGGTTGCAGCTCCAGCGCCGCCTCGAGCTCCGCGACCGCCACGTCGAGATCGCCGATCTGCTGAAGCGCGTTGGCCAGATTGACCCGTGCGCCGATTCGTCGCGGGTCGAGCGCGAGGGCGCGCCGGTAGGCAGCGATGGCGTCGTCGATCGATCCGAGGCGAAGTCGCGCAGTGCCCAGATTGGTCCACCCGGCGGCGTCGTCGGGCGTCTGCGCGACCGCGCGTTCGAGGTGCGCACGCGCCGCCTCGTTGTCGTTGCTTTCGAGCGCGTAACCGCCAAGCCGCGCCCACACAGCCGCGGCCGTCGGTTCACGGGCGGCAAGCGCATGCAACAGCGCGTTCGCTTGCGCGCGATCGCCGGCGACCCACGCCGCGTGGGCGCTCGCGAGCCCTTGCGCGACGGCCGTCTGCGCCAGACCGTCGTCCGCTCGTCCGTCCTTGCCGGCGATCGTGTTCATCTGGAATCGTGTCGCGCGGCGTCTCGTGCTCGGACCCGCCACGCGTTTTCGCGGCCATCACATCATAAGCTCTTGACTTGCGCGCCTGACGCCGAGGCGGCGTTTGTGGCAGCATAGCGGTCTACGCAATAAAGCCGGCACGCATCTTTACAGCGAGCGGCGCCACCAGTGGGGATCCCTCCATGTTGATCGGCATTCCTCGTGAGACCCGCGCGGGCGAAACGCGCGTCGCGGCCACGCCCGAGACGGTCAAGAAGCTCGCGGCGAGCGGTGCGCACCAGATCGTCGTCGAGGCGGGCGCAGGCGCGGGCAGCAGCATTCCCGATGCGCAATATCAAGCGGCCGGCGCGCGGATCGCAAGCGCCGCGGACGCACTCGGCGCCGATATCGTGCTCAAAGTCCGCGCGCCGTCGACCGACGAGCTGGCGCAGACGAAGCGCGGCGCCGTACTGATCGGCCTTCTCGATCCGTTCGACGCGGCGGGCCTCGAAACGATCGCGCACGCAGGCGTCGCCGGCTTCGCGCTCGAGTGGGCGCCGCGCATCACGCGCGCGCAGGCGATGGACGTGCTGTCGTCGCAGGCGAACATCGCGGGCTACAAGGCGGTGATCGCCGCGGCGAACGAATACGGCCGCTTCATGCCGATGCTGATGACGGCGGCGGGAACGGTGAAGGCGGCGCGCGTGCTCGTGCTTGGCGTAGGCGTCGCGGGACTCCAGGCGATCGCCACGGCCAAGCGTCTGGGTGCAGTGATCGAAGCGTCCGACGTGCGGCCATCGGTGAAAGATCAGGTGGAGTCGCTCGGCGCAAAGTGGGTCGATGTTCCTTACGAAACCGACGAGGAGAAGCAGATCGCCGAGGGTGTCGGCGGTTACGCGCGGCCGATGCCGCCCGCGTGGATGGCGCGGCAGGCGGCGATCGTGCACGAGCGCGCGAAGGCGGCCGACATCGTGATCACGACCGCGCTCATTCCCGGCCGTCCCGCGCCCAAGCTGATCAAGGCGGCGACCGTTGCCGAAATGAAGCCCGGCTCCGTGATCGTCGATCTCGCGGTCGAGCAGGGCGGCAATGTCGAAGGCGTGCAGATCGGAACGGTCGCGAACGTCAACGGCGTGAAGATCATCGGCATCCCGAATCTTGCGGCGACCGTCGCGACCGACGCCTCGGCGCTCTATGCGCGCAACGTGCTGACGTTCCTCAACCTGATGATCGATCCGAAGAGCGGCGCGTTCAACGTGCCGCGCGACGACGAGATCATCAAAGGCACGCTCGTCTGCGAGAACGGCGCGGTGGTCCCGCGCGCCTAACGCGACGCTGTGACCGTGACTACGCACCGGCCTTACGCAACGACGTGCAGCCGCGTTGACCGGCGGCCGCGCTGGCTCGCAATCGCAAGCCGTTCAGCGTGCGCGGCAGTCCGCGTCCAACGCGGCTGCACGTCGGATCACGGATCGGCGCACCGCACGAGTTGCGGCAACTACAACGCTTAGACCTCTGGAGCAAGCGCATGGCTACCGGTGTAGACCCCATCGTCTTCTATCTGATCATCTTCGTGCTGGCGATCTTCGTCGGTTACCACGTCGTGTGGAGCGTCACGCCGGCGTTGCACACGCCGCTGATGAGCGTCACCAACGCCATCTCCGCCATCATCCTCGTCGGTGCAATGCTCGCCGCGGGGCCGGCCGTCATGGACTGGGGCGGATGGGTCGGCGTCGTCGCGGTCGCATTGGCCGCGGTCAACGCGTTCGGCGGCTTTCTCGTCACGCAGCGAATGCTCGAGATGTTCAAGCGCAAGGAGCCGAAGGCTGGCAGCGCGAAGGACGCGAAGAAGTGACGCGCGCACACGGGGACAAACAATGAGCGCCAATCAAGTCGCCCTCTGGTATCTCGTCGCGTCGATCTGCTTCATCCTCGCGCTTAAGGGACTGTCGCATCCGTCGACCGCGCGGCGCGGCAACGTGCTCGGCATCGCCGGCATGGCGATCGCGGTCGTCGTGACGCTCGCGCTCGTCTACGCGAATACCAAGAACGTCGCGCTGATCCTGATCGGCATCGCCGCCGGCGGAGCGGTCGGCGCGGTGATCGCGCGGCGCGTGCAGATGACACAGATGCCGGAGCTGGTCGCCGCGTTCCACTCGCTCGTCGGCATGGCGGCCGTGCTGATCGCGATCGCCGCGGTGAACAATCCGGCGGCGTTCGGACTGCCCGTGCCGCTGCCGACCGGCAACATGCTCGAGCTCTTCATCGGCACGTTCATCGGCGCTATCACCTTCTCGGGCTCGGTGATCGCGTTCGGCAAGCTGTCCGGCCGCATCGGCAGCGCGCCGATCGTCTATCCGGGCCAGCACTGGATCAACCTGCTGATCGGCATCGCGATGATCGGCTTCGGCATCTGGTTCTTCATGGGCGGCGGTTGGCTGCCGTTCATCGTGATGACGGCGCTCGCCTTCCTGCTCGGCGTGCTGATCATCATTCCGATCGGCGGCGCCGACATGCCGGTCGTGATCTCGATGCTGAACAGCTATTCGGGATGGGCCGCCGCGGGCATCGGTTTCTCGCTCAACAATCCGATGCTCATCATCGCCGGCTCGCTCGTCGGCAGCTCCGGCGCGATCCTGTCGTACATCATGTGCAAGGCGATGAACCGCAGCTTCATCAGCGTGATCCTCGGCGGCTTCGGCGGTGAGGTCGCCGTGGCGGGCGGCGATGCGGGCAAGAAGACGGTCAGGTCGGGCAGTCCGGACGACGCCGCGTTCATCATGAGCAATGCGGAGACGGTCATAATCGTGCCCGGCTACGGGCTCGCGGTCGCGCGCGCGCAGCACGCGGTGAAAGAGATGGCGACGAAGCTCGCCGACAAGGGCGTCACGGTGAAGTACGCGATCCACCCGGTTGCCGGGCGCATGCCGGGCCACATGAACGTGCTGCTCGCCGAGGCCGAGGTGCCGTACGACCAGGTTTTCGAGATGGAGGACATCAACGGCGAGTTCGGCACCGCCGACGTCGCGCTGATCCTCGGCGCGAACGACGTCGTCAATCCGTTGGCCGAGCAGAAGGGCAGCGCGATCTATGGCATGCCGATCCTCGAGGCGTACAAGGCGAAGACCGTCATCGTCAACAAGCGGTCGATGGCATCCGGCTACGCCGGCCTCGACAATCCGCTCTTCTACATGGACAAGACGATGATGGTGTTCGGCGACGCCAAGAAGGTCGTCGAGGACCTCGTCAAAGCGATCGAGTAGCGGACGCCCGGGCCGGGGGCGCGTGTTGAGCTTGCGTGACGACCCGCACGGCGAGCGGTTGTCGCGATGGCTGCTCGCAATCGGCCTCTTAGCTGCCGGATGGGCCGCCGCCGAAACCTACCTGATCCTCTCGCTGATCGGCGACCGCTTTACCGTCATCACCGCGGAGCAGCAGATCGGCAGTAACCTCGATCGCAACGTTTCCCGCGTCGCGTCGATCGCGGGCTCGGCGCTCGACGATTTCGCCGTTCGTGCCGCCGATGCGACGATCGCCCGGGCGAGGCCCGACGTCTCGGTGACGATGCTGCGCACGAGGGACCCTGCGCTCTACGCGCTCGGCGAATCGTTGGCAGACGCGGACGTTGCGGACGTGCACGGCTTGCTGACGCAGCTCGACGGCGCGTTCGCCGGTGCGGCGGATCCGCGGCTGCTGCTGATCGCACCGCTTCGCGCGGAGCCGGACCTGCGCACGGACCGCGTCATGTCGGCGGCGGCAAGGCTGCCGGGCTCGGCTTCTACATCGATCCGAACCTCCCGCTGCGATCGGAGAGGACAAATGCGATCGGACGCGGATTCCTCGGCATTTTCGCGAACTTCCAGATCCTGATCATCGATCCGAAGAGCAGGACGGCTGCGGCGCGTTCGCGTGTGACTGCCGGCACTGCGTATGCAGCCGCCGATTCCACGGATGCCACGCCGTGGAACGCCCTCAGCGACGGGCGAAAGATGGCGATGGTCCAGGCGTTGCTGAAGTCCGAAATCGAACGCGCGCTGCAGCCCATGCTGAAGGAGAAGTGACCGTCGTCCGCTTTCGCGATATCGTTTGACGATGGTCGTCAGCCGCCGTCTCGTCGCCGTCGTCGTCGCCGATGTCGTCGGCTACTCGCGGTTGATGGAACGCGACGAGGCCGGCACGCACCAGCGGTTGCGCGCGCTCAGCGCGGAGTTGATCGAGCTGAAGATCGCCGAGCACGGCGGGCGAACGGTCAAGACGACGGGCGACGGCATGCTGCTGGAATTCGCGAGCGCCACGTCGGCGCTACGCTGCGCCGTCGAAATTCAGCGCGAGATGGGCGCGCGCAACGTTCACGTTCCGCCGGACTCGCGCATCGAGTTTCGCGTCGGCATCAATCTGGGCGACATCATCGTCGAAGGCGACGACATCGTCGGTGACGGCGTCAACGTCGCGGCGCGGCTCGAAGCGCTCTCCGATCCCGGCGGAATCTGCGTCGCGGCAGCGGTGTGGGAGCAGGTGCGCGAAGACCTCGGCGTCGAATTCATCGATTCGGGCGAGCAACGCGTGAAGAACATCTCGAAGCCGATTCGTGTGTTTCGCGTCGCGCTCGAGAAAGGATTGAACGCGGCGTCGACGTCGCGCAAGGCGAGCACGTTCGCACGCCACCGGCTGCCGCGTCGAAGCGTTTATTTGGGCGCCGGTGCGCTGTTGTCGATCGGTGCGGCGCTGCTGGGGGGGTGGCGGATTTGGCAACATGGCGCGAAAACCGACACGATCGCGGCCGCGATTCCGTTGCGCTCGGCGATGATCGCACCGTTCACGACGTCGGGCGGCGATCCGACGCTAGCCGCGGAGGCGGTGCAGCTCGGCGTGGACGTCACGCACGCGCTCGCCGACAGCGTTCACCACATTCGCGTCGTCGCTCCGGAGACCGCGGCCGCTCACGCGAACAACACCGTCGACGCGAAGACGCTCGGGCAGGAGGCGAAAGTGCGTTTTCTCGTTCGCACGAACGTGCAAACGGACGGAGGCCAGGTCGCGACGAGCGTGCGCGTCGTGGACACACGCGACGACACCCAAGTCGAGAGCGTGCGCAAGACCTTCGAGCGAGCGCGATTCGGCGACAACAAGGCGGTGATCTGGGAGCTCGCGTCGGCGATCCGGCAGATGCTCACGACGTCGATCGCACACGCCGTGCCGAGCTGCGACAAGGGCGCGAGCGCGGACGATCTCGTCGATTGCGCGATGGGCCTTTCGCTTCCGGATCCGGTTGCCAATGCGCGCGAGATGCGCCGGCTGATGGACGCGGCGATCAAGCTCGATCCGAACCTGCCGCGCGCCCGGACGATGCGCGCGGCAGCGGACATCGACATCTTCTTCAACGATTTCGCCGCCGATCCCGCGCCGCTCGTCGCGCAAGCCGACGACGACACGCTGCGAGCGGTCACGCTCGATCCGAAGGACAGCTCCGGCTGGGTGACCCGAAGCAACGCACTGAGGATCCGCGGTAACCTGCCGGCCGCGGCGCTCGCGCTCGATCGTGCCGAAGAGCTCGATCCGACGCGCTATTCGGTATCGCTGGTGCGCGGGTTCTATTATCTCGACGCGGGCAAGCCCGAGGAAACGCTCAAGCTGGTCGCGAGACTGCGTCCGGTGATCGGCGCTCACCAATGGGCGTTGGCGATCCAGGCGTGCAGCGCGCATGTCAACCTGGGCGCCTACGAGCAGGCGATCCTCGAATGCGAGCGCGCGGGCACTTCGGGCGACGACTGGAACGCCGTGTCGAATCTTGCGGCGGCGTATGCGATGGCCGGAGACGCCGAGAAGGCCGCGAAGGCGAAAGACAAGTTGCTGAAGCTTGCACCGACGTTCACCATGTCACGATACAGGGCGCGCTTCCACGGGAGCGTCGCGCCCGAAGCGGTCGCGATGGATGAGAAGCACTATCTGCCCGGTCTTCGCAGGGCCGGCGTCCCGGAGTAGCCCATGGTCGTCAGCCGCGGGCCGGTAGCGGTCGTCGTTGCCGATGCCGTCGGCCAATCGAGTTTCGCTTCGGCATCGATTTCGTGCGCTCGCCGCAGGGCGCCAGATCCTTGCCGAAACCGGTGATCTTCCGCTGCGGCATCGGTGATCGCTCGGCGGATCGCTGATCGCCGCCGACCGCAAATCGAACCGGCGGTGCGCCTTCTGCTATAGTCTTGCGCGCGTCGCGGCGCGAACGGTTCACGTTCGGCCAGCCGACGTCCGGCACGCGAGCCGACACCATCACCCGCGTGCAGCGCCATGCCCGCTCCGCTCTCCCACCTGACCGTCCTCGATCTCTCCCGCGTGCTCGCCGGTCCGTGGTGCACGCAGCTGCTGGGCGACCTCGGCGCAACCGTCATCAAGATCGAGCGGCCGGGCGGCGGTGACGACACGCGCGCATGGGGGCCGCCGTATCTTGCCGATGCCGAAGGGCGCGCGACGTCGGAGGCTGCGTACTATCTGTGCTGCAATCGGTCCAAGCAATCGGTCGCCGTCGATTTCACGACGCCGCAGGGGCAGCGGATCGTCCGCGATCTCGCGCTGCAGGCGGACGTGCTGATCGAGAACTTCAAGGTCGGCGGCCTTGTGCGCTACGGCCTCGATTACGCGAACGTTTCGGCGGAAAACGCGTCGATCGTCTATGCATCGATCACCGGTTTCGGCCAGGACGGTCCGTACGCGGAGCGCGCGGGCTACGACTTCATCATCCAGGGGATGAGCGGCTTCATGAGCATCACCGGAGAGCGCGACGACGTCCCCGGCGGTGGACCGCAAAAGGCGGGCGTCGCGATCACCGATCTGATGACCGGCATGTACGCGTCGGTCGCCATCCTCGCCGCAATCGCGCATCGCGAGCGCACCGGCGAAGGCCAATGGATCGATCTCGCGCTGCTCGACTCGGCGGTCGCGATGATGTCGGTGATGAACCTGAACTATCTCACCACCGGCGTTGCGCCCGGCCGCGCCGGCAACGCGCATCAGAACATCGTGCCGTATCAGGTGTTCGCGTGCGCCGACGGCCATCTGATCATCGCGGTTGGCAACGACAGCCAGTTCGCGAAGTTCTGCGCGATCGCCGGCGTGCCGCAGTGGGCGAGCGATCCGCGCTATGCGACCAACGCCGAGCGCGTGCGCAACCGCGGCGAGCTCGTGCCGTTGCTCGCCGAGATCGTCCGCGCACGCACGCAGCGCGATTGGCTCGACGCGCTCGACGCAGCCGGCGTGCCATGCGGGCCGATCAACCGGCTCGATCAGGTCTTCGCCGATCCCCAGGTCGTCGCGCGGCGCATGCGGCTCGATCTTGCGCACCCGCTGTCGCGCACGGCGCCGCAGGTCGCAACGCCGATCCGCTATTCGCGCTCGTCGATCGAATACGGCGACGCGCCGCCGCTGCTCGGCCAGCACACGGCGGCGGTGTTGCGCGAACGTCTCGGCTACGACGACGCGACGATCGGCGCGCTCGCCTCGCGCGGCGTGATCGGCGTCGTGCGCTAGCGTGACGCACAAGCCCGCGTTCTGGATCGCTTACGCCGCGCTCGCGCTCGTCTGTGCGGCGGTCGCGATCAGGCTCTTTCCGCTGGCGATCCCGGTCGTCAATCTCGACATCAAGCTATCGCGCGCCGAGGCGGTCGAGAAGGCGAAGGCGATCGCGACCGAGCGGCGCCTCGCAAAGCCCGACGCGCGCACGGCGGTGCGTTTCGCTCATGACGATTCGACGCAGAACTACGTCGAGCTCGAAGGCGGCGGCAAGCCCGCGTTCGCGGCGCTCGTCGCGGGCGATGTGTATTCGCCGTACTGGTGGGACGTGCGGTTGTTTCGCCCCGGCGACATCACCGAAACGCTGATTCGCCTGACGCCGGCGGGCGCGCCGTGGGGATTCGTGCAGAAGATCCCCGAAGCGCAGGTGCCGGAAGCGCCGGGCGCTCTCGCGCTCGAGCCCGCTGCGGCGCGCGCGCTTGCCGAAGAGCGCGCGCGTGTCGACTGGCAAGTCGATTTCTCGGCGTATCGGCTGCTCGAGCAGACGCAGCAGAAGCGCACGAGCGGCCGCATCGATCATGCGTTCACGTACGAGCGAACGAGCGGCAACCTCGGCGATTCACGCTTCCGCATGCGACTCACCGTCGCCGGCGACGCACTGATCGAAGTGTCGCGCTATGTGCACGTGCCGGAATCGTTCGAGCGCCGCTTCGAAGAGCTGCGCTCGGCGAACAACGCGCTCGCCGGCGCCGCCTCCCTCGTCGCGGGCGTGCTCTACGGGCTCGGCGGCTGCGTGTTCGGCGTGCTCTGGCTGCTGCGCCGGCATTGGCTGCTGTGGCGTCCGGCGCTCGCCGCGGGGCTCGTCGTCGGCGCGCTGCTCGCGCTCGCTTCGCTCGCGAGCGCGCCGTCCGCGTGGTTCGACTACGATACGGCGCAGGCGACGTCGACGTTCTGGATTCGGCTCGTCGGTCGCGCCATCATGATCGCCGGCGTCGGCGGCCTCGGTTACGCGCTCGTGTTCATGGCCGCCGAAGGCTTGACCCGCCGCGCCTTTCCCTCGCATCCGCAGCTGTGGCGGTTGTGGTCGCGCGACGCAGCGCCGACGCGCGAGGTGCTCGGCCGCACGCTTGGCGGCGTTCTGTTCGTGCCGATCGGTCTCGCGCTCGTCGCCGCGTTCTACTACGCGACCAACCGTTGGCTCGGCTGGTGGCAGCCTTCGGAATCGCTGACCGATCCGAACGTGCTCGGCAGCGCCGTTCCCGCGCTCACGCCGATTGCGATCTCGCTTCAGGCCGGGTTCATGGAGGAAAGCCTGTTCCGCGCGGTCCCGCTCGCGCTCGCCGCGCTGATCGGCGCGCGTTTCGGCCGCCGCACGCTTGCGATTGCGATCGCCGTCGTGATCCAGGCGCTCGTCTTCGGCGGCGCGCACGCGAACTATCCGGGCTTTCCGTACTATTCGCGTCTGGTCGAGTTGTTCGTGCCGGCGACGATCTGGGCGCTGATCTTCCTTCGCTTCGGATTGCTGCCAACGGTGCTGCTGCACGCGCTGTTCGATCTGACGCTGTTTTCGATTCCGCTGTTCCTCGTCGACGCGCCCGCGGGTTACGTGCAGCAGGCGCTGATCGTCGTCGCGGCGCTGGTGCCGATCGCGATCGTGCTCGCACGGCGGGTGCGGACGAACGCTTGGCGCGAGTTGCCGCCGGCGCTTCGCAACGGTGGCTGGCACTTTGCCGCGCAGCCGGCTCCCGAAGCGGCCTCCGCGCACGGACCGCACGCCGACGTTGCGCCATGGGCGGTGCGATTCCAGCGCGCGCTGCCAGCGCTCGGCATTGCCGGTATTGCGCTTTGGATCGCCGCCACACCGTTTCGCGCCGATGTGCCCGGCATCGGCATCGGCCGCGCCGAAGCCGAAGCGGCTGCCGACGCGGCGCTCGCGCAGCGCGGCATTTCGCTCGCCGCGCCATGGCAACGTTACGCGGCGACGAAAGTCGCGCCCGACGACGGCGCGCAGTGGCTCATGCATCGGTTCGTATTCTCCGAGGCGGGACGCGACGTCTATCGCACGGTCGTCGGCAGCGCGCTCGCGCCGCCGCTGTGGGAGATTCGCTACGCGCGGTTCGAAGGCGACGTCGCCGAGCGTGCCGAGGAGTGGCGCGTGACGATCACCGGCGACGGCGCGCTGCGCCAAGTGCGCCACGCGTTGCCCGAGCAACGGCCGGGCGCGCGCCTTTCGCGCGACGAAGCGCACGCGTTGGCCGAGCGTGCGCTCATGACGGCATTCGGCCGCGATGTCGCGAGCGTCGTCGACGTCGGCGCCGACGAACGAACGCTGCCCGCCCGCACCGATTGGGCGTTCACGTTCGGCGATCCGAAGGCCGCGGTGGGGCCGGGCGGCGAAGCCCGCTTCGTCGTGACGATCGCCGGCGACGAGGTCGTCGGCGCCGGACGCTACGTTCACGTGCCCGAGACGTGGCTGCGCGCCGAACGCGAGCGCGACGGCCGGCTCACGCTGCTGCGCTTCGCGATCGGCGGCACCGTGCTCGCGGCCGCGATCGCCGCGCTGATCTACGCGGTTGTCGCATGGGCGAGGGCGCGCAGCGACCGCCGCGCGCTGGTCGCGCTGGTCGTCATCGCGCTCGTGCTTTCGCTCGCCGCAGCGGCGAACGCATGGCCGCAGGCGGCAATCGGCCTTTCGACCACCGAGCCGCTCGCCACGCAAGTGTCGCTAGCGGTATTGCGGCGAATCGCCGGCGCGCTGGGAGGCGCGCTGCTCATCGGCCTCATCGGCGGCGTCGCCGTGCACGCGGCTTCGCAGCGCACTGCGCAACCGATTGCCGGTCGCCTCCCGGCATGGGCCGCCGGCGTCGCGGCGGCGCTGCTCGCGAGCGGCGTGGGCGCCGCGCTCGCGCGCATTGCACCGCAGACGGTACCGCTATGGCCCGATCTCGGCCTGGTGTCGCTGGCGTCGCCTGCGGTCGGCGCGCTCATCAGCGGTGCGCGCACGCTCCTGACGATCGCGGTCGGGCTGTTCCTGCTGGTGATCCTCGAGCGGATTACCGACCACTGGCATCGCCGCCGCTGGCTCGTAGCGCTCGTTCTGATCGCCGTCCTCGTTGCGACAGGGCTTGCCGCCGCCGATCCCATCGCGACGATCGCTCGTGGCATCGCCGGCGGCCTCGTGCTGGTCGCGATCGTGCTGGGCCTGCTTCGCTACGACGGCGCCGCCGTGCCGGCGTTCATCGCGACCGGCGGCACGCTGTCGTTCATCGAGGAGGCCGTGCGCGGCGGGTGGCCCGCGGCGCCGCTGCATGCGCTCATCGCCGCGCTCGCCGCCGCTGCGGTCGCATGGCTCGCGACACGCTACATCGTCGCCGCGCGCACGGTGGCGACGACGGCGGCTACGGCGCGCCGGCCAGGCTCGCCCAGTACGGCGTGACGAAGTTGTCGGCGCGGTGCACGACGGTGACGTTTGCGCGCGACGCCCACGGGATCACCTGCCGGTGCAGCGGCAGATGGTTGAACGCGGCCTTCTGCGCGGCGAGCGCTTCGCGGATCATCTTCAACCGCAGCTCGGCGTTCATCTCGACCTTGATCTTCGCGGTGAGCTCGTCGAGCGTGGCGTTGGTGTAGCGGCCGTAGTTGTAATCGCCGTCGCCCTTGCCCGAATACGTGGAGAGCACCGGCTGCAGCACGAAGATCGCGTCGGTGTTCGCGCCGCCCCATCCGAGCATGTACAGGCTCGTGTCGAGCTTCTCGAGCTTCGGAAAGTAGTTTGCGCGCGGCATCGCGTTCACCCGCGTCGCGACGCCGATCTGGCTCCACATCGCGGCGAGCGCCTGGCAGATCTTCTCGTCGTTGACGTAGCGATTGTTCGGGCAGTCGAGCGTCACTTCGAAGCCGTTCGGATAGCCGGCGTCGGTCAGCAGTTGCTTCGCCTTGGCGCGATCGAACGGGATGCGCTTCTCGAGCTGCGGTGTGGACATCAGCGGCGAGGGCAGCATCGCGCCGGTCGGCTGCGAAAGCCCGCGCATGGTCGCGCTCTTGATCGCCTCGATGTCGATCGCCTGGTACAGCGCCTGGCGCACGCGCACATCCTTGAACGGGTTCTTGCCTTTGACGTTCGCGTACAGCAGCTCGTCGCGCGCCTGATCCATGCCGATGAACACGACGCGGTTCTCCATGCCCTCGAGGATCTTCACCCCCGGCGTCTGCTTCAACCGCGGCACGTCCTGCGGCGGCGGGTCGTTGATCAGATCGACTTCGCCCGAGATCAGCGCGGCGACGCGCGTCGCGTCGGACACGATCGGCCGGTACATGACCTCGTCGATGTTGCCTTCGAACTTGCCCGCTTTGATGCCCCACCAGTTCGGGTTCTTCACGAGCACCGTGCGTACGTCGGGCTCGCGCGCCTTCAGCATGTACGGGCCCGTTCCGTTCGCCTGGTGCGCGGTGACCATGTCCTCCTTCGCCGTGTAGTTCTGCGGCTTGGTGGCGCGGTTCTTCTCGCACCACGCCTTGCTCATGATGTTGATGGTGGCGAGATGATCGAGCTCGATCGGATTGGGGCCGTTGGTCGTGAACTCGACGGTGAGCTCGTCGATCTTCTTGGGAATACCCGCCGCGTTTGCGTACGCACGAAGCTGCGACGCGTCCGAGCGCGCGCGCTCGTAGCTGAACACGACGTCGTCGGCGGTGAACGGCGTTCCGTCGTGGAACTTGACGCCGGCGCGCAGCTTGATTCGCCAGACGGTCGGAGAAATCTGCTGCCACGATTCGGCGAGGCGCGGCTCGAGGCCGAGCGTCTTGGTCCGATCGAGGAGAAACTCGTAGATCAGGCTGTTGATGTTGTTGGTGAGGCCCTCGTTCTGCGAATGCGGGTCGGTCGTCTGCATGTCGCCGCGGCCGGACCAGCGCAGCGTCACCGCGTCGGCGGCGGCGACGGTAAAGGCGAGCAGAACCCCGAGCAATGCGGCGACTCGAACGCGTGAGCTCATGATTTCTCCTGTCCGATACGGCGCTTCCGCCGTCGTCGATCATAGCGCGCCGGCGCGCACGGCGGGGTAGAATCCGCGCCCCGCATCGATCCCGACCGCGTCCATGCCGGAACCCGCCGCCGCCCTCTCGCGCCGTCTCGCCGATGCGCTCGCCGCCGACGAGATCAGGCTTGCGCGCCGGATTGCGCAGGCCCGCGCGCGACGCGCGCAGCCGGCCGAATGGTCGCGCATCGGCGCCGACCTCGAACGGTCGATCGCGCGGCGGCGAGAGCGCGCGGCGAGACGCCCCGCGATCGCGTATCCGGAGGAGCTTCCGGTATCGCAGCGCGCCGACGAGATCGCCGCGGCGATCCGCGCTCATCAGGTCATCATCGTCTGCGGCGAGACCGGATCCGGCAAGACGACGCAGCTGCCGAAGATCTGCCTTGCGCACGGGCGCGGCGAACGCGGCTTGATCGGCCACACGCAGCCGCGGCGCATCGCGGCGCGCGCGGTCGCCGCGCGAATCGCTCATGAGCTCGCAAGCGAAGTCGGCGAATACGTCGGCTACAAAGTACGTTTCACCGATCACACGCGGCCCGACGCGTTCATCAAGCTGATGACCGACGGCATCCTGCTCGCGGAGACGTCGGGCGACCGCCTGCTCGCCGCGTACGACACGATCATCATCGACGAGGCTCACGAGCGAAGTCTCAACATCGACTTCCTGCTCGGCTATCTCAGGCGGCTGCTGCCGTCGCGGCCGGACCTCAAAGTCGTCGTGACGTCGGCCACACTCGACGCGCAGCGTTTCGCGCAACACTTCGAAAGCGGCGGCAAGCCCGCGCCGGTGATCGAAGTGTCCGGACGCACGTATCCGGTGGACGTTCGTTACCGGCCGCTTTCGAGCGGAGACGACGAGGCCGACGACGAGGAGGAGCTCGAAGACGCCGTCGTCGCTGCGGCGGAAGACCTGTGGCGACAAGGGCCCGGCGACATCCTGGTGTTCCTGCCGGGCGAGCGCGAGATTCGCGAGACGTCGGAGCTCGCCCGCGCAAGCCTCGCGCGGCGCCCGTATGCAGGCGCCGTCGAGATCCTGCCGCTGTATTCGCGGCTGACCGTCGCCGAACAGCAGCGCGTGTTCGCGCCGAGCCGCGGCCGGCGACTCGTGCTCGCGACCAACGTCGCCGAGACCTCGCTCACCGTTCCGGGAATCCGCTACGTGATCGACAGCGGGCTCGCGCGGTTGAAGCGCTATTCGCTGCGCAACAAGACGACGCTGCTCGCGATCGAGAAGGTCTCGCAAGCGGCGGCGACGCAGCGCGCCGGCCGATGCGGACGCGTCGGCCCGGGGGTGTGCGTTCGCCTGTATGGCGACGAGGATTTCGCCGCGCGCCCCGCGTACACGGATCCGGAGATCCTGCGCAGCTCTCTCGCCGCCGTAATCTTGCGGATGGCTGCGCTCGACCTGGGCGCGGTCGATGCGTTTCCGTTTCTCGAGCCGCCGCCGCCGCGTGCGATCGCCGACGGCTATCAGCACCTGCAGGAGCTGGGCGCCGTCGACAACGCGCGTGCATTGACGCCGGTCGGGCGCGAGCTTGCGCGGTTGCCGGTCGACCCGCGCATCGGCCGCATGGTGCTCGCCGCGCGCGAGCGCGGCTGTCTTGCCGAGATCCTCGTCATCGCAAGCGCGCTGTCCGTTCCCGATCCACGCGAGCGGCCGCTCGAGAAGCAGCAGGCCGCGGACCAGGCGCACCAGCGCTTTCGCGACGAACGCTCGGACTTCCTGTCGTTTCTCGCGCTGTGGGATTTCCACGCCGGCGTGCTGGCCGAGAAGATCCCGCATCGAAAGCGCGTCGAAGCGGCGCGCGCGCAGTTCGTATCGCTGTTGCGTTTGACCGAATGGCGCGACGTTCACACGCAGCTCGCGCGCGAGATTGCCGAGCTCGGCTTTCAATGGTCGCCGGAGATCGCGGCGACGATCGACGCGGAGCGCTATCAGGCGATCCATCTTGCACTGCTCGCCGGACTTCTCGGCAACATCGGCACGAAGGCGGACGACGACGGCTATGATGGCGCGCGCGGCATCCGTTTCCATCTGCATCCCGGATCGGCGCTTCCCAAGAAATCGCCCAAATGGGTGCTCGCCGCCGAGTTGGTCGAGACGTCGCGGCTGTATGCGCGCTGCGCGGGCAAGATCGAGCCGGAGTGGATCGAAACCGTCGCCGGCGATCGTGTCGACCGCGACTACTTCGATCCGCGCTGGGACGCCGATCGCGGCGAAGTGACGGCGAGCGAGCGCGTGCAGCTGTACGGCCTCACGCTGATTGCGCGGCGGCGCGTCTCGTTCGCGCCGATCGATCCGTCGACGGCGCGCGAGATCTTCATTCGCGAGGCGTTGGTGCCCGGCGCGCTTGGCGTCGAAGCTTCGTTTGTCGCGCACAATCGCGGGCTCGTTGCTCAGGTGAGCGAGCTCGAGCACAAGGCGCGACGTCAGGACGTGCTCGTCGACGACGAGACGATTGCCGCGTTCTACGCCGAGCGTGTGCCGCAAGGCGTGCACTCGCGAGCGACGTTCGAGCGTTGGCGCCGTGACGCCGAAGCGAAGGAGCCGCGGTTGTTGTTCATGACGCGCGACGCGCTGATGCGCCACGCCGCGCGCGGCGTGACCGAGGCGCTGTATCCGGAGGCGCTCGCGATGGCGGGTACGCGGCTTCCGCTGAAATATCGTTTCGCGCCCGGCCATCCGCTCGACGGTCTGACGCTCACGGTCCCGCTCGCGCTGCTGAACCAGCTCGATGCGGCGCGCCTCACCTGGGTCGTGCCGGGCATGATTCGCGACAAGGCGACCGCGTATCTGAAAGCGTTACCGAAGACGTTGCGCAATCGGCTGGTGCCGCTGCCGGATTCGGTGACGGCGTTTCTCGACGCCGTGCCTTTCGGAAGGGAGCCTCTGACCGATGCGCTGCGCGGGTGGATCGCGTCGCGAACGGGCGAGGCCGTGCCGGCCGGCGCCTGGGATGCGGTCGAGCTGCCGGCGCACCTCCTCGTCAACGTTCGCGTCGTCGACGCCGCAGGGAACGAGCTCGCGGAGAGTCGCGACCTCGATGCGCTTCGTGCGCAGCTCGGGCAGGCGGCGCAGCTCACGTTTGCGCAGCACGCGCCGGCGCTCGAGCGCAAAGGCTTGCGGCAGTGGGATTTTGGCGAACTGCCCGACACGCTTACCCACGTCGAGCGCGGCGCGCGCATCACCGGCTATCCGGCGCTCGCCGATGACGGCGATAGCGTGTCGATCGTGTCGCTCGACACCAAGGAGTCGGCCGCCGCATCGCATCGCGCCGGCGTCGTCCGGCTGATCCGGCTCGCCATGAAGGGCGCGCTCGCGCGTCTGGAAGGCAAGAGCGGCCCGCCGGGTTTCGCGCAGTCGGCGCTGCAGCTCAAGCCGGCGATCGCCGCCGACCGGCTTCTCGCCGACCTGGCGAGCGCGGTTTGCGACCGTGCATTCGTCGGCGACGACCCGCTGCCGCGCAGCGAGAAGGCGTTCGCCGAGCAGGTGAAGCGCGCGCGCGCCCGGTTGCCGGCCGTCGCCGACAGCGCGCTGCAGCTCCTGGCCGCGATCGCCGTCGACTATCATGCGCTCGCGCAGCGGCTTGCATCGTTGCCGCCCGGCGCAGGCCGCCTCGCCGCAGACGTGCGTGCCCGGCGCGACGCGCTGGTGTATCCGGGTTTCTTCAGCGCGACGCCGTGGGCGCATCTCACGCAGCTTCCGCGCTACCTCGAAGCGCTCGACCGTCGAATCGCCAAACAGCGCGACAATCCCGAGCGCGACGCAAAGCACGCCGCGCAGCTTGCCGATTGGTGGCGTCGCTACACGGAACGCGCGGACCAGGCAGCGCAGTCGGCGCGGCCCGAACCGCGGCTCGCCGAATTTCGCTGGCTCCTCGAGGAGCTCGCCGTGTCGTTGTTCGCACAGGAATTAAAGACGCCGTTTCCTGTTTCATACAAGCGGCTCGAACGGGCATGGGCGGACATCGGCCGCTGAGCGCGATCGGCGAGCCGCGGGGTGCAAGCGCGTTCCCCCCGACGATTAGGCCTGTGCTACAGTAACTTAGCGGAATTCCATCGGGACCGTTCCTTTGTTCGCGTGCGCAAGCGCGCCGAGCCCCCCGATTCCCTCAACGTCTCTTGGGCGTTCGAATCCGAAGCACGGCAGCGTGAACGCGCACACCACACCGACGGCCACGCGACGCTCGCCGCCGCGCGAGCTCTCCAAGATCCTGAGTGATTGCCGCGATCTCGCCGTTCACCGGCTGATCATCGCGTTCTCCGCGATGCTCGATCAGGTCGGCGACGCGTTGATGGACCGTGCGAGCAGGACGGACGTGCGCGACGAGCAACAGCTGTTCCTCGATGCCCGCGGCACGCTCAAGCAGGACCGGCAGACGTTGATGGCCGAATTCGAGAAGCTGCTGCGAAAGCGCGTCGACGACCGTATCGCGGGCCGCGAGGAACCCAAGGCCGACTTCTCCAAGGTCGACAGCTCCAAGCTCACGCTGGTCGACACAACCGCGATGGACGAGTCGGTGCTCACCGGCAACATCACGCGCGTCGTCGAGAATCTCTGCCACGACGAGTTGAGCACGCTCAATCGCGGTATCGGCCACCTGATGGGCCAACCCGACCTCGAGACCGACCGCAACCCGCTCGCGCCGGCCACGATCGTCGAGGCGTTCGCCGACGCGGTGAAGGCATTGCAGGCCGAGTACCGCATCAAGTTCCAGATCCTGAAGGAAGTAAACCAGGGCTCGCTCGTCGAAATCAACTCGATCTATTCCGATCTCAATCGGCACTTGACCAACCTGCGCGTCATGCCGACCGCCGGTCAGCGCTCGATCATCAATCGCGGCAGCGCGGGCGATCGTGCAGCCGCCAAGGGCGGCGAGGCGGCCCCGCCGGCGTCCGCCGAGATCGATGTGATGACGTTGTTCCGCCGGATGTTCGGCGGTCAACCGATGCCGGCGATGGGCGGTCAGCCGGCGGGCGTGCCGGGGATGCCGGCCGGTCCGGCATTCGGCGCGCCACCGCTGGCGGGCGGGCAGATGCCGACAGCGTCCGCGGCGGATTTTCCCGCGATCGACATGGGCTCGATCTCGTCGTCGCGCTACGTACCGAGCGGGCCGCTCGCGCCGACGCCCTCGGGCTACGTGCCGGGTATGCCGATCATGGCCACGCCGGCGCTGGGCGAGGGTCTCACGCGACTGCAGGCCGGCGAGACCGGATTCGATCTCGGCGGCGGCGCCGTCGTTCGGTTCTCGGGCATTCCGCAGGGTACGCACAACGTGCTGCGCGACCTGCAGGAATCGCCGCTCGGCGCGAAGGCGAACCAGCTCGAATCGATGACGATCGAGCTGGTCGCGATGCTGTTCGACTTCGTGTTCGAGACGCGCGACCTGCCCGACGGCATCAAGGCGCTGCTCGCCCGGCTGCAGATCCCCGTGCTGAAGGCCGCGATGCTCGACGGCGCGTTTTTCGCCAAGAAATCGCATCCGGCCCGACTGCTGGTGAACGCGATGGCGCAGGCGGGCCTCGGCTGGTCGCCGATGATGGGCCAGGAGGACCCGCTCTACAAGAAGCTGAGCAAGATCGTCCACGCGGTGCTCGATCGGTTCAGCGACAACCTCGGGCTGTTCGACGAGCTGCGCGAAGAGCTCGAACGCTTCCTCGCCGACGAGGAGCGCGCGGCCGAAGCGACGATCCAGTCTTCGGCCGACGAGATCAACCAGCGCGACCGCCGCCAGATCGCCACCGTGGTCGCGAAGTCGGAAATCGAGCGGCGCATCGAGTCGTATCCGGTGCCGAAATTCCTCGCCGCGTTCATGCGCAAGGAATGGCAGGGCGCGCTCGAGCACATGTACCTGACGGCCGGCGAGGACAGCGAATCGTGGGGGCAGGCGGTCGCCACCCTCGAGGACCTCGTCTGGAGCGTGCAGCCGAAGAAGACGTCGGAGGATCGCAAGCACCTGGTCGCGCTGCTGCCGTCGCTGCTGAAGCGGATGTCGGGCGCCGTGCATTCGATCGACTGGCCGACCGAAGAGCGCGAGCGCTTCATGTCGAATCTCGTCGAGGCGCACGCCGCCGCGGTGAAGCCGTCGCTCGCCGCGGTGGTACTGCCGACCGCGGCGGTCGCGGAGCAAGCGAAGGCCGAGGCGGTCGTCGCGAAGGCATCGGGCGACGAGGTCGCGGCCGCGCGCGCCGAGGCGCTCGCCGATGCAATGACGCAAGCCGAGCCGGTGCCGCCGGAGCCCGAGCCGGAGATCATCGAAGACCATTTCCTCGAGATCGCGCAGAGCCTCGAGCGCGGCATGTGGATCGAGTTCGAGGCGGAGGACGGCCAGCTCGCGTTCGCGAAGCTCGCCTGGGTGAGCCCGTTGCGCGGCACCTATCTGTTCACCAACCGGCAAGGGCAGAAGGCGCTGTCGATGACCGCCGAGGAGCTCGCCGAGCGCTTCCGCGCCGACGAGGCGCGGCTGGTCGAAGCCGAACCGCTGCTCGATCGCGCGCTTTCGAGCGTCATCGCGCAGATCGGCGACAAGTTCGGCGAGGCGGCAGCCGACGATTGAGCTCGATCGGTGCGCTCGTCATCGGCGACGAGATCCTGTCGGGAAAGCGCCAGGATAAGCATGTTGCTCACGTAATCGCGACGCTCGCCGCGCGCGGCCTCGCGCTCGCTTGGGCACGCTACGAAGGCGACGATCGCGTCCGGCTGACCGAGTTGCTGCGCGAGACGTTCGCGCGCGGCGACATCGTGTTCGCGTTCGGCGGCGTTGGCGCGACGCCCGACGACCATACGCGACAGGCGGCCGCTGCCGCGCTCGGCGTGCCGCTCGAGCGACATCCGGCAGCCCTTGCCGAGCTCGAAGCGAGATTCGGCGGCGCCGCGTATCCGCATCGTGTGCTCATGGCCGAATTTCCCGCCGGCGCGGCGATCATTCCCAATCCGTTCAATCGTGTCGCCTCGTTTTCGATCCGGGACCATCACTTCTTTCCCGGATTTCCGCAGATGGCGTGGCCGATGCTCGATTGGGTGCTCGCGACGCACTACCCGAATCTCGCCGCCACGCCGTCGGTCGAGCGCGCGATCGTCGTCTACGACGCCGGCGAAGGTCAGTTGATGGCGCTGATGAACGAGAACGTCGAGCGATTCAAGCGCGTGAAGCTCTTCAGCCTGCCGTCGTTCATGCCGGACGGCGGGCGGCGCCTCGAGCTCGGCGTGCGCGGCGATCCGGCTGAAGCCGATGCCGCGATGGAACATCTGATCGCCGGCGTCGAAGCCGGCGGCTTTCGCTGGGAGCCGTACCGCGATGACGCCGGCGACGCGGCGGATGCATGAAGCGCATCGGGCTCGCGCTCGCGCGAGCGTTGCCGGCGATGGTCGATCCGCGCGTGGTCGCTCTCGTGCTGCTGCCGCTCGTCGCCGCGGCGATCGTCTGGACGGTCATCGGATATTTCGCATGGCGCCCGCTCGCGGCCTGGCTTGCGACGGGCTTGGCAACGAGTAGCGGCTGGCTCGCCCCGTTGGTCGAGGGCGCTTCGGCGCTCGTCGCGCTGCTCACGCTCTTCGTCGCCGCGCTCGTCACGCTGCTGGTTGCGATCGCCACCCTCGCAATGCCCGTGCTGACGAGCGTCGCGGCGGCGTCGTTTCCGGCGCTCGAGGCGAAGCGCGGCGGAACGTTCGTCGGCAGCCTCGGCAACGCGCTCGTCGCCCTCGTCGTGTACGTGCCGCTGTGGCTCGTGAGCCTCGTGCTCATCGTGTTGCCTCCGCTCGCGCTCGGTGCGTCATGGCTTTTGACCGCGTGGCTCAATCAGCGGCTGTTTCGCTACGACGCGCTTGCGACGCACGCGAGCGCTGCCGAGATGCGAACGATCTTTCGCGCCGCGCGCGGCCGCCTGCTCGCGCTCGGTCTTGCGCTCGTGCCGCTCGCGTTCGTTCCGATCGTCAATCTGGTCGCGCCGCTGTACGCAGGGCTCGCGTTTGCGTACCTGTGCCTCGACGAGCTCGCGTCGCTGCGCGACGCGTACAATCCGCGGCGATGAATCCCGGCAGCGGAATGGACGGCAGCGGCGTCTGGTACGACGAAGTCAACGTCGGCGACACGTTCTCGCGTACGCTCACGATCACCGATGCGCATATCGTGCTGGGTGCCGGATTGATCGGCGACTTCAATCCGCACCACACGAACGACGTTTTCGCGAAAGGCGCGCGCTTCGGCACGCGGATTCTGCACGGCATGATCACGAGCGCGCTGATGGGCGCGCCGGTCGGCATGCATTTCCATGGAACCGCGGTCGCCTATCTCGAGCACGCGGCGCGCTTCCTTGCGCCGGTGCGCGCGAACGACACGCTGACGACGACGTGGACGGTGATCGAGCGGCACGACAAGCCGAAGCACGGCGGCGGTGTGGTGACGCTGCACGGCGTATGCGCGAATCACGAGGGTGTCGTCGTCGCCGAAGCCGACGCCAAGATGCTGGTGCAGGCACGGGCTTGAGGCTGGTCATTCCCCGCGCAGGCGGGAAGCCGGCGTCTTTGGGCGAACGACGCTGGGTCCCCGCGTTCGCGGGGACGACAACCTCACCGCGCGGTTGCCCGCGCGCACTCGGCCACCAATTCCGGTCCGAGGTAGATCAGTCCGGTGTAGATCTGGATCAGCGTCGCACCGGCATCGATCTTTTCTTTTGCATCGGCGCCGGAAAGAACGCCGCCGACGCCGATGATCGGAAGCGCGCCGTCGAGCGCGCGCGCGAGCGTGCGGATCGCCGCCGTCGACCGTTCGCGCAGCGGCCGACCCGACAGGCCGCCTGCCTCGTCGGCGTGGCGCATGCCCTGGACGCCATCGCGCGCGAGCGTCGTATTGGTCGCGACGATGCCGTCGACGCGGTGCGTGACCAGCAGCCGCGCGATCGCCTCGAGCGAGGCGACGTCGAGGTCCGGCGCGAGCTTTATCGCAATCGGCGTGTATTTGCCGTGAACGTCGGCGAGCTTCGCCTGCTCGGCCTTGAGAGCGCCTACGAGTCGAGCGAGCGCGTGCTCGTTCTGCAAGTCGCGCAGGCCCTTCGTGTTCGGCGACGACACGTTGACCGTCACGTAGGCCGCGCGTTGATACACGGCGCGCAGGCACGCGAGATAATCGTCGATTGCGCGTTCGTTCGGCGTATCGCGGTTCTTGCCGATGTTGACGCCGAGCACGCCGTTCCAGCGGGTGCGCGCGACGTTCGCGATGAAGCGCTCGACGCCGTCGTTGTTGAAGCCCATCCGATTGACGAGCGCCTCGGCGTCGACGATGCGAAAAAGCCGAGGCCGCGGGTTGCCCGGCTGCGGACGCGGCGTCACCGTTCCGCACTCGACGTGACCGAAGCCGAACGTCGCGATGCCGTCGATGTGCTCGGCATTCTTGTCGAGGCCTGCGGCGAGACCGATGCGGTTCGGAAACGCGATGCCCATCGCCGTGACCGGCGAAGGCGGCACGGCCGGCAGTACGAGCTGCGGGAGTCGCAGCCGCGCGGCGACATCGAGCGCGCGAAACGCGACGTCGTGCGCCGTTTCGGGATCGAGCGTGAAGACGAGCGGTCGGAAGAAGGGGTACAGCACGGCGCGCGGCGCGGCGCGAAGGCTCGCGCGAGGTGGCGCGATGATACCATTCGCATGCGGGCGCCGAAGTCGATCATGACCGCGTCGCGGTGCCCGAATCGTCATCCTTGCAGCTCTTCCTTTCCCTGCTGATTGTCGCGGCAATCGCCTGCACACCGGCGGGCGCAGCGGATGGCTCGACACCGGGGACGGTGAATTACGCGAGGCGCGCCGACGTGCGCGCGTTCGTCGACGAGCTCGTGCACGACGAGGGCTTCCAGCGCGGCGCGCTGCTGCGCGCGTTTGGCGACGCGCGCTTCCAGCCGAAGATCGTCGAGGCTATGTCGCGGCCGTTGCTCGAGCCGCCGAAATGGTACGAGTATTGGCCGCAGTTCCTCGCGCCCGGCCGCATCGACGCCGGCGTCGAATACTGGAACGCGCACGCGACGGCGCTCGCCCGCGCACAATCCGAGTTCGGCGTGCCGGCGGAGATCGTCGTCGCGATCATCGGCGTCGAATCGTTCTACGGCCGCTATACCGGGCGCTATCGCGCGATCGACGCGCTCGCGACACTCGCGTTCGATTACCCGCGGCGGGCGACGTTCTTCCGCGGCGAGTTGAAGCAGTTCCTGCTGCTCGCGCGCGAGCAGCACTTGTCGCCGATTGCTCCCAAGGGCTCGTTCGCCGGCGCGCTGGGCGTGCCGCAGTTCATGCCGGGAAGCTATCGAAATTACGCAATCGACTTCGACGCCGACGGCCGCGTCGATCTATGGTCCACACCCGACGACGTGATCGGGAGCGTCGCGCATTTTCTCGCCCGTCACGATTGGCGCGCCGGACAGCCGGTGCTGTTGCCGGTCGCGATCGCACAATCGCAGCATGACGTCGTGCTGCGTCGTCTCGACGGCGGTCTCTCGGAACGCCGCGCGATCGACGCGTGGGCCGAAGACGGCGTGATGGCGCTCGACATGCCGGCCGACCTCACGCCCGACCCGGTCGGCGTGCTGCTGCTCGAAGAGGACGCCGAGCGCACGAGCTACCGCATCGCGTGCCACAACTTCTACGTGATCACGCGCTACAACCGCAGCCGGCTCTACGCGACGGCCGTCTACGAAGTCGCGCAGGCGATTCGAAGCGCGCGCGACGCGGCCGCGCCGCAAAGTGCGCTCGCGCGTTAGCTTCGCTGCGGCTGCGTGCGTGCGTGCTCGACCAGCGACCGCGTCGACGCATCTATGCGCTCGGGCAGCGCCGAAGTTCCGGCGAGCGCATCGATGATCGGCCGCGCGAGCGTCTTGCCGAGCTCGACGCCGAACTGGTCGAACGGATTGATGCCGAAGAGCACCGCTTCGACGAACGTGCGGTGCTCGTAGATCGCGATCAGCTGACCGAGACGACGGGCGCTCACCTCCGGCATCATCAGCGTCGTCGATGCGCGATTGCCGGGACAGACGCGCGCGGAAACCGCCAGGTCGAGATCGGCGCCTTGCTCGCTACTGCCGGCGAGCGCCGCGCGCACCGCGGCGTCGCTTCGGCCTTCCAACAGCGCCTGCGCTTGCGCGATCGCGTTGGCGACGAGCAGTCGCTGCTGGTCGCCGAGCGGGTGCGCCGCGCGCACGGGGACGATGAACTCGACCGGCGTCTCGCGCGTGCCTTGGTGCAGCCATTGGAAGAACGCGTGCTGGCCGTCGGTGCCCGGCGCTCCCCACAGCGCGGGCGACGTCGGTCCGCTCACGGGCGCGCCGTCTCGCGCAACGCTCTTGCCGTTGCTTTCGAGCACGAGCTGTTGCAAATACATCGGCAGATGCGCGAGCGCTTGCGCGTACGGCACGACGACGCGTTGCGTGTGGCTGAGATGGCGCGTGTTCCAATAACCGACCAGGCCCAATAGCGCAGGGATGTTGCGCGTGAACGGCGTGCTCGCGAAATGCGCGTCCACGCTCGCCGCACCGGCGAGAAGCTCGGCGAAGCGTTCGTAGCCCAAGCGCAGCACGATCGCAAGCCCGGCCGGCGACCACAGCGAGTAGCGGCCGCCGACCCAATCCCACAGCGGCAGCACGTCGTCGGCCGCGATGCCGAATGCCTGTGCGGCGGCGGCGTTTCCCGTCACGGCGACGAAGTGCGAAGCGACGTCGTCATGCCGCAGCGTTCGCGCGAGCCACCCTTTGGCGCTCGTTGCGTTCGCGAGCGTCTCCTGCGTCGTGAACGTCTTCGATGTGACGACGAACAGCGTCGTCGAGGGATCGAGCGGCGCAAGCGCGCGCGCAAGATGCTCGGGGTCGACGTTGGAGACGAAGGCGACAGGCAAGCCCTGGTCGGTGCCGTCGCTTGCGAGCGGTGCGAGCGCGTCGCAGACGAGCCGCGGCCCGAGATCGGAGCCGCCGATGCCGATGTTGACCACATGCGTGAACGCGAGGCCGGTGCCGCCGCGACGCTGGCCGGAGCGCAGATCGTCCGCGAGTGCCCGCATGCGGGCCTGCGCGCGTCGGATCAGCGCAATGACGTCGGTTCCGTCAACGGCGATCGGCGCGTCGTCCTGTCGGCGCAGCGCGGTGTGCAAAGCCGGACGGCGTTCGGTCAGATTGATCTTCTCGCCCGCGATCAACGCCGCAATCCAGCCGGGCAAACCGCAAGCGCGCGCGTGCTGGTCGAGCAGCTCGAGCGTGGCGGAGTCCAGCCGCTCCTTCGAGCAGTCGACGCGCCAGCCGTCCCAATCGATCGCAAGGCGCTCGGCGCGCGCGCCGTCTGCATCGAACAGGTGCGCAAGCGTGCTCGCAAGCAGTGCGCGTTTGCGCTCGTTCAGTGCCTGCAGCACAGCGGAGTCGGAAAATTCGGCCATGGCGTTGGAAAGAGCAAAGAAAGTAGGGTCAGACTCGACTTTTCATTATCGGCGAGCGCGCCCGAAAGAGGGGGGAAAAGTCGAGTCTGACCCTACTTTCTTTCCGACGCTAATTTTCTTGGTCTCCCGCCGCTACAATCACCGAATGGATACCGCCATCGACAAGGACCTGCCACTGCGCGAGGACACGCGGCTGCTCGGCCGCGTGCTCGGCGACGTGCTGCGCGATCAGACAGGCAACGACGGATTCGAGCGCATCGAAACGATCCGCCGCACGGCGATCGGATTCCGCAAAATGAACGGTGGCGCGGCGCCCGCCCGATCGCAACTCGATTCGCTGCTCAATCACCTCGACGTGACGGAAGCGCTGCACGTGGTGCGCGCGTTTTCGTATTTCTCGCTGCTCGCGAACATTGCCGAGGATGTCCAGCAGAACCGCCGCCGCCGCGCGCATGCGCTTGCCGGATCACCGCCGCAGCGCGGCAGCCTCGCCGATGCGCTCGAGCGCCTTTCGGAAGCCGGCATCGACGGCGCTGCGATCACGCGGTGGCTCGACGGCGCGCTGGTGAGCCCCGTCCTCACCGCGCATCCGACCGAGGTGCAGCGCAAGAGCATCCTCGACGCGGAGCGCGAGATCGCCCGCTTGCTGCAATGGCGCGATCGTGTCGCGTTGACGCCCGACGAAGCGCGCGACTTCGAGACGTGCCTCGCGCGACAGGTGCTCTCGCTTTGGCAGACGGCGATGCTGCGGCTGTCGCGGCTGCAAGTGCGAGACGAGATCGACAACGGCCTCGCGTACTACCGCTACACGTTCCTCGACGAAGTGCCGCGCATCTACGCGGCGCTCGAGCACAAGCTGCGCGAGGCGTTCGCCGTTGCCGCCGACTGGACCGTGCCGCCGTTCCTGCGGCTCGGCTCGTGGATCGGCGGCGATCGCGACGGCAACCCGTTCGTCACCGCTTCCACGCTCGAGTACGCGATGCGCGCGCAAGCAGCCGTCGCGTTCGCGCACTATCTCGACGAAGTGCATCGGCTCGGCGCCGAGTTGTCGCTGTCGACGCGTCTCGTCCATCCGACGGCTGAGCTGACGGCGCTCGCCGCGGCTGCGCACGACGACAATCCGCACCGTCAGGACGAGCCGTACCGGCAAGCGCTGATCGGCGTCTATGCGCGGCTGGCGGCGACGTCGAAGGCGCTCGCCGGCTACGTGCCGCCGCGCGTGCCGCACGGCGAGCTCGCGCCGTACGCGACGCCGGCCGAGTTCGGCGCGGACCTCGCGAACATCGAGCGCTCGCTTTCCACGCACGGTGCGGATCTGCTCGCGTCCGGTCGCCTGATACCGCTCCGACGCGCGCTCGACGCGTTCGGCTTTCACCTCGCCGTGCTCGATTTGCGGCAGAACGCCGACGTGCACGAAGCGGTCGTCGCCGAGCTGCTTGCTCGCGCCGGCGCGTGCGACGACTACGCGTCGCTCGGCGAAGCGCAACGGATCGAGCTCCTCGTCGGCGAGCTCGCGGGCCCGCGCCTTCTGCATTCGCCGCACCTTCAGTATTCGGAGCGCACTCGCGACGAGCTTGCGATCCTCGAGGTGGCCGCCGGCATCCATCGGCGGTTCGGCGCGATCGCGCTGCCGAACTACGTGATCTCGAAATGCAACGCGGTGAGCGATCTGCTCGAAGTCGGCGTGCTGCTGAAGGAGGTCGGTCTCGCCACCGTCGAGACCATTGCGATGAACATCGTCCCGCTGTTCGAGACGATCGACGACCTCACGCACGGCGATCGCGTGATGCGCGCCGCGTTCGCGTTGCCGAGCTACCGCCGCTGGATCGTATCGCGCGGCGAGCTGCAGGAAGTGATGCTCGGCTACTCGGACAGCAACAAGGACGGCGGCTACCTCACGTCGAACTGGGCGCTCTATCGAACCGAACGCGCGCTCATCGATGCGTTCCGTGCGTTCGGCGTCAAGCTGCGCCTGTTTCACGGCCGCGGCGGGACGGTCGGACGCGGCGGCGGACCCGCGCACGACGCGATCCTCGCGCAGGCGCCCGGCAGCCTCGCCGGCGGAATACGACTCACCGAGCAAGGCGAAATCATCGCGAGCAAGTATTCCGATCCGGACCTCGGACGGCGCAATCTGGAGACGGTCGTCGCGGCGGCGCTCGAGGCGAGCCTGATCGACTGCGAGCAGATCGGAGCGCGCGCCCGCGCCTATTACGCGGCGATGGACGCGCTGTCGCAAACGGCGCATCGCGCGTATCGCGAGCTCGTGTACGACACGCCGGAATTCACCGCCTATTTCCGCGCCGCGACGCCGATCGACGAGATCGCAAGCCTCAACATCGGCAGCCGGCCGGCGTCGCGCACGGCATCGAAGCGCATCGAGGACTTGCGCGCGATCCCTTGGGTGTTCAGCTGGGGCCAATGCCGGTTGATGCTGCCAGGTTGGTATGGCTTCGGTACGGCGGTCGACGCGTTCGTCGCGTCGCACACCGACGGCCACGACCTGCTCGCCGAAATGCACGGGCTGTGGCCGTTTTTCCGCAGCGTGCTGTCGAACATGGCGATGGTGCTCGCGAAGACCGATCTTGCGATCGCGTCGCGCTACGCCGAGCTCGTGCCCGACGCCGGCACGCGCGAGCGCATCTTCGCCCGCATCGAGGCTGAGCACGTCCGTACGGTCGGGCATGTGCTTGCGATCACCGGCCATTCGAGCCTGCTCGAGGACAACCCGACGCTCGCGCGCAGCATCCGCAACCGCTTTCCTTACCTCGATCCGCTCAATCATCTGCAAGTCGAGCTGCTGCGCCGCTACCGCGCGGGGCAAACCGACGAGCGGACCAAGCGCGCGATTCATCTGACGATCAACGGCCTCGCCGCGGGCTTGCGCAACAGCGGCTGACAGCGCCGACGTCCGACAAGCGCGCGCCGGCCGCGACGCGCGCCGGTTATAATCGGCCATGTCCATGCGCGAGCGTTCGATGCGCATTCTGCTATCCAACGACGACGGCTATTTCGCGCCGGGACTCGAGCGGCTCGCCGATGCGATGGCGCCGCACGCTGAAGTCGTCGTCGTTGCGCCCGAGCGTGACCGAAGCGGCGCATCGAACTCGTTGACGCTCGACCGTCCGCTCGTCGTGCGGCGCGCGCCGAACGGCTTTCTGTTCGTCAACGGCACACCGACCGATTGCGTGCACCTGGCGGTCACAGGGCTGCTCGACGATCTGCCCGATATGGTGATTTCGGGGATCAACCTCGGCGCGAACATGGGCGACGATACGATCTATTCGGGAACCGTCGCCGCAGCGACCGAGGGGTTTCTGCTCGGCATTCCGTCGATCGCGATATCGCTCACGTCGAAGACGGCAACGCATTTCGAGACCGCCGCCGAGATTGCGGTGGAGCTCGTGCTGCGTCATCGGCAGCGAGCGGCCGGCGCCTGGCTGCTCAACGTCAACGTTCCGGATGTCCCGCGCGAGGCGCTCGAAGGCTACAAGGTCACGCGGCTCGGGCGGCGGCACAAGGCCGAGAACGTCGTCAAGACGCAAAACCCCCGCGGCGAGACGATCTATTGGGTAGGCGCTGCGGGACCGGCCGCCGACGCCGGCGAAGGGACCGATTTCCACGCGGTCGACCATCGGTTCGCATCGATTACGCCGCTGCAGATCGATCTCACCAATCGCGATCAGATGACGCCGGTGGCGACGTGGCTCGCGGCGTAGCGCGGCGCTAGACAGGAGGAGGGCGGGAGCGATGGGGACGCTCGGCGAGAAGCTGACGGGAATCGGCATGACGTCGGTGCGCACGCGGGCGCGGATGATCGAGCGGCTGCGCGAGCAGGGCATTCGTGACGAAGTCGTGCTTGCCGCGATGAACGCGGTGCCGCGTCACATCTTCGTCGACGAGGCACTCGCGATTCGCGCATACGACGACAGCCCGTTGCCGATCGGCGAAGGGCAGACGATCTCGCAGCCATGGGTGGTCGCGCGGATGACCGAGCTCGCCCGCGATGGGCGCAAGCTCGAACGCGTGCTCGAAATCGGCACCGGCTGCGGTTATCAGACCGCCGTGCTCGCGCAGATTGCCGACGAGGTGTACACGGTCGAGCGCATCGGCGCGCTCGTGGCGAAGGCGCGGCGAAATCTGCAATCGCTCAAAGTGAAGAACGTGCGCTTGAAGCACGGCGACGGCTCGACCGACCTCGGCGAGGATCTCGCGGTGGACGCGATCGTGGTCACTGCCGGCGCGACGCACGTGCCCGAAGCGCTTCTCAAGTACTTGAAGGCGGGCGGACGCATGGTGTTGCCGCTCGGGCAGCGCGACGATGGCGACTATGTGCAGCGGCTCACGGTGATCGAGGCGACGCCGTCCGGCTATCGGGAACAGACGCTCGATGCGGTAAGATTCGTTCCGTTATTGCCCGGCACTGCATGAGCGTTGCGCGCGTGAACTTCGCGCGAGTTCACGCCTCCGATGATGATGGCGCCCGCGCCTTGCCCTGTTTCGCATTCGTTCGCCGACCGCACGTGGTGCGCGGTCGCGGCCGCCGTCATCGTGGTCGCGCTGGTCGGGGGATGCGCGACGCGCAAGCCGGCTCCGGTCGAGGATCGCTCGGCGCCAGTGCCTGCACCGGCGCCCAGTGCGGAGCCGCGGCCGGCGCCTACGCCGGTCGCGCCGGCTGCGCCCGAGCCCGATTGGCGTCCGCCGACGTACACGGTCAAGCGCGGCGACACGCTTCATGGGATCGCGCTCGAGCACGGTCTCGACTATCGCGACGTCGCCGCGTGGAACGCGATGGAGAACCCGAATCGCCTCGAGGTCGGGCAAGTGCTGCGGTTGGGCCCGCCGGGCGAGCCGTCGCAGGCCGGGCCGGGTGGCGTGACGACTGCGCCGCTGCGAACCGCGCCGGCGGTCATCGGTCAGGGCTCGTCGGCGCAACCAGCGCCCATCGGCACGCGCAATACCGACGCATACAAGGCGCAACCCAAGCTTTTCAAGGAACCGTATTCGGAGCAGGCATTGCGCGATGCGCAACGCGCCGCCGCGCTCGCGCCGTCGCAGATTGCGACGCCACAACCTGGCGCCGTTGCCGCGCCTGCGCCGATGGCGTCCCCGCCGGCGAGCGAGCCACCGGTAGCGAAGAGCGAACCGAAATCGGAGCCGCGCGCCTCGAGCGCGGATGGCGACGACGACCGACTGCAATGGTCGTGGCCCGCGAACGGCAAGATCGTCGCCGGATATTCGGAGACGGCGAACTTGAAGGGCATCGACATCGGCGGCGCAGCGGGCACGCCGGTGCTCGCGAGCGCCGCGGGCAAAGTCGTGTACGCGGGCTCGGGCCTCCGCGGCTACGGCAAGCTCATCATCGTCAAGCACAATGCGACGTACCTGTCGGCATACGCGCACAACCGCGAGATACTCGTGAAGGAAGGGCAGCAGGTCACGCGCGGACAGAAGATCGCCGAGATGGGCAACACCGACACCAACGACGTGAAGCTGCATTTCGAGATCCGCCGGCTCGGCAAGCCCGTCGACCCGCTCAAGTATCTGCCGCCGGTTTGAGCGGCGCGAGGTTCGCATGAGCGAGGCGGCCGAAGGCAAAGGCGCGAAGCGCGCGTCGCCGCGCGATTGCGTGAGGCCGACACGCGACGCAGCACGCGGTCCCTGTTACCCGGAGGGCGTCGCATGACGCTGCCGCGGCACGTGCGCGACGATCACGAATCGGAGCTGCCGGGGCTCTTGTCGGGCGACGACGATCCGACGATCCGCGACGCCGCGCCGTCACCCGACGCCGATGCGGACGCCGAATCCGTCGACGCACAAACCGAGCGCGAGCCCGACCGCTGGACCGCGGAGCTTCCGCTCGAAGAGCCCGCGCCGGGGCTGTCCGCCGACTTCGTCAACGACGTCACGCAGCTCTATCTGAACGAGATCGGGCAGCATCCGTTGCTCGACGCATCCAAAGAGATCGCGCTCGCGCGCGCGATGCGCGGCGGCGACTTCGATGCGCGACAGAAGCTGATCGAGCACAACCTGCGGCTCGTCGTGAGCATCGCGAAGCATTATCTGCATCGCGGCCTCGCGCTGCCCGACCTGATCGAGGAGGGCAACCTCGGTTTGATCCACGCGATCGAGAAATTCGATCCCGAGCGCGGTTTTCGCTTCACGACCTACGCGACGTGGTGGATTCGGCAGGCGGTCGAGCGCGCAATCATGAACCAGTCGCGCACGATCCGTTTGCCGGCGCACGTGGTGAAGGAGTTGAACGTCGTGCTGCGAGCGTTGCGTCACCTCGAGACGCACGGCATGGCCGAGGGCCGCGAGCCGTCGCTCGATGACGTCGCGGTGTTGCTCGAAAAGCCGGTCGAGCAGGTGCGCCGCATCCTGGGCTACGCGGAGCACGTCACCTCGCTCGATGCGCCGCACGCGCACGAGCCGGGCTTGTCGATCGGCGAAAGCGTTCCCGACGATGCCGTCGTCGCGCCGGAGCTGCTGTTGCACAACACCGCGCTCGAGAAATGGGTGCGGCAATGGCTCGATGAGCTCTCCGAGCGCCATCGAACGGTGATCGAGCGGCGTTACGGTTTGTCCGGTCGTGACGTCGCCACGCTCGAGGAACTCGCCGGCGAGCTCGGCGTGACGCGCGAGCGCGTTCGCCAGATTCAGACCGAGGCGCTCGACAAACTGCGCGCTCGGCTTGTGCGGCGCGGATTCGATCGCGACGCGCTGCTGTGAAGGATAAGGGTCAACTCGACTTTTCGTCGCGTTCGAAAAGTAGGGTCAGACTCGACTTTTCGTGCATCCGGTTGCTCAAGTCGAGCCGTGTGCGAAAAGTCGAGTCTGACCCTACTTTTCGAAAAGTCGAGTCTGACCCTAATTTTTCAGCGCGCGCAGCGCCGCGGGCGCCGGCAGAATGTCGAGCGCTCGCGCGAGGTGGGCGAGAGCGATCGCACGATCGCGATCGTCGTCGTCGCGCGCAGCGGCGGGCCCGTAGCGCAGCGACGCGTACGCCTCGCCGATCACGGTGAATGCGGGGCCGTACTCGGGCCAGCGTGCGGAAGCGCGCGCGACATAGGCAAGTGGACCTTCGTACGGCTGTCGCGGCAAACCCGCGCGTCCGAGCCGCGCGCACAGGCTTTCCCACAACGCGCGCGCGCGATCGCTGTGCCGGCGCTTCCAGCCAAGCCAAGCGAGCACGACGCCAACCCAGCCGATCGCGGCGGCCGCTGCGGCGGTCGCGACCTGCCAGGCGGCAAAACGGTCGATCTTCCAATCGCGCCACAGCGAACGTTGTCGGTCGCGATTGAATCCGATCACGTTGCGCCGCCAATCGTAATTGAGCGCGTCCCACGACAGTCGCATCTCCTTGAGCCAGCTGTCGTCGAGCCGTGCGAGCAGCGGCACGGGTTCGTTCGCAGGCAGCGATCCGAGTCCCATCTCGATACGCGCCGGCGCGACCGCGGCGGTCGGATCGAAACGGCGCCAAGCGCCGTCGATCAGCGCTTCGGCCCATGCGTGAGCGTCGGATTGACGGACGATCATGTAGCCGCCGTTCGGGTTGATTTCGCCACCCTGATAGCCGGTTACCACGCGCGCCGGAACTCCCGCGGCGCGCAGCATCACGACGAACGCGCTCGCGTAATGCTCGCAGAAGCCGCGTCGAAGCTGGAACATGAAGCCGTCGACCGGATCGCGGTCGAACACCTCGCCGGGCGACAGCGTGTAGACGAACGACTCCTTCCGGAAGTACGCGAACACCTCCCGAATGAAGCTCACGTCGTCGGGATTCGCATCGCGTAACGCGCGGGCGAATTCGATCGTGCGCGGATTTGCCGACGGCAATTGCAGGTAACGCGCCAGCGCGGGGCCTTCGAGCTCCGCAGCGAGCGCGGGGTACGAATTGCGCAACAGCGACTTCTGGCGATAGCGCAACGGTTGCGTGACGGGCTGCGGCGCGACCAATGTCTGATCTCGCGCCAGCACCGCAAGCGGCGCGCCGCCCGCATCGCCGCCGTCTTCGTCGGCGCCATGGCGCGGAAGCGTCGCCGGCATGTCGAGCGCAAAGAGCCACTGTCTCCAATGCGGTTCGAGCGTCACCGTATACGAAATCGTCCGCTCGAACGGCGCGGGCTTGCCGTCGTTCGTGCGCGACCTCGGGTGCGCGAGCTCGCCGCCCGACAGGCGCTCGCCCATCGTCCACTGTTGGCCGTCGAAGCGAGAGAGCACCGGGCCGCGCCAATACCGCGCCGACGGCGGCGGCGGTGCGCCGTCGAAATCGACCCGAAACGCAACGGCATCCGACAGCGACAGCTCGATGATCATTCCAGGCGCCATTCGCTCCGACAGCCCGCTCTTGCCGCTGCGGTCGACCGGCAACCCCCATAGCGGCGCACCGAGCCGCGGGAACAGCACGAACAGCAGCGCCGCCAGCGGAATCCCCTGCAGCAGCATTCGCAACGTGAGGCCGACAGGTTCGCGCCAACGGGAAAGATCCGGGACGGCGTTGGGCGAACGCGTCAGCGCGATCAACGTCGCGCCGAGCAGCAGCATCGCCGGAACGGCGGCAAGAGCGGAAAAGATCGACTGGCCGTACAAAAACGGCGTCACGATCAGAAAGCTCGAAAGACACACCAGGAGCGCGCCGTCGCGAGTCGTGCGCGTTTCGAGAAACTTGATGCCGACGAGCAGGAACAGGAAGGCGACGCACGGATCGCGACCGAGAGCGTAGCCGAAGGTCTGCCGGATCACGACGGCCGTGGTCACCGCGAACAGCGCGAGCGCCCAGGCGGGTATGCGCGCCGGCGCCACGTCCCCGCGCAGGCGATCGCGGGCGAGCAGCACGAAGCGCAGCGCGACCAGCATCGCGCCGCTACCGGCAACCCACGCGGGCACATACGGCATCTGCGGCAGCAACGCCGCGATCAGTAGCGTTCCGAGCCAACGGATCTGCTGGGGTACGAGCGGCATGCCGCGGATCGCATGCCGCCAGCGACGAGCGATGCCGGTTGCCGGCATCGTCGAGCGGCCGCTCATCGCGCGTCGTACAACGCAAGCGCGGTCAGCGCCGCGCGGCGGTGATCTCGGCCTTGTCCCGGCGGAAGCGAGCTACCGGGCAGCGAAAGCGCGAACGGCCGCGCGCCGCGCTCCGCCGCGAGCACCCACGCCGTGAGCCGCGACAGTCGCAGGTCGACGTCGAGGGTCGCGGGCGTCGCATGCCACGCGAGCTCCGCGGGCCCGCCGACGCCGCTTCCTTCGAATTGTTTGGTGTACCAGCCAGCGCCGCGTGCAACCGCCTTCCACGCGACCCGCTGCGGCGCGTCGCCGTCGACGTAAGCGCGAAGGCCGGCGAGATCGGCATCCTCGCCGCGGGCAACCGCGCCGACATCGTGTCCGCCGGGGCCGGTTGGAAGCGGCGGCGGCTCGGTCTCCGGCGCCGGGAAGACGACGCCCGCAAGCGGAAAATGCACGTACGCCCATCCACGCCACAAACCGAGCGGATAATCGCACGACAGCGTCACTCGGCCGAGCGCGACGCGTCCGCGCCGCACCGTCGGCACTTCGAGGGTCACCGGCAGCGCAGCTTCGGGCGGCACGTCGACCGTTTTCGGCGGCGCACCCTTGCCTGCGGCGATCGTGATGCCATAGCGTGGGGCCTGTCCGCCCACGAGCGCCAGCGTGAACGGAAGCGCGCCGCCGGCGAATGTCTCGCCCGCCGACAGCGGCCGCAACTCGAGCCCCGCGAGGTTACGGAACGTGTGCAGCAGCGCGGCGGCGGCAAGACCTGCGAGCAGGAACGTGACAACGAAGCCGAGCGACAGCGCGTAGTTGAGCGACGTCACGAGCATCATCGCGAGTGTGCCGATGAACGCGAGACCGCGCCGCGTCGGCAGGATGTAGATACGGCGATGGCGCAGCACGACCGGCTCGCGGTCGTCCGGCGAGTCGCGAAACAGACGTTGGCGATAACGACCGAGCAGCGTCGATCGCGATCCGGTCCGTTGCGGCAGCGCGAGCATGCGAATCGCGCGAGGGCGCTCGGACGATCGCTATGGCAGCGCGACCGAGCGCAGCAGCGACTGCGCGTGCAGCGCACCCGCTCGCGCGCCGGCGGCGAGCCGGTGTCCGGCGACTGCGGGGAACACCGCCTGCACATCCTCGGGCAGCACCATCGGCCGGCCCGCGAGCAGCGCCCACGCACGCGCGGCCGCGACGAGCAACAAGCCGGCGCGAGGCGACAGGCCGCGGCGGGCGCCGGCATCGGCGCTGCCGCCGGTGTTGCCTCGCGTCGCCGCGAGCAGCGATTGAACGTAGTCGAGCAGCGCGGGAGCGACGTGAATGCCGGCGGCTTCCTTCTGCCAATCGACGAGCGTTGGAGGATCGGCGAGCGGCGTCATCGTGGCGATCTGGCCGCGCCGATCGCCGCCGGCGAGAAGCTCGCGCTCGGCCGCCGGATCGGGATAGCCGAGCTCGATCGCCATCAGGAAGCGGTCGAGCTGCGACTCGGGCAACGGATAGGCGCCGATCTGCTCGACGGGGTTCTGCGTCGCGATGACGAAGAAGGGTTCGGGCAGCCGGCGCGTCTGGCCGTCGAGCGAAACCTGGCGCTCCTCCATCGCCTCGAGCAGCGCACTTTGCGTCTTCGGCGGCGCACGGTTGATCTCGTCGGCAAGAACGACCGAGTTGAACACCGGCCCAGGATGGAAGCGAAAGGCTTGAACCTGGCTGTCGAAAATCGACACGCCGAGCATGTCGGCGGGCAGCAGGTCGCTCGTGAACTGGATGCGAGAATACTTGAGCCCGAGCGTCACGGCGAGCGCTTGCGCGAGCGTCGACTTGCCAACGCCGGGGATGTCCTCGATCAGAAGGTGGCCTCGGGCAAGCAGACATGCGAGCGCGAGCTTCAGCGGTGCATCCTTGCCGGCGACGATCCGCTCGAGTTGCGCGAGCACGTCGGCGAGCCCTTGGGCAGTAGGGGCCAACGCGTGGCTCGCGGGTCGGACGGTCATAGCGGTCTTCGTGGAATGAAGCGACAGGATTCAAGCAATAGACACGCCAGACTCTAACCCGACGGACAGCGCTAGTCATCACCGCCGGAGCCGGGCTACACTCCGCTCGGCAGGTTGCGGTCCCTGGAGGAGCCCTGGCGGACGCGCGTGCCGAAGCCGCGCCGGCATGGTCCAACGTCATGCCGCTGTGCGCTGCCGCCCTAACAACGTTCGCCTGCCGTGCCGACCGCCTACATCACGCATCCGTCGTCGCTGTTGCACGACATGGGGCCTTACCATCCGGAGTGTCCGGAGCGGTTGCATGCGATCGGCGATCGGCTGATCGCAGCGGGACTCGATCCCTACCTGCGACACTACACCGCTCCTGCCGCGACGGCGCAGCAGATTGCGCGCTGTCACGACGCCGCCTACATCGAGACGATCGAGGGCGCGAGTCCGGACGAGGGTCTCCACTTCATCGATCCGGACACCGCGCTCTGTCCGCATTCGCTCGACGCGGCGCGCCACGCGGCGGGCGCCGTCGTGCTGGCGACCGATCTCGTTGCGCGGGGCGAATGCCGGACGGCGTTCTGCGCCGTGCGCCCGCCCGGCCATCACGCCGAGCGCACGCGCGCGATGGGATTCTGCCTGTTCAACAACGTCGCGGTCGGCGCCATGCATGCGCTCGAGGCGCACGGCTACGATCGCGTCGCGATCGCCGACTTCGACGTCCATCACGGCAACGGCACCGAGCACATCTTCTCGGGCGACGAGCGCGCGTTGATGGTATCGACGTTCCAGCACCCGCTCTATCCGTATTCGGGCACCGAGAACGTCGCGCCGAACATGGTCAACATCCCGCTGCCCGCGGGTACCGGCAGCCAGCAATTCCGCGACGTCGTGCGCGAGCACTGGCTGCCGGCGCTCGATCGCTTCTCGCCGCAAATCATCTACATCTCGGCCGGCTTCGACGCGCACCGCGAGGATCCGCTCGCCGGCCTGAAGCTGATCGAAGCCGATTACGCGTGGGTGACGCGCGAGCTCGCCGCGGTCGCACAGCGGCACGCGCAGGGCCGGATCGTCTCGACGCTCGAAGGCGGCTATGCGCTCTCCGCGCTCGGCCGCAGCGTCGCCGAGCACATTCGCGAGCTGCTCGGGGTATAGCCGCGCGGGGACGCATGGAACGACGGCGCTTTCTCGGCACGTGCGCGGCGATTGGCGGAGCGGCCGGCATCGCGGCCTATGCCGCCGTGCCCGCGAACGCGGTTTCGCGACGCTACGCGCGCGCGTTGCTGGTCGACGTGCATGGGCAGCCGATCAAGGCGCGCTCGCTCGCCCGCGACACGAACTACGTATTCCATTATCCGTACGCCGCGACGCCGTGCTTCCTGCTCAACCTGCAACAGCGCGTGACGGCGCCAACGACGCTGCGCCGCGACGACGGCTCGACGTACGCGTGGGAGGGCGGGGTCGGTCCCGAGCATGCGATCGTCTCGTTTTCGGCGATCTGCGCGCACAAGCTCGCCTATCCGACCAAGGACGTCTCGTTCATCCGCTACCAGCGCGAACGCTCGCCGACCTCGGATGCGCACGTCATTCACTGCTGCGCCGATCACAGCGTCTACGATCCCGCCGGCGGCGCACGCGTGCTCGCCGGCCCCGCGCCGCAGCCGCTCGCGGCGATCCTTCTCGAATACGAGCCGACGTCCGACGAGCTGTCGGCCGTCGGCACGCTCGGCGCCGAGCAATTCGACGCGTTCTTCCAGAAATACGACTTCAAGCTCGCCATGGATTACGGCGGCGCCGGCCGCGCGCGTGCGCCGGTCGCGGAGCGGACGGTCGTCCGCGAGCTCGCCGAATTCTGCCGGAACACGATTTCGTGCTAGACGCCGTCCGCGCGGCTGCGGGCTCGTTGGCGGATGCCCGCGGCGCGGATCTCGCGATCGCCGTCGACGGCGTGTGGAAGCGTTACGGCGACATCGAAGCGGTGAAGAACGTGTCGTTCTCGATTCGCCGCGGCACGACCACGGCGCTGCTCGGCGGCAACGGTGCCGGAAAGACGACGACGCTCGCGATGCTGCTCGGCGTGCTGACGCCGACCGCCGGCCGCATTCGCGTGCTCGATTGCGACATGCCGCGGCAGCGGCACCGCGTGCTGCCGCGGATGAATTTCACCTCCCCGTACGTCGACATGCCGAAGCGGCTGACCGTGCGCGAGAACCTGCGCATCTACGCCGACCTGTACGGCATTGCTGATCCGCGCGCGCGAATCGCCGCGCTCGCCGCCGAGTTCGATCTCGAGGGCTTGCTCGGCCGCCCGTACGGCAGCCTTTCCGCCGGACAGCGCACGCGTGCATCGCTCGCGAAGGCATTGCTGAACGAGCCGGAGGTGATGCTGCTCGACGAGCCGACCGCTTCGCTCGACCCGGACGTCGGCGATCGCGTCCGATCGTGGCTCGAGGCCTACCAGCGGCGCACCGCGTGCACGATGCTGCTCGCGTCGCACCATATGGGCGAAGTCGAGCGGATGTGCGACGACGTCGTCATGCTGCGCGCGGGCGAGATCGTCGACCGCGGCTCGCCTCAGGCGCTGCTCGCGCGCTACGGGCGCGCGAACATGGAGCAGGTGTTCCTCGACGTCGCGCGCGCCGGCGAGTCGACTGGCCGGCTAGACCTCGCTGCCGTGCGGCCGGAGCGTGAATAATGCGCGCGTTGGAGGGCGAGAGCGCGGCGGGCGAAGCCAAGGCCCTCAGGGCGCGTCGCCGCGCGAGCGAGGTGTTCGCCCGACGGCGCGAGGCTGCATTGAACGTCGAGGCATCGGAGGGCGAGTGAGCGCGGCGGGCGAAGCCAAGGCCCTCAGGGCGCGTCGCCGCGCGAGCGAGGTGTTCGCCCGACGGCGCGAGGCTGCATTGAACGTCGAGGCATCGGAGGGCGAGTGAGCGCAACGGTCGCACTGCTTCCGCAACGCGGCGCCGCCGCTTCGGCGAGGCGCGTGGGCGCGCTCGTGCGCCGCCACGCGTATCTGATGCTCAAATCGTGGCCGCGGATCGTGTCGATGATGTACTACCCGACGGTGACGATGGTGCTCTGGGCGTTCGTCACGATCTACCTTGCGCCGACCAACAACTTCCTGCGCGACGCGCCGGGCTTCTTCATCGGCGCCGTGCTGCTGTGGGACGTGCTGTTCCGCGGCCAGCTCGGAACGTCGCTCACGTTCATCGAGGAGATGTACGCGCGCAACCTCGGCAACCTGTTCGTGAGCCCGTTGACGCTGCCCGAATTCATTGCCGGCCAGATCACGCTGAGCATTCTGCGCACGGCGATCGGCGTCGGCGGCGCCTGCCTCGCCGCGTGGCTGCTGTTCCAGTACTCGATCTTTTCGCTCGGGTTTCCGCTGATCGGCTTTTTCGTGGCGTTGATTGCGTTCGGCTGGGCGATCGGCCTCGCGGTGTCGGGAATGATCCTTCGCTGGGGATTGGGTGCCGAGGAGCTCGCGTGGGCGTCGATCTTCCTCGTCGCGCCGGTGTCCGGCGTCTACTACCCGATCGGCGTGCTGCCGGCGTGGCTGCAGCCGGTGGCGCAGGCGATGCCGTCAGCGCATGTATTCGAGGGTATGCGCGCGGTGCTTCGCGACGGCGTCTTCCAGTGGGAGCGCTTCTGGCTCGCCGTCGGGCTCGACGTCTTCTACCTCGCGCTCGGCGCGATGCTCTTCGCGTGGGCTGTACGCTACGCACGCGAGCACGGCACGCTGCTCGCAGTGGGTGAATAGCGAGCATCGGCCAGGCATTCCGGCTGGACTGCGCCGCGGAGGCAGCGCGCGCTTGCGGCGTGCCGTCGCACTGGCCAAGGCGCCTGCCGCGCGGTACGCTCGACCCGATCGAATCGGCTGCATGACGCCTTTGGACAATCAGCAAGTCGCTTTCCGATTCCTGCAGGACATCGCGTCCGATCTGTCGAAGCGAGACGTCACGTTTCCGACGTTCGCCAATGCGACGATCAAGATCCGGCGCGCGCTCCAGGATCCGGCGATCAACGCCGATCGCGTTGCGCGCGTGGTCGCGTCGGAACCGCTGCTCGCGGCAAAGCTCGTGCAGATCGCGAACTCGGCTGCGGTTAATCCGGGCGGTCGGCCGGTGGGCGATGTTCGTACGGCGATCACGCGCGTCGGTTTCGAGACGGTGCGCTCGGTCGCCGTCGCGGTCGCGATGGACCAGCTGCGCGTTGCCGATGAGATGCGCAAGTACGCGCAGCGTGCCGAGATCGCGTGGAGCCACAGCCTGCAGGTGGCTGCGCTGTCGTTCGTCATCGCGCAGAAGAAGACGCGCATCAACCCGGACGAGGCGATGTTCGCCGGCCTGGTCCATGACATCGGCTACTTCTATCTGCTCGCCCGGGCGACGCGCTATCCGGAGCTCGATGCCGATCCTGCCGCGCTCGATGACACGCTCGCCGACTGGCACGCGCCGATCGGCCAGACCGTGCTGCATTCGTTCGGTCTTTCCGACGCGACGCTCACCGCGGTGGCCGAGCACGAGAACGGGCGCTATCAGATGCCGGCGCGCACGATGGCCGATATCGTGACGCTCGCCAATCTCGTTGCCGCGCAGACGAACCCCATACACCTGCGCCCCGGCGCGGCGCCGCCCGACAAGCTCAACGAGCCCGAGCTCTTCAACACGCTCGCCGACGCCGCCGCCGAGATCCGCTCGTTGGTGACCGCGTTGCGCCAGTAACGAACGGCGTCAGGCTGACCACACACCGCTGCCGCGCCACGACGTCGATCGCCGTGGGCGTATCGAGTCCGAAGCCCACGCGGACCCCTTACAGCAGCAGCGCCGCCGCGACCTTGCGGCCTTCCGCCGCGAGAATGTTGAACGTCCTGCACGCGGCGGGCGTGCTCATCACTTCGACGCCGATATGCGCGTCGGTGAGCGACCGTGTAATCCGCGGGTGCGGAAACTGCTGCGTTGCCCCCGTGCCGAGCAGCACGATCTCGGGGGCGAGCGCGACGACTGAATCGAAATCGGCGGCGCCCAGCTGATCGAATCCACCGGGAGCCCAGCCCGGAGCAATCCTTTCAGCCGTCATCACGACGTTCTCGCGATATTCGCGTACGCCGATGCGGATCCAGCCGGGGCCGACGCCGGTGATCACGTTGCCCTCGCCCGTGGACAGGTGGAATTTCATGGCGCCAATCTAGCATGTTGCATTGCGGCAAGCCCTTCGATCCGCTACCATCCGACTTCCTCGCTTTCACGTCGCTCGGACGGTTCCGGGCGCTTACGCCGAAAGAGCCCGCATGTCCGCCTCCCCCGCCAACGAGTTCGAGCGCATCACGCGCCTGCCGCCGTACGTCTTCAACATCACGTCCGAGCTCAAGATGGCCGCGCGCCGTCGCGGCGAGGACATCATCGACTTCGGCATGGGCAATCCCGACGGCCCGACGCCGAAGCACATCGTAGACAAGCTCATCGAGACGGTGAGCCGTCCCGATACGCACGGCTACTCGGTGTCCAGAGGCATCCCGCGGCTTCGTCGCGCGATCTGTCACTGGTACGAGCGTCGCTACGGCGTCTCGTTCGATCCGGAGACCGAGGCGATCGTCACGATCGGATCGAAGGAAGGCATTGCCCATCTTACGCTCGCCACGTTGGGGCAGGGCGACACGGTGCTCGTTCCCAATCCGAGCTATCCGATCCACATCTACGGGCCGGTGATCGCGGGGAGCGACATCCGTCACGTCCCGATCACGCCGGACGTCGACTTCTTCGCCGAGCTCGAGCAAGCGATCCATACGAGCTTCCCGAAGCCGAAGATGCTGATCGTGAACTTCCCGTCGAACCCGACGGCGCAATGCGTCGAGCTGCCGTTCTTCGAGAAGATCATCGCGCTCGCGCGCGAGCACGGCATCTGGGTCGTGCACGACCTCGCCTACGCCGACATCACGTTCGATGGCTGGAAAGCGCCGTCGATCATGCAGGTCGAAGGCGCGCGCGACGTCGCGGTCGAGTTCTTCACGATGTCGAAGAGCTACAACATGGCCGGCTGGCGGATCGGCTTCATGGTCGGCAACAGGGATCTGGTCTACGCGCTTTCGCGGATCAAGGGTTATCACGACTACGGGACGTTCACGCCGATCCAGGTCGCCGCGATCGCCGCGCTCGAAGGTCCCCAGGAGTGCGTTGCCGAGATCGCGATGCGCTACCAGAAGCGGCGCGACGTGCTGGTGAAAGGCTTGCACGAGGCCGGCTGGATGGTCGAGCTGCCCAGGGCGTCGATGTACGTCTGGGCGAAGATTCCCGAGCCGTATCGCGAGGCCGGCTCGCTCGCCTTCACCAAGCAGCTCCTGGCGAAGGCGAAGGTGTCGGTATCGCCCGGCATCGGCTTCGGCGAGTTCGGCGATGATCACGTGCGCTTTGCCATGATCGAGAACGAGGCTCGCACGCGCCAGGCGGTGCGCGGCATCAAGGACATGTTCCGCAAGGATGGCGTGCTGAAAGGCGGCTGAGATGGCGAATACCGCGACGCTCGTCATTGCCGCGGAGGTGGGAATCCAGCGTCTATTGGCGGACGACGCTGGGTCCCCGCGTTCGCGGGGACGACGGGCAGGGGGTTGGTGAGATGGCGAATACCGCGATGAAACCGCTGCAGGTGGGGCTGCTCGGCATCGGCACCGTAGGGCTCGGCACGTGGCGCGTGCTCCGGCGCAACGAGGAGGAGATCACGCGCCGCGCCGGCCGGCCGATCCGCATCACGTGGATCGCCGAGCGGGCGCTCGAGCGCGCTCGCGAGGTCACGCGCGGGGCGACCGGCGTCAATCTCACCAACGACGCGAACGTCGTGCTGGAACATCCCGAAGTCGACATCGTCGTGGAATTGATCGGCGGCATCGAGCCCGCGCGCTCGCTGATTCTGCAGGCGATCGCGCACGGCAAGCATGTGGTGACGGCGAACAAGGCGCTTCTCGCGCGCCACGGCAACGAGATCTTCGCCGCCGCGCACGCGAAGGGCGTGATGGTCGCGTTCGAAGGCGCGGTCGCCGGCGGCATCCCGATCATCAAGGCGCTGCGCGAAGGTCTCACCGCGAACCGCCTCGAATGGATCGCCGGCATCATCAACGGCACGTCGAATTTCATCCTCTCGGAAATGCGCGAGAAGGGCGAGTCGTTCGACGCGGCGCTGAAGGACGCGCAGGCGCACGGCTACGCCGAGGCCGATCCTACATTCGACATCGAAGGCATCGACGCCGCGCACAAGCTCACGATCATGTCGGCGATCGCATTCGGCGTGCCGATGCAGTTCGACAAGGTCTACACCGAAGGCATCTCCAAGCTCACGCGCGAGGACATCCGTTACGCCGAGGAAATGGGGTATCGGATCAAGCTTCTCGGCATCACGCGCCGGGCCAAGACCGGCATCGAGCTTCGCGTGCATCCGACGCTCATTCCGTCGAAGCGACTGATCGCGAACGTCGAAGGCGTGATGAACGCGGTGCTCGTCAAAGGCGATGCCGTAGGGCCGACGCTCTATTACGGCGCCGGCGCGGGCGCCGAACCGACGGCGAGCGCGGTGATCGCCGATCTCGTCGACGTCACGCGGATGCATACGGCCGACCCCGAGCATCGCGTGCCGCACCTCGCGTTCCAGCCCGATCAACTGTCCGACACGCCGGTGCTGCCGATGGGCGACGTCGAGACGAGCTACTACCTGCGCATGCGCGTACAGGACCGTCCGGGCGTGCTTGCCGACATCACGCGCATCCTCGCCGACCGCGACATCTCGATCGACGCGATGATCCAGAAGGAGCCGTCGGAGGGCGAGGACCAGACCGACATCATCCTGCTCACGCACGTGACGCTCGAGCGCAACGTCGTCGATGCGATCGCGCACGTCGAGGCGCTTACGACGGTGAGCGGGCACGTCGTGCGCATCCGGATGGAGGGGCTCGGGTGATGCGTGATGGGCCCTCACCCCCGCCTCTCTCCCGCGCGCCGGAGGAGGAAGACTGCTGATGCGCTACGTCAGCACGCGCGGCGCGTGGCACGACGCGCCGCAGCCATTCCGCTCGATCCTGCTCGAAGGGCTCGCGCCGGACGGCGGCCTCGCCGTGCCGCAATCGTATCCACGCATCGCGCCCGGCGATCTCGCGCCGATCGCGCGACGCAGCTACCGCGAGCTCGCGTACGCGGTGCTTGGCCATTTCATCGACGACATTCCTGCCGCGGACCTGCGTCCCTTGATCGATCGCACGTACACGGTGGCGGCGTTCGGCACCGAGGCCATCACGCCGGTGACGAAGCTCGAGGACTCGCTCTACCTGCTGCACCTGTCGAACGGGCCGACGCTCTCGTTCAAGGACATGGCGATGCAGCTTCTCGGCAACCTGTTCGAGTACGTGCTCGGCAAGGAAGGCCGCGAGCTCAACATCGTCGGCGCGACGTCGGGCGACACCGGCAGCTCCGCCGAGTACGCGATGCGCGGCAAGCGCGGCATCCGCGTGTTCATGCTGTCGCCGCGCGGCCGGATGAGCGCGTTCCAGCAGGCGCAGATGTACGCGCTCGCCGATCCGAACATCCACAACCTCGCGATCGAAGGCGTGTTCGACGATTGCCAGGACATGGTGAAGGCCGTGAGCGGCGACGCCGAATTCAAGGCGCGCCATTCGATCGGCACCGTCAATTCGATCAACTGGGCGCGCGTGGCGGCGCAGGTCGTCTACTACTTCAATGGCTATTTCGCCGTGGCGCCGCAGATCGGCGCGCCGGTCGATTTCGCCGTGCCATCGGGCAACTTCGGCAACGTGCTCGCGGGCCACGTCGCGAAATCGATGGGGCTTCCGATCCGCCGGCTGGTCGTGGCGACGAACGAGAACGACGTGCTCGACGAGTTCTTCCGTACCGGCCGCTATCGCGTTCGCAGCGCCGCTGAGACGCACGCGACGTCGAGTCCGTCGATGGACATCTCGAAGGCGTCGAACTTCGAGCGCTACGTGTTCGATTTGGTCGGTCGGGACGCGTCGATCGTGCGCGAGCTGTGGTCGCGCCTTGCGCGCACCGGCGAATTCGATCTGGCGGGCGCGCCCTACGGCGGACGCGTGGCGGCAAGCGGCTTCGTGTCGGGCCGCAGCACGCACGCCGATCGGCTCGCGACGATTCGCGACGTCGCGACGCGGCACGGCACGCTGATCGATCCGCACACGGCCGACGGCGTCAAAGTGGCGCGCGAGCGCCGCGAGCCGGGGGTGCCGATCGTCTGCGTCGAAACGGCGCTGCCGGCGAAGTTCGCGGCGACCATCCGCGAAGCGCTCGGCCGCGATCCCGATCGTCCCGCGGCCTATGCCGACCTCGAGTCGAGACCGCAACGCTGCACGACGCTTCCCGCCGCGGTCGAGCCGGTGAAGGCTTACATCGCCGCACATTCCAGCGGGCGCGCATAACGGCGCGCCATCCGATGCGATCCGCGTTGCTCGATCTCGCCGGCAACCTCGTTGCAGGCGTGCGGCTCGCGCTCGGCTTGCGCGTTTCGATTCGCGCGTTCCACGTGACGCTCGGAGCGCTGCTGCTGTTGTTCGCGTTCAACGCTGCCCTCGACGTCCTGCTCGATTGGATCCGTGTCGGACCGGATTCGCAGTTCAGCTACTTCGGCGCGAGCGAGGTCGCGCTCGTGACGGCCGTATTCCTGCTCGTGACGGCCATCGTCTCGATTGCGTTGCGCGAGCCGCACCTGATGCTGACGATTCCGGTGTTGTCGGCGGCATCCACGCCGTTGGTGGAAGTCGCGGCGCTCGGCTATCGGATGATGATGGAACACGCGGCCCGATACGGGACGCTCGCGGCGTGGATCGTATGGCTGGTGCTGACCGCGTGGCAGCTGTTCGTACTCGTGCGCGTCCTGCTGCTCGCGCTCGGAAAGCGCCCGCCACGTCTGTGGCCGCGCATCGCAACCGTGGTAACGCTGCTGTTCGGTAGCGCCCTCGGCGTCCAAGTCTTGTTCGGTGAGAGTCATTGGTGGTACGCGGCGGAACGAGCGACGAGCAGACGTGCCGACTATTGGGCAGCCGTGTCGGAGCAGGCGCTCGCGAAGCAGCCGGGATTGCTGTCGGACGCGCTCGCGGGACTCGCGCCGCAGCGTCCCGGCGTGGTCGAACTCTACTTCGTCGCATTCGCTCCTTACGCGGAGGAAGACGTATTCCGCAACGATGCCGAGGTCGCCGCCAGCGTCGTCGCACGGCGATTCGACGGCGAACGCCGCTCGGTGGTGCTCGTGAACAATCCGCGCAGCGTGCTGGAGAAGCCGCTTGCGACGGTGACCAATCTCGAAGCCACGCTGAACGCCGTGGGACGCACGATCGATCGCGACGAGGATATCGTGCTGCTGTTCCTCACCAGTCACGGCGGCAGGGACCACGCGCTCGCGGCGTCGTTTGGACCGCTGCGGCTCGATTCGCTGACGCCGACGCGCTTGAAGACGATCCTCGACGAATCCCGCATCCGATGGCGGATCATCGTCGTGTCGGCGTGCTACTCGGGCGGATTCATTCCCGCGCTTGCGAGCGACGAAACGATCGTGCTCACCGCTGCGGCGGCCGATCGCCGATCGTTCGGATGCGGCGATCAGTCCGAGCTCACGTACTTCACCGACGCGCTGTTCAATCGCGCGCTGCGCGAGCAGTGGTCGATACCCGCCGCCTTCGAAAAGGCGCGCGCGCTCGTCGCTGAGCGGGAGCGCAGCGAGGGACGCGCGCCGGCGTCCGATCCGCAAATCTCGGTCGGCACCGCCATCGCGCGCCGATTGCCCGTATTGGAAGCGCGTCTGCACGCGAAGGCGAGTGCCGCTTGCGCGCCCGCTACGTGCTGAGCGCGCTTGCGCGCAACCTCGGCGCAGGCGCGCGACTCGCGCTCGCGTTGCCCGTGCGCAAGCTTTCGTTTCGCATCGACCTTGCGCAGCTGCTGCTCGTCTTCGGCTTCTCATCGCTGATCGACGTCGGCGGCGATTGGGTCCGCTACGGCCCCGATGCGCGGTTCTCGTGGCAAGGCGCCGGTAACGAGTTCTTCACGCTCGGCCTTCTGCTCGCCGTTGCCGCGCTGATCGCGGTCGTCCGCCGACGCGCGTCGCTCGCGTTTGCATTGCCGGTGATCGTGCTTTCCGGTGCGCCGCTGATCCAGTTGGCCGACGTGCTGATCGCGTTCGCCGGTCGTGTCAGCGACATCCCGGAGTTCGCGGCGTCATGGCTTGCATACGTCGTTCCGGCGTGGTTCATCGCGATGATCGTGCGAGCGACTTGGGTCGCGTTCGAAGGCGAGGGCCGGCGCAGATTCTTCGCAGCGATCGTCGGCGGCGCCGTGCTCGCCGCGCCGACGTGGCTCGCACCGACGTTCTTCCCGTCGTTGCCGTGGTGGCAGGACGAATCGTCGTCGGAGGAGGCCGGCGCGAGCTCGAGCCCGGTCTCCGAGCTCGTGCAGGCGGCGCAGCAGCAGTTGCTCGACAACGCGCTCGACGCGCTCGCCGACGAGCGACCGGGCGTGACGGATCTCTATTTCGTCGGCTTTGACGCCGATGCACGCGAGCCCGCATTGCACGCCGACGTCATGCGCGCGCAGCGGTTGATGGACGAACGCTGGGACACGCGGGACCGTTCGATCGTGCTCGCCAACGACTCGCAGACGCTGCTCGATGCGCCGTTCGCGACGGTGACGCATCTGCGCGAGACGCTGCGCGAGATCGGCGCCACGATCGATCCGGAGTCCGATGTCGTGATGGTCTACATCGCCGGCCGCGGCGGTAACGCGGGCGTGGACGTCGTGCATCCGCCGCTCGACCTGCTTCCGCTGTCGCCGTCGACGCTGCGCGCGCTGCTCGACGACGCCGGCATCAAATGGAGGATCGTCGTCGTGTCGGCGTGTCGCTCGGCGGACTTCCAGCAAGGGCTGGCCGATGAATCGACCGTCGTGCTGACGGCCAGCGCCGGCGATGATGCCGGTTGTGCAGTCGGCCGCGATGGCACCGCACTCGGTGACGCGCTGTTCGGCCACGGGCTCGCCGAGCACGACGTGTTCGCCGACGGTCTTGCCGCCGCCGTGAAGACATTGGCGGCGAAATCCGCAACGGCCGAGCTGTCGATCGGACCCGCAATCGCCGACGCGCTGAAGGCACTCGATCGCGGCAACGCGGCGCGCCGCAACGGCCGTACGGTTTGACGCCGTAACGTCACGCCGACGACAACAACGCGGCATCGCGACCGTTACGAAGACGCTCTTTCCGGAGGAGAGTCATGCGCCGTCATTTCCGGTTCGAAGCCGACCGTTCCATCGTGGACGCGGTCGATGCAGGCGCACGGCGAAGGGCATGCGCGATGTCTATGGCCGCGCGTATGCGGTGGGCTGCATCTATGCGACGGTTGATTTCGCGAAGAAGTATCCGAACACAGGCGGGCAGCGGTAAACGCAATCATGCGCGCGTTGCGCTTCATCCAGACATCGAGCGCCCGATCAGATCGTCGCGGCGGTGCCGACCGACTATTACACCGACTGCGCGCAATACAAGGCCGCACTCGAGAAGAACCTAAACTCCTACAAGCACGACGGCAGCGTTCCGCTCGAAGGCCAGGCAAAACGTTACGCGCGATCTGAAGACGTTCGACCGGACGGTGCAGAAATCTATTCGCATCTCACGATCACGGCGTGGGAGACCGTGCTCGCGTTCGCTGTCGGCAGCTTGCTGGGTCTTATCGTGAGTCTGTGGCTTGCGCTGTCGCCGCTCGCTTCCGCGCTCGCCGATCCGTGCATCAAGGCGATGAACGCGATGCCGCGCGTGATCCTCGCGCCGATCTTCGCCGTGGGGTTCGGGCTCGGCGTGCTGTCGAAGGTCGCGCTCGGCGTCACGCTCGTCTTCTTCATCGTGTTCTTCAACGTCAACCAGGGCGTGAAGGAAGTGAGCCCGGTTGTTCTCGCGAACGCGCGCATGCTCGGCGCCTCGCGGCGGTAACTGTTGCGCTACATCTGTCTGCCGTCGGCGACGTCGTCGTGGGTGTTCTCGAGCCTGCACACGTCGGTCGGCATGGGGTTCGTTGGAGCGGCCGTCGGCGAATATCCCGGCTCGGCGAAGAGCGTCGGGTAGTTGATCTTCCAGCCAGAGGGCGTGTTCGACATCAACACCGTGTTCGCGGGCATCCTCGTGTGCTAACGGCGTTCAAGCTGCTCCTCGACGCCGCCGTCGCGTGGATCGAGGGGAAGCTGCTCGTGTGGAGTCCGGGCAGCGGAGACGGAGAAGCTGTGAGCCGCTCGGTTGTGAGCCGCTCGGTTTGACGATTCAGCGCGTGCGACGCTATACTTACATTCCTGCCGCGGGGTGGAGCAGTCTGGCAGCTCGTCGGGCTCATAACCCGAAGGTCGCAGGTTCAAATCCTGCCCCCGCAACCAATCAAATCAGCGGCCTGCATTCGAGCAGGCCGTTTTACCTTCTGCGCTTCGTCGCTCGTGTAGGCGCGATGTAGGAATCGCCTCTAAATCGCAACGGTTCATCGCGTGCCATGCTGCCCACCGCCGCGCAGGCGGTGCTCCGCGTTGTCGGTCCTTGGTCGCGCCTTCGCTTTGACAAACCTCAAGGGCCATGCGGGGCAGTGCCGGACGATAGGCATTACGTGCACAGGAGGACCGTTATGCCAGACCAGAGAGTCGAAGCAGCACGCAAGGCGCGCGTAACGCGCGTTAGGAAGATAGGCGCCGCTAAGGCAGCGAAGAAACGCGCGCACCGCACCGCCGGCGAGAAGGCGGCTCAAACGAAGCGGGCCAAGCAGCAGCGACGAACGCGCGTTCAATTCAGGCAATGTCGCTACCCGGACAGTCGGAAACGCGCAGTTCATGCTGACGGGGCTTAATCAAGCAACGCTTACGTACACGGCGGACGGTGTACCAGTATCGAAACTTCTGACGCGCACCACGTGGAAGAACGAGGACTACACGGGCACATACGCCGGCGGCTATTCGATCCGCGCCACCGGCTGTGTGCCGAGTTATCTAAACGGCATCCGGGAACTTGCAGGACTACTGACGGTGAACCAAAGCGGAATGAGCTTCCCCCGGAAATTCGTCTTCCAGGAGGTGGGGTATAACCTCGACTGACTGGAAGGAGAAGAGATGTTCAAGATACCGAAGCAGGAGTACACGGCGGAGTTCAAAGAACTAGCCGTGAAGCGTGTGAAGAGCGGCCAGGGGATCGGCGCGGTGGCCAAGGAGCTGGGTCTGGTTGAACAGACACTGCGCAACTGGGTCAAGGCAGCGAAAGCCGGCAAGCTCCATCCGCCGGGAGCCAAGGCGATCACTCCGGAGCAGATGGAGCTCTCGGGGGTGCGGGCCGAAAACGCACGGCTGCGGATGGAGAATGAGATATTGAAAAAAGCGACGGCGTACTTCGCCAAGGATGCGCTGTGAAGTACGCCTGGATCGATGGTCAACGCAAAGCGTATCCGTTGCCGGCGATGTGCACGACCCTGGCGGTGAGCATCAGTGGCTTCCGGGCGTGGAAGAGTGGCGGCAGGTCGAACGACAGGCGCTTGCGTGATCCGCAATTGCTGGCTCTGATCCGCGCCATTCACGCGCAGCTTAAAGGAGCGTATGGCTCGCCGCGGATGGTGAAGGAGATTCGTGGGCGCGGCTTTCCGGCTAGCAAGGAACGAGTCGAACGTCTGATGCGTGAGAACGGCATTCGGGCCCGGCACAAACGGCGGTACAAGGCGACCACGGACTCGAAGCACGCGCTGCCGGTCGCGCCGAATTTGCTGGAGCGCAACTTCGCGCCCAGCGCACCCAATCAAGCGTGGTCGGCCGATCTCACGTATGTCTGGACGGACGAAGGCTGGCTGTACCTGGCCGTCGTGCTGGATCTGTTCAATCGCGAAGTCGTCGGCTGGTCGATCAAACCACGGATGACCTCGGACCTCGTGATCGACGCGCTGACGATGGCGTGGTTTCGTCGGAAACCGGCGCGCGGTTTGCTGCATCACTCGGATCGGGGCAGCCAATACGCCAGTCATGCGTTCCAGGACAAGTTGACCGAGTACGGCATGGTCTGCTCGATGAGCCGCCAAGGGAACTGCTGGGATACTCAGTCTACGATTGCCTCGAACGTCCGGCCCGGTCTGACTCGTGCTGGGATTGGCTCACTGCCTTTGCGTTGACCTGTCGACGCGGGTCCGGCGTTCCCCTGCCGTTGCCGGGCCCGTCGTCGGTGACCTGATAGGAGCTTTGTTTGTTTGCATCGTGAGTGTCCTGTCCTGCGATTGGGGTTGGCAGCGCAATGCCACACATTCAGGAGAACTGCATGAGCCTCCCCATGGAAGAGCCCGAGGTTATTGTCGGTGTTGATACGCATCTCGACGTGCATGTGGCGGTCTTGATCGACGAGGTCGGCCGCGTCGTTGCGACGCACTCGTTTCCGACCACGGCCAGCGGATACGAACAATTGGTTGAATGGGCGGGCTCGTTCGGTCGGCTCAGCCGGGCTGGCGTTGAAGGTACTGGTACCTACGGTGCTGGACTGGCTCGCTACATGCAACAGCGCGGCATCAAGGTGGCCGAGGTCAATCGTTCGGATCGGTCCCGCCGCAGATTGCGCGGCAAGAGCGATCCGACCGACGCCGAAAGTGCAGCACGGGCTGTACTTGCTGGCGACGCCAATGCCATCCCAAAGGCGCGGTCGGGCGTGGTTGAAGCGATGCGTGCGGTCAGTATGGCCAGGCGCAGCGCAGTGAAGGCCAAGACTCAAGCCATCAACCAGTTGCGCGCACTGCTCGTGACCGCTCCCGAAGCGACTCGCGCCACGCTCTGGAAGGTCAAGCCGGAACAGTGCGTCGCCCGCTGCGTTCGGCTGGCGCCGATTGGTGATACGCCACTGCTCAAGGCGTTAACCAAAACGCTGCGTCTGCTTGCAAGACGCTGGATGAGCTTGGCAAAGGAACTGCGCCAACTGGATGCCGCGCTGGACGACCTCACGAAACGGGCGGGCCACCGACTTCTTGCACAATTTGGCGTTGGTCCCCAAACAGCCGCTACGTTATTGGTAACCGCAGGCGACAATCCGGACCGGCTGCGCAGCGAAGCAGCACTGGCCGCGTTGTGCGGCGTGAGTCCGTTGGAGGCGTCGTCAGGAAAGACGACGCGACATCGCCTCAATCGTGGTGGCGATCGCGCCGCCAACAACGCACTGTGGACAATCTCAATGGTAAGAATGAGGAGCGACCCCCGCACGCGCGCCTACGTTGCTCGCCGCACCGCCGAAGGTCTGTCGACGAAGGAAATCCAGCGATGCCTGAAGCGCTACATTGTTCGCGAGCTGTATCCGCTGATCCTGGCTGATTTGGCGGATGCCGCTCGGCCCAACTTGACATAGGAGCGTCAATGCACCGACCGAAAGCTTCTTCAACAGCCTGAAGAGCGAGCGCGTGCACGGTACGCGCTACGCGAGGCGGGACGACGCGATCGCCGATCTCTTTGCTTACATCGAGCCGTTTTACAATCGAACTCGCCGCCACTCCACGCTCGGCTACAAATCGCCGACTCAGTTCATGCACGACTGGATCGCGACTCAGCATGAGCGGAACACTGCGGCATGATGCCTTGCCCTTGGAAGACGAAAAACCGAGGGAACCTCAGAAACAGCATCAGCATGAGCGCCAGTAGTTCATCTGCAAGCTGCAGTTTCAGCGGCACGTATTCCCAAACTGGAAAGCTGGGCGCCATAGATGGCACCTATAGCTGCCTGGACGGTTCGCACGGCACGTTCTCGGCCTTCGAGATGACGCCGACAATCAGCGGGTTCACAGCCCGCGTGCAGGGCCACAACCAATACTGCCAATGGTCAGGATACTTCGGAGGGATCTCGCATCTTTGGGCCGCGGCGGCGGCGCCGGAGCAGCATCGGTTAAAATGCTGCAATGCGTATGAATTTTCCAACCGTTCTTGCTGTCGGCCTACTGGCCGCCGCTTCAGCCGTCGCCTCGACCACCCAAGCGACGACCAGTTCTGCACCCGCCGACCCGCTGTGGGAGCAGACGGTCGCCGCGTTCGACGCGTCCGACCAGGTACGCTCTCCGCCCCCGGGCGGCGTGCTTTTCGTCGGGAGCTCATCGATTCGGCTCTGGGACAATCTCGACAAGGACTTCAAGGCGCTGCCCGTGGTGCTTAATCGGGGCTTCGGAGGCTCCAAGCTGTCCGATTGCGTACGCCATCTGGATCGACTGGTCGTGGCCTACCGACCGCGGCTCGTGCTCGTTTACGCCGGGGACAACGATCTGGCGGCAGGCCGCTCACCGGACGAAGTCCTCGCGCGCTTCAAGGCCTTTACCGAGGGCATACATGCGAAGCTTCCGGACGCGCGGATCGGTTTCATTTCGATTAAGCCGTCCCCGGCACGTGCCCGGTTGATGCCCGATATGCGCCGCGCCAACGAGCTCGTCCGCGACTATGCGGCGACGGTGCCGAACACCGTGTTTATTGACGTGTTCACGCCTATGCTCACCATCGACGGCCGTCCGCGGCCCGAGCTGTTTCGAGCCGACGCACTGCATCTCAACGCCAAGGGCTACGAGTTGTGGCGTAGCGTCATTGCGCCCTACGTGAATTAGCGCGCAGGCGGCGATCGCGCGCCGCCGATCGCTGTCGCGCCGGCGCGCGCCGGCCCCACGAGACGGGCCACGCAGACAATGAGTCCGAAGGCCGCGGCGAGGAGTGCGATGTCCAGCCATACCGGCCGCGCCGCGTTCGCTGCACCGAACAACGCAAGCGCGATTAGGCACACGACGAGGTGCGCGCAAAATGCCGGCAGCGTCGCACGGCCGAGCCAGCCGAGCCACCCCGGAAGCATCGAATCGGCGATTCGCGGCCCGAACGTCATGGCGGCGACCAGCAACGACAAGAAGTCGAGCAATCGCATCGGTCCGAGCGTCCATTTGTCGAAGAGCATGTTCAGCTCGCCGCCATGCGGCTGCGGGACTTGACCGCTCATGTGGCGCCAAACCAGCCAAACGGTCGCATAAGCTAGCGCGATGCCGCCGACCCACGTCGGTGGCCTGTTATCCTGTGCGCGCTTCGTGGCGACGCCGTAGCCGACCCAAAGGCCCAGCATCCACAGGAATTGCCAAGCGAAAAAGGAAAACGATCCGGTCTGGTTATAGGGTAGATCGACATCCAGCACGTAGCGCAGCACTTCGAACAACCTACGCACTGCACCGACCTGGACCAGCAGCCACATGCTTGCACTGGCAACGAGCACAAATGTCCAGCCGCGCTTTTGCGCGACACTGAGCGCGAGTGGCGTCGCGGCGAGAAACAGAACGTAGAACGGCAGGATGTCGAGCAGCGGCGGGTTGTAGACCAACGCGAGGCTCTGAACGAACGCACTCACCGGAGAATGCAAGAAGTGTGACGCAAGGTCGGTAATCGCGGGCTGTGCGCGATACGAACCGATCGGGACGATCACCGCGAAAAGGAAGACGAGTAATCCAACGTGGCACGCGTAGACAATGCCTGCGCGCCGCCACAACCAAGCGCGACTAGCCTGCGTACCGTGCGTCGCTGCGCGACCGGTGGCGACGTACCCGGCCAGAAACGCCGACAGGAACACGAAGCCTTCGGCCGCAGAGACGAACCCGATCGGTTGGCCCAGCACGTCGCTGAAGCGCGTCGGCATGTGCGTGATTGTCATCATGACCAGCATAAGGCCACGCAAAGCGTCGATTGCCGGAAGCCGTCGCATTCGATTCTCGTCGGCGTTGGACCCCCGCGGCTCGGTTGGGTTGCGTATATCGACAGCACTATCACAGCGGTTCACTTTAGGTGAGCAGCGCAGTGCGACGCCCGCTTCCTGCATCGCGGAGCCCGCCTACAGTGGTGGCTTTTGCCTACGATGACTAGTATTTGACGCGCACTGGACAAGTTGCCTAAACCATACCCCGCACCTCGCATCCCCCAAGGGCTCCTTGCCTTTCTAATAAATTGGCAGTGAACGAAGGGCAGTCCATTTCCTCGCGCGCGGGGCGTCGCCGGCTCAGCAACCAAGCATGGACATCGGATTTCTACCCTTGTCGACGCAAGCCACGCGGCGCGACAGTATCATGACCGGGCTCGTCGAACCGGTTAGCACCGCGTATTGAAGAGCTTCTGCATCGATTATGTCGACCGACGGTCCTGTTCCGTGCAAATCTTGGGTCAATTTCACCTCAAGGGTCACGTACGAGCTTGCTAAAGCGGCTGCCGAGTTACTTACAATCAATTGACCTGCAGTTCCGAAAAACGCACCCACTGCCGCCTCACTGCATAGAGGCATCCCGCAGTCTCGGTAAAAAAACAGTTTGATACCTTCGACCGCATACTCTGTCTTCAGTGCACGCACATATTGAGTGTCGGAGCGTGCACCAATTACGAAGACTCGCTTTTCCTTTGGCGTTTGTTCCCAGTCAGTAATCATGTCGGCAAGCGATGGCCGCATCTGTCGCTCCTTGTTCAACGCCAGAAGAGGCAACAGCACACCGCCACGGAAATCATCGCCGAACTGCTTCACGGAGGCGGAGACGAACACCTTTTCCGGCACGGTGCGACTTAATGCGCCGGCGATGCTGGCCAGGGTTTCACGCACCTTCGCCGACATGGAAGGCGCGCGTTTCGCAAAATACCGTTCCTTCGCTCCTAGAGGATCAATCGGCTCAAGCGCGGCTAGAAGTTGTTCCGAAGCGGCGCGCGTGGCCGCGTCCCCATCGGCGGTCGACAATCGTTCGATGGCGGTGTCCAAATCATGACGAAGCGGAGCAGGAAACGCCCGTGGGTTCGCGGACAACATGCGGTGAGCTTCCTGCAGCTTTTTTATCGCCGTGGTGCGGTCGCCATCGGCGAGATGAGCCCATGATTCATGAATGAGCCGCTGAATTGGAGGCTTCTTTGCGACCAGCGACACTCGTGCGCCCGCGCCGGTCGCAGTCGTGACCGCGCCGAACAGAAATGGCAGCAGCGCTGCCACAACGAATGCCACAACGCCGAATGGCGATCGATGATCGTCGTGGCGTTTCATGGTCCCCTCGCCCTGAGTCGATTCAGACACCGATAGAATATTAGGCCGCCTGAGTGACATCAATTCTGGACAACATGTTGAGGTACATCGGCTGACGATTGGGGTTGCGGAGGCCGCGCTTGCGTCTAAACCGGCGACCGTAGACTGGGGTTCATACCGCCTCAGGAACGATCGCTAACCAGTGCTAGGGAGAGCTGCAATGCTTCCGTCAACGAACATTGAAGCCAGGGTATCTAAGGCGTCAATAGCGGAGCGTACGGGAGCCGACGTATGGCGAAGTCTCGACAACCGCAATCCATTTCCGAATTACTTAAAGCCGAGAAAGAGTCTGAGGACGATTGCGACTCTGGCACTATTTCCCGCCGCTGTACTCGCGATATACATGCTGTTGCCAAGAGCAGCGCGCCGGGAAATGGGCGAGGTGTCAGCTTTCGTGCTGCTGGCTGCGGCCGGCGGCGGCGCAATTTTTCTCGGCTGTCTCTTTTTGTATCGGTTTTCCCGTCGGCGACAGCAGTTTCGGCTGAATGCCTCACTTGCCCGACAAACTCCAAAAGACTTTGTGTTGTATCTGCGATCATTTCGCCGCACTGGCGTCGTGGTAGTCCCCAACTACCTTACACGGTTGGCCGATCGTCGGCTGCTCGGTGACTTTTGGGATGTCGAGTTAGCTTTAGCAACCGTAGTTGGGGAAAAGCTGCCTGTAGCGGCAGTGGGCGCGAAGTCTTCAAGTCTTGGCGCCGCAAAGTTTATTGCTACCGACGAATCATGGAGGGCGCTGGTCCGTCAGCTCGCTACGGATGCGCGCGCGATATTCATCGTGCCGGACGATCGCGAGGGCACACTTTGGGAGCTAGAGCTAGTATTGACCGACGCTTCTATGCGCTCAAAGACGGTCGTGTTAATGCCGCCGGAACAGCACGGCTGGAAACGTCGACTACGTCGCCTTCCGAGCATTGAGTCGAGTTGGGAGCACACGCGGCGACTCTTGGAGGGCAAAAGTTCACTTCCGTCGTATCACCGTGACGGCGCATTGCTCCTGCCAGATGACACCGGAAAGGAGTTCACCAAGCTCAATCTTAGGAATTTTGAGCCCGAACAAGTAACTGCGGCGGTCGCGATGGCGATCGGTATCGAAGTTTCCACGCCGATTCCGACGAGGGGACTGGCAGCCCTGCCGTACCCTGATGTTGAGACTCGCCAAAGTGTTGAAGGCGACGGGCAAGGCTCGGAAGAAGGTTGGACGGCATACGTCGACCCCATCTGGCCAGTTGTGGTCGTATGCGTGCTAATAATAGCCGCGGTCTTTGATGCGGGTGGCGAGTTCCAGACTTTGCTGACCGCTGCATTCGCGGGGTTTTTGGCCAGTTCGGTCGAACGCTGTAGTGCTTTCACGTTGACACGTACCATACCTGCAACCGGAAACCCGCGCGAGTGGCTGCATGCGTCGACTTGGTTTGGCCTACACGACGCCCCGGCTGCCATTCGCAGCATGCTTAACGTAACAGTCTATGTGGGCGTAGTGCTTGCTCTGCGCGCTTTCATTGCAGAGCCGTTCAAGATTCCGTCGTCTTCAATGCGTCCGACGTTCGAGGTCGGGGACTTTATTTTGGTCAACAAATTCGTTTATGGCATCCGGCTTCCAATCATCGAGGAGAAGATCATTCCGATCGGCGATCCGCAGCGCGGCGATGTGGTCGTTTTCCGCTATCCAGTCAATCCTTCGCAGGACTTCGTAAAACGCGTCGTCGGCGTTGGCGGCGACGAAGTCACCTACCGTGACAAGCGGCTTACCGTAAACGGCAAGGAATGGTCACTCAACGCCAAAGGCACATACAGTTACCTGGAAGGGCTTCGCTTTGAAACGTTAGAGCAGTTCACCGAGACCGTTGATACCGGCAACGGGAGAACGTACGACGTCGCCTTGAATACACACGCACCCCCGGTGTTGCCAGCCAACGTGCGGCCGTTTCCCGGGCGCGAGAGCTGCGATTACAATGAACGAGGCTTCGTCTGCCGAGTACCGGCCGGCCACTACTTCATGATGGGGGATAACCGGGACAACAGCGACGACAGCCGATATTGGGGATTCGTCCCGGACGATTACATTCGGGGACGCGCTTTCTTCATTTGGTTCAACTGGGACGATATGAGCAGTCTTGCATTCCAACACGTCGGGACGTTCCGCTGACGACTATAGTATCGCCTCGGATTAGCTAAACATCGCCGATGCTTGGCGTTAGGGTACGTCCGCCACGGCCAGCAGCGAGAGGCCGTTGGCGAAATGCGAGAGGAAAACCTTGCTTGAGAATCCTCGTGTGCGGCGGCCCGCTTGCGAGCCCAAAAATCAAAAAGCCGTCATTCAGGGATCATGAGACAACGGCGACACTCGGCCACGAGCGGCCGTTCATGGTCGCCTCGGAAATTTCCAGAGAGCAGCCGTTGTGCGTCCAGCGAAGGCTGGCGCGTTCAGTGGGAGTTAGTCGCACCGGGGTAAAAGTCGGAGCCCCGTAGCTTGAGCAGCAGCGTTGCAGTGGGGAAACTGAGACTCTGAAGCCTGCCTACCGACAACGCCATGGTGAGGATGGCGGTGAACGGCCCCGGACTTACCGGAGAGTGGTTACGTTGAGTTAGGCCGGCATGGCCACTCTTCCTGTTGACGACATTACGCCCATTTCAATTCTGCCGGCAGCATGTTGTGGAGTTGATTGCCTGGAGATGCGACGGCCCCAAGGTTTGTACCAAGGGGCCGCAGTTCGAATCGGGCGCCAAGGGCCTGACCGTGAAGAAGTGCTATTTCGAGAACATCGGCTTCGGCATCTATACCAATAACTCGCGCTCGAGCAACTTCTATATCTCGGATAACTTCTTCATCGGGCGCAATGACCCGGTGCTTATTGGCTGGAGCGGCACCAACCCTTGGGCGGCAGTCGCCGGGGCGCACGGCTTGCCGTGGCCACCCGCGATGGGCCAGCTTTCGCTCAACCAGTACGCGGTGGCCGAGCCGCATGCGGGCTCATACATCGCGGTGAAGTACTGTGGTCCGGGGCACGTCATCCAATACAACTACGTGGACGGCTTCCACGACGGGATCGACGACGAGACCTACGGCAATCGGCCCGGCTCCTTCGCGACCGACCCGACCTGCCCGACACGACGGACGGCCCGAAGTATCCGCCGCCAGAGTACTGGGACCAGCGGCCCGTGGCGATCGACGTGCTGAACAACTACATGACCAACTTCCACGACAACGCGTTCGAGGCGGATGGCAGCATGCACAACGTGCGCTTCGTACGCAATTTCATCATCAACACGCCATCGCATGGCTATTGCAACCAGCCGACGCTCGGCGGGCCGATAGCGCTCGACTCCAGACTCGCCGCGCTTTAGCGCACGCGGTGCGGCACAGGAGTTCAAGGAGCGCTGGCGAGCGACGCTCAGCAGCACGATCGGCAGTTCACGACCGCCGGCATCCGCGCGGGGGACTCGGATGACGCCCCCACCGCCCGCGGATGCGCAATACGCCCTATCGCCATGAGCGGCCGTCATGTACTCGGCGCAACCGGAGGTCGACGTGTGGCTCTCCGACTGGGCACCTTCATTGTCCTGACCGCCTGCGTGAGCGCGCAGGCCATCGCGGCGTCGACCATCGTCCGGCCCGGGCTGTGGGAGATTGCGGTGACGACGCGCGTGTCGGAGGTTCGCACAGGAACTGCCCACCCCGTGGTCAAGGCTCCGGGCCAGTCGGCTGAGCCTCCAGCTGAGCTGCTCCTGCCGGTTGCTGCTCCTGACGTCACCCGTACTTCGCGGGAGTGCCTCACCGCGCCGGCGGCCCGTGATTGGACTGCGCTCACCAAAATGGCGCGAGACTTATGGAGCATGCCAGATCAAGCCATCATCGCGCAGCGCGCAGGAATACCGGGTGACCCTGACCTGTGCAGGTGGTAGGGCTGCGGGCAACGCCGAGTTCAACGCTACGCCAACAACCTTCCATGGCGAGGTGCGGGTCGTGGCGCATCAGCCTTCGTACGATCGGACGGACACGCAAATCGTGCGGGCGCGCTGGCTCCGCTCGACTTGCGACGACGGTGCCAATGCGGCGCTAGACAACTGACGGCATGCAACCACGCGCCGGCGGAGTGCTGAAAGACCCGCCAAGTCTGAGCTGTGCCAAAGCGAGCGCCCGATGGGAACGGCGGAAAGGGAGAGCGTTATTCGATGCACACCGCCGGTTACACCGGTACCCGAGTCCGCCAATAGCTGCGCTCGCGGCAGATTGACGCCGTGTTCTCAAACGACGCCACGGCTCACGTCTTTGGGATTCGAGGACCAGGGCGCAGCGCCGGCCGTGGCCGTTGACATCGAGGGCCTGGCGGCGACGGCGCTGCCGCCCGGCTACGCTTGGGCGCGGGTGGGCGTCGGCAGCGGCGGCCGCGCATGGGCGGAGGCGCTGGGCATCGGGCATCTTCAACGGCCGCTGTGGAGCACCGCGTCCGGCCGCATAGGGGTCGGGAGTTGCCCCCCGGGTGCGTTGCCAGCAGCGATCATGGCGTTCCGAAATCTTGATGCGGATGAACGTCCGCGCCCTAGCGCCGAGCGGAGCACCCCTGTGCGGACAGCCGCGAACAGGCGGAGCCGCGCCTAGGTTAAGGCTGGAATTGTCGTCACGGCACGCGCCCGACCGGCGACCCTTGTGCGGATGACAGCGACGTCAACAGCGGCGGGATCATTGCGAACAGTTCCGCCGCGGCGGGCGACAGACGCACGCCCTTTCGCTGCACGGCGAGTATGGGCCGTCGCAGGTTCGCGTCGTCGACCTCGACGCAGACGAGTTCGTCGCGCCGGAACTGGTACAACGTTAGCTCGGGGACGAGCGCGACGCCGAGTCCGTTGGCGATGAGTCCCGCCAACGTCGCGAGCTGCTCGACCTCGAGGGTGCTCTGACGGACCGCATCGCCCAGCGCGCGGTCGACGTGCTGGCGGACGCTGCTGGAACGGACCATGCCGAGCAGTTCCTCGCCCCGCACGTCCTTCAGCGCAATTCGACGACGACCTGCGAGCGCGTGCGTGCGCGGACACACGAAATAGAATCGCTCGCTCACCAGCAAGCGGCTGTCGAACTCCTGCAGCCTGCGGCCGGGCGCGGTGAGCGCGAAGTCGATTCGGCCTTCGTTCAGAAGATTCAGGCAGGGATCGGAAAGGCGATCGAATAGCTCAAGCGTGATGCCGGGGTAGCGCAGGCGGTAGCGGGCGAACACCCGCGGCAGCAGGTCGGCGCTGAGCGACGGCAGTGCGGCGACCGACACCCGTCCGCGTCGCAGCGTCGCGCGGTCGCGCAGTTCGGCGAACGAAGCGTCGATATCGGCAAGCAGGCGCCTGGCGTGCTCGGCGAGCAACTCGCCTTCGGCCGTCAGGGCCACGTTGCGGGTGTTGCGGTCGAACAGAGGCAGGCCTGCGTCGCGCTCCAGGCGCCGGATCAGGTGACTGAACGCCGACTGGGACAGGTTGCAGCGCTCGGCCGCGCGCGTGAAGTGCCGGCAGTCGGCGAGCACCACGAGTGCGCGCAGAAGCTTCGTCGATATATTCATCGACAGAATCGATGAATGCAGCACATCTTTGCATTGTATGCGATCCTGGCGCGCCCAAAATGGGCAAGGACGTTGCCGCGCTCCCGACGGCAGCGCGCCGAGAAACCTGTGGGACGGATCGAATGAGCGAGGAGGTACTGATTGGTTGTGCGGCCGGGTTTGCCGCGGACCGATACGACGCGGGCCTCGCGGTCGCGACTGCGATGGCGGACGACGGCCGGCCGGCGTACCTGATGTACGAGACGCTGGCAGAGCGAACGCTCGCGCTCGCGCAGCAGCGCCAGCGCAGCGGCGCCGGCCCTGGTTACCTGGCCGAGCTCGACGAATTCCTCCGGCCGGTGCTGCCCATCTGCCTTGCGCGGCGCATACCCATCGTCGGCAACTTCGGCGCGGCCGATCCGATCGGCGCGGGCGAGCGGATCGTGGCGCTGTGCCGCGAGTTGGGGATCGGAGCCGTGCGGGTCGCGGCGGTCGTCGGCGACGACCTGCTCGCTGTGATGTCGCGCGAGGAAGTCGCGTCACTTCTCGTTGAAGGCGAGGACGCGGTCGATCCGGCGGCGATCATCGCCGCCAATGCGTATCTCGGCGCGGCGGAGATTGCGGCGGCGCTGGCGGCCGACGCGGACATTGTCGTGACCGGCCGCGTCGCCGACCCGTCGCTGGCGCTCGGACCGCTGCTGAGGGCATTCAGCTGGGCGATGTCCGACTGGGATCGCCTCGCGGCGGGAACGATGGCGGGTCACCTGCTCGAATGCGGCGCGCAGGTGACCGGGGGCTATTTCATGGATCCGGGCGTCAAGGACGTGCCGCGGCCGGCCGAACTGGGTTACCCGTACGCGGAAATCGATCGCGACGGCGGGGTCGTCGTGACCAAGCCAACGGGGACCGGCGGGCTCGTGTCAGCGCAGACGGTCCGCGAGCAGCTCCTCTACGAAATCCACGATCCCGCCGCGTATCTGACCCCGGACGTCGTGCTCGACGTTTCGAGCGTCCACGTCGAGGATCTGGGCGCCGATCGCGTTCGCCTCACGGGCAGCCGGGGTCACGCGCGACCGCCGACATTGAAGGCGACGGTCTGCTACGACGGCGGATGGCTCGGCGAGGGCGAGATTTCGTACGCGGGGCCGAATGCGGAAGCGCGCGGCCGGCTCGCAATCGAAATCCTCGAAGTGCGTCTCGCGCGCATCGGCGGACTGCGAAGACACTACGATCTCATCGGCGTGTCGAGCCTGTTCAACGACTCGGCGGGCGTCCGGCTTGCCAGGCTGGCGAATCGGGATGCGCGCGACGTTCGCGTGCGGCTTGCGGTCAGCGGCGGCCAGCAGCGCGATGTCCGGCTTGCACTGCACGAGGTCGAGGCGCTGTACACGACCGGCCCCGCCGGGGGCGGGGGCGTACGACTCAATGTCGTGCCGCTGCTCGCGTCGGCGTCGGCGTTCGTTCCGCGCGAGCGCGTGGCCGGCAGCGTGTCAATGATCGGATGACGAAGTGAGCCTGCGCACCGTCCCGTTGTATCGGATCGCCCACGCCCGGGCGGGCGACAAGGGCAATCGCCTGAGCGTCGCCGTATTCGCTTACCGGAGCGAGGCGTATCCGATGCTGGTGGAGCAGGTGACGGAGGCGGCCGCGGCGGGACAGTTCGCCCATCGCCGGCCGACCGCGGTGACGCGCCATCTCTTGCTCGGCGTCGACGGGCTGAATTTCGTCATCGACGGCGTGCTGGAAGGCGGCGTCAATCGGAGCCTGTGCCTCGACCGGCACGGCAAGGCCTTGTCGTATCTATTGCTTGAACTCGCCGTTGCCGTGCCGGTCGAGGTGGTCGAAATGATCGAATTTCAACAGAGGAGGCCCAAATGAAACGAGCATTCCCTTTCCTGGTAACGGCGGCGGCGGTCGCCTTGTTGCTGCCCATCGCCGCGGGCGCGCAGCAGAAGATACTGATCGGGACCACGTCGGCGTCGTCGAGCCACTATGGATACTTCGTCGCGATCTCGCAGATCGTCAACCAGAAGGTCAAGAATGTGAACGCATCGGTCGTGGAGACTGGCGCCACGCTCGACAATCTCCGACGCATGGAGCGGAAGCAGATCGACATGGGCTTGGTGACGACCAACGTGATGCACAATGCGGCGACCGGCGTCGGGGATTTCGCCGGGAAGCCCCTGAGCAATATCAAGCTGCTGTGGGTCTATTCGATCGCGCCGCAGAACGTGGTCGTCCGCGCGGATTCCGGGCTCAAAGCGCTGGCCGACCTCGGCGGCAAGCGCCTCAATCCCGGCATCAAAGGGTCGGCTACCGAGAAGACTGCCGAGTCGGCGTTCAAGGTTTTCGGGATCGCCCCGGACTACATGCGCGGCTCGACGGGAGAAGCTGTGGCTGCGATCAAGGACAACCGCATCGTCGGCTACGTGAAGTCGGGGGCAGGGATGGCGCTCGACGCGTCCTCTCGCGAGATTGCGACGTTCACCCCGGTGAAGATCCTCGGCCTCGACACGGCCGACAAGCAGAAGCTCGAGAAGGCGATGCCGGAATTGTCCATGGTCGACGTGCCTGCGATCCCCAGCCTGAACATCGCTGCGTACACGACGTGGGGGTTCGGCGTCGGCGCGGCAGCCGGTCCGGAGATGGATGACGAGACCGCCTACCAGATCGTCAAAGCCGTCTGCGAGGACAAGGAGATCCAGGCCAACGCGTTCGCCGAGGTGAAAGGCGTCGACCTGATAGAGATGACGCTCAAGTACGCGACGACGCCGCTGCATCCCGGCGCGGTGCGCTATTTCCGCGAGCGCGGCGCGCAGATCCCAGCGCGCCTGATCGCAAAGTAGCACGGCGGGCGCGGAGCGGCTGACGTGCGACGGCGGGGGATCACGGCGCTCAGCCTCGTGCTGGCGCTGTTCATTCTGTACACCGCAGCGTTCGGCGTCTTCCAGTCGCTGGTGCAGCGCCCGGTGTTCGTCGCGCTCGCGATCTGTCTCGCGATCCTGCAGTTCCCGCTCGGCGGCGCGACGCGCTGGCGCCCGCTGGGCATCGTCGTCGATGCCGCAATCGTCGTCGCGACGCTCGCCGCGTGCGGCTACGTCACGTGGAATGCCGACGCCATCATGACGTCGCTGCCGACCGCAAGTCGGCTCGAGATCGCGCTCACGACCGGTCTCGTTCTGGTGATTCTCGAGCTGTCCCGTCGTGCCATCGGCATCGTGTTCCCGCTGATGGTCGCGGCAGGGCTCGCGTACGCTCTTCTCGGTCAATACCTTCCTGGTCGGCTCGGTCATCGAGGCTTTGGCTTCGAGTTCGTTGCCGAGACTCTGCTGCTCGGCGACCTGGGCTTGTGGGGGTCGCTGGTGGGCGTCGCCGCGACGGTGATCGCCGCGTTCACGCTGTTCGGCAGCTTCTTGCTGCACACCGGCGGTGGGCAATCCTTCATGGACATCGCAATGCGCGTCAGCGGGCGTGCCACCGGCGGCGCTGCCAAGATCGCCACCGTGGCCTCGGGCATCTTCGGGATGGTGAGCGGCAGCTCCGTTGCCAACGTCGCCACCACCGGCAGCTTCACCATTCCGATGATGAAGCGCCTGGGCTATCCGCCGGCGCTTGCCGGGGCCGTCGAAGCGGTCGCTTCCACCGGCGGTCAGCTGGCGCCGCCGATCATGGGCGCCGCGGCTTTCATCATGGCTGAGATCCTTGGCATCGAATACGTTCGCATCGCGGCTGCTGCGGTCCTGCCTGCCTTGCTGTTCTATCTGGGTGTGTTCATGACCGTCCACATCATCGCCCGCGAGCAGCGCCTCGGCAGCGTTCCGGACCAGGAGATCCCGACGTGGCGCTCCGTGCTTCAGTGGCGGCGGCTGCTGCCGATACTTGCGGCCTTCGCCGGCCTCGCGTTCGGCATCCTGCATGGCAATTCGCTCGAGCGATCGGTGTTCTACGGCATCCTCGGCAGCGTTGCGGGACTGATCGTGACGCGGATCGGACGGCGTAACGCGTCCGCGGAGCCGCTCGCGCAGATGCTCGCCAAGGCGTTGGACGACGGCGGCAAGGGCATGGTGATTGTCGGAATCCTCCTTGCCGGGGCGCAGATCCTGGTGGCGATGATCAACCTGACGGGGATCGGTGTGACCCTCTCGTCGATGATCGTCGGCGAGGGCGCACGCTCCCTGTACCTCATCGGCGGCATCGTCGCCGCCGTCTGCATGGTCATGGGGATGGGCATTCCCACTACGGCCGCGTACGTACTTGTTGCCGCTACGCTGGCGCCGGCGTTGATCAAGATCGGCGTCGCGCCGCTGACGGCGCACATGTTCGTGTTCTTCTACGCGACGCTATCGGTGATCACCCCGCCGGTGTGCGTGGCCGTGTTCGTCGCAGCCGGAATTGCGCAGGCGCCCTGGGTATCGGTGGCGCGGCACGCGGTCGCGCTTGGCGCTGTGACGTACGTGATCCCGTTCCTGTTCCTGTTGTACCCTGGCATGCTCCAGCCCGCGATTACAACGGGGTTTCTCGAGGCAGCGCTATCTGGCGTGGTCTTCGTCCTGGCATTCGCGAATCTGTTCGGCGGCGCAAAGGCGACCGGCGTTCGCGTCGCCGACTTCATCGCATGGGTCGCCGTGGCCGCGCTCGCTGTCTATCCAAGCATTTGGGGGCTCGCTGCCGCTGTGGCGCTGCTCTTCGGCCTCCTTGGTTTGCGCCGCGTCGTCGACGCGAAGCGCGCGCACGCCTGACGTACCGCGTCGGCCCGGCGGCAATCAGGCTGGGCGACGATCGGGGATTGCCCGGTACCGCGTTGATCGAACTCGTACTCCAGTACGGGCTGGAGGTCGGAGGTGCGCTCGTCCGCATCGGGCAGGTCCCAAGACGGCGGCCCCCGGGCCTGCGCGAGGCCGGATGGCACGGTCGTTGAGTCTTCTGCAAGGGCGGTGACAACCATGCACAGATTTGGGTGGGACGTGAGCACGTCCGGGCGATAATCGCGCGAACGTCAGCTTCACTCTGGTTGACAGGCAGCTTTCGGGAAATCCGAGGGGCAGCAAGGGGTCGATAGCACCCACCCACGACTCACAAAGTGGTGACCGCTTTCTGCGCGGCCGAGAGTTCAATTGCTAACAATGTCCGTCAGGTCTGATTCCGTGCAGGACACATGACGAAAGCTCGCTTACGTCGGACGGCGGTATGACGGCCGCATCGGCAAGCCGCGGCCGCGAACAATCAACTGTGTAACGATGGAAACCGGGCGCCTGCTGTGCACAACCTCGAGTAGCTTGCGCCGGCTTTGCGTCAGTACGATCGCGCTGCAATGCAGGACATGAGCAAGGGGCGGCCGGCACCCTTTGCCGCATTGGGAAGCGCGCTCTAACCGAGCTTCGCAAGGATATGTGACATATCGTCCTTGGAAAACGCGCGCAGCGTCTCCGTCCTGACGTTGCCGTTGGCGCCGATGGCGAGACAGAGAGCTGTCATCGTCGCATCGTCGGGCGCGTCGAACGTCACGACGACGTCGTACTTGCCAACGGTCCAATAGATGTCTTTCACCGTGACGCCCATCTTCTGAGCAAGGTCCCGGACCGCATCGGCGCGCTTCGTGGTTTCCTTGATGTTGCGAATGCCCTGATCGGTGAAATTCGACAGCACGATATACGTTGCCATGATGACTCCCGAGAGGCAAAGCAAGCGTCAGATCCACGCCTGATTTGACGACGATCTCGCGTCCCGCCAGCAATCGCCCGGAGATGTCCTCAGACTGTCGTGTCAGCTTTGCAAGCGCAAGCAGGACTGCATCACGCTGAAATCCAGGCAAACATTGACCTTCGATTAGAACCTGAAAGGTGTCCACGAAGAAGCTCTCCCTTGCATCGACGAGTTATCGCTGGCGCATCGTCTGCCGCTGATCCGGTTCCCCTGGCCGTCGTGCTCAACGGCGGGTTGGTCTTGGGCGTGCTCACGCCAACGCAGAACGCGGCGTTCACGGGGACTCTCGTCGAACACGATGTCAATGCTCGCGATCTGCCCGCGCGTCGTTTTCGACCCCGCCGAGACCACCGGCATCATCACGGCGTTGGTCATGCGGACGCGCTCCTCGGCTATTGCGCTTCGGTGTGAGAATGCCGCAAGTTCGGTCACGCGCTTTCCTTCGCCGCGCGCTCGCGGGCCGCTTTGAGCCTCGTCAAGCCAGGCGCCGCCCGGCGAAGCGTCGACCTTCTCTTTGAAGACGCCCAAATGCTGCCCGAGCAGCTTGAGCGGTCCGACCTTGTCGTGCATCTCGAACTCGACCGTGTGGCCGATCAGCGTCAGCTTGCCGTCGTCGTCAGGCGGCCCGAAGATCTCGCGCCGCTTCTGGACCGCGGCAGCGCATCAGGGCTTCGCAAGCTGGCCGCGACCAGTACGCATGAAGCTCGTTGAGACCGCTCAACGTTCATTCGATAGACTTGACCATGTTCTGCGCTTAGCCTCGCCGCTAGGCACGGCAATGGCCTTCTCAGCGAGGCGAACAGAGCCGCTAGTTGGCGGCCCATCGAAAGTCGACCGTTATCAGCTTGTTCGCGGCAACGGTGATCTTGCGGCTCTCCGAATGTCCGCCAAACGTCGCGTCGAGCCGATAGCCGCCCGCAGGCAGTTTTGCCATCAACAACGGTCCTTCAGACGTGGCGTCCAATAAGACATGGCCGGAAGCATCCACTATCGTGACCTTGACGTCGCTCAAGTAGGCACCCGACGTGTTCGCGAATACCAGCTTCAGATTGAAATCCTTTTCCATGGATTTCAGCAGGTCCACCGCGTCGCTGCCGGTACCTCCGGTTACATACATTACGCCGGAGGGCGCGCGGACAACTTCATCGCTCTTGGCGCTGGCCAGTGGCGTAAGCCCCGCGGAAACCGCCAGCAGCCCGATTGCCATGGCAAGAGCCGGTCTCGGCATGGCGTTACATAGCATTCGCGAAAAGCGCGGGGTTGATCCCATGAGGTTCTCGTCGGTCCCGGTTCGCGCAGCGAATTCTGCGTCGGCATTTTCGCCCGCTGCCCTGTGGGAATCCGTGCGCTGGCACACATCACGCGCGCTGTGGGCGGTGCGCCACCTGCCGACTAGCAACGGCCTGTCAGCAAGGAAAGTCTGGCCAGCCCAGATCGTTGTTCGAACGGGGCGCAGTTCGACGCTATTTGACGTTGTCAATCGAATCGAGCCGGCGTGACCGTCGGGATCGGGTCGTCTACGGTCGAACGATCTGCGGCGCTGAACGGCGGCTCCACAATCCGCCGCAGCCCTTCACTCCTCGATGTCTGCCAAAATGGCACTTTGCATATCGACCAAGATTGGCAACTAAAAAGTCAACTAATACTAGTTAGGCGCTGCCCATCCCTCTCAATATGCGACTCCTCCTCGCACTCAGAGCTCTCTTCTTCGTCCTGCTGCTACCCGGTACAGTGGCCGGCTACATCCCATTCAGCATCCTCCAAGCCGGAAACCTACTGCGCGTCCCAGGCCTCGGGCTCGCCTCCGTCTGCGCCGCCGTCTTCGCCATCACCGGTGCTCTTGTCCTCCTCCGGTGCGTCTGGGACTTCTTCGCCGCAGGCAAGGGCACTCTCGCCCCTATCGATCCCCCACGCTTCCTTGTTGTCCGAGGTCTGTACCGCTTCACCCGCAACCCTATGTACAACGGCGTCATCGCCCTCATCCTCGGGGAGGCTTGGCTTTTCCGAAGCATCGGTCTGGCAGAGTACGCACTTCTAGTCCTCATCTTCTTCCACTTGTTCGTGGTCTTCTACGAGGAGCCTACCCTTGAGTCACAGTTCGGGGAGTCGTATCGGTCCTACCGGCGTGCCGTTCCCCGCTGGGGCTTCACGACTCGGCCGTTTCAAGAGAGCACCGGGAGCACCGCCTAACATGCCGTTGCAGCTAACTGTCGCTCGCCCCGCGAATGCGCGAGTACGCGCGCGGGGCTCGCGCCAGCACCCTGAGCGCCGGTCGTTAGATCCTTACGGATGTCGGCTTTTGGCCGGTCGCCGGCATTGATGCGATTCGACTCAGCGACCGCTGATTAGCGCACGTCGGTCACCGATGCGCGAACGGCGGGTAGATCGTAGAGCCGCCGCTCATCGCGGAGGATCGGGCGGCGGTACCCGACCCATTGCCGCCCTTTGGCGCGCTGCGCGCCGGTCATTGAAGGCTTTGAAAGCAGTCAATCAAGGCCGCCTTGGCGGGCGCTCCAACCGCGTTTCCCGCCGACGAGAGCCATTCGGCTCGACGGTCGCATGCCTGGTCGGTCGTGACGCTAATAAGACCTTGCAACTTTGTTGCGATTCGGCTGTTCGGGCTTCGCCATGAGCGAATTGTTGGCGCCTCACTAACGCTGGACGACCGCGTTGCTGTCCCTCGAACTTGGGATAGACTCCGCGAACCGATAAGTGGCCGCTTGCAGAAACATTCAATTGGCCCATGTCCGACCAACCGGCCGAGAAATCGCATCGTGTCCGTCGCTGGCTGTTCCGGCTGGCGTGGGTGCTGCTCGCCGCGAGCCTTCTCTACCCCGCTCCGTCCAACTCGCCATTTGCTCCACCGCTTGGAATTTCAGCGCTGCACGTTTACGGCACGGCGGCCGCGTGGTGCGATGCGGCGCCGGGTTCGGCCGGTGCAATCGGGTTTGGGGCGGCTTCGGTGCTCGCGCTGGCACTGTTCTCGAACATCGCGTTTCTTTATACGTTGTACCTGCGCGCCGATTGCGGCGTATCGACGTCGTGGAAGGTGCTTGTCGCCGTCGCGTTCATTGTCGATGCCAGCCTCGCGCTCCTCGTCCCCGAACTCGCACGGCTGCCTGCGTACTGGATCTGGCTCGCAGCAATGGCAGCACTTGCGATCGGCTATATCGGCTTCGGCGGCGACGCGATGCAGGGCGCAGAGGCGCGCAACGCTCCCTCGGTAATCGACCGCGGGGACGTGCCGCCGTTCGTCTGGGTGCTGCTGGTTTGCACGCTGTTTTGGGTGGCGGTCAGCGCCGTCAACCACGCCTTTCCGCCGGCTGACGCCCGCACTGCCGCGATCGATGCGCCGCTGACGGGCTATGTCAACGATCGCGCGCAACTGCTGAGTGCGGACGAGACATCGCGGCTGACGTCAGCGCTACAGCAGTTCGAAGCGGCGATGCCGGGTCAGGTCGCCGTTGCGATCTTTCCCCGCGCGCCGGTCGGTTCGATCGACGAATTCACGATTCGTGCAGCGGAGCGCCTGCCGCTCGGTCGTGCCGGCGAGGACACTGGTGTGATCCTCTTCATCTTCATTGATGCCCGCGTGGCGCGTCTCGAAATCGGATACGGCCTCGAAGGCGTCCTCACCGACGTCGCTGCTCATCGGCTGCTCGAAACGCAACTGGCGCCGGCGTTCGCGCGCGGCAGCTATTTCGACGGCCTCGACGCGACGCTGCGTGCGATCTTTGCCGACGTCCAGGACGCGGAGAAGCAGGATCGCCTGCCGGGCAAGTTCACCGTCTGGCAGCGGAAGCTGAAACAGGATCGGCCGAACCGGATCGAGAGGATGTGGCAGGCCGTGAACAACACGGGGCTGGCGCAGCGTGTCGGCATCGTGTTGCTCAGTGCCCTCATTGGCATGACACTCTGGTCCGCGGTTCCGCATTGGATTCGGCTCGGGCGCAGGGTCGCCAATCTGCGCGCCGGGCAGTCATTCCGAAAGGGCCTTGCGAACGACGGTGAAGCCGCCTTTGATTCGTTGCGGCTGGTTGTCTGGATTATCAGCGTCCTCATCCCCGCGGCCGGTGTGCTCATCGTCGCCGGTGGCGGCGCGTTTGGCGGCGCCGGTACGCTTATCCGGTGGTGAAGGCCGCGCGGTGCGGTTCGTCATGGTTCGACGGAGAGACTGGACTAACCGGTCGGACTATCTGCGATGTGGTTGAGCGACTGCCCGCCGAGCCGGCGCTTGGCCGGACGAGGCCGCTGCAAAGGCGCCTTGGCCGCTTCGCGCGCACGCGCCGCAGCCGATTCAAGCATCGCGGCGAAGCCAGTGCCGACCCTCAAGTCACGCACTGGCTCGGCGAACACGCCGAAGTGCAGGGCGAGTAGCTTCAACGCACCGGGCTTGTCGTGCATCTCGAACTCGACGGTATGGCCGACCACTTGGCGCTCGCCGGTCTCCTTGTCGGTGGGGCCTAGGATCTCGCGGCGCTTGACCTTCTTCAGCGCGACGCCGACGTGGCGCGGGAGCTTGTCGGGCGCAATGAAGTTCCCGTCGCGGTCGATCGTGTCGGCGAGGTTTGAAAACGCCAACGCGGCCGCCTCCTCGAGCACGCGCTTCGCCGTTGCCCGGACCTGCGCTCGTTGATCGGCGAGCAACTTCTCAATAGCCGAGGAAACCCGAGGATCACGGTAAAGCCGCGAGCCCTCGGTCGCGGCTGTCTGATAGCTCGCGCCCGGGTGACTGTCGAGATAAGCGCGCGTCGCGTTGTGCCGCACCATGTAGTGGTCGATGAATGACTCCATCGCCGGGGTGAGCGGCTTCGTGACCGCGGTCGATTTCGGACTCGGCTTCCCCTGTCCCGGCGGCGCTGCCGCTTTACCCTTCCTACGCAAGCCGTCGCAGTTGTGGCGCCTCATCATGCCGAAAGTGTAGGCGGACACGGAAGCCACTACCACGCGCTCGATTGTGCGTGGCCCGACAGCCTCCCGTCGATTGCACGTCCGACTCTACCGCCGACAAGCAGCCGCTGCCGGCCCAACGCACGTGAACGCCGAGGCGCTTGTGACCTCCTTGTGAGCGCGCTCGCGCCCAAGTCACCACCGACCGCCAAGGCCGTGCGCCAACCGACTCGATGATCCAATGCGCGATCGCTTCGACGTGGGCCGGAGCAAGTGGGCGATGGCGGCGGCGGCGACCTCGTGCTTCACGCGGCCACTTCCGCGCGCGCGGATCGGCATGTCATCAACGGCGATGAGTCGATCGTCGCCGTTGACGACTGCGATGGCGCCGCTCAAGCGTGGGTCGACGCCAAGATAAAGCGTACTCACGGGCAACATGTCCCGTCCCAAAGCGCGGAAGGAAGTCAGTTGCCATTGCGGGGCGGCGCTTCTGCTTCAATCAGGAACCGTGAAGGCCATAGTCTAAGAACGGGCCGGCGGGAAAGCACAGCTTTGATCCGTGCATTTCGCGAAGTCTATTGCCGTTTCGACAGGCAAGTCGCCAAACCGGACCCAAATGTCACTTCCCGGAGACCGCGCGAAGAATTCTCGACCTATTTGCTGCAATTCCTCCGCCAGGTCTCGGTACACAGCGTAAGGGTCGAGCGTCTGCTCATAGCTCCACATGACCTTAGCAGTCTCGGGATCAATTCTTAACGCGGCTTCCTTGCGGATTTCGAGCCATTGTTCCATCGTCAGCCGATCTCGCGTCGCATCTGTGGTCACCTTTGACATTTCCGTCATCCTTTCGTCGATTTCGTGGTTGCTCTCAATGGGAACGCGCGCCCAACAGCTCGTCGGTAGTCTCAAGAGCGGGCGCCACTGGGTCGGGATTCCCGTTCGTCATGCGTCAACCTCTCCGGGCTCGCGCGCGGGTAAGGGCAGGTTGAGAGGCGCTACTGAGCGGCCGGAGTTTCCGCCAGCGCGCCCGCCTTGCGATCGAACCAAAAGCCGAGGTTCCCTCATAGTCACCGTGGCGCTGCTTCGCCACCGTGAACCAAACGTCTGGCGAGTGATCTTCGACCCCCTTCGCGACCTTCGCTTCCTTCTTCTTGTTGCGTTGGATCAGCACGACGTTGTCCGCCTGATCCGTGATCTCACCGGCGCCCTTGACGTCGAACTTGTCGATGTCGTCGAGTTCGCTTCTGACCCTTCTTCGCGTGCGCGACGAGATGCACGTGCACAGTCGAAGCCGAGCGCAAGCGAGCAGAGATCGCCAACGAACACCTTCTGACCCGGTGTAATCGTCCGTGTCGCGCACGACCTTCATGAGCGGGTCAACGAACACGTGCCGAACGCCGAGCTCGCGGGCCGCGTACCGGCAGACGGCGAGCACGCGACGCGGGTCGCACGCGCCGAAGTGGTCGTAAAGCCAGATCCGATCGTCCGTCCAGCGGTGAAACGCGCGGATGTACGGGATCGACGGCGCGTCATCCGCCGCGGCTTGCCGAGTCATGCGCTGCATCGTCTGTGCCGAGCGCATCTCGAACGAGCACAGCAGCGACCTTTCGGCCTGACGCGCGAGCCCAAGCGCGATCTGGCAGGCGACGCCGCTCTTGCCGTGACCGTTGATGCCCGCATAAACGGTCACCTCGCGCTTGCGAAGCCGCAGCTTGTCCATCGCCTTGTTCCACGGCAAGTAGGCGCCGCGGTCCTCGTTCGGCCCATAGAACGCGTCGATGACCTCGTCGACAACGGCCGAGGCGTGCATCGACCTTACCAACCTCTGGCGCCTCGTCCCACGCTTCCCACTCGAACTCTTCGGGAATGACCTTCACCCGGCTGCCCGCCTCGTGAGCCGCTCGCGCAGGTACGTGACGAGCTCGTCAGGCGCGCGGCCACACTGCGGCATCGCGCACACTGAATGATCCATCGGCGGGTGTCCGCGTCTCCGGCGGCCCGGTGATCTCCCAGTCCCTGTACCGCGCCGCGATCTCGTTCAAGTCGGCCGTGTAGCGCGCCCGGACCCACTTGCCGGTCAGCTCATGACGATAGCGGAAGGGGTAGACGACGACAGGCGCGGGCACGGCGAGGAGCCTGTAGAGCATGCCCCCATTGAAGCGCGTACGCGATGAAGCGAGCAACCGCTATCGCGCTTACTGAGCCGGTCGCCCGCACTCAGTGGCGCTGGCCGCGCCCCAAATTACCCCGGCGCAGACAGCCTGCGCCGCTAAACCGCGCAAGAGAGACACGAATGCAATTGGCGTTTTGACTATTTTTTGCTCGCGCCAATCCGACGCCTGGGTCGTCGCGCCTTTGGGTGTATGAGTGCAAGCGCTTACGTTAAAGCGTCGGCTTCCACACCACACCGCTCTCTCCATCGTCGCAAGAGCGCTACCGTCGGGGCGTCGCTACCGTGCATTCCGACCATTCTGGCCTGCAATGCTGTCCACACGAGATGCCGAAATTGTGGGTGGATATGGATTGCTGGTAGTCGCCACCATTGATGTCGGTCGATGCCACGTAAAGCCTCTTCCCAACCATTGACCCATTCCGAATCGCCCCTGGTCTCGGATTCGTGCGAGATAGGCGGCGTCTGATCGGGGTACCAGCGTCGAAACCGCCAGCCGAGCGCGAGTTGTTGACCGTAGAGTGTCACATTACCGCTTTCTACACCCGCCATTAACACAATTTCCTCATTGCCCATGATCCGTGCCCCTCAACAGGCGCGCGTTGTTAGATGCTTTCTTCTCGTCGCGAAGATTCGCTAGTGTGCGCGGATCACGACGAGTGTGCCGTCGGTCATAGCGCACGAGCCCTTTGGGCCAGGGTCAGAACTGCTCTCGCGCGCATCACAGGTCCGTGTGCCGGCCTTTGTTTGAAACGTGCTTCGCAAGCGCCCTGCGGCTACTTAGCTGTGCCCGCCTAATCGCGAGCCGGACCAACTGCAAAGACGAGCTCAAACGGGCGAAGTCGGCAGTGGTCAAGCGACGAAACTGCACACCCTTAGAATCCTTGCTGCTGTCCAAGATGCAATGCTCCTTCGTGCTCGGTAGTTGTCTGATACGAATCTTCCTTTCGTATTGAGAGCAATATACGTTCCGAGCTCGCAAAAGCAGCGCTTATTCAGTTGACTGAACGCGGTCGCGGTCCCTTGCCGAAGCGCGACCGTAAAGTCAACCGACGTGCATCGACGGTCGCCACCCCTTCTTTGTTCTGAACACGGAACGAGTCGGGCGCGGTCCCACGGTCAGTTTGACTTCGGCAGGCTCGGTTCGGGGCTGTTCACGACACTTCGTTAGTCCCCTGCGTATGACCGCTTATCGCGCGCTTACTTTGCGCGATCAGACGTCAAGCACTATCCGCCTACAGTGGAATGCGCGCCGAACATCACTACGCCAGCGAAATTGCCGCCGCGTTTCACCCCGCGCCTCACCGACGAGCAACTGGACGCTTTGCGTACGTGCGCGAACGGGATCTCGCTGCGCTTCGAGGAGCCTCACATCATCAAGGCGCTGCTTGAGGGCGGTTACGTCTCTAGGAACGTCGCCGGTGTCATAACCATCACAGCCAAGGGTCACGACTACCTACGCAAACATGGATCCGGTCAACAGCATTGACTTCACCAACAGGAAGGCGAGCGGGTCGGCCTTGTTCGCGTCTGCGTGCATGAGGGGCTTCTTGAACCGCTCGATTCGGCTCTTCTGCGTCGTGCCGTCGGTCCACTCCTGGGCCACCGGAAAGCCGCTCGACCCTTCGCCAATGTCTCAGCCCGGCTAACTCCGCCCGGTCGACGGTGCCATCAAAATTGCTCCGAAGCGGTCGCTGAACGACATGTGGCCGCGAGAAGAGGCGTCTGCGCGGACCTAATACCACGGTAGGACGACAATCGATTCACCCCCCTAGGATAGGGGGAGAATTCTGGCCCTCGGCGTGCACAATGACTTGCGGCAAAACGGCGATGCGCAGGGGATTGCGCAGCCGCGCCGCGGACAATCAGGGCGCCACATCTTTCGCCATCCCATCATCCACCGCCACCTCGGTATTGCAAATCGTCGCCGTCGTCCTGTTGGCGGGACATGTTCTCGAGCTGCTGATCGCTTTCGGGAGCGTCAAGCGATATTCGGGGCCGCTGGTCGACAGCATCGCCCTGACGTTGCTCTTCGGATTTCTGCATTGGGGGCTGTTGCGCAAGGAACGGTCCGAACAGTTTCAAGGGCAACCGGGATGAGTGCGCAGTGCGGGTGGATTTCGCGGACATGTTTTCAACGGTTCCAATCGACGAGAAGACACGGATCAGGGTGCGAAGTGAAGCTCGATAACTGGTATACCATTGTCGGCGTCAAGGGGCGGCTCAACTTCGGGGCGAGCAGGGAATGGTTCGTTCCGTATTGCATCGATGTCGGAACAGGCGAATCGGATCTGACTTGGCGGGGCATCGCGGGTATCGGCTAGGCCTTCAACTTGGGCGAAATCAGCGCGGCTTGGAATATCTCGATTACAACTTCAAGTCAGGCCAGAAGATCGAGAGTTTGAATTTGAGTGGCCCGGCGCTCGGTGTCGCTTTTCGTTGGTGATTTCAAACCCATATGCATGGTGCTCGACTGCGGGAGATTATTGCGATGAAGCAAGCGTTTCGTATGATGATCGCTGGAGCGAGTGTTGTCGTGGTCGCGAGTGCTGCAGATCTGCGGGCGCAGGATATTCCACCGCCGACAGGCAAGAAAATCGATTACTCGCCATACCCGGCAAAAGACTTCCCGAACCGCGTTTACTTTGGGGACACCCATCTGCACACGTCTTATTCGACGGACGCGGGAATGATCGGAAATACGTTGGGGCCGGAAGAAGCGTATCGGTTCGCACGTGGCGAAGAAGTGAAGTCCAGCACCGGCCTTCCGGCTAAATTACAGCGGCCACTCGACTTCCTAGTCGTTTCCGATCATTCGGAGAACCTCGGCCTGGCGCCGCAAATCGCCAATTCGGACCCGGAGTTGCTGAAATCTGACTGGGGTCGCAAGGTGTATGACCTGGTCAAGGCGGGCAAGGGCCTTGAAGCCTTCAACGAGTGGACCAAGCGCCTGAATGCGCGCGACGATCCGTTCAAAGGCAATGACGCTGTCACGCGAAAGATGTGGGAGCAGGAAACGGCGGCGGCCGAAAAGTACAACGAGCCGGGTCGGTTCACCGCCTTCATCGGCTTCGAATGGACCTCGACACCGGGTGGCAACAACCTTCACCGCAACGTGATCTTCCGCGGCGGCAAGGAGCAGGCCGACAAGATTATTCCGATCTCCCAGTACGACACCGTTGACCCCGAGGTCCTGTGGCAGTGGATGAGTGATGCCGAGAAGAAGACCGGCACCCGGCTACTGGCCATCCCGCACAACGGCAATCTTTCCATGGGCCTCATGTTCGACGACGTGACGCTGACCACCAAGAAGCCGATCGATCGCGACTACGCGGAGCGCAGGATGCGCTGGGAGCCGCTTTACGAAACGACGCAGATGAAGGGCGACGGCGAAACACACCCGGCGCTTTCGCCCAACGACGAGTTCGCCAACTTCGAGCGCTGGGACAAGAGTAGTTTCGGGCTCGAGATTCATACGCCGGCGATGCTGCCGCGCGAATACACGCGCGAAGCCTTCAAGCGTGGCTTGAAGTACGAGCAGCAACTTGGAGCGAATCCGTTCAAGTTCGGCATCGTCGGCTCGACTGACTCACACACCTCGCTCTCGACCACCCAGGAAGACAACTTCTTCGGCAAGGTCGTGCCGCTTGAGCCGTCGGCTAATCCGGTCCGCTTCGATGAGGTCATCACCGGCCGTCTGATCGAGGACAAGGCGTTGAAGCAGTACGCGTGGATGACGAGCGCATCGGGTCTCGCCGGAGTCTGGGCGAGAGAAAACACGCGAGAAGCACTGTGGGACGCGATGGCGCGCAAGGAGGTCTACGCCACGACCGGTACGCGGTTGCTGGTGCGCGTGTTTGGCGGCTATGACTTCACGGCCAAGGACCTCGAGCGTTCGGATTTCGCCGAACAGGGCTACAAGCGCGGCGTACCGATGGGCGGCGATCTCAAGAGCGCACCGGCCGGCAAGGCGCCTACGTTCCTGGTGCGTGCTGTGCGCGACGCCGATGGCGCGAACCTCGACCGCATCCAGGTCATCAAGGGCTGGCTGGACGCTGCCGGCAACACGCACGAGAAGGTCTACGACGTGGCATGGTCAGGCAACCGCAAGCCGGGCAAGGACGGCAAGTTGCCGCCGGTCGGCAACACCGTGAACGTGAAGGACGCGAGCTACACGAATGCGATCGGAGCGCCGTACCTGCACGCGCACTGGAAGGACCCGAGCTTCGATCCGAAGCAACGTGCGTTCTACTACGTCCGAGTGATCGAAATCCCGACGCCGCGCTGGACGACGTACGACGCGAGTTCTTCGGCACCAAACCGCCGCCAGAAGCCCCGATGGCAATTCAGGATCGCGCTTATACGTCGCCGATCTGGTATTCGCCGACGTGATTGGCGCGCAACATTGCTGCCCCGCGTTTGACCCGGGCTGCACCCTTGCGCCCGATTGTTTCCGACGAGAGGTATCGCGTGCGAATAAGACGACTGTTACAGGAGCCGATCCTTCACTTCCTGCTGATCGGGATCGCGCTATTCGTCGTGTATGGAAAGATTGCAGCGCCGAATCGCGCGGGCTCGAGCATCGTGATCAGCCAGAAGTTGGTTGACGAGATGGCGCGCGAGTACGAGGCGCGCTGGATCCGGAAGCCCAGCGAGCAGGAGCTCGCGGGTCTCGTCGACGCCTATGTACGCGACGAGATTCTCTACCGCGAGGGGCTGGCGCTCGGTCTCGATCGCGATGACGCGTTGATCAAGCGGCGCGTTCGCCAGAAGTTCGAAGTCATTGCGGAAGAGGAAAGTGCACGCGAAATCCCCAGCGATGCGGACTTGGCTGCCTACGTGACCAAGAACGCCGCCCGCTTCCGCTTGCCCGCGTCGGTGAGCTTCGAGCAGATCTTCTTGGATGGTGCCGCCACTCCAGCGGATGTCAAGCGCGCAGACGCCGTCGCACGCGCTGCGTTATCGCGTGGTGCCGACCCGGGGAAACTGGGTCAGTCGTCCCTGCTGCCAGGTCGGGTCGAGAACACTGCGCAGGACCTGGTCGCTCGCGACTTCGGCGCGGGGTTCGCGCGGCAGCTAGAAACGGCACCCCTCGGACAGTGGAGCGGACCGATTGCGTCGAGTTTCGGCACGCATCTGGTGCGCGTTACCGCGCGTACCCCGGCCGCGCTGCCGGAGCTCGACGGATTCGCCGAATCGTTGCGCGCGAATGGGAAAACGAACGCCGCGCGAGCTCGCGCAGTGACAGCTACCAGAAGCTCCGCAGCCACTATACGGTCGTAGTCGAGACCAAGAAACTGGCTTCTTTGGCCCCACAGCGATGAGCGTGCTACATCGGTTCCTGCTGCAATACTCGGCTGGGTGCTGTTCGCGGCCGCGCTGCCCTGCCATGGCCGACGAGTTCCGCCCGGCCTACTTGCAATTGCGCCAGTTCGACGCCACTCGCTACGACGGTTGCCGTGGAAAGTGCCGGCGCTGGACTGAAACAACCACGCTCAAGGTCGCGCCGATATTCCCCGAGGGCGCGCGCGCGTTAACGCCGGTGCACAGCAGCTACGCCGCGGGCACCGCGGTGCAGCGTTGGCGCATCGAGGTCGATGGCGGAACTCGCTGACAAGGCCATACATCGAGTACCAACCTGCCCGCTGCGCGGATCGACGTGCTGGTACGGCTGGAGCGCGCCGACGGGCTGGTGCAGCTGGGGCGGGTGCTGCCCCTCGACCCGCGCTTCGTCGTCACGGCAAGCCCCGCCCCATTCGAGGTCGTGCAGACGTACACGGTGCTTGGCATCGCGCACATCCTCACCGGGTTCGACCACCTGCTGTTTGTGCTGGCGCTGGTGATTCTTGTGAATGGAGTGCGGCGCCTGATCGCAACGGTCACCGCATCTACGGTCCGCGCACAGCCTGACGCTGGTCGCCGCGACGCTCGGTTGGGTGCACGTGCCGGGTCCTCCTGTAGAGGCGGTAATTGCGCTGTCCATCGCTTTCGTGGCGGGCGAGATCATCCGCGCGCGGCGGGCAAAACAACCCTGGACTGACGCAGCGCTATCCTTGGGTCGTCGCGTTCACGTTCGGCCTGCTGCATGGACTGGGCTTCGCGGAGCGCACTAGCAGAAGTTGGCTTGCCGCAGCTTTCGATTCCGGTGGCACTGCTGTTCCCAATGTCGGAGTTGAAATCGGCCAGTTGCTGTTCATTGCGGCCGTGTTCGCGGTCATTGCCATGGGACGCTGGATCGGCCAGCGCACTAGCGTGCCGCAGCTGCGTTGGTTGTGGCGGATTCCGCCCTTCGCCATCGGTGGTATTGCGAGCTATCGGGTGATCGAACGCGTTGCGGCGTTCTAAGGTGAGTATGGACATTGCGCTAAAGGAGGCCACGCTGAATGTCCGGCCTTCAAACGCGCCGACTTCTGCTTTGGGGTCGCCTGCGGCCGCCCAGGGCATGGAAAAAGTCAGCGGTGCCCATCGCCTGCGCGCACGGGTAGACGGTCTGGTTGCAGCCCCCTTTAACCAAACAATCAAGGGCTTGCAGCGATGCAGGCGCTTTCTCTTTTTCCTGCGTTATGAGTTAACTGTGTCCTGATTTGAGGACACAATTCGCATCGTGAGATCCGCACGCAAAGCTCAGCAGTAGATAGACCAATGGGTTGCGTGCGGGGTGATTGCAACGACATTGGGGAGATAACTCGAACGTCGAGCGCGAACGCG
>CAVSMC010000008.1:0-487649 GCA_963728935.1 uncultured beta proteobacterium | reverse complement strand
CGGACCGCGCGATGATGAGCAGCGCAACGGCGAGGCCGCGATGACTTCGATCGACGTGAACGCAGTCGCGGGTCCTCATCAGACCTGTCGAAGCACGGGTAATTCGCGCCGCGATTTTTCGCTAGTGGCTGAAATGCTTATGGGGGGGTGTGCGGCTGTGGGGCGTATTTGGAATCCGTGAATCTTCGCGCGCCACTCACCCAGAGCGACTTCGGCGCCCTGGTGGGCATTTCGCAGCAGTCGATCGCGGCCCTCCTAGCGGCGGGTGTGCTCCGCGAGGGCGCGCCAGCGGCGGAATGGCTCCTCGCGTATGCGTCGCATCTGAGGGCGATGGCAAGCGGGCGCACGGACGATCCGGACGTCAGCGCGCAACGCCTACGGCGCGCCAAAGCAGCAGCGGAGCGCGCCGAGATCCAAATCGCTGTGCTTCGTGGCGAGCTCGTGAACGCCGCGGCAGTCGAATTCGCGTATGACGAGAAGGTTGCCGCGGCGCGCGATGCGTTCGAGGCGATCCCCGACCGTATCAGTGCGCAACTCGCGGCCGAGAGCGACACGCATAAGACGCACACCATGCTTTCTGCCGAGATCCGCCTGGCGATGACACGGTTCGCGCAAACATCGCTCGTGAGCTCCCGTTGCGCTGCGCGACACGGCGCGCCAGCACACGCGAGTTCCAGCGCAGAGGTAGCGGAATGACTCATCGACCGGACCCGCCGCCCGGCACGCTGTACCTCACTGATGTCGAGGAGCTCGGACGCATGCTCGATTGCGAGATCGCAGCGATTGGCGACGAGATCGCAACGCGCGCCGCCCAGCGCGTGGCAGCCGGCGACGACGCCCAGGTTGCGGCCCGCGAAGAGCTCGCCGCCGGCGCGCGGCGCATCAACGAGATTTGGCGCGGCTTGTCCGCAGCGCTCGCGCAGCCCAACGGTCCGTTGCAACGTCGGCAATGAGCGCGCGACATCTGAGCGGTGAGGGCGATCGCGGCGGCATACTGCTTTTGGCCGATGAAGCGCAGATCATGCGAAAGCCTAATCAGCAGCTCGGCCACCTGCAGGCGCTCGAGCAGCTCGAGCAGGTGCGGCGCCTTCAGGAGCCGGAAACGCTAGCGCACGTCGTCGAGCTGCTGCTCGAGCAGGAGCGCGCGATCGGCACGCTAACCGATGAAATCCGCACGTTACGGGCCGCGGTGGCCTTGGGTGGCATATCGCCACGTCGGCCGCTTGACGATGCGGATACGGCCCGCCTGGCGCGGCTACTACCCGCAATACACGATGCGTGCGGAAGCGGCGCATGGACGTTTAGGGACCTGTGCGTCGCGGCCTTGTTGCCCGGCGAACATCCGGCCAAGCTGCGTGCCGTCCTCGCCGAGTGCGGCGACGATTCGGCTAGAGCATTCGGCAAATTCCTGAGCCGCGCCTTGGGTCACGACGTCGGCCGGTTTCGCCTCGCGAGGGCGCGGCGCGCGCGCGGGGGCATGTGTTGGCGCGTGGTGAAGCCGTAGGCCGTTGGCCTGCGCTGATCGGGTTGCGCGCATTTGAAATGCACCGAAACTCGCGAAATGCGCGCAGCGCATTGCGCGTGTTGTTGCATGCGTGGTCCACTGGGTGCAGACATAACGGGGAGCCGCGACTAATGCCAACCGATCAGCCAAGTGTCCGAGACCAGATCAGCACGATCCTTTACGACTACGTTCGCAACGTCGACAGAATTCGCGCGCAAGGCGCATCGACGCAAGGCAGCCTGTCGCGGGTGTTCGATGAGCTGACGCGCTCGCGCACGGTCAATCCCAGCGGGTACACGCCGCCGCCCGGCCAGCAATGGTTTCCGCTGAGCGATACGGGTCTCTATGACGGACTCGAGCACGAACTGTGCGCGGAGGCAGCGAGACAGGCCGGGGAATCCTACAAGCCGCGGCAGCCGATCATTCCGTGGTCCATGCTCGCGACGCGCGATCTCACTGCAGCATCGGCGTCGAGCGGCGGGTATTTGACGAGCACGGATGTCGGCACGCCGTTGCAAGTGTTGGCCCCGTTCAGCGTCGTTGCCCGCTTGGCAACTGTCCTCTTTGGGCTCACCTCGGACGTAAGTCTCCCGGTCACCACGGCCGAGCCGACGCCCGAATGGATGCCCACCGAGGGCACCGCCGCGAATGCTTCGACGCCAACGCTCAAAGCGCTTTCCCTCACCCCTCACACCGTCATTGCGCTCGTCCAGTACAGCTACCAGTTGAAAATGCAGGCCGGTGCGCTCGATGAATACCTGCGGCGCTTACTGCTGTCCGCGATCGGCCGCGCTCTCGACGTGGCGGTCTTACGAGGTTCGGGCGCCAGTGGCCAAATCAACGGCCTCGTCAACAATCCCGAAGTCACTGCGTTGGCCGGCGCGGCGCTAGACCTGGACAAGCTTCTGGGTGCGCAGGAAACTGCGGCGAATGCCGACGCCAACGATGCGGCGATCTCGGCGCTGACCACACCGAGCGTGCGACGGTTACTCGCGAAACGTGAAGCGGTGAGCGGGAACGCCGGCATGCTCTGGCGAGGCGGGCGCTGCGCGGATCTGCCCGCATACGTCACGACAAGCATGCCGGCCGCGACGATGCTCGTCGGCGACTTTGCGAATTTGATCGTGGGCGTGTTCGGCGCCGGCATCGCGATCGACGTCAACGCCGGCGGGAAAACGTCGGCCGATTTCATGTTTGCGCGTGGCGAGACGCAGGTCCGCGCTATTTTGATGTGCGACGCGATCGCGCGGGCGCCATCATCGTTCACCGTCGCATCGAGCATCTCGTGAGCGATCAATTCTTGAGGCTACACGCCGGCCCACGTGCATTCATGGCGGACGGCGTGCGCATTGAACCTGGCAGCTTGTTCACGGTTTCCCTGCCCGTCGCCGCCGAGCTGGTCACGATTGGTCGTGCCGAAGCGATCGACGATGAAGGACAAAGCGCAATCGACCGCTATCGGAACGCGGAACGCGATGCACTCATCAGGCGCCTCGATCACGGGGGACGCGAGGACGGGCGCTTCGGATTGAAACACGTCGCGTGAAAGTTACTTCCGCCGCGCTGGCCGAGACGAGTCGCGCCATACGCCAGCGCGGAGGGGCACCAGTTGCCAGGCGTCTTTTCATGGTGCCCCGACATGACCCATGGGGCGACAAGGGTCGTTGCTGCCGCGGCGGTTACGATGATTCTGCCTCCTGTGCGCAAGCGTCTCGTCGATCCTATCGCCGAGCGCTGGCGTGCGACGGCGGACCCTTCGGGGCGAGCGAGGGCGCTGTTGTTGTCGTCGTCGCGTGAGTTCCAACAACGCCTGGAAATACCGACTGCCGAGGGATGCGACGGCGCTCGAGCTGCGGCGCCTGCGTCTCGTGGCCGAGCGGCAATTGCGGGAAACCCGGCGCCGCGTCACGCTTGCGCAGGTGGACGCGTTTCTCTGGGCGAATTGGTACCGGCTGCGCGACGACGTTTGCGAGCGCCTGGGGTCGATCATCGAAGGTCGATTGACGCGCCGTAGAAACGCAAGGGCGCGCCTCGCGCGAACCGGGACGGGTCCACATAGCCTGCCGGTACGTTGAATCGATCCTGGGCCGTTCTAAGCGGTCCGCCTGCTCAAAGATTAGGCAGATTTGCAATTTGTCCGCCACGGCGTATTATGTATGCCGTGGCATCCAAACTCATCACGACCGCAGAGGCCGCCCAACGCGCCGGCATCAGCCTTAGCTATGTGCAGCGGCTGTGTCGCGATGGACAGGTGAAGGGCGCGATGCGCATTGGCCGCGATTGGCTCGTGCCGTCGTCGTTCAAGTGGGAGCCGCAGAAGCGAGGACCGAAACCGAAGACCTGATAAGACTGACCCGGCGGAATTCCGGGAGGCGGGGCAACACGGTGCATCAACATCGTGCGCCCCTAAGCGCAACCGGCTATTAAGGAGCCGATCATGCCTGACTGCCATTCTACCGCCGCGCCCGCGGCGCCCCATTCCAACTGCGGGCACGCAACGCTCGAAGCGAAACGCCTGCTGATCGCCTACACTCGACTGCCTGATAACCTGCAGTCGCAGGTGCTGCACGACATCGAGCTGCTGTCGTTCCAATTCAAGCCGCACGACTCGACGCCCGGAGGCGACCATGCCTAAGCGCAAAGCACCGAATCTTAACGCTCTCGCGCGCGACAGTTCGATCGAAGCATGGCAACAAACGGGGCTACCGTTTTGGGCCGCCCAGCGCATGGCGTACATGGAGCTCGCGGCGCAAGGTCTCGGGGCGCTCACTCGAGTGTTGTCGAACAACGAAGCCGCGCGGCTCGGGGATGATCCGGAAGCACCAGGCGGCGCGCTCGGGGACAATCACACCGCAGGCTTGCACGCGGCGGCCGAAGCGCTCGCGATCTTCTCGCAACGCGAGCTCGAGGCGATTCGCGACGTCTTAGCGAACGAGCATCAAGTGGCGCGTGGGACAGGCGCGGGATAGAAACGACACCGGGCTGGATGCCGCTCCTGTCGCCGATGTTGGCTCCCTGCGTCTCCGCCACCTATGGAAAAACGGGCCCGCTCGGGCCCGTTCTTCTTCGAGCGCTGGTCAACTTGCCTTATGGCGCGTGCTGCCGGCGCGCCACCGTCGCGAATATTCGACGTCCGGCGCTCGCAATGTTCCATCGCGCGCTGCGCCAGCGCGGCGCACAGTGCGTTGCACGCCGGCTCCCAAGAGGATCCGGAGCACCAGGAGATCCGCGATGGATTCGAAGCAGGAAACGTACAGCACGCCGCGCTCGGCAAGCGGCTTTGTGCTGGCGGTCACGCTGGCGATGTTCACGTTCTGGGGTGGGGGACTCGTGCTCCAGCTCCATTCCTATGTCGTCGACGCGCCGCCCCGGCACGCTGCCGCAGCGGCGCCGGTAACGGGCGGGTGCCAAGCCGAAGCACACGACGCAGGACCCTGCAAGCCGGCGGTTCAGCCGTAACGGGGAGCAACGCGGCTGCCGACAGCGAGCCAGTGGTGTCAGACAGGGCTGACACCCGCACGAGTCGCCCTCCGGTGTCCGCGCGAACAGCGCCATGGCCAGAATAAGCGGCCATGGCGCTGGAGCTTTATCGCAAGAAGCGCGATTTCAAGATCACGCCGGAGCCGGCCGGCCGCGCGCGTCGACGTCGAACGCGCGATCTCTCGTTCGTCATCCAGAAGCACCGGGCGAGCCACCTGCATTACGATTTCCGCCTGGAGCTCGACGGCGTCTTGCTGTCGTGGGCAGTACCGAAGGGCCCAAGCCTCGATCCGCACGACAAGCGTCTCGCGATGCACGTAGAGGACCACCCGCTCGAATACGGCGATTTCGAGGGTGTGATCCCGCCGAAACAGTACGGCTCGGGCACGGTAGCTCTCTGGGACCGCGGCAGGTGGATCCCGCAGGAAGACCCCCATGAGGGCTACCGCAAGGGCCGGCTCAAGTTCGAGCTCGACGGCGAGAAACTTCATGGCACGTGGATTCTCGTGAAGAGCCGCGGCGGCAAGTACGGTGGCGACAAGAGCTGGCTTCTCATCAAGGAAAACGACGCGTTCGCTCGGCCGGCGTCCGAGGGAACGATCGTCGAGGAGCGGCCGGAAAGCGTGCTGTCCGGACGCACGCTCGAGGCCATCGCGGCCGACCCGGATCGACTCTGGCACTCGAACAAGTCGGTCGCCGACAACGTCAAGCACGGCGCGGTGAAGAAGCGCAAACCGCGTCTCGATGTCGCGAGTACCGATGGCGCGCGCAAGGCACCGATGCGCGATTTCATCGAGCCGCAGCTTGCAACGCTGGTCGACGAGGCGCCAGCCGGCGATGAGTGGCTGCACGAGATCAAGTATGACGGCTACCGGATGCTGTGCCGTATCGAGCGTGGTGCCTGCACGATGTTCTCGCGCAACGGCAAGGAGTGGACGGCGAAATTCCCGCGCATCGCCGAAGCGGCTGCGCGCCTGCCGGTCGAGTCCGCATGGATCGACGGCGAAGTCGTCGCCGCGGATGTGAACGGTCGCACGAGCTTCCAGGCGCTGCAGAACGCGATGTCGAGGCCGGAGTCGACGAAGCTCGTCTACTACGCATTCGATTTGCCGTATCTCGACGGCTATGACCTCACCGACGTGCCGCTCGTCGAACGCAAGCGACTGCTGCAATCGTTGATCGGCGAGGGCTCTGCGCTGGTCCGCTTCTCGACGCACTTCGCCGGCGGCGGTCGCGAGGTTCTCGCCGAAGCGTGCCGCCTCGGCATCGAGGGCATCGTGTCGAAGCTCGGCGACTCGCCGTACCGCTCGACGCGCGCGCGCAGCTGGCTCAAGGTGAAGTGCGAGCAGCGGCAGGAGTTCGTCATCGGCGGCTATACCGATCCGAAAGGGTCGCGCTCCGGGTTCGGCGCGCTGCTCCTCGGCGTCTACGACGGCCACGGCAAGCTTCGCTATTGCGGAAAGGTCGGGACCGGCTTCGACGAAACGACGCTCGCCGAGCTGACGGCGAAGTTGCAGCCGCTCGAAAGCTCGAAGCCGGCATTCGTCAATCCGCCCACCGGCGCGGAGGCACGTCGATCGCATTGGGTCGAGCCGAAGCTCGTCGGCGAAGTGTCGTTTACCGAGTGGACGGACGACGGCACGCTGCGCCACCCGTCGTTCCAGGGATTGCGCGAGGACAAGCGCGCACGCGACGTCGTTCGCGAGCAGCCGACCCACACCCATGCGGCGGAGGCCGAAGCCGACGCGGCGCCGTCGGCTTCGGCCGCGAAGCGGCGCGCGCCGGCCAAGCGATCGAACAAGCCGGACGACCAGGATACCGTCGCCGGCGTGCACATCAGCAACGCCGCGAAAGTCATGTACGCGGAAGCCGGGCTGACGAAGATCGACCTCGCGCGCTACTACGAGGCGGTCGGCGCCGCGATGCTCCCGCATCTGCGCGGCCGTCCGCTGACGCTCGTTCGCTGCCCGAACGGCTGGCAGAAGTGCTTCTACTGGAAGCACGCGACGAGCAAAGACATCGCGCCGATCGATCAGGTCATGGTCGACGAAAGCGGAGGGCCCAAGCCTTACATGGTCGCGAATTCGGCCGCCGCGATCGTCGCGTTGCTGCAGTCGGGCGTGCTCGAGCTGCATCCATGGGGATCGCGCACCGGCGATCTCGGACACCCCGACCGCATCGTCTTCGACTTCGATCCGGACGAGCGCATTGCATGGTCGCGCATTGTCGAATCGGTGAGCGTCCTGCGCACGCTGCTCGACGAGATTGGCCTCACGGGCTTCGTCAAGACGACCGGCGGCAAAGGGGTGCACGTCGTCGTGCCCATCCAGCCGACGCTCGGCTGGGAGGCGATCAAGGGATTCACGAAGGCGATCGCCGACCTGCTCGTTCGCACGCTCCCCGACCGCTTCATCGCGACCGCATCGAAGCGATCGCGCGAAGGCAAGATCTTCGTCGATTACCTGCGCAATGCGCAGGGATCGACGGCCGTTGCGCCCTATTCGCTGCGCGCGAAGGCGAACGCGCCGGTTGCGATGCCGATCGGCTGGGACGATCTCGAGCGCGACGTGCGATTCGCTCACTTCAACGCGAAGAACGTGCCGTCGTTGCTCGCCAAACGACGGCGCGATCCGTGGCAACGCTTCCTCGAAACACGGCAATCGATCTCGAGCGCGATGATGCGCCACGTCGGCTTCGGCGGCTAGAAACTGCGGGGCACCCGCGAACGCGGGAATCGAACAAGCGTCATTCCCGCGAACGCGGGAATCGAACAAGCGTCATTCCCGCGAACGCGGGAATCCAGTGTCGTTCGTCCTGAAAGGCGCTGGGCCCCCGCGTTCGCGGGGGGCGACGTGCGATGAACGCGTCAGCGCGTGCCGCGTCCGAATTGTCCCGACTCGTCGGTTTGAGAGCCTTGCGTACCCTGCGAACCGCGTGCGCCCTGCGTCGACTGTCCGTGCTGCATCGACTGCCCGCCTTGCGTGCCCTGCCCGCCGAGGCATTGCTGCAGCAACCGCAGCGCTTCCTGCGCGCATTGCTTGTTGTCGTCGCACACCCTGCGCAGGAACTCCGACACCTCGTCGTTGCCGCGTGTCGCATCCTGCTCGTACTGCTGATACGTTTGCACGCCCTGCAGCGCGTGATACGCGACGCTGATCAGGTCGTACGTGATGTTGTCGATCCCGGTGTTGCCGTCGCCGCCGCGAAGACCGGTCTGACCTTGCGTGTGCGTCCCGCGTCCCTGCGAGCCGGACGTGCCTTGCATCGAGGATGTGCCGGGCTGCATGCCCTGCCCGCCTTGCGACGCGCCGTGCTGCCCCGATGTTTCCTGCCCTTGCGTGCCTCCTTGCCCCTGCGCCGACTTGCCGCCCGATGTTCCGCTCTGATGCTGTGCCATAGCCTAAGCTCCTCTTGGTCCGTGTTCCCGATGGCACGCGAAGCGTTTGCCGCATGCGCGTCCAACGGACGAACGAATGTCGCCCAGCGATGGGGGCGCAGCAAGCAGAGGGACTGCCCTGGCGCGTAGGCGGCGTCCTACGGCTCGTAGGGCGCCGCCTACGCGATCGCATCGGTCAGGCCACGACGCCGTCTTTTTCGAGCTCGAACGCCTTGTGCAGCACGCGCACGGCAAGCTCGAGATATTTCTCGTCGATGACGACCGAGATCTTGATCTCCGAGGTCGAAATCATCTGGATGTTGATCGCTTCGTCGGCCAGCGTCTTGAACATCTTGCTCGCGAGACCGACGTGCGAGCGCATGCCGATGCCGACGACGCTCACTTTGCAGATGCGGTTGTCGCCGATGATATCGCGCGCCTTGAAGACCTTGCCGCGTTCGCGCGCGAGCACATCGAGCGCTTTCTGGTATTCGGTGCGATTGACCGTGAACGAGAAGTCGGTGTGACCGGACGCGCCGATGTTCTGCACGATCATGTCGACGTCGATGTTGGCATCGGCAATCGGCCCGAGGATCGCGTACGCGATGCCCGGCTTGTCCTCGACGCCCATCACGGAGATCTTCGCCTCGTCGCGCGTGAATGCGATGCCGGAAATGATCGCCTGTTCCATGTGTTCCTGCTCCTCGAACGTGATCAGCGTGCCGGGTGACGTCACTTCGGGATCCTCGAACGACGACAGTACGCGCAGCTTGACCTTGTATTTGCCGGCGAACTCGACCGAGCGGATCTGCAGCACCTTCGAGCCGAGGCTTGCCATCTCCAGCATTTCCTCGAACGTCACGCGATCGAGCCGCCGGGCTTCGGGCACGATGCGAGGATCGGTCGAGTAGACGCCGTCGACGTCGGTGTAGATCTGGCATTCATCCGCGGTGAGCGCGGCGGCAAGCGCGACGCCCGAGGTGTCGGAGCCGCCGCGACCGAGCGTGGTGATGTTGCCGTCGGCGTCGACGCCCTGGAATCCGGCGACGATGACGATCGTGCCGGCGTCGAGGTCGGCGCGCATGTTGTCCTCGTCGATCGCGAGAATGCGCGCCTTCGTGAACGCCGAATCGGTGAGCACCTTGACTTGTCCGCCCGTGTAGCTCTTCGCGCTCAACCCGAGTTGCTGCAGCGCGATTGCGAGAAGCCCGATCGTCACCTGCTCGCCCGTTGCGGCGACGACGTCGAGCTCTCGCGGGTCGGGATTGGGCGAGATCTCCTTCGCGAGCGCGAGCAGCCGATTGGTCTCGCCGGCCATCGCCGAGACGACGACGACGAGCTTGTGGCCTTCGCGATGGAACCGCGCGACGCGGCGCGCCACGTTCTTGATGCGGTCGACGCTGCCGACCGACGTGCCACCGTATTTCTGGACGATCAGGGCCATGGGCAAACAGTCAGAGCGCGCGGAAGACGAGCGTTGCGTTCGTGCCGCCGAAGCCGAACGAATTGGTCATCGCGCCGCTGATCGCCATCTTCTTCGCGACCAACGGCGCGAAATCGAGATCGGCGCAGTGCTCGTCGACGTTGACGAGGTTGGCGGTCGGCGGCGCGATCTTGTCGCGCATCGCAAGCACGGTGAAGACTGCCTCGATGCCGCCGGCGGCGCCGAGCAGATGCCCCGTCATCGACTTGGTCGACGAGATCGTGAGCTTGCGCGCATGGTCGCCGAACGTGCGACGCACCGCGATGCATTCGGCGATGTCGCCGAGCGGCGTCGACGTGCCGTGCGCGTTGATGTACTGGATGTCGGTCGGCGCCATCCGCGCGTTCGCGAGCGCGTTGATCATGCTGCGCCGCGCGCCGTCGCCGTCGTCCGGTGGCGCGGTGATGTGATGGGCGTCGGCGCTCATGCCGTAGCCGGCGAGCTCGCAGTAGATGCGTGCGCCGCGCGAGCGCGCATGCTCGAGCTCTTCCAACACCAGAACGCCCGCGCCCTCGCCGAGCACGAACCCGTCGCGGTCGCGGTCCCACGGACGGCTCGCATGCCCGGGGTCGTCGTTGCGCGTCGACAGCGCGCGCGCCGCGCAGAAGCCGCCTACGCCGAGCGGCGACACGGTCGCTTCGGCGCCACCGGCGATCATCACGTCGGCGTCGCCGTATTCGATGATGCGCGCCGCTTCGCCGAGGCTGTGGTTCGCCGTCGAGCACGCGGACACCGTCGACAGGTTCGGTCCTTTGTAGCCGTAATGGATCGACGCGAGTCCCGAGATCATGTTGATGATCGTCCCGGGGACGAAGAACGGGCTGATCTTGCGCACGCCGCCGTCGTGGTAGGCGCGATCCGTGTGCTCGATCAGCGGCAGGCCGCCGATGCCCGATCCGATACACACGCCGTAACGCTCGCGATTGCCGTCGAATCCTTCCAGGCCGGCGTCCTTCACCGCCTCCATCGTCGCGACGAGCCCGTAGTGGATGAACGTGTCGTAGCGGCGCGCTTCCTTCGCCGACAGAAAGTGACCGACGTCGAAACCTTTGACCTCGCCGGCGATCTGCGACGGAAACGTCGACGCATCGAATCGCGTGATCCGCGCGATGCCCGAGCGCGCGGCGAGGATCGACTCCCATGCCGCCGGAACGCCGATGCCCACGGGCGACACGATGCCCAGGCCGGTGACGACGACGCGACGGCGGTTCATGTTGAACGCTGGGACGGAAAGGGTACCAATGCGGATCGCAGCGCGTGAATCGGCCGGCCGGTGCGCAATGCCGCCGCGATCCGGGGCCCCTTCGCCAGAGCGAGTCGAGCGGGCCCGCGCGCCGCGCTACTTCTTCAGATGCGCGTTGATGTAGTCGATTGCCTGCTGGACCGTCGTGATCTTTTCGGCATCCTCGTCCGGAATCTCGGTCTCGAACTCCTCCTCGAGCGCCATGACGAGCTCGACCGTGTCGAGCGAATCGGCGCCGAGGTCGTCGACGAACGACGACTCGGTCTTGATCTCGGCTTCGCTAACGCCTAGCTGCTCGGCGACGATCTTCTTCACGCGTTGCTCGACGTTCTCCATGCTTTTCCTCCCGTGCCGGGGATGTCCGTTTGCAAACCGTCGGATTTTACCAGAACGCTTGTTGTCGCCCGCAACCGCGGGCGCGGCGAACCTCTAGGCTCCTAGCTCATGTACAAGCCGCCGTTGACGTGCAGCGTCGCGCCGGTGATGTAGCCCGCCTTCGGCGAGGCGAGAAAGACAGCGGCGTGCGCGATATCGTCGGGATTGCCCAGGCGCGCGAGCGGAATGCGGGCGAGCAGCGCGGCGCGTTGCGCATCGGGAAGCCCCTTCGTCATATCGGTGTCGATGAAGCCGGGCGCGATGCAATTGACGGTGATGTTGCGGCTGCCCACTTCCTGCGCAAGCGACTTCGTGAAGCCGACGAGCGCCGCTTTCGCCGCTGCGTAATTCGCCTGCCCGGCGTTGCCGCTCGCGCCGATGACCGATCCGATCTGGATGATGCGCCCATGGCGCGCCTTCATCATCCCGCGCAGAACCGCCTTGGCGAGGCGATAGGCCGGTTTCAGGTTGGTCGCCATGATCGCGTCCCACTCGTCGTCCTTCATGCGCAGCAGCAGGTTGTCGCGCGTGATGCCGGCGTTGTTGACCAGAATGAGCACGGGACCGAATCGCTTCTCGACGTCGGCGAGCGCGGCGTCGACCGCCGCACCGTCGGTGACGTCGAGTCGGATGCCTGCGCCCGTGACGCCGGCCTCGGCGAAGGCGGCGTCGATCTTGCGGGCGCCCTCGTCGGTGGTTGCCGTGCCGACGACCGTCGCGCCGCCGCGCGCGAGCGCAAGCGCGATTGCGCGTCCGATGCCGCGCGTTGCGCCCGTCACCAGCGCGACCTGTCCGCTGAGCGCCGGTTCGTTCATGACGATACGGCGGCTTTCGCCGCGTCGAGGTCGATGCCGTCGCCGATCGGCAGCGCGCTCACCGAGGGCGCGATCTTACGAGTGAGGCCGGTCAACACGCGCCCCGGCCCGCATTCGATCACGTGCGTCACGCCACGCGCTGCGAGCGCCTGAACCGTTTCAACCCAGCGCACGGGGTTCGCAGCCTGCCGTGCGAGCGCCCCGCGAATGTCGTCGGCGCCCTTGTGCTCGGCGACGTCGACGTTGTGCAATACGGCGATCTTCGGCGTCGCGATCGCCGTTTGCGCGAGCCGGGCGGCCAGACGCTCGGCCGCGGGCTTCATCAGCGAGCTGTGAAACGGCGCCGACACCGGCAGCAACATGCCGCGCTTCGCGCCGCGCATCCTGGCAGCGCCGATCGCACGCTCGACCGCTTCCTTGTGGCCGGCGATCACGACCTGCGCCGGCGAGTTGAAGTTGACCGGCTCGACGACCTGTCCTTGCGCCGCTTCGGCGCACGCAGCGGCAACCGCGGCATCGTCGAGTCCGAGAATCGCCGCCATCGCACCGACGCCGGTCGGCACCGCGTCCTGCATGGCTTGCGCGCGAAAGCGAACCAGCGCCACGGCCTCGGCGAACGCGAGCGAACCGGCCGCAGCGAGCGCCGTGTATTCGCCGAGACTGTGTCCGGCAACCACCGACGGCATCGATCCGTGCGCGGCGACCCACGCGCGCCACACGGCGAATCCTGCGGTCAACATCAGCGGCTGCGTGTTGACGGTCTGGTTGAGCTCGCTCTCGGGGCCTTCGGTGACGAGCGTCCACAAGTCCTGCTCGAGCACGTCGGATGCCTCGGCGAACGTCTCGCGCACCACCGGGTGCGCATCGAACCCGGCCATCATGCCGATCGACTGCGAGCCCTGCCCCGGAAAGACCATTGCAAGCTTCATCGTGCCCCCGATTTCGTCGTCCCCGCGTAGCGTCTTTCCGGCGGACGCCACGGGATTCCCGCTCCCCGCCTCAAGCATGCGGGGACAAGCTTCGCCGGGGATGACGGCATTCACCATTGCAACAACACCGAGCCCCATGTGAACCCGCCGCCGACGCCGAGCAGCATCACGCGATGGCCGTCGCGGATGCGGCCGTCGCGAACCGCCTCGTCGAGCGCGAGCGGAATCGACGCCGCGGACGTGTTGGCGTGCCGTTCGACCGTCGAGACGATCTTTCCCATCGGCACGCCGAGCTTCTTCGCGGTCGCCTCGATGATGCGGATGTTCGCCTGATGCGGAATCAGCCAGTCGATCGCGCTCGCTTCGAGGCGATTCGCTGCGAGCGCCTCTTCGGCGACCTCGGCGAGCACGCGCACGGCAAACCTGAAAACCGCCGGACCATCCATGTGCACGAACGGCGTGCCGATCACGCGCCCGTCGGCCACCGTGCCCGGTACGCACAGGATGTCCCGATGGCTTCCGTCGGCGTGAAGATGCGCCGACAGCACGCCCGGCGCTGGCGACGGCACGATCACCGCCGCGCCGGCGCCGTCGCCGAACAGTACGCAGGTGCCGCGGTCGCGCCAGTCGAGAATGCGCGAATAGACCTCGGCCCCGACGACGAGCGCATTGCGCGCCATGCCGCTCGCGATCATGCGATCGGCGACGCCGAGCGCGTAGACGAATCCGCTGCACACGGCCTGCACGTCGAACGCCGCGCCACCGCGCGCGCCGAGCTTCGCTTGCAGCGCGCATGCGGTCGACGGGAAGATCATGTCCGGCGTGGTCGTCGCGACGATGATCAGATCGACGTCGGCCGGCGCGATCTTCGCCGCGGCGAGCGCCGCGCGCGCCGCGTTGAGCGCAAGATCGCTCGTCTTTTCGTCGGGTGCGGCGACACGACGCTCGCGAATGCCGGTGCGCGTGCGGATCCACGCATCGGTCGTGTCGACGGTGCGTGCGAGCTCGTCGTTGGTCACGACTTTCGCAGGCAGATAGCTGCCGGTGCCGACGATCCGGCTATGCATTCGCGGAGCTGTCCGCGATCGGCGCGGTATGCGCGGGCATCGTCGACATACGTTGCGCGATGCCGTCGAGCACGCCATGGGTCACTTCGGCGTGCGCCTTCGCGATCGCGTTGCAGAACGCGAGCGTGTCGGCGCCACCGTGGCTCTTGACGACGACGCCGCGAAGACCGAGCAGCGTCGCGCCGTTGTATCGACGAGGATCGATCCTGCGCTTGAACGCGATCAGCACCGGAGATGCGAGCAGCGCGGAGAGCTTGGTCAACGGATTGCGCATGAATTCGCCGCGCAGGAACTCGTAGAGCATCGTCGCGAGGCCTTCGGAGGCCTTCAGCGCGACGTTGCCGACGAAGCCGTCGCAGACGACGACGTCGGTGGTGCCCTTGTAGATGTCGTCGCCTTCGACGTTGCCGTAGAAGTTGAGACCCGACGCTTTCAGGAGCTCGGCTGTCTCCTTGACGACGTCGTTGCCCTTGATGTCCTCTTCGCCGATATTGAGCAGGCCGACGGTGGGCCGCTCGATGCCGTCGACCGACGAGACGAGCGCGCTGCCCATCGCGGCGAACTGGACGAGCTGGTCGGGCGTGCAGTTCACGTTGGCGCCGAGGTCGAGCACCGTCGCGGCGCGGCCCTTCTTGGTCGGGAGCTGCGACGCGATCGCGGGCCGGTCGACGCCCGGAAGCATCTTCAGCACGAAGCGCGAGATCGCCATCAGCGCGCCGGTGTTGCCCGCCGACACGCACGCCTGCGCGACGCCGTCTTTCACCAGATTGACCGCGACGCGCATCGACGAGTCCTTCTTCGTCCGCAGCGCAAGCGCGGGCGGCTCGTCCATCGCGACGACTTCGGAAGCGGCGTGAAGCGTAAGCCGCGCGAGCGCCGGCGATTTGTGCTTCGCGAGCACCGCGCGCATCGGCGCCTCGAGCCCCACCGCGATCACATGCGCGTCGCGCTGGGCTTCGAGGAAGCGCAGCGCGGCGAGCACCGTGACGGCGGGACCGTGGTCGCCGCCCATCGCATCGATGGCTACCGTAACGGGCATGGCGACGCCTTGGCCGCGCGCCTCGCGCCCGCTTTACTCGTCGGCCTTGGTCTTGACGACCTTCTTGCCTCGATAGAAACCGGTCGGGCTGATGTGATGACGGCGATGCACCTCGCCGCTGACCGGTTCGACGGCGAGCGGGGGATTGGAAAGGAAATCGTGCGCGCGGTGCATGCCGCGCTTGGACGCCGACTTCTTGTTCTGCTGGACAGCCATCTCACTCTCCTGAAGCTCGATCTCAACGTTTCGGCCGCTTGCCCTTGCCCGGCTCGCGTGCCGCCTGCAATCCGGCGAGCGCGCCGAACGGCGACGCTCGTTTCGACTCGTTGCGCTCATCGACGGTTGCCGGAGCGCACGACGTGCTCTCGACTTCCGGATGCCGCGGCGCGTACGGCATCGTCAACAACAACTCGTCTTCCACCAGCTCGAGCGCGTCGAGCGGCGCATCGGCGAGCAACACTTCGTGCTCGTCGCCCTCGTCGAGTCGCGCGAGCTCGCGGTTGTCGCGCGCGAGCAACACCGTCGTGCGCTGGGCAACCGCCCACGACATCGGTTGCAGACACCGCTGGCACGTCAACGACAGCGCGCCGTCCACTGTCACCTCGAGCGCGGGCCGATTCGCCGCGTCGGCGGTCCCCACGATCGCATACCTGACCCGGCCACCGTCTGAGGCAAGGCTATCGGCGACCCGTGGCAAGTCGACCGCCGCGACTTCGCCGCTGACCGTGCCGCGCTGCTGCGCGAGCTCGAATGCGTCGAACCGCCGGCCTCTCGAATGCCAAGGCGCATGCAGCTCCCCGCGTGTCGTTGGTCGTTCGTTGTGCCGCATGACCTGCCGCCTTCGGCCCAACCGCCGTTCTTCCCCGCGAGACGCCCATCGCCGGCCTCCCGGCAGAACCGCGCGAAGAAGGCCAAACGCAGCATAATAGCGCCGTCCTGGGGTCATGTCAAAAATGTCCGTAAAAACAACGCAGAAGTCCGCCGGCCGGCGCCGGCTCGTCCTCGCGTCGACGTCGCCGTACCGGCGCGAGCTGCTTGCGCGGCTGGGCTTGCCGTTCGAGATCGCATCCCCTCGCGCCGATGAAGCGCCGCTTCCCGGCGAAAGCCCCACGCAAACCGCGCTCCGGCTATCCGCCGCGAAGGCGCGAAGCGTTGCCGTGCAATTTCCCGATGCGCTGATCATCGGCTCGGATCAGGTCGCCGATTGCGGTGGCGAGCCGATCGGCAAGCCCGGCGACCATGCGCGCGCGGTCGCGCAATTGGCGCGCCTTTCCGGACGCACCGTCGTCTTCCATACCGGCATCGCGCTGCTCGACGCCGCAACGGCAGCGTGCCGCACCGAGCTCGTCGACGTGCGCAGCACGTTTCGCACGCTCAGCGCCGATGAGATCGAAGCGTACTTGCGTCGCGAGCAACCGTACGATTGCGCGGGCTCGGTCAAGTCGGAGAAGCTCGGCATTGCGCTGTTCGAGCGGATCGAAAACGACGATCCGTCCGCGCTGGTCGGTTTGCCGCTGATCAGGCTCGCGGCGATGTTGCGCGACGCGGGCGTGCCGGTGCCCGGATGAGCGCGACTGTGCGTTCGCATCCGCGAGGCCGTCTCGTCCTCGTGCCGAACCTTCTTGGCGCCGTAACGCCCGAGCACGTGCTGCCCGCGCGCACGATTGCGATCGCACGCGAGCTAACACATTTCGTCGTCGAGAACGCGAAGCCCGCGCGAGCGTTTCTCAAAGCGCTCGCGCCGTCGCGCGCGATCCAGGACATCGCGGTCGAGGAGCTCGGCGACGAACCGTCAGCGGAGCGCTGCCGCGCACTGCTTGCGCCGACGCGCGACGGTCGCGACGTAGGCTTCCTCTCCGACGCAGGTTGCCCCGGCGTCGCGGACCCGGGCGCACGCCTCGTCGCCGCCGCGCACGACGAGCGCGTCACCGTCGTGCCCCTGGTCGGACCCTCGTCGATCCTGCTCGCATTGATGGCGTCGGGCATGAACGGCCAGGCGTTCGCTTTCCACGGCTATCTGCCGGTGAAGCACGATGCGCGCACGGCGTCGATTCGCGCGCTCGAAGCGGCGTCGCGTAGGACCGGCGCCGCGCAACTGTTCATCGAGACGCCCTATCGCAATGCGGCGATGATCGATGCGCTGTGCGCGACATGCGCGCCGACCACACGACTGGCGGTTGCGGCAGACTTGACGCTGGCAACGGAGGAGATCGCGGTTCGCGCGATCGGCGAGTGGCGCAGGATCGATCCGGCGCGCTACGCGAAGCGGCCCGCGATCTTCATTCTGCACGCCGAAAAGTAGGGTCAGACTCGACTTTTCGACCGCGACCCCGCCTTGCGCAGTTCGCCGCAAGGAAAGTCGAGTCTGACCCTACTTTTCGCTTTGACCCTACTTTTCGCTTCGCTTGATCCTAAATTCGTGACGCGACTTTCCGCTAGCGCGCCTCTTCCTCGTCCGGCCAGTTCTTGATGTAGCTCTTGAGCATCCGGTTCTCGAAGCTCTGTTCTTCGTAGACAGCCTTCGCGACGTCGTGGAACGAGACGACGCCGAGCAGCGTCGTGCCTTCCATCACCGGAACGTAGCGCGCATGCCGCTCGAGCATGACGCGGCGAAGGTCCATCACGTCGAGGCCGGGCGACGCGGTAAGAGGATCGCGAACGTAGATCGCGTCCACGCGCAAGTCGCCGAGCGAGCCGCCGCCATCGGAGAGTGCCTTCAGCACTTCCGCAAACGTCAGCATGCCCGCCATACGGCCGCGATCCATGACGACCAGCGAGCCGATGTCGTGCTGCGCCATCACGCTGACGGCGTCGAGCACGGGCCGCTCCGGCGGCGTCGTGAAGAGCGTCGTTCCCTTGATGCGCAGAATTTCGCTCACCAGCATGCTTCCTCCTTACCCGTGCCGATCTTGGAAGCGGACGACAGGAGCGTACGCCTCGGGTTGCGATGTTCGCAACCACTTGCAGCGTTCGTCACACCCGTGGGTCACATCGCGGGCGCCGATTCGGCGTTCGTTGGCGAGCGCGACGCTCGACCGCTACCGACACCTGCGGCGCGACCGTCAGTCGCCCTTCGATTTGAACGACTGCACCAGGTCGATGACCATCATCGAGAGTCCGATCAGCACGACCGCGCTCAGCGCGACGTCCTTGAGCTTGACCACGACCGGGCTCACGAACAGGATCAACACCAGTGCCGCGACGATACCTGCTGCAACCTTGAGTGCCACGTCGTTCTCCTTGGTCTTGAGTCAGGCCGCTTCCACCCGGGAGGCGAGCCAGCGGCCAGTGCGAAGCAGGCGTGCATCGTCGAATCGTCGCCCCACGAGCTGCACTCCCATCGGCAGGCCGTTGTCACCGTGCATCAGCGGCAGGTTGAGCGCCGGCATCCCGCACAGCGTCCAGAGGGTGCAAAACACCGGATCGCCGGTGAAATCGAGCCCTTTCGGCGCCGTTCCCGGCGTCGCGGGGGTGACGATCGCGTCGCAGCGCTCGAATATGTCGTCAAAGCCCCGATTCAACAGCGTGCCGCGGGCGCATGCGCGCAGATAATCGAGCGCGTTGGTCGTGCGACCTCGTTCAAGCTGCGTGCGCAGCGACTGCGACAGTCGATCGCGACCCCTTTCCCATTCGAGATCGAGGTTCGCGGCCATCTCCGCCTCCATGATCGTGCGGTGCCAGTCGAGTGCGTCGCGCGACGATTCCGGAAGCGAGATCTCCACCACGCGGTCGCCCAGCGCCGACGCGAGCTCACGGAACGCTTCCTCGGTTTCGGCACTGGCGAGATCCCACGCCGGACCTTTGACGTAGGCGAGCAACGGCGGCAGCGGCGGATCTTCGCAAGCCGTAGCGAGCAACGGAACACGCGCCCTCGGACGACTGTCCGGATCGAGCGCGTCGTATCCGACGAGCTGTTCGGCAGCCAGCGCCACGTCGGCAATCGTGCGCCCGAAGACGCCGATCTGATCGAGGGTTGGCGACAGCTTGAGCAAGCCCGTGCGCGGGATGAGCCCGAACGTCGGCTTGAAGCCATAGACGCCGCAGAACGCCGCCGGCCGTATCACCGACCCGTTGCTCTGGCTGCCCAGGGCGAGCGGGACCATGCCGGCTGCAACCGCAGCGGCGGAGCCGCTCGATGACCCGCCCGGCGTGTGCTCGGTGTTGTGCGGATTTCGCGTCTTGCCCGGCGCATAGGTCGCGAGCTCCGTCGTCACCGTCTTGCCCATGATGACCGCGCCGGCTGCGCGCAGCATGGCGACCGATGCCGCATCGCGCGCGGGGGTGCGGCCGGCGTGCAGGACGGTGCCGTCCTCGGTGGGCATGTCGCCCGTGTCGAAGATGTCCTTGATCCCGACGGGAACGCCGTGCAGCGGGCCGAGTGGTCGCCCTTCGCGGCGTTCGCCATCGCGTGCGCGTGCCTGGGCGAGCGCGTGCTCGGCGTCGAGAAAGGCCCACGCCTGCACCTGCTCGTCGACCTCGCGCACGCGCGCAAGGCAGGCTTCGGTCAATTGCTCCGCGCTGATCGCGCCTTCGCGGACCGCGCGAGCGGCCTCCGCCGCCGACAGCCAGTTGAGCCGGGACGCGTCCACCGCTAGTGCGTCCCGTAGAAGAGGTTCGGCAGCCAGAGCATCAACTGCGGGAATACGTACACGAGCAACATGGTAAAGAGCACCATGCCGAGGAACGGGAAGCAGCCGCGGAAGATCGTCCAGAGTTGCACGAACGGAGGCGCGATACCCTTCAGATAATACGCCGACATCGCCATCGGCGGCGTCAGGAACGATGTCTGCAGGTTGAGCGCAACCAGGATGCCGAACACCATCGGGTCGATATTGAAATGCGGCAGAAGCGGCAGGAAGATCGGCACGAAGATGATGATGATCTCGGTCCATTCGAGCGGCCAGCCGAGCAGGAAGATGATGCACTGCGACAGTATCAGGAACAGCACCGAATTGAGGTTCAGGCCCAGTACGAACGCCTTGATGACCCCCTCGCCGCCGAGATACGAGAACACCGACGAAAACGTCCACGACCCCACGAACAGGAAGCACACCATCGCCGACGTGCGGGCGGTCAGATACACCGCCTCCTGAAGGCGCCCCCAGGTGAGCGCGCGGTAGGACGCCGCCAGCACCAGGCTTCCCAGTGCGCCCACTGCCGCCGCTTCGGTCGGCGTCGCGAGCCCCATTATGATCGAGCCGAGCACCGCGAGGATGAGCACGGCGAGCGGCAGGAAGGCCTTCGCGAGCAGCAGAAAAGCCTCGCTCCACGGGACGTTGCTCTCTGCTTCCGGAAGCTTCGGCGCGAGTTTCGGATTCACGACCACGCGCACGATCACGTACGCGACGTACAAGCCGGCGAGCAGAAAGCCGGGGATCATCGCCGCCGCATAGAGCCTCACCACCGATACCGAGGCCGCGGCCCCATAGACGATCAGCATGATCGACGGCGGGATCAGGATGCCGAGCGTGCCGCCCGCGCAGATGACCCCCGACGACAGCCGCTGGTCGTAGCCGGCCTTGAGCATCGCCGGGAATGCGAGCAGCCCCATCAGCGTGACGACCGCGCCCACAATGCCGGTCGCGGTGGCGAACAGCGCGCAGGTGATGAGCGCCGCCACCGCCATCGAGCCCGGAATGTGCCGCAGCGCGACCTGCAGGCTGTAGAACAGGCGGTCGAGGATGTTCGATCGCTCGATCACGTAGCCCATGAACAGGAACAACGGCACGGCAACGAGCACGTCGTTGCTCATGATGCTCCAGGTATTCTGCGTCAACAGATAGAACAGCCTGCTGTCGAAGAACTCCTGGCCCGGCTGATAGTAGGCGTAGAAACCGAATCCGACGGCCATCCCCATCAGCGTGAACGCGATCGGGAATCCGAGCAGGATGAGGAAGATGAAGAGCCCCAGCATCACAAGGGCGAGGATGGGATCGCTCATTTGGCACCCTTGGCCTTCGCTGCCTGCTCGGCCGCGTGCTGCTCGATCAATTGATCTTCGAGCTCCTCGACGTCATGCAGCCGCGGCGGCCAGCGGTTGTCGCGGATGCAACTAACGCAGCGGAGCACCTCGGCGAAGCCCTGCAATGCGAGCAGCCCCGCACCGAACGGTATCAACAACTTGAGCTGCCACACCGGGATGCCCACCGGGCTGTTGACGCTCACTTCGCGGATCCTGTATGCGTCGATTCCGTATTGCCACCCGGCGATGACCAACGCGAGCACGCCGGGAAAGAAGAACAGGCAGTAGAGCGCGAGCTCGACGATGCCCTGCGTGCGCGGCCGCCACATCCGATAGATGAAATCGCCGCGCACGTGGCCGTTGCGCGACAGCGTGTACGCGCCGGCCATGAAGAACAGGCCGCCGTACATCAGATAGCTGAAGTCGAACGCCCAGCTGGTGGGGCTGTTCAGCGCGTAACGCACGAACACCTCGTACGACGTGCCGAGCGTGAGGATGATGATGCACCAAGCGAAGGCGTGTCCGACCATCCTGCTCAGCTGGTCGATGCCGTAGATGAACCGGTCGATCATGTGAGACCGTCCTCAAAAAATAGGGCGACACCGGCAGGTGCCGCCCCGATCGCTTGGAATTTCCGTTGGGTCACGCCGGAAGCTTGGTGTTGAATATGTGCTCGTAGCCCATCTTGTAATCCGCGTCGTTCAGGAACCAGTAGTAGCAGACGTCCTTTGCCCATGCACGCTGCGAATCCACGACCTTCTTGAAGAACGGATCCTCGTCGGACAGGCGCTTGGTGAGCGTGTCCCATGCCTTGAGCTGCTCCTGGAATACCGATTTCGGCGTGCGGATCACGTTCACCTTGTCCTTGTGGATCAGATCCTGAAGGTCCTTCGGGTAGTTCTTCATCGCCGTCCAGTAATTCGCCTGCGACGCGGCCTCGACGCCGTAGCGCCAGATCGCCTGCAAGTCCTTCGGCATGGCATCCCATTTCCTCTTGTTGACGGCGATCTCGAAAAACTCCATCGCCTGATGGAACGAGCCGAGCTCGTAGTTCTTGATGACGTCCGCGGAACCGAAGCGTCGGTCCGACGTGGGGTTGTTGAACTCGAACGCGTCGATCACGCCGCGTTCGAGCGCCGGGATGATTTCCCCCCCCGGCAGCTGCGTGACCTTCGAGCCCATCTCCTGGAACAGGTCCGCGGCGAGACCCACGGTACGGTACTTGAGGCCCTTGAGCTGACTCGCATCGGTAACGGGCTTCTTGAACCATCCGAGGGGCTGCGTGGGCATCGGCATGGCGAAGAAGCCGACGTAGTTGAGGCCGAGCTTCGTCAGGAGCTCGTTGTAGAGCTCGAGACCGCCGCCGCGGTAGATCCAGGCGAGCGTCTGGAATGCATCGCAGCCATTGATCGGACCGGATCCGAACAGCGAAGCCACCTTGGATTTGCCGTACCAGTACACCGGCACGGTATGCCCCGCGTCAATCACGCCCTTGCTCACCGCGTCGGTGACTTCGAACGCCTTCACCACGGCACCGGCAACGAGGTAATCGATCCTCAACCGTCCCCCGGCCATCTCGTTGACGCGGGTCACGAACTCCTGCGCGAACTCGTTGAAGATATCGGTCGCGCTCCACGCACCTTGCATCTTGATGACGATCGGTGACTGCGCCACCGAGATCATCGGCGCAGCGCCCACGACGGCACCGCCGACGATCGTTGCGGACTTCAGGAATTTTCGGCGCGATGCGCCCGAATCTGTCTGCTCGACTGGCTTGGCTTGGTCGATCATCTTGTCCTCCAATTGGGCGCATTGCGCCGGGAACGTTGGGGCGGTGTGGTTGTGGTGACCCCGATCCGATGAAGAGCGCGCTGTCGCGATCCCCTCTCGTTGCGAGGGGGATTATAGCGCCGTTGCAAAGCTATGCAGCCACCGCTTGGCGGCGGCGCTCGACCCACCCTTTCAGCCGATCAGCGCCCGCCTCTCGCGCAGCGCCTGCGCGAGCGTTCCCGCGTCGACGTATTCGAGCTCGCCGCCGACCGGTACGCCGCGCGCGAGCCGGCTCACGACGAGACCGCGCGCGGCGAGCAGCTCGCCGATGTAATGCGCGGTCACCTCGCCCTCGTTGGTGAAGTTCGTCGCGAGCACGACCTCGCGCACGACACCGTCGGTCGCGCGCTTGAGCAATCGGTCGAGCCGGATCTCCTTCGGACCGATGCCGTCGAGCGGCGACAGCCGTCCCATCAGCACGAAATAAAGTCCCGAGTACGCCTGCGTCTGCTCGATCATCATCAGATCCGCCGGCGTCTCGACGACGCACAGCAGCGATGCGTCGCGCTTGCCCGAACGGCAGAGCGCGCACAGCGCATCCTCGGTGAACGTGTTGCACCGCTCGCAATGGCGAATCGCCTCGCTCGCGCGCTCGAGCGCGTGCGCGAGCTTGAGCGCCCCTTCGCGATCGTGCTGAAGCAGATGCAGTGCCATCCGCTGCGCGGCCTTGGGGCCGACGCCGGGCAGGCAGCGCAGCGAGCGCGCGAGCTCATCGAGGCTCGACAATGGCTCGGCTGCACCAAGCGGGCGAGTGTCGCGCTCGCTCACGCCTGATCGTCATCCCCGCGAACGCGGGAATCCAGTGTCTTGCCGCGCAAGTCGCCGGGTCCCCGCGTTCGCGCGGACGACACCCGATTGCACACGGTATCGATCCTCAGAACGGCAGCTTGAACCCCGGAGGCATCGGCATGCCCATCGTGAGGCTTGCCATCTTCTCCTGCGTCGTCGCCTCGACGCGTCGCACGCCGTCGTTGAACGCCGCGGCGATCAGGTCCTCGAGCATCTCGCGCTCTTCGCTCAGCAGCGACGGATCGATCGTCACGCGCTTCACGTCGTAGCGGCAAGTCATGACGACCTTGACGAGGCCCGCGCCCGCCTGCCCCTCGACCTCGGTGCGCGCGAGCTCTTCCTGCGCCTTCTTCACGTTGTCCTGCATCTGCTGCGCCTGCTTCATCAGGCCGGCGAGCTGGTTTTTCATCATCGGAGGCTCCTGGTGCGCCGCGGTGGCGGGCAGCGCGCGTCACGAAATCGGCTTGATGGAGTCGGGCTTGATCGTCGCATCGAAACGCGCGAGCACGTCGCGCACGAACGGCTCTTCGCGAAACGCCGCTTCCGCAGCCGCCTGCCGCGACGCGCGCTCGCGGCTCATTTGCGCGGCGAGCGACGCGTCGGCGGCGGCATCGGCAACTTCGAACGCGAGCTTGAGCTTTCGACCGGTCGCCTGCTCGAGCGCCGCGCGCAGGCGATCGGCGTACGTTGGATCGACCAGATGCTTGTGAGTTGCCGGAACCGCGAGTGTGAGCATCCGGCCTTCGATGCGCACGAGCACGCTCTGCGCGGCGAGCTGCCCTGCGATGCCGGAAAGCTTGAGCGAAGCGACGAACGCCGGCCATCCGCCCGGTGTCTCGGGCAGCGGCACACCCGCCGAACCGGCGTCTGCTCGCGGCGCGGTGACCACGGGCGGCGACGACGGCTCCGAGCGGCGCGGCGCGTCATCAGCGACATTCGACGCGGCTCGTTTCGGCCGTTCGTCGCGCGCCGTCGCGCCGCCGGCGCCGCCCGCCGTCGTCGCCGCCGCCGCGATGGCCGGCTCGAACGCGAGCAGGCGCAACAACGTCATCGAAAATCCGGTCGCCTCGTCGGGCGCGAGCGCGAGATCGGCGGCGCCTTGCACGCAGATCTGATACGCGAGCTGCACTTGCTCGGGACTCATCCGCGCCGCGAACGCCGCGATGCGCTCGGCGTCGTCGAACGAGTCAGCCGCGGCGGGCACCGTTTGCGCCACCGCGATCCGGTGATAGAGCGACGCGAGCTCCTCGAGCGCGGAAGGGAACGCCACGCTGCGCTCGCTCATCGCGTCGGCTTCGGCGAGCAGCGCCGCGCCGTCGCCCGCGATCAAGGCGTCGGCGAGTCGATAGACGTACTGCGTGTCCACGGCGCCGAGCATCGCGCGCACGGCCGTCTCGCGCACTTCGCCGCCGCTGTAGGCGATCGCCTGGTCGAGCAGCGACAGCGCATCGCGCATCGATCCGCGCGCGGCGCGCGCGATCAGCGCCAGTGCGACCGCTTCGTGAGCAATCTGCTCGGCGGCGAGAATCGCCGCGAGCCGCTCCGAGATCAGTGCCGGCGGCAGCTGCTTCAGATTGAACTGCAGCACGCGCGAGAGCACGGTGATCGGAATCTTCTGCGGATCGGTCGTCGCGAGCACGAACTTGACGTGCTCGGGCGGCTCCTCGAGCGTCTTGAGCATCGAGTTGAACGCGGCTTTCGACAACATGTGCACTTCGTCGATCAAATAGACCTTGTAGCGTCCGAGCGTCGGCGCGTATCGCGCGTTGTCGAGGATCTCGCGCATGTTGTCGATGCCCGTGTTCGACGCGGCATCGAGCTCGAGCAGGTCGACGAAGCGGCCGGCGTCGATGTCGACGCACGCCGCGCAGACGCCGCACGGCGTCGCGGTGACGCCGGTCGCGCAGTTGAGGCTCTTGGCGAGGATCCGCGCGATCGTCGTCTTGCCGACGCCGCGCGTGCCGGTCAGCAAGTACGCATGATGCAGGCGGCCGCGCGTGAGCGCGTTGGTGAGCGCGGTGACGACGTGCTCCTGGCCGGCGAGCTCGGCGAACGCCTTCGGCCGCCACTTGCGAGCGAGAACCTGGTAGCTCATATGAAGACGAATCGACCGAGACCGAGGGTGCTATTTCACGATCCGTTGGCTTGCGGCGAACGCGCCGGCGAGGACGCGCAGCGTACACGAACGTACGTGAGCGGCCGAGCCGGACGAGCAACGAAGCATCAAGCCCAACGGGCGCGAAAGAGCAAGGGGTGGCGAGCCGTTCCCCCGGCACTTGCGGTGAATCGCTATGGCTGCTTCCTTCCGGACCTGACCAGGTTCACGACGCCGCAATGCGGGGCGACCCGCCGTTGATCGGCTGGCGCGCGAGCGCAAGCGTTCAATTATCCGCGATTGCGTGCACACGAGCAACCACGCGGCGGATCGATGTTGTGAGCACCGACGCGCTCGCTATAATGGTGCGCGGCGTCGAAACACCCTTCGTAAACGAGGACTTCACGCGCACACGTGCGACGATACGCGGCAGCCGCCGGACTGCTCCTTGCGCTTGCGCTCGCGCTCGTCGTCGTCGAACGCGTCGGCACGCCGCCGAAACGATTGCCGACGCCCACGCCCGCCAATGCGCTGGTCGCACTCGTGCGCGCCGGACCGTCGACGTATTTCATCGGCGCCGACGGTGAGCCGGCCGGCTTCGACGCCGATCTGTTGCACCTGTTCGCATCCGAGCGTGGCCTTCCGTTGAAGCTCGTCGTCGCCGAGTCGGCGGCGCAGCTCGTCGATGCGGTCGCCGCCGGGCGCGCGCACGTCGGCATCGGCGGCCTTTTCCGTCCACAACCGACCGACCCGCCGACGCCGGGATTTTCGGTTGCGCCGGGCCCGGGAGAACCGGCGCCGCTGTGGACCAAAGGTTACGTCGACGTCGATCCCGTCGTCGTTTACAACAGCGAAGGATACAAGCCCTCGGGGTGGAACGATCTTGCCGGGCAGAAGGTCGCGTATCTCGACGCGGCGGGCCTCGAGCCACAAATCGCACGCGTGCGCGGCGCGCATCCGGAAGTGCTCTGGGCACCGCTCACCGCGGCGAGCGCCGACTCGTTGATCGCACAGGTGAGCGACGGCCGGCTCGGCTACGCGATCGTCGCGTCGATCGAGGCTGCCGTCTCGCGCAACATCTATCTGAACTATGACGTCGCGTTCGCCGCCGGCGAACGGCGCGAGCTTGCGTGGGCGGTATCGCCGTCGTTCGCGGGCTTGCGCGACGAGCTCGATCGCTTCTTCGCGCGTTCGAAGCGCGACGGCACGCTTGCCCGGCTGACCGAGCGCTACTTCGCGCACCCAGGCGAAGTGCAAAGAATCGACGCCGAAGTGTTCCAGCAACGCATCCGCTCGCTGCTGCCGCCGTTACGCACGCTGTTCCACGATGCGCAGGAGGCGAGCGGCATCGAATGGCGGCTGCTCGCGGCGATCGCGTATCAGGAATCGCAATGGGATCCGATCGCAACGAGCGAGACGGGCGCGCGCGGACTGATGCAGCTCACCGAGGAGACGGCGCGCCATCTGGGCGTCATCGACCGCCTCGATCCGCGCACGGCGATCAACGCGGGGGCTCGGTACATGCGCACGCTAAAGGACAAGATCCCGGAGCGCATCGGCGAGCCGGACCGCACCTGGCTCGCACTCGCCGCGTTCAACATCGGCCTCGGCCACGTCGAGGATGCGCGTATCCTCGCGCAAAAGCAGCAGCTCAACCCCGATGCGTGGAGCGACGTCAAGAAGACGCTGCCGCTGCTCGCGTTGCCCGAATATTACGAGCAGGCGAAGCTCGGTTATGCACGCGGCGGCATGCCGGTCGCGTTCGTCGACCGCGTGCGTGCCTATTACGACGTGCTGCTCGCGCAACAGCCGCCGCTCGCGCCGCGGCTTCGCGTCTTCGCCGACGAGCCCCGGTAAACCGCGAATTGGCGAGACGCGAAGCGATCGCCTATGATGCGCGAGTGATCGGCCGTCTGTCGCGTGCTCTCGTCGTTGTGCTCCTTGTCGCCGTCGCGCCGCTCGCGCGTGCTGCGCCAAGCGTGTTCGTCGAAGACCTCACCTGGATCGAGCTGCGCGACGAAATTGCCGCCGGCAAGACGACGATCATCGTTCCGATCGGCGGCACCGAGCAGAACGGTCCGCACATGGCGCTCGGCAAGCACAACGTCCGCGTTCGCGTGCTGGCGGAACGAATCGCCCGTTCGGTCGGCAACGCGCTCGTCGCGCCGGTGCTCGCCTACGCGCCCGAAGGCAACATCGACCCGCCGAGTGCGCACATGCGCTTTCCCGGCACGATCACCATACCCAACGACACCTTCGAGCGGTTGCTCGAGTCGGCGGCGCGCAGCTTTCGGTTGCACGGCTTTCGCGACGTCGTGTTCATCGGCGACCACGGCGGCTATCAATCGGCATTGAAGGCCGCCGCCGAGCGGCTGAACCGCGAATGGGCGCGCTCGACGGCGCGCGCGCACGCGCTGGTCGACTATTACCGCGTCGCGGAAACCGCTTATCCGAAGCTGCTCGCGAGTCGCGGCATTCGCGACGACGAGATCGGTACGCACGCCGGGCTCGCCGACACGTCGCTTGCGCTTGCCGTCGATCCGAAGCTCGTCCGCATCGATCGCATGCAGGCTGAGCCCGCGCGCGCGGACGGCGTCTATGGCGACCCGCGTCGCGCGAGCGCCGAGCTCGGTCAACTCGGAATCGACTTGATCGTTAAGCAGACGACCGACGCGATCCGCGCGGCGACGACGCGCCATTGACGCATCGGCGAATGTCGGCCGCGTGCCGCCGCGACACATCCGCTCGCCCCGCCTTTCATCCGCACTTCAGGACCTCTCGTGGATCCAATGCCCAATCGCCTCACGACCATCGCTTGTACGCTCGGATTCGCGCTTTTCGCGCTGCCCTTCGCTTTCGTCGGCGCGCAGCCGGCTGCGCTGTCTGCCGCCGCGCTCACCGTCACCACCGTGCCCGGCATGCCGCCGGTCGTCGATCCGTCGAACCTTTACAGCGAGCAGACGGCGGGCAAGGTCGCCGCGGCGATCGCGAACGACCTGCCGCGCGTGTACGTCCCGCATGTCAAATCGAACGACGTCTACGTGATCGATCCGGCGACGTTCACCGTGGTCGACAAGTTCAAGGTCGGCGTCAATCCGCAGCATATCGTTCCGTCGTGGGATCTCAAGACGTTGTGGGTGGCGAACAATGCCGAAGGCCGCAAGGACGGCAGCCTGACGCCGATCGATCCCAAGACCGGAAAGCCGGGAAAACCCATCGCCGTCGACGACCCGTACAACATGTATTTCTCGCCCGACGGCAAGTCGGCGATCATCGTCGCCGAATCGTTCAAGCGGCTCGACTTCCGCGATCCGCACACGTTCGCGCTGCAATCGACGCTCGACGTGCCCGATTGTCCCGGCATCAACCACGCGGACTTCTCCATCGATGGCCGGTATGCGATCTTCACGTGCGAGTACCAAGGCAAGCTTGCGAAGATCGATCTCGTCGAGCACAAGGTCGCCGGCTACCTGAAGCTCGCCAAGGGCAAGATGCCGCAGGACGTGCGTGTCTCGCCGGACGGGAGGTTGTTCTACGTCGCGGACATGAAGGCCGACGGGCTCTTCGTCGTCGACGGCGACACGTTCAAAGAGGTCGGATTCATCCGGACCGGCGTCGGCGCGCACGGTCTGTACCCGAGCCGCGACGGCACCAAGCTCTACGTCGCGAATCGCGGATCGAACCGGATCCACGGCAAGCCGAAGGGGAAGGGCAGCATATCGGTGATCGATTTCGCGACGCGCAAGATCGAAGCGACATGGCCGATGCCCGGCGGCGGCAGCCCCGACATGGGAAACATCAGCGCCGACGGCAAGTGGCTGTGGCTATCGGCGCGCTTCGACGACGTCGTCTACGCGGTCGACACGACGACGGGAACGGTGAAGAGCATTCCGGTCGGCAGGGAGCCGCACGGGCTCACCGTATGGCCGCAGCCGGGTCGTTATTCGCTGGGTCACACCGGCAACATGCGGTAGAACGAAAAGTAGGGTCAGACTCGACTTTTCTGAAATTCGAGTCTGACCCCACTTTCCGGAAATTCGAGTCTGACCCCACTTTTCACGTTGACCCCACTTTTCACCTTTCGATGACGTCGGTTCCGCCCATGTACGGACGCAGCACCGCCGGCACATCGATGCCGCCGTCGGCGCGCTGGTAGTTCTCCATCACCGCGACGAGCGTGCGTCCGACCGCGAGCCCCGAGCCGTTCAGCGTATGCACGAGCTCGGGCTTTCCCTGCGCGTTGCGGAATCGCGCCTGCATCCGCCGCGCTTGAAACGCTTCGCAATTGCTGCACGAGCTGATCTCGCGGTACGTGTTCTGGCCCGGCAGCCACACTTCCAGATCGTAGGTCTTCGCGCTGGCGAAGCCGATGTCGGCCGTGCACAACGCGACGACGCGATACGGCAACTCGAGCCTCTGCAGGATCGTTTCGGCGTGGCCGGTGAGCGCTTCGAGCGCATCGTACGAATCGTCGGGCTTCGTCACCCACACGAGCTCGACCTTGTCGAACTGATGCTGGCGGATCATCCCCCGCGTGTCCTTGCCGTAGCTGCCGGCCTCGGAGCGAAAGCACGGCGTATGCGCGGTAATCTTGAGCGGCAGCGCGTCGGCCGGCAGGATTTCGCCCCGCACGGTGTTGGTCAGCGTGATCTCCGACGTGGAAATCAGATAGAGCTTCTCCGCCGCTTCGGCGCCTTGCGCCCCGCCCTTCTTGACCGCGAACATGTCCTGTTCGAACTTGGGAAGCTGCGTCGTACCGATCAACGTCTCGGCGTTGACGATGTACGGCGTGTAGCACTCGACGTAGCCGTGCTCGCGCGTGTGCGTGTCGAGCATGAACTGCGCGAGCGCACGATGCATACGCGCGAGCCCGCCGCGCAGGAACGAAAAACGCGCACCGGACAATTTCGCCGCGACGGCGAAGTCGAGCAGCCCCAGCCGCTCACCCAAATCGGTGTGATCCTTGACGGCGAACGGAAACGCGCGCGGCGTTCCCCAGCGGCGCACCTCGACGTTGTCGTCCGCCGAGCTTCCGATCGGCGTCGATGCGTGCGTCAGATTCGGCAGATTGAGCAGGAAGTCGCGTAGCTCGGCTTGCACGCGCTCGAGCGCTTCTTCCTGTTGCTTGACCTCATCGCCGAGTCCGGCGACCTGCGCAAGCAGCGCCGACGCGTCCTCGCCCTTGCCCTTGGCGACGCCGATCTGCTTCGACAGCGCGTTGCGCTTCGCCTGCAGCTCCTGCGTTCGCGTCTGAATGACCTTGCGCCGCTCCTCGAGCGTTTCGAATGCGCGCGTATCGAGCGCAATGCCCCTTTTGGCGAGGGCCGCCGCGACGCCGGACAAATCGGAGCGCAGCAGATTGATGTCGAGCATGCGCTCAGTTTATCAGACCGGCTACTCGTCTTTCTTCGCCGCGCGATCGCGCTCGCGCAGCCATTCGAGCTTCTCGCGGATCTTCGCTTCGAACCCGCGGTCGGTCGGCTGGTACCACGTCGTATCGGGCATATCGTCCGGAAGATAACGCTCGCCCGCGGCGTACGCACCTTGCTCGTCATGCGCGTAACGGTAGCCCTTGCCGTAAGCGAGCTGCTTCATCAGCTTCGTCGGCGCGTTGCGAAGCCGTAGCGGCACCGGACGCGAGCCGTCGTCGGCGATGAAAGCCCGCACCGCGCCATACGCTTCGTAAACGGCGTTGCTCTTCGGCGCGCACGCGAGATAGATCACCGCTTCGGCCAGCGCGAGCTCGCCTTCGGGGGTGCCGAGCCGCTCGTACGTTTCCACTGCAGCGGTTGCAAGCGGCAACGCGCGCGGATCGGCGAGCCCGACGTCCTCGGTCGCCATGCGGATGAGGCGGCGGCCGACGTAGAGCGGGTCTGCGCCACCGTCGAGCATTCTGCACATCCAATAGAGCGCCGCATCGGGATCGGAGCCCCGAACGGACTTGTGCAGCGCCGAGATCTGGTCGTAGAACGCTTCGCCGCCCTTGTCGAAACGACGCAGCGACCGTGCGATCGTCTGCTCGACGAACGTGGTGTCGATCGCGGCGTGACGATCGCCTGCGGCCGTCGCGAGCTGTTCGACGAGGTTGATCAGGCGACGGCCGTCGCCATCGGCGTACGCGACCAACGCGTCGCGCGCAGCGGGCTCGATTGCGACATTGGGCATTGCCGCAGTGATGGCGCGATCGAGCAACTGGCCGAGCTCGTCGGACGACAGCGGCTCGAGCACGTAGACCGCGGCGCGCGACAGCAACGCCGAGTTGACCTCGAACGATGGATTCTCGGTCGTCGCGCCGATGAACGTCACGATACCGCGCTCGACGTACGGTAGAAAAGCGTCCTGCTGCGCCTTGTTGAAGCGGTGGACCTCGTCGACGAAGAGGATCGTGTGCCGGCCGGACTGCGCGAGCGTCGCTTCCGCTCGCGCGACCGCATCGCGGATGTCCTTGACGCCCGACAATACCGCCGACAACGCGATGAATTCCGCCTTGAACGCGTCGGCCATCAGCCGGGCGATCGTCGTCTTCCCCGAACCCGGCGGGCCCCACAGGATCATCGAATGCGGCTTGCCCGACGCGAACGCGACCGCGAGCGGCTTCCCCGCCGCAAGCAGGTGGCGCTGGCCGATCACCTCGCCGATCGTCTTCGGGCGCAGGCGCTCGGCGAGCGGGGTTGCGGGATTGTCGATCGAGAAGAGATCGGCCATGCGGTCATTGTAGTCGCTCGCCCCTACGGCGTTGGCGAGACGCTTGCGGGATTCACCCTTCGCCGACGATCATTCGCCCGATGTGCCGACGACTGAAGCGGGGGGCAGCACTCATCGCGCTCGCCACGATGCTGTGCGGCCCGGCGTTCGCGTTTGATGTTCAAGGGCACCGCGGCGCGCGCGGGCTCGCTCCCGAAAATACGCTGGCGGCATTTCATAAGGCAATCGAGCTCGGCGTGTCGACGCTCGAGTCCGACGTCGCGGTGACGCGCGAGGGCGTCGTCGTGATGTCGCACGATCCAGATCTCAATCCGCTCGTCGTGCGCGACGCCGATGGACGATGGCTTTCCGAGCGGGGACCGCCGATTCGCAGCCTAACCTACGCGCAGCTCGCGCGCTACGATATCGGACGCCTCGATCCGCGCAGCGCCTATGCGCGCAACTTTCCGCTGCAAGCTGCAAAGGACGGTGAACGCTTCCCCACCCTCGATGAAGTGCTCGCGCTCGCCAAACGCGCCGGTGTGCGCGTCAATGTCGAAACGAAAATCACGCCGACGAGCGGCGAGCGAACGCCGGACGCCGATACGTTCGCGCGCCTCGTGGTCGATCGCGTTCGCGAAGCGGCCATGACCGAGCACGTGACGATTCAGTCGTTCGATTGGCGAACGCTGGTCGCGGTGAAGAGGATTGCCCCCGACATTGCGACGGTCTGTCTCACGTCGCAAACGCAGGACTTCGACACGACGCGCGCCGACGCGTCCGGTCGTTCGCCGTGGCATGCCGGACTCGCGATCACCGACTATGACGGGTCGATGCCGCGGTTGATACGCGCAGTCGGATGCGCGGTCTGGTCGCCCAATGCAGCGAGCGCGACGCGCGAGGCGATCGCGCAGGCGCACGCCGCCGGTCTGCTCGTCATCCCGTGGACGGTCAACGAGACGACCGAGATGACGCGGCTGATCGATCTCGGTGTCGACGGCCTGATCAGTGACTATCCCGATCGCCTGACCCGCGTGGTAAGAGGCAAAGGGCTGTCCGTGCGGTGAGCGGGCATGCCACAATGCAGACCCTTCGATTCGCGACGACGGCCATGCGTGAGAACCCGGTCAAACAGCGGCTCGCCGAGGGCGGCCGCGCGTTCGGTGCGATGATCTTCGAGTGCTTCACGCCCGGGATCGCGCAGATCTGCCGCAACGCCGGCGCGCAGTTCGTGCTCTTCGACATGGAGCACACGGGCCTCGGCTTCGAGACTCTCAAGACCCAGTTCGCGCTGTGCCGCGGCCTCGACGTCGTGCCGATGGTTCGCGTGCCGCGCGGCGAATACCCGTTCATCGCGCGTGCGCTCGACGTCGGAGCGTTCGGTGTCATGGTCCCTATGGTCGGCAGCGCCGAGGAGGCGCGGCGCATCGTCCAATGCACGCGCTATCCGCCGGCCGGACAGCGCGGCGCGGCGTTCGGCTTCGCGCACGACGACTTCGATCGCGGCGACGTTGCGTCGAAGATCGCGGCGATCCATGCGCGCACGTTCGTCATCGCTCAAATCGAAACCGCCGAAGGCCTCGCCGATGTCGATGCGATCGCGGCCGTCGACGGCATCGACGCTCTGTGGATCGGCCAATCGGATCTCACCAACTTTCTCGGCATTCCAGGCGCCTTCGAACATCCGCGCTATCTCGACGCGGTCGAATGCGTGCTCGCGGCCTGTCGCGCGCATCGCAAGACACCGGCGTTCCTCGTACCCGACGAGAATTGGGCTCGCAACTACGCCGCGAAAGGGTTCCGCTTGATGGCGTACGGCATCGATCATCTGATGCTGCAGGATGCGCTGAAGCGCGGTCTCGACGTGCTGCGCGCGAGCGCGCCGCCGGCGCGATGACCGGCGAGCGCTTTCGCGTCGGAATCACCGGCGACATCCTCGACTCGCGAGGCGAGCCGGCGTTCGGGCGCGCCGCGCTCGCGATTCTCGACGACGCGCCGAACATCGATTGGGAATACATACCCGAATCGGTCGGCGAGATCAGCGCCGATCACGCCGCCCGCTACGACGCTATCTACGTGAACATGCCGCGCGTTCCGGCCGCGGCCGTCGCGCGCGCCGATTGCCGCGTTCGCGTGATCGCCCGGCACGGCGTCGGCTACGACTCGGTCGATGTCGCGGCGATGACCCGGGCGGGCGTGCTCGTGACCAACACGCCCACCTCGATGCCGCGACCGGTCGCGACGATCGCGCTCACGTTCGTGCTCGCGCTCGCGGGCAAGCTGGTGCTCAAGGATCGATTGACGCGCAGCGGACGCTGGCACGACCGCATGGACAACATGGGAACCGGCCTCACCGGGCGCACGCTCGGCGTCGTCGGCGCCGGACGGATCGGCAAGGAGCTGCTGCGGATGGCGCGCGGGTTCGATCTGCGTCTGATCGCGACCGATCCCAACGTCGATGCGATCGAGCTCGGCTATCTCAACACGCGCAAGGTGTCGCAGGGCGCGTTGCTCGCCGAGTCCGACTTCGTCGTCGTCTGCTGCCTGCTCGATGCGACGACGCGACACCTGATCGGCGAGCGCGAGTTCGCGCGGATGAAGCCGACCGCGTACTTCATCAACGTGGCGCGCGGTCCGATCGTCGACGAGCCGGCGCTGATCGCGGCGCTCGCGTCGCGGCGCATCGCGGGTGCGGCGCTCGACGTCTTCGAGCAGGAGCCCGTTGCAGCCGACAATGCGCTGCTCGCGATGGACAACGTGATCCTGACGCCGCATTCGCTGTGCTGGACCGACGAGTGCTTCCACAACATGGCGGCGACCGGGCTTGCGAGCATCGTCGACACGCTCGCCGGCCGCCGTCCGCAGTTCGTCGTCGATCCCGCGGCGCTCGATCATCCGCGGTGGAAGAAAAACTAGGGTCAGACTCGACTTTCGTGCGCCACGCCGGCCCTGGCGGGCGGCAAAAAGAAAAGTCGAGTCTGACCCTACTTTCCGAAAAGTCGAGTCTGACCCTACTTCTTTTCGCCGACGACGTCCGCGCCCTTGGGTACGACGAAGCGGAATTCGGCGGCGTCGATCGGCGGATTGCGCTCGAAGCTCGTGAATGCGAGCTGCGTCGATTGACCGAACGCATCGGTCAGCTCCATTGCACGCGGCAGGTTGTCCCGAAAACCGATGCGCACGCGCGTGAATCCGCTGTCGGTCGACTTCGGCTTCGCGTCCACCCAGTCGACGCCGCCATCGTTGCCCGCGGACACGAGCGTGAAATTGCGCTCGAGAGTGTTGTCGCCGGCAAGGAGCGCGGCAGGCGTCGCGCCGAGCGCGGCGGGCAGATCGCGCACGATCACCTGATTGAGATCGCGGTCGTGAATCCACAGCTTCTGCCCATCGCCGACGATTACCTGATCGAACGGCTTCTCGTACGCCCAGCGGAATTTGCCCGGTCGTGAGAACGCGAAAGTTCCGGTCGATTCCTGCGGCGGGCGCCCGTTACGACCGGCGACGACCTGCTTGAACGTCGCGCGTCCGGTCTTCGCGCCTTCGAGAAACGCCTGCAATTGCTCGAGGCCGCCGGCGAACGCGCTCGACGCGACGAACGCGAGCGCGCATGCCGCCGCGAATCGCAGCGCGATCATGCGCAACTCATCACCGCATGCTGAGCGCCATGCCGAGAAGGCGCGCGAGATCGTTGCCGACGGCTTCGAATGCGACATGAATGAGTATGACCTTGTCCGCCGTGGAACGCGCCCGGCGTCAATCGCCCTGCGTCTTTCCGACCGGCACCAGCACCTCGCGGTTCCCGTTCGTTTGCATCGGCGAAACCAATCCTGCCCGCTCCATCTGCTCGATCAGCCGCGCGGCGCGGTTGTAACCGATGCGAAGATGCCGCTGCACGAGCGAGATCGACGGGCGGCGCGTCTGCAGCACGACGGCAACCGCCTGGTCGTACATCGGATCGGACTCGGCGTCGCCCGCCTCGACCGATACGCCGTCGCTGCCGTTCGCGTCGACGCCGCCGTCGAGGACGCCGTCGACGTATTGCGGACCCGCAGCCGCCTTGAGGTGCTCGACGACGCGGTGAACCTCGTGGTCGGACACGAACGCGCCGTGAACGCGCAGCGGGTGCGCGCTACCGGGCGGCTGGAACAGCATGTCGCCCTGCCCGAGCAGCGTCTCGGCGCCCATGTGGTCGAGGATCGTTCGCGAGTCGACCTTGCTTGCCACCTGGAACGCGATCCGCGACGGAATGTTGGCCTTGATGAGCCCGGTGATGACGTCGACCGACGGACGCTGCGTCGCGAGGATCAGATGGATGCCGGCGGCGCGCGCTTTTTGCGCGATGCGCGCGATCAGCTCCTCGATCTTCTTGCCGGTCACCATCATCAGATCGGCGAGCTCGTCGATCACGACGACGACATAGGGCAGCTCTTCGAGGCGCTCGGGCGTATCGGGCGTCAGCGTGAACGGATTGGTCAGCGGCTTATCGGTCTTCTTCCCTTCGCCGATCTTCGCGTTGAAGCCGGCGAGGTTGCGTACGCCGTAATGCGACATCACCTTGTAGCGACGCTCCATTTCGCCGACGCACCAGTTCAAGGCATTGCCGGCGAGCTTCATGTCGGTGACGACCGGCGCGAGAAGATGCGGAATGCCCTCGTACACCGACAGCTCGAGCATCTTCGGATCGATGAACAGCAGCCGCACCTGGCGCGGCTCGGCCTTGTAGAGCAGCGACAGGATCATCGCGTTCACGGCGACCGATTTGCCGGAGCCGGTCGTACCGGCGACGAGCAGGTGCGGCATGCGCGCGAGATCGGCGACGACCGGCTTTCCCGCGATGTCCTTGCCGAGCGCAAGCGTCAACATGCTCGGCGTGTCGTTGTAAGTGGTCGACGACAGGATCTCGACCAGCTTCACGACTTGTCGCTTCGGGTTGGGCAGCTCGAGTCCCATGAACGACTTGCCCGGAATCGTCTCGACGACGCGGATCGACACGACCGACAGCGCCCGCGCGAGGTCCTTCATCAGGTTGACGATCTGCGCGCCCTTGACGCCGACCGCGGGCTCGATCTCGAAGCGCGTGATCACCGGACCCGGATACGCGGCCAGCACCTTCACGGCGACACCGAAATCGGCGAGCTTGCGCTCGATCAGCCGCGACGTGAACTCGAGCGTCTCGGCGCTCATCGTGTCGATCGAAGGCGGCGCGTCCTCGAGCAGATCGAGCGGCGGCAGCGGCGAGTCGGGCAGCTCGTGGAACAGCGGCCGCTGCTTTTCCTTCACGACGCGCATCGACTTCGGCACGTCGACCACGGGGGGGACGACGACGATCGGCTCGTGCTCGGGCTCCTCGTGCCGGACGTGCTCGACGAGCGCCTCGCGCTCTGCTTGAGCGAGCTCGCCCAGACGGCGCTCTTCGCGGTCCTCGGCACGCCGTTTCGCCAGCGCGACGAGCCGTTCGAGCGCGTGACCGATGCGCTCGGTGAGCCGAATCCACGACATGCCGGAGAACAGCGACCAGCCCATCGCGAATACCGCGATCAGCAGCAGCGTCGCGCCGTTGAAGCCGGCGATCTTGGCTAGATTGCGGCCGAGAAGATCGCCGAGCGCACCGCCGGGCGTGGTCGGCAGCGTGACGTGAAGGTTGTACAGGCGCAGCGCCTCGAGTGCGGCGCTCGCGAACAGGACCAGCGTGAAGCCCAGGATCGCGAGTCCGAGCGGATGTTCGTTCGCGTACTCGGGGTGCCCGATTCGGCGGTAGCCGGCGACGATCAGCACGACACCCCCGGCGACCCACCACCAGGCCGAGAATCCGAACAGGTACAGCAGCAGATCGGACAGCCACGCGCCGGCAATTCCGCCCTTGTTGCCGAGCGCGCCGCCGTTTCCCGAATACGACCAGCCGGGGTCGGTTTTCGTGTACGTCGCGAGAATCAGCGCGAGCCACACGAACGCCGCGACGATCAGCAGCCACCACGACTCGCGAACCAGGCGCGCGAAGCGCGGCGAGCGCGCGGCGAGCGACTCCGATGGCGTAGCCCCCGCGCGTGCGCGCGCGGGCCGGTTAGCGATGATCGTTATTTTATCTTTTGAAAACATGCATTTAAATAGTTTACTTCGTGCAACGCATTATAATAGCAAAATCGGGGACGGAGCCGCTACGCAAAGCGACTCCGTCCCCGAAGCTTGTGCACCAAGGGCGCGACCCCACTTCAGCTAGAATCGTTCGCCATCGATAATTGCGAGAATCGAATGTCCGCGAAACACGCCCGCCTGTTGATCCTGGGTTCCGGTCCCGCCGGATACACGGCGGCAGTATACGCCGCGCGCGCGAACCTCAAGCCGGTGCTCGTCACCGGTCTCGCGCAAGGCGGCCAGCTGATGACGACGACCGACGTCGACAACTGGCCGGCCGACGCGACGGGCGTGCAAGGGCCCGAGTTGATGGCGCGTTTCCAGCAGCACGCCGAGCGATTCGAGACCGAATTGATCTTCGACGAGATTCATACCGCCGACCTGCTGTCAACGCCGAAGCGGCTCATCGGCGACAACGGCGAATACACGTGCGACGCGCTGATCATCGCAACCGGCGCCTCCGCGCGCTATCTCGGGCTGCCATCCGAGCAGACGTACGCGGGCAAGGGCGTTTCCGCGTGCGCGACGTGCGACGGCTTCTTCTACAAGGGGCAGGACGTCGCCGTCATCGGCGGCGGCAACACTGCGGTCGAGGAAGCGCTGTACCTGTCGAACATCGCGCGCAACGTCACCGTCGTTCACCGCCGCGACAAGTTCCGCGCCGAGGCGATTCTCGTCGACAAGCTGATGAGCAAGGCGCGCGAGCCCGGCAACATCCGCGTGCTGTGGAACCACACGCTCGACGAAGTGCTGGGCGACGCGTCCGGCGTAACCGGGGCGCGGCTCAAGCACACGGGCAACGGCGAAACGCAGCAGATCGCGCTGTCGGGCGTCTTCATCGCGATCGGACACACGCCCAATACGGGAATCTTCGCCGGCCAGCTCGAGATGAACGGCGGCTATATCAAGGTGAAGAGCGGAAACGAAGGCAACGCGACGGCGACGAGCGTTCCCGGCGTGTTCGCCGCCGGCGACGTCGCCGATCACGTCTACCGGCAGGCGGTCACGTCCGCGGGCACCGGTTGCATGGCGGCGCTCGACGCCGAGGCGTATCTCGAAACGCTCGGTTGATCGCATGCGATGGCAAAGCTCACCGATCTGAAGGCGATGCTCGATGCGGCGCGCGCCGCACGCGATGCGCGCGCGGAAGAGGCCCCGGCCCGCCCGCATCATCGCGCCGCAGCCGCGTCGATGCGACGCGCACTCGGGGCAAGCAAGCACGCCGACGGCGACATCGACCTCTCGCAGGCATTCGCCGATGTCACGCGGCTGCCGCCTTCGACGCGCGCGACGATTCACCGGCCGCGGCCCGCGCCGTTGCCGCGGCAACGGATCGCCGACGACCGGGACGCGCTGCTCGCTTCGAAGTACGGCGACGATCCGGCGCCCGCGAGCTGGGACATCGGCCAGGAGCTCGAAGGCGAGCAGACGTTCGTGCGCCACGGCATCGGCAGCGACGTGCTCGGCAAGCTGCGCCGACATCACTGGGCGGTGCAGGCGGAAATCGATCTGCACGGCAACACATCCGACGAAGCGCGCGACGCGCTCGCCGACTTCCTCCACGATTCGCGCACGCGAGGGTTCCGCTGCGTGCGCGTGATCCATGGCAAAGGGCTCACGTCGCCGAACCGCGAGCCCGTGCTCAAGGGCAAGGTGCGCCGCTGGCTCGCGCACTGGGACGAAGTGCTCGCGTACTGCGAAGCGCCGCAGCATGCCGGCGGCGGCGGCGCCGTGCTGGTGCTGCTGCGCGGCCGTTGAACACCCGCCGCCGCCCGCCCGCACGCGCGGCGGTCGCGTTTTTCTCAGCGCTGTCGTAGCCTACGCTGCGGCGCGCATTGCGCCGACTGGCGAATCGTGGCGTCGGCCTGCGATGACCATCCGCTCCCATCTGGTGTTGCTCGTCTGCGCGGCGGTGCTGCCGGTGCTGATCTTCGCCGCGGTGCTGACGGGCCTGTTCTGGTCGCAGCAGCGCGCCGCGTTCGACCAGCGCTACCTCGAGCGCTGCCGGGCGATGGCGATCGCGCTCGACACCGAGATCGGCGCGTCGATCCGCGTGCTCGAAAGCCTTGCGCTGTCGCCCGATCTCGACGCGAACCGAATGGAGGCGTTCGCGGCGACGGTTCGGCTCGTTCTGAGCTCACAATCGCCGTGGTCGACGGTCGCGCTCGTCGAGGCGTCCGGCCGTCAAATCTTCAAGCTTACGCCGCAGAGCGACGAGCTCGGGCCGGTCGATGTCGAGACGCTGAACCGCGTGCTGATGACGCACGGGCCGGCGCTGTCGGCGCTGGTCCGCGCCGGCGACGCCGGCCAGTACATGACGGAGATCGCGGTTCCGGTCGTTCGCGGCGATCTCGTCACGCATGTGCTCGTCGCCGGCATCGAGCCGCGCGTTTGGCTGCGATTTCTCGCAAAGTATCCGTTGCCGCGCGATGCCATGATGACCTTGCTCGACCAGAACGGCATCATCATCGCTCGCACGCTGAACGATGAACGATGGATCGGCGGGCGCGCCGCGCCGGCGCTGTACCAGCGGTCGCGCGCGCAACTCGAAGGCGCGTACCGCAACTACGGGCTCGAGGGGCAGTATCTCTACGCGGCGCATCGGCGATCGCAGGGCTGGGGATGGACGATCGCGACGGGCGTACCGGCGGAGGCGGTCGAAGTGGCGTTGCGCGGATCGACGTTCGCGATGGCGGCGGCGTCGCTCCTAGTCGGTGCGATCGCCATCGCATTCGCAATCCTGTTCGGGCGGCGGATCGCAGGACCGATCGCCGCGCTCGCGCATTCGGCGAGAGCGCTCGCAAGCGGCGGCAACGTTCCGGTGAACGCCGCGGACGAGATCGCCGAAGTCGACCATGTCTCGCGCGCGTTCGAGGAGGCCGGCAAGCTGTTGCGCGATCGTGAGCAAGCGCTGAGCGCGGCGGTCGCGCGCGAACAGCAGGCTCGCTGCGAAGCGGAGGCCGCCAATCGCGGCAAGGACGAATTCCTCGCGATGCTCGGCCACGAGCTGCGCAATCCGCTCAACGCGATCACGAGCTCGATCGCGGTGCTGGACCGCCAGGGGGCTTCCGGCGTGCAGCTCGCGCAGTCGCACGAGGTGATCGCGCGTCAGGTCGGCGTGCTGCGCCAGCTCGTCGACGACTTGCTGGACGTTGCGCGTGTCACCCGCGGCAAGATCGTTCTGCAGCGGCGTCCGACAAACCTCGCGAAAATCGTGCGCGACTCGCTGCGCGCGATGCGCGAGGCCGGGTGCCTGCGCGAGCACGACGTGGCGCTCGATTGCCGCGATGTCTGGATCAACGCCGACGCGACTCGCATCGAGCAGATCGTCGCGAACCTGATCGAGAACGCCGTCAAGTACACGCCCGCCGGCGGACGCATCGGCGTCAGCGTGCGCAGCGAGGAAGAGAACGCGCTTCTGGAGGTAACCGACTCCGGCGTCGGCATTGCGCCGCAGCTGTTGCCGCGCGTGTTCGATCTCTTCACGCAGGGCGAGCGCACGCTCGACCGCGCGCAAGGCGGCCTCGGGCTCGGATTGACGCTCGTGCACCGCCTCGTTGCGCTGCATGGCGGCAGCGTCGCCGCGACCAGCGCGGGCGTTGGACGTGGCGCGACGTTCACCGTGCGCATCCCGAGCGTCGAGGTGCCCGATGTCGCCGCGTTCTCGCCGTTCGAACAAACGCCCGGCGCATCGCCGAAGCGTGTGGTCATCGTCGAGGACAATGCCGACGGGCGGCGAATGCTGAAGGCGTTGCTGCTGCTGCATGGCCACGACGTGCACGAAGCGGAGGACGGGCTCGCCGGCGTCGCGGAAGTGCTGCGCACGCAGCCCGACGTTGCGCTCATCGACATCGGGCTGCCGGGATGCGACGGCTTCGAGGTCGCGCGCCGCGTTCGCGCCGAGCGCGGCGGCGCCTCGGTGCGTCTGGTCGCGCTGACCGGGTACGGACAGGAGGGCGCTCGCCAGCAGGCGATCGCGGCGGGTTTCGATGACTATCTGGTGAAGCCGGTTGAGCCGGAAGCGCTTGCTGCGATCCTTGCCGACTGAAGACGGCCCCGCCGATCAGCGCGCGAGCCGCGCGCCCGGAATGGTCGCGCAGGACGTTGCGCTTGGGGACAGGAGACGCGTTGGCAGAGCACGCCACGGCATGAAGCGCACGGCGCTCGCGCTGGCAGTCGTCGTCGCCTCTGCGTCCGAGCTCGCGCGGGCCGACCTCTGGGGCTACGTCGACGACAGCGGTCACGCCCGCTTCGCGACCGAGCGGCTCGACGAACGCTATCGACTCTTCTTCAAAGGCCGCAGCACGCTCGAGCCTGCGGCGCCATCGCGCGACGGCGCACAGCCGCTCGACGCATTACGCTCGACCGCGCTCTACCAACGCGTCGCCGCCAGCCCGAACGTCAAGCGCTTCGAGTCGCTGATCGAATCGCACGCGAACCAACAGCGGCTCGATCCTGCGCTCGTGAAGGCGGTGATCGCGGTCGAATCGGCGTTCGATCCCGAGGCGATTTCGAGCAAGGGTGCCGTCGGCCTGATGCAGGTGATGCCGGAAACCGGCGAGCGCTACGGCGTCGTTGCCGACGCGCGCCGGTCGATCGTGCAACGATTGATGGACCCGGCGACGAACGTCGGCGTCGGCACGCGCTACCTGCGCGACCTACTCGCACTGTTCGCGAACGATCTCGCGCTCGCGCTGGCGGCGTACAACGCCGGAGAGCAGGTGGTGCTGCAATACGCGCGCGTGCCGCCGTTTCCCGACACGCAAGCCTACGTCGGGCGCGTCCAGCAGTTCTACGAGCTGTACCGTCCGCCGCCGCCTGCGCCGGCGCCTCCCGCCACTCCGTCTCGGATCGCGATTCCTCGAACGATCACGCCGCGCCCGCGTTAGGCATGCCGAACGATTCGCCGGATGCTCACAACGCGCAACGCAGCGTCATCCAATGGAGCGGCCCGCGACGCGGCCCGCGCATCCACGTCCGGGCAGATGCGCAGTTGCCGCCGACTCGACAATGATCCGTATCGTTACCGCAACCCTTTCCATTCTGCGACAACGCACCGCGGCCGCCGTAGCCTGCTTGCCGCAAGTTCCATGCCGCGAGTCGTTCACCGGTGATCCGAGAAGCGCGTCTACGACGCGACCGGCAGGGTGGCGCCCGCCGGCGAATCTACGACGAGCTCGCCCAAGTGCTCGAGACTGCGGCGGTGATGGAAAAGCCTTCCGTGCAGGGCATCGACTTCGCCGTTGCGCCGCTTGCCGAGCTCGACGCGTGCGTGCGCAAGGAGATTCCCCGCTGGGCGAAGGTCATCAAGGAGAACGCCATCAAGTTCGGCGACTGACGAGCGTCGCGCAAAGCGGGCCGCGGCAGGCATACACTAAAGCCTTCGCGGCGGCGCTGCGGAACGTTTCGCCCGCCGCGCCGATCCATTGCAGTAGCAGCGGTCCAGGATTCGTGTTCGGGTGCGCGTCGGCGGCCCGGGGAAAGGACGGGAGCTCGATGCAACGAGTCACGCTATACAGCCGATCGGTTCCGGCGCGCCCCCGAGGCGAGGCGGATTCGCCGGCCAGTCCGGAGGCGTCCAACGTCCCAAGCGAGGGCACGGAGCCGGCGACGAAGCCCGCAAAGCCGCGCCTGCGCTCGCGCATCCGCGGCTTTGTTCACCGCCACCGACGTCCGGCCTGGATGGCGGGCGGCGCGCTCTTCGCGCTGCTGCTCGTGTTCGCGCACGGTATGATGAATCAGCCGCCGCGGCCGATAACCCAGGACGACATCGACCTCGCCGTTCGCCACACGCTTGAAACACAGACGCTGCCTTCACAGGCGGCGAAGGCGTACAGCGTGATTCGCCCCTCCGTCGTGCTCGTGCGCGACCTCGAGGGCGAGCCCGGTCAGGATACCGAAACGGTCAAGGGCGTGGGCAGCGGCGTGGTGATCGTCGACAAGGGCATCATCCTCACCAACCTGCATGTCGTCGCCGGCGCGAACCGCGTCGGCGTCGAGTTCTTCGACGGCACGCAGTCCGATGCGACGGTGATCGCGACGCAACCGGAGAACGACCTCGCCGTGTTGCAGGCGAAGACGTTGCCCGACGATCTCGTGGCGGCGACGCTGCGCTCGACGGCTGACCTGCAGATGGGCGACGAGGTCGTCGCGGTCGGCTTCCCGTTCGGCATCGGTCCGTCGGTAACCGCGGGCGTCGTGTCGGGGCTTCGCCGCGAATACCGGTCGCCCGAAGGCAAGCGGTTGCTGACGAATCTGATCCAGTTCGACGCGGCAGCGAACCCCGGCAGCTCGGGAGGACCGCTGGTCACGGCCGAAGGCGAAGTGGTCGGCATCGTCACCGGCATCCTCAACCCGACCACGCAACGCGTATTCATCGGCATCGGATTCGCCGTGCCGATCGAGAACGCCGCAGCGGCATTCGGGATTCCGCCGTTCTAGCGGCCACCTCATTCATTTCGCAGAAGGGGATTATGGACAATCGAGACGCCGCGCGCGGCGAGACCTCCACGCTGATGGAGAAAGTGCTCTATGAGGTGAAGAAGGTCGTCGTCGGGCAGGACCACTTTCTCGAGCGCGTGCTCGTCGCGATCCTCGCGCAGGGTCATCTGCTGGTCGAAGGCGTTCCGGGCCTCGCCAAGACGCTCACGGTGAAGACGCTCGCGAAGACGATCCGCGGCACGTTCAAGCGCATCCAATTCACGCCGGATCTCGTCCCTGCCGACCTCACCGGCAACCGCATCTACAACCAGAAGACCGGCGATTTCACCACCTCGCTCGGACCGGTGTTCACCAACCTGCTGCTGGCAGATGAGATCAACCGCGCGCCGGCCAAGGTGCAGAGCGCGCTGCTCGAAGTGATGCAGGAATGCCAGGTGACGATCGCCGGCGAGACGCATGCGGTGCCCGAGCCGTTTCTCGTCATGGCGACGCAGAATCCGATCGAAACCGAAGGCACTTACCCGCTGCCGGAAGCGCAGGTCGACCGCTTCATGATGAAGGTGCTCGTCGGCTATCCGAGCGAGGAGGAAGAGTTCGTCATCGTCCAGCGCGTCACCGGCGTCGCGAGGGACGTGGCGACCGTTGCGACGACCGATCAGCTCGCGGCGCTGCAACGCGAATGCCGTTCGGGCTACGTCGACCCGGCGCTGATCCAGTACGCCGTGCGCCTTGCGGCGGCGTCGCGCTATCCGGGACGCTACGGCTTGAAGGAGCTCGCGCGCTTCCTGTCGTTCGGCGCGAGCCCGCGCGCGCCGATCCACCTGATCGAAGGCGCTCGCGCGCTCGCGTATCTGCGCGGCCGCGATTACGCGCTGCCCGACGACGTGACCGACCTCGCGCCCGACGTGCTGCGACATCGACTCGTGCTGTCGTACGAGGCACTCGCCGAAGGACTCACGTCGGATCAGATCATCGCGAAGATCATGGCGCATATTCCCGCGCCGGACAAACCGCTGGAGACCCATGTCCGAGTCGGCGCGACGAGCTGAGCAGATCCTGCGCCGTCTCGAGTGGACGGTGATCCGCCGGCTGGATGGCCTTCTGCACGGCGATTACCGCACGCTGTTCCGCGGCTTCGGGCTCGACCTCGCGGACCTTCGCGAGTACCAGTACCACGATGACGTTCGCCATATCGACTGGAACGTGACGGCGCGGCTCGACACGCCGTACGTGCGCGAATACAACGAGGATCGCGACGTCGTCGGCTGGTTCCTGCTCGATCTGTCGCCGTCGGTCGACTTCGGCTCGAAGGACGTGCGCAAGCGGTCGCTGTCGACCGAGTTCGTCACCGTGCTGATGCGCCTGCTCACGCGCCATGGCAATCCGGTCGGCGGCATCTTCTACGGCGACCGCGTCGATGCCGTCGTGCCGGCGCGCACCGGCCGCCGGCACGTGCTGCACATCATGCACAAGATGCTCACGCGACCCGAGCGCTCGAACGCGACGCCGACGGACCTGCAGGAATTGCTGCGCACGGGGTTCCAAGTGATGCCCCGGCGCTCGCTCGTGTTCGTCGTCTCCGACTTCATCAGCACACCGGGGTGGGACCAGCCGCTCGCCCGTCTCGCGCGACGCCACGAAGTGATCGCGGTGCGGCTTTACGACCCGCTCGAGATGGAGCTGCCGGACCTCGGTCTGGTCACGATCCAGGACTCCGAGACTGGCGAGCAGCTCTTCGTCGACACGCACGATCGCGCGTTCCGCAAGCGCTTCGCGCAAGTCGCCGAGCGCCGCGAAGCCGAGCTGCGAGGCGCGCTGCAGCGCGCGGGCGTCGATGCGCTGGAGCTTTCCACCGGCGACGATCTGGTCGACTCGATCCTGCGTTTCGCCGATCTGCGCAAGCGGCGAAGCCAGCTTTCCGGCGGCGGCCTTCCGACGCATTTGTCACGCCATGAAGCTTCTTTGGCCTGAAGCGCTTTATCTGCTCGCGCTCGTGCCGGTGCTGATCGGCGCGTACGTGTGGCTGCTGCGGCGCAAGAAGAAGGCGGCCGTTCGTTACGCGAGCCTGTCGATGGTCAAGGAAGCGATGAGCGCCGGGCCGCGCGTGCGCCGTCACATTCCGCCCTTCCTGTTCCTGCTCGCGCTCGTGGCGCTCGTCGGCGCGATCGCGCGCCCGACGGCGGTCGTGACGCTACCGTCCCAGCACGACATCGTGATCCTTTCGATGGATGTTTCGGGCAGCATGCGCGCGACCGACGTCGCGCCGAACCGGCTGGTCGCCGCGCAGAACGCCGCCAAGGCATTCGTCGCCGATCAGCCGAGCTCGACGCGCATCGGCATCGTCACCTTTGCAGGCACCGCCGCAATCGTGCAACCGCCGACGAACAATCGAGAGGACCTCATCGCGGCGATCGATCGCTTCCAGCTTCAGCGCGCCACCGCGATCGGCAGCGGCATCCTGGTGTCGCTGAAGGCGATCTTTCCCGACGCCGACTTCGACTTGCGCTCGTCGAACCCGCGCGCGCGCGAGACGCGGCGCGGCGCGGCGCTCGATCCGTCGCGCGAAGCGGACAAGGAGCAGCCGAAGCCCGTCGCACCGGGGTCGAACACGTCGGCCGCGATCATCCTGCTCACCGACGGGCAGACGACGACCGGTCCCGACCCCATCGAGGCTGCGCGCATCGCCGCCGATCGCGGCATACGCGTGTTCACCGTTGGCGTCGGCACGGTGAACGGCGAGATCATCGGCTTCGAGGGTTGGTCGATGCGCGTGCGTCTGGACGAAGACTCGCTCAAGACGATCGCGAACATCACGCGCGGCGAATACTTCTACGCCGGCACGGCGACCGATCTCAAGAAGATCTATCAGAGCCTCAATTCGAGGATGGTGTTGGAAAGAAAGGACACCGAGATCACCGCACTGTTTGCCGCGGCCGGCGCGGTGCTCGCCCTCCTCGCGGCGCTGCTGTCGGTGCTGTGGTTCAACCGGATCCTGTAGAAGAAGTAGGGTCAGACTCGACTTTTCGCGCACCGGCCGGCTCAAGGCGAGCGGCTGCACGAAAAGTCGAGTCTGACCCTACTTTTTCCCTATTTTTCCGACTCTTTCGGCGAACGCTACTATTCGACGCCCAAATACGCGCGCCGAATCTCCGGCCGCGCGGCAAGCGCCTCGGGGGTCCCCTCTGCAACGACTCTGCCCTCGTCGAGGACGTACGCATGGTGGGCGACGTCCATCGCCATCGAAACGTTCTGCTCGACCAGCAGCACGGCAATGCCATCGGCGTTGATCGCCCGAATCGCATCGAACACGGTCATCACGATCATCGGCGCAAGTCCGAGCGACGGCTCGTCGAGCAGCAGCAGCCGCGGCCGCGCCATCAACGCGCGGCCGATCGCGACCATTTGCTGCTGTCCGCCCGATAGCGAGCCCGCCGGGCGTTCGAGCTTCTCGGCAATGGCGGGAAAGAGCGCGCATACTTGATCGAGCGATCGCGCGCGATGCGCTTTCGCGTGCGCAACGTAGCTTCCGAGCTCGAGATTCTCGCGCACGGTCATGCCGGCGAAGAGCCGTCGCCCCTCGGGCACGATCGCGACACCGGCCGCGCAATACGCGTGCGGCGCAAGCCGCGAAACGTCGCGGCCGCCGATGGAGAGCCGTCCGGCGCGGATCGGATTGAGTCCGGCAATCGCGTTGATCAGCGTCGTCTTGCCGGCGCCGTTCGGCCCGACGACGCAGACGAGCGCACCGGCGGCGACGCAGAGCGACACGTCCCACAGCGCCGTCGCCACGCCGTAGCCGACTCGAATGGCGGCGACTTCAAGCATGGGCGGCGCCGAGATACGCGGTCATCACCGCAGGGTCGCGCATCACGTCCGCCGCGGGACCTTCTGCGAGCACCGTGCCATGGTTCAGCACGACGATGCGATCGGTGAGCGCCATGACCGCGTGCATCACGTGCTCGACGAACACGATGGTCGCACCGCCGTCGCGCAGGCTCGCGATCAGGCGGATCGCCTCGTTCATTTCGCTGGGGGCAAGACCCGACAGCACTTCGTCGAGCAGGACGAGCCGCGGCCGCGACGCGAGCGCTCGCGCGAGCTCGAGGAACTTGCGCTGGTGGAGATTGAGCTCGTCGGGCAACGCCTGCGCCTTCGCCGCAAGTCCGGTGAACTCGAGCCACCGCTGCGCCTCTTCGCGTGCGCCTGAGCGATCGAGCGCCGCACCGCCGAACGTCGCCGCGAGCGCGACGTTGTCGATGACGGCAAGGTGCGCGAACGGCCGCGGGATCTGGAACGTGCGCGCGATGCCGGCGCGCGCGATCCGATGACCGGCAATGCCGGCGATGTCGCGGCCCTCGAATTCGATCGAACCGCGATCGGGCGGCAGGTGTCCGCTGACGACGTTGATCAGCGTCGACTTTCCCGAGCCGTTGGGCCCGAGCAGGCCGACGATTTCGCCGCGACGCACGTCGAGGTCGACGCCGGCGAGCGCCTTCACGCCGGTAAATGCCTTGGCGAGATCGCGCACGCGCAGCATCGTGTCACCCGACGCAACGGCGCTCTTGCGCGCCGCGACGTCGATTGCACGGACCGGGTGCGCGATCTCGCCGGCGTGTGCGGCGGCCGGCTCGATACGATCTTGGCGTGCGCGCTTGCCCTGCAGGCGACCGAGCACGCCGTTCGGCATGAACAGCACGACGACGATGAGGATTGCGCCGAACACGGCCTTCCCGGCGATTGCATGATCGCCGGCAGTGAAGGCGTAGAGCAGCACGGTAATGACGACGGCGCCGACCGCGGGCCCCGCCCAATGGCGCGTTCCGCCGAGCACGCTCATCAGCACGACGGTGAGCGGCACGGTGATCGAGAACGTGCTGCCGACGGTCACGTACGACACGAACAACGCATGGATTCCGCCGGCGACACCGGCGAGCGCGCACGACAATCCGAACGCCGCAAGCTTCATCCGATAAGTTGGCACGCCGAGCACTTCCGCGGCGTCCTCGTCGTCGTGGATTGCGAACAGCGCGAGGCCGAGCTCGGAGCGCGACACGACGTACGCGACGCCGATCGCGATCACCGCCACGGCGAGCGCGATCAGGTAGAACGAGCCGGTGGGTGTCGGTGCAATCGCGGGAAGCGGCGCCGCGCTCAGATACACGCCGGGACCGCCGTCGATCGGCGTGTTGGCGATGATCGTCGCGACGACGAAGGTCACGGCGAGCGTGAGCAGCGCGAACAGCTCGCCGCGGACGTTTCGCACGCGAAAGGCGACGGCACCGAGCGCGATGCCGAGCAGCGCCGCGATCGCCGCTGCCACCGGCAGCGTCCACAGGAACGGCACGTCGAAGCGCGATGCGAGCGTGGCGGTCGCGTACGTGCCGGCGCCGAAGAACGCACCGTGGCCGAACGAAAAATAGCCCGAGTATCCCGACAGGATGTTCCACGACGTCGCGAGGATCACCCAGTGGAACACCAGATAGAGAAACGACTCGTAGAACGCCGGCAGGCCCGCGAACGGGACCAGCGCGAGCGCGGCGCCCGCGATGACGATGCCGCCGAGCGTTCGATCTAGGATCCTGTCGGACTTGTCTTCACGCATGCGTTGCAGGGCCAGAGCGCAGCCGCTAGGCGCAAGGCGCAGCGAATTCCGCGCGTATTCGCAAGCCTTGCAACGACGCGAATGCGCTTTCTTGGCAGCAACCCGACGGGACGCGAGCGCTTTCGGCCAGCAAACTCCGCGTTGCTCGTCGTTGCAATAGTGGCCCCATTGTCGCGGACTCGCGCCTTGAACGGCGCCCAAATCGCCGCCGGTCGCATGCGCGAAAGTGACTCCGACAGGCGTGCTGGCTCAGAGCTTCCCCGGCCGAAGCAGCAGCACGAGGATCAGCAGCGTGAATGACACGATCGGCGCCCACGACGGCGCGGTGACCGCCATCGTGACCGCCTCGCTGACACCGATCACGACGCCGGCGACGAGCGGACCGAGCGCGCTGCCGAGCCCGCCGATCATCACCGCCGCGAACACGACGCCGATCCATGCGTAGATCTGCGCGGGCGCGAGCGTGTACGACAGCGCAAGGCACACGCCGGCGACGCCCGCGAGCGCCGCGCAGACGCCCGACAGCAGCAATTCGATCGCGCGCCGATCGATACCGAACGCCGCGGCGATCGCGCCGTCTTCGGCTGCGGCGCGCATCGCTTTGCCCAGATCCGTGTAGCGCATCGCCGCCCACACCGCGAGCGACAGCGCGATCGCGAGAACGAGCGTGATCAGCTCGGGCACGGGCAGGAAGAGCTCGCCCAGCTTGAATCGATGCGCCGCGTAGGTCGAGTCGAGGCGGCGGAAGTCCGCCGTCCATATCGATTGGATCAGACTTTCGATGATCACCGTCGCGCCGAACGTCAACAGCAGCGAATTGAGCGGCGTCACGGCGAAGCGCGCGAGCACCCATTGCATCGCGACGCCGATCGCGAAGAACGTGGGCACGATCAGCGCGAGCGTGAGCAGCGGATCGATGCCCGCGACGCTCGCGAGCTGGAAGCACACGTACGCGGCGAGGAATGCAAGCGCGAACTGCGCGAGGTTGATCAGATGCAGCAGGCCCCACGACAGCCCGAGGCCAAGCCCGAGCAGCCCGTACAGGGCTCCGACGAACACACCCGACAGCGCCGACTGCGCGAGCAGCGACGCGCTCGGAAGCGTCATCGCGGCGCGGTCACGGAACGATCAGCTTCGCGCCGGGCGCCGCGTATTCCTTCGGCCACACGGTGACCCAGCGGCCGTTCTGAACCTGCTTCACACGCATCAGATCGTCGCCGTAGTTGCTCGGACCGTCGAAGCGCAGCTTCCCCTGGATCGTATCGACGCGATGGGTCTTCAGCCACCGCGCGATCGCCTTGTCGTCGAGGGACTTGGTCGCGGTCACCGCCGCTTCGAGAAGTTGCCACGCCGTGTAGGAAGCAGCGGCTTGCGTCTCGACCAGCGTGTACGGCAAGCCCGCCTTCGCCGCACGCTCGTGGTACGCCTTGATGAATTCGGCTGCGCCGGGGTTGTTGGTGAACGGCGGATTCTCTTCGAAAATCGTCACCGACAGCGCGTTCTTCGCGTCGGGTGAGGTCGCCATCGGTCCCGGCGCCGGATAGATGTAGAACTGCTCGGGCGGCGAGTAGTCGATCTTCTTCATCGCGTCGATCAGTTGGTTGCCCTCGAGGCCGAGCGCGCCGACCCAGAGGAAGTCGGGCTTCGCGTCCTTCACGCGCGCGGCGATCGGACCGAAATCGAGGTTGCCGAATTCCCATTCGAGAAAGAGCACCTCGTTCAAGCCGCGCTTCTTCGCTACCTCGCGCGCGCCGAGCGACATGAATTGAACCGACGGAAACTTGCTGGTCACCACCGCGATCGTCTTCGGCGGCTTCGCCGACGCGGCGAGCGCGTCGAGCACGGTGGACGGCACCGTCGTACCCGGATCCGCCCCCATGTGCCAAGCGGGGAACTGCATGTCGTACTTCGCGAGCGACGGAATGCCGAACGTGTGATGAATGAGCACCTTGTTGTAACGCTGCGCGACGCCCATCGCCGAAAGGATCGCGCCGGTCGCGTACGGCCCCATCAGAAGGTCCACCTTGTCGGCGGTCACCAGTTGCTCGTAGAGCGTGCGGGCGAGATCGGGCTTCGATTGATCGTCCTTCACGATCCACTCGACCGGCCGGCCAAGCAAGCCGCCGCGCCGGTTCAGATCCTCGACGTAGTACTCGCCGACGATCTTGTGCACGAGCGCGGTGGACGCGAGCGGCCCGGTCAGCGCGAGCGTGCTGCCGATGCGAATCGGCGGGCGAGCCTGCTGCGCCGCAGCCGGCGTGGTCACGAACGCGCAGGCGAGCGCGACGAGCGCGACGGCGATCCGAACCCCTTTGGCTATGCTCATGGCTTCGCTCCCTCTTGTCAGCGCGCGTCAACGGGTGGACGCCTCGTAATTGGTCACGAAATCGGACGGCGGTTCCGGTCCCCACAGGTAGAACGCGTCCTGCGGCGGGTGGTCGCCCGCCTCCCACGCGGCGTCGCGGGGCAGGTAGTCGATATCGGCGGAAAACTCCGCGAAGCTTCCCCACGGATCCTGCACGTACCAGAAATAATTCGAGCCGAGCACGTGGCGCCCCGGTCCCCATCCGTGGCGGAACCCGCGATCGGCCATCTGCATGCCGCCGAGCCCGACCTGTTCGACCGACGGCACGTCCCAACTCGAATGATGGAAGCCCGGCGCTTCCGATTTCGCGAACGCGATCATGTGGTGATCGCTGCCGTGCATGCCGTACATGAACGCGATGCCGTCACCGGAGCGGTCGGCGAGCCGCAGTCCGAGCACGTCGCGATAGAACGCGATCGCGCGATCGACGTCGGGCGTGAACATCAGCACGTGCGACAGCCGCCGCGGCCGCACGCTCGGCGCGCCGGTGCGGTTGCACGCGCCGCGGCTGCCCGCGAGGCACGACTCGAACGTCGTGCGCGTTTTCGCGTCCGGCGACGACTTCGAGGCGACGCCGATCGATACGGCGCGGCCGTCCTGATCGCGGAACCACAGCGCATCGGAGTCGCCGCCGACGGGCGCATCGATGCGAGCGACGCGTTGCGCTCCGAGGCGCTCGGCAAACAGCGCCATGTCAGCGGCATAGGCGCCGAACGAAAGCGCATGCACCTGCTTGCGCGGTCCTCTGTGCACGCGCGCCCAGCGATGCGCGTTGCCGAACGTGTAAAGCGCGATGGCGTCGCCCTCGTCGCGCACGTCGAGTCCGAAGCCGGCATAGAACGTGCGCGCGGCGTCGAGGTCGGGAACGTCCAGGCTGTAGTGGTCGAGCGAGTGCACGCCGACCTGGGCCGTGCGTCGCTCGTTGCGCGCCATGTCGCTCATGATGATGCCCTCCTCCATCGAAGCGCGATCGTCGCGCGCTCGTAGGTTCCGACACGTCCGATAGGATAACAGCGCAGCGCGCCAAGCGGCCAATCGTCAGAGCACGCGGTGCGACAGCGCGGGAAGCTGCGCGCGCACCTCGGCCACGCGCCCGGGATCGACGTCGCCGACGACGATGCCCGGACCGTCTTCGCTGCGCTCGGCGACGATGCGCCCCCACGGGTCGACGAGCGCCGAATGGCCGTACGTGCGCCGGCCGTTGGGGTGCGCGCCGCCTTGCGCGGCCGCGAGCACGTAGCACTGGTTTTCGACGGCTCGCGCACGCAGCAGCAAGTGCCAGTGCGCAGCGCCGGTGGTCGCGGTGAACGCGGACGGCGCGAGTATCAGCGCGAGATCGCAAAAGCGCCGGTAGAGCTCCGGAAAGCGCAAGTCGTAGCAGATCGACAGCGCCACCGTCCCGCACGCGGCCTCGAATGCCGCCGGCTCGCTGCCCGGCTCGATCGTGCGCCGCTCGTCGTAGCTCTCGTCGCCGCGCTCGAACGCGAACAGATGGATCTTGTCGTAGCGCGCGACGCGCCGTCCATCAGGGCCGTAGACGAGCAGCGCACTGCGCACGCGGTTCGGGTCGTCGGTTGCGATCGGAACGCTGCCGCCGATGAGATGGATCGCATGCGTTCGCGCGAGCCGGGCGAGAAAGGCTTGCTGCGCTCCGTCGCCATCGCGTTCACGCACGGCGATCTTGTCGCTCGCGCGCGCACCGAGGATTCCGAAATACTCGGGCAGGACGACGAGCTTCGCGCCGTCGGCGACCGCCTGCTCGATCAGCGGCTCGGCCTGCGCAAGATTCGCCGCGACATCGCCACCGGCGACCATCTGCACGGCGGCGACGCGCATGCGTTGCGCCGGCCGTTCGCAGGCGTGCGCGTTCATTTCGGCCCTCCGCACGCATTGAGCGATGCAACGCTCTTCGTCGTCGGTCCGCGAAAATCGCGCGCCGACAGGCGCTTCGCGCGCCTCCTTGCAAGCGAGCCGCCATGTGACGCTGGTACGTCGCCGCTCCGGTTCGCGCGCGAACGTACCGTGCCGGCCTTGGCTTCGCCTCGCGCGCTCGCGGGTCTTCTGCCTGCGGCCGGCGCGGTCATTTCGCAGCGCCTTCCTGCGACGGCATGAATGCGGTCGCGATCTTGCCACGCGTGACGATCGGATCGGACCAGTTACCGGTCACCGTGTAGTCATAACTGAACATCTGCTCGATCGGATCCTTCATGATCTTCTGCGCAAGGAGCGAACCCGCGCCGACGGCGGCGCCGACGATCGGGTTGGCGAAGAACAGCAACGCGGCGCCCGTCGATACGCCGCCCGACAACGCGGGTTGCACGCGGACCGACAGCCGTTGCGTCTCCTGCGCGAGATCGGCATCGCCGACGATCAGTACGCGCGCCGACGGTCCGGCCAATCGCAAACCGGGAGTCGACATGACGCCGTTTTCGATGCGCACATCGCCGTCGATCGAGTCGAACGTAAAGCCTTCGCTGAACACGTCGGTGAAGTCGAGCGACACGCGCCGCGGAAGCGCCTGCAGCGACAGCACGCCGATCAGCTTGCCGAGTCCCGGCTCGATCTTCGTGAAACGACCGGATCCGGAGTGCAGCTTGAACGTGCCGGCAAGCGTCGGGTAGTCGAACGCGTGCGGAGGACCGGCCCAGGCAAGTTGTCCGTCGATCTTGGTCGGCGCGTTGCGAAGCGCGTCCGGATAACCGAATCGAGACAGGAACGTGCCGGCTTCCTTGACGTCGACCGCGATGTCGAGCTTCGTCTGCTCGACGCGGCCGACCGCGCGCCACGCGCCTTCGGCGTCGATGCGACCGGCGTCGTTAATCAGCGCGAGCTTCTCGATGCGCCACTCGCTGTCGCGCGGCTGCGCGTTCAGCTCCAGGCGTCCGATCTCGTGCCCGCCGCGCGACACGAACGAATCGGCGACCAGATCGATACCCGGCCAATGCGCATTGGCGGCCGCATCCTGAGCGCCTGCGCTCGCGTCGGCAGCCGTCGACGCGTGTCGATCGGCCGAGCCGGGCATGGCAAGCCGTGTGAGCCGCGCGAATACGCGTCCATTCGGTGCGTCGGTACCGGGCGCGGTCCACGTCGCGCGACCGGCCACTTCGCGTCCGCGCAATTCGAGCTTCCAGTCGTCGCCGGACGGGCGCGCCGTTACCGTAATGTCGTTCAGACGGCGGCCCATCGCGTCGAGCGCGCCGACATCGAGGTCGAGTCCGGCGAGCGGCGGCATGCCGCTGCCGCTGCTCGCTTCGGCAGGCTTCTGCGGACGCATCACCGCAAGCCAATCGTCGACGTCGAGCGCGGGCACTTCGGCGCGCACCCAGAAGCCGGGCCGCTCGGCGCGCGCGGCGTCCGCGCGCTCGGCGGCGCGACCGATCAGCAACTGCGCGCGCTCGATGTCGGCGGTCGCAGCGGACAGTCTGCGCCGCGCGGTGAACTGCGCCAGCTTGCCATACGCGAGCGTGAGCGCATCCTCCTTCGGCCGTTTCGGATCGAGCCGACGCTCGACGCGAAGCGGGATCGTGTCGGCGGCGACCTTGCCGAGCGGCGCGGGCAGATCGACGACGGCGCCCTTCAGTGGACTTTCGACGACCCATGTCGCGCCGTCGCCGCGACCGTCGAGCGCCAGCGTCCAATCCGCGGTACCGGACAGCCGCTCGGCATGGGGCAACGCGAACTCGCTGCGCAACGTGACGAGATTCGCCGTTCCGCTCGCGTTGACGCGCAACGTGCGCTCGCCGCCGGACGCGGTGCTCGCGACGTTGAACTGCACGGGTCCACCGAGCACCTCGGCGCCGATATCGCGCGCCTGCATCTCGGCTTCCGAAAACGCGATCGTGCCGGTCACCTTGTCGAGCGGCGGAATCCCCGGCAAGCGGATCTGATTCGAGTTGAACGTGTACTCGCCGGCAATCTTCACGGTCCGCTCGGCGGCGAGCGCGAGCTCGAGCTTCAACGCGAGCGATCCATCGCCGCTCGCCGTCGCGTTGGCCGTCGCATGGCCGATCCAGCCGGCGACCGGGCTCGCGTCGACGAAGCGGACGAAATCGGTCGTCGGACCGGTCGCTTCGCCGTCGACGTGCAGGACCGGCGGCCTTGCACGTAGGTCCGGAATCTCCGCATGCGTGCGTCCGAGCCGCGTCCCGTAAATCGCGCCGCTCTGGGCGTCGACTGTGAGGCGCATGCCTTCGACGCGAAAATCGCCGTCGATCGCGCCGATCGCGGGCCAATCGGGCGCGTAGTCGAGCGTTATGCCTTTCGCTTTCGCCGTGACGACGAACTGTCCGCTCTTGCCGTCGGCGAACGGGAAGCGCGCGAGATCGCCGCTCAATCGCAGCCGAGTGTCGGTCGCGCTGCCGTCGATGAGCGCGCGGGCGAGCCAAGCGCGCGCGCGCTCGTTCACGACACGGGGAAGATACTTGTGCGCGCTGCGCGCATCGGCGCGCGAAAGCTGCGCGACGAGATCGATTTCACCGGGCCCGTGCGCGAGCGATCGCCAGCTGCCGCTCGCCGTGCCGGCCGCGTCCGCGTTGGCGAATTCGACGCGTTCGAGCTGGACGACGGTCCGCTCGCCCTTGCGCTGCCAGCTCACGTCGGCGGCGAAGCTCTCGAGCGCGACCGGCTCGACGAACACGCGCGGCAGATCGATCGCCGTCGAGCGTCCGGTAAGGTTCAGCTCGCCGCCGGTCTGCGTTGCCGTCACGCGCCCGCTGAGCGCCCGCAAGCCCGGCAGCGCATCCTGCGCGACAACGCCGAAGTCGCTGAAGTCGGCGCCGATGTCGTAGGCGACGGGCGCGTCGATCTCGCCGTCCCATTGCGCATGGCCTTTGGCGAGCGTGCCGCGTGGCGCGAAGCGCGCGACCTCGCTGCGCAACCGCTCGGGAAGCGGAAGATGCGCCGCGACGTCGCGCAGCGGCGCGAGCTCGAGCCGGTCGAATTCGAGGCGGCCGCCGCCCGGCTTGTCGCCCTCCGAATCGCGCATCGTCAGCGTCAAGTCGGTCGCGTCCATCTTCTCGCCGCCGGCGGTGCCGAACGCGAGCTGGCGGAAATAAAGCTCGCGCTTGCCGGCGCCGTAGCGCCAGCCGACGCGGCCGGCGAGTGTCGCGAGCGCGAGCTCGGGCAGGCCCTCGCGCAGCGTCGCCCGCACGTCGGCGAGCGCGAGATCGGCGACGACATCGCGCGCCTGACCGCCGTCGAACTCGAACCAGATCCGCAGCGCCCCCTTGCCACTCGCGATCTCGAGCGGCAACGGCAGCCATTCGCGCCATGCCGCGATGTCGGCGTAGTCGAGCCGCGTATAGAAGCGCCCGGTGAGATGGCGCCAATCGGCAAGCGCGTTGCCCTGCCACTCGCCGCGCAAGTCGATCGGCGCGGCGAGCTCGGCCGGCGGCGTTCCCGTCAGGCCGATCCGATGTTCGCCGAAGTGGCTCTCGAGGCGAAGCTGCACGCGGTCGAGCACGAGCTGCGGCGCGTTGCGCAGGTCGTCGTTCCACGTCAGCAGCGCGTCGCGAACCTCGATGCGCGGCTGGCGCAGCAGCCAATCGGTGAACCGCGTGTCGTCGGATTGCTGCGCGGGATCGAGCTCGATGCCGGCGACGTGAATCACGCCCGCGCGATCGCGGCGGACGGCGAGCCGCGGGCGATCGATCACGAGCTGCTTCAGACGCAGATCGAGCAGTGGCAGCGACGTCCACGCAACGATCAGGTCGACTTCGGGCAGCTCGAGCAGCGGTGCCGCGCCGGCGCGCATGCGGTCCAGAACGCGGAAGTCGTGCAGCACGAGCTTCGGATTCCAGCCGTCCCATCCGGTCGTGAGCGCCCGCAGCTCGACCGGCTGGCCGAGCTGGCGCGAAAGCTGCGTGGTCAACGGGTCGCGGTACGCCTCGACCTGCGGAAACACGATGAAGCGCACCGCGAGCAACAGCAGCGCGAACGTCGCGAAGCCGGCGACGACCAGCGTGACCAGAGCGCGCGCGACGCGAACGACGAGCGGCCTTGCGATTGGGGGAGCGCGAAGGGGATCGCGCGCGGCAGGCATAATGGGCACGGTTGTCGATGATTGTAGCTCCGATGGACCTCCGCGCCGCCCTAGCCTTCAGCCGGTACGCGACCGCTGTGCTCGCCGCGCATCCCGGCGAGCGCGAATGGCTCGAGGCTTCGCTCGGCGCGCCGTTCGCGTTCGGCGCCGAAGCGAACGGTCTCGACGCGCATATCGAGCGCGGCGACGCCGCGGCACTCGCCCGCGCGCTGCGCGTGCTGCGTCGCCGTGCGATGTTGCACACGATCGCGCGCGACCTCACCCGCCGCTGCGAGTTGGGCGAGGTCGTCGGCGCAGTGACCACACTTGCCGAGATCGCGCTCGACGCCGCGACGCGATTGCATCACGAGACCCTCGCCAACGTGCACGGCGCGCCGACCGGCGCGAACGGCGATGCGCTCGCGCTGGTCGTCATCGGCATGGGCAAGCTCGGCGGCGGCGAGCTCAACGTGTCGTCCGACGTCGACCTCGTCTTCGTCTATCCGGAGGAAGGCGAAACGCACGGACCGCGGCTCGTCTCGCATCGCGAATTCTTCGACCGGCTCGGGCGGCGGGTGATCGGCGCGCTCGCCGACGTCACCGCCGACGGCTTCGTCTTTCGCGTCGACATGCGGCTGCGGCCTTACGGCGACTCCGGACCGCTAACCGTGCCCTATTCCGCGCTCGAGCGCTATCTGATCGAACAGGGCCGGGCATGGGAGCGGTATGCATGGCTGAAGGCACGGCCGCTCACCGGTACGCGGCATGCCGAGATCGACGCGCTGGTGACCCCGTTCGTCTATCGCAAATACCTCGACTTCGACGCCTACGAGGGACTGCGCGATGTCCACCGGCAGATCCGCGAGCAGGGACGACGGCGCGACTATGCGAGCAACATCAAGCTCGGCGAAGGCGGCATTCGCGAGATCGAATTCGTGGCGCAAGCGATCCAGATCGTTCGCGGCGGCCGCGAGCCGCCGCTTCGAACGCGCGGAACGCTCGCGGCGCTGCGCGCGATCGGCGCACGCGCCTTGTTGCCCGACACGGCGATCGCCGAGCTTGCGCACGCCTATCGGTTCCTGCGCGACGTCGAACACCGGCTGCAATACCGCGACGACGCGCAGACGCAATCGCTGCCCGACGATCGCGAAGAGCACGCGGCGCTTGCCGGCGCGATGGGCTTCGCGGACGCGGCGACGTTCGCTGTCGAGCTTGCGCACCATCGCGATGCCGTCGCCACGCACTTCAACGCCGTGCTCGGCGCGCCCGAACATGCGGGTGGACGACCTGCGGACGGCGCCGAAGCCGCGCGCAAGCGCTTCGAGGCGATCTGGCGCGGAGAAGTCGCGCCCGAGATCGCCGAGGCGATGCTCGCGAGCGCCGGATTCGCCGACGCGCCCGCGCTCGCCGCCACGCTCGGCCGATTCAAGGCGAGCCATCGCTACCTGCAGCTCCCCGCGCTGTCGCAACAGCGCATCGACACGCTGATACCGCAGCTGCTGTTGACCGCTGCGAACGAAGACGTGCCCGGCGCCGATTCGCAAACGGTTTTCATGCGTCTACTCGCGTTGATCGAGGCCGTCGCGCGCCGCAGCGCCTATGTCGCGCTCATCATCGAGCACCCGCCGCTGTTGCCGCGGCTCGCGCATTTGATGGGCGCCTCGGCTTGGGCGACCGGTTATCTGACGCAGCATCCGATTCTGCTCGACGAGCTGCTCGACGCGCGCGTACTGCTGACCGAGCCCGATTGGTCGGCGTGGCGGCGCGAGCTTGCGCGCCTCGTCGACGAGCATGCCGGCGACAGCGAGCGGCAGATGGACGCGCTGCGCCATTTTCAGCACGCGCAACTGTTCCGTCTGCTCGCGCAGGATCTCGCGGGAATGCTGTCGGTCGAGCGGCACGCCGATCACCTGTCCGCGCTCGCCGACATCGTGCTCGATGCGACGCTCGCCGCCGTGTGGGCGCAGATGCGCGGCGCCAATGCCGGCGCGCCACGATTCGCGATCGTCGGTTACGGCAAGCTCGGTGGCAAGGAGCTCGGCTATGCGTCCGACCTCGACCTCGTGTTCCTCTACGACGCCGACGGCGATGCCGAGGCGCCCGAGCGCTACGCGCGACTCGCGCAACGGATCATCACGTGGCTCACGAGCACGACCGCGGCCGGGACGCTCTACGACACCGATCTGCGGCTGCGTCCCGACGGCGCTTCGGGGTTGCTCGTGACGTCGTTGTCGGCGTTTCGCAAGTACCAGCGCGAAAGCGCCTGGACGTGGGAGCACCAGGCGCTCACGCGCGCACGCTTCGTCGCCGGCGACGCGCGCATCGGCGAGGCGTTCGAGGCGGAGCGCAATGAGATCCTGCGCATGAAGCGCGATTGCGCGAAGCTTGCCGCGGACGTCGTCGAGATGCGGCAACGGATGCATGCGGGACATCCCAACGCGAGCACGCTGTTCGACTTGAAGCACGATCGCGGCGGGATGGTCGACGTCGAGTTCGCCGTGCAATACCTGGTGCTTGCCCACGCGCACGAGCATCCGGCGTTGACCCGCAACGCCGGCAACATCGCGCTGCTTGGAATCGCCGGCGAGCTGGGACTCGTGCCGGCCCCGATCGCCGCCGCAGCCGCGGCCGCCTATCGCGACTATCGAAAGCTTCAACACCAGATCCGCCTCACCGACGCGCGGCACGCTCGCGTCGATCCGGCGACGCATGGCGCGCATCGCGAAACGGTCGGCGCGCTATGGAGGGCCGTCTTCGGGGGCGTGCAGTCCGCCTGCTAAAATCGATCCTTCGAACATGAGAGAGGAGAGGCCGCCATGTCGATGGCAGACCGCGATGGATGGATCTGGTACGACGGCAAGATGGTGCCGTGGCGCGAAGCCGGCACGCATGTGCTCACGCATACGCTGCACTACGGGCTGGGCGTTTTCGAGGGCGTACGCGCGTACAAGACCGTCGACGGAACTCCGGCCATCTTCCGGCTGCGCGATCACACCGATCGGCTGTTCCGTTCGGCGCAGATCTTCGGCATGAAGATCCCGTACTCACGGGAGGACCTCGAGCTCGCGCAGGTGGCGTGCGTGCGCGACAACAAGCTCGACTCCTGCTATATCCGACCGATCGCGTTCTACGGCAGCGTCGCAATGGGCGTGGCGGCGAAGACCAACCCGGTGCGCGTGGCGATCGCGGCGTGGCCCTGGGGCGCGTACCTGGGCGCCGAGGGGCTCGACAAAGGCATTCGCGTGAAGACGTCGTCGTTCACGCATCACCATCCGAACATCACGATGTGCAACGCGAAGGCCGTGTGCAACTACGCCGTCTCGATCCTCGCCAACCAGGAGGCGACGCACGACGGCTACGAGGAGGCGATGCTGCTCGACCCGCAGGGCTTCGTCTGCCAGGGATCGGGCGAGAACGTGTTCATCGTTCGCGGCGGAACGCTGCACACGCCCGATCTTTCCGGCGGCGCGCTGAACGGCATCACGCGCGACACGATCATCACGTTCGCGCGCGAGCTCGGCATTGCGGTCGTCGAACGGCGGATCACGCGCGACGAAGTCTACATCGCCGACGAGGCGTTCTTCACCGGCACCGCAGCGGAAGTGACGCCGATCCGCGAATACGACAATCGGCCGATCGGCGAAGGCGTGCGCGGCCCGATCACCGCCAAGCTGCAGTCGCTGTTCTTCGACACGGTGAACGGACGCAATGCGTCGAAGCGGCATTGGCTCGCGCGCGTGACGTGACCGATGACGCCAAAGAGCAGACGATCGTGCGCGTGAAGCCGCACGATCTGCCGGTATTCTGCCCGAATCCGGCGATGCCGCTGTGGTCGTCGCACCCGCGCGTCTTCCTCGACGTGGCCGACAGCGGCGACGCCCGCTGTCCGTATTGCGGCACCGTCTACATGCTCGAGGGCGGACCGCTCGAGAGCGGCCATTGAGCGCCGCGCCACCCGTCGGGCTCGATATCGCTCGCCAGTCGTAATGGGAATGCGGTAGCGCAATATCGGGTCCGACCCTGCCTACCATGAGCCGCGTTCTCGTCGTCGCTCCGTCGTGGGTCGGCGACGCGATCCTTTCCGAGCCGATGATCGCGTTGCTGCGCGAGCCGCTCGCAGAGCCGTCGGTCGACGTGCTCGTACCGCCTTGGTGCGCGCCCGTCTACGCGCGAATGCGCGGCATCGGCCGCATCATCGAGAATCCGATCGGCCACGGCGCGCTCGACCTGCGGCGACGCAGGGAGCTCGCGCGCGAGCTCGCGGCGAACGGCTATGCGCGCGCGATCGTGTTGCCCAATTCGTGGAAGTCGGCGCTGATCCCGTACTTTGCGCGTATTCCCTGGCGTACCGGTTACGTCGGCGAAGGGCGCTACGTGCTGGTGAACGATCGGCGCAAGCTCGACACGAAGGCGTCGCCTCGGCTCGTGGATCGCTTTGCGGCGCTTGCCGGCGGCCGGAACGTGCGCGTGCCGACTCCCTCGGCCCCGGTGCTGGTTGCGGACGTTGCCAACCGAAGCGCTGCGGTGCAGGCGATGCGACTGAAGACGAGCGCGCCGATCGCGATCGTCTGTCCGGGTGCCGAGTACGGACCGGCGAAGCGCTGGCCCGTCGAGCATTTCGCTTCGCTCATCGGTAAGCTCGTCGCCGGGGGATTCCAGATTTGGCTCATCGGGTCGCCGAACGACCGTCCGATCGCCGCCGACGTCGTTCGCGCGCTCGGCGCGATCCCCGACGAGCGCCGGGTACGCGACCTCGCCGGACGCACCGATCTCGGTACGGCGGTCGACCTTCTGTCGCTCGCCTCGGTGGTGGTGAGCAACGACTCGGGGCTCATGCACGCGGCCGCGGCGGTCGGCGCGCCGCTGGTGGCGCTGTTCGGGTCGTCGTCCCCCGCGTACACGCCGCCGCTCGCGCCGGTCGCGCACATCGCCAAGATCGACATCGCCTGCAGCCCGTGCTTCAAGCGCGAATGCCCGCTCGGCCACTTCCGCTGCATGCGCGATCTGTCGCCCGCCGCCGTGTATGATCTCGCGCGCGGAGCCGCCGCCGAGCGACCCATGCCGCATTGAGCCGACGCCATGGTCAAGACCCGCACGCCGCCGATCTACACGACTCCGGGCGACGCCGCCGTCGCGTTCTATCGCGCGTTCGAGGCGAAGGACATCGACGCGATGATGGCGACCTGGGCCGAGGACGAGGACATCGTCTGCGTCCATCCGGGTGGCGCAAGGCTGATCGGCTACGACGCCGTGCGAACCGGATGGGAGCAGCTGTTCGCCGGCGATGCTCAGCTCAAGTTCGAGCTCGACCACATCGTTTCGATCGAGACCGTCGGCCTTGCAATGCAAAGCGCCGTCGAGGAAGTGACGCAAAGCGGCGAGCGCGCGCCGCGCGGCCGCGCGTTCGCGACCAATGTGTTCCTGCGCACGCCGTCGGGCTGGCGCCTCGTCATGCACCACGCTTCAGCCGCGCCGGCCGTCGCGTTCACGCAATCGGCCGGTCCGCTACACTGAGCGTGCGCGGCGCCGCGCGGGTGGCGCCGGCTACGCCGTGCCGCCGACGGTCAGGCCGTCGATCTTGAGCGTCGGCTGGCCGACGCCGACGGGAACGCTCTGGCCGTCCTTGCCGCATGTGCCGATGCCCCAATCGAGCGCCATGTCGTTGCCGACCATCGACACGCGGGTGAGCGCCTCGGGGCCGCTGCCGATCAGCGTCGCCCCCTTGACCGGGTAGGCGAGCTTGCCGTTCTCGATCTTCCACGCTTCCGCCGCCGAGAAGACGAACTTGCCGCTCGTGATGTCGACCTGTCCGCCGCCGAAGTTCGCTGCATAAAGCCCGTCCGGCACCGACGCAATGATCTCGGCGGGATCGCGCTCGCCGTTGAGCATCACCGTGTTCGTCATCCGCGGCATCGGCAGGTGCGCGAACGATTCGCGCCGTCCGTTGCCGGTCGGGGCCACCCCCATCAGTCGCGCGTTGAGCTGGTCCTGCATGTAACCTTGCAGAACGCCGTCGTCGATCAACACGGTACGATTGGTCGGATTGCCTTCGTCGTCGACATTGAGCGAGCCGCGCCGGCGCTCGATCGTGCCGTCGTCGATCACCGTGATGCCTTTCGCCGCGACGCGCTCGCCGACGCGTCCGCTGAACGCGCTCGTGCCCTTGCGGTTGAAGTCGCCTTCGAGGCCGTGGCCGATCGCCTCGTGCAGCAGGATTCCCGGCCAGCCGCTGCCAAGCACGACCGTCATGGTTCCGGCGGGTGCTTGACGCGCGCCGAGGTTCAACACCGCCTGATCGACCGCCTGTTTCGCATAGACGTCGATCACCGCGTCGTCGAAATGGGCGTAGTCGAAGCGGCCGCCGCCACCGGAAAAGCCCTGCTCGCGCCGGCCGTTCTCCTCGACGATCACGGTGAGCGACAAACGGACGAGCGGCCGAACGTCGGCGCTGATGCGACCGTCGCTGCGCGCGATCAGCACCGCCTCGTATTCGCCGGCGAGCGACGCCATCACTTGAACGACTCGCGAATCGAGGGCGCGCGCCCTGCGCTCGAGCCGCTCGAGCAACGTGACCTTGCTGTCGTCGCGCAGCGAAGCGACCGGATCGAGCGGCGGGTACAGCGCACGCACGATGCCGGAGCGCGTCAGCGGTGCGACCGCCGATTGCCCCTGCCGCCCGATCGCGCGTGCGGCCGCCGCTGCTTCGTCGAGGGCGGCGAGCGTGATGTCGTCCGAATACGCGAACGCCTGCTTGTCGCCGTGCACGGCGCGAACGCCGACGCCGCGATCGATCGAGAAGGCGCCGGACTTGACGATGCCTTCTTCGAGGCTCCAGCTCTCCATCCGCGAATACTGGAAATAGAGATCGGCGAAGTCGACGTCGTGGGTGTGGATCGATGCGAGGACGCGCGACAGGTCGGACACCTCGAGACCGGTCGGGTCGAGCAGCAGACGTCGCGCCTCGCCGTGCAGCGCGGCATCGGTGGGGGGAATGGCGAGATCGTTCACGAAGCGCCTCGTAGGTGGGCAGTGCCGGTTCGGCCGGCCTGATCCCCAAGAGATGGGGGCGAGGCGCGCCGAAAAGAAGACGGGCGAAACGACTATTGTCCCGTTTCGGGGCACTCTGCGGCAAGCCTACGCCGCAATCCCTCGCCGGGCTCGGGGTCGTCAGCGCGCTGCGACGGCGTTGCCGAGATAGGTCGCGGCGACGCGGGGATTGGACAGGAGGTCCGCGCTGGGCCCTTCCAGCACCCGATCGCCGGTCTCGAGCACGTACCCGTAGTCGGCAACCTGCAGCGCGGCGCGCGCATTCTGCTCGACCAGCAGGATCGCGACCCCCGTCGAGCGCAATCCGGCGACGATGGTGAGGATCTCGCGCACGATCAGCGGCGCGAGACCGAGCGACGGCTCGTCGAGCATCAGCAATCGCGGTCCCGCCATCAGCGCACGTCCCATTGCGAGCATCTGCCGCTCGCCGCCGGACAGCGTGCCGGCAAGCTGACCGCGGCGCTCGGCGAGCCGCGGAAAGCGCTGATAGACGTCGTCGAGCGTTCGTCGCCAACCGCGATCGCGCCGGCGCACGCGATGGAACGCGCCGAGCTCGAGATTGTCGGCGACGCTCATCGCGGCGAAGAGCTCGCGCCGCTCGGGCACGAGAATCAGTCCCTTCGCGACGCGCTGCTCGACGGTGAGGCGCGCGGCGGATTCACCGGCGTACTCGATCGTGCCGCGCGAGGGAAGCAAGCCCATGATGGCGCCGAGCAGCGTCGTCTTGCCGGCGCCGTTCGGCCCGATCACGGTGACGATCGTGCCGGAAGCGACGGCGAGCGAGACGTGGTGGACCGCCTCGACCTTGCCGTACGAGACACTCACCTTGTCGACCGACAGCAGCGGCGCTGCGTTCACTTGGAGTGCCTTGTCACGCGACTTCCGCCGCGACGGCACACACGCCGCGAGGGCAGCGTTGTCGGTCTCGCGCGGCGATTCGCAATCGCTCGCACGGGCTCGGCGCTTCGCGCCCGCAGCCGACCTCGCTGCTCACGCCACGCCCCCGAGGTACGCTTCGAGCACGCGCGGATCGCGCTGGATATCCGCCGGCAGACCCTCGGCGAGCTTTTCGCCGAAATCCATCACGACGAGCCGATCGGCGAGTCCCATGACGAAATCCATGTCGTGCTCGACCAGCAGCACCGTCATGCCTTCGGTGCGCAGCTGCTGCAGCAGCCGCGCGAGATCCTGCTTCTCGAGATAGCGCAAACCGGCCGCCGGCTCGTCGAGCAGCAGCAGCGTCGGGTCGGCGGCGAGCGCGCGTGCGATCTCGACGATGCGCTGCGTGCCGAGCGGCAGGCTGCCGGCGAACTCGTGCATGTGTGCGCCAAGTCCCGTTCGCTCGAGCACGCGCGCCGCCTCGACCTTCGTGCGCGCTTCCTCGGCGCGATCGAGCCGAAGCGCGGCGCGTGCGGCGCCCGCGTCGCCGCGCACGTACGCGCCGAGCGCCACGTTGTCGAGCACCGACATCGCGGGAATGAGCTTCACGTGCTGGAACGTGCGGCCGAGCCCGAGGCGCGCGATGGCGTACGGGGGACGGCTGCCGATCGACTCGCCGCGAAACACGATATCGCCCGACGTCAACGGCAGCGCGCCGGAGATCAAGTTGAACATCGTGCTCTTGCCTGCGCCGTTCGGGCCGATCAGGCCAAGAATTTCGGCGCGTCGGATCGAGAACGACAAGTCGTTGACGGCGACAAGGCCGCCGAATCGCTTGCGCGCGCCGCGAACCTCCAGCAGCGGGCCGTCGAGCGTGGGCTTTGCTCGCGCCGCGAGCGGCGCTGCGTCGGGCAGCGGCGGCGGCGCTCGCCTGGGCAGCAGGCGCGCAAACCACGGCCAGACGCCTTCGCGCGCGAATTGCAGCAACAGCACCATCAGCACGCCGAACACGATGATCTCGAAATTGCCGGTGCGTCCGAGCAGCGTCGGCAGAATGTCCTGCAGCATCTCCTTCGCGAGCGTGATCAGCGTTGCGCCGAGGACCGCACCCCAGACGCTTCCGGCGCCGCCGACAACCGCCATGAACAGGTATTCGATGCCCTGGTTGATGCCGAACGGCGTCGGGTTGACGAAGCGCTGCAGGTGCGCGTAGAGCCAGCCCGACACGCACGCGAGCAATGCCGCGTAGACGAACACGACGATCTTCAGGCGCGCGCCGTTGACGCCGAACGCCTCGGCCATCTCGAGGCGCCCCTTCAGCGCGAGGATCGCACGGCCCTCGCGCGAGTCGAGCAGGTTGTCGGTCGCCCAGAGCGCGGCGAGCGCGATCACCCAGATGATGAAATAGAAATGGCGCTCGTTGCGGATCTCGTGATCGCCGATTGCGAGCGCCGGTATGCCGGTGATGCCGGTATGACCGCCGAGCAACTCGAGATTGCCCATCACGAAGTACAGGCTGATGCCCCATGCGATCGTCGCGAGCGGCAGATAGTGGCCCTTCATCCGCAGCGTGATGAAGCCGAGCGCGAGCGCGACGACGACCGTGATCGCGAGCGCGAGCGCGAGGTTCAGCCACGGCGAATAGCCGAAATGCGTCGTCAGAATCGCCGTCGTGTAAGCGCCGATGCCGACGAACGCCGCTTGCCCGAACGACGTCTGGCCGGCGACGCCGGTCAACAGCACGAGGCCGAGCGCGACGATGCTGTACAGGCCGATGTAGTTGCCGAGCGTCACCCAGAACTGCGGCGCGGCGAGCGGCACGCCGATCAGCACGGCGACGAAGCCGGCGTAACCCAGCGCGCCCAACGGCAGTCGGCGGCCGTTCACGTGCGCGATCTCCGATTGCGTTGGCCGTGCACGCCTAGTCTTCCTCTTCCTCGTGGTGGTGCGTGGTGAGGCTTCGCCACAGCAGCACCGGAATGATCAGCGTGAACACGATCACTTCCTTGAATCCGCTCGCCCAGAACGATGCGAACGCTTCGAGCAGTCCCACCAGCAGCGCGCCCGCCGCCGCCAGCGGATAACTGGCGAGGCCGCCGATGATCGCGCCGACGAAGCCCTTGAGGCTCACAAGGAAGCCCGAATCGTAATAGACGGTCGTAATGGGGCCGATCAGCACGCCGGAAAACGCGCAAACCGCTGCGGCGAGCGTGAACGTGAGCGCCCCGGCAAGATTGGGCGACACCCCGACCAGCCGCGCACCGACCCGGTTGATCGCAGTCGCTCGCAGCGCCTTGCCGTAGAGCGTGCGCCCGAAGAACGCATAGAGCGCGCCGATCAGCGCGATGCTCGCGATGACGACGAGCACGCTTTGCACGCTGATCGTCATCGCGCCCACGCTGAACGAGCCCGCGGCGAACGGGGGCGTTCGCGAGCCTTCGGCGCCGAAGAACAGCAGACCCAGTCCGGTGAGCGCGAAATGCACGGCGACCGAGACGATCAGCAGCACGAGCACGCTCGCTTCGGCAAGCGGCTGGTACGCGATCCGGTAGAGCAGCGGCCCCAGCGTCGTGACGAGCGCGATCGTCACGCAGATCTGCATCCAGAACGGCAGACCCTGCCGCGCGAGCAACCAGCTTGCCACCGCGATGCCGATCGGCACGAGCGTCCATTTGACGAGCTGGATGGGCACGTGATGCGCATCGCCGCGGCGTGCGCAGCTGAACGCTTCCATCAACCCGGCGATCGCCGCCATGCCGACGACGAGCGCGATCGTGCCCGGCGGCGCCGACGGCGGCGCGCCGTCGACCGGTTGCAGCGCGGCAAGCGTCAGCGTTCCGTACGCGACGAACTCGCCCGACGGAACCCAGATCACGCGGGTCACGGCGAACACGAGCACGATCGCAAGCGCGAGCAGCGCGTAAACGGCACCGTTGGTGATGCCGTCCTGCACGAGCAGCGCGAAGATCGTCAGATCCATCGAAGCAACGCGTACGCTCCGTCAACAAAAAAGCCGGCTGTGCGTTTCCGCGCAGCCGGCCTCGCGACCATGACGCGCTATTTCGCGAGCACCCACTTGCCGTTGTCGATACGGATCATCGTGCGTGCGCGGTTGTCGAGACCGTTGTGATCAGTCGCGCTCATCGTGAACACGCCGTGCGTTGCCTTGAGCTCCTTGGTTGCTTCGAGCGCATCGCGCAGCGCGAGCCGGAACTCCTTCGTTCCCGGCTTCGCTTTCTTGAGCGCTTGCGGAATCGCGTGGTTGAGCAGCAGATACGCGTCCCACGCATGGCCGCCGAACGTCGAGCGGCTTTGCTTGCCGTATTTCGCTTCGTACTTGCCGATATAGTCCGCCGCCGTCTTCTTCAGCGGGTTCGAGTCGGGAAGCTGCTCGTAGACCAGCATCGGTCCGATCGGCAGTATCGTGCCGTTGCCGTCCTTGCCGACGACGCGCAGGAAGTCCGGGTTCGCAACGCCATGCGTCTGGTAGATCTTGCCCTTGTAGCCGCGCGCGGCGAGCTCCTTCTGCGGCGTCGCGCCGGGCGTGCCGGCGGCGGCGATCAGGATCGCGTCGGGATTGGCCGCGATGAGCTTCAGCACCTGTCCGGTAACCGACGCGTCGGTGCGGTTGTATTTCTCTTCGGCGACCATCTTGATGCCGGCGGTCTTGCACGACGTGCGCATCTCGGCGAGCCAGCCGTCGCCGTAACCATCGGCGAAACCGATGTAGCCGATCGTCTTCACGCCGTTCGCCTTCATGTGCACGGCGATCGCGTCGGCCATCAGCGCGTCGCTTTGCGGCGTCTTGAACACCCAGCGTGTCTTCGGATTGGCGGCGTCGACGATGCGCGCCGAGGCCGCCATCGAGACCATCGGCGTTTCGGCGTCGGAGACGACGTCGACCATCGCGAGCGAATTGGGCGTGATCGTCGAGCCGACGATCACGTCAACCTTGTTCTCGCCGATCAGCTTGCGCGTGTTGGTAACCGCCTTCGTCGTATCGGAGCCGTCGTCCAGCACGATCCAGTTGACTTTCTCGCCGGCGATGTTTGTGGGCAACAGCTCGAACGTGTTTTTCTCGGGAATGCCGAGCGACGCGGCGGGACCGGTGGCCGATAACGTGACGCCCACGTTGATATCGGCGTTCGCCGCGCCCGCGGCGAGCGCCATCGCGGCCGCAACGGCCGCAAGTTTGCGATGAATCATGACTCCTCCAGGGCTTCGGGTGGGTGACCGGAGCGCGCGGCGATCTATTGCACGCGCGCTGCGGCGCCGTCTTTTCACTCGGGCAGCGCTCCAGCCGAGCGCCCGGCTCGCGGCGTCTACCGATTCTGTCAAACGGGCATCGAGCGGTCAACGCCGCGCCTTGACTGGGGTCAAGGCAATCGCGACTTCGCCGCGTTGCAAGCTCAGGTTCGCGTCTTGAGCAGGTCGCGAATGTCGCGCAGCAATAAGACGTCCTCCGGCGTGGGCGCCGCGGCGGCCTTGGGATCGAGCTTCTCCTTCGCCCGCTGGAACATGCGCACCATCCAGAAGATGATGCACGCCAGGATGATGAAGTTGATGACGATCGTGATGAAGTTTCCGTACGCGAGCAACGGTACGCCCGCCTTGGTGAGCGCCTCGTACGTCATCGGCCCGCCGTAGCCCGCAGGCAGCTTGCCGAGGATCATGAACCAGTTCGAGAAATCGAGCCCGCCGACCAGCAGACCGATGATCGGCATGATGATGTCCTTCACCAGCGAATCGACGATCTTGCCGAATGCGGCGCCGATGATCACGCCGACGGCGAGATCGATGACGTTGCCCTTGAGCGCGAATGCGCGAAAGTCGGTCAGCATCGACATGGCGCCTCCGAAAGTGGCGACCACCGGCCCTGCGTAGCCTATACGGCTGCCTCGCCCGATTCTCCGGTGCGAATGCGCACGACCTGGTCGACTGCAGTAACGAAGATCTTGCCGTCGCCGATCTTGCCGGTGCGCGCCGCCTTGACGATCGCCTCGATCGCGCGATCGACGAGCGACTCCTGGATGATCACTTCGACCTTGACCTTGGGCAGAAAGTCGACGACGTATTCGGCGCCGCGATAAAGCTCGGTGTGGCCCTTCTGACGGCCGAACCCCTTGACTTCGGTCACCGTGAGACCGGTGACGCCGATCTCGGACAGCGACTCGCGAACTTCGTCGAGCTTGAACGGCTTGATGATCGCTTCGATCTTCTTCATGGGATTGAGCGGTGTCGATGCGGAATTCGCGAGCGCTCTAGCTTACACGATTGGCGCCGCTGCCGGGGAGATGCTTCCACTCCGACCATGCCGAAGTGATCGGATAACGCCAATCCTTGCCGAATCCGCGCGGGGTGATGCGTATGCCGACCGCCGCCTGCCGGCGCTTGTATTCGCTGATCTTGATCAGACGCACGACCTTTCGCACGTCGTCGGCGGCGAAGCCCGCCGCGACGATTTCAGCCGGCGAGCGGTCCTGCTCGACGTAGAGCTCGAGGATGCCGTCGAGCACCTCATAGGGTGGGAGCGAATCCTGGTCGGTCTGGTCGGGCCGCAGTTCCGCCGACGGTGCGCGCGTCAGTATGCGCTCGGGAATGACGCGCCCGAGCTCGTTGCGATGGCGTGCGAGCCGGTAGACCATCATCTTGCTGATGTCCTTCAGCACGGCGAATCCACCGGCCATGTCGCCGTAGAGCGTCGCGTAACCTACGGCCATCTCCGATTTGTTGCCGGTCGTGAGCACGATCGCGCCGAACTTGTTCGACAGCGCCATCAGCAGCGTGCCGCGGATCCTCGCCTGGATGTTCTCCTCGGTCGCGTCGGGTGCTCGTTCGCGGAACTCCGCCTCGAGGCTCTCGAGGAATGCCGCGAACATCGGCTCGATCGGAATCTCGTCATAGCGCACGCCGAGCGTCCCCGCCATCGTGCGCGCGTCCTCCAGACTGATCGCGGCGTTGTACGGTGAAGGCAGCATCACCGCGCGCACGCGGTCACGGCCGAGCGCGTCCACGGCGATCGCAAGTGTCAGCGCCGAATCGACGCCGCCGGAAAGCCCGAGCAGCACGCCGGGAAAACGGTTCTTGCCGACGTAGTCGCGCACACCCATCGTCAGCGCTTCGTACACGTGCGCTTCGAGCCTCGGATCGAGCCCACCGCGCACGGCCTTAGGCGTCGCGCCGTCGAACGTCGCGAGCGCCAACGTCTCGTGCCACGCCGGCAGCTGCTGCACGACTTCGCCATTCGAATCGGCGATGAACGAAGCGCCGTCGAACACCAGCTCGTCTTGGCCCCCGATTCGGTTGACGTACACGACGGGTATCGCGTTCTCCCGCGCACGCGCCGCGACCTGCGCGCGCCGCAACGCTTGCTGCTGCGTGTGATACGGCGAGCCGTTCGGGACGACGAGCACCTGCGCACCCGCTTCCTTCGCCTGACGCGCGGGCAGCGGGAACCAGACGTCTTCGCAAATGATCAGACCGAAGCGCACGCCGTCGACGTCGAGCACGCACGGTTCGCGTCCGGGCTCGAAGTAGCGCTCTTCATCGAACACCGTGTAGTTCGGCAGACACTGCTTGCGATAAATGGTCTCGATACGCCCTGAGCGCAACACCGCCAGCGCGTTGTGGCACTTGCCGTCGAGCCGCTTCTCCGGAAATCCTACGAGCAGCGGCACGGCGCCGACGGCCGCCGCCATTGCGGCGAGCTCGGAGGCGCAGGCGTCGACGAACGCCGGCCGCAGCAGCAGGTCCTCCGGCGGGTATCCAGGAAGCGACAGCTCGGGCGTCACGACCAAACGCGCGCCGGCCTGCGTCGCGCGCGCCGCTGCGTCTAGCATCGCGCGAGCATTGCCGCCGAGGTCGCCGACGATCTGATTGAGTTGTGCGAGGGCGACTTGCATCGAAAGCGCAACGTGGAATGGGACAGACTCGATTGTGCTCGAAAAACCACGCGCGGAATGCCCTTTCTGGCGATGGCCAGGCGTGCGCCAGCCGTTTCGTAAGACTGGGCGAAAAATGGCGAAAGATGGGGTCAGAAAAGTGGGGTCACAGAAAAGTGGGGTCAGACTCCACTTTTCCGAAAGTCGAGTCTGACCCTACTTTCCCGAAAGTCGAGTCTGACCCTACTTTTCTGTGCGCGCTAGAATCGTCGACCAATCGTGTCCTCGGAATCGCCTTCGAACGCCGCGTCGCCCCGCTCGGCGCTTGTTGCCGGTGCGCTGACTGTGCGCGACGACATTCCGCTTGCCGACATTGCGGCGGCAAGCTGGGATCGGCTCGCGCCCGATCAACCGCTGCTGTCGCATGCATTCATTTCCGCGTTGCACGAGACGGGCTGCGCGAGCTGCGAAACCGGCTGGACGCCGCGTTATCTGACCGCGTGGCGCGACCGCGCGCTCGTTGGCGCAATGCCCCTTTACGCGAAGTCGCATTCGTACGGAGAATATGTGTTCGACTGGGCGTGGGCCGACGCTTACCGTCGTTACGGCCGCCGCTACTATCCGAAGCTCCTCGCCGCCATTCCGTTCACGCCGACGCCCGGTCCGCGGCTTCTCGGCGCGGACCCGCTTGCGCAGGCGAGCCTGCTCGAGCACGCGCTCGCGATGGTCGGCGCGCACGACGCCGCTGCGCATTCGACGCCATCGTCGCTGCACGTGCTGTTCCTGCCGCCCGATCAGGCGGGGCTCGCGGCAGCGTCCGGCATGACCATCCGCGAGGGGATGCAGTTCCATTGGGAAAACGCCGGCTATCGCGATTTTGCCGATTACCTGGCGGCCTTCACGCACGACAAGCGCAAGAAGGTGAAGCAAGAGCGGCGCAAGCTCGTCGAAGCGGGCATCACGTTCGCGCGCAAGGTCGGCCGCGAGATCAGCCGCGCCGATTGGTCGTTCTTCTATCGCTGTTACGAGCGCACGTACCGGCTGCACCACTCGACGCCCTATCTCACGCAGGCCTGCTTCGAGCGGATCGGCGCGACCATGCCGGCCAATACGTTGCTCGTGGTCGCGATGCGCGGCGCGACGCCAGTTGCCGCGGCGCTCGACATCTTCGGCGCGGCGACGCTGTGGGGACGCTATTGGGGCAGCCTCGACTACGTTCCCGGATTGCACTTCGAAGCGTGCTACTACCAGGCGATCGATTTCTGCATCGAGCGGAAGATCGAGCGCTTCGAGGGCGGCGCGCAGGGCATGCACAAGCTCGCGCGCGGCTTGCTTCCGGTGAAGACGTATTCGGCGCACGCGATAGCCGACCGCGAGTTCGCCCGCGCCATCGCGGCATTCTGCGAGCGCGAACGCATCGACGTCGCGCATACGGTGGACGAGCTGGAATCGTCGACGCCTTTCCGGCACGACGGCTGAGAACGCGGCGTGCGTCTCTACTACACCGACAACTACGTGCTGCCGCTGCCGGCGGGGCACCGCTTTCCGATGCCGAAGTACGCGCGGCTGCGCGAGCGGGTCGCGCGCGTCATGCCGAACCGGCTCGCGCTTCCCGACGCGGCGACCGACGACGAGCTCGCGCTCGCGCACGACCATCGCTATATCGCCGCGGTTGCGAGCGGCACGCTCGATGACGCGGCGCAGCGGCGCATCGGATTTCCGTGGTCGCCGGCGATGGTCGAGCGATCGCGCCGCTCCGCCGGCGCGACCGTCGCGGCGTGCCGCAGCGCGCTCGTCGACGGATGCGCGGTCAATCTCGCCGGCGGAACGCATCACGCGCATCCGGCATTCGGCGCGGGCTTTTGCGTCTTCAACGACGCCGCGGTCGCAGTGCGCGCATTGCAGCGCGAGCGCCGCATAGCGCGCGCCTTGATCGTCGACCTCGACGTCCATCAGGGCGACGGCACCGCGGCGATCTTCGCCGACGACGATTCCGTGTTCACGCTATCGCTGCACGGACGCAACAACTTTCCGTTTCGCAAGCAGGCGGGAAGCCTCGACGTCGAGCTCGACGACGGCACTGGCGACGATGCGTATCTCGCCGCACTCGCCGTTGCGCTGCGGCGTGCAGTCGATGCGTCGCAGCCGCAGCTCGCGGTCTATCTCGCCGGTGCCGATCCGTATGCGGGCGACCGCCTCGGCCGTCTCGCGCTCAGTAAACGCGGCCTCGCGATGCGCGACGCGCTCGTGCTCGACGCGATGCGTGCGCACGACGTACCGGTCGCGATCGCGATGGCCGGCGGCTACGCGCACGATATCGGCGACACCGTCGACATCCACGCGCGAACGATCGCGCTCGCGGTCGAGCGGTTCGACGCCGACGCAATGCTAGAATCCGCCGAGCGTTTTTGTTTCGCCGGCGAATGACCAACGACACGATCCTGCTCGCGCGCGATGGTCCGGTCGCAACCCTCACGTTGAACCGGCCCGACGCGCTCAATACGCTCGACTTCGCGATGATCGAAGCGATCGTCGAGGCAAGCGCCGCCGTCGCCGCCGATGCGAGCGTTCGCTGCGTCGTCGTGCGCGGCGCCGGCAAGCATTTCATGGCGGGCGGCGATCTGCGCGCGTTCGCAGCGAAGCTCGAGCTCCCGCAACCCGAGCTGCAGGAACTGTTCACAGGCATGATTTCGCGGCTGCATTCGGCGATCGAGGCGCTGCACCGGATGCCGCAGCCGGTCGTCGCTGCCGTCCACGGCGCGGTCGCAGGCTTTGGACTCTCGCTGATGTGCGCGTGCGATCTCGCGATTGCCGCCGACACCGCGTATTTCACGTCGGCTTACCGACATATCGGCCTCACGCCGGACGGCGCCGCGACCTACGCGTTGCCGCGCATCGTCGGCGTGAAGAAGGCGATGGAAATCGTGCTGCTCGGCGATCGGTTCGACGCCGCCGAGGCGCTCAGGCTCGGTCTGGTCAACCGCGTCGTTCCCGCCGCCGAGCTCGACGCCGCGGTCGGCGCGATCGTCGCGTCGCTCGTCAACGGCCCTGCTGCCGCGATCGCGGGCGGCAAGCGATTGGTGAACGAATCTTTCGAGCGCACGCTGTCGCAGCAGCTCAACGCCGAGGCGGCAAGCTTCGGTGCGTGCGCGGCGAGCCCCGACTTCGCCGAGGGCGTCGCGGCGTTCCTCGGCAAGCGCCCCGCCCGTTTCGGCGGCTCGCGCTAGCCGCCGCCCGTATGGCCACGCTCGCCGGCAAGACGCTGCTCATTTCGGGCGGATCGCGCGGCATTGGACTTGCGATCGCGCTGCGCGCCGCGCGCGACGGCGCGAACGTCGCGATCGCGGCGAAGACGGCGCAAGCCAATCCGAAGCTGCCGGGAACGATCTACAGCGCCGCGGAAGAGATCGAGCGCGCGGGCGGCAAGGCGCTGCCGGTCGTTTGCGACATCCGCGACGAGGGCAACGTGCAGGCAGCGGTCGACGCAACGGCGAAGGCGTTCGGCGGCATCGATATCCTCGTCAACAACGCGAGCGCGATCAACCTCACCGGAACGCTCGCGACGCCGATGAAGCGCTTCGACCTGATGTTCGCCGTCAACGTGCGCGGCACGTTCGTATGCTCGCAGGCATGCGTTGCGCATCTGCGCGACTCGGCGAAAGCGGGCCGCAATCCGCACATCCTGACGTTGTCGCCGCCGCTGAACCTCGACGCACGCTGGTTCAAGGAGCACGTCGCCTACACGATGGCGAAGTACGGAATGAGCATGTGCGTGCTCGGCATGGCGGAGGAGTTTCGCAGCGACGGCATCGGCGTAAACGCGCTGTGGCCGCGCACGGTGATCGCGACGGCGGCGCTCGCGATGATTCCCGGCGCCAAGGAGCAGCTCGAATGCACGCGCAAGCCGGACATCATGGCCGACGCCGCGCACGCGGTGCTGGTGCGTGATGCGCGCACGACGACAGGCCATTTCTTCATCGACGAGGACGTGCTGCGCGAAGCCGGCATCACGAATCTCGACGCGTACGCGGTGAAGCCCGGCGCCCCGTTAATCCCCGACTTGTTCCTCTAGACCGGCGGGCCGGCGTCGATGTCGAGGTCGGGGCGACGCCGGCCGGCACCGCCCAGGCTAGTCCTCGTCGACGAACACGGGCTCCTTCGGCGGGCCGCCGTCTGCCTGCGCGGGCCGTGGAGGTTGCGGGCCGCCGCGTCGATTGCGATTGCCGCGCGAGCGCTTCTTGTTCGGTCCGCCCGGTTGCCCTTGGCCACCCGGTCCCTTCGGTCGCGGTGCGTTCGTGCCCGGCAGTCCTTCGGGAACCGCGCCTGGAATGGTAAGCGTTGTCGTGACATACGGCGACGACGCTCCGCGAGGGCCGCCGACGCCGGGGCCTTTTCGGTGCTTGCCGTGCTGCGGCCGTCCTTGACCACCCGCATAGCCCTGACCGCCGCCGTAGCCCTGATGACCGCCGCCATAACCTTGGTGAGCGCCGCCGTAGCTCTTACCCGGGCCCGTCCTCTGACCGCCATAGCCCTGACCGGCGGCGCCATGCCGGGGCGCGGTGCCGTGCCCGTAGGGCCGATGCGACTTGCCCGGTCCCTTGGCGAAGAAGCTGCCGACCGAGCGGTTCGCGTGCGTAGGCTGGCCATGCACGCTGTTGCCGGGTTCGATCTCGCCGTCCGGCGGCGACGCATCGTTGGGCACGTCGGAACGCGGCATCGGTCCGCGCTGATGCCGCGGCTTGCCATGACCCGCATGCAGCTTGCCCTGACCGCCGGTCTTTCCCTGTGGCGGCGGCCCCGGCCTCGCGGAGGCGCCGGATTTCATGCCGGCGGCTGCCAGCACCGCGCCCACTTCGTGCGGCTCGAGCTCGAGCGTCTGACCCCGCTTCAATCGCGCCGGCATCGCGACGGAGCCGTAGCGGGTACGGATGAGACGGCTCACCATCAGGTCGAGCTTCTCGAACAGCCGCCGCACTTCGCGATTGCGGCCTTCCTTCAGCGTGACGTGATACCAGTGGTTCGCGCCTTCGCCACCGCCGTCGTCGAGCTTTTCGACCTTCGCCGGACCGTCGTCGAGCTCGATGCCGGTCAAGAGCGCCTTCTGCTGCTCTTCGCTCAGCGTGCCCATGACGCGCACCGCGTACTCGCGCTCGACCTCGTAGCGCGGATGCATCATCTTGTTCGCGAGCTCGCCCGAGTTCGTGAAGAGCAGCAGGCCCTCGGTGTTGTAGTCGAGACGCCCGATCGCGATCCACTTGCCGTTGCCGATGTTCGGCAGCTGCTCGAACACCGTTGGCCTGCCTTCGGGATCGTCGCGGGTGACGAGCTCGCCGGTCGGCTTGTGGTACATCAGGATGCGCGGCCGCGGTTCGGCGAATCGCACTTTGACGAGCTCGCCGTTGATGCGCACCTCGTCGCCGGGACCGACCTTCTGTCCGACGTCGGCGGGCTCGCGATTGACGGTGATGCGCCCGGCGACGATCAGCTCCTCCATCGCGCGGCGCGAGCCGAACCCGCACGCGGCGAGCACCTTGTGCAGCCGCTGCGGCTCGGTGAAGACTTCGTCAGTGGATCGCTTGTGGCGCGGCGGCGGCAAACTGTCCGCCATCGCCTGCAATGCCAAGTTCGGCTGGTTCACCGGACCCGTCGGGGGACGGTGCCAGGATCGGGCTCGCGAGCGCGAGTTGCGCTTCGGCGGCTTTGGTGCGTGCATCGGGCATCTCCAGCAGGTGGGACGTGTCGAGCTCGGCAAGCGGAGGAAGCTCGGATAACGAGCGCAGGCCGAGATCGTCGAGGAAGGCCTTGGTGGTCGCGTAGAGCGCCGGGCGGCCCGGCGTCTCCTTGTGGCCGACCACTTCGACCCATTGGCGGTCCGTAAGCGCCGTGATGACGTTGGTCGACACGGCGACACCGCGGATCGCTTCGATATCGCCGCGGGTTACGGGCTGCTGATACGCAATGATCGCGAGCGTCTCCATCACGGCACGCGAATAGCGCGGCGGCCGCTCCGGCGACAGTCGATCGAGAAACGGTTGAATGGCAGGCGTTCCCTGGAAGCGCCAACCGGACGCGACCTGCACGAGCTCGACCGACCGGCCCGACCAGTCCTGCGCGAGGTCGTCGAGGAGCTTGCGGGTCGTCTCGGTATCGAGCGGCGGATCGAAGAGCTTCGCGAGCTGCGACAGCGGCAGCGGCTCTCCAGCCACGAGCAGCGCGGCTTCGAGAATGCCCTTCGTCTGCTTCAGTTCGTCATTCATGCCAATGCTTGACCCTGTCATGCACACGTCACGCGAAGCCGCGGCGAGCGACGCGCCGGTGAACCGTCACGCCAACCGAGGCGTTGTCGCCGCGCCGGCCAATGACCGCAACCGGCGAACGCGATCCGGGGCGCGCGAGCCGATGCCTCAGGCCATCTCGCCGTCGAGCCGGAACTCCGGCCCGCTGCGCAACTGGACATAGATCGGCGCGTACGGCTCCGCCTGGGCGATCGACACGAGCTGCTCGCGCGCGAGCTCCAGCAGTGCGAGGAACGACACCACCAGATGCGGGACGTCGGCGTGCGCGGAAAACAGCGCCGTGAATTCGGCGTAACGGGTTGGTTCGAGCAGCTTCAGCATCCGGCTCATCTCGCCCCGGACGGAAAGTTGCTCCCGCGTAACCAGATGATGCCGGTTTGCGCGCGCGCGCGCAATCAGCCCCGCCCACGCGGTGCGCAGGTCCTCGGGCGATACGTTCGGCAGCCGAGCGGTCGCGACCCGCTCGAACCAAACGCGCACCGTCATGAAATCGCGCTCGGCGAGCGGCAGCTCGTCGATCTTGCGCGCGGCGAGCTTCATCTGCTCGTATTCGAGGAGCCTTCGCACCAGCTCGGCGCGCGGATCCTCGGCCTGCTCGCCGAGAAGCGAAGGCGGCTTCGGCAGCAGCAGCCGGCTCTTGATTTCGATCAGCACCGCGGCCATCAGCAGGTATTCGGCGGCGAGCTCGAGCTGCGTGCGGCGCATCATCTCGACGTAACCCAGATATTGGCGCGTGAGCTCTGCCATCGGGATTTCGAGCACATTGATGTTCTGCTTGCGGATCAGATAGAGCAGCAGATCGAGCGGTCCCTCGAAGGTTTCGAGGAACACCTCGAGCGCTTGCGGCGGTATGTACAGGTCCTGCGGCAGCTCGAGCAGCGGCTCGCCGTAGATGCGCGCGACCGGCGCGCCGCCCTGCGCGGCGAGGTCGGAGGCGACCGCGACTTCGCCACTCACGTACCGCCTCCGCAGCCTTCGGCCGCCGCGCTCACGTGTAATCGAGCCCCATCGCGGCGCGCACGTCGCGCATCGTTTCCTCGGCGAGCTTGCGCGCGCGCTCGCAGCCGTCGGCGACGATATTGCGCACGAGCGTCGGATCGTCCAGATAGCGCTGCGCGCGCTCGCGCATCGGCGCTTGCTCGGCGACCACGGCGTCGACCACCGGCTGCTTGCAATCGAGGCAGCCGATGCCGGCCGTCGTGCAGCCCTGCCATGCCCAATCGCGCGTCGCCTGATTCGAATAGATCTGATGCAGTCCCCACACCGGGCAGCGCTCGGGATTTCCTTTGTCCGAGCGGCGCACCCGCGCGGGATCGGTTTGCATCGTGCGAATCTTCTTCGTCACTTCGGCGGGGTCCTCGCGCAGCCAGATCGCGTTGCCATACGACTTCGACATCTTCTGCCCGTCGAGGCCGGGCACCTTCGGCGTCTCCGTCAACAACGGTTGCGGCTCGGGCAGGATCACGCGCCGCGCGCCCTCGAGGTAGCCGAACAAGCGCTCGCGGTCGCCGAGCGAAAGGTTCTGCGTGTCGTTCAGCAGTTGCTTCGCCGCCTCGAGCGCTTGCTCGTCGCCCTTCTCCTGGAACGCGTCGCGAAGCTCCTGGTAGCGGCGCGCCTTCTTCGACCCGAGCTTCTTGACCGCCGCTTTGGCCTTGTCTTCGAAGCCCGCCTCGCGGCCGTAGATGTGGTTGAAGCGGCGCGCAAGCTCGCGCACGAGCTCGAGGTGCGACACCTGATCTTCGCCGACGGGCACCAGGTTCGCGCGATAGATCAGGATGTCGGCGCCCTGCATCAGCGGGTAGCCGAGGAAACCGAACGTCGACAGATCGCGGTCGGCGAGCTTCTGCTGCTGATCCTTGTACGTAGGCACGCGCTCGAGCCAACCAACCGGCGTGATCATGCCGAGCAGCAGCGAGAGCTCGGCGTGCTCGGGCACCTGCGATTGAATGAAGATCGTCGCCTGGTTCGGATTGATGCCCGCAGCGAGCCAATCGATGACCATGTCCCACACCGATTCGGCGATGACGTCCGGTTCTTCGTAGTGCGTGGTGAGCGCGTGCCAGTCGGCCACGAAGTACAGACACTCGTACTCGTTTTGCAGGCGCACCCAGTTCTTGAGCGCGCCGTGGTAGTGGCCGATGTGCATGCGGCCGGTCGGGCGCATGCCCGATAACACGCGGTCGGCGAACATGGTCAGACGCCGGGAAGGCTGACGCCGGTGAGCATCTCGATCAGCGTACCCACGCCGACCACGAACGGAGCCATCAACGTTCCAAGCACGCCGGTGGCGAGCAGCACGAGCAGGATGATGAAGCCGAACGGCTCGATGCGCGCGAACGGCGCGGCAAGCGCATGCGGCAACAGGCTGACGGCGATGCGTCCGCCGTCGAGCGGTGGTATGGGCAACAGATTCAGCACCATCAGCGAAATGTTGATCAGCACGCCCACAAAGCTCATGAATTGAAGTCCCGCACTCGCGACCGGTCCCGACGGCGAAGCGAGCCCGTAGACGAACGCCCATGCAACCGCCATCGCGAAGTTCATCGCCGGACCGGCGGCGGCAACCCACAGCATGTCGCGCTTCGGGTGACGCAGATTGCCGAAATTCACCGGCACCGGCTTCGCCCATCCGAACAGAAAACCGGTTCCCGCGAGCAACATCAACGCCGGAACGATCACGGTGCCCAATGGATCGATGTGCTTGAGCGGGTTCAGCGTGACGCGTCCGAGCATCCAGGCAGTCGAATCGCCGAACTGCCGGGCGACGTAACCATGGGCGGCTTCGTGCAGCGTGATCGCGAGGATCATCGGGATCGCGGCCAGCGCGATCCGCTCGGGCGACGAAAATAAATTCATGAATCGACTATTTTACCCCGGAATTGCCGCGCCGCCGCACGATAGCGCGACGGCGCGCGGCGGCCGACTATTCGGCGGCGATCTCGCTCAAGCCGAGACGCGCGAGATCGCCCCGTCCGCGGCGAACGATCGACGGCGGCATCGTCGCGAGATCGACGACCGTTGTCGGCGAGTGCGCGCAAGGACCGGCATCGATCACCAAGTCGATGTCGCGTTCCAGCGCGGCGCGGATGGTTTCGGCATCCGTCAGCGGCCTCGACGCGCCGGGAAGAATCAGCGTCGACGACAGGATCGGCTCGCCAAGCTCGGCGAGCAGCGCGCGCACCACCGCATGGTCGGGGACGCGCACGCCGACGGTGCTGCGTTTCGGATGCTGCAGGCGGCGCGGCACTTCCTTCGTCGCCGGCAACAGGAACGTGAAGCTGCCCGGCGTGCCTTGGCGGACGATGCGGAACTGCCAGTTGTCCAGTCGCGCGAAGTGACCGATCTCCGACAGATCGTTGAGCACGAGCGTCAGGTTGTGCGCATCGCCGACGCCGCGGATGCGCCGGATGCGTTGCGCCGCTTCGGCATCGCCGAGACGGCAGCCGAGCGCGTAACCCGAATCGGTCGGGTAAGCGACGACACCGCCGTCGCGGATGATCTCGGCTGCTTGCCGAATGAGCCGCGGCTGCGGGTTGACCGGATGTACGCTGAAGAGCTGGGCCAATGGTCGACTCCGGCACGTCCATGTCGCCGCGAATCTCGGCGAGCCGGTCATCTTAGCGCAGCGGGGCTCTCTCCCGCGCGGCAAGCGGGGTCTGTCGATCGAATATAATCGCCGCTCGACGGGAACGGCGACGGTCTTCGCTTTGAACCTTCAACAATTACGCTACCTCTGCGCGATCGTCGATCACGGCCTGAACGTCTCCGACGCCGCTGAAGCGCTGTACACATCGCAGCCCGGCATCAGCAAGCAGATCCGCCAGCTCGAGGAAGAGATCGGCGTACCCGTCTTCGTTCGTCAGGGGAAACGGCTCGCCTCGCTCACGCCCGCCGGCGAATCGGTCATCGCGACAGCGCGCCGGGCGCTGAAGGAAATCGAGAACCTCAAGCGCGTCGGCGCCGAATACGAGCGCGAGGACACCGGCACGCTCGCGATCTCGACGACGCACACGCAGGCACGCTACGTGTTGCCACCCGTGCTGCGGGCGTTCGCCGAGCGCTACCCGAAGGTAAAGCTCGTGATCCACCAGGGCAATCCGGTGCAGGTCGCCGAGCATACGGCGCGCGGCGACGTCGACGTCGGCATCGCCACGGAGACGCTTGCAACGTATCGCGAGCTCGTGACGCTTCCGTGCTATCAATGGAATCGCGTCGTGCTCGTGCCGCGCGGACACCCGCTCGCGAAGCTGAAGCCGCTCAGCCTCGCGGCGATCGCGCGCTATCCGATCATCACGTACGACTTTTCGTTCACCGGACGTTCGCAGATCAACGCGGCATTCGATGCGGAAGGGCTCGCGCCGAACATCGTGCTCGAAGCGCTCGACTCCGACGTGATCAAGACCTACGTCGAGATGGACATGGGCATCGGCATCGTCGCGCAGATGGCGTACGACGCCGAGCGCGATCGCGCGCTCGAGAAGATCGACGCGGCGCATCTGTTCGCGGCGTCGACGACACGGCTCGCGCTTCGCCGCGGGACGTTCCTGCGCGGCTACGTATACGATTTCATCGCGCGATTCGCGCCGAAGCTCGATCGCGCGACGGTCGACGCTGCGCTCGCGAGCACGCCGGCGAGAGCGGACTAGCGAGCCGCCCCGGTCGAGATGCGCGACGACGCGACCAAGGCGCGCGCACGTTCATGGTCGCTCGCCGCGTTGATCGCGTCGCTGTCGATGGTCGGACCGTTCTCGATCGACATGTACCTGCCCGCGCTGCCGTCGATCGGGACCGCGCTCGACGCGCCGTCGATCGCCGTGCAGCAGACGCTGTCCGTCTACCTGTTCGCGTACGCGCTGATGATGCTCTGGCACGGCGCGTTGTCCGACGCGCTCGGGCGCCGGCCGATCGTGCTCGCGGGACTCGCGGTCTTCGCCGTTGCGACGCTCGGCTGCGCGATCGCCGGCAACATCGAGTCGCTGTGGCTCTTTCGCGCGATTCAAGGCGCGTGCGCCGGAACGGGGCTGGTCGTCGGCCGCGCGCTGATCCGCGACCGCTTCCAAGGCGCGGAAGCGCAGAAGCTGATGTCGCAGATCACGCTGGTCTTCGGCATCGCGCCGGTCGTAGCGCCGATTGCCGGCGGGCTCTTGCTGACGGCGTTCGGCTGGCGCGCGATCTTCTGGGCGCTGCTCGCGTTCACGCTCGCGGTGCTCGCGTGGGCGGCACGCGCGATGCCCGAGACGCTCGCGCCGCAGGCGCGTCATTCGCTCGCGCCGCGCGTGCTGTGGCGCAACTACAAAGCGGTGCTCTCGCGCGTCGACTTCCTGCTGCTCGCCTTCATTCCCGCGCTGAATTTCGCCGCGTTCTTCGTCTATATCGCGGCGGCGCCGGCATTCCTGATCGACCTGCTTGGCGTCACTACACGCGGCTTCGCTTGGCTGTTCGTACCGATGATCGTCGGGATCATGATCGGCGCGGCCATTTCCGGCCGCTTCGCCGGCCGCCGCTCGCCGCAGCAGACCGTTCGCATCGGCTACGCCATCATGTTCGCCGGCGTTGCCGCGAGCCTCGCCGCGAGCGCGTTCGCACCGCGCTACGTTGCGTGGCATGTGCTGCCGATCATGATCTACACGACAGGCTCCGCGTTGATGATGCCGTCGATCACCTTGATGATGCTCGATCTGTTCCCGTCGATGCGCGGCCTCGTATCATCGTTGCAGGGGTTCATTCATTTCCTGCTTTCCGCTTTCAACGCCGGTACCATAGCGCCGGCGCTCGCGCAGTCGCTGCCTTCGCTTGCCGCCGGCATGGCGCTGTTCACGCTCGCGAGCCTCGCGCTGTGGGGCGTCTACCAGCGCCGCTCCCGACTCACCACGAAGGAATCGACATGACGTTCCCGCCGTTGCCCGGCGTCCGATGGCTCGCGACGGTCGCGCTGTGCGTGACCACCGCGCAGGCGGCCACGTCGCTCCCGACCACGACGCTGTCGATCGGCGGGCACAAGATCATCGCCGAAATCGCGACCAGGCCCGACCAACGCGCGACGGGCTTGATGAATCGCTTCAGCCTGCAGCCCGATCACGGCATGCTGTTCGTCTTCGAGCGCAGCGAGCCGCTCGCGTTCTGGATGAAGAACACGTACATCCCGCTGTCGATCGCCTTCATCGACGAGCGCGGGCGCATCGTCAACATCGAGGACATGGCGCCGCAGACCGAGGTCTCCCACTGGTCGACGGCGCCCGCCCGCTACGCGCTCGAGATGCGCAAAGCATGGTTCGCCGAGCGCGGCATCAGGCCCGGCGATCGCGTCGAAGGCATTCCCGGCGTTTCCAAGTAGACCGCGGCACGTGCCCCTGTAAGTCCTGGCAGGTCAGCATCGACGGTCATCGACTGTCATCGCGGCCGCTGCCGTCACCTCTGTCGTAACCGCCAGTTTCGCGCCGCGCGATCCGACGCGACCATCGGCGCCGAGCGCTGCTCTCGCACCGCGTTGCGCACGCCGCCCAGACCGCGGGAAGAACGGTCGCCGCCGCATGCGCGGCATCGCCGCGCTCCTGTCGCCCGCGAAGGAGGGGGTCGCATGCTCGCGCAACTGTCACCGGTGCGTCCGGTCGGCGCCGGTCGCGTCACACCCGCCGGCCTCGCGCCGTTGATCGATGCCGGCGCGCGCGGCGCGCCGCTCGAGCCTGCGATGCGCGTGGTCGTGCAAGCGCTCGGCTTCGACAGCTTCCGTTACGGACGCTTCGGCGACGATACGCCGCGGCGCGGCAGTCGCCTGCTGTTCTGGGCGACCGAGCCGCCCGAGTGGCACGACGTGTACGTGCGCAACGCCTACGTCGAGGTCGACCCGAGACTCACCCATACGCGCGGACGCGTAACGCCGATGCTATGGGACTCGGCGATGCTCCCCTCCGATCCGCGCTCGCAGGGCTTCGCGCGTGATGCGGCGCGCTTCGGCATCCGCAGCGGCGTGGCCGTTTCGTTCGTCGACGCGCAGCGCGCGCGTGTCGTCGTCGCGCTCAACTCCCCGGTGAGTCCCGTCGATGTCGCGCGCGAGGCGCGCATCGGCCGCAAGCTCGGCCACGTGATGATGCTCGCGACGCAGTTTCACGATCTGTTCATGGCCGATGCGACGGTCGTCGATCCGACCGCGGGTCTGCACCGCGGCCCGCTTACGATCCGCGAACGGCAATGTCTCCAAATGGCCGCTCACGGCCTCACCAGCGGCGACATCGGCGCGAAGCTCGGCATTCGCGAGCGCACGGTCAACTTCCACTTCCACAACGTCATCGGCAAGCTCTCCGTGCTCAATCGCAACGAGGCGATAGCGCAAGCGATTGGGCGGGGATTGATACGTGCTTGATGCGCGGGCAGCACGCCCGCCGATTACCCATGGTGTCATCATGGTTTAGCGCTTGCTGCGGTGCAGTTATAATTTTTTCAATTTCGGGTGCTTCGCATCCGATATGGAAGTTGACCTTTCCCAAGGTTCCGGTTACGCCCCCGGGCTACGATCCGCGGCGTCGGGTATCTGAGCGCTTATCGCATCACCACGCCAACGGGTATTGGACCATGCAAGCCGTCGAGACGCAGTTTCGTAGTGCTCTTGCCTTCGCCTTCACGTGGGTCATCGCGCGCGTGCTCGGCGCTGCGCTGCTGGGCAAAGACGTCGACGTGATTGCGGTGCTGTGCACGTACCTGCTGGTGGCGATCGTTGCGTTGGGCATGCGGCAACTGATGATCTCGGCCAAGGATCCGGCGCTCGCGCGCACGCTCGGGTTCGTCGTGCTCGGCGCGCTGTGCTCGGGCGCGCCCGAGTTCTGGTAGCGACGTGAGCAGCGAGCAGGGGCCCCGTGCCGCAGGCAAGGGGATGCGAGCGATTGCGAATCGGGCCTGCGGCCGACAGGCTAACCGCCGTCAAGCCTTGCGCCAGACGTCGAGCAGTGCGTTGAACTTCCCCGCCGCCGGCATTCGTTCGTCGGACAGCGCCTCGAGGAAATCCGACAGCCGTTTCGACTTGACGATCGTATAGAACGTCAGCACCGCGGTCGGGATCAGCACGAGCAGGAACCAGCCGATCTTTTCCACCGCCGGCAAGTCGGCGAGCGCGAACAGGTTCATGCCGAGGAAGCCGGTCGCAACCGTGCCTACCAGCCCGAACGCCGTGACCACGGTGAGCCGCACGACGGTGTTCGCCTGCCGGCGCAGCGTATCGCTTTCGAGGTAGTCGCTCATGTCCTCGATCTCGGTGCGCGTTTCGTCGTACAGACTGTCGGTGCCGAGATACGCGCTCGTCATCCGGTAGAGCTCCTTCGCCTGCGGCTGATCCGACACCTCGTGGAACCAGTAGCGGTGGGTGAAGCGCAGGAAGATCTCGAGCAGCTGCCGGATCGTCCGCTTGAAACGTCGCACCGAGTCCGCGTCCTGGATGTCGAGTCGGTTGAGCGCATCGACCATCCGGTCCGAAAGCATCAGCAGCGTGGCCTTGTGGATGTGCGGGATCAGGAAGAGAAGGAAGTACTGGTGGCGAAACTGCGCCAGCAGACCCGCTTCGCGGTCGACGAAGAACGAGTCGTCCGCATCGCCCACCATCGCGAACGCATGTCCGCATGACATGAACCGCGTGCCGGGGCGTCCGCCGCGCTCGTCGTTCCAGAACTGGTCGTAGCAGTAGCGCGATTCGAAGCTCTGAACGTAATGCGCCGCGTAGGGCAGCGCGTCTGGCGCGCCGGCGCCGGTCACCAGACCGATGCGCACGAAGTCGGCGCGCGTGAGCGTACGCGCGTCGTCCATCGCGAGATACGCGAGCAGCGGCATCCGGCTGTACTCGACCTGTCGATAGCGGATCAGCCCCTTCTCGCCCGAGTGCTCGGGCACGAGCGGCCGCAACAGCCACGTCCAGTGCGACGAGAAACGCGGCGCGCGATGCCGGCCGACGTGCTCGAGATATTTCGCCCGCTCGGTGTAGTCGGACTCGGCGAGGACCTGGTCGACGGCGTCGAGCCACTGCGCGCGCACGACGCAATGCCCGCCGCCGTCTTCATCCCAGTAGGTCGGATACGCGCGCCCGAAGCGGTACATCGCCTCCTGCACGGTGGCGAGCGGCAAGTCGTTGGCGAAGATCTCGACCACCAGGATGATGACGTCGAGATCGTAGAAGAAGTCGAGGTCGACGTGCGCAACGTTGAACTCCACGGGCGTCGCCTCGCTGGCGAACGTCACGCGCAGCTTGACGATGTCGTTGCGACGGTAAACGCGGATCGGCGATTCGACGTTCGTCGACTTGCCCCGCCCCTTGCCCTCGCCGTAGAGGAATTTGCGCACGTAAGGCAGGAACGTTACGAATTCGCTGTAATGGCGTTCGGCGTATTGCTCGGGATCGCAGCTGAATTCGTCGCGCAACTCGCGCCATGGATGTCCGGCGTGATGCCGATCCAGGATGTCCCACGGCTCCTGGATCTGCGCGTTCTCGACGATCGGCGTGAGCTGCAGCGGCCAGATCAGGATTTGCCGGAACTGGCGAACGATCCGTGACATGGCGAGATCCGCCGGCGGTCCCGGCTAACGCATCGAGTAGCGCAGCGCGCTTGCGAATGTCGCGCCGAAGCGCCGTGCGACACGCTCGGTCAACCCCTCCTCCGGCGTGAAATCGACGATCTCCTCGGCCTTGATCACGTCGCGCGCAACCGATTCGAGCGTACCGAGACCGTCGGCGAGACCCAGGTCGACCGCGCGCTTGCCGTTCCACACGAGGCCGGAGAAGACCTCCGGGATCTCCTTCAGGCGCTCGCCGCGGCCTTCTTTCACGGCTGCGATGAACTGCTGGTGGACTTCGTCGAGATTCGCCTGGATCGCATCGCGTTGCCGCGGATCGACGGGACTGAACGGATCGAGCAGCGCCTTGTTAGCGCCCGCGGTCAGCACGCGCCGCTCGATGCCGAGCTTCTCCATCGCGCCCACGAAGCCGAAGCCGTCCATGATCACGCCGATCGAGCCGACCAGACTCGCTTTGTCGACATAGATGCGCTCGGCCGCCGCGGCGACGTAATAGCCGCCCGACGCCGCGACCTCGTCGACGACCGCGTAGAGCGGCTTGTCGGGGTTCGCGGCGCGCAACCGCTTGACCTCGTCGTAGATCTGCCCGGCCTGCACGGGGCTCCCCCCGGGGCTGTTCACGCGCAACACGACGCCGCGCGTTCCCGTGTTCTTGTACGCCGCCTGCAAGCCCGAGATGACGCGATCGGCGCTCGCGCGTCCGCCAGCTTCGAGCTCGCCACGCACTTCGACCAGCGCCGTGCACTTGTCGAGGCAGACGCGCTCGCGCGCGGAAACCGCCGCCCACAGCAGCACGAACAACGGCAACAGGAACACGATCGTCACCAGCTTGAAGAAGATGCTCCAGCGCCGCGCGCGCCGACGCTCGACGAGCCAATCGCGACCGAGTTGTGCGAGCAGGGTTTGATCGAGGTTCGGGTCGGCCATGGGAATCTCGCTTGGTCATTGGACTACCTTCGTGCTTCACAATCCGCTATTCGACCTCGGGGCGGCCCGGCGGGCAGATAGGATTACCTTCGTGCTTCGCACTCCGGTTTTCGCCCTTGGGGCGGCCCGGCGGGCTTGCGTCGTCGACGACGACGATCGCGCCGTCGCCGCGCACGCGGATCGGCACGCGCGCGAGCGCCGCGCCGACACACGGTCCGGCCACGCACCGTCCGCTGCAGGGCTCGTAGTGTGCGCCATGCAGCGAGCAGACGATCGTTTCGCCGTCGGAATCGAAGAAGGCGCCGGGCAACCAGTCGAGCTCGACCTGTTGGTGCGCGCAGATATTGAGATACGCGTGCACCGTGCCCCGGTGACGAATCGCGAACGCGGGCACGTCACCCGCTGCGGCGCGCACGGTAAAGCGCACGCCGTCGCCGCCGTCGTGCAGCTGCGCGAAATCGCCGATCACGCGTTCGCGCGCAGCCATCGGCGAAGCTCGTCGATCGAATGGACGGTGGCAAGCGGCGCGAGCCGCGCGAGACCTTCAAGATCATGCGCGCCGTACGCGACCGCGATCGCTGCCGCGCCCGCGTTCTTCGCCAGCTCGAGATCGTGCGTCGTGTCGCCGATCATCAAGGTTTCCGCCGGCCGCGCGCCGACGCGATCCATCAGATGCAGCAGCATATCAGGATGCGGCTTGGGAAATCCTTCGTCGGCGCAGCGCGTCGCGGTGAAGCGATTCGACAAGCCATGCTGGTCGAGCGCGCGCGCAAGCCCGACGCGCGATTTGCCGGTGGCGATCCCGAGAAGGAATCCGGCGGCGTCGAGCTCGTCGAGAAGCTCGCGCACGCCGTCGAACAGCGGGATGCTCGCATCGCGCGACAGGTAGTGATGGCGGTAGCGATCCGCCAGCGTCTGCCAGTGCTCGCGAGGCAAGCCCGGCGCCACGAGGCGAAGCGCGTCGGCAAGCCCGAGGCCGATCACGTACCGCGCGTCCGTTTCGCACGGCACGGGCTCGCCGACATCGGCGCACGCGCGCTGCAGCGAGCTCGCGATGATCGACGTCGAATCGACGAGCGTGCCGTCCCAATCGAACACGATGAAGCGGAAGCGACGCGCTGCGAAGTCGTCCATTGCGAGCGCCCTCACCCGCGGCTGCGCGGCGCCCTCTCCCGCGCGCGGGAGAGGGTGCTCTCACTTCGCCCGCTCGCACGAGAGGTGCTCTCCCCTCGCCCGCTTGCGGGAGAGGGGTCGGGGGTGAGCGAATCGAGATAGCGCCGCAACTCTTCAGGCATCGGCGCCTCGACGCTCATCGCCCGCCCATCGGCCGGATGCGCGAACGAGATACGCCGTGCGTGCAGGAACATGCGCTTGAGGCCCTGCTTCGCGAGCGCGCGGTTCCACGTGAAATCGCCGTACTTGTCGTCGCCGGCGAGCGGATAGCCAAGATGCGCGAGATGGACGCGGATCTGGTGCGTGCGCCCCGTCTCGAGCTCGGCCTCCAGCAACGCGAGCGGCGGCTCGTGCGCCGACCACGCGCGCTGCAACCGGAAAATCGTGCGCGCGGCGCGTCCCTGCGGATCGACTTTCACGCGCCGCTCGCCCTGCGCGTTGACCCACGAGGTGAGCGCAACGTCGACCTTGCGCATCGCACCTCGCCATTTGCCGCGCACGAGCGCGTCGTAGCGCTTGTCGACCGCCCCGTCGCGAAGCTGCGCGTGCAGCGCCGTCAGCGCGGCGCGCTTCTTCGCGACGAGCAGCACGCCCGACGTGTCGCGGTCTAGCCGGTGGACGAGCTCGAGCACCTTCGCATCCGGGCGATCCTGACGCAGGCGCTCGATCACGCCGTACGCGATGCCGCTGCCGCCGTGAACGGCGAGGCCCGAGGGCTTCGCGAGCGCGATCAGCTGATCGTCCTCGTACAGGATCGGCGGCACGGGCGCGGCATCGAGCGGCGGCGCAGCCCGGCCCGCCGCGCCGGGCGTGGTCGTGCGAATGGGCGGAATTCGAAGCTCATCGCCGATGGCGAGACGAGCATCCGGACCCACGCGCCGACGATTCAAGCGCACCTCGCCGCTGCGCAGGATCCGATAGATGTGGCTCTTCGGAACGCCTTTGAGGATCCTGGTGAGGAAGTTGTCGATCCGCTGGCCGGCCGCATCTTCGCGGACTTTGACGCGGTTGACGGCATCCTTGCTTAACGCATTCATTCGTTTATACTTCTCGCTCGCAGCAACGCCCCGACCATCGTCCGACGAACCGCGAATTCGCGGCGACTGGAGGCGCCGGGCGGCGGCCCAACGATCCGTGGATCCGGCCGCCGGCGGCGGTGATGGATTGGCCGGACCGTTGGCAATGGCGAGCGCCCTCGAATGTTGAAGGGCAAAGAAGCCGGTCCCGTCGTACGCGGTAGAACGCGCGTGGCGTAGCGGACCGCCGGTTAAATCCGCTCACCGTCCGGGCGTTGCGTCCCGGAAAAAAGTAGCGATGTTAAAGGAAGAGCGCAGTCTCCGCACCGGCTTGCGTGCCGGAACGAAGCGGCGGCGTGCGCGGCAACCCAGCGACGAATTTCGCCGTTGGAGTGTGCGGCAGGTTCGGCGAATGTCCGATCGCGCATCGCTCCGACCGCGCTTTACCCGCTTGTACACGTTGACGAGACCGACCTTTCGATGAGTCCGAGCCCCCCGCAAGCGCCATCGCGCCGCGGGAACGTGCGCTCTAGCTGGCGCGCGCGCTCCAATCTCGACCGCCCGCAGCCCGCGCTGCCGGCACGGCCGCCGTCGCGCGCACGCGCCGCGTAGCACCGTAACGCCGCGCGTTTTCGCGCGGATCGCTTCGCCTCCGCAAGCCCGGCCGGACATCGCGCCGGGAAGAATCCATGAAGCGCATGCTGTTCAACGCCACGCAGGCCGAGGAGCTTCGCGTAGCGATCGTCGACGGCCAGAAGCTGATCGACCTCGATATCGAATCCGCGAACAAGGAGCAACGCAAGAGCAACATCTACAAGGCCGTCATCACTCGGGTCGAACCGAGCCTCGAAGCGTGCTTCGTCGACTACGGGACCGACCGCCACGGCTTCCTGCCGATCAAGGAAATCTCGCGGCAGCACCTGCGAGGCCGCAAAGGCAATGGCGCCGATGCCGACGACGGCGACGGTGACGGCGGCGGCCGCGGCGCACGCATCCAGGACCAGCTTCGAGAGGGCATGGAGCTGATCGTCCAGGTCGACAAGGACGAGCGCGGCAACAAGGGCGCCGCGCTTACGACGTACATCTCGCTCGCCGGCCGCTATCTCGTGCTGATGCCGAACAACCCGCGCGGCGGCGGCGTGTCGCGCCGCGTCGAGGGCGAGGAGCGCAACGAGTTGCGCGACGCGATCAGCGGCCTCGACGTTCCTTCCGGCATGAGCGTGATCGCGCGCACGGCCGGCATCGGACGCTCGACCGAAGAGCTGCAGTGGGATCTCAATTACCTGCTCCAGCTATGGCACGCGATCGAGGACGCCGCGAAGCTGCAGACGGGCGCATTTCTCATCTACCAGGAATCGAGCCTGGTGATCCGCGCGATCCGCGACTACTTCCAGCCCGACATCGGCGAGTTGCTGATCGACACCGAGGCGGTGTTCGAGCAGGCGCAGCAATTCATGACGCACGTGATGCCGGCGAACGTCAACCGCGTGAAGCTCTACAAGGACGACGTGCCGCTGTTCTCGCGCTTCCAGATCGAGCATCAGATCGAGACGGCGTTCGCGCGTCAGGTCGCGCTGCCCTCCGGCGGGGCGATCGTGATCGATCACACCGAAGCGCTCGTGTCGGTCGACGTGAATTCCGCCCGCGCGACCAAGGCGGGCGACATCGAAACGACCGCTTTCAACACGAACCTCGAAGCCGCCGACGAAATCGCGCGCCAGCTGCGGCTGCGCGACCTTGGCGGCCTCGTCGTCATCGACTTCATCGACATGGAGAGCGCGAAGAACCAGCGCGAAGTCGAGACGCGGCTGAAGGACGCGCTGAAGTACGACCGCGCGCGCGTGCAGCTCGGAAAGATCTCGCGTTTCGGCCTGATGGAGCTCTCGCGGCAGCGGCTGCGCCCGGCGCTTGCCGAGTCCGCGTACATCCCGTGTCCGCGCTGCCACGGCATCGGCCACATCCGCGGCACCGAATCGACTGCGCTGCACATCCTGCGCATCCTGCAAGAGGAGGCGATGAAGGACAACACCGCGCAGGTCGTCGCGCAGGTGCCGGTCGACGTCGCGACGTTCCTGTTGAACGAGAAGCGGAGCGAGGTGCTGTCGATCGAGACGCGCTTCAAGGTGAACGTGCTGCTCGTGCCGAACCGTCATCTCGAAACGCCCAACTACTCGGTCCAGCGACTTCGCCACGACGACCTCAATCAGACCGAGCCGTTGCCGCCGTCGTTCGAGATGGTCGAGCGGCCTGCGGAGCCCGACGTCGCGACGAAGATCAAGGAGGAAGCGAAGGAGACGCGGATGGAGGCCGCGGTCAAAGGCATTACGCCCGCGCAGCCGGCCCCGATCCCAGCGCCGGCCGCGGCGACGAATGCCGCGCCCGCGCCCGCCGCGAGCGACGGCTGGTTCGCGCGCGTGCTCGCCTGGTTCCGCAGCGAGCCCGCGATCCCCGCGCCGCCGCAACGTCCGCCGGAGCGCGCTCCGTCGCAGCGCGGTGAGAACCGTCGCGAAGGCCGCGAGCAGCGCGAGGGACGCGGACGGAGCCACGAGCGACGCGGCGAAGGTCGCGATCAGCGCCGTGACGAACGCCCGAAGGAAGGGCGGCGCGACGAGCGTCGCGGTGAGCCTCGGCAGACGCAGTCGCAGCCGCCGCGGCAGCAAGGTCAGGGCGCGCAACGCCGGGACGGTCAGCGTGAGCAGGCCCAACGGCCGCCGCGCGAGCCGCGCGAAGGTCAACCGCAACGCGAGCCGCGCGAGGGCCAGCCGCCGCGCGAGCCGCGCGAAGGTCAACCGCAGCGCGAGCCGCGCGAAGGTCAACCGCAGCGCGAGCCGCGCGAAGGCCAGCCGCATCGCGAGCCGCGCGAAGGTCAACCGCAGCGCGAGCCGCGCGAAGGTCAACCGCAGCGCGAGCCGCGCGAAAGCCAGCCGCATCGCGAGCCGCGCGAAGGCCAGCCGCATCGCGAGCCGCGCGCGCCGCGTGAGCCACGCAACCACCCGACGCCGCCGTCGCAGGCGGACGCAGCATCCGCCACCGGTGAGGCCGCGATTCTCCATCAGACACCGGGCGCCCAGCCGGGTGAACCCGGTGAAGGCGCGGGCGGTGGTCGTCGCCGGCGCGATCGTCACCGTCGAGGCGATCGCAGTGAACGCGAGCCGCGTCCGGACCAGGCAGAAACGGTCGCTTCGGCGTCGCCAGCGCCCGAGCTGACGGCGCCGCACGAGGCGATCACGCCAATCGACGAGCCGCAAGCGGCCGCCTCCGAGCCGATGCCTTCATCGGCGCGCCCGACGGAAGAAACCCAACCGTCGCAATCGACCGCCGACCTGGCGACGCCGGCGCCCGTGGCGATGCCGGCGCTGATCTCTGCTGAACCGGAGAAGCGCGAACCGCAGGTGCCCGACGAACCGCCGATGCCGGTCGTCGAAGCGCCCACCTTGCCGAGCAACATGCCGCCGTTGCCGCCAATGTCGATGACGCCGCCGGCCGAATCCGGCCTGGTGCTGGTCGAAACGGCGCACGGCACATCACGGTTCGTTGCCCAGCCGGACGAGGAAGCGCCGCGTCCGAAACGCGTGCGCCCGCCGCCGCCGGTCATCGCCGAAGAGCCGCTGCAGCTCGTCGAGACACGCAAGGAGCAACCGCCGGCGGCGTGAGCGTTCCTATCGCGACGACGGCGGGCCGCGCGCCCGTCGTCGCTGTCCGCGGTTGCGATCAGCGCGACTGTGTGAGGTGGCGGATCAGCCCCTTGGCGGAAGCCTCGGCGAGATCGAGCACCCGATCGAAGCCGTCGCGCCCGCCGTAGTACGGGTCCGGCACTTCACGTACGCCGAGCTCGGGCGCGAAGTCGAGCAGCAGTCCGAGGTGGCCGGTGAAGTCGGCCGGGCGCATCGCTTCCAGCGCGCGCAGGTTCGTCTCGTCCATCGCGAGGATCCACCCGTAGCGCGAGAAATCCGCGGCTTCGACCTGTCTTGCGCGCAGCGCCGTGAGATCGTAACCGCGCTTGCGCGCCGCCTGGATCGCGCGAGGATCGGGTGGCGACCCGACATGCCAGTTGCCTGTGCCCGCCGAATCGACGTGAATGCGATCGTCGAGCCGCTGCTGCTCCAGCGCCGCGCGAAACACCGCCTCGATCGTCGGCGATCGACAGATATTGCCCATGCAGACGAACAGCACGCTGATTCTGCTGCTTATCCAAGCTTTATCGTTTGCCGCCATTTGCTTACGTAATCTGTTGGGATGCGAACTTCCGGCAATAGTATGGCGCAAGCCATTTTCCCTGGCTTGGGCAATGACCGTGGCCTCCGTGGCCGGCGACGAGCGTTGCATCGCGGGCGAGGCGACGATGCGCCACTCGATTTCGGCATGAAAGCCGGGATGCTTGGTGCAGACGGCCGGCGTGACGTCGCTTCCAGAATGCCCAGATGCTCCGGGTCCGCGAAGTTGCGGCTACTCCGAGTCGGCCCGATCAGAACGCCTAGGCCGGCATCGACCCACTCTCGAGCGCGGGCTGCGCAGCCGCGGGGGCCGTCGCACACGCAGCGACCGCAGGCGGGTCCTTCGCCGTTACATTCGATGAATCCGGTCCGCGACGGCCATCTGACGGGCCGCGAAAAGCGCTGTAGTCGCTGGTGGATGCCAGCACCCTCGCCCGCTTGAGCCATTCGCGGTACAGGTCGATGCCGTACACGATGGTGCAGCCGAGGCCGACAGCGGCGGCGAGCGCGCCGATTACCGCGATGACAGTCATAGGATCGTTTCCGTGATGTAACGCGCTACCGCGAGGACATGACCCGGCGACAGTTCCAGGGCAAAAGGCCAGAGTGAAAGCAAATGCCGCGCCAAGCGAGTCGCTCGCTCGAGGTTTTGCTTGCCTCTCAAAGGGTTGGCTTTTCTGCGCTGCCGTCGGGGAGCGGGCCGGTCACATCGCCTAGCCGCGGAGTGCAAGGAATCTCGACGCCGTGCAGTTACGTTGGCGGCCAAAAAACGCCCGAGTCATCGAGCCACGCAATCGCGGTCACCCGACCACGGTGCCGTCGCGGCAGGCGCGATGGTCGTGCTACCGGCTCATAGGCACGCCGGATCTGGCAGACGAACAAACCCGGGCGTTGCGGTGCATTCGCTAACGTCCTGCGTGCGTGCGCGTCGAGAACGCGAGCCACGCGACGCCGATCAGCGCGCTCGCGAGCGATCCGACCAGGATGCCGAGCTTGGCGAGCTCGCCTTGGCGTGCATCGAACGCGAGCTGGCTGACGAACAGCGACATGGTAAATCCAATGCCGCCGAGCCACGCGGCGCCGAGCACATGCCGCCAATCGACGCCGGTCGGCAGTCGGCCCCATCCGAGCCGCACAGCGACGAACGTCGCGCCGGCAATGCCCGCGAACTTGCCGAGCGGCAACGCGACCGCGATACCGAGCGCGATGGGGCTCGCGAGGCTCGTCGCAAGGTCCGTCGCGTCGAGATTCACGGCGGCATTGGCAAGCGCGAACACAGGCAGGATCACATACGCGACCCAAGGCGCAATCGCGCCCTCCAGGCGCTGCAGCGGACTCTGCACGGCCTTGGCGTCGCGCTCGAGCGTGGCGGCGATCGTCGCCATTTCACGGCTCGCGAGCGGATCGCTCGGCGTCGTCGGATCGTCGGCGTGCGCGCGAAAGGAGCTCAGCAACTCTCGTACGCGTCGATCGAAAGCCTGCGGCGTGCATGCCGGGCGTACAGGGACCGCGAGCGCGAGCAGGATGCCGGCGATCGTCGCGTGCACACCCGAGCGCAGCATGAAATGCCACAACAGCGCGCCGACGACGATGTACGGCAACGCACGGCGCACGCCGCCGCGATTGAGCATGGCGAGCAGCGCGAAGGCAACGACCGCGCCGCCAAGCGCCGCGAGGTCGATGTCGTGCGTGTAGGCGACTGCGATCGCGAGCACGGCGCCGAGGTCGTCGGCGATCGCGAGCGCCATCAAGAATACGACGAGCCCACGGGGTACGCGATCGCCGAGCATCGCGAGGATGCCGATCGCGAACGCAATGTCGGTCGCCATCGGAACGCCCCACCCGCGCGCGGCAGGCACCGATGGATTGAAGGCGAGGTATAGCGCCGCCGGCACGACCATGCCGCCGACAGCTGCGATGATCGGCAACGCAGCATCGCGAAGCGACGCGAGCTCGCCGACCAGCACTTCACGCTTGAGCTCGAGGCCGACGAGCAGGAAGAAGAGCGCCATCAGCGCGTCGTTGACCCACTCGCGAAGCGTGTGCTCGAGCGCTCCGATCGCGAGCGGACGCTGCCAGAACCGCGCCCAAGCGTCGGCAGCCGGCGAATTGGCGAGAGCGAGCGTGAGCGCCGTCGACGCGATGAGGACGACGCCGGCGCCGATCGTTCCGCGCATGAAGCGCTCGAGCGGGCTCAGCATCCGGCCGAACAAGCCTTCGAGCGGATAGGGATCGGAAATGCGCGACGGAGCGGGCGGCATTGCAGGCTGTGGCGCGACGGTTCGTGCGGCGCGATCGGCGCCGACAATGATACAGTGGCTCATCGCGAGATCCGCTCTTCCTTGCCGACGTCCATGATTGCCACGCGCACGATGACAACACTCGCGATCGGCCTGATTGCGCTCGTATCGGCGGCGCCAGCGCCGCTTGCGAACGCCGCCGATTTGTCGAAAGTGCTGCGTGTCGCGCTGCCCGACATCACGAGCCTCGACCCTCAGCAGGGCACCGATCTCTACTCGACGCGGATCACGAGCCACATCTTCGAGGGCTTATATCAATACGACTACCTGTCGACGCCCGCAAGGATCGTCCCGAACACCGCCGCTGCGATGCCCGAGGTCAGCGACGACGGACGCACATGGACGATCCGCCTGCTACAGGGCATTCGCTTCGCCGACGACGCATCCTTCCGCGGCAAGCCGCGCGAGCTCGTCGCCGACGACTACGCGTATTCGCTCAAGCGCTGGCTCGATCCGAATCTGAAAGGCGGCGGCGATCCGCAGCTCACCGACCTGCTCGTCGGCGCGCGCGCTGTCGTCGATGCCGCGCGCAAGCCCGGCGCCAAATTCGATTACGACGCCCGAATCGAGGGCCTGCGCGCGGTGGACCGCCGCACGCTGCAGCTCAAGCTGTCGCAGCCTGACTACACACTGCTCGAGCGGCTCGCCTCGCTGCCCTCGTTCGCGGTCGCACGTGAGGCGATCGAAGCAGCCGGCGCCGACGTGATGACGCGCCCGGTCGGCACCGGGCCGTACCGGTTGAGCGAATGGAAACGTGGCTCGCGCGTCGTGCTCGAGGCGAACCCGTATTACCGCACAATCACGTTTCCCGACAGCGCGGATCCTTCCAACCGCGCGCTCGTGCAGTCGATGAAAAGCACGAAGCTGCCCGCCATCGGCCGCATCGAAGTGAGCATCATCGAAGAGCAATTGCCCGAGCTGCTCGCATTCGATCGAGGCGATCTCGACTACATCGCCCTCGCCGGCCAGACGGTGGAACGCGCGCTCACCGACGGCCAGCTGCGCCCCGAATACGCTGCGCGCGGCATCCAGCACATGCGCTACGTCGTGCCAGCGCTGATCTACACGTATTTCAATATGGAAGATCCGGTCGTCGGCGGTTTCGCGGCCGAGCGCGTCGCGCTGCGGCGTGCGATCGGCATGGGCTTCAACACGCCCGACTTCATCCGCGTGCTCTATGCGGGACAAGGCATGCCGGCGAACCAGCTGCTGCCGCCTGGCGTCGTGGGCCATGACGCGGCGCTCGACGGCAAATCGTCGTACGACCCGGCGGGTGCGCGCGCGCTCCTCGACCGCTTCGGATACAAGGACCGCGGCGGCGACGGCTTTCGCGAGACGCCCGACGGCAAGCCGCTTGCGCTTACGCAGAACTCGATGCCCGACTCGTGGTCGCGCGAAGCCGATACGCTGTGGATCAAGAGCATGCAGTCGATCGGCATCCGGATGCAGATCAACACCGCGCCGTTCGCCGATCTGCTGAAGCAGAGCCTCGCGGGCCAGCTTCAGATGTTCAACCTCGGCATCCGCTCGCTCGACTCGTCCGGCTATCAGATCCTGCAAACGCTGTGGGGCAAGTCGCCGCCCGACACCAATCGCGCGCGCTTCAAGCTCGCCGACTACGATCGCGCGTACGAGGCGTTCGTGCGGACGGCGCCGGGAGCGGAGCGCAATGCAATGGTGCGGCGAATGTCGGACCTGGTGCAGGCTTACGCGCCGCTCGCCTATCAGGTGTATCCGATCGGCAACTTCGTCCTGCAGCCGTGGGTGAAGGGCTTCTACCAGTCGCCGTTCGGTTTTTCGTGGAAGTATCTCGATATCGACAACGCGAAAAGGACGGTCGCGAGCAAGTAGCTGCGATCACGTCTCGACCGGCAACTGCACGCCGAACATCGCCTCCTTGAGCTGATACAAACGGTCGCGTAGCTCCGCAGCCCGCTCGAACTCGAGGTTCTTCGCCGCCTCGATCATCTCGCGCTCGAGCCGCTTCAGCTCGCGCTCCATGTCCTTCTCGGGCATCGTCTCGTACTTCGCCTGCGCCTGCGCCGCCTTCAGCTGCTTCTTGCCTTCGTCGGCGTCGTACACGCCGTCGATGATGTCCTTGATCCGCTTCTGCACGCCGATCGGCGTGATGCCCATCTTCTCGTTCCACGCGAGCTGCTTCATGCGCCGGCGCGTCGTCTCGCCGATCGCCGCCTTCATCGAGTCGGTCATCTTGTCGGCGTACAGGATCGCCGTCCCATTGATGTGTCGCGCGGCGCGACCGATGGTCTGGATCAGCGACCGCTCGGCGCGCAGGAACCCCTCCTTGTCGGCGTCGAGGATCGCGACCAGCGACACCTCCGGGATGTCGAGGCCTTCGCGCAACAGATTGATGCCGACCAGAACGTCGAATTCGCCGAGCCGCAGGTCGCGAATGATCTCGACGCGCTCGACCGTGTCGATATCGGAATGCAGATAGCGAACCTTGACGCCGTGCTCGCTCAGATAGTCGGTCAGGTCCTCGGCCATGCGCTTGGTGAGCGTCGTGACGAGCACGCGCTCGTTGCGCGCGACGCGAATGCTGATCTCGGAGAGCAGATCGTCGACCTGCGTCGCCGCGGGCCGCACGTCGAGCGCCGGATCGACCAGACCGGTCGGACGGACGACCTGCTCGACGACCTGCCCCGCGTGCTTCTTCTCGTAATCGGCGGGCGTTGCCGACACGAAAGTCGTCTGCGGCAGCAGCTTCTCGAACTCGTCGAAGCGCAGCGGCCGGTTATCCAGCGCCGACGGTAGCCGGAACCCGTAGTTGACGAGGTTCTCCTTGCGCGCGCGGTCGCCGCGGTACATGCCGCCCACCTGCGGGATGGTGACGTGGCTTTCGTCGATGAACATCAGCGCGTTGCGCGGCAGGTAGTCGATCAGCGTCGGCGGCGGCTCGCCGGCGCTGCGCCCGGACAGATGCCGCGAGTAGTTCTCGATGCCCTTGCAGAAGCCGATCTCGCTCATCATCTCGAGGTCGAAGCGCGTGCGCTGCTCGATACGCTGTGCTTCGATCAGCTTCATCTGCGAAACGAAGAATTCCTTCTGCTCGGCGAGCTCGAGCTTGATCGCCTCGATCGCGTCGAGCACCTTCTGGCGGCCGGTGACGTAGTGCGACGACGGGAACACGGTGAAGCGCGAGATGCGCTGTCGCACATGGCCGGTCAGCGGGTCGAACAACTGCATCGACTCGACCTCGTCGTCGAACAGCGAGACGCGAACGGCATTTTCCGCATGCTCGGCGGGGAAGATGTCGAGCACGTCGCCGCGCACGCGAAACGTGCCGCGCCGGAAGTCGGCGTCGTTGCGCGTGTACTGCATTTCGGTCAGGCGGCGGATCGCGTCGCGCTGCGTGAGCGTATCGCCCTCGCGCATGTGCAGGATCATGCTGTGGTATTCGGTCGGATCGCCGATACCATAGATCGCCGAGACAGTCGCGACGATCACGCAGTCTGGGCGCTCGAGAATGGCCTTGGTCGCCGAAAGGCGCATCTGCTCGATGTGCTCGTTGATCGAGCTGTCCTTCTCGATGTAGAGATCGCGCGACGGAACGTACGCTTCGGGCTGGTAGTAATCGTAGTAGCTGACGAAGTACTCGACCGCGTGCGACGGGAAGAACTCGCGAAACTCCGAATAGAGCTGCGCGGCGAGCGTCTTGTTGGGCGCGAGCACGAGCGCGGGCCGTCCGGTGCGCGCGATGACGTTCGCGATCGTGTACGTCTTGCCGGAGCCCGTCACGCCGAGCAGCGTTTGGTACGCGAGGCCGTCGCTCAATCCTTCGACGAGCCTGTCGATCGCCTCCGGCTGGTCGCCGGCCGGCTGGAAGGGCTGGTGGAGCTCGAAGGGGCTACCGGGGTAGGTGACGATCATGCGGCTACCGGAATCGGGCAATCGAGTATTGTAAGTCGAACGCTCGTTCGATGGAAATTAGGGTCAGACTCGACTTTTTCAAAAGTAGGGTCAGACTCGACTTTCGTCGACGCGCTTCGCCCGAGCGACCAGCGGGTCGAAAGTCGAGTCTGACCCCACTTTTCGACCGAACTGCAGCTCGGCGAGTCGTGCGTAGAGCGGATTGGTCGCGATCAACGTCTCGTGGGTTCCCGCCGCGACTATGCGGCCGGCGTCGATGACAGCGATACGGTCGACGTGGCGAACCGTTGCCAGTCGATGCGCGACGATGAGGACGGTTCGACCGGTCATCAGGCGCTCGAGCGCCTGCTGGACCGCGCGCTCGCTTTCCGCGTCGAGTGCCGAAGTCGCCTCGTCGAGCAACAGGATCGGGCGGTCGGCGAGGATCGCACGGGCAATCGCAAGTCGCTGCCGCTGACCGCCGGAAAGCCGCACGCCGCGTTCGCCGAGGAAGCTCGCGTAGCCATCGGGAAGGCGCGCAATGAATTCGCTCGCGTACGCCGCGTCGCATGCGGCGCGCACTTCGTCTTCGGACGCATCCGGCCGACCGTAGCGGACGTTTTCGACAACGGTCGTCGCGAAGATCGCCGGGTCCTGCGGCACGACCGCGATGCGATTGCGCACGGCGGCCGGATCGGCAAGTCTCAGGTCGACGCCGTCGATGCGCACGGCGCCCGCCTGCGGATCGTAGAAGCGCAACAACAACTGGAACACCGTCGTCTTGCCGGCACCCGAGGGGCCGACCAACGCCACCTTCTCGCCTGCGGCGACGTCGAGCGAAAGGCCCGCCAACGCGGCGTTGTCGGGCCGCGATGGATAGCGAAAGGTGACATTGTCGAGCGTGACCGTGCCGCGCGCCGGACTGGGCAGCGGCGCCGGATCGCGCGGCGCGCGGATCGTCGACTCGGCGGCAAGCAGCTCGAACAGACGCTCGGTCGCGCCGGCTGCGCGCTGCAGATCGCCGAACGTTTCGGAAAGCGTACCGACCGCGCTCGCGACGATGATCGCGTAGAAGACGAACGCGGAAAGCTGTCCCGGGCTGATGCGGCCGGCAACGACGTCGTGCCCGCCGATCCATAGGATCACGCCAATCGCGCCGAACACGAGCAGGATCACCGTCGCGACGAGCATCGCGCGCTGCCGAACGCGCTGTCGCGCCGTCGCGAACGCCGCTTCGACGCGCTCGCCGAATCGCCTGCGATCGACCGCCTCGTGACCGTACGCCTGCACCGTGCGGATCTCGTGCAGCGACTCGTCGAGATACGCGCCGACGTCGCCGACACGGTCCTGCGACGCGCGCGCGAGCTTGCGCACGCGGCGACCGAACAGGATGATCGGCACGACGACGATCGGAACGCCGCCCAAGACGAGCAGCGTCAGCTTCGGGCTCGTCAGCGCGAGCATCACCACGCCGCCGGCGAGCAGCAGCAGGTTGCGCGCGGCCATCGACGCGGACGAGCCGATCACCGTTTCGAGCATCGTCGTGTCGTTGGTGAGCCGCGAGATCACTTCGCCGGTGCGCGTCGACTCGAACCATTCGGGCGGCAGCGTCAGCAGGTGCTCGAACACAGCGCCTCGCAAATCGGCGGTGACGCGCTCGCCGAGCCACGAGACGAAGTAGAACCGCGTGTACGTTGCCGCTGCCATGACGGCAACGACGCCGAGCATCAGCGCAAGCGTGCGGTCGAGTTGCGCCGGATCGCCGGCCGACAGTCCGCGATCGATGACGCCTCGAAGTCCTTGTCCGACGGCGAGCACGGCTGCCGCTGCGACGACCAGCGCGATCGCCGCGTAGAGAACCTGCGGCCGATACGGGCGCAGGAACGCGCCGACGCGGGCAAGCGTACGAAGCGCGGTCGCCGGCGGCAGCTTCGGCGCGTCGGAGCTCAAGGGTTCGTAGCGGGCCATGGCGGTCGAGCTACGGAGAATGGGGTGCGTGTCGCGCGAACGCAAGCGGCGGCGCCGATCGCTCGGCCGGAGCGGCCGCGCAAACACGGTAAAATGCGCACCTTTGCCCGCCGGACCGCACACATGAACGCTCCGCACGCTCCGTCGTTGCTCGCCACCGTCGAGCTCGCGCCGCGCGATCCGATCCTCGGCGTCACCGAAGCCTTCGTCGCCGATCCGAATCCGCGCAAGGTGAACCTCGGCGTCGGCGTCTACGTGAACGACGAAGGCAAGGTACCTTTACTCGATTGCGTGCGCCGCGCCGAACAACAACTGACCGCCCGCGCAGCGCCGCATCCGTACCTTCCGGTTGACGGCATCGCCGCTTACGATCGCGCCGTCCAATCGCTCGTGCTCGGGGCCGATAGCGATGTCACGCGCGAAGGTCGCGCCGTCACCGTGCAAGCGCTCGGCGGCACCGGCGGCCTCAAGGTGGGCGCCGATTTCCTGCGCCGCTTCGCCCCGGGCGCGTCCGTGTGGATCAGCGATCCGAGCTGGGAAAACCACCGCGCGTTGTTCGAGGGCGCGGGCTTCATCGTCAATGCGTATCCGTATTACGACGCCGACACGCACGGACTCGATTTCGCCGGCATGTGCGCTGCGCTCGAGAACATTGCGCCGGGCGCCATCGTCGTTCTCCACGCGTGCTGCCACAATCCGACGGGCGTCGATCCGACGCCCGAGCAGTGGCAACGCATCGTCGCGATCGTGCGCACGCGAGGGCTCATCCCGTTTCTCGACATTGCCTATCAGGGCTTCGCCCAAGGGATCGCCGAGGACGGCGCGATCATTCGCGAGTTCGCCGCGACACCGGGTCCGATGTTCGTGTCGAGCTCGTTCTCGAAGTCGTTCTCGCTCTACGGCGAACGCGTCGGTGCGCTCACGATCGTCGCTGCCGACCGCGACGAGGCGATTCGTGCACTATCGCAAGTCAAACGGATTGCGCGCGCGAACTACTCGAGCCCGCCATCGTTCGGCGGACAGATCGTCGCGGCGGTGCTGGAGTCGGCCGAGCTGCGCTCGCTGTGGGAGCGCGAGCTCGCCGAGATGCGCGAGCGCATTCAAACGATGCGCAAGGCGATCGTGTTCGAGCTCGGCAAGCGGGTCCCCGGCGGTGACTTCCATTTCGTGCTCGATCAGCGCGGCATGTTTTCGTACTCGGGGCTCAGCAAAGCGCACGTGCAGCGGCTTCGCGACGAGTTCTCGGTGTACGTGATCGACACCGGACGCATCTGCGTTGCCGCGCTCAACTCGCGCAACGTCGACTACGTCGCCGAGGCGATCGCCGCGATGCTCGGCGGCTAGGCGTTCGGATGCGCTGTCGCTCCGGTGCTTGGACGTGGTCCGGAGGCGGCGGTCATTTACAGACGGTTCGCGAGCGGGCTATAATTTGCAGTTCCCGACGCGGGAATAGCTCAGTTGGTAGAGCGCAACCTTGCCAAGGTTGAGGTCGCGAGTTCGAGACTCGTTTCCCGCTCCAGATTCCCGAGGGAGAGCGACGCGGCTCTCCCTTTTCGTTTGACCGGTTGCCGTGAAACGATGCGGCAATCGCACCCGGCGGGGTGGCAGAGTGGTTATGCAGCGGCCTGCAAAGCCGTGGACGCCGGTTCGATTCCGACCCCCGCCTCCAATTGCTCACGCTATGGCGATGCGCGAATCGTTTGAGCTCCGATAGCGCGCCAATCGCAGGACGAGCGACACTCAATGCCGCGGCGCGCGCGGAACATGTGCTCGCATGCCCGCTTCACGACTTTCGCACGCTCCGTGCACGTTGCGCGCGTTCGATCAGCTCTTCGATCTGTGGAACCATTCCAGTCGCGCGTAACCGATCGACGTCCTGCGGCCGGTCCACGTCCCAGCACGACGCGAGCTCGGCCCAGCGCAGGCGGCTCTCGCGCAGGCGTTCGCGCGTTTGCGCCATCACGCGATCGGTGCCCCATGCGATCGCGTCGAACAGTGATGGCGCCGCGCGACGAAGCCCGATGAGCACGTAGCCGCCGTCCTCTGCTGGAATCAACACTGCGTCGTCGCCGTCGCGCAAGCAACGCGCCGCGTCACGCAGCATCGCGACAGTGAGCGCCGGGCAATCGGTGCCGATCAGCAACGCCGAACCGGCTCCGCACAGCAGGTCGAATGCGCCGACCATGCGCGCGCCGAGATCGGCACCGCGTTGCGCGTGCAAGCTCACACTCGACTCGCGGCCGATGGCGGCGAACAGCGGATGCGAACAGTCCGGCGCGCACCAGATCGCCACCGGGCCGAGCTCGGCGGCGAGCGCGGTGCGCATCGTGCGGGCTATCAGCAACCGCTGCAGCTTCGCAGCACCCTCGCGGCCGAGCCGCGGAATCAGCCGCGTCTTCGCGTAGCCGGCTATCGGAGCGCGCGCGAATATGGCAACGCAAGGCGGCGCCGTCATGCGCGCGACGCCGGCAGCCTCGACGGTCATTGGACTACCCTTCGCGCTACGCGCTTCGGGGCTCATTCGCGCTCGGGAGCGGCCCTGCGCGCTCCTGTGGCGAGCGCCCCGCCGCAACTGCTTCCCTGCCCCGCCGTGCAGGCGTAGCAATGATCGGCGACGCGAATCGGGTTGCCGGCGAGCGCGTCGGCGTCGAGCTCCGACGCGTGGACGCGCGAGCGGCCGTCCTGGCGCAGCGGCAGTGCGAGCATCTGATTGAAGTCGCAGTCGTAGACGAAGCCCTGCCAATCGACGCTCACGAGAGCTCGACACATCACGCGCTCGACATTCTCGGCGCAGTGCGCGCCGCGCAGCAGCGTCATGTATTGCGCGAACGTGCCTTTGGACACGAGCGTACTGCCGAAGCGCTGGATCGGCATGTTCGCGAGCGTAAAGAGGCGATCGAACACGATACCGAAGCGCGTGCCGAGCTCGCGCCGATAGTCGCGCTCGAGCGCCTGTTGCGGCGGCGGCAGCGACGGGCCCTGCGGGTTGTAGACGAGGTCGAGAACGAGGCCCGATCGCCCCGAGCCGTAACCGAGTGCGTTCAGCCGGCGCAACGCGCGAATGCTGGCCGCGAAGACGCCGCTACCGCGCTGGCGATCGACGTTCTCTTCCAGGTAGCAGGGCAGCGATGCGATCACGTCGACACGCTGCGCGGCGAGAAATTCCGCCAGGTCCTCGTGCCCGGGCTCCTCCAGGATCGTGAGATTGCAACGATCGATCACGCGCGCGCCGATCGTGCGCGCTGCCGTCACGATGTGCCGGAACTGCGGATGCAGCTCGGGCGCGCCGCCGGTCAGATCGAGCGTCGCGATGCGACTGCGTCGAAGAAAATCGAGCACCGCTTCGACGTTCGCCGCCGACATCTGCTCGGTGCGATCGGGGCCCGCGGCGACGTGACAGTGCACACAGGATTGATTGCAGCGGTAGCCGAGATTGACTTGCAGGGTCTGCAGCCGATCGCGACGGATCGGCGGAAAGTCGGTGCCCTTCAACAGCGGAAGCATCGCTCGCATGTCAGCGCACCGTTATCGTCCGCTCGAAGCGGATGTCGCCGTACCATGCCTCGGCGTGGCCGCCGGTGTCATCCGTATCGGTGAGCACACCGACGGAGAGCAGTCGCCCGGGCGATTCACCGAACGCGCGGTGGAAGTCGGCGACCACATCGCGCGCGAGCGACCGCCACACGCCGACGCCGGTTGCGCCGCTGGACGCGACGACCATCCGAATGCGCCGCGTGAGCGGACTCGAGATCACAGTATCCACGGCCAGCGCGTTCGACCAGATGTACGCGAGCGTCGCGTACGGCGCCTCGCGACCGGTCACTTGCTCGCCGAGCTTGTAGAGCAAGCGGTCGGCGGCCGACAGCTTCGACTTGTCACCGTCGAACTCGAGGACGATGCGTGCCGGCGAGTCTTCGCGCGAAGCGACGCGCGCGTCGGCGTCGGGAATCAGGCCGGCGATCCTCCAGCGCCATGCCATGATCGGCGTCTCGCGCAGATCGAACGACGCCGGATAGGCAAGGCCGCTCGCCGCGCCGTCTGCAACAGCGTGCAACACCGGTGCATCGCCGTCGTCGACCAGATCGTATCGCGTCGCGCGTTTCGTTGGGCCCAACCGGATCGGCGCCCACGGCGCGAGCGCAGCTCCGGGCCACATCTTGGAAAATGCCGCCGGTTCCATGGTCGCGCCGATCGACTGCGGTGACGCCGACGCGATGTGACCAAGCGACAGCAGCACCGCCGTCCACGCGAGCCGCATCATCAGCGTCCAAAAGGGTTTCGCCGTCGCGCGCGACTGCATGAATTACAACCCTCGCTCCAGAACGCGCACCCGAGACGATTGCCATGATACGAGCCATCCGTTCGCTGCGGAAGGACGGGGGTCTCGTCGTGCCATCGGGATTGCGCGATGTCGATACTGGGAAACAAGTCATTCGCTCCGAATCGCCGAAAGGTTACGTGTCCGCATCGGTTGCGCGCCCGAGGATGACATAACGTGCGCGTAAGCGGAGACTCCGATTCCGATGAGCACGCGCACGATCGACCTCTGCGTCATCGGCGGCGGCGCCGCCGGCCTGTCGGTCGCAGCCGCGGCCGGTCTGCTCGGTGCGGCGGTCGTGCTGATCGAGCGCGCCAGGATGGGAGGCGAATGTCTGAACACCGGCTGCGTGCCTTCCAAAGCGTTGCTCGCCGCCGCACACGCCGCGCACGCGGCGCAGCGCGCGAGCGTGCTCGGCATCGATGCTTCGCCGCGCGTCGACTTCGGTCGCGTGCACGATCACGTGCATGCCGCGATTGCGGCCATCGCACCGCACGATTCGGTCGAACGAATGGCGCAATACGGCGTCGACGTCGTTCGCGCGAGCGCACGCTTGCGAGCGCCGCGCGTGGTCGAGGCCGATGGTGTCGAGTTGCGCGCACGCCGTCTCGTGATCGCGACCGGCGCCGAACCGGCCGTGCCGGACGTGCCGGGCATCGCCGACGTGCCCATTCTCACCAACGAGACGATCTTCGACTGCACGACGCGACCGCGGCACCTGCTCGTGCTGGGCGGCGGTCCGCTCGGTATCGAGATGGCGCAGGCGTACCGCCGGCTCGGGGCTGCGGTCACCGTGGTCGCGCGCAGCCGAGCACTGCCGAAGGACGACCCCGACGTCGCGGCGATCCTGCTGCAGGCGCTTGCGCGCGACGGCATCGCCATCCGCGAGCACGCGCACGCAACGAAAATCGAGCGCGCCGGCGATGACATCGTGATGACCATCGACGAGGCCGGCGAGAGCCGGCGCGTCGAAGCATCGCACCTGCTCGTCGCCACGGGCCGCAGGCCGCGCGTGTCGGGTCTCGGCCTCGAAGCGGCCGGCGTCGTCTACGACGACGACGGCATTGCGGTAGACGCTCGGCTCAGAACGAGCGCGAAGGGTGTCTACGCCGCCGGCGATGTCGTCGCCGGTCCGAGATTCACGCACGTGTGCTCGTATCACGCCGGTGTGATCGTGCAAAACGCGCTGTTTCGCCTGCCGGCGCGGGTGCGCTACGACTCGCTGCCATGGGTGACGTACACCGACCCCGAGCTCGCGCAGATCGGGATGACCGAGGCTCGTGCGAGAGAGCGTCGAGGCGACGACCTGCGTGTCGTTCGGGTGCCTTACGCGGATAGCGACCGCGCGCAGGCCGAGCGCCGTCCCGAGGGGCTGCTGAAGCTCGTCGCGCGGCCCGATGGACGTCTGCTCGGCGCATCGATCGTCGGCGCGCACGCGGGCGAGCTCGCGCACCTGTTCGTCTTGGCGATCGAGCGGCGGCTGAATCTGCGCCACGTCGCACGGATGATCGCTCCCTATCCGACGTTCGCCGAGCTCGACAGGACGGCGGCGATCGAATTCCTCAAACCATGGATGCGCGCGACGCTCACACGCCGCGTCGTGCGCCTGCTCTCGCGGCTGCCGTGACGTCTCAGGCAGACAGCGCCGAGCGGATCGCGGCGCGCCCGGCATCGAGGTAGATCCGTTGCTCGACGTCGAAGCCGTCGAAGATCTCGACGCTCGCGACGAGCACGGCTTCGCCGAGCCCGGCGTATTCGAGACGCGAGCGCCTCAGCGCGTCATCGCTTCCGTCATCGCCGGCGACGAGTCGCGCCAGCCAGTATCGACCGACGCGGTGGTGCGCCTGCTCCTGCGCGAGCAGCGCGTGGCGCAATGGAACGAACTGCGCGGCGAACGTCGCGAGCTCGGTGCTCGGCGCGCTGAGCGCAACGACGCCGATCGCCTCCAGCACGCCTTGCAGGCCGATAAGCGATCCGGCGAGCCAGCCGGCATCGAGATCCGCGTTCAGCCGAGAAGCGAAGCGCGCGAGCGCATCGGCCAGCCGATCCGGACAGCGATCGCGACGCGACGCGAAGCGGAGCGCGGCCCCGAACATGGCGGCGTGAAGGGCTTCCTGCCGCGATTGCAGCATCAGGAATCGCCGCATCGCGCTATCCGGTGCGAGCTCGGCCTGGCGTCGCGATACGTCGCGCGAGATCGCTTCGGCGCGGCTCATGCCGGCGAAGAACTGCGCGATCGGCCGCAGGCTCGCCCGCTGCGAATGGTCCGCCGTCATGCGCTGAGCCGGTTCAACGACGCATCCTGCGGCAGTCGTTGCGTCGGCGCCGCAGATCCGTCCGGGGCTCGCCACGAATCGGGCTGCGAACGCCACGGCAACATCAGCAGCAGCGGCGCGCGGTTGTCGGTCACCCGGTACGCGGGAATGCCGATCGTGATCGCCTGCTGCGGCACGTTCAGTCGCAGCGAGCCCAGCAGACGATCCCACCACGAAAACACGACCGAGAAATTCGACAGGTTCTCGCTTCGCACCATCGAATGGTGGATGCCGTGCATCCGCGGCGTCACCAGCACGCGGTTCAACAAGCGCTCGACGCCGATCGGCAGACGCACGTTGCTGTGGTGGAACAATGTGCCCGTCTGGAACACCAGCTCGTAGACGCCGATCGTGACCGGTGAAGCGCCGATCAGCAGCACCTGCGCGAAGCGAAAACCCGCCGAAAGCGCGACCTCGCCCCAATGAAAACGAAATGCCGTCGAGACGTCGAGATCGGGATCGATATGGTGGACGACGTGGAACCGCCACAGCAACGGAAACCGATGATTGGCGAGGTGCCAGAAGTAGAACGTCACGTCGAGCAGCAGGAACTCGCACACGAATGCGGCGGCGAACGGCAGGCCGAGCTGCGGCACCAGTCCGAAGTGCGTGCGGCCGGCGGTCTGCACCGCCGCATCGATCGCGGGCCGCACGACGACGAGCGCCGTGCCAATCGCGAGCGCCGAGATCAGCACGTTCACGGCGAGCCGGCCCGGCAGCGAGCTGCGGCGCCGGCGCAGCGGGACACGATGCTCGAGCGCGAACAGCAGCGCGAACAGCGCGAGCATCGCCGCCGCGCCGTGCAGCACGCTCGACGCATCAGCCAACGACGCCATCCGAGCCGCGGCGGACAGTGAAAACGGCGCGATCCGGTGGCATCATCGCACCCGTCGGCCAAAGTGGCTCATCGCGCATGGTGTCGATCATCATTCCCGTCTACGACGAGGTCAAGGCGCTTCCCGCTGCGCTGGCGGCGCTGCAACGTCAGCCGGGCGCGCACGAGGTCATCGTCGTCGATGGCGGAAGCACGGACGGCAGCCGCGAAATCGCGACCGCCGCCGCTCCCGGCGTCGCGCTGGTGTGTGCGCCCAAAGGTCGCGGTGCGCAGATGAACGCGGGTGCTCGCATCGCACGCGGCGAATGGCTGCTGTTTCTGCACGCGGACACGCGGCTGCCGGACGGCGCACTCGCGCGGCTCGACGCGCTCGCGGCCGACGGTGATGTCGGCGGCGGCGCCTACCGGCATCGTTTCACGCAGCGCCACTGGATGCTCGCGTTCGTCTCGCTCGTCCACAACCTGCGATGCCGGATCACCCGCATCTACTACGGCGATCAGGCGATCTTCGTGCGCTCCGAGCTGTTTCGGCGCATCGGCGGCTTTCCCGAGGTGCCGATTCTCGAGGACGTGCTGTTCTGCGAAAAGCTGCGCCGGGTCACGCGTCCGGTACTGCTGCCGGTGCCGATCTCGACCGACGCGCGGCGATTCATCGAATACGGGATCGTGCGCACGAGCCTGCGTGCGATCGCGATTCACGCCTGTCATCGGCTGGGCTTGCCGATTCCCGGCCGCGGCTTTCGCGAGGAGGTGCGCTGAGCGCTTCGCACTCCCCTGCGCGGCTCACTGCGCCCGCGAGGAGAGCTTCGCACGGCGCTTCGCGTCGGCAGAGAACCGAGAAGTGGCGCCGCGTAGTCGGACAGCTTTCGGCTTCTCGAGCGGTACCCTGCGGGTCAAGCCGCCAAGCCACTTTCGCCTTGCTGAGCGGAAAACCACCGAAACAATTAGTTAAGGGCCCAAAAGCCCTGGCTTCGGTGAAAGTGAATATGCGCCAAGTCATTGATTTATAGAATAACTCAATGACCTGCAAAGCCATGGACGCCGGCTCGATGCTGCCATGGTCAGAGTCATTCCTCGTAGCAGCTTGCTGCGCACCGGGTTTCCCTGTGAAGCCTCGGATAGGCGCGGCCGGAAGTCGGCCGCAATCCCGGTACGCCGAATCGCTCGCTTCGATGCGCAAAACCTTGCGCTAGGTCACTCCGAGACCTTCCCCGCATCAAGAAGCGCCTCGTCGGCGCCGTTACTTCAACTACAGGCAAACCACGACTACGCGGGCTGCCGAGGCCGAGACCTCGCGCGCGTTGAGCCCGGGTGAGCGCGAGCTCTTGTGGGCCGATGCGTACACGTGGGGTAACCCACACGAGGACATCTGCATGAGCCAAATGAACGACTTGAAGCAAGCATACGACCAGCGCTATTCGCAAGCGACGACAACGCTTTGGCAGATGGCCGCTTCCGACCGTGCAAATCTCGCCACGCTGGGCGATATCGGGGCCCGCCTCGGCATGAGCGGGGAACCCGCGACCGGCGATATATGCACGGACCTCGCCGCTATCAAAGTACTGGTACTTCGCAGCATCGCAAGCGACGTCGAGGACTTCGACGTCGACTACACGCGCTTTCGCGCTTACGCGTACGCGAGCTGGCTCGACGCGCGTGACCGCGGCACCCGCGTCACCCGCGCGCTTGAGGCGCTCAGCGGCGAAACCGACACCGGTATCACGACGTTCCCTCCGACAAGCCTCGTCTTGCAGTAGCCCGTACCCAGCAGCATCGGGCCCCTCACAAAGCGATCGACGTGGCGCTCGGGACCCGCTCGTCGAATCACGGCGCGAAGTAGCGCCGAACGTCTTCGATCGTGCGCACGTTGGGATCGATCAACGCGATATCGTCATCGTTCATATGGACGCGCATCGCGTAGTCGACGACAACCGGCCTGCCGCGCAGGTAGCCCCATTCGCCGGGTTTGTCCTCGTAGAGCTCCGGGTCCGGATGGTGCTCAGGGTGCGATCCGCTGCGCACGAAGGCGTCGAACTCGGCGCGCGACATGATTCGCACGGCCGGCATGACGAGCGCAACGCCGAACGGCAAGCACAAGATGATCGGGCACAGTTCGCCATAGAAACGTTGCCAGCCTTCGCGCCATATTCGCGCCTCCTCGCGATTGGCGCGCGCGCCGGCGCGAAAGCGACGCAAGCGAGGAATCTTTATCGCAATGCTGCCGCAAACAACCGTGCGCCGCTGGCTTCCCCGGAAAAGGCGAAGCATGGCTTCATCGATATCGCAGCTCCGCGAGCTCGAACGCCATCCGTGTCGTCACCGCGGGTATGGAGCCGAGAAGGCGGATCGCGGCGTTGCGCAACGAGCGCGCGCCCGCATTGCGTAGCGTCGCCGCGCGCGTCATTCGATCGGTGAGCGCCACGACGTGCTGCGCGACCGGTCGCCGCGTCCGTTCGTACTCGTCGAGCGAATGCTCGTCTGCGCGCTCGGTAACGACCGCGGCGAGCGCGTGACCGAGGACCACCGCGTCCTGAATCCCCGTGTTCATGCCCTGTCCGCCGGCCGGACTGTGCACGTGCGCGGCGTCGCCTGCGATCAGCACGCGACCCGCACGGTATTGATCCGCCACACGGTGATGGACGCGAAAGCGCGAGCCCCAGGCGACCGTGTCGATCCGGGCGGCGCCCGAAACCGGCCCACGCTCGTCCAGCAGCCGCTGCACGTCGTCGACCGAAGGATCCGCGGGCGCCTGGTCGACCGTGGCAACGACACGGTGAAGACCGCCGGGCAACGGAGCGACGACGACCAGTCCCTTCGGAGAGAAGAACAAGTTCACCTCGTCTTCGCCGAGTGACCACGACATGCTGACATCGGCGAGCACGAACGACTCCTCGTACGCTTCGCCCGTGAAACCGATCTCGGAGCGCTCGCGAACGACGCTGTTCATGCCGTCGGCACCGACCACGTACTTCGCGCGGATCGTGCGCCGCTGCGCGCCGTCGGCCGCGACATCGACGGTAACGCCGTCGGGGTCCTGTCGCAGCCCCGTCAGCGCATAGGGCCGCTGTACGCCGCCACCCAACTCGGCCAGCCGCTGCAGCAGTATGGCCTCGGTGACGTTCTGCGGAATCATCAGCGTGTACGGATAGCGCGTCGGCAATCGATCGAACGGCACCGTGGCAAGCACGCGGTCGCGGTCCCGAATCCTGAACCGGGGTACGACATGTCCCGCGCAGCGCAGCCGGTCGCTGACGCCGAGCTCATCGAGCACCTCGAGGGTGCGAGCGTGAACGACCGCGGCACGCGACGTGTTGCCCGCTTCGACCAGCCGGTCGAGCAACAAGTACCGAACGTCTTCGATCGCGAGGATGCTGGCGACGGCGAGACCCGTCGGCCCCGCGCCGGCGATCAATACGTCGGTGCTCTCTGGAAGCATGTCGACCTCCGTTGGTGCATGCTTTCGCGATCGTCACTAATCGGGAATTTCGAACAGCCCCGCCGCGCCCATGCCGCCGCCGACGCACATCGTGACCACGACGCGCTTCGCGCCGCGGCGTCGACCCTCGATCAGCGCATGGCCCGTGAGCCTTGCGCCCGACACGCCGTAGGGATGGCCGAGCGCAATCGCGCCGCCGTCGACGTTCAGCCGCTCGTCCGGTATGCCGAGCCGATCGCGACAATAGACAACCTGCACGGCGAACGCCTCGTTGAGCTCCCACAATCCGATATCGTCGATGCGAGTGCCCGTGCGTGCGAGAAGCTTCGGCACCGCGAACACGGGACCGATGCCCATCTCGTCGGGCTCACAGCCGGCGACGGCGAAACCGCGGAAGACGCCGAGCGGCCGCAATCCCATTTGTGCGGCCTTCGTATCGCTCATCACAACGCAGGCGCTGGCGCCGTCGGAGAACTGGCTGGCGTTACCCGCAGCGACCACACCGTCGGGAAGCGCGGGCTTGATCTTCGCGACGCCCTCGTACGTCGTGTCGGCACGAATGCCTTCGTCGGCCGCGATCGTGAGATCTTGTGTGAAGATCCGTCCATCCCTGTCAGCGACGCCCGTCGTGACGTCGATCGGCACGATTTCGTCCGCGAACCGGCCGTCGGCCGCCGCGCGCGCCGCGCGCAACTGACTCTGCACGCCGTATCGGTCCTGCACCTCGCGACCGATCGCGTAACGGCGCGCGACGTTTTCCGCCGTCTGCAGCATCGTCCAGTACAGCGTCGGCTTGTGCTCGACGAGCCATCGCTCGTGCAGCATGTGCTTGTTCGACTCGTTCTGCACGCACGAGATCGATTCGACGCCGCCGGCGACGAACACGTCGCCCTCGCCGGCGATGACGCGCTGCGCCGCCATCGCGATCGTCTGCAGCCCCGACGAACAGAAGCGGTTGACCGTCACGCCGGGAACGCTCACCGGACATCCCGACCGCAGCGCGATCTGACGCGCGATGTTGAGGCCGGTCGCGCCTTCGGGAAACGCACAGCCGATCAGGACATCTTCCACTTCGGCCGGATCGACTTTGGCGCGCTCGATCGCGTGCCCTACGACGTGGCCGCCGAGCGTTGCGCCATGCGTCATGTTGAATCCGCCGCGCCACGACTTGGCGAGCGCGGTGCGGGCAGTGGAGACGATCACGGCATCGGGCATCGCAGGGTCCTGTGCATGACTGAAAACGCGGGACGCGACCGCTCAAGCGTTGAAAGTCGCGCCTTCGGCCGCGAGCTTGGCCAGCAGCGGCGCCGGCTCCCAAAACGCCGCGTCGGCGTGCGCGTTGGCCGCGAACCGGTGCATCTCGCGCACGACGTTGTACAAGCCGAGCGAATCGGCATGGAACATCGGACCGCCGGTGTGCCGCGGAAATCCATACCCGGCGAGATAAACGATGTCGATGTCCGACGCACGCGCGGCGATTCCCTCGCCGAGCAGCCGCGCACCCTCGTTGACGAGCGCGAGAACGCAGCGTCCGACGATCTCGTCGTTTCCGATCTTGCGCGCCTGCAAGCCGAGCTCGGCACGATAGTCGGCGACCAGCGCATCGACGTCGGGATCGGGAATCCCATCGCGCCTGCCGGCTTCGTAGCGGTACCAGCCGAGTCCCGTCTTCTGGCCGAAGCGGCCGAGCTCGCACAGTCGGTCAGGAACTCTCGAGTAGCGGACGTGCGGCTTCTCGACGTAGCGTCGCTTGCGAATCGCCCAGCCGACGTCGTTGCCGGCGAGGTCGGCCATCCGGAACGGCCCCATGGCCATGCCGAACGCCTCCAACGCGCGATCGACTTGCGCCGGCGCCGCGCCCTCCTCGAGCAGGAACGTCGCCTGACGCATGTATTGCTCGATCATCCGGTTGCCGATGAAGCCATCGCAGACGCCGGACACGACGGCCGTCTTGCCGATCGTTCGCGCGAGCCGCAAGACGGTCTGCAGCACGTCATCGGCGGTGCGCGCGCCGCGCACGACCTCGAGGAGCCTCATCACGTTCGCGGGGCTGAAGAAGTGCATGCCGACCACGTCCTGCGCACGCGTGGTCACCGCGGCGATCCGGTCGACGTCGAGCGTTGACGTGTTGGTCGCGAGAATCGCGCCGGGCTTCATCGTCGCATCGAGCGTGCGGAAGACCTCGGTCTTGACGTCCATGTCCTCGAATACGGCCTCGATGACGAGATCGGCGGACGCCAAGTCGCCGTACGCGAGCGTCGGTCGGACCAGCGCCATCGTGCGCTCCAGCGCGTCGGGCGCGAGCTTGCCCTTGCTCACCGCCGTTTCGTAGTTTCGGCGGATCGCCGCCAAGCCCTTGTCGAGCGCGGTCTGGCTCGTTTCGAGCAACGCGACCGGAATGCCGGCCGACAGGAAATTCATCGCAATGCCGGAGCCCATCGTGCCGGCGCCGACAACCGCAACGCATTCGACGTTGCGAGTGGGCGTGCTCGCCGCCAATCCCGGAAACTTGCCCGCGGCGCGCTCGGCGAGGAACGCGTGGCGCAGCGCGCGCGACTCGGGCGTGAGCATGAGCTGACGAAAGAGATCCCGCTCGACGCGCATGCCCTCGTCGAATGGCTGTTGCACCGCGGCGGCCACTGCATCGACGCATTTCGCCGGCGCAGGCAGACGAGAAGATCTTGCATCGACCGCGTTGCGCGCGAATTGGAAAAAAGCCTGCGCGTTCGGGTAGTCGATCGCGACGTCGCGCAAACGCCGAACCGCACGCCTGCCGGCCGCAACGTCGCACGCGAACGCGAGCGCGCCGTCTCGCAAGTTCTCTTCGAGCAACGCATCGAAGAGCGCGGTGTCGGCGAGCTGCGCCGCTTCGACCGTCGCGCCGGAAATGATCAGGTTCAGCGCGCGTTCGACACCGATTGCACGCGGCAACCGCTGCGTGCCGCCCGCGCCTGGCAGCAGTCCGAGCTTCACTTCGGGCAGCGCGATCTGCGCGCGCCGCATCGCGACGCGGAAATGGCACCCCAGCGCGAGCTCGAGCCCGCCGCCCATGCACGTGCCGGCGATGGCCGCGACGACCGGTTTCATGCTCGATTCGACGATGCGGATCAACGTGTTGAGCGTCGGCTCAGCCGTTGCTTTCGGCGTGTTGAATTCGCGGATGTCGGCGCCGCCGGAGAACACGCGATCGCTGCCGATGATGACGACGGCGCGCACGGTTGCGTCGTCCTGCGCGCGGTCGATGCCGGCGGCCACCGCAGCGCGGACGTCGTAGCCGAGTCCGTTCACCGGAGGGTTATCCAGCGTGATCACCGCCACGCCGTCGTGCAATTCGTACCGGGTCGTCATGATTGTCGTCGCCTAATAACGCCTCGCTACACTTCGAGCCATTCGCGGCGCACCGTCGGCGCCGACGCGAGCGAGGTCGGCGTGCCGTCGAATACGATACGCCCGTGACCCATCACGTATAGCCGATGCGAGATGTCGAGCGCGATCGTGAGCTTCTGCTCGATCAGCAGGATCGACACGCCGCGCGTTGCGATGCGCGCGAGCAGATCGCGGACGAGGTCGACCATCTTCGGCGCGAGGCCTTCGGTCGGCTCGTCGACCATGATGAGATCGGGATCGCCCATCAGCGTCCGGCATATGGCGAGCAACTGCTGCTCGCCGCCCGACAGCGCACCGCCCGCGACCTCCGCGCGATCGCGCAGCAGCGGAAACAGCGCGAAGAAGTCGTCGATCGACCATCGCCCGGCAGCCGAAGGCGACTTCATCCCGAGACGCAGGTTGTCGCGCACCGTCAGTCCCGGAAAGATCGCGCGATCTTCCGGCACGTAGCCCAGGCCCCGGCGCGCGATCTCATGCGGCGCACGGCCGTCGATGCGCTCGCCCTTGAAGCGAACGACGCCGCGCGGCGCGACCTGCCCCATGATCGTCTTGATCGTCGTCGACCGGCCCGCGCCGTTGCGCCCGAGCAGGCTCACGATCTCGCCGGGCGCGACGCGAAACGACACGCCCTGCAGAATGTGGCTCTTGCCGTAATAGGCGTGCAGGTCTTCGACGTCAAGCATGCGCGCTTCCGAGGTACGCTCTTTGCACCGCTTCGTTCGCGCGAATGCGTTCCGGCGCGTCGGTTGCGATGATCTCGCCGTATACGAGCACCGAAATGCGGTCGGCGAGATCGAACACGACGCTCATGTCGTGCTCGACCATGACGAGCGTGCGGCCGTTCGAGACCGACCGGATCAGCTCGACCGCGCCAGCCGCCTCGGCGCGACTCATTCCCGCGGTCGGCTCGTCGAGCAGGATCACGTGCGCGTCGCCCGCGATCGTGATGCCGATCTCGAGCGCGCGCTGCTCGGCGTACGTGAGCACGCCGGCGGGCGCGTTGCGTCTCGCCGTCAGCCGGATCTGCTCGAGAACGCGCTCGGTGCGCTCGTTCGCGTCGCGCAGGTTGGCGACTCGGCGCCAGAAGCTGTATCGGTACCCGAGCGGCCACAGCACGCCGCAGCGCACGTTCTCGTAGACCGAAAGCCGCGGAAAGATGTTGGTCACCTGGAAGCTTCGTGCGAGTCCGCGCCGATAGATTCTGAATGGCGGCGCGCCGGTCACGTCGTCGCCGTCGAGGCGTATCGATCCCGACGTCGGCGCATCGGAGCCGCTGATCAAATTGAAAAGGGTCGATTTGCCCGCGCCGTTCGGCCCGATGATCGCATGCCGCTCGCCGCGAACGACATCCAACGACACGCCGCGGATGATCGGCGTCGCGCCGAACCGCTTATGCACGTCGCGCAATTCGAGCGCCGCCGCTGCCGACGTCATCGCCGCTGCGCGACGGCGCTCGTCGCGATCCGGTCGTGAACGCTTGCCCACGCGGCGGATACGATCGGCCAGGTCCGACGGAACACGACGAAACCCACGGCCATCGCCGCAAGCCCGCCGATCCACGGCCACGGCGAGGCCGCATCGAGCGCGATGCCGACGATGCGCATCCGCGTACCGAGCTCGGGCTGCGTCGACACGCGATAGCTCATCTCGATCAGCAGCACCGCGCCGAGCGTCATGATCGCCGCGGGCACGGCGGCGATCGCATACGTGCGCAACACGCGGCGCAGTCCCTTCGTGTCGGCAATCGACGCATGCATCGCGATCAGCCCGGCGATGCCCGACGGCGCGAACACGATCGTGATCATGAAGAACAGGCCGAGGTAGAGCAGCCACGCCGACGTGTAGCCGCTCAAGCTCGCCTGCAGCCACGTCAGGATGACCGCGCCGATCACAGGTCCCGCGAAATGGCCGACGCCGCCGATATAGGTCATCAGCAGAACCGTGCCGGAGCGGAGCGCGCTCACCGAATCGGCGGCGACGATCTCGTAGTTGATCGCGTGCAACCCTCCGGCGAGCCCGGCGAACATGCCGGCCACCGAGAAAGCGACGAGCCGTACCGCTTGCGTGTTGTATCCGATGAAAGCCGCCCGCTGTGGGTTGTCACGCACCGCGTTGCACATGCGGCCGACCGGCGTCGCGCCGAATGCGCGCATCAGGATCGCCGCGATCAATCCCCACGCGGCGACGGTGTAGTAGACCTGCAGTTGCGAGGCGAGGTCGAATCCGAGGATCGCCGGACCGCGCGTGCGGCTCGCGGTGACGCCCTCCTCTCCGCCGAACAACGTGGGCAGCATGAACGTCGCCGCGTATACGAGCTCGCCGATGCCGAGCGTGATCAGCGCGAAGATCGTGCCGGCGCGTCGTGTCGTGACCGAGCCGAGCAGCGCGCCGAATGCGCAACCGGCTAGCGCGCCCGCGAGTGGCGACATCGCGACCGGTAACGGCAACCCGTGATTGATCGCCCGCATGAAATGGATCGCCGCATAGCCGCCGAGACCGAAATAGACGGCGTGTCCGAACGACAGCAGCCCGGTTTGTCCTAGCAGCACGTTGAACGACAGCGCGAACACCGCTGCGATCCCCATCTGGCTCAGCAGCGAGCGGCCGAAGTCGGAAGTAAGGCCCGGCACGTACGGCAGCATGACGAGCACCGCTGCAACGGCCAACCAGTGCCGATGGCGCGTCGGCCAGCGCGACCGCGAGCCGGCGTCCGCCGCGGCGACGGCGGTCGTCGGGCCGTCGCTCAGAGCGCCTTCGGGCGGCCGTGCGGCGCTCATACGTCGCGCGTGCCGAGCAGGCCCCTCGGCCGCACGATCAGCATCGCCACCAGAAGCAGGTACGGAACGATCGGCGCCGCGGTGGAAACCTTGATCGAGGACAGTTCGTAGAGCGGCGACGAGCGCGCGAGCGTGATGCCCGCGCTGCGCAGTGCATCGAGCAGCGAGTAGTCGACGGCGACCGCGAACGTCTGCAGCACGCCGATCAGCATCGACGCGATCAGCGCCCCGGCGAGCGAGCCGAGGCCGCCGACGACGACGACGACGAACACGATCGGCCCGATCGCGTGCGCCAGCGTCGGTTGCGTCAGAAGCATGAATCCGCCGATGACGCCGGCGAGCCCGGCGAGCGCGCTGCCGATCGCGAAGACCAGCACGAACACGGCAGGGACGTTGTGGCCGAGCGCGCTCGCCATCTGCGGATGCGTGAGCGCAGCCTGGATCACCAGACCGATCCGCGTGTATTTCAGCGACGCGTAAAGGAAGACGAACATGGCGACCGAGATCGCCATCATCAGCCCCTTGTACGCGGGAAACGTGCTGCCGAACAGCGAGAACAACGGGAAGTCGATCACCGCCGGCACGCTGTTCGCGACCGCGTTGCGGCCCCATGCCATCGTCACCAGCTCCTCGATCAGGTACGCGAGCCCGAACGTGAACAGGATCTCGGCGACGTGGCCGCTGCGGTGCACGTGGCGCAATCCGTAGCGCTCGATCGCCGCTCCGATCGCGCCGCACACCAGCGGCGCGATCACCAGCGCCGGCCAGAATCCGATCCACCTGCCGAGCTGGAACGACAGATAGGCGCCGAGCATGAACACGCTCGCGTGCGCGAAGTTCAACACGCCCATCATGCTGAAGATCAGCGTGAGGCCGCTGGTCAGCATGAACAGCAGAAGCCCGTAGACGACGCCGTTCAGCAGCGAAACGGTCGCTAGCTCCAGCATGGGCGTTCCGTCATTCCCGCGAACGCGGGAATCCAGTGTCGTTGGGAACCGTCAAAGTCGCGGGGTCCCTGCGTTCGCGGGGACGACGAGTTACTTCGGCCGCTCCATCTTGCACGTCGTCGGCATTGCGGTGGCCTTTGCGTCGACCTTGGCATCGCTTCTCCAGCCGAGCCCCGTGTCCTCGACGTCGTACTTCTGGTTGCGCTCGAGCGTGGAGACGTACAGCGGCTGCAGCAGCTGATGGTTGTCGGCGCGCATCTCGACCTCGCCGAGCGAGGTCTGCATCTTCATGCCCTCGAGAGCGCGCGCGACTTTCACCGGATCGTTCGAGCCGGCCTTCTTCGCCGCGGCGGCGAACATCTCCCACATCGTCTTAGCGCGCCAATACGTGTACTCGTTTTCCTTGCCCGGGTAGCGCTTGACGAACGCCGCGACACTCGCGTCGAGCTCGGGCGTCGCGTTCTTGTGCCACTCGCTCACCTGCTTAAGCGTGCCGACGCCGGCGTCGCCGATCGCCGACACCGCGCCCGGGCTTCCGCCGTAGAACGTCTGCCAGCCGACTTTCAACCCGGCATCCTTGCCCGCCTTCACCAGCAGCACCATGTCGTTGCTCCAGTTGCCGGTGATGACGGTGTCGGCGCCGCTCGCCTTGATCTTCGCCACGTACGGGGAGAAGTCCTGAACCTTCTGCAACGGGTGCAGCTCGTCGCCGACGATCTTGATGTCGGGCCGCTTCTGCGCCAGTTGCCGCGCCGCCGCGGCGGCGACCGCCTTGCCGAACGAGTAATCCTGGTTGATCAGATAGACGCGCTTGATTTTCGCGTCCTTCGCGATGGTGTCCGTCATCGCCGCCATCTTCATATCGACGTCGGAGTCGAAGCGGAAGTGCCAGAAGCTGCACTTCTCGTTGGTCAACGCGGGATCGATCGCCGCGTAGTTGAGGAACAGCACTTCCTTGCCCGGATTGCGCTCGTTGTGCTTCTGCACCGCGTCGTTGATCGCCAGCGCGATCGAGCTTCCATTGCCCTGGACGACGAAGCGCGCCCCGTCGTCGAGCGCTTTCCTGAGCTGAATCAGCGACTCCTGCGGATTCACCTTGTTGTCGAACGACAGCAGCTCGAGCTTCTCGCCGTTGAGCCCGCCGGCGGCGTTGATCGCGTCGATGTAGAACTGATGCGTCTTCTGCGCGAGGATGCCGGTCGCGGCGGCGCCGCCCGACAACGGATCGATGAAGGCGATCTTGACGTCGGCCGCAGCGGGGGAAGCGGCGAGCGCCGCGAGGATCCAGCCGGCCGCACACGCACGTGCATCCATGACTCCTCCTTCCCTTGCCGGCCGATTGTTGCGAACAGGTCGAAACGGTCGCGCTCGCCGGTCGAGGTGAGGGTCGATGCTACAAGGGCCGATGGACCATTTCAAGCGCGCTACAATTCCGGCGGCCGCAACCGAGCCGCGGATCGACGGCCGTCGAGGAGGCGCCATGCGGGGCTTGATGATGGACGTGCCGCTGATGATCTCGTCGCTGATTCGGCACGCGGACCGCTATCACGGCGACACCGAGATCGTGTCGCGCAGCGTCGAAGGACCGATCCACCGTTACACGTATCGCGACGCGCACCGGCGGGCGCGCCGGCTCGCTCGCGCGCTGCAGCGGCTCGAAACCAGTGTCGGCGACCGCATCGGCACGCTCGCATGGAGCACCAACCGCCACTTCGAGCTCTATTACGCCGTGTCGGGCATCGGTGCGGTGATCCACACGATCAATCCCCGGCTCTTCTTCGATCAGATCGCCTACATCGTCGGCCACGCGGAAGACGGCATCGTGTTCTTCGACACCACGTTCGCGCCGCTTGCCGAGAAGCTCGCGCCGAAATGCCCGTCGGTCAAGACATGGGTCGCGATGACCGATCGCGAGCACATGCCCGAGACGACGCTTCGCTCGCTGCTCTGCTACGAGGAGCTGCTCGCCGCCGAAAGCGACGATCTCGAATGGCCGCAGTTCGACGAGAACACCGCGTCGAGCCTCTGCTACACGTCGGGCACGACGGGAAATCCGAAGGGCGTGCTGTTCAGCCATCGCTCGACGGTGCTGCACGCGTACGCGAACGCGCTTCCCGATACCAAGGCGGTGTCCGCGCGCAGCGTGACGCTGCCCGTCGTGCCGATGTTCCATGTCAACGCGTGGGGCTTGCCGTACACAGGGCCGCTCGTCGGTGCGAAGCTCGTGTTTCCGGGGCCCGGCCTCGATCCGCCGAGCCTGTACGAAATGATCGAGCGGGAGGGCGTGGACAGCGTATCCGGCGTGCCGACGATATGGCTGGGACTCGTACAGCACATGCAGCAGCGCGGGTTGCGCTTCTCGACGCTCAAGCACGCGACGGTCGGCGGCGCAGCCTGCCCGGCGGCCATGTTGCGAACGCTCAGCGAAGACTTCGGCCTGCAGGTCATCCACGGCTGGGGCATGACGGAAATGAGTCCGGTCGGCACGATCAACATGCCGAAAGCGAAGCACACGCGGCTCTCGCCCGACGAACGCTTTCGGCTCGGTCTCAAGCAAGGCCGTCCGCCGTTCGGCGTCGACATGAAGATCGTCGACGCCCGGCGCCGCGAGCTGCCGCACGACGGCAAGAGCGCCGGTGATCTTCTGGTGCGCGGACCGTGGATCGTTCGCCAATACTTCAAGAACGAAGGCGGTGATCCGCTCACCGCGGACGGCTGGCTTCCCACCGGAGACGTCGGCACGATCGACGCCGACGGCTATCTGCAGATCACCGATCGGTCGAAGGACGTGATCAAGTCCGGCGGCGAGTGGATCAGCTCGATCGAGCTCGAGAACATCGCGATGGGTCATCCGGCCGTGGCGGAAGCAGCCGTCATCGGCGTGTCGCATCCGAAATGGGGCGAGCGGCCGCTGCTGATCGTCGTGCGCAAGGCGGGCGCCGACGTCACGCGGCAGGCGATGCTCGATTTCTACGCCGACAAGACCGCGAAATGGTGCGCGCCGGCCGACGTCGCATTCGTCGATGAGCTGCCGCACACGGCGACCGGCAAGCTGTCGAAAATGACGCTGCGCGAGCGTTTCAGCGAGTACCGCTGGTTGAACCACTAGTCCAGCGACAGACCTGGCGGTCGCGACTGCGGACGAGCGACCCATCGCACCGTCCGCAGCTCGTGCCGACGCTTCGCGGCCATTCTCGTCCGGGCGTTCCGCCGGTCACTCGAGCTTCGAATCGAGACCCCGAATCAAATTCCCCCCGGCGTCCTTGGCCCGATACATTGCCGCGTCGGCCCGCTTGAGGATGTCATCCAGGCCGGCATCGCGATCGTCGAACAACGCGACGCCGATGCTCGCGGTGCAACGGTGCTCGATCGTGATGTCCGCCTCTCCTTCGCGCTTGACGGTGAGCTGATACGGCGCGGATAGGTTGACGCGGATCTTCTCCGCCACGATCTGCGCTTGCGCGATCGATTCGGCTTCGTCCGCGTCGATGTCCCTGAGCATCACCACGAACTCATCGCCGCCGAAGCGTGCCACGGTGTCCGTCTCGCGCACACACCCGCGCAGTCTGTCCGCAGCCTGGGTCAGCAGCAAGTCGCCGACCACATGCCCGTGGAGGTCGTTCAGCGGCTTGAAATCGTCGAGATCGAGGAACATCAGCGCGCCGTGCCGGCCGCTGCGCTTGTTGGCGGCGATCGCCTGGCTCAAGCGGTCGCTGAGCAGGCGCCGGTTGGGCAATTGGGTGAGCGTGTCGTAAAAGGCGAGCTGGCGCACCTGGTCTTCCATTTCTTTGCGCGCCGTGATTTCCCGGGTTATGCCGTGGTACCCGATGACCTTGCCGCTTGCGTCGCGCTCGACCATGGAGAAGACTTCTCCCCACAGCAGTCTGCCGTCCTTGCAGCGATGCTGCACCTCGAAGCCCACTGAGTCGGCGTTGATTCCTTGCCGCGCGATCTCGGCGTTCTGTCGAATGATCTCCTTGACCTTCGCAACCCCTTCCTCGGTGAACATTTCGAATATCTCGTGGCCGATCACTTCGCTGGCATCGTAACCTCGCAAGCGCTTGTCCGCCGGGCTGATATAGGTGAAGCGGAAATTGCGATCCGTCTTCCACACCACATCCAACACATCCTCCGTCAGCAGTCGATAAAGGGCCTCGCTGTCGCGAATCCTCTCTGCAGCCAGGCTTCGCTCGATGGCGATGCTGACCAGACGGGCCGATTGTTCGATCAGATCGATGTCGGATTGCGCCGGCGTTCGCGTCTCGCGATGGTAGATGGCGAACGTGCCGAGCACCTGCCCCGACGACGAGAAGACAGGCTGCGACCAGGACGCAACCAACTGGGCGCGGGCGGCGAGCTCCTTGTAGGGCGCCCAGTAGGGATGAGTCGCTATGTCGGCGACGATGACGCGCTGCCGCGTGAAGGCGGCGGTGCCGCAGGAGCCGACGCCCATGGCGACCGCGAGTCCGTCGATCGCTTCGTTGTAGAAGTTCGGCAAGCTGGGGGCGACGACCTTTCCCAAGCGCGTGCCATTGCCGTCCACCAATAGGATGCTGCAAAGCATGGACGGATTGATTTGCTCCACGTCCAGGACGATGGCTTTGAGTATGTCGGAGAGCGGCTCCGCTCCCGTCAGCATTTCCAGCGTGTGACTGCGAAATTGCTCGTACTTCGCCGCCCGCTTGCTCTCGGTGACGTCGGTGTAAATGGTGACGAAGCCGCTGCCATCGGGCAGTGGCGTACCGCGAATTTCCAGCACGGCGCCAGTCGGTCGAGTTCGCTCGTAGACATGCGGCTGCATGCCGCGCGCTCGTTCCACGACCTGCTGCGCCAGCGCTTCGGGATCCCCCGGGCCATAGTCGCCGCGCCGCGCGTTGAAGATCGCGAGGTCGTACATCGTCGGCAGCGTGCCGTCGAACATTGCAGCAGGGAAGTCGAGCAGGCGCTTGAACTGTTCATTGCAAGCGATCATTTGCAGATTCGAATCGAACAGCGTCACCCCGCTCGGCAGGAAGTCGATGATCGTCTGCAGTACGTCCGCCTGTCTTGGGTGCATTGCGTCGTGGTACGCGTGGCTAAGGGCACTAGCGCGCGGTGACGCCGCCGTCGACCGCGATGATCTGCCCGGTGATGAACGCGCCGGCATCGGACGCTAGCAGTACAGTGACCCCTTTCAGGTCTTCGGGACCGCCCACGCGTTTCAACGGCGCCCGGTTCGCCGCCTCCTCGCCCATCATCTGGATCAGCCCTTTGGTCATCTTGGTCGGAAACAGCCCGGGCGCGATCGCGTTCACGTTGATGCCGCACGGCGCCCATTCGACGGCGAGCGCGCGCGTGAAGTTGACGACGCCGCCCTTGGTCGTGTTGTAGGCGAGGGTCGCGGGCCGTTGATCGCCGCCGCGAAGGCCGGCGATCGAGGCGACATTGATCACCCTGCCGGATCGGCGCGGCACCATCGAGCGGCGGCCGACTTCCTGCGTGACGACGAACATCGCGGTCAGATTGAGGTCGACGACCTTGCGCCATGCGTCGAGCGGATGATCGAGCGTCGCCGCACCCCAGGTTGCGCCGGCGTTGTTGACGAGGATGTCGATCGGGCCGAGCGCATCGATCGCTTGCCCGACCACCGGCGCGATCGCGGCCGCATCGGCCATGTCGCACTGAAGTCCGAGCGCGCGAACGCCGAAGCGCGTCGTCAGGTGCAAGACGGCCTGATCGAGCTCGTCGCGCTTGCGGGCGACCAGCGCGACGCTCGCGCCCATCTCGGCGAGTGCCTCGGCGATCTGCAACCCGAGTCCGCGCGAGCCGCCGGTGACGAGCGCGGTCCTGGAACCGATTTCGAATAACTGTCGCACTCCCATGACCGCCCTCGATGTGCCGCCAACGCGGCGCGGTTTCCACGCTAACATTAGCGATCGCCGCCCGACAAGGCAGTGCTCGCGAATCGGCGCCGCGACCAAGAGAACCCGACGATGGACATCCACTATTCGCGTGACGAGCGCGCTTTTCGCGACGACGTGCGCAGCTGGCTTCGCGACAACCTCCCCGCGGACCTGCGCGCGAAGACGCTCGGCTACGAAGCGTTCGGCAAGGACGACCTTCAGCGCTGGCACCGGATCCTGGCGCGCAAGGGATGGATCGCGCCCGCCTGGCCGAGCGAATGGGGCGGCGCCGGCTGGAACGTCGTGCATCGCTACATCTTCGAGGAGGAATGCGGTTACGCCGGCGCGCCGCCGCTGGTACCGTTCGGTGTCGTGATGTGCGCGCCCGTGCTGCTCAAGTTCGGCACCGACGCACAGCGCAAACGCTTCCTACCGCGCATCTATCAAGGCGACGACTTCTGGTGCCAGGGCTATTCGGAGCCGGGCTCAGGCTCGGACCTCGCGTCGCTTCGAACGCGTGCGGCGCGCGACGGCGATCATTACGTGGTCGACGGCCAGAAGACGTGGACAACGCTCGCGCACATGGCCGATTGGATGTTCTGTCTCGTGCGCACCGATGCGCGAGGCGAAGCGAAACAGGCAGGCATTTCGTTCCTGCTGGTCGACATGACGACGCCCGGCATCATCGTGCGGCCGCTTGCGCTGATGGACGGCGGGCGCGAAGTGAACGAGGTGTTCTTCGACGCCGTTCGCGTGCCCGTCGAGAACCGGGTCCATGACGAAGGCAAAGGTTGGACGGTCGCCAAATTCCTGCTCGGCTACGAGCGGATGAACACCGCGCGCATCGGCACGTCCAAGCGCGAGCTGGAGCGCCTGAAGCTGCTCGCTGCGCGCGAGACGAAGGACGGCAAGCCACTGCTCGACGATCCGCGTTTCCGCGATCGCCTCTCGCGGCTCGAGGTCGACCTTCTCGCGCTCGAGATCACCAATCTGCGCTTCGTCGATGCGCTTCGCGGCGGACGCGCGCCCGGCGCCGAGGTGTCGATGCTGAAGATCGTCGGCACCGAAATCCAGCAGCGGCTGACCGAACTGATGATGCAAGCGGTCGGTCCGCTCGCCCAGCCTTACGCGCCGCTCGACGATGGCGTCGACTTCGACCGATTCACGGCGACGCTCGCGCCGCGGTACTGCAATTACCGCAAGACGACGATCTACGCGGGGTCCAACGAGATCCAGCGCAACATCATCGCGAAGCACGTGCTCGGACTCTGACGACCGGCGCACAACGTGGACTTCAGCTACACCGACGAGCAGCGGCAGCTTGCCGAGTCGATCGAGCGCTTCGTCGAGCGGCACTACGATTTCTCCGCGCGACGCCGCATCGTCGAATCCCCGGAGGGCTGGAGTCGGCACGCCTGGCGGCAGCTTGCCGAGCTTGGCGTGCTCGCGCTGCCGCTGCCGTCGGATTGCGGCGGTTACGACGGCCGCGCCATCGATCTCGTTCCGTTGATGCACGCGATCGGCGAAGCGTTGATCGTCGAGCCCTACATTGCAACCGTCGGTCTTGCCGCCCGCCTGCTCGCATGCGGCGCCACCGCGGCGCAGCGCGAACGGCTGCTGCCGCCGGTTGCGGCGGGCGCGCTGACGATGGCGTTCGCGCACGGCGAGCGCAACGCTCGCTACGACCTTGCGCATGTCGAGACGCGGGCACGCGCGGTGGGCGGTGGCTATCGCATCGACGGCGAGAAGTGCGTCGTGGCCGGCGGACCGTGCGCCGAACGCCTGATCGTGTCGGCGCGCATACGGGGCGATGTTCGCGATGCCGACGGCATCGGCCTGTTCGTCATCGACGCTGCCGCGCCGGGTGTTTCGTTGCGCAGTTACCGAACGATCGACGAGCTTCGCGCCGCCGACATCAGCTTCGTGGACGTCGCGATTGCAGTCGATGCGCGGATCGGCGGCGAGCGCGAGTCGCTGCCGCTGATCGAGGACGCCGCCGACTATGCAACGGCACTCCTTTGCGCGGAGGCCGCCGGCGCGCTCGAGTACGCGAACGACGCGACGCTCGAGTACGTGAAGACGCGCCGGCAATTCGGCGTGCCGATCGCAACGTTCCAGGCGCTGCAACATCGCCTGGTCGACATGTTCGTATCGGCGGAACAGGCGCAGTCGATGGCGCTTCTCGCGTGCGCGACCGTCGACGAGGAAACCGATGCGGTGCAGCGCAAGCGCATCGTGTCGGCCGCCAAGATCAAGATCGCCGACGCATGCCGGCACGTGAGTCAGGAGGCGGTGCAGCTTCACGGCGGCATGGGCATGAGCGATGAGCTCAAGATCAGCCACACGTTTCGCCGCCTGACGATGATCGCGCAGCAGTTCGGCGATGCCGATCACCACCTCGAGCGCTTCGCCGCTTGCGCGAGCTCGGCGGCCGGCGACGGATCAGCGGAGGCACAACGGGCATGGCAACGATGAATCGGCAAGTGCTGCTCGCAACGCGGCCGCGCGGCGCGATCACCGAGGCGGATTTCAGGATCGTCGATGCACCGCTCGGCACGCCCTCGGACGGCGAAGTGTTGGTGAAGAACGAGTGGCTGTCGCTCGATCCGTACATGCGCGGCCGGATGAGCGACGCGAAGTCGTACGCGCCCTCCGTTGCGCTCGGCGAGGTGATGGTCGGCCAGACGGTCGGAACGGTCGTCGAGTCGCGCGATCCGCGATTGCGCCCCGGCGATGCGGTGCTGACCCAACTCGGCTGGCAGCTCTACGGTGTCGCGAAGGCGAGCTCCGTGACGCCGATCGATACTGCACACGTGCCGCCCTCGTATTACCTCGGCGTGCTCGGAATGCCCGGCATCACGGCGTGGCTCGGGTTGAACGAGATCGGCAGGCCCAAAGCGGGCGAAACGCTCGTCGTGTCGGCGGCGTCGGGCGCGGTCGGCAGCGTCGTCGGTCAGCTGGCGAAGATTCTCGGATGCCGCGTCGTCGGCATCGCGGGCGGCGCGGCGAAATGCGCCTACGTCGTCGATACGCTCGGCTTCGACGCGTGCGTCGATCACAAGGAAGCAGGCTGGCGGGATGCGCTTCGTGCCGCCTGCCCGAGCGGCGTCGACGTCGACTTCGAGAACGTCGGCGGCGCGGTCCTCGATGCACTGTTGCGCATGATGAATCCGTTCTCGCGCATCGTGCTGTGCGGGCTGGTCGCCGAATACAGCGCGAACGAGCCGTATGCGCATACCGCGCTGCGGGCCGTGCTCGTGAACCGCATCCGCATGCAGGGGATGATCGTGTTCGACTGGAAGAATCGCTACGGCGAGGCAATCGACGCGCTTCGCCGCCACGTCGAGGCCGGCGAGCTCAAGTACCGCGAATCGGTCGTCGAGGGCCTCGACAACGCGCCTCGGGGCCTGATCGCGCTTCTGAGGGGCGAGAACTTCGGCAAGCAGATCGTCAAGCTGGTCTGAGCGCGTCGTGGCCGCGGTGGGTCTGGGCCTGAACGCGGTGGGCGTCGAGGGCCGCGTCGGCGACATCCCGTTCTTCGACTGGTCCGCGAGAACGAAGTACGAGGTGGGCGGCCGCTTTGCCGAGCAAATCATCGCCGTCGCGCAGTGAAATGCACGCAGTTTGATCCAGACATACCTTTCGGCGCATGTCGGACGCGCCACGTTTGACCGAGGCCAAGTCGCACTCGGCGAGGAGGCGCGACACTGACTCATCGGTCCGCTGTCGGACGGTGAGATGCAGGCCAGCGAAGGTCCGTTCCGCGCTACGCCAGCCCCGGCTGACGTTGCCGGCGACGTGCCGGCGATGACGCCGACGGTCTTCGTGGTCGATGACGACGCCGCGGTCCGCGACAGCATGTCATTGCTGCTCGAAACGGCCGGGCTCGTCGCGAAGGCCTACGACAGCGCGGAGGCGTTTCTCGCCGCCCCGCGCGCGTCGGGTCCGGGCTGTCTGGTTCTGAACACGCGGATGTCCGGCATGGGCGGGCTCGACTTGCAGTCCGAGCTCGCGCGGCGCGGCATCCGTCTGCCGATCATCTTCGTCAGCGTACACGGCGACGTCGCGACGACAGTGCGAGCGATGAAAGCCGGCGCGGTCGATTTCCTCACTAAACCGGTCGACGGCGCGCTGCTGCTCGATCGCGTCCGCGCGGCGCTCGCACGCAGCCGCAAGGAGGTTGAAGACGAGCAGTCGATGCAGGCAGCGCGCGCACGATTGGCCCCGCTCACCAAGCGCGAGCGGACCATTCTCGCGCTCGCGGTGGCGGGGCACCGGAACAAGGAAATCGCGCGGCGACTCGGCATCAGCTTTCGCACGGTCGAGGTGCACCGCTCACGGATCCTGCTCAAGACACGTGCCGCAACGTTTCTCGAGTTGGCGCGTCTGGTGGCCGCGAGCGGGCAGCCGATCGACGTTTCGGCAGCGGAGTCGGAGACCGCCGGTCATTGATCGGATGGCCGGTCCCCTATACGCGTCAACACGTAAGTGGCTGCAGGTATTGGTCGCCCTACGTCGTTGTTGTGTACTACGAGCCGGGAGCGGGACAAGAAACATGTACCGCTGACACCGGGTCGCCAAGACTGCGCGTCCCTCCACTCCCGCCTCCGAGCATCGACGGGAGAACGCGGATTGGAACCCACTTCCAGTAATCGGAAACCCGATCGAACCGGGCCTCCGCCCCACTCTCCGCTCGATTTGGCAACGGCGCTCCCCTTCGGCGGCGATCTCGCCGCGCTGGCGGTCGACGAGCAGGGATCGATACGCGATTGCTGCCACGTCGCCGAGGGCTGGTTCGACTATCGGCGCAGCGACCTGCTCGAACGGCGCGTCTGCGATCTGCTCCCCAGCCTCGCGCGCACGCATTTGACCCATGACGGCTACGTCAACCCCCGCCTGGCTTTCCTGAGCCGCTGCGGCGTGCAGTTCGACGCTATTCGACGCGGCGGCGAACGATTCGCCTGCTGGCTCTTCTTCAACAAGCTGAACAGCCCCGAGCGGCCGCCGCTGCTCGTCCTCATCCGTGCGGTGGACGGCTTGGCTCGCTCCAATCCCACACGGGAACCTGAAATCGCCGCGTTGCACCCTTTTGTCCGCGCGGCACCCGATGCGCTGTCGACAGTCCAACGCTCTGCCGACGGATCGCTTGCTTCCTGACGCCCGAGACCTTGGCGGGATCGCGTTTTGCTAGCACACGGCACGTTGACGATGCCGTCACACAGAACCGTTGCGTCCGGCGGCCGCGTCGATCGACCCGACGGCCGCTCGCGAACGCCGTGCCTCACTGCCGTGACAAAGGACTGCGCATGAATCGAAAGTCGACTGTTACTTCTGCAAACGAAGCACCGGCGAGCGCAACGCGTGCGCGAGCGTCGCGACGCGGCGCGGCCGTCGCGCCGAAGCCCACGAACGCAAGCGGCGACGAAGTCAAAGCCTCGCAGCCGGCCGAGGAGAGAAGCGCCGCCCCGATCGATCCCGATCTGCGCCACCGCTTGATCAGCCAGGCAGCGCACGCGCTGTACGCTGAGCGCGGATATGCCGACGGTTTCGACTTCGAGGACTGGTTGCGGGCCGAAGCGCAGGTCGACGCCGCTCTGCTCAACCGCGCCGTCGCGAAGAAGGCAGAGTAACCGCATCGAGCTCGCCTTCGCGACAGCCGGACGACGGCTCCGGCGAAGACGACCAGATACACCGGCGCGACCGCCTTCGCATGGCGACCGACGCCGACGACGTCACCCAACGTTCCGCGCGTGATTCGATGCGGTTGGTCGCGGGTCGCCGATCGAACGTCGGCGGCGTCGAGATCGACCGCCGCTCTCACGCGCTGGCCGCACGCAAAACGAGCTGTATGACCGTGCATCGCGCTCAGCCCTCACGCGGCCGCTGGTGCGACGCGCCCGCATCGAGCGATTGAAGCTCGCCCAAACTTCATACCCACGGCACTAACGAGGTGCGCGGTCGCGTTTCATGCATCAGAACGGCGCTTCGCGTTCGGTGCGGCGCGCATGGTTGCGAACCGATGCTTCGGCGCGTACGCCAGCAGAAAACGCATCGACGCGGACGCCATCCACTGCACTACGACGGACCGTTGCCGGCCGCGACGTCAGGCGATGCAATATGCACGCCACGCCCGCCGTGCACGAAGGCTCGGCGCGCCGCACCATTCGGCCGGGAGCATTCGAATGTATGCTCACTGCGGTATGCTGGTCGCGACGACCGCGCGACACCGCGTCAAACGCAGCGTCAGCGCGCGGGCTCGACGCTCGAACAATGGAGAAGAGGATGTCGCCTTCGACAGCACCGGCGAGCACGCCGGTTTGGATGATCACCGGATGCTCGACGGGATTCGGAAGGGAGCTCGCGCGTCAACTTCTCGAGCGCGGCTTTCGCGTCGTCGTGACGGCGCGCAACCCCGCGACGATTCGCGACCTCGCCGACCGCTACCCGCAAACGGCGCTACCCGTGGCGCTGGACGTTGCCGACAAGGCGCAGATCGAGCGCGCGGTGCACGAAGGCACGCGCGCGTTCGGCGCACTCGACGTGCTGGTGAACAACGCCGGCTACGGCTACTACGCTCCGATCGAAGAAGGCGACGAGGCCGCCGTGCGGCGAATGTTCGAGACGAACTTCTACGGCGTCGTCGCGCTGATGCAGGCCGTCCTTCCGGCGATGCGCGCCCGCAGGCGCGGCCACATCGTCAACGTCTCCTCGGTGGGCGGCCTCGTCGCGCATCCGGGATCGGGCTATTACGCGGCGACCAAATTCGCCGTCGAGGCGGTGTCCGAGTCGCTGTCGAAGGAAGTCGCTCCGCTCGGCATTCGCGTGCTGTTGGTCGAGCCCGGACCGTTCAGGACGCGCTTCCTCGACAACTCGCATGGCGAACCGAGTGTTCGCATTGCCGATTACGAGAGCACCGTCGGTGCTCGACGCACCGCCGTGGCGGCGACCAGCGGCAAGCAGGCCGGCGATCCCGTCAAAGGCGCTGCGGCGATCATCGCAGCGGTCGAATCGCCATCCCCGCCGCTGCGCCTCGTGTTGGGCGCGCAAGCGCTCGGACACATCCGCGCGAAAATGAGCGCCCTCACCAACGACATCGACGCCTGGGAATCCACGACGCTCGGCGCCGACTTTCCCTCGTAGCGCCGTCCAACATCGTGGTCGGGGCGCAACGCTATACGAACACCTTGTAGTGAGCCGCAAGCTCGCGCGTCAGGTCGACCAGCACGTTGAGGCCGGGTCCGAATTCGCTGATCTGGTAGCAGATCGACACGCGGTGCGCCGGAACCTGCGGCACGACGCGCACGAGCTTGGCCGACCGGCGTGCGAGCTCCTGCTGCATCACGCGCACGGGCAAAAGTCCGATCGCCGTTCCATGCAGCACGGCGAGCATCGTCGCCGAGATGCTGTTGCACGTGCTGACGCGTGCCGGGCGCGCTCCCGCGTCGGCGAACCATTGACCGACGGTCGCGTGCAGCCGCGCCGGCGGCGGAGGAACGATCAAATGATAGGAGCGCAAGTCGGACGGCGATAACGCGCGGCGCGGCATATCGACGGCGGCGCCGGTGAACCATCCGAATTCGTTCTTGCCGAGCGGCTCCTGCTTCACGTGCTTCGCGACGCTCGGTTCGGACACGACGGCGATATCGAGCTCTTGTGAATCGAGCTTGCGGCTGACCACACCCGTGTCGCCGACGAACACCGAGGCCCTGATCGCCGGGTAGCGCTGCTCGAGCCTTCGCAACAGCTCGGGCAAGCAGACGAGCGCGAACGTTTCGTTGACGCCCAAGCGCAGCATCCCCTTGAGCGGGTCGCGCGTGCGAAAACGCTCGACCATCTCTGCGGTCGCGCCAAGAACGCGATCGGCGTACTCGACGAGCGAGTGACCCTCGGCCGTCAGGCTCACGCGTGGGCCGCGGCGCACGAACAGCGCGGTCTGCAATGTGCCCTCGAGCTCGCGGATTCGCTGCGACACGCTCGGCTGACTCAGGCGCAGCTCGCGAGCGGCCGCGTGAAAGCTTCCGAGTCGAACGATGCGCTCGAACGCGCGCAGCTGGCTCAACGTCACGTTCATGATAGGCGGCTTCTATCATCGGGCACCAAAAAAATCAACTTTTCTGCTGCATAGCGAACTGTTAACGTGCACCGTCCCCGCAACGGTGCAGGCGCAACCGCCATGTCGACCGCGGTCTCCCAATGAGTGCGAACGTCGCTGTGGTCGTCGACCCGGCGCAAGCGACGGTCGCCGCGTATCCGCATCGCGTGCCGGCGTGGGTGCGCTCGATCGACGGCGCGGTCATCGCGCTGATCAATGTCGCGCTCGCCGTCGAAGTCGTGCTGATCTTCGCCAGCACGATGGTGCGCACGCTGTTCAACTCTTCGATGCTGATGGGCGTCGACGAGACGTCGCCGCTGTTCCTGATCACGCTCGCATTTCTCGCCGGCGCCGTCTCGTACGGCCGCGGCCAGTTCATCGCGATCACCGCGCTCGTCGACCGCGCGCACCGCTCGTGGCACGACGTCTTCAAGGCATGCGGCGAATGGATCGTCATCGGCATCTCGATCCTGATCGGCGGCTACTCGGTGCCGCTGCTGATCGCCAACGCCGAAGAGAAGACGATCCTGCTCGGCATCGGCTACGTCTGGATGACGCTGCCGATCACCGTGGGCTCGGCGCTGTTCGTCGTTCACGCCGGCTTCGGCCTGCTCGCGCGTCCGCGCCGAGCCTGGCTCGCCGCGCTCGCTGCGGTCGGCGGCGCCACAGCGCTGTTCCTCGTCGCGCGGCCGTTGTTGGGCACGCATCCGTCGTCGCTGTACGCGCTGCTCGCCGTTGCGTTCTTCGGCATGATCGCGCTCGGCGTTCCCGTCGGTTTCGTGCTCGCGACCGTCGGCATCGCGTGCGTGCAGGCGGTCGGCTCGGCGAACATGATGGCGGTCGTGATGAATGCGCAGCGCGGCTCCGGCGGCTTCATCTTCCTCGCCCTTCCCTTCTTCGTGCTCGCCGGCTTCATCATGGACCGTGCCGACGTCGGCGGCCGGATCGTCGACTTCGTCGGCTCGCTGATCGGTCACCTGCGCGGCGGGTTGCTGCAGGTGATGATTGTCGGCGTCTACATCTCGTCGTGCATCTCCGGGTCGAAGGCGGCGGACATGGCGACGATCGGCATCCCGATGAACCGCAAGCTCGACGCGCACGGCTACGAGCCGCACGAGCGCGCGGCGCTGCTCGCTGCGGCGGCCGCGATGGCCGAATCGGTGCCGCCGAGCATCGCGCTGATCCTGCTCGGCTCGGCGACGGCGATATCGACGGGCGCGCTGTTCATCGCGGGCCTTCTACCGGCGGCGACGGTCGCGGTGTGCCTGATGCTGCTCGTTCGCGTTCGCGCATCGTTCTCCGGCTGGAAGCCGACGCCGCGCGCGTCGCGCGAGGTCGTGCTGCGCACCGGTCGGCGCGCGCTGTTGCCGCTGATGATGCCCGTCATCCTGATCGGCGGCATCATCGCCGGCGTCGGTACGCCAACCGAGGTGTCGACGTTCGCGGTTCTGTACGGGCTCGCGCTCGGCCTCCTGTACCGGCGGATTAAAGGGCGCGACCTCTGGTCGGTGCTCACCAATGCGACGTTGCTGAACGGCATGATCTTCTTCACCGTCAGCGCGGCGACGATCTTTTCGTGGGCGATGACGCTCGAAGGCGTGACGACGGCGATCGCGAACGCCGTCGCCGGGCTCGGCGCGGCGCTGTTCCTGCCCGCGGTCATCGTCATCACGATCCTGATGGGCGCGGTGCTCGAAAGCTTCGTCACGATCGTGATCCTGTCGCCGCTGCTGCTTCCCGTGGCGCAGCAGCTCGGCGTCAATCCGCTGCAATACGGAATCATCATGACGGAGTCATTCGGCATCGGATCGATCCTGCCGCCGATCGGCATCGCGCTGTACGTCGCCTGCGCGATCTGCGGCGCGAAGGTCGAGCTCGCGAGCAGGCCGCTCGCCCGCTACCTGCTCGTGATGATCGGCGGGCTTCTGCTCGTCGCGTTGGTGCCGTGGATCACGACGGTGCTCCCGAGCTGGCTCAATTTCAAGGCCTAGGAGGATGACCATGCATGCATCGAAACGCACCAGCGACATTGAGGCGGCAACGCCGATGTCCACGTCGCGTCGCGACGTCCTGCGCGCGGCCGCCGTGACCGCGCTATCGCTGACGCCCCTCGTGTCGCGACCTGCGCGCGCGCAGGCCGCAAAGCGCATCCGCTTCGCGCACCCGGCGCCGACGGCGCACGGTTGGCATCTGTGGGCCGAGCAATTCAAGAAGTCGATCGAGGACAAGACCGGCGGCAAGATCCAGGTCCAGATCTTCCCGAACGCGCAGATGGGCAACGAGCGCGACACCGCGCAGGCGGTGCGTATCGGATCGATCGAGATGGGCGCGATCGGCGTCGGATTGATGAACTGGGTTCCCGAGATGTCGATCACCGACGCGCCGTTTCTCTGGAAGAGCCGCGCGCAGGCGTATCGAGCGATCGGCGGCGCGTTCGGCGACGAACTGCGCAAGCGCTCGCTCGACAAAGGTTTCGTTCTGACCGGATGGACCGATCTCGGTTATCGCTGCATGACCAACAACAAGCATCCGATCAACAGCGCGAAGGACATGCAGAGCCTCAAGATGCGCGTACCGAATTCCAAGGCGTACATCGCGATGATGCAGGCGACTGGCGCGTCGACGGTTGCGGTCGACCTGAGCGAGCTCTACCTTGCGTTGCGGCAGGGTGTCGCCGACGGGCAGGACACGCCGCCTTCCGTGGTGAAGTCGAACAAGTACTACGAAGTGCAGAAGTTCGTGTCGAAGACCGACCACATCCTGACGACCGCCTACACGGTGACCAACCCGAAGTTCGTCGAGGGCCTTACCGCAGACGAGCGCAAGGCGTTCGACGCTTCGTGCGCGGAAGCCGACGAGTTCCTGCGACGCTACACGCAGAAGGACGAATCGGAAGCCTACGACTTTCTCAAGTCGCAGGGTATGCAGGTCAATCTGAGCGTCGACGTCGAGTCGTTTCGCGCCGCCTGCGCGCCCGTGCTCGAGAAGTTTCCCGACCTGTTCCTGCCGGAGCTCGTCAAGATGGCGCGCTCGACGCCGGCGTGACGCAGGCATTCGAGCGGCGGCGATGACACGAATACGGCCATGACTCCAAGGAACTTCGTCAAGGAAGCGGCGGCGAGCGGCCAGCGCATCCGCGGCGTTCACCTCACGTTCGCGGCGCCGTCGGTGATCGAGGTCCTCTGCGGGGCCGACCTGCAGTTCGTCTACATCGACGGCGAGCACGGATGCTTCGACTGGCGCGACATCGAAGCGACGTGCATCACCTGCGAGCGGCACGAGTTGACGCCGATCGCGCGGATCCCCGACGCGTCGAGCGCGACGATCACGCGCTTCCTCGATCGCGGCGTGCGCGGATTGGTCGTGCCGCATGTCGAGTCGGTCGCCGACGCGCAAGGGGCGATCGACGCCGCGTATTTCGCGCCGGCCGGAAGCCGCTCGTTCGGTGCCGGACGTCCCGAATACGGTCAACGCATCGGCAATCGCGCCGCCTACATGAGCGCGTGCAACGCGATGCTTTCGCTGTGCATGATGGTCGAGAGTCAGCGTGGCCTCGACATTGCACACGAAGTCGCCGCGCTGCAAGGTGTCGATTACCTGAGCTTCGGCATGCTCGATCTCGCGCAATCGCTCGGCCATCCCGGCAATCCGGCGCACCCCGATGTCAAGGCCGCGGTCGACGACTGCATCGGGCGCATTCACCGGGCGGGCAAGCGGGTGCGCGAGGACTTCATGAACTTCGTCTGGATCAACGACGTGCTGATCACCGGCGCCCGTCAATTGCTCGATGCACCGACCCGCAAGACGGAGCCGTACGGCGCGCCGGTCGCCGCACCGGAGGGCGCCCATGATTGAGCAGAACGTTGTCGTGACGACGCGATACGGGCGCCAGCCGGCGTTCGCCGCGTGCCCCGACGCCGCGGGCTCATACCCCGGCATTATTCTGTACATGGATGCGCCGGGCTTTCGCGAAGAGCTGCGCGACATGGGACGGCGCATCGCGAAGCACGGCTACTTCTGCCTCGTCCCCGACTTGTACTATCGGCTCGGCACGATCCGCTTCGACGTGCCGAGACGTAACGACGCGATGTCGGCGGTCATTCGCGCCGCGATGAAGAGCCTCACCAACGCGAGCGTCGCCGAGGACACGCGCGGCATGATCGCGTTCCTCGATGGACAGGACAAGGTGAAGCCCGGTCCGCTCGGCTGCGTCGGCCATTGCATGAGCGGGCCGTTCGCGCTGACCGTCGCCGCGCTGTTTCCGCGGATGAGAGCTGCCGCGGCGCTCTACGGCGTCGACATGGTGACCGACCAGCAGGACTCGCCGCACCGGCTGCTCGACAAGGTCAAGGGCGAGCTCTACATCGGATTCGCCGAGCACGATCCCGCTGTTGCGCCGACCGTCGTGCCCGAGCTCGAGCGTGCGCTGAAACAAGCCGGCACCAAGCATCGGATGGAGACGTTCAAGGGCGTCCATCACGGATTCTGCTTCGCCGCGAGGCCCGACTACGACGCGGTCGCGGCCGAGGATGCCTTCACGAAGCTGATCGATCTCTGCGACCGCAACCTCAAGTGATTTCGCATGGCCACACTGCAGATTCCGGACGGCACGATCCACTACGAGGTTCGCGGCAACGGCTACCCGGTTTTGCTGTTCGCGCCCGGCTTCCTGAGCTCGCGCATCGAACGGTGGCGGACGAACCCGGCCAAGCCCGGCGTGCCGCAGGACTGGCTCGACCCGATCGATGCGCTGTGCGACCGCTTCCGCGTCATCGCGTTCGACGTGCGCAACGCGGGCGAATCGCGTGCGCGGCTGCGGGCAACCGATGACTGGACGACGTACACGTCCGACCATCTCGCGCTGCTCGACCATCTTCGCGTCGAGCGCTGTCACGCGTTCGGCGCGTGCATCGGCGTGTCGTTCGCGCTCGCGCTCGCGAAGGAGCGGCCCGCACTGGTATCAGCGCTCGTGCTGCAGAACCCGATCGGGCTGTCGAGCAGCAACCGCGCAGCGCTCGACGGCGAGTTCGCGAAGTGGGCCGACCAAGTGCGCCGCTGGCCGAACATCGACGCCGAGCTGCTGCCAGGATTCCATCAGCGCATGTTCGGCAACGACTTCATCTTCAGCGTGTCGCGCCAGTTCGTTCGCAACTGCCGCATTCCGATGCTGCTGATGCCAGGCGACGACGTCGTGCACCCCGCGGAAATCTCGGCGGATCTCGCAAGGGCGCCCAGCGTCGAGATGCTCGCGCCGTGGAAGGGCGCGGCACTGCGCGAAAGCGCGATGCAGCGCGTTCGCGAGTTCCTGATCACGCGCGAGCCCGCCGGAGTTTCGCGATGACTCGAATCGCCGTTGTCGATGATTGGCAGAACGTCGCGCGCACGAGCGCGGACTGGTCGGCGTTGATGGCACGCGCCGACGTTCGGTTCTTCCGCGAGCCTTTCGCGAGCGAAGACGACGCGGCACACGCGCTGCAGGACTTCGCCATCGTGCTCGCGACGCGCGAACGGACGCCGTTTCCACGCTCGCTGTGGTCGCGGCTGCCGCGCCTCGCGATGTTCGGCCTCACCGGATCGCGCGCGGGGCTGATCGACATCGCGGGCATGATCGATCACGGCATCACCGTCTGCTACACCGGGGGCGGACCGTCGGTCAACACGACGGCGGAAATCGCGCTCGGGTTGATGCTTTCGGCCGCGCGGCGCATTCCACAAGCCGATGCGTCGCTTCGCGCCGGTCGCTTTCAGCTCGATGCGCCGGGCGGCTTCGTTCTTTGCGGCAAGACCGCGGGGCTGATCGGCCTCGGCCGCATCGGGTCGCAGATGGCGACGTACTGCAATGCGCTCGGCATGCGCGTTCTCGCGTGGAGCGCGAATTTGACCGACGAGCGCGCCGCGGCCGCGAAGGCGACGCGCGTAAGCAAGGACGAGCTCCTCGCTTCGTCCGACGTCGTGAGCCTGCATCTGGTGCTGTCCGATCGCACGCGAGGGTTGATCGGCGAAGCCGAGCTTGCTCGGATGAAGCGCGGCGCGGTGCTGGTCAACACGTCGCGTGCCGGGCTCGTCGACGAAGCGGCGCTCATTGCGGCGGTTCGATCCGGCCGCATCTTCGCCGCACTCGACGTCTACCACCATGAACCGCTGCGTGCCGACGATCCGCTGGTTGGATGCCGGAACACCGTGCTGACGCCGCACCTCGGCTACAGCGCGCTCGAGGTCTACGCCGAATACTACGCGCAGTGCATCGAGAACGCGCTCGCATTCCTCGACGGCCAGCCGATCCGCCTGCTCGAGCGTCCCGCGAACTGATTCGCACGATGAACGCCGCTTCGATGCAGGACTGGTTCGACATCCACACCGTGTTCGTCCGCTACGCGACGGCGCTCGATGCATGCGACGTCGAGACGGTGGTCGCCTGCTTCGAGCCCGACGGCTGCATCGACAGCCCCGTGCTCGGACGCTTCAGCGGAAGCGACGGCGTTCGCGAGTTCGCGCGCTGGACCGCGCGGCAGAAGGAACAGGGCGCGCAATTCCGGCACGTTGTCGCGAACTTGCGTGTCGACGTCGACGGCGAGCGCGCGAACGCTCGCTGCTATCTGCTCGATTTCATGACGCTCGACGGCAGGACCGAGCTCCTGTCACCCGGCGAATACGACTGCGAGCTCACCAAACGCAGCGGCGCTTGGCGGTTCGTGCGGCGCACCGTCACGATGGACCGGCCGTTCGAGCCACCGATCGCGAAACCTTGACGAAGCGCACAGCAACGCGCGTAGACACGATGGAGGCATTCGATGCTGAAGATCCTGGGCCATCCCGGCTCGAGTAACGTCCAGAAGGTGCTTTGGTGCTGCGGCGAAATCGGGCTGCCGTTCGAGCGGAGCGACATCGCCGGCCCGTTCGGCGGCAATCGCACGCCGGAATACCTCGCGCTCAATCCCAACGGCCTCGTGCCGACGATCGACGACGATGGCTTCATCCTCTGGGAGTCGAACGTTTGCGTTCGCTATCTCGCGGCGAAGCATGCGGCGGGCACGCTGTATCCGAACGACCTGCGTCAGCGCGCCGACGCCGAGCGTTGGATGGACTGGCAGCAGACGACGGTCGCCGCGCCGATGGGCGTGCTGTTCAGGGCGCACCTGCGCACGCCACGCGACGCGTTCGAGCCCGCCGCGCTCGACGCGGCGCGCGACAAGGCGATCGCCAACTGGGAAATCCTCGATCGATTGTTCGCGACCCGCGCGTACGTCGGCGGCGACACGCTCACGATCGGCGACATCGCACTGGGCAACGCGATCCATCGCTGGAACCGGTTGCCGATCGAGCGGCCTCCTCTGCAACGCGTCCAAGCCTGGTACCAGCGATTGTGCGACAGGCCAGCGTACCGTCAATACATCGTGAGCGTCCTCTGACGGCCGGACCCGTGACCGCCGGCAGCCGCCCCGCGACGTTGGACGACAGCATCAGCACGGCGACGGTCGCGCCACCCGAGACCGAGCGGGCGGGCGCGCTTCGCACCGAGCAGCAGCGCCTCGCGTTGCCGCCGGCGCTGCACGCGGCGGACCGCGCGATCGTTCGCGGCACCGAGTTCGTGCTGTTCGGCGTCGGCGCTGTGTTCACCGTCATGATCACGCTCGAAGTGATCTCGCGCTACGTGTTCAGCTTCTCGATCTTCTTCGTCAATGCGCTCGCTCGGTTGCTGCTCGTCTGGTTCTTCCTGCTCGGTGCCGGCATCGCGTTGCGTCACGGCGCGCACGTCGGCTTCGAGCTCGTCGTCTCGCGGCTGACGCCCGCGCGTCGTCGCGCCGTATTGCTGACCGGATACGGGCTCGCGCTCGTGTTCTTCCTCGAGATGGTCTGGAGCGGCGCGTATTCGATCGGGCCGTCGATTTCGCAGATCGAGGCAGGGCTGCAGATCAGCCTCATCTGGATCGTCGCCGCGGTCCCGGTCGGATTTGCGCTGCTCGTCTATCACATGCTCGTGCTGATCGTCGCCGAGCTGCGCGCGCATCCGGAGGTCGGCCGGCGATGATGCTCGCGGTGATCTCGCTGATCTTCTTCGCGACCATCGTCATCGGCGTGCCGGTCGCATTCGGCATGGGTCTCGCCGGCGGTACATGGATCCTGTTCTTCGAGCACATGGAGCCGACGATCCTTGTGCGCCGGTTCTACCACTCGCTCGGCGCTTTTCCATTGCTCGCGATACCGCTCTTCATCATGCTGGGCGTTCTCGCCGACCGCGCGCGAATGCTGCCGCAGCTCGTGGTCTGGCTGCAGATGATCTTCGGCCGGCTGCGCGGCGGCATGTCGTACATCAACGTCGTCGCCGCGATGCTGTTCGCCGGCATCAGCGGCACCGCCGTGTCCGACATCGCGAGCCTCGGGCGCATTCTCATACAACTGATGACGCGCGCCGGATATCCGGTGACGTACAGCGCCGCCCTGACGGCGGCGACCTCGATCATCGGGCCGATCATTCCGCCGAGCGTTGCGATGATCATCTACGCGCTCGCGACCGGCAACGTCTCGATCGGCGCATTGTTCGCAGGTGCCGCGATACCCGGCGCGCTGTTCGGCCTGGGCTTCATCGTGATGGCGTGGCAGCACACGCGCCGCGGCGCTTACGGCGCGGTCTTCGAGCGGCCGCGCCGCCGCGACTTCGCGCGGCACACCGTACGCGTGATTCCGCTGCTCGTGCTTCCGGTGATCATCGTCGGCGGCATCTTCAGCGGTGTGTTCACCGTCACGGAATCGGCTGCCGTCGGCGTCGCCTACACCGCCATCGTCGGCTTCCTGTCGCGGCCGCGGCTCAAGATGAAGGACGTCTACGACGCGATTCTCTACAGCGCCGTCGTGAGCTCGGTCGCCGGAATGCTGCTCGGCGTCGGTGCGATCGTGTCGTGGATCCTGACGTTCAATCGCGTCACGCAGAACCTCGCCGACCTCCTGGTCGGACTGACCGCCGATCCGTCGGTGTTCATGCTGATCGTCGTCGGCGTGCTGCTGTTCCTCGGCATGCTGATGGACGCCGTGCCGATCATGATCTGCCTCGCGCCATTGCTCGCGCCGATTGCGAAGCAGTACGGCATCGGTGAAATCCAGTTCGGGCTCGTGTTCGTCGTCGCGTGTCTGATCGGGCTCGTCACGCCGCCGGTCGGCATCATCCTGTTCATGACGTCGAGCATCGCCAACGTCAAGCTCGAGTCGCTGTCGGCGGCGGTGTTTCCGTTCGTCATATGGATGACCGCGGTCGTTATCCTGATGGTGTTCTTTCCGTCGCTCACGACGTGGCTGCCGAAGCTGATCGGTTTCTAGCGGGACAATCAAGGAGGAGACCCATGAGGCAAGCACAACCGCGCGCCGGAATCGGCCGGCGCCAATTCATCAAGGCATCGCTCGCGGTCGGCACGGCGAGCGCAATGGGAATCGGCACGCCGGCACGCGCGCAGGCGGCGCGCACGCTGAAATTCGGCCACATGCTGCCGCCGGACCAGATCCACCACAAAGCGATCGCGATGTTCGGCGACGAGCTCGCCAAGGTGTCCGGCGGAAAGATGAAAGTCGACATCTTCCCCAGCTCGCAAATGGGGAGCATTGCCGAGATGCTGCAGTCGGTGCAGGCCGGCTCGCTCACCATGTCGATGGCCGTGCCAGCCTGGTATGCGAGTCACATGAAGCCGCTCGACGCGTTCACGCTGCCGTATCTCGTGGGCAATGAGGAGCGCCTGCGTCCCGCTCTCGACGGCACGCTCGGCCGCGAGATCTCGAAGTACGCCGACGAAAAGGGGTTCAAGGTCGTCGGCTATCTGTTGCTCGGCGGCCGTCATATCGTCAACAAGATACGACCGGTCAACAAGCCGGCCGATTGCCAGGGGCTCAAGCTGCGCGTCATCAACAGCCCGGTCTATTTGCAGACGTTCCGCGCGCTCGGCGCGAATCCGGTCGCGATGGATCCTTCGGAGCTCTACCTCGCGTTACAGCAGGGTGTCGTCGACGGCTTCGAGTTCCCGCTGCCCGACCTCGTCGCGCAGCGCCTGTACGAAGTCGCGAAATTCATATCGCTCGACCGCCACACGACCGACTTCTTCATCATCTCGATCAACAGGGCCCAGTGGAACGCCATGTCCGCCGACGAGCAGGGCTGGGTCGGCGCGGCGATGAAGACCGCGACCGACTGGCAGTGGAAGACGCAGCCGGCCGAAATCGCCGGTGCGCTGGCGAAGTTGCGCACGCTCGTGCAGGTCAACGAAATCTCGCCGGAGAACAAGAAGCTGTTCGTCGACACGACGCGCCCGATCTACAAGCAGTTCGAGCAGTCGATCGGCAAGGACTTCCTCGACCTCGCGGTGAAGGAGCTGAGCTGACGTGACGAGCGGCGGACCCGACGCCTTGCGCCTCGAGCTCGTCGACGCCGAGCAGGCGCTCTATCGCGCGCAAATCGCGGGCGACGTTGCGGCGATCGGCCCGATGCTGGCCGACGATCTCGTCTACATCCATTCGACCGGAGTCGCCGAATCGAAAGCCGAGTACCTCGCGGGGGTGGCGAACAAACGCTACGAGTACGGTCGCATCGACAGCCGCGACACCCGCATGCGCGTGGCAGGCGCGGCTGCGACCATCGACGGCATCGTCGACATGACGGTCAGCGCGCACGGCGCGCCGAAAGAGCTGATCCATCTGCTGTTCTGCCTGATTTGGTCGAGACAGGACGCGCGATGGCGTCTGACGTTCCGCCAGGCGACGCGCATGGCGCCGAAGCCGGGCTGACCCAACGAGCGGCACCGCCGCTTCGCGAAGGCTCACACCGGGGGAGCAACGAAATGGCCGCACCGCGAGCGCCTGGGGACACGTTGCCGCCGGTCTTGTTCTCGGTCACGACCGGTTGCCGGACGATCTCCGCGAGCTTCTCCGAAACGGCGCGGGCAACCACGTCGGCGCCGCCGCCCGGTGGAAACGGAATGACGAAGCGCACCGATCGCGCCGGCCGGTCCGTCTGCGCGCTCGCGCCCCGCGGCGTCAGCAGCGACGCGATGCCGAGCTCGAGAATGGCGCGCCTGCTCACCGCCTCGTCTTCGGCGCTCCGCTCACAGTGGCCGCACCATCGACTGGCTGCGCCAATAGTCGAACAACGTCTCGACGCTGTTGACGCCGCCGCCGAGGCCGCTGCGATTGACGCCGCCGTACGGCACGCCATGCGGAAACACGTTGTGCGCGTTGATCCAGCTATTGCCGGCGACCATCGATTCGGCGACGCGCGCCGCACGCCCGAGATCGGACGTCCACACGCTGTTCGCAAGGACGTAGTCGGTCGCGTTCGCCAGCTCGATCGCCTGCCGCTCGTCGCGGAAAGGCGCGAGGCAAGCAACCGGGCCGAAGATCTCGTCGCGCGCGGCGACGTTGTCGAGCGGTCCGGCGAGTAACGCGGGCTTGACGTAGAAACCCTGCCGCCCCGGAACGCTCGCGGCGCCGCCCTCTAGAACCGCTTTCGCGCCTTCCGCCCTGCCTCGCTCGAGATAGCCGAGCACGCGGTCGCGCTGCTTCGCGTTGACCACGGGCCCCATCGTCGTCGCCGGGTCCATCTGGTAGCCGACGTTGACGTTGCGCAGCAGCTTGACGCTCGCGTCGACGAAGCGATCGTAGATCGTTTCGTGCACGAGCCAGCGCGTGGCGTCGCAACAGACCTGCCCGGTGTGGAATGTGATCGCGCTCGCGAGCTTGCGAGCCGTGTCCTCGATATCGACGTCATCGAAGATCACCGCAGCGCCCTTGCCGCCGAGCTCGAGCTTGCACGGCACGAGATTGCGGCCGCACGCTTCGGCAATCAGCCGTCCGACCTCGGGCGACCCGGTGAACGACATCCGTTTCAATCCGGGGTGGTGCGCGAGCGCGGCGCCGGCGGTCTCGCCGAATCCGGTCACGACGTTGATGACGCCGTCGGGGAAGCCGATTTCGCGGGCGAGACGTGCGAGATAGATCGCCGACAACGGCGTGTCCTCGGCCGGTTTGATGACGACCGTGTTGCCGGCGGCGAGCGCCGGCGAAATGCCCCAGCCGATCAGCAGGAACGGGAAATTCCACGGGAAGATGAACGCGCACGGACCCCACGGCTGGGCGCAGCGTCCACGCTTCATATCCGGATACCGGCAAGGCGTTGCGCCGCTGCGTGTGTTGCGCGAGCTCGTTGAAATAGCGAAGCGTGTCGACGCAGTTCTGCACGTCGGCCTCCGCCTGCGCCGGGATCTTGCCGGCGTCCATCGCCTCGATCTGCGCGATGATGGGCTTGCGACGCTCGATCGCGTCGGCCAGCCGATGGATCCAGATCGCGCGTTCGTTGACGGGCATCGTCGACCACCCGCCGTCGGTGAACGCGCGCGCCGCGGCCTTGACGGCGAGATCGACGTCGGCCGCTTTCATCGAAGCGACTTCGGCGATCGGCGTGCCCGTGCCAGGATCGAGCGTCACGAACGTCTCGCCATCGGCGGCGCGGACATCGCGCCCGCCGATCACGCTTGTCAGCGGCGACCCGCGCAAGAACTCGGTCAGTTCGTTCGACAGCCCCGTGCGCATGCGAGCTTCGGGTTCAGCAACAAGGGGCGTTTCGGCTCCTCTCGCTCGCCGATTCGATGTCGGCGGTTGGCATGACGAAGCGGCCGGCGCGCGTGCCCGCGCATCGGATGTCGTCGTGTTGTCGTGTAGTCGCTTTGCAATCGAACATATCGCGTCGCCTCGGTGTTGTTCAATATGGAGATCGGCACGCTAGCGATAGGTGTCGCCTGTCATCTGCCGATCGGCGAACGGACTCTCTCGAGTTTTTGCAATGTTCGCACTCGATGCGGTACCGGATCGTTCGGAAACAGCGAAGGCCACGCCGTGTAAGCGACCTCGGCGATGTACACGTCGCCCCTCGAATCGACCGCGATCCCGTGCGGCGACAGGAACTGGCCCGGGCCGGTGCCGGCCGCCGGAACGCTCGTGATGCGCGCGATCAGCTTGCCGTCGTTCGCGAGAATCGACAGACGCGGACCGAGGTTCGGCGCGTTCCGATTGAATTCATAATAGGGACCGATCTCTCCGACATAACAGATCGGGCACTTCCCCGGCGGCATGTACATCCCGCTCGGGCGATGCAGGTCGTGCCACTGCGTTTCGAAACGGCCGCTGCCGTCGAACACCTGGATGCGGTGATTCTCGCGATCGGCGACGTAGACCCAACCGTCGGCATCGCACGAGATGTTGTGCGGCAAGTTGAACTCGCCGGGGCCGGAGCCGGGACCGCCCCACGACAGGATCCGCTTGCCGTTCGGCGTGTACTTGTGAACGCGCGCGTTGCCATAGCCGTCCGAAACGTAGATCTCGCCGTTCGGCGACAGTGCCGTGTGCGTGCAGCGGCGAAACGGCTCGCCGCTCATGAACGGCTGCGCTTCGCCGGGGACGCCGATCGTCAGCAGCACTTTGCCGTCGAGCGTGCACTTGCGCACCGTGTGATCGCCGTCGTCGGTGAGGTAGAGGCTCGCGTCGGGACCGACGTGCAGGCCATGCGCACGCGTGAACACGCCCTCGCCCCATGTACGCGAGCAGTTGCCGTCGCGGTCGAAAACGACGACCGGATGCTCGCCGCGATGAAAGACGTAGACATTGTCGTTGCGATCGACGCCGACCGCCGCCGCGTCGCCGAGCTGCCAACCCTCGGGCCACTTCGCCCAACCCTCAACGACCCGATACCTGAAATCGCCGGAGCCAACGACAGGAGTCATGCCTAGCCTCGCTTGAACGGTTGTTGCGAATCACGATTTGAATGCCTCGACGCGCACCTTGCGCACCGACGGCAGCAGCACCGCGAGCAACGCCAGAATGGAAATCGCGAGCAGCGCGGCGGAGATCGGCCGTCTGACGAAGATCATAGGATCGCCGCCCGAGACGAGCATCGCGCGACGGAAGTGATCCTCGAGCATCGGGCCGAGCACGAAACCCAGCAGGAACGGCGCGGGCTCGCAGTCGAGCTTGATGAACACGTAGCCAATGGCGCCGAATGCGGCGAGCATCATGACGTCGAACGCGCTGTTGCTGACGTTGAACGATCCGATGCACGCGAAGATCACGATCGCCGGATAGAGGATGTGGTAAGGCACCGTCAACATTCGCGTCCACAAGCCGATCAGCGGAAGGTTCAGAACGAGCAGCATCAGGTTGCCGATCCACATCGACGTGATCAGCCCCCAGAAGAGCTGCGGCTGATTGGTCATCACGTTCGGGCCCGGCGTGATGCCCTTGATGATCAGCACGCCGATCATCAGTGCCATCACGGGGTTGGCCGGAATGCCGAGCGTCAACATCGGGATGAACGACGTCTGCGCACCGGCGTTGTTGGCGCTTTCCGGACCCGCGACGCCTTCGATCGCTCCCTTGCCGAAGCGCGAGCGATCGCGCGCGAGCGCCTTTTCGACCGAGTACGACGCGAACGACGCGACCGCCGCGCCTCCGCCCGGCAGCGTGCCGAGAATCGCGCCGATTCCAGTGCCTCGCAGCACCGGCGCCGCGATGCGTTTGACGTCGTCCCACGTGAGCCACAGGCCCTTGACCTTTGCAGCGACGATCGATCGCCGCGTCTTGTCCTCGAGGTTACGGATCACCTCGGCGATGCCGAACATGCCCATCGTGACGGCGACGAAATCGAACCCGTCGGCGAGCCCCGACAAGCCGAACGTCAGCCGATACTCGCCGTAGAAGATGTCCTGCCCGGACAGTCCGAGCGACAGGCCGAGCACGACCATCGCGAGTGCCTTGACGACCGATCCGGACGCCAATGTCACCGCGGCGATCAGACCCATCACCATCACGGCGAAATACTCGGCCGACGCGAAGTTCAGCGCGAGGCTCGCGAGCGGCGGCGAGAAGAACACGATCAGGAAGACGGTCGCGCAGCCCGCGAAGAACGAGCCGACCGCCGCTGTCGCCAATGCCGTACCCGCGCGCCCCTGCAGCGCCATTTCGTAGCCGTCGATCGCGGTGACCACCGACGACGTCTCGCCGGGAATCTTCAGCAAGATCGCCGTCGTCGAGCCGCCGTACTGCGCGCCGTAGTAGATGCCGGCCAGCATGATGAAGCACGATACCGGCGGCAGCGTGAAGGTGAGCGGCAGCAGCAGCGCGAGCGTGGCCGCCGGCCCGAGGCCCGGAAGCACGCCGATGAACGTGCCGATCAGCGAGCCGGCGAAGCAGTACAACAGGTTCTCGACCGAGAGCGCGACCGAGAACCCGAGCACCAGGTTGTGCAGCAGTTCCATACGGCGCTACCAGTTGACCAGGCGTACGGGCAGACCCAGAAGGCGCACGAACACGAGCCAGCAGACGAACACGAGCACAGCGGTGAGCCACAGCGCGTTGATCGGGCGAAATCGCGTGCTCGCAAGCGTCGACAATCCCACGGCGACCACCGATGCCGGCAGGAAACCGAGGCGCGTGATCGTCGCGGCAAACGCGACGATCGAGACGGTGACGACAACGAAACCGCGCCATTCGAACCGTTCGATCCAACCGCCTTCCGAGCGCAGGCTCGTAACGCCGAGGATCAACCCGAGCGCGCAGAGGATCGTTGCGAGAACCAGCGGAAAATAGCCCGGCCCCATCTCGCCTGCGGTCCCGATCGGCAGCGACAGCGCGCTCGCCGCGAGAAGGCCGGACAGCGCGACGAAAAGCGCGGCGCAGGCGAAGTTCTTCGGATCACGAATCCGGAACATCCCTCCTCCCCGCCTGTTCGAATCGCGCGACACTTGCGCACCGCGCGTCGCACGCGCCGCCTACTTCTTCATGTCGAGTCCGAGCGTCGGCACGAGCTCGGCCCAGAGCTTGGTGTTATCGCGAAGCCATTTGGCGTATTCCTCGGGACTGCTGCCGACGATCTCGACGCCCATGTCCTCGATGAACGCGCGCGTCTGCGGATCGTTCATCGACGCGACGAGCTCGCGGTTCAGGTAGTCGACGATCGGTCGTGGCAGCCCCTTCGGACCGACCAGGCCGTAGCTCGCCTCGTCGACGACATCGATGCCCAACTCCTTCAACGTCGGCACGTTGGGAAAGAGCTTCGAGCGCGTCGCCGACGTGACGGCGAGCGGCAGCATCTTGCCCTCGCTGATGAAAGGCCGCGTCGGGATCGGCGTCGCGAACACCCCCTGGATCTCGTCGGCGAGCAGCGCGTTGAACGCCGGCGACCCGCCGTTGTACGGAATGATCTGCACGTCAAGGCCCGCCGCCTTGCGGAAGCGCCGCGCGATGATGTCGACCTGGGAGAGCGCGCCGTACGAGCCGAGCCGCACGTCCTTCGGATGCGCTTTCGCGTACGCCATGAATTCGGCGTAGGTCTTCACGGGCAGCTTGCTGCTCACCAGCAGCATGTACGGCAGCCGCGCGTTGAACGAGATCGGCGTGAAATCCTTGAGCGGGTCGAATGGCAGGTTCTTGTAGAGCGCCGGGCCCGTCGCGAGCTCGAACGGGCTCGAGATGTAGAGCGTATAGCCGTCGGGCGCCGATTCGGCGACCTTGCGGCTCGCGACCTGAGTCGATGCGCCCGGCACGTTGACGACGAGGATCTCCTGGCCGATGCGTTTCGACATCGTCGCGGCGATCTTGCGGCCGAGCGCGTCCGATCCGCCGGGCGGATACGGAATGATGAGCTGGATCGAGCGGGTCGGATATTGCGGTTGCTGCGCGCACAGATCGACCGTCGGCGCGAGCGCGGCCAGCGCGACGATCGTTGCGATGACGTGACGACGCTTTGCGAGGACTCCCATTTTCCTGTCTCCTCCCCGCGGTGGGCGCTGCGCGCGGATTGCGCCGCGGCCGTCCACCGCTCTCCCTGCACGTCCGCTCATCCTCCGCGGCCAAACAAGACCTTCGCAAGCGCTGGCACGGTGATCCCGGCGTCGAGCTCGCGCATGATCGCCCTTTCCTTCAACGTGATTTCCTCGGCCAACGGCAATACCTTCGCGATCAGCTGCTGCGGCACGAAGCAGGTTCCCGTTTCGTCGGCGATCACGAGATCGCCCGGTCGCACCGCGATGCCCGCGATATTGACGGCGCCGTTCACTTCGACGGTCACGCAGCGCCACTTGCCCGTGATCGGACTGATGTCGCGCGACCAGACGGGAAAGGCGATCCGCCGCGATTGCCCCACGTCGCGCACACCGCCGTCGACCACGGCGCCGACGAGACCCTGTCGCTTCGCGAGCGACGCCATGATGCCGCCCATGTTCGAAATGTCGCGGCGACCCTGGATCACGAGCACGTCGCCGGGCTCGCCCTGGTTGATGCCTTCGATCTCGGTCATCCGGTTCTCGCCGGTCGACAGGCTCTGCAGCGGATCGAGATCCTGCGGCACGCTGCGCACGGTGACGGCCTGGCCGACGATTCGCGCCGTGGTTATCGTCGGCAGCAGGATCGACGCGCCGACCACGCCGCGCACGCCGAGCTTGTCCAGCACGTCGGACACCGTGCCCGACAGGTCCTCCAGCGCCGAAAAGCGATCGATGACTTCCTTCGACACGCGCTCGCCTCGCGGCCGGATCAGCTCCGATGCGAGGACGCCGGTCGGTCTACGCTCGACGCGTTGCTGCATGGCGTGCTCCTTCTGATGTTTTGGTCGTGGTGCTTCGCCGCGCGGCCAAGCATCCGATCCGTCACCATAAGGCTGTTGCCTGTGATATGTCCAATATGCTATACATGCTCGACTGATACGTTTGTCATATGAGCAAGCGCATCGCCGACGCAATCGATCTTCGCCATTTGCGCTACTTCTTGGCCGTGGCGGAGGAGTTGCATTTCGGCCGCGCCGCCGCGCGTCTGGGCATTTCGCAACCGCCGTTGAGCGATCAGATACAAGGGCTCGAGGAAACGCTCGGCACGCTGCTGTTCCAGCGCTCGCGGCGCCACGTGGCGCTCACATCGTCGGGCCGGCTGCTCTACGGCGAGGCGTCGAAGCTGCTCGAGCACGCCGAGCGCGTACGCGAGGTGATGGACAACGCCCGCACCGGTCTTGCGGGGCAGCTATTCCTCGGCTGCGTGCCGTCGAGCCTGTTCGGCGCGCTGCCCGCGATTCTCGGCACCGGACAGGGACGGATCGGCGACCTCGAGATCCGCGTCACCGAAGCGCACACGGCCGCAATCGTCGCCGACGTGATGGACGGACGTCTCGACGCGGGGCTCGTGTGGGAGGATCGCCCGCCGCCGCCGCTCGCGATCAGACCGCTCGAGCATGTGCGCTTCATCGTCGCGCTGCATCCGTCGCATCGGTTGACGTCGAGAAAGCGCATCGCGTTGCAGGATGTGGCCGCCGAGCCGCTGATCCTGTCGCCGCGCGACGTAACGCCGCGGCAATACGACCGGATTCTCACGGCCTTCCGCCAGGCGGGGCTGAGCCCGCGAATCGGACAGCATGCGCGCTCGATCGCGGCACAGCTCGGCTTCGTCGCGAGCGGCCTCGGTTATGCGCTCGTCCCCGACTACGCGCGCAAGCTCGCGATGGCGGGTATCGCATTTCGTCCGCTGCGCGAGACGCTCGAATCGGCACCGCTCGCGCTCATCTGGAACGAGTCACGGCCGTCGTCGCAGCTTGCGGCGTTCAAGCTCCGCGTCGACGTGGCGTTTCCGCTGCCGCCGCGCAAGTCGCCCGTCTAGGCGTCAGAACGCGACGTTGTTGCCGCCCTTGAGCTGCAGGATCCGGCGCGCGTCGTCGGGTGTCGCGATGTCGAGCGACAGCGCTTCGAGGATCGTGCGCACGCGGGTCACCTGCGCTGCGTTCGAGCGCGCGAGCGTGCCGGGCCCATCCCACAGCGAATCCTCGAGGCCGACGCGCACGTTGCCGCCGACCGCGGCCGACAGCGTCGCGATCTGCATCTGGTTGCGGCCCGCGCCGAGCACCGACCACACATACTGATCGCCGAACAGCCGGTCGGCGGTGCGCCGCATGTGCAGCACGTCCTCGACATGCGGGCCGATGCCGCCGCGGATGCCGAACACCGATTGAATGAACAGCGGCGGCTTGACCAACCCTCGCTCGAGGAACATCGCCGCGGTGTACAAATGGCTGATGTCGTAGCACTCGATCTCGAAGCGCGTGCCGTTGTCGCTGCACGATTCGAGGATGTACGCGATGTCGGCAAAGGTGTTGCGGAAGATGCCCCTCCAGCTCCCTTCGAGATACGGCCGCTCCCAGTCGTACTTGAACTCCTTGGTGCGCTTGGTCATCTCGAACAGCCCGAAATTCATCGTGCCCATGTTGAGCGATGCGACCTCGGGCTTGAACGTGAGCGCGGGACGCACGCGCTCCTCGACCAGCATCGTCGGGGCACCGCCGGTCGTGAGGTTGACGACCACGCTGGACGACGCCTTGATCTTCTTCAGGAACGACGCGAAGAGCTCCGGATCCTGCGAAGGGTGACCGTCCTTCGGATCGCGCGCATGCAGATGCACGATCGCCGCGCCCGCCCTCGCCGCGCCGAGCGCACCTTCCGCGATCTCGTCCGCCGTGACCGGCAGATACGGCGACATCGACGGCGTATGGATCGCGCCGGTGACGGCGCACGTGATGATGACTTTGCGAGGTGTAGCCATCGTGCCGTCCTTTCCTGACGTCGCCGGGCCGTCGCGTTTCAGCGCGCGCGCTCGCCGGGCGGTGCGGGCGAGCCGACCGCAGGTGTCCCGGCAATCATTAGACCTCTAACACCATGCGGACACAAAGGGCTAGGTGGTAACAATTGCAATGGCCCGTGACCGTTCGCATCAGAACAATCTGCCGATTCGCGCTTCGGCACGCAGAAACTCGCGACATCTTCCTTGACATCGAAAATGCGAGCGTCATAGCATTTGCCGCCCGGCACGCGCGCCGTTTCGTTTGTTTCATTACATCGCGCGCGTTCTCGCGTAGTGTGCCCTTCAACGTGCAATCGCGTCGCGCTCCCCGCATCGAAGCCAGCACCGCCTGGCCATCGAGCGGTCGCAGGCATCTGACGCTCGTTCCCGGCGATCCCCGCTATCCGACCCCGGTGCTGTCGAGCCGAACGCGCGGCTGGAAGGGAATCGTCGTCGAGCTCTATCGAACGCGCGAAATCGATGTCTGCGCGCCCTTTCCCGAGCACACGATATCGATGCATCTCAGGGGCCCGGTCCATCTGGAACAGCAACGCCATGGACTCTCCCACCATCGCACGATGTACGCCGGCGACATCATCGTCACGTCGGCGGGCGAGCCGAAGCACATGCAGCACGAGGAGGAAGCCGAGGTCATCAAGCTCCGCCTTTCGTGCGACTACGTCGACGCCGTTGCAGAGCGCGCGCTCGGCGGCGAGTCGCAGCACGTGCAGCTCATCGATGACTTCGGCACACGCGATGCCCGGCTTGGCCATCTCGCGCGCCAGTTTCTCGCCGAGCTCGAGACCCCTGGTTTGGCGAGCGAGCTGTATGTCGAATCGTTGACGCTGCAGCTTGCGGTTCATCTGCTCAGACACTATTCGACCGCCGGCGCGCGGTTGCAGCAACAACCGGGCAAGTTGCCGCGCCACAAGCTGCAGAGGGCGATCGACTATATCAACAACAATCTCGCCGCCGACATCGCGCTCGAGGGCATCGCCGGCGCCGTGTCGATGAGCCCGTACCACTTCGCGCATCTGTTCAAGGAGACGACCGGCGATTCGCCGCACCAGTACGTCATCCGGCTGCGCGTCGAGCACGCGAAGTCGCTGTTGCGCGCAACCGAGCTGCCGGTCACCGAGATCGCACAACGGGTCGGATACGCGAATGCGGGCCACTTCTCGTCGGCGTTCCACCGCTGCGTCGGATTTACGCCGACGCAGTATCGAAGCGGCGGCGGGTTGGCGATCGCCGACGATCCGCGATGGTCGCCGCTTGCCGATCATCCGCGGTTACGCGCCAATCGCACGCCTCGCTTTGCCGACGCATCAGGTCCGCAAGATCGGAGCGTTTAGCACAAGAAAACGAAAGTGGCCGCGGCTGCGATTGAATAGACTCGCTCCACCGGTCCGCAACCATCGCGAACGCAGACGGTGCAACGCGGGAACGGTGCACCCGCGGCCCGGCACGCACAGGAGGAGTGAGCGATGAAGATCAATTCTTATCTCGCGGCGGGGACAATCGCCGTTGCGGTCGCGTCGGCGTTGAGCGCGTGGACCGTGACCGCCGATCCGCCGGGTCGTCCGAAGGTACCGAAATTCCAGGTCGATGGCACATGGCCGAAGCCGTATCCGACGGAATTCGACGCAGCAACGGGTCGGCGAGTGCCGTGGATCACGGGAGAAGTGGCGGGCAACTGCATCGACTCGCGCGATCACGTGATCAGCGTGAACCGCGGCAATCTCGCGACGCAAGGACCGGAAACGGTTCAGGGTGTCGTCGCGCCACCGGTGATCGAGATCGATGGCGACGGCAACACCGTAAGGGCATGGGGCGACAGGAACGTGCTGCCGAACGGCATACACGGATGCTTCGTCGACTACCAGGACAACGTCTGGATCGCGGGCAACGGCGACGGCATCGTGCAGAAGTACTCGCACAACGGCACCTTGCTGATGCAGATCGGCACGCGCGGCGTCTGCGACTCGACGACCGGCGCATGCGGCAACTTCGGCACGGTGGGGACGCCGCAACCCGGCTGTCACCAGACGAGCTGTCTGCTCAACGAACCGGCGGACATGTACGTCGATCCGAAGCCCGATCCGGTGACGGGCCGGCGCGGCAGCGTCTACGTCGCCGACGGCTACGGCAATCACCGCGTCGTCGTGTTCGATGCCGACGGCAACTTCCTTCGGCAATGGGGCGCGGTGGCGGGCACGGTCAACAATCCCGCGACCGACTCTCCCGCGGCGTTCGCGTCGGGCGACGGCGGCCATCCGCATTGCGTCCTCCTCGCCAACGACAATCTCGTCTACACGTGCGACCGTGGCGACGACCGCATCCAGGCATGGACGAAGACGGGAACGTTCGTGCGCGTGATCCCGGTCGTGCGTGGAACCGGCGTGACGACATTCGCCAACGGCCATGCCGGCCTCGGGACGGCCGGCTCGGCGTGGGACCTCGACTTCTCGAACGACGCGTTCCAGGCGTTCATGCTCGAGATGGACGGCGGCAACGAGCAGGTGCACATCATGGACCGCGTCGCGGGATCGATCCTGTCGAGCTTCGGGCAACCGGGGCACGAGCCGGGCAAGTTCACGTACGGTCACACGCTCGCGTTGGACTCGGAAGGCAACCTCTACACCGCTGAGACGATCAACGGCCGGCGTCTGCAGAAGTTCGTCCGCGTCGAGTGCAACAACGGCAACGGCCACGGGAACGGCAACGGCCGCTGCGACGACTGACGTCGAAGCCGTTACGCCAGCCGCGCAATCGGCGGCGTAGAAAGCCGGCGCTGCCCTGCGCGATCGAGGGCAGCGTCCGGCGATCGCTCTTGCTCAAAGCCCGGTCGGATGAGGTCGACATGAAACCAATCGATACGACGCTTCGTCGACTCTGCTCGCAATGGGTCCTCGCCCTCGCATGGCTCGCATTTGGCGCGTCGCTCGCGAGCGCGCACGAGTTCAAGCTCGATGCGGTGATCAACACGTTCGTCAAGATCGATCGCGACGAAGCGCATCTGATCATTCGGGCGCCGCTGTTCCTGTTCAAGGACGTCCGGTTCCCGGTCAGAGGCAACGAAATCGACGTCGACCAGTCCGCGACAGCGGTGCCGCGCGCCGTGGACGCGCTGCAACACGACATCACGCTGTTCGCCGACGGGCGACAGCTCGCGCCGGCGACCGCGATCGGCCGCCTTTCGCTTCCGAGCGACCGCGCGTTCGACAGTTACGAGGACGCCGCCGCGCACGTCGCGAGGCCTACCGAGCCCGACACGCGGATCGTCATCGACCAAGGTTACGTCGACGCGCACTTCGTCTATCGGATCGCGTCGCCCACCGCCGTATTCTCGATCCGTACTACGGCGGCACCCGAGCTGGGAGATTACCTTAAGCTCGCGTTACGATACATCCCGCCGGGAGAAACCGGCCGTGCGATGGTCATCACGTCGCGCTCGGGAGTCGTCAACCTCAATCCGAGCCCGTGGAGCGCCGCGTCGAGTTTCATCGCGCTGGGAATCGCGCATATCCTGACGGGATTCGATCATCTGCTGTTTCTGCTCTGCCTCGTCATTCCGTTACGCGGCTGGCGGCAGATCGTGTCGGTGATCACGATCTTTACCGTCGCGCACTCGTTCACGCTGCTCGGCTCGGCGTTCGGCCTGGTGCCGTCCGGCAAATGGTTCCCGCCGTTCGTCGAGACCGGCATCGCGGCGTCGATCGTCTTCATGGCGCTCGAGAACATCGTCGGCGTCGACATCCGCCGGCGCATGGCGATCACGGCGTTGTTCGGCCTCGTGCACGGCTTCGGCTTCTCGTACGGATTACAGGAAAACTTCCAGTTCGCGGGCGATCATCTCCTCGTGTCGCTGTTCGCGTTCAACGTGGGGATCGAGGTCGGTCAGGTCTGCGTGCTCGCGCTGATGCTGCCCGCGTTGGCATTCGTCACGCGGTTCGCGTTGACCGGACGCGTAGGCATGATTGTCATGTCCGCGCTCGTCGCGCATACGGGGTGGCATTGGATGCTCGAGCGCTACGACGAGCTCGCGCGCTATCCGTGGCCGCGGCCGGGCGTTGCGGGGCTCGCGAGCTTCGCATGGGCGATCGTGGGCGTGATAGGCCTGATCGGCCTCTTCAAGTGGAGAAGCGCCCGGCGGCAGGACGCACGCGCCTTGTCAGTCCCGCCGCACTCGATCCTTGCACGCGGCGGCACCGACTGAAACGAGCGCGAGCGCCGGCCGAAGCCGGCGGGCCGTATGCATGTCGGCCGCGTCCGACTGCGCGAGGAACAACGCGCGCGGGCTGAAGTCACATGTGGATGCCCGCCGGCATCGTCCCCGTTCGCGCAGCGGACATCGGTAACGACACTGAAACCATCGCTGCGCTCGGTCAACGCATTCGGGCGAAGCAAGCGTCGCCCGTTGCCGTCGTGCGCGCGTGCCTCGCGCGGATCGACGCATTCAACGACGCATTGAACGCGTTCATCACCGTGTTGGCCGATCAGGCGCTCGAGCAGGCTAGAACCGCCGAAGCGCAAATCCACGCGGGGAAATGGCTTGGTCCGCTGCACGGCATTCCGGTGGGCGTCAAGGACTTCTACGACACCGCGGAAATTCGCACGACCGCCGCATTCGAGCCCTTCGCCGACCGCGTGCCGAAGCAAGACGCCATTGCGGTCGCGAAGCTCAAGCAGGCCGGCGCGATCATCGTCGGGAAGACCAACATGCATCGGCTGGGCATGGGCACGACCGGGCTCGAGAGCTCGCACGGGCCGGTGCGCAATCCGTGGAATGCCGACTATATTGCCGGCGGATCGTCGGCAGGATCGGCGGCCGCCGTCGCAAGCGGCATGTGCTACGCGACGCTCGATACCGATGCGATCGGATCGTGCCGTTTGCCAGCGGCGTGTTGCGGCGTCGTTGGTTTCAAGGGGACGTACGGACTGATCGACACGAACGGGATCCTCGCGGGAGAACAGGATCCCGGGGAAATGATCCGCTGGTTCAACCACGCCGCAATCATGGCCCGGACCGTCGACGACGTCGCGATCGTGCTCGATGTTCTCGCCGAGGGGCGCGAGCGCCGCGAAGCCCGATATTTCGTCGATCTTGGCAACGCTTCGAACGTGCGCGTCGGTATCGCCGTTGGCCTCGAGCACGACGACGACGTCATGACCACTTTCGAACGAGCCGTCGAAGACATTCGTCGCGTTGGTTGGGCCACGACCGACGCCACCGTTCCGTTGCGCGCTCCCGACAGCGGCATCGACACTATCCGCGCCGACCGACAGGCGATCGCGGATCACGCGTTCAACGATATCGACGTACTCGTCCTGCCGACGACAGCGACGACCGTTCCGACGATCAAGGAGGCGCTTCGCGATCCTCAGGCGCTGTCCGCCAGGAACACGGCGTTCGCGAATTACTATGGACTGCCCGCGATCAGCGTTCCGTGCGGCTTCGACCGCAGCGGCTTGCCGCTGGGAGTCCAATTCGTGGGCCGGCCGTGGGATGAGCTCACGGTGCTTCGCGTCGCGCGTCGCTACGAGCAATCGCGGCGCACGCCGACGGCGCCGGCGTCCTCCGAGCGGTGACTTTCGCTTGGCACTGCCGGCGCGGCGCACCGCTCGCGCGCCGGCGGGTCATGACCCGCGTGATGCGGCCGTGTCTGCTACGCTTATGTTTATGCGTTGCGCCGACGCGTCGTCGCAAGCGCAATGAGCGCTGCGCATGTCAGCGCCAGCGTTGCCGGTTTCGGCACGAGCGCCAGCGCAAAGGCGCGATCGCCGGTGCGCATGAGCGACGCTACGCGCCGCGCGACACCCGTACGATCGCGTCGTTGCGCCGCTCGAGATCGGGCGCGAGCTCGAGGCCAAGGCCGGGCGCGTCGCCGATCGTCACCGTGCCGCGCTCGATCGTCGGCAAGCCGCTGACGAGCTCGCGATACCAGCCGGTATAGAACGCGCGCACGGACTCCTGGATCAGCGCGTTGGTCGCGTGCAGCGACAGATGGCAGGACGCCGTGTAGACGACGGGGCCGGTGCAGTCGTGCGGGGCGATCGGCGTGTGCCACGCCTCGGCGAGCGCAGCGATCTTGCGCGCCTCGGTGAGGCCGCCGCACCACGAGAGGTCGAGCATGACGACGCCGGCAACGCCCGTGGCAAGGTACTCGCGAAACGAATGCGTGTAGGCAAGCGTCTCCGACGCGCAGACCCACGCCTTGCTGTGCCGAGCGTAATCGACGAGATCGCCGAGATTGTCGAGGCGAAACGGATCCTCGTGCCAATAGGTGCCGAACTCCGCGAGACGCCGCGCAAGCTTCTTCGCCATCGGCAAGCTCCACAGCGAATGGAACTCGACCATGATGTCCATCCGATCGCCGACGGCACGGCGGATCTTCGCGAACGGCTCGAGCGCGGCGGTGAGCTCGGCGGGCGTGATGTCGAAGCCGCCGCTGCGCTCCGCCGCGATGTCGAACGGCCAGATCTTCATGCCCGTGATGCCCTGCTCGAGCAACGACAGCGCGAGCTCGTCGGCCCGATGCAGAAACGCGTCGAGATCCTCGTACGGACCGTCGGTCGCACCGACATGCCAATTGGCGACGGCCTGCGCTCTCGCGTCACGGATATAGCGGTAGCCCGCGCACGTGTTGTAGACGCGAATCGCGTCGCGCGAGCGACCGCCCAGCATGTCGGCGACGGGTCTGCCATGGACCTTGCCGAACAGATCCCACAGCGCGATGTCGACCGCGGAGTTGCCGCGCGTCTCGACGCCGGCGCTGCGCCAGCCGAGATAGTTCGCGAGGCGCGTGTTGATCGCCTCGATTCGCAGCGGGTCCTGACCGACGAGCTTCGGCGCGACGGTTTCGTGCAGATACGCCTCGACTGCCGCGGCGCCCATGAACGTCTCGCCGAGACCGATGACTCCGTCGTCGGTGTGCAGTCGCACCCAGATCAGGTTCGCGAACTCGCCGAGCCGCAATGTCTCGAGCGCGGTGATCTTCATCGTGCCGCCTTCCGCAATCTCATGCGAGCGGCCGGCTGAAGCCGACCAACGCGTCGGCGGTCGGCGTTGTCCCGGCGCCGGGCCGTTGCGGCAGCGCGTAACAACCGTCGATGACGCGAATCGGATCGACGAAGTGGTCCTTGATCCACGGAATGTACTCGAGCATCGATATCGCCGGATGCGCGTACGACAGATGGACGTGCACCTGGCTCATCTCCCCCGCGTGCGGCGCAACGGGCAGCCGCCGCGAATGCGCGGAATCGGCGACCTGCAGGAACTCGGTCACGCCACCGAGCCGCGTGACGTCGGGCTGGACGTAATGCACGGCGCCCGCCGACATGAAGCTCTCGAACGCGTCGGCCGTGTAGAGCTGCTCGCCGAGCGCGATTGGAATGCGCGTGCTGCTCGCAAGCGCGGCGTGCGACGCCACGTCGTCGTACCAGAGCGGCTCCTCGAACCAGAGCAGGTCGAACGCTTCGGCGCGCGCGCAGAACCGCCGGCACGTCGGCAGGTCCCACTTGCCGTTGCCGTCGATCGCGAGCGTGACGCTCGGCCCGATCGCCTCGCGCACGGCGTCCAGACGCCGGAGGTCGACGTCGATGTCGTCGTTTCCAACCTTGATCTTGATCCGACGGAAGCCATCGTACTCGACCGCGCGCCGGCATGCGGCGACGAGAGCTGCATCCGGGATCGAAAGCCAGCCGACGTCGGTGTTGTACGCGTCGATCTTCGGGCGCACCGGGCCGCCGAGCAAATGCCACAGCGGCACGCCCGCCGCCTTCGCAGCGAGGTCCCACAGCGCGACGTCCACCGCCGCGAGCGCGAGCTGCGTGATCCCCGCACGGCCGACCCACTGCAACGCGGGGGCGCGGGCAAGCTTCTGCCAGAGACGGCGCCGCTCGCTCGCCGATTCGCCGATCAAGAGCGGCGCGTAGCAGTTGCCGATGCACGCCGTGATCAGTCGATCCGATGCGAGATCGGCGTGCGTGCCCGTGTAACCGTAACCTTCGAGGCCGTTGTCGGTGCGAATGCGCACGCCGACCACGCCCCAATGCGTGATCCGATGCGTCGAGTCGGCGATCGACTCGACGGTGAGCGGCATGTGAAGGATCAGCGGCTCGATCGCGGTGATCTTCACGACGCCTCCACGGGTGGCGGCACGAGGGAGCGCGCGGCAGCCACGCGCTCCGGTCGACGCGTTGCGCCGAGCGCGATCAGCCGCCGCGAATCTTCGCGAGCGATGCGTTCATCCGATCGACGGTCTCCTTGCCGATCGTCGCGGCGTGCTTCTCGTAAACGGGCTTGACCGCTTCGCGCATCCGCTTCTGCTCGGCAGGCGAGATCTCGTTGATTGCCATGCCTTTCTCTTTGAGCGTCGTGAGCGACTTCTGGGAAAGCGCGCGCGACACGCGCCGCTCCTCGTCGCGGCCCTGGATCGCGCATTCGGACAGCACCTTCTGTTCCGCCGGCGACAGCTTGTCCCACAACACCTTCGAATACAGCACGACGAACGGCGTGTAGGCGTGATTGGTGACGGACAGGTACTTCTGCACTTCGTAGAACTTGGACGTGTCGATCGTGACGAACGGGTTCTCCTGGCCGTCGATCGCTTTGGTTTCAAGCGCCGGGAAGACCTCGCCGAACGCCATCGGCACGGCATTCGCGCCCATCGTCTTGAACGTGTCGAGGAACACGTTGTTCTGCATCACGCGAACCTTGAGCCCCGGGAAGTCCTCGACCCTGGTCACCGGCTTCTTCGAATTCGTCAGGTTGCGAAAGCCGTTCTCCCAATACGCGAGATTGACGAGACCGACCGCGGGCATTTTGTCGGAGATGTACTTGCCGAAGTCGCCGTCGAGGATCGCATCGGCCTCCTTATCGTTGGCAAACAGGAAAGGCAGGTCGAACACGCCGAGATCGGGCAGGATGCCGATCAGCGGCGACGTCGACGAGATGACCATCTCCTGCGTTCCCGACCGCAACGCCTGCGTGGCTTGCAGGTCGCCACCGAGCGCGCCGCCCCAGAACCCCTGGATCGTCATCTTGCCGCCGGATTTTTCCTTCGCGCACGCGGCCATCTTGGCGACGCCGTTGCCGACCGGATGCTCCTGATTGACGCCGTTGGACAAGCGGATGTTCCGCTCGGTGAATTGCGCTTGCGCCGGCAGCGCGAGAACCGCGGCGGCGATTCCGGCCGCAGCGAGAGTGAGGTGTGATTTCATGTCGGACTCCTCCTAGAGCGATAGATCGGCGCACGCGCTTGGCGTCGCTACCATTGGAATGGAAGGCCCATGAAGGCCCGATACGGCCACATCACGAGCTGCGGGACGAAGATCAGGATGAACAACAGCACCGATTGCGCGAGCAGGAACGGGTTGACGCCGCGCATCACCTCGGTCATCGAAACGCGCGCGACGCCGCTCACCACGTTGAGCACGATGCCGACCGGCGGCGTGATCAGCCCGATCGCATTGTTGATGATGAACAGTACTCCGAAGTATACCGGATCGATGCCCGCCTGCTTGACGATCGGCATCAGCACCGGGGTCAGGATCAGCACCGTCGGCGTGAAGTCGAGCGCCGTGCCGACGATCAGCACGAGCGCCATCATCGCGATCATCAACAGCGTGGGACTGCGCATGAACGGCTCGAGCATCGCGCCGAGCTCGCCCGGAATGTTGGCCTGCGTGATCAGCCACGACGAGATGCCCGCTGCGGCGACCAGAAACATCACGACCGCGGTCATCTTCGCCGCGGCGAGCACCACGTGATAGAGCTGCGACCACTTGAGCTCCTTGTAGATAAGCAGTCCGACGATCGCGGCGTAGACGACCGCCACGACGGCCGCCTCGGTCGGCGTCGCCCAGCCGAAACGGATCGAGCCGAGCACGAACACCGGCATCGCGAGCGCATACACGCCATCGCGCAGCGTGTGCAGCCGATGACTCCAGTCGCGCCTGGGCATCGTTTCGAGCGTTTCGGTCCGAGACACCCACCACCACGCGGCAACGAGCACCACCCCGAGCAGCACGCCTGGCACGATGCCGGCAACGAAGAGCCGCGGAATCGACACGTTTGCGGCGACGCCGAACACGACGAAGCCGATCGACGGCGGAATCACCGGCGCGACGATGCCGCCGGCTGCGATCAGGCCTGCCGAGCGCGGGATATCGTACTTCGCCTCGCGCATCATCGGAATGAGGATCGACGCAAGCGCCGCCGTGTCTGCCGCGGCCGATCCCGACAACGACGCCATGATGATCGCGGCGATGATCGTCACGTATCCGAGGCCGCCATGGCGATGGCCGATGAACGCGAGCGCGAAGTTGACGATGCGGCGCGAAAGCCCTCCGGCATTCATCAGCTCGCCGGCGAGGAGGAAGAACGGAATCGCGAGCAGCACGAACGAATCGGCGCCGTCGAGGATCTTCTGCGCGACGATCTGGCTGTCGTAAATGCCGAGGAACCACATCAAGGCGATGCCGCAGACGACGAGCGCGAACGCGACGGGCATGCCGATCGCCATCGCGCCCATCAGCGAGACGAGGAAGATGGTGACGGTCATGGCCGGCCCACCGTTGCGCTCGTCATTCGAGCCCCCGCTTGATCTCCGCCGCGCTTTCGTCCTCGAACGTGCCGGAGAAGATCGCGAGCTCGCGCTCGCTCACGCGGCCGGTGAACGCGCGCAGCAGGCGCATCAGCACCATCAGCCCGATCCCGATGCTCGTGAAGTAGCCGACGCCGAAGACCCAGAGCATCGAAATGCCGGTCACCGGCGCGACGTTCGACGCGTTGATCGCCGCCTGTTGCCATGTGCCCCAGAAGAACACCGCGCAGCAGAACAGGATGATCGCGTCGGAGGCGACCATGCAGACGAGCCGACCCTTCGGACCGAACTTGCCGACCATCGCGTCGACGCCCAGATGCAGGTGCTCGCGCATGACGACCACCGCGCCGATGAACGTCAGCCAGACGAAGAAGAAGCGCGACATCTCCTCGGAGACGTCGATGCCCGAATCGATGGTCCAGCGCAGCACGACGTTGCCGAACACCATCGCAAGCATTGCGCCGAGCAGGAACACCATCAGGCGCTCGAGCAAGCGGAAGAACTTCTCCTCGATCGAGGCGAGCGCTTCGGGCAGAAGGTTCATTGCGATGGTCTTCGCGAACAGGCGGCACGCAATGGTACCCGCGAAACCGTCGCCGGGTGATCGGCCACCGCCGAGCTTTGCGCGTGCGATGGCGTCAGACGATCCGACCTAGCAGCCTGTCGGACGTACTAGAACTCCAGCCGGTACAGCCGGACCCACAGATCCGGCTCCCCCCTTCCTTCCTTCTTGACGTTGAAGCGCTCGCCGCCGTCGGGCGCTGTCACGTCCGTCGTCCGCCACAACGAGGGTCTCTCCGCGAGGACCTGGCGGAACTCATCCGTCGCCCAGATCTGCCCGGGCAACACGTGGGGCTCGACCCGGGTCGCGCACAAAATTGCATTGCCGCCGACGACGATCGGCGGCGCGTCGGGACCGCCGGGCTGCGTCTGCACCTCGCCGTAGTGAAGCGCCATCCGCAAGCGTGGCTGACCGGTCGCCTGGTAGACGTCGTCCATGATGTGACGCGCGGTTTGCGCGATGGCCACTGGATCGTCGTGGATGATCAACAGGGAATCGCCGGCGCCGGTCTCGGCAACGACGGCGCGGCGCGCCCAGTGCCTCACCGCGTCTTCCAGAGCCTGGCGAACCGGAACCTCGGCTCCGGCGTGCATCAGACCGCCGAAGCCATGAACGTCGCCCTTGAGCACGCAATACGCGTGCACGCTCGTCGCGGTCGCGACGCTCTCGACGTCACGCCACGGTCGACCGTATCCCACGACGTTCACGCGGTCGACGCGCTGCAGATACGCGGGATTGAGTCGGCCGATCACGTCGGACAGGACGGGGTGAAGCAAGTAGTGCGAAGCCATCGGCAGCGTCCCGACGGGCTCCAGCGTCGCTTCGCCGGGTCGCAGGAAGCGCTGCGCCCACTCGCCGCGGATTCGGTCGTGATGAACGTAGCCGAGAAGTCCGGCGCGATAAAGCGCGCAGAAGACGTGCTTCTCCTCGCCGCCGGTGGCAAGGCTGTGCTCGAGAAAGAGCGTCTCGACCTCTTCTCGGGTGAGCACATTGCCGGGAAGAACGCGCAACAGCCGATCGAGCTCGAGATCGCCGATGTGCGGAGCGATCTCGGCGAGATACTCGTTGGCGATCTCGGCCGCAGCCTGGTGAACGACCTCCTTCAAGCGCAACTCGCTTCGCCGCTCCTCGGGCCGCAACGCGGTGAGGCGCTCGCCGATCGTCATCAAATCGCGCGGTCGCAGCAGCGTGTGCCGACAGATGAACTCGAAGCATTCCTCGTCTTCGCGCGTGTACGCGTCGGTCACGGTCGTGCGCCCGAGAAACGCCTCGAGCGGGTCGGCGCGCAAGCGCTCGGGCTTCGCCATCATGTCGGTTTTCAGCAGCCGCACGTTGTTGACGAAGATCTCACGCAGGCTCTGCGGCGAATAGGCGATGTCGACCGCGCTGCCGCGGTACTGCTGCGCCATCGCCGTCGTCTTGGCGAGACGGGCGTAGGCCTCCTTGCGTACCGCTGCGAACACCTTGACGTGATGGTTGATCCGGCGAAGCTGGTAAGCGACCTCGACCAATCCGAGTTGCGCGAAGTGCCAAACGTTCGGCGACAGCTCGCCGGTGACGCTCGGATGGCTGGTCGGACCCTCGACGTGTTTGTTGAAGTATTCGTCGACGCCGTCGACGAACATCGCCACGGGCGAGCCGACGGCGCGCAGCCGCGGCACCAGATGCCCGTCGCTGTCGGCGCCGCAACGCTGGAGCTCGCTCGGCGTGAAGTCCAGCAGCCGCACGAAGTGATCGATGACCCCGTGCAGCTGGTCGTCCGCGACGAGGCTCATGAGCGCCGGCCCCACCTTGAGGTCGCGAGCTGCACCGACGTGCTTCAGCGTCGCGAGAGCGATCGCCGTCAACCAGATCTTCGACCACGGAAGCGGCGAGACCACGAAGAACGCGAGCTGCTCCCGGCTGAAGATCTTGTCGCCGATCGGTTTGTCGAGCAGCACGCCGACGGGCAGGCAGGTCGCCCGACCCTCACGCTGGTAGAGGATTCGCTTGGCCTTGAGAAGCAGCGTCTTTCCGAATCCCTTGGTGCCGATGACGATGAACTTGTCGTCACCGTCCGAGCGCAGAAACCCGTCGATCTCGGGCGTGCGATGGAGCAGCGACTCGTCGAAATCCTCCGCCACGCGGATGTCGTCGGCATCCACCGTCCAAGCGCGCATGAGAAATCCCCCGTACAGGTCGAGAATAGCCGACGCGTTGGCCGGTCAGCAACAAGACGCGCGCGCGGTCGACAAGGTCGGGGGATGTTCATGTCGAGGCGGCGGTCTTATACGGGATCGCCGTGCCGCGGATTTGCCGCGGCAATCGCTCTTGCAGACGCCATGCAACGGACTGCCCGCCCTCCTTTTCCCAGCCGAGAGCGGCGTCGGCCAACGGAGCATCGAGCTCGCGCCGTGCAACGACCCCGCGGACCTCGAATGATTGAATCCATCCGAATGCGCGAAGCGTAGTACGGCTGTACCGATCACTTTTGCGGGAGGAATGATGGGCGCAGCGGCAAGCATCGTGCAGCAAGCCTACGACGCGTTCGGACGCAAGGACGTGCCTGCGATCCTCGACCTCGTCGCCGAAGACGCGGATTGGGAGTTTGTGGGCTCGGCGGCGCTACCCTATGCGGGGCGGCGCAAGAATCGCAAGGACGTCGGGGATTTCTTTGCCGCGATACCGCGGGTCGACGATATTCACGCGTTCGAGCCGCGCGAATTCATCGAAGCCGGCGAGCACGTCATCGTCTTCGGCTGGGAACGCTCGACCGCTATCGACACCGGCAAGCGCTACGAGAGCGAGTGGGTGCACGTGTTCACCGTCAAAGACGGCAAGATCACGCGCTGGCGCGGCTTCTTTAACACCGCCGCGCGCTACGGCTTGTAGCCAGAGCGATTCAGGTTGGCGAGCGTCGAGTTGTCGGTCGCAAGCGCCGCGCCGGTCAGTGCCGGAAGTAGGCGTAGCCTTCTTTCGTCTGCAGACGGATGATCTCGTTGACCGCACCGGGCACGACCACCGCGGGCGGGCTGACGGCTGCGGCCGTGAGATTGCGTGCCCTCAACGTGTTGTTGCAGACCTTGAAGGCGACGCCGCGAGCGGCGAGCGCCGCCATCTGTTCGGCATACGGCTTGCCGTTAGCGTCCGTCGCTCCCTGCAGCATGAAGTCGATGCCGCCGGCGTAGCCGACGACGGCCACTTGCGCCGTCGGTTCGACCGCGAGGTAGTTCGTCACGAAGCGCAGGATCGTGGGCGCGTCGTCCGCCGTGTTGAGCTGAAAGATGACTTTCGGGCCCGCGACAACGTCCTTGCGATCCGAGGCTTGCGGCTCGGCAGCGGCGACGGCTTGGGGCGCGGAGCCATCGACGCAGCTCAGCTTCGCAGCCGGTGCGGCGGCGACGCTCGCTTGCGTGGCGCACTCGTTAGCGGCAAAGGCCGGGGTGCTCACGGCCGCCAGCGCGAGAACTGCGATTGAAGTGAAATGGCGAAGCATCGCTATCTCCTTTCGTTCACGATCGAGTATGGCCATCCGGCCGCGCGCAGCGGTTGACGTGCGTCAATCGACGCGGTTCGCCTTGTCGATACCGCTGAACGGATAACGCCGTGCTACGCACGGGTGCGCACGGCGCGGCATTGGGCCGCAGCCATGCTGTCGTGCCGTGTGCGCCGTCGACAGTCGCGCCGCACCGTTGGCGCGCAAATCAACTCCCGGCAGCGTGGGAGCGAGCCCGATCGGTGCAGGACGCACTCTCTTGCAAATCCACAAAAGACCAATTGACCGCGGTTCCGTCAAAGCGCCTTGGGCCGGCTTGGCGCGTCTTGCGCATCGAACGCGGTGCCGAATACCACCGGAATCGTCGTCTGCTTCACACTGCGTAATCGCGCACGCGATTGGCCCGACCTCGAGCAATTGAGCGAGTCGGACATCGAGAGCCAGTCGGCGCGCTTCGTCGGTGGCCGTAATTCGTGCATCGCGCAGCCTTATCTTCGGCTGCGAGCATCTTTGATCGCTCGAAGCCTGCGCGTTCGCGTGTCGAGTGAATTCGAGCCCGGCGCGATCTGCATCGCTCATCGGATGATGCAACGACTTCGCGAGCGGCGCTCGTCTGAGCCACCTGGTCGTCGTGCGCGCCGACCGGCCGCCGGTTCGAGCAAGCGACCACGTCATCGTCCAGAACACGCTCACCGCGCGCCGGGGCGATCACTTCGTGCCGCAGTGGCCACAGCCCGGAATCGTCGAGCGCGCGCGCTCGCGCGGAGATCGCATCGAGCGTCTCGCCAGCGCTCCCGCGACTGCGACGTCGACGCGATCCGCACGCGCGGGCTCCATCTGCTCGATGACGTCATCCTGCCGGCGTTCGAAGCGAGTGAAGCGACGCTCGCGCCGCGCCGTCTTTGGTTTCTCGGCGCAATGACGCGGCAGAAGCATCAGGCGAAGCTCTTCCGCGCGAGGAACGAATGGGCGCTCGCCCGGCTCGCGCGATCGTCGGCGAGCGGCAAGCGCAAAACGCTCACGCTCGTTTCGATTGGCGGCGCAGGTGCTTCGCGAATTCAATGGCCAGCGGTGTGAGCGATACGGCGATGATCGCAATGGTCACCAAGCCGAAATTCGCGCGCACCCACGCGACGTTGCCGAACCAGTAGCCGAGTGGAACCAGCAATCCGACCCACAGCAGCACGCCGCCGACGCTGAAGGCCAGAAAGCGCGGATAGGCCATCCGGCCCAGCCCTGCGACAAACGGGGCAAACGTCCGCACGACCGGCACGAAGCGTGCAATGACGACCGTCTTGCCGCCGTGACGCCTATAGAAGCTCTCGGTGCGCTCGAGCGCTGTCGCATTGACCCATCGCCCGGATGCGTGGCTCAGCACTTCCTTGCCGACCACTCGGCCAATCCAGTAATTGCAGTTGTCGCCGGCGAGCGCTCCCGTCACGAGCACGGCCATCAATGCGGCGACGTCCAGATCCATCGACGCCCACAGCGCGCCGGAGATGAACAGCAAAGAGTCGCCGGGCAGGAACGGCGTCACGACCAGTCCGGTTTCGCAGAACAGCACGATGAAAAGGATCGCGTAGATCCATGTGCCGTACTCGCGCATCAATACAGCGAGCTCCTGATCGGGATGCAGCACGAACTGCAACACGAGCTGCAACACCGACGTCAGCAATTCCAAGGTGTGGCCTCGTCGAACCGGCTCGATCAGTCGCGTTCGCGCTCGGCGCGCCGCTTGCGCGCCTCGGCGAGCGCTGCGCCGGCACGTGCCGCGAGCGACTCGAACGGCGCGCTTTGCTCGGTTTGCACCGCACCGACCGACAGCGTGACCGCCTCGTCTGCGCCGCGCACGACGATCGCCCGCCCGAGCGCGTGCTCGATCTCGGGCGGCTCGCCGGGCGCTGCAGCGCGCACGAGCATGAACTCGTCGCCGCCCCACCGCATGACGACACCCTGATCGGCCGCCACGCGTGCGATCCGGGCACCGACCGCCTTCAACAACGCGTCGCCATGACCACAGCCATGGGCGTCGTTGAACGCTCCGAAGCCGTCGACATGCACGGCAACGATGCGCACGATGCGGCCACGCTTGCATTCGGCGTCGATCAACGCTTGCGCTATCGGGCGGCCTGCCTTGCGACTGTAAAGACCGGTCGTGTCGTCATGGGCGTCGCGCTTTCGACGCTCGTCGTCCTGCGCTTTGAGACGACCGATCAAAGCCTGCACGCCGCGCACGATCTGGGCCGGCGTATCCGTCCCGGCGATGTCGACTCGATCGATCTCGCGATGCTCGGCGAACGCGTCGAGCGCCGTTATCGCCGCGTCGAGCGGCGCGAGCAGCCGATGTACGAACCAGATCCCGAGCGCGGCCCCGGCAACGCCGAGAACGATCAACAGGAACACGAGCGTCGCGACGCTCATCCGATGCGCGCCGAGCGTCGCGATCAAGACGGCAAAGAAAGTCGGCAGCAGAGTTGCCACCAGAATCGCCGCGAAGAGCTTGCCGCGATAGGTCGACAGCAGCGGAAAGCTGTCGAGCACCCGGTAAAAAGTGAACGCGGCCTTTGGCCTATCCTCCGGCCGCGTAACCGATGCCGCACGCTTCGACGGCGAAGCGCGGGGCGCCTTGGCTTCGGCAGCGTTGGCTTCGAGCGAGCGTTCGCGGGGCATCGGGGAGAATCGCGTGTGGTTACGCGGCAGGCGAAGCGTATCCTACCAAGCCTCCGCTAGAATCGCTCGCCGTGCCCGGATGGTGAAACTGGTAGACACAGCGGACTTAAAATCCGCGGGCGGGTGATACCGTCGTGCCGGTTCGACTCCGGCTCCGGGCACCAATTCAAAGCTGGGAGCGCTCGCGATCGCCCGGCGCATGGTGCTGCTTCACGGCGCGAAAGATCCGCGCCTCCGAGGCGCCCGACCAGCGGTAGTCGATGAAAGTGATGCTGTTGCTGCGCCTGGCCCTGGCCGTCGACCGCGCCCTGGCTAGATCCGAGTCACTCCATGTCAGTGCAGCGCCGTCCCGGGACCAGGCGTCTCTCGGGACCTTTGCGGGGACGTGGAAACCTACCGCGCTCTGTCTCACGACGCGGCCCCCAACGGCGATCAGGAAAGTGTTTGTAAGTGCACGTGCAACGCCATGGCGAGGAGCAATCCCTCAGCGGGAGGCGAGGCGCCTCAGTGGCTAGGTAGCGGCGGTCGCGAAGGTCCACGGCATGCGAGCAACCCACCGGGCCGCACACGATGCTGACTGCGTGCCAAGGCTCTTTCCCGCCCATCCGCGTTGATCTCAGAGAGATGACTTGATAGACCGTCCTCAGGTGTCTGCGGTTGCGATGCGCCAGATTGAAAATGTTGCGGCTGCGCCGCGGCGGCGCGATCAGCAGGTCTGGGCCGGCGTCGATAAGCGCATCGTCGCCTCCGATGATGTTCGCGCGATCGGCCATGGGTCCGCGGAGCCGCTTCGGCGGGCTTTCTCGTTCCGTGGATAGCGAGGCGGGAAGTGTTGCCTCGAATTCGCCAAGGCTCTTAGGCTCGCGAGGTATCGCCGGCGCTACCCCAACGCAGGCGCGCAGAAGATAGAACCCGATGCTCGCCAGTTGGCGCCGGTGCATCCGCACAGTCTTCTACGTCGGGCCCGAATGAGACTTACTGCCCCGACTCGAAGCGCTCCTGCCTTTTCCCGCAACCTCGTCGGCCGTCGCTTTGGCGGTTCTCAGCGCTGATCTTGCGTTCCTCCACCTTGCGGGCGACGCCCTCCAAGGCGCGCCTCGCCAGCGGGCCTCTGCCCGTTTGCACCGCGCGGCGGGTCGAACTGCTTCCGCCAATTTCCACCCCATCCGGGCAGGCGAGCGGGCACGCGCCGCCGCCATGTCCAGCGTCGACAAATCTTACACTGCGCGAATCGACGAGTCGCCTGCGTAGCGCATTCGCTTGATTGCCCGCTGGAATCGGCTATTGGCATGTTCGATGCTGCGCCCGCCCTTGTTGAAGAACAATCGGACACGATTCCAGGGGGGCCGTCCATGAAATGCGCTTTGCTCGCCGGCTTGATAGCGGCGCTGGCGGCCGGCGTCGCGCAGGCGACGCCGGTCACTTTCGCGTTCAGCGGAACGATCGACAACGACCCGTTCGGCGTCTTCGACACGGCCGCGTTCGACGGAACCTACACGTTCGATTCCGCCATCCCGGAGGTGCTGTCGACGCCCAATTCGAGGGGCTTTGCCGATACGGGCAGTGCCGTGAGCATGACGGTGTCGTTCACCGGCACGCTCGACCCGTCGGTCAGCGGCCCCTACGTCGCCGACACCTTGAACATCACGATCAACAACGACTTTCCCGGCCCGTTGGATCAGTACCTCGTGACCGGAACGTCGAGCGTCGACAGCCTGCTCGCGATCGAGCTCACGCTGGAGGATTTCACCGGCACGGCGTTCTCGGCGCTCTCGCTTCCCCTGACGCCGCCGAGCCTCGCGGCGTTCACGTCTATTCGCTTCGCGCTCTTCGGCGGCACACTCGACAATCCGGTCGAAGCGGAGGGCGTGCTGTCCCGGCTCGTATGCGTCGACGGGTGCGGCGCAGTCGTGCCCGAGCCCGGCGCGCCGCTGTTGCTGATCGCGGCGTTTGCGGCATTCGGGCTCGCAGAGTTCAAGCGGCGCCGATCGCTCGCGCGCTCGGCAGTCGTTGATTCGTAGCGCTCCAAACAGTCCAGCACGTCGGACCGCCACGCGGTGCCGCGCTTCATCCGAGGAGAACATCATGCGCAAGGACGTGCAGATGCTGCGTTCGTTGATGGCGGTCGCGCTCGTAAGCGGCGTCGCGATGCCAGCATGGGCGGTCGACGGCGTCATGCTGATCGACCAGAACAAGGCCGTCACGCGCGACGCCAGGTTTCTCGATGCGATCATCCCCGGGCAGGCCGGCGGCTACATCGGCAACTCGCTGAGCGGCAACGCATTGAGCGACGTCGTCACGCTCGGCGGCTGGGTCAACGCGGGGCAGAACGTCTGCGGCACCGCGCTGTGCCCGTAGCGCGGGTCACGCGGGCATCGGCTGCGGCGCGACGCGATCGGATGCGCGGAACCGCCATTTCAGCGCTTCGTGCGCGACGGCAACCGTGAGCGCGACGAGCGCGCAGACCGCCCAATCCGAAGCGGACAACGGCACGGTGCCGAACGCCGCGTTGAGCGATGGCACGTAGACCACGAGCGCCTGCAACACGAGGCCGGCGCCAACCGCGAGCCACAACCAGCCATTCGCGAAAGGCCGCGCGAAGAACGTATCGCTCGTGCGCACGGTGAGCGCGTAGACGAGCTGATAGAGCACGAGCACGTTGAACGTGACGGTGCGCGCGTAGACGATGTCGTGATCGCCGTCGATGAGCCCGCCCGGCAGCGCGGCGTCGAGCAGCATCAGCGTGCCAGTGCCGGTCACCACGGCAACGACGCCGATGGCGATCCACATTCGCTTCACGATGACGCCGCTGCGCGGATCGCGCGGCGGGCGGTGCATCAGGTTCGGATCGGCCGGATCGACGCCGAGCGCGAGCGCGGGAAAGCCGTCGGTGACGAGGTTGATCCACAGGATCTGCGTGGCGAGCAATGGCAGCACCAGCGCTTCGCCGCGACCGGCGACCAAACCGAGCGTGCCCGCGAGCACGACGCCCAGGAACAGCACGAACACTTCGCCGAGATTGGTCGACAACAGATAGGCGAGAAACTTCTGCAGGTTCGCGTAGATCGAGCGCCCCTCCTCGATCGCGGCGACGATCGTGGCGAAGTTGTCGTCGGCGAGCACCATATCGGCGGCTTCGCGCGCGACGTCCGTGCCGGCGCGTCCCATCGCGATGCCGATGTCGGCGGCTTTTAGCGCCGGCGCATCGTTGACGCCATCGCCGGTCATCGCGACGACTTCCGAGTTCGCCTGCAGCGCGCGGACGATCGCGAGCTTCTGCTCGGGGGCCACGCGCGCATAGACGGTGGCGTGCGCGGTCACATCGCGCAATGCGCGCTCGTCCATCGCGGCCATTTCGGCGCCGGTGACCACTCGCGAGCCGAGCGGCGCAATGCCGATTTCGGCTGCGATCGCCGCGGCGGCAACCGGATGGTCGCCGGTGATCATCAGCACGCGCACGCCGGCGCTGTGTGCGGCGGCGACCGCGGCGCGCGCCTGCGGACGCGGCGGATCGGCCATCCCCACGACACCGAGCCATACGAGCTCGGATTCGGCGCTTTCGTGAATCAAGCGCGCGGCATCGGCCGGCAGGCGCCGATAGGCGAGACCGAGCGTTCGCAGCGCCCGGCCGGCGAGCGCGGCGACATCGGATTCGATCGCGATGCGTCGATCGCCGCCGAGCAATCGCTCTTCGTTGCCGACACGCTCGTGGTCGCAGCGCGCGAGCAGCACGTCGGGCGCGCCCTTGACGAACAGCACGTGCGCACCGTCGAGATGTCCATCGCTGTGCGCGGCACTCATCATCCGCCGCGACGCCGAGAACGGCAGCTCGCCGATGCGCGCGAATCGAGCGGCGAGTCGCTGCGGCGTCAAGCCCGCTTTGAGCGCGGCGGACTTGAGCGCTCCTTCGGTGGGGTCGCCGATCACCGTCCATGCGTCGCCGTCGCGGACGAGCTCCGCGTTGCTCGCGAGATAGCCGGCGGCGAGCAACCTCAACGCCTCGACGCGCAAGGGGCCGGCCGCGAGCGGTTCGCCCGATGCGACCAGCGTGCCGTGGGGCGCGTAACCGGCGCCGGTGAGCTCGACGCGACCCGACGCGCTGACGATCGCGCGTACGGTCATCGCGTTCTCGGTGAGCGTGCCCGTTTTGTCGCAGGCAACGACCGTTGCCGCGCCCAGCGACTCGACGGCGGCAAGCTTGCGCACGATCGCGTTGCGCTTCGCCATTCGCTGCGTGCCGAGCGCGAGCACGACGGCGGTGACGGCGGCGAGTCCTTCCGGCACCGCCGCGACGGCGAGCGAAATCGTGTACAACATCACGCCGATCAGCGCCGCCGTCGTGTAATCGTGCTGCATGATCAGGATCGTTGCTGCGACCACGACGGCGACCGCGATCACGATGCCGCCCAGCAGTCGGCCGAGCCGGTCGAGCTCGCGTGTGAGCGGAGTGGCTTCCGACTGCGTCTCGCGTAGCAGCGAGGCGATACGTCCGAACTCGGTCGCCGAAGCGGTCGCCGTGACGATCGCATCGCCATGGCCCAGGACGACGTTGGTCCCGGCGTAGACCATCGACGTTCGATCCGCAACGACGGCGTCTTGCGCAACCGGCCCTTCATCCTTCGTCGTAATCGTGCTCTCGCCGGTCAACGCCGATTCGATCGTGCAAAGCCCCGCGGCGGCGACGATGCGCGCGTCCGCGGGAATCGCCGCGCCCTCTTCGAGAACGATCAAGTCGCCCGGCACGAGGTCGGCGGCAGCGATCACCGCGCGCACGCCGTCGCGGGTGACGATCGCCGTGGCCGCCGACATCCGCGCGAGGCTCGCGAGCGCACGCTCGGCGCGAGCTTCCTGCGCGTATCCCAGCACGCCATTCAACACGACGAGCGCGAGGATAGTCAGCGCCTCGTGCGGAGCGCCGCCGTGGCCCTCGATCGCCCACACCGCAAAGGACACAGCCGCTGCCGCGATCAGCAGCAGGATGAGCGGGCTCGAGAATTGTGCGGCGACTCGCCGCCAGAGCGGGACGCGAGCCGTCGGCGGCAGCGCGTTCGGCCCCGCCTCGGCGAGCCGTGCGCGGGCGACGTCGACGCCAAGGCCATGCGCGCGATCGACGCCCATCGATGCACAGACATCCGCCGTGGTGCGCGCGTGAGCGTCAGCGATGAACGGGGGGACGGCTGGCATCGTGCGCCTCCGCACGGCCCCATTGTCGTCCGCGCGCCCGGTCAGCCGAATGACGTACGTCAAAATCGCCCGGGGGGGACCTTCGCCGCAACGACAAAAACGGCCGCCGCGTTGGCGCGACGGCCGTTTGCTCGAGGCGGCGAACGTCAGCGCTTCGCACCGGGCATCGCGTTCTGCGCCATTTTCGTGAAATCGGACATCACACGCTGCATCGACTCGAGCGCAGGCCCGCCCGACGATACGACGCCCTGCATCGCCGACACGACGTTCTGCATCTGCTTCAAGTCCGGCATCATCGCGAGCGCCGCCTTCGCCTGCTTGACGCCCGGCATGCCCTGCGCCTGCTCCTCGATCAGCGAAAACAGCCGCTTCTGGATCTCGACGATCAGGTCGAACATCTCGCCCCAGTAGCGCATCGACTTGTCGATCGCTTCCTGCGCGACCCCCTGACCCGCTTGCACCAGCGACTGCGCATCGCGCGCCTCCGCCGCTGTCTTGGCGGCTTTCTTGCTCATTGCGCGCGCCGTCTCCTCGCCCTCGAATTGCTTCTGCCGCAGCTTCGCCGTACCGTCGATCGCCGCGTTGATGATGTCGAGCGCCATCGCAGCGTTGGCCTTGTAGAGCTCGATCGCCTGCTCGGTGGTCAGCATGTTGGGCATCTTCGGCATCTGACCCATGCCCGGCATCGCGAAAGCCGCGGGCGCGGCACCGCCCGATGAGGACGCGCGTGCGCGCGGCTGGGACTTCTTGGCGGCGGGTTTGGACCTTCTGGTGGCGGGCTTGGCAGCAGTCTTGGTGGCCATTTGGAGCGTTCCTTTCGGGTTGGTGACGGCGGAACCGGCGGCGCGGGCCGGAAAGTGCGGCACTGGTCGCTCTTCGGCTATTCGACGCCGTCAACCGCCGATCGTCAAGACGGCGGCGCCGTCGAGCGTGCCTGCGCGAACGCGCTCGAGTGCCTCGTTCGCGCGCTCGAGGGCATGCGGCACGATATGGACGTCGAGCGGCAGCGCGGCGGCGAGCGCGAGGAACGCGAGGCCGTCGGCGCGTGTGAGGTTCGCGACCGAGCGCACGACACGCTCTCCCCACAGCAGCCGGTACGGGAACGACGGGATGTCGGACATGTGGATGCCGGCACAGACGATCGTCGCTCCGCGCGCGCTCGCCGCAAGAGCCGCGGGAATGAGCCCCCCGGCCGGCGCGAAGATCAGCGCGGCATCGAGCAGGGCCGGCGGCTTCTCGTCGCTACCGCCGGCCCATTGGACGCCGAGCGAGCGCGCGAACGCTTGCGCCGCCGTATCGCCGGGGCGGGTCATCGCGAACACCGTGCGTCGTTGCGCGAGCGCGACTTGAGCAATCAGGTGCGCGGCGGCGCCGAAGCCGTAGACGCCGATCGTCTTCGCCGCACCCGCGAGCGCGTAAGCGCGATAACCGATCAGCCCCGCGCAAAGCAGCGGCGCCGCCCTCAGGTCGTCATACGCATCGGGCAGCGGGAAAGCGAAACGGGCGTCGGCAACGGCGAACTCGGCGTAGCCACCGTCGCGCTGGTAGCCGGTGAAGCGCGCCTCGCCGCACAGGTTCTCGCGTCCGCTCGTGCAGTAGGCGCAATGGCCGCATGTCCAGCCGAGCCATGGCACTCCGACGCGCGCGCCGATCGCGAAGCCGGCTACACCCGAACCGAGCTGAACGACCGTACCGACGATCTCGTGACCGGGAACGACCGGTTGCTTCGGGTCCGGCAGCTCGCCGTCGACCAGATGCAGGTCGGTCCGGCAGACACCGCACGCGCGCACGGCTATCAGCAACTCACCCGGACCCGGAGAAGGGCGCGGCATCGCGCGCAGCGCGAGAGGACGATGCGCAGCTTCGCATACCATCGCCTGCATCATTGCCGTCATCGCCGTGAGAACCTGCTCGTCGCCAAGACTTGCATCGTAGCAGTCGACGACGCATGCTGCGCACGGCCGCGTCGCTTCGGGGCCGCACACTCGCCGTGATCACCGCCGATCTCGTCGTCGCCCTGCACTTCGCGTTCGTCGTGTTCGCAACACTCGGCGGATTGCTCGTGATGCGCTGGCCGCCCGTCGCGTGGGCGCACGTGCCCGCCGCGCTGTGGGCCGCGTACGTCGAGTTCAGCGGCACGATCTGTCCGCTGACGCCGCTCGAAAACCGGCTGCGCGCCGCCGGCGGCCTTGCGACGTACGAAGGCGATTTCATCGACCGCTACGTCATGCCGCTGCTCTATCCCGTGGGTCTCACGCGCGACACGCAGCTGTGGCTCGGGATTGCGCTCGTCGGCATCAATGTCGCCGCATATTGGTTCGCGTTCGGACGAGCTCGGCGAGGCCATTCTCGTTAGTTGTCGGCAAGCGACACGACGCCGCACACGAAATTGATCCGAATCAAGCGCACGCGATAAAGACGCGCGGCGCCGCGCTCGCCGGCAGTGTGTCAATTAGAATCATTCTCATTGACGCCCCCGTCCGCCGGTCGATGCACTGCTCACCTTCTTCCAGCGGCGCCGCGGTCGCACTCGATGCGCCCGCCGACCGCCGCAATGCGCGCACGCACGCGCTGATCGGTCATCCCAACGTCGGCAAGTCGGTGATCTTCCACCGTCTCACCGGCACTTATGTCAACGTCTCGAACTATCCCGGCACGACGGTCGAAGTCGCGCGCGCCGCCGCCCGCTTCGCGCGAGACACCGACGTGCTCGACACCCCGGGCGTGCTCACGCTGCCCGCGCGAAGCGATGACGAGCGCGCGACGATGCGTGCCCTGTTGCACGAGGATCTGCGCGCGCTGATCCAGATCGGCGATGCCAAGCACCTGCGACGCACGCTCGCGCTCACGCTCATGTTGGCCGACACGGGTCTGCCGCTCGCGCTCGCGCTCAACATGCACGACGAATCGACTGCGCGCGGCGTATCGATCGACGCCGCCGCGCTCGCGCGCGAGCTCGGCGTCGACGTCATCCCGACCGTCGCAACCGCCGGCGAAGGCATCGGCGCGCTGGTCCACGCGCTGCGCGCGCCGCGCGTCGCGCCCAATTTCTCGTACCCGACCGCGATCGAGCGCGCGATCGGCGAAGCGCAACGGCTGATCGACGCGCGCATCGCGCGCCCGCCGATTGCGAGCCGCGCGCTCGCCGCGCTGTTTCTCGGCGACGATCATGAAGTCGAGCAATGGCTCGCGGCGCGGCTCGACGCCGACTTCCGCCTGCTCGTCGATCTGCGCGAGCGCGCATCGGCCGAACACGGCGGCGAGATCGCCGGCGCACTCGCGGCGGCGCGTTCCGCCGCCGCCGACGCGATCGCGGCACGCGTGTTGCGCACGGCGGCGAAGGCGACGCTCCCGGCTGCAGCGAAGATCGGCCGGCTCGTCGTTCACCGCGTGTGGAGCGTGCCGATCCTCGTCGCAGTGCTGTTCGCGGTGTACGAGTTCGTCGGCGTCTTCGGCGCCGGCACGCTCGTCAAATGGACGGAAGAGGGCCTGTTCGGCGGCGTGCTCAATCCGGCCATCACCGCGTTCGTCACCGATCACGCGGCGTGGCCGTGGCTCGCCGATCTTCTCGTCGGCGAATACGGGCTGTGGACGATGGGAATGACGTACGCGATCGCGCTGATTTTGCCGATCGTGACGACGTTCTTCATCGCGTTCGGCTTGCTCGAGGACTCGGGCTACTTCTCGCGGCTTTCCGTGCTCGCCAACCGCGCGTTCGCCGCGATCGGACTGAACGGCCGCGCCGTTCTTCCGATGGTGCTCGGACTCGGCTGCGTCACGATGGGAACGCTGACGACGCGCATTCTGCACACTCGACGCGAGCGGCTGATCGCGACGTTCCTGATGGCGCTCGCGATCCCCTGCTCGGCGCAGCTCGGCGTGGTCATGGGCATGCTCGGCGCCGTCGGCTTCGGCGGCATGCTCGCGTGGGTCGTGACGCTCGTCGTGACCATGCTTGCCGCCGGTTGGCTTGCGGCGAAGCTGGTGCCGGGCAGGCGTATCCCGCTGGTGACCGAAATGCCGCCGATGCGCCTTCCGGTCGCCGCGAACGTACTGAAGAAGACTGCAGGCCGTTTGCGCTGGTACCTGATCGAGGTGATCCCGCTGTTCCTGTTCGGCACGTTGCTGATGTTCACGCTCGACAAGCTCGGTGCGCTGCCCTGGATCATCGCGCGCGGCGAACCCCTCGTCACGGGATGGCTCGGCTTGCCGAAGGAAGCATCGGCGGCGTTCGTGATGGGATTCCTGCGCCGCGACTTCGGGGCGACCGGCCTCTTCGCGATGGGCAACGCGCTGTCGCCCTTGCAGATGGTCGTCGGCATGGTGACGATCACGCTGTTCGTGCCGTGCATCGCGAGCGTGATGATGATCGTGAAGGAGCAGGGATTGCGCACCGCCGCGCTGATGCTCGCGCTGATCATGCCGACCGCGTTCGCCGTGGGCGGCGCCGCGAACTTCGTCCTTCGCGCGCTGCCATGATCGAGCGCCGCCTCGCCGACATCGCGCCCGGCGAAAGCGTGGAGTTCGTCGGCTATGACGCGACGCTCGATCCGATGTTGCGCGATCGACTGCTCGCGTACGGCGTTGCGCCGGCGCAACGGCTCGACGTGCTGCAGCAGACGCCGTTGACGATCGTCGTGTGCGATCACGCCGAACTCGCGCTCGAGGCGGCCGTTGCGCGCACGATGCGCGTGCGCACGCACGCCTGAGCGGACAACTCCGACGCGCGCCGCCTCCATCGTTGTCGAGACCGCGACTGAGCTGCGGCAAAGCGCCGCACGCGTCGGAACCGCCGGCGCCGCCGCGTGGTCCGATCGATTGAGGAAGGTCAATCTGCGTGGCTTCGCGCGCGCCTAGCATGCGAGTGAAGGAGCGGCAGGATCGCCTCCATCGTGCCGCCTGCCACGGGAGCATTCGATGAGCCGCCCACAGTCCGATTCCGACTCGCCCTCCGCCGTTCTCGGCAACGTAGTCGCGCTGCCGCTGAAGCAACGCAGCCCCGAGCCGGTGATGCCCGCCGTGCTCGCGCAGCCGATACACGCTGACGGCTTCGACCGCTGGCTGCACAGCATCCTCGGGCGCTACACCGGCGCTGTTTCGCCGGCGGCATTGTGGCTATCGTACGTCGATTGGGTGTCGCACCTTCAACTGTCGCCGGCGCGGCAGGCAGAGCTCGCGCGCAAGGCATGGCGCAAGCTCTACCGGCTTGCCCTCTACGCGCCGCGCAGCGTGCAACCGGACGCGCCGTGGTGCATCGAGCCGCTACCGCAGGACCGTCGCTTCCGCCATCCTGACTGGAAGCTCTATCCGTTCAATCTGTACGCGCAAACGTTCCTGCTCACGCAGCAATGGTGGCACAACGCGACGTCCGACATCCGCGGCATGTCGAAGCACCACGAGGACATCGTCGAGTTCATGGCGCGTCAGATACTCGACATCATCGCGCCGTCGAACTTTCCGCTGACCAACCCCGAAGTGCTTCGCAAGACCGCCGAAACGGGCGGTCTCAACATGCTGTTCGGCGCGATGAACTGGATCGACGATTTCGAGCGCAAGCAGGCGGGACGCCCGCCGGCGGGCAGCGAGAAGTTCCGCCCCGGCGAAACGGTCGCGGTTACGCCCGGGACGGTCGTGTTCCGTAACCGGCTGATGGAGCTGATCCAGTACTCACCCACGACGCCGACCGTGCACCCCGAACCGGTGCTGATCATCCCGGCGTGGATCATGAAGTACTACATCCTCGATCTATCGCCGGGCAATTCGTTGATCAAATACCTCGTCGACCAGGGTCACACGGTGTTCTGCGTGTCGTGGAAGAACCCCGACGAGGACGATCGCGATCGCGGCATGGGCGACTACCTGCGGATGGGCATCATGGACGCGCTCGACGCCGTCACGACGATCATGCCCGGGCGCAACGTCCACGCGGTCGGCTATTGCCTCGGTGGCACGCTGCTCGCAATCGCCGCCGCGGCGCTCGCGCGCGACGGCGACGAGCGCGTGTCGACCGTCACGCTGCTCGCCGCGCAGGCCGATTTCACCGAGCCGGGCGAGCTTGCGCTGTTCATCGAGGAATCGCAGATGATGTTCCTCGAGGACATCATGTTCGACCGCGGCTACCTGTCTGCCGATCAGATGGCGGGCGCGTTCCAGCTCATTCGCTCGAACGATCTCGTCTGGTCGCGGATCGTGCGCGAATACATCCTCGGCGAACGTGCGCCGATGACCGACATGATGGCGTGGAACGCCGACACGACGCGGATGCCCTACCGGATGCACACGCAGTACCTGCGGCGGCTGTTCCTCAACAACGATCTTGCGGAGGGCCGCTACCGCGTCGGCGGCAAGCCGATCGCCGTTTCGAACATCCGCGTGCCGATATTCTGCGTCGGCACGGTGAGCGACCACGTCGCGCCGTGGCGCTCGGTCTACAAGATCCATCTGCTGACCGGCGCGGAAATCACGTTCGCATTGACCACCGGCGGACACAACGCCGGCATCGTCAGCGAGCCTGGCCATCCGGGGCGAAGCTATCAGCTCATGACGCGCGTGAACGAAGGGACGTATCTCGATCCCGAAGCTTATATCGCGCAGGCGCCGCGCAAGGACGGGTCGTGGTGGCCGGAATGGCAACAGTGGCTCGCCGCGCATTCCGGCGAGCGCGTGGCGCTCCCGCCGGTCGGCGCGCCACGGCAAGGCTATTCGCCGCTCGACGCAGCGCCGGGGACTTACGTGTTGATGCCCTGACGCCGTCGATTCAGGGCCTGTTCACGCTATGAACGCGTGCGCGTTGCCCGGCCTGCGCTTCGTCAGGCGCCTCGATGGGCACCCGATGCCACCCGTTCGCCCGCGCGTTCATAGCGGGAACAGGCGCTAGCTCGAGCGAAGCGCCGCGGCGAGCGAAGCCGGCGTGATCGAGGATGCCTGCGCGAAGCCCGACACGACGCGAACCGCCGTGGGCTCGATCGCGAACAGCGCGAAATCGCCGAGCGAGAACAGGTCCAGCATGTCGGGAAAACGCGCCGCGTAGGCACGACGCGCAACGTCGTGGAGCGGACCCTCCGGCGCAAGCGCGCGCGCGTTGCATTGCATCGATACACGCGCAAGCGTATGGACCGACAGGCCGTCGGATTCGGGTTCGGTCACCAGCACGCCGACGCGGCCGTCGACGCGCATGTCCTTCGTATGCGACGCAAGCCCGCTCACGAGCACGACCAGCGCGAGCGGGTCGGCGATCAGCGCGAACGGCGTCATCGTGACGCTCGGCGCATCGTCGTGCAGCGTACCGAGCGCCGCGACGCGATGGCGGCGCAGCAGATCGGCAGCGCGCTCGGCGGCCCGCTCCTTCACGCGAGCCGACCGCGGGTCAATCGTCTTCCGGCGACGGCTCGGCGGGCGAACGAGCCTTGGTCGCGCGGCGCGCCGCCTTCTTCTTCGCGGGCAACTCGACGACCGTTTCGCCGGAGATCGGGTCGGTGACGCCCAAGTCGCCCCCCAGGTCCTCCAGCATGTCGCGGACCTGATCGAGCATGCCGATCATTTGCGCACGCGCGGCGACGATGCTGTCGAAATCATCCCAGCCGCCGATGAAACAGTACGAGCGATCGCCCGTCTTGATGATCACGGCGCCGCGAAAGCCTGCAAATTCGGCGTTCGCCTCGCGATGAAACTGCAGGAACTCCTCGTCGCGTCCCGACTTGACGCGGAAGCGCACGGCATTGAACGCGGTCATCTCGTCTCTCCCGTTGCAGAAGGTGATGTGCGGCTCGGCGCCGCGATGCTCGCGCGGCGCCGGGGCGCGACGGAGCTAGCCTAACCCGGGAACGCCTTCGCTCTCAAATCGTGGGCGCGGTCGTGTTGACAGCATCGGCGGACCCGTTCAGCGCAGCAGCTTGAACGCATGCGTCCACTGATTGCGCGAGAAGCCGGGGATGCACCACAGCATGCACAGCGGTTCGATGGCGCGGGCCGCTTCGACGCTCCCCATGTCCTCGGTCTCCCATCCGAACTGATCGAGGATGCGCGTCACCGTCTGCTTCGACCCGCCATCGTTGCCGCAGATGAACATCGTCGGCTTTCCGCCCGCGAAGCTCGGGTTCACCATGCATGCGTTGCCGACCGAGTTGAACGCCTTCACGAAACGCACGTCGGCAAATGCATGCTGCAACCGTTCCATCAACGACTCGTCGAAGCTCGTGAAATAGCGCAGCACGCCGTTGACCGGCGGCGCGTCGGCGATCGGATTGGTCGTGTCGATCACGGTCTTGCCGCCAAGATGCTCGGCGCCGGCTGCGCGTATCGCGTCGAGCGCGACCGTTCCCTTCACCGCCAGCACCGCAAGGTCCGCGAATCGGGCGGCGTCCTCGAAGCGGCCGACCTGTGCCGCCGGGTTCTGCTTTCGCCAGTCGGCGAGCTTCGCGGGCTCGCGCGTGCCCGCCATCACGTCATGACCATGCCTGAGGAAACCGCTCGCGAGCACTTGCGCGACGATGCCCGAGCCGAGAATGCCGACTTTCATGATGCCTCCGATGTAGCGCTCTTTTCCATAGCTGACGTCACTTCCCCGTCCGGTTCGTCTCCGCCGTCGCGATGCGCCGGATCGCCTCGACGCTGCGGTCGACGTCGTCGTCGGTCGTCGCCCACGAAACGACGCTGATGCGCATCGCCGTGTGTCCCTGCCACACGGTACTGCCGCACCAGCACGTGCCGTCCGCTTGAATGGCGGCGATCACGCGGCTCGTCGTCTGCGCATCGCCGAACGAGACGAGCACCTGGTTCAGCACGACGTCGTTGAGGATCCGGTAGCCGCTCGACGCGAGCGCGTCGGCGAAGCGGCGCGCCTGACCGCAGTTGCGCTCGACGAGCTCGGTGAGCCCGTTGCGGCCGAGCGAGCGCAACGCGGCCCATACGTCGACGCCGCGCGCGCGCCGCGAGAGCTCGGGCGTGTAGTCGGACGGGTTCCTGCGCTCGCTCGTCGGCAGGTATTCGGCGCTGATCGCCATCGCCGCGCGCAGCGCGTCGGCGTCGCGTACGAGCGCAACGCCGCTGTCGTACGGCACGTTCAGCCACTTGTGCGCGTCGGTCGCCCACGAATCGGCGTGCTCGATGCCGGCGGCGAGCGGCGCGCGCGACGGCGCGACGCGCGCCCACAGCCCGAAAGCGCCGTCGACGTGCACCCACGCGCCGCGGCGATGCGCGACGCGGCAGATGTCGTCGACCGGATCGAACGCGCCGGTGTTGACGTTGCCGGCCTGCACGCAAACGATCGTCGGACGCGTGATCGCCGGCAGCGCGTCCGCGCGCATGCGGCCCTGGCCGTCGACGGGCACCTTGATGACGCGGTTGCGCCCGAGACCGATGACGCCAAGCGCCTTGAACAGTGTCGGATGCGCTTCGGCGCTGACGACGACGTCGATCGCCGGCGCGCCGAACAACCCGTCGGCTTCGACGTTCCAGCCGGCGTTCGCGAGCACGGCGTGGCGGGCGGCGGCGAGCGCGGTAATGTGCGCGACGGTCGTGCCGGTGACGAACGCGCCGGCGCACGATTGTGGCAACGCGAGGACGTCGAGCAGCCAGCCGAGCGCGACGCGCTCGATTTCCGCCGTCGCCGGCGTCGGGGCGTAGAGGCCGCTGTTCTGATCCCAGGCGGTCGCGAGCCAGTTCGCGGCAAGCGCGGCGGGAAGCGTGCCGCCGATCACGAATCCGAAGAAGCGCGGCCCGGCCATCGCGGTCGTCGCCGGCGATCCGATTTCGTCGAGCTCGCGCAGCACCGCCCGCGGACTCGCCGGCTGCTCTGCCAGCGGGCGGTCGAAACGCGCCAGCGCCGCGACGGCGCGCTCGTCGGGTGAAACGCGGCGCTGCGCAAGGCGTTCGAGGTAAGCGGCGGCGCGCTCGGCCGTTTCGCTCAGGAGCTCTTTCATCGTCGGTCCTCCTGCGGATGCGCGATCATTCATCGGGCAGGACGCCGCGCCCCTGCGGATACTGCTTCTCCCATTCGCGTCCGTCGAACGGCTCGATGTCCATCGCCTCCACGGTTCCTTCGTCGAGGCAGCGCGCGTTGACGCTGTAGCCGTCGGGGTGCGAGCGCGGAACGTAGAACGATTTGACGCCGCAAACCGAGCAGAACAGATGCTTCGCCGTACCCGTGTTGAACGTGTAGGTCGAAAGCGCCGATTCGCCCGAAAGCAGCCGGAAGCGCGAGCGCGGCACGATCAGGTGCAGATAACCCGACTTCGAGCACATCGAGCAATTGCATTCGCTCACCGCGAGACGCGCCGGCGCGCGCACCTCGAAACGCACGCGGCCGCAGTGACAGCCGCCGGTGTGCACGCGCATCGGCGCCGATGTCCCGTTCATCACGAGCCTCCTGCGGGCGCGAGCAGGTTCGCGTCGCGCGCGATCACCCAGTCGCCGTCCGGCTTCTTGCGCAGCACGGTCAACACGTAACCGCTGCGGTGGTTCGCCGCGACCCCCGGAGGCGTGATCGTCACCGCGAGCCGGCTCACGCAGTACGCCATGTCGCCCGACACGACGAGTTCCTCGATGTCGCTGCGGCCGTCGATCTTCTGCCGCTCGCCGGCGGCGCGAAACGACGCCGCGAACGCATCGCGGCCGCGCATCGGCGGATGCCCGTAGACGAGAAACACGACGTCGTCCGCCATCAACGGCAGGATCGACGCGATATCGCCCCGCGCCGACGCGTCCATCCACGTCGCGATCAAGTCGCGGATCGCGCGCTCATCGCTTTGCATTGCCGCTCTGCGAGCCGAATTCGTTGAACAGGGTGTTGAGCTTCGCATAGGGCGTCGCGCGCGACGCGAATTCGAACGTCCCGCATTCGTGCACCTCGGTCGCCGCACGCATCATCTCGCCGATCGCGGCGCGCGCGAGCGACGAGCCGAGGCTCACGCGCTTCACGCCGAGCGCGCCGAGCTCGGCGAGCGCAATGTTCGCTCCGGCGAGCCCCATGATCGCGTTCACGGGCCGCGGCGCGACCGCGCGCACGACGGCCGAGATCGACTCGCGCGTCGTGAGCCCCGGCGCGAACAGCACGTCGGCGCCCGCCTCGGCGAACGCAACGAGCCTGCGGATCGTGTCGTCGAGGTCACGGCGTCCGAAAAGGAAGTTCTCGGCGCGCGCGGTCAGCGTGAATGGAAAGTCGAGCGAGCGCGCCGCCGCCACCGCGGCGGCGACGCGCTCGACCGAACGCTCGAACGGATAGATGGGTTCTTCGGCACGGCCGGTCGCGTCCTCGATCGATCCGCCGACAAGGCCCGCCAGCGCCGCGCGCCGGATCGTCTCGGCGCACGCCTGCGGGTCGTCGCCGAAGCCGTTCTCCAGATCCGCCGAAACCGGCAGGTCCGTGGCCGCGGCGATGTCGCGTGCATTGGCAAGCGTCTCGTTGCGCGAAAGCGCGCGTTGCGCGTCCGGCCGGCCCAGCGCGAACGCGAGACCCGCGCTGGTCGTTGCGAGCGCCTCGAACCCCAGCGTTGCGAGTATGCGCGCCGACCCGGCGTCCCATGGGTTCGGCGCGACGAAGATGCCGGGACGCGCATGAAGCGCCCGGAAACGCTCGCCCAGCTCGGGTTGTCGCCTCATCACGTCCTCCGTCGGCGCGGATCCGCTCGCAGCGACGCTACACAACGCGCGTCGCGCTGTCGAGTCTTTCCGAAGATCAGCGCTGCCAGTCGACCTGGCCGAAGCGATCGTGTCCGAGCAGCGTGTAGAAGATTCCGATCGTGCCGCGTGTCTGGGTCGTATCGCCGAGGTCGCCCGACGCGTCGCGCCGCGTGAGCTGGTAGCGAAGCGACACCGCGTGCGGTCCGTAGACGGGAATCGTGAACGCGGCCTCGGTGCGCACGATGTTGTCCTTGCCGCTGGTGACGGCGCCGCCGACGCGGCTCACGAAATACTCGCGGGCGGTGAGGTCGAGCGACGCGCGATTGCCGAAGATCACGCGCATCGCGGCGAGTGCCTGCGGAGCGACGCCGTAGTGGTAGTCGTTTTCCGCGGTTCCATGCAACGTACCGACGGCCGCATAACCGGTTCCCAGCAGCCCCGTCCCCTGAACGGCGATTACGTCGGACAAGTTCCATTGCGCGGTCGTGCCGAGCGAAAGCGCCGTGCTCGAAATGCGGAACAGCTGCGGCGCGATGTAATCGTAGCTGCCGTAAAGCCCCCAGATGCCGCGATAGGTCGGTCCGACTTCGTAGTCGCGGCCCCACAGCAGACCGCGCGTCAGGATATTCTCGAAGCCATTCGCGCTGGACAGCGTCGCCTGCACGGCGAAATAGTCGAACGGCCGCGAGTACGTGTAACCGGGCTTGCCCGGCAATCCGTAGTCCATCGCGTATTCGACGATACCTTCGTTGCGCTTCAACTTCGTTGCGGCTCCGGGATCGTTCTGCGTCGTGCCGGCGTAGCCGACGGTGAAGCGGCTGTAGCGCGCGGGGTCGTGGCTCGGGAAGACGGTGTCGAAGCGACTGCCGAATGCGAGTCGGTTGAAACCGGTCGACGGCGAGATCACGGCGGCGGCGACCTCGCGCCAGATCGGCGGCAGATCCTCGCCTTCGAGCACGAGGTTCGCCATCCGGAACAGCGCCTCGCCTAGAAACGAGCCGGCGATGCCGCTCGCGATCTGGTCGTTCTTCGACGGCGGCGTCGTTTCGCCGGCGATTTCCCACAGCAAGCTCCCGGCGAACGTGTAGCCGAGCGATTCCCAGTAGTTGAGGCCCGCTGAACGCGCGAAGCCGTGGTAGATCGAGCCCTGATAGGGATGCAGGAACTGATTGACCGAGTACGGATCGTTGTCGACGACCCATTTCGTGCCGAGGTTGTGCCGGATCGACGCCGCGGTGACGTCGTATTCGCCGTTCGAATAGACATGGTGATTTCGGCGATTGAGCAGGAACTGGAACCCGAGGATGTCGAGCGCGGGAATGACGTAGCTCTTGTTCGACTCGATATCGGCCACGCGCGTATCGGGACGAGCGCTCGCGCGCTCTTCCGGCAACGTGCCCGGGACCGGCACTTCGAACAACGATGGCTGCTGCGCGCGTGCGAGCGGCGCGGTCGCCGCGGCTATCGTGATGACGATGGATGCGAGCGCCGCTCGCAGCGCCCGTGCGTGCTTCGGCGTGAACGCGGATCGTGATGGGTCGCGCATGTCGCCAGCTTTCGTTCGATCTCGAAGCGTTCTGATGCCGGCAGCGCGTCGACGTTCCCTGGGCGCGCACGAACGCGGACCACTTTGTAAATCCTTCCGAATTGTTGCGGCGCGGCTAGTGCTCGGCGGGCAGCGAGTCCAACTCGCGCACGGCGCCGCCCGCTGCGAGAATCTCGAGCACGGCGCTGACGGTCTCCTCGCGCGCGAGCGCCTGTATCTGCGGCGAGGGTTCGCCGCACATCGCGCTGCAGAGCTTGTTGGTGGGGCTTTCGAAATCGCAGTGCGACGCGCCGCGAAGAAGCTCGGCGCGCAGCAGATGCGGCGCCGAGTGCGCGATCGAGCGCCCGCTGCCGAACAGATTGCACCCCGAGGGCTCGGCGAGCAGAACGACGGCGGGCGATTCGAGCTTCGATGCGGCGCGCATGCCCGTGCCCGTTCGATCGACCGGATCGAGACCGATCCATCCCGCGATGCCCGGCAGCTTCGCCGCCGCCAGCACGGAGGCGAGGCCGCCCGCCGACGTGCCGACGAGCACGATGCGCGAGCGCGCGACCGGCGCGACGCCGAGAGCGCCGCGCTCGATGCTGCGCGCAAGTTGCGCGATCGCTTCGCCGTTGCCCCAGTGATCCATTACATTGGGCAAATCCGGAACGACCGCGGTGACGCCGGCCGCGGCGAGCGCGCGCGCGAGATCGCGATGGCGCACCCGCGCGCGCGTGAAGCCGTGCGCGACGATCGCGATGCCCACGATTTCGCGCGACGTCGATGGATAGACGTCGATGGCGACATCGCGGCCATCGAGCTCCATCGTTTCGGTGTACGAATCCGATCCGATCGGTTGCGCGCGAACGGCGATCGCGCACGCAAGCGATGCAACGAGCAATGCGGCGCGAGCGATCGTCCTCAACGCGCGTACACCGCGGCGAGCTCGCGCGTCAGCTGCGCGGCCGGCATTTCGGTGCATCCGGTTGGATTCTGTCCGCACCACAACGGCGAGAAGTCGCCGCTGCCGAGACTCTCCGCCTTCGCCCGCAGCGGCGCGATGGCCGGTGTGGCGAGCGGAAATTCCGGGACGGCACTGCTCATCGGACCGAGCTCGCGCATCAGGCGATTGACGATCCCGCGCGCGGGACGGCCGGTGAAGAGATTCGTCAGCGCCGTATGACGTGCCGCGTCGCTGCGCAACGCCGCACGATGAACGGCGGACGTCGTCGCTTCCGGACACAGCAAGTATGCCGTTCCGACCTGCACGCCCGCCGCACCGAGCGCGATCGCGGCGGCCACGCCCTTCGCATCGGCAATGCCGCCGGCCGCGATCACCGGCACGCGGACCGCGTCGACGATCTGCGGCACGAGCGCAAGCGTTCCGATCTGCGTCGTCGTATCACGCGACAGGAACATGCCGCGATGGCCGCCGGCTTCCACGCCCTGCGCGATGATCGCGTCGACGCCGCGCTGCTCGAGCCAGCGCGCTTCGTCGACGGTCGTCGCCGACGACAGGACCTTCGCGCCGAGGCTTCGCACACGCGCGAGGAGGTCGTCCGACGGCAAGCCGAAATGAAAGCTCACGGCCGCGGGCCTGAACTGCGCGAGCACGTCGGCCGCTTCGGCATCGAACGGCATGCGCCCGGGTCCGGCGGGACCGGCATCGACGCCGAGCTCCCGATAGTACGGCGCGAGCGCGGCGCGCCATGCCGCTTCGCGCTCGGTGCTCGGCGCCGGCGGCTGGTGGCAGAAGAAGTTGACGTTGTACGGCTTCGTCGTCTGCTCGCGGATGGCCGCGAGCTCGCTTCGAGCGCCGTCGAGCGTGAGGAGCGCGCACGGCAACGAGCCGAGCCCGCCGGCGTTCGAAACGGCGATCGCGAGCGTTGCGGCTTGCACGCCCGCCATCGGCGCCTGAATGATCGGCAGTTCGATGCCGAGAAGCGATTGCAGCGTCATTGCCCCTGTGTCTGCGGGCGCGGCCGATACATGAACGCCACGATGATACCGAGGATCAGCAGCAGCACGCTATCGAACACGATCTGCTTGACGACGGTCGGCGCCGGCATCGGCTGCACGACGTAATAGATCATGTACGTCGGCACCACGGTCAGCAGCGCGACGGCGATGCCGAAGCGGATGCCCTGCGGCAGCCACGGCGCGGCCTCGACGCCGCGCGAATAGATCCACACCAGCGCGCCGGCGAGGATCACGTGCGCGAGAACCATCCAGGGAAGGAACTGCTGCGAGTCCATCTCGGAGCGGAAGAGATTGCCGAGCTTCATATAGTCGTCGTGCAGCAGCACGCCGTGGACGATGAAGCTGCCGATGAACCACGCGACGAAGATCACCAGCCATGCGATGAGGAAACCCTTGCTCATGGTTGCTCCCTTTTGTGGCTCGCCTGCCCGGGCGGCGCCGCACGGACTATAGGTCGCCTGCGCGCCGATGGTCAAAGTCCGCGGCCGGCTTGACGTACGGCCATTACCGTCTATAATAACGGTACCGTATATACATTCGGTAACCGATGGCCACCCGAGCGCCTTCCGATCGTCGTCCGTTTGCGCATTTGCGCCACGGCGCGCCGCAGCCGGTCGCGCGCCTCACGCCGCGCCAGCAGCAGATCCTCGACTGGATTCGCGGCCACCTCGAAGCAACGGGCATGCCGCCCACCCGCGCCGAAATCGCGCAGGGACTCGGCTTTTCCACGGCGAGCTCGGCCGAAGACCACTTGCGCGCATTGGCTAAAAAAGGCGCCTTGGAAATGGTGCCAGGCGCTTCACGCGGCCTGCGATTGAAGGACATGCCCGGCGTGCCGCTGCAGGGAACGCTGCCGCTGGTCGGCCGCGTCGCGGCGGGCAGCCCGATTCTCGCCGCCGAGCACATCGAGGCCCGCTACCAAATCGATTCCGATCTGTTCTCGCCGCGCGCGGACTATCTGCTGCGCGTGCGGGGCGCGAGCATGAAGGACGCCGGCATTCTCGACGGCGATCTTCTCGCCGTGCACAAGACCGACGATGCGCGCTCCGGCCAGATCGTCGTCGCGCGGCTGGGCGACGACGTCACCGTCAAACGGTTGAAACGTCGCGGTGCGCAAATCACGCTGTTGCCCGAAAACCCGGAGTTCGAGCCGATCGCCGTCGATCCGAGCAAGACCTCGTTCGCGATCGAAGGCATCGGCGTCGGCCTGGTCCGCGGAGGCAAGGGGCTATGACGCGAACGCATGCCGCCGCAACGACTCTGACTGCAATGCGAGCGGCGCGGGAACGAACGCGCATTCGCGCAACCAATCGATCCTGACTGACGCGCCTGCCGGGCGACGCGCGGGCGATATCCGCGTGCCGCCCGGAGTTTTTTGGCAGGCCGAATGGGCGTTTGCACGACAACGGAGAACCCGCGATGTACATCCTCTATGGCAAGAAGGGCTCGGGGTCGGCATCGGTGCAGGCGGCTCTCGAGATCATCGGCGAGCCGTACCGCATCGTCGAGACCGCTTCGTGGGAACAGAACGAAGCGTTCGCCGAGCTCCTCAAGATCAACCCGATCGGGCAAATTCCCACGCTCGTGCTCGCCGACGGCAGCGCGCTTTCCGAAAGTGCCGCGATCCACGTTCATCTCGCCGACGCGCATCCGGCGAGCGGCCTGCTGCCGCGCGACGCGTCGGCACGCGCGCAGGCGATCCGCGGTCTCGTGTTCGTCGCGGCGAACTGCTATTCGGCGATCACCGTCATCGATTTTCCCGAGCGCTTCTGCAAGGACGCCGACGACGATGAAGCGGTGAAAGAGCGCATCCGCGCCGGAACGCGCGCGCGATTGCACAAGCACTGGGAGATCTTCGCCGATCTCTTTCCCGCGCATCCATTCCTGAGCGGCAGCGACGTCGGCTCGCTCGACCTGTACGCCGCGGTCGTGTCGAAGTGGTCGGGCGCGCGTGCGCATCTGCGCGAAGCGCGCCCGGCGTTTCACGCAACGCTCGCGCGTATCGATGCGCACCCGAAGGTCGCGCCGGTGTTCGCCAAGCATTGGACGCAATCCAACTGACCGAAGGAGTCCCGGAAAGTAGGGTCAGACTCGACTTTTCTCGTACGGCTCCAAAAGCGCAGGTGCTGCATGAAAAGTCGAGTCTGACCCTACTTTCCCAACTTGACCCTACTTTCCCAACTGAACGAAGGAGTCTCCCATGCCCGTCAAGCCGATTCCCGAAGGCTATCACTCCGTCACACCGTATCTGATTGTCGACGACGCGACGCGCGCGATCGAGTTCTACAAGCGCGCGTTCGGCGCCGTCGAGAAGTTCCGCTTTTCCGCACCCGGCGGCAAGATCGGCCACGCCGAAATCACGATCGGCGACTCGACGATCATGCTGGCCGACGAATATCCGTCGATGGGCGCGCGCAGCGCTAAAACGATGGGCGGCTCGCCGATGTTCCTGATGATCTACCTCGAGGACGTCGACAAGATGGTCGCGCAGGCGGTCGCCGCCGGCGGCACGCTCAAGCGGCCGGTCGCGAACCAGTTCTACGGCGATCGCACCGGCAGCGTCGAAGATCCGTTCGGCTACCAGTGGTATCTCGCCACGCACGTCGAGGACGTGCCGCCCGACGAGCTCGAGCGCCGCTCGGCCAAAGCGATGGCCGAGCAAGGCGGAGGTTGATGCACGTCATTCCCGCGAAGGCGGGAATCCAGCGTCGTTTCGTTGCAAAGCCACTGGGTCCCCGCGTTCGCGGGGACGACAATCACCGTGCCGTCCTCTTCTCTCGCCGCGCTGCTTGAAAATCCCGCGATCTGGCGCGGCGGCGATTGCGCGCCCGAGCCGGCCGCGCTCGCATCGGGCTTCGCTGCGCTCGATGCGCTGCTGCCGGGCGGCGGCTGGCCGCAGGCGGCGCTCACTGAGGTCGCGCTCGCGCGCGAGGGCATCGGCGAGCTCGCGCTCACGCTGCCCGCGCTCGTGCGCGTGCAGGCGGGCGGCCGCGACGTCGTGTGGATCGACCCGCCGCATCGTCCTTACGCACCGGGACTCATCGCGGCGGGCCTCGACCTCGCGCGCCTTCTCGTCGTGCGCTGCCGCGACGAAGGCGACCAGCTCTGGGCGTACGAACAGGCGCTGCGAGCGCCCGAGTGCGGCGCCGCGTTCGCATGGCTCGGCATTCACGACGATCGCGTGCTGCGCCGTCTCGCGGTCGCCGCACGCGAGGGCCGCACATGGGGCGTGCTGTGGCGGCGGCCTGGGCAGCGCGCGAGCGCTACCGCTTCGCCGTTGCGCCTGGCGCTCCGCCCTTGCGACGGCAAGCTCGCCGTGCACGTGGTCAAGCGCCGAGGCGGCGACGTTGCGCAGCCGATTCTCATCGACTTGACGGCGCGCGCGCTGCCCTACGCGACGGCGCGAGCGCTGTCCGACGCGCGCACGAGCGCCGGCTATGCGATCGCGCGCGAATCGCATGCGCAAGCGCCGTCGGCTCGTCGGCGGCGCGTCGCCAATTGATCGAAGGAGCCATCGATGGCATCGCTCGCTCACCATTTGTACGCGATGGCGTGCAACAACGCATGGTCGAATCTGCGCTTGCTCGGCGCATGCATGAAACTGTCGCAGGACGACTTCGTCGCCAGGCGCACGAGCTTCTTTCCGTCGATCAAGGCGACGCTCAATCACATCCTCACCTGCGACTGGTATTACATCGACGCGCTCGAGCGCGCGCAGCGAGGGCAGCCGCCGAACACCGAGCCCGACCGCTTCTTCGAGCCGGAAGAGCCGTTCGAGCAATGCGCGCCGCTCGCGCAAGCGCAACGCGCGGCGGACCGCCGATTGATCGCCGCATGCGTGTCGCTCGACGATCGCACGATCGACCTGCCGGTGCCGGTGATGCGCCGCAAAGGCCTCGAGACTGAGGGCACGACACGCCTGCTCGCGCATTTGTTCCAGCACCAGATCCATCATCGCGGCCAAGCGCATGCAATGCTCGCCGGTACGCCGGTCAAGCCGCCGCAGCTCGACGAATTCTTCTGCGCGAACGAAGCTCACCTGCGCGCGGCCGAGCTCGCCGAGCTCGGCTTGAGCGAACAATCGATTTGGCACCACGTCGTCCCCGCGAACGCTTAGGACCCGGTGACTTTGCATTGAACGACACGGGGTTCCCGCCCCCGACTACCCCCTCGGGGGCAGGCTCTGCGCGGGAATGACAACGATGCGCCTCTACGCCTGCTTGCGGCTGCCCGATCTCGCGCTCGAAGCGTTTGCGCGTGCGATCACCGACAACGCGGCGCAGCCGTTCGCGGTCGCAAGCGGCGGCTCGCATCCGGCCATCGTGATCGCGAACGACGCGGCGAGCGCAGCCGGTGTGCGCGCGCGGCAAGGCGTGTCGACTGCGCTCGCGCTCGCGCCCGATCTCGTGCTGCGCGATCGCGACGTCGCGACCGAGGCCGCCGCCCTCGCAAACGTCGCGACGTGGAGCACGCAATTCACGCCGGCGGTCCATCTCGCGCCGCCCGATGCGGTGCTCGCCGAAGTCGGTGCGAGCCTGCGTCTGTTCGGCGGTCTGCCGAATCTGCGCGCGCAGCTCGAAGCGGGCATCGCGCAGCTCGGTTATCGCGGCGAGCTCGCGTTCGCGCCGACCGCCGGTGCTGCGCTGCTGTTCGCACGCTGCGGCCGCAGCGAGCCGCTGATCGAGCGCGGCGCGCTCGACGCCGCGCTCGCGCCGCTTCCGCTCGCCAAGCTCGACGTCGACGCGGACGCCGTCACGCTGCTCGCAAATGCAGGCGTCACGACCGTCGGGCAAACGTGCGCGTTGCCGCGCGATGCGCTCGCGCGGCGCGTCGGGCCCGCGTTCGTCGATAGGCTCGATCGCATGCGCGGCTTGGTCGCCGATCCGCGCGAGCCGTTCGTGCCGCCGCCGCGCTACGAAGGGCGGCTCGAGCTGCCGTCGTCGGTCGAGAACGTCGAAGCGCTCGCGTTCGCGCTGAACCGTCTGGTGCACGAGCTCGCGGGCTGGCTGCTCGGGCGCGGGCTCGGCGTCACCCGGTTATCGCTCGCGCTCGTGCACGAGCGCTACGCGATCGGTCGCGATACGCCCGCGCGTACCGCCGTGCCCTTCGCGCTCGCCGCTCCCGCGCGCGAGGCTTCGCATCTGAACGTCGTGCTGCGCGAACGCCTTGCGCGCGTCAAGCTCCGTGCGCCGGTGGTCGCGCTCGCGCTCGCGAGCGAGCAGGCCGCACCGCTGCCCGGTCGCAATCTCGGCCTGCTGCCCGAAGATGCCGCCGCCGCCGCGACGGTGCCGCTGATCGACCGGATGCGCGCGCGGCTCGGCGAGCGCGCGGTCGTTCGCGTCGACCCGAAGGCCGAACACCGGCCGGAGCGAGCGTCGCAGGAAATAGGGTCAGACTCGACTTTCCGAAAAGTAGGGTCAGACTCGACTTTTCGTCGAGCGAAGCGGCAGCGATCCGGTGTTCGAAAAGTCGAGTCTGACCCTACTTTTCGTGCGCCACGCCCGGCATGGCTGCTGGCCGAACCCGCGCCGCTCGCCGAGACGCTCGAAAGCGAGCCCTGGATCCTGCGCGACGGGCCCGAACGAATCGAGTCGGGCTGGTGGGACGGCGCCGACGTGCGCCGCGACTACTACGTCGCCGAAAGCCCGCGCGGCGAGCTGTGCTGGATCTATCGCGACCACCGTTACGGCATCGACGACGGCGAGTGGTTCCTGCATGGACTGTTCGCATGAGCGGCACACGCCGGTGACGCGCGCGACGACCGAGCATCGCTCAGGCGTCGTGTTGGTCGACCGCTTCGCGCTGGCGTGCGCTGCGTGTGCATGGCTCACTGGCGCAACGCCGCACGGCGTCGCGCGCCGCGCGCAAGCTCGCGAGCGCCTGCTCATAGTCGAGTGCCCGAAGATGCTTGTCGACGTCGTGCAACGCGCCGCGCACGACTTCGCGCAGCTGCGGCATGCTCTGTTCCCACAGCATGCTCGCGTTGAAGTCCGCGCCTTCGAGCAACGCGTCGATGCGGTCGAGCAGCCGTTCGACCTCGGCTGCGTCGAGTGACGCCGGCTCGACGCTCGGCTTGCTGCGCAGACGATCGGCGAGCGCCGCGCACAACCTGGTCAACGCAGCGCTCAGCGCGGCGGCATCCGGCGTCAGTCGCGCGGTCGGCTTGCCGGCGGCGAGCGCCGATTCGACCGTTGCCGCGCGCGCCTGGACTTCCGGCGCGCCGATCGTCGCCGCGGCGCCCCTGACCGAATGCGCGATACGCTGAGCATTCGCGACGTCGCCGTCCGCGAGCGCGGCCTCTATCGCCGGAAGGCCGTTGCGATAATGTTCGACGAAGAGCGCGAGCAAGCGCCGATAGCCCGCGACCCCTCCGCCGACATGACTGAGTCCCGCGGCGACATCGAGTCCCGCGACGCCGGCCAAATCGGCCTCGGCGTCGACGACGCTCGCAACAGCGCTCGAAGTCACTCCCGCATCCATCGTCGCGCCTCGCTTCGGCAGCCAGCGCAGTATCGTCGTGTACAGCGCCGCCGGCTCGACCGGTTTTGCGATGTGGTCGCTCATTCCGGCCGCCAGACACGCCGCGCGATGCTCGGCGAAAACGTTCGCGGTGAGCGCGAGAATCGGAGGCGACTTCGGCAACGGCAGCGCGCGGATCGCGCGCGTCGCGGCAAGCCCGTCCATCTCGGGCATCTGCACGTCCATCAGGATCAGCTCGTATTCGCGAACGCGCGCCATCTCGAGCGCCTGCGCACCGGTTTGCGCGACATCGACGGACAGGCCGACGGCGTGCAGCAGTTCGAGCGCGACCTCCTGGTTGATCGCGTTGTCTTCGGCGAGCAGGATGCGGGCGCCGCCGTGCGCCTCGCGCAGCCGCGCCTCGGCGGCGCTGTGCGAGGCAAGCAGCGGCGCGCGGATCTCGTCTTGCAGCGCTTCGACCAGCGCGCCGAGGACCGCCGATGCGCTCGCCGGTTTCGCGACGATCGCACGCACGCCCGCGAGGCGCGCCTCCTCGCGCAGCGCGACGCTGTCGTCGCCTGCGACGAGCACGCTCGCCGGCGCCGCCGAAAGCCGCGTCGAATCGATGCGCCGCACGAGCTCGTATCTCGCGGCGCCTTGCATCGACTGGTCGAACATCACGACGTCGTAGGGGTCCGACGCATCGGCGGCGACCAGCGCGGCAAGCGCGCCATCGCCCGCGGCAACCGCCTGCGCGCGTAGCGACATCGCTCGCAGCAGGTCGCAAAGCGCCGACGCGCGCGGCGCGTCGCCATCGACGACGAGCACGCGGCGCCCGTGCAGCGCGCCGTGCGGGGACACCTGCGGCTGCACGCCGCGCGCGAGGCGCGCCGTGAACCAGAACGCGCTGCCGACTCCCGGCTCGCTTTCGACGCCGACGTCGCCGCCCATCAGTTGCGCGAGATTGCGCGTAATCGCGAGGCCAAGCCCGGTACCGCCGAATCGACGCGTGGTCGAGCTGTCGGCTTGCTCGAAGGCGCTGAATAGCCTCGCGAGCTTGTCGCGTTCGATGCCTATTCCGGTATCGCGCACGCAGAAGCGCACGAGCACGCCGTCGTCGGCTTCGTCGACCGTGCCGCACGACAGCGTAATCGAACCGTGTTCGGTGAACTTCACCGCATTGCCGAGCAGATTGAGCAGCGCCTGCGCGAGGCGCGTCGCATCGCCGCGCAACTGGTCGGGCATCGGCTCGACGTCGACCGACAGCTCGAGTCCCTTTGCCTGGGCGCGGTCGGCCACCAGCGCGCAGGCGCGCGCGAGCAGATCGCGCAGCGAGAAATCGGCGTCCTCGATGACGGTCTTGCCCGCCTCGATCTTCGACAAATCGAGGATGTCGTTGATGACCTGCAGCAGATGGCGCGCGGCCTCGGCCACCTTGGCGAGCCGGTCGCGCTCGACGCTGCTGCGGCTGTCGCGCTGCAACAGATGGGTGAGCCCGATGATCGCATTCATCGGCGTGCGGATCTCGTGGCTCATGTTGGCAAGGAAAGCGCTCTTCGCGCGGTTGGCCGCCTCGGCGTCCTCGGCGCGGCGCGCAAGCGCCTTGTTGAGCAGCGCGATCTCGAGCTCGCGCGCCTTGCGCTCGCGGTTGTCGAACAGCGTCGTCCGACTGTGCAGGAAGCGATGCTCTTCGTCGTAGACGGCCGTCGCGCTCAGCAGAACAGGCAGCGTCGAGCTGTCCTTGCAGACGAGCTCGAGATCTCGCACATGGCCGGTTTGCTTGAACCGCTCGAAACGCGAGGGGAACTGCGCTTGCGTATCGCTCGTGAGAAGCGAGCGCACGGTCCGCACGCCGACGAGGTCGTTTCGTCCGTAAACGAGCATCCGCAGCGCCGTCCGGTTGACGTTGACGAACGTCCCCGACGTGTCGACCGAGATGTAACCGACCGGCGCGTTGTCGTACAGGTCCTCGATCTCGGCTGCCTGCGCATGCAACATGCGATTGGCGCTTTCGAGCTCGCTCGTGCGCTTTGCGACGAGCTCCTCGAGGTGGCTTCGGTGCAGCTCGAGCTCGGCAGCGATCCGCTTGCGTTCGGTCACGTCCTCCTTGATCGCAACGTAATGCGATACGCGTCCGGCGGAATCGCGCACCGGCGAAATGACGGCCGTCTCGGCGTACTCGCGGCCGTCCTTGCGACGATTCAGGAACTCGCCGCTCCACGTCTCGCCGCGGCGAAGGGTTTCCCACATCGATCGATAGGTCGACGCCGGCGTGCTGCCCGACTGCAGGAATCGCGGATTGCGGCCGAGCGCCTCGGACGCTGCATATCCGCTCACCCGCGTGAACGCCTCGTTCACGTATTCGATTTCGCGGTCGAGGTTGGTGACGATCACGGAGTTCGGGCTCTGCGCGACGGCCTCCGAGAGCTTGCGAAGTTCCTGTTCCGTCGAAAAGCGCGCCGTGATGTCGGTGAACGACACGACGACGCCGACGAGGCCGCCAGCGGACTCGTCGCGCATCGGCTCGGCACTGACGAGCAGCCACGCGATGCCTCCGTCGGAATGAGTCTCGCCGACCACCACGCCGTGGCGCGGCTCGCCTGTGGCGAGCGTGTGCGCGAGCGGCAGCTCGTTTGGCGGAAACAGCGTTCCATCCTCGCGGATCGGTCGCCAATCGGCGAGCGAACGCCTGTCCGCGCGCATCTGCTCCTGCGTGAGGCCGAGGATGCGCTCGGCGGCGGGATTGCAGGCCTGGACGGTCGCGTCGGGGCGGAAGATGATCACGCCCTCGGACAGCGCCGACACGATCGAGCGATACTGCTCTTCGCTTTCGCGCACGGCCTGCAGCGCGGCTCGCTCGCCGGTGATGTCCGTCGCGAACCCCAACACGCCGCCGTCCTCGGTCGCCACCGCGCGAACCGAGAGCAGGACCGTCTTTCCGTCGGGTCGCGCGATCCGGTATTCGTTGTCGTTGCGGCCCGTGCGCAATACGGCGGCGAAGTCGGCAAGCCCGGCCCCCCTGTCGTCCTCGGACAACAGACGCGAGATCGGCAAGCCGCGAAGTTCAGCGGCGGTGCGCCCGAGCAACGTCTGGGTTGCGGCGTTGAAGTCGACGATACGGCCGGCGCGATCGGCGACGACGACTCCAATCGGAGCATCCTCGATGTACGCGCGGAATCTCGCTTCGCTCTCGCGCAACGCCTGCTCGGAGCGCTTGCGCTCGGTGATGTCGAGCACCGTACCGACGAGCCGCAACGGCGTGCCGTCACCGCCATACTCGGTGCGCGCCGAGCTCGACATCCAGCGTACTTCACCGTTTCGCTGCACGACGCGGAACTCGGTCGAGTACCGCGTGCGCGAGTCGATTGCCGCGCTGGCGCATCGCATGACGTCGTCGAGGTCGTCAGGATGGACGGCGCGGCGGAAGTCGTCGAGCGATCCGTGGGCGGACGCGCCGCTCGGAACCTCGCCGCGCATCAGCATCCACGTCTCGGGCGACCAATACAGGGCGTCGGTGTGAAGGTCCCACTCCCACACGCCCATCGACGCGGCGGCGAGCGCGATGTCGAGGCGCTCGCGGCTCTCGCGCACCGCCTGCTCGGCGCGCACGCGATCGGTGATCACTTCGCTGAAGAGCAGCATGCCGCCGATCGCGCCGGAATTGGCACGCCACGGGCGGATTTCCCATTTGATCCAGTCGAGCGTGCCATCCGCGCGCGGGAAGGCATCGCCGTCGGATCGTTCGACCGCGCCTTCGAGGCAGCGCCGATGTAATGCGCGCCAGGTTTCCGAGATCTCCGGGAACACGTCGTAGTGCGACAACCCTATGACGTCGCGTTCGCCCAGCCGATAGTCGAGCAACCAGCGGCGGCTGACGGCGAGATAGTGCATATCGCTGTCGAGCATCGCGATCGCCGCCGGCGCGTGCTCGACAAAAAGGCGCAGTCGCTCCTCGCTTCGCGCAAGCGCCTGTTCGGCCCGCTTGCGCTCGGTGATGTCGATATGCGTGCCGACCATCCGCAGCGCGCGGCCCGCGCAGTCGCGCTCGACCGCCTTGCCGCGATCGAGGATCCAGCGCCATTCGCCGGATTTCGCGCGCATCCGGTATTCGTTGGCGAACGCAACGACGCGACCGTCGACGCAGTCCTGGTCCGTGCGCAGGGCGGCTTCGGCGTCGTCGGGATGCAGCAGCCGGCGCCAGCTTTCGACGCCGCTCGAATACTCGCCCGGCTCGTAGCCGAGCATTCGGTAATACGCGGGGCTGTAATAGCTCGCGCCGCTCGGAACGTCGGTTTCCCAGACGCCGTCGCTCGTTGCGTCCATCGCGAGGCGGAAGCGTTCCTCGCTTGCGCGCAGCGCCGCCTCCGAACGTTGACGCTCGGTGATGTCGCGCGAGATGCCGAACATGCCGATCACGTTGCCATCGGCATCGCGCAGCGGTCCCTTGGTTGCGAGGTAGACGGCCGGGCCGCTCGTAGTAGCGAGCGTCTCCTCGAACGTTCGGCTGTGGCCTTCGCGCATCACGTGCGCATCGTTCGCCATGACCATCGCCGCCTGGTCGGCCGCGAACAGCGCGCGGTCGTCGTGACCGATCGTCTCCTCGCGCGACTTGCCGGTCGCGAGCGATGCGGCGCGATTGAACAGCAGATAGCGGCCGTCGCAGTCCTTGGCGTAGATCGCGTCGGTCGAAGCGTCGGCGATCGAATCGAGCAGGCTCAGCGCTTGCAATCGCTCCTCCTGCTCGGCGCGCTCGCGCAGCGCGTCGCGCAGCCGCTGACGGGCGCGAACGAGCCAGAGCGCGCCCGCGGAAGTCACGAGCGCGAGCAATCCCGATGCACCGATCGACACCGCGTTGTCGTATGCCTCGGCGTACACTTCGTCGCGCGCCACCCGCGCGACGAGATACCAGCCCGTGCCGCCGACGGCGTGAACGACGCCGACCACCGCGTTACCCCGGAAGTCGCGGCCCTCGATCGCGCGCTGGAACGGCGCTTCGCCGCGGACGACTTTGGCGGCGAGCAGATCCGGAGTATCGACGGACAGCGGATTGTGACCGAACGGACCGACGAGAAGGTCACCGTCGCGTCGAACGAGCTGCGTCGTGCCGCTCTGCGAATGGACCGGCCACGTCTTCAATACCTGCAGCACCGAATCGCGAAGATCGTAGCGCAGAACGATCGCACCGCGTGCGGGACTGCCGGTCTTCAGCAGCGGTACGACGATGTCGACTTGCGGTGCCACCTCCGTTTGCGAGTCGGAGTAGAAATCGGTGCTCGTCACGGCACCGCTCTCGAGCGCGCGAATGGTCGCGGCAACGAGCTGCGGATGCGCTCGCTGGGGATCGTCGATTGCGACGATGTCGGCGTGCTCGTCGACGATCAGCGTCGCCTTCGCTCGCGATGCGGCGCCGAACTCCGCCAGGCGCTCCCGCAGCGTGTCGAGGCTCTCGCTGTCCTTGTGCTGCCGCCAGTGCTCGTACAGGTTGGCGAACAATGCGCTCGACGCGAGGAACTGTGCTTGCGTCTTCCGGTTGTCCAACCAGCTCTCGATCTGATCGGCGCGCAAGCGTGCGATTGCGGTAAGCGTCGATTCCTGTCGCTCGCGCCGCTCGATGAACGTGTAACGAATGGCCGCCACCGTGGCCCCCACGATCAGCAGCGCCATCAACGCCATCGGCAGCCACATCGAGCGCACTTCGCTGCGCAGCGACCAGTCCGCCACGATCACCGGGTGCGCACCTGCGGTTGCGGCGCATTCACGCTCGCGCTTGAGCGCGCGGTACAGCAGTAACGTCGTTACCGCAACGAACGCCCCACCCTTCAACACACCCAATTCGACGACGCGCCCGGAGTCGCCGATCAGCCAACGAAGCGCCGAGTCGGAACCGAAGATCCAAAGCGCCGCCAGCAGGGCGTAGAGCGCGACCAGCCGCTCCAACGAGCGGCGAGGCAACGAATGCTCGACAGACCGTTTCGCCGTGGCCACTCGGGACGCCGTTGTCGCGTTGGGATCAGTTGCGGGACGCGACGGCCGCCGCTTTCGGCGGGTCGGCGTAGCGCTCCGCGATGCCGCGGAACGCGTCGAAGCCGTTGACGAAGGCGTCGACGACGTCGGGATCGAACTTGCGGCCGCGCTCGACGGCGATCAACGCGCGCGCTTGCTCGGCCGGCATCGGCGGCTTGTAGACGCGGCGCGAAATGAGCATCGAAGACGTCGGCGAGCGCCATCAGCCGCGCCGGCATCGGAATCGCCTCGCCGGCAAGACCGTCCGGATAGCCGGATCCGTCGAAGTTCTCGTGATGGCGCAGCGCGATCTGCTTGGCGAGTGCGAGGAATTCGACCGGCGAATCGGCATCGCGCTCGGCCTGCTCGATCGCTTGCGCACCGAGCCGCGCATGCGTCTTCATGATGTCGAACTCTTCGGCGGTCAGGCGTCCCGGCTTGCGCAGGATGTGGTCGGGAATGCCGACTTTGCCGATGTCGTGCAGCGGCGCCGATTTCGCGACGAGATCGATCGCGCGCGGCGTCAGGAAATGCGCGTGGCGCGGCAGCGAAGCAAGGCGCGACGCCAGCTCGCGCACGTACTCCTGCGTTCGGCGCAGGTGATTTCCCGTTTCATTGTCGCGAATCTCGGCGAGACGAGCGAGCGCATGGATGCTCACGTTCTGCACGAGCTCGTTTTCGCGCATGCGCTTCGCGACTTCGTTTTCGAGCGACATGTTGCGGTCGCGCATGCGGTCGCGCGCCTGCTTGAGCTCGACGTGCGTGCGTACGCGCGCCCGCACGATCGCCGGGCGCACCGGCTTCGTCACGTAATCGACGGCGCCGAGCTCGAGGCCGCGGGCCTCGTCTTCGGCGCTGTCCATCGCGGTGACGAACACGACGGGTATGTCGTGGCCGTGCTGCGACGCGCGAAGGCGCCGCAGCACCTCGTAGCCGTCCATGCCCGGCATCATGACGTCGAGCAGGATCAGATCCGGGTGCGGAACGCGGCTCGCGAGCTCGAGCGCGCGCGGGCCCGATATCGCGACCTGCACGCCGAATTCCCCGTAAAGAATCTCCCCGAGCGTGGTCAAATTCTCGGGCGAGTCATCGACGACCAGTATGTTCGCGAGTGGCATCCGCAGCGGCACGGGCAAAGCGTCCAAGAGGGGCGAATCCCCACACCCCGCGCGGGGGATCGCCCCTCGATATCGGCAATTTTTTACCGTTGTACAGATGCAACCGCCGGAGCGACTTGACCTACGTCAGCCCGCGGCAAACGGCCGCACTCGCGCGGTCAGATGCCCGCGTACCACTGGTAGCCCTGGTCCTCCCAATAACCGCCCTTGCCGCCCGCGATGTGCGCAAAGGTGTCGACGAGCTCGATTCGCATGACGTATTTCGCGTGCTTGTAGCCGAGCTGGCGCTCGACGCGCAGGCGGATCGGCGCGCCATTCTGAATCGGCAACGCCGTGTCGTTCAGCTCGTACGCGAGGATGGTCTGCGGATGATAAGCGTCCTCGAGGTCGATGGACTCGTAGTAGGGATTCGCGCCGCCTTCGTCCATCGGATCGGCGCAGTAGAGCACGAGAAAACGAGCCGACGACTTCGGCTGCACGCGGTCGAGCAGCGCGCCGAGTCGCGCACCCTTCCATTTTCCGATCGCGCTCCAGCCCTCGACGCAGTCGTGGCGCGTGATCTGCGTGCGGCTCGGCAACGCGCGAAGGTCGGCAAGCGACAGCGCCGCGGGCTTGTCGACAAGCCCATCGACAACCAGCCGATAGTTGACGAACGCGTTGGCCACGAGAGCGCGATACTCGTCGCTGTCGGGCTCGGCCGTGCCGTTGCTGCGAAACGACGGCGACAGATCGGCGACGCTGAATTCCTGCGCCATCGATTTGCGCGACGTGATCAGATGCGAAACGGACTCGCTCGCTTTCTCGCCAAGCGCGAGCACCTTCGGAAACCACGCGGACTCGGAGAGCCGCTCGCACCCCGCGACGAGCGGCGCGGCGGCCGCGGCGAGCGCGCGGGCGAGAAAGCGCCGGCGCGCGAGGATGGATCGATTCATCGCTTCACCTCCGTTTCGCCGCCGTCGGCGTGAACGCGGTACATGCCGCTGATCATCGAGCGCACGTTGTTCCACAACCCGGTCACGATCACCTGGAATACGTGGATCGCGACGAACGCAACGATGAGCCACGCGACGATGAAATGGATCGTTCGCGCCGACTGCCGTCCGCCGACGGCGTCGACCCATCCGGGGATCACCGTGTCGAGCCACGGCGACATCGCCATCCCCATCGCGACGATCAGCGGCAACAGCGCGAAGATCACGACGAGATACGCGAGCTTCTGCAGCACGTTGTAGCGCTTGGCCGCCTCGCCCTTGGCGTGACGGAAACGCAGATGATCGAGGAACTCGCGACCGATCGAGCGCCAGTCCTCGCCGGTGGGCGCGAGGTCGTTTGCGAGATGCCGGCTCGCGATCGAGTAGCCGATGTACGCGAGGCCGTTGATCACCAGTACCCAAGCGAAAAAAATGTGCCACGCGCGCGCCATCGACAACCACTGATCATCGGGAATCGTGAGCCACGACGGGAACCCGCGCGCCGCCATCTCGCCGTTCGAGTTCTTCGAAACGCCGAACACGCCGGTCGTGTCCAACTCGTGCCCGAAGATGCGCGTGACGCCGATCACCTGGTTCGCGGCTACCTGCTTCGGCACCATCTCGAGGATCGGAGGGCGCCCGGTGTACGACGACTTACCCCAGTACAGACGCGGATGCGAGTTGAAGATCTGCAGTCCGCTCATCAACAGGATCGTCAGCGCGACGACGTTGACCCAGTGCATGATGCGCACCGCGAGCGCATGGCGGCGATACACGTAGTCCGCCGGCGCGGCATCGATCGTGAGCGTTTGTTCCATCGTTCCTCCATGCAGCCGGGCACGGCCGCGCCGGCTCCGATCCGATTGGTCGCCTTCCGTCCTGCCTAGCTTACGCCGCCGATGCGCGGGCGGCGTCCAATCGCTTCACCGCGCCGCACGCAGGCCTCCGATCGAGCCGCGGCCACGAACGACGAGCGCGATCCATGCGAGGGCCGTGAACGCCGCGCCTGCGTAGAACGTGTAACCCGGGCCGACGGCGTCCCACAGGTACCCAGCGAGCGTGCTTGCGACGAGGAGCGCGATGCCGCTCGCGAGATTGAAGACGCCGAACGCGCTGCCGCGCAGATCGGCGGGAGCGGCATCCGCGACCAGCGCGGCGAGCAAGCCTTGCGTGAGCCCCATGTGCAGCCCCCACAATGCCGCGCCGGCTAGAACGAGCGGCGCGCCGGCGGCTTGCGCGAGCAACAGATCGGCAGCGATGAGCGCGGCGAGTCCCGAGCCGAGCAGCCGGGGTCCGTGCCCGCGATCGGCCGCGGCGCCCGCCGGATACGCGGTGAGTGCGTAGACGACGGTCATCGTGACCATCACCCACGGCGCCTGCCCGACACTGAACCCGACGTTCTGCGCTCGCAGCAACAGGAACGCCTCGGAAAAGCGCGCCAGCGTGAGCATCGCGGCGATCGCGACGACGACCCAGAGCTCGGGCGGCAGTCGCTTCGCATCGGCGAGGCCGAGGCGCGCGCGCGACGAACCCTCGCGGCCTGCAACACGTTGCGGTTCTTCGACGCCGACGATGATGACGATCACGCAGATCACCGCCGGAATGCACGCGATCCAGAACGCGATCTGAAAACTGCCGCTGAACCACGCCATGGCGGCGATTGCGATCAGCGGGCCGCCGATCGCACCGACGCTGTCGAGCGCCTGGCGCAGACCGAAGCTCGCGCCGCGCGCATGCTCGGACGTGAGATCGGCGATCAGCGCATCGCGCGGCGCATTGCGAATGCCCTTGCCGACGCGATCGGCGAAGCGGGCCGTCACGACCCACGCCAGCGTCGGCGCGAGCGGAAAAATGAACTTCGTCGCCGCCGCGAGCCCGTATCCGAACAGCACCAGCGGCTTGCGCCGGCGTGTGAAGTCCGACAGCACGCCCGAGAAGATCTTCACGATCAGCGCAATCGCTTCGGCGACGCCTTCGACGACGCCGATCGTCGTCGTGCTCGCGCCGAGCACGCTCGCCATGTAGAGCGGCAGCAGCGCGTGGATCGTCTCCGATGAGAGGTCCATCGTGAGACTCACGAATCCCAGCGCCCAGACGCCGCGCGGGATGTCGCCGAGGCCGGACGCGCGTGCGGCCATCGCGTGCTTGACGCCGCTACCGCGAGAGCTCGAGCGCGGCGGTGAGATCGCCGGCGTTCGCGCGCACGCCAGGCAGCGGCTCGAGATCGAACCGGCGCGTGATGAGCTTGATGATCGACGTCGTGTCGTACGACGTCTTGTCGACGAATCCCTTCTTCGCGAACGGCGACACGATGATCGTCGGCACGCGCGAGCCAGGACCCCATCGATCGCCCCAGCCGGGACCGGTCGGCGGCGGAACGTGGTCCCAGTAGCCGCCGTTCTCGTCGTACGTGACGATGACGACCATTCGCTCCCATTGCGGGCTTTTGCGCAGCCGCTCGAGCACGTCCGCGATGTGGCGATCGCCGGTTGCGACGTCGGTATAGCTCGGATGCTGCGTGTTGCGGCCAACCGGCTTGTACATCGCGACGTGCGGAAGCGTTCCGGCGTCGATGTCGCGCATCAGATCGTCGCCGTCTTTCAGATGTTCCCCACGGTCCCGCGTGCCGGGCGCGAAGCGCGCGAAATAGTTGAATGGCTGATGATGCGGCTGGAAGTTCGGGCTCGACGGCTCGCGGTTGTAGATGATCGCGCGCTTCGCCTTCGGGTCCTGCCGGCCGTCGGCGAGCGCGGCATTCCAGCCGCCGGAGTACCACGCCCACGAGATGTTCTTCGCCGAAAGCGTGTCGCCGAGCGTCTTCTGCGCCTGCGGCGGAAGCGGATTTTTCGCCGGATCGGCGAGGTTCGCGTCACCGCCATCGGCCGGCGGCACGCCACTCGGCTGATACGGCGGCTGCGACGTGTTGACCGCGTATCCATCGGGCGTCACCTGTCCGTCGAACACTTGCACGGGCCCGTCCATGACCGATGCAGGCGACATCGGCCGCTTCTTCAGCCGGCCTTGCTCGTCGACCTGAGCACGGATCGATCGCGGCGCGCTGCGAAATTCCGGCGTGCACGCGCAGACGAGCCAGAAGTGATTGAGAAACGAGCCGCCGAACGCGCCCTGGAAAAAATGGTCGGCGAGCGTGTAGTCGCGCGCCCACTGCCACAAGCGCGTCTTCGAGCCGTCGTAATAGCCCATCGTCCACGCGCCGACGGTCGTCATCGCGACGAAGCGGTTGTTCGCGCCGCCGGCGATCTGCTCCTGGTGCTGCCAATACGCATGAATCGGGCTCGGCACGAGCTCGTCCATTCGCTTGCCCACCGGCGGCGCGTCGATGCGAAAAGGCTTGTTCGGCAGCGTGAAGGCAAAGCGCGGATCGGCCTTGCCGTTCGCTGCCCACACGGGCGGCAGCTTCACAAGCGCCTTGCCGTCGTGGTCGACCTGCGTCGTCTGCTCGGCCGTCGCGCTCGCCACGCCTTCGGCGCCGGGAAACATTCCGTAGAGATTGTCGAAGCTGTGGTTCTCGGCATAGATGACGACGATCGTGTCGATCCGCTCGAGCGCCGCTCGCTGCGAGGGCGGCAACGCGCAGCCGGCAAGCGCCGCTGCGATCAGCGCAGCGACCCAGAGTCTCGCTCGATGCCGCAACGTAAGCTCCTCGCCGTCAGGCCGGCTGTCGACAGCCGTCCTTGTTCAGCACGCGCGCGGTCGACGCCGGGTGTCGTGCGAGCGCTGCCGCCGGCCTCACCGGACGGCGCACGAGCTCGCCGCCGCAGTTCGGACATCGCCCCTGCAAAACGTCGCGCGCGCACGCCGCGCAGAACGTGCATTCGAACGAGCAGATCATCGCGTCCGCGGCGTCGGGCACGAGATCGCGGTCACAACATTCGCAGTTCGGCCGTAATTCGAGCATCGTCGATCTCCTTCAGCACAGCTTCACATCAGCGCGAACGGTTCCGGCGCGCTCGTGGCGCGCGGTGAGCGCAACCGTCTCGCCGCGCTTCGCACGGACGACCCACTCGACTTTCGCGCGGTCGTCGGTGACGAGATAGTCGGGCCAGAACGATACGCCCGTGTGCTTGTACGCCTTGCCTTCGAGCTGACCGATGTCGGCGCGCCGCTTGCCTTGCAACAGCTGCGCGCCCGCCGGCAGCGCGATCTCGGCCATCGTACCGCGAACGATCTTGCGGTCGAGCGCGCGCTTCGACACGTACGAAGGCAGCCAGCCCGTGTTCTGCACGACCAGCGTCACCTGCCACGTATCGGCGCCGAGCGAACGCGCGCCCGCGTGCACGAGCTCCATCTTCGGCGAGCACAGCGCCTGCCAGACGAGCCACTTCGGAAAACGCGCGAGCTCGCGGGCAAGAAACTTCTGCGGCGGATTCGAGAACGTGCGAAAGCGATTCCAGCCGCCGACCTCGATCGTGCCGAGCTGCGGATGATCGAAACGCTTCCACGGCACGTGGCCTTCGTCGCCGGTCTCCTGCTTCAACCAGCGATAGAGCTTCAGATCGTCGGCCGGCGGATGATCGCGAAACCAGTCGATGTACGGATACTTGTCGATGCCCGCCTCGCGCATCGGGCTCCAGATCTCGACGACCCAGCTGAACATGCCGAGATGCTCGTAGATCCAGTCGAACGTGCCGCCGATCACCTGCTTCGGGTGATAGCGGAACTCGTGATAGACGGAGATCGCCGGGTAACCGGTCATCTCGGTGCCCGTCGCGCCGGCCTTCTGATAGAACCACAGGTCTTCGGCGTGCATCTCCGTGTCGGCTTGATGCTCGAACGGCCGCAACAACACACCGCTCCACGTGTGAAACGTCGTGCCGCCGGTGATGTTCGGGTGGCGCGTGAGGAAATCGACGACTGCGCGCACTTCCGGTTCGGATACGGGGTACGGTCCCGCGCCGAGCTGCTCGAATTCCTGTCGCCAGCTCGCCGGAAAATTGCGATTGAGATCGAGCCCGTGCTTCGGCTTCTTGAGCTTGAGCGTGAAGCCGTCGTAGCCTTCGAGCGTGCCTTCGGGAAGGATGCGGTAATACACGCCGCCGGTCTCGGTCGGATCGCGGCGGATCATCAGATCGGGCGCCTCGGGATGCGCTTTCCACAGCCCGTTCGCGTCGGGCACGCGCATCTGCAGGATCTGTCCGTTGCCGTCGATGTCCTCGACGGTGAGGCCCTCGATCTCGTCCTCGTCGTGCGGATACGGACGCGTGCTCGAGCGGATCCATTTCGGCTTGTCGGCGAGCGCCCATTCGGCGCCGTCGGGATTGATCCGCGGACAGACGTAGAACGCGCGCGTGTCGAGCGCACGCGTGATGTCGGCGTCTTTGCCGTAGCCGTCGATCAGCGTCAGCAGCAAATGGAGATTGGCGGCCGACGCGGCGACCTCGGTCGCATGGATGTTGCCGTCGACCCAGAACGCCGGCTTGTCCGCCGCGATGCCGGTGTCGCGGTTGGTGACCGTCAGCACCCAGATGTCGCGCCCTTCGTGGCTTTTGCCGATGCTTTCGCAGGCGAGGAGGCGGGGATGCTCGCTCACGAGCTCGTGCAGGATGCGCGTGAGATCGGAGTAGCGGTAGAGCGAGTCGGCGGCGATCGTGGGCATGGGGATGCGCGGAGTCGGGGAGCCGCGCAGTTTCGCGGCGCAGCCGAACCGCCGTCAAGGATTGACATTACCGGCCGCAGGGTATTGTCGGGCGCCGCCGCTTTGCATTCGCGCCGCGCGGCGTAGAATGATTTCGTCGATCCAAAGGAGACGCTCATGCGACGCCGACTCTACTGGATGCTACCCAACGTCGACAGCGCGCGACGCTGCGCGAACGATCTGCTGCTCGCTCGGATCGAAGACCGTCACATGCATCTTCTCGCCCGCCGCGGCACCGACCTCGGCGAGCTGCACGAAGCGTCATGGCTGCAGAAGTCGGACGCGCGCCACGGCGCTTTGCTCGGTGCCGTCATCGGCGGGATTCTCGGCGGCATTGCGGCGGTCGTGCTGTCGTTCATTCCGATGGGCGATTGGTCGATCAACCACGCCGGCGTGCTGCTCTTGATCGGCTTCGGCATCTTCTTCGGCATCTGGGCCGCGACGCTCGCCGGTCTGTCGGTGCCGAACTCGAGGCTCAAGCGCTTCGCTGCCGATATCGAGCGCGGCGGCGTGCTGCTGATCGTCGACGTGCCGTTCAGCCGCGTCGACGAGGTCCACGAGCTGTTGCAGGGCAAGCACCCCGAAGCGCAGTGGGGCGGCGTCGATCCGACGGTTCCCGCGTTTCCTTGATGTCCGTCGTCCCCGCGCACGCGGGGACCCAGCGCCGCTCGTCGTCAGACGCTCGATTCCCGCGTGCGCGGGAATGACAGTTGTCGCCTCGCGGCAGATACCGTATATTTGTACGGTAACGCCGGATCGCCGTGTCGGCCGGCGTGCGCACCATGCTGCCCGCCTACGCCGAGCTCCACTGCCTTTCCAACTTCACGTTCCTGCGCGGCGCATCGCATCCGGACGAACTGGTCGAGCGCGCGCAGAGCTTGGGCTACAGCGCGCTCGCGATCACGGACGAGTGCTCGCTCGCCGGCGCGGTGCGCGCGCACCTCGCGGCGAAGGCGGCCGAGCTCAAATTGATCGTCGGCAGCGAGATGACGCTCGCCGACGGTTTGAAGCTCGTGTTGCTCGCGCCGGACCGTTTCGCGTACGGAAACCTGTCGCAATTGATCACACTCGGTCGGCGGCAGGCGGTTAAGGGAACGTATCGATTGACGCGCGACGACGTCGCGCGCTTCGCCGACGGGTTGCTTGCGCTGTGGATACCCGCTGCAACGAGCCTCGGGCGCGCCGATGCATCGCGCGCCGATGCGGCGCGGCTTGCCGACGCCCGCTTCGTGTCGGCCGCGTTTCACGGCCGCGCATGGCTCGCCGTCGAGCTCTTTGCAGGCGCCGGCGATCGTGCGCGGCTTGCGCGCGCGCTCGAGCTTGCGAACGACGCGCGGCTCACGCCCGTCGCCGCCGGCGACGTTCACATGCACGTACGCGCGCGCCGCGCGCTGCAGGACACGCTCACGGCGATTCGCTTGGGCAAGCCCGTGAGCGAATGCGGCGATGCGTTGTTCGCGAACGGCGAACGGCATCTGCGCTCGCGCGCACGGCTCGCGTCGATCTATCCGGCCGAGCTTCTCGACGAGACGCTCGCGATCGCCGCGCGCTGCACGTTCTCGCTCGAAGAGCTTCGCTACGAGTATCCCGAGGAAATCGTGCCGCCGGGCGAGACGCCGGCGTCGCATCTTCGCAAGCTGACCGAGGAAGGGCTGGCGCGGCGATACGCAAGAGAGAAAGTAGGGTCAGACTCGACTTTTGAGAAATGGGGGGCAGAGTCGAATTTTTGGCCGCGACCCGCTCATGTAGATCGACTACAAAATTCGATGCTGACTCCCATTTCTCACGACGTGCTGCTGCACGGCGACTCGACGTTCCGCTGCGCGAACGTTCCGCCGGACGTTCGCGCGCTGATCGAGCACGAGCTCGCGCTGATCGCCGAGCTCCGCTACGAGCCGTACTTCCTCACCGTCCACGACATCGTCGCGTTCGCGAAATCGAAAGGCATCCTCTGCCAGGGACGCGGCTCGGCGGCGAACTCGGCGGTCTGCTACGCGCTCGGCATCACCGAGGTCGATCCGTCGCGGATGAACATGCTGTTCGAGCGCTTCATCAGCAGGGAGCGCAACGAGCCGCCCGACATCGACGTCGACTTCGAGCATCAGCGCCGAGAGGACGTGATGCAGTACGTCTACAACAAGTACGGCCGCCATCGCGCCGCGCTCGCCGCGACGCTGATCACCTATCGCCCGAAGAGCGCCGTGCGCGATGTCGGCAAAGCGCTCGGCCTCGATCTCGCGCAGGTCGACCGTCTCGCCGGCGTGCTCGCATGGTGGGACGGCCGCAAGGTCGAGGACGCGCGCATCCGCGAAGCCGGCTTCGCGTCCGACAGCCCGGTCATCGAGCGGCTGATCGCGCTCACCAACGAGCTGATGGGATTCCCGCGCCATCTTTCGCAGCACGTCGGCGGCTTCGTCATCGCGCGCGATCTGCTCGAGCGGATGGTGCCGGTCGAGAACGCCGCGATGAAGGACCGCACGGTGATCCAGTGGGACAAGGACGATCTCGATGCGCTCGGCCTGCTCAAGGTCGATTGCCTCGCGCTCGGCATGCTGTCGGCGATTCGCCGCGCGCTCGAAATGGTGTCGAACGTCCGCGGCACGACGCTCGCGATGCAGGACATCCCCGCGGAGGATCGCGCGGTCTACGAGATGATCCAGCGCGCCGACACGATCGGCGTGTTCCAGATCGAATCGCGTGCGCAGCAATCGATGCTGCCGCGGCTCAAACCGGCGTGCTTCTACGATCTCGTGATCGAAGTGGCGATCGTGCGTCCGGGGCCGATCCAGGGCGGCATGGTGCATCCGTACCTCAAGCGCCGCCAGGGTATCGAGCCGGTCACGTATCCGAGCGACGCGGTGCGAATGGTGCTCGAGCGCACGCTCGGCGTGCCGATCTTCCAGGAGCAGGTGATGCAGCTCGCGATCGTCGCCGCCGGGTTTACGCCCGGCGAATCCGATCGGCTGCGCCGCTCGATGGCGGCGTGGCGCAGAAGAGGCGGGCTCGAGAAATTCGAAGCGCGCCTTGTCGAGGGCATGCGCGCGCGCGGCTATACCGATGAATTCGCCCGCCAGATCTACCAGCAGATCCTGGGCTTCGGCGAATATGGCTTCCCCGAATCGCACTCGGCGAGCTTCGCGCTGCTCGTCTACATTTCGTCGTGGCTGAAGCGCTACGAGCCGGCGGCGTTCACCGGTGCGCTCCTGAATTCGCTGCCGATGGGCTTCTACGCGCCGGCGCAGCTCGTCGCCGATGCGCGCCGGCACGGCGTCGACGTGCGGCCGGTCGACGTCACGGTCAGCGATTGGGAATGCTCGCTCGAGCACGAGAAATTAGGGTCAGACTCGACTTTTCATGAACGTGGCGCGCAATCGCGAGCCATGGACGAAAAGTCGAGTCTGACCCCAATTTCTCAAAAGTCGAGTCTGACCCTACTTTCGCCGGCGCTGCGCCTCGGCCTTCGGATGATCGGCGGATTGTCCGAAGACGGCGCCAAGCGTCTGGTCGCAGCGCGCAACGAGCGGCCATTCATCGATGTCGCCGATCTCGCGCATCGCGCCCAGCTCGATCGCCGCGACATGAACGCGCTCGCCGACGCCGATGCGCTCGCCGCGCTCGCGGGCCATCGGCATTCGGCCGCATGGGACGTCGCCGGCATCGAGCGGCTCCCGCCGCTGGTCGACGGCGCTCCCTTCGCCGAGCAGAAAGCCGAGCTCGCAACACCGACCGAGGGCCAGGACATCATTGCCGACTATCGGACGGTCGGCCTGACGCTGCGCCGCCATCCGCTCGCCTTGCTGCGCCGGCAGCTCGCGAAGCGACGTCTCGCGACCGCTTCCGAAATCGCGGCGACACCGCATGGGCGCATCGTGCGCACCGCCGGCATCGTCATCGGCCGCCAGAAGCCCGATACGGCGAGCGGCGTCATCTTCGTGACGATCGAGGACGAAACCGGCGCGACCAACGTGATCGTCTGGCGCGATCTGAGCGATCGCCAGCGCCGCGAGCTGCTGGGCGCGAGACTGCTCGCCGTCTACGGCAAGGTCGAGCGCGAGGGCGCGGTCGTGCACGTGCTCGCCGGACGCCTCGCGGACCTGACGCCGCTACTCGGTCAACTGCCGACGCGCTCGCGCGATTTTCACTGATCCGCGGAGCCTGTCGGGCTCCTATTGGTCGCAGTTGAAGATATCGACGACCGCTTTCCATTGCCCGTTCGGCTGTTTTTTCCAGACGACGACGTATTTGCCGACCACGTGGACCGGCTTGCCTTCGCCGTCCTTGAACGACTCCTCGAACGTGCTCGAAACAGCGCATTACGCAGGAAAACGAACGATGGATTCGCCGCGCTGAACCCTACAATGCGTGACGCTCGCCGCTAAAGTTTGCGGCCGCGCGTGCCGTAATAGACGCATGAGCATGGATAGGCCCAGGCAACCTGCTGAGTCGGGGGGCATGATCCGCCTTACGCGTCATGTCTTTCTGGACCTGGCAATCTGGATGGCTGCCTTTGGCGCGGCCACGGGCACCTTGTTTCCGTTCTTCGTATGGGCGATGGGATTCCCCCGTCACGACGTCCTTTCGCCCAGCTTCTTCGCCGCGTGCATCATCGCGGGCGTCGCGGTCGGCGGCGCGAACATCGGCCTTGCGCGATCCGTCGTCGGCCGTCGCCTTCGCCTGCTCGCGAGCCGGATGCAGCAGGTCGAGCACAACCTGCACCAAATGCGGCAAGGGGGTGTCGGCACGTGCAAAGCCGAAGACTGTCTCGTCGCGATCGATTCCGACGACGACTTCGGCAACAGCGCCCGCTCGTTCAACGGACTCGTGCAGACGCTCGATTCGTCGTTCCGCAGCGAGCGCGCCGCGCGCGAATTCAGCGAACTGCTCACCGGCGAGCTCGATCTGGAGCTGCTCGCCGACAAGGCGCTGCAACAGCTGATCAAGCACACGAGCTGCGGCGCCGGCGCCGTGCTGATGAACGACGAGGGCGAGACGAAGCTTTGCGCATCGCTCGGCATCAGCAACCCGCAATGCATCCTTCGCAGCGACGTCCTGCAGCGCGCGCTGAACAGCGGCCAACGACAGTCGATAGCGCTGCCGAAGGAGCTCGCGATGGACGGCGTGCTCACGACGTTCCAGCCGCGCGAGGTCCTGGTCGATCCGATCGTGTTCAGCAACGCGCCGCTGGGAGCCGTTCTGCTCGCGAGCGCCACCGGGTTCAGCGCCGATGACCGGCTGCATCTCGACCTGTTGCAGCGCGGGCTGGCGCTGTCCTTCCACAACGCGATCCTGTACGAGCGAATCGAACGCCTGGCGGCGCTCGATGCGCTGACCGGTCTCTACAATCGGCGCTTCGGCATGTCGCGGTTGCAGGAAGAATTCAGCCGCGCCGTGCGCACGCAATCGCCGGTTGGCTTCCTGATGTTCGATATCGATCATTTCAAGAAGGTCAACGACGCGTACGGTCATCCGGTCGGAGACCGCGTCATCAAGCAGGTTGCGCAGATCGCGCGGAGCATCGCACGGCAGGACGACCTCGTGATGCGCTATGGCGGCGAGGAGTTCCTGATGGTGCTTCCGGGCGCGTCGGTCGACGATGCAGCCAAGGTCGCCGAACGTCTGCGCAGGCTGGTGTGGGAAACGCCGATCGTCACGGCCGGACATTCGGTGCGCATCACGCTGAGCGTCGGCGCGGCGTCCTTTCCCGCCTGCAACGCGCGCGACGGCGTCGATTCCGTGCGAATCGCCGACGAAGCGCTCTACGCGGCAAAGGAGAGCGGCCGCAACCGAGTCGTCGTGCACGGCCGCTCGGAGCTGGCGGCGGCGTAGCGCGCGCCCGAAGCGCGATCGCAGCGTCGGCGGGCGCGATCGCCACCCGCTATTTCGGCTGCAGCACCGTGGGCGTGCGCAGCGACAGCGGATACGAGGCGAGGCTGCGATGACCGGCATTGTCGACGGCACGCACCGAGAACAGGTAGTCGTCTTTCGACATCGCGACGGTAGCGCGCGTCACATTGCCGACGAACTGCGCACCCTGCCAGAACGGCGCCGTCGTCTCGCGCCAGACGATTTCGTAACCGGCGAGATCGGGCTCGCCGTTCGCCGCCCAGACGAGCGTCGTCTGGTTCTCGAGTCGCATCGTCTCCATGCGAACGCTTGCCGGCGCCCGCGGCGCGCTCGCGAGCGACGCGAGCGCCGCAGCGTTGACGCGCGCGACTGCGGCGAGGTAATCGAAGTCGACGAATTGCGGCAGATCGCCGTACTGGACGCCGCCGTCGACCCGGACGTCCTGGTGTTGATGACGAAAGTCTTCGTGCGCCTCGGTGAAGCGGACGGCCGCGAAGCCCTGCGCAAGAAACGGTATGTGGTCGCCGCCGCGTAGGTACCGATCGCGCCGGTATACGACGCGCACGCCAAACTCCGGTACGTAGCGCGCCGCGGCATCGCGAATGGCGCGCGCGAGCTCGCGCGGCGGCGAGTCGTTCTCGCCGCCCGTCTCGAGCCGCTGTCGCCATTCGGCGCTTGCCGCTGCCGCCGGCGGCACGCCCTCCGCGAACAGGCGCAGATAACTCGCATCGCGCCGGCCGGTCTCGTCGTGGGCGTTGCCGACGATGTCGTTGGTGATCATGGCCTCGACGTCGACGCCACGCTCGCGTGCGCTCTTTGCCCAATGCGCGGAGCCGAGCAAGCCCTGCTCCTCGCCGGCAACGGCGAGGAACACGAGCGTCGCCGGAAAGCGCTCGCGCGCCATCGTGCATGCAAGCTCGACGACGACTGCCGTTCCCGATGCATCGTCGTTGGCGCCGGGCGCATCACATTTCGCGTCGAGCACGTTGCCGCACATCGAGTCGTAGTGGCCCGATACGACCAGCGTGCGCGACCGGCTCGCGAGCTCGATTCCGTCGAGCTTTGCGACGACGTTCACGATCTCGATCGCTTGCGGCACGCGCACCGTCGGCGGCTGCTCGAACGCGTCGAGCTCGACGCGAAGGCGCCCGTCCGAGTCTTTCGAGCATTGCTCGAGCCGCGAGCGGATCCAGCCGCGCGCAGCGGCGACGCCACGCTTGGCGTCGCTCGCATCGGAAAGCGTGTGCCGCGTGCCGAACCCGACGAGCGCGCGCACCGTCCGCTCGAGTCGCTCCTTGGAGATCGCGGCGACAACGCGCGCGATCGCCGGATCGGCGGCGTTCGGCGCGTCCGCCGCGGTTGCGAGTGCCGGCGCGACGAGCAGTGCGCAGGCAAGCGTGGCGTGGCGGCGTCGCATCGCTAGGCTCGCGCACGAGCGTAGACTGCGCAGCGACCACGCCGAGCGCGCGCGTCGCGCTCCGTGCCCGTCTCGACGCCGAGCTCGTCGTAGTTGCAATCGTTCCCGTCATGTCGCGTCAATCGGCCCATGCGTGTCGCTCGCGCATTCGGTCGGCGGCTTTCCGCGCAACGGCGAATCCGATGTTGGCGCGACGTCGTGTCAACGCCACGGGCGTCGCTACGCCGGTGTCGTCGCGCGCACGATCGACTCGCTGCGCTTGGCCTTCGCGATCGCGACGTTGATCCGCTCTTCGGCCGGCACGCCGTTCTTCACCGCGGTGATCTCGGCGGCGATCGACACTGCGATCTCGGGTGGCGTACGGCTGCCGATGTACAGGCCGATCGGACCGTGCAACCGCGCGATCTGCGCGTCGGTCAGGTCGAACAGCTTCAGCCGCGCGCGCCGCTTCTCGTTGTTCGCGCGCGAGCCGAGCGCGCCGACGTAGAACGCCGGCGACTTCAGCGCCTCCATCAGCGCGAGATCGTCGAGCTTCGGATCGTGCGTCAGCGCGACGACTGCGCAGCGCTCGTCGAGCTGCATCGCGAGCACCGTGTCGTCGGGCATCGTGCGCACCAATCGCACGCCGGGAACGTCCCACGTCTCCGTGTATTCCTCGCGCGGATCGCAAATGGTCACCTGGTAATCGAGCCCGACAGCGATCTGCGCCAGGTATTTCGAAAGCTGCGACGCGCCGATCATCAGCATTCGGTAGCGCGGGCCGTGGATCGACACGAGCGTGCGTCCGTCGAAGCTCAGTCCGTCGCTCGCGCGCGCCGGATGCAGGCTCGCCTCTCCGCTCGCGAGATCGAGCTGGCGCGCGACCAGCTGGCCGGATTCGACTTCGCGCAGCAGCGCGCGAATGCCGGACTCACGCGACAGCGGCTCGCAGACGAGCTGGATCGTGCCGCCGCACGGAAGGCCGAAGCGGCGTGCTTCGTCCGCCGATACGCCGTAGGTTACGACCTCGCAACGGGTCGCGGTAAAGCCGTTGCGGCGAATGCGATCGATGATGTCGTCCTCGATGCAGCCGCCCGACACCGACCCTTCGACGAGGCCGTCGTCGCGCACGGCGAGCATCGCGCCCTCCGGGCGCGGCGAGCTGCCCCATGTCTTCACGACGGTGGTGAGCAGCACGCGGCGGCCGGAGTCGACCCAATCGGCGCTGCGGCGAAGGACTTCGAGGTCTACGCTATCCATGGAATCACCTCTTGAAATACAGCCAGGCGAGCAGCGCGACCATCGCGACGATCGCCGCCCATCGTACCCAGTGGGCGGCGCCGAACGGCGCAGGAACGCGCGCCGCTTCGGCGGCAACGTCGGCCGGGGCTTGCGCAGGCGGCGCGACGGTCTGCGAAAAACGCGCGAAGAAATCGTCGGCGAGCTTCGCTGCGGCGCTGTCGACCAGACGCGAGCCGATTTGCGCGATCTTACCGCCGACCTGTGCTTTGGCGCGATAGGTGAGCGCGGTCGCGCTGCCCGAATCGGCGTCCGCGAGCGCAACGCTCGCCTCGCCTTTCGCAAATCCCGCGGCGCCGCCTTGCCCATCGAAGCGCAACGTATAGCCGCGCATCGGCTCGACGTCGGCGAGCTGCATCCGTCCGGTGAAGCGCGCCGACACCGGGCCGACTTTCGCCGACATCACGACGCGGAACGCGTTGACACCGTCGGCTTCGATCAGCTCGCAGCCGGGCAGGCATGCTTTCAGCGTATCGGGATCGTTCAACGCCGCCCAGACCTTCGCGATCGGTGCGGCGATCGTCCGCGTGCTCGTCATCTCCATGATGTCGCTTTCGGCTGCGCGCGCGCAGCACGCGCACCGCGCATCTGCCGCGCAGGGCGCTCGAGCGCGGCGGCGAGATCGGTCAGGCTTTCCAGATTGTGCACCGGCAGGAAGTCGTCGACGTGCGGCAGCATTGCGCGAATGCCCGCCGGTCGCGCCTCGAAGCCTTCGTAGCGAAGCAGCGGATTGAGCCACACGAGCCGGCGACAGGACTTCGACAGCCGCTCCATCTGCGCACCGAGACCGTCGCCCGCTTCGGCATCGAGCCCGTCGCTGATCAGCAATACGACGGCGTTCTGCCCGAGCAACCGGCGCGACCACGCACGGTTGAATTCGCCAAGGCAGCTGCCGATGCGCGTGCCGCCCGACCAGTCGGAAACGGCGGCGGTCACGCGCGCCAGCGCAACGTCGACGTCGCGATGACGCAAGTGACGCGTGATGTTGGTGAGCCTCGTGCCGAACAGCAGCACGTGCACGCGGTCGCGGTCGTTGGTGATCGCGTGCAGGAAATGCAGCAGCATTCGCGCGTAGCGCTCCATCGAGCCCGAGATGTCGCACAGCACGACGAGCGGCGGCGTGCGCCGGGTCCGCTTGCGCCAGCGCAACGGAGCGAGCGTGCCGGCGCCGCTCGTCGCGCGGCGCAGTGTAGCGCGCAGGTCGACGCGATGACCGCGCAGCGCGGGCGTCGTGCGCCGCGTCGGCAGCTCGGGCAGCGGCAGACGCAAGCGAGCGAGCATCACGCGAACCGCGGCGAGCTCGGCCGCGCTCATCGTCTCGAAATCCTTGTGCTGCAGCACCTCGCGCGCCGAGAACGTGAATGCGGCGTCGAGATCGACGCGCTCGGCCTGCGGCGGGCGTTCGTTCGGAAGCTCGGGCGGCAGCATCGCCTCGGCAAGCCGCGCGGGCAATGGCGGCTCGTCGTCGCGCTTGCCACCGCGGCCATGAACCTTGGGCAACAAAGCAGCGACGAGCTTCTCGAGCAGCCTGGGGTTGCGCCAGAACAGATCGAACGCCTGCTCGAAAATCGGCAGATGTTCGCGCCGCGAAACGAGCACGGCCTCGAGAGCCGCGCGAAAATCGGTGCGCCGATCGAGCCCCACAGCCTCGACGGCGTCGAGCGCGGCGAGCACGCGCGCCGGACCGACGGGCAGCCCGGCCTTGCGCAACACGCGAACGAAATGCACGACGTTCTCGGCGAGCCGGCCCTTCGGCGCGAGCATTGGCGACGCCATGCTGAGTTGCGCCGCATCGAGGCCGGGCCGTGTCACAGCTTGATGCCTTCGGCCTGGACGTCGGCGACGAGCTTCGCCGCGGCCTCAGGCGTGAGCGCGCCGACGTCGTCCTGGTACTTGAGCAGCACGCCGGCCGTATCGGCGACGGTCTGCGGGTCGAGTGCGACGCGGTCGAGCGCGACGAGCGCCTCCGCCCAGTCGAGCGTTTCGGCAATGCCCGGCGCCTTGAAGAGCTCGAGCGCGCGCAACCGTTGGGTGAAGGCGACGATCTCGCGCGCGAGCGACTCCGCAGCACCCGGGCATTTGCGCCGCACGATCGCGAGCTCGCGCAGCGCGTCGGGAAAGCCGACCCAGTGATAGAGGCAGCGCCGCTTGATCGCGTCGTGGATCTCGCGCGTGCGGTTCGACGTGATGACGACGACCGGCGGCGTTGCCGCTTTGATCGGACCGAGCTCCGGGATCGTCACCTGGTATTCGGCGAGCACTTCGAGCAGGTAAGCCTCGAACGGCTCGTCGGTGCGGTCGAGCTCGTCGATCAGCAGCACCGGCGCGACGCCGTCGTGCGGCGCGAGCGCCTCGAGCAGCGGCCGGCGCAACAGGAACTTGGTCGTGAAGATGTCGTGCGCGAGCTGCCCGCGCTCGACGTTGCCGCCGGTCTCGGCAAGCCGGATCTCGATCATCTGCCGCGGATAGTTCCATTCGTACACCGCCGAGGCAACGTCGAGGCCTTCGTAGCATTGCAGCCGCACCAGTCGCTTGCCGAGCGCGGCCGCGAGCACCTTCGCGATCTCGGTCTTGCCGACGCCGGCCTCGCCTTCGAGAAACAGCGGGCGTCCCATGCGCAACGCGAGAAATACGCTGGTCGCGAGCCGGCGGTCGGCGACGTAATCGTGCGCGTCGAGCAGCGCGAGCACTGCGTCGACGTCCGATGGCATTGCGATGCGGAGGGATTTTGCCGGGTCGTTCATATCCGTATGAACCATTGCGCGTGCAACAATTCTACGACAAGGCGCCCGCCGCGCCTTTCCATCGCCGATCGCCCCCCGGGCGTCGGCCTGGGGGCGGCCGATCCAACGCCACGGCGGCATCTGCTATCGTGCGCGCCCATGGCTGCGATCGTTTCCGTATCGAACCTTTCCAAGACGTACGCTTCGGGCTTCCAGGCGCTGAAGCGCATCAATTTGGACATTCGCCACAGTGAGATCTTCGCGTTGCTCGGCCCGAACGGAGCGGGAAAAACGACGCTGATCAGCACGATTTGCGGAATCGTCACTGCGACCGAAGGTCGCGTGCTCGTCGACGGTCACGACATCGTTACCGACTATCGCGCGGCCCGTTCGATGATCGGGCTCGTGCCGCAGGAGCTCACCACCGATGCGTTCGAAAGCGTGTGGGCGACGGTGTCGTTCAGCCGCGGACTGTTCGGCCGGCCGCCCGATCCGGCCCACATCGAGCGCGTGCTGAAAGACCTCTCGTTGTGGAATCGAAAGGACAGCAAGATCATCACGTTGTCCGGCGGCATGAAACGGCGGTTGCTGATCGCCAAAGCGCTTTCGCACGAGCCGCAGATCCTGTTCCTCGACGAGCCGACCGCGGGCGTCGATGTCAACCTGCGCCGCGACATGTGGCAGCTCGTGCGCACGCTGCGCGAAACCGGCGTGACGATCATCCTGACGACGCACTACATCGACGAAGCGGAAGAGATGGCCGATCGGATTGGCGTCATCAACAAGGGCGAGATCGTCCTGGTCGAGAACAAGGTCGAGCTCATGATGAAGCTCGGCAAGAAGCAGCTCACATTGCAGCTCGAGCAACCGCTCGACCGCGTTCCGGCCGGGCTTTCCGCCTATCGGCTCGAGCTCGCGAACGGCGGAAACGAGCTCACGTACACGTACGACACGCGAGCCGAGCACAGCGGCATCGGCGCGCTTCTCGCCGCTCTCAACCAGGCCGGCATTGCGCTGAAGGACCTGCGGACGACGCAAAGCTCGCTCGAAGACATCTTCGTGAGCCTCGTGAGGGAAGAGCCATGAACGTCCACGCGATCCGTTCGATCTACGGCTTCGAGATGGCGCGAACCCGGCGCACGCTGATGCAGAGCATCATCTCCCCGGTGATCTCGACGTCGCTGTACTTCGTCGTGTTCGGCGCGGCGATCGGTGCGCGCATCCAGCAGGTCGAGGGCATCAGCTACGGCGCGTTCATCGTGCCAGGATTGATCATGCTGTCGCTTCTGACGCAGAGCATCTCCAACGCGTCGTTTGGCATCTACTTTCCCAAGTTCACCGGCACGATCTTCGAGCTGCTGTCGGCTCCGGTTTCGTATCTCGAGATCGTCGTGAGCTACGTCGGCGCGGCCGCCACCAAGTCGATCATCCTCGGGCTGATCATTCTCGCGACGGCGGCGCTGTTCGTGCCGCTACGCATCAATCATCCGCTGTGGATGGTGCTGTTTCTCGTGCTGACGGCGGTGACGTTCAGCCTGTTCGGCTTCATCATCGGCATCTGGGCCGACGGCTTCGAGAAGCTTCAGCTCGTGCCGCTCTTGATCGTCACGCCGTTGACGTTCCTCGGCGGCAGCTTCTATTCGATCGACATGCTGCCGCCATTCTGGCAAACGGTGAGTTTGTTCAACCCGGTCGTGTATCTGATCAGCGGCTTCCGCTGGAGCTTCTACGGCATTGCCGATGTAAGCGTCGGCGTGAGCCTCGCGATGACGACGGCGTTCCTCGCGGCGTTTCTCGCGATCGTCGCGTGGATCTTCAAGACCGGGTATCGGCTGAAGAGCTGAGCGAAAGTAGGGTCAGACTCGACTTTTCGAAAAGTCGAGTCTGACCCTACTTTCCGGTCAGCCGGCGGCGGCGACCGCCCGCGCCGCGAGCACCGATATCAGATGTGCGCGGTATTCGGGCGACGCGTGCAGATCGCCGTTCAACGTGCGCGCGTCGATCTTCACGCTCTTCGCCGCGTCGGCGGTGAATGCCTTGCCGAGCGCATCCTCCAGCGGCTTCGAGCGAAACGCGCAGGCGGCCGCTCCGGTCACCGCGACGCGCACGCCGTTGGCGCTCTGCGCGACGAACACGCCGACCAGCGCGAAGCGCGATGCCGGGTTCGGAAACTTCACGTACGCCGCCTTCTTTGCAACGGGAAAACTCACCGCGGTGATGATCTCGTCGGCCGCGAGCGCCGTTTCGTAGAGCCCCTTGAGGAAATCGTCGGCGGCGATCGTGCGGTTGTTCGTGCGCACGGTTGCATTCAACGCGAGCACCGCCGCCGGCAAGTCGGCTGCCGGATCGTTGTTCGCGATCGAACCGCCGATCGTGCCCATGTTGCGGACCTGACGGTCGCCGATGCCTTGCGCGAGCGCGGCGAGCGCGGGAATCGCGCCCTTGACGACCGCCGACGCGGCGATTTCCGCATGACGCGTCATTGCACCGATGACGAGCGCGTCGCCCTCCTTGCGAATGCCGGACAGCTCCGCGATGCCCGAAAGATCGACCAGCGTGCCCGGCTGTGACAGTCGCAGCTTCATCGCGCCGACGAGGCTCTGACCGCCGGCGAGCGGCCTGCCGCCGCTTTTCGCGAGCAGCGAAGCGGCCTCGGCCGTCGATTTCGCGCGTTGCAGTTCGAATGGGTACATGGCATGGTCTCCTTACGCGTGCTGCGCCGACCGGATCGCCTGCCACACGCGGTGCGGCGATGCGGGCATGTCCAGATGCTCGACGCCGACCGATGCGAGCGCATCCATGACGGCGTTCATCATCGCCGCCGGCGCGCCGATCGCACCGGCCTCACCGCAGCCTTTCGCGCCGAGCGGATTGTGCGTGCAGGGCGTGATCTCGGTGCCGACGGTGATCGACGGCAGGTCGTCCGCGCGAGGCAGCGCGTAGTCCATGTAGCTACCCGTCAGCAGCTGTCCGCTCTCCGGATCGTAGACGCATTGCTCGAGCAGCGCCTGGCCGATTCCTTGCGCGACGCCGCCGTGCACCTGGCCCTCGACGATCATCGGGTTGATGATGTTGCCGAAGTCGTCGCATGCGGTGAAGCGCGCGACCGCGACCGCTCCGGTGTCCGGATCGATCTCCACTTCGCAGATGTGCGTTCCGGCGGGAAACGTGAAGTTCGTCGGATCGTAGAACGCCGTCTCGTCGAGCCCCGGCTCGAGGCTTTCGAGCGGATAGTTGTGCGGCACGTACGCGGCGAGCGCGATCTCGCCGAACGCCTTGCTCTTGTCGGTTCCGGCGACGGTGAACCTGCCGTCCTTGAACTCGATGTCGGTCTCCGCCGCTTCGAGCAGGTGCGCGGCGATCTTGCGCCCCTTGTCGACGATCTTGTCGAGCGCTTTCACGATCGCCGTGCCGCCGACGGCGAGCGAGCGCGAGCCGTACGTACCCATGCCGAACGGCACGCGCCCGGTGTCGCCGTGTACGATGTCGACGTTCTCGATCGGCACGCCGAGCCGCCCTGCGACGACCTGCGCGAACGTCGTCTCGTGCCCCTGTCCGTGCGAATGCGAGCCGGTGAACACGGTGACGCTGCCGGTCGGATGTACGCGCACCTCGCCCGCCTCGAACAGGCCCGCACGCGCGCCGAGCGCGCCGGCGATGTTCGACGGCGCGATCCCGCACGCTTCGATGTACGAGGCGTAGCCGATCCCGCGGAGCTTCCCGCGTTTCGCCGACTCGGCCTTGCGCGCGGCGAACCCGGCGACGTCGGCGAGCTCCCTCGCGCCGTCGAGCGTCTTCTCGTAATCGCCGGTGTCGTACGAGAGCGCGACGGGCGTCTGATAAGGAAACGTGCGGATGAAGTTTCGGCGGCGGATTTCGTCCTGCGCGATGCCCGTCTCGACGCCTGCCTGGTGAACGATGCGCTCGACGACGTACGTCGCTTCGGGACGACCCGCGCCGCGATACGCGTCGACCGGCGCCGTGTTGGTGAACGCGGCGGTCACTTCGCAGAAGATCGCCGGCGTCGTGTACTGACCGGCGAGCAGCGTCGCGTAGAGAATCGTCGGGATGCACGACGCGAACGTCGATAGATACGCGCCCATGTTGGCGAGCGTGTGGACGTTGAGCGCGAGGAACTTGCCGTCGGCATCGAGCGCGAGCTCGGCGTGCGTGATGTGATCGCGGCCGTGCGCGTCGGCGAGGAACGCTTCGCTGCGCTCGGCCGCCCATTTGATCGGTCGGTTGACGCGCTTCGACGCCCACACCATCGCGGTCTCTTCCGGGTACAGGTAGATCTTCGACCCGAAGCCGCCGCCGACGTCGGGTGCGATCACGCGCACCTTGTGCTCGGGAAGCCCCAGCACGAACGCCGTCATCAGCAGCCGCTCGACGTGCGGATTCTGATTGGCGACGTACAGCGTGTAGCTGTCGTCGGAGCGGTTATAAGAAGCGACGGCGGCGCGCGGCTCGATCGCATTGGGGATCAGCCGGTTGTTGACGATGTCGAGCTTGGTGACGTGCGCGGCCTTCGCGAACGCGGCGTCGACGGCCGCCTTGTCTCCGATCGCCCACGTGTAACACCTGTTGCCGGGAGCGCCATCGTCGTGCACGAGCGGTGCGCCCGGCTTCAGCGCTTCGGCAACGTTGACGACCGCCGGCAGCACGTCGTAGTCGACGTCGATCAGCTCGGCGGCGTCCTTCGCCGCGTTCGGTGTCTCCGCGATGACGAGCGCGACCGGGTCGCCGACGTAGCGGACCTTGCCCTGCGCGAGCACCGGATGCGGCGGCTCCTTCATCGGCGTGCCGTCGCTGCCGGTGATCAGCCATCCGCATGGCAGGCCGTTCACGCCCTGCAGGTCGGCAGCCGTGAAGATCGCGACGACGCCGGGCGCCGCCTTCGCGCGCGTCGTGTCGATGTTGCCGATCTTCGCGTGCGCGTGCGGCGAGCGGAGGAAGAACGCGTGCGTGTGATTCGCAGGATTGACATCGTCGGTGTATTGACCCGCGCCCGTGAGAAAGCGGTGGTCCTCCTTACGGCGGATCGATTGTCCGATCGGTCCGGTAAGATTCATCGGCTCGTTTGCGCGCATGGCGCTCTCCTCACTTGCCCATCGCGGCGGCACCTTGGCGCACCGCCTTGACGATGTTCTGATAACCGGTGCAGCGGCACAGGTTGCCCTCGAGCTCTTCGCGGATCGTGTCTTCGGATGCTTGCGGATGCCGTTCCGCCAGATCGATCGCGCTCATCACCATGCCCGGCGTGCAGAAGCCGCATTGCAGCCCGTGGCACTCCTTGAACGCCGCCTGCATCGGATGCAGCGTACCGTCGGCCGCGGCGACGCCCTCGATTGTCAGCACGGTCGCACCCTGAGCCTGCAGCGCGAGAATCGTGCAGGCCTTGATCGCGCGCCCGTTCAGGTGGACGGTACACGCGCCGCACTGACCCGTGTCGCAGCCGACGTGCGTACCGGTCAGCACAAGGTCGTTGCGCAGGAAGTCGACGAGCAGCGTGCGCGGATCGATGTCGGCTGCAACCGTCTTGCCGTTGACGGTCAACGAAATGGGGACGGACATGTAAGTACCTCGAGTAGATGGGCGATGCGGACGCGCACGCGATCGCGGCGCGGTCGGCGCTGATATTAGACCCGCGCGCCGACGGTGAAAAGCCTGCTTTGCTGGCGGCTCCGAAAGTAGGGTCAGACTCGACTTTTCGAAAAGTGGGGTCAGACTCGACTTTCGCAGTCCGCTTGGCGTACGCGCGCCTGCGCATGAGAAGTCGAGTCCGACGCTACCTTCGGTCACTGCAAGTTCGCGACGTAGTTGGCCAGGTTGTCGATGTCCTGGTCGGACAGCGTCGCGGCAATGCTCGTCATGTTGCCGGCGTCGTTGGTGCGCGTCTTCGCCTTGAAGTCCTTGAGTTGCTTCACGATGTACTGATAGTGCTGGCCGGCCACGCGCGGAATCTCGTTCTGCCCCGAAAAGCCCCCCAGATGGCACATCGGGCACAGCACCTCGTCGGACTTCTTCCGGCCAGCGGCCACCTTCGCGCCGTCGGCGTTGAATCCGTTCGGCGCCGGCTTTTGCGCCGCGTACCAATTGCCGAGCTCGATCATTTCGTCGCGCGTGAGATCGGCGGCCATCGGCGACATCACCGGGTCCTTGCGTCGCCCGGCCTTGAAATCCTGCAGTTGGATGTAGATGTAGCGCCACGACTGCCCGGCGAGGATCGGGTATTGCGGGTCGGTCGAATTGCCGTTCGGACCGTGGCACGCCGCGCACACTTGCGCTTTCGCCGGCGGCGCCGACGGCGCGGCCTGCTGGCCGAAAGCCGGCGCCGCGACAATCGCAACCGCGACGAGCGCGTTCAACAACAGCGCGCGATGCATGGAGGCTCCGCAATGAAACGGCCACGCCGGTTTCGGCGTGGCCGTCGACGATCGGAAAACGTTACGGCAGCGTGAAGACGAGCACGCTGTTGCCGCGCTTGAAGTCGAGCTGCGTGTTGCCGCCCGCGGCCACGGCGATGTATTGCTTGCCGTTGACCATGTACGAGACCGCTGGTGAGTTGACGCCCGCGCCGGCATTGTACTTCCACAGCTCCTTGCCGGTCCGCGCGTCGAACGCCTTGAACCAGCCGTTGCCCTCGCCGTTGAACACGAGGTCGCCCGCCGTCGCGAGCACGCCGCCTATCAGCGGCTGCGGCGTCTTAACGCCCCACGACACCTTCCCCGTGTCGATGTTCACCGCGACCAGCCGGCCCCACTGCTGCTCGGAGGGAATGGTTTTGAACGCGCCGCCGAGCCACAGTTTCCCGCCCGGATAAGGCGTTTCCTCGACGTGGTACGTCATCGGCTGATGCAGGTTCGCCGCGTACGCCATCCGAGCCTTCGGATTGATCGCCATCGGCGACCATTCGACGCCGCCGTTCGCGCCGGGCAACATGCGTGCGCCCTCCTTCGTCGGCAGCACCCACATGTTCTCCTGCGGGATCATCGCTTCCGAGAAGCGGATCAGCTTGCCGGTGCTGCGCTCGTGCACGTAGATGTGACCGGTCTTGCCGCCGTGGATGATGACGTCGACCATCTTGCCGGTGCTGTCCTTCGCCTGCGTGAGGATCGGCGGGCTCACCGCGTCCAGGTCCCAGACATCGTGCGCAATGTACTGGAAGTGCCACTTGTACGTGCCCTTGTCGAGGTCAATCGCCACGAGCGAGTCGGTGTACAGGTTATCGCCCGGACGGATCGCGCCGTAGAGATCGGGCGACGGATTGCCGACGACGAAGAAGAGCGTCTTCGTCTTCTTGTCGACCGCCGGCGTCATCCACACGCCGCCGCCGAGCGTCTGGTAGAACGACGCGTCCTTCGCGAGCGCCGCCTTCTCGGCGTCGAGGTTGCGATGCATGTCGCGGCCGGTCGCGTCGTTCTTCGCCCACGCGCCCTCGTGACCTTTTTCCGGAATCGTGTAGAACGTCCACAAGAGCTTGCCGTCCTTCGCGTCGAACGCCTTGACGAAGCCGCGGATACCGTACTCGCCGCCGTTCGTGCCGATGATCACCTTGCCGTCGACCACCGCCGGCGCCATCGTCTCCGAATAGCCTTTTTCCGGATCGGCGATCTGCGTCTCCCACAACAGCTTGCCGGTCTTCGCGTCGAGCGCGACGAGCTTCGCGTCGAGCGTGCCCATGAACAGGCGATCGTTCTCGATCGCGACGCCGCGATTGTTCGGGCCGCAGCAGAAGGTCGTGATCGGCCCCATCTTGTGCTTGTAGTGCCAGAACTCCTCGCCGGTCGCCGCGTCGATTGCATAGACGTGGTTGAACGACGTCGTGAGGAACATCACGCCGTTGACGACGATCGGCGCGGTTTCCATCGACTCCAGCACCGCCGTCTGGAACGTGAACGCCGGCTTGAGCTTCGCGACGTTGCCGGTGTTGATCTGGTTGCCCGCGTAATAGCGCGTGTTGTCGTAGTTGCCGTTCGAATGCAGCCAGTCCTTGGCGTTGCTTGCCGCGCCGTCGAGCATCGCCGCGGTGACGGGCGTGAGATTCGCCGACATGGGCTTCGCGGTTGTCGTGGCGCCTGCGCCGATCTCCTGTTGCGCGAGCGCCGCGCCGCCCGTGCACAGTGCGGCGATCGCCAATGCGACGGTGACCCTTGTTCCGTGGTACATGCCTCTCCCCTTTCTGGGTTGTTCGGATTCGAACGGAGCCAGTTCGCGGGCGATGCATCGCCCCTTTGGCATCGTGCGTTATAGTCCTTCCGGTTTTCGAATGCAATTTACCCCGATGCTGCAGTGCAATAACGCGCGGAGCAGGACAATGATCCGAGTAGCGATGATCGTGCTGTTGGGTGCCCTTGCGGCTGCCGGCCCGGCTGTCGTCGATGCGCAAGAAGACCTCGGCCCGAGCGCGCGTCTGCTCGCCGCCGCGCGCGCCAAGGACCCGGCGGCGGTCGCACGCGCGCTCGGCGAAGGCGCCGCAATCAACTCGCGCAACCGACTCGGCGAAACGGCGCTGATCGTTGCGCTGAAGAACGACCAGCCGGACATGGCGAAGACGCTGATCGACGCCGGCGCGGACGTCAATCGGTCGGCGCTGAACGGCGTGACGCCGCTGATGGCGGCCGCGTTCGGCGGGCATACCGAAATCGCATCGCTGCTGCTCGAGCGCGGCGCGCAGATCGACGCCGTCGATCGTCTATCGAAGAACGCGATGACGTACGCCGCCGGCGAGGGCCGCACGGACGTCGTTCGCGTGCTGCTCGCACGCGGCGCCGACCCCAACCGCGTGTACGCGAACGACCTGACGGCGCTGATGTGGGCGGCGGGCTACGGCAGGACGGCGACGGTGAAGGCGCTGCTCGATGCCGGCGCACGCGCGGACCTGCGCGACAACCGCGGCAAGACGGCGCTCGACATCGCGCGTGAGCAGCATCACGACGAGACGGTCCGACTGCTCGAATCGGCGACCAGAAGCTAGGGTGCCGAGTCAGAAGTTCACTCGATCGTTCGCGGCGAAACTGGGCGCCATACTGCGTTGCTCGGCCGCACCGTACCACCGGGTACGCTGGCGGCCTCGCGCCCTGCCTGGCGCCCCGTTTCGTCCGCTCCTTTAACCTCGGAACCTCTGACTCGGCACACTGGCGGTCAAGCGATTCCCGGCGGCGCGGTCGCCGACGGTGACGTCCTGCGCGCGCGCGCCAGGCCCATCCGCGCGAGCAGATTGTCGCGGTCGACGAGCGCGTGCTTCGCTGCCGCGGCGACGTGCAACGCGACCGCCGCGAGCAACACCCACGACGTGACGAGATGCACGGCGCTGCACAGGTCCTTCAGCGCCGGCTGCTTGCTCGCCCACGCGGGGAGCACGAGACCGAAGTACTTGACCGGATAGCCGCTCCAGGCCGATCCAAGATACCCGGCGAGCGGCATCACCAAAAGTGCGGCGTAGAGCAAGCGATGGTTCGACCGCGCGAGCCACGCCTGCCATGTGGGCATCGGCGGCAGCGGCGGTGGCGGATGGCCCAAGCGCCAGCCAAGCCGAACGACCATCAGCAGGAAGATCGTGAGGCCGATCGATTTGTGGAAATTGAACGCATCGGCACGAAGTCCCGGCGGCTGCTTCGGGATCTCCTGCATCCACCAGCCCCAGACGAACTGGCCGATGACGATCGCCGCAATCAACCAATGCAGCACGATCGCGGTTCGCGTGTAGCGGTCAGAAAGCGGCATTGAACGAAAGTCCCGCGGTCCAGTTGCGGCCAGGCGCCGGCTCGAAGAAGCGGCCGTTGCTGTCGGCGACGATCACGCTGCCGACGTAATTGCGATCGGCGATATTGTTCAGGCGTCCGTACACGCTCATCGTCACGCCCTTCGGCAGCATGGCCGACGACTCGCTGATCGCCCGCGTGTAAGTCGCGCGCAAGTTGCCGATGACATAGGCAGGCGCTGCATCGCTGTTGCGCTCGTTCACATAGATCTTGCCCTCGTGCTGCAGCTCGGCGCCGACGGCGAAGCCGGGCAGCGCGGGCGGCGCGTACCCGAGCTCCGCGTAAGCGCTCGTCGACGGCACGCCGGGCAGCTTCGCGCCCGACGGCACGACGACCGGGCTCGCGCCGCTGGTGAACGCGTCCTCGAACTCCGCCGACAGCCACGTCAGCGCGACGTGCGACGTCCATCCGCTGCCGTAATCGGCGTCCCAGGCGAGCTCGGCGCCATAGCGCTTCGTGTGTCCGGCATTCTTGTAGGTCGTGCGGCCGCCCGTCGCGCTGTCGACGACGATCTCGTCGTTCGTGCGAGTCGCGAACGCTGCGACATTGAGGCGGTGCGCGCGCCCGACAAGCATCTTCGCGCCGACCTCGAACGCACGGCTCGTCGCCGCATCGAGCGAGAAGTTCAACCCGGTGCCATTGGGCTGGTAGGCGAGCTCGGCGAATGTCGGCGTCTCGAAGCCCTCTCCGTAGCTTGCATAGAGATTCACGTTGTCGGTCGCGTGGAACACGAGCCCCGCGACCGGCGTCGCACGGCTGAACGCGCGCGAACCGCTGTCGTCGGGATTGGGGCCGGCAATGAAGTGATCGGTCGAATCGAATCGAACGTCGTTCACGCGAACGCCGACGGTGAGCCCCCATCGGGGCGCGAAATCCCATTGCGCCTGCGCGTAGCCGGCCGTTGCGGTCACGACGTCGTCCTCGTCGCGGCGAAGGTCGCCCAAATCGCCGTTGTTGTTGACGAAGCCGCGGCGGCGCTCGTCCTGACGATCCCACGCGCCGCCGACGGTAAGCGTCAAGGGTCCATCGGCGAGCTTGCCCTTCCACACCGCGCGCAGATCGACGCCGCCGAAATCGCGATCGAGATCGGTGACGCCGCCCGAAGAGGTCGGCCCCACCCCCGACAGCGCGAGGTACTGGCGTACGGTGCGGTGGCCGTCGTACGCGGTGAAACGCAACGAGGCCTGCTCGGTGAGCCGCTGATCGATCGTGGCGCCGCCCTGCAGCTGATGGATCGTCTTGCGCGTGTTGAAGGTCGACGACGCCGGATCGGCCTGACGCGGATCGGCTTCCCACTGCGCGCGTGTGAGGCCGAGCGGGTCCTGCGTGTCGGGCTGTGCCTGCTGCGAGCCTACCAGCGTGATCTTCGTTCCGCTCGCGAGATCGAACGTCGCCTTCGCATTGATCAAGTCGCGCCGCGCCGCCGAGTGGTCGCGATAGCCTTCGGTGTCGAAGCGACTCGCCGCGGCGACGTAGCGGCCGACGCCGGCGCGTCCCGAGAGCTTGATGCCCGCCGTCCACATGTCGTAGCTGCCCGCCGACGCGACGACCTCTGCGCGCGGCTCGTCGCTGCCCTCTTCGGTGAACACCGAAATGACGCCGCCGGATGCGTTGCCATAGAGCGCCGAGAACGGCCCGCGCAACACTTCGATCCTGCGCGCGGAGAGCAGGCTGAAGCTGCCGGTCTGTCCCTGTCCGTCGGGCATCGTCGCCGGAATGTCGTCCTGGTACAGGCGCACGCCGCGCACGCCGAACGTCGCGCGAGCGCCGAAGCCGCGCGAGCTGATCTGCAGGTCCTGCGCGTAATTCTGCCGATTGAGCGCCACGATCCCGGGTACGCGCACGAGCGTTTCGGAAAGATTGACCAGCGGCTGCGCGTTGCGGATCGTCGCCGCGTCGATCGTGTCGACCGAAGCAGGCACGTCGAACGCGCGCGCCTCGCTGCGCGTCGCGGTGACGACGATCGGATCGAGCTCGACGGGTTGCGCGCATGTTGATCCCGCTGCGATCGTGCAGGCAATCCCTGCTGCGGCCGCAATGGGACGTTTCGAATATCGGACCCGAAAGCTCGCTTGATGCGACAAGGTGGTCTCCGGCGCGCGACACGAACGCACGTCGTGTAGCATAAAGGAAAGCCTGTGCGGGCCGCAAAAGAATCCCTGTTGAACGAACACGCCGGTGACAAGGAGCCCTCGGTGCTAGCGAAAATCTCTAGGTGCATCGCGATCGCGTCGGTCGCGGTTTGCGCGATCGCCGCCGCCGCGCCGATGGCGTACGTGCCGAACGAGGGTTCGGCGACCGTTTCGGTGATCGATACGTCGACCGACAAAGTGACGGCGACGCTTCGCATCGGACAGAAGCCGCGCGGCATTGCCGCCGACCGTGAGCCGCTTTACATCAGCGACCAGACCACGAACGCGCTCGTCGTCTACGATCCCGCCGCCGGCAAGGAAGTCGGCAAGGTCAATCTCGGCGACTCGCCCGAGGCAATCTACCTGTCGCCCGACGGCAAGTGGCTTTCGGCGGCGATCGAGGAAAACGATCAGGTGCTGATCGTCGACACGGCGGCGCTAACGGTCGTCAAGCGAATCCGAACAAGAAGATTGCCGACGTCGCGGTCGGCGAGCTTCCGTGGGGCGTCGCGATCGCGCGATAGATGAGGCCGCCGGCGGGTACGACGCGGCTATCGTCCTCCTCCTGGAACCAATCCATACCGCGTTGCGATGCGCAGCAGCTGCGTGGGCGTCTGCGCGCCGAGCTTATGCCGAATCAGCGATTGGTAGTTCGACACGGTCTTGCGTGTTGAGACAGAGCCGCTCGGCAATGTCGCGAATGGACAGCCCGTGCGCGAGAAGACGTACGATTTCGAACTCGCGATCGGACAGCGTGCGCAACGCCTCGTCGTCGCGCCCGAACACGCCGCGCAATGCGAGCGCGTGCGCGATGTCCGGACTGAGGAAGGTCTCGCCGGGCAGCAACCGCGCGAACCGCTCGCACCAGCGGCTCGGGCGCGCTCGCCTTCGTCAGATAGCCATGCGCGCCCGCATGCAGCGCGCGCTCTGCGAACACGGCCTCGTCATGGATGCTGAAGACCAGCACGTGCGCCCTGGGATCGCGCTGCAGAATCCTTCGCATAGCTTCGATGCCGCCGACGTCGGGCAGCGCGATGTCCATCACGACGACCCGCGGCGATTCGCGCACGAACGCGGAGTACGCTCCGCCACCCGTGGCCGCCTCGGCGACGACGCGGATGTCGTCCGTGCGCTCGAGCAGCCGCCGATAGCCCTCGCGGACAACCGCGTGGTCGTCGACCAGCGAGACGTCGATCGTCATGCTCATTCGGCCTGCGCTCCGTGGCGACTGGGTGATGCGTCTTCCAGTCGGCCGATCTCAATCGCTCGCGGACGCGCCCTGCGGGCCTGCGCTTCGCGCCGTTCGGTCATTCGCCTGCGCTCACCGGGATGCGCGCGCACAACGCGAAGCGGCGCCGGGCGCCGTGCGAATGTCGAGCGTTCCGCCGACACCTTCGACGCGCTCGCGCATGCCGACCAGGCCAAGTCCCGCGCCGCGCGACGGCATCGCGCAGCCGCGGCCATCGTCGCGCAGCGACAACACGACCGCAGCGGGCGCATATGCCGACGCCGGGTGCTCGTCGACGCGAATCTCGACGTGGCGCGCTTTCGCATGCCTTGCAATGTTCGTGAGCCCCTCTTGCACGGCGCGATAGAGCGTGATGCTGACGGCGTCGTCGGCGCGCGGCAGCTCGCGCGGCCACGTGCAATCGAACCGTATGGCGGAAAGCCGGCCGCGCCATCGATCGACGCAATCCTCCAACGCGGCGCTCAAGCCGAGCTCGTCGAGTCCCGGCGGGCGCAGCTGCCGCTCGATCTGCGCGAGCGCCGCCTGCGCCCGATCGCAGACGCGCACGACCGACGCCGCCGCGGCGGCCTGCATCGCAGCGTGTCCGGACGCGCAGTTGTCGCGCAACCAGACGGCGTCGATCTTGAGCGCATTCAATGTCTGTCCGAGCTCGTCGTGCAACTCGCGCGCAAGCGTGCGCCGCTCCGTTTCCCGGATGTCGACGATGCGAAGCGCGAGGCGCCGATTCTCCGCGAGCGCGTCGCTCAACGCTCGCTCGGCGCTGCGGCGCTCGCGAAGCTCGGCGCTCGCATCGGCCGCGCGGCGCCACGAGAACCAGGCGAGTCCGATCGCAAGCACCAGCAGAACTCCGGGAAGCTCGTCGAGCTGATAGTGTTCGCGCGGCTGCGTCCACGCGAGCACGGCCTCGCCGAGCTCGAGCTCGACGCTCACCCACGCGAAAAGGGCGGTCGCCACCGCGACGACGATCAAGTCGCCGTACGCACGCGGGCGCGCCCCGGCACCGGCGATTGGCATACGAACGCTCCTTCGGCGGCCATGACGCCGCGACGCCGCGGCCGGCCCATCGCGGGAATTCTTCCCGGCAACGCTCGGGAAACGCAAGCCCCATCGGCGGCGGCCGGGATGCGATGCTCCGAACGATCGCGCGGCGCGAAGCGCAGGCCCGCAGGCCCGTCCGCGAGCGATTGAGGCTGCGCCGACCCGCACGGGACACGACAACGCGGAGGAACGATGGCGCTACGGGCTCGACTGGTCGACTGGCTTCGATGCGTGGCGGCGGCGCTCGCGTCGGTGAGTGGGGTCGCGCTCGGCGAAGAGGCACGCGTGGTGCCGCTGCCCAATGTCGAAGTCGTCGGCACGACGCCGCTGCCGGGTCTGCCGTCGCCTCTGCGCGACGTGCCCGGCAACGTGCAGACGTTCGGCGCCGGCGACTTCTCGCGCCAGCGTCCGCCTAGCCTTACCGATTTCCTGGAGATGAACCCGAGCAGCGTCAGCATCAATACCGCGATCGGCAACCCGTTCCAGGCGGACGTCGCGTTCCGCGGCTTCGTCGCTTCGCCGCTGCTCGGAACGCCGCAAGGGCTCTCCGTGTTCATGGACGGCGTGCGCATCAACGAAGTGTTCGCCGACGTCGTCAATTGGGATCTCGTACCGACGGCCGCGATCGCGACGCTCCAGGTCGTGCCGGGCAGCAATCCGGTGTTCGGCTTTAACACGCTCGGCGGCGCGGTCGCCATCTACACGAAGGACGGCGCGCGCTATCCCGGAACGAGCCTCGAGGGGTCGGCAGGCAGCTTCGGACGGCGTACCGTCGGCTTCGAGACCGGCGGCGCGGGCGACACGCTCGACTGGTTCGTAACGGCGAACGCGCAGGAGGACGACGGCTGGCGCGATCACTCCGACTCGCGTTTGCGACAGTTGTTCGGCAAGCTCGGGTACCAGCGCGGCGACACGGCGCTTGCGCTGTCGCTCACGCTCGCCGACAACACGCTCGCGGGAACGCAATCGCTGCCCGTTTCGATGCTCGATCGTCCGGAGCAGGCGTACACGTGGCCGGACACGACGGAGAACCGGCTGGTCTTCGTCAATGCGCACGGCGCGCATCGCATCGGCAACTCTGCGCATCTCACCGGCAACGCGTACTACCGGCGGCTTCGAACCGACGGATTCAACAGCAACATCAACGACCAATTCGGCGCGAGCGCCGACGAGCCGCCGGCGTTCAACGTCGTTTCGGGATTCGTCTCCAAAGGCTACGGCGCCGCCGCGCAGTTGACGCTCCTTCCCGATGTTCTCGGTCGGCGCAACCGCTTCACGATCGGTGCGGCTGCCGACTTCGGCGGCACCGACTTCCATCAGTCACAACAGAATGCCGATATCACGGCGGAGCGCGAAACGCCCGGTACCGGTGCGTTCACGCAAACCGTCGACGTCCGCACCGACACGCGGCAGCTCGGCGTCTACGCGAGCGACACGCTGACGATCGCCGAACGCTGGTCGGCGACGGTGTCGGCACGATGGAACGATGCGCGACTCGAGATTGCCGATCGCAGCGGGGAGTCGCCGGCGCTCGACGGAACGCACAGCTATCGACGCCTCAATCCCGCCGCGGGCATCACGTACGCACCGGCGGACAATGCGACCGTGTATGCGAGCTGGAGCCAGGGCATGCGCGTGCCCTCGCCGGTCGAGCTCACGTGCGCCGATCCCGACGCGCCCTGCACGCTGCCGAACATCTTCCTCGCCGACCCGCCGCTCAACGCGGTCGTTGCGACGACCTGGGAGCTCGGCGCGCGCGCGCGCTTCGCCGACCGAGCGTTCGTCGATGCGGCGGTCTATCGGACCGATGCGGCGGATGACATCCAGTTCATCAGCGCGGGAAGCGGTGCAGTGAACGCGGGCTTCTTCCGCAACATCGGCCGCACGCGTCGTCAGGGGATCGAGCTCGGAGCCGGCATGCCGCTCGGCAACGTGGCGATCGTCGCGCGCTACAGCTTGACCGACGCGACGTTTCGCAGCGGCTTCGTCTCGCACAGTCCAAACAACTCGAGCGCCGATGACAACGGCGACATCGTCGTGCGGCCAGGCAACCGACTGCCGGGCATCCCGCGGCATCTGTTCAAGCTTCGTGCCGATTGGACCCCTGTGGAATCGCTGGACGTTGGCGTCGCGCTGGTCGCGGCGAGCCGGCAGTACGCGCGCGGCGACGAGAACAACGCCGACGCCGGCGGAGCGGTTCCCGGTTACGGGATCGTCAACCTCGACGCGAGATGGCGATTGGCGCGAAACTTCGAGCTCTTCGCCAACGTGAACAACCTCTTCGACGTGCGCTACCAGAACTTCGGCATTCTCGGCGCCAACTTCTTCCGCGGTCCGGGCAATACGTTCGCGCCCGACGCCGTGGCACCGGAGGCGTTTCGCACGCCGGGTGCGCCGCTCGGCGTCTGGCTCGGCGTTCGCTACCGATTCGACGCTTCGACGTGACGATCGCCGACGATGCCCGCCCGAGTCCGACGCGCCGCTGCGTATTGGGGACACGATGCTCGTCCGGCCGGGCGAATCGGTGCGCGTCGCGATCGATTTCCATCACCCTTTCGCCGGCAAGCAGACCTACCCGTTCCACTGCCACAACCTCGAGCACGAAGACGGCGGCATGATGCTTCGCGTCGAGGTGGGCTAGCTAGCGCTCATTGCGCGATCGCCGCGACGCCATCGTGCCGCCGGTTGCGGCGCTAGAATGGCACCGTGATTTCGCTCTTCGACCGCATTCGCACTGCTGCGTGCGCCGTCGCGCTGGTTGGAATGCCCGCGGCGCACGCTGCGGACGACGTCATTCTCGTGCCGACGCAGCTTTCGCCGCATGTGTGGTTCTTCCAGGGCGACAGCGGCATGGCGAGCGCGGCGAACAAGGGGTTCATGTCGAACGCCGGCTTCGTCGTAACCAACGACGGCGTGGTCGTGTTCGATGCGCTCGGCACGCCGGCGCTCGGCCGCGCGATGCTCGCCTCGATCGCGCGCGTCACGCCGCAACCGGTCAAGCGCATCATCGTGTCGCACTACCACGCCGACCATGTGTACGGGCTGCAGGCGCTCAAGGCGACCGGCGCCGACGTGTGGGCGCATCGCAACGCGCGGCAATACCTCGCCTCCGCCGTCTCCGGCGAGCGCCTCGCGCAACGGCGCATCGAGCTCTTCCCGTGGGTCGATGACGACACGCGCATCGTGCCGCCGGACGTCTTCATCGACGGCGACACCGACTTCCGGCTCGGCGGCATGACGTTTCGCATCATCTACACCGGCGGCACGCACGCGCCCGACGACATCATGCTCGACGTCGTCGACGAGCGCGTTCTGTTCTGCGGCGACTTGATCTTCTCGGGTCGCGTTCCGTTCGTCGGCGACGGCGACAGCCGCAACTGGCTCGCGTCGATCGAGAGGTTGATCGCGATCGCGCCGACGGTCGTCGTACCCGGTCATGGCGGCGCATCGACCGACGTTGCGCGCGATCTCGTGCTGACGCGCGACTACCTGCGCTACCTGCGCGAGACGATGGGCCGCGCGGTCGACGAGCTCGCGAGCTTCGACGACGCCTACGCGCGCGTCGATTGGTCGCGCTACGCCAAGCTGCCGGCGTTCGAGCAGGCGAATCGCGTCAACGCCTACGGCACGTACCTCCGGCTCGAGCAGGAAGCGCTCGACAAGGCCAAGCGATGAGCGCCGGTGCTTCGACGAGCAGCGACCCGATTCTCGCCGTCGCGATCCGGGCAGCGCATCGTGCCGCTTCGATCATCGTCGACGCCGCGCGCGATCTCAAACGTCTACCGGCGTCGTCGAAGGAGCACGCCGACATCGCCTCGTCGGCGGACAGCGATGCGGAGGACGCTATCGTCGCCACGCTGCGCGCCGCGTTTCCGGACCACGCGATCCTCGGCGAGGAAGCGGGGCACATTCCCGGCGCGCGCGAACGCCCCGGGTTCAAATGGCTCGTCGACCCGCTCGACGGCGGCGCGAACTTCGTTCACGGCTATCCGAACTACGCGGTGTCGATCGCGCTGGCACGAGGCAGCGAGATCACGCACGCCGTGGTTCTCGATCCCGTGCACGACGAGCTCTTCTCGGCCGCGCTCGGCAACGGCGCTCAATTGAACGGCGCGACGCTTCGCGCGTCGTCGTGCACGCGACTTGCCCGTGCGCTCGTGGGCGCCTTCTTTCCGAACGAGTCGACGCAGGCGATGGCCGGCTCGCTGTCGCTATTCAAGGCGCTGCTGCCGCAATGTTCGGACGTTCGCCGTTCGGGCTCCTACGCGCTGGATCTCTGCTATGTCGCGTCGGGACGGCTCGATGGGCTCTTCGTGACGGGACGCAGCGGGTGGGACATCGCGGCCGGAGCACTGATCGTTAAGGAAGCCGGCGGACGCGTCGGCGATTTCGCCGGCGGTGCGGACTTCCTGCCCGCCGAGCAGATCATCGCGGCGACGACGGGGCTGTTCGGACCGTTGCGCGACGCGATCGCAGCAGCGATGCACTAGCTGCTGACGCGACCGCCGCCTGCCAGCCGCTGCAGCTGCGCGGCAATCGACGCCGACACTTCGATGCCCTCGCGCTCGGCGCGCTGCGTAAGCGCGTAGCGCCGATAACCGGGCAGGCGAACGCCCGCCTCCGCCGTCATCGCCGCGATCAGCGTCTCGACGCGCTCGAGGTACGTCGCGCGGCCGACGAGCGCGTCGGGATCGATCGCGATGAATGCCTGGCCAAGGTGCGGCCTGTTGCCGGCATCGACGAAGAACGAATCGGCTTCGAAGCCGAGCGCAGCGCCGGTGAGCGCCGTCGCGAGCAGTTCGACGACGAGCGCGAGCATCGCGCCCTTGGTGCCGCCCATCGGCAGCATGCTGCCCTCGAGGCCCGCGTTGGGATCGGTCGTCGGCCGACCCTCGCGATCGAGCGCCCATCCTTCGGGAATCGATCGGCCCTCCTTCGCCGCGACCATCAACTTGCCGCGCGCGACTTCGGATAGCGACAGGTCGATCAGAAGCGAAGCGCCGTCGCGGCGCGGAAAGATCGCAGCGATCGGATTGGTGCCGAACAGCGGCCGCGCTCCACCCGCTGCCGGCATCGCGGCGGGCGAGTTGCCAAACGCGAGCCCAACCATCGCCGCATCGCCGACCGGCACGAGATGATAGCCGGCGACACCGAAGTGATGGCTGTTGGTCACGCCGGCGAACGCGATGCCGTGCGCGCGCGCCCGCGCGATCGCTTGCTCGACGGCAAGCGCGCATGCGGGGAAGGCGAGACCGCAGCGGGCATCGATCAATACGGCACCGCCTCTTTCGCGCGCGATCGTCGGAATCGCTGTACCGTCGGCGCGACCGTTCGCGAGATGCGTCGTGTATTGCGCGATCCTCGACACGCCATGCGAAGCGAGCCCCTGCGCATCGGCGTACACGAGCGCGCGCGCCGTTGCCGTCGCCATGGCGGCATTCGCGCCCGCCTGCGCGAGCGCGCGCTCGGCAACAGCGGTCAGCTCGGTGATCGTGAAGCGCGGCATCGCGCTACCCAGCGAGGGCCGCTGCGATGCGCTCGGCGATCAACGACGACACGCGCGCGTTCGATTCCACCGTAATACCGGCGATGTGCGGCGTCAGGATCAGACGCGGACAGCCGGCAAGCGACGAGTCTGCCTCCAGCGGCTCGTGAGCGAACACGTCGAGCGCAGCGCCGCCGAGCATATCGGTGCGCAGCGCCGCGGCGACCGCGCTCTCATCGACCACGCCGCCGCGCGACGTGTTGATGAGGATCGCGCTGCGCTTCATCATCGCGAGCGCGGCGGTATCGATCAGGTTGCGCGTCGATTCCGTGAGCGGAACGTGCAGCGTCAGCACGTCCGCGCGCGCGATCACGTCAGGCAATGGATGCGGCTCGGTTGACTCGCTCGCCCAAACCGGCGAAGCATCCGCAATCTGCGGATCAAACGCGATTGCGCGCATGCCGAGCGCGCGCGCAAGCTTGCCCGTCAGCCGTCCGATGGCGCCGAAACCGACGAGGCCGAGCGTCTTGCCGTCGAGCTCGCGGCCGGCCGACAGCGCCACGCGCGGCCAGCCGCCCTGGGCAACGGCGTCGCTCGACTGATACGCGCCGCGCAAAAGCATCATCGCCGTGGCGATCACGTACTCGGCGACCGCGTGCGCGTTGGCGCCGGTTGCCGGGATGACTTCGATGCCGCGCGCGCGGCACGCATCGAGGTCGATGTTGTCCAGTCCGACGCCGAGCCTTCCGACGGCCTTCAGCGCGCGGCCGGCGGCGATCAACGGCGCGTCGACGCGCGTGCGGTTGCGAACGATCAGCGCGACCGCATCGGCAACGCGCGCGATCAGCTCGTCGCGACGATCGACCAGCGACGGGTCGTAGCGCACGTCGTACATCCGAGCCAGCGCGTGCACCGCCGGCTCGTCCATCAACTCGCAGATGACGATGCGCATCGCTGCGTCGCCGCTATCTCGCAAGGCTCCGGATCACGCTTGCCAGGGCAACCGGTCGAGATCGACGTTGCCGCCGCTCAGGATCACACCGACGCGCGCGCCGCGCACATCGAGCGTGCACTCGACCATGCATGCGAACGGCACCGCGGACGAAGGCTCGATCACGATCTTCATTCGCTGCCACGTGAAGCGCATCGCCTCGGCGATCGCCTGTTCGCTGCACGTGCCGAACGCGTCGACATGCGCGCGAATCGCGGCGAACGTGCGCGGCGCAAGCGAAGTGCGCAAGCCGTCGGCGATCGTCGTCGTCGCCGGCAGCGGCTCGATGCGACCGGAACGATACCCGGCGGCTGCATCGCCGGCGTTGACCGGCTCGGCGCCGAACACGCGAATCGACCGCTTGATCGCCTTCGCCGCGATCGCCGTCCCCGACAACAGACCGCCGCCGCCGCACGGCGCGATGACGACGTCGAGGTCGGGAACTTCTTCGAGCAATTCGACGACCGCCGTCGCCTGGCCGGCGATCACGTCGGCGTTGTCGAACGGGTGCACGAGCGTCGCACCGGTCTCGGCGCGCACGGCTTCGCACGCCGCTTCGCGCGCGGCGACGTTCGGCGCACAGAATCGGATCGTCGCGCCGAACGCCGCGACGTTCGCCTGCTTCACCTTCGGCGCGTTGTCCGGCATCACGACCCACGCGGGAACGCCGCGGCGCGCGGCGGCGTACGCGAGCGCCGCGCCGTGGTTACCCGACGAGTGCGTGACGACGCCGCGGCGCGCGTCGGACTCGGCGAGCGAGAACACCGCATTGGACGCGCCGCGCGCCTTGAAAGCGCCGACCTTCTGCAGGTTCTCGCACTTGAAGTAGAGCCGCGAGCCGGCCGCGTCGTCGAGCGAACGCGACGTCATGACGGGCGTGCGGTGAACGTGCTGCGCGATGCGCGCGTGCGCCGCGCGAATCGCATCGAGATCGGGCAACGCCAGCGGCGGCGCGTCCATCAGCTTCCGCCGAGGCGCTGCGCGTTGGGGAAGAAAAGATCCTTCCACGAATCGGGTTTGGTCTTGATCGCGCCGGTCTTCAGCATGAAGTCGACGTACTTCATCACGTTCTGCGGCGTCGTCGTGAACACGATCTGCGGATCGTTCAGCATCGCCACGATGTTGTCGACCGAGTCCTTGTCCTTCGAAATGCGCAGATACGTTTCGGCCGCGGCGCGCTTGTCGCGGTTGATCGTCGCGATCGCTTCGTCGAGCGCCTTCACGAACGCATCGTAGAGCTTCGGATTCTCGTCGCGGAACTTCGCCGTCGTCCATACGAGGTTGAACGTCGCCGGCCCGCCGAGCACGTCGTACGAATTGAGCACCGTGTGGATGCCCGGCCTCTTCAGCTGCTGAAACTGGAACGGAGGCGAGCTGAAGTGCGCATCGATCTCCGAAGCGCCGGACAGCAGCGCCGTTTGAGCGTCGGGATGCGACATCGTGACCGTCAGCGGGTCGAGCTTGTTGTGCTGGCCTTCGCCGAACACCTTCTCGGCCGCCATCTGCAGCGTGATCGCCTGGATCGACACCTTCACCGCCGGCAGCGCGATCTTGTCCTTCTCCGAGAAGTCGCGGATCGTCTTGACGCTCGGGTTGCGGGTGTTGAGATAAAGCGGCATCGAATTGATCGCCGCCACCGCGCGCACGTCGAGCTTGCCGCGCGTACGCGACCATAGCGTGACGAGCGGCGCGACGCCGCCGGAGGCGAACTGAAGGCTGTCGGAGAGAATCGCGTCGTTCATCACGTTGCCGCCGGCGAATTTCGCCCAGCCTACGGTGACCTCGACGCCGGCCGCTTTCGCGTGCTTCTCGATGAGCTTCTGATCTTCCATGAGCATAAGCGGCAAGTAGCTGATGCCGTACTGTTGCGCTACCTTGATCTCGGCCATCTCGGCGCGCGCGGCGAAGCCGAGTGTGAAAAGCGCCGCGGCGGCGGCTAAGGCGAACGAGTGGCTGCTGCGCACGTGCATCTCCTTCGATCGAAGCTGCGGATTATAGCGTTCGACCGCTCCCCGACAACCGGGATTACGACGCCGAAAAGCCGCCGTCGACGAAGATCGTTTGTGCGGTGACGGCGGTGGCCGCGTCGCTCGCGAGGTAGACGGCGATACCGATGAAATCGTCGGCAACGCCGTTGCGGCCGATCATCGTGCGTGCCGCCATCGCCGCGATGCGTGCCGGATCGGCCGACAGGGCGAACGTGAGCGGCGTCAGCACGAACCCCGGCACGAGCGCGTTGCACGTCACGCCGGCGGCCGACCACTGCTCGGCGGTCGAGCGCGTGAGCGAGACGAGTCCGCCCTTCGAAACGCCGTAGACGCCGCTCATGCCGAACGCGCGCACCGCCTGCTGCGACGCGATGTTGATCACGCGCCCCCAGCCGCGCGAAGCCATCGACGGCGCGAGCGCGCGCGTCAGCATGAATGGCCCCGTAAGATTGGCGCCGATCGTCGCGTCCCAATCGTCGTCGGTGATCGCATCGAACGGCTTGCGAATATTGACGCCGGCTGCGTTGACGAGGATATCGATCGGCCCGAACGGCGCGTTGGCGGCTTGCGCGGCGGCTTCGACGGCCTCGCGATCGCCGACATCGCAGGCGATCGTCGCGACGTCGAAGCCATCGAACGAGAACTCGGACGCCGCCGCGGCGAGCCGATCGTAGTCGCGTGCAAGCAGCACGACGCGCGCACCCGACGCGGCCAGCGCCCATGCCATCGCCTTGCCGATGCCGGAGCTGCCGCCGGTGACCAGCGCGACGCGGCCCTCGAGATCGAACAGACGGGCGAGTCGCGCATGCATCGGTCGCGGGAGTCTGCGATGGTGCGACGCGTGCGGCGCGAGGGACTCAGTCGTCGAAGCCGAATTGGAACGACGTCTGAGCGACCGGCGCAAAGCTCTTGCGGTGGATCGCGCACGGCCCGTGGCGGTCGAGTGCCGCGAGATGCTCCGGCGTGCCATAGCCTTTGTGCTGCGCGAAGCCGTATTGGGGATACACGCGGTCGAGCTCGACCAACATCGCATCGCGCGTCACCTTGGCGATGATCGACGCTGCGGAGATCACGGCGATGTCGCGATCACCCTTGACGATCGCGAACGTCGGACAGCCGAGCGTGGGGCAGCGGTCGCCGTCGATCAGCGCTTCGTGCGGAACGACCGGCAACGCTTCGACAGCGCGGCGCATCGCGAGCATCGTCGCCCAGAGGATGTTCAGCGCATCGATTTCGGCGACGTCGGCCGACCCGACCGCCCACGCGATCGCGTGTTCGCGAATCTTCGCCGCGAGCGCCTCGCGCCGCTCGGGCGGGATCAGCTTCGAATCGCGCACGCCGCGAATCCTGCGCCCGCCCGGATCGAGGATGACGGCAGCCGCGACAACGGGCCCGGCGAGCGGACCGCGCCCCGCTTCGTCGACGCCGGCAACGAGCACGGCGGCGAGCGGAGCGGTCGTCATCGGCGGACGCGTGTCAGACGGCGATGCCGGCCGCGGCGAGCTCGCTTGCCACCGCGTCGGCCGCGAGCGCGCCGGTGTCGGCGGCGAGCGCGGCGGCGAATCCGGCGAACAACGCTTCGAGGCGGCGGCGAGTCACCGTGTCATCGTACAGATTGAGCGCCGCCTGCGCCAGATTCTCGGCGGTCGCGTCTTCCTGCAGCAGCTCGGCGACGACGAAGCGGCCGGCGAGCACGTTCGGCAATCCGACGTAGGGCAGCAGCAAACGCCTGCGGACGACTCGCGCGGTCAGCGGATGGACGCGATAGAAGATCACGTGCGGGCAGCGCGCGAGGGCCGCTTCGAGCGTCGCCGTTCCCGACGCGACGATCGCGACGTCGGCGGCGCGTAGCGCGTCGGTCGCGTGCCCGTAAAGCAGCGTGATCGGCAGCTCCTCGAGCTGCAACCGGTAGAGCGCCGTCTCGAAGCGCTCGCGAGTCGCGCGGGTGGCGAGCGGAACCAGAAAGCGCGCATCGGGACGCGCGGATGCGAGCGTTGCGGCCGTGTGCAGAACCAGATCGCCGTGCATGTCGAGCTCGGAGGCGCGACTGCCCGGCAGCAACGCGAATACCGGCTGCGCAAGACCGAGCTTCAGCTCCATGCGCGCTTCGCGCCGCGACGCGATCGTCGCCGCGTCGTGTGCGAGCGGATGGCCGACGTAGGTGACCGGCACGCCGGCCGCCTCGTAGATCGGCGGCTCGAACGGGAACAGAGCGAGCATCCTGTCGACCGATTGACCGATTCGCGCGACGCGCTCGCGACGCCACGCCCACACCGATGGGCTCACGAAATGGATCGTTCGCACGCCGCTGCGCTTCAATCTTGCTTCCAGGCCGAGATTGAAATCGGGCGCATCGACGCCGACGAACAACGGCACGCGCTCGGCGACGAGCCTTCGCGCGAGGGCCCGGCGTATGCGCACCAGCTCGGGCAGCCGCGCCAGCACTTCGACGAACCCGCGCACCGCGAGCTTTTCCAGCGCATACCAGACGTGCGCCCCGGCCTCCAGCATCTTCGGCCCGCCGATGCCGACGAAGCGCGCGTCGGGAATTCGAGCTTTGACGGCGCGAATCAACAGCTCCCCGAGCGCATCGCCGGAAGCCTCGCCGGCGACGATTCCGATCGTCAACGGCTGCACCGGCGCGCCGCTCGGCATCAACGAACGATTCCGCGACCGGGCTCGGCGAGGAACGCGACGAGCGGCGCGAGCACCGCATGTTCGCGCGCGGCGGTCGCGAGCGCGGATTTCGCGTCGTCCAATGCGAGGCCCTCGCGATACAGGGTCTTGTACGCCTTGCGCACGATCGCGATGTCCGCAGCGGAAAAGCCGCGACGGCGCAAACCCTCGTTGTTCGTCCCCGCCGGCTTTGCGGGATAGCCGGAAGCGGTGACGAACGGCGGCACGTCCTGCAGCACGATCGCGCCGGCGGCGATCATCGCGTGCGCGCCGACGCGACAGAACTGATGCACGCCGGTGAAGCCGCCCATCGTCACCCAATCGCCGATCGTGACGTGACCGGCGAGCTGCGCGTTGTTCGAGAACGTCGCGTCGTCGCCAACGACGCAATCGTGCGCGATGTGCACGTACGCGAGCAGCAGGTTGCGATGCCCGATCGCCGTCGTGCCGCGGTCTTGCGCGGTACCCGCGTGGATGCTCACGTATTCGCGGATCACGTTGTCGTCGCCGATCTCGACCGCCGTCGGCTCGCCGCCGTACTTGCGGTCCTGCGGGATCTCGCCGACCGACGCGAACTGGAAGATCCGGTTGCGCGCGCCGATCCGCGTGCGTCCGGTCACGACCGCGTGCGGGCCGATGACCGTCGCTTCGCCGATCGACACGTGCGGCCCGACGATCGAATAGGCACCGACCTCGACGTCGTCGGCGAGCTCGGCGTTCGAATCGACGAGCGCGGTCGAGTGCAATCGCGCCATTACGGCTTAAGCGGGCTTGTCGGTCGTGGGGCGGCGCACGGCTGCCATCAGCTCGGCCTCCGCGGCGATCTCGTCGCCGACGTGCGCCCACGTGCGGAACTTGCCGACGCCGCGGACGATGCGGATCACCTGCGCTTCGAGCGTCAGCCGGTCGCCCGGCGTCACCTGTCGGCGAAAGCGCGCGTTATCGATGCCGGCGAAGAAGATCAATGAACGGCCATCCGGCTTGCTGCCGGCGATCAGATGCGACAGGATCGCCGCGACCTGCGCGAGCGCCTCGATCACCATCACGCCGGGCATCACCGGATAGCCGGGGAAATGGCCCTGAAAGAACGGCTCGTTGATGGTGACGTTCTTGACGCCGCGAATCGACTTGCCGGGCTCTATCGCTTCGATGCGGTCAACGAGCAGGAACGGATAACGATGCGGCAGATACGTCATGATCTCGTTCACGTCCATCGTGCGCGTCGGCTCGCTCATGGTCCGGTGTCTCCTTTGCGCGTGCGCTCGAGCGCTTCGATGCGCTCCTCGAGCTCGCGCAAGCGGCGCACGCGCGAGGCGATCTGCCGCCACGCACGGTGGGGAAGCGCGGGGAACGTGCTGGTGTAGACGCCCGACTCCTGGATCGAATCGAACACCTGCGTAGCGCCCGAGATCACGACGCCGTCGGCGATCTCGAGGTGGCCGCTGATCATCGCCGCGCCGCCGATCTTGCAGTTCTTGCCGATGTGCGTACTGCCGGCGATGCCGACGCAGCCTGCGATCGCCGTGTGCGCGCCGATCCGGCAGTTGTGGCCGATCTGGATCTGGTTGTCGAGCTTGACGTCGTCGTCGATCACCGTGTCGTCGATCGCCCCGCGGTCGATCGTCGTATTGGCGCCGATCTCGACGTCGGCGCCGATGACCACGCGGCCGATCTGCGGGATCTTGATCCAGCGCCCGTCTTCCTCCGCCATGCCGAAGCCGTCGGCGCCGATCACCGCGCCGGCGTGCACGATCGCTCGCGCGCCGAGGATGCAGTCGGCGTAGACGACCGCGTTCGCGTAGAACCGCGCGTCGTCGCCGACGACCACGCGCGCGCCGATCACGCAGCCGGGGCCGATGCTCGACCGCTCGCCGATCGTCGCGCCGGCGCCAATATATGCATATGCATTGATTCGCGCCGACACCGGCACACGGGCGCTCGCGTCGACGATCGCCGTCGGATGGATTCCGCCTTGCACCGGCGGCGCCGGATGCAGGATCCGCGCGACCTTGGCATACGTCGCGTACGGGTTGGCGCTGACGAGCTTGGGCAGGGGCGTCGCCGACGCGAGGCCCGGCGCGACGATGACCGCGCTCGCGCGCGTCGTGGCGAGCTGCGCCCGGTATCGCGGGTTGGCGAGGAATGCGATCGCGCCGGGCGACGCGCCTTCGAGCGTTGCGACGCGCTCGACGCGGCAGCCGGCGTCGCCGTCGACGCGCGCACCCGTGCGGCTCGCGAGCTCGGCGAGCGCAAAACCGGGCGATTGCGTCGGCGACGCCATGCGCCGCCTACTTGTCGGCGAGCGCCTTGATCACCTTGTCGGTGATGTCGATCCGCGGGCTCGCAAAAACGACCGGGTCCTGCAGGATCAGATCGAACTTCTCGACGTCGGCGATCTGCTGGATCACGCGGTTCGCGCGATCCTGCACGCTCGCGAGCTCTTCGTTGCGGCGAAGATTCAGGTCTTCGCGAAACTCGCGCTCGGTGCGCTGCAGGTCGCGCGTCAGATTGGCGAGGTCGCGCTCCTTGTTGCGGCGGTCGTTCTCGCTCATCGTCGCGCCGTCCTTCTCGAGCATCGTCTGCAGGTCGCGCACCTGCTTGCGCACTTTCTGGATTTCGGCGTCGCGCGCGGCGAACTCCTTCTCGAGCTTCTGCTTCGCGCGGTTCGCCGGCGCCGAATCGCGGAACAGGCGCTCGGTGTTGACGAACCCGATCTTGTAGTCGGCCGCCGCCGCCGAGCCGATCGCGACGAGCGCACAAACGGCGACGCAGGCGCGCGATATCCGATGGAAGCTGCAGGTCAAGATGTCTTCTCCGGTCAAAATACCGTGCCGACCTGAAACTGGAATCGCTGGATCTTGTCGCCCGACTTGGTACCCAACGGGTACGCGTAGCTGAACTTCAGCGGACCGATCGGTGAATTCCACGCGAGGCCGACACCCGCGGAATATCGGAACGACTCGAAGTCGGGCTGCGCGCCGTTCAGGTAGATCTGGCCCGCGTCGGCGAACACGCTGCCGCGCACCGATCGGTCACCCTTCAGCAACGGATAGAACAACTCCAGGTTGCCGACGATCTTGCGCTTACCGCCGATCACGTTGCCGTAGATGTCGCGTGGCCCGAGCGAGCTCGTTTCGTAACCGCGCACCGAGCCGACGCCGCCCGCGTAGAACGCCTTGAAGAACGGCAGCGGATCGCCCGCGAGGCCGTCTCCGTATCCGAAGTCGCCGCGCGCCATCAGCACGAAATCGCCATAGACCGGCACGAACCATTGATGCAGATAGTTCGCCTTGTAGTACGCAAGATCGCCGAACGGCAATCCGACCTCGACCAGAACGCTCTGCAACCGGCCGCGATTAGGATAGAGGATGTCGTCGCGCGTGTCACGCGCCCATCCCGCCGACATGATGTAGCTGTTGCTGGATTCGCCGAACCGGTTTACGAACTCGACATAGATGGGAGGGCTCTGGTCGAGCAACGACAATTTCGTGTGCTCGACGCGAAACCCCACGTTGATCGTGTCGGTCTCCGTGATCGGCACGCCGAAGCTCATCGCGCCGCCGAGCGTCGACGACGTGTACTGCGACAGCGAAAGCGACGTCGGATCGATGTTCCTCTGGTAGAACTCGATCGTGCGCGACACGCCGTCGACGGTCCAATACGGCTCGAGGAACAGCAGCGAGATCGTGCGATTGATCTGGCTGGTGTTGAGGCTGGCCGACAGCGCGTTGCCGCTGCCGAAGATGTTCTGCTGCGACACCGACGCGTTGAACACGAAGCCGTCCGCGCTCGAGTACCCGACACCCGCGAGCAGGTTGCCGGTGTTGCGCTCGGTGACGGTGACGTCGACGTCGGCCTGGTCGGTGGTGCCCGCGACCGGCGGCGTCTCGATGTTGACGTCATCGAAGTAGCCGAGCCGCTTGATGCGCACCTTCGAGCGCTCGATGCGCACCGAGTCGTACCACGCGCCCTCGAGCTGGCGCATCTCGCGGCGGATCACCTCGTCGCGGGTGCGCGCGTTGCCGCTGATGTTGATCTTGCGGATGTAAACGCGCCTGCCCGGATCGACGATGATCGTGAACGCTGCCACCTTCTTGTCGCGGTCCATCTCGGGCACGGCGTTGACGTTGGCGAACGCGTAACCCTCCTGGCCCAGCCGGTCGCTGATTGCCTTCACCGACGATTGCAGCCGCTCGCGGGAGTAGACGTCGCCGGGGCGCATCGCGATCAGCGGAATCAGGTCGGCCTCGGGTACGGGCAGCTCGCCGGCGAGATGGACGTCGGACACCGAGTAGCGCGCGCCTTCGCTGATGTTGATCGTGATGAAGATGTCCGCTTTGTCCGGCGTGATCGACACCTGCGTCGAGTCGACGTTGAACTCGAGGTAGCCGCGGTTCTGGTAGAAGCTTCGCAGCGCCTCGAGGTCCGCCTGCAGCTTCTGCTTCGAGTACTGATCGTTCTTGGTGTACCAGGTGAACCATCCCGGCGTGGTCAGCGTCATTTCGTCGAGCAGCTGTTTTTCGCTGAACGCCTGCGCGCCGACGATGTTGATGCGGGCGATCTTCGACGACTCGCCTTCCTCGACGGTGAAGTTGATCGCGACGCGGTTGCGCTCCTGGGGCGTGATCGTCGTCGTCACTTGCGCGGCGTACTTGCCGCGCGTGATGTACTGCCGCTTCATCTCCTGCTCGGCGCGATCGAGCGCCGAGCGGTCGAAGATGCGCGCCTCGGATAATCCGATGTCCTTGAGCGCCTTCTTCAGCGTTTCGGTGTCGAACTCCTTGTTGCCGGTGATCGCGATGCTGCTGATCGTCGGCCGCTCCTGCACGACGACGACCAGCACGTCGCCCTGGCGCTCGAGGCGCACGTCGCGAAAGAAGCCGGTCGCGAACAGCGCCTTCACCGCTTGCGCCGCCTTCTGGTCGTCGATGCGGTCGCCGACTTTGATGGGCAGATAGCTGAACACCGTGCCCGCTTCGGTGCGTTGCACGCCTTCGACTCGGATGTCGCGCACGACGAAGGGATCGAACGCGAGCGCCGCGCCGCTCGCGATCGAGATCAGCGCGCCGATGAGCGCCGGCAGCGTTGCGAGGCGCGACGCGAACGCCGCGCAGCGGGAAGCCGCCCTTGTGCGATCTCGACGGGGCTCAGAACAGACGGGAGAGGTCATTGAAGAGCGCCAACGCCATCAGCATTGCCAGCACGGCCATGCCGATGCGCTGGCCGACCTCGAAGGCTCGGTCGGAAACAGGACTGCCCTTGATGAGTTCGGCGAGATAATACAGTAAATGCCCCCCATCCAGAAGCGGGACGGGCAGCAGGTTCAGCACGCCAAGGCTGATGCTGATGAGCGCGAGATAGCCGACGAACACGAGTCCGCCGGCCTGCGCCGACTGACCGGCATAGTCGGCCATCGTGATCGGCCCACTGATGTTCCTGAGCGACGCATCGCCGATCAGGATTCGACCCAGCATGCGAAGCGTGAACTCGGCGAGCTCCCACGTCTTGCGCGCGCCCTGCGCGAGCGCATCGACCAAACCGTAACGGACGGTGACGGCGAGCTTGTCGGCGCGTGCGGGATCGACCGCGAGGCGCACGCCGGCGATGCCGACGCGACGCCCGTTCTGCTCGACGGCGTCCGGCACGATTTCGACATCGCGCTTAGCGCCGTCGCGTTCGATCGTGAACGTAAGCGCGGCGCCGGGATGCGCGTTCGTTTTCGTTGCAACATCGCCGGGCGAATTCACCGGCGCGCCGTCGATCGCCACGATGCGATCGCCGGTGCGAAGTCCCGCGCGCGCTGCCGGCTTGTCGGGCACGACCTGATCGATCAGCGGCGCGCCAAAGTCGGCTTTCAGGCCCAACAACGGCATGAAGTTGCCTTCCCAATCGACACCGGTGAGCGAGCCGAGCGCGATGCGGCGCGTCGCGCGATCGGCGCCCCGCTCGAGCTCGACGTCGACGTCGCCCTGGCCCGACGCTTTGAGCAGCCGCCAGCGAAGCTCCTGCCAGCTCTTGACGGGCGCTCCATCGACGGCGACGACAAGGTCGCCACGGCGAATGCCGGCGAGCGCCGCGGGCGTTCCTGCGGGCGGCTCGGCGAGCAACGCGAGCTGGCCCGGAATGCCGACGACATAGGTACCGGCGAACAACAGCACGGCGAGCAGCAGGTTCGCAAGCGGACCCGCGGCGACGATCGCGATGCGGCGCCCGACGCTTTGCCGATTGAACGCACGCGGACGGTCGACCGGAGCGACGTCGCCTTCGCGCTCGTCCGCCATCTTCACGTAGCCGCCGAGCGGGATCGCCGACAGCGCCCATTCGGTGCGATCGCGTCCGACTCGACGCGACCATACGATGCGTCCGAATCCGACCGAGAAGCGCAGGACTTTGACGCCCGCGAGCCGCGCGACGACATAGTGGCCGAGCTCGTGGAACACGACGAGCACGCCGAGCGTGAAAATGAATGCAACGAGTTTTTGCAGGACGTCGAGCATCGACTGTGAGCGGCGGCGCGGTCAGGCTCCCGGTTCCGCCATTGTGCGGATCGGGCGCGGCGGGTCAAGTCGAAGCCGCGAGCGCACGTGCGCGCGCGCCTTCGCGTCGGCGGCGAGCGCGTCGTCGAGCGTGGCGACGCGAGCGATCGGCACCCGCTGCAGCGCATCGGCGCAGCTCTGTGCGATCGCGGGATAGCTGATGCGGCCGTCGAGAAACGCGGCGACGGCGATCTCGTTCGCCGCATTCAAGACCGCCGGCGCCGTACCGCCTGCCGACAGCGCCTGGTAACCGAGCGCGAGGCACGGGAAGCGCTTGAAATCGGGCGCTTCGAACGCAAGCGCGCCGATCCGCGCGAGATCGAGCGGCATCACCCCGGCGTCGATGCGATCGGGAAACGACAGCGCCTGCGCAATCGGCGTGCGCATGTCCGGGTTGCCGAGTTGTGCGAGCACGCTGCCGTCAACGTATTCGACCAGCGAATGGATGACGCTTTGCGGATGGATCAGCACGTCGATGCGCTCGCCGGGCAGGCCGAACAGCCAGTGCGCCTCGATCACCTCGAGCGCCTTGTTCATCATCGTCGCCGAGTCGACACTGATCTTGCGCCCCATCACCCAGTTCGGATGCGCGCACGCTTCGTCGGGCGTGACGGACGCGAGCTCATCCGGCGCCCGCGAGCGAAACGGACCGCCCGACGCGGTCAGCACGAGCCGGCGCACGCCGCACGCCTGCGGCGTCCTCGCGTAGTGCGCCGGCAGACACTGGAAGATCGCGTTGTGCTCGCTGTCGACCGGGAGCAACGTCGCGCCGCCTTCGACCACCGCTTGCATGAACGCAGCGCCGCCGATCACCAACGCTTCTTTGTTCGCGAGCAATATCCGCTTGCCGGCGCGCGCAGCGGCGAGCGTCGGACGCAACCCCGTCGCGCCGACGATCGCGGCGAGAACGGTATCGGCATCGGCCAGTGTCGCGACCGCATCGAGTCCGGCATCGCCGGCAAGCACACGCGTGGTCAAGCCCTTTCCGGCAAGCGCGCGCTCGAGCTCGCGTGCGGCGTCCTCGTCGACGAGCGCGGCGAGCTGCGGCCGGAAGCGGCAGCACAGCTCGGCGAGCTTTTGCCAATTGCGCTGCGCGGCGAGCCCGACGACGTCGAAGCGATCGGCATGGCGCGCGATCACGTCGAGCGTCGAATCGCCGATCGATCCGGTGGCGCCGAGCAGCGAGACGCGCCGCATCATCGCAGCAGCGCCCATGCGAGCAGCGCCGCCGGCGGCATCGCCGCAAGCAGCGCATCGATGCGATCGAGCACGCCGCCGTGACCCGGCAGCAGCTTGCCGCTGTCCTTGACGCCTGCGTGTCGTTTGAGCAGCGACTCCGTGAGATCGCCGACGACCGATATCGCGGCGAGCGCGAGCGCGCAAAGCACGAACGCGACGATCGCCGCCGCCGAAACCGTACCGCTGTAGCCGGCGCGGCTCGCGAGCGGAGAGAGCGCGAGCGCGTACAACGCGACCGCGCAAAGTCCGCCGCAAACCCCCTCCCACGTCTTGCCGGGGCTTATCCGCGGCGCGAGCTTGCGCTTGCCGAACGCTCGGCCGGCGAAGTAGGCGGCGGTGTCGGCGATCCAGACGATCGCCATCGCCGCTAGCACGAGCCAAGGCGAACGCACCTGCAATTGCACGAGCGCGATCCACGCGCCGATCAGCACGACCCAGCCTGCGATCGCCAGCGCGGGCTGCGACGCAGGCGAGCGGCGCGCGAGCCACGTCGGCGCGACCAGCAGCCAGAACGCCGTCGCCGTCGCACAAGCGACGAGCGCTATCGAGTCGGGCGACCCGCGCTCGAACCGGGCGCCGAAGACCAGTCCGATACCCACGAGCGCGGTTACGGCGACGAAGACGATCGCGCGCCATTGCTTGAGGCCGGCGAGCGCTGCCCATTCGTACGACGCGGCAACGAACACCAGCAGCGCGGCGAGCGCCCAGCCGGTCGGCGGCAGCAGGAACAGCGCCGCGAGCACCAGCGGAATCAATACCGCGGCGGTGAGGATTCGAGTCGCGAGCATCGGAAGAGCGACCGCGGCGGAAAGCGCGGCGGCGCCGCCGCCGTTCACGCGCCCTGCGTGGCGCGGACCTGCTCGCTCGTGCGGCCGAAGCGCCGCTCGCGCTGCGCGTACCACGCGATCGCCGCGTCGAGCGCCGCGGCGTCGAAGTCGGGCCACAACAACTCCGTGAAGTAGAGCTCGGTGTACGCGAGCTGCCACAACAGGAAGTTCGATATCCGCTGTTCGCCGCCGGTGCGGATGAACAGATCGGGCTCCGGGGCGTAGGCCATCGCGAGATGAGGATCGAGCGTCTCGGGACGCAGCGCGCGGCCGGCGTCGAACGCATGTGGATCGATCGCGAGCGCGCGTTGCACCGCCTGCGCGATGTCCCAGCGGCCGCCGTAGTTCGCCGCCACCGTCAACGTAAGCCGCCGGTGCTCGGCGGTGAGCGCCTCCGCGGCGGCGATCAGTTCGCGAATGCGCGCATCGAAGCGCGTCGTATCGCCGACGACTTTGAAGCGTACGCCGTTCGAGTTGAGCTTCGCGACCTCCTGCTCGAGCGCGCGCAGGAACAAATCCATCAGGATCGACACTTCCTCGGGCGGCCGGCGCCAGTTCTCGCTCGAGAACGCGAACAGCGTCAGGTATTCGACTCCGCGGTCGATGCACGCGCGCACGACCGCGCGCACCGCCTCGACGCCGCGCCGATGCCCGGCGACGCGCGGCAGGAATCGCTGCTTCGCCCAGCGGCCGTTGCCGTCCATGATGATCGCGACGTGACGCGGCACGTCCCCGGTGAGCGGAATATCGCGCGTCGAACTCGTGTGCACGGTCGGGGCGAGACGGCGGATGAAGGGATCGGGCGGGCGCGCCGTCAAATCACCATCAGGTCCGCTTCCTTCGCCGCAAGCAACTTGTCGATCTCGGCGATGTAGCGGTCGGTGAGCTTCTGCACGTCGGTCTGCGCGTGTCGCTCGTCGTCCTCGGCGACGTCATGGTCCTTCAAGAGCTTCTTCAGATGCTCGTTCGCGTCGCGTCGGATGTTGCGCACGGCAATGCGCGCATTCTCCGCCTCGTGGCGCACGACCTTGATCAGGTCCTTGCGGCGCTCCTCGGTGAGCGCCGGCATCGGCACGCGGATCAGGTCGCCGGAGGTTGCCGGATTGAGACCGAGGTCGGAATCGCGGATCGCCTTCTCGACGACGGGCACCATCTTCTTTTCCCATGGTTGAACGGCGATCGTGCGCGGGTCGGCGAGCGTGACGCCGGCGACCTGACTGATCGGCATCGGCGTGCCGTAATAGTCGACGTGGATGTGGTCGAGGAGGCCGGTGTGCGCGCGACCGGTCCGTACCTTGGTCAGGTCGGCCTTCAGCGTGTCAACCGTTTTCGCCATCTTCTGTTCGGCGGATTTCTTGATGTCGGGGATCGTCGCCATTCGGCGGTCTCCATCGTTTGTATCAGCAGTGCACGAACGTGCCTTCGCGTTCTCCGCACACGACGCGCTTCAGCGCGCCGGGCACGAATATCGAGAACACGTTCAATTGCATGTTCTGGTCGCGGCACAACGCGAGCGCGGTCGCGTCCATCACCTTGAGGTTCTTGACGATCGCCTCGTCGAACGTCAGCTCCGCGTAGCGTTTGGCGGTCGGATCCTTGGCCGGGTCGGCGGTGTAAACACCGTCGACCTTGGTGGCTTTGAGCACGATGTCGACGCCCATCTCGCGGCCGCGCAGCGCCGCGGCGGTGTCGGTGGTGAAGAACGGGTTGCCGGTGCCCGCGGCGAAGATCACGACCCTGTGCTCCTCGAGGTGGCGCAATGCCCGTCCGCGGATGTAAGGCTCGGCGACCTGATCGATACGCAGCGCCGACTGCACGCGCGACTCGACGCTCGCTCGTCGCAGCGCGTCCTGCAGCGCGAGCGCGTTCATCAGCGTCGCGAGCATGCCCATGTAGTCGGCGGTCGCCCGGTCCATTCCGGCCGCGCCGGGCGCGACGCCGCGAAAGATGTTGCCGCCGCCGATCACGACGGCGACCTCGACGCCGAGGCGCACGACCTCCGCGATCTCGGCGACGATGCGATCGATCGTCTCGCGATTGATGCCGTACTGATCGTCGCCCATCAGCGCTTCGCCGGAGAGCTTCAGCAGAACGCGCCGGTACGCGGGAACCGACGAAGGCGTCGGCGCGACGGCGGCGAGACTCGCTACGGTGCTGCTCGCATGGGGCGGGTTCATGACTCGCGACGCTCCGCTCATGAGGCTAGCTACAATCGATCGGCCCTCGTGAGGCCGACCGCCAGGTGCAGCGTGGGTTACGCCTTCGCCATCGCCGCGACCTCGGCGGCGAAGTCGTCCTTCCGCTTCTCGATGCCTTCGCCGACGACGTAGAGCGCGAAGCCGTTCACCGTCGCGCCCTTCGACTTCAGCAGGTCCGCGACCGTCTGTTTGCCGTCACCCTTGACGAAGGCCTGACCCTGGAGCGTAACTTCGGCGACGAACTTCGCGACTGCGCCGTCGACCATCCTTTCGATGATGTTCGCGGGTTTGCCGGACTCGGCCGCCTTGGCAGCGGCAATCCGCCGTTCCTGCTCGAGCGTTTCCGCCGGCACTTGATCGCGCGAAACCGCGACGGGCTTGAGCGCCGCAATGTGCATCGCGAGGTCCTTGCCGAGCGATTCGTCACCGCCGGTCAAGTCGACGATCACGCCGATCTTCATGCCGTGCACGTACGAGGCGATGCGGCCCTTCGCGACGCGACGCTCGAAGCGGCGGATCGTCATGTTCTCGCCGATCTTCTGCACGAGCGCGGTGCGCCGCGCCTCGACGGTCTCACCCGACGCGAGCGCTTTCGCACCCAGCGCACCGACATCCGCCGGATCGTCGCGCGCGACGATCTGCGCGATCTCGTTGGCGAATGCGCGGAAGTCGTCGTTCTTCGCGACGAAGTCGGTCTCGCAGTTCACTTCGACCATCGCCGCGCTCTTCGCGTCCGTTGCGACGTGCATGCCGATGACGCCTTCCGCCGCGATACGCGTCGCCGCCTTCGACGCCTTGGCGCCGCTCTTGATGCGCAGCAGTTCCTCCGCTTTGGCGATATCGCCGGCGGCTTCGGTCAGCGCCTTCTTGCATTCCATCATGCCCAGCCCCGTGCGCTGGCGCAGTTCCATCACCGTGCTCGCGGAGATATCCGCCATGTAACACTCCATGTTGCGTTGTCGCGGCGCGCGGGATCGTCGGCGCCTCGCTCGCGCCCGATCGATTCGCTTGCGCTGTCGTTTCGGGGGAGAGGGCGCCGCTCCCCCGGGGCGCGGATGCGTCAGGCCGCCGGTTCCTCGGCGACCTCGACGAACTCGTCGCTGCCCTGCACGATTTCCTGGATCACCTGGCTGCGTCCCTCGAGGATCGCATCGGCAACGCCGCGCGCGTACAGACGGATCGCGCGGCTCGAATCGTCGTTGCCGGGGATCACGTGCGCGATACCTTCGGGCGAGTGATTGGTGTCGACGACGGCGACGACCGGAATGCCGAGCTTCTTCGCCTCGGTGACCGCGATCTTGTGGAAGCCGACGTCGATCACGAACAATGCGTCGGGCAGCGCGTTCATGTCCTTGATGCCGCCGAGGCTCTTCATCAGCTTGTCCATCTCACGCTGATGATGCAGCGCCTCGCGCTTGCTCATCTTGTCGAACGTGCCGTCGCCCATCATCGTCTCGAGGTCTTTCAGGCGCTTGATCGACGCCTTGACCGTCTTGAAGTTGGTCAGCATGCCGCCGAGCCAACGGGCATCGACGTACGGCATCCCGCAACGCTTCGCTTCCTCGGCGACGATGTCGCGCGCCTGCCGCTTGGTGCCCACGAACAGGATCGTTCCCTTGTTCGCGGCCAGTTGGCGGACGTACTTCATCGCCTCCTGGTACATCTGCATCGTCTTCTCGAGGTTGACGATGTGGATCTTGTTGCGCTGGCCGAAGATGTACTCGGCCATCTTCGGATTCCAGTACCGCGTCTGGTGGCCGAAATGCACGCCGGCTTCCAGCATTTGACGCATCGTGACCGACATTCCTAGACTCCTGGCAGGGTTGGACCACGACCCGCTGTCAGGCTCGGGAAGCGCGGCGCTCGTACACCGACGCCGTCCCGGGCACCCTGTGACATCCCGCGGGTCTGCGAATTGTTCGGCCGACGCCTGTTAGCATGCAGTGCTCGCTTGCCCTTGCAATGGCGGCGGGCCGAACTAACATTCAATTTTAGCACGATTTTCGCACTCCTACGCCCCGTTCTTGGCGTCGCCGTCACTATCAAGCGCCCCCATTCGACCATGTCAGAGCCGTTCCGATCCGCCGACCCGACCACCGGCCCCGTCTTCTGCGATCTCTCGCCCCTGGCGCTGCTCGATATCGTCGGCGAGGACGCCGCCAAGTTCCTGCAAGGACAGCTTTCGAGCGACGTCGCAGCGCTCACGCCGGGCTCGGCCCAATACACGAGCTACAACTCGCCGAAAGGCCGGATGCTCGCGAACTTCGTACTGTGGCGCGAGGCGGTGGTCTATCGCGCGCTTTTGCCGGCCGACCTCGCCGAGCCTGTGCGCAAGCGCCTTTCGATGCACGTGTTGCGCGCGAAGGTCAAGTTGACCGACGCGTCATCGGGCAGCGTGCGATTGGGCGTCGGCGGCGCCGATGCAACGCGCGCGCTCGCCGCAGCGATCGGCGTGACGCCCGCTCCGTTCGTCGTCGCGACCGCGGGCAGCGCATCGGTGCTCGCGCTGCCCGGACCGCGCTACGTGATCGTCGCGCCCGCGAGCGAGGGGCCCGCGCTTCGCTCGCGACTCACCGCGCACGCCACTGACGCTCCGTTCGTCATCTGGCGCTGGCTCACGATCCGCGCCGGCGTTCCGGTCGTCACCTCAGCCACGCAGGACCAGTTCGTTGCGCAAGCGGCGAACTGGGACGCGCTCGGCGGTATCAACTTTCGCAAGGGCTGCTACACCGGACAGGAGATCATCGCTCGAATGCAGTATCTGGGACGTCTGAAGGAGCGGTTGTTCCTCTTCCACACTGATGCGCCGGACGCCGCGTGCGGCGATCGGCTCTACAGCGCGACGTTCGGCGATCAACCGGCGGGCACCATCGTCGATGCGGCGCCGTCGCCCTCGGGCGGCCACGACCTTCTCGCGGTCGCGCAGATCGCCGCCGTCGACGCGGGCGATCTTCGCGTCGGCGCGGCCGACGGTGCGCCGCTCACGCGCGAGCCTCTGCCGTACGCGCTTCCGACGTCACCCGAGCGGCGCGCGTGACCGCAGGTGGCGCGCAGCCCGTGGCGAGCTGATCGGCGATGTGTCTCGCCGTCATCGCGCTCGGCGCGCATCCGCGCTATCCGCTCGTCGTCGCCGCGAATCGCGACGAATTCCACGATCGGCCCACGGCCGCCGCAACGTGGTGGGACGAGGGTTGGTTCGCCGGCCGAGATCTGCAGGCGGGCGGCACGTGGCTCGGCATCACCCGCACCGGCCGCATTGCGCTGCTCACCAACGTACGCGATCCGACGCGCCACGATCCGCAGGCACCGTCGCGCGGCAATCTGGTGACGCGCGTGCTGGCGGACGCGGCGCCGGCCGCCGAGGCGCTCGCCGCTGCGATCGCCGACGGCAGCGAGCACAACGGCTTCAATCTTGTCGTGGGCAATTCGCGCGAGGCGCACTGGGGATCGAATCGCGCCGGAACGCCGCAAGCGCTCGCGCCGGGTCTTCATGGACTTTCGAATGCATCGCTCGATACGCCGTGGCCGAAGGTCGTGCGCAGCAAGGAGGCCGTCGCCGCGTGGTGCGCGAGCGGCCGCGACGATCCGCAGGCGCTGTTCGATGCGCTCGCCGATCGCACGTTCGCACCCGATGCCACGCTGCCCTCAACCGGCGTCACACTCGAGTGGGAACGGCTCCTCTCCGCGCCGTTCATCGTGAGCGAGCGCTACGGAACCCGTTCTTCGACGGTGATCGTCGTCGCCGCCAACGGACGCGCTCAGTTCATCGAGCGCGCCTTCGATGCTGCCGGCGATCCGGCAGGCGAAGCGGTCGAACGGTTCGATATCGCCGCAGCTTAGTCCGCAGAAATTAGGGTCAGACTCCACTATTGAGAAAGTAGGGTCAGACTCGACTTTTCGTACATCGCTGAAACAGCGGCTTACGCGTCCCACGAAAAGTCGAGTCTGAGCTAATTTTTCGTTGACCTCACTTCCGGAAAGTCGAGTCTGACCCTCATTTCCGGAAAGTCGAGTCTGACCCTAATTTGTTGACCCTATTTCCCAGACGGCGCTCCATCGCGACGTGCTCGAGACCGGCCTCGAGCCAAGGCCCGCCGGTGGCGACGAACCCGTGCCGCGCATAGAAGTCGCTCGCGTTGGCTTCTGCATTGACCACGACGCGCGAATGACCCTCCGAGCGCGCAAGCTCGATCAAGCGCTCGAGCATCGCGCCGCCTACGCCGTGGCGTCGCCATTCGCGCAGCACGGCGATGCGCCCTATCTGCCCGTCGGGCAACAATCGGCCGCAGGCGATCCCCAATCCGTCGACCGTCTCGGCGATTGCGTGCCGGCACGCGGGATCGCGCCCGTCGCGCTCGATGTCCACAGGTACGCCGAGCTCAACAACGAAAACCCGATACCGGATCGAATCGATCACCGCTCCGTCGCGCTCCCAGCTCGCGAGCCGCACGCTGAACCCGCGAACGCTCATCCGGAGTAGCCGAAGAGCTCGAGCCGCGCCGCGCCGCCGCGCACGCTGATTGCGCATCGCCCGCCGACGGGCAACGTCAGTTTGTCGGCGCAGTGACCGAACGGCAAGCCCGTGAAAATCGGCACCTGCAAACGTGCGCGCACATGAGCGACCATCGCCGCGGCATCGTAGCCGTTGTCGTTCGCGGCGAGCTCGTAACCGTTGAACGTTCCGAGAAGCACGGCCCGCTGGCGCGCGAGCACGCCCGCGTAGTGCAATTGATAAAGCATTCGCTCGACCCGATAGGGGTGCTCGCCGACGTCTTCGAGAAAGAGCACGCCGGCATCGACGCGCGGCAGATAGCGCGTGCCGCAAAGGTGCGCGACCATTGCAAGATTGCCGCCCCACAAAGTGCCTTCGCCGCTGAAGTCGGGACCGTCGAGCGCGCACTCGACGCGGTAATGGTCGGCGTCGAACAGCCCCCAGCAGTGATCGAACGTGAACGCGGAAGGCACTTCGGCGCCGAAGTCGTATGCCGCCATCGGGCCGGCGAACGTCGTCATCGCGGCGCTCGCGAGCGCGGCGAGCTGGAATGCGGTGAAATCGCTGTGGCCGAGCCATCGCGTGCCGCTCGCGGCAATCGCGGCGAAGTCGATCCGATCGAGGAGTCGCGACCAGCCATAGCCGCCGCGCACCGCGACGGCGAGCTCGATGCGCGGATCGCTTGCCATTCTCATGATAGCGGCGAGCCGTTCGTCGTCGATCGCCGAAAACCGCTGCCATCGCGTGCCGCACGTCGGATCGATCACGACGCGATGTCCGAGCGTCGTAAGTCGCGCGACCGCGCGCTCGATCGCCGCCGGCTCGGGCGCGAACCCCGCCGGCGCGTACAGTCCGATGCCGAGCGCTCGGGTCACGTCGCGCCTTTTGCGACTCGCATGCTCATCGCCGCTCGGCGAAAAAGCCCGACAGCAGTCTCGCGCACTCGTCGGCGCGAACGTCGCCGCGTACGCTCGTGTGGTGATTGAGGCGCGGCTCGGCGAACAGATCGACAACCGATCCGCACGCGCCGCTCTTCGGGTCGCGCGCACCGAACACGAGCCGCGCGATACGCGCATGCATGATCGCCCCCGCGCACATCGCGCAAGGCTCGAGCGTCACGTACAGCGCGCAGCCCGGCAGCCGATAGTTGCCGAGCGCGCGGCCGGCCTCGCGCAACGCCGCGATTTCGGCGTGCGCCGTCGGGTCGTTGTGCGCGATCGGCGCATTGCCGCCGCGGCCGACGATCGCGCCGTCGCGCACGACGATCGCTCCGACGGGCACCTCCGCGCGAACCGCCGCGATACGCGCGAGCTCGAGCGCTTCACCCATCAGCTCGTCGTCAGTCACCGCTGTCCTCGAGGTGGAAGCGGTGCAGGATCCGATGGATGATCGGCGCCAACAACACGCCAACCGACGCGAGCAGCACGACACCACAGAAAAGCGCGTACAGGCTGTCGAAGATCTTCGCCGAAGCGGAGAACTTGTCGACTTCGCCGACCGGTCCCATGCCGGACAGCAACAACGAGGCAAGATGAAAGGCGTCGATTGGCTTCAGTCCGGCGAAGTGGATATATCCGACCGTACCGATCGCGAGCGTCGACAGCACGACAGCGGCCGAAAAGGCGGCTGCCCATGCAACGCGGGAATAGAACAGCGCGCGCGGCGCGAGACCTGCTTTGCGCGGCGATCCTTTGGCTGGAGCGTTGTCAGTCAACGTCGCTCCCAGCGTCTGCAAGCCGCACGACGAAGTCGCATCGCCGCGGCGGATCTTGCCGCTCGCGTCGCGGCCTCCCCGAGCGGTCGAGGGATGCCAAACGCGGCGCGCCGGCGGCCAAGGCCGATTCGCGCTTGCTCACAAGGGCTCGGCGCTACGGGCCCGGAGCCGCGCTCGCCGCTCACAGCCCGGCCTCCGATGCGTCTCGATACATCGGATCGTACAGTTGTCGGCCTCGGACGCCGATTCGCGTTTGCTCGTACCGGCTCGGCGCTACGCGCCCAGAGCCGACCTCGCCGCTCACGTCGCGGCCTCCGCGCCGGCTGTGTGTCGCCACGGTCGAGTCGTCGGCCGCTAGCGTCGATTCGAGATTGCTCGCAGCCCGCTTCGCGGGTCCCCGCTCGCCTCTCACGCCGCTACTCCCACTCGATGGTCGCCGGCGGCTTGCTCGAGATGTCGTAAGTGACGCGATTGATGCCACGCACCTCGTTGATGATGCGGCTCGACACTTTGGCGAGCAGCTCGTGCGGCAGCGGCGCCCAGTGCGCGGTCATGAAATCGGTCGTCTGCACGGCGCGCAGCGCGACGACGTGCTCGTACGTGCGCCCGTCGCCCATCACGCCAACGCTGCGTACCGGCAGGAACACCGCAAACGCCTGTGCGGTCAGGTCGTACCAGCTGCGCCCCTGCGCGTCGCGCGCGAGGCGCAGCTCGTCGATGAAGATCGCATCGGCGCGGCGCAGCAGATCGGCGTGCTCGCGCGTCACTTCGCCCAGAATGCGCACGCCGAGCCCCGGGCCGGGGAACGGGTGGCGGTAGACCATCTCGTGCGGCAGGCCGAGCGCGGCGCCCAGCTCGCGAACTTCATCCTTGAAGAGCTCGCGCAGCGGCTCGAGCAGCTCGAGATGCAGCCGCTCGGGCAGCCCGCCGACGTTGTGGTGCGACTTGATCGTGTGCGCGTTCTTGGTCGCGGCACCCGCCGATTCGATCACGTCGGGATAGATCGTTCCCTGCGCGAGCCACCTCGCGCGCGCCAGCCGCGACGACTCGCGCTGGAACACGTCGACGAAGAGGCCGCCGATGATCTTGCGCTTGCGCTCGGGATCGGTCACGCCGGCGAGCGCCGACAGGAATTCCGCGGCGGCATCGACGTGGACCACACGCACGCCGAGATGCGTCGCGAACGTGTCGAGCACCTGCTCGGCCTCGTTCAATCGCAGCATGCCGGTATCGACGAATACGCAGGTGAGCTGGTCGCCGATCGCCTTGTGGATCAGCGCCGCTGCTACCGATGAATCGACGCCGCCGGACAGACCGAGGATCACTTCGTCGTGGCCGACTTGCGCGCGGATCGTCGCGATCGCCTCGCCGACATAGTCGATCATGTTCCAGTCGTCGCCGCAGCCGCAGATGTCGTGCGCGAAACGCGCGAGGATCGCCGCACCCTGCTTCGTATGCGTCACCTCGGGATGAAACTGCACGGCGTAGAAGTTGCGCTTCTCGTCCGCCATTGCGGCGATCGCGCACGCCGGATTGCTCGCGATCACGTCGAAGCCCGCGGGCATCCGCGCCACTTTGTCGCCGTGACTCATCCACACGTCGAGCAGGCCGTGGCCTTCGTCGTTGGTCCTGTCCTGCAAGCCGCGCAACAGCCTCGAGTGTCCGCGCGCACGCACTTCGGCGTAACCGAACTCGCGCACATGACCCGGCTCCACCGCGCCGCCCAGTTGCGCGGCCATCGTCTGCATGCCGTAGCAGATGCCGAGCACGGGCACGCCCATCGTCCAGACCGCCCCGGGCGCCCGCGGCGTGTCGCCGACCGTCACGCTCTCGGGACCGCCCGACAGCACGATCCCGCGCGGCGCGAATGCGCGCACGAAGTCGTCGTCGACGTCGAACGGATGGATCTCGCAGTAGACGTGCGTCTCGCGCAGCCTGCGCGCAATGAGCTGCGTGTACTGCGCACCGAAATCGAGGATCAGTATCTTCGAGTGGGACTGGGCGACCATTGCGGCTCGGGTTCCGATGCAAAAAAGCCGGCGCGCAGCCGGCCTGTCGGGCACGTCACTCAACCCGGTAGTTGGGGGCTTCCTTCACGATCTGCACGTCGTGCACATGCGACTCGCGAATACCGGCGACCGTGATCTCGACGAAGTCGGCGCGCGTGCGAAGCTCTTCGATCGTCGCGCAGCCGCAGTAACCCATCGCCGCGCGCAGTCCGCCCATCAATTGATGAATGACGTTGACGAGCGCACCCTTGTACGGCACGCGACCCTCGATCCCTTCGGGCACGAGCTTTTCGGCGGCGGCGATCGGATCTTCGGCTTCGAGCTCCTGGAAATAACGATCGGAGCTGCCCTGTTGCATCGCGCCAAGCGATCCCATGCCCCGATAGCCCTTGTACGAACGACCCTGATAGAGCTCGATCTCGCCGGGCGACTCGTCGGTGCCGGCGAAGAGGCTGCCGAGCATCACGACGGAAGCGCCGGCGGCAATCGCTTTCGCGATGTCGCCCGAATAGCGGATGCCGCCATCGGCGATCACCGGCACGCCCGCCTTGGCGGCGGCTTCGAGCGACGACTGGATCGCCGAAATCTGCGGAACGCCGACGCCGGCGACGATACGCGTCGTGCAGATCGACCCGGGGCCGATGCCGACTTTCACCGCATCGGCGCCGGCGTCGGCGAGCGCCTGCGCGCCCGCGGCGGTTGCGATGTTGCCTCCGATCACCTGCACATGCGGATGGCGCTTCTTCACCCAGCTCACGCGGTCGAGCACGGCTTGCGAGTGTCCGTGCGCGGTATCGACGACGATCACGTCGGCGCCCGCGACGACCAGTGCCTCGACGCGCTCGTCGTTGTCGCGCGCGACGCCGACCGCAGCGCCGGCGCGAAGCCTGCCGAGATCGTCCTTGCAGGCGTTCGGATGCTCGGTGGATTTCTGGATGTCCTTGACGGTGATGAGCCCGCGCAATTCGCGCTGCGCGTTGACGACGAGCACGCGCTCGAGTCGATGCTGGTGCATCAGCGCTTTCGCATGCTCGAGATCGGTTCCCTCGGGCACGGTGACCAGGCGCTCGCCCCTGGTCATGATGTTCGCGACCGGCTGATCGAGATTGGTCTCGAATCGCAAGTCGCGATTGGTGACGATGCCGACGAGCCTGCGTCCTTCGACCACCGGCAGCCCGGAAAACTTGTGCTGTTGCTTGAGCGCGAGCACCTCGCGCACGCTCATCGACGGCGGAATCGTCAGCGGTTCCTTGACGACGCCGGATTCGAACCGCTTGACCTTCGCAACTTCCGCCGCCTGCTTGGCGGCGCTCATGTTCTTGTGGATGACGCCGAGGCCTCCTTCTTGCGCGATCGCGATGGCAAGTCGCGCGTCGGTCACCGTGTCCATCGCGGCGGACACGAGCGGTACATTCAGCGTGATCGAGCGGGTGAGCCTTGTCGCGAGCGAAACGTCGCGGGGAACGACGAGGGAGTGGGCAGGTACGAGGAGGACGTCGTCGAACGTCAGCGCCTTGCGGACGACACGCATCGGATTGTCTCCAGCCGCAAAAACCGATTATACCCGCGCAGGGCTTCATCGGCCACGGCGCGCGCCGCCCGACAGCCCCGTTTGACGTCGTGCAGGCGTTGGTTTACCTTGCCATTGTCATAAGCTAGCCCAATCGATGCGATGCGCACGTCGTCACCCGCCCGCGCCCGCGGAACAGCCAGAGCTCGAACGTCGCGACGAGCCGTCGCCTGCGTCGCGGCAGCCGTCGTGCTGTGCGCGATCGCAGGCGCTGCGCCGGCCGCACTGTACAAATGGACCGACGCCAACGGCCGCGTCGTCTATTCGGACCAGCCGCCGCCCGCAGGCACGAATGCGAAGGCGGAAATGCTCAATGCCCCGCCGCCGCCGTCGAACGCGAACGCGGTCAAGGAAATGGCGACCAAGGACGCTGAATTGAGGAAACGCCAGCTCGACCGCGCCGAAGAAGCGAAGAAAGCCGAGAAGGCCAAGGCCGAGGCCGCCCGGCGCACCGAATCGTGCACGCAGCTTCGCAGCCAGATCCGAATGTTCAACGGCAACGACGCGATTTACCGCGCCAACGAGAAAGGCGAGCCCGTCTACATGGACGATGCGGCAAAGCGCAAGGAACGCGAGCGGCTCGAGACATTGAGCCGCGAGCAGAACTGCCCGCCGGCGTAGCGAACACGAGTCCGGCGGCGCGGGGGCGCCCGACTTCGTCGGTCGCAACGCGCCGCCGTTTCTATTTCTTCTCCAAGTTCGCCTGGTTGATCTTGATGTCGGTCTTCGCCTTCAGCGTTGCGAGGTAGGCACCGAAGAGCTCTCGGCCGATTTGCTCGCCTATGCGCGCACTCGCCTGAGCGAGCTTCGCGTCGTCCGGCGCCGGCGGGGCGATCACCTTCGTGACCTTGTAGATTGCGAAGCCGCCGCGTTCATTCGGCAGGCCGATGTACTGCGGCAACTTTGCGGGATCGACCTGAAACGCCTTGGTCAGCGCTTCGGGAGAGAAGCCCGCTTGCGCCTGGCTGCGCAGCAGCGTGACCGGCGGCGCGAACGTGAGCCCAGCGCCTTTCTCGCTCATGCCGCTCGACAGCTTCGCAAGTTTCTCGCGGCCGGCATTCTGCGCCATTTCGGACGCCGCGCGCTGGACGAGCTGGCGGCGAATCTCGTCCTTCACTTCATCGAACGCCCGCGGCGCCGCCGGCTTGTGCTCGATCACGCGACCCGCCATCAGGGCATTCGGCCCGACTTCGATCGCCTCGGTATTGCGCTTGGCCTGAATCGCTTCGGGACTGAACAACGCCTGCGCGAACTTGGCGTTGCCCAACGCGATCGCCTGTACTTGCGAACGCGTCGCCAGCGCCGACGTCTGCAACGGAATGTTGAGTGCCTTCGCCGCCGGCTGGAGCGAATCAGCCTGCTCGTAGACGAGGTTCTGCAGCTGGTCGGCGCTCGCCGCGAACTTCTGCGCCGCCTTCTGACGTTTCAGGTCGGCCTCGATCTGCGCCTTCACCTCGTCGAAGGGTTTCAGCTTCGCCGGCGTGATCGCGTTCAGCTTGATCACGTGCCAGCCGAAATCGGTTTGCACGGGTCCGGCGACTTCGCCGACCTTCATTTTCCACTCGAGATCCTCGAACGCTTTTTCGAGCGTTCCGCGCGGCTGCGGGCCGAGATCGCCGCCCTGCGGTGCGGAGCCGGGATCCTGCGACAGCTGCTTCGCGAGCTCGGCGAACTTCGCCGGGTCGGCCTTCGCTTGCGCCGCGATGTCTTCCGCCTTCTTCTTCGCCGCCGCCTTTTCAGCGTCGCTCGCGTCCGGCTTCACGGCGATCAGGATGTGCGAGGCGGCCCGCTCCTCTTCCTGTCCGTATTGCTTGGCGTTCGACTCGTATTGCGTCCTCGCCTCGGCGGCATCGACGGTAATCCCCGGCAACAGCGAGTCCAGCGTGAGCGCCACGTACTCGAACTTGATTTGTTCCGGCGTCTGGAACGCCGCCTGATTGGCGTCGTAGTACGCTTTCACCGCCGCGTCGTCGATCTTCACGTCTTTCGCGAACGGCTCGGCGTCGACGTTCGCGACGGCGATTTCACGTTGCTGTTCGAGCAGCCCGAGATAACGCTCGCTGTTCGCGCGGGCAACGATATTGCCGACGGCAACGGGCTCTTGTAGCGGCGCCAGAGCAAGGTCGTGGCGAAGCCGCTCCTCGAATTGGATCGGCGTCATGTTCTGCGTCGCGAGCAGCTGTCGGTAGCGGTCCGGCGAGAATTGGCCGTTCTCCTGGAACGCCGGAAGAGAAGCGATGAATTGCGACAGCTGCGAATCGCTCACGCGGAACGATTCCTTGCTCGCCTTGTTCGACAACAGCCGCTCGTTGATCAGCTGCTCGAGGATCGAGTAGCGCACTTCCGGATTGTCGAACAGCGCCGGATCGTAGTTGCGCCCCATCGTCTGACGCATGCGTTCCTGCTGGTCGCGCAGCGACTCGGCGAACTGCGTCTGCGTGATCTTGTCGCCGCCGACCTGTGCGACTTCGACGGACGAATCGACATTGCGGAAATAGTAGTCGACACCGAAGAACGCAAACGGCAGCGCAATCAACGCAAGAATGACTTGCGTGAGCCGCTTGTACTTGTTGACGATATCGAACATGCGACGTAGGCCCGTATGCGGACGTCCCGGCGGCAACCGGTCCGTCGTGCCGGCATGCGGCGCCGGCGGATTGCAAAAAGGGCGAACTCGCGTTCGCCCCTTCGGTGTTGGCGGAGTGGACGGGACTCGAACCCGCGACCCCCGGCGTGACAGGCCGGTATTCTAACCAACTGAACTACCACTCCAGTAACCGGTCCGCTGCATTGCTACTCGCGTGGCGCGGGTGTGTGGTGGGTGCTGAGAGGATCGAACTCCCGACATTCGCCTTGTAAGGGCGACGCTCTACCGGCTGAGCTAAGCACCCGCGCGTTCGACCCTTGCCGAAAGGTTCAGCGGCGCGGCTTCCGGCCGGGCGACCGTTAACGAGCCCGTTAGTTTACAGCATCCTTCAACGCTTTGCCAGCGCGGAACTTGGGGACTTTGGCAGCGCCGATCCGGATCGCATCGCCGGTCTGCGGGTTGCGTCCTTGGCGCTCGGTTCGTTTGCCGACGTAGAACGAGCCGAAGCCCACGAGCGTGACGATATCGCCCTTCTTGAGCGAGCCGGTGATGGAATTCACCGTCGCGTCGAGCGCGCGGCCGGCAGCGGCCTTCGAGATGTCGGCGTGCCGTGCGATGGCATCGATCAGTTCGGATTTATTCACCAGATCCCCCCTTTCGAATTGGGATGGTACGCGATGCGAACGTCCCCTCGCCTCCGCAGCGAAACGGCAGCGGGGAGCGGACGCGATGTCGGATCGGTGCGCTGAAAGAGATCGAGCGCGCCGGACGATCGTTATAGCAATCGCAAAATCCGCGTGTCAAGCGACACCGGCCATGCGCTCGCGTCGCGCGCTGGCGCGCCGCTTGCATGATCGAATCGCCCCGGACAATAGAAAGGCCCGCGGCGCAACGCCGCGAGCCCTTTTGCAAGCACGGTGCTTCAGTGCTTGATGACGACGCTCGTTCCGGGCGCTTCCTCGGGTTTCGGCGGAACCGCCGGCTCCGATGATTCCGCGGCCTCGACGATAGCCACCGGCGGGCGCTCGAGCGCCGCTTCGAGCACCTGCTCGATCCAGCGCACCGGGCGAATGTCGAGTCGGTTCTTGATCTCGTCGGGAATCTCCGCGAGATCTTTCACGTTCTCTTCGGGGATCAGCACCGACTTGATGCCGCCGCGCCCGGCTGCCAGCAATTTCTCCTTCAGCCCACCGATCGGCAGCACTTCGCCGCGCAGCGTGATTTCGCCGGTCATCGCGACATCGGCGCGCACCGGAATGCCGGTGAGGATCGACACCATCGCCGTAACGATCGCAGCGCCGGCCGACGGTCCGTCCTTCGGCGTCGCGCCTTCGGGCAAGTGGATGTGCAAGTCGGTCTTCGTGTAGAAGTCGCTTGCGACGCCGAGCGCCTTCGACCGGTGCCGCACGACGGAAAGCGCCGCCGCGATCGACTCGTTCATCACGTCGCCCAGCTTGCCCGTCGACGTCGTCTTGCCCTTGCCGGGCAGCGCGACCGCCTCGATCGTCAGCAAATCGCCGCCGACCTCGGTCCAGGCGAGGCCGGTGACCTGACCGATCTGGTTCTTCTTCTCCGCGATGCCATACGTAAAGCGGCGCACGCCGAGATACTTGTCGAGGTTCTTTCCGGTGATCTCGACCGGTCCCTTCGCTTTGCGCGCCTTGCCTTCGCTTTCCTTCAACAGCAGCGCTTTGACGACCTTGCGGCAGATCTTCGAGATCTCGCGCTCGAAACTGCGAACGCCTGCCTCGCGCGTGTAGTAGCGCGCGATATCGCGCAGCGCGGATTCCGCCATGTGCAGTTCGTCGGGCTTCAGACCGTTGTTCTTGATCTGCTTCGGCAGCAGATACTGGCGCGCGATCGCGATCTTCTCGTCCTCGGTGTAGCCGGACAAGCGAATGACTTCCATCCGGTCGAGCAGCGGCGCCGGAATGTTCATCGTGTTCGCCGTGGCGACGAACATCACGTCGGACAAGTCGTACTCCACCTCGACGTAATGGTCGACGAACGTGTTGTTCTGCTCGGGGTCGAGCACCTCGAGCAGCGCCGAAGACGGATCGCCGCGGAAATCCATGCCCATCTTGTCGACTTCGTCGAGCAGGAACAGCGGATTGCGCACGCCGACCTTCGACATGTTCTGCAGGATCTTGCCGGGCATCGAGCCGATGTACGTGCGGCGGTGGCCGCGGATCTCCGCTTCATCGCGCACGCCGCCCAGGCTCATCCGCACGAACTTGCGCCCCGTCGCCCTCGCCACCGACTGCCCGAGCGACGTCTTGCCGACGCCGGGCGGTCCGACGAGACAGAGGATCGGTGCCTTCAGCCGGTCGACGCGTTGCTGCACGGCGAGGTACTCGACGATGCGCTCCTTCACCTTCTCGAGGCCGTAGTGGTCGGCGTCGAGCGTTTTCACCGCGATCGCGAGGTCCTTGCTGATCTTGCTCTTCTTTCGCCATGGCAGTCCGACCAGCGTGTCGACGTAGTTGCGCACGACCGTCGCTTCGGCCGACATCGGCGACATCATCTTGAGCTTCTTCAGCTCCGCGAGCGCCTTCGTCTCGGCCTCCTTCGACATCTTGGCGACCTTGATCTTCTTTTCCATCTCCTCGAGGTCGGCGTTCTCGTCGCCCTCGCCGAGCTCCTTCTGGATCGCCTTCACCTGCTCGTTCAGGTAGTACTCGCGCTGGCTCTTCTCCATCTGGCGCTTGACGCGGCCGCGGATGCGCTTTTCGACCTGCAGGATGTCGACCTCGCCTTCGAGCACGCCGAGAAGATGCTCGAGCCGTTTGCCGACGTCACCCATCTCCAGGATTTCCTGTTTCTGCTCGAGCTTCAACGGCAGATGCGCCGCGATGGCGTCGGCGAGCCGGCCGCCGTCGTCGATGCCGGACATCGACGTCAGGATCTCCGGCGGGATCTTCTTGTTGAGCTTGACGTACTGATCGAACTGGGCGAGCAGCGCGCGGCGCATCGCCTCGACCTCGTGCACGACGCCCGACTCGCCGCGAAGCGCAACGGCGTCCGCCGACAGAAATTCGCCTTCGTCGGCAACGCGTGCAATTTGCGCGCGCTGCGTGCCTTCGACGAGAACCTTAACCGTGCCGTCGGGAAGCTTCAGCATCTGCAACACGGTCGCGATCGTGCCGATCGGGTACAGATCCTCGGCCGCCGGATCGTCCTTGGCGGCGGACTTCTGCGCGACGAGCAGGATGTGCTTGCCGGTGTCCATCGCCACATCGAGCGCCTTGATGGATTTCGGTCGCCCGACGAACAGCGGGATGACCATGTGCGGAAACACGACGACGTCGCGCAGCGGCAGCAGCGGCATCGAAGCGGTGGTGGAGGAGACGGGCGTTTCGGTGGCCATTCGGAGCCTTTTGGAAGGGATCTCGCAGCAAACATGGGGCCCGTGGATGGAGGTGTCAAGCCAGTGCCGCGGACCGTCATGGTTTTCGCCATGTTAACAGCGGCTTGGCGCGATCCTCCCGCGGCACTTCACCACGTCGGACGCGCCGTGCGCACCGGCTGGGGCACGCGGGGACCCGTTTTCGACCCAAATCAGCGTCCAGCGTACTCCGTCGCGGACGTGTCCGTCCCGCGACAAAGCGTGCAATAACGCGTTCTTTTGACCTGCCGCGGCGAAGACCGCGCAACGGTCGAGGTTATGCGCGCCGGCGACCGAACGCTAGCTCTTGGCGGACGCGACCTTCGGCTGGTCGGCGAACATCAGCAGCGGCTTGCCGTCGTTCGCGATGGTCGCCTCGTCGACGACGACCCGCGAAAGATTGGAATGCGACGGCAGGTCGTACATCACGTCGAGGAGCACCTGCTCGAGAATCGAGCGCAGGCCGCGGGCGCCGGTCTTGCGGGCGAGCGCCTTGCGCGCGATGGCGCGCAGCGCCGCCTCGCGGATCTCGAGCTCGACGCTCTCCATGCGGAACATCTTCTGATATTGCTTGAGCAGCGCGTTCTTCGGCTCGACGAGGATCTCGATCAGCGCCGCCTCGTCGAGCTCCTCGAGCGTGGCTGTAACGGGCAGCCGACCGACAAATTCGGGGATGAGACCGAACTTGATCAGGTCCTCGGGCTCCACCTCGCGCAGCAGCGCGCTGATGTCCTTGCGATCGTCGGGCGAGAGTACTTCGGCACCGAAGCCGATGCCGGTCTTCGCGGTGCGCTGACGTACGATTTTCTCGAGCCCGTCGAAGGCGCCGCCGCAGACGAAAAGGATGTTCGTCGTGTCGACCTGGACGAACTCCTGGTTCGGATGCTTGCGTCCGCCCTGCGGCGGGACGCTCGCGATCGTGCCCTCGATCAGCTTCAGCAGCGCCTGCTGGACGCCTTCGCCGGACACGTCACGCGTGATCGACGGGTTGTCGCTCTTGCGCGAGATCTTGTCGATTTCGTCGATGTAGACGATGCCCCGCTGCGCCTTGTCGATGTCGTAGTCGCACTTCTGCAGCAGCTTCTGGATGATGTTCTCGACGTCCTCGCCGACGTAGCCCGCTTCGGTGAGCGTCGTCGCATCCGCGATGACGAACGGCACATCGAGCAGCCGCGCAAGCGTCTGCGCGAGCAGCGTCTTGCCCGAGCCTGTCGGGCCGATCAGCAGGATGTTGCTCTTCGCGAGCTCGACTTCGTCGTCCTTCGACCCCGATTCGAGCCGCTTGTAGTGGTTGTAGACGGCGACCGACAGGATCTTCTTCGCGAGATCCTGACCGATCACGTACTGGTCGAGAATCTGCCGGATCTCGTGCGGCGTGGGGAGCTTGTTCTTGTCGCCGCGGGCGGCCTCGGTGGTCGTGCCCTCCTCGCGGATGATGTCATTGCAAAGCTCGATGCACTCGTCGCAGATGAACACCGACGGGCCGGCGATCAGCTTTCGGACCTCGTGCTGGCTCTTGCCGCAGAACGAGCAATAGAGAAGCTTGTCGCCGGAAGACTTGTCCGCCATCGAACCGCCGATTCCTTGAAAATCAGTGCCCTAACGAACGCCCGTCTCGACTTTACCCGCCCTAGGCCCGAGTCCGCAAGACCTTGTCGACGATTCCGTATTCGAGCGCCTCCTCGGCAGTGAGGAAGTTGTCGCGCTCGGTATCGCGGGCGATCTGTTCGACCGGCTTGCCGGTGTGCTGCGCCATCAGGAGATTCAACCGCTCGCGCAGCTTCAGGATGTACTTGGCGTGGATTTCGACGTCGGACGCCTGGCCCTGGAAGCCGCCGAGCGGCTGGTGGATCATCACGTCGGAATTGGGCAGCGCAAAGCGCTTTCCCTTCGCGCCGGCGGCGAGCAGGAACGCGCCCATCGACGCCGCCATGCCGACGCACAGCGTCGACACGTCCGGCTTGATGAACTGCATCGTGTCGTAGATCGCGAAGCCGGCTGCGATCGAGCCGCCCGGCGAATTGATGTAGAAGTGGATGTCCTTGTCGGGATTTTCCGACTCGAGGAACAGCATTTGCGCGACGACCAGGTTCGCCGTTGCGTCGTTCACCGGACCGACGATGAACACGACGCGCTCCTTGAGCAGCCGCGAGTAGATGTCGTAGGCGCGCTCGCCGCGTCCGCTCTGCTCGATCACCATCGGAATGAGGCCCAGCCCCGTCGGTTCGTCCATGTCAGCCATCCTGCGAAGAGTTCAGATAGTCACGCCATGGGAAGCATACGCGCGAGCGCGCGGGCGCAACAGGCCGTAGATCGGGCCGCGGGGACGCGGGCGCAAGGGTGCTCGCCCGTGATCAGCTCTTCGGCGAGCCCATCAGCTCGGCGAAGGTCACGGGCTTGTCAGCCACAGTCGCCCGCGCGAGCACCCATTCGACGACGTTTCTTTCGACCGCCAGCGCTTCGAATTCGTTCAGGCGCTCGGGTTTCTCGTAGTGCCAGCGCACGACGGCGTCCGGCTGTTCGTACGTCTGCGCGGTCTCGACGACGAGCGCCTTGACCTGCTCGGGGCGCGCCTGCAATCCCTCGGTGCGCACGATCTCGGCGAGCACGAGTCCGATCGCCACGCGGTCCTCGGCTCTCGCGTGGAACAGGTCCGGCGTGAGCTTGATGTCTTCGGCTTTCATGCCCTGCTGCGTCAGATCGGCGGTCATCCGCCGCATCATCGACTGCGCCTCGGCGTCGACCAGCGACTTCGGTAGCGTGAACTGGGCGTCCTGGCGCAGCGCGGCGAGCGCCTGCTCTTTCAGCTTCGCTTCGATCTTGCGCTTGAGCTCGAGCTTGAGGTTCGACGTGATCTCGGCGCGAAGGTCGTCCACGCTGCCGCTCGCGATGCCGAACGCGTTGGCGAACTCGGCATCGACGTCGGGCAGCACCGGTCGTGCAACGCTGTGCAACGTAAGCGCGAACGTCGCCGTCTTTCCCGCCACTTCCTTGCCGTGATAATCGGCCGGAAACGTGAGCTCGAACGTCTTCTGCTCGCCGGCGCGCATTCCGGTGAGCGCGCGTTCGAAATCGGGCAGCATCCGGCCTTCGCCGAGCAGGATCGCGAAGTCCTTCGCCTGACCACCGGCGAACTCCGCGCCATCGATCGTGCCGGTGAAATCGACGATCGTGCGGTCGCCGGACTGCGCTTCTCGCTCGACCGTCTCGTAGCGCGTACGCTGCCGGCGCAGTACTTCGATCGTCTCCTCGACGTCCGCCGGCGTCACCTCGGCGACCGGCCGTTCGATCGTCATCGACGACACGTCGGGCACGTGAATCTCGGGATAGACCTCGAACACCGCCGAGAACTCGAGTTGATCGGACGGCTGCGCGTTCGGCTTCGCCTCGATGCGGGGCATCCCCGCAACGCGCAGGTTCTGCTCGCGAACCGCGTCGTTGAAGCTCGATTGCACGGTGTCGCTGATGACGTCGGAGCGCACTTGCGGACCGTACTGCTGCGCGACCATCTTGATCGGCACGTGTCCCGGCCGGAATCCGGCGATGCGCACGTTCTTGGCGAGACGCGCGAGCCGCTTGCCGACTTCGGTTTCGATCTCGGCGATCGGCACCGCGACATTCAGCCGCCGTTCGAGCTGGCTGATCGTCTCCAGGTTGGTTTGCATGAGCGTCGAATCCTTGCTAATGTCGCTTCAGTGGTGCGAAAGGGGGGACTCGAACCCCCATGGGTTGCCCCGCTGGATCCTAAATCCAGTGCGTCTACCAATTCCGCCACTCTCGCATTCGGTTCACGCCGCCGGTCGGCTCGCACGGCCGGGCTCGCGCGGCGGCCGAATTCACGACCGAATAGCCTGAATAGCCTAATCGGTCGACCGGTTCGCTGCCCCGGTCTTCGAGGGTTGCGGCCGCTTTCGTCAAACCATTTAGTATAGCGGAAGCGTGTTCGGGCTGCCAGCCGACATGCGCCGATAAAGCCCTGAATCGCCGTCATTGCGTAACGCGCTCGCGTGTCCGCCGGTCACTACGAGAACTTTCCCGTCGCGTCGCTCCTGGTGCCGCGCAAGCTGCGGCCGGCGGTGCTCGCCGTCTATCGTTTTGCGCGCGCGGCGGACGACATCGCCGACGAGGGCGACGCGCCGTCCGCTGCTCGCCTCGCCGATCTCGAGCGGTTCGAGCGTTCGCTCGACGCGATCGCGAACGGCGAGCTCGCGCACGACGAGCCTTTTGCGGCACTCGCCAAGGCCTTGCGCGAGCACGCGTTGCCGATCGCGCCGCTGCGCGATCTGCTGTCGGCGTTCCGTCAGGACGTCACCACGACGCGCTATCCGAACCTCGATTCGCTGCTCGACTACTGCCGCCGCTCGGCGAATCCGGTCGGCCGCCTGGTGCTGCATCTGTATCGGGCGACGAGCGCATCGAACTTCGCGGCGAGCGATGCGATCTGCACGGCGCTTCAGCTCGCCAACTTCTGGCAGGACGTCGCCGTCGATTGGCGCAACGGCCGTCTGTACGTTCCGCAGGACGAGCTTGCGCGCTTCGGCGTGACGGAATCCGATATCGAGGCCGCGCGCGCCGATTCGCGCTGGCGCGAGCTCATGCGTTTCCAAACCGCGCGCACGCGTGCGATGCTGGAATCGGGGCGGCCGCTCGTACGCGCGCTGCCGTGGCGGCTTGCGCTCGAGCTCGCCGGCGTGCTCGCCGGCGGACATCGGATCCTCGATCGCATCGATCGCGTCGGCGGCGACGTGTTCCGCCAACGGCCCGCGCTCGCTCGACGGGACTGGACGATCGTCGCATGGCAGGCGCTGTTTCCGTCGCGCCGCCATTTGCGCGGCGCAAGCGTGCTGGTAACGCCCGCGCCATGACACCCGACGAGTATTGTCAGCAGAAGGCGGCGCAGAGCGGCTCGAGCTTCTATTACAGCTTCCTGTTCCTGCCGCCGCCGCGGCGGCGCGCGATCACCGCTCTATACGCGTTCTGCCGTGAAGTCGACGACATCGTCGACGACGTGGCCGAGGCCGCGGTTGCGCGCGCGAAGCTCGCCTGGTGGCGAGGCGAGATCGGCGCCGCGTACGGAGGAACGCCGCAGCACCCGGTCGCGCGCGCGCTGCAGCCGGTCGTCGCGCAGTTCGGCTTGCCGCAATCGCATCTGCAGACGGTGATCGACGGAATGATGATGGACCTCGACGTCAACCGCTATCTCGACTTCGCCGCGCTCGAGCGCTATTGCCACAGCGTCGCCGGCGTGGTCGGTCTGATGGCGGCGGAGATCTTCGGGCGCACCGACGAGCGAACGCTCGACTACGGGCACGACCTCGGCATCGCATTCCAGCTCACCAACATCATCCGCGACGTCGGCGAGGACGCGCGGCGCGGACGCATCTATTTGCCGCAGGACGAGCTTGCGCGCTTCGGCGTCAAGCCCTCGTCTATCCTCGCCGGCGAGAGCTCCGAACGCTTTCGCGCCCTGATGGCGAACCAGGTGGAGCGAGCGAGCGCCTGGTACGACCGCGCGCTCGGCAAGCTTCCGGCGGCCGACCGCCACGCCCAGCGGGCCGGATTGATCATGGCCGCGATCTACCGCACGACGCTCGACGAAATCGCGCGCGACGACTATCGGGTGCTCGACCGCCGGTTGTCGCTCACGCCGCTGCGCAAGCTCTGGATCGCGTGGAAGACGGCGCTCGCGAGTTGAACGCTGAGCGAAGCGGCGCGATCGCCGTCATCGGTGGCGGTTGGGCAGGTTGCGCCGCCGCCGTCGCGCTTGCGCAGCGCGGCGTTCGCGTGGAGCTGTTCGAGGCGGCGCCTCTGCTCGGCGGCCGCGCACGCCGCGTCGAGCGCGGCGGCCTCGCGCTCGACAACGGCCAGCACCTGCTGCTCGGCGCTTACGCCGACACGATCGCGCTGATCCGCATGGTCCACGACGATCCGCCGCCGCTTTCACGGCTGCCGCTTCGCGTCGCACCGTTCGGAGAACAGGGTCGGCGCACGTTCGCGCTGACGGCGCGGCGATGGCCGGCGCCGCTCGGTCTGCTCGCGGGCTTTCTCACGTCGAGCGGCTTGAGCGCCCGCGAGCGCATCGCGACCCTCGCATGGTTCGCGCGGATGCGCCGCGGCGGGTTCGAATGCCCGCCGCGGCAAACGGTAGCCGAGTTGCTGTCGACGTTGCCCCCGCGCGCGGCGCGATCGCTGTGGGCGCCGCTTTGCGTCTCGGCGCTCAACACGCCGGTCGCCGACGCGTCGGCAGCGGTGTTCGCGAACGTACTGCGCGCAGCGTTCGCCGGCGCGACGGCAAGCTCGGATCTCGTGCTCCCGACGTGCGATCTGTCGAAGCTCTTTCCCGAAGCTGCAGCGCGATACGTGATCGCGCGCGGCGGCCGCGTGATGACCGGCGCGCGGTTGCGCATCGACGCGATCGGCGAAGACGTCGTAACGCTCACCGACCGCGATCGTACCTGGACGGCGCCCGGTGCAATCGTCGCCGTCGGCCCGCATCAGCTCGACGACGTGTTCGACCGCCGCCTCGTCATGCAGCACGCGCAAGTCGCCGAGGCGCTCGCCGCTTGCGCGCGCCTCGATTACGAGCCGATCGCGACCGTCTATCTCGGCTACCGCGACCGCTTCACGCTGCCGTGCGCGATGTCGCGGCTCGACGATGCGCCGGGACAATGGCTGTTCGACCGCAGCGACATCCTGCTGCGCCCCGGTCGCGCGCCCGCGTCGATCGCGCAGATGATCGCCGTCGTCATCAGCGCGAGCGGCCCGCACGACGCGCTCGATCGCGACGAGCTCGTCGCCGCCTGCGACGCGCAGCTTCGCCGCCTGCGTCCCTCGCTGCCGCTGCTCGCATGGTCGCAGACCATCGTCGAACGGCGAGCGACCTATGCGTGCGTTCCCGGTCGCGCGCGTCCGCCGCATGTGCATCTCGCTGCGAACGTCGCGCTCGCGGGCGACTATGTCCATGCCGCCTTCCCCGCAACGTTGGAGGCGGCCGTGCAGTCGGGACTTGCCGCCGCGCGCGCGCTCGGCGCGGCCGATCGTCACGGCGCGCCGCGATGACGGCGTGTCGCGGCGCGCACGCGCGCCACGATTCGACGCACGGTTGATCGGCATCAACGGCGAACGTTCGCAGCGCTCCTTGCGCGCCGTATGCTGGACGGGGCAATGCACGGGCGCCCCACGGCACGATTGCCGCGGCGCGCGGCTTGTCCGGACGGTATTCGATGCGCGCCTTTCGCATGATCGCGCTCGTAGTCTTTGCGCTCGCCGCAGCGTCTCAACTCGCGTTCGCAGCAGCACCCAAGACCGGTCGTGAATCCCCTGCTCTCGAGGTGTTCGTGCGCGAGGGATGCCCGCATTGCGCACAGGCGAAGACCTTCCTCGCGCAGCTCGCGCGCGAACGACCGCATCTGCGCATCGTGTACCGGCCGGTTGACGAGGACGCGGGTGCCCTCGACGAGCTCGTGCTGCGCTCGCGCGCGTCCGGCATATGGCCGCCCGGCGTGCCGACGTTTGCGGTTGGCAGCCGCCTGCTCGTCGGCTTCGACGACGCCGAGTCGAGTGGGCCGGCGGTGCTTGCGTTGATCGACCGCGCGCAAGCATCAGCCGATGGCGTCGAAACGGCGCTTTTCGGCACGCTATCCGCGTCGCGCCTCGGTCTTCCGCTCTTCACGCTGGCGCTCGGGTTACTCGATGGCTTCAATCCCTGCGCGATGTGGGTGCTGCTGTTCCTGCTGTCGCTGCTCGTTCGACTGCAGGACCGTCGCAGGATGGCACTCGTAGCCGGCACGTTCGTGCTCGTGAGCGGCGCTGTCTACTACGCGTTCATGGCCGCTTGGCTCAATGTGTTCCTCGCCGTCGGAATGTCGAACCCGCTGCGCTGGTCGCTCGCCGGCGTCGCGCTGGTGATTGGCGCGATCAACGTGAAGGACTTCGTCGCGCCCGGCCGCAGCGTGTCACTCTCGATACCCGAGGCCGCGAAGCCGGGCATCTACGCGCGCATGCGCGCCGTGCTGCATGCCGATGCGGTTGCCGCATCTCTCGTGGCCGTCGCGGCGCTCGCGGTTGTCGTGAATCTCTTCGAGCTGCTGTGCACGGCCGGCATACCCGCGATCTACACGGCCGTGCTCGCGCAGCACGGACTTGGCGCCGCGGCGCACTACGGGTACCTCGGCCTCTACATCGTGGGCTACATCGCCGATGACACCGTGATGGTCGCGGCCGCAGTCATCGCGCTCGGCAACCATCGGCTACCCGAGCGAACCGGTCGGCTGCTGAAGGTCGTAAGCGGCGCGGTCATGCTCGCCCTCGGTGGTCTGTTGCTTGTGCGGCCCCAGTGGCTAATGCAGGTGCCTCGGCTGCGCGCGGCGCACCCGCTAGCCGCCGCCCGCCTCGCGCGCGCGCTCGCGCAGGACGAACTTCTGGATCTTGCCCGTCGATGTCTTCGGCAGCGGCCCGAACACGACTCGCTTCGGAACCTTGAAGTGCGCGAGGTGTTCGCGGCACCACGCGATCACGCCCGCTTCGTCGAGCGCTGCCGCGCCGGGCTTCGGCGTGACGAACGCGCAGGGCGTCTCGCCCCACGTCGGATCGGGACGCGCGACGACCGCCGCTTCCATGATATCGGGATGCCGGTAAAGGCATTCCTCGACTTCGAGCGAGCTCACGTTCTCGCCGCCGGTGATGATGATGTCCTTCGAGCGGTCCTTGATCTCGATGTAGCCGTCGGCGTGCCAGACGGCGAGATCGCCGGTCCGATACCAGCCGCCGGCGAACGCCTTGGCGCTCGCCTGCTCGTTCTTGAGATAGCCTTTCATGATCGTGTTGCCGCGAAGCATCACCTCGCCCATCGTCGCGCCGTCGCGTGCAACGGGCGCCGCCGTTTCGGGCTCGCCGACTTGCAGAAGAGCGAGCGTGGGCATTGGGACGCCCTGACGCGCCATCATCTGCGCGCGCTGCGCAAGCGGCATCGCTTGCCAATCCGGCTGCGGCTCGCACAATGTGGCGGGGCCGTACGACTCCGTGAGGCCGTACAAGTGCGTCACGCGAAATCCCATCGCCTCCATCGCTGCGATGACCGCGGACGGCGGCGCGGCGCCGCCGGTCGCGACGTCGACGACGCGATCGAACCCAAGCTTCACCGCCTGCGGCGCGTGCACGAGCATGTTGAGCACGATCGGCGCGCCGCACAGATGCGTGACGCGATTGTCCCGAATCGCCGGAAATATCCGCGCCGGGTCGACTCGCCGCAGGCATACGTGCGTCGCGCCGACCGCCGTCACCGCCCACGTGTACGTCCAACCGCTGCAATGGAACATCGGCAGCGTCCACAGGTACACCGACGACGGCGACAAGCCGAACGCGAGCGCATTGCCGAGCGCGTTCAAGTACGCGCCGCGGTGATGGTAGACGACCCCTTTCGGATCGCCGGTCGTGCCCGACGTGTACAACAGCGCGAGCGGATCCCATTCGTCGCGCGGACCCGGCCATCGGAAAGTTGGATCGCCCTCGGCGAGCAGCGCCTCGTACGTCAGCGAGCCGAGCGGCTCCGCCGTCGGTCCCTCCGCGTCGGCGATGTCGACGACCAATGGCTTGCGAGCGCATTGCGCGAGCGCGGCCTCGACGGTGGCGGCGAACTCCGCGTCGACCAGCAGCACATCGGCTTCGCCATGCTCGAGGCAGAACGCGATCGTTCGCGCGTCGAGCCGATAGTTGAGCGCATTGAGCACCGCGCCGAGCGCCGGCACCGCGTAATGCGCTTCGAGCAGCGCCGGCACGTTCGGCGCGATGATCGCGACCGTGTCGCCGCGCCCGACCCCTCGACGCGCAAGCGCGCTCGCAAATCGTCGGCAGCGCGCTTCGATTTCGCGATACGTGAACGTTCTCGCGCCGTGGCGCACCGCGATCTTGTCGGGCCATATCAGCGCCGCGCGCTCGAGAAAAGATACCGGCGTCATCGGCACGAAGTTCGCGGCGTTGCGCTCGAGTCCTGCGTCGTTCATCGCACCTTCTCCGTTGTGCGCGGACGCGGCGGCGTGAGCGTCGCCTCGCCGAGCGGCCGCTGCATCAGCACGGTGTCGATCCAGCGATCGTGCTTGCGGCCGACACCGACGAGTCGGCCGATCTCGACGAATCCCTGTCGCGCGTGCAGCGCGATCGATGCGGCGTGATCGGCGCCGCCGATGATCGCGATCATCTGCCGATCGCCGCGCGCGACGCAGGCGTCGATCAGCGCGGCGAGCAGCCGCCGGCCGATACCGTGCCCCGCGGCGTCCGCCGCAACATATACCGAGTCTTCGACGGTGTAGCGATAACCGGGCCGCTTCCGATACGCGCTCGCATACGCGTAGCCGACGACGCGCCCGTTCGCGCCCTGCGCGACGATATACGGGTATCCGGACGCGACGAGCAGCGCGTAGCGGCGTGCCATCTCGTCGAGCGGCGGCGGCTCGAGCTCGAACGAAGCGCTCCCGGTCGCGACATGTTGACCGTAGATCGCGGCGATCGCCGCGACGTCCTCGGGAAGCGCTGGACGCAGCGCGTACGGAGGGGTCGGCATCACGATGCGCGCGGCGCGCGCCCTGCCGCCGTGCGGTTGCGCAACAGCCGCGCGCGATCGCGATTCCAGTCGCGCTCCTTCAGCGCCTCGCGCTTGTCGTGCTGCTTCTTGCCTTTGGCGAGACCGACGTCGAGCTTGATCCTGCCGCGGCTGTAGTGAAGATTCAGCGGCACCAGCGTGTAGCCGGCGCGCTCGACCTTGCCGATCAGCCGATGGATCTCGTCGCGATGAAGCAGCAGCTTGCGCGTGCGCGTCGGATCGGCGCGGACGTGTGTCGACGTCGTCGACAGCGGCGTGACGTGCGCGCCGAGCAGCACGATCTCGCCGCCCTTGACGATGACGTACGCCTCCTTGAGCTGCGCGCGTCCCGCGCGGATCGCCTTCACTTCCCAACCTTCGAGCGCGATGCCGGCCTCGAATTTCTCCTCGACGAAATAGTCGTGATAGGCTTTTTTGTTGTCGACGATGCTCATGGCGGCGATTCCGGACGCGAGGCGCTGTTCGCCCGCGCGGGGCGGCGCCCTATTCTAATGGAGCGTAACGCAGCGCGATGCAGCACGTTCTGAAATCCGTCCTCGTGCCGTACAGCTCGACGGCGATGTTCGAGCTGGTCGATGACGTCGAGCGTTACCCGCAGTTCCTTCCGTGGTGTGCCAGCGCGCGCGAGCTCGAGCGCCACGATGGCGGCAAGACGGCGCGGATCGACATCGATTACCACGGCGTGCGCGCGCACTTCACGACCAACAACGCCAATCGGCCTCCGGATTCGATCGTCATGACGCTCAAGGACGGCCCGTTCAAGCATCTGCACGGCGAATGGCGCTTCCGCGCGCTTGGTGCGGACGCATGCAAGATCGAGTTCGATCTGTGCTACGAATTCAAGACGCACATGCTGGAGCGTCTGGTCGGCGGCGTGTTCGGGCGCATCGTCAACACGTTCATCGACGCATTCGTCCACCGTGCGGAAGCGTTGCACGGCACGCCGGCATGACGGTTCGATGGCGACGATTGCGGTGACGGTCGCGTGGGCGACCCCGACCATTCAGGAGATCGTCACCGTCCATGTGCCGTCGGACGCGCCCGCAAGGCTCGCGATCGAGCGATCCGGTCTCGTCGCTGCATATCGCCTCGATCTCGCGCAACTCGGTGTCGCGATACACGGGCAGCGCGCGACGCTCGAAACGGCGCTTGCCGACGGCGATCGCGTCGAGCTCACGCGAGCGCTGGTCGCCGACCCGAAAGAAGCGCGCCGCAAGCGGGCGCGTCGCTAGGGCGGTGCGAGCGGCGAGGTCGGATCCGGGCGCGCAGCCACGCCGAACGAGCGTTCAGGGTTGGCCGGATCGGCGAGTTCGCGGATAATGCGCGAATGTCTTCGCGCCCTCCGACGCGGCCGAATGTCGCACTCGCGCTTTCCGCTGCATCGCTGCTGACGCTCGTGTTCCTCTGCTCGGCGGTACGCGCGCAAGACGGTGCGTCGGCGCTCGCTGATACCGCGGACAAGGCGCGAGCGGCCGCGTCCAGCGCACTCGACGGTGCGCAATCCCTCGGCTCGTTCGCGTTGTCGTTGATCGGCGTCGACTATCGATGGGGCGGCACGCGTCCCGAAACCGGACTCGACTGCAGCGGCCTCGTCCAGTACGTGTTCCGGCAGGTGACCGGCGTTACGTTGCCGCGCACCGCGCAGCAGATGAGCCGTATGGGCGAGCGCGTGAAGCCGGGCGAGCTCGAGCCGGGCGACCTCGTCTTCTTCAACACGCGCCGGTTCGCGTTTTCGCATGTCGGGATCTACCTCGGCGACAATCGCTTCATCCACGCACCCGCGCGCGGCCGCGAGGTCGAGATCGCGACGATCGACGCGACCTATTGGCAGAAGCGCTTCAACGGCGCGCGCCGTCTCGCCGGGCTGGTTCCCGTGCTGCTCGCCCCGCTGGTGAGCGACGCCGTCGCCGCGCCGCACAGACCGCCTGTCGAGCCCGAGCTCGAGGCGATCGACCCTTAGTTAGCCTGTCGGACAGGCTCCGAGCGCTCCTGCGTCAGTCGCGCGCGCCGGCGCGACGCAACAGCGCCACCATCGACGCATCGTCGTTGCGTTTCGCCCAATCGATCGCGCTCGCGCCGTTCTGATTGCGATGATTGACGTCGGCGCGGTTGGCGAGCAACAACGCGACGGTCGACGAGTGCGCCTCGCGCACCGCCATCATCAATGCCGATGTGCCGTTCGGTGATTGCGCGTTGACGTTCGCGCCCTCGGCAAGCAGATAGCGGACGAGATCGTCGTGCCCACCCGTCGCCGAATAGATGAGCGGCGTCCACCCGGTGCCCTCGATTTCCGCGCCGCGCTTTCGCAGTGCCTTGACGATGCCGAGGCGGCCCTTCAGCGCGCCGACCATCAGCGCCGTATCCTGGAACCGGTTGCGTGCGTTGACGTCCGCTTTTGCGGCGAGGAGCGCGTCGATCGTCGCCGCGTTGCCCTCGCGCGCCGCGACGACGAGCGCGGGATCGCCGTTGCGGTCGACCGCATTGGGATCGACGCCGCGCGCGAGCAGCTGCTTCACCCGATCGACGCGGTCGTTGGCGACGGCGATGAAGAAGTCTTCGTTCGCCGACTGCGCGAGCACGGCCGCCGGTGATGCGCTCAGCCACGCGGCGACCAGCAGCGCCGCCGCTCGCAACAAGATTCGCTCGTTACCCACGCGTCAATGACCTCCAGCGGCCGGTGGCGGGACAGGTTCGACACCGAAAAGCCGGAAAAAGTTGGCCGAAGTCGCCTGCGCCACCGCCTCCACGGACAGGCCGCGCAACCGCGCGATCTCGGCGGCGACGAGTGGAACGAATGCGGGCTCGTTGCGCTTGCCGCGATGCGGAACCGGCGCGAGATACGGCGAATCGGTCTCGATCAGCAGACGATCGAGCGGGACCTGCGCGGCGACCACCCTGACCTCGCGCGCATTCTTGAACGTCACGATTCCGGAGATCGAGATGTGAAAACCGAGATCGAGCGCCGCCTGCGCAACGTCCCATGTTTCCGTGAAGCAATGCATGACGCCGCCCGCTTCGGCGGCGCGCTCGGCGCGCAGGATCGCCATCGTATCGGCAGCCGATGCACGCGTGTGCACGACCAGCGGCTTTTGTGCCTCGCGCGCGGCGCGGATGTGCGTGCGGAAGCGCGCACGCTGCCATTCGAGATCGCCGGTCTGCCGATAGTAGTCGAGGCCGGTCTCGCCAACGGCGACGATTTTCGGCTGCGTCGTCAACGCGACGAGATCGTCGACCGTGGGCTCCGGCGTGTCCTCGTAGTCGGGGTGCACGCCCACCGTCGCATAAAGATTGTCGTGCGCGCGCGCGAGCCCGTGAACGTTCGGCCACGCGGGAAGATTGACCGAGATGCACAGCGCATGCGTGACGCGCGCCGCTGCCATGGCATCGAGGCGCGCCGGCAGATCGTCGGCGAGCTCGGGAAAATCGAGATGGCAGTGCGAATCGACGAACATCGTCACCGCCGCTGGCGGCCGGCCACCGACTACATAGTATGGGTGGGTCGCGTCGATGCGAGCGTCTCGCCGAGAATCCGCTCGATCGTCGTGCGCGCGGCGGCGCCCGTCTCGTCCTGCGTGAACTGAACGCCGATTCCCTGCGTGCGGTTGCCTTGCACGCCTTCCGGTGTGACCCAGACGACCTTGCCCTGAACGGCGATGCGGTTCGGATCGTCCATCAGCGACAGCAGCATGAACACTTCCTCGCCGAGCGCGTACGAGCGCGCCGTCGGAATGAAAATGCCGCCGCCCTTGAGAAACGGCATGTACGCCGCATACAACGCCGCACGCTCGCGAATGTTGAGCGACAGCACGCCGGGGCGCGCGACGTTCGCCATTCCCGCTGGTTTGTCGGCCATCGCTCCGTGGCTTGCCGTCAGTTGAAGATCGACTGGTAATCGATGAGCGCGGCTTCGGCCACGAGCCGCGGCTGCAGCGGATGCATAACCGTCGCGCGCCGCTGCAGCAACGATCGATGATAGCGAAAGAGCGCTATCGGCGCCACTCGCGCCGCGAGTGCCGCGAGATCGCCGGCGCGGTCCGGATTGAATCGCGGCTCGACGCCCGCCAGCACTCGCGCGATGTCGGTCGACCACGCGATCAGCCAATCGATTGCGAGCGCGAGCCGCGCCTTGCGCGCATCCTTGCCGCCGTGCTCGACGCGTTCGGCGAGCGCAATCACCGGCAGTCGATCGGGACGCGCGAGCGCGGAAAGCCACGCAGCGCGCTCCGACTGCACGTCGGGATCGGCGAGCGGCAGCGCGGCAAGCGGCGCGCCGGCAGCCTGCGCCAGCGCGAGATCGGCATCCGCGACGCCCTGCTTCACGAGCCACGATCTCGCCTCGTCGGCGGAAGGTCGCGGCGCCGGCAGCCGCCGGCATCGGCTGACGATCGTCGGCGGCAACCGCGATGGCCGCTCGGCGACGAGCAGCAAATAGGTCGACGGCGGCGGCTCCTCGAGCGTCTTCAACAATGCGTTCGCCGCGGCGGGATTCATGCGGTCGGCCGGTGCGATCACGGCGACTTTCGCGCGTTGACGGTGACTCGACAATTGGACGAAATCGATCAGCGTTCGCATCCGATCGACGGTGATCGTGTCGACGGCTTCGTATTCGCCTTCGTCGGACAGCTCCGCCAGTTCGACTCGCATCAGGTCCGGATGCTGGCCGGCATGAGCGTAACGGCAGCTTGCGCAGACTCCGCACGCAACGCCGTTCGGCGTCGGCGACTCGCACAGCAGCGCCTGCGCAAGGTTCAGCGCCAACGCGTGCTTGCCGATTCCTCGCGGCCCATGAATGAGCAGCGCGTGGGGAAATTGCGCTCGCGCGGCCAGTGCGGCGAGGAGCGCCTCGCGCTGCCACGGCAGCAGCGGGTGCCATGGCAGCGCCGGAGCGATCGCGTCGTCGGGAGCTTCGGCCACGGCGTCAGTCCGTTCGGGCAGCGAGTGCAGACAGATGACCGGCGAGCTCGGCGCGCACCGCAACGACCGGCTGCGTGCTGTCGACGACGCGGAAGCGACGCGGATCGGCCTTCGCGCGATCGTGGTACGTCCGACGCACGCGCTCGAAGAACGCGTTCGCCTCGCGCTCGAACTTGTCGAGCGTGCGTCCTTCGGCGCGCGCGCGATCGAGCCGCTCGCGCGAAACGCCGATCGGCACATCGAACAGCACGGTCAAATCCGGCTGGCAGTCGCCGTGGACCCAACGCTCGAGCGCAGCGATGGCGTCGAACGACACGCCATGACCGCCGCCCTGATAAGCGAACGTCGCGTCGGTGAAGCGGTCGCATACGACCCAGTCGCCTCGAGCGAGCGCGGGGCGGATGACGCGATCGAGATGCTCGCGTCGCGCCGCGAACATCAGCATCGCCTCGCTGTCGTGCGTCATCGGCTCGCGAAGCAGCAGCTCGCGCAGCGCTTCGCCGAGCGGCGTGCCGCCGGGCTCGCGAGTCGCGACCGGCGTGCGGCCCATTTGCGCGACGCGCTCGACGAGCCAGGAGACGTGCGTGCTCTTGCCGGCTCCGTCGATGCCTTCGAGCGTGATGAATCGGCCGCGGGGGTCCATGGTCGCAGTTCGCAAACGGTGCGGTCAGTCGGCGCCCGTTATCGCGTCTTCTGGAATTTTGCCACGGCCCGATTGTGGTCCGCCAAGTTCGACGAAAACACGCTGGTGCCATCGCCGCGCGAAACGAAATACAGATACTCGGTGCGCGGAGGACTGACCGCTGCCTCGAGGGATGCCGCGCTGGGCAGCGCGATCGGCGTCGGCGGCAGCCCTTCGCGCACGTAGGTGTTGTACGGTCCGTCGGTCTCGAGATCGCGCCTGCGCAAATTACCGTCGAACGCAGCGCCGAGCCCGTAGATCACCGTCGGATCGGCTTGCAACCGCATGCCCGCACGCAGCCGATTGACGAGCACCGACGCAACCAGCGCCCGGTCGGCCGGCCGTCCCGTTTCCTTCTCGACGATCGACGCGAGGACGAGCGCTTCATACGGAGTCTTCAGCGGCGAATCCGGCGGCCGCTTCTTCCACGCCGCGTCGAGGCGCTGCTGCATCAGCCGATGCGCGCGACCGAGCACGGCCGCATCGGCCGATCCCGCCGCGAAGAAATACGTCTCCGGAAAGAACCAGCCCTCCGGTCGGGAATCCGTTGCGCCGATGCGCGCCATCAATTCGGCATCGGTCAGATCGATCGCGCCGCGCACGACGTTGGGATTGGCCGCAAGCGCCGCCTTGAGCTCCGCGAATGTCGTCCCTTCGACGATCGTCAGCGCGACCTGCGTCACGTCGCCCTGCGTGAGCTTGTCGAGCAGACGCGGAAGCGTAATGCCGGCCGAGATCTCGTAGTTGCCCGCCTTGATCGTTCGATCGACCCCGCGCCATCGCGCAAGCGCAACGAGCGGCAAATCGCTCGGCAGCACGCGCTGCGCGGCGAGGTCGCGCGCAACCGCACGCAGCGTCGCGCCGGACTTAACGTCGAACTCGAACGGCGCCGACGGCAACGTAAGCGGCTGCGCAAGCCACCACGCGCCCGCGACGAAGGTCGCACCCGCGGCGATCGCGAGCACGCCGAGCGCGCGCAACAGGTAACGAAACGGACGATTCATCGCGAGAAACGCATCCCGGCGCTTGGGATCGGTGGGGCGGCCGCCGGCGCCACGCTTCAGAGGAAACGGATGCTTGCGCGCATTATAATCGCCGGATGCCTTGCGTATCGACGCATCGAAGCGCGCCCGCCTCGTTCGGCTTCACGCTGATCGAAGTGATGGTCGTCATCGTCATTCTCGGCATTCTCGCGGCGTTGATCGTTCCGCGCGTGCTCGAGCGACCGGACGAGGCGCGCGTGATCGCCGCGAAGAACGACATCGCCGCGATCAAAGAGGCGCTCAAGCTCTATCGACTCGACAATCAGCGTTATCCGACGGCCGAGCAAGGCTTGAATGCGCTTGTCGCGAAAGCGACGCAGCCGCCGGTGCCCCCGAACTGGAAGCCGAATGGCTATCTCGAGCGCTTGCCGAACGATCCCTGGGGCCACCCATATCAATATCTGAATCCGGGGCTGCGCGGGGAAATCGACGTGTTCAGCCTCGGCGCCGACGGCGCGCCCGGCGGGACCGGCATCGATGCCGAGATCGGGTCGTGGGATCTCTAGCGCGTCGCGCTCGCGTCGGTCCGGCGCGCGCCGGCTTCACGCTCGTCGAAATCCTCGTCGTCATCGCAATCGTTGCGATCGTCGCGGCGCTCGTGAGCGCGAACCTCGGCGACGACGACCGCCGCTCGACCGAGCGCGAAGCGAAGCGTCTCGCCGGCGCGCTCGAACATGCCGCGGCGGTCGCGCAGTGGCAGCGCACCACGGTCGGCGTGTCGTGCGAGGGTAGCGTCTACCGCTTCTGGTTACGCGATGCCAACGATAGCTGGGACCTGATCAGCGGCGACGACGCGCTCGCCACCCGAATGCTGCCGCAGGGCATGACGGTCGTGGCGCTGCGCTATGCCGGCTCGCCGGTCGCGCCGAACGCCATCCTGCCAATGCGTCCGAGCGGACGCAACGAACCGTACGAGTTGGTACTATCGTCGCCGGCGATCAGCGTCGTCGTGTCCGCCGATCCGCTGAACCGCGTCGCGATCGCAACGGCCGTGCGATGAACGCGAGACGCTTCGCGTGCAGGCGACGCGAGACCGGCTTTACGCTGATCGAGATCCTGGTGGCGCTCGCGATCGTCGCCGTCGCGCTCACCGCCGGGCTGCGCGCGATCGCGCAGTCCACCGATGACGCCACGGCGCTCAAGCAGCGCACGCTCGCTCTATGGGTCGCCCAGAACCGCCTTGCCGACGCGCAACTCGAGCCGGCGCTGCCATCGGTCGGCGAGCGCTCGGGCAGCGCACAACAAGCGGGCGCACCGTTCGTTTATCGCGAAACGGTGTCGGGCACGCCCAATCCTGCGTTTCGAAAGATCGAGATCATCGTCGCCGACCCCGCCGTCCCCGACTATGCGCTGGCGCGTCTCGTCGGCTATCTCGGTCAACCGGCGCGGCGATGAGCGCGCCGGGCGAAGCCGAAGGACCCTCGAGCGCGCTGGGCGAAGCCGAGGCCCGCAGGGCGCGTCAGCGCGCGAGTGGGCAAGCCGACGCGCGACCGCCGCTTTCGGTGCGGTCGCAAGGAGGCTTGCCGCAGGCGTCCTCGGCGCGCTCATCGCGTAGCAGCCGACTCGCCATCGTTCGCCCGCTGCCCCGAGTGCAAAGAGGCCGCAAGCGCGCGCGCCTCCGTATGAACGCGCACTGCGCCAAGCGCGGCTTCACGCTGATCGAGCTTCTGATCGCGCTCGCGATCATGGCGATGCTCTCGCTGCTGGGCTACCGCGCGCTCGCCTCGCTCACCGACAGCGAAGCGCAATTGTCGGCGGAAGCGCAACGCTGGCGTACGCTCGATGCGCTGTTCGCGCGCCTCGAAGCCGATGTTCGCCAGGCGGTTCCCCGCACGGTCCGTTCCGGAGAGCGAACCGAGCCGGCATGGGTCGGCGTGACCGACGCTGCCGGAAACGGCGAAGTGCGTTTCTCGCGCGCCGGCCCGGAGTTCGTGCCGGAGCCGGGAAGTGCCGGGCAGCGGCTTGCGTATCGGTGGCGCGACGGTCGCATCGAAGTGCTCTACTGGCCGCATTACGACCAGCCGTCCGCGGTCGCGCCGACGGTGTACGCGCTCGTCGACGGCGTCGCGCGCTTCGAGCTCGCCTACCTCGACGAACAGAACGCCTGGCGCGACCGCTGGCCTTCGCTCGCCAACGCTCCCGCGCCGCGTGCGATGCGCGTCGAGCTCACGCTTGCGAGCGGTGAGACGATCGACCGCTTGCTCGTGCTGCGATGAAACGCAAGTTCGCGCGCGGGGCCGCGGTCGTGCTCGCGATGCTGCTCGCCGCGCTTGCGGCCGCGGTCGCGGTCAGCGTCTTCGCCGACCAGCAGCGATGGAGTCACACGGTGCTGCACCGACGCGATCAGGCACAAGCGCAGGCGCTCGCGCTCGCGGGCGTTCAGTGGGCGAGGCAGATTCTGTACGACGACAGGCGTTCAACCGGGGCGGTCGATCATCTCGGTGAGCCGTGGGCGGTGACGCTGCCGCCGATCCCTCTGGAAAACGGCGAGATTCGCGGCGCAATCGCCGACGCGCAGGCACGCCTCAATGTCAACGCGCTCGGCGACACGGGGACGCTCGCGACGCTCGCGCGCACGCGACTCGAGCGCTTGTTCGCGCAGCGCGGCGTCCCGCTCGCGACGCTCGACGCGATCGCCGACTGGATCGACGCCGACGATGCCGCGCGACCCGCCGGCGCCGAGGACGGCTATTACAGCGCGCAGAATCCGCCATCGCTCGCCGCCAACGCGCCGATCGTTCGCAGCGTCGAGCTCGCCGATGTGCGCGGCGTAACCGCGAACGCAGTGTCGGCGCTCGCGCCGTTCATCATCGCGCTGCCGAGCGCGACGGCGGTCAACGTCAACACGGCGCCGCCCGAAGTGCTTGCCACGATTGTCGAAGGGGCGAGCGGCGCCGCAATCGCCGCGCTCGTGTCGAATCGCACGCAGAAGCCCTACACGACAGTCGCCGAGTTCCGCGCCCGCCTGCCGCAAGGCGTGAGGCTCGCGAACGAAGAAGCGCTCGCGGTCGCGAGCGACTATTTCATCGTGACGATCGAAGCGCGCCAAGGCGACACGCTCGCGCGCGCGAGAGCGCTGCTGCGCCGCGGCGGCGACGGTTGGCCGCTGATCGTCTGGCAAGTCGCCGAGTGATGGGGAGCCTGTCGGAAAAGCTCCGAGCGCGCGCATCGCATACACTACCGCGGATGCCGTCGATCGCTTCCCCGTTGCGATGAACACGCTGCGCGTGCGGATCAGCGCGCCGGAGGCGCTCGATGCCGCGCAGCCTTGGGCGCTGTTCGACGCGAGCGGACGTGCGATCGATCGCGGCATCGCGCGGCCGTCCGCGTGGCCAGCCGCCGCGCGGATCGAGGCGGTGCTCGCGGCAAGCGCCGTGCGTGTCGCGACGATTGCGTTGCCGCCGCTCGCTCCGTCACGCGTCGCCGCCGCAGCGGCGTTCGCGCTCGAAGATCAGCTTGCCGGTCCGGCGGACAGTCATCATCTCGCTGCGTCGAAGCAGGCGCCCGACGGCCGCGTGAGTGTCGTCATCGCCTCGCGGCCCGACGTCGCTGCGCTCGCCCGCTCGCGCAATCCGGCGTTCTCGCGCGTGATCGCCGAACCCGAGCTCGCCGAACCGGCGAACGAATGGCGTTGGTGCGACGGCGGCAACGGCGTCGGGTTCGTCCGTCTTCCCGATGGCGCCGCATTTGCCGTCGAGGGCGCTTCATCGGATGCGCTCCCGGCCGAGCTCGCGCTTGCGCTGGCGCGCCGGGACGACGCGGCGCCGTCACGGCTGATCGTCGATGCTGCCGTCGCCGACGCACAGCTTGCGCGGTGGTCGCGCGAGACCGGCGTCGTGTTTTCGCGCGGAGCGCCTTGGCGCTGGGACCAGGCGCCGTCCGAACGCTTCGCCGCGGCAACGGATCTCTTGCTGGGCACATTCGCGGCTTCGTCGCGTGAAGCGCCTTCGCTCGCGCTGTCGCGCGTGCTCGCGCCGGCGCTCGGCCTCGCCGTTGCCGCGGTCGCCGTGCATGTCGTCGCCGCGTTCGGCGACTGGGCCGCTGTCAACATCGAATCGTGGCGCCAGGCGCAGGCGTGGCGAGACGCCGCGCGCGCGGCCGGCGTCGCCGAATCCGACGCGCGCGATGCCGCTTCGGCGAAGGCCGCCATTGCGAAGCGCTACGCGGACGCGCGCCACGCGCAAGGCCTGGTCGCGCCTTCCGACGCGTTGCCGCTGCTCGCGCGCGTCGCGCCGGCGTTCAACTCGCTCGCGGCTGGAACGGTGCGCAGCGCGAGTTACGCCGACGGATACTGGACGTTCGATCTCGCGAAACTCGATGCCGCTGCACTGTCCCGGCTCGACGCAGCGCTGCGCAGCGCCGGCGCGCCGGCGCTCGCGGCGACCAACGACGCCGGCACGCGCGTGCGCGTCGGAGCGCCCTGATGCCCACGTATTTCGCGTCGACTCGCTCGCTGCCGCTCGCCCGCTGGTGGAGCGCGCAGCCGGTCTCTGTCCAGCGCCGCTGGCGATGGGCTGCGATCCTCGCCGCATCCGTCGTCGCGATCGCGGCATTCGCGCAACCGCTCGTTCGCAGCGCCGACGCATCACGCGCAGCGCTCGCGCGTGACGCGACCGCGCTCGCCGATGCGCGCGCGAGAAGCGCCGAAATCGCTTCCCTCGCGCGCGGCGCCGCGCCCGCCGCAGCGGATGCCAAGTCGGAGCTCGAGCGCGTGCTCGCGCGAGCTGGCCTTCGCCCGGCGGTGACGCAACTCGACTGGCAGGACGGCCGCGTCCGTCTAACGTTCGCGGCCGTCGGCTTCGACGCACTCGTTCGCGCGCTCGAGACGCTGCAGCGCGAAGCGCGCTTACGCGTCGTCGATGCGAAGCTCACCGCGCGTGTCGACGTCGGGACGGTGCGCGCCGAGCTGACGCTCGCGCGCTGATCGAACTCGAATGCGTGCGATCGCGGTCGTGCTCGCTGCCGTCGTGCTGCTCGCCGCCGCGGCGTTCGCGCTCGCGCCAGCATCGCTCGTCGCGTCGTCGGTCGTGAAGATGACGTCGAGTCACGTCGCGCTCGCGGATGTCCAGGGCACCGTCTGGAACGGCCAGGCGACGCTGGTCGGAGACGACGGTGCGCGCGTCCCGCTCGCGTGGACGACGGAACGCATGCCGCTTGCCCGCGGGCAGGTGCGCGTGCACCTCATCGCGCGCGATATGGCGAGCTCGCCGCGCGGCGAATTGGAGTGGAGGCGCGGTGGCCTCACGGCGCGCAACGTGTCGTTCGCCGTACCTGCGGCGTGGATCGCAGGCGGCTTCGGAACGTCGCTGCCGTTCGGCGTCATGGGCGACGTCGACGTCGCCATCGCCGCACTCGACTGGTCGCCGCCGGCAAGCCGTGGCGACGTCCGCGTCGGCTGGCGCAACGCTCGCATCAGCGCGCCCGGCGCGTTGTCGTTCGACCTCGGCAACGTCAGCGCGCAGCTCGCCGTCGACGGCAATCAGCTCGCCGGTCCGATCGCGAACGACGGCGGCGAGCTCGCCGTCACGGGCGACGTCGCCGCGCGTGCGGACGGGGGCGGCGACGCGAACCTGTTGCTGACGCCGCGCCGTTTCGACGAATCGCTTTCACGTGCGCTCGGCGCGGTCGGCACACCCGAGGGTAACGGCTACCGGATGCGGTTCCAATGGCGCGGACGGTGAATCGCCGCGCCCGTCACGCGGCCGCGGTCAGGGATATGCAGCGCGCGGCCGGCGCTCACGACACGCGCATCGGCGGCATCGACACGCTGCGCGGTGCGGCGCTGGTGCTGATGTTCATTTACCACTTCGCGTTCGACTTGCGCTTCTACCGCGTGATCGCCGCCGACTTCGAGCACGATCCGTTCTGGCTCGGCTTTCGCGCGCTGATCGTCGCGTCGTTCATGACGCTGGTCGGCGTCTCGCTGGTGCTCGCCAATGGCGCCGGCGCCACACCTGCACATTTTTGGCGCCGCATCGGCGTGATTGCCGCGTGCGCGGGCGCGGCGAGCGTCGGTAGCTGGATCATGTTCCCGCAAACGTACATCTATTTCGGCATCCTGCATGCAATCGCCGTCGCGTCGATCGTCGCCGCGCCGTTCGTCCGCCATCCGCTCGTCGCGCTCACGATCGCGACCGTGGTCATTGTCGCCGGCATAGCGTTCACGCATCCGGCGTTCGACGCGCGCGCGTTGTCGTGGATCGGCTTCGTCACGCACAAGCCGGCAACCGAGGATTACGTGCCGCTCGCGCCGTGGGCGGGCTTCGTCTTCGCCGGCATCGCGGTCGCCCACGCACTCGCCGCCGCGCACTGGCGTCCCGTTGCGCGGCTTGCGCGCGCGCCGCGCCCGCTGCGATGGCTCGGCCGGCACAGCCTTCTCGTCTACATGGTGCATCAGCCGATCCTGCTCGGCTTCCTGTGGCTGCTCGTCGGTCGCTGATGCGATTGGCGGGTGGCGACAACCCCGGTATAATCACGTACTTATTAGGCGCGTAGCTCAGCTGGTTAGAGCACCACCTTGACATGGTGGGGGTCGTTGGTTCGAGTCCAATCGCGCCTACCAGAAAAACTGATCAAGCGTATTGCGAAGGAAGGAACGGTTATGACACCGCGAACGCGCACGGAGGCGCCCTAGTCACGCGCGAGTTCGCACGCCGGTCGGGAGCCCGCGTTCCCGAAAGTGAAGAAAGTGCGGCTCGTCCGCACTTTTTCGTTTTGTGAACGCCGAAGAGGTCGCCATGCCCGACATCCGCCTTCCCGACGGCAGCACCAAGCAGTTCGACGGCGCCGTCACCGTCGCCCAGATCGCCGCATCGATCGGCCCTGGGCTCGCCAAAGCAGCGCTCGCCGGCAAGGTCGACGGCAAGCTCGTCGACACGTCGCATGAAGTCGCGCAGGACGCAAATGTCGCGATTGTCACCGACAAGGATCCCGAAGGCGTCGACGTGCTGCGCCACTCGAGCGCGCACCTGCTCGCGTACGCGGTGAAGGAGCTCTTCCCCGATGCGCAGGTGACGATCGGCCCGGTAATCGAAGACGGCTTCTACTACGACTTCTCGTTCAAGCGTCCCTTCACGCCGGAGGACCTCGTCGCGATCGAGGCGAAGATGACCGAGCTCGCGAAGAAGGACGAGCCCGTCGTGCGCAAGCTGATGCCGCGCGACAAGGCGGTCGCGTACTTCAAGTCGATCGGCGAGCACTACAAAGCCGAGATCATCGCGTCGATTCCGTCGGACGAGGACATCTCGCTGTACAGCGAGGGTGCGTTCACCGACCTTTGCCGCGGACCGCACGTGCCGTCGACCGGCCGTTTGAAAGTGTTCAAACTGACCAAGGTGGCCGGCGCGTACTGGCGCGGCGACTCGCGCAACGAGATGCTGCAGCGGATCTACGGCACCGCATGGGCGAAGAAGGAAGACCTCGACGCCTATCTCAAGCGCATCGAGGAAGCCGAGCGACGCGACCATCGTCGCCTCGGCCGCCAGCTCGATCTCTTCCACCTGCAGGAAGAGGCGCCCGGCATGGTGTTCTGGCATCCGAAAGGCTGGTCGATCTGGCAGCAGGTCGAGCAGTACATGCGCGCCGTCTACCGCGACAACGGCTACCAGGAGGTGCGCTGTCCGCAGATCCTCGACCGCTCGCTGTGGGAGAAGTCGGGCCACTGGGAGAACTACAAGGACAACATGTTCACGACCGAGTCCGAGAAGCGCGACTTCGCGATCAAGCCGATGAACTGCCCCGGTCATGTCCAGGTGTTCAACTCGGATCTTCGCAGCTATCGCGATCTGCCGCTGCGCTACGGCGAATTCGGCATGTGCGTGCGCAACGAGCCCTCCGGCGCGCTGCACGGCATCATGCGCGTGCGCGCCTTCACGCAGGACGACGGTCACATCTTCTGCAGCGAGCAACAGATCGAGCCGGAGTGCACGGTGTTCCACCGGTTGTCGTTCGACGTCTACCGCGATTTCGGCTTCGACGACATCGCGATCAAGCTCGCGCTTCGCCCCGACAAGCGGATCGGCTCGGACGAGCAGTGGGACAAGGCCGAGGACGCGCTTCGCGGCGCGCTCGCGGCCTGCGGCGCGCAGTGGACCGAGCTCGCCGGCGAAGGTGCGTTCTACGGCCCCAAGATCGAATACCACCTGAAGGATTCGATCGGACGCTCATGGCAGGTCGGCACGATGCAGGTCGACTTTCAGATGCCGGCGCGGCTTGGCGCCGAATACGTCGCCGAGGACAATACCCGCAAGACCCCGGTGATGCTGCATCGGGCGATCGTGGGCTCGATGGAGCGTTTCATCGGCATCCTGATCGAGAATCATGCGGGGGCGCTGCCGCTTTGGCTCGCGCCGATCCAGGCGGTCGTGCTGACGATCACCGACCGCCAGATCGACTATGCTCGCGCGATGGAAGCGGCTCTGAAGGGCGCCGGATTGCGCGTCGCGACCGATTTGCGCAACGAGAAAATAACCTATAAAATTCGCGAACATAGCCTGCAGAAGTTGCCGTACCAACTGATCGTCGGCGACAAGGAGATGCAGGCTGGACTGGTGGCCGTGCGTACCCGCAGCGGCGAGGACTTGGGGGCGATGCCCGTCGAGGCCTTGCTGGCGCGCCTCCGCGAGGAGGCCGCGGCGCGGCGCTGAAGGCGCGAGAAGCGCCTCGCGGCGCGCTCGAAGGCGGGCGGCACGGTTTGTTTTTGGTTAACTGGAGACCAACCAATAGCTCAGGAAAAGGCACAGCGGGTCAACGGCGAAATCAACGCCCCGGAGATCCGACTGGTAGGTGTGGAAGGCGAGCAGCTCGGCATCGTGCCGATCGCGGAGGCCTTGGCGAAGGCCGAAGCGGCGGAGCTCGATCTGGTCGAGATCGCCCCGATGGCGAAGCCTCCGGTATGCCGGATCATGGATTTCGGCAAGTTCAAGTACCGGGAGGCGAAGAAGCAGCACGAGGCGAAGCTCAAGCTGAAGCAGATCCAGGTCAAGGAAGTGAAGTTCCGGCCCGGGACCGACGAGTTCGATTACCAGATCAAGCTGCGCAACCTGATCCGCTTCCTGGGCGAAGGTGACAAGGCGAAGATCACGCTGCGGTTTCGCGGCCGCGAGATGGCGCACCAGGAGTTCGGCATTCGACTGCTCGAACGCATCCGCGCCGATCTCGAGCCACACGCGGTCGTCGAGTCGTTTCCGCGGTTGGAAGGGCGCCAGATGGTGATGCTGCTGGCGCCGAAGAAGACGCTGCCGAAAACGGCGGCCGCATCACACAAGCCGGGGGACGGTAAAAAAGCCTCTCCGTCGGAGAGCACCGCCGAAGGCAGCAAACAAGGAAGTTAGCAATGCCCAAGATGAAGACGAAGAGCGGCGCGAAAAAGCGCCTGCGCGTGCGCGCCGGCGGCAGCGTCAAGCGCGGCCAGGCGTTCAAGCGCCACATCCTCACCAAGAAATCGACCAAGAACAAGCGGCACCTGCGCGGCACGATCGGCGTCCACAGCACGAATCGGGACTCGGTCATGGCGATGCTGCCCTACGCGTAAGGAGCGATCATGCCCAGAGTCAAACGTGGCGTGACCGCGCACGCGCGGCACAAGAAGGTCCTCGCGCAAGCGAAGGGATTCCGCGGCCGTCGCGGCAACGTCTGGCGCATCGCCAACGAGGCGGTGATGAAGGCCGGCCAGTACGCGTATCGCGACCGGCGCGCGAAGAAGCGCGAATTCCGCGCGCTGTGGATAGCGCGGATCAACGCGGCGGTGCGCGAGCTCGGCATGAGCTACAGCGCGTTCATGAACGGTCTTTCCAAGGCATCGATCGACATCGACCGCAAGGTGCTCGCCGATCTCGCCGTGCACGACAAGGCAGCGTTTAGCAAGATTGCGGAGCAGGCCAAAGCCTCCTTGGCCTGAGTCCGCGGCAACGATCGAGGGAGGCGATGCGCGCCTCCCTTTTTTTTTTGAACAACTACGAAACACTCGCTGCCATGGACGATCTCGCCTCGCTCGTCGCCGAAGCAACCGACGCGTTCGCGAGCTGCACCGACGCCGCCGCGCTCGAGAACGCGAAGGCCAAGTTCCTCGGCAAGACCGGCTCGCTCACCGATCGGCTGAAGGGCCTCGCCAGGCTGTCGCCGGACGAACGCCCGGCGGCGGGCGCGGCGATCAACGCAGCGAAGGAAAGGCTCGAGCGAGCGCTCGCGTTGCGCCGCGAAGCGCTCGCGCAAGCGAAGCTCGACGCGGCGCTCGCCGCCGACGCGCTCGACGTCTCGCTGCCGGGACGCGGTCACGGGCGCGGCAGCCTGCATCCGATCACGCGCACGCTCGAGCGCATCGAGGCGCTGTTCCGCGCGCTCGGATTCGAGGTCGCCGACGGTCCCGAGATCGAGGACGACTTCCACAACTTCACCGCGCTCAACATGCCGGAGGACCATCCGTCGCGCTCGATGCACGACACCTTCTACGTCGAGGGCGGACTGGTGCTTCGCACGCACACCTCGCCGATCCAGGTGCGCTACATGGAAACGCACGCGCCGCCGATCAAGATCATCGCGCCCGGCCGCGTCTACCGCGTCGACAGCGACGCGACGCATTCGCCGATGTTCCATCAGGTCGAAGGACTGTGGATCGCCGAGGACGTCACCTTCGCCGACTTGAAGGGCGTGTTCACCGAATTCCTGCGCAACTTCTTCGAGCGTGACGATATCAAGGTGCGATTCCGCCCGTCGTTCTTTCCGTTCACCGAACCGTCGGCGGAAATCGACATGAGCTTCGGCGACGGCTGGCTCGAGATCTCGGGCGCGGGCCAGGTGCATCCGAACGTGCTGGCGGCGGTCGACATCGATCCCGAGCGCTATCAAGGCTTCGCCTTCGGCATGGGACCGGATCGGCTCGCGATGCTGCGTTACGGCGTCAACGACCTGCGATTGTTCTATGAGAACGATGCCCGCTTCCTCCGACAATTCGCGTAGCGCAACGTCATCCCCGCACAGGCGGGAACCCAGCGGCGGTCAACGACACTGGGTCGCCGCGTTCGCGGGGACGACACCGCCAAGACCGACGTCATGAAATTCTCCGAACGCTGGCTGCGCACGATCGTCGATCCGCCGCTCGACACGGCGGCGCTCGCCGCGAAGCTCACGATGTCGGGCCTCGAGGTCGAGGCGGTCGAGCCGGCGGCGCCGCCGTTCGACGGCGTCGTCGTCGCGCGAATCGAAAGCGTCGCGCCGCACCCCAACGCCGATCGATTGCGCCTCTGCACGGTCGACGCCGGTCAACGCGAACGGTTGTCGATCGTCTGCGGCGCGCCCAACGCGGCGGCCGGCATGAAGGCGCCGCTCGCGCTCGTCGGTGCAAAGCTTCCGGGCGGACTCGAGATCAAGCGCGCGAGCGTTCGCGGCATCGAATCGGCGGGCATGCTGTGCTCGGAGCGAGAGCTCGGCATCTCCGACGATGCCGCCGGATTGATGGCGCTTGCAGCCGATGCGCCGGTCGGAATGAACGTGCGCGAAGCGCTCGCGCTCGACGACGCGTTGATCACGCTCAAGGTCACGCCCAACCGCGCCGACTGTCTATCGCTCGTGGGTGTCGCGCGCGACGTCGCAGCGATAACGGGCACTGCCTTTACGCCGCCGCCCGCCGCTGCCGTTGCCGTGACGAGCGCCGCGCGGCGCGACGTGCGCGTCGACGACAGCCAGGCGTGCCCGCGATTCGTGAGCCGAACGATCGAGCGCATCGATCCGAAAGCGCCGACGCCGCAATGGATGCGACAGCGGCTCGAGCGCTCCGGCATCCGCTCGATCTCGGCGGTCGTCGATGTCACGAACTACGTGATGCTCGAGCTCGGCCAGCCGCTCCACGCATACGACGAACGGGAGCTCGATGGCGAAATCGTCGTGCGCTTCGCGCGCGCGGGCGAAAAGCTCACGCTGCTCAACGGCCAGACGCTCGACCTCGAACCGGACCTGCTGCTCGTCTGCGACAGCGGAAAGCCGCTGGGCCTCGCCGGCATCATGGGCGGCGAGCATTCCGGCATCGGCGACACGACGACCACCGTCCTGCTCGAAGGCGCGTTCTGGAATCCCGCCGTGATCCAGGGCAAATCGCGCCGGTTCGGATTCGCGAGCGATGCCGGTTATCGCTTCGAGCGCGGCGTCGATTTCGGCGGCTGCGCGGCGGCCGTCGAGCGCGCGACGCAGCTGATCATCGATATATGCGGAGGCAATGCCGGGCCGCTCGGCGATGCGCGCGGCGAATTGCCCGCGCGCGCAGCGGTTCGGTTGCGCCCATCGCGCGTCGCGCGAATCCTCGGCATCGATGTGCCGGCCACGACGATCGCCTCCTGTCTCGAACGGCTGCGGATTTCGTTCGTTCGCGACGGCGCCGATTTCATCGCGACACCGCCATCTTGGCGCTTCGACATTGCGATCGAAGAAGACCTCATCGAAGAGATCGCGCGGCTCGTCGGCTACGATGCCATTCCGGCCGCATCGGCCGCGCATGTGCAGCGGATGCTGCCGGCGCCCGAAGCGACCATCACGCCATCGAGTCTGCGACGGCGGTTGATCGATCGCGACTATCAGGAAGCGATCACGTTCAGCTTCGTCAGCGCGAGCGACGAGGCCGCGCTGTTCCCGGACCGCGATGCCGCGACGGCGCCGATCGCCGTGTTGAACCCTATCGCGAGCCATCTCGATACGATGCGCACGACGCTGATCGGCGGGCTGCTCGACGTGCTGCGCACGAACGTCGCGCGCAAGCATGATCGTCTGCGAATCTTCGAGCTTGGGCGAGTGTTTCTGCGCGACGGCGCGAGCATCGACCAGCCGCTGCGAATCGGCGGCCTCGCCTACGGCGACGCCGCCGGCGAGCAATGGGGCGAGAAAAAGCGTGCGGCGGACTTCTACGACATCAAGCGCGACGTCGAGACGCTCGTCGCGCCGCGCACGATCGCGACCGAGCGCGCCGAGCATCCGGCGTTGCATCCCGGTCGTTGCGCGAGCGTGCGCGTCGCCGAGCAAACGATCGGTTGGATCGGAGAGCTGCATCCGCGGCTCGCGCGCCGTTACGAGTTGCCGAAGGCGCCCGTGCTGTTCGAGCTCGACCTCGCGCCGTTGACCGAACGCCCGTTGCCGATCGCGCGGCCGGTGTCGAAGCTGCCGGTGGCGCGTCGCGATTTTGCTGTTCTCGTCGACGAATCGCTGCCGTGGCGCGACGTCGCAAACGCGCTCGCGCAGGCGTCGCCGCCGCAAGTCGACACGGTGCGACTGTTCGACGTCTACCGCGGGCAAGAATTGCCAGCCGGGAAGAAAAGCCTTGCGATTCTGGTGCTTATCCAGGATACTGAACGTACTTTGACGGACGCCGAGATCAACGGAATCGTTTCCGAACTCGTCCGTGTCCTCGCCCAGAAGTTCGGCGCCATCCTTCGCCAATAGGGTCTTTCATGACGCTCACCAAAGCAGAACTCGCCGACCTTCTCTTCGAGCAGCTCGGTCTCAACAAGCGGGAAGCGAAGGACATGGTGGAGCGCTTTTTCGAAGAAATCCGCATCGCGTTGGAAGCGGGCGACAGCGTCAAGCTCTCGGGGTTCGGCAATTTTCAGCTGCGCGAGAAGCCGCAGCGGCCTGGACGCAATCCCAAGACCGGCGAAGAGATACCGATTACCGCGCGTCGCGTGGTTACGTTTCACGCGAGCCAGAAGCTGAAGGCCATGGTCGAAGCCGCGAACCATGCCGGAACCCAGCCGAGCTAAGTCGGAACTGCCACCGATCCCCGCCAAACGGTACTTCACCATCGGCGAGGTCAGTGATCTTTGTGCGGTCAAGCCGCACGTGCTCCGCTATTGGGAGCAGGAGTTCACGCAGCTCAAGCCGGTCAAGCGCCGCGGCAACCGGCGCTACTATCAGCATCACGAAGTCGTGCTGATCAGGCGAATTCGCGACCTGTTGTACGAGCAGGGCTTCACGATCAACGGTGCGCGCCACCGGCTCGAGCACGAGCCGGACGGCGTCGAGTCGACTGCCGGGGCGCAACCGCCCGCCGCCGCCGCGCCGATCGTCGCAGGCAACGGCTCCTTCTCTGCCGACGCAGCCGAAATCCGCCAGGCATTGCTCGAGATTCGTCAGCTGCTAGGTCCCGACAAATGATGAGGCTATAATGATTTTTCGGTCGGGGCGTAGCGCAGCCTGGTAGCGCACCTGCATGGGGTGCAGGGGGTCGAGTGTTCGAATCACTTCGCCCCGACCAATCGATTGCGCTGAACCCGGCTGCGCCGTCGTCACCCATGCCGGTCACGATCACGCCGAGCGCGTTCGCGCCCGCCGACGTCGCAGTCGAGCGGAACAGCACGTCGACCGACGGACGGTGGCGATTCACCAGCGGTCCATCGCGGACCTCGACATAGTAGCGAGTGCCTGTTCGCCGTAGCACCATGTGCTTGCCGGCCGGGCGCGATCAACGCAAGACCGGGAGCAAGGTGGTCGTTGTCTTGCGCTTCGCGCACTTCGATCTGGCACAGACCATCGAGGCGCGTCGCGAACCGCAGCACGCCAAATTGAGTGTGACATTGCGCGTGCTTGATGCACGTCAGGAAACCTGAGGATCGCCTGTCTCGGACCGCGCGCAGGTGTAGTGAAGTGTGAGACGATTGGCGCGCGCAGAGCGATCTCTATCGCAACCCGATAGTGTTCGCGCGTCGGTCACCGCTTCACGCCGCGACGCCGAATTCGTTCCATGTTGCGCGGCCCGCGCGCCGTCGCAAAACGAGTCGCCGACCTGCGTATCAAGGGCACTAACGGACGTCGCGCGGCGACCTCCGAGCAGCGCGTGCCGTCAATGCGTCGTTCAAAACCCATTGTCGGCGGCCCGGGCGCGAAACGGGTACACTGCGGGTTCGCGATGAAAGCACTGGAATCTTCTATTATTCCAATGGCTTGAGGCGGGGAGCGCGAGTAGCGCGTGATGAAAGCCTCGCATTTGCGAAAAATTTCTCGATAACGGCGATGTCCCGACAGACCCAGCTTTTGATGGCCACCGGAACACTTTTCGCTCGCACTCTTCCGGCTCTGGTGCCGTTCGGACCACGGTGGCTAATGAATGGCACGGTGGTTGCTTGCCATTACCGATTGCCTGGTAGCCGTGGGAGACTATGATGTCCGCTCAGGCTCGACCCGTCTCGAACACCGGCACGATCTCCGAAATCGCGCTTGCCCGTGCGCAGCGCAACACCGTCCTGATCATCGACGATCTCTTTTCGAGCCGGCTGCTGCTGGCGGAGATCGTTCGCCAGATCGACGGCAAGCTCAATCTCGAATTGTTCGACACGCCTTCGCGTGCGCTCGAATTCGCGCGCCACAATCGCGTCGACATCGTGCTCACGGACTACAAGCTGCCCGAGTTCGATGGCATCCAGCTCGTGCGGCAGTTGCGCGCGCTACCACATTGCGTCGATGTGCCGATCGTCGTGATCACGGTGGTTGACGATCGTCGCATCCGGTACGACGCGCTGGAGGCCGGCGCAACGGATTTTCTGATCAAGCCGTTAGACGAGCACGAAACACGCGCGCGTTGCGCAAACCTCCTCGAATTGCGCCGTCACAAGATCGTGCTTTCCGACCAGGCGCGAGTGCTACAGTACCAAGTCGACAAGTCGGTCGCCGAGATCCACGAGCGCGAGCTCGAAACGCTGGCAAAGCTCGCGAAAGCAGGCGAGTTTCGCGACCGCACGACCGGCAATCACCTGATGCGGATGGCCAGATACTCGGCGTTGATCGGCCAGCACCTCGGACTAGGCGCCGAAACGTGCCACGTCCTCGAAGTCGCCGCGCCGATGCACGACATCGGCAAGATCGGCATCCCCGATTCGATTCTGCTAAAGGAAGGCCCTCTTTCGCCCGCCGAAGAGACGGTCATGAAGACCCATCCGCGGATCGGCTACGACATCCTGAAGGGGAGTCCGTCCAAGTATCTCAGCATGGGCGCCATCATCGCGCTCGGCCACCACGAGAAATACGACGGCAACGGTTACCCGAATGGGCTGCACGGGGAGGACATTCCGGTGGTCGCGCGCGTCGTCGCCGTCGCCGACGTGTTCGACGCCCTGGTGAGCGAGCGACCCTACAAACACGCGTGGCCGGTCTCCGAGGGCATTGAATATCTCAAGGGCCAGCGCGGGCGCCATTTCGACCCGAAGTGCATCGACGCATTCCTCGCCGACGCGACGAAGGTGGAGGCGATTTGCAGTGAGCTTGCGGATTAGCTAAAGGGCGACCCACAACAGTTACGCAAGTCCCGTGGTGTAAGTCGCAGCGCTCCGGTCTCGGGTTACCGCGGAACATCAGATTGCGATCAACCCTTGGCTAATCGCCTTGGCGATCGCCTCTTGCCGATTCGCTGCTGATAGCTTTGAGCGAATCGAATCGAAGTGGAAATGCACTGTTCGCTCCACGATTCCGAGCTTGAAAGCGATGTCCTCGGAGGTAAGGCCATGAGCAGCAAGTTTGAGGCATTGTCGTTCTCGTGGACTAAGGGGCATTCCGGTAACGCGCGATGGAACTCCTCGCGCAACGACCGACTTCATGAAGAGCTCATGAAAGTAATGGCCAAAGACCATCATATCGCCCAAATTTCTTGCAATCGCATTTCGCCGCGGTTCATCTAGATGCGCGATTGCTGAGTTGAGCGAAACGATTGCACGAGTCTCGTGTTCAAAACGAAACGGAAAGCAGACACCACTCGAAATCCCATGCGAAGAGGCATCTTCTAGAAAGCCTAACGTCCGCTTTTCGGTCGCGCGTACTGTTGATTGGTCCCAAACGAGGGGAAGCGGATTGTCCCAGGACAAGAGGACGCGCGGGTCGACCTCGATGTAGGCCATCTGGTCATAACGCACCACCCATTCCTTTGGCAGCGTCGTGAATACATACATGCGACTCTCGTGGTCCGGCTTAGGGCTGGTACTCAGGCCGTACATGAACGAGTCGAAACCGAAGCTTCGCGTAATCGAAGCTACGACGGGAGCAAGTTCCGCTCCTTTCTCTGCCGCCACCACTAGAGGCGTGACGACAGACGGCAAGTAACGGCTCTTATCGACACTCGCCTTGTTCGGTCGAATGGAATGCAGCATTATTCCTCCCTGCGGCTGACCGGACGGCGCGCCCGTCATTCCGAGCTGGAAAGACGTCGTTTCCGCAAGATACTTACCGTCCGGGGCAATTGTTGCGCAAACCGCCGTTCCGTACAAATGTAGTATGCTGTGCCGGCACAGTTCTTGCTCCTAACCTACAAGGCCGCTTCGGTCAAAAGCGAACGGTTTCCCGATGAACTTGCTGCATGCTCTTGCTGCACGCCTACGCTCTCGGAGCGACTCCGAGCACGAGCAGGCCGTGCTGCGCATAGTCATCGTTGGCATCGTTCTGGTGTTCATGGCATTGGCGCACCCTGCCGAAACATGGCTCGTTTGGGTGCTTGCTGCTGACCTCCTGTTCTCCATGGCAGTCTTCGTCGCGGTCATTGGGTGGCCATCCGCCAATGTGCCGCGTCGTCTTCTGGGGTCGCTGGCTGACAATGCTACGGCGACCGCCGTGATGTTTCTGGCAGAAGACGCCGGCACCGCCATGATTGGCGTGTACCTATTCGTTTCATTTGGCAATGGCTTTCGCTATGGACGCAGTTATCTGTTCGTCTCGCAGGCGCTTGCGATAGCGGGATTCACAGCGGTTTTGTTGTTGGATGATCATTGGGCCAAACGCCAAACTGTTGGATGGTGCCTGATGGTCGCGTTGGTCGTATTGCCGCTTTATGTTTCGACTCTTCTCAAGAGAGTGCACGAAGCGCAACGCCGCGCTGAGGAGGCAAACAGAGCGAAAAGTACGTTCTTGGCGAATATGAGTCATGAAATGAGGACGCCACTGAACGGTATCGCCGGGGTTTCGGAGTTGCTGCAAACTAGTCATCTCGATGCTCATCAAGAAGAACTGGTGGGGCTGTTGCGTCATTCTGTTTTGCTCCTCCGGTCACTGGTTGATGACGTCCTCGACATCACTAAGATCGAAGCCGGGCAGCTTAGTGTCGAGACCGTTGACTTCGACTTGCACGCAACAATCAACTCGCTGGCCACGCTAATGCGCCAACACGCGGTGGCCAAAGGGCTTCGGCTTTACGCGATGATCGATCCGAGCATCGACTATCAATTGCGTGGTGACCCGCATCATCTTCGACAGGTACTCCTCAACCTAATTGCCAACGCGATCAAGTTCACGGAAGCGGGAACGATCGACGTCCTTGTGAAGTTGGTAAGCGAGACGAAAGACGGGGTCAGGGTTCGCTTCGAAATACGAGACACTGGAATCGGAATATCCAAGGAAGCTCAAGGTCGTATTTTCGAGCGTTTTGTCCAGGCAGATAGCTCTACGACCCGTCGGTATGGCGGGACAGGCCTTGGCACAACGATTGCGAAACAATTGGTTGAGTTGATGGGCGGGTACATCGGCGTGGAAAGCACGCCCGGAGTAGGCAGCACGTTTTCATTTGAAATCCCGCTCCTTCGTGCCACAGCTCCAACTGAAGTGCCTGTAGCCAGACCATCGGCAGGCATTTTGCTCTCGGACGTAGAAGACGCTCAGGGCTTGCTGTCGCTTCTTAGTGCTGCCTGCGGGCGGGTTGAACAAGTCTTTGAACCTGAAGAGGTGGTCGAACGCCTGAAGACGCTAGTGGACGACGGCTGCGATGTCGGCGCTGTTTTCGCTACCGGGGACATCGCGAGAGCTCGCGAGGCGTTCGAAATCGTCGGACGGCATCCGGGCGGCAGCTCGCTCGCAATGATCTATCTGTCTGCGGCAGCCGTAAGTGTTGATGGCGCTCGTCTTGCGGGCATCGATGGCGCGATAGCTGTACCAGCCGAGACGGCATCCGCTCGCCTTCTACGCAATGCGATCCACGCGGCGACGACAAAAGATGCTTCTGCGGGTGCTGAAGTCATCGCCCTATCTGACGTTCTCAAGCAGCAGCGTCAACCCCTTAGAATTCTCGTCGCGGAAGACAACTCGACAAATCAGGCGATCATTTCGCGGTTGCTCGAGTCCGCCGGGCATCGTGTCTTCCTCGCCAGCGATGGCGAGGAAGCGCTCGACGTGTTTGCCGCGAGTGCTCCCGAACTTGCAATCCTCGACTTCAATATGCCGTTGCGTACCGGCACCGAAGTCGCGACCGCGATTCGCACGATGGAACCCACCGGCGTCCGAATCCCGATTATCGTGCTCTCGGCTTCTGTGACGCCCGAGGCTCGTTCGCACGCCATGAAGTGCGGGGCTGACGAGTTTGTCGGCAAACCATTCGATGCCACTTCGTTGTTACAGTCAATCGACCGACTCGCCCGACGAGCATCGCGAGGCGCGTCACGAGTGCCAATGCGTGCCGAGAAGGTCGGTTCGGTCACGGAATTGGAGCTGCCTGTATTGGATCAGGCGCGGTTGCTCGCGGTCGAGCAAATCGCGCCGGACGAGCAATTCCTAGCGACGCTCTTGCGAGGTTTCCAGTCGGACGTGGAAAAGCTGCTGTTACAGATGGAACGAAGCGTCGCCGCGGGTCGACTCGCGGAACTTGCAGATGCCGCCCACGGTCTTCGCGGTGCGGCTGTCGGTATCGGAGCGCGGCGATTAGGTGCCCGAGCTGAGACGTTAGAGACTGCCGCGGCGGGTGGCGACATTGCGCGCGTGGGCGCAATGGTCGCCGACCTGCGTTCGATAGCGGAGATAACAAAACAACAACTGACGAGCTACGCGGTCAGAAAGCACCGCGTGTCACTGTGACTACGCGTTAACAGCCTGCTTCTGCGACGGAGCATATAGGGCGTCCACGAACGACTCTTCGGAAGACGTAGTGGCCATCTTGTTCTGCGCTTGAACCAATCGCGCCATCATCCGAAGATCACGAGTTTCGAGCTTGAGCGCCGCGTTCACCCAGACATCGACAATACCCTTGAGTTCGGAATACGTTATCGGTTGAATGAATTTCTTTGCAAGCTGAAGCGCGCGATGGCTGTTCAAACGTCGCTGCCTTTGAGCAATCAATTTGCGTACTGCCTCTAGCCCAAGCCCGTCCTCGACCAGCACGTCGACGACGCCAAGCTCGTGCATCTGCGATGCCGTGTAGACGGCGCCCGAATTCACGATGTCCTCTGCCTTCTTTAGGCCGATCATTCGAGCCAGGAAGCTCAAGGCGCCCATTCCAGGGAACATGTTGAAGAGCACTTCTGGGAATGAAAACGTAGAACCGTGCTCGGCAACGATGATGTCGCTTGCTAGGGCACATTCAAATCCGCCGCCCAACGCCTTCCCCTGGATCAACGCTATCGTTGTCACATTCGATCCGAATCCTGTCGCGCGACGGAAGATGTTGTCCACGCAGAGCGTCGCGTAGCGCGTTAGCAGAGCGCAATCTTTGCGCATGATGGCTTCGATGAACTCGTTGAGATCTCCACCGAGGTTGAACACCCCGGGAACTCTGCTACCGAAAACCACATAATCGACGCGGGATGGCCGGCCTTCGTCGTTTATGTGTCCCTGATGTGATTCCAGCAGACGTTCTGACATCTGTATGTCGGTAAGCAGGGTTTCCGTAAAGCAAGCGCGGGGTTCCGGTCGCATCCAGCTGAAGAGCGTTCCGAGCTCGCGATCGAATTCCAGTTCTAGTTGTTCGTAGGTATTCATCGTGGTCAATGTTGGAAAATCGACGATCGCGTTCATGAAGCGCTCCTTCGGACAGGGTGTGTGTGTGATGCGGGGATTCGTTCGATCAGATGATCGCGCTGATTATTGTGGCAAACAAACAGCGACAATTCCAGCCGAGGTTTGCTCTCGCTCAAAGTAAGCTCAGGAATTCTTGGAGATCTTCCGATAGTGGACACTAGCCTCGGCTATTATGTACGCTACAAAATGATGCCGAGACCAACGTTGACTACAGTGTGTTGCGCCCCACATAGCGACGACTAATCAGCTACTTGCCAAGATTTATCCGGCGCCAAATGCCGTCGACCAGTCCTTCGGTCGGCCGAAACGTGGCTTTGTATGCCATCTTTCGGCTCTCGGCGATCCAATAGCCGAGGTACAGATGGGGAACGCCGAGCGCCCTGCAGCGTTCGATCTGCCACAGGATGTTGTAAGTGCCGTAGCTCGCGCCGGGGACACCCGGTTCGAAGAACGTGTACACCGACGACAAGCCGTCGCCGAGTCGATCGACCAAGCTCACCATGCGCAGCTCGCCTTCCTCGCGAAACTCGAGCAGATCGGTCGCGACGTTGCTGTGCAGCAGGAAATGCTGATATTGCTCGCGGCTGTCCTGGTCCATACCGCCGCCGGGATGGCGAAAGCGTTGATAGCGTAAGTACAGCGCGTAGTGACCCGCATCGAACGCGAGCTCTCGCCGCGCGACTGTGAGATTGGCGTGCGTGCGAAGGCAGCGTCGCTGGGTGCGGTTCGGCTTGAACAAGTCGACCGGCACGCGTACAGGTACGCACGCGCGGCAGTGATCGCAGTACGGTCGATACGTAAAGGCGCCGCTACGGCGAAAACCGAGCCGCACGAGCTCGCTGTAGACGCGCGTATCGATCAGATGGCTCGGCGTGGCGACCTGCGAGCGCGCGAGCCGATCCGGCAGGTAACTGCACGGATAAGGTGCGGTCGCGTAGAACTGCAGCGACGCCAGAGGAAGATCGTTGAGCTTCGTCACGCGAGCATGTCAGCGGGCGGCGGCAGCCACGAACCGCTCACCTCTTCCGAGTGTATCAATGCCGCGAGTCGCTCGGCAAACATCCGCCGCGGGATCGGACGCGCTCCGAACGTCGCGAGATGAGCGGTCTCCTGCTGACAATCGATCATCGGCATCTTGCGCAGCCGCAGTAGCGCGACGAGGTTCGCGAGCGCCACCTTCGACGCGTCGGTCTCCCGCGCGAACATGGATTCCCCGAAGAACATGCGCCCTATCGCAACGCCGTAGAGTCCGCCGGCAAGCTTCCCCTCCTTCCACGCCTCGACCGAGTGGGCGAGACCGCGCTCATGCAATGCGCTATACGCGTCGATGACGCCGGGCGTGATCCACGTTCCATACTGGCCGGGCCGCGAAACGCTCGCGCACGCGACCATCACCTCGCGAAAGCGGCTGTCGACGCGGATCTCGAAACGGCGCGCACGCAAGACCTTCGCGAGCGAGCGCCGAACGCGGAATTCGTCGACGAATAACACCATCCGCGGATCGGGACTCCACCACAATACGGGATCTCCCTGTGCGTACCACGGAAAAATTCCCCTTCGATACGCTTCGACCAAGCGCTCCGGCGAGAGATCCGCTCCAGCCGCGAGCAGGCCGTTGGGATCCGACAGCGCAGTGTCGATCGGCGGAAAGGGACTGTGCGCGCGCAGCCAAGGAATCACGCCGCCGATTCTGCCACCGAAGCGTGATTGCACGAACTTCCGCCGCCGCCAAATCGTGCGCCGACAAGCGATCCGGTAAAATCCGCGGTCGAGCCCCGGTAGCTCAGTGGATAGAGCAGCCCCCTCCTAAGGGGCAGGTCGCACGTTCGATTCGTGTTCGGGGCGCCCTTCGCCGATCTGGAGTTCCGATGTCAAAAAGGCGTGTCACGCTTGCCGCCCTGCTTGTCCTGCCGCTCGCGATCGCGGGTTGCAAGATCAACACGATCAATTCCTTTCCCCCGAAGGCCGCGCATGTCCGCATGGTCAACGTGGTCGCCGACGCTCCGCTGCTCGACGTAACCGCCGATGGCGCGGCAGCGTTCACCGGCATCGCGTTCGAGGGCAGCACCGATTACGTCGACTTCGACAACAAGGACACGCCCTTCAGCGTCACGGTGCGCGGCGCGACCTCACCCCTCGTCGAGCAGACGTACTCGCTCGCTGGCGAGCAGACGTACACGCTGATCGCAATCGGCACGACCAGCGTTCCGTCGCTCCTGCTGTTGCCCGACGCGACGACCGAACCCGGCAGCGGTCGCTCGCAGCTTCGCATCGCCCACGTAGCGGCGGGAATCGCAGCGATCGACGCCTATCTGACGGCGCCCGGCGTAGCAATCGATGATCTGCTGCCCAATTTCAACGGACTCAGCTACAACACCGCCACCGCTTACCTGCAGTTCGCGTCCGGAACGTATCAGCTGCGCATGACGGTGTCCGGAACGAAGACGATCATCTACGATTCGGGGCCGCACGAGTTCTCGTCGAGCACATCGACCGACCTCATCGCGTACGCGCGCACGAGCGGCACGCTGCCCAACGCGTTGCTCCTCGACGTCAACGGCGCCGGCCAGCGCGTGGTCGCCGACAATACGCTTGCCGGTGCGAAGTTCGTGCACGCCGCGCCGCAGGCCGGCAATGTCGACGTCATCGTCGACGGCGTTGCGCTGTTCAGCGGCGTAACGTATCCGTCGGCGACCGGCTATGCGAGCGTATCGACCAGCACGCAGTCGATCTTCTTCCAGGCGACGGCGACGCCTGGCTCTCCGATAGCGACGACGTCGCCGTCGTTATCGCCAGCCTCCGACTACACGATCGTCGTCACGGGGCTCGCCGGCTCGACGCATGCGGTCGTGCTGCCCGACAACAATGTGCCGCCGCGACCGGGCAACACGAAGCTGCGATTCGCCAATACGAGCATCGGCATCGGTGCAGTCGACGTGCTCGTCAACGACGTGAAGCGGATATCCGCGCTCGATCCGGATACGGCATCGACGTATCTGGAAATCGCCTCCGGGACTTACACGATCGCTTTCGCCGACCCGGCCACCGGGACCGTCCTCACGTCGATTTCGAGCGGCTCGCTTGCGGACTCGTCGACCAACAGCGCGTTCCTGGTCGGGACCGCCGGCGCGCTCGGCATTGTCGTCTCGCAAGACGACTAGGGTCACGCCTCGCTGCACGAGGCCGCGCGAGATCGCGCAGCCTCGTGTCCCGCGTTTCATCGAACCGTCATGCGCGCGTAATCGAATCGCCATCCGCCGTCCCTAGACTCGTGCGGCATGCGGGTCGCCATCGCGGTCAAGCGTCGTAGTAGCGGGCACTGAAGATGCCTGCGCCCCCCTCGCCGACGCGCGACGACGAGGAGACCGGCAGGCTTCGCTTCCGCACGATCTGGATCTCGGATTTGCATCTCGGCACCGCCGGTTGCCAGGCGCGGCTGCTGCTCGATTTCCTCCGCCACACCGAATCGAAGCGCCTGTATCTCGTCGGCGACATCGTCGACGGCTGGCAGCTACGACGCCGCTGGTTCTGGCCGCAGACGCACAACGACGTCGTGCAAAAGGTGATGCGCAAGGCGCGCAAGGGCACCGAGGTCGTCTTCATTCCCGGCAACCACGACGAGTTCGCGCGGCACTTCCTCGAGCTGTCGTTCGGCGGCATCGAGGTCCGCGACGAAGCGATCCACACGACGGCCGATGGGCGCAGCCTGCTCGTGCTGCACGGCGACCTGTTCGACGGCGTCATCCAGTGCGCCAAATGGCTCGCGTTCGTGGGCGACCGGCTCTACACGCTGACGCTTCAGCTCAATCGCTGGCTCAATGCGGCGCGCGCGCGGCTCGGATTCCCGTACTGGTCGCTCGCGCAGTTTCTCAAGCATCGGGTGAAGAACGCGGTGAACTACATCACCGACTTCGAGATCGCGGTGGCGCAGGAAGCGCGCAGGCGCCGCGTCGACGGCGTCGTCTGCGGCCACATCCACAAGCCGGAAATCCGCTCGATCGGCGGCATCCTCTACTGCAACGACGGCGACTGGGTCGAGAGTCTCACCGCGCTCGTCGAAAACGAGGCCGGCGAGCTGTCGATCCTGAGCTGGAAGGAAATCGCGGCACACGCGGCGTCACTCGTCGACGCCGCATACGAGGAGGAGACGCAACGTGCGTATTCTCATAGCAACTGACGCGTGGAATCCGCAGGTCAACGGTGTCGTGATGACGCTGCGACACACGATTCGCGGCGCGCAAACCGCCGGCCACACCGTGGAGACGATCGGACCCGACCGCTTTCGCAGCGTGCCGTGCCCGACGTACCCCGAGATCCGGCTCGCGTTGAAGCCGTTCGCGCGCTTCGCCGAGCTCGCCGCGCGATTCGCGCCCGACGCCGTTCACATCGCGACCGAGGGCCCGCTCGGCCAGGCGGCGCGCAAGTTCTGCCTGCGCGAGGGGCTTCGCTTCACCACCGCCTATCACACACGCTTTCCCGAGTACGTTCATGCGCGCGTGCGGCTGCCGGTGGCGCTCACCTACGCGTGGCTTCGCCGCTTCCATGCGCCGGCGAGCGCCGTCATGGTGCCGACGAAGGCGATTCACGCCGATCTCTTGCGCCGGCGCTTCGCCAATCTCGTCATGTGGGGCCGCGGCGTGGACACCGAGCTGTTCCGTCCCGGCGATCGCGTGCCGAACGATTGGACCCGGCCGGTGTTCATGTACGTCGGCCGCGTCGCCGTCGAGAAGAATCTCGATGCATTCCTCTCGCTCGATCTTCCCGGAACCAAGGTTGTCGTCGGTGACGGGCCGCAGCGTGCCGCGCTCGCCCGCCGTTACCCCGCGGCCGTGTTCACCGGCGCGAAGCACGGCGAGGCGCTGGCCGCGCATTTCCGCAGCGCCGACGTGTTCGTCTTTCCCAGCCGCACCGACACGTTCGGGCTCGTGCTGCTCGAGTCGATGGCGAGTGGAACGCCCGTCGCCGCCTATCCCGTCATGGGGCCCATCGACGTGATCGACGACGGCGTCTCCGGCGTTCTCGACATCGACCTGCGCCGCGCCGCGCTCGCCGCGCTCGAGCTCGATCGCGCGGTCGTCAGACGCAAGGCGCTCGCATTCTCGTGGGAGCACGCGAACGGCCAATTCCTGCGCCACCTGCATCCGAACCATGCGAGCGCCCTCGTCGCTTGAAAGCCCGCACAAGGGCCAGCGCGGCTTTCGTCGCCTGGTCAATGCGTTCTTCTTCTCGCTGTCGGGGCTCGCGCTCGCGTACCGGCACGAAAGCGCGTTTCGCCAGGAGATCGCGCTCGCCGTCGTGCTCTTGCCGCTCGCGTGCGCACTGCCGGTCGCCGCTGTCGAGCGCGTGCTGCTGATCGGCTCCGTGCTGCTCGTGCTCATCGTCGAGTTGCTGAACTCGAGCGTCGAGGCGGCGATCGACCGCATCGGCTTCGACACGCATCGGCTGTCGAAGCGCGCAAAGGACCTGGGCAGCGCCGCCGTGCTGATCGCGCTTGTGCTGCTCGTGGTCACGTGGGCGCTGCTCGCGGGACCCGCGCTCGCCCACCTCGTCGCAAGCGCAGGCTGAGCGTCCGTCCGCTACACTGTGCGCCGAGCCGGCCGAAGCGCCGGCACGACCGCCTGTCGCGACGAACGTGTCCCGAGTACCGATCCGATACCGAATTGCGGCGATCGATCCGCGCGCGCACTTGTTCGAGGTGACGTGCACCGTCGAGGATCCCGACGGCGATGGACAGCGCCTGCGGCTGCCGACGTGGATTCCCGGCAGTTATCTCATTCGAGAATTCGCTCGCCATTTCGCTGAAGTGCGCGCGCAAAGCAACGGCCGCTCGATCGCGATCGCAAAGGAGGCGAAGGACGTTTGGCGCGCGACGCCTTGCGCAGGACCGCTCAGCGTGACCGCGATCGTCTACGCCTACGACCTGTCGGTGCGCGCGGCGTACCTCGACCGCACGCGAGGATTCTTCAACGGCGCCGCCGTGTTCCTCTGTCCCGAAGGACGCGAAAACGATCGCTGCGAGGTCGAAATCGTCGCGCCCGGCGACACCGAAAGCCCGTGGCGTGTGGCGACGGCGCTGCCCCGCGCCGGCGCAGCGCCGTACGGGTTCGGCGCTTATCGGGCAGCGAGCTACGACGAACTGATCGACCACCCCGTCGAGATGGCCGATTTCTCGCTCGCGACGTTCACGGCCGGAGGAGCGCCGCACGACATCGCCGTGAGCGGACGCCATCGCGGCGACCTCGCGCGGATCGCGCGCGACCTCGCGCGAATCTGCCAATCGCAATGCGATCTTTTCGCCGGTGCACCGGTCGGCCGCGCGCCGTTCGATCGCTACGTCTTCCTCGTGAACGTCGTCGGCGAGGGCCACGGGGGCCTGGAGCACCGGTCGAGCACGAGCCTGCTGTGCAAGCGAGACGAGCTGCCGCAACCCGGCGCGACGGCGGTCTCCAACGACTACCGCAACCTCCTCGGACTCGCGAGCCACGAATACTTCCATAGCTGGAACGTCAAGCGGATCAAGCCCGCGTCGTTCGTCCCATACGACCTTTCGCGCGAGGCCTACACGCGCCAGCTGTGGGCGTTCGAAGGATTCACGTCCTACTACGACGACCTGATGCTCGTGCGAAGCGGCGTCATCGACGCGAAGTCCTACCTCGAGCTGGTCGGCCGCACGGTGACCAACGTGCTTCGAACGCCGGGTCGCGAAATGCAAAGCGTTGCCGACTCGAGCTTCGACGCATGGATCAAGTACTACCGCCAGGACGAGAACACGCCGAACGCCGTCGTGAGCTATTACGCGAAAGGTGCGCTGATCGGTCTTGCGCTCGACCTTACGCTGCGCCGTCATGGTCGCTCGCTCGACGACTTGATGCGCCTGCTGTGGCATCGATACGGGCGGCCGGGCATCGGCGTGGCGGAAGGCGCAATCGCGACGCTCGCCTCCGAGATCGCGGGCGCCGAGCTCTACGATTTCTTCGCCCGTTACGTCGACGGCACCGAAGATCCTCCGATTGCGCAACTCTTGCGCGACGTCGGTGTGTCGCTGCATCGGCGCGCCGCCGAGGGAGCGAACGATCGCGGCGGCGCGCCTGGCAAGACTGACGATCAACGGCCGCGCTGTTGGATCGGCGCAAAGCTCGCGCCGGGCGCCGAAGCGAAGCTCGCGCACGTTTTCAGCGGCGGCCCCGCGCACGAGGCCGGGCTCGCGGCGAACGACGTCGTCATCGCCGTCGACGGCCTGAAGGCTTCCGCCGAAACGATCGAGCGGATGATCGCGACGCGCGCGGCCGGCGACGCATTCGCCGTCCATGCGTTCCGGCGCGACGAGCTCATCACCGCGCGTCTTACGCTCGCGCCCGCGCCGCACGACACCGCATGGCTCGCGCTCGACGCCGACTGCGGCGACGACACGCAAGCCGCGCGCGCTTCGTGGCTGGGCGTTTCGGCGTCGAGCGCTACAGCCTGACCGACGGATTGAGCGAGTAACAGCCTGTCGTCGCCGCTTGTGCAAGCACGTGTCCGGCGATCGCCGCGCGTACCTGCGCGCCGGTGAACGCGCCGGACACGTCGACCCTCGGCACGTCGAGCGCGAACAGCGTGAATACATAGTGATGGACACGCTCGTCGTTCCACGGCGGACACGGCCCGTCGTAACCGAAATAGTTACCCGACATCTCGTGGTCGTTGGCAAACCATCCGGTGTAATCGTTGATCCCTTGCCTCGTGCCGCGCGGCGCCGCCGGCCCGGGCTTGCCGCGCGCCGTGATGGCGTCCGAGAACTCGCCCCGCGCGATCGGCGGCGTGTCGGCGGCGAGGTCGATCAACACCCAATGGAAGAAGTCGACGCGCGCAAGGCTCGCGGGAACCGTGCGTCCTTCCTGGTTGACGTCGTCGCCGCGCGAAGGCACGTCGGGATCGTGGCAGATCAGCGCGAGCGAGCGCGTCGCCGGCGGCAGCTCCTGCCAGCGGAAATCCGGGTTGCGGTTGGCGGAGAGCTTCACGTGCTGTGCCGGATCGATCGCGCCGAACGCGAATTCGGCGGGTATGACGCCCTGGTCGGCGAACGCCGTCGTGGTGAGCTTCATCGCGAACCTCAGCTCTTCTGCCAGTGCGGCGGAATCGTCGATTCGAAGAACGGCAGCGATTCGATGCGCCGCTTCCATGCTGCGATCGGCGGGGGCAGCAGGCCATCCGCATCGAAGTCGGGCAGCTTGATCTTCGAGCGATGGATGAACGCGACCATCGGATAGAGCGCGAAATCGGCCGCCGACAACGGCCCGGCGAGATAATCGCCTTTCATCGCCGCCGCGAACATGCCGAGCTCCTCGCGCAGCACGTCGCACGCTTTGTTCAACGCCTCGGGTTTGCGCTCTTCGGGCTTGGTGGAGAATGCGTAGTCGATCAGCGGATCGATCGCCTTGTCGAAGTAGTTGTCGGTCTCCGATATCAGCCGACGGATGACGGCGCGCGTCTTCGCGTCGCCCGGGAAGAGCGGCGAGCCACGGCCGGGGTACGCCTCGTCGACGTACTCGACGATGGCGTTCGATTCATAGAGCACGAAGTCGCCGTCGATCAGCACGGGCACGCGATGGCGCGGATTCAACGCGATGAATTCCGGCTTGCGCGTGTCGCCAGCCGAAAACGACAACACGTTGCGCTGATACGGCAGCGCCTTGTGCTCGAGCGCGAACTGCGCGCGCCACGCCCAGGGCGAGCCGGAACCGTAATAAAGGACGAGACTCATCGTAGCGACCTCTTTGCTGTTTGACGAAAGAACACGCGGCCGTCCGAGGCCCCGCGTCAACGAACCGATGCGCGAAGCTAACCCCGATGGCGGCCGTCGTCCTGCTTGATCGGCGCGTTTCCGCGCAACGCCTCGAGCGATGCCTTCTGCAGCTCGAGCGTGCGGATGCTCATTTGCATCAGATTGAGGCTCATCGCGAGCCAACCTTCGATCACTTTGAGCTCGCCGATCTTGCGCTCGACTTCCGCCGGGTCGAGCGCCATGAACATCGCCGCAGGGTTCGGGTACTGGAAACCTAGCGGCGACGACTGCGGCGCACCGTCGGGCGCGTCCTGTTGCGGCGGCGGCGCAGGTGCAGCGGCTGCGGGAACCCCGAAACCGGGAATCGGCACGCCGAACGGATTCCACATCCGTTGCATGAATTCCATCGCTTCCTGCGGACTGAACGGAAACGGCGAGGGCGCGGGCGGTGGGTCGGCGGAAGGCTTGGCCATCGTGTTTTCCCTTCGGCAACGGACGCCGCGCCATGCGGCGGCACCGGCATTTCAGGCTATTATCGTCGTCCATGGCGGCGCAGCGCGCAACTTTCGAGCGTCGGCTCGCGGACGCCGTCGGGCCCGCCAACGTGTTGACGGACGCGGCGGACGTCGAACCTTACCTCACCGACCATCGTGGCCGCTACCACGGGCGGGCGCTCGCCGTGGTGCGTCCGGGAACAACCGACGAGGTGGCGGCGGTCGTGCGCGCGTGCGTCGAATCGTCGGTGCCGATCGTTCCGCAAGGCGGCAACACCGGCTTGTGCGGCGGCGCGACACCGCTCGACCGCGGTGACGCGATCGTCGTGTCGCTAACGCGCATGCGCCGCGTGCGCGCGCTCGACGCGGCGAACGCGACGATCACCGTCGAGGCCGGCATGCCGCTCGCGGCCGTGCACGATGCGGCCGCCGCGGCGGGACTGCAGTTTCCGTTATCGCTCGCGGCCGAAGGCACGGCGACGATCGGCGGCAATCTATCGACCAATGCCGGCGGCACGGCGGTGTTGCGCTTCGGCAACGCGCGCGACCTCGTGCTGGGCATCGAGGTTGTTCTCGCCGACGGACGCGTGTTCGACGGCCTGCGCGGACTGCGCAAGGACAACACCGGATACGACCTGAAGCAATTGTTCGTCGGTGCCGAGGGAACGCTCGGCATCGTGACGGCCGCAGTGCTCAAGCTCTTCGCTGCACCGCGGACGCGGGCGACGGCGTGGGTGGCCGTGGGGTCGGCCGACGATGCGGTCGCGCTGCTGCGCGCGCTGCGCCAGACGTTGGCGGACCGGCTCACCGGCTTCGAGCTCATCTCCGACGTCGCGCTTGCGTTCGTGCATCGCCATTTCCCCAAGCTCCCCGATCCGCTGCCCGGCCACCCCTGGTACGTGCTCGTACAGGCGGACGATCCGGCTGACGACTCGGCTCTGACGGAACAGCTCGAAGCGGCGCTGGGCAGCGCATTCGAAGCCGGCACCGCGCGCGACGCCGCGATCGCGCAAAGCGGCGATCAAGCCGCGGCGATGTGGGCGCTGCGCGAAAACATCTCCGACGCGCAGAAGATCGAAGGGCTGAACATCAAGCACGATATTTCGCTGCCGGTTTCGGCGGTTGCGGAATACTTGCGCACGGCGCAATCCGCGCTCACCGCCGCGCTGGGCGGCGTGCGCTTCGTCGTGTTCGGCCATCTCGGTGACGGCAACCTGCACTACAACCTGTCGGCGCCCGACGGCGTCGCGCCCGAGACGTTCATCGGACACGCCGCGCGCGCGAACCGCATCGTCCACGACCTCGTCGCCGCGCGCGGCGGCAGCATCAGCGCCGAGCATGGCATCGGGCAGTTGAAGCGCGAGGAGCTCGTCCGTTACAAGAGCGATATCGAGCTCGACCTGATGCGCGCGGTGAAGCGCGCTCTCGACCCGCAGGGGTTGATGAATCCGGGCAAGATCCTGTAGGTCCCGATGTCCAAAGTCCTGTTCTGGATCGTCGTCATCTTCGCGGTGCTGTTCGCGTTGCGCCTGTACAACGCGGGCAAGGCAAAGCGGCATGCCGATGCAGCTCGAAAGAAGACCGCTCCGAGCGGCGTTCCGATGGTGCGCTGCGCACGCTGCGGCGTCTTCCTGCCGAAGGCCGAGGCGACGGCGGTGACCACCGGCTATGTCTGCAGCGATCCGGCTTGCGCGCGGCGCGGTTGACGGACGGCGCGACTTCCTGCGATAACGGACCGGCATGCAATCCGAACCCGCATTGCCGCCCTATGAGCCGCCGGTCGCGCTGTCGATCAACGACTCGAGCCGACGCATTCTGTGGATCATCGGGCTGTACCGGGCGCTGTGCGCGGCGGTATTGCTGGGCATCGCGCTGCTGCTCGACCTGCGCATCCTGAGCATCGCGGCGCCGAACGCGTTCGTCACCGCTGCCGCGCTGTATTTCCTGTTCAGTTTGTTCGCTTTCTGGTGGATCCAGCGCGATCCGCTGCCGTTACCGCTGCCGGTGATTGTCTCCGCGCTGGTCGCCGGCGACGTCTTCTTCATCGGGATGGTGATGGTCGCGGGAGGCGGCACCGGCGGGCCGTTACCGATCCTGCTGTTCCCGCAGCTTGCTGCGAGCGGATGGTTGCTCCGCACCCGCACGGCGTTCTTCCACGCCGCATTGTCGACCGTCGTGCTGCTCGGGCTCGACCTCATGCGGGCATTCGAAGGCCAGATTGGCGGCGCGCAACCGTTCCAGACGGGGCTCATCGGCTTCGGCTATTTTGCGACGATCGGGATCGCCGTCGCGCTGGGCCGCTACACGAAGGCTTCCGAAGACCTCGCCGCGCAGCGCGGCATCGACGTCGCGAATCTCGAGCAGGTCAATCGCCTGATCATCCAGGACATGCAGGACGGCGTGCTCGTGGTCGACCTCAATGGCGTCGTGCGCGGTCACAACGCGCAGGTGACGCGGCTTCTCGGCGGCTTCGGGCGGATGCGCGGCGGCATGCGGCTCGCCGAATTCAGCTCGACGCTGCACGACTATTGGCGTCGCTGGCAGGAAGACTTCGCCGAGCCGCTGCCGCCGTTCAAGGTCGAAACGACGCAGCGCTTGCTTCGCGTGCGCCTCGTGCGCATCGGCTCGGGATTGAACGGCGGCACGCTGATCTACCTCGAGGACCTCGGCCGCGCGCAGTCCGAAGCCCAGCAGATGAAGCTCGCTGCGATGGGACGGCTGACGGCGTCGATCGCGCACGAGGTGCGCAATCCTTTGTCGGCGATCAACCAGGCGGCGCAGCTTCTCGAGGAGGATCGCGCCGTGGCGCCCGAAGGCACCCGGCTTCTGACGATGATCCGCAACAACGCGAAGCGCATCGATCGCATAGTCGGCGAAGTGCTGCAACTCAATCGCCGCGACCGTCAGCAGCCGGAAGTGATCGTGTTCGCCGATTTCGTGCACTCGCTCGTCGAGGAGATCGTGCAGGCCGAGAACATTCCGCCCGGGGGGGTCGCCATGACCGTTCCAACCGAGTTGCACGTCATCTTCGACCGCGGGCATCTGAACCAGATTTTCTGGAATCTCGTGCGCAATGCGTGGCAACATTGCCAGAAGAAGGAAGGCAGCATCCGGATCGCCGGGCGACCCGGGTACATGGGCGACGCCGTCATCTTCGAAATCGAAGACGACGGCCCAGGTATTCCCGCGGAGCTGCGCGGACAGATCTTCGAGCCGTTCTTCACGACGCGCCCCGGCGGCACCGGGCTCGGTCTGTACATCGCGCGCGAGCTTGCCGATGCGAACGGCGCCGCGCTCGAGTTGCTGCCGAAGGCGCCGGGCGCGCATTTCCGGATGACGTTGAAACGGGCGGTCAACCCCGCCTCATAGGATCGCAGGGAGCCAACGCGCATGAGCCGCAGAATCCGAGGTCAACCCAAAGTGCTCGTCATCGACGACGAGCCCGATCTGCTCGAGCTGCTCGAGCTCACGTTGTCTCGCATGGGGCTCGATACGTCGCGCGCGGAAAACGTCGCCGATGCGATCCGGCTGCTCGACAAGGAGCCGTTCGACCTCTGCCTCACCGACATGAGGCTCCCCGACGGCGAGGGCTTGCGCGTGGTCGAGCACATCAATCAGAAGGGCCTCGACGTTCCGGTCGCGGTGATCACCGCGTTCGGCAGCGCGGAGAACGCGGTTGCCGCGTTGAAGGCCGGCGCATTCGACTATCTCGCAAAGCCGGTCGCGCTCGAGCAGTTGCGCGCGCTCGTCAAGCAGGCGCTGAAAGTGCCCGACAAGGCGCCCGCCGCGTCGGGCTATCATTTACTTGGCCAATCGCCGGCGATGGAGCACGTGCGCTCGCTGATCGACCGCCTCGCGCGCAGCCAGGCGCCCGTGTTCATCAACGGCGAGTCGGGCAGCGGCAAGGAGCTCGCGGCGCGGCTCATCCACACGCAATCGCCCCGCGGCGAGCTGCCGTTCATCGCGGTCAATTGCGGCGCGATTCCCGAGAATCTGATGGAGAGCGAATTCTTCGGCTACCGCAAGGGCTCGTTCACCGGCGCCGAAAGCGATCGTGACGGCTTCTTTCAAGCCGCGAACGGCGGCACGCTTTTCCTCGACGAGGTCGCCGATCTGCCGCTCGCCATGCAAGTGAAGCTGCTGCGCGCGATCCAGGAAAAGAAGGTGCGCAAAGTGGGCGCAACGCAGGAGGACCCGGTCGATGTGCGGCTGATCAGCGCGACACACAAGAAGCTCGCCGCGCTGGTGGAGTCGGGTGAATTCCGGCAAGACCTCTACTACCGGCTGCACGTGATCGAGCTCGCGATGCCGAGCTTGCGCGAAATGCGCGAGGACATTCCGCTCATCGCGAACGCGATCCTCGCGAAGCTCTCTCGCGGCACGCCCGCGAAGCTCGATGCCGACGCGCTGGCGGCGCTCGAGCGCTATCCGTTCCCAGGGAATGTGCGCGAGCTCGAGAACATCCTCGAGCGCGGACTTTCGCTCGCCGCCGATCCGCAGCGAATCACGTCGGACGACCTTGCGCTCACGCCCGCACCCGAGGAGAGCGAAGGCGGTCCGCTCACCTTCGGCGACAAATGGCCGCTGCAGGACTACCTCGATCGCGTCGAGCGACAGGCCATCAACGAGGCGCTGGAAAAGACGCGCTTCAACCGTACCGCTGCGGCGAAGCTATTGGGCATCACCTTTCGGGCGATGCGCTACCGGATGGAGCGGTTGGGGATCAAGTGATCTGCCCGCGAACCGCGATCGAGGATAGCGATTGATGCGCCGGGCCCGAAGGCGCTCGCCGCGGCGCTAAGATACGGGTGCCCGTCTTTAGCGGCTCGCCGACCCGTCGCGTGGCAGGCAACAGGCGGCCCGCAAGCTCACCGGACGCTCGCATGGCACTGCCTTACCATCGCAAGGCGCGACCTCTCGACCTGTTGTTGCCGGCAACGCAGCGGTGGGCGGGATCATTGCCGGACTCCGCAAAGCCCTACAAGTTGATGGAAACGTTACCGCGCATCGCGAACCGCATCGCGAATGCATGGCACGACGAGCAGGCCACTCTGGCGCTTCTCGACGATCTACTGATCGATCGCCGCGGGCGTCGCCAGGGGTTCTCCCCTTTTGTGCAAGCGGAGCTCCTTCGTTTGCGCGCTCTTCGCGGCGACGGCCACACAGCGCCAGGATCGGCTGCGGGCTGACCGCGCCCAACGATTGAGGACGCGCTGCGCGAACCACCGGGCTTGGCTTCACCGGCCTGCGCTGCGCCCTGATGCGATTGCGCGTTGGGCTTGGTGATGTAGACGCGCTTACGCCCCACTCGGAGCGAAGCTCCCCCCGTTCCATCACCGCCAACCGCACTGGCCGGACTCCGCATTGTCGCGCCGCGGCACGAATGCGCTCGCGCGGCACGCGGCGCGAGCGCGTACGGGTCGCTAGGACGATTCCTACACCGTAGACCAACCCTTTCCAACCCTTTCCGACCCTTCGGCGCGCCGCACGCCGATAGTCGCGCGTGGTGTGAATGTCCAGACTCCAGCCCATGAACACTTCGTCGGATGGCGCTCCGCGTTTCGATTTGGCCTGGCCTCGCTTTGTCGCCGCGTCGACGGAGGAGATCCGTCAGGCCGAGGATTTACGCCGACAAATCGAGCAGCGATATCTGAAGCAACCCAACCGCCCGCCCAATGCACATTGGTGTGTTGGAGCCGATTGACCTGAGGCGTCTCTCTCGCCGGGTGCGCGCAAGCCACACAACGCCGCGACGCGCTACCGGCCGGAGCAGTTGGCGATCAACTGATCCGCACTTGCCGTCACCACGCCAGCGGACCTGCGAAACGCGATGCCCGCGACCGATGGGCGCGCTGCCGAACGAGGCGCTGCTGTAGACATGCTGGTAATGGGTGGCGAAGCCGTCCATGCTGGTAATGGGTGGCGAAGCCGTTGCGCGGGATGCAGTTCTCGGCGTTTCCTTCGGCGCCGCGCGCCGTCGCGTGCTCAACCAAGTGTAAAGTGTGTCGACGAGATGCGCTTCAACCACGGCTCGCGGGCGAGCACTGGCGCGGCGTCGCGCCGCCGATGACGCTTCATGGACCGTCCACTCCCGACTTCCGGGCGGCAACACAATTGGGACCTCAGCGCGGAGCACTCACAATGCCCGAACCGAACGAGCCGCTTCCCGTGAACGTCGCCGATGCGCTGCGTCGCGGCAACAAGATCGAAGCGATCAAGCTGCTGCGTCAACAGACCGGCCTGGGATTGAAGGAAGCGAAGGACGCGATCGAAGCGTCCGACGAGGGGCGCGTCACGAACACCAACACGCTAGCGCCTGGCGAAGTCCCTCGATCGAGCCGACGTTTGTGGCTGGTCGTTGCATTGATCGCCGCCGCCATCGTCATCTACTACGCGCTTCGCGGTGGTCGCTAGGCGATAGCGGCGCTGTCAAATCGGCCCGGGCGGTAGTAATCTCGCCCGTCAGTTGCGAACCCCGGGGGAGATACCACGATGATTCTCGGTCTGCGAACGGCGATCTATCCCGCGCCCGATCTCGAGGCGGCGAAGCAGTGGGACACGTCGCTGCTCGGCCAACCGGCCTATTTCGATCGGCCTTTCTACGTGGGTTTCTCGGTCGGCGGATTCGAGCTCGGGCTCGTTCCCGACGCAACGCCGAGCACGGCCGGCGCGCGAGCATTGTGGGGCGTCGCAAACGCCGAGCAGGCATATGCGCGGCTGCTTGAACTGGGTGCGACGCCACTCGACTCGGTGACCGACGTCGGCGACGGCATCAGGGTCGCCGCGGTGAAAGATCCGTTCGGAAACCGCTTCAGCATCGTCGAAAACCCGCACTTCAGCGTTGCCGAGGTTCGCTGAAGTATCCGTTTCCGTCCCCTATCGGTGCTCTGTTGCGCGCTGTCGGCGGCGGAGCGCTCGCTTCGCTTGGTCGACAGCGTCAACTCACGGAGCTCGATCATGCGATTTCCCAAGTGGGTTCTGCTGCTCACGCTCGCGGTTCTTGCTGCATTTGCCCAAGCGAGCATCGCTCAAGACAAGGCGTACAAGGAAGGAACAGTCTGGACGGTCACGTTCATCAAGGTCAGACCGGGAATGTTCGACTCGTACATGCGCGACTTGTCGACGCAGCGCAAGAAGCTGATGGACGAGGCGAAGAAGCAAGGGCTGATCGTTTCGGAAAAGATGCTCACAGGGTCGTCGTCGAATCGCGACGACTGGGATCTGATGCTGATGATCGAATACAAGAACTGGGCCGCGTTCGACGGCTTGTCGGACAAGTTCGACGCGCTCGCCCTGAAGCTCGTCGGCTCCGAAGAAAAGCAAATGCAGACGATGGTGAAGCGGACCGAAGTGAGGGAGATCGTCGGCGAAAAGACGCTGCAGGAAATCAGCTTCAAGTGATATGCGCGGTACGATGCCGCAACCCGCGCGAGGCATGACGATGCGAAGCCGGAAGCTCGTGCTTGCGTCGGCGGTGGCGCTTGCCGGCTGCGGCGCGTCCGCGGCGACACCCGACACGCCGGCACTGTCCGCGCCGAACGTCGTCGCGATCACGCAGCGACTCATTACTTCGGGCCAGCCGCCGGCGCAGACGCTGGCCGCGCTCGGGTCGCAGGGCTTCCAGGCCGTGATATACCTCGCGCCGCCGACCGTGCATGACGCGGTGCGCGATGAAGCCGTCATCGTCGGCCGCCAAGGTCTCGTGTACGCCAACATCCCGATCAGCTTCGACGGGCCGACCGAACGGGACTACGAGGCGTTCGCCGCGGTGCTCGGCGCTCTCGCCGATCGCAAGGTGCTCGTTCACTGCCAGATCAACATGCGCGCCTCGTCCCTCGTGTTCCTCTATCGCGTGATCGCGCTGAAGGAGAATCCCGAGCACGCGTACGACGCGGTGGCGAGGATCTGGTCGCCCGATGGCGTCTGGAAGCGCTTCATCGTCACGATGCTGCGCAAACACGGCGTCGGCTTCGAGCCGTATTGACGCCCGCACGACACCACACAGCGAGGAATCAAGTGATCCGTGGCATGCATGCGATGTTCTACTCGTCCGAGGCCGCCGAGCTTCGCGCCTTTCTGCGGGACAAGCTCGGCCTCGAAGGAACCGATGTCGGAGGCGGTTGGCTGATCTTCGATGCCCCCGAGGCCGACCTCGGCGTGCATCCGACAGAGGATTCCGACGTCGCTTCGGGAACCGCCGATATCTCGTTCTATTGCGACGACATCGTCGCCACGATGCGCGAGCTGCGCACGCGAGGCGTCGAGTTCGTCAACGAGCCCGACGACCATGGATACGGTCTCGTTACCTACTTCAAGGTGCCCGGCGGCTTCAAGGTCCAGCTCTACCAGCCGCATTATCGGAAGTGACCGCGGGCAGCACGATGGGCTCTCGCTCTCGCGCGCGCTCGCTTGCGATCGACGCGGCAGGCCGCGCCAACTTCTCACGCTGGGCGCCTTCGCCCAACTGCGACGCGCGTCCGCCGGACGAAGACGTCACGTTACTCGTCGTCCACGGCATCTCGTTGCCGCCGGGCACGTTTGGCGGCGATTCGATCGAGCGCCTGTTCACCAATCGCCTCGATCCGACCGCGCACCCGTCGTTCGCCGCGATCGCGACGCTTCGCGTGTCGGCGCATTTCCTGGTCCGCCGCGACGGTGAGCTCGTTCAGTTCGTCGCCTGCGGTGAACGCGCATGGCATGCCGGCGCATCGTCGTGGCGAGGGCGCGAGCGTTGCAACGATTTTTCGATCGGCGTGGAGGTCGAAGGCGCCGACGACACGCCGTACACGAGCGCGCAGTACGCAATGCTTACGCGCCTCGTGCGGGCGCTCGTGCGTCGGTATCCGATCGCCGATATCGTCGGGCACAGCGACATCGCGCCCGGACGCAAGACCGATCCCGGTCCGGCGTTTGCCTGGACGCGGCTTGCCCGGCTGGCCGGTCCGCGACTGCGGATCGCGCACGCGACGGCCCGCCCGCTCGCCTGACTCTCCGGGCGGCCAGGTCGGCGTCGGGCGCCCGGGCCGACGCGGTATAATCGCCTGTTAAGCCCTGCCAGCGCCCTGATGCAGCTTCTTGCCGATTACTTCCCTCTCCTCCTCTTCTTCGTTGCCTTCAAGTTGCAGGGGATTTACGTCGCGACGGCGATCGCGATGGTCGCCTCGGTCGTGCAGATCGCGTGGTTTCGCTGGAAGCGCGGCAAGGTCGCCATCGTCCACTGGCTGTCGCTCGCGATCATCGCCGTCTTCGGCGGCGCGACGCTCGTGCTGCAGGACGAGACGTTCATCAAATGGAAGCCCACGGTGCTCTACGCGCTGTTCGCGTTGATTCTCGCCGGCGGACGGCTTGCGTTCGGACGCAACCTGCTCGCGCATGTGATGCAGGGCATCGAGTTGCCGACGCTCGTCTGGGCGCGCCTCACGTGGGCCTGGACCGGGTTCTTCGCCGCGATGGCCGTGGCGAACTGGTATGTCGCGTTCCATTTTGCGACCGACACGTGGGTCACGTTCAAGGTCTGGGGCGCCATCGCTCTGTTCCTCGCCTTCGCGCTGCTGCAAGGCGTCTGGCTCGCGCGGCACATGCCCGACGACGCCGCGCGCGAGAAGACGTCGCCGTGACGATCGCCGCCGCCACCGGCGTTCCGGCGACGTTGAGGGCTCGCCTCGCGACCCTCGCGCCGAAGGCCTTGGAGATCATCGACGACAGCGCGCAGCACGTCGGACATGAGGGCGCCGCCGGCGGCGGCGGGCACTTTTCGCTGTTGATCGTGTCCGATGCGTTTTCCGGCCTGTCGCGCCTCGCGCGGCACCAGCGGGTGATGCGGGAGCTTGCCGATCTGTTCCCCAACCCGATTCACGCGCTCTCGATTCGGGCGCTGACTCCGGAAGAATTCCCACCCCCAAACCAACCGAAAAAGGACTGACCACGATGTTTGAACGTACCCTCATTGCCGTTGCTGCGGCCGTGCTCGCCGCGCTGCCGGCGTCCGCGGCATTCGCGCAGGACGCGAAGGACAAGGCGCCTCCCAAGACGGCGGCGCCCGCGAAGGCCGCCGCGGCGCCCGCCACCGGCAGCAAGGAGCTGTACCCGAAGGCTTACTACGACGTGCTGCTGAAGGAGCGCCTGGCGCAGGGTCAGCCCGATTCGCCCGAGGTGCGTAACGCAATTCGCGAAGAGCTCAATACGCGCGAGCTCCTGGTCCGCGAAGCGAAGAAGAAGGGCATGGACAAGGATCCCGAGATCAAGGCGCAAATGGACCTCACGGCCCAGACGGCGCTCGTGCGCGCCTACGTCGCCGACTGGATGAAGTCCAATCCGATTCCGGACGCGACGCTGCGCAAGGAATACGACACGATCAAGGGCCAGATCGGCGACAAGGAGTACAAGGTCCGCCACATCCTGGTCGAGAAGGAGGACGAAGCGAAGGAAATCATCGCTGCGCTCCAGAAGGGCGAAAAGTTCGAGAAGCTCGCCGAGCGCTCGAAGGACCCGGGCTCGAAGGCGAACGGCGGCGATCTGGACTGGAACGCGCCAGCGAACTTCGTCAAGCCGTTCTCCGAAGCGATGGTCAAGCTCGAGAAGGGCAAATTCACCGCGCAGCCGGTGCAGACGCAGTTCGGCTGGCACGTGATCAGGCTCGACGACGTCCGCGACGCGAAGGTACCGTCGTTCGACGAGGTGAAGCCGCAGCTCGCGCAGCGCATGCAGAGCCAGGTGCTCGACGCGTACTTCAAGGACCTGCGCAACAAGGCGGGACTTTGACCGTACGCGCCGGTTAGGTGCCAACGATGGAGGGCAGGCGGCGACGTCTGCCCTCCTGTCTTTTCGACATAGCGCGAGCCGCAAGGCGGCGATGCGTTCGATGCTATGCTTCACGCGGCGCGCCGGCCCGGCGGCGAGCGGATCCATCGTGGTGAGCGCCCGCAAGAGGCGAATGCCGGGTGCGTCGCTCGAGGAGAGAGTCCATGGCGTACGTTCGCCATCCTAAGGATTTCGTCGCGGGCCTGATGTTCATCGCGATCGGCATCGCCGCCATCGTGATCTCGGCGAACTATCCGCTCGGCACCGCGGCGCGGATGGGTCCCGGCTACTTCCCGCGCATTCTCGGCATCCTGCTCATCGTGCTGGGCGCCATTGTCGCGCTGCGGGCGCTGCGACTGCAGGGCGCGCCGTTGCCGCGATGGCCGCTGCGCCCGACGCTCGTCGTGCTCGGGAGCGTCGTTGTGTTCGGCCTGATCGTCGATTTCGTCGGCGTCGCGCTGTCCACGGTCGCCCTGATCGTCGGCTCGAGCGCGGCGAGCCACGAGTTCCGGCCACGGGAATCGGTGATCGCAGGCGCAGTGCTTGCAGCGCTTGCCGTCGGTGTGTTCGTGATCGGCCTCAAGCTGCAACTGCCGATCTGGCCGTGGTCGCAGTGACGCGCGATGGAGCTTTTCTCGCATCTGGCTCTCGGATTCAGCGTTGCGCTCACGCCGGTTAATCTGCTGTACGCGCTGGTAGGCGTCGTGCTCGGGACGCTGATCGGGGTGCTGCCTGGAATCGGCCCGGTGGCGACGATCGCGATGCTGCTGCCGACGACGTACGCGTTGCAGCCCGTATCTGCGCTGATCATGCTCGCCGGCATCTACTACGGCGCGCAGTACGGCGGTTCGACGACGGCGATCCTCGTCAACATGCCCGGCGAAGCTTCGTCGGTCGTCACTTGTCTCGACGGGCACCAGATGGCGCGCCAGGGGCACGCCGGCGCGGCGCTCGCGGTCGCCGCGCTCGGATCGTTCTTCGCGGGATCGGTGGCGCAGATCATGGTCGCCGCGGTTTCGTTGCCATTATCGGAGCTCGCGCTCAAGTTCGGGCCGGCCGAATACTTCTCGTTGATGGTGCTCGGGCTTCTGGGCGCCGTCGTGCTCGCACATGGGTCGCTGGTCAAGGCGATCGCGATGATCATCCTCGGTCTGCTTCTCGGCATCGTCGGAACCGACGTCAATTCGGGCGCGGCGCGCTTTGCGTTCGGCATTCCCGAGCTCACCGACGGCATCGGCGTCGTCGTCGTTGCCATGGGACTGTTCGGATTCGCCGAGATCATCACGAACGTTGAATCGAAGGAAAAACGCGAGATCGTCTCGACCAAGGTGAAGGGTCTTTGGCTCACCAAGGATCAATTCCGGCAGGCATGGCCGGCAGTGCTGCGCGGCACGGGCCTCGGCTCGATATTGGGTGTTCTGCCGGGCGGCGGCGCGATGCTGTCGTCGTTCGCTTCGTACACGCTCGAGAAGAAGATCGCGGACGACCCGACCCGCTTCGGCAAGGGAGCGATCCAGGGCGTAGCGGGTCCCGAGTCGGCCAACAATGCCGGCGCGCAAACGTCATTCATTCCGCTGCTCACGCTCGGTATCCCCGAGAACGCGGTGATGGCGCTGATGGTCGGCGCGATGACGATCCACAACATCCAGCCCGGACCGCAGGTGATGACGAGCAACCCGAGCCTTTTCTGGGGATTGATCGCATCGATGTGGATCGGCAACCTCATGCTGGTCGTGCTGAATCTTCCGATGATCGGCATATGGGTCAAGCTGTTGCAGGTCCCCTATCGGATGCTTTATCCGGCGATCCTGTTGTTCTGCGCAATTGGCGTCTACAGCGTCAACAACACGAGTTTCGACGTGCAGATGACGGCGTTCTTCGGCCTGCTCGGCGTCGTCTTCTCGAAGCTCGACTGCGAGCCGGCGCCGCTGCTCCTCGGTTTCGTTCTCGGTCCGCTGATGGAAGAGAACCTGCGCCGCGCGCTGCTGCTGTCGCGCGGCGATCCGACGGTCTTCTTCACTCGACCGCTGTCGGCAGCGATGCTGGCGATCGCCGCCGGCCTGCTGCTGCTGATCGTGTTGCCGAACATGCGCAAGAAGCGCGAGGACGTGTTTCAGGAGGAAACAGCGTGAGCGGCGAGCGGGGACCCGCGAAGCGGGCTGCGAACAATCGCCAATCGCCGCGGCGAGGCCGACGACTCGACCGCCGCATGATTCGACCGTCGTGGAGGCCGAGGGTGTGAGCGGCGAGGTCGGCTCCGGGCGCGTAGCGCCGAGCCCGTACGCACGATACGGCGCGCGAGCGACGTATCGCGTGGAGGCTAACCTCGAGCGCCGGCGAGAGGTTAAGCGAGGCGCAGCCGAGCGGCCGGAACTGCAAATGCGACTCGCCGCTGCGAGGCCGCCGATTCCACCGTTGCATGACCCGACCATACGGAGGCCGAGAGCGTGAACCGGACTGCTGCAGAAGCCAAGGGCGTAGTTTTCGACTGGAGCATGCCGCATGCTTCGCGGCGGCAGCCGATCTTCGCGCGAAACGTCGTCGCGACCTCGCAGCCGCTCGCAACGCAGGCCGGAATCGCGATGCTGCAGCGAGGCGGTAACGCGATCGATGCCGCGCTCGCCACCGCCATCACGCTGACAGTCGTCGAGCCCTGCAGCAACGGCGCCGGCAGCGACCTGTTCGCGATCGTCGCCGACGGCGGCCAACTCGTGGGTTTGAACGCGAGCGGCCGCGCCCCGGCCGCCGCATCTCTGAATCGCTATGCGGGCCGGGCCGCGGTCCCGCAGCGCGGTTGGGAGAGCGTCACGATTCCGGGCGCGGTATCGGGCTGGGTCGCGCTGTCGCAGCGCTTCGGCGCGCTGCCGTTCGCCGATCTGTTCGAGCCCGCGATCCGTTATGCGCGCGACGGCTTCGCCGTGTCGTCGGTGATCGCGGGTAAATGGGCGCTCGCCGTCGCCGTTCTGCCGCACGACCTCGGGTTCGCCGAGCATTTCATGCCCCGCGGCCGCGCTCCGCATATTGGCGAGCGGTTCGCCAACCCGAATCTCGCCGCGACGCTCGAAAAGATCGCGGCGACGCATGGCAACGCGTTCTATCGCGGGGAGCTCGCTCGCGCGATGGCCGCGCATGCGAAAGCGCACGGCGCCGTTCACGCGCTGTCCGACTTCGCGGATCACACGATCGATTGGGTCGACCCGCTCGCACTCGGCTACCGCGGACTCGACGTGCACGAGATTCCTCCGAATGGCCAGGGTATCGCGGCGTTGATGGCGCTCGGCATCCTGCGGTCGTTCGATCTTGCGTCGCTCGCACCCGATTCGACCGCGAGTCAGCATCTGCAGATCGAGGCGATGAAGCTCGCGTTCGCCGATGCATACCGCTATGTGAGCGATCCGCGAACGATGGAGTTTTCGCCCGAACGGATGCTCGATCCAGATTACCTCGCGCGGCGGGCGCGTTTGATCGATCCGGCGCGCGCGCAGAAGTTCGGTCCCGGCGAGCCGCCGCGCGGCGGAACCGTGTACCTGTGCGCCGCTGACTCGCGCGGCATGATCGTGTCGCTGATCCAATCGAACTACATGGGCTTCGGCTCGGGCGTCGTCGTCCCGGGTACGGGCATCAGCCTGCAGAACCGCGGCGCGGGCTTCTCGCTCGCGGCTAACCATCCGAACGCCCTCGCGGGCGGCAAGCGCCCGTTCCATACGATCATCCCTGGCTTTCTCACGCGGGACGGCGAACCGCTCGGGGCGTTTGGCGTCATGGGAGGTCCGATCCAGCCGCCGGGGCACGTGCAGACGCTCGTGCGGATGATCGATTACCGGATGAATCCGCAGGCAGCGCTCGATGCGCCGCGCTGGAAGGTGGGCGACGGCCTGTCGATCGATCTCGAGCCGTCGGCGTCGGCGGAATTGCGTGCCGGGCTCGCGCGGCTCGGCCACGACCTGACGCCGCTCGAGGATTCCTACATGGACTTCGGCGCGGGCCAAGTCGTACTGCGCGGCGAAGACGGCTATGTCGCGGCATCGGATTCGCGACGCGACGGACAAGCCGCCGGATACTGAAACGGAAATGCCGCGCGATGCCCGCGTGTCGACTTGCGCGATCGGCCGGCGGCGGGCGCTCGTAACCGTGCGGCGGCCATTCGAACGCGACCACGCGCGACCCCTCGAAATCGCAACATGATCGCGAAGGTCCTGGTAACGGTTGCAGTCCTCGTTGCGCTGGCCGTGTTCATGTGGTCGACCGACCGCATCACGTTCCAGGGCGAGCGAACGATCTACACCGTCACGTGCGACGGCGGCACATGGATCGATACCCACTGTACGAGCAAGCTGTCGGCGGGCCCCCGTTACACGTTCCGCGCGAGCCGTTCACGGCAGGAAGTGCTCTACTGGATCGTGGGATCGAAAACGCCGTCGGGTCGATACGGCAATTGTCACGTCGAAAACCGCGGCAACTGGTCGTGCACGGTAGAGCCCGAGCAACCGCGCTCAATCACAGTCGAGATGAAGAACGACAAGCCGACGCATCCGAACGATGGTGCCGCGCCGCCGTTCCACGCGGTCCCCAAATGGAAGTGGTGGGCGATCTTTTACGGCATCAAGCGCTTCGCGGACGCCGGCGCGTAGTCGAACGTCCGCGCGCGCCGCTGCGATTCAGTCCGAGCTCCGGCGAGCGGCGTCGCCGGTCAGCGATCGGTGCGACGGGCGGCGAGCGTGCGTGATTCGCCATCGGCCAAGCGGTCCGCGAACGCGACGCGCCGGATGCGAGCACCGTTCGACCGCGCGCCTCATCGCGTGACAAGTGTCCGATGTGAGGGATCGCCGCCAGGCGCGGCGCCCGCGCGACGAGCGGCGAAGGAAGTGTTGCTCCGGCCGACAGCGGCAATCGTCGTCGATTCATCGAGACTTCACCGCTCGGCAGTCGCGGCGACGTTCTCGGCGGCAACCGCTCGCACGGGCAAGCCCCTCGCCTGCGCGTCGCGGGTACCATGGCGGCCGAGGATCCTTCATGCGCCGAATCGCGATCGCACTCGCCGTGGCGGCCGTCGTCGCCGCGCTCCTATTGCTGCCGCTGCCGTGGCCGGAGCCGCTGGTGGGCGGGCATCTCGTCGACGTTGCCGACATTGCAGCGCCGCCCGAGCGTGTTTTCGCGTATGTCGCCACGCCGGCGAACTGGCCGCGGTGGCACCCGGCGTCGCGCGCGGTTCGCGGCATCGTCGATCGCACGCCGGGCGTCGGCGAATCGGTGATCGAGACATTCGAGATCGCCGATCGACGCGGCGACGCGACATGGACGACGCTCGAGCTCGATCCGCCCAAACGCTGGGCCTTCGAGGCGAAATCGGGCGGCGGAGGCGCCCGCATCGTCTATACGTTGACGCCAACGCCAACCGGAACGCGATTCGAGCGCGACATTCACTACAACGGGACGAACCTGCTGTTCGGCATCGCGAACGCGCTCAAGATCAGGGCCGTGATGGAGAGCGATTCGGCGCGCGCCGTCGCGAACGTCAAGCGCGACGTCGAGGCCGGAGGAAAGTAGGGTCAGACTCGACTTTTCGCCAAGCGCGTTCGTTGCGGCGATCGCCCAATGAAAAGTCGAGTCTGACCCCACTTTCCCGAAAGTCGAGTCTGACCCTAATTTCCTAGGCGGCGCAGGCGGCCGTCTCGTCGAGCGGGTCGCAACGTTCGCAGCGCGGCTCGGGGCCCGACAGGATCGCGCCGGTCACCGCATTCGGCCGAAACACCGTACAGCCTTTGAGTCCGAGCTCGTACGCGTGCCGATAGATGGCGGCGAACTCGCCGAACGCGACGTCGGCACGTACATTGGTCGTCTTCGAAATGGCGTTGTCGACGTGCGGCTGCAAAGCGGCCTGCATCGCGAGCTGTGCGTGCGGCCCGACATCGCCGGCCGATACGAACGTGCGCGGCAACGGTGCGTCGTTGCGCCGCTCGCGCCATTTGGCGAGCGCATAGCAGTCGACGGGAACGGTGACGATGGCGCCCGACGGTTGGCGCACGCGACGCTCGTACGAAAGCGCAAACACCGGTTCGAGGCCCGACGACACATTGCCCGCGAGCAGGCTGATCGTGCCGGCCGGGGCGATCGCGGTCAGATGGCTATTGCGAATGCCATTGCGCGCGATCGCCGCTCGCAACGGCGCCGGCAGCCGCGAGACGAATCGCGCAGCGCCATAGCGTTCGCGATCGTAGTGGGCGAACGAGCCCTTCTCGCGTCCAAGCTCCACCGATGCCGCGTACGCGGCGTCGCGGATCGTGCGCATCGCATCGGCTGCGAGCGCGCACGACGCATCGCTGCCGTACACGTGGCCGAGCATGATCAGCGCATCGGCAAGACCCGTAATGCCGATTCCGAGCCGGCGCGACTGCCGTGCCGCTTCGCCCTGCGCCGGCAGCGGGAACCCGGACGCGTCGTAGACGTTGTCGAGCATCCGTACCGCGGCCGGAACGCACTCGGCGAGCGACGCAAGGTCGAGCGTCGCGCGATCGGTGAACGGCTCGCGCACGAAGCGCGTGAGGTTGAACGAACCGAGATCGCAAGCACCGTACGGCGGCAGCGGGATCTCGCCGCACGGATTGGTGGCGCTGATCGTCTCGGCGTAGCTCAGATTGTCGTCTTCGCGGATGCGGTCGATGAACAGCACGCCCGGCTCGGCTCCGTCGAACGCATGGCGGACGATCGAATCCCAGAGCGTGCGGGCGTTGACCTTGCGCTCGACGCGCGCGCGCGGAAATCGCAACGTCCAATCGTCGCCCGCATCGACTGCCGTCATGAACGCGTCGCTCACCAGCACCGAAAGATTGAAGTGCGTCAGCATCCCGGCCGAGCGCTTGGCCTCGACGAATGCCTCGATGTCGGGGTGCTCGCACGACAGCGTGCCCATCATCGCGCCGCGGCGCGCCCCAACCGATGTCACCGTCGCGCACATGCTGTCCCACATGTGCATGAACGACACCGGTCCCGACGCGATCGCTCCGGTTGCATCGGTGTGCGACCCGGCAGGCCGCAGCGGCGAGAAATCGATGCCGATGCCGCCGCCCTGCTGCATCGTGAGCGCGCATTCGCGCAGCGATTCGAAGATGCCGTCGAGCGAATCGACGAGCGTGCCCATGACGAAGCAGTTGAACAGCGTCACGCGTCGCCCCGTGCCGGCGCCCGCGAAGATGCGGCCGCCGGGCAGGAACCTGAAATCGGCAAGCAGATCCTCGAATCGGCGCGCCCACTGCGCACGATCATGCGGCTCGACGGCCGCGAGCGCGCTCGCGATGCGGCTCCACGTCGCGTCGATCGACGGCTCGGGGGCGCCGTCCGGCGGAGCGAAGCGGTAGCGCGCTTCCCAGATGTCGCGCGCGAGGCTGCTCGCGAATGCGGTCGTCATGGCAATGGCCGGCCGGCGGGACGTCGGGTCACCTGCGCTGCTTGTGCACGTGCAACGGCACGACTTCGTCGAGCTCGATGCGATGCCGGTTGGCCTCCGGCTCGGTCAGCGGTTCGGTCGCACGCATCGTCGCGATGCAGCGTCGCGTGAGCTGCTGGTAGCTCAGCGTGCCGGTTCGCTTCCATTCGATATCGTCGTCGCCAAGGGTGCGCACGACTCTCGCCGGCGTGCCCGCGACGAGCGTGCGCGGCGGTACTACCATGCCGGCCTTGACGAAGGCATTGGCGGCGACCATCGCGAATTCGCCGATCACCGCGTTGTCGTTCACCACGGCATGAATGCCGACCAGCGCGTCCTTGCCGACGATGCAACTGTGCAGCACGGCGCCGTGACCGATATGCCCGTTCTCCTCGACGACGGTATCGGTTCCGGGAAAGCCATGCATGATGCACGAGTCCTGGACGTTCGCGCCCGCCCGCACACGGATGCCGCCGAAGTCGCCGCGAAGCGATGCCATTGGGCCGATGTAGCACCCTGGGCCGACGACGACATCGCCGATCAGCACCGCCGTCGGATGCACGTATGCCGACGGGTCGACAACCGGCGTGACGCCATCGATCGAATAGACGGTGAGCTTCATCGGTCGAACCCTCGAGGTTGGACGCCGCGAACGCCCGCCCGGTTCAACCGAGCCACGCGCGCGCGTTGCGGAACATCCGCATCCAGGGCGAGTCCTCGCCCCAGCCCTGCGGATGCCACGACATCTGCACGGTGCGAAACACGCGCTCCGGATGCGGCATCAGGATCGTGAACCGGCCGTCGGGCGTCGTGAGGCCCGTAATGCCCTGCGGCGAGCCGTTGACATTGAAAGGATAGCGTTCCGTTGGCGCGCCGTTGCCGTCGACGAAGCGAAGCGCGACGTAAGCCTGCGCGGCGGCGAGCTGCGATGCGTCGGCGAACTCGGCGTACCCTTCGCCATGCGCGGTCGCGATCGGAATCCGACTGCCTTCCATGCCGGCGAAGAACAGCGATGGTGAGCGCGCGACCTCGAGCAACGCAAGGCGCGCCTCGAACTGCTCGGACTTGTTGCGCACGAAATGCGGCCAGTGCGCGCTGCCGGGAATCAGCTCGTGCAGATTGCTCATCATCTGGCAGCCGTTGCACGTGCCGAGCGCGAAGACGTCGTCGCGCGCGAAGAATGCGGCAAAATCGTCGCGTGCGCGTGCGTTGAACAGGATCGACTTCGCCCAACCTTCGCCGGCGCCGAGCACGTCGCCATAGGAGAAGCCCCCGCACGCGACGAACGCCTTGAACTGCGCGAGCGAGCGGCGGCCACTGATGATGTCGGTCATGTGCACGTCGAACGCGTCGAAGCCGGAGCGATCGAACGCCGCCGCCATCTCCACCTGGCCGTTGACGCCCTGCTCGCGCAGGATCGCGATCGGCGGGCGCGCGCCTTTGGCGATGTACGGCGCGGCGATGTCGTCGCGCGCGTCGAACGTGATCATCACGCTCATGCCGGCGTCATCGGTGTCGAGAATGCGCTCGTGCTCCTGATCGGCAGCTTCGGGATTGTCGCGCAGCCGCTGCATCGCATGCGTCGTCGACGACCATGCGCGATGCAGATCGACGCGTGATTCGTCGACAACGACCTTGTGAGCGACTGCGATGCGGATGCGCTCGCCGGCGAGCGGCGTACCGATTCGCGTTGCGACCAGATCGGCCGCACGCAACTGCGCGAGCGATCGCTCGACATCGGAAGCGCGAACCTGAACGACGGCGCCGATCTCCTCGGCGAACAGCGTCGCGAGCGCATCGCCGTCGAGCGCGATGTCGACACCGCAGCGCGACGCGAACGCCATCTCGGCGAGCGCCGCGAACAGGCCCCCATCGGCGATGTCGTGGTACGCGAGCAGCGTACCGTCGCGCTTGAATTCCCGTACGACCGAGAAGAACGCCGGAAGACGTCGCGGGTCGTCCAGGTCCGGTGCGGCGTCGCCGAGCTGGCCGAACGCTTGCGCAAGCGCGGAGCCGCCGAGCCGTCGCTTGCCCGCACCAAGGTCGATCCAGATCAGCGCGGTGTCGCCACAATCGAATCGCAGCAGCGGCGTGAAGGTCCCGCGCGCGTCGGCGACCGGCGCGAACGCCGACACGATCAGCGATACCGGTGCCGTCACCGCCTTGTCGATGGCGCCGTCGCGCCACGTCGTTCGCATCGACATCGAATCCTTGCCCACCGGAATGCTGACGCCCAGTGCCGGACAGAGCTCGATGCCGACGGCGCGCACCGCATCGTAGAGCGCGGCGTCCTCGCCCGCATGTCCGGCCGGCGCCATCCAATTCGCCGACAGCTTCACGTCGGACAGCTTCTCGATGTCGGCAGCCGCGATGTTCGTGATCGCCTCGGCGACCGCGATGCGCGCCGACACCGCCGCGTCGATCAACGCGAGCGGCGTGCGCTCGCCGATGGCCATCGCCTCGCCGGCGTAACCGTCGAAGTCCATCAGCGTGACCGCGACGTCGGCGACCGGAACCTGCCACGGCCCAACCATCGGATCGCGCGCGATCAGTCCGCCGACGGTGCGATCGCCGATCGTGACGAGGAACGACTTGTCGGCGACGGCGGGGAATTGCAGCACGCGGTAGGCGGCGTCGCGGATTGCGATGCCGTCGAGCGCGAGCGGCGGCAATCTCCGCCGGACGTGCGTGACGTCGCGGGTCATCTTCGGCGGCTTGCCGAGCAGCACATCGAGGGGCATGTCGACGGGCGCGGTATCGAAATGCGAGTCGCGCACGACGAGCTTCCGATCGGCCGTCGCATGGCCTACGACGGCGAACGGGCAGCGCTCGCGCGAACAGATCGCGGCGAAGGCGTCCAGACTCTCCGGCGCGATCGCGAGCACATAACGCTCCTGCGCTTCGTTGCACCAAATCTCGCGCGGCGCCATCGACGTCTCTTCGGATGGAATCGCGCGAAGATCGAACGCGCCGCCGACACCCCCGCCGTGCACGAGCTCGGGCAGCGCGTTGGAAAGCCCGCCCGCGCCGACGTCGTGGATCGAGCGGATCGGATTCGCGTCGCCCATCTGCCAACAGCGGTCGATCACCTCCTGCGCGCGGCGCTGGATCTCGGCGTTGCCGCGCTGGACCGAGTCGAAGTCGAGATCGGCGCTATTGGCGCCGGTGGCCATCGACGACGCGGCGCCGCCGCCCATGCCGATCAGCATACCCGGACCGCCGAGCTGGATCAGCAGCGTGCCTTCGGCGAGCGGCGCCTTGTGCACGTCGCGAGCCGCGATGTTGCCGAGGCCGCCGGCGATCATGATCGGCTTGTGATAGCCGCGCTGCTCGCCTGCGACCGGCTGCTCGAACGTGCGGAAATAGCCGGCGACGTTCGGGCGTCCGAACTCGTTGTTGAACGACGCGCCGCCGATCGGTCCTTCGAGCATGATCGCAAGCGGCGACGCGATGCGATCGGGCTTGCCGTAGGGCATCTCCCACGGTTGCGGCAAGCCGGGAATGCGCAGATGCGAAACGGTGAAACCGGTGAGACCCGCTTTCGGCTTCGCGCCGACGCCGGTGGCGCCCTCGTCGCGGATTTCGCCGCCCGAGCCGGTCGCCGCACCGGGGAACGGCGCGATCGCGGTCGGATGATTGTGCGTCTCGACCTTCATCACGATGTGCGTCGGCGCGACGTGAGCGGCGTAGCGGCCCCGTTCGCCGTCGGGGTAGAAGCGGGCGACCGACTTGCCCTCGATCACCGCGGCGTTGTCGGCGTACGCGACGATCGTGCCGCGCGGACTCGCGGCATGCGTATTGCGGATCATCGCGAACAGGCTCATCGGCTGCGCCTTGCCATCGATGACCCAGCTCGCGTTGAAGATCTTGTGGCGGCAATGCTCGGAGTTCGCCTGCGCGAACATCATCAGCTCGACGTCGGTCGGGTTGCGTCCGAGCGTTGCAAACGCGTCGCCGAGATAGTCGATCTCTTCGGGCGCGAGCGCGAGCCCGAGCTCGACGTTCGCTTGCGCGAGCGCCGCGCGCCCTTGCGACATCAGCGCAATCGTCGTCAACGCGCGCGGCGGATAATGGTCGAACAACGCGTCGGCCGCAGTGGCGTCGGCGAGCACCGCTTCGGTCATCCGGTCGTGCAGCAGCGGCAACAGCGCGGCACGCTCGGGGGCAGTCAGCGGCACGCCGTCGCGCGTGGCAATCCGGAAGCCGACGCCGCGCTCGATGCGCTCGACGGCGTCCAGCGCACAGTTCTTCGCGATGTCGGTCGCCTTCGACGACCACGGCGAGATCGTTCCCGGCCTCGGCACGACGAGCACGAACTCGCCCGAATCGCTCGTGTTGCCGTCGTGCGGGCCGTACGTGAGCAGGCGCTCGAGCGTCGCCCGCTCGCCCGGCGCGAGCTCGCGCCGCAACGCGACGAAGTGCCAGAACGTCGCGGCGAGATCGGTAACGGGGGTTTGCGGGCGCGCCGCGGTGAGCGCGGCGAGAAGCTTGGCGACGCGGAACGGCGACAGCGCGTTGCGGCCTCGAAGACGCAGCAGATACGGCATGTCCAACGCGAGGACGTAAAGGGGGATTCTACAGTAAAAGGATGTGTGTTTCCTCGCACATTTTCCCGCACGTTCAACGCACTATCGGTTTATTGACCGTCGCGCCGTTCTCCGTGCTGTATGATCGTTGCGTTGGGGAGCGCCGTTCGGCGGTCGTCGCTTGAAAAGGACGGGAGCGGACGGCGATCGAAGTGCAACCCGGCATGGCCTGCCGGACCGAATAACTCCGTGAGCGCCAGCGCCTCAAGAAGGCGTAACGGGGAGGGCGAATGGACGTCGATCTGGGTTGGGTAGTGCTGGTGGGTGTGGGCTTGGGGTTCCTCACGCTGTTCGTCTATGTGCTCTGCCACATGGCGAGCGAGCAGGACCGCGCTGCGCGCCACTCGGAAAAGGAGTTCTGCCCGCAATCCGACGTGACGATCACGCGCTCCGGCAACTTCTGACGCGCCTACCCCGGCGGGGATCGCGCTCACGTCTTGCCGAACACCTCGTTCGACTGCTGAGCCACGCGGATGAACGTCGTGCGCTTCGACAGCTCGCGCAGGCGCCGCGCACCGACGTACGTGCACGCGGAGCGAACGCCGCCGAGCATTTCCTGCGCGACGTCGGCAACCGGGCCTCGCAGCGCAACGAGCACTTCCTTGCCCTCGGCGGCACGGTAGTGCGAAACGCCGCCTGAATAGCGCTCCATCGCCGTGCGGCTGCTCATCCCATAGAAGCGTTGGAAGCGCTTGCCGTCGCGCTCGACGACATCGCTGCCGCATTCGTCGCAGCCGGCGAACATGCCGCCCAACATCACGAAGTCGGCGCCGCCGCCGAACGCCTTTGCGATATCCCCGGGCGTCGCGCATCCGCCGTCCGCGCAGATGTGACCCTCGAGGCCATGCGCCGCGTCCGCGCAGTCGATGATCGCGGAAAGCTGCGGATAACCGACGCCGGTCATCTGCCGGGTCGTGCACACCGAGCCCGGCCCGATGCCGACCTTGACGATGTCGGCGCCGGAAAGGATCAGTTGCTCGGTCATTTCGCCGGTGACGACGTTGCCGGCCATGATGACGAGCTTGGGGAACGCCTCGCGAATCTTCGCGACGAATCGCACGAAGCTCTCCGTGTAGCCGTTGGCGACGTCGATGCACACATAGCCGATCGCGTCGCCGGCAGCGTCGATCGCCCGGCGGAACTTCTCCTCGTCCTGCTTGGTGATGCCCATCGAATAGAACGCCGCCGACTTGCGCTCGAGCCCGCGGAAGAAGCCGACGAGCTCGTCGATCTCGTAGTGCTTCATCAGCGCGGTCGACAGCTTGAAAGCGTCGAGCGCTCGCGCCATCTCGAACGTGCCGGTCGTGTCCATGTTCGACGCGACGATCGGAATGCCGGCGTATTCGATGTTGGCGTGCCGGAAACGGAACTCGCGCGAGATGTCGACCTCGGATCGCGTCGTGAGCGTCGAGCGCTTCGGACGGATCAGCACGTCCTTGAAGTCGAGCTTCAGTTCGTTGTCGATGCGCATCGCATCCTCCCGACGCGAAAAACGCCGACACGGCGGCCGGCGTTGATCGATTATACACCGGGGAATCGGCTCGGGCGGGCGTCGCGGCGCGGATGAACCAGTCCTGCGCGCCGCCCGGTATCATCGACGGCGATCATCGAAGGGAGACGCGATGTCCTCGATCCGCCATCTGCTCGAGCGCAACCGCGCGTGGGCTGCCGCCGTCGAGATACGCCGACCGGGCTTCTTCGGCCATCTCGCGGCCCAACAATCGCCGCGCTATCTGTGGATCGGCTGCGCCGACAGCCGCGTGCCCGCGAACGAGATCGTCGACCTCGAGCCGGGCGAGCTCTTCGTCCATCGCAACGTCGCGAACGTCGTCGTTCATACCGATTTCAATTGCCTGTCGGTTCTTCAATACGCGCTCGACGTGCTCGCCGTCGAGCACGTGATGGTGGTCGGACATTACGGCTGCGGCGGCGTACGCGCAGCGCTCGACGGCAAGGCGCACGGCTTGATCGACAACTGGCTCCAGCACGTACAGGACGTTGCCGCAAAGCACGCCGGCATCCTCGCGCGCGCGCTCGACGACACGACGCGCGCCGACAGGTTGTGCGAGCTCAACGTGATCGAGCAGGTCGTTCACGTGTCGCGAACGACGATCGTGCAGAACGCATGGGGGCGCGGCCAGCCGGTGACGCTGCACGGGCTCGTGTACGGGCTTCGCGACGGATTGCTCCACGACATCGGCGTCGAGGCCGACTCGACCGCGACGCTGGAGAAGGGTTACGACGCGGCGCTCGCGAGGCTCGCGAACGGGTAGCGACATTTCCCTCCGGCGGTCCACTTGTCATATGATCTCGATAACCACCAGCGATTCCAATGCGGCTCCTTGCCCAAGGCGCCCGATCGTCACAAGCGTTGGTGCGCAAACAGGGGGAGGCGTATGAAAGTCCGCTCTATTGGTAGCGCGTTGCGCCGCAGCCTTGTCGCGTTGGCTTTCTTCGGCGCGATCAGCTCGCCGGCGGTCGCCTCGTTCACGCAGCTCGTGTTTTTCGGCGACAGCCTCTCCGATACCGGAAACGTCTTCCTCAGCACCGGAGGCGCCGTTCCCGCGTCGCCTCCGTACTTCAACGGCCGATTTTCGAACGGCCCGCTGTGGACCGAGATTCTCGCGGGCGACCTCGGGCGCTCGGCGACGCCTTCGCTGCTCGGCGGCACCAACTTCGCATTCGCGGGCGCCACGGTCATCGACTATGGACGCCCAACGCCCGAGCTTCCGCAGCAGCTCGGTCTGTATTTCGCCGCGACCGGCGGTGTCGCCGACCCGAACGCGCTGTACGTGATCCTCGGCGGCGCGAACGACATCAACGACGCGCTCAAGGATCCGGCAACGGCGGCAGTCAACATCATCAACGGCGCGATCGCCATCGACGCGATGATCGATGCGCTCTACGCGGCGGGCGCGCGCAATCTTCTCGTCGGAAACCTTCCCGACATCGGCAAGACACCGCTCGCCGCGGCCGCGGGGCCCGCCGTCGTTGCGGGAGCGACGGCGCTCACGGATGTTTTCAACGGGACGTTGAGCGCCTTGCTCAGCGCCGACGTGGCCGGGCACGCCGGTCTGTCGCTCGATCGTCTCGACCTTCACACGCTGTTGGACGCTGCGGTCGCCAGTCCCGCGGCGTTCGGCTTCACCAACGTCACCGATCCCTGCAAGCTCGGCGCCACCGGTGCGCCGGGACCGGTCTGCGCAACGCCGGACAGCTTCCTCTTCTGGGATGCGTTCCATCCGTCGGCGCGCGGCCACGAGCTGATTGCCGCGACGGCGTTGGCTGCGGTCCCCGAGCCGGCGGCGTTGCTGCTCGTGGTCGCGGGCTTGATCGCGATGCTGGCCATGCGGCGGTCCCGCAACAACGGCGTCGCCTGAGCGCCGCGGCGCGCGAAACGAGCCCGCGGCCGAGGAACGCGATCAATGATGCAGGATCTTCGCTAGGAACTGCTGCGCGCGTTCCGAGCGTGGCGTGCCGAAGAAGTCGTCCTTGGTCGCATCCTCGACGATGTGTCCGAGGTCCATGAAGATCACGCGGTGCGCGACCTTTCGCGCGAAGCCCATCTCGTGGGTGACGACCATCATCGTCATGCCTTCCTTCGCGAGCTGAACCATCACGTCGAGCACCTCGTTGATCATCTCCGGGTCGAGCGCGGACGTCGGCTCGTCGAAGAGCATGCAGATCGGGTCCATCGACAGCGCGCGGGCGATCGCGACGCGCTGCTGCTGGCCGCCCGAGAGCTGACCGGGGAACTTGTCCTTCTGCGCGATCAGACCGACGCGATCGAGGAGCTTCAACCCGCGCTCCCGCGCCTCGTCGGCATTGCGTCCGAGCACCTTGACCTGCGCAAGCGTCAGGTTCTGGGTGATCGACAAATGAGGGAAGAGCTCGAAATGCTGGAATACCATGCCGACGTGCGCGCGAAGCCTCGGCAGATTCGTCTTCGGATCGTGGACCGGGACGCCGTTGACGGTGATCCGCCCCTTCTGGAAAGGCTCGAGCGCGTTCACCGTCTTGATCAACGTCGACTTGCCCGATCCCGACGGCCCGCAGACGACGACGACCTCGCCCTTCTCCACTTTGGTCGTGCAATCGGTCAGCACCTGAAAGCTGCCGTACCATTTCGAAACGTCCTGGATGTCGATCATCGGCATTGCGGGTTCCTCAACGAATCACGGCGATCTTCGTCTGCAGGCGCTTGACCATGTACGACAGCGTGTAGCACAGCACGAAATAGACGACGGCGACGAACAGGTACATCTCGACGAGCCTCGAATCGCGCTGCGCGATCTTCGAGGCCGCACCGACGAAATCGGTCGCCGAGATCACGTAGACGAGTGACGTGTCCTGGAACAGGATGATCGTCTGCGTCAGGAGCACCGGGATCATGTTGCGAAACGCCTGCGGCAGAATGACGAGGCGCATCGACTGCGCGTAAGTGAGTCCGAGCGCATAGGCCGAATGGACCTGCCCCTTCGAGATCGACTGGATGCCCGCGCGCATGATCTCGCAGAAGTACGCCGCTTCGAACATGATGAACGTGACGATCGCCGAGCGCTCCGCCCCGATCGGCGGCGGCCGGTCGCCCCCGCCCAGCCACTGCAGCACGAACGGTCCCAGGAAGAAGAACCAGAAGATCACCAGGACCAGCGGGATCGAGCGCATCAGGTTCACGTAACCCGCCGCGAAGAATGCGAGCGGCTTGATCGGCGACAGCCGCGCGAGCGCGAGCAGCGTCCCGAAGAACAGTCCGCCGACCGCGGCGATGGCGGTAAGCTGGACCGTGTACTGCATCCCTTTCCACAGATAGCCGAGCGAGCCCTCGATGACGCTGAAGTCGAGGTTCATGTCTCGCTCACTTCGCTCCGCCGACGATGAAGCCGGGCACCGCGGTGCGCCGCTCGACGACCGCCATCACGCGGTTGGCCGTCATCGCGATCACGATGTAGATGAGCGTAGCCGCGGTGAAGGCCTCGAAGAAATTGAACGTGTACTCGCCGATCTCGCGCGAGCGGAAGGTGAGCTCGGCGAGCCCGATCGTGAGCGCGATCGACGAGTTCTTGATCAGGTTCATCGTCTCGCTCGTGAGCGGCGGGATCACGATGCGAAGCGCCATCGGCAGCAGCACGTAGCGGTAGACCTGCGGCTGCGTGAGGCCGAGCGCCATGGCGGCCATCCGCTGCCCGCGCGGCAGCGACTGGATGCCCGCGCGCACTTGCTCGGCAACGCGCGCCGACGTGAACAAACCGAGGCAAAGCACCGCGGCGAGGAACTGCGCTTGCGCGGGGTCGGCGGCGACGACCCAGCGTTTGAGCGGTGGAATGAATTCCGGCACGACGAAATACCAGAGGAACATCTGGACGAGCAGCGGAACGTTGCGGAAGAGCTCGACCCACGCGTTGCCGAAGTGCACCAGCAACGGCCGCTGCGTCGTACGTATCGTGCCGATGACCGCGCCGAGCACGATGGCGATGATCCACGCGCACGCCGACACCGCGATCGTCCAGTAAAAGCCGCTCAACAGAAATTGCCAGTACTCGGTGCCCCCTTCGGGCGTCTCCTGGAAGAAGACGCCCCAGTTCCAGTTGTAGCCCATCGGATACCTCGCGCGGGGCGGCGCGCAGGCGCGCGTTCGACTAGACGCCCTTGTCGTTGGGGTTGGCGAGCGCCTCCTTGATCGCCGGCGTCATCGGGAAGTTCATGTTGACGCCGCGCGGCGGGATCGGGCTCGTGAACCATTTGTTGTAGATCTTCGTCATCTCGCCGGATTTCATGACCTGCGTGAACGCCTTGTCGACCAGCGCCTTGAACTGCGGGTCGTCCTTGCGAATCATCGCGCCGTAGGGCTCGGTGCGCAGCGACTCCGGGATGATCATGTAGTCGCCGGGATGCTGCGCGTTCGCGATCTGGCCGGCGAGGAGCACGTCGTCCATCACGAACGCGGACGAACGGTCGGTCGCGAGCAGCTGCATCGACTCCGCGTGGTCCTTGCCGTAGATCTCCTTCACCTCGGCGTGCTCGGTCTTCGCGTACTTCTTCAAAAGCGGGACCGAAGTCGTTCCCGACGTCGTCGAGATCGTCTTGCCGTTCAGGTCGGCGAGCGTCTTGATGCCCGAGGTCTTCTTCACCGCCGCGGTCACGTTGATCACGAAATAGGTCGGGCTGAACGAGACCTGCTTTTGCCGGTCGACGCTGTTGGTGGTCGACCCGCACTCCATGTCGATCGTGCCGTTCTGCAGCAGCGGGATGCGGTTCGACGATGTCACCGGCTGGTAGTTGACCTTGAGGTTCGGCAGCTTGAGCTCGGATTTGACCGCGTCGACGACCTTCATGCACAGGTCCATCGCGTAGCCGACCGGCTGCTGCTTGTCATCGAGATAGCTGAAGGGGATCGACGATTCGCGATGACCGATCGTGATCGCGCCGGTCTCCTTGATCTTCTTCAGCGTGCCGGTGAGCTCTTGCGCTTGCGCGGTCAGCGCGAACACCGCCGCAGCGAGCGCAACGGTGGCGTATATGCGAAAGGTCATCGAAAATCTCCTGTCGTGCGAGCCCGCCGGGCTGCGATGAACGATGGCCGCCGTCGGGACTTGGCGGAATGGAAAGCCGGACCGGCCAGCTCCAACCGGCCGAATGACATGGGCTAGTGTAGCGGCGTGCGCGCGGGTTTGTCCATTTTGCCGATGGGGACGGCACGCACGCATCGAAATCGCGATCGCACCGCAGCCCTATAATCGAGCATGAGCGAAATGGCCACGCTGGCGCCGATCTACCGCACCGCCGACTTGCGGGCCATCGAAGCGTCGGCGCGCGGCCTTCCGTTGATGGAGCGCGCGGGGGCGGCGGCCGCGCAACGCGGGCGCGATCTCGCGGGCGGACGCGGCGGCAAGGTACTCGTGCTCGCTGGTCCGGGCAACAACGGCGGCGATGCGTTCGTCGTCGCTCGGTTGCTGCGGCAATGGTTCTTCGACGTCACCGTCGCGTTCGCCGGGCTGCCTGACCGCCTGTCGTCGGACGCTGCGGCGGCGCATCGCGCATGGCTCGACGCGGGCGGCACGACGGTGCGTGAGTTGCCGCAGAGCTGGCGCGGCGAGCTGATCGTCGACGGGCTGTTCGGCATCGGTCTCACGCGCCCGCTTTCAGCCGAGCACACGGCGTGGGTCGCCTGGGCGAACAACACCGGTGCGCCGATCCTCGCCGTCGACGTTCCGAGCGGGCTCGACGCCGAGACGGGAACCACGCTCGGCGCGTGCATCCGGGCGCGCGCGACGGCGACGTTCATCGGCTTGAAGCCGGGCCTGCTGACCTCCGACGGTCTGGACGCGTGCGGCGACGTCTCCGTGCATACGCTCGGCGTCGAGCCTGCCCCCGGCCGCCCGGCGCGCGGACACAGGCTCGACTGGACGCCGCTTGCATCGGCGCTCCCGCGGCCGTTGAAGCGGCGCGAGCGCAACGTGCACAAGGGAACGTTCGGCACGATCGGGATCATCGGCGGCGCGAGCGGTATGGTCGGCGCGCCGCTGCTCGCCGGCCGTGCAGCGCTCGGCGTGGGTGCCGGCAAGGTGTGGATCGGATTCGCCGCCGACGACCATCCGGCCGTCGATTGGGGTCAGCCGGAGCTGATGTTGCGCGCAGCCGACGTCGTGCTCGGCGATGGCCCCGACGTCGTCGTCTGCGGGCCGGGCCTCGGCAGCGGCGGCGCGACGCGCGCGCGCGTCGCCAAGGTGCTCGCGATGACGGTGCCGGTCGTGCTCGACGCCGATGCGTTGAACGCGGTTGCCACCGATGCAGCGCTTGCGGCAAGCGCCCGTGCGCGCGGCGCCCCGACGCTCGCGACACCGCATCCCGCCGAAGCAGGACGGTTGCTCGGCCTCGCCACGGCGGCCATCCAGGCCGACCGCGTCGGCGCCGCGCTCGAGCTCGCGGACAAGCTCCATGCGCACGTCGTCCTCAAGGGCGCGGGAAGCGTGCTCGCGCATCCTGACGGCACCTGGGACATCAACGCAACGGGCAATCCCGCGCTCGCGACCGCCGGCACCGGCGACGTGCTCGCCGGTATGGCGGGCGCGATGCTCGCGCAGCACGTCGACGCGAAAAGCGCGCTTCGGATCGCGGTGTGCCTGCACGGCGCGGCCGCCGACGCCTGCGTGGCCGCCGGCAAGGGGCCGGTAGGCGTCACCGCGAGCGAATTGATCGGCGCGGCGCGCGCGCTGATCAACGGTGCTAGGGAATGAGCAGCAACGATCCCGTCGTCTTGCGCGATTCCAGTTCCCGGTGCGCCTGCGCCGCTTCGGCGAGCGGGTACGTCCGTTGGATATCGACGGCGATCTTGCCCGACTGAACCAAGTCGAAGAGCTCGCGCGCCATCGCGAGCATGTTCGCGCGCTGCGCGGTGTAGGTGGCGAGCGTCGGGCGCGTCACGTACAGCGATCCTTTCTGCGTGAGCATGAGCAGCTCGAGCGGCGGGACGGGACCGGACGCGTTGCCGAAGTTGACGGCGAGCCCTCGCGGCGCGAGGCAGTCGAGCGACGGAACGAACGTGTCCTTGCCGACGCCGTCGTACACGACCGGCACCTTCTTGCCGTCGGTGATCTCCTTCACACGCTCGACGAAGTTCTCGCGCGTGTACACGATCGTGTGCGTGCAGCCCTTCGACTTCGCGAGCTCGGCTTTCTCGTCGGAGCCCACTGTGCCGATCATCGTGACGCCGAGCGCACGCGCCCATTGGCATGCGATCAACCCCACGCCACCGGCGGCCGCATGAAACAGGATGGTATCGCCCGACTTCAACGCGTGCGTCTGACGAAACAGATACTGAACCGTCAGCCCCTTCAGCGTGATCGCCGCTGCGATGCGCTCCGGAATTCCGGGCGGCAACGGCACCAGCCGCTCGGCCGGTACCAGCCGCACGTCAGAGTACGAACCGGTCGGGCCGAGACAGTAAGTGACGCGCTCGCCCGGCTTCACGTCGGTGACGCCGGCGCCGACGGCCTCGACAATGCCCGCGCCCTCCGACCCGATGCCCGCGGGCAACGCGACCTTGTACAGCCCGCTGCGGTGATACGTATCCAGATAGTTGACGCCGATCGCCGTATGGCGGACGCGCGCCTCGCCAGGACCGGGATCGCCGACGGTCACTTCCTCGAGCTGCATCGCTTCGGGACCGCCGGGTTTGTGGATGCGAATCGCGCGCGCCATGGCGTAACCTCGATCGAATGGGAAGTTGAAAGTCTAGCAGGCCGAGCGATGAGCGCGGCGGGCGAAGCCAAAAGCCCGGAGGGCCTGTCGCCGCGCGAGTTGCGGAGGCGACGCTGAGGCATCGCCTGTCGGGACCGATACAAGGAGGCCGTCGCGGCGAGCGCGTCAGCCGCGCAACGTCGCGATGAGACGCGCCGGCGTCATCAAGACGTCGAGCGCGTCGCGGATGTCCGCGCACACGATGTCGGCGACGGCGAGCGTCTGGGCGGCACAGCCTTCGCGTCCGACGACGGCGATCGCGAGCGCCGCATGCTCGAGCAGGTCGTGGTCGTTGCGTCCGTTGCCAATCGCGACGACGTGCGCTGCACCGAGCGTCTGCATCAGCGCCCATTTCGCTTCCGATTGTCGTTCCGCGGGCATCAGATGCAAATCGACGGGAAGGCTCGCGAGCGCGACGGGCGCGGTGCCGGTCGTGTTGCCCGTCGCGACATGGATCTCTATCCGCGCGGACAAGGCGCGAAGGCGATCGGCGACGCCGTCGACCAGGTGTCCGTCGCACGCAAGCGTGCCGTTGAAGTCGAGCAGCGCATGGCGCAGCTCGAGCACGGGGCCGCTGGGAATGGTGATCTCGATCACGGCTGTCTCGCGAGTCGTCCCCGCGAACGCGGGGACCCAGCGTCGTTCGTCGCACGACGCTGGATTCCCGCGTTCGCGGGAATGACGCAAGTCATGCGATCGTCCTGGCTCATTGCGCCGATCCCTCGCCCCCGTCGATCGAGCCGAACTCGATCGGCATGCGGGCGTAGAAGATCGCGACCTTCTCGTCGCGCAGCTTCGCGAGCAGCCGCTCGGCTTCGTCGTCGGTCACGGCAAAGTCGATCTCGACCGTGAGATCGCCCGCGAGCTCGAAGAAATGCTCCTCGTGCATCACGCCGTGGCGACCATAGCCGGCGATCGCGCGAAACGCCGAGCCACCGTGGACGCCGAGCTTCTTCGCCTGCTCGAGCAGCCATTCGTAGAGCAGCACGTGGCGGTGCTTGCGGTTCTCGTGCACGTAAAAGCGCAGCAGCGTGCCTTTCATGACGATCCCCATGCGAACAGCGTACGCGCGAGCAGTATCCCCGCGATCGTCAGCACGACGGAGCCGACGACGTGCGCGGCGACGCCGAGAACGGTCCACAGCAGTTCCCGGCGAAGCAGCAATGTCGTGATCTCCGCCGAGAACGTCGAAAAGGTCGTGAGACCGCCGAGGAATCCCGTCGTGACGAGCAGTCTCAATTCCGGCGAGAGCATCGTGTGCCGCGTTATCACCTCCATTGCTACGCCCATCAACAGGCCGCCCATGAGGTTCGCGGCCAACGTTCCAAGCGGCAACGTCGGGAAGATCGGATTGAGCAGCGCGCCCAGGCCCCAGCGCATCCACGCGCCGGCGGCCGCGCCGCCGCCGACCGCGATCACGCCCGCCCAGGGCATGCGTTTGTCCTCGAGGCGCCGCGCATCAGCGCACGAAGCGCTCGGCGTAATCGGCGCCGAGTCCCACTGCGGCGTAATGCGCACGGCACATGTCGATCTTGGTCCAGACGTCTTCGTACCCGGTCGTGCGTCCGCGCTCGTCGACGTAGATCATCGCACCGCTGATGTTGAAGAACGTGACCATTTCGGCGCAGTCGGCGGGCACGGTGAGCGTATGGATCTCGCCCGGCGGCTCGTAGACGAAGCTCCCTTCTTCCGCCGTCCAATCGTGCTCGAGGTACTTCCAGCGTCCTTTGATCACGTAGCCGACGACGACCATCGGATGGCGGTGCCTCGACAGGATGCCCGACTTGCGCACGCGCAGCAGGTTGCACCAGCCGCCGGAGACGGTGTTCAGCAGCAGCGGACGAAACCAGACGTCGGGCGCCTGCGGCACCCACACGCGCTCGTCGGCGGGCAGCGCCGCAAGCGCGAGCTCCGGCTGGAGGCTGCGCAACGTCGCCGGCGGCGCGCTCACGCGTCGGCCTTCTCGTATCGACGTGCGACGGACTCGTCGCGTGTCGGCCTCTCGCGATCGCCGCCCGGCGCGCTCACGCGTGCGTCGACCGGCTGCTTCGCTTCGCCGGTGCGGCGCGTGGCGGCGCCACCTGCCGCACGGAGTCCTTCAATGCCGCGATCTCGGCGCCCGCGTTATCGAGATGCGGAAATGTGCGCCGCGCGCGGCGGTACCAGTATTGCGCGTTCGTCAGATCGCCTTCGAGCAGATGGGCGATGCCGTGCGCCCAGCAGCCGAGGAGGCTCGAATCCTTCTGCACGATCTCGTGCGCTGCCTTCCAGTCTCCCGCCTCCAGATGGCGGACCGCTTGCGCCAACGTCGTCGTCGTTCGCATCCGTATCCCCCGTTGTACGCGGCGCTTCATGGGCGCCGCTCGTTGCCCCCGATTCGCGGCGATGGCCGCGCGCGGATGATCCGACCGCCAAAAGAGCGACAGTATCGGCGCTTTCGCGACGGTTCGCATCGGGTGGCGGTCAAGGCGTGCCGCCGGCCGCTGTGGAGGCGTTCCACGCTTGTGCGTACGCCCGCGCGGCGGCGCGCACGCTGTCGACCGATGCGCCTTGCTGGTAGAGGTTTGCGCCGGTGCCGAAGCCGTTCGCCCCCGCCGCTCGCCACGCGCGCATCATCGCCGCATCGGGCTTGATGCCGCCGACCGCGAAGACGATCGTTCCCTTCGGAAGCACGGCGCGCCACGCTTTGAGCGCCGCCGGTCCGAGCGCTTCCGCCGGAAAGAGCTTCAACGCGTCGGCACCCGCCGCGAGCGCGGCAAACGCTTCGGTCGGCGTCGAAACCCCGGGTATGCACGCCAGGCCGAGGCGCTTCGCTTCGCGGATGACCGTCTGATCGGCATGCGGCATCACGATCAACCGGCCTCCGGCCGCCTTCACCCGCGCAACGTCGGCGACATCGATCACGGTGCCGGCGCCCGTGAGCATGTCATCGCCGCATCGCTCGGCCAGCGTGCGGATCGATTGCATCGGATCGGGCGAGTTGAGCGGCACCTCGAGCATCCTGAAGCCGGCATCGATCAAGGCGTTGGAAACCGGAAGCACTTCGGTGGGCGTGATGCCGCGCAGTACCGCGACGAGCGGCAACGGCGCCAGAAACGATGCAATGGATTCGCTCATGGTATTTCGGTCAATCGATCAGACGGGCACGCCGCGCGATCGTCGCGAGACCGCGCGCGGCGGCATCCGACGGCGCCGGGTGCGCGTCTACGCCCGCCTGCTCGAGCGCTACGGCATAACGCGCGGTCAAGGCGTCGCCGCCGATCACGCGCACACGCGCGCCGTCGTCGCCGAAGCGTTGCGCCCACGTCCGTGCGCTGCGAATCTCCGCGCCGATCAGCACGCCCGACAGCCAGTCGGGAACGTCGTCACCGGTAAGCTCGCCGGCAAGCGCGAGCGTACGGGCACCGAAGACCTGGTGCAGCAGGCCGCCGCTTTGCAGACCGCGCGCAACGCCGCTCGCGAAAGCCGATCCCGGCGAGGCACCCGCACGCCCCGCCATTCGGCCGAGGATGCTGTGCGCGAGCAGCAGCGCGTACACCTCGCCGGTCATGTAGGTGACGAACTCGACGATGCGGCCGCCGGAAACCCACGCCCACTTGCTGTGCGTTCCGGGGAGCACTGCGAGCACCCGATCGTCGTTCGCGCCGAGCGCGCCGGCGAGCTGCGTCTCCTCGCCGCGTATGACGTCGAGAACGCCGGCGTCGTCGCGGCACGTCACGCCGGGGACGATCGCGAGCTCGCCGCCGGGCGTGCGCGCGAGCGCGCCGGCAAGCGACGCGAAGTCGACCGGACACGCGAGATACGGCGCTTCGACCCAGCCTTGCCGGCTGCCGATCATCCCGCACGCGAGGCGCGGAAGCGCTTCGGTCGACCAGTCGCCGAGCAGCGACGCAAGTGCGGCGGCGAACGCGCCGCCGCGAACCTGCGTGATCCCAAGCGGCGCATGACGCACGTCGAGCACGGCGCCCGCGGCGTCGACACGATAGGCGCGCGCTGCGCTCGTGCCCCAATCGATCGCGATCAGCGCGGCAGCGGCCATCGTGGTTCGCGCCGCGCGCGCAATCTCAGCGCCGCGGCGCAGACGAAGGAGCGTCCCAGCGCGCCGCAGCGACGTCGTCGCTCGCGCGCGCTTCGACCCAACGCGATCCGTCGGGCGTCTGTTCGCGCTTCCAGAACGGCGCGCGCGTCTTCAGGTAGTCCATCAGGAATTCGCACGCGGCGAACGCTTCGCCGCGATGCGCGCTGGTCGCCGCGGCGAGTACGATCTGATCGGCCGGCCCGAGCGGCCCGACGCGATGAACGACGAGCGCATCGAAGATGTCGAAGCGCGCTTTCGCGTCTTCGACGATTTGCGCAAGCGCTTTTTCCGTCATGCCCGGATAGTGCTCGAGCGTCATCGTCGTCACGCGCGCGTCGTCGTTCACGTCGCGTACCGTACCGACGAACGCCGCGACAGCGCCTACGCGCGGATCGCGCGCACGCAGCATGGCAAGCTCACGTGTCACGTCGAAGTCTTCGGTCTGCACGCGCGCCGGCATCGCTCGCCTCAACCGCCGGTCACCGGCGGAAACAGCGCAACCTCGTCGCCGTCGCGCAATCGCATTGCCGCATCGGCGAGCGTGTGATTGACCGCGACGCGCACCGCCCGTCCCGGCGCGAGCTCGACTGCCCATGCGCCGCCGCGCGCGGCGAGCCACTGCCGCATTGCGGCGACGGTTTCAACGCCTGCCGGCAGCTCGACCTGCTCGCCCGCGCGCCCGAATGCCTCGCGCAACCGGGCGAGGTAGACAAGCGTCAGCGTGACGGTGATGGCAGCGTCCATCGTGAATGGCGACTCTCGCCGCTTGCACGCGAGCGTGCGCGTCGATCGCCGAAGGATGATTCTAGCGCGCCGCCCGCATGCGCGGACGCGACGGCTAAAAGCGAAGCTGCAGGCCGACGCTGACCTGATCGCTTTCCGGCAGCGCGGACGAGAATTCGCCGGCGAAACGGCCGAACCGCGAATACTCGAGGTTCAGCCCGAGCGATCGGCTGAGATCGTAGCGAAGTCCCACGCCGTAGTTCATGCCCTCGCGCACGCGGCGCGGATCGCTCAAATTGATCGCGCTCGTTCCGAACGGCGTCGAATCGCTCTGCGCATAACCAAGACGGCCGTACAGCGCGAAGCTTCGCAGGAACGACCAGCTCGTCACGACGTCGACATTCCAGCTTCGCGACGGCAAGTCGGCCAGCGAACGGGCGCCGTCGGCGAGATTGAGCCCGATCCCACGCGCGGCGCTCTCGGAAGGACGCAGCGCATATTGGTCGGTGGACCCGAACAACGCTTCGACCGACAGATCGTTCGACCAGCGATAGCCGCCGAACAGCAGCGACGAGCGCGAAGTGGTTTCGTCGCCGTTTGCAGCGTTGAGCCGAGGGTTGAAAAGCGGGGCGGGCCCGAACGTCAGTCCCGGTGTCGCGCCGCCGTGGTCGCGGATCGACACGCCGCCGTAGAACCCCGTCGCGGCGGTTGGCGAAGGCTGTGCGCCCACCTGCGCAGCGACGCCGAGCGTGAGCGCAAGTGAAATCGAGATAACGCCTGCAAGCCTTTGTTTTTTCACTTTGCTGCTTCCCCGGCTACGTTGCCCCCCAATGCCGGCGGTTCGCGTTAGGCAACCTACTGTCGCCATGGTTTCAAGCTACTCGTCGGGTAGCGTCAAGTCAACGCCGAACACCATGCGAAGCCGCCCTTTCGTCCACGAATGTTGCGATTGCGTCGTAGTCGTCGAGCGCAAGCACCGGCAACCGGGTGGCGGAGGGAAGCGCGCGCGCCTCGTCCGTCGCGATGCCGACGATGTGCGGATCGTCCAAGTGCAGCAACGGCTTGCCGACACCGGCGCGGAAAACCTCCAGCTTGGGGATCGACGACGCTTTGAACCCTTCGACCAGCACCAGGTCGCACGGCGAGAGCCGCGCGATCGCCTCGTCGAGCGAGAGCTCGGCATCGCCTCGAAGCTCGTGCATCACCGCCCAGCGAGCGGATGACGTGATGAGCACTTCGCTGCAGCCGGCTTGACGATGCCGGTAAGAGTCTTTGCCGGGCCGATCGATGTCGAACGCGTGATGCGCATGCTTGATCAGCGCGAGGCGCAGCCCCCGCGCGACGAGCTGGGGAATCACTTGCTCGATCAGCGTCGTTTTGCCGCTGCCGGACCAGCCGGCGAAGCCGAAGGTACGCATCACCGCGGCATTCTACCGACTCGGCTGCGTTCGGCCGGACGCACCATCGACAGACCGGGCATCCTTGACTACAGTGAAAAGGAGCGTGTTCTTTTTTTGGGGCACCCCCAGCGGATCGAAATGACCGAATCGAGCATCGTCCCGGTGCCACAAGTCTCCGACGAGGTCGGCGGCGCGATCGAGCGCATCATCGCCGACGTTCCGGCGCCGCACACGCACGCCGTGCCCGACGCGCAGGCGGAGGCCGAGCGCATCGCGCACGGCGCGGCACGGCGCGCCGCGATGCTCTCCGGCGGGCTCGCGCTGCCGCCCGGCCCGCTCGGCATGCTGACGGTGCTGCCCGACCTCTACCTCATCTGGCAACTGCAACGGCAGATGGTCGCCGACATCTTCGCGCTGCACGGCCGCACGGCCGAGCTCACGCGCACGCACATGCTCTATTGCCTGTTCCGGCATCTCGCAAGCCATGTCGTGCGCGACGTCGTCGTACGTGCGGGACAGCGTTTGGTCGTGCAGCAGATCTCGGCAAGCGCACTGCGCTCGATGCTCGGCACGATCGGCCTCAGCGTCACGAAGCGGCTCGCCGGCACGACGGCAGGTCGCTGGATACCGCTCGCAGGCGCCGCGGCGGTCGGCGCGTACGCGTATTGGGACACGCTGCAGGTGGCGAGGACCGCGCAGAAGCTCCTCGCGCCTCCCGCGACGGTCGACCCTCCGCCGGCGGCCGAAACACCGTCGGCCACGAGCTGACCGGGGGCATCGCCATGTGCGGCCGCTACGAACTTCACACGCATCCGGCCGCGATCGCCCTCCTCTTCGAGCTCTCGCACGCGCCATCGTTCGAGCCGCATTACAACATCGCGCCGATGACGGACGTGCCGGTCGTGCGCGTCAACGCGAACGGCGAGCGCGAGCTCGCGCGCATGCGCTGGGGATTCGTGCCGCGCTGGGCGAAGGACCCGTCGATCGCTGCCCGGATGATCAATGCGCGCGGCGAGACGCTCGCCGACAAGCCGACGTTTCGCATCGCCTTCCGCCGCCACCGCTGCCTGCTGCCGGCCGACGGCTACTACGAATGGCAGCAGATGGCCGCGGGCGACGGCGTGCGCAAGCAGCCGCTGCATGTCGGCATGAAGGACGCCGCGACGTTCGCGATCGGCGGATTGTTCGAGCGCTGGATGTCGCCCGACGGCGAGGTGCTCGACACGTGCACGATCGTGACCACGGACGCCAACGCGCTGCTCGCACCGATCCACGATCGGATGCCGTTGATCGTTGCGCCCGAGCAATACGCGCGCTGGCTCGATCCGCAGGAGCCCGACGTGCGTGACCTCGTCGTGCCCTTCGCAGCCGAGCGGATGACGCATTATCCGGTGTCGACGCGGGTCAATAACACGCGGCACGACGACGAGAAGCTCATCGAATGCGTCGAGCCCGCTGCAGTCGCCGTGAAAGAGCCGGACCACGCCGCCGCGCCGGAGCCCGAGCAGGAAAGCCTTTTTTGAGCGTGGCGGTCAGCTGATGTCGAGGGGCAACCCGACATAATTCTCGGCGAGCGACAACGACGCTGCATGTGAGCTCGCGATGTACTCGAGCTCCGCCCGCTGCCTTCGCTGGTCAAATGCGTTGTCGCTGTCGAAGCGATGCAGCATCGACGTCATCCACCACGAGAAGCGCTGCGCCTTCCACACGCGCGCGAGACACTTGTCGGAATAGACGTCGAGCTCGTCGGTGCGCCCGCTGCCGTAGTATGCGGTGAGCGCATGCGCGAGCACGCGGATGTCGGCGACGGCGAGGTTCATCCCTTTCGCGCCGGTCGGCGGCACGATATGCGCTGCGTCGCCGGCGAGGAAGAGCCGCCCGCAGCGCATCGGCTCGGCGACGAAGCTTCGCATCGGCGTGACGCCTTTTTGCAGGATCGGCCCTTCGGTGAGCCGCCAGCCACTCGCGTCCTCGAGCCGCGTGTGCAGCTCGCTCCAGACGCGCTCGTCGGACCACTGCGCGAGGTCCTCGTCCGGCCCGCATTGCAGGTAGAGGCGCTGGATTTGCGGCGAGCGCATCGTCAACAGCGCGAACCCACGGTCGTGGCGTGCGTAGATGAGCTCGTCCGATGACGGCGGCGCCTTGGCGAGAATGCCGAGCCATGCAAACGGGTAGACGCTCTCGTAGATCGACAGCGCGCCGCCGGGAACCGACGGCCGGCAGATGCCGTGGAATCCGTCGCAGCCGGCGATGAAGTCGCACGCGAGGTCGCGTGGCTCGCCGCCTTCGATGAAGCGAATCATCGGATGGTCGCCGGCGAAATCGTGGATCGACACGCCGGACACGTCGAAGCGGATGTCGCAGCCGGCATCGAGCCGCGCCTTGATCAGATCCTTGACGACCTCTTGCTGCCCATAGATCGTTACCGCCTTGCCCGGCGTGAGCGCGGCGAAGTCGATGCGGTGTGTGCGTCCGTCGAAGCGCAGCTTGATACCGTGATGAACGAGGCCCTCGCGCTTCATCCTATCGCCGACACCCGTCTCCACGAGCAGGTCGACCGACTGCTGCTCGAGCAGGCCGGCGCGAATGCGTTCCTCGACATATTGCCGGCTGCGATCCTCGAGTACGATCGACTCGATCCCGGCGCGGTGCAGCAGATGCGCGAGCAGCAGTCCCGACGGGCCTGCGCCGATGATGCCGACCTGCGTGCGCAGCTTCGTCATCGCATCGAAAGGGACGCGCGTGTCATCCGGGGCGTACGAGCCCGTCCAGCATACCGGATTCGCATGCCGGGCGGGACGCCCGGCCGCCGCGGCGCGTCGGGCTCAGGACGCGGCGGGAGCCGCCGCCTTCTCCTCGACGACCGCTGTCGGGGCCGTCTCGCGCGCGGTCGCGCGCGCGAGCCCACGCCGGCGCAGCAGCAGGTACGCGGCCGGAATCACCAGCATCGATAAGAGCGGCGCGGTGATCATGCCGCCGACCATCGGTGCCGCGATCCGCTGCATCACCTCCGAACCGGTGCCGTGGCTCAGCATGATCGGCAGCAGACCCGCCATGATCACCGCGACGGTCATCGCTTTCGGTCGCACTCGAAGCACGGCGCCGTCCTCGATCGCATCGAGTAATGTCGCCTCGGTCGCCGGAACGCCGGCCGCGAGCCGCGCCTCCCACGCGTTGCGCAGATAGATCAGCATGACGACGCCGAACTCGGCGGCGACACCGGCGAGCGCGATGAAGCCGATCGCGGTCGCGACCGACGTCGAGTAGCCGAGCAGCCACATCAGCCAATAGCCGCCGACGAGCGCGAACGGCACGGCGAGCATGATCGTGAGCGCCTCGTCGAGCCTGCGGAACGCGAGGTAGAGCAGCACGAAGATCACGACGAGCGTGAACGGCACGACGTAGGCGAGCCGCTCTTTGGCGCGCTCGAGGTACTCGAACTGCCCCGACCACGAGATCGAATAGCCGGCAGGTAGCTTGACGTCGCGTCCGACCGCCGCCTGCAAGTCGCGCACGACCGACACGAGATCGCGGCCGCGCGCATCGACGTAGACCCAGCCGGAAAGACGCGCGTTCTCGCTGCGCAGCATCGGCGGACCGTCGACGATGCGCACCGAGGCGACCGCGGCGAGCGGGATCTGCGCGCCCATCTCGGTGACGATCGGCAGCATGCGAATGCCGTCGACCGAATCGCGCATGTCGCGGGGATAGCGAACGCTGATCGGGAAGCGCGCGAGCCCTTCGATCGTCTCGCCGATGTTCTCGCCGCCTACCGCTGCGGCGATCACGTCCTGGATGTCGACGATGTTAAGGCCAAAGCGCGCCGCGGCCGCGCGATCGATCGTCACGTCGATGTAGCGGCCGCCCTCGAGCCGCTCGGCGAGCGCGGACGTGACGCCCGGTACGTCCTTCACCGCAGCCTCGATCGCGCGCGCCACGCGATTCACTTCGGCGAGATCGGTGCCGGCGACCTTGATGCCGATAGGGCTCTTGATGCCCGTCGCCAGCATGTCGATGCGGTTGCGGATCGGCGGCACCCATATGTTGGACAGACCGGGCACGCGCACCGTCTGATCGAGCTCCTCGACGAGCTTGTCGGTCGTCATGCCGGCACGCCATTCGCTCTTCGGCTTGAACTGGATCGTGGTTTCGATCATTTCGAGCGGCGCCGGATCGGTCGCCGTTTCCGCGCGGCCGATCTTGCCGAACACTCTCTTCACTTCCGGGATCTGGCGGATCATGCGGTCGGTCTGCTGCAGGAGCTCCGATGCCTTGCCGGCCGACAGTCCCGGCAGCGCCGTCGGCATGTACAAGAGATCGCCTTCGTCGAGCGGCGGCATGAATTCGCCGCCGAGCTTCATCACCGGATAGGCCGTCGCGGCCAGCACGACGGCCGCGATCGCGAGCGTCGCCTTCGGCCAGCGCAACGCCCAGCGAAGCTGCGGCCGGTAGCCGGCGGTCAGCCATCGGATCAACGGATTGGCATGCTCGCCCGGGATACGGCCGCGGATGAAATAACCCATCAACACCGGAACGAGCGTAACCGCGAGCCCGGCGGCGGCCGCCATCGCGTACGTCTTGGTGTACGCGAGCGGTTTGAACAGTCTGCCCGCCTGCGCCTCGAGCGCGAACACGGGCACGAATGACAGCGTGATGATCAGCAGGCTGAAAAAGAGCGCCGGACCGACTTCGACCGATGCTTCGACGATGAGCTTCCATCGCTCTTCGGGCGGGGGCTCCGGCGGCCGCTTCGGGTCCGCCGGCGCCCGCTGCGCATGCCGCCACGCCTCGAGCTTCTTGTGCGCGTTCTCGATCATGACGATCGCCGCGTCGACCATCGCGCCGATCGCGATCGCAATGCCGCCGAGCGACATGATGTCGGCGTTCACGCCCTGCGCGCGCATGATGATGAACGCGGCGAGCACGCCGAGCGGCAGCGAGACGACCGCCACGAGCGCCGAGCGCAGGTGCAAGAGGAACGCGAGGCATACGAGCGCGACGACGGCGAATTCCTCGATCAGCTTGTCGCGCAGGTTCGTGACGGCGCGCTCGATCAGCGCCGAGCGGTCGTACGTCTCGACGATCTCGACGCCCTCGGGAAGTCCCGGCTTCAACTGCTCGAGCTTCGCTTTCACCGCCTGGATCGTCTGCCACGCGTTCTTGCCGGAGCGCAACACGACGACGCCGCCCACCGTCTCGCCCTCGCCGTCGAGCTCGGCAATGCCGCGACGCATCTCGGGCCCGAGCTGGATGCGCGCGATGTCGGCGAGCAGCACCGGCGTGCCGCCCTCGCTCGTCTTCACCGGGATCTGGCGGAAATCGTCGAGCGAGCGCAGATAGCCTTTGACGCGCACCATGTACTCCGCCTCGGCGAGCTCGAGCACCGACCCGCCGAACTCGCGATTCGCGTCGCGGATCGCGGCGACCACTTTCATCACCGGCAGGTTGTACGCTTTGAGACGCGCCGGATCGAGCACGATCTGATACTGCTTCACCATGCCGCCGATCGTCGCCACCTCGGCAACGTCGGGAACGGTCTTCAGCTCGTATTTGAGGAACCAGTCCTGCAGTGCGCGCAGCTCCGCGAGATCGTGCTTGCCCGCGCGATCGACGAGCGCGTATTCGTAGATCCAGCCGACGCCGGTCGCATCGGGCCCGAGCGACGGCTTCGCGCCCGGCGGCAAACGTCCCTGCACCTGGTTCAGATACTCGAGCACGCGAGAGCGCGCGAAATAGATGTCGGTGCCGTCCTCGAACAGTATGTACACGAATGAATCGCCGAAGAACGAGTAGCCGCGCACGACCTTCGCGCCCGGCACCGACAGCATCGTCGTCGTCAGCGGATACGTGACCTGGTCCTCGACGATCTGCGGCGCCTGGCCGGGATACGTCGTGCGGATGATCACCTGCGTGTCGGAGAGGTCGGGAATGGCGTCGAGCGGCGTGCGCTGCACCGACCACACGCCGGCGGCGGCGATGAACACCGACGCGAGCAGCACGAGGAAGCGGTTCGCGACCGACCAGCGGATCAGTGCCGCGATCATGACTTGCCTCCGCCTTTGGCGGCGTTGACGACCGGCGCGATCGCACTCAGCTCGAACTCTCCTCCGGGCGTGATGACGAACTCGAAATCGACGCGTGCGCCTTCCTTCACTCCGGCCGGGACGCCCGACGCCGGCGCCTTGAACGCCATCGTCATCGCGCCCATGTTGGCGCTCGCGATCGGCTCGTGCTGGATGAGCACTTCGCTTCCGGCGACGTCGCGCACGAGGCCCGAGCCCTTGTGCTTCGCCGGGCCGGCAGCGCCCGCCCGATGCGCGGCATGCGGATCGGCCGCGGCCGACGCGCTCGCCGCCGCATCGCCGGCGTTCATGCGCGCTAGCACGCCCTTCAGGCTCGCTTCGGAGTCGATCAGGAACTGGCTCGACGCGACGACCTGCATGCCGGCGACGAGACCCCTGCGGATCTCGGTCACATCACCGCTTTCGCGTCCGACCTCGACGTTGACCGGCGTGAACTTGCTCTCGCCCGCCGCGACGATGACGACGTTGCGCGTGCCCGTGCGGATCACCGCTTCGGAAGGCACGAGCACCGACTTCGCGGACGCCGGCGCGCTGAACGCGACGTTCGCGAACATGCCGGGTTTGAGCGCGGCGCCCGGATTGGCGACGACGATGCGTGCGCGCACCGTGCGCGTCTGCGCGTTCACTTCGGGAAGCAGCGTTCCGACCGTGCCCTTGAAAACGCGCTCGGGGAACGCCGTGGCGCGCACTTCGACCGGCGCGCCGACCACCAGCGATCCGGCCTGCGCTTCGGGGACCTCGGCGATGACCCAGACGCTGGCGAGGCCGGCGAGCCGATAGATCGTCGTGCCGGGCATTACCGCCATGCCGTCGCGCGCGCCGATCTCCCAGACGATGCCCGACTCGGGCGCGGTGATCGTCACCCGGGCGGCGGTCTTTCCCTCGCGCTCGACGCGCGCGATTTCGGCGTCGGGCATGGCGAGCAGACGCATCCGCTGTCTCGCTGCGTCGGCGAGCGCTGCAGCGCCTGGCTGCGTGCTCGCTTTCAGCGCGAGCCATTCTTCCTGCGCCGCGAGCCACTCCGGCACGTACAGGTCCGCAAGCGGCTGGCCCGCGCGCACGTCGTCGTACGTTGCACGAACGTGCAATCGCTCGATGTAGCCCTGCACGCGAGACTGCACGGCGACGATGCTGCGCTCGTCGGCGGCGATCGCGCCGACGGCCGTGAAGCCGCTTGCGAGCGAGCCCTCCTTCGCTTCGACGGTCCGCACGCCGAAGCTCTGCGCAAGCCGCGGACTGATCGTGACGCCGCCTTGTTCCGCGGCGGCATCGGCGTACACCGGCACGAGATCCATGTCCATGAAAGGACTCTTGCCGGGCTTGTCGAACTTCTGTCCGGGCACCATCGGATCGTGCCAATAGAGCACGCGGCGTCCGCTTTCGTCGGTCAGCACTTTCTCGCTCGGCGCTTTGGCGGCGACAACCGCCTGCGCGCCGCTCGCGGCCGCATCGGCCGGATGCGAACGGCCGATCCAGAATCCGGCAGCGCCGGCGAACGCCGCGATGGCGAACGTGATGATGACGAAAAGCGGCTTCGCGCCGCGCTGGCTAGAGCGCGTGTTCATGATTGCCCTTCCGCAACGATGACGTTCGACAGCCACGCCCACGCTTTCGCGGCGGCGAGCTCCATGTTGAGGATCGCGATGCGCGCGTCGAGCTGCGCGCGCCGAGCATCGAGGACCGCCGACAGCGCCCCCGGTCCGGCGCGATAAGCGGCGAGCGCGGCGTCGATTCGCTGCTGCGCGAGCGGCAGCATCTCGTCGCGCATACGAGCCGCCTGGGCGCGCGCGGCCTGCCATTCGATCTGCATCTGCTTCACGTCGGCATCGCGCATCCGGCGCGTGTCCTCGCGCATCGCGCGCGCCGCGTCCTGCTCGGCGAGCTTCGCCGCGTATTCGCGGTCCTGCCGCGTCGATGCCGACCACGGCAGGTCGACGCGCACCATCAGCGTCAGCATGTTCGGAAATCCGGTGCCGCGGATGCCGTACGAGAGCTCGGCGCTCCAGTCGGGAAGCTTCGCCGCACGCGCAATCGCCGACTCCGCCGCGGCGACGTCTTCCTGCGCCTGCGCGAGCCGAAGCTCCGGCTGCCGGTCGACGTCGGCGAGCGTCGCCGCGTCGAGCGGTATGCGTGCGAGGTCCGGCGCGTCACCGAGAGGCCGGTCGGCCAGCGCGCCAACGTAGCGTGCGAGCGCGACAATCGCCCGCGAACGCTGCATCGCCACCTCCGTCTGGCGGTTCTTCAACTCGATCGCCATCGACTGCATCGCGAGGAGCTCGGCCTGCGTGCCGCGGCCGGCGCGATACGCGGCGTTCGCCGTTTCGATCGCGAGATCGACTTCCGCGATCTGCTCGCCGATCGCGCGCTCGGTCGCTTCGGCGTAATAGCGGGCGAGCCACGCCGCGGCGGCTTCGCGCCGTATCGACGCGGCGCTCGCGGCAACTTGCGCTTCCCCCTTCGCCGCTTCGCGCTCGGCGCGGCGCACGCGAAGCTCGCGCTTTTCGGCACGCGGGAAGTCCTGCATCAAGCCGACGCGCGTCATCGTCATGAAGTCGCGCGTAAGGGTCCACCGATCGGCGCCGTCGGTTGGCACGTTCTCGACACCGGCGATCAGCTTGGGGTCCGGCAGCTCTCCGGCCGGCGTGGTCATCTCGTGCGCGGCTTTGATCATCGCCTGCTGAGAAGCGAGCTGCGGCGATTGCGCGACCGCGACGCGCAGCGTCTCGGCGAGTGACAGCGCCGGTTCGGCGCCGCCGGCGAACGGCGAGAGCATGAGCGCAGAGGCCGCCAGCGCGATCGACAACGATCGCACAAACGCCTGCGGAACGGCTCGATATGACGGCATACGACCTCCACGAACGCAACGAACACGACGGCGCACGCGTACGGCGTGGCCGATTCAGGCGAGCGCGGATATCAGATCAGGAAGCGGGCGAACACCAGCCGTGCAGGCGGCGACGTGCACTTGACGACGACCGAAGCCGTATCGGCGTCGCGTACCACCGCGCCTTCGGCGACCGGCACCGAAAGACCGCGCTCGGGAAGCGGTGCGGCGACGGCGACGACCAGCGCATCGGGCTGCGCGGCGTCCTGGCAATGGACTTCGCAGAAATTGGCGCTGGGCAACGGCGCTTGCGGAGCCACCGGCACGCTGTCGGCGCCGACCGAATAACCCGGGCAATGCTCGGGCGCTTCGGAGGCGTTCGCCGGCTGCGCGGCCGCAGCGTGCTGATGCGGCGGGGGGACGAGCGGCCACGTCTGCGCGGCGACGGCGATCTGCGCGAATGCGATCGCGAACGCCGACAGCAGGGCAAACCGCAGGCGAAGCCGTCTTTTCATCGTGGAAGCGATGCTACGGTCCCCGTGGCAACCGTGGCTTGATCGCCGTCAACGCGAACGCGCCAATCAGCGCTTGAACAGCCCCTGGAGCGCCTTCGAAAGTTGATCCACCGGTTGAGCGGCGGTCTTCGCGTTCGACGGTGTCGGCGCCGCCGGTGCCGCTTCGCGCGGCGCCCGACCTGCCGCGACGTCGCACGTGTTCGCGTTGCCGCCCGCGGGCTTGAGCAGCGACTGCGCGACCATCGACCACCCGCCGGTGCCGACCGCGGCGCCGATTTGGGCGACGGTCGCCGCGGTTGCGGCTGCATCGACATGAACCGCCGGCGACTTGAACGTGCCGCCAACGCGCACCAAATCAGCGAGCCTGACCAGATCGATCGGTATGCCCTGCTTCATGTGCGGCTTGATCGCGAGATCGAGCGTCTCGTTGCGAAAATCGAGCGTGCCGCTCGCGGCGACGCCGAGCTCGTTGGTCTCGACCGCGATCGTACGATCGACGTGCGCGACGCCGTTTCGGATCGGCAGCCGCACGACGATGCACTTGATCTCGGTGGCCGCTTGCACGTTGCGAAACGGGTTGACGGCCGCGGCGACCTCGTCGAGCGAGCCGGCCCTGCTCTTCGGGTTGACCAGCGTGGCCGGACCTACGCTCGCCGCGATGCTGCCGTTCGCGCCCGCCATCCATTGGCGCGGCGACGCGCCGTGCATCGTGAGATCGATCGTCACGTCGGTCTTGCCGCCTTTGATATCGCGCGGCACGCCCGCTTGAAGCGCTATCGCGGCGAGATCCAGCCCTTTGCCGTCGACGGCGAGCGTGAGCGCGTTATCCGGATCGCGCGTCGCGTCGACGTGCAGCTTGATCGCGGTCGTTCCGCCGAACGCGCCCACCTGCGCCGCCGGAACGTCGAGCACGCCGTCGTGCAGCGCAATCTTCGCGCGGACATTGTCGACGTGACGGCCTTCCGGCAGCAGCAGCCGCTCGATCGCGATCTCGCCGTCGGCGTCGACCGAGCGCATCGGCGCGAGGCTGACCGGGTTTTCTTCGAACACCCAGCGCGACGCCGAAGGCGCGCGCGCCTTCGCGGCGACGTCCGCGGCGCGCACCGGAATCGGAAGATCGGCGATCGAGAACGCCGGCGCGGCGACTTTGAACGTGATGACGGGCCTTGGTCCGCCGGTGGCGATCGTGACCTCGCCGGTGGCGCGACTCGGACCGAACGCGACGGCGACGTCGTCGAGCCCGATCGTATTGTCCTTCGCGTGCAACTTCGTCGCGACCGACGCGCTCTTGCCGTTGACGTCGCCCTCGAGCGTGATCGGATACGGCCATTTGCGCTGTGCGAGCGTTTCGAGCGGTCCCAGATTGCCGGTCACCGCAATCGCAACGCCGTCGACGTTGCCGCGAAATTCGGCGTTGACCGCCGATGAGCGCGAGCGCGAGTTGAGCAGCAACCGGTCGATCGCGACGTTGGTCGTCTTGCCCGATGTGCCATCGCGATAGGTGAGCGTTCCTTTCTCCACCTCGATGTTGCCGACTCCCAGCGCCGCCAACCCGCTGTCGCCACCGGTTTCCGCCGTGCTGGTCGGCGCCGCGCCCGGGCGCCCGAAATCCCAGTTGCGTTGCCCTTTCGCGTCGGTTTCGAGCGCGATCGTAGGCTCGATCAGCGTGAAGCGAGTGATCTCGAAGCGCCGCTGCAGCAACGGCAGCAGCGCGACCTGCGCCTCGACCTTCTTCGCGGTGATCATCGCGGGCGCCTTGCCCCACGCCGTGTTGCCGAGCGTGACGTCCGATACGACCAGACGCGGCTCGAGCGAAAGCTTGAGATCGACGCCGCCGCGGATTGCAAGATCGCGGCCCGTCTCCTTCTTGACGCGTGCCTGGATGGGTCCGACGAACGAATTGACGTCGATCGTGCTGACGGCGATCGCGACCGCGACGAGCAGCAAAACGACGATGCCGACGGCCAGCGCGAGGATACGCAGGAAGATCCGCATCGGCGGATTGTAGCGCGGCGGCAGTTGGGGCGCGCGCGCGCTTCTGCGGCGTCAGTACCGTGAAAAGTAGGGTCAGACTCGACTTTTGTACGCCGCTCGCATACGGCAGCGCTTGCGCAAAAGTCGAGTCTGACCCTACTTTTCAGTCTGACCCTACTTTTCAGTGCCGCGTCTTGCTGTCGTGAATCGGCGACGCGAGCTGCTTGCTCGACACGCGCGTCGAATGCACGGGCGCTGCGGCGAGCGCCTCCTCCCAGACCCGACGCGGCAAGTAGGTACGCATGTGCTCGATTGCGCGATCGACGAGCTCGGCGTGCGGCGCATGACCGATCCCCGGCACGATGTCGGCTGTCACGTCGCCGCCGAGCGACACGAGATGCGTCGCCGCTTCGACGGTAAAGCGCGCCGGCACGACGGTGTCGAACTTGCCGTGGGCGAGATGGACGACCGTTGCGCTCGGGGCATGATCCGGCAGCCTCGCGTAGCGGGCCGCGATCGCAACGACGCGGCCCGCAAGCGTTGGCTCGAGCTGCGCCGCTTCGAGCGCGACGATGCCGCCTTGCGAGAATCCGATCAGCGCCGTCGACGCCGACCCAATTCCGAAGTGGTGCTGCGCGGCAGCCACGAGCTCGGCGAGCTTCGGCAGAGCGGCGGCGACCCGCGCGGGGCGGTTACCGTCGTCGATGCCGCGTACCGAGAACCATTGCCGCCCTTCCGGACCGACGTCGTAGGGTTCGAAACCATCGGGCAGCAAATGGACGGCATGGGGAAACGCCGCGGCGAATCGCTCGGCGACGGGCGCCATCGCCAATGGCTGCGCGCCGACCCCGTGCAGGTGGATGAACAGCAGCTGCGGCGGCTGCTCGCGCGGACCAAGACGCAGAAGCCCGCCGATGTCCATCGCGCTAGTGGAACGCGAACGCATCCATCGCGAGGTTGCCGTACGTGGTGCTCGAATGCAGATGCTCGACGCGCGGATTCGCGCCGCCGGCGCCATAGGCGACGAGCAGCGGCTCGAAGTGCTCGGGCGTCGGATGCGCGCGAGCGGCGTGCGGCGCGCGCGAGCGCCAGTGCGCGATCGCATCGTCGTCGCCGCGCTCGAGCGCTCCCGCGATCCATTCGCCGAATTCGCGCACGTACGGCGGCGTCTCCGATGCGGCGTCGCCCCGGCTCATCTCGCGCAGGTTGTGCGTGAAGCTTCCCGAGCCCATCACCAGCACGCCGTCGTCGCGAAGCGGCGCGAGCGCACGGCCCATCGCGATGTGCAATCCCGCCTCCATCGATCCGCTCAGCGCGAGCGGAACGACCGGAACGTTCGCTTCGGGGAACGCGAGCTTCAGCGGCGCCCAGATGCCGTGATCGATGCCCGGCTCTTCATGCAGCGTCGCCGCGATTCCGGCGGCGGTGATCCGCGCGAGCGCGTCGCGCGCGAGCGCGGGGTCACCCGGCGGCTGGTAGCGCAGCTCGTACAACGCTTGCGGGAATCCGTAGAAATCGTGCACCGCTTCGTGCGTCGCCGACGCACCGATCGACGGCGAGCGTGCGATATCGTGTCCTGAAATCGCGACGATCGCCTTCGGCGTGCCAACCCGCTGCGGGAGCGCGCGCAGGAAATCGCGCGCCGGCACATCCTCGAGGATCAGCATCGGCGAGCCGTGGGAAACGAAGACGCTCGGGAGTCGCGCCATGCGGATCGGGAGTGCTGCGCCGCGGGTTTCGGGCGCCGCGCTACGCGAAGAACGACCGGAACGCCGCAATGGCGCGATCGATGCCGGCGGCGTCGACGTCGAGGTGCGTGACGAGCCGCGTGCGCGGATGGACGAGCGCGATGACGCCCTGCTCGCGCAGATGTGCCTGCAACGCAGCGCAGCGTTCCGCCGGTATGCGCGCAAACACCATGTTCGTCGGGGGCATTTCGACGCCAAGACCTCGGACCTCCGACAAGCCGGCGGCAAGGCGCCTGGCATTGGCATGATCGTCGGCGAGACGCTCGACGTGATGGTCGAGCGCATACAGTCCCGCTGCGGCGAGGATGCCGGCCTGCCGCATGCCGCCGCCGAGCATCTTGCGAGCGCGGTGCGCTCGCGCGATCAGGCCGTTCGTTCCGACGAGCATCGTCCCCGCCGGCGCGCCGAGCCCCTTCGAAAGGCAAACGGAGACGGTGTCGAAACCCGCGGTGAGATCGGCAACGTCAATGCCGAGCGCCACCGACGCGTTGAAGATGCGCGCGCCGTCGAGGTGCGTCGCGAGGCCGCGGCGCTTGGCGAGCGCAACGGCCGCCGGCATGTAGTCGCGCGGCAGCACGCGGCCGTGGATCGTATTCTCGAGCGCGAGCAAGCGCACCGGTGCGAAATGCGCGTCATCGGGCGCAATCGCCGCGTCGATCGCCGCGAGATCGAGCGTGCCGTCGGGTTGGTTCGGTATGACTTTGGGAACGACGCTGCCGAGCACGGCGGCGCCGCCCGCCTCGTAGACGTAGGTGTGCGCTTCGCTGCCGACGATGCCGGAGTCGCCGCGCCCGCAATGCGCGATCCACGCCGAGAGATTGCTTTGCGTGCCCGAAGGAAAGAACAGTGCCGCCTCGCGACGGAAGGTTTCCGCCGCGCGCTGCTGCAACCGGATGACGGTCGGGTCGTCGCCGAACACGTCGTCGCCGACCTCGGCCGCGGCCATCGCGGCGCGCATGGCCGCCGCGGGCCGCGTGACGGTATCGCTGCGAAGATCGACGAGCTTCGAGGCGACCACGATCAAACCATCAGCGCAGCGACGCGTTGATCGAGGCGAGCGCCGCCGATCCCGGCACGAGCTCGGTGTCGCTCAACGCATTGAGCGGTTTGGCTACCGTGTCGAGCGCGTCATGCAGGTCGCCGGCGTCGGGCTCGACATAGAGCAGACCGGTGACCAGCTCGCCCGCCGCCTTGCGCTCGCCGAGATAGGTCATCGCGCGGATGCGGTCGTGCGGGTCGTAATCGGTAGCGAGCTTGCGAACGCGGATCGTACCGCCGTCGTGCAGCACAATGGCTTGCACGCTGCCGGGTTCCGGCGACGCTTCGATCGGCGCGCGCGTCGGCATGAAATCGAGCGCGTTGACCGATTCGTTGTGCACGCGCACGTAGTCGTAGCTCTTGGTCGAGCCGGCATGGTTGTTGAAGGCGACGCACGGACTCACGACGTCGATCACGGCGGATCCCTTGTGGCGCACCGCCGCCTCGATCAGCGGCACGAGTTGGGTCTTGTCTCCGGAGAAGCTCCGCGCGACGAACGTCGCACCCAATTGCAGCGCGACCTGCACGAGGTCGATCGGCTCGTCCGAATTCGACACGCCCTTCTTGCTGCGGCTGCCCTTGTCGGCGGTGGCCGAGAACTGGCCTTTGGTGAGGCCATACACGCCGTTGTTCTCGACGATGTAGACGAAGTTGACGCCGCGTCGAAGGATGTGAGCGAACTGCCCGAAGCCGATCGACGCGGTGTCGCCGTCGCCGGAAACGCCGAGATAGATCAGGTCGCGGTTGGCGAGATTCGCGCCGGTCAGCACCGACGGCATCCGGCCGTGCACGCTGTTGAAGCCATGCGACTGCCCGAGGAAGTACGTCGGCGTCTTCGACGAGCAGCCGATTCCCGAGAGCTTCGCGACGCGGTGCGGCGGGATCGCAAGCTGCCAGAACGCCTGCATGATCGCCGACGATATGGAGTCGTGACCGCAGCCGGCGCACAGCGTCGACACCGGACCTTCGTAGTCGCGCCGCGTGAAGCCGAGCTCGTTCACCGGCAGCGCGGGATGGTGGATCTTGGGCTTGGCGAGATAGGTCATCGATCGGTCCTCACCGCGCGACCTTGCGCAGCGGCGTGACGTTGAACAGTGTCGCTTTCTCGGCGATCTCGCGCGAGACGAAGCGCGCGGTCATCGGATTGCCGTCGTAGTGCAGAACAGGAATGAGCTTGTCGGGCGCGATCCCGCACTCGTTGACGAGCAGCATCCGCAATTGCGCGTCGCGGTTCTGCTCGACGACGAACACGTGCTCGTGCTCGGCGACGAAATCGGCGACCGAGTCGTGGAACGGAAACGCGCGGATGCGCATACGGTCGAGATGGATGCCTTCCTCCTCGAGCGTGGCGAGCGATTCGGCGATCGGCGCGCCGCTCGATCCGAACCAGATCACCGCCGCGCGCGTCGGCTTCGCGGCTTTGCTCACGATGGGCTTCGGCACGATCTCCTTCGCCGTCTCGAACTTGCGCAGCAGGCGCTGCATGTTGTCGACGTACGTCGCGCCGTCTTCCGTGTAGCGCGCGTAGCGGTCCTTCGACGTGCCGCGCGTGAAATAGGCGCCGCGCTTCGGATGCGTCGCCGGATACGTGCGGTACGCGATGCCGTCGCCGTCGACGTCGAGATAGCGTCCGAAATCCTTGCCCGCCTCGAGCTCCTCGGCGGTCATCACCTTGCCGCGGTCGAGCCTGTGCGCGTCGTCCCACGCGAACGGCGCGGTGAGCCAGTCCTGCATGCCGACGTCGAGCTCGAGCATGACGAACACCGGCGTTTGCAGCCGATCGGCGAGATCGAACGCGAGCGCGCCCATCTCGAAGCACTCGGTTGGATCCTCGGGGAACAGCAGCACGTGTTTGGTATCCCCGTGCGACGCGTACGCGGCGGACAGGATGTCGGCCTGCTGCGTCTTGGTCGGCATTCCGGTCGACGGGCTGCCGCGCTGCACGTCGAAGACGACGGCCGGGATCTCGGCGAAATATGCGAGACCGAGAAACTCCTGCATCAGCGAGATGCCCGGGCCCGACGTCGCGGTGAACGCGCGCGCACCGTTCCAGCCGGCGCCGACGACCATGCCGATCGACGCGAGCTCGTCTTCCGCTTGCACGATCGCGTATTTCCGGTGGCCCTCGGCATCGGTGCGCAAGCGTCTCGCGTAGCGCTCGAATCCTTCGGCGAGCGACGTCGACGGCGTGATCGGATACCACGCGCACACCGTCGCGCCGCCGTACACGGCGCCAAGGCCCGCCGCGCTGTTGCCGTCGACGAAGATGCGATCGCCGACGCCGTCGCGCCGCTGGATCTGCAAGCCGATCTTCGGCAGGTTCGCGCGCGCGTGGTCGTAGCCGGTCTGGAACGCTTTGTGGTTTGCGTCGAGCAGCGGCGCCTTGTCTTTGCCGCGGAACTGCACATCGAGCAGCGCTCCGACCGCTTCTGGGTCGATGCCGAGCAGTGCCGCAAGACCGCCGATGTAAATGATGTTCTTGAACAGCTGTCGCTGCCGCACGTCGGAATACATTTCCTGGCAGATCGCGGTGAGCGGCATGCCGAGCGGCGTCACGTCGGGCCGTTGCTTCGCGGCGATCAATGGTCGCGTCGAGTCGTACAGAAGATAGCCGCCGGGCTCGATCTCGGCGAGATCGCCGTTCCACGATTCCGGATTCATCTGCACCATCAGGTCGACGCCGCCGCGGCGGCCGCGCCAGCCCGCTTCGCTCACGCGCACTTCGTACCAGGTCGGAAGGCCCTGGATGTTCGACGGGAAGATGTTGCGCGCGGCGACCGGTACACCCATGCGAAGCACCGCTCTGGCGAACAGGCCGTTCGCCGCGGCCGAGCCCGAGCCGTTGACGTTGGCGAACTTGACGACGAAATCGTTGATCCGTTCCAGCGGTCGCATGGTCGGTCAGTCGGCGGCGAGATCGGCAACGGCCGGCTGCATCCGTCCGCCGGGAAGATGGATGCGCGGCGTATCGCCCGCGTGCGTCGGCTCCAGGAACAGCTTCTTCATGTCCCACGCGCCGGTCGGACAGCGCTCGGCGCACAGTCCGCAATGCAGGCAGACGTCCTCGTCCTTCGCCATGATGCGGCCGGTCTTGAGGTGTCCGGAAACGTAGAGATCCTGCGCGAGGTTCAACGCTGGCGCTTGCAGCCGCGCGCGCAGATCGCTCTCCTCGCCATCGTCGGTGAACGTGATGCAGTCCATCGGGCAGATGTCCACGCATGCGTCGCACTCGATGCACAGCTTGTCCGAGAACACCGTCTGCACGTCGCAGTTGAGGCATCGCTGCGCCTCGGCGTACGCGAGCTTCGCGTCGAAGCCGAGCTCGACCTCGGTGCGAATGTCTTTGAGCGCGATGACCGTGTCCTTGAGCGGAACGCGGTGGCGGCGCTCGGTGGTGATCGCGCTGTCGTAGCTCCACTCGTGGATGCCCATCTTCTGCGAGATCAGCAGGAACGTCGGCGGCGGCCGATTGCGCGTATCCTCGCCCCGACAGGCGAGATCGATCGAGATCGCCGCGTCGTGCCCATGCGCGACCGCCCAGATGATGTTCTTCGGCCCGAACGCGGCGTCGCCGCCGAAGTAGACCCCGGCGCGCGTCGACGCCATCGTCACGCGGTCGACGACCGGCATTCCCCATTTGTCGAACTCGATGCCGATGTCGCGCTCGATCCACGGGAACGCGTTCTCCTGGCCGACCGCGACCAGCACGTCGTCGCATTCGAACGTCACGTCGGGATCGCCGGTCGGCACGAGCTCGCGCCGGCCCCGCTCGTCGTAGCGCGGCGCAACCTTCTCGAACACGATGCCGGTGAGCTTGCCGTGGTCGTGGAGGAAGCGCTTGGGCACGAGGTAGTTGTGGATCGGAATGCCCTCGTGCATCGCGTCTTCCTTCTCCCACGGCGATGCCTTCATCTCGTCGAAGCCCGAGCGCACGACGACGTCGACCTTCTCGCCGCCCAGCCGGCGCGAGCTGCGGCAGCAGTCCATCGCGGTGTTGCCGCCGCCGAGCACGACGACGCGCTTGCCGATCGACGTGATGTGTCCGAACGAGACCGACGACAGCCAGTCGATGCCGATGTGGATGTTCGCTGCCGCCTCTTTGCGTCCGGCGATGTCGAGGTCGCGGCCGCGCGGCGCGCCGCTGCCGACGAACACCGCGTCGTAGTTGTCGGCGAGCAGGCTCTTCAGGCTGTCGATGCGCTCGCCCGGCCTGAACTCGATGCCGAGATCGAGCACGTAGCCGACTTCCTCGTCGATCACGCGGTCGGGCAGGCGGAACTTCGGGATCTGCGTGCGCATCATGCCGCCGGCGAGCTTGTCGGAATCGAACACGACGCAGTGATAGCCGAGCGGCCCAAGGTCGCGGGCGACGGTGAGCGATGCGGGACCCGCGCCGACGAGCGCGATCCGCTTGCCGTTCTTCACGGCGGCAGGGCGCGGAAGGCGCGCGCGAATGTCGTCCTTGAAGTCCGCGCAGACGCGCTTCAGGCGGCAGATCGCGACAGGCTCCGGCTTCGTCTTGTTCTTGCGATGCTCGGGCGATCCCTCTTCGACGCGAACGCGGCGGCACGCAGGCTCGCACGGCCGATCGCACGTGCGGCCGAGAATGCCCGGGAAGACGTTCGACTTCCAGTTGATCAAGTAGGCGTCGTCATGACGCCCTTGCGCGATCAGCCGGATGTATTCGGGAACGGGCGTGTGCGCAGGACACGCCCACTGGCAATCGACGACCTTGTGAAAGTAATCGGGCTGCGCGATATCGGTTGGTTTCAAAAAGCGCTTCTCCGGGGGATCGGTCTTGAAACGCGCCCGCGCGTAGCAGGATTCGCGCCCGACCGATAAGCCTGCGGAATGCTACGCCTGCGCGCTCCGCCGGAAAAGGCTTGCTAACGTCAGGGTTTTCTGCGCGATGCGCCGCGCAGGCGGGCGGGCACCCGGCTGGGGAGCGGTGCGCGGCGCCGGGCTCACGCTCGGAACCCTTCGCGCGAAACCGCGACTCAGCGAAAGGGCTCGGCGCGTGCGATGAGCTCTTCCAGCCCGGGCTCGTCCGGATTGCGTGGCTTGCCCGGATGGATGATGCCCATCTGGCAGCTTTCAGCCGCCTCGACCAGTTCGGCGTACGTTCCGGCGTCCGGATTGGCGATGTACGCCTGCTGGTCCTTGTTGTACGCGAACATCTTGTTGTTGATCGTCGTGCACTCGTTGCACGTCGTGCAGCGCGCACTATCGATGTACGGATCGTCGGACGGCTTTTCGGGCTCGCTCGGCGCAGTCGCGGCCGCTGCCGGTGCCGCCGCTGGTGCCGCCGCCGCCGTGCGTGCGGGCGCAGCGGCAGTCGCCGCGGGTACCGGCGCAGCGGCGGCCGGCGCGGGTGCCGGCGCAGCGGCGGCCGGCGCGGACGCATCGGCAGCCGCAGCCGTGCTCGGCGCTGGCGCGGCTTCGGCGCGTTCGCGCGCTTGCGTCTCGCGCTCGGCGCGGTCGCGTTGGAGCACGCGTTGCGCGTGCGAGTTGTGGATGCCGGCGAGCTCCTGCAGGTTGTGCCACATCTCGCGCGCTCGGCGCGCTTCACGCATCAGCTTGTCGTCGACAATGGCCCGCGTGAGCACACCGTTGCCATCGACGAGCGCAACGGTCGGCACACGTTCCGGCGGACGGGTGTCGGCGGCGAGACAATCGGCCGCCGGTACCGTGCGCGTTGCCCATTGCGAGCGAGCGACGCTCGCGAAATGGCGCGCATGGCGACGGTCGCACGCGGCGAAATCGATCAGGGTGAACGCGAGATCTTCGCTGACGCGCTGCTGGTCCGCATCCTCATAGGCGAACGTCGTCGTCGGCCAGTCGCGGTCGACCTGCGGATTGCCCGACAAGTCGAAACGCGATGCCCAATCGGCACCCGACGACGGATCGTACGTCCACACCGGAAACGCGCGCGATTCGAGCGCCGCCGCCGAGACGAGATAGGGCGCGAGCGTGCCGAAGTTCGGATTCGCGCCGGAGAAGACGCGGAACAGCGCCGCGCCGGGATAAGCGATACCGCGGGCGACCCGCTCGCGCGACCGATACAAGTGCGACACCGGCGCCTGCAACACGAACACTTCGTTCAGTCCCATCGCCATCGTCGCAAGCGGCCTGCTCAGGCGGCCGAATCCGAGATGCCCTTCGCCCGCTGCGGAGGTGTCGAGCACATCGTCGCTGGTGACGACGATCTTCATCGGAAGGCCGGCTGACAGGATCTGCTGCAGCGTCGCGTTCTCCTCGCCGTCGAGCGCCCGCGCGTTCATGCAGACGAGGTAGTCGGGAAAGAGCGCTACGTCGGCGGGATCGAGGCCGTCGTCGCCGAACGTATCGAAATAGGCGTCGTGGCGAGCGTCGTTGTACTCGCCTGCAATCTCGAGCTCGGCGATCGCAAGCGCGCGCGCCAGCGTCTTGACATGCGGCGCTCGCTCGCGATAGGCAGCAAGCGCCTTGTCGCAGCGGTCGAACTCGAAGGTCCACCCCGCCGGGGTCAGCTCTGGCACCGGGTGGAAGCGTTGCCGCGCAAGCGTCGCGAGGAGGCCCTCGATGCGCTGTCGGCGCGCTGCCGGCATCGAAGACGGCGGCACCGCGCCGCCCAGCACCTTCGACATCGCATCGAAGTCGAACGCGTCCGCGTGCAGCGATCCGACAGACGCCCGCAGGCTCTGCGCGGTGCGTCCTGCTTCGGAGCGGACGAAATCGGCACGCAGCAAGTCCGATAGCTGATGGATCAGGCGTGCGGACGCGGCCGTGTACGCGCGCGCCTTGCGCCGCTGCGTCGCGCGAAAGACGTGCGCGACGACGCGCGCCGCAGTCGCCCCGTTGCAGTCGATCACGTCGCCATCGACATCGAGCGCTGCGCGCGCCTTGGCGAGGCTCGCCCGCAACGATTCGTCGGCGCCCGCGCCGAGGCGCGCGGCAGCGACATCCCATAGCGACGCGAGCTTTCCGGCAGTGCCTTCGGCCGCGAGCGCACGAATCTGCTGCTCGAGCGCGAGCACGTGCTTGGTGATCCGCTCGCCATCGTCGCCCTGCGACGTCTGCGCGACCACGCGGTCGACGATCGCGGAGAGCGCCTGCACCGGCTCGTCGCCATCGGCGAGCACGAGCGGATAGTCGTAGCGCAGCCGCGTGAGATCGCGATAGCGCGCAAGCAGCGCAGGGCGGCAGTCGAGCGGATCGACGGCGCCGAGGCTCGCGTCGGGCCGCTTGCCGGTCAGGTGGAACGCGACGTGGGTCTGAAGTGCAACTTCCATGGTCTCGCCTTGTCGTTTGCTGGTCGCCGTCTAGTCGGCGGGCTGCGCGGTCGAGTCGGCCGTCGTCGGCCACACGGTGAACTTGTCCAGTTCGGCGTCGAGGCCCTTGCGGATCGACTGCGCCGTGCGAAGGTCGTCGGAGCGCCGCAGGTCCTCGTAGCAAGGGACCTCTTCGTTGCGATACAGGATGCCGACCGGAATCGGATCGATCGACGACGCGACTTCGCGCGCGCGATCGAGGTTCGATGGGTCGTGGAGCTCGGTGTTCTTGTAGACCTTGGCGAGGCCCGGGCTCAACGCGATCCCGCGCTCGTGATGCAGCATCTTCACCTTCTGCGGATCGTGCAGCCACGGCTCGAAGAGCTTCGGCAGCCATTCGGGGCAGCGCTGGATGATGCGCACGAACGACAACCCTTTGTGGTGGTACGCAGCCTTGACGACGTCGAAGAGATGCTCGGGGATCCAGTCGACCGCCTGCGCGACGAACGAGACGTTCTGCACGCCGAGCGTCACCGTCAGCGGATTGAGCGCGTCGAGGTAGCTGCCGCGCGGCGTCGTGTTGCTCTTGGTGCCTTTGGGCGACGTCGGCGACGCCTGCTTCTTGGTCAACCCGTAGATCTGGTTGTCGTGCAGGAACACCGTCATGTTCATGTTGTATCGGATCGCGTGGATCCAGTGCGCAGCGCCGATCGAGCAGCAGTCGCCGTCGCCGGTGTTGACGAACACGTGCAGATCGGGGCGCGCCATCCGCACGCCCTCGGCGACCGGCAGCGCCCGGCCGTGGATGCCATGGAATCCGTACGTCTTCATGTAGTGCGGGAAACGAGACGAGCAGCCGATCCCCGACACGAATACCGTCTTCTCCGGACGCAGCTGCTCTTCGCGACAGAGCTTCTGCACTGCGGCGAGAATCGCGTTGTCGCCGCAGCCGGTGCACCAGCGCGGAACGCCGCTCTTATAGTCCTCGAGCTCGTAGCGCTCGTCGTAGAGCTGCAACAGGCAGGACGTGGTGGCGGTGGTCATGATTGGCTCTCCAGCTTCGCGCGGATCACGCGGCAGATCGTCGACGGCTTGATCGGCTGTCCGCGCACTTCGCTCCAGCAGTCGACGTCGACGAGGTAACGCGAGCGCAGCAGCATCGCCACCGCCGAATAGCGGCGGTTCGTTTCGTCGATCATCGCGTCTTCGGGCCGATCGCTCCAGTTGGTCTCGATCGTCATCACACGCTTGAACCTCGCCATGATCTCCTTGATGCCCGGCTGCATCGGCTGCAGGAAGCGCAGGTTCATCGAAGAAACCTTGAGACCTTCGGAGCGGACGCGCTCGACCGCTTCTTCGATCGCGCCTTTCGTGCTGCCCCAACCGACGACGAGAAGGTCGCCTTCCGGACCGCCGAACACCGCAGGCGGCGTCAGCGTCTTCGCGAGCGACGCGAGCTTCAGGCTGCGCATGTGCAGCCCTTCCTCGTTGCTGTCCGGATCGTACGCGACGTGCGACTGCCGGTCGTGCGCGAGGCCGGTCACCGTGTGCATGCCATTGGGCTGGCCCGGGATGAATCGCCGCGCGAGGCCGGTGCGCGCGTCCCAGTCGTACGCTTTCGCTCCGACCGGCACCGGCGTCTGATCGATCGGCGGCGCAAGCCATGCGTCGTTGAACTTGGGCCGCGTGAACGGCGTCTGCGACGACGCGAGATTGGCGTCGGTCAGCACGACAACCACCATGTTGAACGTCTCGGCGATCTTGCGCGCGGTGATGATCGAATAGAAGCACTCTTCGATCGTCGAAGCAGCCATCACGACTTTCGGCGCATCGCCATGGCTGCCGAACATCGCCGTGAGGAGATCGCCCTGCTCCGCCTTCGTCGGCTGGCCGGTGCTCGGACCGCCTCGCTGGACGTTGACGACGACGAGCGGAATCTCCGCCATCACCGCAAGCCCGATCGCCTCCTGCTTGAGCGAGTACCCGGGTCCCGACGTGATCGTGACCGTGCAGCGTCCTGCGTACGACGCGCCGATCGCGAACGCGCACGCGGCGATCTCGTCCTCGGCCTGATGCACGACGCCGCCGACCTTCTCAAAGATCTCCGACAAATAGTGCGATGCCGACGTCGCGGGCGTGATCGGATACATCGCGCAGATGTCCATGCCGGACGCGACGACGCCGAGCGCGAGCGCGGTATTGCCATTGGCGACGATCTGCGGCTCGGTCGCGCGCTCGGCCGGGATGCTGTACTTGAAGTCGAGGTTCTCTTCGGCCCACGCGTAGCCCGCTTCGAGCAACGCGACGTTGGCCTTCACCACCGCTTCGGCTTTCTTGCCGAACGTGAGCGCGATCTGCTCGCGGGCGAGCTGGAGGTCGAGGCTATAGATGCTGCACAGCATGCCGAGCGCGAACATGTTCTTGCCGCGGCGCGCATCGGCGACAAGCTTGCGGCATTCGCGCTCCATCGCGATTTCGACGACGTGATAGCCACCCTCGACGAGCTTCGCATGCGTGTCCGCATACGATTCCGAAATCTTCGGCTCGGCGTCGTCGCGCCACATGCTTTCGAGCAGGATCGTCGCGCCTTGCTTCAGTTCGCGCGCGCGCACGCGGCCGAGCAGCACCTGCTCGTTGAACGCAACGACGAGATCGGTCTCGTCGCCGCCGTTGGTCACGCGCTTGCTGCCGAGACGGATGCGGTTGCCCGACGCGCCTGCGACGCTTCGCGCCGGCGGCCGGATCTCCGCGGGAATGATCTCGTCGGTCCACACGCCATTGCCCATGCGCGCGGCGATCGCACCGAGCGCCTGGCCGCAACGCTGCGCCCCCTCGCCCGAGTCGCTGATGATCTCGACGACGTGTTGCGAAAGCGTGGTCACCGTCTTCGCGGCGGCTCGCCGCGGCTTGGCCGTCGGCTTTTGGATCGTGATCTCGCTCATATCGTCTTCTTTCGCTCAAACCGCGCGCACGCGCACGAAATTGCTCTCGCGCAAGTCGATGCCGAACAGCTGGCCGACACCGCCGGACTGATAGGGCTGGTCGACGTCGCGCAATCCGAGATATGCCTTCATCGCGCGCGCGGCCTTGCGGCCCGCGCCCATCGCTTCGATCACCGTCGCGGCGCCGGTGACGATGTCGCCGCCGGCGAACACGCCCGCGATCGACGTTTGCAACGTCTCGTCGGCGGAGATATAGCCCCACTTGTTGAGCGCGAGCTTCGATGTCTGGCCCATGATCGGGTTCGCATTGGTGCCGATCGCGAAGATCACGAGGTCGCACTCGATCTCATGCTCGCTGCCGGCGATGGGAACCGGACGGCGGCGGCCCGATGCGTCGGGCTCGCCGAGCTCCATGCGCACGCAGCGCATCGCGCGCACGCCGCCTTTGCCGTCGTCGAGAACCTCGACCGGATTGGTGAGCCAATGGAATTCGATGCCCTCCTCTTCGGCGTGATGCACTTCCTCGGCGCGCGCCGGACATTCGGTCTTGCTGCGCCGGTAGATGCACGACACCTTGGCGGCGCCTAGCCGCAGGCTCACGCGCAGCGCGTCCATCGCGGTGTTGCCAGCGCCGACGACCGCGACGTTGCGACCGAGCGGCAGCGGCGTGTCGAATGCCGGGAATTCCTTTGCCCGCATCAGGTTGCATCGCGTCAGCATTTCATTCGCCGACAGGACACCGTTCAGCGAATCGCCGGGGACGCCGAGCATCGTCGGATAGCCGGCGCCTGTGCCGACGAACACGGCGTCGAAGCCGAGCTCGTCCTTCATCTGCTCGATCGTGAACAGCCGTCCGACGAGCGTGTTGCATTCGAACTTGACGCCGAGCTTCGACAGGTTGCGGATTTCCGCGTCGATCACGTCGTTCGGCAGGCGGAAATCGGGGATGCCGTAGCGCAGCACGCCGCCGGGCTGATGGAACGCCTCGAACACCGTGACGTCGCAGCCCGCCTTCGCCATGTCGGCGGCGCACGCCATGCCCGCCGGGCCCGACCCGACGATGCCGACCTTGAACGCATTCTTCTCGATGTACGGAACGTTGGTCCAGCCTTCGCGAATCGCCGCGTCGCCGACAAAGCGCTCGAGACGTCCGATCGCGACCGGCTCCAGTGTCGCGCCGACGTTGCAGACGCCTTCGCACTGGTTCTCCTGCGGGCAGACGCGGCCGCACACCGCCGGCAGCAGATTGGTGCCGGTGATCGCGTCGTACGCGCCGCGGTAATCCTTCTCGGTCAGCTTCTGGATGAAGTTCGGAATATCGACACCGACCGGGCAGCCGGCAACACACGGCTGGTCGGGGCACATCAGGCAGCGCTCGGCTTCGTTCAGCGCTTCGGCGAGCGTGTAGCCGCAGTTCACCTCGGCGAAGTTCTTCGCGCGCTCGCGCGGCGGCAGCTCGCGAACCGGCGTGCGGTCCTGCGGAATCGTGCGAATCGTTTTCTTCTTCGCCATGTCAGTACCGATCGAGATCGAGTGCGGGCGGCGGCGAGGCGATCTCGCCGTGCGTGCGCATACGGCAGTTTTCGTTGAAGCGCTCGAGCGCGGCCTTCTCTTCGGGCACGAAGCGCTTGAGGCGCTGCATCAGATCGTCGAAGTCGACCTGGTGCGCATCGAAGTCGGGTCCATCGACGCAGGCGAACTTCACCTGTCCGCCGACTTTGACGCGACATCCGCCGCACATGCCCGTGCCGTCGACCATCAGCGGATTGAGGCTCACCATCGTCTTGATCTTGTGCGGGCGCGTCGCCGCGGCGCAACCTTTCATCATGACCGGCGGTCCGATCGCGATGCACTCATCGATGTCCTTGTGACGCTCGATCGCCACTTCGATGCCCGCGGTGATCATGCCCTTCATGCCGGCGCTGCCGTCGTCGGTGCACAGGTAAAACTCATCGCACACCGACTCGAACTTGTCGGCCCAGAAGACGAGGTTGGCCGAGCGAAAGCCGACGACGCCGATCACGTAGGCGCCCGCTTCCTTGAATGCGCGCGCTTGCGGAAAGATCGGTGCGACGCCCAGTCCGCCGCCGACGCACAACACTTTCTTCGCGTGTCCGATCGGGCTCGGGATACCCATCGGACCGACGACCGCGTGCAGCGCCGATCCGACGGTGAGCGTTTGCTGCATCTCCTTGGTCGACTTGCCGACCGCCTGAATCACGAGCGTGATCGTGCCGCGCACGCGGTCGAAGTCGGCGATCGTCAACGGTATGCGCTCGCCGTGCTCATGCGCCATCACGATGACGAACTGCCCGGCTTTCGCCGCACGCGCCATCATCGGATGACGCACTTCGAGCAGATAGGTGACGTCGGAGAAGTCCTCGCGCGAGACGATTTCGAAATTCGACATGAAGTCCTCGTTTGCTACTGCGGACGCGATGCGAGCGGGCGCGGCATGCATCGCGCGCTCCGGCTTCGACATCGACGGTTGTCAACGTGCAACGATGCTACGCCCGCGGCGGAAAGTCGCATAGCGCCGATGGCCGTTGGGACTTGATCTAAGTCACGGTTGCGATGGTTTTTTTTGCGCAGGCGACACACCCGTTCCGAGTTGCCCGAACCGGCGCGCTCTTACGGTCGCACCGGGGCACATCGTTACAATAGCGGCTCGCGAGCAACTGCCGGGTTTCGATGAACGATCAAGCTTCGACACCGCTGCGCCTGACCGAGCTCAGTCACGGCGGCGGCTGCGGCTGCAAGATTGCGCCGGCAGTTCTTCGGCAGATCCTCGGCGCGGCGCAAGCCGTCGTGCCGCGGGCGCTGCTCGTAGGGATCGAGACGTCCGACGACGCCGCCGTCTATCGGATCGACGACGACCGCGCGATCGTCGCGACGACCGACTTCTTCATGCCGATCGTCGATGACCCGCACGACTTCGGCGCGATCGCCGCCACCAACGCGATATCCGACATCTACGCGATGGGCGCGACGCCGCTGTTCGCGCTCGCGCTCGTCGCAATGCCGATCGACAAGCTGCCGATGGCGACGATCCGCCGCGTGCTCGAAGGAGGCGAGGCGGTTTGCGCGGCGGCTGGGATTCCGATCGCCGGCGGGCATTCGATCGATTCGGTCGAGCCGATCTACGGGCTCGTTGTGATCGGCATCGTCGACCCGCGGCATCTGAAGCGCAACGCCGGTGCGCGCGCCGGCGACGCGCTGATCCTCGGCAAGCCGCTCGGCGTCGGCGTCTACAGCGCAACGCTGAAGAAGGGCGAGCTGTCGCGCGAGCATTACGCCGCGATGATCGCGTCGACGACGCAACTCAATACGCCGGGCATCTCGCTTGGCAAGCTCGACGGCGTAAATGCGCTGACCGACGTGACCGGCTTTGGCCTGCTTGGCCATCTGCTCGAAGTCTGCCGCGCGTCACAAGTCGGCGCGTGCGTCGACTACGCGCGCATACCGTTGCATCCCGGCGTGACGGAGCTTGCGCGAACGGGCTTCGTCACCGGTGCCTCTGCACGCAACTGGGCAAGCTATGGCGGCGACGTCGACCTCGGCCCGCGCATCGGAGACGTCGAACGAGCAATCCTTACCGACCCGCAAACGTCGGGCGGCCTGCTCGTCGCGTGCGCGCCCGAGATCGCCACCGAAGTGCTGACGATCTTTCGTCGTGACGGATTCGCGCGCGTTGCGGTGATCGGCGAATTCGACGCCGGTGCGCCGCGCATATCGGTCGGCTGACCGTGTGACGGTCGATCGCTCGACGTCGCTCGACGACACCGCGAGCGGCTGGCTCGGACTCTATCCGCACGCATCGTTTCGCGTCGTCCGCGGCGGGCAAGCGGGCGAAGCGACGATTCGGCAGGCACGATGGTATTTTGCGAATGAAACGGTCGCGGCACCCGCACGCGGGATGCCCGTAGCGCAGTTCTCCCGCGGCATTCCAACGCAAGAGGACGTGCGGAGCTGGGCGCGCGAGCGACAGAGCGGCGCACCGCTCGCGTATCCGCCGCTTGTCTGGATCGCAGCGCCTGAGGTCGTTTGCCACGCGCGCCTATCCGCGGACGCGGAAGAGCTCGCATGCGCCGACATACGAAAGCCGCTCGCGCTCGCGCCGAAGCATCCGCTCAATCGCTCATATTTCGACGCATCTTCGGCTCGCTTCTTCGCGCAGCGGCGAGTGAAATTGCGCGGCGCGAACGACGGCGGCCGGTTCGTCGCCCGCACGTTGTGGCCGGAGGAGTTCGCGCTCGCCGAATCGCCGCCGCCGCGTCGTTTGGACCCGGGGATGACGGCACAACGCGCGTTGCGCGAGCTCGTGCGAGAAGCACCGCGAGGCGGCGCGCGCAGCCCCTTCGATGCATGGACGTTGTGGCGGCGCGACGATCGCGTGCGCTTGCGCAGCGGGTACGCGCTGGCGCTGATCCTGACCGGCGCGCAAGGCGACGACGACGAAGCGCACGCCGGCCACTTCGCGCTCGCGACCGGCCGGCTCGAGCGCGACGGCGCGATCGGCGATTGGCTCGTCGACAACTTCTACGCGCTCGACTCCGAAAGCGAGAAGGGCATCATCGGCGCACCGGTGCCGCTCGACAACTACCTCGCCGACCTCAACGCCGGGCAGATCTGGTATCGCCCCGGCGCGCTGCTCGTGGCGGCGCTGCGCGACGCGCGCGCCGCCGAGCTCGTGCAAGGTGCGATGAACCGCGTCTACAACCAGTTCTATCGCCACCAGCTCCACTACGATCACGCGGCGATGAACTGCACCGGCATCAGCGTCGACACGTTGCGCACGCTCGGGCTCGACATCGCATCGCGGATCCCCGCATGGCGTCCGCTCGCGCCGCTCGCGTTTGCCTTGCTGCTTGCGCGCGAGCGCTCGATGGCCGGCGCGCGACGCGCGTACGACTATGCGACCGAGGATGCGACACGGCTGCTGCCGGCTGCCGCGTTCGAGGAGATCGGCGCTGCGCTGGTCGGCTTGGCCAACGAATCCGAGACACCGCGCGGCGAGCTCGCGACGATGCTCGCCGAGGACATCGACGCGCTCGTGTTTGCGCGCCTTCCGCAGTTGCCGTCGAGCCGCGCCTTCGGCGACGCTCCGATCGTGACGCTGCGCGAATACCATGCCCGCCTGCCACCGCGCCGCGCCGAGATGAAGATCATTCCGGTTCCGCCGCGGCCCTTCCCCGCCGGCCTTCGCGACGACGATTTGTTGCCGGCCCGGTGGCGGCGCTCGTCGATCGCGATCGCGCTATGGGCAGCCATTGCGGCCGTTGCCGCGGCGCTGACGCTCCATCTCGCGTGATTCGCGCGGTCAGGCAGGCGCGTTGGGAACGAGCCCCCGCCGCGCGAGCTCGGCCAGGATTACGCGCGCGAAGCCCGGCGTTTCCTTGGTGACGCTCGTCGGCTCGAACGTCTCGGTCATCCCCGACCAGACGAGCTTGCGCGAGCGCACGTCGAATACGCGCGTCTCGACGGTCGCGATGTCGTACTGCCGCACCTCGGGAACGGCGACCCAGGCGTTGTAATAACCCCAGCCGTAGCCCCAAACCGGTCCCGACGGCACGACGGTGGTCGTGACGCTCGTCCGCCGGTCGATTCGCAACAGACGGACGAGCACCAGCGCATCGGCACCGGAGGCTTCGACGGCGGCGTTCCACACCTGCTCTTCGACCTTCGCGTCCTGCGGAATCGCCCGCCAGCCCGCAATGGCTTGCGCACCCGTGGTCGAGACCTGCTGCGCAAAGAGATCTTCGAACACGCGGCTCTCGGTCGCGTTGGGGTGCACGGCAACGACGAGGACCTTGCGGAACGGGCCGCCTCGAAAGTCGGGGTCGATCCACGAATCGCGCAGCGTCGTCGCTGCGCAACCGACGAGCGCCAGCATCGCGAGCGCGGTCGCCATTATCCGAGGAACGGTCATCTTCGCCTCCGTCGAACGCTAGCGGCCGCTGAACTTGGGCGGTCGCTTGTCGAGGAACGCGGCGATGCCCTCGTTGCGATCTTCGCTCGCCGCGAGCAGCGCAAACGCCTGCCGTTCGCTCGCGAGCGCTTCCGACAACGGCGATTCGTACGCACGCAGCACGGCCTCCTTCGCGAGCCGCGCGGCGAGCGGCGGCTTCGACGCGATGATCGTCGCGATCTCGACGGCGCGCGCGAGCGCGCTCTCGGGCTCGTCGACCTCGACGACGATACCCGCGGCGAGCGCGGCGCGTGCGTCGATCGGCTGCCCGGTCAGCAGCATCTGCATCGTCAGCGCCTTGCCGGCAACGCGCGCGAGTCGTTGCGTGCCGCCGGCGCCCGGAATGAGTCCCAGATTGATCTCTGGCTGCCCGAACTGCGCATTGGTTCCCGCGACGATCATGTCGGCCATCAGCGCGAGCTCGCAACCGCCGCCGAGCGCATAACCGTTGACCGCGGCGATCCACGGCTTGGGAAACGCCGCGATCGCGCGCCAGTGACGCTGCCGGTCGTGCGTGAGGACGTCGATCGGGCCGAGCGGCGCCATCTCGCGAATGTCGGCGCCCGCGGCGAAGTACTCGAGACCGCCGGTGACGACGACGGCGCGTACCGCGTCGTCGTTCGCCGCGGCGGCGAATTGCGCGGCGATCTCGGAAAGCGTTTGCGTGCGCAGCGCGTTGCGCGCATCGGGTCGGTTGAGCGTCAACGACAGCACACCGTCAGCGGGACGCGCAACGACGAGGTCCTGCGGAGCCTCCATTCGCTCGATCAGCGATGCTTGAAGGTCGGCTTGCGTTTCTCGACGAACGCGCGCATCCCTTCCTTCTGATCGTCGAGGCCGAACGTCGCGTGGAACTCGCGGCGCTCGAACAGCAAGCCCTCGGCGAGCGAGGACTCGTACGCGCGGTTGATCGATTCCTTGATCTTCAGCACGACCGGCAGCGAGAAGCTCGCGATCTTGGCCGCGAGCGCGAGCGCCTCGTCCTCGAGCTTGTCGGCGGTGACGACCCGGGATACGAGCCCCGCGCGTTCGGCTTCGGCGGCGTCGATCATCCGGCCGGTGAGGCACCAGTCCATCGCCTTCGCCTTGCCGACGGCGCGCGGCAGCCGCTGCGTTCCGCCGAGCCCCGGCATCGTGCCGATCGTGATTTCCGGCTGCCCGAACTTCGCCGTCTCTGCCGCGACGATCAGGTCGCACATCATCGCGAGCTCGCAGCCGCCGCCGAGCGCGTAGCCGGCGACGGCGGCGATCACCGGCTTGCGCGTCGTGCGCACCGACTCCCAGTCCTTGGTGATGTAGTTGTCGGCGTAGACCTTCTGATAGTCCCATTCGGCCATCGCGCCGATGTCGGCGCCGGCCGCAAACGCCTTGTCGTTGCCGGTGATGACGATCGCGCCGATGGCGGGGTCGGCGTCGAAGTCGGCGAGCGCCTGCTTCAACTCCACGGCAAGCGCGTCGCTCAACGCATTCATCCGTTGCGGCCGGTTCAGTCGAACCAGGCCGACGCGCTCGCGGCGCTCGACGACGATGTTCTCGTAGGTCATGATGATTGCGCGCTAACGGCGCGTCGGGTCGAAATTCTTCTTGAGATCCTGCCAGCAGCGGTAATACTCCGACTGCAGCTGCGCCGATTCGAGCGCCGCCTGCGTCGGCCGGATCACGCCGCGCGTTTCGAACATGAACGCCATCGTTTCGCGGATGTACGCGGGTTTCGACGTGTCGATGCGGCTCGCCTGCTCGAACGTCGCTGCGTCGGGGCCGTGACCGGTCATGCTGTTGTGCACGCTCGCGCCGCCGGGAACGAAGCCTTCGGCTTTCGAATCGTACGCGCCGTGGATCAAGCCCATGAACTCGCTCGCGACGTTGCGGTGGAACCACGGCGGTCGGAACGTGTGCTCCATCGACAGGATGCGCGGCGGGAAGATGACGAAGTCGATCGTGTCCACACCCGGCGTGTCGCTCTGCGATTGCAGCACGAGGAAGATCGACGGATCAGGGTGGTCATAGCTCACCGACCCGATCGTATTGAAGCGGCGCAGATCGTAGACGTACGGCGTGTAGTTGCCGTGCCATGCGACGACGTCGAGCGGCGAATGGGCAATCGCCGCGCTCCACAGGTTGCCCATGAACTTCGCGACGAGCTCGAAGTCGCCCTGACGGTCCTCGTAGCAGGCGACCGGCGCGAGAAAGTCGCGCGGATTCGCAAGTCCGTTCGATCCGATCGGACCGAGATCGGGCAAGCGGAACGGCGCGCCGTAGTTTTCGCAGACGTAGCCGCGCGACGGTCCGTCGGCCAGCTCGACGCGAAACCGCACGCCGCGCGGAACGAGTGCTATCTGTTGCGGCTCGACGCGCAATCGTCCCATTTCCGTCGCCAGATCGATTCGACCCTGCTGCGGCACGATCAGCAGCTCGCCGTCGCCGTCGTAGAAGAATCGGCCGCTCATCGACCGGTTCGCCGCATAGACATGGATACCGCAGCCGGCGAGCGATGCCGGATCGCCGACGCCCGCCATCGTGACGAGGCCTTCGACGAAATCGGTGGGCGCCTGCGGAATCGGCAACGGATCCCAGCGCAGCTGGTTCGGCGTCGTCGCGACCTTGTCGAAACGGCTTTCGATTCGACCGTTGTCGATCATGCGGAACGGCTGATGGACCGCGGCGGGCCGAATGCGATAGAGCCACGTGCGCCGGTTCGCGCCGCGCGGCGCCGTGAACGCGGTGCCGGAAAGCTGCTCGGCGTACAGACCGTAAGGACAGCGTTGCGGCGAGTTCTGACCGACCGGCAGCGCGCCCGGCAGCGCCTCGGACGCGAATTCGTTGCCGAAGCCGGATTGATACGCGAGATTGTCGGACATGACCGCCATCAGCCTTCGAGCGCCCGCCACATCTCCTTGTCGCGCTGCGCCGTCCACACGCGAGGGTCGCGATGCGCGGTTGCCTCGTCGTAGGCGCGCGAGACGTCGAACGGCAGGCAGTGGTCGAAGATCACCCAGTGACCGAACTTGGGCTTGAGCGCCTCGTATGTTTCCTTGTACACGGTGCGAAGGTCCTTGCCGGCGTTCGCGCCGAGCTCGACCGCGCAATACAGATCCTCGACGAACGCGCGCGTCCCCGCGAGTCCCGCCGCGACCTGCACCGGCGTCTGCAGCGACGCCCCGCGGCCGGGAACGAGCTTCGACGGTGCGAGCGACGATATCGCGTCGAGCGTCGCCGGCCAGTCGCGCAGGTACGCGTCACCGGTATAAGGCGTTGCGCCATATTCGACCAGGTCACCGGAAAACAGGATCTTGTCGTCCGGGAGCCATACGACGGTGTCGCCCTTGGTGTGACCGCGGCCGATTTGCATGATGTCGACTTGCAGCTTGCCGAGCCACATCGTCAAACGTTTCTCGAATACGATCGTCGGCCACGTGAGGCCAGGCACCGATTCGACGGCGCGAAACAGCCGCGGGAAGCGCTCGATCTCGCTCTTCATGTCCGCTTCGCCGCGCTCGACGATCAGATCGTACGTATCGCGGCTCGCGATGATCTGCTCGGGCTGGTAGCCGGATGCGCCCAGCACGCGCACCGCGTGGTAGTGCGACAACACGACGTAGCGGATCGGCTTGTCGGTCACCTCGCGGATGCGGCGGATCACATCCTGCGCCATCACCGGTGTCGCCTGCGTATCGATCACCATCACCGCGTCGTCGCCGACGACGATGCCGGTGTTGGGGTCGCCCTCCGCCGTGTAGGCGTACGCGTGGTCGGAGAGCTTGTCGAAGCTGACCGTCTTTTCCTCGAGGTCGGCCTGCGATGCGAATGCCTTGTCGCTCATGTGCCCTTGTCAACGACTTCGATCGACGCGGAACGAACGTCCCATGCTAGCCGATTAACGCCGCGCGTCCAAGGGCCGGCCGCGCGGCGCAGACGAGAACGCGAACGCTAAGCGCGAAGAAGCGGAAGGGCTCGACGGCCGATCGCGCCGATGCCTAACCGCGCGCATTCGCCGCATGCCGCGCAGCGATCAGCATCAACTCCTCGCGCGCATGCCGCCGCTGCGGCTGCAGCGCAAGGCGCGCGAGCAGCATCGCGACCGGCCGACTCGGAAACTGCGCGATGACCGAATTGCCGTGCGTCGCGCGCAAGCGGCCGAGAAGTTGAACGTGCCACATCGCCATACGAGCCTCTTCCGGCGGCCGGCATGTTTGCGGCCGCCGTGCGCTCGATGGTGGCGGGACGTCGACGCAACGTCAGCCGCCGTGACGCAACGTCAGCCGCCGTATTTCTTGATCAGCGCGCGGGCGTCGTCGACCAGCGCCTGGCCGTTGGCGCCTTTCGCGCCCACCTCGGTTATCCATTCCTTCACCACGGGCTCGCACGCCTTCCGCCAGCGCTCGTACTCCGACTGTGACAGCGTATCGAAGACGCCTCCCGCGGCCGCGGCGAGCTTCTTGCCGGGAGCGGTCGTGCCGTCGAATATCTTGCCGATCTGCTTCGACCATTCGATGCCCGTGTCGGCGTCGATGATCTTTCGGAGGTCCGCAGGCAGGCTGTCGTATTTCGCCTGGTTCATCGCGACGACGAAGATCGAGTTCGACATCTTCGGAAGTCCCGCCGGCGTGTCGAGATGGTATTTCGTCACCTCCTGCAGCTTCATCGCCGGCACGACCTCCCAAGGAATCATCGCGCCGTCGATGACGCCCTTCGCGATCGACTCGGTGACCTGCGGAACCGGCATTTGCACCGGAACGGCACCGATCGCGGTTAGGAACTTGGTGCCGATGCGCGTCGGCGCGCGCACCTTGAGACCCTTGATCTCCTCGAGGTTGGTCACCCGCTTGTTCGCGAAGTGCAACAGCGACCCGTCGTGGACATGCAGCGCGAGCACCTTGACGCCTTTGAATTCGTCCATCGCGTTCTTATGCACGTAGTCCCAGAACGCCGGGCTGCCGGTCTCGGAATTCGTCGCCATGAACGGAAGCTCGAACACTTCCGACTTGGGGAAACGGCCCGCCTGGTAGGTCGGCAGCGTCCATATGATGTCGGCAACGCCATCGCGCGCCTGGTCGAACAGCTGCGGCGGCGTGCCACCGAGCTGCATCGCCGGATAGATCTGGCACTTGATGCGGCCGTTCGATTCCTTGCCGAGCTTTTCGCACCACGGCTCGAACACCTGCGCCTGGATCGTTCCCTTCGGCGGCAGGAAATGATGGATCTTCAACGTCACTTCCTGCGCGCGGGCGGCGCCCGCGACGAATGCGACCGCGGCGACGAGCATTGCGTACCTGCGTTTGATCATGGCGACTCTCCTCCTCAAAGAACGGGCTACCGCTTGAACGTATGGACCAGCAACAGCGCAACGACGGGGAAATAGAGCAGCAGTGCGATGCGCACCGCGTCGGATAGAAGGAAGGGAACGACCCCCTTGAACGTCTCGGTGAGCGGAACGTCCTTCGCCAGACGGTTGATGATGTAAACGTTCATGCCGACCGGCGGGTGCACGAGCCCCACCTCGACCACCATCAGCGCGAGGATGCCGAACCAGATCGACTTGTCCTCCTGCGAGATTCCCCAGTAGTCGAGACTCATCACCATCGGATAGAAGATCGGTATGGTGAGCAGGATCATCGCAAGCGAATCCATCACGCAACCGAGGAAGATGTAGATCAGGAGGATCATCACCATGACGAGCAGTGGTGCGAGGCCGCTGTTCTTCACCCACGTCGCGAGCTCGGTCGGCATCTGCGACAGCGCGAGCGTCGTGTTCAGCATATCGGCGCCGAGCAGCACGAGGAAGATCATCGCGGTCGCCTGGGCCGTCCCGAGCGTGCTGTCGGCGAGGCCAGACAACCGCATACCGCCCGTCACAACGGCGAGCACGCCGCAGGCGGCGGCGCCGATCGCCGCGGCTTCGGTGGGGTTGGCCCACCCACCGTAGATGCCGACGATGACGACGACGAACACCAGCAATACCGGCAGCACTTCCAGCAGGCTTTTGATCTTCACCGACCAGGCGACAATCGGTCCGGCCGGTCCGGCGTTCGGCCGCCACGTGACGATCAGCTTGACGACGAGCATGTAGCCGAGCATCGCGATGATCCCGGGCAGCACCGCTGCCATGAACAGCTTGCCGATCGACTCCTGCGTGAGGATCGCGTAGATCACCAACGGGACCGACGGCGGGATCATGATGCCCAGCGTGCCGCCGGCGGCAAGCGCACCGGTCGCGAGCGACCCCGAGTAGCCATAGCGGCGCAGCTCGGGCAACGCGACTTGTCCCATCGTCGCGGCGGTCGCGAGCGAGCTGCCGCAGATGGCGCCGAATCCGGCGCAAGCGCCGATCGCGGCCATCGCAATGCCGCCTTTGCGATGGCCGAGAAATGCGCTGACGAAGCGGAACAGCGATTTCGACAATCCGCCGTGCGTCGCGAACTGCCCCATCAGCAGGAACAGCGGAATGACGACGAGATCGTAGTTCGAAAGCCGAGCGTACGCGAGATTCTTGAGCGAGTTCAGCAGCGCATTGAAATTGCCGGTCAGGTACAGGTACCCGCCGGCGCCGCAGGCGAACATCGCGATGCCGATCGGGACGCGCACGACCATCAGCGCGAGCATGATGGCGAAGATGCTCCCGCCCAGCGCGACGCCGCTCATCGGAGTCCCGGCGCCGTCTCGGATGAAGAGGTCATCCCTCGGCCTCCGATCGGTCGCTATGCGTCGACGGGCGCTCCGTCCGCCTCGGCGGACTCGCGCGGCGACGCGCCCTTCGGGCCTTTGGCTCGCGCTGCGCCTCAACACGGCGGGGGGTTGACACAGGATGTCTCATCCGCGCACCCGAAGGCTCGATCGCACGTGGTGCGCCGCCATGTAGAAGCCGGCGAGCGCGAGCAAAATGAATCCCGGCACCATCAGCGCCTGCGCGATCCAGACCGGCCAGCCGAGGATCGCCGACGTCTCACCCACCTCCATGATCGACTGCGCTCCGGCGGCCGAGCGCCACGCGATCAGCGCGCCGAACGAGCCGACGAGAAAGGAGCCGAACGCGTCGAGCCGCGCGATCGTGCGCGGCGCGAGCTTGTGCGTGAAGAAGTCGACCTTGACGTCGCCGCCGACGAGATGACAGTACGCGAAGAACGTCGCCGACGCGAATGCCGCGCACATCTGCAGCACTTCGACGTCACCGGGAACCGTCCACGAGAAGAGCTTTCGCCCGACGATCGAGACGATCTCCATCACGACCAGCGCGACGAAGACCGTCCCACCGGCGATCGCGAGCCAGCGCGCGAGCACGAGCAGTGCACGTCCGGCCGGGCCGAGTGCCGCGCCGGGGCGAATCGGTGCGTCGGTGACGACGTGCTCCATCGCGATCCTCCTCTGGCTCCGCGCGTCGTGCGCGCGGATGTTGTTATGGCGCCGCCGGTATCCGGCGCTCGCGGTGCCGCGTGCTCAATCCAACAACATGCGTACGCTGTCCGGCGCGGGCACCGGGATGATCTTGCGCGGATCGTCCGGATGGCGCCGCGCGAAGAAGCGCACCTCGGTGCCCTCGACCAATATGTCGTCGCCGCGGCGAATGACGTGCACGAGCACGATCCGGTTGCCGCGCCACTCCGCCGCGGTCTCGATCGCGATCCGGTCGCCGTAGGTCGCCGGCCGGATGAAGCGCGCCGATGCCTCGACCAGCGGCGTGCCGATGATGCCTTCGGTGCGCTCGAGCTCTCGCCACGGCGGCACGCCCGCCGCGAGAAAGAAGTGACGCGACGCCGCGTCCATCCAGCGGAAGAAATTGGGAAACCAGACGACCTGCGCCGGATCGCAGTCACCGAATTCGACGGTGAACTCGGTCGTGTGGCGAAACGTCATGCGACGCGCCTCGGCTGCGACGCCGCGGGTTTCTTCGTCCATGCGATGGGCTTGGCGACGACCGGCCGCGGCGGCGCGCCGTGCCGCGCGAGCGCGGCGTCCAACGTGCGACCGCCTTCGTCAGCGAGCGCCGCCTCGCGCGCGTCGCGGATCGCCTGCGCGCGCTCGCCCGGCGACGCGAATGCGCGCTCGCCGGCGAGATGCTCGACGATGTGCGCGAGATTGCGCTTGCCGCGCGCGTTGGTCTCGCCGTACCCCTTGACCAACCGGCCGCAGAGCGCGATCTCGTACGCGCACGACCGGTCCGATGCGAGCGCCGCGGCGATCGCCGCGAGCCAGCGCTCGATCGCCGCTTGCTCCTCGGCATAACGCGACATCCGCGGCCTCAGCCCGCGCAATGCGGCGAGCGCGCGCAACGCCGCGAAACCGGCAACGCCGTCGCTGCGCAGATGCAGCGCGATCGCAAAGGGCCGCTTGCCGCGCGCCTGTCGCCGCCGGTCCCACGCAAGCATCGAACGCGCGAGCGATGCCGGCAACAGTCCCGCGATCTCCGGCACGCCGGGCTTGAACAGATCGACGATGCGAACGATGTCGCGCTCGGCCGCGCCGACTTCACGGCGCACACGCGCGAAGCGGCTCGCGCGGCACTTCAATTGCGCGACGCGCACGATGTCGTCGAACGCCATCCAAAGCGCGAGAAAGCGCGCCGTTTCGCGCGTGACCGCGGCGTCGTGCCCGGGCGGTGCGTCGTGCGCATGCTCGGCGTCGCGAACCGCGGCGAGCCGATCGAGATAGAGCTCCGCGTACGCCGTGCCCTGGAATTCGACAAGGCGACGATACCCGGCTGCGACGATGTCGCGGCACGACGCGGGAAAGGCAGCGATCGCGACGGAGACGTCCGTTACCGGCGATTTCGGCAGCACGGCGGCAGCGCTACCAAGCGTTGTCGGGGACGCCATGAGGTTGAAGCCTGTGGCGAACCCGCGTCGGCTCGCCTGTGCGCCGACGCCCATCGCATCGATCGCAGCCTCGCACGCGTCGCGGCCGAACGGCAGGACGCCGGTCGCAGCTACCGCTCCGAACATCACGGCGCTCACGACCGTGCCCGCTTCGCGCGCGGCCGCTTCCATGTCGAATGCGACGAAGCGCCGGCTGTGCTTTCGCGCGGCGTCGTAGAGGCGGTCCGACGCGAAGCGGCCGTCGCCGAGCGACATCTTCTCGGCGGTCGTGAGCGCGCGCGACGACGACGTGACGATCGTCGTGCTCGCCGCATCCGCCATGCCGCTTTGCACGATGCGCGCGGTCTCGAGCAGCTCGGAGGCGACCAGCACGTCGATGCAGCCCGGCACGGGCAGCAGCGAGAACACCGGCTCACGCCCCGACAATGCGTTTGCGGGCGTCGGGAAGATCTCGATGTAGTACGTCGTCGCGCCGGTGCGCTGCGCGACGCCCGGAATCGATGTGCTCTGCGCCCGATAGCCCGCATGCGCCGCGGCGTCGACGAGCCATTCGGCGAGCACGCCGCCGCCTTGCCCGCCCAATGCGGCAACGAGAATCGTGACCGGTCGCTCGCGGGTCATGCCGGCTGCATCGCCCTGACGAACACGTTGCGTGCCGCAGCGGCCATGCGGTCGCGCCAATTCGGGTTCTGGATCACTTCGCCGCGGTAGAACGACGGACAGAGGCTCGCCGCATGCGCGTTCTCGCCGCAGAGCCCGCAACCGACGCAGCCGTCGAGCACGGTGGCGACCGGATCGACCTTCAGCGGGTCGCCGCTGTCCTTCAACGACAGCGTCGGACAACCGGACAGCCGAATGCACGAGTGATCGCCCGAGCACGTATCCTCGTCGACGCCGTACTTCACGCGAACGACGCGCGTTCCCGCGGCGAGCAGCTTCGCGCGCCACGGTTTGACGCGGCGCTGGCGCTCGAGCTGGCATTCACCTTCGGCGATGATCACCTTGAGGCCGGCATGGTCGGTGGTCAACGCCTCCTCGAGCGTCGAGCGCATCTCGTCGACGTGGTAGCTGTCGACCTTGCGCAGCCACTTGACGCCGATGCCGGCGAGCGTGCGCTCGATCAGCGCGTTCTTGTGCGCGAGGCTCTCGCCCTTGTCCTCGGCGTCGTCCTTCGCCGCGTCGGTGGGCGTCGAGATGATTTCCTGCGTGCCGGTCGCCGACGTGTAACCGTTCTTCATGATGACGAGAACGGCGTCGGCACCGTTGAACAGCGCCGATTGCACGCCGGTGAGAAGTCCGTTGTGCCAGAAGCCGCCGTCGCCCATGACCGCCATGACGCGCCGCTTCATCGCCGGGGACACGCCGGCGCGGCTCGCGAGGCTCATGCCGTAACCGAGGATCGAGTGGCCCTGCGAGAACGGCTCGAACGTCGCGAACGAATGGCATCCGATGTCGGCAGCGACGTGCACCGGTCCGACCGTCTGCTGCGCGAGCTTCATCGCCGCGAACACCGGTCGCTCGGGGCAGCCGATGCAGAAGTTCGGCGGCCGCGGCGGCAGCGGCTGCACGAGTGCGGCGGCGACGTCGGTACGGCGCGCATCGAGCGCGGAGAGCCATCGTTCGCCTTCGCCCAGCGCGAGCTCCGGCGCGTGGCGTCGCAGAAAGTCGGCGAGACCGCGGGCGATCGCCTCGACCGAGTATTCGCCCGCCATCGGCAACGGACCCTTGCCCTCGACGCGCGTAGCGACGCCGGCGCGCGCGAGAAGCGAGACGATCTCCTGCTCGACGAATTCCGGCTGACCCTCCTCGACGACGAGCACCGCGCGCTTGCCGGCGCAAAAGCCGTGGATCTCTTCGGGCACTATCGGGTAGACGACGTTCAGAACGAAGATCGGCAAGAGACTTTCGCCGAAAGCGTCGGCGAGGCCGAACTGCGCGAGCGCTCGCACGAGCGAGTTGTACAGACCGCCGAGCACGATGATGCCGAGGTCGTCGCGACGGCCGTTGAACCGCTCGTTCAGCCCATGCTCGGCGATGTAACGCCGGGCGGCCGGCAGCCGCTCGGCGCTCTTGACCTTCTCGTGACGAAACGTGGACGGCGGATGCGAAAGGCGCGCGTAGTCGAACGGCGCCGGGCCTTCCATCGCATGATTCGCCGATACCGGCGGCGCGACGTTGTCGCGGCATTCGAAGCGCCCGCGCACATGGCAGGCGCGCACGCGAAGCTGCAGCATCGCCGGCGTGCTCGCCGCCTCGGACAATGCGAACGCGTGCTCGACCGTGCGGACCATGTGGGCGAGCTCGGGCCGCGGGTCGAGCAGCAGCAACGACGATTTCAGCGCGAACGCGAGCGAGCGCTCCTGCACGACGCTCGCGCCTTCGCCGTAGTCCTCGCCGATGACGATCAGAGCACCCCCGGTGACGCCGGGAGAGGCGAGATTCGACAGCGCGTCGGCGGCGACGTTGGTGCCGACGATCGACTTCCACGTGACGGCGCCGCGCAGCGGATAGTGGATCGATGCGCCGAGCATCGCGGCCGCCGACGCCTCGTTCGCGCACGCCTCGACGTGGACGCCGAGCTCGGCGAGGTAGTCCTTCGCCTGCACGAGTACGTCCATCAAGTGGGACACCGGCGCGCCCTGGTAACCGCCGACGTAGGCAACGCCGGACTGCAGCAGCGCCTTGGTGATCGCGAGGATGCCCTCGCCTTCGAACGTTTCGCCGCCGCCGCGGCGCAGCATCCGAACCTCGCGGCTGAACGAAACTTCCACGCGACTCCTCCTGGGTATTCGCCCTACTGTAAGCGCGGGCGTACTATTTGTCGATATCATGGACGCCATATAGCTCATTCTTGCCATGAATATCGCCGACATCGACCTCAACCTGTTGCAGACGTTCGACGCGATCTACGCCGAGGCGAGCGTGTCGCGCGCAGCCGAGCGGCTCGGCGTCTCGCAGCCGACGGTGAGCCACGCGCTCGCACGGCTGCGCGCGCTGCATCGGGACCCGCTGTTCGTGCGCCGGGCGAGCGGCGTGGCGCCGACGGCGAAGGCCGATCGGCTTGCCGACGCAGTGCGCCAGGCGCTGCGCATCCTCGATGTCGCGATCAACGACACCGAACGCTACGATCCCGCCGCGTCCGAGCGGACGTTCCGGCTGCACATGACCGACATCGGCGAAGCGGTGTTCCTGCCGCCGCTGATGGCGGCGCTCGCCCATCGCGCGCCAAACGTGCGCGTCGAAGTCCATCAGCTCGACACCGGCGACATCCTGCCGGCGCTCGAGAGCGCGCGGATCGATCTTGCGCTGGGCTACATTCCGTCGCTCGGCAACGCCGAGAAGACGCTGCTGCTGTCCGAACGCTACGTCGTCGTCATGCGCCGCCAGCACCCGCTCGCGCAGACGCGATCAAGCCGCGCCGCGCTCGCGAAGCTCGACTACGCACTCGTCCGTTCGCACCCGGCGACGGCGCGCGCGCTCGAAGCGCTCGGATTGACGGGACGCGTTCGGCTGTCGACGCCGCACTTCATGGTGCTGCCGCGCATCCTTGCCGAGACCGATCTCGCCGTCGTGATGCCGTCGCGCCTCTACGATGTATTCGCGCAGATGGGCGACTATGCCGTCTGGCGCTCTCGCGTCGGACTACCTGCGTTCGACGTCAGCGTGCACTGGGCATGGCGGTTCGTCGGCGACGCGGGCAATCGGTGGCTGCGCGAGCTGATCGTGTCGCTGTTCCGCGAAAAGTAGGAAAAATAGGGTCAGACTCGACTTTTCGTGCGGCGGACTCGGCGATGCCGAACGGTCAGCGAAAAGTCGAGTCTGACCCTACTTTTCGGTGCGCTAGGAGCCGGTCGGCTCTGCGGTCACGTGGCCCTTGATGCGGTAGCTCTTGCCGCGGAACAGCGCGATCTTCTCGCCGCGCTGGTTCGTCACGTCGGCGTCGTACACACCCGTTCTCCCGCTCGACGAGACTTCCCTGCACTCGGCCGTGAGAGTGTCGCCCTCGCGCGCCGGCGCGAGAAATTCTATCGCGCAGCCCGAAGCGACGGTGACCAGGTTGTAACTGTTGCACGCGTACGCGAACGCACTGTCGGCGAGCGTGAAGATGAAGCCGCCGTGACAGATCGCGTGACCGTTCAACATGTCGACGCGCACGGTCATCGCGATCTGCGCAACGCCGGGCGCCACGCGAACGATCCGCATCCCGAGGTTGCGCGTCGCGTCGTCGCGCGACCACATCGCCGTGGCGACCCGTTCGGCCAGCTGTTGCGCTTCGGCCGGCGACAGTGCCGGATGGTGCTCACCCATGCAGCGAGCCTCCGCAGACCGCGCGTCGCGCGATCATCGGCGAAGCGCGATAGCGGTCTTCGCCGTAATGCGCGGCGATGTTTGCGAGCACCGTCGCGATCGTTCGCACGCCGAGCGCGTCGGCCCAGCCGAGCGGTCCCCGCGGATAGTTGACGCCCTTCTGCATGGCGAGATCGACGTCGGAGGGCAGCGCGACGCCCTGCACGACGGCGTCGGCTGCCTCGTTCGCGAGCATCGCAACGGTGCGCAGCACGGCGAGGCCGGCGACGTCATCGAAGCGCGAAACGGCGACGCCGGCAGCCTGCAGCGCGCCGACGACCGCGCGATACGAAGCGTCGCCGCAACCGTCCGCAGCAGCGATCGCAAGACGTGTCGCGCTCGCAAAATCGAGCGCGAGATCGCAGAGCACGAGATCGCGCGCGTCGACGGCCGCCGCGCGCGCGGTCGCCGTGCGCCCGTCGGAGAGCGCAAGCCACGCACCGTCGATCTGCATCGCTCCGTCACCGAAGCGCGGATCGACCTGCGCCCGATCGACGGCGAGCCCGGCCGCGGCGAATCGCTGCACGAGCGGGTCGAGCAAGCGCGGCTCGCCGCGAACGACGATCCGCGAAGGCCGCGCGCGCGCAGGCTCGGTCTGCGGCGTCGGCGTCCGTGCTCCGGCAGCGTAGTCGAAGAAACCGCGACCGCTCTTTCGGCCAAGAAATCCGGCGGCGACGAGCTCCTGCTGGCGGACCGACGGCGTGAAGCGCGAATCGTGGAAGTACGCTTCCCAGACGCTCTTCGTCACCGCGAAATTGATATCGTGGCCGATCAGATCCATCAACTCGAACGGTCCCATGCGGAAGCCTCCCGCTTCACGCATCACCGCGTCGATCGTCGCGGGATCCGCTGCGCGCTCGGCGAGAAGCCGCAGCGCTTCCGCGTAGAACGGACGCGCGCAGCGATTGACGATGAATCCCGGCGTCGACGTCGCGTAGACCGCGGTCTTGCCCCAGGCGGTCGCGGTGGCGAAAACGGTTTCGGCCACCGCGCGATCGGTCGCGAGCCCGGTGACGACTTCGACCAGCGGCATCAACGGCGCCGGATTGAAGAAATGCATGCCGACGATGCGGGCCGGATGCTTCGCGCCGCGGGCGATCGCGGTGATGGACAGCGACGATGTGTTGGTCGCGAGCACGCATTGCGGCGACACGACGTTCTCGAGCAGTCCGATCAGGTCTCGCTTCACTTCGATGTCCTCGACGATCGCCTCGACGCAAAGTCCGGCGACGCAAGCATCGGCAAGCGTGCCGACTGTGCTGATGCGCGCTAGCGTGGCATCGCAGTCGAGTTGCGCGAGACGTCCCTTGGCGACGAGCTTGCCGAGCGCATCGCCGATGCCGCGCTTCGCGGCGTCGGCGGCACCGAAGCGCGTGTCGTGCAACTGAACGCGATGGCCATGCTGCGCGGCGATCTGCGCAATGCCCGAGCCCATCGCGCCGGCACCGATCACCGCGACGGTGGCAGTGGCCGGCAATGCCGTCGACATCGTCGTCTCCCGTGGCGTCGCCTGGCAATGAAGAATCACAAGAATGCCCGAGTCACGCGCATTCGTCGACTATCGCGCGCTGCGCCGCTGTCTCACGCGAAGCGCGAATCCCCGTCGACGCCAGGCGCTTCATCCGCGCGGGCTGCAGCGCGTGCAAGTCAGCGGCTTGCGCGAACCGACACCCATTGTCGACACCGTCGCATTCAGCGGGCCGCGAAGCGCGGCGGCCGCTTGGCGATGAACGCGGCCACACCTTCGCGATAATCGTCGCCGAAGCCGAGCTCGCGCTGCAGGTCGCGCTCGAGATCGAGTTGTTGCTCCAGCGTGTGCGCGGCCGACGCGTGGATCGCTCGTCGAGTCGCGACGAGGCCGCGCGTCGACGCGGCGGCGATCTGCGCGAGCAACGCATCGACCGTCGGCTGCAGTTCGGCGTCGTCGACGCAACGCCAGATCAGGCCCCACGCCGCGGCTTGCTCGGCGGAGAGCTTGTCGCCGAGCATTGCGAGGCCCATCGCACGCGCCGTGCCGACAAGGCGCGGCAGGAAATACGTTCCGCCCGAATCGGGGACGAGCCCGATCTTGCAGAACGCCTGAATGAAGCTCGCCGACTTCGCCGCAATGACGAGATCGCAGGCAAGCGCGAGGTTCGCGCCGGCGCCGGCGGCGACGCCGTTGACCGCGCAGACGGTCGGGAACGGCAGCGTGCGCAACGTCGTGATCAGCGGCTTGTAGTTGCGTTCGATCGACGCGCCGAGGTCCACCGGCGCGCTTCCGGGGGCAACCGCGCGATCGCCGAGGTCCTGTCCGGCGCAAAAGCCGCGACCCGCACCGGTCAGCACCAGCACGCGTACGCTCTTGTCGGTGGTTGCGCTCGCAATGGCCTCGCGAAGCGTCGCATGCATCGTGTCGTTGAAGCTGTTCAGGCGGTCGGGCCGGTTCAGCGTCACCCGCGCGATGCCGTCGGCGGCGGCGTAGAGAATGTTTTGCTCGCTCATGCGGATGCCTCCGGCGCGGAAGTCGCCAAATGCCGCCTACGTTGTGGGCATTGGGCGCCGATTCGCGCTTGCCCGCCGCCGATCTCCCCGCTCACGTCGCCACCGCAGCGGGTGCGGGCACATGCATCCGATGCTGGACGACGCGGAAGCGTCCGGCCACGTAAGCGGCGTCGGTCAGCGCCGCATTGGCGGCGGGATTCGCGCCCGTGCCGTGGAAGTCGGAGAACGCCGCCGACTGGTTGACGAACACGCCGCCGGTGAGATTGATCGACAGCGACACGCCGACGTCTTCGGCGACTTCCACCGCGCGAGCCACGACGTCGTCGCGCGTCGTGTAGACGCCCATCGTCAACGCGCCGTGCTCCTTGACCGCCTTTCGCGCGATGTCGAGGCTCTGCGCGGTCGAATCGGTCGCGATGACGAACGCGATCGGTCCGAACCACTCGCGCAGGTACTTGTCGGCGTCCTCTGCATCGAGCCGCACGACCAGCGGCGTGCGGATCGTCGCGTCGGGAAACTGCGGATGCGCGATCGATTGGCTGTCGAGCACGACGTTGCCGAGCGAGCGCGCCTGAGCGATGCGCGAAAGAACGCCTTCGTTTTGCACGGCGCCGAGGATTTCGACGGCGCGGGCGGGATCGCTGACGAGCTTCGCCACGCCCTCGGCAATTCCGCTCGCGACCTGATCGAACGACAGATGGCCCTCCGGCGTGTCGATTCCGCCACGGGGCACGTAGAGGTTCTGCGGCGCCGTGCACATCTGACCCGTGTACAGCGACAACGAGAACGCGACGTTGCGCGCGAGGCCCTTGAAGTCGCCGGTGGAGTCGATGACGATCTGATTGACGCCCGCCTTTTCGGTGAACACCTGCGCCTGTCGCGCGTTCGCCTCGAGCCAGTTGCCGTTGGCGTTGCTGCCGGTGAAGTCGATCAGCTTGACCTCGGGCCGCTGCGCGAGCTTTTGCGCGGTGTCGTCACCGGCTTCGTGCGCGACAAGCGTGACGACGTTGGGATCGAACCCGCTTTCGGTGAGGACTTCGCGCGCGATCTTCACGGTGAGGGCGAGCGGCAGGATCGCGCCGGGGTGCGGCTTGACGACAACCGCGTTTCCGGTCGCGAGATCGGCGAACAATCCGGTGTAGCCGTTCCACGTCGGGAACGTGCAGCAGCCGATGATCAGGCCCACGCCGCGCGGGACGATCCGGTAGCGCTTCTCCATCCGCAACGGCTCGTTCTTGCCTTGCGGCTTTTCCCACGCCGCTTTCGCCGGGATGCGACGCATTTCGTCGTACGCGTACGCGATCGCCTCGAGCGCGCGGTCCTGCGCATGGGGGCCGCCGGCCTGGAATGCCATCATGAACGCCTGGCCGGTGGTGTGCATCACCGCGTTGGCGATGACGAAGCTCGCCTTGTTGATCCGCGTGAGGATTTCGAGCGAGACACCGACCCACGCTTCGGCGCCGGCGTTGCGCCAGGACGCGTGCGCCTTTTCGATCGCCGCGAAGAGCTGATCGAGGTCCGCTTTCGGATACGTGACATGGAGCGGAAAGCCATACGGCGAGCGCTCCGATCCGACCTGGCCGACGGTCGCCGACTGCTGGAGCGGAAATGGCTTGGCGAGCAGCGCGTCGAACTGCGCCTTGCCCGCCTCCGCGCTGCCCTCGCCGTAGGCTTTCGGGCTCGCCGATTCCGGAAACGGACTCCAATAGCCGCGCTCGGCGATCGCCTGGAGCGCACGATCGAGGATCGCGCGATGCTTGTTGAAAAGAGGATGCGGCACGGGAAGCTCCTAAGTAAGAATGGCGAAGTTTCCGCTCAACTTCGCACGAACGGCAACGCAAATCGACGTCAAACGGAAAGTAGGGTCAGACTCGACTTTTCGCGTCGGAAATTGGAAATTGGGGTCAGACTCGACTTTTCGCGCACCACTTACAAGGCCAACACCGTAGATGAAAAGTCGAGTCTGACCCTGCTTTTCCCTAGCTCTGGTCGTAATCGATGGTTACGGTGTCGCTCACCGGATAGCTCTGGCACGTCAGCACGAATCCGCGCGCGACCTCGTAGTCCTCGAGCGCGAAGTTCGCGTCCATGTCGACCTCACCCGCGACGAGCTTCGCGCGACACGTCGAGCACACGCCCGCCTTGCACGAGTACGGCAGCTCGATGCCGTGCGCGAGCCCCGCCTCGAGGACGCTTTCGTTCGCCTTGTCCACCGGAAAGGACTTCGCCGAGCCGTCGATCACGACGGTGACCTGGCACTGATCGTGTCCGCGTTCGGGCATCTTCGCCGGCCTGTGCTCGTGGCGCGGAATGCTCGTCGCGAAGCGCTCGATCTTCATCTTCGACGCCGGAAAGCCGCGCCCGGCAAGCGCTTCGCTGACCGCGTGCATCATGCCGTCCGGCCCGCAAACGAACACCGCATCGACGTTCTCGAGGTCGACCCAATGCGAAAGCAAGGCGTCGGCTTTCGCTCGGTCGATGCGCCCGTGCAGCAAGTCGATGTCCTGTGCCTCGCGCGACAGCACGTGCACGAGGTTGAAGCGCGTCAGATGCAGGTCCTTGAGCGCGGCGAGCTCTTCCTTGAACATCACCGTCGACGACGCGCGGTTGCCGTAGAACAGCGTGAACTCGCTCGCGGGCTCGGTCGCGAGCGTCGTCTTGACGATCGACAGCAACGGCGTGATGCCGCTTCCCGCGGCGAAGCCGACGTAGCGCCGGCGCGCCGCCGGATCGAGCGGAACATTGAAATGACCCATCGGCGGCAGCACGTCGATCACGTCGCCCGCCTTCAGGCGCTCGTTCGCCCAGCACGAGAAGGTGCCCTGCGGATTGCGCTTGACCGCGATACGCAGCGTCCCCTCGTGCTGCGCCGAGCATATCGAATAGGAGCGGCGCACGTCCTGGCCCTCGATCGTGGTGCGCAGCGTCAGATGCTGACCTGGATCGAATCGAAAAGCGTCGGCCAGTTGCGCCGGCACGGCGAACGTGATGGCAACCGCATCGCGCGTCTCGCGCTCGACGCGGGCAATCGACAAAGAGTGGAACCTGCTCATCGGGACTGAGCCGTCAGTGCGGCTTGAAGTAATCGAACGGCTCGAGACATTCGCCGCAACGCATCAGCGCCTTGCACGCCGTCGAACCGAACTGCGACACGAGCCGTGTCGCGTTCGAGCCGCAGCGCGGACACTCCACGGCGCCGACGGAGCGGCGCAACGGGCTGATGCCGGTGACGTCCACGCGCGGCACCGCGCCATGCCGCGGCGGCGCAATGCCGTAATGCGCGAGCTTGCGCCGGCCTTCGGCGGTGATCCAGTCGGTTGTCCATGCCGGGGCGAGGGCGATTTCCACACGCGCGTGCGCAACGCCGGCGGCAGCCAATGCGCGCCGGATATCGTCGATGATGACGTCGGTCGCCGGGCAACCCGAATAGGTCGGCGTCACACGGACGACGACGCCGGCGTGAACATCGATCTCGCGAACGATGCCGAGGTCGAGAATGGAGAGCACGGGAATCTCGGGGTCGCGCACCGACTCGAGCACGCGCCACAGCGACTCGACGAACGGCGCCGCGCCGGCGTCCGCGCGGCGATGCGCGAGACTCGATTCGAGCGCGTTCACCATTGCAGCCCCGGATAGGCGCGTTGCAGGAATTGCATTTCGGCCAGCATGTGCCCCAGGTGCTCGGTATGCCGGCCCTGCTTGCCGCCGCGACCGTTCGCGCCTTGCATGAACACGTCGCTCGGCATCGCGAGCGTCGCCTCCGCCAGCACCGACCCGACCTGCGCGCGCCACGGCGCTTCGAGCAATCGAACGTCGACGGCGACAGCGGAATCGATCAGCGCCGAGTCGACGGCGTCGATGGTGAACATCTCGCCCGTGTAGGGCCACAGCGCGTCGACCGACGCCTGCATGCGCGCGTGCGAGAGCTCGCTTCCGTCGCCGAGCCTCACCACCCAATCGCCGGAGCGCTCGACGTGATAGGCGACTTCCTTCACCGCTTTCGCCGCGATCTCGGCGATGCGTGCGTCGGTCGATCGCGCGAGCGCGTCGAGCGCAAGCGCGTGCCACGCGTCGAACAGAAACTGGCGGGCGATCGTGTCGGCGTAGCTGCCGTTCGGCTGCTCGACGATCAGCAGATTGCGAAACTCGCCGACATCGCGAACGAATGCGAGCTGGTCTTCGTCGCGCCCTGTGCCGCGAACGCGTGCCTCGACCTCGCCAGCGTACGAAAGCCATAAGCGCGCCTGTCCGAGCAGGTCGAGGCCGACGTTCGTCGAGGCGATGTCCTCCTCGACGATCGGCCCCTTGCCGACCCACTCGCCGAGCCGTTGCGCGAGCACGAGCGGCGTGTCGCCGAGCCGCAGCAGGTACTGGAACAGGCCTTCGCCAACGGTGGGTGCATCCCCCGCGAGCGGCGCTTCGCGCCGTTCCCCCCCAAGGGGGCGAGCGCCTTCGGGCGGCCGTGCGGCGCTCATCAGAGATGCTTCACTTCGTCGGGCATCGGAAAGAACGTCGGATGCCGATAGACCTTGCTGCTCGCGGGTTCGAACAGCGATTCCTTGGCGACGGGGTTCGATGCGCTGACGTCCGCCGAGCGCACGACCCAGATCGACACGCCTTCGTTGCGGCGCGTGTAGACGTCACGCGCGTTGCGGATCGCCATCTCGGCGTCCGACGCATGCAAGCTGCCGACGTGCTTGTGCGCAAGCCCGTGTTGCGAACGGACGAAGACTTCCCACAGCGGCCACTCAGCACTCATCGCTTGCCTCCTATGCCACTCGCTTCGCTTCGCGCGCCGCGCGCTTGTCCGCGTAGGCGACGGCGGCATCGCGCACCCATGCGCCGTTGTCCCACGCCTCGACGCGCGTCGCGAGTCGATGCCGGTTGCACGGACCATTGCCTTTGACGACGTTGTAGAACTCGTCCCAATCGATCGGTCCGATGTCGTAATGGCCTCGCTCGGCGTTCCATTTGCAGTCGGGATCGGGGATCGTCAAGCCGAGATACTCGGCCTGCGGAACCGTCTGGTCGACGAAGCGCTGACGCAGCTCGTCGTTGGACAGCAGCTTGATCCTCCACGCCGCCGACTGCGCGCTGTGCACGCTCTCGGCGTCGGGCGGCCCGAACATCATCACCGACGGCCACCACCAGCGATCGAGCGCGTCCTGCGCCATCGCCTTCTGCGAGTCGGAGCCGCGGGCGAGCGCCATCATGATGTCGTAGCCCTGGCGCTGGTGGAAGCTCTCCTCCTTGCAAATGCGGACCATCGCGCGCGCATAGGGCCCGTACGAGCAGCGGCACAGAGGAATCTGGTTCATGATCGCCGCGCCGTCGACGAGCCAGCCGATCGCGCCGATGTCGGCCCAGCTCAGCGTCGGATAGTTGAATATGCTCGAATATTTCGCCTTGCCGGAGTGCAGGTCGGCGACGAGCTGGTCGCGCGACACGCCGAGCGTTTCGGCGGCCGAGTACAGGTACAGGCCGTGCCCGCCCTCGTCCTGCACCTTCGCCATCAGGATCGCCTTGCGCTTGAGTGTCGGCGCGCGCGTGATCCAATTGCCCTCGGGCAGCATGCCGACGATCTCCGAATGCGCATGCTGCGAGATCTGGCGCACGAGCGTGCGCCGATAGGCTTCGGGCATCGCGTCCTTGGGCTCGATCTTGATGTCGGCGTCGATGCGCGCTTGGAACGCGCGCTCCTCCGGCGTCATGTCGGCGGCGGACTGAAGCTTCTTCACCCCGGTGTCGACCATCTGCGCGTACATCGAAGCGCCTCCTCGATGCCAAACGAAAAATGATACAATTTGTTCAGCCCAATGTAAAGTCTGTATCATATCCAACGTGCGTCAGCGCGTCGCAACCAAGCCCGACTCTCGCATACGCCGCTGGATCCAGCGCGAGCTCGATGCGCACCCGCCGCGCGCATCGTCGCTGGTGGTCACCGTCTGGGGAGACGCGCTCGCGCCGCACGGCGGCGACGTCTGGCTCTCGACGCTCTTTCGCCTGCTTGCGCCCTTCGGTATCAGCGAGCGGCTCGCGCGTACCTCGGTCTTCCGGCTCGCCCGCGACGGCTGGCTCGTCAGTGAAGCGGTCGGCCGGCGCAGCCGCTATCGGCTGACGTCCGACGGCGCGCGCCGCTTCGCGCAGGCGTATCAGCGCGTCTACACGCCGCCGTCTCAACCGTGGAACGGCGACTGGGAGATCGTGCTCGCCCCCGCCGACGCCGCCGAGGCGAGCGAGCGGCGGGCGCTGCGCGAGGAGCTCGCGTGGGAGGGTTTCGGCACATTCGCGGCAGGCGCCTACGGCCGGCCGGCACGCGAGGACAGCGCGTTGCCGCGAATCATCGCCGCGCTCGATCTCGCCAATGCCGTCATGGTCTTCAGCGGACACGATGCACCGCTCGCGTGCGGGGTCTCTCTCGCCGATCGTGTGCCCGAAGCCTGGGCGATCGGAACGCTCGAGGCCGACTACCAGCGCTTCATCGCGAGATTCGCCGGCGTCATCGAAGCGCTGCACGGTCTCGCCGAGGACGCGCGCGATCCGGAACAGGCCTTCATCGTGCGCACGCTTCTGGTCCACGCGTACCGGCGCGTGCGGCTGCGCGATCCGCAGTTGCCGAAGGATCTCTTGCCGGCGGGCTGGCCGGGCGCTGCCGCGTACGCGCTTTGCCGCGACTTCTACCGGCTCGCGCAGCCGCTCGCCGAAGCGCATTTCGCAGCCGTCGCCAATTCGGACGGCGAGCGCATTGCCCCTGCGCAACCGGAATTCCGCCTGCGCTTCGCTGCGGACTGAGCACGGCCCCGGGGCGCGCAGTTTTCGACGACGTCAACTTACGTCGATCGCATCGTCGTCGCCGTCATCGTCCTCGTCGTCGTCGCCGCCTTCGTCGTCGTCGGGATCGATGTTGCCGCCGCCGCGACCGACATCGTCGTCGTCATCGTCGTCGTCATCGTCCCCGGGGCCTATCGTGAGATTCGTCATCTGTTTTCGCCTGACAACGTTATCGATCAAGCCGGCGGAACGCGCAGGACTTGGCCGGGGTAGATCTTGTTCGGATCCTTGAGCATCGGCTTGTTCGCCTCGAAGATCTTCATGTACTGATTGGCGTCGCCGTAGTGCGCCTTGGCGATCTTCGACAGCGTATCGCCCGCCACGACCGTGTAGTACTTCGCCTCGGGCGCGCTCTGGTCGACGCTCATCCGATTGTCGACGCGAGCCACACCGGCGACGTTGCCGCAGGCGAGCGCGATCCTCTCTTTCGTCGCCTGGTCGGGCGCGACCCCGTATACGGCGACGGTGGACGTCGCACCGTCGAACGTAATGGTGAGGCCCGTTGCCGAGAGGTTCTGCGACTTCACATACTCCATGATCGCGTCGGCGGCCGCGTCGTTCGCGGCCTTCGACTTCTCGGCGCTCGACGGCTCGGCGGCAGCTTGCTCCATCGTCGTCGCAACCTTGCCGCCGAAAAGCTTCTCGCCTGCGTTCTTCACGAAATCGATCAAGCCCATGGCAGATACCTCGCTCGGTTGAAGATCAGTCCACGCAGCAGCGATCGTCAGGATAACTCCGCAGGTCGCGCCGCGGTGTATCCATCCGCATCGAGCGCGACGTCCCGCATCCGCGTGCCAACATCACCCGGACAACCGGAACAATTTACCGGGGTTCCCCTATAATCAACAGGTCGCCGCGCGACGCGTGCGGCTCCGGCGTCACGAAAATCGCATGTCCGCTTCGCAACCACTTGCCTTGCCCCCCATTCGACCCGGCTCGATCGCCGCGTGGAAGATGGCGCTGCGCCCGCAGTCGTTTCCGATTGCAATCATTCCGGTTGTCGTCGGCACCGCGATCGCGTGGTCGGCGCTGGACGCGTTTCACGCCGGTGTCGCACTGCTCGCGCTCGCCGGCGCGGTCATCGCACAAGCGATCACGAATCTGCAGAACGACGTCGGCTATACCGTGCGTGGCGGCGAGACAGGAACGCGCACGGGATTGCCGCGCGCAACGGCAAACGGATGGCTGACGGTGAGCGCCGTCAACGGTTCGATCATCGCCATGCTGATCCTCGCCGCGCTCGTGGCAGCGCCCCTCGTCGTCTATCGCGGCTGGCCGGTGATCGCGATAACGATCGCGTCGGTCGGAGCGGCGTACGCGTACATGGGCGGACCGCGTCCGATTGCCTACACGCCGCTCGGCGAAGCGACGGTGTTCCTGTTCTTCGGCTTGATGGCGGTCTGCGGCACCGTTTACGTGCAGTCTGGCGAAGTCCCGCTGCTCGCGTGGCTTGCCGGCATTGCGATCGGCACGCACGCCGCCGCCGTGCTCGCCGTCGGCAACTATCGCGACGCTGCGCACGACGCGACCACCGGCCGACGCACGTTTCCGGTCGTCTTCGGCGGAGCGGCCGCGCGAACATTGGTCGCCACGTTGCTGTTCGCGCCGTTCGCGCTCGTCATCGCGATGGCGGTCGCCGCGCATTCGTCCATGTACGCAATTCCGTTGGTGGCGCTGCCGCGCGCGTGGCGTGTTTGGCGCGACTTCCTCGCGACGCCGCCCGGGCATGCGCAGACCGGCGTGCTCTTCCGCACGGTCAAGCTCGAAGCCCTGTTCGGAGCGCTGCTCGCATCAGGCGCCGTGCTCGTTCGCTTCGTCTAGCAGCCCGCGCGCCACGCGCGCAAGATCGATCGAACACGCGGGAACTCGACACGCGTATCCGATTCCAATTGGACTTCCGCGCGATGCGCCGGGGTTTGAAAGTTTTTCCATCGTCCGGTCATGCAATCCGCGACTTGTACGACGATCCGATCGCAAGCCGTACCGCACCAGGTCGCGGCGCAGCTCCGCGCGCGCCTCGATGACGCGAGACGGCAGACCGACCGTCTGTTTGCGATCGTTCGGGCCGACGCCTTGTACGAGCGGCCGATCGCCGAGCGCCACCGGCTCGCCTTCTATCGCGGCCACGTCGAAGCGTTCGACTGGAATCTGCTGCGCGAGCCGCTGCTCGGCGCGAAGTCGTTCGCGCCCGATCTCGACCGGCTGTTCGCGTTCGGTATCGATCCGGTGGGCACCGCGTTGCCGTCGGACCAGCCGAGCGACTGGCCGCGGATCGACGAGATCGCTCGCTATGGCGACCGGCTGCGCGAGACGATCGATCATGGGCTCGACCGCGTCTCGACGCGAATCGGCGCGGCGCTCGACGCCGCCGATGACGATGACCCCGCCGTGTTGATGAACATGGCGATCGAGCACCGACTGATGCACGCGGAGACGCTCGCGTATCTGCTGCATCGATTGCCGCTCGACCGCAAGCACCGGCAGTCGCAACCCGACGTCGACGCGCGCGCTCCATTCGTCGAATCGATGGTCGACGTTTCGGCGGGCACGGCGACGCTCGGCCGCCGACGCGACGACGCGTTCGGCTGGGACAATGAATTCGACGCGAAGCGCATCGACGTTCCCGCATTCGCGATCGACCGCCATATGGTCACCAACGCGCAGTTCCTGCGTTTCGTCGAAGCCGGCGGTTACGACGAGCGCGCTCATTGGTCCGACGCCGATTGGCGGTGGAAAGCCGCGAACGGGATCGAGCACCCGCTATTCTGGATACGCGGGCGCGATGCCTGGCGTTGGCGCGGCATGTTCGAACAGCGGCCGCTACCTGGCGATTGGCCGGTCTATGTGAGCCACGCCGAGGCGAGCGCGTATGCGGCGTGGGCGGGCAAAGCGTTGCCGACCGAAGCGCAATGGCAGCGCGCCGCCACCGGATCGAAGCGCGCCGACGTCGAACGCAACGGCGGCAACTTCGATTTCCGCCGCTTCGACCCCGTGTCCGTCCACGCGAGCGACCACGACGTGAGCGCGTTTGGCGTCGTCGGTCTGTTCGGCAACGGATGGGAATGGACGGCGAGCGTCTTCGAGCCACTGCCGGGCTTCCGCGCGTCGCCGCATTACCGCGGCTATTCGGCCGACTTCTTCGACGGGCGGCATTTCGTGCTCAAAGGCGCATCGGCGAGGACGGCGGCATGCATCGCGCGCCCGTCGTTTCGCAACTGGTTCCAGCCGCACTATCCGTATGCCTACGCCGGCTTTCGCTGCGTGAGCCGCTGATCGAGCGATTCAACATGCCCCGCCCGGCGCTCCTCCCCGTTTCTTCCGATCAGTTCGCCGCCGACGTTCGCGCCGGGCTGACGCATCGCGTGCAGAAAGAGCTGCCGTCGAAATATCTCTACGATGCCGTTGGATCGGCGCTGTTCGAAGCGATCACCGAGCTGCCCGAATACGGGCTTACGCGCGCCGAGGAGCGAATCCTGCGCGCCAACGCCGCCGATATCGCGCAGCGGCTCGCGAAGGGCACGATCGTCGCGGAGCTCGGCAGCGGCAGCGGACGCAAGACGCGCTGGATTCTGGAGGCGATGGGCGCGCGTTCGCCGACGACTTACTACCCGATCGAGATCTCACCAATGGCGCTGATGCTGTGCCGCCGCGAGCTCGCGGACATCGACCGCGTCGCAGTCGTCGGATGCGAGCGCGAATACCTCGATGGCCTCGCGCACGTCACAGGCGCGCGGGCGCGCTCGACGCCGTTGCTCGTGCTGTTCCTCGGCAGCACGATCGGCAACTTTCGCCGCCTTGCCGCGACGCGCTTCCTGCGCGACATACGACGCATGCTGCTTCCGGGCGATGCACTGCTCCTCGGCACCGATCTCGAAAAACCGATTCCGCAGCTCATTGCCGCCTACGACGACGCTGCCGGCGTGACGGCCGCGTTCAACCGCAATCTGCTCGTGCGGATCAACCGCGAGCTCGATGCCGACTTCGCGCTCGCCGCATTCGAGCACGTCGTCCGCTTCAACGTTCAGGCACGCGCGATCGAGATGCACCTTCGGGCACGCTCGGCGCAAACGGTGCACGTGCGCCGTGCGCGTCTCACCGTCGACATCGCCGCCGGCGAGACGCTGTGGACCGAAAGTTGCCACAAGTTCATGACCGGCGACGTGCGCCGCATGGCGCGCGAAGCGGGAATGCGCTGCGACGCCCAGTGGATCGACACCGAATGGACGTTTGCCGAGAGCCTGCTGATCGCGGAATGACCCGGCGGGCTTCGTTCCTCTCGTCGCTGCGAACGTCAGCCACTATACTGGCGCCTCCACCCGCGAGGAGGCCGCGATGTCCGAGCACACGTACAAGCTGGTCGAAATAGTCGGCTCGTCGCCGCAGGGCGTCGATACCGCGATAAAAAACGCGATCGAGCGCGCGTCGCAAACGTTGAAGCATCTCGACTGGTTCGAAGTGAGCGAAATCCGCGGTCATATCACCGACGGCAAAGTCGCGCACTACCAGGTGACGCTCAAAGTCGGATTCCGGTTGGAGTAGCCCTCACCCCAACCCTCTGCCGCTCAGCTCGAGAGGGCGTTCGCTGACTCCGACGCTGAGCATTCCCTCTCCCCGCGAGCGGCGGCGGCCGGGGTGATCCGCCGACCAATCAGCCTTCCGCCGGAATCGAGCGCACCGACAACACACCGTCGATCGCGGCGAGCAGGCGGACCACGCGCTCGTCGATCGGACTGTCGACGTCGACCAGCGTATACGCCATCTCGCCGCGCGACTTGTTCAGCATGTTGTGGATGTTCAGGCCGCCCTTTGCCATCGTCGTCGAGATCTGACCGACCATGTTGGGCACGTTCGCATTGGCGATCGCGACGCGCCATGGCGATTCGCGCGGCATGTCGACGTTCGGAAAATTGACCGCATTGGCGATCGTGCCGTGCTCGAGGAACTCGCGCAGCTCGTCGACGACCATGACGGCGGAGTTTTCCTCGGCTTCCTCGGTCGACGCGCCGAGATGCGGAAGCGCGATCACGCCCGGCTCGCCTATCAACGCACCGCTCGGGAAGTCGCAAAGATAAGCCTTGAGCCTGTGCGCGCGCAACGCGGCGACAACCGCGGTGTCGTCGACGATCGCGTCGCGCGCGAAATTGAGCAGCACGGCGCCCGGTTTCATTGCCGCCACGCGCCGCTCGTCGATCAGGTTTCGCGTCGTCCCGTTCAGCGGCACGTGCAGCGTGACGAAGTCGGAGTGCTTCAACACCTCTTCGATCGAGTTCGCTTTGCGCACGCTCGAGGGCAACCGCCACGCCGCGTCGACCGTGATCTCCGGGTCGAAGCCGACGACTTTCATGCCGAGCTTGAGCGCGGTGTCGGCGACAAGGCTGCCGATCGCGCCGAGCCCGACGATCCCCAGCGTGCGATTGGGCAACTCGACGCCGGCGAACTGCCGCTTTCCGTCCTCGACGCGACGCTCGAGGTCGGATGCTTGAGGGTCGAGCCCGCCGACGTAGCGCAGCGCCGGAACGAGATTTCGCGCCGCCATCAACATCGCCGCGAACACGAGCTCCTTCACCGCGTTGGCGTTGGCCCCCGGCGCGTTGAACACCGGTACGCCGCGCTTCGACATGTCGGCAACGGGGATGTTGTTAGTACCTGCGCCGGCGCGGCCGATCGCCTTCACGCTCGCCGCGATAGGCGTCGCATGCAAGTCGTGCGAGCGCAGCAGGATCGCGTCCGGATGCTCGGCGCTCTTGGCGACCGAATAGCGCGTCGACGGAAAACGGTGCAGACCGTGACTCGAGATCTGATTGAAGACCAGGATTTGATAGTGCGTCATGATCGCTAACCGTGGCGCCGCTCGAACTCCTGCATGTAGTCGACGAGCGTGCGTACGCCCTCGATCGGCATCGCGTTGTAGATCGATGCGCGCATGCCGCCGACCGAGCGATGGCCCTTGAGCTGAACCATGCCGCGCTCCTTCGCGCCCTTGAGGAACGCGTCGTCGAGCGACTCGTCGTGCAGCCTGAAAGGCACGTTCATCCGCGACCGGTCCTGCTTGCGCACCGGATTGCTATAGAACTGGGTGCGATCGAGGTAGTCGTACAGCAGCTTCGCCTTGGCGATGTTGGTGCGCTCGATCGCCGCGAGCCCGCCCTGCCCTTGCAGCCATTCGAACACGAGCCCGGCGATGTAGATCGCATACGTCGCCGGCGTGTTCAGCATCGAATCGGCGGCCGCTTGCTCCTTCCAGTTGAACGCCGATGGCGTGATCGGCAGCGCGCGGTCGAGCAGATCGTCGCGAACGATGACCAGCGTGAGCCCGGCGGGACCGATGTTCTTCTGCGCGCCGCCGTAGATCACGCCGAACTTCGACACGTCGATCACGCGCGACAGGATGTGCGACGACATGTCGGCGACGAGCGGCACATCGCCGGTGTCGGGCGTCCACTGGTATTCGACGCCTCCGATCGTCTCGTTCGTGCACACGTGCACGTACGCGGCGTTCTCGGAGAGCCTCCACGTCTCGCGCGCCGGAACGTACGTGAAATGACCGTCCTCGGAGGACGCGGCGATGTTGACCGTGCAGTATTTCCTCGCCTCCTTGATCGTCTTCTTCGACCATTCGCCGGTGTTGATGAAGTCGGCTACCGAGCATGCGGCGAGCAGATTCATCGGCACGATCGCGTTCTCGCCGATCGCGCCGCCTTGCAGGAACAGCACCTTGTAGTTCGAAGGCACGGCGAGCAGCGAGCGGAGGTCGGCCTCGGCCTTGTCGGCGATCGAGATGAATTCCTTGCCGCGATGGCTCATTTCCATCACCGACATGCCGCTGCCGTGCCAATCGAGCATCTCGCTCGCGGCCTGTCGCAACACGGGCTCCGGCAGCACCGCGGGACCGGCGCTGAAATTGAAGATTCGCATGGTGGGTTTCGAAAGAGGCGGGCCGAAAGGCGTTATTGTATTCAATTGCGCAGCGACGGGCCGAAGACCGATAATCGCGACGGTGCAAGCGGAGCGGCCGATTGTCGCGGCCGCGAATGAAACCCGTTTGCCGACGCTCATCGATGGATCTTCGTCTCGACGGCAAGATCGCTCTGGTCACCGGCGCGTTCAGCGGCCTCGGCCGCGACTTCGCGCGCACGCTCGCGGACGCCGGCGCCGCGGTCGCGATCGCCGGCCGTCGCATCGACGAAGGCAAGTCGATCGCCGCCGCGATGACGGGCCGCGGCTTTCGCGTATGCGCCGTGCGCATGGACGTCGGCGAGCGCGCGAGCGTCGAGGGCGCAATCGACGAAGCGTCGGCCGCGCTCGGGCCGATCGACGTCCTCGTCAACAACGCGGGCGTCGCGCAGACGAAGCCATTCCTCGATCTCACCGACGATGACTGGTCGGCGATCCTCGACGTCAATCTGGACGGCGCGTTTCGCGTCGCGCAGTCGGTGGCGAAGCGGATGAGGGACGACAAGCGCGCGGGCAGCATCATCAACGTCGCGTCGATCGTCGGCTTGCGCGTCGCCGCGCAGGTCGCGCCGTACGCGACGTCGAAGGCCGCGCTCATTCAGCTCACCAAGGCAATGGCGCTCGAGCTCGCGCGCTTTTCGATCCGCGTCAACGCGATCGCGCCCGGCTACGTCGAAACGGCGATCAACCGCGATTTCTTCGCGACCGACGCCGGACAATCGCTGATCAAACGCATTCCGCAGCGGCGTCTCGGCCGCGTCGAAGATCTCGCCGCGCCGCTTCTGCTGTTGGCGAGCGACGCCTCGTCGTACATGACGGGCAGCGTCGTCGTCGTCGACGGCGGCCACAGCATCAATTCGATCTGAGGTCATGATGGACTTCTCGCTTTCGCCCGACGTTGTCGAATTGCAGCAGCGGATCCGCCGCTTCGTCGACGCAAGGCTGATTCCGCTCGAATCCGATCGCGCCACGTTCGACGCGCACGAAAACATCTGCGAGCCGCTGCTGCAGGAGCTTCGCGCGACGGCACGCGCCGAGGGTCTGTGGGCGCTGCAAATGCCGAAGGAGCGCGGCGGCGGCGGCCTCGACTGCGTCGGCATGGCGGCGTGCTACGAGGAGATGAACCGCTCGCTGTTCGGTCCCGTCGTGATGAACAGCGCAGCGCCCGACGACGGCAACATGATCGTGTTGAACAAGGTCGCGACCCCCGCGCAGAAGGAGCGCTGGCTGCAGCCGATCATCGACGGCGAAGCGCGTTCGGCGATCGTGATGACCGAACCGCATCCGGGTAGCGGATCGGATCCCGGCATGATGCTCACCACCGCGCAAAGGCGTGGCGACAAGTGGATCGTTCATGGCCACAAGTGGTTCATCACCGGCGGCGAAGTCGCGCAGCACTTCCTGCTGATCGCGAAGACCTCCGATGACAAGCGCAAAGGACTTACCGCGTTCATGTTCGACCGCGAGCAACCCGGCTGGCGAATCGCGCGCCGCATCCCGATCATGGGACCCGAGGAGCACGGCGGTCATTGCGAGCTTCGCATCGACGGCCTCGAGATCCCGGACGACGCCCGGCTGCTCGGCGTCGGCGACGGACTGAAGGTCGCGCAGATCCGCCTCGGCACGGCCCGCCTCACGCATTGCATGCGCTGGCTCGGCCTCGCACGTAAGAGCCTCGAGGTCGCGTCCGAGTACATCGCGCAGCGAAAGCACGGCGACACGCTGCTTGCCGACAAGGAGTCGGTGCAGCTGATGCTCGGCGAAGCGGCGATGCAGCTTCGCATCGGGCGGTTGTTGACGATGCATGCGGCGTACAAGCTCGACCAGGGCGCAGTCGCGCGGCACGAAGTGTCGATCGCGAAAGTCCAGGTCGCCGACGCGCTGCACAAGGCAGTCGACACTGCGCTGCAGCTCAACGGCGCGCGCGGCTACTCGAAAGACACGCCGCTCGAGTGGATCTATCGCTACGCGCGCCAGGCGCGGTTGGTCGACGGCGCGTCCGAGGTGCACAAGATGGTGATCGCGAAGGCGCTGTTCGACGCACCGGACGCGTTCTGGGATTGGAATCACCTCGACTTGCCGCGGCGCCGTTGATGGCGACGCCTGGTTTCGGCGCGCCGTCTTCGCTGCCGCTGCTCGAAGCGTTCCTGCGCGGCGCACTGCCCGGCGTCGAAGGGCCGATGCGCGCGGTGCCGATTGCCGGCGGCCAATCGAATCCGACGTTCTTCATCGACTTCGACAATCGCGCGCTCGTGCTGCGCAAGCAGCCGCCCGGCGAGCTGCTGCCGTCCGCTCACGCGATCGACCGCGAATATCGCGTGATGGGCGCGCTCGCCGCGACCGATGTGCCGGTGCCGCGGATGGTGCTCTATCACACCGAGCGCGACATCATCGGCACGCCGTTCTACCTGATGGAGAAGCTCGACGGCCGCGTGTACGCGCAATACGCGCTGCCGGGCGTCGACCCCGCCGATCGGCGCGCGATGTACGAATCGATGGCGCACACGATGGCAAAGCTGCATCGAGTCGATCCGGCGGCGGTCGGCCTGTCCGATTTCGGCAAACCCGGCAACTATTTCGAGCGCCAGGTCGCGCGTTGGACCCGGCAGTGGCGCTCGGCGAAGACGCGCGACAACCCGGCGCTCGAACGGCTGATCGAATGGCTGCCCGCCAATATTCCGCAAGGCGACGAAACGGCGATCTGCCACGGCGACTTTCGGATGGGCAATCTGATGTTCCACCCGAGCGAGCCGCGGGTTATCGCCGTGCTCGACTGGGAGCTCGCCACACTGGGACATCCGCTCGCCGATGTCGCATTCAACTGCATGGCGTGGCGAACGCTGCCGTCGGAATACGGCGGGCTCCTGGACGAGGACCAGGATGCGCTCGGCATTCCGCGCGAGGACGAATACCTCGGCTGGTACTACCGTCATGCGGGTAGAAAGGCCGGCGTGCGGCCGTTCCATTTCGTGTTCGCGATGTTTCGCTTCGCCGTCATCTTCGAGGGAATCGCGGCGCGAGCGGCGGCGGGAAACGCCGCCGCCCAGAACGCGAGCGAAGCCGGCAAGCTCGGGCCCGCATTCGCACGCCGGGCGCTCGATATCGTCGAAGGACGCGCGTAAGCGGAACTTGGCGCACGTTGCGCCGGCCCAACGGAGGCACGATTCCGTGCGGCCGGAGGTCGCCATGCACCACGAGCAATTCCACGCCTGCATCCAGGCCTGCAACGACTGCGCCGTCGCCTGCGACGTCTGCGCCGCCGCATGCCTGCAGGAGCGCGAGATGAGCAAGCTCGCGCGTTGCATAGCGCTCGACATCGACTGCGCGCAGAGCTGCCGCCTCGCGAGCGCGTTCATGTCGCGCGGAAGCGAATCGGCGGTCGACGCGTGCGAGCTTTGCGCCCAGTTGTGCGACGCTTGCGCGGGCGAGTGTTCGCGGTACGATTCCGAGCATTGCCGCGAATGCGCGCTCGCGTGTCGGCGATGCGCGCAGGAATGCCGCACGATGGCCTCCGAGGGACGCCGGCAGCTGCGGGGCGCCACGATGGCTGCCGCGCCGCGCTGACGACCGTTGCATCGCAGCGCGCATCGCGCGATCATGGCGCCGGACGAACATCGATGAGCGCGCTGGCCGCAGGCAGAACGCCGAAGGCGCTGTCAGCGCGCGATTCGCCCCGGCCGACAGCTCACACCTTGAATCTGCGATACCGAGGCGGAGGCCGGCGATGAGCGCGCTGGCCGCAGGCAGAACGCCGAAGGCGCTGTCAGCGCACGATTCGCCCCGGCCGACAGCTCACACCTTGAATCTGCGATACCGAGGCGGAGGCCGGCGATGAGCGCCGACGACTTCACGATCATGCGCCAACGCATGGTCGCCGCAATCGCCGCGGACACGATCTACGTGAGCGCGCGGCTCGGCAAGGCGGCGCTCGCCGGCCGGGTGATGGAAGTGATGGGCAAAGTGCCACGGCACGAGTTCGTCCCTGTCGAGATCGAAGGGTACGCGTACGCGAACGTGCCGCTACCGATCGGCTGCGACAAGACGATCTCGCAGCCGTTCATCGTCGCGCTGATGACCGACCTGCTCGATCCGCACCCGGGCGACAAGGTGCTCGAGATCGGCACCGGACTGGGCTATCAGGCTGCGGTCCTCGCCGAGCTCGTCGGCGCGGTCTACACGATCGAGTACATCGACGAGCTCGCCGAGCAGGCCGTGCACCGGCTCAAGAACCAGGGCTATCGCAACATCGCCATCAAGCGCGGCAATGGCTACCACGGCTGGCCGGAGCACGCGCCGTTCGACAAGATCATCCTCACCGCCGCACCCGATCTGATCCCGCCGCCGCTGCTGCAACAGCTCAAGCCCGGCGGCCGGATGGTATTGCCCGCGGGTCTCGTCGACTCGCAGCAGCTGCTGCTGGTCCAAAAGGCGGCCGACGGCACGATGACGTCGCGCGAAGTGTTGCCCGTTCGCTTTTCCGAAATGGAAGGCACCGAGTCGATGCCGTTCGGCGGCTCGTAAACGCGAAACGCACGTGCCTTGGCGCCGCGCGGCGTCACGTTTCATCGAAAATCCCGCATCGGCGCGGCAAACAATGCCGCAACGACGTCCGTCGACGATCAAGCGGCGGGCGCTGCGAGCACCCGCTCGGGCTTGCCGTCGAGCCAGCCGCGAATATCTTCGATGGCGTCGCCGTAGAACATGCGGTAGTTCTCGCGCGTGACATAGCCGATGTGCGGCGTCGCGATCACATTCGCGAGCCCGCGCAACGGATGGTCGAGCGGCAGCGGCTCGCGATCGAATACGTCGACCGCCGCGCCGGCGATCGTTCGGTCGCCGAGCGCCTCGATCAGCGCAGCCTCGTCGACGACGGGCCCCCGTGACGTGTTGATCAGGAACGCGCTCGGCTTCATCGCGCGAAGCGCTTCGGCGCCGATCAACCCGCGCGTTTCGGCATTGAGCGTCACATGTACCGAGACGACATCGGAAACGGTCAGCAATTCGGCGAGCGTCTTTGCATGGCCGATGCCCAGCGCCTGCGCGCGTTGCGCGTCGAGACTGCGGCTCCAGCCGATCACGTTCATCTCGAACGTCCGGCCGACGGCGGCGACGAGCTTGCCGACATTGCCGACGCCGACGACGCCGAGCGTCGCGCCGCGAAGACTTCGCCCGATGCCCGTCTGCCAGCGTCCGCCGCCGTGGAACTCGGCGTTCTCGCGCGGCAAATCGCGCATCAAACCGAGAATGAGCGTCCATGTGAGCTCAGCCGCCGTCCCCGGCCAGCCGCGAGTGCCGCAGACGGTGATGCCGCGCTCGGCGGCGGCCGCAAGGTCGATCGACGCATTGCGCATGCCTGTGGTGATCAGCAGCCGCAACGACGGCAGCGAAGCGAGCAGCGCGCGATCGAACGGCGTGCGCTCGCGCATTGCGACGACGATCGCGAACGGCGCAAGCGCTTGCGCGAGCAGTGCCCGATCGCCGATATGATCGTGAAAGACGGTCAAATCGACGCGATCCGTGAGAATCGACCAATCGGCCATCGATAGCGCGACGTCCTGGTAATCGTCGAGGATCGCGCAGCGCAACGGCACGGGAAGGTTCACAATCGCCCCCTCGGATTCGGAATTGCATTCTAGGCCCTAATCTTTCCGCAGCAACGATGCAGACACGCAATCTCGGACGGTCGGGCTTACGCGTCTCCGTGGTCGGACTCGGCTGCAACAATTTCGGCGGCCGGCTCGACCTCGAAGCGACGCGGCGCGTCGTGCACCGAGCGCTCGATGCCGGCATCACGCTGTTCGACACGGCCGACACCTACGGCAATCGCGGTGGATCGGAGAGCCAGCTGGGCGAGGTGCTCGGCACGCGGCGCAACGACATCGTGCTCGCCACGAAATTCGGCATGCCGATGGACGATGCCGGCGCGTTGCAGGGCGCATCGCGCCGCTACGTGATGTCGGCGGTCGAGGAGAGCCTGCGCCGCCTGAAGACCGACTGGATCGATCTCTACCAGCTGCATCAACCCGATCCGAAGACGCCGGTGGACGAGACCTTGCGCGCGCTCGACGATCTCGTGCGCGCGGGCAAAGTGCGCTACGTCGGATGCTCGAATCTGGTCGGCTGGCAAGTCGCCGATGCGGTGTGGACATCGCGCTACCACGGGCTTGCGTCCTACGTTTCGGCGCAGAACCAATACAGCCTGCTCGCGCGCGAGCCCGAGCGCGAGCTCTTTGCGGCGCTCGACGCGTACGGCCTCGGCTTCCTGCCGTACTTCCCGCTTGCCGGCGGGCTGCTGTCGGGCAAGTATCAGCACGATGCGCCGCTTCCGCCGGCGTCGCGGCTCACCGACACCAAGCGTTCGGCCGATCGCTTCCTCACCGAGAGGAACTGGGCGATCGTCGAGCAGTTGCGCGCGTTTTGCGTCGAACGCGGGCATTCGCTGCTCGAGCTCGCGTTTTCGTGGCTCGCCTCGCGGCCCGCCGTTTCGAGCGTGATCGCAGGCGCGACCAGGCCCGAGCAGATCGACGCCAACGTCGCCGCCGCGGGCTGGCAGCTCGGCGAAGAGGATATCGCGACGATCGATCGCATGACGCTCGGGCTGTCCTGATCGGGCAAGGGAACGCGGCGCCGGCGGCGCTCGGCGATTTGCCGACGCGCCGCCGATCGGCTATCGTTTGCCGCGTCGGGGCGTCGCAGATCCCCGGCGGCCGTTCGGCCACAGACGGTGTCCCGTCCAAATCTGCCGGATTCCCTCCCGGGATGGACGGACCCATGGACACCGCGATCGCTTCTCCCATCTTGAATGCCGGCGCACCGATCGTCCGCCGCGTGCTCGTCGCGAAGAGCCTGCGCGCGTTCGCCGACGGCTTCGTGAGCCTGCTGCTGCCGGTCTACTTGCTCGACCTCGGCTTTTCGCCGCTCCAGGTCGGCGTCATTGCAACCGCGACGCTCGCGGGATCGGGGCTTTCGACGCTTGCGATCGGCTTCGTCGCGCATCGCTTTTCCCACCGCCGCCTGCTGCTCGCCGCAACGGTCTTGATGGCGGCGACCGGTCTCGCGTTCGCGTCGGTCACGCAGTTCTGGCCGCTCGTCGTCGTCGCCTTCGTCGGGACGCTCAATCCGTCGAGCGGTGACGTCAGCATCTTCCTGCCGCTCGAGCACGCGGTGCTGTCGAATGCGGCGCCGGATGCGCGGCGCACGTCGATGTTCGCGCGCTACAGCCTTGCCGGATCGCTCGCCGCGGCGAGCGGATCGCTCGCGGCCGGCGCGCCGACGTTTCTCACCGGGCATTCGAGCCTCTCGCTCACCGCGTCGATGCAGGCGATGTTCGTGCTCTACGCGCTGGCGGGCGCGGCAAGCGCGCTTGCTTATCGCGGGCTGCCGCGCGCAGCGGAAGTCGCGGCGAGCGGCGCGAAGAGCGCTCTCGGCAAGTCGAGGGCGATCGTCTACACGCTCGCGGCGCTGTTCAGCGTCGACGCGTTCGGCGGCGGCCTGATCGTGCAGTCGATGATCGCGCTCTGGCTCTACCAGCGGTTCGATCTCTCGCTCACCACGGCCGGAAGTCTCTTCTTCTGGCTCGGACTCGTGACGTCGGTGTCGTACCTCGTCGCAGCGCGCGTGAGCCGGCGCATCGGACTCGTCAACACAATGGTTTTCACGCACCTTCCGGCGAACGTGTGTCTGGTGCTGATCCCGTTCGTCGCGGACCTCGAATCCGCCATCGCGCTCCTCGTCGTGCGCGCCGCATTGTCGCAGATGGATGTTCCGACGCGCACGTCGTACGTCATGGCGATCGTCGAGCCGAGCGAGCGCCCAGCCGCGGCGAGCGTGACATCGGTACCGCGCAGCCTTGCCGCCGCCGGGGGACCGTGGCTCGCCGGTTACCTGCTCACGATTTCGGCGTTCGGCTGGCCGCTCGTGGTCGCCGGGGCGGTGAAGATCGTCTACGACCTGCTGCTGCTCGTGCTGTTCGCGAACGTGCGTCCGCCGGAGGAGCGCAAGCGCCGCCGATGATGCAGGTCAAGACCACCGCGCGCCGATGCAATCGGACGCGTTTCGATTCGTCGTAGAATAAGTCGATCCACGCGAGGGAGATCGACATGGCGAAACTTCTCGTAGGTACATACGAATCGCACCCCGACGCCGAGGATACGCGCCGCGACCTGCTCGACGAGGGCTTCCACGATTCGCAGGTGAACGTGCACGCGCCGCAGACGGAAGCGAAGCCTTCGGCGGGCAAGGACGCGCCGACAGCGCCGAAGGAGCAGCGCGGAATCGCGGGCTTCATCGCGCGCATGTTCGGCGATCTCATGCCCGACAAGGCCGATCACGACCGTTACGAACGCGCGCTGCGCACCGGTAGGTCGCTCGTCACCGTTCACGGCCTCGACAAGACCAGCGTCGAGCGCGCGAAGCCGATCCTCGCGCAGCGCGGCGAAGTCGACGAGCATCCGCCCGAGCATCGCTAGGAACGGGCGACCGTCGGTCGCACTTGTTCAATCGGTGCGCTCGCGCGCGATCTGCCCCGCGTAGATCGCGCGCACGACGTCGATCGTGTCGGTTTCGTCGACGCGCTTGTCCGGCCGATAGCCCTTGACGCGAGCGAAGCGCAGCGCGAGCCCGCCCGGATAGCGCGGGCTCGCCTGCAGGTCGTTGAACGCGATCTCGACGACGAGCTCGGGCCGAACGTGGACGATATGGCGGTCGCGGTGCGTTTCGCGCGCGAGGAGCTCGCGCGTCTGCCATTCGAGCATGCCGTCGGTCATGCCCTTGAACGTCTTGCCGAGCATCACGAAGCCGCCGCTCGCCGGATCGCGCGCGCCCAGATGCAGGTTCGACAGCCACCCTTCGCGCCGCCCCTTTCCCCACTCGGCGGCGAGCACGACGAGGTCGAGCGTGTGCGTCCGCTTGACCTTGAGCCACGACGCGCCGCGGCTTCCCGCCTCGTAGCGCGCATCGAGCGCCTTCGCCATCACGCCCTCGTGACCGTGCGCGAGCGCATCCTCGAGGAATGCTTCGGCGGCGCCGACGTCGCTCGTGACGAGGCGCGGCATCCGCAACTGCGGCGGCAACGCGTCGACGAGATGGCGGACGCGCTCGCTCGTCGGCTGCTCGATCAGCGGCTCGCCGTCGCGCAGCAGGCAATCGAAGAACAGCACCGACAGCGGCAGCGACGACTTCATCGCTTCGACGTCGCGCTCGCGGCCGAAGCGGCGCATCGTCACCTGGAACGGCTGCGGCGCGCCGTCCGGTCGAAGCGCGATCGCCTCGCCGTCGAGGATCAGCTCGCGCGCGCCTGTACTTCGAACCGCGTCGACGATTTCCGGCGCCGATGCCGACACGTCGTTCAGGCTGCGCGTGAACACGCGCACGTCGTCGCCGGCCTTGTGCACCTGGACGCGCGCGCCGTCGAGCTTCCATTCGAGCGCGGCGGTCCCGAGTTGCGCGAGCGCATCTGCGATGTCCTTCGCGGGCTGCGCGAGCATCGGCGCGACCGGCTGCATCAACGCGATCGAATAGCGCGCAAGCCCCGCCGCGCCTTCCATCATCGCGAGCGGCGCGACGCTCGCTATGCCGCCACCGACCATCGCGGCGCGTCGAACCATCGCGACGGGCAACCGCGCCGCGGCGGCAACCGCCTCGACCATCAACCCTTCGAGCGCGCCCTGACGCAGCTCGCCCAACAGCAATCGCACGAGAAAGTCGCGCTCGCCCTCGATCGCGCGCTCGAGCAGGCCGCCGAGAAGTCGCGATCGCGCCGCGGTCGAGCCGCCGCCGGTCGTCGTGCCGATGCGGGCGAGGCTGTCGTCGACTTCGGCGAGCGACAGCGTCGGCGTTACGGGAGGCTCGCCCGGCTGCGCCGAGCGTATCAGCGCGTACCCGACGCCCTGCCGGCCTTGGCGCGTCTCGCCGGAAAGGTAGGCGACGCCGAGCGCGACCTCGTCGTGCTCGAGCCTGCGAAGGCAAACAGCGATCGCATCGATTTTCGCATTGCGACCCGCCGTCTCGGCGACCCGCCGCGACGTCGCGACGATGTCGGCGAAGAGCGTCATGCCGACCGCACCGTCTTCAGGTCCACGCTTGCGCGGTGCGCGATATCGAAGTTCGGCCTGCTGCGAGCGCTGCCGCGGAGGGAGCCCTTGAGCGAAACGATCCGCTAGCGCGCGGCTTTGCCCTGGTTCGCCACCGCCGCCATCGACGCGGCGATCGCATCGGCGTCGCCGAGATAGTAATGACGAATCGGGCGCAAGTCCGCGTCGAGCTCGTAGACGAGCGGCTGACCCGTCGGAATGTTGAGCTCGACGATTTCCGCCGGAGGTATGTCGTCGAGGTACTTCACCAGCGCGCGCAGGCTGTTGCCGTGCGCGGCGATCAGCACGCGCTTGCCCGAGCGGATCGTCGGCGCGATCGTCGCGTTCCAGTAGGGCAGGAACCGGGCGACGGTGTCTTTCAGGCATTCGGTGCGCGGAAAACCCTCGCCGCGAAGCTCTGCGTAACGCGGGTCGTCGAGCGCAAGCCGCGGATCGCCGTCCTCGAGCGCCGGCGGCGGCACATCGTACGCACGGCGCCAGATCTTCACCTGCGCCTCGCCGAACTTGGCCGCCGTCTCCGCCTTGTTGAGGCCTTGCAGCGCGCCGTAGTGCCGCTCGTTCAACCGCCACGAGTTGTGCACGGGAATCCACATCTGGTCCAACTCCTCGAGCGCGATCCACAGCGTCTTGATCGCCCGCTTCAGCACGGAGGTGAACGCGACGTCGAACCGGTGGCCTTCGCGGCGCAGCAATTCGCCGGCGCTCTTCGCCTCGCGCAACCCCTTTTCGCTCAGATCGACATCGGTCCACCCGGTGAAGCGGTTTTGCTCGTTCCACGTGGATTCGCCGTGGCGCAACAGGACGACTTTGTGCATGGGGATCTCTCGACGGGGCGGGTGCGAACGCGGCGTGCGAACGAGCGCCGCCGGAAGACGAAAATAGCACGAACGCAAACGTCCGCGCGAGCGGACTTCAAACGCGGTAACGGAAGGCCGTCAGACGCTGACGCCGCTCGTGCCGAGAAGCCCCAGCACGCCGATCACGATCAGGTAGAGCGCGACGATGTAGTTCAGCAGCCGGGGCATCACCAGAATCAGGATGCCGGCGACCAGCGCGACCAGCGGGCCGATGCTCAGGTGGAGGTTCATGGCGGTCCTTTCTTGTTGGTGACCGACTGCGCAACGACTACCGTAAGGGGGCCGTTCATTCCCGCGAAGGCGCGAATCCAGCGTCCTACGACGCACGACGCTGGGTCCCCGCGTTCGCCGGGACGACCGTTGGACCGGCGGCGCCCGCAAACGTGCCGCGCGCTAAACGTAACGCTTGTACTTGTCGAGCAGGCGGACGGGCTTCGAGAGCGCGTCGCGACGGAACGGGTCGCCAAGCTCGCGGGTGACCATCATCTCCAGGATCGTCGTCTTGCCGTCCCTTTGCGCTGCGCATGCGTCGCGCAACTCCGCGCCGACGTCCGACAGCCGGTCGACGACGCGTCCTTCGGCCCCCATTGCCCGCGCGATCGCCGCGAAGCCCGGGTTCTCGAGATCGGTGCCGACGAAGCGCCGGCCGTAGAAATCGACCTGGTTCTTCTTCTCGGCGCCCCACTGCCGGTTGTTGAACACGACCGCCGTCACGGGAATCTTCTCGCGCACGCACGTCAGGATCTCGCCGAAGCTCATCCCCCATGCGCCGTCGCCGACGTACGCAATCGCCGGCCGGTCGGGCGCCGCGGCTTTCGCGCCGATGATCGTCGGAAACGCGTAGCCGCAATTGCCGAAGCTCATCGCGGCGAAGAAGCTCCTCGGCCGCTCGAAGCGTAGATAACTGTTCGATACCGAGCAGATGTTGCCGATGTCGGTCGACACCATCGCGCCCGACGGCATTGCGCGCTCGAGCTCGCGCAGCATTTCGCGCGGATGCATTTCGTTCGCGCCGGACGCCGCGTCCACGCTGTATGGATCGCGCTCGTGCGTCCACTTGGCGAGCTCTTCCTCCCACGCGGCCTTTTCGGCGCGGACCGCGGCAAGCCGCGCGTCGCGCGTCGCGGCGCCCGCGAGCGCGCGACCCTCGAGCCGCGCGACGAGCGCTTCGGCGGTCGCTTTGGCATCGCCGCACAAGCCGACCGACATCTTCTTCACGAGACCGAGCATCTCCGGATCGGCGTCGACCTGGATGATCTTCGCGTTCTTCGGCCAGTAGTCGAGACCGTGCTGCGGCAGCGTGCCGAACGGACCAAGGCGGCTGCCGAGTGCGAGCACCACGTCGGCTTTGGCGATCAGCTTCATCGCCGCCTTCGAGCCTTGATAACCGAGTGGGCCGCACGCGAGCGCGTGGCTCGCCGGGAACGAGTCGTTGTGCAAGTAGCTCGATACGACGGGCGCGCCGAGCAACTCGGCGAGCGCGAGGCACGCGGCGACGCCGTCGCCCATCACGACGCCTCCGCCCGACACGATGACGGGGAATTGCGCGGCGGCGAGCAAGTCCGCGGCCTCGGCGATCGAGCGCTCGCCGGGCGCGCCGCGCTCGACGCGGATCGGGCGCGCAATCTCGTAGTCGAACTCGCCGTAGAAATAGTCGCGCGGGATGTTGAGCTGCGACGGCGCCATCTTGAGCAGCGCGCGATCGAAGGCGCGGCCGGTGATCTCGGCGATGCGGCGCGGATTGTTGACGTGGCCTTGGTATTTGGTGATCTTCGAGAAGATCGGCAACTGGTCCGTCTCCTGGAATCCGCCGAGCCCCATGCCCATGCTGCCGGTTTCCGGCGTGATTACGACCACCGGCGTGTGCGCCCAGTACGCGGCGGCGATCGCGGTGACGAAGTTCGTGACGCCCGGCCCGTTCTGCGCGATGCAGACGCCGGGACGGCCGCTCACGCGCGCGTAACCGTCGGCCATGTGCCCGGCACCCTGCTCGTGCACGGTTGGAATGAAGCGGATGCCGGCGGCGGGAAAGAGGTCGAGTGCGTCCATGTACGCCGAGCCGACGATACCGAACACGTCGGTGACGCCCTGCGCCGCGAGCGTCTCGACGAACGCTTCGGAGGCGGTCATGCGCGCAACGCCGCTCGTCACCTGCGCGTGCAAATCGGGTTCGGTCTTGCCCATGTGTTCGCTCCTTCAGCGTCCGTATTTTTCGAAATAGCGGCCGAAGATCTCGTCATCGGCGGGCACGCGCTCGGGCGTAGGACGCGCGATCCGCGTGATGTTGAGGAAATGCCGGTAGTTCAGATTGTCGGAGAAGCTGTTGCGTCCCCACGTCCCGCAGCCCATCGAAAGCGAGAACGGCAGGCCGTTGTCGAAGCTGCCGCCGGTCGCGATGCAATGCGCCTGGTTGACGATCACGCGCGAAACCGGCAGCCGCAATCCCAGCTCGAGCGGCTGCGCGTCGTTGCGCGTGTGAATACCCACCGAGTGGCCGGCGCCCTGGTACGCGTAGATCGATTCGACGATCTCGCACGCATGCGCAAAGTCGCGGGCACGGTAGACGGCGAGCACCGGCGAGAGCTTTTCGCCGGAAAACGGATGCTCGCGGCCGAAGCCGCTCTCTTCGACGATCAGAAACGACGCCTTTTGCAGCGCGGCGCGCGTGAGCCCGGCAAGCGCCGCGATGCGCGGCGCGGCGCGCGCGGTAATCTCGTCCGAAAGCTTGCCGCCTTGCCACATCGTCCGTTGCAGGCGCGCCTTCTCGTCGGCGTCGAGCACTGCGCCTCCGGCGGTTCGCAGCGCACCGAGCGCGCGTTCGTACACGGCGTCGACGATGACGGCGCTGTTCTCCGACGAGCACGACGTCGCGTTGTCGTAAGTCTTCGAGCACGCGATCTTGCTCGCCGCGTCCGCGACGTCCGCCGACGCATCGACGATCGTCGCGACGTTACCCGTGCCTACCCCGAGCGCCGGAGTTCCGCTCGCATATGCGGCGCGCACGTTCGCCTGCGAGCCGGTCGCGACGACGAGGTCCGCCCGCCGCATCAGCTCGAACGTCGCGTCTTTGGTGATCGGCGTCGGCATCAGCTGGATGAGGTCGCGCGGCGCGCCGACCTTTGCCAGCGCCGCGTGCATGAACTCGACGAGCTTCGCGCCGGTCGACCGCCCTTTGGGCGACGGCGCAACGACGATCGCGTCGCGCCCCTTGAGCGCGTTGATGATGTTGTTCGCCGGCGTCGCGCCCGGATTCGTCGACGGCGTGACCGCGGCGACGACGCCGACCGGCCGCGCGATCTCGACCAAGCCGCGGTCGGGATATTCGGCGATGACGCCGACGGACTTCGCGCCGGCGAGATCGCGCAACAATCCGAGTGTCTTGCGGTAGTTCTTCGAGATCTTGTCGTCGACGTTGCCAAGCCCGGTATCGCGAACCGCGAGCTCGGCGAGCGTGCGATTGCGCGACGGCTCCATGATCGCCCAGCCGCACGCGACGACGACCTCGTCGACCTGTTGCTGCGAATACCGCTCGTAGAGTTGCTGCGCGGCGCGCGCGCGACCGACGATCGCCGCGACAGCGCGTTGCGTATCCGTTCCCGCAGCCGGCACTTGCGCGGACCCATTCATCGTCGTCTCGAAGGCGATGAATTTAGCAGAAGCACCACTCGATTTCAATATTTCTCGCCTTGCGGAATATTCGGTATCGTGTCATGATAATTTGAATGATCGATGATCGAACCGATCCTCGCAGCGCGCGCTCGGTCGTCCTGCGCGCCGTCGCCGTTCTGGCTGCGGTGGCGAGCCGCGGCGAGGCCGTTGCGCTCGGCGACATCGCCGAAGCGACGCGATTGCCCAAGCCGACCGCCTATCGATTGCTGCGCGAGCTGGCCGACGGCGGCTGGATCGTGCACGAATCGGCGGGTGCGGGCGGATTCAGTCCCGGTCCGCGGCTCGAGCGACTGGCGATGGGCCTGATGGAGCACGGCGGCCCGCGCACCGTGCGCCACGCGATCCTCGCCGGGCTCGTCGCCGAGCTCGGCGAAACGTGCAACGTCACCGTGCTCGACGGCGTGCAAGTGCTCTATCGCGATCGCGTCGAAAGCCCGTCGCCGCTTCGCGCGCATCTGCAGCCCGGCTCGCGCGTCCCTCTGTATTGCACGGCGAGCGGCAAGCTTTTCCTTGCCGAGCTTCCGAAGCGCCGGCGCGATCGGCTGCTCGCGCAAATTCGATTCGATGCGCTGACCGAGAACACGCTCACCGAGCGCGCGGCGCTCGAGGCCGAATTGCAGCGCATCCGCAAGCAGCGTTATGCGGTCGACAACGAGGAGTACGTCGCGGGGCTTCTGTGCGTCGCCGTGCCGATTCCCGACGCGGGCGGCAAGACGATCGCCGCCGTCGCGGTGCAGGCGCCCGTGTCGCGGCTGCCGAACGATCGCGCCGCCACGACGTTGCCGGCGTTGCAACGTGCGGCCGCGGCGCTCGCGGCGACGTTCGAGGGTGCGGATCGCGACAAGCCTCGCGCAGCGCGCAAGGCCGCCTGATCAGGCGTCGCGGAGAGCCTCGCGCGCTGCGAGCGCCCCGGCGTTCGCACAATCGTGCGTCGCACCGATCGCCGCGAACCAGTCACGCGCTTTGCGCACATCGGCGAGCGCGTCCTCGCGCTGCGCTGAATCGCCGCGCGCGACCAGGAGCTCGGCTCGCGCGCAAACGGTTCTCGCGCGCTCGACAAGGCTGTCGCATTGCGTGAAGGTGGCGATCGCTTCGTCGAACGCCTTCAGCGCTTCGTCGCGGCGACCACGGGCGGCGAAAATGCGCGCCTGTGCGCTCAGCGCGAGCGCGTATCGGTGCGGCGCGCCGGCGAATCGGGCGATCGCGAGCGCCTGATCGACCAACGCGGCGGCTTCGTCGAGGCGATTCGCGTCGACCATCGCTTGCGCGGCATTTGCGAGCGCTAGGTTGCGCGCGACGGCGTTCTCGGTATCGCGGACGAGCGCCACGTAACGGTCGTACGAGTCGGCCGCGGCTTTCAAGTCGCCGCGCAGGCGCGCCGCGTATCCCTGCCCATCGAGCGCCCACGCGGAGAGCACGAGTTGGTTCAACTGCTGTCCGCGCTCGCAGCCACGGTCGGCGTGCATGCGAGCGGCGTCGTCGTTGCCGAGATCGGCTGCGATCGTGGCCGCGAGCGGGTCGAGCCACGCGGCCAGACGATCCTCACCGATCTGCCCGCACAACGCGATCGCGTCGAACGTTACCGCAAGTGCCGTCCTCAGCTCGCCTTTGGCTTGCAGCGCCTGCGCGCGGCAGAAGTCGCTCCACGCGACGCGCGCGAGCGAACCGACCTTGCGCCCCTGCTCGGCATTCTTGGCCGAGAACGCGAGCGCGTCGTTCCAGTAGCCGCGTCCGGCAGCGTTCTCGCCGAGGAATTCGTTGCCGAGCGCGATCGCGAGCGGATAGTCCTTGCGCTCGCCGAGCGCGATCGCCGCGCGCGCCCACCGGCTGCTCTCGTCGTACTGCAGCAGGTGCTGGTGCGCGCCGGCGAGATAGGTGTAGATGTCGGTGAGCGTCTTCGCGTCGTCGAGCGGCTCGGCGAGATCGCGCGCGCGGTCGAGGAACTCGATCGCCTTCGCGTGCTCGGCGCGGTAATGATAATAGCGGCCGACCAGCGCGGTCGCGAGCGCGAGCGCGTTCGTCTGTGCGCGCGGGTCGAGCTCCGCGAGCGCCTGTTCGAGCGCCGCCAGTCCGCGCGCATCGCCGATCGGCACGTACGCGCCGCCCACTTTCGCCTTCAGCGCGGCGCGCGCCTCGCGCTGCGTCGTCGCCGCGAGCGCTCGTTCATACGCTTCCACCGCCGGCCGGATATTGCCGCGCGCCTCGTAAAGATCGCCGATCCGCTCGTCGATATTCGCCACGTCGGCGACGCGCTTCAGCGCCTCGGCCGCTTCGCGTGCCTGCTCGAGGAACTTGAGCGCCTCGTCGTTCGCGAAGATCCGCCGCGCGTCCTGCGCGGCGGCGAGCGAGTAGGCAAGCGACTTCGCGAGATCGCCCGACAGCGTGAAGTGATACGCGAGATCCTCGGCTCGAGCCTCGCCCCGCTCGGCGCGCGGATCGCCGTCGGCCGATGCGCTGAACAATTTCTCGAGCGTCTCGCCGATCCGTTGATGCAGCCGCCGCCGACGGATCGGATTCAACTCCTCGTAGAGCACTTCGCGGATCTTGTCGTGCGTGAACGCGAACGAATCGTCGCCGGCCGCTCCGGCATTCGATCGAATGAGCTGGGCGCCGCTCGCTTCGTCGAGCGCATCGAGCAACACGTCTTCGCCGGTCGACGTGACGGCGGCGAGCTCGCCGAACAGGAACACCTTGCCCAGTGCCGCCGCCGTGCGCAACGCGTCGACCGCCGCTTCGGTGAGCCGGTCGAGCCGCCGCCCGATCGCTTCCTTGACGCTCTGCGGGATCGCGAGCTCGTGCGTCTCCTTGCGCTGCCAGCGGTCGCCGTCGCGATAGATCTCGCCTTGCTCGATCAGTGACTTGACGACTTCCTCGACGAAGAACGGATTGCCCTCCGTCTCCGCGTACATCGCGGCGATGAATTCGTCGGACACTCGCGACTGACCGAACAGCGCGGCAAGCAGCGCGCCGGTGCCTTCTCGCGACAACCGGCCAAGCGCGACGCGCATCGCGAGCCGCTCGCGGTTCCAGTCGACCAGAGCCGACGCGAGCGGATGCGCGCGGTCGAGCTCGATCTCGCGGTACGCGGCGACGAACAGCACGCGGGCATGGCGCAGATGCCGCAACAGGTATTGCAGCAACGACAACGTGCCCTGATCGGCCCAGTGCAGGTCGTCGATGAACAACAGCAACCCTCGCTCCGCCGCGAGCGACTCGATGAAGCGCGCGACGTTGTCGAACAATCGAAGCCGCTCATCGTTCGGCGACAGCGGCACGTTCGGCGCGAACGCGCCGAGCCTCGCCTCGATTTCCGGCGCGAATTTCGCGATCTCGGGCGCCGTCGTTCCGAGCAGCGCGCGGAGCTCGCCGCCGCTCTGGCCGTGAACCCACTCGCGGAACGCCTCGACGAATGGAAGGTAGGGCGTTGTCGCTTCGTACTCGTAGCAGCCACCCCGCAGAACGGTGGCGCTGCTGCGCTGCGCATGCGCGACCAGCGCGTTCGCAAGACGCGTCTTGCCGATGCCGGGTTCGCCGGAAAGCAGGACGAGCTGTCCGCGCGCCTGCTGCGCCTCGCTCCAGCAATGCTCGAGCTGCACGAGCTCGGCGCCGCGACCGACGAGTTGCCCACGAACGAGCCGATCGAGCGGCGACACCGACGACGGCGCGCTCTGCTCGACGCGCAGCGCCGGAAATTCGGACGGCAGATCGGCGGCGACGAGCTGATAGAGCAACTCGGGCTCGGCAAGCCCTCGCAGCTTGTACGCGCCGACGCTACGCAACGTCGTCCCGCCAGGCAGGCCGGCGCTCACCGCGTCGGCGGCCGCGGCGGACAGCAGCACCTGACCACCGTGACCCGCGCTCGTCACGCGCTGCACGCGAACGAGCGCGAGCGATGCCGCGTACTCGCCGTCATGCGCATCGGCCGCGCCAGTGTGAAGCCCCATGCGCACGCGCAGGCTCGCGATCGGCCCCCAGCTCTCGCGTTGCAACGCGCGCTGGCCGGCGAGCGCCGCGGCGAGCGCGTTCGACGCGTCGTCGAAAGCCGAGCAGATCGCGTCACCGACGACGTTGAACACGTGGCCGCCGTGGTCGGCAATCGCGCGCTCGAGGAGCATCTGATGGCGCACGAGCGCCCCGCTCATCGCATCGGGCTGCTGCTCGATCAGCCTCGTCGAGCCCTCGATGTCGGTGAACAGAAACGTGACCTTGCCGGTGGGCAAAGCGTTCACGGCGCGTGACTCATCGATCGTTCAAGGCCGCAGACCGGCGGTACGCGCTCGTCGTGCGCGCGTACATTTTGCCGCAAACCGGCCGCATCCTCTCGACGCCGCGAAGTGGCCGGCTCGAGCTCACGGCCGCGCGCCGTGCGCGAGACCGGCGATCAGCTGACGCTGCATCGCGAAGAAGATCGCGACCGGCGGCAGCGCGGCGAGGATCGAGCCCGCGCACAAGAGCTGCCACGATGTCTGCCACGTGCCGCGCAGCGATTGCAATCCCGCCGTGAGCGGCCGCACGTCGTCGGACTGCACGAGCACGAGCGCCCAGAAGTAGTCGTTCCAGACGAACGTGAAGACGAGCACCGACACGGCCGCCATCGCGGGCCTTACCAGCGGCAGCACGATCCGCCAGAAGACCGTGAGCTCGCCCGCGCCCTCGACGCGCGCTGCATCGAGGACCGCATCGGGAACGTCGCGGATGAAGTTGCGCATGAACAGCGTGCAGAAGCCGGTCTGGAACGCAACATGAAAGAGGATCAGCGCGAGCGGCGAATCGTAGAGTCGAAGCGCGATCATCAGGTCGCGCACCGGGATCATCAGCACTTGGAACGGCACAAGATTGCCGGCGACGAACACGATCAGCAGCAGCCGGTTGCCGACGAACGCGTGCTTGGCGAGCGCGAATCCGGCCATCGACGCGAGCGCCACCGTCGCGGCGACCGTCGGGATCGTGATGACGAAGCTGTTGACGATGAAGCGCGCCATGTTCGATCCGCCGAGCACGCTCGCGTAGTTGTCGACCAGCGCGAGCTCGGAAGGCCAGCCCCAGAAATTTCCGCGATTCAGGTCGTCCAGCGGGCGGATCGATGTCAGCGCCACCGCGACGAGCGGCAGCAACCACACGGCGAGACACGCGAGCACCGCGGCGACGTACGCCGCTCGCATTGCCGGCGAACGCCGGCCGATCGGGGCCGGAAACATTGCCCTAGGTCCTCTCGCGCCTGAACATGCGGCGCAGCAGCGCGACGATGATCACCGCGACGAGCGCGAACAGCACGATCGCGATCGCCGCGCCGTATCCGTAGCGAAGCGCGACGAACGTCTGCTCGTACATGTAGAACGCGAGCACCGTCGAGCTGCCGAATGGGCCGCCGAACGTCATCACCATCACGTAGTCGAAGCTGCGCAGCGCGGCGACCGCGCAGACCATCGCGACGATGAAGTTGACGGGCATGAGCTCGGGCAGCACGATGCGCCGGAACAGTGACCAGCCGCGCGCGCCGTCGACGCGAGCGGCATCGATCACATCCGACGGCAGCGTCGCGAGGCCCGTCAGGTAAAGGATCATGCAATAGGCGGTCTGCGGCCACAGTCCCGCGACGATCATCGCGTAGATCGACCAGCGTTCGCTGTCGAGCGGCGCGAACGGCGGCGCTCCGACCAGCGCGAGCAAGTCGTTGAGCAGGCCGAATCGCGCGTTGAAGAACCAGCCGAACACGAGCGCGACGACGACCTGGCTCACGACGAACGGCATGAAGAAGAGCGAGCGCACGGCGCCGAGCCCGGTGATCGGCTGGTTGACGAGCAATGCGAGCGCAAGGCCGAGGGCGGGCGCAACGAGATAGCACGCGAGCCAGCGCAGATTGTTCGCGAGCGCGGTGCGAAACAGCGGATCGGCGAACAGTTCGCGATAATTGTCGAGACCGACCCACTTCATCGCACCGACGCCGTTCCATTCGTAGAATGAGATCCTGATGCTGCCCACGATCGGATAGAGCACGAAGATCGCGAACAGCACGCACGCCGGCGCGAGAAGGATCACCGTCGACAGTCCGGCGCGAGGCGCAGTGCGCGTCGCGGCTGCGGCGGGCCGGACCGGCGTCGAAGCCATCGACGACGGACTATTGGGCGGTCGGCGGCACGGGCATCGGTCCGTAGATGCGCACACGAGCCCGCTCGATGGACTCGATGATCGAATCGACCCGGTCCGGATAGACCATGAACTCCTGGAAGCCGCGCATCGCGACGCTCGCGAGATCCTCGCTCGTATCGCGGTCGAAGTACTGGGACAGCCCGTCGGCGCGTGCGAGCAGTTCGCGTCCCCTTTCGAGAAAGCGGTCGTTCGCCGTCGCGGCCTTGAAATGGACGGGGATCTGCAGCATCGCCTTGTTCAACGCCTCCTGCGTGTCGGCGCGCAGCACGAACGCGAGGAACCGTTTGGCGTCCTCCTTGTTGCGCGCCCGTGCCGGCACATGGACGGTGTTCATCGGCGCTTCTTCGAACGCGCCGATTCCGGCGCGCATTGTGGGAAAGCGCACAAAGTCCATCTGCTCGCGCACGCGCGGAGGGAAATTGGCGACGATGAAGTTACCGATCAGCATCATCGCGGCCTTCCCTTCGTAGAGCAGCGCCTGGCTTTCCTGCCACGACGACGAGACGTGATTGCGACTGAAGCAGTCGCGGTCGACCAGCTCGCGCCAGCGCGCGAAGACATCGCGCACCCTGCGATCGGCATAGCTTACCCTGCCTTGCATCAGGTCCATGTGGAAGACGAGCCCGTTCAGTCGCAGATCGAGATAGTCGAACCATGCCGCCGCCGGCCACAGGTCCTTCGTGCCGATCGCGATCGGCTCGATGCCGGCCGCCTTGAGCTTCTCGCACGCAGCAACGAGGTCCGTCCAGTCGAGCAGTCGCGCGACGCCGGCGTCGGCGAGCAGGTCGCGCCGGACGTACAGGCCGATCTGATAGTACGTGTAAGGAACACCGTACTGGCGCGCGCCTACGCTGACGAGCTCCAGCGCCGACGGATGGATCGACGCGCGGGCGTCGGCGGTAAAGATCTCGCTCACGTCGTCGAGCAGCCCCGGCGCAACGAGCTGGCGCATGCGGTTGCCCGCGAACCAGAACACGACGTCCGGCGGCACGCCGGTCAACCAGTTGCGGATCGACTTCTTGTAGCTCTCGTGATCGTAGACGTTGAGCTCGACGCGCACGTCCGGGTGCTCGCGCTCGAACGCACGGAGCGCCGCCTCCCATGCCGCCCGAGGCGCCGGGTCGGTACTGTTGATGTTGACGACGAGCGTGCCCGCGTCCGCCATCCGAACGGTCAACGCAAGCGACGCGACGACGAACGCTAGCCTAGCCTGCATTTGGCAACTCCGGTAGCATTTTGATGGTATCCGATTCGAACAAGAAGTCCAAAGGGATGGTCGCGGCAGACAAACAACGTTCTTCGCGAGCAGCGACGCCCGGCGCGGCGCTCGCAGCCGGGCCCTTCGTCGCCGTGTCCGCCGACGATGCGTTCGATCGCGACGCGTTGAGCCTTGCCGAACAGTCGGCCGGAATCGGCGTGTGGACGATCGATCTGGCGACCGGGCTCGTCCGCGCGACCGCCCAGTTCTTCCGCATCATGGGACTCGCGCCCACGAACGAGCCGGTTTCGATGGACGTCGTTCGCGCGCTGCGCCACCCCGACGACCGCGACCGCGTGGTCGCGGGCTTTCGAGCCGCACTCGACGGCGGGGCAGATTCCTACGAGATCGAATATCGGATCGTGCGCCCCGATGGCGAAGAGCGCTGGATATTCGGCCGCGGCCGGCTCGTTCGCGACGCGAGCGGCAACGCCGTGAGCTACAGCGGCGTCGATCTCGACATCACCGATATCAAGCGTGCGCAGTCTCAACTCGCCGCTGCGAAGGAAGAGCTGCAAGCGCTCAACGCCGAGCTCGAGCAGCGCGTTCGCGATCGCACCGCCGAGCTCGCCGCCGAAGCGCAACGTCGCCTCGATGCGGAGGCCCGACTGCATCAGGCGCAGAAGATGGAAGCGGTCGGACAGCTGACCGGCGGCATCGCGCACGACTTCAACAACATCCTCCAGGTGATCGTCGGCAATCTCGAGATCGCGAAACGGCTCTTTCAGCGCGAGATGCGCCTGCAACCGGACGAGTCGCGCAGCGAAGTCCTGCATTCGATCGATTCGGCGCAGCGCGCCGCGCACAATGCCGGACAAACGGTGCAACGGCTGCTCGCCTTCAGTCGGCTGCACCCGCTGCAGCCGACGGCGATCGATGGCAATGCGCTGATCACCGACATGCGCGACATGATCGCCAGCACGCTCGGCGAGCCGATCGAGGTTCGTCTCGCGTTCGCGCCCGGCCTCTGGTCGATCTTCGCCGACCGCAATCAGCTGCAGACCGCACTGCTCAACCTCGTTGTCAACGCGAGGGACGCGATGCCCGACGGCGGACGGCTGACGATCGAGACGGCGAACGCCGACATCGACGCGCCGGCCGCCTCGGAGATGCCGGCCGGCGAGTACGTCACCATCGCGGTTGCCGACACGGGCTGCGGGATCGTCCGCGAGCATCTGAACAAGGTGTTCGAGCCGTTCTTCAGCACGAAACAACCGGGGAAGGGATCGGGCCTGGGCCTTTCCATGGTCTACGGATTCGTGCGCCAATCCGGCGGCTACGTGCGCATCGAGAGCGAAGTTGGAGTCGGCAGCGTCGTGCGCATCTATCTCCCGCGCTACGCGCAGACCGAAAAGCGAGCGAGCGCGCCGGTTTCGGCGCCATCGGTCGGTCGCGCACTTCCTCGCGCGAAGGACGGCGAGATCGTGCTGGTCGTCGAGGACTACGACGATGCGCGCCGGCTCGGCGCATCGGCGCTCGAGGGCCTGGGCTACCGCGTGCTCGAGGCGCGCGACGGTATCAACGCGCTGCAATTGCTCGACTCGCACGCGAGCCCACGGATTCACCTGCTGTTCACCGACGTCGTGCTGCCCGGCGGCATGAGCGGACGCGCGCTCGCCGATGCGGTCCGCAAGCGGCAGCCGCAAGTGCCCGTTCTTTTCACGAGCGGCTACGCGCGCGAGGCCATCGCCGAGCGCGGACACGTCGATCCGGACGTTCGGTTGCTCGTCAAGCCCTACACGCTCGAAGGCCTCGCGACCGGCGTGCGGCAGGCGATCGACGGCCCCGCAACGCAGCCGTAGCGCGGCTAGCTGCGCTCCACGCGCTCGCTCGCGGCGGCGTCCGCCTCGAAGAGCCCTCGCAGCTGCTCGGCGGCCTGCATGCTGGTCTGGATGAGCTGCGCCTCGTCGTGCTGGACCGCGTATTGCACGTCGAGCTGCTCGCGGTCGTGGCGGTCGAAGAGGTCGATCGCGCGATCGGCGGCCGCCGCCGTCAAGCCGCATTCGCGCAGCGCAACGCGCGCGATCTCGAGACTGGCGCGAAACGTCTCGCGCTCGATCACCCGGATGCCGAGATCGCGCAGGCGGAAGTAGTGGACGCGGTTACGCGCCCGCGCAATCACCGTCAGTGACGGAAAGTGCCGGCGGACGATCGTCGCCGCGCGCATCGACGCCTCGACGTCGTCGATCGCGAGCACGAACAGCTTCGCCTGCGCCGCTTTCGCCGCCGTCAGCAGGTCGAGACGCGACGCGTCGCCGTAATAGACCTTCGAGCCGTAGCGGCGGACGAAATCGACTTGCTGATAGCTCGCCTCGATCGCGGTGAACGGGATGCCGCCCATCCGCAGCACGCGCGAGACGATCTGGCCGAATCGCCCGTATCCGGCAATGATGACCGGGTTGCCCGGACCCTCGATCGTGTCGAACTCGGGTGCGCGCGTGCGCTCCATCCAGCGCGCGAGGAGCCGTTCGTGCAGCGTGAACGATAGCGGCGCGAGCAGCATCGACACGGTTACGACGAGCACGAGCAGCTCCTCGGTGTCTTTGTCGAACACGTCGAAGCCGTGCGCCGCGGCGAACAGCACGAACGCGAACTCGCCGCCCTGCGACAGGTTGACCGCGACGCGCTGCGCGCCTTCGTTCGCCGCGCCGAACGCACGCATGATCGCGAACAGCACCGCCGACTTGACGACGAGCAAGCCGAGCGCGAGGCCCAGCACCACGAGTGGCTTGTCGATCAGCAGCGCGAGATTCGCGCTCATGCCGACGGCGATGAAGAACAGACCGAGCAGCAACCCCTTGAACGGATCGACGTCGGCCTCGAGCTCGTGGCGAAACTCGCTGTCGGCGAGCAGCACGCCGGCGAGAAACGCGCCGAGCGACATCGAAAGCCCGATCGCGTTCATCGCGAGCGCCGCGCCGATCACGATCAGCAGCGCCGCGGCGGTGAACACTTCGCGGCCGCCGTACCCGGCGACGACACGCAGCATCGGCCGCACGACGAGCCGGCTCGCGACGATGACGACGGCGATCGCGGCGATGCCCTTGCCGGCCGCGAGCCAGCCGCCGCTCATTCGCTGCCCATCGGGGTCGAGCAGCGGCAGCAGTGCAAGCAACGGGATCACCGCGAGGTCCTGGAACAACAGAATCGCGAACGCATCGCGGCCGTGGCTCGAGCCCAATTCGTCGTGCTCGCCGAGCCATGCGAGGACGAGCGCGGTCGACGACATCGCGAGACCGACGCCCGCGATCGCGGCCGCGGCGATCGGCAGGCCCAACGCGTTGCCGAAGAACGCGAGAACGAGCCCGGTCACGACGACCTGCGCGCCGCCGTAGCCGAACACCTGCCGGCGCAGCGCCCACAGCCGCGACGGCTCGAGCTCGAGGCCGACGAGAAACAGCAGCAGCACGACGCCGAGCTCGGCGAATTCGAGCGTCGTCTCGACGTCGCCGATCAGCCGCAGCCCCCACGGGCCGATCAGAGCACCGGCGGCAAGATAGCCGAGCACGGAGCCGAGCTTCAACCGCCGGAACAGCGGGACGAGAAACACCGCGGTCGCGAGAAAAATGACCGCCTGCTGCAAGCCGTGCATGGTCGCCTCCCTGGAAGGCGGAAGCTTAGGGCATTTGCGCCGCCGCGGCCGATGCTGCGGAATACGCGATTGCCCCAGATGTTCGCCGCTCCATAGCCGCAACGGAGGATGCCATGCGCAAATCTCGCGAATTCCGATGGCTCGTCGTTGTCCTGCTGTGGACCGCGGCCGCGACTGCCAGCGCCTCGTTCCACGAATGGCGGATCAACGAGATCTATTCGAACGCCGACGGCACGATACAGTTCATCGAGTTCCGGGAGATCGCCGGCGCGAACGGCGAGAACTTCCTCATCGACCACACGCTGGTGAGCTCCGGCCACACGTTGACGTTCGAAACCAACCTGCCCAGCGTCATTACCGCGCACAAGATGTTCATCGTCGGCACGCAGGGGTTCGCGGACCTCGGCATCGTCGCGCCCGACTACGTCATTCCGAACGGCTTCCTGTCGGTGAGCGGCGGAACGCTTCAGTACGGTGCCATGCCCTCGGACCCGTATGGCGGAGGGCCGGTCGACGTGGTCTCGTATCCCGCGCTCCCCACCGACGGCACGACATCGATCGACCGCACCGGAGTGCCGCAGACGAATTCGCCGACGAACTTCGCGGGGACGACCGCGACGATCGCCGCGATCGCCGCGACCCCCGACCTCAATCAGCATGGACTCACCGGCTCGTGGTACGAACCGGCGACGAGCGGCCAGGGAGTCGAGATCGAGGTTTTTCCCAATGCGACGTCAGGGATTGGCTCCGCCTTCGTGAGCTGGTTCACCTACGACAGCGCTATCGGCGGCGCCGAGCGCCAGCGCTGGTACACGGCCGAGGGCCAGACGGTGACCGGACAGCCCACTGCCGCGCTGACGATCTTTCAGAACACGGGCGGCAACTTCAATGCTCCGCCGATCACCAACGCGCAGGCCGTCGGAACCGCGACGTTGAGTTTCAACTCGTGCGCAGACGGCCAACTGTCATACACCTTCACCGACGGCACCGGTCGCAGCGGGACCATACCGTTGACGCGCCTGACCCAGAACGTGACGTGCTCGGTCACGACGCCGCACCCGATCAACGTGGACTTCGCCCTGTCGGGCAATTGGTTCGACCCCGCCACCTCGGGGCAGGGATTGACGGTCGAGGTCAACCCGAATTCCAGCGCGGTATTCCTGGCTTGGTACACGTACATGCCGAACGGCGCCGGCGCCGCGGCCGCCGGACAACGTTGGTATACGGCGGAAGGCACCTTTACGCCCGGCATGCGGTCGATTCCCGTGACGATCTTCGAGACGACCGGCGGCATGTTCGACGCACCGACGCCGGCAGGCGAAAGAACCGTGGCGGTCGGGAACGGAACGCTCGCGTTCCAGAGCTGCCTGGCGGTGACCTTCAGCTACAACTTCACCGGGGGCAGCAGCACCGGCATGTCGGGGCTCATCGCCCTGAGCCGTGTCGGTCCGGCGCCTCCGGGCTGCGCGTGAAATCTCAAGCGAGCAGCGACTTGAGCATCCCCGTGACCGAGAACAGCACCCGCGGGTCCTCGGTCTCCGCGAGCAGCGCCTCGAGCTGGCGGCGGACGCGCTCGCCGCGGTTCGCCCGCCAGGCGACGAAGTCGGCGATCGCCGGCCGCGCGAGCCAGCGCTGCGCGAGCGAATACGCGTAGAAGCGCTCGCCGAACTCGGAGCGCAGTTTCGTGGCGTACGCATCGCTCACCGCGTGCCTGTCGTGGGCTGCACCGGATAGCGCGTCGGCGACGAGCTCGGCGGCGATGATTCCGCTCTCGATCGCCTTGCCGATGCCTTCGCCGGTAAGCGAATACGTGAGTCCCGCCGCTTCGCCGATCACGAGGAGCCCGGGTCGCGCGAGCTTCGCGCCGGCGAGCGCGGTACGCAGCGGTGCTCCGCGCACGTCGGTCAATCGCCGCGAGCAACCGACGAGCGCTCGCGCCGGCGCGAACGTTTCGATGAACCGAGCGAGCAGCGTCCGCGGATTTCGCGTTGGCAGCGCCGTGCCGGCGTCGTCGAAGTATCCGACGCCAACATTGAAGATGCCGTCGGGTCCGGGGAAGATCCACCCGTACCCGGGGCAGATCGCGCGTGCGTACGAGATGCAGAGGTACCGATGCTGCGCAGCCACTGAATCGGGCGCCTGAAGGTAAACGCGCGCGGCGACGGCGCTCGCCGACTTGCGCTCGCATACGCCGAAGGTCTGCAGCGGATCGGTCGCAGCGCCCGTCGCGAGCAGCGTGAATGCGGCGTCGATCCTTAGAGCGTCGCCATCGGCACCGTCGAACGTGGCGCCCGCAATCACCCCGTCGGCTTCGATGGGTTGCGCGAGCCGGTACGGGGCGATGAAGCGCGCGCCGCGCTCGACCGCGGCCGCGCGCATCAATTCGTCGAGCCGGCGACGGGGCAGGCACGCGACTTCCGCGCCGAGCCTCACCGAAGACCCGTTCGGCGAGTGGACGTGCACGCCGTCGAGCCTCGTCGCCTCCGCGAGCACGCGTTCCTTGAGGCCAAGCCGGTCGAGCGCGCGCAAAGCATCGGGAATGAGCCCGTCGCCGCACACTTTGTCGCGAGCGAAGCGCGCGCGGTCGACCAAAAGCACGCCGTGTCCGCGTGCGGCGAGCGTGCGCGCGGCGGCTGAGCCTGCGGGCCCGGAGCCGATGACCAATGCGTCGGTGGTGAGCGTTGCCATGTGCGCGAGCGCGAAGATCGGGCGCCGCTTAGTATCGCCTGTCGCGAATGGGCCGAAAATCCGCGCCCCTCGCGACGAACGATGGACCCGATACGCGCGCAGCGTTACGCCGAGGCCACTATTATGACGAGAATCGCCATCCGCAAGGCTCGAATGCCGCGCTGGACGACGCCGCCCGCTCAACCGCTTACGCGTGCCGCGTGTACGCGAGGAGCGCGACCGGAAAGTTCGCGCACAGGGGTGCGAGCGGCAAACGATCGTCGTCGATGACCGCCGTTTCGCCGGTGAGCACGTTGCGTAGCGCGGTTCCTCGCGGTATGCGGCCGACGTCGAGCGCCGTTTCGCGCCACGCCGCGTCGCCCACCGGAAGGACGCCGGTCTCGAGTCCGAGCGACGCGTACAGACGTCCCGCGACGACGATCACGCCGTCGCGCTCGTGGCTGCGCGCGTACGCGATGACGTGCTTCGCGCGCTCGCCGACCGCTTCGATTGGCCGGTAGTCGCCGTCGGCGAAGAGCTTCGCGCGCTCGCGCCGAAGGCCGAGCGCGCGCAACGCGACCCAGAGCTTCGCGCGACCATCGTACGGCGACGCGAACAGCGCCCGGACGGATCGAGCGAGCTCCGCGCCGTCGATCTGCTCGAGCGCGCACAGCGACGCGAGACGCGCGCGACGCTCGGCGAAGTCGACCGGACGTCGATTGTCGGGATCGACGAGCGACAGATCGAGAATCTCGCAGCCCTGATAGATGTCCGGCACGCCGGGTTGCGTGAACTTCAACAGCGACATCGAAAGGCTGTTCAACAGGCCGAACCACGCGAACGGCGGCAGCGCCGCGACGAGATCGTCGAAGAACGGACCCTCGCCGGGGCCGCGCAGCGCCGCCTCGACGAACGACGCGAGCGCCTTCTCGTACTCGTCGTTGATCGTCATCCACGCCGTGTTGACCTTCGCTTCGCGAGCGGCCTTGGTCATGTACGCGATGATCCGCTTGCGATACGCATCGAGCGCCGCGGCATCGAGCGCCGTCGGCGGCAGGCTGCCGACGAGCGTCTGATACAGCAGGTACTCGTCGTTGCGCGACGGCGCCGGCCGGTCGTCGACTGCACGCTTGTGCGTGCGATTCATGCGGCTCCAGCGGCGCACGGCGAGCCGCCACGCCGCCGGCATCTCCGAGATCACGTCGATGCGCGCGCGCACGTCCTCGGAGCGCTTGTTGTCGTGCGTGGACGTGGCGATGAGCGTTGCGGGCCAGCGTTGAGCGCGCTCGGCGGCGGCGCGGTGAAACGCACGCACCGTCGTGCCGAAGCGGTCGGGATCGCCGCCGACGTCGTTCAGCGAGACCAACCGGTTGAACGTGTAGAACGCCGTGTCTTCGATGCCCTTCGCGGCGACCGGCGCCGTGAACTGCTGGACGCGCATCGCGAACGTGACGTACAGAGTGCGCAGATCGGCAAGCTCGGGCGCCGGCTCGCCGATCATCAGCCGCGCGACGAAGTCGAAGATCGCGACGTCCGCCGACCGGGCCCGCCGCTTCGCGCGTCCGATCGCCCAGTCGACATATCGGCGGTCCTGCGCGCTCGCGCCGCGTTCGGTGACGTAGCTGCGATAGACCGCAAAGTGTGCGACCGTCTCGGCGATCGCTTCACGCAGCGCGTTCTGCGTGAAGTCGCGTGTGCGGCGGTCGGCGCGCGCGATGCGCGTCGCGCGATTGGCGAGGACGGCGAGCTCCGCGGCAAGCGAGCTTCGCATCACGAGCCGTTTGCCGCGATAAGCCGCTTCCTCGAACGTCTCCGCTTCGTCGCCGACGGACGCCCGCCACGCGCGGTCGATGCGGCTCTTCGACGCGGTGTCGACCAACACGCCGTTCACGGCATTCGCGAACGCGTATCCGGTGTCGCCGTGAATCGCCCACGATTCCGGAAGCCGCTCGTGCGGCGCACGGATCTTCTCGATCACGACATACAGCGCAGCGTTGGCGACGCCGACCAGCGCGCCATAGCGTTCCTGCAAGCGCTCGAAGTAGCGTGCCGGATCGTACAAACCGTCGGGATGGTCGATGCGAAACCCGTCGATCTCGCCTTGCGCGGCGAGCTGCAGCACGAACGCGTGCGTGGCGTCGAAAACCTCTTCGTTCTCCGTGCACAACGCGGCGAGATCCTGGATGTCGAAGAAGCGACGGTAGTTGATCTCGTCCGAGGCGACGCGCCAATACGCGAGACGGTACGCCTGCTGCTCGAGCAACGCGTGCAGCGTCTCCATGCCGTCGCGCCCGTTGTATTGCTCGCAGATCCGCGCGATCGCCTCGGCGAGCGGCGGATTCGCGGCGGCGAGCTCGGCCGTGCGCGCCTCGAGCTCGACCGCATCGCGTCGGCGCATCGCGATGCGCTCGGGATCCGGATCGTTTCGCGCCGGCAGCGCGCGCAACCGCGCGACCACCGTCGCGGTGCCGACCGCTTCGCGCGGCGGCAGGCTCTCGTTGCACGCTGCGAGCGCACGCTCGATGATCGTCGCGCGCTCGCGCGAATCGATCGGAAATCGGTGCTCGAAATAGCGGACGGCGAACGCGCCTCGTTCCGGCTCGAACGTGAGCTTGAGCTCGCCGTTCTGCAGCACGACGCCGTAAGGCCCGCCGAGAACCGGCACGAGGATGCGGCCCGCCATGTCGCGATCGAGCGGCTCCCAATCGATGTCGAAGAAATCGGCGTAGCGCGACGCCTGGCCGTTCTCGAGCACGTCCATCCACCAGCCGTTGTCGGCGCCCATGATGCCCATGTGATTGGGCACGACGTCGCACAGATGCCCCATGCCGTGACGATCGAGCGTGCGCACGAACCGCTCGAAGTCCACACGGCTGCCGATCTCGGGATTGAGCGACGAATGGTCGACGATGTCGTAACCGTGATGACTGCCCGGACGAGCCCGCAGGTACGGCGAGCAGTAGACGTGGCTCACTCCGAGGTCGGCAAGATACGGAACGACAGCGGTCGCGTCGTCGAACGTGAACCCTTTGTGCAACTGCAGCCGGTACGTCGCGCGCAGGACGACCTGCGTCGGAGGCGAGGCACCTCGACGCGCGCGATCGATCCTGCGCGCCAGGGTGACGAATCGCTCGTCGTCGGGCCAGCGCTCGAGCGCGAGCGGCAGCTTGCGCCGCCAATTGGGATGCTCGCCGGTGGTTCCGGGCAGGTTCGCCTGATCGACGACGCCGATCACGTCGTCGAGTTGCACCATCAGCAGCGCCGACGGCGTCGAGGCGAGATATTCATGCACGGCGAGCGCAACCGCCGGGTCCAGCTCGTCATGCGCCGCAACGTCTTCGATTCGCTGCGCAAGCAATCCTTCGGCAACGAGCGCACCGACGAGACGCGCGCGGTCCTCGATGCGTGCAGCGCGTTGCGCGTCGAGCTCGGAGCGTGGAATGAGATTCGCCGCCGCTCGCAGCGCGATGTCGTGCCCATTCCACCATCCGGCGAGCGTCGGAAGGTCGTGCGTCGAAGCGCATACGAGCGCGCGCTCCGGATAGTCCGCCGGCCGGCGAAAGTTGCCATCGGCAGTCCGCTCGAAATAGAGCACGCGGTACGACAGCACATCGTTTGCCGCGAGCGCGTCGCGAACCGACGGCGCAACCGTGCCGAGATCCTCGCCGATCACGAGACAGCGCGCGCGCCGGCTTTCGAGCGCGAGCAATCCGAGGAGATCGTCGCGCGGATAGTGGACGTACGCGCCGTCGGCAGGCGTGCCCGACGACGGCACCCAGAACAGCCGCTCGAGGCCCATCACGTGGTCGACACGCAACGCGCCCGCGTGGCGCATCTGCGCGCGCAGCATCGCGATGAACGGCGCGTATCCGCATGCCGAGAGCCGGTCCGGAACGATCGGCGGCAGCCCCCATCGCTGACCGTTCGGGCTGAAGGCGTCGGGCGGCGCACCGACGCTCGCATCGAACGCGTAGAGGTGCTGATTCGCCCACGTCTCGGCGCCTCCGCAATCGGCCGATACGGCGAGGTCCGCGTACAGGCCGACGGCAAGCCCGATCTGCGCAACGAATCCGTCGACGACGCCAAGCTGGAGCTCGATCTGCCATTGGATGTACCGGAAGAACGCGACGCGATCGGCGTTGTCGGCGGCGAAGCGCTCGACCGCGGCGCCGAGCGGATCGCGGTACGCGTCGGGCCATGCCGGCCAGCCCCAGATCGACGGATCGCCGCGCGAAAAATGCTCCTGCAACGCTTCGAATGTCGTATGCAGACGAAGCGCGTCGCCGCCGTCGGCAACGAAGCGCCGGAAAGCGACGGCACGCGCGTCGTCGATCGCGAGATGATGGTCGCGAAAATGCCGATACAGCCTGTCGAGCACCGCGTATTTCGCGGCGGCGACTCCCGCGTAGTCGACCAGCGCTGCCTCGCGCAACGCGTCGAGCGCGGTGCGCAATGTCGTGGCGTCGACCATCGCGCGCGCCTCGTCGCACTCGCGAAAGTCGGCGATCGCCGTCACGTCGAGGTAGAGCGCGTTGACGAACAGCCGGCTCGACGGCGAGTACGGGCTCGCACGGCCCGGATCGTGGGCCAACAGCGCGTGCAGCGGATTGACGCCGACCACCGAGGCGCCGGCGGCACCCCACTGCTGGACGATCGTCGCGAGGTCCGTGAAGTCGCCGATGCCCCAGTTGCGCGCGGAGCGAACGCCGTAGAGCTGCACCGCCGGTCCCCACGCACGGCCGCCGCGATCGAGCGCCGGAGGCCGGAAGCACGTGCGCGGCACGATTGCGCAACACGTCGTCGCGACGAGCGTTTCGTCGGCGAACACGCGAACGCGATGATAGCCGTACGGCAGATCGTCGGGTAATGCAAGCGAATGGCGAACGTACGCGTTGCCGTCGAACGCCGCGCGCTGATCGGTGCGGGTGTCGCGCACCGATGACGTGGCGCCGGCGGTCGCACCGTTCTCCGTCGTGATCTCGAGCCGAAGCGTCGCGGCCGGCAGCGAATCGGGCAGCGTCATGCGCAGATGCGCTCGCGCGTCGTCGCGCACGACGACGAGCGGCGCGATCGGCTCGCTCCAGCGGGCGCGCTCGCGCGCGACGAGCGCCGCTTCGGCGTCGGCCTCCGAGTCGACTCGAACACCCATCGCGGTCAGCAGCAAGCGCAGCGTTTGGTCGGACACGACATGCCGGCGGTCGCTGTTGTCGACGTAGTCGAGCGCGATGCCGCACGCGGTCGCGACACGCGCGAGCGCGTCGGTCATGACGGCGGCTCGAGCGTGCAGACCACCCCGAACGGCGGCCATTCGCGAGCGTCGGCGGCTAAGTCGTCGGTTGCGTAGAGTCGATCGCCGGGAGGCGATGCGACGGCGCTCGCAGCCTGCATTGCAAGGTTCGCAACCAGATGAAGGACCGAACCCTCGGCGAGCGTCCAGCGAACCCGCAGCACGCGGCCGTCGCGCACCGAATACGTGCCGCCAAGCGCGGTCGGTCGCAGGCGCGGCACGATCCGCTCGCGGCGGATCGCGAGCAAGCGCCGGTACGCCGCGAGCGAGCGGCGGCCGCGCTCGCCGTCGATCTCGTTCCAATCGAGCTTGCTCGCGTCGAACGTCGACTGCGCGTTCGGGTCGGGAATCGCTTCGCGCGCCTGCGGGTCGCGGAAGCGTTCGAAGCGGCTGAATTCGGCGCGCCTTCCGTTGGTCACGGCGGCGGCGAGATCGGGCCCGAAGTCGCAGAAGAACAGAAACGGCGTCGACGCCGCGAATTCCTCGCCCATGAACAGCAGCGGCACCGCGGGCGAAAGCAGCACGCACGCGATGGCCGCCTGCAGCGCACGCGGATCGGCGAGCGCGCCGATGCGCTCGCCGAACGCCCGGTTGCCGGCCTGATCGTGCGTCTGCGTGAAGTCGACGAATGCGCTCGGCGGCAGGTGGGCGCTCGGCTCGCCGCGAGGCCTATCGTCGCGCCACGGCGATCGCTCACCCTGCCAGGCGAAGCCCTCGGCAAGCGCACGGCCGAGGTGCTCGACGGGCCGGTCGGCGAACTCGCCGTAGTAGCCGTCGCGCTCGCCGGTCGCGATCACATGCAGCGCATGATGAACGTCGTCGTTCCATTGCGCGCTCGCGCAGCGCGCTTCGCCGGCGCCATCGCGTTCGAGGTAGTGCGTCTCGTTGCGGTCGTTCTCGAGCACGACGTGCACGTGTCGATCCGTGCCCGCCGCTCCACGGACCGCCGTGGCGATTTCGATCACGATGTCCGGCATCGACGCGTCGGCGATCGCGTGCACGGCGTCGAGGCGCAGCCCGTCGGCGCGCAACTCGTCGATCCAGTACAGCGCGTTGTGGATGAAGAAATCGCGAACGTCGCGATTGCCTTCGCCATCGAAGTTGATCGCGGGTCCCCACGGCGTCGGATGGCGCGCGTTGAAGAACGTCGGCGCGTATTCGTGCAGATAGTTGCCTTCGGGACCGAAGTGATTGTAGACGACGTCGATCAGCACCATCAGCCCGCGTGCGTGCGCGGCGTCGATCAGGCGCTTGAGATCTTCGGGCGATCCGTAGCACGCTGGCGGCGCGTACGGCAGCACGCCGTCGTAGCCCCAGTTGCGCGTCCCCGCGAAAGCGGCCACCGGCATCAGCTCGACGGCCGTGACACCGAGCTTCGCGAGATAGTCGAGCCTTTCGATCGCGGCGACGAACGTGCCCGCACGCGTGAACGTGCCGACATGAAGCTCGTAGATCACCGCCTCTTGCCACGGGCGGCCGCGCCACTGGTCGTTGCGCCACTTGTACGCGCGCGGATCGACGACCATGCTCGGTGCGTGCACGCCGTCGGGATTGAATCGCGACGCGGGGTCCGGCACGCTGATCCGATCGTCGATGCGAAAGAGGTAGCGGGCGCCGGCTTTCACGCCGCCGAGCGTCGCATCGAACCATCCGCGCTCGTCGCGCACGAGCGGATGGCGCGACGGCGTCGCCGCGCCGTGCAGCTCGACGTCGACGCGGGATGCGCCGGGCGCCCACAGGCGGAAACGCGTACCGCCGGCGCGCACTTCGGCGCCGAACGGCATCGTGTGAGCGTATCTCACGCGCGGCCCATCGTCACGCCGGCGTTTCGCCGGCGCCTGGCCCGAGGTCCGCCGGCCCTTCCGGCCGCTCGGCGCCGTCTCGCTCGACCTCTCGCTTGCGCTCGGAAACAGCCTCCACGCGACCCCCCTGTTGCAGCAGCACGAACGACCGGCCGCCGAGCGTGTGCACATCGCCGGGTGCGAGCGTCGTCGCAAATCCGATCGCCTCGGAGCGCGCCGTGTCGATCAGCAACCGCCACGGGCGCTCGCCATAGGCTGGCAGCGTGAACGCGATCTCGTCGTGGTGTGCGTTGAAAATGACAATGAAGTTGTCGTCGCGCACCGGCCGACCGCGGCCGTCGACCTCGTCGAGCGCGTCGCCGCCGAGATAAACGCCGAGGCAACGCGCGAACTCATGCTCCCATTCGCGCTGCGTCATCTCCGTCCCGTCGGGCTTGAGCCATTCGATGTCGCGCGACTCGCCGCCGATCAACAATTGGCCCTGGAAGAACTGACGCCGGCGGAACACCGGATGCTCGCGGCGCAGACGGATGACAGCGCGCGCGAAGTCGAGCAACGATAGACGCTCGTCGTCGAGGCTCCAATCGACCCAGGAGAGCGCGTTGTCCTGACAGTACGCGTTGTTGTTGCCCTGCTGCGTGCGGCCGATCTCGTCGCCGGCGAGTATCATCGGCACACCCTGCGACAGCAGCAGCGTTGCGAGCAAGTTGCGCGACTGGCGCGCGCGCAGCGCGAGCACGTGCCGATCCTCCGTTGGGCCTTCGATGCCGCAGTTCCATGACAGGTTGTCGTTGTGACCGTCGCGGTTGTCTTCGCCGTTCGCCTCGTTGTGCTTGTCGTTGTACGAGACCAGGTCGCGCAGCGTGAAGCCGTCGTGCGCGGTGACGAAATTGATGCTCGCATGCGGCAAGCGGCCGCTGCGCCCGTACAGATCGGAGGAGCCGGTCAGCCGGCGTGCGAAATTTCCGATCAACCCGCGGTCGCCGCGCCAATACGCGCGGATCGTATCGCGGTATTGGTCGTTCCATTCGGCCCATCCGCTCGGAAAATTGCCGACCTGATAGCCGCCCTCGCCCAGGTCCCACGGCTCGGCGATCAGCTTGACCTGCGCGAGCAACGGATCCTGGCGCAGGATGTCGAAGAACGCGCCGAGCCGGTCGACCTCGTGCAGTTCGCGCGCAAGCGCGGAGGCCAGGTCGAAGCGAAAACCGTCGACGTGCATTTCGCTAACCCAGTAACGCAGCGAATCCATGATGAGCTGCAGCGCCCGGGGGTGGCGCAAGTTGAGCGTGTTGCCGCAGCCGGTATAGTCCATGTAGTAGCGCGACGTGTCGGGCTTCAACCGGTAATAGCTCGCGTTGTCCAAGCCGCGAAAGCTCAGCGTCGGACCGAGCTCGCTGCCCTCGGCGGTGTGGTTGTAGACGACGTCGAGGATCACCTCGAAGCCCGCCGAGTGCAGCGTCTTCACCATCGTCTTGAACTCGCTTACCTTGCCCGATGCCGAATAGCGCGCATCGGGCGCGAAGAAGCCGATGGTGTTGTAGCCCCAGTAGTTGTTGAGACCGCGTTCGACCAGATGGCGGTCGTCGACGAACGCATGTACGGGCATCAGCTCGATCGTCGTGACCCCCAGTCGCTGTAGGTAATCGACGACGGGCGCGGTCGCGAGCCCGGCGTAGGTGCCACGCAGCGGCGGCGGTACGTCGGAGTGCTGCATCGTGAAGCCGCGCACGTGCAGCTCGTAGACAACCATCTCGTGCCACGGCACGTTGGGCCTGCGGTCATCACCCCACGTGAACGCGCGATCGATCACTTTGCACTTCGGCATTGCGCGCGCGCTGTCGCGGCGGTCGAACGACAGGTCGCCGCGCTTGTGCCCGATGGTGTAGCCGAACAGCGCGTCGCTCCAGCGCAGCGGGCCGACGATGGTGTGCGCGTACGGATCGAGCAGCAGCTTGTGCGGGTTGAACCGGTGCCCGTCCTCGGGTCGGTACGGACCATGCACGCGGTAGCCGTACAGCATGCCGGGACGCGCCTCGGGCAGGTAACAGTGCCAGATTTCGTCGGTGCGCTCGTTCACCGCGATCCGTTGCAGCTCCCGGCGCCCGGTCGGGTCGAACACACACAGCTCGACACTTTCGGCGTGCTCGGAAAAGAGCGCGAAATTCACGCCCTCGCCGTCCCAGGTCGCGCCCCTCGAATGTGAGCGGCCAGGCCAAACTGCTGTAATCGGTTTCACGTCTGTTGTTCGATTTGTGACGTTGGAGACAGTCTCGCGCTGGCGTCGTTTCGCCTGCCGCGACAGCCCGCGCCGGGGCTCAATGCTGCCACAGTTCTCCTGCGCGAGTTCAGTCCGTCGGCACGCGAACGGCTGTCGGCAGCGGACGACCACCGATACCCCGTCATAGACTGATCGCCGTTGTAGGCACTGTCCTACAGTCTTGACGATGGTAAGGCTCCAGAATGGATCGTTGCACCCACCGTCGGAAGGAGCGATGGCGTTGACGATTCCTACCGAGCCGATCGGCAGTATCCCGAGGTCCCCGGAGCTGCTCGCCGCGCTCGCCCGCCATGACGCCGACGATCCCCGGCTCGACCCGCAGTACGACGCCGCGATCCGCGACACGATCGCTCGCTTCGAGGCAACGAATTCGCCGGTCGTATCGGACGGCGAGCAGCGCAAGTATCACAACTTCTGGACCTATTCGGTGCAAGGCCTCGCGAATACGCTGCCCGACGGATTCAAGATCCCCTTCGCCGCGGGTCACACGCGTCGCATGCCGCGGCTCGTCGACGGTCCGTTCCGCTACAAGCGCTATGCCGACAGCTACCTCGACGTCGCGACCCGCTACGCGCGCGTGCCCGTCAAGCAGGCGGTGATTTCGCCATCGGCGCTGAGCCTCATGTACCCGGCGGACGGCATCGCCGGCTACTCCCGCGGTCAATTCATCGACGATCTGCTGCGCGAGCACGAAACGGAGGTGCGGCGCTGTCTCGGCAAGGGCGCGCACGTGGTCCAGATCGATTTCACCGAGGGCCGCCTGGCGGTCAAACTCGATCCGTCGGGCGCCCTGTTGACGAGCTTCATCGATCTCAACAACCTCGCGCTGTCGCGTTTTTCCGACGCCGAGCGCGCGCGCATCGGTGTGCACACATGCCCGGGCGGCGACCGCGATTCGACGCACAGCGCCGATGTCGACTACGCCGAGCTGCTGCCGGGTCTTTTCGAGCTCAATGTCGGCAACTTCTACATCGCGCTTGCCGGTGAGAAGGACCGCGCGCGGGTCTTGCGCATCATCCGCGATCACCTGAAGCCCGGGCAGCGCGTCTTCGTCGGAGTGGTCGCACCGATCGACCCTCGCATCGAAACCGCGCAGGAAGTGCGCGACCGCGTGATCGAAGCCGCCGAGTACATCCCCGTCGATCAGCTCGGAACGACCGACGACTGCGGCTTCGCGCCGTTCTGCGACGACACGTCGACGAGCCGCGACACCGCGTTCGCGAAGATCCGCGCTCGCGTCGAAGGCAGCGCGCTCGCGTCGCGAATCATCGGGGCTGGATGATGCAACACCGCAAGGACGACGAGGAACCGCTGCTCCGCTCGGTCGCGCTGCAAAACGCGAGCAGCATACTGGCCGCGCGCCAGCGCGCAGAGCAGGAATTGTTGCGCGCGAAGCAAGCGCTCGAAGCGAAGACGGCCGAGCTCGCGCAGTCGCTGTCGATGATGCGCGCAACGCTGGAATCGACCACCGACGGCATCCTCGTCACCGACGAGTCAGGCAACGTCACCGGCTACAACGCGCGTTATACGCAGATGTGGCACCTGCCTGCCGATGCGATGGACGGGTGCACGCACCACCATTTGCTGCGGACAACGAGTGCGCAGTTCGCGCAACCGCACGCTTTCCTCGAGCGCATCGACGCGATCTACCGCACGTCGCCGCCGGAGAGCTACGATCTGCTCGAGCTTGCCGACGGTCGCCTGTACGAACGCCATTCGAAGAGCCAATACGTCGAGCAGCGCAAAGTCGGACGCGTCTGGAGCTTTCGCGACATCACCGAGCGACGGCGCGCCGAGCAAGCGCTTCGCGACGAGACGCGCATGCTCGAGCTGCTCAATACGACCGGGACGACGCTCGCCTCGAAGCTCGACCTCGCCGCGCTGATGCAGACGATCACCGACGCGGCCACGCAGTTGAGCGGCGCCGCATTCGGCGCGTTCCTGCAAAACGCAAACAGCGCCGCCGGCGACGGCTACGCGCTGTACACACTGTCCGGCGCCTCGCGCGCATCGTTCGAGCGCTTCGGCAATCCACGCGTGACGACGCTGTTCGCTCCGACGTTTCGCGGCGACGGCGTGATCCGCTGCGACGACGTCGTGAAGGATTCGCGCTATGGGACGCTGGCGCCGCATCACGGCATCCCGGAAGGCCACGTCGAAGTCCACAGCTATCTCGCCGTTCCGGTCGTCTCGCGATCGGGCGATGTGATCGGCGGGCTGTTCTTCGGGCATTCGTCGTGCGGCGTGTTCACCGAGCGCACGGAGCGAATGATCGTCAGCGTCGCCGCGCAGGCGGCCGTCGCGATCGACAACGCCCGTTTGTACGAGGCCGCGCAGCGAGCCGCCGACGAGCGCAAGGAGCTGCTGGAGAGCGAGCGTGCGGCCCGCACCGCCGCCGAGCGCATGAGCGCGATGAAGGACGAGTTCCTCGCGACGCTGTCGCACGAACTGCGCACGCCGCTGTCGGCGATTCTCGGCTGGGCGCACGTGCTGCGCCGAAGCCATCCGAGCGCGGCGGACGTCGACAAGGGACTCGACGCCATCGAGCGCAACGCGCGGGTGCAAACGCAACTGATCGAGGACCTGCTCGACATGAGCCGCATCACGTCCGGCAAGGTGCGGCTGGACATCCAGCTGATCGAGCCGATCTCGTTCGTCGAAGCCGCGGTCGAAACGGTGCGCCCCGCGGCCGAAGCGAAGGGAATCCGTATCGAAAAGCTTCTCGACCCGCAAGCGGGGCCGATCTCCGGCGATCCGAGCCGGCTGCAGCAGATCGTGTGGAACCTGTTGTCCAATGCGATCAAGTTCACGCCCAAGGATGGCAAGGTGCAGGTGCTGCTGCAACGGGTGAACTCGCACATCGAGATCGGCGTCGCCGACACCGGTGTGGGCATCAAGCCGGAGTTCCTCGCGCACGTGTTCGAGCGCTTTCGACAATCCGATGCGTCGACGACGCGCAATTTCGGCGGGCTGGGTCTCGGGTTGTCGATCGTGAGATCGCTGGTCGAATTGCACGGCGGGACCGTGCGCGCCGACAGCGCCGGAGAAGATCGCGGCGCAACGTTCACCGTTTGTTTGCCGCTCTCCGTCATGCGCCGATCGGGCTTCGACGAGCTGCGGCTGCATCCGAAGGCCGCCCCGACCGTCTCGCTGACCTTCGCGGTCGACCTGTCCGACGTCAAGGTGCTCGTCGTCGACGACGACGACGATGCTCGTGCGCTGATCGAGCGCGTGCTCGAGGATTGTCGCGCCGAAGTGACGACGGCCGACGGCGCCGACGAGGCGCTGCGCGTGTTCCAGCAGAACAAGCCCGATTTGCTCGTCTGCGACATCGGCATGCCCAACGTCGACGGCTACGAGCTGCTGCGCCGGATACGCGCGCTCGCGGGCGGCGGCGGCGCGCGGACGCCCGCGATCGCGCTCACCGCGTTCGCGCGCTCGGAAGATCGGACGAGGGCATTGCGGGCGGGATTCCGCGTCCACGTCTCGAAGCCGGTCGAGCCGGCCGAGCTGATCGCGACGGTCGCGAGCGTCGTCGGCCGCGCAAGCAGCGAGACTTAGGAGTGACCATGGCGCGTCCGACCCGCGATCAGATCAAGTTGCTCGAGCGCACGATGCTCGAGCAGCGCAAGACGTTGCTCGACTCGGCGCACGACGAGGTCGCGCGCTGGACCGAACATCCGATCGGCGACATCGCCGGCGAGGTTGCCGACGTCGGCGACGACTCGGTTGCCTCGCTGCTGACCGATCTCGACCACACCGACGTGCAGCGAAGGGTCGATGCGATCCGCGACATCGACACGGCGCTCGGGCGGATCGAGTCCGGCGAGTACGCGGTCTGCGTCGATTGCGGTACCGATATCGACTTCGATCGGCTGTCGGCGTTTCCGACCGCAAAACGCTGCGTCGACTGCCAGAGCCGGCGCGAGAAAACCTACGCGCACGGAGAAACGCCGACGCTTTAGCGTGCCGAGCCGGAGATTCACCCGATAGCACACCCGCGAGGCGGCGCGCCTGCGGTCCGCGGCAACAAGCCGCGTCCGGTTGTCATGTAAAGTGGCGGCATGGACAGCAAACCCATTGTCGCCGGCGTCGGCATGGTGCCGTTCGCGAAGCCCGGCGCGAGCGAGCCGTATACGGTCATGGGCGCGAGCGCCGTTCGCGCCGCGCTCGCCGACGCCGGAATCGACTACCAGGACGTTCAGCAAGCGTACGCCGGTTACGTCTACGGCGACTCGACATGCGGCCAGCGCATGCTCTACGACGTCGCGATGACGGGCATTCCGGTGGTCAACGTCAACAACAACTGCTCGACCGGCTCGACCGCGCTGTACCTCGCGCGCCAAGCGGTCGAAAGCGGCGCGATCGATTGCGCGCTCGCGGTCGGCTTCGAGCAGATGGAACCGGGCGCTCTCGTCACCAAGTTCAACGACCGGCCGACGCCGTTCGAGCGCTTCAACAGCGAAACGGACGCGCTGATCGGCCACCCCGAGGTGCCGCTCGCCATCCGCTATTTCGGCGGCGCCGGGCTCGCGCACATGCGCAAGTACGGAACGCCGATGCAGACGTTCGCCAAGATCCGCGCGAAGGCAAGCCGGCACGCGGCGCGAAACCCGCTCGCGTTGCTGCGAAAGGAAGTGAGCGCCGACGACGTCATGGCGGCACCCGTGCTGATGCCGGGCGTCATGACGCGACTGATGGCCTGTCCGCCGACCTGCGGCGCGGCGGCGGCGCTCATCGTGTCGGAACGGTTCGCAAGACGACGCGCCCTGCCGACGAACGTGCGCATCGAAGCGCAGGCGATGACCACCGACACACCCAGCACGTTCGACGCGCACGACATGATGCGACTGGTCGGCTACGACATGGCGAAGGAAGCCGCGCGACAGGTGTACGAAACGGCGGGGATCGGTCCCGATGACGTCGACGTCGTCGAGCTGCACGACTGCTTTGCGCACAACGAGCTGCTGAGCTACGAGGCGCTCGGACTGTGTCCCGAAGGCGGCGGCGCGAAGTTCGTCGACGATGGCGACAACACGTACGGCGGCAAGGTCGTCACCAACCCGTCGGGCGGACTCCTGTCGAAAGGCCATCCGCTGGGCGCGACCGGCCTCGCGCAATGTTACGAGCTGACGCAGCAGCTACGCGGCAACGCCGACGCCCGGCAGGTCGACGGCGCCCGCATCGCGCTGCAGCACAATCTCGGCCTCGGCGGCGCCTGCGTGATCACCCTGTACCGGGCGACATGAGCCAGTCATCATGATCGAATACAGAATTGCGGCGATCCCGGGCGACGGCATCGGCGCGGAAGTGATCGATGCCGGGCTCGCCGTGCTCGACGCGCTCGCGGCGCACGACAATGCGTTCCGCTTCGAGGTCGAGCGCTTTCCATGGAGCTCCGACTACTATCTCGAGCACGGCCACTACATTCCCGAAGGCGGTCTCGATCGGTTGAAGCTCTTCGACGCGATCTACTTCGGCGCGGTCGGCAGCACGAAGGTGCCCGATCACGTATCGCTTTGGGGGCTTCGACTGCCGATCTGTCAGGGCTTCGACCAATACGCGAACGTTCGGCCCGCGCGCGTGCTGCCGGGCGTCGAGAGTCCGCTGCGAGACGGATCGGCCATCGACTGGGTGATCGTGCGCGAGAACTCCGAAGGCGAGTACGCCGGCAACGGCGGACGCGTGCATCGCGGTCTGCCGGACGAAGTCGGCACGGAAACCGCCGTATTCACGCGCCGCGGCATCGCGCGCATTCACCGCTTCGCATTCGAGCTCGCGCGCAAGCGTCCGCGCAAGCAGCTGACGCTCGTCACCAAATCGAACGCGCAGCGCTTCGGCATGGTGATGTGGGACGAGATCTTTTTCGAGGTCGCGCGCGATTATCCCGACGTGGACGTCGACCGCGAGCTCGTCGACGCGGTGACCACGCGCATGGTGCGCAAGCCCGATACGCTCGATGTCATCGTCGCGACGAACCTGCATGCGGACATCCTGTCGGACCTCGCCGCCGCGCTCGCCGGAAGCCTCGGCATCGCGCCGACGGCGAACCTCAACCCCGAGCGACTCTTTCCGTCGATGTTCGAGCCGATCCACGGGTCGGCGTTCGACATCACCGGCAAGGGCATCGCCAATCCGATCGCAAGCTTCTGGACCGCCGTCATGATGCTCGAGCATCTGGGCGAGAACGCCGCGGCAGCGCGGCTGATGCACGCGATCGAGACGATCACCGCGAGCGGTCTGCGCACGCCCGATCTCGGCGGCAAGGCGACGACAACCGAGGTCACGCGAGCCGTTTGCGACCAGGTGACGCGATGAGTCGCGCCGGCTACGCGGCGAGCGCTTTCATCTGCGCGTACAGGTCGGACTTGCCCTCGAAGCCGATGCCGGGCAATTCCGGCATCGTGATGTAACCGCGCTCGACACGCGCGCCGTCGGGGAATCCGCCGTACGGCTGGAACAGATCGGGGTAGCTTTCGTTGCCGCCGAGCCCGAGGCCCGCGGCGATGTTGAGCGACATCTGGTGGCCGCCATGCGGGATGCAGCGGCTCGGCGACCACCCATGCGTCTTCAACATGTCGAGCGTGCGCTGGTATTCGCACAAGCCGTACGACAGCGCGCAATCGAATTGCAGCCAGTCGCGGTCGGGGCGCATCGCGCCATAGCGGATCAGGTTGCGCGCGTCCTGGTGGCTGAAGAGGTTCTCGCCCGTTGCCATCGGGGCGGGATAGAACTCGGCGAGTGAGGCCTGCAGGTGGAAGTCGAGCGGGTCGCCGGCTTCCTCGTACCAGAACAGCGGATAGTCGCGCAGCATCTTCGCGTACGCGATCGCCGTTTCGAGATCGAAGCGTCCATTCGCGTCGACGGCGAGCTGCGCCGACGTTCCGATTTCGTCGAGCACCGCCTCGATGCGCTCGCGATCGTCATCGATCGGCGCGCCGCCGATCTTCATCTTGACCACCGTGTAGCCGCGATCGACATAGCCGCGCATCTCGGCCTTGAGCGCGCCGTTGTCCTTGCCCGGGTAGTAGTAGCCGCCCGCCGCGTACACGAACACGATCGGGTTCGCTTCGACGCCGTGCCGCTCGGCAAGCATTCGAAACAACGGCTTGCCGGCGATTTTCGCCACGGCGTCCCAGACGGCCATGTCGAGCGTCCCGACGGCGACCGAGCGCTCGCCATGGCCACCGGGCTTTTCGTTCGCCATCATCGCCGCCCAGACGCGATCGGGATCGAGGTTGTCGCCGGCGTCGTCGACGAGCCGTGCCGGATCGGCGTCGCGAAGGCGCGGCGCGAAGCGCTCGCGAATGAGCCCGCCCTGCCCGTAGCGTCCGTTCGAATTGAAGCCGTAGCCGACGACGCGTCGGCCGTCGCGCACGGCGTCCGTGACGACGGCGACGAGGCTCGTCGTCATCTTCGAAAAGTCGATGTAGGCGTTGCGAATGGGCGAGGCGATCGGCTTGGTCACCTCGCGAACGTCGACGATGCGCACCGCCATCTGACCGTGCTCCCGGTTGGTCCGCCGGCCGCACAAGAACGAGGCGATGCGGACCACATCTTGTCGAGTGTAGCAAAGAGCGTGGAGCAATCGGCCACGGCGATCCCCGGCTGGGGCGGCAAGAGCGCATCCCGTAACGGGAGAGCGAGCATCGTTCGCTTGATGGGCGTCAACCTTCGCGGCGGCCCGTCGCGATAGTCTCTGGGCAATCCGCAGTGGGCGGAACAACTGCGAAAGGTATCGTCATGTTCTATCGACCCGTCAAGAGCGTGATGCAGCGGCGCAACGTGGCGAAGGCGCCGCCGCACATTTCGGTTGCCCGGGCCGCCAAGCTGATGGCGAAGAAGAACGTCGGCGCCGTGTTGGTCGTCGACGACGGGCGGCTCGTCGGCATCGTCACCGAGCGCGACATCGTCTTTCGCGTCGCGGCCAAAGAGCTCGATATGGCAACGACTCGCGTTGGCGAGGTGATGACGCCGTCCCCGCATACGATCGAACCCGACGTTGCGCTGGGCTACGCGCTGATGATCATGCACGACAAGGGCTTCCGCCATCTGCCGGTGGTCGACGGCGGCCGGCTCGTGGGCATCGTCTCCGCGCGCAGCGCCATGGACCCCGACCTCGAGGAGTTCGAGTCCGAAGCGCAGCGGCGCCGCCACTTCCTCATCGAGCACGAAGCCAAGCGCGCCGCGCCCGCGGGTTGATCGGACGCTTGTTCGTGAGCGAGCGGCGCCAATGAATCTCGCGCAATCGCTGCTGCGCGCGCTCGCCGACCACGGCGCCGGCGAAATCTTCGGCATACCGGGCGATTTCGCGCTGCCCTTTTTCAAGGTCATCGAGGAATCGCGGCTGTTGCCGCTCTACGTGCTGAGCCATGAGCCGGCGGTCGGATTCGCCGCCGACGCGTCGGCGCGCGCGCGTTCGGCGCTCGGCGTCGCCGCGGTCACGTACGGCGCCGGTGCGCTCAACATGGTGAATCCCGTCGCGGCGGCGTTCGCCGAGAAGTCGCCGGTCGTCGTCGTCTCGGGCGCGCCGGGTACGGGCGAAGCGAGCCGCGGCCTGCTGCTCCATCACCAAGCGAAGACGCTCGATTCGCAATACGCGATCTTCACCGAGATCACCTGCGATCAAACGAGGCTGGACGACGCGCGCCGCGCGCCGGCCGACATCGCGCGCGTGCTGCGAAGCGCGCTCACGCATTCGCAACCGGTCTACATCGAGCTGCCGCGCGACATGGTGTTCGTTCCGTGCGAGCCGGTCGTCGCGGCGCCGCCGCCGGCGTTCGACCGCGATGCGCTCGACGCGTGCGCCGACGAGATCGTCGAGCGGCTCGCGCGCGCGCGTTCGCCGATGATGATGGTCGGCGTCGAGGTGCGCCGCTTCGGTCTCGAGCGCAAGGTCGCCGAGCTCGCGCGGCGGCTCGGGCTGCCGGTCGTGACGAGCCTGCTCGGTCGCGGCCTGTTGTCCGGCGACGACGCGCCGTTGCTCGGCACGTATCTCGGCGTGGCGGGAGCGCCGGACCTGACGCGACGCGTCGAGGAATCCGACGCCTTGCTGCTGCTCGGCGTCATCATCTGCGACAGCAATTTCGGCGTTTCGGCGCAGCAGATCGATTTGCGCAAGACGATCCAGGCGCTCGACCTGCGGGTGACGCTGGGCTTCCACACGTATCCGAACGTGCCGCTCGCGGCGCTCGTCGACGCGCTGCTCGAGCGTGCCGGAGCGCGGCGCGAAGCTCCGCGCGTCGCTTCGCAGACGTACCCGCTCGGTCTCGTCGCCGACGACTCGCCGATCACGCCGATCGACATCGCGACGGCGATCAACGATCTGTTCGCCGCCGGAACACGCCTGCCGATCGCGGCCGACATGGGCGATTGCCTGTTCACCGCGATGGACATCGCGAGCAGCGCGCACGTCGCGCCCGCCCATTACGCAACGATGGGGTTCGGCGTCCCGGCCGGCCTCGGCCTGCAGGCGGCGACGGGCGAGCGCCCGCTGATCCTGGTCGGCGACGGCGCGTTCCAAATGACCGGATGGGAGCTCGGCAACTGCCGTCGCTACGGATGGGATCCGATCGTCGTCGTCTTCAACAATCGGAGCTGGGAGATGCTGCGCACGTTCCAGCCCGAATCGAAATTCACCGAGCTCGACGATTGGAACTTCGCGGCGATGGCCGAAGGACTGGGCGGCCAAGGGATCAGAGTGCGCACGCGGCGCGAGCTTCGCGATGCGCTTGCGCGCGCGGCCGTGACGCGCGGACGCTTCCAGCTGATCGACGCGACGATCGCGCGCAACGTGCTGTCGCCCACGCTCGAACGCTTCGTTGCCGGCGTGAAGCGGCTTTCGCGCGCAGCCTAGCGTCTGCGCGTTCCCGATTACGCGACGCCGTCTCGTCCGGCGGCGCGCGCGACTCGCGCTTCGGCGATCGCGACGATCGCCTGCTGAAGCGCATCGGGCGTAACCGGCTTGGTGAGATGCGTGTCGAATCCGGCGTCGGACGCGCGGCGGCGGTCCTCGGCCTGTCCGTACCCGCTGACGGCAATCAGGTAGGTATCGGCGCCTCCGGGTTGCGCGCGCAGGCGGCGCGCGACCTCGTAGCCGTCCATGTCGGGCAGGCCGATATCGATGTAGATCACCTCCGGCTTCTGCTGCGAGGCAAGCGCGAGTCCGCCGGCGCCGTCGCGCGCCTCGCGCACGTCGTGACCCTCGAGCGCGAGCGCGGTGCGCACCATTTCGCGCATGTCGTCGTTGTCGTCGATGATGGCGACGCGCCGGCGCCCATTGGTCGGCGCGATCGTTGCGATCAACGGCGCGGTTGCGCCCGTTTGTTGCAGCGGATCGACTGCGGGCATCCGTACTTCGAACGTCGATCCTTTGCCGCGCCCTGCGCTCGACGCGACCACCGACCCGCCCTGCAGCTCGGCGAGACGCTTGACCATCGCGAGGCCGATGCCGAGGCCGCTCCTGCCTCGCGCGCGGCCGCGATCGCCTTGCACGAAGAGGTCGAAGATCCGTCCGAGATCGTCCGGCTCGATGCCTTCGCCGTCATCGGCAACCGTCACCACGGCGTTGCCGTCATCGCGTGCGACCGTCACTCGAATACCGCCTCCGCTCGGCGTGAACTTCAACGCATTGTCGACGAGGTTGGCGAGGATCTGCTCCATCCGCGCGCGATCGGCACGAATCCAGACCGGCGCCGCGCTCAAGCGCACGTCGTGCGCGGCGAAGCGGCCGCTCGCGAGCCAGGCGTCGAACAGATGGCGCGCCGAATCGGCGACGTTGAACACCTCGGGCTCGAGATTGGCCTTGCCGGCTGCAATGCGACTGACGTCGAGGAGGTCCTCGATCAGCCGCGTCATCTGTCTCACCTGACGCTCGACGACGTCACGCGCATGAACGGCGACCGGGTCCTGCAGTGGAACGGCCTTCAGCAGATGCGCGGCCGACGTCAGCGCGCCGAGCGGATTGCGCAGCTCGTGCGAGAGCGTTGCGATGAATTCGTCTTTGGCGGCATCCGCGGCCTGCAGCGCCCGCCGCTCGCGCTCGAGCGCCGCCTTCTCGCTTTCGGCGAGCTGTTGACGCTGATGAATGGCAGTGCTCGCTTCGCGCAACGCCTGCTGGAGACGCGATACCTCGTCGATACGACCCGAATCGGGCACGTCGAAGTCGGCGCCCCTGCCCATCGCTTCGGTCGCGCGCGCAAGCGAGGCGATCGGCTCTTCGATCCGCCGCGCAAACAGCCTTGCGAGCGCGACGGCGAACGCGAGCGCCGTCAGCGCGCCGCCGATCGCGATGCCGGCCGTGCGCCACGCCGCCACTTCGATGGCGGACGCGGGAATGGCGATGCCAAGCGTCCATCCGCTGAACGCCGAGGTGACGTACGGCGTGTACGTTTCGCGTCCTTCGAGCGTGCGTCCGCGAAACCATCCGCTCGACGACCGACCGAGCGCCGCGAGGAAATCGTCGGACACCGAGGATCCGGTCGGCATTTCGGGTATGCGCGCGACGATGCGGTGGTTGCGGTCGGCGAGCACGATGACCCAATCGCCGTCGATGCGTTGCGCGCGCAGCACGTCGACCAACACCTCCGACTTGATCGGCGCTGAAAGAACATAGCGGACGGATCCGTCGACGATGACAGGCACGCGAACGCGCACCATCGCCCCGGCCACCGCGGCACCTTCATTGACGTCGCCGATCGCCGGGCTTGCTTCGTTGGCGGCGACATCGAACGCGCGATCGTGCGCGCTGAACGGTGCCTGCTCACCGAATGGCCGCGTGGCGTCGACGAGCTGCTGTTGCGAAGGGGTGGCGAGCCCGATGTTCGCCCACGTCGGCTGCGTTGCGAGCACGCGTTGCGCTTGTTCGTGGAACGCGCGCAGGTCGCCCGCTTGCAATACACGGGACGCGGCGAGCATCTGCAGCGAATTGATCGACCCGCGCAGCTCGGCGTCGATCGCGCTCATCGCCGAAATGACGCGCCCTGTCGTCTCCCGTTCCACCGTCCGGCGCTCGTGAGCGACCAGCGTTGCGACCGCGATGACGGCGAAAACGAGAAACGGGACGAGCGAGCCCGCAGCGAGCGTCACAAGAGCGGATTTCAGCTTCACCGCATCGATGCTTCGGCACAACGCCGGGTGGGCGATCATTGTACGCGGAACGTCGTCGCCGCAGAGCGCTAGAATGGCCTCGCACGCTGCCATGACGATCGCGCGGTTCCGCTTCTACGAGGAGCTCGACGACTTCCTCGCCCCCGAGCGCCGCAGGCACGACTTCGACGCGCGCTGCGCACGCGGGGCGACCGTCAAGAACGCGATCGAATCGTTCGGCGTCCCGCACACCGAGGTCGAGCTGATCCTCGTCAACGGACGTTCGGTAGATTTCCCCTATCGGATGCGCGATGGCGACCGCGTCAGCGTCTACCCGATGTTCGAGGCGCTCGACATCCAGCCGCTGTTGCGCGTGCGGCCGCAACCGTTGCGAAACCCGCGCTTCATTGCCGATTCGCACTTGGGCGGGCTCGCGCGATTGCTGCGGATGGCCGGATTCGACACGCTCCACGACCAACGCGCCTCCGATGACGCGATCCGGCGCCGCGCGAGCGACGATCACCGCATCATTCTGACGCGCGACCGCGCGCTGCTCATGCGCCGGACGGTGACGCACGGTTGTCATCTGCACGCGCGCGAGCCGCGGTCGCAGTTGCGAGAAGTCGTCGAGCGGCTCGACCTGCGCGCGCGCCTGCGACCGTTCACGCTGTGCCTCGAGTGCAACGTCCCGCTCGAGTCAGTCCAGAAGTCCGACGTGCTCGATCGCCTGCCGCCGGCGGTCGCGCAGCTTCGCGAACGATTCATGCGCTGCGCACGATGCGCAGCGCGCCGTGATACGTCGCGCCCGTCGGAAAGCTCCAGATCTCGCGCCGGAAAAGCACGACGCCGATTTCCGGGTCCGGCATGACACGCAGGAACGCATCGGCGGGACAGGCGAGATATGGCCCGCCTTCGGGAACTGCATTCGGCGGACCGATCGGCGCGACCGACGGCCGCTGTACGTACTATCTGTATCCGCAGGACCTCCACGCGCCGGGCTTGCACGAGTACACGCTGATGCCGATGCACCTGAGCTCGTTGTTCAGCGCGTCGGAGATGAATCGCGTGCGCCTTGCGGTGCCGTCGCAGGCGATCCATCTGTTCGACGCGACGAGCGGCCGACGCGTCGACGCCTGATCCGCACTGCGCACCGGGCAGATGGCGTAGCATTTGCCTTTTGCACCAACTGGGTCAGGATATTTCCATGACGCACAAATCGGATTCAGCGCTCGCAACGCTCATCACCGGCGCGCTCATCGGCGCAGCCGTGATGTATCTCCTCGATCCCGACAAGGGCAAGCGTCGCCGCGCGATCACGCGCGACAAACTGCGAAGTCTCGCCTCGTATTACGCCGATTTCGCCGGCAGGGCCAAACGCGATTTCTCGCATCGGCTCCAGGGCGTGCGCGCGCAGGTTCGACGGCCGACGCGCGATGAAGCGCCACCCGATGATCTCGTGCTGATCGAGCGCGCGCGTTCGAGGATGGGCCGTGTCGTCTCGCATCCGCATGCGATCCAGATCGGCGCGAACGGCGGCCGGCTGACGCTGAGCGGCCCGATTCTCGCCGATGAGGTCGATGCGTTGCTCCGCGCGATTCGTTCGGTTCCGGGCGTGTCCGCGGTCGACAATCATCTCGACGTTCACGAAGACGCCGAATCGGTGCCGAGCCTGCAGGGCGGTTCGCCTCGTCATGACATGCGCGCCAGCCTGGTGCAGCCGATGCGCAAGCCGGCATACGCCGTCGCTGCCGCGGTTGCGGGCGCCGCGGCGCTCGCGTTGGTCGGCAGACACACCCGCGGCGCGACCAACGGCACGCGCAAAGGCCGTTAGTCGAACGAACGCGCGTCGCGCGGCGGGCGCTTCAATCGAGCGTCACGCTCTGATGCAACGCCGGCATCGTCGTGCGGCGGCCCCGCTGCGCGAGCTCCGCGGCGATGCGCGCCATGCCGCGGTCCTCATCTCCGTGGACGAGAAACGTCATCGTCGGCTGTCCCGACGCGTCGTGCCATTCGAGCAACGCAGCCTGATCGGCATGCGCTGAAAAGCCATTGATCGTGTGGACGTGCGCGTTGACCTGCACGGGCTCGCCAAAGAGCTCGACGCTGCGCTCGCCGTCGATGATCCGGCGCGCGAGCGTTCCCTCGGCGGCATAACCGACGAACACGATGCTCGCCTGGCGTCGCCACAGGTTGTGGCGAAGGTGATGGCGGATGCGTCCGCCGGTGCACATTCCCGATCCGGCCATGATGACGGCGCCGCCGGTCACCTTGTTGAGCGCCATCGAGTCGGCCGCCTCGCGCGAAAAGTGCAAACCCGGCGGCGCCAGCGGATCGCCCTTGGCGAAATCGCGCGTCGTTTCCTCGTCGAAGCATTCCGGGTGCCGGCGCATGATCTCGGTTGCCGAGATCGCCATCGGCGAATCGAGGAATACGGGAAGACCAAGCGGCAACCGTCCGCGCTCGACGCCGTCGCGCAGGAAGTACAGGATCTCCTGCGTCCGCTCGAGCGCGAACGTCGGAACGAGCACGTTGCCGCCGCGCTCGATCGTCGCACTCACCGCCTGCCAGAGCTCGTCGACCGAATCGGCAAGGCTGCGATGCAGCCGATCGCCGTATGTCGTTTCGATCACGACGTAGTCGGCTTGCGGCGGCGGCGTCGGATCGCGCAGGATCGGATGACCGGCAACGCCGATGTCGCCCGAAAACACGATCCGTCGAGCCCGCCCGCTTTCGCGAACATCGACGACGACCGACGCCGAGCCCAGAATGTGGCCGGCATCGATGAAGCGCACGGTTAGCGCGTCGTTCAGCGCAAGCGGCCGGTCGTACGCGGCGACGCGGCCGAAGCGGTCGAGCGCCCACATCGCGTCGGCGAGCGTGTACAGCGGTTCGGGCAGCGGATCGCCGGCACGACGTGCGGATCGCGCGGCGCGTTTCGCATCTTCCTCCTGCACGTGCGCCGCATCGAGGAGCACCAGCCTCGCCAGCTCGCGCGTCGCGGCGGTCGCGATGATCTCGCCGCGAAAGCCGCGCTTGACGAGCAATGGAATGCGGCCGCAATGATCGAGGTGCGCATGCGTCAACAGCAGGATGTCGATCTCGCGCGGATCGAATCCGAAGTCGGTGCGGTTTTCGTCGGCGAGCTCTTTTCTGCCCTGGTAGAGACCGCAATCGACGAGCAGCCGCAGCCCCGCCGCCTCGAGGCGATGGCACGATCCGGTGACGGCGCGATCGGCACCGTGAAACGACAGCATCATCGCCGCGACCCGCGCGGCATCAGTGACTCGCCCTTGCGACCGTACCATTCGTTGATGCCGGCCCATATCTCGTCGGCCGTCTCGGCGATCCAGAAGAGCTGCGCGTCCTCCGGATCGATTACGCCTTCGTCGAGCAGAAAGCCGAAATCGACGGCGCGCCGCCAGAATGCTTCGCCGACGAGAACGATCGGAACCGGCTCGATCTTGCGTGTCTGCACGAGCGCGAGCGTCTCGAAGAGCTCGTCGAGCGTGCCGTAGCCGCCCGGAAACGCGACCAGCGCCCGCGCGCGCTGCACGAAATGGAGCTTTCGCATCGCGAAATAGTGAAAGCGGAACGCGAGGTCGGGCGTGAGGTACGGATTCGGAAACTGCTCCTGCGGCAGCGCGATGTTGAGGCCGACCGTTTGCGCGTTGGCGTCGAACGCACCGCGATTGGCCGCTTCCATGATGCCCGGCCCGCCGCCTGTTACGACGACGAGACGGTTCGAATCGGCGCCGTGCGCTGCGTCGGCGACGACGCGGCCGAACTCGCGCGCAACGTCGTAATAGCGGCTGTTCGCCACGACGCGCTCGGCGATACGCACCGCGCGTTGCAATCCGGCGTCACCTCGACTCGCGTCGAGCGCGGCTCGCGCCGCGTCCAGACGCCTTCGCGCCTGCGCCGGCTCCGCAATGCGCGTGCTGCCGAACACGACGATCGTGTGCTCGATGCCATGCGCCTGCAGCAGATCCTCGGCTTTCCAGTAGTCGAGCTGCAGCCGCACGCCGCGCATCTGCGGCTGTTGCAGGAATTCGACGTCCTGGTCGGCCTGCCGGTAGCCGGGACTTTCCATGATGCGCCGCACGCGGCTCGGCGCATCGAAATCGTCGGCCGCGGGTTTCGGCCGTTGTTCGGGCAGCGGCTCGCGGCGCTCGCGCGGCGGCGGAACCGGAGGCTTACGCGCCGGCGGACCCGGAGGCGTTTCGCGATCGGTCATCTCGGGCCTTCGCATTCGTGTGCCGATGCCACGGCAATTGCAGTCGGCCCGTGAGAATCGCGCGCCGACGGGCGCTTCGCGCGGCCTCCGTCTGCGTCTGCGCTCGTGCGGCAGTTCGACTCGTCGGCCGCCGCCTGCGGTCGCAGACGCGCTCTTCGAGCCTTGGCTTCGCCCTGCTCCCGCAGGCGTCCTTTGCCTTCGGCCGGCGCGCTCATCTCAACGCCTCCGCTTCCGCGAAGACGCGCGCTGCCACTGCCAGTCGCGGATCTCGGGCATGTCCTCGCCGTAGCGCTCGATGTAGCGCTTGTGGTCCTGCAGCTTGTCGCGCAGGAACTGCTTCGCATACGCCGCGCGCGCCGCGAGCCCCGGTACGCGGTCGATGACGTCGGCAACGAGGTGGAAACGGTCGAGATCGTTGCGCACGACCATGTCGAACGGCGTGGTCGTCGTGCCCTCCTCCTTGTAGCCGCGCACGTGCAGCCCCTCGTGGTTCGCGCGCCGGTAGGTCAGCCGGTGGATCAACCACGGATAGCCGTGAAACGCGAAGATGATCGGTTTGTTCCTGGTGAACAGGACATCGAAATCGCGATCGTTCAACCCGTGCGGATGCTCGCTCGCCGGCTGCAGCGTCATCAGGTCGACGACGTTGATCACGCGCACTTTGAGCTCCGGAACGTGGCGGCGCATGATGTCGACGGCGGCGAGCGTTTCGACCGTCGGCACGTCGCCGCAGCAGGCCATCACGACGTCGGGCTCGCCGCCTGCGTCGTTGCTCGCCCATTCCCAGATGCCCACGCCCGCCGAGCAGTGCCTGACGGCGGCGTCGATGTCGAGCCATTGCAGCTCCGGCTGCTTGCCGGCGACGATCACGTTCACGTAGTTGCGGCTTTTCAAGCAGTGATCGGTCACGGAGAGCAGCGTGTTCGCATCGGGCGGCAGATACACGCGAATGATCGCGGCCTTCTTGTTGGTGACGTGGTCGATGAAGCCGGGGTCCTGGTGGCTGAACCCGTTGTGGTCCTGCCGCCACACGTGCGACGTGAGCAGATAGTTCAACGAAGCGATCGGACGCCGCCAAGGGATGTCGCGCGTGACTTTCAACCACTTGGCATGCTGGTTGAACATCGAGTCGACGATGTGGATGAACGCTTCGTAGCACGAGAAGATGCCGTGCCGGCCGGTCAGCAAGTACCCTTCGAGCCAGCCCTCGCACTGGTGCTCGCTCAGCATCTCCATCACGCGGCCGTCGGGGCTCACGTGATCGTCGCCGGGAATCAGCTCGGCTGTCGAGCAGCGCGTCGTCACGTCGAACACCGCGTTCCACCGGTTCGACGCCGTTTCGTCGGGGCTGAACACGCGGAAGTTGCGTGCGCCGGCGTTCGCGGTCATCACGTCGCGAATGAAGTCGCCCTGCACGCGCGTCGCCTCGGCGCGCACGGTGCCGGGTTTGGGCACCTTGATCGCGTAGTCGACGAAATCCGGCATCTTCAGGTCGCGCAGCAGAATGCCGCCGTTCGCGTGCGGGTTCGCGCCCATGCGCCGCTCGCCTTTCGGCGCGAGCTCGGCGAGCTCGGCGATCAGCTTGCCGTTGTCGTCGAAGAGCTCGCGGGGGCGATAGCTCTTCAACCATCGTTCGAGCATCGCGAGATGGTGCGGATGCGATGCGAAGTCGCCCAGCGGCACCTGATGCGAGCGAAACGTCCCTTCGACCTGCTTGCCGTCGACGCGCTTGGGGCCCGTCCACCCCTTTGGCGAGCGCAGGACGATCATCGGCCAACTCGGGCGTTGCTTGAACCCCCGAGCGCGCGCAGTGCGCTGGATGTCGCGAATGTCCGCGATGACCGTGTCGAGCGCCGCCGCCATCAGCCGGTGCATGCGCTGCGGATCGTCGCCTTCGACGAAATGCGGAACGTATCCGTAGCCGCGAAAGAGCGCCTCGAGCTCGTCGCGAGGAATGCGAGCGAGCACCGTCGGCCCGGCGATCTTGTAGCCGTTCAAGTGCAGGATCGGCAGGACGGCGCCGTCGCGAACGGGATTGAGGAACTTGTTCGAATGCCAGCTCGTCGCGAGCGGGCCCGTCTCCGCCTCGCCGTCACCGACGACGCACGCGGCGATGAGATCGGGATTATCGAACGCCGCGCCATACGCGTGCGCGACACTGTAGCCGAGCTCGCCGCCTTCGTTGATCGACCCCGGAACTTCGGCCGCGACGTGGCTCGGGATGCCGCCGGGAAACGAAAACTGCGTGAAGAGGCGCTTCATCCCTTGCTCGTCCTGCGACACATTCGGATAGAGCTCGCTGTACGTGCCTTCGAGGTATGTGTTCGCGACCAGCGCCGGCCCGCCGTGCCCGGGGCCGGTGACGAAGATCACGTCGAGATCCTGCTCGCGAATGACGCGATTGAGGTGAACGTAGATGAAGTTCAAGCCGGGCGTCGTGCCCCAATGCCCGAGCAGCCGCGGCTTGACGTCGGTAAGGCGCAGCGGCCGCCTCAGAAGTGGATTGTCGTACAGGTAGATCTGCCCGACCGAAAGATAGTTGGCGGCGCGCCAGTAGGCATCGATTTGGGACAGTAGCTTGGACGACAACGGCGCCGACGTGCCTGTTACCGAAGATCTCGCTCGCATCGGATCACCTCCTGGCGTTCGACGACGGGCGCCCGACGATGTTCCCGCGCACGGCCCGAAGGGTAACCGCGTCGACGCGCCCGGGGAGGCGCGCACGTGCCGCCTCAACGACTCTCCTCAGCGAGTGGCGCCTCGCGCAACGGCCGCTGAAACCAGGCGACATCGTGCCATTTGCCGAACTTGCGACCAACGCTTCTGAACACTCCGATGGGCTCGAAGCCGACGCTCCGATGCAGCGCGACGCTGCCTTCGTTGGGTAGGGTAACGCCGGCGTAGGCGTTGCAGAATCCCTTTTGGATGAGATCGCCGAACAGCCGCGTATACAGCGCGCGGCCTGCGCCCTGACGCTGATGACCCGGATCGACGTAGGCGGATACCTCCACGGACCACCGGTAGGCTGCGCGCTCGCGATGCGACGATCCATAGGCATAACCGATGCATCGACCATCGCGCTCGGCAACCAGCCATTGCCAACCCGCGAGCGCTTTTGCGATGCGCGCGGCGAACTCCGCCACGCTCGGCGTTTGCATCTCGAACGAGACCGCCGTTGCTTCGACGAACGGGCGATAGATCGCCAGAAGCGCCTCGGCGTCGGCTTCCGTCGCTGTGCGAATGTGGATGGTTTCGACCATCGGTGGCGACAACGGCTGCAAGGTATCTTTCCCTCAATCGCGGAGTTCCACCTCGTCGTCCACGTGAATGGTGCCGCCACGACCGGTTGTCATCGTGACCGCGAATGTGGGCCTTCCGCGAGGAAAGACATCGAGCAGCATCTTCATGATCGGCAGGTCGCGCTCCCCGGTCAGCGGATTCGCGTGCGTGGCAAGGCATCTGGCTTTCGCGCTGACGAGCTCGAATATGACGTCGCCGATGCGACGTGTCGACCAATCCAAGCCTGCTCTTCCCACGCCCGCAGGTCATCGATAGCAACATTCGAGCGAAACCGATGCTCGCTCAAATCACACGCTCCGGCTGCGGCTACGGCCGCAAGACTCGGGCGCCCATGCAACGTCACGTAGCCCGGCGCTTCATCTTGGCCGTCACAAAGACGCTAGGGAAGTCGCACCCCATCGTAGGCAGTGATTCTTCCTGGTGCCAAGTCCGCCGACCGTGCGCCCGAAAGCGTGAACGAATGCGGCGCCGCTTCGTCACCCTGGAATCTCGGGCTCGACGAGTTGCGCAAGCAGCGTGAGCGACTCCTGCCAGCCGAGATAGCAAGCCTCGACCGGAATGGCGGCGGGTATGCCTTCCTGCACCACGTCCAACTCAGTTCCGCAGACCACGTTCTTCAAGGACACCGTCGTCCGCATCTCTCCGGGCAAGTTCGGGTCATCGAACTTGTCCGTATGGCGAATGCGTTCGTTGGGCACCAGCTCGAGGTACTCACCACCAAAAGAGTGGCTATGGCCTGTGGTGAAGTTCGTGAACGACATCTTGAACGTGCCGCCGACTTCCGCGTTCAAATGGTGGACCTTGCCGGTGAAGCCGTTTGGCGGCAGCCACTTGGCCATTGCGTCCGCATCGAGGAACGCCCGATAGACTCGCTGCGGCGGCGCACGGAGCACGCGATGAAGCCGTACGGTGTTGGTGGACATGATTGCTTCGCCTTTCGATACGCAGTGTGTGGCGCCCGATGGACTCGATCGTTAATGTCGATGGACGAGACGTGATGCCCAAGGCAATAGGAAGTCTACCCGGGCCGCTCGGCGGGTGCGCAGCGCCGTTGCAGTGAGCTCGACCGGACGGTTGGCATCACCGATGCAGGCTTTCGACATGGGAGCCGACGAAGCTCTTGCGCCAGTTGTCTTCGTCCTCGCCCGCGCCAAGCGCCTTCGAGAAGTGAACCTCAATGCAGTTGCTCGCGTTCACCGACGACACGAGATGCGCGTGTAGTCGCCGAGTCTCGGGACCGCCGAGGATGTACAGCGCGAGAAAAGTGTCTTCGTCGAGCGCGGCACGGTAGATGTTGTCTCGGTCCGGCATTCCGGGCTTGGCGACGAGCGATCTCACGAATGAGCCCGCGCAAGCTCTTGCCGTGGTCTCCCTTTCCGCTCGCCGCACCAATAACGAGACTTGGTAGGTCCCGTCCTCGCCGGCCATGGCGCGCGTGACGTCGGGCGTCGCAGGTATTTGCGCCAACAGACGGATGGAAGGCAGGTTGGGAACAGTAACGGTGAAGTCCGGGTCAGAAACCGTCAACTCGAACGCGTTGGCCGCCACATTCATGGTGACCAATGCGATCGTTGCCAGGAACGTCGACGGGCGCACGGGACGGTCTCTTGACGCCTAGCAAAACCAAATGCAATCAATGAGAGGGGAAGTCACGGACGAGATTACTACCGTGCGGCTCGACATGGCAAAAGAGACGTTTCGGACGAATGTGCCCACCGGGTCCTGGCGCTTCAAACGCAGCCACCGACAGACTCGCGCTGGCCGGTAAGCAGCCTCCGCATCCTGCAACTGCGGCCGGCGTTGCGCGGATAGACCAGGCTCGCGTAGCTCTATCGATGGCCATGGAGGAATCTTCGAGAGTCAGCCGGCTCGTCACCTGAACTGCATCCCGTGTTTCCGGGCGATCTCGTTCAACTGTTCGCGTGTGAGTTCCTTCGGCGGCGCTCCAGGAGCACTGGATACCTCTCGAAAGAACGCTTCGACGCCCGGTGGCGCCACGACCCAAAGCAGCCATAGCTCACTGTCGGGATTCTCAATGCCATGCCAAACGCCCGTGGGAACATAGATTGCCGAACCCTTCTCAATGCCCACGCGGTCGTCGCCTAAGATGCCAAAACCGACCCCTTCCAGAACGAACAGTACCTCGTCTGCCTCGTTGTGTTGGTGGACGGGGATGCCGGCGCGGATCGGGACCTGTTGCGTCCCCAGGGCCATGCTGTTTGAACCCCTCGTGGGGTCAACTTTGATAAAGAGGCTTCCAGAGCTACGAATGAGGTGTTCGCCCTCGGCGGGGCCGAGCACATACCCTTGCTCGGACACGTGTTGCACCTCGCGACGTTATCGAGCGCCGGGACTGATCGATGACTATCGTACTCTCCACAACCCACTTCGGGGTCTTGGACGACTGACGGAATCAAGTTAGCTTTCTCTGCGTTCGAGTGCATGCTCGATACGACGGTCGGGGATGAGCCAGAGTAGCGCCACCAAGACGTAGAGGGCCAGGGCAAGCCATTGCACCCAGAACGTGGACGCAATGGCGAGCAAGTACACCAAGGGAGAGAGCTTGCCCTTCCAGTCGCCGCCGACCGCGGACTTGAGAACCGAAGCGGGGCCCTCTGACGCGATGATTGTCTGTTGCAGTACCCAATACGCGATGGCAGCCATCAACAATACGACACCGTACAGCGCGGACGGCATCGGTGCGAAGTGGTTCTCGCCCATCCAACCTGTTGCGAAGGGAAACAGCGACAACCAGAACAGCAAGTGAAGGTTTGCCCACAGGACCGGGCCGGAGACCTTATCGCAGGCATGCAGCATGTGGTGATGGTTATTCCAGTAGATCCCCACATAGAGAAAGCTCAGCACGTAGCTAAGGAAGACTGGGCCGAGGCCAGTTAGCGACTCGAGAGCGTCGCCGTGAGGCACCTTCATCTCGAGGACCATGATGGTGATGATGATTGCGATGACACCATCACTGAAAGCCTCCAGCCGACCTTTACCCATAGAGCCTCCGGCGCGCCAGCGCGATCGCGAGCCTGCCGCGAATTCTCTCATCGGACCGCAACCGGCTCGAGCGGCAGACAACACGGTGGCGGGGTCCGGGAATTGCGGCGCGGCCAAACTAACCGGCGCTGCCGGCGAGCGCGAAGGAATCCTTCGGACAGGGGTCGGTTGGACCCGTGTTAGCGAGCACGCTATGAATCGGCACGCATCGATTATCGCCGCCTGGATTTAGCCAAGGCGGCGTTGGCGCGTTCGAGGTCGGCGTTTACCTGGTCGCGCGGCCGCTCATATACGATTTCACGTCCCATGGCATTGCCGACATAGGCCGTTCCGTTGCGAGTGGGCGTCAATCGGCACCTGACGTTGTGGACACCTTCACCGAGAACGATTTCTATCGCTTCGACGCGCTTGCTCAGGACAATTACGTCCAGGGTTTGCCCGGTTGCGGTTACGCGAACGGTAATTCTCTCGTCGTTCATAAAGTTGCCATATAGTGTGAGATCCGTCAGCGCGCGGCGCAACGGAATCAAGCGGGCAGCTTCGCGCCAGGGATGGTCAGGGTGACCATCGCCCGGCCCTGACCAGAACAGAAAGCGCGTCTGCAGTGACCCACGGATTCATCTTGCTCTTGCTGACCCCACCCCAATCCACGTAGTCGGCGTTCAACTTGATGTCCTCGGAGCCCGAGTAATACCGGCTTTCGGCGAGCCAGCCGCGACGATCAACGCAAATCGCACGCGGGTTGCCAACCCCCATCATCCCTAGATCGATAACGGCGATCAAGCGGCCATCTTGAATCAAGAGTTATCCAGCGCTCGCGTCGTCATGCAGCCACACCGGCGGACGGCCGCCGCGAGCGCCGAGCGGCGTCTTGATTCAGTGCATGACGGCCTAATGGATTTGACTTGACCGGCCGCTCGGCAGGCGCGCAGCGCCACCGGTAGTTTTGGCTGAACGCTGATTTGCGCACCGAAGCGAGCGGTGATGCCGAAGGCGTTGCAAACGCGGGCTGTCCGTCTCATTCTCGTGAAAGACTCGTTACCATTGGCTATCTCCGCGCCTATACACCCGGCGTAACATTGCTCTGAAGTCTTTCATGACTATCCTCCACTGTCTAGCAAATGAACATATCCGCAACTTCTAGGATGAGAACATGAAAAAGTCGGATGCGAGCCAAGGCCAGTCGGCATCACAGCTCATCTCGGGAAGAATCGCCGACCTCGGCGACTGGCGCGGGGAAACGCTCGGCAGGATGCGCAAGCTCATCAAGGAAGCAGACCCCGACGTCGTCGAGGAGTGGAAGTGGATGGGCACTCCGATTTGGTCGCACGACGGCATCATCTGCACCGGCGAATCCTACAAGAATGTCGTGAAACTTACCTTCGCCAAGGGCGCGTCTCTGAAGGATCCGGCCCGTCTTTTCAACTCGAGTCTCGACGGCAACGTACGCCGCGCGATCGACATCCACGAGGGCGAAGAAGTTGACGAGTCCGCCTTCAAAGCGCTCGTTCGGCAAGCGGTCGCCCTCAACAAGTCCGGCAAGTCGAAACCTTCGAAGAAAGCGAAGTCCTAAGGGATCCCGCCCGTGGACAGGTCCGACATCGGGGTGGCCGGAGGTGTCGTTCCGCCCGAGCGTATCCAGGTCGAGATGGTCTCGACAGTCGCAAGGAAGAATGGCTCCGGAATAGCAACCGCAGACGCCTTTTCTCCGCGAGCGCCTCCGCCACGCGTTGCGCGGGCCGCATCTTTCGCAACCTACCTCCCCTCCGCCGCGCTGCGAACGGCATCGGCTCGAATGATGGGATGGACTCCCCCTGATCTTTCGGCATCATCGTGCCGGCTGGCCTCATGTGGTGTGGGGTGTCAGCGCTCAATCAAGGAGAGTCCGACATGAATGCTACCGCCGTTGTGCCCGTCGTGGCAGTCGATGTTGCGAAGTCCGTCTTCCAGCTCGCGGTCGCCGATCAGACTTGGCGCGTCGTCGAGCAACTGCGGCTCAGCCGCACCCAGTTTGAGCGCTGGTTCGTCAACCGCGCGGTCGGCCTGGTGGTCATGGAAGCCTGCGGCAGTGCCCATCACTGGGCGCGCTGGTTGAGCGGGCTGGGCATCGAGGTGCGGCTGCTGCCGGCGGCCTACATTCGCGCTTACGTGAAGCGCAACAAGACCGATGCGGCTGATGCCCGCGCGCTGCTCGAAGCCGCGCGCTGCGCCGAGATCACTCCGGTGAAGATCAAGTCGATCGAGCAGCAGGCGCTGCAGGGACTGCATCGCACGCGCTCGCTGTGGATGGCCACGCGCACCTCGCGCATCAACGCGCTGCGCGGCTTCTGCCGCGAGTTCGGCATCGTCATCGCGCAGGGCAGTCGTCTCGGCGTCGAGCAGATCGGCCGCGTGCTTGCCGATCCGCGCTCGTCGGTGCCCATGCTCATCCGCGGCACCATGACGTTGCTCATCGAGGAGATCCGGCTGCTCGAAGTGCGCATCGCCCAGCTCGAAGGCGGGTTGACCGCGCTGGCACGACAATCGGCGGCGTGCGCCACGCTACTGTCCATTCCCGGCGTCGGCTTGTTGACCGCAACCGCGATGGTCGCTGCCACCAGCGGCGAGGTCAGCCACTTCCGCGATGCGCGCCACTTCGCCTCCTGGTTCGGGCTCACGCCGAAGGAACATTCGTCGGGCAGCACGCGTCACCTCGGACGCATTTCCAAACGCGGCGACCGCTACCTGCGCATGCTGCTCACCCACGGCGCGCGTGCACTACTGCGCGCTGCTACGGCCGCGCTGCACAGCGGCAAGAAGATCGATGCTCTGCGTCAATGGGCACTGACCGTGCAGACGCGCTCGAACCACAATAAGGCAACCTGTGCACTCGCCAACAAGCTGGCAAGAATCTGCTACGCCACGCTGCGTGACCACCAACCCTACGGCGCCGCTCGCCTGAACAACAAGATCGCGCACACGGCGTTCGCGCTGCCGGCCTGAAAAACACCTCGCCTCCTATTCACCTCACCCCGAGCCTTGCGTAGAGAATTGATCGCCCATCATGGCCAACCGGGTCGTCCCCACATCGCCTGACGCCGATAACTCTGCCGGCAGCTTCACGCTTGCCGCTTGCAACGATTGGCGCAGCGCTGTCCGCAGATTCCATGTCGGCACGGGCCACTATGAGCCCACTTCAGATGCCGGATATACGACTGCAGGCTCACCCTTGTTGCCACAACGATCGATCAATCTCTTGCTTTGTCGGGGGAGTCCATATATGAATTGTTAGGTGTTGCCCCAGCCTGGCAATTGGCTCGCTTGTTTTGCCCAAGCGGCAAGCTGAGCCTCGTCCAATTGGCCGTCCTCGTATACGTTGAGGTAGCGCACTTCCTCGTGCTCGGACTCTCCGGGTGGGAGAGGATGCAGTGACGTGCCACGGAAGAAAGCCACTTTGACGTACTTCGTGAAGCAGTGAAGGCTGAGGAACCAGCCTTGGCCCTCAATGCCATAGAAGGGCGAGTTCCACTTGGCTGCCTTGCGCACGTTGGGGACGGTGCGCACGATGAGCGCGTCGAGGCGACGCCCGACGTCGCGTTTCCAGCCTGGCATGGCCGCGAGGTAGGCCAGCACGGGGGCGTCGCCTTCGGCCTTCGCGATTTGAGGGTTGCCGCCGGCGAGAAGGCCCCGCTTGGCGGCCGGCGTGGCGGCGGGCCTCCTTGCAATCTTCGCTGACTTCCTGGACGCCTTGCCGGCCATTGTGGTCACTCCAGCTCAACCGGCATCAAAGTGTTGCGCTTCAAAGTTGACACCGCGTTCGAACAAGTCGGTTTGTAGCCCGCGGCAAAGATCATGCCGCCTAACGGAGCCGGGTTAACCGGCCGAACGGCGGGCGCGGCGCCGTATCTGGCCGCAACACGAGGCCGCTGAACGAATGCGCGGCTACGAGTGGCCCCCTGCGTCGGAACCGATGTCGCGGCCCCCGCCGTGCGAGACATCGGTGCAACGATCCGCAGGGCTAAACGATCCTGACACATTAGGACCGGCGCAAATATTCTCGGGGTCCTCTAACGTGACCGATCCGTAGCCACGACTGGGCTCGGCGTCACGTAGTGAAAAGTATAGCCAAACGACCGTCGCACCTACCGCTCCGACACCCGCCACGAGAACCGAGGCGGGAAAGACAGCAGCGCAAAGCGCGAGAACAGCGGTAA
>CAVSMC010000007.1:0-15706 GCA_963728935.1 uncultured beta proteobacterium | reverse complement strand
AACCTAATGACGCCGCGAAAACCGGCGCGGCGACGGATATAGCATTCCTCGGTGCGGGCGTGCAAACACCGTCGCAGTGAGCCCAGCCGGCACCCGCCGCCGGCGGTTTACTTTCTTTTCGCGAGACCGATGTTGCCGTCGAAGTCGCAGTTCGATCCGTGGCCGCGGTATCGCCCGAGGATGCCCGAGACTTCGGCTCGCAGGTCGAAGAACGACACCGTACCGACGGCGCCCGTCGTGCACGTGTAGCTCGCGTCGACGCGACCGACTTGCCCGACACCCGCGTAGGTTCCGTTGTACGTGCACGACGGCGAGCGAATCGTCACGGCACTGCCCACTTGCGTCACCGTGAACAGCCCCGACTCCTCGCTGCGGAATCCATTGTTCGACGGCACCTGGCAATTGGACGTCACGTCGGACGTGCCGCCGATGTAATTTCCGGCAAGATTTTCGTCCCGCAGTCGATAGCGGTCGATTTCCTTGATGACGACGGCGCTGCCGATCCGATAGGTCAACGTCGCGTGCTCGACGCCGGTTGCCTGGAAGATGGCGGTGCCGGCGCGCACGTTTTCGACCAGCGCCGGATTGAACGTGCCGCCGAAATACGGGCCGGTCGACTGATAGATATCGCCGTTGAACAGCACCGAGCCGTCGGGCTGCACGCCTTGGTAGTTCAGCAGCGCCGTGTACCACACCGGCTGGTTGTTCGGGCCGTAGACGTAAAACGTTACGAACATCAAGTCGGACTCTTGCGCGATGTTCAATCCCCAGCCCGATTCGAGCGAGTTCCACCACAGATCGGTGAAATTCGTCGTTACCGTCGACGCACCGGCGGATAGCGCGACGGCGAGTCCAAGCGAAGCGGCGAACGCGCGAAATGCGCGGGCGACATGCGTTTTCATCGATTCCCCCTAAGAATTGATGCGCCGATCGACGGGGCGCGTTTCTCCGATGTTACGCCGCGCTGCACCTCATCGCATGCGCGTTCGATTGACGGGCGTCAACGGCGGCCGGTGCGGCGAGGTGTCGCACGCATCGGTTCGGACAGCGGGAAACCACGACGACAAACTGTCGCAGCGCTTGGCGTAGCAGCGGCGATGGCAACCTATTTCGTGAAGAACGCCTGCACGTCGTGCAACTCGCGCGTGCGGCGCATCGGCGGCAGGCTCTTCCAGATCCGCTTGCCGTACGGCTTGTCGACGAGCCGCGGGTCGCAGATCATCAGCACGCCGCGATCGGTCTCGCTGCGTATCAGCCGTCCGGCGCCCTGCTTCAGCGCGATCGCGGCCTCGGGCAGCTGGTAGTCGAAGAACGGATTACCGCCGTGCGCGCGCAAGCTCTCGAGCCGAGCGGCGAGCAGCGGATCGTCGGGCGGTGCGAAGGGGAGCTTGTCGATCACGACGACGGACAGCGCGTCGCCGGCGACGTCGACACCTTCCCAGAAGCTCGCGCTGCCGAGCAGCACGGCGTTGCCGAGCTCGCGAAAGCGCGCGAGCAGCTCGCTGCGCGAGCCTTCGCCCTGCACCAGCAGCGGCCAGTCGAGGCGCTCGCGTGCCATCGCGGCAGCGAGCGTCTCGCGCGCATGCGCGAGCGCGCGCAACGTCGTGAAGAGCAGGAATGCGCGGCCGCCGCTCGCCTTCAACACCGGCAATGCCGCCGCGACGACGGCGTCGGTATGCTCGCGCGAATTGGGCTCGGGCAGGTTGCGCGGGACGTAGAGCAGCGCCTGCGATGCGTAATCGAACGGCGATTCCCAGCAGCCGGTCGCAGCATCGCCGAGACCGAGCTCGCGCTGGTAGAGCGAGAAATCGCGGCCGACGGCGAGCGTCGCCGACGTGAAGATCCACGCGCGACCCGAGTCGCACACCTGACGGGCGAAAAGCTCCGCAATCGACAGCGGCGACGCATGCAGCTGAAATCCCTGCGGCGTCACGTCGATCCAGCGGATCCACGCGTTCGCTTCGTCCGCTGCGCTCGCCGCGTCACGATCGAGCGTCGAGCGCCAGCGCGCGAGCATCGCCGAAGCTTCCGCGGCGCGCTCTGCGACGTTGGCGAGGTCTTCGCTGCGCTCGGCGAAAAGCGCCACTTCGGCGTCGAGCCGGTCGAGCGCGGCTGCAAGCTCGTCGAGCGCGGCGACGACGTCGCGGCGCGCCGCGACCGCCGCCTGTGCGACCTTGCCCGGCGTGTCGCCGAGCGCGAGCCGCAGCTTGCGGATCGCGGGACCGATGCCGGACGCGGCGTCGGGAAGATCGGCGACGTCGCGCGCATCGGTGCGTGCGGCAACTTCGGCGTCGCGTGCGAGATCGGCAAGCTGGCCCGCGGTGAGCTGCTCGCCGAAGAAGAGCGTCGCCGTGTCGGGAAGCTGATGCGCCTCGTCGAGCACGATCGTGTTGCACGCGGGCAGCAGCTCCGCGAGGCCCTCGTCTCGCAGCATGACGTCGGCGAAGAACAGGTGGTGGTTCACGACGACGACGTCCGCCTCGAGCGCCGCCTTGCGCGCCTTGAGCACGAAGCAGTCACCGTGAAATGCGCACTCGCTGCCGAGGCAGTTGTCGCGTGTGGAGGTGACGAGCGGCCAGATCGACGCATTCTCCGGCACATCGGCGAGCTCGCCACGGTCGCCCGTTTCGCTCGCATGCGCGAAGCGAGCGATCTTCGGCAGGTGGCGCGCATCGTCGCGCGACGGCAAACGCCCTTCGCGCGACGTGCGCTCGAGATGGTGGTGACAGACGTAGTTCGCGCGGCCTTTGAGCAACGCGATCGTCACCGGCGAGCCGAGCGCGTCGCGAACGAGCGGCAGGTCGCGCTGGAAGAGCTGGTCCTGCAGCGTCTTCGTGCCGGTCGACACGATCACCTTGCCGCCGTAGAGCAGCGCCGGAACGAGGTAGGCGAACGTCTTGCCGGTTCCCGTGCCGGCCTCGGCGATCAGCGGACGTCGTTCGCGGATTGCGCGCGCGACGGCGTCGGCCATTGCGAGCTGTTGCGCGCGGAACCTGAAGCCGGGCAGCGCGCGCGCGAGCTCGCCGCCGTCGCCGAGCGCCGCCGCGACCGCCGCATCGACGGCGACGCCGGACGGCGCGAGTGCATCGCGCAGCGGAGCGTTCAGGGTGGGTCCGCCTACCGCTTCGATGCGACCGCGGCCTTCTGCGGCGCGCCGCGCTGCTTGGCGGGCGTCTTCGCGGTGGCGAGCGCAGTGCGCACGGCGTCGGCGCGTTCGCGGAACCCTTCGTACGGCTTCGCCACGCGCGCCTTGTAGTGCTCGTCGTCCTCGCCGGGTTGCCAGCGCAGCTCGGTGAGCGACTTCGCCCAGAAATCCTGCAACGCCCGCAACGACTCGGCCGCCGCGCGGCTCTTCGTCGCCGCGCGCAGCGCCGCCTGGAAGTGCCGCGTGATCGAATGCTTGTGCTTGTCGACGCAGTACTCGCTCTTCGCGCCGTTCACGCCCTGCTCGGCGTGCTCGTAGCCGAACTCGATGATCTCGATGCTCTTCACCTGCCGGCACATCGTGTAAAGGTGCGGTACCGCGTCGAGATAGCAGTCGATCGCGTCGTTGCCGGCGTTCGGGCAGATGTAGCTCTCGGGCTTTTGCGCGAAGTCGTTGTCGGCAAGCGCGGGCAGCGGCGCAAGCGCCAGCGTCGCCAATGCGGCGGCGCCGGTACGACACAGCAGACCAACGATTGGCTTCATGGTGCGGCCCGGCTCAAGGGGTCCGGGGATGCTACTGCGATCGGCGGGACCGCTCAAGTCGGCCGGACGGCCGGGCCGCGACGAGCTAGATCGTCACGCCGCCCGAGACCTCGATGACGGCGCCGTTGATGTACGACGCCTCGTCCGAGGCGAGCCACGCGTACGTGTTCGCGATCTCTTCCGGCTTGCCGAGCCGGCCCATCGGAACCTTGTCTTCCATCATCTTGATGACCTTGTCGGGCATCGACTTGAGGATCGGGGTTTCGATGAAGCCGGGACAGATCGCGTTCGCGCGGATGCCCTTGCGGCCGAGCTCGCGCGCCCACGTCTTGACCATGCCGATGACGCCGAACTTGGTCGCGGCGTAGTTCGTCTGGCCGAAATTTCCGTAGATGCCGACGATCGACGACGCGTTCAGGATGCAGCCCGAGTTCTGCTCGAGCATGATGTCGACGACGGCCTTCGTGCAGTTGTAGACGCCCTTCAGGTTGACGTCGATCACGCGCTCGAACTGGTCGTCGGTCATCTTCTTGAACTGCGCATCCTGCACGATGCCGGCGTTGTTCACCAGCGTATCGATGCGGCCCCACTTCGCCATCACGCCGCTCACCATGCGGGCGATGGTCTGCTTGTCGCAGACGTCGACGCGAAAGGCGAGCACCTGGCCGCCGTCGGCTTCGATGGCGCGCGCCGTCTGGATTGCCGATTCCTCGTTGATGTCGCAGACGGCGACTTTCGCGCCTTCCTTGGCGAACTTGACCGCCGTCGCCTGGCCGATTCCCTGGCCCGCGCCGGTGATGATTGCGACTTTGTCGATCAAGCGACGCATCGTGGACACTCTCCGCCGTTGTTTGTCACACGCGGGTAACGCACGTACGTAAACTTTTCCATTATAGCGTAATTGATGCGCCGCACCAGGCATCGGCAGTTGCGACGCATCGCGCCTCCTCGGCGGCTGTTGATCGATGAATTGCCCGTCGCTTCATCGGCTTGCCGCGATCATGGCGGCGCGGTCCATCCTTTCGATGGAGGGCGGTCTCGCCCGCTTTGCACAGCGTATTGCTGCATAGCAGTCATTGCACCGCAAAACGCGCGCCAGACACCGCGTGGTCAGGCCACCGGCTCCCAGTGCTCGATCACGAGCTGCAGCGCCTCGGAGCCGTTCCACGCGTTGATCTCGGGCCGATAAGCGGCGCGGATCATCGAGGGCAACGTCGATACGCAGTTGAACAGAATCGCCGCGAAGCGCTCGCCGTCGCGCTCGATCGAAACGCGCAGATGCTTGTCGCCGACGATGCGCTGCTCGACGACGGCGAAGGTGTCGTCGAACATCGGCGCCGGGAAACCCTGGCCCCACACCTCGTCGTGCATCGAGCGTGCAAGCGCGAACGACAGCTCGCCGCGACCCAGCGCGCCATCGGTCTCGAGCGTTCGCCGCAGATCGTGAGCGCCGAGCTGCTCGCGGGCGACGCGCTCGAACGCCGCTGCGAAACGTGGCAGCGCGTCCTCGGCGAGCGACAGGCCGGCCGCGAACGCGTGGCCGCCGAATTTCGCGATGACGCCGGGCTCGCGCTTGCTGACGACATCGAGCGCGTCGCGCAGGTGGAACGCTTCGATCGAGCGTCCGGAGCCCTTCAGCTCGCCGGCGCCCCCGCGCGCGAAGACGATCGTCGGCCGGTGGAAGCGATCCTTCAGGCGCGATGCGACGATGCCCACCACGCCCTGATGCCATTCCGGCCGGAAGAGGCACAGCGTGTAGCCGTCGTCCGAGACGTCCGCGACCGCGCGCGCCTCGATCTCGACGAGCGCCTCGTCGTGCATCGTCGCCTCGACGTCGCGCCGCTCGCGATTGAGCCGATCGAGCGCGGCGGCGAGCGGCAGCGCGCTGATCGACGTGTCGGCGAGCAGGCAGCGGATGCCGACGCTCATGTCGTCCATTCGTCCGGCCGCATTGAGCCGTGGGCCGGCGACGAAGCCCAGCTCGAACGCGCTCGCCCGGCGCACATCGCGGCCGGCAACGGTGAACAGCGCCGCGATGCCCGGTTGCGCATGGCCGGCGCGGATGCGCGCAAGCCCTTTCGCGACGAGGATGCGGTTCACGCGATCGAGGCGCACGACGTCGGCCACCGTGCCGAGCGCGACGAGGTCGAGCAGTGCGCCGAGATTCGGCTCGGCTCGCGCCGCGAAGTGCGCTCGCTCGCGCAGCCGCGCACGCGTCGCCGCGAGCACGTAGAACATCACGCCGACGCCGGCGAGATGCTTGCTTGGAAACGCGCAGCCCGGCTGGTTCGGATTGACGATCAACGCCGGCGCCGGCAGCGTGGCCGCGGGCAGATGATGGTCGGTGACCAGCACGTCGATGCCGAGCGCGGCCGCCGCGGCAACGCCGTCGTGGCTCGCGATGCCGTTGTCGACGGTCACGATCAGTCGCGGCGCCTTCGCCGCAGCGAGCGCGACGATCTCCGGTGTGAGCCCGTAGCCGTATTCGAACCGGTTCGGCACGATGAAGTCGGCATCGGCGCCCATCGTGCGCAGCCCGCGCAGGCCGACAGCGCAGGCGGTCGCGCCGTCGGCGTCGTAGTCGGCGACGATGACGATGCGCTCGCGCGCCTGCACGGCGTCGGCAAGGCGCGTCGCGGCCGCGTCGATGCCCTTCAGCAGCGCGTACGGCGGAAGCTGCGCGAGGTCGTGCTCGAGCTCGGCCGCTGTCGCGATGCCGCGCGCCGCAAACAGCCGCGCGAGCACCGGGTGAACGCCGGCGGCGGCGAGCAGCGCCGCGGTTTCGGGGATCGGGCGGCGAACGATGTCCATCAGATGTTCGACGCTGGTGTGCGCGCGTTCACGACCGTGGCGAGATCGCGCCCGGCGAAGCGGCCGGTCCAGCGCGACCAGCGCGACGGTCGCCCGGCCGTCCACTCGATCGCCGCGCCGTCGCCGTCGGACACGATGACGACGCCGTCCAGGTCGCCGTGGAGCAGCGCATCGAGCGCCGGCGCCGCGAAGTCGTGCTCGAACGCGTCGAGGTCGACCGGCGCATCGAATGCGACGACCGACGCGTCGTCATGCGCAGCGTCTGCGAGTACCGGTGCGAGCGAGCGCGGAAGCGATCGCGCCGGTGTCGCGGCAAACGCCGCGAGCGCGGCGGCGGTCGCGTCGTCCGACCACGTGCGAATCGCGTGCGTCGACGTCGCGCGCGCCTGCAGCGTGCCGCCGTACTCGAGCCAGACGCTGTTCGCCGGCGGTTTGCCCTCACGCTCGCGCGTTACGTTGACCGGATGCTCGAACAGCAGCATCTGGATCTCGTTCTGCCAGCGGCGCCACGTGGGCGCGTCGCGTCCGTCCGGCAGCCGCGTGCGCAGCGTGCGTCCGACCGCCGAATGGAGCGAGTGCGTCGCGAGCGCCGGCGCGCTGCGCGCGCGCACGAACCACGCATCCGGCCGCGGGGCGACGAAGGCGATGCCGTCCTCGCTGAAATGCGCGTTGAGCATCGTGACGAGCGCCCGCGCGTCGTCGATCGACAAGTCGCGCACGCGACGCTCGAGGATCACGTCGTCGCGGCCGGCGACGAGCGTCACCGGGTTCGCGCAAAGCCAATAGGCGTCGCCGACGTCGACGCCGAGCGCCGCGGCGAGTATCGGAGCGAGCGGCCAGTCGATCTGCCGCACGACGCCGTAGCGTTGCGCAAGAAAAGCGGCGATGCCGGCGTCGTCACGCCGCGCCGAGGCATGGGAGAGCAGTCGCGCGAGCGAGCGTGCCGGCGGCAAACGGTCGCCCGCGAGCAGTCCGGGAATCGAGAGCACGAGCGGCATGGCGAAATAGGGGACAGACCGCGTTTTCCTGCGCACCCTTCGCAACCGCGGAATGGGGACAGACCACGTTTTCCTGCGCACCTTCACAGCCGTGTCGAAGAACCGAAAGCGTGGTCTGTCCCCTGTTTCGGTGCGAGGGCGGGCGAGTCTAGCATGCGATAATGCGCCGCTTTCCTCGCGCGAACCGAAAAAACATCACGTGTCGCCGTACGAACTCGCCGTCGGGCTGCGCTACACGCGTGCGCGCCGCGGCTCGGGCCGCAACACGTTCATCTCGTTCATCGCGCTGACGTCGATGGCCGGCATCGCGCTCGGTGTCGCGGCGCTGATCGTCGTGCTGTCGGTGATGAACGGTTTCCAGGACGAGTTGCGCAACCGCATCCTGTCGGTCGCCTCGCACGTCGAGCTGCGCGGCATTCCGGTCCTCGCCGATCCGGACGCGGCGACTCGCACTGCACTCGCGACTCCGCACGTGAAGGCGGCCGCTCCCTACGTCACCGGGCAAGCGATGCTCTCGGTTGGCGATGCAAGCCGCGGCATCTTTCTGCGCGGCATCGATCCGGCGCGCGAGGACGCCGTCGCCGACATCGGGTCGCACATGCGCGCGGGCACGCTCGCCGCGCTGAAACCCGGCGAGTTCGGCATCGTGCTCGGCGCCGAGATCGCGCGCGCGCTCGGCGTGCGGCTCGGAGACTCGATCGCGGTCATCGTGCCGCAGGGGACGATCACGCCCGCCGGAACGCTGCCGCGGCTCAAGTCGTTCCACGTCGTCGGGGTGTTCGAGATCGGCATGTTCGAATTCGACAACGGGCTTGCGCTCATCAACATCGACGATGCGCAGAAGCTCTACCGTCTCGACGGCATCTCCGGCGTTCGGCTCAAGCTCGACGATCTCTTCGAGGCCCCGCGCGTCGCACGCGAGCTCTCATCGACGCTGCCGGGAAGCGTCGACGTTCGCGACTGGACGCAGTCGCACGCGAACTTCTTCCGCGCGGTGGCGATCGAGAAGCGGATGATGTTCATCATCCTGACGCTGATCGTGGCCGTGGCAGCGTTCAACATCGTCTCGGCGCAGGTGATGACGGTGACCGACAAGCAGGCGGACATCGCGATCCTGCGCACCATCGGCGCGTCGCCGTCGTCGATCCTGACGATCTTCATCATCCAGGGTGCGCTGATCGGCGTGCTCGGCATGGCGATCGGCGTGCTCGGCGGTCTCGCGCTCGCGCACAACATCGACGTCGTCGTGCCGGCGATCGAGCGGCTCTTCGGCGTGCAGTTCCTCGACAAGAGCGTGTATTACATCAGCGAGCTGCCCTCGCAGGTGCAAACGCCGGACGTCGTGATGGTCGCGGCCGTCGCGCTCGTGCTCGCGCTCGCTGCGACCGTCTACCCGGCGTGGCGCGCGGCGCGCGTCAATCCCGCCGACGCGCTGCGCTATGAATGACGCGCAGCGCGTGCTTGGTTGCAGGGGATTACGCAAGACGTATCGCAGCGGCCCGCTCGACGTGCCGGTGCTGCTGGGCGTCGATCTCGACGTGCGTGCCGGCGAGACGCTTGCGATCGTCGGCGCGTCGGGCTCGGGCAAGAGCACGCTGCTGCATCTGTTGGGCGGCCTCGACACGCCGACCGCGGGTGAAGTGTTCGTCGATGGTCACGAATTCGCGCGCTTGTCGGAAGCCGAGCGCGGCGCGGTGCGCAATCGCGCGCTCGGCTTCATCTACCAGTTCCACCATCTGCTGCCCGAGTTCACCGCCATTGAGAATGTCGCGATGCCGCTCGTGATCCGGCGCGAGCCGGTCGCGGTGTCGCGAGGAGCGGCCGAGCAGATGCTCGCGCGCGTCGGTCTCGAGCATCGCGGTCGTCACCTGCCGGGCGAGCTGTCCGGCGGCGAGCGTCAGCGCGTCGCGCTCGCGCGCGCGCTCGTCACGAAGCCGCGATGCGTGCTCGCCGACGAGCCCACCGGAAATCTCGACCGACGCACGGCGTGGCAGGTGTTCGACCTGATGCTCGAGCTGAACCGATCGGCTGGAACGAGCCTCGTGATCGTCACACACGACCCGGAAATAGCGCAGCGCGCCGAGCGCACGCTGCACCTGACCGACGGCGTCCTGAAATAGGGGACAGACCACGTTTTTCTTGCGAGGGTCAGGCCATCGCACCGAAAAACGTGGCCTGTCCCCGATCAATCGCCGACGGCGCGCAGCGGCGCGGCGTCGAGCAACCCCGCCTCGTGCGCGAGCTGCGCGATCTGCGCGCGTTCGGCATCGTCGACGCCGAGCTGCGGCGGGCGCACGGTCGAGTGGGCAATCAGCCGCTGCAGCTTGAGCACTTCCTTCATCCGCGGACGATAGTCGCGGATCGGCGCCCGCCAGCAGTAGCGCGCGAGCGGCCCCAGCCGCGCCCAGATGGCGGCACCGCGCTCGTAGTCGCGCTCGACGCACGCCCGGTGCATCGCGATCAGCTCGGCGGTTGCCGTGCCGGCGAATCCGATCAGTGCGCCATCGCAGCCCATCAGCATCGCTTCCCAGATGAACGTGTCGCTGCCGGTCAGGATGCCGATCTTTCGCGGCAACGCGCGCGCCGCGTCGATCGTCTCGACGGTCTTCGTCGTGTCGAACGACGCTTCCTTGAGTCCGATGATTTGCGGAATCGCGGCGAGTCGCGCGAGCGTTTCCGGCGGAAAGTCAGGCCCCCACGCCTTTGGAAACTGGAACGCGATCAGCGGCAGCCCGACGCCTTGCGCCACCGCGTCGTGATAGCGGTAGATCATCTCGGCGGGCACGGGATTGCCAAGGAACGTCGGAAACGGCGGGAATACCGCGAGCGCCTGTGCGCCGGCCGCCTCGAGCTCGTTGCCCCGGCGAACCGCCTGCGCCGTCGAACCGCAGATAAGTCCGGACACCAGCGGGCAGCGATCGCCGATCACGGCGCGGCACACGCGAACGATCTCGAGCTGCTCATCGCGCTCGAGCGACGGACCCTCGCTCGCATCCATGTTCATCGCAATGGCCGCGGGACGTTGCCCGGCAATCCAGTCGATGTAGCTTCGAAGCGACGTCCAGTCGATCGAATAGTCGGGCAGCATCGGCAGGAACGGCGCGGCGACAATGCCTTGCAGCTCGATCATGCGCATCACCTCGTTCATTGGAGCGGCGAAGCGGCGCCGTGCAGCACGCCGCGCGCGAGGAAGATCGACGTGATGCGCTCGGTCGCCTCGGCAAACGGCGCAGCGCGGCGTGCATCGAGCCCGCGCGGGCGCGCGAGCGCAGGCTCGATCACCTGCTCGATGCGTCCCGGACGCGGACTCATGACGACGACGCGATCGGCGAGCAGCACCGCCTCGTCGATCGAATGCGTGATGAAGACGACCGTCTTGCGCGTCGCGAGCCACAGCGCTTCCAGGTCGAGACGCATCTGCTCGCGCGTCAGCGCGTCGAGCGCGCCGAACGGCTCGTCCATCAGCAAGAGCGGCGCGTCGTGAATGAGCGCGCGTGCAATCGCGACACGCTGCCGCATGCCACCGGAGAGTTCGTGCGGAAGGCGATCGACGAAGTCGCCGAGTCCCACCTGGTGCAGCAGCCGGATCGCGGGTTCGCGGTATTGCCGCGGGTCGAGGCCGCGAAGCTCCACCTGGACGAGCACGTTGTCGAGCGCGCTGCGCCAGTCGAGCAGCACCGGACTCTGGAACACGATGCCGAGATTGGTCTGCGGCGCGCGCACCACGCGGCCGTCGACGCGGACTTCGCCGTGCGTTGCGAGCTGCAGTCCGGCGACGATGCGAAGCAGCGTGCTCTTGCCGCAGCCCGATGGTCCCACGATCGCGAGGAACTCGCCCGCGCGCACGTCGATGTCGATGCGCTCGAGCGCGTGCGTCTCTCGTATCGATGCGCCGTGGCGCCGGCGGTACGTCATGCCGACGCCGGCGATCTCGACGTACGCTCGGTCGTCGTCGCCGCGAACGCGGGGATCCAGTGACTTTTCGGCCGACGACACTGGATTCCCGCCTTCGCGGGGGCGACGGTCCGCGCCGTTCACTGCGGCACGAACTCGTTCGTATGGAACGCCGTCCACGGAGCGTCGGTCTTGACGTCGCGGTATTGCTTGAGGATCGCGAGCGTCTGCTCCCAGTCCGCCTGCGCGCCCCAGCCGATGCGTCCCTTCGAGTTCTTCGAATCGAGCAGATCGATGTCGACCATGAGTTGATCGAGCGTCGACTGGCGGTTCAGGTCGGGCTTCGCCTTCAGCGCGGCGTCGACGGCGGCGCCGGGATTCTTCTTCGCTTCCTCCCACGACTTCACCGACGCGCGAACGAAGCGGCGGATCAGATCGGGATTCGTCTTGATCAGGTCGGTCTTCGTGACGATCGTCATCCCGACGATGTTCGCGCCCCAGTCGGCGTAGCGCATCGCCGACGGGTTGAATCCGCGTTGCTTGATGAGGAAATACTGGTCGTCGGCGCCACCGAGCAGCGCGTCGGCACGCTTCTCGAGCACGCTCACGACCTTCGCCGCCGGATCGACCTGCACCATCGAAACCTTGTCGCAGTCGACATTGTTTGCCTTGCACACCGCCTGCAGCAAGGAGCCGAGCGGGTCACCCGGCGAAACGGCGACCTTCTTGCCTTCGAGGTCCTTCGGCGTGCGGATATTCGCTTCGGCGAGCGACACGACGGAGAAGCCCGTCGAGTTGAGCAGCGACATCACCGATTTCACCTCGGCGCCGCGAGCGGCGGTCGCGACGACCGACGACGAGTCGGCCATGCCGAACGTGTCCGAGCCCGCAGCGACCACCTGCACGGTGTTGGCCGAGCCGCGACCCTCGTTGATCGTGAGATCGATGCCTTCGGCGGCGAAGATGCCGCGCTCCTTGCCGTAGTAGAACGGGACGTGCAGGCCGCCGAGATACCAGTTCAGCCGCAGCGAGACGTTGTCGAGCGCGTACGCGCTTGCGCCGGCAAGCGACAGCGCGACGAGCGCGACAATGCGCATGAGCTTCATCGTTTTCTCCTCGATGTGAAAGAGCGCGGGGCTTCGCCGCGCTGTCGTCGTGCGGCGCCGCTACATCGTCGCGTCCTGCGGCGCCTGCTGTTGCGAAACGTGCCAGGGTATCGCGATGCGCTCGATGACCTCGACCGCGTAGTACACGGCGAGGCCGATCAGCGACAGCAGCACGATGGTCGCGAACACCATCGGCGTGTCGAGCTGGCCGTTGTACTGCAGCAGCAGGTAGCCGAGGCCGCGGTCCGACGCGACGAACTCGGCGACGACAGCCGCCGTCGCAGCCAGCGCGGCGCCGACCTTGAGCCCGGTGAAGATCTGCGGCATCGCCTGCGGCAGGCGGATCTTGATGAACAGCCGCCAGCCGCCGGCGCCCGTCGTGCGCGCGAAATCCATCACGTCGCGATCCGCGCTCTTGAAGCCGGCGATGCTCGCGACGACGATCGGGAAGAACGACAGCAGGAACACGAGCAGCAGCTTCGGCATGAAGCCGAAGCCGAACCAGATGATGAACAGCGGCGCGATCGCGATTTTCGGAACGATCTGGAAGAACACGATGACCGGGTACACGGCTTCTTCCATGAACCGGGAATACGCGACGGCGAGCGCGAGCGGCACGCTCACCACGACGGCGAGCGCGTAACCGGCGAGGATCTCCTTCGTCGTCACCCATGCGCCGCCGAGCACGGTGTCGTAGCGCGCGACGAACGCCGTCCACACTTTCGAGGGCGGCGGCAGCAGATATTCCTTGATGCCGAACAGATGCACGGCGAATTCCCAGACGACGAGCAGCAACACGAATATCGCGAGCGCACCGCCGCGCCTGCCGATCCAGCCGCGGTCGGGCGCGAGCATCCGTTCGCGCGGCGCCGCGGCAACGCTCACCGCTCGCTCCACGGCGCCGGAGGCGAGGCGAGGTCGAACGTTCCATACTGCGCCGGGACGTTCACTTCGATCAGCTCGAGGTCGTCCGAGCGCGCGACGACGTTGTGCGCGACCCCGGCCGGCTGCGACAGCGACCCGCCCGCTTCCACGGTCACTTCCCCGTCGACTCCGGCGAAGCGGAACGTGATCGAGCCCTTCAGCACGTAGATGAAATGCGCGCTCATGTCGTGCCAGTGCCAGCCCGTCGGCGCCGGCAGCGGCGTGATCGCGCGCACGTGCTTCGCGCCGATGCGCCCGCCGGTCGCGGTCGCGATTCCGAGATCGCGGTATTCGACGTCGGCGCGCAATCCTTCGCGCGAGAACGTCGCGCCATCCGACGTCGACAGCGCGAGCGCGGATAGCGCTTGGGCGAGCCCGCGCGGTCCATCGTAGCTCGGTTGGGTGTCGTTCGGCATGGGGGGCAATGATGTTTCGGCGGCCGCGCCGCGTCAAGAAAGCGGTGGCTCGTCCATCGCGGCGATCTGCTCGCGCAGCTCGAGGATCCGGTCCTGCCAGTAGCGCTGGGTGCCGAACCACGGAAACGCCGCGGGAAACGCCGGATCGTCGAAGCGGCGGGCAATCCAGGCGCAGTAGTGGATCAGCCGCAGCGTGCGCAGCGGCTCGACGAGCAGGAGCTCGTGGCGGTCGAATTCCGCGAAGCGCTCGTAGCCGTCGAGCAGCGCCGTGAGCGCGCGTGACGCTTCGTCGCGATCGCCCGGCATCAGCATCCACAGATCCTGCACCGCGGGACCCGTGCGGCAGTCGTCGAGATCGACGAAGTGCGGACCGTCGTCGGTCCACAGCACGTTGCCGGCGTGACAGTCTCCGTGAAGACGTATCGTGCGCAGGTCACCGGCGCGATCGAACGCCCGGCGCACGCCGTCGAGCGCCTGCGCCGACACGCCGGTCCACACGTCGCGCAGGTCCGCCGGCAGCCAATCGCTCGCAAGCAGGAACGCGCGCGGCTCGTCGCCGAAGCTCGCGATGTCGAGCACAGGACGATGCTCGAACGTATCGATCGCACCGATCGCGTGAATGCGGCCCAGAAAACGGCCGATCCATTCCAGCGCCGCACGATCGGACAACTCCGGCGCGCGACCGCCGCGGCGCGGATACACGGCAAAGCGGAAGCCCGCGTGCGCGTGCAACGATTGTTCGTCGTCAAACACGAGCGGCGCAACGATCGGGATCTCGCGCGCCGCGAGCTCGAGCGCGAACGCGTGTTCCTCGATGATCTGCTCGTCGGTCCAGCGCTCGGGACGATAGAACTTGCCGACAACCGCCGGCGCTTCGTCGCGATACACCTGATAGACGCGATTTTCATAGCTTCCGAGCGCGAGCAAGCGGCCGTCGCCATCGACGCCGACGCTTGCGAGCGCATCGAGAACGACGTCCGGCGTGAGACTCGAATACGGGTGAATGCTGCCTTCCATCGAGGCATTGTAGACGGGTGCGTCGAAGTGGCTGCTGCACGATCGCCACGTCGGGCCTGTCGTCGCCGAAGTGGAATAGCAACCGTCGTTTGCCGGTTTGCTGCGACGTCGCGACATCCCGCCGGAGTGAGCGGGCGATTTCGCCGTGACCAACCGCGCCCGCGCGACCGGCCCTGCGCACTCGGGCAGCCTTTCGCGCCCATCGATATCCCGAATCTTCGAAAAGGAGAGATTTGCATGCAATGTTCGTTCCCCCGGATCCTCGTTCTTCTCGCGGTCGCCACCGCTGCGCTTGCCGCAAGCGCGCCATCGCTCGCCGAACCCGACAACAGCGCCCGGTGGGCGACGGTCATCGGCATCGTCCAGGCGAACAATGTGGTCGGGCCCGTGCAGGGCGGTGGCCAGCCATGGTCGACGCTGGGCGGCAACGTCACGGTCGACCTCGCGCACGGTCGCATCGATTTCGACGTTCGCGGCCTCGTGTTCGCCGGCGGCAACGCGATCGGCACGCCGGGACCTGTTACGCAGGTCAAGGGCACGCTCGTCTGCGACGTCGATGGCAGCACCGGAGCGGCCGCGCTGGTGGACACCCCGCTCGTCACGCTCGACGACGAAGGCAACGCGCGCTTTCACGGCAGCGTCGGCGCCTTGCCTGCGTCGTGCACGACCGAGCCGGACATCGCGTTCCTGATTCGCATCCCGGCCGGTCGATGGATCGCCAACGGCGCCGTGCTCCGCTGATCGACGCTCTGCGCAAGAAAAAAAGCCCGGCCGCAGCCGGGCTTTCGAACTCGCCGGCGGTGAAGCAATGGCTGGATACCGCGTTCCGCCGAGCGCGTCGCTCAATACTCGA
>CAVSMC010000006.1:0-56884 GCA_963728935.1 uncultured beta proteobacterium | reverse complement strand
GGTCAGGCACAGCCCCGCTCGAGGAGGGCAACCGGCTGCAAACGCAATCTCGCGTCACGTTCGAGCGGAGGGCGAGCCACCGTTCGGGCATGCGGGACGCCGCCAGCGTCGGGATGCCGTTCGTCAGATCGGCGAATCGGCTAGCGATCGCGAAGGTCTTCGGCCGTCGCGTCGGATGCGACCGCCACGTAATGACGGCCGATCAGTACCGCGTCGGTGCTGATCGTCGCGACGCGCGCACCGATGCCAAGCAGGCCGCCGTGGCCGATGCGAACGCGGGTCTCCGCCCCTGCGCCGCCGGTCCCGACACCCAGCAGCTTTCCGAGCGTCGCTCCTCGCGAGTTGACGACGGTCCGACCCGTCGCTTCGTCCAGCGAGACGGCCGTCGGCTTCACGTGGTCGCCTGCTGCCGAGGAGTCGAGGTCCGCGGCTGTGTGCGCGAGCCGCGCGACGGCGGTGGCGGGATCGCCGTCCTGCAATGCGTGACGAGCGCGCTCGACGCCCTCGCGTGCGGCCCGGAACGCGCGCTTGTTCGACTGAGCGAGCGTCGACGCCTCGGCCGCTGCGCTCGCGAGATGGCGCGCGCGGTTGAGCGCCGTCGTGGCCTCCAAGCGGTGGCCTGCGCCGAGGCTCGACGCGGCCATGCGCATCTGTGCGGCAAGCCCTTCCCGGATCTGCGCCACACCGTTGGCGGGCGACTGCGGCGCCTGCATGCGATCGGCGGCCTGAAGTTCGATCGAAGCGACGAGCGCGATCACGCCGAGCAAGCCAAGAAGACGAATGCGCGGTTTCATCGGCTGCGCGTCGCAAACCCGCGCAGGTCGCGAGGCTCGCGCGCCGGCTTCGACTGCGGCTGCGACTTCTCGAGCATGTGCTCGTGCCCCTGGCCATGCTTCCAGCCGATCGCGACGAGCCACCAGTTCATCGGGTACGTGAAGACGAACCCGACCAGAAGACCGAGCGAGCCGAATGTCCAGAACGAATAGGTATCGGGTAGCGGCTGCTCGCCGACGACGGCCGGCGTCACGTAGCGCATCACGAGGCCCATGCCCACCATCACCGTGATCATCGAAAAGAACTCCGCCCGCCCGCCTTTCCAGACCGACATCAGCCAGCCATTGCCGTGCATGCGCATCGCCCACGTCTGGAAGATGAACCAGCCGAAGGCGAACCCAACCGCGTATTCGAACCAGAACTCGGGCCAGAAGGTCAGGCCCCAGAGCCGGGACACCACCATCGCCGTCATGATGCCGAGGCCGTCGCCGCCCACGCAATGCGCCGCCGACGCGACGACCTTGCGCCAGCGAGGCTTCGAGTACTCGGTGAACCGGCGCATCTTGCTCTGGCGCTCCGTGTACGTGCCGATGTCGCGGGGACGCGACGTGACGAGGTACGCAGCGATCCCAAGGATCGAGAAGAAGACGATCAGGATCGGCCAGCACACCTTGAGCGGCGCATTGAGGGCGCTGTTCGCGGTGCGTGCGTCGTAGACGACCCACGCGGCGCCCAGCACGCCAAGGACGTGCCACGGAATGGCGAACCAGGGGTCGGCCAGCCATGTGAGCGAGTTGGCAACGATTTCCATGACCGGTACGAATTTCGAGTCAGGTAGCGGGGCGCAGCGTCACGAGCGCGCACGGCGTGCGCGGAGTGTGACTCGTCCTCCGTGAATCGGGTTCCTTGCACCGTCTTGTCGCTCGCCGCGCCAGCGCGCCCCGATACAAGACGTGCACGCCCCGCTGACGGGCCTGCGACGCAGACCGAGCCGGGCGCTCGCCGGTGGCGTGCTGACGATGGGCGCAGATCGCGACCGAAGAGCGACGTCGCGTCCGCTTGACATCGTCGTTGTTTCGATTATTATAGAAATACGGAAACATTGAGCCCGGGGCCTCACCGATGACGAACAAGACCGTGAACGAGAACGTGCCCCGCTACGCGGACATGTTTTCAGCGATGGGGACCGAGGCTCGCCTTCGCATCATGCGGCTGCTGCTCTCCGCCCATCCCGAGGGGCTGGTCGTCGGCGACATCGCGACCGAGCTCGACATCCCGAGCTCAACGCTTTCGCATCACCTCGAGAAGCTCAGGAACGAGGACCTCGTCAACGTGCGTCGCGAGGGCACCTTCCTGCGCTACTCCGCGAACACCGCCGCGCTGCAGGAGCTGCTTGGTTTCCTCTACGCGGAATGCTGCACGCGCAACCGCGCGATCGAACCGCGCCGGATCGTCGCCACCTCTTAATGGAAGGAATCGACCATGGGTACAACGAACGATGTCAAGGACGTGGTACGCGAGAAGTACGCACAGGCGGCGCAGCGCGTACGTTCGGGCCAGGGCAATGGCTGCTGCGGCAGCCGGAGTGCGCTCGATTGCTGCGATCCGATCACGTCGAACCTTTACGACGTAACCGAGGCAGGTGAGTTGCCGGCAGCGGCACTGCAGGCGTCGCTCGGCTGCGGCAACCCGACCGCGCTCGCTGAATTGAAGCCGGGCGAAACGGTCCTCGATCTGGGATCCGGCGGCGGCATCGATGTACTGCTTTCGGCCAAGCGCGTTGGACCGACCGGCAAGGCGTACGGCCTCGACATGACCGACGAAATGCTCGCGCTCGCGGACGAAAACCGTCGCAAGAGCGGATTGACCAACGTCGAATTCCTGAAGGGCGAGATCGAGCACATCCCGCTGCCCGACAATTCGGTCGACGTCATCATCTCGAACTGCGTGATCAACTTGTCGGGAGACAAGGACCGGGTGCTGAAGGAAGCTTTCCGTGTACTTCGTCCACGCGGTCGCTTTGCGGTGTCCGACGTCGTGGTGCGCGGCGAAGTCCCCCCGGCAATCCGCAGGAGCATGGAATTATGGGTCGGCTGCGTCGCCGGGGCGCTCTCGGATCGGGAATACAGCGACAAGCTCGCGAACGCCGGTTTCGACAACGTCGGCATCGAGATCACCCGGGTGTACGACGCTGACGACGCGCGCGCGTTTCTCGCCGGCGAAGGCTTCGACAACGACGCGCTGGTCAGCGAAGTGGCCGGCAAGTTCGTCAGCGCGTTCGTGCGCGCGACCAAGCCGGCGAGCTGCTGCGCCCCGGGCTGTTGCACGCGCTGAATCCATCATCGGGCGCGGCGTCACCGGTACCGTCCGCAGGAGGAACGGCTCATCCACGCGTGCGATCCATGCGAATGATCACGTTCGGTACGCACCGACGCGGCAGAACTGCATGAAGCGCGCGCCGTTTGCATGTGCGCTTCGCGCCTGGCATGAGCACCAATCCGAGCTCAGGGGTTATCTGATCCATCGCGCCTCCGACCCGCCGCTCGCCGAGGATCTCCTCCAGGAAGTCTTCATCAAGGCCATGCGCGAGGGCGAAAGGTTTTGCACGCTCGACAATCCGCGCGCGTGGCTGTTTCAGGTCGCGCGCAATGCGCTGGTCGACCACCTCCGGCTGACGAAGGCCGCTGCGCCGCTGCCCGACGACGTGGTTGCCGCGCAGGAACCGATCGCGCCGGTGGACGCGCTGGCGGAATGCCTCGAATGCGTGCTGCCCGAGCTTTCGGCGGCCGATCGCGATATCGTCCAACGCTGCGATCTCGATGGCGTCAAGTTGCAGGCCTATGCCGACGAGCACGGACTGAGCTTGCCCGCGGTCAAGTCGCGCCTCCAGCGTGCGCGGCATCGGATGCGCGAATTGCTGATCGAGCACTGCCAAGTCCGCTTCGACGACGCCGGCCAAGTCTGTTGCTATTTGCCGCGCACTGCGGACTAACAGCTTCTTTCTTTAGCGGGTGCATCCTTTCGCCCGTTCGCTCGTCTCCCTGATGTAAGTGTCTCTGTATGCATGCCGCGTGCGGCGAAATGCCGCACCGCGTTGGGGAGCTGATCGATGACCGAACTCGCACTGACGTTGCCGCGGCGCAATCCGCGCGTGTTTCTGCTGCTCGCAGCTCTCGCCTGGTTCGCGCTTTACCAGACGCTTGCTCCCGCCTCGGAAGCGTTGGTGGCGCTTCTGCCGATCGATCCCGCGAGCCATTTGGGCGGCGCGGTGCAGTTCTTCCTCTACGACACGCCGAAGGTGCTGCTGCTGCTCGCGGGCGTCGTGTTCATGATGGGCATCGTCAATTCATACTTCACGCCCGAGCGCACGCGCGCGCTGCTGGCGGGGCGCACCGAGGGCGCGGCCAACGTGCTGGCGGCAAGCCTCGGCATCGTCACCCCGTTTTGCTCGTGCTCCGCGGTTCCTCTGTTCATCGGGTTCGTTCAGGCCGGTGTTCCCCTCGGAGTGACGTTCTCGTTCCTGATCGCCGCGCCAATGGTGAACGAGGTCGCGCTCGCGCTGCTGTTCGGCCTCTTCGGCTGGAAGATCGCGCTGCTGTACATGGGACTGGGCCTCACCGTCGCGATCGTCGCCGGCTGGGTGATCGGGCGCTTGAGGCTCGAGCGTTATCTCGAGGACTGGGTACGCGCGATGCCAGCGGTGCAAGCGCTTTGCGGAGGCGACACGTTGACGCTCTCCGACCGCGTCGCGGCCGGGCTTTCCAGCGTGCGTGCAATCGTCGGCAAGGTATGGCCGTACATCGTCGCCGGCCTTGCGATCGGCGCGGCCATTCACGGCTGGGTCCCGCAGGACTTCATGGCGAGCTTCATGGGCAGGCAGGCGTGGTGGTCGGTGCCGCTTGCCGTCGTGATCGGCGTGCCGATGTACAGCAATGCGGCGGGGATCATTCCGATCGTTCAGGCGCTGCTCGCGAAGGGCGCCGCCCTGGGAACGGTGCTCGCGTTCATGATGAGCGTCATCGCGCTTTCACTCCCCGAGATGGTGATCCTGCGCAAAGTCCTCAAGCCGCAACTGATCGCAGCCTTCGTGGGTGTCGTCGCGACCGGCATCCTGATCGTCGGCTTCGTGTTCAACGCCACGCTGTAGCGATGTTCGAAGCGTTCGATGATTCGGCCATTCACTGAATCCGCCAGCAAGGAGGACTCCATGGACGTCAAGGTACTCGGAACCGGTTGCTGCGCAAGCTGCCACACCACCATCGCGCTGATCGAGCAAGTGGCGAAAGCGAAAGGCATAAGCATTGCGCTCGCAAAGGTCGAAGATCCAAAGGACATCATGACTTACGGCGTGATGTCGACGCCCGCGGTGGTGATCGACGGCAAGGTCGTGCACGCCGGCGGCGTTCCCAGCCGGGACAAAGTGGCGCAATGGTTGTCGACAGTCACCGCCCTTGCAACAAGGGCGGCGGCAAGCGATCGCTGCAACGCGGACCGCTGAGGGCAATCACTGCTGCGCGCGCCGACGCGGCCTCGGTAGGACCCCTACGGCGTCTTTGGCGTCTTGTATTCGACTTCCTTCTGGAACGGCTTCCAGACGGTTTCGTAGCCGACGAACCCCTTTTCGTTCGGAGCCTTCTGACGCGTCGTATAGAAGCGCGTCTGGCCATCAGGAACCTTGGTGATCGGTTTTTGCTCGCTCATGAGGTCATCCCTTTTTTGGTGAATTCACGATTGCAGGCCCAGGCGACAAAGCCGAGTCGCCGGATGCCACTCGTCACCGCGCTCAAACCGGTCTCATCATCGACGGGTCGATGTCGGGAGCCGTGCCGATCGCCCCGCCGGCCTTCATCTCTTCGTCGGTTGCGTCGCGCACGGTGAGTACCTCGAGCCTGAAGACGACCTCCCTGCCGCAAAGCGGATTGTTGCCGTCGACCGTCAGTGTCTCGTCGTCCATCCGCGTCACGATGAAGCTGCGCGTTTGGCCACTGTCGTTTTCCATCAGGATGGCGACACCGATCTGGCGATACTCCTCGGGGACGTTCTCGAGGTGATCGGTAAAGACCAGCGAGTCGTCTCTCGGCCCGAAGATGCGATTGCCGTCGATCGGCACTTCGATCACATCGCCGGCGCGCCTGTCCTCCAGCTCCTTGTGGATGGAAGGGGCCAGGATCTCATTGTGTCCGTGAACGTAGCCCAACGGGAATTCGACGCCGGTGAGGACGTGCCCCGATTTCCTGTCGGTGACCGTGTAGGTGAGCTCGACGAACTTGCCGTCCCGGATGGGTTGACTCATGTCGAATCCATCCCCGATGCTCTAGAAGATGGACGCCGCAAAAATCCGGACGTCGCCATCTTCGTAGCCGAGGACGAGCCTGCCGAGCCATTCGCCTGGCTTCTTGGTGCTGCGTTGCCGGTAAAGAACCGTCACGTGTTCGCCGCGGCGGATGATGCCGAGATAGTCGGCATCCTCGGACAGGTTCCTCGCCAGCTCGCTGTTGGCGAACTGGTGATTCACCGCGACTTGATTCATCGCGAGCGCCAGCGATTTCGCAAACCTCTTGACGAACTCGCCGTACTTGCCTTCGTTGGAATACTTGAGGAGATCGCGCCACAGGGGGTCGGCCATGGCGCGTATCTCCTCGTCGGTTCTTTCGACAATGTTCAAGCGGAGAGCTTCTGCGCCGGCGTTTGGCTGCTTGTCGTCACCTCGTCGTCCGCGACCAGGTGGTAGCACGGCGCCTTCTCCATCGTGTATTCGCCGGTTTCCGGATCGCGACGCGAAACGGTCAATACGTGCCAGTTCTCGTCGTCCACCTTCATGACATCGCCTCTGTAGTAGTAGCCCGGCCAGCGCGTCTCCTTGCGGAACAGCGTGTGTTGCGTGACGCACTCCGCAGCCCGGTGACGATGCTTCAGCTCCCACGCGCGCAGCAGCTCGTGAAGGTCCTTCGCGGCCAGGCTCTCGAGATCTTCCTCCATGATCCTGAGCTTCTTGAGGCAGATGTTCAGAAGCTTCTCGTTCGTCATGTAACCGACGGTATAGCCACCGCAATACTCGTCCATGAGCTTCTGCAGGCGGTCCAGTGCCTGCTGCGGATTGATGTAGTGCGGGTTGACGGTGCCCGCCACGACCGCATTGCGGTAGATCCTGTAATGCTCCAGCGGCTTGTAGATTTCTTTCCTGCGGCGCTCGATCTGCGCGTCGGATACGGCGATGCCTTCGGCCTTTCCGTCGTCGATGTACTTGCAGGCGGCCTTCGCCGCGAGACGGCCTTCCGTGAACGAGCCCGATGAGAATGCGTGCGGCGTGCCGCCGACCGCATCGCCCGCGCCGAACAGGCCTTCGACCGTCGTCATCCGGTTGTAGCCCCAGAAATAGTCGGGCGGGGAAACGTCCTCGGGACCCGAGCACCAGGCGCCCGAGCACGTCGCGTGCGAGCCCATGACGTAAGGCTCGGACGTGGTCAGCTCGGGATTCTCGTTCTTGGGATCCACGTCGGTGGCGGCCCACAGGACCGCCTGGCCCACGGTCATGCCGAGGAAGTTTTCCCAGCCGACCTCCTCCAGGTGGGGATCCTGGAAGGCCTGCATCGTCACCATGTGGATGGGGCCGCGGCCGGCATTAACCTCGCTGATGATGCAATGGTTGCGCAAACACGTCGGGATGGGCCGATGGGTCAGGTGCGAAGCTTCCGGATCGAGATACTCCTTGCCGACCATCTTCTGCAACGCGGGGAACCACTTGGATTCGTATTCTTCGCCGAGAGCGTTTTGCGTGTAGGTCTTCAGGTGCAGGAAGTAGGCGCCGACCGGGCCATAACCGTCCTTGAATCGCGCCAGCACGATCCGGTTTTCCATCTGCGTCATCTTCGCGCCAGCGTTGATCATGAGCCCGTAGGCGGACGCGGACGACCAGGGCGCATACCAGGTGCGCCCGGCACCCTCGCCTGTCGAGCGCGGCTTGAAGATGTTCGACGCGCCGCCCGCGCCGCAGACCACGGTCTTCGACTTGAAGACGTGGTAGTTGCCGGTGCGGACGTTGAAGCCGACCGCACCGGCGACCCGGTTCGGCTTGCTTTCATCCATCAGCAGGTGGGTGACGCAGATGCGGTTGAAGACCTTGTCCGCCGATTTCTTGGCGGCCTCGGCCACGATGGGCTTGTAGGACTCGCCGTGGATCATGATCTGCCATCGACCTTCACGCATGTAGCGCCCGGTCTTCGGGTCCTTCATGATGGGCAGGCCCCACTCCTCGAACTGGTGCACGGTGGAGTCGACGTGACGGGCCATGTCGAACAGCAGGTCTTCCCGCACCAGCCCCATCAGGTCGATGCGAGCGTAGCGGACATGGTCCTCGGGATTGTTCTCGCCCCAGCGGGTGCCCATGTAGCAGTTGATCGCGTACAGGCCCTGGGCGACCGCGCCGGAGCGATCGATATTGGCCTTCTCGGCAATGACGATCTTCTTGTCCTGGCCCCAGAATCTCGCTTCCCATGCGGCACCCGTGCCGCCGAGACCTGCGCCGACGACCAGAATATCGATGCCTTCTTCGACGATCGTGTGGTAGGCCATCAGTAGTACACGCCTTTCGTGAGCTTGAGGCCGGCATCGTCGAGCGTGCGCAGGGCGCCTTCATCGAGCCGGATGTATTTCGGCTCGTTGTACAAGAGCTGGCCGTCGCGCATTTCCTTGCTCGGTCCGGGAACATCCGCGAGCTTGGGGATCGCCGTGCCCCAGGGCTTCGTGGTGATGGGCGACAGGAAGTTCTTCTCCGTGCCGTCGCGGAACTTGATCTTCCAGGCGATCGTGCCCTTGCGTTCGTCGCGGTCGACGCGAACGCTGTGACCGAGCGGGGCGAAATCGGCATATCCGCGCACGTCGATCGCATGCTGGGGGCAAGCCTTCACGCAGGAGTAGCACTCCCAGCACATGTTCGGCTCGATGTTGTAGGCCCGCCGATAGGTCGGGTCGATGTGCATGATGTCCGAGGGACAGATGTCGACGCAGTGTCCGCATCCGTCGCACCTCGTCATGTAGACGAAGGTAGGCATTCTTGTCGGCTCCTTGAGCTGTTCCGATCGAGCTTGCGGAGTTCTTTAGTAGTGGCGGGGCGCCTCGCGCTTGATGCCGAGTCCCATGTCCATCGGAGCGTCCCGCAACAGCTCCATCGAGTGTCGTTTTTGTTGCTCGGGATCGTCACGGGTCTGCATCGGCAGATTCTCGGCCGTGCCATTCGCTCTCGAGACGCGTTTCTCGAAGGCTGCCGCCGGCTTGAAGAACATGTGGGCGAACTTCGACCACGGCACTCCGCCGAAGAGCACGATGGTCGCGATGATGTAGAGCCAGAAGAGCAGGCCCACGCCGCCGCCGGTGGCGGCCCACACGACCCCGAGCGTCACGCTCGCGAGCAGCGACAGGACGAAGAGGTCCGCCTTCGCCAGGCGCAAGGGCGAATGGCCTTCCGCGGCGACGTCGACGCGGATGAAGAACCAGAACCAGTAGCCGCCCACCAGCACCATCAGGGCGCCGATCCACCACAGCGCCGGCCAGATCGGCGGCGTCGGCGTGGTGCCGGTGGGGTAGCCGAACACCATGACCGCCGTGGCAACCATGTAGAGGACGAACCCGTACATGCCGAGCAGGTGCGCCACCCGGCGCTTCGGGTTACAGAACTCGCCCGAGGCGAGCACGTCGACGACCGCGGTCTGCACGGCGATCGAGACCAGCTCGCCGCCCCTCATCTCGCGGCCCTTGTCCTTCGACTTGCGCATGTTGGCGAAGAAATATCTCGCGCTGCCCTTGTGGACGATGTCGAACAGCGTCCCGGCCACGACGGCCAGCAGCATCACCACCAGGAACCCCTGCAGGAAGCCGGCGGGCAGCGACGCGCCCGCGACGGCGAACGGATTGACGCTCAGCATGGAATTTCCCTCCTCCTGCGCCCTATTCTATGTGGGCGTCCGGCCGGCCACGCAAAATCTTGCTTATGCGGCCATACAACGTCGCGTGTGTTCCTCGATGATCCAATTTCACCCGCTCGCGGGCTTCATCAAGCACCTGGCGGACATGGCGGCGTTCTCGCTTGCCGCCGGCTTGCGAGCGCCAAACGTGTTTGCTACCGAGGCAAGCCGATCAGTACGAAAGCGTGGTACGCGGCGTTGAAACGTGCAGGCATCAGCGATTTTCGCTGGCACGATCTGCCTCACACCTGGGCGAGCTGGCACGTGCAGAGCGGCACGCCGCTTTTCGCGCTGCAGGCGGCGAACGCGACCCATGCTCCGGACGTGCCGGCAGCTATGCTGCAACGCGGTCGATACGCCGGAACAAGGGGCGGTGACGGCGATGGCGGCGGAGGCGTACGACGGAGCTGCCTACGCTGTGGTCAGACGCGGAACGACATCCCTTCACAGCCGGGCGAGACGCGATACGCGGGCCTGGCTTCATCCATGGCCTCGGTCATCAGCCGATCTAGGTCGGCATCCGAATGCCCGGGATCGTGATGAAAAGGTACGAGATGCTTGGTCTCGACGAGAGTCCCGAAATCGAGCATGTGCCGCAGCGAGCTATGGCCCCAGCCGACATGGCCGGGGTACTCGTGTGCTGAATACTGGCTGTCATGAATCAGCAGGTCCGTCTCGTGCGCCAGCGTCCCGCCCGAGGTCCATGCACGGGGCAGCGTGGGAAACGCGAGGGCGCCTAGGGCCGGCTCGTGATCGGGCAGATAAGTGATGCTGCGCCCGATGGAATCCGTGATGCGATAGCCAACGGTCGGGCCCGGATGGCACACGCGAGCCGACGCGATCCGGAACTCGCTGATCTCGATCTGCGAGTCGGCTATCTCATGCACGTGCAGCTCGCACGGCAGCTCGCGCAAGCCGACAGGAAACAGCGGTGGCGAGAGATATCGCATGAGGCGCGCCTGCAGGTCGAGATGCGTGCTCGCCGGACCCCATATGTGAACTTCGAGACCGGGTCGGTACAGCGGGCCGAAAAAGCCAAGCCCCTGGATGTGATCCATGTGCAGATGCGTAAGCAGCACGTCGACGCGCTGCACGGACGGATGGATCTTCGACGCGCTCTGCCGGATCCCGGTGCCGGCGTCGAGCACGAGCACAGTACCCTCGTCACCGAGCACGGTCACGCACGACGTGTTGCCGCCGTAGCGGGCGTTGTCCGGCCCCGGCGTCGCCAGCGAGCCCCGGGTGCCCCACAGAGTTACGTCCATGTCAGTGCCCGCCCGGCCGTGCGTAGGACACTGATGCGGCCCCTCGGGGGCGGCGAGCGCAGCGAGCCCTGGGGGTTTGTTTCATCCTAGATCGGCCAGAAGAGATGCATGATACCGACCAGCTGGTTCGCTTCGGCCACCAACGGAACCGCAGTGGCCTGAAGGTGCCGCCATTCGGTGTTCTCCGTGCGCGTCCAGATCGTGCGCGACACCGGGCGGCGCTGCAGGCGCGCGATCCAGGTCGGACGTTGCTCGCGCGGTATTGGACGGCGATGCTCGTCGACAACCTCGACGAGGCGGACCAGCTCCTCGGCCGAGATCTCGCCGGTCTCGTCGAAGCGCTGGTGGATGATGCCCTCGGCAGGCTCGTTGAAGTACACGAGGTTTCCGTTCTCGTCGAGCAGGAGGATCGGTATCGCCACGCAGCTCGCGAGCTGCCTGGCCAGGATCAACTGGATGGGCTTGCTCGCCGCCATACCCCCTCGTCGTAACGATCAGAACCGAGGGGCGAAAGGATGATCCGAAGCGGAAGGGAGGTCAACGGACGACGCAACCGCGCCGGTGGCTCCGTGAACTCGGTGAGCAGCAGCAGTCCCGGTCTTGCTGTTGGTGTTGCTACCGATATCCTGAGCGAACCCGAGTACAACAGCGCCCAAGCCGACTGCGCCGGCAATCGCCAGCGCCAGTGTGAGAGATTTGCGGTGCATTGCGTTCCTTTGATGTTCTGCGTGCAGCGACCGTCGGCTCCCGAAGCCTTTCGATTTGGAGAATGAGCAGCGTTCAGGCGTAGATCTCGGTGCCCTTGTTACGCTGCCACCCGTGCTGAAAGTACTTGGCGTCGTCGTCTGAGCGCGCCTTGACCCATCAGGATTCCACCGTTCTTGATGCCGGATTCGTAGCGCATGACGCGCACTTCGGGCATGCCCCAACCAATCAGCGCCCCGAGTAGGCGCCCGCCGCCCCGCCGGCACCGGCGCCCGCGATTCCGGCCGCAAGCGGACCGGCGACGATTAGGCCAAGGCCAGGAATCGCGAGGGACGTTCCGACCGCAGCAAATGCGGCAACGACGGCACCCAGCGTCCCACCAATGGCGCCGCCGACGCCTGCGACTTCGGCGGCGTTGGTGCCGAGCCCGGTGCTCGGGCCGTCGGTCGCCGAGAAAGGCTTCTTGCGCGTCTCGTCGGACATCACGAGGCGCGCATTTTTTGCGCGCGACCGCCGTCAGAATCGGCGGTGTCCGAGGCGTGCGTCTACGCCGTCGCGCGCCAGGACTCGACAGCAATAGGCTGCATGCTGGCGTCGTCTTAACGTGCGCGTATGGCTGAACGACCGGGCGCCACAAACGCCTGTACTCGATTGCAGGTTCCTTCTTGTCACTCAGATTTGCGGGAACGTCCTCCTTTTCGCGTCGGAAGGACCGTCAGCGCGTGACCCCAATACTCGGTGACGTGTTTTGCGTTCGTCGTCATGACGGCCGTCGCATAACGTCTGGCGGCGGCAGTCGACCAACCACGCGGGGCGCCAAGCACCGCGTTGGTTCCGCTCATCCACATGCTGAGCCACGGATTCTTCTTGATCCACGGATCCCTGAAAACAATGATCTCTTTAAACGAATACTGAAGCGCTGGCGTGCTCACGCAGGCAACCGCGCTCAACGGCAAGCCGCTTGCCTAGTAGGCCAAAATCGGTCTGGGACCAAACATCACGTCCTCTCCTTGGTGGTGTGCGCGACGATCGCCAGACGATAGCTGTTGACGACCACTCCTGCTGTCGGGTAACCCGTCAAGTCTTGTAGGAGCGACGCAGGCGACGAAGTGGCCGGTGTTGCGGCGGGATCCCGAAAGGGCCGGCCCGTCCCGACCGCAGCCCGCTTCAGCGCCGTCAATTCAGGTTCTGCCGCGACGATTCGCTCCTAATAATTGCTACCGGGCCTTCGGAGCACTGGTTGCCGGTGGCATCCATCCATCCATCCCGCCATCCGCTCCGCCGGAGCAGGGAGAAGCATCCGGGATCTGATCTTTGCGGCTTTCACCGGCGGCCGTGCGCGGAGGCGCAGACTTCAGCGGCCCAGACGCGCACTGGGTGCGACATCGAACATACGTCACGTGGGAGTGCGCGTATCCACTTAAGCTAAGGCGCGACTCTAGCTGCACAAAAATGGTGAGCGTGTCCCATCACGTCCAAGTCCGATGGTGTGCGGTCGGATCAATCACTGAAGCGAGTTCGAACAATGGCCAAGACCTACCATACTGACAAGCAATCCAAGAAGCAGCCTCTGCTGACGCCGAAGGAGAAGAAGGCGAAGAAGCTTGCGAAGAAGCACACCGAAGATATCGTGCCGCTGATTACCCACTGATCCGCGGCGGCGGGGTGCCCGCTTGCGCAGTACGGCGCGCGTTTGTTCCTGCGCGTGCGTTTTCTTCAGCGCAGGTGCATTGGCTTTCGTCCGTGGCGCCCTCGGGCTTTCCAAGCCGCTACTAGGTGCTGCTCACTCGGCCTGCAACCCCGGCTGTCGACCCGTCCGAACAACCCGGATTTGGGGTTGTGCGCGTCTTCTGCCTGTTCGGTGACGGGAGTGGCCTCGCCGACGCGGGATTTTTGCGTTGACTAGCAGCCCGAACTCCGCTGGGTGGCCCCAACGAGAGCGCTTCTGCGGGCCGGCATTGATAACTGTCAAGACGACTCCTTCGCGGCCGCGGGACGATTCTTGTTGACTCTGCCTCGTGACGATCAATAGCCGTACGCCGAATTTGTCGCTAATCCTTGCGCTCGATTGCGACTCAAGCAAGGGGGCTTTCCGGCGCGCGCGTCGAGGTTCGTCGTTGAATTGAGTGAGGAGAACGCAGTGAACATCCACCAATCCTGCCGCCTTGCGCTGACCTTTGCTCTTACGCTTGTCGCTTCGAGCTTGTATGCAGGCGAAATTGTGCTGTTCGATGGCGAGAACTTTCAAGGCGCCAGCGTGACGTTCCGTGATACGGTGCCCAACCTCGACGGCACGGGCTTCAATGATCGGACCGCATCGATCAGCGTTCGCGACGGCACGTGGGAAGTCTGTTTCGACGCCGACTTCCAAGGTGCCTGCATGCAATTGCCGCCGGGTGACTATCCACGACTCGATCCAACGTTCAATCGCAGCGTTTCCTCGCTGCGCCAGGTTGCCGGCGCCGAGTACGGCTACGCGCCGCCATCGGTTGCAGGGCCGAATGAAATCACGCTGTTCGACGGCGAGGACTTTCAAGGGAATCGCATTACGTTCGCCGATGTGGTGACCAACCTCGACAGCACGGGCTTCAACGATCGGACCGCATCGATCAGCATTGTCGGCGGTACCTGGGAGGTCTGCTTCGATGCGGATTTCGAGGGCAGCTGCGTGCAATTGCAGCCGGGTGATTATCCTCGGCTGGATCCACCGTTCAATCGCAGCATCTCTTCGCTGCGTCCGCTTGGAGGCGTGTACGGCGGCAATTACGCTGGACCTGCACCCCCTCAGGCGGATCTGGCGGTCGGCCTTCCCGGCGTGAGCATCGGGATCAACCTGCAATCGTATCCGGAGATGGTTCCGGTGCCGGGCTATCCGGTCTACTACGCGCCGCAAGTCAATTCCAACTACTTTTTCTACGACGGCTTGTACTGGGCTTACCAGCAAGACAACTGGTACGCCAGCTCCTGGTACAACGGGCCGTGGGGGCTTGTCGCCTCGGATGCGGTGCCGCTATTTGTTCTGCGCGTCCCGGTGCGTTATTACCGGCGACCGCCTGCATACTTTCGCGGCTGGAGCTCGGATGCGCCGCCACGCTGGGGTGAGCACTGGGGCAATGCTTGGACGCGGACTCACCGCGGATGGGACAACTGGAATCGCAACGTTGCACTCGCGCCGGCCCCACTGCCTGCATACCAGCGGCAGTACTCCGGGACTCGATATCCGGCCGTGGAGCAGCAGCGTGCACTACAAAGCCAGAACTACCGTTACCAGCCGCGGGATGCGGTAGTCCGCCAGCACTATCAGACGCAGCAGCAGGCTGCACCGGTGTTGCGCGGTCAACCAACGCAATCGGGAGGGCGTGACGTTGCGCGGCCTGCAACGCCGGCGTTACCTCCGCAGGGCACTGCGCCAGTTGCCCGTGGACAATCGTCGCACCCGGGAAGCCGCGACGTTCAGCGGCCCGCCGCGCCGGTGCCGCCCCCGCAGGGCGCTGCACCGGTTGCGCGCGGCCAACCGTCGCAAACGGGGAGCCGGGCCATTCAGCGGCCCGCCGCGCCGGCGTCGCCCCCGCAGGGCGCTGCACCCGTCGCGCGCGGACAATCGTCGCAACCGGGAAGTCGCGATGTTCATCGACCCACCGCGCCGGTGTCGCCCCCGCAGGGCGCTGCACCCATCGCGCGCGGGCAACCGCAATCGGGAAGCCGTGTCGTTCAGTCTTCGCAGAGTGGTCCGACAGCCGCGCAGCAACCAGCGCACGCGGCGCCGCCTGCGACGCAGCAGCCACCAAAGTCGCAAGGGCGGGATAGTGGAGGGCAAGGCAAAGGGCGCGAGCCGCAAGCTAAGCAGGACCAGACGAAGGACGGCGAGAGAAGCAATCAGCAAGGCGGTGAACGCGGTAGATGACGACGACGCGCCAGGGTGCGGACAAGTCGGACGCATGCTTCTTGAAGCGAATCGAGGCGATCTTGATCCCCGGGTTCTAAGACGCGAAGGCGGCGGGAGTGCGGAAGCCTCTAACGTAGCGCCTCAAGGCCCTTTGCGTAATCAACCAAGACTGGGAGTACTCATGGGACTGATGGATTTTGTGAAGGAAGCGGGAGAGAAGCTGTTCGGGCGCGGGCAGGCGCAAGCCGCCATGACCGAGGCCAAGGCCGATCCGACGAACGACGCGAAGGTGCAGGCGGCGAACTCCGCGGCTGCGGATGCGATCATCGATTACATCAAGTCGCAGCATCTGTCGGCGACCGGACTGACCGTCACGTTCGATGGCGCGACGTCGACGGCTTCGGTGTTTGGCGTTGCACCCGATCAGGCCACCAAGGAAAAGATTGCGCTGTGCTGCGGCAACGTCGCAGGAGTAGCGAAAGTCAACAACATGATGTCGGTGGACCAAAGCGCACCCGAGGCGACGTTTTACACCGTCATCTCCGGCGACACGCTGTCGAAGATTGCGAAGACCAACTATGGCGATGCCAACAAATACATGGTGATCTTCGAGGCCAACAAACCGATGTTATCCGATCCAAACAAGATCTACCCGGGACAGGTGCTGCGGATCCCGCGGCTCTAAGCGCGGTCAGCTCTGTTTGTCGCGCATCATCGACCTCCACCCGGACTTTTGATTTGGCGTGATCTACACCCGGGCGGGTCGGCGTGTCGCGCACCGCAATGACGGTGCCGAACGCCGATGACGGCAGATGACCCAGCGCGGACCATCGCTCGCTGGCTAGACGATCTCCCCCAAGCGGAACTCCCGACGCGCGGTGCGTGAGCCTCGGAAGCACCTCAGTTGAGCCGCCATAGCGCGTAGTTCAACACTGCGGCGAACGCGACCCATGTTCCGTACGGCGCCAGCAGCCATGCCGCAACGCGGTCGATCCGCCGAAACAGCATTGCGGTGACGGTGATAGCGGCGAGCAGCAGCACGATGTCCGCGAGCGCGGCTCCGATCATGCGCCCACCGAAGAAGAGGAACGACCACGCGAGGTTGAGTGCAAGCTGCGCCGCGTAGGCCGCAGCAGCGCGGGGTGCGCCACCCAATCCTCGCCGACGCCAGACTCGCCAGCCGGCGAGCGCAATCAGGACGTACAGCAGTGTCCAAACCGGCGCGAACACCCAGTCGGGCGGATTGAATGCCGGCTTCTCCAGAGTCCGGTACCAGGTTCCGACGGTTTGCGCGGTCACCCACCCGCCGATCGCCGAGATCGCCAGGCAGGCCATGAGAAATCCGCCAAGCCCGAGCAGGTCGCGACCGCGTGGACGCGAGATGTCAGTCCGGTCGGCTGCAGCCGTATCGCTTCTGTACATATTATTCGAAGGCACTCTTCGGCCGACCCTGCGATCTGGCGGCTGACTCGGCGCGTGCAGCAATCGATCGCGCGAGCCCGTTGAAGATCAAACCGTGAGCGGCATCATCGCGTGCCAGTAGGCGAGGCCGCGCGCGCCAGCCGGGGAGCTTCATTTCCGAGAGCAACGTCAGCCGGCAGCCCGGCTCAAGCGCCACGACGCGCCAGAAGTCCGCTGCGTCCCCCATCGCGAGATCGTGGCGGTCGCGGCGGCCGCGCGTAAGCCCGGTGCCGCCCCACATTTCGTCGAAACGACCGCGCACCTTCCACAGCGCGTCTAGAAAATAGTATCGGTTCGCACCGCCGATTGAGACGAGCTCGCGCCATACGGCCGCGGCGGAAGCGGCTGCGACCGCATCGGCGTGCATCCGCTTCGCATGGAATGCAAAGTCCGCTCTGCGTTGCCGGTGAAGCATCGATCCTTCTGTCCAGCGCCCGGCCGCGTTGCCGGTCTGCTCGGCCGCCAGCGCGGCTTGCGCCGCGGCGCGACAGGTCTTGAGCTGAAGCGGAATCAGCGCGCGAATCGACGCGTCCTTGGCGAGAACATCGTGCTCGAGACCTTCGATGAGCGCGCGCGACATTCGTCGGCACGGCCGTCACGAATGGAAAACGAGGTCACGTATCACTTCGAACGCAGCCGAGCCCGGGCCGATAATCACGCCGGCCCGCAATTCGGTCACAGGGGTCGGACCGGCACGTAGGATCGCACCCGTCTCCCCGCGCGACGCAAGATGCGCCGAGGCAGCCGAGCACGGCTGCAAGCCGCCCAGGTATACGATGCGCGTCACGCCCGCGCGCGCAGCGGCATCGCGGAAGTTCGCCGCGGCGTCGCGATCGATGCGCGGGAAATCGGGCCCGGCGGCCATCGAGTGCACCAGATAATAGGCAACGTCGATTCCCGCGAGCGAGCGATCGAGGCTGGCGGGATCGAGAGCGTCCGCTGCAATGACCTCGACGCCCGGCCATGCGTATCCCTCCAGCGCCTCGCGTCGCCGCGCCGCCGCTCGCACTTGAAAGCCGCGCGCGGCGAGGAAGGGCACGAGATTAGTGCCAACGTAGCCGCTCGCGCCCAGCACGAGCGCGCGTGACCAGTCGGAAGCGGTCGTCATCTCGCGTGGCCGATCATTGGTGGGCCCCGTTTCGAGCGCGGGATCATCGTTACCTCTCGTTTGGCAACGCCTCGGGTGCGGAGACGACGTTTCGCTGCGCTCCTTCACGTCGCCATTTTGCACCGGTCTTCCTTCTCCGGTTGTCTCGGTACGCTCCATCAGCGGGACAAGGGGAGCTCTCGCGTACCCATTAGGGTCGCTGCCTTAGCACAGACCACGCTTTGATGTGCATTGAGACTCTCAGCTCAGCGGGTACGCGAGTTTTTCGACAAGCTGTCGTTGACGGAGGGAGGTTGCCGTGCGCAAGAGTCGCTTTTCGGTCGAGCAGATCGTTGCTGTGTTGAAGAAGTTGAGCTCGGGTTGCCGATTGCCGATGTCATCTGGGCAGCTAGAGACGAAGCTGCCTCGATCGTGCTTGCCTTTCCGTTGACCCACGGGCTGCGATAAAGTGGGGACCATGCCAGCGGCAATGACTGCCACTTGCGCCAAATTTCCTCGCGTCGGTTCGGATGACAACACAGAGAAGCGGCAAGGACGAACTCCAGAGCATCGCGCACGAGGCGATGCGCGAGCGCGGGCTGCTGCCGGACTTTTCGGCTGCTGTCATCGCGCAGACCGATCACATCAGTCAAGCCGCCATAGCGTCAGGCGGCGCGATCCGCGATTTGCGCGCCCTGCTCTGGGTGTCGATCGACAACGACGATTCCCGGGATCTCGATCAGCTATCGGTGGCTGAGCTCGCAACGGACGGCGCCGTGAAGATCCTCGTTGCCATTGCCGATGTCGATGCGTTGGTAAGGAAGGGTTCGCCCATCGACGTCCACGCTTCGACGAACACGACGTCCGTTTACACCGTTGCAGAAGTCTTTCCGATGCTGCCGGAGAAACTGTCGACCGATCTCACTTCGTTGGGGGAAGGCGAGGAGCGGCTAGCGAACGTCGCGGAGATGGTGATTGCCATCGACGGCACAGTGACCGCCTCCGACATCTACCAGGCGGTCGTGCTCAATCATGCCAAGCTTGCCTACAACGCAGTCGCCGCATGGATCGAAGGCGCGGCGCCTCCGCCGCCAAAGGTTGCGAGCGTGCCGGGACTCGATGAACAGCTTCGCATCCAGGATCGGGCAGCCCAGGCGCTGAGACGCGTGCGCTACGCGCAGGGCGCGCTGCCACTCGAAACGCTGGAAGTTCGCGCCGTATTTGCCGACGGCGCGCTGGCCGACTTGCTGCCCGACGAAAAGAACCGGGCGAAGGAGCTGATCGAGGACTTCATGATCGCGGCCAACGGCGTGACCGCGAAATATCTTGAACAGAAGGGCCGGTCGTCGCTGCGCCGGGTGCTGCGTACGCCAAAGCGCTGGGACCGGATCGTCGCGTTGGCCGCCGGGTTGGGGCAGCGGTTGCCGGATACGCCGAACGCCGCTGCGCTGGATGGTTTCCTCACCAAGCGCCGTCAGGTCGACCCGGCGGGGTTTCCTGACGTTTCACTTTCCGTCGTGAAGCTGCTCGGCTCCGGCGAGTATGCGTTAGAAGTACCCGGGCAGGCATCCGAGGGTCACTTCGGACTGGCGGTAAAGGACTACACGCATTCCACCGCTCCGAACCGCCGGTTTCCCGATCTCGTCGCGCAACGGCTGTTGAAGGCCGCGCTCGCCGCACAACCATCTCCCTACACCAACGATGAGTTAACGACGCTCGCCCGCCACTGCACCGATCAGGAAGACAATGCGGCCAAGGTGGAACGTCAGGTCGCGAAGTCTGCGGCAGCGCTGCTCCTCGACTCGCGCATCGGCGCGCGGTTCGATGCGATCGTGACCGGAGCGTCGGACAAGGGCACATGGGTGCGCATCTCGGGGCCAACGACCGAAGGCAGGGTCGTGCGCGGATTCCAAGGCCTCGATGTCGGCGATCGGGTCCGCGTGGAACTCGTGCACACCGATGTCGCCCGTGGCTTCATCGACTTCGCGGCAGTGCGGCGGCAATCATGACCTCAATCGCGATCAGCTGTCCGCGAGCGATCCATGATGGCCGAAAAGCATTTGCCGGGTCAGGCACCAGCTCTTCCTGCTGCCGAAGACCAGGAGCAATCCGCCCAGCACGATGGTTCCCACGCCAGCCCAGATCGGCACGTTCACCGTTTCCTTGTCGGTTATCGATAACAGGAGCGATCCGACTTCGGCTTCATGGGTCTCCATCGTGTATGTGAAACCGCCTCAATCGTTCAGGATGAATGTGACCTTGAGCGACAACTTGTAACCGACGATCTTCCCGTCCTCGACGTCCACCGACTGGTCGTGAATCCATACACTCTTCACATTCTTGAGCGTCTTGTGAGCACGAGCCACGCCTTGCTTCAACGCATCGTCGAAACCTACTTTGCTCATTGCAATTATTTCGGATACTCGGGCAACAGACATGTTTCGCTCCTTCTGTGAGGGCCAGCGTGCGGCGCGGAGTGCTGCGGATCCGCGAACGACATCTCGTTCTACCTGTGAGTCGCTAAACGGGCGAGCTCTTCGATGCGTCAGGTTAGTGCAGGTGAAAGATGCATCGCCTCGGCGATCGCAACTGGCCGGGCATCGAGTTGTTTGTTCACGAACGTGACTGCCGGCTGGCCCGTTTTCCCGCTTTCTTCACGGTTGCCTTGGCCGCCGTCTTGCCGGTCGTCTTCTTGGCGACCCTCTTGACCAACCTTTTCCCCTCCGGCTGGGCGTTTGAAACCTGCCTTACCGCGCGCTTTGCTGCCCACTGCACTGCAGCGACTGCGCCGCGCACCGAACTCTTGATCGATTTGACGGCATCATTGGCCGTTTTCCTGACTTTCTTCTCGATCGGCCCCTGTGCTGCCTCTTTCTCGGCTTTCGACTTGTGGCGCATGTCAGCGGCGTGAGCGCGCTTGTAGGTCTGAATGTCCTTGAACTTGCCGCTCTTGTCACGGACGGCGTAGAGCTTCGTGCCGGATCGACTCCTCATCGTGGTGCGGCGCGTAGCCATGGCTTCTCCTCATTGTAATGTGCGGCCTCGGCGCACGATCGCGCCGGATATGTGCAATGTGAATCTAGCAACGGAGACGTCTCGCCTGTTGATTTCTGTCAAGATCTCACGGTCGCAGCGCGCTAGGTTTCACGGGACCGCGCGCCAGCTACGTCGCTGCAAACGCTTCGCAGGAACATCTCGCAAGAATCTCGCGTCCGCCGCCGCGACGCCGGAACAGACGCCCGTGCGTCAGACGTCCGAGTCCGTGTCTGCGTCGCGCGCAACCAAGATGCCAAGCACGAGACCGGCAACGGCGCAGATGGCCATGACCTGCCACGGATTGGCGCGCACGTAACCGTCGGTGGCTCGTCCGGCTGCCCGGCTCTTCGCAAGCGCCGAGTGCTGCAGCTCGGCGACGCGGGCCCTGGCTGCTTTCAGCGACTCCTCCGCTTTGGCGCGCACCTGCGCAACGTGTTGTCCAGTCTGAGCGGCGGTGGCCTTCAGCACTTGTTCCATGTCACTTGCCAGCACGCTGAGATCGGCCACCAGTTTGTCGACGGTAACCCGATCACCTTCCGCATCGTTGACCCGCTCTCTCGATTCCATACGCATGGACCTCAGTTGTGTTTTCCGTCTCATCCGCGATGAACGAACGCCGTACCCCGCGGCCCGCACGGCACGATCAAATCGGTGCCCCGTACATGAACCGGTGCTTGTTGGTGAGCGCGGCAAGATCGAGCGCCGCGCATTGGTCAACGCATCATGGCGCGCGTCGCCGCCCGCTGATCAAGTTGACAACGACCACGACCAGGGCGATCAGCAGCAAAATGCGGATGAAGCCACCCAAAGTCGAGGAACTGACGAGCCCCAAAAAACCACAACGGCATTGTTTTCCGATAGTTCGCTGCGACGCCGTCGTCGGCATCTCGTCGATCTCCACGGCCGCGCGAGTTATGCCAAGCACATACCTATACCTCTAGACCGGATGACCAGTGTGAACGATTCTTCCTGCGGTCATCTGTTCGACAGCGCACGCCGCGCGGGGGGCACCAGCGACTGGTCGATCGTGATCGCTCATCGACACCAGCCCGAGCGTCGCACAGCTTTCGAAAAACCGACGTGAACTCGTCCGGAAGCCGTGCGCCGTTCAGTGGGGTCACCGGTCAGTGACCGAGACCGTATGGCGACAACGTCGTCAGGCGGGGATCGTCCACATGTCCGCCGATCGTAAAGTGGTAGAGCGACTGAAACGACATTGTGCGCAATCCGAGCAGCTCATGGACCGGCTCATCGAAGAAACAACCGATTCCCGTGCCGCGAACGCCTGCGGCTTCCGCTTCCAGGTAAAGCACTTGGCCAATCAAGCCGGCTTCCCAGAAGAGCCGGCGGTAGAACCATGGCCCGTAACGACGCAGGCTCGATTCGAATTCTGCGATCATCCCGAGGGAAAACGCACCATCGCCGGCGATATCCTGGTGGCAACTGACCTCAGTCGCCAATTGCCGCGCGTCCCCCTCCTGCAGAAGAAACAGAGGTACGTCGGTCGGACGGCTGGGCGGTGAACTCCAGGCGAATTGCGGGCGGGTCGACTGCGTGAGCGACTGCACCTTTGTCGGGTCACGGACCAGCATGTAGAGGCCGGGGACAAAACCATCCACCCGATGAACGAACAGCAGTAAATGAACGCGTGGTGCCCACGGCACGACGTCCCAGGGTGCGGGGCGGCCGCAGAAATCACGCTCGACCCGTGGCATGACTCGGGCCAGCATCGTGTAGAAGGTATCGACTGAAATCGATGTCTTGCCGTCGAACGCGACGGCGCTTCGCCGCTGACGGATCAGCTGTCCGGCCGTTGGCGGACGCGAACGAATGCCGATCGTGGCACGATCGACGTTGACCCGGTATCCGGAGGGAGTGCAACCGCGATTCAATTCGACGACGCTACGCTCGGTGCTCGATTTCCACGACGCAAGTTCGACCTCATCGATGAGATCCCACGACAGCGGGTCGCGCTGACTCAACCTGTTGGCCTTGCCGTGCCACACATTCCACGCGAGCCCGCTCAGAGCATCGGCGCGGAGAGAAAGCGGCACGACGGCCGTGTGTCCGGCGGCGAGACTGCGAGTCCCGTCGGCGGGCCAGATGACGGCGAGACAGTCGGGGTGTTCGCGTTCGGCGCCCTCGAAATCTTCGGCGCGATCAAGTCCGAGCAACGCTGCGATCGTGTCGTCTGCGACACCGTCCAGCAGCAGCATGCGCCAACCGAGCATTCGAGCCGCAATGCGCGCGCTTCCGATCGCATGTCCCACGTCGTGTTGACAATAACGAAAGGCTCGCTCGCCATACTTCCAGGCTTCCCGCCAGTTCACTGAAGTGAAGCCGACAAGAAAGGCGCGTGGCGGGAACTCTTGCATGAGCAAAGCGAAGCTGTCCCGCGGCAACTCGGCACGCAGCTCCAGCGCATGCTCCTTGGGCGCGTAGTGATGAAGGGCAGGACAGCGCGACAGGCCCTCGACCTCGTCGATCAGCAGGTAGCCCTCGGTAGGGTGCAGGTTGCCGCTGGACGGATTGGTTCGAAGCGCCCACCGCACTTCGCCAGCCTGCTTCCAGGCCGAAATCGCGAGCGAATACTCGAGAAACCGCGAAATGCTTCGAACGGAAATCGCAGCGCTGGCGATCGCACCATCGAGATAAAGGTCGTCGTAGAGCGGCGAGGGCGGCTCCTCGCCGGGCGTCGGCAGCGGCAATGCGGCGACCGGCGAGCCTTGGTAGCGTCGGAACGGGTCCGGCTGATTCGCCCAATCCAGCGATCCGGGCGCGCGTGCATAGCGCAAAAAATGGTGTTTCGTCTGCTGGTGATACCGAATGACCGACAGCAGTGGATCGGGTGCGTTCGCACCACGAATGGAATCGTCGTTCATCGAGTCGTCCCCGCAACGTCTGCGGGCGTGTGCAAAGATTGATCCTAATCCCCACCCAACGCCATGAGCTTATCGATCACCGGAAGGCGCTCGGAACTGGGTCGCGTGCTTGCGCAGCGGCCTCCGAGTGCCACGACGAACATGCACATCAACGTCGCCGGCCAGCAGGCAAACACTCTGCTGCACGACGGTCACGCCTGGAAGGATTTCGCCCGCACGGCGCTGGCCGGAACGCGCCGCGCAACGCGCCATGCCCAGGCAGATGGCGCGACGATGCTCGTCCACGCGAGTTTCGCCTTCGTGCACGCCGTCGAGCGCGGCGCCACGGTGGATCAACCGTTGCGCTCCTGGGTCGATGCGATCCGCGAATGCGAGGCATTGGCACTGTCGGGTCCGGTGCCGGCGTGCGTCGTGCGCCTCGGCTATCTGTATGGCCCGCTAAGCGCTGATCTGCGCGCATATCGCACCGCTTTTCGTCTGGGCCGCCCGTACTGGTCCGGCCCCGCCAAAGCGCTGCAATACCATCTCCATCAGTTCGATGCCGCCGCGGCCCTGCTCGCCGCTGGAAGACCGCGAAACGCGGGCGGGATCCTGTACGCCATCGACGGTCAGGCGGTCTCGTTCATGAAGCTGATGGATGCGTTCGCGCATCGGGTCGGCCGGCGAACTCCGCTGCATCTGCCGTTGATCTCCAAGCCGATCGCCAGGGTGATCATTCGCGAAGAGCACATGCAGCAGACCGCATTGCCCATGCCGCTTCGAGTGCCGACGCCGCGCGTGCCGGGATGGAAGCCGAGGTTTCCCGATTACCGCTCCGGCCTCGATCAGGTCATCGAGGCTTGGGGCGAATAACCGGCGGCCGCTGGATGGCAAGGTACACGGCCAGTGCGAGGCCGAGCGACGCGAGACGATCAAGCGCATACCCGACGGCGCCGCGGCGACACGCCACTCGGGTGCGAGCGACGTCGCGCGTCGCGCCGCATCGGGCGGCGCTGCATCATGCCGGCACCGCCGCGTGCGGCCACCAAGGGGAGGGAAAAGTGATGAAGACACGCATCCGCAACTGCGTTGCATCGATCCTCATTGCCAGCGCTTTGCTGCCGGCGGTCTGTTTGGCAGCGCAATACGGCAACACGACCGCCGCGGCGGCGCGACCGATCATGCCGGACGGCACGGCGTACACGGACCAGCTTTCGCAGGCGAGTCCCAATGCGTGGTTCGTGTTCCGCATGGAGCCGTATCAATCGTATTCGATCGAGGTCTGGAATCCGTTCGGAGGACAAACTGCGATCGGAAACCTGTGCGTCGCCGACGCGCCGTTCGAGGCCGACGGCACCACGGTCCTCTTCTTCGACGAAGCCGGCAATCTTGCGGGGTCTGACGCGTTCATACTTGCCGCGCACGGCAGCGTTCAGGTCGTAAAGCCGAACGGTGTCGCGATCGGTGGTGCGGTCAAGGGCGGCGTGCGCATCGCTCACGATGGAGCTCCGGGAACGATCATCGCGCACCAGCTGCTGAACAATCCGGTGACGAACGCGTATGTCGAATATCCGTTCCTGCCGCTCGTCCACTCGTACGGTCGCGGCGGCATCTGACCCGGCCCCGCGCAGACCGCACCGCAAAAGCAAGGACGCCGGCGTTCGCCGGCGTCCCTTTGAGTTGCGAATCGACTGTGGCTACTTCAGCACGTCGCTCCCGATCGCCTGATTGAACATCAGCGCCCAGTCGTCGGCGACGCCTCGCTGCAACGTCGACGAGCACTTAGCGCCCAACGCGGCTGCGGCCGCACCGGCGAACGAGTAGCCTCGGCACGCGACGACCACGAACCCAGGTGCGCCACCGTGCCTGTCTCGGGATCAATCCGGTTCGGCCAGCCACTGCTTGATCTGCGCGTAGACCTCCGGTCGACTGAGCAAGTCGAGATGACCGGTGCCATAGACTACCCGCTGCCGCGAGTCGTCGAACGTCAAGGCGAGCTTCGGATTGTCGTGGTGGCCGAGCGCACTCGCGAGCGGCACGATGCCGTCGCCGATCAAGCGGTCGCTGAGATCGCCTGCCCTCTTCCCGGTCGTTGCGGCGATTGCATAGCACGCCACACCTTGCGGCAGCGGCACCGGAAGCCGGAGGTCGCCGGTGCGCTTGAAGCGATCGCGCTTGTTCCAGTCCTCGTCGAGAAGATTTCCGAATCGCAGGTCGGTGATGCCCGCGCTACGGATCTTGCCGAGGCGAGCCAACGGAGCGGAGTAGCGGCTCGCGCCGAGCAGCAAGTCCACCCAGTTGCCGCCCCGCTCGAGTGGCGCACCATGATGCGGCGTGCCGACGAAAACGAGCTTGTCGAGTCGGCGCACCCATTCGTGGCGTGCAAGTGCGCCGTAGTGACAGGCGCTGCGGGCGACGAGCCCTCCCATGCTGTGCCCGATGATCACGAGCTCGGTCAACGGCACCGGCCAGAGCTGCACGAGGGTTTCGAGCCGTTCGGCGAACGCACGCCCGTTCGTGGAGACATGGAGGCCGCTGTTGTAGTGTAGATACACCGGCGTGTACGCAAGGTCGCGCGCCAGCGAGACGCCGTGATCGTGTCCCTTGCGCTTCCACTGCAGGTCGTTCATGCACAGCCCGTGCAACAGCACGACCAGCTTGCCGCCGGCGTGCGGGATCGCCACGGCCAGCGACTCGCTCTCGTCCGGCAACACGCCGCCGCCCTGCCGCACGCGCATGGTGATCGCCAGCGGGTTGTTCGACGCCGCGAGATAGTCGCCGAGCACGCCGTTCAGCACGGCGAGCAGCGTCTCGCGCCCGCGCCACCTGCTTCGCTTGTCGAGCAACGGTTCGAGCTGCGCCAGTAGACCGTCGAGTCCGCGCCCGACGAGGCCAATGACGCCCCGGACGCTGCGGTACACAAGGCCTTTGATGCCGGTCGTGCGATCGCGCTTTGGTTTAGCGACGAGCCCCGGAATGCTGACGATGTTGTAGTGCATCGCCTCGACGAGATCGACGACGCCGACGATGCCGTTGATGACCAGCTGGTTGATGCCCCGGAGGTCGTCACGGGGTTCCCGGAGCTTCTTGACCATGTGTCCGTGCGAAGCGGCTAGGTCCTGCTTCTTTTCGCCGTCCTCTTGGCCGTCTTCGACGCGGGCTTCTTCGCTGCCCTCTTGGCCATGTATGGTGCTATTTTCGAAAATACTCGCGAACTTTCGCGGCAATTTGAGGAGGGGTCATTTTGTCGACTGTTTCAGAAGCGACGATGCGGCCGTGCAGTCCTTTGGCCGCCAGACGTTTCTCGAGCTCTCGTTTTGCCTCGCCCGGACCCATGAGCAGGATCGATTCCACGTCACGAACACTCGAGATCACGTCGTCATAGTATCGGTTGAGATGGCCTGCGAATTGTCTGTCTCGCTGGTTGTCGGCCGAGCCTTCTTCCGACTCGTTGCCTCCCGAGAAGCGCACATGCTTCTCGACGCCTGATTCGATTCGCTTCGTTTCCTCTACGCTGTCTCCGATGAACACGGCGATCGCCTCACGGTGATCGATCCACAAACCGGCTTGTCTTTTCATCGGCTTCTCCTATCCGTGCGCGTGCGGATGTTGTCAGACCACCGGTTCCGAGCAGTCTTCCAACAAGAGACATCGGTGCCATCGCGAGTGCGCCCCAGAACGTTACGCATGGATTCGCGGCATGTGAACTCGCGCGGCAAAGAGAACGTTGGTGAGCTTGTACCGAGCCGATGCTTAGCTCGCCTTCCGCAGCACGCAGGCCGGAGCCACGCCTCGAATTTGTCGTCAATGCACGTGAGCGGGCGGTGATCGTCGCCGCCGCCGCGCTCGCTGGCAAGCTTGCCCAAGTGCACCTTCAATTTGCTGTCTGCGGTCGGCCTTCTACCCCTTCTTGACCGCTTCCTTCAGATTGCTGACCGCTTCCTTCACATCACCGACGCCTTTCTGCATCTTGCCTTCGGCCTGATGCTGCAGCCCTTTGGCCTCCTGCTCTTTGCTGCCAACCAACTTGCCGGCTTCTTCCTGGATCTTGCCGGCGATGTCCTTCGCGGCGCCTTTCACTTGATCCTTGTTGATGGTCATAATGATTCCCTCTTCCAACGCAGTATGCGAACCGGGACGGTTCGCGGTCTGGGCCACACACACCATCACCGCTGGCGACGGCCCATCGTCGGCGGTTAACTGGTCCGTCACTTGAGGCGCATGTCGTTCTTGACCGATTTCACACCGGGGACGCTGCGCGCGACCTCGATTGCCTTGCTGACGTTCGCCTGCGAACTCACGAAGCCGCTCAGTTGCACGACACCCTTGAAGGTTTCGACGTTGATCTCCGCGGACTTCAAGGATGGTTCATTCAACACAGCCGCCTTGACCTTCGTGGTGATGACGGTGTCGTCGACATACTCTCCGGTTCCTTCCTGCTTGGGGGTGGACGCGCATCCAACAAAGAACGCAAACACAAGCATCAGGAAGAAAGTGGAAAAGCGTTTGAGTTGTGCCATTGCCGAATCTCCAAAGGGATAATCGATCTACACGTCGCCTCGACGGTACGCTATAGCTTCCCAAGCAACAGCATAATGAGCACTACTACCAGCACCAGGCCAAGAACGCCGCTGGGGGCGTAACCCCAGCCCCTGCTGTACGGCCAGGTTGGAATCGCGCCGATCAAGATCAAAACCAGAACGATCAACAGAATGGTGCCTAGGCTCATTTGACGTCTCCTTGTTTGCCCGACGCATCGCTGCTATTGCGCCGATGGGTTGAAACGCTATCGATCGTTTCGACCGCGGGGAAGCTCGATGATCGCCGCAAGAACTCTCATTCATTTCGGTCTCCAGCGGTCAGAGCGTGCTCGCGACTCTCCGGAAGTGATAGCCCGAGGATCGAAAGCTCGACCGCAGTTCGCAATTTCCTCGGGCTCGCGAGCAGTGTCGACCAGAACAGTACCCAGTAGTGGCTTCGACCCGCCTGCCACACTCCGAGCAGCCACAGCGATGTCAGAAATGCTTTCACGTCGGAGCCCGACAAACGCCGTGCGGGTCCGCGAGGCTCGAAGCACCGCAGGAATGCGCGGATGCGCCGATAATAGTTGCCCGGCGCGTAGAGCTTTCGCATCAGCTCGCGGTATCCACCGATCGGCGATTCGCGGTCCAGGCGTGTCACGAAGTTGAGCATGGCATCGGTGTTGTTACCACACGTGTCGGCGAGGATGCGCCCCTCGTCCGCAAGACGCCGATACAATGCGGTCTGAGGCAATGCCGTGAGCAGCCCCACCATGGCGGTGACGACACCGGTGCGCTGAATGAATTCGAACTGCCGCACGAAGATGTCCTGCGGATCGGAGTCGAAGCCGACGATGAAACCGCCCATCACCTCCAGCCCGGTCCGTTGCAGCGTGTTGACGCAATCGGCCAGATCGCGCTTCTGGTTCTGCCTCTTTCCGCACTCCGCCAGGCTTTCCACCGATGGCGTCTCGATGCCGAGGAAGACCTTCTTGAACCCGGCTTCGACCATCAGCTCGCACAGTTCGGGATGGTCGGCGAGATTGACCGACGCTTCGGTGAGAAATCCGATCGTCGGCTTGCTGCGACGGCGCCACTCGATCATCGCGCGCGACAGGTCCGCTGCGTGCTTGCGGTTGCCGATGAAGTTGTCGTCGACGATGAAGACCATGTCCTTCCAGCCAGCAAGGCGCAATGCCTCCAACTCCTGCACGAGCTGCGCGGGTTCCTTCGTTCGCGGCACGTGACCGTTCATGACGACGATGTCGCAGAATTCGCAATCGAAGGGGCAACCGCGGGAGAACTGCACCGGCATCGTCACGTAATCGGCGAAGTCGATGAGATCCCAGCGCGGCACTGGCGAGCGCCGCACGTCGGGCCAGCCTGACGCCCGGTAGACCGACTGCAACGTGCCCAGCCGCATGTCCGCGATCAGCAACTCGATCACATCCTCGGCCTCGCCGAGCACGAAATGCCGGATCTCCGGGAAATCGCGGTGTCCGGTCGTAAACAGCGGGCCGCCCGCGACGATCGTCGTGCCGAGCACGGCGCAGCGAGCGGCGATTTCGTGCGCGGACTCCTTGTGCACGATCATGCCGCTCAGGAAGACGAAGTCGGCCCAGCGCAACTGGTCGTCGATCAGAGTCGCGACGTTCAGATCGAGCAGCTTCAGGTTCCAGTCGCGCGGCAGCATCGCGGCGACGGTGAGTAAGCCAAGCGGCGGAAACGCCGACTTCTTGGCGACGAGCCTCAAGACATGCTTGAAGCTCCAGAAGCTACCGGGATTGCGCGGATAGACGAGAAGTACATTCACAGCTGCACCGCCTCGCGCGGAGATACATCGACGATAGGCCTTCGAGGGTGGTGCTTCTTGACCGATGTCAACGTATCGTACCGCACACACGGTTTTGGTTTGCGTGGCGCGGCAAGGCGCCGCATCGCGATGGCGCGAGCGATGTCGGTCGCACGCACCTAAGTTCTCGAGTCGCTGTGTCTCGACGCGAGCGTGCGATAGACGCAGCAGGAGGAAATCGATGGTCAACAAAATCTGGCTCAAGAGCTATCCCGCCGACATGCCCGCCGAGATCGACGCCGAGTTGTTCCTGTCCATCCCGGATCTGCTCGAAAAGCTCGCCATGAGGTTCGGCGGCAAGACGGCCTGTCACAACCTCGGCCACAACGTGAGCTACGCCGCACTGGCGCAGTTGTCGCGCGAATTTGGCGCCTTCCTGCAAGGACTGCCGGGAATGGCCAAGGCCGAACGCGTCGCGATCATGGCGCCGAACCTGCTGCAATACCCGGTGGCGCTGTTCGGCATTCTGCGCGCCGGTATGACCGTGGTGAATGTCAATCCGCTCTACACACCGCGCGAGCTCGAGCACCAGTTGAAGGACTCTGGCGCCAAAGCCATCGTCATTCTCGAGAACTTTGCCCATACCTTGCAGCAAGTGCTGAGGAACACGCCGGTCGAGCACGTGATCACCACGCAGGTGGGCGACATGCTGCGGAGGCCCAAACGCTGGGCGGTCAATCTGCTCGTCAAGGAGGTGAAGAAAATGGTCCCGCCGTGGCGCATCGACGGCGCGATTGCGTTCCGCGTGGCGCTCAAGCGAGGAGCGGCGATGCCGTTCAGGCCGGTCGAGGTCGCGCACGACGACATCGCGTTCCTGCAGTACACCGGCGGCACGACCGGCATTTCGAAAGGCGCGATGCTGACGCACCGCAACGTGCTCGCCAACGTGGAGCAAACCGGCGTATGGCTGTCGAGCAGCTTCAGGGAAGGCACCGAGATCGCGATCGCGCCGTTGCCGCTGTACCACATCTTCTGCCTCACCTCCACGCTCGCGTTCATGAAGTGGGGCAGCCTGATCGTACTTGTCACCAACCCGCGCGACATGCCGGCCCTCGTCAAAGAGCTGCGAAGGTGGAAGTGGAGCGTCATGACCGGCGTCAACACGCTCTTCAACGGCCTCTTGAATACACCAGGATTCGACAAGCTCGACTTTTCCGCGTTGAAGGTGGTGGTCGGTGGTGGAGCAGCGGTGCAAAGACGGGTTGCCGAGCGCTGGCAGCAAGTGACAGGATGCTGCATCACCGAAGCTTATGGACTGACGGAGGCGTCCCCCGGTGCCTGCGCCAATCCTTTGGGAGCGCCTTGGAACGGCACGATCGGCCTTCCGCTTCCCTCGACGGACGTATCGATACGCGACGAGAGCTTCAAAGAGTTGCCGGTGTGGACCGGCAAAGGCGACGTCGACAAGCTTATCGGCGAGCTTTGCATTCGCGGCCCTCAGGTGATGAAGGGCTACTGGAACAATCCGCAAGAAACCGCCAAGGTGATGCGAGACGGCTGGTTGAAAACGGGCGACATCGGCTATCTGAATGCCGAGGGGTACTTCACGATCACCGATCGCAAGAAGGACATGATCCTGGTGTCCGGGTTCAACGTTTATCCAAACGAGATCGAAGACGTGATAGCGACGCATCCGGGCGTGCTCGAATGCGGCGCGGTGGGCGTGCTCGATGAAAGGTCCGGCGAGGCGGTGAAGGTGGTGGTGGTAAGGAAGGACCCGGGACTCACGAAAGAAACGTTGCTGGAGCACTGCAAGACTCGGCTTACTGGATACAAGCTGCCGCGTCATGTGGAGTTCCGCGACAGCTTGCCGAAAACCGCGATCGGAAAAGTGCTGCGTCGCGAGTTGCGCGACGAGCCGAACGAGTAGCGTCCGTTGCGGCTCGGCTGCACTGATCCTGCGGCCAGTCGGATCATGGAAGTTTCGCCGTCCGCGCGCGGAAGGGATGATCACATGGCAACGCATCACAAATCACGGGACCGCAGCCGATACCGAGGCGGGAAGCTCAGCGCTCACGATCCCGTGTGTGAGACGAAAAAACGACAGAGAACCCACTTCAGAAGTCTTCGTTGACGCGCCTTCAGGGTGCTTCGACGCCAGACATCGCTATGAATCCGACTCTCCGTCGCGCGCAAGCAAGATGCCAAGCACGAGACCGGCCGCGGTGGCGATGGCCATGACCTGCCACGGATTGGCTCGGACGTAGTCGTCGGTCGCTCGTCCGGCTGCTCGCGTCTTGACCAGCGCCGCGCCCTGCAGGTCGGCGACGCGCGCCCTAATTGCTTTCAGCGATTGCTCCGCCTTGGCTCGGGCCTGCGCCAGGTGTTGTCCAGTCTCGCCGGCGGTGGCCTTCAGCATTCGTTCCACGTCATTGCCAAGCACGCTGAGATCGGTCATGAGCTTGTCGACGGTAACGCGATCACTTTCTGCATCCTGCGGGTTTTCCGAGTGCATATGCATTGCCTTTCCGCTCTACGTCTCCACCTCATCCGGCAGAGACGGCATGTTGGTGACGCGGCGCCTCATGCGACCCTGTCGCGATCAGGCGCCGCGGAGTGATCAGCCTCACAACGCGCGCCGCCCCATGACGAGGTTCGCCACGATCATGATGATCGCGACCACCAGAAGTACATGAATGAAGCCGCCCAAAGTGTAGGAGCTGACGAGCCCGACAAGCCACAGCAGGAACAGAACGATCGCAATCGTGTAGAGCATGGAATGCACCTCTTCGTTATTCGGTTTCGGGTTCTCGACTGGCGTGATTGTCCAGCGGTCTCACTGGAACGTCGCGCACGACCCGACCCGATTTCTACGGCGAAGCCGGTGCTGCAAAGCATCAGCGTCGTCCCGTGGGATGTGCCTCGAGACCGTGTAGCCAGTTTGCGTGGTCGCCGAGTGGCCATCTGTTCGACAGCGCACTCGGACTACGCGGTACGATCCACCGACAAGCGTCGTGGCGCAAGACGATAGGGCGCAAATTTTCAAAACGACAGGCCGTTCAACCGATTTTCGATGTTGCGGTGGCCCTTCAAGGCGCGCGCTGGAAATCTTCTAAGGGTATTTCCTGCTCTTCAAACCTGGATGGATAGGCCGGCCGCAGGAGACGGCAACGGTTCTTCGGAGGCATGATCCCGCGAGCCACCTTTCTTCAGCTCCGCCGGGCCGATTCAGCGTTGCTGATGCGAGAAGACTGCTTGGCTCGTGCCTGTAGGCGCGAGCGTCTGTGCCTTGATCTCCGCGCCCCGCACCCTCGCACTGAATGCGAAGTGCTAAGTCCGGCGAGTGAAGTGAGCGGTTCGGCCAACTGACGCGCTTGTTTCGCCGGTCCGACGTGGGTCGGCGTGGAGTCCCATGAGCGACTGCGGGCGGTGACGATTCGACCGTGCACTGCCAACGGCGAGCGATTCATGGCGCTGGGACATGTCAATCGACGTAGATCCTGCCGTCGACGAGACCGATTCGCTGGTCGGCGACGGACGCGAACGTACTGTCGTGGGTCACCGCGACGACGGTCTTGCCGCTTTCGTGGGCGAGCTCGTGCAGGATCTTCTGCACGTTCGCGCTCGACACCGAGTCGAGGTTGCCCGTCGGCTCGTCGGCCAGTATCACCAGCGGGTCGTTCGCGAGCGCGCGCGCGATCGCGACGCGCTGCCGCTGGCCTCCGGAAAGCTGGTGCGGACGCTTGGCACGCTGATCACCGACGCCGAGTCGCTCCAGCAGCTCGGTCGCGCGTGCATCGATCGCGGCTTCGCCCAAGGCGCCCAATCGGCGCATCGGCAACGCGACGTTGTCCTGCACGGTGAACTCGGCGAGCAGGAAGTGAAACTGGAACACGAAGCCGAGCTTCGCGAGCCGCCGGTTCGCGAGCTCGTCCTCGCCATAGGCTGATGTATCCTCGCCGTCGAGGAACACGCGCCCCTCGGTCGGCACGTCGAGCAATCCGAGCAGATAGAGCAGCGACGACTTGCCCGAGCCCGACGGTCCCATGATCGCGATGAACTGGCCGCGCTCGATGTGGAGGCTCACGCCGTCGACTAGCGTCACCGGCACTTCGCCTCCGAGTCGTCGCACGACGTTCTCGGCGCGCAGGACGATGCTCACGTCATACCCCGCAGGATGTCGACGGGATGAACCCGGCCCGCACGCCGTGCCGGCAGATACGCCGCCGCGATGCAGGAAGCGAGCGCGAAGCCGGCCGCGAGCGCATATTGGTCCGGACCCCACCACACCGGCAGGTTGATCATCTCCGTGCCGCCGGGCGGTTTGATCGAAACCTCGGAGAGAAGCTTCATCAGTCCCACGCCGAGCGCCAGGCCGAAGACACTGCCGACGGTGCCGACGATCGCGCCTTCGATCAGGAAGATCGAGCGGACGTCGCGCGCGTGGAAGCCCATCGACTTCATGATCGCGATGTCGCGTGTCTTCTCCAGGACGATCGTCGACAGCGTGTTGTAGATGCCGAACGACGCGACAACGAGGATGGCCGAAACGACGCTGTACATGATGACGTTGCGGATGATCAGAACGCTGACGATGTCCTCGGACGCCTCTTCCCACGACACGGACTTGTAGCCGATCGTGCTCTCGATGTGCGTGGCGGCATCGCGCGCTGCGTACGGGTCGTCGAGCTGAATGATGAAGCGGTTGATGCGGTTCGGACGGTCGAGCATCACCTGCGCACGCTTGAGCAGCACGTACGTTTGGGTCTGATCGTAGTTCGCGTTGCCGGTGCGGAAGATGCCGACGACCTTCATCGGCCGGCTGGCCTGGTTCGGCGCCGCCACGCCGAGCGTGCTTCCGACGTTGAGGTTGAACTTATCGGCGAGCCCCTTGCCGATGACGATGCCGTTCGGATTTGCGCCGAGCGCGTCGATCGAGCCGTCGATGATCTTTTCGTCGATTGTCGACACGCCCTTGATCGACGCCGGCACGATTCCGGAGAGCGTCACGCCCTCCTCGCGCCCCGCGAACGTGAGCGCCGCCGATCCCACCAACACGGGCGCGACGCGCACGCCCGGCAGCGATTCGATGAACTCGAGCTTCTGCCGGTAGCCGCGGATGCCGCGCGTTTCCGGTTGCGGCTTCACGTTGCTGATATGGATCGCGCCGTCGGTCCAGCGCAGTACGGCAGGCTGCACACGCGGCAGACGGTACTCGTCCGATACGGTGATGTGCGGACTGTTGTCGACCAGCCGCTTGATGAAGTCCTTTTCGGAGCCGCGCATCAGCGACGACACGGCGAGGAAGAATGCGACGCCGAGCACGACGCCGGACAACGATACGAAGCTCTGCCGCTTGCGGCTGGTGAGATGCGCGAGCGCGATGTCGAGCTGCAGCATCACGCTTTGGCGTTGGTGTCGGGCTGCCGCAGCCGAACCGCGCGGCCCTCGCGCAGATCCGCCGCGGGCGAATCGACGACGCGCGCATCGGCCGCGAGGCCTTCGACGATCTCGGCACGGCCCGAGCCGGTAACGCCGATTTTCACCGGCTGCCGGCGCAGACGGCCGTTGTCGACGACCCATACGGCGCCGTTCTGCACGGCCGTCGCGGGCACGAGCAACGCGTTCACCCGTTCGGCGACGATCAGGTTCGCATCGACGGTCATACCGACTTTGAACTTGCTCGGGTCGGCCAGTTTCACGCGAACACGGTAGCTGCGCGCAACCGGATCGCCCTTCGGCGTGACTTCGCTGACCGTGCCGTCGAAGATCTCGCCCGGCAGCGCGTCGGCGCGCAGCAGGACCTTCTGGTTCACATGGACACGTGCGATGTCCTCTTCGTCGACTTCGGCGGTCACGCGCAGCGGCGCGCAACACGACAGCACGAACACCTGCTGGCCCGTCGGAATGAACTGTCCGATCTCGCCGTCGCGGCGGATGACGAGACCATCGGCGGGCGCGGTCAGCGTCATGTAGTCGCGCTGTGAGCGCGCGCGTCTCACCGCAGCGACCGCCGCCTCCATATCGGCGCGCGTGCGGTCGACCTCGGCTTTCGACATGAAGCCTTGACGCACGAGGTTCTCGGCACGTTCGTATTGCGATTGCGCGTAGCGCGCGCGCGCCTCGAGCTCCTCGACGGTGCTCACGAGATCCGCGTCGTCGAGCCGCGCGAGCTGCTGTCCCTTGCGTACGCGTTGGCCTTCGTCGACGTTCAACTCGACGATCCGGCCCGCCACGCGAGGCGCGATCGGCAACATCACCGTGGGCTCGACGGTGCCGGTCGCATAGATCGCCTCGATTGCGGGCCCACGCGTAGGCGCGACGACGGTCACCGTGACCGCTCCTTCGCGCCACCAAACGACGCCGGCAACGGCGACGATTGCAGCGAGTCCCACAGTCCAGATCCAGCGTTTTCCCATGATGTGTGATGCGCGACGGCCGAATGATTATCGCAGTTCCTTGCGCCCTCCAATGACCAAGGCTACGAACGCGGCAGGCTCGGCGGCCGTTCGCGCTGGTCGGGATCGTAGGGAAACGGACCGGGGAAGCTGGGTAGCCGACGGTCGAGCATCTTCCCGGTTGCAGACGTTTGATGGCGCTTCTGGCCTGTTTAGCTCCCTTATGCAGGCGGTCATCGGCCCATCCGGGCAACTACTGCCTACCCGTGGGCGCCGATAGGCAGGGATACGTTCGGCACCGCGCAGACCGCGGTCTTGTGTCCGCGTAGGTTCGCTTCAACGGTTGCGATGCGGAAGCTTCCAGTGATGTGCATCGGGTCTGCCTAGCGGTTGTCGATGCCTGTTGGGGTTTCGTTCGCATTCCCGGGTTCGCCAGATATCGCGCGATGGCCGTTCAATTTGGCGTACTCATTTGTCCAAGCAGTCCTATCATTTCATCGATTTGCTTAGGAACATATATGAAGAGCTTACTTGCTTTGGTGGTTGGTACGGTGCTCCTGCTTTCCGGCGGCATCGCTTCGGCGCAGGGCGGAGGAATGATGAATGGTGGCGGGTGGGGTGGCGGCTGGATGGGTGGATACGGCGGTATGGGCGGATACGGCGGGATACTGGTGCCGATTCTGCTTGTCGTCGTGGTTGCCGGCGTCGTGGTATGGGTCGTCAAGCAAAAGGGAAAGTGAACGGAAAAGCGTCGATGCTTTTTTTAACCGAATGGAGCCAGGGATGAAACGGATGAACTTTCGCAAGACGTTGTGCGCGGCCGGATTGATAGGCGGGACAATCGTGGGAGCAAGCGCGTTGGCGGACCCACCGCAAGATGCTTACAGCCATGGCTACGGCATGGACGGCAGCATGATGGGCGGCTACGGCATGGGTGGCGACGGGCTGATAGGCGGCTACGCCATGGGCCCCGGCATGATGGCCGGCCAGGGCCGCGGCTACGGCATGGGATCCGGCATGATGGGCGGCTACGGCCCGAGAGCAGATCTGCATCTTACGGCGGAGCAGCGCAGCAAGATCGCCAACATCCAGGACGAAGTACGTCGTAAGCACTGGGACCTGATGGGCAAGATGCAGGATGAGCGGTCGCAGATGACCGAGCAGTTCAACGCGGAACCGCGCGATGACGCGGCGCTCAGCAAGAGCTACCGGAAGATGTCGGAGCTTCGGCAGCAGATGTTTGACCTCTCCCTCGCCGCCCAGAAGCAGATGGATACCGTACTCACCGCGGAGCAGCGCGAAAAGATGAAACATGGTTGATTTGCCGGGCAGTATCGACGGGTACAACTGGTGGCCCGGCGATCGCGGCGACCCACCTTGATACCGCGCATCGCGGGGCAATTCAAAATGAAATTGCGGCGCCCGACCTTTGCCTCCACCTAGCAATGGAGTCGATTCATGTACGGATTCAGCACGCAGCTCAAGGTACCGTTCGATACCGCAATTGCCAAAGTCACCGAGGCCCTGAAAACGGAAGGGTTCGGTGTGCTCACGGATATTGATGTCAAGGCGACGCTGAAGGCCAAGCTCAATATCGAAGGCCGACCGTATCGCATACTTGGCGCGTGCAACCCACCGCTCGCACACCGTGCGATCGAGGCTGACCCAGACATCGGTTTGTTGCTACCTTGCAATGTGGTCGTGCGTGAAGAAGCGGATGGAATCATAACGGTCGCGTTCATGGATCCCGAGGCCGTTTTGAAACTGGTCGACAAGCCGGGAGTGCAGGCCATTGGCAAGGAAGTAGGGGCACTTCTGCACCGGGTCTGCGCGAGCCTCGGAGCGTGACGCCGGAAACATGAGTCGAAGTCATGGAGCCGGCCCTCAAGGTGCCAATCCGTTCTTCAGCTTCCGCAATTCGTACACCGAGATTTCGGCGTCAGGTGGCAAGGGCGGGTGAAATGCCGCAGAGCCCGCTTCGATGATGGCAAACTTACCTCGGAGGCGTTCGAGGGCCAATTGGATTGCAGCGCCTACGAGCAGATGGTGAGCGAGGCGCAACATCGTTTCCTTGCCCAGACCGCGTTGTTGATGAAGTCGCTGTCGTGGTTGCTGCCGTTTTCCGGGAAACATCGTTCCGATTGCGACTGATCAATTTCCAAGCAGCGTTGCAGCCTCCATTCATTGCGACCCTGAAAGCGCAATGCTCCAATAGGCCGACCGTGCGTACTTGGGCGAGGGTTCCAAAGGGCAAACGAAAGGAAAGTTGCCGTGAACGATAGTGTGATAAAGACGATCGGACTCATCGGTGCCGGGCATATAGGAAGCCAGGTCGCGCGACTCGCGGTCAGAAACAACTACAACGTCGTGGTCAGCAATTCGCGCGGGCCGGGAACGTTATCAGCGCTGGTCGCGGAACTCGGACCGAGAGCGCGGGCGGCGCCAGCTGCCGACGCCGCGAAGGCTGGCGACATCGTCGTGGTCACGGTGCCACTGAAGAACTACCAAGCTGTTCCTGTCGAGCCTCTGGCGGAAAAGATCGTGATCGACACGAACAACTACTACCCCGAACGTGACGGCCATATTGCCGCGCTCGACAATGAGTCGACTACGACCTCCGAGCTCCTGCAGGCACATCTGCCGACCTCGAAGGTGGTCAAGGCTTTCAACCATATCTACGCCGCTGCGCTCACCACTGACGGGCAACCAGCCGGCACAAAGAATCGTCGCGCGTTGGCCATCGCCGGCGACGACCCCGGTGCCAAGGCGACGGTCACCCGTCTGCTCGATCAATTCGGATTCGACACGGTGGATGCGGGGCCGCTGAAGGAAGGTTGGCGTATCCAGCGCGATACGCCCGGCTACGGTCCGCGGCGCACGGCGGAGGAGTTGCGCCGAGACCTCGCGGCGGCGAAGCGGTACGCGGACCACTAGCCACTTTCCGGCGCAGAGCTGGGCGAAACTGCACGCCAACCGGCGCACTCCTCGTAAGACGTCTGCGCAAGGCCGGCGCGACGGAAATCATGCTCTTCCTTGACGAGGAATTTGAGGTGCAACTCGGGCGCATCTCAAAGCCAATCACCTGGCGCCTTATGCAGAGCGGCTAAGTGACTCGAACGCGCAGAATCTAGAGCACGTTTTGGGCGCAGTGCCTCAAAACGATGACGTAACATAAATTTCGCACATTCGAGGCGGTGGCCTCGATCTGGTTCAATGGTAGCTGCGATGCAAACCATGTTCCAGACCACAGCGAGGCCACCATGGCAGAGGATACAGCGGAGCTACGCGGGCACGTCGATGCGGTAGTGCGGTCGAGCGTTGAGGAAACGCTGAACGCGCTGCTGGAGGCGGAAGCCGATCAGATCTGCAAGGCGGGACGCTACGTGCGCTCGCCGGAGCGAATTGAAACCGCACGCCGCTCGGCATGGAGGCAAGCGATCCGCTGTCTTTCGACACGTCGCGGCTCGCGCCGTCGACGTTCGTCGGCGAAATCGTGATGAAGCAGGAGATCACGCCGGTGCTCGCCGCGTCGCGAAGGTCGTGTACTGATCAAGCCGTGCTCGGACGCCGCCGACACTGCGCAACGGTCGCAAGCAGAACCTCGACGGCTCGCCGCCCACGCTTCGCGCGCTCGACGGGTGTAAGGCGTGCCGCGAGCGAGCGTACGGGCGCCTCGAGGCTCAGCGGGACATCGTCGGGAAGCGCGCAGAGCATGCCGGCGAGATCGAGGTTGCCGTCGCCGGGAAACGCGCGCTCGTTGCGCGCCTGGAAGATCATCGTCTTGAAGTCGGCCGGGCGAGGTCCGATGGCGTCGCAGATCTGGACGTAATCGACGAGCGTGCTCGGCACTGCGGCGAGCTCGGTAAGCGTGGCGTTCGAGCGATCCGCATGGATTGTATCGATCATCAGGCGTGCGTTCGGATGCCGGCAAAGCTGCAACACGGAGAGCGCCGCGCCGAGTGTCGGGATCCCGGTCCAGGGTGTGGGCTCCAGGTTGATGAGGATCGCGTATCGCGCTGAAACCTCGCACAGCGCGTACAGAAGCTGCGCGAGCGCCTGCGCGTCCGGTTCGTCGCCATTGGCGACAGCATGCCTTGCACCGAGCACGGCGGCGCTTTCGAGCACCGGCTCGAAGTCGCCGACGTTCATCCCGCGCTTCAACCGAAAAACACCGAAATCGAACACCGCGACGCCCAAGTCACGCATGCGCGCAAGCGTGTCTCGCCGCATCGGCGTGTCGCCGATCATGGGATGCTGCCGTTCGTCGGGAGGCGCGGCCGGGTTGAGGCGCAGGCCGACGTGGTCGAAACCGGCGGCGCCCGCGACCTCGACGAGCTCCGGAGGCGTGAGCTCGAGCAGCGTCAGGTGGTCGAGCGAGAGGATCGGGACCGGTAATGCGGGCATGGTTGTCGATTCGAGCGTCAGCGGGAATCGGGCGAGCTCGGCTTGCCGGGGATCGTGGCGAGCACGCGATCGGCAAGCCCGCCGTCAAGGCGAAGATCGATACCGGTCGCGTAACTTGCAGCCGGGCCGGCGAGGTGGACGATCGCTTGCGCGACGTCCTGTGGCACGCCGATGCGAGCCAACGGCACGCATCGCTCGCGTGCGGCAAGGACGAGCGGGTCCCGATACAGCGGCTCGGTGAGCGGCGTGCGAATGAGCCCGGGTGAGACCGAATTGACGCGGATGCCGTCTGCCGCCCACTCCTGCGCGAGCTGTCGGCAAAGCATGACGAGTGCGGCCTTCGCGGGGGAATACGCGCCGAGTCCCGGAAACGGATGCGAGGCCGACACAGAAGCAACGGCGACGATGGCGCCACTGCTTTGCGCAAGCGCTGCGTGCGCAGCACGGGCCAAGAGCCAGGTCGCGCGAACGTCGATCGCGAAGACGCTATCCCAATCGGCAAGTACGAGCTCGGCAAGCGGCGCGGCGCGCGCGATCCCTGCGTTCGATACCAGAACGTCCAGCCCTTCGCACCGCTCGATCGCGCTTTGCGCGAGGCGATTGCACGCGGAGGCGTCGGCGAGATCGGCGTGCAGGCCGAACGCATTCGCCCCCCTTTCGGCAAGATCCGAAACCAATCGATCGAGCGCCGGACCGGGTTTCGACGCGGCCGCCGCAATCGAAAGCCGCACGCCGCGCTCGCGCGCCGACTCGAGCAGCGCGAAGCAGGTTGCCCGACCGATGCCGCCCGTAGCGCCGGTCACGAGCGAGCGCAATACGTTTCCGGCCATCATCAGCCCTTCGTGAAAATGCGCGTCGGCCTCAGCACGAGATCCGGCACGAGATCCGGCACGTGATCGATGGCGCGGAGCGCGCTCAGCAGAGCGAATGCGAAGATGAAGTCCACTTCACCCGAATCGGCGCACCGTTGTCAACTCCCTCGCACAGCAGTCTCGCAAGGCTGCCAGTCGAGCCGGCCTCGTGTGCAATGACGTTGCCGGAGCGCGGCTTCACGGCGACTGCGGGCGCCGCGACGCTTGACACGCTGCGCGGATCGGAAGTCAACTGAGGTACAACAGGCACGAGCAGCTCCATGCGTTTCCCCCATCTGTTCCAGCCCGGCCGCATCGGCTCGCTCGAGGTGCGCAACCGCATCATCGGTTCACCGATGGAGCGCAACTACTGCACCGCCGAGGGGCGCGTCACGCAGCGCTACATCGACTACATGGTCGCGCGCGCGCGCGGCGGCGTCGGCTTGCTCTATACCGAGGCGACCTACGTCGATCCGCGAGGCAAGGGACGCACGTTGCAGATGGGTCTTCACGAAGATAGCCTCGTCCGGGACTTCGCACGGATGGTCACCGCGGTGCATCGCTATGGCGGCGTGATCGGGCCCGAGCTCAACTACGGCGGCCGTGTGGTACAGCCGTGGATCAGCGGCCTCGAGTCGCGCGCGCCGTCGGTCGTTCCGTACGCGGGTGCCGGCGGCTATGCACCGCGCGCGCTCGAGCGAGGCGAGATCGCCGAGATCGTCGAGCGCTTCGGCGACGCGGCGCGCCGCGCGGCGGAAGCCGGAGCCGATTTCATAGGCATCCATAGCGCACATGGCTACCTGCTGAGCCAGTTCCTGTCTCCGTGGTGCAACAAGCGCGATGACGAATACGGCGGCGATCTCAAGCGGCGGATGCGCTTTCCGCTCGAAGTGGTGGCGGCCGTCCGCAAGGTGATCGGAAGCGGCCTGCCGATCCTCTACCGGATCACCGGCGACGAGCACCAGAGCGGCGGCCTCACGCTCGCCGACGTCTGCGAGATCGCGCCGCATCTGGTCGCTGCCGGCGTCGATCTGGTCGACGTCTCGGCCGGCATGTACGAGACCAACTGGTGGATCACTCAGCCGATGGAGATGCCGCAGGGCGTGCTCGCGCCCCTCGCTCGCGAGGTGCGTAAGCATGTCGACGTGCCGGTCAGCGTCTCCGGACGGATCACCGATCCGAGCGTCGCCGAGCATCTGATCGAATCGGGGACCTCGGACTTCGTGACGCTCGGCCGCGCGCTTCACGCCGACCCGGAGTTCCCGAACAAGGCCCGCGCAGGACGCACCGCCGAGATCTGCACGTGCATCGCGTGCAACCAGGGCTGCAGCGACATGCATTCGCGGGGGCTCCCGATCGTGTGTCTGGTGAACACGACCAGCGGTCACGAGCGCGAATACGCGATCGAACGAACCCGTGCACCGAAGCGGATCAGCGTGGTCGGCGGTGGCCCGGCCGGGCTGGAAGCCGCTCGCGTGCTCGCGCTGCGCGGTCATGCGGTGACGCTCTTCGAGCGCAACGACGAGCTGGGCGGCCAGATGCTGCTCTCCCGGCTCATACCCGGCCGCGAGGAGTTCGCGGGGCACCTGCCGTGGCTTGCCGGCGAGGTCTCGCGCGCCGGCGTGCACGTCGAGCTCGGAATCGAAGTCGACGCGGACCGCATGCTCGCCGATCGGCCGGACGTCGTGATCATAGCCACCGGCTCGGTACCGGGGCTGCCCGCGATCCCCGGCGTTCTCGATAGCCCGATCGTCGATCCCTACGAGGTCCTTCGCCGGCCGCTCGCCGACATCGCCCGCGCCCTCGTGATCGGCGGCGGCATCCGCGGCGTCGGCGTAGCGCGCGTACTGGCCGAGAAGGGCGTCGCCGTGCTGCTGGTCGAGCCCGGCAGCGAGCTTCTGACCGACATCGCCACGCGTTCGCGCCGGTTCCAGCTCGGCGCTCTCGAGGCGCGAGCGAACGTGACGATCCATTTGGGAACGACGGTCGAAGCGCTTGGCGAAAGCTCCGCGCTGTTGTGGAACGGCCGCGAGCGCTTCGAGGTCGACGGCCTCGAGCTGGTAGTGCCGACCCGCGTGCTGCTCCCCGTCACCGGGCTCGCCGACGACCTGTACGATCGCGCGCCGTCGCTTCTCGTGCATCTCCTTGGCGACTGTGCACAGCCGCGCACCGCGCTCGAAGCGATCCACGATGCTGCCGCACTGGCGCACCGGCTGTAATGGGTTTGCCACGATCGCCACCCGACATGCCATGGTGCTCGACCACACGTCGGTTGACGAGCACCAAGCGCGGATCGCGGCGCGCGCCAAGGGTCAGTTGTGCGGGGCCACACCGCGTGCCTGCTTTGCAACGCGGTGCCCGCACCAATGACCGACGAGCAGCGGATTCGCGGCCGCGACGCGACGGTGGACCGCCCGCTCTTCGTCACGGGCTACGACGACGGGGTTGGTCGCGCGCAGGGCCGCCAATGCGCGAAACTCATTGCAGCAGCACGACTGTCCCGTCGTAGATGAGCTTGGTGCCGATGCCAAGCAGTGCCCAGTAGCTGATCCGGTAGAAGACCTTTTCGTCGAGTTTGCCCTGGATCACGACGCCGAGCTTCACTCCCACAGGCACGAGCGGCAGCAGCACCAGCGCGGTCGTGAGGTTGGCGAGATCGAACTGGCCGAGCAGCGCATAGGGCACGATTTTCGCCAGGTTCGACGCGAAGAAGAACCAGACCGTCGTGCCGACATAGACAGCTCGGTCGAGTCGTTGAGGCAGCAGGTACGCCATGACCGGTGCTGTCCCCGCATGAGCGATGAAGCTCGTGAGGCCCGACAGACTCGACCAGAACACGCCACGCGGCCACGACGCGGTCGCCGGCGCCCTGTTGCGCGCCCACCCGAGGAGGTTATTGAGGGCAAACGTCACCGCGATCACGCCGATCGCCAACCGCATGTAGTGCCCGGGCACGAGCTTGAAGACGAGCGACCCGAGCACGATCCCGAGCGCGAGGCCCGTCAATAGGATCGGCATGTTGCGCCGGTCGTACACACCGCGAAATGCCGCGAGGCCGAAGAGATCGATGCAGCATAGGATGGGCAGCATCAGTGCGGCGGCTTGAACCGGCGGCACGACCAGCGACAGGAAAGGAACTGCCATGCCGCCGAACAGCCCCGGAATTCCTGTCTTCGAAATGCCACTCAGCAGTACGACGGGCACGGCGATCGCATAGAAAGTCGGGTCGCTGATAATCGTCGTGCCGGCAAGCGCGATCGTCATCGGTCTATGAAGTCGGGGGCGAGGACTGCGCAGCCCATCGCCGCGCTCGCAGCGTCGCGCAGAAGCGCGAACGACGATATGCGCGACAAGCGCTCGTTGAGAAGCGCCACGGCAACGTGGTCGCAGCTTGCGAACGCCGCATTGTGGGATGTCCGGAATCGCAGCCGTTGCGTACGCCGCCGGGAGCGCTGAGTTTGTACGCAAGCAACGTCGCCGTTCGGTCAGACATCATGTCGCAGGGATCGACGAGGAAAGTCATTGTCGGTGTTCGCGAACAAGGCAGCCGAACAGGCGGGCGCAGTTTCGAACGTTGGTTTGATAAGTAGACATGAGCGCGCAACACTGGAGTCGGTGATTTCTTGACTACCACAAAGTCCGCGGAGCGATACGCCGATGTGAACGGGAGTCGGCGAATGCGCCGGCAAAACTGCCTGTTCAGCCCGCCGCGAGCGATTGCCTGTCGAGGCGCTGGTCGCGACCACCAAGCCGGAACGCGTCGAACCACCGCTGCTCATCGGCAGCGGCTGACGGTGTAGCCGCAATCGTCGTCTTCCCAGCGCCTCCGCGTCGCGGCTGGTCGATGACATAGACACTGAAGCGGTGCCGCAGGTCACCATGAAGAGACGCAGGTTGAGCCGCGCTCTCCGATGTGGCGGAGCGTGTCGAACGCCCTGCTGCCGCGCCTTCCAGCGACCGCCATCGTGCTCGCCGCGCTGTAAGTCGCTTATCGCCTGCTGGACCCATTGCCGCCCGGTCACCTCGCGATAGCGGCCGGTCCTGCAGGAACCACCTACGACGATTACGCCAAAGGATACGCGCGGGTGCTCGCCCGCAACGGCGTTGAGCTCGCCGTCCGCAACTATGCCGGTTCCGTCGAGCACTCGGCGCATTGCGTGATGCCAGTTCCGCCGTGAATGCATTCTCGAACCCGCCATAGATTCCAGCGCCAATGCCGGCACCTCGGGCTCTTGACAGAGTTTGGCCTTAACGTATACGTTACCGCATGCATAATGCACAGCGCTGAAATGGTTCCCGCGGCCAGAGCCGTTCGCTCGAGCGCCACCCGCCCGGAGGCGCGGGCACGACCGGTCGCGCCGGCCGCGCGCGAGGCGTCGCGTTCGCTGGTGGATTTTGCCTATCGCACGATCCGCGGTCGCATTCTCGACAACGTGTGGCTGCAAGGTCACCGCGTGCTCGAGCAGGAGCTCGCGATCGAGCTCGGCATGAGCCGCACGCCAGTGCGCGAAGCGCTGATCCGCCTCGCGAAGGAGGGTCTCGTCGAGATCATTCCCCGCCACGGCATGCGCGTGCTGCCGGTGTCGGTGGCCGACATGCGCGACATTTACGCCGTGCTAACCGCGTTGGAATCGATGGCGGCGGAGTTGGTCGTGCGCCGACAGCCGTCGAAGGCCGAACTGCAGCCGCTGATGGACTCTTCGGTCGACATGACCAACGCGCTCAAGCGAGACGATCTCGACGCCTGGGCCGTTGCCGACGAACGCTTCCACCGCCATCTCATCGAGCTCTCGGGCAATCGCCTGCTGATCGAAGCGGTGCAGAACTGCTGGGACCGCGCCCACCGCGCCCGCATGGTGACCCTGCGCATGCGGCCGAAGCCGACCCGCTCCACGCGCGAGCACCTCGATGTGCTGGAAAAGATTCGCGCCGGCGATGCGCGCGGCGCCTTCGAGACGTATCGTCAGCACCGCGAGCGCGGCAGCCGCGAGTTGATCGGCGTTCTCGAGCACTACCAGTTGCGCAACGTCTAAGGCGATCTGCGGACATGGATGCGATCGTGGTGGCGCTGAAATTGCGCACGGTGCCAGCAAAGGTCGAAGCCGGTCTCGTCGAGACGGGCGCGCGGTCATGATTTCGACGCACAAGGCGCGCGTGCTCGCGGCGCTGCGCGGCGAACCCGTCGATCGCCTGCCGTACGTACCGCGACTCGACCTGTGGTATCTCGCCAACGCGACGGCCGGAACGCTGCCAAAGCAGTATTCCGGCGCTGCAATGAACGACATCGCGCGCGCCGAGGGATGGGCGTTCCACCATCGCTATTGCGAGGACCAGCTCGACCCAAAAGTACAGCCGCAATATCGCCATCGCGACATCAACGTCTTCTACATCCGCGAGACCGTATTCGATATCGTGCTGCCCGCGGACGTGGAAATCACGGTGCACCGCGAGGATCCCCTCACGCGCAAGGAGTACCACACGCCGCTGGGCCTGATCAGCACGACGAGCCATTACGATCGCGACGCGCAGCGCCGCGGCATCAGCCATCCCGCATTGATCGAGCATCTCATCAAGACGCCGCAGGACTATGCGTCGGCAGGCTATCTGTTCGAGCACATGGATGTCGTGCCCAACTTCGCGCGATTCGAGGCTTGGGCGGCCGACGAGATGAGCGACAACGGCGTGCCCGTATGCGTGGGCTGTTACGACGCCTCGCCCTTTCACTGGATCCAGCGCGATCTCTGCGACGCGACAGAGTTTTTCATCCATTACAAGGACCATCACGCGGCCATGCGCGGCCTCGCCGAGCGCATCGCGCCGCTGATGGAGAGGATGCTCGACATCGTCTGCCGGTCGCCCGCCGAGGTCGTGCTGTGGGGCGGCAACTTCGACGAGATGCTGACGTTCCCGCCGTACTTCGCGCAGGAGATCCAGCCGTGGATCCGCAAGGCGGCGCAGAAGCTCGGCGCGGCCGGCAAGCTCGTGCTGTGCCACACCGACGGCGAGAACCGCGCTCTGATGGATCTCATCCGCGATTCCGGCATGCACGTGGCCGAGTCGATCTGTCCGGCGCCGATGACCAAAGTGAGCCTCGCCGACTATTACCGGCAATGGAGCGAGCACCTGACGCTCTTCGGCGGAATCCCGTCCAGCATCGTCCTGCCGGGCACGAGCGAGGCCGACTTCGAGGCGTACATGGACGAGCTGTTCCGCGCCGTCGCGCCCGGCCGTCGCATGGTTGTGGGCATCGCCGATGAAGTGCCGCCGGCAGCGGTGTTCTCGCGCCTGCAACGGATCGGCGAGCGCGTCGAGAAAGAAGGACGGCTGCCGCTGCAGGCCGGCGCGTTCCGTCCGCTGCCGAGCGCGCTGCCATCGCCGAAGGCTGCTCCGGCAATCAACGAGCGCGATGACGTCTACGCTGCCGTGCGCCTGGACGTCTACAAAGGCCGCCATCGCGAGATTGCCGCGCACGTGCAGGCGTTGCTCGACGCCGGGATGCCGGCGCGCTCCATCCTCGAACATGGGCTGATCGCAGCGATTACGATGGTGGGCGATCGCATGGCTGCAGGCGAGGCTTTCATCCCCGAAGTTCTGCTCGCGGCGCGCGCGATGACCTTCGCGGTGGAAGCGCTCGCGCCCCATCTCGCCGCAAGCGGCGAGCAGCAGCGCGGCAAGGTGCTGATCGGCACCGTCACCGGCGACATGCACGACATCGGCAAGAACCTGGTGGTGACGATGCTGCGCGGAGTGGGCTTCGAGGTGCGCGATCTCGGCATCAATGTGCCGCGCGACACGTTCTATCACGAGGTCGTCGCATACAAGCCCGACGTGCTCGCCCTGTCCTCACTGCTCACCACGACCATGATCGAGATGCCGGCCATCGTCGCCGGTTTGAACGAGCGCGGCCTTCACAGCGCATGCAGGGTCATCGTGGGCGGCGCGCCGGTAAGCGAGCAGTTTGCGCGGCAGATCGGCGCCGATGGCTACGGCGCAAATGCGGTCGAGGCGGTGCGCCTCGTGAAGCGCCTGAGCGCGCAAGCGGAACAGCGGACGACCGCATGACAGCTTTATTCAACAGAGTTCTGCCACGGCGGCATAAGCGCGGCGGGGTCGCAAGCGCACTTCGTACAACCGAGGCGAGAAGCCTCAAACCACTACAAAGGAGGCCACGAGCATGGTCGGCAACACACATTGGAAGCTGAACCGCCGTACGTTCTTGACCGGGATGACGGCAGTCGCCGGCACCATGGCGCTGCCGCGGGTCGCGCGCGCCGCTCCCACGACGATCCGCATCGGCACTGTGACGAGCGGCGATCATCCGGAAAACATCGGCGCGCGCAAGATCAAGGAGCTGGTCGAGGCCCGCTCGAACGGCGAGCTGTCCGTGCAGGTGTTCACGGACGCGCAGATAGGAGACCAGCGCACGATGGTGGAGAACCTGCGCAACGGTGTGCAGGAGATCACGTGGGTCACGGTGGGCTTCTTCGGCTCGTACGACCCGATGCTGAACATCGTCGAGAGCGGCTATCTGTTCCGCGATAGCGCGCACTCCTACGCTGTTTTCGACGGACCGCTCGGCAACGAGATCCGCGAGCGCGTCGAGAAGAACGGCGTCAAGCTGCTCGGCTATTTCGAGGCGGGCATGCGACACCTCACCAACAGCGTGCGTCCGGTGCGCACGCCGGCCGACCTGAAAGGCCTGAAGATCCGCACGCCACAGGCAAAATATCACCTCAACACGCTGCGTCTGATGGGGGCGAACCCGGTCGCCATGGCGTTTCCCGAGGTCTACACCGCGCTGCAGCAGAAAGTGATCGATGGCCAGGAGAACCCGTTCTCCAACATCTACGCGGCGAAGCTCTACGAGGTGCAGAAGTACCTGTCGCTCACGGGGCACCTGCATCTTACGCACATGGTCATGTACAGCGAGCGCCTGTGGTCGAAACTTTCGCCGGCGCACCAGGCCATCGTGCGCCAGGCCGTGCTCGACGCGCAGCCGGTGCAGCGCAAGGCGGTGCGCGACGACGATGCGCGACTCCTCGCCGAGCTCAAGAAGGCGGGTATGGAGGTGAACGACGCCGACCGCGCCGCGTTCCGACAAGCCGTATTGCCGCTGCGCGAGGAGGCTGTGAAGGAGTTCGGGCCCAAGGCGAAGGAATGGTTCACCTTGATCGAGAACACCAAGGCCTGACGATCCCTACGGGGCGGCGCGAGTCGCGTCGTCTCCGTCTCGAGCGTTTGCGCGAGGTCGTCGCGTGATGAAACTCTTTGCCGCCATTGACTCCGTTCTGGCGACGGCGTTGCGCTGGGTCATGATCGTCATGATGGCCACGATGACGATCGTAGTGTTCGCGCAGGTGCTCTTTCGCTACTTGCTCAACGCGCCGCTCGGCTGGTCGGAAGAGCTGTCGCGCTTCGCGTTCGTGTGGCTATCCTTTCTCGGCGCCGCCTGGCTCGTGCGCGGCCAGCAGCACTTGAGCGTCACCGCGATCGAATCGAACGTTCCGCACGGCATGCGCGTCGTTCTGCGCCTGATCCAGTACGTCGGCGCGCTGCTGTGCATTGTCGTGTTCCTGCGTGGCGGGGTGGGCATCGTGGTCAACGAGTGGGCGCAGGTTTCTCCGGCGACGGGGCTGCGCATGGGCTATGTCTATGCCGTGATTCCGATCGCAGCCGCGTTGATGCTCGTCTGGCTCGTCGCCTCCGCGGTGAATGAATTGCGCAGCGGCTTCAAGCCTGCTCCGAGCCCGCCCGAAGACGACCGGGAGCTGCACTCGTGACTGCCACCCTGCTTCTCTTCGGCGTGTTCATGGTGACACTGCTGATGGGCGTGCCGATCGCGTTCGCGCTCAGCCTGGGCGCGTTCGCGGTGCTGTGGATGACCGGCTTCCTCGTGCCGGAGCTCGTCGTGCAGCGAATCTTTGCCGGCATGGATTCGTTCCCGATCATGGCCATTCCGTTCTTCGTGCTCGCCGGCGCGCTGATGGAAAGCGGCGGCATCTCGAGCCGCCTCGTGCGCTTCTCGAGCGCGCTCGTGGGCTGGATCACCGGTGGGCTCGGGCACGTCGCGGTGATGGCGTCGATGTTTTTCGCCGGTATCTCCGGATCGGCGGTGGCAGATACCGCCGCGATGAGCACGACCATGATCCCGATGATGCGGCGCAGGGGTTACAAGCCGGGCTTCGCGGCGGGCTTGATCGCCTCGGCAGGCGTGATCGGACCGATCATTCCGCCCTCCATCCCGATGGTGCTGTACGGGACGATCGCCGGCGTATCGATCGGCCAGCTCTTCCTGGGTGGCATCATTCCCGGCATCGCGATGGGGCTCGGCCTCATGCTGGTCGTGTATTTCATGGCGCGCCGGAAGGACTTCCCGAAGGAAGAGGTCAAGCCCAGCCTGCGCGCGATCGGACGGGCGTTCGTGCCGGCCTCCGGTGCGCTGGTCATGCCCTTCATCATCGTCGGCGGCATCCTGAGCGGCGTGTTCACCGCGACGGAAGCGGCGGTGGTGGCCGCGGTCTACTCGTTCGTCGTCGGCGTCTTCGTGTATCGCGAGCTCAACATGCGCGACATCCCGGAGATCCTGTTCCGGTCGAGCGTGACAACGGCGATGGTGCTGATCATCGTCGGCGTCGCGAACCTCGTCTCGTTCGTGCTGGCGATGAACCAGATTCCCCAGGCCGTGGCGACCTACTTCGCGAGCACCTTCGCGACCCAGGCCGCCATCCTCGTCGTCATCAACATCCTGCTCCTGATCGTCGGCTGCTTCATCGACGGCGGCTCGGCGATCATCATCTTCACGCCGGTGCTGATGCCGCTGGTGAACAAGATGGGCATCGATCCCGTGTTCTTCGGGGTGATGATGACGATCAACTTGATGATCGGCACGATCACCCCGCCCGTGGGCCTGTCGCTTTACGTTGCGGGCGGCGTGGCTCGCCTGAACCTGGAGCAGATGAGTCGTGCCGTGCTGCCGTTCCTCGCCCTCGAGATCGGCGTGCTCGCGCTGGTGATGTTCTTTCCGCAGATCATCCTCGTGCTGCCGCAGATGTTCCGTTGAGCGCCGGGCCGATTCGTCAACGACAGGATCTGCTCATGTACGTCGTCACCGTCGAGTTCGTTGTGAAGCGCGAGCACGTCGACGCCTTCCAGCGCGAGATGATCGTCAATGCGCGCGCCTCGCGCGAAACGGAGCCGGGCTGCCGCCAGTTCGACGTCTGCCACGTGCCCGGCACTCCCGGCGTTGTCTTCCTGTACGAGGTCTACGACGATCAGGCGGCATTCGAAACCCACAGCGCGAGCGCCCACTACAACACGTTCGCTGCTAGCACCGGCGAGTGGATCGAGAAGAAGTCCGTGCAGATTTACCACCGCCTCGATCCCACCTGATACCCGAGTCGCGCGACACGCCATGCTGAACGCCCAACAGATCGCCTCCTATCACGACGACGGTTACGTAGTCGTAGAAGACGTCCTTTCGCCGTCCGAGCTCGACGACATACGCCGCGAGGTCGGTCGCATCAGCGCGATGGCGCACGGTCTGACCAAGGACACAGCGATCTTCGACCTCGAGGACAGTCACCGCCCCGACCGCCCGCGGGTGCGCCGCATCAAGGAACCGCATGCGGTGAGCCCGGTGTTCGCCCGCGTTCTGCGCCATCCGAAGCTGCTGGCGATCTATGCCGCGCTGCTCGGACCGGACGTGCGTCTGAAGACGACCAAGCTCAACATGAAGTCGGGCGAGTACGGCGCGCCCGTCGAATGGCACCAGGACTGGGCGTTCTACCCGCATACCAATGACGACCTGCTCGCGCTCGGGGTGATGCTTGACGATGTCGACGAAGAGAATGGACCGCTGCTGGTCATACCCGGCAGTCATCGCGGCCCCACGTACGACCATCACGCGAACGGCGTCTTTTGTGGGGCGATGAGCCTTGAGCGCGCCGGCATCGATGCTGCGACGGCCGTCAAGCTCACCGGCCGCGCCGGCTCGGCGAGCGTGCATCACGTGCGCCTGGTGCACGGCTCCGATCTGAATCGCACGTCGCGCCAGCGGCGCTTGCTGTTCTACGAGGTCGCTGCAGCCGACGCGTGGCCGCTATGCGGCACGACCACCAAGTTCCAGGACCTCGAGTCGTTCGATGCGTTGATGATCGCGGGAAAGTCGACGACGACGCCGCGCATGCGCGACCTGCCGGTCCGCATTCCCCTGCCGAAGGGGGACATCAGCTCGATCTACAACGCCCAGAAGCAAGCGGAAACCTTCTTCTTCTCACAGTACACGGAAGAGCCCGACAGATGATTTCGCGCCGGGCGCGATGCTGCGGCGCGAATCAAGACGAGGTGATGGATTGAAGAACAGTGCGTTTCAGATTGCCACCTTCGAAGGCGACGGCATCGGCCACGAGATCATGCCCGCGTGCCTGCATGTACTCCAGGCGTTGCAACGACGCGTCGGCGGGTTTCGACTCGAGCATCAAATGTTGCCAGGCGGTGCCGAGCTCTATCGCGACACCGGCAGCGACATCACCGATGAAGCGTTCGAAGCGGCGCGACGCGCCGATGCGATCCTGTTCGGGGCGATGGGCCTGCCCGATGTGCGGTTTCCCGACGGCACTGAGATCGCGCCGCATCTGCGCATGCGGCTCGAGTTCGGTCTTTTCGCGGGCTTGCGTCCCGTGCGCAGCTTTCCCAACGCGCCGAGCCCGCTCAAGGACCCGCGGGCGGCGAAAATAGACCTGATGGTGATCCGCGAATCCACGGAGGGCCTCTTCGCGTCGCGCGGCAAAGGCGTGATGATCGGCGACAAGGAAGCGCGCGACACGATGGTTATCACGCGGGCGACCTGCGAAAAGCTCTTCGACAAGGCGTTCGAGCTCGCGCGCCAGCGCAAGAAGGTGGGCCGGCCGGGCAACGTCACTTGCGTCGACAAGTCGAACGTGTTCGTGTCGATGGCGTTCTTTCGCAAAGTGTTCGACGAGCGCGCGCAGCGCTTCCCTGACGTCGTGGCGCGGCATCACTACATCGACGCGATGGCGCTCGACCTCGTGCGCCGGCCCTGGGACTTCGACGTGCTTGTGATGGAGAACATGTTCGGCGACATCATCTCCGACCTCGCCGGGGGTCTGGTTGGCGGAATGGGCATGGCGCCTTGCGCGGAGATAGGCGAGAAGCACGGCCTTTTCCAGCCGGCGCATGGCACCGCGCCCGACATCGCGGGCAAGGGCATCGCCAATCCGACGGCGATGCTGCTCTCGGCGGCCATGATGCTCGATTGGCTCGGCGCGCAGCACGGGGTACCGTCATGCCACACGGCGGCGTCGCTGCTCGATGCGGCCATCGAGAAGGTATTCCGCGACGGCCGAAACCTGCCGCGCGAATTCGGCGGCACGGGCGGCACGGGCGATCTCGCACGCGCGGTGGCCGATACGCTGGCGCAGGTCGAGCCGCACGGCCATGCCTGACCGGGCCATCGCAGCGCTGTCGCTCGACGACGTCAGCTTCATCGGCTCGCGGCTTGCTCGCCCCGAGTGCGTGCTGTGCACGCGGGCCGGGGATGTGTTCGCCGCCGACCGCCGCGGTGGAGTCGCCCACATCACATCAGACGGCGAGCAGCGCCTTTATGGCGGCGCCACGTTCGATCTGTCGGTGCCGCTCTTTCCCAACGGCGTCGCCTCGATCGCGACGGCAGCTTCCTGGTGACGCACTTGCAGGACGGCGACGGCGGGCTATTTCGCGTTTACCGCGACGGCCGCGTCGTGCCCGTTCTGCGCGAGGTCGAAGGCGTTCGCCTGCACGTCAGCAATTTCGTGCTGCTCGATGCCAAAGACAGGATCTGGCTCACGATCTCCACGCAGGTCTGCCCGCGATCGAGGCGTTCCGGCCGGACGTGGCCGACGGGTACATCGTGCTGATCGACCGCCGCGGCGCGCGGTGGTCGCCGACCGCCTCGCGTTTGCCAACGAATGTCGGATCGACCCGACCGGGCGCTGGTTCTACGTGAACGAAACATGCGCTTGGCCTCACCCGGTACCGTGTCGCCGAAAGCGGCGATCTTTCGGGGCGCGAGACGATCACGCAATTCGGGCCTGGCGAGTTTCCCGATGGCATGGCCTTCGACGTGGAGGGCGGCCCGTGGATCACCTCGATCGTGTCGAACCGGCTGATCCGCGTCGACCGCGATGGCAGAGCGATGACCTTGCTCGAGGACAGCGATCCCGCGCAAGTTGCAGAGGTTGATGCCGCCTTCCGCGGCGGGCGGCTCGATCGCGCCTTGCTGGAGCGCAACACCGCGAAGAAGCTCGCGCACTTGTCGAGCATCGCCTTCTGCGGGCCGCAGCTCGACCGCGCGTGTTTCGGAGTGATCGCGGGCGAGCACCTGCCGACGATCCCCATGCCGGTGCGAGGCGTTGCGCCGGTGCACTGGGAATGGACGTAGCACCGGGCGTGGCGACGACGCAATGACGAGCATTGAACTGCCTATCGGGAGCCGGATCCTTTTCCTTTGCGAGGACGCGCAGCGCGTGCGTTCGCAGCTCGAAGGGCGCGATGTCGCGCCGGGCGAATGCGGGCGGCTTCGCAGCGACGTGTCGACCGACGAGATCACGCCCAATACGTCGCTCACGTATTACGACGAGCGCCTCGGGAACTACGTCTACACCGGCTTCAAGGCCGGCAGCGAAGTACCGATCGGCTTCGGGGACGTCCGCCGGGCAGCGTTCTCCGTGGTCGTGGCCGGCGGTAGGTACGGCAAGGGCTCCTCGCGTGAGCACAGTCCGGCGGCGGAGTTGCATGCTGGCATCCGGCTCGTCGTCGCCGAAAGCTTCGAGCGCATCTATCGCCAGAACGCCGACAACGTCGGACTTTTCACCTCGACCGACTTCGCACTTCTCGAACGCATCGCGCGCGGTGATCCCGTTTACGTCGAAGAACTCGTCGCCGGCCGCGACCGGCTTGCGGCGGCAGTCCTTCGCTCCGGCGGCTTGCTGAGTACGTCGCCCAGCACATGCGCGAGCTCGCCTCGTGCGAGGCGACCGAGCCGCATCCGATGACGCTTGTGGAGAAGATCCTCGCTCGGCATCTCGTGAGGACGCCGCACACGGGCTGCGAGCTCGTGCCGGGAGATGGCGCGTTCGTGCGCCCCCATTGGCGATTCATCGTCGACGTGTACACCGGGATGGCGCGGCACCTCCTCCACGCCACCTTGGGCCCGTCGTTCCGAGTTCGCGATGCGGCCTCGATCGTCGCCTTCGCCGACCACTTTTCCTCACCCACAAGAGTCCGGCGCACATCAAGGGCAATCTGTTGCCGGGCATCCGCGTGTGCACGAGGAGCACGAGCAGTTCACGTGCGAGCACGGCCTGCGCTCGCACGGCTATCTGCACGACGGCGAAGGATCGGAAGGCATTGCCATCCCATCATGGCCGAGCGCTACGCCTTGCCTGGGCAGGTGGTCGTCGGCACCGATTCGCATACTCCGCATTCGGGCGCGCTGGGTTGCCTCGCCTTCGGCGTTGGAACCACCGACATGGCCAACGCCATGGTGACCGGGCCTGCGGCTACGATTCCACAAACGTTGTGCGTACGGCTAAAGGCACCATCCCGCCGGCGTGAGCCAAGGACATCGTCCGCATCTGCTCTCGCCTCCGAAGATTAAGACGGGTGCTGGCATGGAAGGTGTTCGAATTGTGGGATCCCGATCGCCGCGATGTCGATCGACGAGCGCGCCACGCTTACGAACATGTCCGCGGAGTTCGGTGGTTCACCGGCATCGTCGCTGCGGACGGCGACACCGTGCGCTTCCTACAGGAGCGGCGTGGCATCGCGTTTGCCCTCGAGCCGTGGATGTGCAGCGACGCCGGCGCGCCGTATGCCGACACGATCG
>CAVSMC010000005.1:0-169753 GCA_963728935.1 uncultured beta proteobacterium | reverse complement strand
GAACCAGGGGGTCGTGGGTTCAAATCCTGCCGGGCGCGCCACGAATTCATGTTTCAAATCGGGAGGTTGTGGTCACTGCGCCACGACCTCCTTACTTTTGTCACGCGCGATTGCGTGAGAATCGCGTGACTTTTGGTACGCGCCTGCACGCGCGCCCTTGTCGATCAATTGTTTGCGTTCGAAAAGCCCAAGTGCCTGGCTTTTGTCACGCGACACAATCAATGACTTACGGCGTCCCATCGGTTAGCCCGCCTTGCGCTTGAGCAGCGTCAGCGCATGCGATTCGCGCTGGTTGTCGGTCGCGATGAACTCCATCGCTTCCAGCAACTCGCGGAGCTCCGCTGCCGAGTAATGCGTGGTGATGCTGCCGCTCTTGTGGCCGAGGATCGCCTGTCGCGTCTCGAGACCTGCGCCTGCTGCACGCAGCCGCCGCCCGACCGTGTGCCGCAGGTCGTGCACGTGCAGCGTGCGAAAGCCCTCGGGCGCGGGTTCCGCGAAGCGCTCCTGATACTTCGCCACTGCGCGTGCGCGGGCGTTGAGCCACGCCGTGTTGTTGACGCTTTTTAGCGGCTTGCCGCGGAAGGTGAATACCGCGCTCGGATGCTTGCCGCGACAGCGCTCGATGATCGAGCGCGCGACCGAGTTCAGCACGCAGACGTGATCCTGCTCGTTCTTGCGGGCGTCGCCCGGGACGAGGAATACGCTGCAGTCCAACTCGGGCACCGCGATCTCCCAGCGCCAGTCGAGGCGCACCGCTTCGCTTTCGCTACGCAGTCCGCTGTTGAGCAGGAACAGGCAGACCTCCGCCAGATGCTCCGGCAGCTCGGGCAACAGCAGCCGCTGCTCGGCCCACGACAACGGGTACGGCGGGCGCGCATCGCGCACCTTCAGCAGCGAGATGAGCGGGGCGCTTTCGAGCCACGTCAAACCCTGCTCGTCGCGCCACTTGCGTGCCGCGAGGTTCAGGATCCGGCGCACCAGCGCAAGGTCGAGATTGATCGTCTTGGTCCTGACCTGCTTCACCCACACCTTGCCGCTCTTGCGCTTTACCTTCACGGGTTGCCGGCGCCACGTGATGAACGGCGCGAGCGTGCCGTCGTGGATCTGATGCAAGTCGCGATCTCCCAAAAACGGATCGAGCAGCTTCAGGCGATAGACGTCATCGCCGCCCGAGTCCTTGTTGATCGCTTCTTCCATCAGATACCGCGTCGCCGCCTCGCGCCACTTTCGCTTTTGCCGCACTCCATAAACGCTCGCCTGCCGAAGCAGCTCTAGCCGGCGGTGGAGGTAACGTTCCGCTTCTTCGAGGTCACAGCTGCCAGTGCTTTCGTAAAGGCGGCCATATCCCCGGATGCACTTGTCGATCCTCCAGGTTCCCGAACGCGGGTCAAGCTGGAGTCCTGCTGGTTTGATCCGTCCCATTGCGCGATCTCCTTTGCTGCTTTCGCGCCGGGGCGGCCCTCGCGGGCCCTATATTCATCAGCCCAGGCATCGAGGTCAAGTCGATCGAAGGCGACCCCTTGCTTCCCGATAGGGATCTCTGTGAGATACGGCCGCACTTCCGCGTTGAAGCGGTCCTTGTCCATGCCGAGATAGCTCGGCGCGTCTCTGAAGCGGATAAAGCGGGGCAGAATCATTGCGACTCATGGAACACGTTTGTTTAGCGAGAAAGGAAGATGGCTCCTCGGGATTCGCGATCGGAACAGCGGCGCGGCACCATGCTGCAGCAAGCAATTCGCCGGCTGACGCGCCCCGGTCCGAGCGCCTTCTTAGACGGTCCAACTGCTTTGCGGAGGCCTGCAATCGCTCCGAGGGTTGGGCGCCCGGCGAATAGAGGACCGGCGTGCAATGACGCACCGCCACGCTCTGGGTACGCGCTCCATCAACGGGGCATGCGCTCGTCGAGCGAGCGAGCAGGGCTCTCGCGGAGCCCGGCGAAAAGGCGTTCTCGGCGACTCGCGACGTTTGCGCGAGGCGAGCCCGTGATATTGCTACCCGGCTGCCGGCCCGTGCGGACAGCAGCCGCTACTTCTCCGCGACACTATCGCGTCGCTGACATCTTGTCGTCCACGCGCAGCCTGTTGCCAGTTGCCGTGGCACGGCGCGCGTGGGCCGGATTCTCATGCGTCGGATCTGCGCTCACAACCCGTTAAGCGCACGAAAAATGCTCCGCTTAACCGAGCATCCTCGATGCCAAGCTTCCAGCCAGGCGGGTGGTACGCGAGTTCGTCCCGCCGGAAAGACATCCCGTTAAGAGTTGCAATTTCTCATTGCTATTCGGGTTGTCTGCGGGGGGCAAGGAAGCGAGCATCGCTGCCTAGATGGGAGCTTCGAATAGCGGGCAGTCGCAGCTTCGTCTTCCAGTGAACGGTCAGGGTGTGGAAGAGCAGAGCTATCTCATCAACGGCAAGGTGTATGGGCAACACGATCCGGGCCTGCAGGAGGCGCTCGGACGAATCTACGGCACGCCCGCGCGCCCCCGATGTCTTTGCGTCGATCGCGGCGTCGAGATGTACGTCTCCAAGTTCGACGACTTCGTGATCAAGCGCATGCCGGAAAGCGGCGCCCGCCATGCGCCGACCTGTCCGTCGTTTGAACCGCCGCCTGACGAGTCAGGTGTCGGGCAGCTGCTTGGTGAAGCGATCATCGAGCGGCGCCCGGATCTAATCGAACTGCGCCTGGATTTTCCGCTTACACGCCGTCGCCGCCGCGCCAGCGCCGTGGAAGCGTTGCAACGAGCCACGCATGTGACTGCGGCGCACAAGCAGCTGAGCCTTCGCGGCCTGCTGCACTATCTGTGGGAGCGGGCAGGGTTCAATCGCTGGTACCCTGCGATGGAGGGCAAGCGCTCGTACGCCGTGGTCCGCAAGTATCTGCTCCAGGCCTGCGAGGAGATCGAGACCAAGGGCTTGCGCCTTGCCGAGCGGGTATTCATGCCGGAGCCGTTCGTTGTCGAGCGCGCCGCGCAAATCGCGAGCGGGCACCGTGCTGCGCTCGCACGCGAATCACACGCACGCTGCAATTTGATGGTCGCCATCGGCGAGTTGAAGACGTTGGTGCCCTCTCCGCCGCTCGGTCATCGCGTCCTGTTGAAGCATCTTCCGGATTGTCCGTTGTTCATCGACACGAACGCGGGCGAACGTTTGAAGCGAGTCTTCGATCGCGAACTCATGGCATGGGCCAGCGGCGCAGTCAGGCTCGTCGTCGCGTGCCTGATCCAAGCGCGCGACGAGCGCTGCTATGTTATCGACGAACTCACGGTGATGATGACGAACCCGCAATGGATCCCGCTCGAGGACCTGTGCGAAGCCGGTGTCGTCGCGAAGCTCGTTGCTGAGCGGCGAGCCTTCATCAGGCCGCTTCGCTACGACGCGGCCGACGCCGCTCGGTTTCCTAATTTTCTGCTGCTCGATGCAGGCGGCCGGGCGGTCGCGCTCGACGTGCTCAGCGCATTTGCGAGCGAAGCCGATCGTGCCGCCAAACTCGAGGCGATTGGCCGCCGCGAACCGAGGGGCTGGGTATGGGACACGACGCGCGATGCTGTGCCCCCCGCGTTCCCGGCCGCGCGGGCTTCGGTTGCATGCTGAGTCCATCGCGAACCGTCAGCGTTAACCCGCAACTGTTTGGGCGTAACGGTGCGAGTCGACTCGCAACAGATGAAGGCGGTTCAGCAGGGAAGGGAGGGGCGCGTTCGTTTCCCCGTGACCACGACGCGCGCTGCTGCTGACCCACCTGCCTTCCTCATCCATACGCCCGACTTGAAGACGAGCTTTCTCGCGGTAGCCTCGTTCACATGGCCGCCGCACGACGTCTGCGTACCTACCTCACCCCCGACGAGGTGGCTTGCCTTCTCCGTGCCGCGAAGAAGAGCCGCCACGGTGCTTCTGCGCTTGCGTATGGGCTTTCGACGCAGTATTGTTTCACATTGTTTCCCATTGCTCCATCATGCCCAATAGCCCTGAGCTTTTCCCGACTGACGAGCCCCTCCCGCTTCGCGGACTAGTAGCCGAGCGCGAGTTGATTCAAACGCTCCGCTTGTCGCGAACCACCCTTTGGCGCCTGCGTGTTCGCGGCATGCCGACCGTCGCGGTTGGGCGAAGCATTCGGTACGACCTCGAAAGGGTCAGGCGCTGGCTAGAAGACCAAGGGACGGTAGCGGAACGCGCCCCAACGGTCGAGCATGTCGATTCGCTCCCCGATTGCCATTGGCAACTGTCCGTTGCTCTAGATCCGAAGCACCGGCCGCAGGAACCGTCGCGACCTGCGTCTACCGTGCGCCGCGAATGGTGGCGATATCCTCAAGAAGCCCACCTGTTGGACCGCGCCAGTGCACGCTACCGACGCCTCAATGCTGATGAGATACGCGCTTTACAGGGCTTTCCAGAGCAGTGGGGCGGCCGTGCCAGCAGCGACGAACTGTTGCTGATCAGGGGGTATGGGGACGCTGTACCTCCCATACTAGCCGAACGACTTTTCGCCCGTCTTTCCGCGATCAGCCCGCCCGGTGGGATCAAGACATCGATTGAAATTTGTGCCGGGTTCGGAGGCATGGCCCTTGGAAAGACCCGCGCCCTTGAGGATGTACATCATCTCGCATTGATCGAGCGCTGGCCGGTTGCTTGCGAAGTACTCCGGTCGTGCGGTGCCTTTCCACCAGAAGCGGTGCAAGAGGCCGATCTGAACGACTTCCCTTGGGCGCAATTCGCGGGACATGTTGATTTGTTTAGCGGCGGGCCTCCCTGTCAGCCCTGGTCGGTTGGAGGTCAAGGCAAGGGGGAGGACGATGAACGCGACTTATTGGGTAAGATGCCCGAAGTCGTCGCTGCCGTTCGGCCGAAGGTGTTCGTCTTCGAAAATGTGCCTGGTCTCCTCTCCGGGAAAAATGAGCCGTATGCGCGCGAACTGATCGAAAAGCTTCGCCACTGCGGGGGTCCCGATAGCTACGGTGTAGCGATGGGGATCTTCAATGCTGCGGATTTCGGTGTCGCACAGACACGCCGGCGCGTGTTTATCGTTGGTGCAGCTGGACGGCCGACGCGCGACATCCATCGCTTCTTTGATCTTGTACACGCCGCAAAGACACACGCCAATCCACGATTTTCCAGTGCCCGCGGACTCGCTCCTTGGGTCACACTTGCACAGGCGATACCAGACTGGCATAAGCCAAAGGCCCAATGGCGTACGTGGCCACAGACCTTGCTTTCGACCGACCGGATGAGCGAGATGCCTAGCACCGAAGACTCCTCCGGCGTCATAGGACAACCTGCGAGACGTCGCATCCGTGTTGGATTGGACTGGCCGAGCCGCGGTCTTCGAGCACATCTATCTTCCGAACTGGGCTGGCAAATCGAGGAGAAGTGGGACGACGTACTAGCAGGGGTGTTGACTCCACTTCTTCCATCGCAGGGATCGGGTAGCCCAATCGCGAACCCCTGGTATGTCATGGGGGAGCCAATGCGAGCTCTGGAAGCATTGCGTCGGGTGGTCGGTAGGAGCGCAAGGCTTGTCTACATTGATGTTCCACGTATCAAGACCAATGCCGGCTCCTTTGATGCCGCGGAGCGGGAAACGGTCTTAGACACTTGGCTTACGGTAGTCCAAGGTCTTATCCGCCGCGCGTATTCCATGCTCCGAGATGACGGAGTATTGACCGCACTTTGCGGCATTGACGAAACGCATTTTGTTCGCCTTCTCCTTGACGAGATCGCGGGTCCTGGCAACCACGTAGGTACTGTGGCGTGGCAAAAGAACTACAGTCCACGGAACATGCCTGGAATGAAGGAAACTTCTCCGACCCATGACAACATTGTTATCTTTGCACGGCGAATGGAATCGCTTCCGGTTGTTGCACTTAAAGTGCCGCCAGATGGGTTTGCGAATCGTGACAACGACCCGCGCGGTGCGTGGAACGCTGAGCAGAAGGGCGCGAACAAGCCGGATTGCGACTACGAAGTAAATGTATGCCCGTACCGGTGGAGCATTTCGGCCGGGCAATTGCCACCCGGCGTGTGGAGAATAAACCCCAAGTCCGGCGTGATATGGGCGCCCACCGGCGGCCTCACGGAACCAGGCGAATGGTCGGTCACTGTGACCTTGACCGATGAAGACGGCCATACCGTCGACAAGCAGTTCGCCATTGCTGTTTCGTCTGAGGCGGATGCGCCTGAACTCGCCTCGATACCATGGCTGGCAGATATTGGAGGTCTGGATCGATCAGGCGATCTCAGAATCGTTACCACTACGCTGCCTCCGGCAAAGCTCAACGCGGAGTACTCGGCATGCATCGTGGGTGCGGGCGGTACACCATGGGCGGGTACGACGAGGCCAGGAAAGACTGCGACCACTGGCAAAGGGAGGTATTGGGAATTCCCCCTCAGTACCCTGTTGAGTGCAGCAGCGAGGGACGCGGTTGATTTCAAGAATACTGACAATGCAATCCCCGCACTCAAGAATTATCTCAATGGCGCGAGGTACACACCTCTGAATCAAACAAGCGTTTGGTTCGGATCGTCGAAAAATCCTATCGGCGACGTCGGCTATTCCCAGGAAGCGAAGAAGGAACTCGAAGATCTGGTCAAGTCGGGCGCAATCACCGGCACGATTGGCATCTCAAAACCGGCCCGGCTTATGTCACGCCTGCTTGCGCTCTTCAGCAGTGCCGACAGCATCGTCGTCGACGTTGGGTCGCCCGCGTCAGAAATGGCCTCGATTGCGACACAGATGGGACGACGCGCTATGTACGTTGAGCTGGGAGCGGACGAGGAGATCCGATCCGGAATCCTTATGCCTCGACTCGCCCTCGCCTCTTCCGGACAGCATCCCCTTCCTGATGTTATTGAGTTCCTGGATGCCCCCTCGGCCACGCCACCCACCGAATCTCCTCGGTATTTTGTTGAAGGATGCCCTCGTCCGCAATGCGACGCAGTGCTATACACCGTCGTCGTGGGAAGGCCACTGGCGGACTTAGATGTAACTACCGGAACCGCGGCGATCGATTACGCGCATTACCCACCAGACAGCTCAGCGTTTCGTGATGCGTTGGCTTCGCTCGAAGGCCTCGCACCCGACCCAAAGCGCGAGGCTCCGGTCATTGGGACCTCCCTGAACGGTAGCTTGGTTGCGGTCCACGTCGGCAGCGGAGTGAGGCTGGACCGGGACGTCATCCGGGTGCTTCAGGAGTCCTTGGGTCCTGAGCTTCGAGCCGGTAAGACGCTACGCATCTACTATCACCGAGGTAATCCGCCAGCCGAAATGAGCAGGCACGACGGAGTGGAATTTCGTAGAATTCCATTCGAAATGAACTTTGCGGCTGGGCTCGCGTGAGCCGCGAACGCACACTGAGAGACGCCTATGACTTGGTGCTGCACACCATGCGACTGCGTCCGCCTCAAGCTGAGGCACTGCGTGAGATGCGGGATGCGTTGCTTCGACTTCCCAAGCCTCTCTGTCGCTGTACTCCAGAGGAGCGCCGTGCGTACCTGGCGTTGAAGGACGGTTGGAACCATCCGTTCCATCCGACCTTTACTCTCGCGTTGGCTACGGGTATTGGGAAAACACGCCTCGCGGGCGCGATTATTGCCCTTCTTTGGTTGTCCAATGAGGCGCGCGTTTTTTTGATACTAGCGCCGCGGCGCGCCGTTCTCCGAAGGTTTGAATCGGCGCTCGATCAGCAATTCCGGGAATACATCTTTGTCGATCCAAATCTAGTGCCTGAACCTAGCGTTGTTCGAGGTGACGAGATCGATTCCCCTCGTGCGTTTGAATTCGACGGTGACCTTTTGTCCCGAGGGCCGAAGATCTTCCTGCTTTCGCCGCAGTTGATTGCGTCGAGCGATAGATTCTCGAACCGTCCCCCCTTCGCCGACGGGTCGCCGTCCGAGGCACTCGCCACTCGTGGCGATGTGGTCGTAATCGCTGACGAAGCTCACCACATTGGCAAACTTAGCGCGAAAGAGACTACAGCTTGGGCGAGCGCGATTCGCCGAGTGTCACCGGCGATGCAGATCGGCATGACGGCCACGCCGCGCGGAGAAACTGGTGAGCATCTTCTCTACGATTACCCTCTTCGTCGCGCACTTCGGGAGGGCCTGTACACCAAGTCCGTCCACATTTGCGTTCGGCAGTTCGCCGATGCAAGCCTGGACTCAGACGACATTGACAAATCCGCAATTCAATACTCTCTCGACCGTCTTAACCAGAAGGAAGCTGCCGTTGCTTCCGCATTACCTTCCGGGTTTCCTCCCACAAAGCCTGTTTGCGTGTTCTTTGCCCGCGATATAGATCATGCGGGCCAAGTGAGAGAATGGCTCATCGCAAGTGGTCGCGTCCGTGCCGATGAAGTTCTGCTTACTCACTCGCAGATGTCAAAGAGTGAGGAGGAAATTGAAAGGCTGCTTGGGATCGAAGAGATCGGCAATCCCATTCGCGTCGTAGTAAACGTGATGGAGTTGACAGAAGGATGGGATGTAACCAATGTCTATGTGGTTACGCCACTGCGCGTCATGGCGACGTTCCAGGGTGCGTTGCAGGCGATGGGGCGCGGGCTTCGCCTCCCGGCCGGCCGCCGAGTGGAAGACCCGGTATTGGATGAACTTGACGTCGTTTGCTTCGGAAGGGAAGCACTGACCAAGATTGTCAGCGACGCGACAACGTGGACCGGAGGCAATGGTGCAACCGCCTCCGGGCTGAAGGTCACCGAGTACGACAAGGCAGATCCCGTCGTCGTACCGGTACAGGTTGCCGTGCAGCGCGCGGAGCAACTTGCGTTTCGCAACTACGAATATCTAGAAGATGAATTGCGTCTCGAGCTCGCTCCAGAAGCCCTGCAACGAGTCAAGGAAGCTGTCGTTACTGACGTCGATTTGGCGTCCGCGCAGACGCGTCTTGGGCGTGGTAGACCAAAGCTGGCTCGCACCAGGTTCTTGCGGGCCGTTACGCTTCGTGTAATTCGCAAACTTGGAAGATATCTGTCTGACGCCGCCCACTTCGATGAAGTTGAGCAACTGGTGATCGGTTGGCTAGACTTCGTGCGGCCCGGGATAGAAGACATTGACTTCGATCCGGCGGAAGTGGGCGAAGAGATCGCGAGTATTTTGGAGGCCAGTGCCCGCTTGAAACCGGCGAAGTACAGACTTTTGCCAGGCACGCAGGTTGTCGGTTTTCCGGCTTATTGCGGGAAACATGAGTTGATGCTTGCCCCGGGCGAGACTGTTCCGACATTGTCAGTCAATGACATGGCGATATACGACGGAACTTCATTTGTGCGCCGACAGCTCTATCGTGGTTGGCGCAAAGCCCTTCACGCCGCCTATCCATTTGACTCGGAGCCGGAAGCGCTACTTGCGCGGCTTTTTGACTCCGCGGAATCTGTCATATGGTGGGTCCGTAATTCGCCACCACAATTCCGGCTGGACACTCCTGCCGGCGAGTACCGTCCCGATTTCATAATACAAACGACCGGCGAACATGGTGAGGGCTACTTGGTGCTTGAGGCCAAGGGCGATTATCTGTGGAAGGATCCGCTGGACGATTCTCGCCTTAAAGCTGCGGCAGCTAAGGAGTGGGCCGCGGCCCAAACATCCGGAGGTATGGCAATCCGAGTTGGCGTGGTCCTCGAATCCGAAATTCGCCGTGCCGGGAGCTGGGCAGAGCTACACGGTCACCTAGAGGCAGATTGGGACGTTGCCAACGGTGGTCGTCTCGCGGGGTGATGGACACAGTTTCAGCCGTTGTCCGAAGTCGAATGATGGCTTCGGTACGCGGCAAGGACACGGTCCCGGAGGTCGCCGTGCGACGCGCGCTACACACGCGTGGACTGAGATTTCGACTGCACGTTCGTACGCTCGCGGGCTGCCCAGACGTTGTGCTTCCACGATGGCGCGCGATCATCTTCGTACATGGCTGCTTCTGGCACGGTCATGGATGCAAATACTCGCGGCTACCCAAGACCAGACGCGACTTCTGGCAAAGAAAGATTCACGGAAACGCTGCTCGCGATTGGCGAAACGTAAGCGGCCGGCGAAGTCATCTTGCCTGGCCGAGTTGCGGTAAGGAATATCGTGTCCACCTAGATTCTTGGTGGACACGTGGACACTTCGGAGGACGGCAACCTCGCTCGGCGGCGTCGGCGCACGCATAGCGCACAGTTCAAAGCGCAGGTGGTGTCGGCCTGCCGCAAACCGGGCGTATCGATCGCCGCGGTGGCCTTGGCCAACAGGCTGAACGCGAACCTGTTGCGCCGCTGGGTGGTGACAGCGGAACAGGCACAAGCAACGAAGCAGATCGAGACCGACAGTGCGGTGCCGACTCGGCCGGACGTCGAGACCGGTACGTTCATTCCGATCGCGGTGGAGCAATCTCTGGTCACGACGGCGCAGCCGATCACGATCGAGTTACGACGCGGCGCGACGCTGATCAAGGTCGGCTGGCCGTTGACCGCGGCGGCCGATTGCGCGGTCTGGTTGCGCGAGCTGCTGCGGTGATGCGCATCGACGCGGTGTGGCTCGCGGTGGAACCGATAGACATGCGCGCCGGAACGGAAACGGCACTGGCGCGCGTGGTTCGCGTGTTCGGCGAGGCGCGCGCGCATCACGCGTACCTCTTCGCCAATCGGCGAGCGAATCGCATCAAGCTGCTGGTGCACGACGGTATCGGCATCTGGCTGTGCGCGCGCCGACTGCACCAGGGCCGCTTCATCTGGGCGAGTTCGGAATCGTGCCCGCGACTGACGATCAGCACCGAGCAGTTGCAGGCGTTGGTGATCGGATTGCCATGGTGTCGCATCGGCGCACAGGCAACGATCCGCGTGGCGTGAAAAATGTTGTTGCCACACGAATCGATGTGGCACCATTTCAACGCATGCAGATGCACGATCAGCTCACTCGAATGGACGCGCAGCAACTGCGCGAATTCGCTGCCGGGCTGATCGAAACCCTCGCCGGCAAGGATCGGGAGCTGCGGCACAAGCAGCTCAAGATTGAGCAACTCACTCATGAGATGGCGCTGCTCAAGCGCTGGAAGTTTGCCGCGCGCAGCGAACAACTGCACGGCGCACAGGGGAGCCTCCTCGACGAGACGATCGACGCCGATCTGGAGGCGATCGCGGCGGAGCTCGCGACGCTAAGATCGGCGCAACCCGCACAAGCGCCTAAGGAGCAGCCCAAACGTAGCCCGTTGCCAGCGCACCTGCCGCGCGTCGATGTGCGCCACGAGCCGGAACAAACCGTGTGCAGTTGCGGCTGCGCGATGAAGCGCATCGGCGAGGACGTGAGCGAGAAGCTCGACTACACCCCGGGCGTGTTCCACGTCGAGCGGCACATTCGCGGCAAATGGGCCTGCGCGAAATGCCAGACGCTGATCCAGGCGCCGGTGCCCGCGCAGGTGATCGACAAGGGCATTGCGACCGCGGGCCTCCTCGCCCAGGTGCTGGTGGCGAAGTACGCCGATCACCAACCACTGTATCGACAGGAAGGCATTTTCGAGCGGGCGGGCCTTGCGATACCGCGCTCGACACTTGCGCAGTGGGTCGGTGTTTGCGGCGTGCGGTTGCAGCCGTTGGTCGATGCGCTGAAGGCTATGCTGCTCGAGCGAGCGGTGCTGCACGCCGACGAGACACCGGTGGCAATGCTGATGCCCGGCAAGGGCAAAACGCACCGCGCGTATATCTGGAGCTACAGCTCGACGCAATTCGACGGCGTGCACGCAGTCGTTTACGACTTCGCCGACAGTCGTGCCGCGGCACACCCCAAGCAATTTCTCGAACGCTGGTCGGGCAAGCTCGTTTGCGACGACTACTCAGGGTACAAGGGCTTGTTCGCCGACGGCGTGACCGAGGTGGGCTGCCTCGCGCACGCGCGCAGGAAATTCAGCGATCTGTGGGTGAACCACAAGAGTCCCTTGGCCGAGGAAGCGCTGAAGCTATTCGCAAAGCTCTACGATGTCGAGCGCGAAGCGCAGGAACTGAGCGCCGAGCAGCGACAGCGAATGCGGCAGCTGCAATCGCAGCCGATCGCCGACAAGTTGCGCGAATGGCTGCTGCTGCAACGGCAGAAGGCGACCGACGGAACGGCGATCGCCAAGGCCATCGACTATAGCCTCGGGCGTTGGAAGGCGCTGACGCGCTTCCTTGACGACGGCACGCTACCTATCGACAACAACTGGGTCGAGAATCGCATCCGCCCGATCGCGCTGGGGCGCTCGAACTGGTTGTTTGCGGGATCGCTGCGCGCGGGAAAGCGTGCCGCCGCGGTCATGAGCTTGATTCAATCAGCGCGGCTCAACGGCCACGATCCTTATCGGTACCTCAAAGACGTTCTCGAGCGGCTGCCCACGCAACCGGCGAGCCGCATTGGCGAATTACTGCCGCACGGTTGGATGCCGGCGACGCCTCCGAGCTGATTCCACGCATCATGGCAAGATGTGTTGCCCAGCCGCTTACGGCGAAACGTCCGCGAGCTCCGAAGAGCTGGATGGCGAGTATTCATCGTGTGGGGGTGTGAGCTTGGGAAGGGGCCAGAGCGCCGCAGCGACGCGTTTTTTGACCGACTTTCCAATCGAATCCGCCGTTTGCCGAACGCCCAGGCTCGGACATAGCCGAGGCGTTGTTTGGAGTCCTTGGCCGCGGCCAATTGATCTTGCGGTTGCGCCACGCCTCGATGTGGCGGTAGATCTTCTGGATTGAGCCGCGACACCGTGCCCGAGCTCACTCGGGTTCCCCATCGCACCTCGGTGATGTCTTCGACCCGCCGCACACTCACTCCTGCCAGGTACATCTCGACCAACGCTTCCTCGACTGACGACTCGCGGCGCCGATAGCGCTCGATGATCGCCGTCTCGAAGAGCAACGAACGCAGCTTCGGTACCTTCAGCGTGACAACGCCCGCCTTCGTTTCCAGCTTCCGCTCATAGCTGCCAGCGCGCGTGTCCACGAGCTCAGGCGAGCGCTCGTAGCGCGTCGCCCCGCAGATTCCGTCGGCCTGCGCCTGCAGCGTAAGCGATCAATGATCCGCGTTCTTGCGCAGCCGCGGGAAGCGTGATCGTCGGGAACGAATCGACCGCGGTTACGGCGCCAGCGTGATGTTCCAGGGCAGCAGCGCCTCGTAGTCGTCGACGCTCTTTGCAGTGGGCAGCGCGTGGAAGAGCTGGCGCAGATAGCGATAGGGCTCGATGCCACTGGCTTTGGCCGTTTCGATCAGCGAGTAAAGATTGGCGCTCGCCTGCGCGCCGGCGACGCTGTCGCTGAATAACCAATTCTTGCGCCCGATCACAAACGGGCGGATCGCGTTCTCGCAGGCGTTGTTGTCGATTGGGTAGCGACCGTCACCGAGGAAGCGAACGAGCTTCGGCCATTGCTCGTGCAGATAATGCAGCGCCTTGCCGAGCAGGCTTTGCGGCAGCACGCCGTGCAGGTGCATCAAGAGCAGTGCTTGGAGCCGTTCGATGAGCGGCGCACTGTGCTCTTGCCGCATGCGGTAGCGCAGCGCCAACACCTGCTCGGCTGTCTCGTCGGCAACGATCGGCCGCTCGCGCCAGCGCGCTTCCACGCCGTAGAGCTCGCTGATGACTGCGAGCATCTGGGTGGCCGGATGATCGGGTGGACGCGCGGCCTTGGGTAGCGCGGCTTCGGCTTCGACCAGATAGCGGCGCGCATGCGCCCAGCAGCCCAGGTGCACCAAGCCGTTCGCAGCCGCTACCTTGGCGTACACCTCGTAGCCGTCGCTCATCAGCGCCCCGTGTGCGCCGGCGTAGATCTCGGCCGCGGTCTTCGCGCTGCGCGAGGGGGCGTAGCTAAATAGACGCACCGGCGGTCCGGCTCCGCTCATCTGCACCCACAGATACGACTTCGCCTGCGCCGGGCGGCCGCTCTCCTTGAGCACCTGTACTTCGGTCTCGTCGCCGTGCACGATGTCGGCATCGAGCAGGTGATCGCGCAGGAGGTTCACCATCGGCACCACCGCGCGCCCCACCTGCACTACCGCGTGGGCGAGCGTGTTGCGCGCGATCTCCCCGCCGAAGCGGCCCAGCAGCGCCGCCTGCCGATACAGCGGCAGCCCGTCCTGGTACTTCGCCGTGATCACCCAGGCAAGCGCGCTCTCGGTCAACAGTGCCTTCGCGATGAGCTTCGGCGGGGCCGCCGCCGTGCGCATCCCCTGGCTGCAGCACGGGCAGGCGTACTTCACCCGCTCGTGGCGGATGACGCGCACCTGCGCCGGAACGATGTCCAGTTGCTCGCTCGCCTCGACCCCGATCTCCTTGAGCGCGCTGCCGTCGTGCGGGCACACCCGCTCGGCCTCGGGCAACTCGTAGCGAATGACTTCGCGCGGCAACGCCGGATCGAGCGGCTTGCGCCCGCGCTTGGTCCGCTCGTGCGCCGGAACGCGTACCTTCGCCACGCTCGGGCCCGTCGGCGCGAGCGCCTCGGCTTCGTTGAAGAACAGATCGCGCTGATGGGCGCCGCGCTGCTCGCTCTTCGCCGCGAACAGCCGCCGCTCCATCGCGGCTACCCGCTCCTTGTACAGGTCGCGCTCGACACGCAGCACCTTTGCTTCGGCTTCAAGCTGCTTCGATTGCGCTTGCAGCGCTTCGATCTGTTGTTGCCGTGACGCGCGGTCCTGATGCAGCGCCGCGATCTCATCCTGGAACTGCGTCAGCCGCGCTTGCAACGCGACGGCATCGAGTTCGCTGTGCAACGACATGGCGAGATTGCATCACAACAGCGGCGGCGCGACTACGGAATCGAGCGTCAACTCGCGCGCCGAAACTCGCGTGTGTGGTGTCCGCGCAACGCGGCGAGATCGATGCCGTCGAGTAACCAGTGCAACTGCTCTACCGTGAGTGCCATGATTGCCGCGTCCGCACGCGGCCAGATGAAACGGTCCGCTTCCAGACGCTTGTAGCAGAGCCAAAAACCGTTCTTCTGCCAACCCAACAGCTTCACCTTGTCGCGGCGCCGATTGCCAAACACGAAGCACGCCGGTGCGAACACGTCCAAGCGCAGCGACTGCTCGACGATCGCCACCAAGCCGTTCACGCTCTTGCGGAAATCCACCGGGTCGCGGTGCACATACACCGCCAGCGCCGAATTCAGCCGGAACATGGCAGCGCGGCGAGCACCCCGATCAGCGTCGAGCAAGCTGTCGAATCGACGTTGCCAAACTCGAGCTCCACGCCGTTGGAAAGACGTACCCGCAACAGCGCCGCCGGCGACGCCACCTCGACTCGGACAAACGGCGACGCGTTCGCCACCACCGATGAACCGTGCCGCCTTGACCGCTTCGCTGCGGTGAGTTCCTCGCCTCGCCATTGCCGGTGCGCCGCGTACAGCGTGAATCGCGACAACCCGTGCTCACGCGCGTAGCGCGCAATCGAAATGCCTTGCTCACGCGCGGCCGCCAAATGCCCTCGCCAGCGCTCCAACTTCACCTTCGTCATCGCCCGCTCCTTCGCCGTGGAAAGCGAAGAGCGTGCGCAATCCGTCGTCAGCCCGCAAGAATGTGGTTCATTGATCGCTTACGTTGTACCAGTTCACCCATTCGAGGGTAGCCAGTTCGACATCGGCGCGACTTGGCCAACGACGACGGTGGATCACCTCGGCCTTGTAGAGCCCGTTGATTGTCTCGGCCAGCGCGTTGTCGTACGAATCACCCACTCTGCCCACGGACGGCTCGATGCTGGCCTCTGCCAGTCGCTCGGTGTAGCGGATACTTGTGTATTGACTTCCCCTGTCCGAATGCGCCACCAGACGTTTGCCGACGCGCGGACGGCGCTCGTACAGGGCTTGCTCCAAAGCATCGAGCACGAAGTCCGTGTGCGGCGTCGAGGATGCCCGCCAGCCGACGATGCGCCGAGCGAACACGTCGATGATGAAGGCCACGTACACAAAGCCTTGCCAGGTCGACACGTAGGTGAAATCCGATACCCACAATTCATTCGGCCGGCTCGCATCGAACTGCCAATTGACGTGATCGAGCGGACACGGCGCGGCGGGGTTGCTGATCGTGGTGCGCACGGGTTTGCCGCGAATCACCCCTTTCAAGCCAAGGCGCTTCATCAGACGCTCCACCGTGCAACGCGCGACATCGAAGCGCTCGCGTTGCAGCTGTCGCCACACTTTGCGCACGCCGTAAACCTCGAAGTTCTCGCGATACACACGATGGACTTTCGGGATCAACGCAGCATCGCGCTTGGCGCGCTCGCTGCGCAGGGTCGGATCGGCGCGCCGAGCGGCATGCGCAAAATACGTCGACGGGGCGATCGGCAGAACCGCGCAGATCGGCTCGACCCCGAAACGATCACGGTGCTGGTCGATAAACTCACTCAAGACTTCACTCGGCGGTCGAGCTCCGCCTGGGCGAAAAACGCACTGGCCAGCTTCAGGATCTCGTTGGCCCGGCGGAGCTCGCGATTTTCGCGCTCCAAAGTGCGGATGCGTTCCTGCTCATCCGTCGTTGTCCCTGTGCGCTTGCCCGTGTCGACTTCGGCCTGGCGGACCCACCGCCGCAGCGTCTCCGCGGTACAACCGATCTTGCCGGCGATCGAGCGGATCGCCGCCCACTGCGAGTCGTGCTCGGCGCGGTGCTCGAAGACCATCCGGACGGCCCGCTCCTGCGCTTCAGGTGAAAACTTCGAAGGTCTGCTCATTGCTCCATCCTCTCAAAGAATGGAGCCTCCGCCAAACTCGGCGCGGTTCACATCGACATCTGGTTTCGTCTTGCAGCGGATGTTCAGCGTCCCGGAGCTGGCGGGACGCTGCTCGTCACTCCATAGCGCCCACTCGCAACCGTTAGGGCGTAAGCGTGCGAGTGAAGATCGCAAGGGCGACGAATTCGCGGCCCCCTCGATAAGTCACTTCCCCCTGAGGAATATCGGTCGCTTCGATGAGAGTGGTGTTGCCCCAGAGCGCTCGACATAAACCGTAACCCACCGGCACTCAAGCACATTCTTAGCGCACTTGCTCGACGATTAATCGCCTGAGATGGATCTAACTGACCTTGCCTCGATTCGACGTACACCAGGCTATGCAGCCATGAGTCGTGATTCTATGCGTGCCGGGATCTGATACCCGATCGACGAGTGGAAGCGTCGATGATTGTAGAAGCCTTCGATCCAGTCAACGATGTCGAGACGCGCCTGAGCGCGGGTTGCATATCGAAGTTGATAGACGCGTTCGACTTTCAACGTCTTGAAGAAGCTCTCCATCGGCGCATTGTCCCAGCAATTGGCCTTGCGGCTCATCGACTGCAGCATCCGGAAATCGGCAATCAGCTTGCGGTAGCGGACACTCGCGTACTGGGTGCCACGGTCGGAATGCATGATCAGTCCCGCCCCCGGTTTACGTCGCCAATAGGCCGCCTGCAGCGCTTGGCAGACCAGCTCCGCATGCAGTCGCGCGCTCATCGACCAGCCGACAATGCGGCGGCTGGACAAGTCCATCACGACAGCGAGATACAACCAGCCCTCGACCGTGCTGATGTAGGTGATGTCAGAAACCCAGGCGCGATTGATGTTCCAACGGTCAAAGCGGCGATCGAGAACGTTTGGTGCCAGCGGCTGGCGATGATTGGAATCGGTCGTCACCCGATAGGGGCGCTTGTAGACCGGACGCAGCGCTTGTCGTTGCAGGCTGCGACGCACCCGCTCTGGGCCCACGCGCAGACCCTGCTCATGCAGCCCGCGCACGATGCGCGGACGCCCATAGCTGCCTTTGCTCGCCGCGTGCATCGCCGCCACCTGCGCATCGAGCTGCGCATTGGCCTGCGCACGCGCACTCGGCGGGCGCCGCCGCCATTGCAGATAGCCGCTACGCGACACCGCCAGCAGCCGGCACATCCTGCTAACCGCGTAGTCGTCGCGATGCTGCTCGATCCAGGCGTATCTCACCGCGACTCCTTCGCGAAATACGCCGCCGCTTTTTTTACGATCTCCAGATCCAGCTTGGCACTGGCCAGTTCACGCCGAAGCCGCGCATTCTCGGCCTCCAGCTCCGACACCGGACGCTTCACCGGTGCCGCCGTGCCCGCGGTCGGGGCCGATGCCCCTCCTCGACTTCGTCGAACCCAATTCGTTATGGTCGACTGCGGAATGCCCAACCGCTTCGCCGCGGCGTTGCCACCGATCGACAGCGCCAATCTGACCGCCTCAGTCTTGAACTCTTCCGTGTACCGCCGATTCGGAACTGACTCCTTCCTTCCCATCTCGCCCTCCGTCCATTAGAACGTTACCAACGTTCTGATGTACGTGAAACCGGGGCAGGGTCAAACAGCGCCGGTTGCGAACGCTAGCGTGGCGAGTCATTGCGGCGGACCGTCGACCTAGCCATAATGCGGCGGACTCGTCGAAAATTAAGACGCAGATATGGCGAATGACAACAATGCCCCCATCAAGCAACGGCAGCGGAGCAGTCTTGGATAGTGCAGTGACCCCGGAGGATGCAACCGGCGCAACCGACGTGACCGGCGTGACGGGCGTGACGGGCGTGACGGGCGTGACGGGCGTGACGGGCGTGACGGGCGTTGCAATAGATACCATCGACCCGCAAGCGCTCGTTGACAGCGCTAAGTCATTTAAATGGCCGCGTCTCCGTACTATTCAGATCGAAAACTTCAAGGCCATTCAGCGGCTTCATCTGCACCTAGCCGATGTAACGGTATTGGTTGGGGGCAATGGATCTGCCAAGTCTTCGGTTCTTCAAGCGATACACTGGGCAACGAGGGCTGCGAGCTACATTCAGCCAAAGAACACGAAGGAGGTGGTCTCCTTCGACCGCCTCGATTATCTGCCTTCAAGCGATCCGCTCAAAACCGCGTATCGCGGCGAACTGTCTTCCGAAAGCACGATTCCGCCAACCCGTGTCTCGTTTGAACACGTTGCTGAACCCGGAACCGCTGCACTGGCCGCGACGATAAGTATCTCTGCGGCGCGCAATCGCGGAGCCATCGGCGTTCGCATTGAAGGCGGCGCCGCTGTTACGCCCTTTAAGCAGAGACACACGTTCTTAACGACATATATCCCTGGATTGGCGGGATTGACGGAACGAGAGACGGTACTCGCGCAGCCGTTGCTGCGTCGCCATGCCGCTAGCAGTTCGTTGAAATTCGACTTGCAAAAGAGGTAATTGTGCCTACTGTTCTTGCAGAGGTTTCCATCGTTTCTCGGGCGAGGACAGAGCGATGCGCGGTGCAGATTTCATGCAAGACATGCTGTTCTCCGTGCGCAGTTTGGAAAGCTTCGTGCCCAACGAGCACCCGTTGCGTCCGGTGCGTGAGATTCTGAACACCGCGCTCAAGCGGATGGATTGCGTGTTCGCCGCGATGTACGCGCCGGGCGGTCGAGACTCGATCGCCCCGGAGAAGCTGCTGCGAGCGCTGATGCTGCAAGTGCTCTACGGGGTGCGTAGCGAACGCATGATCATCGAGCAGTTGGGTTACAACCTGCTGTTCCGCTGGTTTGTCGGGCTGTCGATCGAGGATGATCCATGGGATCACTCCACTTTTTCCAAGAACCGCGATCGCCTCATCGAGCACGATGCGAGCGGCGTGCTGTTCGAGGAAGTGCTCGCGCAGGCGCGCACGAAAGGACTGTTGAGTGCCGAACACTTCTCGGTGGATGGCACGCTGATTCGTGCCTGGGCCTCGCAGAAGAGCTTTGTGCCCAAGGATGGCCCACCGCCGCCGTCGAGTGGCTCGAAGAGCAATCCCGAGGTCAACTTCCGCGATCAAAAGCGCACCAACGACAGCCATGAGAGCCGCACCGACCCTGACTCGCGGCTGTTTCGCAAGAGCAAGAATGCCGAGGCGCTGCCCTATTACATGGGTCACGCGTTGATGGAGAATCGCAACGGACTGGTGGTTGATCAGCGTCTTACCCATGCGAGCGGAACGGCCGAACGCGAAGCGGCCCTCGAGATGCTGGCGGCGCAGCAGCCGGGCCAAGCGCGCAAGACGGTGGGCGCCGATAAGGGCTACGACACGGCCGACTTCGTGGCTGACTGCCGCGCTATCGGCGTTACCCCGCATGTTGCTCAAAGCACCAAGGGGCGCGCCAGTGCGATCGATCAGCGCACCACACGCCATCCCGGCTATGCAGTGAGTCAAATCGTTCGCAAACTGATCGAAACTATCTTCGGCGACGGCAAGCAGCACGGCACGCTGCGCCAATTGAAGCTGCGTGGCCTCGAGCGTGCCGAGCTGGTATTCGCATTGACGATGACCGCCGTCAACCTGCGACGGCTGCCTAAACTTTTTGCTGAAAGCGGGTAAATGACGGGATCGGTGTCGCTGTTGCGCGCTAAACCGACCGTAAACGGCGCCCGAAACGCGCCGAACCGGGCGACGATGCATGCCACCCAAGGTTACATGATTCCAACGAACCATTTTCACGATAAGTCGGCGATCAAATCGAGCCGCTTTTCAACGAACTGCTAGTGGTGACGCGGGAAGCGTTCTCCGTAATGTGTTGTTCAACTTAGCGAGCCGGTGGCCAGGCGAAACAACAAACGAAGGATCGCTTCACAGGCTTGCCGAGCTAAATCGATTAGTAGGCAAGATTCACCAAGGCGTCGAAATAGCGATAGCTTACGACGACCGGGAAGACGTGAACATACGAGCGCTCTATCGGCATGGATCGCTCGGCGCCGGCAATAGTAGGTCCCTTGAAACAGCGGCGACAGGTGTGTTGCAAGTCGTCCAGATCTTCGCCTACCTGCTACTTTTCAGGCCCAAACTGTTGTTAATCGATGAGCCCGATGCTCATTTGCATGCCGACAAACAGGAACGACTCATCGAGGCGCTTGAGGCTGCTGCGCACGAGTACAAGACCCAAATCGTCCTCACCACACACAGTCCCTTTATCGCACGCGCAGCATCGACTAGCGCAAATCTCGTGTGGCTCCACGAAGGAAGCATCGTTGCCGCGTCCAATGAAGTAATCAGACGGCGATTGGGCTGGGGCGGACTGGACAAGCTTTGTGTATTTTTCGTGGAAGACGAAGACGACACTGCCATACGTACGCTACTTCGACAGTGGCCGCAATTGAATAGGCAGATTCAGGTGTGCCGCTGCTTCGGTATCGAAAACCTTCCGAAAAGTCGAATGGTCGAGGGCCTAATCGGCGATGACTCATCAATGCTGAAGGTAGTGGTTCATCGCGACAGGGACTTCATGACTCCGGAGGAGTGCGCACAATGGAAAAGTGCCTACACGGCCGTTCACGCATTCGCTTGGATAACCGAACACGTCGATGTCGAGGCCTATTTCTGTCAGCATGACTACCTAGCGCGCCTTTATTCCGTCGACTCCTCAGTGGCGGAGCGTTGGATAGAGGAAGCAGTTGGGCTAATTACAGCGGCGCGAGACACGTTCCTAAAGAAGCGGGCGCTCGTCATTAGAACGCTGTATCCGCATGGAGGATCACCGAACAGCGAGGCACTTTGGACCACAATGAACGGTCCATCTCCCAAAACGGTCCTCGGTAAGAAGTTGCTCCCGGCATTAAGGAAAATCGTTAAGGATAACGGGCGCGATGAGCATGTGTTGGCTCGATTTACAATTCCGGAAGGGATAGAGCTTGCCGGTGAACTGCGCCTTGTACTAGAGCAAGCGCTGGCTGGCGCAGTTACGTAGTCGGCGCTACTCATGGAATCGGCGCCGCTGGCTCGTCAGCGCCACCGCGCGAGTTCTCGAGAGGTCACTCGCAACAGAATACGCATTGAGTTGTGAGTCCGCAGAGGTATCAGCACATCCGTTGGTGGTCAATAAAGCGCGCGGGGTAGGAATGGTGGAATGGTTGCAATCGCGCCGAGCGAATCGGTCGTACTTGCTTTTCCGTTCAGTGTCTTGGCGGCCGGAAGCAGGCGTGAACGGCTTCAGCCGACACATCGCCGAATCGAGCCGGCGACCATGCGGGACTTCGATCTTTGTCGAGCAATAGTGCGCGGACGCCTTCGACGAAGTCGTCTCGGCGAATGAGAGCCTTGATGAGGATGTCGTCCTGATCGAGCGTAGACGACAGCGAAAGCATGCGGGAGCGCCGAAGGTGCTCGAATGTCACCGCGGCGGCGAAAGGCGAGCTGGCCGATAGGTTGTCCGCAAGCGGGCCAAACCAATGATCGATCGCGGCCTCGCGCATGAGCGCGTCCGCTAGCGTGGCGGGATCGGGCGCGCGCGACAACGATCGAAGCGTCTCGGACCGTTGCTGCACGGGCGACGGATTGAACGGCGTGTTCGGTAACAATGCTAGCTTATCGAGCATCCTATCGATCGCTGCGCGATCGTCGCGCGAAATGCCGGTCCACTGAATGCGGGTGAGGCGGTCAAGAGCCGTGTCACGCTGCTCCAACGGTAGCGACCAGTCGGCAAAGCCGGCGAACCGCGCGTCCGCTTCTCCGAGCACAAGTCCGGTCATCGCAACTAGAAGGCCAACGCCGGCGGGCGCACGGTTGAGAAACCAGCCTGCGCCGACATCGGGAAACAGCGCGATCTGGATCTCCGGCATCGCGAGCATGACGCCGGGTGACACAATCCGATGCGACGCCGCGACGGCAAGGCCCATGCCGGCACCCATCGTGACACCGTGTGCCCAGGAGATGACCGGCTTCGGATACTCGTGAATCAGGCGCACGAGGCGATATTCGTCGCCGAAGAGCGCATCGCCGTAGGCATAGCGGCTCGCACCCCCCGCCTTGATATGCTTTGTCACCGTGACGACGTCACCGCCGGCGCACATCGCTTTGTCGCCGTCGCCGTCGATCACGACGCAAGCGATCGATTCGTCCGACGCCCACGCGCGAAGCTGTTCGAGCATCGACGTGCACATGTCGCGGTTCAGCGCGTTGCGCTGGCGCGCACGCGCAAGGCGCGCGTGGCCGATGCGATGACCGCTGGCCGCCGCGATTTCGAGGAACAGAACGGGCGAGGCAACGTCCGCGCGGGCCGCGGGGTTGCTAGCGGTCATGCGATACGCGTGTCGAGCGCCCGCGTACGGCATCGTCGGCCAACGTGTCGATGCGACGCGGCTCGGCAGCGGGATTGGCGAGTGCCGCACCGATCGTCGCCGCGAGATCCTTCAATTCCGGGGCGATCTCGTCCTCGAGTTGGCGCGCCGACAGGTCGCGCCGGTTGCCGCTGCAGTTGATCGCGAGCGTGTGCGAGCTCGTGGTCGACACAATGGGCACGGCGAGCGCGATGATCTCGCGATGCGTGAGACCGCGTCGCAGTAGGAAGCCCTTGCGATCGAAATCGCGCAACGCTTGCGGAAGGTCACGTTCGATGCTTGGCCACTGTTCGGGGTCGCCCTTGCGCAGCGCGCGCAACAGCGAATCGCGCGCAACGTCGCCGAGGCCAACCAGATACGCCCATCCCAGCGTCGATTTCGCGATCGGTAGCCGCGAGCCGCGCTGGAGGTTCATCCCGAACATTGCCTCGGCCGCGCAACGCTGCAGGTAGACCATGTCGAACCCGTCGCGGCCTGCAACGGAGCATGCGGCATTGTAACGATCGGCGATCTGTTGCATGCGCGGCCGCACGCTCTCCAGAATGTCGAACGCCGCCGCGGCCGCAAAGCCGAGCGCGAGGGCCGACGCGCCGAGCTGCAGCCGCTGGCTCGCGGGCGCGGCGGCTAGGAAGCCCGCCTGCACGAGCGTCTGGCATAGTCGCCACACGGTCGGCTGCGGCAATCCGGTCAAGCGTGCGATTTCGGCGCTACCGAGCTGTTTGCGCGTTGTCGTGAAGCACTGCAGGATCGCGAGCCCGCGCGCAAGCGCGGTCACCTGCTGACGCGCATCGACCGGCCCGCCGTTCGACCCGTTCGTCATCAGACGGTCGCCACGGGAGTGACCGGCGAGCCGATCGCGCCGGGAAGGCGCAGTGGCGGCGCCGTCAGCAGGAAGCGCGAGCGCGCATGCGTTCGCAACCACGACGCAAGCTCGGACAAGTACCACAATTCGCCGAGCGGAATGCCTAGCTTGAACAGGCAGTGCTCGTGCAGCGGAAGATACGAGCAGCGCGGCGTCTGATCGCGGCCCGGATTCAACTCGACCGCGTAGTTGTCGGCGGCAATCGCCACGAGCCCGGTATCAGTAATCCATTGCAACAATCGCTCGTCGCGACCGTCGAGCACTGCGCACGATCGCAGCAACCGCGCGCCGTCGGGCTTCTTGTTCATCTCGAGGATCATCGCCGCAAGGCCGGTGTGCAGGCACACGATGTCGCCGGCCTCGATCTCGACATGATCCGCGTCGAGCACGCGCATCAGCTCGTCGTAGCCGACCACGACGCGCTCGCGGCCGAAGTGGTGCACGAAGTCGATCATCGCGCCGCGACCTTGGATCGCTCGCTCGGCAAGCCGCTCGACGCCGAGCGCGTTAGCGAACACCGTCGATCCCTCGGCGCTCTCGGTCGGTCCAACGATGTCGGTGCCGGCGCGGTAGCCGTTGTAGAAAACCATCTCCGGCTCGCCATCGCCGTCGGCATCGAACAGCTGACCGACATGGCCCAGCGCGTCCCACTGCGTCGAATACTGGAGGTGAAGCACCGCGAGGTCGTCGTTCAGCACGTCGGTCATGCGCGGATCTTCCACGGCCAGCTTGTAAGCGTAGCTCGCGCGTCCCTTGCGCATCGTCGGGCGCAGCACCGGAGGAAGCCGGCTCGGGCTCAATGAGTTGCCGCCGGGATAGTCGAGCGGAAGACTGAGGCAAAACGTGCGGCCTTCCTTCGCTTCCGCGAGTCCCTTCCGAACGACCTCCGCGGTGAGCAGGTTCAGCCGGCCGAGTTGATCGTCGGCGCCGAACTCGCCCCAGTTCGAACCGTCGGGACGGCGTCTCCACCGCATCGTAGTCATGGCGCGGCGCCTTCGCTTGCGTCGGCTATGCTGCCGAGATACGCGTTGATCACGTCGGAATGCTCCAGCAGCTCGGAAGACTTGCCTTGCATCTTGACCTCGCCCAGATTCAGCACGACGCTGCGCTCGGCGAACGTCAACGCCTGCTGCGCGTTCTGCTCGACGAGCAAAATGGTTTGTCCCGCATTGCGCAACTCGGCGAGGAGCTCGAACACCGAGTCCACGATCTGCGGCGCGAGGCCCATCGACGGCTCGTCGAGCATGAGCATCATCGGCTCGCTGATCAGCGCGCGACCGATCACGAGCATCTGCTGCTCGCCGCCCGACAGGCTGCCGGCTTTCTGCCGCCGGCGATCCTTGAGCTTCGGCATGATCGCGTACACACGCTCGAGTCCCGTGGTGGCGGCGACCTTGCCGAGCCGCTGCCGGCCGAGCAGCAGATTGTCTTCGACCGACAACGGGCCGAAAACATGGCGTCCTTCGGGCACGTGCGCGATGCCGAGGCGCGCGATCTCGTGCGCGGGCAGCGTATTGAGCTGCGTGCCGTCGAACGTCACCGATCCTTCGCTCGTCGGCGCGAGGCCGGAGATCGCGCGCAGCGTCGACGACTTGCCCGCGCCGTTCGGCCCGACGATCGCGACGCACTCGCCAGCGGCGACGTCGAACGAAACTTGGCGCACTGCCGCGATGCCGCCGTAATGCACGGCGAGGTTCTGTACATTCAGCATCACTTTTTCCGCTTGCCGAGATACGCCGCGATCACGCGCTCGTCCTGGCGCACGACGTCGGGCGAGCCGATGCTGATCAACTGTCCGTAGTCGAGCACGGCGATTGTGTCCGCGAGATCCATCACGAAGCGCACGTTGTGCTCGATCAGGATGACGGTCACGCCGCGCGCCGGCAGCGTGCGCACCAGGCGCGCGAGCTCAGTCGACTCCTGCGAGTTGAGACCCGATGCCGCCTCGTCGAGAAGCAGCAGCTTCGGGGACGACGCGAGCGCACGCGCGATCTCAAGCAAGCGCACCTTTCCGAGCGGAAGCACGTGCGCGGGCGCGTCGTGCATGTCCCACAAGCCGGTGCTCACGAGCTCGCGCCGCGCGAGTTCGCGAGCATGGGCCATCGAGGCCGCTGCGCGGCCAACTCCGAGCGCTTGGCCGAAGAGGCCGCCGTGCACGTGCCGGTGCGCGCCGACCAGCACGTTGTCGTAGACGGAGAGCTCATGACAGATTTCAGGAATCTGAAAGGTGCGCGCGATGCCTCTGCGCGCGACGGATTCGGGCGCGTGGCCCGAAAGCCGATGCCCGTCCAAGCGAACTTCGCCTTCGGTCGGCTTGATGAAGCCGGTGATCACGTTGAACAGCGTAGACTTGCCCGCGCCGTTGGGACCGATCACCGCAGTGATCGACTCGCCCTTTACGTCGAAGCACACGCCTTTGTTGGCCCAGAGGCCGCCGAAGCGCACCCCGACGTTGTCGATGACGAGCTCCATCGAATTCAGGCGTTGACCCGCGCGAGCATGCGGTGGCGCACCCACCGGTAGCGCAGGCGCATCGCGAGCCCGACGAGACCGCGCGGCTCGAGCGTCAGCAGCACGATCACAAGGCCGCCAAGCACGAGCCCGTACGCGCTCTTCAGCTCGTGGAACCACTCTGGCATGAACGTGAGCAGCACGGCGCCGATCGCAGCGCCCCACAGCGAGGTCACGCCGCCGATCACGAGCGCGAGCAGCAGGTTAACCGACGTTTCGATCGTGAAGCTCTCGGGGCTGATGAAGCTCGCGTAATGCGCGTACAGCGCGCCGGCGAGACCTGACAGGCCCGCCGAGAGCGCAAACACCTCCGCTTTCAAATGCGACACGGCGATGCCCACCGAGCGCGCCGCCGCTTCGGATTCGCGCATCGTGCGCATCGCGCGCCCGTACGCGGTGTCGACGATGCGGGTGGCGAGCAACAGCACAACGAAGGCGAACAGCCCGCTCACGTAATACATCGCGGTTGCCGACTTGGCGACGAGCGGCCCGAGCGCGAGTGGCGGAATGTTCGTGATGCCCGAATAGCCGCCGGTGACGCTCTCCCACTCAACGAAAACGGTGTGTGCGATCAATCCGATGCCGGCGGTCACCATCGCGAGGTAGTAGCCGCGCAGCCGTAGGATCGGGCGGCCCAGAACGTAGGCGACCGCCGCGGGAACCACCGTTGCGACGACGAGGCCGATCGCCGGCGGCACATGGTGACGCGTCGCGAGCCAGCTCGATAGATATGCGCCGAACCCGTAGAACGCCGCCTGTCCGAGCGAGATTTGACCCGCGTAGCCGAAGAGCAGCGACAGCCCGACCGCGAGAATCAGATTGATCGCCGATAGAACGAAAAGATGCAGCGTGCCTTCGGTCGATATCGCGAGCGGCAGCACGAGCCATACGGCGAACGACAGCGAAAGCGGCAGCAGGGATTTGCGCATCGCCCGACCGATCGCTCAAAGCGCCTGCGTGTGGCGGCGCTCTTCGCGGCCCCCGAGCAACCCCGCCGGCCGGATCATCAGCACCAGCACGAGCACGGCGAGCGCGACGGAATCCTTCCAGCCCGAAGGCATGACCGCGGCCGAGCTCGCCTCAATCAGACCGAGCGCAAGTCCGCCGACGATCGCTGAACTGCTGCGGCCGAAGCCGCCGAGCGCGGAGGCCGCGAAGCCTTTGAGCGCGAGCGTAAAGCCCTGGTCGTACGTGACATTGGTGAGAGGGGTGATGAGCACGCCCGCCAACGCGCCCACCGCACCGGAGAGCACGAACGAGAGCCGCACCATCGCCTTCACGTTGATGCCCATCAGCGATGCCGCTTCACGATCGATCGCGCAGGCGAGCATCTCGCGGCCGAGCGGCAGCCGAGAGTAGAAGAGCCAAAGCGCGAGCATGACAAGCGCCGCGACGCCGATCACCCAAAGCGCCTGCAACTGCACGACCGCGCCCATGATGTGAAGCGGCGGACCGACGGTGAATGGATCGAAATAGAGCGGGCTCGGCCCGACCCACAGCAGCGCGCCGGTCTTCAGCACGACCGAGAAGCCGAGCGTGATCATCACGAGCGTCATGACGCTTCCGCTCCGCACGCGCGAGATGGCGCCGTAGTCGATCGCCGCGCCGAGCAGGCCCACGGCGCCGATCGATCCGAGCACGGCGACCCACAGCGGAAGGTGCCATTCGCCGATCGCGACGGCAGCGAGCACGCCGCCGACCATCACGAACTCGCCCTGCGCGAAATTGATGACGTCCGTCGAGTTGAAGATCAGGTTGAAGCCAAGCCCAACGAGCGCATAGATGCTGCCAACCGTCAGGCCGCTCACGACGAGCTGAATGATCTCCGCCGAAGTCATCGCGACGATCCGCGGCGTCTCAGAAACCGTGCTGCACGCCGCTCATGCGCCCGTTCTTAACCTGAACGATCCACACCGAATCGACTCCGAGCCCTTCGTGCTGGTTCGGCAGATAGCTGAAAGAACCGCCGGCGAGGTTGTACCCGCGAATCTGCTCCATCGCCTCGACCATCTTGGACTTGTCGCCCTTCGAGATTTCGAGCGCCTTCGCGTACAGGTGCAGCGCGTCCCATCCGATGATGTCGTAGATCGCGAGCTGGTAGTCTGGCCCGTTCTTCGCCTTGTACAGTTTAGCGAGCTCCTCCTGCTCCTTGCTGATCTTGTCCGGCGCGTTGAGCGTGATCAGGTAAAGGCCTTCGGCGGCGGCGCCGGCGCCCTTGATGATGCCCGCCGCCGCGACACCCTGCGCGCCGATGATCGGCGTGGTGTTGCCGAGCTGCGCGCCGTTACGAAGCGCAACCGACATCGTCGAGCCCGATCCCCACAGCACGATCACGTCGGGCTTGGCGGCGAGGATCTTCTGCCATTCGACGGTCGTATCCGCGGCGCCGTAGTTCAGCTTCTCAGCGGCGACGATCGGCATGTTCATCGACTTCGCGACGTCCTGCAGCGCAGCGAGAGCTTCCGTTCCGTACGCGTCGCTCGTGTAGAGCACGGCGACGTTCTTCGCATTGAGCTTGTTCTTCGCGAAGAGCAGTGCGGCCTTCGTATTGTCGCTGTCGCTCGTCTGGCAGCGGAAGACGTACGGGTTGTTGAGCTTGGTGATCGAGATCGTGTTGGAGAACGCGCACAGCGGCACCTTCGTCTCGAGCACAACTGGCGCGACCGCGAGCACTGCGCTGCCCTGGTTCGGGCCGATCACCCCGTACACGCCTTCCTCAGCGAGCCTGCGGAAGTTCTGTACGGCGATGTCGGGCTTGCTCTGGTCGTCGCGAATGACGAGCTCGATCGGATGTCCGTTGACGCCGCCTTTGGCGTTGAGTGCGGCGACCGCCGTCTTGATGCTTTCGACGACCGGCACGCCGAGCGAGCTCGCGGCGCCGCTGAGCGGCTCCGACACGCCGATCTTGTACGGATCGGCCGCCCATACGGCGGCGGCAAACGACATCCACACCGCGATCGCGGTCGCGGCGAACGAGAAGCGCTTGATCACAAGTTCCTCCTGGGGGTCGTGGGCGACGGGCGGGTCGCCTATTCGTACAACGAATTACAAACTTGCATGGTGAATTAGGTTAGCTCGGCGTTCCGCGCGTTGTCAAGCCGGCGACGTGGCGCGGATGACGGGTTGCGCCAACGTGTGCGGCGCGGATCAATGACGGCGCTCGATGATCGACGCGAGCTCTCTGGCCTCGCGTCGCGAGAGTCGCAAAAGGGGTTGACATCGATTATACGCGTCGCGTAATCTAATTCGCATAGCAAGTAACCTATTCATTCTACGAATTACTGGCACCGCGTTCGCGGCTCGCCGAAGGAGAAAGCCGCGATGCAATACGACCTGCCCGAAGAGCTGCGCCAGTTGCGCGACAGCCTGCGCCGCTTCGTCGCCGACGAGATCGAGCCGTGCGCGAAGAGGATCGAGCAGACGAACGACATACCGGACGAACTCCTCGCCAAGGGCGCCGAGCTCGGTTTGTCGGGCCTGTCGATTCCGGAGGAATACGGGGGCAGCGGAACGAGCGAGGTGGCATCCTGCGTCGCGCTCGAGGCGCTGAGCCACGGTCCCGGCGGCGTCACGTTCTATTTGGCGCCGAGCGCGCCGGCAGCGGCGATCCGGTTCGCCGGCAACGAAACGCAGCGTCGCAAGTTCCTGCCGCCGCTCGCACGGGGGGAAATGTTCTCCGCGTTCTGTCTGAGCGAGGCGGGCGCCGGCTCCGACGCCGCCGGCATCAAGACGCGCGCCGAACGTCGAGGCGATCGCTGGGTTATCAATGGGTCGAAGCTGTGGATCAGCCGCGCGCACCGCGCCGGCGTGTTTCTCGTCTCGGCGTTGACGGACGCGCAAAAGCGCGGCAAGGGCGGCATCACGGTATTCATTCTCGACAAGCGGCGCGGCATCAGCGTCGGTAAACCCGATCGTCTGATCGGCGTTGCCGGCTCCGGCGGTGCGGAAGTGTCGTTCGAGGACGTCGAGGCAACCGACGCGGACGTGCTCGGAACGGTCGGCGGCGGCTTCGACGTGCTGAAATTCATTCTTGGCCGCGCGCGGCTGTGGGCCGCGGCGCGCGCAACCGGCGTCTGCGCGCGCGCACTCGAAGTGTCCCTTGCGCATACCGAGACGCGCGAGCAGTTCGGCAAGAAGCTCGGCGAGTTCCAGGCGATCAAGATGAAGCTCGCCGACATGACGAGCGACGTGTACACGGCGCGCCTTCTGCTCTATCGCGTCGCTTCGATGTACGACGCGGGACTCGATCCGGTGCAGGAAGTGTCGATCGCGAAGCTGTTCGCGACCGAAGCGGCGAGCCGCGCCGCCGACAACGCGATCCAGATCCACGGTGCGATGGGACTCTCGCAGGACTTCCACGTTGAGCGGCTGTACCGCGACTGCCGCGCGTACCGGATCCTGGACGGCACGTCGGACATCCAGCGTCTGATGATCGCGAGCAACGTGCAAAAGCGCGGCATCGGCGAAGCGATGGCGCCAGGCGGCCTGTGATCGCGACGCAATCGATCGAAACGATCGACGCCGATGTCGTCGTCGTCGGCGGCGGCGGCGCGGGTCTTCGCGCCGCGTACGACGCCGCCGCGTGCGGCGCGCGCACGGTGCTCGTGCTCAAGGGGCGGCTGACCGCGAGCGGCGCGACGGCTTTCGGCGTCGCCGAACTGGCGGGCTTTTCGGTTCCCGACGGCGCCGGCGATCCACTCGATTCGCCCGACGTTCATTTCGACGACATCATGCGCGTTGGCCAGGGCTGCAATGACGCGCGGCTCGTGCGCGTGCTGGTCGACGAGGCGACGTCCGCCTGCGCTGACCTCGAGCGCTGGGGCATCGAGTTCGTGATCGACCCCAAGACCGGCAAGCCACTCGTTGCGATGGGCGATTTCGCGTCGCGCCCGCGTAACCGCAAGATCTACCACCACGGCAAGCCGATCACCGTCGCGCTCAAGCGCGAAGTGCAGCAGCTCGGCGTGACGATCGTCGAGCGCACCGCGGTCCTCGGCTTGCTTCGCGGCGAGCGCGGCGTCGATGGGGTGCTCGGTCTTCGCGCCGACGGCGGGCTCGTGCGGATCAATGCCGGCGCGACGGTGCTTGCGACCGGCGGCGCGGGTCAGCTGTTCGAGCTGTCGTTGATGCCGCCCGATATCACCGGCGACGGCTACGCGTTCGGTTTTCGCGCCGGCGCCGAGCTCGTCAACATGGAGTTCATGCAGGCCGGCTTCGGAACGATCAAGCCGGCGCTCAACATGATCATGACGTGGCTGTGGGCGTTCAATCCGAAGTTCGTCGACCGCGACAGCAGGGCGTTACTCGATCGCGTTCTTCCGGACGGCATCACCGCCGAGCAGGTGATGAAGGCGAAGGTCAAGCACTATCCGTTCAGCACGTCGGACGATTCGAAGTGGCTCGAGATCGGCGCGAAGCGCGCGATGAACGAGGGCCGCGCGAGCGAGATCGGCGGCTTCACGCTGGACCTTCGTGGTCTCGACGAGAGCGTATTGCCGGCCGGCAGCGACCTCGCCGTCATGTGGCCGATCACCAAGCAGTGGTTCGCCAAAAAGCGCGTCGATGTCGTGAACGAGCCGCTCGAAGTGGGCTTGTTCGGCCATGCGATCAACGGCGGGCTCGTCATTTCCGAGCATTGCGAAACGACGGTGCCGGGACTCTTCGCCGTCGGCGAAACCGCTGGCGGACCCTACGGCGCCGACCGGCTCGGCGGCAACATGCTGCTCAACACGCAGGTGTTCGGCAAGCGCGCCGGCCGGCGCGCCGCCGAGGTCGGCCGCGCCCGCGCCGCGCTCGCGGGCCGCGCGGCACTGCCGGACATCGACGTGCTGTCGCGCGCGCGCGGCGACGTCGCCGCGAAGGAAGCGCTTCGTCGCGTGAAGCGAGCGATGACGCGCGACGTTCTGATTATTCGTAACGAGCGCGGGCTCGCGCGCGCGCAGCAGGAACTCGACGCGCTGCGCGCCGACATCGCGGCCGGGCGCTTCCACGCCGACGACGCGCGTTCGATGACCGATCTTTGCGAAGCGATGAACCTGCTCGACGTCGGCACAGTGATGATTGCGGCGGCGCGCCTTCGCACGGAGACGCGCGGCAGCCACTATCGCGACGATTACCCGGCCAAGGACCCGCAGTGGGAGCGGCCCGTGATGGTTCGGCGAACCGCGCACGGGCCGCACGCAGCGGTGGGGAACTTCGCCGACGTCGCGCCGGCCGCTCGAGTGACGGAGGCGCCGTGAGCGAACTGCCGAAGGTCGACGCGCACCATCACATCTGGGATCTCGACCGCAACTACTACCCTTGGCTTCGAGACGGTCCGCCGGTGCAGCGCGTCTACGGTGACTCAGCGCCGCTGCGGCGGAATTACCTGCTGTCGGATTATCTGCGCGACGCCGCCGATCAGAACATCGTCAAGTCGGTATACCTGCAATGCGGCTACGATCCGTCCGATCCGGTCGGCGAGACGCGTTACGTGCAGGAAGTCGCCGACGCCGATCCGCGCGGTTTCCCCCACGCGATCGTTGCGCACGCCGATCTCGAGGCCGGCAACGTCGCCGACGTGCTGAAGGCGCATTGCCGCTATCGCAACATGCGCGGCATTCGGACGCTGCTCAACTGGCACGACACGATGCCGCAATACCGATGGGCGAGGCGTCCCGACTACACGACCGATCCGGCGTGGCGGCGCGGTTTCGCGCTCCTCGGCGAGATGGGCCTGTCGTTCGATTGTCAGCTCTATTCGCACCAGTTGCCGCTCGCGGTCGAGCTCGCAAAGTCGTTCCGCCATGTGCCCATGATCATCAACCACACCGGGATGCCGATCGAGCGCGAGCGTGGGGGACTTCAGCTTTGGAAGGACGGTCTAGCCGAGCTCGCGCAGCTTCCACACGTCGCGATCAAGATCTCGGGCCTCGGCATGGTCGATCACCGATGGACCGTCGACAGCATTCGGCCGCTCGTTCGCTACACGATCGAGACATTCGGCACCGGCCGCTCCATGTTCGCGAGCAACTTCCCGGTCGACAGCCTTAAGAGCGATTTCAACACGCTCTACAACGCGTTCAAGACGATCGTCGCGGATTATCCCGTCGCCGAGCAGCGCAAGCTGTTCCACGACAACGCGGTTCGCATCTATCGGCTCTGACGCGTCTCACGCGCCGCGCGCGACCCTTACCGGAGACAATCATGATGCATTCCAAGGCAAAGCGTTCGATCGACCGGCGGACGTTCCTCGTCGGTGCCGGCGCCGTCGTAGCGAGTTCCTGTCTTCCGCGGCCGGCGCATGCCGCAACCGACGTGATTATCGCCAACCTGCATCCGGTGACCGGCTTCGTCGCCGTGGACGGCAAGGTTGCGACAGCGGGGTGCATGACCGCGGTCGACGAGATCAACGAAGCGGGCGGCATCCGCTCGCTGGGGGGTGCGAAGTTGCGTCTCATCAGCGCCGACACGCAGGGCAAGAACGATGTCGCGAGCATCGAGACTCAGCGAGTCATCCAGGCGGGTGCGGTAGGGATCGTGGGGTCGTATTTGAGCTCGACGACGCGCATCACGACACAGGTCGCTGAGCAACACCGCATACCGCATGTCGCCGATGAAGGCGTCGCCGACGAAATTCTGCAGCGGGGCTTCAAGTACACGTTTCGAATCGCACCATCGTCGACCGCGCTGGGTGAACTTTCAGCAGCGAACATGGCGTTGCTGATGAAGAGCGTCGGTCTTCAGGGTCTCACGGTCGCCTACATGCACGAGGATTCGGCATTCGGCGCGTCGATGGGAAGGTCGTTTCCCGAGGCGGCCAAGAAGAACGGCATCGATGTCCGAACCGTGCTTTCGTACGCGGCGACGTCGACCGATCTGAGCGTCGAGGTAGCAAAGCTGATCGCGACCGGCGCCGATGTCATCGCGGCGAGCACCTATTACGGTGACGGGCTGCTGATCGCCAAGATCATCCAGCAGCGCAAGCCCAAGATCAAGGCGTTCATCGGCGTCGGAAGCGCCGCCTACGCCAATCCGACGTTCGTCAAGGACATGGGGCCGGCGTCGGAAGGCTATTTCAACAACATCATGCACTGGAATCCGGCAGCGTCGGCTTTGCGCGCGGTGCTGACCCGGTTCGCGAAATTCGGCGAGGGACTGGCGTTCACGCATCAGGGCGCCTACGCGTACACGGCGGTGAAGGTGCTGGCCGACGCGATCGAGCGGGCGAAATCGACGAATGGCGACGCGATTCGCGAAGCGCTTACGAAGACGAACTTCGCCAATCACATCCTGCCGCAAGGCCCGATCGTGTTCGACGAAACCGGTCAGAACAAGAATGCCGGCATTGCGTTGCTGCAACTGCAGAACGGCAAACCGGTGGTCGTGTTGCCTGATCGGTACGCGGAAGCGAAGCCCATCTTTCCCGTGACGTTCGGCTGACCAGCGCCAAGACGCGTGCGGGCACGCACCCGTTGGAAAGTCCGCCATGATCGACCTCTTCGTCGAGGCGCTCGTCGCAGGGATCCTGCTCGGCGCGATCTACGGGCTGATCGCGCTCGGTCTCAACATCATCTACGGTGTCCTCGACATCATCAACTTCGCTCATGGAGCGATGATGATGATCGGGATGTATCTGACCTTCTGGCTTTTCCAGACGTTCAGGCTGGACCCTTACCTGAGTATCCTGGTCACAGGGCCGGCGTTGTTCGCGTTCGGCGCCATCGTCTACCGCGTGCTGCTGGACCCGATGCGTGGAAAGGCGCTGCAGAACCAGTTCCTCGTGACGCTCGGTCTTTCGATGTTGTTGACGAATGCCGCGCAGGTGTTGTTCTCGCCTGATTTCAGGATGTTGCAAACGAGCTACTCGCAGGAGGTCGTTCAGCTCGGCCCGGCGTTCATACCGATCACCCGCATTTACACGTTCGCGGCAGCGCTCGTCGCAACGGCGGCTCTGCTGTTCGTCTTCCGCTGGACACGTCTGGGTCGTGCGATCCGAGCCGTCGCGCAGCAGCAGAATGGCGCCGCTCTGTGCGGCATTGACGTTCGACTGATCTACACGCTGGCGTTCGCGCTGGGCAGCGCCGCCGTGGGCGTGGCTGGCGCCGCCGTGACGCCGTTCTTCTACATCTCTCCGACGGTGGGCGACGTTTTCAACATCGCGTCCTTCGTCGTGGTCGTGCTGGGTGGCCTTGGCAGCATGGCAGGCTCGCTTCTCGGCGGGCTTGTTCTAGGCGTCACGGTTTCAATCGGTGCGGCGTTTCTACCCGGGTCTTTCAAGGACGTGCTGATGTTCGCGATCTTCCTAGGCGTCCTTCTGTTCCGGCCGGCCGGCCTGATGGGAACGCGGACATGACGCTCGCAGTGGCCACCGGCCCGTCGGCACGCCGGTTCATGAATCGGGATGTGATTGTCCCCGCGGTGTTCGTGCTTGCGGCTCTCGCGCTGCCGAGGTTCTCGAACCCCTATCTGGTCGAGATCGGAATTGTCGTGCTGATGTATGCCTATCTCGGCAGCTCGTGGGACATTCTGGGCGGATGGGCCGGGCAAATGTCGTTCGGTCACGCCGCGTTCTTCGGGCTTGGCGCATATGCGTCGGCTCTGCTCTGGATCAACGCGGGCCTTTCGCCGTGGGTCGGCATGATCGTCGGCGCGCTGATCGCCAGCGGCTTCGGTGTCGTCGTCGCCGCCGCAACGTTCCGCGCGGGACTGAAGGGGCATTACTTTGCCCTCGCGATGTTCGCCGTGGCTCAGATGGTGATGGCGCTCTTCGTCAACTTGAAATCGGTTGGCGCAATTACCGTCGGCGGATCGGAAGGGTTGCAATTGCCCTATCGCGGAGCGAACGCGTCGCAGATGGTATTCGACGGCAGGGAACCCTTCTACTATCTGCTCCTCGCGATGCTTGTCATCGTCGTCAGCGTCGTGAAGTTCATCTCGATCAGCCGATTCGGCGCCTATCTGCAGGCGATACGTAACGACGAAGACGCTGCAGAGGCGCTCGGCGTGAACGTCTTCGGCTGCAAGGTCGCCGCGATGGCGATCAGCGCATTCTTCACGGGCGCGGTCGGCGCCGTGTATGGGCAGATCTACCTGTATCTCGAGCCGGGCATCGTGTTCTCGGCGACGTATTCGATTCAGGGACTCGTATGTGCAGTCGTCGGCGGATCCGGCACCGTATGGGGACCCGTGTTGGGCGCGCTCGTGCTCACCCCTCTCGCGGAAGTCTCGAAAATGTTCTTCAGAGGGGTGTCCGGTCTCGATCTGATGATCTTCGGCGCCATTCTCATTGTGTTCGTGCGCTTTATTCCGCACGGCTTGGCCGGCCTGGGCACGCTCTATCCGCGGGGACGACACTGATGCCGCTGCTGTCGGCGAACGGTCTCGTGCGTCGCTTCGGCGGCCTCACCGCCATCAACGATGTCAGCTTGCACGTCAACTCCGGCGAAATCCTAGGCGTCATCGGGCCGAACGGCGCGGGAAAGACGACGCTGTTCAATCTCATCTCCGGTTTTCTGGCACCCACCAAAGGAACGATAACGTTTGATGGAAATGAAGTTGCTGGTGCCCCGCCTCACCGCCTGAACAGAATGGGACTGGCACGAACGTTCCAGCTGGTGAGGCCGTTCCCGCGGCTCAGCGTGCTCGATAACGTCATTGTCGCCACCTTCCGTTTTTCGGCCGGACGCAAAGAGGCTGCAAGCCACGCGCGAGATGTACTGCGGTTCGTGGGCATCGATGCGCTGCTCCACCGACGTGCAGGCGACTTGACGACGCCCGGCATGAAGCGTCTCGAGATCGCGCGCGCGCTCGCAACGCGGCCGAAGCTGCTGCTGCTCGACGAGGTGATGTCCGGCCTGACGCCCACGGAGAGCACGGCGATGCAGGTCATGATCCAACGCATTCGGGACAGCGGCGTGACGATCCTCATGATCGAGCATGTCATGCAGGCGATCATGGCGCTCTCCGACCGGATCGTCGTGCTGCATCACGGCTGCACACTTGCCGAAGGCACGCCGGCACAGGTCAGCGCCGATCCTGAGGTGATCGCGGCTTATCTCGGGCATCACGGGGCAAGACATCAGAATGCTTGAGACGCTGCTCGAAGTCGACGGATTGGAGGCCGGCTACGGCAACCTCACAATCCTGCGCGGCATCGGCTTGAAGATGACGGCCGGCGAGATCGCGGCATTGGTTGGCGCCAACGGCGCCGGGAAGACGACGACGCTGCGATGCCTTTCCGGTCTGCTGCCGCCGAAGAGCGGAAGCGTGCGCTTTGCAGGAGAACGAATCGACGGCCTGCCGCCGCACCGCATCGTCGAATTGGGATTGGTGCAGGTGCCCGAAGGCCGCCTGCTGTTCCCGGCCATGAGCGTGCACGAAAACCTCGCTCTAGGGGCGTTCCTTGCGGCGCCGCGCCGAAACGCAGCCCGCAACCTGGATCATGTGCTCGAGCTCTTCCCGGACCTGCGCCAGAAGTTCAATTCGCGTGCCGGCTCGTTGAGCGGTGGACAGCAGCAAATGGTGGCATTCGGGCGCGCGCTTATGGCGGAGCCAAAGCTGCTGCTGCTCGACGAACCGTCTTTGGGATTGGCGCCGCTCGTTGTAGAGGCCATCTTCGACGTCATCGCGAAATTGTCCGAAGCCGGACTGTCGATCCTGCTGGTCGAACAAAACGTCAGCGAGGCGCTGTCGCTCGCCGCGCACGGATGGGTCCTCGAGAACGGCGCGATCGCGCTGCATGGAGCAGGCAATGCCCTGCTGACCGACCCGAGAATCAAAACCGCATATCTCGGTGCCCTTTAGCGTTCCACCGCTGGCCGGCCAGCGTTGATCCGACAGCGTCCGGGAATCCTTGACACCGCGGATCACTCTGCCGTACGATAATTCGTATAGCAAGTAGTCAATTCGCTGTATGAATTGATGAACTAAGCGGGAGTTTCGCAATCGTGACGTCGATCGACCGCAGCATGCGAGCCTGCGCGCGCGCCTGGCGACTGACGGCGCTGGCGTGAGCGCGCCCGTCGTCGTCGAGCGCCGTGGTCGCGTCGCCCACGTGCAGCTGGCACGCCCGCATGTACGCAATGCGATCGATGCTGCGACGTGCGATGCGCTGTCCGACTGCATCGCTTCGCTCGAATCAGACGCCGGGATCGGCGCCATCGTGATCTCGGGGGCGGGCGACAAGGCGTTCTCGGCGGGCGCAGACCTGACGTACATGCGAGCGCTCGAAGGCGCGCCGTTGCGCCGCTTCATCGAGCAGACGTGGATCGTGTTCGATCGCCTCGCGCACTCGCCGCTACCGAGCGTCGCGGCGCTTAACGGCTACGTGCTAGGTGGAGGATTGGAACTCGCGCTCGCCTGCGACCTGCGCATCGCCGACGACACGGCACAGTTCGGCCTGCCCGAAATGGGTCTCGGCAGCGTTCCGGGATCGGGCGCGCTGCAACGCCTTCCTGCACTCATCGGTCCGGCGCGCGCGACGGAAATGATCCTGCTCGGCCGCCGCATCGACTCGACGGAGGCGGCTGCCATCGGTCTTGTCAACCGAGTGGTCGCGAAAGGCCAGGCGTTGGCATCGGCGCTCGCGTGGGCCGAAACGATCGCCGCGCGGCCCGCCGAAGCGCTGCGCTACGCGAAGGTGGCGCTGCGCCTGGGAGACGAGGGGTCGCTCGCTGCGTACCTGCATGGTCTCGTGTCCGACGCTTGTCACGCCGACAAGCGCTACCAGCGCAATACCGACAAATTCGAAGGCTAGGTGTGCGATGGCGGATGGAGGAGGAGCGAACGTGAAACCGGTAGTCTCACGGTTACTCGATGCGATCGAAAAGTTGCAGTCGATCCTGACGAACGCCTTCTTCGTCGCAACAATCGTGGTCGTCTCGTTTCAGGTGCTCAATCGCTTCTGGTTCAAGCTGCCGATCGTCTGGACGGCGGACCTCGCGGTGTTGTGCTTCATCTGGCTCGGATTTCTGAGCGCGAGCGTATCGGTGCGCCGCTACGGACATTTCCGGGTCACGATCCTGCTCGATCTGAAGAAGCTCGAAGGGCGCGGGAAGCGCGTGCTGGAACTGTTCAGCTTGATCGTCATCGTCGCTGTGTCGGCGATGCTGGTGTTCGAAGGAACACGCACGACCCTCGCCGGATTGCACGAAACGGCACCGGGCCTACGGGTGTCGATGGCATGGGGTTACATCGCCGTTCCGCTGTGCAGCCTGACTGCCTTGTTGTTCGCGCTCGAAAAGATGTGGCAGCAACTGAGCGGCGCCGCGGGTCCGCAACAAGCGGTCGTGGATGGGGAGATGGCCTGATGGACCCCATCCTGCTGTTATTCGGGACCTTCGTCGGTCTGATGCTGCTGGGCGTTCCGATCGCGTATGCGCTCGGCGCGTCGTCCGCGCTCGTCGTCTACCAGCAGGATCTTCCGTTGACGGTGCTTGCGCAGACCGCGTACCAGGGACTCGATAGCTTCATCCTGCTTTCGGTCCCGTTCTTCCTGTTGATGGGCGTCCTGATGAACGCCGGCGCGATCACCGATCGCCTGCTGGAGTTCGCGCGCGCGATGTTCGGCAAGACGCGCGGCTCGTCGGGGAAGGTCACAGTCGTGGCCAGCATGCTGTTCGGGGGCATCTCCGGTTCGTCGGTCGCCGACGTCGCCGGAATCGGGTCGGTGCTAATTCCGGCAATGATCAAGGAAGGCTATCCGCGCGCGTACGCGGTCGCCGTCACCGCCGCTTCATCGACGATCGGTATCATCATTCCGCCCAGCATCTTCATGGCGGTCTACGGGTCGGTCGGCGACGTGTCGATCGGCGCGCTGTTTCTCGGAGGTGCGATACCCGGCATCTTCATCGGCCTCACGCAGCTCGCCTATTGCGCATATCTCGCGCGCCGCGACGCCCATCCGATGGGCGAGCCGTTCAGCGTGCGGCGGCTGCGCATGGCGACGCAGCGGGGCATCCTGCCGTTCGGGATCACCGTCGTCATCATCGGCGGCATCGTCGGCGGTGTGTTCACCGCAACCGAGGCGGCCGCGGTCGCCGTGCTTTACACGCTGCTCCTTGCCGGCGTCTTCTACCGGTCGCTTTCGTTCAAGTCGTTCTATGCGTCGTTGAGCGAGGCGTCCGATCATCTCGGCCCGGTGCTGTTTTGCGTCGCGATGGGTCTCGTGTTCGGCTGGGTGATGGGTTATCTCGACGTGCCGCTGCTCGTGGGCGGTCTCGTCAAGGACCTGCATCTGACGGCGACGATGGTACTGATGATGATCATGGTCCTGTTCGCCATTGTCGGCACGTTCGAGAGCGGCGTCGCGTCGATCATCATTTTCCTGCCGATCATTCAGCCGATGGCGGACGCGGTCGGTTTGAACCCTGTGCATGTGGGCGTCATCGTTTGCGTGACGCTCGCGCTTGGTTTGATAACGCCGCCGTACGGACTGTGTCTGTTCGTCGCCGCTAAGATCGGCAAGATGTCCGTCGACCGCGCCTTCATCGCGCTGCTGCCGTGGATCGTGCTGTTCCTCGCGGTCGACGTGCTGCTCGTTGTCTTTCCCGACATTGTGTTGTTTCTTCCACGGCTGATCGTGCCGCAGTTCATGGCTCGATGAGGCCGGGCCTGCAGATCGCGTCTCAAGGAGGAGTGCAATGAAGATCATTTCAATGGCAAGAGCGGCCGTGCTGGCCGCGGTTGCAGCCGTTGCTGCCGCGAGCGCAGCGGCCGCACCGGTCGTGCTGAAGTTCGCGAGCGAAGAAACTTTCGGCACGCCGCCGCGCGTTGCCGCGCAATATGGACTCGAATACCTGCGCGACAACGTCGGCGCGGCGACGGCCAACGCGGTGGAAATCAAGCTCTATCCCAATGCAGCGCTCGGCAGCGAGAAGGAGCTGATCAAGAGCGTCGGCAACGGCACGATCGACGCGACGGTGATGTCGCCCGGCAACATGGCGGCGCTGGTGCCCGAAGTGCAGCTCTTCAGCGCGAGCTATTTGTTCACGAGCTACGATCACGCGCGCAAGGTGCTCGGCAACGAGCAATTTCTGGACCGCATGAAGCAGATCATCCGCGACAAGAAGCTCGGCTTCCAGCTTGCCGCCGTGAGCCTGACCGGCACGCGTAATCTCTACAATCGCGTCAAGCCAGTCGGCACGCTCGAAGGGCTGGCCGGTATGAAGATGCGCGTGATGAACAGCCCCACCGAGTTCAAGGTGTGGAGCACGCTTGGCATGCTGCCGAGCACGATCCCGGGTCCGGAAATCTACAGTTCATTGCAGACCGGTGTGGTCGACGCTGCCGAAAGCAGCCTGCCCGCGATCGTTGGCGGCAAGTACTACGAAGTCGCGCCGAACATCACTCTGACGCACCATCAATACAACCTGCATTTGTACATGATCGGCGACAAGGCGCTCGCAAAGGTACCGGCTGCGCAACGACCTGCGTTGATGAAGGCGTTCGAGGCAGCGGCGAAGTTCCAGCTCGATGCTGCGATTCGACTGGCGGACGAAAAGCTGCAGTTCCTAAAGTCCCAACCGAGCGTGACGGTGTCGACGGTGGACACAGCCGCGTTCGCGAGAAAGCTCGCGCCGATCCAGGACGAGGTCGCGGCCGAGCTCAAGATGCAGGACGTGCTGCAGATGATCCGCGCGGCAGCGCCGGGGGCGACGTAACGTGACTGGGTCGAAAATCCTCGCAGCCGACGAGGCCGTTCGCCTGGTTCGCTCGGGTGCGACGCTCGCCGTCGGTGGCGCGGGCGGCGTGCAGGAGCCGGATCTGCTGATCCGCGCGCTCGTCGAGCGGTTCCGGCGAGACGGGGAGCCGCGCGATCTCACCGAGTTTCATCCGATTCGCACCGGGGAGCTCGAAGGCCGCGGCACCAGCGCGTTCGGTGAAAGGGGGCTACTGCGGCGAATGATCGGAGGCTCGCTGTGGCCCGTCGGCGTTCCGGACATCATCCGGCGCATCCACGACTGCGACATCGAGGCGTACAACCTGCCCATCGGTGTCATGTACGCGATGCTCGAAGCAACCGCGTCGGGACGTCCCGGCGTCATGACGCGCGTCGGACTCGACACCTGCGCCGACCCGCGCCAGGGTGGAGGAGCGCTCAATGCCATCTCGCGCGAACCGCTCGTCGAGCGCGTGACGATCGGCGGCGAGGAGTTGCTCTTCTACAAGGCGATCCCAATCGACGTTGCGTTCATCCGTGGCACGGTCGCCGACACGCACGGCAATCTCACGATGGACGAGGAGCCTGCAATCTGCGGTCCACTCGTGCTCGCCCAGGCGGCGCGCAGCTCCGGCGGCATCGTGATCGCGCAAGTGAAGTCCGTCGTTCCGTTCGGCACGCTCGACCCGCATCGCGTGCGCGTTCCCGGCATCGTCGTCGACGCCGTCGTCGAGCATGCGCAGCAGTGGCAGACAACGCGTGGCGTATTCGATCCCACACTTGTCGGCCGCGAGCGCTTCGCGCACGACGACGTGCCGCGGCGGCCGGTCGACGCCGCGAAAATCGTTCTGCGCCGCGCGTTACACGAAGCAAAAGCAGGCGAAACCCTCGCGATCGGCTTCGGGCTGCCCGGGCACCTGCCCGCAATCGCGATCGAGGACGGCTTGTTCGATTCGTTTACGTTCACGATCGAGCACGGCGTCGTCGGCGGCATCAACGGCTATGCGGCCGGCGGCAGCACGTTCCCCGTTGCGCACAACCCCGAGGCCATCATCGACGCCGCCGACCAGCTCCGGCTCTACGCCGGCGGCGGCATCGACCGTGCGTATCTCGGCGTCGGTGAAATCGACGGCGCGGGAAATGTCAACGTCAGCAAGTTTGGCGACCGCATCCCCGGCGCCGGCGGATTCATCGAGATCACGCAAGGTATTCGCCGCATCGTGTTCTGCACGACGATCGGCGACAAGGGCCGGCGCAAGTTCGTCGAGCGTGTGCAGCAGATCACGTTTTCGGCGGCGCGCGCGCTGCGCGAGCGGCAGGAAATTCTCTACGTCACCGAGCGCGCCGTTCTCGCGCTCACCGAGCGCGGGCTCACGCTGCGCGAGATCGCGCCCGGCGTCGACGTGCGGCGCGATCTGCTCGACCAGGTCGGCTGCGCGATCCACGTGCCCGACGACGTCAAACCGATGCCGGCGGCCTGCTTCACCGACGCATCACCGCAAACTTCCACCCTCGAAAGCTGAGTTCCCATGATTACCGGTCTGAAGGCGCGCATTGCGCGCAAGGAAACGCTGCACGGCATCTTCGTCATGGTGCCTTCGCCCGCCGTCGTAGAGATGTGCGGTTACAACGGCTTCGACTACGTCATTCTCGATGCCGAGCACGGCGCCGCCGGCACCGAGACGCTCGAGCACCAGCTGCGCGCCGCCGACGCGTCGGGAATCCCGGCCATCGTGCGCGTCGGCAGCAAGGCGCCCGACCAGATCCTGCGCGTGCTCGACGCGGGCGCCTGCGGCATTCTCGTGCCGCACGTCATCACCGCGGCGGACACCGAGGCCATCGTGCGCGCCGCGCATTTTCCGCCGCACGGCATCCGCGGCCTCGCGACGACGTCACGCGCCGGCCGCCACGGGCTGATGTCGGCCGCCGAGTACATCAAGCAGGCGAGCGACGAAACCGTCGTGATCGTGCAGGTGGAGGATCGTGCCGCGCTCGAGAACGTGAGCGCGATCGCGCGCACGCCGCGTCTGGACGCGGTGTTCGTCGGTCCGGCCGATCTCGCGACCTCGCTCGGCTATCCGGGGCAACCCAGTCACGCCGACGTGATCGCCGCGATCGACGGCATCAAGCGCGAGGTGAGCGCGGCGGGCAAGCCGGCGCTCGCGAATTTCGCGCGCACCGAAGCGGATGCCGCGGCGCTCGTGAAGCAGGGCTTCAACATGATCTGCCTGTCGACCACGGCGATCTTCACCCGCCGGCTCGCCGACCTCGCCGCGATGCTGAAGTCATGACGAGCAAGATTGCAAGCGCCGCCGACGCGGTGGCGCGCATTGTCGACGGCGCGACCGTCGTCGTCGGCGGCACCGGTCCGGTGCTCGAAGCCGATCTCGTGCTCGACGCGCTCGAGGAGCGCTTCGTCACGCAAGGCCACCCGCGCAATCTGACCGTCGTGTCGCCGATGCTGCCGGGCGACCGCGCCGGCAAGGGCGGCCTCAACGCATTCGCGCACGAAGGCATGATCGCGACGATCATCGGCGCTTCGTTCAGCAGCTATCGGCACCCGAAGCTGATCGAACTCGTTCGCGCCGACGCGTGCGAGGGCTACACGGTCGGCATGGGCACGATGGTGCAACTGCTTAGCGCGATCGGCGCGCGCAAGCCCGGCATCTTCACGACGGTGGGCATCGGGAGCTTCCTCGATCCGCGCGTCGAGGGCGGCTGCATGAACGCGAAGTCGACGAATCCGCCGGTGCGCGTCGAGCAGGTCGACGGCAAGGAGTATCTCTTCTACCGCACGTTCCCGATCGACGTCGCGATCATCCGTGCCACCACCGCAGACGAAAACGGCTACCTGAGCTTCGAGGAGGAGCCGAACACGCTCGGCATGCTCGAGCTCGCGTCGGCCGCGAAGGCATCCGGCGGCATCGTCATCGCGCAGGTCAAGCGCGTCGCGCGCGCCGGGAGCCTCGATCCGCGGCTCGTCCGCGTGCCGGGACCGCTGGTCGACGCGATTGTCGTGCACCCGAAGCAGACGCAACTCTCGGCCGAGATGGCCGACCCGCTGCACGGATGGAATCCCTCGCTCGCGGGTGCGATGAAGGCGCCGCTCGATCGCCTGCCGCGTTTTGCCGGCGTGACCGAGCGTGCCATCCTGCGCCGCGCCGCGCTCGAATTGCGGCCGGGCGACGTCATCAACCTCGGTGCGGGGGTCGCGACGCACCTGCCGCGCATCGCGCTCGAGGAAGGCGTGCTCGACGACGTCGTGTTCACCAACGAGCACGGCGTGTTCGGCGGCCTGATGGCTACCGCGCTTGGCGGATCGTTCGTGCCGGCGCTCAATGCCGACGCGATCATGGATTCCGCGTTTCAGTTCAACTTCTACGAAGGTGGCGGCCTCGACGTTACGTTCCTCGGCGTCGGCGAGATCGACGCCGATGGCAACGTGAACGTGAGCAAGTTCGCGCGCGAGTGGAACGGGCCGGGCGGCTTCAACACGATCACCGAGCGCACGCCACGGATCGTCATCTGCGGCACGCTTGCCGCCGGCGGTCTCAAGATCGAAGTCGCCGACGGCCGCATGCGCATTGCGCAAGAGGGGCGCATCCGCAAGTTCGTGCCGAAGGTCGAGCAGATCACGTTGAACGCGAAGCGCGCCTTCGCGCAAGGCCAAAGCGTGCTCTACGTCACCGAGCGCGCCGTGTTTCGGCTCGGCGAGCACGGGCCCGAGCTCGCCGAGGTCGCGCCTGGAATCGAGATCGAGCGCGACGTCCGGCCGCTGGTCGGATTTCCGCTTCGCATTTCCGAGTCGATGCGCGCGATGGACGCGCGCATCCTGGCCGACGCGCCCTTGGGGCTCGCGGCCGCATTCAATCGAGGATCGACGTGATGTCAGCAAAGCCTGAAAGCGTAGTGCTCGGACTCTGGTACGAGGACTTCAAGATCGGCGAGGAGCGCCTATCGCCGGGACGCACGATCACCGAAAGCGACCTGATGGGCTTCGCAGGACTGACCGGCGATTACAGCCAGGTGCACACCGACGAGGAGTTCTGCAAGAAGACCGAGTTCGGCACGCGCATCGCGCACGGCCTGTTCGGCCTCGCGGTGGCGCAGGGGCTCGCCTGGCGGACGTGCTACACACAAGGCACCGGCGTTGCATCGCTCGGCTGGGACAAGTGGAAGTTCAAGCGGCCGATCAAGATCGGCGACACCGTGCGCGTACGCTGGCGCGCGACCGACAAGCGCGAAAGCCGCAGCAATCCCGGCATGGGCATCATCATCGAATTCGTCGAGCTCGTGAACCAGCGCGGCGAAGTTGTGCAGGACGGCGAGCACATCACCATGATCCGAAAGCGCCCGCAATGAACGACGCGGCCTTTCAATACCTGACGTACGCGGTCGACGATCGCGTCGCGCTGGTCACGCTCAATCGCCCCGAAGTGCTGAACGCGTGCAACTCGGCGACGCATCGCGAGGTGCAGGCGGCGATCGAGCGCGCCGAGCTCGACGACGCCGTGAGCGTCGTCGTGCTCACGGGCGCCGGCCGCGCATTCTGCTCGGGCTCCGATCTGCGCGAGGTCGGCCAGTTCCAGGGGGCGGCCGCGCGCCGTTATCTGAAGCTCGACTTCTCCACCAAGAATCGCGTCGCGACGTGCAGCAAGCCGGTCATCGCGGCGCTTCACGGCCACGTGGCGGGCGGCGGCTTCGAGCTGGCGCTCGCATGCGACATCCGGATCGTCGCGGACAACGTGCAGTTCTCGCTGCCGGAAATCCTACTCGGCACGATTCCGGGTTCCGGTGGATTGCAGCGCCTGCCGCAGATCGTCGGGCTCGGCATCGCGAAGGAATGGGCGATGACCGGCAAGAGGATCGGCGCCGATGAAGCGTATCGCAGAGGACTTGCCAATCACGTGCATCCGCTCGACCGCCTGCTCCCCGAAGCGATGGCGTTCGCACGCGAGCTTGCAAACCGCACGCCGCTTTCGCTCGCGCTCGCGAAGGTCGCGCTCGATCCCGCGCCGCCTGCCGCAGACGGCATGATCGGCATCTATCACACGCTTGCATCGCAGGCGTGCCACGACGACCCGATGTACGCGCAGCAGGCGGGCAGCTACGCGAAGAAAAAAGGGCAAGGCGCGTAAGCGCGGGTCGCCATGCTCGAGATGGTCACGATCGCCACGGTGTTCGTCATGTTCGTGTCGATCCTCATCGGCGTGATCGATCGGTTCGTGCTGGGGCTTGGCTTGCCGTGGCCGGAGGAGCTCGCGCGCTTTCTGCTCGTCTGGGGCTCGCTGTTGGCCGCCGCCGTCGCGGCCAAGCGCTCGCAGCATTTCCAGCTCACCTTGGTACTCCGTAAATTTGGAACGGCCGGCGCCATCGTCGTCGACGTCGTCAGCATCGCGGCGCTCGCCGTCGTCGTCGGCTATGGCATCCAGTTCGCATGGATCTTTCGCGTGCAAACCTCGCCCGCGCTCGGCATCGCGATGACCTGGGTCTACGCGGCCGCGCCGGTGTCTGCTGCGCTGATGATCGGCTATCTCGTGCGCGATCTGATCGCGCGGCTGCGCGGTCGCATCCCCATCGAACGGAGGGAGCCCTAGCATGCTGCTCTTGCTCGGTGTCTTCCTCGTGCTGATGGTGCTCGGATTTCCGGTCGCGTTCGCGATGCTGATATCCGGACTCGTCTACATCGTCGGTGCGCCGGGCATCGGCCTCAATATCGTGGCGCAACAGCTGACCGACAGCCTCAACTCGTTCCCGCTGATCGCCGTGCCGCTCTTCATCTTCGCGGGAGCATTAATGGGCGAAGCGGGTGTGACCGATCGGCTGGTCGAGCTGTCGCGCGCCGTGATTGGGCACATCCGCGCCGGGCTCGCGCACGCGCTCATCATCGCCGGTATGGTCCTCGCGGGCATATCCGGGTCGGGTACTGCCGACGCGGCGGCGCTCGGCTCGGTGATGATCCCGGCGATGAAGCAGGAGAAATACGACACCGCGTTCGCCGTTGCGCTGTCGGCGTGCGCGGGCGCGATCGGGCCGATCGTTCCGCCCAGTATCCTGTTGATTATCTACGGCGCGATGGGCAACGTGTCGATCGGCAAGCTGTTCCTCGCAGGCGCGGTTCCCGGAGTGCTGATGGCGGTGTTCCTGATGGCGACGAGCTATGTCGTCGCGAGGCGCCACGGCTACGGAGCACCGCGGCCGCGCGCGCCAGTGAAAGTGCAGCTGCGCGCGCTTCGCGCCGGATTCCTCGACCTGCTGCTTCCGGCGATCATCATCGGCGGCATCGTCGGCGGCGTCTTCACGCCGTCCGAAGCCGGCGCAATCGCGGTCGCCTACGTGCTCGTTATCGGCATCTTCGTGTATCGCACGTTGAACCGCGAACGGCTGATGAAGGCGAGCCGCGAATCGATTATCGTGCTCGGCGCGACGATGCTGATGATCGCGACCGCGGGCATCGCGCAATACCTGCTCGCGCTGCTGCAGGCCGCCGACGCGGTGGGCGCGTTCTTCCAGGCGATTTCGACCCACGCGCTGGTGTTCCTGCTGCTCGTGAACGTGTTGTTGCTCGTGCTCGGCTGCGTCATGGAAGTCACCGCGATTCTCGTGCTGATGACGCCGATTCTGGTGCCGATTCTGCCCAAGTTCGGCATCGACCCCGTGCACTTCGGTGTCGTGATGGCGCTCAACCTCGCGATAGGATTGCTTACGCCGCCAGTGGGGCTTGCGATGTACGTGACGTGCGCAATCGGCAAGGTCAGCATCGAGGACTACACGCGCGCGTGCTGGCCGTTCCTCGCCGCGTTGGGGTTCCTGCTCGTGGTCGTCACCGCGTATCCGGCGCTCGTGCTCGCGCTGCCGCGACTGTTGATGGGATGAAGGCCATGCCTACGTTCGAGTTCGATCCGTTCATCCGGCAAATCGGCGAAAACGTCGACCAGCTCGTCACGCTCGACGTGATGTGCTACGGCGTAATCGGTCCGCTCTATCGCGGCGCGCGCGCCGCGCAAAGCGACGTGCCGTTGTGCCTGCAGGCTGCGGCCCTGTTGCGAGAGCGGCTCGCCGACGGCGGCACCGCGCTGATCACCACCGGCTTCATCCTGCCGGGCCATTACCCGTACGGCGAAAGCGACGGCCCGATCGGCGCTGCGGTGCTCGCGCGTGCGCTCGCGCTCGGCCTCAGGTCGCGCGTGCTCGTCGCATCCGAGCCGGAGCTCGTCGCGCTCAACGCGGCGCTGCTGCGCACGATCGGATTGCAGGTGGTCGACGCCGACGCATTCGCACGCGAGGACGGCCGTCATCGTCCGGTTGCATGCGTGCTGCCGGTCGCGCGCGACGAAGCGAGCGCCGCCGACGAAGCGCGGCGCTGTTTCGACCGCTTCGACGTGCGCGCGCTCGTCGCGATCGAGAAGGCGGGCGCCAACGCACGCGGCGTCTACCACATGGTTGGCGGCACCGACGTCACGGCCACGGTGAGCAAGGCGCATTGTCTGTTTCACGAAGCGCGCCAGCGCGGCGTGCTCGCGATCGGCATCGGCGATCGCGGCAACGAGTTGGGCCTCGCTCCGCTCGCTGCCACTGCGCGCGCGCTGCTTCCCTTCGGCACCGAATGCGGCTGTCCCTGCCACGGCGGCGTCGCCGACGAGACACCGTCCGATCTCGCGGTCGCCGCCGTCATCTCGAACTGGGGCGCGTACGGCGTCGCGGCTTGCCTCGCGGCGCTACTCGACGACGTCGACCTCATGCACACCGCCGAGGTCGAGCAGTCGCTGTTCGACTGTGCGGTGCGCGAAGGCGCCGTCGACGGCATGTCGGGTCGCACGATCGCCGTGTGCGACGGCGTCCCGGTTGCGCAGCACATCGCGGTCGTGAATTTGCTGCGCGAGATCTTCCGCGCGCAATCGGCGCGCGATCCATCCCCGTTTTCAACCCCGCTGATCCGCCGGGTTGCTCCGCGCGCATCGACGGTCAATCCCAGGAGGACTGCATGAAGTTTGATCAAGCATCGCGTCGCCGCTTGCTCGCCGCAACACTGAGCGCGGCTGCGCTCGCATTCACATCGCAGGGCGCGCTCGCGCAGGACAAGATTCAGATGCGCGTCGCATCGGTAGTCGAGGCAAGCTCGCCGCTGTACATCGGGACCGACGCGTTCAAAAAGCGCGTCGAGGAACTCACGAAGGGACGCGTCGAGGTCACTGTCTACAAGGGAACGCTCGGCAAGGGCGAACGCCAGCTCTACGAAGCGACCCAGCTCGGAACGCTCGAAGGCACGATCGTGTCGACCGGGCCGCTGTCCGCGTTCGTGCCCGAAGCGGATCTGTTCAACCTGCCGTTCCTTTTCAAGAGCGAACAGCATGCGTTCAAGGTCGTCGACGGCGATATCGGCGACGATTTCAACAAGAAGGCGATTGCGAAGGGCTATCGCATTCTCGGCTGGTGGGTGATCGGCACGCGCAACACGTCGAACCGCACGCGCGCGATCAATTCGCCTGACGATTACAAGGGACTCAAGATCCGCACGATGGAGTCGCCGCCGTTCATCGCGCTGTACAAGGCGATGGGCGCGGTGCCGGTGCCGATGTCGATCACCGAGGTGTACACGGCGTTGAACCAGGGCACGATCGACGGCATCGACGGCAGCCTCGCGTCGCAGCTCGAGTTCAAGCACATCGAGGTGCTGAAGTATGGCGCGGTCACCGATCACGTAGTGCTCTTCTTCCCGTTCGTCGTGTCCGAAAAGTGGTTTGAGGGACTTCCGAAGGACGTGCAACAGGCGATCGTCACGGCGGAGCGCGAAGCGCGGCCGCTCGAGCGCAGTGCCGACGAGGCGTACAACAAGGGCATCGAAGCGGAATGGGTGAAGCGCGGCAAGGTGATCACCCATCCGGATCTCGCCCCGTTCCGAAAGGTGGCCGAAAGCACGTATGCGCAGTTCTATGACAAGGTCGGCGGCAAGGCGCTGGTCGACCGTATCAAGGCGATGGGCGAGGAGATGAAGTGAGGCACAGGCATCTTCACTCGGCGCTTGCAGGAATCGCGTTCGCCGTTGGCCTCACCGCCGTCGGCGGCGCGATCGCGCAGGATTATCCGACGCGGCCGATCAAGATCGTCGTACCGCAGTCGGCGGGTGGAGGCGCCGACATTCTCGCGCGTACCGTCGCGCAAAAACTATCGGAAGCATGGGGTCAGTCGGTCGTCGTCGACAATCGGCCGGGCGCGGCCGGCATCATCGGCACCGAGCTCGTCGCCAAGGCTCCACCGGACGGCTATACGCTCGTGATGGGCGCCATCAGCACGCATGCGATCAACCGCGCGCTGTACAAGACGCTGCCGTACGATCCGGTGAAGGATTTCGCGCCGGTCGCGCTCGTCGCCTCGGCGCCGCTGCTCGTTGTCGTGCATCCGTCGGTGCCCGTCAATTCGATGCGCGAGCTGATTGCGCTCGCGAAAGCGAAGCCGGGGCAGCTCTTCTTCGCGTCGGCGGGCAGCGGGAACTCGACGCATCTCGCAGGCGAACTGTTCAAGAGCATGGCCAACGTCGACCTCGTGCACGTGCCGTACAAGGGCGCGACGCCGGCCGAGAGCGATCTGATCGGCGGCCAGGTGGCGGTGATGTTCACCAGCATTCTGTCGGGACTGCCGCACGTGAAGGCCGGCAAGATGAAGGCGCTCGCCGTCACGAGCGCGCGGCGCTCGTCGATTGCACCCGACTTGCCGACCGTCGCCGAGAGTGCGTTGCCAGGTTACGACGTCGATCCGTGGTACGGGCTTTTCGCGCCGGCCAGCACGCCGCGTGCAATTGTCGACAAGCTCAACCGCGAGGTCGCGCGCATTCTCACCCTGCCCGACGTGAAGCAGCGCTTCGCCGCGCTCGGTGCCGAGCCCGGCAGCGGTACGCCGCAACAGTTCGGCGCATTCGTGGACGCGGAGATCGCGAAGTGGTCGAAGGTCGTTGCCGACTCTGGCGCGAAGCCTGATTGAAGCATGAACGATTTAGCAGACGCGATCAGCGACGATGCGGCAACCGAAACACTCGAGGCGTGCGCGGCCGGCGCGGGTCCTGTGTGCCGCAAGATTCTCGCGTCGTCGGACGACGCGTTCCCGCAGCTCAACACTCGCACCGGCGGTTACGCGATCGAGCAAGGCTATCTGCCGGGACGCGGATTCCGCTGGGCCGGGTTTCTCGCCGGCCGTCTGTGGCTGCTCTACGACTTGACGGGCACGTTGCTGTTCCGCGATGCGGCGCGCGCGCTCGCGATGCGTATTTCCGGTGCGCTCGAAGGGCAGCGCGTCGATCGTGGCAACATCGGGTTCGACGTGTACTACGCGATCTGCGCCGGCTATGAGATCACCGGCGATCCGCGGCTGCGCGAAGCGGCGATGAAAAGAGCGCGCGCAATGGAGGATCTCTATTGCGAGAGCGCGGGACTCTACTGGCAAAGCAACTGGCAGGACGCGTTCGTCTCGGAGACGCCGGCGTGTCTGCTGCCCATCCTGTGGGCACACCGCTACGGCGAAGCCGACATCGAACGGCTGCGCCGGCACGTGCACAAGAGCCTCGACGCCGGCATGCTGCGTGAGGACGGTTCGGTACAGCACCGCCTGTTCTTCGACCGATCGGGGGCGATCACGCGCACGGACACGTCGCAGGGCCACAGGCCAACCTCGACGTGGGCGCGGGCACAGGCGTGGATGCTGCACAGCCTCGCGTCGTGCGTGGAAGCGTTCGACGACTCGCGTATCGGGGAAGCGTTGACCCACGCAGCGCGCTGGTATCGCGCGCGCGTGCCGGCCGACGGTGTGCTGTATTACGATTTCGACGATCCGCGCATCGGTGAGATTCCGCGCGACTCGTGCGGCACGCTGATTGCGGCCGTTGCGCTGCGCCGTTGCGCCGATCTCGGTATTGACGCTGACGAATGTCGCGCCGTTGCTTCGCGCTGCGAAGAGGAGATCCTTCGCAGCTACGTTTCACCCGGCGGCGTCGTGCTGCACGGAAGCTGGGGCGTCGGTGACGGCAGGACACGCTGGAATGGACTGTTTCCGTTGCAGGACGTGATGCCGTATGGCAACTACTGGCTCCTCGAGATGCTGCACCGCCGTTTGCGCCCCGCGTCGCAGGTGTTTCGACTTCGGCGGGACTGAGCGATGGCATCGGACGATCCGAACCTCGGCGCACTGATCGTCACCGGCGGTGGACGCGGCATCGGCGCGGCGACGGTGCGCGCCGCCGCCGCGGCCGGCTACGCGGTGTGCGTGAATTACCGTCAGCGGCGAGACGACGCGCAAGCACTCGTCGACGCGATTGTAGGCTCGGGCGGCCGCGCGATCGCCGTACAGGGCGACACATCCGTTGAAGCGGACGTCGTGCGCCTTTTCGACACCGCCGATCGCGAGCTCGGATCGTTACGCGCGCTCGTCAACAACGCGGGCATGACGGGGCGCGCCAGCATGGTTGCCGATCTCGATGCCGCGACGTTGCACGAGGTGCTTGGCGTCAACGTCGGCGGCTGCTTCTTTTGCGCGAGAGAGGCGATCAGGCGGATGTCCACGCGCCGCGGCGGTGCGGGCGGTGCGATCGTCAACGTGTCGTCACGCGCCGCGGTGCTCGGGGGCAGCGGCGAATGGGTCCATTACGCCGCGTCGAAAGCCGCGATGGACATCATGACCATCGGCCTCGCTCGTGAAGTCGGCGCCGACGGCATTCGCGTGAACGCCGTTCGGCCGGGTCTCATCGACACCGAGATCCACGCGAGCGGCGGTGCTGCCGATCGGTTGCAGAAGCTCGTCGTCACCGTGCCGATGGGACGGATCGGGACTCCGGATGAAGTCGCGTCAGCGATCGTCTGGCTGCTATCGGCGCAAGCGTCGTACGTCACCGGCGCGATCGTCGACATCTCGGGCGCCCGCTGAACGCTTTTGGCATTCATCGATCGGAACGAATCATGGATATTTCGTGCAAGGACCAGCGAGTGGTCGTGACGGCGGGAGCTGCGGGAATCGGCCGCGCCATTGCAGAAGCATTCGTCGCAGCCGGCGCCCGTGTGTTTATCTGTGACGTCGACGCACGCGCGCTCGACGCGATGGTCTCGGGCGAGCGCGCAATCGGTGGTTGCGTCGCCGATGTTTCCGACCCGCGCGCGGTCGACACGCTCTTCGACGCGGCCAGCGCGCATCTCGGCGGGCTCGACGTCCTCGTCAACAACGCGGGCATCGCCGGTCCGACGGCAGGCGTCGAAGACATCGCGATCGCCGACTGGGACCGCACGATCGCGGTGGATCTGAACGGCATGTTCTACTGCACGCGCCGTGCGGTGCCTTTGCTGAAGGCCGCCGGCGGCGGATCGATCGTCAATCTGTCGTCAGTGGCAGGCCGCCTCGGATTCCCGCTGCGCACGCCGTACGCCTCCGCGAAATGGGCGGTCATCGGATTTACCAAGAGTCTGGCGATGGAGCTCGGCCCTGCGAACATTCGCGTCAATGCAATCGAGCCGGGTCTCGTCGCAGGCGAGCGCATCGAGAAGGTGATCGCCGCGCGGGCGCATGCGCGCGGCGTCAGCGCTGACGAAGCGCGCAATCAGGTTCTCGCGCACGTATCGCTGCGGCGGATGGTGAGCGTGGACGACATCGCCAACATGGCCGTGTTTCTCGCCTCACGGGCCGGGGCGAATATAAGCGGCCAGGAGCTGTCGGTGTGCGCCAACGTGGAGACGATGGCATGAGCGCGATTGCAGCGAATGACGCGAAGATCGCCGTCGTGGGCGCAGGGTTAATCGGACGGTCATGGGCGATCGTGTTCGCGCGTGCCGGGCACAAAGTTGCGCTGTTCGACGCCGACGTGCATGCGGTCGAGCACGGTCGCGCTGCAATCTTGCCGGCGCTCGAGGGGCTCGAGCAGGCCGGCCTGCTTGATGAGACGCCCGCTCGCGTGCTGGAGCGCGTCACGACCGCGTCCACGCTCGCGCAGGCGCTCGACGGCGCCGTATATGTTCAGGAGAACATCGCCGAGAATCTCGCGGCCAAGCAGGCGCTGTTCGCGCAGATGGACCGCGTCGCCACACCGTCCACAGTGCTCGCAAGCTCGACGTCGGGCATTCTGGCATCGCGTTGGAGTGCGGCGCTCGACGGCCGCTCGCGGTGCCTCGTCGCACATCCCGTCAATCCGCCGCATCTCGTTCCCCTGGTTGAGCTCGCGCCCGCGCCGTGGACGGCCCCGGACGTCGTCGAGCTTGCGAAGGCGCTGCACGAAGGGGCAGGTCAGGTGCCGATCGTCGTGCGCAAGGAAACACAGGGCTTCATCGTCAACCGCCTGCAGGGCGCGCTGCTCGCCGAAGCCTTCCGTCTGTACGCCGACGGTTACGTGTCGGTCGACGATCTCGACAAGACGGTGCGCGACGGGCTCGGGCTGCGGTGGTCGTTCATGGGACCGTTCGAGACGATCGATCTCAATGCCCCGGGCGGTATCGCCGACTACTGCGCGCGCTACGGTCCCCTGTACTTTGCAATGGATGAGGAGCGCACGCCGCTGCGTTGGGACGAAATGCTCGTGCGCGGCATCGAAGCCGAACGCAGGGCGTTGCTCGACGAGCGCGAACTGGCACCGCGGAGCAGATGGCGCGACCGTCGGTTGATGGACCTCGTTGCGCACAAACGGCGCGCGGCGACGTAAGATTGATTACTGAGGAGAGACGACATGGCAGCCCCACGCAAGAAAGTCATCATCACGTGCGCCGTCACCGGCGCGATTCACACGCCCACGATGACGCCACACCTGCCGATCACGCCGGCGCAGATCGCTTCGGAGTCGATCGCCGCGTGGAAGGCCGGCGCGGCAATCATCCACTTGCACGCGCGCGACCCCAACGACGGACGCCCTACGCCGGACCCGAAGGTCTTCATGCAATTCCTGCCCCAGATCAAGGCGGAGACAGACGCCGTGATCAACATCACGACCGGCGGCGGACACAACATGACCGTTCAGCAGCGGCTCGAGGCGCCGCTGGTCGCTAAGCCCGAAATGTGCTCGCTCAACATGGGCTCGATGAACTTCGGTCTGTTCCATCTCACGGCCAAACACCGGGAATGGAAATACGCCTGGGAGCCGCAGTATCTTGAGAACACGCGCGACTTCATCTTCCGCAACACATACAAGGACATCGAGTTTTCGCTGCAGCACCTAGGCGAAGAATGCGGCACGCGCTTCGAGTTCGAGTGCTACGACGTAGGGCACCTGTACAACCTCGCGCACTTCGTCGACCGCGGGCTCGTGAAGCCGCCGATGCTAGTGCAGACGATCTTCGGCATTCTCGGTGGCATCGGGCCGGACACCGAGAATCTGATGCATATGCGGCGTATCGCCGATCATCTCTTCGGAGACGATTACCACTGGTCGATCTTGGGTGCCGGGCGACATCAGATGGGACTCATCACGATGGGCGCCGTCATGGGCGGCCATTGCCGCGTCGGTCTCGAGGACAGCATCTATCTGCGTAAAGGACAGCTCGCGCAGAGCAATGCCGAGCAAGTCGCGCAGATCCGTAGAATTCTCGGCGAGTTGTCGCTGGAGATAGCCACACCGAACGAAGCGCGCGCAATGCTCGCGCTCAAGGGCAAGGACAACGTCGCTTTTTGAATGTGACTCAAGCTGATTGCATGCAGCTGGCGCAACGACCATTGCCCGAGCGGATGGCGTAGCTAACGATACAGGGGTGCAGCGATGCGTCTTTCCAACAAGGTATCCATCGTCACGGGTGCCGCCCGCGGCATTGGCCTTGCCACAGCCAGACGATTCTGTTCCGAGGGATCGGCGGTGGTTCTTTGCGACGTGCATCGCGAACTTCTCGAGACAGCTACTGAAGATATTCGGGCGACGGGAGGCCGCGCGGACGCTCATGTGATCGACGTGACGAACCGCGCGCAAGTAGATGACATGGTCTCGTCAACGCTAAAACGACACGGCCGAGTCGATGTGCTCGTCAACAACGCCGGAATCGTAATGGATGCGCGATTGTTGAAGATGACCGAAGCACAGTTCGATGCAGTCATTGCCGTAAATCTGAAGGGCATCTTCAACTGTGCGCAGGCTGTCGTAAGCCATATGATTGAGCAAGGCCGCGGCGTGATTCTCAACGCGTCCAGCATCGCCGGTATATACGGGAATTTTGGGCAATCGAACTACGCGGCTTCTAAGGCCGGAGTCGTCGGTCTCACGTTGACGTGGGCGCGCGAGCTCGGGAGCAAGGGTATACGTGTGAATGCCGTTTGCCCGGGGGTAATCGCTACGGAGATGCTGGCATCGGTGCCGAACGAGAAGATAGAAGAACGCAAGGCCATTTGTTGGCTACGCCGCCTCGGGACACCAGAAGAGGTGGCATCGGTCTATGCGTTTCTGGCCAGTGACGACGCCAGCTTCGTCAATGGCGTAGCGCTCGAAGTTAGCGGCGGCATATCGTTCTAGGTCATCGCGGAGCGGCTCGAAACGCATCAGGTGAACGAGGTTTCACCGACTGCTCGCGCGAAAGCATTTCGAAGACCGGCCACAGTATCGGGGCCGAAGTCGCGATCCGGTGCAAGGCGGTTTCACGGTATTGAGTTATGAAGATCCCAAATTGCCTTTTTCAGATATCGAAGAGGCTGCGGCGGCGCGCTTCGCGCATCGTTCAGGTCAATGAACGATGGATTAATTTGGTCGTGCCACTGTTTGGGGCGGCGCTGCAACGAACCGCTGGATATGCGGTGCGTGAGCGAGAAAGTCTCCGGTCAGCTGTCGAGCAAAATGTGCCGCTAATAGGTCTAGGCGGATAATTATGCACGCGCAAACCCAATGGCGATGCCAGCCGTGGCATTCGCTGACCTGCCGCTGGCCCCTTTGCCGCCAACTCTACCGGTCGTGGTTCCCCATAGTCCCCGGAGAAATCTTATGAACGCTCCCGAAGCACTCCCCAACGGGCCGACGCTCAAGGACATGAAGCTCTTCCGTCAGCAGTGTTACATCGACGGCGGATGGTACGACGCCGACGTTGGCAAGAAACTTGTGGTATCAAACCCCGCCACGGGTCGACCGCTCGGCACCGTACCCAATATGGGTGCAGCGGAGACGCGCCGCGCAATCGAGGCCGCGAACGCCGCCTGGCCGGCGTGGCGGGCGAAGACCGCGCGCGAGCGCTCGGTCATCCTGCGCCGCTGGAACGATCTGATCATGGCGAATCAGAACGATCTCGCCGTGCTGATGACCGCCGAGCAGGGCAAGCCGCTCAGCGAAGCACGCGGTGAGATCGAATATGCGGCGTCGTTCATCGAGTGGTTCTCGGAGGAAGCACGCCGCATCTACGGCGACACGATTCCGCCGCATCAGGCCGACAAACGTCTCGTGGTCATCAAAGAGCCGATCGGCGTTTGCGTCGCGATCACTCCGTGGAACTTTCCTGCGGCGATGATCACGCGTAAGGCCGGCGCGGCGCTCGCTGCGGGCTGCACGATGGTGCTGAAGCCGGCGAGCGCGACGCCCTTCTCGGCGCTCGCGCTGGCTGAGCTCGCCGAGCGTGCCGGCGTGCCGAATGGCGTGTTCAGCGTCGTAACCGGCTCCGCATCTGCGATCGGTGGCGAGATGACTCGCAATCCGATCGTGCGCAAGCTGAGCTTCACCGGTTCAACTGAGATCGGCAAGGTGCTGCTACAGCAGTGCGCGGGCACCGTGAAGAAGACTTCGATGGAGCTCGGCGGCAATGCGCCGTTCATCGTATTCGACGACGCCGATCTCGACGCCGCTGTGGACGGCGCCATCGCTTCGAAATACCGCAATGCCGGGCAGACGTGCGTATGCGCGAACCGCCTTCTCGTGCAGGACTCGGTGTACGAGGCGTTCGCTGCCAAGCTGGTCGACAAAGTGCGCAAGCTCAAGGTGGGCAATGGGATGGAGCCGGGCGTGACCATCGGACCGCTTATCGACGACAAGGCCGTGGCGAAGGTCGAGGAGCATGTCGGCGACGCGTTGTCGAAGGGTGCACGCGTCGTGCTCGGCGGCAAGCGTCACACGCTCGGAGGACGATTCTTCGAGCCGACGGTGATCACCGGGGTCAACGATTCGATGAAGGTGACTCGCGAGGAAACGTTCGGGCCGGTTGCGCCGCTATTCCGCTTCAAGGAAGAGGCAGACGCGATCCGCATGGCGAACGACACCGAGTTCGGGCTCGCGTCGTACTTCTACTCGCGCGACATCGGCCGCGTGTGGCGCGTCGGCGAAGCGCTCGAGTACGGCCTCGTCGGCATCAACACCGGATTGATCTCGACGGCCGTGGCACCGTTCGGCGGTGTCAAGGAATCGGGGCTCGGGCGCGAAGGGTCGAAGTACGGTGTCGAGGACTATCTGGAAGTGAAGTATCTATGTATGGCGCTATAGCCGTGGAGCGCGTACCAAATTGGAAGCAGGCAATGAGGCCACGTGCCGGACCAACGCTTCGCTTGCTCGACCAGCCCGCGCATCTTCCGCTGCATCGATCTCCCGCTGCGGTTTGCGGGACAATCTTGCGGGCCAATTGGCCCGTTCCAGCCTGTTGACGCCCACGTTTCCCTCGAAAGCAACCGTGTTGCCTCTCGGCCTCAGCGAGCCCGAATCCCGCGATAATGCGCGCGCAATTCGATGGACACGCCGCTAGATGCACCCCCATTACACGCGTCCCGCATTATTTTGTGACCTCACTCACGTCGACTGTGACCAAATTGTGACCGATGTGGCTGGTTTCGAGGTTGGCAAGCGTTGCAAGTCATTGATAAGTAATACTGTACTTCGGTCTGGGCACGCCTCATAACCCGAAGGTCGCGGGTTTGGCTCGCGCGCAGCAGAGCAAGACCCTTCGCAGCAGCAACTGGCAACCGTTAGGGCGTTTGGTTGCGAGTCGCCAGCGCGCTAGCGGAGCACGGCACTCCGCTGAAAGGTTCTTCGCGACGAAGGTGGCTGTGCGATCAAAGGCTGAAGAACGGATCTCCCAAGTCCTGCAGCCCATCGAAGTGACGGCAGCGGTCCGGCGGTAAGTAATGCAGACGATTGCTGGCGAATAGCTGATTTGTATTACCGTCGTACTCGGTGATCAAGGCAGCCGGTGTCACCCCCTGCCAAGGAAGCACGATCGAAACGAACTTGCTGACGGCGGTCGAGGCGAGAACACCATTCGGCCAGACTACCTGCGGCTTACCTCCCGCCGCCCCGTAATTCTGCGCCTCGGTCGAAAGCAGCTCGTCCGTCAAGAACCCCATGCAACGCATGCAGGGATGCCCCGGCATCGACACGATGACTTGGCCTGAGATGGCATACCCGAGCTTAGTCCCGGTCACATCCATGCCGATGTCGATATACGGAATTAGGAAGCGCCGGCACATCGTTTCCAGCTGGGCACGCTCGACGTAGCTGTCTACGCATCCAAAGACTGCGGTCACGTCCCGCAGCTCCATGGCGTGTTGCTGCCACCGACCTCGGCACCGGATGACCTCGGCATCAGGATTGACGGCGAGAATCCGCTGAGCAATTACATCAACCTTTGCACGGCCAGAATCGGCGTCGGACGCGGCAGCTCCGACCATGCGGTTCAGGTTGCTGTGCTCGACGATATCCGGGTCGTACAGCACGAATCGTCCGATCCCGATATGCGCTAGTTGTTGGGCAATGTGGGAACCGCCACCGCAGAGCCCTACGATCGCAACGCGCAGACGACCCAGGAGAGCATCGCTCGCGCAGCCTAGGAAGCTCTGCCTGCTCAAGTCATTCACTATAGAGCTCTAGATGCGACGTTGTCGGAAAGCCTATCGTCACGTACTCGTCGATCGATTGAACGCTGCGCGTGCGCGGGTGCCACCATTGACCATGTATTCGATCGCGGGAAAGGACCAAGGTCCCATGAGGGATACCGGGCGCTACTTTCCAGAAGTCGGGCACGAAGTGCGCCGCCTCTCGCTCGTCGACCAAGCTGAAGCTCGGCTGTCCGACGTGATCGTGACGATGCAGGTGAAACATCGCTGTGCGATGGTTGTAGGCGTACTGGAGCGCTGTGCGGATAGCTTGACTGCCCATCATGGCGCCCACCGATGAATCGTCCTCGTAGTCGTCATCAGCCACGGGAAGATAGTTTTGGCCCAAGATGCAAATGCCACAGCTGGTTCGTGCGAGCTGGCATGCCAAGAAGCCGACGCGTTCAGCCGCGTAACGATGCGGTCGAGACAAATCGACATGGATGCCTCGAAGGAGGTCGCGTCGAAGCTTGAGACTTGCTTTCATCGAAGCGCTCTCAGGTGCTCGATGATAAGTTGAATCAACGGCAGCTCAGCGGGCACGTTTTGCCACGACCAGGTGTGCCAGGTGCGTCCGAGAATGTGCCACTGGCTCCAGTTGGCACCGCGTTCTGGAATAGGGGCCGAAAGAAATAGGCGCGATGTATAGCCGTTATGGGGACCCGGGCAAAGGAGACCATCAAGAACCCTCTGCGAACCCGCCGCAATGAACTTGAGCTGTGGGAGGAAAATGTAGCGGGTACCTCCTTCCGTCATCTCGACAGGTTCGCTGCAGAGCGCGCGAAGCGAGCTTAGAGCGCCGGCCTCGGTCACGACGATCCCCCGCGACGCACGTGGCTTACAAAGACTTCCCCCTCCTTTATGTGAATGGTGGCGTCGTCGGCCAAGGCAGCGAACTGGCCGTCTTCGATCTGATCCAATTCGTACTCGGGCGCAACACCCACCGTTGCCTTGAATTCCGAGACCTGATACTTCCCCTTCGGCACCTGCCGGATGGTTCCATCGACAGTCACCGAAACCAGATGCTTTTGGTCATCGGGGTTATCCTGGTGCTTCTCGTTGTGTTGTGCCTCGACGCGTTCCATCTTTGGTCTCCTTGGCTCCTGAGGCCAGAATTGGCCCCTTCCATCGGATATGCGACGTTTCAGCTCGTTTCGGACGGCCCAAAATATTTCAGATCGGAAAGTCCGAAACGCGAAATCCCCTCGCATTACCCGGTAGATGGACCGCCGCAAGGACGCGACGAATGGTCAAGGATGTCTCGGAGGACCCGGATTTCGAGCCGGCGGCCACGCCGGAGGAGGTACATTCGGCGTGGATGGCCCTATCGGCGCCCGACCGCAAGAAGCTGGCGGCCTACGCCGCAACGCTTGCGCGCCTATATCAATTTGCTGATCCCGGCATGACATGGGAAGACCTAATGCAGGCGGCCGACGTTCTGGTGCTCTATGGCCAACGAACCTGGAAAATGCGAGAGATATCGTTCTTGGAATTCATGTTCGGCATCCTTCGTAGCGTAGCCGGGGACCTGAAGCGGACCAAGGCAGGTAAAGTGCGGGCTGCCTCGAGCCATGAAGAGCCCGAGAACCTGGATCTTGCCGACACCGATGATCCCGTGGCCATCCTGATCGCTCGGGAGCAGGAAGAACACACCCGGGCCATAATCTTGGCCCTACAGGTCGAATTCGAGCATGACGAGCACCCGTTCTACGTGCTCGAGTGCCTGCTTGAAGGGCTACGGCCGCGCGAAGTGCGCGCCCGCCTAAATATGACTGCGAAGGACTTCGACGCCGCGCGCAAGAAGATAGACCGTCGGTGCCGCAAGCTCCTTCGGCCTAACTAAAATATGAAACCCAAATCCAATCCTGCTTCTTCCACTGACGCGCTGATCATGCTTCTAGGCGATGAGCTGTTGGCGATGTCGGACGAGGACGTGGACGCTGCGCTTCGGGACTTGAGCGTCGAACCAGCGCAGGCCGTCGAACGAGGTGACGCGGCGTTCAAGACCGCGCTCAAGATGCGGTCGGCTCAGCGCTTGGCCGAGGCGCGTCGGCAGCGCGAAAGCGAGATCACCCGGCTGAAATCCGCTGCTGCTGAGACGACCCTGAGTCGCGACGAACTTTACAGACTCGTACAGGAACGTTTCGCTGCAATGCAGGTGCGGCAAGGCACCCTCATGCACCGCGATTTCGAAAAGGACACGACCGACGATCTGCTTAGTCTCCTTCGCCAGCTCGACGCGTTGGAGAAGCCGGAGACCAGGTAGTTAATGGCGGAAGAGAAGAAGAGCGCAATTCAACTCCTGGACGAGCTTGGCATCACGGAGCCTCAGGAGATTGACTTGGAGGCGATCGCTGCTTACTGCGGCGCATATGTTGTGTATGAGCCGCTTGCTGGCGCCGAAGCGCGTATCGTTGGCAGTGACGATAAGGCGTTCATCACAGTTAATGAAGGAAGCAATCGAGCGCGGCAGCGCTTCTCAATCGGACACGAGCTCGGACACTGGATGTGGGACCGTGGCAGCATGGCTTTCGAATGTACAAGTCAGACGCAGGACGGCCGCTGGTATGGTACCGATAAGGAATCGTTGGCAAACCAGTTTGCGGCCGATTTGCTGTTGCCCGCGGGTATGTTCAAGCCTAGGGCCTATCGGCGCGACGCGACGCTAGTAACTGCTCGTGAGCTGGCGGCTGAATTCCAGACGAGTCTTATGGCGACAGCGCTGCGCCTCGTAGACCATGGCTCATGGCCGTGCATGGTGGTGGTTCACTCCACTAAGGGCTTGGAGTGGCACAAGGCAACGCGCGGGATTGATGGTCGCCTCTGGCCTTGCAAACAGCTCGACCCTTACTCATTTGCCTATGACCTACTGAAGGGTGATAAGACTGGCGTTGGACAGGGACTTGTAGATGCGGACACCTGGATCAACCATCCGCGTGCAGGGTACTACGAGATTATAGAAAGCTCCGTTCTCATATCGCGGGACCGAGTTCTTACGCTTCTATGGTGGAAGAACGAACGGATGATCCAAGACCTCGTGCGGGACTGAAAAAGACGGCCTCGCCGCTGCTCACGCGATACACTCATGTGTCCGTTTCAGGGTCGAACCCTCCATTTGCCGGCATAGCAGCAACTCGCAACAGAATACGCATTGTGATGCGAGTCGCTAACATGGCTGACAGCGTTGCGGCCAGTCACAGCACTTAGCTCCAGCAAGCGCTCCGATAGCGTCGGCCAACGAGGCCAACGGAGTCTGTGTCTGCAGACCCGAAGGTGCGCATTCGCGGGCTCGGGTGTCCGGTTAGGGTCGGCTATCCCGCTGTCTTGGCGACTCGGTTCAGCTTCTCCTGTGCCGCTTTGACCCGACTCACTGCTTCGGCCAGCGACTCTCCGTAGGCCGTCAGCAGGGCCAGGGACTGCCGCTCTTGAGTCAGGGCTGCCGTCAAGGTATCAACATTCACCCCGACCTTTGGATTGAACAGGTTTTGCAAGGAATCGAGGTATGCGATAAGGCCCGCACAGACGACGTCATAGTCACTGCGCAGCTTGCGGACGTTTGCATACGACTCTTGGAACTCGGGGATACCTGCAAGGTGGACACGATGCAAGATGGGGAGGTTCGCCTGCCACGCCTTGTCGCTGACGACATAGCGCTCGTGGGTGGGGTCGGACAACGCCACGATGGTCGGCTTCGTCCTAGAAATGGTCGCGTCAATGAGCTTGGCGGCCGCGTCACCCTTTGCCATCTCCACCTTGTTCTTGTCCAGCCGCTTTTCGAGCAACACCGTTAGGGCATTCAAGGCAAGTTCGCGCGGCGCAGACTTTTGGCCCGATTGAACGTTCTCGGCAGGAAACAGTATTGCCAGCGTCGCAATATTCGGCTGTCGGACCGAGCGGGTGATCTGCTCGAATATCGACAGCATCGTCATCGTGTTTTTGCGGAGCGATTCGACCGTTGCAGTGTTGGCGTGAAACTCGCCTCGAAGCAGTTCCACCGCACCACGCTGATCAGCCTCGGCAAGCTCTCGGTACTTGAGGCCAAATCCAAGCGCGATGACAAGCACGCCGAGAATGAAGCCGTATAGCAGCACGGCCTGCAGAACGCGATAGCTCTTCGCGCCGGCCACTGGCTTCAGCACCCCGCTGCGCAGGAGCGTCCGCGCAAAGGCAAAAAACAGCAGGAGCGCGAAGCCTATGAGGACGAGAGGGTCCTTCAGGTACGGCGCGATCTTCTCGAAGCTGAACGAATCCATTGCCCTCCTCGCGAGAATAGTGTGCCAGCCAGACTAGCGGTGCCGCGACTAGCGTGTCAACGTCGACGTTGCGTGAGTCGAACATCGTTGATTGGAGTGAAAAGTGAAGGGCTCGTCGAACCTAGCAGTTCGTTGAAATTCGACTTGCAAAAGAGGTAATTGTGCCTACTGTTCTTGCAGAGGTTTCCATCGTTTCTCGGGCGAGGACAGAGCGATGCGCGGTGCAGATTTCATGCAAGACATGCTGTTCTCCGTGCGCAGTTTGGAAAGCTTCGTGCCCAACGAGCACCCGTTGCGTCCGGTGCGTGAGATTCTGAACACCGCGCTCAAGCGGATGGATTGCGTGTTCGCCGCGATGTACGCGCCGGGCGGTCGAGACTCGATCGCCCCGGAGAAGCTGCTGCGAGCGCTGATGCTGCAAGTGCTCTACGGGGTGCGTAGCGAACGCATGATCATCGAGCAGTTGGGTTACAACCTGCTGTTCCGCTGGTTTGTCGGGCTGTCGATCGAGGATGATCCATGGGATCACTCCACTTTTTCCAAGAACCGCGATCGCCTCATCGAGCACGATGCGAGCGGCGTGCTGTTCGAGGAAGTGCTCGCGCAGGCGCGCACGAAAGGACTGTTGAGTGCCGAACACTTCTCGGTGGATGGCACGCTGATTCGTGCCTGGGCCTCGCAGAAGAGCTTTGTGCCCAAGGATGGCCCACCGCCGCCGTCGAGTGGCTCGAAGAGCAATCCCGAGGTCAACTTCCGCGATCAAAAGCGCACCAACGACAGCCATGAGAGCCGCACCGACCCTGACTCGCGGCTGTTTCGCAAGAGCAAGAATGCCGAGGCGCTGCCCTATTACATGGGTCACGCGTTGATGGAGAATCGCAACGGACTGGTGGTTGATCAGCGTCTTACCCATGCGAGCGGAACGGCCGAACGCGAAGCGGCCCTCGAGATGCTGGCGGCGCAGCAGCCGGGCCAAGCGCGCAAGACGGTGGGCGCCGATAAGGGCTACGACACGGCCGACTTCGTGGCTGACTGCCGCGCTATCGGCGTTACCCCGCATGTTGCTCAAAGCACCAAGGGGCGCGCCAGTGCGATCGATCAGCGCACCACACGCCATCCCGGCTATGCAGTGAGTCAAATCGTTCGCAAACTGATCGAAACTATCTTCGGCGACGGCAAGCAGCACGGCACGCTGCGCCAATTGAAGCTGCGTGGCCTCGAGCGTGCCGAGCTGGTATTCGCATTGACGATGACCGCCGTCAACCTGCGACGGCTGCCTAAACTTTTTGCTGAAAGCGGGTAAATGACGGGATCGGTGTCGCTGTTGCGCGCTAAACCGACCGTAAACGGCGCCCGAAACGCGCCGAACCGGGCGACGATGCATGCCACCCAAGGTTACATGATTCCAACGAACCATTTTCACGATAAGTCGGCGATCAAATCGAGCCGCTTTTCAACGAACTGCTAGTGACGGGCCGTTGCCGCCCAGCTCAGCACTGCGTAGAATGCGTTCGCAGAAGTGCGCTTTTCCAACTACTCTTTGGGAGGCAAGCCATGGCTACTCCGGCAAAGACCAAATCCGTGAGCGTCGATCGCAAGTTGGTCAAAGAGCTTCGGACCGTCCTCAAGGGCAAACCGGGTGTTGAAGTCATCGGCCACCTGGCGGTACCGGCCTACTGCTGCAGCAACGGAACCGTTGCGCTCGTGAAGATCGATAAGGGACGCCCCGTCGAGAAGAAGTAGGTCACTGCCCATGTGGCGCGACTCTCCCCTGCTCCTCCAGGATGACGTCGCGCTCGATGCGACCGCTGAAGGACCGGCACTTTCCAGATTCGGCTCTTCAGTCGTCCATCGCCTCGAGCTCGGCGAAGCTCTGACTCTTGCGCTCTTCGGCCAGTTCGGAGACTGCGAGGCCGTCGTTGACCATCTAACGTTGATTTCAGACGGCGAGAGCGCGCGCTCCCGAGTCGCGGGCGTCCTGGAGCGTTGGCGGCCGTATCTGGGCGGCGCCGTGCCGCGGCCCATTTCAGGCGATTGGCTGAGATCGCTGGGCGTTCCGGACACGACGAAATACCGTCGGAGTCGTGAGGCAGCGCCAGCCGCGATCTCGTGGCTCGTCACCCTCACGTGCAACCGCCGTTGCCCGTACTGCTACTACAAGGTGCTGCCCTGGAACGGGCGAGCTGATGAGGGACCCGCAGACGCGACGTTCGCGTGGCGGGATGTAGCGCGCTTGCTTGATGAAATGGGGCAAGTCGGAACTTCTGCGCTGTACTTGACGGGCGGAGAACCGCTGTTGCGGCCAGACCTGGTCCGTGTCGTCGAGCGCGCGACGCTCCGAGGTATCCGTGTGTACCTGAACACGAAGTACGCTATTGACGCCGAGTTGGCGCATGCGCTTGCCACAGCCGGGCTTCACGAGGTCAGCCTCTCCCTCGATTCCGCCGATGCCAAGGTCGCGGACGCGCTCGCTGGACACAGGGGCTACTTGGCAGAGGCGACCAGTGCGATCTCAGCATTGCTTCAAGCGGGTGTTCGCATGCGCGTCAATGCCGTGGCGACGTCGCCGTCTTCCACGCGCTTGCTTGACCTGACCAGACGATGCCTCTCGCTTGGTGTTCCGGAACTGACAATCAGCCCGTACATGGAGCCGAGTTTTGCCAGGTCCGCGCACGTCAAGCTCATCCGCTTCGGACCGCCACTGGCGGAAGTTGTGGACCGCATCCAAACAGAGGTCGGCGCCGGTATCAAGCTCAGGCTCGGCAGTGCAGAGGCCGCCGCGTCGGGAGGCCGGGTCGACTGCGGTGATCGCCTGTTATGCGAGGTGGGCCTGCAGACGCTGGACATCTTGCCAGACGGAAGAGTGACCCGCTGCCGCTATTCGCCACACGACGAAGGGCTAATAGTCGGCGACCTGCGCTCGCAATCATTGATGGACGTTTGGAACAGCAAGTCGCTGCTCGCACTGACTCTCCCCAGTGCCGACCAGTTCGGAGATACCGCCTGCGCTACCTGCGACGGCGTTCAGCGCTGCAACTCGCGCGGTCGCTGTGTGCTCGGCGCGAAGCTGAACCATGGCAGCTTCCATGCCCCTGATGCTGCCTGCGCACACCCGCCGATATGAGCGCTCCGCCTGGCACCTGCCTTCGCTCAAACTTCGAGCTCTGCCTTGCAAGAGGACGCGCATACATTGCGCGTCGCTCGGATCGTCAGCCGGTGTCGGCACTCAGCCCGACGGAGGCTGTGCTCGTCGGCTTGCTTGATGGGCATCGATCTAGGGAGGACGTCACTCTTCACTTCTTGGAGGCCTTTGGCGACGAGGTCCGGCCGGCGATCCAATACGCATTCGAACGGTTGGGCCCCGTTCTTCACAACGGTGCATCGTTGGGACACCCGTATTCGCTGGAGCAGCTGGGCTCCGTGGCGCCGCCCGATCCGAGAGAAGGCATCCGTCTGCTACCGGGCCCGCGGGTCTTGCACTGGCATGTCACGCAGTACTGCCCGCGGCGTTGCGCCTATTGCTATGCCGAGCCCATCCATGGCTCTCAGGCTCCGGACGCGACGATCAGCCTCGAACGCCTGAGAGTCCTTTTCTCTGAGGCGGCAGAGCTGGGCGCCAACACACTCCTGGTCTCTGGCGCAGAGCCGTTTCTGCGAGAGGATCTGCCGGAGGCCATCGGGCTCGCAATAGCAGTGGGACTCGGCATCTTGCTCACGACCAAGTACCCCGTCACACCTGACATCGCTGAACGCTTGGCGCAGGCCGGTCTGCGTCACCTCTCTTTCTCAATCGACTCACTCGATCCGGAGCAAAACGAGATCCTCATCGGAAGCCAAAACTACGCCTCGCAGATCCTGAAAGCCGTTCGCAACGTTCGATCCGCAGGCGTGGAATTCTCCGTACAGTCGGTCGTGACCCGTTACAACCTGGGCTCGATGGGCGCTGTCGCGCGGTTTGCTGCAGACGAAGGAGCGAGGGTAATGCAGCTCGTGCCATTCAAGGACGTCAGAAGCCCGATAACGACTCTCTCCAATGCAGACCTCCGCTTGGATGAAGACGCAGCGGTGGACGAAATCTGCGATCAGCTTTCTCAGACACAGAGCAGCCTCAAGATCGAGCGGTTCGTCGAAGCGACCAATAGTGGTGGCTTTCACTGCGACATTGGACAGACCAAGCTCTTCATGCTGCCTGACGGAGTCGTCCACCGCTGCTACAAACTCACATCGGACGCGTCGCTACGAGGAGCCGACTTGAAGCAGGTATCGCTAGCTCGCGCTTGGCACGATCCCGCGTTCGTCGATATTGCGCTGCCGCCAGCACACGCGTACGCGCAAACCGTCTGCGGTTCGTGCGTCACGAAACCGAAATGTGACACGAGTGGCCGCTGCATCTACGATGCGCTGATCAACCACGGTCGCTACGTATCCCCCGACCGCAACTGCGTAGGCCGCGCTCAATTAACCCGTCACGCCACGATCACCATCCGAGCGATCTAGTGCCAATCCGACCCCGGCCGAGAAGCTCGACGCCATCTACGGCCCGACTGCCTTGCGGACAGCGAGTGGCTGCCTTTTGGCGTGGAATTGAGTGTCGGTGAGTGTCCGTTCAAAGAGGTCGGGGGAAGTCTCTTTCCTGGGGGAGCGGCAACGAGTCGATCCCGGACGCAGCGTCCGGGATTGACCTCGGTCCCCATAGCCGCACCCGCAACCGTTAGAGCGTTTCGTTGCGAGTGTCGGGTCGGTGCGAGGGCGCTTTCTGAAGCGCTGGCAGCGCGCGTGCACTATGCCTGCGCACTCCGCGGCAGCAGATGCGTGTGCGACTGGCAGAACGCGATGAATGCGCGCGCCACCGCCGAGACGCTGCCGCGCCGGAAGATGAGCCCGAGCGACTGGCACAGCGGCTCGCCGGCCAAAGGCAACGCCACCAAGCGGCGCTCGTCCAGCTCGCGCTGGATCGCCCAGTCGGGCAGGAAGCCGATGCCGTAGCCGGCCTCGACCATGCCCTTCAGCAGGTGCGTGTCGTTCGATTCGAGGCCGACCTTCGGCTCCAGACGCTCGCGCTCGAAATAGGCGTTCGCGAGCCAGCGGATGCTCATCGCCGCCTCATAGAGCACGAAGCGCTCGGCCGCGAGATCCGCGGAGACGACGCGTCGCTTCTTCGTCAGCGGATGCGGCGGCGGCGCGCACAACACCGCGCGTTGCACGCCGAGCACGCGCTCTTCCACGCCGGGCAAGTTGAGTGGCAGCGGCACGAACGCGACGTCGAGCTCGCCGGAGCGCAGGTTCGCGATCGACGCATCGGTCGCGGCAACGGTTCGCACGTCAAGATCGACGCCCGGATGCGCGAGGCCGAACTCCCGGTAGATCGCGAGCCACAGGAACGACGTCGCCGACGTGCTTGTGCCGACCGTCAACTTTCCCATCGGCGCCGAATCGCCGGCGTCAGCCGATTCGCGGAAACCGCCCATCGCTGAAAAGTTGCTGTGACGTCATCAACAGCCGCTCGCCGCGCGGGGTGAGCCTCGCCTGTCGGTACGTGCGAACGAATAGTGCTTCGCCGATCTCGTCCTCGAGAAGACGGATTTGCTGGCTCACCGCCGATTGCGACAGATGCAGCCGGCGCGCGGCGACGGTGAAGCTGCCCGCGGCCGCCGCGGCGGCGAAGATTTCGATTCGGCGAAGGTCCATGCCATTAGCTTCGCTTATAACTCGCATCATAAATCATCGTTTGAACCGGTGTACGGCACGCTCTAAGCTTGCCTGCAACGGGTCGATGAACCAAGGAGGAGATCGTGACTACCAAACGATGGATCGCGCTTGGCACGCTGCTTTTTGCGTTCGCGGTGCCCTCGATGGCGCAGAATGCATTCGATTGGCACAAGCACGCCGGCGAGACGGTCAACGTCGCGCTCGCAAAGCAGCCTTGGTCGGACTTCATCACGCCGCTGATCCCGGAATTCGAGAAGCTCACCGGCATCAAGGTCCGTCTCGAAGTGCTGCCCGAGGACCAGAACCGCCAGAAGATGGCGGTAGCCTTCGCGTCCGGGCGTGGCGACATCGACGTCTTCGGATCGCAGCGGCATCAGGAAGGCGCGAAGTATCTCTCGGCCGGGTGGTACGAGCCGCTGAAGCCGTTCATCGACGATCGCAGCCTCACCCATCCGGATTTCGACTTTGCCGACTTCGCGCCACAAGCGGTGAACGATGCGACCGTGAACGGCAAGCTCATCGGCATTCCGCTCTACAGCGAATTGCAGGTGCTCGCGTATCGGAAAGACCTGCTGCAGAAGGCCGGCATCCCGGTGCCCCAAACGCTCGAGGAGCTCGAGGTGGCGGCGAAGAAGCTTACCGACAAGCAGAACAATGAATACGGGATCTGCCTGCGCGGAAAGGGCGCGGCGACCACCACGATCTATTCCGGAATCCTGCACAGCATGGGTGGCCAATGGGTCGACGCGAAGGGCAATCCCGACTTTACGAGCCCGGCCGCGATCAAGGCGTTCGAGTATTACGGCCGCCTCGCGCGCGAGGACGGTCCGCCGGGCGCCGCGAATTTCCACTGGCTGCAATGCCAGAGCCTGATGGCGTCTGGCCACGCCGCGTTCTGGACCGACTCGAACATCTTCATGGCGACGCTGCTCGACCCGAGCAAATCAGCCGTTGCCGACAAGATCGGTTTCGCGATGCTTCCCGCAGGTCCGGGGGGACGAAAACCGGCGGGCGGCGGCTGGTACCTGTCGATCTACGCGAAGTCGCAGCACAAGCCCGCGGCGTGGCTCTTTATCCAGTGGGCGATCAGCAAGGAGAACGCGCTCAAAGCCCAGCTTGCTGCGATTCCAACCGCACGTCTGTCCGCATGGAATTCCGAGGAGTTCAAAAAGCGCGACAAGTCGCCAGAACTCACGCGCGCGACGCTCGATTCGCTGAAGCTGAAGGACACGCCGTCGTGGGGTCCTCCGTTCGTCGCCGTCGGCGAGATTCGTGACGTGCTCGGCGCCGCGGTGGTGACAGCGATCGAGGGCGGGGACATCAAAGCTGCCGCGGCCAAGGCCGACGAGCAGATCCAGGCGATCCGCAAGAAGACCGAGAGCTGACGGCGCCGCACGCGAGGGAGTCATGCGGCGAGCAGAGCGGCGCGCCGGCTGGTGGTTCATCGGGCCGGCGGCGCTCGTGCTCGTGTTGATGCTCGCGTTCCCGCTTGGCTATACCGTCTACCTAAGCTTTTTCGAGTGGTTTGTCGCGGGCGGTCCGCCGCGCTTCACCGGTCTCGCGAATTACGTTCAGATCGCAACCGACTCGCGCTTTCTGTGGGCGGTCGGTCGAACGCTGCTGTACACCGTGCTCGCGGTCGGCTTTGAAGTGATCCTCGGCATCACGCTTGCGCTACTCTTCGAGCGGCCGTTCATCGGTCGCGGACCTGCGCGCACGCTGTTCCTGCTGCCGATGGTCGCGACGCCGGTCGCGATCGCGCTCGTGTGGCTGCTCATGTTCGATCCGGCGACCGGGGTGCTGAACTATCTGCTCACGCTCGTCGGACTGCCGAAAAGCGTCTGGGTGAACGATCGCTGGCTCGCCTTGCCGTCGCTCGTGCTCGTCGATGTTTGGCAGTGGACGCCGCTCGTGATGCTGATCGTCCTCGGCGGACTCACGTCGCTGCCGCGCGAGCCGTTCGAGGCGGCCCGCATCGACGGCGCCAGTCGTTGGCAGGCCTTCCGCTACCTGACGCTGCCGATGCTTCGCCCGTACATCGTCGTCGCCGCGCTCTTCCGGGGCATCGATGCGCTGAAGACGTTTGACTCGATCTACGTGCTCACGCGCGGCGGCCCAGGCTTCGCGTCGGAAACGCTGAACCTCTACATCTACGCGTCGGCGTTCGATTACCTGCATATGGGCTATTCATCGGCGATGCTGGTCGTGTTCTTCGTGCTCATCCTCGCGTTGAGCGCGGCGCTGATCTCCGTGCGGCGGCGCGCTGCATGAAGACCGCCGCGCGCCGCCGGCGCAACACGGCGCTGCTGACACTGACGGTCGGCATCGTGCTCGCCGTGTACCTGTTCCCGTTCTACTGGATGGTGCTCGCGTCGCTGAAGACGCAGATTCAGAACTTTGCCTTCCCGCCGCCGTTCCTGTTCGCGCCAACGCTTGACAACTACCGGACGGTGTTCATCAACAATCCATTCGCGCTCTATCTCTGGAACAGCCTGCTGATCGGCGCAGCGTCGACGCTGCTCGGCCTCGGCCTCGGACTACCGGCGGCCTACGGCATCGCACGCTTCAAGAAGGGCGGCGTCGGGGCGGCGTTCCTGATCGCGCGGATCGCGCCGGGCATCAGCTACCTGGTTCCGTGGTTCATCATCTTCTCTTCGCTGCATCTCGTCGGCAGCTACAGCGCGCTGATCCTGAGCCACCTCACGATCGCGCTGCCGCTCGTCGTGTGGATCATGATCGGCTTCTTTGAGGACGTGCCCGATGAGCTCGAGGACGCCGCGCACATCGATGGCGCGAGCTATTTCCAGACGTTCTTGAAGGTGGCGCTACCGATGGTGAAACCCGGCATCGCGACGGCGGGCATCCTGAGCTTCATCCAGTCATGGAACACGTTCATGTATTCGGTCGTACTGTCCGATTCGCAGACGCGCACGCTGCCGGTCGCGGTGTTCGGGTTCCTGAGTTACGGCGGGTTTGATTGGGGCAGCCTGACTGCCGCCGCGACGATCATCACGGTGCCGGTGATGGTGCTCGCGCTGCTGATCCAGCGGCATATCGTCGGCGGCCTCGCGCATCGGCAGCGTGAAGGGATAACGGAGAAGGCGAATGGTTGAAGCGAAGTTGAATGGCAGCGGCGCGGTGCTCGATAACGGACTGGTGCGGCTACGCGTCGAGCCATCGCGCGACGCCTTGCAGGAGCGGATCGAGGCGTTCGACGGCGAGTGGCGGCCGGTCCTCGAGTCGCTCGCAGCGAGCGGCGATGCCGACCTCGATCGCGTGCCTCGACTGAATGCGGTCGACGTACTGTCGACCACCACCCCGAAGGAAGCGACGCTCCGGCTGACCGGCAATGCGAACGGCGTGCGCTACCAGGTCGACGCGACGCTCGGCGACGGAGAGCGCTTCATCCGTTATCGCGTAACCGAGACGCGTGAGCGGGCAGGGCGCGCGCGCAGCCTTCAATCGCGCTACGGCTTCGCAAGCGACTTGGTCGACTTCTGCTGGGCGCCGCATCTGCGCCCGCGCGAGAACGACGTCGTCGGCCAGTTTTCGTTCAAGTCACCGGCCATCATTGTTCAGCGCGACGCGCAGCTCGCCGCGCTTGTCGCTGACATTAAGACGATCGAACGCGACGCATCGCAGCTCGTCTGCCTCGAGCCCGACATGACGGCGCAGCCGCCGATGCTTGCGTACGGATTCAAGGATCATGAGCCGAACGGGCTCATCTACTTCCGACATCGGGCTGACATGGTGGCAACGGTCGAGCCCGGCACGCGCACGTATGGCTACCTGCTGTACGCGTCGGCGACAGCCGAGCCGCTGTACGGCTATCGCGAGATTGTGCGACTGTTGTGGCGCGAGTTCGGCGAGTCGAGCTTCGATCAGGTCGTTCCGCAGGTCCTGCCGCTTCGACCGCTACGCCGACTACGCGCTCGATTACGCGATTCCTGAGTTGTGGCGCGAGCTGCCGGCCGACGGTGTGAAGCGCGGCGGAATGCTGATGGGGATCAAATTTCCCAATGACATCTGGTTCCACTTCTTCTTCAACCATCTGCACACGGCGTTCGGGCTGCGTCGGATGGGCGCTCGGCGCGGCCGCCGCGATTTGATCGACAAGGCGCAAAGGATCGTCGAGTTGTGCTTGTCGGCGCCCGCGCTCAATGGCGCGTTCCCGTCGATCTACTCGCATCAGATCATCAACGGCATTCGCCGCGAGCGGTGGATCTCGTTCGCGCACTGGGTCGGTGGCACGATCAACTACCAGACGCAGATTCCGCCGCCGGTCGATTACCCGGCCTTCAGTACGATGGACCTCGCGTGGACGTCGTACTGGATGTTGCGCTGGCACACCGAAATGGGCGCCGACCAACGCTTGCTTTCGCGCGCGAAAGCGTGCGGCGAGCTGCTGTTGCGCGTGCAGCTCGCATCGGGATCGGTGCCCATCTTTCTGCACAACGAGACGCTCGAGCCGCTCGAGCTGCTTCGCGAAACACCCGGTGCGGCGGCGTCGGGGCTTTTGTTCGCGAAGCTCTACGAAGTCACCCGCGACGACCGTTTCCTGCGAGCTGCCGAGCGCGTCGCGCAGTTCGTGGAGGGGCGCTTCATGCCGCAAGGCTGGACCGATTACGAGAGCTACTTCGACTCGGCGGGCAAGCCCATGGACCTCGAGGATCCTTATTCGCGCCAGCGCCCCCAGAACACATTCCCCATCTTCTGGACCGCCGAGGCGGCGAAGATGCTGTATCGACTGACGAACGAACCGCGCTATCGCGACCAGGCGCTGCGTGCCGTCGATTACCTGCTGTTGTTCCAGGCGGTGTGGAGCCCTCCGTATCTGACGGTGAAGGGTTTTGGCAGCATCGCCATCGGCAACGGCCATACCGGTTGGAACGATGCCCGCGCAGGCATCTTTGCGCCTTTCATCGCCGACTTTCACGACATCGACAGCAATGTCGAATACCTCAAGCGCGGCATCGCCGCAATGCGCGCGCCGCTCGCGCTCATGTACATCCCGGAAAACGAGCCCGTGTCCTCGGTTTTCGATAAGGGACCGCTCGGCTACGCCGACGAATGCTATGCGCACCGCGGCCGCGACGCACGACTCGGTCCGTCGACGTTCGACTTTAGCGTCGGCTACGCGCTCATGGCGCGCGAGGAGCTTTATCTGCGCTTCGGCGACGTGTGGATCGATCCAAACGCGTCGACCGCCGTCGGAGTCGACGGCCTTGCAATTCGCGGCCTGCGCAGTGAAGGCAAGCGGATCGACGTCGTGCTCGACGATCGCGTGGCGCGATCAGCGCCGGTTGAGATCGCGCTCGCCGCGACGTCGGGGAAACCGGTGCACGTGCGGCTCGACGACAAAGGCGAGGCGGTGGTGGCAGCGGGAGACGTGAGAGGTACGCTCAGCTAACACCTTGGCGTCGGCCTGTTTGATGAAACAACACCGATACGCAAGTGAGGCGAGGCACGACGAAAGTCCCGTTGACACGCTGTTACAATGTCAAGCCACCGGCTCGTAAACGACTGATCTGGGCGCGGAATGCGCAGTCGGGCTCGATACTTGCGCAACTCGACGAGGTAATGAACGATGGCTGGTGAAGTGTGGCTTTTCAAGAACGCGAATTTGATCGACGGGGTCGGAGACGCGTGCGTGGACGGCATGAACGTCCTCGTCGATGGCAAGTACATCAAAGAGGTCTCCGACCGGCCGATTAAGAGCGAAGTAGCCAAGGTTATCGACGTCAAAGGCAAGACGTTGATGCCTGGCCTGATCGACTGTCACACGCACGTGACGGTGACGCAGATTGCGCAGGCCGAACAGGCACTGCTCCCCGATTCTCTGATTGCCGCGCGGGCTGCGGCGATCATGCGCGATCAGATCATGCGCGGCTTCACCACCGTCCGCGACGCTGGCGGCGCCGACTACGGGCTGCGGCGCGCCGTCGAAGACGGGCTTTTCCTCGGCCCGCGGTTGGTGATCTGCGGCCAGGCGCTTTCACAAAGCGGTGGTCATGCCGACTACCGCACGTGTTGCGATCCGCGCGGCGCCGAGTGGGTCACGGGGCGCCTCGGTTCCATTGGTCGCATATGCGACGGCGAAGCGGAGGTGCGCTTCGCGGTGCGGGAGGAAATCCGCCACGGCGCGCAGTTCATCAAGGTCATGGCCAACGGCGGCATATCGACGCCGAACGATCCGATCAAATTCCTTCAGTTCTCGCGCGCGGAACTATTGGCGATCGTCGAAGAGTGCAGTAATGCGCAAACGTACGCCGCGGCGCATTTGTACACCGACGATGCCATTCTTCGCGCCATCGAATGCGGCATCCGATCGGTCGAGCACGGCAGTCTGGTCACGCCGTCCACAGCCCGGCGCATGGTCGAGCTCGGCGCGATTGCCGTACCGACCCTTGTCGTGTATGAAGCGATCAGCAAGCACGGCGCGCAATACGGCTTCCCCGACTATGCGATCTCGAAGATCGGCGACATGGCTTTGATGGGACCGACCACTCTGACCGTCTTCCATGAGGCAGGCGTGCCGATGGCATTCGGAACGGACTGCGGCGGTGAACTGCATAGATTCCAGTCGGACGAGTTCGTTCTTCGCGGACGCGTTCTGCCGGCGATGGACGTGATCAAGTCGGCCACCGGCGTCGCGGCGCGGCTGATCAGGATGGAAGGGCAAGTGGGGTGCGTCGCGCCGGGCGCATTCGCCGACATGATCGTGGTCGACGGTAACCCACTTGCCGACTTGGCGCTGCTCACCGAGCAAGGCCGCCACTTGCCGGTAATCATGAAAGAGGGAGCGATCGTCAAGAACACGCTCGCAATGTAAAGCGGGGACGACTTCGTCTTAATGGAGGAGCTTGATGAAGAGATTGCTGATTGCCGTTGCTTGCCTGTTGCTTTGTGCACCCGCTCTGGCGCGCGATAAATATGTGCTGGTCAGCCACTCGGACGGCACGAACGTCTTTTGGCAGGTTCTCGCGAAGGGCGCGTTCGATGCGGCGAAGGTCGTCGGCGCCGACCTCGAGTTTCGCCACCCGAACCGCTCCGCCGATGCTGTCGCCGAAGCCCAGATCATCGATGCCGCGGTGGCACAGAAAGTCGACGGCCTTATCGTAACGATCCTCGATCCTGACGTCGTGGGCCCGGCAGTCCAACGGGCCGTCGACGCCGGCATTCCGGTGATCACAGCGAACGCGGGCGGCAAGTTCTCGCAGAAGTACGGCGCGCTCTATCACGTAGGTCAGGACGAGTATGTCGCCGGTAAGGGCGCGGGCGAGCGCGCCAAGAGCGCCGGTGTCACGAATCACATCTGCTTCGTGAACGTGGCCTCGAATATATCCCTGCGCGAACGGTGCCAAGGGTACGCCGACGCAATCGGGGCGAAGCCGAACATCGTCGAGGTCACGAGCGATCCGACCGAAGGCAAGGCGCGCGCGTCGGCCGCCCTCGCATCGAACAAAGGCGTGAATGGGGTCGTCGTTACGGATCCGGTCGCCTGCATGGCGGTAGTGAACGGCATCACGGAGCTCGGGCTGACGGGAAAGATCAACGTCGGGTGCTTCGACAACAGCAAGGACGTGTCGGCAGCGATCGAGGACGGTCGGGTCGCCTTCGCGATCGACCAGCAGCAGTACATGCAGGGTTACTACCCCGTCATTGGCCTCGATCTCTATCGAAAGTACGGCCTCGTGCCCGGTGGAAACATCCTGACGGGGCCGGGCTTCGTGACCAAGCAGAACGTGCAGAAGGTGCGCGCGCTGGCGGGTACCGTTCGGTAGCAGCGGTGTCGAGGTCGCGGACTCGGCCTTCTAGGCGAGGCGCATGAACTCGCGAGCGCCGCTACCTGCCACGCCGGTGGGGGCGCCTTCGAAAGCCGACGAGCGTCTGGAACAGGCGAGTGCGCTGCAGCGCGTGTTTCGGCGCCCGAGCTCTGGCGCACTCCTTGGTCTCGTGATCGTCCTGGGTCTCTTCGCGTTCATCGCGAATCCGGCGATGTTTGCGGCACGGGGCGTCGTCAACTGGCTCGAGGTCAGCGCTCAGCTGGCGGTGCTCGCTGTCGGCGCTTGCATGCTCATGATCGCCGGCGAGTTCGACCTGTCGATGGGCTCGATGATTGCCTTCTCCGGTATGGCGATGGCGCTGCTCATCAAGTTCGCCAACTTCGCGCCGTGGCTTGCGATCCTGACCGGCTTTGCGCTTGCGCTCAGCGTGGGCTTCACGATCGGGATGCTGCGCGTACGCACCGGCTTGCCATCGTTCATCGTTTCGTTGGCCTTCTTATTCATCCTACGCGGCGTGACGATCGTCGGTGCTCGGATGTTCAACGAAACGACGCTCGTCGGCGGCATGCAGAGTCTTAAGCAGTCCGATGCGCTGGCATTCCTCTTCGGGGGGCGCGTGCTCGGCGGACTGTTCACCTGGCTCGCCGACCGCGGCTGGCTCGCAAAGTTGCCGAACGGCCAACCGGTGATCTCCGGCATTCAGATGATCGTCGTGTGGGCGTTGATCGTCGGTCTGATCGCTGCGTACGTACTCAACGGCACGCGCTTTGGAAACTGGATGTATGCGACCGGCGGAGATGCGAACGCTGCGCGCTCGTCGGGCATACCAATCGATCGGGTCCGAATTCTCCTGTTCATGTTCTCGGCATTCTGCGCGACGGTCTTCGCAACGACGCAGGTCTTCGACTTTGGCTCGGCCGATGCCGGGCGAGGGTTGCTGAAGGAGTTCGAGGCCATTATCGCGGCCGTGATTGGCGGCGGACTGTTGAGCGGTGGGTATGGGTCGGTGATCGGCTCAATGCTCGGCGCGCTCATATTCGGCATCGTAAGCCAGGGATTCTTCTTCACCGGCGTCGATGGCGACTGGTTCCAGATCTTCCTCGGCGCTGTGCTGCTCGCCGCGGTCGCTTTTAACACCTACGCGCGCAAGCGCATCACGGGCGGCATCTGACGTGGCCAAGCTTCTCGAGCTCAACGGCATCGTCAAGAAGTTCGGGTCGGTGATCGCGCTGAACGAGGTGTCGTTCGACTTGGAGCCCGGCGAGATCCACTGCCTGCTGGGCGACAACGGTGCCGGCAAGTCGACGCTGATTCGCATCATCAGCGGCTACTACGCGCCCACCGCCGGGTCGATGTCGTTCGAAGGCGAGCCGGTTCGGTTCCGGTCGCCGCGCGATGCGCTGAACCATGGCATCGGCACCGTGTATCAAGACCTCGCTCTAGTCCCGCTGATGTCGGTGACCCGGAACTTCTTCATGGGTCGAGAGCCGTATGTCCAGATCGGGCCCTTCAAGCACTTCAAGAGGCGCTACGCCGAAGCGGCGGCCGCGGAGGAGATGCGCAAGATCGGCATTACACTTTCCGATCCCGGCGCCACCGTGGGGACGCTTTCAGGGGGCGAGCGGCAAACGCTGGCGATCGCCCGGGCGGTCCATTTCGGCGCGAAGGTGCTGATCCTAGACGAGCCGACGTCCGCACTGGGCGTGCGTCAGACCGGTCTCGTACTGAACTACATGCTGAAATTGCGTGAGGAAGGGATTGCCATCATTTTCATTACGCACAACGCGCGACAGGCCTACGCCGTCGGCAGCCGCTTTACGATATTGAATCGGGGTCGCACGCTGGGTACGTTTACGCAAACTGAAAAGTCGCGCGAGGAGCTCGAAGACCTCATGTCGGGGACTGGCGAACTCGTCGGGATGCTTACAGCAGCCGCTGCTATGATAGTTGATCGGGCAGTCCCCTAGCCTTGTCTATCAAAGTTTCGGACTTGAGGCTTCATGAATAAGCACGAACGAGTGCGGGCTGCCATCGCCGGCGAGGCGATCGATTATGTGCCGTCGGCGTTTTGGCTACATTTCCCGCCGGCGCAGGCATTTGGCGACCGCGCTGTGCAAGCGCACCTCGACTTCTACCGAGATACCGATGTCGACGTTCTAAAGGTGATGAACGAGGCCCTTTATCGGAATGACGGCCCTATCACGTCGTCTGCCGAGTGGGCGCGGTGGAAGCCCATTCGGGCGCATGACCCGCACTTTCAGCGGTTGCTCGACCTTGTGAAACGAATCGCCGACCGCGTCGGCGGTGAGGTGCCGCTGCTCGCGACGATACACGGCACCTTTATCTCCACGTTCCACGGAAGCAAGCGCCCAGAGGACACGATTCAGGCACGAAACGCGATCACCGAACACCTGCGTGCTTCACCCGACGCCGTCGTCCCGGCGCTTCGTGCCGTATCCGAATCGCTGACCGAGCTTTCCCTCGCATGTCTTGAAGCGGGTGCGCACGGAATCTACTACGGCGCACAGGGCGGCGAGGCGCATCGCTTTGATGAAACAACCTTCACGCAATACATCAAGCCATGGGATCTCGTCATCTTGCGGGAACTCGCGAAGCACACGGATTTGCTCGTGCTCCACATTTGCAAGGACCAGGTCCGCTTGCCACTGTACGGCGACTATCCGTGCCACGCAGCAAATTGGGCGGTGCATGACAGCGACTACAGCCTTACCGACGGTCGTGCGATTTTCGGGAAGGCAATACTTGGCGGCCTGGACGACCGCTCGGGCGTAATGGTCGACGGCAGCGAGGCCGACATCGCACACGAAGTCCGTCAGATCATTGGCGGTTTCGGCGAGCGAGGTCTCATACTGGGAGCCGATTGCACATTGCCGACAGAAATTTCGCGCGAGCGCATTCGCGCCGCGGTGGAGGTCGCACGAGAGCCTTCATAGCGGCGACCCGCAACGCTTCAGGCGTAACGGTGCGAGTTCCGACCGGCCCTATAGCGCGGCTTTCCGGCAAAACCGTGGCTAAAGTAAACCAACGACAGCGGTCGTTCAATGGCGCTTTCGACCCATTGCCGACGGCCGCGCGAAGAATAGCGGCCATTCACGACCGGGTGGACCGGCTGGGAAACAGAGTCAATTAGAGCGCTGACCGTTGCGAATGCCGAGAATTCTAGCCTTCCATAGCCTTCAGTGGCATCACCTCGATGGACGCCTGGGGGATACCAAAATGCGGGTGGTCCACGAACATCTTCGCCGCCTCGTCGGCCGAGTTCGCCTGGACGATCTGATACATCATGATGTCGTTGCGGGCATCCTTCACGCCCGATGAAGATACGACTTTGGGCTTGCCGGCGCCAGCACCCTTGTCGGCGACCTTGCTGGCGTTCGCGGTCATCCACTTTTTCCACGCGTCCATCATCTTGGTCTCTTCGGGCTTACGCTCCTGCTCGGGCTTCTTCATCCATTCATCGATAACCGAATTGGGTGCCCTGTAAAGCACGAGGAACTTTTCCATCGTTGTCTCCGTTGTTGGGCTCGCGATGAGAGCCGTGAATGTCATTGTCGCCGAGGCCGGCCCGGCCCGCCAAGCTGCGTGATTGAGCACGTCCGTCACTTGCCCCAAGCCTCGACGACCTGATCGAGACCCAGGCGGTAATCTGGAAACGTTGGTTTCCATCCTGACACGCGCGGCGTCGGCGCTCGAGGGGCCATTGGAAGTGCCGTTTGTTGCATGTGTTCTTCGCGAATGATCACCCTGGCGACGGGCTTCGAAAACAGCGGCAAATGGAGCGGCGTTCGCCGGCCGACGCGATGTGCGAACGCATCCATCAGCTTCGTGAACGAGACCGCGTGACCATCGGTGGCGTAGAGAATCTTGCCCTCGTTTCGCGGTTTGGCTGCCGCTATCAATGCCGTTGCGGCATCGAACTGATGCAAATGGTATTGCAACGCCTTAAGTGGACCGGACCAGTAAGGCCGCCCGAGACGAAAGGCGGTGCGATATGCGCGCAGATCAGCGCTGTGCGGGCCGTAAAGATAACCGAGGCGCACGACGCAAGCAGGCATCGGACCCGATAGCGCCAGCGCTTCGCATTCGAGAATCGCATCGATCGATGAGCGCAACGGTTGCTCCACGCTGGCGCCGCGCTCGATGGCATGCACGAAGGCGAAGCTCGCGTGGACGAGCATCGCCGCGCGACCCGTCCGTGCCGCGCGCATCGCTCCGCGCGTGCCAGCGAGCGCCGTGCGGGCGAAATCCTTCCACGCGTGGCCGTCGTGCAGCAGACTGTTCGCCTGCTGCCCGGAAACGTTGATATGGATAAGTTCGGTGGCACTCCCAGCACGCCGCCCCGCGAGGATGCCGCCGAGTTCGGAGTGCCGCCCGGTGATGGATAAGTTCACGGCGTTGGACCAGTATCAGGAAATCCAATCGCGCCGAGTAAGCCGATGAACGAAGACGCCCTTCGTGACGCTGATGCGGGTGATCGCCTGCTAACAGTTATGCGGTATCACCAGGACACGAAGCACGATTTTTCGCGTTACGCGCGCGCGCTCGGTTACCTGGATTGGGCGAATCAGCCGAATCCGTTTCGACGATTCCAAGGATCACCACTCACCGCCTTGCCGCGGCTCACGCCCGACGAGGAGCCGCGGTCGCCGCTTTACGACGATCTCTATCGCGGCGATGCGATCGCGAGCGCCCCGGTCACCCTGCGCAGCATCTCACGATTGCTCGAATATTCGCTCGCGATTTCCGCCTGGAAGCAGGCCGGTGAAGTGCGGTGGGCACTTAGAACCAATCCGTCGAGCGGCAACCTGCATCCGACCGAAAGTTACTTGCTCCTCGACGGAGTCGGCGGCCTTTCGCCGTTCCCCGCTCTGCATCACTACGCTGCCAAGGAGCATGCTCTGGAGCTGCGAGCCGAGGTGCCGAGAGAAAGCTTCGATTGGCTCCTGCGAGCATTTCCGCCACACGCCTTTCTGATCGGGTTCGCCTCCGTGAACTGGCGCGAAACGTGGAAGTATGGCGAACGAGCGTTTCGGTACTGTCAACACGACGCAGGGCATGCGATCGGAAGCGCTCGTGTCGCGGCCGCAACCCTGGGGTGGCGCATGCTGCTGCTGGACGGTGTGGCGGACGATACGATCGCCGCCCTGCTGGGACTCGATCGTGCAGAGGATTTCGAAGGCGCCGAACGGGAACACCCCGATTGTCTTGCCGTCGTATGGCCGTCCGACCACCGTCGCGATTCCGCCACCGAACGAAAATTTTTCGTGCCGCTGTCACTCGATCCCGATGCGCTGCGCGGAATGGGGCAACACGTGTGGCACGGCATGGCCAACCGGCTGAGCCGAGACGACCCGGTGTCGTGGGAGCTCATCGAGCAGGTGGAACGTGCGTCGTGGAAGTCCAGCACCGAACAGAGTGTCGTCGAATGGAATCGCGATCGTTCTCCCGCCGATGAGATCGACGACGATCCTTGCGCGATGAGCGTCCCGTCGGATTCACCAACGGCCGCACAGGTCATTCGTCAGCGGCGAAGCGCACTCGCATTCGATGGAAAGACATCGATTGCATGCGATCGCTTCTTCGCGATGCTGGCCCGTGTCATGCCGCGCGCCGAACGCGATCTGTGCAACCGTCCGATTCCGTGGGACGTCCTGCCTTCGGCACCTTCCATTCATCTCGCCCTGTTCATCCATCGTGTGAACGGCCTTGTTCCCGGGCTCTACATACTCGTTCGTGATCCGGTCAAATTGGAGACACTGAAGCAGTCGATGCGCCCGCAGTTCGTCTGGGTCTCGCCGCCTGGCTGCCCCACCGACTTGCCACTCTTTCTTCTGCAAGAGGGCGACGCGCGGCAATTGGCCGCCGAGATCAGCTGCCACCAGGCTATCGCCGGCGATAGCTCATTCGCCTTGGGAATGATCGCAGAATTCGAATCGAACCTGCATAGGTACGGACCATGGTTCTACCGCAGACTATTCTGGGAGAGCGGTTTGATTGGCCAGGTGCTGTATTTGGAAGCGGAGGCCGCAGGAGTGCGCGCCACGGGAATCGGTTGCTTCTTCGACGACCCGGTTCATCAGATAATGGGAATCAGTGATCTGTCGTATCAGTCCCTCTACCACTTCACGATGGGCGGCCACGTGGACGATCCTCGCCTGACCACCCTGCCGCCTTATGGCCTCGATCACTGAGCGCAAGCGCGACCGAGTGCTGATCCTGAATCGCGTGTCGCAGTCGATCATCGAAGTGCGACGCGGAAAGCATTCGACCCACGTTTTCGCCTACCGAGGCCATCCGATCCAGACGATGAGCAACACAGCCTGAGAACGGCCGCCGGGATGCTGGCAAGGAGGACGCCTATCTCGCGGATCTTCGCGTCCACGACCTTCGCCGCACCGTCGGCATGCGGCTGCGTGAAGTGAACGTCCGCGAGAACACGATCGCTGATTTGCTGTGGCATCTGCATGCCACGATGACCGGCCATTATTCGGTCGCTCAAATCGACGAGCTGGTTGCCTCGTTGCCCACAATTCTGACGACCCCGCTACCCCGACGTCGCAACTGCCGGCCGCGCGGACGCGGCTGTACGGCAATTTGCGACTGTCGGGAGAACGTGATTCCTTAAGTGTGCTGTTTGTTACCGAATAGCCAATCTCTTGCCGGGCGCCGCAGCTTTCCTCACCAGCTTGAGCTCGAGGACGCCGTTGTCGTATGCGGCCTCGCTCGCCGACTCGTCCAACTCCACCGGTAGCGTAAAGCTGCGATAGATGTTGCCGAAATATCGTTCGTTGCGCAGCATCCTGTCGCCTTCCTTCTTTTCCCATGCCTGCTTCACTTCGGCCGTGATCGTGACCTGGTTGCCCTCGATCGCGACGTCGATGTCTTCCTTCTTCACGCCCGGCATTTCGGCATGGACCAGGTAACCGTTCTCGGTTTCGGTCACGTCCATCTTGATCACTACCGGGGCAGGTGCGCTTTCCACGCGCACGGGCTTGAAGAAACCACGGAACAATTCGTCAAGACCGGTTTCAGTCCTTGGATCGTAAGAGATGATGTTTTGCATAATGCGGTTCCTATTGAACAGTCATGCTACAGGCCGGACCCAGACTACTGTCTGCGTCTCGGGTCCTAAAAATGGCCCGGTTGAGGTTCGCGCCACTGCCGGATAAAAGGCAAGTGGCATCGCGACGTTTTTTGGGCTTGGAGTTGTTTTACGCTGCAGGCAAACAAAGACGCGTATTGGGTTTAGGCCGTCGCGGTCGCTACACCTTGCTTGTAATGGCCAAGGGGGCATTTCAGATTACCGTGGCCTTTTAAGTTCAGAGACCCAAAGACGCTCTCAGTCCATTAACCAGAATGGGTTAATTGACTAGACATGTCAAGCACTATTTTGCTACGCTTAATTCAATATGGTTAATTACGGGGCCATGTGATGGACGTTTGTTTAGTTATCAAGGAGCGGCTCGAGCAACTGGGGCTTGGGCAAAAGGACTTGGCGGCAGCCACTGACGTCACCGAGTCTTATATCTCGCAGCTGTTGACTCGGAAGAAATTGCCACCCGCGCCCGACCGAACAGACATTTACGAGAAGATGGGCAAATTTCTCAAGCTGTCGAGCGGCCGGCTGGCGAAGCTGGCTGAATTACAGCGAAGGGAAGAGTTGAAGAGAGACTTCGAGGACCCGCCGGCGCCTTTGTTTCATGAGGTTCGAGAGTTGGTACTCCAGAAGTGCGCGCCCAAAAAACGGCACGAAATACGAGCGATTTTTGAGAAGCAGGCCTTTGGCGAACTCGAACGCCTCGTCACGCAGAAGCTTTTGGACGTGATCAAGCGCGTTGCTAGAGAGGAATTGAAAAGTGAAAAGTGGCTCCGCTCCGTGGCTCAGCTCAGCGGCCGAAGCTATAAGCACATGCGGGTCGTCATCCTCGAGTTTCTCGACACCGATGTATTCCACGTGTCATTGGAGAACTGCGCTTCCTTCCTGGATCCGCTGATCGAGTCCTGGGACATCGACCTGTCGGAATTCGCAATGCAAGTTGTGCTTAACCGAAGATTGGCGCCAGGGCATTCGAGACGCTTTGCGTTTGTTGAAACGGAACCCGAACAGCCTGTCGGGGACCACCCAGGGCTCAAGGAATTTCTTGAAGATGCTTCACTCAGCGGCGATGTGACCGAGGAGGAAATCGAATTTCTAAAGCGGTTGCGGGTCAAGGGAAAGCGACCAGCGCCGCTCTACTATTATCGGGAATTGCAGAACCTCAGGGACCCGCTGCATTTCACACTGTAGTGGGCGCACAGACAGCGGCAGCACCGATCAATGGCCGCGATGAGCCCGCTTGCTCGCGCGTTCCACGCCGGCGCACTGCTCGCCATATCACGTCCGTGGAGCAGTCGTGCGTGCGCGTCCAAGACTTTCGATGGCACGATCTGCGGCACACCTGGGCGAGCTGGCACGTACAGAGCGGCACGCCGCTATTCGCACTGCAGGAATTGGGCGGCTGGGAAAGCTCGGACATGGTGCGCCGATATGCGCACCTATCCGCCGATCACTTAACGCCCTATGCCGATCGCTTGTGCGCGTTGCGTGTCATCGAAGGAGAACGAGATGGCACGTTTTGGTCACAGGCCACAAATGAAAAGCAGCTAACCGTAGCTAACTCCTTTGACCGGCCCGACACATAGGTTGTGACCGGCCCGACACATAGGTTACAGCGCGTACCGGACACATGGGTAACACTTTCCTGCCCTCAGGGCGGGAGGTGTCTATGCCGTGGAAGGAGTGTTCGGTGATGGACGAGCGCCTGCGCTTTGTCGCCAAGTTGCTCGACGGCGAGTCGATGAGCGACGTTTGCCGCGAGTTCGGCATCTCGCGCAAGACCGGCTACAAGATCTTCAACCGCTACAAGGAAAGCGGCTTCGAGGCGCTGAGCGACCGCTGTCGCCGGCCGGTGCGCTATGCCAACCAGCTGCCGCCGCAGATCGAGAGCCTGATCGTCAGCTGCAAGCGCGAGAAGCCGCATTGGGGCGCACGCAAGATTCGCGAGCTGCTCGTTCGCCGCCTGGATCAGGACGTGCGGATCCCGGCCAAGAGCACCATCCACACCGTCTTGCACCGCCACGGCTTGGTCAAGGGCATCGGCCGCCCTCGTCATCGCGCAACTGGAACCCAACTCTCCGCCGGTGCGGCGCCGAACGATTTGTGGTGCGCCGACTTCAAGGGCGAATTCAAGCTGGGCAACGGCCAGTACTGCTACCCGCTGACCGCCACCGACCACGCTTCCCGCTACCTTCTCATGTGCGAAGCGCTCGAGTCCACGCGCGAAGCCACCGCGATCACTGCCTTCGAGCAGCTCTTCCTCGAGCGTGGACTGCCTTCAGCGATTCGCTCCGATAACGGCGTGCCCTTCGCCAGCCCCAATGCTCTATTCAATCTCTCGAAACTTTCGGTCTGGTGGCTGCGTCTGGGCATTGCGATCGAGCGCATCAAGCCGGGCCATCCTCAGCAAAACGGCCGTCACGAGCGCATGCACCTCACGCTCAAGAAGGAAGCGACCCGACCGCCCAGCATGAACACTTTGCAGCAACAGGCGCGCTTCGATGAGTTCGTGCGCGAGTTCAACACCGAGCGGCCGCACGAGGCATTGGCCATGAAGACGCCGGCACACGCGTACTCGCCGTCGGCGCGCCCTTACGCCGGCTTGCCCGAGCTCAGCTACCCACTACACGACCGGGACGTGCTTGTCACCGCCTGCGGACGCATCTGCATGCATCGCAAGCGCATCAACGTGTCCTATGTACTGGCCGGTCAGCGCGTCGGTATCAAGGAGGTCGACGAGGGCATATGGATCGTAAGCTTCATGCACTACGATCTAGGCTACATCGACCTGGAGCAGAAGACCCTGCAACCGCTGGACAACCCGTTCGGCCCGAGGTTGTCACCTATGTCTTAGGTACGGACCGTCACCCATGTGTCCGGTCCGTACATTGAATGAGTGGCGCGCCCGGCAGGATTTGAACCCACGACCCCCTGGCTCGTAGGCGGATTAAGGCTATACAAGCGATTATTTTTGGCTCGGAGGGGGTTTGACCACCCCTGAAAATGACTCGTGATGGCATCTCTGAGGCACTTTTCAACGAACTGCTAAGCGGCGAGCCTTTGAGCGAGTGGCGGTGGTTGCATTGCAGGAATTGCGTTGGTGTTATCAACGTCCGCTAACTGCGTTCACACGGTACTTCTGCTATTGTTAAGGGTTGTGCGATGCCTGCCGTCACGCGCAGTTGTGCGAGTACGTGATGAGGCCACGCGGGCAGGCGTTGCACAAGCCTCGAGGGAGGAAACCGCGGCGAATGGCGCTGCTACTCGGGGGAAGCTAAGCCGCTATGGGGATTGGACAGCGCGCCGGCATGTGGGAGGGCGCGAAACGGACGCCCGAGGGCGACAGACTGCGTGTTGATGCGCGATGCGGCCGATGCCGCGCCGAATGGAACGATGAGGCGAGCGCCGGAAACGGCGTGGCGGCGACGTAAGGCGAAACCGTCCGCTATCGGCGGTGGCCGCTGCATAGCGGACATAAGGTTGGCTCTGCCCAGGCCGGAGTTCATGCGGCAACTCGCGATGTTGGCGGGGCACGGATCGATGCGTGCGGCGCGAAGATCTCGACGACGCTCATCGTGGCGCCACAGTGCGGGCAGAGGAAGGTGGGTGCTCCGGTTGCGGTGGATGCTGTCGCGTTGGTTTGCGGTTGGGCCGCAGCCGGAACGACGTGCAGCAGTTCACGGGCCTGAGCGAGATGCTCGCGGCGAGCGCCATTGGCGAGCAGACCGTAGTGGCGGATGCGGTGGAAGCCATCGGGCAGCACGTGCAACAGGAAGCGGCGGATGAACTCCTCGGCGCTCAAAGTCATCGCCTTGTAGCGCGTCTTTCCACTGGCTCGATAATCCTTCCAGCGGAAGGTGACGCCGCGTTCATCGAAGGCGAGCAAGCGAGTGTTCGAGATTGCCACCCGATGGGTGTAGCGCGACAGATAGGCGAGCACCGCGGCTGGCCCAGCGAAGGGACGCTTGGCGTAGACGACCCATTCACACTGGCGCAGCGGCGCGAGCCATTGGGCGAACGCGCGCGCATCGGCAAGCGCTGCCTCTTCGCCGAAGAATTGCAGCCGACCGCCGCGGTGTGCGGCGGCGAGTTCTTCGAGGAAGCGGCGGCGGAATAGCCGCGAGAGCACACGCACCGGAAGGAAGAACCCCGGTCGACAACGGATCCAGCGCTCGCCATGGAGCGAGAGCCCACCGCCGGGCACGATGCCGTGCACATGCGGATGGTGGGTGAGCGCCGAACCCCAGGTGTGCAGGACCAACGTCACGCCGACCTGCGCGCCGAGATGTTTCGGATCGGCAGCGATGGTGCGTAGCGTCTGCGCAGCGACCGCGAACAGCAGGTCGTAGATGACGGCCTTGTTGTAGTACGCGATGGCGGCGATCGGCGCGGGCAGCGTGAACACCAGATGGTAGTAGTCGACTGGCAGCAGATCGGCCTGCCGCGCTTCGAGCCAGCGACGAGCCGCGCGCGCCTGGCACTTCGGGCAGTGCCGGTTGCGGCAGGAGTTGTAAGCGATCTGCAGCTGCGCGCAGGCATCGCAACGCAGTACGTGTCCCCCCAGCGCCGCGCTGCGGCACTGTTCGATGGCGGACATCACCTTGAGCTGCCCGAGACTCAGGTGGCCTTGCTGCGCTTGCCGCCAGGCCGGCCCGTGGGCGCGGAAGATATCCGCGACCTCGAGCGCCGCGCGCCCCATCGGGCGGCGCTACGCGGCTACCGTGTGCTCCAGCGGACTGATCACCTCGCGTAGCAGGTCGGTGGCGACCTGCGCATAGAGAGCCGTGGTCTCCAACTTCTTGTGACCGAGCAGCACCTGGATCACGCGGATGTCGACCTTCTGTTCCAGCAGGTGCGTGGCGAAGCTATGCCGCAGCGTGTGCATCGACACTCGCTTGTCGATACCGGCCGCCACCGCCGCCTCATGGATGGCACGATTGAGCTGGCGCGGGGTGACTGGATCGAGCGGATTCATGCCGGGGAACAGCCACCCGCCGTCGAGCATCTTCCCTTGCGCCCGCGCTACTCGCCACCAGGTGCGCAACCGCTCGAGCAGCAGCGGCGGCAGCATCGCGTAGCGATCCTTGCGCCCCTTCCCCTGCTCGATGCGCAGCGTCATGCGCTGGCTGTCGATGTCGCTAACCTTCAGCGCCACCACCTCGCTCGCCCGCAGGCCCGCACCATAGGCGACCGACAGCGCCGTCTGGTGCTTGAGGTTAGATGCCGCCGCGATCAGTCGCGCGACTTCATCGCGGCTTAACACCACCGGCAGCGTGCGCGGCAAGCGCACCGGCTGCATCTTCGCCATCAGCTCGCCCTGGCCGAGCGTGACCTCGAAGAAGAACTTCAGTGCGGTGATCGCGGCGTTGAGCGAGACCGGCGATGTGCCGCTATCGACCAGGTGCAACTGAAAACGCCGCAGGTCCTCGACCGTGGCGGTGTCCGGCGCGCGTCCGACAAACGCGCTGAACCGTCGTACCCAGCGAATGTAGTGGCTCTGCGTCTTCTCCGACAGCTTGCGCATGCGCATGTCGTCGATCATGCGCTGGCGCAACGGCGAGATGCTCCGAGCTGATGCGTCCATGGCTCTGCTCCTGTTGAGATCCGAGGCGGCTTGCCTCGTGTCGCAACATAAGCAGATCCATGATCCCGGCTCACCACCGTACCGTGGCCGGGCCGAAGCTCAAGAATTACCGCGCGAGCGGTTTAGTCCAGTGGCCGTTCAGCGACGTACGCGAGCGACCGCTTTCCCATTGACACGAGGAACGAAACGGCGTCGCTTGCGGCCGCCCCGAATCCCGAGCCAGCGATACATTCTCTCAATCGATCCTCGATGCGGAAAACGCTCGCCCACTTCAACACGTTGAACACAAAGGCTCCGCGACCTGAACTCGAGGTATTGAAACGTGCGGGACTGATCATGGCGACATGGCGATGACGACGTGGGAAACCTACGCGAAGACCGCGTGCTCGACGCAGCTGCGGAGGGGCTCAGCAGCTTGGGCGACCGATCCGCTGCTGCGTTCATCCAATCGAAGCTCGATGACGAAATCAAACGGCTGCATAACCCGACATCAGACAAGACGATTCAGCTTTTCCGTGATTACGCGGGCGTTGAGCTGAAGAACGCATGGCGCTGGAACAACAGTGACAACGACGCGATATGTGCTCGCCTGAATCAGTACATGAAGCTGCGCGGTGACGTTGTTCATCGTTCACGAGCCATCACCCCGGGGCCGCCCAAGGCGCATCCGGTCACCAAAGAAGACCTGGAAAGGACCATTCGTTTCGTGAAGAGCCTCGTGCAGGTGACTGAAGGAGCCTTTCCTCCGACCGACTCGCGCGGCTAGCGCCGGCGGTTTGCGAGTCGCCTTTCAAAGCGGGATACCGAAAGCGTCGACTGCAACGCTGCGCCCGCTCAGCGTCGGTCGCACCCGTGAGTTTGCCGTGCAGATAGGCGTACAGCAGCGGCGCTCCGTGTCCCGGCGCGGGCGCCAACTTGAGGCTTACGCCGTCGTCGGGGGAGGGACGCTCGCAGCAGTTGTTGTGACGGGGGTTGGCCGCACGTCCCCATGAATCGTCGCCGATGTAGGAGGGCGCCACCGACGGCAGATCCCAGCGCGGGACGCGCGCGTAATCGAGCTCGGTGAAGTAGTCGCCGAAATTGGATCCGGCCGCGGTGCCGTCCGCGTCCGTTGTCACGATCGCCCGCAACTCGGTTACCGCGCTGCGCCAGGCGATGAGCGCAGCATCGTGGCCGCTCGCATCGCGGTCGACCGCCGCCGGATGCGCGAGCTTGAAGCAGCGGATCGTGCGCACATTCGCGTTCGACTGTGCCCACAAGTCATACGCCTGGTGCGCGACGTCGCCGAACGCGACGATCGCCTGCAGCGCGCCACCCGCGAGGAGCCGGTCGTACAGCGCGTGGCGTGCTGTGCGGATCGCGGCGTTCGTGTTCAGCACCTTGAGACCCTTGGTCTTCTGGCTCGGCCGCATCGCGACTGCAAAGGCGTTGACCAGCACGTACGAGCGGGTCAGTCCGATCTTCTCGAGGAAGCCCTGTGTCTTCTGGCCGGAGTCCCCGATCAGCGTGCGACGCGCAAACGGCAGGCACTCCGCCGGACCCGGATCGGAGGCGATGCACAGGACACGCGCGCTGCCATCAAGCCGCCCGCGGTAGAGCACCGGACCGAAGGCGTACCAGAACGTCGTGGTGTCGCCGACCGCTGCCTCGTAGTCCGGTGTGGCCTCCATCAGCGCCTTCATCGAAGCCGGTCGGCCCCGCGTCCGACTGCGCGAGCTCGGCCGCCGGAATCGGGCGCAGCACCGCACGCTCGAGCCGAAGAGCGGTGCCATCGACGCTGCCGGTGAGCAGACTGCGATTGACGATCCGCAGCTCGACGACCGAGTTGGGCGCGACGCCGCGAATGCGTTTCTTCGCCGGATCGCCGGTCAGCGTCCACTCGTGACCGCCGAATGACAATGTCCCCTGGGTCGCACTTTGCATGCGCAACGTCGCCTCGCCGGCGGCATCACCGCCCCGTGTGGCGAGGAAATGACCCGTTGCGCTGACGGTGGAGGGCGCGGCCATCATCCTGCTCGCTTGCTAGCGACCCGGCAGCTTCAGGCGGCGCCGCTGACGGACGACGCCGTCGGCGAAACCGACGACTTCGATGTCGCGGACCGTCGGTGCAAGTTTGAAGCGCTGCTTGCCGTCGCCTTGCAACACGATCGGGCTTCCTGCGGGATGTCCGTTCAGATACACATCGAGTTGCTGCAATCCCTGCGTGTCGATCGCGAGCATGTGCCGGATGCGCGTCACGTCGAGCCGCGTGAGCGGCTGCGCGGCGAGGAGCTCGGCGCAGTGCTCGATCAGGTCGCGGTTGTTGTCGAGCACGTCGTCGCGGGTCATGTCGTAGCGCTGCCCCGCGATGCCGGCGTCTTCGATCAGCGTACCGTCGGCGTCGCCGCTTCGTACCGCGCGCCGCAGCGCGACGGTGAAGTGGACGCCCTTGGGAAGTCGCGGAAGCGGCTCCTCCGCGGCGTCGAGCGCTGCGCGAAGATCCTCGGAGCCCCATACGTTGGCGCCGCCCGCGCCGGTCGCCTCGCCGACACACACGACCGGGCCGATGCGGTTGTCGGCGATGCCCGCGGTAAAGAGGTCCCCCGACGAGTACGTGTTCGCGTCGACCACCACCACGACCGGCCCGCCATAGTGCTGGCCCAGGTCGTTGCACTGCTCGTACGGGGTGATCGGCAGGTGGCTCGAATACGGCTCGCCGGTGAGCTCGGCGCTGAAGAGCGACTCGGCCCAGGGAGCGAATTCCGATTGATTGAACGCCGCGCGCGCCATCGCGGCGGTGAGCCGCGTCGCGCGCAGCGCAAACTTGGTCGGCGCCACCGTGTTGGGCGTAAAGAGCTGCAGCATCCGCTCGGCCGCCGGGATGAGACCTCCGGGATTGTCGCGAAGGTCGATGATGAGCCCGCGCTGGGGCAACTCGGCGAGAAGCGCGATCGCCGCCTCGACGAAGGCTTCATCGTCGTCGACATCGAAGCTCCAGATGCGCAGGTAGCCCATGCGCCCGCATCGCGTGGGGACCGTTCGCGCGGTCAGGAAGTCGGCGAATTTCGCCGCGTGGCTACGGTCCGCTGCGCGTGCCGGCTTGCGCTCCGCTTCCCACAGCGCGGGATTGAATCGGTACTTCTTCGCACGACGCACTGCTTCCGCGCCCGGGTTGATGCCGCGACGAATGCGGCTACCCACCGAGCGGCTCGCGGTCGGCGCGCGTTTGGGGTCGAAGCCTTCCCAGGCGAGTCGAATCTCACGCGCCTTGCCGTCGAGGTCGTGATAATCGAGCACCACCCATTCCTCGTTCGGCGGCGGTCCGTATTCGAGCGAGCGAAACGTCAGCGATTCGAGCGCGCGCGCACGCCGCGAATCCGGTCGTCCGCCGGTTTCGCTTTCCGCATGCAGGTCGACCGCGCGGTCGAACGGGAATGCCGTTCCAGTAATCGATGGTGACGCCTTGCACGAAATGCGGATCGCGCACCGAGCGCCGGTCAACCTTGGTGACGAGGTACGTGGGCTCGTCGGCTGGACCGAATGCTTCGACCAGGAAGGGGAGGCTCGCCACCGGCTCCTTCACGTTCCAGGGCCCCTGGTATTGCGTATGCGCGTCGCGCAGCCGATTGACGACGAAGGTGAGCTCGCGATGAAACTGCAGATCGGTCATCGTCGGCAGCTGCTGGCGCAGATGCTCGAGCGCGCGCACGACGTCGAAGCCGTAGAGCGAGCGCTTGAGCGGCAGGTGCGCGTAGACACCGTCGAGCACCTGCACCAGCGCATCGATGATGTCGAGCCGCTCGCCCCATGACAGCGGTCTCGGGTCAACGGCAATCCTTTTCACCGCGCGTCGCGCGCCCCGCTTCGCGAGCGACGTTGCGCTCGCGGCGTGAGCGATGCGCGCATTGCGCTTCTCGCGTTCGCTCATGAATAGAACTCCGCCAGGCGGTCGAGCAGCCCGCCGTGAAAGCCGCGGCCCGCGATCGAGGTGAAGAACGCCTGGTCATGGACGAGCGAAGGAAGCTCGGGAATGACAATCTGTGCCGCGTGCGCAGAAACGTCGCCCGCAAAGGGCAGGCCACCGGTCGGCATGTCGAGCGCGAGCTCGAGCGGTGCATCCGGCGCATCGAGCGTTCCCGCGTAAGCGCGCCGCCTGCCCAACCGCGTGCCTCAGCGCGGCCGCCGGATCCTTGCGCACGGTCTCGAGCGCGTCCGTGATGTCCTTCCACGACCACGCCTTGTCGGTATGGTTCGGGGTCGGGGATGGCGAAGCGACGCTTCACGCCGGCTGACCTTGATCGGGCTCGACTTGGTGAGACCTGCCGCCTGCATCAGATCGGCATCGCCGTAGCGCGGTAGACCGCCCGACACGACGAGCATGATGTCGCGCTCGGTCGAATCGACGATCTGTTTCCACACATCGTCGTTGCCGCCAGCGCGGAAGACCGTGATGTCCGCGAACGCGCCGGCGCTAAGACGCCCGACCACCTTCTTCCAGCAGCGCGACAGCGCATCGCCCGGATTGGTCGTCACCATCGCGACGAGATCGCGATCGGTGAATCCCAGGCCGAACTGCTCGCTTGCAAGCTTCGCGACCTTGATCTCGCCCTGAATGTTCTTGGTTCCCGAAGGTCCCCAGTCGGGCCCGAGGCAGATCGATACGTCCTGCCTGCGCGCAGCGACGACGTCGGTGGTGCTGCCGTAGAGCCACAGGTTCGAGAACGGCGACCAGACGACGCTCCCCGCATCGCGATTCGGCCAGCGTCGCCAGTCCGCGTCTGCCACTGCGTTGCAGTGAATGCCGATGAACGTGCTGTCGAGGCATCCCGCGTTGGCCGCGTCGAGGAATTCGCGCAGGACGAGCGAGCCGGTCTGGCCCTCGGCGCAGTGGTAGATGAAGCCGGCGCCCTGGCGCTGCGCCTGCGCGACGCGCGCGAGCTCGAGCGGCTTCTTGGTGAGCGCCGACGTGTAGATCAGATTGCGGTCGGTCGTGCCCGCTTTCTCGTCGTCGATATTGCGCAGTACCTTGACGAACTCGCGATTCGCGGTTGGCCAGCCTTGAATGGCGGTCGTGCCGCCGACGAGCGCACGCAGCTGGACATAGGCGAGGAGCGCTTCGGGTGCCGCCTGCGACAGTGCACCGGCCGGCCACGTGATCGAGGACTGGTAGCTCGCGGCGCGCGTCCAGCTGTCGTGATGCGCAAACGGCGTCTTCTGCTTGGGCTCCGCCCACAGCGGCAGCGCGTTGTAGCCGATGTGATTATGCAGGTCGATGAGACCCGGCACCACGAAGCCGTCGGCGACATCGACCACCGGCGCCGCTGAGAACCCCGTCGGCGCTGTTCCGTTGCCCGCGACGACGCGTTCGATCGATCCGCTGTCATCGATGAACACGCGGCCCTTGAACACCGCGTCGGGATCGGCGCGATCGAGCGGCACGATGCGGCCTGCAATGACCAGCGCCATCGGTACGTCCCCATGCGATGGAAGGGCACCGTACCATAGCAGCTCGAGCGGGGACAAATCGATGCGAATTTTCGACAGCGACTGCCGCGCCCGAGACAAGGACGATGCGATGAGCAATGCTCAAAGGAGTCTCGGCAGGCGAGGGTGCATCCTTGGCGTCACGTTATGGGTGCTGCCGCTCGTCTGCCTCGCGCAGGCGCTGCCCGCGCTCAACATCGACATTGCCGAGACCTCGGTGTCGGGGCTCTCGTCCGGCGCCTTCATGGCGGTGCAGTTCGGGGTCGCCCACTCGTCGATCATCAAGGGCGTCGGTATCGTCGCCGGTGGTCCTTACTACTGTGCGCAGGACGACACGACTCGTGCAACGACGCGCTGCTCCTGCACGCTCGATCCTGCCCATCGGCTGTGCAGCGTTTCCGCCGACCAGCACCGACGTCGCGTCACTGCAACGCGTAACGCGCGACTTCTTTGGCGAGCACCTGATCGACGATCCGCGTAACGTTGCGCATCAGCGCATTTACCTGCTGGCGGGAGAACAGGATCCCGTGGTCCCGCGCGTCGTGGCAGCGCAGCTCGAGGAGTATTACCGGCGCTTTTCGGCGTCGGATGTGGACGTGGTCGTGAAGCCGGATCTCGGCCATACGATGCCGACCGTTGCGTTCGGCAAGGCGTGCAGCGTGACGGAGTCGCCTTATATTGGCCGCTGCGGTTTCGATGCCGCACGGGAGATCCTCACCTGGATCTACGGCACGATGAAGGCGAAGCCGAAAGCGGGACTCAGCGGCCGGTTCAGTCGCTTCGACCAGACCCGCTACGTCGACAGCGCGTTTTTCTGGTGGACGGGCATGGATACGACGGGCTGGCTCTACCTGCCGCGCACATGCGCTCGCGGCGAGCGTTGCCGACTCCACGTCGCACTGCACGGATGCAAGCAGGGGCAAAGCTACGTGAACTATGGACAGACGTTCGTGCGCCATGCCGGCTACGCCGACTGGGCCGACGCCAACCATATCGTGGTGCTGTTCCCGCAGGCGGTGTCGATTCCATTCCTGAATCCCGAAGGCTGTTGGGATTGGTGGGGCTACACCGACCACCACTACGCCGACCAGCGAGGCGTTCAGATCGCAGCGATTCGCGCCATGATCGATCGCCTGGCTTCGGGTGTCCGGTGAATACCGGCCGCGCCGACGGGTCGCGATGCGGGCGCAATCGAATGCTGCTCAACCGCATGACCCGACGGCAACTCGGGTCGCCGTTCAGGGTGCGAGACATCACTTCGTAAAGACGCTGCGGTGAACCCTATCCTGGTCGGGACCTCGTCGTGGACCGACAAGTCGCTGCTCGACTCCGGCCGCTTCTATCCGCCGAGCGTCAGCACACCCGAAGCGCGCCTGCGCTACTACGCATCGCAGTTTCCGATCGTCGAGATCGACAGCAGCTACTATGGCATCCCGACCGAGGCGAACGCGCGGCTTTGGGTCGAGCGTACGCCGCCGGGCTTCGTGTTCAACATCAAGGCGTATCGGCTCTTCACCCGGCACCAGACGCCGCTCGCGAGCCTCGCCAAGGACATTCGCGCCGCGCTCGGTCCTCGCGACAAGCCGAACATCTACGACGAGGATGTCCCCGACGACATCGCGCTCGAGCTGTGGCGACAGTTCCGCGCCGTGCTCGAGGTGCTTCGCGCCGCCGGCAAGCTCGGGGCCGTCCACTTCCAGTTCGCTCCCTGGGTCGCCTTCCACCCGAAGAGCTTCGACTACATCGAGCATTGCCGCGCGATGCTTGCAGGATTGCCGCTCGCGATCGAGTTTCGCAACAAGACCTGGTTCGAAGGCGACAAGCACGTCGCCCGCACGCTCGCGTTCGAGCGCGACAACGGACTGGTGAACGTTGTCGTGGATGCGCCCCAGGGCGTCGGTAATACGATCCCTTCCGTTTGGGAGGTCACGAATCCGGCGCTTGCCGTTGTGCGATTGCATGGTCGCAACCGCGAGACGTGGAACAAGAAGGGGCTATCCACGTCATCGCAGCGGTTCAATTACGAATACGACAATCAGGAGTTGACGGAAGTCGCAACGCACGTGAAGGATCTATCCGCTAACGCGCAGCGAACGCACGTGTTGTTCAACGTCAACTATCAGGATCAGGGGCAGCGGGCCGCGACGATGTTGACCCGGTTGCTGCGCGCCGCGACGAGCGCTTGAAGCGAGACGCGCGGGAGCTCGCGCTCAGGGTCCCGAACGCACAAGCGAGGATGCGCCGATGCCAGCGGATGTGCCGTGGATCGTGCGGGAGGCAAGACCTGGCTCCGACGCTAGAATGTGCGACCCGACGAACGATCAGCCGCCGCCTTGATATGGCCAAGATCAAGAAGTCCGATGCCGAATGGCAACGGCAGCTCACTCCGCTGCAGTACGAGGTCACGAGGCGTGCGGCAACGGAGCCGCCGGGCAGCGGCGAGTACGTGCACCACGACGAGCCAGGCATTTATCGTTGCGTGTGCTGTGGCACGGCGCTATTCGCCTCGGATACCAAGTTTGACGCGGCGTGCGGCTGGCCGAGCTATTTCGAGCCGCTCGATCCAGCCCATGTGCGCGAGGAGCGCGATATGTCGCTGGGCGTGGAGCGCACCGAGATCATTTGCAATGTCTGCGACGCGCACCTCGGGCACGTCTTTGCGGACGGGCCACCACCGACCGGACTTCGCTACTGCATCAATTCGGCGGCGCTCACCTTCGAGCCGCGGTAATACCGGGATCACGAGCCGGCGCACGGCCTTGATGCAGACGTCATCGCGGCGTCGCCCGCGGTGTAGACGTGCTTGGTATCTCGCAATGGCGCACGCTTGACCTCGCGTCCCGCGCGCGCGGCGTACGAAATGCCGATGCTCGCTCATCGCTGAGCTTCGCTCGTTTTCGCCGGCCGACGCTGCAACCTCGCTCCCGTTGTCCTGACCGCGAACGCGACTTGAAGCGGAGTCGATGCGCGGTAGTCTCGCTTCATGCGAGCAGCTCTCGCGTAAACTCACGGAGCGGTCGATGAACGCACTGCAACGCAACGGCGCCCAGCACACGGCGGTCCCGACGCTGATCGGTGAAAGCCCGGCGCGCTTCGCCGTCGGCGGACGCATCCGCGCGGGCGTCAAGGTGCTCACCTCGAGCGCGGCGCGCGAGCCTGCGGCGCAAGCCCTGTACGATGCCGGCGTCGCGGCGGGCAAACCGTTCGACGACATCGAAGCGGAGATCACGCGCGCGCTGCCCGAGCTGCGCCATCCGCTGGTGCCGAAGAACGTGCCGTACTTCACGGTACGCCGCTGCGATTTCGCGCTTCCCGAAGTGGCCGATCGAATTGTCGCGCTTTTTGGCGAGGATCGCGGCGATGGGGTCGCGCGGCTCTATCGCTTTCCGGTCGTCTTTCCGGCCGACCACTGGGAAGCGATCATGCCGCACGCGCTGATGTGCTATGGCGCGAACGAGCTCAAGTACTGGTCCGCGTATTCGGCCGACGGCCGCGAACGCTACTGCATGACGTTCGAAGCGGTTCCGGTCGACCACGCGAGCAAGCGCACGATCCGCATCTTCGGCGGGCGCAGGCACGTTGCGCGCGCGGCGAACGGCGGGCGCTGCGAGCCGGAGCGCTGTCCCGAATACCAGGGGAGACAGTGCAACCTTACCGGACGGTTCATCTTCCTCATTCCAGGCGTGCCGTCGATCCAGCCGATCGAGCTTGCCACCAACAGCTTCTATGCGATGAACGCGGCGCGCCAGACGCTCGAGACGATCGGCTTCCTGCGCGGCGGGCGCATCGGCGGCTTTCTCGACGGCCGCACGAGCTTCTGGATCACCAAGCGGCTGCACGAGGTCTCGATGATCGGCGACGACGGCACCGCGCGCCGCGTCCCGCAATGGCTGATCGAGCTCGAGGCGCCGATCGATCTGACGCGGCTTCTCGCCCTCGATCGCGATGAATCGCCGGTCGAAGAAGGCGAGCACGCGGCGGCGCTGCTCGACCCGGCCGCGCGAGCGTCCAACGAGTCTGCGCTCGGCGCCGAGTGCGATGCGGCGGACGCACCGGCGAACGCAAGCCAGGGCGCAAACGCTGCCTCCGCCGCGGCGCTCCCAAGGCGCTTACGTCGACACGCTCGCGCAGGTGTTCGAGCACGTCGCCGCGCTGCAGGTCCCGCGCGAAGCGTTCGAGCGCTACGCGAAGCGCAAGTACGGCGGCGGCTGGAATCTCAACACGAGCGGTGTGCGGCGGGTGCTGAAGGACCTGCGTGCGTTCGAGGGCAACGGCGCGAGCCTGCTTGCCACCGTCAACGCCGAGACCGACGTCGTTCAGTGAGCCGTCATTCCCGTGGTGCCTCCGATGCTGATCGCGCAATTCTCCGATCTGCACTACGCCACTCGAACGCTGCCCGAAGTCGATCGCTGCTTCGGCTACGCCATCGAGCGGGCGATCGCGGCGAGCGTGGATGCGGCGGTGATCTCGGGCGATGCGACCGATCACGCGCTGGAGCTGCACGCGCCGGCGGTCGAGACGCTTGCGCGGCGCATCCAGCAACTTGCGCAGCACTGTCCGGTGTTGCTGCTGCAGGGAACGTATTCGCACGAGCCACCGGGAACGCTCGACATCTTTCGCCGGCTCGCTGCCCGGCACCCGATCCATGTCGCGACCCGGATCGCACAGGTGGCGCTCACGCGCGAGCGGTGCTGGCTCGAGTCAAGCGGCTGGCGATTCGACGATGTTCCGGAGAACGCCGGCGCGATCTTTTCCTGCCTGCCGGCGGTCAACAAGGCGCACGTCGCGGCGTCGGTCGGTGCAGAAGCCGCCGCGGATGCGGCAGGCCCTGCCATCACGGCGCTCTTGCGTGCCTGGGGCTAGCACGAATCGTCGGGCGCGCCTCGCCGGCATCGCAACCGTGGGCGTCTCCCACGGAACGGTGTGCGGCTGCGTGACCGAGCACGGCGTGCCGATGGCCGGGCTCGACCACGAGTTCACGACGAGCGCGCTCTTCGGCGCCGAAACGTCCGCGTTCATGCTCGGCCACATTCACAAGCATCAGGCCTGGAATGACGGCGAGCGCGTGATTGCGTACGCGGGATCGATCGGGCGGCTGCACTACGGCGAGGAGGGCGACAAGGGCTTCGTGCTGTGGACGGTCGACGCGATCGGCGCCACGTTCGACTTCGTACCGACGCCGGCGCGGCGAATGGTGCATCTCGACTTTCCGGCAACACCCGATCTCGAGTCGATCCGGGCCGCGGCGCAGAGCGCGCAGGGCGCCTTCGTTCGCGTGCGCTGGAGCGTGCCGGAAGAGGAGCGCGACAGCATCGATCGGGCCGCGATCGTTGCAGCCCTCGCCGGTGCCGCCGAAGTGAAGCTCGAAGCGCGGGTCATTCCGGTGGTGCGCTCGCGCGCCGAAGGCATCAGCGCGATTGCACGATCTCCCCGACAAGCTGCGACGTTGGGCCGAGGCGACCGGCGTCGACGCCGACGGCATCGCCGCGAGGCTCGCGCGACTGGAGACGAGCGACGCGGACGAAATCGTGGCCGACATTGCACGTGAAGATCTCGAGACGGCGGACGAGCAATCGACGGCTGCGGCAGAGCTCGTTCATTCGTCCGCAGGCGATGGCGACAGCGGCTAGCGTCGCTGTTGCGGTCGCGACCGAGCAGGAGACACAAGCGTGATCCCCGAAGCGCTCTATCTCAAGGGATTCGCGGGCATTCGCGCGGGCATGAATCGCGACGAGTTCTCGCTCGATCTTTCGTCGCTTGCGGCAGACGCCCGGCTCGTTGCGCTGGCCGGTCCGAACGGTGCGGGCAAGACGACGGTGATGGACAACCTGCAGCCGTATCGACTGCTGCCCTCGCGCGCGTCGAGCTTCAGTCCGGCGGGATTCTCGTTCTACGAGCACCTGGTGCTGCCGGAATGCGTGAAGGTGCTCACGTGGCGACACGCGCAGTGCCGCTACCGCTCGACCCTCGTATTCCGGATGAACGGACGACGCAAGAGCGAAGCCTATCTGCACACCGAGGAGGGCGGGCGCTGGGTTCCCGTGAAGCTTGCGGACGGGACGCTCTCCGACGGTCGGGCGGAGACCTACGATGCATGCCTCGAGGCGCTGCTCGGCAAGCCCGAGACCTTCTTCACGTCGGTGTTCGCCGCGCAGAACCGCCGCCCGCTCGCCTCGTACACGCCCGGCGAGATCAAGACGCTGATGGTCGAGCTGCTCGGGCTCGAAGCGATCCGGCAGCGCGGCGAAAAGGCTTCGCAGGTCGCGCGGCTCATGAAGAGCGCGCTTGACGAGCGACGCCGTACGCTCGGCGCCTTCGGCGATACCGAGCAGCGCATCGCGGAGCTGCGACGCACGGCTTGCGCAATGCCGCCAGGCGCTCGCGAAGCGCAGGGACGACAAGGCGAACGCGCAGCGACGGGCAGACGAGGCGCACGCTGCGGCTCGCCCGGCTCGTCGCGGAACAGGAATCGGATCAAGCCATGCAGGCGCGTCGCAGCGGCCTTGTTGCGCGACTGGCCGCGGCGCGAGACGCGATCGCGAAGGGCATCCGCCTATTCAACGAGGATCGCGATCGCGAGCTCGCAGCGTTTGGATAGAAGCGCAAAGGAACTTCGCGAGGCGACCTCGCTTTCACGGCAGCAGCAGGCGACGATCGCGAAGCGCCGCCAGGAGCTGCAGCAGCTTCTGTCGCAGCGCGCCGCGATTGCGGCTGCGACCGAGCGAGCGCGTACCCTCGCGAGCGACGAACGCGCGCTTCAGGCCAAACTCGAGGCGATGCAGACAAGGCATCAGGAGCGCGAAGCGAAGAGCAAATCGCTCGCCGTCCTTGTTGCGCAGGCCGAAAGTTTGCGACGACAAGCGGGCGACGCCGCGCTGCGAACGGCCGGCTTGCGCCAGCGCTTCGCGCTGACCGCGACGGTACCGTGCCGCGGCACCGAGCTCCAATCGCGCTGCGAGCTCCTCGCCGATGCGCGCGAAGCGAGCCAGCTGCTACCCTCGGCCGACGAGCAGGTGCTGAGGATTCGTATCGCCGTGGACGCGATCAAGACGGAAATCCGGGCGCTGGAAACTGCGATCGCCGAGTTGGGAGATGCCGCGGCCGCGGTTCGTGACGCACACACCGAGATTCAGACGCTTCGCTGACGAGAGGCGCCGCGTGGAGGCCCTCGCGGCGCAGCACGTAGGCCTCGCGCAGGCGGAGGCGCGACTCGCGGAATGCGCGGCTGCCGAACAGGACGTCGCCGCCGCGCTCCGAGCGACACAAGAGCGCTGCGCTCGCGAGAGCGATCAGGCACGAACGGCCGTCGGCGAAATCGAGCGGCGCATTCAAGAGCACATGAAAAGCGGGCAGGGCGCGGTCGACGCGCTCGCTTCTGAGCTCGCGAGTCTGCCGGCAGAGTTCGACGTTACGCGGCTCGCAGCTGCGGAGGCGGCCGTGCACGGCGGCGAAGGCCTGCGTTCGGGATCATGACGCGGCGCTGCTCCGCGCGAGGCAGGAAGAAGCTTCGCTGCACGCCGAGCTCAACAACGCTCGAGGCCGTGCAGCGCAGGCAGTCCGTTTGCGCGGAGTACTCGCCCGCGTCGAGTCGGAACTCGGCTGGTGGAATCTTCTCGCCAAGGCACTCGGCAACGACGGCGTGATCGCGCTGTGCATCGACGACGCGGGTCCGGAGCTCGCCCGCGTTGCGAATGAGCTCCTGCTCGCGTGCTACGGGACGCGCTTTACGCTTTCAATCCGAACGCAGGTCGAGACCGCGAAAAAGGAACTGCGAGAAGGCTTCGACGTGGTCGTGTACGACGCCGAAACCGGGCAGGCGAAAAGTGTCGGCGTGATGAGCGGCGGTGAGCGCATCTGGATCAACGAGGCCCTCACCCGTGCCATTGCACTGTATTTGGCAAGGAGTTCGGGTCGGCATTACGAGACGCTTTTCTGTGACGAGGCCGATGGCGCGCTCGACGGCGATCGCAAGCGCATGTTCATGCAGATGAAGCGCGAGGTGCTTCGGCTGGGCGGGTACGCGCGGGAGTTCTTCGTGTCACAGACGCCGGAGCTCACCGAAATGGCCGATGCCGTGATCGATGTGCGCGAGATCGCGAGCCGGGACGAGCTCGCGCATCATTCCGCTGCGGTTATCCACAATTTCGGTTGATAAAGCTGTGGACGCTACGCAGGGGAGGGCGGCGGGCCGTCACCCGCAGCGTGACGACCGGAATTTAATCGCATCCGTGTGGCCATCGACGGCTCAAAGCGCGATTGTGCCCGCTCCGCCGCACAGATGACGGTTACGGTGTAGCAAGTCACACGCGATGCTTGCGGCCGGCGAGAGATCGTCGTTGTCCCAACGGGTCGCTTTCGCCCGACAGCACACGTACGGTCAGGGTGCCGAAAGCGGTCGGCCCATCCCGTTGTTGCAGGTTGCGCATCCAGAAAAATCTACTCGGTGTCGTTCGCCGGCGGATGGGGTGCGCAATGGAAGCGCGGCTCGACGGCGGCGCCGCAACGCTCGCTCGGGGGCTGCGACTCCCGTGTTTCGCCGCAGTCAGTACGACGCCGCCATAACACGGCCAGAACCCGTCTCGAGGCGAGAATACCGAATGGTGAATACTCGCTTGACAGCAACCATCGCGAAGGCAACATGCGTCTTGCTGTCGCGAATTGGCACTTGCGCACGAGGAACATCATGATCCAGATCGACGATGTCAGTCCGATGAGTTCGAACACGAGTACCACGGGCAACCCGGATGACGGGTCTGCTCCCTTTCAGTCTGTGAATGGCCGGATGCTGACGCTCGCATCGTCTCCAGACGGCCAGCGGCTGCTTGCAGGGTCTTTTTCCAATCTCTGGTCGTCGCTGGATGACGGCCAGAGCTGGGATCAGCTCACATGGCCGCAACCGCAGTCCGGTCAGTTCGATGTTCCAGGAGCGTTGGGCGGCTGGTGCGTGGTCGATATTGCAGTGTCGCCCGTGGATGCGCAGACGATACTCGTCATCACTCGCAACGATCGCGCAAGCTCGGATCATGGCATCTGGCGATCGACCGACGGAGGAGGCAGTTGGACGAGCGTCCATCAGTTCACCGTTCCCGGCAGCACGCGCCCCCCGGCGGCGGGCCAGCTCGCGTGGGTGGCGGGCAGCGGTCGGCTCGTGTTCGCGGCGGGTGGAAGTGCGTTGGCAGTCAGTCAAGACGGCGGTGCCTCGTTTCAGGAGATTGCGCAAGTCGGCCCGATCAACCACGTCGCGGTTTCGCTGCCGCTTCCGAGTGCGCCGCTGAGGCCGGCGGTGTACGCGCTGGGCGATGGCGTGATGTTCGTTTCCCTGGATGGAGGTAGTAGCTGGACGGCCGACGCAGGACCGATCCAGGCGAATTGGGGTGGTGCCGTTTCGAGCGAGGGCAATGCTCAGGCACCGAGTGTATTGGTCGTGTCTCCGCGCTCGCCTCTCGAGGTGTTCCTGATAGCGAACGCCAATGGCGGCAAGACGGTGAGTCCGCTCGCCAGCGCATCGCTGTTCGCGTCGGTCTATCACTTTCAGCACCATTTCACGTATCCCGACGTTGCGGGAACGATCTGGGATTCATGGTGGGACGGAGATCGCTGGAACGTGCAGCAGCTCAACGGTCCCGGCGGCAAGACCCCCAACGCTCCTTCAGCGACCAGCGGTGCGTTCGCGACGGTCTACCACGACCAGCACCACTTCGCGTACCTCGACGACGCGGGAACGATCTGGGATTCATGGTGGGATGGCGACAACGACCAGTGGAAGCTGCAGCAAATCAACGGCGCGAGTGGTGTGACGCCGAATGGGCCTGCAGCCGTGGCCGATGCTTTCGGGTCGATCTACCACGACCAGCATCATTTTGCTTACCGCGACAGCGCGGGAACGATCTGGGACTCGTGGTGGAACGGCAACAGCTGGCAACTGCAGCAGATCAACGCGCCCGGAGGCAATACGCCGGACGGTCCCGCGGCAGCAGATGGCCCGTTCGTGACGGTCTATCACGATCAGCACCACTTCGCTTATCTCGATGCCGCGGGAACGATCTGGGATTCATGGTGGAACGGCAGCAGCTGGCGACTGCAGCAGATCAACGCAGCCGGCGGCAAGACGCCCGATGGTCCGGCGGCGGTGGATGCGCCGTTCGTCTCGGTCTATCACAACCAGCATCATTTTGCTTACCGCGACAGCGCCGGAACGATCTGGGACTCGTGGTGGGATGGAAGCAGCTGGCGCCTGCAACAGATCAATGCGGCCGGAGGCAAGACGCCGGACGGTCCCGCAAGCGTGGACCGCCCGTTCGTGACGGTCTACCACAACCAGCACCATTTCGCTTACCGCGACAGCGGCGGAACGGTCTGGGATTCGTGGTGGAACGCAGACACCTGGCAGCTGCAGCAGATCAATGCGGCGGGCGGCAAGACGCCCGATGGTCCTGCAGCGACGGTCGGTCCGTTCGTCTCGGTATACAAGAACCAGCATCACTTCAGCTATCTCGACGGTGCCGGAACGATCTTCGACTCCTGGTGGGACGGCGACAACTGGCAATTGCAGCAGATCAACGGCGGGCCCGTGTTGTGGCGCGGCGATTATTCGCAATTCGCGAATACGGGCCAATCGACGTGGCAGCGCGTCGTTCCGCCTGATCTCAACGAGCAGGACCAGGACTCGGGTCGCGTGTTCATCGCTGCCACGCGAACCGGACATGGAGACTTGTTGTTCTACGGTGCACAGCGCACCAAACCCTATGTGGGCCCGCTCGATCCTGCTTCGCCGTCCGATTGGAAGCGGTTGGACGACGGCAACAGCGTCCATCCGGACCTGCACGGAATCTTCCTGTCGCCCGATTTCAAGGGCACGATCCACCACGGCAACTATCAGTGGCAGCAAGGCAGCTTATGGTTGTTGTGCGACGGCGGCATTTACAGAAGTACCGACGGAGGCAAGCACTTCAAGCCGGCGCTGAACCTGAGGACGCTGGCATGCGTCAACGTCGCGGGGCTCGCCATCGCGGGCAAGACTGCGCTTTCGCTGAACACCGGCGATAACGACGGTTTCTTTTCGGGAAACGGCGGCGCGAAATGGATCTCGCAGGACTATGGCGGCGGTGACAACGATTGCTCTTTCGCCGATCCGCTGCGGCCGCACTCGATGCTCGTGTTCACGCCGCGGTGGGACCCCGATGGAAATCCAGGAGCGGCTGCGGACGGTCAAACGGTCACCGCCTACGAGACGACACCCGGCGAGCTTCCCGATGTCGCGCTCGGTACAGACGGTCGGCACGTCGTTCCCGGACCTTCGCTGGACGATAAATGGAATGCGAGCAGCAGCTTTGCCTTGCGCGGTTTCCGACCCATCGTCTTCAACCTGCCGCAGGACGATAGTGCGCGCGCAGGCGATTACATCTTCGTTCGCTTCAAGGCGAAGGCGAAGGAGGCGGTCCTTCTGCGAACGCAGAAACTGCTGGAAATCGACAGCCGCGACGATTGGGACACGGTCGCGACCGGAGCGTCCGACGGAGCGCGCGTATTTCAACAAGGCCCCGCGTTGCCGTCGACCGACATGGGCGTGGTTCAAGCTTCAGGCGGACACACACGCACGGTGTTCTACGCGGGCGGCAACCAGAACAATGAACTGTGGAAGTTCGCGGGCGGGCGAACCGACGGTCCAGCTGCCACCGACGGTCCATTCGCCACCGTCTACCACAACCAGCATCATTTCCCCTATGCGGACGCTGCGGGCACGATCTGGGATCCGTGGTGGGATGGCGATAACGACCAGTGGAAGCTGCAGCAGATCAATGGTGCCGACGGCAAGACCCCGGACGGTCCACCCGCGGTGGAGGCTCCGTTCGTGACGGTCTATCACGACCAGCACCACTTCGCTTACCGCGACAGCGCCGGAACCGTCTGGGACTCGTGGTGGAACGGAAACAGCTGGCAACTGCAGCAGATCAACGCGGCGGGTGGCAAGACGCCCGACGGTCCCGCGGCGGTGGATGCGCCGTTCGTTTCGATCTATCACGACCAGCATCATTTCGCTTACCGCGACAGCGCGGGAACGATCTGGGACTCGTGGTGGAACGGCAACAGCTGGCAACTGCAGCAGATCAACGCGCCCGGAGGCAAGACGCCGGACGGTCCCGCCGCAGCAGATGGCCCGTTCGTGACGGTCTATCACGATCAGCACCACTTCGCTTATCTCGATGCCGCGGGAACGATCTGGGATTCATGGTGGAACGGCAGCAGCTGGCAACTGCAGCAGATCAACGCAGCCGGCGGCAAGACGCCCGATGGTCCGGCGGCGGTGGATGCGCCGTTCGTCTCGGTCTATCACAACCAGCATCATTTCGCTTACCGCGACAGCGCCGGAACGATCTGGGACTCGTGGTGGGATGGAAGCAGCTGGCGCCTGCAACAGATCAATGCGGCCGGCGGCAAGACGCCGGACGGTCCCGCAAGCGCGGACCGCCCGTTCGTGACGGTCTACCACAACCAGCATCACTTCGCTTACCGCGACAGCGGCGGAACGGTCTGGGATTCGTGGTGGAACGCAGACACCTGGCAGCTGCAGCAGATCAATGCGGCGGGCGGCAAGACGCCCGAGGCGCCGGCGGCCGAGGGCGGTCTCTTCGTATCGCTCTACCACGACCAGCATCACTTCACCTACCGCGACGGCGCCGGGGCGATCTGGGACTCCTGGTGGAACGGCGACATCTGGCAGCTGCAGCAACTCAACGAGGGTACGTGGCAGCAGCTCGTACCCTCTCTGCAAGCAACGCAAGCGCGGCGCTTCTTCGTCAGCCCTTACGACCCGGGCCTTGTCTACATCCTGGACATCGCCGACGTGAAGCGCTCCGACGACGGCGGCAACACGTGGCAGACGGATGCAAGCCTCGACAACCAACTCCGAAGCGGGGGCGCAATTCCTGTCAACCGGGCCCCGGGGGATTTCGTCGACCTGGTGCTGACCGACATGCAATTCGATCCCGCTGATCCGTTGCGCCGATTTGCCGTCGGCCTGGCAGGCGCCTTCTTCACCACCGACGGCGTCAATTGGGACCGCCTGCTGGATACCTTGGCGCTTCCCGGAAGGCCTACGAACTGCTACTACGATTCGGTATCCGATCCGTCGTCTCGCGCTCTGTACGTCGCGTTCGCCGAGCGCAGCCTGCTCAAGATCAGCCCGCTGCCATGAGCAGGCGCAGAACAGCGAACGACTGCGCGGACGCGCGGCCCCGACCGGCAGCGCGAGATCGCGCTGCTCGCGAGGTCAGCCGCCATCAACATGAGACGCGTTCACTTGGCAAAGGAGTGACGCATGGACTGCGTCGACGAGGACGGCTGCAGGAACCCGGCACCCTGGTCACGTGATCCCGACCCTGCGAATACCAAACATTGGTCCCGAAGTGAGTTGACAGGTCTTCGCTGACACGGCCTGTCGCCCTGCGTTGGCTACGCCGGCGCACGCAAACGCGCGCGGTGTTTACACCTCCCGTGGACGAGAGTCTAATCGGCGACAGCCGGCTATCCGCCGAGCGGTGTGAGCAAGAAACTCAACCCAGGGAGATTGCGATGAGGAAGATCTTTGTCGCTTTTGCCACGGCGTTTTTGGGCGTGGCTTACACGCTCGCGCCCCTCGTGTCGCCGGCGCTCGCCGCGAACGTGGCCGCTGCGAACAGCGTCGCGATCGGCAACTTCACCGTCTATTTTCCCGACGGCTGGTCGACGATACAAAGCGGGCGTCTGACGACGATCGTCAACGTTTCCGCCGACCAGCAGGCGGCGCTTGGAAACCAGTTCGTCTACACGCCGCAGGTCAACGTCTCCACCGAGCAGCGCCTGGATGCCCGCGATGCGCAGACGCAACTCGACGAGATCGCGGCGGGCGCGGGCGCGAGCGTTTCCAGGATCACGATCGACGGCTCGCCCGCTATTCAATGGCGCAAGAGCGTGGCGTGGCCACAGCGTGGAGCGCAACCATCGTCGTCGGACAAATCGGCGCTTACCATCAACACGGCGATCGCGGCAGGATCCCAATTGATCCGACTGTACGGAAGCCTGCCGGCCGATGCGCCGTCCGCGACCGTCGATGCAATCGTTGCCATCGAAAACAGCGTCGCGTTTTCCGCTTCGCCGACGTCGACGAAGCGAAGCGCGCACGTGCAGCCCGCGTTGGTGGCGGCCGCTCCATCGGCCAAGGATCTCGTAGAGACCGAGAATGACGAAAACGATCTGACGCCGCCGGTGGGCGAAGGCGCCAACTCCGGGCCGGCAATGCCCGGCGTAGCGACGCGGATCATCACATCGGGAACTCAGGGTGCCGCGTTCAGCGAGCCCGAGGCCGCGTCGTCCGCGGATGGACGCAACATCGTCGTTGCCCAGCAGTTCGTCTGGACCTATTCGAACGACGGAGGCAAGACGTTCACGTTCGGCGGATCGTTCCCCAACTCGACGGGCGGCGATTCTTCTCTCGCGGTCGGCCAGAGCGGCAACTTCTACGAAGGCACGATCTTCAACAACACGACCGCGATTCACCGCTCGACCGACAACGGCAAGACGTTCACGGTGCGTGGAACGGCGTTTACCTGCGGGGCGCTCCCGCAGTGCAATTTCACCGGCGGCCAGATTGCCGATCAGGAGCACATCGCGGCCGATCGGACCAACCAGGTCAACAACCAGGACCAGGTCTACAACGTCTTCCGCAACGGCTCCGCGAACCCGACATGGGGCATCACCTGCTCGACCGACGGCGGCGCGAACTGGAGCGCGGGCAATGTCGGAATCTCCGGCGATTTTCCGCGTGTCGCGGTCGCACAGGACGGATCGGTCTACGTCGCGTTCGTCGATACGTCGAACAATGTAAGGATCGACAAGTTCGCATCGTGCGGCACCAATTCCTCCTTGCCCGAGCTCGCGGGGTGGCCTCGGACCGTGGCCGCCGGCGTGGGCGAGCTTCCGTGCCCCATCGTCGGCCTCGATCGATGCACCAGCGGCAACACGATGAGAAGTCCGACCGTCGCTGTCGATGACACGAATGCCAATCACGTGTTCTACGCCTACGCGGTCAGCACGGGTGCGGGGAACGAAGACGTCGTTGTCCGCGACTCGACCGACGCTGGCCAGACATTCTCCGCGCCGACCACGCTCAATACGGTCGGCACCGGTCGGCGCTACATGCCGTGGATGTGCACGACCAAAGGAACGGCGTTCGTCTCCTGGTACGACCGGCGCAACTCGACAGCGGGAAACAACGACCTGACCGACTACTTCGGAGCGACGGCGGCGAGGAGCGGCGGCACGCTCAATGCCGGCGGCGAATTTCAGATCAACGACGCCGCGACGTCCGACCCGCAGTGCTCGGCGGGGCAAGCTGCGGGTTCGCAATTCAGCTGGCCTGGCGGCTCGCGTGCGAAGTCCGACTCCGACAACTGCTCGGCGCAGCCGCAACTCGCGGGTGTGTGCGGCACGGCAGCATGCGGCGCGGGCAACACGTGCCCGGCCGGGCAGACATGCGACACGACCGGCATCTGCCGCAACGGTCCGCAGCAGTTCTGCGACTTCAATGCGACGGTGTGCGGCAATGCCAAGGACAGCTGCCAGCTGTGGGGAGGCGGAATTCCCAAGTACGGCGACTACAACGGCAATGCCTGCGCGCAAGGCCACCTCTATTCGGTCTGGGCATCGTCCAACCCGGCTCGCGCGGCGAATCCCGGCATCGACCTCTTCGTCAAGGTGATCGACACCGTCACGCCAACCGCTCTGTGCAAGGCGGTCACGACACCAACCGATCCCGGCGTTTGCTCGGCGTCGGCCGTGTCGATCGACAACGGCTCGACCGACCCCGACAACGACACGTTCACGCTCGCCCAGGTGCCCCCCGCGCCGTACAGCAAAGGCACGACAAGCGTCAGCCTCATGATCACCGATCAGAACGGCCAAACCGCTTCGTGTAGTGCGAACGTCACCGTGAACGATCTCGAGAAGCCGAAGATCACATGTCTCGCTCCGAAGCTCGAGTGCACGAGTCCCTCGGGTGCAGTCGTCCCGAAATTGATCAACGCGGTTTCGGACAACTGCTCGATCCAGTCGAAGGGCTGCGCGCCGGGCGAAGGATCGACCTTTCCGCTCGGCGTAGATCCTTTCACCTGCACGGCGACCGACACATCCGCCAACTCGAACAGCTGCACCTCGGCAGTCACCGTCGTGGACACGACGCCACCGGTCATCCAGTCCGTCGTCGCCAATCCGAACACGCTGTGGCCGCCGAATCACAAGCTGGTGCCGATCTCGGTCGCAACGTTGTCGCGACCGACGTGTGTGATGCGGCGCCGATGTGCAAGATCGTCTCGGTAACCGCCAACGAGCCTGTGTTGGGCCCGGGCAGCGGGAACACGGATCCCGACTGGATCATCAGCGACCCGGGACCGAAAGCGAGCCCGGCCACGCTCGGCGTGCAACTGCGTTCCGAGCGCTCGGGCCTCGGCACCGGCCGAATCTATACGATCAATGTTTCGTGCAGCGATACGTCGGGCAATGCGACCCCGGCCTCGACGACGGTGACCGTGCCCCACGACCGAGGTACGTAAAGCGTGCCGTACTCCGAGCGCGCAAGGTGGGTGGGGGCGAACAGCTTCCCCACCCAGTCTTGAGATGTCGATGGATCTTGGACGCGCGCGAGATCAGCGAGAACGTTCGATTCTGCAGCGCGTGACCGATCGCTTCGCGTCGTTGTCGGGCCTGATAGCCGTAGCCTAGGCGGCGCGCCACCAAATGCCAACTTCCACATCGAAGCCCATGTCTCTTTCCAACGTGTGGTGGAGGCCAAGCCGCACGATGCGCCCGTCGAGTGGGTGAAACGGTTTCCCCGGCGTGACCAATCCCAGGATCGGGCTCAGCGCGTCGATGGATTGCTTCCAGACGTTGTTCCATCGCCGCGCCCGGCCGACTCGATAGGACAGCTGCATCTCCAGTGGGCCATCAGGCGCATGCTCGCACTGGGTAGCCACCTGATCGCGAATCTGGCATTTCCAATTCTCGCGGGTCGCGGATCCTCGCGCGATAGCTCGTGCAAAGTGCCAGCCCGTCACCAACTCGGGCCCGGCTTCGCGAGCCGCCTCGATCTGGATCGTCGACGCGGTGCCGTGCGACTTGGTCGCCCATGCCGAAACGATGCGGTCGCCGCCGAGCCGACGCGCGATGGGCGTCAAATAATTGTCGAGATCACACGACGAGAGGAGGTCAGCCCCGGGGGCCACCGCCACATTGAGCTGGAGCGCGAACGGCTGAGGAGGAAACCCCTTCTCTTGCACTTGCGACTCGACATGATCGAGAAAGGCCGCCAGTCGAGTCTGCGACGGATGACCGGCATGGTCCCAGCTCGACAGGCGCGGAGCGACGGCCAGCGGTATCGGGCTCGCGACAGGCGGCAGGAAGAGGCGGAAGTTGGGATGGAGGTCCGGATTCGTCACGAGGCGGCCGCCAAACGTCGTGCAGTCGCCGTAACTTGCCCCTGTTGCTTCTACACGTGCGCTATTTCTTGGCGCCGCCGCGTGCACCGCGCTTCGAGCGCTTGGGAGGAGGAGATGCACGAGCAGCAGTCGTCCGTTTCGCTTGCTTGTGACCGTCGAGTTGCTCCAGACGAGCGCGCACGTCTCTCTTGCCCAGATTGCGAAGGCCGGCGAGTGCGCCGAGCTGCTGCTCGCGCGGACGCGTCGTGCCCTGCTCCCAGTTGTAGATCGTCTGGGCGCTCACGCCCATCAGCTTCGCGAATTCGGCGGCCGAAAGACCCAGCCGCTCGCGATGCGACCGAAGGCCTTTTGCGACAAACCGCAAGCGCGTGCCGCCCGAACCGTTCGATGGAACCGCAGGCGCGGCCTGAACCTTGCGCGACAAAGTCGAAAATTGACGCGCAAGCTGCGCGACCTCGCGCTTCAATGCGGCGATGTGCCGGCGGTGCTGCGCCGACATCTTCCTGACGGCGTCCAGATCCTTGCGCGACGCTCGTCGCGACAGTCGCGTGATTTCTTCTCGCATCACGCTTGCAATATTTGGCATGTAGTTCCTTCTAACGTTGGAATTCGACAAACGGTTGTTGCTTTGAGGTCCGGCGTTTACGCAACGTAGTGTAACCCATGTGTTATGAAACCCGCACTGTAAGTGACTGTGCTTCCACGTTGGATCACTTACCCAAAGTATGGAGCGAATCGACACCTTTCACGGCGCCGCCGGTCCATCGTGAGGAAGGTGTCGAAGCGCAAGCAGTCGAGACGCCCGAATGGGAGCGGCTCGCGCGACGTTTTGAAACTCGATGCGCGCCGCAGCCGGTGGCTTGCGGCACACGCCAACGCCTATGCCTGCCAGCGGGCGACCGACCCTGGACCTGACAAGGGACAGATGCCTGGCTACCTGTGCTGGCGGCTCGGAAGAAGGCGTCGGGATCCGCGCGAAGACGAATCCCGACGCGACCTAAATAAGAGCGCGCTCGGCAAACGAGACGACCGCCTGCTCCGCGACGACCATATGGTCGAGAACGCGTATATCGACCAGCGCCAGCGCCTGCTTGAGGTTGGCAGTGAGCAATTCATCGGCCCGCGACGGCTCGGCGACACCGCTTGGATGATTGTGCGCGAAGATCACCGCCGCACAGTTGTGCGCGAGCGCCCGCTTCACGATTTCGCGCGGATAGACGGATGTCTGCGCGAGCGTGCCGCGGAAGAGCTCCTCGTTCGCGATCAGCCGGTTCTGCGAATCGAGATACAGCGCGACAAAGCTCTCGTGCTCCTTGCCGCGGAAGAGCAGCCGCAGGTAGTCGCGCACCGCATTGGGATGGGTCAGCACATTGTCGCGGTGCATCTCCTCGGCGAGCATCCGCCGCAGGAGCTCGCGCGCGGCAAGAAGCTTGTCCCGGCCTTTCGGCCCCTTGTCCGCCGCGAACAGGGGCGCCAACGCTCCCTCGTAGATTCGCGCAGCTACACGCGCACCGACGATTCGTCCGAGCAGATCGACATCGGAAAGCCTGCTGTAATCCATATCGGATTTGCTCCCGTGGGCTGCACAGAAGTCATGCTGCATCCCGAGGGAATTCGACGTCTGCTGGAGTACCGCCCGCGGCGACGACTGACGCATTCACCGGCGTGACGACGGCTTCGCCGAGCAGGTGCTCGATCTTCAACAGCAGCGCGTCGCAGTACTCCTTGTCATCGGCGAGCGCATCGCGGATGACCAGCGTCCTGTGCTTCGCCGCCTGCAGCTGAAAGCACGACCCTGCCTGCAGCGTGCGCTCGATCATTTCGAGGTGAATGTGGTGAGACGATTTCGTGTGCATGTGCATTCCTTTCGGTACAAGAACGATTGACGGTCGCCGGATAGGCTCGTCGCGAACGCTGCCCGTCGCGGCTTGCTGGACGGCGCGGCCGGTGTAGACTTCTTGAGCCATGACGCGACCGACGAACGACGTGCTCGCAGAGCTCTCGCCCGAGTCGGCGAAGGACTTTCACGAGTGCTTCGTCGAGGATCCGGAGACGGGACGCATCCGCTTTACGACGAAGGGACTCGCCGCGTTCCGCTCGCAGTTCGGCCGCGCCGGGATCGACATCAGGCGCATCCGCACGCGCGACGAGTTGCGCGCGGCGTGCCGGCGCAGCGAGCACGTTTTCGTGGACGACCTGCGAAAGATGGTCAAGGGCCACACGGAGCTCGAGGCGGTCCTCGATACCGTGTGGCCGTCGACCTAGCTCCGAGCGCGAAGCTGCCGTTCGACGCGGCGTATCACCGCTTCCAGCAGATCGCGATCACGCTTGAAGGACTCACGCAGTCCAACAAGCTTCTCCAGCAGTGCGACCAGGGCTGCCTCGTCTTTCGAGTCGATGTCCCTGGCGACCAGCTCCATCAGCTCCTGGAAGGAGGACTTCATCGAAGCCTCCTAACCCAGCAGATACCAGCGCAGCCTGCTCCAGAATCCCCAGACCCGAACCTTGGTGGCAGCGTGTCCGCACACGAGCGCGCACAGCACCACGGGACGACCGACCGGGGTATCGCTTTCTTCCATGGCGTTCACCTTTCAAAGCAAAAGGGAACGCCACGGCCCCCGCTGCGGGGAACCAAGTGTTCCCCGCAGGGTGGAAAGAAAAAGGGCCTTCAGCCCCAGGAAAGCGAACTGAAGGCCCGGCTCCTTGCAGTGCCCGCGACTCGCCGATGCGTGAGGCATCTGCGGTCGCGTGCATGCAACTTGAGGCCGCCGCACGGCACTCGGCAACCCTTGCTCAGTGAGCGAAGGGCCGGCGCGTGGTCCGCGCACGGCGTCTCAACTCCCGCCCGACCTCGCGGTCGAGCGCGATACTCACGTCACTCGCGTGACGGCATCCGAGAGCAAGCTCCCGGACGCAACTCCAAGGGCGATTTCGTACGCTGACGCCGCGTCTTGCGACACGGGACTTCTCCCGGAGGGAGAGTTTGCGAGATCGAGTCTCGCGTGAAACACCCTGAAAAGCGTTGCAACGGTGACGTGCGGCGCGCGGGGCGCACTCGAAGAGCGATGCATCGTTGCGTGAAAAACGGGTGGCCGCCGTGCCTCGCACCACACCGCTCCGTAGCGAGTGTGGCTTGATTCTCGAGCGTTCCAGTCTTGCCCCGCCAGATCTGCGCGGCCAGAGTCTCCGCGGACGGGGTAGGCCCGATGACGGATGAACGCATCAACGCAAGCAAGGCAGCCATGGCGGGCATTCTGTGCTGCTCGTTCTTGTTCGCGCCACCCGGAAAGCTGCACAAAATTGCGCGGCTTAACCGGGGAAGCGGTCGTCGGTGGCGCAGTGCTGCCGCCAGCCTGAGTGCGGCGAGGAACGGCTTACCGGCGCGTGGCATCGGAGGGGCGTCAGGCCGCATGACGCGGTGGGTGGTCCGGCGCGATGATGCCTCGACACAGGTCCGTAATTCGCGCTCGGCAGGCATCAAGCACCTTCGGAAGCACGCGCGGCAGGAAGTCGCTGGCGAGCCAGCGGCGCACTCGGCGCTCACGGGCAGGTTCCACGAGCAGAAGACTGAAGAGGATGTGTGCGTGTCGCCGCGACTGCGGGTGACAGCCGATCAGCACGAGTTCGCTCGGCAGATGGTCGTGCAAGCGTTCGACGATCGCTAGGTTGGAGTTGGGGAATCAGCTCGACCGCGGTATGGGTCGGGCGACGAAGCTTCTCGGTTTGTTCCCAGAGTTCCACCGGAACGAAATGCCACATGAGCGACGTCGCGCTGCGCGCTTCGAAGACGCTGCCCCAGGCATAGGCGTAGCCGAGAGCGCCGTGATACTCCGAAAGTAGCGATCCCTCCGGCGCAAGGATCGCCGCCGGCGAAACACCTCGATCCAGTAGATCGCGAACCAGCGGCACGGGGATCCCCAAAGGCATCGCACGGGCTTCGACGATGTCCATGGCGTCAGTCCTTCCGGCGATCGCCGGAGGTTTCGGCAGAGACCGCGACTGACGAGCGTGTCTCCACGGCGCTCTTCGCGGCGATGGCGCGGGGTTCGTCGCAATACCTTTCCGACGTAGGCGCAAGAGATGTTTTCGCGGGAGTGTCCGAGCTCCTCGGCGAGCCGCAGGCGCGCCGCACGGTCCTCCTCGCGCTCGATCGCTGGACCGCCGCGCACCGGCGAGGCCACGCCGGCGAAGCGCTCATAGCGATCGTTCGCGTATTCGTGTCGCAAGCCGTGCGCGGTGACGCCGAGCATCGCCTTGGTGATGCCGAACTTCCTCATCACGTAGCGAAAGCGCTCGAGGTTCTGCTCGAGCGTCTTGCCGGGGCGACCGAGATGGGCGCTCTTGCTTTCGACGCAGCGCTTGGCCGCTTCGAGTGCGGTGCGCTTTTCCGGCGTGTCGATCGGCACAAAGCGCTGCCGGCCACCCTTGGTACCGCGCTTCACCTCGAGCTGGCCGTCGACCTCCGCGGTGTGCGGAGCGCACATGATGGTTTCCTTGACGCGCAGGTTGAATCGGAGCGCCATCAGGAGCTGGCAGCCGACGTAGCGATCGAAGGCCGCGACCTCCGCGATCTTGGCATCGGGCGCGATCGCGTGAGCCGACCAGCTCTTGTCGGTGGCGGCCGCGTAGGAACGTTCCACCCGCGCGGGGTCATCGACGTACTTCTCGGCCGGCAACACCATCCCGGGGTGGCCGATCCACTCGGCGAAGGTTCGCAGGTAAGAGAGGTAGAGCTGGATCGTACCGGGCTCGAGCCCGCGCGCGACCCAGCGGCGGACCATATACGCGATGTGCCGATTGCCGAGATTGTGCGGCCGCACGCGCATGTTCGCGCCGGCGTTGCCACGCAATTCGGAAAAGAACGCGAAGTAGAACTCTCTGCGATCCTCCCTCGTCTTGTGCGACACGTCCTTGTCTTTGATCGCGTGCTTGCGATTGAAATGACCGACGATTCGCGCGAGTTCGTCGCGCCAGGGAAGCCGGTCGCTCTTGAGTACTCTCCACAGGTCCTTGTGCATGGCGCCTCAGTCCACTGAGCTCCGATGGCCTGAAATCGCCATCGGCTGCTGCGGCACGCCAGTCGCGACGACGTATCGCTCGATACGCGGAGGCCACTTTGCTGCGCTCGTGCGTGGGCCTCCGTCACGCGAGCGCCGATGGGTGCGGCTGCTTCTGCCTCGCTTCGCGCGCACCCATGCAGCGCAAGCGAGGGAAGGGATCAGGTCTACCGCCAGGAGGCGGATGGCAGTTCTCGTTAAAATGAGCCAGCCACATGCACGCCCATTTCTGCGCAATGCATGCGTCCGCGAGCGCGGATGAACCGGCGTCTGGCGCCGGCTCAGCATCCCAGGCGTCAAGCCGGGACCCAGGTACCTGGTGTTTGATCCGCAGAGCTACCCGGCCAATCCCTAACGCTCCTGCCATCAGAGCGCGCGAGTCCGTTACGTACTAAGCGAGGCGGCCGACGCCATAGACGCCGGGCGCGCCGCGTCGCGCAAGAAAATCGCGCGAGCGTACGCAGGTAGCTCCAGTCGATGGAACGCAGCCGCCACAGGGCGACCGCGATTTGCTGATGCGCCGCCCGAGAAGAGGCGACGCTCGCTGCCCCGTAGACGAGGCTCTCACGGGTCGGCGGGCTCGAGGCCCGCCTTGTGGACTCATGCTGCGGTTCAGCGACCGCGGCTCGAGCCTGACTTCTCTTCACGGCCGATTCGAAGACCGGCCGCACGCAGGTGTCGTTTCCTGTAACGCCCCTTCGCACTTTGATGCGTGCCCGGATGGGGGTCCGGCGCGAATGACGTCATTTGCGCACACTGCGGCTACGCTGTCAACCATTGTTGCGCAAATTCTGTCGAAGGCCGCGCGCGTTTACCGCGTCCGCGTAAGCGGTGATAAGCCGGAAAACCGCGCACGAGCCCTTGCATCGTGCGGGTTTCGTGATACCTCAAGCTGGGAAGGGTGCGCGGCGTTGCGGTGGGATCAGTGCCCGACGGCTCGCGCGGCGTTGACAGCAACCGCGATCCGATGTGTCCGCGCATGCGTACCGGGGCACGCCGTCGTTGCGGAATGCGCGCAGAGCGGTGGCGCTGCGCATTGAGCCCTTTCGCGCAAAGAGGTGTTCTGGGGAACACCTGCAGAACACCTGGCGCCTTGAAAGGCGCGTCCGATACGAAAAGGTGTTCCCCAGGTGTTCTGGGGAACACCTGGTCCATTAACGTGCGCCGTTTCGCAAAGCTTAGCGGGTGGACCGCTTGGGGACGCGGCCTTACCGTGGCAGACGTCCTCACGTCCCGAGGGACCGCCATGCCCGCCATCATCCGAGCGATCGACGTCGGCCACAAGAACGTCAAATGGGTCTTCGATACCGACGTCGAGATCGCGTGCCGGGTGTTTCCCGCCTGTGCGCCACTCGCTACCGGCCAGAGCCTGTCGGAGGCCTTCTCGGGGCGACGGCAAACCGTTCTGGTCGACGTCAACGGACTCACCTACGAAGTGGGCCCCGATGCCTTGCTGGCTCACGGAGGCGAGCCCAGCCACAGCATGGATGACGACTACTGCCTGAGCGACGAGTATCTCGCGTTGGTGCGTGGCGCCCTCGCACTCATGAAGGTGACGTCGATCGATCTGCTTGTCGTCGGGCTTCCGGTGACCACGTTCAACATGCGTCGGCTCGCGCTCGCTAAACGCCTCAGCGGCGAGCAGCCGATTATGTCGGGCAAGACGGTCGTGGTGAAGGAGGTCAAGGTGCTCGCGCAGCCGCATGGCGCACTGATGGATTTCGCGGTTGCCGATGCCCAATCGTTAGCGATGCGCAGTCAGCGCAATCTCATCATCGATTGCGGCGCTCGGACGTTCGACTGGCTGGTGACCCAAGGCATCAAGATCATCGAGCGGAGGAGCCACGCCACGAACCGCGGCATCTACGACGTCCTCCGCACTCTGGCGGGGGAGATTGGCAAACGCTTCGACGTTCAATATCAGGACTACGAGCGTCTCGATGTCGCGCTACGCACGCGCACGAACCCACAGGTGTGCGGCAAGGATTTCGATCTCGCTCCGTACCTCCCCATGGTGCGCAAGATTGCGCAGGACGCCGTCACCGATATGCGCCGCTACGTTCAGGATGCGAGCGACATCGACAACATCATCGTGAGCGGAGGTGCCGCGTTCTTCTTCAAGGAAGCGATTCGCTCGGCCTTTCCACACCACGACATCCAGGAGGGACGCGATGGGCTGTACGCGAATGTGCGCGGCTTCGCACGATACGGGCTATGGAAGTGGGCCCAGGGGGAGCGGATGAGGGCGATCAATCCCGAGAGCGCGACATCTCAAGGAGCGTAGACCATGCAGTACCCACGCTCCGAAGAAGATGGAAAGCGCGTCCGCCTGAACTTTCGACTGTGCGCTTCGGAAAATGCGCTCCTCGTCGGCGACCTGCTCGGCCTGCCCAAGGGCAAGTTGAGGCACGCCCGGCTCGTCACGCTGGCCACGATCGGACTCCTGATCGAATCTCGGGTCAGCACTGGCGAGATGTTGCCGTCGCCCATGACGGGGAACGTGGTCGCTGAGCCGCGCAATCGCAGGCGTTTGCCGGACCTGTCGGACGAGTTGCTCGACGAGGTCGACGAGCCCGAGCGCGGATGAAGATTTCCGGTCGACCTCGTGCGGCGGAGCGACGAATCGCGATGCGGCGACGAAAGGCTTTGCGGGCGGTCAGGGCGAGCGATCTCGCCAAGATGACGACGTGCGAGCAGAAGCTCGTGTACGAGAAGCGCTACGGCGAACAGCTTACCGCCGCACAGCGCGAACGCATCCGCGATGGCAACGAGGGCCATATACGTTACCTGCGCGAGGCCTTCGTGCTCAATCCGCGCGTGATCTCGTCCGACACAAAACCGTGGTGCTTCATCGCGACCGAGCTCTGGGGCGAGCGCGCGCGCGAAACCGAGCTGCTGCGATCTTTCAGGGATGCAGTCTTGCGTCGGCATCCGTGGGGCCGCGCGCTGATCCGCGCCTACTATCGGATCTCTCCGGCGATCGCCGCCTACCTCGCTTCCCGTCCACGTGCCCGGCTGGCCGCGAAACTGTTGCTCGCGCCGGTAGTCGCGACCGCGAGCTACGCCTTGCGTTACGCGCGATGATCGCAGAGGTCTATCTCTTCGCGATTCTGGGCGCAGTTCTGGCTTTGGCCTTGGGGGTCGCATGCCGTCGACGGCGGCTCCAGCGCCGCGAGCGCGCGTCGCTGCCCGAGCAGCTGAAGGGCGCCCGTCTCGAATTCGCCGAGCGCGTGTTCCACACCAAGCGGCCGTTCTCGTTGTTCGCGAAGATCGATCGAGCCTACGCGATGCCGGATGGCGTTCTTGTGCTCACCGAGCTCAAGCGTCGGTTCCGTCCCCGGGCGTATCGATCCGACGTGGTCGAACTGTCGGCGCAGAGGCTCGCGATCGAACGTGGCTCCGGGCGACAGGTTTCGGAGCAAGGCTTTGTCGTTGTCGAGCATCCGGCAAGTGGGCAACGCACTCCCATTTCGGTATCGCTGCTTCACGAAGTGGAACTGGTTGCGCTCAAGCGGCGATATCACCAACTGCTGCTCGGATCAGCCGTTGCACAGAAGGCAAACGACGTGCACCTCTGCCACGCTTGCGCTTACGCTGCGAGCTGCCAGCCGGAGATCCTGCGTCGCGATCGCGGGTCCTCGGTCAAACCCAGCGAGATGACGCCCCGAACGGTGGGGTCCGCGCTCGACCTCGATCCGCTCAGTGCAGCTGGGGCGAGAGGCGCGCGACCAGTGCGTCGGCGAGCGAGTGGACGAAGCCCTCGAAACTCGAAGACCATGGCCCGAAGCTCTCCTGGCCCGGACCAAAGTCGTAGGTCTTGATACCCCACTTCGCGGACACGACTTCGTCCAACGTCGCGATCTCGTCGACCAGTCCAATGACCTTCGCCTCTTCGCCCGCCCAGATTTCGCCGCTGCCGTACTCGATGCCGGGCTTGAGCAGCGTGCCGCGGGTCGCCTTCAGATCGGCCAGGAAGATCGCGCCTCCCTGGTTCACGAGTTCTCTAGCCTTGTCCTCCGCTTCCTTGGACATCGGAAGAAATGGGCTCAGCATCGACTTGAGTTTGCCGGACGCGTACACGCGCTGCGCCACGTCGAATCGCTCCATCGCCTTGTGCACGTCCCAGCCGTCGATCATCGTGCCGATGGATCCGACGAGGCTGTACTTGGCGGCGTAGATTCTGTCGGTGTGCATTGCGATCATGTAGGCCGCGGACGCTCCCACGTTGTTGATAATCGAAACGACAGGCTTGTCATGCTTCTTCCGAAGGCTATCAATGGCCCGATAGATGCGTTCCGCTTCAGCCGCTGCGCCGCCAGGGCTATCGATGGAGACCACGATCGCCTTCACGTTCGGGTAGGTGAACGCCTTCTCGATCATGGGCACGATCCGCTTGGCGGAAGCGGCGCCCGTCGGCGTGATGGCGCCATCGATATGCACCACGCCTACGACACTGCCAAAGGGTCCCCATTGGAACCCCATCGCCGAGGTAAAGAAGAGAAGATAAGCAATGCCAAATAGAACGGGTCCACCGAAGAGCAGGAGCTGGAACAGAACCTTCCAGCGTCGTTCGCTGCGGCGCTCCCTGACGAGCTCGCGATGTTCCGCGCGGAGGTGTTCTCGGTCGGCCCGCAATTCGGTCAGCAATTCCTCGAGAAGTCTCTCGGGAAGTGTGGAAGCTTGGTCGGAAGGGTGCGCCGCCGATGAATCCATTTCTCAGCCTCGGTCTGTCTCTTTGCGCCGACGATGAATTACCGTATATGCCCAGCTGTCCGGCGATACCACCCGAAAAGCTGTATGAAAACGACTGGCTTAACAGACCAGCTTCCATGGGATGTTGACAGCCCGGTGTCCAAGACCTAATGTTGCTCGCGAGTCTCCGTCTCGCACGAGGTGGGCGATGAAACGATATGGCACTTCCCACAAATTGCTGTTGGCAGGGTGGCTTCTTTTCTGTGGCTGCCTCGTGGGCGGCCTAGTGTTCTTTGGTGCCCTGTACTTCGCGGACCGTTTTGAGCCAATCTTGGCGGTTGTGTTAGGCCTCGCAACGATAGCGTTCCTATGGATGGCGAGCTCGGGTTGGGAGGAGGCGGACCTCTTTCGGAAGGCGCTCCGCATGTATGTGAAAGAGCACGAACGGCGTGATGTGTCCTGATAGTATTTGACCGTACGGACACTGCCCGGCCACATCCGAAGTCATAGTGAACGGCCGGCACCGACACCGTTGCTGTCGTTAGCTTCCCGCTGCCAAGGGCAGCAATGACGCGACACCAGCCGTTCAAATCCGGCGCTTCAACTGGCGCTTTCGGCCAATGGACTAAACCGCTCGCGCGGTAATTCTTGAGCTTCGGCCCGGCCACGGTACGGTGGTGAGCCGGGATCATGGATCTGCTTATGTTGCGACACGAGGCAAGCCGCCTCGGATCTCAACAGGAGCAGAGCCATGGACGCATCAGCTCGGAGCATCTCGCCGTTGCGCCAGCGCATGATCGACGACATGCGCATGCGCAAGCTGTCGGAGAAGACGCAGAGCCACTACATTCGCTGGGTACGACGGTTCAGCGCGTTTGTCGGACGCGCGCCGGACACCGCCACGGTCGAGGACCTGCGGCGTTTTCAGTTGCACCTGGTCGATAGCGGCACATCGCCGGTCTCGCTCAACGCCGCGATCACCGCACTGAAGTTCTTCTTCGAGGTCACGCTCGGCCAGGGCGAGCTGATGGCGAAGATGCAGCCGGTGCGCTTGCCGCGCACGCTGCCGGTGGTGTTAAGCCGCGATGAAGTCGCGCGACTGATCGCGGCGGCATCTAACCTCAAGCACCAGACGGCGCTGTCGGTCGCCTATGGTGCGGGCCTGCGGGCGAGCGAGGTGGTGGCGCTGAAGGTTAGCGACATCGACAGCCAGCGCATGACGCTGCGCATCGAGCAGGGGAAGGGGCGCAAGGATCGCTACGCGATGCTGCCGCCGCTGCTGCTCGAGCGGTTGCGCACCTGGTGGCGAGTAGCGCGGGCGCAAGGGAAGATGCTCGACGGCGGGTGGCTGTTCCCCGGCATGAATCCGCTCGATCCAGTCACCCCGCGCCAGCTCAATCGTGCCATCCATGAGGCGGCGGTGGCGGCCGGTATCGACAAGCGAGTGTCGATGCACACGCTGCGGCATAGCTTCGCCACGCACCTGCTGGAACAGAAGGTCGACATCCGCGTGATCCAGGTGCTGCTCGGTCACAAGAAGTTGGAGACCACGGCTCTCTATGCGCAGGTCGCCACCGACCTGCTACGCGAGGTGATCAGTCCGCTGGAGCACACGGTAGCCGCGTAGCGCCGCCCGATGGGGCGCGCGGCGCTCGAGGTCGCGGATATCTTCCGCGCCCACGGGCCGGCCTGGCGGCAAGCGCAGCAAGGCCACCTGAGTCTCGGGCAGCTCAAGGTGATGTCCGCCATCGAACAGTGCCGCAGCGCGGCGCTGGGGGGACACGTACTGCGTTGCGATGCCTGCGCGCAGCTGCAGATCGCTTACAACTCCTGCCGCAACCGGCACTGCCCGAAGTGCCAGGCGCGCGCGGCTCGTCGCTGGCTCGAAGCGCGGCAGGCCGATCTGCTGCCAGTCGACTACTACCATCTGGTGTTCACGCTGCCCGCGCCGATCGCCGCCATCGCGTACTACAACAAGGCCGTCATCTACGACCTGCTGTTCGCGGTCGCTGCGCAGACGCTACGCACCATCGCTGCCGATCCGAAACATCTCGGCGCGCAGGTCGGCGTGACGTTGGTCCTGCACACCTGGGGTTCGGCGCTCACCCACCATCCGCATGTGCACGGCATCGTGCCCGGCGGTGGGCTCTCGCTCCATGGCGAGCGCTGGATCCGTTGTCGACCGGGGTTCTTCCTTCCGGTGCGTGTGCTCTCGCGGCTATTCCGCCGCCGCTTCCTCGAAGAACTCGCCGCCGCACACCGCGGCGGTCGGCTGCAATTCTTCGGCGAAGAGGCAGCGCTTGCCGATGCGCGCGCGTTCGCCCAATGGCTCGCGCCGCTGCGCCAGTGTGAATGGGTCGTCTACGCCAAGCGTCCCTTCGCTGGGCCAGCCGCGGTGCTCGCCTATCTGTCGCGCTACACCCATCGGGTGGCAATCTCGAACTGACCCTGCCCCGGTTTCACGTACATCAGAATGTTGGTAACGTTCTGATGGACGGAGGGCGAGATGGGAAGGAAGGAGTCAGTTCCGAATCGGCGGTACACGGAAGAGTTCAAGACTGAGGCGGTCAGATTGGCGCTGTCGATCGGTGGCAACGCCGCGGCGAAGCGGTTGGGCATTCCGCAGTCGACCATAACGAATTGGGTTCGACGAAGTCGAGAAGGGGCATCGGCCCCGACCGCGGGCACGGCGGCACCGGTGAAGCGTCCGGTGTCGGAGCTGGAGGCCGAGAATGCGCGGCTTCGGCGTGAACTGGCCAGTGCCAAGCTGGATCTGGAGATCGTAAAAAAAGCGGCGGCGTATTTCGCGAAGGAGTCGCGGTGAGATACGCCTGGATCGAGCAGCATCGCGACGACTACGCGGTTAGCAGGATGTGCCGGCTGCTGGCGGTGTCGCGTAGCGGCTATCTGCAATGGCGGCGGCGCCCGCCGAGTGCGCGTGCGCAGGCCAATGCGCAGCTCGATGCGCAGGTGGCGGCGATGCACGCGGCGAGCAAAGGCAGCTATGGGCGTCCGCGCATCGTGCGCGGGCTGCATGAGCAGGGTCTGCGCGTGGGCCCAGAGCGGGTGCGTCGCAGCCTGCAACGACAAGCGCTGCGTCCGGTCTACAAGCGCCCCTATCGGGTGACGACCGATTCCAATCATCGCCAGCCGCTGGCACCAAACGTTCTCGATCGCCGCTTTGACCGTTGGAACATCAATCGCGCCTGGGTTTCTGACATCACCTACATCAGCACGGTCGAGGGCTGGTTGTATCTCGCTGTCGTGATGGACTTGTCCAGCCGCCGCATTGTCGGCTGGTCGATGAGCGCGCGACTGCATGCGGAGCTGGTCTGCCAAGCGCTGCAGGCGGCCTATTGGCGACGTAAACCGGGGGCGGGACTGATCATGCATTCCGACCGTGGCACCCAGTACGCGAGTGTCCGCTACCGCAAGCTGATTGCCGATTTCCGGATGCTGCAGTCGATGAGCCGCAAGGCCAATTGCTGGGACAATGCGCCGATGGAGAGCTTCTTCAAGACGTTGAAAGTCGAACGCGTCTATCAACTTCGATATGCAACCCGCGCTCAGGCGCGTCTCGACATCGTTGACTGGATCGAAGGCTTCTACAATCATCGACGCTTCCACTCGTCGATCGGGTATCAGATCCCGGCACGCATAGAATCACGACTCATGGCTGCATAGCCTGGTGTACGTCGAATCGAGGCAAGGTCAAACACTCGCTTGCTCGCCTTCGATGAACGCGGCGTCACCTTCCGCTGGAAGGATTATCGAGCCAGTGGAAAGACGCGCTACAAGGCGATGACTTTGAGCGCCGAGGAGTTCATCCGCCGCTTCCTGTTGCACGTGCTGCCCGATGGCTTCCACCGCATCCGCCACTACGGTCTGCTCGCCAATGGCGCTCGCCGCGAGCATCTCGCTCAGGCCCGTGAACTGCTGCACGTCGTTCCGGCTGCGGCCCAACCGCAAACCAACGCGACAGCATCCACCGCAACCGGAGCACCCACCTTCCTCTGCCCGCACTGTGGCGCCACGATGAGCGTCGTCGAGATCTTCGCGCCGCACGCATCGATCCGTGCCCCGCCAACATCGCGAGTTGCCGCATGAACTCCGGCCTGGGCAGAGCCAACCTTATGTCCGCTATGCAGCGGCCACCGCCGATAGCGGACGGTTTCGCCTTACGTCGCCGCCACGCCGTTTCCGGCGCTCGCCTCATCGTTCCATTCGGCGCGGCATCGGCCGCATCGCGCATCAACACGCAGTCTGTCGCCCTCGGGCGTCCGTTTCGCGCCCTCCCACATGCCGGCGCGCTGTCCAATCCCCATAGCGGCTTAGCTTCCCCCGAGTAGCAGCGCCATTCGCCGCGGTTTCCTCCCTCGAGGCTTGTGCAACGCCTGCCCGCGTGGCCTCATCACGTACTCGCACAACTGCGCGTGACGGCAGGCATCGCACAACCCTTAACAAGAGCGGGCATTCGGCAAAGTGACCGAAAGCGGTCGTTCTGCGACGTTTTCGAGTTCCTTGACGACCAACTGATGTCTGCGATATGTCGGAGGGCCTAGGCGGGAGCTTTCCAGCGAAAAGCGGCTCGGGGCCTGTGCTAGCCGGAATGTCGACGGGACTTTCATCAATGGGAACCTATTGCGCACTGCACCTGAATGGGCAAGAGATCGCTTCGTTCAAGTCGTCTCCTGAACCGCTCCTCGCAACAGTCTTTCGGCCGCACGACAGGCGAGTCATTCCCGCGGACCCAGACGATGTGGACGCGGAAGCGACTGTGGACTATGTCACCACGGCGAGAGTTGCCATCGAGCGATTGGCCATCATCGGCATTCATGAGCGCGTTGTGGCGCGCGAGTTCGAGAGCGCGCGTCGCATCGAGATTGCGGACTTGGAGGCGGAAGGAGAGAAGGAGATGGCGGCGCCAGTTCGCTGGATGACTTGGGACCGCTACAGACAAAGTCTGGCCACCCTGCTGGCGATTGAGCATGGTGTGCTCCTTTCACACTTTCACGGTCATAGCACACGTGATGAGCTCGGGCCGGAGCAACGGGAGTATTACGACCATTACGCCGACGATACGTATTGGGGATATGTCGGTCGCGACGATGTGCGCTATGCATTGCTCCCACTTCTCCTGAACGCGCCGGAAGCTGCGGAATTGCGACTTGAACTAACTGCACTAGTGTCCGGGCTGTTCATCGAAACAGATGGCCGTCCGTGGTTAGGGGAAGGGCTGGAACGTCTTCGTGCGAATGAGGCAACGGCAGCCAGGACAATCGTGCTGTGTGAGGGGACGTCCGACGCCGAGTTGATTCGCGACTCCCTCGCGCTCCTCTATCCCGAAGTTTCGGACTACTTCGTGTTTCCTGATTTTGGTGAATGGAAGCCGCCGGGGGGCGCCGGAACTGTCATAGCGACAGTCAAATACTTTGCGACCTGCGAAGTGCGCAACCGCATCGTTGCGCTGCTGGATAACGACACAGCGGCGGCGGACAGCGTGCGTTCGTTGCAGTCGCGCAATCTTCCCACGAACATTGTCGTCAAAGCCTACCCTGAGCTGGAGTTCGTCCGCAGTTACCCCACAAAGGGTCCTCAAGGTGACCTTCTGCCAGTTGATATCAATGGCAGAGCCGTGAGCTTGGAGCTGTTCTTTGGAGATGACGTACTGTTGCGCGACGGCCAGTACGTTCCCGTTCAGTGGCAGGGATATGTTGAAACGATGAATCGGTATCAAGGCTCAATCATGCGGAAGTCGGAGTTGCAGGCCGCCTATCGAGAGAAGCTGCGCCGGTGTAAACATAGCGAAGACGCATTTGCCGCGGCGGATTGGAAGTGCATGCGATTGCTGCTGCACATGATATTTCGGGCATTTGACGAAGAGGCCGCGGCCGAGGCTCGCGCGTCCCTCAAACCCTGAGGACGTCCCATCCCACACCGGTGAGGCGTTGCTCGTAACTGTCTGGAACGTGATGCTTGTGCATCGCCGCGCACAACAGCCGTCCCGGTCGGGTCATCGCGACAAAGAGATTCCTTAGCTGACTATGTAGGAACTCTTTCTCGACGCTGCTCGCTTGTTTCTCGCCGCAAGGGTAGGGGAGCGCAGCTTGCACGTCGTAACTAGGCTTCCGATAAGATTCCAGCACGAGCGTGGCCAGATGCGTTTCACCTTTTGCGCTTGCAATGGTCGACAGGTGGCTGTCAACGCTGGCCGCGTTAAGCGGTGACTGCAAACGGGAGTGACGGCTGAATGGAAGACCACGTAAAGCGGTCGCCCGGCGGGCGCGCACAATAGGCCGATGCCAAAGATCGCACCGTCCGTCTTCGTGTTTCCGGCGGCACTGAATCTCGAGACCACACTCGCGGCTTGCGTCGCCATCGCCTCAGCGAAGGAAGCGCCGGAATTTGTGTTCGATTTCGGTAATGTGGTTCATGTCGAACCATTTCCGATGCTGCTACTTTCGAGCGAAATCGCCGCGCTGAGGATGCGCGTTCCCGATGCGTCCTTCATCTGCCGCCGGCATGAACGAATGACGTATGCCGCTCATATGGGGTTCTTCCGTTCCTTCGGAGTTGAATTCGGGAAGCATCCGGGACAGGCCACGGGTAGTGGTAGCTACGTCCCTATGACTATCTTGGACTGCGAAGATATGGAGCGGGCGGCCACGCAGCGCAGCCGTGCCCTACAAGAGGAGATTGAGGACCATAGTAATCGGCTTGCGGAAGTTCTATGCAAAAGCACTAGCGGAGCTTTGTTTGACACGTTGGCGTACTCAATGCGCGAGATCATGCGCAACGTGGTCGAGCACAGTAAATCAACGCGACTTGGCATCTGCGCGCAATACTGGCCCAGCAAGAGCCGCGTTGAAGTCGCGATCCTGGATCGCGGTATCGGAGTGAGGCAAAGTATTCAGCACAATCCTCACATTGATGCTTCGGACGATAAACGCGCGCTCAACTACGCCCTTATGCCTGCCGTATCAGGAACGGCGTTTAAAGGTGCCAGACGTCAAGCTAAAGGGCCATGGGTCAATTCTGGCTTTGGCCTGTACATGACTAACCGAATCTGTCGCAATGGCGGCAATTTTTTTATCACCAGTGGCGATACTGGAATGCTGCTGACCAGCAAGGGTGAAGGGAAACGCTATTACCGATCACAATTCAGCGGTACAGCGGTTCGTATGGTTATTCGGACCAAAGAAATAGTTTCTCTGGACGAGGCCCTTGCAACGTATCGTCGTGACGGCTATGCGATTCAGCGCCGCTACGCTGAGATTGTTAACATTGATCCTTCTGCTGCCTCTCTAATGCTTTCAAGGGATTTCGATTTGCCGCTCTGGGAACGTCTGCTTGCGACCCTGAAAGGAAAGTAATGAGACTGAATCGGTGAGGTCCCGCAGATGATTCCGGTCAGGGGATGGACGGTAGGTTATTTCCTCTTGGACTCGTGCATGAATGACCGCTTTCCCAATCGCGACGGACCGCAATGGCTCGATAACGCCAGTTCGACCCGCCGCCAGCAATGGCTGCAATCCGTTGCGGAGGCTCGCGCAAGCCAGTTCGTGGACCGCTCATGGGGCCCTGTTGCCGGCGGCGAAGAAATGATCTGACTGCGTCCGCAAGATCGGATGTTGCTCTTGACGCGTGACGCCTAGGATGACTTACCAGTCGCCCGTTCCACCTCCGGATTGGGGCTTCTTGGATTCCCGAAGTTGCTGATGCGCTGATCGGCCATCTGGCTGCGACCAAGCCAGTGCGCGATGGAGACGTTATCTTTCGCATCCTTAAGCTGCTCGACGTTTTCTCGTCTTCGCTTTTTCGACATCGACTGCACCCGCGCTTGTCTTCTCGCTGGCAGCGGTCCTCTCAGCCTCAATCCTCTGCGATAAGTTGTCGGGGCCGACCGTCTGATGTGGTGAGAGACCGGCTTGAGTTTGCGAACGGTGCACCGTACCGTCGTTGCGAGCTGCGGCGTCCGTCACGTTGTGAGCGGACAACGCATCGTCCGACGTGTTTGCCGAAAAGGTCGGATCGTCGCTGACAATGGTTCGGTGCGCGTCGGCGCGAAGCCCGGTGAGCTGTCGGTCCCGTCCCTTCGTAGGGCACCCAGAACTCTTTCCCCTTGCCGTCCGCGACGATGCCGCCCGACATGAGGAAGGCCTTGAAGTCGGCGGTGATGGTGTCGCGATCGATCGACCCGAGATGGCCGCGTGCCTTGAGGAACTCGTTGAAGCGCGCGACATCGTTCCAGGTATAGGTCTTCGCGAACACCTCCGCCCGACGCGCCACTTCCTGGTACTGCTCGGCCTCGCGCTGCTCGCTCGAATACGTGCTGCGCGTCGCCTTGTAGTCCTGGTAGGCCGATTCCAGGCGGTGCGCAGCCTCCTGGTGCGATTGGCGCAGCGTGCGGAACTCGTCGGAGTTCATGAAGCTCGTCAGCACCTGCGCCTGGTGCGAGAGCGCCTTCTCGCGCAGCGACCGCTCGGCGTTGCTCACCGCCGCCTGGATCTGGTTCGCGGTGCGTTGACTGCCCGCGTTCTCGACCGCGCCAATGATCGGGCTCCAACCCTTGGGCAGCGTTCCGCCGAGCCGGGCGGTGAGCACCGAGTCGGCGACCGATACATCGCTGATGCCGAGCTCGTGCGCCAGGCTCTCGGCCGCGGCGCGCCGGTCCTGCACCGAAACCGTGTCGGAGCCCGACGTGCCGAGACTCATCAGATCGCCGTGCAGCTTGGCTTCGCCCGCTCGCGCGGACCAGGCCCTGAGCTTCGCTCAGCGCCGCGGACATCGAGGTCTCAGACGACCGCAACGACGCGCGCGCCGTGGCGGCGAGGTTCGTCGAGGCCTGCGAGGCATCCTGCGCGATCTGCTGGCTGTCGTGCATGCCCAGCGGATTCGATCCGAGCAGATACTCGTAGCGGTTCTCGCCGGTGACGCGATCGGTGGACTCGGTGCCATGGATGCTGGAGAACTTGCGCATGGCTGCGGCGCTTCGCATCGGAGCGAGCTGCTGCTGCTCGAAGGCGACGTTGCCTGCTGAGAGGTTGCCCGTCGCCGCCGCGCCGGAGGCCGACCCTGCCATCGATTGCAGCGAGCTCACACCGGTAATCGCCGCCTGTCCGATCGCTTCCATGCCTTTGACCGCCGCCCAGGCGATCGCGGGAACGCTCAAGACGAGGTAGCCCACGACCGCCTGGTCGGAGATGACGGTCGAATACACCTGCGACGCGGTCAGCAGCGCGAGCCCGGTGCCTCCACCACCCAGCTCGGCGGCGGCGGCGATGTGCCGGGCGCTCGCGATCGAGGACATGTAGTGCAGGATCGCATAGACGACCGGCCACAGCTGGATCCACACCAGGGTGAAGAGGTAGCCCAGCAGGACGCGCATCGTGCCCATGCCGTGAGTCAGCAGGAGCAGCAGGATCAGGATCGGGAAGAGGGCGTAGGTGATCGCCTCGATGGCGTTGCGAATGAGCGGCAGCGCGTCCTCCGCCATCTTGGCGAAGTTCATCCACGCCGCATTCGTCTGGGCGGTGGCCTGCGCGCGGCCGAAGGCGAGCAGCAGCGATGCGGGGTCGTTCGCCTTCTGGCCGATGATCTCGCTCGCGTCGTTGATCGCGTTGATGACGCCGTTCTGGCGAATGATGTCGGCGGCGCTCGCCGACGCGTTCGCGAGGAGCGTCAGCTGATAGGCGGCGACGATCTCGTTGGCGGCGTTGGCCTGCGCCTGGCTCGCGGGAAGGTACGGGTTCAACTGCGAGGCGAGCGTGTTGTAGAGCTGAGCCTCGATCGGTGCCCGGCGCGCATCGAGGTTCGCGTACACCGCAGGACAGGGACTGATCTGGGTCGTGCCGCCGGTGGTGATGGTTGAGAAGCGTGCCGGGTTGGGGTTCGCCATGTCGGCCCACAGATTCGTGCTGCGCGCGAACACCGCAGGGTCGATGCTGCCGTCCGCCAGGTCGTACATCGTGCAGTTGGCGATGTAGTTGACGAGATCGGTGCGGAAGTTGGGATCGGGGAAGGTCGCTTCGCGCGAGCGCTTGATGAGACTGTTGCCGAACATGAGCCCGTGCTTCTGGTAGCTCAGATCCGCCGACAGCTGCCCCGGACCCGGCAGGACCTGGAACGCGGTCTCGAACACTTCGGTGAGCGCGTTGCCGACGACGCTGGTGAGGTGCCCGAAGATCGCGGCGCCGAACGGCACGTTGCCGATCACCTGGACCGGTTGCGTCCCCAGCTTGTCGACGATGCCGACGGTCACCTTCGGCACGAGCAGGATGGTGTAGACCAGCAGTACGCTGCCGAGCCACTTCCAGCCGACCAGGCGCTCGGGCGCGAGCGCATAGGCAATCGCCGCCGTGATGAAGCCGCACACCACGACGATCGCCACCGCCCCGACATACGAATCCGACGCGCTGATCGCGGCAATGGCATTGAAGATGCCGAACAGGCTGTCGTTGTCGCCGTACGCGTAGATTTCGTACATGGCTGCGCTCGGTCGCGCGCTCGCGATTCAGCGAGCGGTCAATGCGATGCGCTGCCCGAGCATGTCGATCACGTGCTGCGGCATGCTGGCGCGCTGCTGCCGGTCGAGCTGCTCGAGCTCGGTGGCGATCGCGTTGAAGCCCGCCACCTTGCTGTAATGGACCTGCTTCTCGAGCGCGAGTGTGTGGAGATATCCCTGCACACGATCGCGCATCTCCCGCGCCTTGGCCTTCTGCTCGGTGTTGAGCCCGAAGTCTTTCTCGAGCGCCGCCATGCCGACGCGCAGATACTGCTCGAGGAAGTTGTAGGCGTAGTCGGTGGCGATGACCTCGCGGTATTTGCGAATCAACGCATCGGCCTGGCCGCTGCCCTTCACCGCATTGCCGATCGCGAGCATTCGATAGACCGGCTCGCTCACGGTGTTCACGAAGCCGATCTCCTGCGCGGTGGGAACGCCGGTGCGGTTCGCGATCTTGTCCGAGATCGAGGTCATGATCTCCTCGACCTTGGTCGTGAACGGCTTGAAGGTCGACGTCGTGTCGTCATGCACGTTCATGCAGGCGCTCCACTCGTCGCACTTGAGCTGGTGTCCCACGACGAAGCCCGAGCCGGCATCGCTTTGCCCGTAGAGAAGCTCGGTGATGCTGGCGAGCGTCGGCGCGCGCACGTCCGGGTCGCGATTCTGGTCGGTCGAGTAGTAGACGACGGTCCCGACGATGCTCATGAGGACCTCGCGCTCCGGGTCGTCGAGCGTGTTCACGCGCTTCAGCGCCTGCCAGGTGAGATTGCCGACGAAGGGCACCATCGCCTTGGCGTCGGGATTGCCGCTGCTCGCACCGGCGCTGAGCGTTGCTCCCTGCGCGGTGCGGCAGCGATTGCGCGCGGCGTCCTCGTCGGACTCGAGTCCCAGTTCGATCGCGATGCGCACGCAGGAGGAGAAGGCGTCGAGGCCGGTGGCGTTGGCAGCGCCCCTCACCAGCGCGGTGGCCGTCTCGCAGGAGTTGATGCGCGCGTTGTTGATGAAGGTCTCCAGCGACTTCGCCCATTCCGCCTTCTGGCCGAGCAGCGGCGTCACGGCGGAGAGCGCGAGCTGGAAGGCCACGCCCGGCAGGTTCGCGGTGATGCTTTTGAGCACGTTCTTGAACTCCGCCGCGGCGAGGTGCGAGAAGGAGCCGGCGAACACGTCGATCCCGCCGCAGCCCGCCTTGACATAGGGAAACTGGATCGTCGCGAGCTGATACACCTTGTTCGGCGAGCGCAGGTAGATGCTGCCTCCGGTGTAGGTGTTGTAGGCCTGGCCGCGAAACGCACCCGGCTGGGTGTAGTTGCCGATCGCGCCAAGGTTGGTGAACATGCTGTCGATCTCGCCCTGCAAATCCGCAGCGCCGGCTTGAATCGCACACAGCACGGTGAAGCACCCGACGATGGCGAGCGACACGTTCTTGCGTGTGACGCGATGAGTTCTCATGCGGACCTCCGGTTATCGAGAGGGCAGGTTGCTGACGAATTGGGTCGCCGAGGGAAGCGCTCGGTCGGCATCCGGCTGCGAGACGACCTGCAGCCGCTCGAGGAGCTCGCTCTCGGAAAGGACGCCGTAGCCGATCGGCACGATCCGCCCGCTCGCCGGCTCGACCAGGAACAGCGCCGGCACCTCGCGCACGTCGAGCGTGCGCGCGATGCCGTTATCGATTCTCGGATTCGGAAACGCCGGGAGCAGCGGGCCGCCGTCGACGCTGATCGGCACGACGCTCAATCCGAACTTGGCCTCGAATTCCCTGAGGTAGGGCCCGAACTGGTGGCAGTACGGACAATCGGAGCGGAAAAAGAAGAACAGCGCGTGATCCTTCGCGAGCGCGATGGCGGTTCCTTCGCGCGCACCGATCGCCGCGCGATCGTAGACCTCGAGCGCCTTGGCGTTGACCGGACGTCCGGTCACCGTGTAGTCGAATTCGGGATTGGCCCAGATCACGCGTTGCGCGACGTCGGCAAAGAGCGAGGCCTTGTCGATCACCTCCGCCTGGACGGCGAGGTAGTTCCGGATGTTGCGCTCCGTGGGCCGGATGATCGCGATGTTGCGAAGCTCCTCCACGCGCTTCTGCAGCGCTTCGAATTCGTTGAGCTCGGCCGGGCGCGCGGATTCGGCCGGCGGCGCCGCCGCAGCCGCAAGCGGTGGCTTCGGCTTCTTGCGTTCTTCGGGAGGTCGCTGGTACCAGAACCAGCCGCGCTCGCGATCCGCCCAGTACTTCTGCGTTGCGGCCTTCGGCCTGCGGCTGTGCCGCGGTAGGCCAACCTTCCGCAGCAGCCGCGTTACGCTGTACTCCAATGCTGAGCGCGGCCCACACCAGGACGGAAACAACAAGGCGCGATCGCCCGCGCAGCAGAAGTGCGGCAAAGGTGATCACTTTTCCTCCGCGTCCGGCAGGCTGCCGTCACGGCAGTAGTTGACCATCCAGGTGAAGGCCTTGCGCTCGGGAGCGTCCGCCCGGCGCTCGCGGTTGTAGTCCCACACGCCGTCCTGCGCGGTCGTGATCGCGAGCCGCATGCAGCCGGCGCGCGCAAGGGCTTCACCGTCTTCACGTCGATTTCGATCGGTGCGGAGGTCCGGAAGTACTGCGCGATCCACTGCGCCGCTTCCCCGACCAGCACGCCATGCGCCTCGCCGCGCTCGAGCGCGGTGGCGAGCAGCGGCTTGATTCCCGCCACCCGCGCTCGCTCCATCGCATGTGCGTGGAAAGCCCACGCGAGAGCGGCGAGCGCGATCGCGACGGTGGCGCTTCGCACCGGAAGGTTCGCGGTCTTCAGCATTTGCCGCTCCCGAAGTAGCAGCTCGGGACCTTGTTGCTCGCGTTGTCGACGTAGGTCGACGCACTGGGGAGCGTGGGTGCGATCTCGGCGTAGAACTCGCTGAAATCGATGTGCGAGAAATCGAGGCTCTGCAGCTCAGCCACGCTGAAGCCGCTGCAGTCGGGGTTTCGTGCCGTATCGCTTCCCCATGTCTTGCCAACCTGGCGCGCGTCCCTGCTCGTTGATGATGCGGGCGAGATGCGAGTTGAAGCAGCAGAACGACTTGGTGCGCGCGAGGCACGCCACGCAACGGCCAAAGACGGTGATGCAGCTCGAGCAGTAGTCACCGAATTCGACGCACAGCCGCGCGTCGCGCTTCATGGCGGTCGTCTTTTCCTCGTCGCTGCAGGAGAGGATTCCCGAGTACTGGATCGCCAGCATCGCAATGGTCCAGTACGAGGCACCAGCGACATCACGAAGTCGGCGACGGAGAGATCTCCCGCCAGGATGCCGGCGAGTCCCGAGTCGAATCCGGTCCCGAACAGGCTCTCGAATCCGCTGATCACGGCGTCGGGCGCGTCGGAGGCGAAGAGCGCGTCGTAGGTGTAGCTCGAGAATCCCGCCTTGCCCACGGCCGAGACCGCATTCACCGCGAGACTCAGATTGCTGAACATGCCGAGCGCGTTGGTGCCGCCGCGATTGCAGCAGTTCACGAGCCCGAAGAGCTTCTTGGTGCAGGTGTTGTGGAAGCCCTTGAACACCTGCAGGCCGCTCGCATCGAGGTACGTGCCGCCCTCGCGCTGCGCTTCGAGGTACGCGACGGAACGCGCGAAGTCGCCATCGGGCGGATAGCTCGTGTCCCAGCAGCGGCCGCCCTCGCAGAACGTCTGCGTGCCGCAGTTCTGCACCGTCTGGGTGACGGGATCGGCGACGCGGCACGAGAAGTCGATCCGCTCGTGGCTGCAGAACGGCGGATTCGTGACCGTGTCCCATTCGACGCACGTGCCGTTGCCGAGCTGCGTGCACTGACCGAAGCGGGGCTGGCTGCAATCGGAGCGGTCGTCCGCGGTGACGCAGTCGAAGCGGTTGCTCCACTGCCAGCAGGCGCGGCTCACGGAAAAGTCATTGATGATCCGCGGCGCCGTGCCGGGATCGGAGCACAGCGCTCGACGTGCGATAACACTTGTCGATCGTGGAGACGGTTCCGATGCTGCCGGTCGCGCTGGCGGCATCGACGCCGTCGGGCGGCAGCGCTCCCGGCGGCACGCGCGCCTCGTAGCTCGCGCACTCGTTATCCCAGTGGTCGGTGACGACCGCAGTGGCCGCCACATCGACGATGTTCGTAACAGTCGTAAGCGTCGCCGCGACGACCTGGCCGGTTGATGGGTCCGAGCAGCCGATGCCGAGGTTGTACGACGGCGGTATCGGCATCATCGCCGGGCCGTTCCAGCCGGCAGGGCAGGTGTAGACGTCCTGCGTCGTCTGCACCTTGCACGACCACACGGCGTTGCCGCTGCTGTCGATGGTCCGCGTCGGTCCCGAGATCGCACCCGGCGGGCATTGCCAGTGCACCTGCACGGTGAGCGTCTTCTGGCAGGGATTGTCGACCGAGCGCAGGTAATAGTTGTTGCAGCTCTGGCGGTCGTAGAGCGCCGGCGAGATCTCGTTCGTCTGCGTGGTGCAAGCGCTGTAGACGCCGCTCAAGCTCACGCCCTGACTGCCGGGATCGCTCGTCACGGCGCCCGCGCCGATGACCGCCGGGTCGGTGGGAAGCACCGCAGGCCGCGGCACGGCGGAGGAGGCGAGCGCGGTGCGGATCGCCTGGCAGGTGACGTCGTTGGCCGCGGTCGCGGTGTTGCAGTAGGCGATCTGCGCGGCGGAGAAGGCACTCAGGTTCGGGCTGCCATAGAGCGAGACCTGCGGCGGGCTCGCGTTGTAGTAGCCCGGCGGCAGCACGGACGTGGCGCTGCCCTGATTGACGAAGCCGCGAAGGATCGGCTGCGCGGCATGGCCCGCCTGGATGCCCTCGTCGTGGGGATTCTGCGCACGACTCGCGGTGCACAGCTGCGAGCAGCAAAGCGAGCGCGAGCACGCGACGCACGGCTATCCCTTGATCCGCCGCAGCACGAGCTCGGCATCGGTCTTGAAGCGCGGCGCGCGCTGCGCGATTGCCTGCAGCGCGTAATCGATCGACACATCGCCCGCAATCGAGGCGAACGCGTCGGATGCAACGCAGGCACCGGCGGCGCAATCCGAAGGCTGGGCGCCCGTCTTCACCAGCACGAACGTCGGCGCGCTGCGCACGCCGAAGCGATCGAAGGCCTGCGGGTCGATGTTGAACTGCGCGCTGCTCTCGCCCAGCAGCGCTTGCACACGCGCGGTCGTCTGGCGAATCGAGCTGTTCTTGAGTCCCCGCAGCACCAGCACCGCATGCGCGCGCGCCGCCTGCTCGACGAGTAGACGCAGCGTCGCCTCCGGCATCGCGAGCGTGACGAAGACCAGCAGCGTCGGCCCGTCGGCCACGGATGCGGCGCCTTCGAACGCCTGGCGATTCGCCTCGTACGCCCGCGCGAGGCCTTCGACGTCGACGCGGCCCTTCGGCTGCGGGATCGCGTCGACGTTGACGGCGGATTGCGACGCTGCCGCGCGGTCGAGCGCCGCCGCCGACGGCATGCGGTACTTGTTCCGAGCCGCCTCCACCTCGGCGTCGGTCGGTTGCCGGTACTGCTGCTTGGCCCGTTCGACTTCCGCATCGGTCGGCTGTCGCACTTGCGCCAGCGCGACGGCACCGAACAACAGCAGCATGAGGCCGGCGAGCGCGTCAGAACGCACAGCAGTTCCTCTTGCGAAAGAGCAGATAGGAAAAGTCCTCGCCCTGGATCGGATACTCCTTGCCCGCGCCCCACAGAATCGTCGTGCGTCCGAACGGCTGGCAGCACTTGCCGTCGAGCTTGGCGGTGTTGGGAATCGGGTAGGTCATCTCGGTCTTGTAGGCGCGCTTGTCCATCACCGGGTCGAGCACCGGACCGCACAGCGCCTGCGCGCCGTGGTAGCGCCAGGTCACGAGTTGGCGGTGCATCTTGCTCGTGAGGCGCTGTGTCACCAGCATCGACGTCTGCACGCCGCCGATGTGCGCGGGGATGTAGCCATCGAGCGGATAGATCCCGCCCTGGCAGCCCGCGCACCAGAAGAGCTCCGGGATGCCGAAGCCCGTGGTCGCCGCCACGCAGTCGACCGCGCAGGCGGCGAGTGCGAGCGGATTCGCGAACAGGATCGCGTCGGGATTGAGGATCGTCGTGAGCTCGTCGTCCTTCCACAGCGGATCGACTTCGGTGAGATAGGCGAGATCGAAGCCGCCGGTCTCGAGACAGGAGAAATCGAGCAGCACCTCGAGCCAGTAGAGCATCGGGTTGGCGTACCAGTGCGCCTGGTAGAAGGCGCCGGTCGCGGGGCCGGTCGTGCGCGCCCATTGCGCGGCTTCGGGCGCCGGGAGTCCTGGATTGAGACTCACGCCACCGAGGCCCACCAGGCAGAACGGCTTGCGCGTCACGTCGACCTGTCGCGCGGGCTCCCAGAAGCCGATCGAAATGCCGATCCGTATCGGAAACCCGGGACACACGCAGAGCGGACTCGGCGGATTCTCGATGTCTTCCTGTCCCAGCGTGGCCACGCGTGCGGCGCCGATCGAGATCGGCAGGATGCACGACCAGCAGATGTCGGTGATCGGATTGGCGAACTTGCCGGTGCACGTCTGCGCGTGCGCCGATGCGGCGGCGAGGAGCGCGGCGATGAGAACGAAGACGCGGAGACGGCGCATCGGGATCTCGCTAGAGCGGCAGCTCGTCGATGCGAAGCTGCAGGCCCTCCTGCGACACCAGCGCCGGGACGTGCGTGATGCCGAGCTTGTGCGTGAGCGCGCCCTGCTGATCGAAATACACCGGCAGCTGCCAGCGCTGCATCAGCGCGAGGTACGACCCCGCGACGAGGATCGGCTTGACCTTGCCGCCATAGCGCGCGATCGTCGCGTGCGCCCACGCGACTTGGCGCTCGTCGCTGCCGTCGAAGAAGAGCAGGTGCTTGGAGAGCGATACGACAGCGAGCGGGTTCTGTCGCGTCCCCGCCGGAACGAGGATGTTGCCCTTGGCGTCGGTGATGTTCTCGACCACCACGATCGATGGATCGAAATAGAACGAGCGCGCCCGCTCGGTGCGCGTGATGCCCGCGAGCGGCGCCGGGTGCTCGATCGCGTCGACGACACGGCGCTTCGCCTCGCGCCTCGAGCCGGGCGAGCTCGCCGCTCGCCTGCTTCGCGCGCAGCTGCTGCTCGATCGCGGTGAGAAGATGCGGCTCCTCGATGGCGTACGTCGGCCCGATCGTGCCGAGGTCCTCGCCGCGCACGAGCATCGCGAGCGGGGCGAGGAGCAGGAGCAGGGCGCGCAACTTCCACATCGCTGTCGCACCCTAGAAGATCACGTCGACCTTGCCGATGATCTGGCTCACGTGCACGAGCCCGCTTTGACGGTAGCGCGAGTCGAAGCTCATCGCGTGCGTCCCCTGGACGTAGAAGCAATCGGCGGGAATCAATCCCGGCGCGAGCGGCTCCAGGCGATGGCCGTCGAGCGTGTACTGCCTGGCGACACCGACATCGGCGCCGATTGATGAGCACGCGACGGTCTTCGACACTGATCTCATCACCCGGAACGCCGACGATGCGCTTGAAGAACCGCTGGCCTTTCTTGAGATGCATCAGCTCCTCGCCCGCATAGCGGTAGACGATCAGGTCGCCGCGCGTGAAATGGGTCGCTCCCGCATGCAGCCACACCACGTGATAGGGAAGGCTCGCCGTCCAGTTGAAGAGCAGGTAGTGCTGCGCGACGAGCCAGGCGAGCGCGGCAGGGAGGTACGCGTACCAGCGCCTGCGTAGATGCGCCCACAGCGCTCGCTGATCGGCGGCGCGACGCGCAAGCCACGCGCCAGGCGCATGGCGAGACGCGTTCGCCGAGAGAGTTGTCGTCGCACGATCCACGACACGCGCCCCTACAAACCGACCTTCTGCCTGAGCGTGGGCGTGAGATCGATCGCATTGGGCGGCGACCCCGCCACCGCGCTGCGCGAGAGCACCAGGCAGCCGCACTCTTCGCTCAGGTCCTCTAGTGCCCGAGGAAAAAGGGTTGCGAAGCGCGCACCGAACGCGAGCGCCGCTTTCTTCTCCTCGTCGGTGGCCCCCGCCCGGGTCAGGACCTCCAAGACGCGGTCGTCCTTGAGTCGCGCGAGTTCGCCAACGTCGATCAGCGCGATGCGCGCGGCGGGCCGGCGCACGGCACGGTCGTAGGCGACGAGCGCGACGCACACGATGACGAGGCTCACCAGCGCCTGCGCGAGGAGCGCCTTCACGGGGTGATCCCCCGCTCGCGCAGCACGTCGGCGATGGCTTCGTCGATCGACATTCCGCGCGCGCGGCGAACGTCGATCGCGCGGTTGTCCTCGTGCCGGTTGGAGAAGAGAAGCAGCGTGTACGGATCGAGGATCAGCCGCGCCACGCCCTCGCCCATCGGCGAGTAGACGTACATCTCCGAGAACACGCCGGGTTCGGTGCGAAGCGAGTTCAACAGCCGCTTCTTCGCTTCGTCCAGCACCAGCCGGTGGTTCGCTTCCAGCAATTCGATCGACTCCGGCTTCTGCCGCAGCAGGAAGACCCAGTCGGAGAAGTGAAACGCGGTCTCCATCTGCTTCGACGAGTAGTAGTCGTCCGCGCCCTGCGTCGCGGTGACGAGGCTGCCGCCGTACTTGCGCGCCCGGCGCGCGGCTTCCTCGACCACGCGCGCCTTCACCGGATCGTCGGCGCCGATCTCGCCCAGCTGCTGCATCAGCTCGTCGATCATCAGGAGCTTCTTGCGATGGTCGCCGCGCTCGCGCGAGAGGTACATGTCCTGCGTGATCTGGTAGAGCAGGATCATGTTCACCACCGCGTGCAGGTCGGGCGCGCGTTTCAATTCCTCGTTCTCGATCACCATGAAGTCGTTGCCGAAGTCGATGTTGGCGTTGCCTTCGAAGAAGCGCGCGTACTGGCCGTCGCGGGTGTAGGGATCGAGCATGATCGCGAGGTCGCGAATGCGCGCGTCGTCCTTCACCTCGAGGTCGGGGATCGATCCGCTCTTGAAGTAGTCGCGCAGCGGCGTGATCGTCATCTCCTGTCCGTACTGCTTCCACATGCGCAGGATCGCGATGCCGATCGCCTTGTACTGGACCTCTTCGAGCGGCCGGGCGAGCGAGGCCATCTTGGCGATCGCCGGCACGAGGATCGCCATGTCGGCTTCGATCTGGTCGACCACGCTGAACGGGTTCACGCAGATGGCCGAACGCGTGCCGAACTCGACGAACACGCCGTCGGCCTTGCGGCAGAGCTTCTCGAACGAGCGCCCGAGGTCGAGCACGCGCACCTGCGAGTCGACCGCGCGGTACGACCAGGCGATGTCGTTCATCAGCACCGACTTGCCCGACCCCGGCGTGCCGATGACGGCGGCGTTGAAGTTGCCCTGGTCGTTGTCGTAGAGGTCGAGCGTCATCAGCTGGCCGCGCCGACCCGCGAAAAGGAGCGTCGGTGTGGTCGTCCCGCTCCACTCGCCGATCAGCGGTGCCAGATGAATGGCGTTGGCAACCGTCTTGCGCGTCACGCGTCGCATGCGCTTCATGTCGGCGTGAAACGCCTCGGACAGCGTCATCGGCAGGCTTGCGAGCAGCGATTGCCGATGCATGTACACGTCGTTGTTGAGCTCGAAGCCACGCGAGCGCCAGATGGCGCGCGCGGTCTCCTCGGCGGCGGTCGCGCGCTCCGGCGTGGTGAAGAGTGCCAACTGGTGGTACATCGAGACGATCTGGCCGCCCTGGTCGAGCGTCTGCGCGGCGACGCTCCAGTCCTGCAGCTTCTTCGCGACGTCGGGCATGATCTTCGCCATGGGGCTTTGCGCGTTCTGCGTCGCGCGCACGTGGTTGGCCGTCACGACCGACTTCATCGCGATGGGATCGAGGATCTCCACCCCCATCGTGATCAGGAACGGGCAGGCGTACTGGAGCGCCGTCTGCATCAGATCGCCGGTCAGTGCGCTCATCTGCCAGAGCGCGAACTGCTCGGGGAACGAGCGGATCGAGTAGAACCGCGCTTCGACCGCATCGGGATGGCCGGCCTGGGTGAACACGAGACCGAGCGCTTGTGCCTCCTGCTGGGTGTCGAAATCGACAATCTGGTCGCGCAGCTCCCGACCGTCGTCGTAATGGAGCGCGGACGTGCGATCGATCATCAGCCGGTGCGGGTTCGTGAACAGCGCGCACCAGTTGATCAAGTCGTCGGCGCTGCACGCGCGGCTCGGGAAGTTGGCCGAGCGCAGCGTCGAGGTCATCCCCTCGCGCAGCGTGATCAGATCTTCCCGGCGCGAGAGGTTGTCGAGGCCGCCCGGCAGGGTCACGCTCATCACGAGCTTGAAGTCGCGCACCGTGTAGTGATAGCCCTGGGTGAGCGAGACGTGACTGCCGCGCAGATAATGCGCGACGCGCCGCCGCGCGAGCGTGCGGTACAGGTTGCTGTTGCGCGCCGCTCGTCCGCGCTCACGCGCCTTCTCCGCGCGGTCGGCGTCTTCCAGGCGCAGGTTGCCGTAGCGGGAGAGCGGCTCGATCAGATGCGGCGAAGCGAAGAGCGAGAACTGGATGCCGGTGCCGCTGGGGCAGGTGGCGTAGAGCGAGAGCAGGATCTCGACCATGCGCTCGTCCGCGCCGGACTGCGGCATCAGCTCGACCACGAAGCCGAGCGTGTCGCGGTTCACGAAGACCTGGTCCTCGGGGGCGTACGCGACGTACGGGAGCCACGAGGCGAACTGGCTTTCCGGGCCCGCGCGAGCGCTGAATTCGAAGAGCTCGCCTAAGCTGCGCGGCGCGTCCTTGAGCCCGCTGCCCGCGATGAGCGAGCGCAGCGACAGACTAGCGGACATCGTCGTCTCCCTCGCGCGAGCGTCCTGCGCGCCGCCCGCGGCGCGCAGCGCCGTGGCGGTGACCGGTGTCTGCGGCGTTGGCGTCGCGCGACGCACAGCGCGCGCTGCCTTGGTGGCTGTGTACACGTCGCGCGTGGGCGCTGCGCGATGGTCGATGAGCCAGCGGCCGGCATCGATCGGCACGTAGACGTAGCTTTGAGTGTGCAGATCGCCGTCGCTGTCTTCCCACGGCTTGATCCACAGTCGCAGCACCCGTGGCGGCGAGCGTAGCGGCGCGTGCGCCTCCGGTGCGAGCGCAACCGGGGTCACGATGCCGCGGCTCGGTAGCGCGTCGTCGCGCGAGCTCGATGGCCGAGGCTTGCCAACGATGCGATCCATGAGTGTCGACGCGGCGCCAGTCTCCGGCGCGCTGGCGCCACGCTTCTGCTGCGAGGGCAGGTTCTGCTGCACGGCGTTGTAGTAGTTGCCCGATACCGAGTCGCACTTCACGCCCACCGGCGCCTTGCAGCCGAACTCGGCGCTGCCGCCCACGCCGGCGATGCTCGCACAACCGCCAAGCGCAAGTGCGCTGCTGAAGGCGAGCGCGCGGCACAGCTGTGAAACGGCTGCGGTTGCATTCACGACGAACCTCATGGCGTGTTCTCCATGCTGGGTAATGAGCGTGCAGCTCGCGTGGTTGGCGCATCCGCGTTGAGCCAGGCGTCGAGCTCGACGGCGCGCGCGGCGCCCTCGCTCACGCGTCCATCGCCTGCGATCAGAAGCGGCGTGCCGCGCAGGCCCACTCGCGCCGCGAGCTTCAGGTTTCGATCGAGCACGCCAAGGTCCCCCGCGCGATCGGGCATCGCCTTCACCCACGCGGCCTCGGCCGCCGTACGGTCGGGATTCACCCAGGGCAGCAGGAACGTGTAGAGCGTCACGTCGTCGAGCTTGGCGAGCTCGCCGTCGAGCATCCGGCAATACGGGCAGTTGGGGTCGCTCAGCACGGCCAGCACGCGCGCACCATTGCCGCGGACGGTCTTGATGGCGTCGTCGAGAGGGAGCGCATCAAAGCTCACCGTTCGCGGAGGTTCCGGCTCTTCGGTCGCGCGACGCTCGGCGGCGGCGAGTTTCGGCGCGGTGAGGTCCGTCTGCGTGCGCATGTCGAAGAGATGCCCGAACAGGAAGTGACGACCGTCATCCGCGACGTAGGCGAGATTCGAGCCCATCACCGCCTCGTAGACGCCCGCGATCGGCGTGCGCGTGACGCGGCTCCATTGCGTGGCCGGGTACATCGTCTGCAAGCGCGCAAGGAGCGCGAGCTCGTCCGGTTCAGCGGCGCACGCGGCTGCGCTCACCGCGACCAGCAACAGCGCACCCAGCGCTTTAGTCTTCGCCATCATTGGTCACCTGTTGGTAGCGCTGCCGCCTGCCTTGTGGCCCATCGCGCATCGGTCGCGCGGCGGCCCCGACGGTGAGCGGCGCGTCGATCACCACGCCTTCGGTCAGCACCACGTCCACGCTCCGACCCGCGTCGACCTCGATGATCGGGAACGTCTTCTCGGCGAGCGAGATGTAGTACTGCGCGAGGCGATCCATCGCGCGTCCCACGCCTGAGGCGAGGCCGGCCTCAAAGGCGTGGCTCGGCTCGGTCGTCGTGACCGCGCCGAAGGGCGTCGTGGAAAACGTCGTGTACGAGTTCTGGAAGCCGTAGCCGACGCCGCTGATCACCCCGGCTAAGAGGGCGTTCGCGAGCACCTGACCCTGCTTGGTGACGAGCCGGCCCTTCATCCCGACCTTGCCGGTCTCGTCGAAGATCGAGCCCTTGATCTTCACCTCGAGCGCGGTCCCGTCGTGGCGCACGCAGGCGAGGCGCTCGGTGCGGATATAGGCGCGCTCGCTGCTGATGTCGCCGTAGCCCGCACCGATCACGAAGCATTCGCGAACCTCGGCGCGAAACCGATTGGGGAGGATCGCGTTGTCGTCGAGACGCAACAGCACCGGGTGCGGATTGGCCTGCGCCTGGCCACCGGTGGGCGCATCGAGGCCACCGAGCAACACGGCTCGGGTGAAGGAGATCGGGATGTAGTTGTCGAGCGTGCGGAGCTGCGGCTCGCCGGGCTCGCTCCCGCTCGCGCTGCCAGCTTGACTGGCCGGCGGACGCGCCGGTGCAGCCTGCGCCGTCTTGACGTTCGCCTCGCGCAACGTCACGCGCGTGAGCCCCAACGCAGGCGCCTCTGCCATGCCGGGCGGCAGTCCCGGCGGATAGCCCACCGCCTGCGACGCGGTCCGCGAAGGCAACGGGGGAGGCGGCAGATTGGCGGGCGACGTCGACGCCGGGAGCGGCGCGGGTGTCGCGGCCGGCGGCGCCGGCATTTGTGTCTGGCTGAGCTTCTGCTGCAGCAGATCGAACCTGGCCAGGACGTCGCGATTGAAGGCCTTTTGCTCGTCCTTGTCCTTGAGCATCGCGTCGCGGTCCTGCTTGAGTTGTGCGACGTCCTTGCCCGCTCCGCCGAGCCAGCTGTCGAGCGGATTCACCTGCTGTCCCGGCGCCATCACGCCGACATTGGTCACGCGCTGCTGGCCACCAACGCCAGTGCCTGGCGACTGCGTTGGCTTCGGCTTCTCGGTGAGCGCGAAGATCGCCCACAGGATCGTGAATCCGGCACCGAGCAGCAGGGCGAGCAACGCCCACTGCTTCTGGCGCGGTTCGAGCGCCTCCCAGCCTTTGATCAGCGGCGCCATGGTGCAGTCCCATCACGGATGACGAAGACGTTGGTGCTCTCGCCCGGCGCAAGGGTGTGGGTCTCGATCGACACCGCCACGACATCGCCACCGTCGCGATCGAACTCCTCCTCCGCGAGCACCATCGGAGACTCGCTCACGTTGACGAGGAGATATTTTTCCCCGCTGAGGTCGCGTCCCTCGAAGGTCGCGAGCAGCGTGAATCGCGCTTCCGCCCACAGCTGCACCGGCTGATTGACCTCCTCGACGCGCAGCTCGCCCGGCGTCGCCTCACCCGCCATCGCGAAGAGCATCGCCTTCAATGCACGCTCGTGGTTGGGCGCACGGCCAGCCACCTTGGCGGAACCCGCGACTGCCGGAGCAGGCGTGCGGTCGACGATGACGATCGTGTCCGCGGGCATGTCGACCCGCTTCAGCACCAGCGTGTAGGTCGCCTTTCCCGACGAGACGAAGAGATTGATCGGCTTCGAGCCGGCGCCTACGGGCTTGACGTAGATCTCGCCGCGATCCTTGTCGCATTCGAGCACCACTTCGCCGGCCGCGTTGACCGCGGGCACCGACGGGCCGTTGGGGACCAGCGGCGCTGCGCCCGCGCTGCCGCAGTTGGTCGAATAGATGTTCCCGAACACGTCGGTGATCGCGCCGCCGTCGATCTTGATGCGCGTGGGTTCTTTCAACGCGATCGCGGCTTCGACGGACACGCCGTCGCGCGCCTCGATGCGCTGGAGCGCGAGCGCTGCCGGCGGATTAATCGCGGTTAGCGCTGGCAGCAGGCATGCCGTCCGCAGCAATCTTGCGGGTGCCATCGGTCCACTCCTCGAAGCGTTTCAGTTGAATGCGATTGCCGGTGTACTCGAACGCGACGACGTACTCCTTCTCGACGTCCGAGGTCCGCGTGCCGTTGATGAAGGTGGCGAGCCGTCCCTTGAGATTCACGGTCAAGCTGTCCTCGTTGGGCACGAGCTGCGCAACCGAGAACTGCGTGGTTGCGTTCAGCCGCTTCAGCCGATCGGCCTCGAGGTCCTGCCGCGTCTGCAGCGCGCCGTATACGTCGGGGGCGACGTACTGCAGCAGCATCGTCTTCTTCCATTCGACCGAGCTCGGTGAGACGTCGAGCGTGAGATACGCGATGAAGCTTCCCATCTGCTCGAGGTACGACGCGCTCACCTTGTCTTTCGTGACCCAGAAGCTTCTCTCGATCGCCGGTGGCGTGAGCACGATGCGTTCGCGTCCCACCATGTTGAACATGATCGCGAGCGCAAGTCCGAGACAAAGGACGAGGCCGAGGATCGCGAGTCGCTGCTGCCACACGGTGGCCGCGAGGACCTTCAAGTCTCTTTGCGCCTGATTGGGATTCATCGCTCTCCCTTGATCCGCGTTGCGCCGAGCGGCGTCAGCCGACCATGCGGCGGACGCACGACGGAGGGGTCGCCTTCAACCGCGACAGGAACTCCGGCAGGTGCCAGTACGCCCAGTGCCACGCGAACGCGGGATGCCTGTCCGCCTTCTTCTTCGAGAACCAGCGGCTCAGCATCACGCCAACCGCAGCGCCGGACACCACGCCCTTGGTTCCGGCGTTGGCAAGAAAGCCGAGGAAGAGGCAGATCGCGAAGGGCAGAGCCACGTCGATATCCCACAGACCGATCTTCCATTGATCGTCCAGCCGTCGCGGGATGAATGGATTGGCGTGCATTGCCTCCTCCTCGTCGGTTGATCTCAACGCCTCGCTGCGCGCTCATGCGTCAGATCATCGCCACCGTGGCGCCCATGATCGAACCGCCGACGACGAGTCCCACCGCCGCGAAGATGCATACGCCGACGAAATACACGGCGGGGCCAAAGTTGCGCAGGATCGAAAGCCCGAAGAGCGCAATGGCAAACGCCACGACGCCGACGATTGCCTTGACGCCGGGTGTCAGCGACCCGAGCTGGGTCAGCGCCGCGGTGAGCGGGCCGGCGATCCCGGCAAAGGTCACCAGGTCCAGCGCCTCTGTCCCGGTGGCGATGACGGCAAGAAGGGCCGCCGTCCAAACCGTCAGTGTTGCGACGAGCGTTCGTTTCGGTAGTGCGAGGTGCATCGACAGTGTGTGCATGGAACGTGTCTCCATGGTTGGGTTGAGACGATTCAAAGACGGCGTTTCACTTCCGCGCGTGTCCTCTGCATGATCTCGCCCTCACCACGGTCCAACGCCATCTGCACCGCGGCATCGCCGACGTAGCGCAGGTCGAAGCGAGGATCGATCATGGATGTCTGGATGCTTCGCAGTCGCGCGAACGTCTCCTCGCGAACCAGAATGGCCTTCCAGCCGGGAAGCCGTTTGCGACCGCTGTCGGATGCAGGTGATGCAGGTGAGTCACTGCGGGTCATGCGCTGTTCCTTGTGCAAGCTGCATGGCGGATCGGTATTCGATCTCGACACGGCGATTGGCCGCTCGGCCCTCGTTCGTATCGTTGTCGGCGACGTAGCAGCAGGCGCCCTTGGCGCTGATGCGAATCGTCGTGGCCTCGGACAGGCGAAGCGTGCGCAGATAGTCACGCACGGCGAGCGCGCGGTTGCGCGCCAGAGCGTCGTTGAGTGCCGCGCTGCCGAGCTCGTCGGTGCGGCCGCGAATGTCGATCGTCGGCGAGCGTTGCGCCTCGGGGATGATCGTCTCGAGCTCTCTTCTCGCCGCCGTGGAAAGCAGCGCGGATCCCGAGGCAAAGGTCACGATGATCGTCTTGGCAACAACTGCTGCCGGCGGCGAAATTTCCGCGGGGACGAAGAGTCGGCGGCAGCGGCATCGACTGCACCAGCATGGGGCTCGTCGCCTCCGCCGCAGGAAGCGACGGGATGGTTCCCGGCGATGCGGCGGCAAGCGCCTGCCGACCATTGGCGAGCGTCTTCGGTGTCGGCGTGGGACACACATCCGTCGGGCACAGCTCGAAGCTCGGGCTCTTTCCCGCGCCGCATCTGAGCGATGGCGAACTGCGTCGGAAGCGGTCGAAGCACAGGGCGTGCAGCCGCCGTCGTTTCGTTCGACTGAAGCGCGGCGCAGCCAGCCACCAACGGCGGGGCCGCAATGGCGATGCTGATCGCGAGCGACCCGAATCGCGGGAATCTTGTTACCCGGCTCACGGTGCCACTCGCGTCGCGATGATGGGAACGGAATCCGCGCCGGTAGCAAGCGACGGCGCGAGCGGCGAAGGCGCTGCGGCAGAGAGATTCCGAAAGACGCACCAGGCGTATCTGCTGCGCGCAGCTTCGCAGTCGTTGCCCTTGAGCTCGGTGCACGCGGCGTTGTACGCACCGACCGCCTCCCACGAAAGTCCATGCCGCTGGATCTTGTCGGCGAGAATCCATGCGCCGATTTGGATGTTGGTGCAGACGTCGTAGAGCTCTCGCTCGCCGATGCCGTAGGCGCTGAGTCGCTGCAGATGCGACGAATTGATCTGCATGAGGCCGATGTCGTACGTACCGGTGCGCGCGCGGTGCGAGCGATTGACCACCCCGGGCCGCAGGTCCGACTCGCACTTCGCGATCGCATACAGCAGGCGGGGGTTGACGTGATAGTGCTGCGCCGCCTCGTCCCAACAAGCGAGGACGCTGCACGACCATTCCACAGCCAAGCCAGCTACAGCTAAACGCACCCATCTCTTCATTGCGTGTGCCTCACCGTAACCGAGCAGGCATCGCGCCCGAGAGCGCGCCTGCGACGAGTGTTGCGGGTGGCCCCGGGGCGAACTGCCGCGGGACAAAGGGTGAGCGGGTGAGGAGGGTTTGCCGCGTTGCGGCCGGGAGGGGAGGTGGCCGCTACAGTCGGCGGCGAGCCAGAAAGTCCGTCATCACCCGCTCTTTGATGAGTTCCGTCGCGTTCGGCAGCGCCAAGCACGATGCGCAAGGCGGAGGAGCCGATATCCTTCAAGTCGAACTTCGGCGACGCCTGCGAGCGCTGAATCGATTGCAATTGAGTGAATACGTCCCTATGGACATAGAGCTTCGGGAAGTCGAGTCTCACTCGATCCGTCCAGCGCGGAGTTCTTCTCTTGCACGGTAATCGTCTCCAGCATGACGAGTTCCCTCATCGTCTCCGTGGTATTTGGCTTCTCGATTTGACGGCGCCGTTGCGGAAGTCATCATCGTGAGTTATGGGTCGTGAGCGTAGCGGTCGCGCCAGCCGGTGAAAACCCGATAAGCGAAAGAAAATGGAGCTGCTTAACCGGCCACACCTGCGGCACGATCCACGGGGATACGGCAAGACAGCAAAGGAGACCAACAAGCCGAAAACGCGGACGAGCATCCGCAATCAGGACCGTGTACGATCGCGCGGCGACATCCCTCGCCTGGCTCAGGCATCATTGCGATACGGTCGGCGGTGCCAAACACCGCTCGCTTGTCTTGAGGCAGTTCGCAGCCAAGGCACAGTTCATTGCAGTACTCAATCTGTATCGTGATTCGTCAACATACGAGTGATACGCACGAGAACTTCCTCGGTAACGAAGACTGGCACCGTGCTGCAGTTCAACGCCAGACGTTGGGCGCTCAAGGCGCCTCCGACGAATGTGGTCGTTCCGCCCATGCCAATCACGATGTTCAGTTCTAAGACTCGGCCGCTCGGCGCTGTCGTTCATCTCTTCATCAAACACGCGAAGGAAGTCGCACCGTCCGTTCGACCGATCCGGCGTACGCGATCGGTCCGTCGCGGGATGAACGTTCCCGCGGCGCGCGGGACTGACCCGCGCACGGGAACAACGGCGCTGACGGCTATGCTTTTATGTCGTGCCTAGATGTGCAAGTTAGTGCGCGGCGTATTCAGCGCTTCCTGCGTCGCCCCGCGGAACTCCGCATAAGGTTCCAACATGCCTGCCCGTCTGATGGCAGGTGACGGCGCTTGCGCGATTCATCCGCGCCGTCGTTCCAGCATGCACAACCTCACCTCGGAGGAGACGCCTCCAATGGAATGCTAGGCGATGCTATGCTGTTCGCCCGATCGCACAGCCGATCGTCGCCACATGAACCGACCGCTGCCAGTGGACCGACGGCCCGCACTCCTGTGCGCACGCTGGCGCGCGCGGCTCGCGGCCTGCGTACTCGCTGCGTTCCTCATTCCGTCGCTCGGACCGCTACCATGGCTCGCTACGGACTTCCACGCCGCTGTCGAGCACGAGCATGGCCATCATCACAGCGACGCAAGCGACATCCCGGGGAGCCCTACGCACCCGGAAGATCACGATTGCGCGCCGTGCCAGCTGCTGAAGCATCTCGCGCGTGCCGCGCCGCTTCCGCCGCCGCTCGCGGCGCTTGCGCTCTTTGGCATCCCGCCGATGCCGGCGCCGCCGATCGTCGAGTCGCAGCGCGCGACGCCTCCCGCATCCCTTCCGCCCGCCCGCGGGCCTCCCTCCCGTAGCGCCTGAACGGTCCCGTCGTCTAAGCGACGCACGCCCGCGTCCTCGGACGGCGTTTCCTCGGCGCGCGCTGTCGTACGCGCCGCCGCTTCGCGCTATCGATGGGAGCCTCACGATGATCGCCTGCTTTGCATGGCACGCGCGCGCGTCGCGTTTCGCGTGCTTGTTTTCACTGTTGCTCGCTGGCGCTATGGCCGCGAGCATCGCCCACGCACACGGTATCGTGGGCAAGCGGTTCTTTCCGGCGACGCTCACGATCGACGACCCGTTCGTCGCCGACGAGCTTTCGCTGCCGACCTACCAGCGGAAAGCTGCCCGGCACCGAGGACGAGCCGGCTACGCGGCAAACGACGTGCTCAATCGACTAATCAAGCGCATCACGCCCGATCTTGGCATTGGGTTTGGCACCACCTCAAGGGCTGCGCCGCAGCCGAGGGCAGCGACGCAAACGAAGGGCTTCGACAACCTGGAGGCCAGCGTCAAGTACCAATCTGCCAGAACGAAGAGCACGAAAGAATCCTGTCCGCCGGCGTCGACGTGGACGTCGGTGGCACCGGCGCGAAGCGCATCGCCGGAATCGTTCAGCACGTTCACGCCCGGCATTGTTCTTCGGCAAGGGCTTCGGCGATCTTCCGGCAGAGAGAAATATCTGCGACCGATCGCCGTGACCGGACTGGTCGGCGTCGGCTTTCCGTCGCGCGCCAGCACGACGACGGTCAGCGATGAGGGCGTCACGTCGACGTCGAGCAGCATCCGCATGCGCTCGAGTGGGGCTTCGCGCTCCAGTACAGCTTCCCGTACCTGCAGTCCGCCGTGCAGGACGTGGGGCTGGCGGGCTCCGTTCAACCGGATGATCCCGGTGGTGGAGTTCGCCATGTCGACGGCGCTCGACCGGGGTGCGGCGGGACCACGGGAACCGTCAACCCGGGACTCCTCTGGGCGGGCCGGTACGTGCAGCTCAGCACCGAGGCAATCATTCCTTTGAACAACCGCAGCGGCCACGGCGTGGCTGGGTCGCGCAGCTGCATTTCTATCTCGACGACCTTTCCCGAACTCGTTCGGAAGGCCGATTTTCCACGCTCGATGAAGCTTCGGTTGTTCCTTGCCGTTCACGGCGGCGCGTTCATGGCGCTGGCTTCACCGCCGGCGCGCACGCATTTCTCGATCACGCGGTCCCGGCCGTCGGCAGCTAGCTGCGCGGCTCGCCCGCCGAACTCAAGCTGTGGTTCACGCAGGAGCTCGAGCCCGCGTTCAGCACGGTCAGGTGCTCGACCGCAACGGCCACGCAGTGGACAAGGGCGACACCAGGTCGATGCGCAGGATGCACGGGCTTCGGGTCTCGCTGCCGACCGCTCGCGCCCGGCACCTACAAGGTTGACTGGCGAGCGCTGTCGGTCGACACCCACGTGACCGAGGGCGACTTCACGTTCACGGTTGTGCCGTGAGCGCACTCGCGCTTGTTCGTACGGTCCATTACGTTGCGCTCGCGCAGGCGTTCGGCGCACTCGTGTTCGCGACGCTCATCGCACCCGCGCACATCGCGGGCGCCGTCGTCGATCGATTCGTGACGGGGCTCGCTCGATGGAGCGTCGGCATCGCGCTCCTGTCGTGGCTCGGTTGGCTGCTGTTGCAGGCACCGGCGATGGCGGGCATCGAGCTTCGCGCGCTCGATGTGTCGACGCTCGGGCTGGTCGTGCGTGGAACGTCGTTCGGCCGCGTATGGCTCGGCCGGCTTGTGCTTATCATTATCGTTGCGGGCGTGCTCGCGCTGCGCGGTTCGGCCTGGCGGGATCGTGTCGCCGCGATCGCGGCATTGGCGCTTGTTGCGACACTCGCGGCGACCGGACACGCCGCTGCGGACAGCGGTCGCGACAAAGCCATCCACATGGGCGCCGACGCGCTTCATCTCGTGGCAGCCGGCGCATGGCTTGGCGCGCTGCTGCCGCTCGCGGTGGCGCTGCGCAGGACGCTGGCACCTCGCACGTATGCGATCACGCGGCGCTTTTCGAGCGTCGGCGTCGCCGCGGTCCTCGGCCTGCTCGTCACCGGCATCGTAAACGCTATCTATCTCGTCGCGAGCTGGCCGCCGCTGTTCGGCACGGCGTACGGTCAATGGCTGATCGCGAAGATCGCGTTGTTTGCGATGATGCTCTCGCTTGCGCTCACCAATCGACTGCGTTGGACGGCCGACATGGAGAGCGCGGGACCACCGGGCGAATTCGCATCGGCACACATCGCGCGCAACGCGGGCGTCGAGGCAGCGCTAGGGCTGGGCGTGCTCACAATCGTCGGTGTGCTGGGACTATCCGTGCCCGCCGCGCACGACGAGACGCGCTGGCCGTTTCCTTTCCGCCTGAGCTTCGATGAAGGCGCGCTGCCCGAGATCGTGCGCGCTTATCCGACCACGTACCTGCATCCACCCATCGGGTATACGGTCACTGCAGTCGCTCGGGGATCGGCGCTCTTCGCGGCAAACTGCGCTGTCTGCCATGGCGTGGAAGGGCGCGGTGACGGACCGGCGGCCGCGACACTCGCGATGAAGCCAGCGGACCTCGCTTCCGAGCATGTCCTCGGTCATCTCGACGGCGACCTGTATGGGTGGATCACGCACGGCATCGACGGCACGCCGATGCCGGCATTCGTCGCGGCACTGGACGACACAGCGCGATGGGACCTTGTTTACTTCGTGAAGACACTGGCTGCCGGCGCCGTGGGCGTGGACGTCGAAGCGCCGCAATTCGCCTATCAGATCGACCAGCAGCCGCAACGAACGACCGGCGAGCGGCCGATCCTGCTCGTGCTCTATTCGCTGCCCGAATCGCGCGACCGCTTGCTGCAACTCAGTGCAGTTCGCGACGCGCTATCGCGCGCCGGCGTTGACGTTGTCGCCGTGCCGTCGTCGCGTGAAGCACCGCGCCTGGATGACACGGGCCCAGCAATAAACGCTGCAACCGTATCGCCCGGACTCAGTGAAGCGTATCGAGTTCTCGCCGGCAATGTTCCGGCATCCGATCGACACCACGTGGAGTTCCTCGTTGATCGCAATGGCACGGTGCGCGCACGCTGGGACGCCCGGAACTTGGCGGCGGTGGCCGAGATCGCGCAGCGGGCGGGCGCGCTCGAAACAGAAGCGCCGAGGCCGCCCAGGCGCATGGTTCATATGCGACATAACTAGCCCTCGCGCGCGGGACTGATTTTTCTATGCTGCGGCCGTCTTCGTATTCCCGCGGGCCAGTCTTCGATTCCTGTACGGTCTTTCGAATTCCCGCCGGCATTTTTCTACTCCTGCGCCGTTTTTCCTATTGCTGCGACTCGTCATTTTCGAATGGCGGCGACGCGTGTTCTATTCCTGTGGCGCTCTGTCTATTGCCACTTGACCATCAGGCGTTCAATCAGGTCGACAGAGCGCGGACCGGCGCGTCGAAGCGACCCGTACGTCGCAGCCAAGCCGTGCGCGCCGCATGCGACGGCGCACGCAATCGACACGCACACCGACGACGCGTACGTTCTTGCGACGCTCGCCGGCGGATCGCTTGTGATCCCGGCACGCGTGAGCGCATGGTTCGTCGGGCACATGCTCGACGTTCAGCTCTTCGCCGCGCGCTGACGCGTGCGCGCCGCGTACAGGCTCGCGAAATACGCAGCCGACGACAGCAGCACGATCCACGTCGTCGCCGGCCAGTCGGTCGCATACGCGAGCGCGATGCCGGCCCACGTGCAGCCGAGCGCCACTGCCACCGACAGCGCGAGGCCCGCCGCAACGCGGGGCGTGAGCGCGATGGCGGCGGCCGCCGGACCGACCATCAGCGCGAACACGAGCAGCACGCCGACGACCTGCGCACTTTCGGCGACGGCGATCGCGACGACGACCAGGAACAGTACCGACACGAGTCGTAGCGACACGCCCTTTGCGTCGGCGAGCTCCGGCGCGAAGGTGGCGAACAGCAGCGGCCGCGACATCGCGGCGAGCGCGGCGACGCTCGCCACCCCGAGTACGGCGAGTGTGCGCACCGACGCCGCATCGACGGCGAACACGTTGCCGAACAGGATCGCAGTCGCCTGCGTCGCGTGCGAACGGTAGAAGAAGAGGAACAGCACGCCGAGGCCCAGCGCGAGCGACAGGATCACGCCGATCGCGACGTCGCGGCCGCGCAGGCGCTCGCCAAGCGAGCCCATCGCGACGGCGGCGGCGAGCGTCGCCACGAGCAACCCCCAGAATGGCGGGAGCCCGACGAGACCGGCGCCGGCGGCGCCGGCGAAGCCGACGTGGCCGAGCGCGTGGCCGGCGAAGGCGAGCTGGCGCAGCACGACGAAATAGCCGACCGCGCCAGCGACGACCGCGACGATCGCGCCAGCAGCGAACGCGTTGCGCATGAACTCGTAGTCAAGCATCGTGATGGTGCGCGTCGGCGTCGTGCATGCCGTCGCCGGAAACGATCACGATGCGGCCGCCGACGCGCACGACGTCGATGTCGGCGCCGTAGAGCTCGGACAGCACGTCGCTTCGCATGACCTCGTCGACGCTCCCGATCGCGCCGCGGCCGTGGCCGAGGTAGAGCACGCGGTCCATCGAGCCGAGCAGCGGATTCAGCTCGTGGGCGGTGAACAGCACCGTCATCCCGAGCGACTGCTGCAACCGCTTGATCAGCGCGACGACGTCCTTCTCGGCGCCCGGATCGAGCGAGAGCAGCGGCTCATCGAGCAGCAGCAGTCGCGGCTCGCCGACGAGCGCCTGCGCGAGCAGCAGCCGCTGGCGCTCGCCGCCGGAAAGCTGCGCGAGCGGGCGCTTCGCGAGCGCCGAAGCGCCGACCGCATCGAGCGCACGGTCGGCCGCGCGATCGCGCGTCATGGCTCGCGAGCGCGATGCCGAAGCGATGGCCTTCGTGCGCCGCGACCACGAAGTCGCGCCCGCGCACGCGAAGCTCGGCGACGTTCGAGCGATGCTGCGGCAGGTAGCCGGCATCGCGTTGCCGCGCGACGGCGCCGCACCGTGCACGCGAATCGTGCCCGACACCGGCGTGAGCAGCCCCAGGATCGCGTGCAACAGCGTCGACTTGCCGGCGCCGTTCGGTCCGAACACGCCGACGAACTCGCCGTCGGCGATCGTTGCCGTGAGCTCGCGCAGCACGACGCGCTCGCCGCGGGCGAGCGTCACGCGGTCGAGCTCGACGGCGCTCATCGCGATCTCTTCGACAGCGCGGCATCGAGCTCTTCGAGCTGACCCAGCATCCAGCGCACGTACGTCATGTTCGCCGGCTCGGTTTCGCCGACGCCGACCACCGGCACGCCCGACGACGTGGCGAGTGCGCGCATGCGATCGGCGAGCGGGCCGGAGGTCTGGCTGTTGTAGATCAGGACGCGCACCGCGCGCGTGCGCAGATCACTTTCGAACGCCGCGACGTCGCGGGGCGCCGGCTCGCTGCCGTTCATCACCGCGAGCTGAAAGCGCGCGTTGCGCATCTCGAGGCCGAGCGCGTCGGCCATGTAGCCGAACACCGGCTCGGTGGCCGTGACCGGCGCGCCGGCGTAGCGGCTGCGCATCGAGCCGATGCGCTCGGCGAGCGGGCGCATCGAGGCGTCGAACGCGGCGAGCCGCCCGCGCATACGCCGCGCGATGCGCGGGATCGATGCGCGACAGCGTGTCGGCAAGCGCGCGCGCGAGCGCCGAGATCGCGGCGGTGTCGTACCAGACGTGCGGGTTGTCGCCCGCTGCGGCGCCCCGCGAGCCGTGCGACGTCGATCGTCTCGCGCGAGCGCGACGGCGACGCCGACGCGAGCTTCGTCATCCAGGCGTCGTAATCGGCGCCGTTAGATCACCAGGATGCGCGCGCGTGCGATGGCCCGCGCCTCAGCCGCGCCCGGCTCGAACTCGTGCGGATCTTGCGCGGAGCTTGCGAGGATGCTGGTGACGCTCGACGTCGTCGCCGCCAATCTGGCGAGCGATGTCGCCATAGACGCTCTCAGCAGCGACGACAGCGACCGGTGCCGCGCGCGCAAAGACCGCGACGGCGAGCGCAACCAGCGCGACGGTTAGGCGGAGCATGTGGCAACGGACGAAAGGCGCTTCGCCGTTGCGATTGCGGACGTCGGAACGGCACGGCTCGCGCCTCGTTGATATTGGGTTATCATTATCGTACCACCGTGCGGGCACCTTCTCCACCATGACCAACGAGCGCGCCACACGCCAGCGCGACGCGATCCGCGTGGCGCTAGAGCAGGCCGGGCGGCCGCTGTCACCGCAGGACATCCTGAGCGCGGCGCGCGCGAGCGTGAACCAGCTCGGGCTCGCCACGGTCTATCGCAACCTGAAGCGGCTCGCCGCGGAGGGCGGGGTTCGTCTGGTCACACTGCCCGGCGATGCGCCGCGCTACGAGATCACCGAAGCGGAGCACCACCATCACTTCCAGTGCACGCGCTGCCAACGCGTCTTCGACGTGCCCGGTTGCCCCGGCAACCTGCGCCGGCTCGCGCCGCGCGGCTTCACCGTCGAGCATCACGACGTGACGCTCTACGGCCGCTGTCCGGGCTGTGCGAAGCGCGGCGGCGCGAGCGACGCGCATGATCCGCATCGAGCGGCTGCGCTTCGCTTACCGCGGCGGCGCCGAGGTGCTCGCGATCGACGAGCTCTTGTGGCGTCCCAGGACCAAATGCTCATCGTCGGGCCGTCGGGCTGCGGCAAGACGACGTTGCTGCATCTGATCGCCGGGCTGCTGGTGCGCGACCGAGGGTGTGGTCGAGGTCGACGGCCAGGATCTCGCGGCGCTGTCGCCGTCGGCGCGCGACCGCTTCCGCGGCCGCCACGTGGGCGTGGTGCTGCAGCAGTTCCATCTGCTGCCCACACTCACCGCGCTGCAGAACCTCACCGTCGCGCAGCGCATCGCCGGGCTTGCCGTCGACGGCGCCGCCGCGCACGCGATGCTCGCGGCGCTCGGCGTCGACGATCGCGCGCACGCGCATCCGCACCAGCTTTCGGTTGGTCAGCAGCAGCGCGTCGCGATCGCGCGCGCGCTCGTCAACCGACCGCAGCTGCTGCTCGCCGACGAGCCGACGTCGAACCTCGACGACGATGCGGCCGCCGTCGTTGCGGATCTGCTGCTGGACACCGCGCGCCGCGAGCACGTCGCGCTGGTCATCGCGACGCACGACACACGGCTCAAGACGCGCATTGCGCGCCAGCTGGCGCTGCCGCGTCGCGTCGCGGAGGTCGCGGCGTGAACGTCTTCCAGCTCGCGTGGAGCTACCTGCGCGCGCGGCCGCTCGGCACACTGTTGAACGTGCTGCTGCTCGCGATCGGCATTGCGACGATCGGCTTCGTGCGCATCGTCGATCGCGAGGTCGGCGACAATCTGAACCGTGACGCCGAAGGCATCGACCTCGTCGTCGGCGCGAAAGGAAGTCCGATCCAGCTGATCCTGTCGGCGATCTACGAGCTCGACGTACCGACGGGCAACGTGCCGCTGTCGGCGATGGAGAAGCTCAGGCACGATCGGCGCGTGCGCCGCGTCGTGCCGATCTCGCTCGGCGACAGCTTCGGCGCCTACCGCATCGTCGGCACGTCCCCCGACTACGTCGAAGCTCTACGGCGGCGAGCTCGCCGGGGCCGTGTGTGGCACGACACGCTGGAAGCCGTCATTGGATCCACGGTCGCGGCGCGGTCGGGGTTGAAGCTTGGCGGCCGCTTCGTCGGGTCGCACGGCCTCGCGCCGGGCGGACCCGTGCATGGCGACAGTGTGTATACGGTCGTCGGCGTGCTGAAGCCCACCGGCACCGTGCTCGACCGGCTGGTGCTGTGCAACACCGAAAGCGTGTGGCAGGTGCACGAGGGCAAGATCACCGATCCCGACGAGCTCGAGGTCATCGAGCAGGAGCGGCAAGTCACGGCGCTGCTGATCCAGTACGCGACGCCGCTCGCCGCGGTGACGCTGCCGCGCTACATCAACACCGAGACGAACATGCAGGCGGCGTCACCGGCGCTCGAGTCCGCCCGGCTCTTCCGGATGATCGGCGTCGGCGCCGACGTGATCCGCGCGTTCGGCGGCGTCGTGCTCGCGACGGCGGCGCTGTCGCTCTTCATCGCGCTCTACCACGCGCTGGCGGAGCGGGCATACGACATCGCCGTGCTGCGCACGCTCGGCGCGCGGCCGTCGTCGATCGCGCTGATGATGATGATCGAGGCGCTGATCCTCGCCGTCCTCGGTGGCGTGCTGGGCCTCGCGCTTGCGCACGGGCTCGTCGCATTGCTCGTCGCGTGGATGGGCGAGCAGGAGAGCGTGCGCCTTTCGGCAACGTCCTTCTCGGCGGCCGAGCTGTGGCTGCTCGTGCCGTCGTTCGTCGCGGCGGCGCTCGCCGCACTGCTGCCCGCGTGGCGTGCCGCGCACGCGGACATCTCCGCCACGCTCGCGCGGCGCAACTAACCGAAACGAGGAGGTCCCTCATGAAACGCGTAGTGGTCCTGTGTGCGATCGCGGTGGCGCTTACGGCCCTGTCCGCGCTCGCCGCCGACGCGCCGAAGAAGACGGCAGCAACCCAGCCGGCGCACAGCGCGGTCGATCCGGCGAAGGCTGCCGAGCACGAAAAGGCCGACATCGAGCGCCACCGGAAGATCGCCTCCGCGCACGAAGCCGCGGCGAAATGCCTCGAGTCCGGCCGCGAGGAGGATTCGTGCAACGCCGATCTCGCGAAGGCCTGCCAGGGCATCGCGTACGGCAAGTTCTGCGGCATGAAGCATCCGGAGTGATCGTCCCGATCGCCTGCGCCTGATGCACGCGCTTCGCACCGTCGCCGTTGCCGCGCTGTCGCTGCTGCTCTGCGGCATGCAGCTCGGCGCGCTCGTGCATCCTTACCAGCACGACGCCGAGCGCCTCGGCCGCCCGCACGGCGCCGCAGTGCTCGTCCCCGGCGCCGACGAGGTGTGTGCGATCTGCGCGTCGTTCGCAGGCGGCGCGCATGCGTCTCCCGCGCCCGAGCGCGCGACGCTCGCGCAGCCGTCGTCGGTGCTGCGTATCGATAGCGACGTCACCTCGATCGCCGTCCGCGCGCCGTCGTATTACCGCTCGCGCGCCCCGCCTCCTGCTTCTCCGTCGTTCGTCTGAACGCCCGCCGGCCGCTGCGCCGGCGTTGATGTCGCTCGCTCGACAGGAGACCCACCGTGGCTCGTTACCTCGCCGTATCCGGCGGCGCCGTGTTGCTTTGCTGCGCATGGACCGCCGCCGTCAATGCACAGCAACAGAACAGCGCCGACACGCCCGCGTCGCCGGATACTGCTAAGCGGTCGCTCGGCACGATCGAGGTCACCGCCGCGCGCCTTCGCGACGCGCGCATCGAGCTGTCGCCGAAGGTCGGAACGACCATCTACAGCATCGACCGCGACTTCATCGGCAACCTGAACATCGGCCCGGACACGCCGCTCGCCGAGGTACTGTTGCATTTTCCCGGCGTCTACCAGGATTCCAAGGCGAGCGGTTCGCTGCACGTACGCGACGACCACGCGAACGTCCAGTACCGCATCAACGGCATCCAGCTACCAGAGGGCATCAGCGGCTTCGGGCAGGCGATCGACACGCGGATCGTCGACCGCATCGACTTCCTGCGCGGCGCGCTGCCAGCGCAGTACGGCCTTCGCACGGCGGGCATCGTCGATATCGAGACCAAGGACGGCGCGTTCGAAAAGGGCGGCAGTGTCGGCTTCACCGGCGGCGGGCACGATTGGCTGCAGCCGAGCGCCGAGCTCGTCGGCTCGAAGGACCGCTTCGCGTATTACGCGAGCGTGAACTACCTGTCGAACTCGATCGGCATCGAGAACCCGACGCCGTCGCGCGATCCGATCCACGACCGCACCTCGCAGTTGAAGGGCTTCGGCTACTTCTCGTACGTGCCGGATGCGTCGACGCGCGTCGCGCTGATGATCGGCACGTACGACGGCCGGTTCCAGATCCCGAACAACCCGGGGCAGCAGTGCAGCTTCGCGCTCACCGGCATCTGCGATCCCGACAGCGGCGTGAACAACCTGCCGTCATCGTCGCTCGACCAGAACCAGCGCGAGTCGAACCGCTTCGCCGTCCTCGCGTTCCAGCGCAGCGCCGATCGGCTCGACTACCAGCTCGCGGCGTACGTGCAATACTCGCGGCTGCACTACGTTCCCGATCCCGCCGGCGGCGACCTCGCGTACACGGGCGTCGCTTCCGACGTCGCGCGCACGAGCCGCGCCGCAGGAATGCAGGCGGACGCCGCCTACCGGCTGAATGCCATGCACACGGTGCGCTTCGGCGCCGCGTTCGTCGATCAGCTCACGCGCGCGGACAACAGCGTGCTGGTCTATCCGACCGACGACCAGGGCAACCCGATCTCGGCGCAGCCGGTCTCGATCGTCGACAACGGATCGAAGAACGGCGACACCGCGAGCCTCTACCTGCAGGACGAGTTCCGCGTGCGCAGCGACTTTACCGTGAACTACGGCGTGCGCTTCGACCGCGCGCACGCGTTCACTGCCGAGCAGCAATGGAGCCCGCGCGTCAACGCGCTGTGGAAGCTGACCGCCGCGACCGCCGTGCATGGCGGCTATTCGCGCTACTTCACGCCGCCGCCGCAGGAGCTCGTCCAGCAGCCGCTGATCGAGGCGTTCGAGAACACGACGGCCGCGCCGGAGATCGCGACGTCGGATCCGCCCAAGGCCGAGCGCACCCACTACTTCGACGTCGGCGTGACGCACGTGATCACGCCGAGGTGGACGATCGGCGCCGATGCCTACTACAAGCGTATCAAGAACCTGCTCGACGAAGGGCAGTTCGGCCCCGCAATCATCCTGACGCCGTTCAATTACGCGAAAGGCCGCGCGACCGGCGTCGAGCTGTCGACGACATACTCGGACCCGCTGTGGACGGCGTACGCGAACGTCGGCATCGCGAGGGCGCAGGGCAAGGAGATCGTCTCGGGCCAGTCGCTGTTCGGCGCCGACGAACTCGCCTACATCGCCGACCACTACATCTACCTCGACCACGACCAGCGCTATTCGGTGTCCGCGGGCGCTGCACGGCGCTTCGGCGCGACGCGGGTTTCCGCCGACCTGCTGTTCGGCAGCGGGCTGCGAAACACGCCCGACGGCGCGCCACCGAACTCCGGCAAGCTACCGAGCTACACGCAGGTCAACGTCGCCATCACGCACGAATGGCCGCGCACCGTGCTCGGGGCGGTCGAGGGCCGGGTCGCCATCGTCAACCTGTTCGATGAAACCTACCTGCTGCGCGACGGCACCGGCGTAGGCGTCGGCGCGCCGCAGTACGGCATGCGACGCACATTCTTCGCCGGCGCGACGGTGCGCTTCTGATCGCCGCCCGGCAATGCCGTGACGGACACTCGTTGAACTCGCCGGCCGGCGAAACCTCTCACACCGTGGAGAAAGCTGCAATGAAGCCGATCCTGAAAATCTCGCTCGCGTTCGTCGCGTCGGTTGCCTTCGCGCGGGCCGGGGCGTTCAGCACCAACATTCCGGCGCAAGGGCTGCCGAGTGCCGCCGACTACGCCTCGAAGCTCATACCCGAACGCGAGGGCGTCGTGTCGTGGAAGACGCTCGCGAAGGTCGAGCCCGCGAGCGAGAATGGCAAGATAGTCCCCAAGTTCGACCCGGCGATTGTCGCGCTCGACCGCAAGGACATTCGGGTGCAAGGATTCATGCTGCCGATGGACCTTGGCGATCATCAGCACCACTTCCTGATCTCAGCCGTTCCGCCCCACTGTCCGTTCTGCCTGCCCGCCGGTCCCGACGAGATCATCGAGGTCAAGGCGGCGCAGCCCGTGGCGTACGCGATCGAGCCGATCGTGCTCGCGGGGAGGTTCGTCGTCGTGAAGGACGATTCCTACGGCCTGCTCTATCAGCTCGTCGACGCGAAGCCGGTGCGGTAGCCCAGCTTTCCCACTCGCTTCACCGCGCGCAAGCCTGCGCGCAGTACGAAGCGGGCAGGTGCCTGAGCTGGCAGTTCGCCGCGCAGTATCCGTCGACCGAGCCGAACTGGAACGACGTCGGCGGCGCGGCCTGCTGCACGACCGGTGACTTGTCGTCGTTCATGTAGAACGCAGGGCTGTGAAAGCGGGGATCGTCGAAGCTGGTCGGACCGGGAGAAGATGTGCTGCCGTTGACCGACGTCTGGAACATGACCGGCGTCGACGCGCACGAGCAAAGCAGCAGAGCCATTGCGACGAACAGCAGCGTCTTCATTTCGATCTCCGATGACTTATGGCAACCGATCCTGCGCGCAGCGGCAGGCGTCGGGCGGCCGAAAAGCCGATGCTACGCCACGAACAGGCGGTCGCATATACGGCTAGGCCGTTTGTTGTGACAATTCGTTTCAACGTCTCTTGCCCCTTCACCATGCAAACGAAACGCTTTTCCCCGGCCTGCCGGCTGGCGGGTCGGCACCCGACGCCCGGATGCTCGGCGCGACGCGTCCTCGCGCACATCGGCCTCGCATGCTCGGTCGCAGCGCTCGCGTGCCTGTCGAGCGCGTGCGCTCCCATCGACACGATCGACTATTACTGGCAGAGCGTCGCCGGACAGTGGGATCTGCTGTCACGAGCCCGCCCGCTGCAGGACGTGATCTCGCGTAGCGACGACGAAGCGCTCAAGTCTCGACTCGAGCGAATCGTCGCGATACGCGCGTTCGCGAGCCGCGAACTCGGTCTGCCGGCCAACGGCAGCTACACGCGCTACACCGACATCGGACGGCCGTTCGTTACCTGGGCGGTGTTCGCGACGCCGCCGCTCTCGCTTGCACCTCGCCAGTGGTGCTTTCCGATCGCCGGATGCGTCGGCTATCGCGGCTATTTCAACGAGGCGGGTGCGAAGGCCGAGGCGCGCAGTCTCGAATCGGAAGGCGACGACGTCTACGTCGGTCACGTTCCCGCGTATTCCACGCTCGGCTATTTCGACGATCCGATCCTGTCGTCGTTCGTGCGCTGGCCCGAGACCGAAGTCGCGAGGCTGATTTTCCATGAGCTCGCGCACCAGCGGCTCTACGTGCCGGGGGATACGACGTTCAACGAATCGTACGCGGTGACCGTCGAGCAAGCCGGACTCGAACGCTGGCTCGCGCACGAGCACGACCCGAAGCTCGACGCCGAGCACGATCGCATTGAACGCGTTCGCAGCACGTTCAATGCGCTGGTGGCACACGCGCGCGAGCGGCTTGCAACGGTCTACGCGAGCAACGCGTCGCCCGCTCAAAAGAGCGCGGAGAAGTCCCGGGCGTTCGCGGATCTCGAGCGCGCGTACGAGTCCGCGACGACGCGCGATCCGGACCTGCGCGCGTACCGGGCATGGTTCGCCGGGCAACCGAACAACGCCCAGCTCGCCGCCGTCGCGTTTTACACCGACCGCGTGCCGGCGTTCCAGGCGATCCTGCACGAGGAGGGCGACCGCCTGCCCCGGTTCTACGCGCGCGTCGACGCGCTCGCGCGGCTGCCAAAAGCGGAAAGGGATCGCATACTCGATGCGTATGGCAGGCGCGCGCCGGAGACGTCGGCAAAGGCGTCGCGAGCGGCGGGCTCGCGGGCATGACGTCCGTCCGCCGGCGCAGTTCGGCGGCGCCGGCGGCGCTTGGTTCGTGCGGCCAGCAACGCTAAACTTCCTGATTTCGCCGTCCCGGCGAACCCCTACCACGGTCGCACCGGGCCGCCGCCGTCTCGCAGGCGCAGTCCCGGGTGCCGCGGAGAAGTCGATGAAAGGCATGCTTTGCTTGGTGCTCGCGCTCAGCGCCTCGACCGCGTTCGCGCCCGCCGGCGCGTTCAACTCGAACATTCCCGGGTCGGGGCTTCCCGCGGCTGTCGATTACGCGTCGCAGCTTTTGCCGGAGCGCGCGGGCGTCGTGTCGTGGCAGACGCTCGCGAAGGTGGAGCCGGTGAGCGACAAAGGCCGCATCACGCCGCGGTTCGACGCCGCGGTGCTCGCCCTCGACCGCACCGACGTGCGCGTGCAGGGCTTCATGATTCCGCTTGGCCTCGGCGAGCGGCAGCAGCACTTCCTCGTCTCGGCGGTCCCACCGCATTGCCCGTTCTGCATGCCCGCGGGACCCGAGGCGATGATCGAGGTGAAGGCGAAGTCCGCCGTGGCGTATTCCATCGAGCCGGTCGTGCTCTCCGGCAAGCTGGTCCTCGTGAAGCACGATCCGCAGGGCCTGCTCTACCGGCTCGTCGACGCGTCGCCAATACGCTAGGCGCGCGTCGTCATCCGCCGCCGGGAATGGTGGCTACGCAGCTCGTCCGCACGTTCAGCGCGAACGACGCGCGCTCGATCACCTCGTCGAGGTTCGCGAAGTGCACGACCCAGGCGATGCGCGGTGCGCTTCGAGCGATTCTGCCGAGCAGGCGCTTCGCTCGTTTTCGGCGCTTTGAGCCGCTACGCCGCGCGAGGCCCATTGGGATCGTGAGCAGCGACCGCGCGTCTAACGCGATGAAATAGGCGGTCGCACGGTGCCTGCTTAGCACCGCGCGTGCGCGCGTTCTCGTTATTCGCCATTGCGCGAATACAAACGCGGACACGTTCGCGCATGTCTCTGCTGGGCAGCGGTGCCGCGAGGCCCACACGGTTGCCGGTGGCCGGTCACCGGATGGGAAAGAGAGTGCGTTGCGTCGGCCGCCCTGCATGAATCCGCCCGCGGCGACCAACTCGGGAGTGGACCGATGTTCAAGTCGTTTTTTCCCATGCCGCGGCTGTTTTTCGCCTCGGCGATCGGCTGGGTGGCTGTCGCCGTAATCGGTTGGTACGCGGGCGCCGAAGCGTTGCTCGCGCATCTTGGCCTGACGACGGCCACAGCGTCGTCGCCTGCCATCGGCCTGAGCTACTTCTGGAGTTCGGATTTTCCCGCGTTTTACCTGTATGTCGCGCTGGCTGCCGCCGTGTTCTTCGGCGTCTGGCAATACTTCGCGCCTCATCGGTGGTCACGCTGGTCGATCCTCGGCTCCTGCCTGATCCTGTTCACCACCTATTTCCAGGTCCAGGTCAGCGTGGCCATCAACAACTGGTACGGCCCGTTCTACGACCTGGTCCAGGCAGCGTTGAGTAAGTCGCGGCCGGTACGCGATCGGCGATTTCTACGGCTAGCTGCTGACTTTTGCCGGCATCGCGTTCGTGGCGGTCATCGTCTACGTCCTGTCGCCGCTTCTTCGTCAGCCACTTCATCTTCCGCTGGCGCACCGCGATGAACGATTACTACATGGGCATCTGGCCGCGTCTGCGCACCATCGAAGGCGCCTCGCAGCGCGTTCAGGAAGACACGATGCGCTTTTCCAGATCATGGAGGGTCTGGGCGTCAGCCTGATCGATTCGGTCATGACGCTGATCGCGTTCCTGCCGGTGCTCGTGCGCCTGTCTGCGGACATCAAGGAGCTTGCCGCTGGTCGGTGAGGTGCCCAACCGCTGGTGGTCGTCGGCCTTCGCTGGTCGCTGTTCGGCACGGTCTTCCTGGCGCCTGATCGGCGTCCAGCCTGCCGGGACTGAGTTCCGCAACCAGCGCGTCGAGGCCGCCTATCGCAAGGAGCTGGTCTACGGCGAGGACGATCCGGCTCGCGCGCAGCCGCCCACCACCCGGCAGCTGTTCGACAATGTTCGCCGCAACTACTTCCGGCTCTACTTCCACTACATCTATTTCAACCTCGGCCTGATCGTTTACCTGCAGACCGACAACATCTTTCCGCTACATCGTCCTGGGCCGACGATCGTGGCCGGGCGCGATCACGCTGGGTGCGATGAACCAGATTCTGAACGCATTCGAGCAGGTGCGGAGCTCGTTCCAGTTTCTGGTCAACTCGTGGACGACCATCGTCGAGCTCCTGTCGATCTACAAGCGCCTGCGCGCCTTCGAGGCGACCCTCGAAGGCTTGCCGCTCGGCACGATCGAGCGTGAGATGGAACCCCAAGCCGCAGATCGGTGACCGTGCGTACGGGGGCCAGCGGTGGGGCCTGTGAAGGCGTTATCCTCGGGAGCCAAGAGTCTCGGCGCCGAGTTGGTTGCGGGAAGCTACATCGGCTCATGCACCTCGCGCCCGACACGCCGAGCATCAGCGTTTCAAGCGTTACCTATGAACTGGCTGATCGCCATAGCGACCAAAGTGCCGAGCGCGAGCGACACGCCCCCCAGCACCAGAGGATAGACAGACGTCGGCAGGACGAGGAGCAGTAAGGCGAGGGCGAGCGCAAGCGTCGCTCCGATGGCGCACAACGCAAAATGCAGCGGGCTGTGCTCGCGGAATTCCTCGCTGCGGATCAGCCGCACAAGATAGCCGTCAAAGCAGGCGATCAGGACGAAGCCGGCGATCCACTGCGACCACTGCAGCAGTGCCGAGAACCGATACGCGGCGAGCAACAGCAGCGCGTCGAACGCCTGCGTGTAGCGGTTATGGAAGAGCCGCTCCAGCACCTCGGACATCTGGTGCGCCACCGCGGCACTGGCATCGCTCGTAGGTGCGCCCGGCGTCGACGCGAAGGCGGCGGGCACGAGCTCGC
>CAVSMC010000004.1:0-15934 GCA_963728935.1 uncultured beta proteobacterium | reverse complement strand
ATCCATCACGACATAGCAGGTGACGGCGGCTGACGACGCCGACCACGCGAAACCCGCGACAGCGACCGCCGCGAGCCCGATCGATCGTACGTTCATGCGTCCCTCCGGTAAGCAATCCGCCAGGCGGTTGCCGCCGAGTGTAACGCAGCCGCCAGGCGCGCGCGCCATCCGCGCGTCGCGACGTGCGTTGCCGTCCCGCGGACGTTCGCGCCGTCACTTGCGCCGACAGCGACGCCGCCGTCGACGGGTGCCCTGCTACTGCGGCGGCGGTGACCCGCCCGGCACGACCCGCATCCAGCCGCGGTCGCAGCTGCGCACGTTCGGGTAATAGCCGGAGTCCGGGCAATACCAGCGTACTTCTGGCGCGACAGCATCGGGCGCCGCAGGTGCCGGCGCCACCGCGGCAGCCGGATAGTCGTCATAGACGACCGTCGGGCCGTAATACGTCGGGCCGTAATAGTACGAGTCCCACGTCCAGTACGGATAGCCCCACCAGTATGCAAACGGAACGCCGATCAAGGCGCTGCCACCCCACCACCACCCGCTGCGTCCCCGCCAGCCGCTGTTGTGCCAGCCGCCATTCCACGATCCGCGGTTCCAGTTGCCACGGTTCCAGTTGCCCTGATTCCGGGCGCCCGAGGCATGCCCCCAACTGCCGTGAGCCGCTGCCCGATCGCCGCCATGCCAACCGCCACCGCCGTGCCCGTGTCCCGCACCGCCGCGCGCATCCGCAGCGGACGCCGCGAACATGCCGATCAGCGCGGCCGTCAACAACGCCAGCAAACGCTTGTTCATCATGACCCTCCTTGCTTGGTGCCACGCCACGCCGGCGAAGCGGCGCGCGGACTACGCAGCCCGCAATGCCTGCACCATCTTAACGCCGCTGCGGGGCGATCGGTGGACCGGGAGCAGAAGGTGCATGCATTCCCGATGGTGTAGGACGGCACCGACAACGCATTCCGCCGCCCGCTGCTGCGCGCACTTGTCGGGCATCCCTATGCTCACCCATCCGGCTTTCGCGCTGCTTGCGCGTTCGCGCCCGGATTACCCAAACGACCGATTCGGAGCACATCATGGTGAAAACGATTGTGGGTTCGTTCGACAGCTTCAACGAGGCGCAACGCGTCGCGCGCGACCTGATCGACGATGGCTTTCTCGACAGCGACGTGAACGTTGTCGCGAGCAACATCCGAGGCGACTACCGAAACGACGACCGCGTGAAGACGACGAATGCGAGCGGCACGGCGACGGGTGCCGTGACCGGCGGCGTCGTCGGCGGCGCGGCGGGACTGGCGGCGAGCCTGATGGGTCTCACTATTCCCGGCATCGGGCCGATCATCGCGGCCGGGCCTATAGTCGCCACGTTGAGCGGCGCGGGCGTCGGCGCCGTCGCCGGTGGCCTGATCGGTGCGCTGACCGATCTCGGCGTGTCGAAGAACGACGCCGAGTACTACGCCGAGTCGGTGCGTCGCGGCGGCGCGCTGGTCACGGTGCGTGCGGATGAATCGCGCGCCGAGCGGGCGGCCGAGCTGATGCGCGAGCACGGTGCCGTCGACATCGAACGGCGCGTCGAGCAGTGGCGCGAAAGCGGATGGACCGGCTGGAGCCCGGAGGCGCAACCGTACTCGCTCGATGACATCGAGCGCGACCGCGCACGCTACTCGTCGCGGGACGATGCGGCCGGCACGCCGGTCATGCGCAGCGACGCCGATCTCGGCGGTGGCGCAAGGCGATAAACGAGGCGAAGCGCAGTGAAGCGCCGTTGCCATCGCTTCACTGCGTTTCGATCGGAGGTTGCATGCCGCGCAAGTTCGTCGGCATTTACGATCGCCCGCATGTCCTTCGCCAGCGACGCGTCTGGGTCCCGCTCGCCATCGGCCTGGCGGCGCTCGTGTTCTGGATCGTCGTCTTTCTGTTCTTCCGGTGAGCGTGCCGCGGCCCTGAGCCTGGCAGCGCCGGGCTCTCCTAGCGCGCGCATGGCAGGCCCGGACCCCGCGCTGAAGCGAGACGTCGACGCGTGCCGGCGATGCGAGCTATGGGAGCGGGCGACGCAAGGCGTACCCGGCGAGGGTGCGCGGCGGCCCCTGCTGATGCTCGTTGGCGAGCAGCCCGGCGACGAGGAAGACCGCCAGGGACATCCGTTCGTCGGCGCCGCGGGCAAGCTGCTGCATGAGCTGATCGCGCAGGCAGGCATCGACCCGGCGAGCGCGTACGTCACCAACGCCGTCAAGCACTTCTACTGGGAGCCACGCGGCAAGCGGCGCATCCACAAGACGCCTGCGCAGCGTCACATCGCCGCGTGCGTCGTGTGGCTCGAGCAGGAGATCGCGAAGTACAAACCGCATGTCATCGTCGCGCTTGGGCGCACCGCGCTCGTATCGCTCGTCGGGCGCGTCATGACGTTGACGGCGGCGCGAGCGCAACAGCTGACGACCGAGGCGGGAGTACCGCTTGTCGCGACGTATCACCCATCCGCCGCGCTGCGTGCGCCGACGGCCGAGTTGCGCGCCGACATTCGCGGCGCGCTCGTCGACGACCTCGTCAAGGCGCTCAAGCTCGCGGAGAGTTTCACCAAATGAGTCGCCAAATGAGTCATCCACCGAGCTCGATCGCGGGATCCGCGGCGCGATGATCATGCCGAAGGCAGCGAAGCGCGCGATAGCGGCTTCCAGACGCAGCCTGCCGTCGCCGCCACGCACGACCGGCGCCGCGAACGAGCGAGCGACGCGCACGCATCATCCGTCGAGCGCAATGCGTCGCGCTCGCCACGTCGGCGGCGACACGGTCGCGGTGCGTGTCCCGCCCGACGTCGATTCGGCCGACGTCGTCGTCGGATCGCGCAGCGTGCGCCTGACGAATCTCGGCAAGGTCTTCTGGCCCGAGCTCGGTCTTACCAAGCGCGACCTTCTGCAGTACTACGCCGACGTGGCGCCCGCGCTGCTGCCGCACGTGTCGGACCGCGCCATGGTGATGAAACGCTATCCCAACGGCGCTGCCGGCGAGTTCTTCTTCATGAAGCGAACGCCGTCGCCGCGGCCCGTGTGGCTCGAGACGTGCTCGATCGAGCACGCGTCCGGCAACGTGATCGACTTCCCGATGGTGCAGGACATCGCCTCGCTGCTGTGGGTGGTGAATCTCGGTTGCATCGACCTCAACCAATGGTACGCGCGCTGCGACGACGTCGACCGCCCCGACTATCTGCATTTCGATCTCGATCCCGTGCCCGGCGCGACGTTCGCCGACGTGCGCGCGACCGCGTTCATCGTTCGCGACGCGCTCGATGCGCTCGGCATGCGCACGTTCGTCAAGACGACCGGATCGCGCGGCCTGCATGTCTACGCTCCGATCGTGCGCGGGCCGACGCAGCGCGACGTGTGGACGTTCGCGAAGGGACTCGCGCAGGTGCTGGCCGCGAGGCGGCCCGACGTCATCACCGCCGAATACAAGGTCGCCAAGCGGCCGCGCGACCGCGTGCTCGTCGATTACAACCAGAATGCGTGGGGCCGCACGCTTGCGTCGATCTACTCGCCGCGCCCGCGGCCGACCGCGACGGTTTCGACGCCCATCACGTGGGCAGAGCTCGAAGCCGGTGCGTCGATCGACGAGTTCACGATCGCGAACGTGCCGGCGCGCATCGCGCAACTGGGCGACCTGTGGGCGCCGCTCAACGACGATGCGGGACGCTTCGAGCTGCGCGCGCTGCTTTCGACACCGAAGCCGCGAAGGCGCAAGCGCTGACGACTTTGCTTGCGTTGCCGGCGGCTTCACCGAGCCGTCGCCGCTTCAGGACCCGTAACGTCAACTCCTTGATTGTCGTCATGTTGTCGGAGCGGCCGCATGTCAGCATGCGGGATGTCCGATGCGCCCGCGGCTGGGGGTGGGCGGTGATCGCAGCCGCGAAACGGTTGCGCGCCGAATCACCGCATAGCCGCCGTGACCGCGCTCTGCGCGCTTCGCTTGCAATCGCCGCGGTCGCAATCGCCGCGTGGAGCGAGGCCGTGCCTGCGGCAGCGCCGACGTTCGCGCCGTATCGAGCGATCACCACAGGGAGCTCGCCAAACGCCGTCGCGATCGCCGATCTCGACGGGGACGGGCGCAACGACGTCGTGCTCGCGACGCGCTTCTATTTCGATCCGCCGAACGACTACAAGCTCTTCGTCTTCTTTCAGAATCCGGACGGCACGCTTGCCGCGCCGATGAAGCTCGATGGCGGCAATGGCAACTCGGTCGCGATCGGCGATCTCGACGGCGACGGCCGACTCGACATCGCGACGTCGTACAGCGACGGCATCGGCGTGCACTTCGGGCTCGGCAATCGCGCATTCGGACCGGCGGTACGGTACGGACCCCCGATCCAGATCGATCAGCTGCGTGTCGTCGACGTGAACGGCGACGGCCGAGCCGATGTCGTCGCGATGGACTGGAGTTCCGGCTCGATCGCGGTCTTCTACCAGACGGCGGCGCATGCTCTTGCGCCGACGATGGTTCCTGCGCCGCACGCGGGCTGGAACGACATGAAGATCGCCGATCTCAACGGCGACGGGCGGCAGGACATCGTATTGGTTTCGGAGCAGGCGGCCGGCGATCAGCGCGTGGTCGTGCTCGTGCAACGCAGCGACGGCACGCTCGATTCGCCCCGCTTTGTGCCGTACGCGTTCGGGCCGTTCGCACCGTGGGCCGTCGCGTTGGCCGATGTCGACGGCGACGGCTTGCGCGACATCGTCGTTTCGCAGGCGTGGAACGCGCCCGAATCGCGGCTGATCGTCTTGCGCAATCAGGCGCTCGCGTTCACCGCCGCCGATGTCGTTCCGTCGTACGACATTCCCGAGACGATGGCAGTCGCCGATTTCGACGGCGACGGGCTGGCCGACATCGCCGTCCTGCACGGCGGCTGGAACCGCGCGGGAGTCTACGTGCGCCGGTCGGCCGGCGGTCTCGATGCCGAGGTGCTGTTTCCGATTCCGTATGCAACGCATTACGCGCCGCAGGGCCTCGCCGTCGGCGACGTCAACGGCGACGGACGGCCCGACATCGTGATCGCCGACTACAACAACGGCCTCGTGATCGTCTACAACACGACGCCGTTTGCCGCGGTCATCGTGCCGCCCGCGGAAGTGCCGGCGCTGTCGACGCCAGCGCTCGCCGGACTTGCGCTCGCACTCGCCGCCATGGCGCTCGTGGCGCTGCGCGTGAGCGTCGCCCCTCGGCGCCGCTAGCTCCGCCGCCTCCGCCGCCGGTCGCGTTCGTCGGGAACTCACGCCGAGGTGCGTCTGCCCAAGGGGAGCGCACGGGCATCGAGCCGAAGTATCGAAACGACCGCGAATGCCGCTGCCGCTGCCAATCGATTACGCGCCGATGGAGGCGAAGCTGGTCGGCGAGATTCCGCTCGGCGATCAGTGGCGCTTCGAGCCGAAGTGGGACGGGTTTCGCTGCGTGGCGTTCAAGGACGCAGCCGACGTCGATCTCCGCTCGCGCGCGGGGCAGCCGTTCAATCGCTATTTTCCCGAAGTCGTTGCTGCCGTTGCGGCGCTCGATGCGCGGCGATGCGTGCTCGACGGCGAACTCGTCGTTCCCGACGGCAGTGGGCTGTCGTTCGACGAGCTGCTGCAGCGGATTCATCCGGCCGCGAGCCGCGTCGCGAAGCTTTCACGCGAGCATCCGGCGCTCTACGTGCTGTTCGACCTGCTGGTCGACGCGCAGGGTCGCTCGCTCGTCGATCGTCCGCTCGCCGAGCGGCGCGCGGCGCTGGAGCGCTTTTTCACGAGCGCCGTGCCGGCGGGCTCGCTGCTGCGCCTTTCGCCGCAGACGACCGAGCGCGCTGCGGTCGAGCGCTGGTTCGCGTCGGTCGGTGCGGGACTCGACGGCGTCGTCGCGAAGCGCGCCGATCTTGCCTACCAGTCGGGTGAGCGAACGGGCATGCAGAAGGTCAAGCGGATGCGGACGGCGGATTGCGTCGTCGGCGGCTTTCGCTACGGCAAGGATGTGGACGTCGTCGGCTCATTGCTGCTGGGACTCTATGACGGCGGCGGCTTGCTCCATCACGTCGGCTTCGCGGCGAACATTCCCGCCGTCGACAAGCGCGAGCTCACGACGACTCTGGAGCGCTTGAAGAAGGCGCCGGGCTTCACCGGGCGCGCGCCCGGCGGCCCGAGCCGCTGGAGCACCGAGCGCAGCGGCGAGTGGACCCCGCTCGCACCCAGGCTCGTCGTCGAGGTGCAGTACGATCATTTCAGCGGCGACCGCTTTCGCCACGGCACGAAGCTGCTGCGCTTTCGTCCCGACAAGCCGGCGCGGCAGTGCACGCTCGGGCAAGTGCGGCAGGAGAGCGCAAGTCTGCTCGCACTGCTTACTTGACGCGGAACGTCGCGACGAGCGGGTTGTGATCGGACGATTTGACCGGGATCGCGGCGACGTCGATCGCGTCGAGCCCGCGCACCATCATGTGATCGAGTTGCTTGCCGAGGAACAGCGAGCGCTTGTCGTCATGCGGCGCGAGCTCGGCCAGACCGAGCTTCGTCGCCGTTGCCGACAGCGCAGCGCGGCGCGCTTTGGTCCACGTGTTGAAGTCGCCGGCGAAGATCACCGGCCCGCGATGGCGCGCGAGCACGTCGGCGAGCGCGGCGAGCTGCGCCTGGTACGCGCCGAGCGTCAGCGCGAAGTTGATCGCATGAATGTTGACGACCGCGAGCGGCTCGCGCTGCCCGGCGACGCGGAACCAGCTGATGACCGCTGATTTCGGCACGACGATCAGCGGCTCGCCGATGCGCTGCGTGCAGGTTGCGAGCGGCGCGACGCGCGACGCCGTCAGCACGCCGATGTCGTGACCGCCATAGAGAAAGGAGCTCGCGAGCACCCAGTCGAAGCCGGCGTCCTCGACGATGCGACGCAGCTCGTCGTCGATCGTCGCTTCCTGCAGCAGCACGACTTCGGCGGATGACACGAAGCGGCGCAGGTCGCTTTGCCAGCCGTCGTCGCCCTGCTTGTGGATGTTCCAGCTGACGATGCGGATCGCATTCGCGTCGAGCGCATCGCCGCCCGCTGCCGATGAGGCGGCGGCGGCGCCCGCGGCGTCGCAGCCCAAAGACTGCACGCCGAGCTTGCCGGCGCGCATGACGACCGCGCGCGGCTGCTCGGTGAGCGTGACGCATCCGGCGAGCGCCGCGCACAGCAGTAACGCGGCGAGCTTCTCCACGGTCGCTTCAGTGCGCAGGCCCGACGTACCCGGGCGCCGGCTGCGTGAAGTACGCGTGCAGGATGTGATAGACCGTGCGGTAGTTCTTCTGCTGAAAGCTCGCGTGCGAGATGCCCGCCATGATGCTGAACTGCTTGTCCGGGTTCGGCAGCCGCTTGAAGAACCCGATCAGGTCGTCGAGCGCGGCGATGCCGTCGTACTGGCCGCGCAGCACCAGCGTCGGCATTGTGATCTTCGCCGGATCGACGACCGGCAGCTTCGAGCACATGTCGATGTACGTTCCGTTCGGCATCGAGTCGTCGAGCGCGAGGATCGCGTCGGCGAACGCGTCGACGACGCGCGGCTCGGCGCAGTCGGGATGGTCGCGCTGGAAGATCGAGTGCACGAACGCGCGGTCGATCGGCCGGCGCCTGCTCGCGAGAAACTGCGGCAGCTTCTTGCGCCGTTCGGCGAGCGTCGGCGCGCCTTCACCGGTCCAGACGAAGGCGTCGAGCGCGAGGCGCGATACGCGCTCGGGATGGCGCTCGGCGAACAGCGCCGCGCGCAACGCGCCCGACGAGATGCCGTACGTCATGAACGAGCGGATGCGCCGCGCCTGCGTGATGTAATCGGTGGCCGCGGCGAGATCGTCGGCGCCATTCGCGATGTCGCAGAAGATGTCGCGGCGCTTGTCGGAACGGCCGTAGCCCTCCATGTCGACGCACCAGCAGACGAACCCGCGCTGCGCGAACCAGTCCATCACCGATGAATCGGCGCGCCCCGGCACATGCAGATCGAACGTCGGCTGCGACGCCATCGACGAGCCGTGGACGAACAGCACGGTTGGCTTGCCGTCGGGCTGGTCGACGAATTTTTCCCACAGGAACAGCCGCACGTCGCCGTCGGGCGTGCGCTTGTGCGTGAAATGCTCGACGCCGCTGACGGCGGCGCTGCTTGCGGTATCGTTCATCGGCGATCGTGCGCGGTTGCGAACCCGCGCGATTGTAACTGCTGCAGCGCGGCGTACCTCAGTCGATCTTCGCGCCGGTCTCGCGAATCACCTTGGCCCAGAGCGCCTTCTCCGCGTGGAAGAAGCGGTCGAACTCGGCGGGCGTCGAGCCGACGATCTCGATGCCGGCCGTGCTCATGTACGCCTTCACCTCGTCGGTCGCGAGCGCCTCGACGAGCGTTCGATGCAGCTTGTCGATGATCGGCTGCGGCGTGCCCTTCGGCGCGAGCAAGCCCATCCACACGTATGCCTCGTAGCCCGGGACACCGGACTCCATCACCGTCGGCACGTCGGGCAGCTGCGGCGAGCGATGCGCGCCGGTGACGGCGAGCGGGCGCAGCTTGCCGGCCCTGATGTGGCCGACCATGCCGGCGGTGCCCGGAATCGACACCGGCACCTGCCCGGCGAGAAGGTCCGTCGTCGCCTGCCCGCTGCCGCGATAGGGCACGTGGTTCAACTTTAGCCCGAGCGACGACGCGAGCAGCGCCATGAACAGATGCTGGCCGCTGCCGTTGCCCGACGACGCGTAGTCGACGCTGCCCGGCCGCGCCTTCACGTACTCGACGAACTCGCGCAACGTCTTCACCGGCAACGACGGATGCACGACCAGCACGCCGGGCTCGCGGCCGATCAGCGAGATCGGTGCGAAATCGTCGACCGGGTCGAACGCGAGCTTCGGGTAAAGCGATGCGCTGATGGCGACGGTCTGCGATGCGAGCAGCAACGTGTAACCGTCGGGCGCCGACCTGGCGACGATTTCGGCGCCGATCGTCGCGCCGGCGCCGGGCTTGTTTTCGACGTACATCTGGGCGCCGAGCCGCTTCGACATCTCGGCGGCGATCAGCCGCATCGGACCGTCGACGGCGCCGCCGGGCGAGAACGGCACGATGACGCGCACCGGCCGCGACGGGTAATCCTGTGCAACGGCAATGGACGCGCCGAGCGCGATCACCGCGCCGAATGCCGCGAGCATTGCGCGCAGGCTGCATGGGAGCGACATCGATCCTCCGTGAAAATCGTAGAATGCGGCACGCGATCTTGCGCGCCGCGACGCGCATGCAAATATTACGGTCGCTCGAGGTCCCCGCCAAGCGTGGCGAACTTTGCCGGAGGCTGACGCTGACGCGCACCGGACGCAATCCACAAGAAAAAGGAGAACAGACGACATGGGGTCCCTGATCGCGAGCCGGATTCAGGCGCTCGGCGCGGCCGCAGCGGTGCCGTTCGAAGTGACGTTCGCCGACGGCGAGCGCTACGTCAACCGGCCCGAGACGCCTCATTTCGCGCTGCGTTTCCGCCGTCGCGCCGCCGAAGTGACCGCAGCGGCATTCGGCCACGTCGGCATCCTCGACGCGTGGTTCGACGGCCACCTCGACATCGAAGGCGACCTGCGCGCGCTGTTCCGTACCGGCATGGAGGCCGGATTCAACGGCAGGAACGTGCTCGTCGACAAGCGCAACAGGCTGCACGAGCTCACGCATTCGAACGCCAGCCGCGAGCAGGCGAAGGCGAACGCGCGCGTGCATTATGGGCTGCCCGCCGATTTTTACAGGGTCTGGCTCGACGACCCGCTGATGATGTACACGTGCGGGTACTGGAAGGAGGGCACGCACACGCTCGAGCAGGCGCAGCAGAACAAGATCGATCATGTCGCCCGCAAGATTCGCCTCGCACCCGGCGAGCAGGTCGTCGACATCGGCTGCGGCTTCGGTGGCTTCATGTTTCGCGCCGTCGAGCGTTTCGCAGTGCACGTCACCGGCGTCAACACGACGACCGAGCAGGTCGACTGGGTCGCCGGCGAGATCGCCCGGCGCAAGCTCGGCGACAAGCTCGTTGTTCAGGAGGCCGACTTCCGCGACGTCGATCGGCAGTACGACAAGGTCGTGTCGATCGGCGTGCTCGAGCATGCCGGCCGCGACCAGATCGCAGAAGTCGTGAAGGCCCACGCGGATTTCCTCAAGCCCGGCGGCCTCGGCATGCTGCACTTCATCGGCCACGTCGGGCGCCGCGACACCGAGTACTTCATCCGCGAGCACGTTTTCCCTGGAGGCTGGATCCCGAGCCTCGCCGATGTCATCGTCGCGATGGAGGACGCCGGCCTCGAGGTCGTCGACATCGAGAATCTGCGCCGGCACTACGCGCTCACCCTCGATGTTTGGGCCGAGCGCTTCGACGCGTCGTGGGAGGCGATCCGCGCGATCGATCCCGCGCGCTTCGACGAGCGATTCCGGCGCATCTGGCGCACGTACCTGATCGGCTGCGCGGAGATGTTCCGCTCGCCCGTCGAGCGCACGCATTTGTTCCAGATCGTCTTCAGCAAGGGCAATGTCGCGCGCGACAGCTACCCGATGAGCCGCGCGTTCCTGTATCGCGACGAACCGTCGTGAGCCCGTCGGGCGGCCCCGACGGCGAGCACCGGGGTATGCCGCACGAGCGCGCCACGTCGTCCGCGTTCGCCGAGCGGCGCGATCGGCTTGCGCAGTCGTTGCGCGGGGCTGCCGGCTCGCACGTGGCGCTCGGCAAGGAGACGTCGAATCTCTTTCGCGAGCGCGCGGGCGGCGCGAAGCGAGTGCTCGACGTCCGCGCGTTCGACCACGTGCTCGCCGTCGACGCCGGGCGCCGCCTCGTCGACTGCGAAGGCATGGTGACGTACGAGGCGCTCGTCGATGCGACGCTCGCCTGCGATGGCATGCCGGCGGTTGTGCCACAGCTGAAGACGATCACCCTCGGCGGCGCCGCCGCCGGCGTCGGCATCGAGGCGACATCGTTCCGGCATGGACTCGTGCACGAGACGCTGACCGAGATCGAGGTCGTCACCGGCGATGGCCGCACGCTCGTCTGCACGCCGGACAACGAGCATGCCGATCTCTTCTACGGCTTTCCGAACTCGTACGGCACGCTAGGGTATGCGCTGCGGCTCGTCGCGCGCGTGCAGCCGGTCAAGCCGTACGTCGCGATCACGCACACGCGATTCGCGACGCCGCTCGCGTTCTTCAGCGCGCTGCAACAGGCGTGCGACGGCGATGCCGACTTCGTCGAGGGCGTCGTGTTCGACGACGACGCGTTGTATCTGACCGAGGGTCGCTTCATCGACACGGCAAGCGCCGTCAGCGACTACTCGTACGAGCGCATCTACTATCGCTCGATTCGCGAGCGCGCGAGCGACGCATTGACGGTGCGCGACTTCCTCTGGCGCTGGGACACCGACTGGTTCTGGTGCTCGAAGAACGTCGGCGCGCAGCTGCCGTGGCTGCGGCGGCTCTACGGGCGCGAGCGGCTCAACTCGCGCACGTACCAGAAGATCATGCGCTGGAATACCCGCTGGGGAGTGACCCGAGCGCTGGCGAAGCTTCGCGGCGGCCACACCGAGTCGGTGATCCAGGACGTCGATATTCCGCTGCCGAGCGCACCGCAGTTTCTCGACTTCTTCCTGCGCGAGATCCGCGTGCTGCCGATGTGGATCTGCCCGATCACGACTTCGGCGATCGCCGATCGCTTCGTGCTCTACCCGATGCGACCGCGCATGCGCTACGTGAACTTCGGCTTCTGGGACGTCCTGCGGCGCGAGCGCAGCCATGCAACGGGGCATTTCAATCGCGCGATCGAGGCGGAGGTGCAGCGATTGGGCGGCATCAAGTCGCTCTACTCGGACAGCTACTTCGAGCGCGCGACGTTCGATGCGATCTACGGCGGCGGCGCGTATCGCAACTTGAAGGCACGCTACGACCCGAAGGGAACGTTTCCCGGACTCTACGAAAAGTGCGTGCTGCGCCGTTGACGGCGCACCGCATCGTCCATCGCAGCCGCGCGACGCCGTGGCTCGACTCTTGCAGAAGCGGTAACGCGACGATCGAGGGGCGTGCGCTGGCGCACGCGGCGGCCGTCGCGGCGGCTCGTTTCATTCGCAGCGGAATCAACCAGTTCGGACGATGTGCCCGCGTTGTCGTCCACTGGTGAAGCGCGCCGCCCCTTACAACAATTTGCAAGGAGAACGCCATGATATCCAAGCGCGCGTGCGTCGCCGCCGCCGCGTTCGCCGGCGCGATCGCGCTGCCGGCCGCGGCATCGACGATCGATCTCTACGCTGTCGGGTCGACGCATCCGGGGGGCGCGCTCGATCCGGTCGGCAACGCGCTTCCGGGCGTGCCGATCGTCAGCTGGACCGAGATGCTGTGGGCACCGCCAGCATCCGTCATGCTGCTTTCGATACTGGCCGAGGGCATCGACGGCGGCGCACTCGCGCCGAACGGCGGCGAGCACGACGGCGTCTACGTCAACGGCATGTTCGCCGGCTACCTGACGCAGCAGTCGTTCTACACGCCGGGATTCAGCCTCAAGCCGGGCGCCGGTGCGCTGGCGGGTGTCACGGCCGAAACGCTGTCGCTGTTCGACGTGACGAGCCTGCTCGTCGCCGGCATGAACGCGTTCGAGATTCGCGTCGACACGGCGAACTGGGTGAACGAGATCGAGGTCGTGTCGCTCGCGCCGCTGCAGTCGACGGTGCCCGAGCCCGCATCGCTGCCGCTCGCCGGCATCGCCCTCGCGGCAGTTGCAATCATGCGCCGGCGCCCGGTGAGACGCTAGCGCTGCGCGCGCAAACGATCGAGGTACGCTTCGATGCGGCGCGCGTTCGTGCCGACGTCGCTGCTGCCGATTCGCGACACCGATCGCACGTCGACGCGGCTGCCGTTTCCCGCCGATCGAACGCGCACGACGATGTCGTCCTTGAAGCCGAAGAGCGCCGTCGTGTCGGTTGCCTCGATACGGCCCTCGTCGGGCACCTCCGCGACGATCGTCCAGTGCATCGCTCGCGCCGCGGAGAGCGCGCGGCGAAACGCGACGTCGACCGGCGCGTCGATCGTGAGCGGAACGACATCGGGATAGGCGCGCCGCTGCGCCGCGGCCACATCCGGGCCGCCGTACTCGGCGGAGTTGCGCGCGTCGACGCGCGCCGACAGCACGGCGACGAAGCGCGGCGGATCGTCGGGATCGGTCGTGATGTCGTGGATATTCGGCAAGCGGTTCGCGCGCACCAGCATGAGCGCCGGCACGCCGAACGTCGCGGCGGCGATGACGAACGCGACAATGCCGACCGCGACGCGGCCGCGGCGACGCTGGCGCTGCGATGCGATCGCGCCCGCAATCGCGACCAGGGCGACGCCGATCGCGCCGTAGGCCGCCCAGCGCAGCAGCATGAAGCCCATGCCAAGCGGCCATGCGCCGAACCGGTAGCCCGGGCCCGCAATGAGCGCCGCGAGCGCGCACGCGATCGCGAGCCCAAGTGCGAGCGGCGCGAGCGCCGTCACGTCGCCGAGCCTGTGCCGGGATCCTTCGCCTCCGGCGACGGCGCGACGACGTCGGTCTGGTTGTCGATGTAGGTGAGCGCCTCGTTCAGCAGCGAGAGCGCCACGCCGGTGCGGCCCGCGGCGAGGTGATCGCGGACGTCGACGATCCATTGTCGCAACCGCTGCTCGTACGCTTCGGCTGCTTCGAGCTCTGCAACGAGGCCGCGTACGTCGTCGCCCTGGCCGGGTCGCTCCTGCTGATGCATCTCACGGTCTCCGCGCTGTCCGCCGAAAAAAACATGCAGCGTATGCATTCTAACGCCACGGCTGCAGTATGTAGGACGCCGCCGACACCGGTTTCAGACGTGGATCGATCGTCGGCGCCGAATGGCCGATATAGCCTGACACTTTGCGGCTCCCGGCGGTTGCGCGTGCGCGAGCGCAGGCAGACGGAGGATTTCCCGTGACGATGGACGCCCTGATGAGTGCTCCGACGCCCGACGACGGCGTGCTGTCGAGCGAGGCGGACGAGCATTCCGACCCGGAAGGTATCGCGCGCTGCGAGCGCTGCGGGAACCGCTACGACAAGTCGTTCACCGTCTCGATGGACGGCACGTCGCACACGTTCGACTGCTTCGAGTGCGCGATCAATGCGCTCGCGCCGCGGTGCGCGCGGTGCAACGGGATGATCATCGGCCACGGCGTCGAAACGGACGACCGCTATTTCTGCTGCGCGCACTGTGCCCAGGCGTCCGGCGTTATCGGGCTGCGCGACCGCGTCGGCGCGCACGCGTGACATCGAAACGGAGTCTCAACACACCGATTGTCGTAAGGAGTCAGCAGGATGAAGCGGTTGCCGGTCATGAATCGCAGGCCGATGCTGCTCGTGCTCGCTCTGACGAGCGCCGTCGTCGCGACGGCTGCCGTTGCGCAACCGATCGGGCACCGCGAGCGCAACGGTGTGGGCTGGGTGAGCGGTGGGGTGAGCCTCGAGGAGCGCGATGCGCTGCGCACTGTCGCGCCGGATTACAACCTTCAGGTCGTTGTCGCGATGTCCGGCACCGGCGATTACCGCGCCGACGTTCCGGTCTCGGTCGAGGACGCGAACGGCAATCCGGTGCTGTCGGTGGTGAGCGACGGTCCATGGCTGTTCGCCCGCGTCGCGCCCGGACGCTACCGCGTGCGCACCGGCGACGGCCAGGAGCGAACGGTCGACGTCGACTCGGGCGGGACGTCGGTCGTCTATTTCCATTCGCCGACCGAGTAGTCGTCTCTCATTGTCGCGATCCAGCGGGCGGGCTTCCTCCGCCCGTGCCGATTGCGTGTCCACCGCTCACGGCGCGTATGCCAACCGCATGACTTTGCGCGTGTTGGTATTTTTTTCCGTATTGAATCGCCCCCCGGTTGTCGCGCGCCTTTACAGTCGTGCTGCATCGCAGCATGTAGCATACATTTTTGTCGAGGCCCGATAAGCATTTACCTAGTTTGGCTCGGTGATTGCTCTCCCACAACGCGTGGCTGGCTGGGTCGCGAGGTGGCCAATCCCGCGCCGGCAAAATAACCACGCAATCGAGGGAAGTTTCATGCAGACGCATCGCTCGTCGGATCGATCCCGATCCCAGAAACGCTGGCTCAGCCTCTCCGCCGCCGCCTTCGCAATAATGCTCGCTTCGGGGAGCAGTTCTGCGGCCCTGATGAGCTTCATGGCATCCGGCACCGGTGCCGACGGTGCATTGTCGGCGAACGCCGACTTCACCACGAGCGCCGGACAGCTCCTTGTCACGCTCACGAATACGTTGAACGCATCCGTTTTTCGAAGCCCCGGCCAGGCGCTGAGCGATATCTCGTTCACGCTAAGCAGCGCGCCGGGCACGACAAGCTTCGGCACGTCGACGGCCTCCGGGCAGTTCGGAGATATCAGTAACCTGGGTGTCGTGACATTTGTGGCCGTTGACACGCAGACGGGACAAGCGTCCCCGCTGAGGTGGTTCCTCAACGGCAGCATTGTGGGCAATACCATTACGCTGGAGGCGATCGGCGGCGGCCAGCCGTCCCAGATGATCGCCCCCGGAATCGCCGATGGTGGGACCTACGCCAACGCGAATGCGGGTCTGAGGAATTTCAACTCCTACATCATCGGCCCGGCTACGTTCACGTTGCTCCTTCCCGGCGTCACGGAGGCCACGACGGTATCGGAGGTGACGTTCTCCTTCGGGACCGGGCCGGACACGTTTATCCCGGGCGTTCCACCGTTGATCGTGCCCGAGCCTACGACGGTCGCACTTTTGGGGATTGCGCTCGTCGCGCTCGCTTCCACGGGCCGCCGTCGATCGCGGTAGAGGAGTCTTTTGACCGCAAAACCCCGCCTCCGAGGCGGGTTTTCGTTTCTGCGGTGGCGCCTGACGGGCGACCCTTGCATTCGTAGGTACCGGCCGACAACCGGTTTAGTCGTTGGCCGGCGGCGCCCGG
>CAVSMC010000003.1:0-164733 GCA_963728935.1 uncultured beta proteobacterium | reverse complement strand
ACCAAGCAGTGGCGGCGCGGCACGACGATGTACCGCGAGCTGCGCGCGCTCGGCGCCAGCCGGGAGCACGCCTTGCGCATTGCCGGGAACGCGCGGCGCTGGTGGCGTAACAGCCGCTACGAGCTGAACCGGATCATGCCTCTTGGCTACTTCGACCGGCTCGGCGTGCCGCGCCTCTCATGACCTCAACTTCTCGAACCGCCCGGTGCGGACCCGCATGCCGGGTGGTGTGGGAGGGGTGCGGTCACATTTGACCGCCCCCTATCCCGATTTGAGGCGCTGTGCTCAAAAGGTGGATCGCTGCGATAACTACGGGCTTGCCTTCGCCGCTCGCAGCGGACGGACAGGCTAGCTCCCTACACAAACGTGACTACGATCATCTCGCTGTCTCCGATCGAAATCCAGTTGAAATAATCGAAAAACAGGAGCGCTTTCGGCATTGGCTTACGGCCCGATGGCGACCGTTTTGCTCCGCGTTGCCTCTGTAAGCGTGCTATTGACATATGTACCGCAAAAGGTACAATTGACTTATGCCTGCGTCGAACGGCTGGATGCCGTTTTCTTCCGATCAAAGGTCGGCAACGAGCCGGTTCGTGAATGGCTTATTGAGCGTTACGTAACCGCATGACATCAAAACAGGTCGGCTTGCTGCCAGCACGCAGCGATGATGACGCTGCGGCGCTGTGCCGACTTGAGCTTGCCGCGAGCGGTGTGCCGCAGCTCGGCGAAGCTATCGGGACAGTAGTTGGCCAGTGCGTGGCGCTTGAGCCAGGCCCACAGAAACTCGACCGGATTGAGGTCAGGCGCATAGCCGGGAAGGAAGTGCTGCTTGATGCGGCCTTGCGTCGAGGCGACGTAGTCGCGCACCAAGTGGCTGCGATGGGCCTGAAGGCTGTCCCACAGGATGAGCAGCGGCCGGCGCCAGTGGGCGAGCAGCGCCTTGAGGAACTCGACCACTTGTTCCTTGGCGATCGCGCCGTCGTGCAGGCGAAAGCACACCCCGTTGAAATGCATGCCGGCGATCAGCGACAACTGATGCCAATTGAAGTGAAACTGCACAACTGGCGTTTCGCCTCTGATGCCCCAGGTCTTGATCCGAGTGGGCCGCTCCGAGACGCCGGATTCGTCGATGAAGACGATCAGTCGTCCCTCACGTCTGGCGTTTTTTTTAGAGCCGGCCAGGTGCGCCGACGCCACTCCTCGATGGCGACGGCATCGCGCTCCAAGGCACGCCGATCCGGCTTCTGGTTGGAGAACCCCAACTGCCCCAGCAAGCGCCAGACGTGGACCTCGCTGTATCGCACGCCGAACTCGCGCTCGATCCACAAGCGCACGCGCTTGAGCGTCCACAGCGGCGTCGTGAAGCCGTTCCTCTCGGGGCCCTCGAGCAACGCCACGTACAGTCGCGACAGCTCGGCCGCGCCTAACCGCGCTGGCCGCCCACCCTTGCTCATGTCGCGCAAGGCGTCGATCCCCTCGGCGTTGAGCACGTCGCGCCAGCGGTATACGGTTTGCCTTGGCGCCCCCACCGCGCGCGCCACTTCCGGTGGCGTCTTCCCCGCGAGCAGCAGGCGCCCGGCACGTATCCGCCGCTTGATTGCTGCGTCCAATTTGCTCTTTCCCGCCATGCGCACTCCTCGATGTCGAGCCGACATCGATATAACGCATGATAGGCGGATCGGTTGTCACGCGGTTACGTAAGGCTCAATAAGAGCCTCGCGAAGGAGCAGCGAAAGGCCATTGGCGAGGACATTGCGTACGTTCAATTCAAATGGCCGATCGGCAAGCCGCGTATCGATCACCTGCGCGGAGCAGTTTGGGAAGTTCGGTCGTCGCTGGGGAATCGAATCGCACGAACACTCTTCGCGATCGAAGGTGGGCAAATGATATTGCTTCACGGGTTCATCAAGAAAACGCAGCGCACGCCCGATTCGGACATTGGGTTGGCGCTGAAACGCTTCAAGGAGTGGCAACGTGGCGAAACGTAACGTACATACCGGTTCTAGACTCGACGACTTCCTGAAAGAAGAGGGCATCTTCGAGGAAGTGCAAGCGAAGGCGCTTAAGCGCGCTCTCGCGGAACAACTCGAGGAAAGCATGCAGGCGGCGAAACTCACGAAGCTCGACATGGCAAGAAAGATGGCCACCAGCCGTTCGCAACTTGATCGTGTATTGGATCCAAGCAATGTCTCCGTCCAGTTGGATACGCTGATTAAGGCAGCACGCGCTCTCGGCAAGGAGATCGAAATCAAGATCAAGCGGGCTCACAAGAAAGCGGCTTGACGCGCGTTGCGGTCAAAGGGGATTTGACAACTACTTGATTCGCAGGCGCCTCCCAGCCTGCAACCATCTCAAATCGGTGCTCACCAGACGCTGCGTTGGCATGCCTCCGCTTTCGGCTCGCGCTGCGGTTGCGAAACCGACCACAGGTCGCAACGCGAGCGAGGGCTGGTGCGATCATCAAGGCGACCACTCTTTTGCGCGAGCACGCGCCCCCTCGATTCGCGTCAACAGCGACACTCGTGCTCCCAAGGCGCTGCCCCCCAGCTCGGATAGCGCCGCCATCGCCGCGACGTCCTGTCGGTATTGTTCGCAACGCCGCTGGTAGTTGCGGCGATCCTTCGTGCAGACTAGCGTTTGCGGCGAACCTCGACGCTCGGTTGCGTGGGTCATTTGCGGGCGGTGACATTCGATCTGTTGGTGCAGATGCTGGCGCCGATCCTTGCGCACACGGAAGCGATGAGTCTGTTCCAGCGGTCGTAGAACGAAGGCTTGCAGCTCGCGACAATCTACGCACCGGCATGAAAGCGTTTCCTCCTGCCGCCAGTTTTTCGGGCTCTCGGGGGGAACCTCGCTGCGCGCAAGCAAGAACTGCGCACTGTGCATCCACAAGGGGAGCAAGGTACTGTCTCGCCGCGCAATCTCTCCGAGCCTTGCGCACAGTGAGCCGAGCGCCGGGACGAGAATGCTGACCGGGTCGAATACTTCGGGCCGCGACGCAAGCCTTCGCGCCGCCTCTTCGCGCAGAGGTTCGACGCCGAGCGTTGCGAGAGCGTCGAAAAGATGGGTGACGAGTGCGGATTGATCGGGTTCAACTTCTCTTTCCGGCTCCAAGTATGGGTCTTCCGAAGGCGGGGTCTGCCCGGCGATCTCGTCGAGACCGGTAACGGCAGCTTGCGCAATATCGCGCAACGCCCTTGCCCATTTCGGATCTGTCACCGCGCTCTTTGCAGCCAAGCCGTGCAGCAACGCGACGCAGCTCCCGTGGTGGTCGCCCATGTGACGCCTGACCAAAGTTGCGAAAAGCCTTGGCCGTCTTCGCTGCAGTGGAATGCAGGCATGCAACGCAGCATTCTCGTCGCCGTTGTAAGCGGGCTCAACAATCTGGATGATGAATTGCTCGACCAACGTCGCGTCGCCCAGCCGCGTGAGCATCGTCAACATCCCAGCCCGGTCCGCCGGCCGATGCTTCTCATGGAAGGGGGCGTAGGACGGTGCGCCCTTCCAGGCGTCGATGACGCGCCGCGCCAGCGACGCGACTCTCCTCGCGGGCGGTCGGCGTGGCGCTCTCGTTGCCGCACGCGTCGATCTGCTCTCTCAAATAGGGGAGCACCGCTCCCACGCCTGCCTGGAGCAAGACTTGCGCGTAGCGCTCACGGTGCCAGATCACCAACGCAGCGCGGTGATAGGCGCGCTCGAAGCTCGCGCCTTCATTGCCCGAGGCTTCCATGAGCCGCTGATCATCGGGCATCTCGTCATCGAGCGCACCCGCCGGAAGCAACTCGCCGTTCGCAAGCGGAAGCGGTCCAAAGTCCACCGGAAATCCCTCTCGATCGATCCATTGGTCCACATACTGCCAGGAGTCGCTCACTTCGATCACCTCGAAGTCGTCGCTGCTCGCGTCATCTTCCTCGTCCTCATCGTAGTACCGAACTCGGCCGGAGCCGTGGAGGTCGTAGTTCGGCTGCGCCGCGCCGGATTCCTCGATATGTACGATGCCCAGGTGCGCGACGCAGCCCGCACGCGCTGCCGCCTGCGCGAGCACCCTCACCTTCGCGGCATCGGAGGATTTCAGCGCAGCGAATGACAAGCCGGCGGGGCTGTAGTGGTGCTCCAAGAGCCATGCAATCTTGTTTGCCGACCCCTTGCGGCCGAGCGCCCTTTCCAGCATCGCCGTGGCCTTGGCGACATGCGCTTCGTAGTCCGGCGCTCTGAGATCGACCGCGTGCCCTTGGGCGGGCCTCTGCTGGATCGGGTTGTAGACCAGACAGACGCGGTTGCCTTGGGTAATGGGGCGCACTTCGTGGTCGCAGTCTGAATAGAACGCCGCGAAAGCAAGCTCGGAAAACTCGCTGCTGCTCATGTCGAGCGAGACCTCGCGGCCCCCGTGGCGGATGATCAGTTCGCCGCCGCGATGTGCCGAGGGTAGGACAACCAGCAGCGTGCCGAACATCCCATCCGATTTTTCCGTGTCGCGATGCGCGAGGAAGAAGCCGCCGCTGTCATAGACCAGCAACTTGTAGAAGTCGGCGGATACCGTCGTTTCATCGCAGTCGAGTCCGACGATGACCTCGGAGAGGATGCTCGCGAAGCTCTTCGCTCAGGATTTGCCGCCGATGCGCAGCTTGTCCGGCGACAACTGCCAGACTTTGCGTACCGAGGTATCGATGATGGTTTCCTGGCCCCGACCGTATGGCGCTCGCTCCGCCTGTTGGATGATCGCAGCGACCTGGCCTTCGGGAATGGGAAACGACAGCATGCCGACGCCTTCGACTTCAACCATGGGCAAAGGCAGTTCCAGCGCGCCGCTCACAAAGAAATCACCGGCGCGCTTCACGCCGGTGAGCACATCCTCCAGGAGCCGCAACTCCTGGTTGTATCGAACGCGGATGGAATCTTCGGACATCGTGCCAATTGTGTCAGGTCCGCTGCTTGGTAATGTCCGCAACCGCTGCGACGACAGTAGACAGCGAAAACTGAACGCTGCTCAGCGCAGCAGTGTTACCGCAAGCTGCCAAAGGATCACGACATCGAGACCGCAAACCTCGAATCGTCTACATTTCGCATCGTGTAGCGAGCTTGCCATGGGGGTGGATGCCAAACCTTGCGCAGGACAATTCTTCGCCAAGCATTTCTGGCGATGCAATGACGACGAGTCGAGCGCTCTAGCGACCCGGTCAAGCGCGAAAGCGACTTATGCCGGGGATACCGTCAAATGCTGCATCGAAAGTCATGATTCGATCGATCTCTTGGCGCGCCATTACCGCAGCGTGAAGAGCATCCCGGGCGGAGAGTTTCGACATCCCCAACACGAAATCGCGCGCACGATTGACGTCCGCCAATTCGATCGCAATCACTTCATCGACAACCCCGAGCAGCGCATCGAACGCCGGCTGAATTGCATCGCGCCTATCGATCGCCACGTATCGGTGCAAGATTTCCTGTAGCACTTCTGCGCTGGTGACCAGCCGCTCCCCCGCCGCGATGGCCGCTTCAAGCAGCTGTTTGGCGTCCAGCTTGTGGGGATGAGCGGCCCCGACCAAATACATCGGGATGTTCGAATCGATGAAGATCAACGCGATGATTCGCCAAGATACCCGCGTTCGATCTCGTCGAGCATCTGGTCGATATCCGGTGAGGGAAAGGCGTGGCGGGCCGCTGCGCGCACTGTGTCCAGTTTTTTGCGGGCTGCCACGCCGGACTTCGCACGCCGTGCCGCGCGGAGGGCTTGGCGCACCCACTCAGCCGTCGTCATCTGCTGTCGGCGAGCCGACTGCTGGATCTCAGCCAATTCCTTATCCTGGAGCAGGACTTGAAGTCGCTTACTCATACCATGAGTCTAATCGACTAATATGATGAAGTCAAAACAAGCACGCCGTCTGAGGACTTCTCGGTGAGTCGGCGGTTCGCAGCGACCTTCGTCGGACGGTCTTGAATTCCCTAACTACTTGATGAGGAGTCGCTTCCAGGTCGGGTTGCAGCCCCCCCGCAACCCTGTATCGAATCGAAGTCGGCCCCGGGTGCGAATAGCAGTGCGGGGCCGATTTCCATCTGCGCCCGCACAGTGCCACAGCGCCGTTCGTCTCGTCGATTGCGACCGGTCCCAGCTTGCCGGCGAGGACAGAGCAGCGCTCGAGCCCCAACGGTCTGCGATCGTAGCGCTGAGAGCGGTCGCAGCCGCCAATTCTTAGGGCGACGCGACCGCCAAGGACGCCACTGATCGCGAATCGTCGTTTGCCGCACTCTCACGCGCCGCTTCGCGAACCAAACCGTCGGATGCCAACGCCGGGGCGAACTGTGGCCCGTACAGGATGACGGTCGGCCCGGACAAGCGATGCTGCGCCTCGCGGAGCAATCCCGCGAGCGTCGTGAAGCACCGGCGCTCGTTCGCAAGCGACGCGTTCTCGACCAGCGCGACCGGTGTGCCCGGTGATTTGCCGGACGCGATCAGCGCGGCGGCCACTCTTGCCGATTCGCGACCGCCCATGTAGATCGCGCCCGCGTCGGCGGCCGCCGCTGCGCGCACCGCGGCGGAAGCGAAGCCCTCGCCGGCGTGCTCGGCCGTGACCAGCGCAATGTTGCGCACGTCGCCACGACGCGTGAGCGGAATCATCAGCGCAGCGCTGGCGGCGGTGGCGGCGGTGATCCCCGGGACCACTTCGCATCTCACGCCCGCGGCGCGTAACGCATCGATTTCCTCGCGAGCGCGCGCGAACAGCATCGGGTCGCCGCCTTTGAGCCGAACCACGACATCGCACGTGGCAGCGTACTCGATCATCAGCTCGTTAATGCGACGCTGATCGGTCGCGCATGCTCCGCATCGTTTGCCGACCGCGACGCGGCGCGCGCGAACGGCGAGCGCGAGCGTGTCGTGATGCACGAGCGCGTCGTGAAGCACGACGTCGGCTGTCGACAGCAGGCGCGCTGCGCGGACTGTCAGCAGGTCCGGGGCACCGGGTCCGGCACCGACGAGGTAGACGGTCATGAGCTCGCAGCCGGGCCGGTTACAAAGGGCTAGTAGACGTCGCGCACGTAACGGCCGGCGGCCGCCAGCTCGCGCAATTCAAGTTGCGCCTTGGCGGCCGAGCGGCGACCGTGCCGCGCGATGATCGTCTGCAGCGCCGCGTCGACGTCTTTGGCCATGCGTTCGGCGTCGCCGCACACGTAGATCGTGGCGCCGTCGGCGATCCACGACCACAGCTCGCGGCCCGACTCCAGCATGCGCTGCTGCACGTACATCTTGTCGGCCTGGTCGCGCGAGAATGCAAGGTCGAGACGCGTGAGCTCGCGCCGCTTCAGGAGACTCTCGAGCTCGGATCGGTACAGGAAGTCGCACCGCGCCCGCCGGTCGCCGAAGAACAGCCACGAAGGCGTGGTGAAGCCCTGCGCACGCCGGTGATGCAGGAACGCGCGGAAGGGGGCAATGCCGGTGCCCGGGCCGATCATGATGATGGGCGTGCCGGGGTCCGCGGGCAGCCGGAACCGCGGATTACGCTGCAAATACACAGGCGCGGGATCGCCTGCATCCAACCAGTCGCAGAGCCAGGTCGACGCCACTCCGCCACGCGCGCGACCGCCCGCCTGGAAGCGCACGGTCGCCACCGTGAGGTGCACCTGGTCGGGAAATGCGAGCGGGCTCGACGATATCGAATACAACCGCGGCGCGAGCGCCGACAGGATATCGATCAGCGTGCGCGCGTCGCGAATCACGCCGGGCCAGCGGTGCAGCAGATCGACGACGTCCTTGCCGTACAGGAATTGGTCGAGCGCGGCGGTCTGCTCCGGCTGCACCAGCGCGTGCAACTCGGCGTCTTCGGACAACGCGGCGAACCGGATCACGGTCGGCGCGTTCAGGCGCGCGATCTCGCGCCGTGCGGCCAGCGCCTCGCCGAGCGCGAGCACGTCGCCATCGAGCGTGACCGGCGCATCGTGCGACAGCTTTGCGGCCTTCAGCAGCGCGTCTACGAGCTCGGGCGACTGCCGCGGCCATACGCCGAGCGCATCGCCGGGCTCGTACTGCAAACCCGAGCCTGAAAGCGACAACACGATGTGGCGCACGTCCTTGTCGGATTCGGGGCCGCTCAGGCGCGCGTTGCCGCGCAGCTCCGCGGGAAAGGGATGCTGGCGCGTCCACGTCTCTTCGGGCTCGTCCGGTTCCGCAGCCGCGGAGCCCTGCGCACTGAACGGTGTCGCTGAGTCCGCCGGCGTTTTGGCGACCAGCACGGGCCAAAGCGCTTCGCGGAATTGTGCGAAAGGCTGCGTCACATCGACATCGGAATCGATACGCGCCCCAAGACGCGTTGCGCCGAGCTCGGCGAGACGCGCGTCGAGCGCTCGTCCGAATCCGCAAAACTTGGCGTAGTTGCGGTCGCCCAACGCAAGCACCGCGTACTCGAGGCCGGCGAGCGGTTGCCCCTGCGCCGCCTCGAGTTGCATGACCAACGCGCCGACCGAATCCGGCGGATCGCCTTCGCCGTGCGTGCTCGCGATCACGATCGCAACGCCAAGCGTCGCCAGCGCGTCCAGCGACAGCGAACCCAAGTCGCGCGCCTTCGCGTCGAACCCTTTGCCGCGCGCCTCCTTGGCGAGTTTCTTGGCGAGCGCTTCGGCAGTACCCGTTTGCGAGGCGAACAGCACGTGCACCGCAAGTTGCGCGACGGGCGCGGCTGAGGCTTGCGCGGCCGCGAGTTGGGAGAGCAGCGCGGTGAAGAAGCCGTTGAGCCACGCACGCTGCTGCGGGCTGAACGGCGCGTCGTCGGGGAACAGCGCGACGACGGGCCGCTCGGCGAGCTCGATCGTCGGGCGACTCACGATACCGCCAATCCCGCGAGGGACTGCAAGGCGGGGATGTCGTGCCGGCGGGCGAAGTCGACGAACGATTCGTCGGGCTTGCGTTGCGCGACGTAACCCTGAAGCAGTCGCTCGATCAGTGGCGGCACGTCGGCGAACGGCACGCTCTTCGCGAGCTCGCGTGCCAGACCGCGTTCCTGCTCGACGCCGCCGCCGACGAGGACGTGATAGCCCTCGATCGAGCCGTCGCCCTGCGCGACTTGCGCTCCGAGCAATCCGACATCGGCGATGTAATGCTGCGCGCACGAATGCGGGCATCCGGTGAGATGGATGTTGATTGGCGCGTCGAGCTTCAGTCGCGCATCGAGATAGCGCGTCAGCGCCAGAGCCCGGCCCTTGGTGTCGGTCGCGGAAAAGCGGCAGCCCGTGTTGCCCGTGCACGCTACGACGCAGCCGGCGATCGCCGATGCGCTTGCGTCGTAGCCGAGCGCCTTGATCGCGGCCACGGCGGCGTCGACGTTCGTATCCGGCACGTCGGGAACGACGATGTTCTGCCACACGGTGACGCGCAAATCGCCCATGCCGAAATCGTCGGCGAGCTTCGCGAGCCCGCGCATTTGCTCGACGCTCATCCGGCCCACCGGGATGGCGATACCGATTGCCGACAGCCCGGCCTGCGGCTGGCGGTGCACGCCGAGATGGCCGTGCTTGTCCACCGGTGCCCGGGGGGCGCATCGACCGTACGGCACGAAGCGAAGCGGGAACGCGAGCTTCGCCTGCACGCGCTGCAGGAACTCGTCGACACCGATGCGCTCGAGCAGATGTGCAAGCCGCGCTTTCGTGCGATCGGTGCGGTCGCCACGCTCGGCGAATACGCGCACCATCGCCGCGGCGACCGCGACGCACTCGTCGGGGCTGACCAGGATGCCGCAGTCGGCGGCGAAGCGCTCGTGGCCGGTGATGCCTCCGAGAAAAACGCGGAAGTAGATGCCTGGCGTGACCTCGGCGCCACTCCCTGCGCGCGTGGCGACGAAGCCGATATCGTTGGTGTCGGCGACCACGCTCACGCGTCCACCGCCGTCGAAGCTCACGTTGAACTTGCGCGGCAGACCGTACAGGTCACGCTTGTTGAGCAGGTAGTACTGCAGCGCACGCGCCAGCGGCCGCGTGTCGATCAATTCGGTCCTGTCGATTCCGGCCAGCGGCGAGGACGTGATATTGCGCACGTTGTCCGCGCCTGCGCCTCGCGAAGTGAGCGCCGCATCGGCGAGCCGGGTCAGAACGTCGACGATGCTGCGCGGCGCGATCTCGCGGATCTGGATGTTGCCGCGCGTCGTGACGTCGGCGTATCCGCCACCGAGATCCGCCGCAATGTGCGCGAGCGCGCGCATTTGCGTACTCGAAAGCACGTTTCCCGGGACACGCACGCGCACCATCAGCGAGTCCTGCGCGGGCGCGACGTAGAACAACCCATGAAACTTGAAGCGGTAGACGTCGCCGCCCTGCGGTGCCTTGTCCTCCCGCGCGTGCGCAAGGAGCTTGTCCCAGATGTCGAGCGGATTCTCCTCGCGCTTGAGCTGCTCCTCGCGCGTGATCTCGTCGAGTGGCCAGCCATGCCACGTGGCGGGCTCCGCCTGGTTCTCGCCAGCGGTGGCCGCCGACGCGGTGAGCTTGCCCTGTGGATCGACGCCGACGAACGGGAGCGCTCCCGCAGCGGCGAGACCGGCCGTGAATCCCTGCAGATACTCCTTCTGCGCCTGGGAGAACTCGGTGGGCAGTCGCTCCGGAGCGTTCATTGCGGTCGACTCGCTATGCGCTACGCCGACGCGCGCGCGACTTCGGGTGCGGGGGCGGGTTCGGTCCGGGCAGCGCGCGTGCGGTACGTGATGTAGAGCGCGAGCCCGGTGAACAGAAAGCCGCCGACGAGGTTGCCGAGCGTGACCGGGATCTGGTTCCACATCCACCATGCGCTTGCCGTCGTCTTTGCTCCGAGCAGCATGCCCGCGGGAATGACGAACATGTTCACGACGGCGTGCTCATAGCCCAAGCCGAAGAAAACCGTGATCGGCAACCACGCGGCGACAATCTTGGAGATGGTGGACTGCGCGACGAGTCCCATCACCACGCCCATGCATACCATCCAGTTGCAGAGCATCGCCTTGACGAACGCCGCGGCCCATCCCGCACCGCCGTGCGCTGCATAGCCGACGGTTTTCGTATCAGCGATCGACACGATGCGATCGGCCACCGGGCCGCCAGGTGTCTCGCCGAACATCGTCAGCGCGCCCCACGCGAGCACGGCGAAGAGCACGCTGCCCAGGAGATTGCCGACGAACGCCCAAGCCCAGTTGCGCAGCGTCGCGGCGAGAGTGATCCGGCCGTCCATCTGCGCTACGGGAAGCAGTGCGAAGCTGCCCGTCACGAGCTCGAGCCCGAGCAGCACGATCATCACGAAGCCGACGGGGAAGATGAGAGCGCCAACAAGTGGAACGTTGGTCTGCACCGCCGCGGTGATAGCGAGCGTGGTGGCGATGCCCAGGATGCCGCCCGACAGCGCGCCACGCACGAGGAGATCCGTGACGGACAACGCGCCCTTGCGCGTACCGGCTTCGATCATCGACGTAATCACTTCGGTGGGCTTCAAGTAGTCCATGAGTGTCCTTGGGTGGTTCGTGGGCGCGCGAAGTCGAACGCAACATTGCCGCCTCGCTGCGCTGCGGCTAAAGCAAGCCGCATGCCGCGAAGTGCGATGATTGAACTCGTTGATTTGCCGTGGTCGGATTCGAGCGACCGCGGTGGGTTTCGGTCTTGTGCACCGCTAGGAAGCAGCACCGAGACCAAACGGTGCACGCAACGCCGGAGCGGCAACGCTCGTGTCGGACGGACGTCTCAGTCGCCGGCCATCCGGCAAGCGGCACGTCCGCTGCACGCGGGCCACGGATTGGTGAGTTCGCCACGCGTGACGGGCAGGCGCATTCACGCGCGCGCGGATTTCGCTTCGCGTTCGGGTAACCGCCAGCGATTGTCCGCAACACTTGGCGCATCACGCCGGCTCCAGTCTTGGTCACGTCTGCGACGCGATGGCCGATCCGAGTAACGGTACGGCCATGCGATCGAATTCGAGTACGTTCTCAGCCAGATGCGCCCTAGTCCTGAGCGCGCCAGAGCCACCGTTGCCGTCGACGCCTATTTCAGCGCGTATTACCGTATTTTCTGAATACGAGGCGATGATGACCCTCACCGTCAGGCTGGATGCGGCGCTCGAGACGAAGGTGAACCAGGAAGCCAAGCGCCTCGGCATCACCAAGTCCCAGTTCGTCAAGGACGCACTCGAGCGCGTATTGGGACTCAAAGACCCGGCGGCGCTTCTGAGAGCAGTCAGGAGCCGCAGTCCGATGGACAATCGGAATGCTTCGCAGAACGTCTCCGCAAAAATGAAGGCGAAACTGCGTGAAAAGCGTTCTGCTTGATTCCGGACCGCTAATAGCGCTGTTCGCCATCGACGACAAGCATCATCGGCGCTTCGGCCAGCGCGTCACTTCGCTTTCGCGCGACGGCTTGCGCTTGTTGACTACTTGGCCGTGCATTGCGGAGGCTTCCTACCTGCTCGCTACACCGCAGCGCTACGAGATGCTGCACTGGATTGAGCTGGGCGGCGCCCTTGTGTACCCCTTCGAGCCGTATCATCTGGGCGACCTGACTAAGTGGATGCGACAATATTCGAGGAAGACCAGGCGCGAAATGGATCTGACGGATGCCTCGCTCTACTGGTTAGCGATCGAGACCGGCGAGACGAGCATCTTGACCACGTACATCGCGGACTTCTCGCGCTATCGGCTTCCCGACGGGCAACCGTTCGTCCTGCTGGAATGACGGACATCCACGATCGGCCGATCAGCATGGATGCGACGATTGTCCCCAGAACGTTGGGTGCCTCTTCGCGTCTCGGGCAGCAAACCAACTGATTTGTACGCGCTTCCAGGTCGGGTTGCGGGCCCCCCGCAACCAATCAATCAAGGGCGTGCAGCGGTGCAGGCCCTTTCTGTCTTCTTGCGTTAAGACCAAATTGTGTCCTGATTTGGGACAGGCCTGTATCAAGTTTCGACGTCGGTTGCCAACGCCCCATGAAGATCTGCGCGATCAGGACCCTGTAGCGCCATTCAAGCGCTGTATGGCCGCATAGCAAAATTTTGGGTTGGCCGGCCGGACGCCTACGTAGAATAGGGCGCAGGAGGGGAGGGAAATTCCATGCTGAGCGTCAATCCGTTCGCCGTCGCTGGCGCGTCGCTGCCTGCCGGCTTCCTTCAGGGGTTCCTGGTGGTTATGGTCCTGGCCGTGGTGGCCGGGACGCTCTTCGACATCGTCCACAAGGGCAGCGCGAGATATTTCTTCGCCAACATGCGCAAGTCGAAGGACAAGGGCCGCGACATGGGGGGCGGCGAGCTGGTCTCGATCGCCGTGCAGACCGCGATAGTCGACGTGCTCGCCTCGGGTGAGTTCTGTAACCAGAAACGCCGGGTGGCGCACCTGCTCGGCATGTACGGGTTCGTCTTCTACATGGTGGCCACTGCGATCATGGTGTTCGGCTACCCCAGCGACGGCATGTCCACGCCGGCGATCTGGCCGGCGCTGTGGTGGATCGGCGCCCTGATGGTGCTGGTGGGCGGCTACTGGTTCTGGTTCTTCATCCGCGTGGACGTCGCCGCGGAAGGCCACTCGCCCTTCCGCCTGGCAAAAGCGGACCTCTTCGTCCTGTCGCTGCTCGCGAGCGTGACGCTCGGGGTCGTCTGGGCCGCCACGGGCGGCGGCGTGGGCCTGCTCTTCTGGCTCTACATCATCGCGACCATCGTGCTCTTCGGCGGCGTACCGTGGTCGAAGTTCGCCCACATGTTCTTCAAGCCGGCAGCAGCCTTCGAGAAACGCGTCTCCAGGGCGAATGGCGCGGCCGAGAATCTGCCAACGCAGACCCGTGACGATCCCGAGCAACAAAAGCGGCACTCCATGGAACTGCTGCGAGACGCTCCGATGGACATGGGACTCGGCATCAAGCGCGAGGCACCCCGCCACTACTAAAAGAGGCCGCAAGCTCAATCAGAACAGCTCAAGGAGCCGATTTAATGCCTACCTTCGTCTACATGACGAGGTGCGACGGATGCGGACACTGCGTCGACATCTGTCCCTCGGACATCATGCACATCGACCCGACCTATCGCCGGGCCTACAACATCGAGCCGAACATGTGCTGGGAGTGCTACTCCTGCGTGAAGGCTTGCCCCCAGCATGCGATCGACGTGCGCGGATATGCCGATTTCGCCCCGCTCGGTCACAGCGTTCGTGTCGATCGCGACGAACGCAAAGGCACGATCGCCTGGAGGATCAAGTTCCGGGACGGCACGGAGAAGAACTTCCTGTCGCCCATCACCACGAAGCCCTGGGGCACGGCGATCCCCAAGCTCGCGGATATTCCCGGGCCGAGCAAGGAGATGCGCGACGGCCAACTTTTGTACAACGAGCCCAAATACATCCGCCTGGATGACGGCGGTCTGCGTACGCTCAAGGACGCCGGCCTCAACCTGAAGAAAGGCGTGTACTACTGATGGCCTACAACACGATCATCGAAGACGGCATCGATATCCTGGTCGTCGGTGCAGGTCTTGGCGGCACGGGTGCCGCATGGGAAGCGAGATTCTGGGGCCAGGACAAGAAGATCGTCATTGCCGAGAAGGCCAACATCGATCGCTCCGGCGCGGTCGCCCAGGGCCTGTACGCCATCAACTGCTACATGGGCACCCGCTGGGGCGAAAATAACCCCGAGGACCATGTCCGCTACGCTCGCATCGACCTGATGGGGCTGGTGCGGGAAGATCTGCTGTTCGACATGGCCCGTCACGTGGACTCCACCGTGCATCAGTTCGAAGAGTGGGGCCTGCCCATCATGAAGAACCCGAAGACCGGGCGCTACCTGCGTGAAGGGCGGTGGCAGATCATGATCCACGGCGAGTCCTACAAGCCCATCGTGGCCGAGGCCGCCAAGAAATCGGCGGACAAGGTCTTCAACCGCATCTGCGTCACGCACTTGCTGATGGATGAACACAGGCCGAACCGGGCTGCCGGCGCCGTCGGCTTCAACGTTCGCACCGGCAACTACCACGTCTTCAAGTCGAAGACCGTGATCTGCGGCGCGGGCGGCGCCTCCAACATCTTCAAGCCGCGCTCAACGGGCGAAGGTGCCGGCCGCACCTGGTATGCGCCCTGGTCGTCCGCGTCCGCCTATGGGCTCATGATCAACGCCGGCGCGAAGATGACGCAGATGGAAAACCGGATCGTGCTGGCGCGCTTCAAGGACGGTTATGGGCCGGTCGGCGCCTACTTCCTGCACCTGAAGACGTATACGCAGAACGCCTTGGGCGAAGAGTACGAATCCAAGTGGTTTCCGGCACTGCAGAAAATGGTCGGCAAGGAGTATCTCGACCCGGAAGCTTCGCACCTGACCCATCGGCCCATCCCGACCTGCCTGCGCAACCATTGCATTATCAGCGAAGTGGCCGCCGGCCGCGGCCCCATCCACATGGTGACCATGCAGGCCTTTCAGGATCCTCACCTGGAAGAGGTCGGCTGGGAAAACTTCCTCGGCATGACCGTGGGCCAGGCGGTCCTGTGGGCCGCCACCGACGTGGATCCCAAGAACGAGAATCCCGAGCTGACCACGTCCGAGCCTTACGTCATGGGCTCGCACGCGACGTGCTCGGGCGCCTGGTGCTCGGGTCCCGAGGACGTCTCACCGCCCGACTATTTCTGGGGCTACAACCGAATGACGACGGTCGCAGGCCTGTTCGGCGCGGGCGACGCGGTCGGCGGCACGCCGCACGCCTTCTCATCCGGCTCGTTCACGGAAGGGCGTCTCGCTGCGAAGGCCGCCTGCAAGTACATCGACGACGGAAAGGGCGAAGGCATCGTCGTATCCGATGCGCAGATCGAGCGCCGCAGGAAAGAGATCTACAAGCCGCTCGAACATTACAGGATCTACCGCAATGCGGTCGTGGCGGGCACCGTCAACCCGCACTACATCAATCCGCAGCAGGGACTGGACCGCCTGCAGAAAGTCATGGACGAGTATTGCGGCGGCTATACCGTCGGTTACATGACGAACGAGACGCTTCTCAACATCTGCCTCAAGAAGCTCAAGATCATGGAGGAAGATCTCGAGAGTCTTGCCGCCAAGGACCTTCACGAGTTGCTGCGCGCCTGGGAGCTGAAGCACCGTCACCGGGCTGCGGAGTGCGTCACGCAACACACGCTGTTCCGCAAGGAGACGCGCTGGCCGGGCTACTACTACAGAGGCGATGTCATGAAGGTGGATGACGAGAACTGGCACGTGTTGACCGTTTCGCGTCGCGATCCGGAGACCGGCGAATACACGATGGAGAAGGCGCCCTGCTACCACCTGGTTGCTGACGACGAGGTGACAACAAGCAGCCAAGCGCCGGCGCAGAAGCTCTCCGCTTGAACATCATCGAAAGAACCGACGAGGAGATACGCGCCATGGCCGATCCCCTGTGGCGCGATCTCCTCAAGTATTCCAACGAAGGCAAGTACGGGGAGTTCGTCAAGAAGTTTGCGAAATCGCTGGCACTCGCCATGAATCAAGTCGCGGTGAATCACCAGTTTGCCAACAGCGAGCTGGCCAGGAACCTGTCCGAGGATGCCGACTATCTCGGCATCATCCGCCGCGGCGAACACGTGACGGTTCTATACCGGCAACGGAGCACCAAGAAGCCGGGCGAATGGCTCGGCAGGCTTGTCCTCGGCTACGAAGATGGCGAAGTGCGGATTTTTGCGGCGTCCATCTTCTAAAGCAGCGGGCCCGGATTCGACATGAGTGAAGCGATCAAGGACGGCAAGTTCGTCGAGCTCACCTACCAGGTTAGCGACAGGAAATCGGGGCACGTCCTCACTGGCGTCGAATTCCCGTTGGGCTACGTTCACGGACACAATGAAATCCTGGCCCCTTCCGTCCACAAGGAGCTGGAGGGGAGATGCGCCGGCGATGTGATCGAAGTGCCGATCGACGGCAATCGCATCTTCGGCCCGAGAGACGAGGCGCTGGTCTTTACCGATCACCTCGAGGACGTCCCCGAGGAGTATCGGCAGATCGGCGTATCGATCTTGATGGAAAACGACGCGGGCCAAACCCGCAGCTTCATCGTGACGCGGATCGACGACGAGACACTGACGGTCGACGGCAACAATCCGCTTTGCGGCAGGGAGGTCGTGTTCAGGCTCGAGGTACTGACCGTGCGCGACGCAACCGACGAAGAGGTGAAAGCCGGCGGGACGATCGGTGCTGCGCCCAACATCGACCCGTCGATGATGAGACCGGTTTGAGCGGTTGTGACGAACGGCATCCGATGACCGGCTTTGCTGCCGGGACTTGCAATCCTGACTTCACGAAAAGATGGGTGACCTATGAGCGAGCAAAAACCAATCACCAAGGTTCCTGAGGGCCAGACGCGCTTCTATACGACGCGTCAGAAGGCGCCGAACGCGAAGGGGTTTGTCGGCTACGAAACCGTCTGGAAGCCGTTCCAGAAGGAAGTCGAATACAAGACGCCAAAGACGCCGTAGGGGTCATACCGAGGCTTGGGTGAGCGGCCGCTCGAGAACGCTATAGCACGAGCGCTCCACCGGTTTGGCCGCCACGTTTCGGCGTCGCTGAGCCGCCGGCGGTGTTCGGACGCGGGCGTGTCGTCGGCACCGAGCCCGAACGATTCTTCGCGCGCGCACATCGACTCGAACACCGCCGCCCCCGAGTTGACCGCATCACCGCCATCTTTCGGCCGCCGCACCTCGATCTTGCGAATATTGTGACGTGATGAGTGCCGATCGCAGGAAACGTCGTTAGCAAATCCAGGCAGCGAGACAGTTCGGCTTCGAATCGTTGGGCTTGGCGCGCGCTTGTCGAGTGGATTCTCGGGATGTGGCACACGCAACCAACCCCAGACCTGGGCCGTATCAGCGTCGAAGGACAGGATGCTCTCGCCGTACTCGGCAAGCAGTGCATCCAGCCAGGGCTCCAGCATGTTCGCTTGCCGGATTTCGCCCCGGTGCCGAATCAGTTCCACGCCGCGACGTAGTTCCCCAATCGTCACCGCGGTCAAGTACATCGGTACGTCGCGGGCCGAAGCGTCCTTGAAGAACGCGGCCACGCCTCGATCTGCCTTGTCCTTCTTGCGTAGCTCGCTGAATCCGTCGCTTCGGCTGAGGAGCGCCGTTCATCGCGCATGTCGCTCCGCGTTTGGTGCGCGGTCCAGTGCCATTCGCCGCGCAATCGAGAGCGCGGTTGTCGAGCGCGCCGGCAGTCGCGATTCCGTTTACGCGCTCGTGCGCGAAAGCGGGACAATGCGGCTGGCTGAGGCTACGAGAGACCGCGGGCGCGTAGTGCAAGATAAGCGCTCGCGGCACGCGAGCGTAGACGCCAAGCGCTGGCCCGCTTTCCTGCAAACGGGGAAGCGAGGTTACCAAGACGTAATCTGTGTGTCATTTTCACGTGGGGACCGCCGGTCGAAACTGAAATGGTTCCGATGGCAACGCCCAAGCGGGCGAATGGGAAATGAGATGGCGACCGATCCGGTCTGTGGCATGAACGTAGACGAACAGTCCGCCGCCTCGACGCACGATCATGCCGGGGTCAGGTACCACTTTTGCTCGGCCGGCTGCGCCGCAAGGTTCAAGGCCAATCCGGCTGCGTACGCTAAAAGGAAAGCGGCGAATGCACATCCCGGCCACGGCCAAAGCGCGCACGTCCATCAGGTGAACGCGGCCGGGCTCTCGGCGCGGACGCCTGCGGGCGGTGTGGCGTCAGGGCTGTTCGCAGCGACGTACACGTGCCCGATGCATCCCGAGGTGCGCGAGCAGGGCCCTGGCAGCTGCCCGAAGTGCGGCATGACGCTCGAGCGGGAAGTTCCTCAGGCAGCCGTCGCGCGCACTGAATACGTCTGTCCGATGCATCCGCAGATCGTGCGCGACGCGCCCGGCAACTGCCCGATCTGCGGCATGGTGCTCGAGCCGAGGGTGGTAACGGCGAGCGCCGAGGAGAACGTCGAGCTCACCGACATGACGCGACGCTTCTGGGTGAGCGTCGCGCTGGCTGCGCCACTATTCGTGATCGCCATGACGGCTGAATTCTGGCCGCGACAGGTCGACGCGCTGATTGCACCGCGCCCATTGCAATGGATCGAGTTCCTGCTCGCGACGCCGGCGGTGTGGTGGGTGGGCTGGCCACTGCTCGTGCGCGGCTGGCAATCGGTCGTGAACCGCCATCTCAACATGTTCACGCTGATTGCGCTCGGCGTGGGTGTGGCGTGGGCCTACAGCGTGGTGGCCGCGTTCCTGCCGGCGCTCTTTCCTGCGAACGTCCTGACTGCCGAGGGGGTCGTCCCGGTCTATTTCGAGGCCGCCGCGGTGATCACCGCGCTGGTGCTGCTCGGTCAGGTGCTGGAGCTTCGCGCGCGCAGCCGCACCAGCGCGGCGATCAAGATGCTGCTGGGGCTTGCGCCGAAAACCGCGCGCATCGTGCGTGCGGACGGGCACGAAGAGGACATGCCGTTGGACCAGGTCAAACCGGGCGATCGGCTGCGCGTGCGGCCCGGGGACAAGCTGCCGGTCGACGGCGTGGTGATCGAAGGTACAAGCGCGGTCGACGAATCGATGGTGACCGGCGAGCCGCTGCCAGTCGAGAAGAAGCAGGGCGATCGCGTCATCGGCGCGACGGTCAATGGCACCGGCAGCCTGGTGATGCAGGCCGAGAGGGTCGGCGGCGACACGCTGCTCGCGCAGATCGTGCGCATGGTGAGCGAGGCGCAGCGCAGCCGTGCGCCTATCCAGAAGCTTGTCGACGTCGTTTCCGGGTACTTCGTGCCGGCGGTCGTGGCGATCGCCGTGCTGACTTTCGTGACGTGGTGGCTGTGGGGTCCCGAGCCGCGCCTCGCTCACGCCATCATCAACGCGGTGGCGGTGTTGATCATCGCCTGCCCTTGCGCGCTGGGGCTCGCCACCCCGATGTCGATCATGGTGGGAACCGGGCGCGGCGCGACGCTCGGCGTGCTGATCAAGAACGCGGAGGCGCTCGAGACGATGGAGAAGGTCGACACGCTCGTCTGCGACAAGACCGGCACGCTGACGCTCGGCAAGCCCCGCCTGACCGGCGTCGTCGCCGCGAACGGCTTTGGCGAGGACGAGGTGCTCGCGCTCGGCGCGAGCCTCGAGCGCGCGAGCGAGCATCCGCTGGCCGCGGCGATCGTCGGCGGCGCCGAGCAGAGGAAGGTCGCCCTGCAGCCTGCGACGGACTTCGTGTCGGAAACCGGCAAGGGCGTGCGAGGGACGGTCGGTGGCAGGACGGTCGCGATCGGCAACCGCGCGCTGCTGCAGGACCTCGGGATCGAGCCGGGGCCGCTGGATGCGCAAGCGATCGGGCTTCGCAGCGAGGGCCAGACCGTCATCTTCGTGGCGATCGACGGCCGGCCCGCCGGCCTGATCGGTGTGGCGGATCCGATCAAGGATTCCACCGAAGAAGCCATCCGGGCGCTGCACGAGGAGGGGCTGCAGCTCGTCATGCTGACCGGCGATAGCAAGGTGACCGCCGAGGCGGTCGCTCGCAAGCTCGGGATCGACCACGTCACGGCCGAGGTGCTGCCCGAGCAAAAGACCGAAGTCGTCAAGAAGCTTCAGGCGCAAGGTCGCGTCGTCGCCATGGCGGGCGACGGCATCAACGATGCACCGGCGCTCGCGCAGGCGCAGGTCGGCATCGCGATGGGAACGGGCACCGACGTCGCGATGGAGAGTGCGGGCGTGACGCTGGTCAAAGGAGATCTGCGTGGCATCGTCCGCGCACGACGCCTGAGCCGCGCCACCATGCGCAACATTCGCCAGAATCTGTTCTTCGCCTTCGTCTACAACGCGGTGGGCGTGCCGATCGCGGCCGGGGTGCTCTTTCCGTTCTTCGGACTGCTGCTCTCGCCGATCATCGCCGCCGCCGCGATGAGCTTCAGCTCGGTGTCGGTGGTGACCAACGCGCTGCGGCTGAACCGGGTACGCATCTAAGAGGCGAGTGGTGAGGCGAGCTCGCGTGCTGCCGCGGCTGCGTCATTACCGACAAGTAATGTCCGCGTCAGGTTGGTGTCGCGCACGCCGCGTCATACTGCACTCGATCGCGCGAGCTCGGGGCTTAAAGCGGCAATCGAACGTGAAGCGAATGTTCAGCCTGGCAGTGCTGTGGACGGCCTTGGCGGTGCCGCTCGCCGTGACCGCCCAGCGTGCGCGATCGATAGATGCGGCTTGCGCAGCTTCGTGGGTCGGCGACAGCTCTGCGATGAGCGAGGGCGAAGTCCGCAGAGTCGACACCGCGGCGGGTAAGCTCACGCTGCGCCATGGTCCACTGGCGAACCTCGACATGCCGGCAATGACGATGGTGTTTCGCGTCAGAGATCCGGCGTGGTTGCGGCGGCTGGATGTCGGCAAGAAGGTGCGCTTCGTCGCGGAGCGGATCGACGGCAACCTGACCGTCACGGCATTCGAGCCCGAAAGGCATGCGCCCACCGTGCGCCTGGGTTCGCGCGCCGACACGAGCGGCGACGCGACTGCGAAGCAACGCTGACAACAAAGGAGAATCGTGCAAAAGACAACAAGCCCTGAGCGCGCACGGGTTCGCGCACGTCCGAGCGGGATGACCGGCCTCATCAAGAACCGTGTCGCGGCGGCAGCGGCCGGCCTCGGCGCGTCGTTCGCGCTGCTCGGCGTCTATTTCGGATTGCTGACGCTGGTCTCGGGCTGGTCGTTCACCCTCGAGCAGTTCGGCACCTACTGGTACTACATCGTCGCGCTTGCGGCGGGCTTCGGGATCCAGATCGCGCTCTATCTGCATCTTCGGCGACTGGTTCGCGGCTCCGCTGCGCACCGAAGCGTCATGGCGGCTTCGGGCGCGACGTCGACGGCAGCCATGGTGTCGTGCTGCACGCATTACCTCGCCAATCTGCTTCCGATCGTGGGAGCCGCGGGGCTGGTGGCGCTTGCGACACGGTATCAGGTGCAGCTCTTCTGGCTTGGGCTCGCCTTCAGTGTCGCGGGGATCGCGTACATCGGCAGCAAGGTCCCTGCCGCCAGTAAGGAGCATGCGCGATGCGTCGCGTCGGCCTGACACCGTTCAACGCGGGTCCCGTTGCCGGCTTCTTCGGTCTCACGCCGTCGCTACGGCGCTCTCAACGCAATGCCCGAAATGCGCGGAAGCGACCATCCGTGTGACGGGCACGACTTTCGCGAAGCCGTCGCCGGAGGCAGGCATCCCGACGGCGAAAGCTCAGGCGCGACATGCCACGCTGGCAGCTGAGCGAGGCCGATTCGCGCGATCTGTTCGCCCCCCGAAGGGGCTCCCGCAATGAGGGGGCCAGCGGCAAGTTCGCCGATGCGCAGCTCGCGGCGGTGCGAGCTCAGCGTGCTGCGGCCCGGCAAACGGGCGTGTGCGCCCCTGCGCGTGACAGCCTGCCGCCACGCGCCGCGCGCAGGTCACACTCGGCTCAAGACCCGCTGCAGGCGTGAGCGGACCTCGCCAGCGATCTCGGCGATTTCTTCCCGGTCGACCAATTGCAGCACGGCTTGCGGATCCATCATCTCCACGACGACCTTACCAGCACTGTCTTCACGCACAACGACGTTGCACGGAAGCAGCGCGCCGATCTGGGGCTCGGCTTCCAGCGCGCGGTGCGCGAACTGCGGATTGCACGCGCCCAGGATGCGGTAAGGAGGCATGTCCTTGCCGAGGCGCTTTTTCAGCGTCGCGGCGACGTCGATCTCCGTCAGCACGCCGAAGCCCTCGTTTGCGAGCTCGGCGGTCACGCGCGCGAGCGCGTCGTCGAAAGACAGCGCGACCGGCTTACCGAACGTATACCTGCTGTTCATTGCAATTTCTCCTATGTGACGAGGCACCACACCGAGTCTGCCACATCGGACACGCGCCGAGTTACGTGCGCACCGTCACCGTACGCTGCAGGTCGTCGACGATCAGCCATATTGGATCGATTCCCGTGCTCGGATGCGCCCGCGCCCGACAACGGGGCGGCGCGAACTTGACGACAGGCTGACGAGACGATTACAAGTTTGTCATTGAGGGCCTCGCTGCGCCGTAGCGGGGGATAATTCTTCGGACTTGGAGGCCGAGGCGCGGTCGATGAAGCTACTGATCGTCGAAGATGAACCCAAGGTGGGCGACTACCTATCAGCACTGGACGCATGTAGTGCCGTATCTGCCCTGGCTGGTGCTGTTGCTGTGTCCGCTGATGCACCTGTTCATGCATCGTGGGCGGGGCCACGAACGTCCGGATGGCGGCAAGGTGAACGACGGTTCGCGTTCCATTGGAGATTCCAACGCTGGCCTGCCTCGACCCGCACAGGGGGTCGACCGGTCGCCATAAGGGCCTGCACACGGAACGCGCGCGCTATCCGGGCACGTGCGAGGCGCGGCGCATCCGATCCGTTTTACATCGACCCGGCTGTCTTGGAGGTACCATGGAATTCGCACTTGTTGTGGCGGTCGTTCGGAAAGAGGCGGTGGGGCTAACCGAGCAGAAGCTGCATGGAATCGGCGTGCGCGGCATCACAATCATAAAGGCCAAAGGTTTCGGCGAGCGCTCGCTTCCCCACGACATCCTTGGGCGCCCGCTGATGAACGATCAGGCGAAGATCGAGATCTATGTGGCGCGCGACCAGGCGGAGCGCGTCGCGACCGCTGTCATCGAGGCCGCGAACAGCGCCGGGGTCGGCGACGGCATCGTCGCAATTCTCCCAGTGCAGCGCGTGTACAGCGTGCGCACGCGCTTGGAGACTGTGCCTAACGCTCCGAGTCCCTGAAGCAGCAGGTGCTGGAAGCGTTGCGCACGCGGTCCTCGCCGTTCATAGCGGACTTCGGGCGACAAGGCCTGCAGTCGCGATGGTCGCGCCATCGGACGACGGCGCGGCCTTCCACTACGGCGAGGTGCCTCGACAGTTCAGTCCGTCGCCGGGCGCCGCCGCATCGTCCGCAGCAGCCATAGCAGTAAGCCGGTGAAGACGACAAGCGAGATTTGCGCGAGCGTGAGACCCAATATCGTGAACGATGTGTCGGAACAGTCGCCACGCGCCTGGAAGAGCTTCGCAATCAATTCGCTGAGCGGCAGCGTGTCCATCAGGTACGAAAGGCTCGCGCTGCACGACGAAGCCTCGGCTCGAGGAAAGAGCTGGAGCTGAGATTGATAGGCGGCGACTCCGCCGCCGACAAGGACCAGCAACAGCGAAAAGCCAAGCAGGACACGCCGCAAACGTGGCGATGCCGACAGAGAGACCGCGAGAAACACCAGCGCGAGCAAGGCGTACGTGAAGCGCTGCACAATGCACAGCGGGCACGGCTCGACGAGGAGCACGTGCTGAACGAAGTAGCTTCCCGCCACGAGGAACGCGCAGAACGCAGCTGCCAGCGCGGAGGCACGCACCGAGGGTGCGCGTGTGGTTGAAGCAGGCTCGAGCGCAGGTAGCATTGTCGGATCGGTTCCCTGTGGTCTTCGCGATTCGGCCGCGCGGCTCTCGCGCACGCGCAGCGCAAGAAAGTCACTGCCGGCCGAATATCGCTCGCTTACGGGAGCACGCAATTGACCTGCCTCAACGGTAGCCCACTGGGCATGCAGGCGCCGGGAAGACTCCGTTGCAAGCCTTTCATCCCATTGTGCTCGCCCTCCCCGGGCGAAAGGTGACGCGAGATTGCTTGTGTAGCCGGTTGCCGTTCTCGGCCCGGAACTGTTCCTATCCCTTGACTCAGGTCAGCTTGCCCGCTCATCTCGCTGGCCGACCGCCATCGCATATCGCAGAATGGTTCCCGAGCGCGGTCGGTGCCATTTTGGCTCGCCGCGTATCGGCACTGCGCCGACCGGTGGCTGCACCCAGCATGAGCCGTCGCCGTTGTCCATACTTCGTACGCTGTCTGCCATGACAAAGAAATCGCGGAAGAATGCTCCTCCGAAGGCGGTCGACCCCGCCCCTCGCGCGAGGGGGCCGACGGCTCGCCACTTGATGATGGCTGCCGGAGCCGGTCTGGTGATTTTCGCACTGACGATGTGGTTCGTGATGGCTCCGAAGGCCGGCGCCGGGCGAAGCGACGCTGAGTTGGCGGCGCTGCAGCGACCGCACGCGACAGTGTTCGGCAACCCTGAAGCCAAGGTTAGCATCGTCGAGTTCATGGATCCCGCATGTGATACCTGCCGACAGTTCTATCCGCTCGTCAAGGGTCTCATGTCCGACAATCGCGGACGCATTAAGCTTTCAATGCGTCTCGTCGCGTTTCACCGCGGAGCGGACATCGCGGTCAAAGCGCTCGAGGCATCGAAGCTACAGGGCAAGTTCGAGATGGTCCTTGACCGGCTGCTCGCCACACAACCCAAATGGGTCGTTCAGCACACGGTCGATGCAAACGCGTTGTGGGCGCAATTGCAGTCGCTCGACCTCGACGTGGCAAGGCTAAAAGTCGACATGGAGTTACCCGCTGTCTTGAACAACGTGTCGCTCGATGCGCAGGATGCAAGAACACTGAAGGTGACGCAGACGCCGGAATACTTCGTGAACGGGCGAGGACTGCCTGAATTCGGCTACGACTATTTGCGCCAACTCGTGATGGACGAGATCGCGAAGAATTACCGGTAAGTGCCGTTCCCAAGATTCGCACGCAATCGCTGGTGATCACCGCTAGCCATGCGGTGCGAGGTGGGCCCGGAAAGCGTGAAGCACCCCAGGTGCACGCGGCAGCAGTCATCGGATGTCCGAGGCCCAAATCTCGTACGCCGGCGCGCGCCAACGCACCGGCAACACACGGCGGTCGCGCGTCTTTGAAGGATTCAGCAGTCCATACGGCCCCGGGGTAGGGATGCCCCTGTGGATCGTGCCGAGTGCAAGCAACGAAGGGAACAGGTGAGGTGCGAGCTTGCTCGGCTGGATCGGCAGCACGATCGGGGCAGTCGCGGGGCAATGGCTGTCGCGTTCATCGGCATGGGACGAGTTCCGACGCGCGACGCGAACGTAGGGCCGCCGTTGCAACGGCGGCTGAGGAAGCGGAAGGTCAGAACGACCGCTGCATCACATCCATCCGGCCACGTGTTCAGAAGCCGCTACCGCGACGGTCTTACTACGTCGACGCATTCGATGACGTCATTCGCGAGTTTAGAAAGGGTGCGTTGCGCTCATCCTCTGTAGGGCGGACGACTTCCGAAGGCGCGCGTAACCTCTGAAGCGTGAGCAGCAGACCTGCGGGAGCTAACCGCCTCGCTGTTCCCTGGGCTCCTCGCCTTTGCTTTGTGGGACGCGCTGTTCGCGCTGCTGTTGCTGCGCCTGCTGTTGCGAGCGCTGGGCCTGCTCAGCCTCACGTTTTCGCGCCTGCTGCTGCGCTTGCTGTTGCGCACGCTGCGCCTGCTCGGCCTGATGTTGCTGCGCTTGCTGTTGCGCGCGTTGCGCCTGCTCCGCCTGACGCTGCTGGGCCTGTTGTTGCGAGCGCTGTGCCTGCTCGGCCTGACGCTGCTGCGCTTGCTGTTGAGCGCGCTGTGACTGCTCCGCCTGACGCTGCTGGGCCTGTTGTTGCGAGCGCTGCGCATGCTCCGCCTGACGCTGCTGCGCCTGTTGTTGCGAGCGCTGTGACTGCTCCGCCTGACGCTGCTGGGCCTGTTGTTGCGAGCGCTGCGCATGCTCCGCCTGACGCTGCTGCGCCTGCTGTTGCGAGCGCTGCGCCTGCTCCGCCTGACGCTGCTGCGCCTGCTGTTGCGAGCGCTGCGCATGCTCCGCCTGACGCTGCTGCGCCTGCTGTTGCGAGCGCTGCGCCTGCTCGGCCTGACGCTGCTGGGCTTGTTGTTGCGAGCGCTGTGCCTGCTCCGCCTGACGCTGCTGGGCTTGTTGTTGCGAGCGCTGTGCGTGCTCGGCCTGACGCTGCTGGGCTTGTTGTTGCGAGCGCTGTGCGTGCTCGGCCTGACGCTGCTGCGCCTGTTGTTGCGAGCGCTGTGCGTGCTCGGCCTGACGCTGCTGCGCCTGTTGTTGCGAGCGCTGCGCCTGCTCGGCCTGACGCTGCTGCGCCTGCTGTTGCGAGCGCTGTGCCTGCTCGGCCTGATGCTTCTGCGCCTGCTCGGCTTGCTGTTGCTCGCGTGCCCCAGACGCATTCTGGGCGCGGCTGCGTTGTGCTTGCTGTGGTGGCGTCGGGTGCGGAGGCTGCCCTTGCGACGCCGGTGCCGCTTGCCCGCGACGCGACGAAGCGTCCGCCTGCAGTCGCTGGTAATACTGTTGCGCGACGGCGTCACGAGGGCGATAGCGATAGTTCCGACTCTGCAGTGATTGCTGCTGATCAATGTGCGGATAGCGGTTGCCGGAATACTGTCGCTGATATGTCGGCAGCGGCGCCGGTGGTGGCACCGCACTGCGGTCCCAGTGATCCCAACCGCGCCGACGCTCCTCCCAAGAGTGACCCCAATGCTCGCCCCAGCGCGGCGGTGCACTCGCGACCCAAGTCCGGAAATAGGGAGGCGGCCGGCGGTAATAGCGCACTGGGACGCGAAGTATGTACAACGGTACCGCCACGGGTTCGACAACCTCCCACGGACCGTCGTACCACGCGCTCGTGTACCAGTTACCGCCGAAGTAGACCCAAAACATCCCGTCGTAGAAGAAATAGTTCGCGTTGAGGTGCGGCGCGTAGTAAATCGGATAGCCGGGAATCGGAACCAGCTGCGGATAGGTTCCGATGTTGATTCCGATGCTGACGCTGGGAGTGTCGAAGGCCACATTCACCTGCGCTGCTGCAGGCATGGCGGCGCACACCGAAGTGATGCAGATGGCGAGCAGGAGCTTTCGCATTTGGCTGTCCTTGCATCGATCGCGAAGTGCGATCGGAAATAAGTGGAGCCTATGCCCTCAGCGCCTACATTTCTGTAGGCCGCCTACCTCATATGGAGTCGGACTGATACCGCAAGACGGCCGCTGTCGTCGGTGACTTCGGCAAGGACAGCACCCACGACTGCCAGGCCGCTCGCGCTTCGACGCTCGCCGTACAGGCTCCCGGCCTGGCGCGATCAAATCGACTGATATCGTCGCACTCGTCGCCGCCTTCCTGTACCGGCGCACCGTCTGGTACCGGTGCAATCGCCGCGTACGACGCCGGTTAGAAAGGGCGTCGTCGCTGCCGCCGATGGCGCAGTGGTCGACGTGAAGAAGATCAACCGTGCGCCGCTGTCGGAGACGGCCAGAGTAAGTGACAACTTCGCGACAGCGAACCTACCCCGACGCACATTCGTCGTGCGACGGCACTGCGCTGAAAGCATGTTCAACCGTGCTTATTGGCTGAAGCGAATCTCTCGGCCATTAACCGGTTGCGTCGGACGAGCGTTCATCGGATAAAGGTGCGCGAAGCGCGCGACCTCGTCTTTCGAAATTGAGATCGGGTCTTTGAGCACGAACCAGGTAACGCCTTCACTGCAGGGGGGCGTCGTCAGGGATCCGGTGAACGTGTAATAGGCGCCTTTATTCGCAGGAAGCAGATCCGCCGCGTTCACCTCAACGCCCTGCACGTCACGCTCCTTGCCCTTTTGCTTGGGAACGTTCTTCCACAGCGTCTCGATCAGACTGCTAGATCCTCCGGTCTTGAGAAGAACGGCAACGACAGCGAGATTGCCGTCTCGATCCTTGTGCACGAGGTGGGCCACCATGTCGGAACTCTTGCCGTTGATTCTTTCTTCGCTCGGCTTGTGAAAGTGAAACTGCACGAGTTCGTATTGCTTGCCTTGCACGGTGATCGAACTGCCGGGAGCATAATCGACCTGGACCGTGTGACCGTTATCGATGATCCTCAGCGGCGACGGTCTGTAATCGAAAGCGATGGCGGGAAGATCGCTCTTCTTCGCGTCCGCGTCATGGATGTCGATCGGCGACTGCATCTTGCCAAGCCCGCAGGCCGTGTACTCGCGTTCGAGCGCGGCCCACTTGGCGGGGCCTGTCGAGCCGTGATAGCTCCAATGATGCTCGCCCTCGGCATGCAGCGCACCCGGTGCCGCTATTGATACCGTTGCCGCGATCACGACAAAGCCGCGTATTCGGTTGACCATTCTCGCCTCCGTCGTCAAATCGTTCTGCGGATGGTAGCTACTGACTGCAGCACGTGTCCTTCGACTTCACGACAGAGGTGCATTGACGCTGTCGCCGGACACCGGACGAAGTGTGCCTTTCTTCTACCGATAGGCCACCATTGTCTGCGCTAGCCAACTACGCATAGGATACGCGTTCGCGCCGCTTCGGCTTCTCCGCTTTCATGTCTCCGCGTGCTGTATACCAAGCCGCCACAAAAATCCGCGAGTCGCTCGCGTTGCCATTTTCTGTTTCGCTGTGGCTATCAATAGCTGATAGTCGGTCAAACGCGAAAGTGACGGCCATGAGCGGCCGTCCACAGATGGCCCGCGAGCACGGCTACGATGCCGCGCCCCAAGGAACGAGGCCCAGGCCCGCGTCGGGTAAGAGCCGCATCTTCCCGGCGACGATCGAAGGCGGCGTCGCCACGTCGTCCGCCAACCAGTCGAGGGTCGCGATTCCATGCGTCAATCGATTCGGTAGAACCGCGGCCAGATGCGCCGTGGCGATGACTCCGATCGACGAGTCGACGACGGAAGTCAGCACGACCTCGACGCCGGCGCTGCACACCCTCTGGGCCAATTGCAGCGTGGACCTCAAGCTGCCCATCCGCGCCGGCTTGATCACCAAACGTCGCACCGCGCTGGCGGCCACAAGGCGGTCGGCGCCAAGTGTCGGCAGCGATTCGTCGACTGCGATCGGGAAAGTCCGTTCGGCCTGGAGATGACGTAAAGCGTCAATCGTAGGGCTTGCAAGCGGCTCCTCTACGCCGTCGATCGGCAAGTCGGATATTGCGTCGAGAAATCGCTCGGCTTCGTCGGCCTGCCAAGCGCGGTTGGCGTCGAGGCGGAGCTGCAGCTTTCCGCTCGTGGCATCGACCAAGTGCCGCAGCAGTGTCGCCTCGAGCTGCGGGGATTCGATCCCCACTTTGATCTTCGCGATGAGGAAACCTTTCTCGATCGCTCGCTGTGCCCTTTGTGCGCAGTCGCGGTCCAATGGACCCAACGCAGCGTTCGCACGTACACCGTCGACAGGCGTTCCGCCAAGAAATTGATAGAGCGGCAACCGCTGTCGTCTCGCCTGCGCGTCGAGCACCGCGGTTTCCAGCGCCCACCGTACTTCGCTACAGGTGATCGCATGAAGACGACCGAGCGCGGCGTCGATGTCTGCACCGACGCACCGATCGGCGAGCGCCCCCAGCTCGTCGAGGGTTCGGCGATAGCCTGCCTCGCCCGAACTGGGAAGCGGGGCACAGTCTCCCCACCCCGCGATGCCGTCCGCCGTTGTCACGCGCAACAAACAGCCGAGCCTGACGGGCATTGTCCCTGAGGCCGCGACCCAGGGACGGTGCAGCGGCAGCCGATACGGACGGACGTGGACATCGACGATGCGCACGCCGTGCGCGTCATCGGATTGCGTACCGCGAGGCGGCAGCCGATTCGCAGCGGACATACTCGTTCGCTCAGGCTCGCGTGATCCCGGCCGAATGAAACGCGCGCACTTGGGCGAGACTGTGCGCGCGGTCGATCGGAACGTGAACGATCCGGGAGCGGGATGTGCTGAGTCCGCTCACCACAGCGGACGCGGCACTGGCGGCACACTCCACTCGGCAGCAATCCAGGCCGAACGCTTGCGCAGCAGCGGCAGGTTCCATTGCTTGGGGTGTGAGCCATGCCTGCTCGTACTCCGGCAGCGCAGCTTGCGGAAGATGATCGAAGATAGCCCCACCGCCGTTGTCCAGGAGGAGCACGACCAGTGAGCCGTGACGGACCAACGCCAGCGCGTTGAGGTCGTGCAGAAACGCCAAGTCGCCGACGACCGCCAACACGCGACCACCCAGCGCAGCGGATATTCCGAACGCCGTCGAAAGATTTCCGTCGATTCCACTTGCGCCGCGATTGCCGAAGATGCGCAAGGTCCTGGAACCACGACCCGCGAACCACTCGGCGAAACGCACCGCGAGCGAGTTCCCGACAAAGACCGGAGTGGCGTCCGGCAGCGCGTGAAGTACGCTGCGCAGCACGGCGCCTTCGAAAGCACGGCCGTTTTCGCAGATAGCCTCGGCGTCGCTGGCCGCTTCGCCGTCAAGCCGCAAGAATTCATCGCGCCACGTCGGCGGCGCGGGCTCGCCGGCAAGGCTCGCGCACAGTGCCGCCGGATCTGCGTGGATCACATGGGTTGCCGTGCCATCGGGATCGGCCACCCGAGGATGTGCCGACACCACGATTTGCTCGCTTCGCCGGCAGCGGTCCATCCACTGCGCGATTGCGCGCGATACCGGCATGCCACCGAAGCGCAGAATCCAGGCGGGAGTGGGCGCTCGCCGAGACACCTGGTCCGGAAAAGCCAAAGCCGCATCACCGACGTCGCGGTCGAAACGCAGCGAGGACAGTATGTCCGCGAACAAGGGAACTCTCAGACGGCGGGACAGTTCGCCGACCTCGAAGCGGAACGCGCTGCCCAGATTGTCGGGTCCGCAAACGATCGCCCCGGGTCCGCTCGCAATGAGTCGCAGCAGGATGTCGATGCTCTCACGATCAGGTTGCAGCGTCGCGGCGAGCCGCTTGGGCGGGTTGGGTCCGCTCGTGGGCAACCGATCGCTCGATGGCACGAGCGGCTCGCGCAGCGGAACGTTGATCTGCACCGGCCCCGGAAGCGGCCCCACGCTCTCGGCGATGCAAAGTGCGGCAAGACGAGTCAGCCAGTCGGGATGGTTGTCCGGAGGAGGCAACTGATGGAAGGCGCGAACGTGATGGCCGAACAGCCGTATCTGATCTGTCGTCTGATTGGCGCCGCAATCGTGCAACTCGGGCGGCCGGTCTGCGGAGAGCAGCAGCAGCGGAACGCGCGCCATATCCGCCTCCACCACGGCGGGAAACCAATTCGCGATCGCGGATCCCGACGTGGCGACCACGCCAACGGGGGCCGCCAGGGCCTTCGCCAAACCAAGTGCGAAGAACGCGGCAGAGCGCTCGTCGACGACCACGTGCGATTGCAGCGCGGGTTGACGCAGCGCGGCCAGCGCGAGCGGTGTCGAACGGGATCCTGGGGAGAGCACAACCCGCCGGACGCCCGCCATCGCGAGCCCGTTCACCAGGCGCGCCGCCCACGCAAAAGTGACGTCGGCGTCTGTCACGCGCTCTGCAACGCCTCGAGCATGGTCGCGAGCTTCAGTTCCGTTTCGCTCAGTTCAGCATCGGGATCGGATTCCGCCACGATGCCCGCTCCGGCCCACAGGACGACCGTGCGGCCATCGATATACGCTGAACGCAGCACGACCACTGCGTCGCCATCGCCTTTGGTATCGATCCAACCCACAACGCCGCTATAGAGCCCGTCCCGGGATTCGGCGATCTTGGCGAGCCAACCGCGAGCGGCATCGACAGGTGACCCAAGAACCGCTGGCGTAGGGTGCAAGTGCGTCACGGCATCGAGCAGGCTCACGCCGGGCCGCAGGTGTCCGGCGAGCGGAGTCCAAAGATGCTGGAGGAAACGCAGCGGCAGCACCATCGGAGCTGTCGGATGCTCAACCTCGTCGCAGAGATCGGCCATGCCGGCTGCGATGGCATCGACGACTACTGTGTGCTCCTGTCGCTCCTTCGCCGAACCGAGCAACGCGGATGCCGCGTTGGCGTTGGCAGCGGGTTCGTCGTGTCGCTTCGCGGTGCCGGCCAACGCATGACTGATCAAGCGCCGATCGCGCTTGCTCGTCAGCAATTCTGGCGTGGCCGCCACCACCCAGCCTCGTTCAAACGGAAAGGACAGCACGTAGCAGCCACGATGATTGCGGGCGAGCCGTTCAGCGAGCTCTCCGGGCACCACCGGGCACTTCATTTGAATACTGAGGCGGCGCGCCAAGACTACCTTGATCAGTTCTCCATTGGCGATCGCGTCGATAGCTGCGCGCACCCGCGCCCGCCAAGTCTGCGCATCGGGCATCGATGTTGTGGAGATAATCGTATTGGGGACGCGCGGCTCGTTGGGCGGCGGATCGAGCAGTCTTCGAAGCGCTTCGAGCCAGCTCCGACGGACTTCTGCGGGCGGCGTAGCGTCTTCTCGCACCGCACAGAGGGTGACTATCGTCCGATCACGATTGATCCGGATGAGTACTCGCGGTATCCAAATCGACGGAGACGGGTGAGCCGTGGCCGAAGGAACGGAGAACCACGCCACAGGCGGAACGGTTTCCGCTTCAAGCGATTGCCAGAGGGCACTCTGCGCTTGAAACCGTTTGTCGGCGTCAGTGTCGAAGCGAAACGCAATGCCGCTTCCATACATCGTTAGATCTTGAGTCCTCGAAAACCAGCACATCTCGGCGCCGCGCGCTAGCGCAGCATCGAGGACGACCGGCAAAGTGATCGAAGCGATTGCGAGCTCGCCGGCAGCCTTCGATGCGAGTCGATCTGCTGCGGAGTTCACCGCACGCTCGAGCGTTGCCCAAATGTCAGCCGGTATGCCGCGCAACGCATCCGACGGCATCCCAATAGTTGAACGCATGCTTTGTTTAATCGCTGTCCCAGGGTTAACAATTGGAAACGATACTGACACGCGTACCTGGTACATGACCAGCATCGCGTCGGAACTGACGTTTGCTAGTTTACGTTATCGAGCCCGCCTCATGCTTTAATCCCCGCTCCGTGGTTCGGAGCGAGGTCCGGGAGGCGATCATTGAAGGCGTCGTTTGCTTACGTCATCAGAATCGCAAAGCTGCGCAACCTCGATTTCAATGGAGATGCCGAGCGGCAAATTCGCATCTGGTCTAGCCGGGGGACGAGCCCGACTGCGATGCTCGCGGCTCGGGCGCCGCCGAGCGTGAGCGCGAACGCCGCGGGTCGCCTTTCGGCGCCGAGCAGCCGTGCGACGCGGGCGCTCAGCTCTTTTCAAAGCGGCCTTTGCGGACCTGTGTGGCGTGTCGTCTTATCGGGGGTGCGTCCCGAACGGATCGCTGTGCGATAACAAGCCTAGGTCCTTTGGCGACCGAACGGCCGAGCAACGGGCTTGATCTGTGTCAACTTCTGCGCCGGCTCGCTTTATGGACCAGAACTTCGTCGGCGCCATTGAGGTCGCAGTGGGATGGTCGGGCCGACCGTTCGGCAGCGCAGGACAATTATCGGCGTCGCGCTTGCGATGTGGCTATTTGCGCTGTTTGTCGGAATTGCCCATGCTTGCGGCTGGGTTGAACGGGGCCCGGCGCCGGCCCATGCAGCCGCTGCGAATTCAAGCGAACATCGCACTGATGGAGGCACGCCCGTCGGCTGCGAGCAGTTCTGCAAGACTGACTTGCCGCTCGTCAGCAAGCTTCCATTCATCGGCGATCAACCGGACGGGCAGCCTCTGATCGTCGGGGTCGAGAAAGTCCGCATCATCCTTGCTCTCCCGCCGCCGTTTGGGGTGGCGCACGCCGCATATCCGTCGTCGGATGTGCCGCCGTTCCTTCGCTTCAATCACCTCAGGCTTTAAGCCGCGCTGTTGAGCGGGGCGGTATCGATCCGCCCCCGCAGAAGCATCCGCGTCTGCGTCGGTTGTACGCCGTTGTGCTTCGTGCCGCGGCGTGGATGCAATCCCACCTTCCGCAATCATTCCCAAGGAGATAAGGATGAACACCTCACCAAACATCACTCATCCCGCGACAATGACAAAGGAGAATCGCATGAAGAAGCGGACCATCGCGGCGGTACTCGCGGCAGTAGCGGTTGCAGTGACCATTCCTCTGAGCTATGCCCAGATGGGCGGAGGCGGCCCGGGCATGATGGGCGGCTATGGCCAGGGGCAGGGTGGCTATGGACCCGGGATGATGGGCGGCTATGGTGGCTATGGCATGGGCCCCGGGATGATGGGCGGCTACGGTGGCTATGGCATGGGCCCCGGGATGATGGGCGGCTATGGCATGGGCCCCGGGATGATGGGCGGCTACGGTGGGTATGGCATGGGGCCCGGAATGATGTATGGCTACGGTGCAAATGGCCTCAACCTGACCGACGATCAGAGGGAAAAGATCACCAAGATCCAGGAAGCCCTGTTCACCAAGCATTGGGAGTTGATGGGCAAGATGCAGGAGCAGCAGTTCAAATTGCGCGAGCAAATCGCCTCGGGCAAAGCCGACGATGCAGCCGTCGGCAAGGCATACAAGAACATCGAGGGTCTTCGGCAGCAGATGTGGTCGTCCGGGGCCGATGCATACAAGCAGATGGACGCGCTGCTCACCAAGGAACAACGGGACCAACTGCAACGTGGGGGCTGGGGCCGCGGCGCCAATTGAGCGCATTGGCGAGGTGTCACCGCTCCGATTTGATTGGCCCATGATGGCTGACACCAATAGTCAAATCAGAGCGGCTATCGTGCACCGGTCGAAGACCGATGTTGGGCTCAATCGCGCCTGCGCAATTCGCAGTTTCGGCAGTTGAACTCCGGAACGGCGACAGGCCGCTCTTGCGTTCAGGTCGCGAACGGAGCGCCCGACGAGAAAGCGAGGGCAGGTCCGCCTAACGGATGTCAATTTAGGGTCGATCCGTCGTCCCGAAAAGCGGTGAGTCTTCTGCCAATCGTTTAGACGTACGCTTGGCCGATGGAATCGTGTGGGCAACTTTGCCCGTGTCCATTCTGCGCGCATACGAGAAGCAGTCACTCGCTTACACTCGTCGATAAAGCCGGCATGCGTCATGTCGTCGTCGCGTGTCCAGAATCCGGCGCAATCGGTCTGCCAGCAACGGGCGACGATCGGCAGCCCGGCCACACGGGCGCATCGGTGGAACTCGCGATTCGCACGCAATAACCGCGCGGAAATGCCCAGTCAGTACGCGTGGAGCTATGATCTATGATCCGGACGAGCGTGCCGCCTCTCATAATGCCCATAGCCACCGGGAATCACCGCGCTTCCCGAAACCGTTTCCGTTCGGAGGTGAAATGAGCCAGAAGGTCGACTTCGGTGTGCCATGGTTGAGCGCTGCGCTGCTTACTCTCATGCTGGCAATGGCGCCCGAAGCCCAAGCTCAGGCGGGTATTACCGTCGTTACCCTACCCGCGAGCTCGATCGTGGCTACCGGCGCGACGCTGAACGGCACGGTCAATGGCAACGGGCAGGACATCAGCGCGACCTTCTTCGATTACGGGTTGACCGTCCCATACGACCACCTCTTCGTCAACGCAGTCCCGTTCAACGTCATCGCGGCCCAAGGGCAGACGCCGGTGTCGCTGGACGTCGGCGGTCTCACCTGCGCCACCACCTACCACTTCCGTGTTACTGCCGACGACTCGGACGGCAGGAATACGAAAGGCAGCGATTTGACGTTCACGACGGCGCCGTGCATTACGCCGGAAGCTATCGCGGTTCCGGCGCTCTCCAATTGGAGCCTGCTCGGACTCTTCGCGCTGATCGGCGTGGCAACATGGTGGCATCGCCGCACTCGGCGCAACGACTGAGGCCCGCGCGGACTCACTTTTGCCCCGCCTGTGCCGGTAGCGTAAGCCGCAATCCCAGTAACGATTCGGCCATCGCGTATGTGAACGTTTCGGCTCTTACGAACGTCTCCAGCGCATCTACGCGTTCCTTGACGGCTTGGCAGCCTTGTCGGACGGCCTGCGTTTTCTGGATGGATCCCCATTGAATCGTGTCCGCCTCGGAGCAGAGCGCAAGTGTCCACGGCATCCACAGGAAGGAGCTGCTTTCCACCATGAACCGCGACCCATCGAGATAGCGGTCCGAGTCATGGACGCGCGCGTTTTCCGCCGGTGAGGAAGATACGAGGCGCGGTTTCAAGGTGGGAGAGGAAGTGATGTCAATCTCCTGCACGAACCAGTCGAGCGCGTCTTTGTACGCAGGGGAATCTTTGTACATCAACGTGTAGTTGGGACCGGTTCTGCCGAGGACGAACAGGGTCTGGACAGTCAGCCCGGGAAACGCGTCGTTTTGAGAGCCGCGTTCCGGATTCGGCACCCAACTGTGCTGCTCCTTGGCGTAGTTACGCATCAGCCATCTCATTCCATCTCTGATTTGAGCGGAATCGTTGGATTCGATGAGTTGCGCGGCGCGTTGGCTTTGATCGAGCTCGGCCAATGCCCAGATAGACATGACCGTCGAGTACGTGCGTGCATATTTGGGATTGGAGACGTCCGCTATCGGAGACCAGCCACCCGATCGCTCTTGTCGTGCGCGGATGATCGCAACATCGCGCTTGATTCTCTCCAACGGCACGGTCAAGTCCTTGCCCCATATTGATTCGGCCACGGCTGGCTGAATCGACGCGAGTTCCGCCAACACGACCCATGCTGCAATCTCGGTGACCCCCCAATCGAACGGCTCCATGTATCCCCATCCTTCGAGATCGGGAAGTCGCTTGCTATCGAGGTAGTCGAGATGCCGGCGTATGAGCTTTGCGTCCTCCGGCTTTAGCGCTTCATGTCGATCAGCCAGAAGTGCCACCAGCGCCTGCGCCGTCGTCCACGCCTGAGCGGTTACGGCGGGGTCATTTCTGTCGTAGCGAATGCCCCCTGGCTCATCTCTTGCGTCGACTTTGGGGTCGTCCTTCAAGTGTCCGCTTGCACTGCGCCGCGGATTGAGAACGACCAATTCTTGACCAAAGGATGGTGCAACGGATTCTATTGTCGCTTCGATGTTCTTCGCCGGCCTGAGGAGTGATGCGCTGCTATACCCGGCGATGGTCAAGAAGAGGAGCACGAGTAGCGTGCGCCATACACGACGCGCCACCGTCGACCGCTTCTTGAGGTACCGTTGGTCGACCCAATAGGCCAATGCGAAATATCCAATCGCGAGCAACGACACGGCTACCGTCAACCACGCGTAATGCAATATGGCTGTACCGGTCTGGCCCAATTTTGCATAGACCCAGCCGCCCACGGCGTTTGAGAAACGCACATACTCGGGTCGCAGCTTTCCCAAGGCCTCAACGACCTTGGCGGAATTGGTGATGACGACCGTTGCCACGCCGGCCCACGCAGCGAGTCGTCTGAGCAACGGGTGGTTTTCCAGCGCATCGTCCAGCGCCGAACCGGCTGTTCGATTAGCGTCTCCCGCGGCTGTTCCTGGCGCGATGGGTTCTGGAACCGCTTGCCCACTCATGGATCCTCCTCACGTCCGGCGTGCCCTTTCCTCATCTGCGTCCAAATGGTGCACGGCTTGGAACGTGATACAAACCCTTTTTCGGGTTGACGCGCACGGATCCATGCCGGTCACCAATACAGTCCAGCATATTGGATCGACCGAGCTATTCCCTCACCAAGGTGGGTGGGGAAATGGGCCAGCCGATGTTTTTTTGGCCTGTCCACGCGGTGCGCAGCGTTAGCGCCCAGAGAGATGACGTGTTACCCCTGATGCGCGAAGGGGCAGCAGCGAATACGCCACGGCTGCCCGGCACCACGAGATCGGGCGCGATTGCATGTCAGCGAACACCTTCGTCAGTTGCCTTGACGCGGATCTCGCCGAGACAACGAGCGAGCGGCGAAGACATGCGTTCGTCGCAAGCGGATCACGCTCGGCATTGGCCCTTGCTTCATCCCTGATCCAACGCAAGCCATTTCGGCCGGTCGCAATTGACCCCCAGTTGACGCTCATCAAATCGCACTCGCGCGTCGTCCGGCGAGAATCATTGCCTCGGTCGTAGCGAAGCCGTGCGCCAGACCGTCGTGCGCAAGCGTCGCCGACATACGCAGGAAGCAGCAGTGCCGAAAGCACATCAGCGCACGGAATACGAGATTCAAACGCGACTCAATGGCGGGAAAGACTGGGTCGCCATCCTGCAGGCGATCGACCTTGCGGCCGCCCGCAGTGACCTCGAGCGCATCATCAAAGAACGGCAGATGCCGCGTTCGTCGACGCGCGTCGTGAAGCGCATCGTCACCGAGGAGGTCGTGATTTGGGCGGGTGCCGACTGACCCGCATCACGCGCAGTCGCCGTCGTCCCGTCGAACGCGATCGAGCGTCGCGTCAAGATCTTTCATAGCAAGCCGGCGCTGTGTCGCTGGCCGAGAACACGGGCCGCGCTTTCGCAGGCGCCGCGATCGACGTTTTCACCGCAATCGGCGCGCCGCCGACGCCTCGCACGCAGTCGTTGCAAACTTCGGCGTAAGCTTGCACGAGCGAGGTTAGAGCGCTCTCTTCTCGAACCTGCGAGCACATCTTTCGCGCGCGCAGGACGCCGCGTTGTCGCAGGCGACGCGCCGGGTTCGTTCTGCAAGCGTTCCGGGCAGACAGACAAATGACATCGGAAGCCCCATCGACCGGAGGTTGAACATGAGCGTGACGACCAATCCCCATTCCGACGAACTCGAGAAGGTCGACCGCTACTGGCGCGCCTGCTGCTACCTGGCTGCGGGCATGATTTATCTGCGCGAGAACCCGCTGATGCGACAACCGCTCAAGCCCGAACACATCAAGGGCCGTCTGCTCGGGCACTGGGGCGCGAGTCCGGGACTCGCTTTTGCCTATGTGCACATGAATCGCATCATCAAGAAGTACGACCTCGATGCCGTGTTCATGGCGGGACCCGGTCACGGTGCGCCGGGCGTGCTCGCGCCGGTGTACCTCGAAGGCACGTACAGCGAGACCTATCCGAACAAGGGCGAGGACGAGGAAGGGCTGCGTCAGTTCTTCAAGGAGTTCTCCTTTCCCGGCGGGATAGGCAGTCATTGCACGCCGGAAATGCCGGGATCGATCCACGAGGGCGGCGAGCTCGGTTACTGCATCTCGCACGCGTTCGGCGCGGCCTACGACAACCCCGACCTGTTGGTGATGGTGGTAGTCGGTGATGGCGAATCGGAGACTGCTCCGCTCGCAACCTCGTGGCATTCGAACAAGTTCCTGAATCCGATCCGAGATGGTGCGGTATTGCCGGTCCTCCATCTCAATGGCTACAAGATCAACAATCCTACGATTCTCGCGCGCATCTCGCACGAGGAGCTCGAGAACCTCTTCAAGGGCTACGGCTGGACGCCGCATTTCGTAGAGGGTGCCGATCCGATGGTCATGCACAAGCAGATGGCGGATACGCTCGAGCGCTGCGTCGTCGAAATCCGTCGTCTGCAGCGGGAAGCGCGCGCGAGCGGGCGTGTCACGAGGCCGCGCTGGCCGATGATCGTCCTGCGCAGCCCCAAAGGCTGGACGGGCCCGAAGGAAGTCAACGGCCACAAGGTCGAAGGCACATGGCGTTCGCACCAGGTGCCGATGGCGGAGATCAAGACCAATGCAGCCAACCTGACGAAGCTCGCCGAGTGGCTACACAGCTACAAGCCGGAACAGCTCTTCGGGGACGACGGCGCGCTGCGTCCCGAGCTCAAAGCGCTCGCACCGAAGGGCGCGCGCCGCATGAGCGCCAATCCGCACGCCAACGGCGGACTCATCCGCAAGGCGCTGCGCATGCCGGACTTCCGCGAATATGCCGAAAAGCTACCCGGCCCCGGCAAGATCTCCGCCGAGAACACGCGCCCGCTGGGCAAATTTCTGCGCGACATCATGCTTCGCAATCCGGGGAACTTCCGCGTCTTCGGGCCCGACGAAAACGCGTCGAACAAGCTGGACGACATCTACCAGGTCAGCAAGAAGACCTGGCTCGCCGACATGCTGCCCGACGATGCTGACGGCGGCGAACTATCGACCGACGGGCGCGTGATGGAGATGCTTTCGGAGCACACGCTCGAGGGCTGGCTGGAAGGCTATCTACTGACCGGGCGCCACGGCTTCTTCTCGACCTACGAAGCCTTCGTGCACGTGATCGACTCCATGTTCAACCAACATGCCAAATGGCTCGCGATGTCGAAGGACGTGCCGTGGCGAGCGCCGGTGTCGTCTCTCAACCTGCTCATCACGTCGACCGTCTGGCGGCAGGACCACAACGGATTCACCCATCAGGATCCGGGCTTCCTCGACGTGGTCGTGAACAAGAGCCCCGATGTCACACGGATCTACCTGCCGCCTGACGTGAACTGCCTGTTGTCGGTGGCGGACCATTGCCTGAAGAGCACCGATTACATCAACGTCATCGTCTGCGACAAGCAGAAGCATTTGCAATACCTCGACATGGAGGCCGCCGTCCTCCATTGCAGCAAAGGGATCGGCATCTGGGACTGGGCGAGCAACGACGATGGCGGCGAGCCGGATGTCGTGATGGCGAGCGCGGGTGACATTCCCACCAAGGAGGCTCTCGCGGCTACGGTGCTGTTGCGCGAGAGCTTTCCGACACTGAAGATCCGTTTCGTCAACGTCGTCGATCTCTACAAGCTCACGCCGCAGTCGGAGCACCCGCACGGCTTGTCGGATAGGGACTTCGACAGCCTGTTCACGCTCGACAAGCCGGTGATCTTCAACTTCCATGGCTACCCGTGGCTCATTCACCGCCTCGCCTATCGCCGTGCCAACCACGGGAACATGCACGTTCGCGGCTATAAGGAGAAAGGGAGCATCAACACGCCGCTCGAACTTGCGATCCAGAACCAGATCGACCGCTTCAGCCTCGCGATCGACGTCATCGACCGCCTCCCGGCGTTGCACGTGGCCGGCGCGCACGTCAAGGAGAAGCTGCATGACCTCCAGTTGCGCTGTCGCCAACACGCGTACGAGTATGGCGTGGACTTGCCGGAAGCGAACGACTGGATTTGGCCGTATTGAAGCGTCCGGGTACGAGGCCGGAAGCGAAGGAGCGCGGCATGAACGATGACGGCAAAGCGGCGAGCGTCGAGGAGGGCAGGTTCGAGCGCACGCGTACCGGCCTCAGTGCCGAAACGATCAAGTGGGCATTCCTCGACAATCTCTTTTACGTACAGGGACGCCCGCTGGAGTCGGCCACGCAGAGCGATCTCTACCAGGCTCTCGCCTACACAGTGCGCGATCGCATGCTGCACAGGTTCGTGCGTACAGCGAAGGTGCACAGGAGAGAAAAGAACCGCACGGTGTGTTACCTGTCGGCCGAATACCTGCCCGGCCCCCACCTTGCGAACAACCTGTTGAACCTCGGCATACTCGACAATGCGCGCGCCGCGATGAGCGCGCTCGGCATCGACCTGGACGCGCTGCTCGAGCAGGAGGAGGAGCCCGGCCTTGGCAATGGAGGGCTCGGGCGGCTCGCGGCCTGCTTCATGGACTCCCTCGCGACGCTGGAGATTCCGGCCATCGGCTATGGCATCCGCTACGAGTTCGGGATCTTCGATCAAGTGATCCGCGATGGCTGGCAGCAGGAAATCACCGACACCTGGCTTCGGCACGGCAATCCTTGGGAGCTGCGCCGCCCACGAACTCGCTTCGAGGTGAAGATCGGCGGACACACCGAGGTCACCGATCAAGACGGCCGCCTTCACGTGAAATGGCACGCAGCCGAGGTGTTCCGGGGCGTTGCGAACGATACGCCGGTTCTGGGCTTCGGCGTGAACAACGCGAACCTGATGCGCCTGTGGAGCGCGGAGGCGCCGGTGTCGTTCGATTTCCGAACGTTCAATCTCGGTGACTACTATGGAGCGGTGCACCACAAGATCCAGTCGGAGACCATCACCAAGGTGCTCTACCCCAATGACGAACCGGAAACGGGCAAGCGTCTGCGCCTCATCCAGCAGCACTTCTTCGTCTCGTGTTCGCTGCAGGACATGATCCGCATCTACAACACCGACGAGATGGACCTCAAGAACTTCAACGACAAGTTCGTGGTGCAGCTGAACGACACCCACCCGGCGATTGCGGTGGCCGAGCTGATGCGCCTGCTCGTCGACGACAACCAGCTGGACTGGGAAACGGCCTGGCAAATCACCACCAGCACCTTCGCCTATACCAATCACACGTTGCTGCCGGAGGCGCTGGAGAAGTGGCCCGTGCCGATGTTCCAGAGCGTGCTGCCTCGCCATCTGGAAATCATCTACGAGATCAACTCGCGCTTCCTCGACGAGGTTCGCCAGCGGTTCCTCCACGACTGGGACCGCGTGCGGCGAATGTCGATCATCGACGAAACCGGACCGCGTTACGTGCGCATGGCGCATCTCGCGTGCGTCGGCAGTTTCGCCATCAACGGCGTTGCCGAGCTTCACTCCCGACTGCTCGAAGAGACCGTGCTGCGTGACTTCTACGACATGTGGCCGCACAAGTTCCACAACAAGACCAACGGTGTCACACCGCGGCGCTTCGTCGTCCTCAGCAACCCCGGACTGTCGGCGCTGCTCACCCGCGTCCTCGGGGAGGGCTGGAAGCGCGACCTCTCGCGGTTGCGCGACCTTGAACGTCATGCCGACGACGCGGGGTTCCAGGAGAGCTGGCGGCAGGTAAAAGCCGGCAACAAGCAGAAGCTCGCCGACTACATCCGTCGCCACCTCGGCATCGCCGTCGACCCGGCGAGCCTGTTCGACATCCATGCCAAGCGCATTCACGAATACAAGCGGCAGCATCTCAACGTCCTGCACATCATCACGCTGTACAACCGCATCAAGCAGAGTCCTACATCGGACATCGTGCCGCGCACCTTCGTCTTCGGTGGCAAGGCCGCTCCGAGCTACATGACAGCGAAGCTCATGATCAAGCTCATCAATGCGGTGGCGGATGTCGTGAACCGCGATTTCGACGTGGCAGGGCGGTTGAAGGTCGTGTTCGTGCCGAATTTCAACGTCAAGCTCGGCGAGCGCATCTACCCCGCAGCGGATCTGTCCGAGCAAATCTCCACCGCTGGCAAAGAAGCCTCTGGTACTGGCAACATGAAGTTCTCGCTCAACGGAGCGCTTACGATCGGGACGCTCGACGGCGCCAATGTCGAGATTCGCGAGGAAGTTGGCGCGGAGAATTTCTTTCTCTTCGGACTGACGGCAGACGAAGCGGCCAAGCGCGTGGCGGCAGGCTACCGGCCATGGGAGGTATACCAACAGAATCAGGAACTGAAGGAGGTCATCGGCCTCATCAGCGGCGGCCTCTTCTCGCATGGCGACCCGTCGCTGTTTCAGCCGTTGCTGGAGCACCTGCTGAATTACGACACCTTCCTGCTCCTTGCCGACTACGCTTCCTACGTCGACTGCCAGCGGAAGGTCAGCGAAACCTACCAGGATCCGACGCAATGGACGCGCATGTCCATTCTCAACGTTGCGCGCCTCGGCAAGTTTTCCTCCGATCGCACGATCGCCGAATACAACCGCGACGTCTGGCACGTAAAGCCGGTCCCGATCGATTTGCAGGGGGCCGATTGAACAAGCTTGCTCGCCACTTCCTGGCGCCTCTTGGCGCGTAGCGTTCCGCCTTCGCTTCGCGCCGGCGTTCGTGCGTAGTGGAGAATTTATCTTCCGCGCGTGCAGCGTGACCGATTCGAGGCTCGATCTCGTTTGCGATCGGCGCCTGTGGTCCAATCACAAGCACAAGCGGCACGCAGTGCGGCTGCGCGCTACCTCGACCTCCGCCCCGTGTTCGTCGTCAAGCGAGCTTGCCAACGTGCTTCTCGAGCAGCGTCCATGCCTCGTTGCCGATCTTGCCGCGCCACTCCTGGTAGAACCCGGCTGATCGCAACTTGTCGCGGAACGTGCCGAGGTCGGGCTTGGTGAAGATAACGCCCTTTTTCTCGAGTTCGGCTTGCAGCGAACGGTCGAGCTTGTTGAGGTCGTCGCGTTCGAGCAACGCGACCTCGTTGAACGCCTTCGCGACGATCGCCTTGATGTCGTTCGGCAGCCGGTTCCACGCAGCGGGATTCGCGCAGATCCAGTAGCCGTCCCAGACGTGGTTGGTGATGGCGCAATACTTCTGCACCTCGTAGAACTTTCCGGCGTCGATCACCGACAGCGGATTCTCCTGCCCGTCGACGACGCGCGTCTGCAACGACGTATAGACCTCGCCGAACTGCATGCTGACCGGCGATGCGCCAAGCGCGGTGAACAGCGACACCAGCGCGGGCGCGCCCGGTACGCGCAGTTTCAAACCGGCCAGGTCGGCGGCCTTCTCGATCGGCTTCGTCGACGTCGTGATCTGGCGGAAGCCAAGATCCCAGCGCTTCTCCATCGGCACGAGCCCCGCCTTGGCGGCGATCTGCGAGCGGATGTAGTCGCCGAGATCGCCATCGATCGCCGACCAGACCTGCGGATAGTCCTTGAAGGCGAAGCCCATGCCGTTGACGGCGGTGAGCGGCAGGATCGAAGCGAGGATGAGGCCTGCCGGCTGGACGAATTCGACGGCGCCGCTGCGCGCCTGCGACAACAAATCGTTGTCACCGCCGAGTTGGCTCGCCGGGAAAATCGTCAGCGTCATGCGCCCGGCGGTTTGCTTCGAGATGCGATCCGACACTTCGAGCAGCCGCTTGTGGAACGGGTGCGCTTCGGGGCTCGAATGACCCATCTTGTATTCGAAATCCGCCGCGTGGGCGGGTCGGCTCGGCAGAATCGCCGCCGCAGCGATCGCCGTCGACGCCGCCACGAAGCGGCGGCGCGTCATTGTCATCCTTGCACTCATGTCTTCTCCTCCGGTCTTTGTAATTCGGCGGGCGCTCAAAGAAATCCAACCGACAGCCAGGGCACTGCGGCGACCAGGATCACACCGACCAGCAACATGGCGAGATAGGCCCAGATGTGACGGAACGCCTTGTCGGGATCCGCGCCGCCGATGGCGCAGGTGATGTAGAAACCGATTCCGAAAGGCGGCGTGAACAGCCCCACTCCCATCGCCAAGATGGCAATCACCGAGTAGTGCACCTCGTGAACACCGAATTGCTTGGCAATGGGGAACATCAGCGGCGCGAACAGCACGACCGCCGGCAACCCTTCGAGCACGCAGCCGAGAACGGCAAACAGAAGAATCGACAGCGCGATGAAGGTGAAGCGTCCTCCCGGCATCCCGCTGATCGTCGCGGCGAGCGCTTGCGAAAAGCCGGATTGCGTGATCGCCCAGGCCATCGCGGTGGCGGCGCCGACGACGATGAGAATCGCGCCGGACAGCGACGCCGATTGAATCAGGACGCGGCCGAGCTGTGACCATTGAAATTCGCGATAGAGCAGGGCGCCGATGAGGAAAGAGTAGGCGATGCCGATCGTCGACACCTCCGTTGCGGTGGCGACGCCCTCGATCACTGCGGTGCGGATGACGAAGGGCAGCAACAGCGCCGGCAGCGCGATCAGGAACGCGTGCCAGATCTCGCGTCCGGTCGCGCGCTCGGATTGCGACGTGTCGGCGCCCCGCGAGCGGAACCAAACGAGCGCACACAGCATGATTCCGATGACGAGCGCGGGCATCAGACCACCCTGGAACAGGGCCGCGATGGAAATGCCGGTCACCGAGCCGATCGCGATGAGGATGAGGCTTGGAGGAACGGTCTCGGTTTGCGCGCCCGTCGCCGCCAGCAAGGCTGCGAGTTCCGCCCGGTCGGCACCTCGCTTTTCCATTTCCGGAAACAGCGCCGGCGCCACCGCGGCCATGTCGGCGGCCTTCGAGCCGGAGATTCCGGATACGAGATACATCGCGGCAACCAGCACGTAGTGAAGGCCGTTGCGCACGTGGCCGAGCAAGCTCGCAAGGAAGCGGATCATGTGCGCGGCCATGCCGGTGATTTCGAGCAGGTAGCCGAGGAAGACGAACAGCGGAATCGACAGCAGGATCAAGTTGGACATCCCCGCCTCGAGCCGCGCGACGACCACCGATGTCGGCAGATGGGTCGCGAGCGCGAGATATCCGAACGTCGCCGCGCCGAACGAGAAAGCGATCGGCAAGCCGGCGAAGACCGTGAGCGGGACCACGCCCAAGAAGAAGACGACGAGATTGGCGCGGCCGAGGCCCAGCAGAAACGGGCGCGCAAGATAGAGCGCACCGCACGCAGCAACAACAATGGCCAGCATGACGAGCATCGAGCGCAAAGGCTGGCTCGCCAACCTCACGACGACGAACAGCGCCATGAGGACGAGCCCCGCCGGCATCGCCGCGGCTCTCCAGCTCGACGATATCTCGAGCGTCGGCGTGATGACGATCGCTTCGACCTTGACGTGCTCCACCGCGGCCGGCAGCAGCATGACGATGAACGCGAGCGTCACCGCGAGCGTAAACGGCTCGGACAAGGCGCGAAGCGTTGCGGGCAGGCGGTTGACGACGGTATTCATGTGCAGGTTCTCGCTGCGCCGGATCGCAAGCGCGGCGCCAAACATGCCGAGCCACAGGAAGATCGTCGAGGCGAGCTCATCGGACCAGACGAGCGGCCGGTGCACGACATAGCGGGCGATCACGCCGATGAGGAGGATGAGCGTCTCGACCACCACCAGCGCAGCGCACGACAGTTCGAGCGCGCGTCCGATGCCGCGATCGATGACGTCGACCAGCGCCGCGCTGCCGGATGCGGGTGCGCGGGCGCTACGCTCGAGGTTCACGGACATGCTGTGCCCTGATTGCCGCGGCGAACTCGTCGAGCTCGCGGTTGAAGCGCTCAGCATGTTCGAAGAACGGCGAGTGACCGCAGTCGTCGTACCAGGATATCCAGGCCCCGTTGATGGCGGCGGCGGTCATTTCCGCGGCGATCGGCAGGATCAGCGCGTCGTTGCGGCCGTGCGTAATGAGCGTCGGCACCGTCACCTGGGCGAGCGCGGACCTCGTCTCCTCGAGTCCGGTCGACCAGCCCGAGATTGCCTCTCGAATCTCCTGCGGCACGATGATGTTGTACGCGAGAGCGACGGCGAAATCGTCTTCCGACGGCTGGCGAAGAAAGCATGCCCGCAGAAATGCGATATGGGCGTCGATGCGCTCGGCGAGAGTGTCTGGACGTCTCGCTATGCTGGCGCGCGATGCGGGGGCGAGGACCGACGGATCTTCGAAGGGACGCGTCGAGACGAAATGAAGTCCGCCGAGGCGGCGATCGCCATAATGAATGAGATATTGGCGCAGCACGCGTCCGCCGAGCGACCAGCCGACAACGATCGGCTTCGTCGCAGCCGCGCCGTCGATCACCGCTTCGAGCTCGTCCGCCCAGCGGCGGCTCTCGTTGTAGAACGACGGATCAAGCGGCTTAGCCGACTCGCCGTGACCGCGCAAGTCGTACGCGACGAGGCGATGGCGACCGGCGAGCTCGCTCGCGAATTGCGGAAGGAAACACAAGTGCGACTGGGCGAGCCCGTGAACGAACACAATCGGCCAGCCCTCGGGATTGCCCCATTCCCGGACTGAGATATCGACCCCGTCCGGCGTTTTGACCCATCGTTGCCGATGCGATGGCCAGAGGCTCGGAGCCTTATGCGACTCTTGCCGGTGGTTGGGCATTGTGCGTTTTTTCGCGAAACCCGTAGTAGCGCGACTTCATCAAGAAGAAGAATGGGAAAGCAAAGCCCGCGACCCGGCCCCAAGGCTAGCTTCCAAGCCTGGCGGGGTCAACGGAAGAGCTGGCTGGGCAGCACCGCGTTATGTCGCACGAACGTCGATGTGGTAGACGCCCCACGGACAATTCGCGAACCGCTCTGGAAGCGGCTTTGCCGCCTGTTCGGGGAAACGGTCCGCGTCGTAAACGGCCCAGAGCGGACCGAGGCCGCCGAGCGCGAGTGGCCGACCATCGCGATGAGTCGCCACGATGAACGCATAGTTTTGCGCATCGGCCCAGGTCAGAGTCGGCGAATAGCCGTCTACCGCACGAAGCATGAGCGTCGTCGACGCCGATGCGCGAGCGCCGGCCGCCTGCAATACATCGATCAACAGCGGACCTCTGAGCCGGTGTGGCTTGCGATCGTACTCGAGTGTCGGTTCGATGGTTCTCGTCGGGAGCGCCGTAAGAAGTCGCGAATCCATGGCATACGCTGCCCCAAAAGACGCGCCGTGCTTCGACATCAGCACGTCGAACGTGGCGTCGAACGGCGGGCGATTAGACCTTCCGATCGCACCCGTGATGGTGAGGAGCACCGTGCCGATGGGCGCGGCACTGCTCTTGGCTTGCGCGGCCACCGGCGATGCGGCAGCGGCAAGAACGGCCGCCAGGAATTCGCGTTTGTGCATGGACGATGGCGCTCCGCACGTCGTTTGGTATCGTCGTTTCTGTACAACGCATTGCCGCGGGGTGCGACTAGAATCGAGTACCAGGGCAATACTCGCTTACATCCCGCAGTGCGCGTCGCGATAGGATGTGCGGGACGGTAATGTACCGGCCACGCCATCGAGACAGTCGTTAGCATACTCGTCGCCGCGCGCATGCGGTGGCGAAAGCGTCGAGCGTCATGCCGATGCAACGCTACGACAGCGTCATTGAACTTTTCGGCTCCGTAGGCGGCGGCTGCCGGCCCGTCGCTCCGGCACGCTTGAATTGCGCCGTCCGCGCCAAGAGCCGATGCTGAGCGTGTGATACGACGACGACGATTCCGATCCTGCCGGATGGCATGCTCACGACGGTGTCGGCGGCAACGAGCACTTTTCCCTTACGCTGCAGGTCGGAGAGAGTTTCCCAGCCCCGTGCGTTGTTGCCCGCGCTCACCGCTGTTGCGGCGTCGATCGCTCGCGACGCCGTTTGCATCCCACCGCCGACGTCGTGAACGCCTCCCGCCGGACGTCCTGATCGCCTGAGGTACCCCGGACCCTTCACGCGCGCGTCGCCTTGTTCGGTTGCGGGCCCGCAGCTATTCAGATCAATGGCTTGCGCTCAGCAGCCGTCCTGGTTTGGCGCGTGCACCGCCCGGTAACGAGCGACGTTCCCCGATGCATTTGAACGGCTCCCGTGGCGAGCCAGACACTCCGGGCGGTCAGCGCTGTCCAACGATTCGTCAAGACCGACCTTCGTCGGTAGATCCGCGTGGTCGACGATTCGCGCCGTGTCTGCCTTCGTGAACGCCCGTCGCTTGCATACGCCCCGTGAAGACGATCTGGGTCTGCGTCGCATCAGCAGCGCCGCTGGCATCGGCATTTCCGTCCTGCCCAACGGCTCGGTGTTCGCCATCGAGCACCGAAGCAGCAGCGAGGCGGTGCTCATCAACCAAGTGCTGGGATCGACGCTCGACGGCGGCATCGGACGGGTTCTGCTGCGCCTCGGCGGCGCGAGTGCGGCCATTGTCGAGGCGGTCGGACCGCACGCCCGCGTTCGAGTCGGCATCAACGAACGATGCGTCGTGTGGGAAGGCGTCACTCGTGCAATCCGCCATCGTGTGACGCTGCGCCTGGCTCACGACACGACCGCGTGGTTTTGGCGCGTCGAGGCGACCAACGCGAGCGAGGCCGCGGTGCCGATCGATGCGATCCTCGTGCAGGATCTGGGACTCGGCGGCCGCACGTTCGTTACCAACAACGAGGCGTACGCGTCCCACTACATCGACCACCACATCGGCCGCGACGAGCGTTGCGGACCGGTCGTGATGAGCCGCCAGAATCTCGCTCAGGACGGCAGGCATCCATGGGTGATGCACGGCTGCCTCGATGGCGCGAGAGCGTTCGCGACCGATGCGATGCAGCTATTCGGTGCGCGTCATCGCGATTCGGACGACCTTGGTCTCGCGTTCGGAACGCGGCTCGCCGATCGCCTATTGCAACACGAAGCGGCGTGCGTCGCGATCCAATCGTTCCCGATGACAGTCGAACCGGGCGCGACTGCGGCCTGGCGCTTCTTTGCGCGCTACGAACCCGATCATCCGGCGGCTTCCGACGACGGCGACTTGGCGATACTCGGCGCCATCGAATGGCCGCACGGGCCGGACGTCGATGTTCCGATGAACGAGGCGCGGCGCAGCATCGTGCCTGAAGCGCCGACCGCCGACATCGTCCCGCTCAGCCGAGGCGCGCTGTCGCGGCGCTATCCGAATCGCTTTCTCGAAGAGCTCGATCGCGACCGATTGCTTTCCTTCTTCGTGCCCGACCCTCCGCACAACCGGCACGTCGTGCTGCGCGACAAGGAACGCATCGTGACGCGTCGCCACGGCGCACTGCTGAGATCGGGCACGGCATTGCTGCCGGATGAATCGACGCTGTGCGCAACCTGCTGGATGCATGGCGTGTTCGCCGCGCAGCTCACGATCGGCAACACGTCGTTCCACAAACTGTTCTCCGTGTCGCGCGATCCGTACAACATCATGCGGGCGAGCGGTTTGCGCGCGTTGGTCGATACGGGCGAGGGCTGGCGTTCGCTCACGGTACCGTCGGCGTTCGACATGGGATTGAGCGATTGTCGTTGGATTTACGCCCTCGCCGATCGCGTGATCACCGTACGCGCCATGGCGTGCGGCGCCGATCCGGCGATGCAATGGCGGATAGCGATCGACGGCGAAGCGTGTCGATTTCTGGTCTTCGGGCACCTCGTATCGGGCGAGCGGGAGCTCGAACATCGAGCGAGCGTTGTTGTCGACTCGGCGAAGCGCAGATTCACGTTCCGCCCGGATCCGGAATCGCCGTGGGGACAACGCTATCCCGACGCCGTCTATCACTTTGTCACGAGCACGCCGCATGCGGTTGACGCGATCGGTGGTGATGAGCTGCTTTACGCCGATGGCAAGCCCGGCACCGGTGCTCATATCGCAATCAGAACGCTGCCCACTCGCGAGTTTCGCTTCGCGGTCGTTGGATCGCTTACGAATTCGCGAGAAGCAGCGCGTCTCGCGTCGAAGCACGAGCAGCCGCACGACGATGTCGATCTCCTCGCGGACGCAACGAGATTTTGGACCACCGTCACGCGCGGCTCGCGGATCGTCGGCGATGAAGCCGGGGCCGCCGCGCTCGATGCGTCGCTACCGTGGCTCGCGCACGACGCGATCATCCATCTGACGGTGCCGCACGGGCTCGAGCAGTACACGGGTGCCGCGTGGGGTACGCGGGACGTCTGTCAGGGGCCGGTCGAATTCTTCCTCGCGTTCGAGCACGACGAGCCGGTCAAGGACATCCTGCGGATCGTCTTCGCTCGGCAGTACGCGGCGAGAGGCGATTGGCCGCAGTGGTTCATGCTGGAGCCTTATGCGTCAATCCAGGACCGGCACAGCCACGGCGATGTGATCGTCTGGCCGCTCAAGGCGCTGAACGACTATCTGGAGGCGACGGACGACCTGGCGTTTCTCGACGAAATCGTGGCGTGGCGCGACGACGATACGCTCGCAGCGACCCCCCGCGAAGACACGATCGCCGCCCACGTCGACAAACTGCTCGCGACGGTCCGTGCACGCTTCATACCCGGCACGCATCTGATCCGCTACGGCGAAGGCGACTGGAACGATTCGCTGCAACCGGCCGATCCCAGGTTGCGCGATACGATGGTGAGCAGCTGGACCGTCGCGCTGTTGTATCAGCAGCTCGCTCGCTATGCGGATATGCTGCGCCGGTCGCGTCGTGACGGCGAAGCAGACGTGCTCCGCGAGCTTGCGGCGGCGATACGCGCGGACTTCAATCGCTTCCTGGTCCGCGATGGAACGGTCGCCGGATACGGCCTCTTCCAGTCGGGATGCGACGCGCCGGAGCTTCTTCTGCATCCGTCGGACGTCAGGACCGGCCTTCGATATTCGCTGTTGCCGATGACGCGAGGCATCCTCGCGGGGCTCTTCACGCCCGAGCAGGCGCAACACCATCTGCGCATCATTCGCGAGCACCTGCTGTTTCCGGACGGCGCGCGATTGATCGATCGGCCGGTCGCCTACCACGGAGGTCTCGAGCGGATATTCCGGCGCGCCGAATCCGCGGCGTTCTTCGGCCGCGAGATCGGTCTCATGTACGTCCACGCGCATCTTCGTTATGCCGAAGCGATGGCGGTCCTCGGCGAAGCCGACGCGCTGTGGGACGCGCTGCAAGCCGCGAATCCGATCAGCGTCACCGAACGCGTCGCGAACGCGACGCATCGGCAGCGAAACGCGTATTTCAGCAGCAGCGATGCGACGTTCGCCGATCGCTACGAGGCGAGCGCCGAGTGGTCGCGCGTCATGGCGGGGATGATCGCAGTCGATGGCGGATGGCGAATCTATTCGAGCGGCCCCGGACTCTATCTGAACGTCCTCATTCGACACGCTCTGGGCATCCGACGCGTGTTCGGCGCTCGCGTCGAGAAGCCGGTACTGCCGAACGCGCTCATCGCGCTAAGACTTGCGCGCGAGTGACGACCGGGCGCGTGGCGACGTTGCGTCGAATGCGGACACGCGACGCGAGCTCCCGCCGTACGCAGGGGGAGTCCCGCGCGCAACGTCCGAATCAGCTCGACCTGCGCCGGCGGGCGGCGAACAGACCCGCTGACGCGAAGCCGATCGGAGCGAGCGTGCTGGGCTCGGGAGCGGGCCGCGAAATAGGCATGCCGTTTCACGGTCGTGTCCCCCAGCGAAAGGTCGGTGCCGTCGATCGCGTCAACCGCGGATCGAAAGGCGCGCTGTCGGCGAGCAAGGTCCGTACCCCCCAGCGGGCAACGTCAGTTGACACAGGCTCTTGGAGGCGGGGCCGCAGTGCAGCCGCGCACGACTGTAAGATCGTTCGACGCTCGATCGGCGTGGAGTCGCTCGGACCGATCGAGGTCAAGGGAAGTCGGCGCCCGTCGACCTGTTCGCGGTCGTCTGCGAAAAAGCGCGGCAGTTCTACCGCCTCTTTCGCTGCTCGACCGGAACGTGCGAGCGAACGTTGACCGGCGGCGCTCGATCGCTTCGTGGCTTCACGCGCGGGAAGTACGCATACGGCGCGTAATCGTAGAAGTAGGGCGGCTCCGCGACTGGCTGCTGCACGGGTGGCCCCATCGAGGCCTCGCGCAACATGCGCTCACGAAGCGCGGCATTGTCGGCGGCCCGGTTGCGCGCCGAGACGCGATCGCTGATCGCCTGGCTTGCGATGATCGCTGCCGATTGATCGATCGGAACCACGACGTTCGGGTGAACCGTGAGCCTGTCGCCGGTCGTGTTGGCCACGCACGGACTGTCTTGAAAGCTCGTTCGACCATCGGGCGCGACGCACTTGTAGATGTCGCTCGCACGAGCGGTGACGGCGAATATTGCGATGAGCAAGCTTGCTGCGACTCGCGATGTCGGCATGTCGCGTCCCCTTTGCAATGTCCGCGCCTCAGAGAAACCCTCGGCCCAGCAGATAAAGCACCGCCACTGTCAATGCGATGAGCCAGGGCAACAGCATCCAGGTGCGCGATCCGGCGCTCTGGCGACTCGACGGCGTCGAAGTTGTCTCGACGGCCGCGTCCGATCGCTGCGTGTCCGCGGTCCCGGCGTCCTGCAACGCCGACTCGGGGGCGACGGCGCGAGCGGAGTCGGCTGCGGCCTGCTGATTCGACGCCGCGGCGCTGAACGCCAATTGAACCAGCTCGCGGCCGACGCGCTCGGCGACGGCGATGGTCGCCTCTTCAACCCGCCGTCGCGACTCGGCTTCCCGCTCGATGACGGCCGCGAGCGTTTCGCGGGCGAACTGTTCGATCGCTTCGCGTGCCGCGGCTTCCGCTACCGGTTTCGCCGCGGCTTCGGCGGCAATGCGAGCGGTGTCGCTGAGCTCGCTACGCGCAGCGTCGATGGCTTCGCGCGCCGCCTCGACCGCCTCGCGCGACCGTTCCTCGATCCCTGCTTTGGAAGCGTCGAGTGTTTCGCGTGCGACACGCTCGGCGGTCGCCTGGACCGTCGCCAGGGCTTCGCGCAGCGTCTCGTCAGCGATGGCGCCCGTTGTCGCGCGCTCCGCGTCTGCCCGGTCGATCGCCTGTTGCACGACGGTCTGCGCGGCTTGCTCGGCAGCCGCGATCGCCCGCTGTTCCAACTCGGTGCGAAGCGTCGCTTCGTGCTCGCGGGCCGCAGCGAGCGAATGGCGCGCGATCTCATCGGCGACGGCCCGCGCGGCGGTTTCGGCGACCGGCCTGGCCGCGGCTTCGGCGGCAATGCGAGCGCTTTCCTCCAACCCGGCGCGCGCGGCCTCCAGAGCCTGGCGCGACGCATCGTCGATCCCTGCCCTTGTCGAGTCGAGCGTCTCGCGTGCGACGCGCTCGGCGGTCGATGAAACGGCGGACAGCGCGCCAAGAAGCTTCTCGTCGACGATCGTCTCGGTCAACCGGCGTGCCGCTTCGATATGTTCGTTCACCTGACGCAGCGCAGTCTCGGCGGTTCGCTCCGCGGCTGCGCTCGCCGCTTGCTCCGTGCTCTCACGCGCTCTCGCCATTTCATCGCGCCAGGCGGCGAGCGCATCCTCCGTTGCGCTGCTCGCCGCCGCGTGTGCAAGGCTGCGCGAAGTCTGCTCGGCGGCGGCCGAGAGCGACTCGACGGCTTCGCGCACGAGCCTCTCGGCCACGTCGTGCGCGATGCGCTCGGCGATGCCTGCGGTGTCTTCGGCGGGCACCGAGACGGAGACTTTCTCGACGGGAACCGTCAGCGTGCCCGCAAGCGGCGCCGCAGCGGCCGCGTGCTCGCGAAGCTGCGCGAGCACCACGTCCAACGCGGCGCCGGCGACGGGCTTGGTCACGAAAGCACTGGCTCCGCATTCGTGCGCTCGCGACCGCTCCTGCGGCGTATCGTTTCCCGTGCACATCACCACCGGAATCGTCGACGTGCGGACGTTCGCCCTGATCAGCGAGGTCGCCTCGTAGCCGTCCATCCCGTCCATCATGAAATCCATGAAGATGACGTCGGGTGCGTTGCCGAGCAGGTAGTCGAGCGCCTCCTGGCCGGACGCCGCGGTGTCCACCCCCAACCCGCGCGCCTCGAGCATGCGCTTCAACACGACGCGTACGACCTTGGAGTCGTCGACGACCAGCGCTTTACTGACGTTCATCGGGCACCTTGCGCGCTTCGCAGCGGGGTTGGGACGCGGAAATAACTACCATAGCAAAATCACCATGGCTTGCAACTTTCACAGCGAAAGACATCGCGAGCCTATAATCGGCTGCGCGCTCGCGCTCCGAACGGAATCACGATCATGGGATGCCTGCTCAAGCAAGGCGGGGGACTCTACCCGCGGCTTCGCATCGGCGCCGTCCTGCTCGCCGCCGGCGAGGGAAGGCGCATGGGCGGCGTCGCCAAGCCGCTGATACGGCTGCAGGGCGTGCCGCTGATAAGCCGCCAGCTCGTCGCGCTGAGCGGCGCCGGCGTCGATGAGGTCGTCGTCGTCACCGGACACGCCCGGCACGCGGTCGAGGACGCGCTTCGAAGCTTCGTCGTGACGCTCGTGCACAACGACGCGTATGCCGACGGACAGCAGGGGTCCGTGCGTGCCGGCCTGACGGCGCTCGGCGGCAATTTCGATGCGGTCATGATCGTTCCGGCCGATCAGCCGTTGATCGGCGCGGGCGATTTGACCGAACTCATCGGCGGCTTCAAGAAGCGTCCGACGGGACACGTCGTCGTTCCGGTGGTCGACGGTCGGCGCGGCAACCCCATCGTGCTCGACGAGCAGGCGCTCGCCCAGGTTCTCGGCAGCGGCGCGAATCTGGGCTGCCGTCATCTGATCGAGCGTCGCCCGGAGCTCGTTTACGTGTACGAAACCGTGAACAACCGCTTCGTCGCCGATCTCGATACGATCGAGGACGTGCGGCAACTCGGCGAGCGAACCGGTTGGCGCCTCGAGCTTCCGGCGATGGAAGCGACGGCGTAGCGCGCTGTTTGCTCAGGAACCTGTCGGCCAAGGCGGCGACGCCGTCGCGCCGACCGGCACTTGTCTTTTTGCGGTGCACCGGGCGAGTATTCGCGCTCGAATAAGAAACGCTGGAGGAGCCCTCGATGATTCCTCGTCCATTCGAATATCACGCGCCTCGCTCGATCGCCGACGCGCTGGGCCTGCTCAGGCAATTCGGCGACGAGGCGAAGCTGCTCGCCGGCGGCCATAGCCTGCTGCCGATGATGAAGATGCGCTTCGCGCAGCCAGGGCATCTGATCGATCTCGGCCGCATCGGCGAGCTCAAGGGCGTACGCGAGGACGGCGCTACGATCCGCATCGGCGCAATGACCACCGAAAACGAGCTGATCTGGTCGACGCTGTTGCAGCAGAAGTGCCCGCTGCTGGTCGAAGGCGCGCGGCTCATTGCCGATCCGCAAGTCCGATACAAGGGGACGATCGGCGGCGACATCGCGCACGGTGACCCCGGCAACGATCATCCGGCGATGATGCTCGCGTTGAACGCGTCGTTCGTGCTTCGCTCCGCGGCGGGCGAGCGCGTCGTCGCGGCCGACGGATTCTTCGTGGGAACCTACGACACGCTGATGAAGCCGGACGAGATCATGACCGAGATCCGCGTTCCCGTGGCTGCGCCGGGTACCGGTTACAGCTATGCGAAGCTCAAGCGCAAGGTCGGCGATTTTGCGACGGCAGCCACCGCCGTGACGCTTCGCATGAGCGGCCCGAACGTTGCGGAGGTCGCGATCGCGCTGACCAACGTCGGCCCGACGCCGCTCAAGGCGCGCGCCGCCGAGGACGCGCTGCGCGGGAAGCCGCTGACCGACGCATCGATCGCCGCGGCGGCCGAGATGGCGATGGGCATCTGCGACCCGGCCGTCGATCAGCGCGGCGACGCCGAGTACAAGACGGCGATGGCGGGCGAAATGACGCAGAGGGCGTTGCGTATCGCCCGTTCCCGCGCAGCGCACTGAACCGGCATCGAGGAGACGGTCATGGCCCAGAAGCACACGGTGTCGTTCACGCTCAATGCAAAAGCGGTCGAAGTCGCCGTCGAGCCGCGCGAATTGCTGATCCATACGCTGCGCGAGAAGTTGCTGCACACCGGACCGCATATCGGCTGCGAGACCACGCACTGCGGCGCGTGCACCGTCGATCTGAACGGCATGTCGGTCAAGTCGTGCACGGTGCTGACGGTGCAATGCCAGGACGCCGACATGCTGACGATCGAGGGGTTCGGGCAGGACGGCTCGCTGCATGCGCTGCAGGAGGGCTTCACCGAGCAGCACGGGCTGCAATGCGGCTATTGCACGCCCGGCATGATCACGCGCGCCTATCGGTTGCTCAAGGAGAACCCCAACCCGTCGGAAGACGAAATCCGCTATTGGATGTCCGGCAATCTGTGTCGCTGCACGGGCTATCAGAACATCGTCAAGGCGGTGCAGCACGCGGCGAAGAAGCTCGCGTCGACACCCGCCTGACCCATCGACCCCACCGGAGCATTCGACATGGCTGGCTCATCGGACACGCTCGAGCGCGAGACCAAGCTTCAGGGCATGGGTGTCTCACGGCTGCGCAAGGAGGACGCGCGATTCATCCGCGGCCGGGGCACGTACGTCGACGACATCAAACTGCCGGGCATGCTGTTCGGCGCGATGGTGCGCAGCCCCTACGCGCACGCGCGGATCAAGTCGATCGACAAGGCGAAGGCGCTTGCGGTGCCGGGCGTCGTTGCGGTCCTGACGGCCGACGATCTGAAACCGGTCAAGCTGCACTGGATGCCCACGCTGGCTGGCGACGTGCAAGCGGTGCTCGCCGACGGCAAGGTCTGCTTCCAGTTGCAGGAAGTCGCGATGGTGATCGCAAGCGATCGCTACGCCGCCGCCGACGGCGCCGAGCAGGTCGAGGTCGACTACGAGGAGCTGCCGGCGATCGTCGATCCGCACAAGGCGATGGCGCCCGATGCGCCGATCATCCGCGAGGACATCGCCGACAAGGACAACGTCAGTCACGGCAAGCGCACACACCCCAATCACATCTTCACATGGGAAGCGGGCGACAAGGCCGCCACCGACGACGCGTTCGCCAACGCCGAGGTGACGGTGCGCGAGGAGATCCTGAACCCGCGCGTGCATCCGTGTCCGCTGGAGACCTGCGGCTGTGTCGCGTCGTTCGACAAGGTGACCGGCCAGCTCACCGTCTACATGACGTCGCAGGCACCGCACCTCGTGCGCACGGTCGTCGCGATGCTTTCCGGCATCCCCGAAAGCAAGATCCGCATCGTCGGCGGCGACATCGGCGGCGGGTTCGGCAACAAGGTGCCGGTCTACCCGGGCTACGTCGTCGCGATCGTCGCATCGATCGTGACCGGCGTCCCGATCAAATGGATCGAGTCGCGGATCGACAATATCTCGACGACGGGCTTCGCGCGTGACTATCACGGCGTCGGCGAGCTCGCTGCCGACAGCAACGGCCGCGTCAAAGCGCTTCGCTTCACGGCACTCGCCGACCACGGGGCGTTCAACTCGCACGTATCGGCCACCAAGCTCCCCGCGGGATTGTTCAGCATCTGCACCGGTTCGTATGCGATTCCCAACGCCTATTGCCGCGTCGACGCCGTCTACACGAACAAGGCACCGGGCGGCGTCGCCTATCGCTGCTCGCTCAGGGTCACCGAGGCCGTCTATCTGATCGAGCGGATGATGGACGTGCTTGCGCAAAAGCTCGGCATCGACAAAGCGGAAATCCGGCGGCGCAACTTCGTCAAGAGTGAGCAGTTTCCGTACACGACTGCGTTCGGCTGGACGCTCGACAGCGGCAACTACGGCGCGGCGCTGGAGAAGGTGCTGCAAGCGGTCGACTACGCCGGGTTGCGCAAGGAGCAGGCCGAAAAGCGCGCCAAGGGCGAGCTGATGGGCATCGGCATTTCGACGTTCACCGAGATCGTCGGTGCCGGTCCCACCAAGGTTTGCGACATTCTGGGGATCGGACTTTTCGATAGCTGCGACATACGCGTCAATCCGACCGGCAGCGCGATCGCGCGACTCGGCACGATGAGCCAGGGTCAGGGGCACGCGACGACGTATGCGCAGATCATCGCCACCGAGCTCGGGTTGTCGTCGGACGAGATCCAGATCGAGGAGGGCGACACCGACAAGGCGCCGTACGGCGCCGGGACGTGGGGCTCGCGCTCGACGCCTGTCGCCGGAGCCGCGGCCGCGATGGCGGCGCGCAAGATCCGCGCAAAGGCTCAGAAGATTGCCGCGCACCTGTTGGAAGTCGGCGAAGCCGATCTGGAATGGGAAGTCGACCGCTTCAAGGTCAAGGGCAATCCGGGCCAGGCCAGGACGATGAAGGAAATCGCGATGGCGGCGCACACGAGCAATCTACCCGAGGGCATGGAGAAGGGGCTCGACGCGACCGAGTACTACGATCCGCCGAACATGACGTTCCCGTTCGGCGCCTACGTTTGCGTCGTCGATATCGATCGCTTCACCGGCGAGACGAAGGTCCGACGCTTCTACGCGCTCGACGATTGCGGCACGCGGATCAATCCGATGATCATCGAAGGCCAGATCCACGGTGGCCTCACCGAGGCGTTCGCCGTCGCGTTCGGACAGGCGATACCGTTCGACGAAAACGGGAATCATCTCGGCAACAGCTTGATGGACTACTTCGTCCCGACCGCGATGGAGACGCCGCACTGGGAGACCGATCACACGGTCACGCCATCGCCGCATCATCCGATCGGAGCGAAGGGCGTCGCCGAATCCCCGCACGTCGGCGGGATCCCCTGTTTCAGCAACGCGGTGGTCGACGCGTTCGCGCATCTGGGCGTTACGCACATGGACATGCCTCATACTTGCTACCGTGTGTGGCAACAGTGCAAGGCGCTCGGCATCCACAAACGGTAATGGCTTAGGTACGCCGTCGGCATGAAGGTCGAGCTCGAGAAGACATTTCCGCTGCCGGGCTCGGCCGACGCTGCCTGGGGCGTCCTTCAGAACATCGAAATCGTCGCCGGTTGCATGCCGGGCGCGAAGATCACCGAGCGCCTGTCCGATGGGCGCTACAAGGGGACGGTGACGGTACGAGTCGGTCCGGCATCGATGTCGTTCCGGGGCGAGCTCGTAGTACGCGACATCGATGCGGGCGCGCATTCGCTTCGCCTGCTGGGCAAGGGAACCGACAGCACCGGAACCTCCGGCGCATCGATGGATTTGACCGCGCGTATCGAGCCGGCGGGAGAGGGCGCGAGCAACCTGGTCGGCAAGAGCGAGGTCACGATGAGCGGCAAGGCGGCCGCATTCGGCGGACGGATGATGAATTCGGTCGCCGACCAGATACTCGGACAATTCGCCGACAACCTCGCGACGCAGGTCAGCGCGCTGGCTGCACAACCGAGCGCGGCGGCGGCAGTCGCGGCTGTGCAGACGACCCGTGAAGGCGTTGCGCCACCACAAGCGTCCGCCGGCGCGCAAAGCGCGGCATCGGCACCGCTTGCGACGCCGCAACCGCCGGCTGCGCGCGAACTGAATGGCCTCGCGCTGATCTGGGCCGTGATCAAGGATTGGCTGCGCGGCCTATTCGGCAAGACGACGGCGTGAGTTCCCCTTCGCCGCGAATGAACGAGGTCATCGAGCTGCAGCGGGCGCTGCGCGCCGCCGGCTACATCGCCGAACGCCCGCTCGCCGCGGCGCTGTTGCTGATGCTCGATCTCGGCCGTCCGCTGCTGCTGGAAGGCGACGCCGGCGTGGGCAAGACCGAAGTGGCGAAAGCGCTTGCGACCACGCGCGGCGCGAAGCTGATCCGGCTGCAGTGTTACGAAGGGCTCGACGTTCACGCGGCGATGTACGAATGGAACTACCAGCGGCAGCTGCTCGCGATCAAGCTGCTGGAGCACGACGATCGTCCGGTCGCGATCAAGGAACAGGACATCTTTTCCGAGCGCTACCTGCTCAAGCGCCCTCTGCTCGAGGCGATCAGTTGCGCCGAGCCGCCGGTACTGCTGATCGACGAAATCGACCGCGCCGACGCCGCGTTCGAAGCGTACTTGCTCGAGCTGCTGTCGGACTTCCAGATGTCGATACCCGAATTGGGCACCGTGCGCGCGGTTACCCGCCCTCTCGCGGTCATCACGTCCAACGGCACGCGCGAGCTCTCCGATGCGCTGCGCCGCCGCTGCCTCTACCAATACATCAGCTATCCGGATTTCGAGAAGGAGCTCGCGATCGTCGAGATCCGGGCTCCGGAAGCGGCGGGGCAGCTCGCGCGCCAGCTCGTCCAATTCGTGCAAAGCGTTCGCCGCATGGACCTGCAAAAGAAACCGGGAATCGCCGAGACGCTCGATTGGACGGCGGCGCTGCTGCGGTTGGGCGTGCGCACGATCGACGACGACGGCGCGCAGCGCATTGTCGAGTCGCTCTCAGCGCTCATCAAGACGCGATCGGACCGCGCCAGCTTCACGCCGGAGGTCGTCGCGCGAATCGCCGCCGCATGCTGATCGTTGCGCCCGCCGCGACCGATGTTCCCGGCTTTGCATTGCGTAGCCGCTTGACCGGGTTCGCCGGGTTCTTGCGGGCCAACGGCTATGCGGTCGGCGGTGGCGATTCGGCGCGGGTTCTCGCAACGGCCGCGAGCGCGGGGATCGTCGATCGCGAAACGCTGCGCTGGAGCTTGAAGGCGCTGTTGTGCGGCCGCTACGATGAATGGCGACGGTTCGACGCGCTTTTCGACGCGTATTTCCTGCCGCCGAACAAGAGGGTTCTGGCGCTGGGTCGCGCCGTCTGTGCACGATCGGGTGACCAAGACGCCGTCGGCGACGCGAATCGACGGCTGCCTCGCGTCACCGACGATGCCGGGGCCGCAAGCGAAAACGACAGAACCGCCGAGCGGCATGGCGCGAGTCGCGAGCAATCGCTCGCGTCAACCGATTTCAGCGATCTCAACCGCGCCGATCAGATGCGCGACATCGAAGCGATGATGCGACGCTTCGCTCGCCGGTTGAGGCACCTGCAATTGCGCCGCGAGGCGCGCTTCCGGCGAGGGTCCCGCCTCGACTTGCAAGGCACGATACGGCGCAGCGTTGCAACCGGCGGCACGCCGTTGCGACTCGCGTGGAAGGACCGTCGACGCGTCCGTCCGCGCCTCGTGCTGCTGCTCGATGTCAGCCGGTCGATGAGCCAATACAGCTTCTTCTATCTGCGCCTCGCGCGGGCACTGTGCGCCGAGCTTGCGGACGTGCATTGCTTCATTTTTCACACCCACATCACCGCGGTCGACGAAGCGTTGCGCGACCCCGACCCGTGGCGGTCGCAGCAACGTCTGCATCTGCTGGCGGCCGGATGGGGCGGCGGCACGCGCATCGGCGATTGCCTGCAGGATTTCAACCGGCGCGACGGATCGCGACTGGTCCATTCGCGCACCGCCGTGGTCATCGTCAGCGACGGGTACGACACCGGCGAGCCGCAGCTCCTCGCAACGGCGCTTCGCGCGATGCGACAGCGCGCGCGGCGAGTCGTTTGGCTCAACCCGCTGCTCGGGCGACCCGACTTCAGCGCGCAGAGCCGCGGTATGCAGGCGGCGCTCCCGCATCTCGATCTGTTCGCGCCGGGGGCCGATCTCGCAAGCGTCGAGCATATACTGCCGAACTTGATCGAGGCGCTGCGATGACCAACGACGAACTGCTCGAGATGGCGCGCGAGCTGAACCGCCGCCACGAGCCCTATGCGCTCGTTACCGTGGTTCGCGCGATCGCTCCGACTTCCGCCTATCTCGGCGCGCAGGCGATCGTGCTCGCCGACGGAACGTTGTTCGGCTGGATCGGCGGAGGGTGCGCGAAGGACGTCGTCACGCGCGCGGCGCAGAGCGCCATCGGCAAGGGCGAGCCTAAGCTCGTGCGCGTCTCCAATGACCGAATTCAACAGGAAGGCGATGTCGAGCAGTACACGATGTCTTGTGCGAGCAACGGCACGATCGAGCTTTTCATTCAGCCGTACAGCTCGCGAAGCGCATTGTGCGTGCTCGGCAACACGCCGGCTGCCGACGAGGCGCGCTTTCTTGCCGAGCGATTGCGGATTCGGCTCGCCGAATCGCCCGACGAGGTGCCCGTCGTCCTGGTCGCGACCCAAGGCCAAGGCGACGAAGAGGCACTCGAGCGCGCACTGAAAAGCTCGGCGGGCAGCGTGCTGATGATCGCGAGCCGGCGCAAGGCGGAGCGATTGCGCGAGGTGATGCGCATGCGCGGCATCGACGAAGCGCGTCTTGCGCGGCTGTGCGCACCGGCGGGGCCGGACGCCGGGGCCAAGACGCCGGGAGAAATCGCGCTGGTCGCGGTGGTCGGCGTGCTCGCGTTGTTGCGCGGACGTTCGCAGCCGCCGGCCGTCAATGATGTCGCGCGAGCGTCGACCGACGAGCATCAACGCGAATCGCTGCAGCCGGCGACCCGCGGCGAGACTGCCGCGACCGCCGGCGGCGCCAGGTTCGTCAATCCTGTGTGCGGCGTGGCCGTCGACACGGCCAAGCCCAAGCACGTCGAGGAGTACGACGGCATCGCCTACTACTTCTGCTGCGACTGTTGCTTGACGACGTTCCGGCAGGATCCGTCGAAGTATGCGGCGATCCATCGCGGTTCGTTGGCCGTCGCTTGAGGAGCGGTCCAGCCGTCAGACCTGCTGGTGCGACCGTCTTTCCGGGCTCATGCGGGGCGTAGCTCACGGGAAACGACAGCGCGTGCTCAGGCCATTGCACTGAAGGATCGACGTCGCGGGCTCACCCGGCGACGAAGAAGCCGGGCCAGCCTGTCTCGGAGTGCCTCAATTCTCGATATCATTCGCACCAGTTCACCGGAGGCACGACGCATGGCGAATCAGCACAAATTCATCCTGGACGAAAGCCGGCTGCCGAAGGCCTGGTACAACATCAACGCCGACATGCCGGTGCCGGCGCAGCCGGTGCTGCACCCCGGCACGATGGAGCCGGTGACGCCGGACTTCTTGAGCGTGCTGTTTCCGATGAGCATCATCATGCAGGAGGTGAGCCGCGATCGCTGGATCGAGATTCCCGAGCCGGTGCGCGACATCTACCGACTATGGCGCCCGACGCCGATGTATCGCGCGCATCGGCTGGAGAAGATGCTCGATACGCCGGCGCACATCTACTACAAGTACGAGGGCGTCTCGCCGGTGGGCTCGCACAAGCCCAATACCGCCGTCGCGCAGGCCTTCTACAACAAGGAAGCGGGCACGAAGGCGCTCACTACCGAAACCGGCGCCGGTCAATGGGGCAGTGCGCTTGCGATGGCATGCAGCTTCTTCGGGTTGCCGCTCGAGATCTACATGGTGAAGGTGTCCTATCACCAGAAGCCGTATCGCCGCGTCATCATGCAGAACTTCGGCGCCGACGTGTACGCGAGCCCGACCGATCGCACGCAGTACGGCCGCTCGGTGCTCGCCAGGGATCCCGACAGCAACGGCTCGCTCGGCATGGCGATCTCGGAGGCGGTGGAGGTCGCGGCGACGTCCAACGGCGTGAAGAAATACAGTCTCGGCTCGGTGCTCGGTCACGTGCTGATGCATCAGACCGTGATCGGCATCGAATCCCTGCAGCAGATGGAGATGGCGGGCGAATATCCGGACATGGTGATCGCGTGCGCGGGCGGCGGCTCGAACTTCGCCGGCTTCACCTATCCGTTCGTGCATCGAAATCTGAGCGAGAACGGGAGGACGAGGGTGATCGCCGCCGAGCCGGCATCATGCCCGTCGTTGACGAAGGGCCGGTACACGTTCGACTACGGCGACGCCGCGGCGACGGCGCCGATCGTCAAGATGCACACGCTCGGTCACACGTTCATGCCGCCGGGCATCCACGCCGGCGGGCTCCGCTATCACGGCATGGCGCCGAGCGTGAGCGCGTTACTCGATCACGGCGACATCGAGGCGCGCGCGGTGAAACAGCTCGAGACGTTCGAGGCGGCGGTGCAATTCTCGAAGGCCGAAGGGATCATCCCTGCGCCTGAATCGGCGCACGCCGTCTGCGTTGCGATGCAGGAAGCGCTGCGCTGCAAGCGCGACGGAACGAAGAAGGTGATTGCCTTTTGCCTGTCCGGTCACGGCCATTTCGACATGATGGCCTACGATGCCTACCATCAGGGCAAGCTGCAGGACTACGAGTATCCGCAGGCGATGGTCGACGAGGCGATGACGCACCTGCCGAAAGTACCGGCTTGAGGGGCTGATCCCATAGCGTTTGCGACCGCTGCCGAACCATTCGAAGCGGACTCGGCGTCGCCGCAGGCGGCGGCTGCTTCGGCGAGAATTCGCAGGTCGGCCGGGCCGCGTTGTACCGCCCAGTTGGCCCGTGCGAGCGCGGCAGCCGAGTCGCGATTGACGTGAAGCTGAAAGCGCGCTTCCTCGCGCCGATGGACAGCCTCGCCGCGCGCGCGGCTCGCGTCGAATCGCGCTTGTAACGTCGCGATGGTCATCGCGGTCTCCGGTCTACGCAACGCGCGCTGCGCGATCCCAAGACGCAGCACAAGCGGATCGACCCGCGTGTGCTTGATCACCCGAAGGTGCGACATCGGCGGCTCGGCCCTGATCGAGCAGCCAGTCGCTAGGCGGCGCCGATGAGGTACAAGTCCCCCGGGGTCGAGCTCGAGCAGGGCGCCGAAATGCGATTCGGCCGCCGCATTGCCGAGGCGATGGGCGATTTCCGCCAGCATGGTCTCGCCATCGGCGCGGCTCGCGGGATCGATACGCGGCAAGGACAACGCGCGCGCAAGCGACGGTGCAGCCGCGCGCGTTGCCGGTGACGCTGTCGATCGCGTCGACGCAAACAGCGCTTTGATTTGCTTGTACTCGGGTGCGTTTCGCTCCATGACGTGCTCGAGCATTTGGGGATCATCCGCCCGGCACGAACGGAGCGGCGTGACGCCGTAAGTTCACGGTCCCGCCGGGCGCGCTGCGGATTCGCCCTCATGCGTTTCCCCCTGAGCGAATCGGTGGCGGCGGGCAAATCGGCGGGAATTAACTCCTTCATGCGGCTGTATGCTCGGCACGGCCGAATCCGGCCGCCCTCACGTCAGCCAGGAGGATTCCATGCGTCGCACAACGCTCGTTTGCGCGTTTTCCTTGGTGGCCACCGGTCTGTTGCTCGCAGCGAACGCGATTGCCGATTCAAAGAGGAATGGCCCGGACCGAATCCACGTGCCGTTGCGAGGATTCGAAGAAGCGCCGGTCGTCGTCACCGCGGCGACCGGCGAGCTCCGACTCGTGATCAACGAAGATGCCGGATCGATCGCCTATGAATTGACGTACGAGAATCTCGAGGGCACCGTCACGCAGGCGCACATCCACGTCGGACAGCAGAACGTCAGTGGCGGCATCGCCATGTGGCTCTGCCAGACAGCCGGCACGCCGGCCCCGGCGGCGGTTGCCGCCATCACGCCGTTCTGCCTCGACCCGCATTCTGGGACCGTAACGGGCACGCTGACGGCCGCCAACGTGATCGGACCCGTTGGGCAAGCCGTGCCGGCCAATAACCTCGACGACGTAATTACCGCGATTCGCGCCGGCAAGGCGTACGGCAACGTTCATAGCACGTCGGCGCCGGGCGGGGAAGTTCGCGGTCAACTGCGCTGACCCGCGCTGCGTGGCATGCGGGGGGCCGAGCGCGGCCCCCTGTTGTTTTCGCGCCGCCCTATCCCATCGCGCGACTCGGTGCGCAGGCTCCGCGTTAGCGCGATCGATTTCCGTCAGACGGGGCCAACTCGAAGGGCAAGCCCTCGCTGATTCGACCACGCCAATTCCGTGTGGTCGAGCGGATGGCGGCCAGCCTGCTTTCTCCGAAGCGCCTGCCCCGTCGCGGCACGATCAGGCGTTGTCCTACAGACTTGTCGGAGTGCGTCCTACAGAATCGCCCCGGTCGAATATTCACCAGCGGCAGAGCCGATGGTTGGGATGCGGGGGGCGGCGACCTGTCTTATGCTTGCGCTGATGACCCCGCCAGGAGACCGCACATTCGAGTCGCTCGTCGAGTCCGCGCAGCGTGGCAACGCCGGTGCGAGCGCGGCGTTGTTCGCTGCGCTCTACGACGAGCTGCACCGAATCGCGCGGCGCGAGGTCTGGCGGCGCGGCGGCGCTGGGCATGTGAGCGCAACGACGCTGTTGCACGAGGCCTACCTCGACATCGCGGCGCGCGAAGGCGTCGCGTTTCCCGACCAGGCCCGGTTTCTTGCCTACGCCGCCCGCGCGATGCGCGGTCTCGTCATCGACTTCGCACGCAACAGGCACGCGCAGAAGCGCGGCGGCGGCTTCGAAATGACGACGCTCGACACGCAGATCAGCGAACCGAACGTCGCCGCTCCCGACGTCGAGGCCATCGGTGAAGCGCTCGACGATCTCGCCAAAGTGGATTCCGATCTCGCGCAGCTCGTCGACCTCAAGTTCTTTTGCGGATTTTCCTTCGCCGAGATCGCTGCGTTTCGCAATGTCTCCGAACGTACGGTGCAGCGCGACTGGGAGAAGGCCCGCATGCTGCTGCGCAGGGCAATCGGCGATCCGGCAGCGCTCGACTGATGTCGTGTTTCGACCGCGGGCTGCGATATACGCGGCGATGACCCTCCCATGCCGGCAATCGATCGCGCCCGCTGGCAACAATTGAGCCCGCATCTCGACCGCGCGCTCGAGCTGCCGATCGCCGAGCGCGCCGGCTGGCTCGAGAGCGTGCGCACGGCCGATCCGGCGCTCGCGGACGACCTTCGCGCGCTGCTCGACGCGCACGCTTCCGCAACCACCGAAGGGTTCCTGAAGACCGCGCCGCTTTGGCCGCTGCACGACGCGACGCTTGCCGGCCGAACGCTCGGCGCTTACACGCTCGAAACGCCGATCGGCCAAGGCGGGATGGGAGGCGTATGGCGCGCGCGTCGCAGCGACCAGCAGTTCGAGGGCGTCGCGGCGATCAAGCTGCTAAATCTCGCGCTGATCGGCCGCAAGGGCGCCGAGCGGTTCAAGCGCGAGGCGAGCATCCTCGCGAGGCTGCAGCATCCGAACATCGCGCGCCTGCTCGATGCCGGCGTATCCGAGCTCGGACAGCCATATCTCGTGCTCGAGTACGTCGAGGGCGAGCGCATCGATCACTACTGCGATTCGCGGAGGCTCTCGGTCGACGCGCGGCTGCGGCTGTTCATCGACGTTCTCGCAGCCGTTGGACACGCACACGCGTTGCTGATCGTCCACCGCGACATCAAGCCGTCGAACTTGCTCGTCACGCGAGACGGCGTGGTGAAGCTGCTCGATTTCGGCATCGCCAAGCTCCTTGCGGACCACCCGGACACGGATGCGCGAGGCGACGCCACGCAGGAGGACACGCGCGTGCTGACGCCGGAATTCGCCGCGCCCGAACAAATCATCGGCTCCGGCGTGACCACGGCCACCGATGTGTACGCGCTCGGCTTGCTGCTGTATCTGCTGTTGAGCGGTCAGCACCCGCGTGCGATGGGGGCGCGATCGCCGGCCGATTGGATGACGATGCTCGTCGATCGCGACATGCCTCGCCTCTCGGACCAGGCGAAGGCGGCGCCCGTGCTCGAGGTACGCAAGCGCGCGACGACGCGCGAGAAATTGCGCCGGCAGCTCGCGGGCGATCTCGACAACATCGTCGCCAAAGCGCTCAAGCCCGAGCCGCGCGAGCGATACGAGTCGGTCACGCGCTTCGCCGATGATATCCGGCGCCATTTGAACGATGAGCCGGTCACCGCGCGGCCCGACACGCTTGCGTATCGGCTTGGCAAGTTCGCGCGCAAGCATCGCGTCGGCGTCGCGACGGCGACGTTGACGGGCTGCGCGCTGATCGGCGCCACCGGGGTCGCGACTTGGCAGATGCTCGAAGCGCGCGCGCAGCGCGATGAGGCGCTCTACCAGACCCGGCGCGCGCAAGCGGTGAACGATTTCATGAACGTGATGATGGCCGATGTAGGGCCGGACGGACGTTCGCTCACGCCGCTCGAGCTGCTCGACAAGGGACGCATGCTTCTCGAGACGCAGTACGGCGGCGATCCGGCTTTCGTCGCCGGCATCCTGGTCAACATCGCCGGCCGCTATATGGATCTCGGCCGCATCGACAAGGAGCTCGAAACGCTCGAGCAGGCCGAGCGCATCGCGAGGGCGCGCCACGACAACGAGCTCCTGGCGAACGTCCAATGCAACACCGTCGACACCGAAGTTCGACTCGGACGCAAGGACCGCGCGATCGCGCGCATGGACGAGGCGCGCCAGGCGCTCGCACACGTCGCGCGTCCTCGCAACGGCCTCAAAGTGAGTTGCCTGTACGCCGAGACGTATCTCGAATGGGCGCTGGGGCATCTCGATACGGCGATCGACCGCGCGCAGGCGGCGCTCGCGCTCGTCGAGCGCAGCGGCATCGAGAATCTCAACTACACGATGATGTTGTCGACGCTCTCGGGCCTGTACGCCGACAAAGGGATGCTGAAGGAGGCGAACGACTACAACCATCAGACGCGCGACAGCTTCGAGCGCACCGGTCGCGGCGGAACGATGGGCAGGCTGATCACCGAACACACCGAGTCCGTCCACCTGATGAAGTTCGGCGAGGTCAAGGCGGCCGAGGCGCTGGAGCGTTCGGTCATCGAGCGCATGCGCGGCAAGGATGCCGAAAGGGTGATGCCCCCCGAATTCGCGTCGCACTACGGCACGATTCTGAGCGTCCTCGGACGTTCCGATGACGCGATCGGATGGCTTCGCTTCGCCGTTTCGCGTGCGCGCTCGGATGGCAATGCGCTCGTCGAAGCGCGGTCGAAGGTGCGTTTGGCCGGCGCGCTGATCCGCATGTCGAACGCAACGCAAGCGGAGGCGCTGCTCGACGAAGCGTCGGTCGTCCTCGCCAACCATTTCGGCGACTACCAGTCGCAATTCGTCGACACCGCGCGTATGCACGCCGAGCTGCGGATGGTGCAGCGGCGATTCGACGACGCGCGGCGCGAGATCGATTCGCTGCTGCGCGATCTCGGCTATCCGCAGTCGGGTATCGCTTCGAAGATCGAACAGCCGCTGTTGAGCGCCGCCGAGATCGGCCTGCTCTCGGGTGATTACGATGCCGCGGAAGGTTACGCGCGCGCAGCATTGTCCGCCGCGCAAGAGGTCGCGCGCGATCCGCAGCAAAGTGCGGATGTCGGCCGGGCGCTGATGCTGATCGGCCGCGCGCGCTACGCGAAAGGCGATCCGCGCGGCGCGCTCGATGCGTTCGAGCGCGCGCGTGTGCCGATTGCGAACGGCCTCGGCGACGGCCATTCCGTCGCGCGCGAGCTTGCAACCTGGATCGCCAAGCTCGGCTGAGCGAGGGGCGCGGGCCCGACCAGCGGGGCGGACCCGCGTTATTGCGGCTGGCGTTCGCTCAGCGTACCGGTTGCGGCGACAGCAGCGGCCGCGCGGCTTCCTGCACCGGAGCGCGGGGCTGCGTCGAGCTCGTCGGCGACTCTTCGAGGCGACGAACGTCGCCGGTGAGCTCGCCGCCGTCCGCGACGATCAGCCGGCCGTAACGGATCGTTCCTGAAACGCGGCCCGTGCCGTGCACGACGAGTTTCGTGTGCGCGGTCAGCTCGCCGGTGAATTCGCCATCGACTTCGGCGATGTCGATCACCGCTGTGCCCTTCAACGTACCGGGCTTGGCGATCTGCATGGCCTTGCTGTTGACGGTCGCCTCGACCTGGCCTTCGACGATCAGTACGTCGCAATCCGAGATCTCGACGCCTTTGAGCTTGATGTTCGGGCCGACGATCAGCTTGCTGCCGGGCGTTTCCGGGCCGATCGCGCGACCCGCGCTGTCGCCCACGCTCGTCGTGAGCACGGGCGGTTCGGGTGAGGCTGCGCCTGCATGAGCTGCCGACGACGGCGCGCTGTCACGTTGTGTCCCGAGCGCGGACGAAGGCGCTCGGGGCGGCATTGCGGCGGAATTGGGCTGGGCCATCATTGTTCCAAGGGGAGCCGGTTTCAGGGGAAGTCGTTCGGTTGGCTTCGCGTCGCTGCGATTGAAATTGAGCATGCGGTCTCCTTCGACGCGCGCTATGACGATGTCATTATGATTCGCTGGGCCGCAATGCGCAAGGCGTCGCAGCTCGAAAAAGGTGGCGTGCGATTCGATTGGCGTTCGCACGGATCGCGGATCGGCGAAAGCACTTCGCGCCGCGAAAACGAAGCGGCGCGACTGCACGGTCCCGCGAATTCGAACCTTATCACGCAGTGGAGTTCGCGTCGCGGGCAAATGTCGCGTTTTCTTCGTTGTCGTAACGCCAGCGCTCAGCGCTCGCGCACCAGAGCGCGATCGCGCACAGATAGGTCGGCACAACGGGAACGGCGAGTTGCCATCGCCGCGGATCGTACGGAGGCGGTCCCGATACGAGGCGCGGCGAGCCGTCGAGATCGATTTCGAGGTCCGCAAACGGCGCAATAAGGCCATCTCCGGTCGCTTTGCTCATCGCTTCCTTGCATGTCCAAGTGCGCAAGAAGCGGAGCCGGCGTGCGTCCGCGTCGAAGAGCGCGAACGAAGCGCGCTCGCGGGGCGTGAGGAACTTGCGGGCGAGTCGATCGGCGCCGACATCGCGATCGTCCCGCTCGATGTCGACGCCGAGTCGAAAGTCGCGCTCGAGGCCGGTGCCGACCGCGATCGCGGCGGCGCCGCGCGTGTGCGAGACGTTGAAATCGGGCGCTCCATCGAGCGCGATTTCGGGCCGACCGCGACGTCCTCGGCGCAACGGAACGTTTTCGGCGTTCGTCCCCAACACCGTTGCCAGCAATTCGCGCAGCGTCGCGCGGCCGGCAATCCAGCGATCGCGCAGATGACCGGTGCCGAAGCGTGCCGCTCGCGCACGCTCGGCATCGGACAGGATACGGATAAGCGCCGCAGCATCGACGGCGCGACGGTCGAGGTCGCACCACCACAGCTCGATCCCTGCCAACGGCTCGGGCAGTTTGACGAGCGGCGGCCCGCCGTCGGGGGGGACATATTGACGCGTCATGGTGCAGCCTCAACGTAAGTCATTGTGATGCATGGACTGCGCGCACGCACTGACGGATCTTGCTGTCGACATTCAAGCGTGCGGGCGTGTCACAGTCTTGCCATGAAGACGTAAACGCTATAGAATTTCGCCTCTTCGCTGCCCGAAATGCAGGTCCTACTCGGCCGCAGCTTGCTCTTTAACAAGACACAACCGATAAGCGTGGGCGCTGGGGTGATTCTTTGGCGCCTTGGGGGTAAGGGTACTGGGGCCGCGAGGCACTGGGGCTTTTGACCTGCGAGGCGAAGAAGAGACACGGAAGGAGCTCACGCGACGCAATTACGCCGCCTCCGGGGGCCGACAAGGGTCTTGGGGGTGGAGAAGTCAACGTCGATTGAGTGACTTTGCAAATGAGATCGAGCTTTTCAAGTGAAGAGTTTGATCCTGGCTCAGATTGAACGCTGGCGGCATGCTTTACACATGCAAGTCGAACGGGGGTGAGGGGGCAACTTCTCACTTCAGTGGCGAACGGGTGAGTAACGCATCGGAACGTATCCGCAAGTGGGGGACAACCCGGCGAAAGCCGGGCTAATACCGCATATTGCTCGCAAGAGGAAAGTGGGGGACCTGTTAAAGGGCCTCACGCTTACGGCGCGGCCGATGTCCGATTAGCTAGTTGGTGGGGTAAAGGCCCACCAAGGCTGCGATCGGTAGCTGGTCTGAGAGGATGATCAGCCACACTGGGACTGAGACACGGCCCAGACTCCTACGGGAGGCAGCAGTGGGGAATTTTGGACAATGGGCGCAAGCCTGATCCAGCCATGCCGCGTGCGGGAAGAAGGCCTTCGGGTTGTAAACCGCTTTTAGCCGGGAAGAAAAGGCACGGGCGAATATCCCGTGTTCTTGACGGTACCGGCGGAATAAGCACCGGCTAACTACGTGCCAGCAGCCGCGGTAATACGTAGGGTGCGAGCGTTAATCGGAATTACTGGGCGTAAAGCGTGCGCAGGCGGTTCGTTAAGTTCGTTGTGAAAGCCCCGGGCTCAACCTGGGAACGGCAATGGAAACTGGCGGGCTAGAGTGTGGCAGAGGGGGGTGGAATTCCACGTGTAGCAGTGAAATGCGTAGAGATGTGGAGGAACACCGATGGCGAAGGCAACCCCCTGGGCTAGCACTGACGCTCAGGCACGAAAGCGTGGGGAGCAAACAGGATTAGATACCCTGGTAGTCCACGCCCTAAACCATGTCAACTGGGTGTTGGGGAAGCGATTCCTCAGTACCGCAGCTAACGCGTGAAGTTGACCGCCTGGGGAGTACGGCCGCAAGGTTAAAACTCAAAGGAATTGACGGGGACCCGCACAAGCGGTGGATGATGTGGATTAATTCGATGCAACGCGAACAACCTTACCTACCCTTGACATGTGCCGGAGCCTGCTGAGAGGCGGGTGTGCCCGAAAGGGAACGGCAACACAGGTGCTGCATGGCTGTCGTCAGCTCGTGTCGTGAGATGTTGGGTTAAGTCCCGCAACGAGCGCAACCCTTGTCCCTAGTTGCTACGCAAGGGCACTCTAGGGAGACTGCCGGTGACAAACCGGAGGAAGGTGGGGATGACGTCAAGTCCTCATGGCCCTTATGGGTAGGGCTTCACACGTCATACAATGGCCGGTACAGAGGGTTGCCAAAGCGCGAGCTGGAGCCAATCCCAGAAAGCCGGTCGTAGTCCGGATTGCAGTCTGCAACTCGACTGCATGAAGTCGGAATCGCTAGTAATCGCGGATCAGCATGCCGCGGTGAATACGTTCCCGGGTCTTGTACACACCGCCCGTCACACCATGGGAGTGGGGTGCACCAGAAGTAGGTAGGCTAACCCGCGAGGGAGGCCGCCTACCACGGTACGCTTCATGACTGGGGTGAAGTCGTAACAAGGTAGCCGTATCGGAAGGTGCGGCTGGATCACCTCCTTTCTCGGAAAACGAAGAAGCCGCTTCAGTGTCCACGCTTATCGGTTGCAGCAGCCAAACGAAAGAGCGCACGGCGGGCCTGTAGCTCAGCTGGTTAGAGCACCGTCTTGATAAGGCGGGGGTCGATGGTTCGAGTCCATCCAGACCCACCAGCCACCCTGCACGGGGCTGTAGCTCAGCTGGGAGAGCACCTGCTTTGCAAGCAGGGGGTCGTCGGTTCGATTCCGATCAGCTCCACCAACGCACACGGGCAGCAAAAGGGCAAGGCGAAAGATCACACGCAAGCGAGCGAAAGCGTTTGCGTGTGCTCTTACGAGCGCGCAGCAGGTCAATCGGTTGTTCTTTAACAATTCGGGAAGAAGTAAAGCGTTCTCGCGAAGCCGAGCGTGAGCCCGGGCGACGGTGGCATGGTCGTTGGGGCGGAAGCGTTATTCGCGAGAAGGGTTGGATTGTATCGACCGCGCGCACGACCTAGTCCGTCGACGTGCGGGTAAGCGCAAACGCGCCGTAGCGATGCGTCGTTCGTGAAGTGCGCAGCGTTATGGGGTCAAGCGACTAAGTGCATGTGGTGGATGCCTTGGCGATCACAGGCGATGAAGGACGTGGCAGCCTGCGAAAAGCTGCGGGGAGCTGGCAAACGAGCATTGATCCGCAGATGTCCGAATGGGGAAACCCGGCCCGCAAGGGTCACTCCCGACTGAATTCATAGGTCGGGAAGAGCGAACCCGGTGAACTGAAACATCTCAGTAGCCGGAGGAACAGAAATCAACCGAGATTCCCAGAGTAGTGGCGAGCGAAATGGGACAAGCCGTCGCGATGTAGCGCGTGCCTCAGCAGAACGGTCTGGAAAGGCCGGCCGCAGTGGGTGACAGCCCCGTATGCGAAGGGGCGCGCGTGAAACTAGGCGCGAGACAAGTAAGGCGGGACACGTGAAATCCTGTCCGAACATGGGGGGACCATCCTCCAAGGCTAAATACTCGTGATCGACCGATAGTGAACCAGTACCGTGAGGGAAAGGCGAAAAGAACCCCGGGAGGGGAGTGAAATAGATCCTGAAACCGCATGCATACAAACAGTCGGAGCCTTCGGCAACGGGGGTGACGGCGTACCTTTTGTATAATGGGTCAGCGACTTACGTTTACCAGCGAGCTTAACCGAATAGGGGAGGCGCAGCGAAAGCGAGTCCGAATAGGGCGACCTTAGTTGGTAGGCGTAGACCCGAAACCGGATGATCTAGCCATGGCCAGGCTGAAGGTGGGGTAACACTCACTGGAGGGCCGAACCCACTCCCGTTGAAAAGGTAGGGGATGAGCTGTGGCTAGGGGTGAAAGGCTAAACAAATCCGGAAATAGCTGGTTCTCTCCGAAAACTATTTAGGTAGTGCCTCGTGCGTTTACCTTCGGGGGTAGAGCACTGTCATGGTTGCGGGGGTCATTGTGACTTACCGCGCCATAGCAAACTCCGAATACCGAAGAGTCGTAAGCACGGGAGACAGACTGCGGGTGCTAACGTCCGTGGTCGAGAGGGAAACAACCCAGACCGCCAGCTAAGGTCCCCAAGACACAGTTAAGTGGGAAACGAGGTGGGAAGGCATAGACAGCCAGGATGTTGGCTTAGAAGCAGCCATCATTCAAAGAAAGCGTAATAGCTCACTGGTCGAGTCGTCCTGCGCGGAAGATGTAACGGGGCTCAAACTGTGCACCGAAGCTGCGGATTGCGCGCCTCTCGCAAGGGAGGCGCGTGATGGTAGGAGAGCGTTCCGTAGGGCTGTGAAGGTGAGGGGTAACCCTTGCTGGAGCTATCGGAAGTGCGAATGCTGACATGAGTAGCGATAAAGCGGGTGAAAGGCCCGCTCGCCGAAAGCCCAAGGTTTCCTGCGCCACGTTCATCGGCGCAGGGTGAGTCGGCCCCTAAGATGAGGGCGAGAGCCGTAGTCGATGGGAAGCGGGTCAATATTCCCGCACCGGCCGGAGATGCGATGGGGGGACGGAGAAGGTTAGGCAAGCCGGGTGTTGGAAGTCCCGGTTCAAGCGTGTAGGCGTGCCCGGTAGGCAAATCCGCTGGGCTTAGCCGAGGCGTGACGACGCAGGCGAGACTTCGGTCTTGCTGGAGTTGCCCATACCCTGCTCCCAGGAAAAGCCTCTAAGCTTCAGTCTCCGGGCGACCGTACCGCAAACCGACACAGGTGGGCAGGATGAATATTCTAAGGCGCTTGAGAGAACTCAGGAGAAGGAACTCGGCAAATTAGCACCGTAACTTCGGGATAAGGTGCGCCGCTGGTAGGTGAAGCTCCTCGCGAGCCGAGCCGAAAGCGGCCGCAGTGAAATGGTGGCTGCGACTGTTTAACAAAAACACAGCACTCTGCAAAGACGAAAGTCGACGTATAGGGTGTGACGCCTGCCCGGTGCCGGAAGGTTAAGTGATGGGGTGCAAGCTCTTGATCGAAGCCCCGGTAAACGGCGGCCGTAACTATAACGGTCCTAAGGTAGCGAAATTCCTTGTCGGGTAAGTTCCGACCTGCACGAATGGCGTAACGATGGCCACACTGTCTCCTCCTGAGACTCAGCGAAGTTGAAGTGTTTGTGAAGATGCAATCTCCCCGCGGCAAGACGGAAAGACCCCGTGCACCTTTACTGTAGCTTTGCATTGGACTGTGATGGGACTTGTGTAGGATAGCTGGGAGGCGATGAAGCGAAGGCGCTAGCTTTCGTGGAGCCAACGTTGAAATACCAGCCTGGTGTCATTGCGGTTCTAACCTAGGTCCACCAATCTGGATCGGGGACCGTGCATGGTAGGCAGTTTGACTGGGGCGGTCTCCTCCCAAAGCGTAACGGAGGAGCTCGAAGGTTCGCTAGGTACGGTCGGACATCGTACTGATAGTGCAATGGCACAAGCGGGCTTGACTGCGAGGCTGACAAGCCGAGCAGGTGCGAAAGCAGGACATAGTGATCCGGTGGTTCTGAATGGAAGGGCCATCGCTCAACGGATAAAAGGTACGCCGGGGATAACAGGCTGATACCGCCCAAGAGTTCATATCGACGGCGGTGTTTGGCACCTCGATGTCGGCTCATCACATCCTGGGGCTGTAGCCGGTCCCAAGGGTATGGCTGTTCGCCATTTAAAGTGGTACGTGAGCTGGGTTCAAAACGTCGTGAGACAGTTTGGTCCCTATCTGCCGTGGGCGCTGGAGATTTGACGGGGGCTGCTCCTAGTACGAGAGGACCGGAGTGGACGCACCGCTGGTGTACCGGTTGTGACGCCAGTCGCATCGCCGGGTAGCTATGTGCGGAAGCGATAACCGCTGAAAGCATCTAAGCGGGAAACGCGCCTGAAGATGAGATCTCCCGGAGGCTTGACCTCCCTGAAGGGTCGTGGCAGACCACCACGTTGATAGGCCGGGTGTGGAAGGCGAGCAATCGCTTGAGCTAACCGGTACTAATGGCCCGTGCGGCTTGACCCCATAACCGTGCGCACTCGCAACCAGCGCAGCGGCTCGTTTGCCAAGCCAATCCAACCCCGTTTTACTTCTTCCCCGCCGCAGCCCCTAACGCGGCGGCCTCGATCAACGCCTGACGACCATAGCCCGCCGGAACCACCCCTTCCCATCCCGAACAGGACCGTGAAACGGCGGCACGCCGATGATAGTGTGGATTACCCATGCGAAAGTAGGTCATTGTCGGGCACCTTCAAAATGCCAAAAGCCCGGCTGTCGCGCCGGGCTTTTGCTTAAAGCCCGCTGGCAATGGAGCGCTTCGGGCGACCTCGCTAGCTATCGGACCCGCAAATCAGGTGGACGACGCCACTCGTCGTTGCTCCAATGACGGCACCTGTCAGCAGTCCGCCGAGCGCAATGGGTTGGCTCAGCAACAAGGTCATAGCGCAGGCGGTAGCGACGCAACTGCCAACCGACTGACCGTCGACGGGGTCGGCAAACAGCCCGACGATGAACGAAATAACCAGCGCAACCAAGAATCCTGCGACGCTCCCCAAGAACATGTAGCGAACCCAACGAGGCGATACGATACCTGTCGGGATCGAGACTGCGCGTGTTGTTGTCATGTTGATACCTCTCGAACGCCGAGTGTGAACAGCAGGCTTAAACAGTATCCTGTGGGCGACACCCGCGCTTGCCTGCGCAAGCACAGGGGTCGCTAGCTAGCCGACGGCGAGCGGATACTGCGTAACGAGACGGAGTTGGAACGCGGTTCGGCGTAGTTGCGGCACAACCGCCCGCGATACCGCGTCGACGGAAAGTCGCAACAGCCCGGGTGTGAGAGCGGACGTCCGCGTGAGGCGGACTGCGTAACTCGTAACTTCGACGCTCATCGTGAATCCCTGCGCTGCATCCATCAGCGTTCGGGCCAGCACCGGCGCTCCCAATGATCGGCCGTTGGTGCCGAGCCGCGAATCAAGCCTACATCAATTGGTGCCTTGTTGCATTGCGCGGACTCATCTCTCGCATGGATAGCATGACCAATCGTCGCCGCAGTATCTGTAACCTGGATCACCGAGCGAACAGCACGCGCGCAGAGCGACGAACCGACGCAGCATGTTGCGCCTGCGACGTATTGACTTGGCGGCTAACGACTGGGGGTTTCCTCGATGGACTGCCCTTCATCTCGAACCTGAATGCCTCCCCGGCAGAGCTACGGGGGCTTCCTCGGCAAGCTAGAAGGACCCCAACCGAGTTCGCCTCTTGCGACGGATGAGCCCCACGCTCATCGCGAGAAGTCCCACGCCCATTAAGTCGCGCATCGCGGGTTCGGGCGCCGGCGCCGGCGCTGCGATTACGTCGATCCGAAAGCTCGCCAGGCTGTTGCTCGAACTCATGTCGAGGGCGAACTGCTGATTCGAATAGAAAGGGAAACTCGCGATGGTCGTGTCCAGCCGGTCCCCGGTGCAGAAGGGGCATACGCCTAAGCTGTACTCGACGAACGGCACCAGCGCAAGACTAAACGTCGTCGAGAACCGATTGTCCAGTGACAAGCTCGTCAGCTGAACGTCCCAGACGCCCGGAAGGTCGAGCTGGAGAGGTACGGTGTCCAACGCAGCGAGCGAGAACGGCGCGAAACGAGCGACGCCGTCGCCCTCGTGGGTGGCGACGACGATACCATTCAACGCATCGATCGTCTGCGTGGAGTGCTGCACGATGTCGTAGTCGATTCCCGCCTGTGCCGAGCCGACACCGATGTCCGGTCCAATCGCTGTCGACGCCGGGGTGAACGAGTCGCTCCCAGTGGCGATGTCGGGCGGAGAAGGCGTGTAAACGTCACCCGTGTTCAGCGAGTAGTTCGGATTGGTAACGACTACTGCGCCAATCACCGGGAAGTACGCGGTGACCTTCGCGAACGCACCCAGCAGCGTATTGAACTGAGCTCCGTTGCTGTCTCCGAGGAAGCCCAAGTTCAAATCGACCAACCCGGCCAAGACTTGGTTGTCATAGCCCACCGAAATGCTGCCGTTGTAGCTCGACTGGACCGTCCCTGTGCTGGCGCCCGTTTGGAAGCGCATCCCGAACGAGCTGTCGCCCAGCACGAAGTGGTCGTAACCGAAGCTTGCCGAGCTTTGGCCCGGACCCCAAAAGCTCTGAATTGGGGAGGAGAAGTCGACGTTGTAGATAGCCGACATCGGTGTTGCCACGGCCAAGGGAACAACCCCTACGGCGGACAACGTAGCGAACATCAGTGGCACCAGGACTGGTTTCATCGCGCGCCTCCTCGTGGCCTTTTATTTTGGTGAAATAACACATTGCCCAATACAAAAAAATGCAGGCAATCTCCATGCCTCCGCTTACGAATCAAAGGCGAACACTTCGGCGGCACGAGCGGGTGTAAGATTTTTCGACGGAGTCGAACGCGAGCCGAGCATCTGAATTCGTCTCGCTACTGCAGCGCAAGACGCTGCGTTCGGTCTGCCGGAAGCTGTTGGTTCGCGACGGACGTCGACTCAACAATGCAGCGATCGAAAACGGACCGTGCAGACTAAATGGTCTGGCTGGTGCCAATGGAGCGCACGCCGAAGTCAGGAAGGCTGAATCTCATGATGACATCCGCCGTCGTCAATTCGATTACGACCGGGACGTCTTTCTTCAACGTGATGTTGTCCGGCGTTTACGTGAACCGTCGCGCTCGCACTTTGACGACCTTTTCCGCGCGCGCAGTGGTGCGCCCACTGCCGCGCCCATCATCAAGTGACCTGCGATGGCCGCAACGAGCCGCCTTCGGCGCGCGATCATCGTCAGCTCCCTTGATCGGCAGTTCGCTCAGCTTGAACGAACCTGCTTCACGTCGAGCTCGCCGCGGGTCGACTATTCGCTGCCCCTGCGAGATCTCACCCACGCGGGATTCCCGCTTGTCGGAGGCGTACGCATCGGCAAACGATCGACGGCCGCCGACGTCCGGCGGTCTGCTAACATCGTGCCGACGACGTCGTCCCAGTCGAGGCCAATGATGAGCAAACACCCTATCGCAGTGCGCCCAACGCGGATCGCGAAGCGCGCGCAAGAATCGAGCAACCAGCCGATTTCGGTCGAACAATCGACGTCGTGGTTCAGTCTTCGGTATTCGTCCGTCGAGATCTCGGCCGTTGGCCCGGCGGTGTGCATCAAACGCCGCGAAGCACGTTTCGAAGACGGCAAGCTCCACGCCGAAGAGTTCGAGGGGACGCTCGATCGCAACGCCTACGACAGCTATCTGCGCGATTTCCACGACCGGCTGCTGCAGCAGATGTCGGTGCTGACCAGGTCGATGCTGTGGTTCCTGCCGCAACGCGACTCGGGCGAGCGCGATCGATAGCAGCCCAGCGGTCAGCTCAAGAGTTCACCGGCGAGCGGCTCGGCGCTCGCGCGCCGGCGTTTCGTCATGAACTCGCCGAGCATCGTTGCGGTGTGCGACCCTTTGGGCCGCGACGCGATCGCAACGGGCGATCCCTGCGCGACGATGCGTCCGCCGTCGACGCCGCCCTCCGGTCCGAGGTCGATGATCCAGTCCGCATCGGCGATGACGTCGAGGTTGTGTTCGATGACGACAACGGTATTGCCTGCTTCGACGAGCCGATGCAGTACGCGTATCAGCTTTTCGACGTCCGCCATATGCAGGCCTACCGTCGGTTCGTCGAGCACGTATAAGGTCTGGCCGCGCGTCGCCGTTCGCGCCCCACTGCGCCGACGCGCGCCGTCCGGGCGAACCTTCGCGAGCTCCGTCACGAGCTTGATCCGCTGCGCTTCGCCGCCCGAAAGCGTCGGGCTCTGCTGCCCGAGCGTCAGATAGCCGAGGCCGACGTCCTGCAGCAGTTGCAGCGCGTGATGGATCGAGCGATGCGCGGCGAAAAACTCGACCGCTTCGTCGATGTTCATCGCGAGAACGTCGCCGATCGACTTACCCTTCCACGTCACGGCGAGCGTTTCGCTATTGAACCGCGCACCGTTGCACGCTTCGCACGCGACCTTGACGTCGGGCAGGAAGCTCATCTCGATCGTCTTGATGCCCTGGCCTTCGCATTCGGGGCAGCGGCCGCCGGACACGTTGAATGAAAAACGGCTCGCGCTGTAGCCGCGCATCCTCGCTTCGGTCGTGTCGGCGAACAGCCGCCGTATCGCATCCCAGAAACCGACGTAGGTCGCGGGGCACGAGCGCGGGGTCTTGCCGATCGGCGCCTGATCGACTTCCAGCACGCGCTCGACGTCATCCCATCCCGAAATCGCCTTGCACCCCGCAGGCTCGGCCGTCTTGCGCCGGCGTTTTCCGCCGACGAGCTCGCACAGGTTCGCGAACAGCACGTCGCGCGCAAGCGTGCTCTTGCCGCTGCCCGACACGCCGGTGATCGCGGTGAGCCGCGCGAGCGGCACGCGCGCGTTGACGCCGCGCAGGTTGTGCAGCGTCGCGCCGTCGACGGCGATCGCCGGCGTGCGATCGGTGGTGATGCGCGGCTCGACCAGCGGATGCTCGAGCGGGTTGGCTAGAAAGCGTCCGGTGACCGACGCCGGTATGCGCATCAGATCGTTCGCCGCGCCCTGTGCCACGACCGTGCCGCCGCGGCTGCCCGCGCCCGGTCCCAGATCGATCACGTGCGCGGCGTAACGAATCGTCTCCTCGTCGTGCTCGACGACGACGAGCGTATTGCCCTTCGCCTCGAGCTTCGACAGCGTAGCGAGCAGCACGCGGTTGTCGCGCGGGTGCAGTCCGATCGTCGGCTCGTCCAGGATGTAGCAGACGCCGCGAAGATTGGACCCGAGTTGCGCGGCTAGGCGGATGCGCTGCGCTTCGCCGCCGGAGAGCGTCGGCGCCGAGCGGTCGAGCGCGAGATAGCCGAGGCCGACATCGATCAGAAACGCGAGCCGCGACGCGATCTCGGCGACGATGTCGCGCGCGATCGCCGCGTCGCGGCCGGCGAGCTGGAGCGTCGCGAAGAAGCGCTCCGCTTCGTTCGCCGGCAATTGCGTGAGGTCGGCGATCGAACGCCCGCGAAAGCGCACGGCGAGCGCGTCGCGATTGAGCCGCTTGCCGCCGCATGCGTCGCACACGCGTGCCTCGCCTTCATACCACTGGTTCCACCACACTTCCTCGCCGGTCTGCCCGTCGTCGAATCCTTTGAGCGTGAGCCCGGTGCCGTAACACTCCGGACACCACCCGTGCTTGGAGTTGAACGAGAACAGCCGTGGATCGGGCGCGGGGAAGCTGCGGCTGCAAACCGGGCACGCGCGCTGCGTCGAGTAGACGTCGGCGCCGGCGGTGCGGGCGCCGTTGCGGTTCGAGCCGCCGTTCGATTTCGACGCGCGACCACTGCCCGACGAGGCGACATGGACAACGCCCTTGCCGTGCTCGAGCGCGCTTGCGAGCGCATCGCGTAGCGCGGCTTCGTTCGACGCGGTGACGACGAGCTCGGCGATCGGCAACTCGATCGTGTGCTCCTTGAAACGGTCGAGTCGCGGCCACTTCGCCGTCGGCAGCATGTCGCCGTCGACACGCAGGTCGGCCACGCCGCGCCGTGCCGCCCATTTGGCGAGATCCGTGTAGTACCCCTTGCGCGCGATGACGAGCGGCGCGAGCACGAGAATGCGCCGGTCGCGATGGCGCTGCAGCAGCGACGCGGCGATGCTCTCCAACGTCTGCGGTGCGATCGGGCCACCGTGGTCGGGACAATGCTGCGTGCCGAGCTTCACGTACAGCAGGCGCATGAAATGGTAGATCTCGGTCAGCGTCGCGACGGTGCTCTTGCGGCCGCCGCGGCTCGTTCGCTGCTCGATCGCGACCGTCGGCGGAATGCCGAAGATCGCATCGACTGCCGGACGCGCCGCCGGCTGCACGAACTGGCGCGCGTACGCGTTGAGCGACTCCAGATAGCGCCGCTGACCTTCGGCGAACAGGATGTCGAACGCGAGCGTGCTCTTGCCGCTGCCCGAAACGCCGGTGACGACGGTGAAGCGATCGCGCGGAATCTCGACGTCGACGTTCTTCAGGTTGTGCTCGCGAGCGTTGTGGATGCGGATGGCGTTGTTGGCCGCCGCCAGCCGTCGCGGCGCCGGCTCGTGCAGCGCGAGCGGGACGGGCGCCGCGACGGCTGCCCGATACGCCGCGAGCGCAGCCGCCGTGTGCGACGACGCGCTTGCGAGCAATTGCGCGATCGCGCCGGCGAATACGACGCCGCCGCCGGCATCGCCGCCTTCCGGGCCCAAGTCGATCACCCAATCGGCGGCGCCGATCACATCGAGGTTGTGCTCGATCACGACGAGCGAATGGCCGGCGTCGATCAGCTCGCGAAACGCGCGCAGCAATTTCGCGACGTCGTCGAAATGCAGGCCGGTCGTCGGCTCGTCGAATAGGAACAGCTTGCCGCCCGAGCTCACGCGACCGCGAGCGCGCGTACGCGACGGCGGCTGGCGCGCGGCGCTTGCGAGGTGACCGGCGAGCTTCAGCCGTTGCGCTTCGCCGCCCGACAGCGTCGGCACCGGCTGACCGAGCTTCACGTATTCGAGGCCGACTGCGATCAGCGGCCGCAGCGCCGATTCGATGTCGTCTTCACCGGCGAACAACGCGCACGCCTGCGCGACCGTCATTTCGAGCATGTCGGCGATCGATCGTCCGTCGAGCGTCACTTCCAGCACTTCGGGCCGGAAGCGCTTGCCGTCGCAGTCCGGGCAGCGCAGATAGACGTCGGACAGGAACTGCATCTCGACATGCTCGAAGCCGTTGCCGCCGCATGTCGGACAGCGGCCGTTGCCGGCGTTGAAGCTGAACGTGCCCTGCGTGTAGCCGCGCTCCTTCGCGACCGCCGATGCAGCAAAGCGCTTGCGAATGCAGTCGAACGCGCCGACATAGCTCGCCGGATTGGAGCGCGTCGTGCGGCCGATCGGCGTCTGGTCGATCAGCACGACGTCGTCGATGAGCTCGTGCCCTTCGAGCGTACGAAAGGCACCCGGCGCCTCGGTCGACTTGCCCTTCGCGCGAAGCAGCGCGGGGTACAGCACGTCTTGCACGAGCGTCGACTTGCCCGATCCCGATACGCCGGTCACGCAGACGAGCGCATTGAGCGGGATCGCGACGTCGATGTCCTTCAGATTGTGCTCGGATGCGCCGGTGAGCTCGATCCGCGGACCGTCCGCGGCGATGCATTCGGAAGCCGGCGACGACGTGCGCTTGCGGCCGGCGAGATAGTCGGCGGTGAGCGAGCCGGTTGTTCGCCGGAGCTCGTCCGGCGTGCCGAAGAAGACGATCTCCCCGCCGCGCTCGCCGGGACCGGGACCGATGTCGAGAATGCGGTCGGCAGCGAGCATCACTTGTGGATCGTGCTCGACGACGACGAGCGAATTTCCGGCGTCGCGTAGCCGCTGCATCACACCGACGACGCGGCCGATGTCGCGCGGATGCAAGCCGATCGACGGCTCGTCGAGCACGAACAGCGTGTTGACGAGCGATGTGCCGAGCGCGGTGGTCAGGTTGATTCGCTGCACCTCGCCGCCGGAAAGCGTGCGCGACTGCCGATCGAGCGTCAGATACGACAATCCGACCTCGGCGAGATAGCCAAGCCGGGCGCGGATCTCGGTCAACAGCAAGTCGGCCGCCTCGTCGAGCGGCGCGGGTAACGACAGATGCTCGAAGAACTTACGCGCCGACTCGATCGGCAGCAGCGCGAGATCGTGCAGCGCGAGACCCGGCAGTCCCGCGAGCACGTGGTCACCGAAATGCGAATCCTGCGGGCGGAAGCGTGATGCGGGAGCGAGCACGCGATCCGCATCCTCCTTCGTGCCGAGCCGCCAGAGCAATGCTTCGGGTTTGAGCCGCGCACCGCCGCAGGCCGGACAAGGCGTGTACGCGCGGTACTTGGACAGCAATACGCGGATGTGCATCTTGTACGACTTCGTTTCGAGCCACGCGAAGAAGCGTGCGACGCCGTACCAGACGCCCGGCCACGATTTGCTCCAGCTCTTCCATTCCGGCTCGCCGTCGAGAACCCAACGCCGATGCGCGTCGGACAGCTCGCGCCAGGGCGTGTCGAGCGGCACGCCGCGCTTCTTCGCGTATTTCTCGAGGTCGTCCTGGCATTCGTGAAAGCTCGGGCTCTGCCACGGCCTGACCGCGCCCGCTCGCAGCGACTTGCCCACGTCGGGAACGATCAATCCGTAGTCGATGCCGATCACGCGCCCGAAGCCGCGGCATGTCGTGCATGCGCCGAGCGGCGAATTGAACGAGAACAGGCTCGGCGTCGGATCCTGGTAGTGAATGTCGCAATCCGGGCAGTGCAAATCGGACGAGAAGCGCCAGACGGACGAACCCGCGTTGCCCGGTGCCGGCGTCGAATCGTCGGCGACGACGTGAACGTCGACGCGGCCTCGTCCCACGCGAAGCGCCGCTTCGATCGCCTCGATGCTTCGTGCGCGATCGGTCGCGCCCATCCGGAACCGGTCCTGGACTACCGAAAGCCGATTGCCGTCGCGCGAATGTATGCGCGTGTAGCCTTGCTGCTCGAGCAGCTGACGCACTTCGGCTTCGGAGAAATTCGCCGGCACGGTGACCGGAAATGTGACGACCAGCCGCGGGTCGCCCGCTGTCGCACTCCGCTGCTCGAGCTCGGCGTGGATCGACGCCGGCGTGTCGCGCGTGACCGCACGGCCGCAGCCCCGGCAATACAACAGCGCCGCACGCGCATAGAGGACTTTCAAATGGTCGGCGAGCTCGGTCATCGTGCCGACGGTCGAGCGCGACGTGCGCACCGGGTTCGTCTGGTCGATCGCGATCGCCGGCGGGATGCCGTCGATGCGGTCGACCTGCGGCTTGTCCATCCGGTCGAGGAATTGGCGCGCGTAAGGCGAGAACGTCTCGACGTAGCGCCGCTGTCCCTCGGCGTACAGCGTGTCGAAGACGAGCGACGACTTGCCCGAGCCGGACACGCCGGTGACGACGACGAGCTCGTTCGTCGGCAGCTCGAGCGACAGGTTCTTCAGATTGTTCTGGCGCGCGCCGTGGATTGCGATGCGATCGGACATGAAGGGCAACGACAGGTGCGGATACGCGCTCGATGCGCGGGAGCGCCGAGCGGCGAAAAGCGAGCATTGTCGCATTTCCGGCGAGCGCGCCGGTCGCGAATTGACGGCCGAGCGAGTCGGCATTGCCCGCGAACGGCTCGCGTCAGCCGGCCGACATCGCGAGGCCGAGAACACGCGCGCGGTCGATGGGATAATGTCCGTTGCCGGAAGACTGCCGTTCGACAAGCTGCAGCGACGGTCCGCCCGCACCATCTGTGCGCCCGAGCGCTTTCGCCGCCAACCGAGAGGAATGACCCAATGACCGATGCCTTCGTTTGCGACGCGATCCGCACGCCGTTCGGACGCTACGGCGGCGCGCTTTCGTCGATCCGAACCGACGATCTTGCCGCGATCCCGATCAAGGCGCTGATGGAGCGCAACGCCGGCGTCGACTGGGCCGACGTGGACGACGTCGTCTACGGCTGCGCGAATCAGGCTGGCGAGGACAATCGCAACGTCGGCCGCATGGCATTGCTGCTTGCCGGCATTGCGGAGCAGGTGCCGGGCGCGACGGTCAACCGCTTGTGCGGATCGAGCCTCGATGCGATCGCGGTGGCCGCGCGCGCGATCAAGTCAGGGGAAATGGAGCTCCTGATCGCCGGCGGCGTCGAAAGCATGTCGCGTGCGCCGTTCGTCATGGCGAAGGCGGAGACTGCGTTTTCGCGCACGGCGAAGATCGAGGACACGACGATCGGCTGGCGTTTCGTCAATCCGCTGATGAAGGCGAAGTACGGCATCGATTCGATGCCCGAGACCGCCGAGAACGTCGCGCAGCAGTTCGGCGTCTCGCGCGCCGATCAGGACGCGTTCGCGTTGCGCAGCCAGCAGCGCGCGGCGGCGGCGATCAAGTCCGGACGACTGGCGGAAGAAATCGTGTCCGTGACGATCCCGTCGAAAAAGGGCGTTCCCGTCGTCGTCGACCGCGACGAGCATCCGCGCGAGACGACGCTGGAATCGCTCGCGAAGCTCAAAGGCGTCGTCAAGCCGGACGGCACGGTCACGGCCGGCAACGCGTCCGGCGTGAACGATGGCGCGTGCGCGACGATCATCGCGTCGGAAGCGGCGGCGAAGCGTCATGGCCTGACGCCGCGTGCGCGCATCGTTGCGGCCGCCGTCGCCGGCGTCGCGCCGCGCATCATGGGCTTCGGTCCCGCGCCGGCGATGCACAAGGTGCTTGCGAAGGCCGGCTTGAAGATCGGCGACATCAGCGTGATCGAGTTGAACGAGGCTTTCGCCGCGCAGGCGCTCGCGGTCACGCGCGAGCACAAGCTCGCCGACGACGCCGCGCACGTCAACCCGAACGGCGGCGCGATCGCGATCGGTCACCCGCTCGGCGCGAGCGGCGCGCGGCTCGTCACGACGGCGCTCTACCAGCTTCGCCGCACCGGAGGCCGTTACGCACTGTGCACGATGTGCATCGGCGTCGGTCAGGGCATCGCGATGGTCATCGAGCGCGTGTAGGCACCGGAGCGTCGTCCTCGCGCAGGCGGGGGCCCCGTGGCTCCCGAACGACGCTGGAATCCCGCCTGCGCGGGAATGACATTTCAGCGTCGCTTGCCGCCGAGCAGCGAGCCCAGCACGCCGCGCACGATCTCGCGGCCCACACTCGAGCCGATCGTTCGGACGGCGCTTTTTGCCATCGCTTCGACGAGGCTGTCCTTGCGGCCGGTGCCGGTCATCAAGCCGCCGAGCGAATCCTTGAGCGAGTCGGTCCAGCTGCCGCCCGCGGGCGCGCCCGCTGTGGCTGTCGTGCCGGCCGTTGCGGCCGTGCTCTGTTCGGCGCGGCCTTTCAGTCGCTCGTACGCCGACTCGCGGTCCTTCGGCGTGTCGTACGTTCCTGCGACCGGCGAAGCAGCCATCACCGCCTTTCGCTCGTCCGCGGTGATCGGCCCGATCCGCGTCGCCGGCGGCAGCACGAACGCGCGCTCGACAACGGTCGGTCGCCCTTTCTCGTCGAGGAACGACACCAGCGCCTCGCCGACACCGAGCTCGGTGATCGCTTTTTCGGTGTCGAGCTTGGGATTGGCGCGCAGCGTCTCGGCGGCCGTCTTCACCGCTTTCTGATCGCGCGGCGTGAACGCGCGCAACGCGTGCTGGACGCGGTTGCCGAGTTGACCGAGAACCGTGTCCGGCACGTCGAGCGGATTTTGCGTGACGAAGAAGACGCCGACGCCCTTCGAGCGCACCAGCCGCACCACCTGCTCGATGCGCTCGAGCAACGCTTTCGGCGCATCGGTGAACAGCAGATGCGCCTCGTCGAAGAAGAAGACGAGCTTCGGCTTGTCGGGGTCGCCGATCTCGGGCAGCCGCTCGTAGATCTCGGCGAGCAGCCACAGCAGCAGCGTCGCGTACAGCTGCGGCGCCTGGAAAAGCTTCTCCGCGGCCAGAATGTTCACGACACCCTTGCCGCCGAGCGTCTGCACGAGGTCGTCGACGTCGAGCATCGGCTCGCCGACGAACTTCGCCGCGCCTTGCTGCTCGAGCGCGAGCAGGCCGCGCTGGATCGCGCCGATCGACGCCGTCGACACGTTGCCGTAGTCGGTCTGGAATTTCGCCGCGTTGTCGCCAACATACTGGAGCACGGCGCGAAGGTCCTTGAGGTCGAGCAGCAACAGCCCGTTGTCGTCGGCCACCTTGAACACGAGCGTCAGCACGCCGGCCTGCGTGTCGTTGAGCTCCAGGATTCGCGACAGCAGCAACGGTCCCAAGTCCGAGATCGTCGCGCGTACGGGATGTCCGAGCCCGCCGAAGACGTCCCAGAACACCGTTGGACACGCAGCGAACGTCGGCATGTCAGCGCCGATTTGCTTGACGCGCTCGGCGAGCTTCGGCGACGACGCGCCTGCTTGCGACAGGCCGGCGAGATCGCCCTTGACGTCGGCCATGAAGACGGGCACGCCGATGCCGGAGAAGCGCTCGGCGAGCACCTGCAACGTCACCGTCTTGCCCGTTCCGGTCGCGCCGGTGATGAGGCCGTGCCGGTTGGCCATCGAGGGAAGCAGGAAGATTTCGGCTTTGTCGTTGCGAGCGATCGGCTGCGGCTCGGCCATGCGGCGCTCCTTCGGACGTTGACGCTTCGATGGTACCGCGAGGCGCGGGCGCGGCGCGCGGGCGAACGGCGCTGGGGCAGTGTCGAGGGCTTTAAATATGGCGCGATTTCGGCTATAATTCGGCACGATAACGAAGGGAAATGGGCTGGGGCAGCCCATTTTTTTTTGGCCGTGTCGGTTATGGCGGGTTTTGGAAGCGCTTGTCGGGGATGAAGCTCGGTGAACTGCTGGAGAGAACGGTCCCACCGCTGGGATACGAGCTCGTCGATTGGGAGACGACTCCCGGGGGCAGGCTCGTGCGCGTGTTCATCGACAAGCCGAGCGGCGTCGACGTCGAAGACTGCGCGCGCGTCAGCGAGCAGCTCACGCGGCTGTTCGCCGTCGAGAACGTCGATTTCGATCGGCTCGAGGTTTCGTCGCCGGGGCTCGACCGCGCGCTCAAGAAGGCGGCCGATTTCAGCCGCTTCGAAGGCGCCGAAGCGGACCTTAAGCTCGCCGCGCCGGTGGACAACGCGCGCCGGATGAAGGGCATTCTGCGCGGCTGCGACGGCGACACCGTGCAGGTGGAAACGAAGGACGGCATCAGGGCGATCCCGCTCGCGAACATCACGCGGGCGCGTCTGGTGCCGAAGATCGAGTGGAGAAAAGCATGAATCGCGAACTGCTGCTGCTGGTCGATGCGCTCGCGCGCGAGAAGAACGTGCCGAAGGAAATCGTGTTCATGGCGCTCGAAGCCGCGCTCGCGTCGGCGACGAAGAAGAAGTATGCCGACGACATCGACGCGCGCGTTTCGATCGACCGCGAGACCGGCGACTACGAATCGTTTCGCCGCTGGACGGTCGTGCCCGACGAGGAGCACGAGGAGCCCGCGCATCAGCTCGCGCTCACCGACGCGGCCGAACGCGATTCGAACCTGAAATTGGGCGACGTCGTCGAGGAGCCGCTCGAGCCGGTCGAGTTCGGCCGCATCGGCGCGCAGGCGGCGAAGCAGGTGATCCTGCAGAAGATACGCGACGCCGAACGCGAGCAGATCCTGAACGACTTCCTCGAGCGCGAGGACAACCTGCTCACGGGCACGGTGAAGCGCATCGAGCGCGGCAATGCGATCGTCGAATCGGGCCGCATCGAGGGCGTCATTCCGCGCGATCAGCTGATTCCGAAGGAGATGCTGCGCGTGGGCGACCGCATCCGCGCCTACGTGACCAAGATCGACCGCACGGCGAAGGGGCCGCAGCTCATCCTGTCGCGGGTCGCGCCCGAGTTCATCATGCGCCTGTTCGAGCTCGAGGTTCCCGAGATCGAAGAGGGCCTGATCGAAATCAGGGCCGCCGCGCGCGATCCCGGCATCCGCGCGAAGATCGCGGTGAAGTCGAACGATCCGCGGCTCGATCCGCAGGGCACTTGCATCGGCATGCGCGGCTCGCGCGTCACCGCGGTGACCAACGAGCTCGCCGGCGAGCGCGTCGACATCATCCTGTATTCGGACGATCCGGCGAAGTTCGTCGTCAACGCGCTCGCGCCGGCGGAGATTTCGTCGATCGTCGTCGACGAGGAGCGGCACGCGATGGACGTCGTCGTCGACGAAGAGAACCTCGCGATCGCGATCGGCCGCCTCGGCCAGAACGTGCGCCTCGCCTCCGAGATGACGGGCTGGGAGCTCAACCTGATGAGCGTCGAGGAGTCGCAGCAGAAGCATCAGGCGGAAAGCGAAACGTTGCGTCAGCTCTTCATGGCCAAGCTCGACGTCGACGAGGAAGTCGCCGACATCTTGATCGCCGAAGGCTTCACGTCGCTCGAAGAGGTCGCCTACGTCCCGATCAACGAAATGCACGAGATCGAATCATTCGACGAAGAGACGGTGAACGAGCTGCGAAGCCGCGCACGCAATGCGCTGCTGACCGAGGAGATCGTGCGCGAAGAGAGCGTCGAGAACGTCGAGGAGGCGCTGCTCAATCTCGACGGGATGGACACCGGAATCGCAAGCAAGCTCGCCGCGCACGGCATCACGACGCGCGACGGGCTCGCCGACCTCGCTGGCGACGAGCTGGTCGAGATCACGGGCATGGATGCGACGAAGGCGCAGGAGCTGATCATGAAGGCGCGCGCGCACTGGTTCGAGCCGCCTTCGATCGAAGTGCCGGCGTCGCCGACGCGCCACTGACTCGTCAGCAAAACGACCTGATGGTAGGCCACTGGATTCGATAGGAAACTGACGTAAGCGGGAACGCTGGAGACGCGCATGGCGCACACGACGATCGAACAATTCGCGACTGAGCTCAAGATGCCGGCGGGGCTGCTGCTCGAGCAGCTCGGCAAAGCCGGCGTCGGCGGCAAGAAGGAAGGCGACAAGCTGTCCGAGACGGACAAGACGAAGCTGCTCGATTACCTTCGCAAGCAACATGGCATGGCTGGCGAGCCGAAGAAGAAGATCACGCTCACGCGCAAGCAGACGAGCGAGATCAAGGCGCCCGACGCGCAGGGCAAGGCACGCACGATCCAGGTCGAGGTGCGCAAGAAGCGCGTCTTCGTCAAGCGCGACGAAACCGAGGCGCCGGCCGTCGAGGAGATCGTTGCGCCGGTTGTCCCGGCCGCGCCGATCATCACGCCGGAGGAGATCGCCGCGCGCGAAGCCGAGGAGCGCAAGGCGCAGGAGCTGATCGCGCGCCAGCAGGAAGACCTGCAGAAGAAGCAGCAGGCGGAGACCAAGCGCAAGACGAAGAAGGAAAAGGAAGAGGAGGCCGCGCGCGCCGCCGCCGAAGCAGCGGCGGCCGCAGCCACCGCGGAAGCCGCGAAGGCCACCGAGCCCGCCAAGGCAGCGAAGGCGGCGGCAACCCCTGCCGGGAAGCCGACTGAAGGAACGCTGCATCGTCCCGCGGCGAAGCCGGGCGAAAAGGCGAAGCCCCCGAAGAAGACCAGCGCCACCGCATTCCAGGAACAGGCGGCGCGCCGTCGCGCGCTCAAGCTTCGGGGCGGCGATGCGAGCCCCGCCGCCGCGACCGCCGGTTGGCGTCAGCCGAAGGTAGGCCACCGACGACACGACGAAGAAGGCGTCGAGGGCGCGCAGCCAGCCGCTGCCGGGCCGCTCGTCCGCGAGGTGATCGTGCCGGAGACCATCACCGTCGGGGATCTCGCGCACAAGATGTCGGTCAAGGCGGCCGAGGTCATCAAGGCGTTGATGAAGCTCGGCCAGATGGTGACGATCAACCAGATGCTCGATCAGGAAACGGCGATGATCCTGGTCGAGGAAATGGGCCACAAGGCGAAGGCCGCGAAGCTCGACGACCCGGACTCGCTGCTCGCCGAGACGCAAACGGCCGAAGACATTCACGCCGAGCCGCGGCCTCCGGTCGTCACCGTGATGGGCCACGTCGACCACGGCAAGACGTCGCTGCTCGACACGATTCGGCGCACGCGTGTGGCGAGCGGTGAAGCCGGCGGCATCACGCAGCATATCGGCGCCTATCACGTGCAGACGCCGAAGGGCGTGATCACGTTCCTCGACACGCCGGGTCACGCGGCGTTCACGGCGATGCGCGCGCGCGGCGCGAAGGTCACCGACATCGTCGTGCTGGTCGTCGCAGCCGACGACGGCGTTATGCCGCAGACGAAGGAAGCGATCGCGCACGCGAAGGCCGGCAATGTGCCGCTGGTGGTGGCGCTCAACAAGATCGACAAGCCGGAAGCGAATGCCGAGCGCGTGAAGCGGGAGCTCGTCGCCGAGAGCGTCGTGCCGGAAGAGTACGGCGGCGACGTTCAGTTCATCCCCGTGTCGGCGAAGACGGGTGAGGGCATCGACAACCTGCTCGATTCGATCCTGTTGCAGGCGGAAGTGATGCAGTTGAAGGCGCCGAAGGATTCGCCGGCGAAAGGCATCGTGATCGAATCGCGCCTCGACAAGGGCAAAGGCCCGGTCGCGACGGTGCTCGTGCATTCGGGCACGCTCAAGCGCGGCGACATCGTGCTCGCCGGAGCCGTATTCGGCCGCGTGCGCGCGATGACCGACGAGACGGGCAAGGCCGTGCCTGCCGCCGGGCCGGCAATTCCGGTCGAGATCCAGGGCCTGTCCGACGTGCCGCTCGCTGGCGAGGACGTGATGGTGCTTGGCGACGAGCGCAAGGCGCGCGAGATCGCGCTCTTCCGCCAGGGCAAGTTCCGCGACGTCAAGCTCGCGAAGCAACAGGCGGCGAAGCTCGAGAACATGTTCGACCAGATGGCCGAGGACGCGATCAAGTCGCTCACGCTCATCATCAAGGCCGACGTGCAGGGCAGCTACGAAGGCCTGTCGCAGGCGCTGACGCAGCTTTCCACCGGCGAGGTGAAGGTCAACATCGTGCACGCGGCGGTCGGCGGCATCACCGAGTCGGACATCAACCTCGCGCTTGCGTCGAAGGCGGTCGTCATCGGCTTCAACGTTCGCGCCGACGCGGCCGCCCGCAAGCTCGCCGAGCACGGCGGCGTGCAAATCCGCTACTACGACATCATTTACGAGGCGGTCGACGATGTGAAGGCGGCACTCTCCGGCATGCTCGCGCCCGAACGCAAGGAGAGCCAGCTCGGACTGGTCGAGGTGCGCGAGGTCTACAAGATCTCGAAGGTCGGCACCGTCGCTGGTTGTTACGTGCTCGAGGGTGTCGTGCGCCGCGGCGCGCGCGTTCGCGTGCTGCGCGACAACGTCGTGATCCACGACGGCGAGCTCGACTCGCTCAAGCGCTTCAAGGACGACGTGCGCGAGGTGAAGGCCGGCTTCGAATGCGGCCTGTCGCTGAAGAACTTCAACGACGTCCAGAAGAGCGACCAGCTCGAGGCGTACGAGATCGTAGAGGTATCGCGGACGCTGTGAAAAATTAGGGTCAGACTCGACTTTTCGCGCGCCGGTCCGATCGGACGGGCCGATCGACGAAAAGTCGAGTCTGACCCTAATTTTCAGCCACGACGCGCGAGCACATGCCAAAGAAGACATCCCAGCGCGCGCATCGCGTCGGCGACCAGATCCAGCGCGAGCTCGCGCAGCTCCTGCGCGACGAAATCAAGGATCCGCGCGTCGGTCGCGTGACGATCACGAGCGTTGAAGTGACCGCCGATCTCGCGCATGCGAAGGTCTTCTTCACACATCTCGCCGGGCGTGAACAGGCCGACGCCGCCGTGCACGCGCTGCAGCGCACGGCAGGGTTCCTGCGCTCGGAGCTCGCGCACCGGCTGTCCTCGTACTCGGTACCGCAACTGCAATTCGTCTACGACGACACGATCGAATCCGGCATCCGCCTGTCGCAGTTGATCGACGAGGCGGTCGCCGAGGACCGCAAGCACCCGTCGAAATGAGCGGCGCCCCCGCCCGCGCGCCGCGGCGCCGGGTCGACGGCGTACTGTTGCTCGACAAGCCGACGGGGCTCACGTCGAACGCCGCGCTGCAACGCGCGAAGCGCCTGTACGCGGCCGATAAGGCCGGTCACACCGGAACGCTCGACCCTCTCGCGTCCGGACTGCTGCCGGTCTGTTTCGGCGAGGCGACGAAATTCGCGCAGTCGATGCTCGATGCGCGCAAGGCGTACGTCGCGACGGTGCGCTTCGGCGCAGCGACCGCCACCGGCGACGCCGACGGCGACGTGATCGCAACCGCGCCCGTTGCATTCGAGCGCGCAGACCTCGAAGCGGCGCTCGCGCGCTTCGTCGGCACGATCGCGCAAATGCCACCGCGGTACGCCGCGCTCAAGCACAAGGGACGTGCGTTCTACGACTACGCACGCAAGGGGATCGACATTCCGCGCGTCGCGCGCGACGTCGAGATCGACGCGCTCGAGCTCGTCGACTGGTCGTCGCCCGACGCCGTCGTTCGCATCGCTTGCGGCAAGGGGACTTATGTGAGAGCGCTCGCCGAGGATCTGGGCGCTGCGCTCGGGACGTGCGGCCATGTGGCGGCGTTGCGGCGCACGCAAACCGGGCCCTTCACGCTCGACGCAAGCGTTTGCCTCGACGCGCTGGAGACCCTGGACGAACCGGCGCGCGATGGACTGCTGCTACCGGTGGATGCGCTGGTCGCGGGCTTGCCGCGTCTCGACGTCGAGGCAGCCGACGCAGCGGCGCTCGCACACGGACGAAGCATTCCGGACGCCGCGCGCGCGCCGGGCACCTACCGCTGCTACGGTCTGGCACGGTTCGTCGGCACAGTGCACATTGCCGACGGAGTAGTCCGTCCCAAGCGGTTGCTTAGGACGGATTGAGCAACGAAGAGCCCCGCTCGGGCGGGGTCAGCTCGAATGGTCTGCGGCGTTCAGCGTGTGCGCCGTCGCAGGAAGATCATCGCGGAAAGCGCGATCAGCGCGGCCATGAGGATGATTCCCCATTCGGTCATCGTCGGGACAACGCGCGGCGTCGTCGGGCCGACCGGAACGATGCCGCCACCCGTCGCGAGAATGTACGGAACACCGCTCGAGCCGTCGCCGAACGTCATGGCCCCCGCTCCCGTAACGTTTCTCGCGATTGCGACCGGTATGAACGTCGACGGGAAGGCCTGGAAGATCTCGTGCACCGAACAGCTCCAGTTCGACAGCGAAGCGTCGGTCGATCCTGCGAGCGCCGGGTGCACGGCGACGATATGCGAGTCGTTGAAGCAGCCCGGGGCATCAGCGGCGGTGAACGTGCCGAACGGGGCGAGCAGGGGCACGGGCACCGGTGCCGAGCCGTCGTAGTAGCAGGAAAGGCTGATGTACGCACCCGTCTCACCCGCCGATCCGCTGGTAACGAATGCGATGCCGGAGTTGATGAGCGTCGAGCCTCCCGAGCCGAAGTGGAAGTGCTCGTCGGTGCCGATGATCAGTGTGGGACCGTCGATCGCGGCGGCCCACGTCGCTGCATTCGCCTCTGCGGCCGCCGGCGGCGTACCGCCGCAAGTCGGGTCGCCGATGATGAGCGCCTTGAACGACGCGAAATCCGCCGTCGATCTCGCGCCCCACTCGGCGTCGCTCGCCAAGACGACCGTAAGTCCGGCGGCAGTCGCGGCTGCGGAGTAGGCGCCTCCGCCATTGACGCTCGACAGAACGAGAACCGAGTTGGCGTCGGGGGCGGGCTGCGCAGCCGCCGGTCCAGCCAAGAATGCGAACGCCACGGCGAACATCGCGGCCATCGCCGGATACCGAAATACCTTCAGCATGAATTCTCCCCTGTGTCCCCTGTCGAAAAGACCCTGCGCTCGATGACGACGAGCCCAAACCAAACTAGCGAACTTTAGATGAGCAATCCGCCTCGCGCAATCCCGTACCTGGCGATTTAAGTAGATCGCCCGGGTGAAAAGGGGCCTCGTCTCGGTACTTGTATGCAACAACAGAGCTGGCCCGCTTGCACGACAATGAGGCGACGAGTCCCCGTTGCGGCACACCCGGGAGGAAGGCGTCGTGTGTGGTGGCGTCGTGCTTGGTTACAGCGAGAACCGAGCGACCGAAGGTTGTGCTTAACAACACCTGCCGGGTCACTGTTGCGTTTGTACCCATGCCTCCGGCCGGAAACTCGATGGAGCGCGTTGCACTGACGCAACGGGGCGTCGTGATGCGAGAGCGGGCACCGCCCGCGATTACCGTTGGAGCGTGGCGCCGCCTTCGGCGAAATCGCGGCACGGACTGCGACGACAGCGGAAGCGCCTTCTCGATGCTTCGTGCATCATTCGGTTGAATCGTAAGCATTTTCAGGCTACAATTTTCGTTTTTGTCGATGACGCGTCTTCAGCCGGCTGCTCCGACCCCGTAGCGTGGCGGCCCGAGGATAAGAGAAGGACGAAACGCAATGTCAGTCACCGTGCAGGAAAAGGCGAAGGTCATCGCCGACCACCAGCGGGCCAAAGGCGACACTGGCTCGCCCGAAGTTCAGGTCGCGCTTCTCACCGCGCGCATCAATGGCCTGAACGACCACTTCAAGGCAAACGTGAAGGACCACCACTCGCGGCGCGGTCTGCTGCGGATGGTGTCGCGCCGCCGCAAGCTGCTCGACTACCTTAAGTCGCGCAACGCCGACAGCTATCGCTCGCTGATCGACAAGCTCGGGCTACGCAAATAAACGCGTACGCGACGGGCATGCGCAACTGCCGACGCGGGCGAATGCCGTCGCGCGCTGCACCACGGCGCGCCGTCAACGCAAGCGTGACGCGCACCGCTTGAATACCTGCCGATGGCCGCGCCTCCCGACGGATTGCGCGGCCATCGTCGCCAATGGATTGAGGACACTGTGAACCCCATCAAGAAATCGATTCCGTACGGCCGGCACACGCTGACGATCGAAACGGGCGAGATCGCCCGCCAGGCCGGAGGCGCCGCGCTGGTACGCCTCGACGACACTGTCGTGCTGGTGACTGCCGTTACCGCGAAGACCGCGAAGCCCGGCCAGGACTTCTTTCCGCTCACCGTCGATTACCAGGAAAAGACGTACGCCGCCGGCAAGATCCCCGGCGGCTTCTTCAAGCGCGAGGGCCGTCCGTCCGAGAAGGAGACGCTCACCTCGCGGCTGATCGATCGCCCCATCCGGCCGCTGTTCCCGGACGGCTTCTACAATGAAGTCCAGGTCGTCGCGACCGTGCTGTCGCTCGATCCCGAGATCGATTCCGACGTTCCGGCGATGATCGGCGCCTCGGCGGCGCTCGCGCTGTCCGGTGTGCCGTTCAACGGCCCGATCGGCTCGGCACGCGTCGGCTACGTCGACGGCCAGTACTTGCTCAATCCAACCAAGACCGAGCTCGCCGCGTCGCAGCTCAATCTGGTCGTCGCCGGCACCGAAGCCGCCGTGCTGATGGTCGAGTCGGAGGCGAACGAGCTCGCCGAGGAGGTGATGCTCGGCGCCGTCGTCTTCGGTCACCAGCAGCAACAAGCGGCGATCGAGCTCATCCATTCGATCGTCGAGGAGGCTGGCAAGCCGCTTTGGGACTGGCAGCCGCCGGCGAAAGACGATGCGCTGATCGCGAGCGTCACCGCGTGCGCCGGCGAGAAGGTTCGCGAAGCCTACCAGCTGCGCTCGAAGCAGGCGCGCCAGCAGCGCTTGAAGGAGATCTACGCCGACGTCGCCGTGCAATGCATCCCCGCCGACGCCGCTCCCGGCATGACGAACCAGGTGAACAACCTCGTGTTCGACATCGAAGCGAAAGTCGTGCGTCAGCAGATCCTTTCCGGAGAGGCGCGCATCGACGGCCGCGACACGCGCACCGTGCGGCCGATCAGCATCCGTACGGGAGTGCTGCCACGGACGCACGGCTCGGCGCTATTCACCCGTGGCGAGACGCAAGCGGTAGTCGTCGCGACGCTCGGGACGGCGCGCGACGAGCAAATCATCGATGCGCTGCAGGGCGAGTATCGCGAACGCTTCATGCTGCACTACAACATGCCGCCGTACGCGACGGGCGAAACCGGCCGTGTCGGCAGCCCGAAGCGACGCGAGATCGGCCACGGCCGGCTCGCGAAGCGCGCGCTGCTCGCGGTGCTGCCCACTGCCGAGGAGTTCGCGTATTCGATGCGCGTCGTCTCCGAGATCACCGAGTCGAACGGCAGCTCGTCGATGGCATCGGTGTGCGGCGGGAGCCTCGCGCTGATGGACGCCGGCGTGCCGACCAAGGCGCACGTCGCCGGCATCGCGATGGGCCTGATCAAGGAGGGAAACCGGTTCGCCGTGCTGACCGACATCCTCGGCGACGAGGATCACCTCGGCGACATGGACTTCAAGGTCGCCGGCACCGATCGTGGCGTGACAGCGCTACAGATGGACATCAAGATCCAGGGGATCACCAAGGAAATCATGGCGGTCGCGCTCGCGCAGGCGCGCGAAGGCCGGCTGCACATCCTTCAACTGATGCAGCAGGCGCTGCCGCACGCGCGCGCCGAAGTGTCGCAGCATGCGCCGCGGATGATGACGTTCAAGATCAATCCCGAAAAGATCCGCGACGTGATCGGCAAGGGCGGTGCGGTGATCCGCGCGCTGACCGAGGAGACCGGCACGACGATCGACATCCAGGACGACGGCACGATCACGATCGCGTCGGTGAACGCGGATGCCTGCAACATCGCGCGCAAGCGCATCGAGGACATCACGGCCGAAGTCGAAGTGGGCAAGATCTATGAAGGCGCGGTGCTGCGACTGCTCGACTTCGGTGCAATCGTGCAGGTGCTGCCCGGAAAAGACGGCCTGCTCCACATTTCACAGATCGCGAAAGAGCGCGTCAATCAAGTGTCGGATTATTTGAAGGAAGGGCAGATCGTTCGCGTCAAGGTGCTCGAAGCGGACGACAAGGGACGCCTGCGGCTGTCGATGAAGGCGGCGGCCGAGGAGGACGCACAGAAGGCGAAGGCTGCCGAGTCGGCGCCCACTGCATAAATTCCTGTTCGCACACCGGAAAAAAGGGCGCCTCGGCGCCCTTTTTTTCATTGGCATCGCCGCAAGCGTATCCTATTCTGAGCTAAGGACGGCGCACTCGACGACAAGCCAATCAAACGTTGAGGCGGCATCCGACGAACCGGCGGGTTTCACGGAACGGATATTGCTTGAATACGATTGCGCGCTGCGACATGCGGGTTTTCCGGCAAAACGGCAGGTGCCAGGTTCGCTGCGCAACGTCAACCGCACCGGATCGCGCCCGTTTAATGGCGAACGCGCTTGGAACTTTTTCAATACGTTGGAGGGACTTATGTGCCCCGACGACCACAGCGCGTGCAGCGATGCCTTCCTCGCCGCGGATCACTTCGTCCCTGTCGCCCAGGAGAACAACCGCGCACGAGAGCAGTCTGAGTTAGCGCAGTCTCAATCAACGTTCCGGCAGAGCCGTGGTGAGACGCAGATGAACCAGTCAGAACCCGCATCAGATCAGCAGCAGTCGCAGTTCATCGACAAGCTTGTCGGGTTCACCCGACAGCACAAGGTGAGCCAGTGGTCGGGAACGCTCGCGTCGTTCCTGGAAACCGTCGTGCGCGCCAATCCTTATGCGGTTGCGCGCACCAGCCACCAGTATCTGTGGGACATGGTGCGCTGGAACGGTCGCGAGGACGAGGATGGCCGCTTCCATTGCAACCTGCTCGAGGACGAGCTCTTCGGCGTCGACGACGCGATCGGCCGCGTCATCGACTACTTCAAGGCAGCCGCGGCCGGTTCCGAGGTTGGCCGCCGATTGCTGCTGCTGCTCGGGCCGCCGTCGGGCGGCAAGTCGACACTCGTCATCCTGCTCAAGCGCGGGCTCGAGGAATACTGCTATACCGACGCCGGCGCGATCTACGCCGTCAAGGGCTGCCCGATCCACGAGTCCCCGCTGCATCTGATTCCGCATTCGCTGCGTCCGCAGTTCCGGCAGACCTACGGCGCCGAGATCACCGGCGAGTTGTGCCCGTCGTGCCGCGTGCGCGTCGAGCACGAGTTCGGCGGCGACTTCATGAAGATGCCGGTCGAGCGCATTTTCATTTCCGAAGCCGGCCGCGTCGGCATCGGCACGTATGCGCCGCACGATCCGACGACCGCCGATCTCGCCGACCTCGTCGGCTCGGTCGACTTGTCGAAGGTCGCCGAGTATGGCGACGAGGGCGATCCGCGCGCGTGGTCGTGGTCGGGCGCCGTGTACGCGGCGAGCCGCGGCGCGCTCGAGATGATCGAGATCCTCAAGGTCAAGCGCGAATTCCTGTATCTGCTGCTGACGCTCACGCAGGAAAAGAACGTCAAGGTGTCTCGCTTCCCGTTGATCCACGTCGACGAGACGATCGTTGCGCACACGAACCTGGCGGAGTTCCGCAAGTTCCTGCAGGAGCGCGAGAACGAGGCGCTGCTCGACCGGATGGTGATCATCCAGGTGCCGTACACGCTCAACTACAAGGCCGAAGCGCGCATCTACCAGAAGCTGATTTCGGCGGCCGAGCCCGCGTTCCGCGAAGTGCACCTCGACCCGCATGTACTGCACACGGCGGCGGTGTTCGCGATCCTCACGCGGCTGCACGAAGGCGACGACAAGGGCGCCGACTTCACCAAACGCGTGCGGTTGCACGCCGGTGAGGAAGTCGACGGCGTCAACCGCTCGGAGGTCGAGCGGCTGCGCGAGAAATTCCCCGATGAGGGTTTGTCCGGCGTGTCGCCGCGCTTCGTCATCAACGCGCTGTCCGCGGCGATCATCAAGTCGAACGCGAAGAGCCTTACGACGATGGACGTGCTGCTCGCGATGAAGGACGCGATCGAGAGCGACGCGCGGATCGACCCGAAGGATAAGCGCCGCGGGATCGACTTCCTGGTGCTGGTGCGCAAGGATTTCTACAATCGCTGGGTGAAGGAAGACGTGCACAAGGCGCTGTTCGTGTCGTTCGAGCAGGAGGCGCAGAGTTTGCTCGACAAGTACCTCGACGAGGTCGAGGCATCGCTCGACAACCGCAAGGTCAAGGATCCGATCACGAGCGAGGAGCGCGACCCCGACGAGCGGCTGTTGCGCGCGGTCGAGGAGAAGATCCACATCTCGGACTCCGGCAAGCATTCGTTCCGCCAGGAGGTCGTGCGCAAGGCGATGGGCGCGTACAAGCGCGGCGACAAGTTCACGCTCGACAGCCACGCGCCGCTGCACGACGCGATCGAGCAGTACCTGTTCGAGCAGCGCCGCGACGTGCTGCGGCTGGTGAGCTCGACGACGCGTCCGGAAGAAGAGGCCCGGCAGAAGATCTCGGTCGTCGCCGAGCGACTCGTCGCCGAATATGGCTACGACACGCACAGTGCTCGGGAGGCGCTTAACTACGTGACGACGCTGCTCGCGCAGGAATAATCGCCGTTCGTCCGACGCTCAACCGGGCGAACGAGCGCGCGCGCTGTCGCGAGCGTATGCTTCACGCATGACGAGCCGAGTTCGCTTTTCATCCGAAACGCCGTGGTACGAGCTGTTCTCCCGCGGCGCCCGTGATTGGCTGCGCCACAACCAGAAGGTGCGCCAGGCGGTGAACGAGCAGCTTCTCGACCTGCTCGCGGGCGGCGATTTCATTTCCAACCCGACCGGACGCACGGTGCGTGTGCCCGTCCGGCTGCTCGAGCACGCGCGCTTCCGGCTCGCGAGCAGCGACAAGCAGACCGGCGTCGGGCAGGGCAAGGCGCAGCCGGGCGATCAGCTCCAGCCGGCCGATCCTGGCCAGAACAGCGGCGCGGGCGAAGGCGGCAGCGACAACGGCGAGTTCAAGCTGCTGCTCGAGCTCAAAGTCGATGATCTCGTCGATTGGCTCGCCGAAGAGCTGAAGCTGCCCGACCTGCGCCCGACATCGGGCGCGACGATCGAAGGCGACGAGATCGTTCACGAGGGTTTCGGCAAGCGCGGCATTCGGGCGCGGCTCGATCGCCGGCGCACGTTGAAGGAGGCGCTGAAGCGCCGCGCGATCCAGAGCCATCCGGTGCCGTTCATCGATGACGACTTGCGTTATCGGCAGTTGAAGCAACGGCCGCGCACGGCGAGCAACGCCGTCGTGTTCTTCGCGCTCGACGTTTCGATGAGCATGACGGCGGTCGAGCGCAAGCTCGCGAAGTCGTTCTTCTTCCTCGCGCTGCTCGGACTGCGGCGGCAATACCACCGCGTCGAAGTTCGCTTCGTCGCGCATACGACCGAGGCGTGGGAATTTCCCGAGAATGAGTTCTTCGAGGTCACCGGCAGCGGCGGTACGATGGCGTCCACCGCCTTTCGCGTGGTCATCGACCTGATGAACGAGAAATACGAGCCGAGCCAGTACAACGCGTACTTGTTCTATGCGTCGGACGGCGAGAACTCGATCGACGATCGGCCGGCAGCGGCGGCGGCGCTTCGCGAGCTCGCGGGGCGCGTGAACTATCTCGGGTACGTCGAGACGCGCGCGGGCACCGTGCGCTTCGCGCAGACCGACATGCGCGGATTGATCGGCGAGCTCGCTTCGAGCGGCGCGCCGGTCGGCAGCCACGTCGTGTCCGATGCGCGCGACGTGCTGCAGGCGATCCGCCACTTCTTCGTCCAGCAATCCGAGCTCGCGACCGAGTAGCCCCATGAGCGAGAAGGGCCGCCCCAAGCGCGAATTAGCCCCGGAGCGCGAAGCGCGTAGGGTAGTCCGGTGACGGAACTGGCGGACTACGCCGCGAAGATCGAGGATCTCGCGCATTCGCTCGGGCTCGAGTACTACCCGGTCGACTTCGAGCTCGTGCCCGACCGCTTCATGATGGAGACGGCCGTGTACGGCCTTCCGGTGCGCATGCCGCACTGGTCGTTCGGCGTCCGCTACATCCATCAGCTCGTTCAGCGCAACATGGGGTTGTCGCGGATCTTCGAGGTCATGTTCCCGGGCGATCCGTGTCACGCGTACATGGTCGACAGCAACACGCTCGCCGAAAACGTGCTGGTGATGGCGCACGTGCTGGGCCACGCCGACTTCTCCAAGCGCAATGCGTTGTTCGCGCGGTCGATGGCGATGGCGGGCGGGCGCATCCTCGAGCAGGCGGCGGCGCGCGCGCACCGCATCGAGTCAGCGCTTCAGGAATTCGGTCAGGAGCGCGTCGAGGCGACGCTCGACGCCGCGCTCGCGCTCGAGGCGCACATCGACGTCAATCGAGCGCTGCACCGTCAGCCGTACGAAGGGGTGGCGAGCCTCGCTGCGGCCGCCGCTTTGGCTGCTGCCGGTGAGCCGCAGAATCCGTTCCGCGAGCGCTTCAAGGCGCTGCCGGGAGAAGCGCCACCCACCGCGAAGGACGACACGCCGAAACGCGCGCAGATTCCGCCGCAGCCCGAATACGATCTGCTGTGGTTCATCGCGCAGTACGGTCCGGAGCTCGAAGGCTGGGAGCGCGACATCTTTCTCGCCGTTCGCGAGGAGTCGTTCTACTTCTATCCGGTCTTTGCGTGCCAGATCATGAACGAAGGATGGGCATCGTATTGGCACGCGCGGCTGCTGCGCGAAGCCGATTTCCTGCCGCAGGACATGTACGTTTCGGCGATCAAGGCGCATTCGGACGTCGTGCGCCCGCACGCCGCCGACCGCTCGCTCGCGTTGTCGATCAATCCCTATCACCTCGGCTTCTCGATGTGGGAGCGGATCGTCGACAAGCAGGGACTCGAAGCCGCGCGCCGCATCTGCAGCGAGGAAGACGACTTCGGTTTCGTGCGCAACCACCTCGACGCCGAGCTCGTCGACAAGCTCGATCTGTTCGTGTTCGAGGCGAACAGCAACGGCGAGATCAAGATCGAAACGCGCGACATCCACGCGGTGCGCGAGGCGATCCTCGCGCCCAAGTTCAACTTCGGCTCGCCGCGCATCGCCGCGACCAACGTCGACCTCGACGGCAGCCTCACGCTCGTGCACGACCACAAGAGCGACGGCCGCGGCCTCGACGTGCCACGCGCCGAGCGCGTGCTCGACTACATCGTGCGCATCTGGCGCCGGCCGATCACGCTGCACACGGTCGACGAGCGCGATTCGGGCCGCGTGCTTTCAGTGCGACCGCGCTGAGTACGCGCTGCCGGTCACTTCGCCGCCGCCGCGGCTTCGCTCACCGCGTCGCCTGTAACGGTTACGGTAACTTCGGTCGCTCCCGCTTCGAGCGGGACGGTCGCGGCAGGGGCGCTCATCGCGGCGACGCCGCCTCTGAACATGAGTTGTGGCGGCGCCTGGTCGCTCGTGTTGACGTTGACGCGTCCGGGACGCCACGCGGTGAGACCGAGGCCTCGCACGGCGTTCGCCGCGCGCGCGCGCCAGGCGGCGAGCGCCTGCTGCGTCAGCGCGTCCTCGGTTTCGCGCCGCTTCGCGCTGCTCACGTCGAACGTCAGACCCGACAGCAGCAGCCCGTCGATTTCTTGCAGCTGGGTGACGAGGTTCGCGATCGTGGCGAAGTCGGACCCTTCGATCGAAACGCTTTGCGCCACTCGCCATCGCACCGGCTGTCCGCGCTCTGCGATCTGCGCTGTCGTGTAGCCCGACGTCTGGACGGTGAGCGCCGGCGCTGCTTTGATGCGCGCAAGCGCCTTCGCGACGCGCGTGTTGACGTCGCTTGCCGCTGCGGCGGCGCTCGCGTTCTGGGCTTCCGCACGCAACCACGCATGCAGCCGGTCGTTCGCGACGCTCGCGCTCGCCGAGGCGGTCACCGTAACGACCGGGACCGACGGAGGATCCATGTCGCCTGCCGCGACGGGCGAAGCCAACGCAAGCGATGCAACCAACGTCATGATCGATGCGCGCATCAGCGATCTCCTTGCGCTCGCGCGCGGCCCGGCAGGTCCTCGATCGCCGCGCGATTGGACCACGAAAAGCACTTGTCCGCCGCTTCTCGCCACGGCAGCCAGACGTGCGCGCGATGCTCGCGCGGAGCGAGCGTCACCGTTACGGGCCCGGCGACCTGCAAGGCGAACACGTGCTCGGTGTTGTGCGTCGTTCCGCGCGGAAAGCGACTCTGCCATCGCGGATAGATCTCGAACACGTTGGTGAGGTTCCAGTCGACGACCCCGCCGTGTGCGCGGGCGTCGATGCCGGTTTCCTCGGCAAGCTCGCGAGCGGCGGTTTCGACGAGCGTCTCTCCGCGCTCCTGGCTGCCGGTGACCGACTGCCAATACCCCGGATGGTCGGCGCGCTCGACCAGCAGCACTCGCAGGTCGCGCGTGTGCACGACGACGAGCACCGAGATCGGTATCTTCTCGCCGCGGTGCGGCGCGGGCCCCGAGCTGGCTGATGTCATCCTTCGGTGCAGTGGTCGGCGGCAGCGGACACGTGCGCTTGCTCGCACGGGCTCGCGCTAGCCGCCCCGAGCCCACTTGCCACTCGTGTCCTCGTTCGCCCTCACTCGACGAACACGAAAAACGGCTTGTGCCGCTCCTGCCAATACTCGGCGGCTTCGGCGAGGATGTCGTCGAGCGTCGCCCAATCGGCGCCATGCGCTTTGCGAAACGACGCGGTGTGCGTGAGCGCGATCACGTTGCCGGGTCCGGCCCAGTCGGCGTCTTCGAGGCAGTCGGCGAGCGCGTCGAAGTTGGTGCCGAAATACTCGGGCAGCTTGAGGCCTTTCTCCAGCGCCGCCATCAAGTCCGCCTTGCTCGCTGCATCCTTGAGGTCGACGCTGCGGAATGCGAGCTTCGCGGCCGCTGCGGCGGCGGCGAGCGGATGCGTATCGCCGCGCCACTCGTGGACGCCCGAGCTATCGAGGTCGCTCAAGTCGGGTACCTTCATTCGCGGATTCTCCGAAACGATCGATAGTGGTCTTCCGTGTAATAGCAGGCGTCGGGCGAGCGCATTTCGCCCCCGCAGACGATGCGCCGCGCTCCACGGTTCGCCGCCTCCGGCGTGGCGACCGTGTACTCGTGATAATACCCGCGCGGCTTGGCCGGCAGCAGCCGTTCCCTGTTGCCGAACGCGACGCCGTCGCGGTCGTACGGAAACGGCCCGCCGCGCAGGATGCGCGCGAATGACTCGCGCGCCTCGGGCGGAAGCTCCGCGAGCGCAATGCTCGGCAGTGAATCCGGCGTCGCCCGCGCGATCGCCGGCTCGGCAACGGCTGCAAGCGCCGCGACGAACGCGACGCAGACGACACGCGCGGCGGTGGCGCTCGCGTGCATCGCGCGTTTACGCTTTGATCGAGTCCGATGCCCGGATGCGGATATGCAGGTCGCGCAGTTGCTGCTCGGTGACCGGCGATGGCGCCTCGACGAGCAGGTCCTGCCCGCGCTGCGTCTTGGGGAACGCGATCACGTCGCGAATCGATTCGGCGCCCGTCATGAGCGTCACGATGCGATCGAGGCCGAACGCGATGCCGCCATGCGGCGGGGCGCCGAGCGCGAGCGCGTCGAGCAGAAAGCCAAATTTCTGCCGCTGCTCCTCGGCGCTGATCTGGAGCGCGTCGAACAGCCTTTGCTGCGTTTCGGGACGGTGATTGCGCACGGAGCCGCCGCCGATCTCCCAGCCGTTCAGCACGACGTCGTACGCCTTGGCGATCGCCTTCGCCGGATCGCTCTTCATCAGCACGTCGTGGCCTTCCTTCGGCGAGGTGAACGGATGATGGCGCGCGACCCAGCCGTTGCGCTCGTCGTCGTACTCGAACATCGGAAAGTCGACGACCCACAGCGGCTTCCAGCCCTGTCCGGCGAAGCCGCGCTCGTGGCCGATCTTCGCGCGCAGCGCGCCGATCGCGGCGTTGCACACCTTTTCCTTGTCGGCGACGAAGAAGATCAGATCGCCCGATTGCGCGCCTGTCCGGTCGATGATCGTGCGCAGTATCTCCTCGGAAAGGAACTTGACGATCGGTGCCTGCAGACCTTCCTCGTTCGGCTTCGCCGCGTCGTTCACCTTGATGTATGCGAGCCCGCCCGCTCCGTATGTCTTGACGAATTCGGCGTAATCGTCGATCTCCTTACGGGTGAGCGGCTTGTCGCCGCCGCCGGCGCCCGGCACGCGCAACGCAGCCACGCGTCCGTTCGCGAGGTCCGCCGCGGCGCGAAACAGCTTGAACTGCGTGCCCTTCATCACGTCGGTGAGCTCGGTCAGCTTGAGCGGTACACGAAGGTCGGGCTTGTCGATGCCGTAGTCACGCATCGCGTCAGCGTACTTCATGACCGGAAACGGATCGGGAAGCTCGACCGAAAGCGCGTCGCGGAACATCTGCCGCACGAGCCCTTCCATCAGCGCGCGAATTTCGAGCTCGTCCAAGAACGACGTCTCGATATCGATCTGCGTGAATTCGGGCTGGCGGTCGGCGCGAAGGTCCTCGTCACGGAAGCACTTGACGATCTGGTAATAGCGGTCGAAGCCCGCGATCATCAGCATCTGCTTGAAGAGCTGCGGCGACTGCGGCAGCGCGTAGAACAAGCCGTGATGGATGCGCGAGGGCACGAGGAACTCGCGCGCGCCCTCGGGCGTCGACTTGTAGAGCGTCGGCGTTTCGATGTCGATGAAGCCGTGCGAATCGAGGTACCGCCGCGCCGCCATCGCCGCGCGATAGCGAAGCTGCAGGTTTCGCTGCATCTGCGGGCGGCGGAGGTCGAGCACGCGGTTCTGCAGCCGGACCGTCTCCGAAAGGTTCTCGTCGTCGAGCTGGAACGGCGGCGTCTGCGCGGCGTTCAAAATCTCCATCTCGTGCGCGAGTACTTCGATCTCGCCGGAGACGAGATTCGGATTGACCGTGCCTTCGGGGCGCGGACGCACGACGCCGGTGACGGCGACGACGAACTCGCTGCGAATCTTTTCGGCGATCGCGAACGTCGCGGCGCGATCCGGATCGCAGACGACCTGCACGAGCCCTTCGCGGTCACGCAAGTCGATGAAGATGACGCCGCCGTGATCGCGCCGTCGGTGCACCCAGCCCATCAACGTGACGGTCCGCTGCAGATGGCGTCGGTCGATGCGGCCGCAATAGTCGGTGCGTTTCAAGGCGATTCTCCTGCGCGCGCGGTTCTGGTTCGGTGGGGGAGGAGGCCAGGCGCTTCGGGCAAAACCCCTGCCGGCACGCGCGACGCGAAGGCCGGGTCGGCGCGAGGCGGGTCAGTTCTGCGGCGGTGCTACGGTCGGCGGTGCGACGGTCACCGCGGCACTCGCGCGCGGGGCGACGGCGCCCGGCGGCGGAAGCGGCGGCCGCGGCGCGACCACACCCATCGAGATGATGTATTTCAGCGCCTCGTCCACCGTCATGTCGAGCTCGTGCACGCGGGTACGAGGCACGATCACGAAGTAGCCCGACGTCGGGTTCGGCGTTGTCGGAACGTAGACGCTGACGTGGTCGCCTTCGAGCAACGACGCGACGGACGCCGAGGGCGCTCCGGTGAGAAACGCGATCGTCCAGCTTCCGGCGTGCGGAAACTCGACCAGCAGCGCTTTGCGAAACGCGTTGCCCTGCGGCGAAAGCAACGTGTCGCTCACCTGCTTCACCGACGAATAGATCGACTTCACGAACGGAATGCGCGACAGCAGCGTCTCCCACCCGCCAATGAGGCGCTGGCCGAAGAAATTCGCGGCGACGATACCGGTGGCCAGCAGAATCAGGAATGAAAGCAGGACACCGAGCCCGGGGATATTGAAGCCGAGGTACGTCTCGGGCCGCCATGACGCGGGCAGCACGTACAGGATCGAGTCGAGCGACGAGAGCAGGAAATGCAGCACCCAGATCGTGATGCCGAGCGGCACCCAGACGAGCAGTCCAGCGATCAGGTAGCGCTTCATCGGCTGTTTGCGCCGCGCGTTGCGATGCCCATCAATGGCACGCGCAATTCGCGCCGCACGACGGAGCGGCGGTCGCTTCGGACTTCGTTTCGCTCTTGGCGTCGCTGGTCGCTTCGCCCGCCTTCGCGTCGGCGGTCTTCGCTTCGGCAGGCTTTGCCGGTGCTTTGCCGCTCGACTTGAAGTCCGTCGCGTACCATCCACTACCCTTGAGATGGAATCCCGCCGCCGACACGAGCTTGACCAGCTCGTCTCGCGAGCACGCCGGGCAGCGGGTGAGCGGCGCTTCGGAGAGCTTTTGCAAGGCCTCGAGCTCGTGGCCGCAGGACGAGCAGCGGTATTCGTAGATCGGCATGGGAGCCTCGCCGGTTAAAGTGCCAAAAATGATTGAAAACAAAAAGAAATTATAATGTAAATCGCGCCGCCCGGGAATGCCGTCCGCCACGCGTTGCGCGCCGCTTCGTACGTGGGCGCGGAGCGCAGCGAATCAAAGCCCAAGCTCCTTTATCCTTCCGCCGAGCCTCGAACCGGAATCTGAGCGATGGACGCGTATTGGGTCTGGTGGGTACTGGCGGCGATGTTGATCGCAGCAGAGCTACTGACCGGTACGTTCTACCTGCTTGCGATCGGTATCGCGATGGCGTTGGGCGGCGCGGCCGCGCTCGCCGGCGCCGGCGCGCCGATGCAGCTCAGCGTCGCAGGCGTTCTCGGCGTTCTACTCACGATCGTCGCGCATCGCTGGCGGCTCAAGCGCGCGACCCCGCCGGCGCAGGCGCCGCTCGACGTCGGCCAACCCGTCCAGGTGCGGCAGTGGCGCGACGACGGCACGTTGCGCGTCGCGTACCGCGGAACCGAGTGGGACGCGGAGCTCGCGTCGCCGGCCGCCTCGCGCGATAGCACGCTTTTCATCGTCTCGATGCGCGGCTCGGTGCTCGTGCTCTCGGACCAGCGCCCGGCGTCATGAATCCGATCGACCCGTTGAGGGGACTGCTCATGGGGATGGGGTCGTCGTTGTTCACGCTGCTGTTGTTCGCCGTTGCCGTGATCGTGATCGCGCGCGCGATCCGCGTCGTGCCGCAACAACACGCGATCGTCGTCGAGCGGCTTGGCCGCTTCAAGGAAGTGCTTCAACCGGGACTGAACTTCGTCGTGCCGTTCGTCGACCGCGTCGCCTACAAGCACGACTTGCGCGAGATCCCTCTTGACGTTCCGCCGCAGATCTGCATCACCAAGGACAACACGCAGCTTCAGGTCGACGGCATCCTGTACTTCCAGGTGACCGATCCGCGGCTCGCCTCGTACGGCTCGAGCAACTTCGTGCTCGCGATCACGCAGCTCGCGCAGACAACGCTTCGCAGCGTGATCGGACGCATGGAGCTCGACAAGACGTTCGAGGAGCGCGAGCACATCAACGGCATGGTTGTCGCGGCGCTCGACGAGGCCGCGGCGAATTGGGGTGTCAAGGTGCTGCGCTACGAGATCAAGGACCTGACGCCGCCCAAGGAGATCCTGCACGCGATGCAGGCGCAGATCACGGCCGAGCGCGAGAAGCGCGCGGTGATCGCGACGTCCGAAGGCAAACAGCAGGAGCAGATCAACCTCGCCAACGGCGCGCGCGCAGCGGCGATCGCGAAGTCGGAGGGCGAGCGTCAGGCCGAGATCAACCAGGCGCAGGGCGAGGCGGCGGCAATCCTCGCGATCGCCGAGGCGAACGCGAAGGCGATTCGCCAGGTCGCCGAAGCGATCAACGAGCCGGGCGGCATCAATGCGGTGAACCTCAAGATCGCCGAGCAGTATGTGTCCGCGTTCTCGGGTCTCGCGCGCACCAACAACACGCTGATCGTGCCGGCGAACCTTTCCGATCTCGCGGGACTCGTGAGCGCCGCGACGACGGTGTTCAAGACGGTCGAGGCACGACCGGCCGCCGCCCCGCCGCGCGGATAGCAGCTTGGCGGAGCGCAGGTCAGCGCACGGCCAGCAACGGGTTTGCGTTCCTCGAGCTCCACCGGCGCAGCAGTGACGCACGTTGGCTCGCGCGAGCGCGCGCGTTCGCGATGGACGCGATCGCGCAATCGGATCGTGAACGTCGTTTGCTAGCGATATTCGTGTGCACGGGCGACCCCGGCGTCGCGCTCTATGTCGCCGCGTGCATCGATCGGAGCGACGGGTTGCCGTCGTTCGATGCCGAGGCCGCCGCGCACAAAACTCGCCGCGATAGAATCGAGCCGCGCCGCACCGGCGCGACGACGAGGAAAGCAAGCATGCAAATCGAGCGCGGTACGTTCATCGTCACGGGAGGCGCATCGGGCTTGGGCGGCGCGACGGCGCGAATGATCGCCGGAGCGGGCGGCCGCGTCGTGATCGCCGATCTCAAGGACGCCGAAGGCGAAGCGCTCGCCCGCGAGCTCGGCGCCGCCGCGCTGTTCATCCGTACCGATGTCACGGACGAGGCGGGGGTGAAAGCGGCGGTCGATGCGGCCGCGCGATTCGGCCCCGCCGCTCCGCTGCACGGCATCGTCAACTGCGCGGGCATCGTCTACGGCGAAAAGATCGTCGGCAAGGAAGGCCCGCACGCGCTCGCGACGTTCGCGCGCACGATCAACATCAACCTGATCGGCTCGTTCAACGCCGCGCGGCTCGCCGCCGACGTCATGTCGAAGACCGAGCCCAACGCCGAGGGCGAGCGCGGCGTGATCGTCTTCACCGCGTCGGTCGCCGCGTTCGACGGACAGATCGGCCAGGCCGCCTACAGCGCGTCGAAAGCGGGCCTCGTCGGCATGACGCTGCCGATCGCGCGCGAGCTCGCGCGCTACGGCATTCGCGTCGTGTCGATCGCGCCCGGAATATTCGAGACGCCGATGGTTGGACAGATTCCGCCCGACATCGCCGAATCGCTGGGCAAGATGGTACCGTTTCCGCCGCGGCTCGGACGTCCGACCGAATTTGCATCGCTCGTGCGCCAGATCATCGAGAATCCGATGCTGAACGGCGAGGTGATTCGTCTCGACGGCGCGATACGGATGGCGCCGAAGTGACCGCGACGCGCGGTCAATCGCCCTCCTCGTCGTCGGCACGAAAGGGCGAACGGTCCAGCGTCGGGCGAACATCCCGTGCGCGCGGCGACGGCCGCTTCGCCAAGCCTCCTTGCAATCGCTCGCCGTGCGATCGTCGAGCGTCGGCTGGCGCGTTCGCGCGCTGACGGGCGCTGCGCGCCTCGGCTTCGCCCAGCGCGCTCGCGCGTACTCCGGCTTCGCCCGCCGTACTCACTCGCGGCGGATCAGCGCGATCGACGCGACGATCATCGCGACGAAGAACACGAACGTCCACGACGGAATCGCGAGCTGCATGAACTTCCACGCTTCCTCGGCGCACTCGCCGCTGCCCGCGAGCACCTTCGAGATGACGTCGGTGAACGGCAGCGTTTCGAGCATGTAGTCGAGACCCATGCCGCACGAGGGCACCGAGCCCTTCGGCAGCGATTGGATCCACACGTGCCGTGCGGCGACCGAGAGGCCGAAGCCGCCGATGACGACGACCAGGCCCGCATAGACGGCCGCGCCCATCGGCCCCGGGTTTTGGATCGCGGCGACGAGGAACACGATGCCGATCGCGATCACCGCCAGGCGTTGCACCGAGCACAGCGGGCACGGCTCGAGGCCGAGACCGTATTGCAGGTACAGCGCCCATGCCATCAGTCCCGCGCAGACCAGGAAGCCGAGCAGATACGCGATCCGACGCGGTGGCAGGATCAGCAGCGCGAGCGACGTCGCGCCGATCGTCATCACGAGAATCCGATAAGCCGTCTGCGCGAGCGACGGGGCGTCGCCCAGCATCTTGAACAGCGCTTCTTGCGCAAGCAGCGCGAGCGCGATCACGAGCCCGAACCACGGCCACGACACGGCTGGGTTGTACTTCATCCGTGATCTCCTTGCGCGCTGCTCGAGTCGACCCTTTGCATGTCGATCAGCGCAATCGCTCGGCGACGGGCGCTTCGCGCGCCTCTGCTCGCATTGTGGGTACGCCGCTCGTTTCGCGTCGGCGCGCTCGTTCGCGCGCGGACGCGCGCTTCGCGCCTCGGCTTCGCCCCGCGCGCTCGCGAGTCCTGGGCTTCGCCCGCCTCGCTCATTGGGTAACCTGCCCGACGTATCTCGGGCGTGCGGAGCAGTGCCCGCGCGTGGTTTTGCCTTTGCGTAATCTGCGCGCCCGCGGAGCGGGCACGTCCGCGCATGCTCATGCGCTCACCTTTGCGAGCGCCTGGTCGAGATCCCAGATGATGTCGTCGATCGATTCGAGGCCGATCGACAGCCGGATCATCTCGGGTGTCACACCCGCGGCGCGCTGCTCGTGCTCGTCGAGCTGACGATGCGTCGTCGACGCCGGATGGATGATCAGCGATTTCGCATCGCCGACGTTTGCGAGGTGCGACAGCATTTGCGCGGCTTCGATCACGCGCTCGCCCGCCTTCGCGCCGCCGATGTTTCCGCCTCTGACGCCGAACGTCAGGATGCCGCCGGCGCCACGCGGCAGATAGCGGCGTGCGAGAGCCTCGTAGCGGTTGCCTGCGAGCATCGGATAGCTGACCCATTCGACGCGAGGATCAGCGGCGAGATGCCGGGCCACCGCGAGCGCTGATTCGCTGTGCCGCGGCATTCGCAGATGCAGCGTCTCGATGCCCTGCAGCAACAGGAATGCCGACAGCGGCGATAGCGTGGGCCCGAGCGTTCGCATCGTCTCCATCCGCGCCTTCATCGTGAAGCCGAAGTCGCCGAACGTCTCGTAGAAGCGCACGCCGTGATAGCCGCGCGAAGGTTCGGTCATCTGCGGGAAATTGCCGTTGTCCCACTTGAACTGGCCCGATTCGACCAGCGCGCCGCCCATCGTCGTGCCGTGGCCGCCGAGGTATTTGGTCACCGAATGCACGACGATGTCGGCGCCGTGCTCGAACGGGCGGCAGAGGTAGGGCGAGGCGAGCGTGTTGTCGACGACGAGCGGCACGCCGATGCCATGCGCGACGTCGGCGAGCGCCGAGATGTCGCAGACATTGAGCTGCGGATTGCCGATCGTCTCGGCGTAGAGAGCCTTCGTGTTGGGCCTGAGCGCCGCCCGGAATGCTTGCGGGTCGTCGGCGTCGACGAACGTCGCATCGATGCCGAACTGCGCGAACGTGATCGCGAGCTGCGAATACGTGCCGCCGTAGAGCGTCTTTGCCGCGACGATATGATCGCCGGTGCGCGCGAGCGTCAGCAGCGCCACCATCTGCGCTGCCATTCCCGTGGCCGTCGCGAGCGCGGCGCGACCGCCCTCGAGCGCGGCGATGCGCTCCTCCAGCGCAGCGACGGTCGGATTCGAGATCCGCGAATAAACGTTGCCGAACGTCTGCAGGTTGAACAGGCTCGCGGCGTGATCCGCCGAATCGAACACGAACGACGTCGTCTGGTAGATCGGCAGCGCTCGCGCGCCGGTCGCCGCGTCGGGGATCTGTCCGGCGTGCAGGCAGAGCGTATCGAAACCGAAAGTATGGTCGGACATGGCTGTCGGGCGTGGTCGCTAATGCGCTGCGCGTCTGCGCATGCTCATGCGGCGCACTCTTGGCAGGCGCTGCGAAAACATGCGGTTCGCTCTTGCGTAATCTGCGCGCCCGCGGAGCGGGCAAGTCTGCGCATGCTCATGCGGCGCACTCTTGGCAGGCGCTGCGAAAACATGCGGTTCGCTCTTGCGTAATCTGCGCGCCCGCGGAGCGGGCAAGTCTGCGCATGCTCATGCGGCGCACTCTTGGCAGGCGCTGCGAAAACATGCGGTTCGCTCTTGCGTAATCTGCGCGCCCGCGGAGCGGGCAAGTCTGCGCATGCTCATGCGCCCGCGCGTCGCGCCGAGATCACGCCCGTGTTCACCCCGGCCCAATTCAAGCCGCCCATGATGCGCGCATGCTCGATCTTCATGCAGCGGCTCTGCACGACGTCGAGCCCTGCTTCGGTCGCGATCCGCGCCGCCTCGTCGTTGTGAATGCCGAGCTGCATCCACAGTACGCTTGCGCCTTTCGCCGCCGCCTCTCGCGCGAGCGCCGGCATTTCGCCCGGCTTGCGGAAGCAGTCGACGACGTCGATGCGCTCGGGGATCGAATCGATGCTCGGGTACGATTTCTCGCCCAGTATCTCGCCGTAATTGGGATTGACCGGGATGATCCGGTAGCCGTGCTCCTGCATGTACTTGGCGGCGAAATAGCTCGGCCGATGCCACTGTGCGGAAAGTCCGACGACGGCGATCGTGCGTGAATGCGACAGAATGCGGCGCAGTCCCGCGATGTCGTCGACTCGCGAGCCTTTGTGCGCGCTCATCGTGGAGTCCCTTACCGCCGCCACGACGGCGCCTGATTGTACGGGTAGGCGTTCGAGATCCGCCGTCCGGACGAGACACGACCGTCGAGCTCACGAGGGAGATTCGGATAGTCGCCGGGGCCGAATGTCAGGCACTCGCCCTGGAACTGCTCGTCGCTGCAAAACACCCAGTAGCCGCCCTCGATGCGAAGCGAGCGTGCGCGATCGTTGAAATCGGTGCGATCCAGATTGGCGATCACGTCACGGTCGACGACGAACGCGCGGCCCGACAGCTCATGGCCCTCGTAGAGGATCGCGCGCGCGCCGTTGCCCCAGGAGCTTACCGGCGGCGGAGCGCCGCCGTCGATCGGCCGCGCCGAGCTCACGCGCGCCATAACGCTGCCGAGATTGTTCCACTGTCCGGGCCGGACGACTTCGCAGTCGCCCTGGAATCGCGCGTCCGTACAAAGTTGCCAGTTTCCGCCGTAGACGACCGCCGAACGCGCGCTGTCGTTGAAGCCGATGCTGTCGAAGTTCGCGTTCGGCGCGTCCAGCGTGACGCTGTGTCCGGAAAGATTGCGTTGACCATAGAGCACGATGCGCGACGAGCTCCCCTGCGGCGGCGCAGCGGCCGGCGACGGTGCGCTGCTCGCCCAGCTGATGTCGCGGATCGACGAGACGCTGTCGTTCAATCCCATGGCCGCGAGCGACGGAAATTCGCCGCTTTGCAGCGTCACGCAGCGCCCGCGGAAGTACGCGTCCGTGCAAAGTTGCCAACTGCCCCCGTGGATGACGACCGACGATGCGCGGTCGTTGAAGCCGACGTTCTGGAGGTCCGACACCGACTGCGTCGCTCTGTACTGCCGGCCGCCGTAACCGTCGCGCTGGTAGAGCGTGATGTCGGCGCTTGCAAGCGTCGAGATCGCGGCGAGCGCCGCGGCTGCCGCCAGGGATCCCCAGTTGGGTTGCATCGTTGCCTCCTCGCCGATCGACACTCGCGTTCGACCCGATGTGCACCGCCGGCGATCCACGCGAGCGCCGACGTCGGGTCGGATTGTACCCGGCAGCGGCGGCCGACCCTGCCCGAGCCCGTCTTGCGGTGGCGTCGCTCGCATCGACACGGCCCGGAAAGCGCTTATGATTGAGGCCCTTGTCGTGTCCACTCGCCTGGGCTTGACTCTTGCTTAGAGGTTACCGGATAAGCCCGAAGCGTCCCGTCGGTGGGCATCCGGCGGTTGCGGTCGCTTGCGCGCTCGAACAACGCCCTCGCCGTGGGGCGAACCTTGGACGGCTGTTGCGCTGACCCGCCGCGAAAATGGCTTTGACCCGATCGCTGAGCCGCATCGATCTTGCCACCGTGCAGGAGGTGGCCTCCGACGCCTCCGCGCACGACCTGTCGGCGCTGTCGCAGCGAAAGCTGAACGCGCTCGGCGTGCCGCTCGCCTACATCGATCGCCAGCAGCGCTATCGCTTCGTCAACAAGGCGTTCCTCGACTGGACGGGCACCCGTGCCGAGGACGTCGTCGGCCGCGAGGAGATCCAGGTCGTCGGCCGCGACGCGTATCAGCTCTACGAGGCGTACATCACGGCCGCGCTCGAGGGCGAGCGCACGAGCTTCGAGCGCCAGTTGATCGTCGCCGGCCGGCCGCCGGTATGGGTGCGCGTCGACTACTACCCCGATCGTTCGCCGCAAGGCAACGTACGCGGCTTCCTGGTCACGTACTCCGACATCGATCGCGAGAAGCGGCTCGAGCTCGAGGCGGGCCAGCGCGAGCACCGGCTGCGGCTGGTTACCGACAGCGTCGGCTCGCCGATCCTGTATTTCGATCGACAGCTCAGGATCCGCTTCGCCAATCGGCCGTTCGGCCAGTGGGTAGGCCAAGCCGCCGATGACCTCGTCGGCCGCGGCGTGCGGGAAATCCTGTCGGCCGAAGCGTTTGTCGAAATGCAGGGCTACGTCGAGCGCGCGTTCGCGGGCGCGACGGTGTCGTACGAGCGCCGCGATCGCATCGCGAGCGGCGAATCGCGCTGGGTTCGCGTGACGTTGTTCCCGGACCGCGACGTCGGCGGTCGCGTCGGTGGCGCGTTCGCCGTGATGACCGACATCGAGGACGACGTGCGCGTGCGCGATGCGCTCAAGGCGCAGCAGGCGCAGCTTCGCCTGTTCGCCGACAACATTCCGGGACCGATCGCCTATCTCGACCGTTCGCTGCGGTACACGTTCGTCAACCAGGCGTTCGCGAATTGGGTGTGCCGCGCGCAGGACGAAATCTACGGCCGCACGCCGTTCGACGTCTTGCGCGGCGACGTCGCGTCGTTCCTGCGGCCGATCCTCAAGCGCGCGCAGGACGGCGAGAACGTCGAGTACGAGCGCGTCGGCACGTCGGCTGAAGCGGGCGGACGGCGCTGGATGCACGGCCGCGTGGCGCCCGACCTCGATGCGGCGGGCAGGGTGCGCGGCCTGTATTGCACCGAATACGACATCCACGACTTGAAGCAGACGGAACAGGCGCTCGCCACGCGCGAGGAGCAGATTCGCCTGTTCACCGACAACATTCCCGAGCCGGTCGTCTACCTCGACGCCGACCGGCGCTATGTGTTCGTCAACGAGGCGTTTCTCGAGCTCTACGGCCTCGAGCGCGGGGAGGTCGTCGGCAAGCGCGCGTACGAGGTGCTCGGCATCGAGGCGTCGCAGACCCACTCGCCCGACACGCAGAGGCTGTTCAACAACGAAGCGATCACGACCGAGCGCGCGGTCGTCGATGCGAGCGGGCGCACGCGGTGGATCCGCGCGCGTTGCGTGCCCGACCTCAACTTCGACGGCACGGTGAAGGGCGAATACGTCGTCGGTCACGACATCACCGATCTGAAGCTCGCGCAGGACGCGCTCGCCGCGCGCGAATCGCAGCTGCGCGCGATCATGGACGGCGTGCCGGCGCCGGTGGCCTACATCGATCGCGACGAGCGTTGCCATTACGTCAACCGCACGTTCCTGCAGTACTTCGGCTTGACGGCGGAGCGGGTCGCCGAGCTGCGGCTGCGCGATGTCGTCGGCCATGGCATATACCAGAGCGCGCAGGCGATGCTCTCGCGCGCGCTCGAAGGCGAATCGACGGCGTTCGACCGGCTCGTTCCGGGCGCGAACGGCGTGCGCCGCTGGATGACGATCCGCGTCGTTCCGGACGCCGGGCCGTCGGGGGAGGTGCACGGCGCGTTCGTGCTGATGAACGACATCCACGGCCTGAAGCAGGCGCAGGAAGCATTGCGCGCCTCCGAGGCCGAGCTGCGGCTCATCATGGACAACGTGCCGGCGCGCGTGTCCTACATCGATCGCGACTACCGCTACCGCTTCCTCAACCGGCACAACGAAGAGTGGCTCGGCGAGAGCCGCAAGGAGCTCGCCGGCCAGCACGTCGCCGACGTGATCGGCGAAGCGCGCGCGCGCCAGCTCGCGCCGCTGCTCGACAAGGTGTTGCAGGGCCAGGTCGTGTCGACCGAGATGCTGCTCGCGCAGCCGTCCGGCGAGTCGCGCTGGGAGTCCGTCCACTACGCGCCGAACCGCGACAGCGAAGGGCACGTGATCGGCATCTACGCGGTGCACACGGACATCCACGACCAGAAGCGCAACGAGGATGCGCTGCGCCGCGCGAACTGGATGCTCTCGTCGCATATCAACAACACGCCGCTCGCGGTTCTGGAGTGGGATCGCGACTTCCGGCTCGTGCGCTGGTCGCCGCAGGCGGAGAACATCTTCGGCTGGCGCGCCGAGGAGGTGCTCGGCATGCCGATCGCCGGCAACCAGCTCGTGCACGAATCCGACCGCGAGGCGGTTGCGTCGCTGCTCGAAAGGCTGATGAGCGGCGAGGAGCCGCGCGCGACCGGCCTCACGCGCAATTACCGCAAGGACGGCGAGACGATCTGGTGCGAGTGGTACCACTCGTGCCTGCTCGACGATCATGGCAGGATCGTGTCGATCCTGTCGTTCGTTCAGGACGTGAGCTCGCGCATTCAGGCCGAGGAGCGGTTGCAGTACATGGCCACGCGCGATGCGCTCACCGGCCTGCCGAACCGGCTGCTACTGCACGAACGTCTCGCGCAGGCGATCGCGCAGGCGAAGCGCAACGGCCGCCGCGTCGGCGTGCTGTTCATCGACCTCGATCGTTTCAAGAACGTGAACGACACGCTCGGCCATCGCATTGGCGACGAGCTGTTGAAGCACGTGACGCGCGCTCTATCGCTCGCGCTGCGCGAGACCGATTTGCTCGCGCGCCTCGGCGGCGACGAGTTCATGGTGATCGTCGAGGACTTCGACGACCCCTCGGTGCTGAGCCGCATCGCGCAGAAGCTGCAGGACGCGATCGCGCAGCCATTCACCATCGAGGAACACGACATCTATGTCACGTCGTCGATCGGCATCAGCGTCTATCCGGACGATTCCGACGACCCGGAGCAGTTGCTGAAACACGCCGACGTCGCGATGTACCGCTCGAAGGAGCTCGGGCGCAATACCTACCAGTTCCTCGACGCCGATCTCGCCGAGCGGCGCGCGAAACAGCACACGCTCGAAAGCGCGCTTCGCGCGGCGCTGAAGGGAGGCCTGTTGCGGCTGCACTATCAACCCGTGCTGCAGGTCGCCGATCGCGCCGTCGTCGGAGCGGAGGCGCTCCTTCGCTGGAGCGATCCCGAGCACGGCAACATTCCGCCGCAGGTGTTCATCCCGCTCGCCGAGGAATCCGGGCTCATCCACTCGCTCGGCGAATGGGTGCTTCGCTCTGCCGCCCAGCAGTGCGTGCGCTGGCGCAATGCCGGTTTGCCGCTGATCATTTCGGTCAACCTGTCGGCGCGGCAGTTCTATCGCGAGGATCTCGCACAGAGGATCAGCGAGGTCGTGCGAGAAGTCGGATGCGAGCCGTCATGGATCGAGCTCGAAGTGACCGAAACGAGCCTGATGCACGATCTCGATGCGATCCGCAAGGTGCTGCACCGGTTGCGCGACGACGGCTTCACCGTTGCGATCGACGACTTCGGCACCGGCTATTCGTCGCTCACGCACCTCAAGCACTTCCCGATCGATACGCTCAAGATCGACATCTCGTTCATCGCCGATCTCGAGACCGACCCCGGCGATGCGGCGATCACCGAAGCGATCATCGGTCTTGCCAAGGGGCTCGGCCTCAAGGTCGTCGCCGAGGGCGTCGGCACGCGCGCGCAACTCGAGTTCCTCGATCAGCGCGGCTGCCAGTTCTTCCAGGGCTTCTGGGTGAGCAAGCCACTGTCGGCCGAAGCGTTCGAGGCGTTCGTCCGCGCGTCTCCGATCGGAAATGCCGGTGCCCGACGCGCGCACACGCCGGACTGCTGCTAGCGCCGCCGATCCGTCCGTCGCCTGAATCGGCGCGGATGTCCATTGAGATCAGCTCACCATGGGTATGGCATTCCCGCGAGCCTGCTGCGAGGCCACGCGCATGACGGCGAATCGTCATCGCGGCGCTGCGCCTGCAGCCGATACAGCAACGACTCCACCGGCTCTCTCAGGCGTTCGCCGTGCATCGACAACGCGCCGAGCGCAGCGCGGCAAATGCGCTCGTCGTTTCGCGCGAGCGCGACAGAGACGTAGAGCGCGTTCGTCGAGTCCGCCTGCCGGCCGGTGAGCGCGCTTGCGATCGCGAACGTGATCCAGTCGTCGACGCGACCGCGTGGATTGGCCGCGCTCGCCGTGCCGATCGCATGCAGCGCAAGGTCTCGCGCGCGCTCGGGCTGCGCCGGAGACGTCCTGAGATAGAAGAGCGCGAGCTGGCCGGCGATTTCGGGATCGTACGGATTCGCACCGAACGCTCGCAGCTCGAGATCGATCGCGTCCGCGGCGACGCGCCGTGACGCATAGGCGCGCGTCGCCTCGTCGTGCAGTCGCCGTGCATCGGCGCCCGCTATTTCACGCGGCGCGACGCGAATGTCGGCGCCGCTTCCGGTCAACACGACGGCGTCGACGACGAATCGTTCCTGCCACGGATGGTTGGCGTTGGCAGCGATGTACATCGCACGCGCGATGCGCAGCCTCGCGCGCTCGGCGGTGCGCGGAACGAGGTTGCCGAGGTTCCAGCGCGCCTGCGCGAGGAGATCGTCGCCTTCGGCAAGCGGCGGGCGCGTTCGCGCCGGCTCGGCAGGAATCATCGGGCGCGGCGCTGGAAAAGCCGGCGTTGCCAGCGGGCGCGACAGCTCGACGACGGGCGCCATCGGGGGCGATGCGGCGATGACGGTCGCGCGCGAAGGCAGCGGCGCCGCCGCGCTCGCCGACGCCGCAGGCGGGCGCAAGGGTTCGGGCGCCGGCACGATCTTTTGCACCGGTGGCGAAGGTGGAGACGATTGAGCAGTCGCCACTTGCGCTTCCGGGGGCAAATGCGGTGCGCTCGCCGCGGACACGATCGGAGGCGATGACGGTGCCCCCGTATTCTGCGTCGCTGCAACGCTTGCGATGGGTACCGAGACGGACGGTGCCGCCGCAACGATGGCCGTCTGCGGCGTTGTCGCAACGGCCGCCGGCCTGCTTTCCGCTGTTGAAGCAACGATCGTCGGCGGCGAGCTTTGCGGCGTTCGCTGGATTGCCACCGTCGGATCGGCGACGGATTTCTTTGCGACGGTCTGCGGCGCTCGCGGCGTGTTCGCGTGCGCGAGGTTGGTGGCGCTTTTCGACTTGCTCGCCGCGGCGAGTCGCGACGGGCGCGTTTCGGCGGGCCGCGTGCGCTGGGCATGCGCCGTTGGCTTCGATGGCCATTGCGCGCGGGCCGGGCGCGCCATTCGCGGCGACTTCTGCGGCGGTTGCGCTTTCAGCCGCGTGTCGCGCGCGTCGGCAACGACTGGCGCTGCCGACGTCGGCGGGCCGGAAGCGGGCGGCGCGTTCGGCTCGGGCCATGCTTGCGTCGGCGGCTGCGACGCTTCGGGCGCAGCCGGTGTGCTCGTTGCGACAGCCGATGCGTCGGACGTTTGCGACGACGCAGGCGACTCCAGCGGCGCTTCCTCGTTCGTCGCGACGCTCGGCTGCTCGACGTCGGCATCGGCCGCTTCATGGGCGGCGCTTCCCGCTGCAGCAGGTGCCGAGCCGCGATGCGGATCGTCTGTTCCTGCGCGCGCCGCGTTGGAAGCGGTCGCCGAGTCGACATGCTCGAGTCGGCGCAGCACGCTTTGCGCGGCTGCGCTCGTGTCGGCTATGCGCTGCGCAGCATCGTCGAGCCAGCCAGTGTCGCTCGTCAGCGCGCCGGCGATCGCAAACGCAGCCGCCGTTGCAGTGATCGCGAGCAGCGTCGCGCCGCGACGCGGCTTCGCCGACCGCCCGTTGAACGCCGGGCGGCTCGATTCGCGCGCGCGGCCCGAGCGGCGCACCGCGATGAGATCTTCACGGGCCGGGATGACGATTCGAGTCGGTGGCGCGAGTCGCGTGACCGGCGTCAGGGGCAACGCCGGGGTTGCGGCGGCCTGTGCGTCGCGCGCGAGCGACCAGCCGCGTTCGAGCGACCGCGCGAGCTCGTCGGCGCGCAGTTGTTCGCTCGTTTGCTCGATGAGCTCCGTATGGGGCCTGCGCGCCGGCAGTGGCAGATCATGCGCGTCGCGTATGCGAAGAATCAGCGACTTTGCGGCGTGGTAGCGTTCCGCGGTCCATCCGCATGCGATGTCAGCCCGGTAAAGCTGGTCCTCGCGCGGCAAGTAGCGTTTGAGCATCGCCGCGAGGCTGTACATGTCGCATCGCCAGTCGAGGTTCTCCGTCGCGCCGAGGTCGCCGGTGCGGCCCTCTTCGAGCGCGCGCAGCAGCAACGGCGATTGGTAGTCGTAGTCCTGTTGCCATCCGATCGGCAGCGGCATGGCGAGACTCTCGCCGCAGACGAGCGAAAACGCGAAGTCGATCAGAGCGAGCTTGTGAAAGACCGGGAACAACGTGCGCTCCGCCGACGCGGGGTCGAAATCCGAAGGACCGATCGGAATGCAGATGTTGTCGCCTTTGATGTCGAGGTGGACGAGTCCGATCGTATGGATCTCGTCGAGCGCGACCAGGCATTGATGCGCGAGCGCCCACCAGTGCGCGCAGTCGTCGAACACGCGAGAATGGACAAAGCCGTCGCGCTCGACCGGAAGCAGCGTCGCCCATTGATCGACGGTCGCGCCCGCATCGTACGTCTGCACGAGCTTCGTGCCGTGCGCGCCGCGATCGTATTGAACGACATCGGGCACGCAGCGCGTTCCGTGCCCGATCAGCCGCGCGAGGATCCGCCACTCGCGCTCGGTCCACTGGGCGTAGTCGCATTCGGCCGTCGTGAGGAAGCGCTTCGTGTAACGGCGGCTTTCGCCCGGCGCTGCCGCTTCGCGAAAGACCTCGACGTGCGCACCGGTCACCATCTGCAGCCGGCCGCGTCCGAACACACGGTTGATCTGTTCAGGGGTCATGAGTCACCACCCAACGATGGCTTGCGCCGCTTCGAGTGCGATCGAGATCGGCGATGGTTCGAGCGCCGCGGTCGTGACGCCGAAGATCGCGAGCGCGATCGGCAGCGCGCCACCCGACCATGCGAGCGTGCGGCGTCCGCTGCTCGTGCGGCGATGAACGACGAGCGCCGTCGCATCGTCGATGCTGCCGCGGACGCGGGCGAGAACGACCAGCCGCGCGCAACGCCGCGCGAGCGGCGCCGGTCCGCGGTGGATCAGCCGGCCGATCTCGCGCGCCGGTACATGCTTGTGCACGCCATCGCTGCACAGCACGAGCATCTCGTCGTCGCCGAGTTCGACGTGCGCCACGTTGGGCCGATCGACCGCGCCGTTTCCGACCATCCGCGCGGGATCGTCGTCGGAGCTTCCCGGCGGCGGCGGCTCGAGCAGTTGACCGTACGTGTCGTCGCGCGTCAGCAACTCGGCGTTGCCGCCCGTGTCGATGCGATAGACGCGGCAATCGCCGACCCACGCGACGAGCCACCGCGACAGCACCGTTTCGCGGCACGCGCACAACGCGACGGTGGCCGCGCCGAGTGCGCTCGTATGGCTCGCGATGCTGCGCGCGATCTCGCGGTCGGCATCGAGCAGCGCGGCGGCGACGGCGACGTCGTCGAGCGAGCCGTGATCGAGCGCGCGATGCACGAAAGCAACCAGCTCGCGGCTTGCACGCGACGCCATTGCGCCACCGCCGACGCCATCGGCGACGACGTACACCGGGGCCGTGCCGTCGAGTGCGCTGTGGCAATCCTCGTTGACGTCGTGGCGCGCCGCGCAACACGACGCGGCCGCGAGATCGAGCCGCGCCTTCGCAGTCGCGAGCGCGCCGTGCTCAACGGTGACCGGGCGCGGGCGCGAGCCGTTTGCTTGCGCGCCGATCGCCGGTTCGTGCGGCGTCGGAACGCTCATGCCGCGGCCTTTCTGCAGCGATTCACGCGGCGGCTCCTTTGCCTGCGGCCGCCGCACTTGCGACGGCCCCCTTGCAACGACGCGCGATCGACAGTTCGCGCGTCGGCCTCGCGCAATCGCGCGGCGACGCGCCCTTCGGGCGTTTGCCTGCGGCGGCCGCTCTCATGCGCCCCTCGACAGCGTCAGCGTGCAGGCGGGCTCGCCTTCGGCGGGCCGCCCGAGCGTCATCCGCTCGCCGACGAGCCAGCGGAAATGTTGGCCCGACGGATGGCGAGCGCCGTCGACGCTGACGCCGTTGTCGCCATGTACGTCGACGTCGGCGCCTTCGTCGTCCAAGCCCGTGATATCGACGTGGTGCCCCGACACGCCCTGATGAGCCCAGTCGACGACGAGGTCCTGGTTGCGCGAGCGCCCTACGCGTATCGGCGCCGTCCGGTCAACGATCGCGACCGTGCGCGAGCCCGATGCCATGTTCGCGGTCACTGACAGCGAGCAGCCACGCCGTGTCGGCATGGCGATCGGAGTGACCGGCGTCGACGACGGCTTTGTCGATGTGCTGAGCAACGCGGCTCGCGTTTCGGACTGCCGCAGCAGGATGCGCGGAAAATCCGCCGGCTTGCCTTGCGCTACGGCGGTCAGCACGATGCGCGCGCCGGGTACGACTTCGATTGCGCGCTTCGTATCCGGCCCCGCTGCTTGACCGCCGGCGCGGCCGAGCACGCCATTCGCCGATTCGACTCGGATGCCGTTCGTCGAGTCGGCGTCCGCCGCCCACCACGAACCGCTCTCGAGCCAGATCTCGCAGTGCCTGCGGCTCGCGAATGCACCGTTGACCGCGACGTCGCACGCGTCACCTTTGCCGACGACGTATCGCCGATTCGGCAGCCCCGCCGGCAGCGTCACGCGGCGCGTGCCGTCCGCATCTTCGACGTCGATCTCGATTCGATTGCCGGCGAGCGGCGTGCGCGGCGCTTGCGATGGACGTACCGCCGCGCCGTGCGCATCGACTTCGACCCAGCGTCCGAGCAGCGCGACGTCGAACGCACGCGGTTGCGCGCTCGCTGTCGTCGCGCGCAACTCGGCGAGCAGCTCCGCGTAACCTTCGTCGTCGTCGGCATCGACCGGCGCCCGCGCCGCGTTCAGCCCGCCGAACTGCGACAGGTCGATCGCGCTCGCGTTCGGCAGATGTCCGATGACGTCGCGCGCGAGGAAGCGCTTGACCTGCTCCGGCGTGAACTCGCGCGTGAACCGACGCAGCAGATCGGCGCCGTCGCCGTTGTCGACGCACTCGACGTCGATCGACGTGAGCAGATAACGGTCGCGCTCGGCGATCGCGAGATGCAACCGCAGCGCGCTCAGCGCGAAATGTTCGAGCTCGTCCCGGATCGCGGCGATCAGCGGCGCGTAGATGCCGAGATGTTCGGGGCCCGGCGCCGGCGCGTCGTGGAGGTTGGCGCCCTCTCGAAGCGATGGTTCGCGCGGCTCGCTGCCGTCGTCGCGGCGCGCGGAGCGTCCTCGCGACGGCGGAAGGTCGGGACGCCCGACGATGCCATTCATCCGATTCATCCGGTGCAAGATCCAGTTCTTGAGTGGCATGCTCGCTAGCTCCGGTAGGCGACGACCAGCGTGATCAGCGGGCCGGTGTCGTTGCGATGACGGACGCGCAGCGGCGCCGGCAATCCGTAGCGCTGCGATATCCGCGACATGAAGCTTGCCCACGCCGGCTGAATCGCGTCGCCCGCCTTCACGCGCGTGGCGAGCGCGGGCAGCGATACGTCGACGCCGACCGCGATGCCCGAGACGTCGTCGAGCTGAACGATCGTCCTGCGCAGCGTGTCCTCGACGTCCGACAGGCAGACGGCGAGCGGACCGTCGAACGTCCACAGCAACGGCGGCGCAATGGGATCGACGCGCTGCGTGGCGCGAAGGCGCGACCGATCGGCGGGCCGGCTCATTTGGGGCCTCCGCGAGCATCGAGCGGTGCGACGGCCTTTGCATCGCGTCCGAGCGCTCCGGCGTGCCGGCCGATGATTTGCAGGGCGATCTCGGCTGCCGGGTTCGGGCCGCGGTCGCCGGCGCCGTGGACGCGACCGCTGTCGGCGAGCCAGTTGCGCTCGGTCAGCACGCCGATCACCTTCGTCCACGCCCGATCGTCGCGATCCGCCCGGTACGCGGCGACGTACCATTTGTAGGGACGCAGACCGCCGCAGGCGATCTGTTCGCGAGCCGTGCGCTTGACGGCGGGTGCGCACAGCTTCGAAAGCTCGTCGAGCGGGCGATCGTCGTTGGGAAACGTCGGCGTTCCCGTCTTGCCGGCGATCCAATCGATATCCGCGCATCGACGCGCATCGAAGACCTGCTCGCACGCCCGGCGCGCGGTTCCCTGCCGGTGGCTGTACGAGAGGCCGCTCAGAATCACTTCCGCCGCTTCGCGCGACAGTGCGTTAGGTTCCGTCGAGACCGCGCTCCAGCGTGTCACCGCCGCTTCGAGCGGCGACGCAACGCCGTTCGCGACGCCGCGCACCGACTGGACGAGATGGGGCCGATGCACGTCGCGCTCGCCGTTGGCTGCGGACGCGAGTGTAGCCATCATGCCGGCCACGCCGAGCGCCGTGGCGCGCGCGTGTCCTTGTCCCCAGCCTTCGGCGACAACGTCGACGACCACGCCGCCGCTGCACTTCTCCCAATCGTCGGCGCTGCCGCGACGGCCGTCGGCGCCGGCGGCGCAACGCGCGATACGGTTGGTGTCGAGCGCGATCGGCGCACGAGCGCGAAACGGTGCGCCGAGCTTCCCGCTCTGCGGCTCGACCAGCAGGCGTCCGTAGGGAACCCATTCGGCCGGCGCATCGGCGCGCGATGAATCACCGACGGCGTCGATCGGGCGACCGAACAGGAGATCGCGATCGCCGCAACGCTCGCTTGCGTGCGCGCAACCGCCGTTCCAACCGAACGCGCTCGACGTCTGCTGGATCTCCCAGGGACGCTCGCACGGACGGAATCCTTGGTCGGCGCAGAACATGCGGTCGAGAAAGCGTGCCGAGCTCGAACGCATCAATTGCCCGCGCAAGCTGTCCGGCGTCGGAACGCCCTTCGATCGCATCGCCGCGCGCTCGGCGGCGAGCCACTGCGATCCGACGCGCGCGTTCGACAGGAACGCGGCCGCCATCACCGGCTTCACGACCGACGCGGGCATCGCGTCATGGAACACCGCAGCGTTGAGCAATGCATCGGGACGGTAGCGAATCGGATAGGGCAGTCGGGCGTCGCAGCCGGCATCGCGGCCGGGACCGTCGTATTCCTGGCGCGTGCATCGCGACAGCGCGCCGGCGAGCGCCTCGATCCGGCCCGTCTTGACGTCGATGATCGCAATCGCCGCCATCCGCACGACTGCTTGCTCTAGCAATCGATGGCCGATCGCTTCGTTGCCATCTTCGGCGCGACGGATGCCGATCGCGCGGCATACGTCCTGTCGGCCCGTGTAGCACGCGGCGGTCTTCTGCGCGAGCGACTGCAGCGATGGGTCGATCGTGAGGTCGACCGAATAGCCGACGTCGACGCCGCCGCCGTCGAGCGCGACGCGATTGCTCGCGCGTCGATAGGCCGGCGCGTCGTCCGAAGGCGGTGTCGCGTCTGCGTACGCATGAAACAGCGAACCGCTCGGTCGCTGCAGCGGTCCGAGCGGCCGCAACAGCGCGGCGAGCGACGGCGGCACCGACCAGCGCGCGTCGTCCGGCGCGATGTCCGGCGCCGCCTCTCCGACGATCGCCGCCGGCGTCGCGATGGCGCCGTCGCCGCCGGCGACATCGAACACCGTCGGCTGGCTGCAGACGCGCTCGGTCGCGGCGCGCGCGCCGCGCACGAAGTACTGCGGCGCGCCGGCGGTGTCGACGAGGTAGACGCAACCCGGAAGGCCGGCCCACGGATTCGCGCGTTCCAGATAGCGTTCCGGGATCTCGACGTACTGATCGGGTCGCCAACGCGCGAGCGTCCGATCGACCTCGGTTCCTCGCCAACCGAAAGCCGAGAGCACGCGGCCGCCGCCGCGCGCGAGCGTCCCGACAGCCTCGGCAAGATCGGCGCAACGCAGCGCGAACGTCTGTCCCGGATAGCGAGGCGTTTCGATCGGCGTCGCCAGTGCGAGCTTCGCCGCCTGTGTCCACCGTACGATGTCGAAGCCGACGGCGTCGACGACGCGACGGTTGCCCTCGGCGCTCATCCGCGCGAGCGCGTCGTCGAGTTGGACGAGCCCGGATGCGATGGCTGCGGCGGGCGTGTGCGCGTCGTCGGTCGCGCGCCCGACAACGCGCTTCAGTCGGTCGAGCGCACGCTCGCGTCCGCTGCGGCTCCATTCGGCGGCGCACTGCGGCAGTCGTGCGAGCACCGAATCGGCATCGGGCAACGGCGCCTGCACGCTATCGCGACGCACGATCGCGTACTCGAACGTCTTGAGCGCCGCGACCTGGCGCACGCTCACATGACTGTCACCGGTGATGCGCGGCCGCTCGGACGGTGCGATGAAGCCGAGCGCGAGCAATATCGCAAGCAGCAACGGCACGACGGCGATGCTCGCCGCGATCGCGAAATGAAGCAACGCGACCGGTCGGCCGTCACGCATCGGACGCCTCCGGCACGTTGATGTTGACGCAGAGCGCGAAAAACGCGGCGTTGACGACGAGCGATGTCATGCCGAAGCTCACGAACGGAAACGTGACGCCCGTGAGCGGCAGCACGGCGACGTTGCCCGCGACGGTGACGGCAAGCTGGCACAGCGTGAGCACCACCCAGGACACGCCGACCCAGCTCAGGAACGCCTGATGGTCGGCGACGACGCGCGTACCGCGGCGCAATAGACGCGGCTCGCCGCGCGTGACGTGGCCGTGATAGCGAATCAGCCGATGCAGCCACAGCGCGCAGCCGATCGTGAGCATCCAGGCGCCCGCCCAGCCGAACGCAGCGACGAGCGCGGTGAACGTGTAGTCGCTCTGGATCTGCGCGGGAACGCCGCCGCAGCTCGTTGCGCTGCCGAAGCCACACCAGGGGATCGCGCCGAAGCCGAAGCCTTCCGGCGGCGCGGCCTGACGGAACCAGCTCACCAGCGCGAGCTGGTCGTTCGCTGCTGCGAGCGGTGCCGCCAGACTCTCCAGTCTCCTCGCGGCAACGTCGTCGAGCGCGCCGAATTGAAAGAGCGCCTGGGTGATCGCGACGATCCACGCGGCGAACGCGAGCACGGCGATCGCGGCCGGAACGCGAAAGGCGCCGGTTCGCAGATGCCACCACATCGCGAGCGATGCCGCCAGGAACGCGCCGGCGGCATACGAAGCGATCAGCAGCGGGCCGAGGTCGCGCGTGGCGAGCATCATGCCGGCGAGCACCAGTGCGACGAACGCGAGCGGCCACGCATAACGGACGAGCGAGACGACGAGGTGGCCGCTGCGGGCGAGGCGCTCGGCGACCGGTGCGCCGCGTAGAAAGAAGAACCACGCGACGCCGACGATCAGCCATACGCGCCCGATCTCGGAGGTGAGCTGGCGGATGCCTGAGAGCAGCGCGGCCGTGACGCCGACGATCGCGAGCACGAGCGCGACGAATATCGCCGGCGCGAGCAGCGGTCCGACGAGGCGACCGACGCGACCCGCAAGCTCGTCGACGACCGACAGCAGCCAGGCGAGCGCACGTCCGAGCGACGGCCGGACGAACGCGACCACGGTAAGCGCGAGCAGCGCGAGCCACAGGTGCCCGTGGTGATAGAGCGCGAGATAGCGGTCGCCCGGATGGCCGTTTGCCGACAGATCGATCAGCAGCAGCCATCCGATCCCCGTTGCGACGACGAAGCCCGGGTAGCCGACGCGCGATGCGAGCGTCTGCTTCACCGGGGCGACCCGTTTTCCGAGCCACGGCGACATTGCCAGCAGCACGATCGCGGCGGCGACGAGCGCGATGACGTACGGGGCCGGCATCGCATCCCAGCTCGCACCGACGCGGCCGAGATCGAGCGCACGATTGTGCGAAAGCGGCCACGGCACCCGACCGGCCCAGGCCGCGGCTGCCCATACAAGGAGCGCAAGAGCGGCACCGGTCGCCGGGCGCAGCGGCGTTCGGCTCGTCTTGACGAGGAGCAGGCCCGCGAGCATCCACGCAGCCCACTGCCATCCTGCATTGTCGAGGAGCGCGCGCATCGCGTCGTTCTTTGCGTGCAGCACCGCCGCCTCGCGCGCTTGCGCCATCATCGCGGCGCCGCGTGCAAGCGCATCGCGTAGCGAGAGCGACGCGCAGTCGGCCTCGTGTGCCGACGTCTCGGGCAGCGTCGCATCGGCGGCGACCTCGGCGGTGGCGCGCTGACCGTCGATCGCCGCCGCCAACAGCAGCAACGCGTTCGCGCGGGCGGCGGCGGCGCGATCGTCGCCCGGACGGATCGACGACCGGGCGGCGCTTGCAACGCGATCCGACGCGCACGCGAGCGCATTCGAAGGCGAGCCGACTCGAGCGTCGGCATCCGGCGACTCGCGCACCGCACGCGCGGCCGCTCGCGATGCATCGAGGAGCGCCGTTACCGGGTCGCCATCAACGCCGCGCGAAAAGTAGCGCCGGTCTGCGCAAAGCCGCTCGCGCACCCTCGGCTCGGCAAATCGTCCTTGAGCCGCGCACGCCGTGGCGAGGATCGCAGGCGGCAGCGTCGCCGCGGCGATCGGACCATCGTCGAACCGGCGATCGGACGCGGCAGCATCGGTTGCGAAGCGGGCAAACCACGGAAAGATCGCGGCGATCGCTGCAACGGCGAGTGCCGTCTCGATTAGCGATGGCCAGGCGATGCGCACGCGTGCCGGGCGCTGCATCGCCGCGCTGCTCGCGGGCGACAGGGCGACGTGCATGCGCGGCGGGCGACGGTGCGCTAGCGCACACCGGCTGCCAATGAGAGTTGACGGCGAGCCGCGAAGGCGGGCTCCTCCGTGGTGCGTCGCGAAGCCGCCCGCGTCGGGCTACGACGGCACACTCGCTTCACACCGCTCTCCTCCCTGGAGTTGCGCCTTCGGCGGCAGGCCCGAGCGTTGCGCGCTTGTCGAGAAGGCGCGCGAGCCGGGTCTCAATCGACCGAAACGCGCTCGTGCGCGCGCCGGTTGACAATGTCATGAGAAAGATGCGGCCGATCCGACGCGGCGACCAACCGCCCGACTCAGTCGAGCGATTCGAGCCACGCCGCGAGCGCGCGCGCGGGCTCGATCCAGCCCCGCTCGAGCATCATCATGTGCGCGAGGCCCGGCAACAGGTGCGCGTCGACGCCGTGGTGCGACGCGGTGGCGCGCACGTCATCCGGTGCGCAGATGCGATCGCCTTCGACGCCGAGCACGAATACCGGTGTGATGCCGCGTTCCGGCAGTTGCCAATGCAGCCGCAGCGACATGTCGAGCAGCGCGCGCGGCGACTCGATGCCGAGATGTCTCGTTGCCTCCCGCAGTACCGCCGGCTCGACGTCATTGAAATAGAACGGGTGCAGTTTGTCGAGCACGTACGAGGCGAGTCGCGACGGGTCGACCACCGCCATTCTGATCAGGTCATCGGGTCGCACGAGCGCAAGCCGTGCCGCCATCGTCAGCAATCCCGACGGCGGCAGCGGCGCGAGCAGCGCGGCACCTGGAACCGGCCGCGTGGCGACCAGCCGCTCGACGACTGCGGCGCCCATCGAATGGCCGATCAGCACGGGCGGCGACGGAAGCGAAGCGGCAATCCTCTCGACGTCGGCCGCGTAGTCGTCGAGACCGGAGATCAGCAGCGTCTCGTGCCCGCCCGAGCGTCCGTGCCCGCGCAGCGACAGCGCGTGAGACGAATAGCCCTGATCGGCGAACCAGGGAAGAAAATGCGGGTCCCAGCACCAGCCGTCGGAATAACCTCCGTGCACGAACAAGAGCGGCGGCTTCGGTGCGACCTTGGAGCGCCCGCTGCGCCCGCCGTTGGGCCGCGCCGGCATGCGCGAGCGAACCTCGAGATGAATTTCAGCGGGCAGCATGTGAGGGCGCGTTTCGCGGCTCCTGGGTTGGATAAAAAGCGCGATCGCGGCCCGTGCTACGATGCCGCGGCCGGCTCCCTTTTTTCATGATCGCGGTCGCGAAACAAGCTGCCATTCTGCCAGAAGCCTGCGCGCCTCCCCGGGTCGTTTACGACGTGGCCTGCCGCCGCTGCGAGCGGCTCGCGACGTTTCTCGATGGCGTGAAGTCGCAGTACCCGTCGTATTTCTGTCGACCGGTGCCGCCGTTCGGGGCGCCCGACGCGCGATTGGTCATCGTGGGTCTCGCGCCCGGCATGCACGGCGCGAACGCGAGCGGACGGCCGTTCACCGGTGACTTCGCCGGCATCCTGCTGTATGCGACGCTGCACGCATACGGCTTCGCGTCGAAGCCGATCGCGACGGGTCGCGACGACGGTCTCGTGCTGATCGATTGCAGGATCACCAACGCCGTCAAGTGCCTGCCGCCGGACAACAAGCCGCTGCCCGTCGAAGTGCGCAATTGCAATGACTATCTGTGCGCCGATCTTGCCGCGCTACCTGACGGCGGCGCCGTTCTCGCGCTCGGCCGCATCGCTCACGACGCCACGCTTCGCGCTTTCGGCGCGCGCGCATCGCAGTTTCCGTTCGCGCACGCCGCGCAACATCGGCTCACGCGTGGCGTCCAACTGTTCGACAGCTACCACTGCAGCCGATACAACACCAACACCGGACGGCTGACGCCGGCGATGTTCCACACGGTGTTCGACGCGATCGTTCGCCATGTCGCAACGATTCCGCGCGCGAAGGGCCATCGTGTCTAAGGTGCCGCGCCTTGCCGGCGTCACCACCCCCTCGGTTCCCGCGCCCGAACGCGGCGACGAGGCGGCCGCGTTCGATGCGCGCGAGCTCATGGCGTCGCTGCCGCATCGGCCGGGCGTGTATCGGATGTTCGATGCGGCGGGCGACGCGTTGTATGTCGGCAAGGCGCGCGATCTCAAGAAGCGCGTCGCCAACTATTTCCAGAAGGGCGCGCACGAAACGCGGATCGCCGTGATGATCTCGCAGGTCGCCCGCGTCGAAACGACGGTCACGCGCTCGGAGGGCGAGGCGTTGCTGCTCGAGAACAACCTGATCAAGGCGCTCGAGCCTCGCTACAACATCCTCTTTCGCGACGACAAGAGCTACCCGTACGTGTGCCTCACCGGCGAACAATTCCCGCAGCTTCGCTTCCATCGCGGCAAGCTCGATCGCACGCACCGTTACTTCGGGCCGTTCCCGAGCGCCGGCGCGGTGCGCGAGGGAATGGCGCTCCTGCAGAAGGTATTCCAGTTGCGCACGTGCGAGAACACCGTATTCGCGAATCGGTCGCGGCCGTGCATGCTGCATCAGATCGAGCGCTGCAGCGCACCGTGCGTCGGCCTCGTGAGCGAAGCCGATTACGGCGAGGATGTGGCGAGTGCGCTGATGTTCCTGCAGGGCAAGACGAGCGAGGTGCTGGCGAATCTGTCCGCGCAGATGTCGGCTGCGAGCGCCGCTCTCCAGTACGAGCGCGCCGCGCGCATCCGCGACAAGATCACGCGCTTGAACACGCTGCAGTCGCGCCAGTTCGTCGAAAGCGCGACTGCTGGCGACATCGACGTCGTCGCCGCCGTGACCGAGCGAGGGCTCGTCGCCGTCAACGTCGTCATGGTACGCGGCGGTCGTCACGTCGGCGACCGAACGCTCTTTCCTCAGCACGCCGACCCCGACGCGCTCGCCGACGTGCTGCCGGCGTTCCTTGCGCAGCATTACGTCGAGCGACCCGTTCCGCCGACGATCGTCGTATCGGACGCCGCCGACACCGACGCGCTCGCCGAAGTGCTCACGGCGCAAGCCGGCCAGAAAGTTCAAATCACCGACACTCCCGGCGGCGAGCGGCGCGTGTGGCTGTCGATGGCCTACCAGAACGCCGAGTTCGCGATTCGCCAGAAGCTCGCGCAGAAGGCCACGCAGGAGGATCGCCTCGCCGCGCTTCAGCAGGCGCTCGGCCTGCCCGATTCCGCGCAACGGATCGAGTGCTTCGACGTGTCGCACACGATGGGCGAGCGCGCGGTCGCATCCTGCGTGATCTTCGACCGGCTCGCGATGCAGACCGGCGAATATCGGCGCTTCAACGTGCAGCCGGAGCAGGCGGGCGACGACTACGCGGCGATGCGCGAAGCGCTGACGCGGCGCTGCGCGCGCATCGTCGCCGGCGAATATCCGGCGCCCGATTTGCTGGTGCTCGACGGCGGCAGGGGACAGGTCGCCGTCGCCGCGGAGGTGCTCGCCGAGCAAGGATTGCACACGACACGGCTCATCGGCATCGCCAAGGGACCCGAACGCAAGCCGGGCGAAGAAGACATCGTGTTTCCGGAACGGGCCGACGCGCTCAACCTTCCGCCCGATCACGCCGGGCTGCATTTGTTGCAGCAGATTCGCGACGAAGCGCATCGTTTCGCAATCCAGGGCCATCGCGCGCGACGAGCGAAGGCACGCACGACCTCGTCGCTGCAGCAGATCGAAGGCATCGGCGCCAAGCGGCGGCAAGCATTGCTCTCGCAGTTCGGCGGACTGAAGGGTGTTGCCGCTGCGAGCGTCGACGATCTCGCGCGCGTACCCGGCGTGTCGCGTGCGCTCGCCGAGCGCATCTTCGCCGCGCTGCATTGAGCTCCGCTCGCGTCGGCGCCCGGCTGACAGCAAGTGTTATTCCCAGCCGACAGGCAGGCGACGTTGCGACGTCCATTCTCATGCAGCCAACAAGACAAGGAGGATCCGATGGACCTGCATGAAGACGCTGTATCGCCCGCTCGCGAAACGCATCCGCTGGCCCGCATCGGCCGCTGGCGTCCGGGCCCCGCACACCAGCAGGGGCGCTGGGGTTACATTCTCGCCTGGGCGCTCGGTGTACCCGTTCCCATCCTGATCCTGATCTATCTGCTTCGCGGCTGCACGTAAGGCGGGGGTCTCGCGCTCGCGGAGCGCGTGCCGATACGCGACAGCATCGCGCCTCGCACGCGGCGAGCGGCGTCGCGTCGACGGCGAACGTTCCAGCTGTCACTTCGTGCGCAGTATCCGGTGCGAGGCGGCGCTGCAATTGCGATCGATACAACAACAAAACGGCGGGATGCTGTCGCACCCCGCCGCGGGATCAGCGCGCGCGCTCAAGCACGCGCTTTCGATCGGCTACTGCCCCTTTGCATTGGCCGGGCCCATGTCGCCAGGCTGCACGTCGGAGCCGGTTCGCGGCGGTGCCGCGTAGCTCGCGTCGACCTTGCCCGTCGCATGACTTTCCTGCGCCGCGCTCCCATCGCTCATCTCCGGGGACGCGATCGTCGAGTTGCCGTACGTCCGCTGGCCGTTCCACATCGGCATCGGCGTCGCGTAGCTCGGCGGCGTCACGGCCCTGTTGCTTTCGATCTGGTTCCCATATTGGTCTTCCTGATTTTGCAGCGGCTCGTTGGCCCACGTGGGCACGGCAAACGCCGCGCTCATGGCGGACGCAATCGCAAGATGTCTCCAAATCCTCATCGCAAAGCTCCTTTCGTGAGTACGGTGTACGTTCGACCGGGCCCCGAGGGCCCCTGAACGGCCGCCCTGCGGGACGACGCGTCCAACAAGGGCAATGGTGGCGCCGTCGCGGCGAGCTGCCTGCCGGACGGCGACGCCTAAGGCTGTAGGGGAAGTCCGGTGCGCGCGATCACCGGATAACTGATCTCGGCGCGTGGAATTTCGCGCTGGCGCTACGCGGTGCGCACGTCGCGCTCCGACGCAGTTTTGAACGCAAGCCGCAAGTGTGGAGCGGTCACGAGTGCACCACCGGCTGCGGCGACGAGCGCGGCGAGCAGCGAGTGCTCGTCGTTCGGCGAGAGACCTGTGACGATCGAAGGCGCGGTCGCGTCGAATTCGAATACCGCGTCGCCATCTTCCTCCCGCCCGGAAAGACGCAGCATCGCGCCGGTGTCCAACTGCTGCGCGGCCCAGGCGCCGCAAGTGAGCAACGCTTGCTGCAACGCGCGCTCGTCGGCAAATACGTGCGGCGGCAATGCGGCGATATCGACGTCCAAACCAATGCGCCGGTGCGCCGCTTCGTCCTTCAGCAAGCGAAGGACGTCAGGGAGTGCGGAGGCGGTCGCGCAGACGTCCTCGCGTCCGCCTCTGGGCCAGGCCATCACGCCGCCCAACAGCGCGATCTGGCGCTCGAGCACGCTGAGTTGTGCTTGCAACGCACGCAACCGTTGCGCCGACTTCGTCTCTGCGCCGCTCTCGTCGGCGCCGGCAGCGTCCGGCGCTTGCAGCAGCGTCGCGAGCATCGAGACGCCGTGCAACGAGCCGCGGATCGCGTGCATCAGCGACGGTGCGCACGCACGTACCGCGAGCCCGATCGAGGCGACCTGCGACGCGCGTTGCGAGTCCATCTTTGCAGCAGGGCGCCCGAGCCGACCTACGTCATCGCGCGTAAAGCCGCAATGGCCTCACGCGTGACGGTTTGGTCGGCTGCAGCGCGCTAGTGGAGATCTTCCTTTTCCGACAGCATCGAGTTCGGCGTGACGAACAGGGCACGACGTCGCGGCCCGGCATCGTAGATGCGCAGCTTGTTGTACAGCGTCTTGGTGCTGATGCCGAGAACGCGCGCGGCTTCCTCCTGCGTGCGGCAGCGCTGCACCGTATGCAGAATCAGCCGACGCTCGACCTCGGCGAGCGATTCGCCGACCGCAACGTTGAATCCGTCGGTCGCCGATGCCATCGCGCTCAGCGCATCGCGTTGCAACGCCGGTTGAGCGATCGCGCGGCCTTCGGCGAGGATGTAGGCGCGTTGCACGACGTTGTAGAGCTCGCGCACATTGCCCGGCCAGCTGTAGCGCTCCATCCGCTCGAGCGCCGCCGGGGTGAACGCCTTGTGCACCGAGCTCTTTCGATTGAGCTCGTCGACGAAATGGCGCGCGAGCTGCGCGACGTCGCCGGGACGCTCGCGCAGCGGAGGAATGTGCAACGGAACGACTTGCAGCCGATAGAGAAGGTCTTCGCGCAATTTACCCGCCCTGACGGCATCGTAGGGATCGCGGTTGGTCGCGGCGATCACGCGAGCGTCGATCGCGATCACTTCCGAGGATCCCACGCGGCTCACCGTGTGCGATTCGAGTACGCGCAGCAGCCGCACTTGCAGGTCGAGCGGCATCTCCGTCACTTCGTCGAGGAACAGCGTGCCGCCATGCGCGCGCTCGAAAAAGCCCGCGTGCAGACGCGTCGCGCCGGTAAAGCTTCCCTTCTCGTGCCCGAACAGCTCGCTCTCGATCAGGTTGGGCGAAACTGCGCCGCAGTTGACGGCGAGATACGGCCCGGCGCGGCGGCTCGACATCTCGTGCAGGCTCTGCGCGACGAGCTCCTTGCCCGTTCCGCTTTCGCCGACGATCAGCACGGTCGCGTCCGTGGGCGCAATGCGTTCCATCGCGGCGTAGAGTTTCCGCATCGCAGGCGACGTACCGACGAGTCGGCCGAGCCCGCGCGCGGGCTTTGCGTCGCGTAGGGTTTCCGCTGCCGAGAGCCGGGCGAGAATCTCGGAGAGCTTTGCGACGTCGACCGGTTTCGTCAGATAGTCGGTTGCGCCGAGGCGCATCGCGTCAACCGAACTCTCGACCGATGCGTGCCCGGTGATCAGAACGATGTCGCTCTGCTCCGCGATGCGCGGCTCGGACAGCAACTCGATCCCGCTACCGTCCGGCAACACGAGGTCGACGAGAACGAGATCGGGGCGGGGCTCGAAGTTCTCGCGCGCCTCGGCGAGATTGCACGCGACCGCCGTGGTGAAGCCGTCGCGAGCGACGATTTCCGCAAGCGTCGAGCGGGCGACCGCGTCGTCGTCGACGATGAGCGCATGGGGCATGGGATTCCTTTCGCCTTGCGGCGCGTCCTAGACTTCCTTTTTACACCCTCGCTGCGGCGAAAGCATATCATTTTCGGGAAATTCAACCGACCACGGCGAATCGGGTCGGTTATTTGAAAGATTTACAAGCGAGCCGACGAGCGCCGTCGATACGGTCTCGGTCGAGCGCGCGCCTCGCGCGCCGGCACCGCGGTCCGCGCCGGCGCGACAAGCGGTCGCAGGCAGCTAAGCCAATATCGCCGCCAGCGCAGGGAGTCGTCGCAGATGCTCGCGAGATCTCGCGCGGCAACCCAGTCGAGCTCGTCGCGGGCACGGCTCGCATCGGCCCACGATTGAGCGATATCGCCCGAACGGCGCGCGTCGATCCGATAGGGCACGGATTGCCCTGTCGCACGTTTGAACGCGTCGATCACATCGAGCACCGAATGACCCTTGCCGGAACCGAGGTTGTAGACGGTCACGCCTTTACGACGTGCGAGGCTTTCCAGCGCGAGCCGATGCGCGCGGGCGAGATCCATCACGTGGAGATAATCGCGAACGCCGGTGCCGTCCGGAGTCGGGTAATCATCGCCATACACGCTCAAGCGATCGCGAACTCCGACTGCAATCTGCTCGATGCACGGCATCAGGTTGGTCGGAGCGCCGCGCGGATCTTCACCGAGCCGCCCGCTTTCGTGCGCGCCCACCGGGTTGAATTGGCGCAGTACGCAGCCGGCGCCGCCCCGCGCGCGCACCACGTCATGAACGACCATCTCGGCGTTTTGCTTCGAGCGCCCGTACGGATGGGTGGGCGCGAGCGGGTGGTCCTCGACGATCGGGCATGCCGCGACGTCGCCGTAGACCGTCGCCGACGAGCCGAGTACGAAGGGGCAATCGCCCGCCGCCTCGATCACGTTGGCGGTTCCGCTGACATTGGTTCGATAGTAATCGGCCGGATCGCGCAACGACTCCTCGATCGATCGCAGGCCGGCGACATGGATCACCCCGTCGAAGCGATAGGGTCGCAACGCGGCCCGCAGCAGCGCGGCGTGCCGGATGTCGAGATGCAGGAATCGCGGCCGGCACCGCGCGATAGAAGCGATCCGCTCGAGCACGTCGCTTCGGCTGTTGCCGAGGTTGTCGACGATGACGACCTCGTGACCGGCTTCGATCAGGTCGACGCACACGTGCGAGCCGACGTATCCTGTTCCGCCCGACACGAGCACACGCATTGCGCATCCTCCGGGCCATCGCGCGCGCGTTGCGCGCGCGATGACTCAATTCTTGCCCAGCCGCGACGTCCCGTTCGCGGCGATCGAGCCGCCGATCGGTCGTTGCATCGCCGGCGCGGCAGCGGGGCGGGTGATCGGCAGCGGCCGCCGCGCCGACCGCGTGCGCGCGCGGCGCCAATCGTCTATTACGCGCGAAAGCTCGGGGTCACGCGCCGCGACTTCGAGTTGCGCGCGCAGGATGCCCGTGCGGTTGCCGCAGTCGATGCGCTTTGCGGGAAGCTCGACCGCCCACACATCCTCCTCGCGAAGAAGCGCGCGAATCGCATCGGTCAGTTGCACCTCACCGCCGTAACCGGGTGGCGTCGCGTGCAGGCATCGGAAGATCGATGGCGTGAATACGTATCGGCCGACCACTCCGAGTAATGAAGGTGCGTTGTCGGCGCCGGGTTTTTCGACGATGTCGTTGACCATATGGCGACGGTCGAATGAGCGCGACGGCGCGATGACGCCGTAGCTCGACGTCTGCGCCGGCGTGATCGCCTCGACCGCGACCAGCGACAAGCCCTTGTCGTCGTACAGACGCGCGAGCGTCGAGATGCCGGCGCCCGCGTCGATGATCAAATCGTCAGGCAACAGCACGGCGAACGGCTCGGCGCCGACGATTTCCTCCGCTTGCAGGATGGCGTCGCCGAGGCCCTTCGGCGCCTCCTGGCGGACGGTGGCGAACTTGGGCCTTGCGCCATCGGCGCCGACCCAGCCGTCGAAGTGGTCCTCGATTGCATTCTTGTTCTTCGCGGTTACGAAGATGATCTTTTCGATCCCGGCCGCGAGCGCTTCCTCGACGGCGAATTCGAGCAACGGCCGGTCGATGATCGGAAGAAGTTCCTTTGGCACCGCTCGCGTTGCGGGCAGCAATCGCGTGCCGCGTCCGGCGACCGGCAAGACCGCCTGGCGTACGCGTGTTTCGGAGTTGAATGGCAACGGCATCGGCTCTCCTCGAAGATCGGCGCGATGCGCGAATGGCTCGGCCGCGTGGATCGCGCGCAGCGAAAAGCGTGCCGAGGTCTTGCAAGAATCGAACGCGTGGTCGTGCAGCGGCGGTGCTTGCTGTTCGCGCACGGATCCAACGCGAACCGCAACGCAGTCGACGTTGCGGCGATCGGCGTTCGCACGAGCAATGCCGTGCAATTGTTACCGAAGGCGCGGTAACGCTTGCATCGGCGTTGCTGCGGATAGTCTGCCCCAGCGGTTGTCGCGCGGCTCGGCATCCGTTCCCGAAAGTGGAAAACGCGCCATGGCGTCGTGCAATTTCTGCCTGTCCCGCGACCGACTCGCAGCTGTCAGCAGCTCGTTGCGCGGGTTGCCTTTGCTCGCGATTCGCTAGTGCCGGCGACGGCCGCCCATCGCGGGATGGTCTTGGCATGCTCGCTGCTTCGCTCTTGCCGGTGGCGGCGTTGCGTCGTCCACCGCATGGCGGGGATTCGCCGCAGTAAAACTCATTGCAAAGGAGCATGTCGTGATTAACCTGATCGTATGGCTCGTCGTCGGCGGCCTCCTCGGATGGATCGCCAGCATGATCATGCGCACCGACGCACAGCAGGGCATCGGTCTCAACATCATCGTCGGCATCGTCGGGGCTCTGATTGCAGGGTTCGTCGTATCGCCGCTGCTCGGCTTGCCGACCATCAACGAAGGCGCGTTCAGCGCAGGATCGTTGGTCGTATCGCTTATCGGCGCGATCATCCTGCTTGCGATCGTCAATCTCTTCCGGCGCGGCCGCGTGCGCTAGCGACGCACAGAGCAGCGAGGCATCGATGCGTACCGCCCGCATGAGCGATGAGGTGCAACATCGCGCGTCGCGATGGCCATGGGCGATTGCGGCGGCGCTCGTGGTGATCGGATGGCGCGCGCTGCGACGCGAGCGCGTCCGACTGCGCGAGCGAGCGCTGCACGCTGACGCGCATCGCTGGGAGGGCGAGGGCGGGCGCGTGGTCGGCTGACGCGCGGCGGGCGTCGAGCTCGCCGTGCGCAGGTCCTCCTGACGGCGGCGTTCCCGTCGCCGCCGGAGTTACGCGTTCGCAATTCTTACCGCCACTCGGCAATTCGTACAATCCGAGCTCAGCCCTCGCGGTGTCCCTTGCGGGGCGTCGCCGAGACTTCATGCATGGCATGGTGATTGCACGGTGCGCTGTCGGCGCACCGTCGCGCCACATGACGTTACGTCAGTCCCGCTTTGCTTCCCGAAAGGAATCCGATGAGCTTGTACCGAGACCGGATCACCGCGCCCGGCCTGCGCGACAACGATTGGGCGCACGCCCCTTATGACGACATGCGACTCGCCACGAACGCGGCGGGCCGCGGTTATCGAGAGGCGCCGTCCGGGCTGCGTGAGGTCGACGACGATGGTGACGAGGCGAGGGTGTTCGATAACGAACGTTCGCGAGCACGCTATTACGGTGACGCGCCATTCGAGCAGGACGCGTCGGTTTCGCGAATCATGTCCGCCGACACGCTCACCGGCGACGAGGTTCGCAACGCCGCGGGCGAGCTTCTCGGCGAGCTCACCGACATCATGATCGACGTCCCCGCCGGCCGCGTCGCGTACGCGATCGTGTCGGTCGGCGGCGTTCTCGGGGTCGGCGACAAGCTGTTCGCGATCCCGTGGAAGTCGCTGCGGCGCGATCGTGAGGGCAAATGTTTCAGACTCGATGTCGCGAAGGCGTTGTTCGACGACGCGCCCCGATTCGACAAGGATCACTGGCCCTCGATGGTCGACGAGCAGTGGGCTCGTCGCGTCCACGCGTACTACAAGGCGACGCCGTATTGGGAGTAATCGCCCGCCGAAGGCGCCAGCTCGACGAGCGCCTCGCGCGTCGTCACCGCGTTGCGCTCGGCGAGCGTGATGGCAATGATCCGTTGCCAATGATCGAGCACGCTGCTCGCGTCGGCATCTTGAGGATGCAGTGCGATGCGCAGCAGGCGCGTGGGCGACGCTCGGGCGCGCGCGAGCGCGATGCCGACGCGCGACAGCCATCTGCGCGGCGGTGACGTCGGGCTGTACCAGAGGAGATCCGTCGCGAGCCAGCGGACGGCGGGCAGTCGCAGGATCCCGCGTCGCAGCGCGATGTAATCGAACGGCGCGACGGATGCGAGCGCGGCGCTTGCGCTGCGACCGACCGACCACGCAGGCGGGACGAATCCGCCGAGCTCCCAGCCGGTGCGATGCCAGATGTCCAGCGCGTGCTTCAGTCGATCGCGAGCATCGGCAGCGTCGATCGCCGCGAATTCGCCCTCGCGTCGCGTAAGCACCCGCCGCTCGACGACGCCGCGCAGCGTTCGCGGCGGCGCGGCCTCGTCGAGATGGACGAAGCCGTGCAGCGCGACTTCGTCGCCGCGCGCGATGCGCCTCGAGATGGCTTCGACGAACGCGGGCGCACGATCGATGGCGACGCTGCGGTGGTAAAACGGCACCACGAGCAGCGTCGTGCAGGGCGCGCCGATCGCGTCGAGCATTTCCAGCAGCGCCGCGCAGCGCGACCACGTCGGCGGCGCGACGTCGTGGATTTCGATCGCGACGAGCGCTCGCGTGCCGCGCGCGCTCATGCGGTCCGCTCGCGCAGCGCATGCGCAGCCGAGCTCGGCACGACGCTCGCGTAGTGCTGCAACAACCGCTGGAACACGCGTTGCCAGCCGAAATGCCGCTCGGCTCGCTCGCGGGCTGCTGTTCCCATCCTTTCACGATCCGCGGCGTAAACGGCATCCACCCCGGCCGCCAGCATCTGCGCACTGCCGGCACGCACCAGGATCCCGCACTCCGGCGTCACGATCTCCGGTGCAGCGCCGTCGCCGGCGGCCACGATCGGCACGCCGCAGGCCATCGCTTCGACTACGGCGAGACCAAAGCTCTCGCGCTCGCCCGCTTGCACGAACACGTCGGCTCCGCCCACGAGTGCCGCGAGTCGACGCGCATCGTGCTCGAAGCGCAGAGTCGTCACGTTCGGCGGCAATGGCGGCAGGTGCGAACCGCTGCCGATCAGCAGCAGGTGGTACGGGCGCCCAAGCAGACGAAAGGCATCGATCAATACCGGGATGTGCTTCGCCGGCGCAAACCGGCCCGCGAACACGCACAGCCGCGTATTCGCCGCCAGTCCGAGCATCGCGCGCAGCGCGCGTTCCCGCCGCGACGGATGGAACACATCCGCGTCGACGCCGAGCGGGCAAACCGAGACGGGATCAACGCCCCATTCGGCGAGCCGGCGGCGCATGTATTCGCTGGGTGTGAGCACGCGGTCCGCTCGGTCGAACACACGGCGAGCGTAGCTTGCGACCGTTCGCGCGGCGACGCGACCATAGCGTGCGCGTGCATCGCGCTCGAGGTCGGTATGACAGAAGGCGACGATCGCAAAAGGCGCCAGGCGACGCGCGCGAATGGCGGCGAGCGCAACGGGACCGGGGTCGCCCACTTCCACGACGTCGGGCCGATGATCGGCAATCGCACGGCTCCACGTGCGTGTGTCGAACGGCACCCGCGAGCGAAGCCATGGCATCGCCCGACAGTGAATGAACGTCTCGCCGTGCACACCCACGCCACTCCGTTCGCCGGGAACGAGCAACGAATGGCGTACGCGCGTATGACGATGCAGCCAGCGTCGCTTCGCAAGCAGATAGCGCACGACGCCGCCGCCGTTCGGCGTGTAGAGCATCGTGGTGTCGAGCAGGTGCACGCGCGTTCGGCGGCGAGCCGCGACGTCAACCGCGCGGCGCGGACATTGCGAATCGCGGCGACCGACGATTGACGCGCAAGTCGGCAGGCGCCGCGATTCGATTCGCCTATTTGCCCTTGTCCTTGGACGCGGGATTCATCGCATCGGTCGTCGTCGCGCTGCTCGTCGACGACGTCGACGATCCGCTTGAATTCGACGAGGTCGGGGCCGACGAGTTCGGCGATGTGGAGCTTGGCGTCGACATGCCGGACGATGCCGTCGGACTCGACGGCGTCGACGACGATGAGCTGCTGGTCGTCGGTGGTGTTGCGGGCATCGATGGCGTTGTGCTGCTCGAGCTGCTGGTCGCCGGCGGCGTGCTCGGTGCCGTTGCGGTTTCGCTTCGTTGCTGGCAACCGGCGGTGGCGGCCAGTACAGCAATGGCGGCGGCAGTCATCATGAACCGATTCATCATGGCTCCTCTATCGAGTGGTTCGGGCGACAGCGTTGCTTCGTTAGCAGGTTTGGTGCCAAGGCGTGCGCATAGGTGTGGGCAGCATCGACAAGTCCCTGTCGTGCGCATGCGTACCGTTGAATTCGCTTTGTAGACAGATATTCGCGACTCATGGTCGCTGCGTGTCTGCACCCGCGCTCGCCGCGCCGTGCCGAGCTTTGCACCGATGTCCGGTAAAGATTGCTTCAGCGCAGTGTCGGGATTCCAAAATGCCACGCGGCGCGCGAACCCTCTCATACGAGCGCGGGAGTGCGGGTCGAGTCGTTCGCGATCGGCATGCAGATTGCAGATGAACGCGCGTCGCATCGCGGGCGGCGCCGATGCAGCCGCGCCTGCGCCGTTTGCCGAACCGCGCCAACAGGAAGGGACTCACGATGCCGCACAGGATTGCACTCATCAGCGAGCAAGCCTCGCCGCTCGCCGCCCACGGCGGCGTCGAGGCCTGCGGGCAGAACGTCTGCGTCGCGTACACCGCCAGGGAGCTTGCTGCGCTGGGTCACCAGGTCGACGTGTTCACGCGCCGCGACGATCCCGAGCTGCCGGCCGTCGTCGCATGGGTGCCCGGAGTTCGGGTCATCCACATCGAAGCGGGGCCGCCGCGACCCGTGCGCAGCGAAGACCTCTTACCGATGACGACTGCTTTTGCCGAGCGCGTGCACGACATCGCGGCGAGGGCGCGCGATCGCGGCGACGGATATTCGCTAGCGCACGCGCATTTCTTCTTGTCGGGCCTCGTCGCGCGTCGGCTGCAGGAGGAGCTCGAGATCCCTTATGCCGTCACGTTCCACGCGCTCGGTCGCGTGCACTTGCTCCATCACGGGCGCGATGAGTTTCCGCGCGAGCGAGGCGTGCTCGAGCAGATGGTGATCGACGACGCCGATGCGCTCGTCGCTTCGTCGCCGCAAGATGCAGCCGACATGCGTTGTCACTACGACGTCGATCCGTCGCGCATCGCGATCATTCCGTGCGGATTCGCGCCGGAGGAGTTCGTCCCGATCAAGCGCGACGAGGCGCGTCGCCGGCTTGGACTGCCGCTCGATCGGCCGATCGCGCTGCAGGTCGGACGCCTTCTACCGTCGAAGGGCGTCGACAACGTGATCCGCGCGCTCGCGATCGCACGTCGCGATTACGGCGTCGACCCGCTGCTCGTCGTCGTCGGCGGCGACGTGGACACCGCCGATCCCGAGCTCGCGCCCGAGATCGGACGTTTGACCCGCGTCGCTCACGAACAAGGCGTAACCGAGCGTGTGAAGTTCATCGGCCGGCGCGGCCGCGGCGATTTGCGCGACTTCTACTGTGCGGCCGACGTGTTCGTCACTACGCCGTGGTACGAAACGTGCGGCATCACGCCGGTGGAAGCGATGGCCTGCGGGCTGCCGGTGATCGGCGCGCGCGTCGGCGGCCTTCAGTTCGCAGTACAGGACGAGCACACGGGCAAGCTGGTCGAGCCCAAGGATCCGGCCGAGCTCGCACGCGCTCTCGCGGACCTCTTCCGCGATGCGACGACGGCGGCGGCATACGGGCGTCGCGGCCGACAGCGCGCCCATCAGATGTTCACGTGGCAACGCGTTACCCGCGAGCTCGATGCGTTGTATGCGCGCATCGCTGACGCGCACTCGAGTGCAAACGGTTGGACCGCGCCCGCCGTGGCGAGACAGACGGGATGAAACATGAACGAGCTCGAAGGACGCGTGGTGCTGGTCACCGGCGCCGCGCAGGGTCTCGGGGCGGCAATCTGCGACGAGCTCGCCGACGCGGGCGCGACGCTGGTGATGGTCGATCGATCGGGTCGCGTTCACGAGCGCATCAGAGAGCTCGTCGAGGTTCGCGCGACCACAATGACCGGCGATGTCGGCGACGAGAACGATGCGCGTCGCTTCGTCGCAGAAGCGCAAACCCGTTGTGGCAGGCTCGACGCGGTCGTCAACAATGCGGGAATCGATCTGACCAAGGACGTCGAAACGCTGGCGGTGGAGGAGTTCGACGCCATCATGCGCACGAACCTGCGCGGACCGTTCCTGCTCAGCAAGTTCGCGCTCCCCGCGTTGCGCAGCGCGGGCGGAGGCGACATCGTCAACATCTCGTCGACGGCGGCGCAGCGCGGATGGCCGAACGCGGCCGCGTACCACGCGAGCAAGTGGGGATTGATGGGCCTTTCACGGGCGCTGCATGCCGAGCTGCGTCCGGCGGGCGTGCGCGTGACGGCGATCGTCTCGGGCGCGATCCGCACGTCGTTGCTGCTCGAGCGTTTTCCGGAGCTCGATCCGGCGCGCTTGCAGGATCCGCGCGCAGTCGCACGCACGGTACGCGTTGCGCTCACGCAACCGCGCGGCAGCGCGATCGCGGAGCTCACCGTGGTGCCGCTCACGGAGACATCATGGCCATGATCGAGCCACCGCGCCCCGCCGTGTTTCTCGACCAGGAAGGCGCGCTCGTCGACAGCATCGCTTGCGAAGGCGATCCGTCCCGCTTCGCGTTGCTGCCCGGCGTGCTGCTCGGCGCGGTTGCGTTGAGCATTGCCGGGTATCGGCTGTTCGTGGTTTCGAATCGACAGCGCACGGTGCGCGAGGTCACCGGCCGTGTCGCGCTCGCGAGCGTCGAGTCACGCATCGCCGAACTGTTCGCAGCGGTCGGCGCCCAGATCGACGGCTTCTACCGTTGCCCGCACGGGCGGCCGCGTCGCGGCCAAGCGGCGTGCGATTGCCGCAGGCCGAAGCCGGGGTTGTTGCTCTGCGCGGCGGCGACGCATGGCGTCGACCTTGCGCGCTCTTGGATGATCGGCGACATGCTCGACGACGTCGAGGCCGGCCATCGTGCGGGATGCCGCGCGATCCTCATCGACCGCGGCAGCGAGACATGCTGGCAGCGCGGCGACCGTCGAACGCCCGACGTGATCGTTGCGCGTTTCGACGATGCCGTGCGCGTGATCTTCGACGCGGACGAACGCACGGCGTCGCTGCAATCGTTGTTCGCGCAAACCGTGCACTGACGCCGCGAGCCGGGTCGACGGTTCGGATCCAATTAGAAGAGGGACCGCAGTTATGATCCGCGTTTCCGTCGTCGTGCCGACCCGCGAGCGACCCGAGCTCGTTGCCTGCTGCCTCGATCGTCTGATTCGCCAGGATCTCGACACAGCCGAGTACGAGGTCCTGGTCGTGGACGACGGCTCGTCGCATGCCGCGAGCGTCGCCAATCACGCGGTGATCGCACGCGCGGCGCGCAGCCGGCCGGGTCTTGCCGTCCACTATCTCCATGCATCCGAGCAGCTCGGCCCCGCGGCCGCGCGCAATCGCGGTTGGCGCAGTGCGCGCGCGCCCGTGATTGCGTTCACCGACGATGACGCCAGGCCGGCGGTCGGATGGCTGCGCGAGGGGCTTTCGGCGCTCGCCGGATTGGACGCCGCCGCCGGCTGCATCCTCGTTCCGTTGCCTGGCAACCCGACCGACTACGAGCGCGACGAGGTTCGACTTGCGAACGCGGACTTCGTCACCGCAAACTGCTTCGTGCGTACCGCGATGTTGCGCGCGGTCGGCGGATTCGACGAGCGCTACCGAATGGCGTGGCGCGAGGACTGCGACCTCTGCTTCGAGCTGCGCCATCGCGGCGCGCGCATCGGTCACGCGACGCGCGCAGTCGTCGTGCATCCGATCCTGCCGGCGAAATGGGGCGTCAGCGTGCAGCAACAGAAGCGGGTCGTGTTCGACGCGCTGCTGTACAAGAAGTATCCAGCGGATTACCGGCGCTGGATCCGTCCACAGCCGCCGTGGCATTACTATGTGGCGGTGTTGATGCTGCTTGCGATGGGATGCGCAGCGGTGCGCGGTTACACGCCCGGCCTCGTCTCCGGAGCGATCGCCTGGCTTGTCGTGACGAGCCTGCTCTGCTGGGAACGTCTGCGCGCGACGCAGAAAAGCACTCAGCACGTGCTGGAGATGATCGCGACGTCCGCACTGATTCCGCCAGTATCGGTATTCTGGCGATTGCTCGGCGCGTGTCGCTACCGCGTGCTCTTTCTGTGATCGCAACGTCGGCGGCCGAGGTGGCGGCGGAGTAGAATTGGCGGCGCGCCGCTCAACGGCGCACCGTCATGCATTTCAACGTCCCGACTGCGCTTACGTGGCTGCGGATCGTACTGATCCCGGTGTTCGTCGGCGTCTACTACGTCCCCGATACCGCGTTGTCGGCGTTGGCGCGCAACTGGACGGGGATGACGATCTTCGCGATCGCCGCGATGACGGACTGGTTCGACGGCTGGCTCGCGCGACGTTGGGGGCAGACGAGCGCTTTCGGCGCCTTTCTCGATCCCGTCGCGGACAAGCTGATGGTCGCCGCGGCGCTGATTCTGCTCGTCATGCTCGAGCGTGCCCCCGCCTATCTCGCCATCATCATCATTGGCCGCGAAATCGCGATCTCGGCGCTGCGCGAATGGATGGCGCAACTCGGGCGAACGCAGAGCGTTGGCGTGGCGCTCATTGGAAAGATCAAGACTGCGGCACAGATGACGGCGCTGATCGCGCTGCTGCTGTGGGAACCGTTGATACCGGGCGTGGCGACGCCGATGCTCGGGCTCGTCGCGCTATGGATCGCAGCGATCCTCACGCTGTGGTCGATGTTCCACTATTTGCGCCTAGCGGCTCCGCATTTGCACGAGACGCCACCGACCACCATCATGCGCGTTCCGCGCCCGTCCGTTGACCATGGCGCGCCCAAAACAGTAAAATAACCCGCTTTGTCGAGCCGCCCGTTCGGTCGCGGCGCGTCCGTTCCCCGATAGCTCAGTTGGTAGAGCGACGGACTGTTAATCCGCAGGTCCCAGGTTCGAGCCCTGGTCGGGGAGCCAATTCCACATTGCTTTTCAGCGATAGCACCCGCTAACTTTGGAACTATTTTGGGGTCTATTCGGGTCCGTCGCGCTGCCAGTACTGCCATTATCTTTAAGATCAGTTGCTTCCAAGCAAATCTTGACTACTGCGCAACGTTGATTGGGTCTATACGGTCCGTCGCTCGCTGCGGCCACAATGTCTTGAATGTTCAATTCTTGTGCGCGGTTGATGGGGTCTATGCGCTCCGTCGCTCGCTGTCCATGCGACCCATCGTGATCTCGTCGAGACGGAATGGTTTTGGACCGAATTCGGCGGCGGGGTCTTGATGCGCTCTGTATCACCTGCTAGGAACTCGATCCGGATCGTCGTTCTATCTGACGACCGGTCCGCGATCTGATTCACCTCCACAGCACGCCCCGGTGTGGGCCGCCAAATCAATGAGGCCGATTCGGCGCATCGTCACGAGCATCGATTACGGATCAGGCAGTTACAAGTTAGAACCTATCTCAAATTCGTTTCAGGAGCATCGTGATGCTTGCGAGCTCCACGAATCCGAGGAAATTGCTGACGTAGTACTCCCAACGAACGACAAGGCGCCGCTTCCACTGTAGCCATGCGAAAAAGCGTTCCACCACCCAGCGCCTGGCGTAGCGCCGCAGGCGCCGGCCATCTTGCGTCTTGAGCGTGCGATTCGAACGATGCGGCGCAATCATTTCTACCCCTTGCTCCTTCAGCGACTCGTCCAATGCATCGCTGTCGTACGCTTTATCGCCGATCAGGTTCTGCGGCCTCGCTTCAATCATGTAGAAGTCGAAGCTCAACTGCACCAGCGTGACTTCATGATGATTCGCGGCATGCGTGCTCACCGACAGCGGCAAGCCGTGCCGATCGACGATGGCCATGATCTTGACGCCCTTGCCACGCCGCGTCGGACCGATTTCGGCACCGCCGCCCTTGGCGCTCGCAAAAGTCGCGTCGATAAAGCATTCGCTCTCATCAATGTCGCCGCGCTCGCGCAACTCGTTCGCCAGATCGACCAGAATGCCGCGCAGTATTTCTCGCTCGCACCATTGCTGAAAGCGTCGATGCACCGTCTTGTAGTTGGGATAGCACTGCGGCAGCATGTGCCACTGCGCGCCCGTGTTCAGAATCCACAGCACCCCTTCGATCACGCGACGCGCCGGAATCGGTTTTCGGCCAGGACGATCCGCAGGGGTGTTCTCCTCCGGAAAGTGCTCCCGAATGCGCTCCCATTGGTCATCGGTCAATCGCAACATGCTCCGATTGTAGGCAACCGTTTCCGTAATTCAATGATTTTGAGATAGGTTCTAGTCAATCTGCGCCACCGGGAACAAGCCTGCGGAATGCGGGAATTAGCGGTCCCTAGTCACTTCCGAAGCGCCGGCGGTCCGCTCACGTGCGGGTTTCCCGCTTCGTAGAAGCGCAGGAGGCGCGTCGTTTCCTTCGAGATCCCGATGCGCACCGACGTGGCCACGCGCACCGGCGCACGCGCCTCGGCGGCGAGCCACAACGGGCTGCGCGAGCACAGGTCGATGCCGTCAACGCGGCGGTCGATCTTCATGGCTTCCGCCAGCCGGCCGGGCCCGCGCGCAAGGTCGGTGAGGCGATGCACGCGGCGGCGGGCCTGCATGATCGACACGCCCTCGATCGGCTCGAGCGCGCGCAGAAGCACGCCGGCGCCGATGCCGGGGCGCTCGCCCGACACGTTGACGCAAAAATGCATGCCGTAGATGAAGTAGACGTAGGCGTGGCCGCGGCGCAGGAACAGCGAGCGGTTCCGATCCGTCTCGCCGGCGTAGGCATGGCCGCTGGCGTCACCGGGCACGTAGGCCTCGGCTTCGACGATGCGCCCGCTCGTGCGGCCGTCGGGAGCATCGCGCACGAGCGTCTTGCCGATGAGAAAGCACGCGAGCGAGGCGGTATCGACCGGCAGCTCGGCGCGCTTCAACGGCCGGGGAAAAGGGTCAGACCCCATTACAACCTTGAAATAGGGTTCGACCCTTTTTCTACAGCTGCTGCTCCGCCACGAACGGACCGAACAGCCGATCCTGCAGCCGGAACAGGAACGTCGTATCGGGCTCCGTGATCAACACCAGGCGGCCCTACATCAGTGTTGCGCTCGGGGCGCGTCAATCGGCGGTTGTGCCGATTGCTTGTGTCTGCTCTCGTGCCGGCAACCTCCACCCTGGCCGGACAAAATGGCATGTGTAACCGTCCGGGATGCGTTCCAGATAGTCCTGGTGTTCCGGCTCCGCTTCCCAGAAGGGGCCCGCCGGAGCCACCTCGGTCACCACTCGTCCCGGCCACAGGCCAGACGCGTTTACATCGGCGATGGTGTCTTCGGCGATGCGCTTCTGCTCGTCGCTCGTCGTGAAGATTGCCGATCGGTAGCTCGTTCCAACATCGTTGCCCTGGCGATTGCGCGTGGTAGGGTCATGGACCTGGAAGAAGAACTCGAGCAACTCCCGATAGCTGAGCCGGTCGGGGTCGAAGACGATCTCGATGGCTTCAGCATGGGTCCCGTGCCGGCGATAGGTCGCATTCGGAACATCGCCACCCGAGTAGCCAACTCGAGTGGATACGACGCCGTCGAGCTTGCGAATGAGGTCCTGCATCCCCCAGAAGCAGCCACCGGCAAGTATCGAACGCTCCTCTGTCATTTGATCTCCTCCACCTGGTCGAGATAATCGCCGTAGCCTTGAGCTGCCATGTCATCGCGATGAACGAAGCGCAGCGAAGCCGAGTTGATGCAATAGCGCAGGCCGCCGCGGTCCGCCGGGCCATCTTCGAAAACGTGGCCCAAGTGGCTGTCGCCGGCGACCGAGCGCACTTCGGTACGGATCATTCCGTGCGACGCATCCTTCAGCTCGTTGACGGTCGCGGGCGATATCGGCTTGGTGAAGCTCGGCCAACCGCAGCCCGACTCGAACTTATCGGACGACGCGAACAGCGGCTCGCCCGACACGATGTCAACGTAGATGCCGGGCTCGTGGTTGTCGAGGAGCTCGCCGCTTCCGGGCGCTTCGGTGCCGTTCTCCTGAGTCACGCGATACTGCTCCGGTGAGAGGCGTGCAAGCGCCTCTGAGGTTTTTCGATAAGTGGGCATCAGCGTTTCTCCATAGCAAGACCTGTGTTGACGAGCTTGCTAAAATTTTGACATCGCGCTACGTCCTCCGGTGTGCCTCGGCCGACCGTAGCAAAACCGTAGCAAGCCGCACACGCCGAGCTACTGAAACTCAGCGCGTCGTTCAGTGAGCGTGCCTTGGCCAGTCGTGCGGTCGAATGACGGCGGCAGCTCCAAATTGATCATGTCGTACCTTGCATCGAGTGTTGCTTTCTTCCGGATGCCTCGAACGTGCGATCCGCGGAGGCAAGATACTGATGAATTTGCGCCTCGGCCGAGGCGCCTTCACCGATGGCGCCACCGACGCGCTTCACCGAACCGGAGCGCACGTCGCCTACGGCAAACACGCCGGGGATGCTCGATTCGAGCGGGGCGGCCACATACGCGGCCGCGTTGCCCTCGGTGGCCTGACCTGTCAGGATGAAACCGTGCGCATCGTACCCGACGCCACGGCCTTCCAGCCACTGCGTCTCGGGATCCGCTCCGACAAACAGGAACACATGCTGAATGGGTCGCTGCTCCTCGATCCCGTTGCGAGCGTCGCGCCACGACACGGCGGCAAGGCGCAGCGCCGGGTCGCCGTGCAATTGCGTCAATTCGGTGTTGGGATGCATTTCGATGTTCGACGTGGCACTGATGCGATCGATCAGATAGCGCGACATGCTGCCGGCGAGGCTGGGGCTGCGAATCAGCATATGCACCTTGGTGGCGAACGACGCCAGGAATACGGCGGCTTGCCCGGCCGAGTTGCCGCCGCCGACGAGCACGACTTCATCGTTCGCGCATGTCTTCGCTTCGAGCGACGAGGCCCAATACCAGATACCCCGGCCTTCGAATTCGCCGAGGCGCGCAAGTGCCGGCCGCCGATAGCGAACACCGGCCGCAATGACGACGGTCCTCGATCTCAGCCGGCGCCCGTCCGCCAACGTCAACGACAGCTCACCGTCGGGCCCGGCGATGCAGCAATCGAGCGCCACGGCCTGCGCAGGAATCATGGTCTCGGCGCCGAATTTTTGCGCCTGGATGTAGGCTCGGGCAGCGAGCGCCTGGCCGGAAATGCCGGTCGGGAAGCCCAGGTAGTTCTCGACGCGCGCGCTGGCTTCTGCCTGTCCGCCATACGCCCGACAGTCCAGCACGACGACGCGCAGGCCTTCCGATACCGCGTAGACGGCGGTGGCGAGTCCGGCCGGACCTGCGCCGACGATTGCTACGTCATAGAGATCCTTGTGCTCGCTCGAATCGAGCATCCCGAGGCCACGCGCGAGCGCGTCTTCCGTAGGGTTGAGCAGCACGATGCCGCTGGGGCATGCCACGACAACGTCGCCAGGCGCCGCGCCGTATTGCTGGTGCGGCGCGGCGGCGTCGACGTCCAGCGTGGCCAGCGTGGCATCGACGAACCGATGCGGATAGTCATTGCGGCGCAGGAAATTTTCCAATCGCAGTAACTCGGGGGAATCCGCGTGGCCCATGAGCACGGGACCGCTCGCCCCGGATTCGAGCAACCCAACGCAACGCAGGATGAGCGCGCGGACGATGCGCTCGCCGAGGGCTGCGTCGGCGATGATGAGCGCGCGCAACTGCGAAGGCGGCACCAACAGCGCCTCGACCTCCTCCTCGGCGATGCCGTCGGTCAGCGCGTGGCGGGCGGATAGAAGGCCGACCTCGCCGGAAGATTCGCCCCGTCCGTGATGCACGATGGGAACCACGAGACCCCGACCGTCGCGCTGACTGGTCCCCAGGACGCCGCTCAACACCACAAACATGCCGGGCACCGGCTCGCCCGCCGTGAACACGTGAGCGCCACGCGAGTAGCGCTGCACGGTGCCGAACCGAGCGATGTGCGTGATCTCGAGTTCGGTCAGCACCGGAAAGAGTTGATCCCAACGGTTCGAGAAGCCGATGGACATAGCGTCGAGCATGACAGACTCCGTTGGCTGCGGACGGGTCCGAGAAACCGTCGGTTGGGGCTCAATGCCCTCTGGTGTCTCCCTGACGACTCGACTCGAACAGGAACCAGGTTCGTCGCTCCGTTTCGTCGATCCAGACTTCGATCAGGCTTGCGGTCGCGATATCGCGGTGCTCGTCGCAGACGTTGTGGGCTTCGCGCAAACCGCTCGCCAGCGTCTTGTTGTCCTCGCGCAGCTCCGCCAGCATGTCGAGCGGCTGCACGTAGTCCGCGTCATTGTCGAGAATTCGCTTCAGGCGCGAAATGTGGCCGATGGACCGCAGCGTGGTGCCGCCCAACTTGCGAATCCGTTCGGCAATCGGGTCGGCCATCGCGTAAATCTGGTCGGCTTGCTCGTCCAGCAGCAAGTGATAGTCGCGAAAGTGCGGACCGCTCATGTGCCAGTGAAAATTCTTGGTCTTCAGATAGAGCGCGAACACGTCCGCCAGGATCCCATTCATCGCGGCGGAGATGTCCCTGGTCGCGGTGGCTTTGAGATCAGTGGGCGTGGCCAGCGGGGCCTCTCGGCGGACTTTCATGTCATGTTCTTTCCGTGCAGCAGGTTTCTTCATGAGCCTTTTCCTCCGTGTCGGTGATTGATAGATTCGGTCAGCGATGTCAGCAGGTAGTGCTCATCGCACGTTCCTCTGGTGTTATCGAAATGCGATCGCCAATGAAATGACGATGCAATGAGACTACAGTCGCAACGCCGAATCTATTGGACGATGGTATCGACGTTACCTGCTGCCTCGGTCAGCGCGACATCGCGCTGCGCTGCAGGAGGCGCCAACGTAATCATCGGATGCCGGGCGATGTCGGCAATTCCGGATCAGCCTGCGCCGATCAGTCCTGCTCGCCCAGCAGTTGCGCCTGCGTTTTTCCGTATGGAAAGAAACTCGTCTTTTCGCCCTTTGCCCAGGCGGTCCGCTGCTCCGCGCTGCCGATGTCCCAATCGGGACGGCAACGCTGCAGCACGGCGCGCAGGTCGAGGCGCAGTTCCTCCACCGTCGGCCGGCCGAAAAACCAGTAGCCGCTGTAGATCTTGTAGACACGCAGGCCGGGCTCGAGCACCAGCGTGTGAGGGATCATCGGATCGTGATGCGGGTCGGTGTATTCCGCGATGTCGAGATCCTTCTGCAGTTTTCGCCCGGGGTCCGAGAGAAAAGTCCAGTGTGCGCCGACGCCGGCCCGGAACTCGTTTGTCTCGAGCAGGTTGTCCGTCGAGATGGTGACGAGACGGCAATAGCCCACCTGCATCTCGCGATGGAGTTGCAGGAGTCCTTCGTGCTGCCTCCTCTCTTTCGGACAGAAGCCTCCGCGAGATAGCACCAGCACCAGCGGATCGTCTCCCTGCAGCTCCGAGAGCTTGCGATGCTTGCCGCGGTGATCCGAAAGCTCGTAGTCCGGAAAGGCGGCGCCGGTGACGATGTCGTCCCTCATTGGCGGGCGCCTTCCATATGGAGCGCAGCATCTCCGGCGGCCTCTTCCGGAGCCCTACCGCGCTCGCGTGCGACGATGTAGCTGGCGTACCACCCCGACCAATGGTGCTTCGGAGCGGTCGGTTCGTAATCGCCATGGTGCTTCTCTGCCTCTCGCAGAAGCTCTGTCAGACTCGCGACGTCCATGCTGAGTCCCCGTCCAGGAAGCCGCGCCTTGATCTCCTGGAGTAGCCAGCTGTTGCCGTCCGGATCGCTGAACGTGGCAAATGTTCCGTACGAGCGCCCGTCGGGGTCATGGCCGGGCGCGCGGGGTCCCCCGAGGGCAGTGAAGTGGAAAGGGTCACTCACTTCGACGGCGCGGCCGATGAGCTCGCCGCGTGCCGCTTCGATGTCGGACACCACGAGGTACAGATTCTTGACTGACCCCGGCACTGCCGTCGTGACTCCTTTGCCGAAGTGAATGGAGCACGGTGAGCCGGGAGGTGTCATCTGCACAACCCGCCAGTCCGCGCCATTGGTGAAATCGGCGTCCACCCGCCATCCCAGGTTCTCGTAAAAGCGCTTGGCGCGATCGACGTCGGACACGGGGATGACGACGACCTCCAGCTTCAAGTCCACCTTCGCAGCGATCGGGACTTGGGTTGCCCGCTCATTGCTCATGACTGTGCTCATGGTGACCTCCGTAGGTTGGTGGCGAGTGGGATCAGAAACGCGCGCCTCATGTTGCGAGAAACGCCGCGAGCTTGACGTCAAGGCTCCAGGGTCCGGGCCCTCCCAGCATCACGACCGCCAATCCGATGCAGTAAAGCGCTTCGGGCAGGTAGAGCAGGTCGCCGATCCAATCGGCTCGATTGATCGGCTGCCATCCGTCTATGCGTTTGACGGCATCGAGCCTGAAGGCGAAGAAGGAGACCACGAAGAGTCCGAACGCTGCGAGCGCGGACAACAGGCCCAGGATGAGCGCACATCCGGCGCTGAACTCGACACCGGGCACCAGCCATTGCATGATCGGCACCGCGCGCACGCCAGCGGCTTGCAGTGTGCGTGTCAGTGTCGCGTGCCTGGAAGCGTTGAACAGCTTGAGGTAGCCACTGATCGCGAAGAACACGCCCAGCGCCACGCGATTGACGGTGAGCGCGGCGTCGGGCGCCTGCGCGCCAAGCGTGATGAGAGATGCATCCATGATCTAGAGCAGCATCCGGTCATCCGACTGCGCGACCGAGCCGGATGGCGGCCGAGCACGCGAAACGCAACAACCGAACCGCCGCCAACGTTCACCGCTTTTGATACGGGTGGAAGATGTAGTCCTTGCTCTTTACCGCCACATGGCATACGTGCCCGCAGTCGGCTTTGGCCTCGTCGGCCGTCATCTTGCCAGTCGCGTCATGGTTGAAGAGCGCGTATCCCCAGCCGCCAGTCGCCGGAAACCGCTTGCTGTCCTTCTCGATGAGGAAAGCCTGCGTGGGGGCGTCCGGCACATCCACGACGAATGTGGCCTCCGTGCTCTTCTTGAAGCTCCACTGGAGCTTCGCGATCTTGGAGCCTTCCGGGAATGGCTGGCCCTTGCCCGGAACGCCGGCCTTGTACGCCTTGATCATGGTTGGATTGGCGACGATCACTTTGAGCACTTCGTCGGTCCGAGCGGAAGAGACAACCGACCAGTCCTCGTATCCCCTGAAGTCGGAGAACGCGATTCCGCTCGGCGATTTCAAGGAGTACTTGTCCTGCGCGTAAACGGCCGTGCCACCCAGGACGGCGAGCACTGCCGTGGCTATCGCAATCGTGAGCTTGCTTTTGCGCTTCATGGATGATCCATTCTTGACTGTCGTGGACGGGCTTATTTGCCCGGCGATTTGAACGTCACGGTCTGTGCGGTAAGGACGCGGCCTTCGGGATCCACCGCCTCGATCAATACCTTGTGCTCGCCGCGCGGCAGATTTACCAGGATGATGGTGTTGCTCTGGCCGTAATCCGCCCACTGCCACGGCAGGTCGTCGAGGGTAATGTGCAGATGACCGACCCGAGGGGACAGGTTTCGTGCGCCAGGCCCGCCAACGGGCAGGATGCGCAAGTTCTCCAACCGGTACGGGATGAACGTGACGCCGCCGGCGAGCGGACCAGATAGAGGTGAGTCAACGAACAGCTTGGCCGCCGGCTCGTTCTCGATGGGTACGACGAGCGACGCCGCGCTCTGGGCGAGCGCGCTCTTCGCGAGCAGGGCGCCAGTCGCAACGACGGCAAGTGTCTTGATAGCGTTTTTCATTTCGCTCCGATGTTGTACCCGGCATGTGGAACCAATTCCACCAGCCGCGGCGGGCCCTGTCGATTGGACGAAGGTATCGGCCGATATCTTCGTGTAGCGGAGCCTAGGATCAGTCGGTGAAGTATTGCGTTGCAGCTCGATGCCAGGGCGACAAAATGATCACGGCATATTAGGCCGTGCAGGAAATCAATTCGCTACGGACCGCGCCCTCTGCTTTGCGTCGAATCGGGGCGCTCGGTGCATCGCGGGGCGAGTCCGGTAGCTGCCATACCTGCGAATTCGAAGACAGTGCCTGATACTCGCGCAGTGATAACCCGGTCGGGTTACTCATGCGAACCATCGCCGGCATCCTGTCGGCGGCTGGTACTGGATGCCACACGGGGGCCCATGATGACAACGCCTGATATTCGCGTTCCGAAGTGTCTCTAGGGTTGTCGCGATGAAAAGTAGTAGGCGCTGCGCCAACGCGCGACATCCCCCGTTGAAAATAGGCATAGCTGTCGCCGCCGAACGGACTCAGACTGCTGTCGTCCGCACTTGCACCCGTTGAGAAACCAGCCGCAAGCACCGTCGCGACGACCGTGCAGATTCCTGTGTTCATTTGCCACTCCTTCGCGGTTGCGCATATCAATGCGATATACAAAGGCGAGCAAACTCCGGTTAGAGCAACGGAGATATCGGACCATGGTATTGATCGATACCTTGGCATTGGTCTCGATGGCCATGCCGGTCCCACCCAATACCATCGTCCAATGGATTCGATTCGCCACATGCGGTCTGATAGGACCCTGGGGACAAGTGATTCACGAGAAGTTTGCGTCAATGTCTCCGAAGAGGCGCGTACTCATGGCTCATGAAGGAGAAGCGTATGCACAACGAAGTGAACCGTTCGCGACGCAGCTTCGTGGGCGCCGCGCTGCTTTCCGTGGCGGCCGCCGAGCTCGCCATGACCACCCCTGCGGACGCACGGCCAGGCAAAGCGAAACCCGTCAAGCCGGGGACCAACAAGTCGTTCCCGTCGTTGAAGCAGATCGATGCCGGAGTCCTGAGTATCGGCTACGCCGAAGCCGGCCCGCCAAATGGTCGAGCGGTCATTCTTCTTCACGGTTGGCCCTACGACATCTACAGCTTTGTGGACGTCGCCCCACTGCTTGCGTCGGCGGGCTACCGGGTCCTCGTGCCGTATCTGCGCGGATACGGTCCGACGCGCTTCCTTGCGAGCGAGACATTTCGCAACGGCCAGCCCTCGGCGGTGGCAGTCGACATCGTCGCCTTCATGGATGCGCTCAACATCCAGAGCGCGACGCTGGCTGGATTCGATTGGGGCGCGCGCACGGCCAACGTCATCGCGGCGCTTTGGCCGGACCGTTGCAAGGCGATGGTGTCCGTCAGCGGTTACCTGATCGGGAGCCAGGAGGCCGGCAAAATGCCGTTGCCGCCGGCGGCCGAATTTCAATGGTGGTATCAGTTCTATTTCGCGACGGAGCGCGGCCGCGTCGGCTACGACAAGAACCGGCACGACTTTGCGAAGCTCATCTGGCAGCTCGCTTCGCCGAAGTGGGAGTTCGACGATGCGACGTTCGATCGCACTGCGGCGTCCTTTGACAATCCGGATCACGTAGCGATCACGATTCACAACTATCGGTGGCGTCTTGCGCTCGCTGAAGGCGAACCGAAATATGAGGCACTCGACAAGAGGCTCGCCGAAGCCCCGGTCATTAAGGTTCCCACGATTACCCTCGAAGGCGATGCCAATGGCGCGCCGCATCTGGAACCTGACGCGTATGCGAAGAAGTTCTCGGGTCCCTATGCTCACCGCCTTATCAAGGGCGGGGTCGGTCACAACTTGCCGCAGGAAGCGCCGCAGGCGTTTGCGCAGGCGGTGCTGGACGTGGACGCATACTGACCGGGCGGTGCGCCGGCGTCGTGGCGACGCGACACGGGCCGCGCTTCCACGGTCTTCGAGCGCAGTGAGCCGCGCGTTCCGGAAAGGCACTGGTTATGAGAGCGATCGAACTCCTGGTCGTCGGGATATTCGCCGGCGCAGCCGCCACGCCGCTCGAGACCCTGGCCGAGGAGAAGGGCATGGCGAAGCAAGAGGCTTCCACGGCGCTTCAGCTACCCAGCGAAGGTGTGTTGCCTTCTCTTGGTGGAGCGACCGCATGGCTCAATTCGGGACCATTGTCGCCGAGCGTTCTGCGCGGCAAGGTCGTCGTCGTCGATGTATGGACCTATACCTGCATCAACTGGTTGCGCACGGAACCTTACGTGCGCGCTTGGGCCGAGAAGTACAAGGATCAGGGGCTCGTGGTCATCGGCGTGAATTCACCCGATTCCCTTTCGAGCACAACGTCGACAACGTGCGCCGGGCGGCCGCCGAGATGCACATCGTTTATCCATCGCGATCGACAACGATTTCGCGGTGTGGAAGGCACTCGACAACCAGTATTGGCCGCGCTCTATATCGTCGATGCGCAAGGGTGCATTCGCCATCACCAGTTACAAGGTGGCTACGAACAATCTAAACGGTTCGTCCAGGGGCTCTGCTCGAGGCGGGCAACGGTGGCGTCGGTCATGGGCTCGCACGGTTGATGCGCGCGGCATCGAGGCTTCGCCCGACTGGAACAACCTGAAGTCGCCGGAAAACTACGTGGGTTATGACCGTACCGAGAATTTCGCGTCATCGGGCGGCGCGCTACGCGACAGGTCACGCGTCTACGCCGTGCCTGCGCGTTCTCCCTAACCATTGGGCGTTATCGGGCGACTGGACGATGACCCCGGGGGCGGTGGTGTTGAACAAGCCGAATGGGCGATCGCGTATCGTTTTCACGCCCGCGACCTTCATCTGTGATGGGCCCGCCAACCGGCGGAGGTAGCGTCCGCTTTCGCGTACTGTCGATGGGCGACCGCCGGAGCCGCGCAGGAGCCGACGTCGACGACCAAGGTCTCGGCACGGCCGACTTCCAGAGGCTCTATCAGCTCATCCGCCAATCCGCGCCCATCGCGGATCGCACGTTCGAGATCGATTCCTGGATCCGGGGATCGAAGCATACGCCTTCACGTTTGGATGATTTGCAATCCATAGGGAGCGAGCAAGGCCCGCCATGACGCCACCGGCAGACGGCGGACGGGCGCCTTGCCGCACCTTGCACGGTGATCGCGTGGTTGATGGCGGTCCTGCTGCCGCCGCCTGCGGCGCGCTTCCGGCGATGCCCGATCGCCCGACGTCGTCCGCGCTTGCGCCCGCTGCCGACAGTGTCCTTGGGCGCGCCGTTCGGGGACGCAGCGCCGAACCCGAGCATGACCGGATTCCGGCTTATGCCTGTGGGCTTCTCGTCGCTCGACGCAAGGGTCGAGCTGGCGCGCCGCGCGGTCCACTGCTCGACGTTCAGTACTACCTGATCGAACGATCGGACCGGGCGTCTGTTCATGCGTACCTGCGCGACGCGGCGTTGCGTGGCGTGCGCGTGCGACTTCTCGTGGACGACCTCAACACGGCCGGCGGCGACCAGATGTTTCGCGGTCTCGCCGCGTTCGAGAATGTCGAGGTTCGCATTTCAATCCGTTCTGCTGCGGCCGGCAAGCGTCGCCACCAAGTACATGGCATCGCTCCTCGACTTTCGGCGACTGAACCACCGGATGCACAACAAGCTCTTTATCGCCGACGGCGCGGTGGCGGTGATGGTGGACGCAACATCGCAGACCAATATTCAACTCGCAGCCCGACGAGCAACTTCGTCGACATGGACGTGCTGCTGGTGGGCGGCGCGATGCAGCGGTTGCGAGATATCTTCGACATGTACTGGAACAGCCAGAAGCCTATCCCGTCGAAAGTATCGTCTCCGGCGGCGACGATCGAAGCGGCTTGCAGCGCGACTTTGATCATCTTGTCGAGGAAGGCGACCAGATGATATCGATCCCCGTGCCCGTCACCGACATGCTTGGCTACCCTCCGTTAGGCCGCGATCTCGACGCCGGAAAACTGCAACTGGCCTGGGGAACAGCCGTCGCGTTCGCCGACCGGCCTGACAAGGTCACGCGACCTCGGCCGAGGTGGCGCGATCAATGAGCGCGCAGATGGACATCATGGACCGTGTAAGCGATTCGAGGCGCACGTGTGATCTCGTCGCCGTATTTCGTGCCGGGGGAGAACGGGCGTCGAAGCCTTCAACGAGTTGATCAGGCGCAACGTCAAGGTCGCGATCCTGACCAACCGGCTCGTGGCGAGCGATGTTCCGATCGTCCACGCGGGATACGCCCGTTATCGCGCCGAGCTTCTTAGAAGCGGCGTCGACTGTACGAGCTAAGTCCAACGCGGACTGGCATAACGACGAACTGCCGGTGCCCACGATGGCACTTGGCCGCCTGCACACGAAAGCAGCGGTGATCGACGATTCGATTGTCTACATTGGCTCGGTGAACCTCGACCCGCGATCGGACAGTACCAACACCGAGCTCGGGATGCTTGCCCTGCCCGGAGCTGGCACGGCAAGTCACCGAGTTATCGCGACGACCCAGCGCGGAGCTCTATCGGCTGCGGTTCGCGAGCGACGGCGTTACGCTGAGTGGCTGACGAACACGGACGCCGGCGAGCTCGTCTTGAGGCAGGAGCCGGAAGCGACGCCGCTGATGCGGCTCAAAACATGCTGTTTGGACCGTTCGTGCCTGAGCAGCTCCATGAGGCCAAATCCCAACGTGGTAGCGAGTCCGGGGCCACTACCTCCTGTGCTTTGCATGCCTTTGGTGGCGATACTGCCGAAGCTGGCGGGCGACGAACTCAGCTGCATTGAAATGATCTGGTCCAGCCGCGCCAATCAGATTATGAATGCCGCCAGGAACACCTTTGCCTTCAAGGCCGAGGAACGCTTGCATACCGAAAGCTCGCGCGCAAGTTCATGACCCAATCGTTCGGACACACCGCCGCTCTGGCGAGCTGGTCCGTGAATCGGGAATAGATCAGCGCCGCACCGCGATTTGGTTTTTCGTCTCGTACGAGACGTCGGAACTGGTCGGTGAGCGGTGGGTGCCCCGCTGGCCGGCGTGCGAGTTTCTATGTGGCCAACACA
>CAVSMC010000002.1:0-390907 GCA_963728935.1 uncultured beta proteobacterium | reverse complement strand
GCCGCACACGCCGAGCTACTGAAACTCAGCGCGTCGTTCAGGTCGGCCGAGTGCCTTGGCCAGTCGTGCGGTCGAATGACGGCGGCAGCTCCAAATTGATCATGTCGTACCTTGCATCGAGTGTTGCTTTCTTCCGGATGCCTCGAACGTGCGATCCGCGGAGGCAAGATACTGATGAATTTGCGCCTCGGCCGAGGCGCCTTCACCGATGGCGCCACCGACGCGCTTCACCGAACCGGAGCGCACGTCGCCTACGGCAAACACGCCGGGGATGCTCGATTCGAGCGGGGCGGCCACATACGCGGCCGCGTTGCCCTCGGTGGCCTGACCTGTCAGGATGAACCCTTGCGCATCGTACCCGACGCCACGGCCCTCCAGCCACTGGGTCTCGGGATCCGCGCCGACAAAAAGGAACACATGCTGAATCGGTCGCTCCTCCTCGTTTCCGTTGCGAGCGTCGCGCCACGACACTGCGGTAAGGCCCAGCGCCTGGTCGCCGTGCAATTGTGTCAATTCGGTGTTGGGTTGCAGTTCGATGTTTGATGTGGCACGGATGCGCTCGATCAGATATTGCGACATGCTGGCGGCGAGGCTGGGGCCCCGAATCAGCACGCACCTTGGATCAAGCGGGACAGGGATGCGGCGGCCTGTCCGGCGGAGTTGCCGCCTCCTACGAGCACGACTTCTTCGTTCGCGCATGTCTTCGCTTCGAGCGCCGACGCCTAATACCAAACACCTCGTCCTTCAAATTCGCTCAGCCGCGGGACCGCGGGCGTCGATAACGTACACCGCTGGCAATGACCACCGTCCTTGATCTGAGGCGGCGCTCGTCAGCCAACCTTCACCGAGACTCTGCGTCCGCCTCCGCGTTGCTGCAATCAAGCGCGACGGCCTGCGCCGGGATCATGATCTCGGCGCCGAATTTCTGCGCCTGGATATAGGCGCGGGCTGCGAGCGCTTGGCCGGAGATGCCCGTGGGAAATCCCAGATAGTTCTCGATACGCGCGCTGGCACCCGCCTGCCCCCGTACGACCGGCAGTCCAGTACGACGACGTGCAGGCCCTCCGAGGCCGCGTAGACGGCGGTTGCGAGCCCCGCGGGACCTGCGCCCACTATGGCAACGTCGAAGAGTTCGTTGTGCTCAACCGAATCGAGCATCCCGAGGCCCCGCGCGAGCGCGTCTTCGCTGGGATTGCGCAGCACTGAGCCGTTCGGGCACACCACGACAACGTCACCCTCCGGCAAGGCGTGATGCTGACGCTGCGCAGCGGAATCGTCCTCCAGCGCAGTGTCGATAACCCGATGCGGATAATCGTTGCGCCGCAGAAAATTCTGCAACCGCAACAGCTCGGGGGACCCCGGGTGGCCGATGAGGACGGGACCGCTCGCGCCGGATTCTAGCAACCCGACCCGGCGCAGGATCAGCGCGCGGACGATGCGCTCGCCAAGAGTGGCCTTGGCGATGATCAAGGCGCGCAACTGCGAAGGCGGCACCAGGACCACCTCGACATCTTCCTCGGCGAAGCCATCTGTCAGCGCATGGCGGGCGGACAGAAGGCCGACTTCGCCGGAAGATTCGCCCCGTCCGTGATGTACGATGGGAACCACGAGACCCCGACCGTCGCGCTGACTGGTTCCCAGGACGCCGCTCAACACCACAAACATGCCGGGCACCGGCTCGCCCGCCGTGAACACGTGAGCGCCACGCGAGTAGCGCTGCACGGTGCCGAACCGAGCGATGTGCGTGATCTCGAGTTCGGTCAGCACCGGAAAGAGTTGATCCCAACGGTTCGAGAAGCCGATGGACATAGCGTCGAGCATGACAGACTCCGTTGGCTGCGGACGGGTCCGAGAAACCGTCGGTTGGGGCTCAATGCCCTCTGGTGTCTCCCTGACGACTCGACTCGAACAGGAACCAGGTTCGTCGCTCCGTTTCGTCGATCCAGACTTCGATCAGGCTTGCGGTCGCGATATCGCGGTGCTCGTCGCAGACGTTGTGGGCTTCGCGCAAACCGCTCGCCAGCGTCTTGTTGTCCTCGCGCAGCTCCGCCAGCATGTCGAGCGGCTGCACGTAGTCCGCGTCATTGTCGAGAATTCGCTTCAGGCGCGAAATGTGGCCGATGGACCGCAGCGTGGTGCCGCCCAACTTGCGAATCCGTTCGGCAATCGGGTCGGCCATCGCGTAAATCTGGTCGGCTTGCTCGTCCAGCAGCAAGTGATAGTCGCGAAAGTGCGGACCGCTCATGTGCCAGTGAAAATTCTTGGTCTTCAGATAGAGCGCGAACACGTCCGCCAGGATCCCATTCATCGCGGCGGAGATGTCCCTGGTCGCGGTGGCTTTGAGATCAGTGGGCGTGGCCAGCGGGGCCTCTCGGCGGACTTTCATGTCATGTTCTTTCCGTGCAGCAGGTTTCTTCATGAGCCTTTTCCTCCGTGTCGGTGATTGATAGATTCGGTCAGCGATGTCAGCAGGTAGTGCTCATCGCACGTTCCTCTGGTGTTATCGAAATGCGATCGCCAATGAAATGACGATGCAATGAGACTACAGTCGCAACGCCGAATCTATTGGACGATGGTATCGACGTTACCTGCTGCCTCGGTCAGCGCGACATCGCGCTGCGCTGCAGGAGGCGCCAACGTAATCATCGGATGCCGGGCGATGTCGGCAATTCCGGATCAGCCTGCGCCGATCAGTCCTGCTCGCCCAGCAGTTGCGCCTGCGTTTTTCCGTATGGAAAGAAACTCGTCTTTTCGCCCTTTGCCCAGGCGGTCCGCTGCTCCGCGCTGCCGATGTCCCAATCGGGACGGCAACGCTGCAGCACGGCGCGCAGGTCGAGGCGCAGTTCCTCCACCGTCGGCCGGCCGAAAAACCAGTAGCCGCTGTAGATCTTGTAGACACGCAGGCCGGGCTCGAGCACCAGCGTGTGAGGGATCATCGGATCGTGATGCGGGTCGGTGTATTCCGCGATGTCGAGATCCTTCTGCAGTTTTCGCCCGGGGTCCGAGAGAAAAGTCCAGTGTGCGCCGACGCCGGCCCGGAACTCGTTTGTCTCGAGCAGGTTGTCCGTCGAGATGGTGACGAGACGGCAATAGCCCACCTGCATCTCGCGATGGAGTTGCAGGAGTCCTTCGTGCTGCCTCCTCTCTTTCGGACAGAAGCCTCCGCGAGATAGCACCAGCACCAGCGGATCGTCTCCCTGCAGCTCCGAGAGCTTGCGATGCTTGCCGCGGTGATCCGAAAGCTCGTAGTCCGGAAAGGCGGCGCCGGTGACGATGTCGTCCCTCATTGGCGGGCGCCTTCCATATGGAGCGCAGCATCTCCGGCGGCCTCTTCCGGAGCCCTACCGCGCTCGCGTGCGACGATGTAGCTGGCGTACCACCCCGACCAATGGTGCTTCGGAGCGGTCGGTTCGTAATCGCCATGGTGCTTCTCTGCCTCTCGCAGAAGCTCTGTCAGACTCGCGACGTCCATGCTGAGTCCCCGTCCAGGAAGCCGCGCCTTGATCTCCTGGAGTAGCCAGCTGTTGCCGTCCGGATCGCTGAACGTGGCAAATGTTCCGTACGAGCGCCCGTCGGGGTCATGGCCGGGCGCGCGGGGTCCCCCGAGGGCAGTGAAGTGGAAAGGGTCACTCACTTCGACGGCGCGGCCGATGAGCTCGCCGCGTGCCGCTTCGATGTCGGACACCACGAGGTACAGATTCTTGACTGACCCCGGCACTGCCGTCGTGACTCCTTTGCCGAAGTGAATGGAGCACGGTGAGCCGGGAGGTGTCATCTGCACAACCCGCCAGTCCGCGCCATTGGTGAAATCGGCGTCCACCCGCCATCCCAGGTTCTCGTAAAAGCGCTTGGCGCGATCGACGTCGGACACGGGGATGACGACGACCTCCAGCTTCAAGTCCACCTTCGCAGCGATCGGGACTTGGGTTGCCCGCTCATTGCTCATGACTGTGCTCATGGTGACCTCCGTAGGTTGGTGGCGAGTGGGATCAGAAACGCGCGCCTCATGTTGCGAGAAACGCCGCGAGCTTGACGTCAAGGCTCCAGGGTCCGGGCCCTCCCAGCATCACGACCGCCAATCCGATGCAGTAAAGCGCTTCGGGCAGGTAGAGCAGGTCGCCGATCCAATCGGCTCGATTGATCGGCTGCCATCCGTCTATGCGTTTGACGGCATCGAGCCTGAAGGCGAAGAAGGAGACCACGAAGAGTCCGAACGCTGCGAGCGCGGACAACAGGCCCAGGATGAGCGCACATCCGGCGCTGAACTCGACACCGGGCACCAGCCATTGCATGATCGGCACCGCGCGCACGCCAGCGGCTTGCAGTGTGCGTGTCAGTGTCGCGTGCCTGGAAGCGTTGAACAGCTTGAGGTAGCCACTGATCGCGAAGAACACGCCCAGCGCCACGCGATTGACGGTGAGCGCGGCGTCGGGCGCCTGCGCGCCAAGCGTGATGAGAGATGCATCCATGATCTAGAGCAGCATCCGGTCATCCGACTGCGCGACCGAGCCGGATGGCGGCCGAGCACGCGAAACGCAACAACCGAACCGCCGCCAACGTTCACCGCTTTTGATACGGGTGGAAGATGTAGTCCTTGCTCTTTACCGCCACATGGCATACGTGCCCGCAGTCGGCTTTGGCCTCGTCGGCCGTCATCTTGCCAGTCGCGTCATGGTTGAAGAGCGCGTATCCCCAGCCGCCAGTCGCCGGAAACCGCTTGCTGTCCTTCTCGATGAGGAAAGCCTGCGTGGGGGCGTCCGGCACATCCACGACGAATGTGGCCTCCGTGCTCTTCTTGAAGCTCCACTGGAGCTTCGCGATCTTGGAGCCTTCCGGGAATGGCTGGCCCTTGCCCGGAACGCCGGCCTTGTACGCCTTGATCATGGTTGGATTGGCGACGATCACTTTGAGCACTTCGTCGGTCCGAGCGGAAGAGACAACCGACCAGTCCTCGTATCCCCTGAAGTCGGAGAACGCGATTCCGCTCGGCGATTTCAAGGAGTACTTGTCCTGCGCGTAAACGGCCGTGCCACCCAGGACGGCGAGCACTGCCGTGGCTATCGCAATCGTGAGCTTGCTTTTGCGCTTCATGGATGATCCATTCTTGACTGTCGTGGACGGGCTTATTTGCCCGGCGATTTGAACGTCACGGTCTGTGCGGTAAGGACGCGGCCTTCGGGATCCACCGCCTCGATCAATACCTTGTGCTCGCCGCGCGGCAGATTTACCAGGATGATGGTGTTGCTCTGGCCGTAATCCGCCCACTGCCACGGCAGGTCGTCGAGGGTAATGTGCAGATGACCGACCCGAGGGGACAGGTTTCGTGCGCCAGGCCCGCCAACGGGCAGGATGCGCAAGTTCTCCAACCGGTACGGGATGAACGTGACGCCGCCGGCGAGCGGACCAGATAGAGGTGAGTCAACGAACAGCTTGGCCGCCGGCTCGTTCTCGATGGGTACGACGAGCGACGCCGCGCTCTGGGCGAGCGCGCTCTTCGCGAGCAGGGCGCCAGTCGCAACGACGGCAAGTGTCTTGATAGCGTTTTTCATTTCGCTCCGATGTTGTACCCGGCATGTGGAACCAATTCCACCAGCCGCGGCGGGCCCTGTCGATTGGACGAAGGTATCGGCCGATATCTTCGTGTAGCGGAGCCTAGGATCAGTCGGTGAAGTATTGCGTTGCAGCTCGATGCCAGGGCGACAAAATGATCACGGCATATTAGGCCGTGCAGGAAATCAATTCGCTACGGACCGCGCCCTCTGCTTTGCGTCGAATCGGGGCGCTCGGTGCATCGCGGGGCGAGTCCGGTAGCTGCCATACCTGCGAATTCGAAGACAGTGCCTGATACTCGCGCAGTGATAACCCGGTCGGGTTACTCATGCGAACCATCGCCGGCATCCTGTCGGCGGCTGGTACTGGATGCCACACGGGGGCCCATGATGACAACGCCTGATATTCGCGTTCCGAAGTGTCTCTAGGGTTGTCGCGATGAAAAGTAGTAGGCGCTGCGCCAACGCGCGACATCCCCCGTTGAAAATAGGCATAGCTGTCGCCGCCGAACGGACTCAGACTGCTGTCGTCCGCACTTGCACCCGTTGAGAAACCAGCCGCAAGCACCGTCGCGACGACCGTGCAGATTCCTGTGTTCATTTGCCACTCCTTCGCGGTTGCGCATATCAATGCGATATACAAAGGCGAGCAAACTCCGGTTAGAGCAACGGAGATATCGGACCATGGTATTGATCGATACCTTGGCATTGGTCTCGATGGCCATGCCGGTCCCACCCAATACCATCGTCCAATGGATTCGATTCGCCACATGCGGTCTGATAGGACCCTGGGGACAAGTGATTCACGAGAAGTTTGCGTCAATGTCTCCGAAGAGGCGCGTACTCATGGCTCATGAAGGAGAAGCGTATGCACAACGAAGTGAACCGTTCGCGACGCAGCTTCGTGGGCGCCGCGCTGCTTTCCGTGGCGGCCGCCGAGCTCGCCATGACCACCCCTGCGGACGCACGGCCAGGCAAAGCGAAACCCGTCAAGCCGGGGACCAACAAGTCGTTCCCGTCGTTGAAGCAGATCGATGCCGGAGTCCTGAGTATCGGCTACGCCGAAGCCGGCCCGCCAAATGGTCGAGCGGTCATTCTTCTTCACGGTTGGCCCTACGACATCTACAGCTTTGTGGACGTCGCCCCACTGCTTGCGTCGGCGGGCTACCGGGTCCTCGTGCCGTATCTGCGCGGATACGGTCCGACGCGCTTCCTTGCGAGCGAGACATTTCGCAACGGCCAGCCCTCGGCGGTGGCAGTCGACATCGTCGCCTTCATGGATGCGCTCAACATCCAGAGCGCGACGCTGGCTGGATTCGATTGGGGCGCGCGCACGGCCAACGTCATCGCGGCGCTTTGGCCGGACCGTTGCAAGGCGATGGTGTCCGTCAGCGGTTACCTGATCGGGAGCCAGGAGGCCGGCAAAATGCCGTTGCCGCCGGCGGCCGAATTTCAATGGTGGTATCAGTTCTATTTCGCGACGGAGCGCGGCCGCGTCGGCTACGACAAGAACCGGCACGACTTTGCGAAGCTCATCTGGCAGCTCGCTTCGCCGAAGTGGGAGTTCGACGATGCGACGTTCGATCGCACTGCGGCGTCCTTTGACAATCCGGATCACGTAGCGATCACGATTCACAACTATCGGTGGCGTCTTGCGCTCGCTGAAGGCGAACCGAAATATGAGGCACTCGACAAGAGGCTCGCCGAAGCCCCGGTCATTAAGGTTCCCACGATTACCCTCGAAGGCGATGCCAATGGCGCGCCGCATCTGGAACCTGACGCGTATGCGAAGAAGTTCTCGGGTCCCTATGCTCACCGCCTTATCAAGGGCGGGGTCGGTCACAACTTGCCGCAGGAAGCGCCGCAGGCGTTTGCGCAGGCAGTGCTGGACGTGGACGCATACTGACCGGGCGGTGCGCCGGCGTCGTGGCGACGCGACACGGGCCGCGCTTCCACGGTCTTCGAGCGCAGTGAGCCGCGCGTTCCGGAAAGGCACTCGTTATGAGAGCGATCCAACTCCTGGTCGTCGGGATATTCGCCGGCGCAGCCGCCACGCCGCTCGAGACCCTGGCCGAGGAGAAGGGCATGGCGAAGCAAGAGGCTTCCACGGCGCTTCAGCTACCCAGCGAAGGTGCGTTGCCTTCTCTTGGTGGAGCGACCGCATGGCTTAATTCGGGACCATTGTCGCCGAGCGTTCTGCGCGGCAAGGTCGTCGTCGTCGATGTATGGACCTATACCTGCATCAACTGGTTGCGCACGGAACCTTACGTGCGCGCTTGGGCCGAGAAGTACAAGGATCAGGGGCTCGTGGTCATCGGCGTGCATTCACCCGAATTCCCTTTCGAGCACAACGTCGACAACGTGCGCCGGGCGGCCACCGAGATGCACGTCGTGTATCCCATCGCGATCGACAACGATTTCGCGGTCTGGAAGGCACTCGACAACCAGTATTGGCCTGCACTCTATATCGTCGATGCGCAAGGGCGCATTCGCCATCACCAGTTTGGCGAGGGTGGCTACGAACAATCCGAACGGATCATCCAGGGGCTGCTGCTCGAGGCGGGCAACGGTGGCGTCGGTCATGGTCTCGCCACGGTTGATGCGCGCGGCATCGAGGCTTCGCCCGACTGGAACAACCTGAAGTCGCCGGAAAACTACGTGGGTTATGACCGTACCGAGAATTTCGCGTCATCGGGCGGCGCGCTACGCGACAGGTCACGCGTCTACGCCGTGCCTGCGCGTTTGTCCCTCAACCATTGGGCGTTATCGGGCGACTGGACGATGACCCCGCGGGCGGTGGTGTTGAACAAGCCGAATGGGCGCATCGCGTATCGTTTTCACGCCCGCGACCTTCATCTCGTGATGGGGCCGCCAACCGGCGGAGGTAACGTTCGCTTTCGCGTACTGATCGATGGGCGACCGCCGGGAGCCGCGCACGGAGCCGACGTCGACGACCAAGGTCTCGGCACGGCCGACTTCCAGAGGCTCTATCAGCTCATCCGCCAATCCGCGCCCATCGCGGATCGCACGTTCGAGATCGAATTTCTCGATCCGGGCGTCGAAGCATACGCCTTTACTTTTGGATGATTTGCAATTCATAGGGAGCGAGCAAGGCCCGCCATGAATGCCACCGGTAGACGGCTGACGGGTGCCTCGTCGCTATCTCGCACGGTGGTCGCGGGGTTGATGGCGGTCCTGCTGCTGCCCGCCTGCGGCGTGCTGCCGGCGATGCCCGATCGCCCAACGTCGTCCGCGCTCGCGCCCGCTGCCGACAGTGCCCTTGGGCGCGCCGTTCGGGACTCGACGCCGAACCCGAGCATGACCGGATTCCGGCTAATGCCCGTGGGCTTCTCGTCGCTCGACGCAAGGGTCGAGCTGGCGCGCCGCGCGGTCCACTCGCTCGACGTTCAGTACTACCTCATTGCAAACGATCGCACCGGGCGTCTGTTCATGCGCAACCTGCGCGACGCGGCGTTGCGCGGCGTGCGCGTGCGCCTGCTCGTGGACGACCTCAACACGACCGGTGGCGACCAGATGTTTCGCGGTCTGGCCGCGTTTGAGAATGTCGAAGTGCGCGTCTTCAATCCGTTCTGCTGCGGCCGGCAAAGCGTCGCCACCAAGTACATGGCGTCGCTCGCCGATTTTCGGCGCCTCAATCACCGGATGCACAACAAGCTGTTTATCGCCGACGGCGTCGTGGCGGTGATGGGCGGACGCAACATCGCAGACGAGTATTTCACTCGCAGCCCGACGAGCAATTTCGTCGACATGGACGTGCTGGTGGTGGGCGGCGCGATGCAGCGGCTGCGAGACATCTTCGATATGTACTGGAACAGCCAGGAAACCTATCCCGTGGAAAGCATCGTCTCCGGCGGCGACGACCGAAGCGACTTGCAACGCGGCTTTGATCATCTCGTCGAGGATGGCGAGCAGATGACATCGATCCCCGTGCCCGTCACCGACATGCTGGGCTACCATCCGTTAGGTCGCGATCTCGATGCCGGACAACTGCAACTGACCTGGGGAACAGCGGTCGCGTTCGCCGACCGGCCGGACAAGGTCAACGCGACCACCGTCGAGATGGCGCGCTCAATGAGCGCGCAGATGGACATCATGGATCGCGTAAGCGCCTCGAAGCGCAACGTCGTGATCTCGTCGCCCTATTTTGTGCCCGGCTCAACGGGCGTCGAGGCCTTCAGCGAGCTGATCAAGCGCAACGTCAAGGTCGCGATCCTGACCAATTCGCTCGCGGCGAATGATGTACCGCTCGTCCACGCGGGCTACGCCCGCTACCGCGTCGAGCTTCTCAGAAGCGGCGTCGAGCTGTACGAGCTAAGTCCAACGCGGATGTGGCACAACGACGAGCTGCTGGTGCCCACGATGGCACTTGGCCGCCTGCATACGAAGGCAGCGGTGATCGATGAATCGATCGTCTACATCGGCTCGGTGAACCTCGATCCGCGGTCGGACAGCACCAATACCGAGCTCGGAATGCTTGCAGAATGTCCGGAGCTGGCAAGGCAAGTCATCGATGTTATCGCCACGACCCAGCGCGGGAGCTCCTATCGGCTGCGATTTGCGAGCGACGGCGTGACGCTCGAGTGGCTGACGAACACGGACGCCGGCGAGGTCGTCTTGAGGCAGGAGCCGGAGGCGACGCCGCTGATGCGGTTTCAGAACATGCTGTTTGGACCGTTCGTGCCTGAGCAGCTCCTATGAGGCCATCAACGTGGTAGCGAGTCCGGGGCCACTACCTCCTGTGCTTTGCATGCCTTTGGTGGTGAAGACCGCCGAAGTCGGCGGGCGACGAACTGAGCCGCATTGAAATGCATCTGGTCCAGCTGCGCCAATCAGATTATGAATGCCGCCAGGAACACCTTTGCCTTCAAGGCCGAGGAACGCTTGCATACCGAAAGCTCGCGCAAGTTCATGACCCAATCGTTCGCAGATATCGCCGCTCTGGCGAGCTGGTCCGTGAATCGGGAATAGATCAGCGCCGCACCGCGATTTGGTTTTTCGTCTCGTACGAGACGTCGGAACTGGTCGGTGAGCGGTGGGTGCCCCGCTGGCCGGCGTGCGAGTTTCTATGTGGCCAACACAGGGAGTACCGCATGACCGATGCACCTATTGCAAACGAAGGTTTCTTCGTCGCGCATTTCTTCACGGTGAGAGATCAGGAAAAAGCGAAGGACTTCTACGTCCGAATTCTTGGCGGAAAAGTAATCAAGCCAGAAAATCCCTGCTACATCAAATTGGTCAACACCTGGATCATTCTCAATTCCGGTGGCGGCCCGACTCCCGACAAGCCAGACGTGCTCCTGGAACCGCCTTCGGATCTCGAAAGAGCGAATAGCTTCCTCAACTTGCGTGTCGCCGACATCTGGGCCTGCTACAAGGAGTGGGGTGGCAAAGGAGCGTTCTTCCTTACCGAGCCGTTGGACAATCACGGCTGGGAGTGGCGTTGCTATATGCGCGATCCCGACGGCTACCTCATCGAAGTCGGCCAATATACCCCGTTGGCGCTTGACCACTTTAACAAGTCCGCCGGCTGAATCGCAGCCCGCTTCGCTTCCGCTGCCCGATGCTGGACGCGGCCTTCGGTCTGATCTGCCGCCCTCAACTTTCGCTTTCGGCGAGTGATTCGTAGATCACAGATCGATGACGAGGTCGCTGCTCGGTTGCGAGCAGCAAACGAGCACGTTGCCCTCCGCCGGCTGGTCGAGTGGCTCAGGGCCATAAACGACCTTGCCAGAAACCAGGCCGCTCTCACAGCTGTGACAAACACCGGTCCGACACGACCAACGGACCGGGACGTCGCACGCCTCGGCCAGTTCCAGAATGCTTTCGTAGACGGATGCCTTCCAATGTGCGGCGATGCGGCTGCGCGCGAACGACACCAGCGGACCGGTGTTGGCGTCGTCCGCGGGAACATGCGCAGTTGGCGTCGCCGCGCCGACGACGCCGGGCGTCATCGACTCACTGCCGTTGAAGATCTCGACGTGAATCCGCTCCCGCACAACGTTCAACGTTGCGAGCGTCTCCTTCATCTCTGCCATGAAGCGAGCCGGCCCGCAGAGGTAGACATTCCCCTCCCGTGGGACACCGACTTCCTCGAAGACCGATCGCGAAAAGTGACCAGCCGCATCGAAATCCACGCCCATTTTGTCGCGCGAGCCGGGCCTGCTGTAACAGACGTAGCCGCGGCTGTTTGGGAGCGCATGCATGAGCCTGCGAACTTCGCCGGTGAAGGGATGATGCTCCCCATCGCGAGCTGCGTGCAGCCACAAGACACGCCGTGTCGAGCGCGCCGTCGCCAGTGCGTACAGCATACCCAGAAGCGGCGTCGCTCCGATTCCTGCGCTAAGCAGCACGACCGGCCGCTCTCCGGACTGCAGAATGAAGCCTCCGCGCGGCGAGCTCACCTCGAGACTATCGCCCATCCGAACATGCTCCCGCAGGTACGTTCCGGCCGCCCCATTCGCTTCGATCTTCACGCTGATTCGATAGCGCTCCGTCGAGGGGGGACCCGAGAGCGAGTAGCTGCGATACAGCGGCGCGCCGCTGGCAGCCCATTGAAGACGCACGACCACGTACTGGCCGGGCATCGCCGCCGGCAGCGGCCGGGCGTTCGGCCTCTGCATCGTCAGCGAGATGACGTCCGCCGACTCCTGAGCGATTGCTGCCACCGCAAGCGGCCGAAATCCTGGTGCGGTCGGATGCGCAGCCGCATCTGGCACGAGCCCCGCGTTACCGCTCGTGTGACTCCGGAGTAACGCCTCGAACGACGAGCGCCATCCGGGCGAAAGCGCCTCGATCTGCAACGCGCGCTCCAGTCGATCGCGCGGATGATCGGGCGAATAGAGCAGCGCGTTGATCTCGGCGACGGTCATTCGCTCCTTCGCCTCTCCCACCTTCAGGATTTCGTCCGCGGGGCCGACCTGGCCTTCCTGCAGAACGCGAAAGTAGAACCCTGGTCGTCCGCTCGATGTCAGCAATGCCGGCATTCGCGGCTCGTTCATCCGGATGCCGACGCGATAGCAGGTAACGCGAGGCTGCGTGACCTCGAACAGCGCGCTGCCGATCTGATAACGGTCGCCGATGCACACGGCATCGTCCCCCAGTCCTTCGACCGTGAAGTTCTCGCCGAACTGTCCGTGCACGAAGTCGGTTCTTTTCAGCTGCTCCTGCCAATAGCGATACGATTCGATCTGGTAGACGAACACGGCGCGCTGCTCACCTCCGTGCCCGGCCAGGTCGCCTTGACCATCTCCGTCCAGATTCAACCGGCCGACCCGACAGCGAGCACGCACCGGATCCTTCCAGATCCCGGTGTGCACAGTGCGTCCCTTCCACTCGATGTCGCGTGGAAGGCCGACGTTCACCGATAGCAATTGAGCCACAGTCGCTCGCTTAGGCGGTGACCGCTCGCAAGGCGGAACACCTCCACCATCAACTTTGGCGTGCTTGCTTCTTCACTGGTTGGACAGGCGTTTGCCGAACGAAACCGCGTACGCCGGGGAACGAAACAGCAAGACCGGATCGTTGGTGGGAGCGATGCCATCCGCCATCCTCAAGGGGTCGAAGTTGATCGGCTCACAGGCGACGCCCTTTTGTTGCGGCGTAGCCTGGGTGATGGTGAGGGTGCCCGCCGTGAAATGCTTGCGACTCTCCGGCCACGCCAATGTCGGGTTGTCCTCCGGATCACCGGGCTCACCCACGTAGACGATCATGTCCCACACCGCCGGGCCTTTGCGAGTGCGCTCGACAAGATTCTTTTCGAGGAAATCATGGGGCGCGGCCTTCATTTCCGCGGCGGTCATCTCTTTGGTGCCATCGCGCGGCACGAAGCGCCACTTCACCATGTGCTCGGTGCTTTTCGCATCGATGAACTTGAACGTGTGAATGCTGAAGTACGTGGCCTGATAGTAGTTTGCCGTCGGAGTATGGTGGCTCGCCAGCTCGGTCCCAGCCATCGCGTCGGGATGCGTGGCGCCATAGGCTTTGAGCTTCTCGAGGTCGGGTTGGCCAGTCTTGGGATCCGGCTTAGCGGCAACGAGGAAATCGCGGAAAGAGGCCGGTGACTTTGCGGCGAATATCGGCGCGTCGATCATTGTGATGTGCTGTAGGACGCTGTCGGGAAGACTGAACTCGAGCGCCATGCCGCGCGGAGCCGGCGCCGCGTCCGGTACTTGGGGATCGCCTCCCCCGAGTGAGAAGCGCGCGATCACGGGGATGGTCTTGCCCGAGAAAAGCGCCGATCGGCTGAGGGCAGCTGCGTCTTTCGTCCCAACGAACTCGCCTGCGGCGCAGGTGCCTTTGGCATGGTTCCGGCGCTGGCCAGCGTGCACGCCGAAGTCACCTTCGAAGGCGTCGATCATTTGCGGGGCGGTGACCTCACTGCTGTCGCCTGGCGCCGCCAAGGCCAACATGGATGCGACTGACGCAAGGATCGAGAACGCGAATCGCGCGCCGCAGGGGAGAGAAGTCGATTTCATTTCGGAAGACCTCCGCAATGGAATTGTGAGTCTCGTTAATCAGGATCCGGATCAATCGGATGAGTCGTAACGCAGGCCACGGGCGCTTGAATGATCGAGCGCTCGATGCCGAACGGACTAAGCAGCGGGGGATCGGTTTGCGCGTTCATGTGCACGCTCACGCGGATCGTCGCCGGGATCGAGGTATTCGAGGCCCAACGGACCGATGGCCGATACCTGGGTGACGTACTCACCGGATTTTGCCCAGTGGAAGTGATACGTATCGCCGGGCAGAACGATGACGCTACCGGGTGGATACGCGGCCATCTTATCGCCGTCGAAGCGATCGCCCAGGCCGACGTAGAAAACGCCGGACATGACGGTGTAGATCCGGTCTTCCGGGTGTCTGTGCGGCATCAGCTTCACGCCGGAGGGCACCTTGACCCTGATCACGTAGGGGCCGGGCTCGGAGGGGTGACCCACGATGACGGCGAGGCGAACCGAAGGTGGGAATGCCGGGAACGGCTTCCACTGGATGTCTTCGGGCAGGACCGATCTGAAAACGGCTTCGCCTGGTTGATGTCTTCGAGCCATTGCGATTTTCCTGAACTGAATGTGTTGTTCGGCTATCGATGAGGACGCCTCGGATCAGCTTGGCGTCAAAAGTGATCGCGGCGTTGAGCAGATTGGAGGTCTCAGCGAGCGCGCCGGAATCGGTTGAAAGATTGCCGTTGCCGGTGCGACTCCTGCCGCACCAAACCGCTTTCGCCGTGCGGATCATGTAACGTCTCCCTGCTATCGTGCGTTCCGAACTCTCTCGGATCTCATTTCGAGCTGATTACGCAGCGTGACGGTTGTCGCTCACACCGACTCCTTCAATGCTGCAGTGTCGACCGGCGGCTTGCGCAGTCGCTTGCCGGTTGCCGCGAAGATCGCGTTGGTTACGGCGGGGACGATCGCCGAGGTGCCGGCCTCGCCCATTCCTCCCGGTGCTTCCGTGCTTTTCACGATGTAAACCTCGATGGCCGGCGTCTCGTTCATCCTGAGCATCTGGTAATCGTGGAAATTGCTTTGCTCGACGCGGCCGTCCTTTAGTGTGATCTGTCCATGCAGCGCCGCCGTGATGCCGAAGACGATCGCGCTCTGGATCTGGGCCTGGACGGTATCGGGATTGACGACGGTGCCACAGTCCACCGCGCAGACAACGCGCCGGACACGAACGGCTCCGTCCTTCGATACTTCGACTTCGGCAACCTGCGCCAAATAGGTCCCGAAGACGAACTGGAGGGAGACGCCGCGACCGATCCTGTCAGGCAGAGGCTTTCCCCAAGCGGATTTTTCCGCCGCAAGATCGAGGACGGCCTTGGCTCGGGGCGTCTTGTCAAGCAGCGCCCGCCGATACGCGACTGGATCTTGCTTTGCCGCTGCCGCAAGTTCGTCGACGAAGCTTTCCGTGACGAAGACATTGTGTGATGGCCCGACGCTGCGCCAGAAGGCGGTCGGAATTCCCGGGGGTTCCACGCGCAGGTACTCGACATGCATGTTCGGCAGCGCATAGACCAGATCAATCGCGCCTTCCGTCGTGTCGGGATCCAAACCATTGTTGAATCCCGGAGGAAGCCATCTGGCGATAATGGACGAGCCCGCGAAGCGATGAGTCCAGGCGACCGGCATTCCCTTTGCATCGAGGCCGGCGGATATCCGATCAAAAAAACACGGCCGATACATGTCGTGCTGGATGTCTTCCTCGCGGGTCCAAATGACCTTCACCGGACCCTCCACCTGCATGGCGATCTGAACTGCGCGAGCGATACCATCGCTCTCCAGCCGGCGGCCGAAGCCACCGCCGATCAAATGGTTGTGAACGACGACCTTGTCCAGCGGAAGTCCGGCGGTCTTCGCCGCAGTCGCCTGGGCACGCGCGATGGCTTGGTTGCCCACCCAGATTTCGCAGCCGTCTTTGCGGACATGAACCGTGCAGTTCATCGGCTCGAGCGCCGCGTGCGCGAGGAACGGTACCTCGTAGTTTGCCTCGAGCGTGGTCGCGGCGCCGGCCATCGCCTTGTCGACGTCGCCGATGTTCTGCGCTACCGGCCCCGAGTTGAGCGTTGCCTTCTCAAGCTCGGCTGCGATGTCTTGCGTGCTGAGCTTGGCGTGCGGACCGTCGTCCCATTCGACCGTGAGCGCTGCAAGGCCTTTCTTCGCAGCCCCCATATGGTCGGCCACGACTGCGACAGCATCGTCGAGCCGCACGATCTGACGCACGCTCTTGACGGCTTTTGCCGCCGCATCATCGACGCTCTTCACGCGACCGCCGAAGACCGGCGATTGCGCGAGCGTCGCGATCTTGACGCCCGTCGGCCGAGCGTCGATGCCGTAGACGGCGGTTCCGTCGACCTTCGCCGGTGTGTCCAGGCGCTTCGCCGGCGTCCCGATGAGTTTGAAATCCTTCGGTGGTTTGAGCGCCACGTTCCCGGGGACAGGCATGCGGGCAGCGTCGGCGGCAAGGTCACCGTACTTGATCTTTCTCCCGGTCGGTGTGTGAATCGCCTCTCCGCTTTGCGCGCGACACGACGCCGGATCGACAGCCCAGCGCTTTGCGGCCGCTGCCACCAGCATGGCTCTCGCGGTCGCGCCGGCCTGTCGCAGCGGCTGCCACGCCCCGCGTATCGCATTCGAGTTGCCGGTTGCCTGCACGCCCAGGAGCGGGTTGGCGTAGAGCTTTTCGTTGGCCGGAGCATGCTCCAGCCGGACCTGTTTCAGGTCCACCTCCAGCTCCTCGGCGATCAGCATTGGTATGGAGGTGTAAGTACCCTGGCCCATCTCGACGTAGGGCATGATCAGCGTGACCTGACCGTTCGGATCGATACGGATGAATGCGTTCGGTGCAAACGGCTCGCCTGCGATTTCTTCCGTCGCATCGGCGGCACTGATTGAACGACCGGTGGCGAACCCGATGAGCAAGCCGCCGCCCAGCGCCGCGCTCGCGCTCAAGAACTGACGACGTGAGAGATTCATGTCCGGGTCTCGTTCAAGGGCCTCGCTGATTCGATCGAGGATCATGTCAGGCCCCTTTCTTATCGCTCGTCGCGGCGTGCGCCGCGCGTTTGATTCCGGCGCGGATGCGAACATAAGTCCCGCAGCGACAGATGTTCGCGGACATCGCGCCATCGATATCGCTATCGGTCGGGTTGGGCTTAGCGGCAAGCAACGCCGTTGCGGACATGATCTGGCCAGACTGGCAATAGCCGCATTGCGGCACCTCCAGCTCGATCCAGGCTTGCTGAATCCTCTTACCGGCAGCTGTGGCGCCAATGGCCTCGATCGTGGTGATGCGCTTGCCGGCCACGGCAGCGACCGGCGTGATGCATGACCGTACCGGTTTGCCGTCGAGATGGATCGTACACGCCCCGCACAATCCGAGACCGCAACCAAACTTGGTGCCGGTCATACCCAAAACGTCGCGCAGCACCCAAAGCATCGGCGTGTCGTCGTCGACATCGACGCTGTGTGTCTTCCCATTGACTCGGATGGTGAATGCCATGACGTTTCCTTTTCTACCAACGATACAAGAAGCACAGATGCGATCGGACCAGAAGCGCGGAGGCAAATCCATTGCACGATGGTATCGATACTTTGGTATCAATTCTCCCCGGGACGTGGCGGATTACAATCCGCCCCCGAAGACCTGCCCGAACCTGCTCGAACGCCGGAGATCTCTAAGGGGCCTCTGAGTGAACCCACATGACCAAATCGTTTTCGGCGTGGACGACGATCGTCGGATGGGCGAAGCTCTGTCCATGCTTCTTTCGTAGTCGGGGGAAAGGCTGCGCCGGGGACCGTCGCTCAGGGTCGCGACGTCCATGCTGAGTCCTCGCGAGCAGGAGACAGCGCGATCGGCGAATACACCGTATCTCGTGATCGCCAGCGAGCTAGGCGCCGACTGAGGCGACGAATGCCACGCTGGCCCGTCGGACGACAAGGCCTGCAGCTCTCGCTCCGAGAGCCCGTGCGGATACGTCCGGCGAAACGTCGACGGTGACTTGTCGATGGCGACGGGTGCGGGGTGCCAGGCAGGCCCCTCGGACGACAATCCCTGGTACTGACTCAGCGATAGGCCCTGCGGATTGCTATGGCGGAATGCTGACGAAGCCTTGCTGGCGATGGGCTTGTCCCCTCCGAAATAGGCATAACCATCGCCGCCGAATCGACTCAAGCTGTTGTCGTCGGCGCGCGCGACACCGGAGACGCCAGCGACGAGCGCGGCGGCTACCACTAGGCTCTTGGTCACTGAGGCTCTGCTGTTCATAACGATTCATTTGCGAAATGGAAGTGGATAGTCAAGAAGACGTGGACCATCGGACGATAGTCCCGACGTCTGTGATTTGCGAATTTCCGACTTCAATCGGAAGGGACACACAAAACACAGATGCGATGACAACAGAAGCGAGTACGCGAAGCCATTGCACGATGGTATCGACAACACTTTGGCACTAGGCCACGAGCCTTTGGATGATGATGGAGGCAAGTGAGACGCGCGACCACGTTGCACTTGAGCCTGGTATCCGCGAGATCACCGTGAAGACAGATGCGCTGGTCGTTGCGCATGTCTGATGCTTTAGTATCGACCACACCATCGTCCAATAGATTCGCGGCAGGGACCGATTGCACAATCGGCCACATGAAGGCGCGCGCGCGATTTCCCGTTGGCCGCATCCTTCTTCATCTGGTCGCCATGCTGGGAGAGGTGCGTTCGTTTCCATGTCGCGGGAGTCATGGGGGAGATGGCAGCTCCGGTCGAGGCGGCACCAGCGCTGCTACGACCCAATCGGCAAGGCGGGACCGATCGGTGTCGTTTCAGGCTAAAAGGCCGCAACACGCAAACGTGCAGCGCGTCAAGCTCCGAGAGTCGTATAAGTCGCATCGGTAGCGGTTATGACCTGGCGCATGTCTGGCTGCTGGGACGAGACTTGTTGCATCAGCCGCTGCGTTAGCAGTCATCGGGCTACATGATTGCGAACAGCACTACGCGCTTCATTTGCTGTAGCTTGCTGACACGCGCGTTTGTGCAGGTCGGGTATTCGATGTTGCCCGTCCCATTGCGGGCCAGTCTTCCCGCAACGGCCGACCACAGAAACCTCACTCCGCTCGATTTCGAGCGCGCGTCCGTATTCGAGGTGGTCCGCCCGATGAACACCGTGGTTTGACGCCCCTCTAAACCGGAGCCGCGATTTGAGCTCGCTCTCTTATGTCCTGAGCATCGATGCCTGCGTCAGGATTCCGGGAAAGTCTTCTCTTGTTGTTGCGGGCTTTGGGATGAACGTCCGCACTCACGCGGATCGTTGTCGGGATCCAAGCAGCGGGACGTATTGCCGGGCAGTACGATGATGCTGCCGCGTGGATACGATCTGAAAACGGCCTGGCCTGGCTCGTGCGCTCAAAGCATCCTGGTCCTCACCATCTTGAGGGTGTTGGCTTCACAACTGCTGCTCAAACACTGTGGGGTCGACCGGCAGGGTCGCGAACTTCACACCCGGAGGCCGGATGTCGATGCCGTAGACCGCCGCTCCGTTCACCTTCGCCGGGCTGTCCAGACCGCGGATTATTGTCAGCCTCCCCGTCTCGTCGATTGCGCCGCCCGCTTGATCGCATCGCGAATGCGGATATAGGTACCGCAGCGGCAGATGTTGCCGGACATTGCCCCCTCGATATCTGGCATCCGCCGGATGCGGATTGCTCGAGAGGATCGCCGCAGCCGACATGATCTGGCCGGACTGGCAGTAGCCGCACTGCACGAGATCGAGCCAGGCCTTCCGAACCTTTGCGCCCGCTGGCGTCGCGCCGATCGCCCCGATCGCTGTGACGGCTTTGTGGCTGACGCTGGCAACGGGGTAACGCAGGACTGCGCCGATGCGCCGTCGATATGCACGGTGCAAGCACCGCAGAGCGCCTTCCCACAGCAGACCTTCGTGCCGGTCATGCCAGCATGTCGCGCAATACCCAGAGGAGCGGTGTGTCGCCGTCGACATCGACGCTGTGCGTGTTCCCGTTGACTTTGATGGTGAAGGCCATGGTGTCCTCTCGTCGAAAAACCGTCCGTTGCGCATATTCGATCAAATTGAATCCGATACGCAAAGCGGAGATGCGATCAGACCAGACGCGTGGAAGCGAATCTATTGGACAATGGTATTGACGCCGCTTCGGCATCAATCGCTGCAACGATCCGCGGCTCGAGGAACCCCTGTCCTGCAAGTCTGCTCGGCGCCATACGCGAGAAACATCCGACACTGCGCCGTCGACGTTATGCGTCCTTAACCCACGATGCAGTAATGGACTTGGGACCTGTTGCTAGAGCGAGGCATGCACGTGCCGACGTGTCGCGGACCGACACCAAAGTCTGATGGACGCTTACCGGTGGAGTGGCGTATCGTGGGGTGTTGCGGCTCCTGTTCCGCACGGCCCGGTATGGCCAAGGAGCAGAGCCGTATTGTTGATGCGCCTTCACGGTTAGTACACACGGGTAAGACTGCGCCACTGGCGGGCACGTCGACTTCCCCGATCACGCGGGTCCGAGTGCAGCGGCCTTAGCGCTGCCGAAGCCGGCGCCCATGGGTGCGAAGCCGCGGCCCACCCGAAAGACAATCCCGTCGCCGCACATCGTGTCCTCGGACGATCAAGCGATCCATATGGAAGGAGCACCCCATGAAAAAGACCGCGGCGCCCATTCCCTTTGCTGGCTCGCAGCTCGACCGAGTACGTCACGTCTGTGCGTTCTTCAATAGCGCCGACGAAGAGTATCGAGTATTGCTTCCGTTCATTAAGGACGGATTCGAGTGCGGTGACAAGGCGGTTCACGTCGTTAATCCGAATCAACGTCGCGACCATCTGCAACGCTTGGCCGCGGTTGGGATCGACCCGACGGCCACCCAGCAAAGTGGGCAACTCGAGCTTCGAACCAACACCGAAGCATATCTTCGGGACGGCCGTTTCGATCAGGATCGGATGTTAGAGGCGTTCGAGCAGTTGGCCAGCGGTAACGCCAAGGGAGGATTTCCGCTCAGCCGCATTGTCTGCCAGATGGACTGGGCAGCCGAAGGTCGATCCCACGTCGACGATCTCGTTGAGTTCGAGTCGCGCGTGAATGATGTGTGGCTTCGGCACGACGATGCGGTCATCTGCGTATACGATCTTGCGAAATTTGGAGGGGACACGGTGGTTGACATCATGCGGACGCATCCGATGATCATCATCGGCGGCATCCTCCTGCAGAATCCGTTCTTTGTACCGCCGGAGGAGTTCCTGCGTGAGCTTCGCCAACGGCGAGCAGGGCAAAGTACATTGGCCTCGACGGCGGCCTAACGTGGAAGTCCAACCCGAACAACCCGCCGAGGAGATCAAGAGCCTTCAGCGCTGCATCAATGACCTGGTCAGCGTCCTTGCTCTTCCCGCCATCTGGAGTGGCGGCGACCCATCCCAGATTGTTCGGACTTTGCTCGACGTGCTCCTGGGCATGCTCCGCCTCGATCTGATCTATGTGCGGATGAAAGATCCGGTCCGGGACGCGCCCATCGAGATGGTGCGGGTTGCTCAGTCGCGAAAGCTGAGAGCCGGGGCGGAAGAGATCGGCGAGGTGCTCAACCGCCAGCTTGGACCCGACCCACAGAAATGGGCTCCGGTGGTACGAAATCCTATCGGCGACGGAGACATTTCGATCGTGCCCTTGCGACTGGGACTGCAGGGCGAAATCGGGGTAATCGTGGCGGGGTCTCAGCGGGCGGACTTCCCGGGACAGACCGAGAGACTTCTTCTAAGCGTCGCGGCGAATCAGGCCGCGTTGGGGCTACAAGAGGCGCGGCTCCTAAGCGAACAGAAGCGCGTCGCCGAAGAACTCGATCAACGGGTCGCGCAACGAACTGCAGAACTTGCCACGGCGAACGAAGAGCTGAAGAGGGAAATTACCGAACGCCGGCTGGCGGAAGAGAGGTTGCGCCAAGAAGAGGGGGAACTGAAGCGTAGCGAGGTGCGCAAGGCGGCGATCCTGGACTCGGCACTCGACTGCATTGTGACGATCGATCACGAAGGTCGCGTCACTGAGTTCAATCCGGCTGCGGAGCGCACCTTTGGCTACCGTCGGGAGGAGGTCATAGGCAAGCAGCTCGCCGAGGCCATCATTCCGCCGTCATTCCGAGAGCTGCACCGGCATGGGTTGGCCCGCTACATGGTCACGGGCGATGCGCGAGTGCTCGGGAGGCGCCTCGAGATGACGGCGGTGCGCGCCGATGGAAGCGAATTCCCCGTCGAGCTCGCAGTCGCACGCATCCCGTTGGACGGGCCGCCGTCCTTCACTGGCTACTTGCGCGACATCACGGAACGCAGACGGGCGATCGATGAGCGAAAGCGGGCTGAGGCTCAGCTCGCCGGTGAGAAACGACTCCTAGAGATGGTGGCGTCGGGCGGTGCGCTTTCGGACTTTCTCACTGCATTGTGCCGTTTTGTGGAGGAGACTGCCACGGAATGCCATTGCGGCGTTTACCTGATCGACTGGAGCGGCCCGAGACTCCGAGAGGTTGTCGCACCCAGCCTTCCCGCCACCTTCAACGATCCGCTCTGCGAGTTGCCGGTGCGTTGCGAGAATGGACCCTGTGGGAGGGCAGCGTACTTGAAGAGACAAGTGATCGCGGAGGACGTGGAATCCGACCCGCTGTGGCAAGCGTCTCCATTTCGCCCCTTGGCATTGGCGCACGGCCTGAGGTCGTGTTGGTCCACTCCGATTCAGTCGTTGGCCGGGCAGGTGTTGGGTACCTTCGCGATCCTTCAGCGAAAAACCGCGAGCCCGACTCCGCTTCAGCAGGATCTCATCGCGCAGGTCACACACATTGCGAGCATCGCCATCGAGCGTGCACAGGGCGAGGCGGCGCTCAAGCGGAGTGAAGCATTCCTCGCGGAAGGCCAGCGTCTCAGTTTGACGGGCAGCTTTTCTTGGCGTGTCGCGACGGACCAAATCATGTGGTCAGGAGAGATCTATCGCATTTTTGAGCTTGACCCGGCTGCGCCCGTGACGTTCGAGCTCATGGACACTCGAGTGCACCCGGAAGACATTCCCTTGTTTCATGACATGATCGACCGGGCGCGAGTCGACGCCAGCGACTTTGAATACGAGTACCGACTGCAGATGCCCGACGGCTCGGTCAAGTACCTGCACGTGGTCGCTCACGCGACTCAAGACGAGGATGGTCGACTGGAGTACATCGGTGCGGTTCAGGACGTGACGCAGCGCCGACTCTCGGACCAGGCACTCGGCAAGGCTCGAGCGGAGCTTGCACACGTGGCCAGGGTCACGAGCCTCGGAGTATTGACAGCTTCGATCGCGCACGAAGTCAACCAGCCGTTGTCGGGCATTATCACCAACGCCAGCACCTGCCTGCGGATGCTGGCCGCCGATCCTCCCAACGTCGACGGCGCGCGCGAGACCGCGCGGCGCACGCTTCGCGACGGCGACCGTGCATCTGATGTGATCACGCGATTGCGCGCCCTCTTTCGCAAAAAGGACACCACGACCGACTCGGTGGACCTGAATGAGGCGACACGAGAGGTGATTGCGCTGTCGTTGAGTGATCTGCAGAGAAACCGGGTGATCCTGCGATCGGAGCTCGCCGACGACCTCCCATCTGTTACGGGCGATCGTGTCCAGCTTCAGCAGGTCATCCTGAATTTGCTCCGGAACGCCTCGGAGGCGATGAGCGGTATCGACGATCGTCCGAGGCAACTGGTGATTAGAACCGAACGAGAGGAGAACGATCGAGTGCGCCTGACCGTGCAAGATTCGGGCGTGGGCTTGGACTCGCAAAGTGCGGACAGACTGTTCGAGGCGTTCTACACAACCAAGAGTGACGGCATGGGGATCGGGCTCTCCGTCAGCCGCTCCATTATCGAGAGTCATGGTGGCCGCCTGTGGGCAGCACAGAACGACGGTCCTGGGGCCGCGTTTGCATTTTCCATTCCATGCGCAGGCGAAGGAGTGACGGGTGTCCGCACGCGTCCTGGTGTGGAGGCGCTCAATGCTGCACTTCGAGTGAGCTAGCGATTCCACCACCGACACCAAAGTATCATGGACGTTGGTGCGTGGATTGGCGCATCCTCAGGTCATGGGGTGCTGCCAACAACGTGCCGCTATGGGAAACGCGACGGCGGAGCGCGGGATGGGCCTGTGATGGCGACCCGTTTGCTCGTGTCTGTCGTTGATGACGACGAGTCCGTACGTGAGTCACTGCCCGACTTACTGCGGGAGTTCGGCTTCGAGGCCCGGGCGTTCGCGTCGGCCGAGGAGTTCCTCGCGTCCGATTGTGTTGGTCATGCCCGGTGTCTGATCCTCGACATCGCCATGCCGGGCATGTCCGGACCCGATCTCCAACGGGAGTTGATGCATCGCGGGGAGGAGATTCCGATCGTGTTCATCACCGCTCAGAGAGATGAGACCGTGCGTCCACGCTTGCTGGAACAGGGTGCCGTGGCGTGCCTATTCAAGCCATTCAGCGATACGGCTCTCCTTGAGGCGCTCAATGTCGCACTTCGAGTGAGTTGAGCGAGGCGCCATGCTCTTGCCCGGTAATGTAATGCATTCAGCGAGCGCACCTGTCCATGAGTTGAGGTCATTACCCATGTCGCACGCCACCCCCATCGTGTTCGTCGTGGACGACGACGTGTCGGTGCGCGAATCGCTGGAATTGCTAATCCGGACCGCGGACTGGCAGCCGGAGACATTCGCGTCCGCACAGGAATTCCTCGCGCGCCCGCGAGTCGTTGTTCCGAGTTGCCTCGTACTCGACGTTTCTCTTCCGGGTCTCAATGGTCTCGAGCTGCAAGAGCGCGTCGCCGTCGAGCGGCTTGACATGCCGATCATCTTCATTACCGGCTACGGCGATGTTCCCATGACCGTCCGGGCCATGAAGGCGGGAGCTGTCGAGTTCTTGACGAAGCCCTTCAGCGACGACGTGCTGCTGAGCGCGATCGCGAAGGCCATCGAGCGCAGCCGACAGGCACTCGGTCACGAAGCGGAGATGCGGGCGCTCCGGGATTGTTACGCTTCACTCAGTCGTCGCGAGCGGGAGGTCATGGCGCTGGTCGTCTCCGGCCTGTTGAACAAGCAAGTCGGTGGCGAGCTTGGCATCAGCGAGATCACCGTGAAGGCGCACCGAGGCCAAGTGATGCGAAAGATGAATGCCGACTCTCTTGCCGACCTGGTGACAATGGCCGCAAGAATCGGCGTCGCGGCCGCCCCGAACGGCTGACTACGAACCAGGCGGTCGTGCGCTTGAATTCCGTCTGTTCGTGAACGGGGTCTATTATTGAGCGTTACGTAACCGCATGACATCAAAACAGGTCGGCTTGCTGCCAGCACGCAGCGATGATGACGCTGCGGCGCTGTGCCGACTTGAGCTTGCCGCGAGCGGTGTGCCGCAGCTCGGCGAAGCTATCGGGACAGTAGTTGGCCAGTGCGTGGCGCTTGAGCCAGGCCCACAGAAACTCGACCGGATTGAGGTCAGGCGCATAGCCGGGAAGGAAGTGCAGCTTGATGCGGCCTTGCGTCGAGGCGACGTAGTCGCGCACCAAGTGGCTGCGATGGGCCTGAAGGCTGTCCCACAGGATGAGCAGCGGCCGGCGCCAGTGGGCGAGCAGCGCCTTGAGGAACTCGACCACTTGTTCCTTGGCGATCGCGCCGTCGTGCAGGCGAAAGCACACCCCGTTGAAATGCATGCCGGCGATCAGCGACAACTGATGCCAATTGAAGTGAAACTGCACAACTGGCGTTTCGCCTCTGATGCCCCAGGTCTTGATCCGAGTGGGCCGCTCCGAGACGCCGGATTCGTCGATGAAGACGATCAGTCGTCCCTCACGTCTGGCGTTTTTTTTAGAGCCGGCCAGGTGCGCCGACGCCACTCCTCGATGGCGACGGCATCGCGCTCCAAGGCACGCCGATCCGGCTTCTGGTTGGAGAACCCCAACTGCCCCAGCAAGCGCCAGACGTGGACCTCGCTGTATCGCACGCCGAACTCGCGCTCGATCCACAAGCGCACGCGCTTGAGCGTCCACAGCGGCGTCGTGAAGCCGTTCCTCTCGGGGCCCTCGAGCAACGCCACGTACAGTCGCGACAGCTCGGCCGCGCCTAACCGCGCTGGCCGCCCACCCTTGCTCATGTCGCGCAAGGCGTCGATCCCCTCGGCGTTGAGCACGTCGCGCCAGCGGTATACGGTTTGCCTTGGCGCCCCCACCGCGCGCGCCACTTCCGGTGGCGTCTTCCCCGCGAGCAGCAGGCGCCCGGCACGTATCCGCCGCTTGATTGCTGCGTCCAATTTGCTCTTTCCCGCCATGCGCACTCCTCGATGTCGAGCCGACATCGATATAACGCATGATAGGCGGATCGGTTGTCACGCGGTTACGTAAGGCTCAATAAGTTGGGGCATCTGAGCGCTCAGGGGCGTTAAGTCCCACTAAAGTGCCGAAAAACGGACCCCCACCAAGCAGCATATAAGCACTGGATTGTTGGCATTAATTCTACGTTTTAATCGACGGACTGTTAATCCGCAGGTCCCAGGTTCGAGCCCTGGGCGGGGAGCCAATCTACATGCGGGTTTCGGCCGATCTGCCTGCCGACCGGGTAATATCTTTTGGCCCTTTGGGTGTCGTTTGAGCCACCAGCGCGGGCGTGCACGGCATTGGTTTTGGAGTGCGATTCGCGCGGTTCCGGCCGATGTTACTCGCGACGGCGGCATCCCGGTGCGTTAGCGGTGTAACAGTAATTCCGGGCGTGCGAGCCGGCCCTGACCGCGACAGCTTGAGTCTTCGAGTACCGTCTGAGAGCGGGCGGACGGTTGCGGCCAGAAGTGATTGTTGCCGGTGCATTATGATTTCGGCAATAGCATTGGCTCACGACAGCGAGCTCAGCTTTTTTCGGGTATCAACCACTGTATAAAGACGTCGCGTGACTGCCGACGCGGCCGCGAAGTCGCTGTTAGCGGGCAGAATATCGTTTGCCTTTCGCTCGGGAGCTTACCGTGAGCAGCGTCCTTGAAGCGCTGAAGTCCGAGCTGGAGCACTTTGGGAAGGCGAACGATCAAGCGACGAACGACCGCTCTCGGCGCATGCTGAACATCACTCGCGACACGGGAGAATTCTTGTCGGTGCTTGTTCGCGCCACGCAGGCCCGACGGGTGCTCGAGATCGGTACATCGAACGGCTACTCCACTCTCTGGCTTGCCGAGGCCGCAAACGCAACGGGCGGGAGCATTACGACCGTGGAGCTCTCGGAGTACAAAGTTAGCTTGGCCTCAGCCACATTCGCACGCTCGGGCCTGGGTTCGCTTATTTGTCTTGTCCACGACGATGCAGCGCAAGTCCTTGCGCGGTCCGATGAGGACCTCTTCGACTTTCTCTTTCTTGACTCCGAACGCACCGAGTATCCGGTTTGGTGGCCGCAGTTGCGCCGCGTGCTGCGCCCCGGTGGTCTTATGGTCGTCGACAACGCCATTTCCCATCCCGAGCAGATGGCGCCGTTCACCGCTCTCGTGATGGCCGATCGGCTATTCACCACGAGCCTTGTGCCCGTTGGCAACGGAGAATTCCTTGCCGTGAAGGCGTCATCATGAACCTGCTGCAGGAGCAGCCGTTGCCGGTGCCTGACGGCGTGGCTGTGCTTCGTTTGCGTCGCCACCGGGCCCTGAACCGTGCTGTCCGCGGCCAAAGCCACAAGCGTGGCGTCCGATGTGTTGGAACGGCAGTCTTCCGCCGCAATGCATAGCCGATATGGGCGTTGTTCGCCGTCGTCGGAGTCATTCCGACCATGTAGCTCCCTCGAGCTCGCTCATCGGTGGGAACACGCAACGCTTTGGGCGTAACGTTGCCAGTCGACTCGCAACAGAAAAAGCGGCTGACGGGGCAGGGGGCAACGAGATCGATCGCACGCGTGCCGATGTCTTACGTCGGAAACGCGCGCGCCGATTTCGGGGTATCAGCGAGTGCATCCCACACGCGCACGTTAGCTTTAGGCTTCCTCATTTTCGATCCTTCATCATTTCGCTGAATCGAGCTCTCGCAATTTCGATGCCGTGTCTCGACGTGCGTTGGTCTTCTTCTGAAGCGCGTGCAGCACGATTACCGCATCGGCAATCCGGGCCGTATACACCACCCGGTAGACCCCCGAATCGTCACGAAATGCGAAACTCTTCGACGCCTTTGCCGTTGAAGTCGTCGGGCTGAAGCCGTGGTTCATGTGGCTGTGTCTTGGCGCCAACCATGCGCTGTATCACTGCCCGAAGGAATAGCCTTTCGCTCGAAAATCCGCGAGTGATCGGCGGCGGCTCGGGGCAGCTGGAGCGCCTACCCGCCGCGTGCCGCCCGTCCCTTTACGATCTCGCTCGGTATCAGTGCCAAACATCTTGGCGTAAGCTCTTTCGTATGACCGAGATCCTCGCCAAGTACGCCGCGCTGCGCGAGGCGGCCGATCCCGCGGTCGTCGCCGCGATCGAGCGCCACGTCCGAGACGCGCCCGATCGCTTGCTCTCCCGGATCAATGTTCTCGACTTCGCCGCTAGGAACGGGCTCGACGACGAGCGAGTGATCGCCGCCTTCCTGCACGCGGCGAGGCTCGGGCTCTTCGAGATGTCCTGGAACGTGCTTTGCCCCGGCTGCGGCGGCGTTCTCGAAGCCGGGGCGTCGCTCAAGTCGGTCACCCAGGTCGAGTACAGCTGCGCACTTTGCGCCGCGGGCTACGAGCCCACGCTGGACGAGATGGTCGAAGTGACCTTCACCGTGAGCGCGCGCGTACGCCGTATCGGCGCGCACGATCCGCGCAGCCTCCCGCCGGCGGAGTATTTGCGGCAGATCTTCTGGAGCTCGGGTATTGCCCTCTCCGACGAGGACTTCGACGCTCGCGCGGACGAGATCGTCCTCGAGTTGATCGCGCTGTCGCCAGGGGAGAAGGCGCTCCTCTCGCTCACGCTGCCCGCCGAGTTCGTGATCGTCTTCGATCCGGTCACCCACACGGCGCAGTTCATCGACGTCAAGGGCGAGCCCACGCGCGAGCGGCGCGCGTTGTCGATCGTGTTCAATCGTGTGCACTCGCATACCGAGACCGTCGTGATGGCGCCGGGGCCGCTGCGCCTTTCGCTCGACAACCGCACCGACGAGCGGGTGATCCCCGGCGTCTTCGTCGCCAACCAAGCGATGCACGACATGCTGGGCAAACGCCGTCCCTTCCTCACCGCGAAGCGCCTCCTTACCAACCAGACCTTCCGCGACATTTACCGGACCAACACGCTCGACATCGATCAGCGGCTCAAGATCACGAGCTTGACCTTCCTCTTCACCGACCTCAAGGGCTCGACCGAGCTCTACGAGCGCGTCGGCGACCTCGTTGCCTTCGACATCGTCAAGGAGCACTTCCGCATCCTGAACGAGATCATCGCCTCCGAGACGGGTGCGGTAGTGAAAACGATCGGCGACGCGGTGATGGCCACCTTCCCGACGCCGGACCGCGCGATCTCCGCGGCGCTACGCATGCGCGAGGCGATGCGGGCGATGAACGAGGCCCGCGGAAGCGAGGACCTGCTGCTCAAGATTGGCATCCATGAGGGCCCCTGCCTTGCGGTGACGCTGAACGATCGCCAGGACTACTTCGGCCAGACGGTCAACATCGCAGCCCGAGTCCAGGGGCTCGCGGTCTCGCGCACCATTCTCGCGACCGGCTCGGTGGTCGACAATCCGCGGGCCTCGGAGCGCTTGCAAAGCGACGGGATCAAGCCGCAGTCGCGCCGCCTACTGTTGCGGGGAATCGCGGACGAGGTCGGCGTGTATGAAATTCCCTGATCACCCGCGTGCGCGGTCGCAGCAGGCCCGCGCGCACCGTACCGGCGTTGCCCATCGGCAATCCGTCACCGGAGTTCTGCCCCAACGTTCGCGCGGGCACCAATCTGTACACGAAGTCGGCAGTGCCGCTCGACGTCCGAAGGAAACGGCCGATGTGATCCTCGCTGCAGTCAAGCGGCCTACGATCTTTGAGGTGCAGCGGATTCATTCGCAGTGCAGCGGCGCGGTCGACTCTTCGATGAGTCGCGAACATTCTGTGGGTGGTGAATTCCCAATCAAGCGGCAATCGGGGTTTTGAACAGAGCGTGGCAATGCTGCCGCCAAGCGTGACGGATCAAGCGAGGCAGGTTCAGGTGCCAGGTGAGGATGCCACGGCGTACTGCGCGGGCGTCAGGCCATCGAGCGAGCGGTGGACACGATGCGCGTTGTCGTTGTCGCCGAATTCGCCCAGCTTGTGCGCGAGGTCCACGGCGCTCCAGAAGAATACTCGATCGAGGTACTCGCGCCGGTTAGTTCCATCAGCCGTTCCACGAACGGATGGGAGACCGGAGCATACGGAACCGACTTGGTTTCTTCGATCTCGAGGACGCGCTAGTTGGCGAGCCAGCGGTGAAATCGAAACAGCGGGTCGTGGTCGGTACTGGCGTGCTTGGGCGGCTCAGCATTGCTCGCCGGCGAAGGATGAACGCTGTGGGGCCGCGCGCGCTCGACGGCGAAAAGCGGCGAGTCGGGGACTGGGATGATCCGCCTCGAGCGCGTGCGGGTGGCAGATACGGTTTGCACGCGGCTCTTCTGATGCCAGGCATGGTGATCAACGCGCGTGTTCGAGCCACGTCAGGCTGCACTCGTCGCGCCACAGCGCTCGTGCATGAGGAGGCGCGCCATTCAGCACGGGTGTCATACGGGTGAAGTACGGAGCTGCCCGGCTTGGGCCGCGATCGGCCCAGCCGGCGCCCGGTAGCGCGTCTCTGCCTACTTCTTATCATGCTCGCGCGACAGCCGTCTTGCAGAAAGGGTTCGTCGATGCGCCGACGCCAGTTGTGCGCGCGGATGTCTTTCTTTCACTGAGCGGATAGACTTGCCGGGCGAGCCCAGGTCGGCGCGGGTGTTGGGTTGCGTGATGGGGCCGCGCGCTTCCGGTGGCAGCGTGCCTTCGGCAAAATCCGGCGCGCCGGTATTAAGCGGCCTCGCGCAGCGCAGCCGGCGGCCGGAAAAAGGCTTGATCGCTTCGCACAGGCATGGCCAACACGCACGACGCTTTCATTTCCTACAGCCATCAAGCCGATGGCGAGCTTGCAACGTCGATCGAGAGCGGATTGGAACGCCTCGCCAAGCCCCTGCTGCGGCTGCGAGCGATGGACGTCTTTCGCGACCAGACGAGCCTGACGGCCAGTCCTGCGCTTTGGCCGAGCATCCAGGAGCACTTGGCCGGTTCGAAGTGGTTCATCCTGCTCGCGTGTCCGGCGTCCGCACAGTCACCGTGGTGCGCGAAGGAAGTGACTTGGTGGCTCGAGAACCGGGGCGTGGACACGTTGCTAATCGTGCTGACCGACGGAGAGCTGCGCTGGGATCCAACCGCATCGTATGTCGACTGGAATGCGACGACCGCTCTATCCAGGTCGGTCGCGGGCAAGGTCACGCAGGAACCTTTATATGTCGACCTGCGCTGGGCACGCGGCAGCCAGGACGCGTCGCACGATCCGCGGTTTCGGGAGGAGATCGTAAGGATTGCCGCGCCGATCCGCGGCATGGCGAGGGACGAGCTCGACAGTGCTGATAGACGTCAGTTGGTCAAGAACAAGGCGTTGGTGCGCGGCCTGCAAGGCGGGCTGAGTCTTGTTGCGCTCCTCGCCCTGTGGGCCGCGGCCTACGCGACCGTGCAGAAGCGGCAGGCGATCGCGGACGCCGTCCTGGCCAGGGCGCAAGCCCATGCGAGTCAGGCCTTGCTCAACGCGCGCACGACTCCTCAGGTAGCCCTCGGGAGCGCAATCGCTGCGACGGACCTGTCGGCGCTCTATCCGGAACCAGGCGTGCTGGAATCCGCCGTGCTTTGGGCGATGCGAGCCGATCCCCCTGCGATGCATCCCCCTCCGGAGGCCGACGTCGCGTTGCGCCAGAGCATCGCGCTTTCGCGACTGGTTGCCGTGTTTCGCGTCGCCGAAGGGGTGTACGCGGAACAGATCGACGGCACCCCCGAGACCTCGATCGTCGTCGTAAGGATGTCCAACCATTCGATAACGGTGTTTGATGCGGCAAGTGAATCGGTCGTCGCTCGACGCGAACCAGGAAACGAGCGCTTGACGGCCGCGTTTCTCATGCAGTCGGGCAAGCACGCCCTCATCGTAAACGAGAAGGGTGGCGTCGCGGTTTGGCAGTTCGACTCGCGCAGCGAGCGCATCTCGGGATCGCTCCCACCGGACAAGAAGCCGGCGTTTGCGATAACGCCCCAGCGCGACGTTGTCGTATGGCGTGGAAAGGCGGGCGTCTCGCTCCTAGCCCTGAGCGATGGCACGGTCACGCAGGCGAAGGCATGTCCGGGGATGACGTCTCTGCACGGCGCGATGTCGGCCGCCGGATCGGTCTTGGCAATTCAGAACGGATCGACGCGCGACGCGTTCGAGTTGTGCGACGTAATGTCGGGTCGCATAAAAGGCGCAATCAAGACGTCGACGGAAGGCTTGGTCGACGTACAGCTCTCCCCGGATGGCCGGTACCTCGCAACGGCTTCGGCGAATGATGAAACCGTGCGCATCTGGGACCTGAAGGCGGGTGCCGAGCGCGAGGTGCTGAGGGGCCACAACGCGGTCCCGATGAGGCTCGCATTCAGTGCAGATAGCCAACGCCTAGCCGTCGGCGTCGCAGACGGCAGCATTTCCTCGTGGCGACTCCATGAAGACGTTTCGAGACCAAACCAGCAAGACGAGATCTTTCTTGCGACTGGGGCCGACGGTTCGATTACCTACATCCAGGAGTTGATGCGGGGCAGACGGATACTCACTCTGCATTCGACTCCCGTCGGACAATTTCTGCGACTGTGGGCTGGCTCGATGGACGTTGACGCTACGCCCGTAGGCGACTACACCGAAGTCCACGCCGCAACGATCGACGTCAACGCGCGCAGAACCTGGCTTGTGACGGCCGGCGGGCTGTCAAGCAACGGATTCAATGAAGGACACCAGCTTACTTCGGAGCGTCGATCGGCGCGGCCGGTCCGCAGCGCGGGCTTCACCCACGACAGGAGTTATGCGTTCGCGGTCGATGACGAAGGCCGAGTCGAGACATGGTCGCTCGCGAATGCCTCGCGAAGCCAATACCGCGAAACCGGAAAACCGGTGATCGACGCCCAGCCGATCGGAGAATGCTGCCTGCTCGTCTTGCTGCACGAGGACGGCGAGCTCGCAATCTACGATCTGGCTAGTTCCGACAAGACGGCGGAGATTGTGCAACTGGGAGGGAAGATCGGGTCGGTTCGATTTGGCAGGCGACCCGACCGTATCTTCTTCACAAGGGGAGATACCGCCGAGATCCACATTTCCGGACGGCGAACTCGTCTCTTCAAACCCCAATTCGGGGCGCCGGTGCGAGGATCCGGGTTCACCGCGGACGATCGATCTGTGTTCGCCGTCTCGGAATACGACGCCCGGCTGGTCGATGCTACCGATGCGACGAACGACCATGCCCTTTCCGGACATGCAGCGGCGATCCGCATCGGGCAGGTTTCGCCTGACGGCGCTCGCGTAGCGACAGGAAGCGACGATTGGACGGCCCGCATCTGGGACGTCGCCAGTGGAGCGCAGGTCGCGATTCTGCGAGGACATTCGCGCGAGGTGACTCAGCTCGAATTTGGACGTGACGGGCGCTTTCTCGCCACTGCCGGCAAGGATGGCACCATTCGCGTGTGGAATACGGTGGGGGGCGATCAACTACTTCGGATCGACGTTGCCGCGAACGCAAGAGTCAGGATCCTCGCATTCGAGAACGAGTACCTGCTGGTCAGCGCCGACAACAAGATCAACCTGTATCGATGCATCGCATGTCAACAGAGTGCCGCATTGGTGCGCGAGGCCCGCGACCGGATGAAGGCGGGCATTCCGAAGGAATTCGGCACTCCTGCTGTAAGTTTCGCGACCAAGTAAACCGGAATCAAATCGAACGATCCGTCGTGACTCCCAGCATGAGTGTCGATTTCGTATCGGACGACTGGACAGATCGCGGGTGAAGATGGCGTGACGTGGAACTCAGCGTAGGGCTTCGCTGCAGACCTCTACTTCGCGCAGCGGGAATCACGACCCCTGCCGACTGTTGACGCGAGTGGCGTTACGCTCCGCACCATTTGCGCGGCGCCGCGACCGCCGGGAAACGCGATGACGAGATCTGGTTTGCCGTCTCGCAACATCTCGTCGTTGCGGATGGCAGCGGAGATCGGGCGGTAACGGACCCCATCACGGTGGCGACGCGGAAGGCAACCGTATCGCGGAAGCCATGGCTGCGACCGATGGCGTACAGCCGCTCGCCCTCGCCGAGTCCTCACGGGCGAACGCGAATGATCGTCTTCCCCGGGCGTCGCTCGGTCGGGTTGAAGGCGGCGACGGCATCGTCGAGGGTCGAGACGGTGCCGATGTTCGTCCGCAGTCGTCCGTCCCGCACCCGTTGGACGATCTCGCCCAGTTGGGCACGATCGGACTCGACAACGAAGTCGACCGCCAGACCGTCGGCAGGCCGTGCCTCGCTCGGCCCGACGATGGACACCAGCGTTCCTCCGGCTCGAACCAGGCGCACGGACCGCTTCCCGATGTCGCCGCCGATGAGATCGAACACCAGATCGACGCCGCCGACGTCTTCCAGGCCGTCGTTCTCGAGGTCGACGAACTCCTGCGCGCCGAAGTCGAGCGCCTTCTCACGGTCGGCGGCGCGTCCGGTGCCGATCACGTAGGCGCCCGCCAATCGTGCGAGTTGCGTCACCATCGACCCGACTGCGCCGGCCGCGCCGTGCGCGATGACGCTCTGCCCTGCCCGAAGGCGGCCGTGCTCGAACAGTCCCTGCCATGCGGTTAGGCCCGAGATCGGCAGGCTCGCGCCCACCGTGAAGTCGACGTCGCCCGGCGCCGGCGCGAGGTTGCGCGCCTCGACGGCCGCGTACTCGGCCAGAGTGCCGTCGCGATACCAGTCCGTGAGGCCGAACACCCGCTGTCCGATCGACAGCCCCGTCGTACCATAGCCGAGGGCGGTCACCACTCCGGCCAGCTCGTGCCCGGGGATCGACGGTGTTCGGTCACGGTCGAGGCGATCGGTCCACGTCGAGGGCCACGCCAACTCAGTCCCGACGAATCCCGACGCACGAACCTGAACGACGACGTCGTTTATCGCTGCCTGCGGCTCGGGCCGTTCCACTAGCTTCATCCCGGCCGTTCCCGCAGCCTGGTCCGTCACCACTATAGCCTTCATCATCCACCTCGTTGTGTGTGCTATGTCGTCATCTGTCACGCACGAAGCATGAGTGCTCGCGGGGCCTAGCTTCTCAGGGGACACTCGGTCATATTTTATTACCGAGCTGGCGCGCTGGTGTATTCATCGCAAGTGTCATCAAGCAGATAGCGTGGCGAGAGCGACGGACAAGTGATCCGCGCGCAAGTAACTCGCATCGGGAATACCGATGCCGTCGGCGGCGGAAAGGACCGGCGGTTGCGCGACGGCCACGACGTGCGGATTCCAAGTCTGTGGCGTGTTCAACTACATGTTTGCCAGTCGCGATCTCGCGTGATTACTCCGCGCGCTGTCAACAATGCGTTTCAAGCAGTCCTGTCGTTCCGCGGATTCGTTCGTCCGTCGCTGTAGCGACGAACAGTTCATCGAAGCCCTACGCCAGCTCCCGTGTTCGATGCGGCCGAACGTGTCGAGCACGCGTTCGATTCCGACATGGGAATCGAGAAGGAACAATGGCGCCTTTTCCGCTGAGCCGCGCATTTTGGCGACCGCAGCCAAGGGACCCGTCGCGCGCTCAAGACTTCAATGTTGAGTCGTCACTTGACGCGGGTGTAACAGAGTGTCCTTAGTGAGTTGTTGGTGATTCGATCTGGAGTGCGCATGTCAACAAGCGAAAAGTCGCGCTTTGCTGGACGATCATAGCCGCTTCGCGTGACGGTGATCCTTTGCGGTCCATCATCTGCACGAACTTCGAGGCAAGCGCGAACAGCAACTGCAGTCGCGACCCATGATCTGTCGATTGGTGAACCGCGATTCCTTCATCGACACCTCCAATTCGCGGGCGCCCGGCGAATTTTTGCGCCTTCCGCTGGGCGCAGCTGAGGATTCTCTACTTGGCGTGCGGGTGCTGATGAGCTGCGGCGCCGCGCGGGTTTAAACTGTCTTGGCGCTTGTCTCGTGCTGTCGCACAAAAGATTACCGCGCTTCAGGTCACGTCGGACCCATGAGGCCGAAGCTGGAGACCGATAACATGTTCAAACGCAACTTCGTCGCGTTGCCAGAGCGGCCCGTGATTCTGGGCTATCTGGTCGCCATCGCGTCGGTCGTTGCTGCGATGACTGGCCTCTGGTTGATGGGGAAGGAGTGGTCCGCACCGGCCCATCTAGCGTTGTTCCTCGCCGCCGTGATCGTCAGCGCCTGGTTCGGGGGGACGAAGTCCGGCCTGTTCGCCATCGCCCTTTCTGTTCTGGCCTTCGACTATTTCTTTCTGCGTCCGGCGGGCTCGCCGAGCGTGCAGGGAGTGCGTCTGTTGTCCCTCGCAGCGGTAGCAGTCTACGTCGCGTGGTTGACGGTGACGGAAACGAGCGCGTCCGAATCGCTCAGGCGTGCGCGCAATGACCTGCGTCTGATCAACGATCGACTCATCGAGAGCAAACGCAAGCTCAAGAAAGTCCAGCAGCTTGCGAAGATCGGCTATTGGGAGCTCGACCCGGTCACCAATCGCATGACGTTGTCCGAAGAAACCTGTCGCATCTTGGGGTTGCAATCGCAGTGCAGCAGCATCAGCCAGGCTCAGTTGGAAGAACGGGTTCATCCCGACGATCGACAGCGCCGGAAACATGCACTCCATGATGCGTTGCAGGGACGCCGATCCTATGACATCGAACTTCGCATCGTTCGCCCAGACGGCGAGATCCGGGTCGTGCATGTCCGCGACGAGATGTCGTACGACGACTCGGGAAGACCGGTTCGCATGTTCGGCAGCGTGCAGGACATCACCGAGCGCAAATCGATCGAGGACGCATTGCAACGTACGAAAGCGAACTTCGAACTGATATTGGATACTTCACCACTGCCCATCGCCGGAATCGATCCCGAAGGGGGAATTACGAGCTGGAACAAAGCCGCGGAACGGATCTTCGGCTGGAAGGCTGATGAGGTCCTCGGTCGGCTGTGTCGCACGATTCCCCCGGACCAGGTGGAGGACTATCGTCAATTGATCCGTAGCGCGATGCAGGGAGAAACACTCACAGGCATGGTTCGCCTGCGGCAGAAGAGCGGCGGCGAACTGATATACACGAGTGTCTCGCTTGCGCCGCAGCGAAACGAGCGCGGCGAGCCGATCGGCGTCACGGCCGTTGTCGAGGATGTAACCGAACGCAAGCGCGCCGAGCAGTCGATGCAAGAGAGTCAGCAACTCCTGGAACTCGTGCTTGCCACGCTGCCGGTAGGTGTGGCGGTGACCGACCGCGAGGGCGACATCATCACCGTCAACGAGGCGGCAAGGCGGATCTGGGGCGACCTCATCGTTTCCGGCCTCGAGCGCCGGATGCGGACCAAAGGCTTCTGGCACGAGTCGGGCAAGAGAATCGAGCCGGAAGAATGGCCAGGGGTGCGCGCGGCGTTCAGGGGCGAGACCCAGCTGAACGAGCTGATCGACATCGACGCCTTCGATGGCAAAAGCAAGACGATGCGCAACTCTGCGGCGCCCATCCGCAACGCGGAGGGGCTGATCGTGGGAGCCGTCATCGTCAACGAAGATGTTACTGAGCGAGTGCGCGCGGAGGATGCGGTACGGAAGAACGAAGAACAACTGCGTGACGTGATCAATACCATCCCCGTAATCGCGTTTATCTTTATGCCCGACGGCTCGAATGAATTCACAAACCGAAGCTGGCAGGAATACACCGGATTATCCGTGAAAGACACGGCAGGTTGGGGCTGGGCGTCCACGGTACATCCCGACGATATTGCCCCGCATCTTGGAAAATGGCGCGCCGCCGTGTCAGCCGGTACGACGTTCGATAATGCAGCGCGTTATCGTGGCACGGATGGTCAATATCGCTGGTTCCTGGTTCGGGCCGTGCCGTTGCGCGATGAGAGAGGAAATCTTCTCAGATGGTATGGAGTCCTCGTGGACATCGAAGATCGGGTGCACGCTGAGCAGGCCTTGCGCGAATCCGCGGATCGCCTGCAGCTTCTTTCCCGCCGCCTGCTCGAAGTCCAGGAGGAGGAGCGCCGCCACCTGGCTCGCGAGCTGCACGACGAATTCGGTCAGCTCCTCGCCACCATCACACTGCAACTCCACGCCGCCAAGACGGTGGCCGGAGAGGCCGCTCGATCGATTCTCGAAGAGTGCATGTCGATCCTGCAACGCGGTGGCGACCAGGTGCGCAGTCTCGCCCTCGAGCTGCGTCCTACGATGCTCGACACGGCCGGTTTGGACGCGACGTTGCGATGGCTCGCCTCACAACACGAGCAGCGAACGGGGATCGCCACTGAAGTCGTGGGTCACTTGAACGAGGTGCCTGGCGAGGTCGCAATCGCCGCGTTCCGCGTCATTCAGGAAGCGCTGACCAACGTCTTGCGGCATGCGCAGGCGCAGCACATCCGGATCGAGTTGAGCCAGAATGGTGGCGCCATGGAGCTACTGGTTCGCGATGATGGCGTGGGGTTCGACGTAGCCAAGACTCTCGACTGGGCCGCCAATCGCGGGCACTTCGGTTTGTTGGGAATGAAGGAGCGCGTACAGATTCTCGGCGGCTACCTGGAAGTCGATTCGAAACCAGGATTTGGGACCCGTATCCGCCTTTCGCTTCCCTTGACCGAACCTATCTCAGAGCCGGTATGAGTGCGATGACAAAGATCCGTGTCCTACTCGCGGACGATCATAAGCTGTTCCGCGCCGGCATCCGTTCGCTGCTGCAAACGCTCGACGACATCGAAGTTATCGCGGAGGCGGAAGATGGCCGTGAGGCGCTCCGCCTCGCCGCAGCCCACCGCCCCGATGTGGTTTTCATGGACATCATGATGCCCAACCTCAACGGTCTGGACGCGGCGGCACGAATCGCCCACGCGTATCCACACACGCGTGTGATCATGCTCTCCATGAGCGCGGACGAAGATTCGGTGCTCAAGACCCTACGTGCGGGCGCCGTAGGTTACCTCGTCAAGACCGCCGATCCGGCCGAGCTCGAGCTGGCGATACGAGCCGCCATGCGGGGCGAGAAATTCCTCAGCTCGGCAGTTTCGGAACATGTGGTCTCGGTCTGCCTCAAGCGGCTCGACAAGGAACAGACCTCGCTGGAGCGGCTGACTCCACGGCAACGCGAAGTGTTGCAGTTAGTCGCCGAAGGTCACACGACCAAGGACATTGCCAAGAGGCTCGAGATCAGCCCCAAGACCGCGGAGGCATATCGCGGAGAGCTCATGAGGGCGCTCGACATCCACGACATCGCCAGTCTGACCCGTTACGCTATCCGCGCAGGCTTAGTGTTTCTCGATAGTTGACGGCCTTTCTCGCAGACGCAGTAACTGTCCGCACACCGTCCGAGCCATTCGCCCCGTGTTTTTCCTGGGGCCTCCCCCGGGTTTTCCCTAAGTGCGTCGAGGCGGTTGCTCGCTGAAAATGTTTCGCTAGGTATTCGATCTCGTGCAGCATTGGCCGCCCCATCCGTGCTAACTCCGGCAAGGTCAGAAGAGATCGGGACCAACTGTGAAGCGGCTTGCATGCAGTGTAACCGGCAGACGACAGATCGACAGCGTGGCGAACAGGCACTTCGGGATTATGAGGCGGGGCTGCGCCGCGCCCAGCAGATGGCGAAGCTCGCTCACGTCATCACCGGAGCGGCGGGCGAGTTCCTGACGTGGTCAGAGACGCTCCCGACCATGATCGGCCGCGATGCCGCCGCGATGCCCGGGAGTACGCGCGCGTGGCTCGAGCTGCTTCATCCCGAGGATCGCGAACGAGTCCGTCGCATCATGGTTCAGGCGGCCAAGACCGGCACCGCCGCCGTGCTTGCATATCGCTTGCAACGCATGCCGGGCGAATCGGTCCATATCCGTCAAGTCATAGAGCCGCTCGATTCGGAGCAGGACCAGAAGGAGGGTAGGCGCTGGTTCAACACGCTGCAGGACGTCACCGCCGAGAAGCAAGCGGCGCAAACGCTGCAGGTGAGCGAGGAGCGTTACCGCGCGACTTTCGAGCAGGCGGCGGTCGGCATCGTTCATAGTTCGCTCGAGGGCGAGCTGCGGTTGGTCAATCAAACGTTTTGCGTCATGACCGGCTATTCGCGCGCTGAGGCGCTGCAGTTCAACATTCGCGATATCACCCATCCCCAAGACATGGGCCCCAGCACCGAGGGGCGCATGAAGATCGTGGAGGGAAGCGGCACACCCTACCAGAGGGAGCTGCGGCTATTGAGCAAGGACGGCTCCTATCTCTGGGTAAGTGTAACGACCTCGCTGGTGCGCGGAGCAGACGGCAAGCCGCTGCATTTCGTGTCGGTCCTAAGCGACATCTCCGATCGCAAGCGCGTTGAAGAGGAGGTGAATCGCTTCCGCGCGGCGATGGACGTGTCCGTCGAATCGATCTTCCTGACCGATCCGAAGACAATGCGCTTTCTCTATGTCAACGATACCGCCTGTCGCAAGCTTGGGTACACGCGCGAGCAGTTGTTGCAGAAAGCCCCCTTCGAGCTGATCGGGAAGACGCGCGAGCAGCTCAGTAGCGAAGACGACGAGGTCATCGCGGCGGGTGAACGCGGGACGCGTACTGAGACGCCCTATCTTCGGAGCGATGGCAGCGAGGGATGGACCGAGCTGTATCGCCGGGCGCTGTGCACGGAGGGCGAGCTTGTCATCGTCACGATAGGGCGCGACATCACCGAGAGGAGGGCGCAGCAGGAGAAGATCGAGCGCCTGAGCAGGGTCCATGCCGTCCTGAGCGGGATCAATACGGCGATCGTGCGCATCCGAGATCGAGAGGAGCTTTTCCGAGAATGCTGCCGGATCGCGCACGAGGCCGGCGGGCTCGACTTTGTCTGGATCGGCCTGCTGGATCCGGAAGGGATAGTCGCGGAGCCGGTTGTCTGGCACGGTCGTGAGGCGAGCGTGCTGCACCTGAAGCAGGTCCCATTCTCCCTCGGGGACAACGGCGAGGCGGGTCGAAGTCTGCTCGCGGAGATGACGCAGACCCGGAAACCGGCGATCACGAACGATGCGCTTAATGACGCACGCGTGCGCTTCAAACAAGCATTGGCCGACCTCGGAATCAACTCGGCTGCCTATCTCCCTTTGGTGGTGGGAGAGAGGGTCGTCGGCGTCATGGCGATGTATTCGGGGCTCAGGGACCACTTCGACGGCCCGGAACTCAAGCTCCTGTCCGAGCTGGCGGCCGATATATCTTTCGCACTCGAGCACTTGGAAAAGAGCGAGCGCGCAGGCTATCTCGCGCTCTACGACGAACTTACCGGGCTGGCCAACCGGCGGCTGCTTGTCGAGCGGCTGGGTCAGCTCGTTCATGCAACTGGGCGTGCCCAAGGCCAGTTCGCGGTGGCGCTTCTCGATATCGAACGCCTGCGCGCCGTCAACGAGTCGCTCGGCCGACATGTTGGGGACGAGCTGCTGCGCCGGGTGGCTAAGCGGCTGACGGAGGCGGCGGGCACGGGGGCGGTCGCCCGCATCACGTCAGATCACTTCGTGGTCGTGATGCCAACGATCAAGGACGAGGCGGAGGCGGTATCTATCATCGCTAATCTCGCACGCGACTGCTTTGCAGAGCCTTACGCGGTAGAAGGCATCGAGCTAAACGTCCGGGCCAAGACGGGACTAACTATGTTCCCGAACGACGGCGTGGACGCCGAAACACTGCTCGTCAACGCCGAAGCGGCGCTGCTTAGGGCGAAGAAAACCGGGCAGCGGCACGTTTTCTACACACCGGACTTGACCGAGCGTACCGGGGCGAGGTTGACGCTCGAAAGCAAGCTCGTTCGGGCGCTGGAGAGGGAGGAGTTCGTGCTGTACTACCAACCCAAGGTCGACACCGCGACCCGTAACATCATCGGCTTGGAAGCGCTAATCCGTTGGCAGAGCCCCGACCTCGGGCTCGTGCCGCCGGCGAAGTTCATTCCGCTCATGGAAGAGAGCGGAATGATCCTCAACGTGGGAGCCTGGGTGCTGCAGCGTGCCTCGCTCGATCACCGCAGATGGGTCGAGCAGGGCTTCAGGTGGCTGCGCGTCGCGGTCAACGTCTCGGCGATCCAGCTGCGGCAGCGCGATTTTGTTGAGCGCGTGCAGGAAGCGATCCTGAACGGGGTCGCGCCCACCGGCATCGATCTCGAGATCACCGAGAGCCTCATTATGGAGGACGTTGAGGGGAACATCCGCAAGCTCAACGACGTGCGCACTCTGGGCGTGCAGGTCGCGATTGACGACTTCGGCACCGGCTATTCCTCGCTTGGGTACCTTGCGAAGTTGCCGGTGCAGGCGCTCAAGATCGACCGGTCATTCATCGTCGCCATGCTGAAGGATCCGGCAGCGATGACGATAGTCCAGACAATCAACTCACTCGCGCATACGCTCGACCTAAAGGTGATTGCCGAGGGCGTCGAAGAGGAAGAACAGGCGAACCACCTCCGCCTGCTTCACTGCGACCAGATTCAGGGTTACCTCATCGCGCAGCCGGCGCCATTCGATCAGATGACGCGTTTCCTTCAGGCGAACGAAACTGGTGCTCGGTCGTAGAGTAGGCAGCGAAGAGGTTCAGCCGCGGCGTTGGGACGCGCATGAGCTCCGTAGGGCAGCCGCTACCGCGCCTCGATGGGCGCCGCAAGGTCACGGGCGCTGCGCATTACAGCGGCGACGTGCCGTTTCCCGGTGGTGCGTATGGCACGGACAGAGGATGCTGCGCCGTGCGCTTCGAGAATACGACGCCTATTTTCACCAAGAGCGCAATCACCAGGGCCTCGGCAATGCGCTGATCATGCCGGACGCCTCCTCCAGGCGTCGCGGCGGTCCGGTGCTTCGTCGTGCACGGCTTGGAGGATTGCTCAACTACTACGAGCAGGCCGCTGCGTAGGATACGCCGGCATTCAAACTTGTCGGCTTCGATGGGAGGGCTTGACTGCCGGACAAAAATGTCCGACAATTAACGGCATTGGCTGGCCGAGCGAAAAACGAACAACAAAAGCGCGAAGGACTTGAAATGACTGCGATGAATTTGGCGAGAGACTTGCGAATCGTATGGAAACTCTAGCGTATGCAGTCCGGCTCGAGCCGGCAAAGGAAGGCGGTTACGTCGTGACCTGCCGCGATCTCCCTGAAGTGGTGACGCAGGGGGACGATTTTGAAGAGGCACTAGCGCAGGCGAGTGATGCGTTGGACGAAGCGTTTGCCGCACGCATCGATGATGGAGAGGATTTTCCGGAAACCTCGCCGCCTCGCAAAGGAGAATATGTTATCGCGCCAAGCTCGGATTTAGGCGCTAAGGCTGCGCTCTATCTGGCGATGAAAGAGGCCGCAATTTCCAAGGCAGCGCTTGCACGGACGCTCCAAGTAGACGAAAAGGAGATTCGTCGACTGCTCGACCCGCATCATCCCTCCAAATTTCCGCGGATGGAGGAGGCGCTGCGCGCTCTCGGCAAGCGTCTTGTGCTGAGTCTTCAGCCAGCAGTCAAATCAGCGATGCCGGCGGCCGCTGCGCGGGGCAACAAGCCGCCGAGCACCAGGGGTCGAAACGGCCGAGCAAGGAAGGCGCCGCATCCGATACCGCGGAAAAGGGCCCCGGTTGCAGCTTAGGTGGCGGGGTACATTAAGTCCGCGTATCTGTGCGTCAGAGGGTGTTAACTATCATGAACTGCCCAAAAACGGACCCCACCTAAAAGCATGTAAATACTTGATTGCTAGCATTAATTCTACGTTTTAATCGACGGACTGTTAATCCGCAGGTCCCAGGTTCGAGCCCTGGTCGGGGAGCCAATATTCAAATGAGTTAGCTCTTCCGAGAGCGGCGGACTTCGGTAATATTCCGGCAATGTCTTTTCCCGCGTCTGCGCTAAGCCGCGATCAATCAAGAATGAACAGAGCAAAGAGTGGCGGACGAGCTATTGTCAAGTCTGGTGTACGTGAGCTGATCAGGCGGCGACTCTGTTAGGCTGATCTCCGCTTGATACGCACTACGTTCTGCATTTCGACTCCATCGCGGAACTTAGCCCCATCGACGACTTTGGCAAGACATCGAAGCCGCAGTCGTCGCCAGCTGCGCTCGGCACACAGGCCGAGCTTGTAGATCATCGCGAGCATTCCGTCGCGAGTCAGACATCCTTGTCATCGAGATTTCTCCTTCGCCAAGCGACCGGAGCCACGCACCGTCGCAGTCTTTGCTTTGCTGGTTGCTGACTTGCGCGAACTGGCAGGAGACTTGGTTGGCACCCTCGCCTTTACTGGCTCTGGCGTTACCGCCGTCCTCTTGGTGGCTCCGCCGTTAGGCGTCTTGCGCGTCGTCGACGTAGCGACGGTGACGGGCGTCTTGGCCACTTTGGTTACCGTCGACTTGTTGCGACGGGTGGCTGATTCCGTCGCCGGAGCGACATCTGCCATTTCGATACCAAATACGTCAGCCAGATGGGCATCATCGAGTACCCGGCCGGCAGTCACGCTGCGTTTTGATTTCGGAAGGCCGGCGCCTGCGCGCGTGACGAGGTCCTTGCCATTGACGCGACGCAGAGTGAACAGCAATTCGGGTTGTTCATCAAGGCGCGCGCCAACACCGTAGAGCACGGCGGCGACGTGCTTGCACATGGAAGCCCAGTCCGGGCAACTGCAACTGAATTGAATTTCCTTCGGCCCGGGGAAGAGGCCGGTGTTCGGCCTGCAGATGCGTTCCATTACGGCTTTGGAGAATCGGCCTTGCAGCAGTTCGACCAGCGAATCGATCGAGTCTGCGCAGTCGGCGCTGATGGACTGCCACTGCGCGCCGGGAACAGCGATGACGCTGACAGCGACCTTGTACAGGCTCGACCCGACGACTTGTGCCTTCACTTGGCCTTCCGCGATCTTGAGGTCGATCACCGAACCGTTGCGCAGGTAGGCGCGCCCTCGCGGCAAGCGGTTGGTAAAGTCGCTGTAACGCTCCAGGTTGTCGCACCATGCTTTGCCCCAGAAGGTCTTGGCGAGGGCACCGCGAGAACCCGCCACCGGCGACAGGTCGGCCCCCTTATTCTTTGCCCGGGCGGCCGTCTTTGCGGCTTTCTTGCGACGCTGGGCGGCCGATACATAGGGCTTCCAGCCATCGAAGCTCATCTGATTTCTCCTCGACGTTCAGTTTTCCTGCGCAGCACGAATGTCGAGCTTTACCAAATCGAGTAGCTCGCGGTCGCTCATCTCGGTCAGCAGAAGTTCCGCGCCGTCCTCCAGCACGTCCTTGACGAGTTGCTGTTTCGATTCGATCAACTGGTCGATGCGCTCTTCGATGGTGCCGCGGCAGACGAACTTGTGCACCAGCACGTTGCGCTGCTGGCCAATGCGAAAGGCGCGATCAGTGGCCTGATTTTCCACCGCGGGATTCCACCAGCGGTCGAAGTGTATTACGTGCGAGGCGGCAGTAAGGTTGAGTCCGGCACCGCCGGCCTTGAGCGAGAGCACGAAGAAGGGCGTCAGTTCGTCTTCCTGAAACTGCTTGACCAGGTCGCGGCGCTTGGCAACCGGGGTGTTTCCATGCAACACCAGACCTTCGCGACCGAAGGTGGCGCCAAGAAATGCCGCCAGTGGCTCGGTAGTTTCGCGAAATTGGGTGAACACGAGCACTTTTTCTTGCTTGGCGGCGATAACCTCGGCGAGCTCGCTCAGGCGCGCGAACTTGCCGCTGTCTTCCGCGCGCCAGGCCCCGTCGCCCAGCCATTGCGAAGGGTGATTGCATATCTGCTTAAACCGCATGAGGAAGGAGAGCACCATCCCCTTGCGACCAATCCCTTCGGCATCTTCCAGCGCGGCTTCCAGCTCCTTCACCGCGCCCTGATACAGCGCGGCCTGCGTCGGCCTAAGATGGCACCAAGCCTTGAGTTCGGTCTTGTCCGGCAAGTCCGTGATCACCCGCTTGTCCGTTTTCAAGCGCCGCAGGATGTAAGGTCGTACTAAAGCGCGCAACGGACCGAAGTGTTCGGCCTTGGCCAATCGTTTGGTAAGGCTGGCAAAAACTTTCTCCGTGCCCAGGAGACCGGGGTGGGTAAAGTCGAATATCGACCACAGATCGGAGAGCCTGTTCTCCACCGGCGTGCCGGTTAGCGCAATACGCGACTGCGCGTTTAGCTTCTTCACTTGGCGCGTCTGCTTCGCGCCGGGATTCTTGATTGCCTGAGCTTCGTCCAGCACGGCCACACGCCACTGCACGCCTTGCAGGGACGGCAAACGCGGCAGAGTACCGTAGGTCGTTACGACGAGATCGATGCCACTCAATCGCTCAGCATCCAGCGCTTGCAACTCAGCCGCCGGGAGCTCCGACGGATGCGCGATCAGCACTCGCAGGCCGGGAGAGAAACGCTCGGCTTCTGCGGCCCAGTTAGCCAATAGCGACGCCGGAGCGACCAGCAGGCTGGGGCGGGATTCCCTGTGCTCGCGCTTGAGTATCAGCAGCAGCGCGAGCACCTGGATGGTCTTGCCCAGGCCCATGTCATCGGCGAGACACGCCCCTAGGCCTAACCGGTTGAGCAGATACAGCCAGCGAACGCCGGCCTGCTGATAGGGGCGCAGTGTGGCCCCGAGTTCCGGCCCGGGACTAACCTGCGCCAGACCCTCCGGCTGACGTAGCCCGCGCAAGGTTTCAGCCAACCAAGGACCGGCGACCAGTTGCGACCAGTCGGCATCGGCGGAATCGAGCGCGTCGTCCAGCGAGGCTCCTGCCACCAGCCGCATCGCCTCGCCAAAGGGCAGACCATTCTTGGCCGCCGCCTGTTCGATGACTTGGAATCGCTCGAGCATACGGCGCAGCTTCATGCGGTCGACCTCGACCCAACGTCCCCGGATCAGTTGCAGGCCGTTGGCACCGGAAAGCAGCGCCTTGATCTCGGTGGCACTGAGCCGCTCGCCGTCAAGGGTGACCTCCAGGTTGAAGTCCAGCAGCGCGTCCGTTCCAAGCAACGAAGGCGGCTTCGCGCCCACGCTTGCCTTGACCAGGGGACGGGCGGGACGACCTGCGCGCCATGTGCCCGGCACACGCACGATGATGCCGGCAGCCTCGAGCTTCGGTACGTCCGTGAGGAACTGATAGGCATCGGCGGGCAGCCAGCGCAGCGGGTGATAGATTTCGCCGGAGTTCACCATTGTGCGCAGCCAGCCGCATTGTTCCGCTGCGCGCTGCACCGGTACCAGCAGGGAGAGGAGCCGCGCCTGACTCTTGCCATCGGAGAACTCGCCCAGCGCCTGCGATAGTGGCAAATGCCGCGCCTTGCCGTGCACCGACACCTGCGACGTGTAGGTGGCGAGAAACGCGAACGGTGCCTCCAGGTCTTTGCGGTTGTCGGCGAGATTGAAATGGACCCGGCCAACCAGATTCCAGATCTGATGACGCGCCTTGAGAAATTCCTGGAGCGAGCTTTTCGATGTGGCAAGTTCCTCGCGCAAGGCGGTATCAAGATCAGCCCAAAGCGCGGTGAGCACTTCCGTCGTTAGATACTCCACGCCAGCCATCGGAGGCGCGTCGGCGATCAGAGCAATGAGAGCCCGGTTGTCGGGCTGGGCGATGGTGTCACCCTCGGGTGTGGCGCATCGCGCTGTCACGTAGCGCGCCGCAAAATCACGCCACCAGGTCCAAGAGGGCGGCAGAATGCTACCCACTTCAGCCGCCCCAAGCTGCAGCAAGCCATGCCCGGAACCAAGGGCAAAGGCATTGCTGAGACGCCGGGCAAGCGCGGCAGGCACGGATGGTGCGTCAGAATCCGACACCAGCAAGAGGTGGCCGCGCGGGGTCAGCAGTGGCGCGAGGAAATCGGCGTCGGCAATTGACATGCCCCGGCATTCTACTGAACGGGACCTTGCTGGACTCTGCTCGATCAACGGTGAACGACGCTGAGGTTTCAGCAATGTCAGCAATAGTAGCGATTGACATTACTAATGCGCCATATTAGTATACGCGTGTGATCCGCTCGTTCGCCGACAAGCTGACCGCGGCGGTATTCGAAGGCCACCGGGTCCGAACGTTCGCGCCGCATGTGCAAGAGGTGGCTCGGCGCAAGCTCAAGACGATCGACGCGGCAAAGGCACTCGAGGATCTGCGCGTCCCGCCTGGCAACCGATTGGAGAGACTGTCGGGAGATCGGAAAGAGCAGTGGAGCATCCGCATCAACAACCAATGGCGCGCATGTTTTCGTTGGGAGCGAGGCGACGCACATGATGTGGGGATCACGGACTATCACTAGCGAGAGAGCCATGACTATTCGACGCGACGAACTCAGGAAGATCGACTTCTCGGATGTCTCGAGCGGCAAGCGGCTCGCTCCAGTGCATCCCGGCAACGTGTTGCTCAAGGACTTTATTGAGCCGATGGGGATTTCTCGCTACCGCGTGGCCAAGAACATCCATGTTCCGCAGCGTCGAATCGACTTGATATGTCGGGGGGAGGCGGCAGTGTCGGCGGATATGGCATTGCGCCTCGGGCGTCTGTTCGGCACGACACCGGAATTCTGGGTCAACCTGCAGGCGCAATACGATCTGGAAGTGGCGTCGCGCGTGGTGGGGAAAACGATTGCCAGAGCGGTCGTGCCGCTGGCGGCTTGATCGCGCCGCGGGAACGGGCATCGGCAGCTTACCCGTGGGTGCCCAATTGCCAGCAAGCGGTCATGGGCGCTTCGACGGCGAGTGTAAGTTCCGTGCGACTAGGCGGTGCCTCAAAAACCCCGAGGTCGCGGCGACTGCGATCGGATTTTGGATCGGGACTGCGATGATTGTGGCTAAGAAGCCGAGCGAGCTTCAGCCAGAGCCTTCTCCTTGCGAGCGAGTTCGCGCTCGAGCTGGCGAATCCGCTTATTCGTAGCCACCGAGGCTCGTCCGCCCTCATCAAGGGCAATCCGCCACTGCTCGTAGTCGGCGAGTTTCACCCCTTCGCGTTCGAGGTAGGCGGTCAGCTCCTCGCCACCAAGTTTGGAGCCCTCAGCGAGGACACGAGCCTTCTGTTCGACTGTCCCCTCGCGCACGGCAAGCTTCGGTGTATCGGTCATCATCGGCAGGCTACGCGCGTCGTCGAGCCAGCGCGATAGGTTCTGCTGCCGGACTCCTGTCTCTCGAGCCAGCTGCGTTGCACTCAGTGCGGTTTTCCCGGTAAGCCGCTGAACCATCTTCTGTTTGAATGCTACGGAGAACGGCTTGGTCATGTCGTCGTCGAGTTCTCGCCCCTCAGAGGTTCAACTTCGAACGACGCGACAACTATCCTGACACAGGGGGCCGGAATGAACTGTCACCCATCTCTCGGGAAGGGCACAAAGCGTTAGGTCCACTCGGACCGACGGACTCGATTGCGGAACGCCAGCTGGCGTTCCTCCTCCGTTCTCAGCCTCATTCGCGCAACTCAGCGGTCGACGCCGTGAGCTTGCGCATATTCGATCCAAGTAAAGCCTTGCCGTTGCGGTACGAAAGCCGGCCGCGTACGGGCCGACTGCAGCCTTATTGGAAAGTCGCCGATAGCGGTTGTTGTCAGAGACGTTGATTCGAAGCGGCGACTAGAGGCAATCGGAGCAAGCCATGCGCGCAACTTGGAAGGTTGCGGACCCGAACCAGCACAAGCCATTTCGCCGATCACGTGACCTGGACCGATTGCATCAAAGTGGAGGACGCCCCTAGGCGCCGTCTGCGCTGTTGATGCGCAATGCCTTCAAGACAAGCGAGAAGGCCGGTGACGGTTGCCTTCGGCTCGGGTAGTACAGATGATAGCCCGCGAATTCGGGGCACCAGTCCGAAAGCACCCGCACCAGCTTTCCCGTCTCGACGTGCGGCATCAGTTCATCTTCGGGCAACAAAGCGATTCCCAGCCCCGCCAGTGACGCGTCCACCTGAGGTGGTGTGGTGTTGAAGATCAGCGGGCCGTCGACGCGAACGTTGGCCTTCCGCCCCCGCCGCTCGAAGTCCCAGACGTATAGGCCCCCTGATGTGGGCATGCGCTGGTTGATGCAGGAATGACTTGTCAAGTCCTGCGGCGTTTTGGGGCGCGTGTGGCGCTCGAAGTAATCGGGTGAGCCCACGACCGCCATGCGCAGAGGCGGACCGATGGGCACGGCGATCATGTCTTTGGCGATGGTCTTGCCAAGGCGCACGCCGGCATCGAAGCGGTCGGCCACGATGTCGCGGAGTCCGTAGCTCACGTCGAACTCGAGCGTGATGTCTGGATACTCGCGCAACACGGGCGTGAGCTTTGGCAGCAGTACGGTGCGCAGCACGTTGTCGCCGCAGGTGATGCGCACGGTTCCCGCCGGCTTATCGCGCAGTTCGGTCAGCGCATCGAGCTCGGCTTCGATCTCGTCGAAACGGTGGCCTATGGCGTTTACCAGACGCTCGCCCGCTGGCGTGGGCGCGACGCTGCGCGTGGTGCGCGTCAGGAGGCGAATCCGCAGCCGCTCCTCGAGCCCGCGGACGGCTTGGCTCACCGCCGATTGGGTGACCCCCAGCGCGGCCGCGGCGCGAGTAAAGCTGCCTTCGCGCGCCACGGTCACGAAGGCCAGCAGGTCGTTCAGGTTGCGTCCCGCCACCGTCGGCCCTCCGCTATTCGTTAGCGATTCTAATAGGCGGAATAAGCATTAATCAACTAGTCACTGGCTCGATACGTCGCCACAATTGCACTCATTCGCTGAACATCATTCAGAAAGGACAATCGATCATGAGCACCGCAGTCTTTTCGCAACAGCCACTTGCGCTGGGCGACGCCGAGCACGCACCCGGGCGCCGGCGCTTCATCAAGCACGCCAGCACCGGCCTGCTCGGACTGGGTGGTCTGATGATGGCGGCCAGCGGAGCGGCGGCCGCGCCGCGGCCGTCACCGCCTGCCCGGTCCACGGCCGGCCGCCCGCCTGCGGATGCGGACAATTTCTACGAAAGCCCTCGGGTGACGGTTCGCAAAGTCCGCTTCAAGAGTCAGTACGAAATGGACGTGGCCGGCAACCTCTTCGTCCTCAACGACCTGAACCGTAGCAGCACCCGTGCCGCCGTTGTCGTCGGACATCCGATGGGCGCGACCAAGGAGCAGAGCGCCAATCTCTACGCCACGAAAATGGCCGAGCAGGGATTCGTGACGTTGTCGATCGACCTGCCCTTCTGGGGCGAGAGCCAAGGCCGTCCACGTAACTCGGTATCGCCGGACCTCTATGCCGAAGCGTTCAGTGCCGCCGTCGACTACCTCGGTACTCAGCCCTTCGTAGACCGGGAGCGCATCGGCGTGCTCGGCATTTGCGGCAGCGGCAGCTTCGCCGTCAGCGCGGCGAAGATCGACCCGCGCATGAAGGCCATCGCTACCGTCAGCATGTACGACATGGGCGCAGTCAATCGTCATGCGCTGAACAAATCCCAGACCCTGGCACAACGCAAGGCCGTGCTTGCCGAGGCGGCGCAGCAGCGCTACGTCGAGTTAGCGGGCGGCGCAACGAAGTACACCAGCGGCACGGTGCACGAGATCACCGACAAGTCCAATCCCATCGAGCGCGAGTTCTACGATTTTTACCGCACGCCGCGGGGCGAGTACACGCCGCCGGGTCAATCGCCTCTGCTGACCACTCATCCCACGCTCAGTAGCAATACCAAATTCATGAACTTCTACCCGTTCAACGACATCGAGACAATCTCGCCACGTCCAATGCTGTTCATCACCGGCACCGAAGCGCATTCGCGCGAATTTAGCGAGGACGCCTATAAGCGCGCCGCCGAGCCGAAGGAGCTGTACTGGGTTCGCGGGGCGGGCCATGTCGATCTGTACGACCGGGTGGGCCTGATCCCGTGGGCTAAGCTGGCAATGTTCTTCAACGAGCACTTGGGTCAGCGCGCCACAGCAGCTGCCGGCTGAGACGAATGTTCGCGGCGGACCTCGGCCGATGAGGCGACCGCGCGATCGCAGGAGATACCGATGATCACCTGTGACATCTTCCAGCGCGAACTCGGAGGCGAGGTGATCGCGCTGAGCGACCCGGAGTACCCGAAGATTGCTGCGCTCATCACCGACGCGCAGCGCATCATCGCCGAGATGAACACGCGACCCGGGCGAGGTGCGCGCGTTGTTCAACCGCCTGACAGGAACGGAGGTCCACGATTCATTCTGGCTGTTGCCGCCGTTCTACACCGATTCTGGCGGGAACATCCGCGTCGGACGCAATGTGTTCATCAATCACGCGTGCGAGTTCATGGACCGCGGCGGCATCCCTCGACGACGATGTGCTCATCGGCCCCAGGGTGAACCTGATCACCATCAGCCATCCGCTCGATCCGAGCACGCGGCGATCGACGTATTGCGCACCCATCGTCATCAAGAAGGGAGCGTGGTTGGGCGCAGCGGTATCAGTGATGCCGGGCGTGACCATTGGCGAGAACGCAGTGGTGGCGGCAAACGCAGTGGTGACCCGCGACGTGCCCGACAACGTCGTCGTCGCAGGGGTACCGGCCCGCGTCGTGAAGCACATCAATCTGGACCGGTCCGAGGCCGCGCCCGCGTCGACTGCTCCGACACGATCATTGCCGTCCGGCTGATGTCCACCAGCGACAGTAGCTGCTGATATGCCATACATGCGCCTACGCTCGTTAGTTGATCCCCCACGTCGCTCTTGGACGGGTATCGCTCTGCTCGGCCTGGCACTTTTGTCTATCGGCGGCGCCGCTAACGAGCGGGCTGCAGCCCACAGCACGCGGCAGTCCGAGGCGCCGATTGCATCTCAGGAGAAGCCCCATATGTGGATGACCGTCGGCACACAGCGCTTTGCCGTAAGGCTGGAAGACAACCCGACCGCGCACGCGTTGGTGCAATTGCTGCCCGTGACGCTCGAGATGGCCGAGCTGAACGGCAACGAAAAGCACGGCCGTCTGCCGCGCAGATTGCCCACTGACGCCGCGCGTCCGGGCACGATCCGGACCGGTGACGTGCTGTTGTATGGCAATGACACGCTGGTGGTGTTCTATCAAACATTCCGGTCCAGCTATAGCTACACGCCAATTGGGCGCATTGAAGACAGCGCCGGACTCGCCCAGGCGCTGGGGCCTGGCGACCCGCGCGTGACCTTCACGGGCCCCTGACGTGGAGGGACGCCATTTGGGATAGCGACGTTGGGCGCCGATGATCGTTTACATAATCGATTCGAAATGGAGGTAGTTGATGCGCGCAACCATCATGTACGCGGCCGGGGATGTCCGGATCGAGGACGTTCCCGACGCAACCATCGTCGAGCCTACCGATGCGATCGTCCGAGTGACCCGCGCGTGCATCTGCGGCAGCGACCTGTGGCCTTACCGCTCGATGGAACGCACCGAAGCGGGCCAGAGCATGGGCCACGAGGCATTGGGTATCGTCGAGGCGGTTGGCCGGGCCGTGACCAGGATCAAGGCCGGCGATCTGGTCATCATGCCCTTTGCCTACTCGGACGGGCGTTGCGAGTTCTGCCACGAAGGATTACAGACCGCGTGCGTGCACGGCGGGTTCTTCGGCAGCGGTGGCTTCAACGGTGCTCAGGCCGAGGCGCTGCGCGTCCCTTATGCCGACGGCACACTCTACGCGGTGGGCCCCCGCGCTGACGAAGCCCTGATGGCCTCGCTGCTCAGTCTCTCGGACGTGATGGGTACCGGCCATCACGCGGCGCGTGTGGCGAGGGTAGGCCCTGGGCGATCGGTAGCGGTCATCGGCGACGGCGCGGTGGGGCTTTGCGGGATCATCGCGGCCAAACGGCTCGGCGCGGAGCGGATCATCCTGCTGGGCCGGCACCCCGACCGGATCACGCTCGGCCGAGAGTTCGGCGCCACCGAGGTCGTAACCGAGCGTGGCGGCGAAGCCACGGAACGCGTCCTGGCGCTGACCGGTGGCCACGGGGTGCACTCGGTGCTGGAGTGCGTCGGGACCGAACAATCGATGAACGACGCGGTTGCCATCGCACGCCCGGGCGGTGCGATTGGCCGCGTCGGCGTACCCCACTACGAAGGCATTCCGGCGCTGCCGACGTTTTACAAGAACGTCATCATTGGCGGCGGTCCCGCTCCGGTCCGCGGGTACATCGACGAGCTCCTGCCCGACGTAGTCGAGGGCCGCATCCAGCCCGGGCGGGTATTCGACCGCGTCATCGGCCTGGAGGAGGTCCCCGGTGGGTATCGAGCGATGGACCAACGCGAGTCCATCAAGGTCATGCTCAGTCTCTGAGGAGTAGCACCATGCAACTCAAGCGCGCTTGCTCTCAGCCGTCCACCCGCGGTCCGGCCGAATGGTTTACCGGAATCGTCCGCATCGACCCTCTTCACAGCGCGCCCGAGCCGTCACGCGTTTCTTGTGCGAGCGTCACCTTCGAGCGGGGCGCACGAACCAACCGGCACCATGCACCCGCTCGGTCAGACGCTGATCGTCACCTCGGGGTGCGGCTGGACGCAACGCGAAGGCGAAATCGGTCGTGGAGATTCGCGCGGGCGATGTCATCTGGTGCCCACCCAATCACAAGCATTGGCATGGTGCATCGCCGACCACGGCCATGACACACTTCGCGATCCAGGAGGCGCTCAACGGTGCCCCGGTCGAGTGGATGGAGGCGGTGACGGACGAGCAGTATCTCGCCGGGCCATCCAACAGCTGAAAGGCGGCTCGCCAGCGACCGGTCTCTTAAGCTTAAGCGCAGGACTCCTTGAGCCGCTCGACGACTTCGCCACGGCCGCGTTCCCGAGGCGCGACAGGGAGCAACGGGCGCAAGTAGCCCTGCCGGCCGGTCACAACCAACGGCGTTGACGTTCCGCAATATCAGCGAGCATCGCCGTCCACGGGCGCGCACGGGGCCGAAATCACAGCAACTTGCGGAACCGATCTTGCCGTAAGTACCTGAAAAGATGAGAATCCGCGGTAGCCTGTTGATCCGCAGGTCCCAGGTTCGAGCCCACTTGCTGAATTCCGTGGACGACTGCCAAATCGAGCTGCTGCTCACGCTGGCCGCGGTCACTGGACATAGGCCGTGGCGAGTGCCCCCGGGTCTTTGGGGCGCTGGCTGGTGGTGACCGGCCTCATGATCGGCAACGTCGGCCGCGCCCTTGCGATGTCCGATACGACACGCGGTTACGTGGACATGTTCGGAACTGATCGACGAGATCCTCAACGCGGCGCTGTTCGTCCTCGTCGGCATGGAGATCCTCGTCGTCGCATTCTCCATCCTGGTGCAGGGACTTGTTTATCGGGTAGTGACGCGCAGGGCAATCAGGCGATGATTTTAGTTGACCTCCAGCGCCCCCCGCGCGTCTTGGTAGAGTCGCCCCACTTGCAGTCGATCTCCCACGTCGGGCAGGGCCTCCTGCGCCGCCATGTTGATCGCTTCCGCGACGCCCAAGAGCGCCGCGCGACCGTTCGGTTCGCGCATCGCCGTTGCGATCACGGCGATTGTCTCGAGCAGCCGGATCGCGACAGCTGCGCTCGATCGTGCGTGCTGACGCAATTGGGTGAATGCCGTGTCGACGACGGCGGCAAAATCCACTGCCTCTGCCATCACCCGCAGACGGCCCGATTTGTCGAACCGTGCCGAGGATGGAATCACCCGCTGCGCCAGTCGACACAGCGCGGAGCCGAGCCGATCCACGCAGGTAAGTGCCGTGTAGGGATCGTTGATGCCGGGTGAGAGTGCGCGAATCGCGATTTCGACGAGCTGTTGAATCGGAAACTGCACATCCTGCGCCCCCGTGCGCTGGTTTCCAAGAACGAATGCTTCGTTCAACTTCCGCGCGATCTCATCGTCTACACGGTCTCCGGGCCAAGCCATGACCAACGTTTGCTTCGCTATGACATACTGGCCGGGGCGTCGCTTGAGGCGGAACAGCATGTCCCGTTCCTCGGCGAGCGCCATGAGCGCCTCGTTGTCGATGCCCTGAACGTACCCGTCTTCGGCGGCATCGATGGCGCACGCTGAGTCCTCGAAGTCCTCGGGCATGGCCGCTGCCGCGGCCGCCGACCCGGCCTCTGCCAGTTGCTCGGGAAACAGTCGATCGATTTCCGCCATCAGTTCCTTGCTGACGCGCGCCACGACTTCATCTGCCTGTATCGACACCGAGACATGGTGGATGTAATAGATCAGCACGCCGACGCCCAACATGGCGAACAGGACACCGAACGTGACGGAGAGATGCGGAACGAAAAGGACTTCGTCGGCACGGCGAATCGTGCGCAGCACCAGTAGGCAATACACGAACGCGGCCACGAAGGTTCCCAGGACCACCTGATTCATCCGGTCGCGCATGAAGTTGCGCAGGAGACGCGGTCCGAGTTGGGACGAAGCGAGCGAAAGGGCGACAAGCGTCATTGAAAAGACGACGCCGGTGATGGTGATCATCGAACCCGCGATGGTGCTCAGCACGAGGCTCGCGCCCTCGGCGCCTCCGGTGTAGGCCCACCCCTGCGCCTTGAGCCACTCGTAGGTCACGGCTTTGTCGAGCGTGACACTCCCGAGAGCAAATACCGCGGCGCAAGCAGCCATGATCGCGGGCACGAACCAGAAGCTCGAGCGCAGACTGTCCCAGTACTTGCGAATGAAAATCGTCACGAGGATGCGGCGTCGCATTGGCGTGGCCGGTGGCCCGCCCGAGGCCATACCGCGAGTAATATGCTGGTATCAGCCTTCTGCATAAAGTGAACTGGCCATGCCGCTGCGAACGTTGCTTCTGGGAAGTGTGCTCGTATTGGTCGTCCTGTTTGCCGCGCTCAACTGGGGCGCATTCACGACGCCGATGTCGTTGTCGCTGTTGGTCGCAACCGTGGAAGCGCCCCTTGGCCTCGTGATGCTCGGAATCATCGTGCTTCTTACCGTGCTGTTCCTAGTTTACCTCCTGTATGTCCAGACTACCCTTGTTCTCGACGCGCGGCGCTCGTCGCGCGACCTGCAGACGCAGCGAGATCTCGCCGATCGCGCCGAAGCTTCGCGGTTCACCGAGTTGCGCACCCTACTCGACGAGCGGCTGCAAAAGCTCGAATCCGTCGTCAGAGAAGAGCAATCTCGGACCGGGAGCCGGATTGGTGATCTCGACACCTCCGTACGCTCAGCCGTCGAACATGGGACGAACACCCTTGCGTCCTATATCGGGGAGTTCGAGGATCGCATCGAGCGGCGAATGAACACGAACCAGGTCGAGGCACCCAAGTGACACAAAGCTCGGCCGTATCCCCACTGGCGGCCACGGATCGACACCCGCGTCTTGTTCAGTTCGAAAGCGGCTACGGAGCGCGCGGCGTGCCGCAGATTGTTCAGCCACGCGAGCCGCAATCGCGGAGAGTATCCGTTACGCGACATTGGCAGACCTGGGTTGGCAATTTAGATCCAGCTCAACGCCGCCGCGATGATCTCGGTCGCACCCGACTGCGCGCATTCGCCGTGAGCGATGAGCAGCCGAACGGGCTTCCAACGTAGCACGCGTTCCCGAGCGGCCCGGCCATGGCCCCGGCGCAGGAAGCTCGCCCGCCAGTCGCGCGGCGTGCTGCCTTCTTTGCCGACTACGCCGCCAAGTCGCATCAGCTCTCGTTTCCAGCCGGACCAAGTCGATTCGGGGAAGCGCTGGATGAGGTCTCCGAAGATCGCAGTTCCTGAGGCGCGGTGGAAGAACACTACTTCGGCCATCGCGAACGAACCTCGGAAGATCACTTGGTCGATGTCCACCGCCCACGCGGGGTTCGGCTCATCCATCAGTTCGGCATCAAAGTGCAGTTGGGGCTCCTTGCGCACAAGACCCGGCGGGGCATAGAAGTGCGCGTCCGGCCAACGGCAGGACCACTCGTGTAGAAAGAGATGATGTAGCTTGTTTGGCGAGACGATGTAGCGGACGGGGCCGATGCTCTCGATTGCCCTGGACAAGTCGTCCGTCAATGCTATCGGCGACCATATCCAGACGCTCCCGTCCGACAGGCGCGCCACCGCCATTCGCGTGGGATACGGAAAGCCGAAGAACGAAACGGTTCCTCCTTCGGCCGAGTAGAGAGAGGGTCCGAACTTTTCGAGCATCACCCAGGATAACGCCGCCGGTAGTTCGGGGACGAAACAGCGAATACCGGTGGCCGGCAGAGATTATCGACGGCACCTGGACCTTTCCCGAGCCACAACCAGTCAAGTAGGAACACGTTCGCTTCGACGGCCCTCGGCCGCCGCTCCCTTCTACGCCTTGTGCACGAATTCATGCCCTGGATCCGTTTGATGATGGGTCTGGGTCTCGCGAAGATGGCCTTGAGTTGCGCTCGCGCAGTCGAATGCCTTACGCCCAAACGTGTAGCAATGTCCGGCAACGCCCCCCCAAGTAATGTCTGCACGAGCCTCAATTCGGCGGGAGTTGACCGGTTGAACCTTGCCACCGCCGCTTGGAAGAACATGTGTCATGAGAGCTCTCCTGTCCTGATGTTCGAAAGATTGCTTTCGAATGTCGTGGTGCGGGCGACGCTCGGACGTTCATGCCGCCTCATTGACTGACCCGCGCGCTCGCGTGCTTCGCCGCATCCTCGATCACCTTCACCACGACGCGCGGCTGCGACAGAAACGGCACGTGACTCCACTTGCCCTCGATGAGCGTGCCGTTGGCGCGCTTGGCCTGCGCCTTCATGAGGTCCGGATTGATTGCCCTGTCCAGCGTACTCACCATGAACCACGAGGGCACCGACTTCCATGCGGCATTCGTGGGCGCTGCTTCGAAGGACGCTGCCGCGATGGGCTTCTGTGTTGCCGCGGCGATGCGGGCCTCCGTTACGGGCACGTCATGACAGAACACGTCACGGAACTTCGCGCGATCGACCCAAAGGAAGCCCGCAGCGTCCGGCTTCAAAGCTGGGCCGAGCGGTGGCGGCGGATACTTCGCGCCCGCGGCTGCGATGGTTTCTCCGACGTTGGGTGCGAACGCCTCTACATACACCAGCGCCTTGACGTTGCTGTTGTTCGCGGCGGCTTGCGTGATGACGGCGCCGCCGTAGGAATGCCCCACCACGACCACCGGCCCCGTTTGCGCATCGATGACGCGCCTGGTGGTCACTACGTCGTCGGCGTATGAAGTGAGGGGAATCTGCACGGCGGTGACGTAGTAGCCATCTTTTTCGAGCAGCGGTATGACCTTTGACCAGCTGCTGCCGTCGGCAAAGGCGCCGTGCACGAGCACGATCGCCGGTTTGGTCGAAGCGGGACTGGATTCGGCGTTGTTCGAAGCGGCCTGCGCGGCGTGCGCCATCGTCATGACGGTTCCGATGAGCAGGCCTGCTACTCGCGTCAGCGTTGACATCATGGCTCCTCGTTCGCTCTCAGGCGGCCCGGGATGGTCCACCAGATGCAGTAACGCCAGGAGCCTAATGAGTCATCGGCGGGACTGAAATTGGACCTTGGTATCAGCCGCGGGAGCCACCGGGTTCGTGACGACGCGCTGCTCGGCGCCATCGCGAGCGCGCTCGAGGTGAGTGACGCGCGACGTCGTCACGACGCCGAATTGGCGGACCCACGCAGTCGTTATGAATCTCTGACGCCACGCGAAGTGCAGGTCCTCGCACTGGTCGTGGGGGGCTTCTCAACAAGCAGGTCGCGGGCGAGCTCGGCATCAGCGAAATGGACCAGTTTCCTTTCGATGAAACTCTTAATCGCCTTTGATGAATGCGAGCAGGTCCTGATTGACCTGGTCCTTGTGCGTCGTGCACATGCCGTGCGGTGCTCCCTTGTAGACCTTGAGTATCGAACCCTTGACGAGCTTCGCCGACAGCATAGCCGAGTCCTCGATCGGGACGATCTGATCGTCGTCGCCATGCAGGATCAGCGTCGCAACGTCGAACTGCTTGAGGTCCTCGGTCTGGTCGGTTTCGGAGAACGCCTTGATGCAGAAATAGCACGCCGGCATTCCGGCCATCAGACCCTGCAGCCGAAATTGCTCCCGGACGCCTTCGGAAACCTTCGCGCCGGCGCGGTTGTAGCCGTAGAACGGAAGGCTCAAATCCATGAAGAACCGCGATCGGTCGGCGACGACGCCAGCGCGGATTTGATCGAAGGCTTCGATCGGCGTTCCGTTCGGATTCGTGCGGCTCTTCACCATGACCGGCGGGACGGCGCCGATCAGCACCGCCTTCGCGACGCGCTTCGTGCCATGACGCGCGATGTAGCGCGCGACCTCGCCACCGCCGGTTGAATGTCCGACGTGGACCGCGTTCTCCAGGTGAAGTTGCTCGACCAGCTCGGCGAGGTCGTCGGCGTACTGGTCCATGTCGTTGCCGTTCCAGGGCTGGCTCGATCGGCCGTGCCCACGGCGATCGTGCGCGATGCAGCGATAGCCGCGCGAGGCGAGAAAGAACATCTGGTCCTCGAACGCGTCGCCGCTGAGCGGCCAGCCGTGGCTGAACACGATCGGCTGGCCCTTGCCCCAGTCTTTGAAGTAGATCTCGGTTCCGTCGCGCGTGGTGATGGCGCTCATGCAGCCTCCTGGTGTCTGCTCATTCAAACAGCGCCGGATCGGCGCACTATTTCACGCCCGACGCGCCTCCATGACAAATGCAATGAAAACAGATCGACAAAGCGGCATCCATCGGACCAAGGTATCGATTTACTCGCGATACACCGGCCGACGCAAAGTCGAGTCGAGCGAGTGGGATACTTGAGTATGCAAGTGGCTCGGGCGCAGGCCGGCGTTTCTCGATACGATCGTCCAACAGCATGGCGTGAGCTTCCCGTCGATGCTGCATAGGTAAAACAATGTCGGCAGACACGTCACCGATGGTTACGCTACAGCAAGCGGTCGATCCTGCGCGCGACCATGTGCGTGGCGGCAGCGTTCCCGATGCCGTAACCATGGTGCTCTACGGCGACTACCTGTGCCCCTACTGCCGGCGGCTGCGGTCGGTATTGAAGCGACTGCGGCAAGCCGTCGGCGAACGGCTCGCCTACGTCTATCGCCACTTTCCGAACGAGCACGCGCACCCTGGTGCTGAGCTGCTGGCTCGCATCTCGGAAGCGGCGGCACGCCAGGAGCGATTTTGGGATATGCACGACTGGCTCTATGACCACGAGGCGTCGGTGAGCAGCGACGACGCGATCGCGTACGCCAGTTCGCTCGGCCTCGACATGGAACGCTTCGCTCGCGATGTCGACTCGGAAGAGACGCGCACGCGTGTCGAGCTCGATCGCGCACAAGGTCGCGACAATGGCGTGACCGGCACGCCGACCGTGTTCATCGACGGGCTGCGCTATGACGGCGCGTGGGACTTTCATTCGATCCTCGAGGCGCTCGAGCGCCCGGTGGCGCAGCACGTCGTGCGCTCGGCGCGCGCGTTCGCCAATCTTCCGGCATCGGCTGGCTTGATCTTGCTGCTTGCAGCGGTGGCCGCGCTGCTGTGCGCGAACACGCCGCTCGCGCCGTATTACGAAGCTCTGATGGCCTCGTCATTCGTCGTCGGACCGTCCGGCCACGCGTTGTCGCTGACGATCGGCGCCTGGCTGTCGGAAGGGTTTCTCGCGCTGTTCTTTCTCGTTGTCGGTCTCGAAATCCGGCGCGAAATGTCGAGCGGCGCTCTTGCCGACGTTCGCGCGGCCGTTCTGCCTGTCCTCGCCGCGATCGGCGGCGTCGTCGTGCCCGCCACGATCTACCTGATGTTCAATCAAGGGCCCGCACGGGCGGGCTGGGCGGTTCCTACCGCGACCGACGTCGCGTTCACGCTCGGTATCCTCGCCTTGCTCGGGCGCCGCGTTCCTTCGGGGCTTCGCGTCTTCGTTGCCGCGCTCGCCGTCGTCGACGACGTGCTCTCGGTGCTGACGCTCGCAATCTTCTATCCACACGCGTTCTCGCCGCAGTGGCTTGTCGCGAGCAGCATTGCGGCAGCGCTGCTTTTCGCATTGAATCGGTCGCGCACTTACGCGGCATGGCCTTACGGCGTGGTCACCGTGGCGCTCGCCGTGTTTCTCCATGCCGCCGGCGTGCACGCGGCCCTTGCGGGCGTCATCCTCGCTGCATTTCTTCCCACGCGTCCGAGGCCAGCCGTGACGCCGTTGCTCGCGCAGGCGGCAAACGCGCTCGAAGAGCTCGAGTACGCGGAACGCGAGCTCGCATCGAGCCGCGGCCGCCGCACCGCCATCGATCGGGAGTCCGTGTGGGATTTTGCAAGCCGCAACCTGTCGGCGGCCACTGCGCGGCTGTTGTCGCCGGCCGATCGCGTCGAGCGCGCCGTCTCGCCCTGGACGACGTACGTGATACTGCCGCTCTTCGCTTTCTCCGCCGCCGGCGTCGACTTGCGTATCGACGTGCTGGCGCCGACGACGCGATCGATCCTGCTGGGCGTTGTTTTCGGGCTCGTCGTTGGCAAGCCACTCGGAATTGCACTTGCGTCGTGGCTCGCGATCCGGTTGAATATCGCCATCGCTCCCGCCGACGTCACGCTGCGCAACTTCATCGGCGCCGCATGCTTGTGCGGCGTCGGAGACACGATGGCACTGCTGATCGCCGATCAGGCGTTCCCGGCCGGCGCAGGCGCCGCGGTCGCGAAGATCGGCATCCTCATCGGCTCCGTGCTTGCCGCGTGCATCGGCGCGGCGGTACTGGCGACGGAAAAGCGCGTTCAGCCAGCGACGGCGTATCAACCGGGAACCGCGGGATCACCGGGATAGTCGTGCGCGGGCCGTCGCGCGCTTTGTTCTTCACATCAATCCGCTCCACCGTAGCGCTCGACGCGGATCGACGCTGCCGCTAGCCCCTCGAGCACCAGGTTGTTCGCCACCGCCTCGACGAACACAGTCGAGCCGCATACGTACGTATGGCGGGGCCTCTCGTGCCAAGAATCGAGGATCTCATGCAGCAGCGCACGATCGAGGCGGCGATCGAAGTCGTGCGAACGATGACGTGATTCGCGGGTGGTGGTCACGACGAGAGCGAAATTTTCTTCGCCTGTCTGCGCTTCCAACAACTCATGGCGATACACGAGATCGTCCCAGGTGCGAGCCGAGTAGACGAGCAATGCCGGCGTGTCGGGCGCGACACGACGTCGATGGCGCAGCATCGACATCAGAGGAACGATGCCGGAGCCGCCCGCAACGAGCAGCAACGGACCTCCGTCCTCGGCGCGCCAGATGAAATGCCCGCCGATCGGCCCGCGCAGCTCGATCGCGTCGCCCGGCTGCGCGACTTCGTGGAAATACGGCGACACTTCACCGTTCTCGAGCCGCTCGATGGCGAGCTCGATTGCGTCGGATTCCGGCGCGGAGGCAATCGAATAACTGCGCTGCGCTTGGTACCCGTCCGGAGCGCTAAGGCGAATGTCGACGTGCTGGCCGGCTTCGTACGGGCCGATCTTCGCACGCAGAAAAACGCTCATGACGCGGGGCGTCCGCGGCAACAGTCGATCGATGATCGCTTGCTGCCACCCCGACGTTGTCGGCGGCGTCGATCCGCTCACGGATCGTTCGTATAGCGCTGCTCGCGCCACGGATCGCCGTACAAATGATAGCCGCGCAGCTCCCAGAAGCCTGCTTCGTTATGAGCGGTGAAGCGCAAGCCTTTCACCCACTTCGCGCTCTTCCAGAAATAAAGATGAGGCACGAGCAGTCGCGCCGGGCCGCCATGCTCGGCCGCGAGCGGCTCGCCCGCATAGCGCGTCGCGACCATCGCCCGTCCGCCCACGAGGTCGGCGACAGGAAGGTTCGTGTCGTAACCGTCGTAGGATTGCGCCAACAGGAAACCGCTCGGCGACTCGATGGCGCCGGCCGCGAGCAAGTCGTCGATGCTCACTCCTTCCCACTCGGTGTCGAACCTCGACCACTTGGTCACACAGTGAATGTCTCGACGCCACATCGTGCGCGGCAGACGTTCGAATTGCTGCCACGACCAGCTCGCGAGCGGCTTAGGGCCACTGCTGATCGTGAACCGCCAATTGGCGAGTTCGACATGCGGCGTAGGCCCCATCGACAGCACCGGAAAGTCGTCCGTCGGGTATTGGCCCGGCGGCAGCCGCTCCGCGACTTCCTTGCTCGGTCGGCGTCCGACAAATCCGCGCGTTGTCATGATGGGACTCCAAGGAAGGGCGGCGACGCCCAATTCTGCCACGCGCTACGCGCCGGACGCTCGACGCCAGCGAGCCACCCCAAGAAACGATAGAGCGCTTAGCCGCTTTGCGCGTTCTTCTGCCGAGCGAATGCGGCAAGCTCGAGGCGTCCGGGTCATCAGGACGTCGAGCTCCGCTTCCTGGTCGGCGAGGCGTTGCGAGATCGACTCGTCGTCTGCAGCCCCGGAGTACGCCGCCGCCTGCTCGACCAGCGCTCGCCGGTTCTCCCGCACGGCCGAAATGCGCGCGTCGATCTCCTCGATGGTTGCTGGAATGTCGGCCATGGCCGGGCTCCGCTTATCGGCGCGTATTCAGCCAAAAGTGAATGCAAACGCTTCGACGCCAGGGTCCAGAAACACGATCTCGAACTGTCGATCGACAATGCGGCCCGGTTGCCTCACGAGCTGATACAGGCGTTGCTCGGCGATCGTGCCGTTCCCTTGCTCGTCGACGTCGACACCGTGCGCAGCACCCGGCGCTTTTCCATCGATCGACACGCGAAACCGAATCGCTGCGCCGCGCGTCGCCGGACCCATGACGAGGTGAACGTCGCGAGCGTGGAAGCGATATGCGATACGTCCATTCGCCTTGTTCAGCTTCACGGCGTCCGTTGCGATGGTCCAATCGCCTGCAAGCGCCCAATGGTTGACCTTCAACTCGGCTGGAACGGCGTAGGCTCTGCTCTTTGTTGTCAGCCAGCCGCCAGGCGAGGCGAACCCTTCGCTGCGCTCGCGTCCGAGGTAGCTTTCCGGCGAGGCCAGGTTTCCCCAGTCCGCGGCGACCTCGGCGCCTCGCGCCGGCGGCCGCACGAGTTCATTGCCGAAACCCGAATATCCAACCTCGCTCAGCAGTTGCTGGATGATCCGTTCGGATTGCTCGTATTCGCCTTCCCCGAACTGGTGGTGGCGGACATTGCCGCGCACGTCGACGAAGTACAGGGCCGGCCAATAGTGTTTGTCGAATGCGTTCCACACGCCGTAGTTGGTGTCGACAGCGACCGGATACGCGACGTCCAGCGCCTTGGTCATGGTCCGGACGTTTTCGAGGTCTTTCTCGAAGCTGAATTCGGGCGTGTGCACGCCGACGACGACGAGCCCGTGGTCCCTGTACTTGTCCGCCCATGCGCGAACGTAGGGCAGCGTGCGCTGCCAGTTGATGCACGTGTACGTCCAGAAGTCGACGAGCACCACTTTGCCGCGCAACGCTTCGCCTCAGCAGCCCTCCCGCCGCGCACCTGCGCCGCGGCGATCGTCATCAGCGCTGCGCCTAGAAGCCGGCGCCGATCGCGGTTGGTTGCTTCGAGCATTGATATGCGCTTCAGAAGGCGTGCCGATGCACGTAATGCAACCAGATTCACTGCGCCAGGTCGATCGGACGATGGTATCGAGCGATACCTTTGGATCGGTGACCCCTGAAGCCGAACCGGGCGATGCCTGACACCATCGTGCAATGGACTCGCGTCGGCGATTGCGGTGTGATTCACCCTATCGGTGTTTCGCGACTTCGGTTGCGGTGGAGGCACGCATGATCACGCTCAATGTCAACGGAAAGGCGCGCAGGCTCGATATTCCCGATGACATGCCGCTGTTGTGGACGCTGCGCGACGTGCTCGGCATGACCGGCACGAAATTCGGCTGCGGCCAGGGCCTGTGCGGCGCCTGCACGATTCACATCGACGGCCGGCCCACGCGTTCGTGCATCACGCCTGTTTCCGCGGCAGCCGGAAAGCGGATTACGACGATCGAAGCGATCGGCACGACCTCGGCCGGCAAGAAAATTCAGGCCGCCTGGCTTGCGCTGGACGTGCCGCAGTGCGGCTACTGCCAGTCGGGCCAGATCATGTCGGCGAGCGCGCTGCTCTCGGCCAAGGCCAAGCCCAGCAATTCGGACATCGACGATGCGATGGCGGGGAACATCTGCCGCTGTGGCACGTATCCGCGGATCCGTGCCGCGATCAAGCGCGCCGCCGGCATCCCCGATACGGAGGTGTAGCGTGAACAGGCACGATCTCGCTTCGCCGTCTCGGCGTGACTTCATGGCTGCGACCAGTGCGCTCGGCGGCGGCCTGCTTCTCGGCTTCGGGTTGGCGGTACGTGCCGAGGTCCGCGACACGCTGACGACCGATGCGCCCTTTGCGCCGAACGCGTTCCTGCGCATCGACCGCGTCGGCAAGGTGACCTTTGTCTCGCCGATGATCGAGATGGGGCAGGGAACGTACACGTCGCTGCCGATGCTGATTGCCGAAGAGCTCGAGGTTGACGTCGACAAGGTCGCGATCGAGCATGCGCCGGCGGACGACAAGGTCTACGTCAATCCGCTGATCGGCATCCAGATGACCGGCGCGTCGACCGCCATTCGGGCGATGTACACGCCGCTGCGCCGCGCGGGCGCGACGGCGCGGGACATGCTCGTCAATGCCGCCGCGCAGCGCTGGAACGTGGACGCGTCGACGTGTCGAGCGCAAAACGGTTCCGTCATCCATTCGCCGACCGGTCGCAAGCTCGGCTACGGAGCGCTCGTCGACGCCGCGGCGAAGCTGCCGCTGCCCGAGAAGGTCACGCTCAAGGAGCCTGCGCAATTCAAGCTCGTCGGAAAGGCTCACCGGCGTCTCGACTCGTCCGCAAAGGTGAACGGCAGCGCCAAGTTCGGCATCGACACTCGGTTGGCGGGGATGAAGTTCGCGGTGGTGGCGCAATCGCCGACGTTCGGCGGAAAGCTCGTTTCCGTCGACGCGGCGAAGGCGAAGGCCGTGCGCGGCGTGACGCAGGTCGTCCAGCTCGATGACGCGGTCGCCATCGTCGCCGTGCACACCTGGGCTGCGAAGCAGGGACTTGCCGCAGCCGCGCCCCAATGGGATGCGGGACCGAATGCCAAGCTGTCGATGGCCGACATTGTCGGTCAGCTCGCGCGCGCATCGGAAAAGCCCGGCGTCGTCGCGCGTCACGAAGGCAATGCCGCGGCGGCCATTGCGGGCGCCGCAACGAAGATCGATGCGATCTACGAGCAGCCCTTCCTCGCGCACGCGGCGATGGAGCCGATGAACTGCACGGTGTACCTGACGAAAGAAGGCTGCGACATCTGGGTCGGCACGCAGGTTCCGGGTCTCACGCAGGCCGCGGTCATGAAGCTCACCGGCCTCGCGCGCGAGCAGGTGCGCATTCACAATCACCTGCTGGGCGGCGGATTCGGCCGCCGCCTCGAGTACGACGGCACGATTCGCGCCGTACAGATCGCGCAGCACGTGGACGGCCCCGTGCAAGTGATCTGGACGCGCGAGGAAGACATCCAGCACGACCTGTATCGGCCGTATTACTACGATCGCATCAGTGTGGGCCTCGACACGCAGGGCAGGCCGCTCGCCTGGTCGCATCGCATCGCCGGCTCGTCGATCGTGGCGCGCTACAACCCCGCATGGATCAAGAACGGCGTGGATGGCGACGCGGTCGAGGCCGTTGCGAATCTTCCGTACGGGTTCAGCGACATCCATGTCGAGTGGGTCGCGCAGGAACCGCCGGGGATTCTGACAACCTGGTGGCGCGGCGTCGGCGTGACGCGCGGCACATTCGTGGTGGAGAGCTTCATCGACGAGCTGGCCGCGGAGGCGAAGGCCGACTCGCTCGCTTACCGGATCGCCCTGCTCGACAAGCACCCGCGGGCGAAGAGAGTGCTCCAGGCGGCCGCGGAGCGATCCGGCTGGGGCGAGCCGCTGCCCGCGGGACGCGGACGCGGCATCGCGCTCTGCACCGGCTTCGGCAGCTTCGTCGCGCAGGTCGTCGAGGTCGGCATCGACAAGGAGGGCGTCGTCAACGCAACGCGCGTCTGGTGCGTCGTCGATTGCGGCCTGCAGGTGAACCCCGACACCATTCGCGCGCAGATGGAGAGCGGGATCATCTTCGGCTTGTCGGCCGCGCTTTACGGCGAGATCACGATCAAGGACGGGCGGGTCGAGCAGACGAACTTCGGCGACTACCGCGTGCTGCGCATCAACGAAGCGCCGCGGATCGACGTGCATCTCGTCGATAGCGGCGAGGCGCCGGGCGGGATCGGCGAGCCCGGAACATCGTGCGTGATGCCGGCGTTGACCAATGCGATCTTCGCGGCGACGGGCAAGCGTGTGCGCAAGCTGCCGGTCGGCGATCAGGCACGACCTGTGGCGTAACATTGCCGAGTCGCTCGCGCCGGAACCGGTCCGGAGCCGATGCGCCTCAAACGCGTGCCCGCGCTGCCAAGCGCCAATCCTCTCAGGGCGTTCTCAGTGGCCTCGCAGGACTGCATCGTTTTCATTCTCGACGACGACCGTCGGATCCGCGAAGCATTGTCGGATCTTCTTGCGAGCCACGATATGACCGCGGTCACGTTCGGTACGGCGTCTGAGTATCTGGCCTATCCGAAGCCCGACGTCCCGGCCTGCCTCGTTCTGGACGTCGAACTTCCGGACATCAACGGCCTCGATCTCCAAAGCCAGATCGCGCAGAGCGAGCATCCGCAGATCGTGTTCATCACGGGCCACGGAGACATTCCGTCATCCGTGCGCGCGATCAAATCGGGGGCGGTCGATTTCCTCACGAAACCGTTCGAGGAAGCCGACCTGATGCGGGCGATCGATTCAGCGCTTGCGCAGAACCGCGAAGCGAGGCGGAAGGGCGCCGAGCTGGCCGACTTGCAACACCGTCTTTCGTCGCTGACACCGCGCGAACGGGATGTGCTGCCTCTCGTTGCAAGCGGGCTTCTCAACAAGCAGGCCGCCGCCGAGCTCGGTATCAGCGAAATCACGCTGCAGATTCATCGTAGCAATATCATCAGGAAGATGGGAGCGGAGTCGCTTGCCGAGCTGGTGAGAATGGCAGCGGCGCTCGAAATACCGATGACTCGGTCACGGCGCTCGCGAAGCTGAAGTGCCGATCTGGCTTTAGCGTCACCGCTCCTGGTCGCTAGTCAGGCCGCGGCGGCAGCCACGTTATTGCTAGGCAAGGTGAACTGAAATACGGCGCCCCTGGGGCTGTTTGGCACAAACCATAACCGGCCTTCGTGCGCTTCGATGATCGCCCGGCAGATCGACAGGCCCATTCCCATTCCATCGGGCTTGGTTGTGAAAAGCGGGCTGAAGAGCCGATCTGCATCCTGCGACCTGATTCCAGTCCCGGTATCCGCGACAGAGACCATCACGCGGTTGCCTTCGTACGTTTCGCACTTGACGCTCAGGACCCTCGGTTCCTCTGCTGCCGCCATGGCCTCAATGGCGTTTCTGATCAGGTTGAACAGCACCTGCTGCAGCTGAACCCGATGGCCCCTCACCTCCGGAAGTTTCGCGTTTGCCTCGGCTTGGACGAGTATCTCGTGCTTCTGCAGGTCGCCGCGCGCGAGAGCGAGCGCTTCGTTGATGAGCTCGTGGGGGTCGAGCGCGTTTTGGTCCCGGACATCTTTCTTGAAACTCGCGCGGATGCTTCCGATCACCGCTCCCGCTCTGTGGCCGTCGGCGGAGATTCGCTTGAATGCCTCCTTGGCGCGATCGAGGTTCGGGATCGAACGATCGAGGAAGCGCAACCCGGCATCGGCAGTCGTCACCATCGCAGTCAACGGCTGCCGCATCTCGTGTGCGATCGACGCCGCGACGGCGTCTCCGGTCATCAGCCGTACCTCCCGCTCGCGCCGATGAGCAAGGATCGCCCGAACGAGCCTCGCGTACAGTGTCGCTATCTCGTGCAGGAGGACGATCAGGACGAGACTGCTGGACAGGAACCCGATCACGCGCACGGTGTACCAGCCGACGCTGAAGCGGCTCGGATCCGGATAGTAGCTTAGAGACACTTCTATCAGGTACAGGCACATCACGACGATCAACCAAAGATCGAGCACGGAGTGCCGCCGGATCCAGAGCACCACCAGGGCGGCCATGCTCAGCAACGCGACAGGTGCGCCGATGAAGTAAGGCCACCGCGGGCTGAAATGCAGGTAATCGGAGGCCACGCGCGGCAGCAACGCATCGCCCGCGATGCAAGCGAATGACAGCGCCAGGACGAGGGTCGCGGTCAGGGCGACGCTCGCAGCAATGCCCGCACCTACCGTGCCTTGCCAGAGCCGCTTGGTCGGGTCCGCATCGTTCGATAAGGCATAGCCTATGACGAACGCCGGGAACCCAGCGTGCTGACACATCCAGAGCCATGAAGTGCTCTGCAAGCCGCCCATCAGGTTCCCGGGCGCAAAGACATCCGGGAATACCAGGACAAACGGGATGAGGATAAGCGCCGTGAAGAGATATCCACTTGCGATCACTAGGGTGGAACGGGACCGCACGATGGAGAACTGAGCGAACAAGAGGAACGACGTGATCGAATCGCTGACGAACATCGCCGTCACGTAAGTCGGGACGAATGCCTCGACCCGACGCAGGTGTACGCCCTTGAGCGGACCGAACGTGATCAAGGCGAAGACGACCAACAAGCCGAGCACGACAGCAAGAGCGACCCGTCTTTGCGTCGGGCCCGGCGACAGGCTCGAGAGAATGAAATGCTGTTCTGCTGCCACTAAAGCATTTGTTTTCGGCATCGCGGCGATTCTTTTCAGTGCCGGTGGCATGGAAGCGTGCGGCTTTACCGACCGTCGCGAAAGTCTAGACCGCCGGAGGCGGCGCGTGAAGTCAACCTGCCGTTCACTCGCGAAACAGGCCTGCTACTCAGCGGCAAAAGGCAAGGCCGCTAAGCATCATATTCACACCCCGTGAATCCGCAGAGCATCGCTGACAGCGGTCAGCAATTCGTCACCCTGGAATGGCTTGGTGAAGACCCGCGGAGCGTTCGCAGCCAGCGTGGGCAATCGCTTCAGAGCCTCGGGGTACGCGGTGATCAGTATCGTCGGCAACCCCGGGCGCGCCCCTTGAAGCAGGCGCAGCAGCTCGAAACCATCGATGCCCGGCATGTCGATGTCCGAGATCAGGCAATCGATCTCCCGCAGACATTTTCCGCCGACGAGATCCGCGCCAGACGCGAACAGGCGCACGGCATAGTCTGCAGATTCGAGCAGACATTCAAGCGATCGAAGAACGCCCTGGTCATCATCGACCACCGCAACGACGAAGCGGGAAGGTTGGTGACCCATGGAGTCCCTAAACGCCTCGCGTCGCTCTAAAGCCGGCACGACGCTGTATGTATGCTCTCTTGGTGGCGCGTAGGGACCAGGCGCGCGGCCATGTCGACCAGATGGGGCAGTGAACGAGCTTGCATCTTGCGCATCATCTTGCCCCGGTGAGCCTTCACAGTGATCTCGCTGATTTCGAGCTCGGCGGCAACCTGCTTGTTCAAACGTCCGAGCACGACCAAGGCCATGACTTCGCGCTCGCGAGGTGTCAGCGAGGCATGCCGTTCCCGAAGCGTGCGCATCTTCTCTTCGTATTCCAACGCGGCTCGGCTTCGTTCGAGGGCCTGCTCGACGGCGCCCAGCAACACGTCGTTTCTGAATGGCTTGGCAAGAAACTCGACCGCTCCACACTTCATGGCTCGTACCGTCATCGGCACGTCGCCATATCCGGTAATGAAAATGATCGGCATGCTACCGCCGTCGGCAACGATCTTCTGCTGCAAGTCGAGTCCATTCATGTCCGGTAGCTGAACGTCGAGCACGAGGCAGCTCGGGCAAGCGGGCCGGGAGGTCGCGAGGAAGTCCGTCGCGGAGGCGAACGTTTCGGCTTGCCAGTCCGCGGACTGAATCAACAGTTCCAGCGATTGGCGCACCGAAACGTCATCATCAATTACGAACACGACGGGTGTGCGGCTCGACAGGGACGACAAGGCCGACGGACGAACGCCGGTGTTTTGTGAAACGCGATACAGCGAGCTGGTCTGTTGCATGGTGACACCTCTGCCGGTGGTCAAACGTACGCGGATGGTGTCGTCAGAGGCGGCGCTTGTCACGCCTCGACGGCAAACGGCGAGCGAGAGCATGGTCGCGCAATGGACCGCCCCGGCGCCATCACGTGTTTCCATTAGCCAGCTGCCCCGCGCGCACGGGCCGCGCTTCGGTGGTTGCGGTGAGCGCGCGGCTTTGCGCAGGGGCGGGCGGACTAAAGATGCCGCGTTGCCCAGAACCGGACGCTCGGCTCGAAGACCGGGCGGAGCCCGGCGGCCGCCGAGTTGCTACTGGAAGAATGCGACCAGTCGCGGGATCACTTGCCCCGGCGCCTCGTCGACGAGCCAATGGCCGGACCCAGTCACGATCACGCCGTCGACATTGCTGGCGACCATGCGGGCCTGCGAGATAAGAAAATCTCCTCCCGATTTCTCGCCACCCAGTACAAGCATCGGCGTCGTGAGCTTGGTCTTCGCGAATTCGGCATTGTCCTTGGCGTCCTGGTCAAACGCGCGGAACACCTCCATGCCAGCCTTCATCGCACCGGGCTGAGCGTATTTGCGGGTGTAGAAGCGGCGGTCGGCTTCGGAGACGGACTTCTTGCCATCCGCGGCAAAGTCGTTCCAGAAGTGTTCGAAATAGATACGCTCGCGCCCCTTCACCAGCGCGAGGGGTGTCGGCCCGTAGAAGTGAAAGTGCCATAGATCCTTAAGTAGGAAGAGGTTGGTCGTGTCGCCCACACCTGGGATAAATGCGTCGAGCAAGGCCACGCGCTCGACTTCCGCGGGGTACTGGGCGGCGTATGCGTAGGCCACCATGAGCCCGATGTCGTGTCCGGTTATCCCTGCCTTTTCGATACCCAGCGATCTAGCGAACGCGTGTACGTCCTGCGCCATCGTCTTCTTGTCATAGCCGCTTTCGGTTTTCGTCGTGTCGCCGAATCCGCGAAGATCCGGGGCAATCACGACGTGCGTCTTACCCAATTCCCTCATCAGTGGTCGCCACATGTGGCTGTTCTGCGCGTACCCGTGCAGCAGGATCACGGGACTTCCTCCGTGGCCGGTCATGAGGTAATGGATCTTCAGTCCGTTCACCTCGGCGAAGCGGCTCACAATCGTTGGCGACTGTGCCGACGCAATCGTTGCGAATGCAACCGCGACCACGCCGGCGACCGCGATGAGACGTCTAAGTGGTCCATTTCATAAATACGAGCACGTATAATTATGTTGCCAACGGCGACTGGTTGTGGCATGGTTGCCTTCACAGAGGTGCGCCATACCGAGGATCAGTCCGTACCGTATCGTGCTGTCGCGCGACGAGGCTCGCGAGCTAACCCGTCGGGCGGCGAAGTATACGTTACCGTATTACCAGGTCGTCCGGGCCAAGATGATCCTGCTGGCCGCCCAAGGCTGGGGCAACGACGAAATCGCAGCGACGTTGCACACGCGGCGCGAAATCGTGAGCCTGTGGCGCAAACGCTTCTTCCAAAGACGCTTGGCTGGATTGGAAGATCAGGCGCGCCCGGGCCGACCCCGGGCTTTCCCCCCCAGCCGTGGTCGTGCAGGTCAAGGCACTCGCCTGTGAGTTGCCGGCGACGCTGGGCGCGCCGCTGTCGCGCTTTAGCGTGGCTGACGTGGCGCAGCAGGCACGACAGTTCGGATTGGTCGCCACCATCAGCGACAGCACGGTGTGGCGCTGGCTCAACGCCGACGCCATTCGGCCGTGGCAGCACCGCTGCTGGATCTTTCCGCGTGATCCGCAGTTCGCACTCAAGGCCGGGCGCATCCTCGACCTTTATGCGCGGCACTGGCAGGGGCAGCCATTGCGCGCCGACGAGTTCGTGCTGTCCACCGATGAGAAGACCAGCATTCAGGCGCGGGCACGCTGCCATCCGACGCTGCCGCCCGCGCCCGGCATCGCCATGCGCGTCGAGAGCGAATACGAGCGGCGCGGCGCTTGGGCCTACTTGGCCGCGCTCGACGTTCATCGCGCCAAAGTGTTTGGCCGCTGCGAAGCCAAGACCGGTATCGCTCCGTTCGCGCGATTGGTCGACCAAGTCATGCGCCAGCCGCCGTACAACGAGGCGCGCCGGGTGTTCTGGATCATGGACAACGGCTCGTCGCATCGCGGCGCCAAATGCGTCGCCCGACTCCAGCAGAAATATCCCCGCGTGATTCCCGTCCATGGTCCCGTGCATGCCAGTTGGCTCAACCAGATCGAGATCTATTTCTCCATCGTCCAGCGCAAGGTCCTTACGCCCAATGACTTCCCCTCGTTGGCTGCCGTCGAAGAGCGACTGCTGGCGTTCCAGGACTACTACGAAGCGATTGGCCAACCCTTCGCCTGGACATTCACTCGCCGCGATCTGGCCAAACTGCTCAATAAGCTCGGCTCCGTACCAGACCCGATGCTCCGACTCGCCGCATGATCCAACCAATACGTGTGCGGACTTATGAACCGCGGTACTAAGTAACCGCGCCATCAAGTTCTCCACCGCAAATGGTGAGGGTTCATTGAAACCCATAAAAGCCGGCGCTGCAAGGTCACAACTAGCAGCGTCGGGGCGATGTCGGTCCCGATCAGGTGCGTCGTAGCCCGGCCAAGATCCGCCGTTCTCCTTGCTGCGCCGGACTACCGGTGCGCGCGTACGACGCGCCAGGCGGTTCCAAGTCAACAAGCTTTCAAGGCGCGTGAAACAAACGATACAAGACGGCGCCTCGGAGTGAAGTACCGCCGCGGCACACCCGCCGAATCGATGCGCGGCCGCGGCGCGTTTTACCGGCGCGTCATCGCGCCGAAAAACGCAGCGCTTGCTCGCGCCACTACGTGCGATTCTTGATCTTGAGCCACGTCGTCGACCGGCCTGCCTCGTACACCGAGTCGGCACGGTTCGCGACGATACCTTCGAGGTGAAGCTCGACGGCTTTGTCGAACAGCGCGACGCCGTGCGCTTCGAGGTGCGCGAGCGTGTGCACGTGTCATAGTGGACACACGATTCGGGGCGCGTTCTCGCATGATCTTCATCGTACCTAAAACAGCATAGGGCCCCAGCGGAAGGTCCGAGCATTATCTGAGCTTCCCCCGGAAATTCGTCTTCCAGGAGGTGGGGTATAACCTCGACTGACTGGAAGGAGAAGAGATGTTCAAGATACCGAAGCAGGAGTACACGGCGGAGTTCAAAGAACTAGCCGTGAAGCGTGTGAAGAGCGGCCAGGGGATCGGCGCGGTGGCCAAGGAGCTGGGTCTGGTTGAACAGACACTGCGCAACTGGGTCAAGGCAGCGAAAGCCGGCAAGCTCCATCCGCCGGGAGCCAAGGCGATCACTCCGGAGCAGATGGAGCTCTCGGGGGTGCGGGCCGAAAACGCACGGCTGCGGATGGAGAATGAGATATTGAAAAAAGCGACGGCGTACTTCGCCAAGGATGCGCTGTGAAGTACGCCTGGATCGATGGTCAACGCAAAGCGTATCCGTTGCCGGCGATGTGCACGACCCTGGCGGTGAGCATCAGTGGCTTCCGGGCGTGGAAGAGTGGCGGCAGGTCGAACGACAGGCGCTTGCGTGATCCGCAATTGCTGGCTCTGATCCGCGCCATTCACGCGCAGCTTAAAGGAGCGTATGGCTCGCCGCGGATGGTGAAGGAGATTCGTGGGCGCGGCTTTCCGGCTAGCAAGGAACGAGTCGAACGTCTGATGCGTGAGAACGGCATTCGGGCCCGGCACAAACGGCGGTACAAGGCGACCACGGACTCGAAGCACGCGCTGCCGGTCGCGCCGAATTTGCTGGAGCGCAACTTCGCGCCCAGCGCACCCAATCAAGCGTGGTCGGCCGATCTCACGTATGTCTGGACGGACGAAGGCTGGCTGTACCTGGCCGTCGTGCTGGATCTGTTCAATCGCGAAGTCGTCGGCTGGTCGATCAAACCACGGATGACCTCGGACCTCGTGATCGACGCGCTGACGATGGCGTGGTTTCGTCGGAAACCGGCGCGCGGTTTGCTGCATCACTCGGATCGGGGCAGCCAATACGCCAGTCATGCGTTCCAGGACAAGTTGACCGAGTACGGCATGGTCTGCTCGATGAGCCGCCAAGGGAACTGCTGGGATACTCAGTCTACGATTGCCTCGAACGTCCGGCCCGGTCTGACTCGTGCTGGGATTGGCTCACTGCCTTTGCGTTGACCTGTCGACGCGGGTCCGGCGTTCCCCTGCCGTTGCCGGGCCCGTCGTCGGTGACCTGATAGGAGCTTTGTTTGTTTGCATCGTGAGTGTCCTGTCCTGCGATTGGGGTTGGCAGCGCAATGCCACACATTCAGGAGAACTGCATGAGCCTCCCCATGGAAGAGCCCGAGGTTATTGTCGGTGTTGATACGCATCTCGACGTGCATGTGGCGGTCTTGATCGACGAGGTCGGCCGCGTCGTTGCGACGCACTCGTTTCCGACCACGGCCAGCGGATACGAACAATTGGTTGAATGGGCGGGCTCGTTCGGTCGGCTCAGCCGGGCTGGCGTTGAAGGTACTGGTACCTACGGTGCTGGACTGGCTCGCTACATGCAACAGCGCGGCATCAAGGTGGCCGAGGTCAATCGTTCGGATCGGTCCCGCCGCAGATTGCGCGGCAAGAGCGATCCGACCGACGCCGAAAGTGCAGCACGGGCTGTACTTGCTGGCGACGCCAATGCCATCCCAAAGGCGCGGTCGGGCGTGGTTGAAGCGATGCGTGCGGTCAGTATGGCCAGGCGCAGCGCAGTGAAGGCCAAGACTCAAGCCATCAACCAGTTGCGCGCACTGCTCGTGACCGCTCCCGAAGCGACTCGCGCCACGCTCTGGAAGGTCAAGCCGGAACAGTGCGTCGCCCGCTGCGTTCGGCTGGCGCCGATTGGTGATACGCCACTGCTCAAGGCGTTAACCAAAACGCTGCGTCTGCTTGCAAGACGCTGGATGAGCTTGGCAAAGGAACTGCGCCAACTGGATGCCGCGCTGGACGACCTCACGAAACGGGCGGGCCACCGACTTCTTGCACAATTTGGCGTTGGTCCCCAAACAGCCGCTACGTTATTGGTAACCGCAGGCGACAATCCGGACCGGCTGCGCAGCGAAGCAGCACTGGCCGCGTTGTGCGGCGTGAGTCCGTTGGAGGCGTCGTCAGGAAAGACGACGCGACATCGCCTCAATCGTGGTGGCGATCGCGCCGCCAACAACGCACTGTGGACAATCTCAATGGTAAGAATGAGGAGCGACCCCCGCACGCGCGCCTACGTTGCTCGCCGCACCGCCGAAGGTCTGTCGACGAAGGAAATCCAGCGATGCCTGAAGCGCTACATTGTTCGCGAGCTGTATCCGCTGATCCTGGCTGATTTGGCGGATGCCGCTCGGCCCAACTTGACATAGGAGCGTCAATGCACCGACCGAAAGCTTCTTCAACAGCCTGAAGAGCGAGCGCGTGCACGGTACGCGCTACGCGAGGCGGGACGACGCGATCGCCGATCTCTTTGCTTACATCGAGCCGTTTTACAATCGAACTCGCCGCCACTCCACGCTCGGCTACAAATCGCCGACTCAGTTCATGCACGACTGGATCGCGACTCAGCATGAGCGGAACACTGCGGCATGATGCCTTGCCCTTGGAAGACGAAAAACCGAGGGAACCTCAGTGTTCTTCGCACGATTCCTACTGGATCGCCACTAGCTTTGGCAGAGTGGCCGGATCGTATCCGCCGATCAGCGGATCGATTCGGTTCGCTGCTTTGCAACGCTCGCGTACGAGAGCGCGTAGCGCACGATCCCCTACACCAAAGTCGTAGTCCAGTGACGCGCTCGGCGATTGCCGGTACGCGCTCGTAGGGCAGCACATTACGGTCGTCCAACGGCGCGCGTTCGACGACTGGCCTACGCTGACATCGAGTGCATTTCGAAGCGGAGAACGAACATGAGGCGCAAGAGGTACATCACGCTGAGCACCGAGCAGGACATCGAATTGGCCTGCGTGTCGATGGATCGGCAGGCGCGTGACACGCTCCAGGAATTCGAACACCAGATCGCGGACCGCGACGATCACGAGCGCTCGCTGGTGCTCGAGGCGCGCTCGGGTCGTTTGAACGACGATTGGTATTGTGCTCGCGAGCACCTGCATGCGCTCGTGGCAAACGCTCACCAAACCCCTACGAAAATGCGACATCTCGCCGACAACTCGCCTCGCGCGCGGCGTTAAGGTACGAGTGACGGACGAACGAATGGAGGCACGTAATGGACGGCGAATTCGGATTGGATGCGGCACAGTACGCCCCCGCCCCGAGAAACCAATGGCCTCCGGAGCGCGTGGCCGTCGCTACTCTCGAGAAGATCCGCTATGCCGAGGCTTTGCGGCTGCAGATCCGCGAGTCGTATCTTGGCCGGCGCGATCCGGCGCCGTCGCTGTGGACGACCGGTGTTGATTGACCGCCAACCAGCGATTGCGACGTGCGCTCGCCGACGCCGCGAATGTTCGAGGGAAGGTCTACAGTGGCCCGCTACGAACGAGCGCCTCGTCATGTCGTCGAAGCGCGGTATGTCGGCGACTACCAGCTGTGGCTGCGATTCAATGACGGACGCAAGGGGATCGTCGATCTGGCGGACGAGCTCTACGGAAAGCTTTTCGAGCCGCTGCGCGATCGGCAGCGCTTCGCGCAGCTCCATCTCGACTGCGAGCTCGCGACGATCGCCTGGGAGCACGGCGCGGATTTCGCGCCCGAATACCTGTACGAAAGGCTCGCGACGGTGCACTGATCGGGCGGCGCGCACGACGGGGACAAGCAATTGCGGTGAAGATCAGGGTGTCGAGGTCGCTTCCGCCGACGCGTCCCGCGAAAAGGTGAAAACATGAAACGCTACGAACCGCTGTCGAGTTCGGCGCCTGCGCACATCATCCTGAACGCGCAGACATTCCAATACCCGAACAGTGCGGAAATGGACATTCGCAAGACGTTTGCGCGCATCCGCCGCGAAGGCGAGAACGCGGCTGTTGTCGTCGATATCGCGAGCCGCGTGCGGGGCCTCGGCGGCAAGCCGTGCGACACGTCGCTGCCGAGGCGCGCGGCCGCGTCGACTGCGTGAGGAGGACGCGATGGTATCGCTCTGGTGGGTCGCGGCAGCATTCGTCGCCGGAAGCTACGCCGGTGCACTGCTTTTTGCCGTCATGACGATGGCGCGCCACGAGGCCGACCGTACGTCACAACCAATTGCGCCCTGTCGCGCGTCGCTTGCAGGCACGGCGACCGCGCGCGGCATCAGGCGCGTTAGAACGTAGCGGTTCGTTCGCAGCCTATCGCCGATCGGACCATCGATTGTCAACGAGTCTACTGGCGGAGCCGTCGTCAGACGTTCGTTCCGTTGGCATGCAACACCAGCTTGCGGTGTCGCGTTTCGAACACGGACGGGACGGGTCGCGACCTCCCGCGTCCGCCGATCATTGCAGGTTACTACGATGCGGCCATCGATCTTCCATCCGCCATCCGCGCGAAGATGTCGTTGTTCTCGAGGTGTGCAGCATGCAATTCCGACGCGAACGTCTTCCTTGACGTTGCGAGCCGCGCGGCCGATACCGACGACTTGTGTCGACGCCTTCGTGGCCTGGGATGAACGGCAAGTGGCTCGGGACGATCGGCTGGTCGCTCAGTGAGCTGCTTGGCGTCGAGAATCAGTCTTTGGCGCTCGTCTCGCTAAGCGCCCACAATCTCACGAAAGTGGTCTGCGGGTCCCTGGTTCGACGCGTTGCGGATTTGCACGCTACTTCGCGTTGATTGCTTGGGGATCGTTTGCAATGCAAGAACGCAGACTTCGTGCAGCATCGCGGCCTGGGCTCGTCGCTGGCGCGGCCCCGTGCGGCAACAACACCGCACGGCCGCTCTTCGCCGTTGCGACGTGCGCGAACGCCGTGGCTGCGTCGTCGAAGGACGCGCAGATGCCGACCGGCACGGAGAAGATGCTCTCGCGCAATCCCGCAACGAGTACGTCGAGCGCCTCGCGATCCGGCTTGAACAACGTCCACATATAACACGCCTTGGGCGCTCTTGCGGCCACGGCGGAACGGACGTTCTTCCATTCGCGTCGGTTGATCAGTGCGCCGCGCAACCAGCCCAGCCGGTCGAAGTTCGCGAGCAGCGGATGAACCGTCGTCGCATGGCCAAGCGCATCACGGCCGAGGCGCGACGCTAGCCAAAGGTCGTCGTCCCACGAGCCGAAGTTGAGGACGGCGTCGAACTCAGAAGGCAGCGACTCGATGGTTGCAGGGCCGCGCTCGACGGAATGCTCAGCGCCGAGTGCGAGGCAATGGTCGCGCTTGCCGGGCCCGCAGATCGCGGTCACGCGGCCACCCCAGCCGTGCAGCAGCTGCGTCGCCAGTTGCCCGAGAGCGCCCGAAGCGCCGTTAACAAGCACGCGCAGGCCGGGCGCATTCGGTGCTCTCAGCCCGACCGACCGTACCGCGAGCCACATCGTCGTGAATGAGTACGGCAGCACGGCGAGCGCCTGCACGTCGATGTCTTCGGGCGCGGCCGCGAGTTGCTCCTGCGGCACAACACGTGTGTCGCGTGAGCGCCGCCGTTCTTGCCTGTGGCCACCAGACCAAACACGCGCTGCCCGAACGCAAAGTTCGACACACCCGCGCCGAACGCTTGAACGGTGCCGGCGAGGTCGTTGCCGAGCACGAGCGGAAACGACGCGGCCCCTTTGAGCGCGAGCACGCGCCGGCCGTAGCCGGCAGCGCGCTTGACGTCGATCGGGTTGATCGATGTCGCCGCAACGCGCACGAGCACCTGACCGGCCTCGGGAACGGGCACTTGGCGCGCTCGCACTTCGAGGCGAGGCGGCGTTGCCGGCTCGAGGCAGAGAACGGCATGCGACGCTGTGTTGCTCATGTGTGCTTCCCTCAGGTCTCGCAAGAGGCCGACTCCTCGTCGGTCGGCGGCGCGAGGTTCATGATTCGCGCAAACATGGCGCGAAAATCGTCGTCCACCAAGCGGTCGACGCGGGGATCGCCGTTTCCTTCGAACGCGTCCGCGATGTCGCGCCAGTCCGCGTCGGTGAGAAACTCGCGCGCCGCGGGCAGAACGATCCGTTCCTCCGTCTCGATGTGGCGCCACTGGGCAGCGGTGAACGCGTCCAGCGCGCCGCCGAGCGATGCCGCCGACTCCGGCCGGCACTCATACGCGTCGACGGCGTCTGCGACGGCGTCGAGAAGTGTCGCGCCGTCGGCGTGCTGCCGCTCGAGTTCGTCCAGCACGCGATCGAGATCGATCGAGCGGTTGCGCAGCCGCTTGAAGATGTACTGCTCCTCTTTGGGATGATGGAGCGTCTCGGGAAAAGCACGCAGATAATGGATCGCTCCGCGCACGAGCCTCGTGTCGACGGTGCTCCCATGCCCGGTTTCTCCGACGACGCTGCGTAGCGCGTGCAGCAGCGCGGCAATCGAACGATGCTCGTCCCTGATCGTCGCCAGCGCCGCATCGCGCGCACCGTGCTCGGCATTGCGAGCGACATTCGATACGAGCACGGCGATCTTCGCGCCGGCAAGCACCTTCAACGTCTGGGATCCCAGCATGACGCCGCCGATGGACCTGGGCCCGTGCGACGCCATGAAGACGAGATCGCAGCCTTCGCTGTCGGCTGCTTCGAGAATCGATCGCGCAGGCCGGTCGCTCACCGTCGAGACTCCGCGGCACGCGATTCGCGCGGCTCGGCCGGCGGCTTCCGCTTTGGCGAGGATCGCGCGCGCATGGCCGGCCGCCTGATCGGCGAACGTCGACGGCGACATCGCGTGCATCAGTGCGCCGTCTCCTGTCGTGGAGTAATCGGGGTTGGCGTGGAAGAAGGTGATGCGCGCGCCGATCTCGCCGGCGAACTCGACGGCCGCCGTGACGTTGTCCGCCGAGATTTCGGTGTCGTCAACGGGCACCAGCAGGTGACGGTACATTCGACGTTCTCCGTTCAGCGGCGCGACGACGACGTGAGCCCCGCGGCGACCATCGCGATGTCGCCCATCGTTGCCCGGCCGCGCTTTCGATCCGGCAGAAGGAAATGCGCGAGCGCCGGGATCAGCACGAGCGCGCCGATCATGTTCCACAGAAACATGAACGTGAGCAGGATGCCGATGTCGGCTTGGAACTTGATCGGCGAGAACGCCCAGGTGATCACGCCCGCGGCAAGCGTGATGCCGACGAGCGCCACGACCTTGCCGGTGAACTGCACCGCGCGCTTGTACGCTTTCTTGAGCGGCAGGCCGGCGCGCTGCTGCGCGAGCTGCACCGACAGCAGATAGAGCGCGTAATCGACGCCGATGCCGACGCCGAGCGCGATCACCGGCAGCGTCGCGACCTTGACGCCCATGCCGAGCGCGACCATCAACGACTCGCACAGCACGGACGTGATCGCGAGCGGGACGACGGCGACGACGACCGCGCGCCAGCTTCGGAACGTGACAAAGCAAAGCAGGATGACGGCTCCGTAGACATAGAGAAGCATCGTGCGATTCGCCTGGCGCACGACGATGTTCGTGGCGGCCTCGATGCCGGCGCTCCCCGCGGCCAGGAGGAACTGCCGATCGCTGGCGCTGTGCTCCTGCGCGAACTGCTCGGCGACCTTCACGACGCGGTCGAGGGTCTCCCCCTTGTGGTCCGCGAGATAGGCGATCACCGGCATCACCGAGCAATCGCCGTTGAAGAGATCGGGGTTGTTGACGCTCGCCTGCTGCGCGGCGTAGTTCAGCGTCTCCTGGTTGCGCGCGAGCGTGAGCCACTTCGGACTGCCTTCATACGCGCCCGAAGTGATCAGTCGCACGGCGTCGGGCAGCGACACCGTCGCTTGCACGCCCGGAATTTGCTGCAGCGTCCACGCGAGCCGGTCGGCTTCGACGAGCGTCTGTTCCTTGAGGCAATCTTCCGCCGGCGTCTTCACGATGACCGCGAACTGGTCGCTGGACAACGCGTAGTGGTCGGTGATGTAGGCGTTGTCGACGTTGTAGCGCGACGACGCGCGCAGCTCCGGCGCGCCCGGGTCGAGATCGCCGATCTTGAGGTTCAGGCTCACGGCGAATCCCCCAACGGCGAGCGCCGCCGAAACGGCGATTGCGGCCATCGCGTACCGCCGCTCGGTGAAGCGGTCGAGGAAGTTCCACAGCCGGCCGAGGCCCCGCCCGCGGGTTTCGTCGCGCTCCTCGGCGAGACTGCGTTGCGCGGCCGAGGCGCTCACGCCGGTGTACGACAGCAGCACCGGCAGCAGGATCAGGTTTGTGAAGATCAGCACCGCCACGCCGACGCTTGCGGTGAGCGCGAGATCCTTGATCACCGGAATGTCGATGACGACGAGCACCGCGAATCCGACCGCGTCCGCGAGCAACGCGGTCATGCCGGCGAGGAACAGCCGCCGGAACGTGTAACGGGCGGCGATGAGCCGGTGCGTGCCGCGGCCGATGTCCTGCATGATGCCGTTCATCTTCTGCGCGCCGTGGGACACGCCGATCGCGAACACGAGGAACGGTACGAGGATCGAGAACGGGTCGAGCTCGAAGCCCAACGCGGATACGAGGCCGAGTTGCCAGACGACGGCGACGAGCGAGCACGCGATCACGAGCAGCGTGCTGCGGATGCAGCGCGTGTACAGATAAAGGATGGCGGCCGCGATCAGCGCGGCAACGCCGAAGTACGTCATCACCTTCGCGAGACCCTCGATCAGTTCGCCGACCAACTTGGCGAAGCCGATGATGCGCACTTTGATGTGACCGGTCCCCTTGCCGCGCACGTTCGTTTCGAGATCCTTCGCGAGCTCGTACTTCGCTCGCACGTTCTCCTCGAGCATTCGCGACAGGCCGCGATAGTCGAGCCGCGCGCCGGTGCGCGGATCGCGATCGGCGAGCGGCACGAAGATCATGCTCGACTTCGTGTCGTCGGCGATGAGACTCCCCGCCGACGGCGAGCGCGCGATGTTCGCGCGGAGCTGCTCGTTCGCGCGCGGCGAGCCGTCGTAGCGATCCGGCATCACCGGCCCGCCCTGGAAGCCTTCCTCGGTCACCTCCGTCCAGCGGATCGCCGGCGTCCAAAGCGACTTGACCCACGCGCGATCGACGCCCGGCGTGAGGAAGATCTCGTCGTTGATCTCCTTGAGCGCCTCGAGGTACTGCCTGTCGAAAATGTCGCCCTGCGTATTCTCGACGACGACGCGGATCGAGTTACCCAAGCCCCGCAGCTCGTTCTTGTAGTCGAGGTAGTTCCGGATGTACGGCTGGCTCGGCGGGATCATCTTCTCGAAGCTCGCGTTCAGCACGAGTCGAGTGACGCCGAGATAGGCGAGGATGACGGTCGCGACCGCGCAGGCAATCACGACCGCGAGCCGGTTGTTGAAGATCAGCCGCTCGAGGACATTGCCGGACTTCGGGTCGAAGTCCGTAGCGGAGCTTACGACCGGCATTGCGTCGACGGGGCTGTGGGCGGGGGCCATGGCGTGCGCTTTATCGGTCGAGCTGCAACGGGTGAATGCCGCGAGGCCCGGAGACGACGAGGCTCTTCGCGTCAAGCGCGACGACCGCTGCCGCAGGCGCGGGACGATCGGCCATGAGCGGCGCGAACGTCGAGCCGGAGTCGGACGACACCAGTACGTGTCCCGCCTGGCTCACCAACACGATACGGCCCTCGGGCGTTACCGTGCCGCCGGTGAGGCCGACCGGAATGCGCGTATCGACTTTCTGCCACGACGCGCCGCCGTCCGCGGTGCGGTACGCGTTGCCGCGCAATCCGAACACGAGCACGCTGCCCGGCTTTCCCGTGATGCCGAAATAGGTCCCTTCGTACGGCGTGCGCACGACGCGAAAGCGTTGCGCCTTCGCATCGAGCTTCAGCACGATGCCTTGCTCGCCGGCGGCGTAGAGATCGTCGCCGACGCGGCGCACGGCGTACAGGTGGTAGCGCTTCGGATTGTCGGTGCGGTCGAACCACGGCACCCAATGCGCGCCGCCGTCGTCCGTGCGAAACACGAGATTGAACGTGCCGACGACATAGCCGACGTTCTCGTCGTCGAACCACACGTCGAGGAACGGCTTGTCCGGACCGTCGTCGGCGAAGCGCTTCGCCTCGCTCAGCAAGGCGCCATCGGCTTCGTGCTTCTCGTAGTAGTCGATCATCGCCTGCGCCGCCGCGCGACCGTCGAGCTGCTTGACCCATGTCGCGCCGGCGTCGGCCGTCGCGAGCACGACGCCGCTGTGCCCGACCGCCCACCCCTTCTGCGCGGTCGGAAAGTGCACCGCGACCAGGTCGACGCTCACCGGCACGCTCGCCTGCGTCCACGTGCTGCCGCGATCGTCGGAGTACAGGATGTGGCCACGCTGGCCGACGACGACGACGCGATTTCCGGCGAGCGCCACGCCATTCAGGATGCGCTGCGAAGCGAGCGCGCTCTTCCGCGCGGGCGCATCCAGCACGTCGACGTACGTGCCGCTCCACGCGCTCGGCGCAGCGAGCAGCGCAAGCGTGGCGAGCAACAGTGCGAACGTGCGCGTGGCCATTCGATCTTCCGCGATGCGAGCGAGCGCGGCTTCGACCGATCGCTTCAGCGAATACCCGAGCCGGCGAGCGCGTCGGCCGTCCATTCCTTCTCCGGCGGCGGGTCGATGTAGCGCACGCCGCCCGTCTCCGACACGAAGCCGAGTACCGTGTACGTGCCGGCGATCAGGTCGTAGAACACGTTGCAGTCGCCGAACACGGCCGCTTCGTCGTACGACGGCGTCAGGAAGTTGAAGCCCGCACGGAAATAGCTGCCGCGCGCGTCGTAGGCGTCCGAGGCGACGGCGATCCACGTGTCCTCGTCGATGTAGAAGCGCCGCTTCGCGTAGATGTGACGGGCGTCGGGCTTGAGCGTCGCCTCGACGACCCACACACGGTGAAGCTCCCAGCGCACGAGCTCCGGGTTCACGAATTGCGGCTTGAACACATCGGCGATCTTGGTGTTGTAGACGAGGCGGTAGTCGTTGTACGGGACGACGATCTCCTTCTTGCCGACGAGCTTGAAGTCGTAGCGGTCCATCTTGCCGTTGTACATGAACGCGTCGTCGTACGTCGTCATGCCGGAGGTGACCGGGTTCGGCGTGTCGTACGCGATGTCCGGAGCGAGCTTCACGCGCCGCTGTCCAGGCAGGTACTGCCACGCGCGCCGGTTGCCGTTGACGTAGTTGAGCGGATCGTGCACGAGCAGCCCTTCGCCGGCTCGCCGCGCGGGACCTTTGTAGTCGAGCCGCACCATGTAGAAGATGTCCGTCGACGTCTTCTTCGGGTCGTAGTACGGGAACTCGTTGGTGTTCACAGTCTCGGTGGAGAGCGCCGGCCTGCCGCTCGCGTCGACGGTGAACGACTTGCCCCTGAACTGGTAGGTGAAGCCGACGTAGCGCGTCAGGTGGTTCCACATCGCCTCGTAGCCGTCCTTCGGCATCGGAAACGGCACGCCACCGTAGGCGTTCTCGAGGCCGATGCCGCCGTCGGTCGTCTTCGCGCGCGTCGCGTTCTTCGTAGTGTTGTCCGCGACGAACTTCGCAACCGCGGCGCTGCGATGCGTCGGATACACATCGACGCGGAACGCGGGATAGCGCTTGAGAAGCTCCTTCGTGCCTTCGGTGAGCTTGTCGGCGTACTTGTCGATGTTCTTCGCATCGACCGAGTAGAGCGGCTTGTCGCCGGCGAACGGATCCGGCCGAATGCCGTCTCCCTTCTTGAATCCGGCCGGCGACGTCGTGAGTCCGCCGGTGTACGCGGGAATCGTGCCGTCCTTGTTGCCCGCCTTCTCCGCGCCGATGGCCGTGAGGTTGTTGCCGAGCTGCTTCGCTTCGTCGGCAGAGACGGCGGCCCACGCGCCGGAGCAGAGGGACGCCGCGGCGAGCGCGATCACTGTTTTGCGCAACATGGTTCCAATCCTCCTCAGAATGTCGTCTTGAACGTGAGCGAGACCCAGCCACGATCGGAGAGGCCCGCGAACGGGCCCGCGAATGCCGTTGCCGCGCCGGTCGCGTCGGTGTCGTGCTTGCCGTAGTAGCCGATGTAGGACAGGTTCACGAGGTACTTGTGGTCGATCGTCGCACCGACGCCGGCGCTCCAGTTACCGGCGTCCTTGTTGCCGCCGAAGAGCGTCGCCGCCGTGCCGCTGATACCTCCCGACCATGTAAGCGGCAGCGTGAGATCGACGCCGGGGAACACCTGGTACCACGTCGGCGTGAAGTTGACCGCGAGCCCGAAGTACGTCGAAGTCGCCTTGTCGATTCCGGCGTAGTCGGCGCGGCCCTTGTAGACGGCTTCGTTCTGCGTGACGCTCGACACGTGCATCCAGCTCAATTCGCCGAGCAGGTCGGCGGTGTCGAACAGCGCGGTCTTCGGAACGACGGCAATCGCGTTCAGTACGCCGTGCCAGGTGTTCCCCAGCGCGCCCGGTGTGTCGCCGCGAGTCGGTAGAGTGTCGGTCCCTATCGCGCCCGGAAGGGCCGAGACCAACGGTGCGGGCAGCACAGAAATCGGATCGCTCAGCAGAGGCATGTTCTTGCGATACGAGACCTCCGCGCCGACCGAGATGCCGGCGATCTGCTTCGCGAGGCTTGCGCCGTAGATTTGGATGTTGTTGCCGTACGCGGTCTGGTACGTGCCGACCTTGCCGTAGTTCTGCAGGTCCGCGACGTTCGTCGCGTTGCCGTTGATGAGGCACGGCGTCGGCGACATCGGTGCGAGCGCCTGCCCCCCAACGGCCTGGCAAACCTGCGGTGATGCAAGCGTTTGCACGCCGGGCGTCACCATCACCTGCGGCAGGATGTCCGTCGCGTTGCGGTAGTAGAAGCCGAGCGTGCCGTCGAGCCAGTCCGGGCTCCAGCGCGCGGCGACACCGAAATCACCGAGACTCGCGCCGTAGCGAGACGGCTGCACCGCGTGCGTGTTCCACAACCGTTGATTCGGGCCGACGATGATCGAATCGGCACCGAACTGCAGCGCGTCGGTGGGCGACAGATAGCTGCCCGATTCGGGAAGGCGCACCGCCTGCCAGTTGTAGAACCATTGACCGGCGACCGACAACTCTTTCAAAGGCTGTGCCTGGATCGTGAGGCCGCCGCGCGGACGGAAGAGCTCCTTCGCTTCGGCCCCTGGCGTCGCGAGACCCTTCCACAGATCGACCGAGTTCTGCGAGTAAGCAATGCCGTGAACGACACCGCCCAGCAGCAGGCTTTCGCCCCAGTACACCGTGTGCTGTCCGGCCTTCACCTTGATCGGCACGCCGGCGACATCGAAGTTCGCGAACGCGAACGCGTCGAGCCATTCGCCGGATACGCCCTTCGCGTAGCGCTTGGTGTAGGGGCTCAGTCGACTGGCGACAGGGACGCCGTTTTGCAGCGTGTTCGCCGTCGGGTCGTTCGTGTTGTCGAGGCTGTTGTACGCGGGATCCCACCACGCCGCGGCGCTCGCGCGCACGCCGTAGTTCTTCTGCCAGACGAGGTCGAGCTCCGACAGCAGGTCGAAGCGGCTCGTCACCACCGAGCCGTTCTTGAAGTTGCGGTCGCCGTCGTCCGCGTTCGGGCTCGCGAGGATCGCCGCATCCTGGCTATGCGCGCGCACGCCCAGGTTGTAGCGGATCGTGTTGTCCCACCGCAGCTCGACGTCCGGATTGCCGGTGTCGATCTCGAATGCGCCGGCACTGCCGGCGATCGCGCCCAGCGAAGCGACCGCCGCGCGGAACGCACGCCGCCGCCAACGCTTGCTCGCTCTCTTTCGAAGTTCTTGCACGTTCCGGTCCTCCTCGCTGCGGGCGACGTTGCGTTGCTGCTGCGTCTTCCGATCGCCACGGTCACATGTTGGCGAACGTCGAATCGCGGCGCCCCCGTCACAAGGGAGGGGTTTCGGCTAGTCCTTGCGTCTCAGGATGGCGACTGCCACGCCGCCGCCCGGTGCGCCGTTGTGCTGCAAGGCGATGCGTGCGCCGCCAACCTGGCGCGCGCCTGCTTCGCCACGAAGCTGCCAGGCAAGCTCGCAGATTTGCGCGATGCCCGTCGCGCCGGATGCATCACCCATCGAAAGCATCCCGCCGGACGGCGACACGACCACCGAGCCGCCGTAAGTGTTCGCGCCCGAGCGGACGAAGAGCTCGAGGTCGTGTGGGGCGCAAAGGCCGAGCGCCGCGCAGGAAATCAATTCGTCGCCGACGCAGCAGTCGTGAACTTCTGCAATGTCGATGTCCACGGGATCGACGCCCGCGCTCTCGTAAGCTCGTTCCGCCACGCGACGCGTCGTATTGCAGGCGAATGCGTCGACGACGTCGCGCGAGCCCGCATTGGCGGGATCGTCGCTCTCGAGCGCATGCGCGACGAGCAGCACGTCGTCGCGCAATCCGTGCAACGCCGCGAAGCGTGGCGTGCAAAGGACGACTGCAGCAGCGCCGCAGCTCGCGTCGCTCACGTACGATCGGCGAAGGCGGCCGCTGAGAAGCGGCGTCGCAAGCACGTCGTCGAGCGACAGCGGCTCGCGATGGACGGCATACGGATTGCGCGTCGCGTGCGCGCGAGCCTTCACGGCAACGCGCGCGAACGTCTCGTCGCCGATTCCCCTGCGCTCGGCGAGCCAATCGAGGCGCGCGCTGCAGGACGGCACGCGCTGCGCCGCGTCCGTGGGCGATTCTCGGGTCTCCTCGAATCCGACCGCCAGCACGCAGTGCGCTTCACCGGAGAGCAGCGCCTGCCGCGCGTGGAACACTGCGACGGAGCCCGACGCGCATCCGTTGCTCACGTTCGATATCGCGATGCCGGTCAGGCCCGCGCGTGCGAGTGCGTGTTCGCCGGACGCCGAATCGGCGTGGACGTGGCTCGCGACGGCCTGGTCGATGAGCTCGACGTCGACGCCAGCATCGTCGAGCGCGCTGCGGATCGCGCGTTCGGCCATCCCGCTCGCGTGCGAGCCGGCGGCCATGAACGGCACCATTCCCGCGCCGGCAACCACCAGCCGCTCTGCCATCGATTCGCCTTCCTCGGTGTTCGCCGGGGCGAAAGGCGCGAGCCTCTCGATCCGGCCGGAATCGCAACGAATCTAGCGACGGGCGAGCTCGTGCGCCCCCGCCGAGAAGGAGGGGTGCGTGGTGCGCGCAGAGCGCGTTACGGCCGGGCGGGAATCGCCGGCGGTTCGCCGAACGGCGTCATTGCCCCACGGCCTCAGGCTCGACGAGCTGCAGCATCCGCGCTCGCTGCACCGCGTGGCGGCGCCCGCCGACGTTGAGCTTGCCGAAGAGATTGCGCAGATGCCACTTGACGGTGGCGGGACCGACGTCGAGTGCTCGCGCGATCTCCTTGTTCGAATAGTTGCGCGCGAGCAGCGCGAGCACTTCGCGCTCCTTCGCCGTCAGCAGACCGCTCTGCACGACTGCCCTTTGCACATCCGCAGTACGGCGCGACACCGACGCCGGCGGAATCGCGGGCCGGCCGGTAGGCGACGCATCGCGGGCCTTTTCGCCGGCGAGCGGCTCGAGCTCGCGCAGCAGACGCGCAAACCCGTTCGCCGCGGCGGTATCGCGCACTTCGCGCAGCAGATCCTCGGCGCTCGCGCCGCGCATGCGATCGGCGGCGCACTGAAGCGCCATCACTTCGAGCCGTCCACGCGTCCATTTCGCGCTGGGCGAGCGAAGCAGGCGTGCCGCTCGCTCGCTCGCGGCCTCCGCGTCGCGCGCGCACAGCGCAGCACGGATCTCCGCGACGCCGCATGTCCAGTCGATGATCTCGCCTACGCCGCGCTCGGCTGCGCGCCATGCATCGCGTTGGTCGCGCAGCCGCGCGATCGCGCGCGCGCACGCGTCGGCGCGCTGCAGCGACCCTTCGACGCGCACCTGCTCGGCGATACTGGTCGCGATCATTCGGGGCTGCCGGCGCTGCACGCCGAGCGCATACAGAGCTTCCAGCAGATCGTGCACGCGCCCGACGTCGCGCCGTTCGAGCGCGACCCGCGCGAGCGTGACATACGCGAGCGCGACCGCCTCCGGAACGGCGGTGCGCTCGATCACGTCGAGCCGATTGGCAAGCGTCGCCTCGGCGGCGTCTCTCTCGTCCTGATCCCATAATGCGGCCGCCAGTGCCGCCGCCAGAAGGCACGCTGGCGGGCTTCGTCCACCGAACGCGCTGCTCGCCCGAGCGAGCGCCGGCTCCAAGCCGTGCGCGGCGGCCGCGGGACGCGCATCGAGAAGGTAGCTCAAGCCCGAGAAGAACTCGGCGTAGTAGTTGGCGAAATCCTCTCGGGCATCCGCCTTCGGCAGTCCGAGCTTGGCCAGCTCCATGCGCGCTCCGACGGTGTCGCCGCGCGACAGCGCGAGAACGGCGCGAAGATCGGCGTTGGCGGCGCGGACGACCGGAGTACCGAACGGATTGTCCTCGCCGACGAGCTCGCTGACCTCGGCGGCGGCAACCAGGTCGTCGGCATGGTGCGCGGCCGCCCCTCGCACCTGCAGCGCCTCGTAGCGTAGCGCCGGGTCGACGTCCGGCCCGATCAGCGGCTCGGTCAGCGGAAACGCCTCGCGCGCCTCGTGCGACAACGCGCGCGCCCATGCCGCGACGATGCGCAGCCGGTCGTTGCCGAGGACGATCGACTCCGGAAGGCGCTCCAACCACGCGCGAGTCGCCACGACGCGGCCGGACGTCGCGAGCCCGTAGAGCGCCTGCGCGATCCACGCATAAGCGGTTTCGTTGCGTTCCGCGGCGAGCGCGTGATGCGCGGCGCGTTCGAGCATGCCCGCCCCATGCAGCCATTGCGCCGCCCGCCAGTGCATCACCAACTGCTCGGCTTTCGGAAGATCGTCAAACCTGCGCAGCAACACCTCGCGGCACGTCGCGTGCAGGCGCAGCCAGTCGCTTCCTTCGACAGCGTTTAGCACCGGCGTATCGTCGCGAAGACGCTCGAGAACCTCCGCGCAATCGCGCCGTCCGGTGATCGCCGCGCACAGATGCGCCTGGAGCTGCTCGAGAGGCGCGACCGCCGTGAGGAACGCGACATCCTGCGGGTCGAGCCGCGGCAGGATCACGTCGGCAAACAGTGTCTCGAGTCCCGAACGCGCAGCCGCGGCGCGGCGCAGTGCGCCGATCGCGTCCGCCTCGCTTTCCACGTTGACGAGCACGAGCTGCAGCCCCAACGGCCAGCCTTCGACGCGCTCGTGCACGCGCGCCACCGTGTCGGCGTCGACGCGATCGCCGCAGCGCGCCTGCAGCAGCGCGCGAGTCTCGTCGAGGCGAAACGTCAGGTCGGTGACGTCGAACGAGGCGAATTGGCCGTGAGCGAGCAGATCCGAGGTGGCGAACGCGAGGCGGCGGCGGGCGCCGAGGATGAGGTGAACGTTCGGCGGCAGATTGAACGCGAGGTAAGGAAGGAGCTCGGAAGCCACCTCCGGCGGCAGCGCATGCACGTCGTCGAGCACGAGCGCGATCGGCGTTGCGGCTTCGGCCAGCTCGCCGAGCAGCGCGGCGATCGCTTCGCGCGGCTCGATGCCGCTACGAAGCGCTTGCGCGGCAGCGCCGTGCGGCGCCGCGCGGCCGAGCGCGCTGTACGTGCTGAACAGCAGCGCCTCGACGAAGCGACCGGCGTCGTCGCCTTCGTCGAGCGAGAGCCACGCCGCGCACGCGCCGGTCGCGAGCCACTCGCGCCGGAAGCGCGCAAGGAGCGACGTCTTGCCGTAACCGGCCGGCGCCTGCACGCAGATCAACGCGCACTCGCGCACCGAATGGAACTTGCGCACGAGCCGCTCGCGGCTCACGACCCAGCGTCGGGTGCGCGGCGGTGCGATCTTGATCGCGAGCAGTGCAGCCGCCCCCTCCTTTTTCGACATCGTGCCGGCGAGCAGTGTGCATTGGATGAACAGGCAAGATTAGCACGGCGACCAAAGATGCCTCGGTCCGGCAGGTGGCGGAATGCGACACGTCAATCGATAGCGATCTTCTTGTCCAGGATCTGCTGCAAGGCAGACGCGAGCTCGCGCGCCGGATCGCGGCCCGAGCCGAGCGATCGCCAGCCTACGAAGCGGTCGGGCCGCACCAGCACGGCGCCATTGCGACCGATGCCGCGGTATTGCGTCCACATGAGGCGTGGATCGAAGAGATCGCCGTCGAGCTCGCCGATGCGCACCGAGTCGAGCGCGAGCGCGTTGGCGGAGGCGATCCGCTTTGCGGCCGCGCACCAATCGTCGCCGTCCTCGCCGGCGATCAACAGGAAGCGGCCCGGCTGCACGAGATCGTTCAGCGCCCGACGCGATCCGTCTTCGTCGTCGATCCACGCGTGCGGCAGCGGGCAGCCCGGACGCGTGCCCGGCTCGTACAGACGCACGGCGTCGATCGGCTGCGGCTCGGGCGAGCCGTCCGCAACGATGGCGTCCGAGGCGTACCGATATCCGTACTCGACGTTGAGCTCGTTGCTCTCCATCGTCGCGCGGCGAATCGCGCGCAACGCGCTGCATCGCCGCTCGGCGTCTTCGGGCTTGCCGCTCCAGATGCGTCGCATCTGCGCCCAGTTCGCTTCGATCCCTGCGTGCGGATCGAGCCCGAACGCGGCGCCCATTTCGAAATGTGTCGCGGCGTTCTCGAGCGAGCGTTGGACGTTGCGTGCGTCCACCGGCCGGCGCTCCGTCTGGTAGGTGTCGAGCAGAGCGCCTCCGGCGCGGCCCGCGAGCACCATCGCGAGCTTCCAGCACAGGTTGTGAACATCCTGGATCGCGCTGGTGAGGCCGAGACCGCCGGTCGGCGGATGCCGGTGCGCCGCGTCTCCCGCGATGAAGACTCGGTTCACGCGGAACTTGTCGGCGAGCACGCCTTCGACGGTCCAGCGCGTGAGCTTGTGAATCGTCAGCGGTACCTTCTCGAGGCCGAGCGCCACACGCATGTCGGATTCGACCTGCGCATCGGTGAGCGTGCGTAGCTCGTCGCCGTGGTAAGTCAGGTGGAACACCCATTCCTCGCTGTCGGGACCCCAGCGCGTCGGACCCATCGGCACGAGCACGGCCATGCGGCCGATCGCCGGGCACCAGATCCAGCGGATCAGCACGTGCGGGTCGCGCGCGATCCGCGACAAGTCTGCGCTGATGTGCACGGTCCCCGAGCTCGCGATCACGCCGAGGCCTTCGTACTTGATGCCGACCTGCTTCGCGATGGTGCGGCCGCCGTCGCAACCGATCAGGTACTTCGAGCGCACGGTGTACTCGCTGCCGTCGTCGAGATTGCGTATGCGCGACGTTACGCCGTCGGCATCCTGCGCGAGCTCGATCAGCTCGTGGTGGAAGCGCACGCGTCCGTGGTTCATCGCTTGCGCACGCGCCTTGAAGATCGGCTCGAGGCGGATCTGCGGAAGGTTCGCCGAGCGACACGGGCTCGCCGCCATCCAGTTGAGGTTGGTGTAACCGTCGCCCCAGGATTCGACCTCGCCGATGCGGCGTCCGAACTCGGGGTCGGGGCCGGCGAGGCCCGCGTACCAGCCCATCGCGCGCATGTTCTCGGCCGGCGTGCTCTTCGCGTAGATCTCCTCCGCGACGCCGACGTCGGTGAGGATCTCCATCGTCTTCTGATTGAGCACGTGCGCCTTCGGCAGGATCGACGTCGTCGGCAGCGCGCTCACGAGCAGGTGCTCGACGCCGAGCTGCGACAGCAGGATCGACGCGGTGAGGCCGGCGCCGCCGCCACCGACGATCAGGACGGGTACTTCGACGTTCGTCGCGGTCGAGGCCGCGTGGCTGCGTGTCTGCGAGGTCATGATCGTCTCCGGTGTGTGGGGCGAAGCGGACGATACGCACAGAGCGAAGCGCGCGCGCCCTCCGGCACGGTGGGGCGACGGCGCAATCCGGTTGCGACGGCGAACGCTTCGAACCCCTCCCAACTGGCGGGGGCGCAGCGACTTGCCGACGCCTACAGTGCGTGCGTCGAATCACTTACGACGCACATCTCATGAAGCGGGCGGCACTCCGGACAATCCTTTTCGCGCTATCGCACGTCCTACGCACGTGCGCGCGGGTGGACGCCGTGTTCCGCCGCCACATGCGCCAGCGCGACATCGTCGCGCAGATCCGGCTCAAGGACGGAAGCATCGGCCGCTGGTACGCGCTCGCGAACGGCCGCTTGCGCTCGCGCGCCGGGCTGCATACGAAACCGGACGTCACCGTCTCGTTCCGCGACGTGGCGACCGCGCTGACGTTCCTCGTGCCGCCGCCCGACCGGTCGGAGATCGTCCACGCGGCAAAGCACTTCCGAGTAATGGTCGACGGCAAGAGCGAGCTCGTCGTCTGGTTCATGCAGCTCTTGAACATGATCCCGCGCGTCGGCATGCGTTACGGCACGCCAATGCCGGACGGCACGACGCGCTACACGACCTGCACCAACGGCGGACCGCTCTACACCTTCGTGCAAGAGGGCCGCATTGTCCGGATCACGCCGATCGACTTCGAGCAAGGCGACGCGCCGAGCTGGACGATCCGGGCGCGTGGCCGCTCGTTCACGCCGTGGCGCCGTGCGACGGTCAGCCCGCACGCAATGACACTGAAGTCGATGGTGTACTCGGGCGCGCGCCTGCTCTACCCGATGAAGCGCGTCGACTTCGATCCGAACGGCGAGCGCAATCCGCAGAACCGCGGCATCTCCGGCTATGAACGCATCAGCTGGGACGAGGCGCTCGACATCGTCGCGAACGAGATCAAGCGGCAGCGCAGCGAGCACGGCCCCGCCGCGATGGCGATCTACCACAGCTCGCACCACCAGTGGGGCAACGTCGGTTACTACCTGAGCGCGCTGCAGCGCTTCGGCAATCTCGTCGGCTTCACGCGCGTGCACTTGAACCCGGATAGCTGGGAAGGGTGGTACTGGGGAGCGCAGCACCACTTCGGCAACAGCATGCGCATCGGCGTCCCGGGCACCTACGGCACGGTCGAAGACTGCCTCAAAGAGTGCGAGATGATGGTCTTCTGGTCGAGCGACCCGGAGACGACCGCGGGCGCGTACGCGGGGTCCGAGGGCACGCAGCGACGGTTATGGGCGAAGGACCTCGGGCTAGAGTTTGTCCACATCGATCCGCATTGCACGCCGACGGCGCAGCTTCTCGGCGGCCGCTGGATCCCCATACGCCCAGGCACCGATGCGGCGCTCGCGATCGCCATCATGAACGTCTGGGTGCGCGAGGGCCTCTACGACAAGGACTACGTGGAGAAGCGCACGACGGGCTTCGACGCCTGGCGTGACTACCTGCTCGGCAACGACGACGGCGTGCCCAAGACGCCCGAGTGGCAGGAAGCAGAAACAGGCGTTCCGGCGCACGTCGTGCGTGCGCTTGCGCGCGCCTGGGGCACGAAGAAAACGTACCTCGCACCCGGCGGAACGGGGGCCGGCCTTGGCGGCGCATGCCGCACGGCGACCGGCGCGCAGTGGGCGCGCAACATGATCCTGATGATGGCGATGCAGGGCTGGGGGAAGCCCGGCATTAACTTCGGTAACCTGCAGGGCAGCACGCCGCTCGACTTCACATTCTATTTCCCGGGCTACGCCGAGGGCGGCATCTCCGGCGATCTCGCCTGGACCGCGTCCGCCGTCAGCAACTATGAGCGCATGCCGCACGTGCTGACGATGAACCCGGTGAAGCAGATGATCCCACGGCAGCGCTTCCCCGACGCGATCGTTGACGGCCACTGCAAGGGCTACCTGTGGGACGGCTCGTCGCTCGAAGCGCAGTTCGCGCCTTTCGAATATCCGATGCCCGGATACTCGCGCGTGCGCATGTTGTACCGGTACGGAGGATCGTCGTTCGGCACGATCGCCAATTCGCGGCGCTTCATTGAGGCGTACCAGCATCCGTCGCTGGAGTTCGTGGTCAACCAGTCGATCTGGTTCGAAGGCGAGGCGAAGTTCGCCGACGTGATCCTTCCGGCGTGCACGTCGTTCGAGCGCTGGGACATCGGCGAATGGGCGGGCGCGGGCGGCTACGGCCATCATGCGCAGGGTCAGCTCAACCACCGCGTCGTCGTGCTGCAGCACAAGTGCATCGAGCCGCTCGGCGAATCGAAGTCCGACTACCAGATCTTCACCGACATCCTCGGTCGCATGGGAATGGGGGCGCTCTATTCGGAAGGCTGTAGCGAGCTCGACTGGGTGAAGCGCGTGTTCGACTCGTCCGACCTGGCGAAGCACGTGAGCTGGCGCGAGTTCGTGAAGAAGGGCTACTTCGTGGTGCCCCCGGAACCGGAAGCGACGCGCGACCCGGTCTACTTCCGGTGGTACGCCGAGGACCGCGCGAAAGACGTCCCCGAGCCACATCCGCTGCCCTCGCAGTACAAGAATGAATTCGGCAAGGGCCTGCAGACGCCATCGGGCAAGATCGAGTTCGTCGCGACGACCATCGCGCGCGGCGACCCGGACAATCCCGAGCGCCCGGCGCTCAATCGCTACCTGCCCGCGTGGGAGGGCCCGGACAATCGCGAGCTGTACGAGCGCTTCCCGCTGCAGCTCACGTCCAGTCACTCGCGCTACAGCTTCCACACGTACTGCGACGGCAAGGAGAGCGCGATCAACGATATCGACGAGCATCGCGTACGCATCGACGGCTACGACTACTGGGTGCTCCGGATTAGCGTCGACGATGCCACGCGGCGCGGCATCGGACATCACGACCTCGTCCGCGTGCACAACGACCGCGGCGCGGTGATCTGTGCGGCCGACGTCTCGCCGCTCGTCGCGCCCGGCGTCGTGAAGGCGTACCAGGCGTCGGCGAAATTCGATCCGGTCGAGAACGGCGAACACGTCACCGATCGCGGCGGCTGCCTGAACATCCTCACGCCGCGCCGGCCGCAGATCAAGGGGACCGAAGGCATGGCGTCGAACTCCTGCCTCGTCGAAGTCGAACGCTGGAAGGCCTGACGGGGACCGCGATGAAGAAGTGGAACCTGATCGTCGACGTGGCGCTGTGCGAGAACTGCCGCAACTGCACGCTCGCGGCGAAGGACGAGCACGTCGGCAACGATTTTCCCGGTTACGCGGCGGCTGCTACGGCGCGCGGCCACGACTGGATCCGCATCACGCGAAAGGTGCGCGGAAGCGCGCCGATGGTCGATGCCGCGTACCTGCCGACGATGTGCATGCACTGCGACGATGCGCCGTGCGTCAAGGCAGGCAAGGGCGCGGTCCGAAAGCGCGACGACGGCATCGTCATCATCGATCCGGACAAGAGCCGCGGCCGTCGCGATCTGGTCGATGCGTGTCCGTACGGTGCGATCGTCTGGAACGAGGAGCGCGACGTACCGCAGGCGTGGATCTTCGACGCGCATCTGCTCGACGCTGGCTGGAAGGAGCCGCGCTGCGTGCAGGCGTGCCCGACCGGCGCGCTGCGCGCGGTGAAGCAGGACGACGACGCGATGCGTGCGCAGGCGCGTGCGGAATCGCTCGACGTGCTTCGGCACGAGCTTGGCACGAAGCCGCGCCTGTATTACAGGAACCTTCACCGCTTCGACAAGTGCTTCATCGGCGGCAGCGTCGTCGCCGAAATCGACGGCGTGGTCGAATGTGTCGCGGACGCGGCCGTGGTCATCCGCAAGGACGGCGCCGAGGTCGCGCGCGCGAGGACCGATGTGTTCGGTGACTTCAAGTGCGACGGCTTCGAGCGCGATAGCGGCCCGTACACGATCGAGATCACGCATCGTCTGCTCGGCGGCGCACTCGCACGTTGCGTGCTCGGTGAAAGCGTCTATCTCGGCACGCTGACGCTTGCCGCCCCTTCGTGTCCGTCGAGCGCCGAGCCGGTCGCGACGATCGGCAGGGCCGCGTGATGCGTCAGCGGGAACCCTTCGTGGAGAGATTCGAGATACGCACACCGGCCGACATCGACGCGATCGAGGCGGCGCCGATCGAGCAGCGGCTCGAAGGTCTCGACAGCACGTACGACGCGATCGCCCGCGCCGCGCGGCGCTCGCCCGACGCCGTCGCGCTCGCGTTCGTGCCGAACGGCGACTCGGCCGCGCCTGCGCATGAAGTGACGTATCGCGAGCTGTTGCACAAGGTGACGCAGGCGGCGAACGCGTTCCACGCGCTCGGCGTCGGGCCGAACGACGTCGTCTCGTACGTGCTGCCGAATCTGCTCGAGACGCATTACACGATCTGGGGCGGCGAGGCGGCGGGCATCGTGAACGCGGTGAACCCGATGCTCGAGCCGGACCACATCGTGCACATCCTGAATGCGGTCGAGACGAAGGTGCTGGTGACGCTCGGGCCAGCGCTCGGCGCGTCGCTCTGGCAGAAGGTGGATGCCGTTCGACGCCGCGTGCCGAGCCTGCGCAGCGTGCTCGTCGTCGGCGAGGCGTGCGCAATCGCAGAGGACGTGCTGCCGTTCGCCGACGCCTTGCGCCGCCAACCAGGCGATCGCCTCGCGAGCGGCCGTCACATCGGGCGGAACGACGTCGCGTCGTACTTCCACACCGGCGGCACCACCGGACTGCCGAAGATCGCGCCGCACACGCATCTGAACGAGCTCGCGAACGCGTGGTCGGCGTCTGTGATGCTCGACCTCGGCGGGCGCGACACGCTGCTCTGCGGTTTGCCGCTGTTCCACGTGAACGGCGTCGTCGTCACCGGCATCACGCCGTTCATCGTCGGCGCCAAGGTCGTGCTGCTCGGCGCCGAAGGCTACCGTTCGAAGACGACGATCGACCATTTCTGGCGCAACGTCGAGCGATTCGGCGCGACGTTCTTCTCGGCGGTGCCGACGATCTATTCGACGCTGCTCGGCGTTCCGATCGACGGCGCCGACGTGTCGTCGCTGCGCTACGCGATCTGCGGCGCGGCGCCGATGCCGCCGGAGCTCATCCGCAAGTTCGAGGACGCCACCGGCGTGAAGATCCTCGAGGGTTATGGGCTCACCGAGGGAACGTGCGTGAGCGCCGTCAATCCGCGCGACGGCGCGCGCGCGGTCGGCTCAATCGGGCTTCGCATTCCGTATCAGCAGATGAAGACCGTCGAGCTCGACGCGGAGGGCCGTTACGCGCGCGACTGTCGCGTCGACGAGATCGGCCGTCTCGTTATCAAGGGCCCGAACGTCTTTCCCGGTTACAAGGACGAGAGCGCGAACCGCGGCATCTGGCTCGGCGAACGCTGGCTCGACACCGGCGATCTCGCGCGCCAGGACGCCGACGGCCGCTTCTGGCTGACCGGCCGCCAGAAGGACCTGATCATCCGCGGCGGCCACAACCTCGATCCGTCGCTGATCGAGGAGGCGATGATGCGTCATCCGGCGGTGCAGATGGCCGCTGCGGTCGGCAAGCCGGATGCTTACGCCGGCGAGCTTCCCGTGGTTTACGTGACGCTGCGCGCCGGCTGCAGGACGACCGCCGAAGAGCTGCTCGCATTCGCGAAGTCGACGATTGCCGAACGCGCCGCCGCGCCGAGCGAAGTGATCGTCCGCGACGCGATCCCGGTGACGGGCGTGGGCAAGATCTTCAAGCCCGAGCTCCGCTTCGACGCCGCGAAGCGCGTGCTCGAGGCGGCGCTTCGCGGCGTCGGCGACGGCGCCGCGACATTCGACGTGTCGGTCGGCGCCGATCCCCAACACGGAACGCTCGCCACGGTGATCGCGACGGCGGTCCGAGCGCATGCGCGCTCACTCGACACGGCAGTGCGCGAAGCGCTCGATCGCTTCAGCATCCGATACGCCATCACGTGGAAGGAGCCTTGAGCCATGACGACATTCGCGCCGCGCGCCGAAGCGCCGACGATCAGGATCGCCGATATCGCCTACCTTCGTTTCGGCCGCCACGATCTCGCGCGCGCCGAGCGCTACCTTGTCGACTTCGGACTGAAGGTGTCCGCGCGCACCGAGAGCGCGATCTACTTCCGCGGCGTGCTGCCGCAGCACCACTGCGTGATCGTCGAGACGAGCCGGCACGATAGCTTTCTCGCGCTCGGGCTTCGCGCCGCGACCGCAGCCGATCTTCGAATGCTCGCCGCAGCGCATTCCACGCAAGTCGAGCCGACTGGCGAGCCGGGCGGAGGCGAGGTGGTCCGCCTGTCCGACCCGGCCGGCTTTCGCGTCGAGGTCGTGCATGGAATGGAAGAGCTCGCGCGGTTGCCGTCGCGCGCGCCTCGCTTGATGAACCTGCCCGAGCAGAAGCATCGCCCGAATGCGCCGCAGCCGGCGCTGGTGGAACCGGCCGAAGTGTTCCGCCTCGGCCACGCGGTGATGCAGCGCCAGGAGTTCGCGCGCAACGCGAACTGGTACGTGCAGAACTTCGGCCTGATCGCGAGCGACGTGCTGCTGCTGCCGGGCACGCGCGAGCCCGTTCTCGCGTTCCTGCGCTGCGACCGCGGCGACGAGCTCGCCGATCATCACACGGTGGTCATCGCGCTCGGTCCCGAGAACGGCTACGAGCACGCGGCGTTCGAGCTGCTCGACGTCGATGCGCTGGGCGCGGGCAGCGAATGGATGCAGCAGCAGGGCTGGATCAAGGCGTGGGGCATCGGCCGGCACGTGCTCGGTTCGCAGCTCTTCTCGTACCACTACGACCCGAGCGGCTTCACGCTGGAGCACTACGCCGACGGCGACGTGTTCGACGCGCGCTATCCGACCGGCTTTCACGAAGCCTCCAAAGCCGGTCTTTATCTGTGGGGACCGGACCTTCCCGATCACTTCATCGACATGCGGATGACGCCGAGGCGCGCCGCCGAGGTCGTCCACGGGCTTCGCGCGCGCGACGACTTCACGCTGAAGCGGCTGCTCGCCGCGAAGCGCGTGTTCTCGGAGAAGGCGCGCCCGTGGAACGGCAAGACGGTCCGCAGACCGCGAGCATTTTGAAGGAACGACATGGCAATGAACCTCATTCGCTACCGGCGTGACGGCGACATCCGCTGGGGCGTCGCCGTTGCGGGCGGCATTGCGCCGCTCGATGGCCAATACGCGACGACGGCCGACCTTATCACCCGCGGCGAGCCGGACTGGCGAAGCGCTGCGAAGCGCACGCCCGCTTTGCGCGTCCAGGACGTCGAGGTGCTGTCGCCGGTGACGGCGCCTTGTCGTCTGTTGTGCCAGGGCGCGAACTATCGCCAGCACATGATCGAGTCGGGACTGAACCCCGACGAGAAGCTCTTCAACATGTTCTTCGAGAAGGCCGACTGCTCGGTGAGCCCGCCGCACGGCAGCGTGACGCGGCCGGCGCACGTCGCGCTGCTCGACTACGAGATCGAGCTCGCGCTCGTCTTCCGCAAGGCGATCACGGGTCCCCTCACGATCGACTCGCAGAACATCCACGAATACGTGTTCGGGCTCACCATCGCGAACGACGTCTCCGCGCGCGACGTGCAGATCCCGCAGATGCAGTTCTTCAAGGGCAAGAGCTATCGCGGCTTCTGCCCGCTCGGGCCGTATCTCGCCGTGCTCGAGCGCGACGAGTTCGCGTACCTCGACCGGCTCGCGTTGACGCTGGCGGTCAACGGCGAAGTGCGTCAGCACGACGAGACGAGGAACCTCGTATACCAGCCGGCGGAGACGATCACCGAGCTCTCCACATTCAGCGACGTGTCTCCCGGCGACGTGCTGCTGACGGGCACGCCGGCCGGGTGCGCGCTGCGCATTCCGCCGGCGCCCTTGCGAAAGCTGATGCAGCTCGTGCTGCCCGAGCAAAAGTTCTGGGCGACGTTCCGCAAGGTTCAAGGCCGGCGCCCGCAGTACCTGAAGCCCGGCGACCTGATGACGGCGACGATCGCGAGCGCGGACCGCGTGATCGATCTCGGCGAGCAGCGCGTGCGCGTCGCGTAGCGTCGTTGTGGCGAACCTTACCGAAGGGCTGACATGAATGCCTACCGCGCACCACTTGCTGAAATGCGCTTCGTGATGACGGAGCTCGCCGGGCTCGGCGACGTCGCAAGGCTTCCCGGTTTCGAAGATGCGACGCCTGATACCGTGGCCGCCGTTCTCGACGAAGCCGCGAAGTTCGCCGCCGAAGTACTCGATCCGTTGAATCGCGTCGGCGATCGCGAAGGCGCTCGCATGACATCCGATGGAACCGTGACGACGCCATCAGGATTCAAGGACACGTATCGGCGCTTCTGCGAGCTCGGCTGGAACGGCCTTGCGAAGAATCCACAGTTCGGCGGCGGCGGCATGCCGCACCTCGTCGCGGCCGCCGTCGACGAAATCTGGAACGCGACGAACCTCGCGTTCGAGCTTTGCCCGATGCTCACCGCCGGCGCGATCGAGGCGATCGAGCTGAACGGCTCGGAGGAGCTCAAACGGACCTACCTGCCGAAGATGGTCGCCGGCGAGTGGACCGGCACGATGAACTTGACGGAGCCGCAGGCCGGATCGGATCTCGCCGCGGTGCGCACGCAGGCGATCGCGCAGGCGGACAGAACGTACAAGGTTTCTGGCAGCAAGATCTTCATCACGTACGGCGAGCACGACTACACGGAGAACATCGTGCACCTCGTGCTCGCGCGCACGCCCGACTCGCCGCCGGGGGTGAAGGGCATTTCGCTGTTCGTCGTACCGAAGTTTCTCGTCAATGGCGACGGGACCCTGGGCGCTCGCAACGACGTGCGCTGCGTATCGCTCGAGCACAAGCTCGGCATCCATGCGAGTCCGACCGCCGTTCTCGCCTTCGGCGATCACGGCGGCGCCGTCGGCTACCTCGTGGGCGAAGAAAACCGCGGGCTCGAATACATGTTCGTCATGATGAACTTCGCCCGCTTCGGTGTCGGCATACAGGGCGTCGGCATCGCCGACCGCGCCTATCAGCTCGCGGCCGACTATGCGCGCGAACGCGTGCAGGGCCGCCCTGTCGGCGTTGCCGCCGACGCGGGCAACACGGCGATCATCGAACATCCCGACGTGAGACGCATGCTGATGACGATGCGCGCGTCGACCGAGGCTGCGCGCGCGCTCTGCTACGTCACGGCCGCCGCGCTCGATCGCGCGCATCGACAGCCCGACGCGGCCGCTCGCAAGCGCGAGCTCGCGTCCGCCGAGCTGATGATCCCGGTCGTCAAAGGGTGGAGCACGGAAGTCGCGCAGCGCGTCGCGTACCTCGGCGTACAGGTGCACGGAGGCGTCGGCTTCATCGAGGAAACCGGCGCCGCGCAATATGCGCGCGACGCGCGCATCACGACGATCTACGAGGGAACCACCGGCATCCAGGCGAACGACCTGATCGGCCGCAAGATCGTTCGCGACGAAGGACGTGCGCTCGCGGCTGCGATCGCGGCCTCGCGCGACGTCGAGCGCGAGCTTGCGGGTTGCCGGGACGAAGCACTTGCCGTCATCGGCAAACGGCTGCGCGCAGGGCTCGACGCACTCGAAGACGTCGGACGTTTCGTCGTGACGCGCTATCGCCAGGACCCTCGCAGCGTCGTCGCCGGTGCGGTTCCGTTGCTCGAGCTCGCCGGCATCGTGTTCGGCGGAGCGCAGCTCGGTCGCGCCGCGCTCGTCGCGTCGAAGAAGCTCGCGGTTGGCGAGGGCGACGCAAACTTTTTGCGCGCCAAGATCGTCACCGCTCGCCATTTCGCCGATCACTGCCTGACGCAAGCCGGCGGCTTGCGCGAGACCGTCGTGACGGGAGCGGCGAGCGTGCTGGCACTCGCCGACGATCAGTTCTGACGCGCGGAGCTGCGCAGGCCACAGCATGAAGACGATGGTGACCTGCAAGCGCGCGGTGGGATGAAGGACAGCAAGTGATCGTCGCGATCAACCAGGATCCGGACGCGCCGATCTTCCAGGTTGCCGATCAAAAAGCCATCGGCGATCTGTTTCAGGTCGTTCCGGGGCTCACGGCCCAACTCGGTTAGACACAAGGTCTTGGAGCACAAGATGAACGATGCAGTAATCGTATCGACGGCGCGCACGCCGATCGGACGCGCCTTTCGCGGCGCGCTGAACAACATCAAGTCGCCGACGCTGGCGGCTCACGCGATTCGGCACGCGGTCCAACGTGCGCGTGTCGAGCCCGGCGAGGTCGACGATGTCGTGGTGGGAACGGTGCTCGCGGCAGGAACAGCCGGCATGAACGTCGCGCGCAATGCGGCGATCGCCGCGGACCTGCCGGTCACGGTGTCCGCGCAAACCGTGGACCGGCAGTGCGCGTCCGGCCTGATGGCGATCGCCATTGCGGCGAAGCAGATCATCGTCGACGGAATGCGAGTCGTCGTCGCGGGCGGCCAGGACAACGTTTCCGCCGTCCAGAACCGCTACTTCGATTGGGTCCTCACCGAAACGGACGCCAACGTCATCGCTCGTGCCGCGCACTCCTACATGCCTATGTTGCAGACGGCCGAGGTGGTGGCGAAGAAGTACGGCGTCGCGCGGGACGCGCAGGATCGCTACGCGCTGGAATCGCAGCGCAGGACGGCGCGTGCGCAGGAACAGCGCTGTTTCGACGCCGAGATCGTCCCGATCGAAGTGGAGATGCTGGTGACCGACCGGGAAACGAAGCACGTGTCGATCAGGAAGCTCACGTTCGGCAAGGACGAAGGAAATCGCGCGGACACGACGTACGAGACGCTCGCGCAGTTGAAGCCGGTGATCGAGGGCGGCACCGTCACGGCGGGCAACGCGAGCCAGCTTTCCGACGGCGCGTCGGCGTGCGTCTTGATGGACGCGAAGCTCGCCGAGCGCCGCGGTCTGCAGCCGCTCGGCATCTATCGCGGTATAGCGGTCGCCGGCTGTGCACCCGAGGAAATGGGCATTGGTCCGATCCATGCCGTGCCGAAATTGCTGCAGCAGCATGGGCTCGACGTCGATGACATCGGCTTGTGGGAGCTCAACGAGGCGTTCGCGGTGCAGACGCTCTACTGCCGCGACAAGCTCGGCATCGACCCCGAGATGTTGAACGTGAACGGCGGGGCGATCTCGATCGGCCATCCGTACGGCATGAGCGGCGCGCGGCTCGTGGGCCACGCGTTGTTGGAAGGCAAGCGGCGTGGCGTAAAGTATGTCGTGGTAACGATGTGCGTCGGCGGTGGAATGGGCGCCGCTGGCCTTTTCGAGTTGCGATAGGTCGGTCCAGTCGGCGTCACCCCGACGCAGTCGCTGATGCGCAATCGCGAGGCGGGCGCGGGACTTCTTGAAGTTCGATTGATCCGCGGCTGCGCATTTTGCAGGAGGATCACATGCTGGTGACCGAGCACTTTGCAAAGGATCTCTTCCGGGGCAAGACCGTGTTCGTGACGGGGGGTGGCAGTGGCATCAACCTCGGGATCGCGAAGAACTTCGCGGCGCTCGGCGCCAACGTCGCGATCTGCGGACGCACGCAATCGAAGCTCGACGCTGCCGCGGACGAGCTGCGCGCGCTCGGCGCGAAGGTGTGTCCGGTCGCCGCCGATGTGCGGGACATCAAGGCGCTCGAGGTGGCATTCGAGCGCAGCCGCGCCGAGCTCGGGCCGATGAACGTGCTCGTGTGCGGCGCGGCCGGCAATTTCCTCGTGCCGGCCGAGAAGCTTTCCGCAAACGGCTTCAAGACCGTCATCGACATCGACCTGATCGGCTCGTTCAACGCGTCGCGTGCGGCGTTCGAGCAGCTCAAGGAAGCGCGCGGGACGCTGATCTACATCTCTGCCGGCATGGCGCTGACGCCGCACGCCTACCAGGTTCACGTCGGTGCCGCGAAGGCGGGCATCGACATGATGATGAAGGACCTGGCGCTCGAATGGGGCCCTTACGGCATCCGTGTCAACAGCCTCGTCCCCGGACCGATCGAAGGCACCGAAGGCGTGAAGCGGCTGTCGGGAAACGACCCGCAACACCACGTCGATGCGCTGCCGCTGCGACGCCTGGGAACGGTGGACGACATCGGCCAGACCGCCGTGTTCCTCGCCTCGCCGCTGGCCTCGTACATCACCGGCTGCGTGGTCGTCTGCGACGGTGGCTCGAGCCTCGCGGGTTCCGGACGGTTCAATGCCCGCGCCCAGGAGTTGTTGCAGCACATGGCGGGTGAACGCGATGCGCGGACGGCGACGCCGGGTGCGCACTCGACGGCCGAGAGCTGACGCTGCGGTGGAGTAATTCGCTCTCATGCACGGCAGCTGATTGGCGTGCAGGTACGGTGGGCGACTGCGGTCGGTCAAGTGGTGGGCACCGCAGTCGCTGCGCGGTCCGCTCGAGCAGGGGCCAGGCGGATGGCGTCGCGTGTCGGACGGTCGAGATGTTGGAGCGGCGGTAGAGTCGTTTGCTCACCGACACCGGATGCATCGGTGGTGCGGCCGATTGCCGCGGCTTCGGCGAGAGCTTTCGCTCGCTTCTGCTCCGCTGAGGGTAAGCGCGAGTCCCCGCACCTGGTGGCGCGCGATGCTGCGCGAGGTGAGCCTTCCGGCTTGTCTCGACCGTTTTCGCGTAGTGCTCGGCCGCAACGGTCGCGACGGCGTCGAGCGAAGCGTTGGCCCGCTTTGGCGACGTGCTCGCCGCCGAAGTGCCGAGCCAGGCCGTGCCATACACGGGCCGCCGTCTCGCCGGTAGCAGACCAAATCCCCACGGAATTCAGACTTTTCGCTGACCCCTTTTCGGGGCGAACTCGCTACGCTGCAAACCATGTTGCTATCCGGAAAAGTCGCGTTGGTGACCGGCTCGACGAGCGGCATCGGGCTCGCCATCGCGCAAGCGCTCGCCGCAGCCGGCACGAACGTCCTGCTGAACGGCTTCGGCGACAAGGCACTGATCGACCAGCTCGTCGCGCACTTCAAGTCCCAATACGACGTCAAGGTCGACTACAGCGGCGCCGACATGTCGAAGCCCGCGGAAGTTGCGGCGATGGTGGCGCGGGCGGCGCGTGATTTCGGGGGCGTGGACATCCTTGTAAACAACGCCGGCATCCAACACGTCGCGCCGGTCGAGGAGTTCCCACTCGAGAAGTGGGATGCGGTGATCGCGATCAACCTCTCGGCCGCGTTCCACGCCATCCGCGCAGCGCTTCCGCACATGAAGGCAAGGAACTGGGGCCGCATCATCAACATCGCCTCGACGCACGGCCTCGTGGCGTCGGCACAGAAGTCGGCCTACGTCGCGGCGAAGCACGGCATCCTCGGGCTTACGAAGGTCGTGGCGCTCGAAACCGCCACCACTGGAATCACGTGCAACGCGATCTGCCCCGGCTGGGTACTGACGCCGCTCGTGCAGAAGCAGATCGACGATCGGGCTGCGTGCGAAAGGATCTCGACCGAGGCGGCAAAGATGAAGCTGCTTGGCGAGAAGCAGCCCTCGCTCGAGTTCGCGACGCCGGAAGAGATCGGCGCGGCGGCGCTCTTCCTGTGCTCGCCGGCCGCGGCGCAGATCCGCGGCATCGCGTTGCCCATCGACGGAGGCTGGACCGCCCAATGAAAACGATTTCTCTGAAAGATGCTGTCGCGCTCATCCCGGATGGCGCGAGCGTGATGATCGGCGGATTCATGGGCGTTGGCACGCCGCAGCGCCTGGTCGACGAGCTCGTGCGCCAGGGCAAGCGCAATCTCACGGTGATCGCGAACGACAACGCGCTCCCCGGCATCGGCATCGGCAAGCTGATTAGCGCCGGTGCGGTGAAGAAGACCATTGCCAGCCACATCGGCCTCAACCCCGACACGCAGAAGAAGATGCTGGCGAGCGAGCTCGAGGTGGACCTCGTGCCGCAGGGCACGCTGATCGAGCGCATCCGCGCCGGCGGCTTCGGCCTGGGCGGCGTGCTCACGCCCACCGGCGTAGGCACCGTCGTGGAGAAAGGAAAGCAACGCATCGAGGTCGAGGGCAAGCCGTATCTCCTCGAGACCGCGCTGCGCGCCGACTTCGCGCTGGTGCAGGCGTTTCTCGCCGACTACATCGGCAACCTCTACTACGCGCTGACCGCGCGCAACTTCAACCCGGTGATCGCGATGGCGGCCGACACGGTGATCGTGGAAGCCGACAACATCGTGCCCGTCGGCGTGATCGCTCCCGATTACGTGGTCACGCCCGCGCCGGTCGTCGACTACATCGTCTCGCACGCCTGACCCATGGACGCCCCGACAATCATCGCCAAGCGAATCGCGCGCGAGCTGCGCGACGGCATGCTCGTTAACCTCGGCATCGGCATCCCAACGCTCGTGTCGAACTTCGTGCCGTCCGGCGTGCGCGTGTACTTCCAGTCGGAGAACGGCCTGATTGGCACCGGCGCGCCGCCCGCGGAAGGCATGCACCATCCGCTGCTCACCGACGCAGGCGGCAAGCCGGTCAGCGCGCTGCCTGGTGCCAGCACCTTCGATAGCGCGATGTCGTTCGGCTTGATCCGCGGCGGGCACCTCGACATGACGGTGCTCGGTGCGCTGCAGGTCGATGGCGCCGGCCGTCTCGCCAACTGGATGATCCCGGGCAAGATGGTGCCGGGCATGGGCGGCGCCATGGACCTCGTATCCGGCGCGAAGCGCGTGATCGTCGCCATGCAGCACACGGCGAAGGGCCAGCCCAAGATCGTGCGGCAGTGCTCGCTGCCGCTTACGTCCGTGCGGCCGGTGGATCTCGTCGTCACCGAGCTTGCGGTGATCGGATTCCCCGGCGGGCGCGCGACGCTGCTCGAGACCGCACCGGGCGTGACGGTGGGGCAGGTGCGCGAGGCGACGCAAGCCGAGCTCGCGGTGTCCGAACGCGTTTGCACGATGGTGCTCTAGTGCGCGCACGCCTGCGCTCGCTCGAGCAGCTCATGCCCTTCGCCACGGCCGGCGAGCTGATCGCGCAGAAGCGGCGGTCGCTCGTCACCGTCTCGCCCGATGCCACGGCGCTCGCCGCGCTGCGCGAAATGGAGGAGAACGACATCGCGTTTCTGCCGGTTCTCGAATGCGAGAAGTTAGTGGGCGTAGTGTCGGAACGCGACATCGCTCGCGGCGCGATCCTGCAGCATCGCGCCGTCGTGCGCGACATCATGACGACCCGCGTCCACACGGTGGCGCCGGAGACCAAGGTGTCCGACTGCGCGATGCTCATGCACCGAAGCCGCATCCGCCATCGTCCCGTCGCGCACAGCGGCACGGTGCACGGCGTGCTCTCGGTGCGCGACCTGATGGGCTCGCTCATCGAGCGGCACGAGCGGCTGCTGCGCAGGATGCACGACGAGCGCGCGACGCTCCTCTTCCCCTACCCAAGCAGCTACTGAGAAGCACGCATGAGCACAATCATCGTGGTAATGGCGCTCGCGCTCCTGATGTTCGTCGCCTACCGCGGCTTCAGCGTCATCCTGTTCGCGCCGGTCTGCGCTCTGCTCGCCGTGCTTCTCACCGACCCCGCACTCGTCCCGCCGATCTTCAGCGGCGTGTTCATGGAAAAGATGGTGCTCTTCATCAAGTCCTACCTGCCGGTGTTCCTCCTCGGCGCGGTGTTCGGCAAGGCGATCGAGCTCTCCGGCTTCGCGCGCTCGATCGTCACCGCGGTGATCGGCCTGGTCGGGCGCAGCAACGCCATGCTGTCGATCGTGCTGGTGTGCGCGCTCCTGACCTACGGCGGCGTGTCGCTCTTCGTCGTCGTGTTCGCCGTCTACCCCTTTGCCGCCGAGATGTTCCGGCAGGGCGGCATCCCGAAGCGGCTGATTCCCGCGACCATCGCGCTCGGCGCGTTCACGTTCACGATGGACGCGCTGCCCGGCACGCCGCAGATCCAGAACATCATCCCGGCCAGCTTCTTCAAGACTGATACATGGGCCGCGCCCTGGCTCGGCGTGATCGGCGCGCTCTTCATCCTGGTCGCCGGGCTCGCGTACCTCGAGTGGCGGCGGCGGCAGGCGGCTCGCGCCGGCGAAGGCTACGGCACGAAGCTCGTCAACGAGCCCGAGCCATTCCCCGCGGAGAAGCTCCCGAACCCATGGCTCGCACTCTCCCCCCTCCTCATCGTCGGCGTGATGAACAAGCTTTTCACGGCGCTCATCCCGCACCTTTACGCCAGCACCTATTCCGCGGAGCTGCCCGGCCTCGCGAAGCCGGTGGTCACCCAGGTTTCCTCGGTGGCGGCGATCTGGGCGGTGGAAGGCGCGCTTCTGCTCGGCATCCTCACCGTCGTGGCGTTCGCCTTCGGGCCGCTCAAGGAGCGTTTCGCCGACGGAAGCAAGGCCGCGGTCGGCGGCGCACTGCTCGCCGCCACCAATACCGCGTCGGAGTACGGCTTCGGCGCAGTCATCGCGGCGCTGCCCGGCTTTCTCGTCGTCGCCGAAGGGCTGAAGGCCATTCCCGGAGTGCTGGTCAACGAGGCGGTCACCGTGACGGCGCTCGCCGGCATCACCGGCTCGGCGTCCGGGGGCATGAGCATCGCGCTCGCCACGATGGCCGAGAGCTTCGTCGCGGCCGCGCATTCGGCCGGCATCCCGCTCGAGGTCCTGCACCGCATCGCCGCCATGGCGAGCGGCGGCATGGACACGCTGCCGCACAACGGCGCGGTGATTACGCTGCTCGCGGTCACGGGCCTCACGCACACGCAGTCGTACCGGGACATCTTCGCGATCACGCTGCTCAAGACGGCCGCGGTGGCCGTGGCGATCGGCGTGTTCTACCTCACCGGAGTCTACTAACCATCACATGGAGCGTTACATGACCAAAACCATGAAAGCCGCGGTCGTCCGCAACTTCAAGCAACCCCTCGCGATCGAGGAGGTTCCGGTGCCGAGCCCACAGCCCGGCCAGATCCTCGTCAAAATCGCGGCGAGCGGCGTCTGCCACACCGACCTGCATGCAGTCGATGGCGACTGGCCAGTGAAGCCCAAACCTCCCTTCATCCCGGGCCACGAGGGGGTAGGGCACGTCGCTGCCGTGGGCGCCGGCGTCTTGCACGTCAAGGAAGGCGACCGGGTCGGTGTGCCTTGGCTCTATACCGCCTGCGGTCACTGCAGGCACTGCTTGGGCGGCTGGGAAACGCTGTGCGAGAGCCAGCAGAACACCGGCTATTCGGTGAACGGAGGCTTCGCCGAATACGTCGTGGCGGATCCGAACTATGTAGGACATCTGCCCGAGAACATTGCGTTCGTCGAGATCGCACCGATCCTGTGCGCCGGGGTTACGGTCTACAAGGGGCTCAAGGCCACCGATACTCGTCCCGGCGACTGGGTCGTCGTTTCGGGAATCGGGGGGCTCGGCCATATGGCGGTCCAATACGCGAAAGCGATGGGCCTCAACGTCGTGGCGGTGGACATCAGCGACGCGAAGCTGCAGCTCGCGAGGAAACTGGGCGCTTCACTTGCCGTAAACGCCCGTGAGGCGGACCCCGCCGCCTTCGTGAAGAAGGAAGTCGGCGGAGCGCAAGGCGTGCTCGTGACCGCGGTTTCGCCAAAGGCCTTCGAGCAGGCGCTCGGCATGGTGGGCCGGGGCGGCACCGTCTCGCTTGTCGGCCTGCCGCCAGGCTCCTTCCCGCTTCCCATCTTCGACACCGTGCTGAATGGCATCACCGTTCGGGGCTCCATCGTCGGCACGCGCCTCGACCTCCAGGAAGCGCTCGACTTCGCGGGCGCTGGGAAAGTGAAGGCAACCGTTGCCGCCGAACCGCTCGAGAACATCAACCAGATCTTCGCTCGCATGCACGCAGGCGACATCGAGGGCCGCATCGTCATTGACTTTCAGAAGTAGGGGAATGCGATGTGTTCGTCGGGTCGCTGCTGATCTTCGCGTGAAGTCGGCAATCGGAATCGTGTGATCGAACCTGCATCGAGTCGCATCGATCGCAGCAATTCGGAGGGCACGATGGCAAGCAACGAGTGGCTGCACGGCGAATACGAGGTCATCTCTTCGAAGGCCGACGAGGACGCGTTCCAACGATTCCCGGCGTACGTGTCGCTGGAGGAAGTGCTCTACGCGCAGCGCCTGCGCCTGCAAATCCGTGAGCCGTACGAGCGGCGGCCGGCGTTCTGGTTGGGCGGTGTTGTTGACCAGAGGCGGGCGTTCTTCAACGAGCGTCGTCTTGGCGCGGGCCCGACACTTGCGCACAGATGATTCGGACGATATCGCTCGGGCAGTAGCCTGAGCGCATTCGCCGGACGATGCCGTCGCCGTGCGCGTCCCTGCGCGTCACGCGTCGTATTGACCTGTCATGTGCCGACTCATCGATCCGATCGCGATGCTCGTCATCCGGGGAGAAGGGTGCGCACCACTGCAGCACCGCCCGCTGGCGCCTGCCCAAAAGCTCTGCGGCGCGAAGCGCGAAGCGACGTTCGTGATCGCGCTCTTCAGACTGTTCGTCTCGTAGGCGCTGCCGGCCGCGACCCGTCGAAGTGCGACGAGCCGCGTACTGCGTCGGCATCGTCCACAGCATGCTCGAACATGGGCAATGGCTGGTTCCCATGTCGGCGCAACGCCGTTTCTCGAGAAGCCGCACCGGCGCGCCGTGACAGTGACACAGCAGGGCGGCAGGTACAGAATCGCGCAGCGAATCCAAACAGGTGGCGCGGCCCGGAGGACGTTGGCCGCGATCTGTCGGCCGCGGGCGAATACTCGATCAAGAAAGTCGGATATCCGCGTCAAAACCCCCGTCTTGACGCTTCGCGAGAGAGGCAAGATTGTCTCGACGACGAATGCTGCTCAGCGCTGCCGGGCCCTGGACCACGGTTGCGGCCACGCTGATCTGTTGCCTTGGCTGCGCGTTGTTCCCGGCACGCCCGGCTCACGCCCTCGATCCGAACAAGCGTCTCACGCAGTACCTGCACACGTCCTGGCGAATACAGGATGGGTCCGCGCCGGCCGGCATGTTCACGGTGGCGCAGACTTCCGACGGCTTCCTTTGGTTCTCGACCTATTCCCCGGCGATCTACAGATTCGACGGAGTCCGGTTTCTTTCCCGGCACTTTCCGTACAAGGGCGGCTCCAGCAACAAAATATTCAAGGTCTTTGGCGGTCGCGCCGGCGGGCTATGGGCAGTAGGCAGCCGCGAAATCGCTTACATCAAAGACGGGGCGGTCGCGTCCGACTTCCAATTGGACGGCTTTTCGTCGTTCCAGAACGTGAGCGAGGATCCTGACGGGTCGCTCTGGGTCGTGCGAGCGGCCGCGAATATCTCGGACTCGGCTCTCTGTCACGTCACCGAGCGCGCGGTCAAGTGCTTCGGAAAGGCAGAGGGAGTACCGATCAGCCCGATCGATTCGATACTGGCCGACGGCAAGGGCGGGTTTTGGCTCGGAGGCCAGACGGCGCTCGTGCACTGGCGTGACGGTGTGTCGGAGACGTACCCGATCGAAGCGCTGAGATCCAACATGGGACAGCACGGGGTTGTGAGCGTCGCCCTTGGTCCGGATGGAACCGTGTGGGTCGGCATGCTCGCGGAAGGGCCGGGCCTGGGACTCGGACAATTGAAGGAAGGAGTCGTCAAACCATTCGTGACGCCCACGTTCGATGGAAGCAAAGTCGAGGTCTTCGCCATGACCTTAGATCGCGACGGCAACCTTTGGATCGCGAGCCGAGGCAAGGGGCTGTATCGGATTCATGGCGACGTCGTGGACCACTATGGCCGCAGCGATGGGCTGTCCAGCGATGCGGTGAACCTTCTCTTCGAAGACCGAGAGGGAATCCTATGGGCCGCGACATCGAATGGAATCGACAGCTTTCGAGATCCACGCGTCACGATCTTCTCTGCGTTGGAAGGCCTGGGGAAGGACGCGGCGGCAGGGGTACTCGCCAGCAGGGATGGCTCGATCTGGGTTGCCAACGATGGCTCGCTCGATCGCATCGCCAACGGCAGCACCACGTCGCTTCGCACAGGCGCGGGTCTACCCGGTCATCAAGTCGCTTCCTTGTTCGAGGACCGCGCCGGCAACTTGTGGGTCGGAGTGGATGACTCGCTCTATGTGTTGAAAGACGGGCGCTTCCGACCCATTGCCGGCCTCGATCGCAAACCGCTTGGACTCGTGGTCGCAATCACCGAGGACATCGATGGCAACATATGGGCGGCGTGTGCCGGCAGTGCACGCAAGCTCGTGCGCATCCGCGACTTCGAGGTGCGTGAAGAGTTCGCTACGTCGCAGGTTCCGGCGGCCCGCGTCCTCGCACCGGACCCGCAGGGAGGCATCTGGATAGCAACGACAACGGGGGACCTTGCGCACCTGCGCAATGGCGCGGTCGAGAAATTCGGGCTGAACCTCAAGGGCAGTCCCGTCGTCCGCCGGATTGTCGCGAACGTAGACGGCTCGGTGCTTGCCGCGTCGGAAGAGGGCCTCATCGGATTGCGGTACGGCAAGGTGCAGCGCATGACGACTGACAACGGCCTGCCCTGCAGCGCAGTCTATTCATTCGTCGAGGACAATGAGAAGCGGTGGTGGCTGCATACCGATTGCGGCATCCTCGAGTTGGCGGACTCGGAGTTGCAGCGCTGGTGGACCGATCCCGCTGCGCTCGTGCAGGCCCGCCTTTATGACCGCCTGGACGGAGCTCAGCCGAACGCGCCGTATTTCAACTCGGCCGCGTACTCGCCCGATGGACGCGTGTGGTTCCCGAACGGACAAGTCGTGCAGATGGTGGACCCGTCGACATTGTCGCAACAAGCGGCACTTGCGCGCGCGTACATCGAATCGGTGATCGTCGATCGAAAAGAATTCGCGGCGAGCGGGAACCTCGGATTGGAACCGCGACCGCGTGATGTGCAGATCGATTACACCTCCCCGACGTTCACCGTTCCGCAAAAGGTGAAGTTCCGCTACCGGCTCGACCCGTATGACAATGACTGGCATGACGCGGGCACGCGGCGCCAGGCGTTCTACACAGACTTGCCTCCGGGCAACTACACGTTTCGCGTGATGGCCGCGAATAGCGACGGCGTCTGGAATGAAACGCCCGCCAAGTTCGATTTCTCCATCGCCCCGGCGTACTTCCAGACGAACTGGTTCCGGGCTCTCTGCGCTGCGCTCGTGCTCGCGATGCTGTGGATGGCCTACCGGTTGCGGGTCCGCCACTTGCAGCGGCGGTTCGAGATGACGCTCGACGCGCGCGTGGCCGAGCGCACGAGGATCGCGCGCGAACTGCACGATACGCTGCTGCAAAGCTTCCACGGCTTGCTGTATCGGTTTCAGGCAGTCCTCATGCTGCTGCCCGGCGAGCCTGTGAAGGCGCGCCAGGTGCTCGAAGGCTCGATCGACCAGGCATCGCAGGCCCTCACCGAAGGACGCGACGCGGTGCAGGGATTGCGTGCGTCGACCACCGAGATGAACGATCTCGCCGAGGCGATCCGCGAGCTTGCCGGCGAAGCCTCGGATGGCGAGGCAGCGAGCGTGAGCATTCATGTCGAAGGCACGCCGCGCAAGCTGCGTCCGATCGTGCGCGACGAGACGTTCCGCATCGCCGACGAGGCGTTGCGCAACGCCTTCCGGCACGCGAACGCGAAGCAGATCGAGGTGGAGATCCGCTACGACGTGCGCGAGTTTCGCTTGCGTGTGCGCGACGACGGTGCCGGCATCGACCCAGCGGTCCTCGAGGCGGGCGGTCGCGAAGGCCATTTCGGGTTGCGCGGGATGCGCGAGCGAGCGCAGACGGTAGGCGGCAAGCTGCGTCTATGGAGTGCGCTCGACACCGGAACCGAGGTCGAGTTGATCATTCCCGGCTCGCGCGCCTACCAGACGCCGCGGCCGCGCGGGCCGCGGCGGCTCGTCGAAAAACTCTTCGGACAAAGCGTCACCCACGACTGATGAGCGACCAAGCCCCGATCCCCATCCTCTGTGTCGATGATCATTCGCTGCTGCGGCACCGTCTCGCGCGCGCGTTACCGGCCGAGATGCGCTCCGTGGTGACGCCGGCGCTCGGCGAATCGAATCCTAGGATGCTGGCCTGGCTGCTCGGAGCGTGTGCGCTTTTCCTCCCTGCCGCAAGCGCCTTGGCGGCCGACGCTCCTGGCGACCCGTCGAACGTTGTCGACCCGCAAGCGCCGAGTCACGACGGTGCAGCGCAGACGCAGATCACACCGGCGCCCGGCGATGAGCACAAATCGTCGGAGACGAAGCGCGCTGCTGACTCGGTGCAGCAATTGCCTGACATCGTCATCACCGGCAGCCGGCTCCGTGCGGCAGCGAACGAGACGTCGCAGGATGTGCACATCTACTACCGTGAGCGCGTCGACAACAGCGGCCAGACGACGGTCGCCGATTTCCTCAATACGCTTCCGGAGGTGTCGCTGAATTCGATCGAGTCGACAAACGTCTCCACGACCATTCGCCTGCGCGGTGCTGCGCAAGGCACTGCGCTGATCCTCATCAACGGCCACCGCACCGCCGCCGTGACCGGATCGGCCGCGAACGCCGGCTACTTCGATCTCAACACTATCCCGGCATCGATGATCGAGCGGATCGAGATTCTGCCGAGCGGTTCCTCCGCGATTTATGGTGGCGACGGGCTCGCCGGCGTGGTCAACATTGTGCTCCGCTCCGGCTTCACGGGTGTCGAAGCGAGCGCTGGCTACAAATGGGCCGACAACACAGACGAGAAGATCTACTACGCGGGCGCGGGGTGGCGGCTCGGCGACTTCAGCGCATCGATCATGGCGAGCTACCGTGACGCAAGCTCACTGCAGGGAAAGGATCGCGCGATCACCGCCTCGCAGGACTACCGGTCGATCGGTGGTCCGAACCTCGGCACGTTCATTCTCGGCGTACCTGCCAATGTGAACTCGGTGTCCGGCAACCTGCCGGGATTGACCTCGAGCTTCGCGTCCGTGCCGGTCGGAAGCCCGGGCATAGGTCTCAAGCCGTCCGATTTCCTCGCGACGCAAGGAACCCAAACCTTCGGCTCGACTACGCCTTACCAGACCATGATCCCCGACAGTCACCGCGCGGGCTTTTTCGGCAGCGCGAGCTACCGACTTCCCGGCGGAACCGAAATTTTCGGCGAGTTACTTGCGACGGAGTACAAGTCGAACTTCGCACTGACCCCGCCGTTGGTGCAACTGGTGAGCGTACCCGCAACCAACCCGTTCAACCCGTTTGGCACAACAGTCCGCGTATCGGGCGTTGTGCAGGGTGCGGAGGCATTGTCCAAGGGATCGTGGACGGACAACTTCGTACGGCCGCTCGTCGGATTGCGTGGCAACGTCGAAAAATGGGAATGGGAGTTGACGGCGCAGGACTCGCGCGACAACGGTGCGCAGCTGACCTATGGTCGGACAATCAACAACCCTGCGCTTAACGCGGCCCTCGCTTCGTCCGATCCGACGACGGCGCTCAATCCGTTCGTCGACGGTCCGTGGGGCCGCCCGGATCTACTGAACTCGATTTTCGGAGCCACGCAGCTGACGAGCTACAAGGGCGATGCGAAGATCTTCAACGGTTTCGGGCGTGGTCCGCTGCTGCAGCTTCCGGCAGGCGCGCTAGAAGCGGTGTTCGGGGCGGAATACGAAAAGGACAATCTCGTGCGCGGCTTCGACGCGAGCCGCAACGCGAAGGCTGCGTTCGCGGAATTGCGCGCGCCGCTTCTGTCCGCGAGCAACGACCGCGGCGGCACGCGCGAGCTGCTCACGATGCAGGGAGCCGTGCGCTATGACGATTACAGCGACTTCGGCTCGAAGACGACGTGGCAGATCGGCGTCGAGCTCCGTCCCATCGACCCGATGCTGTTGCGCGGCACGCATGCAACCGCTTTCAAGCCGCCGACGTTGTACTCGCTCGCCGTTCCGGCCGTGACCGGTCCTTTGACGGTTACCGATCCGATGCGCAATCACGAGACCGTGCTCGCGCAACAGTTCCTTGGCGGCAATCCCGATCTCGATCCGACGACCAGCCGATCCAGCACCGCAGGCATCGTCTGGACACCGCCGCAGCTTCGGGGCCTTAGCGCGTCGCTTACCAAATGGTGGCTGCGCATCGAGAACGGCATCACCGTTCCGGGTCCGCAATACATCGTCGACAACGAAAATCTCTTTCCGGGCCGGGTCGTGCGTGCGCCGGCGCCGACGGGCAGCGTCGGACGGATCGTTTCAGTGGACAATTCGTACATCAACTTCGGCGTGATGCGCGAGGAAGGGCTCGACGCGAGCGTCGAATGGCGTTTTGGGACGTCGCTGGGCACCTTCACTCCGGCCTTCGCGGCGACGTACATGACCAAGTTCGAAGGCGCGAGCACGCCCGGTGCGCCGATCGTCAACCGTCTGTCGCGCGCCAACAGCGACGGCATCTTTGCGGCGCGCTGGAAGTCGACGACATCGCTCGCATGGGACAGCGGCCGCGGATTCAACGCCTGGATCGATGGACGCTACATCGGACGGTATTACGATTACACCCCGACGCGCACCATCGGTGATATCTGGTACATCGACGCCACTCTGCAACTCGACGTCGAGCGCGCGTTCGGCATGAAGAAGGGATCGCTAGCGGGCCTCAAGCTACTTGCGAGCGGCACCAACCTCGCGAACAAGCTCCCGGTGTATTCGACGTATTTCCGCGGCTACGACGTATTCAACTACGACCTGGTCGGTCGGACAATCTTCTTGCGTCTGCTGCTGCAATCCTGACGATGAAGATCGCAAGGCGTATCGCGCGCTGGCTCACGTTGACATGTGTCCTGCTTTCGTGGTCGCAAGGCACGCTGGCGCTCGATCCGAAGCTGGACATCAGCCAGTACGGACACACCGCGTGGCGCATACGCGACGGTTTTGCGAAGGAGTCACTTTTTTCGATTGCACAGACGACCGACGGCTATCTCTGGCTGGGCACGCGATCGGGTCTGCTGCGCTTCGATGGCGTGCGAGCTCTTCCGTGGCAGCCGCCAGCGGGCACGTCGCTTCCTGAAGGCGCACTCTGGACGCTGCTCGGTGGCCGCGACGGCGCGCTCTGGATCGGAACGAGCAGTGGTCTTGCAAGCTGGAAGGGCGGCAAGCTGACCACCTATCCGCGTCTCAACTTCGGCATTGCTTCGCTCGTCGAGGATCGCGAAGGAACGCTGTGGATCGGGGGTCGAACGATACCGGATGAATCGGCGGCGACCGTCGCAAGACTGTGTACGGTCCGTGGTGCGACGACCGCGTGCTATGGCGAGGATGGCAGCCTCGGCCCTTATGTTTCGGCGCTGTACGAGGACAGCAAGGGCTCGATCTGGGTCGCCGGGAGTGATCGCTTATGGCGTTGGGCACCGGGGCCGCCCAAAGTCTATGCCATCCACGAAGGTGTCCGGCCACGTCCTCAGTCGATTAGCGAGACATCGACAGGCGCGATCCTCGTGTCAACTCCGCGTGGGGTCAGGCAACTTGTCGGCGAGGCGGTCGAGCCGTTTTCGATGCTCGAGGTACCAACGTCGCTGCAGCCTCCCATTTTCAGGGATCGTGACGGTGGGCTGTGGCTTGCGACACTCGATGCAGGGCTCATGCACGTTCATGCAGGTCGAGTCGAGACGTTTACTCGCGCCGATGGCCTGTCGGGCAACGCCGTTTGGGGCGGCGTGTTCGAAGACCACGAAGGCAACGTTTGGGTCGTGACGCGTGACGGACTCGACGTGTTTCGCCCTCAGGCGGCGGTGACTTACTCGGCCGCGCAGGGTATGTCGGGCCTGTCTGCCTCCGTGCTTGCGGCTTCCGACGGAACGGTTTGGGCTACGAGTGGTAGTGCGCTTGTACGATTGCGCGACGGCCGCATGGATCAAACCTGGCCGGTCGGCCCGGCATCCCTGTTCGAAGATCAACGCGCACGCATCTGGGTGGGATCGCGCGCGGGTGTCGCTCACGTCGACAACGGATCATTGACCTACGTAGACCGCGTCGCGCGCGACTACATCGACTCGATCGCGCAAGACAAGCAGGGTAATTTGTGGGTCGCGCACAGGACTGCCGGACTCGTGCGCCTGTCTGGGATCTCAAGGTTGACGTGATTCCGTGGCCGAACATCGGAGATGGGCGATGGGCGTGGCGACTCGCTGGCGATCCGGTGGGTGGCGGGTTGTGGCTGGGATTCTATTCGGGAGGCATCGCGCACTGGGTCGACGGCCGGGGCGTCAAGGCATATGGGGCGCAAGACGGGCTTGGCAAAGGTCGCGTCAATCAGGTCCGCGTCATCCCGGACGGCACGGTGTTGGCAGCGACCGATGGGGGCTTGAGCCGGATCAAGGATGGTCGCATCGCGACACTCGACAGCCGCAACGGGCTGCCGTGCGATTCCGTGCTTTGGAACCTCGACGATGCCGACGGTGCGCGTTGGCTTTGCATGACGTGCGGTCTGGTTCGTATCGCTCGCTCGGACCTCGATACATGGAGCGCCGCAATCGACAGTGGCCGGAAACCGGAGCCTGTACCCACGACGCTGTTCGACCAACGGGATGGAGTCGGAACCTTTGACGCCAATACCACATTCAGCCCGCATGCGACGCGGTCGAGCGACGGCAAGCTGTGGTTCGTCGTGGAAGATGGACTTATGGTGGTCGATCCGCACCACATCGCGGTCAACAAGCTGCCGCCGCCTGTGCATGTCGAGCAGGTGACTGCAGATCGAAAGATGTATGGCGCATCGTCGCGCCTCGAGCTGCCGCCGCTCGTGCGCGATCTGGAGATTCAGTACACCGCGCTCAGCCTCGTCGTGCCCGAAAAGGTGCAGTTCAAATACAAGCTTGAGGGCCACGACCGCGACTGGCACGACGCCGGCAACCGGCGACAGGCGTTCTACACCGACCTCGACCCCGGCAACTACCGCTTCCGCGTCATCGCAGCCAACAACAGCGGCTTGTGGAACGAGCAGGGCGCGTCGCTCGACTTCTCGATCGAGCCCGCGTACTGGCAGACGAACTGGTTCCGCGCGCTGTGCGTCCTCGCGTTCATCGCGCTGTTGTGCGGGCTGTATCTGCTGCGCATGCGCCAGGTGCGCCGCGAATTCAGCCTGACGCTGGACACGCGCGTTGCCGAGCGCACAAGGATCGCGCGCGACCTGCACGATACGCTGCTGCAGAGCTTCCACGGGTTGCTGTATCGGTTCCAGGCGGTCCTCATGCTGCTGCCCGGCGAGCCGGCGAAGGCGCGCGAGGTGCTCGAAGGCGCGGTCAATCAGGCTTCACAGGCCATCACCGAAGGGCGCGACGCGGTGCAGGGATTGCGCGCGTCGGCAACCGAGATGAACGACCTCGCCGAGGCCATTCGCGTGCTCGCTGGCGAGCTTGCGGCCGAGGCCCTGGACCCGGCGGCCGTGAGCGTTCGCATCGAGGTGCAAGGCGCGTCGCGCGCGCTGCATCCGATCGTGCGCGACGAGGTCTTCCGCATCGCCGACGAGGCGTTGCGCAACGCGATCCGGCATGCCAACGCGAAGCAGATCGAGGTCGAGATCCGCTACGACGCGCGCGAGTTCCGGCTGCGCGTGCGCGACGACGGCTCGGGCATCGATCCGGCGGTCCTCCAGGCGGGCGGTCGCGAAGGCCATTTCGGCTTGCGCGGGATACGAGAGCGAGCGCAGGCCGTGGGCGGCAAGCTGCGGCTATGGAGCGCGCTCGACACCGGTACCGAGGTCGAGTTGATCATTCCCGGCTCGCGCGCGTACGCGTCGGCGCCTTCGGTGCGCCCCCGCCTGGCCGACAAGCTCTTCGGGCAAACCATTTCGGACGATTGATGAGCGACGAACCTCGCATCCGCATCCTCTGTGTCGACGATCATCCGATGCTGCGGCAGGGCCTCGCCGCGTTCATCGGCAGCGTGCCCGACATGACGTTCGTCGCCGAGGCGACGAACGGCCGCGAGGCGATCCAGCAGTTCCGCACCCACCGGCCCGACGTCACGCTGATGGATTTGCAGATGCCGGAGATGGGCGGGCTCGACGCGATCATCGCGATCCGCAACGAATTTCCCGACGCGCGGATCATCGTGCTCACGACCTATGCCGGCGACACGCAGGCGTTGCGCGCGATCCGCGCTGGCGCACGCGGCTACCTGCTGAAGAACGCACCCCCCACCGAAGTGCTCGACACCATTCGCGCCGTTCATGCGGGACGCAAGGCGATGTCGGCCGAAGTTTCCTTCGAGCTCGCCGAACACGCCACCGACGACGCGCTTTCGCCCGCCGAGATCCGCGTGCTGCGCCTCATCGCGCACGGCGAGGCGAACAAGGAGATTGCGTCCCACCTCTCGCTCAGCGAGGAGACCGTGAAGCGGCATGTGAGCACGATCCTGTCGAAGCTCGACGCCAAGGACCGCACGCATGCCGCGATGATCGGCTTCAAGCGGGGCATCATCGATATGTAGCAGTGTTGCGTCGACCGTTGTTCCGCGAGGCGATTCGGCCAAGTGCCGCCGCGCGACGTCATACGGCGCACTGAAAGACTTCCTGCGCGGCCCGAAAGTGTTAGTGCGTCGACGCCTTTCGGGTCTTCCGTCTCGGCCGGATCTTTCCTACGCTCGAGGCATGCTCGAGCTCTTCACCACATTCGCATACGGGCGCGCCCCAAATCGGGCTCGTGCGCCATGCGCTTCGCGTTCCAATCGTCATGCTCCGTGCAATGCGCACCAGGTGCGCCAGGGAAGGATTTGCAATGCGCAGGAAACTCGATGGAGAGCCGGCCCGCGACGCGGGGATCAGCCCCAGGCGCCACGACTCCAAGACACTGGAGGAACAGTTCGAAGCGGCCTCGCGTCGCGCCGACCAGCGCGCAAGCGAGCTGCTTTCGATTCTCGAGGATGAGATCGCGGACGGCGATGCGTTCGAGCACGCGTTTCGCGGGGAGCATCAGCGCTTTGGATCGGACGACGAGTGGTGACGCTGTACGGCGCCGCGCGCCGACGCGAGTGTGCGAATCTCACCGCGACTCGGGTGAGCGATGCACGCCCCGCGCCGGCGTGAGCCACGCAACTATCACGGATCGTTACGTGCGCTCCACGCACATGGCGATTCCGATGCCGCCTCCGATGCACAACGTCGCGAGACCGCGGCGTGCGCCACGCCTTTGCAGCTCGTGCAACAGCGTCACCAGCACCCGGGTGCCGCCGGAGGCTCCGATCGGGTGGCCGAGCGCGATGGCGCCGCCGTTCTCGTTGACCTTGTCGCGGTCCAGCTCAACCTCCTTGATGACCGCGCATGCCTGCGCCGCAAATGCTTCGTTTGCCTCGATGAGGTCGAGGTCGCCGACTTTCCACCGGGCGCGTTGCAGCCGAGCCTGGTTGCCGGAATCGGTCCTGTGCCCATCACGGCGGGATCGATGCCTGCCGTCGCCCACCGAGACGATGCGTGCGAGAGGTCTCACGCCGCGTCGACGCGCTTCGTCGTCGCTCATCAGCACGGTCGCCGCCGCGCCGTCGTTGATGCCGGACGCGTTGCCTGCGGTGACGGTTCCGTTCTTGTCGAACGCGGGACGAAGCTTGGCGAGCGTTTCCATCGTAGTCCCGTCCTTCGGATACTCGTCGGTGTCAACGAGCACGTCGCCTTTGCGCGTCGTCACCTTGACCGGCACGATCTCGTCCTTGAAGCGGCCGGTCTTTTGCGCCTGCTCCGCGAGCGCCTGCGAGCGCAGCGCGAGCTCGTCCTGCTGCTCGCGAGAGATCTTCCAACGCACAGCGACGTTCTCCGCCGTCCTGCCCATGTGGTAGCCGTTGAAGGCTTCCCACAACCCGTCCTTGAGCGCCACCGTGCGCAGCCCCGATCCGCACACCTGGTTCACGGTGTAGGCGGTCGCCTCGTTCGGCAATCCCGCAGCGATCGCAGCCTGCCGCGCCGGGTTCTGGCCCTGACCCGCGGTCAGCACCTGTCCCATGATCACCTCGGACACGTCTGCGGCTTCGACGCGCGCCCGGTGCAGCGCTTCGGCAATGACGATGCGCCCGAGGCCATGCGCGGGGATGTGCCCAGGCTTCCGTTGAATGAGCCGATCGGCGTGCGAACGGCCGCCGCGATGACGATTTCGCTCATGACTGATTTCCTTTCCCGATGCCGGGCGTCGACGGTTTTCGAACTGCGCGAGACTACGTGTGCGGACGAGTGCGGTCTTGCGCATTCGTGCAGGCGTTTCGAGTTGCGGATACGACGCGAATTACCGGGAGGCGCCGACAGCGCGACCCCGACTCTCCCTTGCGGGTGCGCCTGAAAGGCTTCTCTGCGTGCCCCAAAAGTGTTAGTGCGCCGACGCCTTCCGCGTCTTCCCGGCTTGCGGGGCCTTTCGTTACGCTCGGCGGGTGAGAAGACTGTTCACGACGTTCGCGCACGGCCCGCCCGGCATCGGCCTTTTGGTGATGCGCCTTGGCGCGGGCAGCGCGCTGATCGGTCACAGCTGCGTCGCGTTGGCGACAGGCGCGAGCCTTGGCGGCGGAGCCGTTCAGGCGCTCTTCGCGGTGCTCGGATTGCTGCTGATCGGCGGGCTGTGGACACCGCTCGCAGGCGCGCTGGCCGCCGCCGCCGCGGCGTGGAACGCCTACGCGAGCCCGGGAGACGCCGCGTTCTACGCGCTTCTCGGCACGGTCGCCATCGCGCTTGCGCTGGTGGGCCCCGGCGCGTGGTCGATCGACGCGCGACTGTTCGGAATGAGGCAAATCAAAATCCCGAACGGCAGACAAAAGAGTCGATGACGATGCCTCTCTTGGCGCGCGAACGCGTCTTCCAATGGTGCTGTGGCGGCGCCCTCTCGTTACTGAACGACACGCCATTGTGGGGTAGCACGAATGGGGCGGGTGCGCGACATTGATGCCATACCAACCGCGCCACGGAGAGCAATCATGAATGCCGCCACGCTCGATCGATCCGCCCTCGCTGATGCCGTCGACCGTTGTGAACCCAACGCGTGCGACAGCTGCCAGGACGCCGTCCCGCCTTCTGCGCGCCCCGGGAATTTGCGGATGGCCTACACGGCACGCACGGCCGCGCAGGAGCGCGAGCCGACCCGTTGCGCACCGCTGTCCTCGCCGGCGCCGCGTTCGAAGCGCGATGCCGAACCACGTCCAATGCGAGAGTTGCAAATGAAGCAGCCGCTGAATGGCTCGAGTCCCGACCCGCTCCGGATCCGCTTTGATTCCATCGAGCTCGACGAAGCCGAAGCACGTCTCACCGTTGACGGGCACCCCGTGCCCCTGCAACCCAAGCCGTTTGCCGTGCTGTGTGCGTTGGCACGGGCGCCGCAAGCGCTCTTGACGACGAACGCCTTGCTCGATGCGGTATGGGGGCATCGGTTCGTCACGGCGTCAGTGCTCAAGTCGGCGATCAGCGACGTACGGGCAGCGCTTGGCGACGACCCCAAACAGCCGCGCTACATCGAGACGGTATCGCGGCGGGGGTATCGCTTCATTGCGGCCGCCAGCGCGATGGTCGAAGCGCCAGCGCGCCCGGCAAACGTTCCCGCAACGCACGCGCTGCAGTCCGCGTCGTTCATCGGGCGCGCGGAAGAGCTTTCGCGACTTCGCGCCCACTGGGATCTCGCGTGCACGGGCAAACGCAGGATGGTCTGGGTCGCCGGTGAGCCGGGTATCGGCAAGACGACGCTGATCGATCATTTCATCGGCGGTCTCGGCGACGTTGTTTGCGTGCGCGGCCAATGCGTCGACCAATACGGCAGTGGAGAGCCCTATCTGCCCGTGCTCGAGGCGCTCACGGAGCTGAGCCGCCGGGATGCGACTCTTGCTGAGCTCATTCGTAGCGTCGCTCCGACATGGATGCTGCGGTTTCCATGGTTGAGCAGCGCAGCAGAACGCGATGCGTTGGGGCGCGAGCTCTCCGGGGGAGGCGATGTGCGGATGTTGCGCGAGATGGCCGAGCTGCTGGACCGCTACACGCGAGATCGTCCCTTGCTGCTGGTCACAGACAACCTCCACTGGAGCGATCGCGCAACCGTTCAGCTCATGGACTACATCGCGCGACGTCGCGGCAGCGGACATCTGTTGTGGCTCGCGAGCTTCCGCAATACCGAGATCATCGCCGCGGATCATCCGCTCAAGTCGGTGCGCCGGGAGCTTCGCCTTCACGGCCTGTGTGACGAGATCGTGCTCGATGCGTTCTCGGAGCGAGAGGTCGCCGAGTATCTTGCCGAGCGCGCTCCAGCGTTTGCCGCCGACGAGACATTCGTACGCGCGTTGCACGATCGCACCGACGGGCTGCCCCTGTTCGTTGCGGACGTGGTCAACGATCTCACCGGCCGCGCGCGCCCCGACCACATGCAGGCGACATCGGTCTTGCACTCGGGTTGGACCGTTCCGGAGAGTCTCACCGGCATTGTGGAGCGATACGCCGAGCAACTCGCGCCGGATCAGCGTTGCGTTCTCGAGGCGGCGAGCGTGTGCGGCGTCGAGTTTCGGCTTTCGACCGTTGCGCACGTGCTGGAAACTGACGTCGCATCGCTAGCACAAGCCTGCGAGGAACTTGCGCGTAGCCAGCGGTGGCTGAAGGACGTCTCAACAGCACGACAGGCAACCGATCCCGATGCACGGTACGCGTTTCGGCACTCACTGTACCGGGAGGTGCTGTACAAGCGCATCAGCCCGTTTGCTCGCGCCGAATTCCAGCGCAGGGAGTCAGCTTGGCTCGAGCGCGAGGAAGGATGCAATGGCAGTGCGGTCCCGGTGACGTCGCACGGCGACGTTCGCGGGCAGCCAATGCCCGTCCTGATTCAGTGATGACTTTCGGAGTTCTCAATGTTCGATACCGAATTTGCGGACGTTGCAACAGCGCAAGATCGACGTCCCAGCGACTTGTGGGACGGAGCACCCAGCGCGACGCCGAGCGGCAGGTCCCGGGAGCGGCAACGTTGCACGCCGCGCGAAACGGGTTGTAGCTTTCCACAACCCGTATTCGCGACGATGGAAGAAGTTCGTCGAGCGCAGCAGTTGTGGCTGCAGTTGAGGGAGCGATTTCTCCGCCATGCTGCGCCAACGGCGGAACCCTGGTGTGTTGGCGTCGATTGATGTCGATGTTCCATGGAAGAGCACATGTTTGCGATGCCACGAACGAGTCCTAGCAGAGAGTGCGCCGCATGAAACCCTCCGAGCAACGCCAAAGCGAAGCGCGTCGCCAGCACACCGAGGCGATCATCGCGCAGCACGTGCACCAACTATTCCAGCGCCTGCCGATGCTGTCGGGCTTCTGGCTGCGGCCCGACCTCGAGGTGGCGGAGCTGTCGGTGTTCACTTGGCCCGGCTACACCGCCGGCCGTGATCTGTACGAGCACGTGATGCAGTCGCTCGTCGATCTCGCCGAGGAGCGTCCCGACGCGGTGCCGCTCCTGCGCGGGCGCACGTTCGCGCGCGCGGTGCACTGACGGGTCCGACGAGCGGCGCGCATTGCCGGCGCGCTCGCCGTACCGACGGCGCCATGCATCGGCACGTTGGTCGCCGCGCGCGGCGCGTTCTACCAAACCGTTGAGGGATGAGCCGATCGCTCGTCTCCCCCATCCCCGCGCGTGGCACGCGTTCCGATCACGCGCTCGCGGATCGCGTTACCGTCAGGGCTATGCGGCGGTGACTTCAACACCCGCAGCCCGAGCCGGCTGAGGAACGCATCCAGGTGCTCGGCAACGATGCTGTCGCGATCGTGCGTGCCGCCCATAAGCGTCTCGGTCTTCGCCTCGGTGGCCGTAACGCCGTAGCGATTGCAGGCGCCGCCAGTCGAGGATCTCGACCCGGCAGCCGGAAAGAGCGATCACGCCGTCGCGCTTGAGCGCCATCAGCGTGCGCGTCACGGTCTCGTTTCTGACCGCGAGGTACTTCGCGATGTCGAACCGAGTCATCGGCAGGACGAACGCGCGCTGGGAGTAGCCGCGCACCAGCAGCTTCTGCGCGAGGTCGAGCGGGAACGCGGCCATGCGCGCCTCGACCCGCATCGACCCGAGCATCATCACGATCGCCTGCTTGCGGTGGATCGCGTCCGCCAATGTCTTGTCGATCGCGTCGCGAACCTCCGGCATGCCGGAAGCAAGCGCGGTGACACTCGCGTAGGGAATCTGGCACACCTCGGCGTAGCCGAGCGCTTCGACCGTCTGCATGTGACGTCCAGCTGCAATGCCGTCGAGACCGAGCAGTTCGCCCGCCATCGGGAACCGCATGATCTGCATCGCGCCATCCTCGGTGACCGCGTAGCTCTTGAAGAAACCGACGCGGATCGTGAAGAGCGACCTGAACCTCTCTCCCGAGTGGAATACGTGTGCGCCACGCTCGATGCGGCGCCGGATCGAAATCGCGCTGTTGAACCGGACGACGGCGTCCTCGGAAAATTGCGCGGGCAGACAAAGGTGCCGGACCCGGCAACCGGCGCAGGCCTGCGCATGCGCCTTCGAGGCGGTTCTAACCACGCGGGTGGTAGCGGCGATCGACTTCGTGATGGGCGTGACGTCGGCGTGGGCGACGAGACTGGCATCGGAGAGGGTCATGTCATCCGTGCTAGTGCGCGATCGTGAGGCTGAACACACAGGCGGGGAGTGGCGCGCCTGCACGCGGGCGGTCGCTTGTCGGCAAAGCCGTGTCCGACGTCGTTCGCGAACCCGCACAGGTAGAACGTATGCCGTTACTCCGTCGCCGGTCTTGCATTTCTCGGGAGGCGCTTTCCATATCGTGCCTGGGAGCTGCGGATGGCCGACCGGCGTGGATTGGGGATAGGCCAAAGAAAGAGCGCCGGACTGGTGCGCAGTCCGGCGCCGAATGCCGAACGTGCCTTTGGGAGGAGGGAGGAGGCCGTTCGGAGGTAAGTCACTGAGGCCAATGGTCTGCGCATCGGCGGCTGGCGTCTTGCGCGTGCTTGAAATGGATTTGCAAATCGTGCAGGGCTCGAAAGAGCGGCGCGGGCGCTGCCATCGACTCGGCAAATCCGGGCAGGCGTCGGGATCGGGTGCACGATTTGCGAAGCGCTGCGCGATTGTTGAAGACGCGCGCATGTATATCGCCAACACTTCGCGATATGCCGGGGCACCGAAACGCTGTGATGCCTTGCAGGGCAGTGACCATTTAACCTCGAACAACGAGCAGACATGCAGACTCGCGCAAGAATCTTCGTTGCGATGATTGCGCTCGCCGGCCTTCATGCACTCGCCGACGCGCACTCGGCTCCGGCAGCGACGAGCGACAACCCGACGGCGACCAAGACCGCGCAGCAGGCCGCCAATTTCGCCGCGAACGAGCAGCAGATGACGAATGCCTTGACGGCGACGCCGCCCGACAAGCCGGCCGCCGTAAAGCAAGAGCCTGCTACCGCGTGCCTGGACGGCTGCTGCCGCGTTGGGCCATCCTGCTTTTCGGTTTCAACGATGGACACGTCGGATTCAACCTGGGTGCTGCTTCAACTCTTCGTCGCCGGGTGCGCCGGACTTCTCATGTGGGGGTTCCTGCGCATCGCGAGCAACGTATGGAACTGGTGTTTCCCCGCGCAGCGCGTTCGCGTCGAGCCGAGGAAAAGGATTCGAGGCGAATGGCGGGATCACCGGTGACGCGAGACCGCCGATGCGTTCGGGGTGGTAGCCGCGCAACAGCGCCGCCTCTCGCGTTTTCGCGCGCGGGGCGAGGCGCGCTGCAGGCTTGTCGTAGACGTCTTCAAGCGTACCGTTGAGCGACAGCGAGTGTCACGTCAATGCGGCGCTTCGTTAAGAGCCCAGCGAGAAGAAGCGCCCCGGCCGTCAATTCGACCGCAGCGACGATCACGCAAGCGCCGGCTCCGCGACCTGCAGCTCCGCTCGAGGAAGGCTCGCGTGGACGGTGCTGCGGGCGGCCAATGCAAGAGGCAGGCGGCCAGGCGCGCGCGGCGCCGATCTGCCAAAACGCGCGAAACTGGGTGCGTTGGGGATGTCCCCGGCCGCGGCGGACCGAAACGCACCGGGCGTCGTTCCCGTGCACTTGCGGAACATGGTCGTGAAGTGGCTCTGGCACGCGCATCCGACGTCTAGCGCGATGTCGGCGATGCTGCGGTCGGTCCGGGCCAGCAGGTTCATGGCGCGGCGCAGACGGCTACGCACGACGTATTCGTGGGGCGTCATGCCTGTGGACAACTTGAAGCGCCTGCCGAAGACGTAGCGGTCCATGCCGACATGCGCGGCGATGTCGTCCCACCTGAGCTTGGTGTCGAGGTGGTCGTTGACGAACCGAACCATCCGCCGCAGCGTCTCGCGTGGCAGTCGCCGGTCGACCGCCAGTCCGCCGGAGCCCCGCGCCGCGGCGATCTGCTGGACGCACCCGCGGATCGCGTCGATGACTTTGGCGACGCCGTCGTCGCTCCAGTCGTCCTGTACGGCGCATTCGATGAGCTGCGCGCGAATCATGCCTACCGCATGCTCGACTTGGATCACCTTCATGATGCCTCCGCGGGGTCCGGCGACTGACTTCGCCTGCAGCGTTACGGTAGGTCCAGGCGCGCCGATTGTCGTGATCCTTTTGTCAGTGTTTGGTCAGTGATCCGTCGCGATCCTGATCTCCGCGCCGGGCACGACCATCGCCGCGACGGCCGCTACGTTCGCGTCGGTGGCATGCTCGAACCAGGCGTCGTCGACGTTCGCATGGATCCCGCGCGCCTGCGCGAATGCGCACGTAGTGACGAACGTTCCGAGCAACGTCGGGCTTTGGCGAAAGAGAGGCTGCGACACGTCGTCGCACGGACCGTCGCGGAAACCGTCGCTGCGATCGGTCTTGCGAATGTCCGCTTCAACGGGGCTTGTGCAATGAAACGCCCGGCGCATTGAGGCGATGTTGCCTTCGCAGTGCTTATGTCGACGCCGGGAAGTTCTCAGAGCTGCCGGACTCAACGCCGTGCTTCGAGCGGTGCGTGACGATCTGTTTGCGCATCGCGCGCCACTGCTCGGCGATCAAGTTCCGGTCGCGCCGGCAGACCGAGATCAGCAGCGCAGGAATCAAGCGCTGCGCCTCGCACGACCGGGTCCGTCCGAACGGTCGCACGAGCGCCAGAACTACATATCGGCGTCCCGATACCTGCGCGCAGGTGCTGCCGTGCCGAAATTCGCTGGCCATTGCATCGCTCCGCATGACGGCTATATACGAAGGACAGCGTACCGCCCTTGAGGCGCCAAGTAGTCAACGGATGGTCCGGGTTCCGTCCGGGTTTAGTGAATTTCCTGAAGTGGCGCCGGCCACCAGCATGACGGTGGTCACTGCGCCGACACGCGCCCGAACAGTCCCGGTGGCCCCGCGCTCGCGACGGCGTCGAGCGAAAGCGTTGGCGCGTTATTGGCGACGGGCTCGCCGAGAAAGTGCCGTGCCAGGCCGTGCAATACGCGGGCAGCGCGGCTCGCCGGCAGTAGACCAAATCGCCACGGAATTCAGACTTTTCGCTGACCCTTTTTCGAGGCGAGCTCGCTACGCTGCGACCATGCTTATATCTGGAAAAGTCGCGTTGATCACCGGCTTGACGAGCGGCATCGGGCTCGCCATCGCGCGCGCCCTCGAAGGCGAGAGCTGATGGGCGTGGTGTCCGAACGCGACATTGCTCGCGCAGTGATGCTGCGGCAACACATCGCCGTGCGCGACATTATCACCACACCCGCCGAGACAAGCTCCAGTCCACGGTGCTGAAGAGGGAACGATGCAACAAGCTAATCCGCTGTGCGCGTTGTCCGATTACGGCCAGTCGATCTGGCTCGACTCCATCAGCCGTCGCCTGCTCGTCAGCGGTGCTCTGAAGCGTCTGATCGAAGAAGACGGCGTGCGCGGCGTCACGTCCAATCCGTCGATCTTCGAAAGGGCCATCACCGGTGGTACCGACTACCAGGATATCTTGGGAACCGTAGATGCCCGCCGTCTCGACGCCAATACGCTCTTCGAGCGCTTGGCCGTGCGCGACATTTGCAATGCCGCCGACACGTTGCGGCCGTCCTACGAAAACTCGCAACGGCGAGACGGCTACGTAAGCCTGGAAGTGTCGCCCAAGCTCGCGCGGAATACCCACCGCACGATCGAGCAGGCGCGACGATTGTGGCACGCGGTCGATCGGCCGAACTTGATGATCAAGGTGCCCGCAACGGCGGAGGGTGTGCCTGCCGTCGAGCAGTTGATCGCCGAAGGCATCAACGTCAATGTCACACTGCTGTTCTCGCAAGCGATGTACGAGCGCGTCGCCGAGGCCTACTTGACGGGGTTGGAAGCGAGGGCACGCGCCGTCCGCGACGTGAGCTATGTCGCCAGCGTTGCCAGCTTTTTCGTGAGTCGCATCGACTCGGCGGTCGATCGGCTGCTCTCGGCGCGAATGAAGGCGGCCGGCAGCGCCCAAGAGCAGGCCGCGCTATGCCGGCTGATGGGCAAGACCGCCATCGCCAACGCCAAACAGACGTACCAGCGATACCTCCGGCTCTTCCGGGGTCCGCGCTGGAAAGCGCTTGCCGCGAGCGGCGCGAAGACGCAGCGTCTCCTGTGGGCGAGCACGGGCACCAAGAATCCGGCGTATCGGGACGTCGTCTACGTCGAAGAGCTGATTGGCGGCGACACGGTCAACACGCTTGCGCCGGCCACGCTCGACGCCTTCCGCGACCATGGCCATCCGCGTCCGAGCCTGACCGAGAACGTCGAAGAAGCGAACAGCACGATGGAGACTGTCGCGCAGCTTGGCATCTCCATGCAGGACGTGACTGCGCAGCTTCTCGATGACGGCGTAAGGCTTTTCGCCGAGTCCTTCGATGGGTTGCTTCGGGCCATCGACCGACGCGATACGGTCGAGCAAGCCAACCGCTGACGCCGCACGGCAGGAGCGACTCGAACGCTCCGGTTGCAACCGAATATAGAGGAGGCCGCACAATGGCCAAGCAACAAACTTCACAAGCATTCGCGCAGAAGCCGCTCGCGAGCGAGGAGCTGCGCTTGCTCGACGCCTGGTGGCGCGCGTGCAATTACCTCTCCGTGGGAATGATCTATCTGAAGGACAACCCTTTGCTTAAAGAGCCCTTGAAGCCGGAGCACGTGAAGCACCGCCTGCTCGGCCACTGGGGCACGAGCCCGGCGCTGTCCTTCGTGTGGGTGCACCTCAATCGCGTCATCAAACGCGACGACCTGGACGTGATCTTCATGGCTGGTCCGGGTCACGGCGCTCCGGGCGTGCTCGGCCCTGCCTATCTCGAAGGCACCTACTCGGAGATCTATCCGGACAAGAGCGAAGACGACGAGGGGATGCAGAAGTTCTTCAAGCAGTTCTCCTTCCCCGGCCACATCGGCTCGCATGTCACGCCGGAGACGCCGGGCTCAATCCACGAAGGCGGTGAGCTCGGCTACAGCTTGTCGCACGCCTACGGCGCTGCACTCGACAACCCCGATCTCATCGTAGCTTGCGTAGTCGGCGACGGCGAGGCCGAAACAGGACCGCTTGCGACAGCCTGGCATTCCAACAAGTTCATCAATCCGGTTCGCGACGGCGCCGTGCTTCCGGTTCTCAACCTGAACGGCTACAAGATCGCAAACCCGACCATTCTCGCGCGCATCAGCCATGAGGAGCTGGAGGCGCTGTTCGTCGGCTATGGCTACAAGCCCTATTTCGTCGAGGGCTCGGAGCCCGCGGACATGCATCAGAAGATGGCCGCCACGCTCGACGCGGTCGTGTCCGAAATTCGGGCGATTCAGAAGAAGGCGCGCGACACGGGAAAATTCGAGCGGCCGCGCTGGCCGATGATCGTGCTGCGGTCACCGAAGGGCTGGACCGGCCCCAAGGAGATCGGCGGCCACAAGGTCGAAGGCTCATGGCGCTCGCACCAGGTGCCGTTTTCGGATGTGCGCGAAAATCCCGCGAGCATGGAGCTGCTCACGTCTTGGATGCGCAGTTACAAGCCCGACGAGCTCTTCGACGAAAGCGGCCGGTTGCGGTCGGAGCTGAGGGCTCTCGCGCCTTCTGGGCAGCGGCGCATGAGTGCGAATCCGCACGCCAACGGCGGCCTGCTGCGCAAGGACCTCAAGCTTCCCGATTTCCGGAGCTACGCGGTGGACGTCAGGCAAGCGGGGAAAGTGCTGCACGAGAACACCAAGCCGCTGGGTGAGTTCCTGCGCGACGTGATGCGCAACAACATGAACAACTTCCGCGTATTCGGTCCGGACGAGACCGCTTCCAACCGCTTGCAGGCCATCTACGATGTGAGCAGGAAGACGTGGATCGCCGACCTGTTGCCCGAGGATGCGGACGGCGGCCAACTGGCGCGCGATGGACGGGTCATGGAAATGCTCTCGGAGCACACGCTCTTGGGGTGGCTTGAAGGTTACTTGCTGTCAGGCCGGCACGGCCTCTTCCACACCTACGAGGCGTTCGCGCACGTGGTCGACTCGATGTTCAACCAGCACGCAAAGTGGCTCGACATCGCCACGAACCATGTGGCCTGGCGCGCGTCGGTGGCGTCGCAGAACATCCTCTTGTCATCGACCGTGTGGCGCCAGGATCACAACGGTTTCTCGCATCAGGACCCCGGCTTCATCGATCTCGTGACCAACAAGAGCCCCACGGTTACGCGCGTTTATCTCCCTCCTGACGCGAATACCCTGCTCGCGGTGGCGGATCAGTGTCTGCGCTCGACTGATTGCATCAACGTGATTGTCGCCGACAAGCAGAAGCACCTGCAGTTCACCACCATTGACGAGGCGGTCGTGCACTGCGCCAAGGGGATCGGGATCTGGGCCCGGGCGAGCAACGACCAGGGATCGGAGCCCGACGTGGTGATGGCCTCGTGCGGCGACGTGGCAACCCTGGAAGCGCTTGCCGCGACCGCGATCCTGCGCGAACACCTACCCGACCTCAAGGTTCGGTTCGTGAACGTCGTCGATCTGTTCAAGCTGCAGCCCGCGAGCGAGCACCCGCACGGCTCGACCGAGCGCGAGTTCGACAGCCTTTTCACGACCGACAAGCCGATCATCTTCAACTTCCACGGTTACCCCTGGTTGATTCACAAGCTCGCGTATCGCTTCCGAAACCACGAGAACCTTCACGTGCGCGGCTACAAGGAAAGAGGCAACATCAATACGCCGCTCGAGCTCGCGATCCTCAATCAGGTGGACCGTTTCGATCTGGTGATCGACGTCATCGACCGGGTGCCCAGGCTGCAGACGAAAGCCGCGCACCTCAAGGAGAGCATGAGGAACGAGATCATCCAGAACCTGAGCTACGCGCACGAGCACGGCACCGATCGGGCCGAGATCGCCGATTGGGTTTGGCCGTACTCGGGAGATACATCGGAAGGATGATGCGGCCATGAATGGCAAGCGGGGAACTGCGGAGAAAACCGGGACGCCTGAACCGACGCGCACCGGGCTTTCGGCCGACGCGCTGCAGCGTGCAGTGCTCGACAACCTTGTTTACGTGCTGGCGCGTCCACCGGCGGTCGCCACGCCGCATGACTGGTATATGGCGCTCGCCTACAGCGTGCGCGACCGAATGCTGGAGCGGTGGGTGAGGACTGTGGACACCTGCGCCAGGCGCGACGTGAAGATCGCCTGCTATCTTTCCGCCGAATTCCTGATCGGTCCGCAACTGGGCAACAACCTGGTCAATCTCGGCATCGAGCAGTCCGCGCGCACGGCGATGGAGGTCCTCGGCCAGGATCTCGACGCACTGCTCGCGCTGGAAGAAGAGCCAGGGCTTGGCAACGGGGGCCTCGGACGGTTGGCGGCGTGCTATCTGGATTCGCTCGCCACGCTCGAGGTGCCGGCGATTGGCTTCGGCATCCGCTACGAGTTCGGCCTCTTCGAACAGCGGATCCGCGACGGCGGGCAGGTGGAAGTCACCGACAAGTGGCTGCAGAGCGGCAATCCGTGGGAGATCGTCGTTCCCGACGTGAGCTTCTATGTCAATTACGGCGGTCATTCCGAGATCGGGACGGATGCGAAGGGCCGCGAACGAGTGCGCTGGATCCCGGCGAATAGGGTGAAGGGCGTGGCGTGCGACACGCCGGTGCTGGGCTACCACGTCAACACCTGCAACACGCTCCGGCTGTGGAAGAGCGAGGCGGTCGAGTCCTTCGATTTCCAGGACTTCAACGTCGGCGACTACTACGGCGCGGTCGAGCACAAGGTGATCTCGGAGACGCTCACCAAGGTGCTCTACCCGAACGACGAGCCGGAGATCGGCAAGCGCCTGCGCCTTGCGCAGCAGTATTTTTTCGTCTCGTGCTCGCTGCAGAACCTGCTGCAGCTGCTCGACCTGAAGGGCGAACCGGTGGCGCGCCTGCCGGACGTGTGCGCGGTGCAGTTGAACGACACGCATCCGTCAATCGCGGTGGCGGAGCTCATGCGCCTCCTGGTCGACGAGCGGCTGCTGCCGTGGGACGAGGCGTGGGACATCACGCGGCGCACGCTCGCCTACACGAACCATACGCTACTGCCCGAGGCACTCGAGACGTGGGGACTGCCGCTGTTCCGGAGCCTGCTTCCCCGCCCGCTCGAGATCATCTACGAGATCAATCGCCGCTTCCTGGAGGAAGTCCGCCAACGCTACCCCGGCGACGACGCGCGAGCGGCGCGCGTCTCGCTGATCGACGAGTCCGGCGAGAAGCGCGTGCGGATGGCGCACCTCGCGACCGTCGGCAGTCACGCCGTCAACGGCGTGGCGGCACTGCACTCGAAGCTGCTCAAGGAAACGGTGCTGCGGGACTTCGCCGAGCTGTGGCCGGAACGTTTCCACAACGTCACCAACGGCGTTACCCCGCGCCGCTTCGTGACGCTGAGCAATCCGCAGCTTGCGCGGCTGTTGAACGAGGTCGTGGGCGATGGTTGGGCGACGGAGCCGTCGCGGCTCAAGGCGCTCGAGGCGCATGCCGACGATGCGGCATTGCAGGATCGTTGGCGCAGCGTGAAGCGGGCCAACAAGGAGCTGCTGGCCACCCGGATTCGCGAATGCACCGGCGTGGTCGTCGATCCGGCCGCGCTCTACGATGTGCAGGTCAAGCGCATCCACGAGTACAAGCGCCAGCACCTCAACGTTCTGCACATCGTCACGCTCTACCAGCGGCTGCTGCGGAACCCGCAGCTCGCGCTCGCGCCGCGCTGCTTCGTCTTCGGCGGCAAGGCAGCACCGGGCTACCACTTGGCCAAGCTCATCATCCGGCTGGTCAATGGCGTGGCCGCAGTGGTGAACAACGACCCGACGATGGGCGGACGGCTCAAGGTGGTCTTCTACCCGAACTTCAGCGTGCGCAATGCGCACGCCATCTATCCTGCTGCAGACCTCTCCGAGCAGATCTCGACCGCCGGCAAAGAAGCATCGGGCACCGGCAACATGAAGTTCATGCTGAACGGCGCCCTCACCATCGGGACACTGGACGGAGCCAATGTCGAGATCCGCGAGGAAGCGGGCGCGCAGAACTTCTTCCTGTTCGGCCTGACCGCCGACGAGGTCGAGCGAGTGAAGCGCGAAGGCTACCGGCCGAGCGCCTACGTCGATAGCAATGCCGAATTGCGCGAAGTTCTGGAACTGGTGGCGAGCGGACGTTTCTCGAACGGCGACCGTGAGGTCTTCCGCCCGCTCGTCGAAAACCTGCTTTCCTCCGATCCCTTCCTCGTGCTCGCCGACTACGCCGCCTACGTCGCGTGCCAGGAGCGCGTGAGCGCGGCGTGGAACGATCAGGCGGCGTGGACCCGCATGTCGATTCTCAACACGGCGCGGGCCGGCAAGTTCTCCTCCGATCGCGCGATCCGCGAATACTGCGACTCGATCTGGAACATCGCGCCGGTGAGTATCGCCCTTGACTGAGCGGCGAGCCGCGCTCTATCCGACCCGCCCCGGGTCTCGCTTTCCGCCCGGTGCGACTGCTCTACCCGGTGGGGTCAACTTCTGCGTGTTCAGCCGCGACGCGACGCGCGTCGAGCTGCTGCTCTATGCAGCGGCGGATAGCGAAGGCCCTTTCCAGGAGATCGCCCTTTCGCCGGAGTCGAACCGCTCGTTCTTCTTCTGGCACGTATTCGTGGAAGGATTGCCGCTGCGCACCTGTTACACGTGGCGCGCCGACGGACCGGTCGACACGAGGGAGACCGGGCGGTTGTTCAACCCCCGAAAGGAGCTCGTCGACCCTTGGGCGCGTGCGGTGACCGATGCCGTGTGGAACCGGCACCGGGCCGCCGATCCGGGCGACACCGGCCACGTTTCCATTCGCGCGGTCGTGACCGCGCCACAGGAGCGGCAACGCCCTCCGCCAGTGCCTCGCGGTCTCGAGGACGCGATCATCTACGAGCTTCATGTCGGCGGATTCACTCGGCACGCCTCGAGCGGCGCAACGCACCCGGGAACGTTCCTCGGTTTGATCGAGAAGATCCCCTACCTGCGCGAGCTCGGCGTGACGCACGTCGAGCTGCTGCCGGCGATGGCTTTCGACGAGCAGGACGTGCCGGCAGCGGCCACGGCGCGGGGGCTCGTCAACTACTGGGGCTACAGCACGCACAGCTTCTTCAGTCCGCATCCGCGCTATTGCGTCGACCCCGCGAACGCCACTCGCGAGTTCCGCGCGTTCACCGATGCCTTGCACGACGCAGGGATCGGCGTGCTGCTCGACGTGGCGTTCAATCACACCGCCGAGGGCGGAGCACCCGGGCCCGTTATCAATTTCAAGGGTCTTGCGAACGCGATCTTTTACCATCTCGACCCCGCGGACCGTAGCCGCTACCGCGACTACACCGGGTGCGGCAATACGGTTAACTGCAACCACCCGCTGGTCAACGCTTTCATCATGAGTTGCCTCGAGTACTGGGTTGCGGAGATGGGCGTCGACGGCTTTCGCTTCGACCTTGCCAGCGTGTTCGCCCGGGGGCAGAGCGGCGAGCTGATGGCGGACCCGCCGCTGCCGTGGGCGATCGAGTCGTCGAGCCAGCTTGCACGCGTGCCATTGATCGCTGAAGCCTGGGATGCCGCGGGGCTCTACCACGTTGGCGCCTTTCCCGGAATGGCCTGGGCCGAGTGGAACGGTCGCTACCGCGATGCGATACGACGTTTCGTTCGCGGTGAGCCGGGTCTCGTCGGCGAGATCGCCACCCGGATGTCAGGAAGCGCGGACCTGTACCAGGACAACGGACGGCTGCCGGGCAACAGCGTCAACTTCGTGACCTGTCACGACGGCTTCACGTTGAGCGACCTGGTGAGCTACAACGTCAAGCACAACGAGGCCAACGGCGAGGAGAATCGCGACGGCAGCAACGACAACCTTTCGTGGAATTGCGGCGTCGAAGGCGAGACCCACGAGCCTGACATCGTTCGGCTGCGTCGTCGTCAGGTCAGGAATTTCATCGCGATCCTATTCCTGAGCCAGGGCGTGCCGATGATGCGCTCGGGCGACGAAGTGCTCCACAGTCAGTGCGGTAACAACAACGTCTACTGTCAGGACAACGCGCTCGCCTGGTTCGACTGGCAACTCGTCGAGATGCATCGCGACATGTTGCATTTCGTGCGCGAACTGATCGCGTTGCGTAAGCGCCATCCAAGCCTCCGCCGGCAGCGTTTTCTGACCGGGCGGCCGGCGCCGGGTGCAGCGCTGCCGGATGTCGCATGGCACGGCGAGCGCCTGCATGAGCCGCCGTGGCACGACCCCGGCGCACGGCTGCTTGCGTTCACTCTCGCCGGCACGTGCGCGGACGAGAAGCCACTCCACGTCGTGCTCAACATGTCGGACAACGCGTGCGCGGTGGCAGTCCCCGCGCTTGCGGGGTGCGTCTGGCATCGCGCGCTCGACACCGCGTTTCCTCCGCCGCAGGACATCGTGCCGCGTGAAAGGCAAACTCGCCTGCACGATCGTTTCTACAATGCGCAGCCCCGCAGTGTCGCAGTGCTCGAGGCGCACTGAACGGATTCATCGATCGGCGGCATAGAGGACCATTGGCGGCTGCGCGCACAAGCCGCGCAATCGCGCATTCAGTGTGGACGAGTCAGGGCTGGAACGCGATCCGGCCCGGCGCCGGCCGGCGGCGCTCGACTGTGCGTTCCATGCGCGGTGAACCGGAGTGGGGCGTCGCCGCGACCGCCCTGGGCGCTTCTGGTCGCTGCATTTACAGAATGGATGCGCGGGTCTGCTCGAGCGCACCGGGAGGCTGCGACGGCTCGGAACGCGTACGCGCCTTCACGATCGAAACGAGGCGCGCGGTTCGCACTCGCGCTTCGTCGCGCAGGTCGGGCGCGAGGCGCGCCTCGAGATGCTGCATCTTGGCCAGCACCGCGATTTGCATCTCGGCTGGCGTGCCCGCTTGCATTGCGAGCTGGAGCCATGCGTACGCCTCGACAGGATCGCGGCGCACGCCGGATCCGCGCGCATAGTCGTCGCTAACGCGCACCATCGCTGCCGCGACGCCGCCTTCTGCGGCTCGGCGATACATCGTGTGCGCGAGCTTCGGGTCGCGCGCGCTGCCGAGGCCCTCGTCCGCCATGACGGCGAAGCTGTACATCGCGCGCACGTTCCCGCGCGTGGCGGCGCGCCCGAACCACCGGAACGCGTTCGTGTAATCGCGCGTAACGCCAGTCCCCGTCAGGTAGAGCACGGCGAGGTTGTTCATCGCATTGGCGGAGCCTTCATCGATCGCCCTCTGGAACCAGAAGAGCGCCGTCGAATAGTCGCCGTTGGGCTGCGCGGTGGAGGCGTACAGCACGCCGAGGAGGTTCATCGCCTCGACGTCTCCGCCTTGCGCTTCGTTGAGCAGCGCCTCAAGGGTGATCGAGCTCTGGGCGCCGGGCGCGCCGGGCGCGGACGGGGAAGTCGCGGACGGGGCGGGCGCGGATGAGGCGGGCGCATTCGAAGCCGGATCGTCGAGCGGCGCCGCGTCGGCTTGCGACAGCACCAGCAAGGCACTCGCCGCAAGCGCGACGAATAGAGCTCGTTTCATCGAATCGCTCCTTCACGATGCGCGGACGGACGCAAGTTTGACGACGTACGGTGCCGGCTCCGGTTCTTCGTTTCGCCGTTCCGCCCCTTCGCTTTGTCGGGCACGTCCATGAGAAAGAGCGTAATCGGAGAGGCTTGCCGAGTCGTCAGCGAAGCGTCGCCAATTGGTCGTAATCCGGTCGAGACGCGGATACCGAGCGGCACGCGAGCGCCGGCAGTGCTCCGCGGCTCGCTACAAGCTCAATACGACGTGGCAAACCCCGTACTCGACCTCCTGCGTCAGCGGCAGATCGGAGTTCCGCAGCAACTCGAGCATCTCCTGGTTGTCCTCGAGCACGAGCGCGAGAAACTCACGAACGCCAACGGCGCGAGCAATGTCGACGAGGTGTTTGAGCAGCAGCGCGCCTGCGCCGCGATGCTGATACACGTCGGCGACGACAATCGCCATCTCTGCACGATCTGCACCGGAAGCGACGCGCACGAAGCGGGCGACGCCGATCAGTCTTTTGTGGCCTTCGTCCTCGGTGGTCAGCACCAGGGCGACACGATCGCGGAAATCGAGCTCGGTCAGCTGCCGAAGGTCATCGGGTGTCAGCGTCTTTACCGCGTGGAAGAATCGATGGTAAACGCTTTCAGGCGATAGCCGCTCGAACCCGCTTCGCAGGCGCTCCTTGTCGTCGGAGCGAATGGCGCGAATGCAGACTGGAGTACCGTCGCGAAGCACGACGCGCACGCCGACGCCGTACGGCGTGGCATTCAGGTCGCTTGAGGCAGAAGAGTCCACGGCTGAACGTTGCAGTGTTCCGTCGCACGGCGCTCGCGAGACGGCTTCCAACACTGCGGCGGGCAGCCTCGCCCGCCGCAGCGTTGGAGCGCCCCTAGAACACGATCCTCGCGAGGAACAAGCCGGTTACGACCGCCGTCGCGGTGGCGACGAGCCCCGGGATCATGAACGAGTGGTTGAGCACGTACTTGCCGATCTTCGTCGTTCCCGACAAGTCGAAGTTGATCGCCGCGATCAGCGAGCCGTACGTCGGGATGAAGAAGTAGCCGTTAACCGACGGGAACATCGCGATCAGGAACTGCGGCGGGATGCCGAGCGCCATGCCGAGCGGCATCAGCGCGCGGGTCGTCGCGGCCTGGCTGTAGAGCAGCACCGACGCGAAGAACAACCCGAACGCGAACGTCCACGGCGCGGCCTTCGCCCACTCTCCGATCGCCGGAACGATCACGTCCTTGTGCGCTGCGATGAAGCTGTCGCCGAGCCATGCGAGACCGAAGATCCCGATGACGGCGACCACACCGGCACGCAGCGTCGGCGTCTTCGGAACCTCGTCGACCAGCACCTTGGTCGCCACCAGCATGATCGCCGCGACCGACATCATCACGATCTCGATCACGATCGGCATTGCGAGCGCGCTCTTCGCGCCCGGAAGCGTGCGCAGGCTGGGGAAGAATCCGAACAGCACGACGAGGCCGACACCGACCAGGAACACGTAGGCGGAGAGCTTCGCGGCCGGCTTGAGCGGCGGACGAGCCCCGGCGCTCGTTACGTCGGCTGCGCCGACGGCGGGCCGATCTCCGCGGGGCGCCGCGACTGCCAGGTCGCCGACCGCGCCACGTTGGCTTCGACCTGGCGCGCTAGCTGCCAGCACGGGCGCGGGCGTCATCGGCTGCGCGCCTGCGGGCGCATAGACCTTGGGCGCGGGGATCTTGCCGGCCTTTAGCGCGGCCTGGTATTCCGGATCGTCCTTCAGGTCCTTGCCGATGAACATCGAGACGATCGCCGCGGCGATGACGCCGGTGAGCGTGGCGGGCACGCAGATCATCAGGATCTCGGGCAGGCCCCATTGCGTCATGCCCTTTTCGGCGAATAGACCGATCATCGCCGCGGTCGCAGCGGCCACCGGACTCGCGGTGATCGCTTGCTGCGAGGCGATCGTCGCGACCGCCATCGGCCGCTCGGGCCGGATGCCGCTTTGATGCGCGGTCTCGTAGATCACCGGCAGCAGCGGATACACGATGTGACCGGTGCCGGCGAGGAACGTGAAGGTCCACGTCGTGAGCGGCGCGACGATGGTCACGTACTTGGGATTCGCGCGGATGATCCGCTCGGCGATGCGCACCAGGAATTCGATGCCGCCTGCGGCGTCCATCACCGATGCCGCCATGATCACGGCGAGAATGATGAGCATCACGTCGATCGGCGGCGACGTCGGGTTGATGCCGAAGGCGACGATCAGCACGAGCAGGCCGACCGCGCCCCACAGACCGAGCCCGACGCCCGACGATCGCGCGCCCATCCAGATCGCGCCGAGCACGACGACGAATTGCAGAATGATTGAAAGTGTCATGGTTTCATCTCCAGGATGCGGCTGCGCTCCCTACTGTTCGAACTTCGGACTGATCAGGTTCTCGAACGAAAAGACCTCGTCCCATTTCTCCTGCGTCAGAAGCTTCCGCTCCTTGACGACGATGTCGTGCAGCGGCTTGCCGGTCTCGTAGCCTTCGCGCGCGATTTCCGCGCATTGCTTGTAGCCCAGTGACGGCTTGAGCACGGTGACGATGCCCAGCGAATTGAGCACCATGTCGCGCGTGCGATCCGCGTTGGCGGTGATGCCGTCGATGCAATTGACGCGCAGGCTGTTCACCGCGTTTTCCATCGTCGCGATCGACGTGAAGAGCGCGAACGTGATCACCGGCTCCATCACGTTGAGCTGAAGCTGGCCCGCCGACGCGGCGAGCGTCACCGTGAGGTCGAGCCCGATCACGAGGAAGCCGACTTGGTTCACGACCTCCGGGATCACCGGGTTGACCTTGCCCGGCATGATCGAGCTGCCGGGTTGCATCTGCGGCAGGTTGATCTCGTTGAAGCCGCAGCGCGGACCCGAGGCGAGCAGGCGGATGTCGTTGCAGATCTTGGTGAGCTTCGACGACGTGCGCTTCAGCACGCCCGACAGCAGCACGTACGCACCGGTGTCGGAGGTCGCTTCGACCAGGTCGCCCGCCAGGATGAACTTGAAGCCGGTGAGCTCGGACAGGTATTCCGTTGCGAGCTCGGGGTACTTGGGCGCGGCGGTGACCGATGTGCCGATCGCAGTCGCGCCGAGGTTGATCTCGTGCAGGAACTGGCGCACTTCGAGGATGCGCTGCACCTCCTCGCCGATCGTCGTGCCCCAGCCATGGAATTCCTGACCGAGCGACATCGGCACGGCGTCCTGCAGGTGCGTGCGGCCCATCTTCAGCACCTGGTCGAACTCCTTGCCCTTAGCAAAAAATGCTTGCTGCAATTTGCGAAGCGCGTCGACGTAGGTCATCAGGCGCAGGATCAGTGCGAGCCGGAACGCCGTCGGGTACATGTCGTTGGTCGACTGCCCGAAGTTGACGTGGTCGTTCGGGTTCACATACTGATACTCGCCCTTCTTGTGGCCGAGACTCTCGAGCGCGAGGTTCGCGATGACCTCGTTCGCGTTCATGTTGGTCGACGTTCCAGCGCCGCCCTGGATGAAGTCGGTGACGAACTGATCGCGCATCTCGCCGGCGATCAGACGGTCGCACGCCGAAGCGATCGCATCGGCGACTTTGCGGTCGAGCACGCCGAGGTCGCGATTGGCGAGCGCCGCCGCCTTCTTCACGTAGCCGAACGCCTTGATGAAGTTCGGCTCGAGCGACATCGGGATGCCGGTGATGTGGAAGTTCTCCTTGCCGCGCAGCGTCTGCACGCCGTAGTACGCGGTGTCCGGAAGCTCCTTCGCGCCGAGAAAATCCCTTTCGATTCGGTGGTCCATTGCTTGCTACCTCTTGGTCGGGTTGGCGCACGCCACGCGCTGTGCCGTCGAACACCGGTGTAGGGCAAAGTGCGCCTCAACGGATCGATCGTCGTGCGTCGCGTGCAAAGTTCGGTTAATGAATGTCAACGACAACTTCATAGCGGTGCGACAGTCGGTCTCTGCGCGATGGAAGTGGAAACCGGCTCGTGCGCGCCAATCCTGCCTATCGCTCGATGAACCCCCCACCGGTCGCCGGTACCCGTAGCGGGGCTCATGGTGTCAGTCGGGGGCGACGTCGCGCCGCAACGCCACCCGCTCGCACCGGTGATGACGATCACGTTGCTTTGTCCGGCGAACGTGATGTCCCGCTGCAGTTGCTCGCCGACGGCGACGATCGCTACGCCGATTCGATGCAGGGGGCCGCGTCGACCCGTACGAATGTCGGCGCCTCCGGTGGTCATGCGCGCGCGGACGAGGGCGAGCAGGCGCTGGTGCTTGGCGTCGAAGCGCCGCTCCGCGCCAGCGGACGGCGGATAGCCGAGCTCGGCGAGCTGCCTCAGCAGCACGAATCCGCCGGCCGTATCGACGGCGTCGAGTTCGCTGCCATCGAGAATGTAGCGATCGCCGCGCGGGATCGCCGTCGCGCTCAGCGCACGTCGGATAGCGGGCACGTCCCGCAGCCGCCGTGCGCCGGCGACGTACAGCACCGTCGCGTCGCCTTCAACCTTGCAATCGAGCGCCGTTGCGCGATCGCTCATCTGGGCTGCAAGCGGATGTGCTGCGTTTACCATCACCGGGACTGCCGCAGCGCGTGCAGCGATCGTCGTTGCGGCGCTTCGTCTGCGCTCTTGGTCAGCGGCTTCACGTTGCTCGCGCCGTCTAGTAAGGCACGCGCCGTCGCCCGGCTGCGAGCGATCCTCGCGAACGTCTTGCGGATGTCCGTTTCGACGCTGTTCGTGTAATGGAACGTCTGCGCGTTCAGGATGCTGTGAGCGAGTGCGGAGCTCACGAGCGGCTTGTAGTCCTTCACCATTTGCCTCGGTCGGTGTGTGCGACCTACTGCAGCGTAGCGCCGCCGACGCGCGAAGTCGTCAACGAATGATCTACGTTCCGTCGGGATTTGGTGAGGCTGGCGAACACAGCCGCGGTGCTGGGCGATGACCTCCACGCTCCGACACGCGTCGCTGATTCGCTTCGTAACTCGCCATTCGACGTCGGCGCCGTCGTCAACGCGCCGGCTCGCAACGTTTGGGGGACGCATCCTCGCACCCGCCGAGACATCTCACATTGCCGTACCAGTCGAGGTCCACCGCACCGGCGGGCGTCTTCGAGCACTTCACGTCACCCGATTGGTTGGTGGCGCAATACCCGACGCCACACATCACGGTTCCATAGCGGTCTCGCATCGCACCGCCCCCGGCGCGAGCGCAATGCACGGCGCCGTACTGATCCTTTGCGCAATCGCCTTTCCCGCATACAACGTTGCCATTCGGGGCTCTCATGCAATCCGAAGCGTTTGCTGGCGTGCAGGCGATAAGCAGCAGGCAGCAGCAGACCATCAGCCGATTTCTCATTTCGTCTCCGTAACGCGATGACTCATGCAAGTATGTGGAACCCGCCGCCGACGTAGTGCACGTCGCCGGTGATCGCCTGCGCGGCGTCGCTCACCAGAAACGCGCACAACGAGCCGACGTCGTCGATCTCGACTTGGCGGCTCCGCTCAACAGCGATTCCGACCGCACATCCATGCGAGCTCAGGCGACAAGCGGTTCGCGCCGTCTCAGCGAAACGTGTTCGCTTCGCAGAGGTTGTCCGACACCGCCAAGACTGGCATGCGCGGACGGATGCGAGGACGCCATTGACCAAACGTCTTCGTAGTCCACCGGCACTATCGATGGCGACGGCAGACACGACATCAAATGCGATGCCGCGCACGCCGCGAACCATTTCTCGAATGGCGTCTGCTGCATCGCATACAGCGGCCCGTTCATTGTGTTTCCTCGTTGAGTGTTTGATCGCAAGTCGTTGGGCTTAGCGTAACGGCTGTCATGCGCCGAGTCGTGAGCGAAGCGTCGGGATTCGATCCGGATTTGGTCACCGTCTTCGCCGCACGTCGCCACAACAAATTGCCACGGAAAGCCGACGTTTAGCTGACGACTCGGCGCGAACGGGAAATTACGATGACTACGTATTGCGTGTTGTTGCCTTGTATCGATGGCAGGGGCCGGCCGGCGCGAGCACAACTCTCCCCCCGCGAGCGTCGGCCGGCTTCTCTGCCGCCACCGTCAACTTATTCTTGGGACGACAGCATGATTGGCCGTTTTCTTCGATTCACAGCGGTAGTATCGACTGCGACGCTGCTCTCCTGCTGCGCGAACGACGTCGCGTCCGCGAAGGCGATCCGCGTCGAATATGGCACTGTGGAGGCGATCGAGATCCATCGCGCCGCGGACGACAAGCCGGTCAACGCTGGCACAGTGCTTGGCGGTGTCGCCGGCGGTCTCATTGGCCACCAGATCGGCCGGGGCCGCGGCAACACGGCGGCGACGATCGCGGGCGCGATCGGCGGCGCCGTCGTCGGTCACGAGGTCGAAAAGAAAGTCAACGGCTCCCGATATCGGATCACGGTGCATCTCGATACCGGAAGCACGCTGATTGTCGATGAGTCGGGCGAAGTCGACCTGCGCGTCGGCGATCGCGTGCGCGTCGAGGACGACCGCGTCTCCCGGCTTTAGACAGCGCCTTCGCCCCTCCGTCGTCCGCGCCAACCGCCCGCAGGGTAAGCGTCGTTTAACTTTTCGGGCGGCGCTCGCGGTCTCGCGCTTGCTCACGGTCGCGCTTCGTGGTCGCAGAGGACACCCAGCCTTAACGAATGCGTTGCATCGCACCCGCGACTTGCTCGCGCGCGTCGCGCGCCGCGGCGGCGGCTAGTGCGGGCCGGGCGGGCCGGGCGGGCGGGGCGGCGGGCTCGGCGGATGAAATCCACCGGCCGGCAGGCCGCTGGCGAAACTCGGCGGACCGCCAGCTCCGAAACTCGGCATACCGTCGCCTCCGAAACCGGGCGGAACGCCAGAGGGCATCGACCGCAGGCTTGCCACGCCTCCGTTCGCGAGCGGTTGCGAAGGTGCGCGCACTGCATCAAATCGGTCCCGCATCGCGGCCGTCGGATAGCCGGCGCCTGCGCGATGCGACGCATCGTGCTGCCACGCGCCGCGTGCCATCTGCTCGCGTGCCGCAGCGTTCCAGAAGCGATTGTCGCGGCCGTCCACGGAGAGATGACGATCGTGCCAATCCGCGCGAGCCCAGCCCCAGTGGTTGCCCGAGATGCGGTACGACGAATACGAAGCACCGACGCTGTACGAATAACGGCCGTAGTAGCGGTCGTAGTAGTAGGACGCCGCCGCATACCAATATGCGCCGTACACCCACGCCGGATCGTACTCGTAGACGTACACGGTCTCCTTTTGCGAGGGCTCGATGACGATCGTCTCCTTCTCGTGGACGACCCTGTGTTCTATCGTCGACTTGAGGTTTCCTGCTTGCTCCGCGCGCTTTCGCAACGACTGCACGGTGTCCATCACGCGGCCTTGGTCCTCGAGTAGCGCGCTACCCAGGCGCTCGGTCCACTCGAGCCTCTCGCTCATCATGATCAGCACCTTGGGGTACGCGGCGAGCGACTGCACGCTCGGGTCCCAGTTCTTCTTGGCAAGCGCCTCGTCGAGCGCGTCGCCGCGAAGCTCCGGGTTCTGCTTGACGAAGCGCTCCGCCTGGACGACCTCCAGCGGATACGTGGATGCCATCAGCACCTGGCTCAGCAAGCCGTCGGGATAAAGCGCGATGGGCGCGAGCAGCGCGTCGAGCTCCTCCTGCGAGAGCGATGGCTCGGCGGCGGCCTGTGTCGTCGTCTGCGCCGCTCCTAGAAGCGCAAACGCAAGAGTGCCGAGCAGCAACGCGCGGGCGACGCGAGACAAGTAAGTGTGAAGCAGGCGGTCGAACATTCGAAGCGCTTCGGGCGATGAGCCGTCACGTCATCCGAATCTTCGCCTGCACGAGCGCGTTGATTCGTTCGGCCGCCCACAGCAGCGCGGCTCGGGCTGCGCCGTGAAGCGAGAGCTGATAACGACGGTACAGCAGCGCATGGCTCGCACGCGCAAACTGGCCCTTGATGAAGCGTCCGGTGAAAAAGCCGAAGCGACCGAGCGTGCCGAAGGCGTTGTAGTCGCTGAGCGCCACCAACGCGCCGAGGTCGCGGAAGTGGAAAGGCGGGACCGGTTTGCCCTCTTGCAGCCATGCCGGCACATGGCGTATCAGGTGCAACGCCTGCTGGTTCGCGACCTGCGCGGTCGGCGGCAAAGGCCGATTCGAGCCTTGCGGCACGAAGCTCGCGCAGTCGCCCAGTGCAAAGATCGACGGGTCGTTCTTCGCGAGCAGGTTTGGCTGCACGACGACCTGCGCCGCGCGATTCAGCTCCAGTCCGCTTTGCTCGAGGCTCGTCGACGCGCGCACGCCTGCCGCCCAGACCTTGAGCGTCGCCGTCACCCGTTCACCGCCGTCGAGCACGAACCCGTCGGCGTCGGCGGCCACCACGCGCACACCCGTCCGAACGTCGAGGCCGAGCGCGCGGAGCTGGGCGGTGGCCGAACTGGAGATCGCCTCAGGGAATGCACCCAGAATGCGTGCTGCGCTTTCGAGAAGCGTCACGCGCAACCGACGGCGGATGTCGACCTCGCCATAACCCGCCGCCAGCTCGACCATGCGGCTCAATTCCGCGGCCAGTTCGACGCCGGTTGCGCCGCCGCCGACAATGGCGATGTCGATGTCGCGATTCTGAAACACGCTACGCGCTACGTGCGCACGCAGACGCGCATTGAATGCGTCGGCCTGGTCCTGGCTGTCGATAAAGTGACAGTGCTCGGCGACGCCCGGCGTTCCGAAATCGTTCGCGCGACTGCCGAACGCGAGGACGAGCACGTCGTATTCCAATTCGCGCGCGTCGGCGATCGCCTGGCCGGGCCCCTCGATCGGCGCGAGACGCACGCGCTTCGCTGCGCGGTCGATCGCGGCGAGCCGTCCGGGAACGTACTCGAAGCGATGCGTGCGTGCGTGCAGCAGATACTGCACCTGTTGCTGATGAATATCCCACGTGCCGGCGGCAAACGTGTGCAGCATCGGCTTCCACACATGCGTCCAGCTGCGGTCGATCAGGGTGACCCGCCCGCGCATGCGAGCGATGCGTTGTCCTAGGCGCGTCGCCAACAGCAGCCCGGCAACGCCGCCGCCGACGATGATGATGCGCGGTGTGTTACATGGAGGCAGCTTCATGAGTGAGTGAGCTCTCGAGGATGTTCGGCCGAGCATAGCGGCGCGCGCCCGGCCGCGTCGTCAGCGAATCGTCGCCATTCCGTGCGGATTGGGTTGCGACCAGAGTTGAAGGGCCCCGCCATCCGACAGGAAACGAAACACGATCGAACCCGGACAATTCGCTGACAACTCCGCGTTCGACAGACGTTAGGCTCCGGGTCGCAGTGCAGGGCGCAGCGCGGACAGCGCGCGAAGCGCCGCTCATCAACTTTCTCGGAGACATCATGAATCGAATGCTTGCAGCAGTTCTCGTTTCCTGTTCGCTTGCCGTGCTGCCCTTCGCAGGGGCCGCGGCGGCGGAAGGCACGAAGCCCGATGCGACGATCGACATCGCGGGCAACACGGGGGGCGTCGGCGTCGGCTTCACCGAAGCGAAGGGCACGCTGCATTACGAAGGCAAGTCGTATCCCGTGCAAATGCAGGGCGTCAGCGTCGGTCAAGTCGGAGTATCCAGCATCACGGCGACCGGCGAGGTCTTCAACCTCAATCAGCTTCAGGACTTCAACGGCAATTACACCGCTGGGTCGGCCGGAATCGCGGTGGCCGGCGGTGGAACCGAAACGACGATGAAGAACCAGAAGGGCGTCGTCATCAAGATGCGCGGGACGAACGAAGGCGTGGACTTTCGTCTCTCGGTCGACGGCGTCTCTATGAAGGTCTCGCAATAAGGCTTCACGCCGTCGTGACTGGTTCGCGACACGCGCGACGTTGCGCGTGTCGCGTTCGTGCATCTCGCGTCCGCGAAGCTGACAAGTCGGTCAAGAAGCGGCTGTCGCGCCGCCATTCGGGGCCGCGTCAATAGTGATCTGACAAGCTACGCCGTTGACGCTCGAACGATTTCGAAGAGAGACGCGCGTTCGAAGTCGCTCGGAACGAGGTCGGGATCGGCCGTCACAGCGTGACCGAGCCTCGGCTCGTCGACGAGGATCGGATATCCGACGCAGGCGAAGGCGTGCGCCAACAGACTGCAGCAGATGAAGCGGGAGGCGCTACACGCCATCGCTCGGGGCGGTGAGCGAAAGCGATGCGGCACGAGCGGTCGCAGCGCATTTCGAAGAAGCCGCGAGGCGTGTGCGAGGTCGTACTCGCTTCCGATTCGGGCCACGACCCAGTCGGCGAGTCGGTCCCGGTCGGTGTCCGAGAGAGACATGGGTCGCAAAACGAGCAGTCGCCGGGCATCGATCTCCGACAGTCGTATCGATCTGACGCCGGCCGCGATATGCGCTTCGATCACACACGGCGGATCCGGGCCATCGTCGAGCGGGCCCACGTACACGGACACGTGCGACCAGCGTGAACGTGTCAGGCACTTGATGAGAGCGGCGGCGCGGGAATTTCCGTCGGTGAGCAGAACATCGCCACGATTCAGCACCGTGGTGAGACGGCGTGGATCAACGCTCGGATCGCTGACGCCCGGCTCGAGCGGTTCGGCGAGGTAGAGCGCCAGCGCGCCGACGAGCCGGTCGCGGGCGCGATCGAGCACCGACCGTATCGAGGGCATGCACGGCAATTCTCTAGCGATGCCTTGCAAGTGCAAGCGCACGCAGCGATCGCCCAGGATCGCGAGAACGTGAAGCAGAATGCGACCGATGCTGAACCGAATGAGGATCGTCATGTTCGGGCCGCCCGATCGTTGCATGGATGGCGGACGAGCGCGACGCCAGAGGACAGCTTGCTCTTCGAATTCATCGAATTTTCTCCCGGGCGACTGGCACGCGAAACGGTGCAACGCGTATCCGCACAGTAGCGGCTCTCCCTTGCCGTGTTGTGCGCAAACGGTCCAAATTTCGTCGGGATTCGGTAGGTGAACGAGGTCGCTTCGATGAAGGTGCGTGGCCCGCGATGAGCGGATTCGACGATCGACGCCGTTAGCTGACGATCGTCGCGACGCTAAGAGCTGGAGGATCACCGCCGGAGCTATCTCCCGGCGCGCCTTCAGCCGCCGAAGGGGCTTCCTGGCTCGAGATCTCCTCGACTCGATCTGGGCAGCGACAACTGGGTCGGCTTCGATGCGTATGTCGCCAAGTGGCGGAGTGACCGAGAGTCGGGTTCAGCAAACTCAGAGCATGATGACCCACACAACGCCGACCACCGCCAGGCCGATCAGAATGCCCCGGAAGAAGTGAGTGAAGCGCACGGGGCGCCTCCGCCGACGTAGGGCGCCAACGGCTCGGACATGCGGGCGACGTTGATCGAACAATGAGCCAACCGCGTTGGTCATGACAGCAGCGTATCCGGCGCGGTCGTTGTTTCGATCCAAGTCCGCAGCTCGCGTCCCATCAGCGGCGCTTGGCGTGCCGATCGTCCGCGCTCGTCGACTTCGGGCACAGCGTGAGCATCCAATCGACGATCTGACGGGTCTGCGCCTCGGTCATCCCGAGGTCGTTCGGGTACATCGTTTCGAACGCAACCTGCCCCGTCCAATGGCGGTCACGACGAAGCGGGCCGCTCCCCTCGCGAACGATCGACGTCAGCCGGCTCGCCGCATCCGGGTCCGACCGGTAACGGCACGCGATGTCCTGGAACGCCGGCGCCTTGGGGAGATAGTTCTTCGCGCCTCCCTCGGGCGATTCGACGTCATGGCAAATGATGCAACCTCCGTCGCGCGCGGTGCGAAATGCCGTGCGCGGCGAATCGTCGGCGCGTGCGGCGACAGTCGCAAGCAGCGTGACGGCAAGAAGCGGGATTGCGGTTCGCATTCGGTTCGACATTTCGATGCTCCATGAAGCTCGTGCTTGGTGAGAACAGCTTAGCGAGTCGCGCCTGCCGAGTCGTCAGCTAAACGTCGCGGTTTCGTCGGAGTGCAGGGCCCGGGAATCGCCTGCCGTGAAGAGATGGCGCATTGATCGAGCCGCGGGTCTAGATCACGCCGCTGATCACGTTGATGCTCACTGCGAGCACGGCAATGTTGAATATGAAGCTCAGCACGCCGTGCGCGAGCGTCGTGCGCCGCATTTGCGCCGTGGTCACCGACACGTCGGAGACCTGAGAGGTCATTCCGAGCACGAACGAGTAATACGCGAAATCGAAATAATTCGGCTCATCCACTCCCGGAAATCTCAAACCGCCGGCCGGACCTTCGTGTGCCGACGCGGGCGCGTAGTAGCGGCGCGCGTAGTGAACCGCGAATACCGTGTGGATGAGCATCCACGACAGCAGCAGCGCGGCGATCGACAGCCCGAGGTGAAGCACCTTCGGCCAGAAATCCAGCGACTTGACGTCGCCCATCACGAAACCGATCGCAACGACGCTCGCGCACGCCGCGGTCGTCACGAGCAGGAAGATGACGTACGCGGCTTGATCGTGCGTCTTCGCGCGCCGGCGCGTCAGATCCGCATCGGCACGCATGATCGTCAGCCAATAGAGGATCAGGTAGGTCAGCGATGCCGCATTCCACGTCACCAGCACTCGGTTCGCAACGGGAACAACGGTCGGCCCCATGGCGTAAACCACCGTGCCGACCGCAACGACCATCGCAAGCCGCCGCGGTGCCGACAAGCGAATGGTCCACGGCAGGCGTTGCGCTTCATTTATCGAGATGCATCGCTGCTTCCTGGATTGGTTTCCCGGTCCTCGTCGCGCGACGAGGCTCATTGCCTAGCTTCGCGCCGTCGGACGCGTCGCGGCGCAGGTTTGCGATCGCGATTGTTCTCGAAGCGTTGTGCCGACGTTGCGATTTTCGCGGCTCCGTTACCACGCCGCGAGCCGTTCTGCTGATGCTTCACCGAGCCGAGCACGCTGCGGATACGCGCGAGCATTCCCTTCTGCTCGGCGGAGGGTTTGATGCGCTGCACTCGCTCGTCGGCGAGCACGCGGTCGAGCAGCGAGAGCAGCCGTTCCCGGTCCTTCCGCTTCGCCAACAGCACCGGCAGTGTCTCGATGGCCTTTTCCAGCTCGTAGCGCGCGATGATTTCCTGCTCGCCGCCGATACGGCGCGCCTCGTCCGGCGCGAGCTCCGGCAACAGGTCCGCGTACTCTTCGATCAGCTCCTGCGCGAGATGCAGGCGCGAAAGCGGCAGCGGCTCGTCCTTGTGCGCGAGAAGGAAGGCGACTCGCGCGAGCGCCTCGGCGTAGCCGCCTTTATCGATCGAAGCGAGCGCTTGCTTGACGAACGAAAGCTCACGCGGATTCGACGGCAATGCCGTCAATTCGGCGTCGTGCTCGTCGCCGAGGTACAGCGCGAAGAGGTTGCCGTACAGCTGGAAGAACGCCGCTTCGGCCGCCGCGTCGCGCAGCGCCCGATAGCAATCGAGCGAAGCGCTCGTGACCTCCGACACTGCCGCTTCGAGTTTGCGCGCAGGATGGTCGGCGCCAACCGCCTGGCGCTGCGCCTTCACCGCCTGCGCCGCCGGCGCAAGCCACCATAACCAGGGATTGAGGTCCGAGAACGCCCAGCGCTGGAACCGAAGCGGGTGAAACTCGCGCGACAGCTTGGCGGCGTACTCGTTGGTTAGCGCCTGCACCAGCGGGCGCCCGAAGAGCTCGTAGGCGCGCTGGTTGAATTCCGAGATGACCTTAACCGCTTCGAACGGTCGCTCGTCGGCGCGTTTGAACCGGTTCAGTCGTGCGACGATGTCTTCCAGACGGAGCTCCACGAAGCTCACGTCGTACTCGGCTTTGCCCGCGCTGTCCTTTTGCTCCGCGATCTGCATGCCGTACAAGCCCGGCGGCAGCGCCTCGATCGACTTCAGCACCGACGCGATCTGCGTTCCCTCCTTTTTCGCAACCTTGCCCGAGACGAAGATGCCCAGGTGGCCGACGTCCTCGTGCATCAAGCCGACGATCACCTGCCCGCGCGCCTTGATCTCCTCGGTGCTGCCGTACACGTCGGCGACCCAGTTGAACGCCTGTTGCGGAGGCGTGATGTTGTCGCCAGCCGAAGCGAACAACACGATCGGCACTTTGATGTCACGCAGGTCGAATGCTTTGCCCTGTCCCGCCTTCACGGCGCCGGACCACACTTTGTTGCCGACGAAGAGGTTCTGCGTGATCCACTCGATCTCCTCGCGGTTCAGCAGGTAGTAACCGCCCCACCAGCGCTCGAATTCGAGAAAGCGTTGCGCTTCCGTGTCGACGTTGGCGAACACCTGGTAGTACTTGTTCCAGAACGTGTTCGCCGGGTTCAGGTTCTCGAAGTTCTCCACGAGCGAGGCGCCGTCGAACGTGCCGGCGCCGAGGTCCGAGCTGAGCGACGCGAGCCAGGTGCCGCCCAGGAGGCCTCCCGCATAGCGCATCGGATTGTCGCCCTCGCCCTCGCTCCACGCGCCGCCCCAATAAGACATCGGAGCGCCGACGATTACGATGGGGCCGGTGTCGTCGGGATGCGCGGCGGCGAGCATCATCGCCGCCCAGCCGGCCTGGCAGTTGCCGACGATTCCCGGCTTCGGTGCGTCCGGGTGAAGCTCGCGCACGCGGTGCACGAACTCGCGCTCGGCATCGCACACGTCGAGCAGCGTCTGTCCCGGTTCCGGGTTGGGGAAGAAGACGACGAAGTACACCGGATGCCCGTCGTGCAGCGCCACGCCGACCTGCGAATCGTCCTTGAAGCCGCCGATCCCCGGACCGTGACCGCCGCGCGGATCGATGATGACGTAAGGCCGTCGCTTGGCATCGACCGCCACGCCCTTCGGCGGAACGATGCGCAGCAGCGCATAGTTGACGGGACGCTTGAACGTCCGGCCATCCATGATCGTTTCGTAGTCGAAACGCAGCACCGGCGGTAGCCCCTGCCGCTCGTGCTCGAGGAAGTTGTTGCCGCGCTGGCGCAGCGTATCCCACAGAAGGATCGAGCGCTGCGCGAAATCGACGAGATACTGTCCGCTGCTCGCCGCGACCTGCAACGGCAACGTCGCATTGGCGCCCGATCCGATGGTCTTCGGATCGCAGGCTTTTCGCACCCGCTCGGTGAAATGTTCGAGCGCGAGTTTCGTGCGGGTCTGCAGCACCTGCGAGACCTTCGCCGAAACTTCGTGGCTCTGGGAAAGCTGGCTCGGAAGATTTGTCATGGTGTCTTTCTTGGGTTCGTGATCGATTACTTGGGGCTCGCATCGCCGGAGGCGCTGGCTTCGAGATCGCGTGCGATCGACTCCAGCAGCTCGCGCCCGGATGCGAAGTCGCATTGCCGGCCGGTGACGAGATTCTCGACACGACCGGCAAGCGCATCCGCCTTCGCGTCGCTGCGCACTTTGAGCACGTACGCACGCCGGCTCGGATATTTCGATTCAGAGTTGAGAGCCATTGCAGGGGCCTAATGTGTCCGTGAGGGCGAACGCAGCGTTCATTTCGCAGCGTCGTACGTGTAGAAGCCGCGGCCCGACTTGCGGCCGAGGTGGCCGGCAGCGACCATCTCCTCGAGCAGCGGCGCCGGCCGATACTTCGGATTATTGAAGTCGCGCTCGAACAGCTGCATCACCGCGAGCACGACGTCGAGCCCGATCAGGTCGCACAGCGCGAGCGGTCCGATCGGATGGTTGCAGCCAAGCTTCATCGCCTCGTCGATGTCGTGCGCCGTTGCGATGCCTTCGGCATAGACGAGCGCCGCCTCGTTCACCATCGGACACAGCAGGCGGTTCACGACGAAGCCGGGAGAGTCCTTGACGACAACGGGCGTCTTGCCGAGGCGCTTCGCGAGCGCAACCGCGGCCTCGATCGTCGAGCGTTCCGTCCGCGGGCCGTGCACGACCTCGACCAGCGCCATGACCGGGACCGGGTTGAAGAAATGCAGGCCGACGAACGCGTGCGGGCGGCTCGTCGCGGCGGCGAGCTTGGCGATCGAGATCGACGATGTATTGGTCGCGAGAATCGCGTCGTCCTTCGCCGCCGCGTCGACCTGCTTCAGGATCGCGAGCTTCAGCGTCTCGTTCTCGGTCGCGGCCTCGATGATGAAGTCGCAGCTGCGCAGCGCCTCGTAGTTCGTGCTGCCGCGCAGGCGGCCGAGCGCCGCGTCTCTTTCGGCAGCCGAGAGCTTCGCCTTGTTCACCATGCGGTCGAGAGCGCTCGTCACGGCACTGCGTCCACGTACGACGCGCTCCTCGTCGAGGTCGATCATCACCACTGAAAATCCGGCCACCACGCAGGTCTGCGCGATGCCGGTGCCCATGGTTCCGGCGCCGATGACGCCGATCGCTTGTGCGGTTGTCATGCGGCATACCTTAGCGGCCGCCGCCTGTGGAGTCGTCAGCGAAACGTCTGCGTTGCGTGGGAATTCGGTGGAGCCTCCGACAGCGACGGAAGCACCTGCGGTGCTCGGCGATAGAAGCCGCTTGCGCGCGGTGTCGGCGCTGCGCGCGTCCGGAGTGCTACGCCGACGCGAAAAACGGGACGCAATCGCGACGTTTCGCTTATGACTTGCCCAAGCGCGGCGTCTAGCATGCAACCGTAGCGGTGGCAGTGCGAGCCGCAGCGACGATCCGGGGAGCCGAGCGCATGGACTGCATCACCGACAAGGCAACAGCCGTGCTGTCCCGCAGAATGAACTTGCGGCTTCCGCCGGGGTGGGTTTATGCCACGCTGATCATCGTTCTGTCCGTTTGGGTCCTGCACAGCTTCCTTCAGGCGTTGCTCGCCGCGTGCGTGACGGCGATCGCAAGCTGGCCGCTGTACACGCGCTTCGCGGCGCGGCTGCCGCTGCGCATGGGGCGCGGCGCGAAATCGCTCATCTTCACACTTGCGATGACGCTGTTCGTGCTGGCGCCGTTGATGTTTGCGTTCGGCGCTCTCGTTACCGAAACGCGCACGTTGCTCGTCGAGATCGCAGCCGCCGACCAGACCGGAATCGCCGCTCCCTCATGGCTCGAGAGCGCGCCGCTGATCGGACCGTGGGCCGCCGCTCGCTGGCAGAGTGATCTTGCCCATCCGGGAGCTCTGCTGCGGTGGACGCAACGCGCCGACGCGAGCGCGCTGCTTGCGTGGGCGCAGTCGCTCGGACAGTTCATGGTGCGACACGCATTCATCGTCGGATTCGCGATCCTGCTGCTGTTCTTCCTCTATCAGGAAGGCGAATCGCTGGCGCAGGGGTTCAAGCGAATGCTTCGTGCCCGCATTGGCGAGCGGGCCGAATGTTATGTCGAGCTCGCGACGCGCGCGGTGCGCGCTTCGGTCAACAGCATGCTCGTCGTGAGCCTGTTCGATGGATTCGCGAGTGGCGTCGCGTACGCGATCGCCGGTGTGCCGCATGCGGCGGTGTGGGCTGCGATCACCGGATTGCTCGGGCTGGTGCCGTTCGTTGCTTACGCCGCCGTGCTTGCGTTGACTTTGCAACTGGCGGTGACGGCCGCCGCCGCGCCGCCGCTCCTCGCATTCGGACTGGGCTGCTTCGTGCTGTTCTGCGGCGACAAGATCGTGCGGCCCGTGGTCGCGCGCGACGGCATTCGGCTGCGCTTCGTTTGGGTGCTCATGGGCTGTCTCGGCGGCTTCGAGGTGCTCGGACTCGTCGGGCTCGTCATCGGTCCGGTTGTGCTGACCTTGGCGAGGGAGCTGTGGGAGCAGCGCGTTCGCGATCTCGCCACTGCCGAGGCCACGGACTCGAACGCCGCGGTCGAGCGAAGCGCGTAACCACACTCAGCAGCGGCCAGACACGTCAATCAATGCGCCGCCACGCGCCAGAACGGCCCTGCGACCTGCTCCAAGGGTCGGCCCGGCTCGTTCGGCCGCAAGTCGTAGCGCAGCAGCGCGATGATGTCCGCGCTCACCTGCGGGTTGGAAACGAAATAGTTGTGGCCGAAGAGATCGGTCGTTCCGCGGACCTCGACGATGTCGACCGCGCGCAACATGCCGATCGCGTCGATCTGCTCCGCGGTCAACATCGTCGCGTCGAGACGCCCGAGCCGTGCGATGCTGCCGAACAGCCAGCCGGCGGTAGCAATCGCCTTGTCGTCGCGAGAAACGTAAAGCGTGACCCGCAGACCCGGTGACGGCGGAATGACGGCGCCCGGGTCGGATCTTCCGCCGAATGGCAGGTCGGGGTCGCAGAACACCTTGAAGATCTTGGTGAGGGCGACATCGCCGTCGAGGTCGGGAGCGGCGAGGATGACGTTGCCGAGGTGAAACTCCCGTGCCGGTGAGCTGCGCAGCATGTACGCTTCGGCGCTGAGCTGCGCCAGCGCGGAGGCGACCGTGTCCGTGCCGCGGCTATGCGCGATCAGGTGAATGCGCTCGACGCCGGGCGTGCGGCCGATGATGCGGATCGCCTTCAACAGGTCCTCGACCGCGTATTCGGCCGACTCGCGGTCGACGTCGTAGCCGAAGAGGATGCCGCGCTGTCCTCCGGCCGGCCACGTGAAGATGCCGCATACGAACTCGCGTCCGAGGAAATGGCACAGCTCGCCCATCGTCAGCGCGGCGCGCTCGAAGCTCGCGTGGTAGCCGTGCACGAACAGCACGACTTCCTTGCGCGGCGCAACGGCGAGCCGCCTCGCGACCTCGGTTTGCAGCTGCTGCTTCGCCTTTTCGTAGGACTCGATGGTGGCGCGTTCGCGCCTGATGCCATCGGGCGCGATATCGACCTCGTACGGTATCGGCGGAAAGCGACCGAGCTCGCGCGTCGGCCCGAGCGCGAGGTTCAGTTCATTCGTGCGCTGTGCGGCGACGCTCTGCCTGATCAGTGCGTCCCAGCTGACGCCTTCGCCGAACTCGATCATTGTCGATCCGAACGCCATCGACCGCGATCGCTCGGCGGTGTACGGCACGGCAGCGCCGTCTGCTGCCGGCGCCCGATCGGTGATGAAGAGCAGGTCGAGAGGCGGATCGCGGCGGTCGATCGACGAATCGGTGAAAAGCGGCCGGGCGTGCTCCCCCGTGTAGAGCGCCGGTGTCGGCATCATCGCGTTCGTCGCGCAACCTGAGATGACGAGTGCGCTGGCGGCGATCGCAAATGCCGAGCGGGGCCTCAGCGAGGCTCGCCGCGTCCCCCATTGTGTATAACGGGCAGCCATGCGCGATGCGATCGAAAGCGGACAGCGCTAGCCCATGGCGCGACCGTGCAGTCCCGCAAGCGGCGCGCGCTTGAGGAAGGCCGAGTCGCGACCGAGCATCAGCCGTACGAGATCTTCGAGGACCGCGTCGTCGATCGCGGCGCTCGCGAACTCGAGCGTGACGCGCTCGAGCCGATCGACGTTGACCAACGTGACCGTCACGAGCCCGGTGCGATGGTCGACACGAAACGAGACCCGCGCCGGGATCACGGGCGGGACTGAAAAGATGCACTTGCACAGTGCCCCGTCGGGATCCTCGACGCGCCGGCGACCGTACTGCAGGCCGAACGCGTCAAGCGTCTTCTCGGCGAACGAGACCCACCCGGGCGGCACGTCTATCACCAGAGGCGCGGCTGCGGAAATCTCGTAGTACACGTCGATTCCTTCGAGCACCGGGAAGCCGCGGATGCGGCGCTCGTGCTGACCGACCGAACCGTGCGCGAACCGTGGCGAATCGAAGACGAAGCCATGGCCGAGGTCGAACCGGTGTTCGATCGCGGGCTTCAGGCCGTTGAGATAGGTGATTGCCTTTTCCAGCCAGCGAAACGCCTTGCGCAGCCGCGCATCGATCGCCTCGAAGCTCTCGACGTCGACACGGTCGTCGCTCGATTCGTGCAGCGCCTCGTATTGGGCGCGCAATTCGTTCAGCAACGAGCGGTGCTGACTAATCGGAGTCGCTACGTTCGGTCTCGGTGTCATGGCGTCCTCGATGGTAAAGCGGTTCTCGCCGGTCAATTGGGCCCGAGCGTCAAGGCAGCGCCCAGCATTCTGATGCCGCCCCTGACCGCCGGTCGCGCAGCAAGCACGATGTCCGTGCACGATCGGTGTCCGTCGCGTTGCGTGCAGAGGTTGACCGCCGTTCCCGGCGTCGCGTGCTCAAGCATGTCGCTCACATCGTCCGGTCCTGCGATCGCCCTGCCGCTGATGCTCACGACGACGTCCCCCGGTTTCAAGCCCGCACGCTGCGACGGCGCGCCTTCCTCGATCGCGAGCACGGGCGCGCCGTTACCGCGCACGGTACGGCCCATGAGGAGTCCGAGCCAGGCGCGCGGGAGCTGGCCCGACTTTCTGACGCGCGCAGCCACCCTTTGCACGACATCGACCGGAATCGCGAAGCCGATGCCCTCGGAGCCGCCGCTCTGCGACAGGATCACGCAATTGATGGCGATGAGCCGGCCCGCGATGTCGACGAGCGCGCCGCCGGAGTTGCCCGGATTGATTGCTGCGTCGGTCTGGATGATGTTGTCGAGCACCCTATCGCGCACAGCGACGCTTCGAATGCCGCTGACGATGCCCTGAGTCACTGTCTGACCGACGCCGAGCGGATTGCCGACTGCGAGCACGACGTCGCCGACGGAGACCTCGCCGATGTCGCCCATCGCGATCGGTTGCAGCGAGCCGCCATCGACCAGGATAAGCGCAACGTCCGTGTCGATGTCGGTGCCGACGAGGTGGGCCGGCCGCGCGCTGCCGTCGGACAGGACGACGACCAACTCGGTGCCCTCTTCGACGACATGCGCGTTCGTGACGACGAAGCCGTCCGCGTCGATGACGACACCCGATCCGACGGCGATGGCGATCTCGCTTCCGACCGCGACGCCGCGCTTTGCGACGGCGTGAGCCGCCACCACGGTGACCACCGAAGGCGACACCCGGCGAACCACGCTGCGGAAGCTCATGCTCGGGGCACCAGTCGCCGGGACGGCGGTTCCCGTGTGCGTCGGGCGCGCCGCCAGCGCCGCTTCACGCTTGCCGTCGAAAGCCGTGACGAGCATTGCAGGCGATACGCCAAGCTCTGCGTCGTGCGTCTGCGCGTGGCTGCTTGCGCTCGCGCCTGCGAGGCCGAGCGCCAGCACGAATTCAAGCAGGAGCAGCGCTCGTATGTTCATGTCGGTGCGTCGCAATTGGCGGGGTTCACTTCGACAATGCGTAGGCTACCGGCCGCGGCGCGCGGAGTCGTCAGCGATCCGTCGTCGTTTCGTCGGCATTTGGTGTAACGCATCGTTGCTCCGCCGCAGTGCCGACCGAACGCCATGCTTCGCGCGCGTCAATCGCGTCGGACGTCGCGCCGCAACGCCATGACGCCCGGCTGCGCCGTCTGCAAGAGCCCGCTTTCCGGCTCGCCCTTGACGTAGCAGTCGAGGAACGCGATCGCGTAGTCGACGATCGCTTGCTTGCGCGACCCGGCGCCGTCGACCCACGCGTAGTGGCCGGCTCCTGCGACTTCCACGAAGTACTTCGGCGTCGGCGAGCGCTCGTACGCGCCGCCGAGACCGGCGACCGGGAGCGTGAAGAGGGGATCGAGCGAGCCCACCTGGTACATCACCGGAGCGTCGAGATCCTGGAGCGCGCTGCGCGTTGCAAACGGCAGCGTGTAGGGCGCGAACGCGAGGATCGCCTTTACGCGGGGAAGCTTCCACGTCGACAACGCGCCTCCCATCGCAAGCACGGTATAGCCGCCGAGCGAATGACCGGCGAGCGCCACGCGGGACAGATCCGCGCGAGGAAAGAGCTGCGGATCGGCGGCGAGCGCATCGAGCGCGGCGCGAATATCGTGCGCGCGATCGGCATAGTCCGCATCGTTCGACGCTGCGCCCGATGCCGCCGCCGGGCTCGGCTCGTCGCGCGCTTCGCGGTTGAACGAGCAGTTCGCATCGGCGTGATTCGGTGCGATCACCAGATATCCGGCGGTGGCGATCGCTTCGGTGATGAAGCGCGACTGGTTCGCGCACAGATGGATGCCGTGCGAGAACACGACGACGGGCCAGCGCGCAGCGGTGTCGGTGTCCGGAGTCCAAACGAACGCATCGACGTGTCCGCGTTGCAGTCGCCGTTCCTCCGCGTGCGCGGCAACGGACAGCATCGCCACGACGCACGCAAGCGCGACGAGCGCTGATCGTGCGACGTTGCTGCCGTGCTGTGGCATGGGTTGCAACGGCGCTTCACGAGCGGCCGAGACGCTGCTCATCGACGCCTCGCTGGGCTACCCTGCGCACCCATGCCGTTTCCGGTTCGCCTTACGACACCTCGGCCGACAGCTTCCGCGCGGTGGCCATGTCCGGCGAGTAACGGATGCGCACCTCGCGCTGAGGGAAGGGAATGTCGATGCCGGCACTATCGAGCGCTTGAAGGATCGCCGTACGCAGCCCGTTCTGCGCCTGAATGCCGACGTCGACGCTCTCCACCCACGCGTAGACGCGGAAATCGAGTGCGTTGTCGCCGAAGCTGGTGAACGCGGCGCGCGGTGCCGGCTGTTTCTGCACTTCGGGCACGCTTGCCGCCGCCTGCTCGAGGAGCTTTATCACCTGCGTCGGATCGGAGCCGTACGCGACGCCGACGTCGATGTCGTAGCGGCGTGCACGGTCGGACAGCGTCCAGTTCGTGACCTGCTTCGACACGAGATCGGCGTTCGGCACGATGATCTCGGCGCCTTGGAACGTGCGAATGGTCGACGAGCGCACGCCGATGCGTTTTACCTCGCCGACCACGCCGCCGACGTCGACCTGGTCGCCGACGTTGATCGGCCGCTCGAACATCAGGATGAGTCCGGACGCGAAATTGTTGACCACGTTCTGCAGGCCGAGGCCGACGCCGATGCCGAGCGCGCCGGCGAGAAGCGTGACCTTGGTGAGATCGATCCCGAGCGCTGCCAGAGCGAGCACGGCACCGATCACGACGAGCATGTAGCCGGCGATCGTCGAGATCGCGATCGGGACGCCGGTACGCAAGCGCAGGCGCGGCAGCACCTCGTGGTCGAGCAGGAAGCGCACGAGCCTCGTGGCGAGCCACGTCAAGGCGATCACCGCCGCGGCGGTCGCGACGGCACGCAGCGTGATTGTGACATCGCCCACGCTCACGCTCGTGTCGGCGAGCTTGGCGATCGCACGCTGCACGTCGTCGAGCGCCGAGTACGACAACGCGAAAGTCGCGACGCCGCCCGCGAACGCAGCGACGCTCACCAACCGATGCGTCGTTCGCAGAATCGTGCCGCGCTGCTCGCGGACACTGCGAAGCGTCTGCGCGAGCGTGGTCGCGAGCAGCCCGGAAACGACGCGGTTGACGCTCCACGCGAGCGCGCGGAACGACAGCGCGAAGCCGGGCACAATGACCGCGAGCCCCACCGGAATCGCGGCGAGGCCGATGTACCCCGTCATGCCGAGCGCGAGCGCGACGGCGAGCAGCGCGAGTTCGATCTGCACGAGGCTGCGCAGCGCGAGTGTCGGGGCATGGGGAAACGCCCGCGCGAGCGCGCCGCTCCGGTAGTCGCGCACGAGCGCGACCCCGAACGGCACGATCTGCAGCATCAGCAACAGCCAGTTGCTGAGCGGGTTCATTTCGGCGATCACGCCGAACTCGTTGAGAAACAGCGCGAGCGTCGCCGTCCACGTCGTGGCGGGCACCGCGCGCGCGAACGTGTACGTCGCGACGGCCGCGGCGAACAGCGGGAACGTGAACCACGACAGCCGATAGAACGCGAGCGGCGCGCCCGACGGCGCGAACGCGGCGCTCGCCACGATCGCGACGACGATCGCTGCGCACAGCGCGACGCCGGCCGGCACGGGTGCGTGCGCGTCGCGCACCGGCACGGCGAGCGGCCTGCGAATCATCGCGAATGCGAGCGCGAGCACCGCGATAAACCAGGCGGCAATGCGGGTGCCGTGAAACGCCGCCCACTCGGCGAGATCCAAGCGCAGCAGGCTCGCGTTCGCGCTGAGCTCGTCGAGGGGTAACGGCACATTGGCCTGCCGCCAGATCGGCGCGCCAATCGAGTGTCGGAGCTTCGACCACAGCCGTTCCCTGCGCTGTGCGACGTCCGCCCGGATCGCCTCCAGGCGCGTCTGCAGCCGCTCGGCACGCTCGTACGCGACCAGCAGTTGGTCCCGCCGCGCGATCACGCGCTCGCGCAATTCGGCGAGCTGCGGCGCGACGGCGTCGACGCTACGTTGCAACTCGGCGGGCGCCTGCGCGTCGCGCGCGAGCTTCGCACGCTCGGGCCAGAGCGCCGCCTCGCCATCGATCCGGTCCACGTGGGCGACGAACTTCTGTGCGAGAGCGGCGATCGCGGCCGTCGCCTCGCCCGTCTCGCGCAACCGCTCGCGCAGGTGAACGTCGAGCGCGCGAAGCTCCATGTAGCGCACGCGCGTCACCGCATCGTCGGCGTTTTCGAGCGCGTGGAACGACGGCGCGAGGGCCGGGGCGTCGAGAGGCTTGGTAAGCGACGCCCAGGCGGCAGTGTCCCGCAACGACGCCTCGATGTCACGCTGCATCGCGTCGACGCGGGCGAGGGCGGGGACGATGTTGTAGAGCGTTGGGGGCGGGGCGGGCTTCGCGGCGCTCGTCGTCGCGCCCGCGGTCGGCTCCTCGGCTGCACACGTCGCGATCGCGGCGCTGGCGAGGACGATCGCCAGCATCGCGGCGCGCGCGACAAGGACCGATCGACGCGTCATGCCGTTGCAGGAACCGCCGATAGCGCCGGCGTTGCGGCGCCCGCCCGCTCGACCCGGAACCACGCGGCGTAAAGCGCCGGCACGAAGAAGATCGTGAGCACCGTTGCAACCGTGAGCCCGCCCATGATCGCGATGGCCATCGGTCCCCAGAACACGCTTCGCGCCAGCGGGACCATCGCAAGCACCGTGGCCGCGGCGGTCAGCATCACCGGCCGCGTCCGATGGACCGCGGCTTCCAGTACCGCATTCCACGGATCGAGGCCGAGCTCGATCTCTTCGCGCACCTGATCGACGAGGATCACCGCGTTTCGCATGATCATGCCGGACAACGCCGTTATGCCCAGGATCGCGACGAAGCCGAGCGGCGCCTGGAAGATCAGCAGCGCGGCGACGACCCCGATGAGTCCGAGCGGTGCAGTGAGTAGCACCATGAACATCTTGGAGAAGCTCTGCAGCTGCAGCATCAGGATGGTCAGGATCGTGACCAGCATCACCGGGAAGACCGCCGCCAGCGCCTTGTTCGCCTTGTCGCTTTCCTCGACGGCGCCGCCGACGTCGATGCGATAGCCCGACGGCAGCTTCGCCTGGATGTCCTGCAACTGCGGCACGATCGACTGCGTGGCCGATACGCCCTGCTCGCCGTCCTTGACGTCGGCGCGCACCGTGATGGCCATGTCGCGGTTGCGCCGCCACAGCACCGGCTCTTCGAGCACGTTGCGCACGCGCGCGACCTGCGACAGCGGCACGACCGTTCCGTCGCGCGTGTAGAGATTGATGTCCTTCAGGGTCTCGAGATTGAGGCGCTCCGAAGGCACGGCGCGCGCGACGATGTCGACCAGGTCTTCGTGCTCGCGCAACTGCGACAGCTTCGCGCCATTCATGAACGTTTGCGTAACGAACGCCACATCCGCCGGCGCGAGGCCAAGCGCACGCGCCTTGTCCTGGTCGAGGTCGACTCTGAGCGTGCGCACCGGGTCGTTCCAGTCGAGCTGGACATCGCGCAGCTTCGGGCTCGACGCCACGACCGCCTCGACTTCGCGCGCGATCTCGCGAACCTTCTGCGTGTCGGGGCCGACGACGCGGAACTGAACCGGGAAACCGACCGGCGGCCCGAGCTCGAGGCGCGTGACGCGCACCCACACCCCCGGGAATTGCTCGTTGACGCTTGCCATCAGGTGCGAGCGCACCCGTTCACGCGCCTCCAGGCCCTTGGTCATGACGATGAACACCGCGTAGCCCGGGTTCGGCAGCTCGGGGCTCAGCGCGAGATAGAAGCGGGGCTGGCCGGCGCCGGTGTACGCCGTGTAGAACTTGACGTCTTCGTCCTTCGCGAGCACCGCCTCCATCTTCTTGACCTGCTCGGTGGTCGCCGCGAACGACGCGCCTTCCTTGAGCCGCAACTCGACCACGAGCTCGGGCCGGTCGCTGTTCGGGAAGAACTGCTGCGGCACCAGACGGCTTCCCACGATCGCCAAGCCGAATGCGGCCACCGTCGCGGCAATGACGAGCCAGCGCCGCTCGATCGCGCTGTCGATCAACCGGCGAAGCTTTTGATAGAACGGCGTCTGGTACGCGTTTTCGCCGCCAGCGTCGTGCTTCTTGAAGTCCGGCAGCATCTTCACCGCCAGATACGGCGTGATGATACCCGACACGAACCACGAGAAAACAACCGCCGTGCCGACGATCCAGAAGATGCCTCCCGCATATTCGCCGGTGGTCGACTTAGAGAATCCGACCGGCATGAAAGCCACGGCGGTGATGAGTGCTCCGGTCAAGCGCGGCATCGCGGTGGCCGCGTAGGAGAAGGCCGCCGCTTTCACGCGGTCCCACCCTTCCTCCATCTTCACGACCATCATCTCGACCGCGATGATGCCGTCGTCGACCAGCAGGCCGAGAGCGATGATCAGCGAGCCGAGCGAGACGCGCTCGAGATTCCAGCCCATCGCGAGCATCACCAGGGCCACCACGCCGAGCACGATCGGCACCGAGAGCCCGACCACGATGCCCGTGCGCCAGCCGAGGCTGAGCAGGCTCACGACGAGCACGATGGCGAGCGCTTCCATCAGCGACCGCTCGAATTCCCAGACCGATTCGCTGACGACCGTCGGCTGATCGGCGACGCGCTCGAGCTCGACGCCGTAAGGCAGCTCCGCCTGGATGTTCGTGACCGCTTTGTCGAGCGACTTGCCGAGTTCCACGATGTTGCCGTCGTCGGTCATCACGATGCCGAGCATCAGCACCTGCTGGCCGTTGTGGCGGACCGTATAGGTGGGCGGATCCTCATAGCCACGCGTGATCGTGGTGAAATCGCCCAGCTTGATGACGCGACCACCCGCGCTGATCGAAACGTTGCGGATGTCGTCGAGGTTGGCGAACTGGCCTGTCACGCGCACCATCACGCGGTCGGTATGGGTGTCGACCTGGCCGCTTGCCAGCAGGCTGTTCTGATTGTGCAGGCTCTCGGCGATCATCAGCGGCGTGATCCCGAGCGCGGCCAGCCGCTCGTTGGAGAACTCGACGTAGACCTTCTTCGCCTGCTTGCCGTAGACGTCGACCTTCTTGACCATCGGCACCTTGAGCAGCCGCCGCTTGATGTCCTCGGAGGTGTCGGAAAGCTCCCACTGGCTGATGCCGTCGGCCTTGACCGCGTAGAGCAGCCCGGTGACGTCGCCGTATTCGTCGTTGAAGATCGGTCCGATGACACCGTCCGGCAACTCGAGCTTGACGTCGCTGAACTTCTTGCGCGCCTGGTACCACGCTTCGCGTTGATCCTCGTGCGACGTCCCGCCCTTGACGGAGATCGTCATGCCGGCGTAGCCCTGCCGCGCGTACGTCACCACTTTCTCGAAGTGATCGAGTTGCTCGAACTTCTTCTCCATCCGGTTGAGCACTTCGTCCTGCATCTGTTGCGCTGTCGCGCCGGGCCATATGACCATCACGGTCATCGATGGCACCGAGAAGTTCGGATCTTCCAGCTGGCCGAGCTTCTTGAAGCCCAGCACGCCGCCGATCATGATCGCGAGGATCAGGAACAGCACGATGGCGCGGTGGTTCAGCGCCCATTCGGTGAGGTTGAATGGTTTCATCACTTGGCCTGCGAGACGACGGCTGCGCTCGGCTGCGCACCTGGAAGCGCGACATGGAGTCCCGGCGCCATCTTTTGCACGCCGGCGGTCACGACGAGCTCACCGGCCGGCGGTCCGGACACGAGCACGGCGTCGTTGCGATACCCATGAACGACGACGTTGGCCAGGTCGACCGTTCCGGCGCCATCGTTGCCGTCGCGACGAACGACCCAGACCGCCGGCTGGCCCTTGTTCTGCGTAATCGCCGACGCAGGGATTGCGGCCGCCGGCGTCTCGCCCAGCGGGCGCTCGACGACGAGCCTGGCACTCGCGCCGAGGGCGAGCGCACGGGCGGTCACGGGCTTCAGTCGCGCGCGGAAGGTGCGCGTCGTCGAAGCCGCTTGCGGGGAGAGTTCTCGCAGCACGACATCGAATGGCTGGTCGGGCGCGCTCGTCAGCGTGGCCTTGTACCGCGACGCCTTGAACACCGATAGCTGATCCTCCGGCACGTTGACCACGATTTCCGGCTCGCCCTCTTTCGCGATCGAGACGATCGGCTGCCCCTCGGCCACGACCTGGCCGACTTCGAACTTGACGCTCGTGACCACGCCGTCCTGCGATGCATGAAGCGTCGTGTAGGCGAGGCGATTGCGCGCGAGCTCGAGCTTTCGCGCTTCGGCTTCGGCGGTGGCATGCGTCGTCTGCGCGTTGCTCTGCGCCTTCTCCTCGTCGGAAGGACTGACCGAGCCGTCCGCTTTCAACGCGTTCAGCCGCTTGCGATCCGAGTCGGCCTGCCGTGCCTGCGCCTGCGCGGCCGCGAGCTGCTGTTGCGCGGCCTCGACGGCGAGCTTGTAGTCGGTGTCGTCGAGCACCGCGATGACGTCGCCTTGACGCACCTTCTGGCCCACGTCGACCTTGCGGGTCACAACCTTGCCGGCCACGCGAAACGCCTGGTCGACCTCGTAGCGCGCCTGCACGGCGCCGAAGTAGCGATCCGTTTCCTGCGTCTTGTCGTAGCGGACCTCCACGGTGCGAACCGCACGCACCGGTTCGGGGGGCGGCGGCTGCGAGCAGCCGGACAGGATCGCGGCGATCGATAGGGCGATAGGCGCCAGGGCGAGCGAGCTTTTCACGACAATTCCTCGTATCGGTCGAATGGGTTCATGAATTCGGGGATCGGGCTGCGTCGGCGGCAGGCTCGAACACCTCCCATCCTCCGCCGAGCGCCTTGTAAAGCTGGACGCTGTCGAGCAGCGTCTGCGTATTCGCGTCGTTGGCTCCGACGCGCACCGACAGCCGCACGCGCTGCGCGTCGAGCAGCGGCAGCAAATCGATCTGCCCGCGGTCGTACAGCGACTGCGCATGCCCGAGCGCCGACTCGGCCGACGCCGAAGCGCTCTGCAGCAATTGCGCGCGCTGGCGTTCGTCGTCGAGCGCGACCAGCGTGTTCTCGACGTCCTCGAGCGCTCGCACGATCGCGTCTTCGTAACGGAGGACGGCTTCCTTCTGGCCGCTTTCGGCGATGTCGTTGATCGCTTGCGTGCGGCCCGCATTGAAGATCGGCATCGCGAGCATCGCGGCGACATTGGTGAAGCGCGCGGCGCCGAGCGACATGCCGTTGATGTTGAAGCCCTCGCCGCCGAACATCGCGCCGAGAAAGAGCCGCGGGAACCATTCGGCCATCGCCTGCTGGCGCCGCGCATTGGCTGCGTCGAGCTGCGCTTGCGCAGCGAGCAGATCGGGCCGGCGCTGCAGCAGCGCGGCCGGCTGTCCGGCGTGCGCGGTCGGAACGGCGATGTCGCCGCCCGACGGCACGATGGCCGATGCGTTGAACGCCTGGTCGCCGATCAGCACCGCGATGCGATGACGCGACACGGCTGCGAGCGTCTCGAGCGGCGGTATCGCCGCGTGCGCCTTCGAAGCGTCCGTGCGTGCGCGTTCGACGTCGAACGGGGTGGCGAGGCCCACGCGTTGACGAGCGACGATGAGGCGAAGCGTCTCGTCCTGCGCGGCCGATATGGCGCGCACCGTGTCGAGCTGGCGCAGTGCGCCGACGAGCGTGAAGTAGCTGGTCGCGACGTCGGTCACGACCAGCAGGCGAACGCCTCTCGCGGTGTCCTCGGCGGCGAGCGTGTCGGCCGCGGCCGCCGTGGCGCCGGCCCGCAGGCGACCGGCGATGTCGATTTCCCAGGAAACCTCGAGGCCACCCTGCCAGTTCTTCGTGTTCGCGGCCGTCGCAACGGCTTGACGCGTGGATCCGTCGTAGCCGGTCCGGTAGTCGGAGGCCGATGCGTTGATCCCGACGCTCGGATAGAGCCACGAGCGGCTGATCGTCTCGCCTGCTCGCACCGCGCGTACGCGCTCGGCGGCGATCTTGACGTCGCGGTTCTCGCGAGCCGCCCGGCGAACGAGGTCCGACAGCACCGGGTCGCGGTAGCTGTCCCACCATGCCGTCTCGGGTTCGATGTCGTTGGCCGACGCGGCGGCGAACCGGGCCGGCACGCCGACCGACTGCTTCAGAACCGGCGTAGCACAGCCGACCAGGGCAAATGCGAGCGACGCGGCGAGCATGGCGGCGATGTCGCGCGCTGACCTTCGACCGTCGTGAGCCGCGTTCAGCGTCGCCAGCGACCCGTCGGCTTCTTCACGTCCGGCGCCTGCCGGGTTCGCAAAACGGCGGTCAGGCCGGACCAACCAGGAAAAGTCAGCAAAGCGTGCAAGTAGCGGCATTGGCGTCGCGCTGTGTGGGCTTCGATATGGCATCAGCGTAAGGGAACAGTCGGCGCGAGTCGTGAGCGAAGCGTCGGCATTCCGTCGGGATTTGGTGAGCGGAAGACGTCGCCGCGGGGCCGCGCGAGCGATCGTCGCGGCGAAAAGTAGGGTCAGACTCGACTTTTCGGGCACGACCCGCGCAGTGCGAGGGTGAACTTGAAAAGTCGAGTCTGACCCTACTTTTCGCTCTGAGCTCCGCGCGGCATGTCTCGCCGAAGGTCTTGAGGGATCGGCGCCTTCGGAACGCGCGAGCTCGCGGATGTCCTCGAGTGACAGGTTCGTCGCGAAGTATTGGTCGGTGACGCACGTCAGCAGGCGCTCGGCCTCGGCGAGCACAGATTGCGATGCGCAAAGGCGGATGCGGTTGAGCAGCGCGTAAAGCGGCAACAGCTTCTCCGGCGCGTCGAGAGTGTGCGTGAACGCATCCACCAGGAGCTTCGCGCACTCGCCGATGAATTCGCCGTAGAGCGCTTCCCGCTTGCGCAGCTCGAGCTGGATCGGCTCACGCCTGGTCGCGCTCTTCTGTATGATCCACGTGGTCGCGACGGTGGCCGAGCTGCCAACGAGCCAACCGAGCACGCCTGCCATTGCGGGGATGAACGCTCTATCCATCGCTCATGCGGGCGGCCAGGTTCCGAGCAATTCGGCGAAGCGGCTCCGAAGCTGCTCCACGACGTGCCCCTCGATCTGTTCCGTTTGCACCTCTCCGAGCGCTTCAACGGACTTCTTGCGAATGCCGAAGTACAGCATCAGCATGTCGTGCAGCTTCGCGAAAGCTATCGGGTTCGATGTTCCGCACACCGAAGCGTCCCTCTTGAGCACGCGTTCGATGACGCCGTGATCGAGGATCCTTACCTGGCACAGCAGGCCAAGCCTGCAGATCTCACGATCGATCTCGTCGATGTTTTTTACCCACCAAGCAATCTCGGAAGGGTCGTGTCGATCACTCATCGGTTGACTCCTTCGCGGACTTCAGCGCCGCGCAACGTTTGCACCGCGTGGCACGCCGCCATCCATTCCTCGTTGGTCGATTCGACCGCTACGCGAACGCGGCTCGTCGGCCGCGAGATCGTCGATTTATTGGCGCGATTGGCGTCGCCGTCGAGGTCCATGCCAAGCCAAGCGAACGCACTGCAGATGCGCTCGCGTAACACCGCGCTGTTCTCGCCAACTCCTGCGGTGAACGTGATCATGTCGAGGCCACCAAGCACGGCGGTGAGCGCGCCGATCTCGCGGACGACGCGTCGCACGTAAAGCTCAAGCGCGGCGCGTGCGCGATGGTTCGTCTGCTCGACTTCGAGCACATCCTTCGGGCTTGCCGAGACGCCCGACACGCCAAGCAGGCCCGACTCGTGGTAGAGCAGATGCGCGAGCTGCTTCGTGTCGAGCTTCTCGCTGTCGAGCAGGTGCAGAAGCACGCCGGGGTCGAGCGAGCCGCATCGCGTGCCCATCATCAGGCCATCGAGCGCGGAAAAGCCCATCGTCGTGGCGACGCTTTGCAGCCGATGCATCGCACACAGGCTTGCGCCGCTGCCCAGATGCGCGACGATCGTCCGTCCGCGCGCCGCATCGCCGTGCCGCTCGGCGAGCGCGATCGCCATGTACTCGTACGACAGGCCGTGAAATCCGTAGCGCCGCACGCCGCGTTCCCATTGCTCGTACGGCAGCGCCATCATCTGTTCGACCGGTGCGAGCGTGCGATGGAACGCCGTGTCGAAGCATGCGACCTGCGGCAATCCGGGCAGCTCGAAGAGCAGGATTTCAATCGCCTCAAGCGCGAACGGCTGATGCAGCGGCGCGAGCGGAATGTAGCTCTTGAGGTCGGCGAGCACGAGGGCGTCGACGCGCACCGGTGCCGCATACTTGCTGCCGCCGTGCACGACGCGATGGGCGATTGCCGCCGGCGGCTGTCCGCCCGTTTGCCTTTCCACAACGGCGCGCACGCGCTGCAGCGCGGCGTGATAAGGCCTTTCCGCATCGAGCGCGAAGCTCACAGGCGCCGAGTCTTGTTCGATGAGTCTCGCGTTCTTGCCGCCGATGCCTTCGAGTCTGCCCGCCCGAAGCGGCTTGCGCGGCAACGGCTCGGCGGCGCCGTCGAACAACGCGAACTTGATGCTCGACGAGCCGCAATTGAGAACCAGAACCGGCATGCTCATGAATGGAGTTCCAGCGATGCAGGTTTTCGTACCGCGGCTTCGGGCGCGCGGGCGGGTTGCGCCGGCTGCGATCCGGCGATTGCGCCGGGCCGCGCATTGCGCCGCGCCGCGACGAGCGCGACCGCGCATGACGCGATGCGCGACTCGCGAGAATCGGCGCGGCTCGTGAGCACGATCGGCACGCGGGCACCGAGGACGATGCCCGCACTCGCCGCACCGCCGAGATACATCAGCTGCTTCGCGAGCATGTTGCCGCTCTCGAGGTCGGGAACGACCAGGATGTCGGCGGCGCCTGCGACGTCGGACACGATCCCCTTGGTGCGCGCGGCGGCGGCGGATACGGCGTTGTCGAACGCGAGCGGTCCGTCGAGCACGGCGCCTTCGATCTGGCCGCGATCGGCCATCTTGCACAGCGCCGCCGCATCGAGCGTCGCCGGCATGTTCGGATTCACCGTTTCGACGGCCGCCAGGATCGCGACGCGCGGGTTTGCGACGCCGAACGCGTGCGCGAGGTCGATCGCGTTGCGAATGATGTCCGCTTTCTCCGGCAGCGTCGGTGCGATGTTGACGGCGGCGTCCGTGATGATGAACGGCCGCGGGTACGCCGGCGTCTGCAGCAGGAAGCAATGGCTCATGCGGCGCCCGGTGCGAAGCGGGCTCGCGACGACGGCTCCCATCAGCTCGTCGGTGTGCAGGCTGCCCTTCATCAGCGCCTCGACGTCGCCCTTGACCGCGAGCTCGACGCCGCGTGCGGCGGCGGCGTGGCTGTGCGGCACGTCCTCGATCGCGAGGCCTTCGATGCTCAAGCCCGCCTTTTGCGCGACGGCCTCGATGCGCGCGCGTGGACCGACGAGCACCGGATCGATCAGTCCGGCGGCATGGGCGTCGACGGCGGCGGACAGGCTCACGTCGTCGCATGGGTGCACGACCGCGACCTTGATGCGCCCGAGCGGCCGCACGTGCTGAACCAGCCGAACGAGATCGTCGCCCTGCGCGATCGCGATTCGCACTTGCGGTAGTGTGCTGCGCGATCGCTCGATGCGCTCGGTGGGTGCCAGCACCGTTGCCTCGCCCGTGATGACCGTCTTGCCATCCTGATTCGTGCAATTGCAATCGAGAACGACGCGATGGTTCTTCTCGTCGCGCGCCGTGACGGTGACCGAGATCTTCAGCGTGTCGCCGACGCGGAGCGGCGCGTGGAACTCGAGGGTCTGGCCGGCATAGACGGTGCCCGGTCCTGGCAACCGCGTGCCCAGAACGGCGGAGATCAGCGCCGCGCCCCACATCCCGTGCGCGATGACGCCGTGGTATCGGGTCGACGCGGCGAACTCGGCGTCGATGTGCTGCGGGTTGATGTCGCCGGACATCGCGGCGAACAACTGGATGTCGGCCGCGGTCAGCGTGCGCTCGATGCTCGCGCGGTCGCCGACGGCGATCTCGTCGAATGTACGGTTGCGGAGGACTTCGAGGTCGTCTGCGGGTTGGAACGTTGGGTCGAGTGTCATGGAACACCGGCTGTTGGGCTGATGGGGTCGAGATTACGCGTTGGGGGATGACCGTATGTCAGCGAAACATCCGGCTTCCGTCGCAGTTGTGTGACGGTGCCTCCACCGCCACGACCGCGCGCGCTGCGCAGCGGGACGCGGCGCTGCTTATCGCCGCTTTCTCGGCCATCGTTTCGCTTCGGTTCCACAGCTCGAAGGCGAGCATGCGGTCTTCGGCCTGCTCGTTCGGTATCGCAACCTTGTTCCGAACGAAGAACTGTCCCGAAGGGAAATCGACATCGGGTCGCGCTTCGGCAAGGAACACGAGCGTGTCGGCGCCTTCGTCAGGATCCGTCGTCCACAAACGCCCGATCGGCCCGTCGCGCAGCCATCGAAGTGGCGATGGCGCGTTGCGAAACGTGTCCGACGCGACGTTGCCCCGGTGGAACGCCGCGGTTTCGATGCCGCGCCCGCGTCCGTACCGCCTGTAGAGCTCGCGCGCGAAGAGAATCTGCGCGAGCTTGCTTTTGCAATACGCCTTCGTCGCGCTGAAGCGCCTCTCGCTTTCCAGGTCGTAGAGGTCGATGTTCGCGGACGTGCTGGCGAGGCCGGACGCGCAGATTACGGTCGCACGCGACTTCTTCAGCCGATCGATGAGCAGCGTGGTCAGCACGAATCCCGCGAGATAGTTCACCTGGAATGTCATCTCGTGCCCGTCGGGCGTCAGGCGACGCTCGGGACCGAAGACGCCGCCGGCGTTGTGGGCGAGGACGTCGATTCGCGGATAGCGCGCAAGCAGCCGAGCGGCGAGCTCGCGCACGTACCCGAATCGGGTGAAATCGGCGATGAAGTACTCGGTATTCAGTTCATGTGCGAGCGCGGACGTCTTGGCAGCGGATCGTCCGACGAGGACCACGTGGTGGCCATCCGAGACGAGGCGCCGCGCGGCGGCGGCGCCGACGGCGCCGGTCGCGCCCGTCATGACGATCACTTTGGTCTTCATGGGGCGTCAGCGCGACCGCAGCCGTCGCTCTTCACCGATGCGGCCGGAGCGTTCGGTCAGCGTGCGATCGGCTGCGAGCAAGCTAGCGCCAACGGCCGCACGTTGCTCGCGGCGTTCACCAGCGCGCGAGCAGCGCTCGCCTGACTCCGTCTGAATTTCTCGAATGTCTTGCGAATGTCGGTCCCGACGCTGTTCGTGTATTGGAACGCCTGCGCGTTCAGGATGCTGTGTGCGGGAGCGGAGCTCACCAGCGGCTTGTAGTCGTTCATGGTCTTGCCTCGACGGAGTTTGTCATGTCTTCACCTGTACAAACGGGTCGCCACATTGCTCTGCGCATGGCCGTGTGTACACGATGCGAGCGTAGCGCTGCGCACGCGCGGAGTCGTCAACGAACGGTCTGTATTCCATCAGGATTTTGTGAAGAGGCCGAAGACGGCGTCGAATCGGTCGACGCGGCGCTCCATCGTCGGCGCTCCGCACGGCTAACCGCGCAGCGCTGCCTGACGCGTCGCGTCAAGCCAAACGGTATTCAAAGCGCACGCCGAAAGCCGTGAGCCCGCTGTTGGAACGGTGATGCCGCAGTTCGATTCGTGCAACCGCCGTAATGCCACCGTGAGCCGCCGGCGCTCGCCGAGCCCGCACCGACGCCGACGCGACATACTCGCCAAACTGAAAGTGGGTACCGAGCTGCCGCTCGCCCAGTTCGTGGGTAGACAGAGCCGATGCGCCCCAGCGCCGATCTCGACAAAACGCTCGAACGATCCGCGGCTAGCGGGCAGCAAACGCGATTGCGGCGTCTCGCCGAAGTCGCCGACGTGTGAATGGCCGTGCGCGTGCGCCGTTGCGTGCCATCGAGCGACGTCGAGATTCAGGGTTGCAACCCACTCCGCGGAACCGAACTGCCCGCGCAGGCCCGTCGGCAATGGCAATCCGATTTCCGCGCCCTCGATCGCGCCTCTGATCTCCTTGGCAACATGCGCCGACACGCTCGGCTGTGCATGCGCATGCGAGATCGCGCAGATGATCGACACGACGGCGCACGCCAATCCTTTGGCGCGATGAAACGCGCAGATCCTCGTTGCGTCGCCTGCAACGTACCGTCTGCGATTGCGACAGCGAGGTCGGATGCATCTCCGACGATGTGACGATTGGTCACGATAACCGTCGCCATCGACGATGACGCCGGACCCGAGCACGACATCGCCGCGCCGATGGAGGCAGCGGATGGGAACAGGGGTGCACGGCTGGCTGCGACGAGCGTAATCATCGGCGTCCAAACGCGACTCGCCGGGGCGGAGTGCATGTACAACAGGCCGTACACCGACAGACCGCCGACTGCGGCTGCCAGCGCAAGCGCCAATAACATATGCAGCGAGCGTCTTATCGTGTGCCCCGTGGAACTCACTGTCACGCCTCGACTCGACCGCCGCGCCGCGCGAATCGTTCGTCGCAACGCGTTAGAGCTAGCGTAAAGACAGCCCGGCGCGAAGTTGTCAGCGTGGCGTCGCCAGATCATCCGCATTGGGTGACCGTCGTGCGCGCGACATTCAAGTCGGCTGCACGGTCTTCATGCAGACCACCGTTTGCGTCGGTGGCGGCGTCTTGGCGCTGCATACCGGTCCACGCAATCACGACGAAACGGCGACGCTTCGCTGACGACTTCGGGCGAGCCGGAAATTACGATGCCTGCCATATGCGGGTTCGTCATTTCGCTTCAACGGCAGGGAGGTCGATACGTCAACGGCACGCGATCATCCTCCCCAAAGCGTGCAATCGCCTCCCCTGCCACCCATCGTCCACTCGTTCGAAGGAAGGCACCATGATTGAACGTTTGATTCGATTCGCGGCGCTCGCACTGACGGCAACGATGCTGTCGTCGTGCGCGAACTGGCCGTTCGCGCGGGCCTCCGCGGTGCGCGTCGACTATGGAATGGTCGAGGCGATTGAGATCTACCGAAGTTCGGACGGCGAGCCGATCCGCGTCCGCACCGTTGTCGGCGGCGGCGCAGGCAGCGTCATGGGCCACCAGATCAGCAGTGGCGGAGGCAACACCGTCGCGACGATCGGCGGCGCGATCGGGGGCGCGGCGGTCGGCCACGGAGTGGGGCGGGAAGTGAGCGGCTCGCGCTATCGGATTACGGTTCGGCTTGATTCCGGAAGCACGGCGATCATCGAGGATTCGCGCAACGTCCACCTTCGCGTCGGCGACCGTGTTGGCGTCGAGAACGACCGTGTCTTTGGGCTCTAGGCAGCTATGAAAACGACACGAACGCTCGAAGCCCGATCCGCGATCGTCACCGGCTCCACGAGCGGCATCGGGCTCGGCATCGCGCGAGCGCTCGCCGCGGAAGGCGCGAACGTGTGCTGAACCGGTTTGGCGACGCGCGGGAGATCGAAGCCTCTCGTCGGCGGCTTGCGAGCGAGTATGGCGTCAACGTCGTCTTCGACGGCGCCGACATCGCGAAGCCGGCCGATGTTCGCCGGATGGTCGCCGAGGCGACACGCGCGTTCGGTGCCGTCGACCTGCTCGTCAACAACGCGGGCATCCAGCATACGGCACCGACTGAGGAGTTTCCCGACGAGCGCTGGGATGCGATCGTGGCGACGAACCTGTCGTCGAACTTCCACGCGATCAAGGCCGTTCTGCCGCAGATGAGGGCGCGCAACTGGGGCCGCATCGTGAACATTGCGTCTGTGCACGGCCTGGTCGCTTCGAAGAGCAAGATCGCCTACGTGGCGGCGAAGCATGGCGTCGTCGGCCTCACCAAGGTCGTGGCGCTCGAAACCGCAACGACCGGCATCACGTGCAATGCGATCTGTCCGGGCTGGGTGCTGACGCCGCTCGTGCAGAAGCAGATCGACGACATCGCAGCGCGGGAACGTGTTTCCCGCGACGTGGCGACGGCGCGTCTGCTCGGCGAGAAGCAGCCGTCGCTCGCGTTTGCGACGCCGGAGCAGATCGGTGCGCTCACGGTGTTCCCTGTGCTCCGGCGCCGCGGCGCAGATTCGCGGCGCCGCGGCGCCGGTCGACGGCGGATGGCTCTCGCAATGACACCGCGTGTTCTCGACGGCCGCAAGGCGCTGGTCGTCGGCATCGCGAACGAGCACTCGATCGCGAACGGCTGCGCGTGCGCGTTCCGCGAGGTGGGCGCCGATATCGCGATCACGTACGTGAACGAAAAGACGCGCTCGTACGTCGAGCCGATCGCACAAAGGCTCGAGGCGCCGATCTTCATGCAGGTCGACGCCGCGATCCCGGGCCAGCTCGAGGCGGTGTTCGACCGTATCGAGCACGAGTGGGGTCGGCTCGACATCGTCGTTCATTCGATCTCCGGCGGCGCCGGAGATGACCTTCGCGGCCCGCTCGTCGACTGCTCCGCCAGCGGCTTTCGCAAGGCGATGGACGTCTCGGTGCACTCGTTCGTTCGCATCGCGAAGCTCGCGGCGCCGCTGATGCGCGACGGCGGCACGATGTTCGCTATGACGTACCTCGGCGCGCAGCACGTGGTCCCCAACTACAACATGATGGGACCGGTGAAGGCCGCACTGGAAGCGGCGTGCCGCTACCTCGCGTACGAACTGAGCCCGCGGCGCATCCGCGTGCACGCGATCTCGCCCGGGCCGCTGAAGACGCGCGCAGCGACCGGCCTCAAGGACTTCGACCGCCTGCTGAACGATGCCGTGCGCCGCGCACCCCTCGGCGAGCAGGTCGACATCATGGACATCGGCTTCGCGTGCGCCTACCTCGCGACGCCGTACGCGCGGCACATGACCGGCAGCACGCTGTTCGTCGACGGCGGCGTCAACATCATGGCGTGACGACACGTCGTGGTCGACACACGGGATCCATTATGCAGACCAGTACACTGCACGACGCGGTCGCCTGCGTACCGAACGGCGCGAGATTGATGATTGGAGGCTTCATGGGCGTGGGCACGCCCGAGGGCCTCGTCGACGAACTGCTGCGCCAGGGCAAGCACGATCTCACCGTGATTGCGAACGACACGGCGATGCGGGTGTGGGCATCGGCAAACTCGTTAGCGCGGGCGCCGTGCGCAAGGTGATCGCGAGCCACATCGGCCTCAATCCGGAAACACAGAAGAAGATGCTCGCCGGCACGATGGAGGTCGAGCTGATCCCGCAGGGCACGCTGATCGAGCGCATCCGCGCCGCGGGCTTCGGCCTCGGCGGCATCCTCACGCCGACCGGCGTCGGCACGGTCGTCGAGGAAGACAAGCGCAAGCTCGAGGTCGACGGACGCGAGTTCCTGGTCGAAAGCGCGCTCCACGCCGATTTCGCGCTGGTGCAGGCGTTCGTCGCCGACTATCTCGGCAACCTCACCTACGCGCTCACGGCGCGCAACTTCAACCCGGTGATCGCGATGGCCGGCGACACCGTCATCGTCGAGGCCGAGCACATCGTGCCGGTTGGGATGATCTCGCCCGACCAGGTGATGACGCCCGCGCCGATCGTCGATTGCCTGATCGCGAGGACGTAACCGATGGACGCGCAAGTCTTGATCGCCAAGCGTATCGCGGAGCTCGCCGTCATTGCGTTCGACCAAGGCCGCGCGACGCTCGTCGAGGTCGCACCGGACGTGTCGGTGCAGCAGGTGATCGAAGCGACCGAAGCCGAGCTCGTCGTGTGGGGCGACGTGCCGACGATGCAAGTTTAGAAAGGAAGCGTTATGACTGAATACACGCCGGGGCCCATCCTCGAAGGCAAGAAGGCGCTCGTCGTCGGCATCGCGAACGAAAACTCGATCGCGTACGGTTGTGCGAAGGCGTTTCGCGATTTGAAAGCCGGTCTCGCGATCACGTACCTCAATGAAAAGGCGCGCCGCTTCGTCGAGCCGCTCGCGCAGGAGCTGGACGCTTCCATCTTCCTGCCGCTCGACGTCGCGGTTCCCGGACAGCTCGAGCATGTGTTCGACGCGATCGCTTCGAAGTGGGGCCGGCTCGACATCCTCGTGCACTCGATCGCGTTCGCGCCCAAAGACGACCTGCAAGGCGGCCTGCTCAATTGCTCGGCGAACGGCTTCGCCATCGCGATGGATGTGTCGTGCCATTCGTTCGTGCGCATGGCGAAGCTCACCGCGCCGTTGATGCGCGACGGGGGCACGATGTTCGCGATGACGTATCATGGCGCGAACAAAGTGGTGCCGACCTACAGCGTGATGGGACCGGTCAAGGCCGCGCTGGAAGCGTGTTGCCGCTATCTTGCTTACGAGCTCGGCCCGAAGGGCATCCGCGTGCACGCGATCTCGCCCGGACCATTGAAGACGCGCGCGGCTTCCGGCATCAAGGACTTCCAGTTGCTGCTAAACGAAGGGGAGCATCGTGCACCGCTCGGCGAGCTCGTCGACATCATGGACGTGGGCTACTCGTGCGGCTTCCTGTCGACGCCATACGCGCGCCGCATGTCGGGCGCGACGCTCTATGTCGACGGCGGCGTGAACATCATGGCTTGAGCCGATTTTGCCGGGCAGCGAAGTTCACTCACCTGCGCTTCGGCTTATCGATCAGCGCGCGCCTTCGCGACTGCAGTTGTATCGCTCGCTTCCGGAAGCTGATCTACGAGCGCCGCAAGCGTGCTTCGGTCTTCAGGCGTCGCGTGGTCGCGCTCGCAGAGCTCGGTCAGCGCCACCAGCTCGAGCCATGGCGCGTCCTGCGTTCTAGCCTCCGCGATGGCTCGCCGAACCGATGCCGCGGCGGCTTTGCGCTCGCCGCGCGCGCGAGCGATGGCAGCCTCCATCAAGTAAAGCTGCGGCAGATATACGCGTTCGCCGAGCTTGTCGGCAATCTCCAGCGCTTGTTCGAGCTGCTTCTGGGCCTGGACGAGATCGCCTGCGAGAAGCAGCGCCTCGGTCGCATACCCCAACACCTCGCTGGCGCCGGCGAGCATTCCAAGACGCGCGTTCTCGTCGTATGCGTCGCGGATCCGCTGGTAGCCGTCGCGCGGCGCGCCCATTCGGGCATCCGCCCAGCCGCGAAACCACCGACTCGCCGTTCGACCAAGCGCGAGCAAGAATTCGTCGACGAGCGCGTGCATCTCGTCGGCGAGAGCGGCTACGCGCTCAGCGTTGCCGAGCCGGACCTCGAACAACGCGCTATACCACAGCGCGGCAAGCCGCGCCATCGGCCATTGGCGATCGCGGGCGCGGGCATAGGCGCGCTGCAGCGATGCGCGCGCTTGCTCGACCGAGCCAAGATGAAGCAGAGGGACGGCGAGCAAACCGAGCAGCGCGACCTGCGGATCGACCAGGAATTCTCCAGGACCGACGTCCAGCCGCTCGGCAAGCGCGAGCCCGCGCTCGAGCCATGTGCGGGCCGATCGCGATCGGCCCTGAAGCTGATCGACCTGCCCGTGCACCGTGCACGCGGTCGAAAGGAGCACCGGATCGTTCGTGGCCGATCCGAGCGCTTCGGCGCGATCGGCCACCGCGAGCGCCTCGGCATATTCGGCGCGTAGCGTCAGCATGAACCCGAATCCGTGCAGCAGGCGACCGCGGATCGGATGCTGCGGAGCTTCGTCGAGCAGCGCGTATGCTCGCTCGAGCGAATGCTTCGCTACGCCGCCCACGCCAAGCACCCGGGTGGCGGCGAGACCGTGAAGCGTTCGAATCGAAATCTCCAGTGCGTGGCGTTCGTGTCCGTCCGCCGCCTGCTCGAGCAGGCGCGAAGCGCGTTCGGTGATCCTCATGCACTCTTCCGGGCTGAAGTGTGCGAGAGCGGCTCCGGCAGCTTCGGCGTAGTAGCGCACGGCGGCCGTAGCCCCGCCACCTCGCTCGAAATGCGTGGCCAGCTCGACGGCGGTGACCAGCGCTCCAGCAGCGCGATCTCGTTCCAGCGCAGAACCGATCTTCCGGTGAAGCTGTGCGCGCGCCGACGGTGTCGTGCGCTCGTACAGCACCTGTCGGAACAGGGCGTGCCTGAACGAGTACGACGAGTCTGGCGCGTCGCTGCCTTCCTCGGTGCGTGGGGCGACGAGCCATACCTGGTCGCGCGCAAGCTCGTCGCAGGTTCCACCGAGCGATGCGGCGTCCCGCTCGAGCGCCGCCGCAATCGTCTTGACGCGGAAGTGGACCCCGCAAACGGCGGCTGCCGAGAGCAGCGTGCGCTGGTCGTTGTCAAGCTTCGCGATGTAATGCTCGATGATCGCGGCCAGGTTCTCGGGAACGGCGATTTTCGCCACTTGCTCGGCGGCAACGCGGCCGGCGAATTGTGCGCCGGGCGCGCCGATCTCGCTCGTGATGGACGCGACGAACAGCGGCAACCCGTCGGTGCGCTCGTGCAACGCGCGCACGAATGCTTCGTCGCCGGCGACCGATGGCGATTGTTTCGCCACATATTCCGCGACCTCTGTTTCGGAGAACGGGTCGAGAACGAGCTCCTCGCACAGCCGATGCAGCCGCAGCTCGCGCCGCAATGGATTGAGCGGATGATCGAGCGCCACGACCTCGGTGAGACGAAACGTGGCGAGCCACATGAGGCGGCCGCTGCCGCGCCGGCGCGCCACATAGTCGATGAGGTGAATCGTCGCACGGTCGCCCCAATGGAGGTCCTCGGTGACAAGCAACAGCGGTCGGCGCTCGCCGGAGCGGTCCAGAACTTCGCCCATCTCGCGCAGCATGCGATCGACCGCGACACCCGCGAGCTCGCGGCGCAGCGCATCGCGCTCGTCGGCGGTGCTGAGCCATGGGAGCTGCAACAGCCACGTTGGCGCAACCGCGCGCAACAACGGCACGAGTGTGCCGTCGATGCGGCAGAGCTCCGACAGTGCTTCGAGCACGGGGAGGTAGGGCTCTCCGCTGCCGTATTGATCGACGCATTGGCCGCGGATGCAAAGAACATCGCCGAGACCTGCAATGAAATGCTCGATCAGCGTCGTCTTGCCGATACCCGGCTCGCCGGCAACCCACACGATCCTTCGTTTACCCGTGCATGCGAGATCCCAGTTCGCGCGAAGTCGAGAAAGCGGTTCGGCACGCCCAATAAACGAGGCCGACTCGGCGGTGTTGCTCTGTGAAACGGCTGCCGCGACCGGTGGTGCGGCGATGATCGCGCTGGTGGCTGCGATGAAGCGGTAGCCTCGCCGCGATACGGTCTCAATGAACCGCGGCTTGCGGGCGTCGTCGTCGAGCGCCGTCCGCAGCTCGCTGATCGCGGTTCGCAATACCGAGTCCGTGACGTACTGATGGCCCCATACCTGATCGAGCAGCGCGTTGGTAGTGAGCAGGGCCCCGGGTTGCCGCGCGAGCGCGCACAGCACGCCGAAAGGCGTCGGTGCGACAGCGACAGGAGTTCCGTCGCGGAGCAAGCGCGCGTTCGCCTCGTCGAGCTCGAAGCGATCGAAGCGCAGCCGTACCGGGTTCGAGCCAGCCGACCCTTGCGTGTGGTCGGTTCGTTCAGGCACTTGGATCCCCGCGGTCCCTAGAGAGCTCCGGCGATGGCAAACGCTGCCTGATCGGTTTCATGACAGCGGCTCGCTTGGGGCAAAATGACCTAGACCGATTATTTGAGCACAAAACGCCGCCGGTGCGGCAAACGATTATCATTCGCGGCAGATTTGCTGAACCGATACGACCGTCGGATCGAAGCCCTAGGGTGCGCGAGCTCGTGCGCTGGTATCCGAGCAGTAAAGGAACAACCGCAGCGTCGGATGCCAAAACGGGCTGGCGGCCCGAGCAAGAATGCGCGACGTACGCGGGAAAAAAGATTTTCCCGCAATCCGAGCCGCGCCGGCTGACGCGGCGTGCGGCAGCTAAAGGTAGTCGCCGCCTTCGGTAGCGAGTTTTGTGTACGTTTTGGGGAGTGTCCATCCCATTGGAGGGTCCTTGGTTCGCACATCGGCCGCCCGCCGCGAGAGCCGACGAAGCCGGTAATATTGCGAAGCCCAATCGAGCGGTCAGAGGGGAAAAAGCGGCAAATCTGCCCAAAAGATTACCGACCATTTTCGCGGGAAACGTTAGCTGGCGCGGCTTTCCACGCGATGACCGGCCGGACTGTTAATCCACAGGTCGCTGGTTCGAGCCCAGGTCGGGAGCCAAATCATTCAGATGTCTGTTCCGGAGACGTCGGTAACAGTTTATTCTGGACACATAGATAATTTTGACTCGAACGGACATCGACGGACAAGTGATTCATTCTTGACCGCCGCTCGCATTATCGACATGCATGATCGATGAGGCGAAGCAAAGCTCCCGATCATCTGACGCCATCCATCGTGGTGAATTTGCTCGCGGTCACTCGCATTGCTGCGGTGATCGCGCACGCTTGCCGTGCCCATTTATTTCCGTCGCTGCATGCGTTGCACGGCAGGCGCAGGACTGTAAGTATGGTTGCGAGGGCAAGATTACAAATCGACAGGCAATCGCTCGCAGCGGGCTGAACAGGGAGTTTGCCGGCGCATTCGCCGACTCTCGTTGACATCGGCGTATCGCTCCGCGGACTTTGCGGTAGGGCAAGAAAACACCGACTCCAGTGTTGCACGCTCATGTTTACTTATCAAACCAACGTTCGAAAGTGAGCCCGGCTGTTCGGTTGTTCTCGTTCGCGAACATCGACAATGACTTCTCTCGTCGATCCCTGAGACATGATGTCTGACCGAACCGCGACGCTGCTTGCGTACAAACTCGGTGCTCCTGGCGCCGTATGCAACGGCTTCGATTCCGGACATCCCACACTGCGGTGTTCGCAAGCTGCGACTCCGTTGCCGTGCCGCTTGTCAACGAGCGCATGTCGCGCACACCGTCGTTCGCGTTTCTGCGCGACGCGGCGGGTGCGGCGGTGGGCTGCGCGGTCCTCGCGCCCGACTTCATAGACCGATGACGATCGCGCTTGCCGGCACGACGATTATCGGTGACCCGACTTTCTATGCGATCGCCGTGCCCGTCGTACTGCTGAGCGGCATTTCGAAGACAGGAATTCCGGGGCTGTTCGGCGGCATGGCGGTGCCGTTGCTGTCGCTGGTCGTGCCGCCGGTTCAAGCCGCCGCACTGATGCTGCCCATCCTATGCTGCATCGATCTCTTCGGCCTCGCAGCATTTCGCGGTGTGTACGACCGGCGCAACATGCCGATCCTGTTGACGGGCCTCGCGCTCGGGATCGTGCTCGGGTCGCTCGTCTTCAAGCTCGTGCCCGGGCACTACATGCGGTTGGCGATCGGCGTGATCGCGGTCACGTTTGCCCTCAATAACCTCCTCGGATGGGCGCGCAATAGGTCGCCGGCGACCGCCTCGTGGCCGCGCGGCGTGTTCTGGTCCAGTCTGTCGGGACTCACGAGCTTCATCGCTCATGCGGGGACAGCACCGGTCATGGCGTATCTGCTGCCTCAACGACTCGAGCGAGCGGTCTATGTCGGCACGACGGTCTGGTTCTTCTTCGCGTCGAACCTGGCGAAAATCGTGCCTTATGCGCTGCTCGGCCAGTTCGATCTCGTCAACCTCATGACCGCGCTGGTGCTACTGCCGCTCGTGCCTGTGGGAGTGAAGCTCGGCGTCGTGATCCAGGGCAAACTCGACGAAAAGGTCTTCTACCGGATCAGCTACTGGGCACTACTTGTCATCGGCATCAAGCTCATCTACGACGGGACAGTCGTGCTGCTGCAATGAGCTTCGCGCATTGGCGGCCCCGCGTCGAACGTGCTGAAGAACTCGAGATAGCCGGGATCCTCTCGAAAAGCATGTGGGTGCCAACCTGCGGACGGCAGCCGCGCGCGCGCCGCGGCGAGCGTTGAGCGCAGTTGCACTTCGATCTGCGCGTGGTGCTTTCGCAGTCGATCGGCGAGCGCCTGCGCGGACGCTTGCGATACGTCGAACAGCGCGATCGCGCCGATACGCGCCTCGGCAAGCGACGCCGCGATGGCCGAGCCGACGCCGCCGGCCCCGAGACAGCGGGCGCCTTCGAAGCGAAAGCACGGCCCGGTAATCGTCCGACTTGACGCCTATCGGCATCACGACCGCGTCAATGCCGTGCGCATCGAACCACGGGTTGTAGACCATCGGCGCCTTGAACGCCTCGGTCGGATAGCCGATGTGCGCGATGAGCGTTGTTTCGCCGCTGATCATGACTTGCCTCGCATGTTGAAGCCGCGCTGTCGCGATGCCGCACCCAGTGCGGAGGAACGCTTCGAGGCGCTGTCGAAGAGGCCGTCCATCGCTTCAGCCTGTGTAGCCGAAGAGGCGTGGCAGAAAGAGCGTGACCTCCGGGATGTACGTGATCAGCAGCAGGGCGATCAGCATGACGCCCAGAAAGGGCATCACTTCGCGCACGATGTCGCGCAATGCCACGTTCGCGATCTTCGTCATCATGAACAGCAGCAGGCCATAGGGCGGCGTGACGAGCCCGAACATGATGTTCGTCACTGCCATCACGCCGAAGTGCACCGGGTCGATCCCGAGTGCCCTCGCCGTCGGCAGCAGCACGGGCAGGATGACGAGGATGATCGTCGTGCCCTCGAGAAAGCAGCCGAGCACGAGCAGGATCACGTTGACGAGCAGCAGGAAGCCCCACGGCGACAGGCTGGTGGCGGTCAGAATGGCGCTCACCGTCTTGGGGATGTTCTCGACCGTGATCACATAGTTGAACGCCATCGCACCCGCGATCAGCATGCCGATGGAGACCGTGGTGCGCGCGCTGGTGAGAAGCGAGTGGTAGATGTGGGCCGGGCCGATGCTTCGATAAAGTCCGCCGGCGATGAGCAGCGCGTACGCCGATGCCAACGCTGCCGCTTCCGTCGGCGTCGTGATGCCACCGTACATGCAGGTGAAAAGGATGATCGGCATCAGCAGCGCAGGAAATGCGTCCTTTGTGATGCGGGGCATCTCGCGCAGCGGCACACGCGCTTCCACCGGGAAATTTCGCCGCTTGCCCACGGCGACGATCAAGGCCATCTGCACGGCGCCGATCAGCAATCCGGGGATCACGCCGCCGAGGAACAGGTAGCCCACGGAGGCATCCGAGACCAGCGAATAGACGACGAGCGGGATCGACGGCGGAATGATCGGGCCGATCGTCGCCGCAACGGCGGTCAGCGCCGCGGCAAACGCGCGAGGGTACTTGCCCTCTCGCGTCATCAACGACTGCATGAGCTTACCCGCACCCGCGGCGTCGGCCAGTGCGGACCCCGACATGCTGGAGAAGACGATCGCCTGCGCGACGTTGACCAGAGCCAGTCCGCCGCGGAAGCGACCGACGAGTGCGTTGCAGAACCGCACGAGCCTGTCCATGATGCTGCCCGCGTTCATGAACTCGGCCGCGAGGATGAACAGCGGGATCGCCAGCAGCAGATAGCTGGTCATCATGCCGTTGAGGATCTGCTCGGCCGCGGTGCCGACGTCGAGACCGGCGGTGGCGAGGTAGAGCACCGATCCACCGACCATCGCGAGGCCGATCGGGAGACCGAGCAGGCTCAGCGCGACGATGGTGAAGAGCGAGAGGGCGAAGGGGCTCGGCAAGCTCAAGGCGTCCGCCCTTCGTCGGCGGTCTCCTCGTCGGGCAGCTCACCGCGCAAAGCCTCCCACAGCAGCCACACGTAACGCAGGATCGTCGCGACGACGAAGATGATGAAGATCGAGTACAGCCAGTCGAGACGGATGTCGAGGTACGACGAGCGCTCGACCTTCATGAACGTGACGTACTTGTAGGTGCCTGGTAGCGACAGGCTGTAAAGGGCGACCGTCACGACCGACACGATGATCGCCATCACGCGACGTGCGCGCGGTCCGGCGACCGAGATGAAGATGTCGAAGCGGATCTCGTCCTTCTCCTTCAGCGCCAGGGCCGTGCCCCAGAGCACCAGCCACAGCCAGCAGATGACCACGGTCTCCGTGGACCATCCCGTCGGCAGATTGAAGAAATAACGGAAGACGATCTGCAACAGGAAGGCGACGAACATGATGCCGAGCAGCGCGGCGATCACGTTTTCCGAGCGACGCTGCACCCAGCCGGTCACCCTGAGAACCAATGAAGTCACGCTCCTCCCCCTCCCGGTGAACGCCGATCGTCGACACCGGGGCACGCTTCACCCACCGGACGCGATGGCGTCCGGGCCAGCGCCGGTCGCCTGCCGCATCAGCGACCGGCGACCTTCCGCCTGCTACTTCACCGCGGCGATCTTGTCGAGAATCCCCGGCGCCCAGGCCTTCGCCTCATCCGAGGCGAGATACACCTTCTGCGCGTAGGTACGGAAGGCACTGATTTCCGGCGGGTAAACGTCGAGCCCGCGCTTCTTGAAGTCGTCGGCGAGCTCTCCTTCGCGCTTGAGGTGCTCCGCCGTGCTCCAGCCGACCGCCTTGTCGATCGCGGCCTGGAGGCTCTTCTGCTTCGCCGCACCCATCGCGTTCCACGTCTTGAGGTTCATCGACAGCACGTCGAAGGCGACCAGGTGCGACGTCAACACGATCTGCGACATCACCTCGTAGAACTTCATGTTCTGCACGTTGGGCAGCGGGTTGTCCTGCCCGTCGATGGCGCCGGTCTGGAGTCCCGTGTACGTCTCCGCGTAGGCCATCGGCGTCGGGTTCGCGCCAATCGAGCGGCCGAGCAACTGCCATGCATCGCCCGGCGGCATCCGCAGCTTGATGCCGGACATGTCAGCGGGCGTGTTGATCCTCTTCTTCGGCTTCAATCCGACCTGGCGGGTGCCGTAGAAGGTCGGAGCAAGAATCTTGATGCGCAACTGGTCCTCAGCGTGCTTCTTCATCTGCGCGCCGAGGTCGCTCGCGAAGAACGCCAGCACGTGGTGCGCGTCGCGGAACGTATAGGCGGAAGTCAGGACAGACCACGCCGGCAGCTGCTTCGAGATGTCCTGCGGCGCGACGTTGCCCATTTCCAGATTGTCACGCTGCAGCGCGACGAGCTCGGTGCCCTGCTTGAACAGCGTGCCGCCGTAGAACGGCTCGAGCTTGAAATCGCCTTCGATATCCTTCGCTAGCATGCGGATCATGTCCGCGCGGATATCCTTGTCGGAGAACACGGCAGCGAAGCGCAACGTCGGCTTGTCCTGCGCCCAGACGGGAACCGCTTGCCAAGCCGCGAGCGCGGCGCCTGCTTTCAGGGCGGAACGACGGTCGATCCGAAACTTCATGTTTTGCTCCTCGTTGTGACGTGACAGTGTGAAATCGGCGTGTATCGGTCGGATCTGCTACACCGGTGCGACCGCGGCGTGCGCCGGCGCGCTCGCCGCGAGCTGCTGACCGTCGAGCTCGCTGCGTGACACGGCGAGTGCCAAGCGCGCCGTCTCGTAAGGCCCGACTGCTTTCGTCAGCGTGTTGCGCGGAATCTCCAGCGAATAGGGAATGCCCTGCGGCAGGCAGGCGAGGATTGCTCTTATGTCGATCGTGCCCTCGCCGGGAAACAGGCGCTCGTCACGGGCCGTGCGGATGATGTCCTCCATCGTGTCCGGGCATCGCCTTTCGGCGTCGCACACGTGCGCGAAACGGAACCACTCGCGCGGCAGCGCCTCGAGCTCATCGAAGGTCGAATTGCTGCGCGCGAAGTGCAGCATGTCGATCAGAATGCATGCGTTCGAGCGGCCCACCGCGCGAAGCACGCGGGCGGCCTCGGTCAGGTTGCCGGTTTCCGTCCAGTGCGGGAACTCGAGGCTCACGAAGATGCCGAGCGGCTTCGCGAGATCGCAAAGTCGCGCAAAGCGGTCGATTTTGCGCGGCGAATCGGGATCGGGAAGCTGCGCGATGATGTCCCGCGCGCCGAGCTCTGCGGTCGCATCGAGCTCGGGCTTGAAGTCCTCCGACTCGAGCTTCGGGTCGATGCGGAAGAGCTCGACGTCATGGATGCGTACGCCCGTGGCCGACATGCACGCCTTCGTCTCGCGCATCAGCGCCTTGTCGCGCGCGAGGTCGTACAGCGGCTCGGCCGCCGTGACGCGCGTCATGCGCAGGCTCGCGAACTCGTAGCCCGCGCGCGCCGCCGCGGCCACGACGTCGGGAGGCGTCAACGACAGAACGGTCAGATGTCCCAGCGAATAGTCGTGCTTCATGTCGTGCCTTTCGCGCTATGCGTGCACGGCGCCGCCGGTGCTCACGTGATGCACCTTTTTGCCCGGCGAGTAGATGTCCATGATGTTCCAGTGATCGAAGGTAGGAACCGGTTCGTTCTGCATGGCGACGTCGATCACGCAGGGCCTGCCCGACTGGGTCGACGTGTCCCACCACTCGCTGGCGTCGGTGAGCAGCTCGTCGGAAGTCTTGGTCGTCATGGTGAAGTCGGCGCTTCAGGTCGTGATCGTCTCGGCTTCGGTTTCGAGCTCGGGGTCGTAGAACGGGCCGAAGAGCTCTTCGTCGGAAGGCTTGTCCTCCATGATCGGAACCGACACCCACGTCGTGTTCATGTAATGCTTCAGATGCACGTTCTCAGAGACGATGTTGCCGCCCCAGGTGCCGCAGCCGAGGCTGGAGGTCATCGGCATGCCGTTGTTGAACGCGCCGGCGTTCGCCTTGGATTGCGGTTGGCGCACCATCATCCGCGACACCGGCGCCGCGAGCGCGAGCTGGTGGATGTGATCCTGGTTGAACGAGTAGATGCCGCACGAGTGGCCCTTGCCGCCCACTTCGTAGATCGCGCGCATCAGGTCGATCGCCTGGTCGAATCCCTTGTACTTGTAGACAGCGAGGAGCGTCGTGAGCTTCTCGCTCGAGTAGAGGTGCTCCTTGCCGATGCCGTCGCCGCGCACGATGATGAACTTGCGGTCGGCGGGGATTGTGAAGCCGGCGATCTTCGCGAGCTGCTGCGGTGCGATCGCGACGGTGTTCGGCGTGCGATGCGCTTCGTCGTCCCACATCGCGCGTCGCAGCGCCGCTTTCTCTTCGTCGTTGGCGAGATGGCCGCCTTCGGCCTGCAGCTGCGAAAGCATCCGCTCGAAGATCGACCCTTCGATGATCAGGTTGCCGTCGGCGGAGCAGCCGGAGCCGAAGTCCGACGTCTTCGACAGCCGCGTGTTGCGCGCCGCCTCCTCGATGTTCGCGGTCTCGTCGATGATCATCGTCGAGTTGCCGGCGCCCACGCCGTACGCCGGCGTTCCGGAGCTGTACGCCGCGCGCACCATCGGCTGACCGCCGGTCGCGATGATGAGATCCGCACGCGCCATCAGCGCCTGCGACATCGGAATGTTGACCTTGCTGAGGCACTGCAGGATGTCCGCCGGCGCGCCTTCGCGTTCGAGCGCCTCGCGCATCAGCCGCACGGTTTCGTACGACGTCTTCTTGGAGCGTGGATGCGGTGAGTAGATGACGACGTCGCGCGCCTTGATTGCATAGATCGCGTTGCCGGCGGGCGTGAGATCGGGGTTGGTCGTCGGCACGATGCACGCGATGATGCCGACGGGCTTGCCGTACTTGACGATGCCCTTTTCAGGCAACTCCTCGATCACGCCGACGCTTTTCTGGCGCAGCGCATCGCGCAGCACGCCGCGGATCTTCATTCGCTTGCCCATGCGGCTCACCGCATCGCCGAGGCCGCTCTCGTCGATGCCCATCTCGACCAGCCGCGTGAAGGTGCGCTTGTTCGCGACCGCCCAGGCGACCGCCTGACACAAGCGGTCCACACGCGCCTGGTCGTAGGTCTCGATGATCGCGAGCGCCGCCCGAGCGCGCTCGAATGCCTGGTCGAGCTCCTGCAGCTGCTCGTCGCTGATGCCCTTCTTGTCAATCGGATTCGCCATTCGTTGCCTCGTCAGTTCGTCGTTCACGCGCCGCCGGTGGCGCGGCGCACCGTCGCGAGGGCCGCACGCAACTCTTCTATCGGAATCTGGCCCGGCGCCGAGCTGCTCTTGCCGACGGCGAACGTCAGCGCCGAGCCGAACACACCGCCCACCATCCGCGACACCGAGCCGTACGCGCCCATCGACATGCTGATCAGCGGAATGTCGAGCGCGCGGCTCGCCTCGTCGGTCGCGGCGAGCAGCGTAAGCACGTCGGTCCGCGACTTCGGCATCACGGCGACTTTGCCCACGTCCGCGCCGCGCGCCTGTGCATCGCGGAACTTGCCGACGAGCATCGGCACGTCCGGCGTCGACTCGAAGTTGTGGTACGAGCCGACGAGCCCGATGCCGAAGTCGCGCGACACGGCGTGAATGCGCGCGAACGCGTCGCTTCCGTTGCTCAATTCGTAGTCGACGAGATCGACGCAGCGCGCCGCGCAAACGGCCTCGTACAGGGCGACCACCTGCGGTTCGGAGATCGGCACGCGCTCGCCGCCTTCGGTCGCGTTGCGACGCGTGAAAAGAATCGGAATGCTGCCGACGGCCTTCTTGATCGCGCGCGCGGTGTCGATGACCAAGGCGCTGTCGCCGATCGCGGACAAAAAATCGACGCGCCACTCGATGATGTCGGGTTCCTTCGGCACGACCGCCGCGACTTCGCCAAGCACGTCGTCGCGCGTGCGACCGACGAGCGGCGTGCAGATCGCCGGAACGGCGCCGCCGGCGAGCGCTGCGCCTGCGACGCGTATCGATCGCGCTTTGCCGGCGTTCATGGGGAACTCGTCCTCGCTCCTCGATCCCAAAGTCCCGGTCGTCGTTGGCACGAGGGCTTGACTACCGACCGTGACAGAGCCGCTCGAGACTCCTGGCGGAGTGAAGACGGCCACGGTGATGAACGACGCAATGTTCTATCTCCCAACCGCTGTCTGCTCGCGGCGCCGCTGGCCCGACCTCGCACGCGGAGCTCGCTTGACCTCTCCCTTGAGGCTGCGGAGCACGACCTCCAATTTGGCGCCGTTTCCTCCGAGCGCATTCGACAATTCGCTCGCGTGCTTGAGGAGGACAAGCAGGAAGGGACGCACGCCGAGTGCTTCGATGCGGTAGCGTGGGCCCGACACAGTAAGCGCTCCTGCCAACCGCTGCTCCATGCCGAAGACCGGACACGCGACGGCAGCGATCTCCGGATCGCGCTCGCCTAGGGAGACCGCGTACAGCTCACGACGAACCTTCTCGTAGACGGGGCCGTTCGCGCCGCCGAAAGCTCGAATCACGTGGCCGGCCGCGCCGACGTTAAGCGGAAGCCGGTCGCCCTCGTGGACAGAATCGCGAACCGAGCGAACCCCGTCGACGCGGTGAAGGCACAGCCGGCGGTCTCCGTCGCGCACATAAAACGACGCGCCTTCCTTGACTTCCTGGACGATGGCGCGCAGCGCCGGCGGCACGATATCGGCGGTGTTCAAATGGCGCTGACAGAGGGAGCCCAGCTGGAGAAGCCGCGGACCGAGCCGGTACAGTCCGTCCTCGCCCCGTACGAGATACCCGAAGTTCCCGAGGGATCGTGCGAGCCGTAGGACCGTGCTCTTGTACATGCCCGTGCGCTCAGCGAGCTCGGCAAGCGTCAGTTGGCGACTCTGATCAGTGAAGGCATCGAGGATCGACAGCGCCCGCTCGACTGCGGCAACTCCCGTCGTTTCGCTCATTTACGTCTCCTTCCGTGCTCATTGCACTCGGCCGGGCGCTCGCTCGCCACGGACCGGGCGGGATCGTGCGCGAATTGACCCGCCCCGTAAATTATAGAATGATGTTGCGCCCAGCGGAACCAGTCCGATGTCGAGTCCGACAGAAAATCGCACCGTGCTGCCCCGGTTTGACCACTACATCGACGGCCGGCTGGCGCCGCCGGCGAGCGGCGAGTACCTGCCCACCGAGGATCCGTTCACCGGTATGCCGTGGGCGTGGATCGCGCGCGGCTCCCGTGACGACGTCGATGCGGCCGTTCGCGCCGCTCGGCACGCACTGAGCACTGACTGGCGAGCGATGTCGGCCAGCGAGCGCGGCCGGCTGCTGTGGAGGATTGGTGACGCGATTGCCGCCAACGCACAGACGTTGTCGGAGATCGAGCAGCGCGACAATGGCAAGCTGTCTCGCGAGGTTCAGACCCAGGTGCGCTACCTGGCCGACTACTTCCGCTACTACGCGGGGCTCGCGGACAAGGTACAGGGGGCAGTGGTTCCTTCGGACAGGAAGGGCGTCTTCGTTTACACCAAGTACGAGCCGAAGGGCGTGGTCGCGATCATTACACCGTGGAACTCGCCGCTCACGCTGCTCAGTTGGAAGCTGGCTCCGGCGCTCGCCGCCGGATGCGCCGTCGTCGCAAAACCATCCGAGTTCACTTCGGCGTCCGCGCTGCAACTCGCGCGGATCGCGAGCGAAGCCGGCTTGCCCGATGGCGTGTTCAATGTCGTCACCGGGCTCGGAAGCGAGGTCGGAGAGCCGCTGGTGACCCACCCCGACGTCGCTCACATCGGATTCACCGGCAGCGATGCCACCGGTCGGAGGGTCTACGAACTTGCGGCACGCGGCCTCAAGTCCGTGACGCTTGAGCTTGGCGGAAAGTCGCCGAACATCGTGTTCGACGACGCTGATCTCGACAGGGCGCTTGCCGGCGTACTTACGGGAATCTTCGCTGGCTGCGGCCAGAGTTGCCAGGCGGGTTCGCGCCTGCTGCTCCAGAAATCGATTCACGACCGCTTCGTCGCAATGCTCGTCGATGTCATGCGCAACGCCAAGCTTGGCGACCCTGCTCATCGCGACACGCAGATCGGTCCGATCGCGACCCGGCCGCAGTTCGAAAGGATTGTCCGATACATTGCGCTGGGCAAGGCAGAGGGCGCGCAGTGCGTGCTCGGCGGACGCTCTCGTCCTGACGTTGGCCCCGGGCTATTTGTCGAGCCCACGATCTTCACGGGCGTGCGAAACGACATGCGGCTTGCGCAGGAAGAGGTTTTCGGTCCCGTCCTAGCGGTCATCCCGTTCCGCGACGAGGAACACGCGGTAGCGATCGGCAACGCTATCCGGTTCGGTCTCGCCGCGGGCGTCTGGACAAGGGACCTGGGCCGAGCGATGCGGATGACCGAGCGGCTGGAGTCAGGAACGGTTTGGGTGAACAACTACCGTATGACCAGTTTCACGAGCCCGTTCGGCGGCTACAAGGACTCGGGCACCGGAAGGGAGTCGGGCACGGAGGCGATCAAGGCGTACTTCAACACGAAATGCGTGTGGATTTCCACCGACCTCGACGTGCCGAACCCGTTTGTTCGAGCCTAGACGAACGGGTGCAGTTTAGCGATGACTCCGTTGGGGTTGGCTAGTAACGCGATGCGGGGCGACGCCGAGGAGCAACGCCGCCCGCTTCTCGCGGGCGTGCGCATCCTCGACCTCACCAACGTCCTGTCCGGTCCGTTCTGCACCTATCAGCTCGCTCAGCTCGGCGCGGAGGTCGTGAAAGTGGAAGTGCCTCGCACCGGCGACGTGGCGCGCCAGCTCGGCGCGGACGAGACGCTTAATTCGCGCCTCATGGGTGTTTCGTTTCTTGCGCAGAACGCAGGCAAGAAATCGGTGACCGTCAACCTGAAGAGCGATGCGGGGCGCGATGTTCTGCGCAGGCTCGCGCGCAGCGCGGCCGTGCTGGTCGAGAATTTCCGTCCCGGCGTGATGGAACGCTTGGGAATCGGTCACGACGCCCTGCTCGCCGATAATCCGTCGCTCGTTTACTGCGCGATCTCAGGATTCGGAGAGACGGGACCGATGCGCGATGCGCCGGCCTACGACCAGATCATCCAAGGCCTTGCGGGCGTGATGAGCATCACCGGAGACGAAAGCTGCGCGCCGATGCGCGTCGGCTATCCGGTCGCCGACACGTTCGGCGGACTCATGGCCGCCTTCGCCATTTGCGCCGCCCTCGTACGCCGCACCGCGACCGGTGAAGGTGCCTATATCGACGTGTCGATGCTCGACTCGATGCTGGGGGCAATGGGTTGGGTGGTTTCCAACTATCTAGTCGGCGGGCAGGCACCGGTGCCGATGGGGAACCACAACTTCACGGCAGCCCCGTCCGGCACTTTCGCGACGGCGAGCGGCCTGCTCAATATCGCCGCGAACAAGCAGGAGCAGTTCGAGGCCCTTGCTGTGGCGGTGGGCCGCGAACAGTGGTTGCAGGACGCGCGCTTCGCGAAGCGCGAGGCACGCAAGTGTCACCGCGCCGCACTGAACGCGGCGCTCGAGGATGCGCTGCGCCGCAAGCCGGCTGCGCAGTGGGAGCGAATCCTGAACGAGCGGGGGGTTCCCGCCGGCCGCGTCCTCTCGGTTCCCGAGGCGCTGGACTTGGAGCAGCTGGTTGCGCGCAACGTCCTTTGCACGCTCGCGATGCCAGGTCTCGAGCGGTCGGTCACCGTGATGCGCTCCGGGTTTCGCCTGTCGGGAGCGGATCCGGCGATCACCGCTCCACCACCTGCACTCGGTGAGCATACCGACGAGGTGCTGGCCGGGCTGGGGTACGGCGACGACGACATTGCGCGTTTGCGCAGGTGCGGCGCGATCTAGGGATTGTCTGACGGGTCGTCGCGCGCACGAGGCGCGACGAATGACGAGGCCGCCGCAGCACCATGTAGTGGCGACAACAGGCGAAGCTGCCGGTCATCGCAGCCGCTATGGCGACCACTGTTTCGCTCCATGCCGATATCGATTCCGTTCTCACTTCTTACCCTGTGAGTCGCGGTTCTGCCACTGCGCATTCCAGCGATCCTGCCGGCTGCGCTGCACGGGGTCTTCCAACAACAGCCGCACGCTGAGCACGTAATAGCGATTCTTGGGAATGGTGACGGGCGACCGGCTGATTTCGATTTCAGCCTTAACGTAAGGGCCGCCGCAGTCGCACGTCGAGCCCTCGTGTTCTTCGGCGGGCAGCCGTCCTGCGCGCGACCAGAGATAGCGCACGACGTAGTCCTCGCGCTTTGCCGCCGGACGCACTGCAAGACTGCGAGCCAGATTCTCCGCCGAGGACACAACCTTCTCGCGACGCTCGTCGGTGGGCTTGCCGTACTTGCGAAAGAGCTCCGCACGCAACGCTTCGAACGGCTTGCGGATGCGCTTGTCGCCCGCATACACCGTATCGGGATACACGCGTCTGGTGTCCACGTGGTAGAGCGGTTGCGCCAGGTCGAGTTCGCGATGCAGAAAGAGGAGCTCGATCCCGTCGGTTGCTCCTGCACCCCCGGGGCTGTCGGGGCAGGCATCCGAAACGGCCGGGTCGTTGTGAATTAGACCCGCGTTGATGTCGAGTGCGGCCGTCACTTCCTCGGCGTGCGACGAAGACGCGTGATAGACCGAGCGTGCGGGCCTGCAATCCGGATATTGGCGCTCGAGCAGTTCGCCGGCGGAGGCGGGCGTCGCGTCGAAAGCGAATCCCCACACGTCGGGGTGGCGCGGAGCTTCGGCGGCAGAAGCCGACGCGATCAGCAATGAAAGGGCGAACAGTCCTGGAGCCTGCATCGGGCAAGCAAGACGAGGATTTCGCAGTCGCGAGCGCCGCGTCTCGCCTGCCACGGCGAGTCAGCCGCATGTTGCGAGTCCGTTGCGGGACTAAACGGGTGTGCGGGCGAAAGCGGGCGCGGCGCGATCCGGAGGCGCGCATCGTACCGTCGTTCATGCCACAGATCAATCGTGGCATTCAGGGCGTAGCGGTTGCCCGCCGACCCGAGACGGACATGCGGCGCGGCTATTGACATCGGTTCCGGCGGCCAAGATACTAAAAAAGCAACAGCGTTCTGTACAGCAGAACGATCGCTTTTTCCCAGGCTCGGATCCGCTTGTAACAACGCGCGGGCGCGCGGGCCATTTGGCTCGTGCACGTGCATCATCGGAGGAAGTAGAGATGACGAAACGGGTATTACGCTCGGCCCTTGCGGCCAGCGCGCTTTCGCTAGCCATGATCGCAGGGACCGCCGTGGCCGGTCCGAGCGAGCCGACGGTGGCCGAGCCGACCAACAGCAACGTGCCACCGGGCACCAAGGACAACTTCGACCCCATCTACAACGTCTGTCGCGGGACGGACCCCCGCTGCTATCACCCGTGGGTCTCCGACCGACAGAACAAGGTCCTGCTCTATACGCGCACTGCCGGTCCGCGCCATGCCAATCTGGGCCCGGCATTGGCGGCCGGCAAGAACCCGCCGCTCACGCCCGCAAATGTCGTGCAGAACGCGATCATCAAGTGGATGGGCGAGCAGGGTGTCGCCGTCGATTACACCGAGGACGTGACGCAGCTCAGCAATCTGAACCAGTACAAAGCGGTGATCTTCATCAGCACGAGCCGCGACACGCTGTGGAAGCACGGGACAGCGGTCGATCCGACACGCGCGGTGAATACGACGACCGGTGCCTATCTCGACGCCGCGAAGGTCTTGCTGCGGCAGTACATGCGCGCGGGCGGCGGTTTTGTCGGCATCCACAACGCGTTCGGCACCGAGTACAACTGGCCGTGGTATGAGGGTCTGCTCGGCAACGCCAACTACTACGACCACGGATCGTTCCAGGATGGTGACGTGCAGATCGTCGCGAAGAATGATTCCTCGACCAATGGGCTGCCGGCGCGCTTCGCCTTCAGGGACGAGTGGTACAACCTGGTTCCGTATCCGACAATGGTGAAGTTCCTCGCTACCGTCGACGAGAACACGCTCGCCACCCGGCGCACCGTTCATCCGGGACACGGTGACTTCCATCCAGTCGCGTGGTGTCAGTATTACGACGGCGGGCGCGCCTGGTTGACGACGCTCGGCCACCACGCCGATGCGTTCACGGATGGCTCGAGCTTCCCGGGTCAGGCCGAGTTCAAGCGGCTGATCGTCAACGGCATACTCTCGGCGATGGGGAACATTCCGTTCTGCAAGTCGTGATCTGACCGCACATCGCCACTTTGTGGCCGGGACCTCGAGGGGGTCCCGGCCCGCTTTGAAATTCCTCGATGCGGGCTCCGCCAACGTACCGGCGCCGCTCGTCGTCGACCGTACTCCGCTTTCAAATGCTCGTCAGAAACACGCGGATTCTCTTGGTTGTCGTCTTCGCCGGTGCGGTGGGCGTGGTGCATTTCTGGACTGACAGCGACTGGCGCGGCAGGATCAGCGCACAATTTCCGTCGAGCGGTGCCAAGGACACGACCGCACGAGAGCGCTCGCACGTTGCACCCCCAAGCTTCAACGATGCGGCCGAAAGACGTTTGACGGCCGTGTCCGGCGCGATGAGACCTTCGCCTGAGCACTTGCGGCCGGCGAGCGTCGCGCGCGCACGGTTGCACGTGGTTGCGCCAACGGACGTCCAAGTGGGGAACGTCTTCGAGGCCCGAATCCAGATGGACGCGAGTGGCGGAATGCATGATCTGTCGCTCGCGGTGACCTATGACAACCGGCGCTTGGCGCTTGTCGGATGGTCGCGGGGAGCTTTGGCGCAAGGCGGCGCCGTTGCGTCCGAGCTAGCGGTGCAGGAGCCGAGCGAGGGCAATATCGACGTCGGCTTCAGCCTGGGCAACGGACAGTTCATGTCGGGAACGGGCAGCATTGTCGTGCTCCGGTTCGAAGCAATCAAACCTGGAACGTCTCCGATCAGGTTGGAGAACGTCGCAATCACCGACAAGCCGGGAGCGAAGGAGCGGAGCAGCGCGTCCGTCGTGCAGGGCGTCATCGCGATCCACTGATCCTTGCATGGTGAAGCTGCTGCGGGACGAGCGGCGATCGTGTTGCCTCGGTTGAGCGTTACACGCGGTCATGTCAAGACGCTTCGTCTTCGTTCGCCGCTCACATCGCGTTTCACCGCGTCAACGAATCGATGCGCGCTTGCATTGACAAGTCGCAGTCCGTCTCCTAGAGTTATGAAACGTTGTTCTGTACAGTAGAACGCTGGGAAACCGAATCATCAAGCGGCAAGACAGTGTAGGAGGATCGATGAGGGCAAGTGGCATCGCGTCGTCGCTTATCGCGGCTGCGGCGATCGTGGCGTCGTCTTCGACGATCGCGGGCGCGGCCGATCTGTCGTCATGCTGCACGCCGGCGGACAAGGACTTTCCAAAGGTGGCCGGCAATTTGGGCAACCAGGGATATTCGTCGCTGACGAAGGTCAACAAGGACAACATCAACAAGCTCGGCCCGGTGTGGCTCAACCATGTTTCCGCCGCGCCGGTCACCACGCCGGTGCCCGGACCGGGGAACAACGACACGGGTCAGCAGACCACGCCGATCGTGATCGACGGCGTCATCTACATGGACGCGCCGAATGGCGACGTGATCGCCATCGACGGCAAGACTGGCAAGACCAAGTGGAAATGGCATCCGACCACGTTCACGACGAACGGCACTCGCCGCGGTGTGTCGGTGGGTGACGGCAAGGTGTACACGCTGGCAGGTGGTCAGCGCGTGGTCGCGTTGGACAAGGAGACTGGAGCGGAAGTCTGGGTGTCCCAACCCACTGCCCCGGGCGGCGAGAGCCTCGGCAACATTCAAAAGGTTGCCACGATCTATTACGACGGTCTCGTCTATCTCGGGGGCAACGATGCGCGCCGCAATGCGGCATTCGCCGTGCATTCGAGCGACGGCAGCCTGGCCTGGTATTTCTTCGGCGGCGCCGAGCCCGGAAGAGTGCACACCGACGTGAACGGCAACACCATCGATGCGGGCGCCACGTGGGGCCCGCCGGTCAACGGCGAGAGCTGCGCACTGACCGCGGGCGTGGCGGCATGGATCCATCCCTCGCTCGATCCTGAGCTCGGGATGGTCTACTACGCGTTCGGCAACGTGAGGAGCTGCCGCTCGTCACAGGACGGTGAGCTCCGTCCCGGTGACAACCTGTTTGGCAACTCGCTGGTGGCGCTGGACCTCAAGACCGGCGAATACAAGTGGCATTTCCAGTCGATTCGGCACGACCACTGGGACATGGACAACACCAGTCCGCCGCCGCTTGCCGACCTTACGATCAACGGTGAAACGAAAAAGGTGATCTATTACGGCGCCAAAGCGCCGATGACGTTCATCATCGATCGCACCAACGGCAAGCCGATCACCGGGATCGAGGAGCGGCCCAGGCCGATCGATTCGAGGCAGTCGAGCGCGACAACGCAGAAGTTCCCATCTATAGGCATGTGGGTCCCGGAATGCGTCATCTGGGAAAAGCTCGATCCCGCCAATATCCCGGGAAACCCGTGGCGCGGCGTGCCGAACTACAACGGCTACCAGCCCGACGCATTGGGGAATCTGATCTATACCGAGCCGAACTACCTCGACGTCGACAAGCCGAACCTGACCTTCCCGGCCGCTTATGGTGCGGATCACCGCAAGGGCTGCCTGTTCGACGATCACTGGGATCTTCCGGTCCTGTCCACAACCAGTCAGAACGGCGGCGCCGACTGGTCAGACCAGGCGTACAGTTCAAAGACGGGACTCGTGTACATCCCCTACGGTGTGAACAATGTGGCGCATGACCGCACCGAAGGCGGTAATGGTCTTCGCGCACTGGGCCAGTACCAGACGGGCGGCGTGGTGGCGCTCAACGGAGCCACCGGCGAGATCGTGTGGAGAAACCACTTCGGGCTCGACGCTGCGCATGGCCAGCATCCCCTCGTGACGGCCAGCAACCTTCTGTTCATCGGCGATCCCGCCGGCTGGTTGCGCGCGATGGACGCGGTGACGGGTCAGGAGTTGTGGAAGTTCCAGACCGGTTTCGCGATCAGCTCGGGCGCCATCACATACGCGATCGGCGGGGAGCAGTATGTCGCCGTGTTCGCGAGCGGCACGGGCATTCCCTACGGCAATTCGCTCACGCAGGGCGATACGCTGTGGGCGTTCAAGCTCGGCGGTTCGGCGAAATACACTGACGCTGCGGGCAATGTCGTCTCCGGAAGCAGCGAGGCTCCGACGCCGGCGCCGCTCTCGATCCGCCGTCCCGTCAGCGGCGGCGCCGTCGAAGGCAGCACCGTGAACAATACGGTTTACCTCGGGCGCAACTCGAGGAACGACGTCGCTTCGGCACGCGACAGCACAAGCACGAGCGGCATGAATCCGACCTTCTTGCGCGTTCCCGTCGGCACGACGGTGACGTTCCTGAATCCGGGAGCCGGCACGTTCACGAGCTTCCCCAACCAAAAACCGCACTGCGCAACGCAGTTCTTCGAAGGCGTGTTCAACTTCAAGCTGAATCCCGATGAGAGCGCTCAGTACACCTTCAACCGTGCGGGCGAGTACTTCTTCAACGACTGTACCGATCCGCGGCCGACCGGCAAGATCGTCGCCTACCACGTGCCCATCGACGTGCCCGGCGCGCTGACGTTCACTCCTAAGACGCTAAATCTCGGCTCGGCCAACGGTGTGTTCACGGGCGTGAACGGTGTCGTCACGGCGCACTTCGCCATTCCGGACGGTTACACCGTCGACGGCGAAGTCACGCTGAAGACGCCCCTGTCCTCGACGCTGTTCTCGCCGATATCCACAAATGTCGGGTCGGGCGGCAAGCATCTCGTCGCGCAATTCAGCAAGGCCGATATCGACAACAACATACCCGAGGACGACGCTGTTCCTTTGGCGCTGAACGTGAACGTTCTGCAGAACGGCGTGCAACAGCAGCTGACGTCGACCGTGAACGTGAAAGTTGTGAAGTAAGGCAGCATCGTTGATGCTCCTCCTCCCGGGCCGCCGCGATGTCTGCGGCGGCCTGGCTCCTTTGCCGCGTTGCAATCCCCGCAGCGCGGAATCGAAAGTCGAGGAGAAGAAAGTGTCGCGGCCACTCGCATTGATGGTCATGATCGTCTCGATGCTCGGCATTTCGCCGGCAGAGAGCCAGCCGTTCGCCTATATCACCACCGAAGGCTCCGGAACCGTGTCGATCATCGACACGAAGACCGACAAGGTCACTTCGACGTTCAATGTCGGCAATAACCCAACTGGAATTGCCGCATCGATCGATGGTGCCCGACTCTACATTGGCCATCAGGCGGGAACTCTCATCGAGCGCGATCTCTTTGAGGACAAGGACAGCGCCCGGACGATGCTCGGGGGCTCCGTGAAAGCCGTTCGGCAAAGTCCCAAGGGGAAGTTGCTGTTCGTGCTGCTTGGTGACAGCAATTCCGTGGCGCTGATCGATATGCCTACGCTGCGCGTCCTGAAGACCATAAGCATCGGCGGCAGGAACGTCGAGCATGCGGTATTCAGCCCGGATGGAAGATGGATCTATGCCAGCGCGAAGGACGGTGATTCGGTCGACGTCATCGATGTGGCCAAGGGCGCAATAATCAAGTCGATCCGGGTTGGTCGCGGTCCCGCAGGTATTGCCTTTCTTCCTGACGCCTCCCGCGCATATGTTGCGGTTGCCGGCTCGGACGAGATCGTCGCCATCGACGTTTCGCGTCGAGCGGTGGTTGGGCGCGTCAAATCGCCGCGGAGACCCGAGGAAGTCGCCGCGCACCCGGACGGCAAGCGCCTCTTCGTCAGCGCCGACAACGCAGGACGGGTAGACGTGTTCGATGCCAGGTCGAACACGTTCGTCGCGAGCGTGGAGGTCGGGGCGGGTCCGTCGCACATGGCGTTCACGGCTGACGGCAGCAAGCTGTACGTCGCGAGCCGCCTTTCGAAGGAAGTGTCTGTCATCGACACCTCAACGTACAGGCGAACCGCGAGCGTTGCTCTAAGCGCGGGGCCTTCCGCGATCGTGATTAGCGATCGGCCGAACCTGCCACACGAGTGGTAGTTGCTCGCGGAGCTCAAGAAGTGCTCACCGAGGCGCACCAAGGCCGAACGGTCCCTCGCTTATAGGAAAGGATGGTCATCATGAGCAGACAATTTGGACGGATGGCATTGTCAGTGGCCGTGTGTCCATTGATGCTGGGCGTTTACGGTCGTGTCTGGGCCGGCGATCCTCCCGGGCATGACATCTCGCTGGTCAACATCAGCCAAACCACCGAGTTTTACGCCACGGCGGTGCCCCAAGTTGCGGTGAGTCGCGTCGACCCCAACCTCGTGGCCGTCGCTTGGCGCAAGTACGGGTTGCCGATCAACACGAACGCGGGCGCGGCCCCTGGCGAACGCACGGCCGAATGCCACGTCGCCGTTTCGACGGACGGGGGCAAGACCTTCAGCGATACGGATCTGATGCCGATCCTTCGGCAGCACACCGACCCGGAAGTGCCCACCGAGCCCGAGCCGGGCCTGTATTACTGCAACTGGTCATGGGTCGCCATTGGCGACGATCGCACCATCTATGCGGGCGGCGCGATGTTCACGCCACTGGGAGACATCGGCTGGCCCGGACGTCCTTCCACGGCGCCCAAGCAAGGGCGCGCGATGGTCACGACATCGAGCGATGACGGGCAAAGCTGGAGCCCGCCCACACTCGGCATCAAGATCTCCCACTTCGCGCCGGGCCTCGCCGGCCTCGGATGCTCTACCGTTCTGCCCTGCATCTCGTCCCCTCCTGGCACCGATCAATGGCATACGCCGTGGGACAACGCGATGGGGGTGGCTGCACCGCGGAGTGACATCTTCTATTCGATGGCCGGCGGCTACCTCGTCGCCTCCGAGGATCGAGCGCAGACGTTCGGCACGGTCTATCGACTTGATGTGCCAGGCTGGACGTTTAGCCGCGGAAAGATCGACGCCTCGGGGGACATGCTGGTTGCGCCGATCATCGCCAGCAGGACGCCGCTGGACGCAACCTGCCCGTGCCTGGCGGTGGCGACGAGCACCGACAAGGGGGCGACCTGGACGGCCCAGCTTCTTGCGCAAGCTGGCGAGTTCAATTCCAGCGGGACCGGCGACACGGCCCGCTACCCGTTCGCGGCGGCTGATCCCAACGTTCCGTGGAAGTATGCGGTTGCGGCGTATACACCGGATCGCAAGTCCGTGCAGGTGTTCGCCACCGAGGACGACGGCGACACCTGGAAGCAGGCAACGGTCGGCCCGGTGCCTGGCGATGTGCCCGCGATCGCACGGGCCGGCAAGATCGGGCTCGGATACACGAGCAACGGGAAGGTTCTCGTCGTATGGCGCGGCTTTTACGCGCCCGACAACCCGAGCGTTCCGGGCGGGCCCGGCGCATTCGACACCTTCGCCGCGCTCATGCACGGGAACAGCTTTGGGCCGACGATCAGAGTGAGCCCCGCGTCATCGAAGTATCCCATTGCAACGACGATGGGCTCCACCGCGCCGAACCACGCCGACTACAACTTGAATAATGGCGGCGGCGATTTCTCGACCTGGATCACGGGCAATAACCAATTCGCACTTGTTGCCTTCCCCTACGCTCCCGGTGGGCTCGTCTTGGACACGTATTTCGCCAAGATCCCGCTCACGATGATGCAGGGGCCGAAGACAAAATGATTGAAGGCTGATCGACATCCATAAGAGTCGAAGCGCCGGGCCGTCTCGCGAGGATCGTTGAGACGGTCCGGTCCGTCCCTCTGAGCAAGCGTCAAGTCAGGCGCGTCGTCCGGGGACGAATCAAGCAGGAACCGACTTCTCAATCGCCTGCAAGTTACAGTAACGCACCACTGGGATGGTCAACGCAAAGCGAATTCGTTGCCGGCGATGTGCACGACCCTGGCGGTGAGCATCAGCGGCTTCCGTGCGTGGAAGAATGGTGGCAGGTCGAACGACAGGCGCTTGCGTGATCCGCAATTGCTGGCTCTGATCCGCGCCGTTCACGCGCAACTCAAGGGGGCCTATGGTTCGCCGCGGATGGTGAAGGAGATCCGTGGGCGCGGCTTCCCGGCCAGCAAGGAACGAGTCGACCAGTCATCGCAACAAAGCGCGCCCGCTCAATCGGTCCGGCCATGGCGACGTAGTGAAGTGCTTCCAGCGCTTCGATCTTGACCACCGATTTTTCGCTGCCGATCTGCCACGGCGCTTGTTGCAGATGCTGCAAGAGGACTCGTAGACGTTCCTTCAGTGTCTCGAAACTGAGGCGCTCGCGCATGAATCGGACTTGGTCCAAGCAGACATCGAGGAATACCGCGCAAAGGTCACGAGCTCTTCCTGCGAAAGCGGACCCCGGCCGTCAAGATCATTTCGTCTCGGTAAATCTGCGTTATTGAGCCTCGCGTAGTACTGTTCTTGTGAGCGAGCCAAGCCGCGCATTGGCGACCACAACCCCTTGGAGAGTCCCATCGAGTGGAACACGAGATGCGTCTGTAGCCGGGCGACGCGTCCGTTGCCATCGATGAACGGGTGGATCCACGCGAGTCGGTGGTGAGAGCAGGCAGCCCCGACTACGCCGGGGTATCGCGCTGTGAGCGTGCATCCACTCGAAACCTTCCTCGCGGACTGCCGCGCCGTCCGCACCACAGGTGCGAACGCGCCAGAAACCTCGTTCTACCCGGCGCTTTCTACGCTGTTCAACGAAGTCGATTGGCACCTGCCACGACAATCCGATCGGAGTGCCGCGTAGCTGCTCGTGACGTATGGCCTGGGAATCCGCGAGATTGATGACTACGCCGAGAAATTTGCGACCCTGGGTTCACGCAGTTGATCCGCGAGCAGCAGGCGAGCAAACCCTGGAACGCGGCAACACCTCGCGAGTGTGAAGGGTCGTTGGAGCGCTCCCGCCAGCACGCCGTGAAGCAATTCTCGACGCACAGTTGGCAGCCGGAGGCCGATATTGCCCTGCTATCGCATGAGCCGACCTCACTGGAGGCGGCGCTCCCAATGCTGTCCCGGCTCGGTGACGACACCGACCTCTGGTGGGCGTACCTCTATGGGCTGGGCCGCGCCCCTCACGTGTAAAGGTCGACCGCGATGCGCGCTACCGTGCCCGCTTCGAGCGCCTGGTGACGTTGGACATCGCGAAGCGCGGCTTGAGCATCGGTGCGGCACGCCTGATAGCCTCGCTCGCTCAAGGACCTGAACGCGCTGGTTACAGACCTGATTGACAAGAAAGCAAGTCCGCGCGGCGTCCATCGCGATCTTGACGCCGCACTTGGCGGACGGATTGCGGCGGCAGGTGAATGTCGACGACCTGTTCTGGGCGGACGCGCCGAAGGGCGTCGCGCTCGACGCATTCTTCAACACGATGGCCTATCTGCGTGCCACGGCGGAACTGCTATGGAACACATACTCTGTCGGCGTGAGAACTCGCCAAAAGGTCGACACGTCCGACTACGGCTTGCCGGAACGCCGGTGGCGCATACGCACGAGCGAGTGCTGTGCCAACGGCGAGGACCGCGCGACCGGCTCGGAGGAGGAACTCCCCGATACGTTGCCGCCGTTCCATGTTGGGTGCGGAAGCGAGCTTGAAATGAAGTAACGAGCGCACCGTGGCGATGACCAAGAACAAAGCCTTCCGGCCCCTGCCAAGGCGAAAGGTCGAGTTCTCGCCTCTAGATGGTTCAGCTAACGCACCGCTCTTGCGCGCGTCGGATGGTCCGGTTAGCCGCGGTTCTGCGAAGCAGTTATCTTCAGCTTGCACCTCGAGGCGGGCGTTCGCGTCAGCGTTTCGAGCTACGCGTTACGCTTCACGATAGCCGATCGAGTGTAGGGCATCGCCTTACACGGTTCGCGGTTGATGTCCGCTTCTCTCCATATTCGCGATCTCGCATTCTCGCATCGACGCACGTTGTGCGCGGAGGCTTTAATGGCCGATGTCACATACATGTAACCGGTCCCCCCAAGACGGTATGTTGATCAATATGGGACAGACAGGAGCATGAGGTCCGCTACTGGGCTGGAAAATTGAAGGCGACCAGCGAGCAGTCGCAAGATGTGATGGACGCTGCCGGCCCGATGGCAAATGCTGTGAAACGACGCGTGAAGGAAAAGTGATGCGGGACTTGTTCGTCCTTACGATAAGTCCGGTCGAACTCGTCGTTCGAGGAACCGTGATGTATCTCGGCCTGGTTCTGGTGGTCCGGTTTCTACTTCGGCGGGATGTAGGCTCGATGAGCATGGCGGACATACTCTTCGTCGTGCTCATTGCCGACGCCGCGCAGAACGCGATGGCGGGCGAATACAAGTCGCTCGCGGATGGAATCGTGCTGGTAGGGACGCTCGTAACTTGGAACGTATGCCTCGACTGGCTGGCGTACCGAAGCAACGTTATCCGCCGTGTACTCGAACCCCCGGCCCTTCCGCTCATCAAGGACGGAAGGCTACTTCGTCAGAACCTGAAGAAGGAGTGGATCACCGCCGACGAGGTGCAATCGAAGCTGCGCGAAGCGGGCATTGACGACATGAAAGAGGTTCGAGTTGCCTGCCTCGAACCGAGTGGAGAGCTAAGTGTAATCCGCGTAGACAGCAAGGAGCCGGAACACCGTTCTCCCCGTCGAATGGGCGCCGCGTAGCTACGCGAGTCTGGCGTGTGCTCCACTACGGCGGTCGGAGTGCTCAGAGAGCTTACCCGAAATGCTACAGACCGCGTTCCGCAAGAAATGCGAGCATCGGCCCGTGCCGGGCGCGAACGCGACTGTATTCACGGGAATTTGCGGAACGAGTTCTGGCCTAAGCGAACGAATCGGCGCCATTCGGTCCAGGCTCCAAAGGCTGTCCTTGGTCTGGGCGATGAACGGGAAGGGCCATGAGATCCGGAGTCGCGTGGCCGATAGTGTCTCGCAAGCACGCGGCGAACGATATCTTTGTCGATCTCGATGCCGAACGCATGAGATCTGCTGGGCGATACGCACGCAGCCGAACCTTGGATTGCGGCGCTTTAGCTCGACGAGCGTTGCCGGCTTGACGCGAGCACCAAGCTTCGGGAGCCGGTGCGGACGCACGAACGACGTGGCCAGGCCGAGGACGAGGCGATCGAGGGAAGCGAGATTGGGCGCCCGTTGCAGGGAGCGATCAATCCGGAACGCTTCGCCGGGCTATGGTAAGCAACATCCTTCACCGCTGCACCGAACGTGCCGGCGTTGATCGGCGCCGTGACCGCCGCCTACGGTCAGGTGGTCGCGTCGCAACCGAACGAGCGGATCGGCCGCATGGCGGACGAGATCGCCGCTGCGGGAGCGGACGTCGTCGGCCTGCAGGAGGCTGCGCTCTGCGCACGTATACGCGCTCGCCCCTTGCGGGCGGCCCGGGTCCGGAGACCGTGACTTTCGACTTCGCGCAGCAGCTTGTGAGCGCGCTTGCCGCGCGCGGTCGGTCGTATGCGATGGCGGTGCAGACGATGGACGTCGATGCGGCTGCGCCGGGTCTTGTCGGTGGCGCGCTGAGCGACGTTCGTCTCACCGATCGCGAAGCCATTCTCGTGCGCACGGACCTGCCGACAAGCGAGTTTCGGTTGCTTGGGACCGGTTCCGCCACGTACGGCGCATCGATCTCGTTCGACATTGCCGGCACGACCGTCAGTTCGTTTCGCACGTACGGCTTTGTCGACCTGAGCATCGGCGGCTTGCCGCTGCGAGTGGTCTCGACGCACCTCGAGCCCGCCGTCGCGCCGGTGCGGCTCGCACAGGCGGGCGAGCTCGTCGGCGCTCTTGCCGGACTGTCGACGCCAGTGATCGTGCTCGGTGATTTCAACGCGCCCCCCGCGTCCGCGGCCTATGCGACCATGATCTTTGCGGGCTTCGGTGATGCGTGGCTCGCTACGGGCTTGGGCTCCGGCTTCACGTGCTGCCAGGCGGCGGATCTGCTGAACGGCGTGTCGGCGCTCGCCGAGCGCGTGGATCACGTGTTCTACCGCGGGCGGCTCGCCGCGATCGGCAGCGATGTCGTGGGCGACGAGCTCGCCGGTCGCACCCCGTCGCTGCGCTGGCCGTCCGATCACGCCGGCGTCGTCGCCACCTTCGCCGTGGTCCCGGAGCCCGGCACGTTGCTGCTGATCGCCGTGTCCACGTTCGCGCTCGGCGTCCGAGGGCGCCCGGGTTCGCGCGCGTTGCGCAAGCCGCGGCGTCAGTAGCTCTTGTCAGCGCGCCCGGATGATGCGGCCGATGCCGACGATGCGCTCGATGCCGGTCACCATCGCGATGATCAGCGCAATCTGCAGCGTCGAGGCCGCGGCGATCACGAGCTGGCTCCCCTGGAATTGCAGGTAACTAAAGATTTCGATCGGCAGTGTCGTGATACCCGGGCCGGTCAGGAAGAGCGCGGTGTTGAGCTCGCCGAACGAGACGATGAACGCGAACAGCCAGCCGGAGAGCACGCCCTGCCAGACGAGCGGCAGCGTTACCAGAATCAGCGTGCGAAGGGGTCCGGCGCCGAGGCTTTGCCCTGCCTCCTCGAGCGACGGATCGAGCCCCTGCGCGCTCGCGAGCACCGTGCGGAACGCATACGGCAGCGCGATGACGCAGTGCGCGAGCAGCAGTCCGGTGAACACGGGCATCCCGATCGTCTTGTAGAGCAGGAGCAGCGCGACGCCGAGGATGATCGTCGGGAACACGAGCGGCGCGAGGAACAGCGATTGCAGCACGCCGGCGACGAAGCCGCGCCTTCGCGCGAGGAACAGCGCGCCCATCGTGCCGAGGAGCGTCGCAAGCGTGGCGGCGGTGAGCGCGAGCTCGAGGCTCAGCGCGAACGCGTTGCGCATGTTCTCGAGGCGGAAGAATTCGACGAACCAGCGCGTCGACAGGCTCTTCGGCGGGAACTCGAAGTAGTCGAGCGGCGAGAACGCGGTCACGACGACGATCGCGATCGGCACGATGACGAGCGCGAACGCGACGAACGTGGCGACGCCGCGCACGAGCCGTCCGAGACTGTAGTCGCGTGTCATTTTCCCGTTCCCTGCACGCGGCGCGGCCGCAGGACGGCGAGGATCGCCGCGGCGACGATCAGCGCGACCGCGAGCAGCACGAACGCAAGCGCCGCGGCGCGCGGCCACTCGAATGCGGTCACGCTGTCGTAGACGAGGCTCACGAGAAGCTTCGAGCGCGGGCCGCCGAGCAGCGTGATCGTCACGTATGCGCTCAACGTGAGCAGGAACACGAGCAGCATCCCGGACGCGACGCCCGGCGTGGACAGAGGCAACGTCACGTGGAAGAACGTGCGTACGGGGCCCGCGCCCAGCGCCTGTGCCGCTTCCTCGTAGCGGCGGTCGAGCGCGGAGAGCGCATTGGCGATCGAAATCACCATGTAGGGCAGCAGGATCGTCATCAGCCCCATGACGACCGCCTCCGTCGTGTAGAGCAGATCGAGCGGAACGTCGATCAGCCCGAGATCGCGAAGCGTCGTGTTGACCACGCCGCGCCGTCCGAGGATCGCGACCCAGCCGTAGGCGCGCACGACGTTGCTCACCATCAGTGGAAAGATGAGCAGCAGCAGGATCGCCATGCGCCGCTTCGGCGGCTGGAGCGCGACGAAGTAGGCGACGGGATAGCCGAGCACGAGCGCAACGCAGAGGATCACCGCGGCGACCCCGAGCGTGCGACCGATGATGCCGAGATAGAAGGAATCGGTCAGAACGCCGGCGTAGTTCTGCAACGTCAGCGCGGAGCCGTACAGCTCGCTTTGCGACGGCGCGTGCACGCTCACCCAGAACAGATAGACGAGCGGTCCGACGAACAGCAGCAGCGCCGCGGCGAGCGGCGGTAGCACGAGCCCCCACGCCCACGCGCCCTTCATCGGCGCTCGGGCTCGATGACGATCCCGCTATCGGCGTCCCAACTGCAGCGCACCTCGTCTCCGGTGTGCCATCGCTCCGACGCGGAATTCTGCCGGTAGGACAGCAACTGGCCTGCTGCGCTATCCATGTAGAGGTGCGTGATCGGTCCGCGGTAAACGATATCGCGAACACGCGCCGGCACGCCGTCGCCACCGCGGCCATCCACCCGCACGCGCTCGGGCCGGATCGCGATCCGCACCGTGCTCCCTATCGCGGTGTTCGCGCTCGCCGCCGGCACGCGCCCCGCAGCGGTTTCGACGACCGCTGCGGCGCCCTCGCGGGCGACGACGGTCCCGTCGATGAAGTTGCTCGCGCCGAGGAAGGCGGCGACGAATTCGTTGCGCGGCCGCTCGTAGATCTCGCGCGGCGCGCCGCTTTGCTCGATGACGCCGTTGCGCATCACGGCGACGCGATCGGACAGCGTGAGCGCTTCCTCCTGGTCGTGCGTCACGAACACGGCGGTGATGCCGAGCCGCTGCTGGAGGCTTCGCAGCTCGACCTGCATCTCCTCGCGCAGCATCTTGTCGAGTGCGCCCAACGGCTCGTCGAGCAGCAGCACGGCGGGCTTGACGACGATCGCGCGCGCGAGCGCGACGCGCTGCTGCTGACCGCCGGAAAGCTGCCGCGGGTGCCGATCGGCGTGCGGCGCAAGCTTGACGAGCTCGAGCGCCGTTCTCACCGACGACGCGCGCTCGCTTCGAGGAACGCGTCGCATCCGCAGACCGAAGCCGACGTTCTCCGCCACGCTCAGGTGCGGAAACAGCGCGTAGCTCTGGAACACCATGCTGAAGTCGCGACGGTACGGCGGTATCGCGGTGACGCGTTTGCCGCGGATGTACACGTCGCCGGAATCGGGATGCTCGAAGCCCGCAATGAGCCGCAGCGTCGTCGTCTTGCCGCAGCCCGACGGACCGAGCAGCGAGAAGATGCTGCCGCGCGGGATCTCGATGCTGACGTCGTCGACCGCGGTGACGGCGCCGAAGCGCTTGTGCACGCGCTCGAGGCGCACGTCCGGCTGCGCGTCGCTCATCGCTTCGTCCGCCAAGGGGCCATCATCGCTGCGCGGCCAGCGCGAGATCGCATTCGGCGACGCGCGTCGAGCATTCGAGCAACGCGACCCCGAGGTCGAGCTCCATCAGTTGTTGGGTGATCGAGCGTTGCGATGCGGTCGCAAAATGGTCGGCCATCGTCGCGACGAGATGCGTCGCCGCAAGACCGAGCTGCGTCGGGTTCGGCTTCAGCGCGCGTTCGCGCTCGCGAGCCGCATCGAGACGCGCACGGATGCCGGACGCCACGTCGCGCAGCAGAGCGTTCTCTTCACCCGCGCCGAACGGTGCAAGCGCGTCGAACGCAGCGCCGCACAGCGCGCCGAGATCGTCGTTCCACGGCTCGCGGGCCGGCGCGCGCGCAACCGGCCGCGTGCGCGTGTCGCTCGCGAGCTCGTGCACGGCGTTCAGCACCAGCCGAAAGCCCGGCGCATCGCTCACGCGGTAATGACGCAGCGTGTCGCGCATCGTGCCAAAACCGCGGATCGGCAGGTAATGCCGCACGTAGCCATCGAGCGCGATGTACTTGCGGACGAGGTCGCCCATCTCCGGATGCGGAGAGAAGAGCACGGCGCGCCCGCGCTCGCCCGAGGCGACCAGGATCGCCGGTTTGCCCGCCATGTCGCGCCGGAAGCGATCGTGGTCGAGCGGGTTGTCGATCGCAAGACGGCCCGGAAGGCTCAACGAATGGAAGGTGGCCGCCACGTCGATGCCCGGGCCGAGCACATCGTAGATGGGCCCGTGGTAGTACGGCACCTCCATCGTCGGCGGGCAGCCGACGCAGAGCGTTCCGGCACGCATCTCGACCGACACCACACCGACGCCGCTTTGCAGATACTCGTGCGTGTAGAGCGGCTTCGCGTGCGCGGTCCCGGTCCACGCCGGCCGGCCGGCGGATAGGTAATAGGCGCCGCCGCACGATCCGATCGCCGCGCCACCCTGCGCGAGGAAGTCGCGCACGCGCGCGTCGGCACCTTCGGCATCCTCGGCGGCGTCGATGCCCCACGTTGCGAACCCGCCCGGCAGGATCAGCAGGTTGGCATCGTCGAGCACGCCGCTCGCGAGCGCCGCGCCGTCGCAGGGCACATAGTCGACCCCGAGTCGTAGCAGCGCGAGCGCGTAGTACGCGAAGTACGGAAACTTGGAAGCCGTTCCCGCGAAGAGGCACGCCGCGGGACGCGCGAGCCGTCGGGCGCCCGAGGGAAGCTCCGATGTCCACGCGGTCGTGCGCAGCTCGAGGCGCGCGAGCGCCGCTTGCTGTCCGGGTCCGAGCGCGACGAGATAATCGCCTGCGTCCGCCCGCGCGTGCGGCGCGACGAGCCACCATGCCGACGCGCCGCGCGCGAGCAGGCGATTGACGGCGAGCGCGACGTCGAGCCGATCGCGATTGTCGCGCCAGCCGAGGCGACAAAGCGTGGTCGGGCCAGCGGCCGCCATCAGCTGCCGGCGACTACCTTGTTCCAGCGATCGACCCAGGCCGCGCGGCGATCGGTCATCATGCCGAGGTCGAGCTTGATCAGCCGGTCGAGCTGATCCTGCGGGAACTTCACTCGCTCCTGCAATTCCGGCGGCAGCTTCGAGATCGTTTCCTTGTTCGTGCCGCCGTAGTTGTAGATCTTCGCGGCGAACGTCTGCACGTTCGGGTCCATCGTCGTGTTGATGTATTGCTCGGCCTCCTCGAGGTTCTTCGTCCCCTTGGCGATGCAAGTGCCGGACGTGTACGCGATGCCGCCCTCCTTCGGGTAGACCCATTCGACCGGCGCGCCGTAGCCCTTGACCGTGTACGTCTGCGATTTGTAGAGAATGCCGATCACGGCGTCACCGGTGCGCATCGAGTTCATCATCGTGTCGGTGTCCTTCGCCCAGATCGGCCGCAGCGAAGCCATGCGCTTCAGCATGTCGAAGCCCGCTTCCTCGTCCGCAGGCGCTTTGCCGGCCGAGACCGCACCGATCGGAATGATGTACGAGCCGATCGAATGCGAGATCTCCGGCAGCACGATCCGCCCCTTGAACTCGGGGCGCCACAGGTCGGCCCAGCCGGTCGGCGGGCTCTTCACTTCCTTGGTGTTGTAGATGACGCCGATGACCGAGAAGATCTGCGGCACCCAGTAGTCGTTCCAGAACGTCGGGATCATGTCGCGCAGGTTCGGCATCCGCGGCGAGTCGCGGTTGATCTTTTCGGCGACGCCTTGCTTGATCGCAAGGGGCACCAGGCCGTCGGCGAGCTGGAACAGGTCGGCGACCGGATTCCCCTGGCTCACCTTGAGCTTGGTGATGCGCTCCACGGGGCTCGCGCCGCGATCCTGCACGACCTTGACGCCAACGGCCTTCTCGAACGTGGCGTCGACGTTGTCGCGCATCGCGTCGCCCCACTGGCCGCCCCACGTCATCACGACGAGACGGTCGGTTTTCGCGAACGCCTCGAGCGGCCGCATCATCGGAACGAGCAGCGGGGCGGCGAGCGTTGCACCGCTGGCTTTCAACCATTGCCTTCTGCGCATGTCGGGTTTCTCCTCGTGAGCCGGGCGTCGAGCGAGCCTCGGGGGCCCATTCTAATTCGTGGCGGCGGCCGCGATAGCGTAGACTCGACCGCAGGTCCGCCCGCCCACGGCCCGCCCACGGAATGCCAGAGGCCCCGATGAGCCATAGCGAACGCGCTTTGACCGTTGCCGACCTCGCGAGCCTCGCCGAGCTGTCGGCGGCCGTGCACTCGCGCATGGACCTCTACGCCGCCGTCGGCCGGCTCGTCCAGCAGGTGATCGGGCACAAGCTGTTCACGTTGATGCGCGTGCACGAAGCGGCGTCGCAAGTCGAGCGCATCTACAGCAGCAATCCGACCGCCTATCCCGTCGGCGGCCGCAAGGAGAAACGCGGCACGCCGTGGAGCAGGGCCGTGCTCGAGCGCGGAGAGGTGTTCGTCGCGCGCAACGCGGACGAGGTGCGCGACGCGTTTTCGGACCATGAATTGATCGCGAGCCTCGGCATCGGCTCGATCATGAACATCCCGCTCGCCTACGGCGGGCGCCGCCTCGGCACGATGAACATCTCGCACGAGGCCGGATGGTTCACCGAGCAGCATGCAGCGTCCGGACGCCTGATCGCCGCGTTCGTGACGCCGTCGCTTCTGACGGACTGAGTCCGGTCGCGGCCGCGGCGCGCCATCGCTCGATGCTCGAACCGCTGCTCGACGTACGCAGCCTCACGCGCAGCTTCTATGGCGTGCACGCGCTCGCCGGCGCACACCTGCGCGTCGAGCCGCATGGGATCACCGGACTGATCGGTCCGAACGGCGCGGGCAAGACGACGCTCTTCAATTGCATATCGGGTGTGGTCGCGCCCGACTCGGGCAGCGTGGTGTTCGGCGGCCAGGACATCACGGGATGGCGGCCGGACCGGATCGCGAACGTGGGCCTCGTCCGGACGTTCCAGATCGCGCGCGGATTTCCACGGTTGAGCGTCTACGAGAACCTGCTCTTGTACGGCGAGCGGCAGCCCGGTGAGCGCGTATCGCACGCGCTCGGGCGTTCGCAGGCGGCCGGGCGTCGCGAAGACGAGCTGATGCAGGCCGCGTATCGCGTCGCACAGCGCCTCAATCTCGTGCGGGTGCTGAACGATCCCGCGTCGAGCCTCTCCGGCGGTCAGAAGAAGCTGCTCGAGATCGGCCGCGTATTGATGGCGAGCCCTCGGCTGATCCTGCTCGACGAGCCTGTCGCGGGCGTCAATCCGACGCTCGCGCGCGAGATCGCGCACCACCTGCGAAGTCTCGTCGACGAAGGTCTGACCGTTCTGCTGATCGAGCACCACATGGATACGATCGCGCAGCTTTGCGATCGTGTGGTGGTCCTTGCAGCGGGCACCAACCTCGCCGAGGGCACGTTCGCCGATGTGGCTGGCGATCCCGCCGTCCAGGAGGCTTACATGGGCCGGCGGCAATGAGCGCGAGGCAATCCCGCAAGCGTCTTGCGTCCGGACCGGAGTGCAGCGCGCCGTGAACCGCCGCGACGACACGCACGCGCCGCGCAAGGCGACAGGCGCGGCGCTGTTGACCGTCGTCGGCCTCGTCGCCGGCTACAGCGCGGCCGACGAGGTGCTCAAAGGCGTGGACTTCCGCGTCGACGCCGGCGAGCTCGTCGGCGTCATCGGGCCGAACGGAGCGGGCAAGTCGACGCTGCTGAAGGCGATCGCAGGGCTGCTCAAGCCTGGTCGCGGCGAGATCCGGCTGGCGACGCAGCCGATCGGCGGACATCCGCCGCGCGAGATCAGCCGTCTGGGCGTCGCGTACGTGCCGCAAGAGCAGAACATCTTCCCGAGCATGACGGTCCGCGAGAACCTGGAAATCGGCGGCTTCGTCGACCCGGCCGGCGCTCGCCGTCGAATCGAAGCGGCGTTCGAGCGCTTCCCGATTCTTGCGAAGCGGCGTCGCACCGCGGCCCGCGTGTTGTCCGGCGGCGAGCGGCAGATCCTCGCGATGGCGATGGCGCTGATGGTCGAGCCGAAGGTGCTGCTGCTCGACGAGCCGTCGGCCGGCTTGTCGCCGCTCGCCGCGGAACGCCTGTTCGAAGACATCGCAGCGATCAACCGGTCGGGGACGGCGATCGCGATGGTCGAGCAGAACGCCCGCGAAGCCTTGACCATCGCGCGGCGCGCGTACATTCTCGTCGACGGCCGCAACCATCGCGACGGTGCCGCCGCGGCGCTTGCGGCCGATCCCGACATCAGGCGCATCTTCCTCGGCGGATGAGCACGGCGGGCGCGGCCAGAACCTGGTACGGGCTGTCGCTCGCGCGAGTGCGCGGAGGCCGACGACGCGCGCTTCAAGTCTCGTAACCGCGACGGAAGGCGAGGGATTACACGCCGTGCATGCGCCGCACAACGATCAACGAGGAGCAACGATGACTGCCGAGACTGCGCGATCCCGTCGGCGATTCATGCAAGCGAGCGGCGCGCTCGCGCTCGCGATGATGGCACCCGCCGTCGTTCGCGCGCAGGGCACGCCGTTGCAGCTCGGCGTCCTCACACCGCTCACCGGCGCCGGCGGATTCGACGGCCCGCGGATGGCGAAGGCGATGCAGGCGGTGATCGACGAGGTCAACGCGGCCGGCGGACTGCTCGGACGCAAGGTCGTGCTCGTCGTCGAGGACGACCAGACCAATCCGGAAGCGGCCGTTCGCGCGGCGCGCAAGCTGATCGACGTGACCAAGGTGCCCGCGATCATGGGGACGTGGGCGTCCGCCGTGACCACTGCGGTCGCGCCGCTGTGTTGGGAGGGCAGGACGTTCCTCACGACCGTTTCGGGCGCCGACTCGATCACCAGGCTGCCGCACCAGGGCTACCTGATTCGAACGCAGCCCAACAATCATCTGCAGGCGGGCAAGCATGCCGAGTTCATCGCATCGCTCGGCGTCAAGCGCTGCTTCATGATGTCGATCCAGGCGCCGTTCGCGCAGCCCACTCAGGAACGCGCAACCGAGGTGTTGGGCAAGCTCGCCTCGCAGATGGTCGGCACGCTGATCTACGACAAGGACAAGACGACCTATCGCTCCGAGGTGGACCAGGCGCTTCGAACGAATCCCGATCTGATCTACTTGAACGGCTACGCACCGGACGTGACGATCGTGCTTCGGGATCTCTATCGAGCCGGCTACAACGGAACGCGCTTCGCGCAATCCTATGCGGTGACGAGCAAGGTGCTCGAGTCGCTGCCGCAGGAAGTGACCGAGGGTGTGATCACCGTGCAACCTTCGGCGGACGTCGGGTCGCCTGCGTACGAGCTCGCGAAAAAGCGGCTCGGCGTGCAGGAGCCCGACTCGTACGAGACGCAGGCGACCGACTGGGCAAGTCTCGTCTCGCTCGCGATCGCGAAGGCGAAGGCGGCGACGGGCACCGCGATCCGCGATAGCGTGCGCAAGATCTCGCAAGGCGGCGGCACCAAGGTCTACAGCGCCGTCGAAGGGCTGAAGCTGATCGCGCAGGGCAAGGAGATCAACTACGAAGGCGCGAGCGGCCCGTGCGACTTCACCGACATCGGCGACATCATCGACTGCAAGTTCCGCTACAACAAGGTCACCGGCGGCAAGTTCGTGCTGCTCAAAGTCGCCTGAGCGTCGATGGCGTCGCTCGCGGACGTCGCGCAGTTGGTCGTCAACGGCGCGATGGCGGGGACGATCCTCGCCGTGCCGGCGATCGGCCTCACGGCGATCTACGCGGTGCTGCGCTTCCCGAACTTCGCGATCGCCTCGCACGCGACGATCGGCGCGTTCGCCGGATACCTCGCGAATGTCGCGTTCCATCTGCCGATCCTGCCGTCGCTGGTCGTCGCGTTCGTCGCCGCCGGCATCGTCGGCGTGGCGAGCGACGAGCTCGTGCTGAAGCGCTTGCGGCCGGCGGGCTACATCACGACCGCCATCGCGTCGATCGCGCTCACGATCGCGCTCGAGAACGTGATCCGCTTCGGCTTCGGCAACGAGCTTCGCGGCTATGCGCTGCCGATCGCTCGCGACCTTCGCATCGCGTCGATTCGCGTCGGGCCGCAGCAGCTCGAGAACCTCGGCGTCGCGGTGGCTGCCATGGCGCTGCTATTCGTGTTTATGGTGTTTACGCGCACGGGGAAGGCGATGCGCGCGGTCGCCGACAATCCGATGCTCGCCGGCATCAAGGGGATCGACGCCGACGTGATCGGCCGGCTGGTGAACTTCGTCGGCATGGGTCTCGCCGGATTGGGCGGCATGCTGATCGGGCTCGACACGACGATCGATCCGCTGACGGGATTCCGCACCATCCTGTCGGTGTTCGCAGCCGCCGTCGTCGGTGGCCTCGGCAGCATCCCGGGCGCGGTAATCGGCGCGTTGACGGTCGGCATCGGCGAGGAGCTCTGCCTGTTGTTCCTTTCGCCGGATTACCGCAGCGCGGTGGGATTCGCGGCGATATTGCTGGTGCTGACGCTGCGCCCGCGCGGCATCCTCGGCCAGGCGGCGGTCTGATGGAAAACTATCTGATCGCGATGGCCGTTTCGGCGGGCATCTACGCGCTGATGGCGCTCGGCGTCAATGTGATGTGGGGCTTCGCCGGCATGGTGAACCTCGGCCTCGTCGGCTTCTTCGCCGTGGGCGCGTACACGAGCGCCTTGATCACCAAGGCGGGGTCGGCGATCGCGCTCGGCATGGCGGCCGCGGCGCTGGTCGCGGCCATCGTCGGCGTGCTGGTCTCGCTCGTCACGGTCCGCCTGCGCGGCGACTATCTCGCGATCGTGACACTCGGCTTCGCGGAAACGATCCGTATCGTCGCGAGCAACACGATCTCGCTCACCAACGGCACCGACGGCATTTCGGGAATCCCCGGTCCGTATCGCGGCGTGCTCTCGCCGGAAGCCTTCAACCTGCTGTACCTCACGATCGTCGCGCTGATCGTGGCGATCGCCTACGTCGTCAGCGAGCGCCTGCGCGCGTCGCCGTTCGGCCGCGTGCTGCGCGCGATCCGCGACGACGAGCAGGTGGCGGCGGTCGCCGGCAAGCACGTGACGCTGTTCAAGGTGAAGGCGTTCGCGCTCGGATCGGCTGCGCTGGGTCTCGCCGGCGCGCTGTACGCGCATTACACGTCGTTCATCGCGCCCGACATCTTCGTGCCGCTGTTCACGCTCTACATCAAGCTCGCGCTGCTCGCCGGCGGCCTCGGCAACAATCGCGGCGCGATCGTCGGTGCGTTCGCCGTCGTCGTGCTGCTCGAGGGGTCGCGCTTCGCCATCCCGCTGTTCCCGGGCGTGACGCCGGTGCAGGGCGCCGCAATCCGCGAGTTCATGGTCGCGGTCACGCTGATCCTCATGCTCCGCTATCGGCCGGCGGGGTTGATACCGGAGAAGCTCGCGCGGCTTCCTGTTCCGCCCGCGGGCGCCGATGTCGCGGCTGCGCGTCACCACCCGACCGCATAGCACGGCCGGCGTGGATCGGCGCCGGCTGAGATGACGCGCTGCGCGCGATCGGGCCGCTGCACGCAGACCGCTCCGGCGCGCCAGACGAAGTCGGGCCAATCGACGACGTCGTGGCCCCGCGCGCGAAGACCGTCGCGCACCGCTCGCGACACGCGGTTTTCCACGTACAGCACGCCGGGCGAATAGCTGTGCGGCTCGAACGAATCCGGAAAGCTGTACGTCGCGAACCGCGGCGCCTCGACCGCCTGTTGCGGATTCATGTCGAACACCGTCATGTTGAGCAGCACCTGCAGGACCGCCTGCGCCTGCACGTCGCCGCCGGGCGTGCCGATGGGCAGCGGGCTGCCGTCGGGCAAGATCGCGAGCGCACCCATCGGCGTAAGCCGCGGGCGCTTGCCCGGTGCGACCGATGACGGATGCGTCGGGTCGGCCCAGCTTTGCGACCCGCGCGAAGACGGACACAAGCCGGTGCCTGGTATCACCGGCGTGTCGTACGACGGGTCGCTCGGCGTGGCGGTGAACACGTTGCCGTCGCGATCGATTACGCTGACGTACGACGTGTCGTGCCCGCCGACCGACGCACGGTGCGGCGTCGCCTCGGGGTTGTCACGCCGCCCGTATCCGGGGATTTCGCCTGCAGCCGGCATTCCGGGCGACGCACGCTCCATTCGCACGAGTGAGCGGCGAGTGCGCGCGTACGCATCGGAGAGCAGCGTCTCGATCGGCACGTCGACGAAGCGCGGATCGGCGACGTAGCGGTCGCGATCGGCGAACGCGAGCTTCATCGCCTCGACGACGACGTGCACGTAGTCGAGTGTGTTGTGTCGCATTGCGGCGAGATCGAAGCCCGAAACGATGTTGAGCATCTCGAGCAGCACCGGACCCTGGCACCACGGGCCGCAGGCGTAGAGCTCCATGTTCGCGAAACGCGTCTTGACCGGCGGCTCGATCGCGACGCGAAAGCTCCCGAGATCCTCGGCGGCGAGGAGTCCGTCGTTGTCGCGGTGATAGGCGAGGATCGCCTGCGCGATGTCGCCGCGATAGAACGCATCGCGCGCAGCCGCGAGCCCTGCCGCGCGACCGGAACGCGCGGCGGCCGACCGCTCCTGGTCGCTCATGTGCTGCAGCGTGCGAGCGAGATCGCGCTGGACGAAGCGTTCGCCGGGTCGCGGGACTCGCCCGCCGGGCAGATAGATCGCGGCGCTCGAAGGCCAGCGCCGATAGTCGTCGGCATGCGAGGCGATCATGTCCGACATCAGCGCGTACATCGCAAACCCTTCGTCGGCGAAGCGGATCGCGGCCGCGGCGCAATCGCCGAAGCTCATCGTGCCGAACCGCTCGAGCGCGGTGATCCACGCGTCCGGCGCGGCCGGCACGACGGTGCGCAGCACGCCGTTCGGGATCGAGCCGCCGAAACGACGCGCGAAGAAGTCGGTCGTCACGGCGCGCGGCCAGCAGCCGAGGCCGCTGATCGTGAACACCTCGCGGCGATCGGCGCGGTAGATCATGATCGGCGCCACGCCAGCGACGTTGACGAGATCGCTGTGCAACACGCCGAGCGCGACGCCGGCCGCGACACCCGCGTCCACCGCATTGCCGCCGGCCTCGAGAATCGCAAACGCGGCGTGTGCCGCGCCGTACTGGCCGGCGACGGCCATGTGGCGCGTTCCCATGAGCATGGGGCGCAGGCTTTCGATGCCGTGCACCGAAGGGGGATTCGAAATCGCGTCGCTCGGCATGACGACCTCCTCGACGCTTAAAGCATACGCCGCCCTGGACGATGCATCTCGAGTACGCTCCAATCCGCGCGAGTCGCCCCGGCTCCGGCACGCTCCGGCGGCGCATTCACCGCCGCCGGCACCGTCGCGCGCACGAATAGCTCGAAGAAACGCGCGGCGAAGCGCAAGACCGGCGCGGCAACAAAGGTGGCGGGACGCAGACACGCATCCGCCCAGTCCCCGGTGCCTCGGAGCAGGTGATGCCGCTCCTCGCGTTCCCGGGTGCGGTCACTTCCCCAGTGATGAAGCGGCAACCAACTGATCTGGCTGGCGCTGCGCAGCATCACTGCGAAGTGGAAGAACCCGCCGATTGCCTGGCATGCCGCGAAAGCTCGGTTCGCTATACAGTTCGAAGATCGCTTCGTGGTGACGCGCGGACGATTTCAACTGCACGGCTCAGACACGAGAATTCTCGCGGGCCTCCAGACTGAGCGCGCGCTGACCGCGCAGACCCGCCCGCTTACTTCGAAGGCTCCTTCGCTTTGGGCTTCGTCGGGGGCTCGACGCTCTTGTTCGGCTCGACGCTGGACGGGCGCGGTTTCGGCATCCGCGCCAAAACATCTTGCTCGGTGGGTATGGGTTGCGGTCCGCGTGGTTTGTGGTGCGTTGCCATGTAATTGCCCTTTCTGCCGTTCACAAACAGCAAGATTCATCTCGGGACTCCTGGATGTATCCGATCGGATTTCCCGGTCACCGACATCCAGGCCCTCGAATCTGCGCACGACTTTGCCTTCGATCATCGACGCTGACAAGGTGATGCTGATGGCGCAACTGCACGGCGTCCTCTACCACCCTCAACCTTCGAGCTCGGGGCTGCTCGGGTCGGTTCGAGGTGGTAAGCGCCCCGGTCGACGCGGACGGTGACGCTTCCAACGGCCCTCGGCAGCAGCTAACGCGGCATGCCCTGGTCAGCGACCTCGGCACGTCGCAGTTGGACGCAAAGAATGCCGCTACTATTTCGCCTCGTCGCGCAACTCGCGCCGCAGGATCTTCCCGATCGACGTTTTCGGCAAGGTGTCGCGGAACTCCACGTGCCGCGGGAGTTTGTAAGCGATGAGCTGGCTCCTGCAGTGCTCCATCACCGCTTCTTTCGTGAGGTCCGGATTCTTCCTCACGATTACCACCTTCACTGCCTCGCCGGTCTTTTCATTGGGCACACCTACCGCACCGCACTCTAGCACGCCGGGGTGTGTCGCTATCACGCTCTCGACCTCGTTGGGATAGACGTTGAATCCGGACACCAGGATCATGTCCTTCTTGCGATCGGTGATCGTGAAATAACCGTCAGCGTTCACATAGCCGACGTCACCCGTCTTCAGCCAGCCGTCCTGAATTACCTTGGCCGTTTCCGCCGGCTGGTTCCAGTAGCCCTTCATGACTTGCGGGCCGCGCACGCAAAGTTCGCCGGTATGCTCCTCGATGTCGCCCTCGCCGGTCCACACCGGGAGCTCATTGAACCCGTCGTCGCGAATCGACACGTCGGTGGAAGGGAATGGGAGGCCGATCGCGCCGTTCCAGGGGGTGTTCAGGGGATTGGCGCACACGCCAGGTGAAGCTTCGGTCAGGCCGTAGGCTTCGGTAATGTAACCCCCGGTTACTCGCTGCCAACGCTCGGCCACGGGTCTCTGCACTGCTGCGCCGCCGCCGACCACCACCTTCAGCGCGGAGAAGTCGAGCCGATCGAATCCCCGTGTATTCAGGAGGCCGTTGAATAGCGTATTCACGCCGGTCAATACGCTCCATTTCCAACTACCTAGCTCCTTGACGAAGCCGCGCATGTCGCGAGGATTGGTGATGAGCACGATCAGGCTGCCCCATTTCATGAACGACATCGTCGAGGTCAGGCAGAAGATGTGATACATCGGCAACGGCGCGATGACGATTTCGGTGCCTTCCTTGAAGCTGCCGGAGATCCACACACCGGTCTGCTCCAGGTTCGCAACAATGTTCCGGTGGGTAAGCATCGCGCCCTTCGAAATGCCCGTGGTGCCGCCGGTGTATTGAAGAAACGCGATGTCCTCACCCGTTACCTCGACCGGCTTGAACGAGGTCGCCGCGCCTCGCGCGAGCGCGGTGCGGAAGTTGATGGCGCCCTCGATGTGCCAGGGGGGCACCAGCTTCTTCACCTTCTTGATGACCGTATTGACAACCAGGCGCTTGGGCGGCGACAGCAAGTCGCCGACCTGTGTGGTGATTACATGTTCGATCCGAGTTTTCGCGAGCACTTGCTGCAAGACGCTCGCAAAATTTTCGAGAACCACGATCGCTTTGGCACCAGAGTCTTTCAGCTGATGCTCTAGCTCGCGCGGTGTGTACAGCGGATTGACATTCACCACGATCATGCCGGCGCGCAGGATGCCGAACAACGCCACCGGGTATTGCAGCAGGTTCGGAGACATGATGGCGACGCGCTCGCCTGCGGTCATGCCCCGCAGCCCCTGAAGGAACGCGGCAAACTCGCGCGACAACTGCTCGAGCGCTGCGTAGCTGATCGTATGGCCGAGGTTGTGATAGGCTGGTTTATCGGCGAATTTGAGCGTGATCCGTTCGAGCATGTCGGGGACGGAAGTGAACAAATCGGCGTCGATCTCGGCAGGCATGCCGACGGGGTAGCACCTGAGCCAGTTCTTGTTCGTCATGTTTACTCCTGTACCAATCGTCGATCCGCTCGAGTCCAAGCTCGCTGCGGGTCGGCGGCGAAGGTTGAGCGCAAGCGGAGGGATGGTCGAACCATCGAGCTTGGCTTCGCCTGATCAAGGATGTCCTGAGTCCGACGCTCCGACGGCGCCGGCCAAGATGATGCCGACTGCGACGGGGCGGCCGATGAGCCGGGTGACTCTTTTCGCGGCGCCGGTGAGACCTACGAGGAGCCAGATCACGCCGCTTGCCAGACTCGCGGCGTACACCGCGCCTGCGGTTATCGTGAGCGTCTGCGCTGCCTGCGTGGTCGCGATCGCGCCGACCGCCTTCATCGGCTGCACCGGAAACGGCGTGCGATAGACGACGCCGCACACGATCATCGCCAATCCGAACGAAAACAAAACGCCGAACGGGTCGAGGCTCAGCATGCTGATGTACGCGACGACCAACGGGGTCAATGTGCCCAAGTCGCCGAATGCGCCCGCCCATTCCACGCGATCGAGTCGGTTGCCGCGCAGAAAGGGCTGCGCGGAATCGTGTAGGCGGTAGGGCAAGGAGCGCAAGGGTGGTTGCGGTAAGCCGTGGATGTTGGCCGGCCGTCAATAGTGCCGATTACCCTGGGACTTGCAATGCATCACCGGAAGCGCGTGCTGAGCGCAACGGCAAGGTCAGGGTCGCCTCCAATCCGCCATTCTCGTGGTTGCGAAGCGACACATCGCCGCCGTGCGCGCGGGCGATGCTTCGCGCGATGCTGAGTCCAAGTCCTGTTCCGCCGGTCTCGCGGTTGCGTGAGCCCTCGAGTCGATAGAACGGCTCGAACACCTTCTCGAGTTCGCTGTCCCCTATCCCGGGGCCATGGTCGCGAACGAGAATGGTCAAGCCAAGCGCATTTTCCTCGACGTGTATCTCCGCGCGCTCACCATAGACGGTGGCGTTGTCGACCAGGTTGGAAATGCAGCGCTTCAGAAGCTGCGGCTCGGCAAGCAAGGGATGCGTGACGCTACCGTCGATGGCAACATTTCGCCCCATCGCTTCGTTATCGGCCTGCAAGCTTTCGAGCAGCCCCATGACGTTCACCGGTTGCTCCGGCTCGCGCTGGCTGAGACCTCGCATGAATTCCAGCGTCTGCGTCACCATCGTTTCCATCTCGACAAGGTCCTTCTCAAACTTCTCGCGCAGGCTGTCGTTGTCGAGCAGCTCGGTACGCAAGCGCATCCGTGTGAGCGGTGTCTTGAGGTCGTGCGACATGGCCGTAAGGAGCCGCGTGCGTTCGTCGAGGAATTCGATCAGGCGAGCCTGCATCGTGTTGAAGGCGCGCGCGGCGCGGCTCACCTCGATCGGACCGCTTTCCGGTAACGGCGGCCGGTTGATGTCGTGGCCGAGTTGGTCCGCGGCCGAGGCGAGTACATGTAGCGGGCGTGTAACCCAGCGTACCGCGATGTAGGAGAGCACGAGCACTGCGGCGAGCAGGATCGCCAATGTCAGCAGCAATCGCCACGGCAAACTCGCCGCCTGCTGCGGAAGCTGGGTGTCGAAGCTCGCCCAGGTTCCATCCTGCAGGCGAACCTGAGTGAGGATCGAGACACCATCGGGCGGAAATCGATGCATGCCGAGCGGGCCGATCGGTGCGTACATCGGAGGAAACCGGCCAGCCGCTTGCCGTCCGGGACCCCATGCGGAGTTAGATCCGCTCATCGTTAGTCGAATCGTGCGATCGTCGCCCAACGCGGCGTTCAAGACCGCAGCGAACATCGCGGCGTGAACGCCACCCGTCGACACCGAATCCTCGGGCACGGGCGCGCGATCGAGTGAGACCACGAGCGGCGGGACGTTGAGAATCGCAACGATGCGCGCACGTTCGGTTGGACTCAACGAGTCGAGCAACCTGACCACATCGGCGATGCGCTGCGCGGGCTGCATCCCCATCGCGCGGACAAGTGCAGTATCGCGCTCGGCGAGGTTGAGCGCTGCGCTCAACAGTTGCGCGACGATCAAGCCGCTCGCGAGCACGAGCATCAGGCGGCCAAACAGCGATTGGGGCAACAAGTGCATCACCGCTCGGTGCTCATCGCTGCCGCGAGGACGTAGCCTTCGCCGCGCACGGTTTTGATCAGGCGTGGCTCGCGCGAATCGTCGCCCAGACGCTGACGTAGGCGGCTCACTTGCACGTCGATGCTGCGATCGAACGGGTCCGCCTCCTTGCCTTGCGTGAGGTCGACGAGCTGATCGCGGTTGAGCACGCGGTTCGGGTGATTGAGAAAAATCCGAAGCAACCGGTATTCCGTGCCGGAAAGCGGCGTCACGACGCCCGCCGCGGAAACGAGCTGCCGATGGACCGTGTCGAGTACCCAATCGGCAAACCGGATGTGCTGCGCATCGTCGGGCCGCAGGTTATGCGGCAGGCTGCGCGCGCGGCGCAGGACCACCTTGATGCGGGCGAGCAGCTCCCTCGCATTGAAGGGTTTGGCCAGGTAATCGTCGGCGCCCATCTCGAGGCCGACGATGCGGTCGGTTGCTTCGCCGCGCGCCGTGAGCATGATGACGGGGATATCGGACGACTTCGCGCGCAGGTTGCGGCAAAGCGTAAGGCCATCGTCACCCGGCAGCATCAGGTCGAGCACGATCAGATCGATCCGTAATGCGTCAAGCGCCTGCCACATTGCACGGCCTTCGGCGACAGCCGCCACGCGCAAGCCATTCTTCTCCAGATATTGCGAGAGGAGGCTCCGAATTTCAGCGTCGTCGTCGACGATCAGGATGTGATCGGGCGCGTCCATGGCGCAATTGTCGGCTGGTTCCCGGTAAGGCGGGCAAGAGAAGGGTAACGCAGTGTGTCAATTGGTGTTTTGTCACACTGCGCTACCAAAAGGCCCTGCCTTGACATGATGGGCTTACATGGCGGTGTTGAAATCATAACTGTTGCGAAGCAGGGACTGGCGGTTCCGATAGCCCTCTTCGAACAGATTCATTCACCACCCATTGGAGATGCACGATGAGAAGGATTCGCGCTGTTGTCGCCGGCCTTGCTGCCGGCGTCGCGCTAGCGGTCGCCGCGGCTACGTACGCCCAGCCGTTCGGCGGCATGGGTCCGGGCTTTGGACCGGGCATGGGCATGGGACCGGGGCATGGGCCGATGGCGGGGTTCGACCCCACGACAGTCGTCGACTCGCGGCTGAGCGATCTGAAGGCGCTGCTCAAAATCACATCCAGCCAGGAGAGCGCGTGGCAGGCATTCACCACCGCGGCCAAGCAGCAGGCCACGGACATGCAGGCGATGCGCGGCCAAATGCTGGCAAGCGCGGGCACCGCGCCGGAGCGCATGGCGCAACGCGCGAGCGCGATGCAGCAGCGCGCTCAAGCGACGGCAACCATGACAAACGCGTTCAACGCTTTGTACGCAGTGCTCACGCCGGAGCAGAAGAGCGTCGCCGACCAGCACTTCGGCATGATGGGTGCTCGCGGGATGCGGTTCGGCGCGTGCGCAGGGTGACGAGGGCGGGGCGGGCGACCGCCCCGAGCTTCTTCTCGAAGGGTCATCGCGAGTGGCACGTGAACGCGATCGGAGCGAGCGCTTCTGCGCTCAGCGTCCCTCAATTGATCGACGTCGTGATCGGCGCAGGGAAGAGCGTCCGCACATGATGCAAGTCATATGCAAAGTCGGCCGGCTCTGGGCAACATGCACGTGGACGATGGACGTTTGCCGTTTTCCGACAGATGTTGCGATCCCGACTTCGTGCGCGTTCGGAGACGCCGACTTGCGCACGCTCTACGTCACCACCGCGCGACAGCGGCTCGATGATTCGCAGCTTCGTGCCGAGCCGGACGCCGGCGCGCTATTCGCGATTCGCACCGACGTCGGCGGGCTTCCCGAGCCGCGCTGCGGCTTCTAACATGGACGCCATCGTCGAAACGATGCGCTGGCATCGGCTCTCGATCACGCCGAAGACCGTCTGGACATTTGTCGAGCTGGTCGATTCCGAAGGACGCATCGGCACCGGCGAGGCGACGCTGCTCGGCCGCGAAAGTCTTGTCGAAGCGGCGCTGCGAGCACGCGAGCGGGATGTCGTCGGGGCGTTCGCCCGATGCGATCGATCTCGACGCGGCGCGCACGTCCGCGGCGTCGTTGCCGCAGTTCGCGGCCGTGTCGGCGGTCGACCAGGCGGTGAGCGACCTCTCGGCGCAGCACGCCGGTGTAGCATTGAGCACTTGGCTCGGCAGCGCGCGTCGAGCGAGCGTCGACGCGTACGCCAACATCAACCGCAGCGTGTCGGCGCGGACGCCGCAAGGGTTCGCAGAACGCGCCCGAGACGCGGTCGCGGCGGGATTCCGCGCGGTCAAGCTCGCACCGTTCGACGAAGTGACGCTTTATGGCGACGCCATGAGCGCGCCCGCTGCGGGCCTCGACGCGGGTCTCGCCCGCATCGCGGCGGTACGCGACGCCGTCGGTGCGAGTGTCGACGTGATGGTCGACTGCCATTGGCGTCTGAACGAAACGGCTGCGCGAACGGTACTGCGTGAATGCGAACCGCTCGCGTTGCACTGGCTCGAGTGCCCGGTGCCGGAATCGCCCGAGATGGTCCCGACGATCGTTAGGCTGCGCGCGTTCGCCAATGCGCGCGGCGTGCGGCTCGCGGGATGCGAGGAGATGTCGCTCGTTGGCGGCTTCGCGCCGTATCTAGCTGCCGGCGCCCTCGACGTGCTGATGCCCGACGTGAAGTACGCCGGCGGGTTGCGCGAGATGTTGCGCGTCGCCGAGGCGATCGGCCGTGCCGGCGCGGCGTTCTCGCCGCACAATCCGAACAAGCCCGGTGAGCCATGCGGCGAGCTTGCACGTGTGCGCGATCGCCGTCGCGCTCGACCGCCTCGAGATCCAGTACGCAGAGACGCCGCTGTTCGACAAGCTGGTCGGCGGTGCGTCGCCGGCGGCGCGCGACGGCCGTTTCGACGTTCCGCGCGGACCGGGACTCGGCGTGCGGCTCGACCCGGCGGCGATGCGTGAGCTCGCTACTGATTCAGGCGGTAGCCGGTCCTGAACATGCACGCCGAAGAGCATAGGCGATCGATCGGACTGTGGCGCGCGGAGCCGTCGTCGCTCCCCGCGATCGTGTGGTTCAGCGCGAGCAACAGGCGGGCGCGCCGCAGCTCGCGGGCTTGGTCGCGCGCACGAACGCGCTCACGAACTTGCCGTCGACTTCGCGTACCAGCGCGTCGTCGTCGAGTCCTTCGGCGGCAAGAAACGCGCGCGCGTCGCCGGCGTCGTACACCCGCGTAACCTCGATGTCGATGTTCTCGAATCCCGCGCTCGCGAGCTTGTCGGCATATTCGCGATCGGAAAGCGCACCTGCGACACAGCCGACCCAGAGCTCCATGCTCTTGCGGATCCCGGGCGGCACTTCACCGCGCACCACGACGTCGGAGACCGCGACGCGGCCGCCCGGACGCAGCACACGGAAGGCTTCCTTCAGCACCTGATCCTTGTCCCCCGACAGATTGATCACACAGTTCGAGATGATCACATCGACCGTATTGTCGGGCAGCGGAATGTGCTCGATCTCGCCCTTCAGGAATTCGACGTTGGTCAAGCCGCTGTTGCGCCGGTTCTCTTCGGCGAGCGCGAGCATGTCGTCCGTCATGTCGAGGCCGTACGCCTTGCCGGTTGGACCGACGCGCTTCGCCGAAAGCAATACATCGATCCCGCCGCCGGATCCCAGATCGAGCACGGTCTCGCCCGCCTTCAACTCGGCGAGCGCGGTCGGATTGCCGCATCCGAGCGAGGCCTGCATCGCTTCCGCCGGCACTGCTCCGGCTTGGTCAGCGTCGTAGAGGTTCGATGTGATCGGGTCACAGCAGTCGAGCGTGGCGCGCGAGCTGCAGCAACCGCCTTGGCCGTCGCGGACACGCCGTGCGCCTTGTCCGTATTTCTCGCGTACGACTTCCTTGACGTCGGTTGATGCGGTCATGGTCGATCCCTTTCGTTAGGATCCGGCGACGATCCGGCGCGGTTCGATCGCCCGATTGCGGGTGCAGCATTCCGCGTAGAGAAAGCCCAGCAGCTCCTGCAGCGCGGTGGTGTTGGCCGAGTAGCGCAGGAACGTGCCTTCGCGACGTACATTGACGAGGCCTTCGTTCTTGAGCTTCTCGAGGTGATGCGAAAGCGTCGAGCTCGGGACATCCAGCTCGGCGGCAATATCGCCGACGACCAGGCCCTCGGGATGAGCCGACAGTAGCAGGCGCATGATGCGCAACCGCGGCTCGGTGCCCATGGCCGAGAACATGTCCGCGTAGCGTGGCACGTTGTCGTTTACCGTCTTGCCAGGCATGTGAAAAGTCTCCGCAATGTTTATTCGATAGTTCTATGATAATCGAACCATAAGCGCTGTCAAGGAGTGCGCCGATCCTGGGCGGCAAGTCAACGATTCGGGCCCCTGGCGCAGCGTTTGCCGTTGCCACTCCCGCACAGCCGCGCGTCGCATTTCTCGCGGTGCCGAGCACAGACCGACGATCGCGGCAAAGGCGAACACCATGATGGTGTCGTTCAGCGCGACTTGCGACAGCGTGAATAGGTTCGAAGCAGACCCGTTGTCCGGCCGCAGGGGGTAAGCTAAACGAACAGAATCCGACTCGACCTGTTCTATCGCATCAAACGTCATCCACGTGCGTTGCGCGAACGGCGCGGTGGTATTCGTTGTTCGCACGGTTGTTCCTCTCCGAGATGACGCAACGCTCGCCGATCGATGCTGTTGGTCGCGAATTGGGCGATCGCATCGAATGTCGTCAGAATTTCGTCGTCAATTCGGTTAGCCAAGCTGGTGAAAGCGATACGAGATAGGCTTCCAACGATTTGTCCAAGCCGGTGAGTATCAGCATGCCGAGCAGCAGCATGAGAGCGCCGAGAGCATATTTTCCCAGCGTGCCGCCCTTTAGCAGCCTGCTGCGATTCTTCGACACGAAGCTACGAGAGCCAACCCCGATCAAGATGAGCGGCAGGCCGGCGCCAATGCCGAACCCGGCCATGACGAGGGCGACCTGACCGAGACTGCGACCCTGGCTCGCCAATGTCGCGGCCGCGCCAAGCGTAGGCCCGACGCACGGCGCCCAGATCAGGCCGAGTACGAGACCGATGATGAGTTGGCCGGCTAGACCGTCGACCTTCATCCGGTTCAGCAGACGATCGCCGAGGGTGCTAAGTGACGATGTCGCGCCGGCGAAGCGCCGTTGCAATGTCGAACTGAGCAGGATGGCGCCGAAGGCGACCAACAGGACCGCCGCAACCATGCGGAACCACTCGGCATCAAGGCCGATCGAGAAACCGATCGTGGCAGCGAAAAGTCCGACGCTCGTGAACGAGAGCGCCAGGCCGGCAGCCAGCGCAATTGCGCCGAGCGGATGAGCGGAGACGGCGGTCCCGACCACAATGGGGACCAGCGGCAATACGCAGGGCGACAGAACCGACAGCACGCCCGCGAGAATCCCCAAGCCGTAGCTGCCGGGTCCCAGTTCCAAAGGGATCGTCCTCCGATCGTCGGGCTCCCGTCAGGAGAGACCCTTGCGGAGCGTCGCGGCGATGGAATCTTTGCTGGTGTCGCCGGTCGACCTGGCTACCTCGCGTTTGCCGCGATAGACGATGAGGGTGCTTTGGTTAGGCACCCGCAGCGCTTTGCGCACGTCCTTCTGCGTGTCGTAGTTGACGCGCAGAATGGTGAAGTCCTTGAACTCCGGGTCGCCGATCAATTCCGAAATCAGCGGTTCCTGCTGCTTGCAGGTCGGGCACCAATCGGCATAGACATCAACCAGGACTGGCTTGTTGGCCGCCTGTAGTGCCGCAAATGTTGCCTGGTCGAAGGGTTTGGTCTCGGCAGCATAGGCAGTCGCGACCGCCAGCATTGAGAGTGCGACAAGAAGAGCACGGATTTGTACGTTCATGGACGCGATTCCCAAGTGATTACTGAAGTTGATAGGACAGTACGGCTGTAGCAGTGTTCCTGGTCGACAATTCGGCTACGCCGTCGACGTATGGCGGTCCCCGCGACGAGAAGTCCGGCGCGCTCAGCTATGGACTGCGTCACGGACGATCTTGTCGAAGACTGGGTCGAGTTCGCGTGCCATGGCGTCGAGTTTCGCATTTGCGTAGGGAGCGAATATGGCTGACGGCGGACGATACGTTACGGTGGTCTTGCCATCGGAATTCTCCGTGACGTAGACCCTGATCGGCGCTTCGATGCCAGCTGGGACACTCGCGGCGAGCATGCGCACTGCGTAGTCGTTCCGAAAGATCATAAGTACCGCATTGCCGGGGATCTTCACGCTGCGCGCCGCTGCACCCGCGCTGGCGCTCGCTTTGGCAATCAATCCCATCTTGTTCGCTTCGATCGATTTTTCGAGCCGGCTGACGGTTTCAGCAAAAGAAAATGGAGACACGATGCTCAGTGTCCCCGGGTATGGCGCGAGGCTGTCGGCGTGCGCCAGCGTGCCGCCGACGAGTGCGAGACATAGCGAGATCACGAGCAACGCGTGCTGGCGCGCCGGAAGTGGATGGAACCTGGTCATGGCATGCCCTTGCGAAATAGACTTGTCGGACGAGAGCGCAACGTTGCCGAATCGCATCCGTGCGTATTCTTGGCATGGTCGACGCTCTGCCGGGAACCTTACGCGATGCCAAGCCGGGCGCCGAATCGCTTCCGCAGCAGATGATCGAGCGAAAGCTTGCCCGGCCCGCGGCAGACCAGCACGAGCAGCATCGCTGCCCATTGAATGTGCGTCGGCCAGGCTTGCGGATAGACGAAAATCTCGATCACCGTGGTCATGCCCAGAAGCACGAATGCGGCGGGGCGGGTCAACAGCCCGAGGACGAGCAAGACCGGAGTCGTAAGTTCGATGCTCACTGCCAGGTACGCTGCCAGTTGGGGTGGAACAAGCGGCAACTTGTACTCTTCCGCGAAGAGCGTGACGGCCGTATCCCAGTTGGCGAGCTTGGTCATCGCCGAATTCCAGAATATCGTTGCCACGGCCACGCGCAGCGGGATGGCCAACGCCGTATACGGCACCGAGTCGAGCCAATTGAGGACACGACGTACGACGCCGACTTCGCCCAAGGAGGGCAACGACGCGTTGATGGTTGGTCTCATCGCGCGTTCTCCAAGGCAATTGCGTCGGCGAAGGCCTCGGCAAGATTGAACGCCACGAAGCGACCGGCAGCAATGTGATCGGCGAGCAGCGACGCCGCCTCCGGGCCGGGAGCGACTTCGAGTGCGGCGCCGAGCGGCAACCCGGCCGTGAGCGCGTGCGCGAAACGCCACTGGCGCTCGTCGAGGCGCGTGACCTCGACGCCAGTCGTTGCGCGATCGACCTGCAGCAGGCAGGGTCCCGCGGCAACATCGACGGCGCCAATCGCCGCGTCGTCCTGTGCCACGACAGCGCGCCAGATCGTGTCCGCAGGGCAATTGACACGCAAGAGCGACAGCGACGGACGCGCGACGAAGCAGACGCGCTCGTGATCCGCCGGATCGAGTGCAGCGAGCAGCTTGGCGTCCAGCGGAGGGACATCGGGCGCATGCAATGCCCGGGTCACCGCCCATTCGAGCCGGGCCACGTCGGGCAGGTACGTGAGTGACGCCGCCCACGAGAACTCCCGCAGGAAGTCTGGAAACTCGGCGCCGTACTCGTCGAGCCAGGCGCTTCGCGGCGGACGTTGATGCGCGAAGATCTGGGCCGCGCCCTCGAAGAAATCGGTGCCGACCAGGCGATGGACCGCCGGGTACGACAGTCGCAACGCGCTGGCGAGATTGCCGTCGAACGTGTTGCGATAGATGGCGAGACGCCGCATCGGCGCGATCCCGTCGCTGACGAGGTGCGTCGCGGCCGCAAGGTCGTCTTGCGCGACCATGCTGTGCCGGACTGCGCTCTGTAGCTCATGCAGCGACAGCATGGGCCGCGCCCTCCTGTGTCCGATCGAGACAGGTTTGCGCCTGCGCGGCTTCGTCGAGCAGAACCTGCAAAGATGGAATGTCGGTGTCCCATTCGATCAGCGTCGGCACCGGCCCAAAGCGCTCGAGCGCCTGGGCATACAAAGTCCAGACGGCGGGTACGACGCGCGAACCGTGGTCATCGATGCGAATCACGTGGTGGCCATCGACATGGCGAACGGAGTGCCCGGCCAAATGGATCTCGCTGACCGCCTCGGCCGGAATCGCGTCGAGGTAAGCAGTGGCGTCCCAACCGTGATTGCAGGCGCTCACGTAAATGTTGTTGACGTCACAAAGGATGCCGCAGCCGGTGCGCCGGCTGACGGCGGCCAGGAATTCCCATTCCGGAATCGTCGAATGCGCGAAGCGTAAATACGACGATGGATTTTCGATCAGGATTCGGCGTTTCAAATGGCACTGGGCATGCTCCACGTTGCCGCAGAACACATCGAGCGCCTCCTCTGTCATCGGCAGCGGCAGGAGGTCGGCGAGGTACGCGCCGTCGACGACATTCCACGCGAGATGCTCGGAAATGAGCCCAGGCTCGAAGCGCTCGACGGCGAGCCGGACGCGTTCGAGATGACCATCGTCGAGCCCGGCGGCGCTGCCGAGCGAGAGCCCGACGCCGTGCAGGGAAATCGGATAGTCGCGGCGGACGGCATCGAGGTAGGCGGGCGCCTTGCCGCCGCCCATGTAATTCTCGGTGTGCACTTCGAGCCACGGCGCCTCGGGGCGCGTGTCGACCACGACCTGATGATGCTGAAATCGCAGCCCGATTCCCGCGGCGGCGGGAATTGGGCCCAAGGGCGGCGAGGACAGCGGTGGCGAGGAGGAGCGCGCCGCCATCAGCTCGCCGTGGTCTTCCCACCCTGGATCTTGCTGCAGTCGCCGGCGGGCAGCAGGACGAAGGACTTCGGGTCGCGTGGCTGCGTTGCTTGGCCGGCGCACGAGTGGGCACCTTCGGCGCAGTCGTTCTTGGCAGCGGCGTTGATGCCGTAGCACTTCTCGAGCTTGTTGGCCTGCATACGCATCATGTTGTCCTTGACGGCTTGCGGCGGGTTGGCCATCCCTTGGGCCTGCGCCGGGACCCAGGGTGCGGCCAAGACCATTCCCAGCGCGGCGGAAAGGGCGGATGCGGCGAATGCACGACGATTCATGGGAGAACCTCCGGGGTCAGGGTCTCGATCCGAGACCGGTACAGTGCGGTTCGCTGGCTCGGCAAAAAGGTTACGCATCGACGCGAAAAATATCGTTCCCGCCGCCTCGGCCGCGTCGTGTATCGTAATTTCAGGGATCAAATGCTCGACTCACCTGGTTGGTCCGGTTAGGAACTGCGCAGGTACTTCATTCGTAAGGCATGGCTCCCGTTCGCCCACGATCACCCCGGCCGCTGGCGCTGGTCTCCGATGCCGCGCAACCGCCTCAGGGCGAGCTGCCGACGGACCCGGCTGGCGCAGCCGTTGCCAAGGCACGCGGGATCGATTGGTCGATCCTCATGGCGCATGGCCAGTCGGGGGACCAGGAGGCGTACCGACGCCTGCTCGAGGAGATCACCCCCTACGTGCGCTCGCTGGCGGTGAAGGGACACCGTGATCCGGCTGACATCGAGGATTCGGTGCAGGACGTGCTGCTGACCGTGCACGCAGTGCGCCATACCTACGATCCGACGCGTCCGTTTGCACCGTGGCTGGTGGCGATTGCCAATCGCCGCATTACGGATCGCCTACGCCGTCAGGGTCGCACAACGGCGCGCGAGACGCCGCTCACCGACGAGCATGAAACCTTTGCCGCCCCTGCAGCGAACTACCAGGAGGCGGTGTCCGTCGACCGCGCCCTGCGCGAAGCCATCGACAGGCTACCGCAAGGCCAGCGCGACGCCATTCGGCTCCTCAAACTGCAGGAAATGTCGCTGAAGCAGGCGGCGAGTGCTACAGGGATGACGGTGGCGGCTTTGAAGGTGGCGACACACCGGGCAATGAAGAATTTGCGCAAGATATTCACGCAGGCTGGCAGCGGAACGTGATTACGACGCCCCAACTCATCGATCTGCTCGCGGCAAGCGCCAAGCCGGTGAAGCGCCTGCGGCCACCTCTGCTTCGCGCTCTGTTCTGGCTGCTGCTGGCCGCGCTGGTGCTCGGCTTGCTTGCCGTGGGGCATGGTGTGCGCCAGGACTTCGCGCAACGTATCGCGCAGCCGGTGTTCGTCGTCGGACTCGTAGCATCGCTCGTCACGGGAGCCCTTGCCGCGGTCGCCGCGTTCTTCCTGAGCCTGCCGGATCGGTCCAGGGCGTGGGGTCTCCTTCCCATTCCAGCATTGCTGGTCTGGGTGTCGACCGTGAGCTACGGTTGCCTGACACACTGGGTCGACATGGGTCCCGATGGGGTGCGCATGGGGGAGGCGGCGCGTTGCTTCGCCACACTGATCGTGACGAGCCTGCCGCTGTCGCTGGGGCTGTTCCTGATGCTCCGCCACGCCGCGTGGCTGCGCCCGACCGCGGTGACGCTGACGGGCAGCTTGGCCGTCGCGTCGATGACCGCAACGGCCTTGTCGCTGTTCCACGATCTCGACGCGACGATCATGGTGCTCATGTGGAATCTCGGCGTGGCCGGGATGATCGTGGGCATCGGCTACGTGCTTTCGCTTCGCGCCCGAGCGATTTCCTGAAGGGTCTCGACGATGGGCGAGTCATTGATCGGCATTAGCGCGTGCGTGTTCGACGCCTACGGAACGCTTTTCGATTTTGCGGCGGCAGCGCGGCGCTGCAGGGATGAGCTGGGAGAGCACGCGGAGAGGCTCACCGCGCTTTGGCGCGACAAACAACTGCAATACACGTGGTTGCGCGCGGCACAAGGACGCCACGCCGATTTCTGGCGGGTGACCGGTGACGCGCTCGACTTCTCACTGGAGACGTTGGGCATCGACAATTCGAGGCTCCGTGCGCGGTTGATGGAACTCTACCTGACGCTGGAACCGTTTCCGGAGGTGGCGGATGTTTTGCGGCAACTCAAGGAAGCCGGCCTGAAGACCGCGATCCTTTCCAATGGCTCACCGCGGATGCTCCAAGCGGCGGCCTCCGGCGCCGGCCTTGCGGGGCTGCTCGATGCCATCTTGTCGGTCGAGGAGGTGGGCGTCTACAAGCCTCATCCGAAGGTCTATCAGCTTGCCGTCGACAAGCTGGGTATCACGGCACGCTCGGTCTCGTTCCAATCGTCGAATGCCTGGGACGCTTATGCCGCGTCTGCATTCGGCATGCAGGTCGTATGGTGCAATCGCTACGGTCAGCGTAGGGAACGGCTGCCCGGCGCACCGGACCGGGAGATCACGACGCTCGCGGAGTTGCCGGCGTTGCTGGGGGTACGCTGAGCGTGGCGAGCGAATCGGATCGTTCATGCTGCACGAATCGACCGCGCCAGCAGGCGATGCGTAGTCTTCGCGTCGTTGGAGCGGCCGTCGTCATGGCAGTTGCAGTTTGTGCTGCGAATCTGGCTCAGGCGCAGGAAGGCAGGTTTCCCGACGTTCTTGCGGTCAAGGTGCGGGCGAGCGGACCGAGTACGTTCGATTTCGACGTGACCATCTCCTCGCCGTACGACACGCCGCAACGCTACGCCGATGCGTTTCGCGCCATGGACAAGGATGGCCGGGTATTTGGTGAGCGCGTGCTGCTACACGACCACGCCGATGAACAGCCCTTCGCCCGCGACCTGTACGGGGTGACGATCCCGCCCGGAGTCCGAGTGGTCGTCATCCAGGGTCGCGACCAGAAGTTCGGCTACGGCGGCAAGGTGGTGGAGGTCGCGCTGCCGGGTCGCTGAGGCACGCCTCGAGCCGACGGTGCCCAGCTGAAATCGGGGATCGAGGCGACCTCTGCCGGACGCACAGGCCTCTCGTGGTCCGAAAATGCGGAACGCGGCGTCGTATTTGCCGTCTGCACGTCTTTGCGGAAAAGCCGTGATGACAGGCTTCCGCATCTCGGCCCACATGAGACGTAATCGCTGTACATAGGGCGACTCGGGCCGTCCGCCACGCAACACGGATGGCATCGGTCTGTCGAAGCGATTCGTCTCCGCGATGGCGTATCCCGCGCTGCGCATCACGTCGATGATTTCTCGGGCGAGCTTGGGCCGAAGACGGCGCGATGGCGCTCGATGTCGGCGGACCAAAGATGACCGTGTACGGGGTCGGCGACGACCCGCCGTTCGTGCGCTCGCTCGTCGGCACCGCCGAAGCGGGAAAACAGGTCGCATGCGTGATCGAGCTTACGGCGCGCCTCGATGAAGCACGCAATCTTCATTGGGCGCGGCAGCTCGAGAGCGCCGGCGCGCACGTGACCTACGGAATCCTCGGGCTCAAGACGCACACGAAGATCGCGCTGGTCGTTCAGCAGCGTGGAACGGGATTGCGCTGCTATGCGCACATCGGAACCGGAAACTATCCTGTCAAGACCGCGGGGCTCTATGCCGATGTCGGCTTGCTGACGCAGATCGTGCGATCACCGCCGACGTCGTCTACCGCTTTCACTGCCTCACGAGGGCGTTCAAGGGGTCGCGCTTCGAGAAAGCTGCTGGTCGCGCCGATGAACATGCGCCAACGCTTGCTCGAGATGATCGAGCGCGAGGCGGCGCATTGCGAGGCCGGTCGCGAGCGGCGCATCATCGCCAAGGTCAATCAGGTCGATGATGTGGAGATCGTCCTCGGTGCAAATCGATCTGATCGTCCGCGGCTCTTGCTGTCTGCGTTCGGGTGTCGCCGGTTGGAGCGACAACGTTCGCGTGCGCTCGATCATCGGGCGCCGGATGGGGCTAAGGACGATGCCGATGTACGATGACTGGAGCGCAAAGGAGAGCCAATATGCAGTTCTATCTGAATGGCTACAGGCCAGGCGATCCTGACACTCTGCCCGAAGGACGCGAAGCCAAGAACCGATCGCCAGACCTTCCCGACGCCGTCGACGTGCTGATCGTTGGTAGCGGCCCGGCGGGAGCGGTGCTTGCCGCACAGCTGTCGACTTTCCCGGCCATCAATACCCGCCTCGTCGAGCGTCGCCGTGGCCCCCTCGAGCTGGGTCATGCGGACGGCGTCGCATGTCGCACGGTCGAGATGTTCGAGGCATTCGGGATGAGTGCGAAGCTGATCCGTGAGGCCTACTGGGTGAACGAGACCGTCTTCTGGCGTCCTTCGCAAGAGGGTCGCTCGAAGATCGTGCGCGCCGGTCGCGTTCAAGACGTCGAGGATGGCTTGTCGGAGTTTCCGCACGTCATCGTGAACCAGGCGCGCATGCAGGAATACCTGCTGGAATACATGCGCAAGTCGCCGACGCGATTAGAGCCGAACTACGGTGTCGAGTTCGTGCGCCTCGACGTTGACTCCCCGCGTGAATATCCCGTGCTGGTGACGCTGCGCAGCGTCGCCACCGGCTCCGAGCGCTCAATCCGCGCGAAATACGTCGTCGGCTGCGACGGAGCCCGCAGCGGCGTGCGGCAATCGATCGGCGCCGAGCTGTGCGGCGACTATGCCAACCATGCGTGGGGGGTGATGGACATGTTGGCGGTGACCGACTTTCCGGACATCCGCCTCAAGGCCGCGATCCAGTCTGCCGACGAGGGCAACATCCTCCTCATCCCGCGCGAGGGCGGCTACCTCGTGCGGCTGTACGTCGACCTGGGCGAGGTGGACCCTAACAAACGCGACGCCGTACGTCAGACGACGGCGCAAGAAGTCATCGACACCGCGCAGCGAGTGCTGCGCCCCTACACGCTCGACGTGCGGGACGTGGTTTGGTTCTCGGTGTACGAGGTCGGCCAGCGCCTTACCGATCGGTTCGACGACGTTCCCGCCGGGCAGGTCGCGCTTCGTCAGCCGCGCGTGTTCATTGCCGGCGATGCCTGCCATACGCACAGCGCAAAGGCCGGGCAAGGCATGAACGTTTCGATGCAGGACGCGTTCAATCTCGGCTGGAAACTCATCGCTGTTCTCCAACGACGTGCCAAGCAGGACCTGCTTCGCACGTACTCCGTCGAGCGGCATGCAATAGCGAAGCGCCTCATCGACTTCGACAAGGAGTGGTCGAAGATCATGGGATCGCCGCCGAAGGATCCGAAGCATCCGGAACGGGGAGGGGTCGATCCGGCCGAGCTTCAGGCGTACTTTGTCAATTCGTTGCGATATACGGCAGGCGTCGCGACACAATACGCACCTGCAACGGTTCTGATCGCCCAGGCAACCCACCAGCATCTCGCGAAGGGCTTCACGATCGGCATGCGTTTCCATTCGGCACCCGTCGTGCGCGTTGCCGACGCCAAGCCGATGCATCTCGGTCACGTTGCCCGTGCCGATGGCGCGTGGCGCATCTACGCTTTTGCCGACGCGAGCGCACGCCGACTACGCGACTTCGCGGAATTCCTGACAGCGTCCGCCAATTCGCCGATCCGCCGGTTCACGCCGGTGGGGGCCGAGATCGACGGCGTCATCGACGTTCGCGCGGTGTTTCAGCAGGGGCACCGCGAGCTCAACGTCGAGAAATTGCCCTCGGTCCTGCTCCCGCGCAAGGGCCGCCTCGGGCTCATCGACTACGAGAAGGCTTACTCCCCGGACCTCAAGAATGGTCCGGACATCTTCGATGCCCGCGGCATCGATCGCGACAAAGGTGCGATCGTCGTTGTGCGCCCCGATCAGTACGTTTCCAACGTGCTGCCGCTGGAGGCGCACGACGAGCTCACCGCCTTCTTCGCGGGGTTCCTGCTCGATCAACAGTAAGTGGGTCTGTCCCTGTTTGCAGGCGATGAGGCAAACCCTCGAGCCAGAGACGCCTTGAAGATACGTCGACCCAGAATCGATCGCGGCAAAGCACGCCGCTATATATGCCTTGACACGTATATTCTTCATTGGGTATATTAAGAACGATGGAATCTGTATTCGAAATCATTGCGGAGCCGAACCGCCGCGCGATATTGAGCCTGCTGGTCTCGTCGCAACGGTCGGTCGGTGAGATCGAGCGTCAGCTTCGTATGCCGCAGCCGACCGTGTCAAAGCACCTGCGCGTGCTGAGAGAGGCCGGGTTCGTGGAATCAACGGTAGATGCGCAGCGTCGTCTCTACCGACTGAAACCTGAACCACTCCAGGAGTTGGATGCCTGGATCGCTCCATTCCGTCGGTTCTGGTCCGCCCATGTGGATGCTCTCGAGCGCCACCTCGACCGCACGGATCAACCAACGGTGACGAAACGGAAGACAAGGAGAAGATAGATGACCGATCGCGAGCAGTACGTACCGGGTCCGGCGAGCGGGGCGCAGGTACGAAAGGACGGAGAGAAGTGGACGCTCGTTCTCGTCCGCGACCTCCGCCACGCTCCTGCAAAGGTTTGGAAGGCGCTCACGGACCCCGAGGATCTACGCGAGTGGGCTCCGTTCGACTCTGATCGGAACCTCGGTACCATTGGCACCGCAAAGCTCTCGACAGTGGGGGCGCCGACGCCGCACCTATCCGAGACCCTCGTTAAACGGGCTGACGCGCCCAAGGTGCTCGAATACAGCTGGGGGGAACAGGACATCCGCTGGGAACTGGAGCCGCTGGGAGGCGGCGGCACTCGGCTCACGCTTTGGCACAACATCGACCGTCGCTTCATATCGATGGGCGCTGCGGGTTGGCACATCTGTCTCGACGTGCTGGAGCGGCTTCTTGCCGGTCAGCGCATTGGACGCATCGCCGGCGTCGAGGCCATGAAGTTCGATGGCTGGCAGCGATTGAACGCGGAGTACGCCAAACAATTCGGAATTGAACCGCCCAAATGGTAGAGGACGTTCCATTGAACTGGAATAAGTGGGTTCGGCAGAGTCGCCGGTGGTCCACTGCGTTTACGGTGGCCGTCATCGCCACTTCGTCGCTCTGCAACAGGAGAAGCCTGCCGTCTGGGTAGACTGCGTGCTGATCGAGGCAGATATCGAGGAACTAACGGGCAAGATTCACGAGCTCTTCCTTGCGAGAGCGGACCCCCGCCATCGAGATCATTTCGTCTCGGTAAGCCTGCGTCGTTAAGCCTCGCGTAGTATTGTTCCTGTGTTCGAGCCAGGCCGCGCATTGAGGACCACAACGCGCCATGGATGTGGACTGAAGTGTTCACGTGTCCACCAAAAACTTAGTGGACACGATCCTTCCTACGCCAGCCCGGCTAAGGAAGATGACTTTGCCATCACTTACGAACTTCGACCTGGCGGCGCCTATGGGGGCAGGTCAATGCGACGCAAGAGCTGACGGAGCGCGCCTAGTGCAACGGGATCTTCATGCCGCGCTGGCGTTGAGCCAGTTGAGCACATCGTTACAGACCTCCAGTGTGCCGGTCGGGCGCAGCAGGGCCCGCGGTGGTCGGGACAGTGGTTTCGAGCCGCAATTGTTGGGCAGTGACTTGAAATCGGCGCTCAATGCGTTCAGCATCCATTCCCCTTGCGCAGCGACCATGGGGACCGCCCGATGAAGATCCTGAGATCGTTTGGGGCGCTCGCGCGCGCTGTCTGGGCTGTCGCCTTTCTCGCCTGCTGTAGCACGCTCCCGTTCGGATCGTCGTGCGGTGCGGGATCAGGCGTCGTCCGCGACGAGGCGCTCTGCGCGGGCCGCACGCCGGAAAGCCTCGCTGGCGCCGACGAAGATTACTTCGCCGATATGGATTACGGCGCGACCAAGAGACCCGAGGAACTCGCCGCGGCGCTGCGCCCGTATGTTCCGGGGATCACGCCCGCCGCCGCCCACTCGGCGGCCGTCAAGGGTCGCGACAACTGGATCGTTTGGAGCGGCGGCAACGACCGGCTGTGGGACGTGCTTTCGGTGCGAAGCACGGGCATTCTCGATTTCCTGAAGATCCTTTCGAGTCATCCGAGCCAAAAGGCGTACAGCCGCGACAACCGCTGGCGTTATTTGGGCTTGGTGAACGAGCCCTGCTTTGACAAGGCGAGCGGGCCGCGCAAGGACCGATTCGGGCTTTGGCTCGACACGCGGCACGCCGATTGTCCGCTCGATCCGTTCGAAAACGAAGCGAAGTATCCCGGCGTGAAGATCGGCGCGCGCGGCACTACGGTACCGGTCGGTTCCTATTACGGTTACGCGACCGGCGTCGTCGGGCTGCGGCTCTTTCCCAATCCCGCTTTCGACGAAGCGGCGGCAAGGCGCTGGGATCCCGAGCGCTATTACACCGACCCAAGCTACTACAACGACAAGAACCTGGTGAAACCCTATCGGGTGGGCATGACTTGCGGCTTCTGCCACGTCGGGCCCAATCCGAACAATCCGCCAGCCGATCCCGAACATCCGAAATGGGAGAACCTCAACTCGAATCCGGGCGCGCAGTACTTTTGGGTCGACCGCGTCTTCGTCTGGGACGTCGACCCGACGAGTTTTGCGTATCAGCTTTTCCATACGTCGCGCCCCGGTGCGCTCGACACCTCGTTCGTCTCGACCGACTACATCAACAATCCGCGCACGATGAACGCGGTCTACAGCTTCGGCGCACGGATGCAGCTTGCGGCAAGGATGGGTCGCGAGCGGCTCGCCGGTGGCGAGCTCAACAACGAGCAGCTCAACAGGTATGTCTCCGCCGGCGCTCCGCTGACGCAGTTCTACCAGGCGCCGAACACCGTGTGGACGCCGCGCATTCTCAAGGATGGCTCGGACTCGGTGGGCCCCCTCGGCGCGTTGAACCGCGTTTATGTGAACATCGGTCTGTTCAGCGAGGAGTGGCTCGAGCATTTCCGGCCGTTTGTCGGCGGCTCGCGCTTCACGTCGTTCGAGATCGCGGTGGCGGACCGCAACTCGAGCTACTGGAAGGCAACCGAAGCGCAGACGCCGGACGTCGCGCTGTTTTTCCTCGCCACCGCCAAGCCCGACCTGTTGAAGAACGCGCCAGGAGGCGCTGCATACCTGACCGCCGACGCGCGCGAGCTCGAGCGCGGCAAGACCGTCTTCGCCGAGCGCTGCGCGCGCTGTCATTCGAGCAAGCTGCCGGAGCCGGCGTACCGCTTCTTCCAGGCCGATGCGTGCGCGGGCGCGGGCTATCTCGGCTGCTGGAACGCCTACTGGCGCTACACGCAGAGCGGCGAGTTCAAGTCGCAGATGACCCGGATCGCGCTCGCCGCGGACTTCGCCACCGACAACTATTTGTCGACCGAGCTGCGCGTACCGGTCACGCTGCTCGAAACGAACGCGTGCTCGTCGCTCGCGACCAATGCGCTCGCCGGAGACATCTGGGACAATTTCTCTTCGCAAACGTACAAAAACCTCCCGTCGGTCGGAACCGTCACGGTTCACGACCCGTTCACCGGCGAGCCCCGGCCATTCCCGATGCCGGCGGGTGGTCGCGGTTATATTCGTCCGCCGTCGCTCATCAGCCTGTGGTCGTCGGCACCGTTTCTTCTCAACAATTCGCTGGGCGGCTTCTATTGGAGCGGCTCGGTAGCCGACCGCATGAAATCGTTCGACAGTGCCATCGAGCAGCTGCTGTGGCCGGAGAAGCGCGACGGCGATCGGATGTTCGTCACCGCATCCGGCAAGAAGCTGCCGGGCAGGATCGACGTGACGCCGGTGACGTCGTATTTGCGGGTGCCGAAGGGCTATCTGCCGGATTTCCTGCAGTCGCTCGTCGGGCCGTTTCGTACGGTGCAGCCGTGGTTGTTCAAAGAGGGTGGCATCGAGCTCGGCCCGATTCCGAAAGGCACGCCTATCAACCTGCTCGCCAACGTCGACCTCGAGCAGCGATCGAAAGTGCTCGAGGTGCTCGCGGTCGCCCTGCCGGCGCTTAAGTCGCTGCCGCCGAATTCGACCGACGAGCAGGCGCGAAAGGCTTTCGAGCCGCTGGTCGCGCCGCTCCTCGCGGTCAGCAAATGTCCGGATTTCGTCGTGAACCGCGGCCATTACTTCGGCACGGATTACTTCAGCGAGGAGCCGGGCTTGAGCGATCAGGACAAGCGGGCGCTGATCGCATTCCTCAAGACGCTGTGAGGCCGTGAGGCGGGCTCGCCGCGAGCGCATGTCGATGGCGCCACCCATCGGCGCGCCGGCGGCGGCGGCTTGTATGCAGCGCGCCGCTCAAACGTGAGCCGCGAGCAACCATTGCCGAGCGCGAGCGTCGCGCCGCGACGCCGTTTCCTTCGCCTTGCGGGCGCGTGCCTTTCGGCTGTCGGTGCGTTTGCGAGCGGCTGCGCGTCGCTTCTCCCTTCGCGGGATGGGTCGCGCGCGCCGTTCGCAGCGCAATGCGCCGCCGGCGCACGCGGCGAGGCGTTCGATTACGTCGTCGTCGGCTCGGGCGCCGGCGGCGGGCCGCTTGCCGCCAATCTCGCGCGCGCCGGTTTTCGGGTGCTGTTGCTCGAAGCCGGTAACGAGGAGCCATCGCTGGAATACGAGGTCCCCGCGTTTCATGCGCGCGCCTCGGAGGACGCGCGGATGTGCTGGAATTTCTTCGTCCGCCACTACCCCGACGACGAGCGGCAGCGACGTGACCCAAAATTCTGCGCCGAGCGCGGGGGTGTGCTCTACCCGCGCTGCGCGACGCTGGGCGGCTGCACGGCACACAATGCAATGATCTTGGTGTATCCGCACGACAGCGACTGGGATCGCATCGCCGAATTGACGGCCGATACGTCATGGAGCAGCGCGAACATGCGGCGCTATTTCGAACGGCTCGAGCGTTGCGAATATCGCGTGGCCGAAGCCGCCGGAGGACATGGATTCCGCGGCTGGCTCGCGACCAGCCTCGCCGACCCGCTGCTGCTCGCCCGCGACGCGCTCGTGCAGAAGCTGCTTTTCGAGACGGTGACGCAGGCGCTGGGCGCACTGCAAAGCGGTATCGACCGGCTCTGGGGGCGCCTTCGTCAGGGCGTCGATCCGAACGATGCGCGTTTTGCAGGGGAGCGGGCGGATGGTCTTTGCATGATGCCGCTCACCACGCACGCCGGAGTACGCGTGGGGGCGCGCGACTATGTGCGCGCGGTGCGCGCGGCCTGCCCCGACCGTCTCGTCGTGCGCACGCACGCCCTTGCCACCCGCGTTTTGCTCGACGCGAACCGGCGTGCAACCGGCGTCGAGTACCTAGTGGGCGAGCACCTGTACCGCGCCGATCCGCTGTTCGAGCCACATCCGGCCACGCAGCCGCTCACTGTCGACGCGACCCGTGAGGTGATCGTGTGCGCCGGTGCGTTCAACACGCCGCAATTGCTCAAGCTGTCCGGGATCGGGCCGCGCGAGGAACTGGAGCGCCTCGGCATACCGGTGCGCCTCGATCGGCCCGGGGTCGGCGAAAACCTGCAGGACCGCTACGAGATCTCGGTCGTCAGCCGGGCGAAACGCGAGTTTGCGCTAATGCAGGGGATGACGCTGCGACCCCCGTTGCCGGGCGAAGCCGACGACGCTCCGCTTCGCGAATGGCGCCGCGGCAAGGGTCCGTACACCACCAACGGCGCGCTGATGTCGCTGATCCAGCGATCGGCGCCGGACGTGGCCGACCCCGATCTATTCGCTTTCGCGCTGCTCGGATCGTTCGCGGGCTACTTTCCCGGCTACTCGCAGCAGATTGCTAACCGCAGGGACCTCTTCACCTGGGCGATCCTCAAGGCGCATACGCACAACTGCGCTGGTCGCGTGAGGCTGCGCTCGCGCGACCCGTGCGACACACCGGACATCGACTTTCACTACTTCGAGGGCAGCGGCGCGGACGAGGATCTTGCTGCAGTTGTCGCGGGGGTTCAGGCGGTGCGCGCCATCAACGGGCGCTGCGACGACATCATCGCGGAGGAGCTCCTACCGGGGCCGGCGGTTCGCACGCCCGAGGAGCTGCGCCAATACATCCGCGACAACGCGTGGGGACATCATGCGTGCGGAACGTGCCGGATCGGTCCTGCGGGCGACCCGATGGCGGTCGTCGACGGCGCGTTCCGCGTGCACGGGACGCAAGGTCTGCGCGTGGTCGACGCTTCGGTTTTCCCCACGATCCCGGGCTTCTTCATCGCCTGTTCGGTGTACATGATCAGCGAGAAGGCGAGCGAGGTCATCGTCGGCGACGCGTCGGCCGTCTGAAAGGCAACCGCCTCAACATCAGCACGGTCGGCAATGGTCGGGCACAGCAGCGAGCTCTCTGTCGCGCCCAACGTCTCAAGCCGTCATCCGGTCCGATCAGGGCAGTGGCGCAGTCGGCGTGTCTGTCAGCCCGAATCTCGACGGCGGAACGTAACGCGACATGCGCAATTCAGGCGTGCGCGCTTTGGACGACTTCGTCAGGGCGCGCAAAGAGCCGGCTGAGCGATTGCTCGCAATTTCGGATTCCGTTTGTCTCGAAAGGCTCTCTCGGTCGTCGGTAGCTCGCTCGCGAGCGCGCGCAGTTTCCGCGACGCGATGAAGCCGCTCGCTCCTGCTCTCTTCCCTGCGCAACCGGAGAGTTCGCCACCGTACGCGTTCCTGCCGGCTTGTCACGCACTGCGAATGGCGTGCGATCGGACGGCTTTATCCGAGGCTGAGACAGCTTCAGTGCCTCGCGCCGTGAAGCCTTGCAACAGTCTCGGCGTCAAGCTTGCCCGTCGGCGGCAACTTTTGATCGCGCTGAAAACGCTTTAGCGCATTGATCGTCCGCGGACCCATCACGCCGTCCAGCGGCCCCGGTCTGTACCCAAGCTCGGCGAGCCGCTTTTGGAGCTCGATCGTCGGCATTGAATCGGTATCGGCTTGAGGAGCTGGCATGACTTCCGGCTGCTTGGCCGGCGTCGTGCTTTCGGGCGGTGGCGACGGGCTCGGCTCCGGTGTCGCGGGGGCCTCCATCGGGGGCGTCGTGGGTTGAGCCGTCTCAGAGACTTTGCTCGATTGACAACCGGCGACAAGAGCGAGCATGGCGACAAGAGCCGCTATCGACCGGTTGTAGATAGCCATTCGATCCTCCGGCGCGTCTTTCGCGGCCGACGCGAAGCATGGCAGTTGCGCGCTTGGCTGGCGCCACCTGCTAGGCGTGGCCGCAGTTGTAGGGAAGCCAACCCTTCCGTGCAGTATCGACCAATACCGCATTCTCGAAAAGTACCGATGCGGCAGCAGAATCGAAAGGCGGTCCGGCGCGCTGGCTCGCGCATGCGAAGCGGTTGCGACGTCCATCCGTCGGCGCACGTCGTGATGCAAAGAACATGAGCATGGCGTGGCGCCATTGGGACTGGCCGCAGCCTGCCATCGTCGACGCCTCAGGACCGCGCCGCTTTGATGACAGCGGTAGAAAGTCGCGAGAACGACACCGTTCGCTCATCAGCGGATGCGCACGATCTTGGGTGTGGACAAGGATTCATCTGCATGAGCAGAGGCCTGAAGCCGCAACTGCTCGCGCTGCCGTACGCGCGCCGCATCCGTCAGAATGCGCCCGGCCCACCGATAGACATTGTTCTCCTTGACCGTCCGTCGCATCAGTTGCATACGCTTGCGGCGCTCTTCGCGCGGCATTTCCAGCGCGGCAAGAATCGCCTCGCTGGTGCCGACGATGTCGTAGGGATTGACGAGCAGCGCTTCGACAAGTTCGCGTGAGGCCCCGGCGAACGTGCTGAGAATCAACGCGCCATCCTCGTCGTCGCGGGCAGCGACGAATTCCTTGGCGACGAGATTCATGCCGTCGTGAAGACTGTTCACCAGGCAGAAGTCGGCCGCTCGGTAGAGCTCGAATACCTGAGGTGGCGCCTGATGCTCGCCTATCAGCACGATCGGGCGCCACTGGTCGTCGCCAAAGCGCTCGTTGATTCGCCTCGCCGTATCCTGCGTCTCGTGTTGAAGCGCTTCGTACACGGGTAGCCTGCTGCGCGTCGGCGCGGCGACTTGAAGCAGCGTCACCCGTCGGCACCATTTCGGGTATTGGTCGAGGAAGCGCTCGAGAGCGAGGAATCGCTCGACGATGCCCTTGGTGAAGTCCCAGCGCTCAACGCCTACGCCGATGCGCACGCTTTCATCCAAGCCGAAGCGACGCACAACCTCGCGCCGGCATACGTGGGCTGGCGGAAGGTTCTCGAGTCCACCCGGGGGCCATGCAATAGAGATCGGGTACGGTGCGACGTGGCACGCGTGGCCCTGGACGCTGACGGTCATCAATTCGGTGTCCACCTGGCATTCGATGAAACGCTCGACCGTCGCGAGGAAGTTCTGGCAATGATAGCGCGTGTGGAAGCCCAGGATGTCCGCCGACAACAGACCGTGCAGCAGCTCCTCCTTATAAGGACACACGCCAAACGTTTCGGCATTGGGCCATGGAATGTGCCAGAACGCCGCGATGGTGGCGCCGGGAATTCTGTCGCGAAGCAGCGCCGGCAGCAGTGCGAAGTGATAGTCCTGGACGAACACGAGCGGCCGGTCGCTGCGCGATTCCTTGCTGACGACGTCGGCGAACTTCTGATTCACCGTGCGGTATTGCAGCCAGTCCTGCTCGCGGAATGCGGGCCGCACATAGGCGAGGTGGCAAAGCGGCCACAGTCCCTCGTTCGCGAATCCGTAGTAATAACCCTGTTCTTCCTCGGCGGTGAGCCACACGCGGCGCAGCGTGTAGGCCGGATCGCCAGGCGGCACGCGGATCTGGTCGTGAGCGTCGACCACGTCGCGGTCGGCCGCACCGCTGCCGTGTGCGACCCATACCCCTTCGCAAGCGCGGATCACCGGCTCCAGCGCGGTCACCATGCCGCTCGCCGGCACCCGCACGATCGGCCGCCCGTCAACCCCCACATCGTGGATATAGGGCTCGCGGTTGGACACGACGACCACCTGTGGTGACTCGAGTAGCTCCCGCACGACATGCTGCAATGCCTGTGGAGTCCAGTTCTCGCGGTATTCGATCTCGAGACGCTGGTTCTGCTCGATCTCGCGGAGAACCTGGCGGACCTGCGAAAGGATCGGCAGCGACGAGCGATGCGACGTGGAATCGTCGAGAAAGCGTCTTCCGCGGATGTCCACGATCAGCGCGCTCGCCCAACTGCGCAACAACAGCCACGCCGCGGCAACCGACAACAATAGCAGTCCGACTGCGGAGACGATCGCGAAGGCGACCAGGTAGTCGCGCGCCTTGATCTGGCGACGATCGACGAACGAGAGGTCATGCACGATCAGCGTGCGAAACGGCGGGCCGCCGGACGTGGCGCTATCGAAACGGGCTACGTGGACCGAGCCTTTGGGCGTGTGGATGATTTGATTCGCCGGACCTTGGTCGCCCACCGCGAGCGCGCACGACACCTGTGCAGGGACCGCTTCGGTCGCGAAGATCGGCTTGCCGTCTGGACGGCAGACGAGAACGCCGAGCAGTCGCTCGTCCGCGGTTACCTTGGACAGGAACTGCTTCAGCCGCGTCGGCGAGTGCTTCTCCACGAGTTCGGCGAGCGGATCCTCGATGCTGCTCATGACCAGCCGCGCGCGAAGCGCGATATCGGTGCCGAACCACTCGGTAAGGATGCTCTCCACGTGAGGCGCGGCGATCCATGCCGCGGCCGCGATCGCGACGAAGGTCGGTATGGCAAAGCGCCAGAGCAGGGTCTTCAGCACGCGAAACTCCAAGCCAAACAGCAACGAGCGCGCGACCGTTGGCCTCTGCTGCGCTTGCGCGCGCCACATGCGCAGAACGCGAAAGCGGCTCGGTGGAGGCGCCCTTCTACGTGCAACAGCAGCGATTCATCGGGGCTCGGCAAACCATGAGCAAGCAAGAGCCGCGGGACGGCCTTTGGCGACTCGGCAGCCCGGGGACCTTTGGCGCGAATGCGGCTCAATGCGGTCGGCTGACGCCTACGATTTGCCGGCGAATCTCCGCCAACTTGCGCTTGACCGTGCGCGCATTCGCTTCTCCAATGCGCAGCATGATCTTTTTCCCGGCGGACAGCTGCTCCAGCTCCGAATCCTCAAACTCGTAGAATACCTTGGGACGGACCAGCGCGATCGGCTCGGCCGCGCTCGGTGCGGCGAGCAGATCGTCGATGACGGCGACGAGACGGTCGTTGAAGTTGCCGTCAGGATGGCCCAGCATCCGGTATTCCTCCTGAAAGAGCGGATAGAAGAGCAGGTACGTCTCGACAAGCCGCTTGCTGTCCACATGCTCCACCAACGCCACGTAGGTTGCATAGCGCCGATTGTTCTCCGGATCGATCGCCCAACGGCCGTCCTGCTCGCGCGCCAGGAACGATCCCTTCGGCGACTGCACGGGCAGCAGCCGCTGAGCGAGTTGCTTGCGGGGCAGCGCATCGATCGTTGCCACCAGACGCCAGACGATGTCGGTCCCGTACAGCAGATCGGCCACTTCACCCGCTCCCAAGTGAAGGCGTAATGCGTCGCCCAACATGCCGTCGCTTGCTGCCAACGAGGGAAGCTGGGGCCTGTCGATCGAGGGAACGGGATAGTCGGGAAGCCGTGACTGCGTCAGCGGCGACCTCGGGGGAGAAGGCGTTGGTGCCGGCGGAGCGGCCGGCGAAGGTGCTTCCGCAGCAGAATCGGCCGCGGGTATGGACATCGGCGCGTGATACCGCCACGCCAGATACCCGGCAACCGCAACCCCGCACGCAACAATTCCGACGAGCCACCGGCGGGAACGCGAAGGGCGGGGCCCTCTTTCGCGCCGAGTCCGTTCCGCCGGTTGCGCGAGGGGGTGATCGCGATCGGGATAGACCGGTCCTATTGGATGCTCCATGGCCCCTCCTGGTGTGTCTTACCGACGGTCACGCCACATCCTGTGCGTCTTCGCGAACGCGGCCCTTTCCGCGTGCCCGCTACCAGGGGTCGCCGCATCGAACTTGCAGCCGTGCGACGTCGCCGTCAGCCAGTCAAATCATCCGCCACCGGCAGTGAGCAGCGACCTCTTCCAGAGGTGTTCGCCCAGGGAATGCCCGTAGCGTGTAATCGCGTTTGTCCTCGCCACTGTCAAGATCTCATTGGAGGCGATGACTTGAAGATTTCATGATGCCCCTGACGCGGCGCGGTGCTGATGCCAGTGCGTACCGGAATCCGATTGTCCCGTTGCCGGATGCAGTCGCGGACGCCCATCCGCGGCCCCGCGAAACGCGGATCAGACCTGCGAAGTGCACGACCGTCTACTGCTTCGCTTTCCTGTTCGATCCCGTATGCTTTGGCAGCATATAGTATGCCCTGAAAAAGCCGCTTGCAACGCGGTCGTTGCGTCCGGATCGACTTGCCGCTGGCGCTCGCGCCGCTGATTACTGGCGGAGAGCCGGAATGCAATTGTTGCGCACAACGTAAGCAGCGGCCTCGGAAACATCACGAGGGCCGCTACGGGGTAAGCGGCAATCAATGCGAACGGCACCCACGGCTGTTCGCGTGCGCGCTGGGCGATGGCGGTGATCCTGTCGGCCGTCGCGAACTCGCCGAGCGGCGTGTAGCGCCATGCCAACGCGAAAGCCGACAGCACGGCACCAATCAGGGCGAGCGTAATCCAACGCCGGGATCGCTCTTGCATTCGCGCTTCGTTTCGAGCGTTACGCTGAGAGTCGGAGCGGACCACCCGCGTGTGTGCGCTCAAACACCCAGTCGTCGCTCGTGGCGACGCTGGCATATCGTGCAGCGCGCGGCGTCGGGAACGGCCAGCAGCCGTCGCGCATCGATGCACTCGCCGCAGTCGACGCATACGCCGAACGTGCCGTCGCCGATGCGCGAGCGAGCGGCGTCGATGCTCGCAAGCTCGTTCAGGTAGTGGTCGATCATCCGATTCTCGAGTTCGGAACGCATGCGCGCATCCGCGCGGTCGGCGCCGTCGCTCGACGGGTCCTTCATCAGCGAGAGGTCGTCCGCCGCGGCGGCGAGATTCCGCTCCTCGGCGATCATGCGACGCAGTTCGCGCTCGCGGCGATCGAGCGCGCGCAACAGCGACCGCAGCCGCCTTTCGTTGAGCGTCCTCATTGGCGATCGTGATGCCCTTGCAGCGGCTTGCCCAGGCATGCTTGCTAGCGCGGCGTTAGACTATTGCGTGGCCGACCGCGGCGACTTCCAACGCGACTGCGGCGTGATGGCGAATGCATCGTGGTCCGTCAATCGGATGCCAACGAAGCGGCCCACCCGAAGCGGCGGGCGCGGCTTCGCGTGCGCGGTGCCGGAGCCAGGCACCGCGCACGCGATCGCCGTTGCTGCCGCCTGCTGTCGCGCCCTGACGTTCGCTTTGCCGATGTGAGCGCACGGTGGGTCTCAAAGTTCCGCCATCTCATATCTGAGCAAATGATTTTGCGCAAAAGCAAAGCGTGAGCGGCGACGTGACGCTGTCGCGTGCCGAGCCGGGCGCCGCGCGGATTCGGAAAAAATTGCACGATCGCCCCGCGTCACCGACCGGAAAGCACTCGCCGCCTGCGCGTTTGTACCGGCGGCGGCCGCCGACGCTTGCGCATGCACGGCGCAGACCCCCCCGTTGATGGCGATTCTCACGGCTTTCTCCTCCTGGATACGCGGGGCCCTCTCGGTGCGCGCATCGAATGAAGCGGACATCCCCGACGCGGCGCGCGAGGCGCAGCGCGTCGAGTGGCTCGATCAACGAAGCCGTCGCGGTTCGGCATGCGGAGCCTCGCGGGGCCTTCCGCGTTCAGCACGGCGTCGTCGGGTCACAGCCGGCTCTAACCCGATGATGAACGGCGCGCCGTGATGCACGCCGTCTCGTTGGCATCGCTCGCGTGCCTGCGATGATCGCGGGCCCGGTCTCGGGCGCCCGCACTCGCGTCACTTCTGGGCGATCTGTTTGCGCACGTCGGCGACCTTGGACTCGGACACCTCGGACGCCCGATTGCCGAAATTCGCGCGCAGGTACGTCAACACGGCCGCGATGTCGGCGTTGCTCAGCTTGTCGGCGAATCCCGGCATGCCGAACCCTTCGGGGCTTTGCGTGGTCCTCGCGCCATCCGCACCCTCGAGGACGATGCGTGCAAGCGACGTCGCATTGTCGGCGTGCAGCGCGGTATTGCCGGCGAGCGGCGGGAAGACGCCCTTCAAGCCTTCGGCTTTCTCCATGTGGCACCCCTCGCACTGGTCGACGTAGACGAGATGCCCACGGTCGAGCACCTCGCGATGGTCGGAAGCCGTTTGGGTCTTCGCGTGCTCGGCGTTGCCGGTGGTGGGATCCTTCAGATACACGGCGATTGCGTGCAGGTCGTAGTCGTTCAGATGGCTCGTCGATTTCTCGACGACGGCCTTCATTGCGCCCATCGCGCGCGTGTGATCGTTCGCGCCGGTCTTCAGGTATTTCACGATGTCGTCGGACGACCAGCTGCCCAGGCCTTCGCCCGTGGTAGGTCGCAGGCTGCTCGCGAACCATCCTTCGCCCATGCCGCCCTCGAAGCGCTCGTCGCTCTTGACGGCGCCGAGCAGATTCTTCGGCGAATGGCACGCGCCGCAGTGACCGGCACCGTCGACGAGATACGCGCCGCGGTTCCACTCGGCAGACTTCTGCGCATTCCGCCGGAATACGCCCGATTCGAAGAACATCCCGTCCCATGCCCACAGCGCCACCGCGCGCCAGCTCAACGGCCACGGCAGCTCAGGCTCCTTCACCTCGTTGCGCACGGGCGCGAGCGTGTCGAGATACGCCTTGATCGCGAGCACGTCGTCGTGCCCGAGCCGCGTGTACCACGGGAACGGCATCGCCGGATAAAGGCGGCCCTTCTTGGCGCTGCGGCCGTCGTGCAGCGCCTGCCAGAAGTCCTCGTCGCTCCATCTGCCGAGGCCGGTCTCCTTGTCCGGGGTGATGTTCGACGAGTAGATCGTTCCGAACGGCGTCGGGATCGCGCGGCCGCCCGCGAACGGCTGCCCGCCTTCAGCGGTGTGGCACGCCGTGCAATCGCCGGCCTCGACGAGGTAGCGTCCGCGCATGATCTGCGAGTGGAGCGCAGGCGTGCCGCTCTGGTCGGCGAGCGACACGCTGCACACGGCGAGCAGGCCGAGTATGCCGGCGACGAGATTGAATGGCGCGCGCATGGTGAGCTTCGGCGGAGATTTCATGCGGACACGAGCGGTCCGGGGTTGCGCAGGTAGCGGCGCAGCGCGTCAGCGCCCCAGAACGCGAGGGCGCCGACGGTGCCGGTCGGGTTGTAGCCCGCGTTCTGCGGGAACAGGCAGGCGCCCTGCACGAACACGTTCGGCATGTCCCAGCACTGCAGGTAGCGGTTGACCACGCTCTTTCGCGGATCGTCGCCCATGATCGCGCCGCCGGTGTTGTGCGTCGTCTGGTACGGCACGATCGAGTAGTGGCCGCTGCGCTGCTTCACGTGATGGGAGCGCGCCTTCATCGCCTTCGCGATGTCCTCCGCCTTGCCGGTGACGAACTTCGACATCTTGTGCTCATTGTCGTGGAAGTCGAATGTCATCCGCAGCATCGGGTTGCCGTAGGAGTCGCGATACGTCGGATCGAGGTCGAGGTACGCGTCGCGGTAGCTCATCACGCTGCCGTGCGTCGCGATGCTGACGCTGTGCAAGTAGTTCTCGGCGAGAGCGCGCTTCCACTTCGATCCCCATGCCGGCGTTCCGGCCGGAACGTGATGCTGCAGGATCGGGCGGCCGCCAGTCGTCCACAGCGCGATGTAGCCGCCGCCGATGAACCCGTGCGGCCCGTGATCGAAGTTGTCGCCGTTGAATTCGTCGATCGCCTGGCCGAGCGCGCCGGCGCCCATGAACGGATTGATCAGGTCATCGACGAACACGTCGACGCTTGACGTGATCTGGTACGCGTAGTTCCGGCCGACGGCGCCTTGCTTCGTATTCGGGTCGTAAGGCGTGCCGATGCCCGAAAGAAGCAGCAGGTGCACGTTGTGCTGTGCGTACGCACAGAGGAGCACGATGTCCGCCGGCTGCTCGAACTCGCGTCCCGCGAGATCGACGTACGTCACCCCGGTGGCGCGGCGTTTGTCGGGCGTGAGGTTCACCCGCGTGACCTCGCTGTGCGCGCGCAGCTCGAAGTTGCCGCGTCCGAGCAGCACGGGGAACACGCACGCCTGAGGGCTCGACTTCGAATAGTTGCCGCAGCCGAACCATTCGCAATAGCCGCAGTACGTGCACATGCCCATCTGCACGCCGTAGAGGTTCTGGTACGCCTGCGAGGTGTTCGCCGCCGGCGCCGGGAACGGCTTGTACCCGACTTCCCTCGCCGCCTTGTCGAAGAGCTGCGAGCCGTGGCTGCGCTTGAGCGGCGGCAACGGATACGGCCGCGAGCGCGGGCCTTCGAACGGATTGCCGCCGGATTGCGGCGCGCCCTTCAGGTTGCCGGCGTGGCCCGACACGCCGCACAAGTACTCGAACTTGTCGTAGTACGGCTCCATGTCCTCGTACGTGACACCCCAGTCCTGGATCGTCATGTCGGCGGGGATGAAATTTGCGCCATAGCGCTCGACGATGTGGCTTCGGCTGCGGAAGTCGCTCGGCAGGAAGCGCCACGTCTGGCCGTTCCAGTGCACTCCGGCGCCGCCGGCGCCCGTGCCCGGCCGAAACGATCCGAGATGGCGCATCGGCAGCGCCGTCTGGTCCACGCGGTTGCGGAACGTGAGCGTCTCGCGGCTCGGCTGCTCGAAGATGCTGTTGCGCACCGCGTAGCGCAGCTCGTCCTGGATGTGATCGACGCCGAAATCGGGCACGGTGTCGCGGAACCCTCCGCGCTCGATCGCGACGACCTGCAGCCCTTCGTCGGTCAACTCCTTCGCGAGAATGCTGCCGGTCCAGCCGAAACCGACGATCACCACGTCCACCGCGGGCAGTCGCGTCGCCATGGTCAGCCCTTTCGTACGCCGCTGTCGCGCCCGGCGATACTGACGAACGGCATTTCGTACTTTTTGTCGTACTGCTCGATTTCGCTTACGTAGTTGTAGCGCGGACCGGGAAATCCGATCAGCTTCCAGCCGATGAAGTCACGGTTGCCGCCGTATATCGGATCGGCGAGGAAGCCCTCGGTCGTGTTTTGCACGAGCATCTCGAAGAACTCGCGCGCATGCGAGCTCGGAAGCTCGAGCTCGCCTTTGTCGATCGCCTCGAAAATGCCGTCCTGCGTCGCGGCGTCGAGCGCCGCGAACGACTTGCCGTATTTCTGCTGGACGTGCTTCTCGATGTCCGCGATCGCCGTGCGGTACAGCTGCGCCGGCGTAAGGCGCAGCTGATAGCCTTGCTCGGCGGTGCCGTCGTGCCACGGGCCCTGCATGTACCAGTCCTCGGCGCGACCGTAGGGACCGGCGAGCTGATGGTTGATAAAGTCGGTGACGCCCGCCTCCTTCGCGCCGGGACCGAGGTCGTCGTTCGGGATGATCCTCGCGACGGCGGCATCGATGAATTCAGCCTCGGCTTGGGTGAAGAACACCTCTGGCGGCGCAGCGTAATCCGGCGCGCCGGCGCGAGCGGAGGAAACGCTTTCGCGCATCAGCGCGAGCGGCACGACCGCGACGCCGGGCGCGAGCGCGGCGGCGGGCGCGATGGCCGCGGCCTTCAACAGATTGCGTCGAGAAAGTTTCATGGTGCACCTCGAATGCGACGGCTGACGCCGCGAAGGGCAGGTGCGCGCGCGCCCGACCCCCGGAGCAAAGCGTCGAGCGCACGCGCATTCCCTGCCGGCGTCGCCGGCGCCCGCGTGTGGTTTTCGATCGTGTGAGCGAATCGCGCGCGCCAAAGTTCCGCCTGTGCCGAACACGTTTTGAACAAAACAATTTTTCGCACAATCAAAACGGCGAGCGATCCGCGAAGCGCGTCGCCGACGTCATGTAAGCGTTGCACGGTCGCGTAACGCTTTCCGCCGAGCGGCGCCACCGCGCGTCGTCGATATTTGCGAAAGGAGAATCCGATGATGAAGCAAGCTTTCACTCCAAGCGGGCTCGCTGTCGCGCTCGTCTCGATCGGCTTCGCGCTGGGCGCGCAGGGTCAGAACGCGCCGTCGGGCAGCAAGGCAAACCCGCTCGGAACTGCCGCACAGCAAGGTGCGACCCAGCACTCAAGTGCGACCCAGCGCTCAAGTGCGACCCAGCGCTCAAGTGCGACCCATGGGAACGTGCCGGTCGACGATCGCCAATTCGCCGAGAAAGCCGCGATTGCGGGCATGGCCGAAGTCGAAGCCGGCAAGCTCGCCCGGCAGAAGGCGCACGACCCGCAGGTGAAGCAGTTCGGGCAGCGGATGGTGCACGACCACACGCAGGCGAACGACAAGCTGAAGCAAATCGCCGCCGCGCAAGGCATCGATCTGCCGACGAAGCTCGACAAGAAGGCGCAAAAGGAGATCGACCAATTCGAAAAGGCGTCGGGCGACGAGTTCGACCGCACGTACATCAAGAAGCAGGTTTCCGATCACGAGAAGGCGATCGACGAGTTCCAGAAGGAAGCGAAGTCGGGCAACGACGCCGCCATCCGCGATTTCGCGAAAAGCGCTTTGCCGACGCTCGAGGAGCATCTGAAGCTCGCGCAATCGGCCGAGCAGGACGTCACGTCGAAATCCGCTTCTAGGTCGGGTTCGACCAAGTCGTCGTCCGCTTCCGATTCCGGACTGAAAGCCGCGCAGAGGGCGGCGGGTTCCACGTACGCGACCGCCGAGAGGCGGGAAGGCATGCCCGTCCCGAAGACGGGAATGTAGGTCGATCGACCCGCGCCGCCGCCGGCCGCGCTACCAGCCTCGCGCGCCGAAGTCCGTGGAGCTCAGGCCGGCGAGGAGGGCAAGCCATATCACACCGGCCGCGGCGACGAGCCAGATGACCGGGCGCTCGTGTCGCACGTGCATGAATATCAGCACGACGAGCAGCGCCTTCAACGCGGCGACCGCGAAATTCACTGCGACGTTGAACGCGCCCATGCGAATGAACGAGCTGCCGCAGGTGATCGCGAGGAGCACGAGCAGCGCGATCCAAGTCAGCACGTCGCCGCGGCGTCCCGGATTCATGCGCGCGATACCAGGTAAAGACATGGATAGAGGAAGATCCAGACAATGTCGACGAAGTGCCAGTAAAGCCCGAGCACTTCGATCTGATCGGCAAGCGCGTTCGGCAGCGCTCGCCACACGCGCCATGCGAACACGATGAGAAGCGCGACGCCGACCGACAGGTGCACGAGGTGCAGCCCGGTGGTCGCGAAGTACAGCCCGTAAAACACGCGCGCGCCAGGCATGTAGCGCGGATCGAACGCAAAGTTCACCAGCGGCACGAGATGGTCGTGATAGTCGAGCGCGTATTCGGTGAGCTTCACGCCGCCGAAGACGACGCCGAGCGCCGCGGTGACGACGAGCAGCTGCACCGTCGTTTTGCGCGCGCCTTCGGCGGCGGATCGGACGGCGAGCGCCATGAAGAAGCTGCTGGTGAGCAGGATCGCCGTGTTCGCTGTGCCCAGGAAGATGTTCGTATGCCGGCTCGCCGCGGCGAACGCGTCGGGCGCGTGCACGCGCGCGATCGCATAGGCGAAGAACAGCGCGCCGAAGAACATCAGCTCGGTCGCGAGGAAGATCCACATGCCGAGCGTTGCTGCCGAGCGTTGCTGCGGCGCATCCTCGAACTGCTCGGCGACGCGCAGCGCCGCCGCGCCGGTCGCGCCGTCGCTCATCGCGATGTCAATTCGCGCGTCATCGCGTCGACTCACGCGCGTCGATCACCGCGCGACCGAGCACCGACGGCCGGTAGGCGTACGGCGGGCCGTCGACCACCGGCACGACGTCGAAGTTGTGCTTCGGCGGCGGCGACGCCGTCTGCCATTCGAGGCCGGTCGCGCCGCGCGGATTGGCGCCGGCGCGTTCGCCGCGGAGCAGCGACCATCCGAGGTAGACGAGCGGCAGCAGATAGCCGAACGCGAGGATCAGCGCGCCCGCCGACGACAGCACGTTCATCGTCTGGAACTCGGGCGAGTACTCGTGATACCGCCGCGGCATGCCCGCGATTCCGAGCAGGTACTGCGGGAAGAACGTGAAGTTGAAGCCGACGAACAGCAGGATTGCGGCGAAGCGCGCCCACGCTTCGGAATACATCCTGCCGGTGATCTTGGGCCACCAGAAGTGGATGCCGCCGAGGTAAGCCGACACCGTGGCGCCGACCATGATGTAGTGGAAATGGGCGACGACGAAATACGTATCGGTCAGATGAACGTCGAGCGCGAGCGACGCGAGGAACAGGCCCGTCATGCCGCCGATCGTGAATAGACCGACGAAGCCGAGCGCGTAGAGCATTGGCGCGCCGTACGTGATGCGGCCGTGCCAGAGCGTCGCCGTCCAGTTGAACACCTTGATCGCCGACGGAATGGCGACCAGAAAGCTCAGCATCGAGAAGACGACGCCCGCGTACAGCGACTGTCCGGACACGAACATGTGGTGGCCCCAGACGAGGAACCCGATCACGGCGATCGCGAGGATCGCGTAGGCCATCGTGCGGTAGCCGAAGATCGGATTCCTCGCTGCGCAGGCGACGATCTCGCTTACCACGCCCATTGCGGGAAGCACCATGATGTACACGGCCGGATGCGAGTAGAACCAGAACAGGTGCTGGTAGAGCAACGGATCGCCGCCTTTCGCCGGATCGAAGATGCCGATGCCGCCGTAGCGCTCGACGGCGAGCAGCAGGAGGGTCATCGCGAGTACCGGCGTCGCGAGGACGAGGATCGCGGACGTCGCGTACTGCGCCCAGATGAACAGCGGCAGCCGAAACCAGCCGAGGCCCGGCGCCCGCATCTTGTGCGTCGTGACGATGATGTTGAGGCCGGTCAGGATCGACGAGAAGCCGACCACGAACACGCCGGCGAGCACGTAGAACACGTGCGTGTTCGAGAACATCGTCGAGAACGGCGCGTAGAACGTCCAGCCCGTGTCGACGCCGCCTACGACCATCGCGGTGAGCGCGAACGTGGCACCCGCGACGTAGATGTACCAGCTCGCGAGGTTCAGCCGCGGAAACGCCATGTCGCGCGCGCCGACCATCATCGGCACGAGGAAGTTGCCGAGCGTCGCCGGGATCGACGGGATCAGGAAGAACCAGACCATGATCACGCCGTGCATCGTGAACAGCTTGTTGTACGTTTCCGCCTTCACCAGATCGCCGGCCGGTGTTGCGAGCTCGAGGCGTATCAGCGTGGCGGCGGCGCCGCCGATGAAGAAGAACGCGGTGATCGCGATCGCGTACAGAATCGCGATCCGCTTGTGGTCGTGCGTCGTGAGCCACGAGCGGATGGTGTAGCCCTCGTCGAGATAGCTCGCCGGCGAATGTGCGGCCCGCTCGGCCGCGGCGTCGGGCCGCGCGTCGTTGTCGCCGCGCGCGATGGTTGCGCTGCTCATCGCGGTCTTTCCCTCATCTGCGCAAGGCTCTTAACGTACGCGATCAGATCGAGGATGTCGTTCTCGCCGATCTTGCCGACGAACGACGGCATGATCGGATCGTAGCCCGCGGCCACCTCCTTCAGCGGCAGCAGGATCGAGTCGCGGACGTAGCGTTCGTCGGCGACCACCGTCGTGCCGTCGGCGAGTGGCACCGGCTTGCCGAACAGGCCGGCCAGGTTCGGCGCGTGCACGACGGCATTCTCGCCGTGGCAGCCGCTGCAGCCGTACTCGCGGAACAGCGCCTCGCCGTGCGACGCCATGTCGGGACCGGCGCGGTGCGCATCGAGCCAGCGCTCGAACTCGGTGGGTTCCATCACGACGATGTCGCCGCCCATGCGCGCGTGATCGGTGCCGCAGTATTCGGCGCAGAACAGATGGAAGCGGCCGGTCTTCGTCGCCGTGAACCAAAGGTGCGTGTAGGCGCCCGGCAGCACGTCCTGCTTCAGACGGAACGCCGGCACGAAGAAGCTATGGATCACGTCCTCGGACGTCATCACAAGCTCGATCGGCCGCCCGCGCGGGACGTGCAGCTCGTCGATCTCGCGCTGGCCGCCAGGATGCTGCAGCTTCCACATCCATTGCTTCGCGACGACGAAGAGCTGCATCGCGTCGGGCGGCGTCTGCGCGCGCAGAACGTAGAGGCGTGCCGCCCATCCGAACGCGCCGAGGAACAGGACGAGCGGCGTCAGCGTCCACGCGATCTCGACGCGGCGGCGCGCGCGAGCCTGCGCTGCGGGAACGTCTTCGGCGCGCGGCGCGCCGGAGCGCTCACGATATCGAATGCCGAACACGAGCAGCGTGACGAAAATCGCGACCGCGACCCCACCGGTGACCGCGGTGACCGCGTACAGCAGGTGATCGACTCGCGGCGCGATCGTCGATGCCTGCTCGGGAAGGCCGAGCCAGCTCATCGTGCGCCGCCTTTGCGCTCGCGCCGCCGCGCGTACGCGATGTAGCCGCCAAGCGCGAGGAGGGCGGCGATCGCGGCGCTGCGCACGGCGTTCATCGCGGCGAAGCTGTAGCGGCCGGTGCGCGGATCGTAGTGAAAGCACAGCAGCCAGTTGCTCGCCGCGGCGGACGTTGAATCGCTGCTCGACGTTGCGCTGTCGTGCGAGTCGGCAACTGCGTCTCGAAGATCGGCAGATGTGAACGCGACGCCATAGAGCACACGCGCGATGCGTCCGCCGGGCGCGACGATCGCGATGCCGGCCGCGTGCGCGTATTGCCGTTCGGCCGCCACGTAGACGTAGCGATAACCGAGCGCGCCGGCGAAGCGCGCGATGTCGGCATCGTTGCCGGTCAGGAAGTGCCAGCCGCGATTCGCGTCACCGAGCACGGCACGCATCTTCGCGCGCGCATCGGCGGGCGTGTCGTTCGGCTCGATGCTGACGGCCACGACATCGACGTCGCGGCCCGCGCGAAGACCGCTCGCGGCGAGCGCGGCGGCGACACCGTGCAGCACGACGCCGCACAGATTCGAGCAGCCGTAATACGCGGGCACGACGATCGCCGGCCGCGATGCGAAGAAATCGCCGAGCTGCACCGTTTGGCCGTGCTCGTCGACGAAGCGCGCGTCGCGCGGCAGCGACGCGCCGGTCGTCGGTGCGAACGCGACGCGATCGACCGGCGGCGCGGCGGTTGCGCAGATTGCGAGCGTCGCGAGCATCGCTGCGGCGAAGACACGCAACGCGCAGCCGCGGATCACCGCTTGCCCTCCGTGGCGCCGCTTGCGATCAGCGCCATCGCGCGCTCGATTGGAATGCGCGCGATGCCGTGCTCGCGGTCGACCCACGCATAACCGTCGAGCAGCCGCCGCTTTTCGGCGGTGAACGTGCGGATGTCCTGCGCGGGATTCGGTTGCAGTACGGCGTCGCCTTCGATCGATGGCGGCCTGCCGAAATGGGCCGCGAGGTTCGGCGCCGGCCGGCCGTCGTTTCCGAGATGGACAACGGCGAAAGCCGCGACCAGCGCAAACGCGATCGCCGCCGCGATCGATAGCGCGCCGGCGACGATGGCCTTCAGATGCAGGTCTTCGGCCATGTAGCGCGCGCGCTCGGCGCCGCTGGGCGTGTCAGCCATGCGCCCTCGCTTGCGCGGATTCGGCGATCGCCGTCGGTGGCAGTCGCTCGGCGATCGCGATCGTCGCGGCGAGCCACAGTCCGCCCTGCGCAGCGAGCGCCGCGAAATCGAGCCAGTGCAGCTCGAAGCCGGCAGTGCGCAGCGACGGCACGGTGAGCCACAGGCTGTCGAGCCACTGTCCGGCGAGCGCGATCAGGCAGACGACGCCGAGCGCGACCGGATCGCGCTTGATCCCGCGGAACAGCATCGCCACGAACGGCAGCGCGAAGTCGAGCGCGAGCACGACGAGCGCGAGCCAGCGCCAGCTCGTCAGCACGCGCGGCCAGTACCACGACGCGCCACGCGGCAGGTCCTCGGACCACACGATGAAGTACTGCGTGTACGCGATGTAGGCCCAGAACATCGCGACGGTGAGCAGCAGGTTGCCGAAATCGCCGAAGTCCCGCGCGCTCGCGCGCGGGGGCGCGCGGCGCAGCGATGGATCGAGCGCGACGAACGCGACGGTGAACGCGACGGCGGCGACGAATTGCGCCGCGCCGACGCGCAATCCGACCGACGTCGAATTCCAGTCCGGCGCGAGCGACGCGACCCAGTCGTAGGCGAAAAGCGTCACCGTCGCGAGATAGACGAGCAATCCGGCGACCGAGATGCGCCGCCGGGCGCGGATATCGTCGGCGCCGGCGCGGCCCAGCCGCCGTTGCAGCGCGAACGCGAACGCGCTCCACGCGGCGAGCGATACGGCGTTGCGCAGCAGGAATCCGGGTACGTTGAGAAACCAGCGCTTCTGCTGCAGCACGTCGCTCGCGGCGACCGCTTCCGGCCGCGCCCATTCGAACAGCTGCGGCAGACCGAACGCGAGCGGCAGCGCGAGCAGCGCGCACAAGGGCAGCGTCAGCATCGCCGCCTCGAGCGGGCGGCGCAACACGAGGCCCCAGCGGCCGCCGGTGAGCTCGTGGATCATCACGTTCATCAACGCGCCGAGCGCGATCGCGACGACAAAGAGCCAGCTCGCGAGCCAGCTCGCGAAGAACGTCCGCGGCTCGAGCGCGCCGCCGATCGCGCACGCGACGAGCGCCATCGCGCCAACGATCGCGGCGCGGCGCGAGCCGCGCGGGAGATCGTGCCACGCGATCGTCATCGCGGCGCTCCTGCGCGCGCAGGCGTCTTCGTCGGCGGCAGCAGCAGCCGGTCGACGTCCTGCTTGTCGAGCGACGCCACGCGCGCGTGCTGCGACAGCTGCAGCGCGCGGATGTAGCCGATGATCGCGAGGCGGTCGCTCGGCGGCACGCGCGTCGCGTAAGAATGCATCGCGCCGTAGCCGTCACTGATCACCGCGTAGAAATGCGAATCGGGGGCCTCGCGCAGCCGGTCGATGTGGAACGACGGCGGATGCGGGAAGCCGCGTCGCGCGACCATGCCGTCGCCGTCACCCGCGGTGCTGTGGCACGGCGAGCAGAAGATGTCGAAGCGCTCGCGGCCGCGCGCGAGCGCTTCGGTTGTCGTCGCCGCGCGGATATTCGCGGATTTCGCTTCGGCCGCCGCGCCGCGACGAAGCTCCGGCCGCAGCGCGTCGAACGGACCCGGTTGCGGCGCGGGCTCGATCGTGCCGAGCCGGCCGCTGGTCGTGCCGGCGAACGTGCCCTCGCTGCGCGCGACGGCGCCGTCGGGCGGCGACCGCGATGAGCGCCCGTCGGGCCAGAGCGTGCTCGCGGCGAGCGGCTTGTAGCGCGGCTGGTCGTACATGTCGCGAAACGTACGCTCGCAGCCGCCGAGCGCGAGAAGCGCCGCGATCAAGACGATAAGCCGCGCGTTCATGCCGGCACCTCGATCACGCGGATTGGCGACAGGGCTTCGAGGAACGCGCGCACGCCGTCGGCTTCAAACGCGCGATCGCTCGCACGGACGCTGACGAAGAAGCGGTTGCGCGACGCAAGGTCGAAATCCGGGGCGTTGAAGATCGGATGATTGAGCCGCGGCAGGCCGTTCAGCACCAGCATCCCGACGAAGCCGGCGATCGCCGCGCCGAGTACGATGAGCTCGAACGTCGGGATGACGAACACCGGCCAGCTGTCGAGCGGACGGCCGCCGGCGTTGATCGGATAGTCGATCACGGCGCTGTACCACATCAGCGCATAGATGCCGATGCCGCCGGCGATGCCGCCGAGCAGCGTGACGAGCGGCACGCGGTTGCGGCGGAAGCCGAGCGCTTCGGCGAGTCCGTCGACCGCGTACGGCGCGTAGGCGTCGACGTCGATGTAGCGCTTGCGGCATTCGTGCACCGCGTCGACGAGCCTTTCCGGATCGCCGAATTCGGCGACCAGCGCGTACAGGCCATGCGCCTCGCTCATCGGGCGAGCCCCGCGCGGATCGGTTCGTCGTGCACTTCCTTGCGCAGCTCCGACATCGAGATCGCCGGCAGGAAGCGCAGGAACAGCAGGAACAGCAGCGCGAACGCGCCGATCGAGCCAGCGAGGGTCGCGAGGTCCCAGAACGTCGGATAGAACATGTGCCAGGCGGAAGGCAGGAAGTCGCGCTCGAGGCTCGCGACGATGATCATGAAGCGCTCGAGCCACATGCCGAGCAGCACGACGAGGCCCACGGCGGCGAGCGCGAGCGGCGTCTCGCGCACCCAGCGCAGCCACAATACTTGCGGGATCACGACGTTGCACAGCACCACCGACCACGATACCGGCGCGTACGGCCCGGCGTAGCGAATGGCGATCATCGCGATCTCGTATGGATCCGCGCTGTAGTACGCGTTGAACACTTCTACGAGATAGCTGTATGCGACGATGAGCCCGGTGACGAGCATCAGGATCGCCATCCTCGACAGATGGCGCACGGTGATGAAGTCTTTGAGCTTGAACACCGCGCGCATCGGCACGGCGAGCACGATCGCCATCGCGAAGCCGGAGTACAGCGCCCCGTCGACGAAGTAGGGTGGGAAGATCGTCGAATGCCAGCCCGGCACGAGACCGTAGGAGAAGTCGAGCGACACGACGGTGTGCACCGAGATCACCAGCGGCGTCGCGAGCCCCGCCATCAAGAGGTATGCGGTCTCGAAACGGTGCCAGTGCCGCGCCTCGCCGCGCCAGCCGAGCGCGAACAGCCCGTACGCGATCTGCTTGCCGCGCGTACGCGCGCGGTCGCGCAGCGACGCGAGGTCGGGAATGAGCCCCATGTACCAGAACAGGATCGACACGATGATGTACGTCGAGATCGCGAAAATGTCCCAGACCAGCGGGCTGCGCCATTGCGGCCAGATGTTCATCACGTCCGGATACGGGATCAGCCAGTAGAAGAACCACGGCCGGCCGAGGTGCAGGATCGGCATCAGGCCGGCCATCGCGACGGCGAAGATCGTCATCGCCTCCGCGAAGCGGTTGATCGACGTGCGCCAGTGCTGGCGCAGCAGCAGCAGGAACGCCGAAATGAACGTGCCGGCGTGGCCGATGCCGACCCACCAAACGAAATTGGTCAGCGCGAACGCCCAGGCGACCGGCTGGTTGATGCCCCAGATGCCGACGCCTCTCGCGAACAGGTAGCCGATCGCGACGAGGAACAGCACGGTGAGCGCGCCGGTCGCCGCGAAGCCGACGAAATAGCCCCAATGCATGGGGCGCACGAGCACGAGGTCGGCGATCTTGTCGGTGATGATCGCGCCGGTGTAGCGCTCGCCGCGGGGCGGGACGATCATTCCGGCATTAGCGGCCATGCGTCGAACCCTCGTCGACCGCATTGGCGCCGTGCGCCGGACTCGGCCCCGGCCGCGACTTCGCGGCGTCGCCGCCGGTGCGCGTCGGCTGCTCGTCGAGGCCGGCGGCCGGGTTCACGATTCGCGCGAGATACGTCGTGCGCGGCCGCGTGTTGAGCTCGGCGAGCAGCGCGTAGTCGAGCGGCGACGCCTTGCGCCGCTTCACTTCGCTGTCGGGCAGCGCGAGATCGCCGAACGAGATCGCGCGCGTCGGGCAGACCGCCTGGCACGCGGTGACGACGTCGCCGTCGCGCAGCGCGCGCCGTTCGCGGTCGGCGGCGATCTTCGCCGTCGTGATCCGCTGCAGACAGTAGTTGCACTTCTCCATGACGCCGCGCATGCGCACGGTCACTTCGGGATTGCGCTGCGCGTCGAGGCCGGGGACATCCTTCGAGTACTGCAGGAAGTTGAAGCGGCGCACCTTGTACGGGCAGTTGTTCGAGCAGAAGCGCGTGCCGACGCAGCGGTTGTAGACCTGCACGTTGATGCCCTGCGCGTCGTGGATCGACGCTTCGACCGGGCACACGACCTCGCACGGCGCGTGCTCGCACTGCATGCACGGCACCGGCTGGAAGACCGTACGCGGATTCGCGATCGATCCGGCGTAGTAGCGGTCGACGCGGATCCAGTGCATTTCTCGGCCGTTCATCACTTCGTCGCGGCCGACGACCGGGATGTTGTTCTCCGCCTGGCACGCGATCGTGCACGCGCCGCAGCCGATGCACGCCGACAAGTCGACGCTCATCGCCCAGGCGAGAGGACCCGTCGGCGGCGAATCGTAGAACGTGACACGCGCGTGGTCGTCGGGCGGTCCGCACTGCTCGGTGCATGCTTCCGCTTCGGCGAGCGGATACAGGCGCACGATGTCGCGGCCTTCCATCGAATGGTGGGTCTGCGCGCACGCGAGCGAATGGCGGCCTTCCGCCCGCGTCACGACGAGGCCGTTCGCGATCCACGGCGCGGCGCTCGTGCGAAGCGCGTACGCGTTCGCGCCGTGACCGTTGCCGACGTCGCCGGCGGCGCTGCGGCCGTAGCCGAGGGCGAGCGTCACCGAGCCGTCCGGCATGCCGGGCACGATCCACACGGGTGCGAAGACGGCGCGGTCGTCGCTGCGAAGCTCGACGATCTCGTCGTTGTCGACGCCGAGCCGGCGTGCGAGCGCCGGCGCCATCAGCGCCGCGTTGTCCCACGTGAGCTGCGTGACCGGCTTCGGCAGCTCCTGCAGCCATGCGCTGTTCGCCCAGGCGCCGTCGCCGGTGCGCGGGTCGGGCGCGAGCACGAGCTCGACGTCACCGTCCGCGACGCGGCTCGGCGCCGCCGGCGCGAGCGCGCCCCGAACGCGCGCCGTCTTCGCCGCGCGCGCGGAATCGGCGACCACGCCGGCGCGCAGCGACTGCTCGAAAAACGCGTCGAAATCCGCGTCGCCGCGCTGCGATTTCCAGTAAGCGACGACGAGATCGCGCGCGCTGCTCGCGACGTCGCCGACGAGCGCGGCGAAGAGCTCGTGCGCCGACTTGCCGGCGTACAGCGGCGCGATGCACGGTTGCTGCAACGCGACGGTTCCGTCGAAGCTGCGCAAGTCGCCCCAGCTTTCGAGCGCGTGCGCCGCCGGAACGTGCCAGTTGCACGCGAGCGCCGTCTCGTCCGCGTACAGGCCGTGATGCACGCGCACCGGCACCTTGGCGAGCGCCGTTGCGAATGCAGCGTCGGCGGGTGCCGTGTAGACCGGGTTCGTTCCGGAGATGATCAGCGTATCGACGTCGCCGGCGGCCATCGCGTCGACGAGCTCGCGCAGCGATTGCAGGTGATCGACCGGCACTTCGGCAAGCGGCGGGACGTGCATGATCGTCGCGCCGGCGTTGCCGAGCCGCTCGTTGATCGCATGCACGAGCGCGTGCACCGCCGGCGGCTGGCGGTAGCCGGCGACCACAATGGACGAGCCCGCGTGCTCGCGCAGGTCGGCGACGATCGCGGTGAGCCACGCAACGGGCACCACGCCTGCCGCAGCGCCCACGTTGGCGACGCCGAGCGCCGCCGCGATCTGGCGCGTCGCGGCTTCGATGTCCGACGCGCGCAGCGGGAGGCGGTGGTCGGCGTTCGCGCCGGTCAGCGTCGGCGAGCACTCGAGCGCGTAGAGCCGGCTTCGCGCGGCGCGCGGCGCGAGCGCATTGCGCGTCGCGGCGAAATCGAGCGCGTAGCGCACGAACCCGGGATTGTCGTCGAGGAAGTCGCTGTCGAGCGCGACCACGACGCGCGCGCGATCGAAGCGGTGGATCGTGTCGAGCGGCTCGCCGAACGCGAGCTGCGCGCCGGCGTGAACGTTGTCGCGATTGACCGGCTGCCACTGATGCCAGCGCGCGTTCGGATAGCGCGAAAGGATCGCGCCGATCCGCGCATATAGCGACGGCGATGCCACCGTGCCCGTCAACAGCCGCAATCCGGCGCCGCCGCGTGTGCCAAGCGCGCGCAGACGTTGCTCGAGCGTGATGAGGAACTCGTTCCATGTCGCGATGCGCTTGCCGTTGCGCACGCTGCGCGAGCGATCGGGATCCCACAGCTCGAGCACCGACGCCTGCCTGAACACGTCGGTCGCGCCGAGCGATGCCGGGTGCTGCGGGTTGCCCTCGATCTTCGTCGGCCGGCCCATGTTTGTCTCGACGAGCACGCCGAGGCCGTAGCCGTCGTGCGGCAGCACCGACGCATAGAATACCGGCTTGCCGTAGGTCTGCTGCGCGGGTCCGCGCACGTACGGGACGATCGTTTCTGGCGGGCCGTGCGAGCATCCTGCGGTGCCTGCGAGCGCGAGCGATGCGCCCATCAGTTTCATGAAATCGCGGCGGTTGAAAGCGAGCAGTCGCTGCGCCAAAGGGGCGCACTCGACGCTGCCCTCCGCTTCAGCGATGCTGCGCCAGAAGCGCTCGTGCGCCTGCGCGCCGGGCGCCGGCGCGGGCGTGCGGACGGCGACGACGTCATTCGTGCTCTTCATCGATTCACCGATGGCATGTCGAGCAGTCGGTCATTTCGCGCGTCGAGCGCAGTGCGTAGCGCTTGCGAAGCTCGGCGCTGCGGGTACGCTGGTCCGGCGGCGGCTGCCAATCCATGTCGAAGATCTGTCCCGGCTCGCGCAGGTAGGGCTCGGGATCGCGATGACAGCCCAGACACCATTGCATGTCGAGCGATGCGACGCGGCGCGTGAGCGGCATCCGATCGACGCGGCCATGACACGTGCTGCAGCCGATGCCCTTGGCGATGTGGATGCTGTGGTCGAAGTACACGAAGTCGGGCAGGTCGTGCACGCGGCTCCACGCGAGCGTCGCGTCGCGGGCGTACGCGGCGCGCAGCGGCGCGAGCGGCGGTGCATCGTTGAACAGCGTCCAGTGGCATGTCATGCACGTGGCAAGCGGGGGAATGCCCGCGAAGGCCGAGGTCTCGACCGCCGTGTGGCAGTATCGGCAATCGATGCCGTCGTCGCGGGCGTGATGCTGGTGACTGAAGGGGATCGGCTGCTCGATCGGATCGTCATGCGGCGCGTCGCCGCGCGCGTTGACGCGATACGTGACCGCGAGCGCCACCGCGGCGGCGAGCGCCGCGAGCAACGCAAGCCGGATCGAGAGCGTCAGCCGTCGCGAGAAGACCTGCGCCATGAGCGTGCGTCTCGTTGCGAGCAATTTCGGGGCCGATCAGGTATCGCGCGCGCCGGCTGGCAGCGGCAAGGGTGCGGCCAGCGACAGGCGCGATGCCGCATGAACGTTTGTGGAAATATATTTTGGTCAAAAGTACACGCAATTTTTACAGCGGCGGCGCAACGCAGGATGCACGGCGGTTGGTATCACCGCCAGCTGCAGTTCGCCCTTCGAGCCTACCCGGCGGCGCGCCCGATCTGCTCGGGGCTGGCGATCGGTCGCAGGCTTTCGCGTGGCACGCTCATCGCGCGGAGCGTGCCGACTTGACGACGCGCCCGATGGTGAGCCCCTGCACCACGATCGAAAAGATCACGACTGCGTATGTCATGGCGACGATCGTCTGGCGGAACGGGCTGTCGGGAAGTGACAGGGCAAGCGCGACCGAGATACCCCCGCGCAAGCCGCCCCACGTCAGGATCTTGACTGCCTCGCGGTCGAAAGAGCGGCGAAGCACGGGCAGCAGCGCGGGCAGCAGCACCGAAACAAACCGCGCGAGCAGCACGACAGCAATCGCGATCAGCGCCGGCCAGAGCGCGCGCGCGTCGACGGCCAGCAGCAGCATCTCGAGGCCGATCAGCAGGAACAGCACGGCGTTGAGCATGGAGTCGACGAGGTTCCAGAACGTATCGAGGCGTTCCCGTGTACGGTCGGACATCGCCAATCGCCGCCCGTGATTTCCAATCAGCAGCCCGGCGACGACCACGGTAATCGGTCCCGAGACGCCGATCGCGTTCGCTGCGGCATACCCCCCATCACAAGACCCACTGTAAGGAGCACCTCGACCTCGTAGTTGTCGACGGAGCGCAGCATCCGGAACACGCCGTAGCCGAGCGCGAGACCGAAAGCGATGCCGCCGAGCGCCTCCTGGAAAAAAAGGTCGCGATGCCGGGCGCGTCGAACATCGCGTTTCCGGTCGCGATGCCGACGAACTGCAGAAAGATCACGACGCCGACGCCGTCGTTGAACAGCGATTCGCCGGCAATCTTCATCTCGAGCTGCTTCTGAACACCGGCGGATCGGATGATCGCCAGCACCGCGATTGGATCGGTCGGTGAAATGAGCGCGCCGAACACGAGGCACCAAACGAGCGGCACCGGCTGGCCCAATGCGTCGAGCGCGTAGAAGGTTCCGAGGCCAACCAGCGCGGTCGATATCACGATGCCGGCGATTGCGAGGAAGGCAACCGGCCCCTTCTCGTCCGCGAGATCGGCAAGATCGATGTGCAGCGCGCCGGCGAAAAGCAGAAAGCTCAACATGCCGGTCATGACCGTCTGGTCGAAGTCGATGCGGGCGAGCGTATCGCGCGCAACGGCGTCGAAATGTATGCCCAGCTTTCCGAGCGCCAGTACGCCGAGCGACAGCACAAGCGCGATGAGCATGAGGCCGATCGCGCTCGGCAGCCGCACGAAACGATAATTCAGATAGCTGAACAGCGCAGCGAGGCTGACCAGAAGCGCCGCAGCGGCGGGCAGGCTCATGCGGCCGACATCGCTAGTCGCTCGTCTGCGCCCCGGCGATCCGTTGCCGCCATATGCCGAGCAATCCGAGCGCAATCGCGAGCACGATCGGGCCGAGCACGACGCCGCTCGCACCGAACGCGTACAAGCCGCCGAGCACCGAGATGAAGACGGCGACGGTGTGCACGTGCATCATGTCCTTGACGAGCACGGGCTTCACCACGTTGTCCACCAAGCCGATCACGATTGCGCCCCAGGCGGCGAGAATCGCGGCCGACGCCAAATCGCCGGTAAGAGCGAGAAAGAGCGCGACCGGACCCCAGACGAGGGCTGCGCCCACCATCGGCAGCATCGACATGATCGTCATGATTACGCCCCAGAGCAGCGGCGCCGGCAGCCCGAGCCACCAGAACATCAGACCGCCGAGCGCGCCCTGGATCGCGGCGACGGCGACCGTTCCGTAGACCACGGCACGGATCGCGTCGCGGATATCGGAGATGAGCTTGCGACTCTCATCACGTGAAAGCGGAAGAAACTGCGGAATCGCGTGAAGGAAGCGCACGCGGTCGCGCAGGAAGTAGAAAAGGAAGAACATCATCAGCAGCGCGTCGACGATCGTCGCTATCGAACCGGAGGCGATTCGGCGCGCGCCGTCCATCAGGCCGGCGATGGCGCGATCCTCGTAGCCGCCGGCCTGTAGCTGTTGCCCGACCCACCCGACCGCGGGCTCGAGCCACCGATGCGAGGCGATGACGCTCTCCCAGCGCCTGTCTGCGATCGCATCTTGCAACGCCTGCACCGACGTCATCGCCTGCTGGGCGAGAAGGCCGCCGACGTAGACGGCTGTCGACCCGAGAACGACTGCGATCGCAAGCGCCGATAGCGCCGCTGTTGCCGGCGGGCTCTTCAACCATCGCAACAGCCGACGGTGCACCGGATCGAAGATCACCGCGAAGGTCACGGCCCACGTAAGCGGAGCGACAAAGGGCGTCATCAGTTGCAGACAGAGGAACGCGACGCCGATCGTGACAACGCCGAGGATTACGGCGAGCATCCGATCACGGTCGGCCGGCAATTCGGGTGCAGAAATGCGCCTCATAGGTCGAGCCTCGTACTCGAGCATGCGAGCCGCGCCTGCCGGCGATGGCAAAGCACGCGACCGGCTGGCGCGGGCGACCGCGACATGGTCTGGACGCGAAGGCGTAACGCCTAGTTCCGCGGACGGTTGCACAACGTGGCCACGAGCGGCCTCGACCGAACCAATCCGGCGCCGGCGACTCGGACCTGCAGCGGGCAGCCGCTGGGCGTCGGATCGCAAGTACCGCCGCGCATCGCCCAGAATAGATCTTCGCTCTCGCGGCTGCTGGCCTCTGCCGTTGGTGAGCACAACCTCAGCGCTCTGCATCGTCGAGCGCGAGTCCATGATTGCAGACGCGATGCCCACCAATGAAAAAAACCTATCGATGTATGGTCACTCGAGTGTCAAGCCTATCTAAACACTTGGGGCGCTTGGACGCCGTCTGCCTACCCATGTGTCGGCCGCGCGCGCTCGCGCGTGTAAGGACGTGCGCCGAAACTGAGCCAGCGTCTCGACTGAGTATTGGGAGTCAATGCGCGAAAGCGTGTTCCTGCGAGACATCGCGTGCGCGATCGATCGCGACCACTCGCGTGCTCGCGATCGAGATTCCTGGAGCCAGCTCGCCAGGTGCCGATCGGCTACTTCCGCCGAATCGTCGCTCGCGAGAACTCGTCGAACGACAGCATGCCGTCATGGTTCAGGTCGAGCTGATCGAACACGCGCCGCGCTCGATCGTCGGCGGCATCGCTGGACGCCGTCGTGGTGTCGCTGGCGGACATCGAGCTCGACGTACCGCTTTGCGCCGTTGCCGACGATCCGGTGCCGCCGGTCGACGCCGACGTCGATGGCGTGCTCGTCGTCGCTGACGGCATGTCGGTCGTCGCCGTCGTCGCCGGCGTGTCGATCCCAGACATCGATGCATCGGCGGTTGCCGATGGCAACGCGGTGTGCGGCTTCGCCGTCGGCGCCGACGCAATCGCCGGCGCGCCGGCCATACCGTATCCGAGCGCGGTCGGGGCATTACTGTGGCCGGTCGGCTGCGTCGCGCATGCGGTCATGACCGCAGCAACCAATCCGGGAATAACGGGTCGCTTCATTGCGGCGTTCATCGGTGCTCTCCTTCGATCGTTGACAGGGACACCTGCGCGGCGCCCGATCGCTTATAGGGACACCGGCGCAGCGCCCGCGAGACCGTTTATGCAAGAAGCCTGCCGGCTTAATTGATTGTGCTGGCGCCGGTCGATCCTGCGGCCCGGTGCGAAACTTGCATCGCCGTGCGCCGTTCTGCCGGAGATCTCACTGCCCATCATGGTTTTCGCCTCGGTGCTGGCCCTCGTCTCGAGTGCGCTCGTCATCCACTACGCGCTGGATGTAGCGCCCCTCTGGACGTTCGCCACGGCGGTCGCCGCGATCGTGCCGCTCGCCGAGTTGATCCGCCGTTCGACCGAGGCGATCGCCGAGCGGGCGGGCGGTGCCATCGGAGGCCTGCTCAATGTCACGTTCGGCAACATGGCGGAGCTCGTGCTCGCGCTGTTCGTACTGTTCGCCGGACACCCAAGCGTCGTGAAAGCTCAGATCACCGGCTCGATCATCGGCAACGGGCTGCTCGGCTTCGGCCTGGCGATCGTCGTGGGCACGTGGGGCAGGCGCCAGCTCCGATTCAAGGCGGCGCGAGCCAGTCACGTGGCGAGCCTGCTCAACCTGGCTTTCATCGCGCTGCTGATCCCGGCGCTCTTCAACTACACGGAGCGCGGCGTCTTCGCATCGACCGATGTTACCTCGCTCGACGAGAAGCTCAGTCTGAGCGTCGCCGTCGTGCTGATCGGCGTGTATGCGACCAACCTGGTCTACACGCTGGTCACCCATCGCGACGTGTTCGCGTTCGACGAGCCGCGGCCCGCGCGGCAGCGCGGTTGGACGCTGTGGCAGTCGATCGGGATTCTCGTGATCAGCGCCGCGGCGACGGGCTGGATGGCCGAGCTCGTGTCCGACGCATTGGAGCCCACTGCGCGCGCCTTCGGGATGTCCACGTTCTTCCTTGGGATCGTCGTGCTGGCGGTGGTCGGCAACGCGGCGGAATACTTGTCCTCGATCTACTTCGCGCGACGGGGAAGCATCGCTCTGGTTGCCAGCATCACCGTTGGTTCGACCATCCAGGTCGCGCTGCTTGCGGCGCCGCTGCTCGTGATCGTCTCGAACGCGATCGGCCGCCCGATGAATCTGGTCTTCGACAATCCGCTCGAACTGATCGCGATCGCAAGTGTCGCATTGATCGTCAACGGCATCATCCGCGACGGCGAAGTCACATGGTTCGAAGGTGTGCTTCTTGTCGCCGTCTACGTGCTGCTGGCGATCGCGTTCTATTTCGCTACGCCACAGATCTCCCCATAGGCTACCGCGATGTGCGTTGACGCATGAGCAGGAAGGACGGTGTGGCGGCTCGCGAGGCGAAGACCGTCGAGGAGCGATCGGGTCTGCGCACTCCGCTCATCTACGAAGTCGTTCGCAGGCGCGGCGACGAGGAGATGGCGCGACCCGCGATCTCGCTATGGTGGTCGGGCGTCGCCGCCGGCCTGTCGATCAGCTTTTCGCTGCTCGCGCAGAGCATCCTTCATCTGTACCTGCCCGACGCTTCCTGGCGCATGCTCGTCAGCAGCCTCGGCTATGCAGTCGGATTCGTAATGGTCGTCCTGGGACGGCAGCAGCTCTTCACCGAGACGACGATCACGGCGGTGTTGCCCGTCATGGCGGAGTTCAATGCGAGCAACCTGTGGCGCATGGGGCGCATGTGGGCGATCGTATGGCTCGCGAATACCGTCGGAACGCTGTTTGCGGCGCTGTTTTGCACGTTCACTCCTGTCATCGCGCCCGACCTGCGCGCAGCGATGCTGGAGGTAAGCGGGCAGCTGATGGCTCACGGCTGGATCGAGATGTTCTTCAGGGCGATATCGGCCGGATTTCTGATCGCCGCGATGGTGTGGTTGCTGCCGAGCGCGGAAGCGGCCCAATTCTGGGTCGTGGTGCTGATGACGTACCTGATTGCCGCCGGCGGCTTCGCGCATATCGTCGCCGGCAGCGTCGAAGCGTTTCTGCTCGTGGCAAATGATCAGCTCGCGCTCGGCTCGATGATCGTCGGCTTCACGGTGCCGGTTCTGCTGGGCAACATCGTTGGCGGCACCGCGCTGTTCGCGTTGCTCTCCTACGCGCAGGTCATGAAGGAACTTTGACGCTCGCAATGGCGTCGAGGCGGTATGCAGGATTGGCTGAACGTCGTGTCGTGGATCGGCGTCGCAATGGGCGTGATTAGCGCGCTGGCGATCGCCATCGATATTCTCGTCGGCAATCGCCAGCACATGTGGATCATGAATCTCGTCTGGCCGCTCACGGCTCTCTATTCGGGCCCGGTGGGGGTTTGGGCGTACTACCGCGTCGGGCGCGCGATGACCGAGACGGCGCTCCGTGCCGCGAAAGCGTCAGGCGCGAAACTGCCGAGCCACGACCGGCCGCTGGCGCCGGCCGCGGCGCTCGCGGCGACGCATTGCGGCGCCGGGTGCTGCCTGGGTGATGTGGTCGCCGAGTCGATCGCCGTCGTCGCCCCGATCACGCTGTTCGGGGCGGCGATATTCGGCACGTGGGCGCTCGATTACGTCGCGGCGTTCGTGTTCGGCATCGGGTTTCAGTACTACACCATCAAACCAATGCGTCAGCTCTCGGCGCGTGACGCGCTGATCGCCGCGCTCAAGGCCGATACGGCTTCGCTCACGGCTTGGCAGGTCGGCATGTACGGCTGGATGGCGATCGCGACCTTCATCATTTTCGGCCACGAGCTCGACAAGGCGACGCCGATCTTTTGGTTCATGATGCAGATCGCGATGCTTGCGGGGTTTCTGACGTCGTGGCCGATCAACGCTTGGCTGCTCACCAAGGGCTGGAAGGAAAGGATGTGACGGCGCCCGCCTCACGGGGCAGTGAGCCGTAGCGGCTGTCCGGTCGTGATCCGATCCGGATCCGCGAGGTGATTCCATTTCGCGATGTCGCGGTAATCGAGATGATGGCTTTCGGCGATCGCTTGCAGCGTGTCGCCGCTCGCCACTGTGTACATGCTGCTCGTGCTGGAGACGCTGTTCGGGGCGGACGGGTTCGGTTGCGCTGCCGATACCAAAGGTGCAACCGCAACCGTATCGCCGCTTTGCGCTGGCGGTGTTGCCTGCGCCGGTTGCGGCGCGGGCGCCGGCGGTTGGGCCGGCTGCTCGGTGCGGCCGCAGCCGAACAGTGTCACGGCAATGCCAAATGCCAAGGCGTATCCGGCGCAATGCGTTGTATCACCATATGGCATGTCCGCTTCGATTCGCTCAATCACATCTTTGTTCCCCTGCAAATCTACGCCAATCCGCCGCCATCGGTATTGCGCAAAAGGGACTCGGCGAGGGCGAAGTGGGCCGGCGACGGAATGCGCAACTCCGCGGCGCGACGAGCCGCAGCGTTCGCCGGGGCTGGAACTCGCAGTGCGGGATGTCGTCCTACTAGCCGGTGCATCGGTTCTGGCAAGACGGTCTACGCAAACGCGCTTCAGAAGGAACCGAAGAGGAGCCACATCGTCAAGTCGCCGCGAGTGCCTCGTGAAATCGAACACCGTGATCGTGACCGGCTCTTCGGCCGGTGCCGGCCGCGCGATTGCCCTGCATTTCGGCGCGCGTGGCTGGCGCGTCGGCGTTATCGCTCGCGACGAACGGAGGCTGAGCTCCGTTTGTCGACAAATCGAGGCGATGGGCGGCGAAGCCTTGACGTTACCCGCCGATGTGTCCGACGCCGCGGCGCTATTGCGCTGCCGCGACAAGGCGTTTGCAGCGTGGGGCGCAATCGATGCGTGGGTGAACGCGGCGATGGTGACCGTCGTGGCGCCCGTGCCGAGGGTCACGCCGGACGAATACCGGCGCGTGATGGAGGTGACCTTTCTCGGCTGTGTGCACGGCACGCTTGCGGCGCTCGAGGTGATGCGAACCCAGGGTCACGGATCGATCGTGCAGGTCGGTTCAGCGCTCGCGTACCGCGCTATTCCACTGCAGTCGGCGTATTGTGCCGCCAAGTTCGCGGTGCGCGGCTTCACCGATTCCCTGCGCACCGAACTGCTGCATCAGCGCAGCGCGGTTCGCTTGAGCATGGTTCAGCTGCCGGCGATGAATACTCCGCAATTCGACTGGGCGCGCAACAAGCTTTCCAACCGCTATCAGCCGCTGGGACGAATCTATCAACCGGAAATCGCCGCACAAGCCGTCTACCGCGCGGTGACGACGGGAGCCCGCGAGTTGTGGGTGGGTCGCAGCGCAATCCAAGCGATCGTCGGCCAGCTCTTCGGCCCCTCGATGCTCGATCGCCTGATGGCCGCGAGAGCCTGGACGGGTCAAATCAGCGACGAAACGGAATTGCCTGGCCGGCCGGACAACCTCGAGCATACCGTCCACGGCGACTATGGAGCGCATGGCCGATTTGGCAATCGCGCCGTACCCGATGCGCGCATCCTCGATCCCCACCGCGCGCGTCTGGCCATCGTCGGCGCGCTCGTCGGTGTGGCGACGCTCGTGCTCGCGAAAGCGTTGCCTCGTCGCTTATAAGCATGCATCGTCAGCGGAGGCATTCGACATAGATGTCGCCATCGAGCACGTGTGGCCGTACGACGACCTCATCGCGGTTGCGAGCGAAATGCAGCTCGAGTCGGACGTTGCCGAGCCGCAGCGGCCCGAGCTGGAGCCTTTGCAGCCATGAAGGCAGATGCGGCTGTCGGACGCGAAGGCGAGCCCGCGGAGCGTCCGCCTCCAGCCCGAGCAGGTTCGTGAGCGCGCTCAACAACGCGCTCGACGCCCAGGTCTGCGGATTGCACGCGACAGGATAGGGGACTGGATGGCGCAGTTCGGCCTCGCGCGCGTATCCGCAGACGAGCTCCGGCACCCTTATGCGAATGGCGATATCCAATCACGATTTGCCGCCGTGCGTGAGGGCATGCGCCGCCATCGCGCCGAGCAGCAGTCCGCCAATGAAGCCGAGCGCCCGTACCGGTGGACGTGCGGGCGCGCTGCGGGGCGCCGAACGCTCGAGGTCGCGCTCGGTATCCTGCGCGCTTGCGTCGTTCAGCGCGAGCCACAGCACTTCCGCCGGATGCAGCGCACGCCGCCCGGTTGCGTGCGCGATCTGCTCTCGGCACGCAAACCCGTCGGCTACGACGAGCGTTCCGCGATCGGCGCTGCGCACGGCGGGTAGCAGCCGTGCGTCGCGGGATCCGGGCCGAACGTCAGGCCGTAGCGCGCGGTCGCTCGTCGCAGATCGTCCAGCACGACACCCGGCTCGACGCGCGCGAGCCGTTGCGCGGGATCGACGGCGAGCACTCGGTTCAGGTACTTCGACATGTCGATAACCACGGCGACGTTGCAGCACTGGCCGGCGAGGCTTGTGCCGGCGCCCCGCGCGAGGATCGGTGCGCCGAACCGGCGGCACGTGGCAACGGTCGCGGCGACGTCGTCGACCGTGCGAGGGATCACAACGCCGATCGGGACCTGCCGATAGTTCGAGGCGTCGGTCGCGTAGAGCGCGCGGCTGCTCTCGTCGAAGCGCACCTCGCCGTCGATTTCGCGGCGCAGGGCCCGCGCGAGCGCGCCCGCATCAACGTCTCCGCCCTCGGCTGAGGTCCGTGCCTCGCGCAGCTTAGGCCGGCGCTCAATGACCTCGATCGTCGCAGTGTTCATGATGTCGTCCTCGCATCCGATTTCGCATCGAACGCCGCCTCGACGCTGCGACCGTCACGTTCCGGCGGACGCCCACGCTTTGCGCAGCATCACGCAGCCCGGGAACGCTGCGCCCCCGCCGCTCGCTCCCGTGCGAGCACGCGATAGGTGACCAGCACGTTCAAGCGGTGGAACTGCCGCAGCATCGGGTTCAATCTCGCCGCCGGACTCCAGCGCGGCATCAGGAATCGCGAGTCGAGCGCAACCGCCTCAACCGCGGCCGCGCAGGAGAGACGCAGGCGCATCGCGTCGTCGACCTCACGCAGCAGCCACCACAGATAATCGATGAGATGCGGGATCGCGGCGGGCTTTCCGATCGGTCCGTGGCCCGGCACGATGCGCTCGAGGTTGGAGAGCGTGTTCGCGCAGCGCGCGAGGCTATCGATGTAGTCGCGAGGTCCGCACTCCAGAAGCATCGTCGTGACGTGCTCGTTGGAGACGAAGTTTCCCGTCCAGGCTACTTTGGCGTCGGGCACGTAGACGATGGTGTCTCCCGGCGTGTTCCCGGGTCCGAAGTGCCACAGCTGCACTTTGCGGTTTCCGAGATCGAGCTCCATGCAGGCGTCGTCGAAGACGCGATCGGGCCGCCGCCAGGTCGTCACGTCGCGTAGCGCATCGGCGTTCCCGTAGAGGTTTCCCATGCGGATCCGCTTCTCCGCCGCGAGGTCAGTCATGCTGTCGCGCGTCTTTCGATGCGCAATTACTTCCACCGATGACGGAAACGCATAGTTGCCGAACGTGTGATCGCCGTGATAGTTCGTGTTCACTAGGTAGAGCAGTGGCTTGTCGGTGATTGCACGAACGCGCTGCTGGATCCGTCGAGCCGCGGCGCCGTTGATGCCGGCATCGATGATGAGCGCTCCGCGATCGCCGACGACGATGCCGCTGTTGTCTTTCGGGATCGCGTCGGCGAGCAGCGCGTACACTCCGCGCGCCAGCCATCGCCGGCGTAGCTCGACGCCGGTCGGGTCGAGGTTGGGGCCTCGATAGTTTGCCGGCCGTTCCTGAATTTCCATTCGACCAACCTCGGAGTACTTGTGGGCAATATGAACGCGCTTGCCTTGCTTCGGCTACCATGCCGCCTCAGCGCTCGCGGCCGCCCGGCCAGGAACCGGCGGTCGGCGAATGATGGCGCCGCACGAGCCAGCCGTAGAAGCCCCCGAGCACCGTTCCATAAACGAGGTGCAGGACCAGAGTGAGAATCGGCGCGATCAACCCGATGTGCACACCGAACAATCCGGCGCCCGCCAACGGCATAACGATCACCATCATCAGCAACCATGCGGCCGTGGCAAACAGCATGCCCTTTGCAACGATAGATCCGATCGGCAGCTTAGACTCGACCAGGCCGAACAGAACGCCCCAAAAGCAGCGTCCCGATCATGAAGTGGACGACCCAGCCCGCCGCCGGCGCGTTCTCGGCGCCCATCATGGCATTGAGCATGCGGATGACGTTCAGCTGCGGGACGAGATCCATCCCTCCCTTCGCCAGCATGAACACCGACAGCACAACGGTCGCGACGAATCCGGCCAGCACGCCGGACTGAATCTGACGACTATCCATGGCACGCCTCCGTTTTGCTCCGGGGCCATACCGGTTCGAGCCGCGGCGTGGCCCGAGGTTCCGGGCGATGGCGATCGATGCGGGCGCGTCGCTCAGTCGGCCGCGCCGCTCGCGGCTAGGCGCCAGGGTCGATCAGCGCGAGCCCGCTCGCAGAATCGAAACGGCGCGCGAGATAGCCGGGCGATTCGATCACCATCACTTCGAGCGTCGGCCGCACGATCGCGGCGAGAAGATGACCGCCATGGGCGGTGCCGTCGCGCTTGCCGACGACGACATGCGCGTGCACCTTGGGCTCATTGCCGTCGAGCGCGATGTCGCCCAGCAGCGAAACGACCTCGACCTGCTCGTCGATCGGAATCTTCAGGTAATCCTTCGTCTGCCAGTCGAAGTAACCGAGCGTCAGCCGCTGGAACGCCCCGATTGCGGAGAAGTGGCTGGCTGCCAGGTTGTGCTCGCGCGCGAATCCGAGCAGGCCGGGAAGCACGTCGTCGCCGATCTCGAACACGAGCGCGAAAGTTCGCTCAGGCGCGTCGTTGAGGACTTTGGCTTTCATCGCGATCTTCCTTCGATGCTGACGTTCGGCGAATCGCTACGCCGCGTATCGACGGGCATCGGCTCGGCGAAGCTCGAGCCCTAAGCCGGGACGCGAACGATCGGGCTCGAGTGCGCCGTTGCGCGCACCGATCGCGCCGTCGAACAGCATTCGCTCGATCCGGACGTGGTCGAAGAAGTACTCGACGTGGCGTACCGGCGCAGCAGCGCAACACGGATGAGCATGGATCGCCGGCGCGCAGTGACTCGACAGCGGCACATGCAACGCTTCGCACAGCGCGGCGGTTCGCATGAAGCCGGTGATACCCGCGCAGCGCGTCGCATCCGCCTGCAAGACGTCGACCGCTCCGGCCGCGAGCATCGCGCGGAAGTAACCAAGGGCGTAGCCGTACTCGCCCGCAGCGATCTCGATCGCCGGCGGCGCGCAATCGCGCAGCAGCCGCAAGCCGTCGAGATCGTCGCTCGAGACCGGCTCCTCGAGCCACGTGACGCGCGAGTCGGCGAAGCGCTGCGCCATCGCGAGCGCCTGCTTTCGATCGTAACCGCCGTTTGCGTCGACGAAGAGCTCGGCGTCGCCGATCGCCTCGCGTGCCGCGCGCACGCGCAGCGGATCGTCCGCGGGATTGTGGCCGACCTTCATCTTGACGCGGCCGATGCCGTCGTCGCGCCAGCCGCGCAGCTGGTCGGTCAATTGCGCGATCGAGTACGACGTAAAGCCGCCGCTGCCGTATACCGGAACCCGCGCGCGCAGCTGGCCGAGCAAGCGCACGAGCGGCAGGTCGAGCAGCCGCGCCTTCAGGTCCCACAGCGCGTTGTCGACGGCGGCGATTGCCATTGACGCGATCCCCGGCCGGCCGAGATTGCGGATCGACGCGACCATCGCCTTCCAGCAATCGGACACGGCGAACGCATCGCGACCGATCACGACGTCGCGCAGCTTGTCGCGCACCAGCACTGCCGTCGCGGTATCGGCATAGCTGAAGCCCAGCGCGTCGACGTTCGCTGCGTGCACCTCGACCAGCACGAGCGTCGTCGACGACCATTCGAGCGTTCCGTCGGACTCGGGCGTGGCCGTCGGTACGACGAACGCCGCCACGTCCAGGCGTTCGATCGGCGCGTCGGCTCGCCTCATACGCTGCTACGCGGAGATCTGCCGCAGGGAGGCCTTGACGATCGCCGGTCCCTGCGGATCGCCTTTCATCAGTGCCTCGGCGTACGCGCACGCCTGCTTGATCGAGACATGCGGCGGCAGCGGCGGCACGTTCGGATCGGCGAGAACGTCGATGACGACCGGGCGATCGGCGGCCAGCGCTACGTCCCATGCGGCCCCGATCGCGTCGGGTCGATCGACCGCGATGCCGCGAAGGCTGATCAGCTCGGCGTATTGCGCGAACGCGACGTGAGGAACATCCTGCGACGCCGCAAACTTCGGATCGCCTTCCATCGCGCGCTGCTCCCATGTCACCTGGTTCAGGTCGCCGTTGTTGAGCACCATGACGACGAAGCGTGGATCGCTCCAGCGCCGCCAGTATTTCGAGACCGTGATGAGCTCGTTCATTCCGTTCATCTGCATTGCGCCGTCGCCCACCATCGCGATCACCGGGCGCTCGGGGAATGCAAACTTCGCGGCGATCGCGTACGGCACGCCGGGACCCATCGTCGCAAGCCCGCCCGAGAGCGACGCCTTCATGCCGCGCCGAAGCTTCACGTCGCGCGCGTACCAGTTGGTGCCCGACCCGCTGTCGCCGCACAGGATGCAGTCGTCGGGCAGCCGCGGCGAAAGCTCCCAGAACACGCGCTGCGGGTTGATCGGATCGGCGTCGACCATCGCGCGCTCCTCCAGCGTCCCCCACCAGTCGCGCACGTTCGCCTCGATCTCCTCGCGCCACGCGCGGTCCTGCTTCTGCTTCAGGAGCGGCATCAACAGGCGCAGCGTGTCGGCAGCATCGCCGACCAGATTGACATCCATCGGATAGCGCAGGCTCATCATCCGCGGATCGATGTCGATCTGCACGGCCCTTGCGTCGCCCTCCTCGGGCAGGAACTCCGAGTACGGAAAGCCGGACCCCACCATCAGCAGCGTGTCGCAATTGGTCATCATCCGGTAGCTCGGCCGCGTTTCCGAGCAGTCCGATCGATCCGGTAACCCATGCAAGGTCATCGGGAAGGGCAGCTTTGCCGAGCAGCGCCTTCGCCACCCCGGCCTGGAGCCGGTTCGCCACCGCGATCACTTCGTCGGTCGCGTGCAGCGCGCCGGCGCCCACCAGCATGGCGACGCGCTTGCCGGCGTTGAGCACGTCGGCGGCGCGTTGCAGATCGTGCGCCTTGGGCACACAGCGAGACGAGGTCGACTTCCTGCTGATAGCGGCCGCCGAGTGCCGCGCGGTGCTGCTGGCCGACGATTGCGACGACCGGCTGATGGTCGAGCAACGCGTCGTAGAGACCGTTCAGCAGGTGAATCGCTCCGGGCCCCGACGTCGCGAGAGACAGACGCCGACCTCGCCGGTGAACTTCGCGTGCCCGGTTGCCATGAAGGCCGCCATTTCCTCATGACGGACCTGCACGAATTGCGGCCCCTCGTTCGCGCGCGCAAGGGCGCCCATGATGCCGTTTATGCCGTCTCCGGGGTAGCCGAAGATCCGTCGAACGCCCCATTCGGCAAGGCGTTCGATCAGGAAATCACTGACGGTTCGAGCCATGTTTGGAGCTCCGGGAGGAAGATGCGCGGATGGAAGAAAGTTCGAGCGTCATACGTAGCGACGTAGCGGAAGTCGACGCGAGCCGACCCGTGCGGTGTTGCAGGTCGTCGGGCAAACCCACACCGATTAGAACGACGGCGCGCGCCCGAAAGTTCCGCCCCGCTTGTCGAGCCGGCTGCGACCGCGCGCGAAGTGATGACGCCGCGATCGGCGCTCGTGAGCATCGGGCCCCACCAGGACGCGGCGGAGCATTGTCGCCGCTCGGCCGGCACGATGTGAACCAGCTGCCCGTGGTCGATCACGATCGCCTGGTCGGCCTGCTCCGCCGCGACGACGTGCTGAAGTGGCTCGCGTTGCACGAGACGCACGCGAGCGCCGATCGTCATCCGCAAGCCGTCTGACGTCGAGCGTCGGGATGGGCGAAACGCGTCGCCCGTCAGTCGCCCTTCGAAGTCGCCCGCTCGTCGCGGTGTGCATGAGCGGTCGGCGATGCGTCCGGTTCGATCGGCGGTGCAGGGGCATGCCGCCCGGGATGCTCGGGCCGCCGGATCGCCGACGAGTCGCCGCGGCCGGCGCGTAGCGGAGGCGGAGCGGGTTTCTTCGCGATGTCGCGCTTTTCGGCGTCCGCGAATTCGGCGCGCAGCCGGGGCAGCCCGTCGGGGACTTCTCGTTGCACGAAATCGATCAGCGCTTCGCGGACCCGGCAGCGCAAATCCCACGCCTTCGACGCATCGGCGGCGCTGACGAGCGCGCGCACCTGCATCGCACGCTCGCTCGCGTCGACGACCTGCAGCAGCGCGACGCGACCGTCCCATTCGGGCGCCGAGGCGCAAATGTTCTCAAGCTCGGCGCGAAGTCGCGCGAGCGGCACGTGGTAGTCGAGCCAGAGCAACACGGTACCGAGCAGCTGCGATTCGCGCCGGGTCCAATTCTGGAACGGATGCTCGATGATCCACTGCAACGGCACGACTAGCCGCCGCTCGTCCCAGATCTTGACCACCACATAATTCGCGGAGATTTCCTCGATGCGTCCCCACTCGCCTTCGATGATGACGACGTCGTCCAGGCGAAGCGGCTGCGTGAGCGCGATCTGGAGCCCGGCGATGAGGTTGCCGAGCACCGGACGCGCCGCGATGCCGGCCACCAATCCTGCGACGCCCGCCGATGCGAGCAGACTTGCTCCTATCTGGCGCACGTTCGGAAACGTCATCAAAGCGACACCGGCGCCGGTCAGCATAACGAAGAACATGACCGTGCGTGCCAGCACTCGCGTTTGCGTTTGCACACGGCGAGCCTCGAGATTGTCGCTGACATTCGCCGGATGTATGCGAACGACCGCTTCGGCGACTGCAGATACCGCGCGCAACGCGAGCCACGTAAGCGCGACGATCAGCAGCAGTGCGGTTGCACGCATGACTGCGGGAAGGAAACGCAGATCGTCGGGTGCTGCCGTCCAGACGAATTGCAGAGCGAGCAGAGCGACCAGAGCCTGCGCGGGTCGGACCACCCGTTCCAGCACCGTAGACAGCACGACGCTCAAGCGCGCGAGGCGACGCAACAGCGGCAGGACGAGTGCGTAGCCGACAAGCGCAGCCGATACGGCAACGATCGCCGCAAGGCCGGTCGCGATCCAAAGAGAGCCGTAGCCGGCAAGCAGGTCCGTCAGATCCATTGTCGCTGACCCTTCCAAATACGCTGAGACGTCAGCGGTGCGACCGGGTTCGGTGGACCCTCCTGGTTCCTGACGGCCAATCGGAGTGGCGCAAGCGCTGATCAAGGGCATTCGCGTGACCGCGCACCAAGTCGGGGCGGGCGGCTGTATTTCTAACAATACTATTGCGCGATATATATGGACGATCCTCTCGGACGTGGCGTCTGCGCGTGCGGCCGCCGCGGTTACATGACGTCGAGGAGCTGGACGATCAACTGGGCGACGCGATCGTTACGCCGGCGGCGTCAGACACGCGCCCGTTGGCGTCGACTTTACCGCCGACCCCGAGTTCTGTACCTTGTGGACGCTGTACGGAATGCCGGCGCCGAGTCTCCGTTGATGCAAGGCGGGAAAGGGCTGCCGTGGGTGCAGCCGGTCGGGCGACGCAACGATGACACGCGTTTGCTACGCACCGCTCGCTGGCTCGTATCTTTCGTCAAGCCTGCGTGAACCAGGGATGTCGCGCTCAGCAAAATCGTGCTGATCGGACTTGCGATGATGATCATCGAAGTGTGTCAGTCGCTGAAATCGAAAACGGACTGATTGCCAGAGCGTTCTACCCATGACCATCGAGAGCGACAAACAGATACTACTTAGAACCGTGGGGCGCTTGATCGCCTGCTCGGGGGGGGCGAGCGTTGCGCTCGGACTGGTGCTGTGGGCCGTCGATCCACCCTCGGCGCCTCTGTTGCTGGCTTCGTTCGGAGGCACCGCGGTGTTCCTGTTCGGGCTTACTCGCGCGCCGGCGGCGCAACCCCGGTCGCTCTTTGGCGGTCACCTCGGCGGCGCCTTCATCGGCATCGCATGTTTCCAGATGTTTGGAGACGAGACATGGGTTTATGTACTGGCGATCGCGCTCACACTGGTCTTCATGCTGCTGACAAAGACAGTGCATCCTCCTGCGGGCGCGAATCCGTTGATCATGCTCCATGCGCACGCGGGCTTCGCCGCGCTCTGGCAGCCCGTCGGCCTCGGCATCGTCTTGCTCGCGGGGGTCGCCGCGATTTGGAGTCGCGTCACGCCAGGAATGGCGCACTATCCGTGCAAGTGGCTCGACCGCTCGCCGCCCTCCCTGTTCTGGGGAGGATGGGTTGAATAAGCCTGCTCGCACCCCGCCGGTGACCTGGGTGCCATGGGCGCTGCCTTTTTCGCCTCGATAGATGTCGTCCATGCGCTCCTATGGCGAGACTCAGCATTTCGCCTTGCTGCGCGCGGACCGCCCTGCCGTTGCCGAAACTCGCCATTTCGGGGGCTCGTCGCATGGATCCGTCGGCGCCCGAAGCCGCAAAAGACTCGGGCGTTTGCTCGAAAACCATATTGGCTAAAGCGGATCGCCGTAGCACTGTCTGGGCCGCAGGGCGTCGACAGCCCTCGCCTGTCTCGGAGTGGCGAGTTGGACGGCGCGGACCGGCGGTCGCCAACGGGTACAATGGCATTGTTCATATATTCGCTGGAGCCGCCCCAGCCTCCGATATGCAGCGCGAATCCACAGGAACTCAGATGTCCGATGCTAGCCGGCGCAGCAGCCGGCGGGTTTCGACGAGGGCTGCGAAACATGCCCCCTCGCCGCGCGGCAAACAGCGATCGGCGATTTCGCACAAGGTCGCTCCGGGCGCCAGCGCCGTCCTTCAGCAATTCCGAGAACTGTTCCGCGTTTCGCAAAGGCATTTTCAACGCATCGAGGCACGTTGCGGCGTCAGCGGAGCTCAGCTGTGGGCGCTATCCGAGCTCGACAAACGTCCGGGGCTGACGATTTCCGAACTGGCTCGCGCCCTTCGCATCCACTTGTCGACCTCGAGCAACCTGCTCGATAAGCTGGAAAAGCAGGCGCTGGTGCGGAGGGAACGTCGCAGCAGCGACCAGCGGCTCGTTCGCGTATACGTGACACCGGCAGGAAGGAAGATCCTCGCGAAGTGTCCTAAGCCGGTCGAGGGCGTCATACCCGACGCGCTCGGCAGGATGCCGACTGCAGCCTTGGGCCGGCTGCACCGCGATCTGGAGTCGCTCCTCAATCTGGCAAGCGTGCGCAGCGCGCGCGCCGGAATGAAGCCGCTTGCCGAGCCCTAAACACGCGGGGTAGCGACCGATGTTGCCCAACGGTGAAGGACGGTGGTCGCTGACTATCCGCAGTGTTCCAATCCGATCGAGGTGAGCTGCAGAGTCAGTTCGCGGAGATCTTCGGTCTCGGGAAAGGGGCCTGGCAATCCGAGTCGAAGCAATCGATTCCTCTCCTCGATTCCGCCGACCGACGATCGTTCAACGAGCACAAAGCGGTCGAGTCGCGCCGCTTCACCCAGGGGAGCGTCAAACCGGCCGATGCGCTTCGCCGCGATCGCCCTGTCATTGGCCCACACACGGGCAGGCCGCTCGGTAGCGCTGAACATGGCCAATGCCGGATCAATTCAGAGGGCTCGGGCTTGGCAGCGGCCGCGACGAACACGCAGGCGCCATCCGGGGTCTCGCAGCAGCAACTCGTGCAAGCGGGCCACGACGCCCGTGCAAGGGCTACCTCGCGCAGGTGGATCGCTATTTCGGTGAGCAGCCTCCGCGCGCCGAGCGCTCGTTGCTGCGTTCGGCCCGAGAAATGATTGCGGCGACGTCAACGATCGAAATGGCGATGACGTCGGGCATCTGAAGGACCTGGTGGTGAACACGACGAACGGCGACATCCACTATGCCGTCGTCGAAGTCGACCGGCTGGGCGACTTTCCGGCCAGACCCGTTCAAGTGCCACTGCAAAGCCTGAACGTTGGCGCCAAAGGCGAGCGGCTCAATTGACCATCGATCGCGAGCACCTAACCCGCACTGCCGGCTTCGATCGCAATCACTGGCCCAATCTCAACAGCATGATCGACGGTTGGCCGACATGTCGAAGGAACTCGATCGCAACCGCGATGGCGCGCGCTGTCACGGGACGAGTTCTCGGCGTATCACCCGTGGCTCGGTTAGCGCCGCGCCCGCTGGCAGCCCGCGGACGACGCTTGACGCCGCGTGGCGCCCTTATCGCAGCGCCGCGCGTAACCATCGCCGCACGGCGGCGACGTCGCGCAGTCGATAACGCGCCGCGGTTCGTCCCTTGCCGACCTTGACCGCGATGCCGCCGAGGCCGGCAACCGCGGCGAAGCCGTACTCGTCTGACGCGTCGTCGCCGACGAATACCGCCGTGCGGCCGCGAAACGGCGGTTCACGCATGTAGTCGAGGATCGCCGTGCCCTTGTCGCGGCCCTCGGGCTTCACCTCGACGATGCCTTTACCGGTCTGCAGCTTGAGATCGCGACCCATCGACTTGTCGGCGAGATGCGCGCGCAGCGTGCGATGCACGTGCGCGGCGAGTTGCGGCGCCTGCCGGTAGTGCAGCGCGAGCGAGTGGCCTTTGTCCTCGAACAGCAGCCCGCGATGCCGCGCGGCAAAACCGGTCAGCGCGTCGCGCATCCTGATCAGCGCACGCGGTGACGGCGGGTGCGCATGGAGCATGCCGTCCCGGGACCGCCGCTCGCAGCCGTGCTGGCCGGCGACCGGCAGGCGACAGCCCGTAAAGAGCCGATCGACGTCGACGATCTGCCGGCCCGTGATCAGCGCGATCGCTCCGCCGAGCGCGTGCTCGAGCGCGGGTAGCATTTCAGCGAGATCGGCGTCGACGCGCACGCGGGCCGGATCGTCGGTGAACTCGAGCAGTGTGCCGTCGATGTCGAGGAACAGCGCGTGCGATTTCGAAAGTGGCGGCGGCGCCGGATTTCGCCGCGAATGCCCTTCACGCCGCGCGCGCACGGAAGGCGCAGCCGCGAAGGGCATCGTGCTTCGTCAGGTCGGTTCCGCTGCGACGCAAAGCGGGCCTTGAATGGAGGTCGCGACGAGGCGCGAGCAGGTGTCGAGATCGTGGACGAACCAAAGAAACGTCAACGCAATCGAGTCACGGCACCGCCGCGCATGCGAACGGGCGAAGGCGATGGGCAACGGATCAGGCAGCGAGGCGATAGACACATCGATGGGCCTTCGCCGGCCGCCAAGTGATAATCGTGACGACGCGGGAACGGCGGCGGTTGAGGATTCAGTCGCTCGTTCGTCATGGAAGAATGAAGGTGTCGAGCAGACCTGAAGCGTGCCAAAAAAAAGGCGGGAAAGTCGTTCCCGCCCGGAAACACACTCTCCTCCTCCATACCATCCGTTGGTGGCAATAGTATGCCCCAAAAGGACGCCCGCCGCAAGCACACCTGCGCGCCGATTGCATCGGTCATGAAGACGACCGCGACCATGGCCTGGGGCGCCTTTGCGACCCGGAATAGCCGTGGCGCTCGCGCCGTCAATACCCGCCGGCGCGGGGCGCGTTACGATACTGGCTGCCACGTACGGAGTGGCCATTTTCAGCTTCTGGTGCAGGCGCTGACGTTGCGTCCCCTGGTTGGCTCCTGGCCGCAAGCGCTGAGCGCGAGCCTCTTCCGGGCGCGTTCCGATCACCCACTTTCGTGCGCCTGGCCCGCGCTCGGGACCAAAGCAACCCGTCGACAGGAGGCCTCCATGTCACTGCGCAGCTTGGCCTTGGTGATCACGCTCGTAGCGCTCGCTATTTTCGCCGCAGTCAACTGGAGCGCCTTCACCGCGCCGGCGACGCTTTCGCTCGTCGTCGCCACGGTCCAAGCCCCCCTCGGGCTGATCATGCTGATGATCACGGGGCTGCTCGCGGCGCATTTTCTCACCTACATCGCGTACTTGCAGTCGACGGTCATCTTCGAGGCGCGCCGATCCGCGCGCGAACTCGCGGCACAGCGTGAGCGCGCCGACCAGGCCGAGCTGTCGCGGTTTACCGAGCTGCGCAACTTCTTGGACAGGCGGCTGCAAGAGATTTCGGCAGACGCCGCAGGCAGACGGGCCGCAACGCAAACCGAGTTAGAGCGTCTGGAAACGGTCTTCGCTCGACGATCGAGCAATCCGGCGACACGCTCGCCGCGTACATCGGCGAAGTCGAGGATCGGCTCGAGCGGCGAATGGATGGCGCGCCGTAACGCGAAGCAAGCCGCGGCAACGCAAGTTGGCAAGCCTTGGCTACCGGCCGCTATGCGATACCATATGCCGCAATAGCAATATCATGACGACCAGTCAGCCGGTCCGCAGCACCGGTCACTGTCCAGGCGCAACGCGGTGCTCCGCCTTACCTCGCAGCCATGCAAGTATCGGAAGATGTAAGACTGCTGCTGTGCATGCATGTGCATACCTACGAGCAGCTCGAGGCGCTGCTGCTGCTGCACGGCGCACCGGGGTCCGATTGGACGGAAGAGGCGGTCGCGCGACAGCTTGGAATTCCGGGTGAGTCGGCCGCCGAGGCGTTGCGCGCGCTCGCCGCGCAAGGCGTCGTTGTTTGCATGCAGCGAGCGGACGTGACGCGATGCTATCGAGGTCCGCGCGAGGATCTGAAGGCGGTCATCGCGCAGCTGGCGGAAGTCTACGAGCAGAATCGGCTGGAGGTAGTCAGGCTGATGAGCGCCAACGCCATCGACCGCATGCGCACCGCCGCGATGCGCGCTTTCGCCGACGCGTTCGTGCTCGGCAAGGGAGATAAAGGTGGCTGAAGCGGTGTATCTGTTGTGTGCGCTCACCAGCGTCGCGTGCGCGACGATGCTGTTTCGGGGCTACCGGCGAAACCGCACTCCGCTGCTATTTTGGAGCAGCCTCAGTTTCGCCGGCCTTGCCGTGAACAATATATTGACCTTCATCGATCTGATAATCGTGCCGGATGTCGACCTGGCGCTGTTGCGCAGCGGTATCGCCCTCGCGGCGACGGCGGTCCTGATCTACGGATTGGTGTGGGAGTCGAAGTAGGCGGGCCGCCATGAACCAGCTCTTCTTCGGTGCGCTGACGATGGGGTGTCTCGTCGCGGCCCTGCTGTTTCTTCGATTCTGGAAACTCGCGCGCGATCGTCTATTGCTTTTCTTTGCGTTTGCCTTCGGCTCGTTCGCGCTCAACTGGATCGCTCTGGCTTTGGTTTCGCCCACGTTGGGGAGCCGTCATTACGTCTATTTGCTACGACTCCTCGGCTTCGCGTTCATCATCGTCGGCATCGTGGACAAGAACAGGCGCAGCGGTAGGTAACGGTGGCGCTTCGGAGGGAGCACGGCCGCGTGTTCCGGTTGCCCACCGCACGCGATGAAAACCGTCCGCGAGCACGGACAGAAGACCTCAATACCTCAGCGAGCCCAGGCACTGCTTGATCGATTGCTCCACCACCGATCCCACTTCCACCGAAAAAGCGGCCTTCGACGCCGAATAGTCGCCGCTCTTGTCGCAAAGCACGACAACCGGACGGCGTGAAATTTGCTTGGCGTTCGTGAGGGCGCCAGACGGCGATCGCTTCGAAAAGGCCTTCATGCGTACTGAAATGCGGGCCACACAAGGATTGCGCGCGGTTCTGGCGACCGTTACACGCACATTCAGCCATCCACCCGCATCGGCGTCAGGGTGGACTTGACTGTCTTCCAGCGTGCGCCGCGCCACGCTTTCAAGGCCCGGCTCCGAAATTCCGCATGTCTTAGCCGTTGCATTCAGTTGCTCGATCACGACGGGAAGCGATGCCGCGCGTCCGACACAGGAACACGCGGATACGAGAAGGGCGACAAGGACGATGATTGTGTTCATCTTTCCTCCGTTTGTCGCCGCCCCGGGGCTTCGCAGCCAGCTCCCTCGCATCTCCTCGGCTGTCCGTCGCGCAAACGTGTGACAACGCGTGGCGCCGCCAAAGCCATCTGGACCTGGGCAAAACCAAGGCGATGGTCGCGCAGCAGGCGGTTCGAATCCCGGCGACAGCCGACGAGACCGTGCACAGGAAAGCACGATACGACCTCCGCGATTCAAATCACACCGGATTGCTGGCTGCTTGCAGCGACGCGAGCGTCACCCGGGATCGGATGATCGCGGACGACGCCCGCAGTGTAGATAATATTGCGGCATACAGAGGTTTGGAACTCCCGCGACAGTTTCGGACCCAACCCGACGGCAGCCGCGCGCGGTAAGGGTCCGGCTTCAGCAAACTCCTACGACGCGAGTCGGCCACCGCGCGCCTGCCGCCGGTTCGTGTCAACGGCGTCGAAATATTTCGGGCGACGCCGAAAACGAACAGTCGATGCAGACGTCGGCGTCGTATCCTCGCGTTCCGCACGCAGTGGGCGGCGGCCTTGAGCAGGTCGTCCGGCTCCGGTCGCGCGAATGCCTCGTGTTCGCGCTGAAAGGCCATCCCGTCGCGCCTGATCCGTCTTGGCGCAACTGCGGCAGCGATTCCCTCTAATGCCCTTCGGCGCGCGGAAGCGCGTCTGCGGGCACGTCGAAGTAGAACACGATCTTGCGCTGTCCGTTTGCGCCGATCACCGTCCGGCGCTGCAGCGGCTGGCCGAGGTGCGTTGCCTCGACGGTGTACTCGCCGGGTTCGAGCCTTGCGAGAAGCCACGGCCCCGCAAGGCTCGTAGCGAGCACGACGTTGCCGTTGTTGTCGGTGATCTTCACGCTCGTCCCCGCGAGGTAGGCGCCCGACCCCTTCGCCGCGGCGATCACCCAAAGCGAGAATTCGTCGCGGCGCTGATCGAGCGCATCGCGTTCGCCTGAACCGACGCCACCGCTAGCGAAAGGCAGACGCTGTGCAGTCTCTCCTTCGTCAAGCGCGAGCGCATTTTCCGAAGCGATCACCAAGACTGTCATTGCGATGGTCAGGGCAAGCTTGCGGATGGGCATCGTTCTCCTCCGACGCGCAACTGTCGTTTGCGATAAGGCCGCGTGCCGAGGACTTGGTTCCCGCCGAAGTCGTCTGCGAACACGCGATGAGGGCGCACGAGACCCGGTAGGACGTCGCGGCGAGACATCACCCCCTCGGGTCCAGGCGCTCGAAGCGGCGGACCCTTTCGGCCGGCGATCATGGTCGATCGTGCCATCGAATCTCCGACTCGACGATCCTTCGCACAGGCGCTCGCGAGTCTATCGCTTCGTCTCCGCGCCGACTTGTGCATCGTCAGGCCTCGCAACCAGCCGAAACGGAGACGCCATGCCCTTCTTGTCGCTTCCGGCGTATACGGTGACGTGCGGAAACGGGATCTCGATGCCGCGATCGTCGAAGGCCTGCTTGAGACGCCGCAGGAATTCCCGGCGAACGTTCCATTGCTCCAGCGGCGCGACCTTGAAGCGACAACGCAGTTGAACGGCCGAATCGCCCCAGCGTTCGACACCCGCGATCTCGAGCTTGTCGAGGATCTTGGGTCCGAACACGGGGTCGGCCTGCAGCGCGTGACCGACGCCGTGCATCACCTCGAACGCTTCGTCGATACTTTCGCGATAGGCGATGCCGACGTCGATGACCGCCTGAGCGAAGCCCCGGCTCATGTTAGTCACCGTCGTGATCTGACTGTTCGGTACGTAATGGACGTTGCCCTCGTAATCGCGCAAACGGACGAACCGGAGTGTGACGTCCTCGACCAGCCCCGCCTTCCCACCGACCTCGACGACATCGCCCGTGGTGAGCTGGTTCTCCAGCAGCAGGAAGAATCCGGTGAAATAGTCCTTCACGAGACTCTGCGCGCCGAAGCCGATCGCGAGGCCGACGACCCCGGCGGCTCCCAGAATCGGCGCGATGGCGACGCCCAGTTCGCTCAGTATCAGCACGCCGGCGATCAGCGAGAGCACGACGGAGGTGATGTAGCGGAGCACCCGGCCGATCGTTTCCGCGCGCTTGATCTGTTCCTGTTCGTCAAGCCGTCGCGCGATGCGAACACGCAGCACGCGAATCATCCGATTGATGATGGCCGCCGCGATCCACGCCGCGACCGCAATCAGCGTGACACGCAGCGCGATGATCGCAGGGCTGCTCCATGAGGCGAGCTGCAGCGAGTTGAGTTGTGCCAACCAATTGTCCATGTGTTTCCTTCCTCGCAATTTCGAAGCTCGACGTAGCGTCCTCGAACGGGTTCATCATCCGGACGCCGAGGCGCCGCGCCGATCGGCCGAATCGTGATCGCCGGCACTCATTCGATCCAGCGCAGACGAGGGCATCGGCCGCGCCGTAGCTGGACAGATCGCATCGAACCGGTCGGTCGGCCTTATTGCGCCGCTGAGCAGGGCGGCCGACTGCGGTCGGTCGCCTCGATGGCGTCGCTTCGCTCGACCATCGCCTTGACGCTGACCTGCGCGGTCGACCTCGCGATCGCGCCTTCAACCGCGTCGACGATCTCGGCAACGGATGCTGCGAGCGGGAATGAATCGGGATTCACGAAGGCGTCTTCCCCGGCCTTGCGGACGGTCGCGAGCACGTCGGCGACCGACACCTGCGACAGATCCCGCGAGGGCAGATAAGCAGGGGGTTCGTCGTGGCTCTGTGTGACGAGGCCGCCGGCCGCAAGCGCGTCCAGAGCGGTACTCACCGAATGCATGGGGATGTTCAGTCGCTGCGTCAACTGATGCAGCGTCCACGGCGGGTACCCGCGGACGAAGTGCTGTCCGATGAGGTGCACGATCGCCAGTGCGAGGCGCTCGCGCATGCGGTTGCTCAGTCGCGGCTCGCCCGGCTTGGCGTAGAGGTATTCGGGGTTCTGCAGGTAGAACGAGGTGGCCGCCCCGATCAGCAGCACGAGCCAGCTGACGTAGAGCCAGATCAAGAACAGAACGAGGATCGCGAAGCTCGAATAGATGGCGGCGTAGCGGGTCGAGGAAACGACGAACGCGGCGAACGCCCAGCCGGCCGATTGCCACAGCACGCCGCCGACGATCCCGGCTACCAATGCCGGCACGAGCCGCACGCGCGTGTTGGGCACGAACAGGTAGAAGAATGTGAAGGCGCCGATCACCAGGACGTACGGCGCGAGCTTGCCGGCGACGAAGACGAGGCTTCCCAGCGGTTCGACGGCGAGAATCGCCTGCGCGACCTGCGAGCTCAGCGCTGCCGCGGTGATACCCAGCGCGGCGAACACCAGGAGCGGACCTACCAGCAGCACGCTCAGGTAGCGAGCAAAGCGCTCGCCGAGGCTACGCAACTGCGTCACGTGCCAGATCGCGTTGAACGACTCCTCGATCTTCTGTATCAGCGAAATGACCGTGTAGATCAGCAGCGCCAGCCCGACTGCTCCCAGCACACCGACATTCATGTGCTCGATGAACCCGATGAGGCGGCTGCTGATCTCCCGACCCTGTTCGCCCAGCGGAGCGAGCAGGTTATCGAGCAGCGGCGCCACCTGGTTATGAACCCCGAAAGCCTTGAGCACCGAGAAGCTCAGCGCGAGCAGCGGAACCATCGACAGCAGCGTCGTGTAGACGAGGCTCATCGTCCACAGCGTGAGCTCGCCCTGGACGACGTCGCGAACGAGCACGATGAACAGCCGCACGACGCGCACGGCGCGCTTCTTCCACACCGGCAAGCCGGCGAGGTGCGGCGCCCAGATCGCGCGCTCGATGCGCTTCAGCCAGTCATGCGGCTCGTCATGCGGTTCGAACACTACGGCGCCTCCCGTTCACGCTCGGGTCAACTGCGTGGCAGAGGTGCTTGCGACGACGCCGACCTGCGTCGTGCGGTCGACCATGCGCGCGCCTGCTGCGCCTGGACGAACGCGAGCGCCAAGCGTAACCGGAAGCGGCTACGCGATCGATGGCCAGGTCCTATCGCCGAGCGATCAGGATCGCTACAAGAGCCCCGACCGCCGCGCCAACCGCGGCCGCGGCGCCGGCAGTCTTCCACGGATTCTCGTGAACGAACTGATCGGCAACCCGGGCGGCGAGGCGCGCGCGCCGCAACGCGGCATATTGCAGGTCGTCGAGGTTGTCGCGCGATCGCCGGATCTGGCGCTGCAGACCGACCACCGCATCATGGTACCGCTGCGCCCCTTCCTCCCCGAGCGCGGTAAGCAGGCTCTCGGACTCGGATATCAGATTTCGAAGCGTTGCACGTACGTCGTCGTTGCGATCGTCCAAATTCGCATCCATGGCAGGGGCCTCCCGAGCACCAAATCCCAAATGGTATTACGAACAAACGTTCCAGGGCCATCCGGGGACGATTTAGCGGAGCGCTGCGGGCGCACAACATCTGGGCCGGCGGCTGCCGTGATCGCTTGCTTGATTTTCAAGGCGCCAGCCGAACCGGTTGCCACCCACAGGCGTCCGCGGCTCGACGTAACCGCACCGCGAAGCCAGGCGTGCCCGCCTGCGCGCGGTATCGGCCAATACTGTCTTCTCGAAAAGTAGCGGCGCGTTAGCGGAAGCCGAGCAGCGGACCGGCGCGCGCGGTCTTGCGTCGGCGCTTGGTACTCTCTGGCCGAGTATCCCGGCTGACCGCTCGCGCTCCTACTCGCCTCGATACACGATGTCGGCCCGGCGATTGCGCGACCAGCACGCTTCTTCGTGCTCCGTGCACATCGGTTTCTCCTTGCCGAATGTCACTGTCTCGATCTGGTCGTCTCGCGCGCCAAGAAGTGTCATAGCGCGCTTGACGGCCTCCGCGCGGCGCTGGCCCAACGCGAGGTTGTACTCCCGGCTTCCCCGTTCATCGGCGTTCCCTTGCACGGTCAGCTTGGCGTCGCCATGCGTCGCGACATAGCGCGCATGCGCCTCGATAAGCGGTTGGTCGGCCTGCCTGATGATCGCCTCATCGAAATCGAAGTACACGCTTCGCTTCGACAGAAGGCTGTTGGCATCGCGCAGCGGATCGAGCGCCTGGGACCGCTTTGCAGGAGCACTTTGCGCCGGTGCTGCAACTTGCGGTTGGCTGGGTGGGGCCGAAGCAGCAGGGGCGCTCGGGGGCTGCGTTGGAGGGGTAGTTGTACATCCAACCACCAGGGCGGCCAGGCACACGCTGAACAGCGCTGCTTTCATCGTCGACTCCTCGTCGTCGGAAAATCGGGAGAATACGGCGCGGGCCCGGTGCGGGTGCGCAATACTATATGTGCCAATAGTACAGTGCAAGCGCGCATCCTCCGGCCGTGCGTCCCGCTCAACCGAGAGGAGCGGTGGCGGAATGGGCCGGGTTCGGGCCGACGGCGTCCTCGCCGACCCTGATGCGATTCTCGGCGAGGTATCGGTGCGGCGGAATCACGAGGTTCGACGGTGCGGGAACACCTTTGAACACGCGGCCCGCGAGATCGAACTTCGACTGGTGACAAGGACAAAAGAAGCCGCCCAGCCAGTCCGGTCCGAGATCGGCCGGCGCGACTTCCGGGCGAAACGTCGGCGAGCATCCGAGGTGCGTGCAGATCCCGATCGCCACCCACAAATTCGGCTTGATGGAGCGCGCTTCGTTCTTGCAATACGCCGGCTGCTGCGGCACGTCGGAATGGGGATCGACGAGCCGCGGATCGAGCTTGGGCAGCGTCGCGAGCATCGCGGGCGTGCGATTCACGACCCAGATCGGCTTGCCGCGCCAGGCAAGGTCGATCTTCTGGCCGGGTTCGAGCTTAGCAATGTCGACGTCGATCGGGGACCCGGCGGCCTTGGCTCGCTCGCTTGGCAGCAGCGATACCACGAACGGCACTGCGGCCGTGCCGACGCCCGCACCGCCCACGATGCTCGTCGCGGCAACCAGGAACCGGCGCTTGGCAGAGTTCACGTCGCTTCCTCGCAATCACGTTTGCGCTTCGCCGTCGACCCGGCATTGGCGCCGGGATCGTCGGCCGCGGCGAACTTGTCGTCTCCGCGGGCCTCCAATTGGTTTTGGGCAATAGTTATCGGAGGTGGCTATGGAACGTGAGAAAGCTTTGATTGCCATAAGTTGCGTGGCGGCATTGGTCGGCGCCGGTTCGGTAGCCGCCGAAACGACCTACGGCAACGGTGGTGATGCAGCCAAGACGGCTTCCACGCAGGCCGTGGCGCGTGGCACGACGGATGCCAACGACGAAGCGCGCGGCGCGGCAAAGGACATCGACGAGGCGGTAGTGGTCATCCGGCGCATGGAGGCCGATCCGAGCACCGCCGAGCTGCTGCGCAGCGCCAAGGGTGTATTCGTCGTGCCCAAGTACGGCCGCGTGGCGGTCGGCATCGGCGGGCGGGGAGGCGTCGGCCTGCTCATGATCAGGCACGATGACGGCTGGAGCGATCCGGCCTTCTACAACTTCGGAGGAATGAGCGCGGGCGCGCAATTCGGCGCCGAGGGCGGGTCGTTCGTCCTCGTGATGAACAACGACAAGGCGGTGAACACCTTCGCCCGGAGGAACAATTGGTCGCTCGATGCCAACGCCGGGCTCACCGTCGTGAAGTGGTCGAAGGCGGCGGAGTCCAAGGCCGGCAAGGGCGATGTCACGCTCTGGTCAAACGCGAAGGGCCTTTTTGGGGGCGTCGCCGTGCGCGTGACGGACATCAAGTTCGACGCCGACCAGACGAGCGCCTATTACGGCCGGAACGTCGCCGTAGACGACGTGCTGACCGGCAAGGTCAGCAAAGCGCAGACCGACGCGCTGAAGCAGGCGCTGGCGTCCGCGGAGCGCACGGCGGCAACGCGCTCTGCGACGACGGCCGTCGCATCGCGCCATGAGTCGGCTAGCGCGAAGTAGCGGGCATGTTGAGCGGACGTCGTCACGAGTCCGCTCAACCCTTCGAGCACTTCGTGACGGCGACTTTTGCTGCCGCCGCGCCGCGACAGCGCGGCTGGAAGCGAGGTCGTCCGACGATGTGCAAGCTCGATATGAGCGAGCGCGTCTGCCGCACTCAGCAATGCGCACAATCTTGTGAGTGGATGGGAGCCATAGACATGAGCAGCGGCGCGCAGGCGCAACTAACTCGCGCCGCAAGTGCGCCCGCCGCGTTGGCGAACTGCGTGGAGCGCATCGATGGGCAGAACTACCGATATCGCTCGATGATGCGACGAGCCTTACGGCGGATCAGATCCAGACCTGGCACGATACGTAGAGCAAAGCAGCCGGCGCATCGTCGATGCGCTCGTTTCGATGCTTTTGCAGGAAGGAATCGCGACGACCGCAATCGGCACCTCGTCGATCCCGATGGCGATCGGACGGCGATCCGCCGCCCCGCGATCAAGATCGCAGATCCGGCCACAAGCGCGCTCGCTGAACATGCTCTCGAATTGCGGCTCATAATTAAGTGCGATCCAAGGCACAACGAACCTTCGACATTAGCGCCGCTTGACACCAGGTTGCTCGGGGAAGGACGATCTCGTAGCGCAGCCCCAGCCCATCGTTTCGCAGCACGGTGTCACATCTGACCGTTATCGCGATCATCGGCGCGGTCGCCGTCGTGATCGGACTCGGCTGCACCATCGCGTACGGCATTGACCTTAGGCGTGGTCAGCGGCGTCATCGTGCTCCGCGGAACGATCGCGTACGGCAGTGACCTGTACCGCGAATGGGTCATGGCGGGCAGCAGTATTTTCGGTCGTTTCGAGCAACGGCTCGGCGAGCACCCTCGTCAGGACTTCGATTCAGTCGGGCTCGTGCGCGACCGTGTACGCAAGACGTCTTGGACGTTCTGCATTGTGGGGAAGAGTCGGAGCTTAGGTCGGCGAGCTAAGTCAGCAGAGCCAGGAAGCTCATTGTCCGTCATTGCTCGAGCGTTCCTGGAACTCTCGGGTCCGGGTGGAGATCGAATCTCGAGTATCTGCGACGCGAGCAATTCTCAAGGCTCCGCGGAAGAAACCCCGCTGCCGTTTACTCAACGCAACGGCCAGAGCCTTCGCTCGCTTTTCCTGGACGACGAAGAGCGCCCTGATCACAGGTGATCCGCGCCGCGGCGATGGATGTTGTCGCGTGCCGACAATGAAGCGGGCTAACCATGAGAGTTGCGATCAACGGGATTGGCGTGGCAGGGCCGACGCTCGCATATTGGCTGCGACGGGCAGGCCACGAGCCCGTGCTGTTCGAGGAATCTCCGGCTCTCCGCATGGGAGGCTACCTCATTGACTTCTGGGGCCTCGGCTACGAGATCGCGGAGCGCATGGGACTTGTCCCGACCTTACGGGAACGCTGCTACGAAATGGAAAGGATGCGTATGGTCGATCGCGATGGTCGCGAGGAGGCGGAGATGGAATTGGCGCCTATGCGCGAGTTGTTACAGGGCCGCTTTATCAGCCTCGCGCGGGCGGATCTCGCGGCCGCGCTGTTCGGCGCCTGCGACGGCATCCCGGCCCACTTCGGCGTGTCAATCGCCGCGATCGAGCAAAACGATGCTGGAGCGGTCGCTACTTTCTCGGACGGACGGCGGGAGCGCTTCGATCTCGTGGTCGGCGCCGACGGGCTTCACTCGCAGGTGCGGGAGCTGGTATTCGGCCCCGAAGCGCAATTCGAAAAATCCCTGGGCTGCTACGCAGCGGCGTTTCGCATCGCGGGCTATCCGCGCCGCGACGAGCTGACCTACGTTTCGCACACGGTGCCCAAGCGCCAAGTCGCGCGCGTGGCGCTGCGCAACGACGAGACATTGGTGTTGCTCATATGCCGGACGGAGCTCATCGGCGGCGATCCGCCGCGGGATCAGCAGAAAGCCGCCCTACGGCGCGCGTTCGGGGACATCAACTGGGAGGTTCCCGAAATCCTCGATGCCATGGACAACGTCGACGAGGTTTACTTCGACCGCGTCAGCCAAATCCACCTCCCACGCTGGACCTCGAGCTGCGTCGGCCTGGTCGGCGACGCCGCAGCCTGCCCATCGCTTCTCGCCGGAGAGGGCACCGGGCTCGCAATGACCGAGGCTTATGTGCTCGCCGGAGAGCTTCATCGAACCGGTGGCGATTTCGCGCGAGCCTTCGCCGCGTACGAAGCGCGGCTGCGCTCGTTTGTGACCGCGAAGCAGAAGGCGGCCTTACGGTTCCGTGGGTTCTTCGCACCGGAGAGCGTGCTCACCCTCAAAATGCGTAACCTCGCCGTCGACGCGCTGTCGATCCCGTTCCTTACCAAGCGGTTGCTGGCGCGGTCACTACGCGACGATCTCGATCTGCCGGAGTACCTGGCTGCGTGACCAGGGTGTCGAAGACCTTGGAGCGGCCGATGGCGGCGCGCGAGGCACAAAATCACAAGCGCCAGGCGGGTACGCGCCGCGTTGCGGAGTTTGCGACCGCAACGAGACGCTCGAAGCCGCGCGCCATCGAAATGTAGGAATGTCGGCGGCCCATATGTGATTCGGTCGCGTGATCGCGAGGTGGCGCAGCCAGGATGGGCCGACCAGCGTCGGCCCGCGAATTGATAGCCTCTCTTTCGGGTTTCAGTCCTCGTCGATGGCGCCTGATGGAGACATGATGGCGATGCCGTTCGCGTTTGCCGCGGCCAGGTTGATTGAGGCGCCATCGGACAGCTCGCCGAAGTCGTTCACTGTGAACAATGACAGGTGAGACGCTCCGGAACCGTGATCGATTACCCCTAGTACATCACCGTCCGCGTCGATATCCGTTGGCGCGCCCCCGGTTGGAATGTCTGCGGCGACCAAGCTGTCCACGAAAATGTTGTTTCCGGTGCCAAGCAAACGACTGATCGTGTGGCTGCCCGTATTGGCGGTGAACAAGTACTTCCCGGTGCGGGTAATCCAGCAAGGGGCAGCCTGGCCGGCGTTGATCACCGAAGTAAACGCGCCGTCTCGGAACAGCCCATCCTGGCTAGAATGTGCCAACGTGATGACAGCGCTGCCATCGGGGTAGACGGAGAAGCCAAACGGCGTGAGAGTCCCATCGGGGGCCGAAACCGCGGTCGGGACCGCACCCGTAATGGCTCCGTTGTGAAGCGCAACGACGTCAACCGTCCCGGGTGTGGGATCGGTCTTCAAGGTTACCAGCAGACTCTCCGTGTCAACGACCCCGACTTGCGCCGTACTGCCGTTGGGAGGTACGCCTCCCCCGACCAATCGAAGTGGAGCGGTGCCGTCCATCGACCCAACTCTGTTTCCGTGAATCACGAATGAATCCACCGTCGTGGCGCCGGCAACGTACATGTGGCCGTTGCCGAAATCGATGCTTACGGGTGCACTTGTGGTGGTCACGACGCGATCGAATTTCAGACGGTTACCGTCGCGCCGGTAGATCGCGACGGTGTTGGAGCCGTTATTGACGGCCGCGAATAGCTTCCCGTTGAACTGCCGAACACCCCGGGCGTTTCCGGACACTCCACCGGCCCCGTTGGTCGACAACGTTTGAAGCAGGATGAGCGTCGACGCATCATAGACTTGGATCCTGTTGGATGCCGGATCATTGGTCATGGTCACAGCCAACGTCGGGTGATCATGCTTGGCTTCGACGCTTGGCGGTGGTCCGGCCAAACTGGCGGTCGCCGAAAAGGCGAAGAGCGCGGTAATGGTTGCCAGCGACGTGATTCTTTGAATCATCTCCATTCTCCTTGACAGAATTGCTCACGATTCGCGTATGCGGGAGTCCTCGCGCAGAAGCCCAGGGCCGATACGCGGCATCGCCACTTGAGGCGCTCGAACACCGCTTTGTGCGCACCCGACGCGGAGCCGCCTCGCGGTCCGCGTCCGTTAGTCGGATTCGATCAAGCGCCCTTACAGCATTTGTCGACGTCCGCCGAGAGCGTTGCCCGAAGCACTTGCGCGACCGCACTCCGAAGGCGCAAGCGGGTCGATCGCATCGGGCCCCTTTCACGCATCGCAGCTTGCGCAGAGAATCGAACAGTCCGAAGCGAAATGGGGAAATGATGAGGACTCGATGATGCGCGTCCTGGTCCCGCTCATCGCTTTGATTCTCGGCTCCGCGATCGCTCGTGCCGTGGAACCGACCACGACTGCCGAGCGTCAGTACGAAACGCTGTTCGTCGAGGTGAAAAGGACGGATGTCGTGCAGGAAGGTGCCAAAAGCGCCAAAAGGCGTGCTGTATGTGGCCTCCCGCTGCAAGCCGTTGCCGACCCTGAACTCGCAGAATTCCGCTAATTTGAGAATGGGCGCGGGGGGGTTGCACCCGGCGACGCCGTACGCAGCGCAATGCGGCGGTCGGCCGCATGTCGTGCTCACCGGTGTTGATCTTGCCGAGGCGGCGAAGGCGCAATTTCCACGATGAAGAAAGCGGCAAAGCGTGCTCGCCGTCGACACGAACATCCTCGCTCGCCATGACCTCTGCCGACTTGCTTTCAGCCGGGCAACGCATTCGTCCCTAAGACCGTGATCTTGGAACTTGGATGGGGGTTGCGGTATGTCGCCGATCAGCCGGCAGAGAAGGTGATGTCTTGAGCACCTGATCGCGTCGCCGGAAATCACTGTGGAGGACCGCGACGAGATTGCAGCAGCGCTGAGCCGTGTCGTAATGGGATCGACTTTGCCGACGCGCTGCATCTTGCCGCCAGTAGGTCCTGCAGCGAGCTGGCGACGTTCGGTTCGCCGCCGACAATCCGTCGAGCAGCGCGCGAATCTCCTCGCTTGTGTGCCAGTGCGCGCCCTGGTACGCGCCCTTGCCGCCGTCGCGCCCTTTCCGCACGTACCGACGACTGCGCCGATGCAGCAGCCCGACCGCGAAGCGCCGACGAGTCACGCGCAATTCGTACCAGGCGTCGTACGCGCCCGCGTCCACGCGAGGATCAGCTACCGCCGCATCTTAAGCTAGCGGCAATCGGTGGGGCGTCCGTCCGCTGCGGGTTCCACGTTCCCGGTGAGCCAGCCGGCGATTCTCTCGCGGGTCGGCACCCCGCCCGAGTGCACGACCCTGCCGTCGACGACGACGCCGGGCGTGGACAGGATTCCATAGCCCATGATGTCCTGGATCGCTTCGACCTTCTCCACCGTGATCGCCACCCCAAGTTCCTTCGCAACCTGCTCGACACGCTGGGTCGTCGTACGGCAGTTTGCGCACCCTGTTCCCAATACCTTGATCGCTCTCATTACGTTGTCCCGTTGATCTATAGCACGGCGTTGAACACGTAGCCCACCAGCAGGATGCCGCTCGCGACGACGGCGGCAAAGGTGGCGATGAGCCGCATCTTGAGGACCTTGCGCAGAATGACCATCTCTGGCAGCGACAGCGCGATGACGCTCATCATGAATGCCAGTACGGTGCCGAGCGCGGCCCCCTTGGCCAACAACGCCTCGACGATGGGAATGATGCCCGCGGCGTTCGAGTACATCGGTACGCCCATCAGCACGGCGACCGGCACCGACCACCAGATCTCCTTGCCCATCAGGCCGGCCATGAAGTCCTCGGGCACATAGCCGTGGATGGCGGCGCCGATGGCAATCCCCGCGACGACGTAAGGCCAGACCCTGCCGACGATCTCGTGCACCGACGCAAAGCCGGCCTGAACGCGCTCGGCCAGAGTGACCGCATCGGCGCCAACCGCTACCCTGAGGCGCGGCATGTTCCTGACCCAGTCTTCGAGGTACGCCTCCATGTGCAGCCGCCCGATCACCCAGCCCGACACGATCGCCACTGCGAGGCCGAGGGCCAGATAGAGTCCGGCGATCTTCCATCCGAAGAGTCCAAGCAGCAGCGCGAGCGCGACCTCGTTGACCATCGGCGCCGAAATCAGGAACGAGAAGGTGATGCCGAGCGGCACTCCCGCCTGCACGAAGCCGATGAACAGCGGCACCGCTGAACAGGAGCAGAACGGGGTGACGACGCCGAGCGACGCCGCCAGCACGTTGCCCACGCCCTCGGCGCGGCCTGCGAGCAGGGCACGCGTTCGCTCCGGCGTGAAGTAGGAATTGACCATGCCCATGACGAACACGACGCCGGCGAGCAGCAGCAGCACCTTTGGCGCGTCGTAGAAGAAAAACTGCAGCGCGCGGCCGAGCGGGCTGTCGCGATCCACGGGCAGCGACGCCGTCAGCGTTTCCGATACCGGCGTCAACGCCTGAAAGGCGACGAACCAGAGCGCGGCTGCGACAAGCAGGAAAAGCCGAGGTCGTTGATTGGGAAGCGTGAGGACTGCGTTCATGCGACTCGCCCGATGGCACGCGGCGGCCGACCCGGGAACGCAGCAAGGCGCTTTCTCAGATCCCGGAGGATCTCTGGCGGCACTCCACCGCCAACCAGCGCGTCGAGCAGCGTGCGGGACCACTTGGGCAGGCGCGCCAATCGATAGTGCATCCACGTGCCCTCGCGGCGGGACGCGATCCAGCCTCCCTCACGCAGCAAAGCGAGGTGCCTGGACACACTCGGCTGCAGATCTTCCAGCGCAGCAACGAATTCGCATACGCAGACTTCTCCTTCAACGGCAAGCAGGGCCAGCATGCAACGCCGCGTTGAATCGCCGAGGAGGTCGATGTTCGGGTTCACAGGTCACAATATAGCGCAAACGTTATATATACGGACACAGATAAACTTGATCCGCGTCAATACGGCCTCGGTTCAGGACGAAACGGCGCTTAAGCAACTTGGGTTGGGTCCGCGCCGGCATCGATCACGCGACGAAGCTGTCACGGAACGCACTTCCACGACAAGGACGAGCGGCTTGCCAGTTGCATACGCGACGTGGCTCGCCCGGTTCGATCGGCGGCGCCTTCGTCCTCGCCGAACGGCCTGAAGGGTTCTCGTGATTCGCCACCTGCGTCGCAGCGCCAAGCTGACAACGAGGTTAGAAATCGGTAATGTCGTGCTGAACGGCGGCGAACCGGGCCACCTGAAACGCACCAACCCCTGTTCCGGTCTTAGACACGAGGTTTCCGTAGCGGCTCAAGACGGTGATGCGTAGCGACTCAGTACCGGGGACATGTCCGATGCCCGCGCATGGCCCGCCCGGCCAACCGAATTGCGTCGGCAATGCGCGCGCTCGGTTTTAGGCGTCGATTCGAAGGAGTGGAAATCATGATCAGCCGAGCAGTCTACAACGCTCTGGGTGCGATCGCCGTGCTCTACGGCGCCGCATTCCATACGGCTTGGGGCACCGTCCCCCAGAACGTGGCCTATGTAAGCACGCCGGCCGGAGTCACCATGATCGATCTGGCACGCCTCGAGCGGATCAAGGACATCGACGTCGGCGGCAAAGGGCCGCGCGGCTTGGGGATTACGCCGGATGGCAAGTACTTGTTAACTGCGAACCAGGGAACGGACGACGTCTCGGTAATCGATACCGCAACCTTCAATGTCATAAGACGCATTCCGGTGGGCAAGAATCCCGAGTTCATGCGCATTCAACCCGATGGAAGAATCGCATACGTTACGTACGAGCCGTCGGTGGTCGGCGGTCCGCCCAAGAAGGACGACAAGAAAGAAGAGGGCGGGTCACCTGCCGAGGTGGCGGCCGTCGATCTTCAAAAGGGCACTGCGACAAGCTTCCTAACCGGGGGCAGAGAGACGGAAGGCATCGAATTCTCGCCGGACGGCAAATACATCGTCGTCGCCAACGAGGGAAACGACACAGTGGCGCTCTACGACAAGGCCTCGGGTAACGCGATCAAGACCGTCAACGTCAAGCCGTACGGAAGTCGGCCGCGCGGCGTGAAGATTTCACCCGATGGTCGAACCTACGTAGTAACCATGGAGAACTCGAACAATTTTGTCGTGTTCGATCCAAACTTCAATTTCATCAAGTCGGTTCCTACGGATCAGGGGCCGTATGGGGTCAGCTTTGATCGCGCCGGCAAGCGCATCCTGATCGCGGCCGCCCGCTCCAAGGTTCTGCAGGTGTTCGATGCTCGGACGCTGTCTCCGGTCGCAACCGTACCGCTGGGTGACCGCTGCTGGCATTTCAGCTTTACACCCGACGACACGAAGATCATTGCGGCGTGCGGGCGCTCGAATGACGTGCGCGTCATCGACGCGACCAGTTACAAGCCTGAAAAAGTCATTGCCGGAATCAGGCTGCCGTGGGGCGTTGTCACCTATCCCAAGGCATTCGGCAGCCTCGATACGCCGTGAGGCCCTCGATCGATCCGGGACGGCCCCAACACCGTTTCCGCCTCGGTGGATCGGTTCGCCGTTGTCACGCGCCTTCTTCCGAGGTCGCTAGATCGTAAGGTACACGGCCAGCGCGAGGCCGAGCGCAGCGAGCATCAGCGATAACGAAATTGGATAGATCGCTCGGTGTGTGCGCGGCACGTCCTGTGGAGGAAGCGTGCGCACGTAGCTGCCATGCTGGATCGCGCCAAGCAGCATGCATGCGACGCCGATCAGCACCAGGGCGACGCCGACTGCGTTGGAGAAAGCGTTGTGGGTCGACGTGATGACATGATTCGATCCCGCCTGCAACGACAGCAGCCGGAGGAAGAGGCCGAAACGAGCGACTACGAAGCCGAACGCCATCACGGTAAGCCCGGTGCGCACCCAAGCGAGTAGCGTGCGCTCGGCGGCGAAGAAGACCCTCGGATCAGAGGGCATCAACGTGCCGCCGATCGCATTTCGTCGACGAGGTGGATCTGCGCGCACACATGGTCGTGCGGCTGGCGGTGTTCAGGCGGGCGATGCATCGGTGTCGGTGGAGCGCGGCTCTTCGACGCGGGAAGGGCGATGGTTCATCGGCGAGCTCCATCATACCCGGGGACGATCGGCGGAAGGCTCGACGACCTTAAGTCTTCCTTAATGATCTGCTGGCACGCTCCGCGCACCGGAACTCATGAGGAAGATGATCTTGGAAACCAGCCATCCCCATCGGGGAATCGCGCATCGTCGTCGACGAACATACGAATGGCGGGACGGACATTGGGATGTCGCACCAGCCCCGCGCGGTTCAAGTCGGTTGCGGCGATGGAGATTCGGCATTGTGGTCTTCAGCGCGAGTGTGATCGGCGTTGCGCTGGCGAGTGTCCTCATTTTCGCTGCCCTGCTCGTTGCACTATCCCTACGATGTCAGCTTTGGGGCAGGCGCATGCGCGGCGCGCTTGGCGAAATCATATCCCTTCGCGTTCGACGCGCTCCCATGACCTATACACGCAGGTGACAGGCCGCTCGGCAGCAGGCGCGGTGGCCCAGCCTCACCGTGTCGGTCGAGGAGGCTGCCCGTGTCACTTCCAGTCAGGTCTTCGATCTGGTGAGCTACGTCCAGCAGAGCAATCCGGAGGTCGCCGAACAGGTACTGGCGCTTCTTTCCCAGGATCAGTCGACCATGGCCGCGCTCGGTGCGTCCGTTGCCAGTATCGTGATTGGATATTTGTCCGCGCGAGAGTTGGGGCGGAAACTGCGTTCGTGAACACCGCTATGCGCGGCGCGTTGGCCCGGCTCTGGATTGCGCGCCGTGAGGCTCCTCGGCCGACGTTGCGATGCTCGACGTGAGCGTCCCACTTCTCGCCCACTTCTTCCAACCTCCCAATTCCTACGAACCGTGTCGACCCGAACCGAGTCCACGTGGGGCCGGTCGTACGGCAGCGTCAGGATCGCCTCCGGTCCTCCATGTTCGTGATTGCGCAGGCCGGAGGTTCCCGCCGAGCGCCTGCGCGATCGTGCGCTCTCGCCCGAAACTGAGTCGGTCGCTCCGTGCGGGTGTGGCAGAAAGCGATGCGGTCTTCTTCCGCAATGCTTGGCGCGGTAGCACCCGGTGGTTGCATCGGCGCGGCAAGGCTTTGGGTAGCGCATAATTATCGCGTCGGCGACGCGCTATCGCTTGCGTGACCGCTGTTACAGACAGCGAGCGGCCATCGCGCGAGATTGTCGAATCGAGATTGCAGCGAGGCAATGCCATGGACGAGAAAACCACGTTCACGCTCGAACTGGAACAGCTTCAGGACTTCGAGTTTCGCGTCAGGTTCGATTGGCCGGACGCAGCGGATTTGCTGCTCGACGAACCTGCTCCACTTGGGCGTTCGGCAGGGCCGAATGCGGCGCGGCTTGTCGCCGCCGCGCTGGCGAACTGCCTGTCGTCGAGCCTGCTGTTCTGCATGCGGAAGTTCAAGCAAGCGCCCGGAAAGCTACGCGCCGCCGTGACCGGCGAACTTGCGCGCAACGAGCACGGCCGGATGCGACTTGGTCGCTTCGATGTGACGATCCGGCTCGCCGAGCCGGCTGCCAACATCGGCCACTTCGAGCGCTGCCTTCAGCAGTTCGAGGATTTCTGTATCGTAACGGAGAGTATCCGCCACGGCGTCCCGGTCGGCGTGCGAATCATTGACGGAGCGGGACAGCAGATGTTTGCGAGCCATCAGGCGTCGAGTACACCGTAGCAGGAAGCTCGCGGAAAACGCGACCACGCTGCACGACCACGAGCTCGCCCTCGTTTAGCGCTTGCCATCCCGCTTCGGCGGTGAGCGGCACGCTTGCCGCGATGACGACCTCCTGCTCGCCGTTCGACGTGATTGCGACGGCTCCGCCAGCTGGGCGGCCCGACTCCACGGTACAGTGCCGGCGCAACACGTGAAGTCCGGGCGTCCTCACCGAGCCGTCGGCATGGCGGCGCCGGTGCCCATGAAAGAAGACGGCGTCGCCGTCCGCATAGACGAAGTTCGCGGGACCGAACCGGCGGAGCTCGGCGACGAACTCGGCAACGATGCGAGTTCGCTCCGAGAGCGGCGGACCCACGCCGCGAAGCCACGGCCCGCGCAGCCGCTCGAGCAGCGCACAGAACGCGTATTCCGAATCGGTGTCGCCGACAGGACGGAAACTCGTAAGAGGGAAGCGGGCCCCGAGTCGAGTCGCGTCGAGGTCGCCATTGTGCGCGAACACGTGCTGGCTTCCGCCAAGCTCGCGCACGAACGGCTGACAGTTCTTGAGGGCCGGCCGACCGCGCGTCGCGGTGCGAATATGGCTGACGACGAGCTCACTCGCGAATGGGTGCTCCTGGACGAAGCGCACGCAAGCACTATCGGATGCCGGCTCTGGCTCCTTTACCAGGCGCACATCGCCGTCGACGTACCACGCGATTCCCCAGCCGTCCTTGTGCGATCCGTCAAGGCCACCATGGCGGGAGAATTCCTCGAACGAGAGGCGCACATTCGCCGGAAAGCTCGACATCGCGAATAGCTCGCACATGGGGAACTGCTCCGCCGCGCGCACCGCGCTCCTGATCAGAGCTGCGATCGGGCCCAGGCAATGAATTCAGGGATGTCCATCGCACCCGCCTTGCGCGCCACCTCGTTGCCGCCACGAAAGATCGCGAACGTCGGAATACCCCAGATGCCGAGCCGCTGCGCGAGCGCCGGCTCGTTGTCGGTGTTCACCTTGGCCAATCGCGCGAGCGGCTCGAGCTCCGCGGCGGCGCGCTCGAATATCGGCGCCATGAAACGACACGGCGCACACCATGGCGCCCAGAAGTCCACGAGGAGGGGGAGATCGGAATCAGCGACCTGACGTTCGAACCGCGCTTGGTCGAGCGCGATGGGGTGGCCGTCGAACAGCGGATGCTTGCACGCTACGCACACCGTCACATCCTGCACCTGGCCGCCGGCAACATGGTTGACCGTGTCGCAACGCGGGCAGAGGACCCGCAGAATATCGGCTTGTGTTCCGAGATCCATGACGCTTTCCACCAAAGGACCAAACGAAGCGAAACAAGCATCGCCGATGCGGCGCGTCATGTATGTGACACGGATCACTGTCCTTGGTCTGCCCGAGACCGCCGACACCCCGGGGTGTACTCCCATGGAGGGACGGCGGCCACTCTGTGTGACCGTCGAGTGCGCGGGACGCGTCCACTCGAGCCGACACGGCTCGAAGAAGACGCGGAGGCATTCCTCCGTAGGCTGCCGCCGGTTCGGAGCCGTGCATCAAGAGAGCGAAGGGTCCCTTGCCTAGAATTCGTCTTCTGTAGGTGCCGCCTGCCCGAACGGAAGAACGATCATCGCTCCGATCGAGACCCGCAGGTTGAAGACTTTCGCGATGGCGATCCGCAGCGCTCGCGACGGGCGTAAAATGCACCGCCGTCATACATCCACGTGCCCACGGACTGCGACTTAATGAGTGCCATGACATTCCAGACGTTCATCCTTGCCGTTGCAGCCGCCGTGTGTGTGCACGCGCCAAGTCTCAACGCTCAAGAGAGCGCGATGGATCAACCGCCGCCAAGTCTCGGTGACACCTCATGTGATGGCGATTCAGATATTACGACGATGGTCAGCCGCTATACGATCGAGCAGACGATACAGCGGTTGAAAGCAAGTTTGGAAATGGTCGGATTGGGCGTGGTTGCGATCCTAGAGCAAAGCGTTGCTGGCGACGAGACCGGGGCGCAAGCGCGACATCAGGAAGTGTTGGTGATTGGCGGCGATCCACGCATGCGCACACTCCTTACCAACACGACGCCGCTGCTCGCGCTTGATCTGCCAATCAAAATGCTCGTCTGGAAGGACGGTGAGCCGGTTAAGGTCAGCTTCAAGGAAGTCGAGTGCATCCGCCAGCGCTATGACCTGACGCCGCAAGCCGTAAAGTACTTCGCGCGTATTGAACAGGCTACTGAGCGCGCCCTGCGTTAACAGCGGCGCCCTTTGCGGATGAACGCCGCCGTCGTCGAATACAGTCCGCGGCGCGTCGCCATTTCCCGCGGCCCGCCGCGAATTCAGCGAGGGCGGCTTGCAACGCCTACTCGATTGGAGGCCGCTACTTGCCGGTTCCGTAGCTTCGCGTGAGATAGTCGGCGAGCAAATCGATTTGGTCGTCGGGAATCGGCGCGCCGTAGACCTTCTTCATCTTCTCGACTTCGGCTTTCCAGAACGCCAACGGTTTGTCGCGCGGCTGCGTGGCGATGTAGTCGGCCGAGTGGCAGGTCAGGCATTGCGCATTGGCCGCATCGAGGCCCGCACCGGGCTTCAGCGTGGATGTCTCCTTCGGCAATTCGATCTTGAGCCCGACCGCGGGGGCGACGACGCCGAAGGCCACCAGGGCGCCGACGAGCAGGGCGATCCGCGTCTTGTGCGTGCGCTTCATTTATTTCCCCCTCACGCCGCGGTGACGCGCGTCGTCTCGACGACGTTGCGCATGTACCCGGCCGGATTCCATAACGACTCGAGCGGTTGCGACTGCCCGATCGCGTTCACCGCGCGCACCTTGAGCTCGTGCACTCCGCGATCGAGCCTCACCGTCGCCTGCCATTCGCGGAACGAATACTTGCCGAGGTCCTTGCCGAGTGTCGCCTCCTTCCACGTCCGGCCGCCGTCGGCCGACACGTCGACTTCGCGGATGCCGTAGCCGCCGTCGAACGCGAATCCCCGCAACTGTAGCGGGCTGCCCGCTTTCACCGTCGCGCCGTCCTTGACGCTCGTGATGAACGAACGGACGTCGAAGCGGTTGATCGGCGTTGTCTTCTTCGGCGCGGTCCCTGGAGGGATGCAGGCGCACGCGTTGTCTGGAATACGATAGGCGGTCGCCATCCAGAAATTGTCGAGCACGTTGTCGAGCACGGTGATCTCGTTCAGGTGCTTGACCCAGTAGGTGCCGAAATACCCCGGAACGACCAGCCTCACTGGATAGCCGTTCAGCATCGGAAGATCGGCATCGTTCATCGCATAGGCGATCATTACTTCGCCGTCCATCGCATGATCGACGTCGAGCGCCTTCACGAAGTCGGGCGTTGCGGGCAGCACCGGGCCGTCCAGTCCGTCGAAGCGCACCTGCTTCGCGCCCGCCTGCACGCCCGCTCTTTCGAGAACCGTCTTGAGCGGTGCGCCGCGCCACTTCGCGTTGCCCATTGCCCCGTTCGCGAGCTGTCCGCCTGCGACGCGCGGCGCGAACAGGCCGCGGCTGTTACCCGAGCACTGGTTGACGGCCACGTACTCGATGGAGGCGAGCTCCTTGAGATCGGCGACGCTCAACGTCAGCGGCGTGTTCACCTTGCCTTTGACGCTGATGCGGAACGTGTCGACGTCGATGTCCGTCGGCACTGCCGCGAGATGATAGCGGACGAAGAACGCGTCGTTCGGCGTGATCACGCTCTCGTTGAAGACCTCGAACGGCGTCTCGAGCTGCGGCGGACGGCTCGTGAGGACGATCAGCGGCCGCTTCTGCGGATACCGCATCAGCGGCCGCTCGCCGTTGCCGATCGGCAGCATGTACGCGTCCGCCGCGAACGCGTCGAGCGCACGGGTGCCCATCAGCGAGCCCGCGCCCATCGCACCCACTGCACGCAGGAAGCGCCGCCGCGAGAGCGCTTGCCCGAAACCGTCGCCTGACCGATCCATGACTCTCCTCCTGAGATGTTGTGTCCGACCCGTCCTTGGCACTAGGCGGACGCCTTCGCAAAGCTCGCGCGCGCCACCGCGAGCGCGAGCTTCTTCTCGGCAACCATGATGAGCGGCTTGCCGTCGCGCGACCTCAACACCTGCCAGTACACGTTCGCCCACCAGCCTTCTCCTTCGCGCAGCGTGACCGGCTCGTCGAAGGCAAAGACCGTGACCATGCCGCCGTGCTCGAAAAAAGTCGTCAGGTGGTACACGACGTGTCCCTCGATGTCGCAGATGCGCATCAGCTGGGGGTACCCGGGGACCGACTTCGCTTCCGCGATGCCGAGTCGCGAAAGCAGCGAGCGCGGATCCATGAAGCTGCCGCGCAGCGTCCGCTCGTAGTACTCGTGCTCGATCGCCCCTCGCACCAGCTCCGGCGGTCGCATCGCCATCACGGCGCCCGCGCCGCCGCCAACGAGCAACAGGCCGCCCAGCGCGCGCAGCGCGGCGCGGCGGGCGAACCGGGACCCGGGCTTGCGAAACAGGTGCGCCGGCGGCTCACCGGCCTCGTACGCGAGCGCGAGCTCTGCGCGCGCGCGCAGATCGAACTCGGCGTCGCGGGGCCCGCAATCGCGAGTCATCTCAAACCTTTCGCAGCGGCGCGGGCGTCGCGGACACCGCGCGCGCAACAGGCGCGAGCCGCGGCCGTGCAGGGGCGCCGGCCATCGCCGCCTTCAGCGCTTCGCGCGCACGCGAGAGCCGCGACAGCACGGTGCCCGGCGCGATCTCCAGCGCATCGGCCATTTGCGCCGTCGGCATGTCGTCGAAGTAATAGAGCACGAGCACTTCGCGGTGGATCGGCGCGATGCGGGCGAGCGCCTTGACGACGTCGAGCCGATCGTCGAGTCCTGCGTCCGGGGCTGCCTGCTCGGCAATCGGCTCTTCGTCGAGCGACTGCAGACGCGGGGCGAGATGTCGCAGCGCGTTGCGGCGCATGATCTGGAACAGCCACGCCCGCGCGAGCTCCGGCTGGCGAAGCTGACGCCCGTGCTTCCATGCCGTGGCGAAGCAGTCCTGAACGATGTCCTCGGCGACGGCCCGGGAGCCGGTCAGCGCCCAGGCGGCGCGCAGCAGGAAGCGGTAGTGCTGGCTGACCCATTGGTTGTAGCGGGACTCGTCGGATTCGAACATGTGCTAAAGAGCGCGCGAAGCGCCGTTCCATTCCATCCAGGGAAAAAATCGTCGCTACCGGCGCTCACCGTGGGACGTGACCCGGCCAATGTACGGCAGTCCTCGCCGGCGGGGGGCCCGGCCGTGATGCGGGCGTCCCGCGCGAGCGTTGCGAGCGACTTCGGCGCTTGGCACAGCAGCCTGACCCGTTTCGGGCTCCCATCTCTATTGGGAGACGGGCGACAAGCTCGGTAGAGCACGTTCTTGATGTCCCGCAGCATCGATTGCGGAGACCAGCATACGTCGCAACCATCCGGTCCGGAAGATTCAACGCAGCGATGCGGCGTTCGTAAGCATAGACGACATCCGGGAACCGACTTATTCATAGAATGCCGCGTGTGCTCAAGCCAGGCGCGCGCAATCGCCGGCGCGAGCTTAAACTCGTTGCGTCGAGTTGTGCGCGTCGAACCGCCCGCGAGATCCAAGTCCGGACGGAACGTCGCCGCAATCTGCGGCGGACCGGAGTCGAGATATTGAACCCGGCGCGGGAGGAAGACGTGGCGCTCCCCCGCACGAGGCGAATTGGGCGCTGCCTCGACCGGGGACACGCGTCCCTAGCGCACTCGGTGCGAGGCCTGCGGCCCGATTTCGCGATCGCGCGGGCGTTGAAGGCCGAACTCTGTGCAAGAGCGCCCGTGACGACCCGATCGTTTGCGTGATCAAGATCACATATAACGCAGGCGATCGATGCGATGCTCGCAACACGACCACGGCGGTACGGATGCGACAACATGTGCGCGCGGCTACGTCAAGTGGTCTGCCGTGCGCGTGATCGGCGGGCGTCGGAGCGCGTCCATTCCTTCATGCGCCGCGATGACGCGACCCGCCATGACGCGGAACACCATGCTCGGACTCGTTACCAGCTTGCGACGGATGGCGGGGACGGCACGCCCGCCAGCCGAGGACTGCAGAAGCGGGCGGATCGTCGCGGCCATTGAATGCATCCTCAACCAGAATGCACGCGCCCCTGGCGCCGCCAGCTCGCCTGCATGCAACGAGAGCGTGGTGAGCCTGTGTACCGCCCACCGGGTGGGGATTGTCCAGATCCCGTGCCCGGAGATGGAATACCTGGGACTTCGACGCAGCCGGCCGCCCGGCACGTCGATCCGGCAGGCGCTCGACACCCCGGGCGGTCGCCAATGCTGCGCGGAGCTCGCCGGGAGGGTCGCCGACCGGCTGCTCGACTACCAGGCGAACGGATGTGCCGTTCTGGCGGTGCTCGGCGGCAACGCGCAGAGCCCCGGCTGCGCCGTTGTCGTCGAATCGGCCGGGCTCTCTCCGGCCTCCGGCGTGTTCATGCGGGAATTGCACAGGGCGTTGCACGAGCGACGCATGCATCCACCGTTCCGCGGCATCCGCGACGCGCATCCGGAACTCGCGCACGAGGATTTCGAGTGGCTCGAGGCCCGGATCCAACAGGCGAAAGGAGGTGGCGAATGAACGAACTTTGCGTCCGGTCGGGGTGGACGGGCGGTGGGATGGGCCGCGGACTGCAGCGACGTCTTGTCGAGCGTTCGATAAGACGCCGGACAATCTGCGCAAAATCGGGTTTGTCCGCTCTGCGATGGCTGTGGTTGGCGGGTATAGCCGCACGTCGAGGATCACCGTAACGTTGACGCACCACGATGCCCGCAGACGCGTCGAGAGACCGGCTGTCAAGGTCGAGCAGCGCACGCTGAGATAGCTGCGCGCAGCTACGTAGCGCAAGAATATCCATCGCAGAACCGAGCACCCATTGAGCAAGGAGAACTTGGCTATGTCGTTCTTTCACAAGTGGGATGAAATCACACAAGATACAGAGCCGGGTGCCACCCTGCCAACGGGCATGAGTCGACGAGGCATTATCCTCGGCGATGTGATGCTCGGTCTTCACGGTGCAGTTCCCGGAATCAAAGCCGAGCCCCATAGCCATCCGAACGATCAGATCTGCATCATGATCAAAGGAAAGATGCTTATGGAAATAGACGGAGAACAGCGAATCATGGAGCCCGGCGAATTCGCCTATGTTCCCAAGAACGTCGTGCATCGAATACAGACGATGGAAGAAGACGCGATCGTGCTGGATGTCTTCTGTCCTCCCAGGGAAGACATCGCCAAACGTCTTGCGGAGCTTCGCAAAGGAAAGCCCGATTAGCCAAAAGGCAAGTGCAGCACTGCGAGGTTCGCGGCCCGCACGCTGCCTGCGGGTGGCGAATTCGCAGTAAGAGGGCATCCGCCCGTGCGGTGAAGCCTTGCGAGCGCGAGCGGTCGTGGTACGGTTCGTCCCATGCGCGGACTTCTCACATCCTCGCAATCCACCTGCTGGTACCTTCGCGAAGCCGCACCGTCCGCGTCATCATTCAATGTGACAGCAAGCAGACGTGGTATTCCCAGTCCATCACGGTCCGTTGCCGGCGACCGCGTAGGATCCGGCCGCAGCGCGAGATCGCTGCGGCGGTAGGCGGCCGGGCCAAGCCGGGCGTCGTCGGCTTCCGGCGTTCGCACCACCGCACCAGCGAACGACGTCTATTCGCCGACCCCTGCGCTCGCAGGTGCCTCGGCGTTGAGCTGGCGCTGCAGGGCGGCGAGGTCGCACCATACCTGCTCGCTCGAGATCTTGCCGTCGCGTAACTCGAACACGTGCAGGAGCCGAAAGCTTACCTTGCCGCTCATGCCGGGCATGAGAAATGGCCGGCCGTCGACGACGCGGCCGTGCCAGAGCGTCTCGTCGACGACGAAGTCTTCGCCGTAGAGGCGGCGCAGCGGCGTAACGCCGTCGCCCTTGAGGTCGGCGAACAGCATCTTGTAGAAGGCGCGGATGCCCGCCTTGTCGGTCTGCTCACCCATCGGCGAAGGTACAACCTCATGGCGCACCTCGTCAGCGAGGCTGGCAAGCACGCCGTCGACGTCGTCGGCGGCCTCGAAGCCGAAGTGCTGGTTGATGAGCTCGTCCATTTGCTTCCGGGTCATTGCCATGGCTCTCCTCGCCGTTGAAAGGTTCGTGAGACACGAGTATCACGAAACAACTGGTGGCTGTCAAGAGACTTGTGTATCATGATGAGATGGACGTCTCGGGACGGGCGCAACAGAAGATGCGCACCCGCGCCGCGCTAGTCGAGGCGGCGCGGGCGCTGATGCGCGCCGGCGCCGCGCCGACTGTCGCCGAGGCCGCCGAGGCGGCGCGGGTGTCCCGTGCCACCGCGTACCGCTACTTCCCGACCCACGAATCGCTGCTGGTCGAGATCTCCAACATCACGCCCTCGACGCAGCGGGTCGAGACGCTGGTCGAGAATCTGCGCGGCGTCGACGTCGAGGCGCGCCTGCTCGCGCTGCTCGAGCGATTCAACCCCATCGTGTTCGCGGAGGAGGTGCCGATGCGAACCGCGCTGCGCACGTACCTGGATACTTGGCTCAAGGCGCGTGCGCGCGGCGACGAGGTGGTTGCGGTGCGTGAGGGTCGGCGCATGCGCTGGCTCGACAAGGTGCTCGAGCCTGCGCGGCGCGACTTCACCGAGACGCGGTACCGGCGCCTGCGCGCCGCGCTCGCCCTCACGCTCAGCATCGAGGCCATGGTGGTGGTGAAGGACGTCTGCCGCATCGACAGCGACAAGGAAGCGCTCGCCGTCCTAAGATGGGCCGCCACGGCCTTGCTGCGCGCCGGCCTCGCGGAAGCCAACGCGACGAAGCGCCGCCGCGTCGGGACTTGATTGTCTCGTCATCGCATTTAGTCTCGCGACAGCTTGCGCTCCAGCGTCTCGTTCGGTCTATTCTCGACGAGCATGACTGCTTATATGGACGCCTCCCGGTTTGGCAAGTGGTGTTTGATCTCGGCGAGAAGATCTGGCTGCAGTCTTATATCCGGCCTGTAGTTGCAGGCGACAAAGCCTGCTGGCCCTGATGGAATTCGCCGGGGAGACCTCATCTCCGGTGTGTCCTCGAGGGACTCACAGTCATTCAGGTTTGCTTCCCCGCGGTCCGACCTGTCACGCCATCAATCGCACATCAACCTGCGCAACCTTTCAGCCATCCACTCCTTGTGGTTGGTTGATCTTCTACGCGGCGTGCGCCACGTAACACTTGTCATACGTCCGATCATGAGCCAGTAGCGCCCAGATCGTGCGCGCCATCTTGTTGGCCAGCGCTACCACTGCCACGTTCAGTGGCCGACGCGCCAGCAGCTTCTCCAACCACGCTTCGCGCTCTTTCGCATGAGTGATCACCGAGCGGGCCCCGTGAATGAGCAGCGTGCGCAGGTACACATCACCGCGTTTGCTGATCCCCAGCAGCTTTACGCGGCCACCGGTGCCGCTCTGCCGTGGCACTAGCCCCAGGAAAGCGGCGAACTCTCGAGCCGACTTGAACGTCTTGGCATCCCCAATCGTGGCTACCGCCGCTGTCGCCGTAAGCAAGCCCACCCCCGGAATCTCCATCAACCGCCGCGCCGCCTTGTCTTCCTTCTTCCAGAGCGCGAGCTTCTTCTCGATCTCGGCAATATCCTTGTCCAACGCCTCGATGCGTTTCAGTTGCTCCTGGATGGTGGCGATGACCATCCCCGAGAGCACGCCGGCGAGCCTCTCCAGTTCGTTGCCGATGCGCTCGATGCCTCTTTGCCGACCTTGCGGCAGCTCGGCGCCAAATTCGTATAGCAGCCCCCGCAACTGGTTGACCTGCATCGTCCTCATCTTCACCAACTGTTCGCGCATGCGGTGCAGCAGCAGCACACTCTGCTGCGCTTCGCTCTTCACCGCCACGAACCTCATCCCTGGCCGCTGCGCGGCTTCCCAGATCGCCCGCGCATCCGCCGCATCGGTCTTGTTGGTCTGCACGAACGCGCGCACGAATTGCGTCGCGATCAGCCTCACCTCGTGCCCAAACCCCTTGAGCTTCCTCGCCCAGTAGTGCGCACTACCGCAGGCCTCCATCGCCACGATCGACGGCTTGCGGTTGGCAAAGAATTCCGTCAGCTGATCGCGCTTCAATTGCCGCCGGCAGATCTCGCCCGTCTCCATATCCACCCAGTGCAGCTGGAACACTCGCTTTGCCAAATCCAATCCAAACGTCGTAATCTTCATCTCGAGCCCTCCTTACCCTCAGTGGTCGTTGCAGAACCACCACTTTGGCACTTCGATGCCGTCGGGTATCGCGAGGGCTCCTTCTTTGCCCCCTCATCCCGAGGCGGGGAGGGAGGCGTCCATTACATCTCCGGTTTGATGCGCTGGTCAGGTGGCTCATGGCGGCTTGCGGTTGTATGTCGACGCCCGGCACACGTGGGAATAAGCGAGCGCGGCGGCAGCGCGCCGAAGCGCACCGCTTTGGATCGGCCGCGCGCGGCTTCTAGACGTCGACCGTCGCGAACGCGATCGCTCGGATCTCGGCGTCACGCAGCTTCGCCCCTGCGGCACACAATCGATCGAACGCCGCCTCGCCCAGCGCCGCTGCTGCCAACGTCCGCGCTCGATTCGTCGCGGCGGTTTCGTTCGCTTCGCGTACTTCGTCGCGCGCGGCGTAAATCGCCTCCGAATAGCCGACGAGTTGCGCCGCGGCGCGGGGACGGCGTTCGAGCGCAGCCAGCAGCGCGAGATACGCGGCCGCGGCGTGCTGCACGTCAAAGGCCGGCGCTTTCTCCCACGCCGCCTGCGCGATCGTACGGGCCTGCGCGCAATCGTCCACGGCAAGCAATGCGGCCATCAGATTGATGCGTGCAAACGTCAGCGCGTATTCATGACGCGTGCCACGCAGCCACTCGACGAGAGCGGCGCCGGAGCGCGCTGCGCTTTGCGCGTCGCCGGCCGCGAGCTCGGCATCGATGAGATTGCCGGTCGAAATCGCAGCATACGTTCCGGTCACGCTGCCGCGCTCGCGGTCTAACGTCACCAGTCTCCGGCCGCGCGCCAAAGCGTCGGCGGTGTCGCCGTTCATGCGCGCGACCCACTGTCCGGCTTCGGCGCCCCAAAGCAGCCGCTGTGCAGGCCAGGTTGAATCTTCGAGCGCCCGTGCTTCATCGAGGAGCGCACGCGCGGCCGGCAAATCGCCGCCTTGCGCGGCGGCGCTCGCGCAGCGTGCGAGCGCGTGGTACAGCGCGAAGCGGTCGCGCTGAGAGCCGTCGAGCTCGCGCGCGAGGCGCAACGCCCGCAGAGCGGCTTGGCGAGCGCGCTGCTTGTACGTGTCGGCGAGCGCACAGCTTAGTTCGATCCACACCTGAAACTGTAACGGCTCGGGCAACGCGGAATCGAGCCGGGCCTCGCACGCGGAGGCGAGCGCCATGCGTTCGGCGTGCAGCGACGACGGCAGCGCGCGCAGCAGCGTCGCGCCGACGCGCAACTCCACGTCGACCTCGTGCTCCCTGCGCGCCCACTGCAGGGCGTCGCGGGCGTTGTCGAAATCCGGCTCGCGCTGCTGCATCCACTCGTCGGCGCCGGCGCGGCCGCTAAAGTAGTCCACGTACGCCGTATCGAACATCGCGGCGACCGCATAGGCATGCCGGCGTTGCACCGTTGCGCGCTCGCCGGCGGCTTCGAGGCGTTCGAGCGCATACGCGCGCGGCGATTCGAGCAGGCGGTAGCGCGGCTCGCGGTCGTCGTCGATCGACAGCACGGTCACCAGCGAGCGGTCGATCAGCGTGTCGAGCGCGTCCAGCACGTCCCAGCGGTCGAGTTCGCCGCCCGCACCGTCGTCGGCCACCACCTGCTCGATCAGGCCGAGCGACGCGCTGCCCGCGATGACGCCCAAGCGCCGAAACACCGTCTGTTCCCCCGGCGTGAGCAGCCCGTGGCTCCATTCGAGCGCCGCGCGCAGCGTCTGCTGCCGCTCGGGTGCCGTGCGGTCGCGACTCGCTGTCAGCAGCTTCAGGCGGTCCTGCATCGACGCCAGCAGCGTCTGCACGCCGAGCGTCGGAGCGCGTGCCGCGGCCAGCTCGATGGCGAGCGGCAGACCGTCGAGCGCGCGGCAGATCTCGATCACCGCCGCGACATTGGCCTCGCCGAACGCAAAGCGCCCGTCGATCGCGTGCGCGCGCTCCGCGAACAGCGCCACCGCGCCATACTGCAACGCCTGCGTCGCGGGCAGCGCCTCGCCCGGTACGGCGAGCGGCCCCAGGCGGAGCACGCGTTCGGCAGTGAGCCGCAGGGGCGCCTGGCTGGTCACGACCATGCGCAGACCGGGCGCCGCGTCGAGCAGCGCCTTGGCGACCCCAGCCACGGCGTCGAGCAGATGTTCGGCGTTGTCGAGCGCGAGCAGCAGCGTCAGCGGCGCCACCGCGGCCACCAGCGCAGCGAGCGGCTCGCCGTGACCGGCCTCGACGCCGAGCGCGGTCGCGACCGCGCCGGGCAACGCGGCAGGCTCCGTCACCGACGCCAGCTCGACCCAGCACACGCCCTGCGGATACGCGCCGCGCCGCGCGTGCAGCAGATGCTGCGTCAGCAGCGATTTGCCTATCCCGCCGGCGCCGACGACGCTTACCAGACGGTGACCGTCTATCAGCGCGCCGAGCGCATACAGTTCGTACGCGCGTCCCAGAAGGGCGGGCAGTTCGACCGGCAGGTTCGTGCGCAGCGACGGCGGCGGTGCCGGCGGCGACGGTGGGCTGTCACGCGTCGGGGCTACCGGCTCCGCTCGTGCGACGAAGCGATAGCCGCGTCCCGGGATCGTCGCGATCACTGCCTCGCCGACCACCTTGCGGAGCGCGCTGACCTGCGCGGCAAGATTGTTCTCCTGCACCACGAGACCGGGCCACACAAGGTCCATCAACGCGCGCTTGCTGACGAGGCGGCCGGGGCACTCGGCGAGCGCCAGCAACACGTCGAACGCGCGCGCACCGAGCGCAACAGGCTCACCGTCGACGAGCAGACGACGTTCGCTGGGTTGCAGCTCGAAGCGGCCGAACCGCAAGGGTTCTGCGGCCCCCGACGTGATCATGAGCAGGGCGAGACGCGAGTGGGACCGGTACGCGAGCTTATCAGCGTCCGATTCATCACTTTGGAGAAGTTTTCACAGCGCTTTCAAGACCCCAGCGGGCCGATTCCCCGACAGTGCACCTGCGCTGTGATTCGCCGTCTCCAGACTCGCCGTCACTGGTTCGGTTCGGCGGGCGGCAACCGCCCCGAGCAGCTCAAACGCTGGAGCGCGCTGGTCGCGGCCGACTTGCGCCAGTTGACGCTCTTTCTTGACAGGCTTGTATTTGGGATCAGCAGTTCGCATGGAACGTGCAATGCAATGGGCAGCGCGCTGGATCAGCGTCTGTTTGAGCGAGCGCGGCGCGCTGGCGCTGATCACGGCTTTGGTCGCCATCGAGTCGGCACGGATGCTCGCCGGACCCGCGGCCGACGGAGAGGTCGCGGCGGTCGTCCTGCTGGCTGCGGTAGTGTCGAGCATCGCCGGCTTCGCGTTCGCTGCCCTCGCGGGTAGCGCGCTTGCCTACCTCCGGTTCGATCCCGTGCAGGCGGTGATGACGATGGCTCTCTGCTCGATCGCGATCCAGGGCTATGCGGTCTGGCGGCTGCGCGCATCGATCCGCTGGCGCGCGCTCGCGCCGATGCTCGCCGCGGGTGCGATGACGACGCCGCTCGGTGTCGCGCTGCTGGTCCACATCGATGCAAAGCTCTATGCGGCCGTGCTCGGCGCAATCGTGACCGGCTACGGCGGCTACGTGCTGCTGCGTCGACAGACTGGCCCTGTCCGCGGCGCGGCGTGGCACGACGCGCTCGCCGGTGCGCTCGGCGGCGTCATCGGCGGCCTGTCGGGCGCGCCAGGTCTCGCGGTGACCATCTGGTGCTCGATGCGCGGCTGGGACAAGGTGCAGCAGCGCGCCGTGTATCAGCCGTTCATCCTGGCGATGCAGGTGGTGACCGTCGCTTGCCTGACGTGGAGCGCAGCGCCGCAGGCCGATGCGTTGCGCCACGCGAGCCTCGTCCCGTTTGCGCTGTTGGGCGCGGTCGGCGGCTTCGCGCTGTACCGTCGCATGACCATGCGTCAGTTCCACGCGGCGGTCAGCGTTCTTCTTATCGTCTCGGGAACGGGCCTGCTAGCGCGGGCGTTTTGACAACAGACACGAAAGATGCCCCATGTACGTGAATTCGCTTTTCGCGTCGCCTTCATCGGCGGCGCCGACGCGTCCGGCCCGCCACGCTTATGCGGTAATCCTCGCCAGCGGCCCCGAGGACGGCGGCAAGCGTGCCACGCTCGCGCTCGCGGCCGCCTGCACCGCGCAGGCGATGGATCTCGATACGATCGTTTTCCTGGTGGGCGATGGCGCGCACTGGGCCTACGACGGGCATGCCGAGCACGTGCACGCGCCCGGCTTTCCGGCGCTCGCGGACCTGATCGATTCGTTCCTCGAAGCCGGCGGGCAGCTGCTGCTGTGCTCCGCGTGCGATGCGATCTGCGCACAACCCGGCGTGCGGCGGCGCGAGGTGCGCGTGAGGGGGCTCGCCTCGCTTCTGTCTCATACCGTGGGCGGCAGCGCGGTGACGTTCTGAACGCCTGGAAAGCGGCCGCCATCGATCGACTCCTGCCAAGGAACCTTGCGCCTCCGCAAAGTGCAGGAGTGTTACCCACGCCTCCGGAATGATCTGTCGTCCATCTCTCGGGAACACTTCGGCAATCAAGCTCGCAACGTCGATCGAGCAGTCGAGTCCGCCGGTACGATCCATCGGGCGCGCCGCAGCCGCCCAGACCGCGCTCGAGGTGTGCTGTCCTACTGTTCGACCTTCGACCAGGTGTGATCCGGATTGAAGGTTGTCATTGCCAACGCGAGCGCTGCGGTTGTCTTGCCCAGATTCTTTTGATAGACGACGCCGTCGTGGTCGACGATGAACGTCATCACGCCCGATGCTCCCCAGCGAGCCGGATAGGCCACCAGCGCAAAGCCGCCGATCATCTTTCCGTCGACGAGATAGCTGTAGGCACCCCCTGGCGCGTCGCTGCCTTGGGCGATCAGGATCCGGTAGAAGTAGCCGTGGTACGGCTCGTTTGCCGCGTTTTCGCGCTTGCCGTAGCCCTCCGCCTTTGCTTTCGCGGCGAGCGGCCCGAGTGGACTGAGCGGTTGTCCTTCAGCCGTCCGCCAGTACAGGCCATCCTTCTTGCCGCTCGTGCTGACGAGTTTCATCGCGTACTGGTGCAGGCCGTCGCTATTACCCTCGGTCAACGCGTATTCTCGCTGCGCATCCACGTACGCGAGACACACCTGGATCGCGGCAAGCTCGTTGCGGCCGATGCGCCGGTTGAGAATTTCATCCGCGCCGGACTTGGCATCGAACTTCCATCCGTCGGCGCTCTTCACCAGCGGAAAAGGGAACGGCCAATCCTTGTCGCCGATGAGAAGCGTGGCCTTCGCATCGCCATCCGCATCGATCTTCGACCGCTTATCGTAGGCGGCGACAAAGCGGGCGCGTGACTGCTCGTCGGCCACCGGATCGCCAGAGCGGATCAGCTTGCCACTATTCGGGCCGAGCACCTGATGAATTCGCCTTGTGTCACCAGAGCGAATCGCCGCTACCAGTGACTGGACCGCATCATCGGGTGACGCAAAGCTCTCCTGGAGAGTGCGGTGCGCGTTCGCGGTCGCATCGCCTGCAGCGGCCGGTGGCGCAAACACGCCGACAAGACAGCCGAACGCAATGGCCAGGACAGTCCGCCCGTGATAAGCAATCGTCATCGTCGCCTCTCGTATCGGATCATTCGCGTTGGGTCAACGCAGGCGCCCGCCGCCCTGCGGCGGGGGTGCAGAGGGCGCACGGCCCTGCGGCGCCGGCGCAACGGCGGGCGCGCGGCCTCGCGGCGGAGGCACAGGGAAGGGCGCGCGGCTCGCAGGCGGAGGGGCGGTTCCGATCGATTCCCTGCTGTGCAAGCCACGCTGCGCGTTCATCTGTGCCTGTTGGCGCGAAAGCCCGGGGTCGAATGTGGGACCCACGGCGCGTGGCGGTGGTGATGGCCGTGCCGCCTGAGGCGCGGGCTGCACATGATTTGGTGCTGGTCGATCCACACTGCGACTCGGCCGTTGGACGTTCCGATCTGGTCGCGGCAAATCGTAACCACGGAAGTCTTGACGCGCGCGCACGGCGTTGGGATCCACGCTCCGATAGTGATCGCGCGTGGACGCGTTGGGGTACGCGACGCCCCTTCGGTGCTCGGGCACGTGTTGCCAATTCCCGCCCGGGTGCGGTGTCGGACGCCCGGGGCGGCTCCAGAAGCGGTTGTTGCTGACGTCGACGTTGACGTGATGCCCGCGCCAATCCGCGTGCGCCCAGCTCCAATGATGATGCGAGACCCGCCACGCGCTGCCGAAGAAGATCCCAGACGTGATGACCACTCCGACCGGGTAGCCATAAATCGGCGGTGGGTACCAATACCACGGCGGGTAAGCCGGCGCCCACCACGGACCGTAGACGATCAGCGGGTCGTAGACGGGCACGTAGACCACGTCGGGCTGTGCCGGCTCGATGACGATCTGGTCCGACTGATCGATCACGGACTGCTGGGGTGTCGATCGCAGATTGCCCGCGGCCTCGGCTCTGCGGCGCAACGCCTGCGCGGTGTCCATCACGCGTTGTTGGTCGACGAGAAACGCATCACCCAGCCGCTGCGTCCACTCGAGCTTGTCGCTCATCATCGCCAGCACCTGCGGAAACGCCGCCAGCGACTGGACACTGGGATCCCAGTTCTTCTCCGCCAGCGCCTGATCGAGCGCGTCGCCGCGCAGGTTCGGATTCTGTTGAACGAAGCGGCCGGCCTCGACGACTTCGAGCGGGTACGTAGCGGCGATCAACACCTGCATCAGCAACTCGTCGGGGTAGAGCGCGATCGGCGCAAGCAGCTGATCCAGCTCGTCCTGGCTATAGCCTTGCCCAGTCGGCGTCTGTGCTCCGGCCAGCGGGAGGACCAGCACAATCAACGCGAACAACCCGACCAGCAAACGACGCATGCTACGACCCACCGTTTCCGAAGACATTCTGATTATGCGCGGACCGCTCGCGGCAGATGATCGAATTTGTAACCGTGTGTTTGCAGCGGGCGGCACTTGCGCGCCGCCGCTGAACGGGGATGGCGCGCAACGCCGAGCCGAGCAAGCACCTCTTCCGCGGCGTGGCGCGACACCGCGCCCAGCCCTGAGCGGACCTTGCTTCCGTGCCGACTCGCGTGCCCATGTCTTCCGCTAGCGCAGCGGGCGATAGAACGCGCGCAGTTCCTCGGCGAGACGCTGCGGCTCTTCGAGCGCCGCGAAGTGTCCGCCGCTCGGCATTTCGGTCCAGCGCGTCACATTGAAGAAGCGCTCGGCCCATTCGCGTGGCGGCGTCGAGATGTCCCGAGGAAAGATCGCGAAGCCGGCAGGCGTCTTCGATGAGCCGATCCATTGCTTCGCCGCTTCGGTCATCCACCGCACGCCGCCGGCATTCACGACATCGCGATAAGGCTGGAACGAAGATTCGATCGTCTGCGTCGTCCAGTAGATCATCACGTTCGTGAGAAGCTCGTCCTTCGAATAGCGGTTCTCGATATCGCCGCCGCAATCGCTCCACTCGTGGAACTTCTCGACGATCCACGCGGCGAGCCCGGCCGGCGAATCGTTGAGACCGACGGCGGCGGTACGCGGCCGCGTTCCCTGAATCATCGCGTACGCGCCTGACTCCTTCTGCCAGCGTTCGTTGTGGTCGAGGTACGCCAGCTCCGCGGGCGTGACGTCCTTCGGCTTTTGAAAGATATGCCAGAACGGGACGTCCGTCAGATGGATCCCGATCAGCGACGCCGAATGACTTCGCGCAAGGTGCTCGGTGACCGTGCTTCCCCAGTCGCCGCCATGAGCGCCGAACGTGTCGTACCCGAGTTGCTCGGTCATCAGCTTGTGCCACAAATCGCCGAATCCGAACAGGCCACCGGCGCGCTCGCGAGGCTCCGAATAGGCGTAGCCGGGCAGGCTCGGCACGACGACGTCGAACGCGTCGGCAGCGTCTGCGCCGTGCGCGGCGGGATCGGCCAACAGCGGAATGAGCTTGTGGAAGCGATAGAACGAGTCCGGGTAGCCGTGCGTGCGGAGAAGCGGCATCGGCGACGGGCCTCGACCCTTCTCGTGGATGAGATGTATCCGAGTGCCGTCGACCTCGACGCGAAAATGTTGAAATCGATTGAGAAGCGATTCTTGGGCCCGCCAATCGAACCTGTCGGTCCAGTACGAGACCAGCTCCCGCAAATAGGCCGGGCTCATGCCGCCGGTCCAGTCGTCGTCGCCGCTGCAGGGTAGGCGCGTGGCGCGAAGGCGTGCGGCGAGATCTTCGAGGACGCCGCTCGGCGTCGCGATTCGAAACGGTTCGATCATCGAAGGACTCCGATGCGTGCCATCGCGCGTCGCGCACGCCCGCGGTCGCGGATCGCGTCGCGCCTGGCGCCGTGCAGCGGGTCCTTGGATGACTCCTGTTACGGCGAAGAGTTGCAAGCGGCGATCAAGAAGGTCGCCAAGCGGGGAGAAGACGGCAATGGCGCATCGGCCGATGGGCAGGGCATGCGCAATTGCATGACAGCGATCGACGTTATGCGACGGTCGCAGGGCGCGACCAACCTGCTGCGCATCGCGCAAGCTTGAGACAAGACATGGCGAAGATCAGCGAAGTGCGGGGCTTCGAGAGTAGGCTTTGACGCCCCGCGCGAGCGACGTGGTGAGCGTTGAGGTCTCCGTAGATCTTTGAGCTCAATTCGCAGCGCGCGAGGCCATGCAAGTCACAAGCATGGCCGCAGACGTTGCAATCGGTGGCGCGAAAGCGACGTGCGACTGCCGCCGGCAAGCAGCTCGAAGCGGTCGCTCAGACGAGCATTGATCTGTTCGATCGGCGCTGCGCCCGCTCGATGAAGAGCCGCACTGCTTCCGAGTTCGTCATCGATCCGTGGCTCGCCATGGGATCGAGCGACGACAGCGTCGGCAACGGATATGCCTGCTCGCCCGGAACTTGCAGAGGCTCGCGACTGGTGGCGATGATCGTGGATCCGGGCGCCGCCTGCAGCAAGAGATTGGCGAGGCGCGCCCATATCACGGTGCCGGTTGCGGCCGAGGACCGAACACGTTCCTCACCGGCAACAGGTCGGCGAATATTGCTTCGCGTTGCTCGGCTTTCGCCCTGAGGCTCTCCGCGACGTCCGATTCCGGATTGAACATGCCGGCTTGCCACGTCGCGATGTAGTCAAGCCCGTCGGCGATCGAATGATCGCGCGCGTAGTTGATCATCACCTTTGAGCCGTACACGGCGAGCGGCGATTTCTCGACGATATCCTGCGCAATGCCCATCACCTGATCGAGCATCTCTTCCTGCGTCCGAAACACGGCGTTGACGAGGCCAAGGTCCAGCGCCTTCTGCGCCGGTAGACGGCGGCCGGTGTAAGCAAGCTCACGGACCATGCCCTGGGGCATCAGAAGGCACAGCCTAGGGAACGTGCCGATATCTGCCGTCATGCCGATGTTGATTTCCTGAATGACGAAGAACGCGTCCACAGTGGCATAACGGCAGTCGCAGGCGCAGGCGAAGTCAACCGCGCCACCAACGCAACCCCCTTGGATCGCCATTAGCACCGGCATGCGTGCGCGTTCGATGACGTTGAAGGTCTCCTGGATATCGAGGACTCCGCGGCGCACATTCGCGCGCAGGCGGCCACGCTCCTCGGTCGAAGGCGCAGCGGAGTCGGTGACGGAACCGTCTCTAGCGAAAGCCGACAGGTGCATGCCGGCGGAAAAGTGCTTGCCGGTCGAGGAGATCACGATGACGCGCGCCTTGGCATTGTCATCGATATCACGCACGATCTGCGGCAGCTCACTCCAGAATTCCGGCACCAACGTGTTGAGTTCGTCGCCGCGCTTGAGCTGAACATGGGCGATGTTGTCGGCGATCTCGACGTTGAAGCAGCGATAGGTCATAGCAGGCTCCTGTAGCGGATGGTGTTGTTTAACGAGGCTCGTCATTCGCATCGTTCGACAGTCGTTGAACCTCCGCACGTCCAGCGCTTCGACCGCTTGGGCTCGCAGGATAAAGGGCGGTGGCAACGCCGGCGACTGGCAACGAGATCTCGGCTAGAATACCCCATCCGACGGTAGTAGAAAGAAGAACGCCGCCGCGCTTGCGTGTTGATGCGCGCTCCAGGCGAAACCGACGCTAAAGTCATGCCTGCTATTCGAATCAGTCCGAGAAGTCGAGATACTTTCCGTCAGCGCAGACTCCTTGCATGCGCGATCGCGACCAGTCCATGGTTCAGCCGTCTGGTGCATGCAGCCGATGACGGACGGTATCCGAATCGTCCCATCCATTTGGTGCTTCCATCGACAGTCGGAGGCACCAGCGACCTCCTCGCGCGTGTGATTGCCGCGCGCCTCGAACAAGCGCTGGGGCAGCCGGTCGTGATCGATCCCCGACCCGGTGCGGCCGGCGAGATCGCCGTCAAGCGCGTGGCCGGCGCCGCGCCGGACGGCTACACGTTGCTGCTCGCCAACAACGGCGCGAACGCGATCGCTCCGGCGCGTCAGGGAACGCATCCGCTCGATCTGCGAAAGATGTTCGCACCCGTGACCATGCTCGCGCGCCTCCCGATCGTTGTCGCGGTCACGCCGACGCTGGGCGTCGACACGTTAGCGGACTTGATCGCGCGGGCGCGAAGCGCTCCGGGAACGCTCTCGTTTGCGAGCGGCGGCGCCGGGTCCAGTTCGCACATGGCGGCGGTAATGCTATTTCAGCGCGCAGGCGTCAGCCTCGTCCATGTGCCCTATGCGGGAACTTCGGTGGCGGTGAAGGACGTGCTCTCGGGTGAAGTGCCCGTGCTCTTCACACATCTCGGCACCGTGGCGGCGCTCATTCACGGCGGGCAATTGCGGGGATTGGCGGTAACGAGCGACCACCGGATGTTGGAGTTTCCGGACCTGCAAACCGTTGCCGAGGCCGGCTATCCCGACTTCGAAATTACGACGTGGCATGGCGTCTTCGCTCCGGCGAACACGCCGCGCACCATCATCACGCGCCTGTACGTCGAACTCGTTCGCACGGTCGGCCTTCCCGAAGTGCGACGGCAACTGGCAACGATGGGTATGGAGCCGCTGGGCAATACGCCGGAGCAGTGTGCCGAGGCACTCGACGCGGATGTCCAGCGATGGGCGGAAGTCGTTCGCGCCATGGGGCCCGCGACCGAATGAGGCACGGACGCGCGGTGCGCTGCTGCGGCGTAGGCGTCCGTGGCCGCGCGCAAAGGGCCGGCGCGGGCGGGTGACGCCATGAAACCAAGCGTGTTGTTGGTGTCCACCGCGAGCCGTTGGCTCGGAACTGCGCGGATGCCGCGCGTGCTCGCGCGCGCCGGTTTCGACGTTGCATTGCTCGCGCCCAAGGACTCGCTCGCGGCGAAGTCACGCTTCGTGTCGCGCATTGCGTTTCTTTCAGCGACCGCAACGGCGATGGAATGGCTGTCGACGCTGATTCAGATGATCGACAGGATCTCGCCGGACCTGCTCGTGCCGTGCGACGAGATGACGCTTCGCCTGCTGTTTACGCTCGTCCACGACCCGCCGCGTGGTTTGGACAGGTCGCTGCAAGCGCGGCTCGTCGCGCTGATAAGGAAATCGCTGGGCGATCCGCGCTATTACGCCGCCAGCATCGACAAGACGCTGTTGCCCGCCGCAGCCGAAACATTCGGTGTTCCCGTGCCGCCGTACGCGATCGCGGGCCGCGCGGAGGACGCGATCACCCATGCGGGCACCCTCGGCTACCCGGTTGTTCTCAAGCGGCGCTTCGGTTTCGCCGGGCAGGGCGTGGCCGTCGTGTCGACGCGGCAGGAGCTCATCGACGCCGCGCAACGCTTGTTCCAGCCGGATCAGCTCGACCTCGAGGAAAGCCGGGAGCCTCGCTTACTCGTGCAGGCGTTCATTTCCGGCACTTACCAATCGCAGGCTCTGGTTGCGCTGCGGGGAGTACCGCTCGCGAGCTTCGGTTGGGAACGGCACGTCGCCACGACAGCGGTCAAAGGCCAGACTGCGGTGGTGCGCTTCGTCCGTTCACCCGAGACGCTTGAACTTGCGCAGACGCTCTGCCGCAGCTTCGGCATGGACGGGTTCTTCAATGTCCAGTTCGTCATCGACGATCGCACCGGCGCAGCCTATCTGTTGGAGATCAATCGTCGGATCGTGACGCACATGCATCTGGGCGAAAGGGTAGGTCAGGATCTCGGGCGCGCACTGTTCGACGCGCTGGATGGCAAGCCGCCCGCAAACGCTCCGAAAACGGACGGAGGCGACGGAGGGATAGTCGTAGTCTTCCCGCGCGAATGGCTGCGTGATCCGTCCAGCCGCTATCTGGCCGAATTTCCCGTTGATGCGCCCTGGGACGACCCCGAGCTTTTCGCCGCGATGATCGCGATGTGGAAAGAAGGATGACGGCGGACTTCGACTTATGCGAGGCGTAACTCGGTCTGCGGATCGAAAAACACCGTCTTGGACATGTCGAACATCAAGTCCATCGTCTGGCCGCGGGGCCTGGCGTGGTTCGGATGCACTCGACAGACCACCTCCTTGCCGTTGATGTGCACCATGATCAACGTGTCGGCACCGGTGGGCTCGGTGACCTCGACTTTCGCCGGCGCGACATAGTGGCTCGGCTCGTCGGCGCGGAACTCGTCCCTGTGCGTGATGTTCTCGGGACGAATGCCCATGGTGACCTCCTTGCCCTGCCACGCGCTGAGCCCGGGCTCGGCACCGTCGACGGGGAAGACAAGCGTGCTGCCCGCGGTGTCCAGTTTCACACCCAGGCCGCCGCCCAGAGGCACGACTTGAGTAGGGATGAAATTCATCGAGGGCGAGCCCATGAAGCCCGCGACGAACAAATTGACCGGATCCGAATACACCTGCTGGGGCGTGCCGAACTGTTGCACCTCGCCGGCCTTCATGACGGCGATCTTGTCGCCCAACGTCATGGCCTCGATCTGGTCGTGCGTGACGTAGACGATGGTCTTTCCCACGCGCTGGTGCAGTAGCTTGATCTCGGTGCGCATCTCGACGCGCAGCTTGGCGTCGAGGTTCGACAGCGGTTCGTCGAACAGGAACAGCGTCGGATTGCGTGCGATCGCCCGGCCCATGGCGACGCGCTGGCGCTGTCCGCCGGAGAGCTGCGAAGGCTTGCGGTCGAGCAGATGCCCCATCTGCAGGATGCGTGCCACGTCGTCGACGATCCGGTCCTGTTCGGTCTTCGGTACCTTGCGGATCTCGAGGCCGAAAGAGATGTTCTTGCGCACCGTCATGTTCGGGTACAGCGCGTAGGACTGGAACACCATCGCGATGTCCCTGTCCTTCGGGCTCAGTTCGTTGACCACCCGGTCGTCGATGCAGATTTCTCCCGAGGTGATGGAATCGAGGCCCGCGATCATGTTGAGCAGCGTCGACTTGCCGCAACCGCTGGGCCCCACCAGGATGAGGAACTCGCCGGAATCGATCTTGATGTCGATACCTTTGAGGATGTCGACCGGTCCGTAGGACTTCTTCACGTTGCGAACCCAAAGCGAACCCATGGCCGTCTCCCGCAGTTAGCCCTTGACCGCGCCAGCGGTGAGCCCGCGCACGAAATATTTGCCCGCCACGACATAGACGAACAGCGTGGGCAGCGCCGCGATGATCGCGGCCGCCATGTCGACGTTGTATTCCTTGACGCCGGTGGAGGTGTTCACCAGATTGTTGAGCGCAACCGTGATCGGCTGCCGCTCACCCGAGGAGAATACGACGCCGAACAGGAAGTCGTTCCAGATCTGCGTGAACTGCCAGATGACGGACACCACGATGATCGGTACCGACAGCGGCAGGATGATGCGCCAGAAGATGCGCACGAAGCCCGCACCGTCGATCCTCGCGGCTTTCACCAGTTCGTCCGGCACGGTGACGTAGAAGTTGCGGAAGAACAAAGTGGTGAACGCCAGCCCGTACACCACGTGCACGAATACGAGTCCGGTGGTGGAGTTGGCGATGCCGAGCACGCCCAATGTCTGCGCCATCGGCAATAGCACCACTTGAAACGGGATGAAACACCCGATCATGAGCAGCGAAAACAGGAGGTCGCTGCCCTTGAAGCGCCACTGTGTGAGCACGTACCCGTTGAAAGCGCCGATGAGCGTCGAGATCAGGACTGCCGGCACCACGAAGCGCACCGAGTTCATGAAGTAGCCGCTCATGCCTTCGCAATGCACGCCGGTGCAGGCGGAACCCCAAGCCTTGGCCCACGCGTCGAGACTGATCTGCTGCGGCAGCGCGAGCAGGTTGCCGCCTCGGATCTCATCGAGCGTCTTGAGCGAAGTACCGACCATCACGAACAAAGGCATCAGGTAGTACAGACACGCCAGGATCAGCAGGCCGTAGACGACCGCGCGTCCAATCCGTGAGCCGCCTTGGGTTTGCGCGCTGGAGACATCATTCACGGCGTGTCCCCTTCAACTCCGAATACATGAACGGCACGATCACGGCGACCACGATCATGAGCATCATCATGGCGCTGGCGGCGCCGAGACCGATCTGGTTGCGCGTAAAAGCGAACGCGTACATGAAAGTGGCCGGCAGGTCGCTGGCGTTGCCCGGGCCGCCGCCGGTCAGCGCCATCACGAGATCGAAGCTCTTGATTGCGATGTGCGCGAGGATGATGAAGCTCGAGAAGAACACCGGCCGCAGCGACGGGATGATGATGCGCCGGTAAATGGTCGGCAACGACGCACCGTCCACCTGCGCGGCCTTGATGATCGAGTCATCGATGCCGCGCAGGCCTGCGAGGAACAGCGCCATCACGAACCCGGAGGACTGCCACACACCCGCGATCACCACCGTGAAGATCACCTTGTCAGGATTGATCAGCCAGTCGAAGGTGAAATCGGCGAAGCCCATGGCTCGCACCGCCCTTTCCAGTCCCAGGCCGGGGTTGAGAATCCACTTCCACGCGGTGCCGGTGACGATGAACGACAGCGCCATCGGGTAGAGGTAGATCGAGCGGATGAAGCCTTCCGCTCGCACCTTCTGGTCGAGCAGAATTGCCAGCAACAGACCGACGGTCAAACAGATGAAGATGAACAGCCCGCCGAACAGAGCGAGGTTCTTCAGCGCGACCCACCAACGCTCGTTTCCGAACAGCGCCTGATACTGGTCGAGCCCCGCGAATTCGTAGTTGGGCAACATGCGGGACGGCGTGAACGATAGATAGGCGTTCCACAGGATGAAGCCGTAGACGAAGACCAGCGCGCAGACGAACGTGGGCGCGACAACGATCTTGGGCAGCCACTGCTCGATCCTGTCGAGGAAATCGCGAGAGCCGTGTCTGCCAGGCGAGGCTGCGACGGCCGCCGTCCTCTGACTTGTGGAATCCATGCGCCTCTCCTTGCGGCGGACCCCGATTGCGACAAGGCGGTCGCCCGCCTTGCCGCTCACCCAAGCAGCAGAGTCCAGGCCTCCCGATTGCGCTCTTGCTGTCCCGGTAGCCGCTGCCGGCGCGCGGCCGCTTCCTTGCGGTTGCCGAGCTATCTGGTCTTAGCGGCGGCAGCGAGCTTTTCCGCAGCGGTCTTTGGCGCCATGTCCGAATTGAAGAACTGCGTCACCACGTCCTGCATAGCGCCGGCGGTGGCGGCGGGAACCGCCATCGCATGCGCAATGCTCGGAACCAGCGAGCCCTTCGCCGAGGTCGCGACGAAGTCCGCGTTCGACTTCTTCGCGCAGTCGTCGAACTTGTCCAGCTTGACGTCCAACCGCGCCGGGATCGATCCCTTGTTCAGGTTGAACACCTCCTGGAACTCGGGGCTCATGATCGCATTGGCAAGATCGGCTTGACCCTTCTTGGCGTCGGCGGTCTTCTGGCGGAACATGACGAAGCTGTCGATGTTGAAGGTGAAACTATTCGCTGTTCCGGGGGCGTCGGCGCACACATAGTCGGTGCCGGGCTTCTTGCCGGCGGCGGTGAACTCGCCCTTGGCCCAATCGCCCATGAACTGCATTGCCGCCTTTCCCTGGATCACCATCGCGGTGGCGAGGTTCCAGTCGCGTCCGGAGAAATCCTTGTCGACATACTTTCGCACCATGCGTAGCGTGGCGAAGGCCTTCTCCATGGTCGGGCCCTTGAGCGAATTCTGATCGAGATCCACCAGCGCTTTCTTGTAGAAGTCCGCCCCGCCGACGCCCAGCACGACGGATTCGAACACGGTGAAGTCCTGCCATGGCTGGCCGCCGTGGGCGACCGCAATGAATCCCGCCTTTTGGATCTTCTCGGCCGCCGCGGCGAATTCGTCCCAGGTCTTGGGTATCCGTGCGCCGGCTTTTTTGAATACTTCCGGATTGACCCACATCCAGTTCACGCGGTGCACGTTAACGGGAACTGCCACGTAGTTGCCCTTGTACTTCATGACAGTGCTTACCACCGGCGGCAGCAGCGTGTCCCACTTGCCCGCCTTGGCGGTGTCGTCCAGATTGGCAAGCACGCCCTCGCGGCCCCATTCCTGAATGCTCGGGCCCTTGATCTGCGCAGCGGTGGGCGGATTGCCCGACACGACTCGCGACTTCAGAACGGTCATGGCGTTCTCGCCGCCGCCACCGGCGACAGCGAAATCCTTCCACTTGTCACCTTTGGATTCCATGATCTTCTTCAGCTCGCCGACCGACTTGGCTTCACCGCCGGAAGTCCACCAATGCAGCACCTCAACTTCGGCCGGCCAAGCGTTGCTGCAAGCGAAGAGGGCCGCGACAGAAGCAGCGAGTGTCGGCTTTACGAGTCGGGTTTTCATGCGGCTTCTCCATTAGACAAGTGGGTCGCGTAGTGGAAGCGCGACTGCCGGTGTCCGGCAACGAAGATCTGGGCGGCAAGCCGCGCCCAGCCGAATGCCCAGAACGAGTCGTCGGCAACCAGCGAGGAGACCGGCCATCGACGAGGGTATCAAGATTTGCACCGATTCGCGACACGCCGACGCCGCCAGCCTTTCGGCGAACATCCTTCGACGATGCGACCACAACGCGATGCGTCGCCGTTACGGAAGCCGCCAATCGAGAATTGCCTCGGATACGAGCAAGTCAAGGCAACCGCGTGCCGTACGTGGGTGGACGTGACGCTTCCGCCGAGCAGTCACGCAGCGACGTTGCCGCCCGGGATGTTAACCTTACGGCAGACAACACTGTCGATCGTCCGGAGCTCCATCGTGCCTGGCCTACTGCCCAACGTCGATCCCGACGGCTTGCTCGAATACTCGGTGGTCTTCACCGACCGCGCGCTCAACCACATGTCCGCGAGCTTCCAGGGCATCATGCGCGACATCGGTACAACGCTCAAGCGTACCTACGACGCGCATTGCGCCGTCGTCGTCCCGGGCAGTGGCACCTTCGGCATGGAAGCGGTCGCGCGCCAGTTCGCGACCGGCAGGAAGTGCTTGGTGATCCGCAACGGGTGGTTCAGCTATCGCTGGACGCAGATCTTCGAGATGGGCCGCATTCCCGCGCACGAGACGGCATTGAAGGCGCGTCCGATACGCTCGGGGCGACACGCTCCGTATGCGCCGCCACCGGTCGAGGAAGTCGTCGCGGTCATTGCCAGTGAGCGGCCGGATGTCGTCTTCGCGCCGCACGTGGAAACCGCGTCGGGCATTCTGCTGCCCGATTCGTACTTGCGCGCCGTCGCCGACGCCGCGCACGCGACCGGCGCGATGTTCGTGCTCGACTGCATCGCCTCGGGCGCGATCTGGGTGAACATGCGCGCGACAGGCGTCGATGTGCTGATCAGCGCGCCGCAAAAGGGCTGGAGCAGCTCACCGTGCTGTGCGCTCGTCATGCTGTCAGAGCGTGCGCGCGCCGCGATCGACGACACGACCAGCACGAGCTTCGCGTGCGATCTCAAGCGCTGGCTCGGCATCATGGAAACCTACGAAAGCGGCGGCCACGCGTACCACGCGACGATGCCGACCGACGGGTTGAAGATACTGCGCGACACCATGAAGGAGACCGAGCGCTTCGGCCTCGAGAAGGCGCGCGCGGCGCAACAGGAGCTTGGAGCCAAGGTGCGCGCGCTGCTCGCCGTGCATGGGATGCCGAGCGTGGCTGCGCCCGGATTCGAAGCTCCGGGCGTCGTCGTGAGCTACACCGACGACAAGGACGTGCACAACGGAAGCAAGTTCATCGCGCGCGGGGTGCAGGCCGCCGCAGGCGTGCCGCTGCAATGTGACGAGCCCGCGGATTTCCGCACATTCCGCATCGGCCTTTTCGGACTCGACAAACTTCAAAATATCAACCGCACGGTGAACAACCTCGAGCGGGCGTTGGTCGACATCGCGGCGCCGGCGCTCGCCGGTCGTTAGCGACATCCCCACCGCACTACGGCGACGCTCTCAACGCCGCAGCCGAAGATCGCTTGCCCTTCGTTGCCTGGCGAAACGCGCGCAACGCGGGCGACCAGAACCGAGCGCCGTTCTTGTCGCTCGGCGTGTTGCGCATAAGAACGGACCCGCGCCGTACGCGAGTCGCGCGCGGCGCCGTGGGCGCCGTTCAGCCCACGTACTCGTCGCCGCTGAAATACTGGCGCGGACGTTCGCAGCGAACGACAGCAAAGGTCTTGTTCGACTCCATGTCCTCGAACCATTGGCAGTCGAGACATAGATCGACTTCGACGTCGCAGCGGCGCAACGGACATCCGACCCTGCCGTTGGCGACGACGTGTTCGCGGCTTCGTCTGGGAAAGAGATGGAACATGACGGCCTCGCCGGATGATTGCCGTTCCAGCGTATTCTCCGTGCGAAGCGATGCCTTTGCGCTATGTCAAGATTGGCGCGCGCCGCCGATGTCGCGGGCTCGCCGACGACGTCGGGCCGTCGAATACAATATCGTCCCGCTCAACCACCACCGCGCGACGTTGGCGCTTTTCATGTCGAAACGAAAACTGGAGGAGAGTCTCGATCGCCAGTTTCGGGGACTCTGGCGCGAGGCCGTGCCAAGCGATCGGCTCGCGCCATTGATCAAGGACGCGGTGCGCGCTCTCGCGCGTTCGCTGATGCACCGGCTGATGAAGCAGTCGATCGCACTCGGCTATTGGACTTTCTTTCGCATCTTGTGGGAGCGCGACGGCATCACCCAGACAGAGCTCAGCACGTTGGCGGGCGTGAAGAATCCGACGACATTCGCCGCACTACAATCGATGGAGCGCGAGGGCTACATCACCCGCCGCAAACGGCCGGGCAACCTGAAGAACAAGTACGTCTATCTGACGCCCAAGGGCAAGGCGCTCAAGGACAAGCTGATCCCGCTCGCCGAGGAGGTCAATCGCGTGGCGATTCGCGGCGTGCCGTCGCGCAACGTGGAAATCACGCGGGCCACGTTGATCGCGATGATCAGCAATCTCGATCGAGACGACGCGATAGAGTCATAACCTCCCCGGTTCGTACGGCGATGACGCGCCTCGCGGCGCTTCGCGCGATACCAAAGTGCCGTGACGCCGCGGTCCGCCGTCCAATCACGCAGCGAGCGTGCGGATGTCGAACGACATGGCGCCGAGATCCCCGAGGATCCAGCTCGCAGGGGCGGCAAGCGCCGCGACCGTTCCCGGATTGACGAGCCAGGTCGCTCCACCCTTGACGTTTCCGACGCGCTCGATGCCCGCGCAGTGCGAATGCCCGCAGCAGACGAGATCCCAGTCTCCCGTGCAGGCCATCGCGTAACCGTACTCCGGATAATGGACGACGAAGATCCGCCGTCCGCCCAGTTCGAGACGCGCATCGGCGCCGTGGTAATGCAACAGCCCGCCGCTGTCGCGCGCCCAACGACTGAGCGACACGGGGTCGCCGAGATTGTTGCCGTGGATGACGTGCATCGGCAAGCCAAGATTCATGGCCGCACGAAGCGTCTGCGTGCCGATGATGTCGCCGCAATGGATGACGACAGTAGCGCCCGCCGCCGCGCCGTCGCCGACCGCGCGCGCGAGCGCATCGGAGCGATCGTGGCTGTCCGATACGATGCAGATCTTCATGCGCGAATCATAGCTTGACCGGGCCCTCGGCACCGCGCACATCGAGCGCCCTTATGGGCCCATCAGCATTTTCGCGCACGCACGCGCCCGTCCTGGGCTAGCGTTACCGACGGAAATCGAAGGAGCGCGAATTCCCATGTCTGCGCTGATTCCGCCGCACGGAGGCCGCGGTTTGCGGCCGCTTCAACTCGATGGCGAGCATCGCGCGGAGCAACTGCGCCGGGCGCAGAAGCTCCGCAAGTTGCCTATTACATCGCGAGAGAAGGGCGACCTCGTGATGCTCGGTATCGGAGGTTTCACGCCGCTCGCGGGTTTCATGAGCCACGCCGACTGGAAGGGCGTGTGCGACGACATGCACACGGCCGACGGCGTGTTCTGGCCGATCCCGATCACGCTGTCGATCGATGAGGCGAACGCCGATTCCATCGCGATCGGCGACGAGGTCGCCCTGATCGACCCGGACGGCGACGGCGTGCTCGCCGTGCTCCGCGTCGATGAGAAATATCGAATCGACAAGGGTCACGAATGCACGGCGGTCTTCAAGACGACGGACGCTGCGCACCCGGGCGTGCAAATGGTGATGCGGCAGGGCGAGGTCAATCTCGCTGGTCCGGTGCGCGTCCTTGGCGACGGCGGCTTTCGGGCCGGGTATGGTCCGCTGTTCATGACGCCGGCGCAGACGCGAGCCGAATTCGAGCGGCTGGGCTGGTCGCGCGTCGCCGCGTTCCAGACGCGCAACCCGATGCATCGCTCGCACGAATATCTCGCCAAGGTCGCGATAGAAGTCTGCGACGGCGTGCTCGTGCATTCCCTTCTCGGCCATTTGAAGCCGGGCGATATTCCGGCCGAGGTGCGCACGCGTGCCATCGGCGTGCTGATCGACAAGTACTTCCGCGCGGGCACCGTGCTGCAGGGCGGCTATCCGCTCGACATGCGCTACGCGGGTCCGCGGGAGGCGCTGCTGCACGCCGTGTTCCGGCAGAACTACGGTTGTGCCTACCAGATTCTCGGCCGCGATCACGCGGGCGTCGGCAACTACTACGGACCGTTCGACGCGCATCGCATCTTCGACGAAATCCCCCGCGACGCGCTCGTGATCGAGCCGATGAAAATCGACTGGACGTTCTGGTGCTACAAGTGCGGGGGCATGGCATCGGCGCGAACCTGCCCTCACGACGATGCGGATCGCCTGCTCGTGTCGGGCACGAAGCTTCGCAAGTGGCTATCCGAAGGCAGCGCCGTCCCGGCCGAATTCAGCCGACCCGAAGTGCTCGAAATCCTGCGCGAATATTACGAATCGCTCGGAGCCGACGAGAAAGTCGAGGTGAGGCTCGTCGGGCACTCGGCACGTTAGCGCTTCGGCGCGCGCTGTGGGGCGCATTGCAACCGCCGGCGCTTCAGTCCGCGGCGAGGCTGGTCTGGCTGGTTCGCATCGCCGCAAGCTTCTCCTTGGCGAAGTCGACGAAGCCGCTGACGATCCTCGAATGAATGCGTTCCTTCGGATACACGACCGACAAATGCCGTATCAGCGGTGGTTCCAAGGGAATATGAACGAGGTCTCCCAACCGCACCTCTTTCTCCGCGGTTGCGCGCGACATGATCGCGAAGCCGAGGCCCGTTGCGACAAGCCCCTTGAGCGCCTCGGGACTGCTCGCTTCCATGACCACGTGCAGCGAGTCGGGCGCGAGGCCCTCCTTGTGCAAGTAATGGTCGATGACCTCGCGTGTGCCCGACCCCAGCTCGCGACTGATGTACGGATGCTCCGTCAGCGTCTGCAGCGCAAGCGCCTTTTGTCGCGCCAGCGGATGCGACGGCGCGCAAACGACCTGCAATTCGTCGTCGCAGCACACCTCCGTCACGAGCGTGGGCAGATGCGAGTCGCCTTCGATAAAGCCCAGGTCGAGGCTTCGCCCGGCCACGCGCGCCTGCACGACCTCCGAATTGGCGACGACGAGCTGAGGCACGACCGCGGGATGGCGCGACTTGAACTCGCCCAGGATCTTCGGCAGCAGGAATTCGGCGATGGTCGTGCTCGCGCCGATCAACAGCGGGCCCGCTTCGTGGCCGCTCATTTCCTTCAACTTGCGGTCGAGCTCCGCCGACAGCGCGAGGATGCGCTCCGCATAGTCGAGCGCGACGACACCAGCAGGGGTCAACGCGATCCGGCCGTTCGCGCGGTCGAACAACCGCGTGTCGAAATGCTCCTCGAGCTGGCGGATCTGGAACGTGACCGCCGGCTGCGTCATGCAAAGCGCATCGGCCGCCTTCGTGAACGAGCGATGCTTCGCGACCGCGTGAAAGGTTTGCAGGCGACGATCCGACATGGCTGACCGTAATTGTCCAAGCGAGGCGAAGCATCATACCGCGGCACGGCATTCGGCCATTCCGCCAGACATGGTGCGGTGCAGCATCTCGCGCAGCTAAGTGGCTCCCGTGCGCTACCAATGCGATGTCGGCGAATCGACGGATACCACCGTGAAAGAGCAAACGGGATCCGCAGCTTTTCCGCGTTCGTCCTATTGCGCGCCGTACGCGTGCAGTTGGCCGCTCGGCGTCGAAACGTAGATCGTGCCGTCACGGCCGATCGCCAGTCCGGCCTGCACTTGCATGTCCGGGAGCATGCCGGTGGTCAATGCGTCGAACGTCGAAGGTTGCGTCGGATCGAGCGCGAACGAGTGGATGCCTTCGCTCGTGACGACGTACACGTGATCCAGCGATAGCGCCGCCATGCTGCCGAAGCCTTGCAGCGGCGTTTCCGAAATCGGCGTTCCATCGCTGTCGAGCACCGACAAGCTTGCCCAACGCGCGACGTAGATCTGGCGCAGGAAGCCCACAGGCGGCGCTTGCACGGACTGGCCGCTTTCGTGTGCCCACAATTGCTGACCGGTGACGGGATCGATCGACACGAGTCGTCCCGTTTGATCGCCGAACACCGCACGTCCGTCAGCGACCACCGCAGGCGAAGTCGAGCGCACGCGCTTCGAGCTGCAGCCGACTTGCACGAACCGCCGATCCCACGCGAACTGGATCTTGTCGTTCTCGGCCGCAGTCGGCCTGAACCGCCAGGCGCTCGCGCAGTGTTGATTGGTGATGAACAGAAGCGGTTCGTTGGGGTCCGGCGCAAAGGTTCGGCTGTCGAGTATCGCAAGCGTTGCTTCGTGGACCGGACCGCCTCGCTCGAGCTTCGCGAGGCAATCGCTGGGCCATGACCTTATCGCGCACCAGATCGTGTCGCCGGCCGTCCACAGAAAACTGAACGGGTCGCTGCCCGCGCAGACGAGGAAGACGCAATGGTCTCTCCAAAGCCATTGCTTCGCGACGAGCGCGAGGCTCACGCGGTCGAACACGTAAAGGTACGAATAGCCGACAACGAAAATGTAATCGCGCCAGAGCTTCGGCGCACCGGTCGTGTAGACGTTCTCGGCCGATGATGCGAGCGTGATGCCTTCGGGCGAAACGCGGTAGACAAACGAACCGAAGTCGGTTTGGTTGACCGGATTCTGAACGAGATAGATGACATCGCCGCTCACCGGATCGACCGCCGGCGGTGCGATGATGTGGCTGCCCAGGCGGCGGCGGAAACGAATCGTGCCGTCGGGATTGACGCCGACGGCTTCGCCCGCGAAATTGCCGATATGGATCGTTCCGTTCGGCGCGACGATGGGCGTCGAAGCGGTGAGGGGGCCGACCTCGACCGACCATTTCTTCGTCGACGCGGTCGCGTCGACGGTCCGTATCGGGTTGAATCCGCTATTGCTGCGATCCGAGTGCGATTCGGTCCAAGGATGCGGCTGCAGCGTCCCCCCGCACCCGACGCAGGCAACGCAGGCGACCGTGACGCCAATCCAGGTAAGCACCCGGCTCACGAGTGTGATCAGGCCTTCGTCGAACGATCGGTGAGGTCCGTCGCGCGGCTCATCGGCGGGACGGCGAGCCGCATGGCGGCGAGAATACACCTTTCGGCCGGAGCAAGACTCCCGACGGGGGCGCCGTCGGGCAGAGTCCCGTCAAATGCCGACTCATTCCGCCATCGTCTCGCGCATCGCCCTGTCGACGTGGCTCTCGCCGATCTCCACGTCGGGCAATGGCCATCTGCGACGCGCTTGACGGCCGTTGCGTTTAGGGGCCACGCTTAGACCGCAATCCGAGCGGACGGACCGACGCGGCTTCCGACCGCCGAACAGCGCACGATCTCGCGATGCCCCGGACGTTCGATGCCAACGCGCTCCTCGAGCGCATGGCGCACAAAGCGGACCTGCTGAGCCTCGGCTCCGCAGTCTCCCGTGTCGCCGAAATGGCGGACACGGAGAAGAGCACGCTGAGCGAGCTCGCCAACCTGATCCTGTCCGACCTGAACCTTACGCAGAAGGTGATTCGGCTCGGAAACTCGGTGATGTTCCGTTCCGTCGCGGGCCCGGTCACGACGGTATCGAGAGCGATCGCGCGCATCGGCTCCGAGCAGGTTCGCATCCTCGCGGTTTCGTCGCTTCTGCTCGAGCGCATGTCCGACCGGCAGAGCGCCGCCGTCTTCTCGCCCGAGCTCATGCAAGCGCTCTATGCGTCGGTGCTCGCGCAGACCGTCGGACCGCGCAGCGGCGCGGACACCGAGGAGTCGGCGATCTGCGCGATGTTTCGCAGCATCGGACGCTTGATCATCGTTCTCTACGAAGCCGAATGCTTTGCCGAGATCAAGCGCGTTGCCGCGGCCGAGCGCGTTGCCGAGGGTGAAGCGGCGCGACGCGTGATGGGCGTGGGCTTCGAGCAGATCGGCCAGCGAATCCTCGCGCGCTGGGGGATTCCCGACCTCATCGTCAAGACGGTCGCCGTGTGGCCGGCGGGCGCCGAGGCGCCTCGCGACAAGGTCGAGCGACTGCAGCTCGTCTCGCAGTTCGCGACCGAAGTCGCGGCGGCGGTCTGCACCAGCGAAGGCCAAGAGCGCGCCAAAGGCCTCGAGGCCGCGCTTTCGCACTACGGCGCGTCGCTCAAGCTCGAAGCGTCCGAGCTGCAGGTGCTCGTCGAGACGACGTCGGAGCGCACGCATCACTTTGCCCGTGCGCTCGATCTCGAGATCGCCCCCGCGGAGACCAAAGGGGCGTTAGACGACGTGCGCACGCTTGCGAGCGAAATCGAATTGCCGCCGGCGAAAGCGATCGGCCATGAGAGCGCGGTGGCGAGCGCGTCGGGAGAGCGGCCCGCCGATTCGAGCGCGATCTTGCTCGCCGGACTGCAGGACATGACGACGGGCCTCGCGGAGGGCCACGATGTCTCGAGCGTCGTCAACATCGCGGTCGAGACGCTCTACCGCGGACTCGGGTATCAGCGGGCGTTGCTGTGCTTACGCGACCCGCAGACGAAAGCGTTTCGCGCACGGATCCAGTTCGGGCACATGCCGCGCGAGCGATTGCAGCAGTTCGCGTTTGCGGCCACTCCGGCGTCCGATCTGTTCTGGTCGGTCATGCAGCGAAGCGTCGACGTGCATATCCGCGACGTGACGGCGCCCAAGATATACACGGCGCTGCCGGACTGGTACCGGCTCGCTTGTCCCGACGCGAAGAGCTTCGTGCTGCTTCCGCTCGCCTTCAAGCACAGGCCGCTCGGATTCTTCTATGCCGACAGGACGACCGTCGATGAAGTCGGCTTGACGACGGGGGAGCTCGCGCTCGTGCGCATGCTCAAGGGCCAGACGCTGATTGCGCTGCGCAGCGCGGCGACCGCCTGAAACGCCGCGATCGATCCGTTCACACCGAGAGAACGTGTGGCGAAGGTTGAGCGCGCACGCGGCTGTACTCGACTTCGGCCGCGATCTCCGCCGCGATCGACGTCATTTCGCTGCGGTCGAACCCGAGGTCGTGCAACATGCGGTCGTCGAGCTGTCGAAGCGCATCGTAGGTAAGTCTCGCGCGCCGGCGTTGCAGATACCGCGCGCGGACTCGCCGCGCGAGCGCACCAACGGCTTGGATTGTCGCGACGACCAGCTTCGCGACGCCGCTGTCGCGATGCGCGCGAGCGGCGCGGTACGCCTGATAGCTCGTTGCCTCGGTCGGCTCCCCGGTGTCCGTCGATTCGTGCGCAGCGTCCGCCGATTCGCGCGACGTGTCGCCCGACGAGATCACACCGTAACGTGCGGCTTCGGTCAGCACGGCGAGCCTGTCCAAGTCAGTCAGCATGGTCATGGCGGGCAACGTCCGAGTCGGTTGAACGTTCGCTTTCCTCACTGAGCGACTCGCGTTGTGGCGAATCGGGCGCGGCGATCGGTGCGGCCGAATGGGCCGCGGTCCATGCATCCCGCGCCGCGGCTGCCGTGGCATCGGGCGAGCCGAGCACATGGACGATGCCGGCGACGGTCAAGTAGATCGCGATGTAGACGCCGAGCAGGATCGCCGCGGCTTCGATCGGAGTCTTGAAACGGGGAACCCAATCGTCATGATCCGTATCTTTTGGTGTCACGAGTGTCTCCACTTGGTTGCCGTGCAAGCGACGGGTTGCACCATCCCGAGCGGGTTGCCGCGAACGGTTGGTCACCCCGTCCGGATGAGTCGCGGTGGCACCCCGATCGCCGGTGAACAGGTCGTAGTAGAAAATGCGGCTCCAATGCGTGACGAACGGAGAAATGATTCCGTCGGGTCCGACGCGCAGCACCGTGGGTCTGCCGCGCGAACGCGCTCTTTCATTGCGTGACTGCCTGGGCTTCGTCTTAACTTCGGGATTCATCGTTTGGTTCCTTCGACGGGGAGAGCTGCGGTCCGGCGGCGCCGAACGGCGCGACACGACCGGTTGCCGTGCCGCGGCCGGTTACGCCAGCCGATGCGACGATCTCCATGCAGCGAAGTCTCGCTCGGCGACACGGCAGGCGGATTTCGGCCGCGGGGCGGTTTTGTTTCGTTTGTTTCATAGCGGCGCGACGGCGCTGAAATCGATCGGCGGTGGGCTTATCCTCGCGACTCGGACAGGCTGATGCCCGTTCGCACATTCGGGAGGCGATGGATGTACGATCTGACGTTTCGCTCGCCGCGAGTTGAAAGCCTTCGTCCGCCGAAGAGGTCGGCAGGAGCTGAAACAGCGCCCGTGACCCCGACCGCAACCATCCTGATCGTCGACGACGAGCCGGACGTTCGCGAGGTGTTGGAGGAATACTTCACCTCGCACGGGTACGCTGTGATCGGCGCCGAGAACGCCGGCGCCGCGAGGGCGTTGGCCGCGCGCCATGCGATCGACCTCGCGCTGGTCGACGTCCACATGCCTGGCGAGGACGGGCTGAGTCTCGCGCGCCATCTGCGCGAGCGCTACGCGAGAATCGCGATCGTCATGCTGACGTCCGCCGGTACGGTCGTCGATCGGATCGTCGGCCTCGAAATGGGTGCCGATGATTACGTCCCCAAACCGTTCGACCCTCGCGAGCTCGTTGCCCGCGTGAAGAGCGTGCTTCGGCGCACGTCGTCGTCGCACCGCGCCGACATCGGCGACACGAAGGTGCGCATCGGACGATGCGTGCTCGACCTCGCCGCGCATCGGCTCACCGACGACACGGGCAGCGACGTGCCGATGTCGCCGCTCGAGTTCGATCTCCTCAAAGCGCTCGCCGAACACCCCAACCGGGCGCTCTCGCGCGAGCGCATCCTCAACCTCAACCAGCAGCGCGACTGGGATCCGTTCGATCGCAGCGTCGATCTTCGCATCATGCGCCTGCGCAAGAAGATCGAGCCGGATCCCGAGCATCCGCGATTCATCCGGACCATTCGCAACGAGGGCTACATCTTCATACCCGACGGAGAGTGACGAAAGATGGATCGATGGCGACGCACCCCTGGATGGCTGTTCGCGCTCGCATGCGTCGCGCTGCTGCTGTCGCTGTCCGGTTGCATGCGCGAGCCGCAGACCGCATTGCGAATCGGCACCAACGTCTGGATCGGCAGCGAACCGCTGTATCTCGCGCGCGAGCTCGGCCGTCTCGACTCGTCGGCAGTGCAGCTCGTCGAGTACCAATCGGCGAGCGAAGTGCTGCGCGCGTTCCGCAACGGCGCAATCGACGGGATGGTCATCAGCCTCGACGAGCTCTTCGGACTCGCCGTCGATGGATTCCAGCCGAGGATCATCCTCGTCGTCGACGTGTCGAACGGCGCCGACGTCGTCGTGGGCCGCCCCGGCATGCGGTCGATGCAAGACCTCAAGGGCAAATCGGTCGCGGTGGAGAGCAGCGCGCTCGGTGCGTTCGTGCTGAGCCGTGCTCTCGCGATCAACGGCATGAAGGCGAGCGACGTCAACGTCGTGCACCTCGAATCGGACGAGCAGCCGGGCGCGTTCGAGCACGGGCAGGTCGACGGCGCCGTCACGTTCGACCCGTATCGGGCCCAGTTTCTGCGCGCCGGAGCGAGCACGCTGTTCGACAGCACGCAGATCCCCGGTGAGATAGTAGACTTGCTCGCTGTGCGCGCCTCGGTCTTCGACAAGCAGCCGAGGGCGGTGCACGCCCTGCTGACCGGCTGGTTCGGTGCGATGGACTATATGAAAAGCGACCCCAAAGACGCGGCGCGACGGATGGGGATCCGCCAGCAGACGAGCGGAGAGCAGTTCCTCGCGGCGCAGCAAGGTCTCCATGTTCCAACGCGCGAGGAAAACCTGAGGATGCTTGGCGGACCGACTCCGGAGCTCGCGGTGACCGGACGGCGACTGATGTCCTTGATGCTGGGCGCGAAGCTCTTGCGCGAAGAGCTCGTGATCGAGCGCGTGCTCGCGCCGGGACCGCTGGCGGAATTGCCGCGATGATGCTGCGCCCCTCGGCGTCGCTCAACGTCACGGTACCGCTCATCCTGCTCGTCTTCGCCGCGACGCTGAGTGCGGTGAACCTGCTCTACCACGTGCCTCAGGCCGAGCGCGCCGCGGAGGAAGACGGCCGCAAACGCTTGGCGCAGGAGATGTCGCGCCTGCAGAGCACGGTCGAATATTTGCTGCTCAAAGGCGACATGGCGGCCGCGCAGCACGAGATCACCGTGCTTGCCCACAACCACGACGTGACGGCCGCCGCGCTGACCGACGAGCGCAATGCCGTCATTACCGCGACGCGGCGCGCGTGGCTCGGCCGGCAGATAACGGACGTGCTGCCGCAATTCGACCTCGCGCAGGCCGCGGGCGCCGTCCACGAGCGGCGCGCCGGAATGACCGTCGATTCGAACGCGAGCGAACTGCTCGGACATGCCGGCATCCTGCTCGGCGGCGGCGCTGACGAGCTGCGTCCGTCGCGAACGGGAAGCGTATTCCTCATCTACGATCTCGAGCGATACAAGGCGGAGGCTCGCGCGCAGGTCGTCCAGCAGTCGCTCTATTGGGCGGGATGGGTGACGGCGCTCGCTCTCGCGATGTGGCTCGTGTTTCACTTCCTGCTCACGCGGCGCACCGCGCGTCTGGTGAGTGCGGCAGAGCAGCTCGCCGCGGGAAATCTCACCGCCCGCAGCGACTTGAAGGGAAGCGACGAGCTCGGCCGGCTGAGCCGCGCCTTCGACGCGATGGCGCTCAAGGTCGCCGACACGCAAACCCGGCTGCGCCAGGACATTACGGAGCTCGCCCGCGTACAACGTCAGCTCGAGAACAGCGAAGCGCGGCTGCAGCAGATCCTCGACAACGCCACGGCGGTCGTTTCGGTGAAGGATACGGAAGGCAGGTTCCTGTTCGTCAACCAGCAATGGGAGCGCGTTTTCGGACTTCGCCAGAAGGACGTCGTCGGCAGAACGGACCGCGAAACCCTGCCCGACGCGATCGCGGACGAAATACGTACCAATGATCTGCGCGTGCTGCTGCGCAATGCGCCGATGGAGTTCGAGGAAACGGCGCAGCTCGCCGACGGCTTGCACACTTACATTTCGATCAAGTTCCCGTTGCACGACGCGAACGGCGTTGCGTACGCCGTCTGCGGCATTTCGACCGACATCACCGAGCGCAAGCGCTCCGACGAGGCGCTTCGCGTTTCCGAGGCGAGCTATCGGGCGATCTTCGACGCCTCGGAAGACTCGATCTTCGTGCACGACGTCGACAACGGTGCGATCGTCGACGTCAATCCGAAGGCGTGCGCGACGTTCGGTTACACGCGCGAGGAGCTGCGACGGATCGATGTCGGTACGCTGGGCAGCGGCGAGCGCCCCTATACGCAACAGGACGCGATGGCGCTGATCAAGCGCGCGGCGGCCGGCGAGCAGCTTCGCATCGAATGGCACGGCAAGGGCAAGGACGGAACGCTCAAGTGGCACGAGGTGTTCGTCAAGCGAGCGACTCTGGGCGGGCAGGATCGAATACTGGCGCTCGCGCGCGACATCACCGGACGCAAAATCGCCGAAGCGGCATTGTGCGCGAGCGAAGAGCAGTACCACGCGATGTTCAACGCGTCGATCGATGGCCTCGCGCTGTGGAACGAAGCGGGCGAGATCGTCGACACCAACCCGGCGTTGCAGCAGATGTATGGCTACGGCGACAGCGAATCGTCCGCGTTGCGACTGCGCGGGCGGATGGGTCCTTCGTATCCGCCCGAATTCCTGAAGTCCGTCGCCGGCGGCGCGTCGCTTCACCTCGAAGTGACCGAGCGTCGCAAGGACGGCTCCGCGTTGCAGCTCGAGGTGCATGGCGTGCCGATGCAGTATCAGGGCAAGCCGCATGTGCTGACGATCACCCGCGACATCACCGAGAAGAAGCGCTCCGCCGAAGAGCTCGCGCGCCAGCGCGAATCGCTGTACCAGCGCGAAAAGCTCGCCGCGCTCGGTTCGCTGCTCGCCGGCGTCGCGCACGAGCTCAATAATCCGCTATCGGTCGTCGTGGCGCGCGCGGTCCTGCTCGAGGAGCAAGGCGACACGGTGACGCAGACCGCGGCGCTGAAGATTCGCACCGCCGCCGAGCGATGCGCGCGGATCGTTCGAACGTTCCTCGCCATGGCCCGCCAGCAGAAGCCCGAACGCGGCCCGGTTGCGATGAACGACGTCGTCGCGGCGGCGCTCGACCTCGCGAGCTACGCGATTCGCACGAGCAGCATCGAGGTGGCGCTCGATCTGGCCGACGAACTTCCGCCGATCCTCGCCGACGCCGATCAGCTCCATCAGGTGCTGCTGAACCTGATCATCAACGCGCAGCAGTCGCTGCAGGACCGGCCTGCGCCGCGGCTGATACGCGTGAGCAGCCGGTTCGACCCGGTCGCCAACATGATCCGCATCGCGGTTGCCGACAACGGGCCCGGCATTGCCCCGCATCTCCGGGCGCGGATATTCGAACCGTACTTCACCACGAAGCCGACCGGCGTCGGTACGGGCGTCGGTTTGGCGGTGAGCCTCGGCATCGTCGAAGCGCACAGCGGCACGCTCACGGCGGAATGCCCGACCGACGGCGGAGCGGTGTTCAAGATTTCGCTGCCCGTAGGCCCTGTCGAGCCCGCCGGGGGCGGCGTGGAGGTTGCTCGAAAGGCGAGCACGAGCGAGCGCGCGATACTGATCGTCGATGACGAGGCGGAGATCCGCGACGCGCTGGCCGAGATACTTACGGGCGCGCGCCATCGCGTCGTCACCGCGAGCTCGGGACGCGAAGCGTTGCAGCGCATGGCCGCCGAGCGTTTCGACGTCATCATCACCGACATCCGCATGCCTGACCTCGACGGCCGCGCGCTCTACAAGGAGATCGCGCAACGCTGGCCCGGACAGGCAGGGCGCGTCATCTTCGTGACCGGCGATACGCTCGCCTCGGCGCTGCGCGAGTTCGTCTCGGAGTGCGGACGCCCGGTCATCGAGAAGCCGTTCCTGCCGAGCGAAGTGCGTCGCGTGATAGCCGAGCTCGTGACCGACGGAAACGACCCGTCAGCGGATTGAAGCGTCCATCCGCACCGATCTGGTCGATCCCGATTAGAGCACGTCGCCCGCGCGCCGTGGTTCGTCTCGATTCACTCGCGCCGGCCAGCGTCGACACAAACGAAACAAGAATCGGCGCTCGCCGACATTCGCGCAATACACGCCGTTCGTAGACTGCAATCGGTCCGCGCCGCTCATCGTCATCCGGTGCCCCGCGCACCGAAAGGCGCATGCGCAGCAGCGTCGGGGCCGCACTGTCCACACCGATCTGGAGAACCATGAACCGCTATCAGTCTTCGACGCCGCGCGCGTTGTTCGGCTTGTCCGCGCTGGCGATGAGCGCGATCACCATCGGCGCGTTGGTCGTCCTGCCGGCGAAGCTCGACGCCGTCAGCATCGACCCCGAGCTCATCGCGGCGGCGAACGCCGCAACCAACCCGACGGTCCATGTCGCCGCGGCTCTCGCCTGCGGCGACGTGCACGATGGCATCGACCGCATGACGTACGTTCGCGGTGATGCCGGCGGACGATGACCGCGATCCATACGGCGGATGCTTCTGCGGCGCCGTCGAGCTCCCGTGAACCACTTGCCGACGGATATGGGTGGATGGGGCGTCGTCGTTCCGGAATGAAGGCCGGCGTCGCCGAACGCGACGCGCACGCGGCGCGTGCCTATTCGCGGACGACCTTGTAAACGCCGCCTGCGGACGTCAGAACGTAGAGCTCTTTCGCCGAATCGACGCCGAACGATTGAACGCTGCCGACCGACGCGATGCCCCAGTCGGTCCGTTCGGTTGCGATTCCGCCGGCGACGACCAGACTGCGCAGCCAGCCCTTGCAGAAGTCGGAGTAGAAGTAGCGTCCGGCGATCTCCGGAAGCGCCGAGCCGCGATACACGTAACCGCCGGTGATCGAGCAGCCGTCGGCACGATCGTAATCGATCACCGGCATCGTGATGCCCGCCGGGCTGCATCCGCTGCCCGACGGATAGCACAGCGTGCCTTCCCAGACGTTCCAGCCGTAGTTGAGGCCGGCCGCATCGGCGGCGACGACGTCGACTTCCTCGCGACGGTCTTGGCCGACATCGGCGATGTAGAGGCTGCGCGTCGGCGCGTCGAACACGAATCGCCACGGATTTCGAACGCCAAGCGCCCAGATCTCGGGGCGCTTGCCCGCCTGGCCGACGAACGGATTGTCCGCCGGGATCTTGTAGGGCAACGCGCTCACATCGATGCGAAGGACCTTGCCGAGCAGCGTATCGAGGTTCTGTCCGCTTCCGAGCGGATCGCCGCCTCCGCCGCCGTCGCCGGTCCCGATATAGAGCATGCCGTCGAGTCCGAACTGCAGTTGACCGCCGTTGTGATTGGCGAACGTGCGATGCGAAATCGTCAGCACGCGCACCGCCGTCGTTTGCGGGTTCGACGGTGATGGCGCGCCACCGACCGGTACGGTGAAGCGTTCGATCGCGATATCGCCGCTCGTCTCCGTGAAATAGACAAACACGTTGCCATTCATCGCGAATTGCGGGTCGAACGCGAGCGAGAGCAGACCGCGCTCGCCGCCGTAGTTCACGCGAGCGGAAATGTCGAGCAGCGGCGGCTGCGGCGTGCCGCCGACCAGCTTGCGGATGCGGCCCGGCTGTTCGACGACGTAGATGTCGGCGCTGCCAGGCGGCGAGGCGAGAAACGTCGGCGATACGAGCCCGGACGCGACCGCCGCAAGTCGCAGTCGCAGCGGCGGCGCGAGCGCGTAGGTGACGGTGACCGCCGTGCTGCTCGGCGGCGGCGGAACGTTGATCATCGCGGGAGCGACGCTCGCCGTGTACGTCACCGTGCCCGCGACGACCGGATCGGCGCTGACCGTGAACGTGCCGGGCCCGCTGACCATCACCTGACCGGCGTTGGTGAGCGCGCCGACCGTCTGACCGTTTGAATCGGTTACCGTGATCGAGGCGTTCGCCCCGGCCGGAAGCCCGGCGACGGAGACGTCAATCCGGCTTTCGGGCGCCGGGGCCGGCGGGCCGCCGGAGTCCGACCCGCCGCCGCCACACCCCGCGATGATCAGCGCGCAAACCAGCATCGCACAGACTCGAAGCAGCGCAGCACCCTTCGACATGATCACCGCCGTGCATCATCGGGTGAGCTTTGAGTGGCATTCTCGCCGCTGAGTTCGCCGACGCGTCCGCACGGCGGGCGCGCCACGCGGCGATCATCTACCGCGCGCGCATTCGCGGCAAGTCCGCGCTTTCAGGTAGTCGGCGGTCAGCCGCGGCACGTCGAACGGCGGCAAGTATTCGGCAAAGACCGACGCGTCCGGTGCGATCAGCACCAGCGAGCCGCGCGGGCCTCGCGCGAGCTCGCCAAGATCCTGGCGAGGCGCGCGAGCGTCTGCTGCGACCCCGTCGCCGCGAATGAGCGATTGTCGTACGCGGCGAGGTAGTCCTTGAGCTGCGTGGGCGCGTCGCGCGCCAGGTCGAGCGATATGAAGAGCACCCGCGTGTTCTCCAGCGCTTTGGTGCCTTCGATCCGCTTCGAAAGCGCGCTCAGCGCGGACAACGCCGCCGCGCACGACTGCGCGCATCGGGTGTCGCCGAAGACGACGAAGGTCCAACCGTCGAGCAAGCGTTCGCGCGTGAGCGCCTCGCCATGGTGATCGACGAGTGTGAAGGCATCGATCGGCCATCCCTTCAGCGTCCGATCTACACGCAGCGCCGATTCATGGTCGGCCAGCGCCGGAATGGCCGTGCCGGCGACGACGGCAGCTCCATCTGTTCCTGCGCGAGGACCTGACGGCCAATCTGCTCGAACGTCTGCGCAAAGGTCGTCTCGACGCGCCCTGCTCGCGCTGCCGCTGCGCGGCGGAGCCGCGCGCGTTCCGTGTCGCAGCCTCTATTCGACCAACGCGGGCCTCGTTTGCCGCGTAAACGATGAACCCGTCGCTCGTTCGCGCGCTCACGACGCTCTGCTCTTTCAGCGGACTGCTGATGGCGCTGTTCTATCTGCCGCAACTGCGCGCGGTGTGGGTGAGCCCTACCGACGCGCGCGATGTGAGTCTTTGCACGTGGGTGTCCTGGACGCTTGCCGCGCTGGTCGCGACGCTCTATTCGGGCATCCTCGTGCGCGACGGCGCGTTTCTCGCCGTCAGCACGGCCAACCTCGCCGGCTGCGCCGGTGTGACCGCGCTCGTCGTGCGCAAGCGCCGGCTGGCTACCACGCGCGGATCGCTTGGCCCCGGGTCGCTGCGTCGCTAAAACTGCAGCGCGAAATTGATCAGCCGCTTCTTGTCCCAGAACACGACGCCAAGATAGCGAGACGGCGCAATCAGCCGGATCTCGTCGCGGATGTGCCTCGCCACGAGCGAGGTCTGCGAGTAGTCGAGCACGATGCATTCCTTGCCGTCGACCCAGCTCGGCGCCTTGTACACTTTCGCGATGATCGCCTGAAGGCCGAGCACGAGGATCCGGTTCTTCAGCAAGCCCTGCTGGGCGTCGAAGACCTTGCCCTGCCACGCGAAGTGGTTGATCAGCTCGGCGATGTCGGTCGTGAACTTCGTGCCCGGTGCGATGATCGCCGTGCCTTTCGCCTCGCCGTCGGGGATGTCCCCCGCCGGACTGGCGCCGAAAAGCTCATCGAGCTGGACTTGCGACATCGTCAGCAGCTGCGATACGTCGTGCGTCATGGCGAGCCTCGTCTCCTATCGATCGGACGTCCGATTGTAGCCGACGATCGCATTCGGCGCTCCGGAACGCCGGCCAATGGCCGAGCATCTAATGACCAGCACAACAACGAATCGGAAGCCGCGATGATTCCGCAAACCGTGGCGAAGCAGCCGCCGGACGAGGCCGAGCTCGCACGCCGTGTCGCGCAGCGCGACGCACGCGCGTTCGAAACGCTGATGCGTCGCTACAACCGCATGCTGTATCGAATCGCGCGCTCGATCCTCAAGGACGACGCCGACGCCGAAGACGCCGTGCAGGACGCGTACCTCGCCGCCTTCCGCAATGTCGAGCGCTTCCACGGCGGCTCGAAGCTCTCGACGTGGCTCGCGCGGATCGTCATCAACGAGGCGTATCAGCGGCTGCGCAAGCAAAAGCGTGCGGCGAGCGTGGTGCCACTCGATGTGTACGAGCGCAGCGGGGAGGGTGAGATGGCCGACGTGACCACGGAGCTACCCGAAGCCGCCGCCATGCGCGCCGAGCTGCGCCGGATGCTCGAGCGCAAGGTCGACGAGCTGCCGGTGCAATTCCGCACCGTGTACATGCTGCGCGAGGTCGAGGAAATGACGGTGGAAGAGACCGCCGAATGCCTCGACGTACCTCCCGAGACCGTACGCACGCGCGCTTTTCGGGCGCGGGCGTTGTTACGCGAATCGCTGGCGAAGGAGATCGACGTTGCCACCGTCAACGCTTTCGGATTTGCCGGAGAGCGCTGCGATCGCATCGTCGCCAACGTGCTCGAGCGCCTGCATTTGACCGCCGACGGCGACGAGGCGGCAGCGCCGCAATGACCGTTTCGACCATTCGCTTCTTCGATCGGAGGCAGTTGATGAAATCGCTCGATATCGCTTTGTTCACCGCGTCGTTCCTTTTCTTCGGCAGCGCCGTCGCGCAGGGCCCCGCACCCAGCGACGCGCAAATCGCGCATATAGTCGTCACGGCCAATCAGGTCGATATCGACGCCGGCAAGCTCGCCGAGTCGAAAGCGGCGAGCGCCGAAGTCAAGGCGTTCGGCAAGCAGATGGTCGCCGACCACAGCGGCGTCAACAAGCAGGCGACCGCCCTCGTCAAGAAGCTCAAGGTCGCGCCCGAAGACAATCCGACGAGCAAGAGCCTCAAGTCGGGCGGCGAGGAAAACGTCAAGCATCTGAAGACGCTGACCGGCGCGCAATTCGACAGGGCCTACGTCGATCACGAGGTCGCATACCACGAACAGGTGCTCGCCGCGATCGACCAGACGCTCGTTCCCAACGCGAAGAACGAGGAACTGAAGGCGCTGATCGTCAAAGTGCGGCCGGCGTTCGTCGCGCATCTCGATCACGCCAAGATGATCCAAGCGAAGCTCGGCCGATAGATTGAAGGGCTTTGCCGCAGCGCTGGCCGGCGCGTCGATCATTGCGCTGGCCGATTTCACCGGGCTTGCCGCAGCGCATGCGGCTAGCCGCACGGTGGTCATCGAAGGCGTCAAGTACGAGCCGCAGACGCTGACGGTCAAGCGCGGCGACACCGTGACGTGGACCAACAAGGATCCGTTCCCGCATACGGTAACCGCGGCCGGCGCGTTCGATTCGCGCGCTATCGCGGCCAACGGGTCTTGGTCGTACACGGCGCGCAACGTCGGGCGTTACGACTACATCTGCACGCTGCACCCGAACATGAAGGCGACGTTGGTCGTCGAGTGAGCCGGTTGCGCGGCGCGGGACGATCGACGCCAGTTGCGATCGACGCCGGGCAGCCGCCGCGAGCCTCGCAGCGATCTTATCAGCGCATCGACGTTGGGTTTGAACGGCTCGACATCGCAGAAGGCTTCGGTCGAGATCGCGACGATCGCCTGGCCGGTGTGTGGATCGCCGGTGATCCGGCGACCTTCGTTCGCTACGAGCGCGGCCGGTCGTGCCCGTCGGAGACCGCAGAGCGGCGTGTCGCGCATGTGACGTGGACCACTCGCGAAGGGGTCCGGCACCTCGGCGTCGCGCTGCCCGCTGCCGGTCCTTGGCGCGACGTCTGTCCGATGCGTATGTCGGTGAACAACCGCTACGTCAGCGAGGATGCCGCCCCGGCCAAGGCGGTCGCCGTCGCCGCAGTGGCGACCCGCCGACTAAGCGTCGGTCCCGCACACGCTACGACGTGCCGAGCGGCTCGCGCAGCGACTGCATGACTCGGCGATCGAACTGCTTGCGCTGCTCCGGCGTGAGCGCTGCATACAGCGCCGTCATCCGTTCGAGCGCGAGTCGCGTCGCGTCGGCACGGGCGCTGTCGTCGCCGACGATCGTGCCGAGCACGATCTCGGCGGTCGCGCTGGCCGTGTCCTCTGCGCGAAACGCCCTGACGTGGCGTGCGCGCACGCGCCCGGCCTCCGCGGCGTTACGCACCTCACGCTCGAAGCTGTCGAACAACGGCGCTTGATCGGCGGCGAGCTTGAGATCGATGCGCAGCGACGGCAGCTCGCGTTCGAGCGCCGCCGCCGGATCGGCGAGCGGTGGCGGGCCGGCGCGGGAATTGGCCTCACCGGAGCGCATCGATCGCGTCGATCCCCCATCGGTCCGCTCGCGCGGTCTTCCGCCATATTGCGCGCGGGCCGCACCCGGCAGCATGGCTGCCGACAGCGCCGCGATCGAGATGAACGAACGTCTGGAATGTTTCATCGACATCGCCCGATCTCTGCCATTGTGCCACGACCCTCGGCGAGCGGTTCTTCAGTCGACGATGAAAAGCTTCGCCCCTTCGTCGGTGAACGAGCGATGGGGCTCGGCATTGTCTGCGACTTGATAACTGTCGCCGGGCCGCAGCACGTTGATACGGCCGTCCTCGAGCTCGGTGCGCAATTCGCCGGCAAGGCACAGCACGATGTGCCCTTTGACGCACCAGTGATCGGCGCGGTATCCGGGAGTGTACTCGACCATGCGCACGCGGATGTCGCCGAACGTTCGCGTGCGCCAATAAGCGACGCCGGTTTGTCCTCGGTGTTCGGAGGGCTCGAGGCGCGACCAATCGGTCGTGCCGAACGGGAGATCGTTGATTTGCATGATCGGGCTGTCGTTACTTGTGCTCCGCGGGCTGCGCATGCGCATGCCGGCTCGCGGCCAGGTACTCGTGGATCAGCGCGACGACGGCGGCACCTTCTCCGATCGCGCCGCCGACGCGCTTGACCGACCCCGAGCGCACGTCGCCGACGGCGAACACGCCCGGAACGCTCGACTCGAGCGCGGCGGGCTTGTGCCCGGCTGCGAAGCCGCCGGCGGCGTGCCCGGTCAACACGAACCCATGCGCATCGAACGCGACGCCGCACCGTCCGAGCCACTCGGTCTCGGGGTCCGCGCCGACGAACACGAACACATGCCGGATCGGCCGCGTCTTTTCGACGCCGCCGCGCTTGTCGCGCCACGAAACGGACGCGAGACCGCTCGCAAGATCGCCATGCAGTTGCGTGAGCTCGGTGTGAGGATGCAGCTCGATGTTGGGCGTTGCGGCGATGCGATCGATCAGATATTGCGACATGCTTGCCGCAAGACCGCGGCCGCGCACGAGCATGTGGACCTTCGGTGCGTACGTCGCGAGGAACACGGCGGCCTGGCCGGCCGAGTTGCCGCCGCCGACCAACGCAACCTCTTCGCTCGCACACGTCTTCGCTTCGAGCGCCGATGCCCAGTACCAGACGCCGCGGCCTTCGAACTCGCTCAGTCTCGCGACGTCGGGCCGCCGGTAACGCGCGCCGCTCGCGATGACGACGGTGCGCGCGCGCAGCCTCCGTCCGTCGGTGAGCTGAAGCCTGTGCTCGCCGTGCGACGGCGCGCAACTGCATTCGAGCGACGCCGCCTGCGCCGGTATCAGAATTTCGGCGCCGAACTTTTGCGCCTGCACGAACGCGCGTCCGGCGAGCGCCTGGCCCGAGATGCCGGTCGGAAAGCCGAGATAGTTCTCGATGCGCGCGCTCGCGCCGGCTTGCCCGCCGAACGACCGGCAGTCGAGCACGACGACCTGCAAGCCTTCGGACGCGGCATACACGGCCGTTGCAAGCCCCGCCGGTCCCGCACCGACGACGGCGACGTCGAACAGCTCGTCATGCTGCGCGCTGTCGAGAATGCCCAGACGGCGCGCGAGCGCTTCCTCGGACGGCGTATGCAGCACCGATCCGTCAGGACAGACGACGACGACTTCGACCTGCGCTGCGCCGTACTGCTCGAGCAGCGCAGCGGCGCCGGCGTCGCTCGCCGCGTCGATCACATGATGCGGATGACCGTTGCGGCGAAGGAAATTCTGCAGACGCAGCACGCCCGCCGAGTCGCCGTGGCCGATCAGCACCGGTCCGCTCGCGCCGAATTCGATCAGCGCGACGCGTCGCAGGATCAATGCTCGGACGATGCGCTCGCCGAGATCGGCCTCCGCGATGATCAGCGCGCGCAGTTGACCCGGCGGAATCAGCAATGCTTCGACGTCGTTGTCGGCGTATCCGTCGACGAGTGCGAAGCCTCCCGAGAGCTGACCTACCTCTGCCAGGAACTGGCCGTGGCCCTGACGCACGATCGGAACGACGTGGCCCAAGCCGTCGCGCTGGCTGATCGTCACCGAACCCTGCAGCATGACGAACATGCCCGGCCCAGGCTCGCCCGCCGCGAACAACCGAGCACCGGCCGGATAGCGCTGGAGCGTGCCGAACCGGCGGATGCGCGCGATCTCCGATTCGCTGAGCGCGGGAAACATCTGATCGCGCCGCGCCGCGACCTGCGGCGGCACGGCGTCGCCCAGCATGAATTCGGTGTTTCGGGATTCCATGCGCGTGGCGGATGACGAAGGTGGTGGCGACGCCGGCGCGCCGAGCAACCGTGGTCCAACGCGAAAACGACGCCCGATCCCTTATCGGTGTCGCGTCGGCGACGATCGGCGCCGGCAGCGCCTTATTTCTTCTGCGCCCAGCTTTGCAGCGCTCCGAGCATTTTCTCGACGTGCTTGGTCGGGTTCAGGCTCATGTAGTGATAGACGATCTTGCCGTCCGGCGCGATGACGTACGAAATGCGATTGGCGTATTCCGGGCGAGTGCGAAGGACAGCGTCGAACGCCTTGATGACCGTCTGCTTCTCGTCGGAGGCGACCGGGAACTTGCTCTGGCACGCCTGAACGGAGAACTTGGCGAGCGTACCGATATCATCGGCCGACACGCCGAGCACCGAAGCCCCCAGCGCCTCGAACTGCGGAATCGCTTCGGCGAAGTAGTGGGCCTCGGTCGAGCAACCCTCGGAGAACGCGGCGGGGAAGAAGTAGAGGACGACAGGCCCCTTCTTCAGCGACTCCGCGAGCGAGAACCTGTACACTTTGCCGCCGAGCGCAGCCTGCGTCGCGAAGTCGGGTGCGACCTCGCCGATGTCGAGCGCGGCGTGCGCGGACAACGACAGTAGCAACGACGCTGCAGCACAGGCGAGTCTTCCGACCATGGCACGCTCCTTCGCAAATCCGGTTGCCATTCTAGCCTCGTTGCCGCTCGCTCGGAGCATTCGAGCCCGGGCGGCCTTCGCATGTCTGTGCACGTCACTGATGGCCGGCTGCGGCACGCTGCCGATGCAGGTCGAGCGCGCCCCGTCGGTCGCCGTCAAGCCGTCCGCCGACAGCACGCTCGCGCGGATCGCGCAACGCTCGATTCCCGCGCCCGACCAGACGGGCTTCCGTCTGATGCCGCTCGGTGTCTACGCGCTCGACACGCGCGTCCAGCTCGCACGGCGCGCGAAGCACTCGCTCGACCTCCAGTACTACTACATCGGCAACGACTCCACCGGGCGATTGCTGTTGCGCAACGTCCGCGACGCGGCGATGCGCGGCGTGCGCGTGCGCCTGCTCGTCGACGATCTCTACACGACCGGCGGCGATCCGCTGTTCCGCGGCCTCGCCGCTTTTCCGAACATCGAGGTACGTCTTTTCAACCCGTTCTGTTGCGGTCGCACCAGCCTGCTCGCCAAATACACGGCGTCGCTCGCCGATTTCGGCCGCCTCAATCACCGCATGCACAACAAGCTGTTCGTCGCCGACGGGGCGATGGCGGTGGCCGGCGGGCGCAACATCGCCGACGAGTACTTCATGCGCAGCATGTCCGACAACTTCGTCGACATGGACGCGTTCATCGTCGGCGCCGTCGTGCCGCAGCTCGAGTCGATCTTCGACACGTACTGGAACAGCCCTCACGTCTACCCGGTGGAAGCGATCATCGCGAGCGACCTCAATCGAGAAGAGCTGCAGGCGAGCTTCAACCGTCTGGTCGACGAAGGCGAGCAGATGATGGAGCTCAAGCTGCCGCCGTTCGACGTGCTCGGTTACGGTCCGATCAGCGAGGATCTCGATGCCGGGCGCGTCGGCCTGATCTGGGGCAAGGCAACGGCGTTCGCCGACCCGCCCGCCAAGGTCACCGCGATGTCCGACGACGCTGCGCGATCGATGAGCGTGTCGATGAACGTAATGGACCTCGTCATGGCGTCATCGAGCGACGTCGTCATCTCGTCGCCGTATTTCATTCCGGGCGAGATGGGCGTGAAGGCGTTCGGCGATCTGAGAAAGAGGAAGGTGAGCGTCACCATCATCACCAATTCGCTCGCCGCCAACGACGAGCCGTTGGTCCACACCGGCTATTCGCGCTATCGCGTCGCACTGCTGAAAAGCGGTGTCGATCTCTATGAGCTCAGCCCGAGCCGCATCCAGCGCGCCACGCGGCTCGGTTGGACCGGCATGTCGATCGGACGACTGCACGCGAAGACCGCGGTCATCGACCGCCATACGGTCTTCATCGGCTCGATGAACCTCGACCCGCGCTCGGCGAGCAAGAACACCGAGCTCGGCATCATCGCCGAAGCCCCGCAGCTCGCGAAGGAAGTAATCCGAGTGATCCACTTGAGCAAGCTGCAGAGCGCGTATCGGTTGCGCTTCGCCGCCGACGGCGAGAGCCTCGAATGGCTGACGATGGACGACGATGGCGAGCTCGTGTTGCTCGCCGAGCCCGAGGCGACGCTGTGGCGGCGGCTGCAGAACGTTCTGCTCGCCCCGCTGGTGCCCGAGCAGCAGTTGTAGGGCGATCGTCCCGGGCCGGTGAACGCCTTCACGCGCTTCGCCGCTCGCGTCGCACTGTTGCTCGCGATCGTCTCCGGCGCGGTCAGCGCCGTCGACGGCTTGCTGTTGATCGAAGCCGTCTGACCGCTCGGCGGGGCGCATCGCCCTTCGCCGTCAGCAAGCGATCGGTAAGCAATCGGTAAGTCGCCGTGTAAGCCCGCGGCGTGGATTCCATTCCAAGCGGCGTTGTGCCCGTTTCCCGCCCCGCGTGCCCAACGGGGCTCGGCTGAAAAAACCTTTTCCGACAATCCGTTAGCGCGCCGGCGACCTTTGGCGACGCGACGCGACCGACTGCGCGTGACCGAACACGAATGCGTCAGCCATCGGCAAGACGCTCGCCTGCAGACTGCCGCCTGTTCCGAGCCCACTGTTACGCGGCTCGGCTTGGCGAGCGAAAGGGCATCACCGTGAAGGCGAACGTCGTGGCGAGTTTGAAGGGGTGCGGATTGGTGCTGCAGAAGTCGGTTCCGTACTTGCTGGTCGAGATCCTGCTGCCCGGCGGGACGCTCTTCGCGCTGCTGCTGCTGCTCTACGAGCGCCGGCACAAGTTCAGCTTCGCGAAGCCGTCGCGGTTGCACGTGGTTGCCGCGCATCGCACCGCGACGCCGCGCAAGGAGTTCGTCCGCGTCGTGCATCCCAACGGCCGAGCGGCGTCGGTTTGGCGCGGCCGCGAAGCGCGCCGCCAAGGCATCGAGATCTTCGCAATGGCGCAGGCAGCGTAGGCGTCATCGCACGCAGTGGTAGGTGAGCCGTCCATCTTTCAGGAGAACGTCATGGAATACGCAAACAGCGCCAACCCTCCCGTCGCGATCTCGTTCGCACCGTCGGCGACCGTGTGGCTCAAGCTCGCGGTCGTCTATCTGATGATCGGTATCAGCTTGGGTATCGCGATGGGCGCGAGCGAGAACTTCCTGCTGCGTCCCGTGCATGCGCATTTGAATCTGCTCGGGTGGGCGACGCTTGCGCTCGCAGGACTTATCTACAGCGTATTTCCCGATGCGGCGAAGAGCCGGCTCGCGGTGATCCATTTCTGGCTGCACAACACGGCGCTGCCGATCATGATGGGTTCGTTGTGCCTGTTGCTGCTCGGCCATCGCGACGTGGTGCCGATCCTCGCGGCCTCCGAGTTCATGGCCGCCGGCGGCGTCATCGCATTCGCGTGCAACATCTTCTTCAACGTGAAGCAGCGTCCAGCGCCGTCGACGGCGCGTCCGGCCGCGCGCTAGCAACGCGTGGGAGGGCCGGCGATGCGCGCCCGGCCGGCGGTTGAATCGGCATTCACGGCCGTTGCGTAGTGGCTCGGCCGACCCGACGTGGGGCGCTCGCTGCTGGTCGCGCTGGCATTCCGGTCGATCGTCGAATTCGCGGGGTTCGCGAAAGTGCTCGCGCACGGTCGCGACGGTGCGTCGACCCTGTTCGGCACGGCGATCGCAACAGCCGAGCGGTCTACCAGCCGTACATCCTGGTCGTACAATTCGTGACCATCGGTTGTCTGCGGTGGCAGGCGCCGACGAACATGGGCGACGCGCAAGCGTTGAGCTTCGTAGCGTTCGCGCTGTCGGGCGCGATCGGCGGCCTCGCGGTGTTCGAGCGAAGCGGGAAGCAATTTCAGGTGGTCGTGAGCGCATTACTCGTCGTTTCGGGCGTCGGGCTGCTCAGGCGAGTGCTTTGAACCGGCCCAAGCCGGACACCACCCCGCAGGGACTTTGATGCGCGCTCGCGGTCAAACGGCGCTGATGGCCGCGACGCGACCGCGGCCATCGTTCCGACCGGAGACCGACCTTGAGAAATTTTTCCCTGCTCGTCGTTCAACTCGTGCTCGCGGCGCTCGTCGGATACGGCGCCGCGCGCTTCGCTGTAACGCAGCCCGACAGTCGTGAGGTCGCCGGTTCGCCGGATGTCGCGAAAGCGCCGTCAACGACCGCTGCCGCGCCTCCGGCCGCTCCCGCCGCGCCGGCGCCGCGGGCGCCGAGCGGACCGATAACCGCGCAGACGGCCGCGGCTGCGCTCAGCATCAGCTACCGCAGCGCCGTCGAGCACGCAGCGCCGTCGGTGCTCACCGTGCATTCGGCGCGCACGGTTGCGCGCGGGCCGCTCGGGCTCGGCGGGCGTCGGGTGTTGAGCGAAGGTCTCGGATCCGGCGTACTGATCGATTCGGCGGGCTACGTGGTGACCAACAATCACGTCGTGCAGGACGCGACCGATCTCGCCATCGGTTTGTCGGACGGGACGCTGCGACCGACCAAGCTCGTCGGCGTCGACCCGGACACCGATCTTGCACTGTTGAAGATCGATCCCGCCGGGTTGCGCTCGATCGAGATGGGGGACGCCAAGTCGCTCGCCGTCGGCGACGTCGTGCTCGCCGTCGGCAATCCGCTCGGCGTCGGCCAGACGGTGACGCAAGGGATTGTGAGCGCCGTCGGGCGCAAGGGAATCGGCATCAATCCGATCGAGAACTTCATTCAGACCGATGCGGCGATCAATCCCGGCAACTCGGGCGGTGCGCTGATCGACACGGGCGGGCGTCTGGTCGGAATCAACTCGGCGATCCTCTCGCGCGGCGGCGGCTTCGAGGGCATCGGTTTCGCGATTCCGGTCGACATCGCGCAGAAGGTCGTAGCGAGCCTGCAAAAGACCGGACGCGTCGCACGCGGCTGGCTCGGCGTCTCGACGGCGGCGGCGTCGAGCGGGCACGGTGCGATGATCGTCGCGTTGCAACGCAACGGGCCGGCTGCCCGCGCGGGTCTAGCGCCGGGTGACGTCATCGTGGGATTCGCCGACAAGACGATCGATCAACCGGAAGATCTTGCCGGTGCAACGATGGAGCTCGAACCGGGGGCCAAGGTGCCCATCGAGGTCGTGCGCGATGGCCGTCGCGCGAGCGTCGAAGTCGAGCTCGGAAATCGGCCGCCGCTGCGTCGTCCGTCGTCCGGCGGCTGATACGATTCCGGGATGAGCGAGCAATCGACGGCGAGCGTGCACGCGATTGCCGGTGAGATCTACCGTGCCGAATCGCGGCGCGTTTTCGCGACGCTGATCCGTCTGCTCGGCGACTTCGATCTCGCCGAGGAGGCGCTGCACGAAGCGTTCCGTGCGGCGCTCGAGCAATGGCCGCGCGTCGGCGTGCCCGGCAATCCGCGCGCGTGGCTCGTGTCGGCCGGCCGCTTCAAGGCGATCGACGGCATACGTCGGCGGGCGAAGTTCGACTCGATCGAGGATTTCGCCGAGCACGTCGAGTCGATTCCGGACGAGTCGCCGCTGCCCGGCGACGACGACGAAAGCATCGAAGACGATCGGCTGCGCCTGGTCTTCACGTGCTGCCACCCGGCGCTTGCCGCCGACGCGCAGGTCGCGCTGACACTGCGCGAAGTGTGCGGTCTCACCACCGAGGAGATCGCGCAGGCGTTCCTGAGCGCTGCACCGACGCTCGCGCAGCGCATCGTGCGCGCGAAGGCGAAGATTCGCGACGCGCGCATCCCGTATCAGGTGCCGGAGCCCGCCGAGTTGCCGCAGCGACTCGACAGCGTGCTTCGCGTGATCTACCTCGTGTTCAACGAAGGCTATTCGGCGTCCTCGGGCAGCTCGCTCACGCGGGTCGACCTGTCCGCCGAGGCGATACGCCTGGGGCGCCTGCTCGTCGAATTGCTGCCCGAGCCCGAAGCAATCGGTCTGCTCGCGCTGATGCTGCTGCACGAATCGCGGCGCATGGCGCGCGCATCGGCGTCGGGCGAATTGATCCTGTTGAACGATCAGGACCGCTCGCGCTGGAATCGCGATCAGATCGCCGAAGGGTCCGCGCTCGTCGAACGCGCGCTCGCGACGCACCGTTTCGGACCTTACGCGCTGCAGGCGGCGATCGCCGCCGTTCACGCGAACGCGCCGACTGCCGAGGCGACCGACTGGAACGAGATCGCCGGTCTCTACGACGTGCTGCTACGCACCGATCCGTCGCCGGTGGTCGAGCTCAATCGCGCGGTCGCCGTGGCGATGCGTGACGGGCCGCAAGCCGGGCTCGCGTTGATCGACGCAATCCTCGCGCGCGGCGATCTCGCCGACTATCGGCTCGCGCACGCAGCGCGCGCCGACATGTGCCGCCGCCTGGGCAGGACGCAACAAGCGCGCGATGCCTACACGCGCGCGCTCGCGCTCACGCGCGGCGAGCCCGAGCGGCGGTTCCTCGAGCGGCGGCTGGCGGAGCTCGCCGACTGAAAGCGTGCGCGGCGACGCCGGCGGAGCTTCCAGCCATCAACTTTGCGGTCGTCGACTAACCCGATCGATTGCGCCAACGCCACCAGACGGCGACCAGAGCCACACCGACGAGTACGAGCGTTCCGGGTTCCGGCACCGCACCGGCCAGCGTAAACGCGGCGTTGAACGTCGGCGCGGGCGTGCCGCCGACGATGTCGGTGCCTATGCGCAGCCAATCGGGATCCAGAAACGCATCGCGCGTCCAGCTTTGCAGGTCGGGTAAGAACGGCGTACCCGGCGCAACGATCGGCTTGGGCGCCGACAGCCACAGGAAGTCTCCGCCGCTGACTTCGACCTGCGGGATGAAGAAATAGTGGCCCGCAGGCAGCCGGAACGGCCTGCTGAAATCGACGCTGAAAAGTACTTCCTCGCCCGTCACCGCACCGTCGCCGCCGGTGGTTTGACCGGGCTTGGCGTGAATGCCGCCCGGTTGTACCGAATTGAGTGCGGTAAACGTGGGGCTGAGCTCGGCCGCCGCAACTGCCAGGTCTCCCGCGATGCTCGATTCTCGCGAGTCGAACGCGACGTCCGACGGCGAGTTGACCCGCGTCGGAACCTCCGGAGTCGAAAAAATCGGCGCGCCGGACGTCCGCCCGACGTCGGAATCGAGAGGGAAGACACGATAGATCTCGACGACCACGTCGCCGATGTCGGCGGTCGTTGCGCCGCCGGTGAGCAATCCCGTGAACGTCGCATGCTTGATGAACGTGGAGTTCGTCAGAATGAAATCATCCGCCGACTCGATTTCGAACACACCGATGTCTGGCCGCGAAGCCGTGGCGATCCTACCGTCCGTATCGCCCGTGCTGAACGAGAAGGGCGTAGCCCAACTGACTGCTGCCCACAACATCGAGATCGCGAACGATGCGATCGGCGGCCCCGCTCGGCGTGGAACGGCGGCGGATTGGACGCGCATGGTTTGACTCCTTACAAATTGTGGCCCACAAGATGTCCGGGAGCAAAAGTAGTGCCCGCACGCAGATTGGGCAGTGAAAACAAACGCAATGCGCGCCGCTCAGAGCGTTACCACCCCAACCATGTAAAGCGGCCCGACAGGATTGGTCCGGGCGGGATCGATCGATCCGCCGGCGCGACGCTTCACGCTACCGTCTCGAGCAGCGCGAGCAATCCCTTGAGAAGCGCAACCGGCGACGGTGGGCAACCGGCGACGTGGAGGTCGACGGGCAACACGGCCGAAACTCCGCCCTCGCAGGCATAACTTGTGGCGAACAATCCGCCGTCGCGCGCGCAATCGCCGACGGCGACGACCCACTTCGGCGCCGGCGTCGCGGCGTAGGTCCGCTCGAGCGCTTCGCGCATGTTCGTGGTGACCGGACCGGTCACCAGCAGGACGTCGGCGTGACGCGGCGAGGCGACGAAGCGGAATCCGAACCGCTCGAGGTCGTAGACGATGTTGTTGAGCGCGTGGATCTCGAGCTCGCAGCCGTTGCACGATCCGGCGTCGACCTCGCGAATGGACAGCGTTCGGCCGAGGCGCAGCCGCGCCGCGCGATCGACGTCGCTCGCGAGCTCGGCGAGCGCCGCTTCGTCCGCGCCGGGCGACAGCTCGGTGAGCGGCCCGTGCACGAGGCTCTTGAACAGCATCCTACGCATACGCGGTCCCGCTACAGGTCATGGCCGGAGTACGAGCAGTTGAACGACTTGTTGCACAACGGGAAGTCGGCGACGATGTTGCCCTCGATCACGGCTTCGAGCAGCGGCCACTGGAACCACGACGGATCGCGCAGATGGCAGCGCTCGATCGTTCCGTCGCGCGCGGTTCGCACCCAAACGAGCACGTCGCCGCGAAAGCCTTCGACGAGTGCTACGCCTTCGCGTGATTCGCTCGCGTGCAACGCCATAGCCGAAGCGACCGGCCCCGCGGGCAGCCGCTTCAGGATCTCGTCGATGAGCGACATGCTCTGCTCGACTTCGCGGATGCGGATCCACACGCGCGCGTTGACGTCGCCGTCTTCGTGCACGGGCACTTCGAAGTCGAGCGCGTCATACGGCGCATACCCCGGCGTGCGCCTCGCATCGAAGCGCCTGCCCGACGCACGACCGACGTACCCGCCGCAGCCGAAACGTTGCGCGAGGGTCGCCGACAGCACGCCGGTGCCGACGGTGCGGTCCTGCAGCGACGCCGTGTTGTCGTAGAGCTCGACGAGCTCGGGAAAGCGGCGGCGAATCTCGGCGAGCAACGCGCTCAACGCGGCCGCACCGTCGCTCGGCAGATCGCGCGCGACGCCGCCGGGGATCACGCGATCCATCATCAAGCGGTGACCGAAGCAATGGTCGGCCGCGCGTAGCACGAGCTCGCGCAAATGGCCGCAGTGCGCGTGCATCATCGCGAACGCGGCGTCGTTGCAGATCGCGCCGATGTCGCCGAAGTGGTTCGCAAGTCGTTCGAGCTCGGCCATCAACGCGCGCAGCCATTGGGCGTGCTGCGGCACGATCACGTCGTGCGCCGCTTCGACGGCGCGGGCAAATGCGATCGCGTACGCGACCGTGCTGTCGCCCGACACGCGGCCGGCAAGCTTCGCCGCGTGTTCCACCGGCGCACCGGTCATCAGCTTCTCGATGCCTTTGTGCACGTAGCCCAACCGCTCCTCCAGCCGCACGACCGCTTCGCCGTTCGCGGTGAAGCGGAAGTGACCCGGCTCGATGATGCCGGCGTGCACCGGACCGACCGGAATCTGATGCAGGCTCTCCCCCTCGACCGGCAGGAATGCGTAGGCGGTCGGAGGCTTCGCGGACTCGGATGTCACGAGCTTCCAGCGGCCGTGATCGAGCCACGGGCGCGTATCGCCAAGGCCTTCGGCCTCGAGCTTCCACAGATCCCGGATCGCCCGCTCGAGTCGAATCGCCGGCGCGTGCGATCGGCCGACCGATGGAAAGCGGCCGTGATCGCATTCGATGCTCAGCACGCCGAACTCGCGCGCTTCCTCGTCGAAGAGCGCCATGTGGACCTGTGCAGGCTCCGCCCACAAGCCGAGCAGGGTCCAGGCGCCGTTCGACAACGCGGCGGTCGCGGACTGCCACGTGTCGCGGCGCACGACGACCCGCGGCCACGGCCCGTGTGAATCGATCCGCTCGCCGGCGGCGATCGCGTCGCGCAGCCTTGCAGCAGCCGGTCGCGCTTCGCTCATCGCAACAGGCTCGCCACGTGCTGGAACCACGAGACAAGCGGAGTCGGAAGGTAGATGCCCGCGACGAGCACGAGCCCGAGGTGCGTGAACATCGGGACGAACGACGCGCGGGCGAGCGCGTGGCTGCCGTGCGCTTCGCCGAACGCGAGGCCGTTCAGCCGATAGAGCAGCGCACCCAGCGCGATCAGCAAACCGAGGCCCATCGCGACCGCGAGCGCTGGCGCGCGCGAGAACGTCGACGTCAGGATCAGGAATTCGCTCATGAAGATGCCCATCGGCGGCAGCCCGACGATCGCGACCACGCCGAGGATCAATCCCCACCCGAGCAGCGGATGCGACGTCGTGAGGCCGCGGATGTCGGCCATCTTCTGCGTACCCTTGACCTGCGCGATGTGTCCGACGGCGAAAAAGATCGCCGACTTCGTGAGGGAGTGCATGATCATGTGCAGAAGGCCCGCGAAGTTCGCGAGCGGCCCGCCCATGCCGAAGGCGAAGCTGATGATGCCCATGTGCTCGATCGACGAGTACGCGAACATCCGCTTGATGTCGTCGCGGCGATACAGCATGAACGACGCGAAGACGACGGACACGAGGCCGAGCGCGATCATCAGCGGTCCCGGCGCCAGCGCCTGTGGGTTACCGGCCATCACCATCTTGAAGCGCAGCACGGCGAACAGCGCGACGTTGAGCAGCAGTCCGGAAAGCACCGCCGAAATCGGCGTCGGACCTTCGGCGTGCGCGTCGGGCAGCCACGCGTGCAGCGGCGCGAGACCGACCTTGGTGCCGTAGCCCAGCAGCAGGAAAACGAACGCGAGGTTCAACAGCGCCGGGTCGAAGCCTTCGGCTTTCTGTACCAGCACGCTCCACGCCATCGCTTCGAGGCCCTCGCCGAGCACGGAGGCGGCGGCGAGATAGACCAAGATGGTGCCGAACAGCGCGAGCGCGATGCCGACGCTGCCGAGAATGAAATACTTCCACGCGGCCTCGAGCGCTTCGTGCGTGCGGTAGATGCCGACCATCAGCACGGTGGTGAGCGTCGCGAGCTCGACCGCGACCCACATCAGCCCGACGTTGTTGGCGAGCAGCGCGAGGTTCATCGCGAACATCAGCGTCTGGTACATCGCGTGGTAGAAGCGCAGATACACGGGCGTCAGGCGTCCGATCTCGAGCTCGTGCGCGATGTAGCTGCCGCTGAACACGCTCGTCGTGAAGCCGACGAACGTGTTGAGCACGATGAACACGACGTTGACGTCGTCGACGATCAGGAAGAGCGTCGTCTCGGGGCGCACGAAGAAGAGCGCGATCGCGCAGACGAGCGTGAGCAGCGTGCCGACGACGTTGAGCCGCGCGGTCGTCCGGTCGTCCGGCAGTAGCGCGAGCAGCGCGGCGCTCACCACCGGAACGATCAGGATCGCCTTGACGACGAGCGCGCCGACGTCCATTACAATCTTTCTCCCCGGAAGCGATCGAGCGCATGCATGTCGACGGTGTCGAAGCGCTCGCGGATGCGGAACAGGAAGATGCCGATCACGATCAGCGCGATCAGGATCGAGAACGCGACGCTGATCTCGACGACCAGCGGCATGCCCTTCGCGCCGGTGGCCGCGAGGATCAGTCCGTTCTCGATCGACATGAAGCCGATCACCTGACCGACGGCGTTGCGCCGCGACACCATCATCAGCAGACCGAGCAGGATGATCGACAGCGCGAACGCGAGGTCCTCGCGCACGAGCGTGCCGGCTGCCGCCGTCACGGGCAGCATGACGAGAATCGACAGGGCGACCAGGCTGATGCCCCCGAGCATGATCTGGCCGATGCCGACGACCGTTTCGATGTCGCGATGAATGCCCAGCCCGACGATGATGCGATGGAGCACGACCGGAATGACGATCGCTTTGACGACGAGCGCGATCGCCGCGGTGATGTACAGATGCGGCGCGTTCTGGATGTACGCCTGCCACGCGACCGACAGCGAAACGATGAACGCATGCAGCGCAAACACGTTGATCAGGCTGAACATGCGGTCCTGGTAGAGCAGCATGAAGCTCACCAGTACCAGCCCGCCGGCGAACAAGTGCGCGACGTCGAGATCGAGCGGGTTCATCCGATGCTTCGCGACACGAACAGCAGCAGGGCGGCGAGAAGTCCCAGCATCAGCGCCGCACCGAGGAAGTCGGATACCCGGAAGACGCGCATCTTGGCGATGGCCGTCTCGAAGGTGGCGAGCAGAAAGCCGGCGCCGGCGAGCTTGATCGCGTACACGCCGAGGCCGATCGTGTAAGCGCCGATCGTCTGACCGGCGACCGCGACGCCCCACGGCAGGAAGATGCAGTTGATCAGCGACAGATAGAGCAGCAGCTTCAGCGACGACGCCGCCTCGATCACCGCGAGATGGCGTCCCGAGTATTCGAGGATCATCGCCTCGTGCACCATCGTGAGCTCGAGGTGTGTCGCAGGATTGTCGATCGGGATCCGGGCGTTCTCCGCGATCGCGACCATCACCAGCGCGACCAATGCCATCGCGAGCGACACGCGAAGGCCGACGCCGGCGCCTTGCATGAACGCCGCGACCGAGGAGAGCTGCGTCGAGCCCGCGAGCAGCGACAGCGTGAACGCGATCAGCAGCATCGCCGGCTCGGCGAGCGAGGCGATCATCATTTCGCGGCTCGAGCCGATGCCGCCGAAGCTCGTGCCGACGTCGAGGCCCGCCAACGCGAGCATGAAGCGCGCGCTGCCGAGCAGCGCGACGATCGCGATCAGGTCGGCGGCCGGGCTGAACGCGAGGCCCGTTGCAAACGTCGGCACCAGCGCGGCGGCGACCCACGTCGTCGCGAAGATCACGTACGGCGCGACGCGAAAGACCCACGACGCGTTGTGCGCGAGCACGACTTCCTTGCGTAGCAGCTTGTGAAGGTCGCGGTAGGGTTGGATGAGGTCGGGTCCCTGGCGGCGCAGCAGTCGCGCCTTCACCTTGCGCACGTAGCCGGTCAGAAGCGGCGCGAGCAACAGCACGGCGAGCAATTGGCCGAGCTGCACGAGCATGTCGAGGATCACTGCCATACGGCGAGCACGACCAGCAGTACGACCAGCGCAGCCGACACCAGCGTCAGGTAGCCGCGGATGGTGAGGAACTGCATGCGGTTCAGCGCGTCGGCGGTGGTACCGACGATCGACGCAATTGGCGCATACAGCGCGTCCCAGATGAGATCGCGCAGCTCGACGTGCATTCGCGCCGGCCGCGAATCGCCGGGTGGCGGCATGTCGATCGATTCGCGCGCGTGGAAGACGAGCGTCCCGAACACGCGGCGTATCGGCTGCGCGAAGCTGCCCGCCGTGTACTGCGTCGCGGGATCCGGGTCCGGGAATCCGCAATCCCACGGCGGCGAGCGGCGCACCGCGTGCGACGCCCAACGATGGATCACGTACGCCGCGAGCGATGCGGCCACCGCGATGAGCACGAACAGCAGCAGTCCGTTGTACGAGCTGCGGCCTTCGGCAATCGGAACGATCGTGAGCCACGTCAGCGCGCTCTGCTTCGGCAGTTGCGCGCCGACGAGCATTTGCGCGACCGGCGCGAGCGCGTCGATGAAATAGCCGGGCATGATGCCCGCGACGATGCACAGCGCCACGAGGACGAACATCGCCGTCAGCGAATAGCGGTCGGTCTCCTGCGCGTCGTGTGCGACCGGCGTTCTCGCTCGTCCGAGGAACGTAATGCCGAACGCCTTGACGAAGCACGCGCCGGCGAGCGCCGCCGACAGCGCGAGCAATCCGCCCGTCGCGGGCACGATGAACTTCAGCAGCCACTGCGGAAGCTGCGGCGAGAGCAGGATCGCCTGGAACGTCAGCCATTCCGACACGAAGCCGTTGAGCGGCGGCAGCGCCGAGATCGCGGCGGAGCCGATGAGAAACGCGAACGCGGTGAGCGGCATCCGATGGATGAGCCCACCCAGATGCTCCATGTCGCGCTCGCCGGTCGCCGTAAGCACCGCGCCCGCGCCGAAGAACAGCAGGCTCTTGAACACCGAGTGGTTGAAGACGTGCAGCAGCGCCGCCGTCAGCGCGAGCGCCGCCGCAGCGGTCATTTCGTTCGCACGAAACGCGAGCGCGAGCCCGAGGCCGATGAAGATGATGCCGATGTTCTCGACGGTGTGGTAGGCGAGCAGACGTTTCAGATCGTGCTCCATCAGCGCGTGCAGCACGCCGAGTACCGCGCTCGCGCCGCCGAACAGCAGAACGACCGCGCCCCACCACCATTCGGGCTCTCCCATCAGATCGAACACGATGCGAACGAAGCCGTAGACGGCGACCTTCGTCATCACGCCGCTCATCAAGGCCGACACATGGCTCGGCGCCGCCGGATGCGCGAGCGGCAGCCACACGTGCAACGGCACGATGCCGGCTTTCGAGCCGGCGCCGAGCAGCGCCAATCCGAGCACCGCGGTGGACACGGCGAACGAAAGGTCGCTTGCGCGGATCGTGTCGAACGCGTAACCGCCGGTTGGACCGGCCATCAGGCCGAACGCGAGCAGCAGCGCCAACGTGCCGAGGCTCGCCATCAACAGATAGATGTAGCCTGCACGCGCGTTGCCCTGATGCAGATGGTGCGCCATCACCAGCGCCCACGAGCTCAACGACATGAACTCCCACGTGAGCAGGAACGTGAACGCGTCGTCGGCGAGCACGACGAGGTTCATCGCGGCGAGAAACGCGCAGAAGAACGGCAGCACGCGCGCCGGCTCGCGTTCGTGACGCCCATCGCCCAGGCCGTGCAGGCACGCGGTGGCGCTACCAAGATTGACGACGACGGCGAACGCGGCGCTCAGCGGGTCGAGACGGAAATGCGCGCCGAGCCACGGCAGGCCGACGGGAAGCGTCAGCGCCTCGTGAACGCCTGCATACGCGAGCAGCGAAGATGCCGCGGTGACGAGTGCGACGATCGAGACGAGCAGCGCCGACGCGTAGACGACGCCCGACGTTGCCGCGCGTTTCGCCCCGGCGATGGCGACGATTGCCGTCGCGATCAGCGCCGCGGTGCACGCCAACAGGATGGTCAGCATGATGACCGCCTCGCCAGTCGCGACACCGCCCGCACGCGCTCGTCCACTCCTCAGCGCGCCTTCTTCAAGCGAACGCCACGGCCGCCCTTGTTGCTGACGGCGCCTTCGCCGATCAATTCGATGCCGGTCGCATCGAGCGCTGCGATGAGCTTCATCAGCGAATCGACGTTACCGCGGATTATGCCCTCGCTCGCTTCCATTCGCTGGATCGTCGGCAGCGATAGTCCAGACGCCTTCGCGAGCGCGCGCTGGTCGAGTCCGACCAACGCGCGTGCCGCGCGAAGTTGTGCGGCAGTGATCATGTCAAAAGCATCAATATCAATGTCCACAACATCACAAGTAAATACTACGACTTCGCAGCCATCGATGCAATGCCCGCGGATCGGGGCGCGCGGCGGTCGCGGCCACGGGTGGTTCGCGCAGTAGAATCGGCGCTCTCATCGGCGAAGGACTGTCCCATGAAAGCTGTGCGATGGATGCTGCCTTTCATCGTCGTGTCGAGCGCGCTGTCGATCGTCGCGTGCGACAAGCCGCAGGCGCCGCCCGCGCCCAAGGTCGAGCCGCCGAAGGTCGTCGCGCCGACGATCGACGCCGAACTGAAACGACTCGCGGCAGAGGTTTACGTCTTCGCGTATCCGATGGTGCTCGCGGACGTCACGCGACAGATTCAGGTCGCGAAGACATCGGTCAACACGTTCTCGCATCGACGCACCGTGCCTGACGCTTCATCGACCGATACCGTCAATCCCAATGTCGACTTTCTGTTTTCGCAAGCTTGGATCGATCTCTCGAAGGAGCCGATCGTTTTGTCGGTGCCCGACACGAAAGGAGAGTATTACCTCATCGCGCTGATCGACGCGTGGACCAACGTCGCATCATCGATCGGCAAGCGCACGACCGGCACGGGAAAGGAAGACTTCGCGATTGTCGGACCGCGCTGGAAGGGCACATTACCCGGCGGTGTCTCGGAGATACGCTCGCCGACGGAGAGTGCGCTGCTGCTGGGTCGCACCCAAACGCGCAGCGGATCCGATCATGCCGTGGCGAGCCGCATCCAGGATCAATTCAAGCTCGCGCCGTTGTCGAAGCGCGCCGCAAAACCGGCGGCCGCCGCTAGTGCCGCTTCGCCGGCCGTCGATGCGAAGACGGACCCGCGCGATCAAGTCGCGCACATGGACGCTTCGGCGTTCTTCACGCGGTTTGCATCGCTGCTTCCGGGGAACCCGCCGACGAGTGCCGACGCGCCGATGGTGGACAAGATCAAGAAGCTCGGCATCGTCCCCGGCCAGCCATTCGACGTCGGCAAGCTCGAAGCGCTCGCCGCGACGAGCGTTCAGGAAGGGGCCAAATCGGCACTCGACGCGATCACCACCGCGGCAAAGGGCGCCGGCAGTGCCGACGTGCGCAACGGCTGGGCCGTCGACCGCGACCTCGGCCGCTGGGGAACCGACTACGGCAAGCGGGCGGTCAGCGCATGGCGAGGACTCGGCGTCAACGCGCCGGAGGATGCGATCTTCATGAGCGCGCGCTTCGACGGCGGCGGGCGGCGTCTCGATGGCGCCAACCGGTACGTGCTGCATTTCGATCGCGGCAACGCACCGCCCGCGGATGGATTCTGGTCGCTGAGCCTCTACGACGACAACGGGCACTTCGTCGCGAACCGGCTCAATCGGTTCAGCATTCGAAGCGATGAACTGCGCGCGAATGCGGATGGATCGTTCGATATCCATATTCAGAATCCCGATCCCGCCAAGGAAGGGAACTGGCTGCCCGCGCCGAAGGGCAGCTTCAATCTGATCCTGCGTATCTACTGGCCGAAGCAGGAAGTGCTGGACGGCCGATGGGTGGCGCCGGGGATTCGGCACGAGGCGTGAGCGAGCGTGCTGCGGTCATCGTAGGCGGCGGGTCGCACGACTCGCGGGCCTTCGTCGTTCTCTGCCGCGTGGCGTCGGGCTCTAGGCTGCTTGTGAGGGGCGGTTGGCAGTCGCGGCAAGTCCTGCCGCGACGGCGGTGCGACTTGTCGCCGCAGCCCGGCGCGGCCGCCTGTGGGATGTGATCACCGGACCGACGACGGTCGCCTGCGAGCGGCAATACCATCGGTCGGGCGTCGTTCGATAATAGTCCGTCGCGGCGACGGTTTTCTTGCCGTCATTTGGGTACTTTTTTGCAGGTCGTTAGGTTCTCTAGATATTGTTAGACGGCAGGGGCGCAGCGCGCAGATTTACCAATCCGCCCACGATGTAGCAGGAGATGACGATGTCGCACCTCACTTTTCCCAACGAGAGCGCCGAATACCGCAAGGCGCGAAACGCGCTGCTTGCCGAGGAAATGGCGTTGCGACGTCAAATTGAGGTCGTCGCTGCGCAGCGCCGCGCCCTGCCGCTAGGTGGCGAGATACCCGAGGATTACGTCTTCGAGAGGATCAGCGACAACGGCATGCCCGAGAAGGTCGAAATGTCGAAGCTCTTTAGCCACCACAAAACGCTGATCCTCTACAGCTTCATGTACGGTCCGGAGCGGGACGCGCCGTGCCCAATGTGCACGCACTTGCTCGACTCGGTCAACGGCGGAGCCAGGCATGTCGGCGAGCGCGCAGCACTCTTTATCGTGGCCAAGTCACCAATCGCGCGCCTGATCGCCTGGGCACGCGCTCGCGGATGGAATCATCTCGAGTTTCTCTCGACCGCGGGTAACGGCTACGACGCCGACTATTTCGGGGACTCGTCGAAGGTGCCCGCCGTGATACGAAAGGCTCGCGGCGGGAACGATCGCAAGAACTGGGACGAAACCATGTTCAATGTGTTTCATCTCGACAATGGCGTGGTTCGCCACTTCTGGGGCAGTGAACTCACTTGGGCCGCGTCGGAACCTGGCCAGCATCATCGATCCGGTGACGCCGTAAATGCGCTCTGGGGCCTGCTGGACATGACTCCCGAGGGGCGTGGGCAGTTCATGCCGAAACTTGCATATTGAGCTCGTGCAAACCATCGCGACTCCTTACGCAGACGCAGAATGCGGGCTCAGTTGCCCCACCCCTATCGCGCAGCCCAGCTGTTCGCTTGGCCTTGGTTGATGCGCGGTCGTCCTGCACTGCCGCCTAACCTGTCGTATATGGACTCCCCCGACAAAGCAAGAGATTGATCGATCGTTGTGGCAACAAGGGTGAGCCTGCAGTCGTATATCCGGCATCTGAAGTGGGCTCATAGTGGCCCGTGCCGACATGGAATCTGCGGACAGCGCTGCGCCAATCGTTGCAAGCGGCAAGCGTGAAGCTGCCGGCAGAGTTATCGGCGTCAGGCGATGTGGGGACGACCCGGTTGGCCATGATGGGCGATCAATTCTCTACGCAAGGCTCGGGGTGAGGTGAATAGGAGGCGAGGTGTTTTTCAGGCCGGCAGCGCGAACGCCGTGTGCGCGATCTTGTTGTTCAGGCGAGCGGCGCCGTAGGGTTGGTGGTCACGCAGCGTGGCGTAGCAGATTCTTGCCAGCTTGTTGGCGAGTGCACAGGTTGCCTTATTGTGGTTCGAGCGCGTCTGCACGGTCAGTGCCCATTGACGCAGAGCATCGATCTTCTTGCCGCTGTGCAGCGCGGCCGTAGCAGCGCGCAGTAGTGCACGCGCGCCGTGGGTGAGCAGCATGCGCAGGTAGCGGTCGCCGCGTTTGGAAATGCGTCCGAGGTGACGCGTGCTGCCCGACGAATGTTCCTTCGGCGTGAGCCCGAACCAGGAGGCGAAGTGGCGCGCATCGCGGAAGTGGCTGACCTCGCCGCTGGTGGCAGCGACCATCGCGGTTGCGGTCAACAAGCCGACGCCGGGAATGGACAGTAGCGTGGCGCACGCCGCCGATTGTCGTGCCAGCGCGGTCAACCCGCCTTCGAGCTGGGCGATGCGCACTTCGAGCAGCCGGATCTCCTCGATGAGCAACGTCATGGTGCCGCGGATGAGCATGGGCACCGACGAGCGCGGATCGGCAAGCACGCGGCCGATCTGCTCGACGCCGAGACGACTGCCCTGCGCGATGACGATGCCGAACTCGCGGCAGAAGCCGCGCAGCGCGTTGATGCGCGAGGTGCGCGTGGCCATCCACAGCGAGCGCGTGCGATGCAGTCCCTGCAGCGCCTGCTGCTCGATCGACTTGATCTTCACCGGAGTGATCTCGGCGCAGCGCGCGGCTTCGAGCAGCGCGCGGGCATCAGCCGCATCGGTCTTGTTGCGCTTCACGTAAGCGCGAATGTAGGCCGCCGGCAGCAGCCGCACCTCGATGCCCAGCCCGCTCAACCAGCGCGCCCAGTGATGGGCACTGCCGCAGGCTTCCATGACCACCAGGCCGACCGCGCGGTTGACGAACCAGCGCTCAAACTGGGTGCGGCTGAGCCGCAGTTGCTCGACGACGCGCCAAGTCTGATCGGCGACCGCGAGCTGGAAGACGGACTTCGCAACATCGACTGCCACGACGGGCACAACGGCGGTAGCATTCATGTCGGACTCTCCTTGATTGAGCGCTGACACCCCACACCACATGAGGCCAGCCGGCACGATGATGCCGAAAGATCAGGGGGAGTCCATCCCATCATTCGAGCGGACGCGCCGGTACGGACTTCTTGCTTGTCGCCGTCGGTGGCGGCGCGCCGCTCAACTTGAGCGTTAGGCCGCACAGGGAAACGGAGTGTCGGCGTTGAGTCTCGAACTCCGTGTACTGTGCCTCACCATCGTCTTGGGCTTTGTTCACATCGTCCTGGCTTCGCATTCCGCCAGCCTGCAGCGCGGCTATCGCTGGACGGCGAGCGCCCGCGACGAACCTCTCCCACCGCTCACTGGCATGGCCGGGCGGCTCGCACGCGCTCTCGCAAACTTCCTCGAGACCTTCCCATTCTTCGCAGTGCTGGTCCTGATGGTCCACGTCATTGGCGCATACGGCGCGCTGTCAAAGTGGGGTGCGCTGTTGTACTTCGGCGGTCGGCTCGTGTACCTTCCGTTGTATGCGTTCGGTGTCTTCCTCGTTCGCTCGCTCGCGTGGAATGTCGCCACGGCAGGCATCTTCCTCCTTCTCGGCAGTGTCCTCCTTCGCTAGGAGCAAGCGGAGTGCGGCCTAACCCTTCGTATATGGACTCCCCCGTATGTAGAGCGTGTGCGCGAAGGAGAAGATCCGAGCACGGTGATCGCTTCGTACGGGTTCTGCCGGACCACAATCTACAAATGGCTGCGCGCGGCGCACGGTCGTGGCAAGGGGTTGCGTGCGCTGGCCTCGCGCCCGGCCACCGGCCGACCGCGGACGTTGACGCCGGCGCAGGAACGACAGGTGTTTCGCTGGATCAACGGCAAAGACCCGCGTCAGCACCAACTCGATTTCGGTCTGTGGACGCGCAAGGTCGTGGCGCTGCTGATCAAGCGCCGTTTCGGCGTTGAGTTGGGAATTACCGCCGTAGGGGCGTTGCTCGCCAAACTCGGACTGACGCCGCAGAAGCCGCTCACCCGTGCCTACCAGCGCGACCCCGAAGCTATTGAGCGCTGGCAACGCGATACCTATCCCGCCATCGCCAAGGCGGCCAAACGGAGCGGCGCCGAGATCTACTTTTGGGACGAGTCGGGCTTTCGCGCCGACGTCGTGCAAGGCACCACTTGGGGCGTGAAGGGCCAAACCCCGGTGGTGGCAACACCGGGCAAGCGGCAGAGCGTATCGGCTGCCTCGGCAGTGACCGCCAAGGGCGCCTTTTGGTTCGCCACCTACTACGGTGCGATGCGCACCGATCTGTTCATGGCACTGCTGCGCAAGCTCATGCGCTACCGCAAAAAGCCGGTCTATATGGTGCTGGACAGCTTGCCCGCGCATAAATCGGTGGCGGCCACCAAGTACGCCGCGACCAGCGGCGGAAAGCTCAAGCTGTTCTACTTGCCCGGTTACGCGCCCGAACTCAATCCCGACGAGTTGGTTTGGAATCATCTCAAACGCACTGGCACCGCGAAGAATCCGTTGGCGCGCGGCGAATCCTTGCAGCAGCGTCTCGATCAGGAGCTGCAATCCCTCGGGCATCGGCCCGCACTCGTGCGTTCATTCTCCCGCGCGCCATCTGTAGCCTCTATTACCGACTGATTAGTAACTTGGTTCCGTTAGGCGGCATGGACGCGATCCAAATCGTCGCACCCATTGTTGGGTTCTTCCTCGGAACTCTCATCGTCACGCGCATTGGCTATTGGCTGGTCGCGATCGCTAGTTTGCTCAAACGACGTCGCGAGTGAGGGCCGCGAAGCGGCGAATCCGGGGAGTCTTGTAGCGCCCATATTCCTCCACTCTGGTCCATGGCTCTTGGCAGCAACGCTGTATGGGGCGTATTACGTCCTCTCTGCCCCACACGCCTCCGGCTGGTCGTGGTTCTTTGGCGGGGTCGGAGCCGCGCCAATTCTATGGGGCCCAGTCTTTTGGTCATTCCGACGCCCGCGATCAGCGACACCGGCAGAGGCGGAATCCGAGGTTCGTGATCGTCCGTTCTTCAGGTTTGCTCGCTGGCTGAACGTCAAGCGCAATTACGTTCTTTTCTGCGTCTTGGCGACCGGGCTGCCGATGTCGATCATCATGACGGTCATCTTCTATGATGCGGTAGTGCGTGCTCCGGAGTTAGTCGCCATTCTTGTCACAGGCTCGACTATCGCCGCGCTCATCATGTCGACAATTATTTGGAGCATCACTCATCCCGAGCCGTGGCGCGTGCCCCCATCGAAGCGACCGTAATCCAAACGTCACGTGCGGTGCCGCCTTAGGCGTCACAATGCAACGTGGCCTCCTCCATAGCAGCAAATCACAATGGGCATGACGCCCGACGAATACTACACAGCCTTCGTGCTCGGGAATCAGGAGGATTGCATCGCGAACCCAGGCTGCCCCAGGCGTGCCTTCAACGCAGCAGTCTCGGCCTCGCACCTCGCTGATCATTACTTTGCATTCAATGCCCGCCACAATCCTAGACTGGTCGCAAGCTACGCCAACAATGCGGCGTTTGTGCGCCACGTCATCTCAGTGACAAATGGCTCGTTCCGAGACATTAGGAGCATCGCGAACGCGTACAAACGCCTTTACGAGGAGAGGAAGGCTGGCCGGCCTCCGCAGTGGACAGTATCGTCGGGTGGCACTCTTGAGTCTGTTCAGTTCGAGGGAGCGAGCCGCCCGTTACAAAGCGTAGAGGCCGACTACCGGTTCGAGAGCGAGCCTGGTGTCATGGTTATATTCCGACGTCGAGATGGAACGCGCGGTGAGTTTCTCGGTACACTGGCGTACGTCGTCGACTTCTGGTCAAAAACACTCTACCGCAGTGACGCCTAACCATGTTCAACCGGACGCTGTCCGGCGGCGTCCTGCGGCGCCGCCGGCAGCGCCGGTTAACTTGTCTTGTTGGGCGTCACTCATCGGCGCGGCGTACAATCGCTCATTGCCTCCGGAGAGAGCACATCGTGAGATTCGACATTGAGTCTGAACGCGAAGACGATGGCCGCTGGCTTGCCGAAGTGCCTCAGTTGCCCGGTGTACTGGCATACGGGTCGAGCCGCGATGAGGCAATGGCGCGAGCTGAGATTCTTGCCTTGCGCGTTCTTGCTGAGCGATTGGAACATGGCGAGAGCGGGCCGCACTCAATTTCCATCACCGTCGCGACGTGACTCAATGGCCCTCGAGGAAAGCGCGCCGCGTCTATTCGGCATTGCTTGGTCTGGGTTGGCGGCTTATTGAGCCTTACGTAACCGCGTGACAACCGATCCGCCTATCATGCGTTATATCGATGTCGGCTCGACATCGAGGAGTGCGCATGGCGGGAAAGAGCAAATTGGACGCAGCAATCAAGCGGCGGATACGTGCCGGGCGCCTGCTGCTCGCGGGGAAGACGCCACCGGAAGTGGCGCGCGCGGTGGGGGCGCCAAGGCAAACCGTATACCGCTGGCGCGACGTGCTCAACGCCGAGGGGATCGACGCCTTGCGCGACATGAGCAAGGGTGGGCGGCCAGCGCGGTTAGGCGCGGCCGAGCTGTCGCGACTGTACGTGGCGTTGCTCGAGGGCCCCGAGAGGAACGGCTTCACGACGCCGCTGTGGACGCTCAAGCGCGTGCGCTTGTGGATCGAGCGCGAGTTCGGCGTGCGATACAGCGAGGTCCACGTCTGGCGCTTGCTGGGGCAGTTGGGGTTCTCCAACCAGAAGCCGGATCGGCGTGCCTTGGAGCGCGATGCCGTCGCCATCGAGGAGTGGCGTCGGCGCACCTGGCCGGCTCTAAAAAAAACGCCAGACGTGAGGGACGACTGATCGTCTTCATCGACGAATCCGGCGTCTCGGAGCGGCCCACTCGGATCAAGACCTGGGGCATCAGAGGCGAAACGCCAGTTGTGCAGTTTCACTTCAATTGGCATCAGTTGTCGCTGATCGCCGGCATGCATTTCAACGGGGTGTGCTTTCGCCTGCACGACGGCGCGATCGCCAAGGAACAAGTGGTCGAGTTCCTCAAGGCGCTGCTCGCCCACTGGCGCCGGCCGCTGCTCATCCTGTGGGACAGCCTTCAGGCCCATCGCAGCCACTTGGTGCGCGACTACGTCGCCTCGACGCAAGGCCGCATCAAGCTGCACTTCCTTCCCGGCTATGCGCCTGACCTCAATCCGGTCGAGTTTCTGTGGACCTGGCTCAAGCGCCACGCACTGGCCAACTACTGTCCCGATAGCTTCGCCGAGCTGCGGCACACCACTCGCGGCAAGCTCAAGTCGGCACAGCGCCGCAGCGTCATCATCGCTGCGTGCTGGCAGCAAGCCGACCTGTTTTGATGTCATGCGGTTACGTAACGCTCAATAAGCGCCAGTCTGGTTCGCATCGCACCTTGAGCCGCGACGGTTGGCCTGATTTTGTTTTCGCCTTTCACGATGGCGAGGAAATCGGACCAAAGATGCTTGCTCGCATCGCCAAGCACACCGGCCTTAAACCAGAAGATCTATGACGCGGTGACGCCCAATCACTCGTTCAACCGGACCGCTACCGGCGGTGCTGCGCGGCACTTCGCTGCCGATCCGAGTAGGGGAAGTCCTTCCTATTCGTTCAGCCGGACAGTGTCCGGCCGCGCCGCAGGACGCCGCCGGCACGGCCGGTTACCTAACTTCGTCTTGTTGGCCGCAGGTGGGACCCCATGAGGCGCACGTGGACGGTCATTGGCGTCGGCGATGTACCTGGCAGCTTCAAGTGGTACCAATCGCTGCTTGGCCTGCCGGAGACCGCTCCCGCCCATGACGACTTCGGTCAAATCCTCGATTCGGATGGAACAGTCTTGCTCTGCCTTCACGAGTGGGGTGCCCATGAGCATCCCTCCTTGATGAGCCCCGATCACGCGCAGCCTGGCAATGGCCTCCTCTTGTTTTTCCGTGTCGATGATTTCGACATGGCGCTGCCAAGGGCACGCGCTCTCGTCGCGCGGCTCGAAGAGGAGCCCCACGTGAACCCGAACACTGGAACCACGGAGTTCTCACTGCGGGATCCGGACGGGTATTACGTCACGATCAGTGCGCTCTTTGCGGCCTGACATTCAAACGGATGCGCCGGCCGCGGCTTCTTTCTGGCGAGACGTGGTGGCGGCGCGCCGGTTGACTCGATCCGTTAGGCAACGCTTATCTGCGCTCGCAATGCGCCACGTTCTGTTCGCCATATCGCTCGCTGTTCGTAAGCGTCACGCCGAGGCCGTCTTGCTGACATTGCGTTGAGTGGCCAAAGTGGTCCCCACCAGATTGTGGCGGGGACCACTTTGGCTACGATGAAGGCTCGACGACCGACGCGCAAGGGCTGTCCGAATCATCCGCTGGAGTTGAAGCGTCGGCTCGCGGCACAGGCCTGTGATCCAAACATGTCGGTGGCGAAGCTTGCCCGCGAGCACGGCGTCAACACGAATCTTCTGTTTCGCTGGCGGCGACAATACCGGCAGGGACTGTTTGGCGCCGTCGAGGCGAGTTCGCCCAAGTTGCCGACGACGTGCGCGGCGACGAGTGTCGCAGCCGGCGCCGATGGCTTGTTGACGCTGCTTCCGGTCGAAACGACGCCGATGGTGTCGGCAACGGTGCCGGCGGCAATTGAGGTGCTCTTCGCCTGTGCCACGGTGCGCATTCACGGCGCACCCGACACGACGATGCTGCGCTTGGTGCTCGACGCCTTGGCACGACGCTCGTGATCGGGCTACCACTCGGCCAGCGCGTATGGATCGCGGCCGGGGTGACCGACATGCGCAAAGGCATGGACGGCCTCGCGGCGCTGGTCGAGACCGTGCTCGGCGAGCGCGCGTTCTCGGGCGATGTGTTCGTGTTCCGCGGCAAGCGCGGTGATCTGTTGAAGCTGTTGTGGTGGAGCGGCGATGGCATGAACCTGTATGCGAAGCGGCTCGAGCGCGGCCGCTTCGTGTGGCCGCAGGCGACGAGCGGGACCGTCCACCTCTCGCCGGCGCAGCTGTCGATGCTGCTGGAAGGCATCGATTGGCGGCGTCCGGTGCAGACCTGGCAGCCGCAACGTGCGGCATGAGCGCGTGATGCGCACGTCCTCGCCGAATGCGTTGCCGTGTCCTATAGTGAACGCGTGCTGCCCACGCCCACGCCGCTGCCGAACGACGTTGCCACGCTGCAGCAGCTGGTGCTCGCGCGCGACGATTTGATCGCCAAGCTGACGGCGGAGATCGCGCGCTTGAAACGATGGCAGTTCGGTCGTTCCGCGGAACGATTGGACGCGACCCTGCCCCAGTTGCAGCTCGGGCTCGATGATTTGAGCACGCCGGCGCTACCGTTCGCCATGGCCGAGTCAGGTATCGCAGCAGAGGAATCGGTGCAGCGCACGCCCAATCAACGTGTCGTGCCATTGCGACGCGCACCACGCGCGTTCCCGGCGCATCTGCCGCGGGAGACGATCGTGCACGCGCCGGCGAGCTGCAGCTGTCCCGCTTGCGGTGGCAGCATGCGTCGCTTCGGTGAGGATGTGTCCGAGATGCTCGACCTGGTGCCGGGCTACTTCAAGGTTATCCGGCATGTGCGCCCGAAGCTTTCCTGTCGGCGCTGCGCGCAGGTGGTCCAGCAACCGGCACCGGCGCGACCGCTCGACCGTGCGATGGTGGCACCGGGTCTGCTCGCGCAAGTGATCGTGGCCAAGTATGCCGATCATTGCCCGCTGTACCGGCAGGCGGGGATCTTTCGGCGCTCCCGAGTCGAGCTCGACCGCGCCACGCTGGCGGCGTGGGTGGCGGGAGCAACGCAGTTGTTGACGCCGCTGGTCGATGCGCTGGGCGCGTACGTGCGCGCGGGCATCAAGATCCACGCCGACGACACGCCGGTGCCGGTACTCGATCCAGGACGCGGCAAGACCAAGACCGGACGCCTGTGGACGTATGTGCGTGACGATCGCCCGGCGGCGAGCCGTGATCCGCCCGCGGTGTGGTATCGCTACTCTCCCGATCGCGCTGGCGCGCATCCGCAAGCGCACCTGCGCACATATCGCGGCATCCTGCAGGCCGATGCCTATAGCGGGTTCGCGCCGCTGTACGAGAACGAGCAGGTGGTGGAAGCCGCCTGTTGGGCGCATGCCCGGCGCAAGTTCTACGACCTCTACGTCGCGAAGAAGTCGCCGCTGGCCGTCGACGCCCTGCAGCGCATCGGTGCCCTGTACGACGTCGAACGCGACATCCGTGGCGAGCTTCCGCGTGTGCGTGCGCGCGTGCGCCAGGAGCGCACGGTGCCGCTGCTCGCTGCGCTTCATGGCTGGCTCGCAGCCACGTTACAGACGGTATCAGCGAAGTCCGAGCTCGCCGGCGCGATCAAGTACTCGCTGGTGCGTTGGCCGGCGCTGACCCGCTACTGCGCCGATGGTCGCATCGAGATCGACAACAACACCGCAGAGCGCGCAATCCGGCCGGTTGTGCTTGGCCGGCGCAATTACCTGTTCGCTGGTTCCGATGCCGGTGGCGAGCGGGCCGCCGCCATGTACAGCCTGCTCGGCAGCGCTCTGCTGAACGAGCGCGATCCCTACCTTTACCTCCGGCACGTCCTCGAGCGCATCGCCGAGCATCCAATCCAGCGGATCGGCGAATTGCTGCCCTGGCGCGTCACGCTCGACGTGCCGCAGCAGCGCTGCGCTTGAGATGGCCACGGCGCGCAAGACCGCGGCGCGCGGCGCCAAGATCGTCGCCCCTGTTTATCAGCTGCGGATCGAGTTGCTCGACGTGATGCCGCTGGTCTGGCGCCGTCTGCTGGTGCCGGGTTCGATGAAGCTGCACCAGTTGCACGTCGCCTTGTTGTGGACGATGGGCTGGGCCGGCGGCCACCTGCACGAATTCATCGTCGGCCACCATCACTACGGCGAACCCGATCCCGACTTCGACATGGGACCGCCGCTGCAACGCGAGAACCGTTTCACGCTGGCGAGTGCACTCGGTTCGCACAACGCTTTCGTTTATCTCTACGACTACGGTGATGGTTGGGAGCACCGCGTAACGGTCGAGCAGCTACTGCCGTTCGATCCCGCGTTGCGCTTGCCGCACTGCATCGATGGCGCCAACGCCTGCCCGCCCGAGGACGTGGGTGGTCCACCAGGCTATGCCGACTTCCTGCAGGCGATCGGCAACCCCAAGCACAAAGAACACCGCGCGATGCTCGAATGGTGCGGCGGCCAATTCGATCCCGCTGCGTTCGATAGCGAGCGTGTCAACGAGGCGCTGCACGAGTTCAAGCTCTGAGCGTCAAGACGGCCTCGGCGTGACGC
>CAVSMC010000001.1:0-4577037 GCA_963728935.1 uncultured beta proteobacterium | reverse complement strand
GACACGACCTTGGAAGTGCTCGCCAAGCTGAAGCTTGGCGTTTCGCAACGACGGCACGATCACCGCCGGCAATGCGTCAGGGCTCAACAGTGGCGCCGCCGCGATGGTCGTCGCGGACCGCTCTTACGCCGACGCGAACGCTCTCGAGCCGCTTGCGCGCCTGGTCTCTTACGGAGTCGCAGCGGTCGAGCCCGGGATGTTCGGCATCCGGGCCGCTGCCCGCGGTGCGGCAAGCATTGGAGCGCGCCCGCTGGAACTTAAGCGACGTCGAGCGCGTGGAAATCAACGAGGCGTTCGCGGCCGTGCCGCTCGCCGTTTTGCGCGAGCTCGGCCTGCCGGAGGACATCGTCAATGTTGAGGGCGGCGCGATCGCGCACGGTCATCCGATCGGCTCTACCGGTGCGGTACTGACGACCCGTTTATTGCACTCGATGCGACGCGACGGACTCAAACGCGGCGTGGTGACGCTGTGCATCGGAGGAGGGCAAGGTGTCGCGCTTGCGCTCGAGATGCTTTGACAGACCATGCCCCACTGAAAACCATTCCCATGAAGATCGCAAGGAAGGACATCATGAAGAGCAAGATAGCACTTGTTACAGGCGCCTCGTCAGGCATCGGCGAAGCCACGGCAGAGCGGCTCGCGAGAGCTGGCTACAAGGTCTACGGCACCAGCCGACGGGGAGCACAGGCGGGCCAGCGATCGTTCCCGATGCTGCCCCTCGACGTGACCAGCGATGAATCAGTCGAAGCCGCGGTCACAGAAGCGTTGCGGCTGGAAGGCCGCATCGACCTGCTCGTGAACAACGCCGGCTTCGGTGTCGCTCCCGCCGGAGCGGAAGAGAGTTCCCTCGAGCAGGCCCGGTCCATCTTCGACACGAACTTCTTCGGGATCGTTCGGATGACGCGTGCCGTCGTGCCGCACATGCGACATCAAGGGGGTGGTCGCATCATCAATATCGGCTCCGTGCTTGGCTTCCTGCCGGCGCCGTACATGGCGCTCTATGCGGCGACCAAGCACGCGATCGAGGGCTATTCGGAGTCGCTCGACCACGAGTTGCGCACGAGGGGCATCCGGGTCTCGGTCATCGAGCCTGCGTACACGAAGACGCAGTTCGACGCCAACTTCGTGCAGCCCGACTCGAAGCTCGACGAGTATCGCGAAGTCCGTGCGGCCCTGGGCAAGACGCTGAAGGAAGTGATCGCAGGCGCAGACGAACCCGCCGTCGTGGCCGACGTCGTACTGAAGGCTGTGCTGGCGCCCGCTCCCGAAACTACGATATGCAGCCGGTGGGCTCGCGAACCGCCTGCGAATGTTGCGCAGATTCGCGCCCGCTAGCCTGGTGGACGCCGGCGTTCGAAAGGATCTCCACCTCGATGCACAGGTGGCGTTGCAGTGAAAGCGCTCATCGTCGATCCCCACGAAACAATGATGCAGCGGTGCGGTGTTGCTTTCGTTGCCGTCACGGGGCTGTTGCTCTTCATCTGGCGGCATGCACCGACGCCACTTCATCAACTGACCCACGGACCCAGCCTCCGCTGGTGCGGGTCGAGGCTGTCAAGAATTCCGCCGGGTCGGAGCGTTCCTTCACCGGGATCATCGCGGCCCGCGTGCAGAGCGATCTCGGGTTCAGAGTTTCCGGAAAGGTTCTGGAACGCTCGGTCGATACCGGCCAAAACGTCAGGCGCGGCCAACCGCTCATACGTATCGATCCCAAGGACCTGGGGCTCGCGCTGCAGGCACAGGAGCAGGCTGTTACCGCCGCCCAGGCGCGCATGCGCCAGACCTCGCAAGAGGAATCGCGATACCAGGCCCTCGTCGCCACAGGTGCGGTTTCGAAATCGGCCTACGAGAAGGTTAAGGCGGACGCCGAGTCGGCAAGGGCCGAGCTCAATGCAGCCCAAGCCCAAGCGACCGTTGCCCGCAACCAGACGAGCTATGCGGTCCTGTTGGCCGATGCGGACGGCGTGGTGGTCGAAACCTTGGCGGAGCCGGGACAGGTCGTTGCTGCCGGCCAAGTCGTCGTGCGCGTGGCCCATGCCGGACCTCGCGAAGCGATCATCGAGCTTCCCGAAACTTTGCGCCCGGCGATCGGATCGACGGGCCGCGCAACGTTGTACGGAAGCGGTCTAACAGGATCCGCGCAACTTCGCCAGTTGTCGGACGCAGCAAACCGTCCGACTCGAACGTTCGAGGCTCGGTACGTGCTCTCGGGTCGTCTCACCGACGCGCCGCTCGGTTCGACCATCTCCATCCAGCTCTCGGACGGCCAGCTCGATCCGGCGCAGCAGGTGCCGATCGGCGCGATCTTCGATTCGGGCAAGGGTGCGGGCGTATGGCTGGTTGAAGGCGAAACGCCTCGGGTCACGTGGCGTGCCGTGCAAATCGTCCGCCTCGGCGACGAAGCGGCTTCGATCGTCGGCAAGCTCAAGGCGGGCGATCGCGTGGTTGCGCTCGGTGCGCATCTGCTGCACGAAGGCGAGCAGGTGCGACTAAGCGGCGAGGCCGCGGCAGGGGCGGCCGCCAAGGGGGGCCAGCGTCATGAGCGGCTTCAATCTCTCCGGCCTCGCCGTACGCGAGCGCGCCGTCACCTTGTTCCTGCTCGTCGCGATTTTCATCGCCGGCGTCGTGGCCTTCCTGACGCTGGGCCGCGCGGAAGACCCGGCGTTCACGATCAAGCAGATGACCGTCGTCACCGCTTGGCCGGGCGCTACGGCAAAGGAGATGGAAGCGCAGGTCGCCGAAAAGCTGGAGAAGCGGATGCAGGAGCTCCGCTGGTATGACCGAACCGAGACCTTTACGCGCCCGGGCCTGGCGTTCACCACGGTGGTCCTGCGCGACAGTACCCCGCCCGCCGATGTCCCCGAGGAGTTCTATCAGGCGCGGAAGAAACTCGGCGACGAGGCTCCTCACTTGCCGCGTGGCGTAATCGGTCCAATGGTAAACGACGAATATTCTGACGTGACCTTTGCGCTGTACGCGTTGAAGGCGATGGGCGAGCCTCATCGGCACCTCGTCCGGGAAGCCGAGGCCTTGCGACAACGGCTGCTGCACGTGCCCGGCGTCAAGAAGGTGAACATCATCGGTGAGCAGGCGGAAAGAATCTTCGTCGAGTTCTCCTACGACCGCCTAGCAACTCTGGGTGTGTCCCCCCAAGAACTCTTCGACGCGCTCAACAGACGCAACGTGATGACGCCCGCAGGCTCGATCGACGCGAAGGGCCCGCAAGTATTCATCCGCCTGGACGGCGCGATCGACGATCTGGATGAGATCCGCAATACCCCTGTCGTCGCGCAAGGCCGTACGCTGAAGCTCTCCGACGTTGCCGAAGTGAAGCGCGGCTACGAGGACCCGGCCACCTTCCTGATCCGCAACAACGGCGAGCCCGCGTTGGTGCTCGGCGTGGTCATGCGTGAAGGGTGGAACGGCCTCGACCTCGGCAAGGCCCTGGAGCGGGAAGCGGCGGCAATCAACGCGGAGATGCCGCTCGGGATGACTCTGTCCAAGGTCACCGATCAGTCCGTCAATATTCGCGGCGCGGTCGACGAGTTCATGGTCAAGTTCTTTGTCGCCCTCGGCGTGGTGATGCTGGTGAGCTTTCTCAGCATGGGATGGCGAGTCGGCATCGTCGTCGCGGCGGCGGTCCCTCTGACTCTGGCTGCGGTATTCATCGTCATGGCAGCTACCGGCAAAGACTTCGACCGGATCACCCTCGGCTCGCTGATCCTGGCGCTGGGACTCCTGGTCGACGACGCGATCATCGCCATCGAGACGATGGTCGTGAAGATGGAGGAAGGCTACGACCGCATCGGCGCGGCGGCCTATGCGTGGAGCCATACCGCGGCACCCATGCTCGCCGGCACCCTCGTGACGGCGATCGGCTTCATGCCGAACGGCTTCGCCAGGTCGACGGCAGGCGAGTACACCAGCAACATGTTCTGGATCGTCGGCATCGCGCTGATCGCGTCCTGGGTCGTTGCTGTCGTGTTCACGCCCTACCTGGGCGTGAAGCTGCTGCCGAATGTCGAGAAGCGCGCGGGCGGGCACGAAGCGATCTATGACACGCCGTGGTACAACCGCTTTCGCCAGCTTCTTGGTTTCGTGATTCGCCGCAAATGGCTGGTCGCGGGCAGCGTGGCCGCTGCGTTCTTCGTCGCGGTGCTGGGCATGGGCGTCGTGAAGAAGCAGTTCTTTCCGACCTCCGATCGCCCGGAAGTGCTGGTCGAAGTGCAGATGCCGTATGGGACGTCCATCGAGCAGACGAGTGCCGCCAGCGCCAGGGTCGAGGCTTGGCTTGCCAAGCAGCCGGAGGCCAAGATCGTTACCGCCTATATCGGCCAGGGCGGCCCGCGCTTCTATCTCGCCATGGCGCCGGAGCTACCCGATCCCTCGTTCGCGAAGATCGTCGTGTTGACGCCGAGCGAAGAGGCGCGCGAAGCGCTCAAATTCAGGCTGCGTCAGGCAGTGGCCGACGGCCTGGCGCCGGAAGCCCGCGTGCGCGTTACCCAGCTCGTGTTCGGTCCGTACTCGCCCTTTCCGGTGGCGTTCCGCGCGATGGGCCCCGATCCGGACAAGCTGCGTGACATTGCGGCTCAGGTACGTGCTGCGATGCAGGCAAGTCCCCAGATGAGAACGGTCAATACCGACTGGGGCGAGCGGGTGCCCACGCTTCGTTTTTCGCTCGATCAGGACCGACTACAAAGTATCGGTTTGACGTCTCGCGATGTCGCGCAACAGCTTCAGTTCCTGTTGAGTGGCATCCCGATCACCGACGTCCGCGAGGATATCCGTTCGGTGCAGGTCACCGCTCGTTCTGCCGGAAGCGCGCGGCTCGATCCGAGCAAGATTGGCGATTTCACCCTGGTTGGAGCGGCCGGCCAACGGATTCCGCTGTCGCAGATCGGAACCACCGGGGTCCGCATGGAAGACCCGATCCTGCGTCGTCGCGATCGCACGCCGACGATCACGGTGCGTGGAGACATTGCCGAGGGGCTGCAGCCGCCGGACGTGTCCACCGCCGTGTGGAAAGAACTCCAGCCCATCATCGCCCGACTCCCCGCGGGCTACCGAATCGAGGAGGGCGGTTCCATAGAGGAATCCGGCAAGGCAAACCGCGCCCTGGCGCCGCTGTTGCCAATCATGATCGTGCTCACGCTGATCACGATCATGTTCCAGGTCCGTTCGATCTCGCTGATGACGATGGTGTTCGCAACCGCACCGCTTGGCCTTATCGGCGTCATCCCGACCTTGCTGTTGTTCAGGCAACCGTTCGGCATCAACGCGCTGGTCGGGCTGATCGCGCTTTCCGGAATCCTGATGCGCAACACGCTCATCCTCATCGGTCAGATCCGCAGCAACGAGAAGGACGGATTGGCACCATTCGATGCCGTCGTCGAGGCCACCGTGCAGCGCTCCCGTCCGGTCATTCTGACCGCGCTCGCCGCCATGCTGGCGTTCATTCCGCTCACCCATTCCGTTTTCTGGGGAACGCTGGCGTACACGTTGATCGGCGGGACCTTCGGCGGGACGGTTCTCACTCTGGTGTTCCTGCCGGCGTTGTACGCCATCTGGTCCAAGATCAAACCCGTGGCGAAGGACCGGCAAGCCGATTCTGCCGTTCGCGCCGAGCCTGTCCCGGCCTAGCAGAAAGAATCGGCTCAGCGAATTTCAGCGGGTCTCGAGCATGCTGTCGGTAACTGGCCGGAATTCTGGCTCAACCTTCAGGCCGCATACGATCTGCGCACCGCGGAACGCTAAGCGGCTCCCAGAATCGAGCGAGAGGTATCGCCGCGAGAAGCAGATCTCTCGCCGTCTGCCGATCGACTTTCCGCAAGATACTTCGATGCGCGTCAGCCACGAAGCGATCTACCAAGCACTGTACGTCCAAGGGCGCGGTGCCCTTCGACGCGAGTTCACCGCGTGCTTGCGAACAGGACGAGCGTTGCGTGTGCCTAGAGAGCGAACGCGCGGTCGAGGGAAGTCCTTCATCACGCCGGAAATCCTCATCAGCGAGTGTCCGGCCATCGTGGAAGATCGCGCCATACCTGGTCACTGGGAAGGTGACCTCATCCTGGGGCTGTGCAGCTCCGCTATTGGAACGTTGGTCTAGCGAACCACGCGGTTCACGATGTTGCTGCATCTGCCGCCGCTTCCAGGGCATGGCAGCAGCCACGCGAAAAACACGGGCCCGCACTTGCAGGACACGGCGCCGAGGCGGTACGCGATGCGATCGTGCAGGCCATGGCATCGCTGCCGACGCAGCTGCGACGCTCATTGACGTGGGATCAGGGTGCAGAGATGAGTCAGCACGCACAGCTCGCGATCGACACAGGGTTGAAGGTGTACTTCTGCGACCCACAAAGTCCTTGGCAGCGGGGGACCAACGAGAATACCAACGGACTGCTGAGGCAGTACTTCCCAAAGGGAACGGATCTCAGCACTTACCGCCCGTGCGATCTGCACGCGGTGGCGCTTGCATTGAACACGCGGCCGAGGAAGACACTCAGTTGGCGCACGCCAGCCGAAGCATTGAATGAAGTGTTACGCTCTGCACATCGAAGCGGTGTTGCGACGACCGGTTGAGTCCGGGCAGTATCTGTCGATCCGCTATTCCGAACGCCTCGCTGAAGTGGGTGCCGAGCCATCGGTAGGCAGCGTCGGCGATTCGTACGACAACGCGCTCGCTGAGACGATCATCGGGCTTTACAAGACTGAAGTGATTCACCGGGGCGGGCCGTGGCGCAATCTCGAGGCGGTGGAATATGCCACGTTCGAATGGGTCGACTGGTTCAATCACCGTCGGTTGCTGGAACCGATCGGTAACATCCCACCAGCGGAGCTCGAGGCGTCGTACTATCATTAAACGAGTCAGCTGCCGATCGCAGCCTGATTCAAACGCGGGGATCTCCGGAAAAGTCGGGGCGGTTCACTCCTCTTCCTCTGCTCAAGAATGCAGCAGAGTAGGCTGAACACCCGGGTCAGTTTTGAATCGGCATCACCCCGCTAACTGGGTCAATTTTCGGTCGGCGCCAACAAGTGACTCCATTCCGCGACCGCATCGCACGGTCCGGGAGCGATTCCCAACCAAAGGAGACTCAACGATGCATCGCAAAGCTCCCCTCATGATCCTTGTCCTGGCCTGTACCACCGCGACCGCGCTGGCCGGCCCGCTCGACAAGACCGAGTGCCTCGCGCCCGCCAAGCCCGGCGGCGGTTTCGACCTCACCTGCAAGCTGGCGCAAACCGGCCTGATGCAAGGCAAGTTCATCTCCGACCCGATGCGCATCACCTACATGCCCGGCGGCATCGGCGCAGTGGCCTACAACGCCATCGTTGCCCAGCGCCCAGCCGAGGCCAACACCATCGTCGCCTTCTCGGGCGGCTCGCTGCTCAACCTGGCGCAGGGCAAGTTCGGGCGCTACAACGAGAATGACGTGCGCTGGCTCGCCGCGGTGGGCAGCGACTTCGGCGCCGTCATCGTCGCCGAGAACTCGCCGTTCAAGTCGATCAAAGATGTGATCGCCGCGGTCAAGGCCGACCCGAGCAAGGTCGTCTTCGGCGCCGGCGGCACCGTCGGCAGCCAGGACTGGATGAAGGCCGCACTCGTCGCCAAGTCCGCCGGGATCAACCCCAAGTCGATGCGCTTCGTCGCATTCGAGGGCGGCGGCGAGGCGATCACCGCACTGCAGGGCGGCCATGTGCAGGTCTATTCCGGCGACGCGTCCGAAGCCGAGGAGCAAATGAAGGCCGGCGCCAAGATCCGCGTTCTCGCCGTGCTGTCCGACAAGCGGCTCGAAGGCAAGCTGTCCAGCGTTCCGACCGCAAAGGAGCAGGGGGTCGACATCGAGTGGCCGATCATCCGCGGCTTCTATCTCGGCCCCAAGGTGAGCGACGCCGACTACAAGATCTGGTCCGACACTTTCGCCAAGATGATGGCCACGCCGGCCTTTGCCAAGTTGCGCGCCGAGCGCGGGTTGTTCGCGTTCGACAAGAGCGGCCCCGAGCTCGATACCTATGTCAAGCAGCGCGTCGCCTACTACCGCACGCTGGCGGCTGACCTCGGCCTCAACGTGACGCCGGCCAAGTAGACCGCTCCCGAGCGCGCTGGTCATGCGCCCGCGGGCCACCCTCAGGTGGAGCTATCTCATGAGTGACCGCATTCTCGGGGCGGTGTGCGTGGTCGCGGGCGCGGGCATGGCGTGGGCCGCACGCGACTACGCCGCCCCGATCTCGTACGAGCCCGTCGGCCCGCGCGCTTTCCCGCTGCTTTTGGCCGGATTGATGGCGCTCGCCGGCGTCTGGCTGATTGCACGGCCCGGGCCGAAGGGCTTCGGGCTCGCCCGCGAACACTTCAAGCCGATCGCGCTGGCCGTGGTCGCCGTGTTCGTCTATGCCGCGCTGTTTGAGACCCTCGGCTTCCCGCTCGCGACGGCGCTGATGGCGCTGCCGGTGGGCATGGCCTTCGGCGGCAGCTGGAAGCAGTTGCTCGCCAGCGGCGTGGTGATGGGGCTCTTGCTCTACCTGATGTTCGACAAGCTGCTCGACGTGGTGCTGCCGACCGGACTGCTGTCGTTCATCCTCGGAGGCCGCTGATGGACACGCTGCAATTCCTGCTCGGCGGCTTTGCCGTTGCGCTAACACCCGAAAACCTGATGGTGGCCGCGATCGGTGCCCTCATTGGCACCATCGTCGGCATGCTGCCCGGCCTCGGGCCGATCAACGGCGTCGCGATCCTGATGCCGCTGGCCTTTGCGCTGAAGCTCCCGCCGGAGACGGCGCTGATCCTGCTCGCCGCCGTCTACATGGGCTGCGAGTACGGCGGCCGGATTTCGTCGATCCTGCTCAACGTGCCCGGCGACGCCGGTGCCATCATGACCGCGCTCGACGGCCACCCGATGGCGAAGAAGGGCCTGGCCGGCGTCGCACTGTCGATCTCGGCCTGGAGTTCATTCGTCGGCTCGCTCGTGGCCACCGTCGGCATCGTGCTGTTCGCGCCGCTGCTGGCGCGCTGGGCGCTCGCCTTCGGCCCGGCCGAGTACTTCGCGCTGATGTGCTTCGCCTTCGCCTGCATCACCGGCCTGATGGGTGATGCGCCGGTCAAGGCGGCACTGGCCGCGGTCATCGGGCTGTCGCTGTCGACGGTGGGGCTGGACTCGAACTCCGGCGTCTATCGTTTCACCGGCGGCAATGTGCACCTGTCCGACGGCATCCAGTTCATCGTCGTCGTGATCGGCGTGTTCTCGGTCAGCGAGATCCTGCTCATGCTCGAGCAGCACCACAGCAGCAGCGGGCTGATCCAGGTCGCCGGCCGCAAGCTGTTCAACCTGAAGGAGCTGGCGCTGACCGGGTGGGGCACGGTGCGCTCGTCGGTGGTCGGTTTCATTGTCGGCGTGCTGCCGGGCGCCGGCGCGACGATCGCCAGCGCGATGACCTACTCGATGGAAAAGCGCCTCGCCGGCCCCGGCGGTCACTTCGGCGAAGGCGACATCCGCGGCGTGGCGGCGCCCGAGGCGGCCAACAACGCGTCGGCGGCGGGTTCGTTCGTCCCGATGCTGACGCTGGGCGTGCCCGGGTCGGGCACGACGGCGGTGATGGTGGGCGCGCTCTCGCTCTACAACATCACGCCCGGCCCGGCGCTGTTCACGCAGAACCCGACGCTGGTCTGGGGCCTGATCGCGTCGCTGTTCATCGCCAACGTGATGCTGCTCTTCATCAACATCCCGATGGTCGGCGTGTTCACGAAGGTGCTGCGCCTGCCCAACTGGGCGCTGGTGCCGGGCATCCTGGCCATCAGCGCGGTCGGTGTCTATTCGGTGCACGCCACCACCTTCGACCTGATGCTGATGTCGGGACTGGGCGTGGTCGGCTACCTGCTGCGCAAGCAGGGCATGCCGATGGCGCCGCTGATCCTCGGCTTCGTGCTCGGCGACCTGATGGAGCAGAACCTGCGCCGCGCGTTGTCGATCACCAACGGCGAACTCGGCATCCTGGTCGAAAGCCCGATCTCGATCGGCCTGTGGATCGGCGCGGTGGCGATGGTCGTTGTGCCCCCGCTGATGCGCCTCCGTGCCCGTCGCAAGCCAGCCGCCGCCGCGGCCTGAACCCGGAGATCATTCATGCAACTGACCGGACTTCTGCACGGGGCGCCGCTGCTCAGGCACGTCGACTTTCCGACCGCCGAGGTGCTCGGCCCCGACGCCTCGGAAGACCAGATCCGGGATCTGATCAAGCGCCACGGCCAGGTCTTCGTCAAGCCGCTGTTCAAGGGCGGCGTCGGCAAGAAGGGCAAGTCGGGACTGATCGGCCGAGCGACGGATCTGCGCGGCGCGCTGGCCGAGAAGGAGCGCCTCTACTTCGCCGAGCACCGCCACGGCAACGCCTTCGCCAAAGCCAACGGCGTGACCTTCGAGGGCGGCGTGCCGGCCGAGCACGAGGTCTACTTCTCGATCACGGACGACACTCGCTATCGCGCGCCGACGATCACGATCACCCACCGTGGCGGCGTCGACATCGAGGAGCTCGACAAGTCCGAGATCGTGACGGTGCCCTTCGACGCGCTGACCGGCCTCAAGGCCTTCGTCGTCGCCAACGCGCTGGCCGACATCGGCGCGCCGCGCGACATTGTCTCGCCGCTGGTGCAGCAGCTGCCCAAGCTGTGGGAACTGCTGCACCACTACGGAATGACGACGCTCGAGCTGAACCCGATTCGCATGCGTCCCGACGACAGGGGCCGGCTGACGCCGGTGGCCTGCGACTTCAAGTGTGGTTTCGACCGCGACGACCCGCGCGTGGCGCGGCTCGGGCTGCCGGAGCACCTGTTTGCGGCGGACGTTGGCGCGTTCGAGCAGGAAGTCAACGAACTGCGCACGCACCAGGGCCAGTCCGACGTCTTCGTGATCAACGAGAAAGGCACGATCCTGGCGCCGACCTTCGGCGGCGGCGCCAACAGCTTGGTCACCGAAGTGCTGGGCCAGGCGGCCAGCATCAGCTCCGACTTCGGCGGCAACCCGCCGTACGAGAAGATGAAGGAAGTGGCGCGCATCTGCTACCGCCACTTCCTGAAACAGTCGAACGTGCTGTTCATCATCGGCGGCAAGTCGAACAACACCGACATCCACGAAACCCTGCGCGCGATGGGCGACGCGCTGCGCGAGCATTTCTCGACTCAGGGCGCGACGCCGCTGTACGTGGTCGTCGGCCGCGGCGGTCCGAACCTGATCCGTGGGTTCGGCGCGCTCGCCGATACCTGCGACGCGCTCGGCCTGCCCTACCGCTTCTTCGGCTTCGACAGCGCGATCTCCGAGGTCGTGAACTACGCGAAGAAGATCGACGACTGGATGAAGGCCGGCGGCCGCGAAGCCATCGCGCGCCGGCTCGGCCTGCAGACAAGCAGCTGAGGAGATCGCACCATGCATGCCCAGGGCCTGCCCGGCTTTCCCTACTACCTCGGCGTCGATTCGCTGTCCGACCTTGCAAGCCGCGGCGACCGCGTCTGCGTGCTCAACATCCTGGGCGGCGAATCGCGCCAGGTCACGCCCACGAGCCACGTCTTCTCCGGCGGCAACGTCGTCTTCGGCACATCGCCGGGGCGCGGCGGCCAGGTGTTGGAAACCGCAGCCGGCGACGTCCCGGTGTTCAACAACGTGCGCGAGGGGATGAACGCCGGCCACGCGTTCAATACCGGCGTCGTCTACCTGCCGCCGTCGGGCGTGCGCGACGGCGTCGCCGAGCTGATCCGCGTCAATCCGCGATTGAAGAAGATCGTCATCGTGACCGAGAAGATCGCGGTCCACGACGCGCGCGAGATCCGCGCCATGGCCCAGGGCGCAGGCGTTGACATCATCGGCGGCAACTGCCTGGGCGTGGCCGACTCGTGGAGCCGCGTGCGCATCGGCGGCGCGCTCGGAGGCGATCACCCGGACGAGACCCTGATCCAGGGCACGGTGGCGATCTTCTCCAATTCGGGCGGTTTCACGACGACGATCGCCCAATACCTGGCGACCGCGGGCTGGGGCACGACGACATTGGTCTCGTCGGGCAAGGACGTCTACATCCATTACGCCGCGCGCGACTTCGCGCACGCGCTGCGCAACGACGGCCGCTCGCGCGCTGCGGTGCTGTATTCCGAGCCCGGCGGCTACTACGAGAGGGATCTTGACTTCGGCAAGCCGGTGGTGGCCTGCGTGGTGGGCCGCTGGAAGAGCAAGCTCACGCGCGCAGTCGGGCACGCCGGCGCGATGGCCGGCAGCGGTGACAGCGCGCAGGACAAGGAACGCTGGTTCATGCAGGCCTTCGGCGTCGAGGGAATCTACACGCCCGAGAACCCGGTGGTGTCGAAGAAGGGCGCGGTGGTCACGAACATCGCGCACATTCCGGCAGCGCTGACCGCGGTGATGGCCGCGAGCGGCGCCAGACCCGACTTCGCGCCGCGCGGCAGCCTGATTCTCAAGCCGTGGATGGCCAACGACCAGGGCATCGAGCTGCCCCCACCACTGGCGCTGAAGCCGGTGACGGCGCCTGAGCCCTATGCCGGTCAACTCGCCGGGCTCGCCGCGCAGGTCGGCGCTGTGATCGCGCGCCAGAACATGAAGGACCGCTCGGGCGCTTCGCAGATGGACCCGAAGACGCAGGTCACGTCGGTGCACGGACACGCGGTGCTCGAACTCGCGCTGCAGCCGCTGCAGGCCAACTTCGCGCTGCCGCTGGTACACGAGGCGGCTGGCCCGAACGACCGAGCGATGCTCGACATCGCCGTGGCGGCCGAGGTCAACCTGGTCGGCGACCCGATCCTGGTCGCCGTGGATGCCGCGCGCCAAGCCGGCAATTCGCCGAACACCGTGATGGCCGCCGCCGCGGCGATCGTCGGCCCCAAGCGCGTCGAGCGCGCATTGGCCTGCACGCGGGCGCTGATCGACGCGTTTGCCGGCTCCGGCCTGCAGGAAGGGCACCACGTCGAGTTCGACCACTCGGGGATCCGGGTCGACGACGCAACGCGCGCGCTGTTCGTGCGGCGCGAGGACGAGGCCGGCGACACGCACCCCGACGCGATGCTGAAGGCGGTGCAGGCGCGCGGCGCGAAGTCGGTGTTCCTGGACTTCCTGCTGCGCATGGACCTCCGGCTTTCGCGCGACGCCATTCTCGCCGCCATCGCCACGACGATCGCCTGGGGCCCGCTGATGCGCAAGCGCATCAGCCGCCTGACGGCGGAGACCCTGCCCTGGTACCTGCGCCTGTACGGCGTGATGGTCGGCGCCACGATCCCCGCCGAGCGCCACCGGTGGGGCATGCTCGCCGGCATCTCGCAGGCCGAACGCTACGGTTCGTGGACCATGGCCGACCTGTGCTATCTGGCGATGACGGGCAAGAAGCCGAGCACGGAACAGGCGCTGCCCTTGCAGATCCTGATCGGCCTGCTGATTTCGAACGGGCCCGGCTCGATTTCCGCGCAGGGCGCCAAGGGCGCGGTCTCCGCCGACGGCCCGCAGACCCCCGCGCGCGTGCAGATCAACAAGGCGATGGTCGGCTTCCTCACGCACACCGGCTACAGCCACGGGGGCAACGGCTTTGAAGGCATGGCTTTCCTGCTTCAGCGGTTCAAGGACCATGCCCTCAAGGATCCGAGCGATCCGCGGCATGGACTCGACATCAAGGCGATGGCCACGGCGTTTGCCGAGTCCTACAAGGCCGAGAAGAGCGCCGCCAAGGAATTGGGGCAGGAACTGCGCGCATTGCCGGGCGTCCACCACCCCGTGTTTAAGGGCAGGCCGGTCAACTACGACCCGCGCGAGCGCTTCATCGCCGCCTTCATGGCCGAGCGCGGGCAATACAACGTCTTTCACGCCTTCTATCGCGAACTCGCGCAGGCACTGTACGACGTGGGCGCAACGCCCTACGTGTTCTGCGTGAATATCGACGCCGTGATCGCCGCCTTGCTGCTCGCGCTGTTGTGGCCTGACTATACCTCGGGCGCACTGACCGAGCGCGACCTGGAGACGGCGGCGTTCACCGTCTTCCTCTACGGCCGGATGATCGGCGCCGCCGCCGAGATCGACGACCATCTGAACCGTGGCCGCAACATGGATACGCGCACCCCCGAGTCCCAGGTGGCGTTCGTCGCCTGATCAACCTCGTTCGTCAGCGCGCGCGGCGTCATTCCGGCCATTCCGCGCGATGAGTCCCCAGTGGCATTGAGGGACGCGCCCATCTCGTCGGCGTTTCTGAAAGTTGCGCCGCGTGCCGGATCGCGGTCAGGCGTCCTGGCATCGACTGGGCTGGCGGATATTCTGGCGCTGGAAGTGCAGGGCAGGCCGACCTCCGATTCCCCCAGAACTACGCCGCCTGATTCGACGCATGGCCGCGGAGAACCCGTTGTGGGGCGAGGAGAGGATTGCAAATGAGTTGTTGGTAAAGCTCGGGATCCGGGTCTCGCCGAGAACCGTTGGCAAGTACATGCCGAAGCGGTCGCCAGGCCGGCCGCGTGGTGATCAGCGCTGGTCCACCTTCCTGAAGAACCATGCAAAGGCGATTGTCGTCTGCGACTTCTTCGTCGCCGTCACTGTGACGTTTCGGATGCTGTACGTGTTTGTTGTCATCGAACACGGGACGCGTCGTTTGGCTCATGTCAACGTTACAGCGAACCCGAGCGCGGACTGGACGTTGCAGCAGTTGCGGGCGGTCGTCGGAGAGGAAAGGGCGCATCAGTATCTGATCCATGACCGAGACAGGATATTCACCAAGCACCTTGATGATTCGATCAGGGCCTTGGGCCTCAACGTGTTGCGCTCACCAGTGGCCAGTCTCAAAGCGAATTCAATTTGTGAACGCGTGATCGGGACGATACGAAGAGAGTGCCTCGATTGGATGATTCTGCTCTCTGAGGTTCATCTGCGGTCAATTCTGAAATCGTGGGTCGAACATTACAACCGCGGCAGACCGCATAGCATGTTGGGACCTGGCGTACCGGATCCGCCACGAGCAGCGGCGGTAATTCCGAAATCCCGGTCCCGACATCGTTGACGCCGGCATGAACGTTATGCGCATCAACTGCGCTCACGACAGTCCCATGGTCTGGGAACGGATAGTCAAACACCTGCGCCGGGCCGAGCGCGAGACCGGCAACCGTTGCGCAGTGTCCTTCGACCTTACCGGACCGAAGCTTCGCACCGGCCCGATCGCGCCTGGACCCGCCGTTGCGAAGTGGCGGCCGGTGCGCGATGCGATTGGCCGCGTTACAGAGCCCGCGCAGGTACGTTTGGCCGCGCGCGTGCACGAACACGATACGGACGACGCGACGATTCCCGTTGAAGGCGATCTGCTGACGAAGGCGAAGGCTGGCGATGCCGTCGAGCTCTCGGACACTCGCGGCCGCAAGCGCCTGTTGCGCGTTGTCGAGGTCCGCGCAGGCGAACGCCTCTGCGAGACCGATACGACGGCGTACCTCATTCCGGGCACGCAGCTATCGTTGCGGCGCAACCGGCGCATTGTCGCGAAAGGCGCGGTCGGGGCACTTCCGGTGGTCGAACAGTGGATTGCGCTGCGACCCGGTGACACCCTCGAAATCCTGCGAGGTGAGGCGCCTGGCCGGGACGCGATTCACGACCACGACTCGCCGCGACGACTTGACAAGCGTTCGCAACGTGTTGAACGTGCATCGATTCACGTTGCACCATTTCTGGCGTGCCATCTCGTCGCACGTCGATCATCGAATAGCCGGCTGTCCGACTTGACTGTCGTCAACGAAGCGTCACCTCCTTGCGCCATCGTGTAGAACGTCGGCGCACAATAGTTAGATGCATGCCGGTGAGCGTTCGGTCATCGATAGGCGGGGCGGCGCCATCGCCGCTTTCGGCGCATGTCAACACGGCGGCCACGCGAACGGCGCGCTGGAAACCTGAGCGAGTGATGACCCCATGCTCTCCGGCGGCGCCAGCCAAGGTCAGCCAGCGTTGCACGACGTCCTGAACCATTTCCAATCGACCGGCGAGCGTGAGTCGGGCATTCTTGTGAATGTTCATTCGGCTGAGTCACTGAAAGGTGTGGGTTGGGTCGCGCCTCCCAGTCTCTCAAACTCAGTCCGAATGAACAGTAACAATGTATTGAAGCTTCACAGCTAGTCGTCTCGTTAGGATTCGAACGCCATTCGCGGTCCGTTCGCATGCCGGCCCAACCTCGTGCTGCAGGTCGGCGCTGCGTGCGCGGCCAGAAATTTGCGCAGTACTTCGGCGGTGCGAGCGCGGTCGTCGGTCTGATCGCTGATTCTCGCATCGACAAGATGAATCGCAGGGGCGCACATTGGTGACCTCGACCTGGTGCATGAGCCCGCTACCGGCTCGGATAGAAGCTCGACGACCGCGTGGATTCCTTCCCAACGGATGAAATAGGCTGCAAATCGGTCTCTAATCGGCCCGCGCGCGGGCCGCGCGATCAGCGAACATTGCGGCAATGAACGCCCCGAAATTTCTCGGCGCACCACGCGCCCGCCTGCACGGCCTTACCGACAACATTCAAACCATGTCGGTCACGTTGGCCGAAGCTTGTCATCGGCTCGATCGGCTGTCCACCGAATCGGCTGCAGCTGCTGAGCAGTCACGATGCGTCGTCCTGGCATCGGACCGGATCCAGGAGATAGCACGCAAGACCGCGAAATGCGCCGCAGACAGCACGGAGGCTGCCCGCAGCACGCACGCCGACAGCAAAATGGGCAATGCCGCACTCGCCGCTGCGATCGAAAACCTGAACGGCGTCGGCACGCGCGCCGGTGCCGCCGAGGTCGCCGTTCGCAGGCTGCTAGCGCGTACTGGCGACATCGAAAAGACGGCGCTAGTTATCAAGGGTATTGCCAGTCAGACGCGCTTGCTTGCGCTGAATGCCGCGATCGAAGCGGCTCGCGGGGGAGAAGCCGGACGCGGTTTCGCTGTCGTAGCGAAAGAAGTGCGGCGTCTTGCAGACGATTCAGCCAAAGCCGCGCAAGAAATCGCGCACACGGTCGCTTCGCTCAACTCGGAAACCCGTAGCACGGCGACCGCGATCGCAGAGCTTGCCCATGAGGCCTGCGCCGGTGCGAAGAACGCCGCGGAAGTCGGAACCCAGTTGCACAATATTCTGGAAAACGCACTCATGGCGCGCTCGCGTATCGAGGAGATCGCCGAGGGCGCGGGCACCACTCGGACCGAGATCGACGAGATCGCCGGGATGGCGCGAATCACCGAAGAGCGTATGGTCACGCTGGCGCAGCGCCTGGGTTTTGTCTCCGGGCGCACCCAAGGCATCAGCGAGAGCATGTTTCGCACGATCATCGAAAGCGGGATCGACAGTGTTCACACTCGCTACTACCGGATCGCCGCCGCCGCCGCTCGCCAAGTCGAAGCCAGATTCGCCACTGCCGTCATCGAGAGAAAGATCACCAAGGCGGCGCTATTCAACGAAACCTATGTCCCGATCGCTGATACCGACCCGCCCAAGCATCACACGGCATTCGATGCCTTCACCGACACCGTATTGCCGGAAGTCCAGGAAGCCGTTCTGGCGCAAAATCCCGGCATCACATATGCGATAGCGGTCGACCGCCGGGGTTACTGTCCGACTCACAACCAACGCTACACCAATGCCTTGACCGGCGACTACGCGACGGACCTGGTCGGCAATCGCACCAAACGCATCTTCGACGATGCCACGGGCCGCCGCTGCGGTGCGCACACCGACACCGTGCTCGTGCAAACCTACAAACGCGACACCGGCGAGGTGCTGCACGACCTGTCGGTACCGATCTTCGTCGATGGTCGCCATTGGGGCGGCTTTCGCATGGGTTACCAAGCCAACGAGCGGCACGTTGCGCATGCCGCCATTGGCGATAGCGGCTAGGTCGTGCGGCTGAGGTAGGTCGACAGAGCGCCCCGCGGCGGCCTGGGATCACCGGGCGCCGGTCGCCTCGTCACTGACCGCTTACCGGAAAATTCCACGGCGACACCGATCGGCGGCTTGTGTTAAGGCTTGTACGACGCCTGCCCGCATGCGGCGTCGTGTCCTCGCACCTCACGACCAGCATCAACGGAGGCAAGATGGGGATCGGACCTCGCTTGACTAAGCTACATTTGTTCAGCCTTGGGCTGATATTGGCGCTTGCAGCCGGATACGCATCAGCGCAGAGCGTCGTGAAGCTGGGCATGGTGGCGCCTTTTTCCGGGCCGTTCGCGGAATACGGGCAGCAGATGCAGGGCGGCATGAAGGCATACATGAAGATCCACGGCGACACCGGGGCGGGCAAGAAAATCGAGATCGTGCAAAGGGACAACGGCGGTCCCGCACCGGACGTCGCTAAGCGCCTGGCGCAGGAGCTGGTCACGCGCGACAACGTCGATCTGCTGGTCGGATTCGGCTTCACGCCCAATGCGCTGGCGGCGGCCCTGATCGCTACCGACGCGAAGAAGGCGATGGTGATCATGAACGCGGCCACATCGATCATCACTACCAAGTCGCCGGAGATCGTGCGCGTGTCGATGACGCTGCCGCAAGTGACCGAGCCGATGGCGATCTGGGCGGCGAAAAACGGGATCAAGAAGGTGTACACCGTCGTCGCCGACTACGGCCCCGGACTCGACGCCGAGAAGGCGTTCACCGAGGCCTTCAAGAAGGCAGGCGGGGAGATCGTCGGCAGCGTGCACACGCCGCTGCAGAATCCGGACTTCGGTCCGTTCATCCAGCGGGTGAAGGACGCCAAGCCCGAGGCGGTATTCCTGTTCCTGCCGGCGGGTGCGCCGGGGATCGCCTTCATGAAGGGCTACGAGGAGCGGGGCTTGAAGGAAGCCGGGATCAAGCTCATCGCCACCGGCGATATCACCGACGACACGGTCCTCGATACAATGGGGGCGCCGGCGATCGGCCTGATCACGAGCTTCCACTATTCGGCGGACCACAAGAGCCCCGAGAACGACGCCTTCAAGAAGGCCTATGTGGACGCGAATGGCACGAAGCTGCGGCCGAATTTCATGGCCGCCGCCGGATATGACGGTATGGCGCTCATCTTCGAGGCGCTCAAGAAAACCAACGGCTCGACCGACGGCGAGAAGCTGGTCGCGGCAATGAAGGGCGCTAGGTGGATGAGCCCGCGCGGTCCGGTCATGATCGATCCGGAGACCCGAGACATCGTGCAGACTGTCTACATCCGCAAGGTCGAGAAGACGAGCGCCGGGCTCTACAACGTCGAGTTCGACAAGTTCGAGAATCAGAAGGACCCGGGGAAGTAGGCAATGAAATGATCCGTCGGTCTCTGGGCAGCGTCGGCGGCAGTGAATCGTGCGGTCCGACCACAGTCGAGAAGCTTGGACAGCCGTAATGACACGACCGTTGGCGTTCAACCTCTGCTGTGAGTGGCCTTGGCGCCGGTAGCCGCGCGAGAATCGGGGCGCTCACTACGGACCCGATAGCGAGGCCGCCGCACGGGAAAGTCATTGGCAGCAACGAAAGTCTTAGCGACGACTTGATTCCTGCAAACCGAGTCGTGAGTTTGAATCCAAACTATGTCACCGGAGACCGGCCGTCTCGCTTCTACGACGCGACCATATTGTCTTGGCGTTCGAATGATCCGGAAACACTGCGTGAGAATCGGGTAATTCAGTCCGGATCAGTGGGGCTCAGTGCGGAAGAGGTGCGAGGGCGCCGCAACGCAAGTGGTTGATAATATTGGCGTGTTAGGCTCGCCAAGAACCTACGAACCAGGGGGTCGTGGGTTCAAATCCTGCCGGGCGCGCCACGAATTCATGTTTGAAATCGGGAGGTTGTGGTCACTGCGCCACGACCTCCTTACTTTTGTCACGCGCGATTGCGTGAGAATCGCGAGACTTTTGGTACACGCCTGCACGCGCGCCCTGGTCGATCAATTGCTTGCGTTCGAAAAGCCCAAGTGCCTGGCTTTTGTCACGCGACCGGTTCGGCGAAGCGCTCATACTTGGCCACTGCGCGTGCGCGGGCGTTGAGCCACGCCGTATGGTTGACGCTGCGTAGCGGCTTGCCGCGGAAGGTGAATACCGCGCTCGGATGAATCACCCCCAGTGCGTGCAAGACTGGCCGGCGCGGCCGGACTGCGTCACTCTACGAATTCGCCTCCCGCAAGCATTCCCGTGGCTTATCCGATGCTCGGGCCCTTCTTCGCACCGCTGCACCTCTTAAGCGCTGCCGGCAACGCCGGCGACAACGCGCTGTGCCCGGCGCTGCCGATCAATGGACGCGACTTCTTCGGAACACATCGGCCGCAAGGAGCCCTATGTTCGATCGGCGGGGGTCGAGGGCGATCTGACCAGGTTGTTTGAACGGTGGTTGAAGCGGCGGCGCGGACATTGGGGCTAGAGGCGGCGTGCCGCCGCCGATACGCTCGCGTGCGAGCGTGCCGATCGCTTCGGCAATCTGCCGCCGCGCCAATACGCTGCCGTTTAACGCGCCGCGCCAACTGTCCCGAATCGCAGCATAATCACCGGCTGAGGCGTATTCCCGGGAGGCGTCCATGAACAGAAACTGCTGGCAATCCGGCGCGCTGGTCGCGATTTCCGCGCTTACGTTCGTCACCGCGGCCGCCGCAGCAGAAATCCGCGTCGCCTGCTATTCGGACGGCAACGAGTGCGAGGTCACGCAGGACCTCGCGAAGCGTTTCGAAGCGCAGAACGCCGACGTCAAGGTCGTCATCGACAAAGTGCCGTACAAGGCGATCGTCGAGCAGCTTCCGGTGCAGCTCGCTGCGGGCGAGGGGCCCGACATCGCCCGCGTCACCGACCTCGGCGGTCTCTCGAAGTATTACCTCGACATCACGCCGTATGTGAAGGATGCGAAGTACTGGGAGGCGAATTTCGGCGAGACGCTGAAGTGGCTGCGCCCGTCCGCATCCGACAAGGGCATCTACGGGATGATGACGCAGCTCACCATCACGGGTCCGTTCGTCAACAAGACGCTGTTCGAGCAGGCGAAGATTCCGCTGCCTGGGCCGAAGGCGACGTGGGACGAGTGGGCCGACGCCACGCGCAAGGTCGCGAAGGCGACGCAGACGCCATATGCGATCGCGTTCGACCGCAGCGGCCATCGCTTCGCGGGCCCGGCGATCAGCATGGGCGCGAAGCTCTTCGACGCGAAGGGCAATCTCGTGATCGACGATGGCTACCGGACGATGGCGAAGAAGTTCTACGACTGGAATCGCGACGGGACGGTGCCGAAGGATGTCTGGGGCGGCGTCGGCGGCAACACGTACAAGGATGCGTTCGAGGAATTCTCCAACGGTCGCGTCGTCATGTACCTGTCGGGCAGCTGGCAGGTCCGGCGCATGGATCAGCAGATCGGCCGCGATTTCGACTGGATCGCCGTGCCCAATCCATGCGGACCGGCCGCATGCACCGGGATCCCCGGCGGGGCCGCGTTCGTCGCGTTGAAGCGCACGAAGAATCCGAAGGAGGTCGGACGCTTCCTCGACTACCTCGCGAGCGAGCCTGTGTATGCCGAGTACATGGTTCGCACCGAGAACATCCCGGCGCACGCCGGGCTCGCCAAGAAAGGCCTCGACTACAAGATATCGCCGCCCGCGAAAGCCGCGCTCGGCGTGTTCGTCGCCGAAGTGCCGAAGCTCTCGCCGACGGCATATGCGATCCAGGGCTACAAGTACAACCGCGCGTTGTTCAATCCGACGGCGGGCCGGCTGGGTCAGGCGATCGTCGGGGAGCTGTCGTTCGACGATGCGATGAAGCGAATCTCCGCCGACATCGACGAGCAGGTCAAGGCGGCGCAGAAGTAGCCCGTCGCTGCCGGCACGCTTGCCTTCGCGCATGGCGCGATCATGACTGCATCGTCGATCCGACGCGCGCCGTCGGCGCTCGGCGGCGCGCTGCTCGACGCAGTCGACGTCCCGATGCGCGCGCTGCAGCGGGTGCTGGGCGTACCGCGGATCGGCTGGCTGTTCGTCGGACCCAATCTCGTCATCCTCGGCGTGTTCACGTTCCTGCCGATCGCGATCGACTTCTGGTTCGCGTTCACCGGCGGTGTCGAGCTCTATCCGGCGCAGCGGCCATTCATCGGTGCGCAGAACTTCGCGACGCTTTTCGAGTGCGGCAGCTATCTCGATCCGTCGACCTGCAACAAGGACCTCTTTTGGCGCGCGATCTACAACACCGGCAAGTTCGCGCTGCTGCAGGTCGTGCTGATGGTGCTGCTCGCGCTCGTCAGCGCGCTCGTGCTGAACCGCAAGATCGCCGCACGCGGATTCTGGCGCGGCGTGTTCTTCTATCCGGTGCTGCTGTCGCCGGTCGTCGTCGCGCTGATCTGGAAGTGGGTGCTGCAGCGCGAGGGCCTGCTGAACGCCGTGCTGTCGAGCGCAGGCGCGACACCAATCCCCTGGCTGATCGAACCGGGATGGGCATTCTTTTGGGTCGTGTTCGTCAGCATCTGGGCGCATATGGGGTTTTACACGCTGATCCTGCTCGCGGGGTTGCAGGCGATACCCGCCGATCTCTACGAGGCGGCCGAAATGGACGCCGCGTCGCCGTGGCGCACATTCAGTCGCATCACGTTGCCGCTGCTGATGCCGAATCTGGTCGTCGTGCTGGTGCTCGGCTTGATCCGCGCGGTGCAGGTGTTCGACGAAGTGTTCGTGCTGACCGGCGGTGGCCCCGGCTCGGCGACGACGTTCATCGTGCAGTTCATCTACATGACCGGCTTTGCCGAGGCGATCCGGCAGTATGGGCTCGCCGCGGCCGCCTCCCTCGTGCTCGCGCTCTCGCTGCTCGTGCTGACGCTGCTGCAGCTTCGCTGGTCGCGACGCCTCGGCGGACGGGGTAGTGCCAATGGCTAGCATCGCGCGCTTCCTGACCCGCACGCGGGGCCGCTCGGCGCCCGATTGGACCGACTGGATCTCGTACGCCTACCTGTTGCTCGGGCTGGTGTTGATGTTCGGGCCGGTGTTGTGGATGGTGGTGTCGTCGTTCAAGACGCCGGCCGCGCTCAACGAATTCCCGCCGTCGCTGCTGCCGTACGGCCAGGCACAGGTCGCGGTCGCCGGATTCGAGCGGCCGTTGCCGCTGTTCCGCGCGAAGCTGCCCGACGGCTCGACGCGCGTGCTCGCGCAGGCGCGTCGCATCGGGCTCGTCGCGACGATGATCGATCCGAAGCACCCCGAGGAGGAATTGCGCGTCAACATCCGCGACCGCGAGCCGGTGCGCGAATTCCATCTCGCACTGAGCAACTATTCCGAGATCTTCGACAAGTTCGATTTCGGCGTCTACCTGTGGAACAGCGTGTTCATCACCGTCGTCGCGACACTGATCACGTTGCTGTTCAACGCGATGGCGGCGTTCGCGCTGTCGAAGTACCGGTTCCGGGGCCGCGACGGCGTGCTTCTGGTGATCATCTCGACGCTGATGATCCCGCCGACGATCATCCTGGTGCCGAACTTCCTGGTCGTCTCCGAGCTGGGCCTGCTGAACAGCCTTTGGGGCGTGATCTGGCCCGCCGTGGCGACGCCCACCGGCGTGTTCCTGTTGCGCCAGTACATGCTGACGATCCCCGACGAGCTGATCGACGCGGCGCGCATGGACAACGCGAGCGAGTGGCGGATCTTCTGGCGCATCGTGCTGCCGCTGTCGGCGCCGGCGCTCGCCGTGCTCGCGATCTTCTCCGTAATGTGGCGATGGAACGATTTCCTGTGGCCGCTGATCGTGCTGTCGCGCAGCGAGAAGTTCACGCTGCAGCTCGCGCTGAACGCGTTCCAGGGCGAGCTCACGACGCAGTGGCATTACCTGCTCGCGATGACGGTGATCACGCTGCTACCGGTCACCGCCGTGTTCGCGTTCCTGCAGCGGCACATCACGACCGGCATCGCGGCGAGCGGCGTGAAGTGAGGCTCCCAGAGGACGACATGGCCTCGTTACGATTGCACGGTGTCGCCAAGCGCTTCGGCGACGCAACCGTCATCCACGGCGCCGATCTCGCGGTCGGCGACGGTGAATTCGTCGTCTTCGTCGGGCCGTCCGGTTGCGGCAAGTCGACGCTGTTGCGGATGATTTGCGGCCTGGAAAGCGTCTCCGACGGGGACATCTACATCGGTGACGCGCGCGTGAACGACGTCCCCGCCGCGCAGCGCGGACTCGCGATGGTGTTCCAGTCGTACGCGCTCTATCCGCACATGACGGTACGGCAGAACCTCGCGTTCGGCCTGCAGAACCTGCGCACGCCGGCCAGCGAGATCGAGGCACGCGTGCAGGGCGCGGCGAAGATGCTGCGGCTCGACGCGCTGCTCGATCGGCGCCCGACGCAGCTTTCCGGCGGCCAGCGGCAACGCGTCGCGATCGGCCGCGCGATCGTGCGCGAGCCGGCGATCTTCCTGTTCGACGAGCCGCTGTCGAATCTCGACGCGGAGCTGCGCGTCGCCATGCGCAACGAAATCACCGCGCTGCATCGGCGGCTGCGCACGACGATCGTCTACGTCACGCACGATCAGGTCGAAGCGATGACGATGGCCGACCGCATCGTCGTGCTGAGAGCGGGCCGCATCGAGCAGATCGGCGCGCCGCTCGATCTGTACAACCATCCGGCAAACAAGTTCGTCGCCGGCTTCATCGGATCGCCGCAGATGAACTTCGTCGGCGGACGAATCGATGCGCTCACCGACGGCAGAGCGCGCGTCGTGCTCGATGCGGCGTCACAATCGGCGTCGCCGCCGATCCCGATCGCCAACGCGGAAACCGGCGATCGCATCCATGCCGGCATTCGGCCCGAGCACGTGCTGCTCGATCGCGGTGACGATGCGGCGCTCGAAGTGCCCGCGACGATCGAGCGCGTCGAGCAGCTCGGCACCGCGAGCTTCGTCTACGCGCGCACCGCCGGCGGCGAGCTCCTGACCGTGCATGTCGCCGGGCAGCGTGCTTTTCGTGCAGCCGAGACACTCGTCGCGCGGCTTCCGATCGACCGGCTGCATCTTTTCGATATCTCCGACGGCGAGCGCACGATCACGCAGCGCGACTTCGCAGCTTCCGATGCACGCGTTCGTTGACGCGCGCTTCGCCGGACGCACGCCGGAAGGCGCCGCATTCGATCTGGACGCCGGCTGGCAATGCCAGGTCTTCGTGCTCGCGTCCGATCTCGTGCGCGTGCTGTTCGTGCGCAATGGCGCGCCGAAGGAGCCGCGTACCTGGATGGTGGCGCCGTTCGGCCGCGACGTGCCGCGCGAAGGCTGCGATCGGCTCGACGTTTCGCGATTTCCCCGGCCGCAGTTCGCGCTGCGCGAGCACGATGGCGTCGTGTCGATCGGGACCGACGAGTTGACGGTGCGCGTCGAGCTCGAGCCGTTTCGCCTGAGCTGGTCGCACGGCGACACGCTCTTCGCCGAGGACCGCCCGTCGCAACCGTATGCACGGAGCGAGCGGAGCGGCGCCATTCGGCATGCGATGGCGCGTCGCGAGGACGACCAGTACTTCGGCCTCGGCGACAAGACGGGACCGCTCGACAAGCACGGCCGACGTCTGCGCACGCTCGCGCTCGACGCGCTGGGCTACGACGGCGAGACATCCGATCCGTTGTACAAGCATTGGCCGTTCGTCATCGTGCGCGACCCGCGCAGCGGCCTCGCGTATGGCCAGTTTTACGATACGTTCGCGCCGACGACGTTCGACCTCGGCTGCGAGCACGACAACTATTTCGGTTTCTACCGCTACGTGGAGATCGAGGACGGCGATCTCGACTACTACGTTTTCCATGGGCCGCACGTGCGCGACGTCGTGCGCAAGTTCGCTGAGCTCACCGGGCGCATGGCGTTCGGCCCGCGATGGAGTCTGGGCTACGCGAACACCGCGATGGGTCTCACCGACGCGCCCGATGCGCAGGCGCAGCTCGCCGCGTTCTGCGATCGGCTCGCCGAGCACGACATCCCGATCTCGGCGTTCCATTTCGGATCCGGCTACACGACGATCGGCAACCGGCGCTACGTCTTCACGTGGAACCGCGACAAGTTTCCCGATCCGCACGCGGCGATCGAGCGCTTCGCGCGTGCGCGCGTGCGCACCGTGGTGAACCTCAAGCCATGTCTGCTCGACGATCATCCCGCGTATGCGGACGTCGCCGCGCGCGGCGGGTTCGTGCGCAATCGCGACAGCGGCTCGCCGTGCATCATGCCGTTCTGGGACGGCGAGGGATCGAGCGTCGACTTCGCCGGCGACGAGGGCACGCGCTGGTGGCAGTCGGGTCTCGCACGCGAAGTGCTCGACTACGGTATCGACGCCGGCTGGAACGACAACAACGAATACGGCATCTGGAACGAGGCGGGTGAATCGGCGGGCTTCGGCAAGCCGATCCCGATCCAACGTTCGCGTCCGCTGCAGGCGCTGCTGATGACGCGCGCGACCGCCGAAGCGCAAGCGGCGCATCGTCCCGACGAGCGCGTCTACACGGTGACGCGCGCGGGCCCGCCCGGCATCCAGCGCTACGCGCAGACGTGGTCGGGCGACAACACGACGAGCTGGAAGATGCTGCGCTGGAACATCCGGATGGGCTTGACGATGAGCCTTTCGGGCATGTTCAACACGGGTCACGATGTCGGCGGCTTCTTCGGCCCGACGCCGGACCCCGAGCTCCTCGTGCGCTGGGTGCAGAGCGGCGCGTTCAGCCCGCGCTTCATCATGAACTCGTGGAAAGCCGACGGCTCCGTCAACACGCCGTGGCTGCATCCGGTCGTGCTAGCGCTCGTGCGCGACGCGATCCGGTTCCGCTATCGGCTGATGCCGTATCTGTACTCGCTCTATCGCCGGGCCGCGACGCAGGGCGAACCGATGTTGCGGCCACTGTTCTTCGATTTCGACGCCGATCCGAGGACGTTCGCCGACAGCGACGACTTCATGCTCGGCCCGAGCCTGCTCGTCGCCTCGATCGTCGAGCCCGGACAGCGCCGACGTTCGGTTTATCTGCCGAAGGGACCGTCGCAGTGGATCGACTTCTGGAGTGGACGACCGTATGCCGGCGGTCGCGACGTCGTCGTGCCCGCGCCGCTCGGACGCATCCCTCTGTTCGTGCCGGCAGGCGCGATGATCCCGCTTACCGATTCGAACGAGTACGGGAAGCTGCACGACGAGCCGTCGCGGCAGCTCCGCATCTTCCCTCCGCGTGGCGCAAGCGCGTCGGCATTCACGCTATACGAAGACGACGGCATCAGCCACCGTTACGAGCACGGCGAATTCGCCGAGGTGACGTTCGAGCTGCTCGGCACGGCACGAACGATCGAGCTTCGCGCGCGCCGCAGCGGAACGTTCGCCGTGAACCCGATTCGCGTTGTCTCGCCGGCGAGCGAGCGCCGGCGACTCGTGCTGCGCGGCATCGACGTAACGCTGGTCGCCGGTCGCATCTAGTGGATTCTATGCGAAATATTCTGATGATTGCTGCAACCACCCTCTGGGCGCAGGCGGCGTTTGCGAGCGCACCGCAGACCGTAACGCTGGACGTCAAGAACATGTACTGCGATCTCTGTCCGGTGACAGTGAGAAAGTCGCTTGAGCATGTGCCCGGGGTGGCAGAAGCGAAGGTGGATTTCGCCCAGAAAACCGCAACCGTGAAGTTTGACCCCGACAAGGCAACTGCCGCAGTGCTGGTCAAGGCGACAACCGACGCGGGCTTTCCCTCCGCTGTAAACAAATGAGCGCTTCTCCGAGCAACATTGTGCTGGAGTGGATCATTATTTGCCTGCTTGAACATCCGGCAGACAGAGACTCCGTCAATGACTGCCCGTTCGGCGCTGAAACCGACGATGCGGCGGGTGAACACATCCATGACCAACATCACCCAATAGCTGTGTAGGAGGATCGATTCACAGCGGAACAGATCGACGCTCCACAGGCTGTCCCTGACCTGCCCGGCGAATGTCAGCCAAGAGGGGCCATTGGTTCCGGAGTCGCCTGGCCGGTAGTGCTTCGCGAGCACGCGGCGAACGACATCCTTGTCGATCTCGATGCCGAAGGCATGAGCTATCTGCTGAGCAATGCGCACGCAGCCGAAACGCGGATTGTGCCGCTTCATTTCGACGATGGCCGCGATGAGCTCGGGGGAGGGTCCTTTCGGACCGGGCTTGCGGCGATGCGAGGAAGGAAAAGAGCAGCCAGTATTTCCGCTCCGCCAAGGCCTTGTGGAACTTGAGCAGCGTTGCCGGCTTGACGAGCACGCCAAGTGAGGTGGTCGGGCACGCAATGAACCGTACCACGGTCGCCAGCGCAAGCAAGACTGCACCGCATTGGCGGACCCGCTCATACTGCGATTTCGCCACCCACACGCCAAGAGGTGGGCGCAACCAGCGGAGCCTGCGCCATGCGCGTAGCGATTCGCCCGCAAGCATAGCGGTCGAGCACGCCGTGCGCAGCGCTGATCTACGTGGGGGGATGTCGCCGTGCAGGCGACGCAGCTTTTCGCGCATCCTTGCGGCGCCCCGGCTCGGGTGCCCGCGGCGCACGCCTTACTCCTCCAGCGCCAACTGACATGCCTGGTTCTCGTCGATCGTCGCACCGTCGGCGAGCAGCTGCTCGAGCTCGTCGGGCGCCAGCTTCTCGCGCAGGATCGAATGCAGCCGTTCGCGGGCGCGGCCTTCGTTCGGCTCGCGGGTTGTCTGTTTGGCGGCATATGTCGCGTCGACGAACGCCGCGAGCCGCGCGGCTGTCGCTACGTGCCCCGCGAGTAGGGTGCGTAGCGCAACGTGATCGAAGAAGTACCAAGCGTACCCCTGTACCCGCAGCAATGGCAGTCCCTCGCGCAGCGCGGCCAGCGCTCCATCGATATCGCCGAGCTCGGTCAGTACGCCAGCCAGGTTGGCCAGCCCTCTCGCAAGATTCCGCTTGTCGTGTGCGTCGCGATACTGCGCTGTCGTCTCGCGCATCGTCACGACCGCGGCATCGAGGTCGCCGAGCGCCCATGTCGCGTCCGCGACGGTGCTAAGCGCGCGAAGCGCTGCACGCTCGGCGCCCAGCGCACGATGGATCGACAGCGCATGCTCGTAATGCGTGCGTGCGCTGGCGGCCTCGCCCTTCTTCAGCTCGAGCAACCCCAGATTGCTGTGGTAATAGGCAAGAAGCTTCGGTACCCCGAAAGCCTCGACCGTCGGAAGCGCTTCGGTGAGTGCGGCCGCGGCATCTTCGTAGCGGCCGTGGACGGTGAGCTCCCGACTGACGTCCACCAACGCGTGCGCGACGCCCAGCGTATCGCCAGCGACGCGGTAGAGCTCGATTGCGCGCTCGAACGCCGTGACTGAGTCGGCAGCGGCGGCCTCGAAACGGATCTGCCCTAGCCAGTGCCACAAACGCGCCTGATTCGCGGTCGACGCGTGCTCGCACGATCTCGCGGCCGCTTCGAGGCGCCGCAGTCCTTCGGGAACGAGCGATAGAAAGGCCCAGACGGGACCCGATGCTCCCGCCAGTGCTACCGCCGTGTCTGGCTCACCGTCCGAACCGAGGGCCCAATCGAGCGCAACGCGCAAGTGCTCGATCTCGTTCGCGAATGTGCTGCGCCATCGAGCGTCGGGCATACGCATCCAGTCTTCCAGCGTGCGCTCGAACAGGCCGCGGAAATACCGCGCGTGCCTACGCCTAGTGTCGTTGGCTTCGCCGGATTCCGCGAGCTTCTCGAACGCGTATGCACGCGTCGTCTCGAGCAGCCGGTACCGGGCTCCTGAGGCGCTCGTGTCGGCCGCGACCAGTGAGCGCGAAACGAGTTGCGATAGCACGTCGACCGCGCCGTGCGCGTCCAAGGCGTGATCTGACGCGATGGCCGATGCGGCTTCCAGGCTGAAGCTGCCGGGACTGATCGCCAGTCGGCGCAGCACCGCGCGCTCGTCTTCGGCGAGCAGGTCGTAGCTCCAGTCGAGCATCGCCCGTAGCGTCTGATGACGCGGCAGCGCCGTGCGTGACGCGCTGGTGAGCAGTCGAAAGCGATCGTCTATACGTGCAAGAATCTGCTCCACCGACAATGCGCGCATCCGCGCCGCGGCCAGCTCCAGCGCGAGCGGAATCCCGTCCAGGCGAACGCACAGGTCGGCCACGGTTCGCATGCGCGCCGGTATCAGCGTGAAGTCTTGCTGCTGCCGCTGTGCGCGGTCGACGAACAAACGAACCGCTTCGGAGCGCGCAACCGCCTCTGGCTCGCCGTCCGGATCGGGCAGCGACAGCGCGTTCAGCGCGTAGAGTTGCTCGCCGGCGATACGCAACGGCTCGCGGCTGGTGGCCACGACGGTCGTTTCGGCCGACGCGGAAAGCATCCTCTCCGCGACCCATGCACAGTGTTCGAGCAAATGCTCGCAATTATCCAGCACGAGCAGAGCGCGTCGTCCCTTTACGTGCCGGCACAGCGTGTCGATCAGCGGCTTGCCGACGCTTTCCCGCACATCCAGCACCTGGGCCACGGCGCTCGGCACGCGCTCCGGATCAGCGATCGGAGCGAGATCGACGAACCAGACGCCATCGCGGTACGCGTGTCTCAGCCCGGAAGCGAGGCGCAGCGCGAGCCGAGTCTTGCCAATGCCGCCGATGCCGACGAGCGTCAGCAGTCGAGCGCTAGCGAGCAGGTCCCGGAGCTCTGCGAGCTCTCGCTCGCGACCGACGAAGGTGCTCAGCGGCTCGGGCAGATTTGAGCCGCCCGGCTCGGCGATGCGAACCGCATCGTCGACGCGCGCAACCGGCCCGGCGAACCGGTATCCGCGCCTGGGCAACGTCTCGATCCAGCGCTCGCCGCCCGGCGTCGTCGCGAGTACGCGCCGCAGCGCCGAAATCTGGACCGCTAGATTCGCCTCTTCGACCACGACACCCGGCCACGCGGCGTCCAGGATGGCGGCCTTCGGTACGTACTCGTTTGCGTGCTCGACGAGCGTGTTCAGCACACCGACCGCACGCGGGCCCAGCTTTGTCGGCTCGCCGGCGTGGGTCAGTATGCCGGCCTCGGCATCCAGGCGAAACGGACCGATCTCGTAAGTCTTCGTCACAGCGCGCGAGTCGGCGACTTCAAACCACAAGGCTTCGTTTTAGAGATTTTTTCGGGCTTTTTCAAGACGCGCATTCGACGCCGCTCGAACATGGCGACCGTGACCGCATGCACGCGGATGTCGAGGCGCAGCGAACTGAACGAGGAAGGCCCGATGAAGCTGAAATCGTCTGTGGAGGTCGGCTTGCAAGTCTTCGCTGGCGTCATGGCATTGAGCGCCGCGCCTCAGGCCGGCCAGCCGGGGCAGCTACCGAACCTGCTGCCGTTTCCGAATGCAACCGGTCTGGCGGCGACGTACAGCACAGCGGGCGCAATCGATCTCTCAAATCCGTTCTTCCAGAGCCTCGGAAGCAACGGCCGCGCCTGCGTGAGCTGCCACCAGCCGAGCGATGGCTGGACGGTCACGCCTCCGAAACTTCGCGCACGATTCGACGCGACCGGCGGGACCGATCCGATCTTTCGAACGAACGACGGCTCGAATGCGCCGACCGCCGACGTCTCGACCACAGAGGCGCGACGCAACGCCTACAGCATGCTGCTCGACAAGGCCCTGATTCGGGTCGGCATCGGCATTCCGCCCGACGCCGACTTCGAGCTCGTCGCCGTGGACGATCCCTACGGCTACGCCAGCGCAAGGGAACTGTCGCTGTTCCGGCGCCCGCTGCCTTCGACGAACCTGAAGTTTCTGAACACCGTTATGTGGGACGGCCGCGAGACATTTCTCGATCCCTCATCGAAGGACTGCATCCTCGGCACCGGTCGATGCTTCGCGACGCTGCACTTCGATCTTGCCGACCAGGCGAATAGCGCAACCGTCGGCCATGCGCAGGCCGCCGAGGCGCTCTCGACCGAGCAGCGCGAGTCGATCGTCGTGTTCGAATCCGCGTTGTTCACCGCGCAAATCTTCGATGACAAAGCCGGGGAGCTCATTGCCCGTCACGCGCAGGGAGGGCCGAAGCACCTCGCGTCCCAGCCGACGTATTTCGGCATCAACGACGTGGTATCGGGCGACTACCGCACCGGCGCGCCATTCGATCCGAATGTGTTCAAGCTGTACGTTGCTTGGGACACCCTGGACAGGGGCGCGAGCGAGCACCAACGCGCGGAGGCGCGTCGCGCCGTCGCGCGAGGCGAGCGTCTGTTCAATACGAAGCCCATCGAGATCACCGGAGTCAAGGGAATCAACGACGACCTCGGCGTTGCCGTTATTCAAGGTGCCTGCACGACGTGCCATGACGCCCCGAGCGCTGCAAATCACTCGATCCCAGCGCCGCTCGACATCGGCATCGCGGACTCGTCGCGTCGCACGCCGGATCTGCCGCTGTACACGCTCCGACACAAGCTGCCTCCCTTCGAGATCATCCAGACGACCGATCCCGGACGCGCGCTTATAACCGGCAAATGGCGCGATATCGGGCGGTTCAAGGGGCCGGTCCTCCGCGGGCTTGCGTCGCGCCCGCCGTATTTCCACAACGGATCGGCGCGCGATCTGAACGCCGTCGTCGACTTCTACGACGAGCGATTTGGCATCGGCCTCACGAACGACGAAAAGGCCGACTTGGTGGCATTCCTGCGCACGCTGTAATGGGAAACGGAGTCGGTCGTCACCGCGCGGTGGAGAGAAACCACATGGGGAAACATCCCGGCGAGCCCGTTCTCGACGTGTAGGGTCTCGATACGTTGCGGCTTGGCACACGACACCCGCTCACATCACCACGGGAAGGAGGCAATCATGCATGTTCTAAATCACTGCATCTCCAGCGCGCTCCGCTTCGATCGTTACCAATGCACCAGCAAGGCGCTGTCGGTGGCGCTCTTCGCCGCATGCTGCGCGGCGACGTTCGGCGCACGGAACGCAACCGCGGCGGCGAACGATGCCGTCGTGCTGCATTGGAACGAGATCGCAGTCGAGGCTATCGGCGACACGCCGCCGTTCCCGTCGACGCGCGCGATGGCGATCGTGCAAGTCGCGGTGTTCGAAGCGGTCAATGCGATCACGCGCCGCTACCAACCGTATCTCGGTACGATCATCGGACCTCCTGGCGCGTCCGAGGAAGCGGCCGCCATCGCCGCGGCCCACGACACGCTGGTTTGGCTATTTCCCTCGCAGCAGACCTTCCTCGCTGCAAAGCAGGCTGAATCGCTTGCAGCGATCGAAGAGGGCTGGGCGAAGGCCGAGGGCATCGCCGTGGGCCGAGCCGCGGCGGCGACGATCGCCGCAGACCGCGCGAACGACGGTGCCCAAGTAGCCATGTTCTACACGCCCACGAGCGCCGCGCCGTACGAGTGGCAGCCGACTCCGTCTTGCGCAAACCCGCCGGCGAGTGGTCGAGGGCTCTTCTTTCATTGGCAATTCGTGAAGCCGTTCGGCGTCGAAAGCTCGTCGCAATTCCGTGCCAAGGCGCCGCCCGCGCTCGTGAGCGGCCGCTACGCGAACGACCTGAACGAGGTCCACGCTGTCGGCGATCGGTCAAGCACGCTGCGACCAGTCGACCGCGCGGCCGTCGCGGTTTTCTACGCGGCACAGCCGCCACACCGAGGCTGGAACCTGGTCGCCCGCCAGCTCGCGGCCGAGCACGGCATAGACGAGATCACGCGGACCGCGCGTACTCTCGCCATCATGAACATGTCGGTCAGCGACGCGCACGTTACCGTGTTCGAATCCAAGTATTACTACCGTACATGGCGGCCGGAGACCGCGATTGCGCGGGCCGACGAAGATGGCAACCGTCGCACCGCACCCAGCGCCAACTACCATCCCTTCGTGGTGACGCCGTGTTTCCCGAGCTACCCCTCGGCACACGGCGCAGGCGGCGGCGCTGCGCGTGCTGTCCTCGAGCGCGCCTACGGGCGCAAGCACCATGACATCACGCTCACCGACGCCAAAGCGCCAGCGATCGTCCTGCCCTATTCGGATCTGCGCACGATCACCGACGACGTAGCGGACGCACGCGTCTATGGCGGTATCCACTTCCGATACGACCAGGATGCGGGCGATCGAATGGGTGCGGAAATCGGAGACTACAACAACGAGCGCTGGCTATTGCCCTCCAACCCGAGCGAGGACAATTGAGTGTTTGCCGACCGCCTAACGCTGCGTCCGGTTATCCTTGCGGGATCGAGCTCCGCTTTCGGCGCCGAATCGCGCGAATCTTCTCGGCACTTTGTACTCCTGCCGCGCTCGCGCTTCCACTCTTCGTCCCAGAACCGGCACGGGAACGGGTTTTTGTATCAGCAAGGTTGCTCGACAACTGGCCAGTCAAACGTCCCGAGCACCATCGTGAGGGACCCGCACTGCGCAGTAACAGCGAAACAGCGAATGGATCCGTGCGAGGCGAAAACAGCGAATATCGGCGCCGAAATATTCCCGGAGCGGATCGCGAAAAGATGTGAGCGACATATGCTTGCGCGCGATTCCGGCCCGGACTGTTAATCCGTCGCTTTTTGAACATGGTGATCACGGCTCCGCGGATGCACGGGTGAGATTCGGGTAAATCAGTCCGGCTCAGTGGCGCTCAGTGCGGAAGAGGTGCGAGGGCCGCCGCAACGCAAGTGGTTGATGATATTGGCGGTTTCGGCTCGAAAAAAAAGCTACGAACCAAGGGGTCGTGGGTTCAAATCCTGCCGGGCGCGCCAGATAAACCAAAGGGGTTAGATCGATTCGGTCTAGCCCTTTTTTCTTGGCGTTAGGGACTTTTTACGGACTCGGCTCACGCCACCACCTGTTTCTTCGCTTCCAGCTGCAACATCTGCAGCGTCTTGTTGGCTCTGCCGTGCTCGTCGGCGATGAGGTCCAGCGCGGCAATAGTTCGCCCTCCTACGCCATCACGCGACAGGTCACATCGAGTCAGCTTCCAGTACGTTCACCGTCTGGCCTGATCCGAGCGCGGTAGACCCGGCTTCGCGTCGCCGATACGGCAGGCGCGGTATGCGATCGTCAACGCGCCGGCCGCTCACGCGGCGTCATAACGGCAGCCCGACGTAATTCTCCGCGAGCGAAGCCATGGCCTGTTGGGACGAGAAGAGGTATGCAAGCTCGGTTTGCTGCAAACGTTGCTCGAAGGGATTCGCGTCGGGGAAGCGATGCAGCAGCATCGTCATCCACCATGAGAAGCGCTGTCCCTTCCACACGCGCGCAAGCGCGCGCTGCGAGTAGGTTTCGAGCGCCCGATCCTCGCGTTTCGTGTAGTGATCGACAAGGGCGTGATAGAGGTAGTAGATGTCGGAGGCGGCGCTGTTGAGGCCGCGTGCCCCGGTCGGAGGCACGATGTGCGCGGCATCGCCGGCAAGGAAGAGGTTGCCGCAGCGCATCGGCTCGACGACGTACGACCGTAGCGGAGCAATGCTCTTCTCGATTGATGGTCCGGTGATCATCGTCGCGGCGACGTCTTCCGGCAGACGGCAGCGCAATTCGTCAAAGAAGCGCTCATCGGGCCAGTCGTCGATGGAGTCGGTCAAAGGTATCTGAATGTAGTAGCGGCTCAACGTCGGCGATCGCAATGAGCACAAGGCGAAGCCACGCTCATGCGAGGCGTAGATCAGTTCGGGCGACACCGGCTTGGTGCGGGTAAGCACGCCGAGCCAGCCGAAAGGGTATGCGCGTTCGAACTCTTGGACCTTATGCCTTGGCAGAGAGGCGCGGCTGATACCGTGGAAGCCGTCGCATCCGACGATGTAGTCGCATTGGACGCGGAACGATGCGCCGGCTTTGCGGTACGTGACATACGGCTTAGGCGTATCGAAGTCGTGCGGCATAACGTCTTCCGCATCGTGGACGACGATGCCGCCGAGCCGGTCGCGGCCATCGTAGAGGTCACGAGTAAGCTCAGTCTGCCCGTAGACGATCACCGTGTTGCCGGTGAGCGCCTTGAGATCGACCCGATCCTTGACCCCGTCGTGCGCGATGAAAAAACCTTCGTGGATCTGACCCTCGCAATCCATCCGGTCGCCGACCTGCCCCTCGCGCATCAGGGCCGCGAAGCCATGTTCAAGGACGCCGGCCCGGATCCGCGAGAGCACGTATCGGCGGCTGTGCTTCTCGAGCACGATCGTGTCGATGCCCTTCAAGTGCAGCAGCTGGGACAGCAGCAAGCCGGATGGACCCCCGCCGATGATGCCGATCTGGGTTTTCATGGTGCCGGCTGCGTAGCGGTCGGCGTGGTGGTCGGCGAACCGTCGCTCACGGCTGCTTGCCGGGATCGACGACGTTCTCGAACTTTTCGAACTCGACGTTCCACAGCTCGCCGTTGCGTTTTTCGACGCGGCGCACGTAAATGGTCTGCACGACGTCCCGCGTCGCGGGGTCGATCGAGATCGGCCCGCGCGGGCTCCGCGTCTTCCACCCCTTCACGAGATCCATCGCCTTGTCGGCGTCGATGTTTCCCTTGAGCTTCGCGACGATGTCATAGATCAAGTGCATGCCGTCGAACGCACCGACGGTCATGAAGTTCGCGCGGCCCGCGTTTGGCGCGACCTGTGCGTACGCCTGCAGGAACGCCTTGTTCTCCGGCGAGTCGTGCGCGGCCGAATAATGGAACGTCGTGATCATGCCGAGCGCGGCATCGCCCATGGCGTTCAGCACGTGGTCGTCGGTGACGTCGCCGGTCGCGATCGCCTTGATCCCGGCCTGCGCCAGACCGCGCTCGGTGTACGCCTTCATTACCGCGATGCTCTGCGCGCCCGCCGGCACGAAGATGAACACGGCGTCGGGCTTCGCGTCCTTGATCCGCTGAATGAACGGCGCGAAATCCGGATTCTGCAGCGGGGTTCGGATCGAGTCCGTGACTTGTCCGCCGCCCGCCGTGAACGTCTTCTTGAACGCTGCTTCGGCGTCGTTGCCCGGGCCATAGTCGGCGACCAACGTAGCGACCGTGCGTATGCCGTTCTTCGCCGCCCATGTCCCGAGCGGCGCGCTGATTTGCGGCAGCGTCATCGACGTGCGCGTAACGTACGGCGACTTCGTCGTGATGACCGACGTAGCCGCGTTGAAGATCACCATCGGCTTTTTCGCCTGCGTCGCGATGTCCGCGGTCGCCAGCGCTTCCGGCGTGAGGCCGAAGCCCGCGAGGAAATCAACCTTGTCCTGCACGACGAGCTCCTGCGCGAGGCGCTTCGCAACCTCGGGCGACGGACCGCCCGTATCCTTGACGATCAGCTGGATCTTCCTGCCGGCGATCGTGTCCCCGTGCAGTCTCTGGTACGCCTTCGCGCCCGCGTCGAACTGCTTGCCGTAGTCGGCAAACGGGCCGGTGAAGGGAGCGATGATTCCGACTTTGACCGGCTCTTGAGCGAAGCCCGGTAGAGCGAAAATGAGCCAAGCGAATGTGGTGGCAGCGAGTTTGTTCAAGGTTGCCTCGTGACTAGCTAACACATCGGCGCGCGCCGGAGAACGTGTAGCGTCTTCCGGCACGCCCGCCGCTGTCAATCGTTGTGACTGGCGTCGCCGTGGGCGGTGCGACAGACGAAATTCGCGGCGTCGTCGGTGCTGCCGACACCGGTCCACTGCGCAATGGCCGGGTACGGACACAACGGCCGCGTCTGGCTTCCGCCCGCAGGTAGAGGCTTCGACGCGAGGATCGCGTCCGGCGCCTGGCCGTGCTCGACCCAGTTCACGACGGCGTCGAACAAGCCTTGCGGCTGCGGTCCGTTGCCGCCACCGCAGTGCCCGACCCCCGGCGCCATGAATAGGCGCGCGAATTCCTTCGTGCGCTTGTAGCCGCCGCCGAGTTCTTGCGTGACCGCGTCGTAATAGTCGATCGTTCCTTCGGGCACGATCAACTGATCTGCGAAGCCATGCCACATCACGAGCTTCCCGCCGCGGTTGCGAAACCGGGACAGGTTCGGGTCGTCGGAGGCCATGATCGGGCCGACGCGGGCGACGTTGTCCCTGAAGAATTGAAGGAGATTATCGTAGTCGAGCACGGCCGGATCCCAGTTGGGATCGAAGTAGACCCAATACTTCGCCTGCTCGGTCGTGGCGATGAAGGGCGTGGCCCCGCCCAGAGCCGAAAGATCCGTGCCGCGCGTGTTCGGATACCACAGGCGCTTGTTGCCCTTGCCGTTGAGATTCCGCGTGGCATCGTCTTGTACCGGGCAGCTCGCCCCTGGATGACCGTTGGAGCAACTCACCGGGCCTTTCCACATGTGGTCGATCGCGAGCGCTTCGGTCGGTGTGAGGCACGTCGCATCGCCGGCGCTGCAGCTCGCCCTGGTGATCGACTGATCGGCCAGAGCGCTGTACGCGCACGCACGGGGATCCGTGAGCACACCGTCGACGACGCCATCGAACGCGTCGCACGCCGCGACTGCCTTGCTCGTCGCCAGAGCTTCCTTGGCGACGAGAATCGCGTTGTTGCCGCCGCCGATCGGTCCGTGATTGTCGAGCTGCTGGACGAGCCAATACCAAGCCTGCCCCGCCTGGAACCGGTCCCAGTGGATCGCGGGTGCGCCGGCGAGAATGCCGTCGTAGTCGCCCGGAAGGTCCTGCGCCATGCGCAACCCCTGCCGACCACCCGTCGAGCATCCGTTCCAATACGAATACGCCGGCCGCTGCCCGTAGAACGCCTGCACGAGTTGCTTGCCGATCACCGCCATCAGGTGCTCGGACCTATACGCGAAGTCGATCTGCAGCGCGGTATTCGGCTGGCCGGGATTCGCTGCGCTGTTCGCGATGCAGTTGTTCACGCAGCCGAAGCTGCCGTCGAGAAAGCTGAGGAACGGAGGAAAGCGGGGAGGTCCCCCTGCATGTCCGGTATCCGTGGTCGCCCCCGCGTAGCCGTCGATCAGTGCGCTCGTCGGCACCGCGAGCGAAGCGGTGCCAGCGTAGACGCCGCCGCCCAGCGACTGCCAGCGTCCGTTCCACGTGCCGTCCATTGGAAGCCCGACCCATATGTGGATTGCTTGCGGAACGAGGACCTTCACGAGGCAATACGGATTGCTACCCGCGACTCCGGTGGAAACCGATTCGATCGTTACCGGAGGGCCATCAGCCGCGAGATGCGCTGTCCCGATGCCGTCCATCGTGCATTGGCTGAGTGACGCCTGCGCGTGTGCGACGGGCGCCGCCAGGGCCGCAAGCGTCGCCGCGATGGCGCACGCCACGAGGCTCCGAAGGCCGAAGTTCGACGTTACGGTCGATTTCGTGTTCAAGGCCATTCCTCCTTGCGGGGCGCGAATCGCGCCGCTGATCGATCAAGTGGAACGGCCGACACTAGCCAACGGCACGGGCTTATTCAATCGCGCTGCATTGATATCGCTTATCGTTCTCATTGATAATCGCGCCATGAGGCGATCCGGCGACCTGAACCTGTTCCCCGTGCTCGTGACGATCTACGATCACAGCAGCGTCAGTGCTGCCGCCGAGCACCTCGGCCTCAGTCAGTCCGCTGTCAGCACTACGCTTGCCAAGCTGCGGCAGCGCTACGGCGATCCCCTCTTCCATAGGGTGGGTCACGGCATGGAGCCGACGGCGCGCATGCGCGCGTTAATCGGGCCGGTGCGCGAGGCGTTATCGTGCCTCGAAGGGACATTCGCCTCCGAGCAGCCTTTCAATCCGAGGACCACCGAGGACACGTTCACGTTCGCGATGTCCGATCTGGGGGAAATGGTGTTCATGCCGAAGATCCTGCGTCGCATGCGACAGCTCGCGCCGCGGGCGCGCGTGCGCTCGGTCACGCCGAGCCCCGCGCAGATCGAGCGGGGACTCGAGATCGGTGAAATCCACCTCGCGGTTGGCTACTTTCCCGATTTGCGCGACAAGTCCTTTCTCGAGCAGCACCTGTTCTTCCACCACTTCGTATGCCTGCTGAGAGCAAACCACCCGATCCGGGCTTCGACCCTGTCGCAATCGCAATTCCTGAGCCTCGAGCATGCCGTGGTATACGGCGCAGGGCGCTCGTACGAGATATTCGAGCGTTTCCTCAAGTCGAAGAAGATTCAGCGACGAGTGGTGCTGGAGACGCCGCATTTCATGAGCGTTCCCTCGATCATCTCGCAGTCAGACCTCGTGGTCACCGTGCCGCACGCGGTCGGCGTCTTCGTCAAGAGTGCGCACATGAACATACGGATCGCGCAGCCTCCGATGCGAACGCCGAAGATCGACCTGAAGCAGCATTGGCATCGCAACTTCCAGCGCGACCCGCAGAACAGCTGGCTGCGAGAGCTCGTAGCAGGTCTGTTCACCGACGAGTCGGACGAATGGCGTGAAGCTTCCCATTGGTCCGCGCGTTGAGCCGGTCTCGGAGCCGGGCCGTGCCTTTTGGGATGACAGCAGTTCGCCAAGAATCCTCGTTACAAGACGTCCTTGAAGGAATCGTGAAAGGTCTATGGATTTGGGAAGAGCGGCGTCGCAAGACTCAATCGTCGCAGACACGCGGACTGGGCCTCTGTCGAGCGCTCACGGAGCTCAAGCCCCTGCGTTTTGGCGACCGATACAGAAGCGCGGCATGGGCAGCCGCAGCGCAAATGGACTCAGTCGGCCACCTTCGTTTTCCACTCGTCGGACTCCTGGGTAAAGAGCTCCGACACGAGCGCGCGCAGCCAACGGTTGCGCGGGTCGTGATTCGCTTTGCGGTGCCAATGTTGCTTGAGCACGATGCGCGGCGCGTCACGAAAGGGCGGCAACACCGCCTTGATATTCGCCCACGAGCCCGAGAAGTACATGCCGACCGCATGCGGAACGGTAGCGACCAGATCGGATTTACCGATGATCGTCGGCAGCGACATGAAGTGGGGGGTCACGAGCACGACTTTCGGATGAATCTTGTTCTTCGCCAGAAAGCGCTCAAAGACCTCCTGACTGCGACCGGCTGCATGGACGACGACGTGTCTCAGCTCGAGAAACTGCTTAAGCGAAAGCCGCTCCCTGGTGATCGGGTGATCGGCGCGCAGAAGACAGCAGAAATGGTGGGTGAAGAGGCGCTGCCGGAAGAAGTTGTTCGTCTCGAGGTCGGGAAAATACCCGATCGCGAGATCGATCTTGCCGGTTTCCAGCCCTTCGCGCAGCTCGCTTGGCGGGGGCGACACCGATCGCAGCGAGGCGAGCGGCGCAAGACGCTGCAGGCGCTCCAATATCCTCGGCAGAAACACCATCTCCCCGACGTCGGACAACGCGAATGTGAACGTCACGTTGGCGCTTGCTGGATCGAATGTAAGCCCCGAGAGCAAGTCGCGCTCCACACGCGACATCACATCGCGAGCTGGCGCGATAAGCGCCTGCGCCCGTGTCGTGGGCTCCATCCCATTGGCGGTGCGGATGAACAATGGGTCGTCGAACGATTTGCGCAATCTCGCGAGGGCGGCGCTCACGGCGGGCTGGCTCATCCCGAGGCGCGTCGCTGTCCTGCTGACGCCGCGCTCCTCGTACAGTGCGATGGCGATCGGCAGCAAGTTAAGGTCAAGCCTACGATCCACGTGCGTCGCTCCTCGATCCGAAAAACGAATAGTTATTATTCGCAAAATCCCCTTGCATTATAGACTGGCCGCGCTAGCCTCTCGGGACTCGGCGTCGCCGCCCACAGTCCCTGCGAGCTCAGACCTTTGAGGCAACGGCCACAATCCGGAGGAGAGTCATTTATGCGTCCCATCCCCATGCAACTTGCAATCGCCACTCTGGTCGGTATCGTTCTGCTCGCGCCGGCGTTTTCGGCAACCGGCAAGAGGCCCGAAGTCCCGCCCGCACCCCTGAGCTGCATCGATCTCGCGGGTCCGCACAGCGAATTGCTGGGCAGGCAAGGCGTCAAGACGGCGGAGAGTCATATCGTCGGTACCGTCGGAGCGAACGTCTCCTACTGTCAGGTGAACATCCTGTACGGCACCAATCCCGACCAGAACATCAACATCCGCGTGGGATTGCCGCTCAATTCAGTGGACGGCGGTATAGGCGGGGTGCAAGGCGCTTGGAACGGCAGGACGCAGGGGATCGGCGGCGGAGGCTGTTCCGGAAGCCTTGCCGTCAACGCCCCCGTCAACGCTGGCTATGTCGGGTCCGGCAACGATACCGGCCACTCCGGAGGCAACTGCGAGCCCGGGGTCAACCTCGACGGGACCTACAACTATCAATTCATCAACGACTTCATCCGCAACGGGATGAAGCAGCAGATCCTCGTCTCCAAGGCGGTCGCGAACGCGTACTACGCGATGAAGCCCGCGTATAACTACTGGAACGGCTGTTCGACTGGCGGACGTCAAGGCTACGTGCTCGCCCAGGAGCTGCCTAAGGAGCTCGACGGGATTCTCGCCAATGCACCGGCGATCTATTGGACGCGCTTCCAGACAGCGCAGATGTGGGGGCAGATCGTGATGCGCGACGCTGTCGGCGGTCCGATCGCCGCGGCAAAGCTCAACCAGGCCACGGCCTCGGCTGTTGCTGCTTGCGATTCCGCCGATGGCGTCACCGATGGTGTGATCGATGATCCGCGCACATGTACCTTCAGCGCGACGGCAAATGTCTGTGGCACATTAACCGCTCCGGCGAGCAATTGCCTGACGCCTGCGGAAGCTGACGCGATCGACAAGATCTGGGATGGACCACGAAACGAGAAAGGCAGCAAGGTCTGGTTCGGCCTCGATCGAGGCACGGCCTTGACAGGTCTCAACGGCACGAATCCTTTCGCGCTTGGCGTCACGCAATTCCACTGGGACGAACACGATCGCACTTTCGACTGGACGACCGTCTCGCCCGACGAGTATGCGGACGTCCATGAAGACGGCTCGCGCAACATTGCGGATGTGACCGATACCTTCGGCGATCTTAAGGCGTACGAGAAGAGCGGCGGCAAGCTCCTCACCCTGGTCGGGGCGAACGACCAGCTCATCATGCCGCGTGGCGTGATCAACTACTACCGGTCATTGGCCACCGAGGGGCACCACACCGACTTCAGCAAGCTTCAGGACTTCTATCGTCTGTTCCGCGCGCCCGGCGCCGGGCATTGCGCCGTACCGAATGCGTTTCCGGCGCTGGTCAACTGGGTCGAGAACGGCATCGCGCCGGAGCAGATCATCGCCGCGAGCACGGTCGGCGGCGTTCCTCGCACGCGTCCTCTTTGCCCGTACCCGCAGACCGCAATCTACAACGGCAGCGGCAGCACCGACGACGCCGCCAATTTCCACTGCGGCGGCAATCTCGAGACGACCGCCACCCTCTGCGAAGACGTGCTTGCCAAGTACAAGCACGAGGCGGATAGCAAGCCGGACTACAAGGACACCGGCGTCAAGAAGCATGAGTGCGAGGGCGGTACTGACAATGGCGATGATGAATAACAATGATGATTGAATTAATAAAACAATGTATTAAATGCACTTCGCCAACTGCGAGAGACGGTCACGATCTCACGGCGCCTGCCGCAACTATACGGTGCCACGCTACACGAACTGGACTTCCCGGACTTCGTGAGCACTCCGGGCCTATGATTGGACTCGCGGCGTCCATTGATCAGGGATGAGGGCCCGGCGACGCCTCGCTGTGCCATTCCGCCGCGCCGGCCAGCTGCCGCCCGCCGCGCGTCCAAGCGCGCGAGGTAAGTCCGAATTGGTGTTTAGCGCCGGATTGTCGGGTGCAGCTGGCACCCGCGTCACCGGGTAACGGTCAACATGGTAAACATGCCGTCTTGATAGTGACCGGGCTGGTTGCAGAACAGCCTGTAGGTGCCGGGTTTGAGTTCCACGGTCAGCGTGCCCGACGTGCCCGGCGCTAGGTCGGCAATCTCTCCGAGGCGCCGGACGCGGCTTTCGATCACGCGGGCGTGCTTCGCGTCCATCGGAAGTTGCTTGGCGCCATCGTCGCGACCGATGATGACCTCGTGCACGAGGTTCTTCGACTCGTTCACGGCATGGAAAGTGACACGTCCGGGTTTGATCGTGTCATGGTCCAGCACGATGCGCATGTGTGCGATCGAAGGGGCGGTCGAGGGGTCCTGCAGCTCGATGTCGAGCGATCGTGCTGGAGCGGCGGCAGACGCCGCGCCAGCGGTCACGCACCATAAAATAGAAAGCGCGGAAACAGTGAGTCTTGCGGACACTGATGCTCCTAGGATGAGAAGGATAGGGACAACCGGCGGCGTCGCTTAGAACGCGGGTGGCGCACGCGGTTCCGAACGATCGACGTACTCGCTCAGACGCGAGCATTCGAACAATGCTAGCGACCTGAACTTAAGGAAAACTTAGGATCGGGCTTGCCGACGTGACCTCGCGGCGCACACTCGCTCGGCGCTGCGCGTGGGATTCAACGCCAAGTGCACTTCTCGCCGGGCCACGGCGATCAGCGAAGCAGCTCGACGCCAGCGTCGAAAAGGTAGCCCGCCCCGCGCTCGGTCTTGATGAGCTGCGGCCGGCTGGGATCGACCTCGAGCTTGCGGCGCAGCCGGAGGATCTGCACGTCGACCGAGCGGTCGTAGACCTCCGCGGTGTCGAGTCGCGAGAGCTCGATGAGCTGGTCGCGCGAGAGTATACGCCGCGGCGCGGCGCAGAATGCCTGCAGCAAGCCGAACTCGCCGTTGGTGAGTTCTATGCGCTTGCCGTCGGGCGCGATCAGTCGCCGCGATCGCAGGTTGAGTTCCCATCCGGCGAAGCGGTAAGCGCGCCGCGACGCATCGCGTGCCGGCAGCGTGTCCGCGTCGACGCTTGTGCGACGAAGCACCGCACGTATGCGCGCGAGCAATTCCCGCGGACTGAACGGCTTCGTCACGTAATCGTCGGCCCCAAGCTCGAGGCCCATGACGCGATCGGCCTCGTCGCGCCGACCGGTCAGGATGATGATCGGAATGCGCGAGTCCTCGCGCAGCGCTCGGGCGAGCCGCATACCATCCTCGCCGGCAAGCTTGAGGTCGAGGACGACGAGATCGATCGCGTTCTCGGCGAGCGCGGCCGACATCTGCGCGCCGTCGGTTGCAACGGTTACGCGCATGTCGTTCATCCCCAGGTATTCGGCGATGAGCGCGCGAAGCGCGGGATCGTCGTCGACGACGAGAATGTGAGGCAGCGTGGTGGACAATGGCCTTTTTCGGTTCCGGAGCTGGAGACGGTGAAATTATAAGGTCACTGCCATTCCCGAGGCTCGCGACAGCGCGTTTGAAGCGCACTTGTGGTTACAATCGTAACGGTGCGGCCCAGCGGCGAAATGACGCGGAAACTGGAGAACGGTGCAATGGAGTCGATCGGACAGCGGTTGAGCGGGCGGCGTTCCGCAAACCAAGACCGCCGACGGCGCCATCGGCGCGCGTGCGGTGGCGAGCGCCTTGGCGCGCAGCGCGAGCGAGCGCGTTCGTCGCTATACCCGTATGTCGAACATTCTTGTCTGCGACTCCGACGATCTCATGCGCGTGCTACTGCGCGAGTGGCTGGTCGACGCGGGCTACGACGTCATGCTCGCGCCGACACCGCCCGCGCGCGCCGGACCGGCGCCGAACCTGATCATCGTCGACGTAAACATGCCACGGTGCGATTGCGTCCCGACGGTCCGCAGGCTGCGCGCGCTGTTTCCCGCGACGCCGGTGATCGCGATGTCGGCGAGGTTTTGTGTGGGCGCGGGAGATGCCACGGCCGCACTCGATTCGATGGGTGTACGGGGAATTTTGGCGAAGCCATTCACGCGCAACTGCCTGCTTGATACGGTGCGCGCAGCAATGAGCGTCGCCGGCTGAAGGTTCGCTAACGAAAATGGGCGCGTCTGCGCCGATGACGCACGACGTCGCTGCCACTCGCTCGGGTCGCGCATTGCGCGCGCTGATTCTCGGCCTTGGGCTGGTGCTTATCGTCGCGTTCACCGCGAATGCGTTCTACGACGTCAACCGAACGCTGCAGCAAACGCTCGTCGCCCAGAATCGCGACCTTACGAACCTGGCGCATGCGCTCGCGGAAAACGTACGCAGCAATCTACAGACCGTCGACCTGTTGCTGAGGGACACCGGAGAGTGGTACTTGGCGGAGGCGGCGGACAGCGGTCCTCACGCCGTGCTGTCGGAACTGCAGGCGCGCATTGCGGGCCTGCGGCCGGTGCTGGCGTTGAAGGTGATCGACGCGGCCGGCGTGGTCCGATTCTCGACGCTGCACGAAGGGACGGTCGCCAAAGAGGCTGCCGATGCGCCGTTCTTCGCCGCGCAGCGCGATCCCTCCAAGCGCGGACTCTACGTCAGCGATCCGCTGCCGGCTCCCGAAAGAGGCCGGTTCGTCATTGTCGTTTCGCGCCCCCTGCTGTCGGCTGCGCGGCGGTTCGAAGGCGTCATCGTCGCGATACTCGATGTCGGCGCGTTCGAGCAAACGCTGCGCAACATCGATCTCGGACCGGGCAGCGCGGTGAGGCTCGTCGACGACGACGGCGTGCTTGTCGCGTCGCACCCGGCCGTTCGCGACTCGGTCGGTAAGATCATTCCAGAGCTGCTCGCCGTTCGCCGAGAGGCAGATGAAAAAGAGATCGTGCGCCGTGTGACGATTCCGTTCGAGCGCGCGCCACGCTTCATCGCGACGGCGTCGGTGCACGGCTTCCCGATGTTCGTCGCCGTGTCGCGCAAGGAGGACGATGTGCTCGCCGCGTGGCGCGACGAGGCGATCAGCATCGCAGTGCGCACGGTGAGCGTCGCACTTCTCACCGCGCTCCTCGCGGCGGCGCTCCTGCGCGAGCTCAAGCGCCGCGCCGAAGGGGAGCGGCGGTTGCGGGACAGCGAGGAGCGTTACGCACTTGCGATGGAGGGCAGCGACGAGGGACACTGGGATTGGCATATCGATGACGATCAGCTCTTCCTGTCACCGCGAATGAAGACGCTGCACGCAGAGGCGGCCGATGCGCCGGTCGCCACGCACGACACGTGGTGGGCCGGCCTGCCGATCGAGCCTGCCGACCGCGCGGCCAGCGACGCAGCGATGCGCGAGCACCTCGCTGGCCGGACCCCGGCGTACGACGTCGAGTACCGTGTGCGCGGCCCGAACGGCGACTGGCGCTGGCTGCAGTGCCGGGGCCGCTGCCTGCGCCGCGCCGACGGGACACCGTATCGGATGACAGGGTCGGTGATCGATATCAGCGCGCGCAAGCGCGCCGACGAGGAGCGCGCCGAGCTCGAAGCGCAGCTGCGCCAGGCGCAGAAGGTCGAGGCGCTTGGCACGCTTGCGGGCGGTATCGCCCACGACTTCAACAACATCCTCGGCGCGATACTGGGCTACGGCGAAATGGCGCAACGCACCGTCGCCGAAGACGGCCCCGTCCGGCGTTACGTCGACCAAATCCTGCAGGCCGGAAATCGCGCGAAGGCACTGGTCGAGCGCATCCTCGCCTTCAGCCGCAGCGGAATGGCCGCACGCATCCCGGTGCACGTGCAGGCGGTGGTCGATGAAACGCTGGATCTTCTTGCGCCGACGCTCCCGCCGTCAATTCGACTCGTACGGCAGCTCAACGTCGGCGACGCCGCCGTCGTCGGCGATCCCACGCAGCTGCATCAGCTCGTCATGAACCTCGCGACCAACGCTGTGCACGCGATGTCGGCCGGGGGAACGCTCGAGGTGACGCTCTCGCGGGAGCAGGTCGAAGAGACGCGCGCGCTCTCGCATGGACGCGTTATGCCCGGCGAATACGTTCGCATCGTCGTCGCAGACAATGGCGTCGGCATACCACGCGATGTGCAGGAGCGGATGTTCGATCCGTTCTTCACGACTAAGCCCGTTGGTGAGGGAACGGGGCTCGGGCTTTCGCTGGTGCACGGCATCGTCACCGATCTCGGTGGCGTTATCGACGTACGGACCGATGCCCGGCGAGGCACCACTTTCGCGATCTGGCTGCCACGGGCCGGGATCACAACGCGCCCCGCCGAGTCGAGGGAGCCGACGCTTCCTCGCGGCGATGGTGAAACCGTGCTCGTCGTCGACGACGAGGAAACTCTCGTGAGGCTCGCCGAAGACTCGCTCGCCGAGCTGGGCTACGAGCCGGTAGGATTCACCAGCAGTCGCCGCGCACTGGCCGCGTTTCACGCCGATCCGCTGCGCTTCGATGCAGTCGTCGCCGATGAAACGATGCCGGATGTCACCGGAAGCGCCGTGGCCGCCGAAATCCATCACGTGCGGCCGACCATCCCGATCCTGCTCGTAAGCGGATTCAGCGGTCCCGCGCTCGCCGGCCGCGCTCAACGCGCCGGCGTCGTCGAGGTTCTGCACAAGCCGTTGCGCCATCGTGAGCTTGCCCTTGCGCTCGCGCGCGCACTGCACGGGCACGGCGCGCAGCCTTCGCTGCTGGCGAAGCGTTGAGCGCGAGCTCAACCGGACACCGCAGCGACGCACGGCGAGCAGTGCACGCGCGCGTCGCTCCGGCATGCCGACGTCAACTCGTCGAAAGCGCCTGATACTCGTCGAACCTGCGCGTGAAGTCGCGCGCCTGCTGCGCGTTCGACTCATGATCGGAGTGGCGGATGATCGTCGCCTGCCTGGGGGGCGAGCTGAAGGGGACGTCCGAGAGCGAGGCAAGCTGCAATGCGCGTTCTTCGGCGGCGAAGCGCGCCGCGCGCTGATGCGCCGTCGTTGCTCGCGGAATGGCATCGGCCGAAACGTTCGAAATCTTCGGTGGATGCAGTTGATACACGGCCGAGCCGGACGATTCGGACTGGTACACTCGGATCGTGTCACCGAGCGTCGACGTGCCGGACTGCTGCCACGAGCCTTGTGCGAGTGCGACAGTGGCGCTACCCGCGAGCGCGAGACCGATGAGCGATGTGAGCCTGAGCTTCATGATGACTCCTGAGATCTGGTTGAGGTCGTGTGCGTGTCCGCGGAAACGTCACGTGGACTGGTCGGCGGACAAGTTCGAGTTTCGGCGCGCATCGTTTCCGCGAGATTGCATCGATGCGGTGCGCCGTTTCAGCTGAAACGCCGAGTCGCGGTCAGACCGCGAATGCCGCGGGACGCTGCGCTCGAGGTCGCGCCGGCTCTGGTACCGGCGCTCGAACGCTTCGGTCGTTCCGATCCACCCCCGGTCGTCGATGATCCGACGCGGCGCGATCTCAAAGCATGCGCAGCGCCTGAAGAGCGATGTCGGCGGTGCCGCAAGTCTGGTTGGTGAATACGAGAACAAGGAACACGACGGTCCTGCAGTTGCGCGCCACTGAGTCCTTGCGTACCGCGCGCCCATCCGTACAGCGCGAGCGAGAACAGCAGCGACACCCCGGCAAACGCGACTCATCCGCGATCAACCGATCAACCTGCTCACGCGCCACCGCTGAGGCAGTGGCGCGGGCTGCGCGCGGTCGGTGGCGATGGCCATCGTGACGAGTCGTTGGTGAACAGCAGCAGCACGATCAGCGTGGGCGACACGATCAAGCCGCCCGTGAGAAGCAGACCGACGGTCAGGAACACGACGATCTCGAATGTCTTGAGCGTCGTGTTCAGCGTGTAGGTCAGCATGCGCCGGTGCACCTCGCGGCCGGTGCGCACGACGGCGAGCACGCGCGTGCCGTCGGCGGCGAGTTGCTGCTGAGGCAATTCAGCGCGCTGCGCTGTTTCGCGTCGATGATGCAGAGCTAGACGACGGCGATGGCAGCGCCCTTGATGACGCGCCGTGCATCGCCGCTGATCTCAGTGCCACGATCACCGCCGTTCCGTGTAACGGCCGCGCTGCAGCGCGATTACGGCTCTCGAGCATCCATGGCACCGGCGCCTAGGGCTTCGCGAGATACTGGCGCCAGGAACGTGCACGCTTTTCTTCGATGACATTGCGGCGCCGAACTGTGCGAGCAAGGCGCGCGCCTGTTCCCCGGCGTCGCGCGGTCTGCCGCGCAATGTTTCAACTGTAACGCGAGCGATAGCTTGTCGCAACCGGCGTGAAATTTGAAAGGCCTACGCTCGCAGCCAATCGCCTTTCCTGGTGGATACCGTCGACCACGCGGCCGACGCGAAGCGGTGCATGCGTCAGCGGCGAGCGGTCGACCCTTGGGACGTAAGTAGGACTTGGCGGGAACAAGAGTAGGATGTCTTCGGAGCTGATCCACCCGGCGGACAAAACGGATGCGACGCCGGTCGTCTCGTCGTCGGCCGCTGGCTTGTCGGACACCGTGTCAGCGCCCGCCATCATCGCGGCCGCATTCGACAAGCTTGGAATCGCATTCAAGGTACGGTTGCTGAGCCGCCTGCTCGGCGCTGTCGGACCGTTGGCTTTGGCGGTCCTCGGCGGAGGCATCTTCGCGAAGTACGTCGAGCGCACGCGGTGGCCGGAAATACCGATATCGCTCGACGACGCGGCGCGTCTTACGTCGGGCCAGATCTACGAGCTGGCGCGATACGTCGAGCAAAGCAACCCGCACGTCATCGACGCACTCTTTTCGATGCTTTCGCAGGATGCAATGGCGATGACCGCAATCGGCGCGTCGCTGATTGCGATGGCGATCGGACGGCAGTCCGCCGCCTCGCGATCAAGATAGTAGGTCGGCCACAACCGTGCTTGGTGAACATGCTCTCCAATTGCGGCTAATCATGAAGTGTCATCCAAGGCAAAACGAGCTCACGTTGCTCGGGCAGCAGGAACGATCCTGTGGCGCCGCCCGAGCACATCCTTTTGCAGCACGATGTTACATCTGACTGTCATCGCGATTATCGGCGCGGTCGCCGTCGTGATCGGACTCGGCTGCACGATCGCGTACGGCGTTGACCTTCGGCGTGATCATCGGCGTCATCGGATTCCGCGACACGATCGCCGACGGTATTGACCTGTACCGCAATGGGTCCGGCGGTAACAGTATTTCAGTCGTGCCGGCGCAGCCTATGATCAACGACAGGACCGATCATCGTGACGAGCTGAGGCCAGTAACTCAGACCAGGAACGGCGGACAGCTGCGAACGCAGACTGCCGTCACCAGCCGAATTCGCTGGGAATCGCGGAATCGAGTGCCATGGCCCGATAGGCGTGGCCGAAAACGAGGCCGAGGCGTCGTGGTCCGGCAGATAGAGCATCGTGCCGGGCGTGAGCTGCCGGGTGTTGCCGAGGGCCGTGAATTCGACCGTGCCTTCGTGGCATTGGACCACCATCAACCCTGCGGCGGTGTGAGTGTCGATCACCTTTCCGGCGGGGAGTGCGTAGCGGAAGATTTCGAGATGGTCGGTCCTGATCAGCGTTTTCGAGTCCGCGGGTCGGATGGTCCCGCTCCGGGCCGCGAACATCGATGACCTCGCCTGGAGCGGCGTGTGTTATGGCCATGATTACGCCTCGCGACAGTCTGGAAAACGGCCTGGATCGGGTCGCATATGGCTTTGCTTCAATCGTGGCCGTGGGGCCCCGAGACTCGATTCATCGCATCGAGGGCGAGAATCGAATGCGCATAGGCAGCGCCGGCCCGCATCTCGGCGGCGACCCAAATCGCTTCCATGAGCTCCTGTTCGGTCGCACCGGCCTTCAACGCCTCGTCAGTGTGCCCGCGGATGCAATAGGGGCACTGTGCCGGCCGCGATGTTGGGCAAAGCTGCCGCTCGAGTTCAAAACGCTCGCGTTCGGTGTCCATCGCGGATTCGATTCGATTGCCATGGACGCCGAAAGTATCGGCATGCCCAAACACACGCTCGATCAGCTTTCCGAGGTCCTTCAGAAGTGCGTCGCGTAGGCTTTTGCGTTCTGGTCGATCGTGACCAGGCGTCCTTGCGGCCGTGCTGCAGTTGATCTGCATCAACGCAGCGCCGAATTCGATTCCGAAATGGCGGCGCGGCGGAGCAATTCGAATGTTCGCCGGCCGCTCCGCTCGCCTGCTGAACGCCGGCTTGACGCGGGCGCGATGAGCAAGAGCTGGGGGCGTAGACTTGGGGTACTCGGTCGATCAGGTCCCGTTGATCGAGAGACCTCTCTGACCGACGACCTCCCTCATGAAAAAGCGGCGCTTGCACTGGGTCCTCCTTGCCGTTGCTGGGCTGGGTGCTTCGTCTTTTTCTCAGGCAGCCGATTTCACTGCCGAGCAGGTGCGTGAACTCCTGGCAAAGGCAGACAGGCAGAGGCCCGTTGATCTGGCGGGCAAGGATCTTTCGGACCTCGATCTCAGCAACGTTGATTTCAAGGGGGCCAACCTCTCCGGCGCGAATCTGTTTGCTTCTCGATTGGTATCGTCCGATCTTGCCGAGACGAAACTCGCGCGTGCGAATCTGAACGGCGCCTGGCTCATGGGTGCCACCTTCGCCGGGGCCGACCTTTCCGGCAGCAGCATGCTCGGCCTGGTGCTACTGGGTGGAGAGGTGAAAGACAAGCCGAACTTCGCGGGCGCGAACTTATCCGGCGTGCGTATGATCGCCGACCTGCCTGGAGCCGATCTTCGCGGCGCAGACCTGAGTCAAGCCAACCTGGGTGTGGACATCAAGAATCAGGGCATGGGCCAGATGCGCACGGATCTTAGCGGCGCGAAACTGACAGGAGCCAATCTGCGCGGGGCGAACCTGAATCGGGCCATCATGATGTTTGCCGATCTCAGTGGGGCAAACTTGACAGACGCCAACTTGTTCCGAGTAAAGTTGTCTGGCGCCAATTTGACCGGCGCAGATATCGCGGGCGCCGATTTCACCGAGGCGGACCTGGATGGGACTATCCTCAAGAACGTTAAAGGCATAGGCACTGCCAAGGGAATCGACAAGGCTACGAACTACGACAGAGCCGTCCATTGACTCCGAGACGAGCATTGAAAGTCAGCTTCGTGTCGAAGGGCGAATTTGGCGATTCCCGAAAACGGACGCACGGCGTAACGCCGCTTACCGGCCACACGTGGCCGCGCAATTGCGTGCGCGCTTTCACTGTCAGTGACGCGCGCAACCCGGGCTCAGTCGGATGCGTAAACGAGCGGAACGGTCGCCTCGGGTGACGGGACGCGAAACGTGTAGCTCTCTCCTGCGACGATTCGCGCTCGTGGAGGAGCCGAACGTGAAATCGCATTGTCTAAGCGCTCGATACTACACGCCGGTCGCTTACACAACGGCTGGTCCACCCGCCACCGGAGCTTTGTTCGAATGAACCCTCGCCTCATCAAAACGCTCGCCCTCGGTGCCGTGCTCGTGTTCGGGCTGCTCGCGCTTCCGCACGGCGCCGCGGACGCCCGCGCACCCGCTTTGGCAAATGGGAGCGACGACGTAGTGCGCGCAACCCTTGGCAATGGCTTGCGCGTGGTGATCGTGCGCGACACATTGGCGCCGATGGTGACCACGCAGATGACCTATCTCGCCGGGGGTTACGAGACTGCGACTGGATTCCCCGGTACTGCACACGCTCTCGAGCACATGATGTTTCGTGGCAGCAAGGGACTCACCGGGGCGCAACTGAACGAAATAACCGGCAAGATGGGCGGCGAAGACAACGCGTTCACCACCAACGATGCCACGCAATATTTCTTCGAGGCACCCGCGCCGTATCTGGACATTCTGCTGCGCATCGAAGCCAGCCGTATGCGGGGTGCGCTGCTCGCCGAGAGGGACTGGAACCTCGAGAAGGGCGCAATCGAGCAGGAAGTTGCACGCGACATCTCCAACCCGGGTTTCCTTGCGTTCGAGCAGGCCGAGAAGATCCTGTACGCCGGCACCGGCTACGCTGACGACCCGCTCGGCACGCGGCCTTCGTTCGACAGGACGACGGCAAGATTCCTGCGCTTGTTCTACGACCGCTGGTATCAGCCGGCCAACGCAGTGTTCGTGATCGTCGGCGACATCGATCCGCGGGCGACGCTCGACCAGGTGAAGGCGCTGTTCGGTGCAATCCCGTCGCGGCCGATACCGGCACGCAAGGCATTGGTGCTCAAGCCCGTGCGCCCGCAGACCATCATGCGCACGACGCCGTCCGGGACCGGCCTGGTGCAGTTCCTCTACCGGTTGCCAGGCGAGAGGTCGAAGGACTACGCGGCAGCGCAGGTGCTGGTGGACGTCCTCAACAATTCTCGCAGCGAGCTCGCCAAGCTCGCCGCGCAAGGAAAGGTCCTGAGCGCCGGCGCGGACATCGAGTCGTTCAGCCGCGGCGGCATCGGCGTGGTGGAGGTCGGGTTTCCGAAAGGCGGGGATGGACGGCAGGCCTCGGCCCTTCTCGACGGCGTCATCGATGCGCTGCTCGAAGACGGCGTATCTGCCGATCTGGTCGAAGCCGCAAAGCGCTCGGAGCTCGCACAATTCGAGCTTCAGAAGAACAGCGCGGCGAGCGTTGCGAGCGCATGGTCGCACGCGCTTGCCTGGACAGGAGTGGACTCACCGGAAGCCGCCGAGCAGCGGATCCAGGACGTCAAGGTTGACGATGTCAATCGGGTCGCGCGCGCGTATCTTCGCTCGGATGCCCGTGTGAGCGTCGTGCTCACGCCCGATGCGAATGGCAAGCGGCCCCCGGAAAGCTCGGGCTTCGGTGGCACCGAATCGTTCGGGACCAAGGAGCCGCTCGACGTGCCGCTACCCGACTGGGCCGCGCACACGCTCGCCAAGCTGGAAATGCCGCATTGGACGCTCGAGCCTACGCAGGTCACGCTTGCGAACGGCATCACGCTCGTCGTGCAACCGGAAACGGTGAGCAAGACAGTGACCGTCGTAGGCCACGTCGATCACAACGCCGGTCTTCAGGAACCGAAGGATCGGGAAGGCGTGGGCCGCTTGCTCGCCTCCCTGTTCGATTACGGGACGACGACGCTCGAGCGAACGGCGTTTCACGCGGAGCTCGATGCGATCGCGGCAACCGAGAGCGGTGGCGACGATTTCAGTCTCGTGGTGCCGAGTGCGAGCTTCGATCGAGGCATGCAACTGCTGGCTGACAATGAGCTGAATCCCGCGCTGCCGCAGCGGGCCTTCGAGGTTCAGCAGCAATCGCTCGCGCGTACCCTCGCCGGCGAGCTGCAATCCCCGCGATACAAGACGTTCCGCGCTTTGCGCGAGCGCCTGCTGCCCGCCGGCGATTCGGGCCTGCGCGAAGCAACGCCCGCTACAGTCGAGAAGCTTCAGCTGGCCGACGTCCGGAACTACTTCCACGATACCTATCGCCCCGATCTCACCACCATCTTGGTGATCGGGGATGTCACGCCAGATCAGGCGCGGGTGGCAGTCGAAAAATACTTCGGACCGTGGAAAGCGGAAGGGCCGAAGCCCGACGTCATTCCGCCGAAGGTTCCCCTCAATCCACCCGGTTATGCCGTCGTGCCGAATCTCTATGCCGCGCAGGACAGAGTAGTGATGGGCCAAATGCTGCCAGTGGATCTACGGAATCCCGATCGCTACGCGTTGAAGCTTGGCAACGACGTGCTCGGGGGCAACGGCTTCGCCTCGCGGCTGATGACGGAAATCCGGGTCGGACACGGGTATGCCTATGGTGCCGGATCCGGCATGGAGATCGATCGCGCGCGCTCCGTCTTCTATGTCCAGTACGGCAGCGATCCTGGAAAGGTGGCGCAGGTCAATGCGCTGATTCTCGCCAATATCAAGGCAATGAAGAACACGCCCATCAGCGACGACGAGTTGACCAATGCACGGCAGTATGAGATCCGCTCGATCCCGCTGCAGGTCGCCAGCGTGGAGCGCATTGCACACTCGCTGCTGACATGGAGCTTCAAGGGTGAACCGCTGGATCAGCCGATGGTCGCGGCCAGGCACTACCTCGACCTTACTGCGCAGCAGGTGCAGGACGCGTTTGCGCGGTACCTGCTGCCTGAGCACTTGGTGCAGGTCGTGCAGGGCCCTGCGCCGGGCAAACACTGACGCGGTCGTGTCGTGCGGTGCCGTCGATCGCCCTCGGCGATCCGCTTTGATCAGCCCCTCAACGAACGGATGCGAAGCTGGCGCGTAGACGACCGCCGGACCGCCTGGACCTCCTCGATTTCGAGGACGCGCAAATTGGCGAGTCAGCCTGGAAGCGGAACAAGCGGGTCATGATCGGTGCTGGGGCGTTTTGGCGGCTACTTTCCAGCGATCGCGTGGGTGGCATGCGCACATACCACCGGACGCCACGGCCCGCTACCGCCATCCGTGTAGTTCAGTTGCGCAAGCTGCTGCGGTCACCCTTGAGCGGCGGTCTTCTTGGCCTTTGCCCACTCCTTGTTCAGGTAGCGCTGCATTTCGGCGGGTTCGATGAGGTTATCGTGATTGGTGTCAATGGCTTTCCAATCGATGACCTTCGACGAGTCCTTGGGAGGTTCTGCATTCGCCCGGTGCTTGACCATCTGCGGCTGTTCCGCCGCGACGGCGACCGATGCGCCGAGTGTCAGCAAGGCAATCATCATCTTGGTGATCATAGACTAATCTCCTAAAGAGCGCCGAGTACGCGGTGGACCCTCGACCGGCTGGCGATGGTCGTTCGTCGTAGAGTCGACATCGGCGACCGCGGCGAGATCGAGAACATGCCCGTCGCACATACGCAATGGCTGTCACATCAACTTCGGGCGCTAAGCAAAGGGGTGCTAGTCTGGCCACTCCAGCAGGACATCGTCGTGGCTGCCCTTGCGAACCCGCACGACGCGCGCCACGGTATCGCCGTCATAGGTAGCCCGAACGGTATAGCGGCCATTTGGAAGCGAGGCGAGGATGATCGGCCCGCCGGAGTGCGCGGCAACGACCACATGGCCGGCGGCATTGTCGATCGACCACTCGCTGGCGGTCACCGGGGTCTCCTTGGCGCCACGACCCCAAATGAACTGCAATTCGAGCGGATACTGCTTCGCGTCACTTAACATCGCTTGCTCCTGCGCGGGCGCACCGCCACCGCTCAGGTACGTCACGGAGCCTACATGCAGTGCGGCAGGCATGTCAGAGTTGGTGGATCCCCATGCCAGCGATGCGGTGGCGGAAATGACCGCCAGTGAGCTCAGTAGCAACATCTGCTTGCGCGGTTGCATGGATAGCGATTGCATGAAAGGTCACTCCTCGATCAGAAGGCTGGGCAGCACTTGAGCCATCCAGAAGCAGCACGTCAGCGCTTCCCCACGGCCCGTGGCTGTCTTGCCTCACTGGGAAATATAACTTCGACACCTGCGTTCGGAACACGGTTCCGATAGCACGTTGAGCCGTGCGCGCCGGCTCTCGAATGCTGCTTCCGATGCGTGCGTAGACCGCTCTGCACCGGATACAGCTGCGTCTGATCAACATTGCTGCGGTGTCGAGGCCCATCGGGCCGCGAGCATTCCTGCTGTCGAATCGCGGGCAACCGGCTGCGAGATGCCCCCGCCACTCGTGGAGAGATGCACGAGCACGGCAGCGATCAGCAACATCACCAACGCGGCGCGCTTCCATGCGTCCAAACGTCGAGACATGCACGAACGTTGCGTCGAATCCGATAACGTTGGAGCCCCAAGCCGCGCTGACATGCCCTGTGCGAAAGGCGCAACCGCAGAGCGATCCGTTCCGGAAAGCCACTCGCGATGGCAACTCAGCCGACCGCTTTCATGAATGCCGGCGCACCACTGCCTGGCGGTAGCTTGAACTCGTCCGAATTGGATGATGCCGCCTGGTAGAACTCAAAGGAAAGACCATGCGGATTCGTCCGAGCTAGCGCGGGTACGGCGCTCGTACTGTGCGTCATGACCGTCGGCTGCCAAGTCGGATCGCCGTTCGAGAGCGCCTGCATTCCATTCTCAGTCAAGCCCGCCGAAGGATCTTGGGCGTTGGCGCTCAGCGTCGGCGACGCATGGTACATGGGTCCGCTACCCGAATACGACTGCATCACCTTGAACTCGTCGGCGAACGACTGCGCCGTGGTGCGCGCGGCGGCAAGCGTGCTGACCGCGACCAGCAGTGCGGCGCCGACGATTTCAACACTCCTCTTCATAGAAAGCTCCACTGGTAGATAAACGAGCTTCGGAGTGCGAACAACGCCGCTCGGGTTCCTAAGCGGCCCGAGAATCACAGCCAGTCTCGCACTCCGAGACTATCGTAAGCGTGTCGAATTAAGACTGACTTAACGCCGGCGCGATTCCGCGGTGCGCTCATGGGACCAAGCACGCTGAAGCCCGTACGCGGCTCCCGCCTGCTTGCGAGGGTCAGAACTCCCTGGGTCACGCTCGATCGAAGTCTTGTTGGCGGCTGCGCCGCAATGTCGAAAAGGAGACACTCATGAAGTTCGAGCGGAAGGTATTGGGGGTAATCGGGCTGGGTTCCTGCGTCGCATTGGCATCAATGGGATCGGCGGCAGGTCAGCCTGCAGCCGGCACTTCGGGAACGGCCGCCGGTGCCGGTGTCAGCTCCTCGTCAGGTGCGTACGGCGCAACCAGCGATGCCAAGGATGAAGCGCGAGCGGCGGCGCATGTCGTCGACCGAGCTGCCGCCGTCATCCAGCGCATGCGATCGGATCCAAGAGCCAGCGAGTTGCTGCATGACGCCAAGGGCGTGTTCGTCGCAACCAAGTTCGGGCGCGCAGCTGTTGGCATTGGCGGCGCCGGAGGCGAGGGTCTGCTGTTGGTCAAACGCAACGGTGAATGGACGGATCCGGCGTTCTACAACTTCGGCGATGTCAGCGTGGGCGCACAAATCGGAGCCGAGGGCGGCTCGTTCGTTCTGGTGCTGAACAACGATCAAGCGGTCCAGAGCTTTACGCGCAATAACGACTGGTCGCTCGACGCCGACGCGGGCCTTACGATCGTCAACTGGTCGAAGGAGCGCGAGGCCTCCGCTGGCAAGGGCGACGTTACGCTGTGGTCCGACGCAAAGGGCCTGTTTGCGGGGGCTGCTCTTGGCGTCGCGGACATCAAGTTCGATCCCGATCAGACGAGCGCGTACTATGGACGCAATGTCGTCGTCGGCGATGTCGTCAGCGGAAAAGTCAACAAGGCGCAGGCTGCCGAGCTGACGCGCGCACTCGGTGCCTGACCGTAATCGGCCGTCGCTCGCAATAAAACCGCCGATGGCCGTATCGCGAGCGGCGGGCACCGCGTCGATGACGGGATGTCGCGGCAACGCCATCGACCGCGTGCATATCAGCCGTTTGCGACCACTCGAAGACTACTCGTTCCGGCTTGTTCACTGCGATCGTGACGTCACGCACCTTCGTCATGCCGTCGTGTGTCGCCGCGATCGTGCAATGGCCGGCCGGCAGTAAGGCAAGATGATCGGACCGTCCAAAAGCGTCGACAGCTCGGTTGTGCCCTTGGTATCCTTGATCTTCACGTCGACGCACCGAGGGATTCATCGGCTGGTTTTGCGTGCTTGATGAATCCCACGGCGGGCGGCTATTGCGATCTTAGACACAGAGTTCTCGTGCTGGATGCAGACGATGATGGACGCCGATCGGCCACCGGGAAACTGGCCGAGTCCAGCGCATAGTCCGACCTCCTCTGCAACCGAATTGCCTCGGCAATGCGCGCGATCGGTTCAAGCTATCGATTCAAAGGAGCGAAATCGTGATCAGCAGAGCAGTACGCAACGCGTTGGGCGCGATCGCTGTGCTCTACGGTGCCGCGATCCATACGGTTTGCGGCGCCGTCCCCGAGAACGTCGCCTACGTGAGCACGCCGGCTGGCGTCATCGTGATCGATCTGGCGCGCCTCGAACCGATCAAGGACATCGACATCGGCGGCAAAGGCCCGCGCGGCTTGGGGATTACGCCGGATGGCAAGTACTTGTTAACTGCGAACCAGGGAACAGACGACGTCTCGGTGATCGATACCACCACCTTCAACGTCATAAGGCGCATTCCGGTGGGCAAGAACCCCGAGTTCATGCGCGTTCAGCCTGACGGAAGAATGGCGTACGTCACGTACGAACCGTCGGTGGTCAGCGGTCCACCCAAGAAGGGCGACAAGGAAGAAGAGGGCGGATCGCCCGCCGAAGTGGCTGCGATCGATCTTCAAAAGGGCTCTGCGACGAGTTTCCTGGCGGGAGGCAGGGAAACAGAGGGCATCGAGTTCTCGCCGGACGGCAAATACATCGTCGTCGCCAACGAAGGAAACGACACGGTGGCGATATACGACAAAACGTCGGGTAGCGCGATCAAGACGGTGAACGTCAAACCCTACGGAAGCCGTCCGCGTGGCGTCAAGATCTCCCCCGATGGCCGGATGTACGTGGTGACGATGGAGAACTCGAACAATTTTGTCTTGTTCGATCCGGACTTCAAATTCATCAAGTCGGTGCCTACGAATATGGGGCCGTATGGGGTCACGTTCGATCGTGCCGGGAGGCGCATTCTGATCGCTGCCGCACGCTCGAAGAGCCTACAGGTGTTCGACGTGCCAACGTTGACAACTGTCGCGACGGTGCCGATGGGCGATCGCTGCTGGCACTTCAGCTTTACGCCCGACGACAAAAAGATCATCGCCGCGTGCGGGCGCTCCAATGACTTGCACGTGATCGACGCGACAAGTTACAAGCCCGTGAAAGTCATTGCGGGAATCAAGCTGCCATGGGGCGTGGTTACCTATCCCAAGGCTTTCGGCAGTCTGGATACACCATGAGGGCTCGAGCGATCCGGGCACGGAACCGACGCGGGTGACCCCGCCGCCCGAGCTCGCTAGACCGCAAGGTAGTTCCGAACGTGGTGGGTTGGGTACAAGTCGAGCGGGGTCGCATGTTCCCGCTCTGTTTTGGTTCTTCGCCGATCTGCGTGAAACGAGAGGCGGCCGCCCGGCCGCCCCTGCGCGCTGATCCACGACTGAAGAGCGGCGGGTGCGCGACCTGCCGATCTTCGAGGTGCCAGCAGAGCTGATCGTGCCGCGCCTTCGCGTTGGCTGCGAGCGCTGCGGCGCGAAGCTCGAACGGCTGGCGTGGCTGGAAGGCTATTCGCGCGTGACCACGCGCTGCGTACGTGCCTATGAAGGCGTACACGCCTGTTCGAAAGATGGACAGCACGACGACTCGATTGTGGTTGTCGTCATGGGAGTCATTCTCCCGAATCCAGTGAACCGAAAGGTTTAATCCCTGGCTCGCCAAAGAATGCCGTGTCGGGACGTTCGGGCAGTCGCGTCCGGGCGCCTTCATCCACGCGGACCACGTAAGTTCGGGCGTCGACCTGTACGACACCGTAGTCCTGGTCGACCTCTCCGGGGTGGAAACCGAAATCCTGGATGACCGACTCCAGAGTAGGCCGCGGACCATCCGCGTGAAATTGGAACAGCAGCTTCATCGCTCCTTCGTCTTTTGATCGCATCCGCAGCCGCGACCGGGAGTCGCCGGGGCACGCTGCTCGCGCTGCGCTCGACCGACGAGGTATGCAGCCAGAATCGGCTCGAGATCGGTCGCGGAGATTGCGCTTCGGAGGTCGACGTTGCCGAGGACCAACCGCAGCATATCCAACACATCCGGCGGGAAGGTATCCGCGGCGGGATGGTCGCCGGACGCTCGCGGGGGGCATTGCTCCGGGTACTGCCTGCAGTACTCGTCCAGGAACGAGGGCGGCAATCTCGGAGGAGGGGCGTCGTCGGCGTAGAAGGCGTCCACGAGCGCGCACCCTCGAACTACGCCGCGCCCGCGGTTGTAGTCGTAGGCGAATCCCATGTGATGACCTGTCGTCGAGGTCACATAGTGGCGCAGCGCGACCGGGTATGTGTTCGGCTCGTCGACGTCGTATTGCCACCGGGTACGAAACGCCGCGACGACTCCGGCCACGACAGGACAAGCTGCCGATGTGCCGTTGTCCACTTTATAGACTTGAGAGCCCTGGAAGTGAGTGTAGCCGCAGATATCGGGCTTCCTGTTCTCAAGGCGTCCGGGTCCCTGGCTGGAGTAACCCACGCGGGCTTTGGTGATGTCGACTCCTGCGACGCAAAGGACGGCCGGGTGCGAATTGGCGCCGTAGATACTCTTCGTGACCTGTCCAAGGCAATCCCCGGATGGACAGTCGTTGCCGCAGTTGCCGGCGGCGAACAGGATGTCTGCGCCCGCGGCTTCGAGAGCGGCAACGCTCCTGCAAATGGGATGATTGAAGTTGTCGGAGTAGTTTCCCGGATCGCCGATCGGCAGATCGTGAGAAGTGTTTGCCATCCCCCAACTATTCGACACCACCAAGGATCGTCTCTCGCCCAGCCGGAGAGGCGCGGTCATGACGCCGAACAGGTGCTCGTATGCCCGGATGGTGTCGGACAGTGACCCCGACAGGCCGTTGACGGTGTTCTGTATGACGGCAATATCGAGCACCGTGCACCTGGGCGCGGCGATGCACAAGTCGAAGGCGCACATCGTTCCGTGATCGACGGGGAACTGCCCGGGGTTGAACGAAGAATTGGCTGGTGCCCAGCTTCGTGCGCGGTCGAAATTAGGACCTTTGCCGTGCGCATTCAGATAATCGAGATTGATTCCGGTATCGACGATAGCCACTAGAACGTCGGAGCCATCGAGCCCGTGAGCCTTCAACTTTGGTACGCACAGCAGCCTCTCCACATCGAGGTGCGTGCCTTTGGCGCTCGTGTAACCGCACGTGATGAACGGAACCACCGGAGGATCCGAGAAAACTCCCGCCACTTCTGGCCTTTCCCTCAGTCTGCGAAGCTGATCTTCGTCCACTTCGGCGCGAACGATGAAGTTGAAGACCCGCGCTGCAGGGGGCTCGCTTTTCGGTGTCGAGGTCTGAGGCTGCGCGCCTTCTTGCTCTGGGGTTCCGAGGTCGGATTCCGCCGGTACGCGTGTGGGCGGAAATGAAGAGTCGATGTCGATATCGGGAAACAGCGCTGCGATGTCGAAAGGTGGTTTATGTCCGTAGCTACTGCGCTCAGTCGTTGCGATCAGCGCGCGCGTTGGGTGCAGTTCGATGATGACTTTGCGCTTCTCGCCAGAATGCTCGTTCGGCGGTCCTGTTGGCTTGATGGGTTGCATGATGGTCCGGCTCCTCTGGAGTAGTCGATACGGATCGAGACAGGCCGGGCCCGTCTGCAACAGGGGCGTCGGTGCGCTGGAAGGTCGTGCAAGGCGTCGGCGAGAGCGGCGGCGAGCACGACTTAGAGTAGCACTTCGGGATGTTGGTGTGCCCGGGGGTTTGGTCGTTTATTCACGTTACCAATTCGGCAATCGATCCTATGGGTGCTTGCATCGTGAGTCGCTGTCAGGAGAACCGCCTGAGTTGACGCCGATGCGTGCGTAGCAACGACTGCACGCGCGATGGACGAACAACGTCAAGGCTGCGCCCCCTGTGTAAGCGTGTTTCTCATTCGGCCAAAGCGGCTGGCCGGTGCGAAGCCGCCAATAGCGGCGCGCGGGCGGTGCCAGTTGTGGTGCTGTCGCCATGCCTCGATGATGACCTGCGCCTCGCGGCGGCTTCGGAACCATTCGATGGTCAAGCATTCGTCGCGGAACTTGCCGTTCAGCGATTCGTTGGTGCCGTTCTGCCATGGCTTGCCGGGAAACCGCAATCGAAACTCATACAGGAGCGGGTAACAGGATCCCAAACACCAATGACTCGAAAACACTACAATTGGCCAAACGGGCACACAGTCGTCATGCACGGAATTGGTCGACGTGCGCGAGGCCTGTGGAAAGAGCCTGGGAATGCGTCTCGCCGCGGTACATGGATGCCTCAGCCGAAAACGCTCCACTGGGCATTGATCCGACCCTTCTATGTTGACTTGCGCGTGGCGCAGCGTTCTGTGGTTGTGTTGCATCCTTGCTCCCCGGTTGAATAGGCGCAGCCAGCAAGTCGACCTCGCTGCCGGGAAGCGCTCATTCCAATTCACTGTCTGCTGACACCGTCGGACACGCCGTCAGCGACGACGTGTTCGCCAACATCGCGCTCACCCCCGAAGCGCATGGTCAGGCGCGGAAGCTCGTCGACCCGGGGGTTGCGACGTCGAGGCTCGCGTGCGATGGTGCACCGAGATATTGGCGATCGACGCCGTGCACGTAGACAAGGACGGTGGTGACGCTGACGGCGGCGAGGAAAGCGACCGCCCGCGCTGTCTTGCTGATCAGAATCTTCATGGTTTGCGCTCCTTGGGATCGGGGGGCATCGGACCGAGGGTCACGATTGCTTGCTCCCTGTCCACTGAAACGCGAATTCCGCCGCGGACATGCCACCGCAGCCAAATTTCGCTGTGCCGTGAGTTGGCTAGGTGAGTGGGCCAGAGGGCGCAGCCCCAAGATGGGCGTCAGTGCGCCGCTTTCAGAGGCAGTGGCGCTCAGGGCCGCTCACAAACGGTTAGATCGATTCGGTCTAGCCCATTTTCTTGGCGTGGCGCACGACGGCCTGCGCCCGCGTGCACCAAGACAATTGCGGAAGGAGCCCGTCCTAAGGGCTCGCACAGCTATCCACCTAAGAATTCCGAGAAATTGTCCAACTGCGTGGGTCCACTTCTCTCCATCTGATCTGCGTACCCTTCAGTTTCGAATTCGCAGCAACCGAAAGGCCTACCTTTCGCGCATGACCAAGCAAATCCTATTCATCCAAGGCGGCGGCGCCGGGGTGCACGACCAATGGGACAATAACCTCGTCGCCAGCCTCTCGCGCGAACTCGGCCCCGGCTTCGAGATCGGCCATCCGCTTATGCCGAACGAAACTGATCCCGATTATGCGGCTTGGCAGGCCGCGCTCGTGAAAGAGATCGACAAGCTCGAAGCTGACGCCATCTTGGTCGGTCATTCGCTCGGCGCGACCATCCTTGTCAATGTCATTGCCGAGAGCAAGCCAACGAGGCGCTTCGCCGGACTCTTTCTCATTGCTGCGCCCTTCGTCGGCCAAGGCGGCTGGACTAGCGAGGACATTGCACCCATGGACGATATCGGCGCGAGACTTCCGACCAACTTACCAATTTATCTTCATTATGGGCGCGACGACCAAACCGTCCCGCTCGCGCACGTGAGCTCGTACGCGCAGGCCGTTCCGCGGGCTGTCATACACCGCCTCAAGGGCCGCGACCACCAACTCAACAACGACCTGCCTGAGGTCACAGAGGACATACGGCGTCTAGGCTAGGCGATCAGCCTTCCGCCTCACGATCTGAAAAGGGGTCGCATCGCAGCAACATGATGCGGAAGATCGAACCCGCATCGCTCGCGAAACTCTGCCGAGTCGTGGACAAGCTGAATCTGATGCCGGAGAACTCAGAGCGCTCGTAAGGTCTGGCCAGACGTTGCATCAGGGACGTGCGAGTACGGCCTCCTGACACCGGGCGAGCATTGCGGAATCTTCGATTGATGGCGCTGATCGTGTGGACCAAGCCAGTCCCCGGAATCGGGCGCGGCAAAGGCACCACGTGATCCAGGCCGAAGCCGAGCAGAAGCGCGCCGAGGAGGAGCAATGGCGGGCACGTCGACAAGCGGCGATCGTGCTAGCCGAGAAAGGAATACGGCGACCAGCAACGACGCAGCTTCTTCCAGTGCGCGAACGCAACCCTCCGCACCGCGTCACGAATGCGCATTGACCGATCGTTGCGGCGGCGGCGGAATTGGTCGATTTCCATCGACAGGTCGATTTCCGAAAGCTGCCGTGCGAACAACTCCCCGCCAAATCGGTAAAGCTCTCGATCCAATTCGTTGCGTTGCTCGAGTTCAACGATCGTGTCAGCGTGTAGTTGATCGAACCGCGGCCGCTGTGCGTTGACTTTGGCCACGACATAGGTACGCATTGGCAGCCCCAATCGATTGGCAAGCAGGGCATAGAATTCGTCGAACCGATCGGTCAATCCGACCAGGGCAAACTGTGCCAAATTGGCCTTGGCTCGTTCGAGCATCTCACGCGTACAACCTCCGATACCGGCCTCACAAAAACTCCCAGAGAGACGCCGCACCATTCCGTTGTCCGTTTCAGGATCGCGCAGCGCATCTACCCACTGGGTGATCGAGGTTCGTCGCGCAAACTCGCTGTGCGGCCCGGAATTCATATATTTCGCAAACGCGTAATAGGAGACGATCCGATCCACAGGGTCGCGCAATAACGTAACACATTGTTGAAGGGGGACGATCTGCTTCGCAAGTTGCACGTCGAGATGACCGTACAGGACCTTTAATCGCGTCGCGTGGCGCTTCGGAAGCGCGTTGATTCGAACAAGAGTCTCCCCATTCGGATGAAGTTTTAGTAAGTCCGGCGGCTTCAGCAGGGTGCGAAAGATCGAATAGAGCGATGAGCCGGCGGTCTTCGGCACGTGCACGAAGAGGAAGGGGCCAGTCCCGTTCCAAAAAGGTAGATCGACTGGCTTACTGGCCGCGGAGCGCTTGATTCGCTGCCGTTCGGCTTCGCGTTGCGCGCGACCGTCGAAGTGCAGCGCGATCTTCTCGCTCCGGGGTGGCGTATCGTTGGTCAGCAAAGATCAGCTAAATGCTCTGTTCGGGCTCCTCGCAGTATCCCTCAATGGGACGCGTGGCCCGATAGTCTATTGTAACAATTTGTATGTGCGGTGCGACTACGACCATCTGACACCGGCTGCCCACGGCCGAGAAGGGTCGACAAGCGCCCGTCGGTCACGATCAACATGAGACAACGCATTAGCGCGTTCAGGAGCAGAGCGTTGTATGCGACCGCATACCGCTTGGCAGACGCTTGAGCATTGTCAAGCTCCGCCGCCTGACGCAGCCTAGAGTAACCGTGTGTCAGCCGAGGAGGGAGTTATGCTCGGTCGCGTACTGCTGGTTGCTCTGCTTGCGTCCGCCGCAGCGCTTGCGCATGCAGCAGGTGAGGCCTCAGCTGCCCCGCCGCTCCTGACGATGCGGCGGCGGCTGGCGACGCCGGTCAAGGCGCGCCGGAGGCGCCATCCACGCGTCCGGAAGCGATGGTGCCGGCTACCAAGCGGACCGCTCGTGGCCTGTACGTGGCGGCGACCGACGCGTACGAGATGGTGAGCGGGAATCCGATGAGCATCCTGTTCATTGACGTACGCACGCGCGGCGAGGTGCAGTTCATCGTCATGCCGACGCTCGTGGACGCACATGTGCCTTTCCTGGTCGAAGCCGCACCGCTGCAGTGGGACGACGCCGCGTCCTCGTTCAAGCTCGTTCCCAATCCCGACTTTGTTGCAGCTGTCGACAAGCGGCTCCGGCAAAAAGGGTTCACAGGCGATGCCGTGGTTTTGGTCATCTGCCAGGGCAGGCTGCGTGCGGCCCGTGCGGCCGACGCACTGACGAAGGCGGGCTACACGATGGTCTACACCGTCGTAGACGCGTTCGAAGGAGATCCGGTGGCGGAAGGTCCGATGAAAGGTGTCCGCCTCGTCAATGGCTGGCGCAACGCGGGGTTGCCTTGGACGATGGTTGCTTGATTCGGGAACGCATTGTGCGCGATGTTTGCAGCGCTGGCTTTGTACTTACGATCTTCAGCATTCGCTGGTTTTCGAGCGTAAGCTGAACGTTACGGAGGCGCCGTGGCCCCGGGGCTGAACACGCTTGCGAGCGCTGGTGCAGCGCGCTCGCGGAGCGTGCTTGTCTCAACTCGGAGACAAGAGTTCACGTGACACCGATGAGTGATCGACCCAAACTCGGAATCGCGCTAGGCAGCGGTTCAGCGCGTGGCTGGGCGCATGTCGGTGTGCTTCAGGCACTGACCGAACGGGGTATTGCAGTCGATTTCATTGCGGGTTGCTCGATGGGAGCTATGGTAGGTGCTGCGTTTGCTGCCGGCCGCATCAAAGAGCTGGAAACGTGGGCGCTGTCCCTCGACTGGAAGCGGGTCGTCGGATTTGTCGATGTGGGCCTGCGAGGCGGCTTGTTCAAAGGCGACCGTCTGCTCAACCATTTCCAGAAGCAGTTCGTCGAATGTCCGTTTTCAGAGCTGTCGGTGCCGTTCGCCGCGGTCGCTACGGATCTTGTGACCGGACAGGAGGTCTGGCTTCGCGATGGCGATGTGTCAACTGCCGTTCGCGCTTCTTGTACCGTGCCCGGCTTATTCAGGCCCGTTTTGCGTGAGGGTCGCTACCTGGTGGACGGCAGTGTCGTGAACCCGATTCCCGTTTCACTCTGTCGCGCGATGGGAGCCCAGGTCGTGATCGCCGTCGATGCAGGCGCGCACCGGATCGTACGGGTTCCTCCTGAATCCGAGCCGGTGGCGAAAAGGAAAAATCAACGAGGCCGGTTGCTCGATGTTCTTGGCTGGTCGCGGCCTTCGGAAATGCCACCGCCGCCGTCGATCGTGGATACGTTGTTAGGCGCGATCGAGATCATGCAGGAGCGCATCGCGCAGGCGCGGCTGGCGAGCGAACCGCCAGATGTACTGCTAGCGCCGCGTTTCGAACAGCTCGGCCAGTTCGATTATCATCGAGCCGCGCTGGCGATCGCCGCAGGGCGGGAGGCTGTGGCTCAGATGCTGCCTGTCATCGATGGTGCGATCGTGGTCTGACGGATCATTGCCGTCTTGAGCTCATCTACACGAGAGCCGATGGAGAGCGCCGCGTTGCGGTGCCACTGCCGCATGGCGTCGCGTGCTACGAGATCGCTGCGACGACAACAATTGGATCGGGGGTTGTGGCTTGACGAGTGCACGCTCGTCCGTGGCATGATGGGGCGTGATTGCCTTCGCCCGGATTGTTCTGCAGTTGCTCGCCGACGCTGTGGGTTTGGTCGTCCTGTCGATCCGGCCCCGGCGGTCGCTCGAAGCCGAGACTTTGGTGCTGCGTCGTCAGCTCGGGCTATCCAAGGAGCGAGGAGTCAGGCCGCAGCGCATCGATGCAGCGACGCGAGTGAGCCTGGCGTCATTGTCGCGGTTGTGCGATTGGCGCTCGTATGAGCGTTCCCTCCGCCATCTGCTCTCTCTGTTTTGGGTATGTGAACGGAGACTACAACGACCTGGGCACCTTCAAGGCGCTGAGGTTCCGGCGCGGCGCGATGCGTTTCACGTGCGCGGGATGGTCCCAACCTGACTCGAATTGAAAAGTCCAAAATGCCCATTCAACTTAATGAGGAAAGCGGCGGCCAGGTGCTCGCCATTCACCTCAGCGGCAAGTTGGAAAGAGCGGATTACGAGCACTTTGTGCCTGAATTCGAGCGACTCGTCCGCCAGCAGGGAAAGTTGTGCGTGTTGTTCGACATGATTGGCTTCGACGGTTGGGAAGCCGGCGCGCTTTGGGAGGACACCAAGTTCGCCATTAAGCACTTTGCCGACATCGAGAGACTTGCGATGGTCGGGGAACGAAGGTGGCAGCACGGCATGGCGACGTTCTGCAAGCCGTTCACAAAGGCGTCGATCCGATACTTCGATCGCGCCGACGCCGCCGAGGCGCGCAAGTGGCTGGGCGAGGCTTAGCAGCTTCCGCGGTGACTCCTAAATGAGGACCCCTTGCGAAGATGGGCGAGCGGCGCTGCCTGGCGGCGAACGCATGCCGGCGAATTCGGGCATGATCGTTTCGGTGCGCGGCAGCGTCGTCGATGCGCGGTTTGACCGATGCTTGCCGCCCATCTATTCGGTGCTGCGCGCGGGAGCGGAAAAGCAGATCGTCATCGAAGTGCTGGCGCAACTGGATGCCCATCGCGTGCGCGGGATTGCGCTGACCCCCACGCAAGGCCTTGCGCGCGGCATGGTGGTGGAAGACACCGGCGGGCCGTTGCAAGCGCCGGTCGGCAAGGACGTTCTTTCGCGCATGTTCGACGTCTTCGGAAACGTCATCGACCGCCGACCGGCGCCGTCGGATGTCCAATGGCGCTCCGTCCATCGGGCTCCACCGCCCTTGGCACGGCGTTCCACGAAGTCCGAGCTCTTCGAGACGGGCATCAAGATCATCGATGTGCTGATGCCCCTGGAGCGCGGCGGCAAAGCGGGCTTGTTCGGCGGGGCGGGCGTGGGCAAGACGGTGTTGCTCACTGAGATGATTCACAACGTCGTCGGCCAGCACGAAGGCGTGAGCATATTTTGCGGCATCGGAGAGCGCTGCCGCGAAGGGGAAGAGCTCTATCGCGACATGACTGCAGCGGGCGTGCTGCGCAACATGGTGATGGTGTTCGGCCAGATGAACGAACCCCCAGGCGCCCGTTTCCGCGTCGGCCATGCGGCACTGACGATGGCCGAGTATTTTCGCGACGACGAGCATCGCGATGTGCTGTTGCTCGTCGACAATATCTTTCGCTTTATCCAGGCCGGCATGGAGGTGTCCGGCTTGATGGGGCAGATGCCGTCGCGCCTGGGCTATCAGCCGACCATGGGCACCGAGCTCGCGCAATTGGAAGAGCGCATCGCCAATACCGACACCGGCGCCATTACCTCGATCCAGGCGGTGTATGTGCCGGCGGACGATTTCACCGATCCGGCGGCGGTGCACACTTTCTCGCATCTTTCCGCGTCCATCGTGCTGTCGCGCAAACGGGCGAGCGAGGGGCTTTACCCGGCCATCGACCCGCTGCAATCGAGCTCCAAAATGGCGACGCCGGGCATCGTCGGCGAACGGCACTACGGCTTGGCGCAGGAAATCCGGCGGACATTCGCGCAATACGCGGAACTCAAGGACATCATTGCCATGCTCGGGCTTGAGCAGCTTTCGCCGGAGGACCGCAATGTGGTCGCTCGCGCCCGCCGGCTGGAGCGTTTTCTCACCCAGCCGTTTTTTACGACCGAGCAGTTTACCGGCCTCAAAGGCAAGCTCGTCAGCCTCGAGGACGCGCTGGACGGCTGCGAGCGCATCTTGCGCGACGAGTTCAAGGACGTTCCGGAGAGCGCGCTTTACATGATTGGGACAATTAGCGAAGCGAAGGCGAAGGCCAAACCCGAGCTGAAACCTCGAGCGGAAGTGGAACATGCAGCCAGCATGCATGAACCTTAGGATTCTCCTGCCCTTCAAGGTCTTCGCCGAGAAGACCGGTGTAGCGCGCATCGTCGCGGGGACTCGCGAAGGATCGTTCGGAATCTTGCCCCATCGGCTTGACTGCGCGGCGGCGCTCGCGCCGGGGATCCTGGTCTTCGAGACCGAAGCGGAAGGTGAGGTTTTCGTGGCCGTCGACGAAGGCGTCCTGGTCAAGACCGGCGCCGATGTACTGGTCTCCGTGCGCAACGCGATCGGGGGGATGAACCTCGGCAAGCTGCGCGAGGCGGTAGAGCGGGAATTCCTGAATCTGGACGAGCAGGAGAAGAGCCTGCGTTCCGTGCTGGCGAAACTGGAGAGCGGACTCATTCGACGCTTCGCGGAGTTTCATCGTGAGTGAAGGTCCGGAAGCGAAATCCGAGGCGAGCGGGACCCAATTCAGCGATCAGGTGGGCGAGAAGGCGGCGCGCAAGCTCAAGGCGCAACGTCATGTGACGCAGACCGTCTGGTCAGGCCTGGGCATGATGGGACTGGTCGGCTGGTCGGTGGCGGTGCCGACGCTGCTCGGCGCGGCGCTCGGACTCTGGCTGGACAAGCGCTATCCAGGGGGACATTCCTGGACCCTCACGCTGCTCGCCATCGGCTTGGGCCTGGGCTGCTTCAACGCGTGGCATTGGGTGGCCAAGGAAGGCAGGGAAATACGCGAGCAGGAGGAGAATGACGATGAATGAGCCGTTGAGCCTGGCGTCCGCTTTGGTAGCGGGCGTCTTGCTCGGAACGTTTTTCTTCGTCGGTCTCTGGTGGACAGTCCGTCGGGGCGTGTCGTCCGAACGGGTGGCGCTCTGGTTTTTCGCCAGCATGCTGCTGCGGACGTGCATTGTTCTGGCGGGGTTCTATTTTGTCCTGGGAGGCGATTGGAAAAGGCTGCTGGCGGGCCTCACCGGGTTCATCATCGTGCGCGTCGTCGCGACGCGGCTCGCCCGGGTAGCGAAACAGCCGGACCCATTGGCACGCAACGCCGGTCATGCGCCTTAGCCCCGACGACATCGTCTTCTGGCAGTACGGATTTCTCAAGCTCAACGCCACGATCGCTTTCACGTGGGGATTGATGCTCGTGCTGGCGGTCGGATCGAGAGCCGTCACGCGCAAGCTGTCCACGGGCCTGCAACGTTCCCGCTGGCAAAACCTGCTGGAAATCGTCGTCACCGCCATCAACAAGCAGATCGCGGAGGTCGGTCTGCGGCAGTCGGAGAAGTATCTCGGCTTTCTGGGGACGTTGTTTCTGTTCATCGCAACGGCGAGCCTCTTCACCATCGTTCCCGGCTATGAGCCGCCGACCGGTTCGCTCTCGACGACCGCGGCGCTGGCGATCTGTGTGTTCGTGGCCGTGCCGCTGTTCGGAATCGAGGATCGCGGGCTGGGCGGATATCTCAGGGCCTACTTGAAGCCGACGTTCATCATGCTGCCGTTCAACATCATCAGCGAGCTCTCCCGCACACTGGCCCTGGCCGTGCGCCTGTTCGGCAACATGATGAGCGGGACGATGATTCTCGCCATCCTGCTGACCATCACGCCCTTCGTCTTCCCGATCGCCATGAGTGCGCTCGGATTGCTGACCGGCATGGTGCAGGCTTACATCTTCAGTATCCTCGCCACGGTCTACATCACGGCCGCCACGCAGGTCGGCGAGCCGCAACCGAGGCCCGAGGTCTGAGAAAAGCACGTCAATCACGCAAGGACGCACCATGGACAGCATGACGCTCATCGCAATCGCTTCAATCGTCACCGCCGGCCTGACGATCGCCCTGGGGAGCATCGGACCTGCGCTCGGTGAAGGGCGTGCCGTTGCCACGGCCTTGAGCTCGCTCGCGCAGCAGCCCGATGCCGCGGCGACGATCACGCGCACGCTGTTCGTGGGCCTGGCAATGATCGAGTCCATCGCGATCTACTGTTTCGTGGTCTCGATGATTCTCATTTTCGCCAACCCGTTCTGGAACCACGTCATTGCCCAAGCGGCGGCAAAGTGAGTCATGCTGATCGACTGGTTCACCGTCCTTGCGCAAGTCGTCAACTTCCTCATTCTTGTGTGGTTGTTGAAGCGCTTCCTTTACCGGCCGATTCTCGACGCCATCGAAGCGCGGGAGAAACGGATCGCCGCAGAGCTCGCGGACGCCAACGCGAAAAATTTCGAAGCTAAAAAGGAGCGCGACGAGTTCCAGCGCAAGAACGAGGAGTTCGACCAGCAGCGCGCCGCGCTCCTGAGCAAGGCGACAGACGAAGTGAAGGCCGAACGTCAACGGCTCCTCGACGAAGCGCGCAAGGCCGCCGATGCGCTGAGTGCCAAGCGACAGGAAACCCTGAGAAGCGAAGCCCGCAAACTGGATCAGGAGATTGGTCGACGGGCCCGACAGGAAGTCTTTGCCATCGCGCGAAAGGCACTGACCGATCTCGCCACGACGAGTCTGGAAGAACGTCTTGGCGAGGTGTTCACTCGCCGCCTGCGCGAGATGGACGGCAAGGCGAAAGAAAGCCTCGGCGAGACCCTCAAGGCAGCGTCTACCCCCGCGCTCGTGCGCAGCGCGTTTGACCTGCCTGCGGAGCAACGCGCGGCGATACAGAATGCGCTCAACGAAACCTTCTCGGCTGAAATCCGCGTCCGGTTCGAGACCGCGCCTGACTTGATCAGCGGGATCGAACTCACGACGAATGGAAAGAAGGTGGCGTGGAGCATCGCGGATTACCTCGCGTCGCTGGAAAGGGGTGTCGACGAGCTTCTGAAAGAGAAGGACAAGGCTGAAGCCAAGGCCGAGCCGAAGCCTGAAGAACTTACGCCCGAACGAAAGCGCCAATGAACACGGAACCCGATAGCCTGCAGCGCGTGTTTGACAGCGCATTCGCGGGAATGCGCCAGGCGCGGGAGGCCTTTGCGGCGCAACTCGCGCCACGCGAAGTAGGCACGATCACCAGCATCGCGACAGGCATCGCAAAGGTCTCCGGCCTCCCCGGTGTGGGTTTCGAGGAGGTGCTGAAGTTTCGCGGCGATTTGTATGGCATCGCATTCAACGTCGATGAAGACGAAATCGGCGTCGTTCTGCTTGGCGACTACTGGCAGTTGCATGCGGGCGATGAAGTCGAACGCCGGGGCCACGTGATGGACGTGCCGGTGGGAGACGGATTGATTGGACGCATCGTCAATCCATTGGGCCGGGCTCTGGACGGCAATGGTGTGGTGTCTTCCAGCGCGCGCCTGCCCATCGAACGCACGGCCCCCCACATCATGGATCGCGCGCCCGTCACCGTACCGCTGCAAACCGGCATCAAGGTCATCGATGCGCTCATCCCCATCGGGCGCGGCCAGCGCGAGCTGATCGTCGGCGACCGGCAGACCGGCAAGACGGCGATCGCGCTCGACACGATTCTCAATCAACGCGACCAGAATGTGTTGTGCGTCTATTGCGCCATCGGTCAGCGCGCGTCCGGCGTGGCCAAGGTGGTTGCCGCGCTGCGCGAAAGAGGTGCCATGGATTACACCATCGTGGTCGTGACCGAAGGCAACGATCCGCCGGGCCTCGCCTACATCGCGCCATACGCCGCGACCAGCATCGCGGAGCATTTCGTGGAGCGGGGCCGCGACGTGCTGGTCGTGTACGACGACCTCACGCATCATGCGCGCGCCTATCGCGAGCTGTCCCTGCTGCTGCGCCGACCGCCCGGGCGGGAAGCCTTTCCCGGCGACATCTTCTACATCCATGCGCGGCTGCTCGAGCGCGCGACCCACCTGCGGCCGGAGCTCGGCGGCGGATCGCTGACCGCGCTGCCGATCATCGAGACCGAAGCGCAGGACATTTCCGCCTACATTCCGACCAACCTGATTTCCATCACGGACGGGCAGATCTACCTCTCGCCGTCGCTCTTCGAGTTGGGTGTGCTGCCCGCGGTCGATGTCGGCAAATCCGTGTCGCGCGTCGGCGGCAAGGCGCAGCGGGCGGCCTACCGCGCGGTTGCGGGCGACCTCAAGCTCTCCTATGCGCAGTTCGAGGAACTCGAGACCTTCGCCCGCTTCGGCGCCCGCCTGGATGAAAACACGCGCAAGATTATCGAGCATGGGCGCCGAATCCGTGCCTGCCTCAAGCAACCGGAATTCGCGCCGGTGTCGGTGGCCGCGCAAGTCGCCGTGCTGGTGGGGTTGACCGCGGAATTCTTCGACGGCATTGCGCTTGATCGGATGACGGATGCCGAACGCGCTCTGCGCGAGGCGGCGACGGACATTCCGGCCGAGGTTCTCGCACGATTCGATGCCGCCGAGAAATGGAGCGACGAAGATCGGGCGACGATCATCCGGCTCGCCCGCGATGCGCTCGCGCGCTTTCAGCCGCAGCAGCAACCCGGGAAAAAGCGGTGAGCGATACCGCAGCGAGCCTGCGCGGCAAGATCGCCGGCGCCGGAGAGCTCGAATCCGTGGTGCGCACGATGAAGGCCATGGCCGCTTCGAGCATCGGGCAATACGAGAGCGCGGTGCACTCCCTGGATGACTATTATCGGACGGTGCAACTGGGCCTGGCCGCGAGCTTCCGGCGGAGTGAGCGGCCCGGCGCGACGACGCGAGCGCAGCGCGAGGACACGGGGCCGATTGGCGCGGTCGTGTTCGGCTCCGACCAGGGACTGGTGGGCCAATTCAATGATGTGATGGTGGAGTTTGTCGTGAAGGTGCTGGGAAGTCTTCCGGGCAGGAAGACTGTCTGGGCGGTTGGCGAGCGCATTCAGTCGCGCCTCGAGGACACCGACCTGGTGCCGAAAGAACGCTTCATCCTGCCGAATTCCATCGGCGCGATTGCGCCGCTGGTCGGGCGGATTCTGATCGAGATGGAGAAGCATCGCGAAAGGGGCGGCATCGCGCAGGTTTACCTTTTCCATAACCGTCCCGAGTCCGGGGCGATCTATGCACCCGTGAGCCAGCGGCTGCTGCCGCTGGACGATGCGTGGCGACGCGACGTGGCCGCGATCCGGTGGCCGACCGGAAATCTGCCCGAGGTCATGAACGGCGGCGAGCATACGCTGCTGGCGTTCGTACGCGAATATCTCTTTGTCTCGCTGTTCAGGGCGTGCGCCGAATCCCTGGCAAGCGAAAACGCCAGCCGCCTGGCTGCGATGCAACGCGCGGAAAAAAATATCGATGAGCTGTTGGAGGAGCTGAAACGGACGTTCTACCGCCTCCGCCAGAGCGGTATCGACGAGGAATTGTTTGACGTCGTCTCCGGCTTCGAGGCGCTGGCAGGACCTGGGCGACGACGATGAATGAGACTCCACAGGTACTCCAAAGGCTCATCGATCTGGGGCGCTCGCTGGAGCCGGTTACCGTTGCGGTTTGCCATCCATGCAGCGATGTCTCCCTTTGTGGCGCAGTGGAAGCGGCCCAAGCGCAGTTGATCGAGCCGATTCTTGTCGGCCCGCTCGCGAAACTACAAGCCGTTGCGGATCATGCGGGCATCGATATTTCGTCTTACCGCGTTATCGCTACGACTCACAGCCACGAGTCCGCTGCGCGCGCGGTAGCTCTCTGCCGATCCGGCGAGTGTGAAGCGCTCATGAAAGGTAGTCTGCACACCGACGAGCTGATGCACGAAGTTACCCACCCTGACACAGGTTTGCGCACGGAGAGGCGCATCAGCCACGTATTCCTGATGGAGGTATCGACCTATCCGAAGATGCTCCTGATTACCGACGCCGCCATAAACATCTATCCGACACTCGACGACAAACTGCATATCGTACAGAACGCCGTCGATCTCGCTCATGTGCTGGGAGTCCCGCAACCCAGGGTCGCCATCCTGTCGGCGGTGGAAACGGTCAGTCGAGCGATTCTCTCCACTATCGACGCCGCTTCGCTATGCAAAATGGCGGACCGTGGCCAGATCACCGGCGCAATCGTGGACGGGCCGATGGCATTCGATACCGCGATCAACCCGGAAGCGGCCCGCATCAAGGGATTGGTGTCAGCCGTTGCGGGGGTGGCAGATATTCTGGTGGTTCCGGATCTGGAGTCCGGCAACATGCTGGCCAAACAACTGGAATATCTCGCCAATGCCAAGGCGGCGGGAATTGTGTTGGGGCGCGCGTCCCCATTATTCTGACCAGCCGTGCTGATAGCGCCGAAGCGCGGCTTGCATCGTGCGCGGTGGCCGTCAAATTGGTTCACGCCAGACGGCAAGATACGGCAGACGCGATACATGCCTAGTTCGACTGTGGATGCCAAGATGTCCGCCAAGTGTTTGGTCGTCATCAATGCAGGATCTTCCAGCATAAAGTTTTCCTTGCTCGCAGGCCAAACCAGCGAGGTGCTGAATAGCATCGCTCACGGTGAAATTGAAGGCATCGGCACTGCTCCGCATTTCTTTGCCGAAGACAACCGCGGCCTGCCGCTTGCCGAACATCGATGGGATACGCGCACATCGCATGAGGACTTGCTCGGACACCTGATTGCCTGGATCGAGGCACATCTGGGGCCGAATCGATTGACGGCCGCGGGACATCGCGTGGCGCACGGCGGTCTTTCCTACATTGCGCCACAGCTCGTCACCCCTGATGTATTGGCCGACTTACGGGCGTTGATACCGTTGGCACCACTGCACCAGCCGCATAATCTGGCGCCGATCGAAGCACTGGCGGTGCGGCACCCGGGACTCCCTCAGGTGGCCTGCTTCGATACCGCCTTTCACGCGACCAATCCAAGAATCTCCCGCATTTATGGATTGCCGGATGCACTGACCAAGGAAGGGGTCTGGCGTTACGGGTTCCACGGCTTGTCCTACGAGTACATCGCCGGGGAATTACCGAAGGTCGAACCGAAAGTAGCCACTGGGCGCACGATCGTGGCCCATCTGGGCAGCGGCGCGAGTATGTGTGCCCTGATCGGCGGCAAAAGCGTAGCCACCACGATGGGCTTTAGCGCCTTGGACGGCCTGCTGATGGGCACCCGTTGCGGCGTGCTCGATCCCGGCGTCGTGCTCTACCTGCTTAAAGAAAAGGACATGAGCGCCGAGGCAATCGAAACCTTGCTTTATCAACAATCGGGTTTGCTAGGTGTATCCGGGGTCAGCAGCGATATGCGTCAGTTGTTGGCTAGCAGCGACTCCCGTGCCCGCGAAGCAATCGACCTCTTCGTTTATCGGGCCGCTCGGGAAATCGGATCGCTCGCGGCTGCCGCTGGTGGGATGGACGCCTTGGTATTTACGGCTGGAATCGGCGAGCATGCGCCGGAGATTCGAGCCCGTATCTGCGAAGAATCCGCTTGGCTTGGCATTCGCCTGGAGTCGCAATCCAACCGTGCAGGCGGACCGCGAATTAGCACACCGGATAGCTCTGTCTCAGTGTGGGTGATCCCGACCAACGAAGAGTTGATGGTTGCCCGCCATACCTTCACGCTGACCAATCAATAGCGGATACCCTTCATCCAAGTTCGTCGGAAGCAAGCCATGGCTACCCCGCACCGCGTTATTCACCACCCGCGCCAGGAGCATAGCGTTCCGTGGTTCTGGCCCTTCGCCGCCGCAATCGAACTCGGCGAGGAAGGCATGGCGTTGTTTCAAGATAACCTGCGCTACGTGGGAGAAGTCCAAGAAATCGCTGCACCACCCGAGCCGGACTGGGGAACATCGAACCACGTCCTAGCGGATCTGAATACCATGCGCCTGCGCGATTTCTCGCGAGCTACTCCTGGCGTTGGTGAACTACCCATACTGATTGACGCTCCCTATGCAGGTCATAGCTCGACCATCGCCGATTACGACAAGGGCCAGAGCCTGGTCGAGACGCTGCTGGATTGTGGCCTGGCACGGATCCTCGTCACCGATTGGAAAAGCGCGACCGAGGCAATGAAGGATTTCGACATCGATATCTATCTAGCCGATCTCAATGTCGCGGTCGACACCCTTGGTGGAAGAGTTCACTTGATCGGCCTGTGCCAGGGCGGCTGGCTGTCGGCAATGTTTGCGGCCCGATTTCCGGGCAAAGTGGCGACACTGGTGCTGGCCGGCTCACCGATTGACACCGCTGCCGGCAATGGAGCGATAAAGAAGCTGGCGCACGAGCTCCCACTAAGTTTCTACGAGGAGATGGTCGCCGCAGGTGGCGGACGAATGCTCGGGAAATTCATGCTCGCCGGATGGAAAAGCATGAATCCCGAACAGCAATACCTGGGAAAATACCTCGAGCTCTATGAGCACATCGAGGATAAGTCCTACATCAAGCGCACTGAGCACTTCGAGCGCTGGTACGAAAATCCGATCGACTTGCCCGGGCGCTGGTATCTTCAGGCCATCACCGAGCTGTTCAAGGAAAACCGGTTGGCAAAGGGCACATTCGTCGCGCTAGGTCAGACCATCTCGCTTGGAGATATCAAAGTTCCGCTGTACCTGCTCGCCGGCGAGTCCGACGACATCACGACCCAGGACCAGGTCTTCAATGCAGAGGAACTCGTCGGAACGCCCAAGCACGAGATCGTGAAGAAACTGGTGCCGGGCGGTCACATCGGGCTTTTTATGGGTTCGCAGACGCTGCAGCACGTCTGGCCCGAAATCGGTGCGTGGATTAAGCAGCACCAACCTAAGTCGTGATGAGCCGGCTTGCACGATAGTTCGCAGCTCGATACGAGTCTCTGAGACGACGATGCCGTGGTAGAGATCATGCTCAGTCTTCCGGAAGATGTTGTCGCGATCCGCGCCAAGGGGGCCCATCAGTTCGGTGGCGGGCACTACCGGATGGCCAGCGCGCCGTTGGCGATTAAGAATCCGCAGTGGCCGATCGAGGCGTGCGGGCTGGGCACGCCCGAATGGAGTGCGCGGGCGGAAACAATGGGCAAGGCGCTCGCGGGCGCATCTGGCGTGAACACGTAGGCTGACCGGAGCGTGCCGGAGCCGTTGGTGATTTGCGCGTTCGCCGCACAGCTTCGCTCTGCATCGCAAGGCTAAGGTGAGAATCGCGCATTTAGTTGGCAGCAACCCTAGTCACCGAGTCGCTGACGCGACGTTTCGGTCATATCGTAGCCGGCGATTTCGTCGATCTCGCCGTCAGCAAGGGCGAAGTGTTCGGACTGCTCGGTCGAAACGGTGCCGGCAAGACCACGCTAGTCAAGATGTTGACGACGCTTGTTCCACCCAGTGCGGGGAGCGCCAAGGTCGGCGGATACGATATTGCAGCGGAGTCGGCCAGCGTTCGCGCCATCATCGGCTACGTGCCGCAAGCGCTATCCGCCGATGGCGAACTCACGGGCCGCGAGAATCTCGAGATATTCACGCGCCTCTACGACATTCCGCGGGCGATGCGCAATATGCGCGTTGACGAAGGCCTCGCATTCATGGGGTTGACTCACGCGGCCGACCATCCGGTGCGCACCTACTCCGGCGGCACGATCCGGCGTCTCGAGATCGCGCACTGCGCGTCTTTATAGGAGGGCCCCGCCTTGCGTCGTACGTTCCGTTCTTCGTCCAACGGCAAGGCCGTTGCTATCCCTTTACGTAGGTACTGGGAAACGTGACGCGAAAAGTCGTGCCTTTGCCCGACTCCGTCTGAAGCTCGAGGCTTGCGTCGAGCAACTCGCAAAGACGTTTGACGATCGCGAGGCCGATGCCTTCTCCCGGCTGATCGACGCCGGGAGACGAGCGCGATGCGAGAGTTGGCACCTTGTCGCTATCGTGTCCGCCTGAACCCATCTCGTTCGCGCGCCCTTCGATCTTCTGCGTGTCGCGCGTCGCCGCGTCGAGCGCGACGGAAAGCGGCGTGGCGGCGTCGGTTCCCAATCCCGGTCCCGTGTCCTGCACGCAGAGGACCCATCGCTCAGCGCCGGACTCCGCGTATTCCCACGCCACCTTCACCCCGCCGTGCTTCGTGTAGTGCAGCGCATTGAGCAGGAGGTTCTGTGCGATGCGACACGTCTTTACCTGATCGCCTTGCACCGCCAAGCTCGGCGGCCCCTCTGCCTTCAGGAAAAGTCCGTGCGCGGCGGCGATCGGCTGTGAGCTCGCGCACAGCTCGGCGAGGGCGTGTGCAGCGTCGAACGGCCTGACCTCACGCTGTTCGCGCCCCGCGTCGAGACGCGCTTGCGTCGAGAGGTCTTCGAGAAGCGCGCGCAGCGAGGTCACGCCGCGCTCGAGCATGCGAAGCGACGTCTGCAGGGGAGGCGCCTTCGAGCTCCTGCTTTGAAGCACGCTCGCTACGTTATGCACGATGCTCAGATTGCCGCGCAGGTCATGCGTGGCTTCATGCCATGCCTGCGCGCGCTGCCGTTCAAGCGACGTAAGCTCTCGCAGCGCGTCCTCGAGCGCGTGCAAGCGCGCGGAAGCGTCCGCGCGCTGCAGATCCGCATACTGCCCCACGCTCTCGCTCATGCCGGTCACCATGAACTGCGCCACCAGCCGCCACGCCGCAGACATCACTTCCGCCGCTATCTGCGGTCGGGCCACGGCATAATTCTCGAGCTCGTCGGCGAGACATTCGTTAAGCCAAATCCACTCTCGCATGACCTCCTGCTCGTTGTAACCCTGTTGCCAGCGTTGCAGCCCATGCCCTTCGGCGTTGGTGGTCTCATCCTGCGCCGCGCTCAATCTTTCGCCAATACGAGTCGCCCGCAGCTTGCGCTCGAGCGCGTCAAGCATGTTCGGTATGTGGTCGTAGAAGAGCACCCGCGACAACGTCGTCGACGTCGTGATCTTCGGGTCGCTCTCCGACGCGCGGCCCCACGCGACAAGTATCGCGTTACGACGTTCATGCAGGTGCGTGGCAAACGCGCCCAACTCGACTTCCTGCTCGTCCCTATTCATAGCCTGTGCACGTGGATCCCGATCTGCGTCCTTGAGGATACGCTAGGTCATGAGGAATTCCAGGTCGCGCCGTCGCTTATACCTTATCGTTCAGGCAGGAGTGTATTCGTAATTCCTGCGGAAGCGTTCAAGATCAAACGACCTCATGTCGTGATCCTCAATGACGGAGTCCGGTCGATCATTGCGAGCGGCAGGCGGTTCGCCGAGATCGTGAAGTACCCTGCACGTGGTCGAAGCAAAGAAAAGGGCCGCCAATGGGGCCGTTTCGCTGAAAGTGGACGTCTACTGCCCTTTCGAATTTCCCGGCCCCATGTTTCCGCCTTGCACGCCCGAGGCGGTACGCGCCGGGCCGGCCGCCGAGTCCACGTTGCCCTACAGACGGCCTCCGCCGGTGTCAGGCCTTGAGGGTTGTGGCGGCGCTGTCGCGGTTCATCGTGCCGCTCGCCGTCGTTGAGTCGATGCCAGTCGACGGCGTTCTCGTGGCATCCGTTTGCGCGGTCCCCGTCCGGGTAGTCGTCCCCGATTGAGCAGCGGCGGCGCCCCCGGTGTGGCTGCTGGTGTTGCCGCCCATAGCCTGAGTGAAGCCGGGTACCGCAGCGCCCAAGCCGACGGCGCCGGCAATCGCCAGCGCCAGTGTGAGAGATTTGCGTTGCACTGCGTCCCTTCGATGTGTTCGTGCAGCGGCCGTCGGCCGCCGCAACGGAACGGGCAACCCACACGCCGTTGCATGTGAGCCGATATAAACGTTACTTGCGGGCGGTCGACGTCGCTTTCTTCGAGCTGTTGCCGGATTCGCGCTTCGAGGCGACTTCCGGCGCATCGTCGTCGATGCCGAGCTCCGACTTGAGCTCGTGCTTGCGCGCGGCGATCTCGACGCCCAATGCGGCCGTGTCGACGTCGCACTTGCGCGCCTTCACGAACATCTCGCCTTCCTCTTCCTCGATGTGGTGGTTGACGTACTCGCCGAGGACCACGACTTTTGCGTCGTAGTGGTCGTCGCCGGGCAACATGCCCTCGAGTTGGGCGATCAGATCCTTGGCGCTGGCGTGCTCCACGTCGGCTTCGTCCATCAGGGAATCGTCGTCGATGGCTTCGCGCACGGCGGGGTAGAAGATCTCCTCTTCCGCCTGCGCGTGAACGGTCAGCTCGTTGCAGATCTTCTCGACGAGCGCCGCCTTTTGCTCGTCGGCATCTTCCTGCTCGGTAAGCTGTTCGAATTCCTTGAACAGCGCTTTGACTGCCTTGTGGTCCGCCGTCAGCAGTGCGATTGCGTCCTGATGGTTTGCGGTCTCGCCCTTCGCGGGCGTTGAGTTGGATGTGCTCGTTGCCATTGATGCCTTTCGATTTGGAAGAATGACGTGGCAGTCAAGCGTAGATCTCGGTGCCGTTGTTGCGCTGCCACTCCTGCTGGAAGTACTTGGCGTCGTCGTCCGAGCGGGCTTTGACGCCCATCAGGATTCCGCCCCTCTTGATGCGGATTCGTAGCGCTCGACGCGCGACGTTCCGACTGCGGCGACGATTGCACCCAGCGTTCCACCGATTGCGCCGCCGACACCTGCACCTTCTGCCGCCTTCGGTGACCTCGCGAGGGCGACGCCAAGCCGCAGACACTGTAAGCGATGTGGGGCAACCGCCGCGTAGTCCAAACACCCATTGCGGTGTGGGGCACGCATTCCCGCTCGCAACCGCGGTCAGAATCGGGAGGCCATTGCGCAACACGCCAAGCCCATTTGATGGAGGCAACTCGACCAACACAGAAACGAGGCAGCGCACCCGTAGCCTGACCCTTCAGCTCGATAGGCGAGGTGATGCGCTCGCGGTTGGCGAATCCTCCGACGGATTATTGAATCGCAACGGATTCGCCGGTCAACTTCGCCGGAATACGCACGACATCGGTAAGAGTGACAACGCACAGACGCGCGATCCACGGCACGCGTATTGTGAAGAGAGACGGAAGCCGCGAGACTCGGTCATTTGTGTCAGGCACCCTCTCTCGCGATCCTCTGGTCTGCCGGGAGCTTCGTAGCCGCCGTCGGCGAGATCATTGCGCCGTGGCGGGCCAACACCTGCTCTGGCGCCGGCGCAGTTCCGTGAATCGCCGCAGCCGGTCCAATTGACGACTAAATTAACGACTACCAAGCGCAGCGACATGCAATAGACGTTGCCAGAGAAAGACATGAGCCGAACCACTCGAAGGCGCGCAGAGAACCTCCTTGGCCAGTCAGTGAACGACCTCATAGCCGAAAGCACCAGGGTTCCTGTATCGGACGACGAGGCTGTCGAAGGCATGGACAAGACGAACCGACCCTCTTCGTCGCTCGAACCTCCTGGCGAAAGTCGGGTCTGCGCCGAGCTCGAGTCGATCGAACCCGAAAGCGCATCCGTAGCTGGGCGAGCGCGAGCGCCCCAGGCGCATGTTCCGAATGGCCGCGATGACCGCAGACGCTTGATGTCGGCCTTCGCGATCCTCTACGACGGCCGCCACTACCGATACAACGGCTATCGCTACGACCAGCTTGCGGAGGCGGTCTCTTATGCCGAACTGATGCAGTCGCGACAGCCGGGAAGGAACGACCCCGGTTCGGTGACGCACGAGGCCCGGGTGGAGTCGCCGAACGCGTCCGCCAGGGTACTCATGGCTAGGCACTCTATCTCGTTCAGCGCGGGCGTTTACGGATACAGCGGATTTCATTACGACCGTCTTGCCGATGCGGTGGACTACGCGCGGATGTCCCGTCGCAAACGAATGCTCGGACCAAGAACGTAGGCCGTTCGCACTCGGTGGCCTCAGTGACGGCCCCACGTCGCCGCCGAGTCACGCGATCGGATGAACAAAGATGCCATCGAGGCGCGGTCGCATCCGATCCCGGTCACGGTGCGGCACCACGAGCAGAGCAAGTCGCAGCGTTGTTTGATCAGCAACTTACAAGCCGTTCGTTCTCAAACGTTGAAACACTACTGATTCGTATCAATTCTGAATGACGCAACACTGTGTCGATACCGCAATGATTAGTGCATCGCCGACCGGCGCGCTTCGACCGAATCGTCGAACTAAGAGCGCTGGGTTGATTTGTTGCCGCCATGTCCCCATATTGGAAGGCGTTAGTCGCGGGTTGCAAGAAGTTGCAAGAACAGGCCCCCGCGAGTCCGTGAGACTTCTCGGCTGACCCTCTGACGACCCCGCCGCCGCCTCGGGTCCATTCGACCCGCAGCGACGTAGTTCCCTGTTATTCATAATCGGAAGTGAGTGCACCTATGAAACTCCGTCCCCTGCACGATCGGATCATCGTCAAGCGGCTCGAGGAGGAACGCAAGACCGCTGGCGGCATAGTCATTCCGGACACGGCGGCCGAAAAGCCCTCGATGGGTGAAGTGGTCTCCGCCGGACCCGGCAAGATCGACGACAACGGCAAGCTCGTTGCGATGGGCGTTAAAGCCGGGGACAAGGTCCTGTTTGGCAAGTATTCGGGCCAGGAATTCAAGCTGGAAGGCCAGGACCTGCTTCACATGCGCGAAGATGACGTTATCGGCATCGTCGACTAATCGCCCATTCGAACAAAGCATCAGGAGAAACGAATCATGGCAGCCAAAGACGTCCGCTTCGGCGAGAACGTACGCAACAAGATGGTGAACGGGGTTAACGTCCTCGCCAACGCCGTCAAGATTACGCTCGGCCCCAAGGGCCGCAACGTCGTCCTCGAGCGAAGCTACGGTGCGCCGACGATCACCAAGGACGGCGTGTCGGTGGCGAAGGAAATCGAGCTCAAAGACAGGTTCGAGAACATGGGCGCACAGATGGTAAAGGAGGTTGCGTCCAAGACCTCCGACGTCGCCGGTGACGGCACCACGACGGCCACCGTGCTCGCACAATCGATCATCGCCGAAGGGATGAAGTATGTCGCCGCCGGCATGAATCCGATGGACCTCAAGCGCGGTATCGATAAGGCGGTTATCGCCGTTGTCGAGGAGCTCAAGAAGATCAGCAAGCCGTGCACGACCAGCAAGGAAATTTCCCAGATTGGCGCAATTTCGGCTAACGCCGACGAATCAATCGGCAAGACGATCGCCCAAGCGATGGACAAGGTCGGCAAGGAAGGCGTGATCACCGTCGAAGATGGCAAGGGTCTCGAGAACGAGCTCGAGTTGGTCGAAGGCATGCAGTTCGACCGCGGCTACATCTCGCCTTATTTCATCAACAACCCGGAAAAGCAGGTGTCGCTGCTCGAGGACCCATACGTCCTTTTGCATGACAAGAAGATCAGCAACATCCGTGATCTGCTGCCGCTGCTCGAGCAGGTGGCCAAGTCCGGCAAACCGCTGCTAATCATCGCCGAGGACGTCGATAGTGAAGCGCTTGCGACGCTGGTGGTGAACAACATCCGCGGTATCCTGAAGACGACCGCCGTCAAGGCGCCGGGCTTTGGCGATCGGCGGAAGGCCATGCTCGAAGACATTGCAATCCTCACCGGCGGCACGGTGATCGCGGAAGAACTGGGACTCAAACTCGAAAACGCGCAGTTGAAGGACTTGGGACGTGCGAAGCGAATCGAGATCGGCAAGGACGACACCACGATCATCGACGGCGCCGGCGAAAAAGCCGCGATCGAAGCGCGGGTGAAGAACATCCGCAAGCAGGTGGAGGATGCGACGTCGGATTATGACAAGGAAAAGTTGCAGGAGCGTGTAGCCAAGCTCGCCGGCGGCGTGGCGTTGGTCAAGGTCGGCGCGGCGACTGAAATGGAAATGAAAGAGAAGAAAGCTCGCGTCGAGGATGCGTTGCACGCGACTCGTGCCGCCGTCGAGGAAGGCATAGTGGCCGGTGGCGGTGTTGCGTACCTGCGCGCACGCGCCAACCTCAAGCATCTGAAGGGCGAGAACCACGACCAGGATGCCGGGATCAAGATCGTGCTACGTGCGCTCGAAGAGCCGATGCGCCAGATCGTGGCCAACACGGGCGGCGAGCCGTCCGTCGTCGTCAACAAGGTCGTTGAAGGTAAGGGCAACTTTGGCTTCAACGCCCAGACCAGCGAGTACGGCGACCTGGTCGAGATGGGTGTCATTGATCCGACCAAGGTGACGCGCTTCGCGCTTCAGAACGCGGCGTCAGTTGCGGGACTCATGCTCACGACCGACGCGATGGTCGCCGAACTAGCCAAGGACGATAGAGGCCATGGCGGCGGCGCTATGGGTGGTGGCATGGGGGGCATGGGCATGGGCGATATGGATATGTGACAGATACCTCACGCCGCAAGATGACGCAAAGGCCCGGTTGATCCAGGCCTTTGCTTTTTGCCTTTTGGATCTAGAGTTTCGAGGCTGTCCGTCGCCCGTGCGCACCGAGGAGTTGGCCTATCATGACGGGGCGCAATGGTCTGGGCCATCAAAAGGAGCGAACTATGTCCCGTCAGCCACCGAGAGAAAGCAAGAAGAAGCCGCAGCACGCTGCGAAGGAGAAGAAGTCAATCAAGCAGCAGAAGAAACACGCAAGTGACCGGGTGCCCTCAATCAGGCAATGAACGGGTTGCGGCCAAGACCCGCCGCCTTGTTCTTGGCGCAAGCGGGGGGCCCACACGCAACAAGAGGGCGCGCGTGCTCAACACGAAGCGCCTCGCGGAGACCAATCGCATCCCGACTCCTGTCTTGCGTCCAATGTCGCGTGGACACGGACACGCACATGCCGTTGGCACAGGTCATTGCATCATCTCCCCATACTTGAGCCGTTGGTCTCGTAACGCCGCCATTCGCCTGTAGCAGCTGCGTTGCCGCGGCGTTCGATCCTTCCGACCGTCAACACCATCTCGGCCGGGTCTTTCGCCGTACCGCAGATTTCTTCCAATTCCCATTCTCGTCACCGAGCCAGCTGTTGGGTACGGCGGTGGTATGGTGGCGATGTTCGTCCGTCCCCGGCCTTGGCGTCGCCCCGCGCTGCGCTGAGTAGAACCGCGACGCGGGCGCGCCGCGGCGGGGCTACATAATGTCATTGATGAGATCTGCGACGCTCGGCTTGGTCGGCTTCGTGATGGTGCTGCTGGCGCCGTGTCCGCTCGCCGCGGCGCCGGTCGCTGTGCGTTTCGCCGAAGGCGCCACGCACGGCTTCCTGCTGCTGCGCACGGTTGACGGCGTGCTCATTGCGACCGGCGATCTCCTTCAGGTCAATCGCGGAGGAGAGGTCGAGAGCCGCATGGTATTCCGCTTCAAGGACGGGTCGACGTTCGACGAAACGGTGCTGTTCACCCAGCAACGCGTGTTTGCGATGCAGAGCTACCGCCTGGTGCAACGCGGGCCCGCATTCGCGGAGGACGCGGACATCACGTTGGAACGAGCCTCGGGAAAGGCCCCGGGAAAGTACCGTGTAAGAACCAAGGCCCACAAGGACGGGCACGAGGAACACCGCGAGGGCACGCTCGACCTGCCTCCCGACGTCTACAACGGCATGGTTCTTACCGTCACGAAGAGCCTAGCCAAGGGCGCCAGCGAGACGGTCCACATCGTGGCCTTCACGCCCGCGCCACGGCTCGTCGAGCTGGAGGTTGTGCCGTTGGGCGAGCACAAGATGATGGTCGGCGACCTCGCGAAGACCGCGATCCACTACAGGTTCAAACCCCAGCTCGGGAGCTGGCTCACGCTGTTCGCCACCCTGCTCGGACGCGTGCCGGCGGAATACCACGTTTGGGTCGCCACTGACGACGTGCCGGCGTTCGTGCGGTTCGAGGGGCCGCTCACCGCGACGGGACCGGTTTGGCGGATCGAGCTGACGAGTCCGCGTTGGCTTGACTAGATGATCGAAGGACAATTCGAACGGAGACGATCAGCACGATCACGTCATAGCGTGCTCGGAGCGAGCGAAGTGGGACGGACGTGCGCTGATTGGCAAAGGCAAGTGAATTGCGCCCCGAGCAAGAAAACTTGAGCGGAGCAGTAGAGCCATAACAGGAGCACAACCAGCGCGCCGGCTAACTCCTCGGCTTAAGTGATCGCGCTCCGACCGAGATTGAGGAACGGGTCTAGGGTCGATTGTACCCATGGCTGGCGGGGGCGGTAGAGCAACTCCCGGCTCAACGGATAGCCGGTCCCGACGCTGCCCTTGCTGACGGTCACCTGGAACAGGTTGAGCTCCGAGGTCTTCGATCGGAAGACCTCGGCACACGACCACAAGTACGCACGCCACTTACGACGGAAGGTCTCGTCGAAGCGGTCCGGATCGAGGGCGTGAATTGCATCCCAGCTCCGGTCAAAACGTTCCCCCCAGCAGTCGAGCGTCAGCGCGTAATGGCGGCGCAGGTTCTCGACATCAAGTATCTCGAGACCGCAGCGCTCCATCCATTCCACCGCCTGCGCCAGGCTCGGGATCCAACCGCCGGGGAAAATGTACTTGCGGATGAACAACTCGGTGTCGCGAGTGCCGACGTGTCCGATGAAGTGAATCACACCGAGTCCTCCGGGCTTGAGTGCGCATGCGTGCGCCCGGATCACCTCGGGCAACTGATCCCGGCCGGCGTGCTCTAGCGTACCGATCGACAGCAGCTTGTCGTACTGACCCGGCATCTGCCTGAAGTCGCATTCGACTAGACGGATTTTGTCCGCAAGTCGACGCCTTGCAAGCTCGGCGCGCAACTCCGTCACCTGCTCAGTCGTCGTATTGATGCCAGTTCCGAGCGCCTTGTAGTTCTCCCAGGCGTGAAACAGCAGTCCGCCCCAGCCACAGCCGACGTCGAGGAAGGTCTCGCCCGCCTTGAGTTGCACTTTGCGGCAGACGTGGTCCATCTTGTTCTTCTGCGCCTGCTCGAGTGTGGTCGTCCCCTCTGGCCAATAGGCGCAGGTGTACATCATGCCAACCGTATCGAGCCAATAGCGGTAGAACGCCTCGCCCAAGCCGTAGTGATAACGCGCGTTCGCCTTCGCCTGCTTGGCCGAACGGTTAGAGAACCGGCGCTCGTGCCAGCGATTGCGCAACTTAACCAGCAGGTTCGGCACCCGGTCGTAGCCACTATCAAATCCGGCGCGAAAAGCAAGCGCGATCTCGCCGCTTATGTCGACGCCGCCGGCGATGTACGACTCCAGCAAGCCGACATAGCCGAATGCGATTGCGCGACGCTCTGCGCCTCGGGTCCTGAACGTCAGGGTAAACGCGGGACTCGCGCCACCATTCTCGACAACGGTGCCGTTTGCGAGTACTACACGGAAGGGAATTTCGGTGCCCGCAGCGACCGTGACGAGCTTGCGCACGAGCGCGTTGGGTGGAACGCCTATACTGTCCACCGCGGCCGTCTGCGAAGCGGAAACCTTATGTTCGCTCATGCGTGTCGACGCTCGGTCGTTCGGTCAAAGGACGACGCCCTGAGCTCCTTCCTGTCGAATTGCAAAGATATGCACAACTGCACACGCTTATGTCACAGCGTCGACGCAGTGTGCGGAAAATGCGACGTCGTGGCGTTTGCCCAGTAGGAGACTAGTGGACAAGATTGAACTTGTAAACAACCCTGTAAGCGCATTTGGAGATGTGGATCCAGGGTGGCATTTAAGGGCGAAGCCAAGCCGTACAGCGCGCCGTTGGAGTCTTACGAATCGCGATTCGTCGTTCGCGGTTGGCATTGGGGGAGGGCCGACATGCGGCGATTTCAACGATGCCAAAAGAGACTTCGTGCGCTTCGCTCGTGTGCCTATCTGATGAGATGCTCTGGCGCCTGTCCAAGCCAAGGCACAGGCAGCTCCTCTCCTCGTCGTGTACGTAGCCCTTTAGTGGTCGAGGCCATAGGGCGGCAACGTCGTCAGGCGAGGATCGTCCACGTGACCGCCCATCGTGAAGTGATAGAGGGACTGAAACGACATATCACTGAAACCCACGAGCTGATGAACCGGGTCATCGAAAAAACAACCGATTCCCGTGGCGCGGACTCCGGTGGCCTCCGCTTCCAGGTACAGCACCTGGCCAATCAACCCGGTCTCCCAGAACAGCCTGCGGTAGAACCATGGTCCGTATCGATGGAGGCTCGATTCGAATTCTGCGATCATTCCCAAGGAGAATGAGCTATCGCCGGCGATATCCTGGTGGCAGCTGATCTCGGTGGCCAATTGACGCGCGTCGCCCTCTTGCAGAAGAAAGAGTGGCAAGTCGATCGTGCAGCCGGGCGGTGAGGCCCAAACGAATTGCGAGCGCATCGACTTCCTCAGTGTCTCCACCTTTGCGGGATCACGAACCAGCGTGTAGAGGCCGGGAACAAGGCCATTCACCCGATGGACGAACAGGACAAGGTGAATGGATGGTACCGAAGGCAGGACGTCCCAAGGGATCGGACGGTTGCAAAGATCACGTTCGACCCGCGGCATGACGCGGGCCAGCATCGTGAAGAAGCGTTGGGCTGAAATCGACGTCTTTCCATCGAACGCGAGCGCGCTTCGCCGCTGACGAATGATTTGTCCGGCCGTTGGTGAGTCCGAATGAACGCTGATCGCGCGACGATCGTGGTTGATCTCACTTCCGGCGGCTGAACGGTTCCGATTCAATTCAACGACACCGTGTTCGGCACTCGACTTCCACGACGCGAGCTCTACCTGCTTGATGAGCTCCCACGACGCCGGGTCGTCTCGGCTCAACCTGTCGGCCCTGCCGTGCCACCGGTGTTGCCGCATCCCGCGAAGAGCATCGGGGCCGAGTGACAGCGGCACGAAAACCTTTCGTCCAACCTCAGGACCGCGATCTTCGTCGGTGGGACAGACGACGGCGAGACAATCAGGGTGTTCCCGTTCGGCGCCTTCGAAATCCTCTGCGCGATCGAGTCCCAGCAGGGCGGCGATCGTGTCGTCTGCCACGCCGTCCAACAGCAGCATGCGCCATCCCAGGGTTCGGGCCGCAATGCGCGCGCTACCGATCGCATGCCCCACGTCGTGTTGACAATACCGAAACGCCCTTTCTCCATACTTCCACGTTTCCCGCCAATTCACGGAAGCAAAGCCGACAAGAAAGGCGTGGGGCGGAAATGCTCGCATGAGCCAATCGAAGCTGTCTCTCGGCATCTCGGCGCGCAGCTCCAGCCCATGCTCCTTCGCCGCGTAGTGATGCAGAGCAGGGGACGGCGAAAGGCCGCCGACTCCGTCGAGGAGCAAGTAGCTTTCGGTCGGATGCAGGTTGCCGCTCGACGGATTGGTTCGAAGCGCCCACCGCACTTCACCGGCCTGCTTCCAGGCGGAAATCGCTAGCGAACACTCGAGGAATCGCGAAATGCTGCGAATGGTCACCGGCGCACTCGCGATCGCGTCGCCGAGATAGAGGTCGTCGTAAAGCGGCGACCGCGGCTCCTCGTCGGGCTTCAGCCGCGGCAAGGCGATGAGCGGTGATCCTTGGTATCGTCGGAACGGATTCGGCTGATTCGCCCAGTCCAGATACCCGAGCGAGCGCGCGTAGTGTGAAAAATGGTGTTTCGTCTCCTGGTGATACCGCATGACCGTCAGCAGGCGGTCGCCCGCATCCGGACCGCGAAGGGCATCTTCGTTCATTGGTTCGTTCCCGGACCCAGTGCTGCCGTTGTCTCAAAGTCTACGTCTGCCTGCGTCGTGCGGCTCGGGTATCTGTACGGCCCGCATAGCACTGATCTGCGCGCATACGGCACCGCCTTTCGTCTCGGTCGGCCGTACGGGTCCGGTTCGCCCAAGGCATTGCAATACCATCTCCACCGGAAGATCGGGCTCGTCGATGAAGGGGGCGGGGGTAACCTCGGCGAGCGAGGTGTATTCCCCAGCGGACCGCAACCGGCGATCAAACTCAAACCTTGAACGTCTGCTTCATGCCCCGTCTATTTTGGGGGAAGGTGAACCGCCTGCGTTTGGCTCGGATCCGGCGGGCGCTTGCGTCGAATCCGGCCGACTCCAACGCTGTCGGGCAGGCGCCGCGCCGGCTTCGATGAACAGCCGCTTGATCATTGGGTAGCGCTCACGCACCTGCCGCTCGACGGCCGCGATAGCTGCGGCAGCGTCGACTGCCGTCGTGCCATCCTCGAAATCAAGGTCCATCGTGACCAACACGTCGTCCGGCCCGATGTACATCGACAGCACCCGACCGACGTCGCGCACCTTGGGCTGCTCCAGCGCGATGCTGCGAATCGCACGCGCAGTCTCGGGGCGAACGCCTTCACCGATCAGCAAGCCGCGTGATTCGCGAACGAGCGCTACTGCAACGCCCGCGAGCAGCAGTCCGATGATGAGCGAGGCGGCGCCATCGAGTTCAGGCTTGTCGAAATGATGACTCAGGGCAATTCCAAGCGCGGCAACGAGAAGACCGACCAGGGCCGCAGCGTCTTCCGCGAGGACGGTGTAGGTTGTCGGGTCCTTACTTCGGTGAAGCGCCTCCCAAAATGGGGTGTCGCCCGCCTGCCCGCGAAACTCACGAAGCGCAATGACGAAGCTCGAGCTCTCGAAGACGGCGGCGGCGCCGAGCACAATGTAGTTCCACAGCGGGTCCTGCATCGGTTCGGGATGTTGGACGTGTTGCACGCCCTGGTAAAACGACACGCCTCCGCCTAGGCCGAAGATCAGCACCGCGACGATCAGACTCCAGAAGTACAACTCTTTGCCGTGTCCGAAGGGATGCTCGAGCGTTGCCGGGCGCTGGCTGAGCTTGAGCCCCACAAGCAAGAGGACGCCGTTGAACGTGTCGACCGCGGAGTGGATGCCTTCGGACAACATCGCGGAGCTGCCCGTCATGCCGGCGACCACAAACTTCGTGACAGCGATCGCCACGTTGGCCGCGATCGCGCCGTAGATCGCAACTTTGGACTTCGCCATTAAGACAGGGTACCCAGAAGTCTGCGCCGCATACCCTCCGACAGTCCGCAACCACTGACCGCGATCGACTCGTTGGGGTCGACCTCGGACGGGCGCCGATCAGGTAGCGGCATATGGATCAGCCACGCCCGCAAGAACTGAGCAAACTAACGTGCAATTCAACAGCTCTTCGACCGGGGCTCTATTGAGTCACTCTCAGACGCTGACGACTAGGCGAACGAAGCAGACAACTAAAATGCACCTCGCCACGGCAGCGAAGCAAGAGAAGAAGCTAAGGAAGGAAAACGTCAAAGGCGGCCAGCGCAGAGACTCTGACAAAGACAAAGGGATCCTCTTAGTCTCTTTCAGCGCGGCTCGGGCATTCGACGCGCGCGCGACGCGAGCCTGTTTGAGAGGGCCGCCAAGCCGCGTCGTTGGAATCCGACGAGCGTGGTAGGGGTAAATTGGGTGGTCGCGCGGCTTTATCGCCGCAAGGAATCCCTCTTCCGTGAACACGCGCCCCGCGCGCCGATTTCGGTCAGCTGAACGCCCGCGTTGGCGGCCGATCCGCCGGTCTCGAGTCAATCAGCGGCGCCGACGGGCGGCGAAGTGACCGGCGCGCCGTTGAATGACGAGGGACGGCGGCGCTCTAAGCCGAGAGCCCGGCAGATCCCCGCGGGGCCCACCTCTCAGTGCTTGATGAAGGGCACCGCGTCGCCCGCGTGTTTCTTCTGCTGCTTGATCGTCTTCTTTTCCTTGGCTGTGTGCTGCGGTTTCTTCTTGCTTTCCTTGGGCGGCTGATGTGACATCGTTCGCTCCTGTTGAACTCGCCACGGCCATGGCGTCCGCTCACTATACGGCCAAACCCACTGCGTCGGTGTGCGGGGCGATACGCGAACCGCGTCTGCGACGACGGTTTCAAGCCCATTTCATGGACCCGCTGCCTGTCGTGGCAGATCGTGCCGCGACGTCGCACGCCCTGCCTGCATCACCGGGCCATCGCGTCCGCGATACCTGACGACATGGATCGGACCGGGGAATTCGCGCCGCGTCGTGCCTCTCGCGCCGCGATCGTCGAACAATCGAGGCCGATTCGCGGTCACTGCGCGGGCGGCAAGTCGCGGCTGGCAAGAAAAATCCATTGGGTGCGACACCGTACATACATCACAGAGAGTTGCGCGTATTCCTCTAAACGAAGTAGAGGTCTGGGCGCAATTGATTTCGGCTTCCAGCCAAATGGGTCCCAAGCTCGATTCCATCGGTTCGCGGGATCGTGCCCGTCCCGATTTTGCCGTTCATTGAAAGGCGTTGTCATGAAAATTCCAGTCGAAACGAAGCCGGCCATTTGGGGCGTTGTAGGTGGGGCCGTAGCATTGGCAATCGTAGGATTCACGTGGGGTGGATGGGTCACGGGCGGCAAGGCCGAAGCGAGCGCAGCGCAACGCGCCAACACAGCCGTCGTAGTGGCCCTCGCGCCGGTATGTGCGGACAAATTCCAGCACGCCGCTGACGTCGCAAACAATCTCGCCGCACTCAAGAAGACCGAGTCATGGTCGCAGGGCGAATTCGTCGAGAAGGGCGGGTGGGCAACGTTGCCCGGGTCGAACACGCCCGAACAGGTCACTGCGGTGGCGAAAGCGTGCGCCTCTTTGCTCGCCACGGTCTAGCTGCCGGGCGACGTTTCGACATCCCGATGCGGCTTCGTCGACGGCTCGTCCGCCCCGCCGAAGCCGAACTGATCACAGCGCCAGCGTAGACAGGACCCCGCCTGCGTGGCGGGGTCTTCACATCCGAAGCGCCGCACTCCTATCACCCGTTCCACTCTGATGAAGAATATTGTGAATCGCCAGTCCTCGACGTCTGCCGTGATGGAAAAAGATCCGCTTACCGTCGATGTGCCTCGCGAGTTCCACCGGCGCATGGCCGCTATCATCGACGCTGTCCAGACGGCCATATGGGAGCAGGGCGTTCACGACCTTGTCGGCTACGCGAGTGACTACGCGTTCGGTCAGCAACGAGGCCTCCAGACGCTGGTGCTGAAGAACAAGCACAGATCTGCCTACGTGCGACTGCATTGGGACACCGTCATGGGAGACACCGTTGAAGATCGACAACTCGTGGACGAAGCGACCCGAAACGCGATAATCGAACTGCGATAGGCGGGGCCGCGACGGGCGGACTGAGATAACCGTGCTGAGATAACTGATCGCAGCCTGTTGCGTGCGGCCACGCTGGCAACACGCTGACGAGAACCTAGATCATCGTTCGTGGCTCAATTCCATGAAGATGAGACGTGCGGCCGCGAGGTCCAGTTCGTTTGTGCGCCGCTGCCCGGGCTTCGTCGTAAGGATGACCTGCAGTAAGAGTCCGAGGGCAAAGACGAAGAGTGTGATGATCATCCACGCTATCGCTCTGTCGCCAGGGTCGGCAACCGTCAGCGCAAACATCGGAACCACGATCGACAGGCCGATCAGAAGGCCAGCGACAAGGCTGCCCGCTTCTCGAAATGTGGCCAGGTTCTTCATGATTCGCTCCGATCGCGAAGATGATGAGCGTGGCCGCGAAGGTTGTCGGTGCACTGGCGCGCTTACGCCAAGAACGGCGCGTACATGCCCTCGGGCGCGCCCGGTTGGCCGACCTTCGTGAGGCCCCTGCGGATCGGCGACTGGCCGGTGACGAACGCGGCGCGTCCTGCAGTGCAGCTCAGCGGTACTACCCGGGTTTACGTTTCTAAAGCGCTCAGCAGGTCATCGACTGCGGCCGGCTTCGTAAGGTGACGATCGAAACCGCATTCCGCTGTGCGTTCCCTGGTACGGCTGTCACCAAAGGCCGTATAAGCGATTAAGCGGAGATTGCTGCCGTATCTCTTCCGCAACCGCTGCGCAACTGCGAACCCGTTTAACCGCGGCATGTTGATATCCACTATTGCCGCGTGTGGATGATGTTCGGCCGCAACCGCAAGCGCTTCAACACCGTCATACGCAACGCGGACCTGATGCCCGTACAACCCGAGCAGCGCTGCCAAAGAATCAGCCGCGTCTACGAAATCATCTGCCACAAGGACACGCATTTGCGCCTCGCTTTCCTACGTCGATACCGAACGACCTTCCGTGAGTCTGTCGGGAGCTCTATAGGATCGTCAGTGCGGTCGGGCACTTAAGCCTTTGCTGTGTACGCTACCGGACAGACCTCTTTTATCGTTCGGACGTAAGTAGGACACCTCCGACAAGATCTTCGCCTCGCCAACAGGGAACACTGCAATGAATGGCGCCAATGCTCTCCGCGTCAGTGATCCGATCCTCGCCGAGCGCTCCACCGCATCTGACAATGTCTCGCCGTTGAAGCCGGCGACCTGCGTGCGTCGTCGCGTCCGCCGGGGCGAAACACTGTGCTTCATCGGTGATTCGTTAAGCGCACTCTTCGTCGTCCGGTTTGGCTTCCTCAAAAGCCTGACCATGTCCGGCGACGGACTCACGCAAATCACCGGATTCCCAATGGTGGGCGACGTGATCGGCCTCGACGGCATCGATGCCGGACAGCACCTTAACGAAGTGGTCGCGCTCGAGAATGCCGAAGTCTTCGTATTGCCCTTCGCACAGTACGAACGGTGGTTGCAGGTGTCGGTGTACGCCCAACGGTTGATGGTGCGCACGATGGCGTTCGAGATCGTTCGCAGCCAAGATCTCTTGCTCCTGCTCGGAGCGTCGCGCGCCGAACAAAAGGTCGCGATCTTCCTGCTGGACATGTCGGAACGCTACCGGCGCCTCGGCTACTCGCGTTCGCAGTTCATGCTGCGAATGACGCGGGAAGATGTTGGCAGCTATCTCGGGTTGAAACTCGAAACGGTAAGTCGAATGCTGTCGCACTTACAGCAGGAAGGGGTCATCCAGGTTCAGGGTAAGTCGATTGCGCTACTCGACTTTCCCGCTCTGTGGCGGGTAAGCGGGACCTCGGCCGATCACGAGCGGTCTGCGATTGACCCGATTCTCGATCGCAATGGCGTGCTGATGGTTGCCAAGGAAGCGAGGACCGAGGACGTTCACCGACTGGCCGTGTAACGACACACGGTTGAATGGGGGCGGGCCATGAACGCCCAGTCAATTCGTGCGCCGGCGGCCGCCCTCAGGCGCAGAAGACGCGCGCCTTCTGCGCACGACTAACCGAGGATTCGATCGTACGACTCGCGGTCGGCCTTGTAGCAACCGCATGACGCGGCCTTGAGTCCGCGCCGGTCGAGAACAGTGATCTTGCCGCGGCTGTAATGGATGAGTTTGCGCTTCTGCAGCGAACTCGCCGCCTTGGTGATGCCAACCCGGCGCACGCCAAGCATGAGGGCGAGGAATTCCTGAGTGATATCGAACGCGTCCGCGTGCGCGCGATCCTGTGTCATCAGCAGCCAGCGGGCGAGCCGCGCCTGGACCAAATGGAAACGGGTGCAAGCGGCCGTTTGCGCAAGCTGGTTCACTTGGACGAATATGTAGCGGTTGATGCCGCCCTGCAGCGCCTGACTGCGTTCGAGCTCGCGGCAGAAGTACGCGGCATCCATTCGTAACGCGGATCCCGCGCCCTGTACCACCGCGCGCATGGGCGATACGTCGACGCCAAGGGCGAGCGGAGTGCCGAACATGCCTTCGTTTCCAACCAGACCGACTTCTAGCAGAGCGGAATCGTCGGCTGGCATGACCAGCGAGATGAAGCTCTGTGTCGGGAAATAGACGTGCTTGAGGCGCTCCCTCGGCGTGTAAATCACGTCGGCAAACGCGAGCTCGACCTTTTCGCACCCGGCCAGCATTCGGCGCAGCTCGCTGGCGGGCAACGCCTCGAGCAAGCGATTGACTGCGGGGACACGTTGGGCCGTTGGCACCGATACTCTCCTCGGGAGTCGGTTGAACCGCGCCATCGACGCCCGAAGAGTTGCGACACAACCCCTAGCCCGATGCCGACGATACGCGCGCGGTCCGACCTTCTGCGATGAAGCGACAATAGGCCGGCATTCCCGCGCTGTCTGCGCGCTGACGCACACAGGTGTTCCGCGCTCCGATCAGGCGGCAAAGCGAAGATTGCGCGTAGAGCCTATTTCACGAGGTCCGGCAGAAGACGATCGAACTCCGTCTTCACGACCTGGTAGCACTCGCAGCAACGCGCCTCGAGGCGCGGGCGATCGAGCACGGTAATCTTGCCGCGGCGGTAACGAATCAAGCCGACCTCCTGCAACTTGCCGGCGGCCTCGGTGACGCCTTCGCGGCGTACGCCCAGCATGTTCGCGATCAATTCCTGCGTCATGGACAGTTCGTTTGATGACAGACGATCGAGACTCAGCAACAGCCAGCGGCACAGTTGCTGGTCGATCGAATGATGACGATTGCACACCGCCGTCTGCGACATCTGGGTGATCAATGCCTGCGTGTAGCGCAGTAACAGATGGAGCATGGGACCGAATCGGCTAAACTCGTTTTTCAGCAACTGGGCCCTCAGCCGGTAGCCATGTCCCGCACTCTGGACGACGGCGCGGCTTGGCGTGGTCTCGCCGCCCATGAACAGCGATATGCCGAGGATGCCCTCGTTGCCCACGATCGCAATTTCCGCAGACGCGCCGTCCTCCATGACGTAAAGCAGCGAAACGATGGAGGTGGTGGGGAAGTAGACGTAGCGCAATTGCGCCCCGGGCTCATAGAGAACATCACCGAGCGTCATGGGTACCAGTTCGAGGTGGGGTTCGAGCCGCTCGTAGTCGGCAGCGGGCAGCGCGTTGAGCAGGTGATTCTGATGGGGATTGTTGCGCGCGGCCGCAGTGACGTGCGCGGTCTCATGCAGAGGCGCAGACGAGGCTTTTCCGGTACTGCGGCGCGCTGGACCCGTTGCCATGCCGTCATTATACCGCCAGGCACCTGCGTGTCCGTTTGCGCACAAAGCACTCACAGCCAAAGGTGGAGCGGTTGTGACCATCAATGTGTGCTACTGCACCGACCGGGACCGACTGCTGCGCTCAGACTGAGCTCGCACTACGCCAGCGCCCGCGCCGCGCCACACCAGCGCTTGCGCCGTATCGTTTCAGGAATCGGAGTCTATCGTGTCAGTACTCACTTGGATCGCACTCGGGATCGTCTCGGGGTTCGTTGCCAGCAAGATCATCAACAAGAGCGGTGAAGGCTTCCTATTGGATATCGCTCTCGGCGTCCTTGGAGCCGTGGTCGGAGGTTGGCTTTTTGCCGTCTTCGGAATGGCAGGTGCCAGTGGACTGAACGTCTACAGCTTCGTCGTCGCCATTGTGGGCGCCATGGCTGTGCTCGTCGGATACCACCTTTTCGTCCGTGGCTCGCGTTAGGCGGCGTTGATGAACCGCAATCATTCGTCGAATTGAGGTCGTCATGAACGTCGGCACACGTTGGTCCATGTTGATTGCGCCTTTGCGACGTCCGATCTTTGCGGAGCTTCTGGGGAGCAAGCGCCAACGCACGAAACAGGCGCACAAGGCCGAGCTGCAGCAATGGGAGAACGAAGGCGGCAATGTGGCGCCACTTCCCGAGGCGGCCGATACCCGCGTGGCCACAGGCTCCGCCTGACGATTCTACGCGATCCACGCGACGTGGCTGCCATTGCGGCTGCGTCCGCAGCTTGTTGTGGATGATTCGGGAGTCCGCAGTATCGGAGTCAGCTTTCTTCACGGCGGTCCCCACGACGCGGAACGAGGCCGTGCCGCATTCTTGTCGTCGATCCGATCCGTTGTTTGGCGGTGCGAATCGATCCATCCGTCCAGATAGAGACTCGTCGTAAGGAATTGTCATGCACATGCAACCTTCCCGTTTCCGGGCGTTGGCTTTGGTCGCTGCCGTCGCAGCTCTTGCCTTCAGCGGCTGGGCCGGCGCGGACCCGCCGTCGCGCGTCGCGCGAGTCGGCTACATGACCGGCGCGGTCAGCTTCTCCCCGGCCGGCGAGAGCGATTGGGTACAGGCGACGATTAATCGGCCGCTGACCACGGGCGATCGCCTTTGGGCCGATTCGGGTGCGCGCGCCGAGATTCAGGTCGGCGTCGCGATGATTCGCATGAACGCAGGTACCGGGGTGTCCGTTCTCAATCTCGACGACCGAATCACCCAACTACAACTGACGCAGGGCGCGTTGAACGTGCGCGTGCGCCGTCTCGAGCCCGGCCAGGTGTTCGAGGTCGACACGCCGAATCTCGCGTTCACCCTTCGGCAACCCGGCGAATACCGGATCGAAGTGGACGCGGAAGGCGATGCGACGACGATCGTGGTTCGCAAGGGGCAGGGCGAGGCTTACGGCGAAGACGCCGCGTATGTGATCGATTCGCGCCAACCGTATCGTTTCACCGGCACCGGCTTGCGCGAGTACGAGTCTGTCGACGTGCCGCGTATCGACGAATTCGATCGCTGGTCGAGCGATCGCGATCGCAGCTACGACAACTCGAGCTCTGCCCGATATGTATCGCAGGATGTGGTGGGCTATCAGGACCTCGATGCGAACGGCACCTGGCGCGTCGATGCGACCTACGGAAACGTGTGGATTCCGACGCGCGTGGCCGCCGGCTGGGCGCCCTACCGCGACGGGCATTGGGCCTGGGTCGACCCTTGGGGTTGGACGTGGGTAGATGACGCGCCGTGGGGCTTTGCCGTGTCGCACTACGGTCGCTGGACGAATCTGCGTGGAACATGGGGCTGGGTACCCGGTCCCGTGCAAACCCGCGCCTACTACGCGCCGGCGCTGGTCGCATTCGTGGGCGGCAACGACTTTCAGTTGACGATCTCCAGCGGCAACGTGGGCGCAGTCGCCTGGTTCCCGCTTGGACCGCGCGAAGTTTATCGACCGTCCTATGCGGTGAGCCGTCGCTATTTCGAGAACATCAACCGCAGCAACACGGTCATCAACACTACCGTCATCAACAACTACTACAACAATTCGAACGTGACCAACGTCGTATACGCCAACCGGCAAGTGCCCGGAGCCATCATCGCCGTGCCGACGACCGCGTTCATTCAGTCGCAGCCGGTATCGAGGGCGGCGGTGCGCGTATCAGCGGATCGGATCGTCAGCGCTCCGGTGGCGTTCGTGCCGCAAGTGGCTCCGACCGAGCAAAGCGTGCGCGGGGCCGCCGCCCAAGGGGGCAAGCCGCCGCAGCGCGTGTTCGAGCGAACTGTCGTCGCGCGCACAACGCTCCCTGCAGCGCACGTCGGCTTCACCGCGCAGCAACAGCAACTGGCAGCGAAGCCTGGCAAACCGCTCGACGACGCCGCGCGCAATGCATTGAAACCCGCAGCGGCGGCGCCGACGCCCGTCGTGAAGGTGGTCGCGCAAAAACAGGAATCACCTCCGACAATGCGTCCGCCGCAAGCAGCGTCCGCTGCGCGGCCGGATGATGCGCGCGCAAAGGCTGATGAGCGAAAGGTCCCTGCAGCGCCGGCGATTTCCCGTGCAACGGGCGCGCCCGGCGCGCCGATGCAAGGAGGGTCGCCATCGCAAGCGATGTCACCCATGCCGATGGCGCAACCACCGGAGCAACAGCGCGGAAACGGGGAACAGCGCGCACAACCGGTAGCACCGCCGCCGGTATCGACACAACGCGCGGCGCCGCCCTCTCTCGCCCCACCGCAGCAAGCCGCACCAGCGACGCCGGCTGCGCAGTCTGCGGCGCCGCGCGGCAAGCCGGAACAGCGTGCAAACGGCGAGCCGCGTGCACAACCGGTAACACCGCCGCCGGTTTCGCCACAGCGCGCGCCGCCGCCCGCTGTCGCCCCGCCGCAGCAAGCCGCACAAGCCATATCGGCTGCGCAATCTGCGAAGCCACGCGGCAAACCGGAACAGCGTGCAAACGGCGAACCTCGTGCACAACCGGTAGCACCGCCGCCGATTTCGCCACAACGCGCGCCGCCGCCTGCTGTCGCCCCGCCGCAGCAAGCCGCACAAGCGACGCCGGCTGCGCAGTCAGCGGAGCCACGCGGCAAGCCGGAACAGCGCAGAAACGTTGAACAGGGGATGCAACCGGTCGCACCGTCGCCGGCGCCACGGCAAGTCGCCGTGCCTGAACCGGTTGCACAGCCATCGGCGCCACGGGCCAAGCCCGAGTCCGCCCCTGCAGCAAAGCAAGCGGAGCCGCATCCACCTGTAACTGCAACTCACCCGCCACCGAAACTTCAATCGGCGCCAAGAGCGGAACCGCGCGGCCAAGAGGTGAAGCCTTCAGCAGGCAAGCCGGCTGACAAGAACAAGGACGGCGAGGAGCAGAAGAGCGAAGCGGACAACCGCAAGCAGAAAGGGTAGCTAGTCGCCCGCGCTGCAGCCGGCGAGCGCCGTCGCGCTGCGGCAATGCGCGACGAAACCGGCGAGATCCTAGGAGACCATCATGCAAATTCGCGTCGGCTTCGAAATGATCTACGAATGCCCGCAGCCGACCCCGATGATCTTGAACCTGAACGTCCACTTCACGCGCGTATCCGATCTTGTCGGCCGCGACGACTTGGTGGTCGACCCGCCAGTGCCGATCGCCGGCTATCGTGACAGCCTTGGAAACTGGTGCACCCGCATCGTTGCGCCAAAGGGCCGCACGAGCGTGCGCGCCAACGCACTCGTGAACGATACCGGAGAACCCGCCGCGATCGTTCCCCAGGCGCGGCAGCTTGCCGTACCCGACCTGCCCGAGGAAACGCTGCTCTTCCTCCTCGGAAGCCGGTACTGCGAGACCGATCGTCTGTCCGAGACGGCGTGGAAGCTCTTCGGGCAGGCACCCACCGGTTGGGGCCGCGTGCAGGCGATCTGCGACTATGTACATGGACACATCGCCTTCGGCTATGAGCACGCGCGGATGACCCGAACGGCGCTCGAAGCCTTCCACGACAAGACCGGCGTGTGCCGCGACTATGCGCACCTCGCCGTGGCTTTGTGTCGATGCATGAACATCCCTGCGCGCTATTGCACGGGCTACCTGAGCGACATCGGCGAGCCGCCGCCACATGGAACGATGGACTTCGCTGCGTGGTTCGAGGCTTTTCTCGATGGACATTGGTATACGTTCGATGCGCGCAACAATGTTCCACGCATCGGCCGAGTGCTGATCGCGCGCGGTCGCGACGCCTCCGATGTCGCCATGAGCACCACGTTCGGCCCCAACACATTGACGAGCTTCCGGGTGTGGACCGACGAAGTACGCGCAAATTGAGGCAATCCATCGGGCGCAACGCCTTGCGGGGAACCGCCATGTTTGCCGCTGCATGATGTATGCGCGTCACCGTACCGACCGACTCCACCGGTTTGGATATCCTTATCGACGATGGAAGAAGTCATGAAGTCGAACCGGATCATCTTGCCCCTTTTCGCCGCCGCAGCTCTGGCCAGCGCTTGCGCGAGTCCCGATGCGCGCTACGGTAGCAACGATCACCGTTACTCATCGTCGCATTCGAACGAAAGCTACTATGCGGTGATCGATTCGATCGAAACCCGTCAGGGCGGTACCGATGGCGCCGCCGCGGGTAATCCCGAGGCCTATTCCATTCGCGTTCGATTCGACGACAGAACCTATCAAACGGTGACGCAGGCCGCTTTGAATGGCTTGCGCGTCGGCGACAGCGTGCGGATCGAGAGCGATCGCGTTCGCCGCTATTGACGGCTGTCCGCGGCTGTAGGTCGGGTCCGGGTTTCGCCCATCAGCATTCACTGCCGTCGGCAATTTAGCCGGCGAGCTTACTCACGAAGGAAACACGATGAATTGGGACGTGATCGAAGGCGATTGGAAGCAGTTCAAAGGGCATGTGAAGGAAAAATGGGGCAAGCTCACCGACGACAATCTCGACACGATCGCCGGCAAGCGTGACCAGTTGGCGGGAAAACTCCAGGAGACCTACGGGATCACCAAAGACCAGGCGGAGCTGCAGGTCAAGGCTTTCGAGCAGACTCACAAGGACTACCAGCCGAACACCTCGGCGTAGTCCGGTACGGCCGTGTCGGCGACCCGCAGGCACGATGCCGGCATCAATAACATGAACAGGAACAATAGATGATCAGATTCCAATTGTTGGTTGCATCAATGGGGGCCGTGGCGATTGTGTCCTTCGCCCAACTCGCCTCTGCAACGACGGCGCAGACGCGCATCGATTACACGGCCGCCGTCGATCGTGCCTCCGCCGTGTACAAGGACGCTCGCGCCAAATGCGAACCGCTCACCGGACACGACAAGGACATGTGTGCGGTGGAGGCCAAGGCCGTGGAAAAACGGGCGAAGGCAGCGGCCGAAGCGAATTACCAGGGAACCGTCAAAGCGAAGACGGATAGCCGGATCGCCGACGCCGACGCCGATTTCATGGTGGCAAAGGTCGCCTGCGATATCAAGGCCGGCCAGGAAAAGAACGTATGCGTGAAGGAGGCGAACGCCGCGCACGTGAAGCTCGTCGCCGATGCCAAGGCGCACCAGACGGCCGTCGACGCACGCGTCGAAGCCCGCGACGACACGCGCGAGGCACAACAAAAGGTCGCGCTCGCCAAGTGCGATGCGATGTCGGGAATCGACAAGGACACCTGCGTGACCTCGGCGAAGGCCGCGTACGTAAAGTAGCTCTCGGGCCTTGCAATATGCAGTCACTTCAGCGCGGCTTCGGCCGCGCTTTCTTTTTGGGCGTCGGCTCCAGCATGACATGGGGTCGTTTTCAGGTTCGTCTGCGACGGGTACTAAAACACAGATCTTGCGCTAGACGGCGTCACGCAGATCGTCTTCGACGGATTGCGACGCGAGTGGGCCCGCGTGCATGCCCGGCTTGAAGAACCGATGGTTGTTGCGCCCGCGGTGTTTGGCGTAGTACATCGCAACATCCGCATTCCTCGTCAGTGTCTCACCGTCGGTCCCGTTGTCAGGATAGGTAACGATACCGATACTCGCCGTCAGACGGAGCTCGTGTCGGCCAATGCTGTAGGGCTTACTGAGCGCGAGGAGTATCTTGTCCGCAATGAGCGCCGCATCGCGTGGGTGCTTGACTTCCGGGAGCAGGATCACGAATTCATCGCCTCCCTGCCGGCCGACGGTGTCCGAGCTTCGCACGCAAGCGAGTAACCGCTTCGCCACGCATTGCAGCAAGCGGTCTCCGATGGCGTGGCCCAGCGAGTCGTTGATGTGTTTGAAGCGATCCATATCCAGGAAGAGCACTGCAAGCTGTTGCCGGTGGCGGTGAGCCAGTGCGACTGCCTGCGTCAGTCGGTCGTTGAATGTTGCCTTGTTGGGCAGATCGGTAAGGCTGTCGTGTCGGGCCATATGGAACGTCTTGAGCGACAGCGCACGCGCCGCGGTTACGTCGCGAAACACCATGACAGCGCCGGTCACGAGTCCTCGGCGGTCATGGATGGGCGCCGCGGAATCTTCAATGGCACTTTCGATTCCGTCGCGCCCGACCAGCACGCAGTTCGGCGTAAGGCGAACGGTCGCGTTTCTCCGAATTGCCAGCGTCATCGGGTTCGCCACGAGTGCGCGCGTGGTGGCGTCGATGATTCGGAGCACTTCGTCGAGCCGGTGACCCGTCGCGTCCTTGCACGACCAGCCCGTCATGCGTTCGGCGACTTTGTTGAGATAGGTCACATTGCCGCGAGCGTCGGTGCTTACGACCGCATCGCCGATCGAATTGAGCGTGACCTGTGCGCGCTCTTTCTCTTCGAATAACGCCTCGGCGTGCGCCGCGCGTTCCACCATGCTGCGCAGCGCTTTCGGCAACAGATAACCGTCAAGGCGCTCTTTCAGCAGATAGTCCTGCGCTCCGCGTTGGACCGCCAACCTGCCGATGGCCTCATCCTGGCAAGTGCTGAGCACCAGAATCGGAATGTGGGGCGCTGCGCTGAAGAGCCGATCGAAGGTCTCGATTCCGTGGCTGTCGGGCAAACAAAGATCGACCAACACAGCCGCTATTGCGTCTGCTCGACGCGCCTTTTGCATTCCTGCCGCGAGTCGTTCCAGACCGTGGCTGCAGCACGTGACCCATTCGACGTGGAAAGGATCGTCGCGCGAACCGGTAAGCGCGTCTGTCACGGTCTTCGCGTGGGAGGGGTCGTCCTCGATCAAAAGTATCGTTTGTGCCAAGAGAATTCCTTCGCGCGCGCATAGGCCGACGGTCAATCGTATTCGACCGACACCTCGATTTCCAGTCGGTACGATAGCGAACATACGGCGCTGCAACATCGGGGCAAAGTGGCAGAAACAGGTACCGGTATTCGCACTCCATGCAAGCGTTCGATTCGCTCCGACCGATAGCACGGGATTGACTCGTATGTGTATCAGCCTGTATCCGGAAGAACTCGAAGAATGGGTCACCTGGAACGGCCAGCATATCGTGCTGCGGCCGATCAAGCCGGAAGATGCTGCGCAGCATGTGCAGTTCTTCAATGCGCTCGACCCCGCGGACGTCCGATTTCGAACGTTCATGCCGGTGCGCGAGCTCACACCCGCGCAAATCGCCCGCTTCACTCAGATCGATTTCGATCGCGAGATGGCATTCATTGCCACGCGCCCGCTGGAACCCGGACGGGAGGAAACGCTGGGAGTGGCTCGTTGCGTCGCGGATCCCGACAATGAGCGCGCGGAGTTTGCGATCATCGTTCGCTCCGATCTGAAACGCCAACGGCTCGGCTCCATCCTGTTGAAGAAGTTGATCGACTATGCCCGCAATCGCGGAATCAAAGAGCTGTTCGGCGACACGCTCGCGGAGAACCGTTCCCTGATCGAGTTGGTGCGGCGATTCAAATTCCGGGTCAGCCCATCGCGCGATGGTGGTTGGACGGTGCCGCTGCTTCTGCCGTTACAGGCCGACTTCGCAAACACTCGGTAGCGTGGGTTGTCTCTCCCCGCTCGCCTGCCACAAGGGCGGGCGGGATCGGCATTCGTCATGCGACCGATCTGATGCGGCCGATCGCCACCGTTTGACCCAGGCTGGACGCGCTCAGCGTCAGTGACGCGTCGCCGCAGTGCGTGCGCTGGCGCCCATACGCCGTACCGTTATCTGCATAGAGTAGGCGCAGCGCGTCATAACGCGTCGAGCCGCCGCTTCGAGTTGCGCGCGATCGCGCAACGCATGAGGGTGCTGTGCGCGCCACCCGACAGACGAGCGTCGGGACCACCGATATTCTGGGCATGTAGTTGCATAAGACGTCTCGTTTCATAGCTGCTTCCGCGCGCGATTTGATGCCCGTCAAGTAGCGGCAGTCAAGTAGCGGCGGTTAACGAAGGAGCGATTCATGAGCCTTGGCACCATTCTGCTGATTGTCCTGGTCCTGATATTGATTGGCGTCGTACCCGTCTGGCCGCACGCTCGCAGCTGGGGCTACGCTCCTGGCGGAATCGTCGGTGTCGTACTGTTGATCGTCCTCGTCCTGTTCTTGATGGGACGTCTGTAATGCAGGCGGCGTGTTCACTCAAAGGAAAAAGCATGAACAACATCAGTCGTAAATTGGCAACGATCGCCGGCGCGCTACTCATCGCAACGACGCTGGGCTGCGCCTCGACAGCGAAACAGGAAGGTACCGGCGAATACGTGGACGACACGGTCATCACCACCAAGGTCAAGGCCGCGATCCTCGAGGAGCCGACACTGAAATCCGCCGAGATCAACGTCGAGACGTTCAAGGGCGTGGTTCAGCTCAGCGGATTCGTGAGCTCGGCCGCCGCCCAGGGTAAGGCGGTTCAAGTCGCTCGCGGCGTTGGTGGCGTGAAGTCGGTCAAGGATGACATGCGACTGAAGTAAGAAGGCAACCGGCCGGACGTCAAGTCGGTCGACGACCAGCGTCCGGCTCCGCTTTATACGGCCGGATCAACGAAGCAATTTGAAAGTGAAAGCACGCCATGGACAAAACAACGTTTCTTACCGACGTTCCGACATTGCGCAAGCGCGCCCGCGAGCACATCGATGAGGGCTCGGTCACCGCGGGCTACTTGGCGGATCGCGCAACGGTGCTCAAGCTGCTGAACGAATCCTTGGCGACCGAGCTCGTCTGTGTCCTTCGCTACCGGCGCCATCACTTCATGGCGCGGGGCATCCATTCGCAAAGCGTCGGTCAGGAGTTTCTCGACCATTCGAACGAAGAACAGGGGCACGCCGACGAGATCGCGGAGCGCATCGTGCAATTGGGCGGGACGCCCGATTTCGCTCCCGATGGGCTGACACGCCGTAGCCACGCGGAGTACGTGGAAGGGCATTCGCTGGCCAGCATGATCACGGAGAACCTGGTGGCGGAGCGAATCGCGATCGACAGCTACCGCGGTATCATCCAGTACCTCGGTGAGCAGGACTCGACCACGCGTCGCATGATCGAGGGTATTCTGGCCGTGGAAGAGGAACATGCGGACGAACTGGCCGACCTGCTGGTGGCCTTTCCCGCGGAGCGCAACGGGAAGAAGCCATCCGCGCATTCGAATTGAGCGTACGTGCCACGAGCGCGCGCGGCGATACCCAGGTGAGGGCGCGCCGTCGTGCAGTTCGCGCAACCCGTCGCGTGAACTGAAGCGATCGACTGCGCGCCCGCGCGGAGGACAGTGATGCGCCGGTCCTGCGCATTGCGATCGCTGCGTGCTCGCGTAGCGGATGCAAGGCGACAGCGTGCGCGAGGTCGCTTGCCGGCGTCGCGAGATCGCGAAGGATCCGCCGGACAAGCGTGGTGTCCCGTCCGCCGCCCGACCACCCGCGCGCGCCTTGACATGACCGTGGCGATGGCAGCCATAAAACGGAACGGGCGCAATTGCTAACGAACGCCACATCGTTTTTCGGGTATCTGACTCGGTTCAGCGAGTTCTTGCGCGGCGTCGGGGTGTCGTACAAGCAGCCGGTCGAAGAGTTGCCGCTTCGCTCGGAACTGTTCAGCGCCGACCAGATGGAAAGGTACGGCGCGATGCTCGCGAGCGCGCATCGGTTGAAGCCGGGTCAGACGAGGGACCGGCTCCTCCCGCGGCTCGCTGCGAACGAAAGCGTGCTGATCGGCGTTTGCAAAGGGTTGACCGGTGCGGCATCGGCGAACGACCGGATCAGTCCGGCTGGCGAGTGGCTGCTCGACAACTTCCATCTCATCGAAGAACAGATTCGCACGGCGAAGCGGCATTTGCCGCGGGGATACAGCCGGGAACTGCCGCGTCTCACACTCGGTCCGTCGGCGGGCCTGCCGCGCGTGTACGACATCGCGCTCGAGGCAGTCTCGCACGGCGATGGCCGCATCGACGCCGTCGGCCTTAGGCGCTTCGTCTCCGCCTACCAATCGGTCACGACGCTGAAGCTGGGCGAGCTTTGGGCCATCCCGATCATGCTGCGGCTCGCGCTGATCGAGAATCTTCGTCGCGTCGCTGTGCGTATTGCCGCCGGCAGGACCGAGCGCGATCTGGCCAATGCATGGGCCGACCGGATGATGGAGACCGCGGAGCGCGATCCGAAGAGCGTCATCCTCGTCGTCGCCGACATGGCGCGATCAACGCCGCCGATGGAGAGCGCGTTCGTCGCGGAGCTTGCGCGTCGATTGCAAGGACAAAGCGCCGCCCTGGCCCTTGCATTGACATGGATCGAGCAGCGGCTTGCCGAATCGCATCTGACGATCGAACGGCTGGTGCAACTTGAGAACCAGCAGCAGGCGTCGGACCAGGTTTCGATCAGCAACAGCATCGGCAGCCTGCGCTTCCTGAGCGTGATCGACTGGCGTGAGTTCGTCGAGGCCATCAGCGGCGTCGAAGGCGTACTGCGCGAGGATCCGCGAGGAATCTATGGCGCGATGGAGTTTGCGACTCGGGACCGTTATCGTCACGCGACCGAGCGCATCGCGAAGAAAAGTCGCCTGACGGAACCGGAGGTAGCCGCGAAGGCGATCCAGTTGGCGCGAGCGAGCGCCGACGCCAAAGGAGCCGATGACCGGGCGGCGCACGTCGGGTTCTATCTGATCGACAACGGTGTTGCCGAGCTCGAGCGCGCTGCGGCCGTCGAAGTGTCCGCGCTCGGGGCCCTGCGAAAACTCGCAACTCGATCCCCGCTGCTTGTCTACCTTGGCGCAATTGCGCTGATCGCAGGCGCCTTCACCACCGGCCTCGTCATGAACGCCTATGCCGCCGCCGCGACGACGGAAACCCTGGTGCTGGTCGCCGTGCTGTGCCTGCTGGCTACCAGTCAGTTTGCAGTGACGGTCGTGAACTGGCTCGCGACGTCGCTGGTGACGCCCCACGCGCTGCCGCGAATGGATTTCTCCGCGGGGATCGCGTCAACGGCGCGAACGCTCGTGATCGTACCAACGATGCTTACCAGCGCTCGCAACGTCGAGGAGTTGGTCGACGCGCTCGAAGTCCGGTTCCTCGCCAATCGCGACGCGCACGTGCACTTCGGCCTGCTCACCGATTTTGCGGATGCGCGCGAGGAAACGCTGCCAGAAGACGAGCCGCTGCTTCGACTGGCCGCGGCGCGTATCGACGACTTGAATCGAAAATATCGAATCGGTGAAGATCCGACAGAACCACCAGCTCCCGACGCCGACGTCGATGCTTCGCATTCGCTCGAGGCGAGCGTGTTCTATCTGTTTCACCGCCCTCGACGCTGGAACGCGCAAGCGCAGATCTGGATGGGCCACGAACGCAAGCGCGGCAAGCTCGGCGACTTGAACGCGCTGCTGCGTGGCGGCCATACGGACGGGTTTCGACTGATCGTCGGAGCGACGCCGATCCTTTCGCAGGTGAAATACGTCATTACGCTCGATACGGACACGCAACTGCCACGCGACGCGGCACGGCAGTTCGTGGGCGCCATGGCGCATCCGTTGAATACCCCTAACTTCGATGAAACCGGCAAGGACTCGAGCAGGGAAGTGGTGATGTCGGGCCACGGCATCCTCCAGCCGCGCGTGTCGGTGAGCCTGCCCGGCACGAACCGGTCGCGATATGCACGGCTGTACGGAAGCGAGGCCGGCATCGATCAGTACACGCGCACCGTGTCGGACGTCTATCAGGACGTGTTCGACGAAGGCTCGTTCATCGGCAAGGGCATTTACGACGTCGACGCGTTCGAGCGTGCGCTCAAAGGGCGTTTTCCGGCCAATCGCGTGCTGAGCCACGATTTGCTGGAAGGATGCTACGCGCGAGCGGGGCTGCTGAGCGACGCCGAATTGTACGAGGAGTTTCCGGCCCGCTACCTCGCCGACGTGGCGCGCCGGCGTCGCTGGATTCGCGGTGACTGGCAGCTCGCAGGATGGCTGCGGCGGCGCGTAACGGGCCCCGATGGGCGCAACGAACGTAACCCGCTTTCGATGCTGTCGCAATGGAAGCTGTTCGACAACCTTCGCCGCAGCCTCGTCCCCGCCGCGCTCACGTTGCTGCTGCTGCTCGGATGGACCGTGTTGGCGCCCGCGTGGTTCTGGACCGCGGTCGTCCTCGCAATCCTCCTCACGCCGTCCATCATTGCGCTGCTTTCCGACCTGACCGACAAGCCGGCCGAGCTACCGCTCCGCCACCATCTCGCTGCCGTCGAGCGTACCGCGCGGCGGCATGTGCTGCAGGCGCTGCTTGCGCTCGCGTTTCTGCCCTATGAAGCGTACTTCTGCCTCGACGCGATCCTGCGCACGATCGTCAGGATGCTGATTACCCACCGGCGTTTGCTGGAATGGAACCCGTCGAGTGACGTGAATCGCGCGCTGGAACGATCCGATCGCACGGGCCTGCTCGCGTCCTATCGCAGCATGGCGATCGCGCCGGCAATTGCTGCCGCCGCCTGGGTTGGCCTGGCCATCTTCAATCCCGCGGGACTGATCGTCGCCGGGCCGATGCTATTGCTCTGGGGCGCGTCGCCCGCGGTTGCCTGGTGGGTTAGTCGTCCGCTGCCGCGACGCAGTGCCCGGCTGACCGGAAGCCAGACACGGTTCCTTCGCCAGCTCGCGCGAAAGACATGGGCGTATTTCGAAACATACGTCGGCCCGGACGACCACTGGCTGCCACCCGACAACGTGCAGGAAGTTCCGGCGGGCAAGGTCGCGCATCGCACTTCGCCGACCAACATGGGATTGGCACTGCTTGCCAATCTCTCGGCGCATGACTTCGGTTACTTGTCGACCGGACAACTGATCGAGCGCACGACGAATGCGCTACGCAGCATGGAATCGCTCGAGCGGCATCGGGGGCACTTCTATAACTGGTACGACACCCAAACGCGGTTGCCTCTGATTCCGCTCTATGTGTCGACGGTGGACAGCGGCAACCTGGCGGGCCATCTGCTGACGCTGCGACCGGGCCTCGCTGCGCTCTACGACGCGCCGGTTCTCAACCGACGATGGCTCGAAGGCGTGAGCGACACGTTCACGATACTGGTCGACACCGTTGGCAAGCAAGCGCCGGCCAGCGTTACTCAATTCGAAAAGGCGCTCGAATGGTTGGCCGCAGCCAGAGCGGTCACACTGGCACACGCGTGGGTGCAAATCGAACAGCTGTGCGTATTCGCCGCCGATGCTGCTGCCTACCTTGTCGCCAATACGCCCGCCGACGACGGCGAAGCCGCTTTCTGGGCCAGGGCGCTCGAGCGCCAATGCGTCGACTTGCGCGATGACTTGGCTCTGCTCGCGCCATGGCTCGAGCTGAGAACGGTGCCGGCAGCCGTTCTCGAATTTCCGGGGGCCAACAGTATCCCGACGCTGCGCGAACTTGCGACGCTCGACGCAGCATGGTCGCCAGTGATCGAACGCGCGCGCGTCAACAGCCCCGGCGCAGAAGAGCAAGACGTGCTCGACACCTTCCAGCGTCTTGTCACGCAAGGAGCCGAGCGCGCAGCGGCACGCATCGTCGCAATCGACCAGATTGCGCTGCAGGCGGCTTCACTTGCGACAATGGACTATGACTTCCTGTTCGACAAAGTGCGCCGACAGTTGGTGATCGGGTACAACGTCGCACAGCGCCGTTGCGACGACAGCTACTACGACTTGCTCGCGTCGGAAGCGCGATTGTGCAACTTCGTCGCCATCGCGCAGGGGCAGCTGCCGCAGGAAAGCTGGTTCGCGCTCGGGCGTCTGCTCACCTCGGTGGGCGGAGAGCCGGTTCTGCTGGCATGGAGCGGTTCGATGTTCGAGTATCTGATGCCCCTGCTGGTGATGCCGACCTACCAGAATACCTTGCTCGATCAGACCTACGTGGCCGCCGTAGAGCGACAGATCGAGTACGGCAGACAACGTGGCGTGCCATGGGGGATGTCGGAAAGCGGCTACAACGCCGTCGATGTCCATCTCAATTACCAGTATCGCGCGTTCGGGGTGCCAGGCCTTGGGCTCAAACGCGGACTCGGCGAAGATCTGGTCGTCGCGCCGTACGCGTCGGCACTCGCGCTGATGGTCGCTCCCGATGCGGCATGCCTCAACTTGCAACGCCTTGCGCTCGGCGGCTTGGCGGGAAGAATGGGCTTGTTCGAGGCTATCGACTACACGCCATCACGACAACGTCGCGGGGTGTCGAGTGCGGTTGTGCAATCGTACATGGTGCACCATCAGGCGATGAGCCTGCTCGCCTGCGCCTATGCGCTACTGGGCCGGCCGATGCAGAAGCGCTTCGAGTCGGACCCGCTCTTTCAAGCAACCCTGCTTCTTCTGCAGGAGCGCATTCCAAGAGCCACGATGTTTCATTCCAATGCAGTCGATGGTTCCGCTATTCGTACGGCCGGCAGCGCCCCGGAGTTGCCGGTGCGCGTACTCACGAGTGCGGACACGGCGATTCCGGAGGTGCAGTTGCTGTCGAACGGCAGCTACCACGTCATGGTCACGAATGCGGGCGGCGGAAGCAGTCGCTGGAAGAACCTGGCCGTGACCCGCTGGCGCGAAGACAGCACGTCCGACAATTGGGGCACCTTCTGCTATCTGCGCGACGAGGAGAGCGGAGAGTTCTGGTCGACCGCGCATCAACCCACGCTCAAGCAAGCGGAACACTACGAAGCGATCTTCTCGGAGGGGCGGGCGGAGTTCAGACGCACGGACTTCGATTTCGACACGCACACGGAAATCGTCGTTTCGCCCGAAGATGATATCGAAGTGCGCCGGCTGCACATTACCAACCGGTCCCGGACCGTGCGGACGATCGACGTTACGAGCTACGCCGAGGTGGTTCTCGCGCCAGCGGCCGCCGACGAGCTGCACCCGGCATTCAGCAACCTCTTCGTACAGACCGAGATCATCCGGGAACGGCATGCCATTCTTTGCACGCGGCGTCCGCGCTCCCACCAGGAGCAGGTCCCGTGGATGTTTCATCTGATGACCGTGCACGCAGCGCACGCGCCGCACTGCTCGTTCGAGACGGACCGCATGCGTTTCATCGGCCGCGGCGGTTCGGTCGCTGCGCCAATCGCGATGACGGATCGAGGAGCGCTGTCAGACACGCAAGGCTCCGTGTTGGATCCGATAGCTGCTATCCGTCATCGAGTGATCCTCGACGCCGGCGCGACCGTGACGGTCGACATGGTGTCGGGCGCCGGCGAGACGCGGGAAGCGGTTCTCCATCTCGTCGACAAATACCAGGATCGCCGTCTCGCGGATCGCGTGTTCGAGCTGACGTGGACGCACAGCCAGGTCGTGTTGCGGCAGCTCAACGCCACCGAGACCGACTCCCAGCTCTACGGTCGCCTCGCGAGCTCGGTGATCTATGCCAACGCATCGTTGCGCGCAGCCGCGGGCGTTCTGCTCAAGAACCGTCGCGGGCAATCCGGCCTCTGGGGCTACGCGATCTCGGGTGACCTCCCGATCGTGTTGCTGCAGATCGCGGACGCCGGGAATATCGAGCTTGTCCGCCAACTCGTGCAGGCGCATGCCTATTGGCGCCTCAAGGGGCTCGCCGTGGATCTCGTGATCTGGAACGAAGGTCACGACGGATATCGGCAGCGTCTGCAGGAGCAAATCATGGGTCTGATCGCCGCTGGCGTCGAAGCCCATTTCGTCGATCGTCCCGGAGGTATTTTCGTTCGGCATGCCGAGCAGATGTCCTCGGAGGACCGCGTGCTCTTCCAATCGGTCGCACGCGCGATCATCAGCGACAGCGGCGGAACCCTGGCCGACCAGATCAACCGCCGCGCACCCCTCGGCGTGCGCGTTGCGCGACTTGCGCGGACCCGTGTCCATCGGCCTCAGCCGGCTGCTGACGCCGAACCGCGTGAGCGCGATTTGGTCCTCTTCAACGGGATGGGAGGATTTTCTCCCGACGGCCGCGAATACGTCATCGCGCCGCCAGCGGGAGTCGCGACGCCGGCTCCGTGGGTGAATGTCCTTGCGAATCCTCGCTTCGGCACGGTCGTCTCCGAAAGCGGGCTCGGCTACACGTGGAGCGAGAACGCCAACCAGTTTCGTCTGACTCCATGGCACAACGATCCGGTGAGCGAGTCGAGCGGTGAAGCGCTGTTCCTGCGCGATGAAGAGACCGGACATTTCTGGTCACCCACGTCGTCTCCCAGTGGGGGTGCCGGGCCGTACGTAACCCGGCATGGATTCGGCTACAGCGTTTTCGAGCACACGGAGGACGGCATTCGCTCGGAGCTCACGATCTTCGTGGCGCTCGACGCGGCGATCAAGTTCTACACGTTGAAAGTGGGCAACCATTCGGGCCGCACGCGACGGCTGTCCGTCACAGGCTACGTCGAATGGGTGCTGGGCGTTGTGCGGGCAAGGTCCGCGATGCACGTAACGACGGAGATCGATGCCGTCAGCGGCGCACTGTATGCTCGCAATCCGTACAACAGCGAGTTCCCGGACCGCGTCGCATTCTTCGACATCGGCGAACCGGCGCGAACGGTCAGCGGAGACCGCACCGAATTCATCGGTCGCAACGGCGCGCTAGGAAACCCCGCGGCGATGCGACGGGCACGGCTGTCCGGCAAGACCGGCGCGGGACTCGATTCCTGCGCCGCGATACAGCTCGCTTTCGATCTGGCGGAAGGGGAACAGCGCGAGACCGTCTTCCGACTGGGCACGGCGAGCAGCGCTGACGAAGCCGGCCGGCTGGTGCAGCGGTTCCGCGGTTCCGCTGCGGCCCGCGAAGCGCTCGAAGCGGTGATCCTGCACTGGCGCCACACTCTCGACGTCGTGCAGGTGCAAACGCCTGATACGGCGCTCAACGTGCTCACCAATGGCTGGCTCGTGTATCAGACGATCGCCTGCCGTCTGTGGGCGCGCAGCGGCTACTACCAGTCGGGCGGTGCGTACGGGTTCCGCGACCAGTTGCAGGACGTGATGGCGCTGGTTCACGCCGACCCGAAGCTACTGCGCGCGCAGATCGCGCTCTGCGCAAGCCGTCAATTCATCGAGGGCGACGTCCAGCATTGGTGGCATCCGCCGTCGGGCCGCGGCGTGCGCACGCACTGCTCGGATGATTATCTTTGGCTGCCGCTCGCGACATGCCGATACGTCTTCGCCACCGGCGATACATCGATTCTCGACGAGACCGCGCAATTTCTCGAAAGCCGTCCGGTCGATCCCAAGGACGACTCGTACTACGACCTGCCGGCCCAGTCCGACGAGAGCGCGGATGTCTATGCGCATTGCGTGCGGGCGATCCAGCACGGCTTGCGCTTCGGCGTGCATGGATTACCGCTGATGGGGTCCGGCGACTGGAACGACGGCATGAATCTCGTCGGCAAGGATGGCAAGGGCGAGAGCGTCTGGCTCGCCTTCTTCCTTTGTCACGTGCTCGGCGAATTCGCCAAGGTTGCGCGTTTGCGCGACGATCCGTCGTTCGCGAATCGTTGCGAGACCGAGGCGATGCAATTGGGCCAGCGGATCGAGCAGGCCGCGTGGGATGGCGACTGGTATCGGCGTGCCTACTTCGACGATGGGTCGCCATTGGGCTCGAGCGACAACGACGAATGTCAGATCGACTCGGTCGCGCAGAGCTGGGCGGTGCTTTCCGGTGCGGGCGACGCCACGCGCTCGCGGCTGGCGATGAATTCGGTGTACGCGCGCCTGGTTCGTCACGACCACGCGTTGATCCAGCTTCTCGACCCGCCGTTCGACAGGTCCAATCTCGAGCCGGGATACATCCGCGGATACGTGCCCGGGGTGCGCGAGAACGGCGGCCAGTACACCCACGGTGCGATCTGGGCGGCAATGGCGTTCGCTGCGTTGGGTGACGCCGCACGCGCCTGGGAATTGACGGCGATGATCAATCCGGTCAATCACGCGCGAACGCCCGAGGCGGCCGCGACGTACAAGGTGGAGCCGTACGTCGTTGCGGCCGACGTCTGCGCGCTCGCACCGCACGCGGGCCGCGGCGGCTGGTCCTGGTATACGGGCTCGGCGGGCTGGATGTACCGCCTGGTCGTGGAGTCGCTGCTGGGGCTCAACTTGGAAGCGGGTCGCCTGCGCCTCGCACCGCGTCTACCTCCGCAGTGGAACGAATGCGCGTTGCGCTACCGCTATCGCGAAACCTACTACAACATCGCGATACGACGGGTCGATGTTGCGGATGACGAGGCGCTCGGCGCTGCGATAACCGTCGACGGCGTTGCACAAGAAGGCAATTTCGTGCTCCTTGCCGACGATCGACGGGGGCACCAGGTCGACGTGCGCGTGACCAAGCAGTCGGTGCGGGAGATGGTCTCGACTTGACGCCACACCGTCCTGGCCGCCGCGAGATGAACAAGCCAACTGCGATCAAGCCTGTATGGATCGACCGCGTGGGCGCGAAGCAACGTCTTGCGGTGGCGCTGGCGATCGCGATGGCCGCATGGTTTGCGCAGCCGGACTCGACCTCGCTGCACACGCGGACGGTTGCGAGCTGGGATCTCGGTGTACTCGTCTATCTTGCTTTAGCATGGTGGCTGGTCGCTCGCGCCGATGCCGGCGTGACGCGCGACCATGCACTCGCCCAGGATCAAAGCGGCTACGTGATCTTCCTGTTCGTCGTCGTCGCATCCTGTGCGAGCATCGTCGCGATCGGGTTCGTCGTCAGCACGATCAGACAACTCCCTTTCTGGCCCCGAGCCGGCCATTTGACGCTCACCATCGTCGCGCTGATCTCGTCATGGCTGGTGATCCAGATCGTATTCGCGTTTCACTATGCACACCGTTACTACGGGAAGCTAAGAAGCGCGCGCGAAGCACCGCCGGAGCTCCTGTTCCCGGGCGGCCGCGATCCGGACTATCTCGATTTCGCCTATTACTCGTTTGTCGTCGGTATAACTTCGCAGGTGTCAGACGTCGCCGTGACATCGCGTCGGATGCGTCGGCTCACCCTCGTTCACGGCGTGCTGGCATTCGTTTTCAATATCGCAGTGCTGGCGCTGAGCATCAACATCATCGCCAGCGTAATCTAGTTGTGCCGTCAGATCGTGCCGTTCGGGACTTGCGCGAAAATCGCACGACATGGTCGAGAACTGTCTGACGGTCATACGTCATGCGGCATGCGCGGGGGGGCGGGGCGTTCAATGAAGCGACCGAGCAAGCCTTGGACTTCCGGCCAAAAAAAGGCCTCGGTCGATATGGGACCGAGGCTAATTGACGAAACTCGCGACGCTGATTCTTTAGGATCAATGCGCGCGCCGAGAATTCCGACGGCCGCTAACCCGACGTCACAACTGCCGGCCACGCGAACGCGGCGGTACGGCAATTTGCCGATGTCGGAGGAACGCGATCCGTTGATTACCGGATTGCCAGCCTCTTGCCAGGCGCCGCGGCTTTCCTCACCAGCTTGAGCTCGAGGATGCCCATCTCGTATGTGGCCTCGCACGACGACTCATCGAGCTCCACCGGTAGCGTGAAACTGCGATAGATGTTGCCGAAATACCGCTCGTTTCGCAGCATCTTGTCGCCTTCCTTCTTTTCCCATTCCTGCTTGACCTCGGCCGTGATAGTGACCTGGTTGCCCTCGATCGCGACATCGATGTCTTCCTTCTTCACGCCCGGCATTTCGGCATGAACCAGGTAACCGGTCTCGGTTTCGGTCACGTCCATCTTGATCACTACCGGGGCAGATCCGCCTTCCATGCGCACCGGCCTGAAGAAACCGCGGAACAATTCGTCAAGACCGGTTTCAGCCCTGGGGTCGTAAGAGATAAGGTTTTGCATAACGTCTTCCTTTTGAATAGCCGTGCTAGGGCCGGATCACTTCCGCCTACGGCCCATGGTTGTAGGCATCGCGCTTTCTTTGTTGTCCCGCCAACTGCCGCCGAAAGGGTGGGAACGACCTGCTGTATCAAGCCGCGTGGCGAACGCAGCGCTGCTGTGGGCTTGAAATGCACGAATACGCCACGTACAGGTATCGGTTGTATTCCTTGGTCGAAGTTAACCATTGTGGGTTAAGTAAGGTGGCATTGTCAATAACAATTTGCTATGCTTAACACATCAGGTTAATCGCTTGGGCACCCGATGGATGTTTGTCTAGTCATCAAGGAGCGGCTGGAACAATTGGGGCTCGAGCAAAGGGACTTGGCGGTCGCTGCCGATGTCACAGAGTCCTACATATCTCAGCTGCTGACCCGGAAGAAATCGCCCCCCGCGCCCGATCGAACGGACATCTACGAGAAGATGGGCGCGCTCCTCGAGTTGCCGGGCGGTAGTCTGGGGAAGCTGGCTGAGCTGCAGCGCAAAGAAGAGCTAAAGCGGGATTTCGAGGACCCTCCGTCACCTTTGTTTCAAGAAGTGCGAGAGGTGGTTCTGCGCAAGTGCGCGCCGGCAAGACGGCAGCAGATACGTCCAATTTTCGAGAAGCAGCCGTTGGGCGAACTCGAACGCCTCGTCACGCAGACGCTTCTGGACGTGATCAAGCGCGTCGCCAAAGACGAATTGAAGAGTGAAAAGTGGCTGCGCTCGGTGGCTCGCCATAGCGGTCGAAGCTACAAGCAGATGCGCGTCACGATCCTCGAGTTCCTGGATACGGACGTCTTCCACTTGTCCGCGGAGAACTGCGTCTCCTTCCTGGATCCGCTGATCGATTCCTGGGATATCGACCTCGTCACCTTCGGTATGGAGATTGCGCTCAACCGAAAGCTGGCCCCAGGGCATTCGAAGCGATTTGCGTTCGTTGAAACGGACCCTGACTTCGAACCTTCCGGGGTCGAGCCAGGGCTCGAAGCGTTCCTCAAGGACGCTTCACTCAGCGGTACCGTGACAGAAGAGGAACTCGAATTTCTGAAACGATTGAGGCTCAAGGGTAGGCGACCTACGCCGCTCTACTACTATCGGGAATTGCAGAACCTCAGAGATCCGCTGCATTTCCGCACTGCAGTGGTGCGCACGGTGGCCAGCGAACCGTAGGCGGCGATCGAACAAACACCAGGCCAAGGCGCCCCGGCCTCCAAGGTCTGCAGCGGCGACGACCTTCGCGCAGGGTTTTCTTCGCTGCGAATATGGCAACATGTGAGTCGGTCCGTTTGCGATCACCGCGTTGCGACCCGTTGCCGCAAGGAATATGGTTTGTACGGTAGAGAACATTGATGTCAATCAACGCCGACCCAAGTCAACGGTCTATTGTGGGATATGTCCTCCGCGCGAGGGGCGCAACCGTGAACGTACTCCTCGTCTACCCGCGCAATCCCGACAGCTTCTGGAGCTTCAAGCATGTGTTGAGGCTCGTCGCCAAGAAGTCGGCGTTTCCGCCGCTCGGCCTGCTGACTGTTGCCGCGATGCTGCCGCGCGACTGGAACCTGAGGCTGATCGATCTGAACGTGGCGAATCTAGCCGACGACCACTTGCGCTGGGCCGACTTCGTCTTCCTGAGTGGCATGATCGCGCACAGGGACTGCGCGCACGCAATCGCTGCCCGTTGCGCCGCGTTGGGCACGACGATCGTCGCCGGCGGCCCGCTATTTACGACCGGACACCGTGATTTCCCGGAGATCGCGCATTTCGTGCTCGGCGAGGCCGAGGACGTGATCGAGTCGCTGATCGCGGATATGGAGCGAGGCGCGTTGCAGCCGGTCTATCGCGCGCAGGGCTGGCCCGACATTCGGAGATCACCGGTGCCGCGCTGGGATCTCATCGATCTCGCCGACTACGTGACGATGCCGGTGCAGTTCTCCCGCGGTTGCCCCTTCGATTGCGAGTTCTGCGACATCGTCGTCACCAACGGTCGCGTGCCGCGAACAAAGGAGCCGGCACAGCTCGTGGAGGAGCTCGAGGCGCTGCGACTCGCCGGCTGGAAGGACATGGTCTTCATCGTCGACGACAATTTCATCGGCAATCGAAAGCACGCAAAGGAGCTTGTGCAGGCGCTGATCGAGTGGCGCCGTCGCGTGCAACCGACAATCGGGTTTCTCACCGAAGCGTCGGTGAATCTATCCGACCATCCCGAGTTGTGCGAGCTGATGGTCGAGGCCGGGTTCAAGAAGGTCTTCGTCGGCATCGAGACCCCGTCGGTCGAAAGCCTGGCCGAATGCGGAAAGACGCAGAACCAAAAGCGCGATCTGTCCGATTGCGTGAACACGCTGCAGCGGACCGGACTGGAGGTGATGGGCGGTTTCATCGTCGGCTTCGACTCCGATCCGCAGGACATCTTCGCGCGGCAATTCGAGTTCATTCAGCGAACTGGTGTTGTCACTGCAATGGTGGGCCTTCTCACGGCATTGCCCCAGACCGCGCTGTATCGGCGCCTTGCAAGCGAAGGCCGAATTCTCGCCGACACGTGCGGCAACAATACCGATGCCGTACTCAACTTCGTGACCCGTCTGGATCGTGAGCTGGTTATCTCCGGATACCGGGACTTGATGCGCAAGCTCTATGCGCCGGGCAACTATTACCAGCGCATCCAGGCTTTCCTGCGTTGCTTCGAGCCGCATGGACCGACGCGGCGGCTGTCCGCATCCAACCTAAAAGCCTTCCTGAAATCGCTGTGGCTGCTCGGCGTGTGGCAAACCGGCCGGAGTCACTACTGGGCACTGTTCTGGTCAACTTTGCTTGCAAGTCCGAGGAAATTGCATACCGCCGTGGAGCTTTCGATCATCGGCTATCACTTTCGTAAGGTGGCGAGCAATCTTTGAACGCTGGGGACTGAATTGAGTAAGAGTACTTGCCGCGAGGCAATTGGTAGATGGATCTTCCATCTGGAGATTCAGCGACGACGCAACTTCCGCGCAGATTAACGTCGAAATCTTCAAGGGGTCGTGCAACTGAGCGGCTTCGGCAGCACGCAGGAGAACGTCAACAAAGGCAGTCGAGGTTAAGCGCGCCGTCGGCGGTGTCAAGTCCATCAAGAACGACACGCGCTTCAACGTGACTGCGCGGCCACCGCCGAATATGCCGGGAGTTAGCGAAGGTTGCCCGTCGCCGGCGATGATCGAGTGTGGCCCAGACCGCGAACCGATCCCGGTTCGCGGCGGGTGTTTCACCTCATAGTAAGGAAGTCATCATGACCATCAACAAGGATCAAGTTAAAGGTGCAGCAAAGGACATCGGCGGCAAGATCCAGGAAGAAGTCGGCAAGTTGATTGGGAGCAAAGAACAGGAGGCCAAAGGCCTGAAACATCAGGCTGAAGGCAAAATGCAGAGAGGCGTCGGTGATGTGAAGGAAGCGGTCGGCAATTTGAAGGACATTGTCAAGAAAGGGTAGCAAGAGCCGGCCGCAGACAGCGAATTGAAAGCGCACCGGCGCAAACTTGCCGGGGAGCCGCTCGATGTGACTGAGGCAAGCGCGAGCAGTTCGTCGGCAACCAGGAGCAGAGCCAAGTAACCAACGGTCAGGCGAGCGCCAAGTGAGGGCTCGGGCTTTAAGCCTCCCGCAGAAGGAGACACGTGCCGGGTTGTTGTGAGCTCAGCATTGTGGCTTGCAGCGCGTATCCACATGCCAAGAATCCACCGCGAGTCCCACCGCACCGATCGCATCGGCTGGCTACGCGCCGCAGTGCTCGGCGCCAACGACGGCATCGTCTCGACAGCGAGCCTGGTGCTCGGTGTTGCAGCGGCGGGTGCGAGTCACGGCACGGTGATGGTGGCGGGGATTGCCGGCCTGGTCGCCGGAGCCATGTCGATGGCTGCCGGGGAGTACGTATCGGTACGCTCACAGGCCGATTCGGAAACGGCCGCGCTCACCCTCGAACGCGCGGAGCTCGAAGCAGACGATCAAGGCGAGCGACGGGAGCTGACAGCGATCTACGTCGGCCGCGGCGTCGATCCGGTGCTCGCTAAGAAGGTTGCCGAGCAACTGATGGCCCATGACGCGCTGGGCGCGCATGCTCGCGACGAGCTGGGCATCTCCAAGACGCTCAGCGCGCGGCCGATTCAAGCTGCGTTTACATCGGCGGCGAGCTTCGCCGTGGGCGCGGCGATGCCGCTGTTGCCTGTTGCCTTGGTCTCCGCGTCGAGTCTCATCCCCGTGGTATCCGGGACTTCGCTCGTGTTTCTCGCGATCCTGGGCGGGTTGGCTGCCCGCGTGGGGGGCGCCAACGTGGCGACCGGCGCAATGCGCGTCACATTCTGGGGCGCACTCGCGATGGCGCTGACGGCAGGCGTCGGAAAACTGTTCGGAACGGTGGCCTGACAAATGAGAGACGTCGAGCAGATTGCTCAGACGATGGAGGCCCAATGAAACGACAAGCGGGTTTGTGGATCGATCACCGGGCGGCGATCGTGGTGTTCATAGCAGACGATGGAGAGGAAACGAAACGAATCGAATCCGGCATGGAGAAGCATGTACGATTCTCAGGAGGTAACGAGTCGGAAGAAGGCTCCGCAGACGACCAGCGAGACAGACGATTTGCGGGCCATCTCAATAAATACTATGACGACGTGATCTCGAATATTCATGATGCGGAGTCCATCCTGCTCTTTGGTCCGGGCGAGGCAAAGGGAGAGCTCGAAAAACGTCTGGCGGCCAAAGGACTTGGCGGCCGCATCGTCGGTGTTGAAACAGTCGACAAGATGACCGCTCGCCAGATTGCGGCAAGAGTTCGCGAGCACTATCGAAAATAGGGTTGCCGGTTCAAGGGCATGCGGGATGGGGCGATATAACAACGGCGTTCTACCACGTTGGGGGCCCGCGGCTGGGCCCATGGTCGCGATCGCATCGCGGCGTAATTCATTGCAGACAGGAGAATCGATGATGGGCGACGAAAGAAGTGTGCTGACCAAGATCGGCGACGCCGTGGAAGCGGTCAAGGACAAGGCGCAGGAAGTGGGCGCCTCGCTCATGAAGAAAGCAGAAGGCGCGGCGTCGGACGCCAAGCGTCAAGCGGCAACGACGCGGAGTCTGGTGGAGAGGAAAACGCGAGTCGCCACGGCAAGCGTGAAACGCAAGGCGAAGGGCGTCGAGGCCGATGCGACGAGGGCGTTCGGCAAAGCGAAGCGCAACGTGAAGAGCAAAGTGAAGGCGGCGGCATCGGGCGTGAAGAAGGCTGCCGGCAGCGTCGAGCGCGCGATGAGCTCGAAGAAATCCGCGGCGAAGCGCAGGACCGGCGCGGCAACAAAGGTGGCGGGGCGCAGAAACGTGGCCGCCAAATCCGCGGTGAAGAAAGGCGTGGCCAAGGTCAAGTCGGCAGCTCGGAAGACCGGCGCCGCGGTGGCGAGGGCCGCCAAGGGAGCGACGAGGAAGTCCACGAAACGGACGGCGAAGAAGAGCAGGACCTAGCTGCTGCGCGTTTCGCGAAGCCCGTTCGGTCGCTGCGCGCTATCGCCTGTCGCTTCCAGCGACGATGACTGCAGCGTGAGACACACATGATCAAGAAGCTCCGGGAACACACGGCCGACCTTCGCGGGGTCAACCGACTCGTCATCGACGGCATCGTCGGCGTCGTCGATCTCGTCGAGGCGATGCACTACAACATCGCCAGCATCCCGGGACTCATAGCGAAACCCAAGCGAGACCGGACGACGGGCATCACTGGACTGGTATACCGGAGCATTCGCGGTGTAATCGGCCTCGTCGGACGCGGGCTCGAAAGTCTAGTGGCACAGCTCGAGCCGGTGCTCGGCGAGCGAAGTAGGTGGCCAGGGCGTGAGGTGCTGCTCGCCGTGCTGAACGGCGTGCTTGGCGATTACCTTGCAGCGTCGAACAACCCCTTGGCGATCGCCATGCGCCTGCGTCGTGGCGGTGTCGCTCTGCCGGAGGAGCGCGAGTCGCTGGCCGCGGCGATTCCGAACGCCGGCGGTAAGCTGCTCGTGATGCTGCACGGCCTGTGCATGAACGACCTGCAGTGGAAGCGCAAGGGACACGATCATGGCGCCGCGCTGGCGCGCGACCTCGCCTACACGCCCGTCTACTTGCACTACAACAGCGGCCTCCATATCTCCACGAACGGACGCGCGTGCGCCGAACGGCTGGAGAGCCTCGTGAAGCTCTGGCCCGTGCCGTTGACCGAGCTCGTAATCATCGGGCACAGCATGGGTGGGCTCGTCGCGCGCAGCGCCTATCACTATGGCGCACTCGCGCAGCACGAATGGGTGCGCCATGTCGACAAGCTCGTTTTCGTCGGCACACCGCACCAAGGAGCGCCGCTCGAGCGGGGCGGCAACTGGGTGGACTTGCTGCTGGGCGCGAGCCGTTACTCCGCTCCGTTGGCTCGCCTCGGCAAGATCCGCAGCGCGGGCATCACCGACCTGCGTTTCGGAAATCTGGTGGACGAAGACTGGAACAAGCGCGATCGCTTCAAGCGCACCGGCGATCTCCGGGTGCCGGTGCCGCTGCCACAGGGCGTCGCGTGCTACGCGATCGCAGCAACGACCGGAAAGGCGGCAGGCGATCTGAGCGACCGCTTGATCGGCGACGGCATTGTGCCGCTCGCGAGCGCGCTCGGGCAACACTCGAATCCGAGTGTCGCCTTGACGTTCGACGACTCGCGGCGGCGGATAGTCTATGGCATCAACCACCTGGACCTGCTCAATCGACCGCAGGTCTACGCCCAGATCAAGCAGTGGCTGGCTGAATCGGATCGAGCACGAGGATAGGCACGAACCCCCTCGACATTTTCTACAGCACGAATTCAAGCCGTGTCGGGTACGCGTTACGTGCCTGGCTCGTCGCAGTCGTACCGTCGGTCCTCTACTTCGTTGCGCTGGTCGCTATCGGGGCGGAATCTCTGCGTCCACCGGCGGGCGCGTTCGACCCCACGTTCGCGGGCTATAGCATCTTGGGAGCGCCGTTGCTGGAGACAGCGCTCATGCTTCCGTTGGCGTTCCTGCTCACGCTGATCTTCCCGCGCCAAATGCGGCTCCGGATCGCCGTCTTGGCGGTAACGTGTGCGCTAGCTCATAAGCTCGGCGGCGGCTGGCGGCAGGTGTTGGCAAGTTTATGGCCTTTCCTCATTTATTCGGTGACGCTCACGTCGTGGCTCAAGCGCTCGGCTAGAGACGCGTTCGCGCTGACCGCACTCGTACATGCGCTGTACAACGCGACCTTTTTCGCCGTAGGCGCGCTTGGCTCGCTCATGGCGGCTTCTGGCGGATGAGTCAACCGTTACGCGGGCGTGACTGCGCACGCGGCGTGCGCGCTCGGAGGCATCGCGAGTGCCGTTTGCTTGTGTTCTTCGCAAATGATCATCTGGCGATGGACCTGTGGAACTCGGCAGATGCGTAAATGAGACGCGTCCCGGTCGGCAGCGTGGAGAAAGCGGGCCGCGGCCGTTCTGTGCGCAGCAGAACAGTGACTTGCCCGCAAGATTTATAATGTCGCCATGGGATCCGACAGCCCCAGCCGCAGCGTCGGAAACGCGTCGCCTTCGCGTTCGAAGGGAACGTCCCGTGTGGTGGCAGTCGCGCGCAACACTCCCCATCAGAACCTGTTGCTCCGCGCGCAAGTCACGCCAACTCGGACCAACGTATCTTTGCCATCAATGCTTTCGACCGTTCCCTTGTGAGGCCTACGACCGCATCGAGCTTCAGCAGCGCAACGGTCGTGTCGCGGGACTCTTCAGATCCACGCTGCCATTGCGCACTCCCTCGATAACCGCCGCCGGCAGCGCTTCCGCATCCATTTTGAATCCGACCGACAACGCGGTTGTCGGGTCCACCGCCGTACGAATGCACCTCGTGCATTCGCAGCGCGTCGGTACACTGCGATTCGTCGCCAAAGGTGTCGAAGCGAAATATCTGCTTCCCTTCGGTGACCAGGCCGGCACCCGTTATCGCCGTCTCAGCCTGACCGGAGCCGGTGCTGAAGCTGCTCGAGAGGAGAAGCGCGGCGCTTAAGTGAAGCGAAGACGAGCCGCTCGTGCGAGACGAACGGCGACCCACGATTTCGTCCCGATTCCAGCGATGCGTGCGTTCTTTCGGCCATTTGCACGACATCGCGATAGGCGCACGTGAAGATCAAGCCGAGCATGATCCCCGCGGGCGCTGCGTGGTCCATACGATGGCGCACGCTCCGCACGCTACAGAGCATCGGGCGCGGGCACTTATCCGTTCGGGCGCCGATGGCAAGTGATTTACGTAGCCCGGCGTCGTCCGCTCGTAGACGGTCTCCATTCACGCAATGTCCGAGCGGGGTGTGTCTGCGATGACGGTTGCGGACCCGACGACGGACAGACGGTGTGGGTCATGGTCGCCCCCCGTGGTCCTCGCCCTTGCGAGTCGTACTTCAGGGCGTCGTTACCGGGCCGCGCGGCCGCGTGCGGACGATCCGGACAATGGAACTCGTTCGATTAGACAGCGTCGTCTTGTCGCGTCCTGCGCAAACGGGGCGATGACGTGTGCCGTCACGCTACGCTATGCTCGGAGCGCGCCGACCGACCGACGCGGTGTTTGGCATGAATGCAGGTGAATTCCGCGCCGAGCAGGAAGACTTGCGCCGAGTAATAGAGCCATAACAGGAGCACAATCAGCGTGCCGGCTGCCCCGTAGGCTGATGCGATCGCGCTTAGGCCGAGATAGACACCGATTGCAATTCGCCCGGCGCTGAAAAGGAGGGCCGTAATGAACGCGCCCAGCCATACGTCTTTCCACGCTATCGGAGCGTTCGGCAGCCATTTGTACAACATGGCAAAGAGCACGGTCACTGCACCCAGCGAGAACACGAGATTGGCAATTTGAAGGAACAGCAGCTCGGCGCCCGGGAAATACGACGCCGAGTACGCCTCCAATGCTTCAACTGCGGCGCTCAAGACGAGCGAGATCAGGAGAAGAAAGCCGATTCCCAGAATCATTCCAAGCGAAAGAGCACGAGCGCGCAGAATCGACAACAAGCCGCTGCCAGACCTCCTGGGTGCCTTCCATATGTAGTCGAGATCGTCCTGCAGCTCCACCAGAATCGTCGTCGCCCCAACAAGCATGGTCACCAAGCCCACGACGGTGCCGAAGACGCCGGTCGTGGTTTCCTGTGCCGCCGTCAGCAGTGCCTGAATGGCCTCGGCCGCCGGTGCTCCGACCAGCCCGGCTAGCTGGCCGACGACCGCGCCGCGCGCGGCATCCATCCCGAATACGGCGCCGGCAAGCGCGATGACGATGATCAGGAGCGGCGCCAGCGAGAAGGCGCTATAGAAGGCGAGCGCGGCCCCATCGTCGGCGCGCGATCCTCCAGTCAAGCCACACCCCCGACTGCTTCACCAACTCGACGTATAGACGCCAACCCATGCCTTTTCCGAACTCCAGCGGGTTGCGATAGCGCGAGGAAGATTCGTCGTGTCGAGGATCCGAACCTCGCACTTGCTCGGGCCGACGAGCTCGTCCCCGAAATGATCAGTCCCCCAGCAATTCGCCCAGCGGATGCAGTTGCTCGATGTGCTGCGAGACGACTTTCACGATGACGATGATCGGAATGCTGAGCAGCAACCCCCAGACGCCCCACAGCCAGCCCCAGAACAATAGCGAGATGAACACGGCCGCTGAGTTCATGCCGGCGATCTTTCCGATCATCCACGTAGTGACGAACGTTCCCACGAGCGTCGCAATCGCCAGCGATGCGCCGGCAACCAGCAGCGCCATTGAAAACGACTCGAACTGCATGAACCCGGCCATGCCCGTTGCCGCCGCGGTTACGCCCGGGCCGAGGTAGGGGACAATGTGCAACAACCCCGCAGCGACGGCCCACGCACCCGCGTTTTCGAGGCCAATCCACCGAAACGCGATCCAAGCAAGCAGAGCGACGAGCAGGTTGGTCGTCAGCAGCATGAACATGTACTTCTGGATCGAAGCATTGATGTCGTCCAGGATGTTGACGGTGATCTTCTTGTTCGACAGCGACGGCCCCGTCAACCGCACGAGCTTGCGTTTGAATTGATCGCCACCGAGCAGCAGGAAGAACACTAGGAAGACGACCATCGCCGCCTGACCCATCGCACCGAGCGCGCCCATCGAACCCTGCCACAGGAAGTTACCGAGCCTGAATGTGGGCTGGTCGACCACCACATGAGTGGCCGGTTGGCGCGACGACTGGGAACCGCCGGCGGCTCGCGTAGTCGCGCTTTCAACCTCGGTCGCCGCGTTCTGGATCTTCTGCATGTTGCCGACCGGCTCGATGCGCAAGCGCTCGATTGCGGCGGAAACCTTCCCGGCCGCTTCCGGTAACTGTTCGATGATCGTCTGCATTTCGCCGCGCAGCGAATACGTGGCCAGCACCATCGCGGCGATCACGCCCGCCATCACGATGAGCGTACCGCCTACGCGCGGAATCCGAATGGCCTCCAGCCATACGACGAGGGGATTCAACGTGTATGCAATGACGATGCCGAGCATGAGCGGCACGAGGAAATTCTCCGCCCACGACAGGGCGAATATCGCAGCCAGCGCGGCGAGTACGGCAAGCGCGAGACCGCGCGCATCTACCGGCATCCGTGCCGGGGCGAGGTTGGCTGCCGACGCGGTTGTGGCTACGCGGCTCCCGTCCGCCGTAGGCGCGCGGAGCGCTGCACGGGCGCGTGCAGTGCTGGCCGGGGCGGCTGGGACACGGGCCGAACTCATGGCGATGCCCCGAACTCCCGTTCGTTCGTGCGCCGCTGCCGCGGCCTGGTAATGACCAACTGGAGTCCGATGCCGAGGGCGAGAACGATGGGGTCGATGACGACCCAGACCGTCTGCTTGCCACTGGTCTCCGCGACGGTCATCGCAAACGCCGTAACTACCAACGACAGGCCGATCAAAAGGCCGGCGATCAAGCTGCCCGTGTCTCGAAAGCTGGTCAGGTTCTTCATCTTCACTCCCACTCAGATCGCGATGATGAACGCGGCCCCGAATCTAGTCGGTGCAGTGCCGCGCTTACGACCAGTCTTCGTCGCTGCGAAAAGACGTCTCATTCGGCCCATGTGCGACGGTGCGGCGCGTTGCCGCAACGCGTGAGCACACCGTCGTGTGTGCGGTAGACTACTTCGATTGCTATATAAGAAAGCCCGAAGGTTCAGTCATACCGCCGCCTCCTTGACTGCTCCGGTTGCTTCCGGGTGGGCGCGGTTGCCGAGTGGGGCTTGCGCACACTGGAAAAGCGTCGCCTTTATCGCGGCGCGCGCCAGAAGCGGTTGCCCGCGGGCGGCGGCAAAGCCAGCTCCGAGGCGGGGTATGGTTTCATTTCCATTCCTCGACGAGGTGTTTTCAGTAATGGACCGGCTGGCATGGCGCCGCGTGCCGACCTCGCATGGGAGCTCATCGAGTTCAAGGTGCACATATCGTTGTGGACGGGTGGCGCGACCGTACGTAGGGAGACGTTCCTATGAGCGAGGCACTGATCGCCTATTTCTCGATGGAGATCGCACTGCATCCGGCGATGCCCGCCGATAGCGGCGATCTCGCGTCACGATCGAAGGTCGCACGGTCCATTTGCGCGCTTGGCGATACGACGTCCGCGGCGTGACGGACGCGGTCGTGACGGTTTATTTGCTGGACACCTCCGGCGGTTTCCACATGAACGAAGGCCACGCCAGTCTGCTACCCCGCGCGTTACTCGATGAACGAGCTAGAAAAGCGGGCCGCTGCAGCTTCACGCACGAGGATATCGAGGAAGTCCGCGGTCAGTGCGTGCTCACCACGCACACGCCGGTGCCCGCCGGTCATGATCAGTTCTCGACCGATCTGCTAAGTCACGTGCTCGGCCGTCCTGAGGTCGCGCGAATGCACAACGACGATCGGTGGGACGAACATTGAAGAACGCCTTGAAGGTAATCGCATTCACGCGAGCGCACATGCGTTCGTCGAAAGCGCATCCGAACTGATGACCATCGGTCCCGCTGCCATGATCGAGCGCGATAAACAAAGTATGATGGGCCACGGGTGGCGTGGCCTCGGCCGGGGCACGCTACGAACGCGCGCCCGGCGCGCATTTGGCTCTGCGGCGTCGTTGACAGTAACCGCCGGCACGCCGTCCTGCAACATCGTGAAAGCCCAGGCGCGACATCACCGATTCCCTCACTATGAACGTTAGTGTGCTATCGACCAGAAGGTCTTGACGAAATCAGCAGGCGAGACGAATGCGTTGGCAAGATTTACATTGCAGATGACCGGCGCGATCGTGCGCCGAGGCCCCGCATCCCAATCAGGAGGAAACCATGGCCACGCGTCGCACCACAATGAGAAGCCGATCCGGCACGAAGCTCTACGCGGTCCGTGACGAGAGCGGCAAGTTCAAGGACATCCAGACCTATAAGCGCGCTCACGCGGCTGACATGCGCCACAAGTCGAAAGCCGAGAAAGAGGCCGCACAGGGGCCCATCGAGAAGAAGGTCAGGAAGACGGCGAACGATGCAGTCAACTCCATCAAGAGTTCGGTGCGGGGCGCAGTCGCTGCAGTGCAGAGGGCAGCGAAGCGCGCCGTAAAGCAGGTTTCAAACGCTCAGCCAGCGGTGAAGAGGATGGTGAAGAAGACCGCCGAGACGACCACCCGCAAGCCAACGGCGAAAAGAACGGTGAAGAAGGCCGGGAAGAAGACCGCCAGGCGGTCGCATGCGTAAAGGACCTGAAGCAGGGTGGCGAAGGCGAAGTAGCGTGCGCTCCGGGGACGGAAGAGAAGACTGCCTTGGCACCGTGACGCCGTGCAACAACAATCGGATCCAGCGAGTTGCGACCGATCCGCAGACAGCGCAGACTGCCGTATTGCGCCCCGGCACGCTGGCGCCCACGCGAAGGAGGGAAGTATGTCTGTTGCCCGTGTATCCGAGATAATCGCCATGAGCAAAGTAGGTTTCGACGATGCGTTGATCCAGGGGGTGGCTCGCGCCCACAAGACGCTCAAGAACGTGAAGAGCGTATGGATTCACGATCAGTCGGTGGACGTTGAAGACGGACAGATCGTCGGTTATAAGTTGTCGCTCAAGGTCACATTCATCCTGAACGATTGACAATCAGGAGTGGAGTAATGGGCGCGCATGGATACCCACCCAGGCTGTAGCTCATCGTCGGCCCCTAGGGAGATAACGTGAACGCGATGAAGATAGTGGGAATCGTTCTGATTGTTGGCGGCATTCTAGGATTGGTGTACGGCGGCTTCACGTACACGAAGGAGACCCACGAAGCCAAACTCGGACCGCTCGTGTTATCGATAACGGACAAGGAAACGGTCAACGTGCCGATATGGGCTGGTGTGGGGGCAATCGTGCTGGGCGGATTGCTCGTGGTCTTCGCAAGCAAGAAAAGCTAGCACCTGACCCGTCCTGATCGGGATTTGACCCGACGGTCAGCGTCCGATCAAATCGAATCGCGGACTGTTCAACGACCGAGTCCGACGGACGCGTTAGCGGCACGTTGGGTTCGCCGTTTGCTCTGGCGACAGTCTGCTTTCGAGAACAGCGAGGGGTGGAGTCGATCCACACCCCCCCGCTGTCGATTCTCTGGCCCGTGACCGATGCACTCTGTAAGCCGCCGTTCGCTGAATTCGTCCAGGTAAACAGCATGGCCAGCCGCGAAATATCCCGACCGCGCAACCGACGAAAGTCCTGCACGCAATTTCACCTCCAGCATTTGCTCGCCTGGAGGTCGGGCGACAACCTGGCATTCCGCCGCCGCTTCCGAGTCTCCGTGACACATCGGTCGAATCCGAACGCGCCCAGATCAGCCAAAATATTGCAACCATTCTGGAGTTCTGCGAATGCGAAGAGCAGAAGATCAGCCGGTTACAACGTATCCTAGAACGCATCGGTCGTCTTGTCGGGCGGCCGGTTTTCCTTGGCATTCGCTGCCCTCTGGATACTCGCCAGCACCGGATTGCGCGAGCTCGGCGTGGATAAATTTGCGTCTGTGCGCTCGCGAACAGACCATCCCGACGGTGGGGCATTATCTTTCGCTGGAAGTCTTGTCGCCTTGCACGCGATTCGAACCCCCTCGACGCAAAGGCAACGTTCATGAACCGGATCGTCTACATCGTCGGTGCCATCGTCATCGTCGTCGCTCTCCTGTCGTTCTTCGGATTGCGGTAGAGGAGCGAACACGCCGGCCGGAGTGCGCGTCGGAATATAGCGGTAGAGGACATTGCCGGCCTCGGCGATCGACCGCCAATGCTCGATAGTCGCGTAGGGAACAACGATGGGCTTGATCAATACATTCGCGTCATTCGGTGGAGCTACACGTCCTGTTGATCCACTGGACGAGACCGTTATCAATGGCGCGCCGTATCACTCGCACCAAGGGGCGGCAAACTCTGCAGCTGCCTTGGGGCCGGACGGGGAAATTCCGGAAGAAATAAAGCGTCGCCAGACATCCCTGCTGGTGAGTTACGTTATGGCGATGCGCGTTCGCTAGGCCTATCGCTTTGGCAGCACGCTGCGTTGAAGCAGAATCGTGATGGTTACGTGTGATGGTTACGTGTTTCGCCTCCGTAGCACCTAAAGCCTGCCAACGCGAGGAGCAGTGTCGGCGCGATCATCGCCTACTCGGAGACGACCCGGTAGCACTCACGCCGCACCTTCAGGCCGGGATGGTCGATAACGGTGATCCTGCCGCGGTTGTATCGAATCAACCCGGCGTCCTGCAACTTCCCGGCAGCCTCGGTGACGCCTTCGCGGCGCACCGCCAACATATTGGCGATCAATTCCTGACCGAGTCTCTCTCGGCTGCCATTGCGGGATTCTGGCAAACGTCTGCTGGTTGAGACTCTCGGGAGCGAGCCACGGGGGGCAATGGTCATGGACGTACGCTAACGAACAGACCCCTAGCGCCAGCCCGCGCACGATTGGCTTGTCGATCTTTGGACATAACGTCACCGAGTGCCCGCCATGAATAACGCGCTGCCGATGGAAATCATCAAAGTCATGCCCTCGTATCATGCACGCCGAGGCAACTCCGGCGCACGTGCTGCGCTATACGATGAGGCACGAATCAAAGGTGGCAATTGGAGCATGCAGGGACTGCGGCGTTCCAGCCATGTCCACGACGAGGACGAGTGCCAAATGTCGATTGCCGAGTTCGTGGGCGCGCGGGAGCGCTACGAAGACGTGGACTAGCTCACGAGGGCGCGAATCATCTGGGGCGCTTGACCGGGTGATGCTCGCGCCGCCGAATGCGCGGCACCGGCATACCGCGACGAAGGCCATCCTCGGATAGCCGACCGCCCATCCTGCCGCTCACTTAGCAGCCTTCTTCGCTTTCGGCTTGGCCTGGGGCTGGACGCTCTTGTCGGCTCGACGCCGGACAGGTGCGGTTTCGGTTTCTGCATCCGTCCCAAACGTCTTGTTCACTGGGTTCGAATGATGCTCGCCGCCGTTTGGTCGAACGCTTGCCGATTACGAAGAGAGGCATTGAAAGCCGAACGTCAGTCCGCGCGTGACGGAAGGATTCGGTTCCGAAAAAAGAGCAGCCATTCATTGGGACCGAGGGGTCAGTGCCATTGAAAATTCGACGGCTTCCTACGGCGCACGTGCGCTAGCGCGAGCCCGGCTCCGCGATGATGCGTGGCACCGGCGACCGATAGAGTTCTTGAGGGCGCACCCTGGAAGGCCAATTCGGAGGGAGCAACCGCCTCATGAGTGCCGACAACGTGAGACGCACAAACGCAAAGCCCCACGACAATTGCGGGGCTTCGCAGGTTCGCCACATCGTGGCTTCATTTCGTTGCGTCACCGCAACGTGTGCCGGTGTCCGGTTACCGGCGTCAGGGTCGAACTGTAGTAAATCTCATCGATAGACTACCCCCCTCTCGGCGAATGGTGCAACGTCGGCGAGATCGCGCGGATGCCAACTCCCGGCAGCATCGGGCTGTGTGACATGTCCGCGAGCACCAACGCGCGTTCTACGTTTTCAAGCTACGCTGAACCAGGCAGAGTTTCAAGCCTCCGATTGTTCGCTGGAGTCGGCGACTCTGCGCCACAAACCGCACGCGGCATTCTATGGATCGGATCGGTGGTCTTTGCCCGGACGGACCTGCAATGGCGAGTACCGTGCCGGTGACCCGAGGTATCGTTCCTCAAGTTGATGTCGCAACCGGTCCGCGATCTCGATTTCGGCATCGGTAGCGAAGCTAGCCGGCGGATCACCGATGTCATCGGGGTTGTGCAGTTCAATCTTGAGCATGATGGGCGTCTTCAACTGAAGGAACGGGGACCGCTGGGCCTCCGCTTGCTGACGAGCATATCGCGTGCCAGCACTAAGCGTTCCTTTAAGAAACAGTCACGGACCGCAGCTCGGACCTCCAGGACGGTTGCCCTGACGCGCTCAATGTAGACATTCGCAACACCGCGGCAAGCGAACAATCTCGCCGCTCTACTCGGTCGGTGATCGTCGCCTCCTGCCGCACTGCGACGTACGCACTCGGCAGTGCGACCCTAACCAGCCATACAAGCAGCTACGAAGATCATTCGGATCACGGAACGAGCGCCGGGCCTTCTAGAACGGCAAGAACGACGCGGCTGTGCGGTGCGAATCACCACCGAATTCGAGCAGCGTTCCACCTAGTTGCGGCCTGGGGGCTTCCCAAGCCGGCAGCTCGGTCGGTGGGGCAGCGAACAGACTCTGCGGGCATTCGAGACCAATGTGGGTCGATCCTGCAGACGCAAGAGGAACGTGCCGATCGCACGTGTGGATTAGATCTGCTTTCGTCAAGGAAACACAAGAAATGAAGTTCAGCAAATCGCTACTGAGTGCATTGTGCGTCGCGTCGCTTGGGTTTATCTCCGTACCGACCGCGGCGAGCGCCGACGTCGGCATCTACTTCAACATGGCGCCGCCACCCGTTCGATATGAAGCGGTCCCTGCACCGCGACAAGGGTATACATGGTCGTCGGGGTATTGGAACGCGAAGGGCCAGCGTCACATGTGGCAAGCGGGGCATTGGGAAAAGGACCGCAGAGGCCATTACCTGGCGCAGCCGACCTGGACTCAGCATGACAACAGATGGCAGTTGGAACGCGGGCATTGGAACAAGGGCGATCGAGATCACTATGGGGTTCCGAACGCGATCGACCGCGCGCCGGACAATCCCGGCCGGCGGTAAACCTTCCCTCCGTCGCTATTCAAAGGGTTTCGCCACCGCGTCAGCATCCGTAGCCCACGCGGTCTAGTCGTTGCGCGACGGCTATGCAGCCGGTCCCCCGTCGTGGAAGTATCCGTCCCTTCATTGGGCACTTCAAAACGCGGCAGTCTTCGCCGCGGCAAGCGCGATCTCAGACCGCTGCAAGCGCGGCACGGGGCCGTGTCGAACTGGACGAGTAGTTCTCAAGCCGTGTCAACTCTCAAAAGAGTCTTGGTATTCGTGGCGGCGCTCTTGGCCGCGTGGGACGCCAGCGCCGCACCCGACAAGCGGACCGTCTGCACGATCACCGTCAATTCGCCGGACGAGCAGGCGGCGATGCGCCGTCATCTGCCGGAGCGCGATTACAAGTTCGTAAACCTCGTCGAGCACGGGCGCGCCGACTGGCTCGCGACCGCATGCCTGCAGCAGATTCGCTGCGACGTGCTCGTCGTGTCCGGCCACTTCAACGGCACCGATTTCTATACGACACGGCTCGATGTCAACGATCACTTGTCGGTTGCCGCGATGGAGCGCGCGTCGTGCAGCGGATCGTGTCCCGGTGTGTTCTCGCACCTGAAAGAGGTCTATCTATTCGGCTGCAACAGCCTGAACCCCGATCCGGGATTGAGTTCGACGGCCGGCGTCGAGCGCAGCCTGGTTCGCTCCGGTCGCTCGGCGGCCGATGCGGGGCGCTTGTCGCGCCAGCTCGGCACGCTGCACGCTGAAAGCAATCGCGACGTGATGCGCCGCATCTTCGTCGACGTGCCGACGATCTACGGATTCTCGTCGACGGCGCCGCTCGGTCCGCTGTCGGCGTTATTGCTGAACCGCTATTTTCAGGCAGGATCGAGCGCGGGCTTTGCTAGCGGGCGCGCAAACCGCCGACTGCTCGGCGCGTTCGCCGCCAACTCACTGACCGTCGTGCCGGGCATGAGCGTGGCCGATTCGCGTGCTGCGTATCGCGCTGATGTGTGCCGTTTCGTCGACGATCGGTTGTCGCCCGCGAAACGGCTTCGCTTCATCCATCAGATTCTCTCCCGCGACAGCGCCGAGGCGCGCATGTTCTTCGAGCGCATTGAGGCGTTCCTCGCATCGCTCAGCGAAACCGATGCGCACGATCCGGAGTTCATGACGGCGATGGACGAGATCGCGAATGACCGCGCGGCGCTCGACCGCTACCTCGCGCTTGCACGCGACGCCGAGCAGCCACCGATCCGCGCCCGCATGATCGATGTCGCGCATGAACTGCATTGGCTCTCGCCGGACGAGCTCCGCACGGAGCGCGTACGCCTGATGGGCGATCTGCTTTCGCGCGGCGCGATGAGCGGCGCCGACGTCGACCTGATCTGCTCGTTCAACAAGGAGCGTACCTACGACAACGAGCGCGATCGGCTTTCGCGCGTCGCACCATCACCCGGGCGCGTCGATCGCGCCGCGGCGCTCGCATGCCTCGGTAGCGGCGACGATCACTTGCGCATGTTGGCAGCGCTCACGAGCGCGAACGAAATGGACGTCCGCATGGCGGAGATCTATTTCTACCACCGCCCGATCAGCGATGCGAACGAGCTTCGCGCGCTCACCGCGGCAATCGCGACGATGACAAGAGTCGATGCGCAGGTGCGCGCGCTCGACACGCTTGCCCGACTGCGCATGGCCGATCGCGACGCGCTTGTCGAGCTCGTCAAGCTCTTCCCGCGCACCGCATCGGTGGCCGTTCAGCGCGCGATCGTCGGAATCCTCATCCGCGCCGATTACCATTCGCTCGCATCGGCGGACATGGTCAACGTCTTACGCGACCACCGGCTGCGCTCTCCCGACGGCAACGACGTCATCGATATCCTGATCCGGCGGCTGCAGTTGTCGTCCTGAGTTGCCCATCAACGCGTGTTCGGAGGAACGCTGCGGTGCACTACGAAGAATTCCTTGGGACCCCCTGACGACGGTCCATTCCTGGACATCAGCTTTCCGTTCACCAACGGTACCCTGGATCACCAGTCGGTGTCGATCCTCGGCCACGTTACATGACCGAATCACGTCTGGGCCGCCGAACGAGCCTCGCCAGGCGCTTCGATTTCTGCATCACCGCCGTCCGCACTGCTCCCCTGCCGCACGCACGCCGGACGACGACTACTCTGCTTCGTTTACCGCAGCTCGAGCGACTTTGACTCTCAGGATTGCCGCGCAGGATTCCCGAAAAACTATTCAACTGCGCGCGGCCACCTCTACTACGTGTGCGATGGCGCCTTCAGTGAACAGATAGTCCTTCAATTGCTTCGAAAACGCAGGATCCTTGCGTCGAATCCATTCGAGCACCATCGACGCATGCTCCTTCTCCTCGTCGCGATTATGCGCGAGGATCATCCTGAGTCCCTCATCCTTGCAAGCGTCGACGCGCTGGTTGTACCAGTCAACAGCCTCCAGTTCTTCCATCAATGACACGATTGCTCTGTGCATGTCGCGTGTTGCATCCGACAAGTTCTCGATAGGCTCGTGATAGCCAACGCTGGACATACTTCTCTCCTGGGTTATCGATGCATAACGGAAGGAATTGCACGACAGACTCTAGCACGGCGACGGCGGATTCCTGCGGCATCATCGAATCGACATCGCCCGCTGTCGACCGCAGCGTGGCGGATCGCACTTACCTTCCGGGCTATTCAGACTACGCTTCGGACGGCGTTAGCACGGCGGTTCCCAGGGCTGAAGCTTACGGCAACAATGGCGCGTAACGGCATCGTCCCATTTCCGGGCGAGGCGCCCCCGACATGAATGTATCGATAATTCACCAGACGATGGAACGGCTTCGGCTCCGTTTGCCAGCGTACAGACTTCATGGCGGACAAAGCGAATAGTGGTAGGACTGAACAAGGGCACCATGACTGTAGCCGACGTTCATTGGACGAAGTTTCGCCGCCAGCTCGATCGCTAACGATCAAGACGACGCAACATCAATCGAGGAAAGACCATGAAAACGAGGCAACGGTTTGCGGTCAGTGTCGTTGCTGCGACATTGCTGCTGAGTCTGGGTGCTTGTGCCGGAATGTCGGAGCGCGAAAAAGGCACGGTGGTCGGCGCGGGCGTCGGAGGCGTCGCGGGCGCGGTCCTGACGGGTGGCAGTGCGGTCGGAACGGTCGGTGGCGCCGTCGTAGGCGGTGTCATCGGCAACCAGATCAAGAAGTGACACGCTCCACCATATGGTAGGCGACGCCCCTCGACGCGGCGGCGAACGAAACAACGAAAAGGTGCATCCTATGCTCTATACGATTGCTGTTGTTCTGCTCCTGTTGTGGGTGTTCGGGCTCGTCAGTTCCTACACCTTGGGGGGGTTCATCCACATTCTTCTGGTGGTCGCCATCATCATGGTCGTGGCAAACCTCATCACCGGACGACGCGCGTTATGATGCCTTGACCAATCCGCGGCGCTTAATCGCGACAAGGTCGCCGTCACGCGCCGCGCGACCAACACTTGCGGGTTCCGGCACACCCACCGCTTCAATCGTGATCCTCGAGTCGCTATGGCATAGCGATCGGTCTCTCGCCGGAGGAGACGGACACCTAGAGCGTAAAGGTCAAAGCGATGCACGAAAGCGAACGGATGAAGGACGCAGAAGGTGATCGGATCACCGTCGACAAGCTAGTGGCTGATCTCGGTGTGCTTGCAACCGACATGGAACAGATGCTCAAGGCCACCGCCAGTCAGACTGGACAGCACGTCGCGCAGGTGCGTGCCAAGGCGGAGGAGTCGCTGAAAGCGGCCAAGGCCCGCGTCGCAGAGTTGCAGGGCGCGGCGCTCGCAAAGACCCGCGCGGCCGGACGAGCGACCGACGACTACGTCCGCACCAATCCGTGGCAGATCATGGCCATCTGCGCCGTCGCCGGTCTGGTGCTCGGCATTTTGCTTACGCGCGACGGCGACGGAGACTCGGGTTCGTAGCAACCGATTCGCTGCGCATCTGTTCCACACTCGGCACTCGGCCGACGCGAAATTCGTGCGAGGCCATTCCACGCATTGGCGTTTCGGGAGAATGCGAGTCCGAGCGTTGCTAGTCCTCTCAGCGCACAACTTGCGGAGCGATCATGATCAAGAAGGCATGGGCAGTTTGGAAGGGTGGCATCAAGGACGGCGGCGGCATTATCTCCACCGAGTCGGGCGTCCTCAAGGAGGCGCCTTATGGATTCAAGGCACGCTTCGAGAACGGCAAGGGTACCAATCCGGAAGAGCTGATAGGCGCCGCGCATGCCGGCTGCTTCTCGATGGCGCTCTCCCTGATGCTCGGCGAGGCAGGGCTGACACCGGAGAAAATCGAGACGCATGCCGACGTTACGCTGGAAAAGGTCGGCGCCGGCTTCGAAATTACCGCGAGCCACCTTACCGTGTCCGCGAGAATATCCGGAACGGACAACGCGAAATTCCAGGAGATCGCGAACAAGGCCAAGAACGGATGTCCGGTGTCGAAGCTTATGAAGACGCAGATCACGATGGATGCGAAGTTGGAGGCATGAGCGCCAGTCTCGCAGCAATCGGCCCGACTACGTTCGACAACGAACGGACGCGACCGGGTATCGCGCGTAATTTTCGCGTTGAAGGGAAAACTCGTCCTTCACTTGGAGGTGTCCATGCATCGATTGTTCGATGCCGTGGGGTTTCCTTCAAATTCGCAGCTCGGCTGTGCTGGCCTTGGACCGTAAGGAAATGACATGTCCAAATTGATGATTGCACTATTTGTCACTGCCGGGCTGAGCTTTGCTGGTGCTGGCGCGGCACAGACATACACGTCGAAGGCCCCCTCGACGCCGATGTCGAAGGACGCCTACACAACAGCGAACACGAACGCCGACACCGGGTACAAGGTCGACAAGGACGCGTGCTCGTCGCTTAGCGGAAACGCCAAGGACATCTGTGGCGCCGAAGCCGACGGCAAGCACAGCATCGCCAAAGCTGACGCGCAAGCCGCATACGAGAACACGCCAAAGGCTCGCGAAACCGCGCGTGTTGCTCACGCTCAAGCGAACTACAACGTCGTCATCGAAAAATGCGACGACCTCGCCGGCAACCGCAAGGACGTCTGCGTAAAGGAAGCGAAAGCCGAGCTCGTCAAAGGTAAGGCGGACGCCAAGGTCGACCGCGTCACGGCCGACACGCGCCACGATGCGGCGATGAAGCAGGCTGACGCCCGCAAGGACGCGAACGCAGACAAGCGCGACGCGGAATACAAGGTTGCGATCGAGAAGTGCGACGCACTCGCGGGTGCCGCGAAGGACTCGTGCGTCAGCAACGCTAGGGCGCAATACGGGAAGTCCTGAGATCGATTCGAGTCTCCCCTCGCCGCGCATTTTGCGCGGAACGTGAGGATGCGGTATCGCGGCCGAGATAGCCTTTTCCTCGGTCGTTTTTTTTCCTCGGCGCCGCCATGAGCGAGGATCCGAATGAAGATCGCGCAGATTGACGTCGCCATCATCGGCGCCGGGACGGCCGGCATTGCCGCCTACCGCGCTGCCCGGACTGCAGGTGCGACCGCCATGCTCATCGAAGCCGGTCCTAACGGCACCACCTGCGCTCGCGTCGGCTGCATGCCGAGCAAGCTGCTGATCGCCGCGGCGGATGCAGCCCACGCCGTCCGCGCCGCGCCCGCCTTCGGTGTGCATCACGATGGCGTCGTGTGCATCGACGGTCGCGCAGTCATGCAGCGGGTGAGGCGCGAGCGCGACCGGTTCGTCGACATCGTGCTGCGCGACGTTGAACGTATTCCCGAAACGGACCGACTTCGAGGCCATGCCCGTTTCGTGAACGACCATACGCTCGATGTCGATGGGCACACGCGCGTGATTGCCAAGACTGTCGTCATCGCCACCGGTTCGCGTCCGACCCGCGCGGATTCGTTCGACGCCCTCGGCGAGCGACGCATCGTCAGTGACGATATTTTTGATTGGCAGGATCTGCCGAAGTCCGTGGCCGTGATCGGCTCGGGAATCGTCGGCCTGGAGCTGGGGCAGGCGTTGCATCGACTGGGAGTCCGTGTCGCGATACTCGGGCGCGGTGGCGGTGTTGGCCCGCTCGGCGATCCGGAGGTGCTCGCTTGCTCGATAGCCGTCTTCAAGGAGGAATTCGCGCTCGAGCCCGACGCTCACATTTCGGACATTCGCCGCGACGGGGACCGCGTCTCAATTTATCGCAACGCTCCCGACGGCGTCCGGCAGGTCGAGACGTTTGACTACGTTCTGGTTGCCACTGGCCGAATGCCCAACGTCCAAGGCATCGGTTTGGAGAATACGTCGGTCAAGCTCGACTTCAACGGGGTGCCCGGTTACGACCGGACGACCGCGCAGACCGTGAATGCGCACGGACGCGGGAGCAAGAGCAGCTCGATCTTTATCGCCGGTGATGCAAGCAACTCCATCCCGCTGCTGCACGAGGCCGTCGACGAAGGACGCATTGCGGGGAGAAATGCCGCGCGTGTTGCGCTTGGCAATCCGGTGCAATCGGGCCTGCGCCGAGCGCCCATCAGCGTGGTGTTTACCGATCCTCAGATCGGCATCGTCGGGAGCGGATTTCGTTCGCTGCAACCAGGCAGTTTCGCGACCGGCCAGGTGAACTTCGAGGAGCAGGGCCGTGCGCGCATGATGCTGCGCAACAAGGGACTGATGAACGTCTACTCAGAAACGGCCACCGGCCGATTTCTCGGGGCGGAAATGCTTGCCCCTGGCGGCGAACATCTTGCCCATCTGCTTGCGTGGGCATTGCAGAACAGGATGACCATCGAACAGATGCTCGATATGCCCTTCTATCACCCGGTGCTCGAAGAAGGACTGCGCACTGCCTTGCACGACGCAAAGGCCAAGCTGCGCGCTGCCCGGAGCGCCGGCAGCAAGCTTCTGGGAGTCCGGGTCTAGAAGAGACCTTCGGGCGACTGCGCAGCCAATCTGGCCCGGGTCGAGAACGTCCTAGGATGCGCCTTTTTTCTTGGCGCCCGTATTGCTCTTCTTCGCATCTTGCCTGCCAAGCTCCTCCTTCGTCGGCTTGACCTTTTCCACCTTTTCCGTCTCGACCCTTTCCGGCTTCACTCTTTCCTTTTTCATCTTTTCCTTCTTCACGACCGGCCCTGCCAATGCTTGCTTCGCTAGCCGTTTGACCTGCTTGGCTTCGACATGGAGACGTTTCTTGGTCTTTTGGTGCTTCCGTCTGGCTTTCAGCATTGACGCGTGGCTCATTGTTGACCTCCAATGGATGAAGTTCCAATTCGGCTTAGTTTGATCCGATTCTGCGTTGTTGGCTAACTGAACGCATCAAGCCCCGGAAATGGCCCGCGCGCGGGCATTCCATACCAGGCTTGCACGCCGCCCATAAATCACCGGACCGAGCCACGAACGGCCGTCTCTGAGTCTCCGAGATCGGGTCCCATATCTGCGTTTGACCGTTTGACCGCATTTTCCGGCGTTCGCTGAAAGCGGCCATTCGACGGCGCTATCGACCCGAAGCGGACGGCCCGCACAAGCTGAGACCGATCGAAGCAGGGTCAGAAGCTGGCTCAAAATTTCCTGGTTGCTGTCGAATTCGGTCCGCCCCGTTCGACTACCGGGTGAAGGCGCCGGATAACACTAACCGCCGTGATCGATGAACTACGCTGCAATCAAGGAGTCAGCCATGCCCCGTACGCAACGCCGCGACTCCGGACGTTGAGTTCGGCATGGTGTGGGTCTCTGGCCGGCCCAGAAGCGGACGTTAGAATCCGTGAACTGCCGTACCCGATAATCGTTCCTGGTTAGTGCTCGAGGAGACTTTCATGCGCATTCTTGTAGTCGGGGCGACCGGGACGATCGGCCGCGCTGTTGTCGCCGCCTTATCTGCTGGACATGAAGTCATTTCGGCCAGTCTGCGAAACTCTCCGGTCCAGGTGGACATTGCCGATCCTTCGAGCATACGGCGGATGTACGGTTCGCTCGGGAAACTGGACGCCGTCGTGAGCGCCGCCGGTCAGGCAAAGTTCGCTGCGCTCGACAAGTTGAGCGACGGCGACTTCCGCTTCTGCCTCGACAACAAGCTGATGGGCCAGGTCAACCTCGTACGCTTCGGTCTGGAACATATGACGGACGCAGGCTCGTTCACGCTTACCACCGGGATCCTTGCGCAGGCCCCGATGCGAGGAAGTGCCGCCATCAGCCTCGTCAATGCAGGCATCGAGGGCTTCGTAAGAGCTGCTGCGCTCGAGGCGCCGCGCAACATACGGGTCAATTGCGTCAGCCCACCGTGGGTCACAGAGACGCTCGAGGCCCTCAACATGGACACGTCGCAGGGTCTGCCGGCCGCTGTCGTGGCTCGAGCTTATGCGCGAAGCGTAACCGGCACGGACAGCGGTTCGACGCTGCAGCCTTCTGCCTGAGTGTCCCGGTCCGTAGACACCGAAGCAAAAGAGAGCGCGTGAAATTCGCGATCCGGCTGGGCGTGAGGCTGCAGCCCATGCCGCGTGGCGCGTTAAGGCCGCAACGCATGGCGGCGAATTTCGCCACAAGTTCGCGCGGGTAGTTGCGGAACGGAACCACGCATCGCATCATCCGCTCCGACGGCGCATTGGGGAACGGAGGTCGAGCATCACGGCAGTCGGCCGCTGACATTTCTCGGGGAGGGGCGATGGGTTTCGGCGATCTCGTTGTGCGGGCGATTCGCATGCTCGCGCTGGTCTGCGTCCTGCATGCGCCGCTGGCGGTCGCGTCGCTGGCGGACGGCCTCGATGCGCTCAAGCGTGGCGACTACGCCGTCGCCCTGGAGGAGCTTCGGCCGCTCGCGGAGCAGGGAAGCGCCGAGGCGCAGTACCGCATGGGTCTGATATACGAACACGGCGCCGGCATACCCGCCGACAAGGCGCAAGCGGTCGCGTGGTTGCGCAAGGCCGCAGCGCAGCGCCACGCGTCGGCGGAGTGCGAGCTCGGCATCCTGTACGCGACCGGGGATGGCGTGGCGCAGGACGATGCGCAGGCCGTGGACTGGTTCCGCAGGGCCGCCAACCAAGGCAACGTGACAGCGCAATACAACCTCGGATTGCTGATCGCGAAAGGCGCGGGGATCGCAAGCGATTTGCCGCAGGCGATCGAATGGTTCCGCAAGGCCGCGGAACAGAACTTCGCGGTCGCGCAGTACAAGCTCGGCGTCGCCTACGAGAACGGGGAAGGCGTGGCGAAGGACGACGTGCTTGCGTTCGCGAACTATGCGATCGCCGCCCGCAACGGCAGCCGCGAGGCGATCGCGCATCGCGACGCGGTCGCGGGACGGCTAGCGCCCGCGCAGCTTGCCGACGGCCAGGCGCTTGCAACCGAGTGGGAGCCGGGGAAGCCGATGCCTGCGCGCGCGAGCGCCGGCGCAGCAGCGCGCAGGGCCGACTCGTGCACCGCGACCGGCGCGCTCGAGGGCGAGCGCTTCACCGTGAGCCACTGCGCGGTCGCATTCTACGGCGATCGGCACAGCGTCGCGATCTGGTTCAACGAGGATCCGATCGCGGCCGACGAAGTATCGGCGTTCCAGTTGTCGTCGTACGCGGACGGCAGCAAAGCCGGCAAGCCGCGCACGATGTTGATCGTGATGTTCTGTCCGGGCGGCGGCGCCGCCGTGGCGTCCTCCGCCGGGGTGAAGACGCTCGATCTCAACACCAATCATGCGCGCTCGCCGCGCGCCGGGCTGCAGCGCGTGCTCAATGCGCCGAGCGAGCTCAAGGTCGAGCGCATGAGCGGCGAGGTGAAGCCGGGCGGGAGGCTCGCCGGCACGATCGCCGGCAGCGTCGCGAAGACGACGATCAGGCTAGAGTTCGACGTCACGCTGCCCGCGAAGGAAGCGGCCACCGGCTTCGCCTGCTCCGGCTAGCTGCCTATCGCACGGCTGCAGGACGTTGCGCAACCCCCGTCGATCCCGAGGACCCTCCGGTGGACGCCCTTTTCCGAAGCACGGCGCTCGTTCAGATCATCGGGCGCAATGCAGTTCCGCTCGTGGGGATCCTGTTCGACGGCTGGCCGCCGGCGAACGTGGTCCTTCTTTATTTCTGCGACACGCTGCTGTCGCTCGGTGTCGTTTTCGCGGGCGTCGCGCAATCGGTGTCGACGACGAAGGAATCGGCGCCGTCGCCTGCCGTACCGTCGCAAGTCCAGTCGCTCGCAGCAGCCGCTTTCCTCTGCGCCGTGTTCGCGGTCCCGCTGGGCCTGCCGATCGGGATCGTGCTCGCGACTTCCGGCTTCTCGTTCGGCGAGGCGCTGCGCGACCACTCGCTTGCGATCGGCATCCTCGTTCAGTGCGCGATCGCGGCGTGGTCGTACCGCGCTCTCTACCGTGCGCTACGCACGCACGCGCCTTCGGAGTTGCGACTGAAGCAGCGCTTCGGCCTCATCCTGATGCGCTGGGTCGCCGTCCTCGCCGTCTGCTACTTCCTGCTGCAGTTCGGCAGCGGGTGGGTCGTGCTCGTGCTGCTCGTCGCGACGTACGTTGCCGCGTCGATCGTCGCGGAGATCGCGCCCGACCTGCTGCTTCGAGGCACGCCCGCGGAGGAGCCCGAACCCTCGACACGCGCTGCCAGGGTCGCGAAGGCAAGCGGCGATCGGCGCAACCGCAGCCCTTGACGACCGTCGCGCGATCGGCGGGTGATACGCTGTCCCGCCGCGTACCTCGTGGGCCTGAACCCCCGAACCCCCTAAGCCTCGTCGTCGACTGCGATCCGACCTGTGATGAATTTCGAAACCCCTGTGCAAGGTGTTCGCCGGTGAGCTGTCGACGCTCCGCCCTCCTGATTGCAGCGCTTGCCTCGCTCGTCACGGGAGCGTGCGGTAAGGAGCCCCCCCTTCCGACGCACAGTCCAGCGCAACCGTCGCGGGCGCAACGAAGGTCGTCGAGGACAGCGTATCGCCCTACGCGTACGCGGCGCCGGTCGGAGGGCACATCACCGAGCAGAACGCCGGCCGGTTCCATCTGGTCGACGGCATCGCCTACACGTCCGTGACCGGCGCGGGCACGGTTGTGTACGTCGCCAGCAAGCCCATCGCTTCGCCGATGCTGCTCGATTCGGCGTGCCCGCTTTCGCAGGCACGTGCACTGTCGAATCTGCGCAACGCAAGTTTCGCGGAAGTGACGCTCGACGCAGCCGGGCGGTCGAGATATTTCGCTGCCGGTGCGGCGTTCGGCCCCTGAAGGCGACCCTGTCGGCAATGGGATTCGATGCGAAACAGATCGCCGCGATCCGCGGCATGGAAGGTATCGACGCGGACTTTCTGGTGTTCGCCGATCGGTTTCTCACACCGGGCACACCGGGTGATCCGTCGACCCGACCAGGCGCCGGACATGTCCGCGGGGAAGGCGTGAAAGCGAGCGGCAAGAAGTACTTCAACGACTACTATTTCGATCTCTGCGGCGATCGTCTCGTGCTCACCGACATCGTGGAGCAGTCGCCCTAGCGGCTGCCGCGTCGGCTCAGGAATTCGCGGCGATCGTGAGACAGACAATACCGACGGCGATCATCGCGAGCGGAAACATCCAGAAGTCCTTGAACGCGACGACCCCCGCACCCGTGGGGTTGGACGCATCGTAGCGAACCGGAATCGGTGATCCCATCCGCGGGTCGGGCGCGCGGTAGGCTTGAGTCTACGTGGCACCCGTCACCCGGTGCTCGGATCCGTCCGCCGCCTGGAACGCGACGATCGGTCGGTACGAGCGGCGTCCATCCTTGCTGCTCGGGCCGCCGACCTTGCCCGCTTCCGTGATCTCCCATTTGACGGGCTCGCCGTCGGCCGACGTCGTGCGCGCGAGGAACCGAAGATTGGCGACGACCCGCCACAGTCCCACGAGCGCGAGGACGACCCCGAATCCGCCGAACGCGTAGAAGCGCTCCATGTCGTGCCCTCGAAACGGTGGTGACACCCGCAGCGCCGAAAGCACCGGTTCGAATCCGCGCCGGCAACGACTGCAACCCGTTTGTTGCGGTCGTTCAATCAAATAACATCCAAGGCCACTTATGGCCGAAAGCCCCGGTTGATGGACGGCGACTGAACGACCGCTCCCGCATTGCCAACGCGCAAGCAATCCCCAAGGACATCGCTTGAGCGTCCGTTTGCAATCCGTTCGAGCGCCGCAGCAGACGGCGGGCGGCCTCATAGCCCGAACTCGCAACCGTTAGAGCGTTTCGTTGCGAGTCCGCGTGCACCGGTGCCATCCGGCAACGACGAAACCGCATGAACCGGCGAAGGAGGGCAACGCCTCAGTTTGCGTCAACGCCGACGTCGGGGACCGGATCGGACGTTTGGATTACCGCGGCGACTGCGCGCGGCGATGGCGTCAGCTTCTCCGCCTCGAGGCTCCGGATGGCTGCGTCGCGCATGAGCGGCTGAAACGTATATCCGGGCCGCAGCAGTCCCCGTTCCTTCTGCAGAAACGCGAGCACCGTCGCCGCCGAATGCACCCAGTTGCGAGCGCCCGATTCGGCGAACCCGGGGCCGCCAGTCGAGCCTCGATTGCCGAGCGGATGATCCTTCGAGTCCTTGCCCATCCAGAAGCCGAGCACGATGCCATTCTCCGGATGCTCTGGCGGCCCGGGAAGGAACAAGAGGAGCCATACGTCGGACGTCTTCCCATCCGCATTCGTCGCCGTGCCGGTCTTCCCAGCGATCTCGCCCGCTAGATCGAACGGAAAGGCGAGCATCCGCTTTTTCCTCTCGTCAGGTTTCAACTTCCAGATCGCGTCGCTCAACGGATCCATTCCCGGGATGACGCCGCTTCTCACCGAGGACGCCGTGCCAGTCGGACCAATGTCGAGCGGTCCCTTCAGCAGCTCGATCATCGCTGCGGACACCGCGGGATGCATCAGTCGCTCTGGTACCGGTCGGTTCTCGCCCTTGATGTCGCAGTCCTTCGCGCTACCTTCATCGATGTAGAGGAGCGACTTGCCGTCGCGACAGACGTCGTTCGCGAAGCGCGGCGTCACGCGAAATCCACCGTTCAGGAACGCCGCCGTCGACGCCATCGACAGCGGATTCACTTCGGAGGCGCCGATTGCCGTGGTCGGATAGGGCTGCAGCAGGTGTTTCGGGTCCTTGGGCATACCGAGCCGATAGGTGAGGTCGATCACATTCTTGATGCCGGCACGCGCCCCGGCGCGCATCGCGGCCGTGTTGCGCGACTCGCCGAGCGCGATCCGGCAACTGATGTCGCCGCGGTATTCGGGCTCCGAACGCGAATGGAAGTTCTCGATCTTCTTCACGCCGCGTCCGCGGCCCAGAGGAACGAACACCGGCGCATCGAGCACCGTGCAGCGTTCGAGGACTTTGGCGGCGATCTCTTCCACGGTCTCGAGCTGTGGCTCGGCGGCGAGCACCTCGTTCGTGAGTCGCTCTACCAGGCCTCCGTAGGTGAACACCTTGAAAGTCGATCCCGGCTGACGCCAGCCGCTCGCGATCACGTCGTACTTCAATGGACTGAAATTGACATTGCCCACTTCGGCGAGAACGTCACCGGTGAACTCGACCGCGAACGCTCCGGCGCGCAGTTGGTCGTTGTCCGCATCGTCCGGATGGCGAGCGAGATAGGTGTGCAGTGTCAGATCGACCGCTTTGGCCAGGACGTCCTGCAGGGCGTCGTCACGCGTGATCGAGATCGTGAGCCCGCCCTTGTTGATCGGAAATCGATCCTTGTAGAGAATCCGCACCCGTTCGAGAAAGTGGTCGTGCGTGCCGCAGCTCATGCCTCGCGGCAGGATTTCCTTGCGCAGCGACTTCTCGACCAGGTCTGCCGACCGTGCATACTCCACGTCGTCGATCACGCCCTGATCGAGCATCAGGTCGAGAACGCGCATCGTGCCGCGAGCCGCTTCGGCCCAATTCGCATCGTGAATTTGTTCTCGCGTCCGCGGTAGCGGGTCCGTCGCGAACGAGCGATCGGGTAGCGCCGGTTTGTTGATGAGGGCCACGATGAACGCTACCTGGGAGAGGATCAAGTCCTTCGCAGGCTTGCCGAAATAGGCGCGGCTCGCCGCTTCGATACCGTACTGACCGCGGCCGAAATACGGCATGTTCACGTATTTCAGCAGCAGCTCCTGCCGCGCGAACTCTCGCTCGATGCGGAGCGCCATGACGATGTCGCCGACCTTTTCCATCTCGGTCGACGCACGGCCGGTGCCGCCCCGAAGATGCTTGGCGATCTGCATGGTGAGCGTCGATGCACCCGAGCGGCTCTCGTGGAGAATGTGCTTCGCGAGGGCGCGCACGATGGCTCCCTTGTCGATGCCTTCGTGTGTGAAGAAGTTCTTGTCTTCGGAGGCGAGAATCGCGCTGACGAAGAGGGGCGGGATGTCCGCCACACCATCGATCAGGATGCGGTGCTCGGGCGACGAAATGCAAGCAACCGTCTTGAGGTCCTCGGTCACGAACATCGATTGCTGGGCAAAGTAGGCGCGATCGTGCAGCCGCGCAATCGTGTTCCTGTCGATGCCCAGATAGGAGTCGATATCGCGAGCGTAGTGGGCATCGATCGCCTCGATGATCGATTCGAACTCGATGTAGCCGAGGACAGCCAGCGCGGCGAGCACGCCTACAGCGAGTAAAAAGCGCCGGATAATCCTGCCGAAGAAGCGCAGCACTGCCCATGGCCGCGTCAGCAAGATGAGCTTGAAGTTGTCGCTGCCGGTGCTCCCCACGATCTCTCCCTTGCCTTGGACTCGCGCGGCATCAGATGCCGCTCGCTGACGCATTGGGAGGTAGAAGCAGGCGTTGTACCAATGGGCGTCGCTGTGCCGCGCTCACTCGCGGCGGGTACTCCTCGGCGGCTAGAGTGGCTCACCGCTTCGGCAGCAGGTGATGGATTACGTCACGTTGTTGACGCGATTGGGCGCTTCACAGTCCGGGCCCTCGGGCGGCTGCCTGCCCGGGGTATCAGCGCCTCGCCGGGTCTTAGGCCGCATGATATCCGGGATATCGTTTGGGAGGTTGATCGCGAGCTTGCCGGCCGACATGGAGTAACGCGGCAAGCAACCGGCCGCCGATTCGGTTGCTAACCCTGGGTGCAAGCCGCGTAGCCTGATCCGCCGCATGTCCGCCGAGAACCCGCTATGGGGCGAGGGACGATTGCCAATGAGCTATGGTCAAGCTCGGGATCCGGGTGTCGCCGCGAACGGTAGGCAAGTACATTCCGAAGCGACCGCCGGGCCAGCCGCGTGGGGATCAGCGCTGGTTCTACCTTCCTGAAGAATCATGCAAAAGCGGTTCTCGACCCGAGCGCTGGTTCGGGTTGACTCCGTAAGGTTGACACGCCCGATTCGCGGTACGACACCGCCGTGCAGTCTCGCACGTGCCGACGTCATTGCTCCAGGTAGTCGCGCAAGCCGATGATGCGCACGGCCTTGTATTCGCGAAGCGCCGGCAACGCATGATCCCCTGTGACAATCACCTCGACTCGGCCTGCGAGTGCGCATTCCAGAATGCGATTGTCCGGCTCGTCCTTGACGATTTGCAGTCTTCGCCGCGGCTTGACGGTGGTGGCGAAGATCCGACAGAAACACCGCGACGTGGCGAGTTCTTCAGCATCAGGCGAAAACTTGCGTGCAAGGATGCCGAGCAGTTCATCGAGAATAGCCTTGGAAATGACGAGCTGGTCGTGCTGCTCGATGACACGCCGCAACGCCACCTCGCCGCACACCGTAGAGTCTTTGGATTCCTCCATCGGCGGCAGCGCTCGAAGGGACAGAAGGCAGTTTCGCGCACGATGAGGCGGTGCTCGAACGGGCGCTGGCTCACTTGTGACTTTGCGTTCATCGCGAAGCGCACATGACCAAGCTGCATTTGCGTGATCGGATGGTGGGCATCGCGGCGCTGTGTTGTTGCGGTCAGTCCGACGACGTATCGCCAGCGAGACCGACATCGGTCTTCGCGTTGCCGAGCGGCATCATCGTCGCGATCGCTTTGCAGTGGTACCGGCGCCGGCACGCGGGCCCGTGAGGAGAAGAACGGTCGGGGCGATTACGGATCGGTCGCGGTAGGGACGGTGGTCACCCACCGCCCCCCGCACAGATCCGTACGTGCAGGATTCCCGCATACGGCTCTTGCCTAAGGTCGTGACGCATGAAACCGCGCTTCCGGGTAAGGATGAACCTGGCGACAGTACGGTATGAAGCGGCGTGCAAGCCGATTGAATCGATCCCAATTGAGCCGGTGGCGCTGACTGCGGCGCAGCAGGGCGTGCCGCCACGCGCGGCACACTTCACTGCGGAAGCCCTCAAGGCGCTTCAGGTTGGTTGGGACAGCGTGATAGTTGTAATAGCCCTGCACCACGCGATTCAGCCAGCTACCGATAGCGGCAATGGACTCGTGCCGCCGTCGCATCAGTGCTTGCCGGATAGACATCAGCGTCGCCCGCATTCGCTTCTTCACCGTGAGGCGAACGAGCTGAAACCGGCGCTGCCGGTCCAACCCGCAACAGTGGGTGAATCCAAGGAAGTCAAAGGTTTCCGGTCGGTGCTGGCCTCGACCTCGTCGATCGACAGCGGCAAATCGACCAAACTCGATCAGCCGCGTCTTCTCAGGGTGCAAGGCCAACCCAAACTTGGCAAAGCGTTCCTGCATTGCCGCCAGGAAACGCCGTGCGGTCTTCTCGCTCTCGAACCCAAACACACTGTCGTCAGCATAGCGAACGACAACAACATCGCCCCAGGCATACTTCCGACGCCATTGATGCGCCCACAGGTCGAGCACGTAGTGCAGGTAGATATTCGCCAGCAGAGGCGAAACCACGGAACCCTGTGGCGTACCCCGTACTGCCGGAATCCTGCGTCCGTCTTCGACCACGCCCGCTTTGAGCCATTTGCGGATCAGTGATAGCACCCGCGGGTCCGCGATCCTATGTTCCAGAAACCGGAGCATCCAATCGTGATCGATTTCATCGAAGAATGATCGAATGTCGGCGTCCAGTATCCAGTTCACGTTCCGGCTCTTGATTCCGACCGCCAACGCGTCCAGCGCATCGTGCTGTCCGCGCCCTCGTCGGAATCCATACGAGAACCCGAGGAAATCCTCTTCGTAGATCGCGCTCAGGATCGTAGCTACTGCCTGTTGCACGATCTTGTCCTCCAAGGAGGCAATGCCGAGTGGGCGCTGCCTGCCGTCTGCCTTGGGGATGAACACCCGCCGCGACGGTTGCACACGATAGCGACCGGTGTGAATTTCCCGGTGCAACTCGTGAACCCGCTCGTTGAGGATCGACTCGTACTCTCGCCACGTCACGCCGTCCACACCGGCCGCCGCGTTGCGCTGGAGCGAACAGAAACTCTCCACCAGCAGCGATGGCGTGATGTGGTGCAGCAGTGCCGTGAACCGCACCCGCCTATCCCGACGGGCGACTTCGCGTACGCCTTCAAGACCCATCGACGCGCAACTGGTCCGGCTCGGTGTCCGGGACGCGGAGGTCTTGTCAGCGTTTCCTTTGGCTACGCCCCTTCCCTCGACCACCTCCGCAGGGGAATCCCCTTTGTTCGGCAGCTTCATCGGTACTGTGGGCATATCCGACTTCTCATCCGCGTCGATGGCAGGATCGCGGCGATGAGCCTTCCCTGCCCCGCCCGCTGTAACTGCGTCGGGCACAGATGAGATCTCCCAGCTTCCGTGCAAGAGACTTCCCGGCGTGCACAGGGTCTACGACCGCGCGGGATCAAAGCATGACTTGCGATTGACGCCATGCTCCATGTTGCCTTCCGCTTCGCTTAACAGCGTCGGCATCCCGGATTCCTGATTTCGCGGCTCAATGGCTGGCCTGCCGGTTTCCCCTGTCAACGCTTCGGTGAACGTCTCACGGCGCCCACCGCATGACTCGGGGCCAGAATGATTCGCCACATCCTTTCTGTATCGAACTTTCATCGACTATCTCTTGCCAGCTTGGCTGGCGCACTAAGCGTCCGGTGAGATATTGGCCGGACGGTTACATTGGATCTATTATTCAATCGCAGGGGCGGTGTGCGAACGGCGCACGCGCATTGGCTAGACGATGCGCCTAGCAGAATACGCCTCTTATCGCGGTTATCGGGACCGTACTTTGATTTCATCGGAGGCAAAGCAGCTTCAGGTCGCGATCGAAGCGTTGGAAGTACAACGCTCGTTGCTTGGGAAAGCGGTCTTCGAATCCGCAGTCACTCCGCTTCGCGCACGACTGAACGCGCTGTTAGCCTCAGAGTCGGGAGACCCTGCCGCGGCGTCAGGAGCCGCGCTGAAACAGGTAACGGTGCTCTTTGTCGACATGGTTGGATCGACAGAACTGAGCCGCGGCCTCGATCCGGAAGATGTGGGCGCGATTGTCGACGATGCCCTATCCCGCTTCTCGGACATCGTTCGCAAGCACGGCGGCAAAGTGATGAATTACGCCGGCGACAACGTGATGGCTGCGTTTGGCGCGGACGTCGCCCAGGAAGATGACGTCGAGCGCGCGGTGCGTTGCGGGTTGGCGCTGCTTGGCGCGGGGCGTTCTATCGGCGCCGAGCTTGGTGAGCGGCACGCGCATGTCGCTTTCGACGTTCGAGTCGGCATCCACACCGGCGACGTTCTTGTGAGCCACGGCAGCGATGTCAACGCGAGTATTTGGGGCCACGCGGTGAATGTTGCCGCCAGGATGGAGCAGACCGCGCCGCCTGGCGCCCTCAGAATCAGCGACGTCACGTATCGGCATGTTCGCGGAACGTTCGAGGTCGAGGCGCAGCCCGCCCGCAGGGTGAAGGGCGTTGCCGATCCCATTGCGACCTACCTCGTCAGTCGCGCCAAACCCAGAGCATTTCGAGTCCCGACCCGCGGCATCGAAGGTGTCGAGACGCGGATGATCGGTCGCGAGGACGAACTTGATCTGCTGCGGGACGCTTTCGAGCGCCTGCTCGGATCGGGCGCGGGTTTGGCGAGTGTTTTCATCGTCGCTGACGCCGGTCTCGGCAAGAGTCGGCTGCTGTACGAGTTCCAGAAGTGGACCCAGGTCCGCGCTGGGCACTACCAGCTATTCCAAGCCCGTGCGACGCCGCAGACGCTCACGCAACCGTATGGTCTCGTGCGAGACGTGCTCGCAGGGCGACTTGGAATCCAGGACGACGATTCAATTGAGGTCGCAAGGAAGAAGCTCGAAGAGTTCATTATCCCGCTTGCAGGCGACGGCGCAGACGCGGACGACGCACAGGCACAGGCACACTTGCTCGGTCAGATGATCGGCATTGATTTCTCGAGCAGCCGACACGTCGCCGGCATCAAAGAGGACGCACGGCAAATCAGAAGCCGCGGGTTTCATGCGGCTGCCCACGCGCTCCGCCGCGTGAGTATGAGGGGGCGGGCTGCGATCGTTCTCATGCTCGAGGACCTGCACTGGGCAGACGACGCATCCCTGGATTTCCTCGACTACCTCATCCACACCAATCGCGACATGCCCATGTTGATTGTCGGGTCGACTCGCAACATGCTGTTCGAGCGGCGCGAGCGGTTACCGGAGCCGCATGTGGTGGTGAAGCTGACGCCGCTGAACTCTGCTCAAAGTGGCGCTTTGGCCAAAGAACTTCTGAAGCGGATTGATAACATCCCCGCTGCGTTGCATGCGCTTGTCACGCATAGCGCCGACGGCAATCCGTTCTACATGGAGGAGTTGGTCAAAATGCTGATCGACTCGAAGGCCATTCAGACCGATATGGAAGGATGGCGGGTCGATGCCGAAAGAGTGATGCTGACGTCGGTGCCGAGTACGCTGACCGGAATCATCGAAGCCCGCCTGGACCGTCTCACGCAAAGCGAGCGACAGGCGCTCCAGACCGCCAGTGTCGTCGGCCTCACTTTTTGGGACAAGGCGGTCGCATTCATCGACCCGGCAGGCGATGAGGCGCTGCCGTCGCTGGCGCAGCGGGAGCTCATCGACGCTCGCGAGCCCAAAGCCGCCGAGCCCGCGCCGGCGGATGCGCGCGAGTACGCTTTCAGGCACCAGATCCTTCATCAAGTTACGTACGACACGATTACGAAGAGCCGAAGGCGCAGCGCTCATGCCAAGGCCGCCGAGTGGTTCTTGAAGGGGACGGGTGCGCGGGTCAATGATTTCCTGGGTGTCGCAGCCGAGCACTATGAGAAGGCGGGCGACACCCGGAGCGCGTGCGAATACTTCATTCGAGCGGCCGAGCGGGCAGCCGCGACCTTCGCCAACGAGGTCTCGCTCGCATATATCGCACGAGGTCTCGCGCTGACGGCGGATGACGGCGTTAGCGCCCGCTGGCGCTTGTTGGCCAGCCGGGAACGGACTCTCAATTTGCAGGGTCGTCGCGTCGAACAGCGCGCGGACATCGATGCGTTGAAACAGCTCGCCGAGTCGTTGGATGACGATGTCTTGCGCGGCGAGGTTGCCTGGCGCCTTTCCGACATCGCAATGCGCACGGGCGACAAGATCATGTCCGAGCAGGAGGCGCGACGTGCGCTCGTGATTGCCGAGCGGCACGGCAACGAAGAATTGGCGTTGCGTGCCAAAGTGAGGTTATCCAGCGCGCTTGCAGACCAGAGCAAGCCTCTCAAGGGCGAGGTAATCGCGCATGAAGGCTGCGCGCGAGCGCGCGAGCTTGGCTTGAAGCGGCTCGAGGTCCAATTCAACAATTGCCTCGGCATGTGCAGTGAGCTCAGCGGAAATCTGGGCCAGCAGCTCGCGCATTTGCTGGACGGCCTGGCGCTTGGCCGCGAGCTCGGCGATCGTCGCATCGAAGCGGTCATGACGTCCAACGCCGGCCTGATATTTTTCAAGCTCGGTGACGACGTGCGTGCCGCGAGTCACCTGGAAGAGGGATTGCGACTGACCCGTGTTCTCGGCGTTCGCGAAACCGAGGGTCACGTTCTTTGCAGCAAGTCGGAAGTGTCATTGCGGCGAGGGGAGGCGGCCGAGGCTCGTGCTCATGCCCAGGCGGCAGCGCAGATCGCCGTTGAAGTTGGCTCGCGACCCAACGAAATATTCGGCCTGGCGGCACTCGCGAATGCCGAGTTGGCGCTTCGTCACTGGAAGGCGGCAGCGGAACACTTCCAGCGAATGGAACTGTTGGCTCGCGAAATTTCGTACGCACCGGCAGTGCTTGACGCAATCGATGGCCTCACGCGGCTTGCGCTGGCCCAGGGAGCTATCGACCGAGCAAGTCACGAACTCGACCGCTTATGGGAGTACGCGCAGGCACGTGATGAAACGGCCGGCGGACGAGGCGGCTTGCTCGCTGGTTCGATGGAGCACTTGATTCGCCTAACCACCTACAAAGTACGCGTTCGAAGCGGCGATCCCAGAGCGCATGCGGCGCTTGTCGATGCGCACGCAGCCCTGCAAAGTGAGGCGAGCGCCATCCGCGATGAGACGTGGCGCCGAAGCTTCCTCGAGAATGTCCCCGAGCACCGGGAGATATCGGCACTTTGGGAAGCATCGCGCAGCCAGCAAGCGGAAGACCAGTCAACTGCGTAGGAGCGGCTTGTATCGATGCGGCTCGGTCCTACGGCCGCCAGCAAAAGCCGCGAGTCGCTATCGCTTGGGTCGCGCTGACACGCTATCGCGACGACGGTTGCCTCGAGATCGACGATAACATCGCCGAACGAGAGCTGCGTGCCGCGGCCTTGGCGCGCAAGACCTGCCTATTCGCCGGCTCCGACGCCAGCGGCGAGCACGCCGCGGCACTTTACAGCCTGATCGACACGGCGAAGCTCGACGGCATCAACCTCGAAGCGTATCTGCGCCGCGTCCTCGAGCGCCGCCGCGGTGCCGACAAGCGAATGGTCCACGGCAGACGTTGCGCTTCATTCATGGAGATGCATCGCTGCTTCCTGGATCGGCTCTTTGGTCCTCGCCGAGCGACGAGACTCATTGCGTGGCTTCGCGCTCTCGGATGCGTCGCCGCGCAGGTTTGCGATCGCGATTGTCGTCGATGCGCTGCGTCGACGTTGCGATTTGCGCGGCTCCGTTGCCTCGCCGCGAGCCGTGTCGCTGGCCGTTCGATGAGCGCAGCACGGCGCGGATTTGCGCGAGCATCGCCTTCTGCTCGGCCGACGGCTCGATGCGCTGCACTCGCTCGTCGGCGAGCACGCGGTCGAGCAGCGAGAGCAGCCGTTCCCGGTCTTTCCGCTTCGCCAATAGCAAAAACCCGGCGCTCACGCGTGGCGCGGTCGCCTGGCCACGCTCGCGGGTGTCTCTTGACAGGTCACCGCAAGGACGACCGACATGACGTGCACCGCCGTCGAAGACGGCCGTCGCTACTGTCGGCGTCTTGCGACGCCCACGCAGTCATGAGACCGACTGCGCTCTACCCCACCCGCAACGCGTTGACGGCGCGCAGGAGGCGATAGGCGTTATTTCGTGCTCTACGCACGGAGTCCGAACACTCCAGCTCTCCTGAGGCTGGCACCTCTACGCGGCTAGCATTCGCGTGCCTGCTTCATCGCTCGCGACGAGCGTCCAGGTGGCAAGCTACCTGCACATTCGGGACTGATCATCGCGCCGTCGCCATTGGGCCGCAAAGGCGAAATGACGGGAAAGGGAGCGGGCTCTCGACGTCAGCACGGCCACATGATGGCCCGCTTGATCCGGACCGAAAAGCGTGCAAAAAATGGCGCCTTAACCGCGTATGGATGCCGCAGCCACCGACGCGAACGGCCGGAGGCGGCCAACTGTGGTCATACAACGAGCTCGTCGAGAGCGGTCGTTCGACCCTTTCGACCCGTTGCGGTCTTTCTGCCCCCACGAGGCGCGGGCTTTGGCGGATCACTTGACGCTGTGCGCTGGCTGAATCGCATTCATGTAACTGCGCGCCGTCGGCGTCGACGATTTCCAGGTGTCGTCGGGCTGGGCCTTCTGTCTGCAGGCACTCCTGCGTTGCATCAGCGTTGGAGCGACGATACTCGGGATACTAAAGATTCCGATTCGCGCGTCGATAGGCCAATAAGGAGAGCGTTCCTGCAACGGTGGAGACAACGATGGCTAAACAGAATTGTTGGGAATTCAAGCACTGCGGGCGGCAGCGAAATGGGACGAAGGTGGCCGAGCTAGGTGTTTGCCCCGCCTCCACAGAAACGCGGACGAACGGCGTCAATGGCGGCCTCAACGGCGGACGTGGATGCTGGGCGATTGCCGGAACGCTGTGCGGCGGAGCCGCGCAGGGAACCTTCGCATCCAAGGTCGTAAATTGCATGAAATGCGAGTTCTATCAGCTCGTTGGCCAGCAGGAAGGTCGGGAACATCAGAGCTCGAAGGACATTCTTGCCCTGCTTCGGTAATTGGAGGCTCGCGGTATGCGCACTGGCGCTTCGCCCCAGCCCTGTCCATCGCGGTATGTAGGTGATATATCAATGGTGGTGATTGTTGCGCGATAACTATCTCGAGACCCATTCGGTGGATTGGGTCGACTGGGAAGACCGCGGTGACTGAGCGAAACCGAACGACACGAAGAGGTCGCGGCCCATTTGCGGGACCAAGTCGCGTTGCGCAGACGCTCGCGACCACGAATGGAGTGAGCGCGCCGACGGCGGCGAAGCGCAGCCGAAATCAGGTCGTGTTGGGAGCCGTTCGCGCGGGATTGCCTCAAGTGTCGGGGGTCGTAGTGCCATGGCGGTCGATGGCCGAGCAGCACTAACTCGTCGTGCAACGCGCGCTGCGCCGTCGGTCACGCGCCTCGCGACGTCGTTCGGCACCACCCCCCGATCCTCACCGTTGTTGACGCCCGAACGCTCGGAGCAGCCGCCAAAATACGGTTTGCCGGCGGTTCTTCGGGTCGTTTTACTCATTGCACGAGGGCGACGCGCACAGTCGTTAAGCAGCCGTTAAGCCAACGTCTCCATCCTTCACGCCATGACGCGCCGCGAAGCAAGGGCTTCCGAACCGCGGCGCCATCCGCCAGCAGGAGACGACATCATGAAGCTTTCCACGGTTGCAACGGTCGTGATCACGGCTTTCGCGGCTTCCGGTGCGATGGTCGCATCGGCCGAGTCCGTTCCGTCCGGGCTGATGCGCACGGTCGCGTACTTGGAAGCGCAGTACGGCGGCGAAGTCGTCGCAATCGCGCTCGACGCGGCCGGCGAGAAGCCCGTGCACCACCATGTCGACTTGATCTATCCGGCCTCGAGTACCGCGAGACTGGACGAGGACGCGTCGACAGTTGCGATCGCCAACCGCGACGACGCGCGCTGGACCGCGGACTGGGCAACGCTGCCCGAAGCGGTGGCGCTCGCTGCGGCGCAGCTGCCGGGGGAAGTCATCGCGGCGCACTTCGATGCGGCGGACGCCGCGTCCGCGCACTACGACATCGACGCGCGGCCGTCGCACGGTGACATCGTGCAAGTCAAGGTCGACCCGCGCAGCCGGCAGTTCGGCAGGCGCAATCCGTCGGTCGTCGCGCGGTAGGGGGCTCGCTCATGTTTCGACGATACTCGTTCGTCGTCGGCCTTGCGGTCGCAGCGTTCGCGAGCGCATCGGCCGCCCAGACACCGGCGGCGCTCGCAAAGCGCTACGAGACGATCGCGCGCAGCGATGCAGGCACGTCGGCGAACTTCTCCGTCGCGCGCGGCGAGCAGTTCTTCCGAGCGACGCACGGCAGCGACTGGAGCTGTAGCACGTGTCACACGCCAAACCCGATCGCTCCGGGCAAGCACGCGAAGACCGGCAAGTCCATCGCACCGCTCGCGCCAGCGGCGAACCCCGAGCGCTTCACGAGCTACGACACCGCCGAGAAATGGTTTCGCCGCAACTGCAACGACGTGCTCGGTCGCGTCTGCACAGCGCAGGAGAAAGGCGACGTCCTCGCCTGGCTGCTTTCGCTCAAACCGTAGGAGATCGCATGAACCGCATCACCGTACGCTGGGCGCTCGACGCGGCCGTATGGGCGGCTGGCCTCGTGACCGCACTCGCGCTCATCGCCGACGCCACCGCGAGCGAGCAACGGCTCGCGGCGCCGGCCAACGCCGACTATCGCAACGAGTGCGCAAGCTGCCACATCGCTTACCCGCCGCAACTCCTTCCGCCGGCGTCGTGGAAGGCGATCACCGCCAACCTGTCGAAGCACTTTGGCACCGACGCGACGATCGATGCCGCGCCGCTCGAGCGCATCGATGCGTTCCTGCAGGCCAACGCGGGGCGCGATCGCCGAGGCGCGAGCGGATCGCCGCCGCTTCGCATCACCGAGACCGGCTGGTTCAGGCACGAGCACGATCGCGTGCTCGCGCGGACCGCGACGAAGCAGCCGTCCGACTGCGGTGCCTGTCATCCGGGCGCGGTGAACGGCGATTTCGACGAACACGCGGCTCGCGTCGCGCGCTGAGGACAACGTGATGGAACGATCGAAGATCCTCGTCTGGGACCTGCCCCTGCGCGTGTTCCACTGGCTCCTCGCGCTGTCGTTCGCCGGCGCGTTCCTCACCGCGGAATCGGAGCGCTATCGCGACATCCACGTGCTCTTCGGCTATACGATGCTCGGATTGCTCGCGTTTCGGCTCATGTGGGCGTTCGTCGGATCGCGCCATGCAAGGCTGCGTGCGTTCGCGTTCGGCCCTAGGGCGGTCGTCGCGTATCTCAAGTCCTTGCTTGCGCGCCGGCCGTTGCACTACGTCGGTCACAACCCCGCCGGAAGCTGGGCGATCTACGTGCTGGCAGCGCTTGGCATCGTCACTGGCGTATCGGGCTACATGACCTATAGCGATCTCGGCGGAAAGTGGCTCGAATCGCTGCACGAAGGCGCCGCGAACACGATGCTCGCGATGGTCGTCGTCCACGTCGCCGGCGTCGTCGTGTCGAGCTTCCTCCATCGCGAGAATCTCGCGCGCGCGATGGTCACCGGGTTCAAGCATGGCAGGCCGAGCGACGCGATCGGCAACCCGCGACGAATGACCGCAGTGGCGCTGATCTTCGCGGTTGCGCTAATCTGGAGCGGCGTGGTCGACTTTCCGGGACTGCCGCACGCAAGCGCGCAAACGCACGCCGCCGCGCAGGCTGGCGCGCAGCCCGTCCATCGCGAGCGGACTGGCCACGACGATTAGCCACTGCCTTCATGCGAATCCTCGTCGTCGAAGACGACCCGCTTCTCGGCGACGCGCTCAAAGCGGGACTCGAGCAACGCGGTTTCCAGCCGGATTGGGTCAAGGACGGTGTGGCAGCCGGGCTTGCGCTGCAGACGGAATCGTACGCAGCGGTCGTGCTCGATCTCGGGTTGCCGCGCCTTGACGGGCTCGAGCTCCTGCACCGCGAGCGGGTGAAGGGTAACAAGGCACCGATGCTCGTGCTGACCGCGCGCGACGCCATCGAAGATCGCGTCAAGGGATTCGACACCGGCGCCGACGACTACGTCGTGAAGCCGGTCGATCTCGACGAGCTCGCTGCACGGCTGCGCGCGCTCGTGCGCCGTGCCGCGAGCGAGCCCGCGCCGGTGCTGCAGATCGGCGAGCTGCGTCTCGACCCCGCGAGCCGCAGCGTCGTGTACCGCGGTCGCGCCGTCGAACTGCAGGCGAAGGAGTTCAGCTTGCTGCAGGAGCTCATGCTGAACGTCGACCGCGTGCTGTCGCGCGAACAGCTCGAAGGGCGGCTGTACCGTTGGGGCGAGGAGGTCGAAAGTAATGCCGTCGAGGTCCACATTCACCACCTGCGCAGGAAGCTCGCCCCGACGCTGATCCGCACGGTGCGAGGCGTCGGCTACGTGATGCCGCGGGAGCCCGGGCGTGAGTGACCGGGGTCGACGCTCGATCCGGCGCCAGTTGCTCGCGAGTCTGCTCGCATCGGTCGTTGTCATCTGGGCGGCGACGACGATCGTGAGCTATCTCGACGCGCGCCACGAAGTGGACGAGCTCCTCGACGCTCACCTCGCGCAGTCGGCGTCGCTGCTGATCGCGCAGGCGGGCCACGACCTCGACGAGATCGACGTCGAACATTCGCCGCAGCTCCATCCGTACGCGCGGCGTGTGGCGTTCCAGCTGTGGGAGCGCGGCCGAGAGCTTCGGGTGCACTCCGCGAATGCGCCGAACACGAGACTCTCAGCGCAGGACGAAGGCTTCAGCGACGTCGCGATCGACGGCGCGCGCTGGCGCGTGTTCGGCGGCTGGGACGCTGAGCGCCGTTTCCTCGTGCAGGTAGGCGAGCGTGCCGACTCGCGCGCGAGCATCACCAACACGATCGCGAAGAACATGCTGCTGCCGCTCGCCGTCGCGCTTCCCGCGCTCGGCGTGCTTGTGTGGCTGCTGATCGACCGCGCGATCCGGCCGCTGCGCTCGATCAGCCGGCAGGTGGCGAGCCGCGCGCCCGACAATCTCGCTCCGCTCGAAATCGAGCAGGCGCCCACCGAGGTCGCACCGCTCGTCGCGGACCTCAACCGGCTGTTCGCGCGGCTGCAGAGCTCGATCGACAACGAGCGCCAGTTCACGTCCGACGCCGCGCACGAGCTGCGAACTCCACTCGCCGCGCTGCGCGCGCAGGCGCAGGTGGCGCGCGGTGCGGGGGACCACAAAGAGCGCGACCGCGCGCTCGCGAACATCATCGCCGCCTGCGACCGCGCATCGCATCTGGTGGACCAGCTGCTGACGCTCGCACGGCTCGAGCCCGACGGTTTCCACGCAATGCGCGAGCGCTGCGATCTGCGAACCGTCGCGCAGTCGACGATCGCGGAGCTCGCGCCGAGCGCGCTCGCAAGGCGCATCGACATCGAGCTCGAGGGTGCGCCGACGCTGGTCGTCGGCGATGAGCGGCTGCTCGCGATCCTCTTTCGTAACCTGATCGACAACGCCGTTCGCTATAGCCCGCCGGGAACGCTCGTACGCGTGCTCCTCGGCGAGGAGAACGGCCAGCCCTTCGCCGCGGTGACCGACGAAGGGCCCGGTGTTCCACCCGCGGAGCGCGACAGGCTCGGTCAGCGGTTCCACCGGCTGGCCGGAACCGATGCGAGCGGCACCGGTCTCGGACTCTCGATTGCGAAGCGGATTACGGCGCTCCACGGCGCGTCGATCGGCTTCGGCGAAGCGACGCCCGGAAGAGGATTGCGCGTCACCCTCTCGTTCCGGTGACAGCAGTCTGAGAATAGCGTTCGCGCGTGCCGCCGTCGCTACACTTCCCACTCGAGTCGCTCGATCTCTTGGGCCGCGGGGCTAATCGATCTCGGCGGTAGTGCCGGGCGCCGGAGTGAAGCCCAGGTCGCCGCGGGCGAGTGCCTTCTCGCGGCCACCGAATTGCGCGAGCAGCTCGGCCTGTCGCCGCTTTGCGCGCGCGTCGGTCGCTTCCGGATCGAGCGCCGCGCGCAGCAGCCGTTCGCCTTCGGCGAGCGTGGCGGCGGACCGCGGGTCGCCGGCAATGTCGACCAGCTCTTCGGGATCAGCATCGAGGTCGAAGAGCTGCGACGGTGCACCGACGTAGTGGCAGTACTTCCACTTGCCGAAGCGCAACATGAACGCGCCCGCAGTCGAGCCGGTCGCGTGGTACTCGGCAATGACGGGCCGCTGCGCGATCTCGCCGGTCGCCAGCGCGAACAACGATGCGCCGGGCAGCGCGCGGCCACCGACGCGCGGCGGCAGGCCGAGCGCTTCGAGGATCGTCGGCGCGCAGTCGATGTGCGACGCCGGCGCGGCGACGACGCGGTCAGCCGGAACGTCGGGGCCGGCCATGATCAACGGCACGCCGGCGCTTTCCTCGTACAGCGTGGACTTGCCCCACAAGCCGCGCGCACCGACGTTGTCGCCGTGGTCGCTCGTGTAGATCACGCGTGTGTCCTGCGCGAGGCCCGCGTCGCGCAGCGCGCGCAGCACGTAGCCGACGTTCTCGTCCATCGCCGACACGAGGCCGGCATACCCGGCAATCGCCCGCTTGACATCGGCCTCGGACGCGAAGTGTGGATCGTAGTCGACCGTGTGCGCGTAAGTGTCGAGAAACGGATGATGCGGGCGCGCGTCTTTCGCGTACTGCTTGGGCATCGGCAGGTCCTGCTGCCAGTAGCGGTAGAACCACTGCGGCGGCGCGGTGAGCGGAAAATGCGGGCACGCGAACGACACGAACAGCACCCACGGTCGGTCACGCCACTTCGGCGCCTCCTCGTGCAGCCAGATCTGCGCGCGTGCCGCGATGTCGCGGTCGTACACGGTGTAAGCCGACTCACCAGGGCCGGCGCGCTTGGCCATCTTGTCGCCGCCCTTGCGCTTCGGGATGTTCTCGCGGACCAAGCCCTTCACGTCGCCGATGCCGTCGACGATGTGCATCGGCACGATCTCTTCGGAGAAGCCGTGGTCGTCGCCCGCACGGCCGCGGAAATGCAGCTTGCCGATCGAGACGACGCGATGCCCGGCGTCGCGCAGTGCGTGGTGCCAGCTCGGGATCGCGCCCTCGTAGCCGTCGGCGTTGTCCCAGTAGCCGATGTCGTGCACGTAACGGCCCACAGCGAATGCCGCCCGCGCCGGTACGCAGATGGGGCAGGTAGTGTACGCTGCCGTGAAGCGCGTGCCGCCGGCGGCAAGCGTATCGAGGTTGGGCGTGGCGATGAACGAATGGCCGGCGGCCCCGAGAAACTTCGGATTGTGCTCGTCGGACATGAGCACGAGCATGTTGGTGGCGCGCATGCGGGAAAGTATCGCACAGCGGCGCGCGCGCTAGACACCGCCGGTGCGCCGAGGGTAACGTTGGCGGCTGCGACGCCGCGAGTGCGTCCAAGGAGGAACCATGAAGCGCCTGAATCGCGCGGTCCTGCTGCTCGGGGTGTCCGCGCTTTGCGCGCCGGGTGTGAGCGCGCAGACGTATCCGAACCGTCCGATCAAGCTGATCGTCGCCGATGCCGCCGGTGGCGCGCCCGACCAACTCGGGCGCCTCGTCACGGATAAGCTTTCGAACAACATTGGCCAGCCGGTCGTCGTCGACAACCGCCCTGGCGCCGGCGGCGTGCTGGGCGCCGAGATCGTAGCGAAGTCGGCGCCCGACGGCTACACGCTGCTGCTGACGACGACGGCCATCTACGCGATCCTGCCCAACCTGCGCAAGAATCTGCCGTACGATCCGGTCAGGGATTTTGTGCCGATCACACGCATCGCGACCGCGTCGAACGTCCTCGTCGTGAACAACGAACTTCCGGCGAAGAACATCGCCCAGCTGGTCAAGCTCGCGAAGGAGAAGCCCGGCGCGCTCAACTACGCGTCCGCGGGCGTGGGCACGCCGGCGCATCTGGCCGGCGAGATGCTGAACCTGCTGGCGGACATCAAGGTCGTGCACGTTCCGTACAAAGGTGCGGCGCCGGCGCTGACGGACGTCATCGCCGGCAACGCGCAGTACATCATCACCTCCCCCATCGCCGCGGGCGCGCACATGAACGGCGGCCGTGTGCGCGCGCTGGCGACCACCGGCACCGAGCGCAACCCGGGCCTGCCCGACCTGCCGACGATCGCCGAGACGGTTCCCGGCTACGAGATCACGCAGACGTGGGGCATCGTGGTGCCAGCGGGCACGCCGCCGGAGATCGTGAGCAAGCTGAGCGCCGAGATCGTGAAGGTGATGAACCAGCCCGACGTGAAGCAGAAGGTGCTGGCGACCGGCGCGACTCCGGTCGGCGATTCCCCCGCCGAGTTCGAGGCGTTCATGGCGAAGGAGCGGCAGCGGTTGGGCGATGTCATAGCCAAGCGCGGCATCGTTCTCACCGACTGACGACTGCATCGCGTCGGCGAGGGTCGGCTCGACGCCTCCCGCGTTTCGGCGAACAGCATCGAGCGCGGTGATCTAGCCGCGCACGCCGTACTCTCCGCCGCTGTTGCCGGATGAGGGCACGCTTCCCCTCGCGACCACAGGCTGAACGAAAGCTGCAAACGCTCGACAGCGCGAAGGATCTGAACGACCTGCGAGTGCCCCCAGCATTCGGATCAACGATCCATGTACCGGCGACACGCGTCAATGACATCGTGAACGCCAAGCGTGGTGTCACGGCGGATACCGCATTGCTGCTCGCTCGCTATTTCGGCAACTCGCCGGAGTTTTGGCTCAATCTCCAGGCAGCGTACGATCTGCGCACCGCCGAGCACGCCTTGCATCCGGCTGCGTTCCGTAAGAACCGTTCGACGGCTACGAAAAAGCCCGGCAGGGGCCGGGCTCTCCTTCATTCGAGGAACAGGCGCTTTCGGGCAGGCGCCTGCACGCTTACGCTTCTGCTTGAGGGGAAGGCATTTCCGGCTGCTGCTTCTTTTCGCGCTTCATTGCCCGCTTTTCCTTTAGGGTCATCGCCGGTTTCTTACGCTGCTCCTTCGGAGGTTTGTGCGACATCGCTCGCTCCTTTACGCAGATTACGGACACAACAGCACCCATTCGGTCATTCTCGAACGGAGCCGTGTTATTCGAGACATCTCGGGAGCAACGGTAGTTCAAGCTGCGGGGGCAGCGGGGATGCCAGACGAGATATCGGGGATACGACTCGCCCTCGACCGCCGTACCCGGACGCAAGTCGCTTTATGGCTTCCGTCCGTTTACCACGCGCGGTGCGGTCGTCACCAATGAACTGATCGACAAGCTGCGCGACCAAGACGCGTACTGATGCGCGCGCTGCTCGATGGCGACCACTCGCTGCATGCGCTGGCCACCGGTTGGTTCGCTGGCCACGCCCGCGACGGGTGGGCTTCATGCCCGATAACCCAGAATGGCTGTGTGCGCATCATGTCGCATCCCGGCTATCCGAACGCATTGCCGGTCAGCGCAGTGATGGAACGTTTCGCGGAGGCGAGCGCCGCCGGTTACCGCGAGTTCCGGCCTGACGATGTCAGCCTCCTCGATGAGGCCGTGTCGATGGCTCGCGAATCCATGGTCCCCGTCAGCTCAGGACCCTTTACTTGCTCGCGCTCGCGGTTGAGCACCGCGGGCGATTTGTCGCCTTCGACCACTCGGTTTCGATCGAAGCGGTGAAGCCCGCCAAGGCGAAGCATATCGTCGCACTGTAGCCTATCGGTTCGATCAGTTCGATGCTCGGGGTGCCGAGGCGTCGCTGCGCTGGCCGTCCGATCACGCCGGCGTCGTCGCCACCTTCGGCGCGGTCCCGGAGCCGGGCACGTTGCTGATCGCCGTGTCCCGTTCGCGCTCGGCGTCCCCGGGCGCCCGCGTGCGCGCGCGTGACGCAAGACGCGGCGTCAGTAGCTCTTGTCAGCGCGCCCGGATGCTGCGGCCGATGCCGACGATGCGCTCGATGCCGGTCACCATCACGATGACCAGCGCGACCCGCAGCGCGAAGCCGCGGCGATCACGATCCGGCGTCCCTGGAATTGTAGGTACCTGAAGATCTTGATCGGCAGCGTCACGACGTTCCGGAGGAACGCGGCAGCCTCCCGGACGCGACGCCGGCGTGGATCGATGCAAGCGAAAGCGGGAAGGATGCGCGTGCGGCGAGTCGTGTTGCAGCACGAATGCCGCTGAGAGCGTTGCCGGAGAAGGCGGCTGCTGTACTGCAAGCGCTAGCCGCGGTCTTGACCACACGACCGGCCGGTTCCGTTAGACTCGCGCACCGTGGCCGCGTACCTGCCTGCCTCCTCGGTCCCCGATCCTCGAGCCCTGCTGCAAGGCGGCCTCGAAGCATCGCATCGAGGTGAATACGGGGCGTTGCGCACGCTGGCCGCAGCCCACCAGGCCTTTGCCGCCGAGGCCGACGCACGCGGCCTTGCGCTTTGTGCCGCCGCGCTGATGATCACCGGCCAGGCGTTCGTAAGCTACCGGGGATTTGCCGATCACATCGCGATGCTCGCCGGGCTGCGCGATCGATCGCTGTGCTTCGATGACCCCGGTGACGAGCTGCTCGCCCACGCCGGATTGCTCGCGGGAGTGCTGATGCTCGCCCCGAGCGATCCGTTCTGCGGACCCTGCGTGGCGCGCATCCTGTCGCTGCTGGAACTCGACCTCGACGTCAACCTGAAATTCGCAGCGGGACGCGTCGTGGTCTACTACGCCGAGCCGCGCGAGGCGCGCGAGCTGGGACAGCGCGTCTACGGTTTGCTGCAACCGCTCATGGGGCGTCCGGAGCTGTCCGCCTACCGCCTCGGGCGCTGGCTCATCTTCTGGATAGGCGCCACCGCTTTCGCCAAGGAAAACGCCCAGCACGAGCGGGCGATGCACCAGGCGCGCGAACTGGCCGCGCGCCATGCGGAGCCGGAGCTGTCGATCCGGCTCGCCATGATGGAGATCAACGCCGCGTTGCCGCGCGGCGACTTCGCGCGCATCGCGCCGGCGATCGCGGTCGTCGAGCGCATGGCCGACCCCGCGAACCTGAACGACATGCGCACGCTCGCCTGGCTCAAGGGCCGCATCGCGCTGGCCAAAGGCGAAAGCGATGCCGCGCTATTCCATGCGGTGCGCTGCCGCAAATACGCGGAGGAGCTCGAATTGCCGCCGCCGATGTTCGGCGTGTGCACGGCACTCGAGGCGCAGGCGCGCGTGCTGGCGGGAGACCTCGACGGCGCCCGCGAGCTGTTCCGCGCGACGGCCGGCCAAGTGGTGGCGCTTCATGCGGAGGAGATGCGAGACATGCTGCGCATGGTCGACGCGTACGAGGCGCTGCGCGACGGCAGTCCCGATGCGCATGCGCTGCTGCGGGCTGCATTCGCCGCGCCGCGCGCGCGCCAGTTCTACGATTCGTTCGACACGAACCCGAGGTTCGGCGCGACGATGTGCGCACTCGCGCTCGAGCACGACGTCGAGTCCGAGTTCGCGCGGCGCATCATCGAGGTGAACGCCGTTGCGCCGCCGCCCGAGGCTGGCGCGAGCTGGCCCTGGCCGGTGAAGATCGAAACGCTCGGCCGCTTCGAGCTCGTGCGCGCCGGCGAGCCGCTGCGCGTTGTCGGCAAGGCGCAGCGCAAGCCGCGCGAGCTGCTGCAGACGTTGATCGCGTGCGGCGGGCGCGGCGTCCACAAGCCTCGGCTGGCGGACTTCCTGTGGCCCGACGGCGAGTCCGAAGCCACCGGTCCGGCGCTCGAGATGGCGATCTCGCGCCTGCGACGCCTGCTCGGCGACCCCAAGGCTGTCCTCATCGAGGATGGCAGGCTTGGCTTGAATCCGTCGCGCGTGTGGGTCGACGTGTGGGCCTTCGATGCCGCGGTCGACGAGCTGCAGCGCGAATTGCGCGGCGACGCGCGCACGCACGTCGTCGATGCGCTGGGCAAGCGGATGCTGGGGCTCTATCGCGGCGCGTTCCTTGAGAACGAGGCGCCGCAGCGATGGCTGCTGCCGGCGCGCGATCGGTGGCGCAATCGCTTCGTGCGCTCGCTGTCCGACGCGGGCAGCTACTGGGAGCGCGGCGAGCGCTGGGCCGAGGCGGCGCAGCTCTACGAGCGAGGCATCGAGGTCGACATGCTGGCCGAGCATCTGTACCAGCGGCTGATGCGCTGCCGTCTGGCGCAGGGGCGGCCGGCGGACGCGGCGAGCGTGTATCGGCGCTGCCGCGACACGTTCTCGATGCAGCTCGGCATCGCGCCTTCGTCCGCGACCGAAGCGCTGTTCCAATCCATCTATCAGTCGTGACGGCGCGTCCGCGCCGGCGAGCGACCGACGAAGTGCGCGATCGGTTAGCGATCGGTTATAGGCCGCCCCGCATACTCCCGGGCACTTCTCGGGACCAAGGGGACATCGCCATGAACGTCGGGACAACCACGCTGTGGGCAAGAGCGCGTGCGTGTGCTGCCTTGCTCCTGCTAGCGCTCCCGGCGCAAGCGACCATCATCGGGATTTCCTCGAGCTTCGTCTGGCGCATCGACGAGACCACGGCGACCGACGTCCTGATCGATTCGAGCGGTCCCGCGGGACTTCAAGCGATGGCCAGGAACTCCGCGGGAGTGCTCTACGCATCCGGGATCATCGCGTTCAATAATCTGTGGACAGTCGATCCTGCCACGGGCGCGCACACGATGGGGGTGGCAACGCCGATCAGCTCCATCCGGGCGCTGGCGTTCAACGCTGCCGACGTCCTCTACGCCGTCAATGGCAATCCGCTGAACGCGCTCCCGTTCCAGCTTTACACCGTCGACGTGACCAGCGGCGTCGCGACGCTCGTCGGCAACCTCAACGCCAATATCTCCGGGATGACGTTCAACCCGACGGGAACGCTGTACGGGTGGGACACCGGCGGGGCCGGACTCGTCACCATCAATCCCGCAACCGGCGCGATCACTGACGTCAATCCGGCGATCGGCGGCGGGTTCGAGGTCCAGACGCTCGCGTTCTCGCCCGGCGGCGTACTCTACGGCGCGGGTGCCACGAATCTCTACACGGTCGACACGACCACCGGCGCGCTGACGCTCGTCGGCGCATTCAATCCGGCGGCTGGCATTTTCGGCATGGAGTTCGTCGCCGGCGCGCCGCCCGCAGGACCGCTGGTATCGCTCACGCCGCCGAGTCTCGGCTTCGGCAATCAGCAGGTGGGAACGACGAGTGCGTCGCAAGCCTTGACGCTGCAGAACATCGGGACCGGCGCTCTCAGTATCGCGAGCATCTCCGCTTCGGGCGACTTCGCGCAAACGAACACCTGCGGCGCAACGCTCGCTGCAGCGGCGAGCTGCACGATCGACGTCACGTTCACGCCGACCGCGACGGGTGCGCGCGGCGGCTCGGTGAGCGTGGCATCGGACGCCCCGGGTAGCCCGCACTCGTCGAGCCTTGGCGGCACGGGTATCGTCGCGCCGCCGCCTCCACCCGCGACGCCGGTCGCGCCAATCCCGACGCTCTCGCAGTGGGCGCTGATCGCGCTGACTTTGCTGGTCGCGCTCGCGGGGTGGGCGGGCTCGAGGAAAGCCGTGCCTGCGGCGTCGGACGACGTCTAGCCCGACGCTTGCTCGTCCGAGCAGCGCTCGCCGGGAGTTCGCCCGCCGCGACGTTACGGTAGGAGCTCGATGTTGCGGGTCCACTGCTGTTCGTCGGCGGCGTCGAAGTGCCGCCCCGACTGACGAACGATCGCAGCGCGGTGACCGGCGTCCTGCTGTCGATCGTCGTTTCGTTGCCGAGCGGGCCGTCGCGATTAAGTTTCGCTGGAGAAGCTCTCCCGCGTCGCCGGCCTGAGCGCCTTTCACCTGACGCGTGTATTCGTCCGCCACGTCGGATTTCCGCCGCACCACTATCAGCTTCAACTGCGCGTCGGACGGGCGCGCCACTTGCTGGCGCTCGGCGTTCCAATCAAAGACGTCGCGCTGCAATCGGGCTTCGCGGATCAGAGTCATCTGAACCGCCACTTCAAGCGATACGTCGGCGTGCCGCCGGGCCGCTACTCCGGTGCCGCGTTGAACAGGGCGGCTGGATCGCCGCCCAGTCCGCGCTGTCGATCTTCAACTTCGTAGTCGGGGCGCCCGACAGCTATTTCGATCCAAAGACGCGAGCCGACATTCGACTATGTCCGAAGTGAGTGGACCCCCGCACCTATTCGCGGATGTCCCAAGCAGACGGCAACTGACGCGCACGCAGCGGAGTCCGTCAAACGACGACGGCTCCGGCGAGCTCTAGCGCACGTGGAGCTCCTTGGCCAGAACATCGAAGAACAAGCAGTACAGCGCGATCGGGATCGGAAGCCCGATCAGCGTGCCGATCAGGTACGTGCGGAACTTGGTTCCCGACATCGCGAGCGCATAGTTCAATGCCGGCGCCGTTTGGAACAGGAGGCGAAGCAGGGCGACACTCCCGATGGGATGATCGTCCAGCTCGCGCAGGATCCTGGTGGCAAGCCGGTTCTCGAGCAGTCTTAGGGCGTCGCCGCCGAGGGCGCGGATGGTCACGAATGTGAACGCGCACGAGGCGGTCGCGGCGACGTACGTGACCGCAGCGCCCCACACCCGGCCGAGCGCGAGCACCGCTGCGGCAAGAAAGATCCAACCGGGAATCTGGATCAAATTGCCGAGCGAGAAGAGAAGAACGAAGAGGATAAGACCGCCGATCTGATGTTGCAGTATCACCTGCCGCACGAACGACAGATCGAAGTGATCGCGCAGTCCGGATACCTCGAAGACGCTCACCAGCACGGCGAGAAAGAGGCCGACAGCAAGCAATCGCTTGTAGCGTCGAACGAAGGAGATCACGAGATCAGCTGCATGGAACCCGTCGAAGCTGCTCGCGGCCCGCGCATTGCGCAACCCGCGGCGGATCGTGCAGATCGGCTACGAGAGCTGCGCTAGAACTTCTCAGTCCAGGGCCTGAGATCCAGCTCATGCGTCCAGGCGCCGCGCGGTTGTCGGTGAAGCTGATAATAGGATTCTGCAATTGCGCTCGGCGGCAGCAGCGACGCGGGTCCGCGCTCGTCGAGCAGATGACGATTGCGCTCCGACTCGATCTGCCCGTCGATGATGACGTGCGCGACATGCACCCCCTTCGGATCGAGCTCGCGCGCCATGGACTGAGCGAGTGCTCGTAATGCAGACTTGGGTACCGCTAGATTGGCGAACCCGGCACTTCCCCGCAATGACGCAGTGGCGCCGGTAAAGATGATGGTACCCGAACCGGCGGATGCCATGAGGCGCGCGGCCGCCTGACCGACGAGGAATCCGCCGAAGCAGCCAATTCGCCAGCACCGCTCAAATGATTCGGCGGTGATCTCGAGAATTCCACCGCGCACGTAGGCGCCGGCATTGAAGACCACGAGACGCGGGATTCCGAGCTCGCGCTCTACTGCTTGGAAAAGGCTCGCGACAGCCGCGGGCTGCGTAGCGTCGCAGGCTTTCGATCGCACGCCGGATGCACGCTCGGTGCCCACCAAGGCGTTCAACTTGGACACATCCCGCGCCGCCGCGACAACCTGCATTCCAGCCTGCGCGAAACGCTCCGTGAGAGCCCATCCCAGTCCAGGCCCTACACCGACGACTATTGCGATTTCACTTGCCATTTTTGCACTCCCGAGACAACCGAGTCGCGCGGTCCCGGGCGGGATGTGGAGCGGACGCCGGGACGATTCCGGCTACCGACCCCCCACTCACGACCTCGTGACCGAGCACTGGAGTTTGCATCTTAGGGCAGGTTGATCATCAGTGGTCACGAATACCATGACGCTGCGCAACCCGCGTACAGCGAAGCCGGAACCGATCGTGCGTGTGGGGCCGGATCCTGGCGCGCCACGGCGTATCGATGATGCGTTGCCATTCCTCGGAGTTCGCCGTGCCGACAGCATCCAGGTAATAGAGCGCGAGGTCCTTTTGGACCCCGCCGGTGGCGCTGTGCCGGCGAGCGGCGAGGACGCCGGACAGCGAGAATATCAGCGGCACGTGCTCTTCTTCATACCATTCGTTGAACTCGCGCTCGCGGTCTTCTTCGAATCAGAACGCGCGATCCGTCCTCGCCAGCCCAGCCGTCGGCACGGAAAACCCGCGGCGGCTTCGTGTCTCGCCGCTCCCGCGCGTCGGCAGAGTCGACACAGTCGGCCACGCGATAGATCGCAATGGTCGTTTGCATGCCTGGGTCCGGACGAAGTTCACTTCTTCGGTTGGAATGGCGACCTGGGTCAACCGGCGGTGATGTGAACCGCCTGCGCCGGAATCGAGAAGTCGCTGACTCGAAGCATTGACGCGCGCCCAGCCATGCAAGGCTCGCCTATTCCACATAATGTGGGAAGCACAGCGCTATTATGATGGGATCGCATATGTTGCTCTTCAATTGCAGTCCATCCGCTTGAACGTCGCAGCAGTCTGGATCTGTATGCGAGCGAAGACGAGGGAGCCTGTGCCGTATGGCAGCGCATCGCTGCCAGCGTTGCATACGGGAGGAGAGAGTCATGTTGATCCGACTGTTTCGAGCGAGGCTATGGGCGCTGGCGCGATCGATTTGATTGCGGGCGAGGGAGCACCCCCGGTGCTGCTCGCGCGGGCGGCAGGTATGGATACGAGAGTCATCGGAGTGATGAGTGCGGCTCCGGAAGAAGAGCTGCCGCACCGCGCGCGTCGCTCGTAGCGCCGTATCTGCGGTTGGGGCTCACCGCATTGGAGGGGGCTGCGCTAGAACGGCAATATTCTCCCGCCCTTGACCCATTCGCGGTACAGGTCGATGCCATACACGATGGTGCAGCCGAGTCCGATCGCGGCGGCAACTGCGACGATTGCTAGGACGATGGTGGTCATGGGGTGTGCGGGGCGAAGACACCGCCGTTGGGGCTTGACGCGTGCAGCCCCACGGCAGTGGCTTCCCGAGGAAAGTGACGCAAAAGGCTCGAAGGCCGGACGTGACGCGGCACCTGGGCCATCCGCTCGAGCGTCTCAGGCAGCGGAGCAGCGTCGTTCAGCGCGCGTTGTTTCGACACGCAGTTAGCTAAGCAAGTACTGAACCAACGCATCGAGCAGGGGGAGCATCTGCCGATTGGGCTGTGTCATCCGTGTGCTCATCAATGTGACGTACACAACACGCAACCGATCGTGCAGTGCCTGCGCACGAAGCGAACGCCGGCAAAGACGTCCTGTCAGCAGCAATCGCCACGGCAGGTTCGCCGTCTGCCGCGGAATATTGAGAATCCCGACGATCGCACGTTCCGCGGGACCCAGCGAATCCAGCAACCTGACCACATCGGCGATGCGCTGCGCGGGCTGCATGCCGACGGCGCGGACAAGCACGGTGTCACGCTTGGCCAGGTTGATCGCCGCACTCAAGAGTTGTGCGACGATCAGTCCGCTTGCCAGCACGAGCATCATGCGGCCGAACGGCGAGCGCGGGAGCAAGCGCATCATGCCTCGGCGCTCACCGTCACCGCGAGCACGTACCCCTCACCGCGTACGGTCTTGATCAAGCGCGGCTCGCGCGAGTCGTCGCCGAGCCGGTGCCGCAGCCGGCTCACCTGGACATCGATGCTGCGATCGAGCGGATCGGCCTCCTTGCCCTGCGTGAGGTCGACGAGTTGATCGCGATTGAGCACGCGATTGGGGTGGCTCAGGAAGATGCGCAACAACCGGTATTCCGCGCCGGAGAGCGGCGTCACGACGCCCGCAGAGGAAACGAGCTGCCGATGAGCGGTGTCGAGCAGCCAATCGCCAAATCGGATTTGCCGTGCGGCATCGGGCCGCAAGTTCTGCGGAAGGCTGCGAGCGCGGCGCAGGACCACCTTGATGCGGGCGAGGAGTTCCCTCGCGCTGAATGGCTTGGCCAGATAGTCGTCGGCGCCCATCTCGAGGCCGACGATGCGGTCGGTCTCGTCGCCGCGAGCGGTGAGCATGATGACCGGAATGTCGGATGGCTTCGCGCGCAGCTCACGGCAAAGCGTAAGCCCATCTTCACCGGGCAGCATTAGGTCGAGCACGATCAGGTCGACGCGTCCCGCGTCGAGCGCCCGCCACATCGCGCGCCCATCGGCGACTGCGGTCGCGCACAAGCCGCTCTTCTCGAGATACTGGGAGAGCAGGCTGCGAATTTCGGCGTCGTCGTCGACGATCAGGATGTGGTCGGGGGCATCCATGGCGCAATTCTCGGATGGTTCCAGGCAAAGCAGGCGAGAAAAAGGTAACGCAGTGTGTCAATCGGCGCTTTGTCGCAGAGCGCTACCAAAAGACCTCGTCTTGACATGATGGGCTTACACGGCGGTGTTGAAATCATAACCGTTGCGAAGGGATTGCTCGTCAAACAGCATCTGCTTCGAACAGTTCATCCACCACCCATTGGAGATGCACGATGAAAAGGATTCACTCGGTTTTCGCCGGCGTTGCTGCCGGCGTCGCGCTCGCACTCGCCGGGGTTACGTACGCACAGCCGTTCGGCGGCATGGGTCCCGGCTTTGGATCTGGCATGGGCATGGGGCCGGGTTACGGGATGATGGCCGGGGGCGATCCCGCGACCGTCATCGAGTCGCGTCTCACCGATCTGAAAGCGCTGCTCAAGATCACCGCAACGCAGGAAAGCGCGTGGCAGGCATTCACCGCCGCGGCGAAGCAGCAGGCGAGCGACATGCAGGCGATGCGCGCCCAGATGCAGCAAGCCGGGGGAACGGCGCCGGAGCGCATGGGCCAACGCGCGACGGCGATGCAGCAGCGCGCTCAGGCGATGGCAACGATGACCAATGCGTTCAATGCGTTGTACGCGGTGCTCACTCCGGAGCAGAAGACCATCGCCGACCAACACTTCGGCACGATGGGTCCGCGCGCTATGCGTTTCGGAGGGCGCGCAGGTTGACGGGGGCGGGCGGACGAAAAATGCGGGGTCGTCATCCTGCATGCCGCCCGCGCGGTGACACGGCGCAATCGCGCCGACTGTCGCGCTGGCGAGATTGCGGTGCCGCGGCCGTCAGACGCGCCGCAGGCGCCGAGTCGGGTGTCGGCACGGCGGGCGAAGGCGACTGGCAGTCTCGCCGATCGTCAACGTCCGTCGTTTGCGCTCAGCACGTCGTCCGCCCAGGACAGAGCGGCGATGACGTTCGGGAAGCCGATCGTGGGTGCCGTCAGCATCAGCGCCTGCCGAACTTCCGCGCCGGTCGCTCCTGCCTCGAGCGCTCGGCGCACATGGCTGTGCACAGCGCCTTCGGAGCGTATCGCCGCGGAAGCCGCGAGTTGCACCAGATGCGCAGTCTTGAGGTCGATGGGCCCGGCGGCCCGCACCGCGGTGCCAACCGCGTCCCACGCCTCGAAAAATGCGGGATGCTCGTCCTTGAGCTTGAGGTAAAGACTCGGCGGTTTGACGGTCATGCTGCGACTCCTTTTTTCAGTTGAAGCGGTTCACAGGCACCGATGGCCTGAATAATGTAACGCTACAGGTTCGACCGCGGCAGTCATCCGAGGTCAAGCTACTACGGAATTGCTGGAGCGAAGGCCCGAGCGCGCTCAACGGCAAACGTCCCCCGCTGCGACGACGAACGCTCCGAGCGGCGGTCGATGCGAGAGTAGACGTTCGACGCCGCGCGCAAGCGGATCCGCTCAAAACACCAGCACTTTGTCAGCCCATTGGGTCCAACGGGTCAATTCGGTCATGGTGCTCTTGTGACTTCCGTCGATCAGCTCCGTTTCCGCGATCCCGCGCGCGTCCATGCAGGTTCCGCAGACGCCGATCTCGGCGCCGTTGCGCGCCACGCGGCCGAGCATGACTTGAAGGTTGTAGAACCCCTCGGGCACTTTCTGGCCGCTCTTGGCGCAGGACGCGGCGTCCCCGATCAGGAACACCCTGACTGCCGCGCCCTTGTCCTTCGACAGCGATCCAGCGAGTCGCACACCGTTGTAGCTGCGCTCGCTGCCGTACGGCGCGTCATTCAGGATGAAAAGGGTCTTCACCTTCTTCGCTCTGCGGTTGTGTCGAGGGAGACTGCCCAGGTCGACACCGGCGTCCATCTTTACTAACATTCTAACGAGTGTTAGAGTATTGGCAATCGCAGGCATTGATCGGGATCAACGCAACGAGCGATTCCCGCGACGACCACTACCCAAGGCCCCATGACCCCTGGCCGCGAAATCAAGAATGTCCTATACGAGCTCGTCGCGCGCATCGCCAAGGCGGTGGCGAGTCCGAAGCGGCTCGAGCTGCTCGAGCTCCTTTGCCAGGCGCCGAAATCGGTCGAAACACTGGCTCGCGAGGCCGACATCACCGTCAATCTCGCGAGCGCGCATCTGCAGGTGTTGCGCGCGAACCGCCTGGTCGAAACCGAACGGCAAGGCAAGAGCGTGATCTACCGCGTCGCGAGCCCCGACATCGCGCGTTTCTGGGTGGCGCTGCGGGTGCTGGCGGAGGATCGCCTGTTCGAGCTGCAGGAAGCAATGCGCCAGCTTGCCGCGCCCGACAGCGCGTGGCGCGGCGAGAATCGCGCCGCGCTGCTGCGCAAGGCCCGCAAGGGCGAGGTCGTCGTGCTCGATGTGCGGCCACAGAGCGAGTACGACTTGCAGCATCTGCCCTTTGCGCGCTCGCTGCCGCTTGCGGAGTTGCGCGCGCGTCTGTCCGAGCTGCCCAAAGGCAAGCCGATCGTCGCCTACTGCCGCGGACCGTTCTGCCTGATGTCCGACGAGGCGGTGACGCTGCTCGCGAAGCGAGGATTCCGCGTCTCCAAGCTCGCCGACGGTGTGAGCGAGTGGCTGGCCGCGGGGCTGCCGCTGGAAGAAGGTCGCCCGTAGCGCCAAGACGCCACGGTGTCGTTGATGGAGCGCGCCCTCGCGGGCGAGTGGCACGGGAGCATTCGATGTTCTTCAAACAAATCGCGACGACGGAAGCCTCGCTTTCCTACTTCTTCGGCTGCGCAACCGTCGGCAAGGCCGTCGCCGTCGACGTCGTGGCCGGCGATGAAGAGCGGTTCGTCGGGGAGGCGAAAGAAGCGAAAGTGCGCATCGCCTACGTCATCGATACGCATGTGCACGCCGACCACTACTCGGGCGGCCGGCGCCTAGCAAAACTCGCAGGTGCGCCCTATTGTCTTCACGAAAGCAACCGCGGCCACGTTCGCTTCGACTTCCTGCCGCTGACCGATGGCCAGGTGCTCGATGCCGGCAACGTGGAGGTGAAGGTGCTGCACACGCCGGGACACACACCGGATAGCATTTGTCTGCTGGTCACCGATCTGCGTCGTGGGGAGGCGCCGTGGTTCGTCGTGACCGGCGACACGCTGTTCGTGGGCGCAGTCGGGCGTCCCGACCTGCTCGGGCGTGAAGCTGAAATGGCGGCGCAGTTGCACGAAACGTTACACGCGAAGCTCCTTTCGCTGCCCGATGAGATCGAGATCTTCCCAGGGCACCAGGCGGGCAGCGTTTGCGGTGCCGGACTCTCGGGAAAACCGTCGTCGACGATCGGCTTCGAGCGACGGTTCAACCCGTCGCTTAAGCTCGCGACGAAGGATGAGTTCGTGCGCGCGATCGTCGCGCAGATCCCGCCGCGGCCCGCCGACATGGACCGGATCGTCGCCGCGAACACGAACGGTTGAAGCGACACGCGTGATGCTCGAGCCCGGCGTGCACTACCACGGCATTCGCCACAACCTCGCGCAGTTCCTGCATCAGTTGCTGCAGGTGCTGCTGGTTGGACTCACGCTCGGCATGATGCGCACCGTCGTCCCTGCGCTCGCCGAATCGGAGTTCGACGTGCCCAAGGGATCGTTCCTGCTGCTGGTTGCGTTCGTCGTCGCGTTCGGATTCGTCAAGGGCGTCCTCAATTTCGTTGCGGGACGGCTATCCGAGCGCATCGGACGCCAGCGCGTGCTGCTGCTCGGCTGGCTTGCGGCGGTGCCGATTCCGTTGATGATCGGCTACGGTCCGACATGGGGTTGGATCGTCGCCGCGACCGTGCTGCTCGGCGTGAACCAGGGGCTCACCTGGTCGATGACGCAGACGGCGAAGCTCGATCTCACGCGTGTCGACGAGCGCGGCCTCACGATCGGGTTGAACGAATTCGCCGGCTATTTCGGCGTTGCGCTCGCCGGCGTCGTCACTGGCTACATGGCAACCGCATGGGGCGCGCGGCCGGGATTGCTCATATTTGGTTTGGTCGTCATCGCCGCTGCGATCGTGCTGACGCTCACATGGGTGAAGGACACGCTGCCATGGGCGCTCGCCGAGGGCGCGCGGCATGCTGCGGGCGAGGCGAGCGGACCGCGGCCGCGATTTCCGCGCAACATCTCCGACCATCCGACGACGTGGGACGTGTTCGCACTGATGTCGTGGCGCGATCGGCGCCTCGCCGCGATCAGTCAGGCGGGTCTTGTCGAGAAGTTCGTCGACGCGCTGGTGTGGGTGTTCTATCCGGTCTATCTGTATCAAAAAGGGCTGAGCCTCGCCGATCTCGGCTGGGTCGTCGGCGTATACGGCTTCGTCTGGGGGGGCGCGCAACTCGTCACCGGCCGACTTTCGGATCACGTCGGCCGACAGAAGCCGATCGTTTGGGGCATGTGGCTGTGCGGTGCAGGCGTCGGGCTGATGCTTTTCGGCGACGGCGTTGCGTGGTGGTCGTTCTCGTCGGCAGTGACCGGTTTCGGCATGGCGCTGCTGTACCCGAATTTGAGCGCGGCGGTTGCCGACATCGCGCATCCGAACTGGCGCGGGTCGGCGATCGGCATGTACCGGTTCTGGCGGGACGTCGGCTACGGCATCGGCGGGCTCGGTCTAGGGCTGGTCGCGCATCTGAGCGGCAATATTGCAGCGGGCTTCGCTTTCGTTGCAGTGTCGATGTTCGTGTCCGGTGCGATCGTCCGCTGGATTGGGGAGGAGACGCATCCGCGGCTGAATCCAGCGTGACCCGTGATTCGTCGACCTCGACGGCGACTATCCGACGCTGCGGGCGCAATCGGATTGGCGCATGTTGCAGCGGATCGACGTGAACGCCATCGATGATGTGCCGGGTTAGGATTTTCGCGGCACCAAGGTAACCCGCCTCAGTCGCCGGATCATCGGGCCCGCGCTGCGGTATCCTCCATCGACCGACCGACAGGGGATTCGACAATGAATGAAGCCGAGTCGCACCAAGACATCCGTGATGCCGTGCGGCAGCTTTGCAGCCAATTTCCCGACGAGTATTTCCGCAAGATCGACAAGCAAGAGGGCTATCCTGAAGCGTTCGTCGACGCGCTGATCGAAGCCGGCTGGCTCGCCGCGATGATCCCGGAGGAGTACGGCGGCCCGGGCCTCGGACTGACCGAGGCGAGCGTGATCATGGAAGAGATCAATCGCTGCGGGGGCAACTCCGGCGCCGTGCACGGCCAGATGTACAACATGGGCACGCTGCTGCGTAACGGCAGCGGGGCGCAGAAGGAAAAGTATCTTCCCGACATCGCGGCCGGGAAGCTGCGCATCCAGTCGATGGCGGTGACGGAGCCGACGACCGGCACCGACACGACGAAGATCAAGACGACGGCGGTGAAGAAAGATGGCCGCTATGTCGTCAACGGACAGAAAGTCTGGATCTCGCGCGTGCAGCACTCCGACCTGATGATCCTGCTCGCACGCACGACACCGCTGGCCGAAGTCAAGAAGAAGTCCGAGGGCATGTCGATCTTCATCGTCGACCTGCACCAGGCGATCGGCAAGGGCCTCACCGTTCGGCCGATCCCGAATCTCGTCAATCACGAGACCAACGAGCTGTTCTTCGACAACCTCGAGATCCCGGAAGAGAACCTGATCGGCGAGGAGGGCAGGGGCTTCAAGTACATCCTCGATGGGCTCAACGCCGAGCGCACGTTGATTGCCGCCGAATGCATCGGCGACGGCTACTGGTTCATCGAGCGCGCGACCCGATATGCCAACGAGCGTGTCGTGTTCGACCGTCCCATCGGAAAGAACCAGGGCGTGCAGTTTCCGATCGCCGACGCGTACATCGAGGTCGAGGCGGCGAACCTGATGCGCTTCAAGGCGTGCGAACTGTTCGACTCGAGCAAGCCATGCGGCGCGCAGGCGAACATGGCGAAGTATCTCGCGGCCAAAGCCTCATGGGAGGCGGCCAATGTCTGCATGCAGACGCACGGCGGATTCGGCTTCGCCAACGAGTACGACATCGAGCGGAAGTTCCGCGAAACGCGCCTCTACCAGGTGGCACCGATCTCGACCAACCTGATCTTCGCGTACGTGGCCGAACACCTGCTCGGACTGCCCCGGTCGTTCTGATCTCGGTCTTGGCTTGCTGTGCGGCGACGTTGAAGTCAACCGACCCGGGTTCCACGCCGCGGCGCCGGCTGCCCGAGCGAGTAGCCCAATTCCGGACGAGCGCCGCTGAGCTGCGCGACGTCGTGGAAATAGGGCGACACTTCGCCGTCGTCGAGCCGTTCGATCGCGAGCTCGAGACTCGGCGCGTTCGGCGCGGGCGCGATCGAATAGCTGCGCTGCGCCTGGTATCCATCGGGCGCGGTCGGACGCACGTCGACGTGCTGGCCGGCGTCGTGACGCTCAATCGCGGTTCGCAGGAAGAGGCTCACCACGCGCGGCGTCTGAGCGATGCGGCGCGCGATCGTCGCGTCCTGCCAGCGCAGCGGCTCGGGCGCCGCAGCGTCGCCGCTCATGGGGTGGTGGCGATGACGATCCCGATGCGCGGCTTGCTCATATCGATCCCCGGTTCGTGACGAACATTGCGTACGCGACTCCATACCGATGGGATTTCGCAGCGCGTGCTCGCATTGACGCTGTAGGGATTCGAGCGCGACGGCTCGTCAATCGGACGATGCTTTCGACGATTCCACTGCGCGTGGACGCACAGGCGCGCTACCGCAATCGCGACGCGCAACGCCATGGGCATGTGCTCAAGATCAATCGATGCTGAGCAGCCGGGTGCGCGAGCGGAATTGCAGCGTGCCTGGGGTGTAATGCGCCTTCGCCCAGCGACGGTCGGGCGTCAGCGCGAAGCCGGCGGCAGCCGGCGCGTGCCCGCTTTGCTTGAACGCGATGAATTGCGCCCGCGCGCGATAATGCTCGTAGAGGCGCATGAACTCGGCGAGATAGAGACGCGCCAGGCGCGGCGACCCCTTGATCTCGAGCAGGTTTTCGTCGTTTTTGTAGACGGAGTTTCCGCTCATGTTGGCGGAGCCGGTGTAGATCGTCGGGTTGTCGGTCTCGGCGTCGATGACGATGAACTTGTGGTGGATGATCACCGGAGGATACGGCGGCGGATGCTCACCCGGAAAGACGTTGACTTCCAGATCGAATCCCGCGGGTAGCGCTTTGGCGTCGAAGAACTCGGCGCCGATGACGTCCTTCTTGGTGCGCGACCGGTGATAGATCTCCAGCGCAGCGAGCTTGTCCGCCGGAATCTTACCGCCTGCGTTCGGCTCCGCTGACGGTTCGCTGTGGGCGATGTGATTGACGATGCCGAACATCATCTTGCCGGCATCGCCAATGGAGAAGCAGGCATCGCGCAGATCCTGGTCCGTCGGGGTGAACAGGCAGAACACGACCGAACTGCGGGCTTCGTGCACCGCCTGCACGATAGTCTCCATCGCAACGCTGGTGTCGGCCGCCTTCTCCGGTGAGTAGAACGCCCGGATGCCGGCGTCACCGACGCTCACCGTCTTCGACCAGCCGGTGTTGGCGGCGCCGGAAGCCTGCAGCGACGGATTGCCCTTGATGAGCTCGAAGCGATCGAAATACAGGCGGGCGAGCTCGGGCGACTCGAACGTATGCACCAAGTTCGCCTGCGACGTGAGCCCTTCGGTGGTGTAATTGGCCGAGCCGCAGGTGAGCCGCTCAGGCGTCGCCGAAGCGGTCGACAGTGCGACGCCGTCGACCAGAAACTTGTTGTGCATGATGTTGGTCTTGTCACGCGGGTGGAACGTGACTTTGCTCAACGTCTTGATCGCATCGTCGTTCGGTCCGGGTAGTAGCTGGCCGGTCTTCGCGTCTTTCGTGCGGTGCGAGTCGTACACCAACGCCACGTTGGCCTTGCTCATGACGCCGTCGAATGCCGGCACGATCCAAAGAACGTCGGTCAGATGGTAGATCGCCCCTACGATCGACTTGGCGTTGGCGATCAGATTCGGAACCGGCGTTTCCATGGCGTTGGCGAGCCATTGGCGCAGCGTCAACGCCTGATCGTCGGAAGGCAGTGCGCCCTGCAGGTTCATGGCGTTGACCATGCGCGAGAACGCCTGCGAGCTCATGACCGCGCGGTTGAACCACGTGCCGATGCCGAACTCGACGTGCATGGGCAGGTGGACCGTGATGCTGCTTTGGGTTCCGGGCTCCAACTGCAGGTTGGCTGGCTTTCCGGTGACGGCGAAGACGTCGTATTGAATCGCATCTGCGGGCGTCAATCCTTCGAGCCGCGCGTCCCACCACATGAACTTCTGCACCGGCGCCTGGTCGGTCGGGAAGTCCGGCTGACCCGCTTCCTGCGGTCCATTGAAGTCGAGCCGATTGGGCAACCAGCTCGATGTCGCGCGCTCGTTCGTCTTGAAGTCGAGAAACCCCGGCGTTCGCTTGATGGCGAAGCCAAGGAAATCATCGCGTTGCTCGCCGTCGGCCCAATCGAGGGCCAACAGCACCAACGAAGGCGACAGGTACGCGCGCGATTTGGTCGCTGTCATCGTGTAGCTCTGCGTGGAGCGCATCGAATGCGGTCAAGTATGACACTCTCGACCGATCCAGGGCGCACGCGTCGCTCGGGCGAAGCGGACCGCGCGGCTTATCGCTTCACGGTTGCCCCGGGCAGGAGATCGGCATCGGTCAGCGTGCGCAGGAACACGACCAGGTCCTTCATCTCGTCTTCATCGAGCGACGGCTTGTCGCCCGCTCTGCGGCCGAATGGACGCTCGCGGTTGACGTTGTCGCGGTACGGCGGGGGGAGATCGTTGAAGACGACCGGCGTGCCATGCGCTTTAGGGTACCAGCGTTCTGGGCTCGTGTCGCGCTGGGCATAGAAGCGAACCACGTCGTCGAGCCGCCGGAACCTTCCGTTGTGGAAGAACACCCGACGCAGCGCCGCGTTACGTAGCGTGGGGACTCGGAACATGCCGCAGTATTCCTTTCGTTCGGCCAAGTCCCTGCGCTCGGGGCGGCAAACCCCAAGATCGTAGAAACGCTGGTTCGCGTTGGCCGGAATTCGACTGTTGCGCGGCACTCCCAGCGCCGCGTAGCCGAAATCGGTGAATTGCGGGAACGCGCCGTGCCTCACGTCGCTCGGATGGCAACTCGCGCAGTTGCCTTTTTGCGGATCGGCGAATAGCTTCAGCCCGCGCATTTCCTGCGCGGTCAGTTGCGCGCGACCTCGCAACCACTCGTCGTACTTGCTGCTGTAAGGATAGAAGTCGTTGGCGCTTTGCTGAAAGACTTCTAGCGCCATCAGGATGGCCTTGAAAGCGCGCGCGCCGTCGTCGAACACGTCGTCGCCGAACGTGTAGCGCAGGCGCGTCGAAGACGCACTTCGCTTCACTCTCTCGACGATCCGTTGAGGGGTCTTGTTCGCCATCTCGAATGGCGACAACAGCGGAAGCCGTGCCTGGTCGTGCAGGCTGTCGACGCGACCGTCCCATGTATGGCCGCCGCTCGGCCCCTGGTCGACGCTCTCGTCGACGGCCTCGTCGAACCGGTGCTCCGCGAACGGCGGGACGGTCTGCAGATAGCGCAGCGAAGGAACGGCGCGCATTCCCGGCTGCGTCATGGCGGGCCCACCCAGTCGGACCGGGCGATCGTCCGGTGGTCCGTACGCAACGCGCGGATCGTGGCAACTCGAGCACGCGATCCGTCCCGGACGCGGACAGCGCGGGGTCGGAGAACAGCGCACGCCCGACCTCCGTCATCGCGGCCGCGGAAGGCGTCTTGCTGAAGCTCCCGGCGTAGAAGGCGGTCGACGAAGGTGGCGAGAGGGTCTGCGCGGCCAGCGGCAGCGGGGCGATCGTGACAGCGAATGCGCTTGTCGCAGCGAGCCCGAGAAGGCGATGGAACAACTCGCAGGCAACGCGATTCGATCGACGGAACATTGAGTGGCATACGGTAAGGCGTGCGCGTTGCGAGACGATGACACCCTTGGTTCAGCGCGCCGTCATTCGGCGGAAAACTCCGTGTCACATTGGCCGCGAATAGTCTCACCTCTCGGTCGGGATAGGGAGCCCGTATGCTGATTCGTCGCTTTCGCATGATCGCAGCCCGTGCAGTTGTTGCCACCTTTGTCGCCACCGGTCTCTCGGCATGCTTGTGGCAGGACAACAGCAGTTCGGACACCACTGTCCTTCTCAAGCGTAAGGTCGACACGATCGTCGTGATCTTTGCGGAAAACCGCAGCTTCGATGGCTTGTTCGGGAACTTTCCGGGAGCACACGGGCTGAGCGAGGTCGTAAGCGGTAGCGGTACGACGACCGCCGCATACGTGGCGCAGAAGGATCGCGACGGGATAACGGTACTTGCCAAGCTGCCGCAGACGTGGAACGGCGTCACGGCGGCCGGCAATCCGAAGGTTGTGACGCAGGCACAAAGCGACAATCTTCCCAACGCGCCGTTCGCTGTCGAGACCGCGTTCACGGCTGCGTCGGGAGCGACGTTGACGACGATCGACGTGACCCGAGACCTCGCGCACCGCTTCTTCGAGAACATCATGGAGATCAACGGTGGCGCGAGCGACATGTATGCCGCGTGGCTCGACGCCGGCGGACTCACGATGGGGCATTTCGACTACAGCAGGTCGGCGTTGTACGCGATCGCGCAACAGTACGTGGTGGCGGACAACTTCTTTGAAGGCGCGTACGGCGGCTCGTTTCTGAACCACCAGTACTTGGTATGCGCGTGCGCCCCGGCCGTGCCGGCTTCGTTCATCACGACCAACAATCCGTCGCTCAACGTTCTGGCCTCTGCGAACGCCAGAGGCGTGCCGCAGCTCGCGGTTACTGCAACGTCGCCGGCGTCTGCGCTATCCGGGCCGCCGGTGTTCAGAACCGGAAATGTCGCGCCGCTCGACTATTTCGGTGCCGGCGACGGTTACCGCGCCGTCAATACGATGCAGCCGGCCTATCAGCCCAGCGGCAACTTCCCGAGAGCGGGCGCGACGGACCTGGGCTTTGCCGATCCGACCGCGGCGACAACCCTCCCGCCGTTGAGTCAGACCACCGTAGGCGACCTGCTTACTGCGAAGAACGTAAGCTGGGCGTGGTATGCCGGAGCATGGAATGCGGCCGTCGCCGACGGCATGCAAGCTGCGGGCTCGACGCATCACGTCATCTACACTCCGTCTACGCCGCGCGGCGATCCCGACTTTCAAGCGCACCACCATCCGTTCAATTACTACGCGCGGTTTGATCCGGCCATGCACGCAGCGGAGCGGTCCGCCCACATGAAGGACTACAACGACCTCGTGACCGAAGCAGCCGCCGGGACGCTGCCCTCAGTCGTGTTCTACAAGCCGAACGGCAACGTCAACCAGCATCCGGGGTATGCCAACGTTGACGACGCCGATGCGCATATCGCCGCCGTCGTCCAAAAGCTACAGGCGAGCCCGCAATGGGGCCGGATGGTCATCGTGATCACGTACGACGAATACGGTGGGCAATGGGACCACGTGGCGCCACCGAAAGGCGACCTGCTGGGTCCCGGCACCCGCATTCCGGCGATCGTCGTGTCGCCGCTCGCAAAGAGGGCTACGGTGGGCCACACCCAATACGATACGGGCTCTATTCTTCGTCTGATAACGCGTCGCTTCGATCTGGACGCTCTCGCGGGCTTGCAGCAGCGCGACGATGCACTCAAGCGCGGCGGCGGCGTCGCCATGGGCGATCTCACCAATGCCCTGAACCTCGATTGACGACCGATCGACGGAGGATGTGCGCGCGCCGAGGGCGTGAGCGCCAGCCATCGCGGCGGTCGTCACGCCCTCCGGAGCAGCCACGACATGTGTGTGCAACTCCGGTGTAACCGTTCTGACAGCGGCCGTCGTTCACGTTCGTGTAAGCAGCGACGGCGATACGATCGTCGTCGTGGTCGACCGTCCGGTCCGCGCGTCCGCGGCGCAGGTGTGGGACGTGCTTACCGATTTCGATCACATGGCGCAGTTCCTGCCTCATCTCGAGTTCAGCGGCGCCGAGCATCGAGGGCCGCTGCACGTTCGCGTGTACCAGAAAGGGGCGGCGACGAGCGGTCTTGTTCGTTTCGCGTTCGAGAACGTCCGCGAGGTGGAGCTCACGCCGTTCAAGTACATTCGCTCCCGTTACATAGGCGGCGACCTCAACGCGTCCGAGTACGAGACCTTGCTCGAGGACGGCGGTGCCGATGTGCACATCATCAACCGGGGCCGTTATGTATCGAGCATGTTCGTGCCGCCCGTCGTAGGACCCATCGTCATCGCGGCACAGACGTGAAAGCAGTTCATGCAGATCCGCGACGAGATCCTGCGGCGCAAGTCGGCGCATGATCGGGCGCTCTCCGTGCCCGCTCTGCATGATTTCGTGTCGACCGTGAAGCGGGCGCGGCAGAACGCCCGTGTCTTGCTGCACGACACCAACATCTACGTGCGCGAGTTCGTGCGCCACGCCGGCGTCAAACGTTGGCTGCGCCGCGTTTGCCTGGGAGAGGGATTCTTTCGAGATCGTCGACTTTCCGTTCTCATCCGGCGTCGCGATCGTTCGCGTCCTGGTCGACGACGCATGGAAATGCATCGCGGAACCGCCGCGCTGATCGCGTCATTGCCGTCGACCAAGAGACGCATGACGGGCGATATTGCTGGCATTCGGCAATGGTCGCCGGCGAGCCGCATGCGACGTTGCAACCGCTCGATGCCGCTCTAGCTGTGTCGACTGCCCCAATCGCGGAGCGCCTTGACGACGGGTCCGAGGCTTCGCCCTTTGGCAGTGAGTTGGTACTGCAGTCGCGGCGGGTGCTCGCTGTAGAGTTTGCGCTCGAGCAGCCCGTGCGCTTCCATGGCCTTGAGCCGCGCCGACAGGATATTGGGCGCCGCATCGAGCGAGTCCGCAAGGTCCTGGTAGCGCCTCGGTCCGTGCAGGAACAAGTCGCGAAGGATGAGAATCGTCCAGCGCTCGCCGATGATATCGAGCGTCCGGGCGACGGGGCAGTCCTGTTGACGGTACGACCTGGGCACGATCGGCAACGTAACGACTTGACGTTCGCTTGGCAAGTAACTACTATTAACATAGTCACTATATTATAGGTAGTGGCAACGGCCACGCCAGCCGCCATCGCATCGAACCCAAGCGCCGGTTCGGCGCTCGACGGTCGCGCCGCTGCAAGGAGGAATCGATGAACCTTCTGACGGTCAATCTGTTATTTAGTACGCTCGTCTTCTGGATAATCGGGGCGATATATATCGTTCCCAGATTGCGCGAACTCGATCCGCGCACCGTTCTGCTGCCGATTCTGATACTCCACGCATTCCGCCACCTCGGGTTGATGTTTCTCGCTCCGGGCGGGAGTTACGCTGGAATGCCGCCGCAATTTGCCTACCCGGCGGCGTTGGGAGATCTGCTTGCGGCGCTGTTGGCGATGGCGGCGATTGCGGCTCTGCGAAAGGGCGCGCGCGCCGGCTGGTTGCTCGTCTGGGTGTTCAATGTGTTCGGGACCGCGGATCTGGTGCTCGCGATCACGCTGGCGACCGTCTTTGGGGCGGCTCCGTACATGGGGCCGGCGTATTGGATTCCGGCGTTCTGGGTGCCGGCACTATTGGTCACCCATTACATCGCCTTCGTATTGCTATGGAGGCGCGGACGCCCACAATGACGCCGGGCTCTCTGGACGGAGGGCGGGGCCGCCGAACGCGCGCGCGGACCGCGCGCCTTCACCGATGCGGCGATACGTTCCGGGCAATTGTTGGTGTTGCTACACTCGGGCCGACCGCACGCCGGACTGCGGCCTCACGCACTCCGGTCGAGCGGCTCGCTGCACGGCGTTCGGAAGCTGCTCGGGCCAAGGGCGTTGCGATTTGCTATCGAATATCGCACTCGCATCGGCGGGCGCGAGCGTCCAATCGCCGCGTGCGATCTCGGCCTCGAGCTGACCGCGCGCCCACCCCGCGTATCCGGCGAAAATGCGCAGTCCCTCCATCGGCTTGTCGCGGTCCAACAGCTCGCGCAGCAACTCGCGATTCATGCTGAAGTAGACTCCATCGAGAACTTCGATCGCATGTTCGGGACGCTTCTCGGCGCGAAAGAGGAACGATACGAGCTGCATTCCGACCGGGCCGCCGAAGTACACCTTGTCTTCCAGCAGCGCGAGACGTTCGAGCTCGGGAAATATTTGCGAAACCGGAATCGGACTGGGTCGGTTCAAGATAACGCCGGCCGGAGCGGGGCCGAGGTGGTTCATCACCAGCACGGTTGAGGCTTTGAAATTGGGGTCCGGCAGGTCGGCGCTGGCGACGAGGAGCATCGTCGTCATCGGCTTCGTCTCGTCGCCCAACGTCGGCCATGACATGACGGCCAGGATGAGCAATGCACAGAGCGCCTTGATCATGGCGCGTATCGTACGTCGAGTGCCGAGGCCATGCGAAGCATCGCGGTGCGCCGCTGGCGCGGCCGCGCCGGCAGTTCAAGCTAGAGCTTCGAGATCGTTCCGACGATTTCCACCTGCACCGGCACGCCGTCGATGTCGTCGGGCAGATCGATGCCGCTTGCAGGCGGTTGGCGAAGGTTGACCTTGATCGCGTATCCCTCGCCCCGACGCGTGATGCCGACGCCGACCACGTCAGCCAGTCGGGAGAACGTGGAGAACGCCTGCTGCTTCGCGGCGCGCGCCTGGTCGAGGCTCGAAGAGCTCATCACGCAAAGAGATCGCAATACCGGGAGGGGCGACTCGTGTTCGCAGAATCGCCCTCCAAGTATACGCTAGAAGACCAAATCCACCTTCAGTGCGTCGAGGACGGTCTGAAGAGGATTCGCATACGTCAAGCCTTTGCCGTTGGAGCCGCCTTGGTCGCCGCCGGCAAACAACAGCGCAACACCCTGGACGTCGGCGTCGACGATCAGTGATCCGCTATCGCCGCCGGCGCTGAACGCGGCGTTGCCGGCGCCCTCGATCTCGATTTGATTGTCGAAGCTGACATCGCCGATGTCGTATGCGACCACGACGTTGTCGAGCTCGAACGCCGTCACGTTGCCGCGCGTGACACCCGTCGTGCGTCCGAGCTTGGCTACTTCTGTCCCTTCGTCGAGGAAAGCAGGGCCGAGTCCGGCAAGGGTGCCCACGCCCTTGATCAGGTTCGTGTTTGAATCGATGTCGCTCTTCACCGATGCTACCGCGCAATCGACTTCGTTCGCGCCGGCGGTCTTGATCGTGACGAATGCCGCAAGCGTGCCGCCGACATCGGTCGGCCGTCTGCCGCCGTCGAAGGCGCCGCGTTGCAGGATCGCATCTCCGGCTTTGGCGTTGTTCTCGTTCGCCAGAACGTGATTGTTGGACAGTACGAGCATGGTGCCGTCGGAGCGGCGCTTGACAAAGCAACCGAGCGTTCCTGCGGTGATCTTGAAGTGGCCGATTGATATTCCCATCTGCAGCGGGCGCCTGTTCTTCTGGTTCCATGGCACCGATGACGCTACTGCAGGACGCTTGACGAGGCGGCCGATGTATCGAACGTCGGCCTCGCCTTTCGCTTTCTTCACGATTGCCTGCACCTGCGGGCTGTCGACCAGCTCGGGTCGCTGCACACGGATGGCGAGTTGAAAGTTTCCTTTGCTCTTCCTTGCGATGCCCAGCGCCACGGTGCGGTGCTGCCCAGCGACGTTGTCGATCGGTTGCGCCGAGAGCGCGAGCATACGGCGCGTCGTGCCTTTCGCGGCGAGCGGCGCGACAAGACCCCTGTGCACGCTCGCCTTTAGTTCCCGTACCGAGTCAAGTTCCATTGTGTCTCCCGTGAATGATTGTGAGCAACTTGAAGCGCTTTTGCGCGGCATCGACGCAACGGTGTCGGCCACTGCGTATGCCGAAAGACGCTTCGCACGGACGTTCGCATGGCCGGACGAGGCGACGCCTCACCCAATCGCGGTGGATTTGAGTCTTGCTGCTCGGCGGATGAAGTGCGCGGGGCAGAGCTTGCGCTACGGCACCGTCAGCGCCGGCGCGCGGTCGCCGCATGCGCCTGTTGGAGCGGCGACGTCGCACCGGACTTCGAGCAGGAAAGCACGCAAGGACGGCTGCGTTTTCACGAATACATCGGCAAGGGCTGGGGCGTCTTGTTTTCGCGCCCGGCGGACTTCACGCCGGTGTGCACGACGGAGCTCGGCTACACGGCGAAGTTGCGAGAGGCCTTCGCGCGTCGAAATGTCAAAGTGGTCGCGTTGTCGGTCGATCCGGTCGACTCGCACCGGCGCTGGATCGACGACATCGAGCAAACGCAGCAGACACATGCCGACTATCCGATCGTCGCCGATGCCGATCGCAAGGTATCGACGCTCTACGACATGATCGACGGGAACGGGGAAACCGCTCTCGCGCATGTCCTGAGCGTCGCGCGCCGATCAACGGCCGACGCTCGGGGATGCCGCTGCGATGGCGCCGCCGTGCAGCGTGACGAGGTTGTGCGTGATGGCGAAGCCGTGACGGCGAGTCGCCGAGCGACAGCCGCGGAATTGCGCCGGCGTTGCCGCGGCTATCGCGATGTCAACGCGCGCCGACAGCGGTGTTGCACGATGCAGCGCCCGCGCCCGCCTCCGCGCAACAACGAAGCTACCGATGTGCTCAACGACGCGTTCGAGCGATGCAATGGCGGCTCGACGCCAAGCGTCTGCGCGACGTCGTCGTGGCAATTCGTGCCCCATCTATCGAAACCCACTCGGACGGGGGAGGTTGTCGATCGCCTCTTGGAGGCATGCTCGGCGCGAGCGGTTTTTTCGGGCCGCTGACGTCCGAACGGAGGAGCAAATGAAGCTACGCCTCGCGGTGGTCGCGGCAATCACGTTGCTAACGGCATGTTCGCCGTACGTCTACAAGACGGAGATCGGCGCCTTCGCTTCCGGCGTTGGCGATCTCACCTCCGCCTACTCCGACGGACTGAAAGAACTGGCCGCGGCGCGCGGCGAGCGCGAACGCTGGGAGTTGACGCGCGCCTCCGCACCGCTCGCCCTTACGTCGGGCTGCGTGCCTGGTGGCGCCGGCGCTTCGATGGCGCAAACGCCGTGCGTGGTGCACGAGGTGAACAAGCTACCCGCAGTTCCCTCCAAGACCGAGCTCCAAGCGGCGAGCGCCAGGTCGGCCGCGGCGGCGCTGAAGAAGTACGCGGATGCGCTTGCCGCCGTGACCAACGCGGAAGACGCGCAGACACTCGCTGCGGCGCAGGCCGACTTCAACGCCGCGATCGTCGGCCTCGCGAGCGACGACAAATCCGCAACTGCCGAGCTGGGCGCGGTGGCGGATCTGTTCTCCGCGGTGACGACCGCCGTGCTGAACCAGCGTCGTTACGACGCGTTGAAGCGCGGAGTGAATGCGGCGCAAGAACCGGTTGCAACGCTTGGCAATGCGCTTGGCGAGGCGCTCGATAGCATGCGCGTCGCACGCGCGAGCGAGCTTCGCGATACCGCCAACCTGATGATCATCGGGATGGGCGGCGAAGTGAAGGACGACGAGTACATGAAGCGCCTCGTGACCGTGCAGGAAAGAGCCGCGGCGCTCGAGGCGTTGCGTCAGTCCGATCCCAAGCAAGCAGCAAGCGACATGATCAAGGCACACGCCGCGCTCGCGGCGGCGCTCAGCGACGACGCGCGGCAGATCTCGGCAGTGCTCGCGGCGATCCGCGATTTCGTAGACAAGGCAAAAGCGGTGCGGGAGGCGTTCGGCGCCTCGTGAGCGCGTCGCCGCGTATCAGCTGATCGTGCGGACTCGAACGAGGAGAACGAAATGGCAATGTCAGGCGCGTTTGCATTCGGCGTGGTCGTCGGATGGTTCGTCTACTTCACCAACCGTTACCGCAAAGGCGACGCATCGTTCGCCGACATCACTACGCTGCTCGGCGTCATCGGTGGCGGCGCCGTAACGGCACTGTTCGGCGAAGGCAAGACGGATCTCTTCGGCGCTTACGGGATAGGTCTGGCCGTCGGTTTCTTCGCCTATTTCGCGACGCTGATCGTCCTGGTCAAAAGGTCGAAGGGCGTGTTTGCTATGACGTGGTTTCTCGACGGGCGGCGGAAGAAGCCCGGACCGGAGGAAGAAATTCCGGCGGATACGAGGCCGACCGTCGCGCCAATGGATATTCGCCGCAGCGGGATGGCGCGCGTGGCGGCTGCGTTCGACGTCTGTCCACACGTGGTTGCCGACACGACGCCGCTCGCAGCCGCTGGCGAAGGGCAAAACCGCGCGATCGAAGCCGTGACGCAGGCGCTGCGCGACTTGGCCGACGAGATCGGCCGCACGGCGGATGCCGCGAAACGCACGCAACTGATGGACTGCCAACGGCGTTTGTCCCAGAAGCTCGACGAGCTGATTGCGCTGCGGCTCAAGGACATCCTCGACACACGGCAGGTCAGGGACGCGCTTGCGAAGCTCAACGCGATCACCGGCGATCTGGTCGCGACGGCGAAGGAGATCAAATCAGCCACCGACGCATTCGCCACGGCAGCCAAGATCATCGATCGGGTGAGCACGGTGATCGGCTTGCTCACCGCATTCGCGTAAGGAGGCCCGCCTTTGGGGGCAATGTCGCGACCCGATGGTCGCGGACAAGAGCTCACACGTTGCGCCGATGCACGCCCAGTTGCCGGTCGCCGATGGCGCGGCGTTCTCGATCGGCCTGCGTCGGGAGCGCCATCCAGGTGGCGCCCCGTCTGCGTTGCCGTTGCAACGAAGCTCGGACGCGGCATGGTCGACGTGATCTCCGGGGTGCAGCGGGACGAGCGTTCACCCGCGATCGTATATGTGCCGCCGCGCGAACGCACCGACGGCGCCCTGCGTTCCGACGGCCAATTCGTTGTGCTTGGCCGGACGCCTACGTGCGATCAGCGGTCCTGTTCGGCACTGTGGTTGCGCGTCGCGAACGAGGAGGTCTTCGGTGCGGAGCGCCAGCGCCCGCGCGCAATGCACATCGCAATCGTCGATTACCCAACGTTCTTCCGGGTGACGGGTATGCATGCTCCCGCGCCTCTCGACCCGAACGCGGCGTACAAGGGGCATCGCCTGCCCTGACAGCGATGTTTAGGGCGACGTCAACGAAGGCGAGGCGCACGGGCTGATCGACGACGTCGGAACCGCTCACGCCTTTGGCGAACGCCTACTGCAGCGTCGCGGCTCCGCGTCAACGGAGTCCGCCGCGGTAATATCCGACGCCTTGGGAGATGTGTCGCGTGACCTAGACCATGGCCGACGCCAGCATACGAGCGGCAGTCGAGCTGCAGCGGGCGGTGGATCCTGCGCGCGATCACGTGCGCGGCGGCGCCGACGCTGAACCGGTCAGCATCGTCCTCTACGCCGACTATCTCTGCCCGTACTGCCGCCGCCTTCGGGCGGTGATGAAGAGGTTGCGGGAAGCTTTCGGCGAACGACTCGCGTACACCTACCGTCACTTTCCGAACGAACGGTCGCATCCGGGGGCCGAATGGTTCTCGCGGGTGGCGGAGGCCGCGGGAAATCAGGGCCGCTTCTGGGAATTGCATGACTGGCTGTATGACCATGAGCCGCCGTTGACCCGCGAGAAAGCGCTCGCCTACGTGCGCTCGCTCGGTGTCGACATGGAGCGCTTCAATCGCGATCTCGACGCCGAGGAAACCCGCAAGCGCGTCGACGAGGATCTGGTCGAAGGTCATCAAAGCGGCGTCACCGGTACGCCCACTCTGTTCGTCGACGGTCTGCGCTACGACGGCGCGTGGGATTTCTACTCGATGCTGGAAGCGCTGGAGCGGCCGGTGGCTCAACGCGTCGAGCGCTCGGCGCGCGCGTTCGCCAATCTGCCGGCATCGGGGGGCCTGACCTTGCTCATCGCTGCCGCGGCGGCGCTGGTGTGCGCCAATACGCCGCTCGCACGCTATTACCGCCTGTTCATCGATTCATCGTTCGCGATCGGATCTCCCGGCCACATGCTGTCGCTGACCGTCGGCGAATGGTTATCGGAAGGCCTGCTCGCGATCTTCTTTCTGGTTGTCGGTCTGGAGATTCGGCGCGAAATGACGGCGGGCGCGCTTGCCGACCGTCGCGCGGCTGTTCTGCCCGTCGTGGCTGCCATCGGGGGCGTCTTGGCGCCCGCGGCGATTTACCTCATGTTCAATCAAGGATCCGCGGCAGCGGGTTGGGCTGTCCCCACCGCCACCGATGTCGCATTCACGCTGGGTATCCTTGCCTTGCTCGGGCGCCGGATTCCCTCCGGACTGCGCGTGTTCGTTGCGGCGCTCGCCGTAGTCGACGATATTCTGTCGGTGCTGACGCTCGCTATTTTCTATCCGCACGCGTTCGCGCCGCTATGGTTGCTCGCGAGCGGCGCTGCCGTAGCGCTGCTATTCGCGCTCAATCGCTCACGTGTTTACGCCGCGTGGCCCTACGCCGTCATCACCGTAGCGTTAGGTGTGTTTCTGCACGTCGCCGGCGTGCACGCCGCGCTCGCTGGCATCATCCTCGCCGCGTTCCTGCCCACGCTGCCGGCACCCGCAGCGGCGCCATTGCTCGCGCAGGCCGCCACCGCGCTGGCCGAGCTCGAGCATGCGGAGCGTGAGCTGAAGTCTCGGCGCGGACCCCGACGCAGCATCGAACAGGAGCCGATCTGGGATTGGGCAAGCCGCAACCTCTCGGCGGCCAGCCAAAGGCTGTTGTCACCGGCGGATCGCATCGAGCGGGCGGTCGCGCCGTGGACGTCTTACCTGATCTTGCCGCTGTTCGCTTTTTCCGCCGCCGGTGTCGATCTGCATATCGACGTCTGGTCGCCGACGACACGATCGGTGCTGCTGGGCGTCCTATTCGGATTGGTGGTCGGCAAGCCGCTCGGGATCGCGCTCGCATCGTGGCTCGCGATCAAGGCGAACATCGCCGTCGCTCCGGGTGACGTGTCGTTGCGCAATTTCATCGGCGCCGCATGCCTGTGCGGCGTCGGGGATACCGTTGCGTTGCTGATGGCCGATCAGGCGTTTCCGCAGGGATCCGTCGCGGCCGTCGCCAAGATCGGAATCCTGATCGGGTCGATGATCGCTGCAGTGCTTGGTGCGGCCGTTCTTGCCACCGACAGACGCCCTCGCGCTATCTCCGAGTACGAACCAGGACGCGCCTAGTCGTGCAACGTCAGTGTCCACCATCAACACGGGCACACCGGAAAGGTGAGCATCGGTGCGTCAGAGCGGAGTTTGGCGGGTACTTCTCGGGTAGGATGTGAGCATCTGCGCGACCACATCAAGAGTATTCCCTGACATTGGGCGTCGAGCGATGCCCAATGCAGACCTCCAAACATTCAAAGGACAATCGTGAAGAGTCTCTTATTTGCTGTCGCGATCGCCGTGCTCGCAAGCAACGTCGCGTTCGCCGCGAATCCCTCGTGTGAGGCGCAGGCGACCGAGAAGAAGCTCGCGGGTGCGGCCAAGACGAGCTTTATCAAGAAGTGCGACAAGGACGCGGCGGAGGCGGCGACGCAGACCTGCACATCACAAGCGGCAGAAAAGAAGCTGGCAGGCGCCGCCAAGTCGAGCTTCGTCAAGAAGTGCGTGAGCGATGCGACGTCGGCGACAAAATGACGCCGCACCTCGAGGTTCGTTGCAAGCACGCGTAACCAGCGCCCGCGCATCGAGACGAGCGTGGGTTTCTGGCCCTCTCACTCGGCCAAAACGGCCCGCTTATTGACCTGAATCAGATAGCCCGCAACGAGTCGCCGACACACCGATACGATGTGCGATACACCTTGACAGAGACCCTCGAAAGGCGTTGACTAAAAGTGCTTCGGCGATCCGGGTCGGGACGGATTCTCGACCTAAACATTGATGATCAGGTTGCCGCGCAGTGTCCGCTGTTGTGCGCGCCCGTGTCGCGGGTGCACCTGAGGCGAACGCGTTGCGACCACCCTCGACATGATGTCTGAGGATTGGCCCGAAACCGGAGAGTCGGAGCAGACGACAAAGGTCGTCAGGCGAGTCGCGCAATGAAGTCGCGAATGGAGGGCAGACCTATCGATGAAATTACCGATAGCGCCACTCTGCAGCCGGTAACGACATGCCGGCACGCGCCACGGTAACGTGACGAGGCCACCGCAAGTGGTGGCAAACCGCGAAGCCCTGCGAGCTCATCGCAGGGCTTTGCATTTGAGGCGGCATGCGCGCGGGACGTCGATGGCGAAGGAGGTCCTGCGATTGCGTCGAACCGGCATCCTTCACGCCCATTTCATCGCGCGCAGCGCGGCGACGAGCTCGGGCCGCATGATCCAGTCGACCTGAGCGTCGCTCGCTTCGTCAGCCGACTCGCGACCCGTCGACAGCGTGAACCACCAAAAGGGCGCGCTCTTTCCCTTCTGCGGCGGTGCGTAGCCAAGCTTTTCCGCGACCGCGCGGGCAAACGTCGCGTATTGCAGCCGCGCGGCAGCGAAATTCTTAAGCTTCAGTTGTTCTGCCATTTGCGACGCCGAGATCGTGCATTCGGGCGCGCGGCATTGCGCTTGAAGCATCTGCAGTTGCAGCGGCGAGATGCCATTCCAGTCGCGTGTCGCGAGCAATGCGGCCTTGAACTGTTCGGTTGTCGCAATCGGACCCGCGTCATTGAGCACGTGCATTGATATCTCCCGCTTGCCGGCGCGCTTGTGGCGTAAAGCGCGCTCGTGGCGTAAAGCGCGAGTGTACGCCTCCGACCGGAACGACGCCGACGATCGAGCGTGACAGGCACGGGGTGGAACCGGAGGGGCGTGCATCGGCGATCAGCCCCGACCCCTGTCGCGGTCCCGCAATGCTACCCTTGCAGCACTGCTCCCATCGCCGGATTTGACCAATCGCGCCGATGTGTGTATACGTGGATCTGCAGGTTTCTCATGCGAAGTATTTGGTCGCACACGCGCGCTTCGGCGGCGCGCTTCCGGTATCCTGCCCCCTTTTACGTTCCGGCGACCGGGCATATGCTCGTTCTTCCATCGAAGGACATCGTGAATGGCTAAACCGAACTACTCTTTCGCCAAGCGTCAACGAGACTTGGCGAAGAAGCAAAAGAAAGAGGAAAAGCGGCTGCGAAAGGCGGCCACGCAACCGACGCCAGCAGCCGAAGAGCCCGTGCCCCCACCGATCGATCGTCCTGCCGGGGCGTAATCCTCGCGTCTCACGATTTCCGCCCGTCTGCTGGGCCGCATATTCCGATCCGCTCGGGCAGACGCCGCTCGCGGGCCCTTCAAGCAGCGGCCGCTGAACGCGAGCGACCGTCGGCGGCTGGCTGCCGATTGCACCGATCCGCGGCTTTAGTTTGTTCGCGGACGCGCGGCGGACGGGATTGAGCGCATACTGGCTTTGACCTGCCCTTTGTCTGTCCGGCGGCGGCGAATTTGCGCGCTTCGGCAGCGAAAGAACACAATGAAACTAACATGCCGTCATCTCCATGCGCTTACGTCTTGCCGGCCCCAAGCGATGTCGCGCGTTTCGTTACGGAGAGCCGCACTCGCGGTGCGCGCTGACGAACGCAGCGACCGTCGGTCGGTGCGATGACCGCACCCTATGCATCGCCGGCGATCCGCGACCAATTCCTCGTCGCGCTCGATGCGAACGACCGCGCGCTCTCCACCCGATTGGCGCGCAACCTGACCGGCTGCGTGAATCCGCTACCGGGAATGACGTGCGACCAGCTCGGTTTGCCGATCGGAAGCACATACGGGTGTGCGGCGACGCGCGTATTGTTGCTGTATGCGGTGCCACAACAGTGATTCGCGAATACCTGCGTCGAACGCCGAGTTGAAGCCGGCGAGCTCGTTACGAACACTGCCGAACGGGTCGCGGCGTCACCGTTAGGAACAGATCGGACGCATGCTGTCCGAGTCAAAGCTGTCGCGCGCACCGCCCGAACTCTTCTGGAGGTACGAGCTGTGATAGATATCCTGGAATGCTTGAAGAAATACGGGCAACGGCTCGACGTTGAAATCGCCAGCGAGACCGGCGTTCCTCTCGCGACCGTGCGCACGAGGCTTGCGGGCCTCGCGGCGACGGGTGAGGTCGTCAGGTGCGATCTGACGCGGTTCGAAAAGGGCAAACGGATCGATGCCTGGCAATGCCGCGTGTCGGGCTACGTGCCCCCGCGGGCGCCCGGTCGAAAAGCCAAATCGAAACCGTAGCGGCCGGTTGTGACGCTCGAATGAACGCGAGGTCCGATGGCGGCCGCGGTGCGAGCGATCATTTCGTTTGCTATTTCGCGGATTTGCGTACATAGTCGCAGAGAGCGATCATCAGGCAATGCCGTCGCTGGTCTAAGAATCCGCGATCCTGCGGCTGCTTTGTCGTCACCCGCGTCTTGATCGTCGCCCAACGCAAGGGGCTGCGTCCCCTTTTTATCGTTCTTTCAGGATATCTAAAGCATGGCAACAGGCACCGTGAAGTGGTTCAACGATTCGAAGGGCTTCGGCTTCATCACTCCGGAAGGCGGCGGCAAGGATCTCTTCGCCCACTTCTCCGCGATTCAGGAGCAGGGCTTCAAGACGCTTAAGGAAGGTCAGAAGGTGAGCTTCGAGATCACGACCGGCCCCAAAGGGCAGCAGGCATCGAACATCCGCTCGGCCGAGTGAACGCGGGCGGCAACGACATCGATACTGCGGTAACTCCTCTCGGAACAAAGGCCCGGCGAACGTCGGGCTTTTTTTTGGTTCCCATGGAGTGGTGACACTCTTGGAGCAAGAACTTACCGACCTCTAACGTTGCGGGGCCCGCTTCGATCTCGCGTCCGCTCGCAGGGTTGATCGCAAGGGCACACTAGCGCGACGGTTCGCGCGTGGTTTATCGGCTGAAGATCCGTCGTTCGGCCCCCGACGACCTGCGCGGATGCAAAGAGCGTCGGACTCCACTTGCAAACAGCGGGAGTCCGACGCGGTGTCCGCAACGCGGTCAGTGCGCCGGGTAGCGACGCCGCTCTTGACGCGATGATCCCGGCGATCGGCTCTTCGACCGGCCGAGCTGCTGCGTGCCGCATGCGAGCATGAAAGCGTTGATGACGTTGAACGTGATGTCGGTCGCGAAGCGCGTGCCGAGCTGTGGCATCATGGCCCGACCCGGTCGAGTCAGTTCGGTCGAGAACGGCAACCGTAACAAGGCGAGGATCGCGACGAGCACGCGGGTGCGGATGAATGCGCACGAACACCAGGGGGTCAACATGGCGACGCGGATCGCGGGCATCTCGTCGATGGCGACACGTCAGGTGCTCGGCGAGCTGGCCGAGCTTTTCCGCAAGAGCACCGACTGCGAGGTCGAGATCGAATCGATTGGTGGCGTCGACGCGGCGAAGCGCGTGCAGGCGGGCGAAGCGTTCGACGTCGTCGTGTTGGCATCGAACGCAATCGATCAACTGCTGACGTCGGGACGCGTGGTCGCCGACAGCAAGGTCGACGTCGCCCGCTCGGGCGTCGCGGTCGCGGTTCGGGCCGGAGCATCGCAGCCCGACATCGGCAGCGAAGACGCATTGCGCCGCGCGGTGATCGCGGCGCGAAGCCTCAGCTATTCCACCGGACCGAGCGGTGTGCATCTCGCCCGGCTGTTCGAGCGCTGGGGCGTTGGGGACGCAATCGCCGGCCGCATCGTACAGGCGCCTCCCGGCGTGCCGGTCGGCACGTTGGTCGCGCGCGGTGACGTCGAGCTCGGGTTTCAGCAGCTGAGCGAGCTCATGCATCTATCGGGCATCGACGTGATCGGACCGCTGCCGGCCGAAGTCCAGATCGTCACGACGTTTTCCGCCGGCATCTGCGCTGCGTCGAAGCAACCGGAGCGTGCGCGCACGTTTCTCGCCTTCCTCGCCTCGTCCGCTGCAGACGCACCGAAGCGACGCCACGGCATGGAGCCCGCGTGACGAGCTGACGGATCGAACGGCCCGACTCGCTGCCGGCACGCACGGATTGGCGTCGGCATGATCGTGAAGATTCATTGTTGACGACAAGCGCGAGCGCCGCAGATACTGCCGGCGCACGTTCGGTTGCCCATCGGCACCCTGGTAGCTGCTGTTCTCAATCGCGAACGAGAATTCGAAGTCCGATACCCGGCAAGGGCGCGCTCGACAGGGAGGTGCACCATGGCTTGGAGTAATTGGGAATCACTCGGCGGAGTCATCACGGCCGGGCCCGCGGTCAGTTCATGGGCCGGCGAACGACTCGATACGTTCGTCAAAGGCGCTGACAACGCGCTGTGGCACAAGTGGTTCGCCGGCGGCTGGAGCGGCTGGGAATCGTTGGGCGGCGTCATCGATGGCTCGCCCGCAGCCGTTTCGTGGTCGTCCGGCCGCATCGATGTATTTGCCCGCGGCATGGACAACGCGCTGTGGCATCGTTGGTTCGACGGCGCGTGGCGCGGCTGGGAATCGCTCGGTGGCACAATCACCGCGGGCCCTGCCGTGAGCTCGTGGGCTCCGGGACGTCTCGATGTCTTTGCAAAGGGTGCCGACAATGCCCTGTGGCACAAGTGGTTCGACGGGAGCTGGCACAACTGGGAGTCGCTCGGCGGCGTGATCGACAACGAGCCGGGCGCCGTGTCGTGGCAGTCGGGCCGCATCGACGTGTTCGCGCGCGGAATGGACAACGCGTTGTGGCATCGCTGGTTCGACGGCGCGTGGCACGGCTGGGAATCGCTCGGCGGTACGATCACCGCGGGGCCCGCGGTGAGCTCGTGGGCTCCGCGGCGTCTGGACGTGTTCGCCAAGGGCGCCGATAACGCGATGTGGCACAAGTGGTTCGACGGCAGTTGGCACAACTGGGAGTCGCTCGGCGGCGTGATCGACAACACGCCCGCGGCCGTATCATGGAGCCTGTCGCGGATCGACTGCTTCGTCCGCGGCATGGACAACGCGATGTGGCACAAGTGGTGGACCGAACGCCGTCCGACGGTGCGCTTGCACGTGAAGACGCTGACCCGGCCGACGCGCTTCAGCATCGACCGCATGGTCGACAACATGATCGACGTCTACGCCACCTTCGGCGTCCGCGTGCATCGGGTGAGCGACGAGGCGCTGAACCTGCCGTTGCTGAACGACGTCGACGTCGGAACGTGCACGATGGGCAACGTCACGACGGAGCAGACGCAGCTGATGGCCAACCGCAACGGCGTGAGCACCAATGACGTCGTGGCCTATTTCGTGCGTTCGACCAATCCTGCTTTCAATGGATGCGCCGCGCATCCTACCAACCGGCCGTCGGCGGTCGTGGCGTCGATCGCGAGCGAGTGGACGTTGGGCCACGAGATTGGACACGTGCTCGGCCTCCCGCACGTGACGCCGACGGATCGGCTGATGATGGGCGGCGGTACCGATAACATCACCAACCCGCCGCCCGATCTCATCGCGAGCGAAGTGCAGACGATGGACAGCAGCCCGTTCACCCAGGACTTGGGATAACCCAGCAGTTCGCATGAGGAGACGACGATGCCCGTCAGCTATGCAGAACTGAAGGCGATGCTCGATGTCGACGAGCCCGACTATGCGGCGTTGGCCGACATCGCAGCCGGCGCCATGAATCACTTGCGCAAACTCGCCGCGTCGACCGACGTGTCGCTCGCGTCCAAGGCGGTATCGCTCGCCGGCATCATCGGAGACGACAGCAGCATTGCCGTCGTCAAGGATGCCGCCAAGTCGCGCGAGCCGCTCGTCAGAGTAGCCGCTGCGCACGCCGCGAGCATGCTGCCCAACACTCCCGAGGCCGCCCGCGTCGTGAGCAAGCTGCTCGACGACGCCGACATCGGAGTGGTCAAGACGGCGACGCGAGCATTGACGCGACAAACCGACCCGGCGCTCGCGGCGAAAGCGAAGCGAGCGAGTGCGCGAATGAGCGCGGCGGTTCGCGCCGCGGCAAAGGAAAGCACCCGACGCGAAAGGGCAACGGCCATGGCGATGAAGGCGGGCAGGAAGGCGGCCGGCGGCGGTCGAAGCAAGGCCGGCGCGAAAGGCTCAGCGGGACAGATGCCCACCGGCACGATGACGGAGCCGCCGAAGGGCGCAAAATCGCGCGCGATGCCGACCGGCAAGATGAGCTGACTGTTCGCATCGCGGCAGGTAACTGAAGTCCAACGAGCGATGAGCGGCGGCGGCGGCGTGGGGCGCGCGCCGTTCGGCGGCGGCGCCTCGCCCATCGCTTGGCTCAGCATGAGTGCGGAGACGGGCTGATACAACGACAACGATGAGCAGGCTGACGCTCGACCTGGCGCTTCGAGTGATCGACGGCGCCTTCGCGAGGGGTCGCGAGCTCGGGTGCGAGCCGCTGACGGTGGTCGTGCTCGATGCGGGCGGGCACGAGGTCGCCGTGCAGCGGCAGGACCGCTCGGGGATCCTTCGCGTCGACATCGCGCGCGCCAAGGCATGGGGCGCGCTCGGCATGGGCTATTCGAGTCGCGAGATCGCCGAGCGCGCGCAGAAGGCGCCGGGCTTCTTCGGCGCGTTGGCGGCGGTGAGCGGAGGGCGGCTCGCGCCGGCAGCCGGCGCGGTATTGCTCAAGGACGACGACCGCTACGTTATCGGCGCCGTCGGGATCAGCGGCGACACGTCGGATCGCGACGAGCAATGCGCGCTCGCCGGTCTTGCCGCCGCCGGATTTCGCTCGCAGTAAACGAAGCCTATTCGAGCCGCAACAGGTTGCTCGCTCACCATGATCCACTGCGTGTCCGGCGTTTGCGTGCCGCTCGCGTCGCGCATCGCGCCGAAATTCGTCTGCGAGTAGGCGCGCGCTGGTTTGGCGGACTCGAGACACCAGAGCACGAAATCGAGATCGTGCGTCGCTTCCATCGCCGCGGGCGAGAGCTTGATGCGGCCGCTGATCTTCTTGCCTAGGGTGCGCGTGATGTGCCGGCTCACGAGCGCGGCTTCGGCGAGCTCGAGCGCGATGGGTTTCTCCAAGAATACGTGCTTGCCGGCGGCGAGGCAGTCGCGCGCCATCGGGTAATGCGTCGTTTCGGGCGTGGCGGAGATATAGATCGCATCGATCTCGGCCATGCCCAGCAAATCATGGTAATCGGCGGTCGGTGGTATGCTGGACATACGGCATCGGCATGGCTGAGGATGCAAATCTGCGCCGCATTCTGATTCTCGCGCGTCCCGTTGCGCAAGCGCGCTCCGCGGCCATCGACGAAATCGAGCATATCGTGCGCGGCGAAATGGCCAACTTGCTGCAGGCGGGTTATTTCCGAATGCCCGCGGCGGAGCCGGTGGCTGCGATTCGGCGCGCAAGCGCTCCCCACGCAGCGGATACGAAGCGGCGCGCGGCCAGACGAGCGTCGTCGCGACCGGCGGGGTGACGCGATGGAGCTCGCACGATTCGCTTTCACGCTCAACGGCGCCAAGCGCTCACTGGAGGACAGCGGCGAGCGTTCGCTGCTCGATGTCTTGCGTGTGACGTTCGGCCTCAAAGGGACGCGCTTTGGCTGCGGCAGCGAGGAGTGCGGTGCGTGCTTCGTGCTCGTCGACGGCCGTGCGGTGCCATCGTGCAGCACGCCGCTCTGGTCGGTCGACGGCAAAGCGGTGACGACCGTCGAGGGTCTCGGTGATCCGAGCGCGCCGCATCCTCTGCAACGCGCTTTCATTGCGGAGCAGGCCGCACAATGCGGCTATTGCACGTCCGGCATGCTGATCAGCGCCGCTGCGCTTCTCGCGACCAACGCCGAACCGACGCACGCTGACGTACGCGAGGCGCTCGATCGCAATCTTTGCCGGTGCGGCAGCTACAACCGGATCGTTCGCGCCGTGCTGCGAGCGGCGTGCGAGATGAACGCGAAGGTCTGACATGAGCTCCGCTTCGATGTGGACGGGCGCGCGCGGTGCAACGGTCTACGCGCTGCCGGCGAGCTTGCGCGGCAATCGTCGGCTGTCGCGGTGGCTCAAGATCCGCGCCGAGGGTTTCGTCGACGTTTTCTCGGGCAAGGTCGAGATCGGGCAGGGCATTCTCACCGCGCTCGCGCAGATCGTCGCCGACGAGCTCGACGTCTCCATCGAAAGAGTGCGGATGCTGCCGGCTTCGACGGCGACGAGCCCCGATGAGGCGGTTACCTCGGGCAGCCTCTCGGTTCAGGATTCCGGCGCGGCGCTGCGCCATGTGTGCGCCGAAGCGCGTGCGATCTATCTGCGCGAGGCCGCTGCACGACTCGGTGAAAGCCCCGACGCGCTCGCGGTGGACGACGGCGTCATCACGGGTCGAGCGGATGCGACGACGAGCTACTGGGCGCTCGCCGACGACGATCTGCTCGATCGCGACGCTACGGCGCAAGTTCTTCCCAAACGCGCGAGCGAACACCGGGTCGTCGGCACGATGACGGAGCGCATCGATCTCGCGGACAAGGTCTTCGGCGGCGCGTGCTTCATCCACGATCTCGAGCTGCCGCGAATGCTCCATGCCCGCGTCCTGCGTCCACCGTCTGCGGGCGCAGCGTTGCTGGAACTTGCACAGATCGCCACGCTCGCGTCCCCGGGTGTCGTCGATGTCGTTCGCGACGGCACGTTCGTCGGCGTCCTCGCCGACTCGGAAGCGTCGGCGGACGCAGCGGTCCGCATGCTCGCCGAACGGTCGACGTGGCGCGAGATGCCCCAGCTTCCGGACGCAACGGAGCTGTCGAAATGGCTCAAGGGCGAGCAAGCCGAGACGAGCGTTGTCGACAGCAAGTCGGCACGGGAAACGCGAACGGTCGCGCGCACGCTCACGGCGACCTACGCGCGACCCTATCTCGCGCACGCTTCGATCGGTCCTTCGTGCGCGCTTGCCCAATTCGACGGATCGCAGCTGCGTGTCTGGACTCACAGCCAGGGGATCTACAACCTGCGCCGCGACCTCGCGCTTGCGCTTTCGCTTGCGGAGGAAAAGATCGTCGTGCAGCACGTCCAGGGCGCTGGTTGCTACGGCCACAACGGCGCCGACGACGTCGCGTTCGACGCTGCCCGGCTCGCCGTGGCCGCCTGCGGGCGCCCCGTTCGCGTTCAATGGTCGCGCGCCGACGAGCTCGCATGGGCGCCGTTCGGGCCTGCGATGGCGATCGAGCTCGAAGCGGACATCGACGCGCAGGGCGCGATCGTCCATTGGCGACATGAGATATGGAGCAACGGCCACACGTCGCGACCCGGTCGCGCGAAGTCGCCCGCGCTCCTCGGCGCATGGCATCTCGAGCAACCGTTCGAGCGTTTGCCGGCGATCAATCCGCCGATCGCCGCAGGCGGCGGAGCCGAGCGTAACGCGATACCGCTGTACGATTTTCCCGCATGGCAGGTCCTCAACCATCGCGTGCTGGCGATGCCGGTGCGCGCGTCGGCGTTGCGCTCGCTCGGCGCGTACGCGAACGTATTCGCGATCGAATCGTTCATCGACGAGCTTGCCGCGGTCCAAGGCGTCGATCCGGTCGACTTTCGGCTGCGTCATCTCGGCGATCCGCGAGCACGCGCCGTGATCGAGCGCGCGGCGGCACGAGCGCGATGGGACGAATGGCAACGGCGCGAGGGCCGCGGTCATGGCATCGGCTTCGCCCGCTACAAGAACGTCGGCGCTTACTGCGCGGTCATCGCCGAGATCGAGGCGGAAGCCGACATTCGCGTACGCCGGTTGGTGATCGCGGTCGACGTCGGGTTGGTCATCAATCCCGACGGGCTGGCGAACCAGATCGAGGGCGGAGCGACCCAGTCGACCAGCTGGACGCTCAAGGAGGCGGTGCGGTTCGATCGCTCGCGCGTGACGAGCGACAGCTGGGACGCCTATCCGATCCTGCGCTGCTCGGAAGCGCCTTCGGTCGAAGTCGAAATCGTTGCGCGTCCTGATCAGCCGGCGGTCGGTGCCGGCGAGGCGGCGCAGGGTCCGACCGCCGCTGCGATCGGCAACGCCGTATTCGATGCGCTCGGCGTTCGCGTGCGCGACCTGCCGTTGACGGCGGAGCGGATCGTCGTTGCGGCGGCGGAAAGCTCGAGCTAGGCGGGACGACGTTCACACCCGGTCCGCCGACAGCGAGAGCTCGCTGTCCATCGCGAGCCTGGACCGCAGCTTGCGCGCTTCTCTTGAACGCCCCGTTCAGCGCCGGCGGATTGCATCACGCGCACGTGACCGGCGCTAACGCGTCGTCTGCCGCCGCGATCGCGAAGTTGCCAGGCATCGGCTCAGTAAGCCACCTTCGCATACAGCGTTCTTTCGCTGGCCGAGCGCGCTTCGCGCAGCGTTCGGATCTCGCGTGATGCGAGCAAGGGGATCATGCGCAGGAATACATCGGCCGCCACCATGGCGTCGCCGAGCGCCGTGTGCCGGCCGAGGATCGGCACGCCGAGGCGCTGCGCGATCGCTTCGAGACTGTGGTCCTCCTGGCTCGGATCGAGCACCGCGGAGAGCAACAACGTATCGAGCACCGGCTGCCGGAAACGGATGCCCGTCCTTGCCTCCTGCATCTGGAGAAAGCGCATGTCGAATGCCGCGTTGTGCGCGACGATCACGGTGTCGGCGCAAAATTCGTGGAAACGAGGCAACACCTGCTCGATCGATGGCTGGTTCGCGAGCATCTCGCGCGTGACGCCGTGGATGTTGAGCGACGTCGCCGTCGTAGGGCGTTGCGAGTTCACCAGCTGATCGAACACTTCGTTGCGCAAGACCCGATTGTTGACGATGCGCACGCCGGCGATCGAGATGATTTCGTCGCCCTGCGAAGGATGCAAGCCCGTCGTTTCCGTATCGAGCACCGTGTACGCGAGGTCGCTGAGCGCGGTCTCGTCCAATTCACCGGTCTCGCCGCGGCGGTCGAGGAGGTTGAAGTCGTAGAACTCGGGGCGGCTGTCGCCGTGACGGATCGGCGCGCTCGACGCCGGTTTTGCGGTTCCGCTCAGAGGTATCAGCAGCCGAAAACAGGATCGCTGGCGCGGCTTGTCCGCGATTAAGACCATTTCGGCGCCGTGCCGTTCGAGGACGTCACGTACGCTGAGCGGGCTGCTTTCGTTGCCCACGCGCATGCGCTCCTCTTGCCACGCGGGCAGCGTTTGCCTCGACACGAGCGCGCCCATCCATGCGAGGTCGATCCGCGCGAGGCGACCTTCACGCGACAGGCCGAAGCGTATGTCCGACACGCCGTATTCGTCGTGCAGGCGGCTCGCAAGATACGTCAGCACCTGCACGAGCGTATAGCTGTCGGCCTTGATGCAGATCGACGCGTCGAGGCTTTCCTCTGCGGTGGATATGCCGAGCTCGGACTCGATGCGCCGGCGCACGGCCGAAACGGCGTCCGTACCGAGCATGTCTTCCAGCGGCCAGCGCGTCTTGAGCGAATCGGCGTGGAACGCCATGACGTCCTCGAGCCCGCCGCTCATGCGGCGCGTCTCTTCGCTGATGATCTGGATGAAGCGGTCGTGCTGCTCGCGGTCGCAATCGGGAAAGTTCGTCAGCGTTTCGGCGGCGGCGCGAATGTTGGCGAGGCCGGCGCGCGTGTCGTCGGTGAGCGCCTGCAGCAGAAGATCGCGCGAGGATTCGCGCTCGAATGCCTGCGTGACGTTCTCCACGCTCATCACGAAGCCGGTCATCGCCGCTGTTTCGCCCGGCGGGTCCGCCGATTCCGCGGCCGCGGCGGCCGGCGTCGCCGCGTGCGCGGCGAGCACCGGCGTGATATGAACCCGAATGAGCTGCCCGGCCGCGGTCGTCGTCACGAACTGCACGTTCAGATCCTCGACGCCTTCGCGCATGCGCGTGCGTATGCGTTCCAGCGCATGCGCGAGCACGCTGCGTTCGACGATCGCGAAAATCGAGCGTCCGAGGCCGATGCGCGTTTGCGCGTCGTTGCCTTGCGCATCGGCGTCGGAGAACGCCTGTCGCGCGCGCTCGTTGTAGAGCAGGATCTGCCCCTCGAGGTTGCATACGAGCACGCCCTGCGAAAGCTCGGACATCAGCGATGCAAACCGGTTCTTCTCCTCGACGACGGACGCCCGCGCCTCGAGCACCCGCGCGTCCAGATCACGCTCCAGCGCTTCGTACCGGTCTGCGAAGTCGTTGATCAGATGCGCGAGCGGCGCGAGCTCCCCCGCGCTTTGCGCATCGACGCGATGACTGCGATTGGCGCTGAAGATGAACCGCAATTCGTCGGCGATGCGTATCGCGTTGCGCGCGCGTGCTCGATGAACCGCGGCGAACAGCGCGCCGATCACGCCGAGCGCGACCACCCCGACGGCGACGATGAACGGAACGTGCGCCGAGAGCACTTCCACGACACGTCGCTGATCGCCGCTGTCGAGATCGTCATAAATGGCGTACGCAGCGAGGCACACGACGCCGGCGACTGCCGCGAGGTGATGGGCGATGAGGGGGACCAAAGACCGCTTCGTCGTCATGATCGCCTGACGCGAGGCCTCGCTGTGGTTTCGACCGACCGCGGATGCGATTCATCGTATCGTCTCCGGGACGCGGATGACAGCCCGGAGCGTCGGAGCGATCAGCGGCGTGACGGCGCGAAGCTCGATCCCGATGCGAAGCCGGCGGACCTCGCGCTCATCCCGGCGACTCCGCGATGGACTGCGCCGGCATCTTCGCGCGGGAAGCTTGCGGCGAAACCGCGCAGCGGGCAAATGGTTCTTCCGCTGCTCCGACGCTTCGGCAGGCGCAGCGACCGCAGGTGTCGTCGCCGCGCGCGCCTGCCCGGAACGTTCCTCAAAGGTGGTAGAACGCCTCGCCCTTCGTCCCCATCGATTTCAGCAGCGCCGGCGGCACGAAGCGGGGTCCGGCATGTTCGGCCAGCCGTTCGCAGGCAGCCACGAACTCGGGGATGCCGAGCGTGTGGATCCAGCCGATCGGGCCGCCGCGCAGCGCCGGATAGCCCCAGCCGAGCACGGCGCCGACGTCGGCGTCCTGCGCGCGACGCACGACGCCTTCCTCCATGCAACGCGCCGTTTCGACCGACTGGATGAGCAGCAGCCGCTCGACGACTTCGTCGACCGCCATCGGCTCGCGACGGGCGGCGAAGACTTCGGCGAGTCCGGTCCACAGACGCTTCCTGCCGTCGGCCGGGTAGTCGTAGAACCCCTTGCCGGCCCTGCGGCCCGGCCGCCCGAGCTTTTCCACCATCAGCGTCGCCACTCGATCGAGCGCCGGCTCGCGATAGGCGGCGCCGAGGTCCGCCTTGTCCTGTCGAGCGAACTTGACCATGAGCTCGAGCGACACGTCGTCGAGCAGCGCGAGCGGCCCGATCGGCATGCCCGCGATCAAGCTCGCGTTCTCGATCGCTTCCGGCGCGACGCCCTCTTCGAGCAGAGACATCGCCTCCGACAGATACGCGCGCAGCACCCGGCTCGTATAGAAACCGCGTCCGTCGTGCACGACCACCGGCGTCTTGCCCATCAGCTTGACGAAGTCCATCGCTTGCGCGAGCGTCGTATCCGAGGTGCGATCGCCGCGGATGATCTCGACCAGCGGCATGCGCTCGGCCGGCGAGAAGAAATGAAGACCGATGAAGTTCTCGGGCCGGCAGCTCGCGCGCGCGAGCCCACTGATCGGCAGCGTCGACGTGTTCGACGCGAAGATCGCTTCGGGATGCAGAACCGCCTCCGCCTTGCGCGTCACGTCCGCCTTGACCGCGCGGTCCTCGAACACGCCCTCGACGACGAGGTCACACTCGGACAACGCGGCGAAATCGTTGGTCGCCGTGATGCGCGAAAGCACCGCCGCTGCGGTGTCCTGCGTGATGCGTCCCTTCTCGAAGAGCTTCCCCAACGACTTGCGCGAATAATCCTTGCCGCGATCCGCCGCCGCCTGATCGACGTCGAGCAGCACGACCTCGATGCCGGCGGTCGCGGCAGCGTGCGCAATGCCAGAGCCCATCATCCCTGCGCCGAGCATACCCATGCGGCGGAATCTCCGGGTCGGGATACCCTTCGGCCGCGCGCTCAACGCGTTCGCCTCGTTCATCGCGAAATGGAGCGTCCGCACCATGTTCTTCGCCTCCTTGGAGACGACCAGGTTCGCGAACTGACGCGCTTCGATCGCGAGCGCACTCTCGAGGTCGGTGCGTGCGCCCTCCTCGAGACATACGAGAATCCGGTGCAGCACGGTGTGCGGCGCATGGGCGTCGCGACCGAGCGCAGAGCCCTCGCCGCCGGGGACGCGGAAGCCGTGCTCGTCCCACGGCTGGCGCGCGGCGGTCTGACCTTCGCCGAGGATCCACGCGCGAGCGGCGGCACGCTCTTCGCCGGCAGGCACGACGGCGTCGATCAGGCCGACTTGCAACGCTTCGCGCGCTTTGAGCCGCTTGCCCTCGGTGAGGATCGGCTTCGCGGCGTCGAGTCCGATCAGCCGAGGCAAACGCTGCGTCCCACCACCGCCGGGGAGCAGGCCGAGCGTTACCTCGGGGAAGCCGAATCCGGCGCGCGAATCGTCGGCGGCGACGCGGTAATGGCACGCGAGCGCGATTTCCAACCCGCCGCCGAGCGCCGTGCCGTTGAGCGCCGCGGCGACCGGCTTGCCACCGGTCTCCATCCGACGCAAAAGCTTGTGCCACTCGAGCATGCGGCTGTAGATGTGATCGGCCTCCGACGCCTTCAGCACGCGCTCGAGATCGGTTCCGGCGATGAACGCCTTCTTAGCCGACGCGATCAGCAGGCCCTTGACCGACGCTTCGGCGAGCGCGCGGTCGACCGCGGCGCCGAACGCCTCGACGGACTCGTCGTTGAGGATGTTCTCGGCGTGCTGCTGCATGTCCCACTCGACGGTGGCGATGCCTTCGGTGTCGACGCGGTAGTTGATCATTGCGTGCCCTTGGTCGGTTGAGGGTCGCGGGAAAGTAATTGAGCCGCGGGCATAATGTCAAGTACATTGACAAATGCCGCGGAACTCGCGCGACAATCGGTCGCTCGCGAACGCGCAACGAACGAAGAAAGACTGATGAAGAAGAAGAGCTCCGACGACCTCGCCGCACGCAGTCTGCGCCGGCTGCTGCTGCTGCGGTCGGACTGGTTCGAGGATCGCGTTCTGCAGGCTGCGCCGCGCTTCGGCTATCACTTCGTCACGCCGGCGATGCACCGCCTTTTCGCGCATATGTCGAGCAAGCCGGTCGGCATCTCCGAGCTCGCCCGGCGGCTTGCCGTCAGCCGACAGGCGGTCCACCAGACCGTCGGCGAGGCGTGCCGCCGCGGCATCGTCGAGCTCGTCGACGACCCGCTCGATGCACGCGTGCGCAAGGTCCGTTTCACGGCGAAGGGGATGAACATGGTACGCAGCGCCTCGCAGGCGGTGCGTCGGATCGAGAGCGGGCTCGAGCGGCGCCTCGGTGCGCGCGACCTCGCGGCGCTGCGGCGGATCCTTGCCAAGGAGTGGTGAGCCTCGCCGGGACGCTCCGTCTGCGACCGCTCGCCGCACCCCAGCGCGCGCGATCCGCGCCGCGGCGCCGCGCCGCGATCGCGTCGCCGAAGGGGCGACGAGTATTGTCAAGCTTCTTGACAGTCGATGGTCAGACTGTCTTGACAGCGAGCACACGGCGCACCAAGATTGAAGATCGGTACGCGGTCGTCAGAACGCCGCGCCGGCTTCATTCTCAATCCATTCAAGCGGCAGATCGAAGGGGCGAGGAATGCGTTCGACCATGATGCAGGTGCCGCTCAGCGTGAATCACCTGCTCGAGCGGGGAAAGCAGCTTTTCGGCAGCCGCGAGATCGTCTCCCGACTGCCGGATGGCTCGTTGCACAGGACCGACTACTCGAACCTGCATCTGCGTGCTCGTCAGCTCGCTGCCGCGCTCGTGCGCGCCGGCGTCAAGCCCGGCGAGCCCGTGGCCACGCTGATGTGGAACCACGCGTGGCATCTCGAAGCCTACTTCGGCATCCCGGCCGCGGGCGCCGTGCTGCACACGGTCAACCTGCGCTTGTCGCCCGACGACATCGGCTACATCATCCGCGACGCCGGCGATCGGATCATCATCGTCGACGACGTCCTGCTGCCGCTGCTCGAGGAGGTGCGCAAGCGCGTACCTCTCGAACGCGTGATCGTCGCGCCGATCTCCGGCGCCGCCGTCGCCGCGCAGTACGAGAGTTACGAAGCGTTCATCGCCGCCGACGCGAGCGACTACCGCTATCCGGTGCAGGACGAGAACGCTCCGTGCGGCATGTGCTACACGTCCGGCACGACCGGTCGGCCGAAGGGTGTCGTGCATTCGCACCGCTCGACGGTGCTGCACGCGCTGTCGATCTCGCTGCCCGATTGCCTTCGACTGTCGTGCAACGACTCGGTGCTCGCGGTGACGCCGATGTTTCATGTCAACGCGTGGGGCGTGCCGTTCGCCGCGGCGATGGTCGGCGCCAAGCTCTCGTTGCCCGGCCCGCGGCTGGGTGCCGAGGACCTGCTCGACATCATGCAAAACGAGCAGGTCACGCTCGCGCTCGGGGTGCCGACGATTTGGATGGCCATACAGCAGGCGCTCGATCGTGAGCCCTCGCGCTGGACGCTTCGACGCGGCACGCGGATGATGGTCGGCGGGTCCGCTGCGCCGCCCTCGCTGATCGCGGCGTTCGAACGGCATGGCTTGTCGATCGTTCATGGCTGGGGCATGACGGAGCTCTGCCCCGTCGGCACGCTCTCGTGGCTGAAACCGGAGCACGCCGAACTACCCGCCGAGCGGCAGTACGAGATCCGCGCCCGGCAAGGTCTACCGATTCCCCTGATGGAGCTGCGTGTTCAGGGCGAGCACGGTGCGCAACCCTGGGACGGCCGCTCGGTTGGCGAGCTGCAAGTGCGGGGACCGATCGTGACCGGCAGCTACCATAAGGTGCCGACCGATCCCGAGAAGATCACCGACGACGGCTGGTTTCGCACCGGCGACGTCGCATCGATCGATCCCGACGGCTACATGCGGATCTCCGATCGCACGAAAGACCTGATCAAATCGGGCGGCGAATGGATCAGCTCGGTCGAGCTGGAAAATGCAATCATGGGTCATCCCGCGGTTGCCGAAGCGGCGGTCGTGGCAATCAAGCACCCGAAGTGGGACGAGCGACCGCTCGCTGTCGTCGTCAAACGCTCCGGTCGAGACGTGACGCCGGAGGAGTTGCGCGCATTCCTCGCGCCGCGCTTCGCCAAGTGGCAGATTCCCGACGATTACGAGTTCGTCGATGCGCTGCCGCGCACATCGACCGGCAAGTTCCTCAAGACGAAGTTGCGCGAGACGTTCCGCGACGCCGTGTCGCGGACTCCTGGATGAGCTTCGCGCGATCCCTGCGCATCCGGCCATCGGGCCGATCGGAGGCAGCAATGCAGATTCCCGGCTATTCGATGAGCACGGTGCGCGAGTTCATCGGGCGCGAGCTCGGCGTTTCCGGCTGGCGGACGATCGATCAGGATCGCATCAACGCCTTTGCCCACTGCACCGACGATCATCAGTGGATCCACGTCGACGTCGAGCGCGCGAAACGCGAAAGCCCGTTCGGCGGCACGATCGCGCACGGCTATCTGACGCTCGCGATGCTCGCGCCGATGCAGATGGAGATCGGCGCCATTCCCTCCGACGCCAAGCAGGCGATCAACGTCGGCCTCGACAAGCTTCGCTTCCTCTCGCCGGTGAAGGCCGGCGCACGCATCCGCATGCATGCCCTCCTGCTCGAGGTCGAGGACCGCGGCAAGGGGCGGCTGTTACTGCGCACCCAAAACACGTTCGACATCGAGGGCGAGGAGAAGCCCGCTCTCAGCGTGGAGTCGCTCGCGCTCGTCTCGTGATGCGTTGATCGGGCAACTCGTCCACAGGCTCCTGTTGATCTGGCTCAACGCGGCCGAGTTCGCGGCGCGCATTTTCGTCACCCAAGTGCCGTTGGGCGTCACTGGTTGATGTGTGTCAACGCGTCATCATTTGCCACGCGCATACTGCCCTTCGCAGTGCGGTGACTGACCATCGGTCTGATTCAGGTCAACGCGCGTCCGCAATTTTTTCCGAACATTCGCGGTTCTACTATGTCCGTGACGTGCCAAACAAGAGAGCAACGATGGAACAAGAACTGGGCAAGCAGATCCTCGACTCGCTGCGGCATAACCAGGCCGCGGCACAGAAGGTTCTCGATATGGTGATGAAGCCGGGAGGGCAGCCACTGCCGTCAGCCTCGCTCGAGGCTGCGGCAGATGCTGCACCCTATCTCGCGAGCCAGATCTGGGGCGCGCAGTCTGCGGTCGGCATGAACTACGGCGACCTTGCTCAGACCGCCCAGAAGATGATGAATCTGATGTTTCAGCGCCCCGATGTCGCGCTCGACAAGGTCAACCAGTTCTGGACCGAGCAGATCCGCCTGCTCACCGGGGCCTCCGACATTGCACCCGCGAGCGACGATCATCGCTTCGACGATCCGTTGTGGCGAGAGAACCCTTATTACAAGATCGCCATGCAGACGCACCTTTCGCTGCGAAAGGGGATCGAAGAATGGGTCGACGGATTGCCGGTCGACCACAAGGAGGCCGAGCGCATCAAGTTCATGACGTCGCTCGTCACCGAGGCACTTGCGCCGAGCAACTGGCCGAGCAACCCGGCGGCGCTCAAACGGTATCTGGAGACCGGCGGCGCGAGCGCGATCTACGGACTGCAGAACATGGTCGCCGACCTCGTGCGCAACGGCGGCATGCCGGCGACGGCGAAGCGCGGCGCGCTCAAAGTGGGCCGCGACATGGCCACGACACCCGGCAAGGTCGTCTATCGCAGCGAAGTCTTCGAGCTGATCCAGTACGAGCCCTCGACGAAACAGGTGCACGCGCGACCGTATCTGATGGTGGCGCCACAGATCAACAAGTTCTACTTCTACGACCTTTCGCAAAAGAAGAGCCTGATCCGCTACGCGGTCGACGCTGGCCTGCAGACCTTTGCCATCAGCTGGCGCAATCCGGGTACGGCGCAGCGCGACTGGAACTTCGACACTTACCTCGCCGCGATCGAGGAGGCGGTCGATGTCGTGCGTGAGATCAGCGGGTCACCCGACGTGAACATCGAAGGCGGGTGCGTGGCGGGGCTGCAGGTCGTCGCGCTGCTCGCCGATCTCGCCGGGCGCAAAGATCGCAAGGTCCACTCCGCCACGCTTTTCGTGACGATGCTCGACACCAGCATCGAAACGCAGCTCGGCGTGTTGGCCACGCCGGAATCCCTCGAGATGGCGCGAACCAACTCCAGGCTGAAGGGGGTGATGGAAGGCTCGGAGATGGGACGTGTCTTCGCCTACCTGCGACCGAACGAGCTCATATGGAACTACTGGGTCAACAATTACCTGATGGGCAAAGACCCGCCGACCTTCGACGTGCTCGCCTGGAACGCGGACACCGTGCGGATGACCGCCGGCTTCCACCTCGAGCTGCTTGACCTCGTGCAGAACAACTCGCTCGTGCGCGGCGAGTTCAACGTGCGCGGCAAACCTGTGCGTGTGGAAACCGTCGATTGCGACCAGTTCTGGCTCGCCGGGCTTACCGATCACATCACGCCATGGCGCGCCTGTTACGCGTCGTCCCGGCTGCTGCGGGGCAAGCAAGAGTTCGTCGTGAGCGATGGCGGACACATCCAGGCCATGCTCTCGTCGCCGAACAATCCGAAGGCCCACTACTTCGTGAACGACCAGCAGCCGCCCACTGCGGAGGCCTGGCTCGAAGGCGCGACCGAACATTCGGCGAGCTGGTGGCCGCACTGGCGCACCTGGATCAAGCGACGGTCCGGAAAGCTTCACGCTGCGCGACGCACGCTCGGCAACCGCAAGCATCGCCCGCTCGCTGACGCACCCGGCACGTACGTGTTCGAATGAGCGCGCGCAAAGCAGCAGTGAACGGGAAGAAGCGCCTCGATCAGGAGTTGCGCGTCGAGCACATCACGGTGAAGGGCAAGGAGCTGCGCACCGCGCGGCGACCGGGTTCCGGCAAGCGGCCGCCGCTCATCATTCTGAACGGCATCGGCGCCAAGCTCGAAGCGTTGCAGGGCTTCACCCGCGTGCTCAATCCCGAGATCGGCGTCATCCTGTTCGACATCCCGGGCGTCGGCGGCTCGCCGCGGCCGATGATGCCTTTCCGGATGAGCGATCTCGCGCAGACGATGGCGGACATGCTCGAGCATCTGGGCCACGCGAAGGCCGATGTGTTCGGCGTTTCGTGGGGAGGTGCGCTTGCGCAGGAGTTCGCGCACAACCACCCCGCGTATTGCCGTCGCCTGATCCTCGGCAGCACCGCCGCCGGCGCGATGACGATGATCCCCGGCAATCCGCTCACGATGATGACCGCGATGAATCCGATGCGGTTCATGCAGAAGGACTACGTGTCGAAGAACGCGATGCGAATGTACGGCGGTCGGTTGCGCGACAACCCGGAGGCGCTCGGCGATCTCTCGCAACACATGATGGGCGGCGGCGGGAGCGCGGCAGGCGGAATGGGCGCGATGATGTATCAGATGATGGCGCTGATGGGCTGGTCGAGCTTGTCATGGCTCCACAAGCTGCAGCAGCCGACGCTCGTCATCGCCGGCGAGGACGACCCGATCGTCCCGCCGATCAACGGCAAACTGATCGCCAATCGGATCCCGAACGCCCGCTTCGAGCTGGTGAACTGCGGCCATCTGTTCATCCTCACGATGGCGCCGGAGATCGCCGCGATGGTCGACGGCTTCCTGAGCGAACGCGCATGAGCGCGCCGGGCCGCCCCAAGCGCGAATTAGCCCCGAAGCGCGCAGCGCGCAGGGTAGTCCAATGAGCGACATCGCCACTGCTGCCGTCCAAACGCGACGCGTGCGCGTCGGCAACGCCGAGCTCCATTGCGAGATGGCCGGCGCCGGAGAACCGGTGCTGTTCATCCACGGCCTCGGTTCGTGCACCGAGGATTGGCAGCCGCAGATCGACCACTTCCGCCACGGCTACCGCGTCGTCGCATGCGATCTGCGCGGTCACGGTCGATCGTCGAAGCCGCGCGGACCGTACAGCATCGAGAGCTTTGCGAGCGATGTCGCGTCGATGCTGCGCGAGCTTCAAACGGGCCCGGCGCACGTTGTCGGCATTTCGCTGGGCGGCATGGTCGCCTTCCAGCTAGCCGTCGATGCGCCCGAGCTCGTGCGCAGCCTGACGATCGTCAACAGCGGTCCGGCAGTGCCCGCCGCGACGTTCAAGCAACGCTTGCCGCTCCACATTCGTTTGGTCTACGCGCGCGTGCTGGGACTGCGCGGCATGGCGAAGATGATCGCCAAGCGGCTGTTCCCCAAGCCCGGACAGGAATCGTTGCAGCGCGCGTTCATCGCGCGGCTCGCCGCCAACGACAAGCACTGCTATCTCGCGTCGTTGCGCGCGATCTTCGCCGGATGGAGCGTCGCCGATCGGCTCGCGCAGATCCGCTGTCCCGTGCTCGTGCTCGCCGCGGATCAGGATTACACGCCGTTGGCGTTGAAGCAGGCCTATGCCGCGCGCCTGCCCGACGCGCGAGTGGTGGTCATTGCCGATTCGCGCCACGCCGTTCCGATGGAAAAGCCGCGCGAGTTCAACGAAGCGCTGGCGACATTTCTCGCATCGATGGCCTCGGTCGGCGTCGGCGGCCGGCCCATGCGGGCGGCCCTTTAGGAGAGATCACGTGATCCAGATCGGCAATGTCACGCTCGAGCACCCCGTGTTCCTGTCCGCGGGCTCCGCGAAGTATCCAAGCGACGCTCCCAAGATCGTCGCGTCGCCGTCGGCGGCGCTCGTCGTGGGCAGCATCACCACGCATCCGTACGGCGAGCCGGCAGGCGATGTGATGTGGTGCGACGGCGCTCGATCCGTCACCGGTTTTGGATTTCCCAATCCTGGCATGGACGTGTGGGAACCGGAGCTCGTGGCGCTAGCCGGAGCGGCACGCGAGGCACGCAAGCCGTTCGTAGTCAACGTCGCGGGAAACGATCCTGCCGACTATCTGCAGCTCGCCGAGCGCGCGTTCGCGGCCGGCGCGAACGCAGTGGAGCTCAACCTCGCGTGGCCGTCACTGCGCAGCACCGACGGACGGCAGACGTATGCATACGCGGACGACCCGGCCGCCGTGGCGAATCTGTTGCGGCTTGCCGCCGAGCGTTTCAAAGGCAAGCGTCGCGATCTTTGGCTCAAATTCTCGCCGCTGCAGCCCACGGTACTGAACGCGATGGCGGCGGCGATCCGCGAATACGCGGGATCGCCGGTGACCGCCGTCGTCTGCTGCGCCCCGTATCCGAGAACGTTGTTCCTCGATGTGGACAACGTTTCGGTGGTCGGCACCGACACCTTCGGCCAGGTCGGCGGCGAGTTCCTGCGACCGATCGCGCTCGGACAGGTAAGGCAGTTTCGCGCGTTGCTGCCGAAGGAGATTGCCGTCATAGGCGTGGGTGGCGTGTCCATTCGCGCACACGTGGACCAGTATCTCGCGATGGGCGCAACCGCAGTCGGTCTCACCACCGCGTATCGCATCGGCGGCACCGACATCTTCTCGTATCTGTTTCCGCGTACGGCGGCGGCATAGGAGGAGCGAACACCTTATCCCCACGCCCCGGCACTCGACATGGGCGTGTTAGAAGAGATGGAGGAGTAGCAAATGCCCGTTAGGAAGCCACAACCCAGCGATCTCGAACCGATCGAGCGCGCAAGCCGCGACGAAATCACCGCACTTCAGCTACAGCGTCTGAAATGGACGCTGCGCCACGCCTACAACAACGTGCCGCACTATCGAAAGACGTTCGATGCGGCCGGCGCGCATCCCGACGAGGTTCGCGAACTGTCAGACCTCGCGAAGTTTCCTTTCTCGTCGAAGAAGGACCTGCGCGACAACTACCCGTTCGGATTGTTCGCGGTGCCTCGCGAAAAGGTCGTGCGCGTGCATGCATCGTCGGGAACGACGGGCAAGCCGATCGTCGTCGGCTACACGGCCAACGACATCGACATGTGGGCGAACGTCGTCGCGCGATCGATCCGCGCGTCCGGCGGCCGGCCCGGCGACATCATTCAGGTGACGTACGGCTACGGCCTGTTCACCGGAGGCCTCGGGGCGCACTACGGCGGCGAGCGTCTGGGATGCACGGTCATTCCGATGTCGGGCGGCAACACCGAGAAGCAAGTGCAGATCATCCAGGACTTCAAGCCCGACATCATCATGGTCACGCCGTCGTACATGCTCGTGATCGCCGAGGAATTCGTCCGCCAGGGTCTCGATCCCTCGCGCTCCTCGCTCAAGGTCGGCATCTTCGGCGCCGAGCCCTGGACGAACGAGATGCGTCGCGAGATCGAGCACAAGATGGGGCTCGACGCGATCGACATCTACGGTCTTTCCGAAGTGATCGGTCCGGGTGTGGCGAACGAATGCATCGAGACGAAGGACGGTCCGGTAATCTGGGAAGACCACTTCTATCCCGAGATCATCGATCCCGACTCCGGAAAGGTGTTGCCGGACGGCGAGGAGGGCGAGCTCGTATTCACGTCGCTCACCAAGGAGGCGTTCCCGGTGATCCGGTACCGTACGCGCGACCTGACGCGTCTGCTGCCGCCGACGGCGCGCTCGTTCCGGCGCATGGCGAAGATCGTCGGCCGGTCCGACGACATGCTGATCATCCGTGGCGTCAACGTCTTCCCGACGCAGATCGAGGAGCTGATCCTCAAGGACGGAAGCCTCTCCGGCCAATACCAGCTCGTCGTCACGCGCGAGGGTCTTCTCGACCGGCTCGAGGTGCGATGCGAGCTGCAGCCATCGGTCGCCCAGTCGACGTCCCACGAGGACAACCACACGATCGGGCTGCGCCTGGAGCACATGATCAAGGTGCTGATCGGAGTGACAAGCGACGTCTCGGTACTGGCGCCCGACTCGATCCAGCGCACGCTGGTCGGCAAGGCGCAAAGAGTGATCGACAAGCGGTCGCGGTGACACGCGCGACCGGAGCATTGGATATCGCGGCGATCGCAAAGGGCCCTCGCAACGACTTCGGCAGCGGCGGAGCGCGCCGCATCGAGGCGACGAAGCGACCGGACCTCGGATGAGCCGCTGACGCGATGGCCTCGAGGGGGCGTGCGTCGAACGTGAAGGAGGAATCGATGGGTTCGCAGAATTTCTACATCCGCCGCGCCGCGGTGCTCGGAACCGGCATCATGGGCCTGCGCATCGCCGCGCATCTCGCCAACGCAGACGTCCCGGTCGTGTTGTTCGGCCGCGGCGGCGAAGGCGCCAATCCGAAAGAACGGATTCGCAAGGCAATCGACGGTCTGCGCAAGACCGATCCCGGCGCATTCGTCACGCGCGACCGCAACACCTACGTCGATGTCGCGACCTACGAGCAGGATCTCGGCGAGCTCAAGTCGTGCGATCTCGTGATCGAAGCGGTCGCGGAGGATTGGGAAACGAAGCGCGGGCTCTACGAGAAGATCGCGCCGAATCTCGCGCCGAGCGCGATTGTCGCGACCAACACGTCGGGATTGTCGGTCAACCGTCTTTCCGAGCTGATTCCGCCCGCATCGCGCAAGAACTTCTGCGGCATGCACATCTTCAATCCGCCGCGGTACATGCAGCTGGTCGAGTTGATCCCGGGCCGGCAAACCGATCCGGCGATGCTCGACACGATCGAAACGTGGCTCGTCGCGCGCCTGGGCAAGGGGGTGGTGCGGGCGAAGGATACGCAGAGCTTCATCGCGAACCGCATCGGGTTGTTCTCGATTCTCACCGTCATGCATCACGCCGAGAAGTCGGGGATCGGATTTGCCGATGCCGATGCGCTGACCGGCAAGGTGATCGAGCACCCGGCGAGCGGCACGTTCCGCACCGCCGACATGATCGGACTCGACACGCTCGCGAACGTGATGGACTTCCAGCACGAGACGCTGCCGAACGATCCGTGGCGCGAGTATTACAAGGCGCCGAAGTGGTTCGCCGGATTGATTGCGAAGGGAGCGCTCGGCCTGAAGACCAAGGGCGGCATCTATCGCAAGGTCGGCAAAGAGATCCAGGTGCTCGATCTCGCCACGCAGGACTACAAGCCGTCGGTGCAGAACGTCTCGACGGAAGTGGACGGCATCTTCCGCATCAAGGATCCGGCCGAGCGCTTCGCGAGGCTTCGCGCGAGCAAGGATCCGCAGGCGCAGTTCCTCTGGGCGTGCACGCGCGACATCTTCCATTACTGCGCGTATCACCTCGGCGACATCGCCGACAACGCGCGCGACGTCGACTGCGCGATGCGCTGGGGCTGGGGCTGGTCGGTCGGTCCGTTCGAGATATGGCAGGCGGCAGGCTGGACGGCGATGGCGAAGGCGATCCAGGCCGACATCAGCGCCGGCAAGGCGATGGTGAAGACGGGGCTACCCTCGTGGGCGCTCGAGTGCGACGGCGCGTACAAAGGACACAGCGCGTACTCGCCTGCCGAAGGCAAGTTCAAGCCTCGCTCCGAGCTCGCTGTCTACCAGACGCAGCTGTTGCAGGACGTCATGGTCGGTGAGAAGCGCGAGCAAGGCGAGACGCTGATGGAGAACGACAGCGTTCGGCTGTGGCGCATGCCGAACCTCGACAAGCGGATCCCGATCCTGTCGTTCAAGAGCAAGATGCATGCGCTCGGCAAGGGTGTCATCGACGGCATCTACCAGGCCGTGGCGCAGGCCGAGCAGGAGTTCGACGGTCTCGTGATCTGGCAGCCGGCGCCGTTTTGCGTGGGCGCCGATCTCACCGAGCTCGTCGATCTCGCTAAGGCTGGCAAATGGGATGCGATCGATCGCCTGGTCGCGCACTTCCAGGGCGCGACCAAGGCGTTGCGTCACGCACACGTACCGATCGTCGCGGCGGTCGAAGGCATGGCTTTCGGCGGTGGCGCCGAGGTGGCAATGCACTGTGCGCATCGCGCGCTCGCGCTCGAGTCGCCGATCGGCCTCGTCGAAGCGGGCGTCGGCTTGATCCCCGCGGGCGGCGGATGCAAGGAAATCGTGCGGCGCGCCGCGGCGGCTGCCGCGTCGCTGCCGCTGAGGGATCCATGGGAGCACATCCAGAAGGCGTTCCGCAATCTGATTCGAGGCGTCACCTCGCGCGGTGCCTATAACGCCCGCGAGATGGGCTACGCGCTCGGCGGCGACGCGATCCTGTTCAATGCGCACGAAGTGCTCTACGCGGCGATTCGCGATGCGCGCGCGCTGCACGAGGCCGGCTATCACCCGCCGATGGCCACACGCGAGATCAAGGTCGTCGGAGCGCCCGGACGCGCGACGTTGCGGATGGATCTCGTCAACCTGCGCGAGGGCGGCTTCATGTCGGCGCACGACTACATCGTGTCCGACGCGATCGCACTCGTGCTGTGCGGCGGCGATGTCGATCCCGGCACGCTGGTGAACGAAGACTGGTTGCTCGCGCTCGAGCGAGCGCAGTTCGTCGCGCTCGCGAAGACACCGCTCACGCAGCAGCGCATGGTGCACATGCTGCAAACGGGCAAGCCGTTGCGAAACTGAATCGGAGATCTTGGCGTTGCGAGGGGGCACCACCCCCTCGCGCGAGACGAATTGAAGCAGGCCGGCGCGAACAAGCGACGGTTCTCAATAGCAGGAGGAAGTCATGAGCAAGCAGATCCAGGATGCCTACATCGTCGCGGCCACGCGCCTGCCGATCGGCAAGCGCAACGGATATTTCAAGAGCACGCGGCCCGATAGCATGCTGGCGCACTGCCTCAAGGCTGCGCTCGCCCAGGCGCCGCAGCTCGATCCGGCGCTGATCGAGGACATCGTCGGCGGCTGCGCGCTTCCCGAGGCCGAGCAGGGGCTGAACGTCTCGCGCATGGCGGCGATGATCGCCGGCCTGCCGAAGAGCGTTCCCGGCGTGCAGGTCAACCGCTTCTGCTCGTCCGGCCTGCAGGCCGTGGCGATGGCGGCGGACCGCATTCGCCTCGGCGATGCGGACGTGATGATCGGCTGCGGCACCGAGACGATGAGCATGGTGACGATGCTCGGCAACAAGATCGTGCTGAACCCGGAGGTGTACGACGATCCGAAGAATCTGGGCATCGCAATGGGCATGGGCATCACCGCGGAGAAGGTCGCCGAGCAGTGGAACGTCTCGCGCGAGGACCAGGACGCGTTCGCGCTCAACTCGCATCGGAAGGCTCTCGCGGCTATTCAGGGCGGCAAATTCCGCGCCGAGACGACGAGCTATCCGGTGAAGTCGCATGTCCCCAATTTCGCGACCGGACAAGTGACGGTTGCCGAGCGCACGGTCACCGACGACGAAGGCGTGCGCGACGACCTCGACATGGAGAAGCTCGCGAAGCTCAAACCCGTGTTCGCGGTCAACGGTTCGGTTACCGCCGGCAACGCCTCGCAGATGTCGGACAGCGCCGGCGCGGTGCTTCTCGTCTCCGAGAAGATGCTGAAGCAGTTGAATCTCACGCCGCTTGCGCGGTTCGTCAGCTTCGCGGTGAAGGGCGTCGCACCCGAAATCATGGGCATCGGGCCCATCGAAGCGATTCCTGCTGCGCTGAAGCGCGGAGGGCTCCGGCTGGACGATCTCGACTGGATAGAGCTCAACGAAGCGTTCGCCGCACAATCGCTTGCGGTGATCCGCTCGTGCAAGCTCGATCCCGCGAAAGTGAACCCGCTCGGTGGCGCGATCGCGACGGGTCACCCGCTCGGAGCGACCGGAGCGATCAAGACCGCGACGCTCGTGCACGCGCTCAAGCGCGAGAACTTGAAGTACGGGATGGTCACGATGTGCATCGGCCACGGCATGGGCGCGGCGGGCATCTTCGAGGCCGTCTGAACGGAGGGCGGTCGTGCGCAGCGCGGCGATGTGAAAGCGATCGTTGCGCCGCGTGCAGCCTGCCGCGAGAGTCAATCGTGCACGGGACCCCTTCGGGAGGTCGCTCGGCACAATGAGAGGAGGGCGAACATGTCGACCGGTATCTATGAGCAGATCCGCAGCAACAAGAAATACCCGCTGATGGTGGCGCACCGTCGCCGTCTGGCCCACACGCTGGCAGTCGTTGTGCTGGGGCTTTTCTTCGCGTTCATCCTCGTCGTTGCCTTCGACCCGGCGCTGCTCGCACGTACCGTCGGCGAGGGAGTGACCACCGTGGCGATACCGCTGGGCGTCGCGATGATCGTGCTCTTCTGGCTGCTCACCGGCTTCTACGTGGTGCGCGCCAAGCGCGACTTCGACCACATTAGGAACGAAATCCTGAGCGAGGTGAAGCCATGATCCGCAAGCTCTTGCAGGCGCTGGCGGCACTCGCCGCCACGGTCCCCGCGTCGATCGCCTTCGCCGCCGACGCGCCGAAGCAGACGGCGAACGTCCCGGCGATCATCATGTTCGTGCTGTTCGTCGCGCTCACGTTGGTGATCACGTACTGGGCTGCGAAGCGTACGAAGACCGCGAGCGACTACTATGCCGCCGGCGGCGGCATCACCGGTACGCAGAACGGCCTTGCGATCGCCGGCGACATCCTTTCGGCGGCTACGCTGCTCGGCATCAGCAGCCTGATCTACGGCAAGGGTTACGACGGCTTCCTCTATTGTCTCGCCCTGATCGTCGGCTTTCCGGTGATCCTGTTCCTGATGGCCGAACGGCTGCGCAATCTCGGCAAGTACACGTTCGCCGATGTGACCGCGTTTCGCCTCGAGGCGCGGCCGGTGCGCACCGCCGCTGCAACCAGCGCGCTGATCGTCGTCATCATGTACTTGATCGCGCAGATGGTCGGCGCGGGACAGCTCATCAAGCTGCTGTTCGGCATCGACTACTGGATCGCGGTCGTTCTCGTCGGTGTGCTGATGGTGATCTACGTCACGTTCGGCGGGATGATCGCGACGACGTGGGTGCAGATCATCAAGGCGGTGCTGCTGATCGCGGGCGGAACCGTCGTTGCGCTGCTCGCATTCTCGCAATTCGGGTTCAGCTTCGAGACGCTTGCGGCCAAGGCAGCGGCGGTCCACAAGGACGGCGTGAAGATTCTGTCGCCCGGCAACCTGTTCGCCGATCCGGTGTCCGCGGTGTCGTTCGCGCTCGGCATGGTGTTCGGAACCTGCGGCCTTCCGCATATCCTGATGCGCTTCTTCACCGTGCCCGATGCGCACCAAGCGCGCAAGAGCGTGTTCGTTGCGACCGGTTGCATGGCGCTATTCTTCATCGTGATCGGCATCATGGGCCTCGCTGCCGTCGTACTTGTCGGAACGGATCCGCAGTACTTCGAAGGCGGCAAGGTCGGCGGCAAGCTGCTCGGCGGCGGCAACATGCCGGCGCTGCATCTCGCGCACGCCGTCGGCGGCAACGTGATGCTCGGCTTCATGGCGGCGGTCGCGTTCGCCACGATCCTCGCAGTGGTCGCCGGACTTGCGCTCGCGGGAGCCTCCGCGGTCTCGCACGATCTCTATGCGAACGTCTTCAAGCGCGGCAAGGTATCCGAGGGTGAAGAAGTCCGTGTGTCCAAGGTGGCCTCGCTCGGCCTCGGCGTGCTGGCGGTGATCCTCGGCATCATGTTCGAAAAGCACAACCTCGCGTTCCTGACCGGCCTCACGCTCGGGATCGCGGCGGCTGCCAACTTCCCGGTGCTGATGCTCGCCATGTACTGGAAGGGGTTGACGACGCAGGGCGCAGTGGCGGGCATCGTCGTCGGGCTCGTGTCGTCGGTGTTGTTCGTTGTGCTCTCGAAAGCCGTGTGGGTGACCGTGCTCGGCAATCAAACCGCGCTGTTTCCGTACGAGCAGCCTGCGCTGTTCGCGATGCCGCTCGCTTTCTTCGCCGCCTGGCTTGGGTCGGTACTCGACCACAGCCCGCGCGCCGCAAGGGAACGCGATGCGTTCGCCGATCAGGACGTGTGCGCAGAAACGGGATTCCGCGGGCAGGTGATGCCGGCGCACTGAGCCGACACCGCCGGCACCGATCGCGCACCCGAACCGGTGGTCCTGGTCCGGTAGCGTCGAGAGGTATCCCAATCAAAGGGCTAGGCCATTTCGGCCTAGCCCCTTTTTGGTTCGACTCTGTTCGCAGACTTTGTTGATTTGTTCCGCATTGCCACACGTACACACCGACACCGCTACTTCCGTCAGCACGGGCTCAGGGGCTGCTGCATCTCTCCCGCTTCCTGCTCTGTGAGGCCACGGTAGTCCCGCCGGTGTAGTCGGTCGCCGGGTGGCTGCTCACCGCAGGAGCGGCGACGCTACTTCGCCTTGGCGCACTGATTCCGGGCAACGCCGTCGCGCAAGCAACTTCCGCCGACTGGCAGTTCCGAGCAACCATCTACGCTTACCTGCCGACGATTGGAGGCTCGACACGCTTTCCCGCCGGCACAGGGAGCAGCACCGATGTCGACGCCGACAACATCATCAGCAGTCTGAAGTTCGCCTTCATGGGGTCGCTCGAAGCGCAAAAGGGTCGGTGGGGCGCGTTCACCGACATCTTGTACGTCGATCTGGGCAATTCGAAATCCGGCACACGCGATATCGCGGTCGGCGGCGGTCGGCTTCCGGTCGGCGTTACGGCGGATGCGCAACTGGACCTCAAGGGAACGGTGTGGACGTTGGCCGGAAATTACCGCGCGCTCTCGACGCCAGACAGCACCCTCGACGTCTTTGCCGGGGCGCATGATCAGCCTCAAGGAGAAGCTAGGCTGGACATTTAGCGCCGACGTCGGGCCCTTCGTTGGTCCGGGCCGCCAAGGGAGTAGCGAAGAGAAGATCGACAATTGGGATGGCATCGCTGGCGTCAAACGGAGGCTGAATTTCGGCGCCGGACGCGAATGGTTCGTGCCATATTACGTTGATATCGGAACCGGCGATTCTGACCTCACGTGGCAGGCGGCCGCTGGATTCGGGTATGCATTCAAGTGGGGCGACGTCGTTGCGACGTATCGATACCTCGATTACGAATTCAAGTCGAAAGCGGTCGAGAGTCTCAACTTCAGCGGGCCGCTGATCGGGGTCGCATTTCGCTGGTAGGACCGATCCGAAGGAGCAGGGTTCTGCGTCCTGCGCCTTCTTGCACAGCGCTAAGCCGGTAGCCGTCATCGCGGCGCGAAGGCGTACCATACAGAGGACTCGCGAGGGACCAGGCGATGCCCGATGAATGCAGCCATCTCGATTCAGTACGGACCGACGTGCCGACCAGCGTGGGATGCGAGGAGTGCCTCGCCATCGGCGACACGTGGATTCATCTCCGACTGTGCCGCACGTGCGGCCACGTCGGGTGCTGCGACGACTCGAAGAACAAGCACGCGACGAAGCATTTCCACTCGTCGGGGCATCCGATCATCACCTCGCTCGAACCGGGCGAAACGTGGAGCTGGTGCTACGTCGATCGACTCGCAATGGAGCTCTGAGCGGTTCGACGGCGTCCGCGGCGATGCCGAATACGAGATGGTCTAGATGATGGGACCCAGGTGCAGTGCGGGGCCAAAGCGTAGCGCACGCATACGGCCGCTCGCGATGACGCGCTCCCCGTCGTGATGTTGCCATCGCGGCGGGGAGTCCGGCACTGTGCGGCCAGAAGTGCGTCTTGGCGCGATATACGTTTGCGGGAGCACCGGATGAACGCGGTAAGCAAGGCCGCTCAACGCCAGCGATGCCAAGCCGACTAGCTGCAGGTGCGCGTGCACGGGCGCCTCGCGAAAATCCTGCGTGACGCCCGCCATGAACGGTCCGAGCATCGGGCCGGCCAAGAAATAGACGGCCGCAGAACCGACGATGAGCGCGGCGAATCCCGATTCGGCAACCGCGGACGATAGCGGCCCGTCGCCGCGCCCGGGGCTCACGCACGGCGTTGAGATCGGCGCCTTGGAAACCGCCGGGCTGACGCTTCGCGCGATGGCCGACAGCACGATCGTCGCGACGGCGCGGCGCGTGACCGTGCGGCAGGTCCGCGCGCGAACGCAAGCGGGCGCGATCGATATCGCGACCGCTGTGTTGACGGACGTGCGAGCTCGCCTGTCGGCGTTCCCGTTGGCGCAGCCGCCCGAGCTGCTGGAACTGTCGGCGGACCAGGTTCGCGTCGAGGGGATGAACGGCGTCATCAACATGATGCCGCCGGTGCGCGCAACGCGCTCGCGCGCAGTGCTCGTCGACGCGATTGCCGGGCTCGATGGCGAGGTGCGCGCCTTCGTCACCGATGCGTTGTGGATCATCGATGCAGAGATTGTCGCGCCCATCGTACGGGGACTGATCGACTTCAACCGAGTGATCGTCGAGCATGTCGGGCCGAATTCGACGATGAGCGTCGGTCCGACCAGCATTCATGTCGACGCGCCGCACCGCGCACGCATCGAATTGTTGGCGTTTGGAGCGCGGCCTGTGCCGGGTGTCTCTTTGCACAATGCGGACGTTTCTGCGCGCACGCGCGCCCGCGATCGCGGGTGCCTCGAGCTCGCCCCGTTCATTCAAAGTGTGTTCGCTTCAGCCGCCGACCAGCCGATCGCGCGCCTCACCGATTCCCGGCTGCGGGATGCCCTGCGACGGACTCGGTTGTCCGGCGAGCTGCGGATGGGCGACGGTTCGCTGGGCACTGGAACGCATCACGTCGTGTTGACCGGTCGCGATGGCAGCAGGAACCGCATCGAGCTGTCGTCGCTTGCCGTTGGTCAGCGGCTGATCGTGCGAGCTCCGCAATTCGCGGCGGCTTCGGCCGTGTTCGCAGTTTCGGACATGACCCTCACGACCGGGACGGTTTCAGCGGCGCTGGAGGTCCACCTGATCGGTATGCAAGACAACGAGCCAAGCGACGGCGGTTCGCGCGCCATTTCCGTCGCCATCAGCGAAGCGACGCTGGAACGAGTGAAGCTCGCGCCATCGGGAGCGCCCTGAGTCGCGCAGCTCGATCCTGCCGATCGGGCGCGGTGCATGCAGGAGCCACCATCCGGCTCCTTGCGATTGCCGATATCTGGTCCTTTTGCGATACCGGCGAGCGCCGTAGGCTTGGTTGCTGCCATAGCCGCAGAAGGCGGTCGAAGAATTGGTCCGGACCGACTGTCGATTTGCCGCTCGGCCGATCGACTAGGGATGTATGCCCCGGATCGGGGCATACCTCAGTCCTCAAGGAGAGATCGCAATGCGATTCATGACGATGGTGAAGGCCGACAAGGACTACGAAGCCGGCTTGGCACCCAAGCCGGAGCTAATCGCGGCAATCGGAAGGCTCACCGACGACATGGTCAAGTCCGGCGTGCTGGTCCAGACCGGAGGCCTTCTTCCGAGCGCGAAGGGCGCCCGAGTTCGGGTGTCCCGCGGGGACGTTACGGTAACCGACGGCCCGTTTGTCGAGACGAAGGAGCTGATCGGCGGTTATGCGATCGTCGAGACGACTTCGCGCGACGAGGCGATCGAGCTGGGCAAGCAGTTCATGGCGCTGCACGCGGCGGTCATCGGATTGTCGTACGACGGCGAATGCGAGATTCGACAGCTGTACGATCCGTCGCTTTGCGCCGGGCGGGGGTAGCGACGATGCGCGCGCTCAAGCTCGGTGCGATTGCCGTCGCCGCAGCAATCGGCATCGTTCTAATCCTGGCCGCCATTCGGCCCGACACATTCGAAGTTCGGCGAACCGCGAGCATCAACGCTGCTCCGGAGCACATCTTTCCGCTCATCAACGATCTTCGGGCGTTCAACACGTGGAATCCCTACGAGAACAAGGACCCGCAGATCAAGGGTGCGTACGGCGGTCCGCCGAACGGGAAGGGTGCTTCCTACGCCCTCCAGGGCAACAAGGTCGGAAGCGGCCGTATCGAAATCATCGAATCGAAGGCCGTGTCGAAAGTCACGATGACGCTGCTGATGCTCGAGCCGTTCGAGGTCGACAACGTCGTGGAATTCACGCTGCAGCCGCGCGGCGAAACGACCAACGTCACATGGGCGATGCGCGGCCGCGTGCCGTACCTCGCGAAGATCGTGCACGTGTTTGTCGACGTCGACGCCATGGTAGGGCGCGACTTTGAAGAAGGCCTCGCAGCGCTCAAGACCATCAGCGAGCATCCCGCGATGGCCGCCGCGGTCAATTGAACCGGAGAACGCGATGAAGTTCCTGTGTCTGATTTGCGCCGAGAAAGTGATGGAGCAGATGCCATCCTCCGACGCGAAGCGCCACTTCGACGAATACGCCGAATTCACCGAGGCGATCCGTCGCAGCGGCCAACTGGTCGCGTGCGACCGCCTGCTGCCGCCGAGCACGGCGACGACCATACGCGTACGAGGTGGCCGTGTCTCGACCACCGACGGACCGTATGTGGAAACCAAGGAGCAGCTTGGCGGCTACTACGTCATCGAGGCAAAGGATCGCGAGGAGGCTATCGGCATCGCCGCGCGGATCCCGGGCGCGCGGATCGGGTGCGTCGAGCTGCGACCGATCGCCGATGACGAGCAGACGCGCCGCGTGCTCGGAGAGCCGGCGTGACCGCGGCTTGCCGACTGCGCACCACCAACTATGAACCGACAGGAGATTGATATGAGCTACGTCGATGGATTCGTCGCCGCCGTCCCCACGGCCAATCGCGAGCTGTACAGAAAGCACGCCGAAGCCGCGGCGGTCGTGTTCAAGGAACATGGCGCGTTGCGCGTCGTCGAGTGCTGGGGCGACGATGTGCCCGAAGGCAAGTTGACGTCGTTTCCAATGGCGGTGAAGCGCAACGAGGACGAGACGGTCGTCTTTTCGTGGATCACCTGGCCGTCTCGCCGCGCGCGCGACGACGGCATGAAGAAGGTGATGGCCGATCCGCGCGTGCAGCCCGACACGAACCCGATGCCGTTCGACGGCAAACGTTTGATCTACGGCGGATTCGAAGTGCTCGTTGAGGCGTGACCGGCCGCGCCGGGACGCACTCCGACGTGCGCGAGGACGCGGCAGCGCCGCGTCCTCGCGCATTTGGGCGTGCTGCCATGGATTGCAGCCCCATCAACGCGTCCGGGTCGACGTCGCCACGCTGATCGGCACCGCACAGCGGCGATGCATTCCCGCATTTCATGCTGCGCATGCAGAAAGGCCGTTTGCGACCATGTGTCGCACGCGCCGACAATAGTCCTTCGGTAGGCGTACGGTCGAGCGGGTGGCGAACCGCCCACGCATGAGCAAGGAGAATGGATGAACGGACTCACGTCGCTGCGTGGCGCCGGCCTGTTGCTGTTGGCGGCCACCGCCTGGGGCGGATTGTTCCTCGTCGCGATGGTGATCCTGCCGGTGCTCGATCCGTTTCACATGACGGCGATCCGCTATGCGATCACGGCGATCATCTTCATCGGCCTGCTGGCGTTTTCGGAGGGACCGCGCGCGCTGAAGACGCAGGGACGCACGCTGCGTGCCGCGCTGTTGGGCACGGCGGGCTTCGCAGGTCTCGGGATCGGCGTATTCGTCGGTCTGCAACACTCTCGTCCGGAGCACGGGGCGATCATGATGGCGACTCAGCCGCTGATCGCGGCGGTCGTCGCGTGGCTGTTCCGCGGCGTGCGGCCGCCGCGCGCGACGCTGGCATTTCTCGGCGTTGCGCTCGCCGGTGTGCTGTTGGTCGTCACGAAGGGCCGCGTGACGGGGCTGTTCGTGGACGGCACCGGCTTCGGCGATCTTCTGATGTTTCTCGGCGCAGTAAGCTGGGTCGTCTATTCGCTCGGTGCGGCCGACTTTCCGTCGTGGTCGCCGCTGCGGTATACGGCGCTCACGTGCGCGCTCAGCCTGCCGGCGATTTTCGGCCTGACGGCGGCGGCAACCGCGGCCGGTATCGTTTCGACGCCGAGCGTCGCCGACATCGAATCGGTCGGCTGGCAACTCGTCTATGTCATCGGAATCGCCTCCGTGCTCGGCGTGTTGTCCTGGAATGCGGGCAACAAGCTGGTCGGAGTGAGCAACGGCATGCTGTTCATCAACTTCGTTCCGATCACGGTGTTCGCGATTCGCATCGCGCAGGGACACCATTTCCAGGCGATCGAGTTGGTCGGGGCGGCGCTCGTGATCGGCGCGCTGGTCGCGAACAACGTCGTGGCCCGCAGCGCCGCAGCGCCCGTGCAGCAAAACGCGAAGAAGGCGGCTCGCCTTTCGCCGCTAAGGGCCAGCGTCGCGAAGCCGCAGGGGTGCCGATAGAAGCCGGTCGCGTTTGGGCGACTCGCTACGCGCAAGAGCGGTAGCGCAGCTCGCGCTCGTCAACGTCGGGCCGCCTGCAGCGCAACGGCACCCTGGTCGGGACGAAACGAGCGCAGCGCCAGGAACCCGAGCGCGATGAACACCGCCAGCACGACGAGTTGCGCGACGACGAACGGAGGCTCCGATTGCTTCGGCGCGAGCGGCTGAAGGAACGGTACTTTCAAGAACGCCTGCACGACGCCCACGAACACGTTGAGATAGAGCGCCGCGACCGTTGCCACGACATAGATCCAGCGCGCAGAGCCCGCGAGCCGATAGCGATAGAGCGCGGCGGCGGCAACTGCGAGTATGGCAAGCGACAGCGCTCCAACCACGTGCGACGGCAGCACATGGTCGCGCGGGAAGAAGAATCCGGTGACGCTGGTGAGAATCGTCGCCGCAAGGAACAACGCGGTCCACGTCGGATAATTCGTCGACTTCAGCGCACCGTACAGAACCACCAATCCGGCCGCGATGCCCACGAGGCTCAGGATGACGTGAAACGTCGTGAAAGCCGATGTCGACAGTCCGAGGATCATTGCGGTCTCCTAAGTTCCGTCGGGAATTGCAGGCGCGAGCCTGGCCGCGTGCGCTGCCTATCCCTTGGCCGTGAATTGAGTCGGTGAGCATACGTCGGATCGCTTCGGTGTTGCGCGGGCCGCCGCTCAGTGCGTCCGAACGTCCCTGGTGCGCTCGTTGTCTTGGTCTGCACAAACCGAGGGCACTTGGGCCGCCATGGTCTAGCTGTCGAGAAATGCGAGGACGCGGATGCTGCAAGCGCACAAAATTGAGACGTTCGATACGTGCGGGTTCGCTTCGGCTGCTCGCAAATAGTGTAAATGGCCGCTGCTTCGACGGCAGTGCCGAAATTTCGATGAATCCGGAGATCTCGATGAAACGTCTACTCGCCGTTCTGATCGGCTGCGCCTTCTGCGCGAGCGCGGCGGCTCAATCGACCCCGCCCGCGACCGATGGCGCGACCGCGAAAGCAGAAGCGCACAAGGCCAAGCAGGAAATGGTGCAGGACACGACCAAAGCCGCCGCGACGCAATCTTCCACGGCGCCTTACAAAGGCAAGCAGTCCGCCTCGCAAGCAAAGAAGCTGACGAAGGAACAGAAGAAGGAAGCGATGGCGGGTGTTTCCAAGTCCGCCGCATCGCAGTACGGCACGTCGGCAGGCCAACAGGCGGCGGCGGCGAACAAGGAAGCTCCGAAGGCCGCCAAGCCCGACATGAGCGATCCGAAGGTGCGCGAAGCGATGCAGAAGCAGAAGCCATAACTCGCATCGTCGGCGAGGCGCAAGCCAACGCTCTTCGAGCCTGGTGGCGCCGGTCAAGTGCAATGAACAACGTCAAACGCGCAGACGCGCAATCGGGAATTCAGGAGGCGATGAAGAGAAACCAGCGGTAGCGCACCGACATTCGCATCGGGCGCACGCAAGCCGGCCGACGCCGTTCGAGGCGTGCGAGCCGCCGCACGACGCCGCAGCAACGACATACCGTCAAACGCAATAGGGAGGTAAAGCAATGGACATCGGCCGCCAACTGGCGCACAGCCAGGACATCTCGACGAAGGTTGCTCTCGTCTACCAGAAGCGCACGAAGCTCGCCCAGGAGCGCTATACCGCGGAGCTCAGGAAGGCATACGACGGAAACGGCATCGGCGAGCTGATGACCAATCCGGCGGCCGCGGCGAAGATCTGGACGGATGCGTACAGCTACGCCGTCGACAGCGCGCAGCGCTCGATCCTGTTCTGGGACACCATGCGCCAGCGCGGCAACCAATTCATTCAGCACACGATCGAAGGGCTGCCGCCGGTGCTGCATTTCGACTACGAGACCGTCGTCGACGGGCGCATGCTCGCGCGACCCGTCAACTACGCGCTTGTGCGCATCGTTCCGCCGGAGGGCGTGACCGTCGATCCCAAGCGGCGTCCATACATGGTGATCGATCCGCGCGCGGGGCATGGGCCCGGCATTGGCGGATTCAAGGACGATTCGCAGGTCGGCGTCGCGCTGCGCGAAGGGCACCCTGTCTACTTCGTCATCTTCTTCCGCGATCCGCAGCCGGGCCAGACGCTGCTCGACATCTGCGAGGCGGAAAAGCAGTTTGTGCGCAAGGTGCGCGAGCTCCATCCGCGCAGCGCGAAGCCCGCGATCGTCGGCAACTGCCAGGGTGGATGGGCGGCGATGATGCTCGCCGCCGCCGATCCCGACGACACGGGGCCGATCGTCATCAACGGCGCGCCGATGTCGTATTGGGGTGGCGCGTGGCAGGAAGGCGCCGGCGACAATCCGATGCGCTACGCCGGCGGCAACCTCGGCGGCACGTGGCTCGCATCGCTCACGGCGGACCTCGGCGCGGGCGTGTTCGACGGTGCGTATCTGGTCGAGAACTTCGAGAACCTCAATCCCGCCAACACGTTCTGGGACAAGTACCACCACCTGTACGCGAACGTCGATACCGAACCGCCGCGATTCCTCGAGTTCGAGCGCTGGTGGGGCGGGTTCTACCTGATGACCAAGGAAGAGATCGAGTGGATCACCCGCAATCTCTTCGTCGGCAACAAGCTGTGGAAAGGCGGCACGAAAGCGAAGGGCGGCAAGGCTTTCGATCTGCGCGACATCAAGGCGCCGATCGTGCTGTTCGCCTCGATGGGCGACAACATCACGCCTCCGCAGCAGGCGTTCAACTGGGTCGCCGATGTCTACGGATCGACCGACGAGATCAAGGCGCGCGGCCAGGTGATCGTGGGGCTGATGCACGAGGATATCGGTCACCTCGGCATCTTCGTCTCCGGCAAGGTCGCGAAGAAGGAGCACGCCCAGATCGTCTCGGTGCTGAAGTCGATCGAGGCGCTCGCGCCGGGCCTGTACGCGATGGCGATCAACGAGCACAAGACGCGCGACGGCCGGGTCGAATACGAAGTGGAGTTTCGCGAGCGCACGCTCGAGGAGGTCGTCAAGCGGTTGAACAAGTTCGAGCGCGCCGACGAGAAGCCGTTCGAGGCGGTGGCGGAGATTTCGGAATTCAACCAGCGCGCCTACGAGCTCTTCACGCAGCCGCTCGTGCAGTCGATGTCGAACGAGCTCACCGCGAAGCTTCAGCGGCAATTCCATCCGTTGCGATTCCAGCGCTGGTCGTTCTCCGACCTCAACCCATGGCTCGCATGGCTCGGCCCGGCGGCGGAAGCGGTCAAGTCGCAGCGCCAGACGGTCGAGCCGGATAACGCGGTGACGAAATTCGAGAAGGCCGCGTCGGCCGCGATCAGCGCATCGCTCGAGTACTACCGCGGCATGCGTGACGCCGCGAGCGAGGCGACGTTCTTCCAGACGTACGGCAACGTGTTCTCGCTCTATGTCGCGGACAAGCGCGCAGCCGATGAGAAGACGGGTGCGCTGATGGTCGAGGCACGTGAGCTTCCGTTCGTGCAGGAAGCGCTCGCGTCGATCGCCGAAGGAGGCTATGCCGAGGCGCTCGCGCGCGTCGCCTGCCTGCTCGCGCGCAAGGGTGAGCCGCTGCTCTTGTCGCGGCTGCAGATGAAGCAGGAGCTGATGGCCGACTACCGCGATCTGCTGCCGTCGATGCCCGCCGACCAATGGCGGCGCGTCCGCGGCGAGCAGGAGATCGTCGTGCGCTACGAGCCCGACAAGGCGATCGCGACGCTGCCGAGGCTGCTCGCGAAGCAGGAAGATCGGGAAAGACTCGTGCGCCTCGTGCAGCGGCTGCTCGCCGACGAGCGCGTGCAGCGCGCGAAGCCGTCGAACGAGCAGCTTGCGATGGTCGAGCACATCGGTGAAACGCTGGCGGTCGGGGCAGGCGCGCCGCGTCGCTCGCCGGTCGCACGCAAGCGCAATGCGAAGTCCGCTCGTAAGCGCACGGCGGCTCGAAAGGGGTAGCGCGATGGAACGCGTTCACGAGAAGTACCAGAAGCTGCTCGATTTCTGTAAGGTATTGCCGCCGACCATCACGGCGGTGGTCCATCCGTGCGACGACAGCTCGTTGCGCGGTGCCGTCGACGCCGCGCGACTCGGTTTGATAGCGCCGATCCTGGTCGGACCGCGGGCGCGCATCGAGGCGGTCGCGAAGCAAAACAACATCGACCTCGGAAGTCTGCCGATCGTAGACGCACCGTATAGCGAAGCGTCGGCTGCGAAGGCGGTCGAGCTGGTGCGTGAAGGCAAGGCCGAAGCGCTGATGAAGGGGAGCCTGCACACCGACGAGCTGATGGGAGCCGTCGTCAAACGCGAAACGGGGCTGCGAACAGCAAGGCGAATCAGCCACTGCTTCGTGATGGACGTACCGTCCTATCCGGAAACGTTGATCGTCACCGACGCAGCCGTCAACATCGCGCCGACGATGGAGGACAAGGTCCATATCATCCAGAACGCGATCGATCTCGGGCATGCGCTGCACTTTCCCGAGGTGCGCGTGGCGATCCTCTCGGCGATGGAGACCGTCAATCCGAAGGTGCCGTCGACCGTCGAGGCCGGCGCGCTGTGCAAGATGGCCGATCGCGGCCAGATCACCGGCGGCATCCTCGACGGTCCGCTCGCGCTCGACAACGCGATCAGCCTGGAGTCGGTGAAGATCAAGAAGATCGACTCGCCGGTCGCCGGCCGCGCGAACGTGCTCGTCGTTCCCGATCTGGAAGCGGGCAACATGCTCGCGAAGAGCCTTTCGTTCCTCGCGGGGGCGGATGCTGCGGGCATCGTGCTGGGCGCGCGCGTCCCGATCATCCTCACGAGCCGCGCCGACTCGGTGATGACGCGCCTTGCCTCGTGCGGGATCGCCGCGCTGGTGGCGCAAGCGCGGCGCGAGGCGGCGAGCAAGGCGGTGGCATGACATGAGCGATGCCATTGCGGTATTGAATGCGGGCTCGTCGAGCTTCAAGTTCTCGCTGTTCGCGCAGCGCGCGGAAGGAGCCGCCGTCGTCGCGCGCGGTCAAGCCGAAGGGCTGTACACGTCGCCGCGCTTCGTCGCGAAGGACGGCAGCGGCAATGTCATCGATCAGAAGTCGTGGGGCGAGGGTGTGTCGCTCGGGCACGCCGGCGCGCTCGATCACCTCGTCGCGTTCCTCCGTGAGCATCTGACGCAGCACCGGCTCATCGGCGTCGGCCATCGCGTCGTGCACGGTGGGCTGGAGTACGCGAAGCCCGTGCGCGTCGACGCATCGGTCGTCGCCGCGCTGGAGAAGTACAACCCGCTCGCGCCGCTGCACCAGCCGCACAACCTCGCACCGATCAAGGCGCTGCTCGAGCGGCTGCCCCAGCTTCCTCAGGTTGCATGCTTCGACACGGCGTTCCACCGCAGCTTGTCGCCGGTGGCGCAGGCATTCGCGCTGCCCAGGGCGATCACCGATCGCGGCGTGCTGCGCTACGGCTTCCACGGTTTGTCTTACGAGTACATCGCGGGTGCGCTACCGAAGTACGACGCGCGCGCCGCGGCCGGGAAGGTCGTCGTGCTGCACCTAGGCAACGGCTCGAGCATGTGCGCGATCGCTAACGGCCGCAGTGTGGCGAGCACGATGGGGTTCACGGCGGCCGACGGATTGCCGATGGGCACGCGCTGCGGCAACGTCGATCCGGGTGTCGTTCTCTACATGATGGACGAGCTCAAGATGGACGCTCGGGCGATCGAGAAGACGATCTACCAGCAATCGGGTTTGCTGGGCGTGTCGGGTATCTCGAGCGACATGCGTACGCTCGAGGCGAGCAGCGAACCGGGCGCGAAAGCTGCGATCGACCTCTTCGTGTATCGCATCGGGCGGGAGCTGGGTTCGCTCGCGGCAGCGCTCGGCGGTGTCGATGCGATCGTCTTCACGGCGGGAATCGGCGAGAACAGCCGGAGTCTGCGCGAACGTGTCTGCCACGATGCCGCGTGGCTCGGCATCGAGCTCGACGCCGATGCGAACGCGCGCGGCGCGTCGCGGATCAGCGCGCCGGCAAGCCGCGTGGCGGCGTGGGTCATTCCGACCAACGAGGAGCTGATGATCGCCCGCCACACGCGCGCATTGCTGCTTGCGCAGCCGGCGGAGGTTTCATGACCCGGACGCCGCGCGACGAGCGGACGCCTTCGCCGGGGTTGTTGAACCTCGCGAGCGGGTTGGCGCGATAGGCAGCGGCTCATGCGCACGACGCCACTCGAAGAAGCGGTTGCGCCGATTCCAGACGGTGCGAGCCTGATGATCGGCGGTTTCATGGGCGTCGGCACACCCGAACGCCTCGTCGACGAGCTGGTGCGGCAGCGCAAGCGCGAGCTCACCGTCATCGCGAACGACACGGCGATGCCTGGCATCGGAATCGGAAAGCTCGTGACCGCGAACCTCGTGCGCAAGGCGATCGCGAGCCACATCGGGCTCAATCCCGAAGCGCAGCGGAAGATGCTTGCCGGCGAGATGGAAGTCGAGCTCGTTCCGCAGGGCACGCTGATCGAGCGCATCCGTGCAGCCGGCTACGGCCTCGGCGGCATCCTGACGCCGACCGGCGTCGGCACTGTCGTCGAAGAGGGCAAGCGCAAGCTCGAAGTCGACGGCCGGGAGTACCTGCTCGAAACGCCGCTGCACGCCGACTTTGCGCTCGTGCAAGCGTTTCTCGCGGACTACCTGGGCAATCTGACGTATGTTCTGACCGCGCGCAATTTCAATCCGATCATCGCGATGGCTGCCGAGACGGTCATCGTCGACGCCGAGCACATCGTGCCCGTCGGTATGATCTCGCCCGATCAGGTCATGACGCCGGCGCCGGTCATCGACTACCTCGTCGCGCGAGCGTGACCATGGATGCCCAAACCGTCATTGCGAAGCGCATCGCGCTGGAGCTGCGCGACGGCATGCTGGTGAACCTCGGCATCGGCATTCCGACGCTGGTTGCGAACTACGTTCCCGCAGGGATCCACGTGTTCTTCCAGTCGGAGAACGGGCTGATCGGCACCGGGCCGATACCGCAGGAAGGTCTCGCGCAGGCACGGCTCACCGATGCAGGCGGTCAGCCGGTGACGGCGATTCCCGGCGCGTGCACGTTCGACAGCGCGGTGTCGTTCGGATTGATCCGAGGCGGTCATGTCGACATGACGGTGCTCGGCGGATTGCAGGTCGACAGCCGGGGACACCTCGCGAACTGGATGATTCCGGGCAAGATGGTGCCGGGCATGGGCGGCGCAATGGACCTCGTGTCGGGCGCTCGACGCGTGGTCGTCGCGATGCAGCACACCGCCAAGGGCAAGTCGAAGATCATCGAGCGATGTGCGCTGCCGCTGACCTCCGTGCGCGCAGTGGACCTGGTCGTCACGGAGCTCGCGGTGATCTCCTTCGTGGATGGAAATCCGACACTGATGGAGATCGCTCCAGGCGTATCCGTGCCGCAGGTGCTCGCGGCGACCGAGACCGAGCTCGCGGTGCCAGAGCACGTGCCGCGAATGGCAATCGAATGAGGGATTCAGCATGACCATCGAGATTGCACGCCCCGTTCTCAAGGGCATGAAGGCGCTCGTCATCGGCATCGCCAACCAGTATTCGATCGCGTACGGCTGCGCGAAGGCGTTTCGCGAGCTTGGCGCCGACCTCGCGATTACCTATCTCAACGAAAAAGCGCGGCCGTACGTCGAACCGCTCGCGCGCGAGCTCGAGGCACCGCTGTTCGTGCCGCTCGACGTGAGTGTTCCCGGCGCGCTCGACGGCGTGTTCGAGGCCGTCACGCAGAAGTGGGGCAAGCTCGACATCCTCGTTCATTCGATCGCGTTCGCGCCGAAGGAAGACCTGCAGGGCGGGCTCCTCAACTGCTCCGCGGCAGGGTTCGCGACGGCGATGGATGTCTCGTGTCACTCGTTCGTGCGGATGGCGAGGCTCGCGGCGCCGCTGATGAAAGACGGCGGCACGATGTTCGCGATGAGCTATCACGGCGCGAACAAGGTTGTTCCGACGTACAGCGTCATGGGTCCGGTGAAAGCGGCGCTCGAAGCATGCTGCCGCTACCTTGCGTACGAATTGGGGGGCAGGGGGATCCGCGTGCACGCGATTTCACCGGGACCGCTCAAGACGCGTGCCGCGTCGGGGTTGAAGGATTTCGATCTGCTGCTGAACGAGGCGGCGCAGCGCGCGCCGATCGGCGAGCTGGTCGACATCATGGACGTTGGCTTCACGTGCGCGTTTCTCGCGACGCCGTACGCGCGCCGGCTGTCGGGCGCGACGCTCTACGTCGACGGCGGCGTCAACATCATGGCGTGACACGCGAAGCCCTTGCGCTTGGAGGACATATGGAACGACTCTGGCTGTTGAACATTGCGCCGAAGACGACCGACGACGAGCTGAAGGCGTTCGTCAAGAGATATGCGCCCGAGCTCGAATGCACCGAGATTCTGCGCGAAGACGGCGACGGCTCACGACCGGCGGCCTTCATGACGTTCAAGAACAAGCGCTTCGATTCGCTCGGCAAGCTCCAGCTTCGGCTGAACGGCATGTACTGGAAAGGCCGCACGCTCGACTGCTCGAAGACCGTTACCTGACCCTTCGGCCGTCGAGCGAGCTGTCTTAGCGCGGCGCGCGCGTCACGGCGTTTCCTGCCCGGTGCCAAATGGCAATCGGTCGGCAGGTCGAATACACTCCCGCACCAATGAATTCTGGAGGCGTTTAATGCGCAATGCGATGCTTCGGGCGCTCGCCGCGGTAACGCTCGTGTTCGCCGCTTCGGTGGCGCTCGCACAACCGGCTGCGCTGTCGGCGACAGCCAAAGCTGCGGGGACCGACGGTCCGCGTCGACTGGTTCTTGCAAACAAGCCGTGGACCGGCGATTTCGACCAGATGCTCGAGCGGCGGGCGATCCGCGTACTCGCGCCGTTCTCCCGAACGCTGTTCTTCGTCGACAGGGGACGCGAGCGCGGCTTCACTGCGGAGCTCGCGCGCGATTTCGAGAAGTACGTCAACAAGAAATACGCGAAGCAGCTCGGCAAGCGGCCGTTGACCGTCTTCCTGATCGTAACCACGCGCGACAAGCTTTTCTCGGACCTTTCGGCTGGCCTTGGCGATATCTCGGCTGGCAATCTGACCGTCACGCCCGAGCGCCAGCAGGTTGCCGATTTCGTCGCGCCGGAAGACCGTGCGGGCGTCTCCGAGCTGCTCGTCACCGGCCCTTCGAGTCCGGCGGTTTCGAGCGTCGAGGACCTTGCCGGGAAGACGGTGCACGTGCGCAAGGCGTCGAGCTACCACGAGAGCCTCGTCGCGTTGAACGATCGGCTGCGCGCCGCCGGCAAGCCCGCCGTGAAAATCGTGCTCGTCCCGGAGGCGCTCGAAGACGAGGACATGATGGAGATGGTGAGCGCCGGCCTGATGCAGGCGATCGTCGTCGACGACTGGAAAGCGAAGATGTGGGCGCAGATATTGCCCAAGCTGCAGGTGCACACCGACGTCGTCGTGCACGGCGGCGGGCGCACCGGTTGGGCGATCCGCAAGGGGAGCTCCAAGCTCGCTGCCGAGATCGACGACTTCTACCAGAAGTTCGCGAAGAAGCAGGGCGTCATCGAAAGCCGCCTCGCGCAATACATGAAGCGAGTGAAGCAGTTGAAGGACCCGACCGGCAGCGCCGAGTACAAGCGGTTCGAGCAAACCATCGCGCTCTTCCACAAGTACGGCGAGCAATATCATTTCGATCCGCTGATGCTCGCGGCGCAAGGCTATCAGGAGTCGGGCCTTGATCAGAACGCGAAGAGCCCGGTCGGCGCGATCGGCGTCATGCAGATCATGCCGCAAACCGGCGCGGAGCTCGCCGTGGGCGACATCCACGTCGTCGAGCCGAATATCCACGGCGGTGCAAAATATCTGGACCGGCTGATGACCAAGGCGTTCCCGGACGCGAAGTTCGACGACCTGAACCGGACGCTGTTCGCGTTCGCGAGCTACAACTGCGGGCCGGGCAACGTCTCGAAGGCGCGCAAGGAAGCCGAGAAGCGCGGACTCGATCCCGACAGGTGGTTCAACAACGTCGAGGTCGTCATCGCCGAGAAGGTCGGAATGGAGACCACGACGTACGTGCGGAACATCTACAAGTATTACGCCGCCTACAGGCTGGTCGAGGATGCGCGCGCCGCGGCGCAGACGGCGCGCGGGCAGGTCGCGCCGGCGAAGAATTGAAGCGATCCGCCGCGCTCGGCGTCCCCTACACGCGCGGAAACGACAAGCGGCGCGCGCCTCCCGACAACGCGCCGCTCATGCCGCCAGATCATGCATCGACTGCGTCGCTCGACGAAACAAGCGCCGCTATTTCGTCGCGTTGGCGACAGCGGAGCGCAGGCTTGCCGCCTTCGCACTTTCCACCGTGCCGCGCACGAGGACGTCGGGCGCAAGCACGCTCTTGCCGTAGTACGCCTTGTTCCAGTCGTCGTTGGCGGTGATCACCGTGCCGTCCAAGTTCAGGCCGCCGTAGACGCCTTTCGAACGCGCGAATGCCACGAAGTCGGTCGTCACGTCCGATGCCGCGCCCGCGCCGACCGGGCCCGCGGCAACGCTCGCATCGCCTCCGAGCTTGACCGACGTCGCGAGGAGCGAGTTGAGCCCTTTCTCGGTCATCACCAGCGTCACGTTTTCGGACGCCGCGATCCCAGCCTGGAATCCGACGCTCGCGGTCGCGAGCGTGTAGAAGACCGGGCCGTGCCATGCGCCCTTTGCGTCACGGGCGAGCAGCAACGCGCGCCCTCCTGAACCGCCGATGATGAAGCCGGCCTTGACGACCTCGGGCGCGATCAATACGCCCTTGGCGCTACGGATATTCTTCTGGAGCCACGTCATCTCGGGGTCGCGGAGGAAGTTCGCGAACGTCGCCTGGGCTTGATCGACGAGCTTCTGCTGGTCGGTTTGCGCCTGGGCGGCGGAGACGAGTGCGAACGAAAGCGTGGCGGCGGCCACAGCGAGGCCGCCAAAGCGAAGCAATTGTCGCAACATGATTTCTCCTTTCTACGGTTGCGCGGGTACGTCCGTGGGCGTCGACGGTGCGGCGACACCCCGCCTCCGTCAATCGAAGGTCCCATGATGACGCGGCGAGCGTCGATTGTCTGCGCAATTCACGACAACGACGGTGCGGGGGGCCGCGTCATGCCACCGATGCGACGATGGGTCACGATCGTGGCGACGGCGCCGGCGCAAGCGCCAGCGTCAAGTGCCACGTGCCACTCTGTCGCTCCCGTCGCATCGGCAGTCCGCTGCGCGCGAACACAGCCAGCATGGTCTTGTTGGCGGCGAGCACATCGGCTTCGAACGCGTCGACGCCGCACCCGCGCGCGATCGCGATCAGATGTTCGAGCAGACGTCCGGCAATGCCGAGGCCCTGGTAATCCTCCTCGACGGTGAATGCGACCTCAGCGGCGCACGTCCCGTCGGCGAGGTCGTGCGCGACGTAGCGCGCGCTCGCGATGACGATCTCGTCGCCGTCGGCGGATGTCGTGACGACCAGCATGACGTCGCGTACGAAATCCATTGCATCGATCTGGTCGAGCTCCGAAGCGCTCAACTCGCTCTTGTAGCTGAAGAAACGCGTATAGACCGACTCGCGGTCGAGCTGCTCGAATGCTTTCGCAATGCGGACGCGGTCTTCCGTTCGCACGGCCCGGATTGTCACCCGCAAGCCATTGCGAAGCGTGTCGTCGACGGAGAAATTTCGGGCATCGGTCATGGTTGGCTGTCCGCGGTGGCTGCGCCGGCGCGGCGGCGGCGCCAGACCGCGTAAGCGATCACGGTGAACGCCGCCGCGACGAGGTAGGCGAGCACGGTCGCAATGATCGCAGGATGCGCATCGTTGAGCGTCGCCACCAGCAGCGCGAGGCCCGGGTTGCGCGCGGCGCTCGAAATGGCAACGGCCGTCCGCGTGGCCGGCTCGGGACCGCCGAGCCGATGTCCGACCGTCAACGCGAGCACGCTCATCACAACGATGGCGAGAACGACACGCGGCCCGGCGTCGATGACGACCTGCCAGACGTCGACCAGCACAAGCACTGTCAGCGCGATCAGCACGTATTTGGCGAACGTTGCGAGCTTCGGCTCGACCGTCGCCGCCCAAACAGGGAACGCGTGACGGATCGACAAGCCGATGGAGAGCGGTAGCAACTGCGCGATGAGCACCTGCTTTGCGAGTTGCCACGGCGCAATGCTCGCGTGACCGGCATAGAGCTCGTCCAGCGCTGCGATCGACAACGGCATCGAGATGACCGCGAGCAGCGCGAGGAGGATCTGCAGCGCCGGCGCGAACGACCGGTGTCCGCCGGCGTCGAGCGATCGGCGCAACGCCACCGGCGCGCCGGGCGAGATCGCCATCAACACGATGCCAATCTCCACCGGACGAGGCAAATCGAACGCTCGCGTGACGAGGAGCGCGAGTGCCGGTACGACGACGAGCACCGAGAACAATGCCCTCGCGATGAGGCCCGGGTAGCGCCGCACTTGTGCGATTTCGCGCGCTTCGATGCCAAGCCCGAGGTCGAGCATGACCGTGAAGATGGTCGCGGCGGCGACGATCGTCAGCAGCGCTTCCGGTATGACTCCGCTCATCGGGTCTGCGGCGCGACGACCGCTCCTGTGTCCGAACGACGCGTCCGATCGGCGGTGTGCGTCATAATCGCCGGCATCCGATCAATATTGCCCTGCTTCGCGTCCGGTGATTGCCGACGCATACCATTGCAAGCACGGGGAGGATCGATGGAAAACGAAGCGGGTACGCAGCGCGAGCGGCTTCTCGATCCGATCGACCGGATCTCCGAAATCCTGTTCGGCTTGATCATGGCGGTGACGATCGTCGGGTCGCTTTCGATCGCCAGCGCAGGACGCAACGAAGTGCGCACCGTCATGGCAGCGGCGCTGGGCTGCAATCTCGCGTGGGGCCTTGTCGATGCCGTCATGTTCCTCGTGCGCACGCTCACCGAGCGCTCGCGCATCCGCAGCCTCGCGCGAGGCGTCGTCGGCGCCGATGCGCCGTCGGCGTACCGGTTGATCGTGCAAGCGTTGCCCGAGCACGTCATCGCGATCGCCGGTCCCGACGAGCTCGAGGGCATGCGGCGGCGTATCGTCGCGATGCCCGATCCTGGTCGCGCATCGCTCGGGCGCGACGATTACGTCGCCGCGTTCGGAATCTTCCTGCTCGTCGTGCTCGCGACGTTCCCGGTGGTCGTTCCGTTCATGTTGACGAGCGACGCCGCGCTCGCGATGCAATGGTCCCGCGGCGTAACCGTCGCGATGCTTTTCCTTTCCGGATTCGCGCTCGGACGTCACGGCGGACACGCGCGCCCCGCTCGCACCGGCGTTCTGATGGCGTTGTTCGGTGTGGCGCTCATCGCAGCGGTGAAGGCGCTCGGCGGATGAGCTTCGTCGAACGCGCCGCGCTGCTGACGCTCACGGCGGTCGCCTCGTCCGCCTTGGCACAGCCGACCGAGTCCGAACCGAAATACTCGGGCGGCATCACCGGCTCTTACTATGCGATGCGAGACGAGCCCGACTTCGGCGTCGGCGTGGCGTCGGTCAACCGTGGCTCGTTGCGCTTCGAGGCTCGTTACAACTACGAAGCGAAGCACGCGACGTCGGCGTTCGTCGGCTGGAAATTCGCCGGCGGCGACACGGTCACGTACGAGGTGACGCCGATCGCCGGCGCGCTGGTCGGCGCCGCGCACGGCGTCATCCCGGGTGTGGAAGCAAGCGTCGCGTACGGAAAAGTCGATGCTTATGTCGAGGCGGAATACGTGATCGACCGCGACAACAGCGCCGACAATTACTTCTATGCGTGGTCGGAGCTCGGATGGCGACCGGTCGAATGGCTTCGCGTCGGCCTGGTCGGGCAGCGCACGCGGATCGTTCACAACGACCGCGACCTGCAGCGCGGCATATTCGGCCAGCTCGCGCTCGGCAGCGTCACCGTCGGCGTGTACGCGTTCAATCCCGATGCCGCGAGCCGCTATACGATCGTCTCGATCGGCGTCGCCTTCTGAAGCGGTTGATCGCTCGACGGACCGACGCAACGCGACTGGAGACTTGCGATGAAGACCGTTGACCTCGTTTACCGTTACGAAGGCGCTGATTCGCGCGCTCGTCCGTCGGACCCCGATGCGGCGAAGCGACGTCTGGACGACGGCAGTCATGGTTTCGCGGCTTTGCTCGATGACCTCGTCGAGGGCCGCGGAAACGCGCAACGCATCATTCGAGTCGACCCGCGCGACCTCGGCGTCGGCCAAAGCGAATCGCACGCGCCGAGCCAGCGGCCCTTCGCGGCCGTGCTCGGCTGCTCCGACGCACGAGTGCCGATCGAGCTCGTCTTCAACGAAGGCCCGAACGACCTGTTCGTCGTGCGCGTCGCCGGCAACGCGCTTGGCGCCGACGTGCTGGCGAGCCTGAGCTACGCCGTCGATCACCTCGGCGACAGCCTGATGCTGATCGTCGTGCTCGGGCATAGCGGCTGCGGCGCGGTGACGGCGGCCGTCGACGTCTTCCTCGATCCGGCGAGCTATCTCGCGCTCGCGTCGAAGCACGCCATCCGCGCGCTGCTCGATCGCCTGCAGGTCGTCGTTCACGCATCGGCCAAGAAGATGACCGCGGTTCTGGGACCGGATGTCGTGCGACGCCCGCGATACCGCGAAGCGCTGATCGAGATGTCGACCGTGATGAACGCAGCGCTCGCCGCCCATACCGTACAACGAGAGATCGGAGGCAGCGAGGCGAGCGGCCTGCGCGCGGCCTACGGCGTCTACCTGCTCGATACCCACGAGGTCTGGGCTCCGCGTTGCGGCAGCAGCGAGGTTCAATCGCTCGCGCCGGCGCCCCTCGACGCCCAGGCGTTCGTCGAACTTGGAGACGCCGTGATGCGCTCGGATCGGTTCGCGTTGCTTCTCGAACCCGCTTCAGGTCGAGTCGTCGACGCAGGCCCGGATTGATCGGCGTCCCGGCGGCCGACCGTCAGAACAGGAGCTTCGCGTACAGGCTGACGCTGTTCATCTTCCACGTGATGTTGCCGTTGAAGTCGCTCTTGCTGACGTCGGCGCGCATGTCCGAGTACATGTAGCGAAGTCCGACGCCGAAGTTTCGCACCAGCGTGTATTCGGTCGACGCCACCGCGACGAACGCCGAGCCGTCGACGTCGCCGATGTCCGCTGCGATGCCCTCGATTGCACCGGCGATCTTCCAACGCGGGTTGATATACCAGTCGACCGTCGCTCCGATCAGCGGCAGGGGTACGGTCGTCGATACGTTCCGGTTGGCGGTCCTCGGGGTAGGCGTTTCGTTGCCGGTCGCGTTCACGTTGAACTTGAAATGTCCGCCGTAGAAGCCCAGCAGGCCGGCGAGCTCGATCTGATCGGTCTTCATGAACGAATACCGGTAGTCCGCCAGCAGGAACTCGCTTTTCGCCTCCGCCGAGACGGTCGCGCCGATGGGGAACACCTCGTCGCCGATCGTGATCTCGGTGCCGTATTGCCGGTCGCCCGAGCGCTTGGCCGAGAAATACTGCGCGTCAATGCGGTGGCGGGGGAGCAATCGCCAGGTTGCCCCGACCTCGAAGCTGGAGAGGTTATTGTTCAGACCGTTGCCTTCGAGATTGATGTCGCTCCCTCGGCGCGTCTGACCGTCGAGGCGAAACGTCGTGTCGAACTGGTTGACGATGCCGCCGAGATTGACCGTCAGCGTCTCCTCCCCCGGCTTGATCAGGCTCTGCGACATGAGGTTCTGCGCCATTGCTTCGTGGGCGCCGACGATCAGCGCAGCCGCCATCGCCGCGAGCGGCAGAGCAGCGGACAACGGACGTAACCGACGTTGCATAGCGATCTCCTTTGGAATTTGGCCCGCAGCGCTCGCCGGGCGAGAGTATCCTGCCGGGTGCCCCCGCGAACGTCTTCGCAATTCTCGACACGTGCGCAATCGCGGCGCGCACGAGTCCGTCAGCGCTTCGCGCGCGAATGGCGCTCGGATGCCGTGCCGCCGAACGCGCGCCGATACCACCGCGAGAACCCGCTCGGAGCGGCGAACCCCAGCAACGACGAGATTTCGGCCAGCGTTCGGTTGCGGTTCTTGAGGTAGCGATCGACGAGCTCACGTCGCACGGCGTCGACGATGTCGGAGAACGTATGCCCTTCAGACGCGAGATGGCGGTGTACCGTGCGTCGATCGACGCCGAGATGTTGCGCGACGAGTTCGATAGTACACCGTCCGGTCGCAAGTAGCGTCAATACGAGTTCGCGAACCTTTGCCGTCATGTCGGGCGACTCGCGGCCGAGACCCGTGTCGATCATTTGCCGCGCGTACCGCGCCATCGCCGGATCCGCGTTCGGATTGGGAACATCGAGATCGCGACGGGTGCAGACGATGCCGTTGAAGTCGTGGCCGAACTCGACGTTGCGGCCGAACACGCGCTCGTGCACGGAGCGATCCCGCGGCGCGTCGTGCGCGAAGCACACGCGTCGGGGCTTCCAGTCTGTGCCGAGGAACGCACGCAGCATGCGGAAGGCAACGCCGATCGCGAGCTCGGTCGACTGCCGAATCGGTCCCGCATGTCCGACGATCAGCTCCTCGCGCAGCACGACGACTTCGCCGCTCTCCTCGATCGTGAGAAACAGCGCTTCGTTGAGCTTGCGGCCGTAGCGGGCGAGCGCCTCGATCGCGAGCCGCAGCGTCGGCTGCTCGCGCACGAGAAGCCCGACGGGGCCGAGATTGGACGGCCGCCGCGTCTCGGCCATCATCAGTCCGAACGCCTCGACGCCGCTGCGCTCGGCCGATAACTCGAGCAACTGCCGCACCGAGTCGATCGGCACCTTGAGCTCGGGGTCGCGCAGGCAGCGCTGCGGCAAGCGGACTTCGGCGAGCATGCGCGCCGGATCGAGCCCCACCTCGCGGGCGACCTCGGCGAAGTTGGTGAGGCTCGCGCTGCGGATGAGAGCCGTCATCGGTTGTCCCGAAAAGATAAGTGTATGTCACCGGAAGCGAAACACCAAACGCTTCGACGACGGACAATGCGTCGCATCCGATGAACGCAGTCCGTTGCATCAAGCCCCCGATCCCGGCCCGACCCAAGAGCATCTCCATGAGCGTGTCCGTTCACCACACTCGCTTCGACCCGGCAGAGCATCGTCTTCCGCCGCGGCGCTACGCGTGGTCGGTGTTCGGCATCGTTTTCGCGCTGATGGTCGTCGACTACGTCGATCGCCAGGTCGTCGTCTCGATGTTTCCGCATCTCAAAGCGCAGTGGGACCTGTCGGACGGCCAGCTCGGCGGCCTGGTTTCGGTCGTTTCGATCACCGTGGCGCTCGGCACCGTTCCGCTATCGCTGCTCGCCGACCGCTGGAGTCGCGTCAAGAGCATCTTCCTGATGGCGCTCGTCTGGAGCTGCGCTACGATCGCGTGCGCGTTCGCCGGCCAATACACGCATCTGCTCGGCGCGCGCAGCGTCGTCGGATTGGGCGAAGCCGCCTACGGCTCGGTCGGCGCCGCGTTGCTCGCAAGCCTCTTTCCCGTGCGCATGCGCAGCACGGTGCTCGGCGCGTTTCTCGCCGCTGGACTCATCGGCTCGGTGCTCGGCGTCGTGCTCGGCGGCGTGATCGCGCAGCACTGGGGCTGGCAGGCAGGATTCGGCGCGGTCGGCGTGCCCGGCATGCTGCTTGCCGTGCTGTTCGTACTGATCGTGCGCGACTACAAGACCGTCGCGTTGCCGGGCGGGCGCACGGGCGAACGCAAGCCGATGACCGCTGGCGTGATCGTCGCCGAGCTGCTCAGGCCGCGAACGGCGATCGTCACCTGCGTCGGCGCCGGATTGCAGCTCATCATGGTGTCGACGACGTACGCGTGGATGCCGAGCTTCTTCAACCGATACTACGGTCTCGCCCCGGACGCGGCAGGAATGAAGACGGGGATCGTCGTGCTGATGGGCGGCATAGGCGCGGTGCTCTGGAGTGTCGTGGCCGACCGTCTCAGCGCGCGCTTTGCGCGTGCACGGTTATACGTTCCCGCCGTCGCGGCGGTGATGACGGCGACATTCATGGTCATCGCGTTCGCCGCGTTGCCGCCGGGAGGCGCGCAGTTCGCGCTGATCGTCGCGGGCGCAACGATGATGACCGGCAGCATCGGACCGGCTGCCGCCGTCGTCGTCGACGTCGTCCATCCGGCGCTTCGTTCGACCGCCGCGTCGATCCTGTCATTGACGCAGAACCTGTTCGGACTCGCCGCCGGCCCGTTGTTGACGGGCATGCTGTCCGATCGCTACGGACTGCCGTTCGCGATGTCCGTCGTGCCGCTGTTCTGTGTGCTTGCCGCCGTCGTATTCGTCATTGCCGCACGTACCTACGAGACCGACCTTCGCAACGCCGAAGGGCACGAGCCCCATTACAACGACGGCCTTCGCGCCCAGGCTGCGTGATCATGAAGAACGGAAAATCCGCAACCGTCGGTGGAGGCGCGCCGCGTCGCGCACGCTCGGCGGCGCCGCGCAAGCAGGTTACCGGAAATTGGAACCCCGATTGGGAGCCGTTTGCGAAGCTCGACCCGGCATGGACCGAAAAGGTCATCGCCGTTGCAATCGCTCCCGCGGTCGCCGGCGTGCTCGACAAGAAGACGATCGAGCTGATCGGCATCGCACTCGACGTTTCGTGCACGAACCTCTACGCGCCCGGTGTTCGCCGCCACATCCAGCGCGCGCTGAAGTTCGGCGCGACCAAGGAAGAAATAACGGCCGTATTGCAGCTCGCAAGCTTGCAGGGCCTTCACAGCATGTGCGTTGGCGGCCCGATCCTGCTCGACGAGCTCGCGGACGCCGAGCAACGAAACGCTTGAACCGCTTTCGACTTTGACACCCACGGAGCCACTATGAACTTCCTCGATGGATCGCTGTTCCCCGAAAACCAGGAGAAGCTGGTCATCACTTGCGCACCCTATGGGCCGGAGTGGATGCCCTCCGACTTTCCGGAGGACATCGCGGTGACGATGGAAGACCACATCCAGAAGGCGGTGGACTGCTACAACGCCGGCGCGACCGTTCTCCACGTACACGTGCGCGAGCTCGACGGCAAGGGCAGCAAGCGCTTGTCCAAGTTCAACGAGCTGCTCGCCGGTTTGCGCGCCGCGGTGCCCGACATGATCCTGCAGGTAGGCGGCTCGATCTCGTTCGCGCCCGAAGGCGAAGGCGCGGTGGCGAAGTGGCTGTCCGACGACACGCGGCACATGCTGGCCGAGCTCAAGCCCATGCCGGACCAGGTCACGATCGCGATCAATTCCAACCAGATGAACGTCGTCGAGCAGATGTGCGACGCCGACCTCGTCGGCACTTCGCTCGCCGAGCCAGCGAATTACCGCGCCTACCGTGAAATGACGATCCCCGCCGGCCCCGAGTGGGTAGAAGAGCACATCCGCCGCCTGTCGGCCAACGGCATCCAGACCCATTTCCAGCTCGCGAACATCACGCAGCTCGAGACGGTCGAGCGGATGATGCGCCGCGGCGCTTGCGACGTGCCGCTGATCCTCACGTGGGTCGCGATCGGCGGCGGATTCGACGCGCCGAACATCTACAACCTCGCGAACTTCGTGCGCGCGGTTCCGGACGGGGCGGTGCTCACGCTCGAGACGTCGATGCTGAACGTGCTGCCGATCAACATGATGGCCATCGCGATGGGCCTGCACGTGCGCTGCGGCATCGAGGACAACATCTGGACGCAGGATCGCAAGGCCAAGATGAGCTCCGTCAAGCAGATCGAGCAGCTCGTGCGCATCTCGCGCGAGTTCGGCCGGGAGGTCGCCAACGGCAACGAAGCGCGCGAGATCTATCGGATCGGCGAGTTCTACAAGAGTGCCGACGAGACGCTCGTGCGCAACGGATTCGCGCCGAACCGCAAGCCGCGCACGGGCGGTGCCGCGTTGCGCGCGGCGGCCTGATGGAACGTACGAGTCGCAAGGACACGACGATGGCTTACGCAATTCGATTCGACAAGACCGGGGGTCCCGAGGTGCTGCGCGGCGAAGAAGTCGCCGTCGGCAACCCCGGCCCGGGCTTCGTGCGCATCCGCCACGAAGCGGTCGGCCTCAATTTCGCCGACACGTGCTTTCGCATGGGTGTATATCCGGTTCCGCTGCCGAACGGCATCGGCGTCGAGGCGGCGGGGGTCGTCGAAGCGATCGGTGAGGGTGTTGTCAACGTCGCGGTAGGCGATCGGGTGACCTACACCGGATTCATCAATACGCTCGGCGCATACAGCACCGAGCGCCTGATTCCGGCGGCGCCGCTGATCAAGCTTCCCGACGCGATATCCTGCGAGACGGCTGCCGCGATGACGATGCGCGGCCTTACGTCGGCGTACCTGATGCGCCGCATCTGGCCATTGAAGTCCGGCGACACCATCCTGCTGCACGCAGCCGCCGGCGGAGTCGGGCTGATCGTGTCGCAGTGGGCGAAGCTTCTCGGGCTCACCGTGATCGGCACCGTGTCGACCGAGGCGAAGGCGGAGGTTGCACGCGCGCACGGTTGCGACCACGTCATCGACTATTCCCGCGAGGACGTCGCGAAGCGCGTGCGCGAGCTCACCGGTGGCGTCGGCGCGTCGGTCGTCTACGACAGCGTCGGCAAGGCCACGTTCGCAGCTTCGATCGATTCACTCAAGCGGCGCGGGCTTCTCGTATGCGTCGGAACGGCGTCGGGACCCATTCCGCCGATCGATGCGACGCAACTCGCGATCAAGGGCTCGGTGTTCGTGACGCGCCCGGCGCTCGCCGATTACATCGCGGATCGCGCCGAGAAGAACGCGCTCGCGAACGAGCTCTTCGAGCACGTAGCCGCGCGCAGGATACGCATCGAGATCAATCAGCGCTACAGGCTGCATGACGCCGCGCAGGCGCACCGCGACCTCGAATCGCGAAAGACGACCGGCTCGTCGATCTTCGTGATCTGACACCCGCCGCTCACCGCAATGACCAGCGCACCTACCACACCGCGCATCTCCCGTGCAAGCACGCGCGGCGCGATCACGATCGATCGACTGACGTGCACGATCGGCGCCGAGCTCGGCAACGTGAGGCTCGCCGACGCGTCGCGCGACGATGCGCTGTTCGCCGAGATCCGGGCGCTGCTGCTCGGGCACAAGGTGCTGTTCCTGCGCGACCAGGATTTCTCTCGCGCCGAGCACGTCGCGTTCGCGCGGCGGTTCGGCGAGCTCGAGGATCATCCGGTCGTCGGCAGCGATCCCGATCATCCGGGACTGGTGCGCATCTACAAAGGCGCCGACTCGCGCAACGAGCAGTACGAGAACGCGTACCACTGCGACGCGACGTGGCGCGAGCGCCCGCAGTTCGGCGCGGTGCTGCACTGCGTCGAGTGCCCCGACGTCGGCGGCGACATGATCTGGGTCGACATGGTCGAGGCGTACAAGCGGCTGCCCGAGGACGTCAAGGCGAAGATCGCGGACCTGCGCGCACGCCACAGCATCGAGGCGAGCTTCGGCGCCGCGATGCCGATCGAGAAGCGTCTCGCGCTCGCGGCGCAGTTCCCCGATGCCGAGCACCCGGTGGTGCGCTCGCATCCGGAAACGGGCGAGAAGATCCTGTTCGTCAACGCGTTCACGACGCACTTCACTAATTATCACACGCCGCAGAACGTGCGCTTCGGCCAGGACGCGAATCCGGGCGCCGCGCTGCTGCTGAACTACCTGGTGAGCCAGGCGTACATCCCGGAGTACCAGGTTCGCTTCCGCTGGAAGAAGAACAGCGTGGCGATCTGGGACAACCGCTGCACGCAGCACTATGCGGTGCAGGACTTCTGGCCGGCGGTCCGTAATCTGGAGCGCGCCGGAATCATCGGCGACAGACCCCAATGACTGGCGGGGCGCGGCGCCCGACGATTCGGGCTCATGCGCCGGTGCCGAGGAGGCTCGACGTGAGCAATGCAACCACCGCAACCCCTGCCGCCGCGCACATCGGCTCGCGCGGCTCGATCAAAGTCGAGCCGCTGACGTGCACGATCGGTGCGGAGCTCGGCAACGTGAACCTGGGCGTCGCTTCGCGTGATACCGGACTGGTCGCGGAGATCCGGGCGCTGCTGCTCGAGCACAAGGTGCTGTTCTTTCGCGACCAGGACATCACCCGCGCCGAGCACGTCGCGTTCGCGCGGCGGTTCGGCGAGCTCGAGGATCATCCGGTCGTCGGCAGCGATCCCGATCATCCGGGACTGGTGCGCATCTACAAAGGCGCCGACTCGCGCAACGAGCAGTACGAGAACGCGTACCACTGCGACGCGACGTGGCGCGAGCGCCCGCAGTTCGGCGCGGTGCTGCACTGCGTCGAGTGCCCCGACGTCGGCGGCGACATGATCTGGGTCGACATGGTCGAGGCGTACAAGCGGCTGCCCGAGGACGTCAAGGCGAAGATCGCGGACCTGCGCGCACGCCACAGCATCGAGGCGAGCTTCGGCGCCGCGATGCCGATCGAGAAGCGTCTCGCGCTCGCGGCGCAGTTCCCCGATGCCGAGCACCCGGTGGTGCGCTCGCATCCGGAAACGGGCGAGAAGATCCTGTTCGTCAACGCGTTCACGACGCACTTCACCAACTATCACACGCCGCAGAACGTGCGCTTCGGCCAGGACGCGAATCCGGGCGCCGCGCTGCTGCTGAACTACCTGGTGAGCCAGGCGTACATCCCGGAGTACCAGGTTCGCTTCCGCTGGAAGAAGAACAGCGTGGCGATCTGGGACAACCGCTGCACGCAGCACTATGCGGTGCAGGACTTCTGGCCGGCGGTCCGTAATCTGGAGCGCGCCGGAATCATCGGCGACAGACCCCAATGACTGGCGGGGCGCGGCGCCCGACGATTCGGGCTCATGCGCCGGTGCCGAGGAGGCTCGACGTGAGCAATGCAACCACCGCAACCCCTGCCGCCGCGCACATCGGCTCGCGCGGCTCGATCAAAGTCGAGCCGCTGACGTGCACGATCGGTGCGGAGCTCGGCAACGTGAACCTGGGCGTCGCTTCGCGTGATACCGGACTGGTCGCGGAGATCCGGGCGCTGCTGCTCGAGCACAAGGTGCTGTTCTTTCGCGACCAGGACATCACCCGCGCCGAGCACGTCGCGTTCGCGCGGCATTTCGGCGAGCTCGAGGATCATCCGGTCGCCGGCAGCGATCCCGACAATCCGGGGCTCGTGCGAATCTACAAGTCTCCCGAAACACCGAACGACCGCTACGAGAACGCGTGGCATACCGACGCGACGTGGCGCGAGAAGCCGCCATTCGGCTGCGTGCTCCGTTGCATCGAGGGCCCGGCGGTGGGCGGCGACACGATGTGGGTGAACATGGTCGAGGCGTACAAGCGGCTGCCCGAGGACGTCAAGGCGAAGATCGCGGACCTGCGCGCACGCCACAGCATCGAGGCGAGCTTCGGCGCCGCGATGCCGATCGAGAAGCGTCTCGCGCTCGCGGCGCAGTTCCCCGATGCCGAGCACCCGGTGGTGCGCACGCATCCGGAAACGGGCGAGAAGATCCTGTTCGTCAACGCGTTCACGACGCACTTCACCAACTATCACACGCCGCAGAACGTGCGCTTCGGCCAGGACGCGAATCCGGGCGCCGCGCTGCTGCTGAACTACCTGGTGAGCCAGGCGTACATCGCGGAGTACCAGGTTCGCTTCCGCTGGAAGAAGAACAGCATGGCCATGTGGGACAACCGCAGCACGCAGCACTACGCGGTCATGGACTACCCGCCATGCACTCGCAAGATGGAGCGCGCCGGAATCATCGGCGACCGGCCGTACTGACGGCATCCCGCCGCGCAATTCGCCCCGCGAACGCTAAAGCAATACCGGAGACACGCCATGTACCGCCATTTGTTGGTGCCGATCGATGACTCGTCGCTGTCGGTCGAAACCGTGCGCAAGGCCGTCGACTTCGCCCGCGCGCTCGGCGCCAGGGTCACGTTTTTCCACGCGCAGGACGACTACGCCGCGACGAGCGTCGGGGCGCTGCAGCGCGTGCTCGCCCCGGCGACGTTCAACGAGAACGTGGCCGGGGAGGCGCGTGCGATCCTGTCGAAAGCGGAGGTCGTCGCTCGCGAAGCGGCCGTCTCGTACGCGTCGGTCGCGGTGACGAGCAACCGTCCGTACGAGGCGATCCTCGACGCGGCGGAGGCGCGCGGATGCGATCTGATCTTCATCGCTTCGCATGGCCGGCGCGGCATCAAGGGGCTGATGCTCGGATCGCAGACGCAGAAGGTGCTGCAGCACACGACGATCGCCGTGCTCGTGTCGGCCGTCGAAAGCAACATCCCCGACCAGGAGAGCATCGCGCCACTGGCGATCATCGGCGACGAGCATCGTTCGCTTGCGGCGGTGATCCACGGTCTCGAGTTCCTGGTGCGCGAAGCGCGCGACAGGGGAACGCCGCCCTCGTTCCCGCTGCTGTTCGCGATGCTCCACTACATCAAGGCGTTCCCGGAAACGCTTCACCATCCGAAGGAGGACGCATACCTTTTCCGCAAGCTTCGCGCGCGCACGAACGAGTTCGACGACACGCTTGCCGAGCTCGAGCGCCAGCACGTCGAGGGCGCCCGCATGGTCGAAGAGCTCGAGCAGAGCATTGCACGCTACGAGGCGGACGGCACGAAAGGATTCGACGCGTTCGCTGCGAGCGTCGAACGCTTCGCCGCTGCGCAGATGCAGCACATGAGGCTCGAGTCGAAAGTGATCCTTCCTGCGACGAGAACGTACTTGACGGCCGAGGATTGGGCGGAGATCGGGCGCGCGTTCGCGGAAAACGGCGATCCGCGGTTCTCGATCGACAACGACGAGGAGTTCCGCCAGCTGTTCGCGCGGATCCTGAACCTCGCACCCGAGCACTTCGTCGGCGGCGCCCGGAACTGAAACGACACAACGGTCGAAGCCGCGCAATCGGCGCGGCGTGGCCACGCTTTTGCCATTTGCAGACGTTCGACATCCAACAGGGAGGCACAAAGACCATGCAACAACCATCGACCCGGACCGCGAGCAGCAGCGCATTCCGGCACCGCGCGACGGCGCTCGCCATCGGCTCGATGCTCGCGACCGCCGGGACCGCGCACGCATTCGAAATCGACACCGGCAACCAGGACATCACGATGCGCTGGGACAACACGGTCCGCTACAACCTCGGCTGGCGCGCCGAGTCGCGCGACCAGGCGATCGGCAACTCGATCATCGCCGACGAGGGCACGTACAGCTTCGACCGTGGCGACATCGTGCAGAACCGCCTCGATCTGCTGTCCGAGTTCGATTTCATCTACAAGAGGACGATGGGCTTTCGCGTCAGCGCAGCGGGTTGGTACGACGATGCGTACAAAGGTCGCAACCCGCGTGGCAATCCGGCGCTCGTCGTGCCGAACCTTCCCGCGACGGGGCCGTTTCCCGCGTTGCGCCAGGCACTGCCCAACGGCGGCCAGTTCGTGAGCTACGACAACGGTGAGTATTCGCCGTACACCAAGCGCTACTACGCGGGTCCGTCGGGCGAGATCCTCGACGCGTTCGCATTCGCGAACTTCGACGCGGGGCCGGTACCGATGGGCGTCAAGGCCGGACGGCACACCGTGTACTGGGGTGAGTCGCTGCTGCTCGGCGGTAACCTGCACGGCATCGCGTATGCGCAGATGCCGCTCGACCTGCAGAAGGGCTTCTCGACGCCGGGCTCCGAGGCGAAGGAGCTTTTCCGCCCGCTCGGGAACCTGTCGATGCACGCGCAACTGACGCACGACCTCACCGTCGCCGCGCAGTATTTCTGGGAATGGGAGTCGATGCGCTACCCGGAAGGCGGCACGTATCTCGGCCCGATCGACTTCGTGTTCAACGGGCCCGATCGCCAGATCGTTCCGCAGCCTGGCTTTCCGACGGCGGCCGGCCCGGCGCTCGCGTTCTTCAATCTCGCGCGCGGGCAGGCGGCCGAACCTCATCAGCACGGCGACTGGGGGCTCTCGGCGCGCTGGAGTCCGGAGTGGCTCGACGGCACGTTGGGCTTCTACTACCGCAACTACTCGGACAAGCTGCCGCAGATCTTCATCACGGCGGTCAACACGACGCCGACCTACTTCAACGCCTCGACGCCGGTCGGCCGCGTCGTCGCGCTGAACGGCCAATATCAGCTGATCTACGCCGACAACATCGATCTGTGGGGCGTCAGCCTTTCGAAGAACATCGCCGGCGTGAGCGTAGGCGCCGAGTTCTCGTACCGGCGCAATACGCCGCTCGTCTCGCAAGTGCTGGGCAATGTCTCCGGCACGATGTTCAGCCAGGGCGACACGCCGGGACCGCGCGGCGACACGTTCCACGGCCTCGTGAACGCATTCGGCACGCTGCCGAAGACGCCGATCTTCGATACTGCTGTCTACCAGGCGGAGCTCACGTGGAGTCAGTGGGACAAGGTGAGGAGCGATCCGCGCAACCTGTTTCAGGCGGAAGGCCAGCCGAACTGCGTCAACCGCGGGCTCGACAAGTCCGACGGATGCGTAACGAAGAACTTCTGGGGGCTCGCGATCAACTTCACTCCGACGTGGTTCCAGGTGTTCCCCGGAGCCGATCTCTCGATGCCAGTCACCTGGTCGCAGGGCCTCTCGGGCAACGCGGCGACGACGTTCGGCGGCAACGAGGGTCTCGGCAACTACTCGATCGGGCTCGGCCTCGACTACCTGCAGAAGTATCGCTTCGATCTCAAGTACATCGATTTCTACGGCGACACCAAGGAATCGCCGAGCGCGCTGTTCGGCGGCATCAACGCCGTGAGCTCGCAGAACGGCTTCACGTCGCTCATCAAAGACCGCGGCGCCGTTTACCTTACCTTCAAGACCACATTCTGACGCAACAGAGCGGAGGAGACAGACATGCGTTTCACCACACGATTGATCACGGCCGCGCTTGCGCTCGCCTGCGCGGGCTCCGCGTATGCGGCAGTCAGTGCCGACGAGGCGAAGCAACTCGGCACGACGCTCACGCCCGTCGGCGCCGAGAAGGCGGGTAACAAGGAAGGGACGATTCCGGCCTACACCGGCGGCCTAACGTCGCCCCCGGCGAGCTACCAGAAGGGCAGCAAGCTGCGACCTGACCCGTTCGCCGACGAAAAGCCGCGTCTCGTCATCACCGGCAAGGACATGGCGGCGCACGCGGACAAGCTCACCGAGGGCACGAAGGAGCTGCTCAAGCGCTATCCGACGATGCGGCTCGACGTCTATCCGACGCACCGCACCGTTGCCGTCCCGCAGCGGATCGTCGACAACACGGTCAAGAACGCGACCGGCGCGAAAGCATCCGACGGCGGACTCGCGCTCGAGAACGTACTCCCCGGATACCCGTTCCCGATCCCGAAGACCGGTGCCGAGGCGATGTGGAATCATCTGCTGCGCTACAGCGGGCTCGGCTACGACGGCAGCCGCTACGAGAACTGGAACGTCGACGCCGCAGGCGTGCCGACGCTCGCCGTGGCCGCCGATGCATTTTGGGCATGGCCGATCTACGACGCGAAGAAGACCGGGCCGATCAGCGCGAACGATCCCTACTGGTACAACAAGCTGATGTACGTGGGGCCGGCGCGGCGCAACGGCGAAGCGCTGCTGATCATCGATTCGGTGAACCCGCTGAAGCAGCCGCGTCGCGCCTGGCTCTACCTTCCGGGGCAGCGGCGCACGAAGCTTGCACCCGATCTCGCGTACGACACGCCGAACCCGGGTGCTGCCGGCGCGGCGACGTACGACGACGTTTCGGTGTTCAACGGCGCGCTCGACCGTTACGACTGGAAGCTCGTGGGCAAGAAGGAGATGTACGTTCCTTACAGCAACTACAAGCTGACCTATCACAAGCCGGTCGCCGACATCACCAAGGCCAATCACATCAATCCCGAGCTGGTCCGCTGGGAGCTGCATCGCGTCTGGGTCGTCGAGGCGACGCTCAAGGCCGACAAGCGCCATATCTACAGCAAGCGGACGTTCTATCTGGACGAGGACAGCTGGACGGCGCTCGCGTCCGACCAGTACGACGCGCGCGGCCAGCTGTTCCGATCGAGCTTCGCGTTCCAGTCGCAGAGCTACGACGTGCAGGCTCCGTTCGGCGACACGTTCGCGATCTACGATTTCAACTCGGGCGCGTACAACATCAGCGGCTTGTTCGGGACGTACGGCGGATTGAAATACATGACCGAGCTGCCGCGCGACACCGCGTGGACCGCGGATGCGCTCGCCGGCACCGGCATTCGCTGAGCGCTTCCGTCCGATAGCGCAAGCAAACCCTCTGTTGCGGTGCTGCGCGCCCGGCGCGCAGTACCGAAACACGAATATCGAACCTCACAACCATGACCTCGCTTCGTATTGTCCTTGCGCTGGTCGCAACGACCGCGTTCGGCGCTGCGGCAGCCGGCTTCACCGACGTGCTCGACACGCCGGCACAGATGACGCCGCTCGCGACGAAAAGCCTGTTGCAGGCGGTGGCGCACGCAGGCGATCGGCTGGTCGCCGTCGGACAGCGCGGTCACATCGTGGTGTCGGATGACAGCGGCGCTACCTGGAAGCAATCGCCGGTGCCGGTGAGCTCCGACCTGACGGCTGTCTATTTCGCAGAAGCGAAGCAGGGCTGGGCGGTCGGGCATGACGGCGTCGTGCTGCACACGGACGACGGTGGCAACACCTGGGCGTTGCAGCTCGACGGGCGCAAGGCGAACGAGCTGCTCGTCGCGGCGATGGCGCGCAAGGTCGCCGCGGAGCCGGCGTCCGACCAGGCGAAGAAGCTTCACGCCGAGGCCGCCCGCTACAACGAGCAGGGTGCCGACAAGCCGTTCCTCGACGTCTGGTTCGCCGATGCGGACAACGGATACGTCGTCGGCGCGTACAACATGATCTTTCGCACCAACGACGGCGGAAGGACGTGGACGTCGTGGTTCGAGCGAACCGACAACCCCAAGTTCTTCAATCTCTACGCGATCCGTCCCGCGGCGGGCGAGCTCTATGTCGCCGGCGAAGGCGGACTCGTCATGAAGCTCGACGCGGCCGGGCAGCGGTTCAACGCGGTCGCGGTGCCCTACGAGGGAAGCTTCTTCGGCGTCGCCGAGGCGAAAACGTCGGTGCTCGCGTTCGGGCTGCGCGGCAACGTCTTTCGCAGCGACGACGCCGGGCGCAGCTGGATCAAGGTCGACGCGGGACTTCCGGCGTCCGTCGTCGCGACGGTCCGGACAACGCATGACGCAACGCTGCTCGCCGACGTCGGCGGCCGCGTCGTCGCGACCGAGGACGGCGGACGCACGTTCGCGAAGGTGACGCTCAAGCAGTCGACGCCGCTTGCCGGCATGACCGAAGCCGGCGAGGGTCGGCTTGCGATGGTCGGGCCGCGCGGCGTCGTCGTCACCGACGCCAACGCGCGATGAGCCGCGCATTGCTCGACCACGAGGATCATCCGATGAGCGCCGTTACCGACGATCTCGACCAGATGCCGGTCGTCCGCGATCTTGCTGAATTCGACGTGCGAACGGGCAACCTGCTCGAGCGGCTCGTGTTCAACAACCGGCTGCTGATGATCGTCGTGTGCGCGATCGTCACGCTCGCGCTCGGCTACGCCGCGGCGACGAAGCTCGTGCTCAATGCGAGCTTCGAGAAGATGATTCCGCAGAGCGAGCCGTACATCAAGAATTACCTGACGTATCAGAAGGATTTGCGCGGGCTCGGCAACGCGATCCGTGTCGTCGTCGAAAACGTCGACGGCGACATCTTCGACCCCCAATACATCGAGGCGCTGAAGCAGATCAACGACGAGCTCTTTCTCACGCCTGGCGTCGATCGCGCGTGGGTGAAGTCGCTGTGGTCGCCGGCAGTGCGCTGGACCGAGGTGACCGAAGAGGGCTTTCAAGGCGGCCCGGTGATGCCCGATTCGTACAACGGCTCGGCGCAGAGCGTCGAGCAGCTCAAGCAGAACATCGCGCGCTCAGGTGTCGTCGGCAGCCTCGTCGCCAACAACTTCAAGTCGACCATGATCTTCGTGCCGCTGCTCGACAAGGAGCCCGGCAGCGGCAAGCCCATCGACTATCACGGGCTGTCGAAGGTGCTCGAGGAGAAGATCCGCGCGAAATACGAGCTCGCGCGTGCGATCGACGAGAAGGTCGTCGCCAAGGAGACACCGCGCGTCAAGATCCACGTGATCGGCTTCGCCAAGCTGATCGGCGAGCTGATCGATGGCCTGCTCAAGGTGATGATGTTCTTCGGGATCGCGGCGGTGATCGCGACCGCGATCATCTACGCCTACACCCGCTGCGTGCGCAGCACCGCGCTGGTGATCGCGTGCTCGATCGTCGCGGTGATCTGGCAGCTCGGCCTCGTCGCGCTCGGCGGTTTCGAGCTCGATCCGTTCTCGATCCTCGTCCCGTTTCTGGTGTTCGCGATCGGCGTGTCGCACGGCGCGCAGAAGATGAACGGCATCATGCAGGACATCGGGCGCGGCACGCAGAAGCTCGTCGCCGCGCGCTACACGTTTCGCCGCCTCTTTCTCGCGGGATTGACCGCGTTGCTCGCCGACGCCGTCGGCTTCGCCGTGCTGATGGTGATCGACATCCCCGTGATCCGCGACCTCGCGGTGACGGCGAGCATCGGCGTCGCCGTGCTGATCTTCACGAACCTTCTGCTGCTGCCGGTGCTGCTGTCCTACACCGGCGTGAGCGACAAGGCGGCCGCGCGCAGCCTTCGCGAAGAGCGCGTCGAGACGGCCGGAAGCGGCCTCGGCGCCGTCTGGGGATGGCTCGACCGCTTCACGACGCGTCGCTACGCGCTCGGCGCGATCGCCGTGGCCGTCGCGCTCGCGGCGATCGGGTTCGCGGTGAGCCTCAATCTCAAGATCGGCGACCTCGATCCCGGCGCTCCCGAACTGCGCGCCGATTCCCGTTACAACCGCGACAACGCGTTCATCACCGGCAACTACGCGCTGTCGAGCGACCAGTTCGCGGTGATCGTCAAGACGCAAAAGGAGGGCTGCCTCAAGTATCCGACGCTGGTCGAAGCGGATCGACTGGCGTGGATGCTGAAGCAGGTCCCGGGGGTGCAGACGACGGTATCGCTCGCCGACGCGGCGCGCCAGATCACGGCGGGCTCGTTCGAAGGCAACCCGAAATGGCTGACGATCAACCGCAACCAGGACGTGCTCAACTACGCCGCGCAGCAAGCGTCGGTCAACAATCCCGATCTGTTCAACACCGAATGCTCGGTGATGCCCGTCATCGCCTACCTCGCCGATCACAAGGCGGAGACGCTCGACCGCGTCGTCAACGCCGCAGCGGCATTCGCGCAGCAGCACGACGCGAGCGACCGCCAGTTCCTGTTGGCCGCCGGCAGCGCGGGCATCGAGGCCGCGACCAACATCGTCGTCGCGCAAGCGAATCGCACGATGCTCTTCTACGTTTACGCAGCGGTCGTGATCCTCTGCTTCATCACGTTCCGCAGCTGGCGCGCGGTCGTCGTCGCGGTCGTGCCGCTCGCACTGACGTCGATCCTGTGCGAGGCGCTGATGGTCGCGCTCGGCATCGGCGTCAAGGTCGCGACGCTTCCGGTCATTGCGCTGGGTGTGGGCATCGGCGTCGACTACGCGCTCTATCTGTTGTCGGTTCAGCTCGCGCAGCAGCGCGCCGGCGTCCCGCTCACGGACGCGTACAAGAAGGCCGTTCAATTCACCGGCAAGGTGGTCGCGCTCGTCGGGATCACGCTCGCCGCCGGCGTCATTACCTGGGCGTTCTCGCCGATCAAGTTCCAGGCCGACATGGGGATCCTGCTCACGTTCATGTTCGTGTGGAACATGCTGGGCGCGCTGATTCTGATTCCGGCGCTTTCGTATGTTCTTCTGCCGACGTCGCGCGTTCGCAAGGCGCGCGCTTGGAATCGATGAGCGAGGCGACGATGACATCGAGTGGCTACGCCATCGCAACGCTTGCGCAGTTCGTCGGCAAGGAAGTGGGACTGTCCGACTGGATCACGGTCGACCAGCGCAAGATCGACGAATTCGCCGATTGCACCGGCGACCGGCAGTGGATTCACGTCGACGTCGAGCGCGCGCGTAGCGAGAGCCCGTACGGCGGCACGATCGCGCACGGGTACCTGACGCTGTCGCTCGCCGCCTCGCTCGCGATCGACGCGGGTGTGATTCCGTCCGACGCCGCGGCGGCGCTCAACTACGGCCTCGGCAAGGTTCGCTTCATCGCGCCGGTGCTCGCCGGCGCACGTGTGCGAAATCGTGTCGTGCTGCTCGCGGTCGAGCCCAAGCCGCAGGGACGGATGTTGCTCACGCTGCAATTCACGATCGAGATCGAAGGCGAGCCGAAACCGGCGCTGACCGCGGAGTCGCTCGCGATGCTGATGGGCGCCGGCATCGGTTGAGTCGAAGACAATAACGGACGAACGACATGGCCACGACGACCGCTACCTCTGCTGGCAGGACAAAGGCGCCATCGAAGCGCAGTGCGCGCACGAGCCGCGTTCGCGGCAACCCGTCGCGCGACGCGCTGATCGAGCGCGCGAGCGCGAACACGCTCGCGCTGAATCCGCTGGTCGGCATCCGGCGCAAAGATGTGCTCGCGGCGGCAACGACGCTCGCCGGGCGGCTGGCAAGCCGGCCCAAGGTCGTCTCGGGTGCTTACGCCAAGCTGTTGGGCGACTACGTGCTCGATCACCTGGGATTCGATGAGGCGGACGTGCTCGGCGTGTCCTGGGGCGGCGCGATCGCGCAGCAGTTCGCGCTCCAGCATCCTTCGCGCTGCCGCCGTCTCGTGCTCGCCGCCACCGCGCCCGGCGTGCTGATGGTCCCGGGCCATCCGTCGGTGCTGCTGAAGATGCTGACGCCGCGCCGCTACGTCGACAAGCGCCACGCGCAGCGCATCGCCGGCGATGTCTACGGCGGCGCGTTCCGCCGCGAGCCCGAGCTGGTCGAGCGGACTCTGCGCCACGTGCGCTTTTCGAGTCGCAGCGGCTACTACATGCAGCTCGGCGCCGCGCTCGGGTGGTCGAGCCTGCCGTGGCTTCCCGCGCTTCGGCAGCCGACGCTGATCATGGCGGGCGACGACGATCCGCTGATCCCGACGATCAACGCGCGAATCATGCGATGCCTCATTCCCGACGCGAGGCTCGAAGTGCTGCCTTGCGGGCATCTTTTCCTCGTTACGCTCGCGGAGCGATCGGCGCGCATCGTCGATGCGTTCCTCGGCGAGCCCGCCGCGCGCCGTCGTGCGCGCCACACGTTTACGCCAGCCGAACCGCTCAGGAGAAATCCATGAACACCCTCGCCATTGCCCGCACCGCGTCGGCCAACGATGCGCCGCTCGTCATCGGCCAGATCCTCGCGCACGGTGTCGCCAAGGCGCCCGACCAGCAGATCGTCTACGGCGACCATTTCCGCCGTACGTACGCGACGCTCGCCGAGCGCGTGCACCGGCTCGCGTCGGCGCTTTCCGATCTCGGCGCGCGACCCGGAGCGACCGTTGCGATGATGGACTGGGACAGCCACCGCTACCTCGAATGCTTCTTCGCCGTTCCGATGATGGGCGCGGTGCTGCACACGGTGAACATCCGCATTTCGCCCGAGCAGGTGCTCTACACGATCAACCACGCGCAGGACGACGTGATCCTCGTCAACGCCGAGTTCCTGCCGCTGCTCGAAGCGATCCACGCGAAGATTCGCCCGGGCGTGCGGCTCGTGCTGATCAACGACGGCGCGGCGCCGCCGCAGACGAAACTGACATTCGCCGCCGAATACGAATCGATGCTCGCGAGCGCGCAGCCTTCGTTCGCGTTTCCGTCGCTCGACGAGGACACGCGCGCGACGACGTTCTACACGACCGGCACGACCGGCCTTCCGAAGGGCGTCTACTACAGCCACCGCCAGCTCGTGCTGCACACCATGGCGGTGGCGAACGTGCTCGCCAATGCTCCGCACGCGACGCTCACGTCCGACGACGTCTACATGCCGATCACGCCGATGTTCCACGTCCACGCGTGGGGGCTTCCGTACGTTGCGACGCTGCTCGGCGTGAAGCAGGTCTACCCCGGCCGGTACGTGCCGGACGCGCTGCTCGGGCTCATCAAGCGCGAGGGCATCACGTTCTCGCACTGCGTGCCGACGATCCTGCAGATGATGCTCGCGAGCCCGACATCGCGCGAAGTCGACCTCGGCAAGTGGAAGGTCATCATCGGGGGCTCCGCGCTTCCGCTTCCATTGGCGCGTGCCGCGGTCGAGCGCGGCGTCGACATCATCGCCGGCTACGGCATGTCGGAGACGTGCCCGATTCTCACGCTGGCGCACCTGCGGCCGCACATGCGTGACTGGGACGTCGAACGCAAGCTGCCCTACTTGTGCCGAGCAGGGCGGCCGATCCCGTTCGTGCAGGTTCGCATCGTCGACGCGCAGATGAACGATGTCGCGCACGACGGCGCGAGCCAGGGTGAGGTCGTCGCACGATCGCCGTGGCTCACGCAAGGCTATCTGGGCGAACCCGAGCGCTCCGAGGAGCTGTGGCGCGGCGGCTGGCTGCACACCGGTGACGTCGGGACGATCGACGCCGAGGGCTATCTGAAGATCGTCGACCGCATCAAGGATGTCGTGAAGACGGGCGGCGAGTGGGTGTCGTCGCTCGACGTGGAGGACCTGATCCTTCGCATCGCCGGCATCGCGGAGGCTGCCGTCGTCGGCGTGCCCGACGAGCGCTGGGGCGAGCGCCCGATCGCGCTGGTCGTTCTCAAGGCCGGCACGACGACGCCGCCAACCGAGGAATCGATTCGCAAGCACGTCGCGCAGTTCGCCGAGCAGGGCACGATCTCGCGTTACGCGGTGCCCGATCGCGTGCACTTCGTCGACGCGATTCCGAAGACGAGCGTAGGCAAGCTCGACAAGAAGGTGATCCGCGCGGAGCTCGTCGATCAGGTGACCGCGCAGCGTTTGACGCCCACCCGCTGAACAACGCAGCACGAAGGAGCACGCCATGAACCCGTACCGCGCGCCATTGCCCGAGATGCTGTTCGTCATGACCGAGCTCGCCGGGCTCGAGCGCGTCGCGGCGCTGCCTGGATTCGAGGATGCCGCATCCGACACCGTCGCCGTCATTCTCGAAGAGGCCGCGAGGTTCGCGGCCGAGGTGCTCGACCCGCTCAACCGCGTCGGCGATCGCGAGGGCGCGCATCTTGCCGGCGACGGCAGCGTGACCACGCCCACCGGATTCAAAGACGCTTACCGCCAGTTCTGCGAGCTCGGCTGGAACGGCCTCGCGAAGGATCCGCATTTCGGCGGTCAAGGCATGCCGCAGCTCGTCGCGGCGGCCGTCGACGAGATGTGGAAAGCGACGAACATGGCATTCGAGCTCTGCCCGATGCTCACCAGCGGTGCGGTCGAAGCGATCGAGCGCAACGGCTCGGACGCGTTGAAGCGCGCATATCTGCCGAAGATGGTCACCGGCGAATGGACGGGCACGATGAACCTGACCGAGCCGCAAGCGGGCTCGGACCTCGCCGCCGTACGGACGAAGGCCGTTGCGCAGGCGGATGGCACCTACAAGCTCTACGGCAACAAGATCTTCATCACGTACGGCGAGCACGACTACACCGACAACATCATCCATCTCGTGCTCGCGCGCTCGCCGGACGCGCCGCCGGGAACCAAAGGCATTTCGCTGTTCGTCGTGCCGAAGTTCCTCGTCGACGCCGACGGCAGCCTCGGTGCGCGCAACGACGTTAAGTGCGTGTCGCTCGAGCACAAGCTCGGCATTCACGCGAGCCCGACCGCGGTGCTTGCATTCGGCGACAACGGCGGCGCGGTCGGACACCTCGTCGGCGAGGAGAACCGCGGCCTCGAGTACATGTTCGTGATGATGAACCTAGCGCGCTTCGGCGTCGGCATGCAGGGTGTCGGCATCGCCGACCGTGCGTATCAGCTGGCGAGCGACTACGCGCGCGAGCGCGTGCAGGGCCGGGCGGTCGGCGCCCCGAAGGATGCGCCGGCCGGCGGCATCGTCGGCCACCCCGACGTACGCCGAATGCTGATGACGATGCGCTCGTGCGCGGAAGCCGCGCGCGCGCTCGGTTACGTGACGGCGGCCGCGCTCGATCACGCCCATCGGCACCCCGATGCGCAAACGCGCAAGCAGAAGCTCGCGTTTGCCGAGCTGATGATCCCGATCGTCAAGGGCTGGAGCACCGAGCTCGCGCAGAAGATCGCGTATCTCGGCGTGCAGGTGCACGGCGGCATGGGATTCATCGAGGAGACCGGCGCCGCGCAGTACGCGCGCGACGCGCGCATCACGACGATCTACGAAGGAACGACCGGCATCCAGGCGAACGACCTGGTCGGGCGCAAGATCGTGCGCGACGAGGGCGCGGCGCTCGCTGCCGCGATCGCGGAAATCCGCGACGTCGAGCGCTCGCTCGCGAGCTCATCCGACGGGCAGCTCGCCGCGATCGGCGCGCGCCTGCGTGCCGGAATCGACGCGCTCGCCGACGCCGGGCGTTTCGTCGTGGGCACGTACCGGCAGGATTCTCGCGCCGTGCTTGCAGGCGCCGTGCCGTTTCTCGAGCTTGCGGGGATCGTCTGCGGCGGCGCGCAGCTCGGCCGCGCAGCGCTGATCGCGGCGAGCAAGCTCGCCACGCACGAGGGCGACAGCGGTTTCATGCGGGCGAAGATCGCGACGGCGCGCCACTTCGCCGACCACTGCCTCACGCAGGCGCCTGGGTTGCGCAACACGATCGTCGAGGGCGCATCGGGCGTGCTCGCGATGCCGGAAGAAGAGATCTGATTCGCGGCAGCCTTTGCTAGCCGACGGTTGCCCACGGAGGAACGAGACATGAAAGTGCTGGTCGCGTGCAAGCGCGTCGTCGATTACAACGTCAAGGTCCGTGTCAAGGCGGACGGCAGCGGCGTCGACGTAGCCAACGTCAAGAGGTCGATGAATCCCTTCGATGAGATCGCGGTCGAGGAGGCCGTGCGGCTCAAGGAGAAGGGCATCGCAACGGAGATCGTTGCCGTGTCGTGCGGCATCGCCGCCTGCCAGGAAACGCTGCGAACGGCGCTCGCACTTGGCGCCGATCGTGCCGTGCTGGTCGAGACCGACGCGCCACTGCAGCCGCTAGCCGTCGCGAAGCTCCTGAAGGCGCTGGTCGATCGCGAAAAGCCGCAACTCGTGATCGCCGGCAAGCAGGCGATCGACGACGAGTCGAATCAGGTCGGACAGATGCTCGCCGCACTGCTCGACTGGCCGCAGGCCGTGTACGCGTCGAAAGTGGAGATCGGAGTCGGCCGCGCGCGGGTGACGCGCGAGGTCGACGGCGGTGCGGAGACGGTCGAGTGTGCGCTGCCGGCGCTCGTCACGACCGATCTGCGGCTGAACGAGCCGCGCTACGCGACGCTTCCCAACATCATGAAGGCGAAGAAGAAGCCGCTCGAGATCCTCACCCCACAGGCGCTCGGCGTCGACGTCGCGCCGCGGCTCGTCACGCTGAAGGTCGTCGAGCCCGCGAAACGCAAGGGCGGCGGCAAGGTCGCGACCGTACACGAGCTCGTCGCGAAGCTTCGCGACGAAGCGAAAGTCATTGCCTGAAGCGAGACGACGACATGACCATTCTCATACTCGCCGATCACGACCATTCGGCGCCCAACATGGCGACGCGCAGCACGGTGACCGCCGCGACCCGCATCGGCGGCGATATTCACGTGTTGGTCGCCGGCCACGGCGCCGATTTCGCCGCGGTCGCGGCTTCGCGGATTCCGGGGGTCACGAAGGTCCTGCACGCGGACGCAACGCAGTTCGCCAAGCCCACGGCGGAGAACGTCGCCGCGACGCTCGTCGCGCTCGTCCGCGCCGGAGGCTACAGCCACGTGCTGGCGCCAGCGACCACGTACGCGAAGGGTGCGCTGCCTCGCTTGGCCGCGCTGCTCGACGTCGCGCAGATTTCGGAAATCACCGCGGTCGAATCCGCGGACACGTTCGTGCGTCCGATCTACGCGGGAAGTGCGCTTGCGACGGTGCAATCGGTCGACGCGATCAAGGTGATCACCGTGCGCCCGACGGCTTTCGATGCGGCTCCGCCGAGCGGCGGCGGCGCAATCATCCAGCGCATCGACGCGGCACCTGACACGCGCCGCGTCGAAGTGATCGCGCAGGAGCTCGCGAAGTCCGACCGGCCGGAGCTCACGAGCGCACGCATCGTCGTTTCGGGCGGACGTGCGCTCGCAAGCGCCGAGAATTTCGCATTGCTCGAGCGGCTCGCCGGCACGCTCGATGCCGCGATCGGAGCCTCGCGCGCGGCAGTCGACGCGGGCTACGTGCCGAACGACCTGCAAGTCGGGCAGACGGGCAAGATCGTCGCGCCCGAGCTCTACTTCGCGATCGGCATTTCGGGCGCGATTCAGCACCTCGCTGGAATGAAGGACAGCAAGGTGATCGTCGCGATCAACAAGGACGCCGAGGCGCCGATCTTCGAGATCGCCGACTACGGGCTCGTCGGCGACTTGTTCGAGATCGTGCCGCAGCTCACCGCGGCGCTCGAACAGCCGCGATAACGGGAACTGCCGTGAGCGAAACTGAAGCATCGACGGTGCTCATCGTGCCCGGCTTGCGCGATCACATGCCGGAGCACTGGCAGACGATCCTCGAGCGCAAGCTGCCCAACGCGAGATCCGTTCCGCGAATGGAGCGCGACGCGCTCGACAAGCTGTCCTGCGCCGCCTGGGTCGAGCGACTCGACCGCTCGATTGCCGAGATCGACGGACCCGTCGTTCTCGCCGCGCACAGCGCCGGCGTCATGATCGTCGTGCATTGGTCGCAGCGGCATCGAAGCGCGATCAAGGGCGCGCTTCTTGCCACGCCGCCGGATTTCGAGTCGCCGCTGCCGCAGGGCTACCCGTCGATGGAAACGCTGCAACGCAACGGCTGGACGCCGACGCCGCGCAAGCCGCTTCCGTTTCCAAGCATCGTCGCTGCGAGCACGAACGATCCGCTTGGGCGCTACGAGCGCATCACCGAGCTCGCTGCGCAATGGGGCAGCAGGGTCGTGAACCTCGGCGCGGTCGGACACCTCAACCCGGCCTCCGGGTTCGGCGAATGGCCGCGGGCCCAAGCGCTGCTGCGCGAGCTGGGCTGACGGCATGACCGCGGCTGCTTCCGCCTGGCGGGCGCGAATCGAGGGCGTCTGGCCCGGCCTGCTGCTTTGTGCCGTCGTCGCGATCGCGTCGACGTTCATCTCCGACCACCGTGGCGGCCCGAGTCTGCTCTACGCGCTGCTGCTGGGCATGGCGCTCAACAGCGTTTCCGGCGAAGGGGAGGCGAAAGCCGGCATCGACTTCGCAGCACGTCGAATATTGCGCTTCGGCGTCGCGTTGCTCGGCGCGCGCATCACGATCGACCAGCTCGGCGCGCTCGGATGGAGCAATGGCGCGTTGATCGTCGGCGCCGTCATCGGCACAATCGCCTTTGGCGTGGCGGCGGCCCGGTTCGTCGGGCTCAGCAGTCGGATCGGTATCCTGACCGGCGGCGCGACCGCGATCTGCGGCGCCTCTGCGGCGATCGCCATCGCGGCGGTATTGACGCGCGACGAGGAGTCGGAGCGCGAGTTGATCTTCACGATCGCCGGCATCACGGCGATGTCGACCGCCGCGATGGTCGCCTATCCGGTCATCGTCGCGATCGCCGGTCTGGGTCCGCACCAGGCCGGAATCTTTCTCGGCGGCACCATTCACGACGTGGCGCAAGTTGTCGGCGCCGGCTACAGTATTTCCCCGGAAGTCGGCGATTACGCCGTGCTGACGAAGATGCTTCGCGTAACACTACTACTGCCGGTGGTGACCGTTCTGGCATTGGCGGTTCGCCATCGGCTCGCGCGCACCGACGTACGCAGCAGCGATCCGCTGTTGCCGCCGTTCCTGCTCGCCTTCGTGTGCCTGGTGGGCGTGAACAGCCTCGGTTGGATTCCGCACGCGGTTGGAGCGGCGATGAACGAGGCGTCGAGGGCCTTTCTCACCATCGCGATCGCCGCGGTCGGTCTGAAAACGTCCCTTGCCGACATGAAGAGGGTCGGCACGCGCGCGATCGTTCTGCTCGCCGTCGAAGCAGCTTTTCTCGCGGCCGTGATCCTTGTCGCCCAGAAGGTGCTGTAGTCTCGCAGCGTGGGAGCTTGTATTCGGTCAATGCACGTGCGCGGACGCTGCAAATGCCCGCCACGCGCAGGCCGTCTCGTTGCACACTGATAGCGCTTCGATCAACTGACGAAGGGGTCATCGGAAATGGCACGCGAAAAGAAGGGCGACAGGAAATCCGGCAGGGCCAGCAAGAAGACCGCGGAGGCGGCGTCGCCGCAACGCGCAACATCCGCGCGCGGCAAGTCGGCAACACCGTCCGAGCCTCTGTCCAACAAGGAATACGCGAAGGCGCTGCGCGCGCTGCACATCGAGCTCGTCCGGCTGCAGGAGTGGGTGAAGCATGCCGGGCTCAAGGTGTGCATCGTCTTCGAGGGTCGCGACGGCGCCGGCAAGGGCGGAACGATCAAGGCGATCACCGAGCGAGTGAGCCCGCGCGTGTTCCGCGTCGTCGCGTTACCGGCGCCGACCGAGCGCGAGAAGTCGCAGATGTACCTGCAGCGCTACATTCCGCATCTGCCGGCTGCGGGCGAGATCGTGATCTTCGACCGCAGCTGGTACAACCGCGCGGGTGTCGAGCGCGTCCTGGGCTTCTGCACCGACGAGCAGGCGAAGCGCTTTCTCGCAGCGGCGCCGCTGGTCGAGAAGGCGATCGTCGAGTCGGGCGTGATCCTGCTCAAGTACTGGCTGGAGGTGAGCCCCGACGAGCAAACCCGAAGGCTCGAGCAGCGCATCGAGGACGGGCGCAAGGTCTGGAAGCTCTCGCCGATGGACGTGAAGTCGTACAACCGGTGGTTCGATTACTCGCGGGCCCGCGACGACATGTTCCAGGCGACCGATTCGTCGTGGGCGCCCTGGTACGTCGTGCGCTCCGACGACAAGAAGCGGGCGCGGTTGAACGTCATCAAGCACGTGCTCGGACGCATCCCGTACGAGAGCGCACCGCGGGAGAAGGTGAAGCTGCCCAAGCGCCAGAAGCAGGGCGACTACCAGCCGACGAACTATCCGTTCAAGTACGTTCAGGAAGTATATTGACGACGAGCCGTCGACGCCCGCGGCCTTGATCCACGAGCAGGGACGGGCCGCGCGGCGGGCGTACGATGGGCGGCATCCGGTCGCGTCGTTCCGAACCGGCGGAGGTCGTGATGCGATCCAAGCTTACGGTTTTGATCCTCGCCGCCGCGCTCGCCGGCGTCATCGCGGGATACATCGCGCACGAGGCAGCCCCCGACGCGGCGACGGCCGCGACCGTCGCCGGCTATTTCTCGATGCTCGCCGACATCTTCCTGCGGCTGATCAAGATGATCATCGCGCCGTTGGTGTTCGCCACCGTCGTCGCGGGCATCGCCGGGACCGGCGACGCGAAGTCGGTTGGCCGCATCGGAGTCAAAGCGCTTGCGTGGTTCGTTTCGGCGTCGATCGTCTCGCTGCTGCTCGGCCTGGCACTCGCGAACCTGTTTCAGCCGGGCGCCAACCTCAAGCTCGCGCTCCCCGACGCGGGACTGTCGACCAATCTCAAGACAGGCAGCTTGAGCCTCAAGGAATTCATCGTCCACGCCTTCCCGCGCAGCTTCTTCGAGTCGATGGCGACCAACGAGATCCTGCAGATCCTCGTATTCAGCTTGTTCTTCGGGTTCGCGCTGACGGCACTGAAGGAGCGGCCCGCCGTCACGGTCGTGAAGTTCATCGGCGAGCTCGCGCATGCGATGCTCAAAGTCACCGAGTACGTGATGCTGTTCGCGCCGGTCGGCGTGTTCGGCGCCGTCGCCGCGGCGATCACGACGCAGGGCATCGGCGTGCTCGCGACCTACGGCAAGTTCATCGGCACGTTCTACGTCAGTCTGCTCCTGCTGTGGTGCGTGTTGATCTCCGCGGGCTTCTTCTTCCTAGGCGGCCGCGTGTTCTCGCTGCTGAAGACGGTTCGCGAGCCGATGCTGATCGCGTTCACGACGGCGAGCAGCGAGGCAGCCTATCCGAAGCTGATGGAGCGGCTGGATCACTTCGGCGTCAACGAGCGCGTCACCGCGCTGACGCTGCCGCTCGGATACTCGTTCAATCTCGACGGCTCGATGGTGTACCAAGCGTTCGCGGCGCTGTTCATTGCGCAGGCGTACGGCATCGAGATGTCGATCCAGACGCAGCTCACGCTGCTGCTCGTGATGATGCTGTCGAGCAAGGGCGTTGCCGGCGTGCCGCGCGCATCGCTCGTCGTCGTCGCCGCCGTGCTGCCCATGTTCGGGTTACCCGAAGCAGGTCTGCTGCTGATCATGGGCATCGACCAATTCCTCGACATGGGACGCACCGCTACCAACGTGATCGGCAATGGCATTGCCACTTGCGTCGTGGCGAAATGGGAAGGCCAGCTCGGGCAGCCGCTTCCCGACGACGAGGAATCCGGCGTCGGCGTCCGGCCCGCCGCAGCAGGGGCGTGAGACGATGCGCATTCGCGTGCGCGCCGCGATCGCGCTTGCCTGCGGATTGGTTTGCTCGTCCGCGGTCGTGTCGGCTGCGAGCCACGAATGGAGCGACGCACTCAGCGGTCGTCTGCGGCACATCAAGGAAACGCGCGTCGTGCGAATCGGCTACCGCGAAAACGCGATCCCGTTCTCGTACCTCGGCGCGAACGCGCGGCCGGTCGGTTACTCGCTCGACATTTGCCAGGCGATCGTCGCAACCATTGCGCAGGACATCGACGAGCCGTCCGTTGCGATCGAGTACGTGCGCGTGAGCGCGCAGGATCGCATCGAGCGCGTCGTATCGGGCGCCGTCGATCTGGAGTGCGGCTCGACGACCAACACCGCCGAACGGCGCAGACAGGTCGCGTTCTCGCCGGTGATCTTCGTGACGGGGACGCGGATCGCCGTGCCCAGTGCGAGCCGCCTGCGCGGTGCAAACGATCTGCGAGGTCGCGTGGTCGCCGTCGTTCGCGGCACGACCAACGAAGCGGTGATGCACGAGATCGATCGCCTGCGAGCGCTCGGCGTGAAGTTCGTCGCCGCGGACAACTACAGGGACGCGCTTGCGATCCTCGAACGAGGCGGAGCCGACGCGCTTGCGGCCGACGACGTGCTGTTGCGCGGGCTGCTCGCGGAGAGCGCAAAGACGCGCGACGTGCGTCTGGTCGGCGAGATGCTGTCGTTCGAGCCGTACGGCGTGATGTACGCGCGCGACGATGCGCCGCTCGCGGACGCCGTCGAGCGGACATTGCGCGCGCTCGCCGAGAGCCGCGAGATCATGTGGACCTACAACCGGTGGTTCTTGTTGCCGCTGCCGTCGGGGCAGCGGCTCGGATTGCCGATGAGCGAGCAGCTTCGGCGCTCGTTCGAGCTGATCGGTTTGCCGCCGGATTGACGACGTCGTCCGGGTTCGAGCGCGACAGCGCTTCTACTGAGACCTTTCGGGCGGGTCGCGACGGCTACGATTCGACCTGCCCGGACCGCTCCAGAACGACGGCGAGCTCGTCGAAGCCGCGCGGATGCGCAAGGCGCGGATAGGGCGGTTTCGGCCAATACCAACGAACGTCGGGAAAGAGCGCGCGCATCGCATTGATGTCGCAGTGGTACGGAGGGCCTTCGATCGAGCCGTGCGCGGCACCGGGGCGCAGAAGCTGGACGAGCAGCGCGAGGAGCTTTCCGCGAGGCGCGAGCCAACGATGGAGCTGATCGGCGTAGCTGCGCCACTGGTCGGGATACAACGCGCAAAGACAGGTTTGCTCGTAGATCGCATCGAAGTCGCGATCGGGGCTCCACGCGAGCACGTCGGCTTCGATCAGCTCGGCGCCTGCATTCGCCGCTTCGAGCGTGCGTCGCGTGCGACGAAGCGCTTCGGGCGCGTAGTCGAGCGCGGTGACGTCGAATCCGGAAGACGCAAGCGCCGCGACTTCGTGACCCGTGCCACAACCGGGAACCAGGATCCGGCAGGGCCGCAATGTGCCCGCACCGAGCCACATCTGAAGCTGCGGATGCGCGGCGCCCCGATCCCACGGCGTTTCGCCCGACTGGAATCGTGCGTCCCAGAATTCGCGTGTCGGACCGGCCAATGCGTTGCCTGAGTGCCGTTGCGATCGATGTTGCTCAGAATGCCGAAGCGGAGCACATCAATCGACCCGATCGGCCAGAGATCGCGTGCATGCGCATCGACCGTTTCATGCGCGGTCCTGCTCGGCCACCCAGTCCTTCAGCAACGTGTAAGAGACGGCGAGCACGACCGGCCCGACGAAAAGGCCGATGATGCCGAACGAGATCAGCCCGCCGATCACGCCGGCGAAGATCAGCAACAGCGGCAGATCGGCGCCTTTGCGGATCAGCAGCGGGCGCAAGACGTTGTCCATCGCCCCCACGAGAACCGTCCAGACCAGCAGCGCGCTTCCCCAGGCAGTTTGATCGGTCCAGAAGAGCCAGATGACCGCGGGGACCATCACGAGAACGGGCCCGATCTGCGCGATGCACAACAGCAGGATGATGCCGGTGAGCAGCCCCGCGAACGGAATGCCGGCGACCGCCAGACCAATGCCGGCGAGCAGCGTTTGCGCGAGGGCGGTTACGACGACACCGAGCGCGACGGCGCGGATTGCCTGACCGGCTAGGATCACGACGCCTTCGCCGCGATCGCCCGCGAGGCGGCGCCCGAAGCGGATCAGCGCCTCTCTCGCCGTTTCGCCGCTCGAGTACATGATCACGGCGACGATGACGGTCAACAGGAACTGCAGCGTCAGCGCGCCGATGCTCCCGAACGCTCCTGCAAGCCACTGCGCGACATTGGTGGCATAAGGCGCGAGGCGCGAAGCAAGCTCTTCGGGGCGTGACGCCGCGACCTCGGCCCACTTGCCGGCGATCTTCGCGCCGAGCAACGGGACTCTGCCGAGCCATTCGGGCGGCGGCGGAATCGTCGCGGTGGACAGCGATTGGATCCATCCCGTGATCGTGTCGAGGTTGTCGACCACGGTCTGAATCGCAAGCACCAGCGGCACGACGAATATCAGGACCATCGCCGCAGACATCACCGCCACCGCCAGAGCGCGACGGCGCAATCGCGCCTGCACCTTGAGCATCAGCGGCCACGTTGCGACGACGATCATCATCCCCCAGACGACCGACAGCAGGAACGGGCGCAATATCCAGAACGACGAGCCGATCAGGATCGCGATCAGCAGCACCACGAGCACGGTGCGCGTGAGATCGCGCCGCGGGACTGGAGCCTGGAGTTCGCTGGTCATGGCTGGGGTCAGCGGCCCATTCGCCGGTCGTAGGCCTGCGACATCCGCTCGGCAAGCCCCGGATCACGTTCGGAGCCTTTCGCGTCGAACCGCACCTGCGTTCGTCCGTCGGCCTGTCGCAGCACGGAAACGGACACGGCAACGCCATCCTTGGTGCCGCGTATGACGCCGCTCGCGGAATCGCTCGACGTTATCTGCACGCCGGTATCCTGGAGCGCGCCAAGCGCTGCGCTCCACGCGCGATCGTACGTCGCGGGAGAAGAGTAGTACGCGGGCTCGTAGACGACGCAGCCGGTCGGCAGCGCGATGGCGAGCAGCGCAGCGAAAACGACGTGGGCAGATCGGACCATGCAGTTCTCCCGTTGGCGATCGGCAACGCTCGCTCGCTTGATGTCAGCAGTCGTCGGCGCGGCGTCGTCGCCGTTCGAATGGCGACCTTCGCGCGGCAGCCGACGACTGCGCTCGCACGGTGTCCGAGAAGCCTTCGATTATACGAGCACCGGTCGGATTGGGCCTGCATCGCGCGACGCGTTCGGGGGTACCATGCGAATATCGGCCTGCTTCGGAGAAGGAGATCGCATGACGACGAACATCTGGCGCACCTTGATCGCGATCGCGGCGATAGCGCTCGCGGGCACGGCCATCAACGCCCGTGCCGAAGAAGTCCCGATGGTCACGGGCGAGCATTGGGTGAAATCGTCCGAGGATCTGAAGAAGGTTTACCTCGTCGGCATTGCCAATATCGTCCAGGTCGAAATGGCTTACCACGGCTCGAGCCCGCCGCCCGATTCGCAGAGCTTCCTGCCGCGACTGGTCAAGGGGCTGAAAGGGCAGACGCTCGACAGCGTCCGCGAGGGACTGAACAAGTGGTATGCGGCGCACCCCGACCGACTGCAGCGGCCGGTGCTCGAGACGATCTGGTTCGAGATGGTCGTGCCCGGCCTTCAGAAATCCAGCTAGGAGATCGAACATGAAGCGACTTGTCCTGGTTGCGGCGGGTTTGATCGCGGCCGCTGTCATCGGATGCACGAACATGACGCCCCAGCAGCAAGGCACGGTGACAGGCGCGGCCGTCGGCGCGGCTGCCGGCGCCGGCATTGCGGCGATCGCGGGCGGGAGCGGGTGGACCGGCGCAGCGATAGGCGCCGTCGTCGGCGGCGTCGCGGGCAACATCAAAGGAAGCAAGCAACAGCAGTAGCGCGTGGTGCACGACCGACACGAGCAACGGTCCGGCAACCGGGCCGAACCGTTGCATGCGTTGCTGGAGGCTGCTCGGCGCCGGTGCCAGCTTGTGCTGCACTGCCAACACCGGGCTGTTTAGACGCGCCGACGCGACTCCCTAGAACACGATCCTCGCGAGGAACAAGCCGGTTACGACCGCCGTCGCGGTGGCGACGAGCCCCGGGATCATGAACGAGTGGTTGAGCACGTACTTGCCGATCTTCGTCGTTCCCGACAAGTCGAAGTTGATCGCCGCGATCAGCGAGCCGTACGTCGGGATGAAGAAGTAGCCGTTAACCGACGGGAACATCGCGATCAGGAACTGCGGCGGGATGCCGAGCGCCATGCCGAGCGGCATCAGCGCGCGGGTCGTCGCGGCCTGGCTGTAGAGCAGCACCGACGCGAAGAACAACCCGAACGCGAACGTCCACGGCGCGGCCTTCGCCCACTCTCCGATCGCCGGAACGATCACGTCCTTGTGCGCTGCGATGAAGCTGTCGCCGAGCCATGCGAGACCGAAGATCCCGATGACGGCGACCACACCGGCACGCAGCGTCGGCGTCTTCGGAACCTCGTCGACCAGCACCTTGGTCGCCACCAGCATGATCGCCGCGACCGACATCATCACGATCTCGATCACGATCGGCATTGCGAGCGCGCTCTTCGCGCCCGGAAGCGTGCGCAGGCTGGGGAAGAATCCGAACAGCACGACGAGGCCGACACCGACCAGGAACACGTAGGCGGAGAGCTTCGCGGCCGGCTTGAGCGGCGGACGAGCCCCGGCGCTCGTTACGTCGGCTGCGCCGACGGCGGGCCGATCTCCGCGGGGCGCCGCGACTGCCAGGTCGCCGACCGCGCCACGTTGGCTTCGACCTGGCGCGCTAGCTGCCAGCACGGGCGCGGGCGTCATCGGCTGCGCGCCTGCGGGCGCATAGACCTTGGGCGCGGGGATCTTGCCGGCCTTTAGCGCGGCCTGGTATTCCGGATCGTCCTTCAGGTCCTTGCCGATGAACATCGAGACGATCGCCGCGGCGATGACGCCGGTGAGCGTGGCGGGCACGCAGATCATCAGGATCTCGGGCAGGCCCCATTGCGTCATGCCCTTTTCGGCGAATAGACCGATCATCGCCGCGGTCGCAGCGGCCACCGGACTCGCGGTGATCGCTTGCTGCGAGGCGATCGTCGCGACCGCCATCGGCCGCTCGGGCCGGATGCCGCTTTGATGCGCGGTCTCGTAGATCACCGGCAGCAGCGGATACACGATGTGACCGGTGCCGGCGAGGAACGTGAAGGTCCACGTCGTGAGCGGCGCGACGATGGTCACGTACTTGGGATTCGCGCGGATGATCCGCTCGGCGATGCGCACCAGGAATTCGATGCCGCCTGCGGCGTCCATCACCGATGCCGCCATGATCACGGCGAGAATGATGAGCATCACGTCGATCGGCGGCGACGTCGGGTTGATGCCGAAGGCGACGATCAGCACGAGCAGGCCGACCGCGCCCCACAGACCGAGCCCGACGCCCGACGATCGCGCGCCCATCCAGATCGCGCCGAGCACGACGACGAATTGCAGAATGATTGAAAGTGTCATGGTTTCATCTCCAGGATGCGGCTGCGCTCCCTACTGTTCGAACTTCGGACTGATCAGGTTCTCGAACGAAAAGACCTCGTCCCATTTCTCCTGCGTCAGAAGCTTCCGCTCCTTGACGACGATGTCGTGCAGCGGCTTGCCGGTCTCGTAGCCTTCGCGCGCGATTTCCGCGCATTGCTTGTAGCCCAGTGACGGCTTGAGCACGGTGACGATGCCCAGCGAATTGAGCACCATGTCGCGCGTGCGATCCGCGTTGGCGGTGATGCCGTCGATGCAATTGACGCGCAGGCTGTTCACCGCGTTTTCCATCGTCGCGATCGACGTGAAGAGCGCGAACGTGATCACCGGCTCCATCACGTTGAGCTGAAGCTGGCCCGCCGACGCGGCGAGCGTCACCGTGAGGTCGAGCCCGATCACGAGGAAGCCGACTTGGTTCACGACCTCCGGGATCACCGGGTTGACCTTGCCCGGCATGATCGAGCTGCCGGGTTGCATCTGCGGCAGGTTGATCTCGTTGAAGCCGCAGCGCGGACCCGAGGCGAGCAGGCGGATGTCGTTGCAGATCTTGGTGAGCTTCGACGACGTGCGCTTCAGCACGCCCGACAGCAGCACGTACGCACCGGTGTCGGAGGTCGCTTCGACCAGGTCGCCCGCCAGGATGAACTTGAAGCCGGTGAGCTCGGACAGGTATTCCGTTGCGAGCTCGGGGTACTTGGGCGCGGCGGTGACCGATGTGCCGATCGCAGTCGCGCCGAGGTTGATCTCGTGCAGGAACTGGCGCACTTCGAGGATGCGCTGCACCTCCTCGCCGATCGTCGTGCCCCAGCCATGGAATTCCTGACCGAGCGACATCGGCACGGCGTCCTGCAGGTGCGTGCGGCCCATCTTCAGCACCTGGTCGAACTCCTTGCCCTTAGCAAAAAATGCTTGCTGCAATTTGCGAAGCGCGTCGACGTAGGTCATCAGGCGCAGGATCAGTGCGAGCCGGAACGCCGTCGGGTACATGTCGTTGGTCGACTGCCCGAAGTTGACGTGGTCGTTCGGGTTCACATACTGATACTCGCCCTTCTTGTGGCCGAGACTCTCGAGCGCGAGGTTCGCGATGACCTCGTTCGCGTTCATGTTGGTCGACGTTCCGGCGCCGCCCTGGATGAAGTCGGTGACGAACTGATCGCGCATCTCGCCCGCGATCAGGCGGTCGCACGCCGAAGCGATCGCGTCGGCGACTTTTCGGTCGAGCACGCCGAGGTCGCGATTGGCGAGCGCGGCAGCCTTTTTCACGTAGCCGAACGCTTTGATGAAGTTCGGCTCCAGCGACATCGGGATGCCGGTGATGTGGAAGTTCTCCTTGCCGCGCAGCGTCTGCACGCCGTAGTACGCGGTGTCGGGCAGCACCTTCTCACCGAGGAAGTCCTTTTCGATCCGGGTGACCATCGTGTCCATGCTCTTCCTCCTGTCGGTCGCCGGGGCTTTCACTTGCCGCGGCGGCGACGTTAGTGTGTTCAGTTGAAGCCCATTCTCACCATCTTGCGCCGCAGGAACGCGATCTGCGTCGCGAGCGGCAATTCCTTCGGACAGACGTCGTGGCAGCCGAGCAGCGACATGCAGCCGAAGACGCCCTCGTCGTCGCCGACGACGTCGTAGTAGTCCCGGTCGGTGCGCGTGTCACGCGGGTCGAGCTGGAATCGCGCGACGCGATTGAGTCCGACGGCGCCGACGAAGTCCTTTCGCATGCGCGCGGTTCCGCAGGCGGCGACGCAACAACCGCATTCGATGCAGCGGTCGAGCTCGTAGATCCTGTCGGCGAGATCGGGATCCATTCGCTGCTCGATCCGCCGCAGGTCCGGGTCGGTGTCCTTCATATGCAACCAGCCCTGGACGCGTTCGCTCATCCCGCGCATCCACCTGCCGGTGTTGACCGAAAGGTCGCCGATCAGCTCGAAGAACGGCAGCGGCGCGAGCGTGATCTCTGCCGGCAGGTTCTTGGTGAGCGTGCGGCAGGCGAGCGTCGGCCTGCCGTTGATCACCATCGCGCAGCTGCCGCAGATGCCGGCACGGCAGACGAAGTCGAACTGCAGCGACGGGTCCTGCTTCTCGCGGATTTGCGAGAGCGCGATGAACAGCGTCATCCCGTCGGCCTCTTCGAGCGTGTAGGTCTGCATGCGCGGCACGCTGCGAGGTTCGTGCGGATTGTGGCGGAACACATTGACCACCAGTACACGGCGCGGTGCGTCACGCCGTGCGGAGGCTCGGCTCGGAAGCGGTGCTGTCTTGACGGCGACGTCGTTCATGACACAGCCTCGACAGGTTCGGTGGTGAGCGGCTCGTCGATGCGCTCGTTTCGGCCGCGGTAGCGCTTGGGCAGCAGCTCCGCGTAGGGCATCAACGCGTTCTGCACGGCGAACCGCGGTGCGCTAGCCATTGTCTTGCGCACGCTCTCGACCTGCGCGGCGCGCGTCGGCGTGTCCGGATGGTCGACGTAGTCTTTCGCGCCATAGCCGCGCCATCCCGGCGGCAGCTCCATCCGCATGACGTCGAGCGACTCGTAGGCGAGCGACGGCAACGTGTCGTCGTCCGATTTCCACGTCGCGAGCGTGCGCTTCAGCCATTCGGCGTCGTTGCGCCGCGGGAAGTCCTCGCGGAAGTGCGCGCCGCGGCTCTCGGTGCGGATGAGCGCCCCGTACGCGACGCAGAGCGCGGTCTTCAGCATCTTCGGCACGCGGTACGCCGTCGCGAGCTCGGGGTTCGCAGCGCGCGCCTTGCATTTGAGCCCGATATTGCGGCTGCGCTCGAGAAGTCTCTGCAGCCGCGCCACCGCCGACTCGAGATCCGCGCCGCGCCGGAAGATCCCGACCTTGGCGGTCATCAAATCCTGCATCGCGGCGAGAAGCGCCGCCGGATCCTCGTTGCCGCGGCCGTTGATCAGTCCGTCGATGCGAAGCTGTTCGCGGCGCAGGAAGTCGTGAACGACGCGCGTCGCAATGTCGACGTCGTTGTCGATCTTGTCGCAGAAGTCCGCCACGTACTCGCCGACGATCATGCCGGCGACCACGGTCTCGGCGACCGAGTTGCCGCCAAGCCGGTTGAACCCGTGCATGTCCCAGCACGCGGCTTCGCCCGCCGCGAAGAGACCTTTGAGCGTCGTGCTCTCGCCGGTGTGATCGGTGCGAACGCCGCCCATCGTGTAGTGCTGCGCCGGCCGCACGGGCACCAGGTCCTTGATCGGATCGACGCCGAGGAAGTAATGGCAGATCTCGTAGACTTCGCGCAGGTTGTGCCTGATGTGCGTCTCGCCGAGCAACGTGATGTCGAGCCACAGGTGATCGCCGAACGGGCTCTTGACGCCTTTGCCCTTCGCGATGTGCTCCTCCATGCGCCGCGACACGACGTCGCGCGAGGCGAGCTCTTTCTTTTCGGGCTCGTAGTCGGGCATGAAGCGGTGCCCGTCGACGTCTTTGAGCAAGCCGCCGTCGCCGCGGCAGCCCTCGGTGACGAGGATGCCCGCCGGGAAGATTCCCGTCGGGTGAAACTGCACGGCCTCCATGTTGCCGAGCGCCGCAACGCCCGTTTCGAGCGCGATCGCGTGACCGATGCCTTCGCAGATCACGGCGTTGGTCGTGACGCGGTAGATGCGACCGGCACCGCCGGTGGCGATCGCGGTTGCCTTCGCGACGTAGGCGAGGAGCTCGCCGGTGACGAGATTGCGCACGATCGCACCGTAGCAGCGCGATCCGTCGTGGATCAGCGCGATCGCCTCCATGCGCTCGTGCACCGGGATCGACGCCGCGATCGCCTGATCGCTCATCGTTTGCAGCATCGCGTGGCCGGTGCCGTCGGACACGTAGCACGTGCGCCACTTCTTCGTGCCGCCGAAATCGCGCTGCGCGACGGTGCCGTGCGCTTCGTCGCGCTCGGTGAGCGTCACCTTCTGCCCGTTGATGATCACGTCGCGGTCGCCGCGGCGCACGCGGCTCCATGGCACGCCCCACGCCGCGAGCTCGCGCACCGCTTTGGGCGCGGTGTTGACGAACATGCGAACGACGCGCTGGTCGGCGCCCCAGTCGCTGCCGCGAACGGTGTCCTCGAAATGGACGTCTTCGTTGTCGCCCTGGCCCTTGATCACGTTGCCGAGCGACGCCTGCATGCCGCCTTGCGCGGCGGCCGAGTGCGATCGCTTCGGCGGTACCAGCGACAGCACGATGACGTCGTGACCACGGCGCCGTGCGCCGATGCCGAGCCGAAGGCCGGCAAGTCCTCCGCCGATGACGAGCACGTCGGTGTAGATGATCTTCATGGCGCCTCCGCCTTCACCGGTTGCACCCACGCAGGCGTGTAGCGCTCACCGTACTTCGGCGCGTGCTCGATTCCGAGCTTCACGTACGCGGCGAGCGTGGCGAGCCCGAGCACGAGGAAGAATGCCGTCAGCGCCCATTTGAGCGTCTTCAACCGCTTGCGCGATGCGTTCGGATCGGCACCGCTGAACCAGCCCCACTTGACGCACAGCCGATAGAGCCCGATGCCGCCGTGCAACTCGACGACGAACAGCAGCACCAGATAGAGCGGCCAGTAGAAGTCCGACCACACGCGGTCGGCGGACTCGTACGGTCCGATCTTTCCGGGGTGCGTCAGCATCACGTACAAATGGATCGTCGCGAGGAAGAACAGCGCGAAGCCGGTGACGACCTGCCAGAACCACAGCGTCGTGTCCTCGTGCCGCATGCCATGCATATGCTCGCGATACGTCCGGTACTGCTGGTAATTGATCGGAAACTTGCGTACGGCGAGAAACGCGTGCGCGACGAAGATGACCAGCACGCAGCCGACGATGAACGACACGATGCCGGGGTACGCCTGCCCGAAGAAGAAATAGCCCTCGAACAGCTTCGTGATCGTCCACATCGCGTCCTTGCCGAGAAGGATCGACGACACGAAGAACATGTGGCCCCACATGAACAACGCGAGCGCGAGGCCGCTTGCGCTTTGCAGAAAGTCGAGCCTGGCGGGGGTCGGGCTCTTGGCCGGGATGGCGGCGCCGACTGCGAACGACGGAGATGTTGCCATCGCGTTCCTCCTGGGTCGGAAGCGATTCCGCAATTTTTTACCGATTACGCGCGACTCGTATTGATAGGCGTCAACGACGGTTGGATGAGCGCACGCAATACCGTCGGCGACGAAGACGAACGTTGTGGGTCGTCATCGCAATCGCCGATCCGTCTCGATCGCCGCGGCGATCGAATGTCGAGAATTGCAAATCGGTTCAGACAGCGGCCGAGACCGCTTCGTCGATGGAAACGCGACGGCTGACTTCTCCGACGCTCGGTCCGACTTCCTTGCGGATGAGGTCGCGCACCGACGATCGAGCGTCGACGATTCGAAGCGCCGCGCCGCGCGCCGCCAGTTCCCGCTGGATTTCCCCGAGCAGGCGCGCGCCTGCGATATCGACGTACGGCGATGTCGACAGGTCCCACACGACGAGGCGCAGTCCCTCGCCGAAGGCTGCGACCAATCGGCGCACCTCGTCGCGCACGTGTCCGGCGTTGAAGTAGAGCAGGCCCGATTCGACGCGGACGATCAGCACGCCGGGCACGTTCTCGTTGTCCGGGTTGCGCCCGACGTCCGAATAGCGGCGCGTGCCCGGAACGCGGCCGAGTCTCGCGACGTGCGGGTGCGCGGCGCGGCGGATCAGCAGCAGCATCGAGACGATGGTCGCGAGCAGCACGCCCTTGAGGATGCCGAGCACGAGCACACCGGCGAACGCGACCATCGCAATCCGGAACTCCATCCGGCTGAGCGCCCGCACGCGGCGAAGCTCCGGGATGTTGATCAATCCCTTGACGGCCACGAGCACGATCGCGGCGAGCACGACGTCGGGGAGATTGCGCAGCATTCCGGTCAGGAACATCAGGCAGACGCCGATGGTCGCCGACGCGAATACGAGCGCCAGCGGCGTCTTCGCCCCGGCCTTGTCGTTGACCGTCGACTGCGACAGGCCGCCGGCGACCGGATACGCCTGGCCGAACGCCGCCGCCAAGTTGGACGCGCCGAGCGCGAGCAGCTCCTGGCGCGCATCGATCTCGTAACCGTTCTTCTGCGCCAGCGCGCGGGCGGCGGAAACGCCTTCGATATACGCGAGAAGGAAGCACGCGAAGGCGAGCGGGACGACGCCGTCCGCATCGCTCGGGCGCAGCGACGGCAACACGAGATCGGGCAGTCCGGTCGGCAGCACGCCGACGGTCCTGAAGCCGAACTGTGCAAGCGGCGTCACCGACAGCGCGACGATCGAAGCAATGACGACGAGCAGCGCGACCGGGCGCGCGGGCAACAGCTTCTCGCCCGCGACGAGCAACACGATGGCCGTCAAACCGAACGCGAGGACCACGAGGTTGGTTTCGGGAATCTGCGTGGCGAGCTTCCATGCGCGCTCGAAGAAATCGCTGCCACCGCCGGGCACGCCGAAGAGCTTCGGGAGCTGCGTCATCGCGATCGTCAGCGCGGCGCCGGCCTTGAATCCGAGCAGGATCGTCTCGCTGATGAAGTTCACTAGCGACGACAGCTTCAATATCCAGGCAATGAGGCTGATCGCCGCGATGACCAAGGCGGTGAGCGCGGCGATCTGCGCCCAGCGCGCGGGATCGCCCGCCGCCATCCCCGCCACCGTCGTGCCGACGAGCAGCGAGATCGCCGACGTCGGACCGATCGCGAGCTGGCGCGACGTGCCGAACAGCGCGTAGGCGATCCCTCCGACCAGGTAGCAATAGACGCCATGCTGCGGCGGAAGGCCCGCGAGCGACGCATAGGCGAGCGACACCGGAATCGCATAGGCTGCGAGCGTGATGCCGGCGACGGCGTCTTGCCGAAGCCATGAGCCACGGTATGTCGGCACCCACTGAGCCGGCGGAAAGATCGCGCGCCAGCCGCGGGAAGCCGTTACCGCACCTGCATCGTCCGCCCGTATATCAGTCATCCGGAATCCAATTGAGCGTCGTCGAAATCATCACGCGCGAATCGACGACGCGCACCGCGAACGTATCGATCTTCAGGGCCGGGATCCCGTTCACGCAACCTGTCATAATGTCGTATCGCCAATCGCACCCGGAGCAGCGGACCTGCGTCTCGATGAGAGTACCCGCCGCGAGCGACGAACCGCAGCGAACACAGGCATCGTCGACGGCGAATATCCGGCCGTCCGAGTTGAACAGGGCGATCGCTCCATGCTCGCCCGTAACGACGATGCCGCACCCGGGCCCAATGCGTTCCAGCCGAGAAACCTCGACGAAGTCGGTCATCGCGTGATTCCGCGGATCAGTCCCGCAGCGGGGAGTCCCCTTGCATTCCCCCGCTCGCGTTGACCTCGATCGGCGCCGGAAACCCGCCAAATTGAAATCATTTGACATATCTCAACGAGTTTTCCGCCTTGCGCGGGGAACCTGACATCCGCGCGGCGAAAGGGAAAGACACAATCATGGGTAGGCGGATGCGAGCGAGCGACGCTGTTGGAGTTCAGCCCTGGGCCCAACGGGTCGGCGGCTTCACGGCGTTGCCCTTGCTGATTCGTCAATTTGGAGAGGATTCGGCGTCGATGTTGGCACACGTCGGATTGGCGCCCGACGCGCTCGACCATTGCGACGCCAGGATTCCCTATGCAAGCTGTGGCGCGCTGTTGCGCGAAGCAGCCGAGCGGACCGCGTGCGCCCATTTCGGATTGCTTGCCGGACGCATGTGGCGCCTGCCTGATCTTGGTATCGTCGGGGAGCTCATGCGCAACTCCGAAACGCTCGGCGATGCGCTCCAGTCGATGACGGTCTACCAGCACCTGAACAGCGGCGGCGCGCTTTCGTTTTCCCTGGAGCGCGGCGGCATGGTCGATGTCGGCTATGCGATCTATCAGCCCGGCATCGCGGGAACCGACCAGATATACGACGCATTTCTCGCCGCGTCGTGCAATATCCTGCGGGACTTGTGCGGCCCGGCGTGGGTGCCGACCGAGGTGCTGGTCCCGCACGCTAAGCCGCGTGACGCAACGCCGTACCGCCAGTTGTTCAAGGTGCAGCCCCGGTTCAACGCGGAGTTTTGCGCCGTCAGATTCCCCAATCACTGGATGGAGCAGCGTATCGAGGGCTACGATCCGGCGCGCCGTCGATTGGTGGAGCAGATCGCCGAGCGCATTGACGGCGGTCAGCTTGTCGAGCAGGTCTACCGCGCGTTGCGCCTCGTTCTGCTGCACGGCAAGACGTCGGGCGACGACGTAGCCGAGTTGCTGTCGATGCATCGAAGAACGCTGAACCGCCGTCTGAAAGCCGAAGGCACGACGTTCCAAGAGGTGCTCGATCAGGTGCGCTTCGAGGTCGCGCGACAGCTTCTCGGCGATTCCGAAATCGCGCTCGACGACGTCGCCGCGACGCTTGGTTACGCCGGAATAAGCCCGTTCATGCGCACGTTCCGCCGCTGGGCAGGAACGACGCCGGGTCGGTGGCGGCGGGCGGTCGCGTACGACGCCTAGCTCAACGGCCGAATCGCAGCGCACGCGTTCTTCCCTCGCGAATTCGGCGTAACGCGCGTCGCGTGAACGTTGGACGCGTTGGTCGCCGTGGCGGGGATCGTGCGCGGCGCGGGGGCCGACGTCCTCGCAAATCTCGACAGCCTTTGCGATCATTGCGGCTGGCGGTGCGGGAGGGCGCCTTGGCTCGTCCCGCTGTCGAGAATTGCAAAGACTGAAGGCCGATCGATCATCACCATAGCCGCGAGGCTGCGCGAATTGAGAGCATGAACATGAAACGGGCATATCTGCCGCGTGCGGGATCGCTGTTGCCGGCCGCACTGTCGGCGCTCGCGAGCGGCAGCGCGCAGGCGTCCCTCTTCAGCGGGGACGCTCTCGACGCGGTGGCGAACGGCATCGCATGGACTGTGCTCGTACTGGTGCCCGTCATCGGCATCACGGTGTTCTGGCTCGTGCACGTTTTGCCCGAGAAGATCGCGCACAAGCGCCATCACCCGCAGACACAGGCGATCCAGACGCTCTGCCTCCTTTCGCTCGTGTTCGGCGGACTGCTGTGGCCGATCGCGTGGCTGTGGGCGTACACGAAGCCGGTCGCGTACAAGGGCGCGTACGGGACCGACAAGGCCGACGAGTATTTCGAGGAGCTCGGCGAGAAGGCGCGCGGCGGCGAGCTGGTGGACGAAGAGCTCGCCCGTCTGAAGCAGGAGCTCGACGCGATGCATTCGCGCGGCGCGCTGCCCGCGAAGCTCATCCGGTTGCGCGAAGACCTCACGGCGCTGCAGCCCGCGACGCCGCCCGCTGAACGTCGGAGCGCATAAATGGAAGTCCTGCTTCTGGCGATCTACGCAGCGATCGTCTGGTTCGTCTTCATCAAGATGAAATGGCTGCCGTGGAACATCGGCACCCAGGTAACCGTCGTCGTCATCCCGATCGTCGCGTTGACGGTATTGATCCTCGCGCTCAACGTCGTGGCGCCATCGAGCGCGGACGTGCGCGTGATCAAGTACGTCATCAACGTCGTGCCGCAGGTGCGGGGTCGCGTGATCGAGGTACCGGTCGAGCCGAACCGACTGGTGAAGAAGGGCGACGTGCTGTTCCGGATCGATCCGACGCCTTACGAGCTCACCGTGCGCGCGCTCGAAGCGCAGCTCGCCAACACGCAGGCGTCGTCGAAGGAGCTCGACGAGCAGCTCGCGGGCGCCGTCGGCAAGGTGACCGAGGCCCGCGGCGCGATCCAGCAGGCGGATTCGCGGGTTCGCGAAGTGCAGACGAGGCTCGATCTTGCGCGCACGCGCGTCGGCCAGAATCGCGAGCTCGTTTCGAGCGGTGCCGGCGACAGGTTTGCGCTGGAAAAGGCCCAGACCGACGCGAAGGAGCTCGAGGCGCAGCTCGACACGGCGCGCAGCGTCTCCGCGCAGTCGCGCGCCGCCGAAACGCAGGCGCTCGCGAGCGAGCGGCAGATACGGCAACGGATGGGCGGCAAGTTCAACAACGAGTACGCGCCCGTCGCCCAGATCCGCGCGCAGCTCGAGAGCGCCAAGTGGGAGCTGTCGCAGACGACGGTCGTTGCGCCGGCCGACGGGTACGCGATCAATGTCCAGCTACGTCCCGGCTCGTTCACGGCGGCGTTTCCGATCACGCCGGCGATGACGTTCGTCGAGGAAACGTACCAGGTGATCGCGCTGTATGGGCAAAACGAGCTGCAAGTGGTCGAGCCGGGCAACGAGGCCGAATTCACGCTGAACGCCTACCCGGGGCGCATCATCAAGGCGAAGGTGGACTCGATCGTGTGGGCGCAAGGGCAGGGGCAGGTGCCGAACAGCACGCAGCTTCCGATGACCGGCTACGGGCCGATGCCGCCCGGGCGCTTTCCGGTCAAGCTTGCGGTCGAGCCGAAAGATGCGGGGTTATTCCTGCCGGCCGGTGCGGTCGGGCATGGGGCGATCTACAGCGACCACGGCGAAATGATCCACATCATTCGCAAGGTGATCCTGCGCGTCGGCACGAAGCTCGACTATCTGATTCTCAAGCTGCACTGAATTCGATGCGCAACCCGGCACCACTCGCGCTGCTGATCGCCGCAGTTGCCCTGGCGGGATGCGCGCTCGAATCGCCGCCGAAACCGGACGAGATTCGCGCGCAGTCGATCCCGAACGTGAAGCCGCCGGCCGCGTGGACGGCGGCGCAAACCGCGCCGGAAACCGTCGCCGACAACTGGCTCGCGGCGTTCGGCGACGCGCAGCTCGACGCGCTCGTTCGCGAAGCGCTCGCGTACAACACCGACCTGCGCATCGCCGCCGCGCGAGTCGAGCAGGCGACCGCTTACGCAAAGCTCGCCGGGGCCGGCATCTATCCCGCCGTCAATCTTCTCGCGCGTGGCGGAGGCAAGCTCGGCGGCGACAGCTCCGGTCTGAGCGGAGTGGGGCTCACCGCGAATTGGGAGCTCGACATCTGGGGACGCGCGCGTGCCGAACGCGAAGCGGGTCTCGAACAGTATCAGGCAACGGCGCTCGACGCCGAGTACGCGCGGCAGTCGATTGCGGCGCTCGTGGCGAAGAGCTGGATGCTCGCAATCGAGGCGCGCCTGCAGCGGGCGATCGCCGACGACGTCGTGCGCTCGTCCGAGCAGGGCGTCGGCCTTGCGAGCGACCGCCAGCGCGTCGGCGTCGGCGACGAATACGACGTCACGCTCGCGCAAGCAAACGTCGAGACCGCCCGCGATGCGGCGCGGCAACTGGCGCTCGCCTACGAGCAGGCGCGGCGCGCGCTCGAAACGCTCGTCGGTCGTTATCCCGCTGCGCAGGTCGACGTACCGGTCGCGCTTCCCGCCGTACCGGGTCCGGTTCCCGTAGGACTGCCTTCCGAGCTGCTCGAGCGGCGGCCCGACGTGATCGCCGCGGAGCGACGCGTGGCGTCGGCGTTCTACAGGGTCGCCGAAGCGAAGGCGGCGCGGCTACCCAAGATCGCGCTGACAGCCGGCATCTCGTCGGTTTCGAGCGAGCTGTTCGTGCTGCAGAACCACAGCAACCCGGTCGTCAGCTTCGGCGCGAATCTGGCCGCGCCGATCTTCAACGGCTTCGCGCTGGAAGCGCAGGTCGACATCCGCACCGCCGAGCAGAAGCTCGCGATCGCGAATTACGGAAGCGTCGGCGCGCGTGCGTTCGGCGAAGTCGAGGCGGCGCTGTCGGCGGAGTTCGCCGCCGACGAGCGCGAAGCGATTCTCGCGCGCGCCGTGGCAAGCAACGCCCGGACGCTCGAGCTCGCGCAGGTCCGGTACAAAGTCGGCTCGGGCGACCTTCGAGCCGTGTTGCAGCAAAACGTGGCACTCTACGGGGCGCGCACGGCGCTACTGCACATGCAGACCGAGCGGCTCGTGCAGCGCGTGAACCTTCATCTTGCGCTCGGCGGCAGCTTCGAGACCCGGCCGCCCAGCGCAGCGGCCGCGACGGAGCCTGGCATCGCGACCAGCGTCGACGTGGCCAAGGCACCACCGCCGTCGACGGCGCGCAATTGAGCCGCGACGATGAACCATTGCGAGCGCGCCCGATCGAGCGCGCGGAAAGGACACACATGAACTCCAGAATTCGGCAGGTCACAACGTTCCTGGTCGGTGCGCTGTTCGCATCGAGCATATCGGCCCAGCAGTACGTCTATCCGGCGAAAGGACAGTCGCCCGAGCAGCAGAAGAAGGACGAGTCGGAGTGCCATAAGTGGGCAGTCGGCCAGACGGGGTTCGACCCTGCAAAGCCACCACCTCAGGCGGCTGCGCCTGCGCCGCCGACCACCGCGACCGGCGTTACGCCGGGCGCCGGTGCTCGCGGCGCGGCGCGTGGCGCCGTTATCGGCGAGGTCGTCGGCGGTGATGCGGGTACGGGCGCGGCAGTGGGCGCGGCGGCCGCGCGGGGGCAAAGCCGCCGCCAGAATGCCGCGCAGCAGCAGCAGGCCTCACAGCAACAACAGCAGGCGCAGTCGTCGCAGAATGCCGCCTTCGCGAAGGCGCGCGCCGCTTGCCTCGAAGGCCGCGGTTACACTATCAAGTGAGCCGCGTCGACCGCCCGGAGACATCAATGAAGAAACGCGAGACCCATTCGATCGCCTGTCGCGTCGTGACGGCGGCGACGATCGTGATGTTCACGTTCTCCGGCGTTGCCGTCGGCCAGGCGCCGCCGCCGAGCGGATCGCCGCCGGCGGCTGATGCTTCGAGCCAACCCGCTCAAGGCGAAAAGACGTTCTCGCAGGAGCAACTCGACCAGGTGGTCGCGCCGATCGCGCTCTATCCGGATGATCTGCTCGCGCAGGTGCTGATGGCGGCGACCTATCCGATCGAAATCGTTCAGGCCGAGCGCTGGGTGAAAGCCAATCCCAGCCTCAAGGACAAGGCGCTCGAAGACGCGCTGCAGAAGCAATCGTGGGATCCGGCGGTCAAGTCGCTCGCCGTGTTCCCGCAGGTGCTGACGATGATGAGCGAGAAGCTCGATTGGACGCAGCAGCTCGGCGACGCCTTCCTCGCGCAGAAGGAGGACGTCATGAAGACCGCGCAGGCGCTGCGCGCCAAGGCGGCGAGCCAGGGAAGCCTCAAGGACACCAAAGAGCAGAAGGTCGTCACCGAGAAGACGGAGACGACGACGATCATCAAGATCGAGCCGACGAATCCCGAGGTCGTCTACGTTCCGACTTACAACCCGACCGTTGTATACGGAGCGTGGCCGTATCCGGCGTACCCACCGTACTACTACTATCCGCCCGGCTATGTCGCGGGCGGCGCGCTGCTCGGCTTCACGGCCGGCGTCATCGTCGGCGGCGCACTCTGGGGAAACTGCAACTGGGGCCGCGGCGACGTCAACGTCAACGTCAATCGCTACAACAACTTCAACAAGACGAACATCTCGAACGGCAACTGGAATCACAACGCCCAGCACCGCGGCGCGGTTCCGTACAAGGACAAGGGCGTGTCACAGAAGTACAACCGTGGCACATCGCCCAGCGCGCAGTCGCGCGACTCGTACCGCGGCCGCAGCGACGGCGCCGGGCAGTCCGCGCGAAGCGACTTCAACCGTTCCGCGGGCGGGATGGACAACCGCGGTGGCGGCGCGCAGGGGGCGTCCGATCGGGATTTCTCGGGTACTCGCAACGGATCGGCGTTCGACACAGGGGGATCGCGTGCGCAGACGCAGAGCGTCAGCAACCGAGGTTCCTCCAGCATGTCCAGTTCGCGGGCGAGCTCGGGTGGTGCGCGCGCCGGCGGCGGCGGCGGGCGTGGTGGCGGCGGGGGCGGGCGCGGCGGAGGAGGACGGCGATGACGATCGCGACCACATCGACACGTCGAGCGCATCGAACGGGGAAGCCCATGCATAACACGCTAAACGCGACGGCGATGTTCGGCCGCCTGCTGCGCGCCGCGGCGCTGATCGTCTGCGCATCGCTTTTCGTGACCGCGGCCGACGCGGCGCAGAAGACGTTCGGCTCGGCGGAGGAGGCCGCCGATTCGCTGGTGCAGGCTGTAAAGGCGGGAGACCGAAGCGCGGTTCTCGCGATTCTGGGCTCCGATGCACAGAAGTGGATCTTTTCCGCCGACCCGGTTGCCGATCGCGACATGGGACAGCGCTTCGTCGCGGCTTACGAGAAGCAGCACGCCATTTCACCCGACAGCGACACGAGAGCGACGCTCACGATGGGCCCGAACGAATGGCCGTTCGCGTTCCCTCTTGTGAAGTCCGGCGCCCGCTGGCACTTCAACACCGAGATGGGCAAGCGCGAGGTGCTCGCACGGCGCATCGGAGAAAACGAGCTTTCGGTCATCAACGTGATGCTCGCGATCGTCGACGCGCAACGCGATTACGCATCGGAGGATCGCGACCGCGACGGCGTGCGGGAATACGCGCGCAAGTTCGAGAGCACGGCGGGCAGCAAGGACGGCTTGTACTGGCAAACCGCAGCGGGCGAGCCGCCGAGCCCGCTCGGCGCGCTCGTCACCGCCGCGGCGAAAGCCGGCTACAGCAAGAAAGACGGGTCGACGCCGTATCACGGATACCATTTCCGTATGCTGAACAAGCAGGGCTCGCACGCGCACGGTGGCGCGCTCGACTACATCATCAAAGGCCGGATGATCGGCGGATTCGCGGCGCTCGCCTATCCCGCGCAATATGGCAACACGGGCGTGATGACCTTCATCGTGAATCACGAAGGCGTCGTCTACGAGAAGGATCTGGGGCCGAAGAGCGCGGAACTCGCACGTGAGATGACGCGGTTCGACCCGGGCGCCGGCTGGAAGGCCGTTCCGCAGCAGCAGTGAGTCGCTGCCTCCGATAACACGAACATGGAGCACATCATGCGCAGGTCGTTATTCGTTGCAACGCTGATGTTGAACGCGGTGCTAGCGCTTCCGGCAACGGCGCAAACCGGCGAAGTGATGGCGGGAAAAGCTCCCGGCGTCGCGGGCGTCGCGCAGACGATCAAAGTGAGCGCGACGATCACCAATATCGATGCAGCATCGCGAGCGGTGACGCTCAAGGGCCCGCAGGGCAAGGAAGTCAGCGTGATCGCGGGACCCGAGGTCAAGAACTTCGCGCAGTTGAAAGTCGGCGACAACGTCGACGTCCAGTATGTCGAGGCGCTCGTCGTCGAGCTGAAGAAGGGTGGCGGTCAGCCGATTGCGCGCACCGAGCGAGGCGGTGCCGCGACGGCTAAGCCCGGGGACAAGCCCGGTGCGCTCGCCGGCCGTCAGGTGAAGATCGTCGGCGACGTGATCAACGTCGACGCCGCGACGCAGACGATCACGGTCAAAGGTCCGCAGCGCACCATCGACATCAAGGTTCGCGACCCCCAGCAATTCAAGTTGATCGCGAAAGGCGATCAGCTCGAAGCGACGTATACCGAGGCCGCCGCGGTCGCGGTTACCCCGAAGAAGTAAAGCGGGATGGCGCCGCGCGCCGTCCCGCTTCAATCCTTCGGGTTGCCTTCGAGAATGCGTTCGAGCGTTCTCGTTCCGCCGTCGAGGGTCAGCACGGCGCGCACCGGATCGCCGTGCTCATGACCGGTGTCGGCGTTGTGGCGCGTGGTGCTGGTGCCGATCAGCCACGTCCAGCGCACGCATCCCTTTGCGTCGGCGGTCGCGGGTCCCAACCCCTTCGCCGTGCTGTGCCGCCCGCTCGGATAGAACACCTGCAGCGAACAGCGTGCGTTTGGACGCAGGGGCGCGAGCACCATCGTGTGCGCGCCCGCGCCAGGGTTCCTCGAACAACAGATAGCCCGTTTGGTCGCCGTGCCAGATGTGGTACTGGACGTCGATCGTCTCTTCCGCTGCTGCGGCTAATACCACGCGTGCGGCGAAGCTTCGCTGTCGAACAGTCCATCCCATGACTCAAGACGCTGGAACATCGATCGCATAGAGCGCAACCGTGCCCGGTCATCGCCACATGCGCCGGCAGCGGCGAGGCATTCGAGATGTCGGCCTATAACCCGGGCAGGAGCTGGAGTATCGTGAAGTGGTGGCGCCCCACGTCTGCGCCCATTCGCCGCGAATGCGCGGCTCTCACCTCAACCAAACCAAGGAGATGGCAAAATGCTCAAGCGACTGATATCGATCCTCGGGTTGCTGCTATTGGCTTTGCCGGCCTCACAAGTCTGGGCCGATGAGTACACCGACACGATCAACCTCTTCAGGAACGCCGGAGAAAGCGGCGCGCTCTTGAAGACCGCCTACGGCTACGCGGTCTTCCCGACGATCGGCAAAGGGGGGATCGGTGTGGGCGGCGCATTCGGCAAGGGCCGCGTTTACGTCAAAGGGAAGCACGTCGGCGATACGTCGATGGCGCAAGTGACCATCGGCTTCCAGCTCGGCGGAGAAGGCTTCAGCGAAATCATCTTATTCGAGGACGAGCGCGCGTTCAACGAGTTCGCGAAAGGCAACTTCGAATTCGGCGCGGACGCCCAGGCGGTGGCGATAACGGCTGCAGCAGGCGCGAAGGCGAGCACGACCGGTGGGTCGGCTGGCGCGAGCGGAGGCAAGAAGGACGCGGCCACCGCGGGCAAGTACTACAAGGGAATGGCGACTTTCACCATCGTCAAGGGCGGGCTGATGTACGAAGCGAGCGTCGGTGGACAGAAGTTCACCTACAAGAAGGTGTGAGCTTCGCAGAGCCGTTGCTGGCGCAGCGTTCGATTCGGGCAATGACGCGCAGCATAGCTGCAGCGCTTCCTGCTCGCGATCGCTGCGTCGGTGCCGGTCTTCGCGCGACAGACCGCGCCGGTTGCGGCACCGCCTTCGAGTGAACAGAGCGGCAGCGAATCGGCCCGGACGATCACGGTGAATTCGGGCGACGTGACGCTCACGATCTATCAGCCTCAGGTCGATCCGTGGGACATCTCTGCATTCATGAGCAAGGAGAGATCATGAGGCTGATGCCATTGATCATCGAACTGATAAGCGGCGCAGTTGGCGGAAACATCGCCGGAGGGCTCCTCAAGCAAGCACATGATGAGCGGCACGGCGCAGTAAGTCGCTGCGCCGACCCTGCTGCCGCACGCGCGCGCTGTGCGCAGCGGCGTTGACGGCAGATCGACCATCGCCGAGAGGAAAGCCATGTACCCAAAACTGGTCTGTGAGTTTCTCGGAACGTTCTGGCTCGTGCTTGGAGGTTGCGGCAGCGCGGTGCTCGCGGCGGCGTTTCCCAATCTCGGAATCGGATTCGTCGGCGTATCGCTCGCGTTCGGGCTTACCGTGCTCACCGGCGCGTACGCGCTGGGCCCTGTGTCCGGCGGGCATTTCAATCCCGCCGTCTCGATCGGATTGTGGGCGGGAGGGCGATTTCCCGCTCGCGACCTGCCTGCCTACATCGTCGCGCAGGTCGTGGGCGCGGTGGTCGCCGCCGGCATTCTGTACGTGATCGCAAGCGGCAAGTCGGGTTTCGACGTTTCCGCCGGTTTCGCGTCGAACGGGTATGGCGAGCATTCCCCGGGAGGCTATTCGCTGAGCGCCGCGATCGTGACCGAGATCGTCATGACGTTCATGTTCGTGATCGTGATCCTCGGTGCGACGCATACGCGCGCGCCGGTTGGATTCGCCGGCATCGTGATCGGCCTCGCGCTCACACTCATCCATCTGATCTCCATTCCGGTCACCAACACGTCGGTCAATCCCGCGCGCAGCACGGGACCCGCCATATTCGTCGGCGGTTGGGCGCTCGCGCAACTCTGGGTATTCTGGGTCGCGCCGATCGTCGGCGCGCTTGCGGGGGGGTGGCTGTACAAGGGCGTGCTCGAATACCGCGAGGAGCCGCAAATCAAGGGCCGCTGATGATCGAACGCCGGGCAGACCGCAGGTGGTTGTTGCTTGCCATGCTCGTCATCGCGACTTCGGCGGCGTTCGGCGCCGATTGGCGCGAGCGCTTCACCGACCCTGAGGACGGCAGCTTCGACGCGTCGGAATACGTGCTCGATCACGAGGGCGTGCTGCCCGTTCCGATCATCATCACGGAGCCGGCCGTCGGCTACGGCGGAACCGCGCGCAGCAAGGACGAACTGTTTTCGCTGTTCGGGCCGGACGCCGCCATCGCACGCGGACTGTACGATCCGCGGGGTGACCAGTCGCTCGACGAGCTCAAGCAGCAGGTCTTCGCCGATCGGACGCTTGTCGAGCCGGCGCGTCATTTCGCGAACGAATTCGCGCGCGCGGGCCAGCCTGTCTGGCTCTATCGTTTCGCCTATGTGTCCGAAGCGCACCGCGGCCAGAACATGGGCACGCTGCACGGATTCGAGATTCCGTTTACGTTCAACATCCCCGCGGCGATGGTCCGCGAACAGATGACATCGACCGACAAGGCGATGGGCGAGATCGCGAGCGGATACTGGGTGCAGTTCGCGAAGAGCGGCGACCCGAACGGCGGTGACCCAACCGGCGGTGACCGGCCGAACTGGCCACGACACGATCCTGCGATCGACCGGCTCCTTCATTTCACCAACTCGGGCGTGATTGTCGGTACCGATCCGCTCAAGTCGCGGCTCGACCTGTGGCAACGCGTATGGAGTCGCGCGCAATAGACGGTGCTGCAACGATGCCGACCGCGCCCGCACGGACGATGCTCAGCCGATTCGACTCGGCCTCGCCGCGGCTGCGCCGCTGGCTCGAGCGGCTCGCTTACGTCGCAATCGCGATCGTGCTGATCACGATCGTCGCGTGGCTCGCGGTGCCGCCGATCGCGCGCTCGCAGCTCGAATCGCGACTCACCGATGCGCTCGGCCGTCGCACCACGATCGAATCGGCCAGCTTCAATCCGTTCGCGTTGCGTCTGACCGTCGGCAACATCGGTATCGCCGATCGCGACGGCCGCGGCGCGCTGTTCACGCTCGAGCAGCTCGTGGCGGACGTTTCCGTCGCCTCGATCTGGCATCGAGCCCCTGTATTCGAGGCGCTCAAGGTCGTGCGACCGCACGTTTCGCTCGCGCGCGACCACGACGGCCGCTTCAACATCCAGGACCTGATCGATCAGGCGCTCGCGCCGTCGAGCGGGCCGCCGCCCCGCTTTTCGCTCAACAACGTCGAGATCGTCGACGGCACGCTGGCGTTCGACGATGGCGTCACAAACCGAAAGCACATTCTCGACGCGCTGGATGTCGGTGTTCCCTTTCTTTCGTCGCTGCCGTACGAGACCGCCATTCGCGTGACGCCGCGTCTCACCGGCACCTTGAACGGGTCGCACTTCGCGCTTGCCGGCGCTACAACCCCGTTCGACGAGCGGCACGAATCGACGATCGACATCGATCTGGACGCGTTGCAGCTCCCCGAGTACGTCGCGTACCTGCCGGTGAAGCCGCGGGTCGACCTGGCCGGCGGCGCGCTCACCACGCGCCTGAAGATCGCGTTTGTCGACGGCAAACCCGGCGAGCGGCGGCTGGAGTTGCGCGGCGAGGCCCGCATCGACGGGCTCGCGATCAAGCGGCGCGACGGCTCTGCGCTCGCGTCGGCGAAGAACGTTGCCGTTGCGATCGACCGCGTCGACTTGATCTCGGGAGATGCATCGATCGCCACGGTCGCGATCGAAGCGCCCGTCGTCGAGGTGAAGCGTCTGGCCGACGAAACGATGGAGTGGTCGCGACCGCTCGTCGATCGGCCGGCCGCCGCCTCGCGAACGACGCGATCGGACGCATCGCCGGTCGAACACGCACCGCAGCTATCGATCGGCAACTTAGCGATCAATGGCGGCACGGCGACGCTCGCCGACGAAACGGCTGGGTTCCAATCCACGCTGACCGATGTCTCGCTCGTCGCGTCGAACGTCACGACCAGGGCGGGCCAGCAAGCGCACGTGAAGCTCGCATTCGTGTCGTCCGATCGGATCGCGTCGTTTTCCGGCGAGGCCGACGTCGAACCTATGGCGCCCGCGGCGACGGGGCGCTTCACGCTGTCGAAGTTCTCGCTTGGGCTGCTGTTCCCGTATTACAAATCGGCGCTTGCGGTCGATGTCCAGAAAGGCTCGCTCGACCTCGCGTGCGCGTTCGCGCTCGACGCCGCAGGCGAACTGCGATTGAGCGACGGAGAAGCGACGATCTCCGAATTGCGCATTGCGCTTCCAGGCAACCGCGAACCGCTCTGGCAGGTTCCGAAGCTCGCCGCCAGCGGCATCGACGTCGATGTGTCCGGTCGCAAGGTCACGATCGACGCCGTCCAGGGTCAGCGCGCGGCGTTGCGACTCGTTCGCGAGGCCGACGGATCGCTGCAGATGGCGAGGCTTGTGCGAGCGAAATCGAACGCGGACGCGGGTGCCGCCGAAGCGCCGTGGACCGTGCTCGCGAGGAAGCTCGTGCTCGATCGAGTCGCGATCGATTTCGAGGACCGTGTGCCGCAGCCGCCGGTGAAGCTTGCCGTGCGCGAGCTCGCCGTGACGGCAACGGAGGTAACGAATGCGCCGGGTACGCGATCGAACGTCGCGCTGCGAAGCCGGGTCGGTGAGCGAGGGCGCGTTTCGTTCGCCGGTCAGGTCAATCGCGAGCTGTACCGTGTCAACGGGGAGATCGATGCGTCCGGTCTTTCATTGACGTCGCTCAAGCCGTACATCGAGCCGCGCGTCAACGTCGTGCTCACCGACGGCACCGTCGCGGCGAAGGGACGGGTATCGGTAGACGCCTCGAACGCCGATGCGGTGCAGGCGTCGTGGAAGGGCGATGTGTCCATCGCCGATTTCGCGGCGCTCGACAAGCCGACGACGAGCGATCTTGCCCGCTGGAAGTCGCTGGCGCTCGAGGGCATCGACATCGCGACCAATCCATTCCGCGCGAGCGTGGGCCGCATCGGCGTCGACGATTTCTACGCGCGCGTGATCGTCTACCGGGACGGAACGCTGAACCTCACGCGGCTGCTTACACCGGGTGAAAGTCCAGAGCCCGCGTCGGACGAGAAGCCGCCGCCGTCCACGCAGCCTGCTGGCGAGCGCCAGGCGCTGCCGCTCTCGATTGGCAACGTCGACCTCGAACGCGGCAACGTGAACTTCTCGGATTTCTTCGTCAAGCCCAATTACTCAGCGAACCTCACTGACGTGACGGGCAAGGTGTCCGCGATGTCGGCAGAGCAGGCCGGTGACGTGTCGGTGGTCGCACGCGTCGACCGCTCGGCGCCGGTCGAGGTGGCTGGGCACGTTCAACCGTTCGCGAAGGAGTTGTCGCTCGACATCAACGCCAAGGCGCGCGACGTCGATCTGCCTCCGCTGACGCCGTATTCGGTCAAGTACGCCGGTTACGGCATCGAGAAGGGCAAGTTGACGTTCGAGGTCCACTACAAGGTCGAGAACAGGAAGCTCGCCGCCGAGAACCATCTGATGCTCGATCAGCTCACGTTCGGCGAGCACGTCGACAGCCCGACGGCAACCAAGCTTCCTGTGCTCCTCGCCGTTGCGCTACTCAAGGACTCGCGCGGCGTGATCGACGTCGAGTTGCCGATCGGCGGCTCGCTCGACGATCCGGAGTTCTCGGTCGGCGGACTCATCGTACGCGTGATCGTCAACCTGATGACGAAGGCGGCGACGGAACCGTTCGCGCTGTTGTCCGCCGCGTTCGGCGGTGGCGAGGAGCTGTCCACGCTGGCGTTTCCGGCGGGAAGCGCGCGGATCGACGCCGACGCGCAGAAGCGCATCGTTACGCTCGCCAAGGCACTCGCGGACCGGCCGGGGCTCAAGCTTTCGATCGGTGGGCATGCCGATCCCGCCGCCGACCGCGACGCGCTGCGCCGCGCGGCCGTGGAGAACGCGCTCAAACGAGCGAAAATGAAAGCGCTCGTGAGCGACGGCGTCGCGCCGGCGTCCGTCGATCAGGTGACGATCGACGCGGACGAGCGTAACCGCTGGCTCAAGGAAGCGTACCGCGACGCGCCGCTGCCGGATCGGCCGCGCAACGTGCTCGGTCTGTTGAAGGACATTCCACCCGGCGAAATGGAGTCGATGCTCTACGACAAGGCCGTGGTCGACGACGACGCGCTGCGCCTGCTCGCGAACAGCCGCGCGCAAGCGGCGAAGGAAGCGATCGCGGCGAAAGGCGTCGCCCATGAGCGGCTGTTCTTGCTCGCGCCCAAGATCGACCGCGATCCGGGAGCGAGTCCAGCGTCCGCGACCCTGATGCGCGTCGATTTCGCACTTGCGTAAGCGGTACCGTGCATTTCCCACTACAAAGGCAATCCAATGACCGCCGAACACGATCGACTGGAGGAAGCCCGCAAAGGAAGAGCATCGTGGAAGAAGTGGGGTCCGTACCTCAGCGAGCGCCAGTGGGGAACGGTTCGCGAGGACTACAGCGAAGACGGGAACGCGTGGAAGTATTTCAGCCACGACCAGGCGCGTTCGCGTGCCTATCGCTGGGGCGAGGATGGCCTCGCCGGATTGTCCGACGACCGGCAGCGGCTCTGCTTTGCGCTCGCGTTGTGGAACGGCCGGGATCCGATCATCAAGGAACGGCTGTTCGGCCTGACCAACAGCGAAGGCAACCATGGCGAGGACGTGAAGGAATACTACTTCTACCTCGACAGCACGCCAACGCATTCCTACATGAAGTATCTGTACAAGTATCCGCAGAACGCATACCCGTACGACGAGCTCGTCATCACCAACGGTGCGCGCGGCCGCGACGCGCTGGAATACGAGCTGCTCGACACCGGCGTATTCGACGACGACCGCTATTTCGACGTGTTCGTGGAGTACGCGAAGGCCGGACCCGACGATATCCTGATACGGATCACAGCGGCGAACCGCGGTCCGGACGTCGCGACGTTGCACGTGCTGCCGACGCTGTGGTTCCGCAACACGTGGACGTGGTCATCGGATGCGGCGAAGCCGATCATGGGGCATGTCGAGGGTCGCGAGGCAATTCGGATCATCTCGGCGACGCATCCGGAGCTCGGCGACTTCAACCTATACTGCGAAGGCGAGCCCGCGCTCCTGTTTACCGAGAACGAAAGCAACAATCGACGCCTTTTCGACGGCGAGAATGCCGCGCCGTATGTTAAAGACGCGTTCGACGATCTTCTCGTTCACGGACGGAGCGACGCGGTCAATCCGCAAATGCGGGGAACGAAAGGCGCGGCCCACTACCAAGTCGACGTGAAAGCCGGGCAGGCGGCCGTCATTCGACTTCGACTGGCCAAAGCGGCCACGACAGCGCCCGGAGTCCCTTTCGGCCACGCGTTCGACGAGACGTTCGCCACGAGGCTCGCGGAAGCCGACCACTTCTACGCAGCGGTCATCCCGCGCTCGCTCGGTGCGGACGCCGCCAACGTCATGCGGCAGGCGCTTGCGGGAATGCTGTGGTCGAAGCAATTCTTCTATTACGACGTCGATCGATGGCTCGCGGAACACGGCTTTCATCCGTTCGCGCCCGATCGCGGTGCAGCGCCGCGCAATGCGCACTGGCATCACATGAGCAACGCCGATGTGATTTCGATGCCGGACAAGTGGGAGTATCCGTGGTACGCAGCATGGGATCTCGCGTTCCATGTTCTCGCGCTCACGTTGGTCGACGAGGACTTCGGAAAAGCACAGCTCGACTTGATGCTCGGCGAGCGCTACGTCCATCCGAGCGGGCAAATTCCGGCCTACGAATGGAACTTCGGCGACGTGAACCCGCCCGTGCACGCCTTCGCCACGATGTTCACCTATCGGCTGGAGCAAATGCGGCGCGGACGCGGCGATTTGGAATGGCTCGAGCGCTCCTTCCACAAGCTGTCGCTCAACTTCAATTGGTGGGTGAACCGAAAGGACCGGTCGGGCAACAACGCGTTCGAGGGCGGCTTTCTGGGGCTGGACAACATCGGCGTATTCGACCGCAGCTCGCCGCTGCCAACCGGCGGGTACCTCGAACAGGCGGACGGTACCGCGTGGATGGCGCTGTTTTGTCAAAACATGATCGAGATGGCCGCCGAATTGATGATCCACAGGCCCATCTACGCCGACATGTGCGTCAAGTTCGTCGAGCATTTCCTCTGGATAGCCAACGGGTTGCTGTTCGCCGGCAACGGCATGGGCATGTGGGATGACGAAGATGGCTTCTTCTACGACGTGCTCCGATTGCCCGACGGCAAGACGCAGCGGCTCAAGGTGCGCTCGATGGTCGGGTTGCTTCCTCTGTGCGCGGTCACGGTGTTCGACGGCAAGTTGTTGAAGGAGCATGCGCGGCTGCGCGAGCGCTTTCGCGATTTTCTCGAGCCGCGCCGAGAGCTCACTGCGTTCATTCACGATCCCGACAAGGTCGGCCATTCGGACCATCGGCTCGCTGCGATTCTCAATGAAAGCAAGCTGCGGCGAGTTCTCGCCAGGATGCTCGACGAGAACGAATTCCTGAGCCCCTATGGCATCCGGGCGCTGTCGCGCTACCACGCCGAACATCCGTACATCTTTCGCGTGCGCGATCAGGAGTACCGCGTGTCGTACCTGCCGGCCGAGTCCGACAATGCAATGTTCGGCGGCAATTCGAACTGGCGCGGGCCGATCTGGATGCCGGTGAACGGGCTGATCCTTCGTGCCCTGCTACAGTATTACGTGTACTACGGCGACGCGTTCACGATCGAATGCCCTACGGGTTCGGGGCGGCAGATGACGCTGTACCAGGTCGCCGAGGAAATCGCGCACCGGCTCGCATCGATCTTCCTGCGCGACGACAAAGGCCAACGGCCGGTGTACGGAGGCGCACGCAAGTTTCAGGACGATCCGCATTGGCGCGATCTCGTCCTGTTCTACGAGTATTTTCACGGCGACAACGGCGCCGGACTCGGCGCGAGCCATCAGACCGGATGGACCGGCATCGTCGCGCGGATGATGCATCTGTTCGCGACGACCACGGCCGAGCAGGTGCTCGAGGCTGGCAAGTCGGCTGCTTTCGTGGAAGTGGAAAGGGCGTAGGCCGCGACGTCCGCGGGCGAGCGCGGCCCTATGCGCGTTTCATTTGCGCGACGACGACGGACCATCCCTCGCGGACGCTGCGAAACCGCGGTGCCCAGCCGGTTGCATTCTTCAGCTTGCGGTTGGACAGGCGGAGCGAGCGCGCCATCAGGCCTCCCGCCGATCCGAACAGCGGGGTTGTCCAGCTCGGCAGGAATCGCGGTTGCTTCAAGCCCAATGCTGCGGCGAGATTTCCGAAGTACACGGTGCGCCGCACGGGCTCGTCGTCGACGACGTTGTAAGCGCCTGGTGGCGCTTCCAGCGCGGCAACGACGGCCGTTGCCGCGTCGTCGTGAGACACCGAGGAGATGTAGCGATCGGCTGCACCTGGCAGCAGCGCCCAGCCTCTGCGAAGCCCGTCGATATAGCTCTGCACCTGCATCGCATCGGGACCGTAGAACGCGGCGAAGCGAAGGACGACCCCGGTCCGTTCGTCGCAAAACCTCGCGACCGCCCGCTCCGCGTCGAGGACCGTCTTGTTGTAGGCGGCCGGCTCGAGCGCGACGTCTTCGCGGATCCAGCGATCGCCGCAATCGGGATACGTGAGCGCGAACGACTCCTGAACCAGCGTCGCGATGCCCGAGCTGAGCGCCGCGTCGACGAGGTTTGCGACACCCTCGGTTCTGATGCGATCGTTCTGTCGCCAGTAGCTGCGAAAGACCATCTTCCAGGCGGACGAGGGCATGTGCGTTGCCAGGTTGACGATCGCATCGTGATCCTGCACAGCGCGCTTGAGCGCCTCGACGTCGAACAGGTCCACCGCGACGCAAGCGGCGCCTGCATGCGCGAGCCGCGTCCGTGCTTGCGGGTTCCTCGTAACTGCAGTGACCGCGTGCCCCCGCGACAGCAACAGGGGAACGACCCTGCGGCCGACGACGCCGGTCGCTCCGCTGATGAAGACGCGCATGTCGTTTCGCTCGGACCGGGCGTCGTCGATGACGCCGAAGCGCCCGGTTTGTATGGCATGCCCGCCGAAACGATGGTTCCCGCGAGCCGCAGACTCGCTTGGGTCCGATGGCGCTTCGGTGCGTATCGCCGTTGCTGACGCGTACCGTGGACTGGACGATGACCCTGCAATCCTGCTGGACACTTGGCCCTGTCCGAATGCCGATTTGCGCAACCATTGCGTCGTATGCTGATCCCGAGGATCCTTGACGGCGGCGTGTGTTGCAATGTCCGGTTCGAGGAGGCGAGTCATGCGAAACGCGCGATGGGCTTGTGCGGTGTGTTCGTTTCTCCTGGCCGGAGCTCTGACGGCGATGGCCCCCCTTGCCGTGGCTGCCGCGTCCGCCGTGCCACCCGAGCTCGAGGGACTTGTCAAAGTCAAATCGAAAAAGCTCGATGCGGTCTACCTTTTGCCGGGCACGGACTTCGGCGCGTATCCGAAGATCATGATCGATCCCGTGCAGGTTTCTTTCCACAAGGATTGGATGAAGGACATCAACCGCACGCGAGGAACCTCCGGACGGATCGACGATGGCGACGCGCAGCGGATCGCCGAGGCGATGCGTTCGGGATTCGAGGAGATCTTCGCCACGGCCTTCAAGGCCAGAGGTTACGAGATCGTCGCAATGCCGGCGCGCGATGTCCTGCGGCTCTCGCCGGCCGTCGTGAACCTCTACCTCAACGCGACCGCGCCGGCGCAGGCCGGCGTGACCCGCACCTATACCGTGGAGGCGGGTGAAGCGACTCTGGTGCTTCAGGCCCGCGATTCGACGACCGGAGCGTTGCTCGGCGTCGCCGTCGACCGCAGCGAAACGCGCAACCTCGGCCGTCCGACGACCACGACGAGTGTGTCGAATCGCGCCGATTTCGAGGACTTGTTCAAACGCTGGTCGGTCATCTGCTCCAACGGTCTGGAGGAGCTGAAGTCGCGGCCGGCGAAGTAGCGCGCGCGTTGTTCGGCGCGGGCGCCTGATCGGCGATGCGAGCGCCAGGAAGCGGGCGCACCGCGTCCTCGCGTATGAAGCACGGCGGCGCGGCCCGATCAGGACCGCGTATCCGTCATGCGTGCGCTTCTTCCTTGATCACGACGTTGGCGCCGCCAACGAGATCCTTGCTCATCTTGTTGATGACGTCGACCTGACGCGCGATGCCGTCGAGCATCGCGACGGTGAACGCGAACTCCGCCGGGGTCGTATAGGCCGGGAAGCGGATGATCCGCAGCAACTCCTTCAAGTCCGTGCCCTTGCCGAGATGGGCGAGTGCATCCGAAAGCTCGGTGATCTTCTTGTCCAGGATCTTTACGTGGTCGGCGTGATTGGCCATTGCATTGCTCCTTCGTGGAATCGCTGAAAAGTGGGGTCCGGCGATGCGATATCGCGCGCGCATCGTTTCTCCGGTCGCGGCGCTGACGTTCGAGTTGACGGCGAAAGCGTTGGCGCGATGCGAACGGTATCGTCCCCGATCGATCCGGGTCGCGCGAAGAGTACGCGCCGGGGTCGTGAATATTGCCGATGACTCGAGCGGGCTCGCGCCGCGTCGTTTGCCGCAAGGGTTCGGCACGCGGTGGTCGGCGATGTCCCGCGAATCTCGAAGTCGGCGGCAGAGCGCGGCGGTGACGAGCCCTCGCGCGGGCCGTGCGCGGGAGCGGCGGGAGTGGTAGTCTCTCGCGCTCGCTGCTCGCGAACGTGAGCAGCCGTTGCCGTCGCGTGTGCGCACGACCCAGGGGCTGAACAATGGCCGAAGACGTCTGGTCAGCGCTGGTCAAAGGCTCGCTCGCCTTTGCGCACTCACGCGCCGCCGAGCTGACGCAGACGACGTTCAACGACACGGGCGCGCTCGTCGGCGCGCTGTTCGCGGGCTCGCAAAGCGGCACCGCGAAGCAGCGGCTCGATCAGCTCGAGACCGACATCAAGAACGTCCTAGCCGCGGTCCAGCCCGTCGTCGACGCGGTCAAGCCTAAAGCGAAGTCCGCCGCGGACGCGGCAACGCAGATGGCGGCCGAGATCGCCACCGCGCCGTTTACGTGGGAGGCCGCTGCGCGCTCGGCCACCGAGCTCGCCTCCGTGCTGGTCGCGCTCGACGAAGCGATCGACATCATTGCCGACAAGATTGCGGAACCCGAGCCGACCGCCGCGGCGCGACAGTCGATGCGCGACCAGATACGCGGCATCGGCGAGCCGTGGAAAGCGCCGTTCCGTAGCCTCGCCGCCGGCGCGTCGAAGACCTTCGACGACCTTTGCAGGAAGGTGCTCGCGATCGATCAGGCGGGCAGCAAGTTCGCGTCGCAGTTGCAGTGGAGCCGCGCCGACAAGAAGCTTTCGTTGAAGCTCGAGAATGCGAGCAAGCGGGCGATCGGACCGCTATCCTTCGACGGCGCGTCGGTCGAGGCCTTTTTCGCCTACAAGGACACCGCCAAGCTCGGCATCGCGCTCAAGGCGAACCTCAAAGCGGGGCTTCGCGCCGACAAGTTCCTCGAACAGATTATCAGCGGCCAGGACGCCACCGCCGATACGACGGGCACCGCGATCACGCTCGACACCAAGGACGGCCTCACGTTCGGCGACGGTCCGAACCGCCGGCTCGTGCTGCCGGTGCGCGTGTCCGTCGGCGGCATCGAGTTGCGGCAGTTCGCGATCGCACGGCCGCCGGGCGCCGACGCCGACAGCGGCCGAATCGACTTGATGTTCACCGTCGCCGGCAACCTTGGCGACGTGTTCGCGGCGGTGGTCGAGGACGCCGGCATCAAGATCCAGTGGACCGGTGGCGCCAACGCGATCGACGTCACGCCGAAACCGCCGTCGTCGGCGGGGCTGCGCGTCAAGACCACGCTCCTAACCGGCGGCGGCTTTCTCCGTTACGACGACGTCAAGCGCGAATACGGCGGCGTGCTCGACCTGCAATTCACGAAGATCGGCATTACGGCGATCGGCCTGATCGGCACCGATCCCTTTTCGCTCGTCGTCGTCATCGGCGTGCATTTCGTGCCGAAGATCGAGCTGTCGTTCGGCTTCACGCTGAGCGGCATCGGCGGTCTGCTCGCGATCGAGCGACGCCTCGACTCCGACGCGTTGCGCAAGGGCATCCGCGAGGGCGCCGTCGCGATGCTGCTGTTCCCCGAGGACCCGGTCGCCAGCGCGCCGAAGATCCTCAATCGGCTTGGTGAGATCTTCCCGCAGCAGCCCGGCGGCTTCGTCGTCGGGCCGATGATCGAGCTCGGCTGGGGCTCGCAAGCCGGTTTCGTCAAAGCGCGCCTCGGCATCGTTCTCGCGCTGCCCGATCCGCGCATCGTGGTCCTCGGCTCGCTGCAGATCGGCGTGCCGTCGGCCGACATCGATCCGAGCCTGCGGATCGTCGACCTGCGCGCCGAGATCTTCGGCGAGATCACGCCCGATTACTTCCTGCTGATCATCAGTCTCGCGGGCTCGAAGATCGCCGCGATGCCCGTCTCCGGCGACATCGGCCTGCTGATCCGCTGGAACGGCACCGCGGCGTTCGCGCTGTCGGTCGGCGGCTTCTTCCCGAAATACACGCCGCCGGCAGAGCTGTCGGACCTGCAACGGATTTCGCTTCCGCTTTCGCCGCCGGTCGCGTTCCTCCAGGTGCGCGCCGAAGCGTACTTTGCGATCACCGGTAACTCGATCCAGTTCGGCGGCGCCGTCTGGTTCTCCGCCGACTTGGGCGTCGTATCCGGCGAGGCGTGGCTCAAGGTCGACGCGCTGTTCCAGTGGGCGCCGCGCATCTATTTCATCTTTCTGGTCGAATGCGGCGTCACGATCAGGGCGTTCGGCGAGTCGGTGGCCGGCGTCACGTTCCGCGGCCAGTTGTCGGGTACGCGGCCGTGGCATCTCGAGGGCTACGCCGAGGTCAAGATCCTGCTGTGGAAGGCGAAGCTCGCCATTCCCGCCACGGAGTGGGGCGATCGCGACACGTCGAGCGCGCCGGAAGTCTCGCCAGCCGACGAGGTTGCGCGCGCGCTGTCGACGGACACCGCGTGGGCGCCACAATTGCCCGCCGGCGCGGACACCTGGGTGCGACTGGTCGAGGACCGTGCGACGCCGCTGCTCGTGCATCCGCTCGGCGCGCTCGAGCTGAAGCAGCTCTCCGTGCCGCTCGAAACCCAGATCGATCGCATCGGCTCGAGCCCGGTCAAGTCGCGCCGCGTGAATCTCGCCAACCCGACGCTCGGAGGGATCGCGGCGGCTGCGGTGTCGCACGCGACGGACAAGTTCGCGCCGAGCCATTTCTTCGAGCGCAAGGACGATCAAGCCGCGAGCGGATCCGACTTCGAGGAGTACCCGTGCGGCATGCGCGTCGTCGCGTCGACCGAGCCGCGTTACGGCGCCGCGAGCGGCGTCGAATACGCTTGGAACACCGTCTATCCGCACCAGGAGTTTGCATCGGAGAAGCTCGGCTGGAAGTTTGCCAAGTACGTGTCGGCGGACATGGCATTGCGCAACGGTGCGGTCGCCCGAGCGGGACGTCTGCGCGACAACCCGTATGCGTCGGCGTCCGCCTCGCAGGTCGGCGCTGGTGCGACGGTCGCGACAAACGGGGGCGTTTCGATGCGCGATCCGGGCGTCATGCAACTCGCGCAGCCGAGTGACGGGACGCTGCAGCAAGGGGGCAAGGCGATGCCCTACACCGTTGCACAACGACAAGTGGAGACGATGAAAGCCGCGACCACGTCGAAGCGCCTGAGCATCGTGGCCGCGGGAGCTCTTGCATGATCGGCTCGCTCAGCTCGGCGGCGAACTTCGTCGCCGACGCCTTCATCCGCACGCTCGAGACGCCGTTCAAACCGGAGGACACGCGGCTCGGCGAATACACGTTCGTGCCGTGGGTGCGAACCGGTCTTTCCGCCGGCCTTACGCCGCCGACCGGAAACGACCTTCGCGCGACGGTCGAGATCGCGGTCAACGTGCAGGACGAGGGCGGCGACGTCGGTCCGCCGGTGAAAAAGCGCCTCGTGCTGCGCGGACCGGGCGATGTGATCGGCATCGATTCGGCGCAGGTCGTTCGACGCGTGCCCGCCGACGGCACGGCGGCGGCCGAGGAGAGCTTCGTCGCGCACATCGAGTTCGATCGACCCGAATTGCCGTGGCTCTTCTCTCCGCTCGCTCCGTCGGGTGATCGACTGAAGCCGTGGATCGCGCTCGTCGTTTGCGACGCCGCGGTGGGCGCGCTGGAACCGGGCGTCAACGGCCTTCCGCAGCAGCTGCGCACGCGGCTCGGTCAGTTGCAGCCGCTCGACGATGCCGCCGCGTGGGCGCACGCGCAGATGGTCGGACCCGCCAGCGGGACACCGAGCATCGGCGACCGGTTGTCCGGCGCGTACGCACCGACGAACCTCTCGCGCCTGCTGTGCCCGCGCAAGCTCGACCCGAACCGCGATTACATTGCCGCGGTCGTGCCGACGTTCGACTGCGGCGTCAAGACCGGTCTCGGGCTCGGCCGAGGAACGCTCGCCGACGCGTGGACGCGGGCGTCGAACAACTCGGATGCCGACGTCGAAGTCGTGCTGCCCGCGTATCTGACGTGGCGTTTTTCCGTCGGCGACAAAGGCGACTTCAAGTCGCTCGCCGAGCGCATCGTTGCGGTGAAAGCCGATTGGAAGATCGGCCGGCGGCTCATCGATACGACCAAGCCCGAAGGCGGTCTGACCGATCTCGGCGTCGACGAACCCGGTCGGGTGCAAATCGTTCGCTGCGCGCTGGTGTCGCCGGCGAAGCCGCCGAAGGACGCGCCCGTCGAAGGCATCGATTGGAGCGTCGCCCGACGCGACGACCTTCGCAAGCTCGTCGATCTCGGCGGCGAGGCCGACGACGACTTGCCGCGCGTCGCGCCGCGCCTCTACGCGCGCTTTCAACGCGGCGCGCGCGTGCTGGGACCGGTCTTCGGCGAACCTCCGACGAGCGCAACCGCGGCCGACGCCGATTGGTTCCCGCAGCTCAACAGCGCGCCAATGCATCGGATCGTCGCCGGCATCGGCACGCGTGTCGTTCAGAAGGACCAGGAGCAGCTGATGCAAGCCGCCTGGCTGCAGGTAGGCGAGATCCAGAAGGTGAACGAATCGCTCGTTCGCATGCAGTTCGGCCGCTTCGTCGGCGAATCGATGCATCGCGTTCATCTGTCGCGACTGGCGCTGGGCGAGCTCACGCAGGTCATGCGCGGCGTGCACGACAAGGTTCGTCCGGGCGGTACGTCGCTGACGATTTATGGCGACGTCGACAAGAGCGTCGTGCCGTCCGCAGCGCTCGGCAGCGCGTTTCGGCGCGCGGTCCGCGTGCGCGGGCCGCTCGCGCGCTTCGTGGACAAGGGAGCGCGGCCGGCGTTGCGTAATGCGGTCGCCGATACCAAAGGCTTCAAGGACCTGCGTCGAAGCTACGTCGAGCCCGATGGAATCACGACGTTGTCTGCGGCAGCGGTCGGCGCGCTGCCGCCGGCGCTGATTGCGAAAAAGCTCGGTGTGCCGGCGGAGGGCTCCGCGGATGCGTTGCTCAAGCGGCTCGCCACACGCACCCGCGTCGAGTCCGTCGCCGACATCATCGGTGCGCCGGCGTCGACATGGCGCATCCATGAGGGGAAGGTCGATCTCGCCCGTATCGGCGCCGATCTCGTGCTCGACCGCGTGCGCGAGGCGTTGCCGGGCAATACCGTCCGCTCGCCGGGGCGCGCCGAGGCGTTGGCGCCGTTGCTCGTCGGACTGATGAACGCTGGCTTGGTCCGCGGCGATCAAAGCTCGGCAACGTTGCGGCGCATTCACCGCGCGCTTCCGTTCACGGCGCCGACGCGCCAGCTCGATGCGGTCGTCGGTCTCGGCGATGGCGCACGCACGGCTGCAGTTGTCGGTAAGGTGGCGCGCTTCGTCGCGGGTGCCGATGCGGCCGCATCATCCGCCGCGGCGCTGCGGGCGGGCGCGCGCGAGGGTCGCGCCGGCGACGTTGCTGCGCCGTCGGCGCGCTTGCGCTTCGAAAGCGACGTCGCGCGCTCGGTCACGCAGGCGTTCACGAAGCAGGGGGCGCAAGCGTTCGCCGAGCTCGCACCACGCTTTGCCGAATTCGGCGCGGCACTCGGCATCGCGCAGCTACCGCGCACGCCGGATCGGACGACACTGGACTTGACGCGCACGCTGCTGCTCGACGCCGTCGCGCCGGGCCGCACGATGACCGCATACGCAAAGGCCCGTCTGCAGCGTCTGCCGGACTGGCTCGCCGCCGATTGGTTCGACGACTTGCGCCTCGAGCGGATCATGAACGCGCCGCGTTTCGATCGGCCGATGTACGAGGCGGTCGCCGACTACGACCGCGAGTGGCTGGTCCCGGGATTGGGTCTGATTGTCGAGCCCGATTTCGTCACCGTCTTGTTCACCAATCCCGTCTACACCGAAACGCTGCTGGTCGGACTCTCCGACGAGATGGGGCGCGAGCTGCTATGGCGAGGTTATCCGACCGATCAGCGCGGAACGTACTTCTATCGGTTCTGGGATCCATTCGCCGACGAGTTGGGGCAGCAGATTCACCGCTTCACGCGCACGCAGCTCGGCACGCATCTCACGGCAAGCGCCGGTGGCGCCGGCGCGCGCGTCGTGCTGGTCATTCGCGGCGAGCTGTTGCGCCGCTATCCGGACGCCGTGATCGCGGCAACGCGCGCGCAGCTCGACGCGCGCGGCAAGCCGACATTCGAAGACCCGAGCGTGCCCGGCGCGGTGGCGAAGATACTGTTCCATGCGCATTTGCCGCCCGATTACACGCTGGTCGGCTTCGATCTTTCCGAGACGCAGGTCCAGACCGAGTCGTGGTGGTTCCTGATCGCCGAGCACCCGACCGCGCCGCGTTTCGGCTTGTCGCTCTTCGGCGAGGGCAATCAGCCGGCGGGAGGATCGGTCACGCGCGACGACCTCGATTGGAACGACCTCGGCGCGGTGCGCAACGGACGCTTCGCGCCGTCGGCTGCACGCTCGCTCGTCGTCACCGAGCCGCCGCAGCCCGCGGTGAGCTGGCCGGGCAGCGCCGCCGTCGTCGCGCACGTGCTGTTGCGCGACCCCGTGCGCGCCGCGTTCGAAGCGCGCCGGATGCTCGCGGGAACCAAGGACTGACGCCGTGGCGACGACGCCGGAACGCGACGATCCGCAGCAACTGCGACACGACCTCGGCGCGTTGCGTACGGCGGTCGCAGGACAACGTGCCGAGCGCGATCGCGCCGTCAAGACGGTGGCGACGCTCAACGCGCAGATCGACACGCTGAACGCACGCATCGCCGCGATGAGCTCGGCGGGCGATGAGGAAGGCGCACGGCAACAAGTCGAAGCGCGCGCGCAGTTGCTGCAACGGCGCACCGACGCGTTCGCTCGCATCCGCGCCGTCGACGACCAGATGCGCGATGTGATCGGGCGGCTGCGCGATCGCATCGATCCTTGCGACGCCGATCCGCTCGCGCCGCTGCTGCTGTTGCCGGTTCGCCTGGAGACGCGCTACACGCCGGATGCGAGGGCGGTGCGCGTGCGCATCTTCCCCGACGATGTCCATGTCGACGCGCTCGATCGCGGCATGACCGCTGCCGAACAGGATGCCGCCGGTGCTTATTGGGCGGCTGTCTGGCGCGCGTCCGATGCGCAGGCTGCAGAAGCGTGGCGCGTGCTTCAGCAGCGCGTCGGCAAGGATCGTGCGCTGTGGGTCGTAATCGGATCGGAACCGACGAATCTCGCGGCGCGTTTGACCGACGACGCGCCCAAGCTGCCGACGCTTTCTCCGGCGACGCGTCGTGCGGCCGTCGCGCGGCTGTTGCCCGATGCGTTCGTCGTCGTCGCGCTTCAGGGCGGCGCTCGGTCGACCGCGATCGGCGCGCCGATTGCATCGGAGGTCGTCGTCGGCGCGCTGTCGGCTGATGGCGCGCGTCTGAAGGAGGTCGGCGATGCACGCGTGATCGAAGGCGCCGAATGGCTCGTCGACTACGCGGAAGCCGAGCGGATCGGCCTCGCGGTGACGCTCGCGCTGCAGCGGCCGGGCACGCCGATCGATCAAGTGTTCGCGTTCGGCGTGCGGCGAAGCCTCGATCCTGCGCGCGGCGCTCCGGCCGAATTGACCGACTTGCTGCGTGCGCATCGCTGCACCAACGGGCTCGCGTTCGTCGCGCAGGGAACGCCGACGAACAACACGGAAACCGATCGCTCGGGCTGGCAACAGCGGATCGAAGCGGCGCAGCCCGCGCGCGACGTGCTCGCCGAGCCGCCGGCGACGTCCAACGCGGCGATGCTTGGCAAGGCGCTCGGCATCGATTCGCGCGCGCTCGCCGAAGTCGACCGCGCGCTCGACGCCGAGCAGGCACGGGCGCGAGCGATGAACGTCGCGCTGTGGGGTCCGTCGTGGGGAAGCTTCCTCGAGCGCGCACAACAGGTGAGCGCAAAAGGCGTCTCGCTCACGGACGGCGGTCGGGAAGCAACGCGTGCGTTCCATCGCGATTACGTGCGTGGCCGCGGGCCGCTGCCGGCGATCCGTATCGGCGATCAGCCGTATGGCATCTTGCCCGTCGCGCAGCTCGACGAGAACACGTGGAAGACACCGGCCGGCGATCGTTTCGAGGTCGAGCTCCTCACGCGATTGCGGCGGCTGCGCGACAAGTGGTCGTCATGCCTCGCCAACGTGCCACGGCTCGGCGTCGGCGCGATCGACAAGACGATGGGGGATATGCTCGGCAGCGCGCCCGTTTCGTTCGCCGTGCGGGTTCGCAGCATGCTCTCCGGCGAGTTTGCGCCGATCGCGACACAGCTCACCGGTGCGTCCGACGCCGATCTGCAGCTCGAAGCGTTGATCGAGTCGTTGATCTGGGAAGAAATCAACGAGGCGCAGATGTCGCGTCCATTCGGATCGCTCGCCGCGCAAAGTCGGCCGCTGCAGCTTCCCTACGTGCACGAGTCGGACCCGGCGTTCATCGACGCGCTCATCGGCGGCAGGCAGCTCGAGGCGCAAAGCGTGCTGCAGGCGCTGCTCGCGCTTGCGTGGGACGCCGCGCGTCGCGCTGCGGACAAGGAAAGCGCCGACGGCAGGCTGTTCGAAATCGTCGCGCTGAGCGATCGCATTCCCTCGGCCAGCAAAGAGCGCGTGCTGTCGCTCGCCGGCGCCGCCGCGCACGCCGAGTCCGCGCTGTACTTCGCGGAAGCGACGCGCGTCGCTCAGGAAGTGCGCGCGCAGCCGGCGACGCTCGCGCAGTATCAGCCGATCCCCGCAATGCAGCGCTCGTTCGGCGAGCTCGCGCTTGCCAGCACGAGCGCCACCGCGCGCGACGATCTGGTCGTGCAGGCGGTGCTCGGTTGGCTCACCGCGCGCGGACGATTGAACGAGCTTCGCGATGCGCTGAAAGAGCTCGCGACGACGGGCCTCGACGAGCGACGCATTCTGGTCGCCGAGACGCTCGATTGCGCGTCGCATCGGCTTGATGCGTGGCTCACCGCGGTCGTCGAACGCCGCCGTGCCGCCAATCGTGATCGCCAGCCGGGAACGGTCAGCATCGGAGCGTTCGGCTGGGTCGAGAATCTCACGCCGGTCGGGTTGCGCGCTGCCGATGGGGGTTACCTGCACGCACCGAGTCTCATGCATGCGGCGACCGCCGGCATCCTGCGCAGCGCCTATCTTTCGCACAACCCCGACGGCGGCGGCGACGGCGCGTTCGCGATCGACCTCGCGAGCGCGCGGGTGCGCCTCGCGCTGGAGCTCGTCGACGGCATTCGACAGGGACAGCCGCTCGCCGCGCTGATCGGATACCGGATCGAGCGCGCGATGCATCAGGCGCACGTGGACCGGCTGATCTACTCGCTGCGCGCGATCGCGCCGCTCGTGCAGGGCAAGCTCACCGACCGCACCGATGTGTTGCCGCCGCAAGCGGTCGAGGCCGTCGCCGCAACGAACGTCGTCGACGGTCTCGACATCGTCGCGAAATATCAGGGCAAGGTGACCGGCTTCAGCGCGCAGATTATTCGCGATCGGCTCGGCCAGAAGCCCGCCGACAATCCGTATCTGACGAGCCTCGCATGGCCCAAGGTGTCGGACGACGAATGGCGCGCCGTCGTCGACGCGATCGAGCATGCGGCCGCAGCGATCGACGCCGTCGCCGACCTCTTGCTCGCCGAAAGCGTTCATCAGCTTGTGCAGGGCAACGTTGCGCGTGCGTCGGCGGCGATCGACGCGGCCGCTTCCGGCGACAGTCCGCCGCCGGAGCCGGACTTCAGCTCGACACCTGCGTCCGGCGTGCCAATCGTTCATCAATTGCTGATCGCCGCAAATGGCGGCACGCCATGGAACCTCGACCGGCCACGCTCGGCTGCTGAGCCAAGGCTCGAGGCCTGGGCGGGCGCGATGCTCGGAGATCCGGACATGATCGTCGTCGCGCAGCAGGGCGCGGCCCGCACCACGCTCGCTGCGAGCGGGCTCTGCGCGCTCGACGCGATCTACGACGCTTCCGATCGGCGCGTGTTCGAGCAACGGGTTCGCGCAGCGCTCGCCGCAGCGGGACAGCCGATCGGCGTCGACGTGCCATTCGTCGATTCGCCCGATCCGGCCTGGCCACCCGGATTGCGCGCGATCGGCGATGTGATCGAGCTCGCGGGCTCGCTGCGAGCACTCGTCACCAAGGCGCGGCCCGCCGCTGCGGGCGACGTGGCGCTGCCGAGCCACACCGCGGCGCGCGCGATCAGCGCGAGCGAGCTGCAATCGGCGCATCTTCGCGCCGTCGCGGCGGCGAGCGCTCTCGCGGCTCGCGGGCAGGCATTGCAGGCGCTGGTCGACGCGGACCCCAACGACGCGGAGTCGCTGCGCGCCGCTCTCGAAGCGGTTGCCGCGTTCGGCGTTGCGGTTCCGTTCGTCGACGACGATCGGCTCGAGCTCGTCGCGAGCCTGGTTGCAGCCGAGGCGGCGCGCCGTGTGATCGATGCGACGGAACAGTTGAAGACACAAAGCGTCGAGGCCCTCACGCAAGCCGGACAAACGCTGTTCGGCGACGGCTTCTGGATCGTCTGCGCATTGGAAGGCGCAGGCGCAAGCGATGCCTGGGACACGGCGTTCGCGAAGGTTCCCGAAGGCGCAACCGCCAGCGGCGTGCGCCGTTTCATGACCGATCGCGCTTCGGTGCGCGACGGCGTGCGGCGATGGCTCGAAGCGCAGATGCTCGCCGAGGCCGTCGGCGCAGCCCCCGCGATTCGGGCGGGGCAGATGGTCGGCGCCAATGGGTCTGCGCCACAGCGCTGGATTGCCATGCCGCTCGCGGACGGCGAGCCGACGCCGACCGCGTCCATGGTCAGCACGCTCGTCGTCTCGAGCGCCGCGTTCAACGCTGCGGCGCCGCTCGCCGCACTGGTCGTCGATCAGTGGACCGAAGTGCTCCCGGTGCGCGAGAAGCGAGGCGAAGCCGCCAACGCGCTGGTCGACGCGCGTCTCGCGAGCGGCATTGCGCTCAACGCCGATGCGCCGGGTGCACGTGCGCCGCAGACGATGCTGCTCGGCGTTTCGCCGGACGGCAAGCGCTGGAATACCGACCGAGTGCTGGCGCTGCTCCAACAGACGCTCGATCTCGCGCGCTTACGGCTCGTCACGCTGGAGCGCACCAACGGCATCGCACGCGTGCTGCCCGCGTTGTACGAGCAGAGCTGGTCGCTGCAGGGCGAGCAGGTGCTCAATCCCCGGTTCCTCGACAAGGCGGCGCGAATCGACACGCTGGCGACGTTCATCAAGGAGTGAGCCGTGAGCGAGTTCAAGGGCATTGTCGGCGTGCAGGCCGTCTCCGAAGCGCTCAGCGCGATCGCGCTGTTTCCGCCCGCGTGGACTCGGCTCGAACCGCAATCGCTCACCGGCGATCCGACGCCGGGCCTCGAAGCGCGAATCCACGATCCGCTGTGGCTTCTCGGGCGGCAATGGCAGTTCGGCGAATTCCGCGGCGAGGACGTCGGCAGTCCGATCGGCGTGCGCGTCAGCGCGACGACGCGACCGGTCACTGCGTGGCGTCCGGGCGGCGATGTCGCGGCGAGCGGACGCGAGCTACCGGGCGACGCTCCGCTCGATCCCTTCGTCGAGAGAGAAACACCGCCGTCGCGCGGACCCGGGCTGCGCCAGCGAGCCGAGGCGGGCGCGCTGTTGCTTACGATGCTCGCCGACGCCGGCTTCGATGCGCGAGCGGGTTTGTTGCGCGATTGTCCGCTGGATCTCGACGAGGCGCCCGACGTTCCGATGCCGGACGCGCAATGGAAGCCGCCGCGGCTCTTCAACACGATCGGGCGCGCCGCGCCGGATGGCGAGACCGCTGCGCGTGCGCTCGAAGGCGGCGTGCCGGCGTGGCTTGCAGGCGCACCGGCCGCGGCGGTTGCCGCTGCGAACGAGTGGCTCGCGTGGTATCGCGACAATGTCGCGCCACGCGCCGAAGATGCGCCGAGCTCGTGGATCAACGAGCGCCTCGAATACCGCTTCGCGATGCGCGCCGGCGCAGCGCAGGGCGGCGTCGCGCTCGAAGCGCCGCTGCACCTCGGCGGCTCGATCGACTGGTACGACTTCGATCATTCGCCGAACACGCGCGTCACCGTGCCCGATGAAGACGCGAACGCCGGCGCAGCGGCGTCGCGAACGATGAAGGTGTTGCCGACGCCCCTTACCTATGCAGGCATGCCTGCCGACCGGCTCTGGCAGTTCGAGAACGGCAGCGTCAATCTGGGCATGCTCAACGTGCAGGCGCACGATCCGGCGCGTCTTTGTCTGGTCGAATTCGCGACGATCTTCGGCAACGACTGGTTCCTCGTGCCGTTCGACGTCGACATCGGCGCGCTCACGACGCTCACCGAGGTTTCGTACAGCAACACGTTCGGCGAGCGCATCGAAGTCCCGGCGGCCGACGATCGCTCGCGTACGGGACGCTTCCGTCTGTTCGAGCTGAGCGTCACCGCGAGCGACACCGAGACGCTGCGCGGCCTGCTCGTGCCGCCGACGGTGCGCGGATCGGTGCAAAGCCGACCGCTCGAGGAAGTGCTGTTCGTTCGCGACGAGATGGCGAACATGTGCTGGGCGTTGGAGCGGACCGTGCAGCCCGCGAGCGGCGACCCGCGCCGTCGCACCGACGAAGAGCGGCCGACGTTGCAGCCGGACCCGCCGGGCAAAGGGACCGACTTACGCTACGTGCTCGCCACCGTCGTCCCCAACTACTGGATCCCTCTCGTGCCGGTCCCATCGGCGCTCGGAACCGGAGGCTTCTTCCTGCGCAAGGGTCGGATGGGCACGAGCGACGCCGCGCTCGGCCACTTGCTCGCCGGCAAGCCGTACGACCTGATGGACGAGGAGATTCCGCGCGAAGGCGTGTCGGCGCGCCGCATCGCGGAGCTTGCTCGCGCCGTCGACGGCACGACGTTGCGCTGGGTTGCGCGCCGCGTGAGCGTCGGACGCGGAGAGGGTTCGAGCGGTCTCGCGTTCGACAGCGCGATTCGCTCGATCAACAACGGCTGATGATGACCGGACGAACTACCGTGCGTCACGCGCACAACGAAACCCGATGTCGTCGCCGCGCGTGTCGGGTTGGGCATGCCAACGCCGAGCGGAGGCCATGCGCGTTCCTCCGTCCTGCCAACCGCTGCCGCGAATCGTACGCGACGTGCCGCTCGCGGGTCCTTTAGGATTGCGAACGTCCGCGACGGCGAAACTCTCGCTGTACCAGTCGGCCACCCATTCGGCGGCATTGCCCGCGAGGTCGTCCACGCCCGCGCTGCTCGCACCCGCCGGGTGACTACCGACGCGCTCGACACCGCCGGCATACGGGCCGTCGGCAACCTTCATCGATACCGCGCGCTCGGCCGTCGGCGCATCGTTGCCCCACGGATAGATGCGTTCGTCCCCGTCTCGCGCCGCCTTTTCCCATTCGGCGTCGGTCGGCAGGCGCCTGTCCGCCCACCGGCAATAGGCGTCGGCGTCCTGCCAGTCGACGCCGACGACCGGAAGATCGGCATTTCGCTCGGCGTCGTCCGGCCAGCCCTCCGGCGAATGAACATTGCCAGTCGCTTTCATGAACGCAGCGTAGCGGCCGAGCGTGATCTCGAACTTGTCGATATAGAACGCGTCGAGGTAGACCTCGCGCTTCGGCGATGCCTCGTCGTCGCCCATGACGAAGGCGCCGGCCGGGATCAGTCGTAACGGCGCGCCGTCCTTGGCGCTGATCGTCTCGGGCGATGAGGTGGAAAAGGAGCCCTGGCGATACAGCCACGCGAATACGGCGACGGCGATCAACGCACTCACGCCCGCCGCCGTCGCGGCAAGTTTCTTGAGCGCCATACGGCGGCGGATTGCTTCGATGCGCTCGACCGTATCCGCAACGTCGGCGGTGATGTTGCCCTTGGGCTCGAGCACTGTGACCGCCTTGAGATAGGCGGGGAGCGCATCGAGCGACGTGGGTTTCAGCATGACCGGCAACACGCGACCGTCCGGGTGCGGCCACGTTTGCGATGCAATGGCGAGCTCGCTCAGCGTGTAGCTGCCGATGTCGATCGCCTCCGGCGTCACGAAGAAGATGAACAACTCGGCCCGCTTAATGGCTTGCCGAATGCGCGCATCGTATTCCTCGCCCGGCGGCAAGCTCGCGCGATCGAAGAACACGTCGTTGCTCCGCTCGGCCGTCAACGCGAGATAGACCGGCTCGACGCTCGCGCGATCCACCGATGCGTAGCTCAGGAAGATGCGCATGAACGAACCGCTCGAATACGGGCACCCGGCATCATTTCCACCGTCCGCGGGCAACCGTGGGCAAGCACCCGCTTGTCGCCACGGCGCAGCGTAGCGCGGGCCGTTCACGCCGGGTTGCAGCAGGTCCGCTACGCCGCACCGGCGCACCCGTGCGAGGTTGATGCGCCGATGAGGTGCACGTAAGCGTCGTGGTCGCTGAGCGTGGCGCCGCGCGCGCGGGCACGTCCGGCCGCAACAGCGCCAACGCGCGCTCGCAGTGGCTCACGCCTTCCGGCAGCAGCCCGAATTCGTGCCACATCTTGAGCGAGTCGCCGATCAGCGCGATGGCGAGCTCGCCGTCGTGGGCGAACGCCCACGCGAGCGCCGCGCGCAGGTTGTCCACCTCGGGCTCGTAACGCGCACCACTCGGCTTCCGCGACGTGCACGAAATCGTTGTAGACGTTGGACATCTGCGTCGCCACGGCACGCGCATGGCACTCGAGCAGGCGCGCGGTCTCGCCGGCGTCGGCGAGCTTTTCCAGCGCGTAAGCCCGTGCAGTCTCCAGCAGATGCAGCCGGGGAACGCGACCGCCCTCGGCAACGATCATCGACTTGTCGACGAGGCCTCCGAGAGCATCGAGGACCTGCCAGCGGTCGAGCGTGGCGTCGGCGCAGACTTCCTGTGCAGCGTCGATCGTGAAGCTTCCGACGAAAACGCCGGCGCGACGGAACACGATGCTCGCCTTGTGCAAAGGCAACGGGGTGCATCCGGCCGCGAACGCGGATGCGAGCAACTGTCGCTGCGATAGCAGCAAGCGAAACGCTCCAAACCGATATTCCCGCGGGGTGCGCGAGGTCATCGATAAGCCCCGATGGAGTGCAGGTGGGAGAAGCTTACCCAAGACAGCCGAGGTACTTAAGGGCCCGACGGCGAAATTCACAACGTTTAAGCCGCGCCAACGACCTTACCGGGCTTGAGGATGACGATGCCCACGTCGTGACCGTCGGTCCGACGCCATCGAACCCGCCGGAGGTCGTCAATGAAGAGCCCGATCAGCAAGACAGCCCGTCTATTGGCCTTACTCGCAGCCGTCAGCATTATGACTCTGCCGCTCTACGTACACGCCGTCGATCGAGAGTATCTCGGTGCCCCAGCCACCGAAGTGAACAAGGGACGGACCGAGCCCGCATAGAGCACGCCGTACGGGCCCCGCGATCGCGCGTGATCTCGGCGCCGGGATTCGTTCGGGGACGGTTAGCTATCAGTCGCGATGACGGTTTCGCTTCACTGCGGCAGCCACGTCGGCACGTAATCGGACAGCAGGTGGATGTACTGCGCGCGAAGCAATGCGCCGGTGTCGGAGAGTTGGCGCGCGCTCTTGAGGCCGCGAATGGCCGCCACCGAAGTGTAGCGGCCCTGCTCGAGCCATGAGGTGACCCCGGCCACCAGCGTTCGCATGTACGCCGGACCGTGCCGTAGCAGTGCCGAGGTCGTCATCACCACGTCGGCGCCGGCGAGCAGGTATTTGACCACCTGCTCCGACGACTCGACGCCGGTGGTCGCGGCAAGCGAGCGGCCGAGCCGCCCCGCGAGCAGCGCGATCCACAGCAACGGCAATCCCGCTTCGTAGCTCGAGCTCAGTTGCAAATCCGGCTTGACCGCCAACGTATCGAGATCGAAATCCGGCTGGTAGAAGCGATTGAAAAGCACCAGACCGTCCGCGCCGGCCGCGACGAGTTGCTGGGCGAAGTCGCCGATCGAGCTGAAATACGGAGACAGTTTGAGCGCCACGGGCAGGTTCACGCTTTGCTTGACCGCGCGCACGACGTCGACGTAATGAGCCTCGACGTCGCGACCGGTCATACCCGGAGCAGCGGGGATAAAGTGTACGTTTAGCTCGAGTGCCGCCGCGCCAGCCTCCGCCAGGCGAGAAGCGTAATCGGTCCATCCCTCCAGCGTCATGGCGTTCAGGCTTGCGATGACGGGGATGTTCACCGCTTCGACTGCGCGGCGAACGGTATTGAGATACCCGGAGACTCCTTCATCGTAGTCGGGCACTTCGGGAAAATACCGGCCCGCTTCAGGCTGACTGTAGGAGCCTTGGTCGGTGTACATCGCGTAAGCAGTGTCCTCGGCGCGCACCTGCTCCTCGAACAGCGACGCCATCACCACCGCGGCAGCACCCGCGTCCTCCAGCGCGCGGATGCCGTCGACGGTGGCCGTCAAAGGCGACGCCGAGGCGACGATCGGATGCGCGAGATGCAAGCCCAAGAACTGCGTCGAAAGGTCGATGCTCACGCGTCCTCCCAATGCGGATGAAACCGGCTGCCGTCGCGTGCCGCGAGATCCTCGTACAGCTTGTAACGCTCCTCGAGCGCGAGCTCCGCTTGGTGCAACATCTTGCTCGCTTCGTTCGGATGGGTCTGCTCCAGCACCTTGAAGCGCACTTCGCGGTAGCGGTAATCCTTCAGCGCAATGCGCGGCCTCGTCGAATCGAGCCGGAACGGATTCATCCCGCGCCGGCGCATCGTCGGATCGAATCGCAGCAATGGCCAATGTCCGCTCGCCACCGCGCGCGCCGCCTGCTTCATGCCGTGGCGCAGGTCCGTGCCGTGCGCGATGCATTGCGAGTAAGCGAGGATTACCGATGGGCCGGCATGCGCCTCTGCTTCGCGAAAGGCGATGACCGCCTGCTCGTTGTTCGCGCCCATGGCGACTTGCGCCACATACACGTTGCCGTATGCGATCGCCATCATCGCGAGATCCTTGCGCGGAACCTTGCGTCCGGCGGCCTCGAACTTGGCCGACGCCCCGAGCGGTGTCGCTTTCGACGCCTGCCCACCGGTGTTCGAATAGACCTCGGTGTCGAGCACCAGCACGTTGACGTTGCGCCCGGAGGCGAGCACGTGATCGAGACCGCCGTAGCCGATGTCGTACGCCCATCCGTCGCCGCCGACGATCCAGACCGAGCGTCGGAGCAGACAGTCGGCAACGGCAAGCAGATTCTTCGCCTCGTCATCGCTCATCGGCGCGAGCTTTTGCTTGAGCGCGGCGAGGCGCTCGCGCTGCACCCGGAAGTCCGATTCGGTGATCTGCGGCGCTCCGAGCAGCGCCTGCACCAGGTCCTCGCCGACGCGCGGCGCGAGCTTCAGCGCGAGCGCACGGGCGACCTCCGCCTGCTTGTCGATCGCGATGCGGTAGCCAAGCCCGAACTCGGCATTGTCTTCGAACAACGAATTGGACCATGCGGGCCCGCGGCCGTCGGCGTTGCGCGCCCACGGCGTGGTCGGCAGGTTGCCGCCGTAGATCGACGAGCAGCCGGTGGCGTTGGCGATCTGCAGCCGGTCGCCGAACAGCTGCGACAACAGCTTGAGGTAGGGTGTCTCGCCGCAGCCGGCGCAAGCGCCCGGAAACTCGAACAGCGGCTGCATGAACTGTACGCCGCGCACGTTCGAGAAATCCACGCGCGTACGGTCCGCCCACGGCAGCGTTTCAAAGAACGCGATGCTCGTGCGCTCGGCCTCCAGATGCTCGAGACGCGGCCGCATGTTGATCGCCTTGACGCGGTTGTCTTCGGGGCTGTGCGCCGGGCAGTTCTCGACGCAGACGCCGCAGCCGGTGCAATCCTCGACGTAGACCTGGAGCGTGTAGCGCGATTCGGGATACCCGCGCGCATTGATCGGCACCGCCTTGAACGCCGGCGGCGCCTGCTCGAGACGCGACCGATCGTAGTATTTCGCGCGAATGACGCTGTGCGGGCAAACGATGGAGCACTGACCGCACTGAATGCACAGTTGCGACTCCCATACTGGCACCCAATCAGCGATGTTGCGCTTTTCGTACTTCGTCGTTCCGGTTGGAAACGTGCCGTCGATCGGAATCGCGCTGACCGGCAGTGCGTCGCCGCGGCCGGCCATCATCTCGGAGGTCACGAACCGGACGAACTCGGGTGCCGTCGAGGGGATTCGGCTGATCGCCTCGGGCTTGCCGGTCGCGACCGACGGTATAGGCACGGCGTGCATATTGGCGAGCGCCTGATCGATCGCAGCGAAATTCTTCTTGACGACTTCGGCGCCCTTGCGCTCGTAGGTCTTTTCCGTCTCCTTCTTGATCGCGGCGATCGCTTCGTCGCGCGGAAGCACGCCGGAGAGTGCAAAGAAGCAAGTCTGCAAGATCGTATTGCTGCGCGAGCCGAGGCCGAGCGATGCGGCAACCCTCGACGCGTCGATCACATAAAGCTTCAGTTCCTTGTCGATGATCTGCTGCTGCACGCGGCGCGGAAGCTCCTCCCACACGACTTCGGCGCCGTAAGGGCTGTTGAGGAGCACTGTTGCACCGCTGGCCGCCGCGGCGAGCACGTCCTGCTTGAACAGGAAGTCGAACTTGTGCACGCCGACGAAGCTCGCGGAGCGCAGCAGATACGGCGCGCGCAGCGGCTTCGGTCCGAAGCGCAGGTGCGAGATCGTGTACGAGCCCGATTTCTTGGAGTCGTAGACGAAATAGCCCTGCGCGTAGCGTGCCGGATCGGCCGCCAGGATCTTGACCGAGTTCTTGTTCGCGCCGACGGTGCCGTCGGCGCCGAGCCCGTAGAAGAGCGCACGCACGACTTCGGGCGGCTCGATGTCGAATGTCGGGTCAATGTCAAGACTCGAATGCGATACGTCGTCGTTGATGCCGACAGTGAAGCCGTGCCGCGGCTGCGGCTTGCGCATTTCGTCGTAGATCGCTTTCGCCATCGCGGGATCGAAGTCCTTCGATGACAGACCATAGCGGCCGCCGACCAGTCGCGGCATCGCCGGCCACTGTCCGGCGGCCACCGCGTGCGCGAACGACGAAAGCACGTCGAGATAGAGCGGATCGTTGCCGCCGACCTCCTTCGTGCGGTCGAGGACCGCGACCGTCGTGACCGACTTGGGCATCGCGGCGAGAAACGCTTCCGCCGCCCACGGCCGATACAAGGCGACTTGCAGCACGCCGACCTTCTCGCCGCGTGCATTGAGATGCGCGGCCGTTTCTTCTAGCACCTCGCACGACGACCCGATTGCGACAATGATGCGTTCGGCGGCGAGATCGCCGGCGTACCGGAATAGCCGATATGGGCGACCCGTCAACGAAGCGAGCCGGTCCATCGCCTTCTGGACGATCGCGGGGAAACGTGTGTAGAACGGGTTGACGGTCTCGCGCGCCTGGAAAAACGTATCGGGGTTGTGCGCGGTGCCGCGGACGACCGGATGCTCGGGCGAAAGGGCGCGCGCGCGGAACGCCCGCACCAGCTCGTCGTCGATCATCGCCCGGATCTGATCGTCCGGAATGACCCGGATCTTGTTCTCCTCGTGCGACGTGCGGAAGCCATCGAAGAAGAACAGGATCGGCACCCGCGATTCGAGCGTTGCCGCCTGCGCGACGAGCGCGAGATCGTGCGCCTCCTGCACCGACGCCGCGGCGAGCATCGCGAATCCCGTCATGCGCGCGCTCATGACATCGGAATGGTCGCCGAAGATCGACAATGCCTGCGTCGCGAGCGCGCGTGCGGCCACGTGAATGACGCACGGTGTGAGCTCGCCGGCGATCTTGTACATGTTGGGCAGCATCAACAACAGGCCCTGTGAAGCGGTGAACGTGGTGCTGAGCGCGCCGCTCTGCAGCGAGCCGTGCAGCGCGCCGGCAGCGCCGCCTTCGGATTGCATTTGCACGACGACCGGAAGCGTTCCCCAAATATTGGTGACGCCTTCCGAAGCCCAAACGTCGGCGAGCTCCGCCATCGTCGACGACGGCGTGATCGGAAATATCGCGGACACTTCATTCACGCGGTAGGCGATGTGCGCGGCCGCGGTATTGCCGTCCATCACGGTGCTGAGGGTGGTCGACATGGGATCGCTTTCGGACGGGTCAGGCACGGACCTTGAACTTCGCCGGCATGATGGCGTCGGGGGAAATGGCGGCAGAGGACACGTCGGCGGGCTCGGCGATCATCTCGATCGCGTGGCACGGACACTGCTCGAAACAAACGGCGCACCCGGTACACAGGTCGTAGTCGTAGCGGTAGTACTGGCCCTGACCGAGCTTGACGATCGCCTGCTCGGGACACGACGCGTAGCAGTTGTCGCACTCGAAGCAGTTGCCGCATGACAGGCAGCGGCTCGCCTCGAATCGCGCTTCCAGCTCCGACAGCCCCGTCACCACTTCCTCGAAGCCGTGCCGCTGCGCCACGGGAAGCTCGGCCTCCGAGCGTCGATCGGCGTCGAGGAACACGGGCAGGTTGAGCGCTTCGAACGCGATGATCGGATGCTTCGGCGGCTTGCGGTACGTTTCGCCGCGCAGCCATGCGTCGATGTTGCGCGCGGCGTTCTTGCCGTGACCGACGGCCGCGGTCATCGTGCGGAGCCCGCCGATCATGTCGCCGCCGGCGAAGATGCCGGTGTGCCCCGTTGCGAAATGCTCATCGACTTCGACAACGTCGCCGCGACCGATCTTGACGCCTTGCAACGACTTGAGGAACGTCACGTCCGCGTGCTCGCCGACCGCGAGTACCAGCGAATCGGTCTGCAGCTGCTCGAACTTGCCCGTGCCGATCGTTCCGGAGCCGTCGGGCAGCATTTCCATCTGCTCGACGACGACTTCCTGCTGACCGAACTGTTTGACCGTCGACATCCACTTGACCTTGACGCCCTCGGCGAACGCGTCGCGCTGCTCGTGCGGATGCGCGCGCATGTGCTTTGCGTCGGAGCGGTAGATCAACACCGCCTCCTCGGCACCGAGCCGTCGCGCCACGCGCGCGACGTCGACCGCCGTATTGCCGCCGCCGATGATGCCGACGACGCGACCGAGCTGCGGCGGCCGGCCGTGCTCGACGTCTTCGAGAAACGACAGCGCGTGGATCATCTTGCTGCCGTCCATCGACGGGATGTCGAGATGGTTGCCGACTTGGGCGCCGATCGCGAGGAAGACGGCGTCGAACCGACCGGCCTGCTTCTCGGCGAGGACATCGTTGACGCGGTAGTTGCTCGTCACCTTCACGCCCATCGCGCGAATGCGCTCGATCTCGGGCGCGAGCGCCGCGCGCGGCAGCCGGTACGCCGGAATGCCGTACCGCATCATTCCGCCCGGCTCGCTGCCGGAGTCGAGGATCTCGACATCGTGTCCCATCCGCTTCAAGTGATACGCGCACGTCAATCCGGCCGGACCCGCGCCGACGATCAGAATTCGCCGGCCCGTCGCCGATCGCACGGGCACGGTCCATCCGTTCGCGGTCGCCATGTCGCCAAGGAAGCGATCGAGCGCGTGGACCGCGATCGGCTGGTCGAGATGCTGCCGGTTGCAGGCGCTTTCGCACGGGTGATAGCACGCGCGGCCGTGCGTGCTCGGCAGCGGATTCTCCTCCATGTACTTGAGCCACGCATCCCGATAGCGGCCGGCTTGCGCGAGCTCGAGCCATGCCTGGATGTTCTCGCCCGCCGGGCACGCGTTGTTGCACGGCGGCAGCAGGTCGACATAGATAGGCCTTTGCCATCGCGCCGCACCGGTGCCCTTGGCGATGGTCGCCTTGTAGACCGGCGTCATGTCCTTGGGAATGAGACTCATGGCATGTCCTTCGCTGATCAGTGTGGCTGTGCGCCGCGCGCGCCGCTTTTGTCGGGACGTCAGCTCGTCAACCAAGCGATTGACGAGTCTGGGGAATGATTGAGTATATCGGTGTCGAGTGGTCTTACGCGCGCTGCGTGCTTCCTTGTTGACCGTCGCGAGCAGCGCCGACTCGCGGCCGTGGCAATGGCACCGCCGTCAGGCTTTATCATGAACCGCGGCAAGTATCGAGGCCGGCCTTGGTTGCCTCGATCGCTGGGCGGGACGGGCGGCGACTCGCGAGCACCTTATTCGCCATTCGCATAGCTTCGTTCTTCAACTAAAGTACGTTCGTCAGACGGTACGTCGGCTCGCGCCCGCTACGACGAGCGCGCCGCTGCGATCGAAGCGGCGCCGCAGTCGAAGCTCGCGCGACGGTGTGTGGCACGTGTTTCGCCGCGAGCCCGGACCGCGATCGCGGTCAGCCCAGCTTCGCGAGCGCAGCGTGCGCCGAACCCCGAAAATCGGTGGGTTCCCGTTGGCCCTTCTTCTGCGCCTTCTCCTGCGCGATCCCGTGATCCATATCGGCCGGAATGAACGTGACGCTCTTTCCCGCGCGGCGTGCGGCGAGCATTTCGTCTCTCGTGACGTCGCCTCCACCGATGGCGACGAAGGACGTTCCGGATTGAACGATTGCCGTCGACGTCGGCGACAGCCGATTTTCCGGGCCGACTCGACCTCCCCAAGTATTGTCCTTGACGAAGAACACGTAATCGACGCATTGCGACAGCGCGACACGTTCGTCTCGCGCAAGCGTGGAGACGATGCCCGTCGTCGTGAAGCCTCTTCGCTTCGCGATTTCGTAGACGGCGCCGATGCCCTCCGCCGTCGCGCCGGCATTGATAAGCGTCTTGGCGGGGTCGAGCCGATCGAGGGTGCGCGCCGCGTGCAACACGAGCGCGTCCGGGTTCTCGTAGCCGGCGCCCGAATAGCCGGCGAACGTGACCATGGTCATGTGCTTGGCACGGACGAACGCGTTGATCGACGCAGAAGTCGCCTCGCGCACTTCGCGTGGTCCATCGCATGCGGTGGCTGAGGTCACGGCGAGTCCCAGGCAACATGCGATCGGCGCCGCAAGACGAAACATCAATCGATGGACGGACATGATGCGGGCTCCTGTCGACGGATCTCCGTGCGCCTGGTGGCACGGCAACAGCGATACCGGCCTAACTTGCCGAGCACAACAATTATGGCGCACGCTTCGACCCGGAGCGCGACGGCTCAAGTGTGCTTGGTGCCGACCACGATTTCGCACGTGGATCCCACGCCCAAAGGGTGCAGTTGTCAGGTCTGGGCCGGAGACCTGATTGTGGTAAAGACGTCTGTCGGCGACGCCAACCTTCGGTTCGGTTTTCGCGACGGTGTGTACTGGAAGCAGGTTGCCTGAGCACGCGAGCGCGCCGGCGGTTCCCGATGGCGTCGAGAAGTATGAACAGCACTTTGCGACCTAGTCGAGCCGCATCGCATGGTAACGTTCGTGATGGATCGCTTCGGCTCCTTCGTCGGGCCGCTTCTTCGCATTGATCGCACGCGCCGCATTTGGCGAGACGAGGCAGAAACCGATGGGCAGGCTCACGCTTTCGTTGGCATGCTGGAACTACGATCGCACCCGCGCGCTCATGGACGGCACCGTCCGACCGGACGGCATCGACCTCATCTACCACAGCCTTCCCGTCGAGGAAACGTTCTTCCGGATGCTGCGTCACCGCGAGTTCGATGTCGCGGAAATGTCGTTGTCGTCGTACACGGTGTCGATGTTTCGCGACCCGCCTCCGTTCGTAGCGCTCCCGATCTTTCCGTCGCGCTTCTTCCGCCATTCGTGCATCTTCGTCAACGCCGACAGCGGCATCCGCATACCGAAGGACCTGATCGGCAAGCGGGTCGGCACTCCGGAGTACCAGATGACGGCGCCGGTGTGGATCAGGGGGATCCTGTCGGAGCACTACGGCGTGCCTGTCGACAGCGTCACCTATTTCACCGGCGGCGAGGAAGAAGCTGGACGTTTCGAAAAGCAGAAGCTCGACCTGCCGTCCAACATCAAGGTCGCGCCGATCGGTCCGACGCAGACGCTTTCACAAATGCTGGCGAACGGCGAGATCGACGCGTTGCATACGGCCCGAATGCCATCGACGTTCTCCGCCGGGAACCGGAACGTGCGGCGGCTGTTCGAGAACTACAAGCAAGTCGAGCAGCAGTACTATCGCGACACCGGCATCTTTCCGATCATGCACACGGTCGTCGTACGCCGCGATGTCTATGAGGCTCACCGCTGGGTCGCACAAGCGCTCTACAAGGCGTTCGTCGCGGCGCAGGCGCAAACGTACGACGATCTTCGCGCGACCGCGGCGCTGAAAGCGATGCTGCCGTGGTCGACCGCCGAGCTCGAGGAGACGCGTTCGTTGATGGGCGATGACTACTGGCCCTACGGTTTCGAGCGCAACCGAAGCACGCTTGCGACGTTCCTGCGTTACCACCACGAGCAGGGGTTGTCGAAGCGCCGGCTCGAACCCGAAGCGCTGTTTGCGCCGGAAGCGATGGAGTCGTTCAAGATATGACCCGCGCGACCGCGAGCCCGCGGCGCTAGCCGCGGCTGCGGTTGCATCTCGTCGCGGCTGCGCGGGCATTGGCGTAGCATCGCGCCATCGCCGGAGTCCCGCATGGATCGACAACCCCGATCACTCGAAGCGCTGGCCTCGCTCGTCGCGGTGAACGTCACGCCGCTCGTCGGCATTGCCGTCCTCGGCTGGTCGCCGGCCGCCGTGCTGATCAGCTACTACGTCGATACGTTCCTCGGCTTTGGCGCGCTGGTGCTGCTGGTGATGATCCATGTCACGGGGGACGACAACGATCGGCCGATCTCCGGCTGGAAAGACTGGACGAAAACCGCGATCGGTCTTGGCTTCCTCGGCTCGATCATGGCGTTTCCTCTCGCCGTCCCGCTGTGGATCACGCTCGGCGAAGATCCGGCGACGTGGGCATTGTTCTCGAATCGCGCTTTCCTCGGCGCCCTCGCCGTGCAGGCGGCAATGTCCGTGCTCGCGGCCGTCCAACTGCATCGCGATCTCGCCACGCGCAGCGACGACGATCGGGTGCTCGCCGGCCGCATGCTGTTTCTGACCGCACGGTGGATCACGATCTTCATCGCAATGGTCACAGGTCTGGTTCCGCTGTTGGGCCCCAGGGTCGGCGGCTTCATTCTCATCGCGATCTACGCCGGCGCGTCGGTGTACTTCGAGCTCTTTCCCGAACGTGTCGCGCGTTTCATCCGCGGCAAGGACGCGAAGCCGATCGCGTTCGAAGGCGATCTCGAGAGCCGAATGGCGGCTGCGATGGGCGCGCGTCAGACGAAGAGCTCGAAGCCCTCCGCCGGCAGCGCCGACACGCGAACGTAACCATCGATTGGCCGAGCCGCGTACCGAGCAAGCTCCGCGGCCAATGCATGGGCCGGATCGCTCATCGGACCTTCGCGGGCCTTACCGTGGCGCGGCATTCGCCGAAGCCGATCCGGCGGAATCCGGGCTTGTCGCAATGGCCGCGCAAGACCACCGTGTCGCCGTCCTCGAGGAAGGTGCGCGTCTCGCCGTCGGGCAGGCGCAGCGGCGCCGTGCCGCCCTTCGTGAGCTCGAGCAGCGATCCGCCCTGGTCTTCGTTCGGACCCGATAGCGTGCCCGATCCGAGCAGGTCGCCCGCAGCAAGGTTGCATCCATTCACGGTGTGATGGGTGACCAGCTGCGCGGCCGTCCAATACGCGTCGCGCGAATTCGATCGCGACAGCATCAAGGGCGGCGTGCCATCGTCGCGCATCCTCGCCGTCTGCAGCCAGACCGAAAGCTCGATTTCGATCGCGCCGTGTTCGCGGTTGGCTTCACAATCGAGATAGGGCAGCGGAGCGGGGTCCGCTTGCGGATGCGCGAAGGCCGCGCGAAACGGCCGCAACGCTTCGGCCGTGACGATCCACGGCGACACCGTCGTGGCGAAATTCTTCGAAAGGAACGGGCCGAGCGGCTGGTATTCCCACGCCTGGATGTCGCGCGCGCTCCAGTCGTTGAGCAGCGTCAGTCCGAACACGCGGTCGTCCGCTTCTTCGATCGGGACCGGTTCGCCGAGCTCATTGGGCATGCCGACGATAACGCCGAGCTCGAGCTCGTAATCGAGTCGGCGCGTCGGCCCGAACGTCGGTGCCGCCGCATCGGGCGCCTTCGTCTGTCCCAGCGGCCGCCGAAAATCATGACCGCTGACGCGAATCGACGACGCACGGCCGTGGTAGCCGATCGGCACCCATTTGTAGTTGGGCAGCAGCGGGTTGTCCGGGCGGAACAGCTTGCCGACCGCAGTGGCGTGGTGGATACCGGCGTAGAAATCCGTGTACGAGCCGATGTCGCACGGCAGCTCCATCTGAACGTCGCCGATCGAGTGCAGCGCGTTGCGAAGCGACGACTCGCTCGCGATGCCGGATCGCAGCGCGTTCGACAGCGCGGTGCGCAGCGCGCGCCACGCGGCAGGCCCGGCCCGCATGAGCGTTGCCATGTCGCTGTGCGCGAGCAACCCGGCACGTGCGACGTCGAGGACCTGATCGCCGATGGCAACGCCGATCCGCGGCGGCTCGTGCGCATCGCGGCGAAAGCGGCCCAGCGGCAAATTCTGAATCGGAAAGTCGGTGTCGGGATCGTTGGCTGACTCGACCCAGCTCGTAAGATCGGCGGCGTGCGACTCGTCGATGGCCTTCGGATCGGTCATGGGAGTCTGCGACGCCTACGCCGATTCAATGACGCCGCGGCGCAACTGGTCGCGCTCGAGCGATTCGAACAACGCCTTGAAGTTGCCTTCTCCGAATCCTTCGTCGCCTTTGCGCTGGATGAATTCGAAGAACACCGGCCCGAACAGCGCTGCGGAAAAGATCTGCAGCAGCAACCGCCGGCGGCCGCCTTCCGTCGTGCCGTCGAGCAGGATGCCGCGCAGTTGCAAGTCCTCGACCCTTTCTCCGTGGCCGGGCATGCGCTCGTCGAGCATCTCATAGTACGTTGCCGGCGGGGCCGCCATCAGCGGGATGCCGCTCGCGCGCAGCGCATCGAGGCTTTCGAGCAAGTCGTCGGTCAGCAACGCTATGTGCTGGATACCTTCGCCGTTGAACTTCATCAGGAACTCTTCGATCTGGCCGGTCGTCTTCGACGCTTCCTCGTTCAGCGGAATGCGGATCTTGCCGTCCGGTGCCGTCATCGCGCGCGACGTGAGCCCCGTGTATTCGCCCTTGATGTCGAAGTAGCGCATCTCGCGGAAGTTGAAGATGCGCTGATAGAACTCCGCCCAGTACGCCATCCGGCCGCGATAGACGTTGTGCGTCAGGTGATCGATGATCGTGAGGCCGTGGCCCCTCGGATGATGGTCGGCGCCGGGACGGAACTCGAAGTCGATGTCGTAGATCGACTTGCCCTCTTCGAAGCGATCGATCAGATACAGCGGCGCGCCGCCGATGCCGCGGATCGCCGGGAGCCGCAGCTCCATCGGACCGGTCGGCATCTCCACCGGCTGCGCGCCGAGATCGAGTGCGCGCGCGTAAGCCTTGTGCGAGTCCTTGACGCGAAACGCCATGCCACACGCCGAGGCGCCGTGTTCGGCGGCGAAGTAGTACGCCGCACTCTTGGGCTCGCGATTGACGACGAAGTTGATATCGCCCTGCCGGTACAGCGCCACATCCTTCGATCGATGATCGGCGACGTGGACGAAGCCCATCCGCTCGAAGACCGGTTCGAGCACGTTCGGAGCCGGCGAGGCGAATTCGACGAATTCGAAGCCCATCAGCCCCATCGGGTTTTCGAAGAGATCCGGCATGACGTCACTCCTGGCTCGGCTAACCCGCTCAACGTCTCCGACGACGGCGAGCGGCCGTCGTTCCTTGCTCGCATTCTAGATTCAACGTCGCCGCGGCAAGCACCGGTCCGACGGCGACCGGCACGAAAAGGTTGGTCGACGGTCGCGAGCGCTCGGACGACGATTGGCCTCTGGGGTTAGAATCGCGTCGTGTACCGCGAATCAATGAGTTATCTCGAGCCGATGGCCGTCTCGTCGGACAGCGGGTGGCTCGGGCGGGCAACCCACTCAATTCGACAGGCCAATGGCCGATCATGGAGGATCGAGCACATGAATCCCACGGACATCGCAGGTGCGTTCAGACGCCTCTGCATCGTCGCGATGATGCTGGCATGTAGCGGCGTCGCTTTCGCGCAGACCTATCCGTCGAAGCCGATCAAGATGATCGTGCCTTGGCCGCCCGGCGGCGGCGTCGATACCGCCGCGCGGATGATCTCGCAGCCGCTGTCGGAGCGGCTCGGGCAACCGATCGTGATCGAGAACAGGCCCGGCGCGGCAGGCAACCTCGGAACGGCGCTGTTCACGCACGAAAGCCCGGACGGGTACACGTTGCTCATGGGCTCGCTGTCGCCGAACGCGGTCAATCCGCATCTCTACACGAATCTCGGCTTCGATCCCATCAAGGACTTCGCCTTCGTCGCGCTCGTCTACTCCGTGCCGAGCTTTCTGGTCGTTCCCTCGTCGTCTCCGGTGAATTCGGCGAAGGAGCTCGTTGCGCTCGCCAAATCGAAGCCCGGCAAGCTCAACTTCGGGTCCGGCGGCGTCGGCTCATCGCAGCATCTGTTCGGCGTGATGTTCAACACCGCCGCGAAGATCGACGCGACGCATGTCGCGTACAAGGGGACGTCTCCGGCCGAGACGGCGCTGCTGGCCGGTCAAGTCGATTACATGCTCGATCCGCCGACGTGCCTGCCGTTCGTCGCTGCCGGAAGGTTGAAGGCGCTTGCCGTCGCATCGCCGATGCGAAACGCGCAGTTGCCGAACGTGCCGACGCTCGACGAGTCCGGCGTTCCGGGCGTGCACACGTCGACGTTCTACGGCGTCATGGCGCCGGCGAACACGCCGAAGGCGATCGTCGACCGCCTCAACTCCGAGATCAATGCGATCCTGCAGACGCCGGACATGCGCGATCGGATGAGCAAATTGGCAGCGGACCCGGGCAAGGGCACGCCGAACGATTTCGCCAAGTTCGTACAAGCCGAGATCAAGCGCTACGGCGAAGTGGTCCGGATCTCGGGCGCGAACAAGGTCGATTAGCGGTCCCAGCGCTGCACGGACGACAGCGGATGGATACGCGCACGGCGAACGGTCCGCAAACGCTGTTCGACAAGATCTGGGCACGCCATCGGATCGTCGAGCGCGAGGATGGGCAAGCGCTGCTCTACGTCGACCGCCATCTGGTACAGGACGGCTCCGCGCCCGCCTTCGAGATGTTGCGCCAACGCGGCATCGCGGTCCGCGCGCCGCAGCGGACGTTCGGCACACCCGATCACTACGTTCCGACCAACAGCCGCGATCTCGCTACGATCGCCGACGTCGAAAAGCGCAACATGGCGCAGGCACTCGTGCGCGACAGCGCGAACGCCGGCATCACCTGCTTTGGGTTGGACGATCCGCGGCAGGGCATCGTCCACGTGATCGCGCCCGAGCAGGGGCTCGTCTGGCCCGGGATGACGGTCGTCTGCGGCGACAGCCACACGTCGACGCACGGCGCGCTCGGCGCGCTCGCGTTCGGCATCGGCGCGACCGAGGTGAGCCACGTGCTCGCGTCGCAATCGATCTGGCAGCGCAAGCCGAAGACGTTGCGCGTCTCGGTCGACGGGAACCTGCAGGACGGCGTTGCGCCGAAAGATGTCGTGCTCGCGATCATCGCGACGATCGGCGCGGCCGGCGCGAGCGGCCACGTGATCGAGTACGCCGGGTCGGCGGTGACGAGCCTTTCGATCGAAGGGCGGCTCACCGTCTGCAACATGTCGATCGAGGCCGGAGCGCGCGCGGGCCTGGTCGCGCCGGACGATGCGACGTTCGAGTATCTCGCGGGGCGCCCGTTTGCGCCCCGTGACGCGCAATGGGATCGCGAGATCGCGCGCTGGCGCGCGCTGCCGACCGATGCGGGTGCTTCGTTCGATCGCGAAGTCTCCTTGCGCGCCGGTGAAATCGTGCCGATGGTGACGTGGGGAACCAGCCCCGAGAACGCGATTCCGATCACCGGACGCGTGCCCGATCCGACGATGGCGCCGAGCGCCGAACGCCGCGACGCGCAGGCTCGCGCGATCGCCTACATGGGCCTTGCGCCCGGCACACCGATGACCGACGTCGCGATCGATCGCGTTTTCATCGGCTCCTGCACGAACGGGCGCATCGAGGATCTGCGCGTTGCGGCGTCGGTCGTCGCGGGCCGGCACATCGCCGCCGGCGTCGAAGCATGGGTCGTGCCGGGTTCGGGTCTGGTGAAGGCGCAAGCCGAGGCCGAAGGACTCGACCGCATCTTCAAAGCGGCGGGTTTCCAGTGGCGTTACGCCGGCTGCTCGATGTGTCTCGGCACCAACGGTGATGTCGTCGCGCCCGGGCAACGGTGCGCGTCGACGTCGAACCGCAACTTCGTCGGGCGGCAGGGACCCGGCTCGCGCACGCATCTGATGAGTCCCGCGATGGCGGCCGCTGCCGCGGTGAGCGGCCGCCTGACCGACGTACGCGCATTGCTCGCGGGCAGGGCATCGCGATGAAGCCGTTCCGGCGACTCGATGCCGTTGCCGTGCCGATCGCGCAACCGAACTTCGATACCGATCAGATCATTCCGGCGCGTTATCTGCAGAAGCCCCGCGCGAACGATTTCGGCGAGTACCTGTTTCGCGATTTGCGCTTTCGCAAGGACGGTTCGGAGAATCCGGACTTCGTGCTGAACCGCGACGCGTATCGGCACGCGAGCATCGTCGTCGCCGAGCGTAATTTCGGTTGCGGCTCGTCGCGCGAGCACGCGGTGTGGGCGCTGTACGACTACGGAATCGGCGCCGTGATCGCGCCGAGCTTCGGCGACATCTTCTTCTCGAACGCACTCAAGAACGGCCTGCTGCCGATCGTGCTGCCCGACCCGGTCGTCGAGGGGATGATCGACGCGGTGCAGCGAGCTCCCGGGAGCCGCATCGTGGTCGATCTCGACGTGCAGACCGTTACGGCACCGGATGGGGCGACGCAGCGCTTCGACATCGACCCCTTCTCGAAGCACTGCCTGTTGAAGGGTCTGGACGAGCTCGACTACACGATGAGCCGTATCGGCGAGATCGTCGAGTTCGAACGTCGGCTGGCGGAACCCCAGCAGCAGGTCGACGTTCTCAATAGCGGCCACTCAACGTCGGAGTCGAGACGCCGGCCGCGGTGAAGGACGCAACGCCCGGTATCGGGCTTCGACCCAAGCCGCACCGGCGCCGTGGATTACCGAATCACCCCGTCGGCGCACATCAGTAGGGCGTGAGGGATGATCGAGCCGAGCGTTCACGTGCGCTCCGGCCGAGACGGTCGCTATCGGACGCGGGGCGTGAGCGGCGGCTGGCACCGCGCCCTTTTTCCGTGGGTCTACTAGAATCGGCTTGCACCGGACTGGCCGTGTCGGGCGATTACAAGTACGGAGTTGCCATGGGCGCCACGAAGTCAAACGCGAGAGAGCTTTTCCAGTTGTTTCTGATCAAGCCTTCTCACTACGATGATGAGGGATACGTCATCCAGTGGGCGCGCTCCTCCATCCCTGCGAACACGTTGGCGACGCTGTACGGACTTGCGCTGGATTGCGCCCGGCGTCGGGTGCTGGGCGAGCACGTCGAGATCCGCATCACTGCCTGGGACGAGACCAACACGCGGATCAGGCCGGACGACATCATCCAGCAGATACGCAAGAGCGGAGGCCGCGGGTTGGTTGGCCTCGTGGGCGTCCAAACCAATCAGTTTCCGCGCGCCGTGGATATCGCCCGGCCGCTGCGCGCCGCGGGCATCCCCGTCTGCATCGGCGGCTTCCATGTCAGCGGATGCATCGCAATGCTGCCGCGCATCCCATCGGAACTGCAGGAAGCGATGGATCTCGGCATCGCCTTGTTCGCCGGCGAGGCGGAGGGCCGACTGGATGATGTGCTGCGCGCGGCCTATCGCAATGAGATGCAGCCGCTCAGCAATTTCATGAAAGACCTACCTGGCTTGCAGGGCTCGCCCGTTCCGTATCTACCGGTCGACGTCGTTCGCCGCACCAGCGGCACACGAACGAGCTTTGACGCCGGCCGTGGCTGTCCCTTTCTGTGCAGCTTCTGCACGATCATCAACGTCCAGGGACGCCAATCGCGGTCGCGCAGCGCCGACGACGTCGAGCAACTCGTGCGTGCCAATCTCGCGCAGGACGTACACAACTTCTTCATCACCGACGACAACCTTGCGCGCAATCAAAGCTGGGAAGCGATATTCGACCGCCTGATCGAGATGCGGGAAGTTGAGGGTCTGCGTATTCAGATAGTGGCGCAAGTGGATACCATGTCGCACAAGATCCGCGGCTTCATCGAAAAGGCGGGCCGGGCCGGAGTCAACCGCGTATTCATCGGCCTGGAGAGCATCAATCCGGATGCGCTCAAGGCGGCGAGGAAGGGGCAGAACCAGATTACCGAGTACCGTGCGATGCTACAGGCGTGGCATCGCGTGGGCGCGCTTACGTATGCCGGCTACATCCTCGGCTTTCCGGGTGACACGCCGGAGTCCATCGAGCGCGACATCGGCATCATCAAGCGCGAGCTTGCGATCGATCTGCTCGAATTCTTCATTCTGACGCCGCTGCCCGGCTCCGCCGATCACCAGAAGCTGCACTTGGCAGGCGTGGACATGGAGCGCGACATGAATCGGTACGATCTGGTCCATGTCAATACTCGCCATTCCACGATGTCGGACGAAGAGCTGCTCGCGATCTACCACAAAGCCTGGGACCTCTACTATTCGCCCGAGCACGTCGAAAAGGTGATCCGCCGGGCCAAGCTGTGGGGCTACGATCCGCGCAACATGATGCTCAAGCTGCTGACGTTTCACGCGGTGCCGCGCATCGAGAACGTGCACCCGCTGGACGGAGGGCTTTTCAGGCGCAAGTACCGGCGTGATCGTCGGCCGGGGATGCCACTGGAAAATCCGTTCGTGTTCCACGCTTGCTACGCTTGGGAAATGCTGTCGAAGAATGTTCGATTCGGTCGAATGTACTGGCAACACTGGCGCCTTCTTCGACGCGTCGAGCGCGACCCCGGTGTGTATACGGATGTTGCCATGACGCCCGTGCAGGAAAGTGAGTTCCAGGAGATGCAGATGTACACGACGACGCAAGCGGCCAAGTTCGCCGTTGCGAAATTGCGTCGACACAAGGCGCCCTCTGCGAGGACCCCCTGATTTCATGCGTCATTTTCAATTGAGCGCCGTGGAGTTTCGGAACGAAGCTCTTCAACAGAATCGGAGCGTTCCAGACGCTCGTCAGCCGCTCGCCTGCGCATGCGCGGCGATCGCCATGGCAACGCACGCCGTGACTTTCTTGGCATAGGGAACGTGCAGGAATTCGTTGGGTCCGTGCGCGTTGGAATGCGGACCGAGCACGCCGGTGATCAGGAACTGCGCGTTCGCAAAGTGCTTGCCGAGCATCGCCATGAACGGGATCGTGCCGCCTTCGCCGATCGTCGCCGAGGGCTTGCCGAAGACGCGCGATGACGCGTCGTCGAGCGCGCGGGAAAGCCACGGGGTTGCCGGTGGCGCGCTCCATCCGGTCGACGCCGATTCGGGCTCGAAGCGCACGCTCGCGCCATACGGCGGGTCGGTCTCGAGCACGTCCTGCAGAATGCGCGACGCTTCATCGGCATTCACCGTCGGCGGCAGCCGCAGCGACAGCTTGAGCGACGTGCACGGGCGTAGCACGTTGCCCGCGTCGGCAGCAGAGGGCAAGCCGTCGGCACCGGTGATCGACAACGCGGGCCGCCACGTCTTGTTGAGCAGCGCCTCGACGTGCTCGCGCGTCGTCGGCTGCGTCGAGCCCGCGAACGGATACTTGTGAAACACCATGTCGCCGAGAATCGCAGCCGCGCGCTTGGCCTGCTCGACGCGCTCGGCGGGAATCGGCACGTGGAATTCAGTGGGCAACAGTTGACCCGACACCGCGTTCTCGACGCGGTCGAGGAGTTTGCGCGCAACTCGAAACGACGACGGCACGATGCCGCTCGCGTCGCCGGAATGGACGCCTTCGGTCAGCACGTCGACGGTCAGCACGCCGCCGACGAGCCCGCGCAGCGACGTCGTCGACCACAGCCGTTCGTAATCGCCGCAACCCGAATCGAGCCCGACGACGAAATCGACGTGTCCCATTCGCGGCGCGAGCGCATCGAGATACGCCGGCAAATCGAAGCTGCCGCTCTCTTCGCACGTTTCGATGATGCCGACGCACCGCGCATGCGCGATGCCGCGCGCCTGTAACGCGCCGATTGCGCACAACGCCGCGAAGATCGCGTAGCCATCGTCGGCGCCGCCGCGGCCGTAGAGCTTGCCGCCCTCGAGCAGCGGGTCCCACGGGCCGTAACCGTCGCGCCACCCGACCATCTCGGGTTGCTTGTCCAGATGCCCGTACAGCAGCACGGTGCGATCGGTTGCGGCCGTGCCGGGTACGTCGAAGTAGATCAACGGCGTGCGTCCAGGCAGGCGCACGATTTCGAGCACGAGATTGCGCACCGGTTGTCGGCGTGCCCACCACTCGGCGAGACGGATTGCGCGCTCGATGTGGCCGTTCGCATCCCAGTGCGGGTCGAAATGCGGCGACTTCGCGGGGATGCGGATGTATTCGGTGAGTTGCGGCACGATGTCGTCGTCCCACTGGCCAGCAATAGCGGAGACCATCGTCGTATCGTTCACGGACTTTCCCTCCGGTTTTTCGCATCGTCCATTTGTCGACGCTGCGGCCCGCGCAGTTTAACTCCGGACGTCGACACGGCTGCTCGAGCAGGCGTATTGTCTGGCTTCGCGAACCCGCGGAGACGCGATGAAGATCCTGGTTCTGCCGGGCGACGGCATCGGCAAGGAAGTCACGGTGCAGGCGGTGAAGGTGCTGCGAGCGGTGGTCGGCAAGGACGAGCCGCTCGAGCTTACCGAGGCGGCGATCGGTGCGGCCGGCATCGAGGCGGCCGGTGACCCGCTGCCTGACGCGACACTCGATCTTGCGCGCAAGGCGGACGCGATCCTGTTCGGTGCCGCGGGCGGACCGGGAGAAGAGACGTTGCCGTTCAACGAGCGGCCCGGCAGCGGACTGCTGCGATTGCGTCGTGCGCTGACGCTGTTCGCGAACTTCCGGCCCGCGTTCATGTTTCCCGAGCTGATCGGCGCATCGACGCTCAAGCCCGAGGTCGTCGAAGGGCTCGACATCATGATCCTGCGCGAGCTCAACGGCGACGCCTATTACGGCGAGCCGCGCGGCATCGTCACGAACGCTTCGGGCGAGCGCGAGGGGATCAACACAATCCGCTACTCGGAGTCGGAAGTCGAGCGCATCGCGCATGTCGCTTTCCGTACCGCACGCGCGCGTCGCGGAAAGTTGTGCTCGGTCGACAAGGCCAACGTGCTCGAGGCGTCGCAACTGTGGCGCGAGGTCGTCACCCGGGTAGGCCAGAGGTATCCCGACGTCGCGCTGACGCACGCATTCGTCGACGCCGCCGCGATGATGCTCATTCGCGCGCCGAGGGAGTTCGACGTGATCGTCACCGGCAATATCTTCGGCGATATCCTGTCGGACGCGGCCGCCATGCTGACGGGGTCGATCGGCATGCTGCCCTCGGCGTCGCTCGGCTTGGGCAGCAGAGGACTGTACGAGCCCGTGCACGGTACGGCGCCCGACATCGCGGGCGGAAACATCGCGAATCCGCTCGCGGCCATTCAGTCGGCGGCGATGATGCTTCGCTACTCGTTCAACCGGTTCGACTGCGCGGATCGCATTCATCGCGCCGTCGGCGCCGTGCTGGCGGATGGATACCGGACCGCCGACATCTTCCAACCCGGAATGCGGCGCGTCGGCACCGATGAGATGGGAGAGGCCGTCGTCGCGGCGCTGCTGGCGCAAGGCTGAACGGAAAGACGAGCGCCGATCGCATTCTCGTCGACGCGGCGCGCGCTCGAACGTGGCGGGAGGAACTGACTTGCGCACGATTCGTAACCGCGAGGATTTTTTCGCCGGATTGCTGTTCATCGCGTTCGGCGTGGCGGCACTCGTGTTCTCGCGCTCCTATCCGGTCGGCGACGCCGCGCGGATGGGACCGGGCTACTTCCCTCGGCTGCTCGGCATCCTGCTGGTCGTACTCGGCGGCGCGTTGAGCCTTCGCGGCTTTCGCGCTGACGGGGACACACTGTCGGGCTGGCGCTGGCGTCCGCTGGTCATCATTCTGGTTGGCGTCGGCGTGTTCGGTCTGGTTGCGAAATGGCTCGGCCTGATCGTCGCCGGCGCAATGCTCGTCGTGATCTCGTCGTTCGCGCACTCGGAATTCAATTGGAAGGAGGCGCTCGCGAGCGGCGCCATCCAGGGTGTCGTCGCGGTCGCGTTGTTCGTCTACGGGCTGGGCTTGCCGCTTCCCGTCTGGCCGGTTCTGTTCGCCGGAGGTCGGTGAATGGACATTTTCGGCAACCTCGCGCTCGGCCTCGCCGTCGCGGTGACCCCGATCAATCTGCTGTACGCGTTCATCGGAGTCGTCGTCGGAACGCTGATCGGCGTGCTGCCCGGCATCGGTCCCGTCGCAACGATCGCGATGCTGCTTCCCACCACGTACGCTTTGCAGCCCGTCACGGCGTTGATCATGCTCGCCGGCATCTATTACGGTGCGTCGTACGGCGGCTCGACGACCGCGATACTGGTGAATCTGCCCGGTGAAATGTCGTCGGTGGTCACCGTGCTCGACGGCCATCAGATGGCGAAGCAGGGGCGCGCCGGACCGGCGCTGTGTATCGCCGCACTCGGATCGCTGTTCGCCGGGTGCGTGGCAACCCTCGTGATCGCCGCGTTCGCGCCCCCGCTCGCGGAGGTTGCTCTCAAGTTCGACGCCGCAGAATATTTCTCGCTGATGGTGCTCGGGCTCGTCTCTGCGGTCGCGCTCGCGCACGGGTCCGTTCTCAAGGCCGTGTCGATGACGATACTCGGTCTGCTGCTGGGCATCGTCGGCACCGACGTGAATTCGGGCATGGCGCGGTTCTCGTTCGACGTGCCCGACCTCATCGACGGCATCGGGTTCGTGGCGATGACGATGGGCCTTTTCGCGTTTGCCGAAATCGCCGTCAATCTCGAACAGGCCGAAGAGCACCGGCGGTTCACCAAGCGCATCAGCGGGCTGTGGATCAAGTGGGCCGAATTCAAGCAGGCGTTCCCGGCGATTCTTCGGGGCACGGCGATCGGATGCATCCTGGGCATTCTGCCCGGCGGCGGCGCCACGTTGTCGTCGTTCGCTTCGTACACGGTCGAAAAGAAGGTCGCGAAGGATCCGTCGCGTTTCGGCCATGGCGCGATCGAAGGCGTCGCCGGACCGGAGTCCGCCAACAACGCCGGCGCTCAGACGTCGTTCATCCCGATGCTCACGCTGGGCATACCGTCGAATGCGGTGATGGCGCTGATGGTCGGCGCGCTGATCATCCACAACATTCAGCCCGGCCCGCTCGTCATGACGAAAAACCCCGAGCTGTTCTGGGGGCTTGTCGTCAGCATGTTCGTCGGCAACCTGATGCTGGTCATCCTGAACCTGCCGCTGGTGGGCATCTGGGTGAAGCTGCTGAGCGTGCCATACCGGTTGCTCTATCCGCTGATCCTGCTCTGCTGCACGATCGGCGCCTACAGCACGAACAACAGCATGTTCGACGTCTGGGTCGCGATCGTGTTCGGGTTGCTCGGCTACATCTTCGCCAAGCTGCATTGCGAGCCGGCGCCGCTGTTGCTCGGCTATATCCTCGGCCCCATGCTAGAGGAGAATCTGCGCCGCGCTCTCGTGCTCTCCCGCGGCGATTTCACGGTGTTCGTCACGCGGCCGATCTCGGTTGCGATGCTGCTGGTCGCCGCGGTGCTGCTGTTCGTCATCGTCGCGCCGGCGATCCGCACCAAGCGCGAAATGGTGTTCGCGGACAAGGGCTAGCGTTGCGCGGCGATCGGGTGTACGGCCGTCGAGGCGCGCAATCTACGTGCGGGTCGGCGACGGTGCGATATTCTCGCCGCCGGGCTCGATGTCGACCATCATCTCGTTCGCGATCGCCTCGAGCGCGCTGCGCAGCGCGTCGTCGGCGACCGACTGCGGCACGGCGAGCCGTGCCTTCAACTTGAAGAGCTGATCGCCCGACATCGCCGCGCTCACGATCTGCGTGTGCATTTCGTCGATGCTCACGCCGATCGTGGCGAGGCTGCCCGACAGCTCGCGAACGATGCCCGGCCGGTCATGGCCGATGAGTTCGAGACGGAGCTTCCGGCGTGGCGCGGTCGGTTCCTTGTTCGCGCCCATGGCGATCACGACGTGCAGACCCATCGAATCGAGGCCGCGCAGCGCCGTTATCAGCGATTGCGCCTCGGCATCGGCCACCTCGAGATGGACGATGCCGGCGAACTGGCCGGCGAGGCTTGCCATGTGGCTGCCCGCCCAGTTCGCATGGTGACGCCGCGCGATGTCGGACAGCGCATTGACGATACCGGGACGGTCGTCGCCGATCGTGGTCACTACGAGCGAAGTCGTCATTGGAGCACCCTGCGCTAGAGTATCACGACGCTTCAGCGCGCCGGCTCGGACGCGAAGCTGAAGTCGTCGAATGCCGTCACGCTATCCGCCTTCGTCCACACGCCGACGGCACCGGCGCCGCGGATGTGGTCGTCCTTCACGTCGATGTAGCGCTTGCCGTCGAGCGCAACGCGGATCGCTGATCCGGAGAACTCGACGCGCAACGCATGCCATTGGTTCTTCGCGACCGGCGCATCGACATACTTGATCGTGATCCGTCGTCCGTTCGCGGTGTAGTAGAGCGACACGTTGTTCTCCAGCGCATTGGCGCGGGCGACGTAATAGTTGTCGCCGTCCTTCCAGCGCCATACCAGCCCGCCCGCGGCATCCTCGCTTCCCGAGATCGGCTTGAACTTCACTTCGACCGAGCCATTTTCGATCGACGTGTCGCTGTTGACGCACCACGGGAACGTTCCGCGTCCCGATTGCTTGAGAACGTTGGGCGGGCTCGGCGCCGTCTGGTCGCTGTCGACCGCCCATTTCGGCGCGCCACCGCCCGTGACGCCGGCTTTCCAACCCGTCGGCAGAGCGCCGGCATTTTCCTGGTCGAAGTTGATCATGGCTGCCATGGCGACCTCCGTGAAAATTGAGAGCACGCAAGATGCGACGAACGGTGACGTCGCGAATGCGCCCAGCGTGCGGCTACTCGTGACGCTGGGCTCGACGTTCGTCATGGATGCAACAGCGGAAACGCAACGATTCCGACGATCGCCGACATCGCGACGACCGCCGGCTCGGGCAACTTCCTGACCTTCCAGACCACAACGACCGAAGCGATCGCGACGAGCGCGGTGACGAGATCGACGATCGCACGCTCGGCGAGGACGATGACCGCGCCGGTGATCGCGCCGATCGCCGCCGCGGTCACGCCGTTGACGAAAGCGACCAGCGCCGGTCGCTTGCCGTATTTCTTGAAGTACGGCGCCGGCAGGATCGTGAAGAGGTAACAGGGGAGGAACGTTGCCAGCGCGGCGACCGCGGCGCCGGCAAGGCCGACGATCAGATAGCCGATGAAGCCGACGGGTGTAGTCGTCGTCGCCAATCCAGCGCCGCGTCTCGACGAGGTCGCGATACATGTAGCCGACGAGCGCGACCGGCCCGCCGAAGCCGATGCTGCCGAGCTTCAGGAAATAACCGGCAAGCGCGGCGAGAGCGTACCGACGATCGCTCATCGCGTTCGTTTCCGAACGACGGCGGCCTTGCCATGAACTCCGCTTGGCAGAAATACGCCCACGCGATCTCCTTGCTCAGGGCAACGCGGCCCGGAGGGGAGCAGAGCTTGGACGCGGTGGGCGTCTTTGAATCCGGGGAGTCTGCTTGCGACCCCGGGCATAGCATCGCACATAGTAGCGCGGTACCAACGCGCGACTCAAGCGGCGAAGCGCCGAGCATCATATGCGCGAAGTCGCCGCCGGTTCGCGGCGACCCGCATCGCGGCGTCCCATGACTGCGGCCGAGGGTTGCGACGCGCGCACGCGTGAACGTGCTCGAATACAATCACTCCGGCGACCCAAGCGCAGCGGCGGATGCCGTTCACCGCTCGGCGCAACGGAGGAGAATCGGATGCGCAAGTACATGGAGGCGCTCCGCGCGAGGGGCGAGCTGCTCGAGGTCCGCCGCGAGGTCGACCCCAAGCACGAGCTCGCCGCGGTGACGTCGGCGGCGCATCGGCGGTGGGGCAAACCGATCCTGTTCCACAGCGTCAAGGGCACGACGCTTCCCGTGCTCACGATGATCTACGGCTCGCGCGAACGCTTGGCCGAGATCCTCGGCATCGGCCCCGACGAGTTCTGCAGAAAGTGGAGCGCGCTCGCGAGCGTCGCCGACTCCCGTGACGCGGCGTTGCGTCCGGCCGCGAGCCCGCCCGACGATCTGGTCGACTGCAGGCTCTCGGACCTGCCGCTGATCACGTATTCGGAACGAGACGCGGCGCCGTACTTCACGTCGGCAATGTTCCTCGCGCACGAGCCGCAGACCGGCGTGCGCAACCTCTCGTTCCACCGCTCGATGTACGTGAGCGACCAGGAACTGCGCTGTCGACTCGCGCCTCGTCATCACCTGACGATGTATCACGAAAAGGCCGAGAAAATGGGTCGGCCGCTCGAAGCGGCGATGTTGATCGGTCCGCCGCCGGCGGCGTTTCTCACCGCCGCTTCGCCGCTGCCGTACGACGCCGATGAACTGGAGGTCGCCGCCAAGCTCGCCGGCGAGTCGATCGAGATGCGGCCGTGCAAGCACATCGACATGATGGTTCCCGCGTCGACCGAGGTCGTGATCGAAGGGCGATTCCTGCCGAACGTGCGGCGCGACGAAGGCCCGTTCGGCGAGTTCATGGGTTACTACACGCCGGTCGGGCAGAACGCCGTGTTCGAAGTGCTCGGCGTGACGCGGCGTTCCGATGCGATCTTCCACAGCATCCTGTGCGGATCGTCGGAGGAGGTGTTGACGCTCGAGCTGTCGGTCGCCGCGAACATCTTCCAGCGCATCAATGCGGTGCTGCCCGGCATCGTCGACGTCACCTGCCATCCGTTCGTGCTGCACACGATCGTCAAGATCCGGCAGGAATACGAAGGCCATGCGCGGCAGGTGCTGCTCGCGGTCTTCGGCGCCGAGCCGACGTGGGCGAAGGTCTGCACGGTGGTCGACGAGGATGTCGACATCTACAACATGGACGACGTCATGTGGGCGATCCTCACGCGCTCGACGCCGGACAAGGACGTGCTGATCATTCCGCAGACGCCTTCCTTCTATCGCGATCCGCACAAGGACCACTGGAGCCGGATGGGGATCGATGCGACGGTCGCGTTCGATCGCCGCAAGGAATTCGAGCGCAAGCGCATTCCGGGCGCCGACACGGTCGACCTGTCGGAATACTTCGGCGACGCCCGTTGAATCAATCCCTCCATTGCCGGGACATCGAAACAGGAGAGCACGCATGAACGTCCGTTTGGTCGTATCCGCGTTGATCATGTCGGGCGCCGCGCTGTGCGGCAGTCCGGCGATCGCTCAGGCGCCGACGGCGCCTCTGAAGAAGATCACGTTTCTCACCAACTACACGTTTCACGGACGCCACTCGCCGTTCTTCGTCGGCCTCGAGAAGGGCTACTATCGCGACGCGGGCTTCGACATCGAGATTTCGCCGGCGACCGGCAGCGGCTTCGTGATCACGGCGGTGGACAGCGGCAAGGCCGACTACGGGATGGCCGAGGCGGGATCGGTCGTGCAGGCGGTCGCCAAGGGCGCGAAGGTCAAGAGCTTCATGGTGTTCACCGACATCAGCACGTCGGGCCTCGCATCGCTCGAGCCCTATAAGACGCTCGACTCGCTCAAGGGCAAGCGCGTCGCGGCGTCGCAGACCGACAGCGCGCGCGTGATCCTGCCGATCCTGCTCGAGCGTAACAAGATCGACCCGGCATCCGTCCAATGGCTCGCCGCCGACCCGGGCGTCTATTCGTCGCTGCTGTTGAGCGGCCAAACGGAGCTCTTCACCGCATCGATCGACGGCGATGTGCCGGCGTTGGAAAAGGTCGCCGGGCCCCGCGGCAAGACGGTCTACTTTTCGTCGTTCGCCGATTGGGGATACGACGTCTTCGGTTACGTGCTGATCGCCAAGGACACGACGCTCGCGAGCGATCCCGGCGCAGCGAAGCGCTTCGCGGAGGCCACACGCAAGGCGGTCCGCTACTCGATCGACCATCCCGAGGAAACGGCGCGCATCATGGTCGCCCGCAATCCGGCGCTCAACTACGACACGACGCTTGCGCAATGGCGGCAGACGATCAAGTCGATCGAGACGGCGTATGTGAAGAAGAACGGCTATGGCGTTGCGACCGATGAACGGCTGCAACGGACGATCGATCTGGTCAAGACGTCGATGAAGCTCGATGCGAAGCTCGCGCCGCAGGATCTCTACATGCCGGTGCTGTCGAACAATTGAGCGATGTCGGTTGCACTGGAGATCGCCGACGTCTGCAAGGCGTTCGGCACGACGCTCGCCGTGGAGCGCGCGAAGTTCGCCGTCGAAGCGAACGAATTCGTCTCGATCGTAGGCCCGAGCGGATGCGGTAAGTCGACGCTGCTGCGGATGGTTGCCGGCCTCATACCGCCGAGTGCCGGGCGGATCAGCGTCGGCGGTCGAATCGTCTCGGGGCCGATCTCCAACGTCGGCATGGTGTTCCAGTCGCCCGTGCTGCTGCCGTGGCGCACGACGCTCGCGAACATCCTGTTCGTGGCCGAAGTCGGCGGCAGGAAAGCTTCGGCGCACCGCGAGCGCGCGCTGGAGCTGATTGCATTGGCCGGTCTGGTCGGATTCGAGGATGCGTTCCCGCATGAGCTGTCCGGCGGCATGCAGCAGCGCGCGGCGATTTGCCGGGCGTTGCTGCTCAATCCTCCGCTGATTCTGATGGACGAGCCCTTCGGCGCGCTCGACGTGATGACGCGCGAGCGGATGGCGTTCGAGCTGCAGAAGATCTGGGCGGCGAGCAAGAACACCGTGCTCTTCGTCACGCACAGCATCACCGAGGCGGTGTTGCTGTCGGACACGATCGTCGTGATGACGCCGCGGCCCGGACGCATCCAGGACGTCGTGGCAGTCGATCTGCCGCGGCCGCGCGACATTTCCGTGCTCGAGCACCCGCGCTTCATCGAGCTCTCTGCGCGCGTGCGCAGCGGCATCGCGCGGTGGGAGAGCGAGCGCTGATATGCGCAGCGAAATCGACACTGCCAACGCCGCATCGAGTGCGCAGTTGCGTGCGCCCGCCAGCGCTCGGCTGATCGCGCGCTTCGGTGCGCTACGCTCGGTCGCGGCGGTGGTTGTGTTCCTGCTGGCATGGCAATTCGGCGTGCCGCTGGTACAGATTCCGGATTACGTGCTGCCGTTGCCCTCGGTGATCGGCCAACGGTTCGCCGAGACGTTCACGCTGCAGCTCCACCACCTGGCGGTGACGGCGATGACCACACTTGCCGGGCTCGCGATCGCGCTCGTCGTCGGCGTGCTGCTGGCGCTGCTCGTCGTCTACGTGGAGAGCCTCAAAGCCGTGATCATGCCGTTCCTCGCGGCATTCAACAGCATTCCGAAGATCGCGATCGCGCCGCTGTTCGTCATCTGGTTCGGGTTGGGTTCCGAGTCGAAGATCCTGCTTGCGTTCCTGTTGGCGCTGTTTCCGATCTTCGTGAACTCGCTGACGGGGCTGGGAGAGATCGAACCGGACATACTCGATTTGTCGCGACTCGCCGGCGGCTCGCGCTACCGCGTGTTCACGATGGTGCGGCTGATGCACGCGACGCCTTACATCACCGATGCGCTGAAAGTGGCGTTCCCGCTGGCGCTGGTCGGATCGATCGTCGGGGAATTCATCGGCGGCAATCGTGGCATCGGGCAACTGGTGCTTACCGCGCAATTCAACCTCGACACGCCGCTGGTGTTCGCGGCGCTGCTGTCGATCAGCGCGTTCACGACGGTCGGCATCGGCGTGATCACGCTGTTCGAGCGTCGCTTTCTCAAGTGGCGACCGTCGCGGCGAGCACGCTAACCGGAGAATCGATTCATTCCTTGCGGAACTCGCAGCCGTCCGCGTGCATCACGCCGTCGCGAAGCTCGCCCACCGCTTCGTAACCGGTCGTCGGATCGTGGAAATGGATGCGGCAGCCGTCGACCCGATAGGTGCCGTGATGGGTTCGTGCGCTGTCGCCGCGCACTTCATGGAAACGGCCGTCGGGGTCCAGCCGAACGCGCATCCGCCCGTCGGCGGTCGTCCACGTGCCAATGGGCGGTGCGTCCATCGCAGTCACGGTCGAACGACAGTATCGCACCGATGCCGCAGCTGATAACGCCGGTCGTCAGCGAGATGCGCGACGGGTATAAGATTGCAGCATGAATGGCACATCGACATCGGCGCCGCAGCCGCCGCAGACGAAGGGCGGCGCGCAGCCGAACCTTCCGCCCCGTCGATCGTGGCTGATCTTCCTCGCGATCCTGTTCGTCAATTACCTGGTGATGAAGTATCTGTTCCCAGGACCCGGCGAGCCGGTCACGATTCCCTATACCGTATTCAAGCAGGAAGTCGCGAAGCGCAACGTCGCCTCGATCTACAGCCGCGGTACGAGCATCGAAGGCCGATTGAAGGTGGCGATCACGTGGCCTTCGCGCGCCGATGCGAAGCCCGCTCCCGGCTCGACCGGGGGCTTGCCCAAGACTCCGCAACCCAGGACATCCGACACGTTCAACACGGAGTTGCCGGCGTTCGTCGATCCCGGACTCGAAGGCTTTCTCGTCGAGCACGATGTCGAGATCAGTGCGGTCCCGCTTCACGAAGGCAGCACGTGGGCGACGCTTCTGCTGGGGTTCGGGCCTGCAATCCTCATCATCGGGTTCTATGTCTGGCTCTACCGGCGTGCGGGGCAGGGCGGTGGGATGGGACTGGGCGGGCTGATGGGAATCGGCCGAAGCAAAGCGCGCCGGTACGACGAGAACACGTCGACGAAGGTGACGTTCAATGACGTCGCCGGTATCGACGAAGCGGAGAACGAGCTCGTCGAGATCGTCGATTTCCTCAAATCGCCGCAAAAGTACACGCGTCTCGGCGGCTCCGCACCGAAAGGCGTGTTGCTGATCGGCGCGCCCGGCACCGGCAAGACATTGCTCGCCAAGGCGGTCGCGGGCGAGGCCGGAGTCCCCTTCTTCTCGATGAGCGCGGCCGAGTTCGTCGAGATGATCGTAGGCGTCGGCGCAGCGCGGGTGCGGGATCTCTTCAAGCAGGCGCGCGAGCATGCGCCGGCGATCATCTTCATCGACGAGATCGATGCGATCGGCCGTGCGCGCGGGCAGATGGCGATCGGCGGCGCGAGCGAGCAGGAGCAGACGCTGCAGCAGATCCTCACCGAGATGGACGGATTCAGCGGTCGCGAGGGCATCATCGTGCTTGCGGCGACCAACCAGCCCGAAGTGCTCGACCGCGCGCTGTTGCGCCCGGGTCGCTTCGATCGGCGGGTCGTGGTCAACCTGCCCGACAAAGCGGGCCGCGAGGGGATTCTCAAGGTGCACACACGCGGCGTTCCGCTTGCGGGCGACGTGAAGCTCGAGGACCTCGCGTCGGCGACGCCCGGATTTTCGGGCGCGGACATGAAGAACCTCGTCAATGAGGCCGCATTGCTCGCGGCGCGGCGCGAGGAGAACGAAGTGCATCAAAAAGACTTCCTCGATGCGCTGGAAAAGATCGTGCTTGGCCCCGAGCGTCCGCTGCTGCTTACGACGGAGGATCGCGAGCGTATCGCGTATCACGAGAGCGGACACGCGATCCTCGCGCTGCTCGTACCGGGCGCCGATCCCGTGCACCGAGTCACGATCGTGCCGCGCGGCCAGGCGCTCGGCGTGACGTACCAGCGACCGCAGACCGATCGCTACAACTACCCGGAAGCGTATCTGCGCGCACGCATCGTCGGCATGCTCGGCGGGCGCGCCGCCGAGGAGATCGTCTACGGCACCCGCACGACCGGCGCGGAAAACGACATTGAACAGGCGACCAATCTCGCGCGCAACATGGTGACGCGCTGGGGAATGAGCGACGCGCTCGGCATGGTGCAGCTCGCGCCGCATCAGAATCCCTTCCTCGGCGGCTTTGCGGGATTCGCCGGCGACAAACCGTTCAGCGAGGAAACCGCGCGCCAGATCGACATCGAAGTGCAAAAGATCATCAACGACTGTCACGACGAGGCGAAGCGCTTGTTGCGCGCCCATCGGAAGTCGCTCGATGCGCTCGTCCAAGCGCTGCTCGCTCGCGAGACCCTTGGCGAGGACGAGATCCTGGAAGTGACCGGGCTGCCACCTGCGCCTTCGCTACCCGGAGCCCCGCTCGCCATCGAAGGTCAGGACGCGCGGCGATAGCGTCGCGGCACGGGCGACGCGTCCGGCTCACGTCACCGACGACGACGCGAGCCTTCGCGCTGCGGCGGCGCGTCGTTGCCGCTACCCGCTCACACCCGTCTTATGCGGCGAACTGCGTGATATCGGCGCGGCGAACTTCCCACGCCCGGATCCAACCTTCGAGCTCGGCGCCCGGCATCGGTCGCGCGATGAAATAGCCTTGCGCGAAATCGCAGCCGGCAGTGCGCAGGAAATCCCAGTCCTCGCGGTCTTCGACGCCCTCGGCCACCGTCCTCATCGCGAGCTGTCGCGCCATGCCGAGGCTCGCCTCGACGATCGCGCCGAGCGAAGAGTCGCGCGAAGCGCCGTGAACGAAGCCGCGATCGACCTTGAGCTCGTCGAACGGGATGTCGCGAAGCTGAGCGAGCGATGAATGCCCGGTGCCGAAGTCGTCGATCGAAAGGCCGATGTGCTTGAGCCGCAAGCGAGCGAGGATATCGAGCGGCGCCAACGTGTCCTTCATGAGCCGGCTCTCGGTCACCTCGAGAACGAGGCTCGACGACGGCACGCGCGCCTCGCGTGCGGCGCGTGCAACGAAGTCGGGGAAATCGAGCGCCGCGAGATTGTCCATCGAAACGTTGACGGCCACCTGCAACGCAATGCCCGCATCGCGCCAGCGACGCGATTGGCGCAGCGCGGCGGTCAGCACTTCGAGCGCGAGCTCGTCGATGAGGCCGTGCTCCTCCGCCATCGGCACGAATTGGGTCGGCAGCACGAGACCGTCCGAAGGATGCCGCCAGCGGACGAGCGCTTCCACGCCGGCGATCGTGCCGGAGCCGATGGCGACCTTGGGCTGGTAGTAGTTGACGAGCTCTCGTTCGGCGAGCGCGCGCCGCAACTCGTCGGGTTCGTACGTCTTCAACGCCGCCGGAGGCGCCACGACGGCGGACGGCCGTCCGTAGAGCACGCGCCGAAGCTCATCGGGCGCGACCGGCTTGTGCAGAATGCCCAGCACGCTGAGCTTGTGCGCGCGCGCGAGCTTCTCCGCCGTTTGCAATATGCGCTCGTCTTCGCCGCTCACCAGCACGAGCCCACCGCCGTACCCAATGCCGGCGAGACGACGCACGACTTCGATGCCGTCCATCTCCTCCATCTGCAGGTCGCAGAACAAGGCACCGATGCCGGCGATGTCGCGTTCGATTTCGGCCAGTCCATCGTAGGCGCGCTCGAAACACGTCACCTCATCGAAACCGAGGTTCGCGAGCTGGCGCGCGAGCAGATTGAGCGCGAACGTTTCGTCATCGATGAGCAGGATTCTCATGCCGATCTCCGCACGCCGTCGGCGGGCGCGAGCAGGCCGACGATGCTGGCTTCGACTTCGGCGAAAGCGGGATCGAACTTCGCCACGCCGTTCGCGATGCCGGCGGCGTCGCCGGCTTTGCCCGCACGCTCGAGCTCGGCGCAGAGATCGCCGAGCGCGAGCGCGCCGACCGACCGTGACGAGGACTTGAGCTTGTGCGTTATGGTTCCGACCTTCTGCGCGTTTTGAGCTGCCCATGCCGCACGAAGCTCTGCGGCGAGAGCCCGCGCCGAGTCGAGATAGTCGGACAGGAACGAGCGAACGATGTTCGCATCGTTGCCGACTAGCCCGGCGAGCACGCTCACGTCGACGGGCGTACGGCGACGCGCCAGCGCGACAGGTTCCGGCGCGCTCGGCGCCGGCGTCTGCGCTTTCGGCAGCCATTTCTCGAGCGTCGCCTTCAGCACGTGCAGCTGCACGGGTTTGGTCAGGTAGTCATCCATCCCAACGGCGCGAGCGCGATTGGCCTCGCCGCGCAGCGCATTGGCGGTGAGCGCGAGAATGGGCATATGACGATCGCCATGTTCTTCTCGACGTATCGCCTCCGTCAGCGCGTAGCCGTCCATCTCGGGCATGTGAACGTCGGTGAGCAGAAGCGCGTAGCGTCCGGCGCGCCACAGGCGCAGCGCCTCGGCGCCGTCATGGGCAAGCTCGGCGGCGAACCCGAGCACGCTCAACTGCTGCACGACGACCTTGCGATTGATTTTGTCGTCCTCGGCCACGAGAATGAGCTCACCCCGATCGCGGGCGTCGACCACCGTCGGCGCTTCGACCGGATCGTCGATCGCGACGTCGGCCGGTCCCGTGTGCACGACCTCGGGCGACGCTCGGCCGGCCGCTACCGCCACCGTCCGCAATAGCGTTCGCCGCTGCAGCGCATCGCCATCGAGCCTCAGCGCTTCGGTTGCAGTCTGCATTCGCGAGCGCGTACGTCCCGAGCGGCGCACGACGATAGCGCGCAGGTTCGGCGCACCGGCGAGCGTTGCGTCGAGCGACGAATCGCCGTTGCTCTCGTCGATGAGCGCGACCATGGGTCCGCTCGAACCCTTCGCGGCCTGCGCTGCGCTCATCGTGTCGCTGACGACCTGCACCGAAGCGCCGGCATTCTCGAGATACGTTCGCAAGGTGTCGCCGGCCAGGTTCGGGCTTGCGACGAGCACGCAAGCAACCCCTTGCAACTGCGGCAGCGAAGGGACCGGTTGCTCCGCGGGAACGTCGAACGGAAGCGTGACGGTGAAGGTCGAGCCTTGGCCCTGCGTGCTTTCGACCGTGATTGCGCCCTGCATCAGCTCGACCAGCCGCTTGCAGATCGTGAGCCCGAGTCCCGTGCCGCCGAATCGCCGCGTCGTCGATATCTCGGCTTGCGTGAATCGTGTGAACAGATTGTTGAGCGTATCGGGCGCCATTCCGATTCCGTTGTCGGAGATCGAGAAGACGACGCGCAAAGGCGCCGTCCGCGCAACCTCGGCGCGGATGGCGACACGGCCGCGCCGATCCGACCGGCCGCCGGAGAACTTGATCGCGTTGCCGATCAGGTTATAGAGCACCTGGCGCAATCGGACGTCGTCGGACAGCACGCGCTGCGGAATCTTCGGCGAAACGAACACGTCGAGCGAAACTTGCTGGCGAATCGCCACCGGTACGAGCGACGTCGAGATTCCTTCCACCAGGTCCGGCAGCAACAGCGGCGCTTGCTCTATCTGCAATCGGCCCGCCTCGATCTTCGAGAAGTCGAGGATGTCGTCGATGATGCCGAGCAGCGTCGCCGCCGATTCGCGGATCGTCGCGACCAACCCGCGCTGCTCGTCGGAGAGGCGGCTCCGCGCGAGCACTTCGACCATGCCGATCACGCCATTCATCGGCGTGCGGATCTCGTGGCTCATCGTCGCGAGAAACGCCGACTTGGCGCGGCTGCCTTGCTCGGCATCGGCGCGCGCCTGCGTCAGCTCGGCGATGAGCGACTTGCGCTCCTGCGCTTGCGCTTCGAGCTCGATGCTCGCGCGCTCGAGGTCGGCCGCCTTGCGCTGCGCGGCTGCGCTGGTGGCGGCGAGCCGCGTGTAGATGCGGCCGATTTCGACCAGCAATACCGTGAGCACGAAGGTTGCGGCGAGCAAGCCATAGATGCGTCCCGCGTAGAAGCCGACGTCGAAGCGGCCGGCGTTGAAGACGGCGGATAGGCCGATGTCGAACAGCCATGCGCACATGACGACCATCAGCCAAAGGTCGAGAACCGAGCGCGGCCGCAGGCGCCACGTGACAACGAGTGCGGCAAGGCTCAACGCCCAAACGCTCGCGACGACGCCGATCATCGTCGGCGTGTAGTGCTGGTCGCGCATGATCGCCGGAAGCGCATCATGGCCCGTCGTCGCAATCGCCGTGAATGCGATCGCCATCGCAAGTGCGGCCGCCACGGCGACGAGCATCGCGGACCCCGCGCCGACGCGCGCCGGACGCGTCGGTTTGAGCAGCGCATAGGCGATGACGAGGCAGGGGAAGCCGCCATGCCAGAACATGTAAAGCCAAGCGGTCGTTTGCGGACCCGCACCGAGGAGTCCGGACGGCGCGAACAGGCCGGGAAAGCTCAGCGCATGCGCGGCCGCCATGAACGCCGTGAACAGGTAACCGACAGCGAGCGCGAGAAACGCTCGAGAGCGAAGGTTACGATATTGGCCGAACAGCAGGACGGCCGTGATCAGGTCACTGACGACGAGCGCCGATTGATAGGCTGGGATGAATGCCGCCGCCGGCTGCAGTGGCACTTTGGCGAACGGGACGAGCGCGGCGAAGATCGCGGCCGAGACGAGCGTGACGCCGAGCGCGAGCCGGCGATCGGCGCGCGAGGGAAGCGTCGTCGACAGCAGCGCACGGTCCTCGTCGGTCAATCCGCTTCCCGAGCTGCGACTCACGAGCCCTCCGTTCGATTTTTTCGGCATCCGTGCGCGCCTGCACCGCTCTTGTCGGTGTTCTTGTTAGTTTTCTTTCCAACGCGCAGCGAATGCGACGACGCGCGACCGACCGGACAACGGTCGCCGCCGCGTCGTTGGGCTGCGTATAGTAGCGCGTCGATGGGAGCTTGTGGTGTACACCTGCCGAGCGGCCGAAAACTTGACGTCTGTCAAGTATCGCGGGGAAAAGCGTCTCATTTCTCATCTGCGAGGCGATGACCGAGCGCGCTCGGCCGGCGCCTCGGACGGGAGCGCTCGACGACACCACACCGTTCGCCGTCGTGTTGCCGATGCGCGCCGCCTTCGAGCACTATTGCGCGCGGCGGCCGCCTCGCGCTGCTCAAGCTCAAAGAGCGAATCGGTCGCCACCTCGCCGTCGACCTGCGTTTCGAAGGCAGCCTCAACAGCCTCGACAGCCTCGAGCGGGGCGACTGCGACATTGCGGGATTCCATCTACCGCACCCGCCGTCGTTGCTCGGGCCGCTGCTCGCGGAATTCGCGTCACGGCTCAATGCGCGCGAGCACCGCATCGCGTGGCTGCTATCGCGCCATCAGGGGTTGATGCTCGGACGAAGCGTGGCGCGGCGCGTTCGCACGCTGACCGACGTCGCAAAGCTCGGCCTCACGTTCGTCAATCGCGAACGCGGGTCGGGCACGCGCTTGCTGCTCGACGCACTGCTTGCGCGCGAAGGACTCGCGGCCCATGCGATCCACGGTTACGAGCACGAAGAATTCACGCATATGGCGAGCGCGGCGACGGTGCGTGCAGGCATGGCAGACGTCGCGTTCGGAATCGAAGCGGCGGCGCGCGCGCATGGCCTCAAGTTCGTGCGGCTCGCCACCGAACACTATTACGTCGCTTGCCGACGCGATTCGCCGGCGCGCGTCGCCTGGACACGATGATCGCGACTGCGCAAAGCGGGGCGTTCGCCCGTGCCGTCGCGCGGATCGGCGGGTACGCGATCCCCCCGCCCGGGTCGAGCGTGCATCTCGCCGAACTGTTCGGGCGACCGGCTCGGTCCTGAAGTCCTCGTCGACCGAGATTCACGCCCCTGTCTCCACGCGGCGCTTCCCGCGGCGGTCAGCCGGCGGCAGCGTTCGTAGCAACGCGCCGAGATTTCGCGTCACCGCCGACGCCGTCTGATGTTCGAGCGCGCGATAACGGCGGACCAGCTCGAGGCCGACCGGCGTGAGCGATGTGCCGCCACCGCGCGGTCCGCCCGCCGCAGTCTGCACGGCGGGCCGAACGAGACAACGATTCGTTTCCTCGACCAGCAGCCATGCGCGACGATACGACATGCCGAGCTTCTTGGCGGACGCCGTAATCGAGCCGGTCTGTTCGATCGCCTCGAGCAGCGCCACCTTCCCCGGTCCGATCGCGAGCGCCGGGTCGTGGCCACGCTCGCGAATGTGAAACCGGACGCCGGGCTTCATCGTTTTGTCCACGCTACGCATAACCGACGCTGCGCTGATCGAACGAGACGGCCTTGATGAGCGCATAGACGCGCTGCCCGGTGCGGATGTCGAGCTGGACGAGCGATCGCCGGGTGATGCGCGCGACCAGCGTGGCGGCGCCGATGGTGAGCTGCAAATCGACGACGGATCCGATCTCGTCGTCGATTGCGCTCACGAGAGCGGGCAGCACGTTCAGTATGCTGATCTGCGACGGAGGCTGCGTGGCGAGCGAGACGTCGCGTGCGCGTATGCGCGCGCGCACGCGTTCGCCGACCGGCGTGTCTACATGCGGGACGACGAGCTCGCCGCCGTCGAAGGCGAGCGTGGTCAATTCGTTTTCGCGATCGTGCGCGACAACGTGCGTCTCGATGACAGAGCCTGCCTCGTAGCGGCCCGTCGCAGGCTTCAGGTCGAGTCGGCCCATTACGTCGTCGACGTCTCCGACGGCAAGACACTTGCCGTCGGAGAGAATCGCGACGGTATCGGCGAGCCGGGTGATTTCGACGACCGAGTGGCTGACGTAGATGATCGGGATGTGCAGCTCGTCGCGCAGCCGTTCGACGTAGTCGAGGATCTCCGTCTTGCGCGGCACGTCGAGCGCCGCGAGCGGTTCGTCCATCAGCAGGATCCGCGGCTGCGCGAGCAGCGCGCGACCGATCGCGACGCGCTGCCTTTCGCCGCCCGAGAGCGTCCTGGGCTTTCGGCGCAGCAGTGCGCCAAGACCGAGCAGCTCGACGACGCGCGAATCGTCGATGAACCGATCGGCACGCGGGCGCCGTCGCTGCCCGTAGAGGAGGTTCGCTTCGACGTCCATGTGCGGAAACAGCAGCGCGTCCTGGAACACGTAGCCGATCCGACGCTCGTCGAGCGGCAGATCGATGCCCTTTTCGGCGTCGAACAACGACGTGTCGTTGATGCGGATGCAACCGTGCAGAGGGCGGATGATTCCGGCGATCGCGTTGATCACGCTCGTCTTACCCGAGCCCGAGCGACCGAACAGCCCGAGGATCGGCGCCTCCGCCGTGAACCGCACGTCGAGATGAAACGCGCCCAGCTGCTGCTCGATGTCAACGTGGATCATGGCCGTGCAGCCGATTCGATCGACGTGTAAGCCACTCCGACGCTGCCAGCGCCACGATCGAGAGCACGACGGCGATGACGCTCAGGCGAAACGCGTTGTCGTCGCCGGTGGGCACTTGGGTGAGCGCGTAGATCGCCAGCGGCAGCGTCTGCGTTTCGCCCGGAATATTGGACACGAAGGTGATCGTCGCGCCGAATTCGCCCAGCCCCCGCGCGAACGACAACAGCGCGCCGGTGATGATGCCGGGCAGCGCAAGCGGCAACGTGATCGACGCGAACACCCATGGGCGCGATCCGCCCAGCGTGCGCGCGGCGACTTCGAGCCGCTGATCGATGGCCTCGATCGACAGGCGAATCGCGCGAACCATCAATGGAAAGCCCATGATCGCCGACGCCAATGCGGCGCCGGTCCAGCGAAACGCGATCACGATGCCGAACCATTCGGCGAGCAGGCCGCCGATGGGCCCGCGCTTGCCGAAGAGCACGAGCAGCGCGAATCCGACGACGACCGGCGGCAGGACGAGCGGCAGATGGATGATCGCATCGATCAGCGTCTTGCCCGGAAACGACAGCCGCGCGAGGCCGTACGCAATGGCGATCGCGAACGGCAGGCTGCAAGCGACGCTCACCACGGCGACGCGCAGGCTGAGCGACAGTATGCCGAGCTCCTCGGGCGTAACCGCGATCATGGACTACCGAGCGATCCCGAAGCCGTACTTCTCCCAAGCCGCGCGAGCGGAAGCCGATCGCAGATAGTCGAGCAACGGTTTCGCGGCGGGCGACGTGCTCGCCGCGAGCAGCGCCGCGGGGTAGACGATCGGCGGATGACTGTCGGGCGGAAACGTGTCGACGACTTGCACGCCCTTGTCGGCGATCGCGTCGGTCCTGTAGACGATGCCGAACGGCGCTTCGCCTCTCGACACGAGCGCGAGCGCGGCGCGCACGTTTTCGGCCCGCGCCACCTGCTTGGCCACGGAGCTCCAGACACCGAGCTTCAGCAGTGCGCTCTTGCCGTACTTGCCCGCGGGCACGGCGTCGGGATTGGCCATCGCGAGCTTGTCGTTTCCCAGCGCGGCGGCGAGGCCGAACCCCGGTGCGATCCGCAGCGTCGACGCGCTCGACGAAGGGGCGATCAGCACGAGCGCGTTGCGCAGCAGGTCGAAGCGCGCACTGGGCGCGATAAGATGCTTTCGATCGAGGTAATCCATCCAATCGACGTCGGCGCTGATGAAGAGATCGGCCGGCGCTGCCGCCTCGATCTGCTTCGCGAGCGCGTTGCTTGCGCCGTAGGAGACGATGACTTTGTTGCCGGTGGCGGCGTGAAATTGCTCGGCCTGCTCGTCCATCGCCTCCTTGAGGCTCGCGGCGGCGAAGACGGTCACGTTGGCAGCGGTCGCGAATGACGGGGCCACGATGAGGCACACGGTCGTGGCGAACAACAACCGGCGTGCGTTCAGCGTGCGCAACGTCCGCCTCCTCGGCAGTAGCGACGGCGTAATATACCGTCGTATATTGCACTCGGCAAGGCGCGCGCGGCGACCGAGCGTCCCATCGAAAGCCCGTCGGTGTCTGCGCAGAGGGGTGCGCTTATAATCGATGCCGCGCCGGCGTGCCCCGCATTCGCTGCATCGCGCAGTCATTCATGTCATCGCCCGCACCCTTCATCATGACCGACCAGCGTCCCATTCCCAAAGACGTGCGCATGCACGGCTTCGGCCAACGCGCGGAGGTCGGCACCGTCCTGCAATGGATCGACGAGCACGCGGTTCGCCTCGCGCCGACGCTCGTGCCGCTCGATGCAGCATTCGGCCGCGTGCTCGCGGAGCAGGCGACCGCTTCGATCGACGTTCCCGCGTTCGATCGCTCCGCGATGGACGGCTACGCTTTGCGTGGCGATGAGACATCGGGCGCGAGCGACTACAACCCGATCGCCTTCACCGTGGTCGGACAGGCGTTGCCGGCCCGGCCCTTCGAAGGTTCCGTCGCTGCGGCAACCGCGGTGCGAGTCATGACGGGCGCGGCGATCCCCGCCGGCGCCGACGCGGTCGTGCCGGCCGAGTACGCGCAGGAGAGCGCGACGCACGTCGAGATCACGCTTGCCGTCGCACCCGGCAAGCACGTCGGCGCGTGCGGCGAGGATATTCGCGCCGGCGCTCGCGTGCTCGATGCGGGCCGGCGATTGCGGCCGCAAGACCTTGGCTTGCTCGCCTCGCTCGGCATTGCGAACGTCTCCGTGCTGGAGCAGCCGCGCGTGCGGATCATCGTGACGGGAAACGAGATCGTCGCGCCGGGGGAGCCTAAAGGCCTCTATCAGATCTACGACGCGAATTCCGCGATGTTGCGCGGCGTCGTCGCGCGCGACAGCGGCATCGTCGAGGCGCACTGCAAGCTCGGTGACGATCCGGCGCGCATTCGCGACGCGCTGCTCGCGCCGGGCGCCGACGTGATCCTCGTGTCCGGCGGCTCGAGCGTCGGCAGCGAAGACCACGCGCCGCGCATTCTCGCCGACGTCGGCGAGCTCGCGATCCACGGCGTCGCGATGCGCCCGTCGAGCCCTGCGGGCGTCGGCCGTATCGGCGATACGCTCGTGTTCCTGCTTCCCGGCAATCCCGTCTCGTGCCTGTGCGCCTACGACTTCTTTGCCGGCCGCGCGATCCGGTTGCGCGGAGGGCGTCGCGCCGATTGGCCGCATCGCACGCGCGAAGGCGTCGTCGGCCGCAAGATCGTGTCGGCGATAGGCCGCGTCGATTACTGTCGCGTTCGATTCGTCGACGACGCCGTGGAGCCGCTCGCTCTGAGCGGCGCGTCGATCCTGTCGTCGACCACGCGCGCGGACGGCTTCGTCATCGTTCCCGCCGAGAGCGAAGGGTACGGGCCGGGATCGCCGGTGCACGTGTACTTGTATGAATGAGAGACCGCGATCGTTGTCCATAGGATCGAAACCGATGCCGCACGATCCGCGTCAGACGCAGTTCCTCACCGTCATCACCCGCGATGAGGCGACTGCGCGCTTCCAGCAGCATCTGCGGCTTGCGCCGCTCGGTCGACAGACCGTGTCGCTCCAGCATGCGCTGGGCCGCGTCCTGGCGGACGATATCCGGGCAACGATCGACGTACCGGCGTTCGACCGGTCCAATGTCGATGGCTTCGCACTGCGGGCAATCGATACGTTCGGCGCGATGGAAGAGACGACACGCACGGTTGCGCTCAACGACGAAGTGCTGTCGCCCGGCATTGCGCCGCGCCAAACGGTGAGCGCCGGCCGTGCGACGACGATCGCGACCGGAGGCATGTTGCCGCGCGGCGCCGATGCGGTGGTCATGGTCGAGTACACGGAAGTCCGCGGCGACGGCCGGCAGCTCGAGATCGCGCGCGCGGCGGTCCCCGGAGAAAACGTCAGTTACGCGGGAACCGACATCGCGAAAGGCGAGACCGTGTTGCGCGCCGGGCAGACGCTGACGTCGCGCGAAATAGGCGTGCTCGCGGCAATCGGGATCGCCGAGGTCCCGGTCTTTCGGCAACCGCAGGTCGCGATCCTCTCGACTGGCGACGAGATCGTCGCACCCGGCAATCCGCTGCGCCCGGGCGCGGTGTACGACTCGAACGCAGCGATCATCGGATCGGCCGTCGAGGAGCTCGGCGGCAAGGCTATCCATCTCGGTATCGTTCCCGACAGCGACGAAGCGCTCGCACAGGCGGTCGACCGCGCGCTGCAATACGATCTCGTCGTGCTCTCCGGCGGTACGTCGAAAGGAGCAGGCGACCTTTCGTATCGCGTGGTCAGCCGATTGAGCGATCCCGGCATCGTCGCGCACGGCGTCGCGCTCAAGCCGGGCAAGCCGATCTGTCTTGCCGTCACGTCCGGCAAGCCGGTCGTCATCCTGCCGGGATTTCCGACGTCGGCCGTTTTCACCTTCCACGAGTTCGTGGCGCCGGTCCTGCGTGCATATGCCGGCCTGCCGCCGGAGCGTCGCGAAACGGTCTCCGCGGTGCTGCCGATGCGCGTGAACTCGGAGCGCGGACGCACCGAGTACTTGCTCGTCGGTCTCGTGCACGCCGAGACGGGGCTCGCCGCGTATCCGATGGGCAAGGGCTCGGGCTCGGTCACCGCGTTCAGCGGCGCCGACGGCTTCATCACGATCGATCAGCACACGGAAATCGTCGATGCCGGTTCGACGGTGTCCGTTCAGCTTCTCGGACACGAGCTCGAACCCGCAGATCTGGTGATCATCGGCAGTCATTGCGTAGGGCTCGATTTTCTGGTTGGCCTTCTGCGCCACAAAGGCATCGTCGCGAAGGCGATCTACGTCGGAAGCATGGGCGGCCTCGCCGCTGCGAAGCGGGGCGAATGCGATATCGCGGGCGTTCATCTGATGGATCCGCAGACGGGCGAGTACAACCGCCACTTGCTCACCGAATCTCTCGCGCTCGTTCGAGGCTACGGTCGTATGCAAGGCATCGTCTATCGGCGCGGCGACAAACGCTTCGAGGGCAAGGGCGCTGAAGACGCCGTCGCGGCGGCGCTGAACGATCCCCAATGCGCGATGGTCAACCGCAACACCGGCAGCGGCACGCGCGTGATCGTCGACAAGCTGCTCGGTGAGCGTAGACCTCCAGGCTACGCAGTGCAGACCAAATCGCACAACGCCGTCGCCGCTGCCGTCGATCAAGGCCGTGCGGACTGGGGCGTGGCGATCAATACGATTGCCGATCAATACGGGTTGTGCTTCATTCCGCTGCAGCAGGAGCAATACGACTTCGTCCTGCCGAAGGCCCGGCTCGAGCGGCCCGCGGTGAGGGTGTTCCGCGATCTGCTCGACGACGCGTCGGTGCGACAACAACTGGGCGCGCTCGGCTTCCACGTCTGAGCGCTGCGCGCGCACGCTGCCGGCGCCCGTCTCGTGGTTGTCGACGATGGGCCGCTCGGTATCGGAACGCGAGGGCGCACTCGCACGATGCACCAGTCCGTAACATTGATCACGACGATCGCCGCGGCCTTCGGTCTCGCGCTGATCTTCGGATTCGTCGCGGCGCGTCTGCGGATGCCGGCGCTGGTCGGCTATCTTGCGGCCGGCATCATCATCGGTCCGAGGACGCCCGGCTTCGTCGCCGACGTCGACATCGCAGGACAACTTGCCGAGATCGGCGTGATGCTGCTGATGTTCGGCATCGGATTGCATTTCTCGCTGCAGGAGCTCTTGTCGGTACGCAGAATCGCGCTGCCGGGTGCGATTGTGCAGATGGCGATCGCCACGGCAATGGGAGTCGGCGTTGCCACGTGGTGGGGATGGCAACTCGCCGGCGCGATCGTGTTCGGCCTCGCCCTTTCCGTAGCGAGCACGGTTGTGCTGCTTCGTGCGCTGGAGGGCAGGGGGATGCTGGAGTCGGTGAACGGCCGCATCGCGGTCGGATGGCTCGTCGTCGAAGACCTCGCGACCGTCCTGGTGCTCGTGTTGCTGCCCCCTCTGGCGAGCGCGCTCGGGCCCGGTAACGCGCCATCGGCACGCGACCTCGCGTTCGCCTTCGGGAAAACGCTGCTCGAGGTTGCCGCTTTCGTCGCCTTGATGCTGATCGTCGGGCGACGTGTCTTTCCGTGGGTGTTGTGGCAGGTGACCCGCACCGGGTCGCGCGAGCTGTTCACGCTGTGCGTGGTGACGGCGGCGGTGAGCATCGCGTACGGATCCGCCCAGCTGTTCGGCGTGAGCTTCGCGCTCGGCGCGTTCTTCGCCGGAATGGTCTTGCGCGAATCGCAATTCAGCCACCGCGCCGCGCAGGAAACACTCCCGTTGCGCGATGCGTTCGCCGTGCTTTTCTTCGTGTCGGTCGGCATGCTGTTCGATCCGGCCGTCGTGTTGAACGAACCGTTGAAAGTGCTCGCCGTCGTGGCGATCATCGTCGTCGGCAAGTCGGTCGCCGCGGCGATGCTCGTGCTGCTGCTGCGCTATCCGCTCAGCACCGCGCTGACCGTGTCGGCAAGCCTCGCGCAGATCGGCGAGTTCTCGTTCATTCTTGCCGGCGTCGGAATGTCGCTGGGATTGTTGCCCGCGGACGGTCAGAGCTTCATCCTCGCCGGCGCCCTGATCTCGATCGCGTTGAATCCCTTGGTATTCTCGGCGATCGATCCGGCGTTGCGCTGGCTGCGGTCGCGCTCGCAACTCGCGCGCCGGCTCGAGCGGTCGGACGATCCGCTCGCCGAGTTGCCGATGTCCACCGAGCAGCGATACCTCGCCAATCAGGTGGTGCTCGTCGGCTACGGCCGCGTCGGGCGCCACATCGCCGAAGCCCTGCACGATCGAGGCATTCCGTTCGTGGTCGCCGAACAGAACCGCGAGCTGGTCGAGCGTTTGCGCGCCTCGGGGCAGGCGGCGGTTTACGGCAACGCCGTCGAACCGGCGACCTTGATCCAGGCGCACGTCGCCGAGGCGCGACTGCTCGTCATCGCGACACCCGAGACGGTCGAGGTGCGACAGATGATCGAGACCGCGCGCACACTCAACCCTCGCATCGACATCGTGGTCCGCAGCCACAACGAGGAGGAGGCCGCCCTGCTCGAGCGCCAGGGCGGAGGAAAGGTGTTCGTCGGCGAACTAGAGCTCGCCCGCGCGATGACCGAGCACGTAGTCGCGCGCGTCGACGCTGCGCGCGCGTCGCCGGCAACCGCCGGCGCGAAGCGAGGGTGACGCGCGACGCGAGAGCCCTTTCGAGCGACATCGCGCATTTGGTTCTTCAGCGCGGAAACGGCGTGTCGTGGCTTTACGGATGCGTCGTTCGGATGCAAGACTTGTAGCCCTGAGCCGATAAGCAAGACGTTCGAGAGTTCCGATCACGCAAAAGGGGTCACCCATGGCAACCGGCGTCCAACTGCTCGCGCTCGCCGCGACGAGAATCGGCGAGAAATACGTCAACGTGCAAGTGCCGAAGGACAACCCGAACTGGCATGGTCCGTGGGACTGTGCCGAATTCGCTTCGTGGCTCGCGTACCAGAAGATCGAAAAGCTATATGGCTGCACGAACGACGACGACAGCCCTGCGCTCGCCGACGCCTATTCCGGGGCCTGGGTGCGCGACGTGACGAACGGGACGCTCATTGCTTCGACGCAGGCCGAGGCCAACAACACTCCTGGCACCATTCTGATCCGCAAACCGCCGGCCCCCGGAAAGATGGGTCACATCGCGATTTCGGATGGACGTGGCGGCACCATCGAAGCCGCGGGTATCAACCTCGGCGTTCGGCGCGATCGCATAGAAGGCCGGCTGTGGAACTTCATCGCAAAGATTCCGGGACTCGTCTACTCCGCCACCGATTTCATACCTGTCCCCGTGCCCCTGCCGTTCCTGTTGACGCTCGAGACGCCCAATATCAAGAGCGCGCTGGTGCGAACGGTCCAGCGGGCGCTGCGTGACAAGGGAATCAATCCCGGAAAGATCGACGGCGAATACGGCCCGCACACCGTCGCGGCCGTCGAAGCGTTTCAGGCGATGAACAGGCTCGTGGCGGATGGAATTTGCGGCCCTCGCACGGCGAAGAAGCTCGGCATCGATTGGCCGGCGTAGAACGGCCTTGCGGGACGACGCTCAGCGGTCCGCGAGCCAGATCGTAATCTCGTAGGTCGACTCGGTTCCGGCATCGGTACGGTACGCGTAGCCGTTGCGCTCGAGCATGCGAAACAACGGCACTGGATGGCAGTCGATCACGAGCTTCAACGTGTCGCCCGGCTTGAACCCATCGATCGTGGTCAGCACGCGCTCGATCGGCTCGGGCGCTTGCATGCCCCGGACGTCGAGCGTTTCATGACGGGCGTTGGCGGCGTTTTGCATGGCGCGAGCTCGCTGAAGGGAGCATGCATTGTCGGGAGCGTCGAGCGATCGCTCCTTGACGCGAATCAAGCGATCAGCGCAATGCGTGCGCGACGTTCAATGCGGCGGCGAACACGAGCATCGCGCCGGCCTGATGCCCGGCAGCGAGCGGCAGCGGAACGACGTGGACCAGCGTCGCAATGCCGAGCGCGATTTGCACGGCTAGCAGCGCGAGCAACACGTTCGCACCGGTGCGCGCGCGACGGGACGAAGAGGACGTGCGCACCTTGAACCACGCGATCGGCACGGCAAACGCGAGCAGCCATGCGATCAGCCGATGGTCGAACTGAACCGTGGCCATGTTCCAGAAGAAGTTCTTCCACCACGGGTCGATCATGAAAAGCTCGGGCGGCACGATCGCGCCGTTCATCAGCGGAAACGTGTTGTAGGCGAAGCCGGCGCGGATGCCGGCGACGAGGCCACCGGTCAGCACCATGACAAATACCACCGCGGCGAGCGTGAACGCGTAACGGCGCATCGAGCGCTGCGCGGGCGCCCGTTGCGCGGCGGGAGCGAGGATCGACATCGCCGTCCAGAGCATCGCCGCGAAAATGAGAAACGCGAGGCCCAGATGCGCGGTGAGCCGGAACTGCGACACGCGCGGATCGTCGACGAGGCCGCTTTGCACCATATACCAACCCATCGCGCCCTGCAGCGCGCCTAGGACGAAGATCGCCGCTAGGGGTTTCACGTAACGGCCCGGTATCCGCCGCCGCGCCACGAAGTATAGGAACGGCAGCAGGAACGCGACGCCGATAGCGCGGCCGAGCAGCCGATGGAAGTACTCCCACCAGAAGATCCGCTTGAACCCCTCGATCGTCATGTCGTGATTGACCTGGCGGTATTCGGGCGTCTTCTGGTACTTGGCGAACGTCCGCTGCCACTGCGCGTCGTCGAGCGGCGGCAGCGTGCCGACGATCGGCTGCCACTCGGTGATCGAGAGTCCCGAATGCGTGAGCCGCGTGACGCCGCCGACGACGACCATCGCGAATACGAGCGCGCAGCAGACCAATAGCCACCACGCTACGGCGCGGTCGTGTCGCAGCGGCATCGCGTCGGCGCGCTCGCGGTCGACGGCCTGTCCGCTCATCGTCGTTGAAGCGTTCATCGGCGAGCATTTTGGCATATGCGATACGGCGCCCACGGCGCTCGCGCGACGGCTGCCCAGCGTCGGAGTGCATACACTGTGCGCCAGCCCTTAAGTGCACCCGCAACCTCTCGAGCGGTCGATGCGCTGGAATGGACTGCCGCGCTTCATATCGGGTGCCGCAGCGCAGCAACGGCGTTCGCCGGCGATTGCGCACCTGTGATCTACGGCTGATCTGAAGCCCAGAACGGGGACTTGCATCCGCCACGTCGCGCCAGTCATAGCGAGCCTCAACACGTAATCCAGTCTCGCGCCTGGCCTTCTTGCCGTGCTGCACAACATGATCGCCGTCAACTTAGGGCTCCTCGGTGGTGCGCCGCGTCATCCCGGGCACGACTATTGCTTTTTTGCCCGTAGAGCGGCTTGGTGCAAAGGAGGGAAACGCAAGTCGCAGACATCGAGCCGATTCGGTCAATGGTCGTCTCCCCTTGATGTCTTTTGGAGCGATCGCGATTGCACGCGTGGCGCCGCAAACCTCACGGGAGGCATCAGCGTGCGAATACTCGCCTTGTCGGTTGGTCTGGCGATCTCCATCGGCGCGAGCGCATCGCAGCCTTCGCCGCAAGAAGACGAAATCCTCTCCGGGCTGTTGGGCTGGGCGGTCAAGTTGTCGTCGTACCCAGCGCCGGCGACCGCGCCCAAGGTGGAATTCGTCTCGCAGGAGTTCTTCGACGACAACGCCTGTCACCACCGCAAGTGCCACGTCTGGGGTTGGTACCCGAACACCGGCAAGGACGTCGTGTACGTTCACGAGGCGGTTCGTCTATTGATCGGGGACAGCTCGGATCCGAAAAGCACGCTCGCCGCCTCGATCATCGTTCACGAGTTCATTCATTACCTTCAGGCCGCCAATCGCAGCTTCGCGCCGTACAAGTGCGAAGAGTCGCTGCTGCTCGAGCGCGAAGCCTACAAGCTGCAGTCCGAGTACATCGTCGGCTACGGCCGGTACATTCCGATCGGCGTCTCGATGCACAGCGCAAGCTGCGCGGGTAGCGCGAGCGCGAACGTGACGGGCAATTCGGCGCCGACACCGGAAGCCGTGCCGACGCCCTAGCGCCGAACGACGATCGAAGCACGACCGCCGGTGCGGCATCGGTGCAGTGCCCGCCGCAGAGCGCGCGCTCGTCGGCGGGATCGTCTGCACGAATACAACTTTACTTCGAGGCGCTCCCGGCTGACGTCGACTCGCTCGAGTGCTGCGAGCCGTTGGACGTCGAGTCCGGCGACTTCAAGTCGGGTGTGGCCCGGCCCATGACCTTGGTGGGCGGATGCTTGCCTTTGGTGCCCGCATCGTCGCTCGCTTTTTCGGTCGGAGTCGCGCGGTCCATGACCGACGTCGGCGGATGCTTCTTCTTCGCGTCGCTTTGTGCGGATTGCGTCTTGTCCGCATCCGCGGGCAACTGCCGTTGGCCGCTTTGTCGCTGTTCGGTCTGGGCTGACGGCTGTTGCTGCATCGCGGAATCCGCGGCCAAGGCCGGCAACGCGAATCCGATCATCAAGGTCGGCAATACCGCTGCAATCAATCGCTTCATCGTTCCTCCTGCTATGACGTTCAACGAATGCGTTCGTGCCGCAAGGACACGGGCCTCGCAGCGCGGCGCGCGCGGTCTTCTCACGCTGGTTCACCATGCGCGCACGCGCCGTCGCGCGGTATCGGTGCGAGCCCTACAAAACGGTAGGCCGGGCGCTCAACCCACCGATCGGGTCAGGCGAGGTGGCCTGCGTGATAGCGGAGGTGATCGTCGACGAACGTCGCGATGAAGAAGTAGCTGTGGTCGTAGCCGCTACGCATGCGAAGATCGAGCGGGACGCGGTGCCGCTCGCACGCTTCTTGTAAGAGGTTCGGTTTGAGCTGCGTTTCGAGAAACGAGTCGCCCGTTCCTTGATCGACGACGATCGGCGGACCGGTCCAGCCGCGATCTTCGATCAGCGCCGTCGTATCGTGCTCGCGCCAACGCGACGTATCGGGACCGAGATACCCGCGCAGCGCCTTTTCGCCCCACGGACAGCGCATCGGTGAGGCGATCGGCGCGAACGCGGACACCGATCGGTAGACGTTGGGGTTCTTGAGCGCGATCGTGAGCGCGCCATGCCCTCCCATCGAATGGCCGAAGATGCCGACGCGACCAGGATCGACGGGGAATGTCTCGGCGACGAGCGCAGGCAGCTCGCTCGTCACGTACGAGTACATGCGATAGCCGGCCGACCAGGGTGCTTGCGTCGCGTCGACGTAGAAACCGGCGCCGACCCCGAAGTCGTAGCTGTCGCCCTCGTGGGGGATGCCGAGACCGCGCGGACTCGTATCGGGGACGACGATCGCGAGCCCCAGTTCGGCGGCGACGCGTTGCGCTCCCGCCTTGACGATGAAGTTCTCCTCGGTGCACGTGAGACCCGACAGCCAGTACAGCAGCGGCACGCGGCGCGATTCGGCCTGCGGCGGCAAGAAGACGCCGAAGCGCATCACGCAGCGCGTTTCGCGCGCATCGTGCGAGTACACGCCCTGGACGCCGCCGAAGCAGCGGTTCTGCGCTACCGTCTCGATCTTTGCGGACACGCTTCCTCCGAGCGACGCGCGCGCGCCGCCACGCGATCGCGACATCCATAGAACAGCCTGGGCGCGATCGACGCGCCCAGGCGAACCACTGCGCGACGCTGCGCGCGGGTCTTGCAGCCGCTAGTGACGAACCTGCACGCCCTTGGATTTCGCAACGTGCGCGGCGATGAAGTCCATCAGCGGCGGAGACAGGCAGTCGTACGGCTCGAGGCCGAGCTCCTTCAATCTCGCGCGCACCGCGCCCATGTTCGCGGGATCGGCGCCGGATTCGATGATCGACGAGACGAAGGCGGCGAATTCGGGCTGCGACCAGCCTTGCTCGGGCGAGAGCTCGGTGTGAATGAAGTCGAAGCCGTACAGCGGATGGTCCTTGTTGTCGATGCGCCCGTACATGTGCACGCCGCAGCCCTTGCACGCGTAGCGCTTGATCACCGCGTTCGGGTCGACGACGGCGAGCTTGTTCTCGTTCGCGCTCACGCGCAGGTTGTCGCGGCCCACGACCGCAACCTGCGAGAACAGCGCGCCGGAGGGCTTCCAGCATTTCGAGCACCCGCACACGTGGTTGTGTGCGCTCTGACCCTTGATCGACACGGCCACCTTGTCGTCCGAGCACTTGCAGTACAGCGTACCGCCCGCGAAGTCGGCTTTCGCCGGCTTGATGCCATGATCGACCGCGGGGTGGATGGAAACGCTCGCCATTGTCTAGTTCCTCCTTTGCTTAAAGTCTTGCGCCGAAACAACGCTGCTGCACCGCCGCTGCGACGGGTTGCATTTCCAGCGGCCGCAGCTCGTTATGCGTCTGCCTTTCCCGATCGCGCCGGCGTCAGTACGTGACGACCGCGCGGATCGACTTGCCTTCGTGCATCAGATCGAATCCTTCGTTGATCCGTTCGAGCGGCAACACGTGCGTAATCAGATCGTCGATGTTGATCTTGCCGTCCATGTACCAGTCGACGATCTTCGGCACGTCGGTGCGGCCTCGCGCGCCGCCGAACGCAGTCCCCTTCCACACTCTGCCGGTGACGAGCTGGAACGGCCGCGTCTTGATCTCCTGGCCTGACCCCGCGACACCGATGATCACGGACACGCCCCAGCCTCGGTGGCAGCATTCGAGCGCTTGGCGCATCACGTCGACGTTGCCGATGCATTCGAAGCTGTAGTCGGCGCCGCCGCCGGTGAGCTCGACCAGATGCGGCACGAGGTCGCCCTTGACCTCTTTCGGATTGACGAAGTGCGTCATCCCGAACTTGCGGGCAAGCGCCTCGCGCGCCGGATTGAGGTCGACGCCGATGATCATGTTGGCGCCGACCATGCGCGCGCCCTGCACGACGTTCAGCCCGATGCCGCCCAGTCCGAAGATGACGACATTCGCGCCGGCCTCGACTTTGGCCGTGTTGATGACGGCGCCGATTCCCGTGGTGACGCCGCAGCCGATATAACAGACCTTGTCGAATGGCGCGTCCGGGCGGATCTTCGCGATCGCGATCTCGGGCAACACCGTGAAGTTCGCGAACGTCGAGCAGCCCATGTAGTGGTGAATGGGCTTGCCGCCGAGCGAGAAGCGGCTGGTGCCGTCGGGCATCACGCCTTTACCCTGCGTGGCGCGAATCGCCGTGCACAAGTTGGTCTTGCGCGACAGGCACGATTTGCACTGCCGGCACTCCGGTGTGTACAGCGGAATGACGTGATCGCCCTTGGCGACGCTCGTCACACCCGGTCCAACTTCGACGACGATTCCGGCGCCTTCGTGGCCGAGGATCGCAGGGAACAAACCTTCCGGGTCGGCGCCGGACCGCGTGAACTCGTCGGTGTGACAGATGCCGGTCGCCTTGATTTCGACGAGCACTTCGCCGGCTTTCGGACCGGCCAGTTGGACGGTCTCGATTGTCAGCGGCGCTGCTGCCTTGTGCGCGACTGCGGCGCTAACATCCATGGCTTTCCTCCTGTGCGTCGGTGCGACCCCGCCAAGCGTTTCGTCTGCGTTGCCGGCTTGGTCCGGTTCGATCCGTGGAATGGAATCAATTGCGCGCTGGGGAGCGAAGCATGAACTACAGCAAGCTTTGGGCGCAAGCGGCCGCAAGCATCACCCGCATTGTGGTCATTGACAAGGAGCGGACTTTTTTTCCGATCGCGAATTTCACTCGAAGCCGAGACGCTCGAGTCGAAGGTAAGCCCGATTGGCGTTCGCGACATGAAGGTCGCGATAGCGCTCCCACTGCGCGAATTGCGGCAACTCGGCGCGATCGCGCAATTCGGCGAGGCCGACCCCGGCGCGGAGAAGGCCGCGTATTTGCGAGTCGAGCGCTTCGAAGTACCGTTCGAGCGCGCCGATGTCTGCGCAGGTGCCGATCCTTCCATGCGCCGGAACGAGGTGCGCGCAATGCGTCTCCTTGAGCGCCGCGAGCGCGGCCATCCAGGCGCCGACGTCCCCGTCACGCATGTCGGGTACGCTATCGATCGCCACGACGCTTCCGGCGATCAGTGTTCCGCTCGTCTCGTCGAGAACGGATAGGGCGCCCGGTGCGCTCGAACCTGTCGATGCGATGAGCATCAGCGGTCGTCCGATCACATCGACACGGCGTGTCGCGTCGATGAGTCGGTCCGGACGCACGACGCGGCTGCCCTCCATTTCGTTTGCGCCAAGCATCTTGTTGAGGTTCTCCAGGCATCTCTGGCAACGGGCCGCCATCAATGCTGCGCCATCTCGGTGCATCAGGATCGGGATGTGTTCCGCCCGAAATGCCGCCGCGCCGAAGATGACGTCCTCGCTCGGGTGCGTGAGCACGACCAGTCGAATCGGACGCGCAGTGACCTGCCGTATGGCGGCGATGATCGCTCGACCTTGGCGCGCCGACACGCCGCTGTCGATGACGACGACGCCGCGTGGCCCGACGACGAACGCGACATTGGCAACGCGCCCGAGATTGTCGGGCGCCACCGCTTCACCATGTCCCATGAGCGCGTAGACACCCGGCGCTACGCTCATCGGCGCTTGTGCGGAGGCTGGCGCGGCGATGAGCGTCGCTGAGATGACTGCCGCACGCGCTCGAAATAACCATGCGGCCAGTGTCAGTTTGCTGGCGCACATTCGTTCAATGGCTTGACTGTCGTGAACAAATTGACTTTGTGTTTTTGCTGGAAGAGACTGATCGCCGCTGGCGTGCAGCGCGCGTCGCCGCATTCGACGTCGCGCGAATTCCATCGACGCGCGCTCAGACGAACGCGACGATTAAACAGGAGGAGGGTATGAAGATTGTCGAAAGACCGGCAATTCACCGCACGTTGGCAATTGCGTGGTTGCTCGCGTCGCCTGTTGTAGCGTTGGCAAACGCTGACGTCGAGAAGTTGATTTCCGACCCGAACAACTGGGCGATGCAAGCTGGCGACATGTACAACCAGCGCTATAGCAAGCTCACGCAGATCAATACGCAAAACGTCGGCAAGCTTCAAGTCGCGTGGATGTTCTCGACCGGCGTTCTGCGCGGCCACGAAGGCTCGCCGCTTGTCGTGGGCAACACGATGTATCTGCATACGCCGTTCCCCAACAAGGTATTCGCAATCGATCTCGGCTCGCAGAAGATCAAATGGCGCTACGAGCCGAAGCAGGATGCCGCCGTTATACCGCAAATGTGCTGCGACACCGTGTATCGCGGGCTCGCATTCGCGGAGAACAAGGTCTTCCTGCAGCAGGCCGACAGCACGCTGGTCGCGCTGGATGCAAACAACGGCAAGGTGCTGTGGTCGGTCAAGAACGGTGACCCGAAAGTCGGCGCCGTCAACACCAACGCGCCGCATATCTTCAAGGACAAGGTGATCACCGGGATCTCCGGCGGTGAATGGGGCGTGCGCGGTTTCCTTGCCGCGTACGACATCAACACCGGCAAGCAAGTGTGGAAGGCGTATAGCACCGGGCCGGACAACGACATGTTGATGGATCCGGACAAGACGATGACGTGGGCGGACGGCGGCCTCAAGCCCGTCGGCAAGGACTCGTCGCTCAAGACGTGGCAAGGCGACCAGTGGAAGATCGGCGGCGGCACGACGTGGGGCTGGTACAGCTACGACAAGGCGCTCAATCTCCTCTACTACGGCACCGGCAATCCTTCGACGTGGAATCCGGCGCAGCGTCCGGGCGACAACAAGTGGTCGATGACCATTTTCGCGCGTGACGTCGACACCGGCATGGCGAAATGGGCGTACCAGATGACGCCGTACGACCAGTGGGACTTCGACGGCATCAACGAAATGATCCTGGCCGACATCAACGTCAAGGGCAAGCCGACGAAGGCGCTCGTGCATTTCGATCGCAACGGCTTCGGCTACACGCTCGATCGCACCAGCGGCGCGCTGCTCGTCGCCGAGAAGTACGACCCGGCGGTGAACTGGGCGACGAACGTCGACATGAAGACCGGCCGTCCGCAGGTCGTCGCCAAGTACTCGACGGCGGCGAACGGTCCCGACGTCAACACGAAGGGCATCTGCCCGGCCGCGCTCGGCTCGAAGGACGAGCAGCCGGCGGCGTTCTATCCGAAGAACAACCGCTTCATCGTTCCGACTAATCACGTCTGCATGGACTACGAGCCGTTCAAGGTCGACTACACGGCGGGCCAGCCTTACGTGGGTGCAACGCTGTCGATGTTCCCCGCGCCCGGTGGAACCAACATGGGCACTCTCGTTGCGTGGGACGCCGGCACGGGCAAGATCGTGCAGTCCAAGCCGGAGAAGTTCTCGGTTTGGAGCGGCGTGCTGACGACGGCCGGTGGGCTCGCATGCTACGGTACGCTGGAGGGCTATCTGAAGTGCGTCGATGCCAACGACATCAACAAGGAGCTCTTCAAGTTCAAGACGCCGTCCGGCATCATCGGCAACGTCTTCACGTATGAGCACGCCGGCAAGCAGTATATCGGTGTGTTTTCCGGCATCGGCGGCTGGGCCGGGATCGGAATGGCAGCGGGGCTCGAAAAGGACACCGACGGCCTCGGAGCTGTCGGCGGCTACAGGGAGCTGCGTGACTACACCGAGCTTGGCGGCTCGCTGACGGTATTCGCGCTTCCGCAGTAGCCGACCGGGCCGCAACCATCGCCGGCATGGCACGCGCCATGTCGGCGATTTTCCGTTTGCCCTGCGCAACGTATCGTTGAACCTCGTGTCGCCAACGCAACTCTCAACGTCATTGACGCCATCCATAGAAGAAAGCGATGCCGACCCTTTCGCGACGGTCCTCTTTCGCGCTGTTGCTTTGTGCAATCTCGATCGGTTTGCCCTGCGCTTACGGGCAGGACAAGCCGCCGGCAACCTCGGGCGGCGAGAACCCCCTGTACCGCGTCGTCGACGGCTACAAGGTCGATTCGAATACGATGAAGGGCTTTCGCGCGTGGCGTGCCGCGGCGTGCGATCGCTGCCACGGCGCCAATCAGGAGGGTCTGGTCGGACCTTCGCTGGTGGAAAGTCTCAAGACCCTCAGCAAGGCGGACTTCGTCAAGACGGTGCGCGACGGCCGGCTCGACAAGGGCATGGTCAGCTTCGCGACCAGCAAGACGGTGATGGACAACATCGACAATCTGTACGCGTATCTCAAGGGCCGATCGAACGGCGACATCAAGCGCGCGAAGGTCGAAGAGCTGAAGCAATGAAGCGCGCCGGCCGAAGGCAGAAGACCCGCGAGCGCGCGAGGCGAAGCCAAGGCCGGCACAGCCCGTTCGCGCGAGAGCGGGGGCGCCGACGCGCGAGCGTCGCAGGACGCATCGTTTGCAAGGAGGCGCGCGAAGCGCCGGTCGGTGCGCGACTTGCTCGGGCCAATGGCGAGCCCGTTCGAATCGCACGAACCTGCGGAGGCCCGCCATGAGCGATGCCTTTCGTTGCCGCGTGCTCGCGCCGATCGCGGCGGCGGCGCTCGCGTTCGCCAGCGCTTCGGCCTTCGCGCAGGACGCCCGCGCGGCGTTTCGGCCTTGCATCGATCCCGACAACCTGCCGTTCGCGAACAGCAAGGGCGAAGGATTCGAAAATCGCATTGCCGACCTGTTCGCGCAGAAGCTCGGATTGCCGGTGAAGAGCTACACGTTTCCGCAGCGGATGAACTTCATCCGCAACACGCTGCGCTACAAGTTGCCCGGCGAGGACTTCCGCTGCGACGTCGTGATGAGCGTGCCCGTTGGCTACGACCAGGCATGGGCGACGGCGCCGTACTATCGGTCGACGTATGCGCTCGTCTATCCGAAAGGCAAGGGTCTCGATCAGGTGAAAAGCGGTGCCGACCTGTTCGCACTCGCGCCCGACCGTTTGCGCAAACTGACGATCGGCATCTACGACAAGTCACCCGCCTCGGCGTGGCTCGTCAAGCACGGGATGGAGGCGCAGGCGAAGCCGTATCTGATGCTATCGCCCGATCCGGACCAGTATCCGGGGATGCTGATCGAAAAGGACCTCGCGCAGGGTGTGATCGACGCGGCGATCGTCTGGGGCCCGATCGCCGGCTACTACGCGAAGCGCGTGCGCAACCTCGATCTCGTCGTCGTTCCGCTGAAGTCCGAGCCGGGCGTGAAATTCGACTACGAAATCGCGATGGGCGTGCGCTACGGCGAGGCCGAATGGAAGCAGACGATCGAAAAGCTGATCGCCGAAAACCGGCCGGCCATTGTCGCGATCCTGCGCGAATACAGCGTACCGCTGGTCAACGAACGGGGCGATCCGGTCGACTAGGCGCCCGTCGGACAGGCTCCCAGCGATCGGTCCGCAATGCCCATGATCGAGCGCATGCTCATCGCCGCGATGCTTGCGACGATCGCGTCCGCCGTCCCGTCATGGGCGGCCGAGCCTCGCGAATTCTCCGACGCCGAGAATCGCATTTTCATCGACGATCACCTGGCGAAGCTGCCCGCACGCGCAACCATCGATTACGCGTACTCGAAGCGCGGATCGCTCGAGGCGCCCGCGGACGACAGGGCGCGGCTGATCGTAGGACCGCCCGCTGGAAGCGGGAGGCCGGTACAGGTCGAGTATCTCAGCGGCGCGAACAGGATCGAGCTGCCCGAGATCACGGCGGCGCACGGCAATCCGATCATCCTCTACTTCCTCGAGCGTGAATTGCGCGAGATGCACCGCCTTACCGGCGGCTCGATGAACTACTACCGCACGCGTATTCGCATGGCGCTTGCCGAAGGCGCTCAGATCGAGCCGGTGACGGTGGACACGAGGGTCGGCCGCGTCCGGGCAACGCGGATTCGCATCGCGCCGTATCGCGACGATCCCGCGCGATCGCGCTACGAACGCTTCGCCGAAAAGCGCTATGCGTTCACGCTGTCGGACGCGGTCCCGGGCAAGGTCGTCGAGCTGCGAAGCGAGCTGTCGAGCTCCGCCGATGGAGCGACCAACGCTGAGCCGATCATCGTCGAGACGCTGCAATTGGCCGGCGCACATTAACGGCAACGCAACGCGCGCTGGCACTTGGAGGACGCCATGGCCATTCGATATGCGCTCTTGTTGTCGCTCGGCTGCGTGCCGTTTGCGCATGCGAACGACTTTCCCACGCGGGCGAGGGTCGAGTTCGTATTGACGTGCATGAGGGAAAGCGGCGAGCCGCCGCAAGCTTCGATGTACAAATGCTCGTGCGCGATCGATGTGATCGCCGAGCAGGTCGACTACGCGACGTGGGTCGATCTGTCGACGGTCGCGAACGGGATGACGATCGCCGGAGAACGGGGCGGCGTGATGCGGGACCTGAAGGACGGCCGAAAGCTGGCCGCGTCGTATCGCGAAATGCAGGAAAAGGCCAAGAAACACTGCTTAATCGGCAACCCGTAGACGCTTCGCTCGCCGTTTGAAGATCGCCGTGGCCTCGCGTCGACTGTCTCGCTCGCGCTCCGCGGTTTGCATCGGCGTCGTCGCGTCGATGCAAACGCTCGCCGCGGCCGCGGCACCGCTCGCGGTCGCCGATTTCGCGCTGGAGAGTCCGGCGCCCGGCGTCTACGTCCACTACGGACGACAGGCCGAGCCGAGCAGCGCGAACGGCGGCGACATCGCCAACCTCGGATTTGTCGTCGGCGCGACATGCGTGGCGGTGATCGACACCGGGAGTACCTATTCGATCGGACGCGCGCTGCGGCAGGCGATTCGCCGCGTAACGGCCGTTCCGGTCTGCTACGTGATCAACACGCACGTCCATCCCGACCACGTGTTCGGCAACCGGGCGTTCGCCGGCGATCGCGTCGAATTCATCGGACATGAGCGTCTCGCCGATGCGATGCGCCGCCGCGCGCCGCATTACCTGACGGCGCTCGAGCGCGACCTGGGCGACGCGGCCGAGGGCACGGCGATCGTGCTGCCGACACGATCGGTCGCCGACACGATCGATCTCGATCTCGGCGGGCGCAGCCTGACGTTGCGCGCGTGGAAGACGGCACACACCGATTGCGACCTGACGGCGTTCGATCGGGCGAGCCGCACGCTCTTTCTCGGCGATCTCGTCTTCGTGGGACACATCCCGGTCGTCGACGGCAGCCTGCGCGGTTTCCTCGCCGTGCTCGACGAGGTCGTCAAGATCCGGGCCGACGTCGCGATTCCCGGACATGGCCGCGTGAGCGCGTGGCCGGACGACGTCGCACCGCAGCAGCGGTACCTCGATCGGCTTCTGACCGACGTGCGCGCGGCGATCAAGGCCAAACGAACGTTGGCCGAAACGGTCGAAGATTTGGGCAACACGTCCGAGCAATGGCTGCTGTTCGACGCGTTTCACAAGCGCAACGTCAGCGCCGCCTATGCCGAGCTCGAATGGGAAGAATAGGTCCTTCGGCCTTGCGGACACGCGCCAACGAGCGCCTAATGGATGACGGTGCGCACGGAGGGTTCCACATGCTGCGCCGTTTTCTCGCCGTGATCGTGATGCTTGGTGTCGTGGCGGTCGGCCCCGCTCGCGCGCAGGACGTCGATCCCGCACTGAGCCCGGTATGGAAGAAGGTGCACGCGAGCCTCTTCGCCGGCGCGGCGATCGAGCCCGCCGATCACGTGCTCACGCTGGACACGCCCAAGCGCGCCGAAGACGCCGCCATCGTGCCCGTCGCGATTCGCGCGCAGTTCGCGCAGACGGCGGAACGCTACATCGAGACGATCTGGCTCGTCATCGACAACAACCCGTCGCCGATCGCCGCGGTGTTCCATTTCACGCGCGACAGCGGCCGCGCCGACATCGAAACGCGAATCCGCGTCGAGCAGTACACGTACGTGCGCGCCATCGCGCTCACGAACAAAGGCGAACGCTTCATGGCCGCGAACTACGTCAAGGCTTCGGGCGGTTGCTCGGCGCCGGCGGGCAAGGATGTGATCGCGGCCAAGGCGAACCTCGGCAAGATGCGCTTGCGCGTGAGCGATCCCGAAGCGCCCGGACGGCCGGCGTTGGCGCAGCTGATGGTGAGTCATCCGAACGACTCGGGGCTCGCGATGGATCAGCTTACGCGCACGTATGCGCCTCCGCATTTCGTGCGCAGGGTCGACGTCACGTATGGCGGCAAACCGGTGATGAGCGCCGATGTCGATTTCTCGATCAGCGAAAATCCGAATTTCCGGTTCTACTTCACGCCGGGCGACGGCGGGCAACTGGAAGCGAAGGTCGTCGACAACCACGATCTCGAATTCGCCACGAGCGTCAAGCTCGCCTCGGGCGTTGGCGACCGCTCGACCATCCCGCCGCGCCAGTGACGGTTTCGCCCTTCTTGGCGGGCGAAGGGCACGACGACACGAGCGCCTTTGGCGGTCTGATCTCCTACGAGCGGTGCGACGCGTCCTTCGCGGGTCGAGCGCCGCGCGGCTGCGTCGCACCGGGTGATCCACCGGGCGACGCGTCGAGCGACAGGATATAGCGGGCCATCGCCGTCGCCTCGTCGCCGGACACTTCAGGATGCGGCGGCATATGCCATGGACCCCCGCCATGCTCGCCGCGTCTCACGAACGTGACGAGCAGTGCGATCGCATTGGGGTTGCCGCGAAACTTGGCGGCGACGTCGACGAACGCCGGGCCGGCGAGCGCATCGCTGTCGGCATGGCACAGGTAGCAGTTGTGCTCGTGCATCAGCGCCTGCGCGGGCAGGTCCTTTGTCTGCGCGGTGCCCGCGGCGAAAGCGGCACCGATCAGCGCGAGCAATCGTCGGCCGGTCGAGTCGATCATGGTGCGCCATTATCGCCGATCGGCTACAGCACGGGTTTGCTCGGTTTCGACGGCTCGTCGCCGTCGACGTCGCGCCGCGTCCAGCGATCGATCAATTGCGCGGCGCGCTTCTGTCCGCCGAGCCCGAACGCGAGCGCGAGCGCGAATCCGACGGCGGCGATCAGGATCAGGAACGTCTGGCGGACGATGTCGCCGAGCCCGAGCTGGTCGAGCGCGACCAGGATCACGAACACCGTGATCGCGTACAGCGCGAGGCGGCCGAGCAGCGACGCCTCGCCGACGCCGATGTTGTGCAGGTATGTCGTGACGCCTGCCGACACAAAGCGCGCGAAATACGAGCCGAAGACCAGGATCACGACCGCGACGATCACCTTGGGCACGAACAGCACGATCCGCCCGATCAGGTCGGTCACGTACGCGAGCTCGAGACTGTTGAACGCGATCATCAGCGCGGCGAGGATCACGAGCCAATAGACGAGCGCACCGAGCACGCGGATCGTGTCGAGGTCGGCGCCTCCCTGCTGAAGGAAGTGGTCGATGCCGGCCTTTTCGGTGACGATGTTGAAATTGACCGCGCGCAGCGCTTTGACGAGGGCGAAGCGCACGGCCTTCGCCAGGAGCCAGCCGACGATCAGGATCAGGATCGCGAGCAGCACCCGCGGCAGAAAAGCGCCAATCTGGTGCAACGATACGCGTATCGGCTCGAGCAGCACGTTGACGTTATCCATTGGACGGCTCCTTCGATTTGCGGCCGGCGACGCGTGGCGCGAGCGTCACCGCGCCGGCTCGGCGTCGACGATATCGAGCAATCCGGCGAGCGGAATGCGAAGCCAATCGGGCCGGTTGTCGACTTCGTAGCGAAGCTCGTACAGCGCCTTTTCCAGCACGAAGAGCTCGACGAGCGCGCGCTTCTGCTCGCCCGCCAAAGCAAGGCCCGCTTGGCGTGCAGCCTCGTCGTAGCCGTCGCTGAACGCCTGCGTCGTCAGCGCGCGCCACTGTCGTGCCGCCGTGTCGACGGTCTGCCGCGCGTCGGGTCGCTCCGACAGGAAGTTGAACAGCGCTGCATGCATCGCGTAATCGAACGAGCGAAGCATGCCGGCGACGTCCTTGAGCGGCGACAGCTTCCCGCGCCGCTGCTCGGTCGTGCGGCCCGGCTCGCCCTCGAAGTCGGTGATGACGAAGTCGTTGCGCACGACCAGCACCTGGCCCAGATGATAGTCGCCGTGCAGCCGAGTTTTCGCGCCGGTCGGGCGGTCGTCGGCGTGTACGGCGATGCGCGCGACCAGCGCATCGCGCTTTGCGAGGAGCCGATCGGCGTCGCCGCGGATCGCTTCGGGCAGCGCGCCGCGACGCCGCTCGAGCCGATCGAGTATCTCGCCCGATTCGGCTCGCACGCGTTGCACCCACGCGGTCATGTCGTCGTTGGTCATCGGCTGCGGATCGAACGCGGGATCGCCCGTGGTGCGCGCGAGCGCCGCGTGCAGCTCGCCGGTGCGAAGCCCGAGCGTACGCGCGAGCGCGAGATACGCGCCGTGCTGTTCGGCGGCAATCCATCCCGGAGCGGTTTGCGTCGACGCGTCCTCGAAGAAGCGATCGAGGTAGCTCAACGTGAAGTCCCAGCCGTTGCCCTGATTCAGCACATAGCCCTGGACGAGCGCGAGCGTTGCGACGCGGCCGTCGTCGGCGACGTAGTCGACGCTACCCGCAACCGGCACGATGTGCGCGAATGGCACGACCTCGGTCAGATATCGACCGATCTCGACCTCCGAGTTCGCGCCGGGATCGAGCCGGCGATAACCCTTGAGGAACAGCTTGTCACCGAGCGTCGCGATCGTATTGGTGCTCTGCGCGCTCGGCATCGTTACGCTGAGCTTGTCGGGCTCGGGGCCGGCGAGCGTCGCGAATGCCGATGTCGGGTTGAAGCGAATCTCGCCTCGCGCGCATTTCAGCGTGCCGCCCGCGCCGAGCGCCGTCACCAGCGCGCGGCAGAAGGACTCGTCGCCGAACGCATCGGCCATCACGCCCACGCTTGCCTGCTGCCGCGTACGCGCGATCGTGTGCGGCGCGAGCGCGCGCAGCAGGTCCTCTTCGCGATCCTCCCACGCGAGCGTCACCGGCAGGAAGTACGTTTGCGTCTTCCCGCTCGCCGTCTCCACGCGCGAGAGCGTGACGAGCCACGGTCGATCGGCGCGCGTCCATTCGACGTGATCGGCGATCTCGACGCGGCGGATCGCTTCATCCTTCGCCGCGTACCAGCGGCGCCCTGCCACGAACGCAGGCAGCACTTCGCGCTCGAGCTGCGCGCGCACCTTCTCGTGCATCGCGATGCGCCAGGGCACGACGCGGTCGCGAAACAGGCTTGCGAAGCCGTCGAACAGCACGAGTATCGGCAATTCTTCGCGCGGCCGCTGCTCGTCGTGCAGCGCCGGCACCTCTTCGCTCGGCGCGAGGCGAAACCACATGAAGCCGTGGCCGGCGAGCGTCACCTGGTAGTCGGCGTCGCCGATCGGCGGGAACGGCGTGCGGCCGAGGAGCTCGATCGGGATGCGGCCTTTGTACTGCGCGAGATCGAGCTCGACGGGTTGCGCCGAGCGCGCGAGGTTGGCCACGCACAGCACGATCTCGCTTTCGTATTCGCGCAGGTACGCGAGGATCTTGCGGTTCGACGGCCGCAGGAACCTGAGCATGCCGCGGCCGAACACGGCGAAGCCTTTGCGCACCGACAGCATCCGGCGCGTCCAATTGAGCAGCGACGACGGCTCGCGCGCCTGCGCCTCGACGTTGACCGCCTCGTAGCCGTAGATCGGATCCATGATCGGCTGCAAGTAGAGGCGCTGCGGGTCGGCGCGCGAATAGCCGGCGTTGCGCTCGGGTTGCCATTGCATGGGGGTGCGCACACCGTCGCGGTCGCCGAGATAGATGTTGTCGCCCATGCCGATCTCGTCGCCGTAATAGAGGATCGGCGATCCGGGCATCGACAGCAGCAGGCTCACCATCAGCTTGATCCTGCCGGCATCGTTCTCGAGCAGCGGCGCGAGGCGGCGCCGGATGCCAAAATTGATCCTGGCCCGCAGGTCGGCCGCGTACATGTGGTACATGTAGTCGCGTTCCTTGCTGGTCACCATCTCGAGCGTGAGCTCGTCGTGGTTGCGAAGGAAGATCGCCCACTGGCAGCTCTCCGGGATGTCCGGCGTCTGCCCCATGATCTCGGTGATCGGATGGCGCTCCTCCTGCGCCATCGCCATGTACATACGCGGCATCAGCGGGAAGTGGTACGCCATATGGCATTCGTCGGCGTCGCCGAAATACTCGCGCACGTCTTCCGGCCACTGGTTCGCTTCGGCCAGCAGCAGCACGTTCGGATAGTTCGCGTCGATCATCGCCCGAAGCTGCTTCAGGACGACGTGCGTTTCGGGAAGGTTCTCGTTGCTCGTCCCTTCGCGCTCGACGAGATAGGGAATCGCGTCCAGCCGAAATCCGTCAACGCCCATGTCGAGCCAGAACCGCATGACGCGGAAGATGGCCTTCAGGACCTGTGGATTGTCGAAGTTGAGGTCCGGCTGGTGGCTGAAGAAACGATGCCAGTAGAACGCCTTGGCGATATCGTCCCACGCCCAATTCGACTTCTCGGTGTCGTTGAAGATGATGCGCGTGCCGGCGTAGCGCGTCGGATCATCGCTCCAGACGTAGTAGTTGCGCTTTGGCGAGCCTTTCGGCGCGCGCCGCGCGGCCTGGAACCACGGATGCTGGTCGGACGTGTGATTGACGATCAGCTCCGTGATGACACGCAGGCTGCGTCGATGGGCTTCGCGCACGAAGTCGCGGAAATCGGCGCGCGTGCCGTATAGCGGGTGGACGTTGCGATAGTCGGCGACGTCGTAACCGTCGTCTTTGAGCGGCGACGGATAGAACGGCAGCAACCAGATAGCGTTGACGCCGAGGTCCTTGATGTAATCGAGCTTTTCGGTGAGCCCGTGGAAATCGCCGGTGCCGTCGTCGTTCGAGTCGAAGAACGCCTTGACGTGCAGCTGATAGATGATGGCGTCCTTGTACCAGTACGGCCGGTCGACCGCCTGGGCGTCGGCGGGTGCGGCCGCGGCGGCTACCGTAGGATCGACCAAATGGCCCCCTAGAGGAAATAGTCGAAATCGCGCTCCGTGCGAACCCGGCGGCGCAACCGGAACAGGTGCGCAGGTGCGCGCGCCGGGTCGAGCTGCACGAAGTTGCGCGCGCCGCTCCACAGGAAGCGGGCGCCTGTCAGCAGATCGTGCATCTGGTAGGGCCGGTCGGCGTCGACCTCGAGCTTCGCGAGGTCGAGCGTCACCCATCCCGACTGAACGTGATGCGGATCGAGATTGACGATGACGAGCACGGCGTCGCCGTCGTCGGCAATCTTCGCATACGCAATCAACTGGTCGTTGTCCGTCGTGAGGAACGTGAGCCCGCTGTCGCGCTGCAACGCCTTGTTGTCGCGCCGGGCCGCGTTCACGCGCGCGATGAACGGCGCGAGGCTGTCGGGTCGATCGAGCGGCCAATGGCGCAGCTCGTATTTCTCCGAATTCAGGTACTCTTCGGCACCCGGCTCGCGCGGCGTGCTTTCAAGCAGCTCGAACGCGGGGCCGTAGATGCCGTAGTTCGCCGACAGCGTCGCCGCGAGAACGAGCCGCGCCATGAACGATGCGCGTCCGCCGAACTGCAGATTCTCGGGAAGGATGTCCGGCGTATTCGGCCAGCAATTCGGCCGGCAGTAATCGCGGCCGGGCCCTTGCGTGAGCTCGGTGAAGTACGCGGTCAGCTCCTGTTTCGTATTGCGCCACGTGAAGTACGTGTAGGACTGCGTGAAGCCGAGCTTCGCGAGCCGATGCATCACCTTCGGCCGGGTAAACGCCTCGGACAGCAAGATCACATCGGAATGTTCGCGCTTGATCTCGGCGATCACCCATTCCCAGAAAGGAAACGCCTTGGTGTGTGGATTGTCGACGCGAAAGATCCGTACGCCTTCGCCGATCCAGAATGCGAACACGCTCGCCAACTCCTGCCACAGCGACACCCACGCATCCGTGGCGAAATTGAACGGATAGATGTCCTGGTATTTCTTGGGCGGGTTCTCCGCGTACTGAACGCTTCCGTCGGGACGGTGACTGAACCACTCGGGGTGTTCGGTAACGTATGGGTGGTCCGGCGCGCACTGGAACGCAATGTCGAGCGCGAGCTCGATGCCGAGCTCCTGCGCACGCGTTCGCAAGCGGCGAAAATCGTCGAGCGTGCCAAGCTGCGGGTGCAGCGCCTTGTGTCCGCCTTCCGCCGATCCGATCGCCCACGGGCTGCCGACGTCCTTCGCGCTCGCGACGAGCGTGTTGTTCGGGCCTTTGCGCCGCTCGCGGCCGATCGGGTGGATCGGCGGCAGGTAGAGCACGTCGAACCCCATGTCGGCAATGTAGGACAGCCGAGCTTCGCAATCGCGAAACGTGCCGTGGACTTCCGGCTGCGGCGAGCACGAGCGCGGAAACACCTCGTACCACGCCGAGAATCCGGCGCGCTCGCGGTCGACGACGAGCGGAAGCTCGATCGGATACGTCGTTTGGAGGCTGCGGTCGGGATAGCGCATCGCGATCGCCGAGCGCGCCTCGTCGACGCCGAGCTCGCGCAGTGCGTCCGCGTCTTTGACCGTACCAAGCTCGCGCGCCCATGCGATCAAGTCTCGACGCGAATCGCCGTCCGCGCGCTGCGCAGTCGATTCGATCAACGCTGCGCCGACGCGCGCGGCGACGCGGATGTCGTCCGGGTCGACGCGGCGTGCGAAGTCGTGGCGCCACGACAGGAACGGATCGACCCATGCGACGACCGAGTAGCGGTAACGGCCGAGCGCGCTCGCGACGAACGATCCGCGCCAGCGGTCGTTGCCGAGCGGATCCATCGGCGCCTCGTGCCATTCCGCCTCGTTCTCGCGGCGAAAGCGCAGCCGGCAGGCGACGACGTCGTGTCCGTCGGCGAAACAGTCGGCCTCGACGACGACGCGCTCGCCAAGGACGCGCTTTGCCGCAAATCGGCCATGATCGACCTGCGGCGAGACGCCTTCGATGACCGCTCGCGCCCGGCCTTCACCTTGCGGTGCGTGTTCGTTGATCGGTGTCGCTTCAGCTTGCGCTGCACGCCTCATCGCTCGCCCGGTCTGAAGAACATGGCCGACAGCGGCGGCAGCGTCATCGTGAGCGAGTGAAAGCGGCCTTGCGCGCTGACCGGCGCCGCCTCGACGCCGCCGTAGTTGCCCATGCCGCTGCCTCCGTACAGCGGTGCATCGCTGTTCAGCATCTCGCGCCAGAAGCCGCCCTCGGGTACGCCGACCATGTAGTTGTGGCGTGGCACCGGCGTGAAGTTGCAGACGACGAGAACCGGCGACCCGCTACGCGGTTTGCGCAGGAACGTGATCACGCTCGCATCGGCGTCGCGCGCGTCGATCCACTCGAACCCTGCCGGCTCGAAGTCGGTTTGATGCAGCGCCGGTTCAGCGCGCAGCAATGCGTTCAGATCGGATACCCAGCGCTGGACGCCCGCATGGCCGGGAAATTGCAGCACCCACCATTCGAGGCCTTCCTCGTGCGCCCATTCGCGGCGCTGGCCGAACTCGCCACCCATGAACAAGAGCTTCTTGCCGGGATGCCCCCACATGTAGCCGAAGAGCGCGCGCAGGTTGGCGAACTGTTGCCAGGCATCGCCGGGCATCTTGCCGATCAGCGAGCCCTTGCCGTAGACGACCTCGTCGTGCGACAGCGGCAGTACGAAGTTCTCCGAGAACGCGTACCAGATCGAGAACGTCAGCCGGTTGTGGTGGTACTTGCGGTAGATCGGCTCCTGTTTCATGTAGTCGAGCGTGTCGTGCATCCAGCCCATGTCCCACTTCATGCCGAAGCCCAGGCCGCCGACGTAAATCGGTCGCGAGACCATGGGCCACGACGTCGACTCCTCGGCGATCACCTGCACGTCGGGATGATCGCGGTAAACCGATTCGTTCAATTCACGCAGGAACCGAATGGCGCCGAGGTTTTCGTTGCCGCCATGCTCGTTGGGGATCCACTCACCCGCCTTGCGCCCGTAGTCGAGGTAGAGCATCGATGCCACCGCGTCGACCCGTAACCCGTCGATGTGGTATTGCTCGAGCCAGAACAGTGCGCTCGACAGCAGGAACGCGCGCACTTCGTGCCGCGCGTAGTTGAAGATCAGGCTCTTCCACTCCGGATGAAAGCCCTGTCGCGGATCGGCGTGCTCGTAGAGGTGTGTGCCGTCGAATTGGGCGAGGCCATGCGGATCGTCGGGAAAGTGCGAGGGCACCCAGTCGAGAATGACGCCGACGCCGTGCTGGTGCAGCGTATCGACCACATACATGAAGTCCTGCGGCGTGCCGTAGCGCGCAGTCGGCGCGAAATAGCCGGTCGTCTGGTAGCCCCACGAGCCGTAGAACGGGTGCTCGGTGATCGGCAGCAGCTCGACATGCGTGAATCCATGATCGCGAGCATATTCGGCGAGGGGGACCGCGACGTCGCGGTACGTCGGCTGCCGCCAGAACTCCTCGCGGCGCCACGAGCCGAGGTGGACTTCATAGATCGAGATCGGAGCGTCGAGTGCGTTGCGGCGCGCGCGCGAGCCCATCCAGTCGGCGTCGCCCCAGTCGTATTCGAGCGACCACGCGCGCGACGCCGTCGACGGCGGCGCCTCGGTAGCAAGCGCGAACGGATCGGCTTTGTCGAGCTCGCGTCCGTCGACTTTGGAGACGACGCGGAACTTGTACGTTTGCCCGCGCCGAACTCCGCTGATCATGCCCTCCCAAATGCCCGAGCTGTCGCCTCGCACGACCAGCCGATCGGCGAGGGCGTTCCAGTTGTTCCATTCGCCAATCACCGATACGCTCGATGCGTTGGGCGCCCAGACGCGGAACAGCGCGCCGTCGCTGCCAAGCTTGCATCCCATGACCCGGTGCAGTCGTCCGTGGGTGCCCTCGCGAAACAGGTAGAGGTCCTGCTCTCCCATCGCCGGTGTCAACGGCAGCGCGGAGCGAGGTTCATCTGACGTCGAGGCGCCGGGGGCAGCGGAGGAGCGCGATTTCGTTCGGACAGAGTTCACGTTGGCGTGACTTCGAGTTAGGGTAGAGCGCGGTTCACGCGCGAGCCGACTGCCTTGCTGGCCCGCTTGCACCGATCATGCCAGTAAATGGCCGCGTTGGCACGGCACCTCAGCGATCTTTGGACATGCGCATGACAAAAAAAGTACGCACGGACAAGTCAAATTTACAACAACACGGACGCTTTGGGCCGCGTGTCGCGCTGCAAGGTGTCGCGGTCATACGCTCGGCATGTGACTATCGGCTTATCGTCGGACAGCCGAATCGAGCGTTCATCGCGCGCGGCGGAGGATCGGTGACCACCGAATGGGACAAGATGGTGCGGGGGTTGCGCTACGACGCGAGCGACCCGCAACTCGCGCGCGCGCGCGCGCGTGCGCGATCGCTCTGCTTCAAATTCAACAACGCTCCGCCTGACAACGACCCGATCGCTCGACAGGCGATCAAGGCGCTGCTTGGCACCCTCGGCGAGCGCGTACGCATCGAGCCGCCGTTTCATTGCGATTACGGCGTCAATACTCATCTTGGCGACGATGTCTACGTCAACATGAGCTGCATCGTCCTCGACTGTGCGAGCGTGCGCATCGGCGATCGCGTCCTGGTTGCGAGCGGCGTGCAGCTTCTCACCGCTACGCATCCGGTCGATTCCGCTGAACGGCGCATTGGACTGGAGCTCGCGATGCCGATCGTCATTGGCGAGGACGCCTGGATCGGCGCGGGCGCGATCGTTTGTCCCGGCGTGACGATAGGCGCGCGCTCGGTGATCGGCGCCGGCAGTGTCGTCGTGCGCGACATCCCGCCGGACGTCGTTGCCGCGGGTAATCCGTGCCGCGTGCTGCGCAATCTGTCCTGATCGCGTCATCTGTCCTGACCAGAGCGCGTCAACGGCGTCGGGCCGCCGCGGGCAGCAGCGTCGGCGAACGCGTCGCGAGCACGTGGCGGGCGAGCAGAAACGTTGCGGCATTCCACGATTGTCCGCGCATGCCGCGGGGCTCGAGCGTCTGGCCATGCAGCCATTCGACGAAGCCCCAACCGGACAACGCATTCGCCTGCGCCAACTTGCCGAGCTCGCGTTCGGCTTCCGCGCGCAATCCCGCCTCGGCCAACGCGGCAACGAAAAAGCCGCCGACGAACGGCCAAATGCCCCCGTTGTGATATTGCCACGCGTAGTTCTGGCGGTGGCGCGACATGTATGGCCGCCAGAGCATACTCTCCTCGGGGATCGGATCGCAGACGACGCGAACGGGATACGGATCGTTCACGCGCGCGCGCACCAACGCGTGCAGCGTCCGGTGCGCCGTTGCGTCGTCGGCAATGCCGGTGAGCAGCGCCAGTACGTTGCCGAACACGTCGCCTTCGTCGCCGACGAACGAGAAGTTGACGAAGCTCAGATAAAGGTCGCGGTTGCGCGCGCGACGCCGCGCATAGTGCGCCAGAAGCCTCGCTCGACGGTACTCGTCGACGGGCCCGATGAACGGCTGGAAGAGCTGATTGGCATTGCGCCGCGTTTCGCCGGCCTGCGCGAGATCGTACAGCGCCTTGACGAGGTACCACAGCGCATTCGTATAGAGAACGAAGCCCGAGCGCGGCATGATGTCCGCCCAGTCGCTTGCCTCGTTTTGCTGTAGCAGGAAGAAGCGCTGGTGCTCCTGGCACTCGAGCCAGCGAATCGCCGCTTCGACGTGCGGCGCGAGCGTCCGTTGAAGCGCCGGGGCAGCATCGGTGCGATCGAGCAGCGCGATCGCGATCAGCCACCACAGCGTCGCGTCGAGGCATCCCAGATACCAGAAGTCGACCTCAGCGCCCTTGACGTCGACGTACTTCGGGATCTGACCGTTGCGCGCCTGGTGCCGAGCGAGCGTGACCAAGCCGGTGGCGGCCTCGCGCTCGAGCGTTGGATCGCCCGATACCGCCATGCCGAGCGCGCACACGGCAGCGTCACGGCCGAATATCGCCCGATAGCCGCGTGCCTGCGCGCGTGCGGTCGGCGCGGCCGCGAGGATTCCGTCGCGCGACAGGTTATCGCGCAACAGCGCCACGGCGCGCGCTGCACAGCCGTCGATATCGGCCCGCGGCGCGGTTGGAGAAGGGGTGGCGAGCATGACGTGCGCGTTATCGCACAAATTGCGCGCCGATGCGACCGCGTTCGGCTTCATCCGCCTCTGCTCATCATGGTGATGGCGCGCGTCGACGAGATCGATCACTTGCTCGGTCTGGAGCTCGGTGCCGACGACTGCATTCTGCAAGCGTCAAGAACCTGCGGCGCAAACTCTCCGACGTGGTGCCGGAGTGCGAGCTGATCCGCTCCACCTACGGCGTCGGCTTACAAAGCTGAAGCTGCCGTAGCGAGGTGACGGTCGGCGTAGGCGGTGGCGGCGGCGGTTTGTATGATGCCGGCGATGGACGCCTGGATAAGCGGATTGCTCACCGCGCTGTCGCTGCCGCAATACGGGCTCAGCACAGTGTTCGCCGTGGCGTTCGTGTCGGCGACGCTGCTGCCGATGGGCTCGGAGCCGGCGGTGTTCGGTTTGGTGAAGCTCAACCCCGCGCTGTTCTGGCCGGCGGTCATCGTCGCGACCGCGGGCAACACGCTTGGCGGCGCCGTCACGTGGTGGATGGGCTACGGTGCCGAGGTCGCATACGAGCACGTCACGCACGATCGCGGCGCGGCGCATCCGCGCGCGTTGCGCTGGCTCGAACGGTTCGGTGCGCGTGCCTGCCTGCTGTCGTGGTTGCCGGTGGTCGGCGACCCGCTGTGCGCGGTGGCCGGATGGCTGCGACTTCCGTTCTGGCCGTGCATCGCCTACATGGCGATCGGCAAGTTCGCGCGCTATGTCGTGATGACGGCCGGGCTGCTCTGGTTCTTTCCGGGAACGTTCACGTTCTAGCGGTTGCGGATGCCGAAGGTTCGCTCAGCACGCGGCCGCGGCTCGCGATGATCTGCCGATACAGCCGCGCGCTGTCTTTGAGCGTGCGCTTCTGCGTATCGAAGTCGACGTGCACGATGCCGAAACGCTTCGAATAGCCGTGCGACCACTCGAAGTTGTCGAGTAGCGACCACGCGAAATAGCCGCGCAGATCGACACCGGCTTCGCGCGCCGCGTGGACGGCGGCAACGTGCTGACGTAGATAGTCGACCCGTAGCGGATCGGCGACGCGATCGCCGGTGGCGACCGGCGGATCGAAGAACGCGGCGCCGTTTTCGGTCACGTAGATCGGAGGATCGCCGTAGCGGTCCCTGACCCAGACGAGCACGTCGGTAAGACCCTGCGCGAAGACTTCCCAGCCCGTTTCCGTATAGGTCGCGCGCTTGCGGCGCACGGGAGCCGCGCGCAACGGCCATGCGTGCGCATCGAAGCGCGTCACGTTGCGCGTGTAGTAGTTGACGCCGACGAAATCGATTGGTTGGCGGATCGAAGCGAAATCGCTCGCCGGCCACTCGGGCCACGCATCGGCGAAGATTTCGCGCATCTCGTCCGGATATCGTCCGAGCATGACGGCGTCGAGATATTGGCGATTCATGTACGCGTCGGCGCATGCGGTGGCGGCGCGATCCGCGGGATCGTCGGACGCCGGATATTTCGGTTCGAGATTGACGACGAGGCCGATCCGATGACGGCCCGCCGCCCGATAGGCGCTCACCGCGGCGCCGTGCGCACGCATCAGCTGGTGCGTCGCAATCGGCGCCTCGTACCGGTTGCGATGGCCGGGCGCCAACACGCCGTGCAGATAGCCGCCGTCGGTCACAACCCACGGCTCGTTCAGCGTCGACCAAAGCTTCACGCGCCCGTCGAATGCTCGAAAGACGATCGTCGCGTAGTCGGCGAACCAATGGGCGATGTCGGGGTTGAGCCAGCCGCCGCAATCGTCGAGCGCCGCCGGCAGGTCCCAGTGGTACAGCGTCGCCATCGGCTCGATGCCGTTACGCAGCAGCGCGTCGATCAGGCGCTCGTAGAAATCGAGGCCGGCGCGGTTGATCGCGCCGCGTCCCGTCGGGAGAATGCGGCTCCACGAAATACTGAAGCGATAGGCGTTCAGGCCGATGTCGCGCATCAACGCGATGTCGTCCGGATAGCGGCGGTAGTGATCGCAGGCGACGTCGCCGGTGTCGCCGTCGCGAACGCGACCGGGCGTGTGGCAGAAGCGATGCCAGATGCTCGGGCCGGCGCCGTCGGCCAACGGCCAGCCCTCGACCTGATACGCGGACGTCGCGCCTCCCCACAGGAAGTCGGCGGGAAATTCGATCGGCGCGCTCATTTCGGGCTCGCATCGCGCGTGGGAGCGCCGCGGACGTTGACCACGACGTCGGCCGGCAGTTCGCCGATCGCCAACTCGCTGCCGCTCCACGTCGCCGTCCGGCCGTTCACCCGCGTGAGCCCCGGCGCGCCGCTTCCGGGCCAGCTCAACACGATTCCACCCGGCGGCAGCCGCAGGCCGCCGTCGACGTGCAGCAGTAAACGACCGCGGTCGTTGCGAAGCGCGTAGCTCAAAGGCCCGTACGGCGTGCGCAATCGCGACACCGCGACCCCCGCACCGTCGAGCCAATGCGGCGACACACCCGCGGCGAGAACCAACGCGTCATCGGTATCGCGCTCGTAGGCGAACAGGTCGAGCGCTGCGCGAATGAAATCGGACGCGATCCAGCCGTGCGGCATGTCGCCGACGAAACGCGGCTTGCGGGCATCGTGTCCGACGACTTCGGCCCACTGGTTCCACGCCGCCGGGCGGCGATCGGCCATGAAGAAGTCGAGCAGCTCGTGCGCGCGCTCGCGCCATCCGAGGCGCACGAACGTGCCGACGTTGCGCAACTCGTACGGGGTGTAATCCTCCCACGGCTTTTGCCCGTCGCGTCGTTGCACGAACTCGCGCCAGTAGCGCTCGAACGTCGGCCGTATGAGCTGCGCGGGCACCGCCCTCGGATCGCCGGCCGGCGCGAACGCAATCGTCGACGACGTCGGATCGAAATCGCCGAGCTCGGCCGAGCCCGGCAAGTAATCGATTCCATGCGCCGACGTCGACGCGACGAGCGACGCGGCGAGATCGCGGCGGAATTCGTCGCGTTGAGCGCGCAACACGCCGAGGCGCTCACGCTCGTTCAGCGCCGAAGCGATCGCGATCGCGCCGTTGTAGCCTTTCAGCGCCCAGAAATCGTCCCAGTACGAGTGCATCGGCTTTTCCGAGTAGCCCTCGTGGCTGATCGAAGCCGGCATCAGGCCGTAGAACGCGATGCTCGACGACGTTCGCCGGACGTCGGTCCGCTCGGACTGACGCAATCGCTCGACGTAGCGCATCGCGGCGTCGACGTGCGGCCACATCGCGGTGAGCAGCGCTCGGTCGCCGGTGTAGCGGAAGATCTCGTGGGCGAGAAAGACGAGCTCGCCGGCGCTGTCGTTCTCCGCGACCGGGTCGGCGCCGCGCTCGTCGACGCAGCACGGCACCTTGCCGTCGGCGAACTGATGCACCGCATACCAGCGCAGGTAATCGGCGGGTACGTTCGCGTGACCCAGCCGCAACAGCGATTCGCTGATCATCGCGCCGTCGCGGATCCACGAGCGCGCATACGCGCGCGTCCCCGGCCGCAGTATCGGCCCGTCGCGCGTGATCAGCAGGTGCGCGAGCGCCGTGCGCACCGTGTCGGCGAGCCCTGGCGACGCGGAGACGCGCAACGCGACGCGGTTCAAAGCTTCGCGCCAATGCGCCGCGACGTTCGCCTGCTCGCGCGCGATCCACGCACGCGGCGTGCGCGACGCGAGCGACGGCGGCGTACTCTTGCCGGACAGCGGCATCGCCAACGCGATCGTCGCTGAGGCGCGCGGCGCGAGTGCCAACGGGTAGCCGAGCGCGGCCGACGCGTAGCCGAACGGATCGTGCACGCGATGGTTGCCCGGCCATCCGGCGCCGGTCAAGAGCTTCGCGATGGGCCCGCTGTCGAATGCGAACGTGCCGATATGCGGCGGCGTCTGCAGCGCGAATACGTTGCGGCCGCGATTGACCGTCAGCGCGCCGTCCTCCCATTCGATATCGCGGATGGGACTGACGCCGCCGGGCGCGTTGAGGAACTGCGCCGGCGGATTCACCTGCGACGGTCGTATCGCGAGCGCAAGCTCGAGGCGCAACGGCGCGTCGGTGCGGTTGGTGATCTCGTAGCGAGCCAGAAGTCGCGACTGGTCGCGCGTGCCGGACGCGAACGCGGTGACGCGCAGCGTCCATTGCGGCTTGCGCCACGTGACGCTCGGAATGGGCAGATAGCCCTCCTGCAGCGACTGCTCGGTCTCGACGTCGGCCCATGTGACGATGCGCCGTTCGGAAAGCACGAACGGCTCGATCGAAAAGCCGCCCTTGGCAACTTCCAGCGCGCCGTCTTCGGACAACAGTCCCGTGTCGCTGCCGCCGTCGACGCCGACGATCGTCCAGTACGATTGCTCACCGGAAAAGCCGCGCGGGAAATGTCCGCGCGGAGATTCGCGCGCGATCGCTTCGAAGAACGCATTGGGCGACGCGCCGAATGCGAGGTCGCGGATTTCGACTTCTGCCAGCGCATAAGCCTTGGCGGGGCCGTCGTGCAGCGCGAGCCGGACGTAGCGGGCTTGCGCATCCGGCAACAGCAATGCGTCGGGACCCCCACCGCCGTTCGTGACGCTGCGCACGGTGCTCCACTGATTCCCGTCCTCCGAGAGCTCGACGTCGTAGCGCGACGCGAACGCGTTCGGCTGCCAGCGCACAATGAGACCGCCGAATTCGCGTGAGCCCCCGAGATCGAGCGTCAGACGCTGCTCGGCGCCCTTTGTCGGATCGCTTTTCCAGGCGGTTGCCACTTGTCCGTCGACAGCCCATGCGGCGGGAAAGCCGTCGACCGACGATGATGCCTGCGCCGACGGCGGCGGCCATGTCAGCGGATCGGGCGGCCGCTCGCGCAGCTCGAGCTTGCTCACGTACAGCGACCCGCCGCCGCCACCGCGGCCCGCGGCGACGACGAATTCGAGCCGCGCCGCGTGTCTCAATACGCGGTCCTTGGTTGGGCCCCACGCGAATTCGATCTGGCGCTTCTTGATCGTGATCCGCTGCCAGTCGCGCGGGAACGCGAAGTTCGGGCGATTGAGCCACCAGACGTTTTCGCCGCTGTCGTCGACGAGCTTGACCTGGAAATGATTGACCGGCGAATCGGCGCGCAGATCGAACGAGATCTCGTAGTTCGCCGGCAGGTCCATCGGCAGCGCGCGCGCGGCGAACGCATAGCCGGCGGTGCCGGCAAGGTCGAAATCGAGCCGTAGCGCCGGGCCGTCGACGCCGGCGGCCGGATGGATCGATGCGCGAACGCCATCCGACGCGCCGGCGTGCCACGGGGCGAGCGTGTCGAAGCGATCGAGCATGCGCGTCGGCGCAGGCGAAGGCGCTTGCGCGTGAAGCGTAGCGCACGCGATGGTTGCGAGCAGACCTGCGCTGCGCAGCCGCCGTGCATCGACCGCCCGCCTGAGCCACGCCAAGCGGCCCATCGTCATGCCTTGACGCTGCCTGCCATCAGCCCCTGCACGTAATAGCGCTGCAGGACGATGAAGATCACGAGCACCGGCACGGTGGTCAGCACCGAGCCCGCCATCATCAGTTCGTTGTCGGCGACGTGCTCGCGCGACAACCCGGCGAGGGCGACCGGCAGCGTGTAGAGCTCCTTGTCGGCGAGCACGATCAGCGGCCACATGAAATCGTTCCAGCTCGCGAGCAGCGTGAACACGGCGAGCGTCACGATGATCGGCTTCAGCACCGGCACGACGATCAGCCAGAAGATGCGCACCTCGCTCGCGCCGTCGATGCGCGCCGCCTCCAGCAGATCGTCCGGGATCGACAGCGCGTATTGACGCACGAGAAAGATGCCGAAGATGCTCGCCATCGCCGGAACGATCACCCCGCCGTAGCTGTTGACGAGCCCGAGCTGTTTCAACAACAGGAACAGCGGCACCATCGCGACCTGCGACGGAATGACCAGCGCACCGAGAAGCGCTTTGAAGATCCGCTCGCGACCGGAGAAGCGAAGCTTCGCGAACGCGTAGCCGGCGGCGACGTTGAATACGAGCGACAGCAGCGTGACGGCGAGCGCGAGCACGACGCTGTTCACGAGATTGCGACCGATGCCGGCGTGGGTGAAGAGCTCGCGGTAGTTGTCGAACGTCGGCCGTTTGGGCAGCAGCGGGGGCGGGTACGTGCTCGCTTCGCCCGGCGCCATCAGCGACACCGCGAGCATCCAGACGAGAGGGAACAATGTCAACGCCGCAAGGACGATCAGCGACCCGTTGACGCTCCAGCGTGCGGGGGTGCGCGTCATGTCGCCAAGCCGCGGCGCGAAAGGCGCAGCTGCAACGCGGTCACCGCGAAGATCAGCAGGAACAGAACGAACGCGACCGACGAGGCCGAACCGAGGTTCCACCACTTGAAGCCTTCCTCGTACATGAAGTAGAGCACGCTCACCGTACTCTGCAACGGTCCTCCTTGCGTCATCACGTAGGGCTCGGCGAAGAGCTGGAAGTAGCCGGCGATGGTGAGAATGCTCACCATCGTAAGGATCGGCGCCACCATCGGCAGCGTGACGTAGCGGAACTGACGCAGCGCCGAGGCGCCATCGATACGCGCCGCCTCGTAGAGCTCCGCCGGAATGCTCTGCAGCCCCGCGAGCAGGATCACCATGTTGTAGCCGAAGCTCTTCCACACGGCGAACAGGATGATCGCGGGCATCGCCCAATGCGGGTCGCCGAGCCAATCGATCGGCTCGATCCCGAAGTGCCCGAGCGCGTAGTTGAGAAATCCGTATCGCGTGTTGAACAGGTATCGCCAGATCACCGCGACGGCGACCAGCGTCGTGACGACCGGCGCGAACAGCGCGGTGCGGAACAACGACTGAAAACGGACGAGCCGCGAATTGAGCAACAACGCGGCGCCGAGCGAGGCTGCGATCGACAGCGGTACGCCGACGATCACGAAGTAGAGCGTGTTGCCGAGCGCTTGCCAGAACAGCGGCGTCTCGACGAGGCGCACGTAGTTGCGCACGCCGACGAAGCGCAGGTTGTGCAAATCGGCGAGCGCGTAAATGTCGAAGTCCGTGACGCTGAGCATCAGCGCCGCGATCACCGGCAGAAAGAAGAAGACGCCGATCACGAGCAGCGCCGGCGCGACGAACCACCAGGCGGCGGCACGGCGCTTCAAGACGCTCCCCCTCGCGAAAGGAGCGACCGTCGCTTTTCGAGAATCCGATCCGTCCTTGCGTCGAGCTCCTGCGCGGCCTGCGCCACCGTCAACTCCCCTTGAACCGTGCGCTCGGCGACGATGCGCATCTCGTTGGCGATGCGTTCCCACTCGGGCACGCGCGGAGTGGGCTTCACGCGCTCGAGCTGCTCGCGAAAAGCGCGCGCGTACGGATCGTCGGCGAGCGCGCCTCCGCTCCACGCACTGCGGCGGGGCGGAAGGTCGCCGGTCATCGCGTGAAAGCGTCGTTGCATGGCCGGTTGCGACAGGTATTCGATCAATTGCCACGCCGCCTGCTTGCTTCGCGACGCGCGAAACATCACCAGGCTCGAGCCGCCGGCGATCGATGCGCCGGGCCCGTCGGGTCCGGGCAGCGGTGCGGTCATCCAGCTCTGCCGGAGCTCCGGCGGCAGGCGTCGCTGCAGCTCGCCGATGTTCCACGGTCCCGAGATGTAGAACGTGAAATAGCCGCGGCCGAATTCGTTCCATACGTTCGAGACGTCGGCGTTCGTCGACGGTGGCGCGTAACCGCGGCGGAACATGTCGACGTAGAACTGCAACGCGCGCTTGAAGCCGGCGCTGCGGAAGTTGCCGAAGCGACCGTCGTCGCGAAGCAGCGGATCGTCTTGCTGCAGCGCCAGTGCGACGAGCGGCTCGAACTCGTTCGCCGGCAAGACAATGCCGTACTGACCGGGTGTGTGCCGCTGTTTGATCGCTTCGAGCGCCGCCGTCCATTCCGGCCATGATCGCGGCGGCGACTCGTGTCCGGCGCGCGCGAGCAGGTCGCGACGGTAGAAGAGGAGTCGTGTATCGACGTACCACGGCACGCCGTACAGCTTGCCGTCGACGCGATTGGTATCCCAGATGCCGGCGAAATAGTCGGCCGCATCGATGACCGGCGACGCCGCGGAGGCGTCGTCGAGCGGCGCGAGCGCATTGAGCGCAACGAACTCCGGCACCCACGTGTTGCCGAGTTGGCACACGTCCGGCGTCGCGTCGCCGGCGAAGGCGGTCAGCAGCTTTTCATGCGCAGCGCTCCACGGCAACTGCTGCACGTCGACGCGAACACCCGGGTGCGTCCGTTCGAACTCGGGCAACAACTGCGCGACGACCTCGCCCTCGCGACCCATCGCCCAGAAGCGAACGACGTTGGGGTCATCGTGGCGTGGCGCGCAGCCGCAGACGAGCAGTAGCGCCGCCACGATCAGCGGCGCGAAGGTGCTACGCAGCGCCTCCGCGCGTTGCCGGCTCGCTAATCGGACGAAGCGGTGAGCCAGCCTCCGGTAAATCCCGCCTGCGTGAGGCCGCGACGCACGTAGGGATTCTTGCGCATCGTGTCCCAGATCATCGAGCTGCGATAGTTCTCGATCATGGCGAAGATCGCGCCTTGATCGATCCCCAGATAATCGCCGGCGACCCAACCGAAGCCCGGAATGCAGCGCCCGTGGCGCAACGGAACGTCGAAGTCGAAGCTTCGATTGAACGCGTCGAGGAAGCCGTACTCCGCGTAGATGTGCTTGCCGAAGCGCTTGTTCATCTCGAGCACCGCGGGAATGGCCAATTCCGGTGCGAACGGCAGCGACGCAACAGCCGCGGTGGGCGCTAGCGTGCAATCGTCGTAGGTATTGGCGTCGCCGGCTCCGCGCGCCGCATACGTGCGGAACAGCCGGGTCGTGTTGCCGTGGCCGAGCTCGACGTCGGCGGGACCGTCGCTCGCGGTGATTCCCCAGACGGTTGCGCCGTAATCTTTGCAGCCGCGCGGATTGGCAATCGCATAGGCTTGCTGCGCATAGATGGCGCGGCGCGTGTTCTCGAAATAGTCGATCCCGCGCCGCCGCATGTACGCATCCTGGAGCTTGCGGAAGTCGAACCATACATGCGTGTATTGGTGACCGAAAAGCGGCGCAAAGTTCAGGAACTCCTGGCCGAACAGCGTCCGCCAGCTCATCGCGTCGTACGTGCTCGTCCACTCGTTCCAGGCTTCCGGGCCGACCGGGTGCGTCGGCGACGCGAGCGCGAGCAGATAGATCATCATCGCCTCGTTGTAGCCTCGCCAGTCGTATTCGAGAAAGCCGTCCTCGGGCGACCAGCCGAGGTTGATCGCCGGCGCGTGCGGCTGCGCCCATTTCCAATCGACACGGGCGTAGATCTCGTCGACCAGCCGCCGGATTTCGATCTCGTCGGGATTGTCGGCGTCGAAGTACGATTGGCAAAACAGTGCGCCGGCGATGAGGATGGCGGTATCGACGGTCGACAGCTCGCTGTCCTCGTATCGCTGTCCCGTCTTCATGTCGAGGAAGTGGTAGAAGAATCCCTTGTAGCCGGTCATGCCTTTGACGGCGTGACCCTGCGGGGCGTGGCGGAAGAATCGGAGCGTCGCGAGCACGCGGGTGCGCGCCTGCTTGCGCGAGACATAGCCGCGCTCGACGGCTACCGGATACGTGGTGAGGCCGAAGCCGACTGCCGCGACGCTCGAGAACGACGGCGACGGAAAGCGATCGGGAACCAAGCCGTTCTTCGGGTTCGCCGTATCCCAGAAGAAGCGAAACGTGCGCGCTTCGAGCTCGATCAGGAACGGGTCGACGACGGGGCTGCTCTTGCCCGGCGACGAATAGTGGACCAGAAGACTGAATATGTCGCCTGCGCGGCTCGACGAGATCAGCACCGACAGGACCGCGGCGGCGGCGATCATCGCGACGACAAGGCTTACGCGGCGGAACATGGGCACCTGCGCACTCGACAGCACTTCGCGCCGCAACGGCATCGTCCGATCCCCGCGCGAAAGGGTCGGCGTGGCCAATCACCACTGGGAAGCCGTTCGACTTATTGTTCAAAACCGCTCGAAAAGCGGCTTTGCGGACGCCGCGGTCTGAAACGAGCCCCTTTTGGTAAGAGGGTCGCCGCAATTCCGACAGCGCAAGTGCGGTTATTCCAGCGCGTGTAATTCTAACAATTTACTCGCGCGCTGTGTCACGGATTCAAGCCGAAATTTGCGCTTGGACAAGCTTGAATCGTCTCGTTGCGCTGCGACATCACCGCACGAGGCGCCGACAACGTCATGTCGGCATCGTTTGCGCCGCTCTGCGGTCGCTCATGGCGTGCCTCCATCCAGGACGCGTGCGCGCAATTGGATGTCCACACGCCGAAATGCAGCCACGACAGCGCTTCGGGATCGGCGATCAGGGCACCGCGCTGTGCGGCATCGAGCGCGTCGATTCCCTCGCGCAGCGCGCGCTCTGCCAGTTGATGGCGGCCGAAGCGCGCGGGCTCGTACCGCTTGCGCGCAACGCCGTGCGCGCAAATCAACGCATTGACCAGCGGATCGACCACGGCGACGCGCACGCCGTCGACCGTATGCGCCGCGTGCAGGTGCCGGTGCGTCGCCTGAAGTACCGGGTCCGCTCGCGTTTCTTCTGGAATCAGGAAGAACTTGCGCTGGCGCAGCCAGCGGCCCACGCCGACGCGGCTCGTGTACACCGACAGCGGGATCGACACGATCAGCGCGCCGAGCACGGGCAGCAGCCAGGGCAGGAAACCAGGGTTGAGCCACCAGACGAGCGCGGCCCATCCGATGCCGACAATCGTTTGCATCGCATGGCGGCGCAGCGCGTCCGCCCAGCGCGTCTGCGCATCGGCGCGCGGCGGCGACTTCCATCGCACGGCGCGACCGAGCAGCGACGTGACGACGAACTGTGTATGGAAGAGCATGCGGATCGGCGCAAGCAGCACGGACATCACGCATTCGAACAGCACCGATGACGCGAGCCGCAACCGGCCGCCGTAATCGTCCGCGCGCTTCGCCGCGATCAGCAGCCCGGCCAGGATCTTCGGCAGGAACAGCAGCACCGCCGTCGCCGACACGAGCGCGACCGCCCATTGGGGACGCCATTGCGGCCACAACGGGAAGAGCTGATACGGATGCACGAAATATTGCGGCACGGACAGCGTATGCACGGCGAGCAGCACGGTGGCGAGAATCAATGAAAGGAACCACAACGGCGCCGATAGATACGCCATCACGCCGGTCATGAACACCGCGCGATGGGCGGGATGCAAGCCCTTCATCAGGAACAGCCTGAAGTTCATCAGATTGCCCTGACACCAGCGTCGATCGCGCGAAAGCTCGTCGATCAGGTTCGGCGGCATTTCCTCGTAGCTGCCGGGCAGATCGTAGGCGATCCACACCGACCAGCCGGCGCGGCGCATCAGCGCGGCCTCGACGAAATCGTGCGACAGGATCTCGCCGGACAGCGCGCCGCGTCCCGGCAGGCGGCCCAACGCGCAGTGCTTGATGAACGGCGCGACGCGGATGATCGCGTTGTGTCCCCAGTAGTGCGACTCGCCGAGCTGCCAATAGTGCAGGCCGGCGGTGAACAGCGGGCCGTAGACGCCGGTGGCGAACTGCTGCACGCGGGCGAAGAACGTGTCGCGTCCCGCGGCGCGCGGCGCGGTCTGGATGATGCCCGCACCCGGGTTCGCTTCGGCGATCAGCACGAGCCGCGTCAAACAATCGCCGGTCATCACGCTGTCGGCGTCGAGCACGACCATATAGCGGTACTTGCGCCCCCAACGGCGGCAGAAGTCGGCGATGTTGCCGCTCTTGCGCTTGATGTGATGCTGCCGCCAGCGATAGAACACGCGGCCGAAGCCACCGATCGCACGGCAAAGATCCATCCACGCCGCGAGCTCGGCGACGCGCGTGTCGGCGTTGCCCGAATCGGAAAGGATGAAGAAGTCGAAGCGATCGAGCGCTGCGGTCGCCTCGAGCGATTCGTAGGTCGCGCGAAGGCCGGCGAACACGCGCACGACGTCCTCGTTGCAGATCGGCATGACGATCGCCGTGCGCGCGCCGGCTTCGATGTCGGTTGGCCGAGCGTTCGGCGCCACGGTACGCGTGATCGCATGGCGATCGCCATGCAGCGCAAGCACGGCGAAGCCAGCGAGCGCCGTCCAGAATCCCGCCGATATCCAGCCGAACAGGATTGCGAACAGCACGAGGATCGCGATCTCCAGCGGCTGCTGGCCGTGATAGGGCAGCGCGTTGGTCATGAAATCGGTCGCGATCCACGTCTGACCGAGGATCAACACGAGCAGCGCAATGCGTCGGCGGGCGGCCACGTGGCTCCAGCGGCCGCGTGATCGGTGCGCGCCCACGGCGTCGTCGACGTCGGTGCTCGCGCGCCGGCGCAAGCGCCAACCCGGCCATGCGCGCGGCGCCATGCTCGACCGAGCGAGCGGCGGGGTCGTGCCGAGCCGTTCGGGTCGACGCATGTCGGCGACGCGGGCTGGCTCTGCCGGGCCACGAAGCTTGCCGAGCGCGAGCGCGAGGCGCGCGCGGACCGATGCATACGCGGGGGCCGAATCCGCTGGGCTGCCGGCGAGATTCGAATGCAGCGCGGCCATCGCGCCTTTGCCCTCATCATGACCGTCCAGCGAACGAGCGAGCAGCTCGCGCCGCCTCGACGCCGACAGCGGCAGCCGCTGCAAGTAGCGGGCGAGCGTCGCTGCCGGCGCTTCGCTTACGTCGGTGGCAGCACGTAGCTCCATGTTTCCGATAGCGTTTCGTTGCCGCTGCGCAGGAATGCGCGCAGCTCGACCGCCTTCTTCTCGTCGAGCCGCTTGAAGCGGATCGTCAAGCGATAGCCGTTGTCGAGTTCGTTGCGATAGACGAGCGCCTGAAGCAGCTCGGCGTTCTTGTCGAGCGTGACGATGCCTTCGACAGTGCGCTCCGGGGGCACTTTGTGCAGGGCAGGGCCCTCGAAATCGACGACGAATTGGAGGCTTTCGTCGCGATTGCGCATATACCCATTACCGCGCCGCGTCTGCGCCACCCAAGCGAGTGGCGGGCGCGTCTCCACTTCGCGTTCCCAGAGCAGCCGGTAATCCACGTCGAAAGGCTCGCGAACCGCCGGCGCCGCGTCCGGTACCCAGAAGGCGACGATGTTGTCGTTGGTTTCGTCGGGTGTGGGTATCTGCACCAGTTCGACGCGGCCGGCGCCCCATTTGCCCTTCGGCTCGACCCACACCGAAGGGCGCAGCTCGTAACGCGCCTCGAGGTCTTCGTAGCTCGTGAACGCGCGATCGCGCTGCTGCACGCCAAAACCGAGCGGATTGGACATCGCGAACGACGTGACGAGCAGCCGTCGCGGATTGACGAACGGCCGCCAGATCCATTCGCCGGTACCGCTCTGGATCGACAGGCCGTCGGAATCGTGCACTTCGGGCCGGAAGTCCTCGTTCGCAGGCCGCTGGTTCTCGCCGAAGAAGTACATGCTGCCGAGCGGCGCGATGCCGAGCAACGTCACGTTTTCGCGCAGGTAGAGCCGCGCGTGCACGTCGATCGCCGTGGTGACGCCCGGTCTCAGGATGAACCGATAGGCGCCCGCCATTCGCGGCGAGTCGAGCAGCGCGTATATTCGCAGCTCCTTCGCCGATGGCTCGGGCCGCTCGATCCAGAATTCGGTGAAGCGCGGGAACTCCTCGCCCGACGGCAGGCCGGTATCGACGGCGAGCCCGCGCGCCGAGATGCCGTAGCGCTGATTCTTCCCCAGTGCGCGAAAATAGCTCGCGCCGAGAAACACCAGCACCTCATCCTTGTAGCGGGGCACGTTGAGCGCGTAGTGCACGCGAAAGCCGGCGAAGCCGACATCGTTGAGCTTGCCGGGGTCGATCTTGTTCGCGCCGTAGTCGAACGAGCGCGGATCGAAGCGGATTTCGCGCACCCCTTGCGCGCTCACTTCGTTGATGCGCACGCGAGTGTCGAAAACAGCGCCCTGATGGAAGAACATCAGCTCGAACGGCAGCTTCGCCGCTCGCCACCACGCATGATCGGGGCGAAAGCGGATGTCGCGGTACTGATCGTAGTTGAGGCTTTGCAGTTCCTTGGGCGGATGCGTTTCGGGCTTCTTGTAAGGCGCGAACGCGAGCTCGCGCGCTCGCTGCGCGACGTCATCGAATGCAAATGCCGCCATCGCGGGCTTCGCGATGCACAACGCCGCCGCCAGCGGCAATGCGAGCCACAGCAACGGCTGCGCATGCGACGGATGGCGCAAAACAGGGATCACGAAGATTGGGCGCGTAGTGAGCGACATGCGCCGCACGCTGTTCATGCGGCGAGCATGAGAAAGCAAGCGGTATGCCGTCGCGGATCACCGCGCGATGACGGCCGTTTGCGCGCTGCGGCGGGGCGGCGCAGCAGACGAAGGGGCAGTGGGTTTCCCAGCCGGGCACCTGGGGCGGGATGCCGGTTTCCGAGCGAAGCGCACGCAAACGAACGGCGACGGACGCGCCGATGGCCGCGCCGATGCGCAGCGGGGATTGGCGCACCAGAACGCGGCGGGCGCTGACCGCCGGCGGACGGCGCCGCTGCTCGTATTGCCAAGCTTGCGCAAATTGTTGAACAAATTTCCGATCCTTCGCCCTGGCACGCAACGGTACGAACCCGCGCTGCGGCCTTTGGGCCCGACCTGCAGTGCTCGCCCGATGGCAACGACTTGCCCGCCGATGTGGATCCGTCGACGTTGTTGCCGCCGTCCGGGTTGATGCGCGTTGCGGTCGCGGCCGTTTGGCTTTACGAAGGTTTGTGGTGCAAGCTCCTTCGTGGACAGCCCCATGAGGCTGGCGGCGATGCGGCGCAAGGTCGAATCGGCGTGACGTGCGCGCCCCGCGTCCAGCCGGTTCGGATCCACCGCGCCGGCCCGAGCTCGCCGACCGGCCGGTTCACGAGGATCGTCGTCGCACCGATCCGATTACGCGTTCAGTTGCCGCACCGGGCGCACTTCGATGCTACCGACGTGCGCCGGCGGGATCTTCGCTGCGAGCTGGATCGCCTCGTTCAGGTCGGTCGCATCGATCAGATAGAACCCCGCGAGCTGCTCCTTCGTCTCCGCGAACGGGCCGTCGGTCACCGACACATGGCCGTTGCGCACGCGCACCGTCGTCGCCGTGTGCACCGATTGCAGCGCCTCGGCGGCGATCGAGTGTCCGCTTTCCCGTAACGCGTTCCCGTACGCCTTGCAGTAGCTGTCGGGAACCGCGTCGAGCTTGCTCTCTTCGAGGTAGACGAGGCACAGATATTTCATGGCTTACTCCTGGTCGTGTTGCAAGGCCAATGCCGAATCGAGCGTGACGCCCAGCCCATACAGCATGCCGGTCCAGCGCCCTTCGATGTGCTCGGCATGGTCCGCCGGCACGTTTTGCTGTGTCAACCGGAGCTCGCAACCGGCTGCGAGCGCGGCGATATCGACGCGCACCCGCGCGTCGACGCGCGGATACGCGTCGCTGCAGAGCGTGAATACGAGCCGCCGGTGCGGGACGATCTCGATGTATTCGCCGCGGTAGCGCGTGACGTCGCGCGCGCGGCGCTCGACGAAGCAGAAGCAGCCGGCGACCCTCGCGTCGATTTCGACGTGCGCGAGCGGACGCGAGGCGGTGGCGAAGAGCCATCGGCGCGCGACGACCGGATCGAGCCACGCGTCGAATACGCGTTCGGGCGCAGCGGCGTAACGGCGCATGACGCGGATGGTCGACCGCCGGGGCTCTTGCCGCCCGGCGCCGTCCTGCGCATCGATCGCCGGCTTCATCGTCCGAGGCTGTTGCGCAGGCGCTCGAGCGGACTCGCCCCGATGTCGCTCGACGTCGCGACCGCGGACCTGCGTCGGTACAGCAACAGCAGCAACGCGATCAGCGTGCCGCCGGGCAGCAGGATTTCCAGCATCAGGTAGGGACCGAACACCTGCGCCCATCGACGCAGCACGGTCAAGATTCCGATCACGAATGCCATTGCAGCTCCCGATCTTCCGAGCGACCCGCCCAATCCGGGGTCTTCATGACCTAGTCGAACCGCAAAGCCGGAAATCGACAGGCGCAACCCCCTTTCCAACAGCCATTTGCGCCGCTATAATGGGAATGATAAGCATTCGCGTTTGAGACCCAACACAGGAAGCACGCACCTTACGATCCGCGAGCAAGCCAGGGTTCGCCCAGCCAGCCAGCGTCCTCACGTTCCTTCGAAGGGGAGAGCACTGGCATGAGCCCAAGCAACCGTCGCAAGCGTTCCCGCGAAGTCCCGGCGGACAATCTCCGCGCTTCATTACGCAGCCGCTTTCATCCGGCGGCGATGGGCATCGCGTCGCTGTCGCTCTTCGGCGCCGAAGGCGGCGTCTTTGCGCAGACGTCGACCGCCGAGCCGACGCTGCCCGAAGTCCGCGTCCAGGACACGACGGACAGCGGGTTTCGCACCGACACGACGCGGACCGGCACGCGCACCGACACGCCGCTGCGCGACGTTCCGCAATTCATCAACATCGTCCCGCAAACGCTGATCCGCTCGCAGAACGCGACGACGCTGCAGGACGCGTTGCGCAACGTGCCCGGGATTTCGTACGCGGCGGGCGAAGGCGGTGTTCAGGCGAACCAGGTCTTCTATCTGCGCGGCTTTCCGCTGAACCAGGACATCTTCATCGATGGCGTGCGCGATCTCGGCGAGTACAACCGCGACCTGTTCGCGACCGAATCGGTCGAGGTGCTGAAGGGGTCGTCCGCGCTCACGTTCGGGCGCGGCTCGACCGGCGGTGCGGTCAATCAGACGACCATGGTCGCCGACCGCGCGCCGCGGGGCGAAGTGGCGCTCACCTTGGGCTCGTTCGACCAGAAGCGCGCGAGCGCCGACTTCAATTTTCTCGCCGGCGAGTCGAGCGCCGTGCGGCTGGTCGCGCTGGTCGAGAACTCCGGCAGCTTCCGGTATCCGCAGGACGTCGAGAAGTACGGCTTCGCGCCGAGCCTCTGGACCGCGCTCGGCAGCAACACCGACCTCACGCTGTCGTACTACTACCTGAAGGCGAAGGACGTCACCGATTACGGCCAGCCGACGATCTTCAGCAACGCGATCGGCTTCGTCGGGTTCCCGCCCGTGTCGCCACGCACTTATTACGGCTACGAAAAGCACGACTTCGCGCATTACGAGACGCACATCGCGACGGCACGCCTCGAGCAGCAATGGAGCGACGAGCTCACCTTCCGCGACACGCTGCGCTGGGCGAGCTACCAGCGCCGGTCGGAGTCGACGATTCCGACGCTCGCGCCGACCGACGCCAACGGCGATCCGGTGACCGCTTCGACGCCGACGTCGCTGCTGCTGGTAACGCGCAATCACGACACCAACCGCAGTCGCGACAACGACGACACGGCGCTCATCAATCAGGCCGAGCTCGTCTGGAAGGTCGAAACCGCAAACGTCCGGCACACGGTGCTCGCTGGGCTCGAGCTCGCGCGCGAGCGCCTCGATCGACGCAATTTCGCGCTCGATGCGAACCCAGCGCTGGCCGGCGTGCAGGTGCCGACGTCGACGCCGCCGCTACTGAGCCCCGATCCATCTCCGCCGCTCTTCTACACGAAGACGCCGAACCTCAACGCGCTCGCCGACGGCGACACGCTCGCCGTGTATCAGGACCAGCTCGAGCTCACGCCGCAGTGGAAAGCGCTGGTCGGCGTGCGATGGGAGCGCTTCGGCGCGAGTGCGCGGACGATCGCGCTCAACCCGACGCCGACGGCGGCGCCTCTGGGCCCGTTCTCGCGCGTGGACAGGATGCTCAGTGGCCGGGCGGGACTCATCTGGCAACCGACGCGACGACAATCGTATTACGCGTCGTGGGGTAATTCGTACAACCCGTCCGGCGAGCTCGGCGTGTACGGCGGCACCGCGCAGACGAACTTGAATGCGGTGAACGAGAACCTCGATCCGGAGAAGAACCGGAATGACGAGATCGGCGCGCAATGGGAGGTCGCGGAAGGCCTGCAAGTGCGCACGGCGATCTTTCGCACCGAGAAGACCAATGCGCGCATGGCCGATCCCACGACGGGCGTCACGGTGCTCGCCGGCAAGCGGCGCGTCGACGGCGTCGAGTTCGAGGCGTCGGGGCGCGATCACCCCCGACTGGGACGTCTACAGCGGCATCGCGTTCATGGACGGCGAGATCGTCACCGGGCCGGCCAACGTGCAGGGCAACACACCGCTCGGCGTCGCGCGTGTGACGGGCAACGTCTGGACGATCTACCGCCTGGGCGGCGGATGGGAGGTCGGCGGCGGCGTACGCGGCCAGTCGGGCACGTGGTTGACCGATGCGAATCTTCCCGGCTCGCAGATTCCGAAGTACGTGCTGCTCGACGTGACGGCAGCCTACGTGCAGAAGAACTACGAAGTCCGGCTCAACGTCTACAACGTCACCGACAAGACGTATTACATCGGCGGCTATCAGAATTCGCCCAATCGCGTATTGCCGGGCGCGCCGCTGTCGGCGGCGCTCACGTTGCGCTACAGCTTCGACTAGGAAAGCCGGTGAACCTATGTTGCTGCAGATTCCGTCGATCCTGACGCGCGACGAAGCGCGTGAGCTGCGAAGGCGCATCGATGCCGCATCGTGGATCGACGGCAACGCGACCTCGGGCCACCAGTCGGCGCAGGTCAAGTACAACGAGCAGTTGCCTGAGGATTCGACGGTCGCGCGCGAAGCCGGCGAGCTGATCCTCGCCGCGTTGGCGCGCAGTCCGCTGTTCTTTTCCGCTGCGTTGCCGAGGCAGGTGTTTCCGCCGCTGTTCAGCCGCTATCGGGGCAATATGACGTTTGGCCATCACGTCGACGGCGCGATCCGCGTGCACGCGCCGACCGCTCGGCGGCTGCGCACCGATATCTCGGCGACATTGTTCCTGACGCCGCCCGACGATTACGACGGCGGCGATCTCGTGATCGAGGACACGTACGGGACGCACTCGGTGAAGCTGCCGGCCGGCGATCTGGTGATCTATCCAGCGACGAGTCTGCATCGGGTCACGCCGGTGACGCGCGGCGCGCGCGTGTCGTCGTTCTTCTGGATCGAGAGCATGGTCCGCGACGACGCACAGCGCACGCTGCTCTTCGACATGGACATGGCGCTCGTGCGCATCGGCAAGGAGACGCCGTCGCATCCTTCGCTGGTATCGCTGACCGGCTGCTATCACAACCTGCTGCGGATGTGGGGCGTGCCATGACGGGCTGATGCGCCGCGATCCGATGTGCGAGTCGTTCGGATCAGCGCGTGAGCGCGAAGACGATCGGCACGATCACCCATGCGTCGACCGCGACGATGCCTATTCGCGCCGGGACGAATCTCCAGCGCCGCACGCTCTCCTGTGCCGCGCGATCGAGCCGCTCGGAGCCGCTCGACGTCTTGACGGCGATCTCGCGGGGATCGCCGCTCGCACCGACGAGCACACGAAGCAGCACTCGGCCCTGTTCGCCATGGCGGCGAGCCATCGGCGGGTATTCGGGCGCGGGATTGCGCAAATAATCGGCGTCGAAACGCGGCGGTGTAACCACCGGCCGCGGCGGCGCCGGCGGTTCGGGCGGCGCGGCGATCGCGGCGATCGGCGGTGGCTCCGGCGTCGGCGGCGGTAGCGTGACCGTTGCGACCGGCGGCGGTTCGAGCGGCAAGTCGACTTGCGCCGGCGGCTCGACGCGCGGGGTCGGCTGCGCGAGCGGTTTCGGGACAGGTCTTCGGATCGCCGGTGGAGGCGGCGGCTGGCGTTCGACACGCGACGGCGTCAGCAGCTCGACGACGATCGGCGCGAGTCTTTGCGCGGGTGTGCGCGTCTGTGCGACATGCCAGGCGGCGAGCAGCATCGCGGCGTGAACCGCGACGGCGATGGCGATGCCGACGGCGCGAGGCTCAACGGCGGCTTCGAGCGTGCGTAAGCGCCGTTGCGTCGTCGCGACGAGCGCGTGCGAGGACTGCGCGGCCGCCTCGGGCGGAAGGGCGACGCGCTGAACGCGCGCGGTGACAGCGGCTGAGCGTTCGTCGTCGACGACCGGGGATGCGGGTGTCGAAGCGACGAGGGGAGGCGCGCCTTCGCGCATGGAGTCGGGGAACGGCGTGCCGGCGCGTTATCGAAGGAGTGCCGGGCAGGGCGGTCACCTCCGGCTCTAATAATGATAAGCATTCTCATTCGCACTGGCAACCCGTGTCATCGACGTGCCGCCCACAGCTCGTTCAACCGCTGCGCGAACTTGGTTCCCAGCGCTTCGTCTTCGTGCATGAAGTAGACGTACGTTCGGTCGACCGCCGCCGCAGCGATGCGCGCCGCCCAGGCCGCGAGCTCGTCGTCGTCGTAGTGCGTGCGGCGCAGTCGCACATAGCCCCAATCGGACGTCACGACGAACGGTGTATCGCCTTCGTCGGTATCGGTCACGCAAAGCGTCGCGCCGCGGGCTTTCAGCAACGCGTAGATCTCGTCGTCGTGCCACGAATCGCTGCGGAACTCGAACGCGGCTCGCGTTCCCGGCGGCAGCAGTGCGATGAAATCCTGCAGCCGCGGCAAGTCCTTCTTCAGATACGGCGGCAGCTGAAACAGCACGACGCCGAGCCTGTCTCCGAGCGCGCCGGCGCGGCGCAGGAACTCGGTGACGTTCGGCCCGCAATCGCGAAGCCGGCTGTCATGCGTGATGCGCTTGGGCGACTTCAGCGTGAACGTGAAGCCATCCGGCACCTGGCCGAGCCACCCCGCGAGCATCGATTCCGGCGGCATCCGGTAGAACGTATTGTTGATCTCGACGGTCGTGAAGCGCGCCGAGTAGTAGCGCAGCATCTCGTTCGCGGGCAGCTTCTCGGGATAGAAGGGCCCCAGCCATTCCTTGTACGAGTAGCCGCTCGTTCCCGCCAGCAGTTGCATCGCACTCTCCTCGCGTCGGCGCTAGCGCGGCGCGTATCCCACTTTGGCCATCAATGCCGGCGTCAACGGACGCCCGCTATCGGCGAGTCGTTGCCACGGATCCTTCCTGGTCCTGGCCAATCGTTTCGGCACGTTGCCGGCGTTGAAATGCGCGAAGCGTACATCCTTCGCGAGCTCGTCCCAGCCGATCGGAAGCGACACCGGCGCGTTCGCCTTCGCGCGAAGCGAATACGCGGCGACCGCGGTCGACCCCTCGGCGTTGCGCAAGTAGTCGATGAAGATCCTGTCGCGGCGCGAGACCTTCAGCAGCTTGGACGTGAAGCGGTCGGGAAAGGTCCTTTCGAGAAGCTCGGCGACCGCCTTCGTGAAGCCTTTGGCTTGCTCCCAGTTGGCGGTGGGTTCGACCGGCACGACGACGTGCAGGCCCTTTCCGCCCGTGGTCTTGAGGAACGGCACGAGGCCGATCGTCTCGAGCAGCGTCCTCACGACGAGGACCGCCTGTCGCACGTTGTCCCACGGCAGCGACTCGTCCGGATCGAGGTCGAAGATCAGTCGATCGGGCCATCCGAGCGCTTTCTTGTGCGATCCCCACGGATGGACCTCGAGCACGCCCATTTGCAGCAGCGCGACGATCGCGGTCACCGACTCGGCCATCATGTAGACCGAATCGCCGGTGTCGCCGGTCGCGACGGTAATGCGCGAGATCGATTCGTGCACGCCATCGGCGACGTTCTTTTGATAGAAGCACTTCTGATCCCAGCCGTTCGGGCAGCGAACGAGCGTCAGCGGACGGCCGCGCAGATGAGGCAGCATCCGTTCGCCGACCGCTGCGTAATACAACGCGAGATCGCGCTTGGTGAGCTTCGCTTCGGGGTACAGTATTTTGTCGGGGTTTGACAGCAAGACGCCGACAACGACTTTCTTGCCGTCGACCGCGCGTGCTTTCGGGCGTGGCGATGTGGCAGGCACCGGATCCTCGACACGATCGGCGTCGCCATCGTCCGATTCGCGCTCGCGAACGACCTCCGTTGCCGTTTTGTCGGCCCGCAACCCGACGAATGACGGATGCCGAAGCGTCCCGTCGGTGGTCCACTCGGTGAAAGCGACCTGCGCGACCAGCGCCGGCTTCACCCAATGCGCGCGACGCGCTTCGGCGCCGCTCGGCGGATTGTGGAACGGGCTCGTCTTCTGCACGAGCTTCGCGAGCGCGCTGCCTAATGTCGCGAGCGATTCGTCGTTGAAGCCGGTGCCGACCTTGCCGGCGTAGGCGAGCTTGCCGTCGCGCTCGTAGACGCCGAGCATCAGCGCGCCGAAGCCGTGACGCGATCCTTCGGGGTCGGTGAAACCGCCGATCACCATTTCCTGGCTGCGCTCGCATTTGATCTTCTGCCACGAAGACCCGCGTCCCGGTTGGTAGCGCAAGTCGGCGCGCTTGGAGACCATGCCTTCGAGGCCGAGCGCGCGCACGTTGTCGAGGAATGCGCGACCGTGGGCGCTGAAGTGCTCGCTGTACTTGATGTTCGCCGGCGCGGCGGAAAGAAGCTCTTTCAGCAGCCGCTTGCGTTCGACCAGCGCGACGCCGCGCAAATCGACGCCATCGAGATAGAGCAGGTCGAATGCGAAGTACGTGAGCGCCGTTGCGCCTGCGCCGGACAACGCGTTCTGCAGCGCCTGGAAGCTGCTACGTCCCTTCGCGTCGACGACGACCACTTCGCCGTCGAGCCACGCCGACTCGACCGCCAAGCGCGCGAGCGCTCGCGTGATCGAAGGAAAATCGTCGGTCCAGTCTTTTGCGTTGCGCGACATCATCCGCACGTCGCCGTCGACGATGCGGCAGAGCATCCGGTAGCCGTCGTACTTGATCTCGTGCACCCACGAAGGACCGGTGGGCGGCGATTTCATCGACGTCGCGAGCTGCGCGTCGATCATATCCGGCAGCGTGCTCTTGCGCGCGCCTTCGAGCGTTTCGAGTCCGCGCGGCGGCGCCGCGTTGCGCTTGCGGATCGCGCCGCCCATGACGTTCTGCTCGACCGATTGGTTCGAATGCCAGACGCGGTCCTTCTGCGCCGCGATCTCGGCGAGGCTGCGGCCGCTCACCACGCTGTCGGGCCGCTCGTCGACGATCTGCGCCTGCGGACCCAGACGCGCGAACGCATCCGATTCCTTGAACAGCAGCCAGCTGTCGCCGCCGTACTTGCCGCTGCGGCTCTTCACCAGGTTCCACGTGCCGTGGAGCTTCTCGCCGTGAAGCTCGAACTTGAGGTGCCCCTTCGCATAGGCCTCGTCCGGCGCGCCCTTCGGGGTCCACGTGCCGCGGTCCCAGACCATCACCGTTCCGGCGCCGTACTGCTTCGGCGGGATCACGCCTTCGAATTCGCCGTATTCGAGCGGATGGTCCTCGACGTGCATCGCGAGCCGCTTGTCGTTGGGGTCGAGGCTCGGCCCCTTGGGGACGGCCCAGCTCAGCAGCACGCCGTTGAGCTCGAGACGGAAATCGTAGTGAAGGCGCGTGGCCGCATGTTTCTGGATGACGAACGCGAGCCCGCGCGAGCGGCGTGCGCCGACCTTTCCCTCGGGCTCCGGCGTTATGCGGAAATCACGCTTCTGGCGGTAGCGCTCGAGCGCCATAGCTCGGGTTCGGTGGAGACGATATTGGGGACAAATGCGACACGAAGGGCCGGCTCTCAGGCCGCCTTGGCGATCAAAGGTTGAAGGTTTCGCGGCATTTTGGCACGATGACCGGTCGCGGGCGGCGTTGCGCCCGATGTCTTCGAGGGGCCCATCATGGCGGCTCGTGCATTGGCTTCGGTGACGGTGACGTTCGGGATGGTGTCGATTCCGGTCAAGCTTTACGCAGCGACGCAAGCCCAGTCCGGCGTCTCGTTCAATCTGCTGCACGCTGCCTGCGGATCGCGGCTCAAGCAGCAATACCTGTGCGTGCGCGAGGGCGTGGTCGTCGAACGCGCGGACATGGTCAAGGGGTACGAGTTCGCCAAGGACCAGTACGTGACGTTCACGGCGGAAGAGCTGAAGGAGCTCGAAGAGAAGGGCACGCAGATGATCGAGATCAGCGAGTTCGTTCCGGCGGACAGCATCGATCCGATCTACTACGACAAGGCGTATTTTCTCGGCCCCGACAAGGGCGGCGCGAAGCCCTATGCGCTGCTCGCCGAGAGCATGCGCCAGACCGGCCAGACCGCCGTCGGCCGTTACGCGGCGCGCGGCAAGCAATACATCGTGCAATTGCGTGCGGTGCCCGGCGGCCTGGTGATGCAGCAGCTGCTGTACGCGCCGGAAGTGCGCAGCATCGGCGAGGTCGGCATCGAAACGGCGCCGGTGCGCGACAACGAGCTCGCGCTCGCGAAGCAGCTGATCGCGCAGATCTCGTCCAAGGCGTTCGATCCGAGCCAGTACGAGGACGATGTGCGCAAGCGAATCGAAAATGCCGTGCAGAGGAAGGTCGAGGGCGAGCAGATTGCGATTTCGCCCAGTGTTCCGGAAACCGGCGCGCAAGTGATCGACTTGATGGAAGCGCTGCGCGTGAGCCTCGAGAAGACCGCCGGCAAGCGCGCGCCGTCCAAGCCGCCGGCAGCGGGGGCCGCGCCGGTGCAAATCGAAGCTGCGCAACGCAAGCCCGCGAAAAAGGTCGCCGCGGCCGAGCCGGAGACGCGTCGCAAGGCCGCCAAGCGCTAGCTTCGCCTCTGGCATTGCAGATGAACGCGAGACGTGACTGACGGTTACTCGATTCGCGACGTCGGCAAGCTGCTCGGCCTTTCCCGCTCTGTCGTGCATGGGCTGATCGAAGCCGGCTTCGTCACACCCGTTCGCGGGCGGCGGCGTGAATACCGGTTCAGCTTCGCCGACCTCGTCGTGCTGCGGGCGGCGCAGGCGTTGTCGCAAGCGAAGATCCCCGCGGCGCGTATCCTGCGCTCGCTGCGCCGACTGCGGGCGCAGTTGCCCGACGAAGCGCCGCTCACGGGGTTGCGCATCGAGGCGGTCGGCGATGCCGTCGTCGTGAGCGAGGGCCCAACGCAGTGGCGGCCCGACAACGGCCAATACGTGCTGCAATTCGACGTCGCTTCGCCTGGCGGACGTCTCGCGTTCTTGAACCCGGAGCCGGCGAGCGAACCGTCGTCGGATCCGCGATGGTTCGAGCGCGCGCTGGCGCTCGAGGCGACGCAGCCCGACGAGGCATGTGTCGTCTACCGGCGTGCGCTCGAGGCCGATCCGTGCGACAGCGATTCGTACGTGAACCTCGGGCGGCTGCTGCACGAGCGAGGCAAGCTGAAGGAAGCGCGGACGGTGTACACCGATGGACTCGACCACTGCGGCACCGATGCCACGCTGCTGTTCAACCTGGGCGTTCTGCAAGAGGATCTCCAACAGCCGAGGCAGGCGGCGGATAGTTATCGAGCGGCGCTCGATGCCGCGCCCGATCTGGCGGACGCGCACTTCAACCTCGCGCGGTTGTGCGCGGGCCAGGGCTTGCAGCAGGAGGCGCTGCGCCACTGGAGCGCGTTTCGCAGGCTGACCGCCAGGCAATGATCTTTGCGGCGATCGGGAGTGCCACATGCAACGTGAAGCCTTCGGGTTCGCTGCTGAGCGCGCAGGGTCGCGAGCAGGCGAAACGGCTACGACTGAGCGGAACTATCGCGGGTGTAGAATCGCCGCTGTCACGAAGCAGGATTTCACAAAGCCAGTCCTCGCGACTGGCTTTGTGTATCCGGACAGCAGTGCGTGGAAAGCAACGACAGTCGAGACAATGGCGCGCGTAGGCGAGCTTTCGGTCGGGGAAATCCGGCGGCGCTATCTCGAAGGCGACAAGCCGGTGTCGGCGCGCGTTCTCAATCTTCTGCAGCGCGATTCGCGTCAAGGCGTGCGGCGCTTGCTCGAGGCGTTGAAAAGGCGCTACGAGCGCGAACGCGACGAGCGAACGCGGCTCGACGCGATGCGCCATTTCGAGCAGGTGCTGTGGAAATCCGGCGTGCAGGACATCGCGGGGGTCGACGAAGTGGGCGTCGGTCCGCTCGCCGGTCCGGTTGTCGCTGCGGCGGTCGTGTTCCCGCCAGGCACCGATATCGCCCGCGTCGACGATTCGAAGCGGCTCGATCCCGCGACGCGCGACGAGCTCGCCGTCGAGATCCGCGCCAAGGCGTCGGGCGTGGCGGTCGGCGCCGCTTCGGTCGAGGAAATCGATCGGCTGAACATCTACCACGCCGCGCTGCTTGCGATGCGCCGCGCCGTCGAGGCGCTACCGCGGCGGCCGCAGCACGTGCTCGTCGACGCGCGCACCGTGCCCGGTGTCGACATCCCGCAGAACACGTTCAACAAGGGGGATGGGATCAACTTCTCGATCGCCGCCGCGTCGATCATCGCCAAGACCGAGCGCGACCGGATGATGGAGGCGCTCGATCGCGACTACCCCGGTTACGGTTTCGCCACGCACAAGGGCTACGGCACGCCCGAGCATCGTGAAGCGTTGTTGCGTCTGGGCCCGTCGGCGATCCACCGCATGTCGTTTCCGGTAATCCACGAGTTGCGCGGCGAGTATTCGGCGCGGTTCTATGTTCTGAAGCGCACCTTCGACGCGGCGCGCACGCGCAGGACGCTCGATGAATTCGAAGCGACGCTCGCCGCGCAGGCCGGCGAGCTCTCGCAGCGCGAGTGCAAGAAGCTGCGCCTGCTCGTCGCGCGGCGCTGGAAAGTGGTCCGCTGACGCCGGGCGCGCCAATGCCCATCGACCAGGGATTGCCGGTCATCGCGCACGCGATCCAGCTCGCGATCGCACCGGTATTCCTGTTGACGGGCATCGCCGGGCTGCTCGGCGTCATGGCGAATCGTCTCGCGCGCGTGATCGACCGCGCGCGCATGTTCGAGCAGTCGTGGCGCGGCCTCGATCAGCCTGCGCGCGACGCGGCGCGCATCGAGCTCGCCTCGCTCGAGCGCCGACGACAGCTCGCGAGCTGGGCGATCAATTTCTGCACGACGGCCGCGCTGCTGGTTTGTCTCGTGATCGTCAGCCTGTTCATCGAGGAATTCATGACGGTCAATCTGCGCTGGCTCGCAGGTGGCTTGTTCGTGCTTGCGATGCTCGCGGTCGTCGGCGGCCTCGCGTCGTTCCTGCGCGAGGTCTACCTCGCCACGCATTCGACGAGCATCGACCCGGACCGTTTCGTTCAGCCGCCGAAGCGCTGAATCAGGCGAGCCCGCGAACCGGTATCGCCGCGCCATGGACCGCGCGGGCTTCGTCGGAGGCGAGGAACACGATCGTGCCGGCAAGATCGCGCGGCGCGACCCAGTGCCCGGGATCGGCCGTCGGCATCGCGGCGCGATTTTCCGGCGTATCGATCGTCGTCGGCAGCACGCAGTTGACGTTGATGCCCTTCGCGCGCAATTCCATCGCCATCGATTCCGTGAGCCGGATCAGCGCGCTCTTCGCCGCGCCGTAGGCGCCCATCGTGGCGACGCCGGCGAGCGCTCCGTAGGCGCCGACGTTGACCACGCTGCCGCGCTTGCGCGCGAGCATTCCGGGAACGACGGCGCGCACGGCGTTGAGCATCGTGCGTACGTTCACGTCGAACAGGAAGTCGAGCGTCTCGTCCGACATTTCATGGACGGCCTCGCCCGAACGGAATCCGCCCGTGAGATTGCACAGTACGTCGATGCCACCGAAGCGCTCGACTCCAGCAGCGACGGCGCGCTCGACGTCGGCTCGATTCATGAGGTCGGCCTGCGTGTACGCGCGTCGAGCGTCCTCGGCTCCGAAGATACTCGCCAATCGCCCGCTACGATGATCGATCAGCAGCAGATTGGCGTGGCGCGCAAAGAACGCGTCGGCGACGGCGCGTCCGAGGTTGCCCGCGGCGCCGGTGATCATGACGGTCCGGTTCGTGAAGTCCATTCGGCGCTCTCCGGCTAGAGGGCCATCTTACCCGTTGCGCGACAGGCGCGACTTTGAGCGTCGTGCGAACCCGCGTTGCGCAGACGTCAGCAAGCGCCGGCGCTGCACGAGCAGCGCACCGACGCCATCGCGAGCGGCTCGAGACCGTCGCGCGCGCACCCGCGCGCGGGTGCCGAAGCGAGCCGAAGCGTTCGCGGCGCAAGCTCGAGCGCGCGCAGCCAGTCGAGGACGCGACCGATGACACCGGGCGTTGCAACGGGAGCGCAACCGATCGCCTGCCGGCGTTGATACCAGTAAAGCAGCAGCGCGAACAGCGTCCCGCCGGGCAGCAGCAGCTCGAGCAACACGTAAGGCCCGAATCGCTGCAACACGACGCCGAGCACTCTGAAGCTTCGTCCCACCGCTGCGCCCACTTTGCTGCCTCCTCGATCCATCGTGATGGTTGGTCAGAGAACGAACGGTTTTCGCCGCCGCCGCCGAGCGCCGGATTTCGCAGCGCCGAGCGCCTCTTCCTGGGGGTTGTGGCTACCCGATTCGCCTTCATTACGTTCGGATTGCGTTGCTGGATCCACGGCGACATCGCTCAATGCTGCACCCGCCGGCGGATCGCCGAGTTCATCGCCGGACCCTTGCCGGCCGTCTTTTCGTTGCATGTAGCCGTTCCATGGGCTGTTAGGTATGGCGACAGTGTGGCCGGCGCCGACTTGCCGATCGCTGACGGATCGGCAAACGCCATCGAACGCGGCGATTGTGTAGTAGCCGTTCGCGGCGCAACGGCGTCGCCGAACGGATAGCAACTAATCCTTACGGAGCAACGCCTTAGGACGGGTGGCGCCGTTTACGACCTTGCGTCGGCCTGCGCATCGCGCGCGGAGACGATTTGGCGGTGCAGCCGCTCGGTCTCGGGCGACGGCGGCAGGCCGAGCACGACCGACAGCAACTCCCGGCAGCGACGGAATGCGTTGAGCGCCTCGGCGCGATCGCCGGTCGCGGCGAGCGAGCGCATCAGGCCCCGGTAGAACGGTTCGGCAAGATTGTCCGCCTCGAGTCCTCGGCGGTAGGCGTCGATCGCCGTCGTCCATTCGCCGGTACGCTCGAGCGATTCGCCGAGTCGCATCAGCGTTCGGACGAAGCGCGAGCACAGTGCATCGCGCGGCTTGACGATCCAGGCGCTTTCGTCGCCGCCGAGCAGGTTGCCGGGGTAGGCATCGAGCAGCCGTCGCGCCGCGCGCGATACGGTGCCGGCATCGCCATCGGCGGCGCGATCGGCGGCGTCGAGCGCAGCGTCGAGCGCCCGCACGTCGGTCCAGCAAAGGTCGCGAGCGAGCGAGAGCTTGCCGCCGGCGAGCACCAGCGCGTCGTCGACGTCGAGGAGCTTGCGCAGCCGGAACAGCGTCGAGTCGAACGACGTCTTCGCCGCCGCGCCGTCCGCATCGGGCCACAGCGACGATGTGAGCTGGGGCGCATCGACACCGGTGCCGCCGAGCGCGACGACGAGCTTCAGCAGGTCGAGCGGGCGCTGCTGCGCCTTTCCGCTGAAGCGCATCGGCACGCCGTCGCGCACGAGCTCGAAGCGGCCGAGCACGTGAACGCGCAGGCGAAACGGCCAAGCCGACGTCGCATCGGCCGGCGCGCGAAACGCGTTGCGCTCGATCAAGAGGCGCACGTAATCGGCCTCGATGCCACGCTCGAGCGCGAAGTTCGAAAGCTTCGCGCCGATGTCGGGACGGCTGCGCAGGAACACGACCTGGTTGTGCGCCCGATAGTCGGCGAGTACCTCTGCGAGGCGCTGTTCGGCCTGCGCCGTGTTGCCGGCGTCGATGTCCATCGCTACGTTCAGCATTTCGCGCTGCTGCTCGAACGTGCGCCGGTCGGCTCCCGTCGACGTGGCGATCGCCTCGTCGAGCGCCCGCATGCCGCCTTGCTCGTCACCGGCAGCCATCCGGCTATGCGCGAGTCGGGCGAGGAAGTGCGGGATCTGCATCGTGGGCAGTCCGGTCTCGCGCGCGAGCGCGACCGCCCGCTCGGCGTCCTGCACCGCCGCACCGTAGTGCTCGAGCCGCTGCTCGAGGTTCGCGCGCAGATTGTGGAAATACGCCCAATCCATCCGCCGCGTCGGCGAAAGGCGTCGTTCGACCTCGACGATCTGCGCATTGGCCGCGGAAAGGTCGGCCTTGCTGATCAGCGCGTATAGCTCGGCATGGTCGATCTCGAACAGGAACGCTTCGAGGCCGAAGCGCTCGGCGATGGTGCGCGCTTCGGCGATCACCGCCCGCGATTCGTCGTAGCGGGCGTTGATGTAGTGCCAGAACGACAGGTGCGTTCGCCACCACATCTGCATCAGCGGCGTCACCTCCGGCTGCGCGAGCACCGGCGCCGTCCGCGCGACGAGCGCGCCGGCGGCATCGCTCTTGTCCTTCCAGTTGAGATAGTTGAACAGCGTCGACGCCGCCATCATCCGCGCGTTGACGTCGGTCTCGTCGTCGACGATCCCGTTCAGCCGCTTTGCGCACGGATCGAGATCGGGATGCTCGGGCTGGCGGAACAGCAGGACGATGACGTACGCCGAGCGCGCGCGAAGCTCGCTTTCGTGATCGAGCGCGCTCGCGCGGGCGGGGTCGAGCAGCCGCGCGAACTCGGGAATCCAGCGGTCGAGCGGCGCAAAGTTCGCCCACTCGTAGTAGTAGCCCGCCACCGTCGTGTTAAGCGCGAGCGCCTGGCCGCGCACGTCGCCCGCGGCGCGAAACGATTCGTACGCGCGCTCGATCGCCGGCCGCCCGCGCTGCGGCTTCACGTAGATCCACGCGCGGCCGTACCAATACTCGAGCCACGGATCGTTCGCGCGCATGTCGGCTGGCAGCGCCTCGATCCAATCGGACAGCGCCTGCGCGCGGCCCTGCCGCGCCCACTCGAGCGCGTTGGCGCGGATCAGCGAACGCATCGCTTCGAAATCGCCGGCGTCGCGAAAGAGCTCGAGCGCTTCGCTCGGCTGGCCACGCGCGGCGAGCATCGCCGCAGCGCGTCCCGCCGCTGCGCGCCATTCGTCGCGCGGCAGCCGGCGGCGCATCTCCTCGAGCAGGAATTCGCGGAACAGCGCGTGATAGTGATACGTCGTCTGCGCACCGCGGCGACGGTCGACGAACAGATGCCGCCGGAACAGATAATCGAGCAGCCGGGACGCGTCCTCGTTGCCGGTGAGCTCGACCGCTTCGGCGTGAGTGATCGAGCGCGGCAGCGCGGTGAGCATCAGCACGCGCTGGTTCTGCGGCTGCGCGCGATTGAAGATCTCGCCGGCGAAGTAGTGAAAGATCGCGTCGGTGCCTTCGCCGAGCGACTCGTCGAGCTCGGCGCCCGGCCGGCTCAAGTGCTCGCGCAACAGCACCAGCGCGGCGACCCAGCCTTCGCTTTGCCGGAAGATGCGCTGCAACGCGCGCGGATCGAGCCTCTCCGCGCCGAGCATCGCCTGCGCTTCGTCGGTCGTGCAGTTGAGGGCGCTCGCTTCGATGCGCGCGATGCGCCGGCTCGCGACGAGGCGCGCGAATTCCGGCGACGGATCGGTACGCGAGATGATGACGACGTTGATGCCGTCGGGAATCTCCTCGAGGCCCTGCACGAGCGCCGCGCGCTGGTCCGGCGGCGTGCGCGCTTCGTGGAAGTTGTCCAACACGATGACGCACCGCGGACAGAGCAAGGTGAACAGATCCCGGCAGAAGCTGCGCGAGAATCGAGCGAGGTCCTGTTGCGGCTCGGACGTGAAGACCGGCAGCGCCTCGGCCCGCTTGCCGGCGATCTGGACGGCCGCCATCCGCAGATAATGCAGGAACGTCGCCGGATCCCCGTCGCCGACGTCGACCTGGTACCACAGGTGCGGCAATTCCCGCGCATCGAGGTAGCTTGCGACGAGCGTCGTCTTGCCCGCGCCCGGCGGCGCGCTGATCCACACGACGGGGCGCGACAGCGCCTGGTCGAGTTGAGCGAACAGGCGCGGGCGCGCAAGCGCGTCGTACAAGCGCGGCCGGGTGAGCTTGGCGAGAGCGGGCGATCGAACAGCCAACGGATTGCCGGATCGAAGGTGAAGCGGTGGCGGCGCAGAAGCTTAGCACGCGGCGAACCGGCCGCGCGCTGACGTACCATATGCACGACCGCTCACCTATGGTGCGATCGAAAAAAAGGATGATGTCGTCGTCGACCTACGATGTGCTCGTGCTGGGCGGCGGCAACGCTGCGCTGTGCGCGGCGATCACGGCGCGACGTGCCGGCGCGAGCGTGCTCGTGGTCGAATGCGCGCCGAAGCACTTCCGCGGCGGCAACAGCCGTCATACGCGAAACCTACGTTGCATGCACGACAGCCCAGCCGACGTACTGACCGGCGCGTACCCGGAGGAGGAGTACTGGCAGGATCTCGCCAAGGTGACCGGGGGCCTGACCAACGAGACGCTCGCGCGCATGACGATCCGCCACACGGCGACGTGCCGGCAGTGGATGATCGCGCACGGCGTTCGCTTCCAGCCTTCGCTCGGAGGAACGCTTCACGTCTCGCGCACGAACGCGTTCTTCCTGGGCGGCGGCAAGGCGCTGATCAACGCGTATTACCGCGCCGCCGAAGCGCTCGGCATCGACGTGAGCTACGACACCGAAGTCGTCGACCTCGCGTTTCGCGACGGGCGATTCGAATCGGCGACGGTCGTGCGCCACGGCCTCGAGCAGACGATTCGCGCGAAGGCGGTCGTCGCCGCGGCCGGCGGCTTCGAGGCGAACCTTGCCTGGCTGAAGGAAGCGTGGGGACCGGTGGCCGACAACTTTCTGGTCCGCGGCACGCCATACAACACCGGCCGCGTGCTGCGGCTGTTGCTCGACGCCGGCGCCAAGGCGATCGGCGACCCGACGCAAGGGCACTGCGTGGCGATCGATGCGCGCTCGCCGAAGTTCGACGGCGGCATCTGTACACGCGTCGACTGCGTGTCGCTCGGCATCGTGGTGAACGAGAACGCGCAACGTTTCTACGACGAGGGCGAGGACTTCTGGCCCAAGCGCTACGCGATCTGGGGTCGGCTCGTCGCCGGTCAGCCGAATCAGATCGCCTTTTCGATCATCGATGCGAAATCGATGGGCAAGTTCATGCCTCCGGTGTTTCCGCCGCTGAAAGCCGGCTCGATACGGGAGCTTGCCATCGCGCTTAAGCTCGATCCGGGCGCGCTCGAAGCGACGGTCGCTCGGTTCAACGCGTCGGTTCGCCCGGGCACGTTCGATCACACCGTGCTCGACGACTGCGCGACCGACGCAATCTCGCCGCCGAAGACGCACTGGGCGCGCGCGATCGACACGCCGCCGTTCTTCGGCTATCCGCTTCGCCCAGGCATCACGTTCACGTATCTCGGCGTGACCGTCGACGAGCACGCGCAAATGCTGTTGGCCGACGGCCGGCTCGCGCCCAACGTCTTCGCCGCCGGCGAGATCATGGCGGGCAACGTGCTCGGCAAGGGCTATCTCGCCGGTATCGGCATGTCGATCGGCACGACGTTCGGACGCATCGCGGGCGAGGGGGCCGCGCGCCATGCGATCCGCTGATGCGATCCCGATCGCGCTGGTCGAGGAGGGCCAGCGGATGGCGAGCATCTGCAACGCGTGCCGCTATTGCGAGGGCTACTGCGCGGTGTTTCCGGCGCTCGAGCGGCGATTGAGCTTTGCCGAGGGCGACCTCGCCTATCTTGCGAACCTGTGCCACAACTGCGGCTCGTGCTATTACGCCTGCCAGTACGCGCCGCCGCACGAGTTCCAGCTCAACTTCCCGAAAATGCTCGCCGAGATCCGCGGTGCGAGCTACCGCAAGTACGCATGGCCGCGCCCGTTCGCCCGCCTGTACGAGCGAAACGGAACGATCGTGGCGATCGCGACTGCCGCGAGTCTCGCGCTGATCGTGCTGGCGATGGCGATCGCGACCGACCCGTCGGCGCTGTTCGCCGCCCATCCCGACGCCGAAGGTTCGTTCTATGCGCTGTTTCCGCACGCCGCGATGGCGTGGACGTTCGGCGTCGTGTTCGCGCTCGCGCTCGCCGCGCTCGCCGTCGGGTCGACGCGGTTCTGGGACGACACCGAGGAAGCGGCGCGCGATTTCTTGAGCCCCGGCCCGTTCGCGCAAACGGTCGCCGATGCGCTAAAGCTCACGTATCTCGAGGGCGGCGGCGACGGGTGCACGTATCCGGACGACCGGCCGTCGGACGCCCGCCGCGTGTTCCATCACTTCACGTTCTACGGGTTTCTGTCGTGCTTCGCCGCGACGTGCGTGGCGACCGTCTATCATTACGCGTTGGGACGGCACGCCCCGTACGCGTTGTCGAGCGTCCCGGTCGTGCTGGGAACAGTGGGCGGCATCAGCTTGCTCGTCGGGCCGATCGGCCTGCTGTGGCTCAAGGAGCGGCGCGATTCCGCGCTGTCGAGCGATCGGCAGACCGGCATGGACGTGGGCTTCCTCGTGCTGTTGATGTTGTCCGCGGCGAGCGGTCTGCTGCTGCTCGGGCTGCGGCAGAGCGCGGCGATGGGGGTGCTCCTCGCGCTTCATCTCGGCGCGGTAATGGGACTGTTCGTGACGCTGCCATACGGGAAGTTCGTGCACGCCGTCTATAGATTTGCGGCGCTCGTCCGCTACCATCTCGAGCGCAAGCGCCCGCTGCCGGAAATCGGCTCCGAATGATTGGCTGACCGTTCAAACATCGCCGCAAGCACCGACGCAAATCTCACCCGGAGGAAAACGCTCATGAAATTCGTCATCGCATGCGGGGCGGCGCTCGCGCTGCTCGTCGCGCCGGCCGTCGTCGCGCAGCAGCCGATCGTCATCAAGTTCAGCCATGTCGCGGCGCCCAACACGCCGAAGGGGCAGGCCGCGCTCGAGTTCAAACGACTGGCCGAAGAGCGCACGAAGGGCCGCGTCAAGGTCGAGGTCTATCCGAACAGCCAGCTCTTCAAGGACGCCGAGGAGCTCGACGCGCTCAAGCTCGGGTCCGTGCAGATGCTCGCGCCGGTGCCGGGCAAGTTCGGGCCCGCGGGAATACCCGAATTCGAGGTGTTCGATCTGCCGTACATCTTCGCCGACATCCAGGCGGTACACCGCACCTACAACTCGGCGGCGGGAAAGTCTCTGCTGAAGAAGCTCGAGTCGCACGGCATGGTCGGGCTCGCGTACTGGGACAACGGCTTTCGCGTGATGAGCGCCAATCGTCCGATTCATACGCCGGCCGACATGAAGGGGCTGAAGATGCGGATCAACTCGTCGAAGGTCAACAGCGCGATCATGAAGTCGGTCGGCGCGGTGCCGCAGACGATGGCCTTCTCCGAGGTCTACCAAGGGTTGCAGACCGGGGTGATCGACGGCACCGAAGGACCGCTGTCGAACCTGTATACGCAGAAGCAGTACGAAGTGCAGAAGCACGTGACGCTCACCTACCACACGATCAGCAACTACGTCGTCGTCGCGAACAGGGCTTTCTGGGACGGGCTTCCCCCGGACATCCGCACGACGCTCGAGGGCGCGATCAAGGATGCGACCGAGCTCAACGACAAGGTCGCCGAGAAGGACGAGCAGGCGGCGATCGCGGCGATCACGAAGTCCGGCAAGAGCGAGATCTACACGCCGACGCCGTCGGAAAAGGAGATGTGGGTCAAGGCGATGACGCCGGTGCAGGATGAGATGGCGTCGCGCGTGAAGAAAGAGACGATCGCCGCCGTCCGGCAGGCCGTCGCCGCGAAGTAGCCGGGCCAGACAACGGCGAGCGAACGAGGGGCACGCATGGCCGCGACGATCATCGACTCCGCCATCTTCGGCAACATCTTCAGCACCGACGCGATGCGTCGCGTCTGGTCGGACGAAAACCGCACCGCGCAGTACGTCGCGATCGAAAAGGCGCTCGCGATGGTGCAGGGGCGGCTCGGCATCATTCCGCGTGAAGCCGCCGACGAGATCGTCAGCCACTGCGACGTGCGCAACATCGACATGGCGAAGCTTCGCGCGCAGACCGAGCGCATCGGCTATCCGATTCTCGGCGTCGTGTCGCAGCTGAATGCATTGTGCCGCGACAAGCTCGGCGAATACGTGCACTGGGGCGCGACCACGCAGGACATCACGGACACCGCGACCGTATTGCAGATTCGCGAGGGCCTCGACCTGATCGACGCCGACCTCGCGACGATTTCGGATTCGCTCGCAAGGCTCGCGCGACGCTACCGCGACACGCCGGTGATCGGACGCAGCAATCTGCAGCAGGCGATTCCGGTCACGTTCGGCTTCAAGATGGCGGCGATCCTCGCCGGCATCGAGCGCGACCGCGAGCGGCTCGCGCAACTGCGGCCGCGCGTGCTGATGGGCGAGTTCGGCGGCGCCTGCGGAACGCTCGCATCGATCGAAAAGGGTGCCATGGAAACGCAAGCCGAGCTGATGGCCGCGCTGGGCCTCGGCCGGCCGGACATCGCCTGGCACACGGTGCGCGACACGATCGCCGAGGTCGGTTGCTTCCTCGGTCTGGTCGGCGGCTCGCTTGGCAAGATCGCGATGGACGTGAAGCTGATGATGCAACACGAGGTCGCCGAGGTGTACGAGCCGTTCGCGCCCGGTCGAGGGTCGAGCAGCACGATGCCGCAAAAGCGCAATCCGATCTCGAGCTGCTATATCCACGCTGCGATATCGATCGTGCGCCAGCACGCGGCGGCGCTGATGGACGCGATGGTCGCCGATCACGAACGCTCGACCGGCCCGTGGGAGATCGAATGGATCGCGCTGCCCGAAGCATTTTGTCTTACCGCCGGCGCGTTGATGCAGACGAAGTTCGTCCTCGGCGGCCTGGAGGTCGACGAAAAGCGGATGCGCGCCAACATCGACCTCACGCGCGGTCTCGTCATGTCCGAGGCGGTGATGATGGGCCTCGGTCCTTACATCGGGCGCGAGTACGCGCACGATCTCGTCTACGATCTGTGCCGCGTCGCGGTCCGCGACGACCGCCCGCTGCTCGACGTGCTGGCCGAGCACCCCGAGATCAACGCGCACCTGTCGCGCGACGGGCTCGCCAGGCTGTGCGATCCGGCGAACTACCTGGGGCAGTCCGGCGTCATGGTCGACCAAGTGCTCGCGCGGCTTGGCGCCTGATCGTCGGTCGCGTTCGTCCGCCCTACGCAAGCGCCGCCGCGAGCCGATAACCGTGGAAGGTTCGACGTCTGCCAGGAGTCCGACACGTGGCTGATCCAAATTCCTCCGCAAGCGGCACGCCGGCGAACGGCTTTCACGCCGCGCTGCGCTCGTTCTCCGCCGCGATCGAAAGCGAGCTTCAGAGCCGCGAGCTGAGCTTTCCGACCGTCCTCGATCTGTCGCTGCGCGTGCGCAAGGTGGCGAGCGATCCCGACTCGACGGTCGAAGAGCTCGCGAAGCTGATACGCCTCGAGCCGGTGCTCTCGGCGCGCACGATTCGCATGGCCAATTCGGTCATCTACAACCGCGCCGGCCGCCGCATCACGAGCGTGGCGGATGCGGTTACGCGGATCGGCATCTCCAACATCCGCGTGCTCGCACTGATCGTCGCGATGGATCAGCTCGCGCAGGAACACCGCAGCAAGCCGATGCGAGACCTCGCGAAGGGCGTCTGGCGGCATTCGGTCGACGTGGGCGCCTGGGCCTACGCGATTTCGCGGCATCTGCGCGTCGGCTCGCCCGACACGCTGCTGCTGGTCGGGTTGATGACCGACATCGGACAGCTATACCTGATTGGGCGGGTCGGACAGTATCCGGCGATCGCCGGCGATCTCAATGCGTTCGCCGAGATCGCCGGTTTTTGGAGCGATGCGCTGTCGCGCGCGATCCTCGAGAGAATGGATCTGCCTTCCGAGCTGATGGACGCGCTCGACTACTTCGATCCGTACGAAGGCAACTGGCCGCCCACGACCACGCATGACGTGCTCTACGTCGCCGGCCTCGCAACGGAATCCGCGCTTCCGCAGCGAGGCACCGAAGCGTGGCAACGGCAACGCGAAGCAACGCGCGAGAAGGTCGGCGCGGCTCGCTTCGACGATCTGCTCGCCGCGTCCGCGCCGATGCGCGAAGACCTGCTGGCGGTCCTGCGCGAATGAGCGCTTCACCCAGGATGATTCAGCGCTCGCTCAGGGATTGACGGCGTCCGTCGCCACGCGTTGAGGCGCGCCGATCGCGTGCCTGCGATGATGCGATGCGTGCGGCTTCTGGTGCGCGACGGGTTTCAGCGAAGCGCTTTGCGGCGTCTTCGCGGCGGCCGGCTTCTCGCTCGGTACCGCGGTTTCCGCCGGGACGCTCGTCTCGTACGCACCCGGATCGCTGCACTCGTTGCCCGTCGCATCCGTGCCGCCGTTCGCACCGCCTGCACATTGAAGCGCAATCGCCGCCGCGGAAGCGACAGGCGCACGCGCGAAACCGTCGCGTTTGCAGAATATTCACGCAAGCCGCGCTCGGATCGGGTGACATCGCGCTGCACGGCAGTACGTCGTAATCCACGTATCATTCGCGCTCGCCCGACCCGATGGAGCGATCCGAATGAGCATTCCCGAAAGTCCGCTGACGCTCGCGCATTGGCGGCGCAGCGTCGGCGAGCTCTATGCCGACGCACGTGCCGTTTCGCTCGACGATCCGTCGCTCGCGGCGGCGCGCTTTCGCGCGGCGCGCGATCGTCTGTTCGTCGAGCATCAGGACAGTCCGATCGCGGCAGCGCAGCGTTCGCGTTGGCGAGGAGCGTCGTGGTACGCGCACGATCCCGCATGGCGCATCATGGGAACGTTCAGCGTCGCGAGCGCCGTGACGACGATCGAGATCCCGCTCGCAGCCGACGGCGTATTGCGATGCTCGCGCGTCGGAACCGTGCGCTTCGAGGCTGCCGAACACGGTGCGCAGCTCGCGGTGTATTGGCTCGAGGGTTACGGGGGCGGATTGTGGCTGCCGTTTGCCGACGCCACCAACGGTACCGGCACCTACGGCGGCGGGCGCTATCTGTACGACACGATCAAGGGCGCCGACCTCGGCGGCACCGCGAATGCATTCGTGCTCGATTTCAACTTCGCGTACAACCCGTCATGCGCGTACGACGAGCGCTGGTCGTGCCCGCTGTCGCCGCCCGAAAATCGCTTGTCGTTCCCGGTGACGGCAGGCGAGAGGATGGCGGGGTGACGTCGTCCTCCGTGACGTCATACCAGCCGCTGCCCGAATCGGACCGACGCTGCCCGTCGACCGCGCGATGGGCAAGGTGACGATGGAGCAAGTGAGCGAGGAGCTTTGGCCGTTGCTGCTCGTCACCTACGTTCCCGCGCTGTCGCTGTGGCCGCCGCGCGTGGTCGTGACCTCGTAGTCGATCGGATCGCTACGCGGAAGCGGGCGCGGTCGCCGCCGTCGGCTCATAGCCGATCGCGCTTCGCAGCGCATCGTCGACCGTTTCGAGCCAGACGAACGTAAGCCGTTTGCGCGCATCCTCGGGGATCTCGTCGAGGTCCCGGCGGTTGCGCGCGGGCAACAGCACCGTCTGGATGCCCGCGCGGAGCGCCGCGAGCACCTTCTCCTTGATGCCGCCGACGGGCAGCACGAGGCCGCGCAGGCTGATCTCGCCGGTCATCGCGCAATCACTTCGCACCGGCTTGTCGAGCGCGAGCGAGGTGAGCGCGACGAACATCGCGACACCGGCGCTCGGACCATCCTTCGGGATCGCGCCGGCGGGAACGTGGATATGGATGTCGGACTTTTCGAACGCCGTCGGATCGGTCTGCAGTCGAACCGCGCGCGCCTTGACCAGCGTGAGCGCCGCCTGCGCGCTCTCCTTCATGACGTCGCCGAGTTGGCCGGTGATGATCAGCTTGCCCGAGCCCGGCGTGCGCGTCGCCTCGATGAACAGGATGTCGCCGCCAACCGGCGTCCATGCGAGGCCGGTCGAAACGCCGGGCACGCTCGTTCGCATCGCGAGCTCGCTCTCGAATCGCGGTGGCCCGAGGATCGCGGGCACATCGGCCGCATCGATCCGGACGTGCGTCGCGACGCCCTCGGCGACGCGCATCGCTGCGTGTCGAAACAGACTGCCGATCTCGCGCTCGAGGTTACGCACACCGGCCTCGCGCGTGTAGTCGCCGATCACGCTGCGCAACGCGTCGTCGGTCACTTCGCACCGCTCGGGCGTGAGTCCGGTCGCTTCGAGTTGCCGGCGCACGAGGTAGCGCCGCGCGATCTCCATCTTCTCGTGCTCGGTGTACCCCGGCAGCTCGACGACCTCCATACGGTCGCGCAGTGGGCCGGGAATGCGATCGAGCACGTTCGCGGTTCCGATGAAGAACACCCGCGACAGGTCGAACGGCACACCGAGGTAGTTGTCGCGAAACGTCGAGTTCTGCTCCGGATCGAGCACCTCGAGCAGCGCTGACGACGGGTCGCCCTGGATGCCGGCGCCGAGCTTGTCCATCTCGTCGAGCATCAGCACGCAACTGCGCGAGCCCGCCTTGCGCAGCGCCTGGACGATGTTGCCCGGCATCGCGCCGATGTACGTGCGCCGGTGGCCGCGAATCTCCGCTTCGTCGTGAACGCCGCCGAGCGAAAGCCGCGCGAACTTGCGGCCAAGCGCCCGCGCGATGCTCTGGCCGAGCGACGTCTTGCCTACGCCAGGCGGTCCGACGAAGCACAGGATGGGACTCTTGCCGTGCGGGTTCAACTTTCGCACGGCGAGGAATTCGAGGATGCGCCGCTTCACCTTGTCGAGCCCGTAGTGATCGGCGTCGAGAATGCGTCGCGCCTCGTCGATCTCGATGCGCTCGTCGGTCGGCGCTGCCCACGGCAGCTCGACGAGCCAACTCAGGTACGTGCGCACCATCGTGTACTCGGGAGAGGCTTCCGACATCTGCTCGAGCCGCTTCAACTCCTTTCGTGCCTGCTTGTCGACCTCCTCGGGCATCTGCGCCTTGCCAATCTGCTCGGCGAGCTCGGCGAGCTCGGGATCGCTGCCTTCCGCCTCACCGAGCTCGTTCTGGATCGTCTTCATCTGCTCGCGCAGCAGCGCCTCGCGCTGACGCTGGCCGAGCCGCTCCTGCGTCTGTTCGCCGATCTGGCGAGAAAGGCGCAGCACCTCGAGGCGGCTCGCGAGCAAGCGCAGCACGATGTCGAGCCGCGTCGCAATGTCGTAGGTTTCGAGGATCGCCTGCTTCTCCTCCGGCGCGATGTCGAGCAGTCCGGCGACGAAATCGGCCAGCGCACCGGGCGCGCTCACCTGGTCGAGCGCGCTGACGAGCTCGGCCGGCACGCGCGGCATCAGCTCGAGCGCCTCGGTCGCGCGCGCTTTCACCTGCATCACGCGCGCCTCGATGTCGTTCGTCATCGACGCCGAATCGGTGAGGAATTCGACCCGCGCGACGAGAAACGGCTGATCGTCGACGAAGCCGGCGACGCGAAAGCGCTGATCGCCGTGGCAGACCAGATTGTGGGTGCCGTCGGGCATCGTCAGGTAGCGAAGGATCGTCGCGGCGGTGCCCACCGCGTGGAGGTCGCGCGGTTTCGGATCCTCGACGCCCGCATCGCGCTGCAGCAGCACGCCGATCTTGCGTCCCGTGCGCACCGCTTCCTGCGCGGCGGCGATCGACGGTGCACGTGCGAGCGCGAGCGGCGCGATCAGCCCGGGGAACAGCACGATGTTGCGCACCGGAATGACGGCGAGCGCATCGGCCGGCGTGTCGGCCATCGGCCCGTCCTTGGCCTGTTCGCGTGCGGCGTCGGCGATCGGCGCGTCGCGGTTCGCTTGATCGTTCATCGCATGGGGATATTGGGTCTAGCCGAGCCTTCGCAACCGAAGCACGAGGCAGCCGTCGATGAGCTCGCGGCCGTCGATCTCATAGCGCCCCGGCGGAAGCTCGATCTGCCGTTCGAATCGGCCATACGGAATCTCGAGGCGGTGGATGGTCTCGCCTCGCCGTGCGTTCAGCGGGCGCAGTCCGGCGACATGCAGGTTCGCGCCGTCGGTCGACACGTCGAGTGCGTGCGGCTCGACGCCTGGAAGCGCGACGCGAATGACGATCCCGTGTTCGCTTTCTACGATATCCACGGGCGGCGTCCAGCTCGGGTTGCTGCGGCCGAGCTGGAGCGTGAAGAACTGGCGGTGCATGCGGTCGGCTTCGCACAGAAGCTCGATCGCCTCGGCAAGCAGGCTGGAGCCGGTTTCACGCAGGGGCATGATGTACGCCGATCACGGCTTCGGAATACGCAACGTCCGGCTGATCATCAGCGACCCCGATATGACGTACAGCGTCGCCAGCGGATGGAATCGCCATGGCCCGATTTCGACCACGCCGAGCCACAGTCGTTCGCCGATCGCGTCGACCGAAGCCGCGCAGGCGATGAGCGCAACCAGCACGATCGAAGTCGGAATCGGCGTTCCTTCGAAGTATCGCACCTTGTCGCCGCCCTGCGATAGCGCGGTGGCGGTGATGTTGTAACGGGCGAGGCGGCTCACCCCGCAGGCGACGAAATACAACAGCACGATCGTGTCCCAGAGACCCTGCATCCCGGCCGCATAACCGATCGCCGCCGGCGCAACGCCGAACGAGATCACGTCGGCAAGCGAGTCGAGCTCGCGCCCCATCGACGACGATTGGTTGCGCCATCGCGCGACGCGGCCATCGAGCACGTCGAACACCAGCGCAACCGCGACCAGCGCGCTTGCGAGCTCGAGCTGGCTGACGTCTCGCGACTGAACGTACGCGATCACTGCGAAAAGCGCGCCGGCACCGCACACCGCATTGCCGAGCGTGAGCCAATCCGCGGCATGGAAGCCTCGGATCATCGAAAAGTGCGCGCGCGGTTCCATGGGTCTCCTGCTTCGACGAAGTTGCTGGCGGGGAACCTCTCGCAGCCCTGCGGGCCTCACTGTAGTGTGACCCTGGAGAATGGCATGAATTGCCTCGTCAAATCCCTTGTGACGGCAGTCGCTTTTGCCGCCGTTGCGACAGGCTGCGCGACGTACGACTACGGCTATGCCAGGCCGTACGATGACGGCTACGCGCGACCCTACTACTACGGCTATGACTATGGCCCCTACCATTCGTACGGCTATGGTTCCTATTATGGATATGCACCCGGGTATTACGCGGGGCCGCCGGTCGTAGCCTTCAGCTTTCACGATCGTGACCACCGCCGACATGACGATGGCCACTGGCATCATTTGGCCGTGCCGCGTTCGGGTTCACCGGCGCAGCGTAGCCATGTCGCATCGGCGATGCCCGCGCCGCGCGCAGCTTCGGCGCCGACCCCGCGCGTGACCGCCAGCCGGTCGACAACACCAGCGATGCGAGCGGCCGCGAATGGCCCGGCCCGCGCGGCGGCACGTACGGCGCGAGCCGCGGCTGCGCGCAACGAGCACGACTCGTGATATCGACAAGCCGAAAAGGAGTACTATGCCCTACCGCAACGTTTCGCAGCTTCCGCAGGCGCAGGTGGACCAATACGATCGGCACCAGAAGGAAGCGTTCCTGAAGGCGTTCAACAGCGCTTACGAGCAGTACGGACACGATGAGGGCCGTGCGTTCGCCGTCGCGCATCAGGCGGCGAAGCAGGCGCAACGGAGGCAGTCGGCTGCGTGAACGGGTTCGCCTCGAGAGCCGGGCAGTGCAGGCGCGCGGCCGTGAACGCAGGCGTTGCTTGAGAAGCTTGTCGAGCGTGATCGGCAACTCGCGCACGCGCTTGTCGGACGGATGCGTGGCGATGCAGTGCTCGCTCGCGCCGAAGATCGCATGCTGGCGCGTGAATCCTCCCGCCGCGCACCCCGAGCCCGGATGGCGCTTGTTGCATTGCGCGTACGCGGTATCGTAGAAATAGTGGCAACGCGTGCGTTGCAGCAGATTACCGCCGACGGTCGCCATATTGCGCAGCTGCGGCGACGCGCCGGCGAGCAGCGCCTGGGTGAGCAGCGGATAGCGCTCTCGAATCAGCCGATGGTTCGCCGTGTCGCTGTTGCGGGCGAGCGCGCCGATGCGCACGCCGCCGTCGGGCCGCTCGACGACCTCGGTGAGCGGCAGCCGACCGATATCGACGATGCGCGTCGGCTGCTCGACATAACCCTTCACCAGGTCGAGCAGGTTGGTGCCGCCCGCGAGCACGCGCGTGCCGCGTTCGTCGATCGCTGCGATCGCATCGTCGACACGCTCGACGCGCAGGTACTGGAAGGGGTGCATCGCGGCGCCGGTCCGACGTTCCGCGCTTCGACCCTATTGAGCGCCCGGCCAATTCCGCGGCGCGATCCCGCAGCGCCGGCGGAAGAAAGCTCGCTCCTGGCGAAGCGTTTACAACGCGAGACGCGCGGTGCTCGGTGTCACGGCCCGCGGCGGCTCCAAATCCACCCGATCGTCACGAGCGCCGCCAACGCGACGAGCTGACCGCGAAATACCGCGCGGCTCAGATCGAAAGCCGGTTTCCATTGAACGCTGCTGCCTTTGATGACGTAGGCGCCGACGGGACGCGCACGCATGCCGACGCCGCCGCCGCCGCGCTCACCGTGGCCGCCGAGGCCGCCGCCACGAATCTCTGCGGCGGGAATCAGCGTGACGCCATCTTGTTCACACGGGTCGGCATAGACCCGCTTCGCCGTGAAGTTATCCGCGATCTGCGCGACAGCTCGCCGGACCTGTCCCAAGCCGGGCTTCTCCAGTGTTTCATCGACGGCCGCAGCGCCGCCCGAAAAGACGTTGTCAGGGTTCATCGTGTGCCTCGATCGAAGTGGTCAACGGAACGGACTGGACGTCCGTCGTGGTTGGTCCGGTCGCATCGGGCCGAGTTCCGAATGACGGAGCGCGCGCACGCAGCGGTTGCAGAGCTCTCGCGTCCAAGTACGCTTTCAGGCGATCGACGTCCGCGCGCGCGTCGACGAAAGCAACATAGCCGTCGGGGCGAACGAGATAGACCGCGTCGCGGGTGAGGCCCGCGCGTCGCATCGTCGAACGCCAGCGAAAGCGGTGCATCGACAATCCACGTTCTTCGCATGAACGCACAAGCTCGGGCATCGACTCGCCGTAGACGTGGACCTGCCAGTCGAGGGTCGCGAGCGGCGCGAAGTTATCGCAGCATTCGTCGGACCCGCCGGCCGGTCCGATCCATGGCAGCCGGTCTCCTCCTTTGACCTTCCCGGCGACGCCCGCATTGAAGTCACAGTGCCGATAATTGATAGCGGTCTGCGAGACGGTACGAAACATCAGCGTGCGGACCGCGTCGAGCGACAGTGCCAAGGGGACCAGCCGCGGCACGACGAACAGTCGCACGAATCGTGCGAGCGGCCCGTCGCGCGTGACGAACGTGAAAGCGCGGTCGGTCGTTGCGACTAAGCGTCGTGCGAAGGCCATCCGCTCGGCTTCGTAGCTGTCGAGCAACTTCGGATCGGCGCAACCCTTCAACACCGCCGCGAGCTTCCACGCGAGATTGGTTGCATCGCCGATGCCCGTGTTCATGCCTTGGCCGCCGACCGGACTGTGGATGTGCGCGGCGTCACCGAGCAGGAAAGCGCGGCCGGCGCGAAACGCCTGCGCAACCCGGTGATGCACGTGGTAGGTCGAAAACCAGTTCACGCGCGTGACCGAGATGCGCATGCGCTCGACGATTCCCTTGCGCACGTCATCCCACCCAAGGTCGCGATTGCCGTCGGCGGGATCGGAGCGAACGGCGCCAATCAAACGCAGGCAGCCGCGGGCCTTCAGCGGAAAGACCGCGAGAAAATCGGACGTGTCGAGCGCGACATGAAGCTCGCCGTCGATCAGCAGCCCCGCCGCGTCGACGTCGGCGACGTAGAACACGTGCTCGTAGGTTCCGCCTGGAAACTCCGAGCCGAGCCCTCGACGCACGGTCGAATGCGCGCCGTCGCAGCCGGCAAGATAGCGGGCGTCGCAAACGCGCTCCTCTCCGTCAGGCATGCGCAGCCTCGCTCGCACGCGATCACCGGGCGCATCGAATGCAATGAGCTCGGTGCGCCGCTCGACCGCCACGCCCGATTGCTGCAGATGATCGATCAACCGCCGTTCATGCTCGTCCTGCGAGAAGATCAGTGCGAAAGGAAACGGGCTGATCCCCGCGCCCATGATCCCCAGCGGCGCGCGTCCCACCTTGGCGCCGCCTACCCAAAGATTGACGGCTGCCATTTCACGGCCGTGCTCGACGATTCCCCGGGCAATCCCGAGCTGAGCGTAGTGCTCGAGGATGCGCGCATGAACGACGAGCGCGCGCGATGTCGTGCCGGGTTCGGCGGTCTTGTCGATCACGCGGACACGAACGCCGAGGCGCGCCAGCCACAACGCCAGAACGAGGCCGGTAGGGCCCGCACCTGCGACAAGAACGTCGACGTCGTTCGTGGCCGCGCTCACGTCGCGATGACAGCCTTCGCCGAGCGCGGTTCCCGATGTCCACTGCCGATGAAGAATTCTCGCGACGGAAGCACGGTGCCCGACGACGTGGGTCAATACTTTAGTCGGGCGTAGTAGGTTCGCTCCGACGCGGCGCGCGCGTCGCCTAGCGTTCGGATGCCGCGTTCGGCGAGCAGCGGCAGCAGCTTGATGAACACGTTCGCCGTCACCAATGCATCGCCGAGCGCCGTATGGCGGTCGACCACTTCGACGCCGAGCCGCGCGGCGATCGCCTCGAGCGCGTGCGTCTCCTGCGCGGGGTGCACCAGCGCGGAGAGCAGCAACGTGTCCAGCACGGGCTGATCGAAGCGCACGCCGGTGCGCGCTTCGGCGAGTTGCAGAAACCGCATGTCGAAAGCCGCGTTGTGACCGACAAGGACCGTCTCCTCGGCGAAGCGACGGAACCGCGGGAGTGTCGCTTCCAGCGTCGGCTGGCCGTCGAGCGCGGCTCGCGTGATGCCGTGAATGGCGATAGAGGCTTCCGAGAGGCTACGCTGCGGATCGACGAGACAGGCGAACGTTTCGCCTTGCAACAGCCTGCCGTTGACGATCCGCACCGCGCCGATCGCGATGATCTCGTCGCCCTGCGCGGGATTGAGTCCCGTCGTTTCCGTGTCGAACACCGTGTACGCGAGATCGGCGAGCAGGCGCTCGTCGAGCGCGTCGGTCGCAGGAGAGCGGCGAAACAGATCGAAGTCGTAGAACTCCGGCCGGCTTTCGGTTTGCGCACGCTGCGCCGCACGACTTTCCGCGAGCGGCAGCAGGAATCGAAAATACGCCGTCTGACTCGGCACGTCGCGTTGATACCACGCTTCGCCGCCATGGCGCTCGATCACCTGCGCAAGCGTGAGCGGGCTCTCTTCGCCGCCGGCGGACAAGGGCTCGCTCTGCCAGGCGAACGCGGTTTCGGACGACAGCGGCGGACCGCGCCAAACCGCGTCGAGCTGCGCATGGCCGCCGCTCGCCGACAGCCGGAATCGAAGCTCGCGCACGGCGAACTCGTCGTCGAGCCGCCGCGCTACGTAACAGAGACCTTGCGCGAGCGAAAAGCTGTCGACGCGAAGCCACAGCTGCGGATCGACCCCTTCGAGCTTGGTCGACAGCGCCGTGCGACGCTCGATGCGGCTTCGCGCGAGCGTCAGCAGATCTTCGCCGCGCATCTGCTCGAGCGGCCACCGCGCTTCGGGCCGTTCCGCCGCCTCGGCGCTCATTCGGTGAACGCGTTCGGACAGCGTCACCGCTTCGTCGCGGATGACGGTCGCGAACCGCAGACGGCGCGCCGCGTCGAGGTCCGGATGCTCGGTCAGGTTCTCGATCGCGGCGCGAATGTTGGCGAGCGCGGCGCGCGTCGCTTCGATCAGGCCTTGAAACCGCGCGACGCGTTTCGCATCGGCGTCGACGGTATCGGTGATGTCGCTGAGCAGCAGCACGTAACCGGTGAGCTCGCGCGACGACGGCGCGCCCGCGATCGTGGCGAGGACCGGCGCCGCGCGCACGCGCAGCAACCGTCCGTCGCCCGTGGCCGTGACGAAGTGCGCACTCTGGCGCGAATCGCGCGCGACCTCGCGTTCGAGTGCCTCGATCGCGTGCAACACGACCGCGCGCTCGAGAATGCCATATACCGAACGGCCGAGACCGACGAGCTCGCCCGCGCCGCTCGCGTCGGTGCCGCTGATCAACGCCCTCGCGGCGGCGTTGTAGAGAAGCACGCGTCCGTCCCGATTGCAGACGAGCACGCTTTGATCGAGCTCGGCGATCAACGCCGCGAGCCTATTGCGCTCTTCCTCGACGCCGGCTTTCGCTTCGGCGACGGCTCGATCGACGTCGCCTAGCAGTTGCGAGCGTACGCCGGCGAGATCATTGACGGCTTCGGCCACGGCGGCAAGGTCCGGCAGTGCAGCGAATGCGATACGGTGCGCGGGGTTACCGTGCGTCATCAGCCGTAGCGCCTCGGTGATCTTGTGCGCGGCGACGCGCGTAGGCGCCAATAGACGGTGCGTCAGGTAGCCGAGCGCCGATGCGAGCGCGAGCGCGAAGAACACGAGCAGACCGACGCGCGGCGCCGTCAGCAACGGCGACAGCGCTTTCGCCTCGTCAGGCGTGAGATCCGCCCATACGACCGCTGCGCCGAGCGCAAGCAGTGCAAGCGCCACCGCGGGAACGACGATCGTCGCGAGGCGCGCGTTCGCCACGGTAATCGGCTCGTGCGTCGCGCGCCGTCAGTCGCCGAGCAGATCGCGCACTTTGGCGACGAGCTCGCGCGTCGAGAACGGCTTGGTGATGTACGCGTCGGCGCCGAGCTCGAGCGCCTTGGCAACTTCGACGTCGCGCCCTTTCGCCGACACCATGACGACCTTGATGTCGCGCGTGGCGGGCTCGCTCTTGAGCTGCTGGCACACTTCGTATCCGCTCTTGAGCGGCACCATGACGTCGAGCAGCATGAGATCGGGATGAAACGACCGCGCGAGGTCGAGCGCCTCCTGGCCATTGGTCGCGACCTTGATCTCGTAGCCGGCTTGCTCCATCAGGAACTCGAGCGAGATGACGATGTTCGGCTCGTCGTCGGCGATCAGCACCCGCTTCGCCATCCTTGTCCTCCTTGGCTCCGGTCAGGCTGCATGCGCTTGCGCGCCGGCGGTCTCGATCGGGATCGTGAACGAAAAGCAGGCGCCTTCGCCGCGGCGGCTCTCCACCCACAGGCGGCCGCCGAAATGATCGACGATCTCGCGGCTGATATGCAGTCCGAGACCGGTTCCCGAAGGCTTCCCCGTCAGCGCATCGCCTGCCTGGCGGAACTTCTCGAAGATCACGTTCTGGTTCTCGGTGCTGATACCCGGTCCATTGTCGCGAATGTCGACGCGGACGTAACCGTCGCTCTTGGACAACGTGACGTCGATTCGCCCGCGTTCGGGCTCGCAGAACTTGGCGGCGTTGGAAAGGAGGTTGAGCAATACCTGCACCAGCCGATCGTGGTCGGCTTTGACCGGCGACAGATCGTCGGGCACGTGAACGTCGACGGTGATGTTCCTCTCTTTGGCAAGCCCGCTCACGCCGGCGAGCGCGTCGCCCACCGCCGCCTTGACGTCGACGCGGCTCACGCGCCACTCGGCGCGCCCCGATTCGATCTTGGCGAGATCGAGCACCTGGTTGATCAACCGCGATAGGCGCTCGGTTTCCTTGGTGATGATCGTGATGAACTGCATCCGCTTCGCGCGATCGAGATCCGGCTCGTCGAGCAGGATCTCCGAAAACGCACGAATCGACGTCAACGGCGTACGCAATTCGTGCGTGATCGTCGAGATGAAGTCGTCCTTGAGCCGGTCGAGCTCCTTCAGCCGCTCGTTCGCTGCACGAAGCTCGGCGCTCGCCGCTTCGAGCTCGCGCGACTTCTGTTCGAGCCGGTGCGTGTAGACGACCACCTGCGATGCTTCGTCGAGGATTTCGCGCACCTCGTTGACCGTCAGCGCCTGCTCGGTGACCGCCGACGCGACCATGATGCGCGCCGACGCGCCGCCGATCGCGCCGGCGAGCTGCACCTCGACGAAGTTGACGAAATCGGCGTCCGCTTCGATCGTATCCTCGGGCCAGCGCCGTCCACGCGCACGGGCGTAGCCGCGAAAGGCGTCGTTCGCTGCGGCGACGCCGACGAAACGCGCGAGCACGTCATGCAGGTCGGGGACCGATGCGGTGCCGCGCCAGAAGCGAGCGCCGCCGCCTTCGCGCCGGAATACGTCGACGAAGACGCTCGCCTGTCGATGCTCATCGGCCGACGGCGCGCCGCCGAGCGAGACGGCGACATAAGCACCGACGTTCGCGAGCATGCTCCAGATCATCGCATGCGTGATCGCGTCGAGGCCGCCGAGACCGAACAGCGCGAGCGGCTTCAGGAGCTCGATGCCGAAGGGGCCGTGATCGAGCAACCCCTGCGGCAGCCATCCCGAGCGCGCGAACGCCGGCATCAGCAGCGTATAGAACCAGACGGCAAAACCGGCGAGCAAGCCGGCGAGCGCCCCGCGCCGCGTCGCGCTCTTCCAGTAGATGCCGCCGAGCACGACGGGTGCGAATTGCGCGACGGCCGCGAACGAAATGAGCCCGATCGACACGAGGGCGTACGCCTCGCCCGCAACGCGGAAATAGAGGTAGCCCAGCAGCAGGATCGAGACGATCGCCCCGCGCCGTATGCCGAGCAGCAGCCCGGTCAAATCGCGCCGCTCGGCGAGGCGCAGCAGGCGCAGCCGCAGCAGCACCGGCATCACGAGGTCGTTGCAGACCATCGTGGAGAGCGCGATCGTCTCGACGATCACCATGCCGGTCGCCGCCGACAGCCCGCCGACGTACACGAGCAGCGCGATCAGCTCGCGCCGCTCGGCCATCGGCAGCGTCAGCACGAACGTGTCGGCATCGACGACGCCGCCCGGAAAGTGCAGGCGGCCCCCGAACGCGATCGGCAGCACGAACACGTTGATCGCGAGCATGTACAACGGAAAGACCCAGATCGCCGTGTCGAGATGTTTTTCGTCCTTGTTCTCGATCACCGTCACCTGGAATTGCCGCGGCAGGAACATGATCGCGAGCATCGACAGCACGGTAAGCCATGCCCAGCTCGCGTAGCTGCCGGCGACGCCGTCGAACGGCGTTAGGATCGGCGCGAGCGTGGGGTCCGCCGCGGTGCGCGCGAAGACGTCGCCGAAGCCGTCGTAGAGGCTGAACGTGACGAAGGCGCCGACCGCGATGAACGCGAGCAGCTTCACCAGCGACTCGAACGCGATCGCGGCAACCATCCCTTCGTGGTGCTCGGCGGCGTCGAGATGCCGCGTGCCGAACAGGATCGTGAACACGGCGAGAATGAGCGCCACCCAAAGCGCCGTGTCCTGCAGCGGCGGCAGCGCGCCCATGCTCGCCGGCATGACGATCGCCGGATACTGCAGCACGATGGTGAAGCTGTTCGAAACCGCTTTGAGCTGCAGCGAGATGTACGGCAGGATGCCGACGACCGCGATGAGGGTGACCACGCCGCCCAGAAGCGCGCTCTTGCCGTAGCGCGACGCGACGAAATCGGCGAGCGACGTGATCCGGTTCGCCTTCGAGATCCGGATGATCTTGCGCATGACGACCCACCACAGCGCGATCATCAGCGTGGGGCCGATGTAGATCGGTAGAAATCCGACGCCGTCGTTCGCCGCGCGGCCGACGCTGCCGTAGAACGTCCACGCCGTCGCGTAGACCGCGAGCGACAGGCTGTAGATGTAGGGGCTCGCGATCACGGAGCGACCGCGGTCGGCACGCCGATCCGCGTAATAGGCGATCGCGAACAGCAGCCCGAGATACGCGAACGACGTGGTGACGACGACCCAACCGTTCAGCATGGCCGGTCCGACGCTCGTGCGATCAGATCAGTGCGCTCATCGGCCGCTGCCGCGCGCGACGATTGCGATCAACGCGATCAGCAGCGCCCACGCCGCGAAGATGTACGCATAGACGAGCGGGATCCCCGCGACGAGCGTCGCGCGGTTGAATAGCGCGAGCATCGGATAGTTGAACAGCAGTGCGCCGAGCAGGCAGAGCGCTACCAGGCGCTCGCTGCGCTTGTTGACATCCATCGTGGTTCCTCCTCCTCCTCTCGAAGCGCCTCGATAGGGCGCTTTTCGTCCGAGGGTAAGAGTCACCGCGGCGTTGTGTCAACCATTCGGCTGGACGGCCGGATCCCGCCGGCGACGGGTCATGCGCAGGCAGCGGCTATTGGGTCGCGACGTTCTGAGTTGCCGCTCGACTGGCGGCATGAATGAAGCGGTTCGCATCGACGATCAGGGGCGCGCAGTCGACGTTCTGGTCCGTGCCGAGCTGCATGAAGGGGATCATCGCGGCGAACGGCGTGGCGACGCTCGCGAGCGCGACCGCAGCGCCGCTACGCGCGATCATGTTGCCGAGCTCCGGATGAATCGCGGGATCCTTCAGCGTGCCGTCGATGCGGATCGGACCGCGCAACGAGAAAAGGCTCGCATCTTTCGGTTCGGCAATGAGCCGCAGCGCGAGCTCCTCGGTGCCGAGATTGATCGCCCCCTCGCCCTTCAGCACGGTATGCTCGGTGTCGACGACCAACGTGCGGGGCCGCAGCACGCCGTTCTCGGCCGCGAAATAGGCGACGGCGCAGCGCAGCGGAATCTCGCGATCGCCGCGCGCGAGGGCCACCAGCGCATTGGCGACGTCGAGGTTCGCGAGCCGCAACGCCAGATCACTGACCGCGCCGCCGTTCATCGCGACCACGACTTGGCCGTCGGCCGATCCGAGCATCTGGGCGGACGAATTGCCGGTCATCGCGAGCTCGATGCGGCCGTCGATCGTTCCGGCGCTCGCGAGCACCGCCTTGACGCCCGGCGCGAGGCGATTGAGCTGCAAATTGCGCGCCCGCATGTCGACCGCGGCGCGGATCGGCGCGCGGCGCGCGTCCATCGCGACGCGAGCGTCGATGTCGCCGCCGGCCGCGCGGAAGCTGAGCGGATCGACGGTAACGCGCCCGCCGTCGAGCTTCAGATGGGCGCTCAGGCGATGCAGCGGCAGCCGCTCGTTTCGAAAGCTCCGTCCGGTGAGCTTCAGATCGACGTTCGCGGCGTTGAGCTTGTCCAGCTTGAAGGGCAGTTGCGGCAGCACTTTGTCGGGCGCCGGCTCGGGCGCGTTGTAGTCGTGTCCGATGAAGCCGCCGAGGTCCTTCATGTCGAGCCGCTGCGACGTGAGATCGGCCCGAACGAACGGGCGCTCGCGCGATACGTCGACCACGAAGTCACCCGACAGATCGCTCCTTCCGACGCTGCCGTTGAAGCCGCGAAGCGACCACACGTTGTCCCGCAATCCGAGGTTGCCGGTAATCCGGTACGCCGGCGTCGAGGGGAAGGGCAGGCCCGTGATCGTGTACAGCTGCTGCATGTCGGCGCCGCCCAGATCGAGCGCGATGTCGACCGCTCGCAGATGCGTCGGATCTTTGATCCCTCCGCGCGCGGTCACGCGAGTCTCGCCGAGCGTTGCCTTGACGTCGAACGCGATCGTGTCCGTGCCCACGCCCTTCGATGCCCAGCGTCCTTCGGCGGCCACCGGCAACCCGAAGAGCGTGCTGCTCGACAACGAGCCGTCGGCGCGTACGTGCAGCACTGGCGCGAGCTCGCCGCTCGCCGTGATCTTGCCGTTGATGCTGGCCCTCTTCAGGCGGCTCACCTGCGACGGATCGAATCCCGCGAACGACGTCTTGACGCTGAACGCGTGCTGCGCGTCGAGGGCAAGCGAGCCGCTCGCCTCGAAGCGCCCGGCTCCGGCGCGTACGTTGACGCGGCTCACCGTGACCTTGTCCGGCTGATAGACCGCGTCGCCCGCGAACGCGACATCGCGGTCGGCGAGCGCGACACGCATTTGTTGGCGCTCGAACGGTCCGCTCGAATGGAGATTTCCGGCGAGATGCGTCGCCCGCAAGCCTGGGTGCACGCCGTGCAGGTCGACGCCGTCGGCCAGAAGCACGAAGCCCGTTTCCGCCGCCGTCAGCCAGCCGGTTCCCGTCAATTTGCCCGCGGCGCCTGCGTCGATCACGAGCGCTTCCAACCACCAACGTTGCGGCGTCGCGACGAGCTGCGAGGTCAGCTTGACGATCGGGATGCGGCGCCGGTCGACGGTGCCGGCGGCGCTGTTCGCGACATCCAGCGATCCGCGCAGCGTGCCGTCCGCGTCCTTCACGGCCTCGACCTTGCCGTCGAGCACCGTTTCCGGCGCATCGGCAAACAGATGGCGAGCGTCGACCGCATGCAGGGCCGCTTCGATCGCGCTGACCGGCAACGGCGCCAATGGCTCGATCTTGAGCTTCGCATTCGCGGTCGACGTTTGCACTTTCGCATCGACGTCGAGGTCGAACGCCGACAGGTTGCCCTTCGCGTCCGCTTTGAGCGAGATCGGCGGCATCGGCGCGGCGCGGCCCTCCGGCTGCAGGGTAAGCGAGGCGTCGAGCGAGAAAGGCGACGCCGTGCCGACGGCAGCTTTTCCGCGCAGCGTTCCCCAAGTCGTCTGCATGCCGCCGAGCTTCGCGGCCCATTGCTTCGGCCCGGTGGCGACCGACAGCACGACATGCGCGAACGTGCGCGCTTCGCCATCGACGTTGACCACGCTCAGCCGCTCCACCGTCGCGTCGTCGAAGCGCAGCCGCACCGGCAGACTGAGCTTTTCGGGCAGCTTCAGCGGCTCATGCTGGGTCGCCGTGCTCGTGACGTCGAGCGTGCGCGCATGAATCTTGTCGAACGCGACCGTGCCGATCAACAGCCAAAGCGGCGACCACGACACCTCGATGTCTTCCGATTCGATGGTGTTCGAGTCGCCGCGCCAGGTAACGCGTTCGGCGCGAACTCGCGACAGCAACGAGCCGTGCGGCTGCACGATCGCGAGCCTTCCCGATGCGCGCGCCTGCGCCCGCTCGGCAGCCCATTGCAGCGTCGCGTCGCGACCGAGCAGCCAGAGTCCGCCCGCAACGACGGTGACGATGACGATGACGGTGATCGCGAGGGCGCGGCGACTCATGGCGTACGAGAGCCATCCGAATCGGTCGTTGCGGGCCGCGGCTGATGGTCGCGGCCGTCGTTCGAGAGGGAGGGCTTCGACGCCTAGTTTGCGCAAAATGCGCGCACCGCGCGCGCCATCGGAGGGCCATCTGGAAGACAGCCGCGACCTCGTCCTTGCGTAGGACCGGGCTTACATCGACGGCGTGCTCAAGGCTCGCCGCCGACGCCCCGATCGCACCCGAGTGCATCCCGACCCGGCGCGAAGCATCCTGTAGCCAAGGAGACCTCGATGGGCGTCGATCAAGCGCCCCATGTACCGAGCGTATGGATCTTCTCGGCGGCGACGACGAACTGCGGGCGATCGGGCGCAGCCGCGCTCGACGCCAGCAATGAAGGGGCGACCGCGGCGAGAGCCGCGGAAGTCTCGTCGCTTCGCAGCGCCTCGCGCAGCGGCTCGGGGTCCGCCCAGGCCGTCGCGCCGTTGGCGATTCGCGCGTAGATGCGACCGGTCGACTGGTGCGCGAAATTCACTTCGGCGAAGCGCTCGATGCACTCGCGCAGGAACGCCGTGTTGCGCTCTGGCGCAAGGCTCGCCGCATCGCCGTAGAGCGTCTGCGGCGACGTCGCGTCGATGTCGACGCGTCGATAGCGATCGATGTCGATCATGCCTTCGACGTCGAGCACGTTCAACGTCTCGTTCCAGCCGAAAGCGACGGTGCGGGGCCGCTCGCCGAACGGCACGCTATTGTCGAGGAATTCGAAATGCACGCGCTTGTCGGCGCGGCGCACCCATGTGAAGAACAGCTGCGGCATCCCCGAATACGCCTCGACCGAATGCGCGAGCAAGTCGTCGACCGCCTTGTAGCGCCCGACTTCGAGACCGCGCTTCCACGCGCGCTCGACGATGGAGGCGGGCGGCGTGATCAGGAAGAACAGGTATACGACGTGGCCGAAGCGCGTAAGCAGATTGCTGCCGGCTTCGTCGGAGTCGGGCGCGAAGCTGTCGAAGCGGAAGCGATCGATCAGCAGATGCGGAACGATGCCGCGCTCGGCCTTGCGCGCCATGTACTGGTCGAGCTTGCGATCGACGATCGCCAGCTCGTCACCGGTGAACGCGCCGGCGTACTTGTAGTGCTGGCCGAGCGAGCCGTAGTCGATCAGTTGCTTGCGCCAGATGTCCGGGCTGATCAGCGCGAACTCGCTCCACGTCACGCCGATGTAGCCCGCAAGCGTACGCTGCAGCGGGCGGATCGTGCTCTTGCCCGACGCGCTCGGTCCCTTTGTGTTCATCACGACGGGCCGCTGTTGGCCGGACAGCACGCGGAAGCCTTCGCGCTCGGCGGCTTGCGCGATCATCGGCTCGAGTGCGCGCCCGATCGCGTCGGTCGCCGCCTGGTTGCACGCGAGCGCCGTCGCAACCGAAACGATCAGCTCGCGGCTTCCCCACAGCTGGCCGTGGCGCGCGACAAGCGCCGCGACGAGTCTCGCGAGCGCGACGCGCGCGGCACGACGCAAGGGATCGTTGTCGGCGCCCGCCGTGCGCTGCCAGGCGTCGATCACGCGCAGTTCGCGATCCGGCTCGTCGCTCGCCGCCGGCGTCGGGCGGCGCAACGGCCAGATCGAGCGCCATGTCCGTTGCGGCTGCGCCGGCGTCTGTCGGGTGAACAGCACATCGACGTCCGCGGCGACGAGTGCGCCAGCCTGCTTGCGCACGTGCTCGTACAGCGACGTGATCGTCGCCATTTCCGGTTGCACATAGCGTTCGAGGATCGTGCGCGTCATCTGCCGGAAGTTGATGCCGAGGTCCTCGATTCGGGCGCCGTCCGGCACCGACAGGTCAGCGGTAATGCGCACCAGCAGCTCGTGCAGCACGAGGCGCTGCGGTCTGAACGCGACGAGCTCGCTCGACTCGAGGCCGGTCAGATCGCGAAGCTCCTCGGCGTATTCGAGCGAGGTGAAGACGTTGTCGGCTCGGAAGATCGTCGCGAGCGGCCGCAGCTCCCGGGGCAGCGTCGAGCGGATGCCCGGGTTCCACGGTCCGAAAGGCGCGTCGGCGGCCGGAAGCGATGCCATGACGTGGCGTTACGTGCGCGATCTGCGGGCGCGCCGCTTCGGTCGTGCGTCGGATCGCCGATTGCGCCGGTGAACGATGGGCCCGTCGAACATGACTGGAAGCCTTGCATCGCGACGGAGGGAGAACAGTTTATGCCACAGACGGAAAGCTTCCGCGCATCTACTCGCCGCTGGGCGACGTTTGCGTCGAGGACGCGGTCCCGCTTTCTCTTCGAGCACGACATTGCGGCGTGCGCGTGCTCGAGCTGCCGGGGAGGTAGCCGTGTCCCGGTATCATCCGACCGGTGTCATCGGGTTGATCAACGGCTTTCGGGGTGACGTGGACTCTTTGCTCGTTCTCGTTCCGATCCTGCTTGCGGTCGGTGCGTTCGTCGGATTCCTCGCCGGCTTGCTCGGCGTCGGCGGCGGCATGATGCTCGTGCCGATGCTCACGCTCATCTTCGTTCGACGGCATTTCCCCGCCGAGCACGTCGTGCACATGGCGGTGGCGACGTCGCTCGCGACAATCCTGTTCACGTCGCTTTCGAGCGTGCGCGCCCACCACGTTCGCGGTGCCGTGCTCTGGCCGGTCGTGTGGGCGCTGGTGCCGGGCATGCTGGTCGGTTCGCTCGTCGGACCGCAACTCGTCAGCCACCTCTCGAGCGCGATGCTCGCGACCGTGTGCGGCGGCTTCGCCTGGCTCGCGGCGACGCAGATGCTCGTCGATCGCAAGCCGCAACCGACGCGCCAACTGCCGGGCAAGGTGGCGATGTTCGGCGTGGGCAGCGGCGTCGGCGTGCTCGCGAGCATGGTCGGCGTAGGCGGCGCGTTCCTGCTGATTCCGTTCATGACGTGGTGCAACGTGAAGATCCACAACGCCGTCGCGAACTCGGCGGCGCTGTCGCTTCCCGTGGCCGTCGCGGGCACGATCGGGTTCGTCGCCGCCGGTCTCGGCCAATCCGCGTTGCCGCCGGCGACCGTCGGCTACGTTTACCTGCCCGCGCTCGCCGGGGTCGTCGTCGCGAGCATGCTGACCGCCCCGCTTGGCGCGCACGTCGCGCACGGCTGGCCGGTGCGCAAACTGAAGCGCGCGTTTGCGTGCCTGTTGTACGTGCTCGGAACCTACATGCTATGGCAAGCGAGCTCGCTCTGGCGGGTCGGCGCTTGAGTGTCCGGCTAAGGAAACAAGGGCGCCTGCGTGGCGCCCTCGTTCGCGGAGCCGGACGACGATCAGCTCTTGGGGTGCGCGACGTAGCGCATATACGGCCTCGGCGCGCGCCACCCGTCCGGGAATTTGCCTTTCGCTTCGTCGTCGGACACCGACGGTACGATGATCACCTCTTCGCCGTGCTTCCAATTCACCGGCGTCGCGACCTTGTGCTTCGCGGTGAGCTGCATCGAGTCGAGCACGCGTAGCACCTCGTCGAAGTTGCGGCCGGTGCTCATCGGGTAAGTGAGGATCAGCTTGATCTTCTTGTCCGGGCCGATCATGAACACCGAGCGGATCGTCTGGTTGTCCGCCGGCGTGCGCTTGGGATCGGCGCTCGCGTTCGGATGGATCATGTCGTAGAGCTTCGCGACTTTGAGCTCGGGGTCGCCGATCAGCGGATAGTCGATTTTGCAGTCCTGCGTCTCCTCGATGTCCCTCATCCAGCGTTGGTGATCGCCGACGGGATCCGCCGACAGCCCGATGATCTTGGTATTGCGCTTGTCGAACTCGGGCTTGAGCTTCGCCATGTAGCCGAGCTCGGTCGTGCACACGGGCGTGAAGTCCTTCGGATGCGAAAACAGGATGGCCCATCCGTTGCCGATCCAGTCGTGGAAGTGAACCGTTCCCTGCGTCGTTTCGGCTGTGAAGTCGGGCGCGTCGTCGCCAATTCGCAGTGGCATCTGTCATTTCTCCGTATGGGTTTAACCGGGATCCGGACGGGGTTCGTCTCACGCGCGGCGCGAGGAAACGCCAAGCCGGATGAGCCGATCAGTATAGACCCGCCGCCGATCGCGAGCGTACAACCCTCTGGCATAACGTTATCGCCTGCGGTCATCGCGCCGTAGGGCGTCTGCGCGAGGCCGGTCGAGCCTCGGCCTTCAGCACCGCGTGCGGCAATCGCCACGGGAGCGAGCTGAACTTCTCGACGAGGACATCGATCATCGCACCGACTTTCGGGCGACGGTACGTACGTAATCGATTGATTCCATTATGGCATAAATGATGCGCTCGATAGCTCCATGGGGGTTCCATGACGTTGGAATCAACGGCGAGCGTCACGCTGTCTGTTCGGAGGATCCCAATGGTGCGCCCCGATCCCGACGGCTGTCCCGACCGGTCTGCCCTCGATGCGTACGTGCACGGATTACGGTCGGAGGAAGTTGCCCGACTGCTTGCGCTCGTGACCGCCCGCGGCCCGCGGATTCGACTACGCGCTCGCGCCGGCGTCGACGCCGATCAGCCGCGAAACGCGGACCGGAACGCCCGGGCGCTGGAATTCGGCGACGCGGTCCTGAATTCGCCGGTCGGTGACCGTCATCCGCGTGCGCAAGCGCACGTACTCGGCCCACGATGCGATGATGAACCGCTCGACGTAACGGCCGTCTTCGCCGAGATCGCGGAACACGCGCCAGCTCGTCGCGCCGTTGCGCCGCCGCGTTCCCTCCACCGCATGGATGGCGCGCAGGAATCCGTCGCGATTGGGCGCGTCGATCCGGTATTCGAGCTGGATCAGCACGGGGCCATCGTCGGGAAGCGGCTCGCCGCTGATCGGAAAATCGGGAAGCTGCGCGCCCGGCGTGACGTCGGCCTCGCTCGCCATTTCGACGCGTACGCCACGGTTCACGGAGTGCAGCACGACGATGACCGCTGCCGAAGCGATGATCGTCGCTTTGATCCCGAACGTCGACGCGAGTGCGCCCCAGATCGCGCTGCCGATGGCGAGGCTCGCTTGCACGGCGACGAGATTCATGGCGACCGCACGCGCGCGCACCCATGCGGGCGCGGCGCTCTGCGTGCCGGCGGACAGACTCGCGAAGACCGTTACCCAAGCCATGCCCGCGGCGCACGCGCCGACGAGCACGAGCGACGTGTACACCGATACCGCGATCAATACCATGGCGAGCGTCCACAACAGCACGCCCGACGCGACGACGGCGTTCAGCGATTTGGTCGCAAGCTGCCGCGGCAGCGCGAGCGCACCGACGATCGCGCCGGTGCCGAATCCCGCTGAAAGCAGACCGAACCCGCCGGCGCCCAGCCCGAGCTGATCGCGCGCGATCACCGGCAACAGCGCCCACAGCACGCTTGCGCAGACGGCGAAGTTCAGATTGCGAATGATGAGCGAGCGCATCGCCTGCGAATGCCGCGCGTAGCGCACGCCGCTCGCGACGCCCGAGAGCAGCCGTTCGGGAACGCCGGGCAGAGCGCGCTCGCGCGGTTTGAGCGTGCGCACGGCGACGATCATCAGCACGAAGAACAGCGCGCTCGCGAGCAGCGCGCTGCCCGAGCCGAGCCACGCAGCGATAGCGCCCGCGAGCGCCGGACCGATCGCCCGCGCGACGTTGAATGCCACGGCGCCGAGCGCGACGGCGCGCGGCAACTCCGAACGCGCAACGAGCTCGTTGATGCTCGATTGCTGCGCGGGCAGGTAGAACGTGAAAGCGGCGCCGACGATGAACGTGAGCGCGAGCAGGCCGGAAGGGCCGATCACACCGGCAAGCGTGACGGCGCCGAGGATCGCGGTGACGAGCAGCAGGACGATCTGTGTCGCCAGTATGACCTTGCGGCGGTCGACGATGTCGGCGAGCGTGCCGGCGATCAAGCCGAACAAGAGCGTCGGGCCGGTGCTCGCCGTCTGAACCAGCGCCACCATCAACGCCGACGGCGTGAGCGTGGCCATCAGCCACGCCGCCATCGTCGCCTGCATCGTATAACCGAGCGCCGCGCCGATCGATCCGGCGTAGAACAATCGGAACGATGCGTGCCGCAGCGGCGAAGACGCGAACGTTCGTGACAGTCGGACGGCGATCGATGCGGCCACCGACGAAGTCTAGCCCATCGCCGCTCGCCGTCGCGAGCGTGCATTCGTAACTTTTGCAAAGACCTGTCGCGCTCGCAACTTTGAACCGCAACGAGCAAATGCGGTCAACCCATCGCCCGCTACCAAACAGACCAGCGGCGAGCGAACAGCGCCGATTGCGCGTGAAGCGGTACCGCGATGCAGGGAGTCGTGCTCACCTTGTCGGCCGCCGGCGCGGAACACCCGCGCCGCCACGAGAGCGTCACCCGCGCCGCGATCGCGCGCCGGCTCGCCGCGCTCAAAGGCTACGCGTTCGGCGGCGAGTACGTGCCTTCGAAACGGCCGTCGGGGCGCGCCTATTTCGTGCCATCCGACACGCTGGTCGGCATCGAGGAGGCCGCGAAGCTCGGCATCGACAGTGCCGACGATCTGTTCGGCGCGGTCGTCCCGCACGCGTTCATCGCAACGAAATCGATCACGCATGCGCCGCTCGATGCGCACTGCCGCGTGCCCGATGGATGGTCGTCCGAGTTCACGACGCGCGTCGCGCAATCGGTGCTCGCCGGCTACTCGGCGTTTGCCCGCGACGACGCGCGCCGCGCCGCGGAGCGAATGCTCGGCGCGGCCACCGTGCGCATCAAGCGCGCGACCGGTATCGGCGGGCGGGGCCAATGGACGGCCAACAGCCGGGACGGCATCGCTCACATCCTGGACTCGATCGACGACGCCGAGTTCGCGACGTTGGGCGTGGTGATCGAGCAGCACTTGTCGAACGTCGTCACCCGCAGCGTCGGCCAGGTCCGCGTCGCCGACATCGTCGCGAGTTACTGGGGGACGCAGCGTCTCACGCCGAACAACACCGGCACCGAAGTCTACGGAGGCTCCGAGCTGCACGTCGTTCGCGGCGGTTTCGACGAGCTGCTCGATCAGCCGCTCGCCGACGACGTCCGCCTCGCCGTACTGCAGGCGCGCGACTACGACGCCGCGGCGGTCGACTGTTACGGCGCGATGTTCGCGTCGCGCCGCAACTACGACGTCGCGCAAGGCGTCGACGCGCACGGCGAGCGCCGCTCGGGCGTGCTCGAGCAGTCGTGGCGAATCGGCGGTGCGAGCGGCGCGGAAGTGGCCGCGCTCGAAGCGTTCGCTGCCGATCCGCGCGTGTCATCGGTGCGCGCGTCGACGGTCGAGGTCTACGGCGCGAGCGACGCACCGCCGGCCGACGCGGTCGTCTATTTCCGCGACATCGACGACCACGCCGGTCCGCTCACCAAGTACGCGAAAGTCGACGCCTATGCCCACGCGCGATGACGTCATCGATATCGCGGTCAACGGCGAGCGCATTTGCGGCACGCTCATCACGCCCGGCGTGCGCGTTCCGGGCGTGCTGTTCGTGCACGGCTGGGGCGGCAGCCAGGAACAGTACGTCGCCCGTGCGCGCGAGATTGCCGCGCTCGGTTGCATCTGTCTGACGTTCGACTTGCGCGGTCACGCCCGCACGAAAGCCCAGTACGAGACCGTATCGCGCGAGCACAACCTGCGCGACGTCACGGCCGCGTACGACGCGCTCGCCCGCCAACGCGGCGTCGACCCGTCCGCGATCGCGGTCGTGGGCAGCAGCTACGGCGGTTACCTCGCCGCAATCCTCACTTCGATGCGGCCCGTGAAATGGCTGTCGCTGCGCGCGCCGGCGCTCTACAAGGACAGCGAATGGGAGCTACCCAAACGCCAACTCAAGAAGCAGCAGGATCTCGACGCCTACCGGCGGCTGCCGGCGAAGCCGAGTGAAAGCCGCGCGCTCGCCGCCTGCACGCGCTTCGCGGGTGACGTGCTGCTGGTCGAATCCGAGCACGACGAGCTCGTCCCGCATCAGGTGCTCGTCAACTACCGCGAAGCGTGCGTTCGCGCGCGTTCGGTCACGGCTCGCGTCATCACCGGCGCCGACCATGGACTTGCGGGACAAGGCTGCCAGCAGGCGTACACGACGCTGCTCGTGACCTGGCTCACCGAGATGATCGTCGGCGCGAGACTGCCCGAGCCTACTGCGGAACCGTCGCCGCCGGCTGTCCCCGAGCGGCCCACGCAGGCCGCGTAAAGATCGACTTCAGCCGACATACACCGGCGCCGGCTGGCTGAACCAGTCGTCGGGCAACTGATCGATGAGCGCCCAGATGGCCGCGAGATCGCCGTTCCCGGGGGGCGCGGGTGAACATGCTGTGCACGAACGCGCGATCGATCGGACGGCGAAGGCTTGCGCGGTACTGCGGCAGCCGCTTCCTGCGATCGGCGAGCGTCGGGCCGCCACCGCCGGTCCACACGAGCGCGTCCAACGCGAGCCGCTCGACGCGGTCGGGACGATGCTGCGCGAAAAGGCCCGCGCGCAATGCGCCCGACGACGCGCCGAGAGCAACAGCTTGCGTCGGCCCGTCAGGCGGGCGATGTAGTCCGACGCGGCAACGAGGTCGTCGGCGCCGCACGCGACGGCCGCGGTGAGTGGCCGCATCTCGTCGCAGCGTCCGTAGCCTTCACAGTCGACGCATCCCGTGTCGTATCCGGCCCGCGCGAACCAGTCCATCGTCGACGCTTCGGGCCTGCCCGGGAGCTGCAAATCGAACAACCGGCGTGGCCGACATGCTGCAAGGCACAAACCCTCGGTGTCGACGACCTCCCACCGCAATTCCCTGTGCGCGTCATGGATGGGCCAAGCCGATCATTTGACGTTTGTTTGAGCGCCGCGCGCGCCTTCGCGTCCGGGGCTTGACCGCGGTCAAGTTTCGCGCGGGTCCGTTTGATAGTCTGCGGCCATCGCCACGAAGACCACTGCAATGGAACGCACAGCAACCTCGACAGTGCTCGTCGCAACCGGACCGCTGCACTGGCTGCGGTGCACGGGCGACGATATCGAAGACCGGCCGCAGGTGTACGAGAGCCTGCTCGCCAACGAGCGATCGTTGCGCGAGCTGGTCGACGAGTTCGTCCAGTCGTGGCGCAGGGCGAGCACGTCGATTGCGATGTTCGGCCTGATGGCGCGCCGACCGGCGCCGGTGACGTTCGATGCGCTCGCGTTCCTGCGCTTGCTCGCCCGGGATATCGGCAAGAATCCCGGCGTCTGGGCGAGCCTTGTCAACGCGCACCCCCGATTCAGCGAAGACTGCGCGCGGCTCATCCGGTCGCTGCGCAATGCGCTTCCCGCGAACACCCCCACTGCCTACGCGTAGCTCTCCTCCTCGACGAATAGGCAGAATCGCCCCGCGCAAGCGGGGCTCTTTTTTTGAATGCCTATCGGCCCCAACGAAGCGCGATCGGCTGGATTTGTTCGGCTAGCTCGAGCAAGCCCGCGCGCGTTGCCGGGTGCAGCGGCTCGAGCGGATGGCGCACCGCTTCACTGCGGATCACACCGCCGGCCGCCATCACGGCCTTCGCCGCGCGCAGCCCGCACTGCCGATTCTCGAAGTTGATCAACGGCAGGATGCGCGCGTAGGCGACCGCTGCTTCGCCTCGCCGGCCGGCGAGGTGATGCTCGATTACCGGCTTGATCAGATCGGGCAGCAGTGCGCTCGGCATCGTTCCCGTCGCGCCGGCGTCGAGGTCCGCCATGAGCGTGATCGACTCTTCGCCGTCGAACGGGCCGTCGACGGAGTTGCCGCCGGCCTCGATCAGGCCGCGCAACTTGGCCGCGGCGCCCGGCACTTCGATCTTGAAGTAGCGCACGAGCGGAACCTCGCGCGCGAGCTTTGCCAGAAATGCGATCGAGAGTGCGACACCCGACAGCGGCGCGTCTTGCACCATGATCGGGATCGCCGCCGCGTCGGCGACGCGGGCATAGTGCTCGAGGATGCCGCGCTCGTCGGCGCGAAGGCTCGCGCCGTGATACGGGGGCATCAGCATCACCATCGCCGCGCCCGCGATTGCTGCGGCACGCGCTCGTTCGGCGGCGACACGCGTGCTGAAATGGCTGCAGGTCACGATGACGGGGACGCGGCCGCGCACGTGCGACAAGCAGGCATCGAGCAACGCGTCGCGCTCGTGATCGGTCAACAGGAACTGCTCGGAATAATTGGCGAGGATGCAGATGCCGTCGACGCGCTGATCGACCATGCAATCGAGCACGCGCCGTTGCGAGTCGAGGTCGAGATCGCCGGCGTCGGTGAACGGCGTCGGCGCGATCGGAAATACGCCGCGTAGGGGTGGGGAGGCGGAGGAGCTCAACGCAGTCTCGCGCGGGCAAATCGATCCATCGCGGCGCTCGACGGCGAGCGATCCGGCGCGTGCTCAAGCCGCGCTAGACGTCGTCAATGCGCGGAAAGTCGCCGTCGGGCTGCCCGGTCTCCGGATCGATCCACGGCGCAATGCCGATTTCGGCTTCGGCTTCCTCGAGCGTCTCGCCGGGCTCGTATGGCGTCTCCGCGCGGTACTGCATGTCCGCCTCTGCATCGAGCAGCGTTGCGAACGGCCCGTATTCGCGTCCGCCTTCGCTCGCCTGCCAGTAGAACCCATCCGGCCGTTCGATGATCCGCGTTCGGTCGTAATCGGCCGTGTCTTCGTGATTGATCCGCTTCATCGCCGCGCTCTCACGTCGTTGTGCGCATGTCCTACGCAGGTATCGTACACGGATGCCGGCGGAATTTCTCGATTCGATCGCCGGCTTTATGACCGGCTGGCGAACGGGCGCTCGACACGCGGGCGACAAACCGGCGCATCCCGGCGTCCGGGGTCCTGCGCCAAACCGCGTTCGCCCGCGCGCTGCCAAGTTGGTACGATGTCGCTCTTGCCCATGCGCCACCACGACGCCGCACCAGAGCCCGAGCGCCGCGATCGTGGGGCGAAAGACGGAGGAGAAGCGATGATCGGCAAAACCATCGGCAGCGTGCTGTCGAGCAAGGAGATCCAGGGTCTTGTCGCCGTGCCGGCGACCGCGATGGTGTCCGAAGCGGTCTCGGCGATGAGCCAACGTGGCGTGGGCGCCATCGTCATTCGTGCGCCCAACGGGGCCGTCGAGGGAATCTTCACCGAGCGCGACGTCGTGCGCCGCGTGGTGGACGAGGGACGCGATGCGCGCACGACGCCGATGAGCGACGTGATGAGCCGCAACGTGCGTCATGTCGCCGCGTCTGCGAGCGTCGAGGAGGCACTGCGATTGATGATCGTCCATCGCCACCGCCACCTGCTGGTCGAGGACAGCGGCAATGTGCGGGGGCTGATATCGATCCGTGACCTGATGAACTGGATGGTGCTGCCCGACGAGCCGGTTGCGGCGGAGGGGCGCGTCGGCGTCATTCGCGCGCGCATCGACGACGCCGAACGGACGATCCAGGGGGTCAAGAACGAAAGTGGCTCGCGCTAGGCTGTCGCGCGTCCGGTTCCCGCGCCGCGTGGCGGTGCCGATCGGCCCCCGCTTATGCTTTCAACGTATCGTTATCCGAAGTACGCGTACGCGCAGCCGCCCGAAGTCCGATCGCGCACGGTCGGGCGTTACCCGCTCGTGATCGTCGGCGCCGGCCCGGTGGGCATGGCGGCGGCGATCGACTGCGCGCTGCATGGGCTTGGTGTGGTGTTGATCGACGACGACAACACGGTGAGCACGGGCTCGCGCGGCGTCTGCTACGCGAAACGCGCGCTCGAGATCTTCGATCGTCTCGGTTGCGCGCAGCCGATGGTTGCGAAGGGCGTGTCGTGGAACGTCGGGCGCACGTTCCACCGTGACGAGGAGGTCTACCGCTTCGAGCTTCAGCCCGAAGCCGACCACCATCGGCCGGGGATGATCAATCTGCAGCAATACTATCTGGAGGAGTACCTCGTCGGCCGCGTCGGTGAGCTGCCGCTGATCGAGACGCGCTGGGAGAACAACGTCGTCTCGGTCCAGCAGGGCGTCGACACGGTGCTTCTCGACGTCGACACGCCGGACGGCAGCTACGCGATCGAAACCGATTGGCTGATTGCCGCCGACGGCGCCCGCAGCCGGATTCGCAACATGATGGGGCTCGACGTCGAGGGCCAGGTGTTCCTGGATCGCTTCTTGATCGCCGACGTCGTGATGAAGGCGGACTTTCCGACCGAGCGATGGTTCTGGTTCGACCCGCCATTCCATCGCGGCCAATCGGTGCTGCTGCATCGGCAGGCCGACAACGTCTGGCGCATCGACTTCCAGCTCGGCTGGGACGCCGACCCGGAGCTCGAGAAAAAGCCCGAACGAGTGACCGAGCGGATCAAGGCAATGCTGGGCCCGGAGCGCGAATTCGAGCTCGAGTGGGTCAGCGTCTACACGTTTCAATGCCGCCGCATGGCGCGCTTTCGCGACCGCCGCGTGCTGTTCGTCGGCGACGCCGCCCATCAGGTGAGCCCATTCGGCGCGCGCGGCGGCAATTCGGGCATCCAGGACGCCGACAATCTGTGCTGGAAGCTCGCGCTCGTCGCTGCGGGCAAGGCGCCCGACGCGCTGCTCGACAGCTACAGCGACGAGCGCGTGTACGCCGCCGACGAGAACCTCGCGAATTCGACGCGATCGACCGACTTCATCACGCCGAAAAGCGAGGTGTCGCTCGATTTTCGCAATGCGGTGCTCACGCTCGCGCGCCGTTTTGCGTTCGCGCGATCGCTCGTCAATTCGGGACGCTTGTCGGTGCCCGCGATCCTCGCCGAGTCCGCGCTCAACTCGCCGGACACCGATCGCTTCGACGGCCGGATGGTGCCGGGCGCCCCGATGGACGATGCGCCGGTGCGAGCCGGCGGCCGCGACGACTGGCTTCTCGCGCACGTCGGCAACCGCTTCACCGTGCTGCTGTTCGTCGACGATGCCGCTGCAATCGACGCCGCGACGATCGACGCGCTCGGGGCGCTTTCGCGCGAGGCGGTTGCGACCCAAACGCTGATCGTCGCGAGCCGCCCGTCCGATCGGACCGGGGCGAGGGTGCTTCACGACGTCAAGGGGCTCGTCGCGAAGCGCTACGACGCGGCGCCCGGAACGACCTACGTCGTGCGACCCGACCAGCACGTGGCGGCGCGCTTTCGCGCGTTCGACGCCGCCAAGGTCCGCCGCGCGATCGCGCGCGCGACGTGCAATCTCTGAACGACAGGCGACCGACGATGCAGAACCTGAAGACCGAATCGAACTTCGGCGTTCCCGGCGAGCGTTACTTCCACGCGTTCACGCCCGGCGACGAGTTCTACCAGATGCTGATCGACGCGCATCGCGACTTGAGCGCCGAGCAGAGCCGGCTCGTCAACGCGCGGCTCATCCTGCTGCTGTCGAACCACATCGGCGATCTTCGCGTGCTACGCGAAGCGCTCGCCGCCGCGCGCGAAGGCGTAGCGGCGTAAGAGGCGAGCAGGGACCCGCGAAGCGGGCTGCGAGCAACCTCGAATCGCCGCTCGCGGCCGACGACTGAACGATCGCCCGGCGAACAGCGCGATGGAGGCCACGGCGTGAGAGGCGAGCGGGGACCCGCGAAGCGGGCTGCGAGCAATCTCGAATCGCCGCTCGCGGCCGACGACTGAACGATCGCCAACCGAAGAGCGCGATGAGGCCGCGGCGTCACCGCGCGCGCTGGTGCGCGTGCGCGCGAATCGCGTCGAGCGACGCATTCATCGTCAGCGCTTGGCGGTCGACTTTGACGTGCAGCAACGCGGCTCGGCCGCAATCGAGCGCGCGGGCGAACGCGGGTGCGAACTCTTCGGTGCGAACGACGGTCTCGGCGTGCGCGCCGTAGGCGCGAGCGAGCGCGGCGAAATCGGGATTGACGAGGTCGCTGCCGAGCACGCGCGCCGGGTATTCGCGCTCCTGGTGCATGCGAATGGTCCCGTACATGCCGTTGTCGACGACGACGAACACGACGGCGGCCCCATGCTGTATCGCGGTGGCGAGCTCCTGGCCGTTCATCAGAAAGCAACCATCGCCGTTCCACGAGACGACCACGCGCGCCGGATGAAGGAGTTTCGCCGCGATCGCCGCCGGCACGCCGTAGCCCATCGAGCCCGCGTACGGCGCGAGCTCGGTGCCGAAGCGCCGATAACGAAAGATGCGGTGCATCCACGTCGTGTAGTTGCCCGCGCCGTTCGCGACGATCGCGTCGTCGGGCAACTGCTCGTCGAGCCATTGCACGATGCGCCACAGATCGACGGCGCCGGGAACCGGTTGCGGTGCGCGCCACGCATCGTAATCGGTACGCGCCGACGCGACGTGCGTCCGCCAACGCTCGGCAGGAAGCCGCGTCAGCGACGAGAGCGCGGCAAGGAACGCCCCTGGCGTCGCCGCGATCGCAACGGTGGCCTGGTAGACGTGACCGAGCTCCTCCGCACCGGGATGCACGTGGATCAGCGTCTGCTTCGGCACCGGTACGTCGAGGAGCGTATAGCCCGACGTCGTCATTTCGCCGAGCCGCTCGCCGATGACGAGCAGCACGTCGGCGTCGCGCACGCGCGCGGCGAGCTTCGGATTGACGGCGATGCCGACGTCGCCGGCGTAATTGGGATGACGATTGTCGATGAGATCCTGCCGTCGCAGGCCGGTCGCGACCGGCAGCGCGTTGTCGCGCGCGTACGCCGCGAGCGCCGCGCATGCATCGGCGCTCCAACGGCTGCCGCCGACGAGGACGAGCGGACGCTTCGCGCGCGCGAGCAGCGCGTGCGCGCGCTCGACGTCGCGCACATCGGCCGCCGCGGCAGCCTCGGGTACGAACGGCGCATCGGCGCACGTCGCGCGATCGCTCAGCATGTCTTCGGGCAACGCGAGGACGACGGGGCCCGGGCGCCCAGCCATCGCGACGCCGTAGGCACGAGCGAGGTACTCGGGAATGCGCGCGGCATCGTCGATCTGCGCGACCCATTTGGCGATGGCGCCGTACATCCGCCGGTAATCGACCTCCTGGAACGCCTCGCGATCGATCCATCCACGGCCGACCTGGCCGACCAGCAGCAGCATCGGCGTCGAATCCTGCGCCGCGACGTGCACGCCGATCGCCGCGTTGCTCGCGCCGGGGCCGCGCGTGACCATCGCAACCCCGGGCCGTCCGGTCAGCTTGCCGTAGGCTTCGGCCATGTACGCGGCGCCGCCTTCGTGACGGCACGTGACGAAAGCAATCTGCTCGCGCGCACCGTACAGCGCATCGAGCGCGGCGAGATAGCTTTCGCCCGGGACGCCGAACGCGTGCGTCGCGCGCTGCGCGACGAGATTGGCGACCAGAATTTCGCCGCCGGTGCGCGCGGCTTCGCTCATCGTGCGGCCTCCATGTCGCACGCGAGAATCATGAAGCGCAGAGTGTCGGTCTCCGGCGACTCGCGCGGCGACGGGCCCCCGGGGTTTTCGCTGCGCCCGCTGCGCTCATCGAGCTCCGACCAGCTCTTCGCGCTTGATCAGGAACACCGAATCGGACGCGCCGGCCGTCTCGAGCCAGACGAACGGCAAGCGTGGATAGGCGAGCTCGACGGCGGCGCGGTTGTGGCCGACTTCGACGACCAGCGTGCCCCCGGGGTGCAGGAAGCGCGGCGCGTTGCGCAAGATCGTGCGCACGGCATCGAGACCGTCATCGCCGCCGGCGAGCGCGATCTGCGGTTCGTGCCGATATTCCGGCGGCAGCTGCTCCATCGCGACCGCCGTGACGTACGGCGGATTGCTGATGATGAGCTCATAGCTCTTGCCGGCGAGATTGGCGAACAGATCGGAGCGGATCAGGTTGATGCGATCGGCGAGCCCATAGTCGGCGACATTGCGCTGCGCGACGGCGAGCGCCTCCGACGAGATATCGACCGCGTCGACGTCGGCTTGCGGGTACGCGTGCGCGAGCAGGATCGCGAGGCATCCCGATCCGGTGCACAAGTCGAGCGCCTCCTTGACGTCCTCCGAAGCGCCGACGAAAGGCTCGAGACCATCGGGCAGGAGCTCGGCGATGAACGAGCGCGGAATGATCACGCGCTCGTCGACGTAGAAACGGAATTCGCCGAGATACGCTTCGTGCGTCAGATACGCCGCCGGTACGCGCTGGTCGATCCGCCGTTCGAGCAACTGCGCGACTTGCGCACGTTCCGCCGCGGTGAGCCGTGCGTCGAAGAACGGCTCGAGCCGGTCGAGCGGCAGATGCAATGCATGCAACAGCAGGTACGCGGCCTCGTCGTAGGCGTTGGTCGTGCCGTGTCCGAACGCGAGCTGCGCCTCGCCGAAGCGCGTCACCGCGTATCGCAGCCAGTCGCGTAGCGTGATCAGGTCGTGCACGGCGGTGCTCGTCATTCCGTCGACTCGACGGCCTCGATGGCGTCGCTCACCAGCACGCGCTCGAGCAGGTCCTCGTAAATACGCGCGAGCGTGGCCAGCTCGTCGATGCGCACGCGTTCGTTCACCTTGTGGATCGTCGCGTTGACCGGCCCGAGCTCGATCACTTCGCGGCAGATCGCCGCAATGAAGCGTCCGTCCGACGTACCTCCGCCGCAGGACAGTTGCGGCGTGATGCCCGTCGCGCCTTCGACCGCGCGCGAAGCGGCGGCCACCAGCGTTCCCTGCGGCGTGTAGTACGGTTCCCCCGAAGCGAGCCAGGCGAGATCGAAATCGACGCCATGCTTGCGCAGCACTTCGGTGAGCCGCTGCTCGAGCGAGGCGGGCGTGCTCGCCGTCGAGTAGCGGAAGTTGAACCAGAGCTCGAGCGCGCCGGGAATGACGTTGGTCGCGCCGGTGCCGGCATGGATGTTCGAGCATTGAAACGACGTCGGCGGAAAATCGTCGGTGCCGCCGTCCCATCGCATTGAAACAAGCTCGGTGATCGCCGGCGCGATCAGATGAATCGGGTTTTTCGCAAGATGCGGATATGCGATGTGTCCCTGCACGCCCTTGATCTTCAGAGACCCGGACAGCGTGCCGCGGCGGCCGATCTTGATGACGTCGCCGAGCCGCTCTTCCGACGCCGGCTCGCCGACGACGCAGTAGTCGATCGCCTCGCCAGCGGCCTTGAGCTTGTCGACAACCTTGACCGTGCCGTCAGTCGCGGGCCCCTCCTCATCGGAGGTCAGCAACAGCGCGATCGAGCCGGGGACGCCCGGATGCCGCGCGACGAACGCCTCGATCGCCGTGACGAACGCGGCGAGCGAACCCTTCATGTCGGCGGCGCCGCGGCCGTACAGCCAGCCGTCGCGTTCGACCGGTTCGAACGGATCGGCGGTCCATTGATCGAGTGGGCCGGTCGGGACAACGTCGGTGTGGCCGGCGAAACAGACGAGCGGCTTTGCGTCGCCGCGGCGCAGCCAAGCGTTCGTCACGCCATTCGAGCGCAGTGTGTCGCACGCAAAGCCAAGCGGCGCGAGCCGCTGTGCGATCAGGTCCTGGCAGCCGCGGTCCTCGGGCGTGACCGACGGACGCGCGATCAGCTCGCGGGCGAGAGCGACAACGGGGGATGTTTGCACCCCGTCATCTTAGCAAAGCGCGTGCTTACGTTGGTCTATCCAACATGGCCGCGTCGATCGTCACCGATGCGAAATCATTGCCGCGCTTCTGCTTGCCATCGGCCTCGCCGCCGTGCGGGACCGCATCGATGCGCGCGGTCGGCGAATTCTGATTGATGAGCCACGCGAGGTTGGTCGGCGAATCGGACGCGCTCATCGCCTCGTCGTAGGCCATTACGCCATCGAGGTAGAGCCGGCACAGCGCCTGCTCGAACGTCTGCGATCCCGGGTAGAGCGACTGCTCCATCGCTTCCTTGATCTGGACGATCTCGCCGCTCTTGATCAGCTCGGCGATCAGCGCCGTGTTGAGAAGGATCTCGACGGCAGGCTGCTGCACGCCGTCCTTGTTGCGGATCAGCCGCTGGCAGACGATCGCGCGCAGGCCGATCGACAGGTCGGACAGAAGTCCCGAGCGCGCGTCGTACGGAAACATGTTGATGATCCGCGACAGCGCGTGATAACTGTTGTTCGCATGCAGCGTCGCAAGGCACAAGTGGCCGGTCAGCGTGTGCAGCAGCGCAGACTGCATCGTCTCGCGATCGCGGATTTCGCCGATCATGATCAGATCGGGCGCCTCGCGCAGCGCGTTTTGCAGCGCATTCTGATAGCTCTGCGTGTCGATGTGCATCTCGCGTTGGTTGACGATGCTCTGCTTGTGCTCGAACAGATATTCGATCGGATCCTCGATCGTCAGGATATGGCCGGACTTGTTCGAGTTGCGATGGTCGATCATCGCGGCGAGTGTGGTCGACTTGCCGGAACCCGTCGCGCCGGCGATCAGCACGAGCCCCCGCTTTTCCATCACGAGCTGCAGCAGCACCGGCGGCAGCTTGAGCTCGTCGAAGCCGGGGATCCGGTTCTTGACATAGCGGATGACGATCGAGATCGTGCCGCGCTGGCGGAAGATGTTGATCCGGAAGTTGCCGACGGCGCGGTCGAGGTGCGAGAGGTTCATCTCCATCTCGGATTCGAACGCGCGCGCCTGCTCCTTGCTCATCAGCTCGTAGGCGATCCGGCGGACCGTCTCGACGTCGAGCGACTGCGTCGAGATCGGCGACACGACGCCGTTGATCTTGATGTTGATCGGCGCACCGCACGATATGAAGATGTCCGACGCCTGCTTGTCGGCCATCAGCTTGAATAGGCGGTCGAGGTACATGTCAGCGTCCAGGGCTTAGAATTGACGGAGCGGCCGGGTGACGATTCGGCCGAGCTTTCCATGATAATGTCATGAATAGGCTTGCAATTCCAGCGCGGCTGTCGGACGGTCCTCGCCGTCGCGGCTGACCGCGTTCCATTGGCGCCGCGAGCGCCTGCATCCACCCCTCTTTCCGACGCAACCCATGCTCGCAATCATCGGCGGCAGTGGACTCACCCGCCTTTCCTCGCTCGCCGTCGCGCATCGTGAAGTCGTGCGCACGCCGTATGGGGAGCCGTCGTCGGCGCTGCTGTTCGGTCAGATCGCCGGCCGCGATGCGATCTTTGTCGCCCGTCACGGGCACGGCCACACCATTCCGCCGCATCGGGTCAATTACCGCGCGAACCTGTGGGCGCTGAAGGATCGCGGCGCGACCGCGGTGCTCGCGGTCGCTTCGGTCGGCGGCATTCGCCATGTCGCGCCCGGCGATCTCGTGCTGCCGCATCAGCTCATCGACTACACGCACGGACGCGAATCGACGTTCTTCGACGGCGGCGATCGCACCGTCGTGCACGTCGACTTCACGCATCCGTACGCGGCGGCATTGCGCGCGCATTGCGTTGCCGCGGCGCGCGCGGCCGACATTCCGCTGATCGACGGCGGCGTCTACGGCGCGGTGTCGGGACCGCGGCTCGAGACGGCGGCCGAAATCGATCGCATGGAGCGTGACGGCGCGACGCTCGTCGGCATGACCGGGATGCCCGAAGCGGGGCTTGCTCGCGAGCTCGACCTGCCGTATGCGTCGATCTGCGTGGTCGTCAATTACGCCGCCGGCCGCGGCGAAAGCGCACAGGCGATCTCGATGCAGGGCATCGTGCGGGTGCTCGAAGCGGGGATGGACAAGGTGCGCACGCTGCTCGACCATGTCGTCGTGGCGGAGGCGACGCCGGCGCTTCTCGAGCGGACCGATCGGGAGTCGTTGAAGACATGATTCGTGACGTATTGCGGATGGGCGATCCGCGATTGTGGCAGCGGTCGTCGCCGGTCGAGCGCTTCGACACGCGCGAGCTCGACGCGCTGTTGCAGGACCTGCGCGACACGATGGCCGCGCAGGACGGCGCGGGGCTCGCCGCGCCGCAGATCGGCGTCCCGCTGCAGGTCGTGATCTTCGGGATCGAGCACAACCCGCGCTATCCCGATGCCGAGCCGGTGCCGTACACCGAGCTCGTCAATCCGGTGCTCACCGCGCTGTCCGACGAAATGGAGGACGGGTGGGAGGGCTGTCTGTCGGTGCCGGGACTTCGCGGCGTCGTTCCGCGCTACACGCAGCTTCGCTACGAAGGGTTCGATCCGCAGGGGCGACCGATCCGGCGCGACGTGACCGGATTCCACGCACGCGTCGTGCAGCACGAGTGCGACCACCTGGCCGGAATCCTCTACCCGATGCGCATGCGCGACATGAGCCGCTTCGGCTTCACCGACATCCTGTTCCCGGACGCCGCCGAGGCAGAGGAATAGACGTTGCGACGTCGCGCCCGGAAATTAGGGTCAGACTCGACTTTTCGCAGCCGGGTGTGATGTCGCAGGGCTGTAGGAAAAGTCGAGTCTGACCCTAATTTCCGCTACACGCGCAGCTGTTCGTACAGCGCCGTTTCGAGGCGCAGCAGCGCCTGCTCGTCGTGCAGTCGCGCGCCGTCGATCAGGAACACGTCCTCGGCGCGTTCGCCCAACGTGTTGATGCGCGCGCTCGCCACGTTGATATTGGCCTTCGCGAGCGTGTAAGCGATCTGCGCGAGCAGGCCGGGCCTGTCGCCCGCGACGAGCTCGAGGATGTAGTGCGTGCCCTTGTCGTCGGGAAAGATCCGCACTTCGGGCGACAACGGGAAATGGCGCAGATGGCGGCTCGGCCGGCCCCTCGTCGGTACCTCGAGCGGCGCTTTCTCGTCGAGCAGCCGCTTCAATTCGAACTCGACATAGGCGGTCGCGTCGCGATATGCCGCGTTGGGATTGGACGGGTCGTGAACGGAGAACGTGTCGAGCGCGTAACCGTGGCGCGTCGTATGGATCTTGGCGTCGAGGATCGACAGACCGGCGCGGCCGAAGAAGCCGCAGATGCGCGCGAACAAGTGCGGCTGATCGGGGAGGTAGACGAACACCTGCAGCCCGGCCTCGGCCTTCGACAGTCGCGCGCGCACGACCGGCGTTGCCCCCTCGACGCGGAAGTAGATCTGCCGCGCGTGCCACGCGATTTCGTCGGCCGAGTGGTGGCGGAAATAGACGTTGTCGAGCTCGCGCCACAGCTTGCGTTCGGCGCCGTCGGCGATTGCGTAGAGCCGCAACAGTCGTTGCGCGTCGAGCTGGCGTTCTTGCAGGCTGTCGGCAAGCGTGGCGGCGACCGATCCGCCGGTGAGCCGCGCGCGCGTCAAATGAAAGAGATCTTCGAGAAGCTTCGCCTTCCACGCGTTCCACACCTTCGGACTCGTGCCGCGAATGTCGGCGCAGGTGAGCAGGTACAGCGCGGCAAGACGCCGCTCCGTTCCGACCTTCGCCGCGAACGCATTGACGACGTCCGGATCGGAGATATCGTTCTTCTGTGCGGTCACCGACATCGTCAGATGATTCGCGACGAGCCATCCGACGAGGTCGGTGTCCTCAGGAGCGAGCCCGTGCGCACGGCAAAAGCGGCGCGCGTCGCGCTCGCCGAGCGTCGAATGGTCACCGCCGCGGCCCTTGGCAATATCATGGAACAGTCCGGCTAGATAGAGCACTTCGCGCCGCTCGAAGTCGGCCATCAGCCGCGAGCACAACGGATACTCGTGCGCGTGCTGCGTCTCGGCGAAGCGGCGCAGGTTGCGGATCACCATAACGATGTGCTCGTCCACGGTGTAGACGTGGAAGAGGTCGTGCTGCATTTGCCCGACGATGCGTCCGAACGGCAGAACGTACGCACCGAGAATGCCGTACAGGTTCATCCGCCGCAGCTCGTGCGTGATGCCGCGCGGCTCGCGAAAGATCTGCAGGAAGCGGGCGCGATTTTCCGGGTCGCGGCGAAAACGCTCGTCGACGCGATGGCGGTTGCGCGACAGCGCGCGCAACGTGCGCGCCGACATGCCCTTCAATTGCGGATTGCGCTGCATCATCAGGAATGCGTCGAGCATCATCGACGGCCGCCGTTCGAACAGCGCCTCGTCGCGGATGTGCAAGAGCTCGTCTATCGCGTAGAAGTCGTCACCGAGCGGCTCGGGCTCGATCGGGATGGGCAGCAGCAGAGCGTGCAGGTTCTGCAACAGCATCACGTTCATCTGCCGGATGCTCTTCGCCGCGCGGTAATAGCGCTGCATCAGCTGCTCGCTCGCGCGACGCGTCGGCGTGTCGGACAGCGCGAGCTCGCGGGCGAGCGCGTTCTGCAGGTCGAAGACGAGGCGGTCCTCGCGTCGTCTGGCGAGATAATGCAGCCGCACGCGTAGCGCGCCGATGAAGCGCTGCTGCCGCGACACCGTTCGCGCTTCCTGCATCGTGATGCACCCGGCGCGCGCGAGCTCGCGCCACGTGCGGCCGATTCCCGCCGCTCGAGCGAGCCACAGTACGGTGTGCAGGTCGCGCAGGCCGCCCGGGCTTTCCTTGACGTTCGGCTCGAGGTTGTACGCGGTGTCGTGGTACTTGAAGTGCCGTTGCTGCTGCTCGAGCACCTTCGCCTCGTAGAACGCGCGCGCGTCCATCGCCGCGGTGTATCGTCGTGTGAATTCGTCGAACAGCGCGCGCGATCCGGCGATCCTGCGGCTTTCGAGCAGGCTCGTCTTGATCGTGATGTCGGCCGCCATCTCGGCTTCGCATTCGGCGATCGTGCGCACGCTGTTGCCGACCTCGATGCCGACGTCCCAGGCGTGGCCGACGAACCGCTCGATGAATGTCGTGCCGGTATCGTCAGGCGCGCTCGGCAGCAGGATCAACACATCGACGTCGGAATGCGGAAACAGCTCCGCGCGGCCGAAGCCGCCGACGGCGACCAGCGCTGCCCCCGGCGGCGGGCCGAGGTCGCTCCAGACCTGGCAGAGAATCCGTTCGACGAGGCGCGAGTGCCCGCGTAAGAGCTTCGACGTATCAGGATGCGCGTAGAACGCCGCTTTCAACGCTGCGCGGCCCGTCGACAACGCGTCGCGCCACGCGCTCTTGGCGGTCGAGCGGCGAGGAGGCGCAACCGCCGGATAGGTGACGCTCATCGGGTAACCTCCCGCAGGCTTGCCCACTGCGTGGGCAGCGCCTCCCCGCTCCCGAGGAGGGGGCGAGCGCCTTCGGGAGGCCCGGCGGCGCCTGCGCGGGCGGGCGGCGCGGCTTCGAGCGTCATGCGGGCGGCGGCGACCCGCCCGACAGCGTCAGCACTTCGTAGCCATCCGCGCTGACGAGCACCGTGTGCTCCCACTGCGCGGAAAGCGAATGATCGGCCGTTACGATCGTCCAGCCGTCGGCGAGGGCGCGAATGCCTGCACGTCCAGCGTTGATCATCGGCTCGATCGTGAAGATCATCCCCGGCACGAGCTTCATGCCCGTCCCGGGTCGACCGTAATGCAGTACCTGCGGCTCCTCGTGAAACTGGCGTCCGATGCCATGACCGCAGAACTCGCGGACGACCGAAAAGCCGTTGCCCTCGGCAAACTGCTGGATCGCGTGACCGATGTCGCCCAGATGCGCGCCGGGCTTCACCGCGCGAATGCCGCGCCACATCGCCTCGTAAGTGACTTCGACCAGGCGCTTCGCCTGAATCGACGGCGTGCCGACATGGAACATGCGGCTCGAATCGCCGTGATAGCCGTCCTTGATCACCGTGACGTCGATGTTGATGATGTCGCCGGACTTGAGCTTCTTTTCACCGGGGATGCCGTGGCAGACGACATGGTTCACCGACGTGCAGATCGACGCCGGATACGGCCGGTGGCCCGGCGGCTGATAGTTGAGCGTCGCCGGAATCGTGCGCTGGACCTCGATCTGATAGTTGTGCGCGAGACGGTCGAGCTCGCCCGTCGTCACGCCGGGCTGCACGTACTGCGTCAGGTAATCGAGCAGCTCGCCCGCGAGCCGCCCGGCCACGCGCATGCCCTCGATATCGTGCTCGTTCTTGATCGCCACGCTCATCGCGCTACGCTCGCAAAAGCTCGTTGATGCTGGTCTTCGCGCGCGTCTTCGCGTCGACCTGCTTCACGATGACCGCGCAGTACAGATGGCAGTTCCCCTCGGCGGACGGCAGGCTTCCGGCGACGACGACCGACCCCGCGGGAACGCGACCGTAAGTCACTTCGCCGCTCGCGCGGGTGTAGATCTTCGTGCTCTGGCCGATGAACACGCCCATGCCGAGCACGGAGTTCTCCTCGACGACGACGCCTTCGACGACCTCCGAGCGCGCACCGATGAAGCAGTTGTCTTCGATGATCGTCGGATTGGCCTGCACCGGCTCCAGCACGCCGCCGATGCCCACGCCACCGGACAGATGCACGTTCTTGCCGATCTGCGCGCACGAGCCGACGGTCGCCCACGTGTCGACCATCGTACCCTCGTCGACGTACGCACCGATGTTGACATACGAAGGCATCAGCACGACGTTGTGTGCGACGAACGCGCCGCGACGCGCGACCGCCGGCGGAACGACGCGCACGCCGGCGGCGGCGAACATCTTGTCGTCGTAGCGCGCGAACTTGGTCGACACCTTGTCGTAGAAGCGGAACGGCGCGCGGTCCGGCGGTGGTCCCAGCGCGACGTTGTCGGCGAGCCGAAACGAAAGCAGCACGGCTTTCTTGATCCACTGGTGTGTCGTCCAGCGGCCGTCGATCTTCTCGGCGACGCGCAGACGCCCTGCGTCGAGCGCGTCGATCACCTGGTTGACGGCGTCGCGCAGCGCCCCGGTCGCGGAAGCAGGCGTTATCTCGGCGCGCCGTTCCCAGGCAGCGTCGATGGTGAGAGCGAGGTCGGACATGGCGCGGTCGGCAAAAACGAATATCTTACCGCGCAGGTGGGGTCAAACCGGGGATTTTGAAAGGTTTGCGGTTCCGGCGTCCGTCGCCGGTCAGCAGATGGAACGTGACCGAGTCGGCCGCTGCTGCCGACTCGCAATCAGCTACATGGCCTTGAACCGATACGCGAAGGTTCGGCTCACGGTCAGCGTTTCCGAGCGTCCCTTGAGCGCGATCACGGGCTCGCCGCGCCAGTCGCGGTCGACGCGCTCGATCGCGCGCAGGCTCACGATGGTGCCGCGGTGCACCTGCCAGAACGCTTCGTGATCGAGCTGCTCGTAGAGCTCCTTTATCGGCTTGCGGATCAGCGCTTCGCCGCCGGCGGTGACAACCTTCGTGTACTTGTCCTCGGCTTGAAAGTAGAGCACGTCGTCGACCGCGATCAACTGCATCGACGGCCCGAGCGACGCGCGGATCCATCGCAGCGGACCGCCGTCGTCGCGGCCGGCGAGCTTGGCGAGCAGCGCGCCAAGATCGAGCGGCGCGCTGCCGAGCCGGCTCTTGAGACGCGCGACCACCGTCGCGATGCGCTCGGGCGACGGCGGCTTCAGCAGGTAGTCGACGGCGCCCTGCTCGAAGGCGGCGATCGCGTATTCGTCGTACGCGGTGACGAACACGACGTGACATCGATCGCCGATCTGTTGCGCGACTTCGAGGCCGTTCTTCGCCGGCATCCGGATGTCGAGGAACGCGATGTCCGGCGCATGCGCATCGATCGCCGCGAGCGCGTCGTCGCCGTTCGCCGCCTCGGCGATGATCGCGAGCTCCGGCCACGCTTCGGCGAGTCGCATCCTGAGCTGCGCGCGCAGCATCGGCTCGTCTTCGGCGACAATCGCGGTCGGCATGCGACAGGGCTGTCCGCGCCTCAGCCGAGCGCGTAGGGGATTTCGATTGTCGCCCGCGCCCCGCGCGGCGTGATCGGCTCGAGCGAGAAGCGCCCGCCGGTGCCGTACAACGCGGCGACGCGCTCGCGAACGTTTGCAAGACCCACGCCGGCGTCGCGTCGCGCCTCGGACGTGTCGAGACCGCGTCCGGTGTCGGTGACGCTGACCGCAAGGCGCCCGTCGACACGGCGCGCGCCGATCGTGACGCGACCGCCGTCGGCGGCGGGCTCGATGCCGTGCTTGATCGCATTCTCGACGAGCGACATCAGCAGGTTCGGCGGGAACGGATGGGACGCAAGCTCGGCCGGTATGTTGGTGTCGAACTGCATCCGCTCGCCGATGCGCATCGCGAGGATCGACAGGAACGCACGCGCGAGCTCGACTTCCTTCGCGAGCGTCGACGACGCGGCGCGAAGCTGCGGCAGCGCAGCGCGCAGATAGTCGATCAGATGACCGAGCATCCGGTGCGCGGCGGGCGGATCGGTCTCGATGAGGAACTGGACCGAGGCGAGGGTGTTGAACAGGAAGTGCGGCTCGATCTGCGCCTGCATCAGCTTCAATTCGGCTTCGACGGTTTGCCGCGCGAGCAGCAGCCGCGCCGACTCGGCGTGGTGCAGTTCGGCCGAGGCGCGCCGCTCGCGGTGGCGCGTGTAGAAGAGCAGGCTGATGAAGAAACCCGCCGCCGACGCCGCGACGATGTTCATCGCGAAGAAATGCCAGCGCGTGATGACGTCTTGCATCGTGTATCCCGTGTCCACGATGCGACCTTTGATCGCGATGATGAGCGCGACGCCGACGACCGCGCCGACGACGACCGCGCCGAGCAGCCAGCGGAAGCCGCGCGCGCGCTTCCACGGCTGCACGGCATTGACGAAGTACGCGATGCAAAAGCCGTACAGGTGCACCGTGAGCAACGGGTGCCAGAACGGCCGCATGTCGTCCGTCCAGATCACCAGCGCGATCGCCGTGTTGATGCAGGCGATCAGCAGAATCGACAGCGGCCGCACTCGCCAGGCGGTGGCGAGGCGTAGTGGCGGCTCGCCGGAGGCGGGGACGACGCTTTGGGGCAAAGCAGCGGTCATGGGGCGGATTCTAGGCCGTGCGGCTGCCCGAGCGCCGCCCGGGCGACGGAACGTCCTGACGCCGGACAGGGCGCGCGATGCCGGCGCGGGTCGCCCGAACCAATCACGCGGCGCCGGCAAAGCGGACGATGCGATCGACCGCTTCGGCGCATTCGGCGGCCTCGGCCACCAGCGCGATTCGCACGTAGCCTCGGCCGGGGTTCTCGCCGTGCGCGTCGCGTGCGAGATAGCTGCCGGGCAGCACGGTAACCGCTTCTTCGGCCAGCAGGCGCTTCGCGAACGTCGCGTCGTCGCCGGGCGTGCGTGCCCACAAGTAGAACGCGGCTTGCGGCATCGCACAGGGCAGCGCGGCGGCGAGCATCGGATGCAGCGCGCGGAACTTCGCCGCATAAGCCGCGCGATTGGCGACGACGTGCGTCTCGTCGTTCCACGCGGCGATCGACGCGGCGGCGACCGCGGGCGACATCGCGGAGCCGTGATACGTGCGATACAGCAGGAACGCCTTGATGAGCGCGGCGTCGCCGGCGACGTAGCCCGAGCGAAGTCCCGGCGCGTTGGATCGCTTCGACAGGCTGCCGAACGTGACGAGCCGCGGAAACGCCGCGCGGCCGAGTGCATGTGCGGTCGCGAGCGCGCCTTGCGGAGCGTTGCCCTCGTCGAAATAGATCTCCGAATAGCATTCGTCCGCGGCAATCGCGAACCCGTGACGATCGGACTGCTCGAAAAGGAAGCGCCACTCTTCGGCGGTGGTCACGCGCCCGGTCGGATTGTCGGGCGAGCATACGTAGACGAGCTGCGCGCGCGCCCAAACGGCATCGGGGACTTCACCCCATGCCGGCACCAACCCATGCGCGGCGCGTGCGTTCACGCAATACGGCTCGGCACCCGCGAGCAGCGCTGCGCCTTCGTAGATCTGGTAGAACGGATTCGGCATCAGCACCGTGGCACCGGCGCGGCTCGAATCGACGATCGTCTGCGCGAACGCGAACAGTGCTTCGCGGCTTCCGAGAACGGGCAGCACCTGAGTCGCCGCGTCGAGCGCGGGGAGCCCGTTACGCCGCGCGAGCCACACGGCGATCGCTTCGCGCAGCGCCGGCGGTCCGATCGTCGGCGGATAGCTCGCGAGACCCTTACCAGCCGCGGCGAGCGCGTCGAGGACCAGCGCAGGCGTCGGGTGCTTCGGCTCGCCGATCGAAAGCGAGATCGGCGTGCGCGCCGGATTCGGCACGACGTCGGCGAAGAGCTGACGCAGCCGCTCGAACGGGTACGGATGCAGACGGGCGAGGCGGGGATTCACTTAAGAGCGCGAGAGCGGCGCGGCGGGCGACGCGGGCGTGCGATTATACGGGCTCGCCCTTTCTCGGGGCGCATCGAACCTCGCTAGCATGTCCACGCTTCCATCGGTCATGGCCCGTCCGTCGCTCGCTCTGCGCATCGCGGGCGGCGCGGCGACGCTCGCGGCCGGAGCGCTGCTCGCGGTGGTCATCGCGTTCTGGGGCTGGCGATGGTTCGGGCCGACGCTTCCTGCGCCGCCGCGTCCGCGCGAGCCGGCGTCATGGGCACCGGCGATCGCCGCATCGGCCCTCTTCGGTTCGCGCGGCGCGCCCGCGCAGGGCGCCGCCGCGCCCGCGGCCGTTACGCTGTCGGGCGATACGCGGCTATTGGGCGTGTTCGCCGAGCGCGACGGCGGCGGTTATGCGCTGTTCCGGCTCGCCGGTACCGGTGCGCTGCTCGTACGCGCGGGTGCGCAGGTTGCCGACGGCGTCACGCTGGTCGCGGTCCGCCCGGACGGCGTTCGCATCGACGACCACGGACAGCCGCGCGAGCTCGCGCTTCGTCCCGTAGCGTCGCCGGTCGCGGTGGCGAAGAGCGCACGGCCCCCCGCGCCGAGCGCGCGCACCGCCTGCGTGCTGCCGGCGGGGTATCGCGGACCTGTGTATCGACTGAATGCGGAGCTGCTGACCGGTCTTTCGGCGCAGCCCGCGAATTGGCAATCGCTGGTAACGCCGGGCGAGGGCGCGCTCGTCGTACGCGACGGCAGCGGTTTGGCTGCTGCGCTCGGGCTGGCTGCGGGCGACCGTATTACGCAGGCGAACGGCATCGCGCTTGCGCGCATCGACGACGTCGTCAGCGCCATCGTGCGGCCGCTCCTTGCAAGCCAGGCCGTTCGCGTGATCGGCACGCGCGGCGGCAAGCCGCTCGAGTGGATGCTTGTTAACGCCGGCGCGTGCCCGGTCTAGGTCGCGCGAAGCGGGGCTGCGCACGATACGGCGCGTGAGCGACGTATCGCGTGGGGGCTAACTAACCTCGAGCGAGAGCGAATGGGGTTAAGCGAGGCGAAGCCGAGGGGCCGGAACCGCAACTGCGAATCGCCGCTCGCGGCCGACAACGCGAGGCCCGTCCACCACGACCGTCGTGGAGACCGGGGTCAGAGCCGCGGCAGCCACGCGATCAGTGCCGCCGGGCTGTCGAGATGGCCGTCCGCCGGCCATGCGAGCGGGGTCTCGAATTCCGCGATGTACCCGTAGCTCGCAACCAGCGTGTGCATGCCGGCCGCGACGCCCGCGACAACGTCGCGCTCCGAGTCGCCGACATACACGCAGCGCGACGGTGCTACGCCCAGCGCATTCGCGGCATGCAGCAGCGGATCGGGATGCGGCTTCGCGCGCGCCGTCGTGTCGCCACAGACGACGATGCCCGCGCGTGGCGACAATCGCAGCGCGGCGACGACGGGCGCGGTGAAGCGCGTCGCCTTGTTGGTGACGATTCCCCATTTGAGGCGGCGCGACTCGATCGCATCGAGCACGTCGGTCACGCCGGCAAACAGCGCGGTGTCGACGGCGAGCGCCCTTTCGTAGTGCGCGAGGAACGCCACGTTGAGCTCGGCAAACGCTGCGTCGTCCGGCGTGACGCCGAACGCGGTGCCGAGCAATCCGCGTGCGCCGTGCGACGCGTGCGGTCGCAGCGTCGCAAGCGGCAGCGGCGCCAATCCGCGGTCGACGCGTAGCTGGTTCACCGCCGCGCCGAGGTCGGGCGCGGTGTCGGCAAGCGTGCCGTCGAGATCGAACAGCACGGCGTCGACCGCGAGCGAGCGCGGTGACGAGGCGTCAGACGGCACCGCGCGCGAACGCCATCAGATAGTTGACGTCGGTGTCGCGGCCGAGCGCGAATACCTTGGTGAACGGGTTGTACGTGATGCCGGTGATGTCGAACGGCTCGAGGCCGGCCTTGCGCGCGTACGACGCCGCTTCGGCGGGCGTGATGAATTTTGCGTAGTCATGCGTGCCCCGCGGCAGCACTCCGAGCACGTATTCGGCTCCGACGATCGCGAGCGCGTACGCCTTCGCATTGCGGTTGATCGTCGAGATCGCGACAACGCCGCCCGGCCGCACCAGACGTCCGCATGCGGCGAGCGTGGAGGCAGGCGCCGGGACGTGCTCGAGCATCTCCATGCACGTGACGACGTCGAACGCCGCCGGCGACTCCTGCGCGAGCGTTTCGGCAGCGACGAGCCGATAGTCGAGCGCGACGCCCGATTCGAGCTGATGCAGCCGCGCGACGCCGATCGCCTTGTCGGCCAGATCGATGCCGAGCACGCTCGCGCCGCGGGCAGCCATCGCCTCGGAGAGAATTCCGCCGCCGCAGCCGATGTCGATGATGCGCTTGCCGCCGATGCCGCCGGCGACGCGCTCGAGCCAATCGAGCCGCAACGGATTGAGGCGATGCAGCGGACCGGTGAGCTCGCTCTCCGGATCCCACCAGCGGTGCGCGAGCGCCGAGAACTTGGCGAGCTCCGCCGGATCGGCGTTCGCCTGCTGCGGAACGAGCGTTGGAGTCATCGTGGGTCTCCCGGCCGGATGAAATCTGCGTGCGTGGTTAGGGTCGGCACGCTCATTGCAGCCGCTCCTGCCACGCAAGCGCTCGCGCGACGATCGACGCTTCGTCGGCGCTCGTGAGCACCCGATCGTCGACGACGCGCCGCCCCGCGACCCAGACGTCGGTCACGGCGTCGCGGCCGATCGCGTGCACGAGATGCGAAATCGGATCGTAACAGGGTGTCGCGTAGAGCGCGCCGAGATCGACGGCGATCATGTCGGCTTGCTTGCCGGCGGCGAGCGAGCCGATCGCAGCTTCGAGGCCGAGCGCGCGCGCCCCGCCCATCGTCGCCATCGCCAGCGCCTGCGCCGCCGGCAGCACCGCGGCATCGCTCGCTGCGGCCTTCGCGAGAAGCGATGCAAGGCGCATCTCGGCGAACACGTCGAGCCGGTTGTTCGACGCGGCACCATCCGTGCCAAGCGCGACGTTGATCGCGCGCGCGAGCAGCGACGGGACCGGGGCGATGCCGCTCGCGAGCTTGAGGTTCGACACCGGGCAGTGCACGACGTGGCCGCCGTGCAAGGCGATGAGCTCGATGTCCGCCGGCTCGAGGTGCACGCCGTGTATCGCAATGAACGACGGCCCGGTGGCGCCGAGCGCATGCAGCCGGGCGAGCGGAGCGAGACCGTGTTGCGCGCGGCTTTGCGCCACTTCGTCGACCGTTTCCGCCAAATGCGTCTGGATGGGCAGATCGAGCTGGCGCGCGTACATGACGATCTTCTCGAACGTCGCGTCGCCCACGGTGTACGGCGCATGCGGGGCCAGCGAGAACGTGAGCAGCGGCTCGTGCTTCAGCGCATCGCGCGCGGCGAGCCCTTGCTGCAAGTAGCCGTCCGGATCGGCGGCGTAGGGCGTCGGGAGGTCGAGCACCGCGAGACCGAGCATCGCGCGCATCCCGGTGTCGAGCATCGCTCGCGCGGTCGCTTCCGGAAAGAAGTACATGTCGTTGCAGCACGTCACGCCGCCGCGCAGCATCTCCGCCGCGGCGAGACGCGCGCCGTCGTAGACGAATTCCGGCGACACGAACTGCGACTCGCGCGGCCACACGTGCTCGTTCAGCCACGTGGCGAGCGACACGTCGTCGGCGATGCCGCGAAATAGCGTCATCGCCGCGTGCGTGTGAGCGTTGACGAGCCCGGGCAGCAGCACGTGCCGCGGCAGCATCGCACGCTCGCGCGGCGCGTAACGCGCGTCCGCGGCGAACGCCGGCAACAGATCGACGATGCGGCCGCCGTCGACGATCAGCGCATGCGCGGTGAGCGCGCCCGACGGCTCGATCGGAACGATCCATCGGGCATCGACGCGCAGGTCGACGGCAGTCATGGCAACAAGTTTACCGGCGAAAAAAAGCCCCGCGCTCGGCGGGGCTCTTTTTTCGCGCGCTCGCGATCGTCAGCGACGGCCTTCACCCTTCACTTCGACTTCGACGCGGCGGTTCGGCGCGAGGCAGGCGATCAGCTCCTTCATGTTCTTCTGATCGCAGGTGACGCCCGGAACCGGCTGCGTCTTGCCCATGCCCAGCGTCTCGATCTTGTCCTTGGCGACGCCCTTCGACACGAGATAGTCGCGAACGGTGTTCGCGCGGCGCTCGGACAGCTTCTGGTTGTATGCCTGCGTGCCGATGCGATCGGTGTGGCCGGTGACGAGCACGAGCTCGAGCTTCTGCACGCCGGCGAGCTTGCTGATGATCTCGCTGTCGATCGCAGAGCGGCCCTCGGGCTTCAGATCCGCCTTGTCGAAGTCGAACAGCGCCTTCGATGCGAGCGTGATCTTCTGCACCTGCGGGGCAGCAGCCGGAGCAGGCGCCGGTGCGGGCGGAGGCGGCGGCGGAGGCGTCGGTGCTGCCGCGGGCGGCGGAGCCGGAGGCGCGGCCTTCGCAACGAGATCCGGATCGCAATCGGCAATCGCCATCGCAGGCGTCCAGTAGCCGCTGCGCCAGCACAGGTTGCCGACGCCGCCGTACGCGCCGCTTCTCACGACGTTGTTGTCCGGCGTAGATGTGGTCGTGATCCAGTAGGCGCAGTTCGTCGTGCTGCAACTCGCTTTTCCTGGCAGGAAGTCCTTGCCGGGCATTTGCGCGGCGACGCTGCCCGCAAAGACCGCGGCGAGCGCGCCGGCGACGGCGGCGGAGACGAGGCGTCGAGTCATTTTTTCACCCCTTTGGCTTTGGTTTTGGACAGGTCTTATTAGGAACCTTGTTCGCGCGACGACGCTGCCGAAATTCAGCTAACGCTCTGACGCGCTGAATTCTTTGTTTCGTAGTCGACTATAGCATAGCGTTTTCGCATCGACGCAAACGGACCGGCCGTTTTGGCAAATGTGACGCTCGACTGTCGCGGCGGCGCAACGACATGATAAAATCGCGTATTTTCAAGGCCCTCGCACGGCCGCTTTGAACTTTTTGCATCGTCCTCCGCGGTGCGCCGATGCCCGCCCGATGCGCGCGGCGCCGCGATGGCGTTGTGTTGCCTCGCGCGCGCCCGACGCCGCATTCATATAGTCACCGACGTCGAAGGTCCCGCCCCTGCCCATGGAGCAGTTCGCCAAAGAAACCCTTCCGGTCAGCCTCGAATCGGAAATGCGGCACTCGTACCTCGATTACGCGATGAGCGTGATCGTGGGACGCGCGTTGCCCGACGTGCGCGACGGCTTGAAACCGGTCCACCGCCGCGTGCTGTACGCGATGTACGAGTCGAACATCGCGTGGAACCGCCCGTACGTGAAATGCGCACGCGTTGTCGGCGACGTCATGGGCAAGTACCACCCGCACGGCGATCTCGCGATCTACGACACGCTCGTGCGGATGGCGCAGGACTTCTCGCTGCGCTACCCGCTGATCGACGGCCAGGGCAATTTCGGCTCGGTCGACGGCGACAACGCGGCGGCGATGCGCTACACCGAGTGCCGCCTCGAACGCATCGCCGCGGAGCTTCTCGCCGACATCGACAGGGAAACCGTCGATTTCGTGCCGAACTACGACGGCAAGGAGCAGGAGCCCGCGGTGCTGCCGTCGCGCTTGCCGAACCTGCTGATCAACGGATCGTCGGGCATCGCCGTCGGCATGGCGACCAACGTGCCCCCGCACAACATCGGCGAGACGATCACCGGCTGCCTCGCAGTGCTCGCCGATCCGCAGATCACCGTCGACGAGCTGATGGAGATCATTCCCGCGCCCGATTTTCCGACCGCGGGCATCATCTACGGCCTCGAGGGCGTTCGCGAGGGCTACCGCACCGGCCGCGGCCGCGTCGTGATCCGCGCGCGCACGCACGTCGAGGACCTCGATCGCGGCAACCGTCAGGCGATCATCGTCGACGAGCTGCCCTACCAGGTCAACAAGGCGAACCTGCTGATCCGCGTCGGCGAGCTCGTGCGCGAGAAGCGCCTCGACGGCATCGCCGACATCCGCGACGAGTCGGACAAGTCCGGCATGCGCGCGGTGCTCGAGCTCAAACGCGGCGAAGTGCCCGAGATCGTCCTCAACAACCTCTACAAGCTCACGCAGCTGCAGGACAGCTTCGGCATGAACATGGTCGCGCTGGTCGACGGCCAGCCGCGGCTGCTCAATCTCAAGCAGTTCCTCGAGCACTTCATCTCGCACCGTCGCGAGGTCGTCGTCCGCCGCACGCGCTACGAGCTCACCAAGGCGCGCGATCGTGGCCACATCCTGGAAGGTCTCGCGGTCGCGCTGTCGAACGTCGATCCGATCATTGCGTTGATCAAGGCGTCGGCGACGCCGGCGGACGCCAAGGTCGCGCTGATGGCGAAGACGTGGCGATCGAAGCTCGTCGAGGAAATGGTCGCGCGCGCGGCGGCCGATGCGGCGCGCCCGATCGGGCTGCCGGCTGAGTTCGGATTGACGAAGAGCGGCTACAAGCTCTCCGACGCGCAGGCGCAGGCGATTCTCGAGCTGCGGTTGCAGCGGCTCACCGGCCTCGAGCAGGACAAGATCGTCGCCGAGTACAAGGACGTGATGGCGCAGATCGCCGATCTCACCGACATCCTCGCGAAGCCCGAGCGTGTCACGAAGATCGTCGGCGACGAGCTCAAAGCGATCCGCGATCAGTTCGCCGACAAGCGCCGCTCGGAGATCGTCGCGCAGGGCGTCGATCTATCGCTCGAGGACCTGATCGTCCCCGAGGACATGGTGGTGACGCTGTCGCACGGCGGTTACATGAAGGCGCAGCCGGTCGCCGAATATCGCGCGCAGAAGCGAGGCGGCCGCGGCAAGCAGGCTGCGGCGACCAAGGAAGACGACTTCATCGATCGGCTCTTTCTCGCCAATACGCACGACTACATCCTCTGCTTCTCCAACCGCGGGCGCGTCTACTGGCTCAAGGTCTACAACGTTCCGCAGGGCACCCGCGCCTCGCGCGGCAAGCCGATCGTCAATCTCGTGCCGCTCGCGGAGAACGAGAAGGTGACGGCGATCTTGCCGGTGAAAGAATTCGCCGAGGGCCAGTTCGTGTTCATGGCCACCGCGATGGGCACGGTCAAGAAGACGTCGCTCGCCGATTTCTCGCGGCCGCGTCCATCCGGGATCATCGCCGTCGATCTCGCCGACGGCGACCGGCTGATCGGCGCCGCGCTCACCGACGGCAAGCACGATGTAATGCTGTTCAGCTCCGGCGGCAAGGCGGTTCGCTTCGACGAGAATGAAGTGCGGCCGATGGGCCGCGGCGCGCATGGCGTACGCGGCATGATGCTCGATCGCGGCCACAAAGTGATCTCGATGCTCGTCGCCGGGGACGAGACGCAGTCGGTGCTGACGGCCACCGAGAACGGTTACGGCAAGCGCACTCCGATCGTCGAGTACACGCGCCACGGCCGCGGCACCAAGGGCATGATCGCGATCCAGCAGTCGGCGCGAAACGGCAAGGTCGTCGCCGCCGCGTTGGTGATGCCCGATGACCAGGTGGTGCTCGTATCGACGGGCGGCGTGCTGATCCGCATGCGCGTCAAATCGATTCGTGAGATGAGCCGCTCGACGCAAGGCGTGACGCTGATCAATCTCGGCGAAGGCGAAAAGCTCGCCGGCCTCGAGCGCGTCGTCGAGACCGAGGACGATGGCGACGTAGCCGCATGAATGGCGAGCAGGGTCCCCGGCCGCAGGCCGGGGTGCGAGCAAACATGAATGCGGCTTGCCGCTGACGCTGAACCATGGCAGAGCACAGCGCGAACGGGGAGGCGGCCGCATGAATGGCGAGCAGGGTCCCCGGCCGCAGGCCGGGGTGCGAGCAAACATGAATGCGGCTTGCCGCCGACGCTGAACCATGGCAGAGCACAGCGCGAACGGGGAGGCCGCAGCGCGACCGATCGATCCGCCGTCGAGCGACGACGAGCTGCGCCGTCACCGCGACGCGATCGACGCGATCGATCGCGAGCTGCTGCAACGGCTGAACGCGCGCGCCGAGCATGCGCGCGCGATCGGCGGCCTGAAAGCGGGCAGCGTTGCCTATCGGCCGGAACGCGAAGCGCAAGTGCTCGCGCGCCTGCAGCACGAGAACGCCGGGCCGCTGTCGAACGAAGCGGTCGCCGGCGTCTTCCGCCAGGTGATGTCAGCGTGCCTCGCGCTCGAGCAACCGCTTCGCATCGCGTATCTCGGACCCGCGGGAACGTTCTCGCACGCGGCCGTCGGCAAGCATTTCGGCCAGTTCGTCCAGGCCGAGCCGTGCCCGACGATCGACGACGTGTTCCGCGCCGCCGAAAGCCTTCGCACCGACTATGCGATCGTGCCGGTCGAGAACTCGACCGAAGGCGCCGTCGGACGCACGCTCGACCTGATGTGCCAGACGCCGCTCACGATTTGCGGCGAGATCAAGCTGCCGGTGCGCCAATTTCTGTTGTCGAACGCGGCGACGCTCGACGCGGTGACGCGCGTCTATTCGCATGCGCAATCGCTCGCGCAATGCGTACGCTGGCTCGCGCAGCACGTGCCGGCCGTTGCGCGCATCGCCGTTGCGAGCAACGCCGAGGCGGCGCGGCTCGCCGCTGCGGAGACGGGCGCGGCGGCGATCGCCGGCGAAATCGCGGCGTCGATCTACGGCCTCGCGATCCTCGCGCCGCATATCGAGGACGAGCCGAACAACACGACGCGCTTCTGGGTGCTCGGACGTCAGGCGGTCCCCGCATCGGGCCGCGACGAGACGTCGCTCGTGATGTCGGCGCCCAACCGCCCGGGCGCCGTACACGCACTGCTCGAGCCGTTCGCGAAGCACGGCGTGTCGATGTCGCGGTTCGAGTCGCGTCCCGCGCGCACCGGACTATGGGAATACCTGTTCTTCGTCGATCTCGTCGGACACGCGAGCGAGGCGAACGTCGCGCGGGCGCTCGCCGAGCTCGGTGAGAAGGCGCCGTTCCTGAAGCTGCTCGGCTCCTATCCCGCAGCCGCCTATTGATGAAGGCGACGCCCGCCCTTGCTGGCGTCATTCCCGCGCAGGCGGGAATCCAGCGTCGTCCGATGAACGACACTGGGTCCCCGCGTACGCGGGGACGACAACCGGAATGACCATGACCGCCGTCCACGCCCCCGCGCATCACCATCGCGACCCCTCGGCGCTCGCGCCGCCCTACGTGAGGGAGATCGCCCGCTATCTGCCCGGCAAGCCGATCTCCGAGCTCGCGCGCGAGTTCGGTCTCGACGAGCGCGACATCGTCAAGCTCGCCTCGAACGAGAACCCGCGCGGCCCGAGCGCTGCGGTGCGCGCGGCGATGGCCGCGGCGACCGAGGAGCTTTGCCGTTATCCGGACGGCAACGGCTTCCAGTTGAAGGCGGCGTTGAGCGAGCGCTACAAGGTCGCCGCCGAGCAGATCGTCCTCGGCAACGGCAGCAACGACGTGCTCGAGCTCGTCACGCAGGCGTTCCTGCGGCCCGGCGATCACGCCGTCTATTCGCGCCACGCGTTCGCCGTGTATCCGCTCGCGACGCAGGCGCGCGGCGCGATCGGCATCGAAGTGGCGGCGGCGCGCGACCTCGGCCACGATCTCGCCGCAATGCGCCGCGCGATCGACGCAACGACGCGTGTCGTGTTCGTCGCCAATCCCAACAATCCGACCGGCACGTGGATCGCGCCCGACGCGCTCGAAGCGTTCATCGCATCGGTGCCGGAGGACGTGCTGGTCGTCCTCGACGAAGCGTACAACGAGTATCTCGCGCCCGAGCAGCATGCGCCGTCGGCGGCGTGGGTCGGCAAGTACGCCAACCTGATCGTGTCGCGCACGTTCTCGAAGGCGTACGGGCTCGCGGCGCTTCGCGTCGGCTACGGCATCATGCATGCGAAGGTCGCCGACATGCTGAATCGCGTCCGCCAGCCGTTCAACGTCAACGCGCTCGCGCAGGCAGCCGCCGTCGCTGCCCTTGCCGACACCGCGTACGTCGAAGAGAGCCGCGCGATCAACACGACGGGCATGCGCCAGCTCGAGGCCGGCGTCGATGCGATCGACGTCGGCTTTACGCCGTCGCACGCGAATTTTCTGCTCGTGCACGTCGGTGACGCCGGGCGCGTCTACCAGCGGCTGCTCGAGCAGGGCGTCATCGTGCGGCCGGTCGCGAACTACGCGTTGCCCGAGCATCTGCGCGTCACCGTCGGGCTTGCCGCCGAGAACGAGCGCTTCCTGCGCGCGCTCGCCGTCGCGCTCGGGCGCTAGCGCCATGCGATGACGGCGCCGATGCTTCGGCTGCGCAAGCTCCTCGTCGTCGGCGTCGGCCTCATCGGCGGTTCGCTTGCGCTCGCGCTCAAAGCGGCCGGCGCCGTGCGTTCGGTCGTCGGCGTCGGCCGCGGTCGCGCGAACCTCGACGACGCGCTGCGTCTCGGCATCGTCGACGATGCGCTCACGCTCGAAGACGACTGGACGGTGCACGCGGCCGAGGCCGACATCGTCATGCTCGCCACACCGGTCGCGCAGTTCCCGGCGCTGCTCGGCGCGCTCGCCGGGAGGCTCGGCGCGCACACGATCGTCACCGACGCCGGCAGCACCAAGTCCGACGTCATCGCGACGGCGCGCGCGGCGCTCGGCGACGCCGCCGCGCGTTTCGTTCCCGGCCATCCGATCGCCGGCACCGAACACACCGGCGCCGCCGCCGCGTTCGCGACGCTGTTCCGTGCGCGCAATGTCGTGCTCACACCCTGTGCCGACACCGCAGCCGACGCGACCGCGAACGTGAGCGCGATGTGGCAGACGTGCGGCGCGCACGTCCGCACGCTCGACGCCGCGCGGCACGACGCGATCTTCGCGGCCGTCTCGCATCTGCCGCATCTACTCGCGTTCGCGCTGGTCGACGATCTCGCCGCGCGGCCGGACGCGTCCGACATGTTCGATTTCGCCGCGAGCGGGTTTCGCGATTTCACGCGCATCGCCGCGAGCTCGCCGGAGATGTGGCGCGACGTGGCGCTCGCCAATCGCGACGCGCTGCAGGCCGAGATCGCCGCGTTCCGCGCGCAGCTCGATCGCCTCGCCGCCGCGCTTCGAACCGGCGATGCGGCGACGCTGCAAGCGATGTTCGCGCGCGCGGCGGCAGCGCGGCGCGCTTGGGGCGCCGTGCATCCGTCGCCGGGTGTCGTCGCCGACGCCGCGCGCGAACGCTGAGCGCCGTGACGACGATGGTAACGACGCGAAGGCATCTCGACCTGCCGCCGGCCGCGCGCGCGTCGGGTGTGGTCGCGCTGCCCGGCTCGAAATCGATCTCCAACCGTACGCTGTTGCTCGCGGCGCTTGCCACCGGCACGACCGCCGTGCGCGGTCTGCTCGTCGCCGACGACGTCGACCGCATGCTCGATGCGCTCGCGACGTTGGGCGTCGAGGTCCGCCGCGATGGCGCGACGCGCGATTTCATCGTCCGCGGCATCGGCGGCAACTTTCCGGTGAAGCGGGCGGCGCTGTTCCTCGGCAATGCGGGCACCGCGTTCCGGCCGCTGACCGCTGCGCTCGCGCTCGCCGGCGGCGAATACACGCTCTCGGGTGTGCCACGGATGCACGAGCGTCCGATCGGCGATCTGGTCGACGCGTTGCGCGCGCTCGGTGCCGGCATTCGCTACGACGGCGTTCCCGGCTATCCACCACTCACGATCACGGCGGCGCCGACGGCCGACATGCGCGATCGCGTCTCGGTGCGGGGCGACGTGTCGAGCCAGTTCCTCTCCGCGCTGTTGATGGCGATGCCGATGGCCACCGCGAGGATCGAGCGCGCCGTCACGGTCGACGTCGATGGCGAGCTCATCAGCAAGCCGTACGTCGCGATCACGACGAACTTGATGCGCCGCTTCGGCGTGCCGGTCGACGCGAGTGCATGGACCAGCTTTCGCGTGCCTGCCTGCGCCGGTTACGTGAGCCCCGGTGCGATCCATGTCGAAGGCGATGCATCGGCCGCGTCGTACTTCCTCGCCGCCGGCGCGATCGGCGGCGGTCCGGTGCGCGTGACCGGCGTCGGCCGCGATTCGATCCAGGGCGATGTCGCGTTCGCCGACGCGTTGTCGAGCATGGGCGCCGACATCCGCAGCGACGACAACTGGATCGAGGCGCGCGCCGGCGCGTCGCTCAACGGTGTCGCGCTCGATTGTGTGGCAATACCCGATGCCGCGATGACGCTCGCGGTGGTCGCGCTGTTCGCGCGCGGGCCGACCACGCTCACGGGCATCGCGAGCTGGCGTGTCAAGGAGACCGATCGCATCGAGGCGATGGCGACCGAGCTCGCCAAGCTGGGCGCAACGGTGGAGACGGGCGACGATTTCATCCGCGTCACGCCACCGGCTGCCGTCACGGCGGCGACGATCGACACGTACGACGATCACCGGGTCGCGATGTGCTTCTCGCTCGCGTCGCTCGGCGGCGTTGCCGTGCGCATCAACGATCCCGATTGCGTGCGCAAGACGTTTCCGGCGTACTTCGACGCGTTTCGCTCCGTCGTGTCGGGATGATATCGCCCCAACCCCCGGTGATCGCGGTCGACGGGCCGGCAGCATCCGGCAAGGGCACGGTGGCCGCTGGGGTCGCGAGCGCGCTCGGGTTTCACCTGCTCGACAGCGGCTCGCTCTACCGGCTGGTCGCGCTCGCGGCGCTGCGAAAGCGCGCCCCGACCAGTGACGCGGCGGCGCTCGCGGCGATCGCCCGTGCCCTCGACGTCGCATTCGCCGGCGGCCGCGTCGCGCTCGACGGCGCCGACGTCACCGACGCCATCCGAGGCGAGGAGGTGAGCGCCGCGGCGTCGCAGGTTGCCGTCCATCCGGCTGTCCGGGCGGCGCTGCTCGAGCGCCAGCGCGCGTTCCGCCGGCTGCCGGGGCTCGTCGCCGACGGCCGCGACATGGGCACGGTCGTCTTCCCGGATGCCGGGGTGAAGGTGTACATCACAGCCAGCGCCGAAGAACGCGCGAGGCGACGGTATAAGCAGTTGATCGAAAAAGGAATCTCAGTTACCATTGACAGTCTTTTGCGCGATATCCGGGAGCGCGACGCGCGCGACGCGGGCCGGGCGGCAGCTCCGCTCGCCGTGGCTGCTGACGCCGCGATCCTCGATACGACGAACATGACGATCGACGCCGCCATCGGCTTCGTGCTCGACCGCTACCAGGCGGCAGCGCGGGCCGGGACGGCTCGAAGTTAGCGGCCCGGGTCACGCCGGGCCGGTGTTCCAGGCAAGAGGCCGCGTGCGGTCGCTTTGGCCGGCGACTGCGCGCGGATTTCATCAACCGACCCGCCGCGCGAGACACAAGGGTTCTCGCCCGGTGGTTTGACTACAAGGAACCAACCCGTATGGCTACCGCCACAACCAGCAGCAGCACGCCCGCAGCCCCCGAAAACTTCGCCGCGCTGTTCGAGGAATCCCTCGCGCGGCAGGAGATGCGTCAGGGCGAACTGATTACCGCAGAAGTCACGCGCGTCGACTACAACATCGTCGTCGTCAACGCCGGGCTCAAGTCCGAAAGCTTCATCCCGATCGAGGAATTCAAGAACGACCAGGGCGAAGTCGAGGTCAAGCCAGGCGACTTCGTCACCGTTGCGATCGAGTCGATCGAGGACGGCTACGGCACGACGCGGCTTTCGCGCGACAAGGCGAAGCGCCTCAAGGCCTGGCACGATCTCGAGGCGGCGATGGAGCAGGGCAACGTCGTTCAGGGGCTCGTCACCGGCAAGGTCAAGGGCGGCCTGACCGTCATGGTGAACGGCATCCGTGCCTTCCTGCCGGGCTCGCTCGTCGACATCCGTCCGGTCAAGGACACGACGCCGTACGAGAACAAGCAGCTCGACTTCAAGGTCATCAAGCTCGACCGCAAGCGCAACAACGTCGTCGTATCGCGGCGCGCCGTGCTCGAAGCGAGCCTCGGCGAGGAGCGCGAAAAGCTGCTCTCGACGCTGTCCGAAGGCGCGACGGTGAAGGGCATCGTCAAGAACATCACCGATTACGGCGCGTTCGTCGACCTGGGCGGCATCGACGGTCTTTTGCACATCACCGACCTCGCATGGCGGCGCGTCAAGCATCCGTCGGAAGTTCTCTCGGTCGGCGACGAGGTCACGGCGAAGGTGCTGAAGTTCGACCAGGAGAAGAACCGCGTTTCGCTCGGCCTGAAGCAACTGGGCGAGGACCCGTGGGTCGGCCTTGGACGGCGCTATCCGCAGGGCACGCGTCTTTTCGGCAAGGTCACGAACATCACCGACTACGGCGCGTTCGTCGAGATTGAATCGGGCATCGAGGGGCTGGTGCACGTTTCCGAGATGGACTGGACGAACAAGAACATCCATCCGACCAAGGTCGTGCAACTGGGCGACGAGGTCGAGGTGATGATCCTCGAAATCGACGAGGACCGCCGCCGCATCTCGCTCGGCATGAAGCAATGCATGCCGAACCCGTGGGACGAGTTCGCGACCAATCATAAGAAGGGCGATCGCGTGAAGGGGCAGATCAAGTCGATCACCGACTTCGGCGTGTTCGTCGGCCTGCCCGGCGGCATCGACGGTCTCGTGCATCTGTCCGACCTCTCGTGGTCGCTGCCAGGCGAGACCGCGGTGCGCGACTACAAGAAGGGCGCTGAAGTCGAGGCGGTCGTGCTCGCGATCGACGTCGAGCGCGAACGGATCTCGCTCGGCATCAAGCAGCTCGACGGCGATCCGTTCAGCAACTACGTCGCCACGCACGACAAGGGCAACGTCGTCAAGGGCACGGTGCGCTCGCTCGACGCGAAGGGTGCGGTCATAGCCCTCGACGGCGAAGTCGAGGGCTACCTGCGCGCATCGGAAGTCGCGCGCGACCGCGTCGAGGACATCCGCTCGCATCTGAAGGAAGGCGACGCGGTGAGCGCGATGATCATCAACATCGACCGCAAGAACCGCAGCATCAACCTCTCGATCAAGGCGAAGGATCATGCCGACGAAAGCGAGGCGATTCAGCGGATGACGCAGGAGAACGCCGGAACGCATACCGGAACGACCAACCTCGGCGCGTTGCTGCGCGCCAAGATGGACAACAAGACCAACGAGTAAACGGGCAGCGTGATGACCAAATCGGAGCTGATCGACCGCCTGGCGGCGCAGTTTCCGCAACTGGTGGCGAAGGACGCCGAGCTCGCGGTCAAGATGATCCTCGACGCGATGGCCGAGAGCCTCGCGAAGGGCGAGCGCATCGAGATCCGCGGGTTCGGCAGCTTCGGCCTCAATTTCCGGCCGCCGCGAACGGGTCGCAATCCGAAGTCGGGTGATCGTGTCCAAGTGCCGGAAAAGCACGTGCCGCACTTCAAGGCCGGCAAGGAGCTGCGCGAGCGCGTCGATTTCAAGAAAGCGGAGTAGATATGCTCGTCATTCCCGCGAACGCGGGAATCCAGCGTCGTTGCTGCGAAAGTCACTGGGTCCCCGGCCTCCTTGCCGGGGGACGACGCTGCGCAGGTTCAGTCGTCGGCCGGGCCGCTCGCTCGGCAGCGCGCCTGCGGCACTTGGCTTCGCCTGCCTCGCTCGCGGCTGTATTCGCGGGGACGACGCGCGGACAGCAGCGACGTCGTTTACGGTTCCAGGATATCTGAATGCAAGCGCTGCGCTGGATCGTCGGCGCCACGCTGTTCGTAGCGTTGCTCTTCCTCGCATTCCAGAACGCCGACTCGGTGACGTTGAAGTTCTACGGCGTCTGGAGCTGGCAGGCGCCGCTGATCGTCATCGTGTTCGTCGTGTTCGCGATCGGCGTCGCGTCGGGACTGCTCGCCGGCGCGATGCGCGCGGCGCGGCTCAAGCGCCAGTTGAACCGACTGCGCCGCGAGCAGCGCAAGCGCGATGCTCCGCCGGTGACTCGACCGCCGGTTGACGCCGGCGCACCGCTCGACGGCATTTGACCGGGACGCGCGCCGCTTGCCAATGGAATTCGAGATCTGGTGGCTGCTGCCGATTCCAGCGCTGTTCTTCGCGCTCGGCTGGGTTGCCGCGCGCATCGACATCAAGCATCTGTTGCGCGAGTCGCGAGCGCTGCCGCTATCCTATTTCCGCGGCTTGAATTTCCTGCTGAACGAGCAACCCGACAAGGCGATCGAGTCGTTCATCGAAGTCGTCAAGGTCGATCCGCAGACCGTCGACCTGCATTTCGCGCTCGGCAGCCTGTTCCGCCGCCAGGGCGAGATCGACCGCGCGATCCGCATGCATCAGAACCTGCTCGACCGGCCCGACTTGCCGGCGGACAAGCGGCAGGCGGCGACGTTCGAGCTCGCGCAGGACTTCCACCGCGCCGGGCTCCTCGATCGTGCCGAGGAGCTCTTCACGCGGCTCGCCGGCTCGTCGTTCGAGCATCCGTCGCTGTCGTTCCTGTTGTCGATCTACGAGACAGAAAAGGACTGGCCGAAGGCGATCGCCGTGACGCGGCGGATGGAAGCGCTCGTCAAGCAGCCGTACTTCAAGGAGATCGCACACTACGAATGCGAGCTCGCGCAGGTGGCGCTCGTGAAGTCGGACGCCGCCGCCGTGCACGAGCACGTCGAGCGCGCGCTCGCCGAATACCGCGCTTGCACGCGGGCAACGATGATCGCGGGCGATCTCGCCGCGCAACTGGGCGATCACGCCGCGGCGATCGAAACCTGGCAGCGGATCGAATCGCAGAATCCGCAATTCCTTTCGCTCGTTGCCGAGCGGCTCGCCGACGGCTACCGGCGCATCGGCGAGGCGGCGCGGGGATTGCGCGTGCTGCGCGCGTATCAGCAACAATATCCGTCGCTCGATCTCCTGAACACGGTGTTCGCGTTGACGCTCGCCGAAGAGGGTGCCGCTTCGGCGACCGCGCTGATCAAGGACGAGCTCGCGCGCAATCCGACGCTGCTCGGGCTCGATCGGCTGCTCGAAGCGCAGCTTCTCGCCGCGCCCGCCGAGCGGCGCCACGACCTCGAGCTCGTGAAGCAGCTCGTCGGCGCGCATATCAAGCGGCTCGGACTCTACAAATGCGACACTTGCGGCTTCCGCGCGCGACAGTATTACTGGCGTTGCCCCGGCTGCGGCAAGTGGGAAACGTATTCGCCCCGACGGACGGAGACACCGGATGGTTATGTCTGATCCCAAAGTCATCGTGGCGCTCGACTTCGCGAACCCGATGCACGCGCTCGCGCTCGCGCACCGCCTCGACCCGGCGCAATGCGCGCTCAAGATCGGCAGCGAGATGTTCGTCGTCGCCGGTCCCGAGCCGGTTCGTTGGATGGTCCAGCGCGGCTTTCGTGTCTTTCTCGATCTGAAGTTCCATGACATTCCGAACACCGTGGCGCAGGCGTGCGCTGCGGCTACGCGCCTCGGCGTCTGGATGCTGAATGTCCACGCTGCGGCCGGGCGCGCGACGCTCGTTGCGGCGGCCCAGGCGGTCGCAAAGGCGGCGGCAGGACAGCGCATCGAACGTCCGCTGCTGATCGCCGTCACCGTGCTCACGAGCCTCGGGCAGTCCGACCTCGCGGAGACCGGCGTTCACGAGACTCCCGGCGCGCAGGTGCTGAAGCTCGCGCGCTTGACCGCCGCGGCGGGTCTCGACGGCGTCGTCTGCTCGGCGATCGAGGCGCCGACGATTCGCGCCGCGATCGGAGCGTCGTTCAAGCTGGTCACGCCGGGGATCCGGCCGGCCGGCGCGTCGAACGACGATCAGGCGCGCGTCGTCACGCCACAAGCAGCCATCGCCAACGGCGCCGACTATCTCGTCGTCGGACGTCCTATCACGCAGGCGGACGATCCCGTTGCGGCGTTGGAAGCGATCAACGCCTCGTTGGGAGCCGCCGCTTGAAGATCACGCTGATCGGGACAGGCTACGTCGGCCTCGTCACCGGCACCTGTCTCGCCGAAGTGGGCAACGACGTGCTTTGCCACGATGTCGACCGTCGCAAGATCGACATTCTCGCGAGCGGCGGCGTGCCGATCCACGAGCCGGGATTGCAACCGATGATCGCGCGCAATGTCGCCGCGGGTCGGCTGCGATTCACCACCGACGTCGACGCGGCGGTTGCGCACGGCGCGCTGCAGTTCATCGCGGTCGGCACGCCGCCCGAGGAGGACGGCTCGGCCGACATGCAGTACGTGCTCGCGGCGGCGCGCGAGATCGGCGCGCGGATGAGCGCGTTCAAGATCGTCGTCGACAAGTCGACCGTCCCCGTCGGCACCGCCGACCGCGTGCGCGCGACGATCGCCGAGGAGCTCGCGGCGCGAAAGTCAGCGCTCGGATTCGCCGTCGTATCGAATCCGGAGTTCCTCAAGGAAGGCGCCGCGGTCGAGGATTTCATGAAGCCGGACCGCATTGTCATCGGCGCCGACGACGCGCGCGCGATCGCGGCGATGCGTGCGGTCTACGCGCCGTTCCAGCGCAATCACGAACGCTTGCTCGTGATGGACGTGCGTTCCGCCGAGCTAACCAAGTACGCGGCCAACGCCATGCTCGCCACGCGCATTTCGTTCATGAACGAGCTCGCGAATCTCGCCGACGAGCTCGGCGCCGACATCGAGCACGTGCGCCAGGGCATCGGCTCGGATCCGCGGATCGGCTATCACTTTCTCTATCCCGGCGTCGGCTACGGCGGAAGCTGCTTTCCGAAGGACGTCAAGGCGCTGCAGCACACGGCCTCGCAGCTCGGGCAACCGCTCAGGCTGCTGCACGCGGTCGAAACGATCAACGAGAGCCAGAAGCTGCGCCTCGTCGACAAGATCGTCACGCGGCTGGGCGACGACCTTTCCGGGCGCACGTTCGCGCTGTGGGGCCTCGCGTTCAAGCCCAATACCGACGACATGCGCGAAGCGCCGTCGCGGGCGATCATCGACGCGCTCGGCGAGCGCGGCGCACGCGTGGTCGGCTACGACCCGGTCGCGATGAACGAGGCGAAGCGCTCGCTCGCGCATGCGGCGCACGTGCGCTATGCCGACTCGCCGATGGCGGCGGTGCGGGGCGCCGATGCGCTGGTCGTCGTCACCGAGTGGAAGGAATTCCGCAGCCCCGACTTCGATGCGATCCGCGCCGCGCTCGCGCAGCCGCTCGTCTTCGACGGCCGCAATCTCTACGACCCGGCTCTCGTGCGCGCCGCCGGCCTCGAATATTTCGCGATCGGTCGCCGCTGATGGCGCAGCGGGGCTCGTTCTCGGCGTTTCGCGATCGCGTTCGCGCGACGCGCGTGCTGATCGTCGGCGACGTCATGCTCGACCGCTACTGGTTCGGCGACGTCGAGCGCATTTCGCCGGAGGCGCCGGTGCCCGTCGTCAAGATCGCGCGCACCGAAGAGCGGCCGGGCGGCGCCGCCAACGTCGCGCGCAACGCCGTTGCCCTTGGCGCGCAGCCGACGCTGCTGTCGGTCACCGGCGACGACGAGGCGGGTCGCGCGCTCGAGGCGCTGCTCGCGAACGAGTCGATCCGCACGTCGTTCCATCGCGATCCGACGTTGCCGACCACGGTCAAGCTGCGCGTGCTCGGCCGCCAGCAGCAGCTCCTGCGCATCGACTTCGAGACGGCGCCGTCGCACGAGGTGCTCGCCGGCAAGCTCGCCGACTACGATCGGCTACTCGCCGACTGCGACCTCGTCATCCTGTCCGACTACGGCAAGGGCGGGCTCGCGCACATCGCGACGATGATCGAGCGTGCGAAAGCGGCGGGGAAGCGCGTGATGGTCGATCCGAAAGGCGACGACTGGGCGAAATACCGCGGCGCGACCGTCATCACGCCCAACCGCGCCGAGCTTCGGCAGGTGGTCGGACGCTGGAACGACGAGACCGATCTCGTCCGTCGTGCGCAGCGGCTCATTGCCGATCTCGATATCGATGCGTTGCTCGTGACGCGGTCCGAAGAAGGCATGAGTCTTTTCACGCCGACGGGCGCCGAGCACATCCCGGCGCAAGCGCGCGAGGTCTTCGACGTCTCCGGCGCCGGCGACACGGTGATCGCAACGCTCGGCGTATTGCTCGGCGCCGGCGCGGACCTGTCGACCGCCGTACGTATCGCGAACGAGGCCGCCGGCATCGTCGTCGGCAAGCTCGGCACGGCGGTCGTTGTCCCTGACGAGCTCGCCTAGCGAATGAGCGTCGACGACCGTCGCCGCGGCGCGCTCGAGAGGACGCTCGCCGGCCGCTTCTGGCTGCGCTTCCACATGTCGCTGATGCTCGGCGTTGCGCTCGGCGCGGGGGCGCTCGCCAATCGTTTGCTGCTCGGCGTATCGGTGAGCCACGCCGCATTGCGCTGGCTGCTCGCGTTGACGGTCGCCTACGGTGCGTTCTTCGTCGCGATGCGGTTGTGGCTCGCGTACGTCGGCGCGCGGCCAATCGGCGGCATCGATCTCGGCAACGCGCTCGATTCGTCCGACACGAGCAGCGGTGGCCGCGGCGTCGATGTCGGTTCGAGCGCGTCGAAGGGCTTCGGTGGCGGCGGCCGCTTCGGCGGGGGCGGCGCATCGAGCTCGTTCGAATCGACGGCGCCGCGGCCCGCCGTTTCGATGACGAGCAACGCGTCGGGCGCGTCGCGCGGCGGGTTCGGGATCGACATCGGCGACGACGGCGATTTCCTCGTCCTGTTGTTGATCACGCTTGCAATCGCGGCGGCGCTGATCGGAGGCGCCGCGTATCTGCTCGTCGCCGCTCCGCACCTGCTCGCCGACGTCGCGTTCGGCGCTGCGCTTACGCACGGCTTCGGTCACGGCGTGCGCAAGGCGAGCGCCGACCCCGGCTGGACCGGCAGCGTGCTGGCGGCGACATGGAAGCCGTTCGTCGCCGTCACCGTCACCCTCGTCATCGCCGGATTCGCCTTCGAGCACTACTTCCCCGGCGCGCACACGCTCGGCGAAGCGTGGCAACGTTACCTCTGATGGCCAAGCCGAAGACGGTCTACAGCTGCAACGAGTGCGGCGGTCAGTCGCCGAAGTGGCAGGGACAGTGCCCGCACTGCGGCGCGTGGAACACGCTGATCGAAAGCGTTGCGACACCGGAACGCACGCGGTTTGCGAGCGTCGCGGCATCATCGAAGAGCGCGGTGCGCGCACTCGGCAGCGTCGAGGCAACGGACAAGCCGCGCTTTGCTACCGGCATCGACGAGTTCGACCGCGTATTGGGCGGCGGGATGGTGCCGGGCGCGGTGATTCTGCTGGGCGGCGATCCGGGGATCGGCAAGTCGACGCTGCTGCTGCAGGCGATGACGCTGCTCGGCGCGTCGCGCAAAGCGCTCTACGTAACCGGCGAGGAATCAGCCGAGCAGATCGCGCTGCGCGCGCAGCGGCTGGGCTTGCAGAACGCGCCGGTGGCGCTCCTCGCCGAAGTGCAGCTCGAAGCGATCGCGGCAACGATCGACGCCGAAGCGCCGGAAGTCGTCGTCATCGACTCGATCCAGACCGTCTACACCGAGGCGCTCACGTCGGCGCCCGGAAGCGTTTCGCAGGTGCGCGAGTGCGCCGCGCAGCTCACCAGGCTCGCGAAGCAGCGCGGCATCGTCGTCGTGTTCGTCGGCCACGTGACGAAGGAGGGCGCGATCGCCGGTCCGCGCGTGCTCGAGCACATCGTCGACACGGTGCTCTACTTCGAGGGCGACACGCATTCGAGCTTCCGGCTGGTGCGCGCGATCAAGAACCGCTTCGGCGCGGCGAACGAGCTGGGGGTATTCGCGATGACCGAGCGCGGATTGCGCGGCGTCGCAAACCCGTCGGCACTGTTCCTTTCGCAGCACGATGCCGCCGTTGCGGGGTCGGCGATCGTGGCAACGCTCGAAGGCTCGCGCCCGCTGCTGGTCGAAGTGCAGGCGCTGGTCGACCCGGCGAACGGCGCGATGCCGCGGCGTCTTTCGGTGGGACTCGATCCGCAGCGGCTCGCGTTGCTGCTTGCCGTGCTGCACCGGCACGGCGACGTCGAGACGGCCGGCTACGACGTGTTCGTCAACGCGGTCGGCGGCGTGCGCATCGCCGAGCCAGCAGCCGATCTCGCCGTGATGCTGGCCATTTATTCATCATTTAAAAACAAACCATTGCCAGATAAATCTCTTGTGTTTGGTGAAGTTGGGTTGGCCGGCGAGGTCCGGCCGGTCCAGCGCGGACAGGACCGGATTCGCGAAGCGGCCAAACTGGGGTTCGGGTTGATCGTGATTCCGGCTGCGAACAAGCCGCGCCACGCGATCGACGGCATCGATGTCGTCACCGTCGCGCGTGTTGCCGACGCGCTGGCGCTGCTCGACAAGTAAGAAGCTTCGGCGACGCGACGCGCATCTCGAGCATCGCTCGACTGCGACAGCGCCTCTGTGCGCGATCGCACATCGATAGGTTCGATCGCCTTCCGGCACCCATCTACCGAAGGGTATGATCTGGACACAAACAGGCGGCCGCAGCGCCCAACGGTAGCCGCCGATTGCATTCGCCAATGGCCGACGACAACGCTCCGGTCGAACCCCAGCCGAATACCCATGCGACACCGATCGCGGGCATCGGCGCGTCCGCCGGCGGCGTAGACGCGCTTTCCGCGCTGTTCGATTCGCTTCCGCCCGATACCGGCCTGGCATTCATCGTCGTGCTGCATCTCGATCGAACGCATGCGAGCTTTCTGACCGAGATCCTCGCGACGAACACGCGGATGCCGGTGAAGCCCGCGGAGGACGGTCTCGCGATCGAGCCCAACTGCGTGTACGTCATCACGCCCAACACGTCGCTCACGGTCGCCGACGATCATATGAGCGTCGAGCCGCGCGGCGATGCGACGGGCCTGCATCTGCCGGTCGACCTGCTCTTCAACTCGCTCGCGGACGCGCTCGCGAACCGCTCGATCGGCGTGCTGCTGTCGGGCAGCGGCAGCGACGGTTCGCTTGGGATGGAAGCGATCAAGTCCAAGGGCGGCATCACGTTTGCGCAGGACGCGGCGAGCGCGAAGTTCTATGGCATGCCCGGCAGCGCAATCGCCGCCGGATGCGTCGATTACGTGCTCCCGCCGCGCGAGATCGCGAAAGAGCTCGCCCGCATCGCGCGCCATCCTTATCTCGACAACGCGGAGATCGAGCCGGACGCGGAAGAGTGGAGCCAGCTGTTCAGGATTCTTCGCGGCGCGTACGGCGTCGACTTCGCGAGCTACAAGCGCTCGACGATCCGCCGGCGGCTGTTGCGCCGCCTTGCGCTAAGCCGGCTCGACGGTCCCACGGCGTATATCGACGCGCTCGCCCGCGACCCCTCCGAGCTGCAGGCGCTCTACCAGGATCTGCTGATAAGGGTGACGTCGTTCTTCCGCGACGCCGAGTCGTTCGATGCGCTTGCGAAGGAGGTTTTTCCGAAGATCGTCGACGATTCCCGCAACGACTGGCTGCGCATCTGGGTTCCCGGCTGCTCGACCGGCGAGGAGGTGTACTCGATCGCGATTGCGCTGCACGAGTTCCTGGGCGAGGCCGTCGACAGCAAACGGGTGCAGATCTTCGGCACCGACGTCAATCCGGTCGCGATCGACCGCGCCCGCGCCGGTCGCTACGTCGAGAACGTCGCGCTCGACATCTCCGAGGAGCGGTTGCGCCGCTTCTTCGTCAAGGTCGACGACCATTACGAGGTGGCGAAGCGTATCCGCGATGCGTGCGTCTTCGCCGTGCAGAACGTCGGACGCGATCCGCCGTTTTCGCGGCTCGACCTGATCAGTTGCCGCAATCTGCTGATCTATCTGGATGCCGCATTGCAGCGGCGCGTGATCCAGATATTCCACTACGCGCTCAATCTCGAACGCTTCCTTCTGCTCGGTCCGTCGGAGACCATCGGGCAGGGATCGGAGCTATTCGAGCTCGTCAACGCGCGGCAGAAGATCTACCGCCGCGTCGGTCTCGCCACGCGGCTTCCGCTCGAGCTCATGCACGGCGGCCGGATTCCGACGGCGGGCGTTCCGCGCCGCCGAACCGACGATGCCGGCGAATTGCAGCCCGATCAAGCGCAAAAGGAAGCCGACAGCGTGCTGATGACTCGCTACGGCCCGGCAGCGCTGGTCATCGACGAGCACCTGAACATCGTGCATTTCCGTGGACAGCTCACGCCCTATCTCGAGCAGCAACCGGGCACGGCGAGTCTGCAGCTTTCGAAGCGCGTCAATCCCGTGCTGCTGGTCGAGCTGGCCGCGGCGATCGACGACGCGAAAAAGAGCGGATCGGCGCAGCGCAAAGGCGTGCGCGCGTCGACCGAGCAGGACGCGCCGCGCGCCGATGTCGAGATCGTCACGCTGAAGACGACGCCGCCGGGGCGCTATCTGCTCGTGATCTTCGCTCCGCACGTCGAGGCACGGACACAGCATGCCCATTCGACTCGCGAGCTCCTCGACTGGCTTCGTCCGCGCCGCCTGCCTGCAGCGGGCACCATCGACGAGCTGATACGCGAGCGCGACGACCTCAAGAGTCAGGTCGAATCCATGCGCGCTTACCTCGGCTCGATCGTCGAGGCGAACGAGGCGGCGCAGGAGGAGCTCCGCTCCGCCAACGAGGAGGTGCTGTCGGCGAACGAGGAATTCCAGAGCACCAACGAGGAGCTCGAGACGGCGAAGGAGGAACTGCAATCGGCGAACGAGGAGCTCGCGACGACCAATGAGGAGCTGTCGCGACGCAACGAGGAGCTCGCGCAGGTCAACGAGGTCTTGCGCCGCGCCCGCGACTACTCGCAGGCGATCGTCGAGACGGTGCGCATTCCGTTGCTGCTGCTCAACGGCGAGCTGCGCGTGCGTGCAGCGAATCGGGCGTTCTGCGAGCACTTCAAGACGACGCGCCCGGTGATCGAGGACCGCCCGCTGCTCGAGCTCGACCACGGCGCTTGGAAGAACGCGGAGCTGCGCTCGGCGCTGCTCGACGCGGTATCGGGCGAGCGTGAAGTCGTCGGCTTCCGGTTGCGCACGACGTTGCAGCAGCTCGGCCAGCGCACGCTGGTGATCAATGCGCGCAGGCTGATCGCCGATACCGCGAACGCGCCGGACCTGCTGCTGCTGTCGATCGACGACGTCACCGAGGCCGAATGGTCGACGCGCACGGCGCGCCGGCAGGCTGAGCTGCTCGACCAGTCGAACGACGCGATTCTCGTCTGGGAGCTTGCCGGCCCGATCCGCTACTGGAATCGCGGCGCGCAGGAGCTCTACGGCTGGAGCGCCGCCGAAGCAATCGGCAAGACGCCCGATGCGCTGTTGCGCACGCACCGCGCGATCAGCTACGAGGCGCTCGAGAAGGCGCTCACGCACGACCGCCGGTGGGCTGGCGAGGAAGAGCAGACGACGCGCGACGGCCGGCGCATCGTCGTCGATGCGATGTACACGCTGACGCGGCCGGAAGACGACGTTTCGCTCGTGCTCGAGACGACGCGCGACGTGACCGGACGCAAGCGGGCCGAACAGATGCTGCGCGAGCAGGATCGGCGCAAGGACGAGTTCCTCGCGATGCTCGGGCACGAGTTGCGCAATCCGCTCGCGCCGATCGCGAACGGGCTCGTGCTGCTGCGCCGCTGCAGCGATGCAGCCGAGGTCGCGCGCTTGCACGGCATGATCGAGCGCCAGGTCGGCGTGCTCTCGCGCATCGTCGACGATCTGCTCGACGTGGCCCGGGTCACACGCGGACATATTGACCTTCGCATCGAGGCCGTCGACTTGCGCGACACGGTCGCGAGCGCAGTCGAGGCAACGCGAGGCGAATTCGATCGGCATCGACAGCGCGTAGTCGTCGCGCAATCCGACGTCCCGCTGGTCGCTGCGGTCGATCCCGCCCGCGTCGAGCAGGTCGTCGTCAACCTGCTGTCCAACGCGAACCGCTACAGTCCGGACGGCGCGACGGTAGCGCTCGCGCTCGAAGCGGTCGATTCGGAAGCCGTCATTCGCGTGCGCGACGAAGGCATCGGCATCGCATCAGACGACCTGCCGCGCATCTTCGAGCCGTTCATGCAGGTCGCGCGACGCGCGAACGGTCAGGGCCTCGGCATCGGACTGACGTTGGTGAAGCGCATCGTCGAGCTGCACGGCGGACGTATCGACGTGCGCAGCGGCGGCCTCGGCGAAGGCAGCGAGTTCGTCGTCCGGCTACCGCTCAGCCGGGCAAGCACCGCCGCGGCGGCAAACCGGGCGGGCACCGATGCGACGATCGCCACGGCAGACGTCGGGAGACGAGTGCTGGTCGTCGACGACAATGCCGATTCGCGCGAAACCGTCGGCGATCTGGTCGAATCGTGGGGTTGCGTCGTCGAAAAAGCGGGCGAGGGTGCCCGCGCGATCGCCGCAGCAAGCGTATTTCGCCCCGACGTCGTGCTGCTCGACATCGGCCTTCCCGACCTCGGCGGTCTGGAGGTCGCGCGGCGCATCCGCGCGCTGCCGGGCCTCGCGCACGTCTTCATCATCGCGATGACGGGCTACGGCAGCGAGGACGATCGTCTGGCGTCGCGCGCCGCCGGAATCGACCGTCATATGGTGAAGCCGATCGACCTGCGGGCGCTCGCGCGAATGCTCGAGCGGCTGCCGGAATCCGAATCGTAAGGCGCTGTTCGTAAGGATTGTTGATTTCGGCCTGACGGCAGCGCTGGAACACAAGTCGAGCTGTCAGCTCGCTCTGCGGCTGATTTACTAGCGCGCGTACATCGAGATTGTCACGCAGTCCAGTTTTCGCATCGCAACCCTCGAACACGGCCAAATTCCCGCATATTGTTGGTCACCAGGGTTGCGCCGAGGGCGCGCGCGTGCGCGGCAATGAAGAGGTCGTTTGCGCCGATGAGCTGTCCGCTTCTTTCCAGCTGTGCCCGGACGTCGGCGTAGTGCTCAGCGACGGCAGCGGTGAGTTCCAAAACCTCGAGGTTGCGCACGAAATCGTCGACCGCTCCGCGGCTTGCGGGATTGCGTGCGGCACCGAAAAGTAACTCTGACAAAGTCACAACCGACATGGCCTGGTCGGCCAGCGGCACGCGGCGAATTCGCGCGATGAGCCGCGGATGCGTGCGCTTCATAATGTACGAGCAGATATCGGTGTCGAGCAGGTACACCCAGTGAACTCCGTTATGTGCGCACCTGCAAAGGCAAATCGGTGACGCCGTCCATGAAGTCGGGAGGCGCGGTTCGACCGTGCTCGAGATACTCATCCCAGCTCAACGGGCGCGGCGACAACACGACGTCCTGCCCCTCTTTGCGGATGTAAACCTCTGTTGCGTTGAAGTGGAACTCCTTCGGCAGTCGCACTGCCTGCGACCGGTTATTGAAGAAGACCTTTGCCGTACGGGCCATCTTGCCTCCCACGTTGTATATGGCAAAGTATACGGCAACCGATGACCCTGTCAATCCCACCGAAGCGGAAGCGCTGCACGCAATCAACAATCGTTACGAACAGCGCCAATCGTAAAGGCCGACCGGCCAACGTGTGGTCGTGTCGTGGCGGCTGCGCCGTGCGGGCGGCCCAATGGATGGTATGCTGCGGTCGAACGAACGTTCGCCGGGGTGACGCGTGCCATCGCCAGCCGCTTCAAATTCAGACCGCTGTGCCGAGCCCTCGGGGGCGCTCAACGACCAGCAGCGCTCGGCGGTCGAGCATGGCGGCGCCGACGGCTCCTCGCCGCCGCTGCTCGTCATCGCCGGCGCCGGTTCAGGCAAGACGAATACGCTGGCATGGCGCGTTGCGCGCCTCGTGCACGACGGCGCCGACCCGCAACGCATGCTGCTGCTGACGTTTTCGCGCCGCGCGGCCGTCGAAATGGAGCGGCGCGCCGGCGCGATGCTCGCGCGGATGCAGCAGCTCGCCGCGCCGCCGCGATTGCCCTGGTCCGGCACGTTCCACTCGGTGGGCGCGAGGCTCCTTCGCGAGTACGCGCCGCGCATCGGCCTTGCCGACTCGTTCACCATCCACGATCGCGCCGACTCGGAAGACCTGCTCGCGTTGGTGCGCCACGAGCTCGGTCTCGACACGACGCGGGCACGCTTTCCCGGCAAGGCGACGTGCCTCGCGATCTATTCCAGGGTGGTGAACGGGCAGGCCGCGCTTGCCGACGTGCTCGCGACGTCGTTCGCGTGGTGCGCGCCGTGGCACGACGCGCTGCGGCGGCTGTTCGATGCGTACGTCGGCACGAAGCAGGCGCAGAACGTCCTCGACTACGATGACCTGCTGCTCTATTGGTCGCAGACGGTCGGCGAGCCATCGCTCGCGCGCGAGATCGGCGAGCGCTTCGACCACGTGCTGGTCGACGAATACCAGGACACCAATCGGCTGCAGGCGTCGATCCTGCGCGCGCTGAAGCCCGACGGCCGCGGCGTCACCGTCGTCGGCGACGACGCGCAGTCGATCTACGCGTTTCGCGCCGCCACCGTGCGCAACATCCTCGATTTCCCCGATCAGTTCGCGCCGCGCGCGCGCATCGTCACGCTCGAGCGCAACTATCGTTCGACGCAACCGATCCTCGATGCGGCGAACGCGGTGATCGCGCTCGCACGCGAGCGATACACGAAGAACCTGTGGACCGACCGCGCGTCGGCGATCAAGCCGAAGCTCGTCGCGGTCGCCGACGAGAACGAGCAGGCGCGCTACGTCGCCGAGCATGTGCTCGAAGCGCGGGAGGAGGGCGCATCGCTGCGCTCGCAAGCCGTGCTCTTCCGCAGCTCGAGCCACAGCGCGCCGCTCGAGCTCGAGCTCGCGCGGCGGCGCATTCCGTTCGTCAAGTACGGCGGGCTGCGCTTTCTCGAATCGGCGCACGTGAAAGACGTGCTCGCGCTGCTGCGCTTCGTCGAGAATCCGCGCGGGCGCGTCGCCGGATTCCGTGCAATGCGGCTGTTGCCCGGTGTCGGTCCGACGACAGCGGGACGATTGCTCGACTCGCTCGATGCGGCGGCCGATCCGATCGCCGCAATGGAGCAGGGCGCGCCTGCGAACGTCGCCGCATCCGACTGGTGCGGCTTCGTCGAGCTCTTCGGCGCGCTTCGCCGCGGCGCCGCCGGCTGGCCGGCCGAAGTCGAGCTCGCCTGCCGCTGGTACGAGCCGCACTTGGCACGCCTGTACGACGATGCGTTCGTCCGCCGCGGCGACCTCGAGCAGCTCCAGCAGATCGCCGCGACCTACGCGTCGCGCGAACGGTTCCTCACCGAGCTCGCGCTCGATCCGCCGGCGGCCACGAGCGACGAGGCGCGCGCGCCGGGGAACGACGACGACTACCTGATCCTGTCGACGATCCATTCGGCCAAGGGCCAGGAATGGCAAGCGGTCCATGTTCTCAACGTCGTGGACGGCTGCATTCCGTCCGACCTCGCGACGGGCACGCGCGAGGCGATCGAGGAGGAGCGGCGTCTACTGTACGTTGCGATGACGCGCGCGAAGGAGCGGCTGCATCTGATCGTGCCGCAGCGCTTCTATGTGACCGGGCAAGCGGCGTATGGCGACCGCCACGTCTACGCGTCGCGCAGCCGCTTTCTGCCGCGCGAGCTCGCCATCGACCTCGCCGCGCGTGTGCGCCGCCTGTGGCGCTAGCGGCGACTACTCGTCGGCTGTCGAGCCCGCGGTCGGCACGCCCGCATCGAGTGTGCGCCGCGCGATCGCGAGCGCGGCGAGCCAGACGAACCACGCGGTGACGTCCAGCGTGATGACCGTGCCCAGCCAGGTTTCTGCAGGATTGAGTCTCATCGCGCATCTCCGGCGACGCGTCGCATGAATCGCTGTGATAGCAATGCGTTGCGCCGCTTTTCTCAGGTGCCGCTTGCGCTTCGTAAACGCGACGCGGCACCCTCGATGGAAGCGACGCAAGAAGCGCTCCAGCTTCGGCTGGTGACGCGGATCACCGGTCTGCAGCCGCCTGCCGTGGCCGCCAGTCCGGTCCGATGGCGCCGGTCGCGCGCGCTGCGAAATAACGGCGGCTTTCGCCGAGGTTCGCGACGACGAGCGCGTTGGCGCGGTAGCCGGGCATGCCGCGTGACGGGTCGCCGTCGATGATCAAGCGAACGAACTGCTCGGGCGTCTGCGCCGCGGCGTACCCGACGATCGACGGCGCGGCGAGACCTTCGTAGCTCCGTCCATGGCAACGCGCACAATCGACTTGTCGCAGAACGCGCCACGCGCGCGCGATGCCGGGATCGTCGACGGACAGCGTTGCCGCGACGTCGGTCGTCTCGCCGCCGAGCGCCGCCGCAAACGGCATCGCGGCGGCGAGCAGGCAGCATGCGACGACGCTACGGCGCACGCTACGGATGGCGGGCGGCGAGCTTCCCGACGAACGTCCAGCCGCCATCGCGGTTCCAGACGTACGTGAATCCGCTGGGTCCGTCGATGAACACGGTCAGCGGCTCGTCGGCCGGGACCTCGGCGGCTTTGGGTTGCGGCTCGCTCTTCGATCCGAACGCGACCTTGCGTAACATCGAGCGCGGCGAGTCGGCAGCCGGCCAGCCGGCGGCGTACTTCCAGCCGGCGCCGTCGACGTGGACGAGGCGAAACGCGTTGCCGTCCGGATCCTCGACGAACAACGTGGTCGCGCTCGCGCGGGGCGCCGAAGCGTCCGATTCGCCGGCGGTCGCCGCGCCCGATTGAACCGTTGCGGCGAATGCTGCCGCGACCAGCGCAGCAACCAAAGTGCCTCGAGCATGCTTGATGTTCACGTCGGCTCTCCTTTCGGGGTAGCGTCGCGCTTACCGTTTCGCGATCGGTCGCCAAGCTGTTCGGCGAGTGGATGCAAGGCTAGCGCGGCCTGCCTTGCGGATTGCTGACGGATTCTGATCTCGGGCGGGTGTGTCCGGCGCTGCGGACAAGTGGGCGACGAGACGGCCGACTTTTCACGCGCTGCGGCGATGTGCGCTTGGCGCGCCTGCCCTTTCTGGCTCGGTCGCATGTCGCATAATGTGTATTATGTCAAATTCACTACTCACGTGGCCAAAGCAGGCTCGTCTTCAATCTCGTCGAGCGTTCCCGCCTCCGCAACTCCGCCGGCGAGCGCGCCTCAACCTCCGCCGCGCCAGCGCCGATATCAGGCATATCGCTTGCTTTATCCCGTTGCACGCGCACTCGACCCGTTCAACGCTACAACGATGGAAGCTCCATTCGCCACCACGCTGTTCCTGGTGCTGATCGCCGCCGGTTGGCACGTCCGCTTCGCGCGGGCGACGCGAGAACGTCGCGCCGAGCCGTTCGTGCGATCGTCGGTTGCGAGCGGCGTTCTTCTCATCGCCGTCGCCACGCTCGTCTTCGGCGGTCGCGTCGGCACGCCGACGCTGGCGGAGTCGCTGGCGACGATCTTTTTCTATAGCGCGGGTGGCGCGCTCATCTTCCTCGGTCTCGCCGGCTGGGCGACGTCGAACGACCGGGCAATCTGGCTTGCGAATCTGACCGGCGAAACGCTCGTGTTCGTCGCGCCGGACGGCGAACCGTTGTTCACGTTGCACCCGCAGCTCGGCCGCGCGGCGGTAACGCTTCCGCCGCCGCTTCCGGGGCTGTACTTGATCGTGCCGCCGGTGCTCTTGGAAAGCCAGCAAGCAACGCGTCGCACCGACTTGCGCGTCGTCGATTCGGCGTCGGCCAGCCGCGCCGGCAATGATCGCCGAGTGCTGGTCCGGCGGTTGCGCGCGGTGTCGTAGCGGCGCGCGAATCCACCTCATACGACACATCAAAAAGAAGCGCTAAGTAGCTGCATTGTGCGGCCAATCGCCGCATTCGTGCGAGCTGATCCGGCTTTGCGGTTGAGAGAGATCAAACGCTTGTTTGATAGAGTCCGCCGGCACCCCGAATCTGCCGTTTAACATTCAGCAGCACGACAATACGCATAACGCATCGCCTTCCTCAGGAGTCCACTATGTCCGTTCTGTCCATCATTGTCGCCGCGCTGGCACAGCTTGCCGGCAGCATCCTGATCCTGCGTCCGCGGCGCGCTGCCAAAGCGTCTACGCGCTGACCTCAGCGTGTCATCGCGGCGCGGCTCGGTGCCGCGAACCGCGCCATGTTCGAGTGATCCCCCGGCTGCCGGGCGGTCGTCGACCGCATGTACTTGTTGAATAAACGCCGCTAACTATCGGGTGTAGTAACGTTTTACCGTTCGCCACGAGTACGTCTCTCGCCCGCGCCGAGGCTCGGTCTTCTGGGCCTTTGACGGATTTCTCCTCGACCGGTCGTTTTGCGGCAGCCGGCGCGCAAATTCGCGCCGCCCGGCGCGCGCGTGGTCGCGACGGCCGCGTCCGATCAAAGGCCGCAATCCGTGGCTGCTCTCCGACGCAACACGAACAGCGGCCGCAATCCATCTCAGTTCGGTCCTGGTGGGCCCCATCGGCGGTGATCTGCGTCAGTTCGACGCACGGCGGCCCCGCGACAGGCACGCGCCGTGCAGTGGAGCTGCACACGAACAAGTGTTTGGGAGTTGCGCGGTGGACAAATGTCACGAGCTCGAAGCGATGGTCGTGCGCAATCTGACGATGCGCGGACTGACGCGGGTGCCGAACCGTCTCGCGTTCATGCACGAGCGCGAAGTCGTCGAGATCGCGATCGAGCAGAGCGTCTACACCGGCTACTTCGTCGTCGTTCTCGATGGACATCGCAAGCCGCGCCACTTCCGCGCGCGAGCCGGCGCTTACGACTGGAACGCGATCGCGGCGTGCATCGTCGAGATCGCGGCCCGACGGCCGGCGGCAACAATGACGAAATCGCCGGCGCCATCGGTGCGCCAGCAGAACGAGCGTCTCGCGCGCGATCTCGCGACCTTCATCAGCGCCGGATCCGGGTCTGCGGTCGCGATCGAGCCGTCGTCGAAAGCGCCGGGACGCGTTCGCGTGACGTTGCCCGACGTCGATCTCGATCCGATCACCGTCATGCGGCTCTTCGAGGTCGTTCGCGAAGCGCTGCCCGAAAAGCGGCTTGGCACGTCTCCGGAAGCCGCGCCGGTACTCTAGCGGGTAGACCGACCGCCGCGGCGTCGGCTTGGTCGGATCACCGCGCCATCACCCCGAGGCAGTACGACGCGAGCGCGTCGATGACGCCGGCGTCGTCGCCGATCGCCGGCGAGATCCGAATGTCCGTCGTCGGGAAGCGCCCGCGCGCGGCTTCGACTCGCTCGGGGACGTCGACCCGCACGTGACCGCCCTGCCCCAGAAAGACCGGGACGACGGTTATCGCTTCACAGCCGGCTTCCACCAGCCGCTCGATCGCGCCCGCGAGATCGGGCTGCAAATGCTCCAGAAAGGCGAGCTCGACGGTGACGTCGGGCGCCCGCGCGGCGACGCGATCGCGCAGAAGTTCAAGCGGCTCGGACCAGCGCGGGTCGCGCCCGCCATGGGCGAGCAGAGCAAGCCCCGAGCGTTGCTTCGTTGCGGTCATCGTTTCGACGCGAGCCAATATAGCCGGTCGCGCCTTTGACATGACTTTATATTCTTTCCGATTATAGCAACGCGCCCGTATTCTGCACGGTCGAGCATAAGAATCGGAGCTGTGATGTACCGTTACGACGACTTCGATCGCGAGATCCAGAACCGGCGCGTCGCGCAGTTCCGCGACCAGACTCGCCGATTCCTCGCGGGCGAGCTCACCGAAGACGAGTTCAGGCCGCTGCGGCTGAAGAACGGACTCTACATCCAGAAGCACGCGCCGATGTTCCGCATCGCGATCCCGTACGGCCTGCTGTCCTCGCAACAGCTTCGGACGCTCGCGCATGTGGCGCGCACGTACGATCGCGGCTACGGGCACTTCACGACGCGACAGAACCTGCAGCTCAACTGGCCGGAGCTGCCGCAGGTTCCGGACATCCTCGAAGAGCTCGCCGCCGTCGAGATGCACGCGAACCAGACGTCGGGCAATTGCGTGCGCAATATCACGAGCGACCCCTTCGCGGGCGTCGCGCGCGACGAAACCGTCGACACGCGTCCGTGGTGCGAGCTGTTGCGCCAATGGTCGACGTTCCACCCCGAGTTCGAATACCTGCCGCGCAAGTTCAAGATCGCGGTGTCGGGATCGGTCGAGGACCGCACCGCGCTCCAGCTGCACGACATCGGACTGCAGATCGCGCGCAGCGACGCGGGGGAGATCGGCTTTCGCGTGCTCGTCGGCGGCGGCCAGGGCCGCACGCCGATCATCGGTCACTTCATTCGTGATTGGCTGCCGGCGAACGAGGTGCTGAACTACGTCGAAGCGATCCTGCGCGTGTACAACCGCTACGGCCGTCGCGACAACATCTACAAGGCGCGGATCAAGATCCAGGTGAAGGAAGTCGGCGTCGAAACGTTCACGCGCGACGTCGAATCCGAATACGCGCACATCGCCGGCGGACCGGGCACCGTCGCCGAGCACGAGATCGAGCGCCTGTCGTCGCATTTCACGCGTCCGGAATATCAGCACTACGACCGCGAGCCCGTCGCGTACCGCGCCGCGCTCGCCGACAGCCGGCCGTTCGCGCGCTGGGTCGAACGCAACGTCCGCGCGCATCGCGAGCGCGGCTACGCGATCGTGACGATTTCGCTCAAGCACCCGGGCGCCGCGCCCGGCGATGCGACTTCCGAGCAGATGGACGCAGTCGCCTCGCTCGCCGATCGCTTCAGCGGCGGCGAGGTGCGCGTCACCCACGAGCAGAACCTCGTGCTCGCCGATGTCCGCCAGATCGAGCTGTACCACCTGTGGCGCGCGCTCGATCGACTGGGGCTCGCGCGCCCGACGGTCGGGCTTCTGACCGACATCGTCTGCTGCCCCGGCGGCGACTTCTGCTCGCTCGCCAACGCGAAGTCGATTCCGATCGCGCAGGCGATACTCGAGCGCTTCGACGATCTCGATTACGTCCACGATCTCGGCGACCTCGAGCTCAACATGTCCGGCTGCATGAACGCTTGCGGCCACCATCACGTCGGCAACATCGGCATCCTCGGCGTCGACAAGAACGGCAGCGAGTGGTACCAGATCTCGATCGGCGGTGCGCAGGGCAACGACGCGTCGCTCGGCAAGGTGATCGGCCCGTCGTTCGCGGCAACCGATGTGCCGGACGTGATCGAGCGGCTGGTCGATGTCTACGTCGAGCGCAGGCTGCCGGGCGAGCGTTTCATCGAGACGGCCCGCCGCCTCGGCCTCGATCCGTTCAAGGAGCGCGTCTATGCCGCAGCTCATCCGTAACCGATCGCTCGTCGACGATCGCTTCGCGCTGCTGCGCGACGCGCGCTCGCTCGACGACGTCGCCGACAGCGCCGCCGCGATCGTCCCGCTCTCGTTATGGCTGGAGCGCCGGGCGGCGCTGATCGCCCGCGGCGATGTCGGCGTGCTGCTCGGACCGGCGGACGACGCTGCTGCGATCGCCCCCGATGTCACGCACGTCGCGCTGATCGCGGTCGACTTCCCGAAGTTCACCGACGGACGCGGCCTGTCGACGGCGCGGCTGTTGCGCGAGCGTTATCGCTATACCGGCGAGCTGCGCGCCGTCGGCGACATCCAGCGCGATCAACTGTTCGCGCTCGAGCAATGCGGCTTCGACGCGTTCTCGCTCCAAGATGGCCGCGATGCGAACGAGGCGCTAACCGGCTTCGCCGATTTCGATTCGATCTACGCGCCGACGATGCGCGAGCCGCGGCCGTGGTTTCGCCGCCGCGTCGCCGGCGCGATCGACGCCGATCTTGGCAGTCCGTGAGCCCGCCGGGTCGCCCCGACGGCGAACACCGAATTGCGAAGCACGAAGGTAGTCCAACGAGCGGGACCGTCTACCTTGTCGGCGCGGGACCGGGTGCGCCGGATCTGCTGACGCTGCGCGCCGCGACGATTCTCGAGCGCGCCGACATCGTCTTCCACGATGCACTCGTGCATCCCGACACGCTCGCGCTCGCCGCCCGTGCGCGTATCGTGAGCGTCGGCAAGCGATCGGGCCGGGTGTCGACCGATCAGCGCTTCATCGACCGTGCGCTGATCGAGGCGGCGCGCATTCACGCCGTGGTCGTTCGCCTCAAAGGCGGTGACCCGTCGATGTTCGGTCGCGTGGCGGAGGAAATCGACGCATTGACGGCGGCGGGCATTACGTTCGAGATCGTTCCCGGTGTCACGGCAGCGCTCGCCGCCGCTGCTGAGCTCAGGCAGCCACTGACGCGTCGCGGCGTCGCGCGCAACGTGGCGTTCGCGACGTTTCGCGCCGGACGCGGCGAAGCGCCGCCGACGCTCGCCTCGACCGGGCGCCCCGATACGTTGATGCTGTACATGGGCGGCGACGACGCCCGCGCCACGCGTGACGCGCTGCTCGCGCGCGGTTATCCGCCGTCGACGCCGGTCGTTGTCGCCGAGAACGTTTCGCTTCCGGGAATGCGCTCGCGTCATACCACCGTCGGAGCGCTCGCCGATCTGCCGTTGCGCTCGGGCGACGCCCCGGTGCTGCTCGGCGTCGGCGACGTATTCGGGCCGCGAGAAGAAGCGATCGAACAGAGCGCGCCGCTCGCCGCTCGACGGGCATAGCAACGCGGCGCACCTGGCGCCCAGCTCGCGGTATCATCCGCGATCTCGATCGTCGGGCGTGCGCCCGGCACCGGCGCGCACGCGATCGTGCGCGGTCCGAATGCGCTTCGCCACCCGATGTCGTTGCCCCTGTTCGACCTCGCTCCGCTTGCGCAACGCGCATGGCTTGCCGAGGCGCTCGCGCGCCCTGCGCCCGAGTCCGCGCGCCATCTTCACGACGGCTACCGCCTCCCCGGCCGCGAAGGCGAGCCGACGCCTGCGGCGGTGCTCGTGCCGATCGTCAACAGGCCGGAAGGGTTGCAGCTGCTGCTGACCCAGCGCGGCGCCGATCTCCCCGATCACCCCGGACAAATCAGTTTTCCCGGCGGGCGCGTGGAGCCGCACGACGCTTCGCTCGCGGCCGCGGCGCTGCGCGAATCGACGGAGGAAATCGGGCTTGCGACCGATCGGGTCGAGGTGCTCGGCCAGCTCGCCGAATACGAAACGGTGACGGGCTATCGCGTGACGCCCGTCGTCGGCTGGGTCGAGCCGCCGTTCTCGCTGACGCCCGATCCGGTCGAAGTCGCCGATGTCTTCGAAGTGCCGCTTTCGTTCGTTCTCGATCCGGAAAACCGTCAGCGCCACTTCCGGATGCTCGGCACGACACGGCGCTATTATTGGGCGATCCCGTTCGGCGAGCGCTACATCTGGGGCGCGACCGCGGCCATGTTGCTGATCCTCGAGCGCACGCTGCGCGGAAGCTAGGAGATTAGGGTCAGACTCGAATTTCGGCGCGGCGGTTAGCGTGGAGTCGAGCGGGGCGAAATTCGAGTCTGACCCTAATTTCCCACATTTCCCATGACGCTCACCTCGACTCAGCCGCGACGCGCAGAGCTTCTCGGCCTCTCGCCCCACGGTTATCACTGCGTCGTGTATTGGGAATGGGGTGCGGCGGACAATCCGCGCGTCGTCATTTGCGTGCATGGACTGGCGCGAAACGGCCGCGACTTCGACGTGATCGCAGAAGCGCTCGCGTCGACGCACCGCGTGCTCGCCGTCGACATGCCGGGACGCGGTGAATCGGATTGGCTCGCCGATCCGGCCGATTATGCGTTCCCGACCTATCTGACGACGCTCACCGCGTTGATCGCGCGAAGCGGCGCGCAATCGGTCGATTGGATCGGAACGTCGATGGGCGGATTGCTCGGCATGGTCGCCGCGGCGCGCCCGAAATCGCCGGTGGCGAGGCTCGTCGTCAACGACGTCGGTCCGTTCATCGAAACGGCCGCGCTCGAGCGCATCGGCGCGTACGTCGGTCAGGCGCCGACGTTCGACACGTTCGACGGCATCGAGCGCTATGTGCGCGACATTTCGGCGCCGTTCGGCGCGCTGACCGATGCGCAGTGGCGCTATCTCACGGCAACGAACGTACGTCGCGGCCCCGATGGCCGCTGGTGCATGGCGTACGACCCCGGCATCGCACATGCGTTCAAGGGCGCGCCTGCTCCCCCCGACTTGTGGGGCGTCTGGGACGCGATCCGATGTCCGACGCTCGTGTTGCGAGGCGCGCAATCGGACCTCTTGTCCGCTGCGACCGCCGCGCAGATGACCTCGCGCGGACCGCGTGCGCGCGTGGTCGAAGCCGAAAGCGTCGGTCATGCGCCGATGCTGCTCACGGCCGAGCAGATTGCGCCGGTGCTCGCATTCTTCCGCGAATCGACGAGGTAGACCCGGCGCGATGCCCATCGCTTACAATCGACGCGCCATGCCATTGACATTGAGCCTGCCGCCGATCGACCCCCGTCCGGCGAATCCGCCCGAGACGCGGCCGACCAAGGTCGCGCAGTGGCTCGCCGAGACGAGCCGCCGCGACGCGTTGCAGGCCGCGCGCGTCATCGGCGACGCGCTTGCCGCAACCAACCGCGTCGCAATGAGCGACTCGCGGCGGCTCGAGCTTGCCGAAAAGTTCTGGATCACGGCCTCGCCTCTTTGGCCGCAGCTCGAAAAGCAGTTCGTGCGCGCGTCGCATCCGCTTTCCGGCGAAGCGCTCGAGGCGGCGAAGGCCACCGTTTCGCTCGCGAACGAGCTGTGCGTCGCGTACAAGCATCTGCTCGCGCGCGAAGCCGACAAGCGCATTCGCCTCACCGGCAACCGGCTGACGGTCGCGCTGATCCATCGTTGCCTGCAATGCACGGCGCACGTGCTCGTCAACAGCTACCTCGCGTATGCGCCGGTTCCGCCGAAGACCTGGCAGGACGCGCACTCGATCTATGCCTTCGCGCTCGAGCGCACGCTCCATCAGACGCCGATCGCCACCGGCGAGGCGGAGATGACCCCCGAACGCGTGTATCTGCAGGCGCTGCTGCTCGCGCTCGCCAATCCGTACGGGTTCATGCCGGGTCAACTCACGACCGTCATCAGGTATCTGCAGGAGTTCTCTCACTGGGCGAAGCTCACCAACGTCGCGCCCGTGCACCGGATGGCGAAAGCGGTGGCGATCATCCCGGTCGGACACGACTTCCCGCCGTTCTCGGCGAACAAAGGCGGCTCGATCGACGGCAGCAAGATCTTTCTGCTGACGTTCGATCTCGCGTTTCAACTGCAGGAGCAGATCCGCGCGCTCGAAGCCGGCGGCGATCTTCCGGGCGGCATCGGCAAGGACCCGTCGTCGCGGCAGCAATACGTTTCGCTGCTGCGTCGGCTGCTGCGGCAATGGGCGATTCCGCCGGCGCGTCAGTTCAATCGGCTGCCCTCGCGCGCACGCGTGGTCATGTGCGCCGGCCTTTCCGGTGTCTGGCAGTACAGCCGCGGCTTGCACGCCGGCATCGCGAATCCTCCGACAGGACTGCCGCCGATGACGTCGTGCCAGGTGATCAACCACACGCCGGCCGGTTATGCGCTGCGGCAGATCGACGCACATCCGGCGGTGCTGCGGATCGGCGACCTGATTGCGCTTCGCGTGGAAGGCCGCACGGGGTTGCAAGTCGCGGCGGTCCGCTGGTTTCGCAATCTTCTCAAGGGCAGCGGGCTCGAGTTCGGCTGCGAGCTCCTGTCCGACAGTCCGGAAGCGGCCGCCGCTGCCGCGGAAGGCGCAACCGACGGTCAGCTCACGCCGGTGGTCGTGTTGCCCGAGGAAAGCGGCGGCGGCGCCGACTCGCTGCCGCAGCTGATCGTCCCAGCCGGCACGTTCGACGTCGAGCAAGCGGTCTCGCTGCGCCGTGGCAAAGACGCGGGATTCGCGGTGCTGACCAAGCTCGCCGAGCAAGGTCCCGGCTACGAGCTGTACGAATTCGCCGCCGTCTGACGAACGGCGTCGCGGCGGCTGCCGGCCGCCATCAAGTTCCCCGCCCCACGGTCGATAGATGACCGAGCCCTCGTGAAAAGCGCAGCGGTTCGCGTTCGCGCGTGCCGGCGCTGCGCCGCGTACCCGCCATGACCAACTGCGAAGTCCAGCACATCCTGCAAGTCGAGGACAGCGAAGACGACGCGCTGCTCGCGCAGGCGCAATTGCGGGCGATCCATCGTCGCCTGGAGTTCCACCGCGTCGAAACGGCCGACCAGATGCAGGCGGCGTTGGCGGACCACGACTGGGATCTCGTGATCTCCGACCATCAGATGCCGCGCTTCGACGCGATACGCGCGTTCGACGTGCTGCGGCGACAGCGGCCCGACGTGCCGTTCATCATCATGTCCGGCACGATGCCGGAGGAAACGGCGGCGCTCGCGATGCGGCTCGGCGCCGACGACTTCGTCGACAAAGCCAACCCGGCGCGGCTCGTGCCCGTCGTCGAGCGGGAGCTGCGTCATGCGGAGCTGCGTCGAGCGAAGTACGAAGTCGAGAAGAGCCTGATCCGCGCAACCTACTACGATGCGCTGACCGGCCTGCCGAACGCCGCGATGCTGGCGCGGCTGATCGAGCAGTCGCTCGAGCGGGCGAGTCCGCGGCGCCAACGCGCGACGCTCGTGCTGATCGACGTGGAGCGCTTTCGACGCGTCAACGATTCGCTCGGTCACGATGCCGGCGACGCGCTGCTGCGCATGATTGCGCAGAGACTTTCGCGATCGTTCACGCACGATGTGCTGATCGCACGGCTCGCGCAGGACCGGTTCGCGCTCTACTTCGACCACGCGATGGGCGAGCCGCTCGCCGTCGGCGGCCTCGTGTCGGCGGCGTTCGGACGGCCGTTCGAAATCGCCGGCGTCGAGATCTTCGCGAGCTGCGCGACCGGCGTCGGTGTCTATCCCGACGACGCCGCCGACGCCGCGACGCTGCTGCAGCGCGCCGAGCGCGCGATGCACGCCGCGAAGAAGAAAGGTCCGGCTCAGGTCCGGTGCTATACGCATGACCTGGACGAAGGTCTCGGCGACGACCTGCTGCTCGAGAACGCGCTGCGTCACGCGGTCGGGCGCGGCGAGCTCGACGTCCTATACCAGCCCGTCGTCGACATGACGTCGCGCCGCATCGGCGGCGTCGAGGCGCTCGTGCGCTGGCGGCATCCGCGGCACGGCGTGATCGGGCCCGAACGATTCATCCGCATCGCGGACGCAACGGGCGTGATCTTCGAGCTCGGTCGGTGGATCCTTGGCGCGGCGTGCCGGCAGGTTCGCGAGTGGAATGGCAACGGCTCGCAACAGCTCAGCGTATCGGTCAATGTATCGGCGGCACAGTTCGGCCGACCCGGTTTCGACGTCGACGTCGCCACTGCGCTCGAGGAGTCGGGCCTCGACCCGCATCGGCTCGAGCTCGAAATCACCGAAACGGCGCTGATGCAGGATGCCGAGCTCACGATCGCGACGCTGCGCCGCTTGAAGAGCATGGGCGTGCGCATTTCGATCGACGATTTCGGCACCGGCTATTCGTCGTTGTCGTATCTCAAGCGCTTTCCGATCGACGTGTTGAAGATCGATCGGTCGTTCCTTTCGCGCGTCACCGAAGACAGCGACAACCAGGCGATCGTGCGCACGATCCTCGCGCTCGCCCGCGCGCTCAAGCTCGAGGCGGTTGCCGAGGGCGTCGAGACGCGCGAGCAGCTCGAGTTCCTGCGCGCGTTGGGCTGCGAGCGCGCGCAGGGATTTCTGTTCGGGGAGCCGGTCGGCGCCGAGACGATCTCGGCGCTGCTCGGAGCCTGTCGGACAGGCTCCTAAGCTAAGCCGCCGCGGCGATCTCGTTCGCCCACTGATAGGCGGCGAGCTGCATCTTCAACAGCGATTCGTGATCGACGTTGCCGATACGGTGCAGCGTCGCGTTGACCGTCTTGCCATCTTCGCGCTCGAGCCCTTCGGCGAGCGTCAGCAGGTCGCCGATCTCGCCCTCTCGCTGCAGCAGCGCGGCTTCGACCGTCACCGGCAGATTGAGCTCGCGCAGGATCTCGGCGTGCGGGATCTCGAGCAGCACGTCCATCAACGACAGGATGCCGGTGATGAACGCGAGCTCCTTCAGCGAGCTTTCCAGCGCGGGTTGGCGCGTCGCGAGCAGCTCCATCAGCTTGCCGCGCACCGCGGCGAGCTGCAGCAGCGGGCTCGCGAGCGACTTCTCGCCGCGGTCGGCCGTGTACAGCAGCAGCTGCAGCCAGACGCGCAGCTGACGGCGGCCGAGCAACACCAGCGCATGGCGCAGCGATGTCACGCTCTGCGCGCGGCCCATCGCCGCGGAATTGACGAGCCGCAGCAGATTGACCGACAGGTTCGGATGGCGCTTGAACTCGTTCTCGATCTCGCGCACGTCCGCGTCGTCCATCGCGAGCGACAGCAGCCGCAGCAGCGCGAACTTGGCGGGCTTCGCGCGCTTCGCCGACAGGATCTGCGGATGCGCGAAATGGTAGCCCTGGAACAGATCGATGCCGAGCGACTTCGCCTGCCCGAACTGCGCCGGCGTCTCGATCTTCTCGGCGATCAGCTGCACCTTGAATCGCCGCAGCATCTTGACGATCATCGGAATCAGCAGCGGATCGATGCGCTGGAAGTCGATCTTCACGACGTCGACCGACGGCAGCAGCTTGTCGAGCTCGTCGAAATTGCCGACGAAATCGTCGAGCGCGATCCGGTAGCCGCGCTTGCGCAGCTCTCGGCAGCGCTCGATCGTCGTTTCGTCGACGATCCGCTGCTCGAGCAGCTCGAGCACGATGCGGTCGGGCGGCAGCGCGTCGATCAGGTCGCTGTACAGGAAGTCGATGTCGACGTTGAGATACCCGTCGACCGGGCCGATGACCTGCGCGAGGCCGATCTCGGCGAAAGCGTTCGCGACAACCGTAGACGTCGCGAAGACGCTGTCCTGGACCACGGCGACATTCTCGGCCGTCGAGCGGAACAGCAACTCGAAGCCGACGAGGTCCATCCGGGCGTCGACGATCGGCTGACGCGCGATATAGATCGTCTGCAAAGCCGAGGCAGGCGTCCCGTCGGCGGGCGGGGCGTTCACTGGCGAAGCGGGGGCGTCGGGAGCATGCAGGACATCGGACAAGGCGGTTCCCTTCTGATCAAGCCTTTTGGCGCTGGCTCGTGCATTCTGCTAGTTTGTATCGGCAACCGATCGCCAAACTAAAGGGTGGAAAGGCGCGCTGTTCTTCGCCGCTGCCCTCGCCCGGCCGCCCAACGGCGCCGCGCCGCAGGTAACATAACGACCACGCCGCCCGCCGTTTCCATGCCGTCGCCGCCACAATCCGCACCATTGCGGCCCACGCTCGAACTGATCGTCATCGAAGATTCGGTCGACGACTACGAGCTGTTGCTCGCCCGGCTGCGCGCCGCCGGCCGGCGCGTCAACGGCGTACGCGTGGAGACCGCGGACGAGCTCACGCGCGAGCTCGAGCGCGGCGGATGGTCGGCGGTCATCGCCGACCATCGCCTGCCCCGTTTCACGTCGCTTGAAGCGCTCGCGATCGTTCGCCGCGGCGGCGACGACCTTCCATTCCTGATCGTGTCCGGCGCGATCGGCGAGGAAGTCGCCGTCGAAGCGATGCGCGAGGGCGCCGACGACTATCTGATGAAAGACAAGCTCGGCAGGCTCGAACCCGCGCTCGATCGAGCGATCGAGGCGGCGGCCTCTCGCCGGCATCGCCGCGAGGCCGAGGCCGCACTCGCCGAAAGCGAGGAGCGCTTCCGCGCACTGACCGCCAACCTGCCGGGCATGGTCTTCCAGCTCACCGTCGATGCGCGCGGCGAGATCACGCTGATCTACGTGAGCGAAGGATCGCGCCGGCTGCTCGGCGTGAGCGCACAGGAATTCGTCGCCGACCCGATGCGGGCGCTCGCGCCGATCGCCAAGGCCGACATCGAGTCGCTGTGCGCGCGCTTTCGCCGCGCGCCGTCGACGACCGTGCCGCCGGGCTGGCTCGAGTTCACGGCGCAGGTCGGCGCGCACGACGCCGGACGTCCGCGCTGGATCGAGGTGACCGCGCGGGTGCGCAGGCTCGCGTCCGGCCGCCTGCTGTGGGACGGCATCGCGATCGACATCACGCCGCAGAAGCGTGCCGAGGAGGATTTGCGCGCCTCGCGCGAGGAGCTGCGCGAGCTTTCGTCGCATCAGGCGCGCGTTCGCGAGGAGGAACGCGCGACGATCGCCCGCGAGATCCACGACGACATCGGCAGCACGATCACCGGCGTCAAGTTCGAGCTCGCCTGGCTCAAGGGGCAGCGCGCGAGCGACGCCGAGCTCGCGCAACACTTCGAGCAGATGGACCAGCTGGTCGACGCTGTGATCGCGTCGTCGACGCGTATCATGCACAACCTGCGGCCCGGCATCCTCGACGAGGGCATCGTCGCCGCGCTCGATTGGCAGGCGCGCACGTTCCAGCAACGCACCGGCGTGCCGTGCCTGTTCGTCTCGTCGCACGACGACATCGTGCTCGGGCCCGACCCGGCGATCGTCGTATTCCGCGTCTGCCAGGAAGCGCTCAACAACATCGCGAAGCACGCCGGCGCGTCGCGCGTCGACGTCAACCTGGTCGCCGCCGACGGCGAGCTCGTGCTGGAGGTGATCGACGACGGGCGCGGCGTCGCCCGCGCCGACGTCGCGAAGCGCGGCCATTTCGGTCTGCGCGGCATGCGCGAGCGCGCGCTCGCGCTCGGCGGCGCGGTCGACATCGCGAAAGGCCCGCGCGGCGGCACCGCGATCACGCTTCGAATTCCGACGCAGACGCCGCCGATCGAGCCGCCGTCTCGCGCGCGGGTGGCGTCGTGATTCGCGTCGCGCTCGCCGACGATCACGCCGTCGTCCGCCAGGGGCTGCGTCAGATCCTGTCGGCGCAGATCGATTTCGCGATCGCCGGCGAAGCGTCGAACCACGGCGAAGTGATTCAGCTGCTGCGCCGCGAGTTGGTCGACGTGCTCGTGCTCGACATCGCGATGCCCGGCAAGAACGGCATCGAGACGCTCAAGCAGGTCAAGGAAGAGTGGCCCAAGCTGCCGGTGCTGATCCTGAGCATGTACCCGGAAGATCAGTACGCGTTTCGCGCGCTCAAGGCGGGCGCGTCGGGCTACCTGACGAAAGTCGCCGCCGCTTCGCAGGTGGTCGAGGCGATCCGCCAGATCACGCGCGGCCGCCGCTACATCACGCCCGAGCTCGCCGAGTCGCTGGCGGCGAGCTTCGACCGCGATCACGATGCGCCGTCGCACGAGCTCTTGTCGGACCGCGAGTTCCAGACGCTGCGGCTGATCGCGCAGGGACGCACGCTCGCGCAGATCGGCGACGAGCTCGCGCTGTCGCCGAAGACGGTCAGCGTGTATCGGGCGCGGTTGCTCGCGAAGTTGAAGCTCACGACGAACGCGGAGCTCACGCGCTACGCGCTGGAGAACAAGCTGTTGGATTAGGAAAACGTGCCGCGCCGCTACCTCAAGCGGCAACGACCCTGTTCTTGCCCGTCTGCTTCGCGTGGTAGAGCGCGCGATCGGCGCGGGCGATCAGCTCTTCCTCGCTTTCGCCGATGACGCGCTGCGCGACGCCGGCCGAAAACGTGATCAGCACGCGCTCGTTGTTGTGCAGGAAGAAGCGCCGCGTCAGATCGCGCTGCACGCGAGTCATGATCGACACTCCTTCGGACGCGATGGTCTCGGGCAGCAGGATCACGAACTCCTCGCCGCCGTAACGCGACACGATATCGGATGGGCGGATCGACCGGCGCACGATGCGTGCGAGGTGCACGAGCGCGAGGTCGCCGGCCTGGTGTCCCAGCCGATCGTTCAATGCCTTGAAGTTGTCGATGTCGAGCATCGCGAGCGACAGCGGCCGCTCGTAGCGGTCGGCGCGCGACGCCTCGATCTCGAACGCGCGCTCGAGGCCGCGCCGATTCAGCACCTGCGTCAGATGGTCCTCGTGCAGCCGGTCCGATAGCGCGGACAGCTCGCCCTCGAGCCGTAGCGCGCGCGCTTGCATCTCCTCGACCGTCTTGCGCGCCGCGAGCAGCTCGTCGCGCGAGCGGCCGAGATCGGTCTGGATCGCGCGCGTGTCGTGCATCACCTCGACGATCAGCGACGAGAGCTTCGGCAGGTCGGTCGCGCTTTCGATCTCGGTCGCGTAGTGGGCGAGCTTGTCGTGGTAGACGCCGGTGTCGGAGGCGAGCGAGCTGACGCGATCGATGAACGTCGTCATCATCTGCTTCATCGCATCTTTCGCCTGGTCGAGGGTCTGCTTCAGCACGCCCTGCTGCAGCGTCACTTCGCGCAGCCGCCGCTCGAGCGCGCCGATCGTCTCGAGGTCGACCGGGCCCTGCGCGAGCGACGCGACCGCGGCGAGCTGCCCGCGGATCCAGGACGCGTCGCCTGCGAGCTCGACAAGGTTGGCTGTCAGCAGGTGCAGCAGGCGCAGCAAGCCCTTCTGGATCTCGCGCTGGTCGTCGCCGCGAAGCTCGAGCGTGACCCAGAAGCGCTTGAGCTTCGCCGCGAGCGCCGCCACGCCGTCGGCGCTGTCGACGACCCGTGCCTCGGTCGCGAGCTTCTGCGCTTCGAGCGCGAGCGCGGGCGAATAGCCGAGCCGTTCGACGACGCCGAGAGTAAGCGTCTGCGCGACGAGCTCTCGCCACAATGGGATCGTCACGTCCGGCGGCAGCTTGGGCGTGCCGCCCGCGCCTCCTTCGTCGATGGCCGGCACCATGCTCGCCGGCACGGCAGCGCTTTCGGCCCAGCTGCGAACGAGCCCGCGCAACCGCGCGTAGAGCCCGTCGGTCGATGCGGCAAACGCGGCGAGCACGTGCTCGAGCGCTTCGCGTTTGCGTGCCTGCGTGATCCCCGGCGTGCGCGCTTCCCATTGATGGAAGAGATCGCGGATGAGCGGCGCCCAGGTCGGCAAGCTCGTCTGAGGCGCCGGCGCCGCGCACAAGCGCTTGAGCACGACACGCGCCTGCGGCCAGTCGCCGGCGTCGATCGCACGGCGCAGCGCTACGGCATCCGGCAGCCCATCGCCATGCGTTGCGGCGAGATCGTCGGCCACTTCGCGCAGCATCTCGGTCGAATCGAGCGCGGCGTAAACGCTGCCCGGTCGCGCGATTTCGTTGTAGCAGCGAGCGTAGTTGTCCGGCGTCGGCGGCAGCTTGCGCGCGGCAAGCTGGCGCAGCGTTTCGCGGGCGACGGTCGAGGGATTGGCGAGCACTCCGACGGCCTGCGATTGTTGTTGGTCTTGTTCCAAACTCGTGCTCAAAGGTAGTCGAACAGCGCGAGACCGCTCACCTTGAGAAACGACTTCTGCGCCGCTTCGAGCGCGATCTGCTGCTTCGCGAAATCGGACAGCGCCTGGCTATAGTCGAGGTCGATCAGGCCCGATCGCGTCTGGTCGTACTGCAGCCGTCGGTCGTCGCTGCCGGCCGAAAGGCTGTCGAGCTCGCGAAGCCGAGCGCCGACGTCGGCGCGCACGGCGAGCACGTGGTTCAGGTCCTGGTCGAGGTCGGTCAGCGCCGCGTTGAGATCGTTGCCCAGACGCGCTGCGCCGGCCGCGCCGGTCGCCGGCGCGTTGAGCGCGGCAACGAGCTTGGAAAGCGTCGCGAAGACGCTCTGCGCAGTCGACGGCGCGAGCGTGAACGTGTCGCCGTTGGCGGGCGCCCCGCTCACCGTCGTCTGCTCGCCCGCGACGGCGATCGCACCGCCGGACGTGAATGCGTTCCCCAGCGGTGGCACGAAAGCGCTCGCGGTGACATCGAACACGTCGTACGTGGTGACGCCGGCGACAACGCTGAACTGGAGCTGGTACGTGTGTCCGGTCAACGCGCTCGGATCGGTCACCTGTCCCGGCGCGATGACGCCCGATCCGCTGTTCGCCGCCGCCGCGCTGGCGACGAAAACGCCGTTGCCATTGCGTACCCGTTCGAACAGCGCGGCGCCGTTCTCGCCGAGCGCGATGGCCCGGCCTGGCGCGACGTCGAGCGTACGGACGCCCTGGTCGCCCTGGTAACCGACGCTTCCCCCCGCTCCCGGGATGAACGGCTGCGTCCCGATGGCGAAGCCCGTGTACATGTAATTACCGTTGCCGTCCTTGCTGTTGGCGAGCCCCATCAGCTGATCTAGCCGACCTTGCACGTCGGAGGCAAGGCTCGCGCGGTCGGAGTCGCTCAGCGACGCGTCGCCCGCGTTGACAGCGGTCGTGCGAACGCTCTGCAGGAGGTCGGTCACTTGCGAAAGCACATCCTCGTCCAAGCCCAGCGCGTTCTTCGCGACTCCGATGTTCGCGCTGTATTGATCGAGACGGCTCGCCGCCTCGTCGATCGCGAGCGCCTGCGTAGAGGCAACCGGATCGTCGGCCGGCGTCATCACGCGCTTGCCGGAGGCGACATGCTGTTGCGTGCGCAGCAGCGTCTCCTGCTGGCGCGCGATCCCCGCGACCCCGAGCGCGTACACCTGCGACGTGGATACACGCATGGCTAGCTCCTTGCGATCTCGAGGATCGAGTCGAACAGCGAGTTCGCGATCGCCATCACTTTGCCCGCCGCCTGATAGGCCTGTTGATACTTCTGGAGGTTCGCCGCTTCCTCGTCGAGGTTCACGCCCGACACGGACTGCAACGACTGGTCGGCGTACGCGAGCAGTTGCGACTGCGCTTCGCTCTCCACGCCAGCGCCTTGCGTTGTCGTTCCGACGAACGCCGTCATCTGTCCGTACGCGCTCGCGAGCGTCGCCGTGCCGCCGACCAGATTCGCGTCGCTCAGCGCGGCGAGCAGCAGTGCGTTGCGGTTGTCGCCCGTTCCACTGGCGTTCGGCGCGATCGTGAACGTGTCGCCGCCGGCGAGCGCGCCCGACAGCGTGAACGAAGCGCCGCCGAATGCGATCGTCGCGCCGGACGTGTACGGCACCGGAGTTCCCGCCGGATAGACGGTCGTGGTCGTGCCGACGGTTACGCTGACCGGCAACGTCGCCGGAAAGCCCGAGAGCGTGGTCGTGGCCGCCGAATACGTCAGCGTCACCGGCGACGCAAGCGCGGTTGCCCAATACGATGCGTCGATCGCGCCGGACGAAATCACGCCGCTGCCTGCGTTCGAGACGGTCGCTGCGGTGCGGATCGGCGTGCCCGCGGCGATCTGCGTCGGATCGTCGACCGCCACGTCGAGGTCGCGCGCCGCGTAGCGCGTCGGCTGTATCAGGAACGTGTCGCCGGCCGCCATCGCGCCCGACGCAACGCTGATCGTCACGCCGTCGACCGTGCGCGGCAACGCGGCGAACGTCTGCACGGTGCCATCGCTCTGCCGCGTCACCGTGTAGTTGGCGCCATCGTACGCGAGCTGATAGTCGCTTGCGGCCACTGCGCTCGACGACGCGACCGCCGCGCTGATCGTTGCCGTGCCGGTGTTGGTGAGCGCGCCCTGCACGATCGGCGACGGAACGCTGAAGAAGTCGCCGCCGGCCGCGCTCCTGAGATCTTGGCCCAGACGATGCTGCGCGTTGAACTGCTCGCCCAGCACGAGCGCGACGCGACCCATCTCGTTTTGCGCGCGCGTGAGGATGTTGTCGCGGTTGGCGAGCACCCCCGCGAGCGCGCCACCGCTCAAGTCCGAGCTCCTGAATAGCACCGGCGCGCCGCCACCCGTATCGAGCGCGACCTGCAGATTGCTCGGATCGACCGGATCCGGTGAAGTCGTCAGCGCGAACGACGACACGCCGACGACGAGCGCCTGGCCGTTCGCGAGAAAGACGTTCGTCGAGCCGTCGGACTGCTGCACCGCGCGCGCGCCGATCACCTGGTTCAACTGGGTCATCAGCACGTCGCGCTGATCGAGCAGGTCGTTCGCAGGCTGGTTCGGGTTCGCCGCGCTCGCTTCGGCGATTCGCCGGTTGAGCGACGCGAGCTTCGCTGCATAGCCGTTGATCGAATTGACGCTGTTGCGCACTTCGGCGTTGGCGCCGGCGCGCATCCGATCGAGCTCGCCGGCGAGCGCCCGGAAGCGCGCGACCAGAACGTTCGCCGACGAGAGCATCTGCTCGCGCGACGCGATGTCCGACGGTTGCGCAGCGACGCCGTTGACGCCGGCGAAGAAGCCGGCCAGCGCCGGCGCAAGACCGGTCTCCGGCGTGCCGAACAGACTGTCGACCTGCGTAAGCTGCGTGTGATACGCGTCGAGCTGACTCGCGTCGGCGGCTACCTGCCGTTGCTGCGCGACCAGGAAATCGCTGTAGACGCGGCGGACGGCGGCGACGTCCGTGCCCTGTCCGAAGAAGCCGGCGCCGGTGAACAGCGGAAGCCGCGTCGTCTGCAGGATCTCCTGCCGACTGTAGCCCGGCGTGTTGACGTTGGCGATGTTGTGACCCGCCGTGAGCAACCCTGACTGGGCTGCCGCCAGACCGGAAAGGCCGATGCCATAGATGCCGTTGGACATGACGGATGCTCAGGCGTGCTACGCGTGATCTGAACGGGTATCGGCATCGCCTGCCAGAACTTGAGCGGGCGGCGCCGATCCGGTGTGGCGGGTGACCAGCGCAATAGCCCGGGCGAGCTTCGCGGCGTACGCGGGGTCGGTCGCGTAGCCCGCGCGCTGGAGGCTCTGCGCGTAGCGCGTCGGGTCGTTGCCGTGCGACAGCGCGTCGGCGTACCGCGTGCCTTTGAGCAGCCGCACGAAGTCCTGGAACGATTCGCTGTACGACCCGTACGCGCGAAAACGCTCGGTCGATTGCACGGCACGGCCGTCGACGTACTCCGTCGTCTTGGCGGGCGCGACGTCGCCCGACCAGCGGCGTCCGGCCTTGATGCCGAAAAGATTGTGGCTCGACACGCCGTCGGCGGTTTTCGGCTGGCTCTTGCCCCAGCCGCTTTCGAGCCCGGCTTGAGCGAGCAGGAATTGAACCGGAACGCCGAGCGCCTTCGCGGCGGCCTCGGCATGCGGCCGCAGCCTTTCGATGAAGGCGAGAGGCGACGCTGCTTCGGACGATTGCGTCGGCGCGGCGATCGGGCGCTCGACTCGCTTGGGCACGACGACCGGCGGCGCCGCTTCCTTCGCGGTTGCCGGGGTCGCGGGCGATCCGGAAGTCGACTCCGCGTCGGCTGCCGCCGGAAGGCTCCGCGCGAGTTGCTTTTCGAGCGCCTTGCGCAGACCGATTCCGCGCTCGGAAAGCTTCAACGCGAGCTGCTGGTCGAACATCGCCGTGTACGTCTTCGTCGTCTCGCTCGCGAACAGTCCGTCCTGCGGCAGCGCGTCGCGCATGCTCTTCAACACCATCGAGACGAACAGCGCCTCGAACTGCCCGGCGGCCTTCGACAACGCTTCGGCCGGCGCCCGCTTCGCCTGCTGCTTGAGCGAGGTGAGCGCGTTCGCGTCGACCGCGAGCGCCGCGCCTAGGTCAACCGCTGTGCCTCGAAGGGCCATCGCGCGAGCGCCTAGATGATCTCGAGCTCGGCGCGCAACGCGCCGGCCGCCTTCATTGCCTGCAGGATCGCGAGCAGATCCTGCGGGGTCGCACCGAGCGTGTTCAATCCCTTGACGACGTCGGCGAGCTTCGCGCCGGCGCCGAGCGTATAGAACGTGCCGCCGTCCTGTTTGAGCTGGATGTCGGTCTTCTGCGTGACGACCGTCTGTCCTTGCGAGAACGGCGCCGGCTGGCTCACGACGGGCTCGCTCGCGATCGTCACCGTAAGGTTGCCGTGCGCGACCGCGCAGGCGTCGAGCGTCACCGCCTGGTTCATGACGATCGAGCCGGTGCGCGCGTTGATGATCACCTTGGCCGCCGGAATGCTTGCCTCGACGGCGACGTCTTCGAGCTGGGCGATGAACGTGACGCGCTCGTCGGACGACGACGGCGCGTGAACGCGGATCGTGCGCCCGTCCACCGCGCTCGCAAGCGGCGCTGCGAAGCGCCGGTTCACCGCGTCGACGACGGAGCGGGCGACGCCGAAGTCGGTGTCACGCAGCTCGAGTTGCACGAACTCGGTCGTGCCGAGCACTGCGGGCACCGCGCGCTCGACGGTGGCGCCGCCGGCGATGCGACCCGAATTCAATTGATTCACCTGCGTCTTGCTTCCGCCTGACGATGCACCGGCGCCCGCGATGCCGACGTTGCCCTGCGCCATCGCATAGACCTGACCGTCGGCGCCTTTGAGCGGCGTCAGCAGCAGCGTGCCGCCGCGCAGGCTCTTCGCGTTGCCGAGCGAGGAAACCGTCACGTCGAGCAGTTGCCCCGGCTGTGCGTAAGGGGCGAGCTGCGCGGTGACCATCACGGCCGCGACGTTCTTCAGTTGCAGGTTCGTGCCGGTCGCAAGATTGATGCCGAGCTGCGAGAGCATCGTCGCGATGCTCTGCACGGTGAACGGCGTCTGCGTCGTCTGGTCGCCGGTGCCGTCGAGGCCGACCACCAGCCCGTAGCCGATCAGCTGATTGCTGCGCACGCCCTGAATGTTCGCGAGGTCCTTGATGCGCTCGGCGGCGACGGGCGCCGCGGCGAGGGTCGTTGCCGCGAACAGCGCCGCGATGGCGCGCCGGAAAACCGATTCGAAGGTCATGTGCGCGCTCGATGTCAGAACGGCAGGATCGACTGGAAGATCCGTTGCGCCCAGCCCATCGTCTGTGCTTCGTCGATGTAGCCGGTGCCGCGATACTCCAGCCGCGCGTCGGCGATCTGCACCGACGACACGATGTTGCCGGCGAAGATGAACGTCGGGTTGACGACGCCGGACAAGCGGATGAATTCCGAACCCTGATTGATGCCGATCTGCTTCTCGCCGGCGACGACGAGATTGCCATTCGGCAGCACGTCGATGACGGTGACGGTGATCGTGCCGGTGAATATATTGTTCGCCGCGGAGTCGCCCTTGCCTTCGAATTCGCTTGCCGACGTTCCGGTGATCGCGCCGCCTTGATAGGTGTGGCCCGTCGGCGTCTTGATCTCCGGAATCGCGAACTTGCTGCTTCCCGTGCGATCGGCGGTGGTCGCGGCTTTCTTGCTCGCCTGGATCTTCTCGTTGATGTTGACGGTGAGCGTGTCGCCGATCGCGCGCGCGCGTCGATCCTCGAACAGCGGCATGTAGGACGGCTGCGACGCGGTCGATGCCTGGTAGATCGCGCCGCTCGTGGGCGGCGTCGTCGGCGCGATCGGCGGGCGAACCGACATCGGCTGGTGGACCTCGACGGTGCGGGTGGCCTGCTGCATCTGAGCACAGCCGGCGACGAAGATTGCGACGAGCGCGACGATGATGGCGTTCATGATGGGCGCTGCGTGAATCAGAGTTGGGTGAGCTTTTGCAACATCTGGTCGGATGTCTGCACGGCCTTGGAGTTGATCTCGTATGCGCGCTGCGTCTGGATCATGTTCACGAGCTCCTCGACGACGTTGACGTTCGACGTCTCGATGTAACCCTGCTGCAGCAGGCCGAGGCCGTTCGTTCCCGGCGAGTTGGTGGTCGGCGTTCCCGACGATGCCGTCTCGATATAGAGATTCTCGCCCTGACCCTGCAGTCCGGCGGCATTGATGAAGTTCGCGAGCTGGATCGCGCCGACCTGCGTGGGCGTTGCCTGGCCCGGCTGCGTGACCGTCACCGTGCCGTCGCGCGCCACCGTGACTGCCTGCGCGTTCGAAGGGATCGTGATCGCCGGCGACACCGGATATCCCGACGAGGACACAAGCTGGCCCTGCGAATCGAGATGGAACGATCCGTCGCGCGTGTAGGCAAGCGTGCCGTCGGGCATCGTCACCTGGAAGAAGCCCTGCCCGTTCACGGCGATGTCGAGCGGGTTGTCGGTCTTTTGCAGGTTGCCTTGCGTGAACACGCGCTCGGTGGCGACTGGCTTCACGCCGGTGCCCAGTTGCAGGCCGGTTGGCAGCTGCGTCTGCTGCGACGATTGCGCGCCGGGCTGGCGCAGCGTCTGATAGAGCAAGTCCTCGAACACCGCGCGCGAGCGCTTGAATCCGGCGGTGCTGACGTTGGCGAGATTGTTCGAGATGACGTCCATTTGCGTCTGCTGGGCGTCGAGACCGGTCTTTGCAATCCAGAGCGAGCGGATCATCAGTGTGTCCTCGTGCGGCTTCGAGCCGCGGTTACGCCTGCGTCGACAGCAGCGTGGTCGCGCGCTGTGCGTTGCCTTCGGCGTTCTGCAGGAGCTTCATTTGCATTTCGAACTGGCGTGCGAGGCCGATCATGTCGACCATCACCGAAACCGTGTTGACGTTGCTTCCCTCGAGCGCACCGGCGGTGAGGCTGACCGATGGGTCGGCCTCGGCCTGCTGGCCGTTCTTCAGCCGGAACAGCCCGTCGGCCCCTTTGATCACCTCGTTCGTTGCGGGCTTGACGAGCTTGAGCTGTCCCACCAAGGTCACATTGGCTGCCGACTGCCCGTACGTGACGATCGACACCGTGCCGTCGTGTCCGATCGAGACCTTCGAGTCCTGCGGTATGTTGATCGGGCCGCCGTCGCCGAGCACCGTGAGGCCGGTTCGCGTCTGCAACTCGCCTTCCGCGCTCACCTGCAGGCTGCCGTTGCGCGTGTAGGCCTCGTTGCCGTCGGACCCTTGCACGGTGAGAAAGCCGTCGCCTTCGATCGCGACGTCGAGATCGCGGCCGGTCGGCTGGATCGAGCCCGCCGTGAGATCCGCGCCGGTCGTCGTGTCGACGGCGTACGCGCGCGTCGCCATTCCGGGGCCGGCAACGGGCGCCGCGCGAAACGCGCCCGTTTCGGCCTTGTAGCCGGTGGTGGCCGCGTTGGCGAGATTGTGCGCGCTCTGTGCCTGCTGGTGCAGCAACTGCTGCGCGCCGGTCATTGCGATGTAGATCAGGCGGTCCATTGTGCAGAGGTCAGAGGTCGTGTAACAGAGGCTTCCGTCACCCGGTCCCCGCTACCTTTCCGGTTATCTGAGGTTGACCAGCGTGTTCAGCACCTGGTCCTGCGTCTTGATCGTCTGCGCGTTCGCCTGGTAGACGCGCTGCGCGGTGATCATGTTGACGAGCTCCTGCGTCAGGTCGACGTTCGACTCCTCGACCGCACCCGATTGAACGACGCCGAAGCTGCTCGAGCCCGGCGTGCCGGGAATCGGCTGACCCGATTCGTTGCTTTCGGCGTAACCGTTGTTGCCGAGCGGCTGCAGGCCCTGCGGATTCTTGAAGTTCGCGAGCACGACCTGGCCGAGGTTGCGCGACTGACCGTTCGAATAGCGGCCGAGGATCGTGCCGTCGTCCGAGATGCCGTATCCGGAGAGCATTCCGGCGGAGAAGCCGTCCTGCCACAGCGTGTCGACGCCGAAGCTCGAGGCGTACTGCGTCGATCCCGTATAGTCGAGCGTGAAGTCGAGCGGCGTCACGGGTCCGGTGGGCAACGTCGCCGATACGCTGAACGGCAGCGTCGTCGTCGTCGTGTCGAGCGTGCCGTCGGTGTCGAACGACAGCGTGCCAATCGTCGCGCCGAGCGCCGTGCCGTCGACGGCGCCGAAGACATCCCACGTGTTTGCGGCCGTCTTGACGTAGTACGTCGACAGCGCGTGAGAAGTGCCGAGGCTGTCGTAGATCGAGATCGACGTCGCCTTGTTGTAACTGGTCGCGTCGCTGATGCTGAACGTCTTGGTGATGATCGGGTCGCGCGCGTCGAGGTTGAGTCCGATCTTGGAATTCGCGGTAGCCGTCGCGTTGAGCTGCGCCGACGAGACTTGCAGCGGCACAGGGGTCGCGACCAGGATGTTGCCGGACGCATCGGTACCGTAACCGGTCACCTTGCTGCCGTTGGAGTTGACGATGAAGCCGTCCTTGTCGAGGTGGAACTGGCCATTGCGCGAGTAGGAGATCGCGCCGTTGCTGTCGAGGCGGAAGAAGCCTTGGCCGTTGATCGCCATGTCGAGCGGGTTGCTCGTCGTCGAGACGTTGCCCTGCCCGAAATTGCCGCGCACTTCCTCGACCGCCGTGCCGATGCCGATGCTGTTGCCGCTGGTCGCTCCGAGCGAGGCCGCGTAGACGTCGGCGAACACGACGCCCGACGACTTGAAGCCGACGGTGCTCGCGTTGGCGACGTTGTTGCCGATCGAGTCGAGGTTGCGCGAGGCGGCGAATAGGCCGGACAGTCCCTGTTGAAAGCTCATCGGTTATCTCCTTCAGTTGATCTGTAGAATCTGCGCGAGGTCGACGACGCCGAGGTTGCCGAGCTGCAGCAGCGTGCTGTTGGTCCCGGGTACGACCCCGCTTACGTGTCCGACCGTCAGCGTATCGATGGCGACCGACGCGCCCGCCTTCGTCGCGGTGACCGCCACCGTGTACGTGCCGTCCGCACACGCGGTGCCGTCGTCCTTCTTGCCGTCCCAAGCGAACGTCGCGACGCCGGCCGCTTGCGTTGCGTCCGTGTCGATCGTCCGCACGACCTTGCCGTCGGCGTCGCTGATCTTGACGCTCACGTGATCGGCCGCCGCCGCGAACGTCGCCGCGTATTGGCCCTTGCCCTCGGTGAGCGTCATCCTGTTGTCGGCGACGAGCACGTCGTGCCCGACCATCGGCAGCGCCTGCAGGTATTGACCCGCGGCGAACTGCGCCGACATCGCGGCGACGGTGTCGTTCAGCTTGTTGATCCCCGTCACCGTCGACAGTTGCGCGAGCTGCGAGGTGACCTGCGCGTTGTCGAGCGGATTGAGCGGATCCTGGTTGCGAAGCTGCGTGACGAGCAGCGTGAGGAAGCGGTCGGCGGCGGCGTCGGGCGAGGTGCTCGACGTGGTCGAGGTGCTCGCGGTCGAGCTCGACGCGCTCGGCGCGCCGAGCGCTGCAATCGAATTGTTGACGGTGGTCATCGTGGGTAATCCTCGTCGTGCGTTTACGATCCGAGCGAAAGCGTCTTCAACAGCAGATTCTTCGCCGTATTCATCACTTCGACGCTCGACTGGTACGAGCGCGACGCCGAGAGCATGTTGACCATCTCGTCGACGACGCTCACATTGGGCAGCGTGACGTAGCCCTGTGCGTCGGCGGCCGGATGCTTCGGGTCGAACACGCGGCGCGGCGCCGACGGGTCCTCGATCACGGAAGCGACGCGAACTTTCGCCGGTCCGTCGCCGGAAGCGGGCGGAATCGCTTGAAAAACGACCTGCTTGCCCTTGTAGGTCTGACCATCGGGGCCGGCGACGCTTTCGGCGTTCGCGATGTTGCTCGCCGTCACGTTGAGGCGCTCCGATTGCGCGCTCATGGCCGAACTTGCGATGTCGAACACGTTGAATAGCGACATGGGGGGTTATCCTTGCAAGGCGGTGAGCATCAGCTTGATCTGCGCGTTGAGGAATCGAAGCGTTGCCTCGTAGCGCACGGTGTTGTCGGCGAACTGCGCGCGCTCGACGTCCATCTCGACGGTGTTGCCGTCGAGGCTCGGCTGCGTCGGTTGCCGGTACAGCACATTCGGCGCTGGCGACGGCGCACCCGTTGGCGCAGCGGCCGTTTGCGCGAGTGTGCGGGCGAAATCGAAGTCGACGGCCTTGTAGTTCGGCGTGTCCGCGTTGGCGATATTGGCGGCGAGCAGCTCCTGGCGCTGGCTCCTCAGCTTCAGCGCCTCGGTCTGGAAGCGGAACATTTCGTCCAGGCGGTCGACCACGACGATTCCTTTTCTACGGCGATGGCGTCGATTATCGGCGTGCACCGCGCGGGCAATCGGCGGAGTAGAGGCGGAATTCCCGCGCATTTCGCCGGTCCGCCAGCTCGCGCACGCGCGTACGCTTGGCACCATCGTCTCCACGGTCCGAAGCGAACTCTGATGCCCTCCCGCCTTCTATCGCGTTCGTTATTGGCGATCGCGCTTGCGATCGCGCTCGGCGCGAGCGGCGCCGCCACGGCGTCCGCGGAGCTCGCCGAGCGCACGCGCGTCTTCCTCGAGCAGCAAGTGCTGCCGGGCGGCGGCGAGCTCGAAGTCGTCGTCGGCGAGGTCGATCCACGGCTTTCGTTGGCGCCCTGCGCGCACGTCGAGCCGTTCGTTCCGCCGGGCGCACGGCTTTGGGGGCGCGCCACGCTGGGAGTGCGCTGCGTCGACGGCGCCACGTGGACCGTCTACGTGCCCGTGCAGATCAAGGTCTACGCGCCGGTGCAGGTCGCCGCGCGCCCGATCCCCCGCGGGTCGATCGTCGGCGCCGGCGACACCCGGCTCGAGCGGCTCGATCTCACGCAGTTTCACGGTGGCGTCTACGGCGCAGAGGATGCAATCGAGGGCAAGACGACGGTGCGCGCGCTTGCCGCGGGCGAGCCGATCAAGCGAGATCTGCTGCGCTCGCCTCGGATCGTCGAGCCTGGCGACGCCGTGCGCGTCGTCTACGATGGCGCGACGTTCGCCGTTTCGGTCGAGGGCAAGGCGCTGTCGGCGGCCGGCGACGGCGAATCGGCACGGGTGGCGGTTGCGAACGGCCGCGTATTGACCGGCGTCGCCCGCCCGGGCAAAGTGGTCCAGGTCCGATGAGTGGACAACATACAAGCGCGTCGGGCGAAGCCAAAGGTCGCCTGCGCGAGCAAGAGGGGAGCCAAGGCTCGAGGAGCGCGTCTGCGAGCGCTGGCGGCGGTCGACCCGCAACGGTCTCGTTTGCGTGCAGTGTGCAAGGAGACCGCTCCGCAGGCCGCGTCGACGCGCGTTTCGCCCGCGACCGACGCGCGATGCAGCGCATGCAATGCGCGGCCGAGGAGGTCGCGATGAGCGCCGTCCCCAAAATGAGGCTACAGTTCTCGCCGCGGCTGCCGATAATGTCGGCATGGGCCGGGTTTGGCCGGCGGTGCACGGGTTGCGCCGCCCGGCGGCATCGGCCGGGAGATCCACATGAAGATCAGGCCACCCATCGATTTGGCCGGCGCCAAGACCGCCGCCAAGACAGAGCGTGCGGGCAACGGCAAGAAGGCCGAAGCGCCCGCGGCGTCCGCGCAAGCCGATCGCGTTCAGCTGTCGTCGCTGTCCACGCAGCTGCACGAGCTCGAGTCGAGCCTCGCCGCGAGCGGCGAATTCGACCGCCCGCGCGTCGAAGCGATCAAGCAGGCGATCCGCGAAGGCAAGCTCGCGATCGACCCGCAGGTGATCGCTGACAAGATGCTCGCGGTCGACCTCGCGTTGGTAGCGAAGAAGTCTTGATGCCCGACACGTTCGTCGACCCCTCGGTGCTGATCGACGCGCTGCGCGTCGAAACGGCAGGCTACCGCGCGCTCATCGGCGTGCTCGAGGCGGAGCGCGACGCGCTGCGCGCCGCCGACGCCGACAAGCTGCTCGCCCTGACCGCCGCGAAGCTCGACCACGTGTCGGCGTTGCATCGCCTCGCGTCGGCGCGTGGCGAGAAGCTCGCGCGCTCCGGCTGGCAGAACGTGACCACCGCGCTCGTCGCCTTCGGCCCCTCGCCGGAGGGCGCGCTCGTGCGCCGCGAATGGTCGGAGCTGCTTTCGCTGGCGGCGACCGCGCGCCGGCTGAACGACGTCAACGGTCGGTTGATCGCGAACCAGCAGCGGCACTTCGACGGCGCGCTGCAATCGCTGTTGCACGCGGCGGGCGTTCCGCCGGTCTACGGCGCCGACGGCCGACCGCAACGGAGCGGGCCCGCGCGGCCAAGAGCCGCCGCATAGCGCGGGGAAGACATCTGATGGACAGGCGCCGCGCTCGGCGGCGCCGGAGACTTCTCGCGGAGACGCGCCGCGCTTGGCGACACGGGAAACTCGCGGAGACGCGCGGCGCTTGGCGACGCGGGAAACTCGCGGAGACGCGCGGCGCTTGGCGACGCTCGCTCCGCTCGCGCCGTAGCGCGCCGCTACTTTACGCTGTGCTGCGGGGGGTTTCGTTCAGCTGCAGCCAGTAGCGGACGAGGTCGCCGAGTTTCGCGATCAGCTCCGCATACTCGATCGGCTTGACGATGTAGCTGTTCGCGCCGCGCACGTAGGCTTCACGGATGTCGCGTTGCTCGCGCGACGACGTCAGCACGACGATCGGCAATGCCCGAGTACGCGGGTCGGACTTGATCCGGCGCAACACTTCGAGGCCGTCGACCTTCGGCAGCTTGAGGTCCAGCAGCACAACGCGCGGCAGCGTCGGCGGCGTGCGCTCGGCGTGCGCGCCCGTGCAAAAGACGAACTCGAGCGCCGACACCCCGTCCTCGACCAGCGCGATCCGCAACGCGACGTTCGCCTTGCGCAGCGCGCGCAGCGTGAATTCGGCATCGTCGGGATTGTCCTCGACGAGCAGAACGTCGACCGGGCCGGCATCGCTCATCGCGCAACCGTACCGACGTTGACGGTGGCGGCGGGGTTGACGGTGAAGTAGAACGTGCTTCCTTCACCGGGGACGCTTTCCGCCCAGACCCGGCCGCCGTGGCGCGTGACGATCCGGCGCACGATCGCAAGCCCGACGCCCACGCCGGGGAATTCCTCGGCGCGATGCATCCGTTGAAAGACACCGAACAGCTTTTCCGCGTAAGCCATATCGAACCCGACGCCGTTGTCGCGAACCCAGTAGACGACCTCGTCGCCGCGCCGTTCGCCACCGACCGCTACCTTAGGTTTCGGTTTCGGGGCCGAAAACTTGAGGGCGTTGGCGATCAGGTTCACCCAAACCTGATGCAGCATCTGCGCATCGCCGCGGGTCGGCGGCAGCGCAGCCACCGTCAGCTCGACCGCCTTGCCGTCGGACGCGCCCCTCACTTCGGCGGCGGCGGCGCTCGCAAGTTCACTCATGTCGACGTCGGCCTTGACGACTTCCGCGCGTGCGAGCCGGGCGAAGTCGAGCAGGCCGTCGATGAGCTGCGCCATCCGGGCCGCGTTCGTCTCGATACGCGCGAGAAGCGTTCGCCCGTCCGCGTTGAGCGCCGGTCCATGCTCGACGCCGAGAATCGCCGCGTACCCGTTGATCGCGCGCAGCGGCGCCCGAAGGTCGTGCGAAATGCTGTACGAGAACGCCTCGAGCTCGGAGATCGTCTTGGTGAGCTCGGCGGTGCGCTCGGTGATGTGCTCCTCGAGGCCGTCGTGCAACCGTCGCAGCAGCGTTTCGTTGTAGCGTAGCGCCTGATCGGTCCGGCGATGCTCGGCGATCTCGCGCTCGAGCTGGGCATTGGCTTCGGTGAGCTCGACCGTTCGCTCGTCGAGGCTCTTCTCGAGCTGCGCTTGCGCTTCGCGCAGCGCGGCGTCGGCCTGCTCGCGTCGTTCGGCGTCGCGGCGCAACGCGACGTTGGCCTCTTCGAGATCGAGCAAGCTCGGTAAAGCGAGCGCACGCGGCATCGCGCGCCAGATCGCGAACGCGGCAAGCACCGACAGCAGCGCGGTGGCCGCTTTCGCCGCCCCGTGCGCCCAATACGCGGGAACCCAGAGGACGAGCACGCCCAGCGCATCGGCGACGCCACAGGCTGCGACCGAGAGCGCGAGCAGGCTGAACAGCGGACGCATGCCGACATCTGGCCGGCGACGCGCGAAATGCGCGAACGCGAGCGCGATCGTGATGTACGCGAGTGCGCTCAGCACGTCGGCGATCGCGTGCAGCGACAACAGGCCCGGCTGCCAGAGAAGGCAATTTCCTTGCGCCATCAGCGCGGCCCCGGCGCCGGCGAGAGACTGCGGGTCGTTCATCGTGCGCTCCGAATTCGTCGCGGATTCCGCCGCAGCATAGCGCAACGCGACGGCGCGCCAGGCGCCTGCCGCGTGAGGTTCGTCGCGAATCGAGTCGCGGCGCGCGGTCGGCGCCGGCGCTCAGGCGGCCTGGGTGACGTCGGTCCAGAGCCGGCTCAGCAGCGCCTGGCGCTCGCGCATCCAAGCCGACGTTTCGTCCGCCGTCATCGGCATGGCGAACAGATAACCTTGCGCGATATCGCAGCCGAGCAGCATGAGCGCGGCGTGCTGCTCGAGCTTCTCGACGCCTTCGCCGACGACGCGCAATCCGAAGCTTCGGCCGATGGCGATGATCGCCTGGGGAACCGAGCGGCTTCTCGGGTCGGGCAGCATGTCCTGAACGAACGAGCGGTGGATCTTGAGCGCCTGCACTGGAAGGGACTTCAGGTAACCGAGACTGGAATAGCCGGTGCCGAAGTCGTCGATCGCGAACGAAACGCCAAGCTCGACGAGCGCGTCGAGCCGCGCGAGAACCTCGTCGCTTTGCTCGACGACCATGCTCTCGGTGATCTCGAGCTCGAGCGCGTCGGGCGGAAGCTCGGCCGCGGCCAGCGCATCGCGGACGATGTCGACGAAAGCAGGATCGCGCAGTTGCGCAACCGAGACGTTGACGGCCACACGCGACGACAGCAAGCCTTCGGCGCGCCATGTCGCCGCCTGACGGCAGGCGGTGCGCAACACCCACGCGCCGATCTCGTCCATCAGGCCGATCGCCTCGGCGACCGGGATGAACTTGTCGGGCGGGATGCTTCCGAGCTCGGCCGAATGCCAGCGCAGCAGCGCCTCCACGCCCGCGGTCGTGCTGTCGGCAAGGCGCACCTGCGGCTGATAGCGGACCGAGAATTCATCGCGCGCGAGCGCGAGTCGCAAGCCGTTTTCCAGCGCATGACGCTCGCGCACGGCGACGTCGAGGTCGGGCCGGAAAAAGCGAACGCAGTTGCCGCCATGCTCCTTCGCGTGATTCGCCGCGGTGCCGGCATTGCGAAGCAGCGTCGACGCGTCGGCACCATCCTTCGGAAAGGTGCTGACGCCGATGCTCGCCGTCATGCAAACCGGTTGACCCTCGAACAGCGAGGGTTCGGAAAGACTCGCGAGCGCCGCCTCGGCGGTGCGAAAGGCGTCGGCCGGTCCCGTGTCGCGCAGCACCAGCGCAAACGTGTCGCCGTCCCAGCGTGCGAGCGCATCGACGTCGCGCGCAAGCCGGCTCAGATGCGCTGCCGCATTGCGCAGCGCCGCGTCGCCCGCGGCGTGGCCGAGCGAATCGTTCACGCGCCGGAGGTCGTCGAGATCGACGAACAGCACCGAAAGCTCGCGTTCGCGGCTCGTTTCCGACGCGAGCAGGCGCCCGAACCCCTGCTCGAGCAACGCGCGATTGGGCAGCAGCGTCAGGCTGTCGTAGTGCGACAGGCTGTGGATCCGGTCGGCCGCTTCCTTGTAAGCCGACAAGTCGGTCGCAAAGCCGACGTAATTGCGGATCTGTCCCTTGCCGTTCGGAACCGCGCTGATCGACAGCCATACGGGCAGCTCGCTTCCGTCCTTTCGCCGGCAGCACAGCTCCCCTTGCCAGTGACCGGCGTCGCGCAAGCCGTTGCGCAGCAAGCGACGCCGCTCGCCATCGCAGCCGGGTGAGCGCAGGAAGCGCGTGCTGCGGCCGACGCATTCGCCGATCCCGTAGCCCGTCATGGCCGCGAACGCGGGATTGACCGCGACCAGTGCGCCTCTTTCGGTGGTGATCAGAATCGCCTCACGCGCGCTGTTGAACGCGGCGTCGGCAAGTCGGATCGTCTGCTCGCCCTTGAGCTTTTCGGTGATGTCCGTCGCGATGACGAGGCGCGACTCTCGCCCGCGGAATTCGGTGTCCCACGCACTCGCCTCGGCGAAGAACACCTTGCCGTCCTTCGTGCGGTGGCGCGAACGGTTGACGCCCTCGCGAAAGCGCGACGATTGCATGTACTGCAGGAAGCGATCGCGATCTTCGGCGGGACGCAGGTCGTGCGGCGTCCTCGTCAGGAATTCGGCCTCGCTGTAGCCGTACTGCCGCGTCGCTGCGTCGTTGACCGCGACGATGCGATGCGACTGCGCGTCGTAGATCCACATCGGCTGCGGGCTTCCGCTGAACACCGCCCGGAAATCGCTGCGCTGTCGTTCCAGGCGCCGGCTCGCGTCGACGAGGCGCCGCCGGTACTGGTGCGCGACCGCGAACAGCAGTCCGGCACACGCAGCGACGAAGATCCAGTCCGGCCACTGCGCGAACGACCGGCCGTTCGCCGCGAACCACGCCGTCGATGCGAGCGCGAAAACGAGTGCGATGCCGAGCGGCGTGTAGCGGAGCGTTGGATGAAAGCGCTTCATTGTCGAGAGCCTTGTTCTTGGTCCGTGCAAGCAGTGCCCCGCTCGCGATAGCGCTGCGGCGCCGATTGCGCCTAGCCTTCCAGCGCGCTTGCTCCGTCGTCGAGAATCATCAGCGTGACGCGGCGATTGCGCGAGCGTCCTTCCGCGACGTCGTTCGACGCGACCGGCCGATTGTCCGCATAGCCGATCGCCGTGAGGCGCGTCGCGACGACGCCATTCGCGATGAACAGCCGCACGACCGAGCTCGCACGCGCGCTCGACAGCTCCCAGTTCGACGGATATTGCCCGCTCGCGATCGGCAGGTTGTCGGTATGGCCTTCGACCTTGATCACGTTGTCCGTCTCGGTCAGCACGCGAGCTACCGCGGAGAGCGCGGCGATCGAATCGGGTTGCAGCGTCGCCTGCGCCGGCGCGAACAGTACGCTCGCGTTGATCTCGACCGCGATACCGTACGGCAACCGCGCGAGACGCACGGCGCCCGATTGCACCAGCGGATTGAGCGCGTCCTGCAGCTTCGAAGCGATTGCGAGCAGTTTCTGCTCCTGCGCGCGGCGAACGGTCTCGACCGAGCGGACGACCGGGCGCAGCGGCGGCGTCTGCCGGCTCATGTTGATCGGCGCGAGACCGGCGCTTTGCGCGCTCACGACGCGCTCGTGGCGAAACGCGTGCAGCAGCGATTGCGAGATCACCCGATACTGGCCTTCGTTCAACGACGAGATCGCGTACATCACGACGAAGAACGCGAACAGCAGCGTGATGAAATCGGCGTACGAGACGATCCAGCGCTCGCGGCCCTCGTGTTCGGGCGCGGCGCGCGAGCGGCGCTTGCCCACTGCGCCGCGCTTATGCGAGGTGGCCCGCAAGGCGCGCCTCGATCAGCTTGGGATTCTCGCCGTGCGCGATGCCGAGCAGACCGTCGAGCACGAGCTCGCGCAGCGCGATCTGCGCTTCGATCAATCCTTTGAGCTTGTTCGCGATCGGCAGCAGGATCAGGTTCGCGGCGCCGACGCCGTAGACGGTGGCGACGAACGCCACGGCGATGCCGCTGCCGAGCTTGGTCGGATCGGCGAGGTTCTCCATGACGTGGATCAGCCCGAGCACCGCGCCGAGGATGCCGATCGTCGGCGCGTAGCCGCCGGCGGCTTCCCAGATGCGCGCGCCGGCGCGCATCCGCTCTTCGAACGACGCGATCTCCACTTCGAGCGCTTCGCGCATCTTGTCGGCGTCGAAGCCGTCGACGAGCATCTGCACGCCATTGCGGACGAAGCCCGGCTCGATGTCGGTGAGGCGGTTTTCCAGCGCGAGCATGCCGTCCTGGCGGGTGACCTGCGCCCATTCGACGATGCGCGAGATCGTCGCGCCCGGATCGTTCGACGGCGGGCGCACGACCCAGCTAACGAGGCGAACGCCCAGCTTGAACGTCGAGAACGGGCTTTGCAGCATCACGGCGCCGATCGTCCCACCGACGACGATCATCGCTGCTGCGAGCTGCAGCAGCGAGCCGATGTTGCCGCCTTCCAACCATTGCCCGCCGACGATTGCGCCGACCGCAACCGCGAGGCCGAGTAGGGTGAGTGTGTCCATGACCGCCGGAGTGAGGATCCTCCGGTGGTTATCGGCAGCCGCGGGGATTTCCGAAGGCCCAGCTGTGAGCTACAGCCCCCGGAAAGTAGGGTCAGACTCCACTTTCGCGAAATGAGGGTCAGACTCGACTTTTGATGCCGCGGACCTCGGGCGCCGTACGGCGACACAGAGCCCGAGTCCGAGCCCACTTTCTCGACGGGCGATGCCGGTCGAAAAGTCGAGTCTGACCCTACTTCCTGAAAACGGGAGTCTGACCCTACTTTCTACCAGTCGCGCATGCGAGCGCGCAGCCGCGCGACGGCCTGACCATGAAGTTGGCAGACGCGCGATTCGCTCACGTCGAGCACTTCGGCGATTTCCTTGAAGTTCAAGTCCTGCTCGTAGTAGAGCGAAAGCAGCAGCTTTTCGCGCTCGGGCAGCGCGCCGATCGCCTTTGCGAGCCCGGCGCGAAATTGCGCGTCCTGGCAGCGCTCGAACGGGTTGTCGCGGTTATCAGGGCAATGACGCTCCAGATAGCCGTCCTCGTCGTCGCCGTTGAAATCGTCGATGCGCAGCAGCGTGTAGCCGCGCGCATCCTGCAGCAGCGTCTGATACTCGGCGAGCGATACGTTGAGCTCTTTCGCGAGCTCGCCCTCGGTCGGCGCGCGGCCGAGCCTCTGCTCGAGCTTCGTTATCGCGCCCTCGACCTTGCGCAGCGACTTGCGCATGCTGCGCGGCAGCCAGTCGTTTGAGCGCAGCTCGTCCAACATCGCGCCGCGGATGCGCTGCGACGCGTAGGTCTCGAACTGCGTACCTTGGTTCTCCTCGTAGCGGGCCGCCGCATCCATCAAGCCGATCATTCCGGCCTGGATGATGTCGTCGACCTCGACCGACGCGGGCAGCTTCGACGCAAGGTGATGCGCCATCCTGCGTACGAGTGGGGCGTGCTCGGCGATTCGTTGTTCGAGATCGAGGGTTCCGGCGGCGGTATACATGGTTAATGGCTCAGAAGGCGACGGCGTGCGCGAGCGCCGGAGTGACCAGCGTCTCGGCGAGCGTGGTGAACGCGCGTCCGCGCGCCGATCGCGGTTCGGCGATCCGGTTCGCGGCAGCCGCGGCGGGGATGGGTCCAAGGTATTCCAGATGTGCGCGCAGAAACCGTTGCGCGGTTTCAGCGACGCTGCGAAACGCTTCGTGCGCGGCGGCGTCCGATCTCGCGCCGTGGACGACGACGCTGAACGTGCGTCGACCGCCGATGGCGAGCGCCTTGATGCGCGCGTACGCGCCGGTGATCGCCGCGGCGGTCGGAGCGATCGGCATCAGGATCGACGCGCAGACGCCGCGCGGCGACGGCATGCCGTTGATGACCCAGACGTCGAACGGCGACGCAGCGCCGATCGCGCAACCGACGGCAGCTTGCCAGTCGTTGCCCTCGCAGGCGATCTCGTCGAGTCCGCGCGCAGCCGGCAGCAGCTTCACGCCGTCGAAAGCGTCGAGCGCGACGTCGGCCCAGCGCTTGTCGCCTGCAGCGAGCTGCGCGAAATCGTAACGGACCTTGAGCCCGAACGCGGTGGCCGCTTCGGCGCGCGAACGGTCGACCACCAGCACCCGCCGACCGATGCGCGCGAGCGCGACCGCGAGATCGACGGCGATCGGCGTCGCGCCCTCGCCCGCCACGCTAACGGCGAACGGCGCCGCGCGGGCGAACATCCGGCGAAGGCCGGTCGCTTGATCGTCACGCATGGCAGGCCCTCGTCGCTTGCGCCGTCGCGAGCGCGAACTCGTCGTCGCCGAGCGTATAGGGCGTGGGCTTCGCGCACGCGCGCAGCGAGCGATGAACGAGATAGTCCGCGTTAGGACTATAGAGGTCTTCCGGCACGCGCTGACCGTTGGCGACGAAGTGCAGCGCAAGCCGATGCCGAATGATCACGTCGAGCACGGGACCTGTCTTCGCCGCTTCGTCGACCTTGGTGACGATGACGCCGGCGACCGACGTGCGTTGAGCGTCGTCGCAGGCGCCGCCGTAGCCGGCGACGACCTCGTCGAGCGTTTCCGCCTGCGCGGTCGCATTGAGCAGCAACAGGCGCGACACGCCGGGCTGCGAAAGCAGCAGCGACTGCTCGGCCACGCGCGTGTCGCGCTGGCCCATGCCGACCGTATCGATCAGCACGAGGTGGCGACCGCGCACCGCGTCGAGCGCCTGGCGGAAGTCGTGGCGGTCGGAAACGGTGTGGACGGCGAGTCCGAGGATGCGCGCGTAGATGCGAAGCTGGTCCTGGGCGCCGACGCGGAACGTGTCGGTCGTGAGCAGCGCGACCTTGCCCGCGCCGTAGCGGACCGCGCAACGCGCGGCGAGCTTCGCCGTGGTCGTCGTCTTGCCGACGCCGGTCGGTCCGATGATCGCGTAGACGCCGCCGCGCGTGACGATGTCGTCCTCCGCCGAAACGCAGCGCAGCTCGCGGGCGAGCTTCGCGGTCAGCCATTGTTGCGCTTGCGCGGCGCTGAAATCGTCCGGCAGCTCACGCGTCCAATCGCGCGCGAGCAGCGCGCTGTAACCGGCGCCGATCAGGTCGCGCGTCAGTCTCGCCTTGAGCGGCTGGCGGCGCAGCGACTCGCTCCACGCGAGCTGCGCCAGCTGTTCCTGGATCAATTCGCGCATCGCCGCCATTTCATCCATCAGTCGCGCGCTGAGGCTCGTGTCGTTCGGAGCGTCCGAGCTCGCGGCGACAGGGGCGGCGACCGGCGGCGCGGCAACGGGCGAAGCAACGCCGATCGTCGGCTCGCTCGCGGACACCGTGCTCGTCACCGCCGGCCGCCATGGTTTGATCTCGGGCTTCTCCGGCGACGCCGCTTGCGGCAGCGGCGGCGGGTTCGGGGGGGAATTCGGCGCAGGCGAGCGCAGCAACGAGTCGATGGCGCCCGCCGCGACGGCGGTCACCTCGATGCCATCGGCGGTCGCGCGGTTCGCGACGATCATCGCATCGGCGCCGAGCTCGCAGCGCACCTGCTCGAGAACGGACCGCGACGTCAAACCGAAGAACGTGCGCAATTTCATCGCTTGCCTCCAACCGTGATCCGTACGCGCAGCGTCTGCGCTTCGGGAATTTCACCATGCGCCAGGACCTTCAGTCCGGGCGAGCTTCGCCGCAATAGACGTGCCATCGGCAGCCGCAGCCGATCGGCAACGAGCAGCACCGGCGGTACGCCCTGCGTTTCCTGCTCGCGGGCGGCGTTGCCGATTTCACGCGCGAGCATTTCGGCGAGATCGGGTTCGAGCCCCGCGCCGTCGTTGCCCGCGACACCCAACACCTGCAGTAGCACGCGCTCGAGCTCGCCGTCGAGCGCGATCACCGAGAGCTCGGCGCCCGTGCCGAAGATCTGCTGGACGATCGCACGACCGAGCGCGACGCGCACCGCCGACGTGAGCTCGTTCGCGTCCTGCGTGCGCGGCGCGTGGTCGGCGAGCGTTTCGAGAATCGTCTTCAGGTCGCGGATGTGAACGCCGTCGTCGAGCAGGTTCTGCAGCACGCGCTGCACGGTCGACACCGAAACGAGCTTCGGTGTGAGATCCTCGACGAGCTTGCCGGCGCTCTTCGAGAGTTGGTCGAGCAGCGCCTGCACCTCGGCGCGGCCGAGCAGCGCGCCGGCTTGAGCATTGACGACCGTCGAAAGATGCGTCGCGACAACGGTGCCAGAGTCGACGACGGTGAAGCCCTGCGCTTGCGCGCCGTCGCGCTCGGCGGCGTCGATCCAGTGCGCGGGCAAGCCGAACGCCGGGTCGCGCGTCGCGATGCCGCGCAGCGTGCCGGTCGCGCGACCGGGGTCGATCGCGAGCAGCATTCCGGCGCGGCTTTCGCCTTCCGCAATCGCAACGCCCTTGAGCGTGATGCGGTACGCGTTCGGCGCGAGCTCGAGATTGTCGCGAATGTGAACCGCCGGCGGCAGGAAGCCGATGTCCTGCGCGAACTTGCGGCGAATCGCCCTGATGCGACGAAGGAGCTCGCCGTCCTGTCCTTTGTCGACCAACGGGATCAACCGGTAGCCGACTTCGAGGCCGAGCGTGTCGATCGGCACGAGATCGTCCCAGCTCACCTCGGGCGCCTCGCTCGACGCGGCGGGCGCGGCGACGACGGCCGCCAGCGGCGCGTTTGCGCGAGCGAGCAGCATCCGCGACACGGCGCCAAGCAGCGCGGCAAGCGCGAGGAACGCGAAATGCGGCATCCCGGGCACGATGCCGAGCACCGCCAGAACGAGCGCGGCGATGACGATGGCGTGCGGCTGGCGGAAGAGCTGCGCGACGAGCTGCTTGCCGGTCTGCTCGCCCTTGCCGACGCGCGACACGACGAGACCGGCGGCGGTCGAGATCACGAGCGCCGGAACCTGCGCGACGAGACCGTCGCCGATCGCGAGCAGGATGTAATTGTTCGACGCAGTGGCGAACGACAGATCGTGCTGCAGCATGCCGATCGCGAGGCCGCCGATGATGTTGATGAAGAGAATCAGGATGCCGGCGATCGCGTCACCGCGAACGAACTTCGATGCGCCGTCCATGGCGCCGTAGAAGTCCGCTTCGGAGGAGATCTCGGCGCGGCGTCGGCGCGCCTCGTCCTCGCCGATCAAGCCCGCATTCAAGTCGGCGTCGATCGCCATCTGCTTGCCGGGCATCGCGTCCAGCGTGAAGCGCGCCGTTACCTCGGCGATGCGTCCGGCGCCCTTGGTGATGACGACGAAATTGATCACGACGAGGATCGCGAACACGACCAGGCCGACGGCGAAGTTGCCGCCGACCAGGAACTGGCCGAACGCTTCGATCACCTTGCCGGCCGCGTCGGGCCCGGTGTGGCCATTGAGCAGCACGACGCGCGTCGACGCGACGTTGAGCGAAAGGCGCAGCAGCGTGGTGAGCAGCAGCACGGTCGGAAACACCGCGAAGTCGAGCGGCTTCTCGGTGTACATCGCGACGAGCAGCACGATCATCGCGAGCGCGATGTTGAACGTGAACAGCAGGTCGAGCAGGAACGGCGGCAGCGGCAGCACCATCATGCCGAGGATCAGCACGATGATGACGGGACCGGCGAGGCCGATCATCCCGTCGCGCGACAAGCCCATCCGAAGCGCGAGCGCGCTCACGCGGCCACACTCCCGGCCGGACCCGGATCCATCCCGGGCGGCACGTCGAATTCAGTCGGCGCGGCCGGCGCAGGACCGCCGTGCGCACGGTAACGGCGCACCTGGTAGACGTAGGCGAGGATCTGTGCGACGACCGTGTAGAGCGCCGCAGGGATCTCGCTGTCGATCTCGGCATGCCGGTAGAGCGCACGCGCGAGCGGCGGCGCCTCGAGGATCGGCACGCCGTGCGCGCTGCCGATCTCGCGGATCTTCTGTGCAACGAGCTCGATGCCTTTGGCGACGACCTTCGGCGCCCGCATGCCCTCGCGATAGTCGAGCGCGACCGCGTAGTGCGTCGGGTTGGTGACGATCACCGTCGCTTTCGGCACCGCCGCCATCATCCGCTTGCGCGAGGCTTCGCGCTGCAGGCTGCGTATGCGCGCCTTGAGCTGCGGGTCGCCTTCCATTTCGCGCAATTCCTGGCGCAGCTCTTCGCGCGTCATCTTGAGCTGATCGTGATAGCGGTAGAGCTGGTAAGGCACGTCGGCAAGGGCGATCAGCGCCAGCCCGCCGGTCAGCGCGTAGAACGCCGTCGTCACGACCGAACCCATTCCGGCGATCGCACCGCCGAGATCCTGGCCCGCGAGCGCCTGCATCTCGTGCCACGTGTGGACGATCGACCAGGCGCCGATGCCGCCGAGCAGCGCCGACTTGGCGATCGCCTTGACGAGCTCGGCGAGCGCGTTCTTCGACACGATGTTCGACAAACCGCTCCATGGATTCAACCGCTTGAAGTCCGGTACGAGCGCCTGCGCCGAGAAGACCCAACCCGAGAGCAGCAGCGGCGCCGCGAGCGACGCGGCAAGGAGCAGCACGAGCAGCGGCGCGAGCGCCGTGAGCGCCGCGCCGGAAAGCGACGACAGCGCGTTCACCATCCGCGCATCGGAAAATGCGGCGTCGCGATCGAGCGCGAGGCCGTCGTGGAACAGTTGCAGGCACTGCCGGGCGATCGCCGGGCCGAGCAGCGAGAACGCGATGGCGCCGGCGCCGACGACGGCGGCCGTCGTGAGCTCGCGCGAGCGCGCGACCTGGCCTCGCTCGCGCGCCTGCTCGAGTCGGCGGGGTGTCGCCGGGTAATTTCGCTCTACGTCGTTGTCGTCGGCCATCGCGCGGATTCCGCTTCGATGGCGTCATTCTCCCGGGCGGGACGTCGATCTGATGGCACGATAAGCGGCCGATTTGCCGCCTTTTTCCCGCCCGGCGCGCTGCCTTGGGTGCTCCTAGACGCGCGACGTGTGCGCGAGCTCGCCCAAGTGACGCAGAACGTCAGCCGGGATCTCGGTCACGGGCAGCACGCGGTCGACCGCGCCGGCGGCGATCGCCTCTTTCGGCATGCCGAACACGACGCAGCTCGCCTCGTCCTGCGCGACGTTATAGCTGCCGGCGTCCTTCATCGCCCGCATTGCGAGCGCACCGTCTTTGCCCATTCCGGTCAGCATGACGCCGATCGCGTTCGGCCCGGCTAGCTCCGCCGCCGAGCGAAAGAGCATCTCGACCGACGGCTTGTGCCGGTTGATCGGCGGGCCGTCGTCGAGCACGGTGACGTAGTTCGCGCCGTTGCGGCCGAGCCGTAGGTGGCGGCCGCCCGGCGCGATGTACGCGTGCCCGGGGACCAGGCGTTCGCCGCCGGCGGCCTCGCTGACCCGCACCTTGCAAAGGCTATCGAGGCGGGCCGCAAACGTGCGGGTGAAGCCTGGCGGCATGTGCTGGGTGATCATGATTGCCGGCGCGTCGGCCGGCAGGCGTTGCAGCACTTCGCGGATCGCCTCGGTGCCGCCGGTCGATGCGCCGATGAAGATGAGCTTTTCGGTGGTGAGGCGGGCGTTGCCGAGCGAAGGCAGAACGCTCACGCCTGCGCGCGGCGTCGCGGCGGGCCGTCGCCGCTGCACCTTCGCGGCGACGCGGATCTTGGTCAGGAGCTCCTCGGCGTACGCGTGGATTCCCTGCTCGATGTCGAGCTTCGGCTTGGCGATGAAGTCGACGGCGCCGAGCTCGAGCGCCCGCAGCGTCGCCTCGGAGCCGCGCTCGGTCAGCGTCGACACCATGACCACCGGCATCGGTCGCAGCCGCATGAGCTTGTCGAGGAAATCGAGCCCGTCCATCTTGGGCATCTCGATGTCGAGCGTCAGCACGTCGGGGTCGGTTGCCCGGATCATCTCGCGCGCCACCAGAGGGTCGGGCGCCGCGCCGACGACGACCATGTCGGGCTGCCGGGAGACGATGTCGGTCAATACGCGCCGAATCAGCGCGGAATCGTCGATGATCAGCACCTTGATGCGGTTGCTGCGAGAAGGACTTTCAGCCGAAGAGCTCAACGTCGCCCTCTACTTGGTCGGCGCGGAGCTGCTGCCGGTAAACGCGCTCGCGTTGCATGATCGTGTCGTTGTGCAGTCGGTAGAGCTTTTTCACCAGCGCTCGCCCGGTGCGGGGAAAGAAGTAGACCTTGCGCGGGTGCACGTCGAGCAAGTCGCGCGCGGCAATCGTAATGCCTTCCGCGCGCAGATATTCGAGCACGAACGCGGCGTTGCGCTCGCCGACATTCGCTTGCGTGAGCCCCGCCATGACGGCGCCGCCGCCGAATACCTTCGCTTCGAGCCGATCGCGCCGTGCGCCAAGCTTCATCAGCTCGTTGACGAGCACTTCCATCGCATACGCCCCGTAGCGCGCGGACTCGCTCAACGGCTCGCGCACACCGTTGCCGTTTTCCGGCAGCATGAAATGGTTCATTCCGCCGATGCCTGTCCTCGAGTCGCGGATGCACGCCGATACGCACGAGCCCAGCACGGTGACGAGCAGGACATCGCCGGAGACCACATGATATTCGCCCGGCAGAATCTTCGTCGCACGCAGCCCGAACTGGCGGTCGAAGTACGTGTTGTCGACGGTGTCGTGAATGGTCGCGACGGACATGTTCGTCAACCCGCGTGCGCGGAGGCGAGCTTTTCGTAGACGGTCTTGCCGCGAAGCCGGAACGTCTCGTTGGCGTAGGCGAGGCTCTCCGAATGGCCGGCGAACAGCAAGCCGTCGCCTGCGAGCAGCGGAGCAAAACGCGTGACGATGCGCAGTTGCGTCGGTCGGTCGAAGTAGATCAGCACGTTGCGGCAGAAGATCGCCGCGAGACCTCCGGTGACGTTCCACTGCGCGTCGAGCAGATTGACGCGGCGAAATTCGACCAGCGCACGCACTTCGGGCCGCACGCGCACCAGTCCGGCGTTCGCCGCGGCGCCGCGCTTGAAATAGCGGCGCAACCGCTCGCCGCTCATCGATTCGACGCGCTCCGCCGGATAGACGCCCCGCTCGGCGGTTGCGAGCACCTGCGTATCGATGTCGCTCGCAACGATGCGCACGGGCGGCGTCAGCGTGCCGAATGCTTCGCACGCGGTGATCGCGATCGAGTAGGGCTCCTCTCCGGTCGACGCGGCCGCGCACCAGATGAGCGTCGTCGACTCATTGCGCCGTTCGCGAAGGTGCTCCGCCAGTATCGGAAAGTGGTGCGATTCGCGGAAGAACGACGTGAGGTTGGTCGTGAGCGCGTTGACGAACGCTTCCCATTCGGGCGTGTCGGACGTCGATTCCAGCCGGTCGAGATAGTCGCAGAAGCGGTCGATGCCGCAGGCGCGCAGCCGCCGCGACAGCCGGCTGTAGGCCATGTTCTGCTTCGCCGGACCCAGTGCGATGCCGGCGCGCCGATAGATCATCTGCTTGATGCGTTCGAAGTCACGCGCGCCGAACTCGAACTCGCGATCGGTGATCGGCAGCAGCTCGGAAGCAGCGCCGGGCCTATTCGGCGAATCGCGCACGATCGTCGTCGTCGCTAGCTGACGTTGCGGCGTTGCGGCTCGCACGGCGTTCTCAGAACTCGGCCAACTCGTCGTCGGTGCCGCTCTTTGCGACGGCGACCGGCTTCGCGCTCGCGACAGGAAGCCGCGTCACGTTCTTCGCGCGGTTCGGCCCGCGCCGCTCGACGAACGGAGTTTCGGTCGCGGGAGGTGCCGGCTTCGCAGGCTCTGCGGCCTTCGTTCGCGCATCGACCTTGAACGCCGCAACCGCCTGCGCAAGCGCCTGCGCCTGCTGCTGCATCGACTCCGCCGCCGCCGCCGCCTCTTCGACCAGCGCCGCGTTCTGCTGCGTCACCTGGTCCATCTGCGTCACCGCCTGATTGACCTGCTCGATCCCGCTCGACTGCTCCTGCGACGCCGCGGTGATCTCCGCCATGATGTCGGTCACCCGCTTGATCGAGCTCACCACCTCTTCCATCGTCCGCCCGGCCTGATCGACCAGCTTCGTACCGCTGTCGACCTTGCCTACCGAGTCTTCGATCAGCGCCTTGATCTCTTTCGCCGCCGCGGCGCTGCGTTGCGCGAGGTTACGCACCTCGCCCGCCACCACCGCGAAGCCGCGTCCCTGCTCGCCGGCGCGCGCGGCTTCCACCGCCGCGTTGAGCGCCAGGATGTTGGTCTGGAAGGCGATGCCGTCGATAACCCCGATGATGTCGGCGATCTTCTTGCTGCTCTCGCTGATCGCGCCCATCGTGGACACCACGTCGCCGACCACCGCGCCGCCCTTGACCGCGATCGAGGACGCCGAGGCCGCGAGCTGGCTCGCCTGACGCGCGTTGTCGGCGTTCTGCTTGACCGTGCTGGTGAGCTCTTCCATCGACGAGGCGGTTTCCTCGAGCGACGAAGCCTGCTCTTCGGTGCGCTGCGACAGATCCTGGTTGCCGGCGGCGATCTCGCTCGACGCCGTGTCGATCGTCTCGGTACCCGCCCGCACATCGGCCACGAGCTTCGCGAGGCTTTCACTCATCCGCTGCAGACCGTCGAGCAGCTGCCCGATCTCGTCGTGCGAGCGAGCGTGAAGCCTAGCCGTCAGGTCGCCCGAGGCGATCCTGCTCGCGAATTCCTGCGCCTGTCGCAGTGGCTCGACGATCCTACGGCTCATGACGAGCGTTGTGCCGCCGCATATCGCTATGGCGAGCACGATGACGCCACCCAGCACGAGCAGCGTCTTCGACATCAACGCCTCGGCTTTCTGGTAGCTCTCTTCGGCGCGAGCCCGTTCGAGCTCGACCAGCCGATCCAACTCCTTGGCGAGGTTCGCGTAGGTGCCGTCCGCGTTCTGCATCGCGAGCACCCCGACGGTCGCATCCTCGATGCCCATGTCGATCGCCTTGCCGATCTGATTCTTATAGTTGGCGATGCGCGCGACCGTCATGTTGGCGAGTTGCCGGCCTTCCTCGGTGAAATCGTCGCGCTTCCCGAACTCGGTGGCGACCTTGCTGATCTCGGCGATCTTCGCCTTCTGCTCGCTTGCCATCTGCTGCGCCTTGTCCTTCTCGAGCGCGATCCACGCGAACATTCGGTAGACGTTCGAATGTACTTCGCTGATACCCTGCGCGACGCGGGCCGCGGTCCGGTAAGCGAGGAAGCGATCGTTGTACAGCTCGCGCAGGCTCGCGCGCTGCATCGACATCGCGACATAGGAAGCGGCGCCCAATGCGAAGAGCAGAACAATCGCCGCGCCGGGCGCGATCAGAAGCTTTTGCCAGAGTTTCATCTTGAAGCCTCTCGTCAGCTACCAATAGGAATCACGCTACCAATGGACCGGGCAACGTTTCGCAAGCCGCTAGAACTCCGTCCACTCGTCGTTGGTGCCGGTCTTCGCCAACCTCGGTTGCGGCGCAGTCCTTCCCGCAGACTTGACCGACTTCGTGGGTGCGGGAGCGGCCTTCCGCGTTGCGACGAACAGCGCCTTGTCCGGCGCGACCGCCTTCACCGCCTGTACGGTCACATGCGCGTCGAGCTTGAACACCGCCACCGCGCCGGCAAGCTGATGGGCCTGCTGCTGCATCGACTCCGCCGCTGCCGCCGCCTCTTCGACCAGCGCCGCGTTCTGCTGCGTCACCTGGTCCATCTGCGTCACCGCCTGATTGACCTGCTCGATCCCGCTCGACTGCTCCTGCGACGCCGCGGTGATCTCCGCCATGATGTCGGTCACCCGCTTGATCGAGCTCACCACCTCTTCCATCGTGTGCCCGGCCTGATCGACCAGCTTCGTACCGCTGTCGACCTTGCCTACCGAGTCTTCGATCAGCGCCTTGATCTCCTTCGCCGCCGCGGCGCTGCGCTGCGCGAGGTTGCGCACTTCGCCCGCGACCACCGCGAAGCCGCGTCCCTGCTCGCCGGCGCGCGCGGCTTCCACCGCCGCGTTGAGCGCCAGGATGTTGGTCTGGAACGCGATGCCGTCGATCACGCCGATGATGTCGGCGATCTTCTTGCTGCTCTCGCTGATCGCGCCCATCGTGGACACCACGTCGCCGACCACCGCGCCGCCCTTGACCGCGATTTCGGACGCCGAAGCGGCGAGCTGATTCGCCTGCCGCGCGTTGTCGGCGTTCTGCTTGACGGTGCTGGTGAGCTCCTCCATCGACGAGGCGGTCTCTTCGAGCGAGGACGCCTGCTCCTCGGTGCGTTGCGACAGATCCTGGTTGCCGGCGGCGATCTCGGTGGTTCCGGTCGTGATCGCCTCGACCGACGTCTTGATCTGACCAACGGTCCGTCGCAAACCATCCTGCATCGTCTTCACCGATGCGAGAAGACTGGCGTTGTCGCCTTCACGCGTCGCCACGTCGGCCGTGAGATCGCCGCCGGCGATGCGATGCGTGATCGCTGCCACAACATCGGGCTCGCCGCCAAGCCGGCGCAACACACTGCGCGTGAGCCAGATCGCGATTGCCGAACCGGCGACGAGCGCGGCGAGGCCGAGCGCGAGGCTCACCATCAGCACGCGCTGTGTGAACTGCACCATCGCGGCCTTGCCAACCGCGACCTCCTCGCGTCGGGCCTTCATCAGATCCTGCAGCCGCGAGCGCATCTGCCGCCACGTCGGCGTCTCCTCGGCGTTGAGGAGGGCGAACGCATTCGCCTGGTTGGTGAGGGCCGCGGCAACTATCTTCGCCTGGATCGGAGTCTGCGTCTCCCGCAGCTCGGCGATCTCGCGCAGGACTTTAAGCGTCTCCGGGCTGGTCGCAGCCAATCGCAGTGCGGACGCGTTCGCGTCTTTGAAGGCCGTCCTCGCGGCCTCAAGATTCTGGTGACCCGTCTTGTTCGCTGGATCGATGGCGATGTTGCGAAGCGCCTGGCCCATTTGCAGGCCTTGCGCGTACATCTCGGTCAGCGCCTGAAGCAGCTCCTGGTCCTGCTCAATGAAGGTCTCGAACCGCCCTTTCACGTTTTGCATACCCGATAGCGCAACCATGAGCGCGACTGCGAAAAACAGCGCCACGGCGCCCACGCCCATCGCCAACCGAGTCCTCAACTTCATGCTTCCCGTCGACATGCTGCTGCTCCATTCATGGAATTCGATTGCAGGATCTTGTAAGAGCTACCGCGGCGCGCGCGTGCGTATGGCGCGTCGAATTCGAAAGGTTGTGCCTAGAACTCCGTCCATTCGTCGTCGGTGCCGCTCTTCGCCACCGAAGCAGGCTTCGCGCTCGCGGCGGGCAGCCGCGTCACGTTCTTCGCCCGGTTCGGCCCGCGTCGCTCCACCAGCGGCGCCTTGCGCGCGCTCGCCACCGGCTTCGCCGTTACGGCCGCCTTCGCCTGCGACGCATCGAGCTTGAACACCGCCACCGCGCCGGCAAGCTGATGGGCCTGCTGCTGCATCGACTCCGCCGCCGCCGCCGCCTCTTCGACCAGCGCCGCGTTCTGCTGCGTCACCTGGTCCATCTGCGTCACCGCCTGGTTCACCTGCTCGATCCCGCTCGACTGCTCCTGCGACGCCGCGGTGATCTCCGCCATGATGTCGGTCACCCGCTTGATCGAGCTCACCACCTCTTCCATCGTCTGCCCGGCCTGATCGACGAGCTTCGTACCGCTGTCGACCTTGCCTACCGAGTCTTCGATCAGCGCCTTGATCTCCTTCGCCGCCGCGGCGCTGCGCTGCGCGAGGTTGCGCACTTCGCCCGCCACCACCGCGAAGCCGCGTCCCTGCTCGCCGGCGCGCGCGGCTTCCACCGCCGCGTTGAGCGCCAGGATGTTGGTCTGGAAGGCGATGCCGTCGATCACGCCGATGATGTCGGCGATCTTCTTGCTGCTCTGGCTGATCGCACCCATCGTGGAGACAACGTCGCCGACCACGGCGCCGCCCTTGACGGCGATTTCGGACGCCGAGGCGGCGAGCTGATTCGCCTGCCGCGCATTGTCGGCGTTCTGCCTGACAGTACTCGACAATTGTTCCATCGACGAGGCGGTCTCTTCGAGCGACGACGCCTGCTCTTCGGTACGCTGCGACAGGTCCTGGTTGCCGGCGGCGATCTCGCGCGAGGCGGTCCCGATCGTGTCCGTGCTCACACGCACTTCGCCGACGATCTTCGCGAGGCTCGCATTCATGTTGCTCAGCGCGCGCATCAGGTCGGCCGTTTCGTCGCTGCCCGTGGCGTCGACATTGGACGCGAGGTCGCCGCCCGCGATCCGATCGGCTGCAGAAATCGCCTCGCGCAGCGGACGCACGATCGTGCGACTCATGAAGACGGCAACCCCACCTGAAACGGCAACGGCGACCACCAGGATCGCGACCAACATGACGAGAACCGCGGCAAACGCGCTTCGCGCACGGTCGTAGCTCACCTGGGCGAATCCCTTTTCGCTGTCGACAAGCTGGTTCATGTCCTTCAGAAGCGACTGGAATCCGGCATCGGCGGTTTGCATGGCGCTCATGCCGGTAGCGGCGTCCGCCGTGCTGAGGTCGATCGCCATATCGACATCGCCTTCGTACTTGGCGAGCTTCTTGACGATCGTTTCGGCCGCCTTGCGTTCCTCCGGATCGAGGTCGGCGCGGGCGCCGAAATCGCTCATCTGTTTCGCCACCGTCTTGATGCGCGCCTTCTGCTCTTCAGTGATCAGCTTGACCTTGTCTTCCTTTAGATTGCCGAGCCACGTGAGCAATCGGTAGACGTTGGAATGGACCTCGCTGACCGCCTGCTCGGCGTGCGCGACAAGCTGGTAGCTCGCGAAGCGATTCTCCTTGAGGTCCGCCAGCGCCGAATTCTGTCGGTTCAGTACGACGTACGAGACGACGCCGAATAGCACCAGGAAGACGATTGCGACTGCCGGCGCCACCAGAATCTTGTGCCAGACCTTCATGATGTCCTCACCAAAGGTATCCTCGAAGGAGGAGCGGCGCGGAACGTTTCCGCGCCGTATCCGATGTCAGCTCCTGCAGTTGCCGCCGCAAGCCGGCGCCGATCCGTCGACGCGCTCGCAACGCGCGCCGCGCGACGATCGACCGGGATGCGGTCACTTATAGATGCCGCCGCATACGACGCTGTCTTCGACACGCTCGCAGTACATCGACTTGGGTTCCACCTTCTTCGACACGGGATTGGTGAACTTGTAGTCCTGCCAGAACGTGCTCTTCGACTTGGCGAACTCGACGCGCTCCTTCACGAACTCCTTGCCGTCGACGTCCTTGAGATCGATCAGCACCTTGCCGACCATCTTGTCGTTCGCTCCGTGGGCAAGCACTTTGCCGTCGAGTTGGTAGACGACGAGGTACAGATCGCGGTCAATGAATTGGCCTTGCTTGTTCGTGATTTCGGCGTAGCCCTTGTCCTTGCCGTTCGCCTTCAGGAATGCGACGCCCTTCTTCACCATCGCCTCGGCTTCCTTGGCCGTTGCATGCTCGGCGGCGGCCATTGCACCGCTCGAGACCATCGCCGCGAACGCCGCGACTGCCACCACGATCTGACGCTTCATCATCGAGTTCATCTGTGCTCTCCTCTGGGGTTGACCGTCTCGCGCCGTTTCGCGCGTCTTCGCTAGAACTCCGTCCATTCGTCGTCGGTGCCGCTCTTCGCTACGGCGGCCGGCTTTGCGCTCGCGGCCGGAAGCCGCGTCACGTTCTTCGGGCGGTTCGGCCCGCGCCGCTCGACGAACGGCGCTTTGCGCACGCTCGCCACCGGCTTCGCCGCTACCGCTAGGTTCGCGTGCGACGCATCGAGCTTGAACACGGTCACCGCCGTGGCAAGCTGCCTCGCCTGCTGCTGCATGCTCTCCGCCGCTGCCGCCGCCTCTTCGACCAGCGCCGCGTTCTGCTGCGTCACCTGGTCCATCTGCGTCACCGCCTGATTGACCTGCTCGATCCCGCTCGACTGCTCCTGCGATGCCGCGGTGATCTCCGCCATGATGTCGGTCACCCGCTTGATCGAGCTCACCACCTCTTCCATCGTCCGCCCGGCCTGATCGACCAGCTTCGTACCGCTGTCGACCTTGCCTACCGAGTCTTCGATCAGCGCCTTGATCTCCTTGGCTGCGCCGGCGCTGCGCTGCGCGAGGTTGCGCACCTCGCCCGCGACCACCGCGAAGCCGCGTCCCTGCTCGCCGGCGCGCGCGGCTTCCACCGCCGCGTTGAGCGCCAGGATGTTGGTCTGGAAGGCGATGCCGTCGATCACGCCGATGATGTCGGCGATCTTCTTGCTGCTCTCGCTGATCGCGCCCATCGTGGACACCACGTCGCCGACCACCGCGCCGCCCTTGACCGCGATCGAGGACGCCGAGGCCGCGAGCTGGCTCGCCTGGCAGGCGTTGTCGGCGTTCTGCTTGACCGTGCTGGTGAGCTCTTCCATCGACGAGGCGGTTTCCTCGAGCGAGGACGCCTGCTCCTCGGTGCGCTGGGAGAGATCCTGGTTGCCCGCGGCAATCTCGCTCGACGCCGTGGTGATCGTGTCGGTGCTCGCGCGCACTTCGCCCACGATCTTGCCGAGCGACTCGTTCATGTCCTTGAGCGCCTGCAGCAGCTGCCCGGTCTCGTCGGTCGTCTTGACTTCGACTTTGGACGTCAGGTCACCCGCCGCCACGCGCTGTGCGACATCGACCGCAACGGCCAGCGGCCGCGTGATCGAACGCGTTACCCACCACGCGAGTACCGCTGCCATGAGCGTTGCGAAAACCGTCGTGGCGAGAATGACGATGACGGCAAAGCTGCCGTCGCTTTCGGCATTTTTCACTTCGTTGTCCATCAGCGTCCCGCCGAGCTTGACGCCGCCCTGAAGCGCTTCCAGGAACGCGGTCTCGGCCGGCGCCATCACGGTGACGAGCGCCTCGATCGCCTGCTCGCTCTTGCCTTCGGAGGCGAGCTTCGCGACGTCGCGACGTGCGGCGACAAGCTTTACGTGCGAATCTGTCAACGACTTGAAGAGCTCTCTGCCCTTTTCGGTGTTGAGCTCTTTATCGAGCGTGACGAGATCGGCTGCGACCGACTTCTCCACTTCCTCGACCGCGTCGACCTCCTTCTTCTGGCGCGTCGGGTCCTTGGAGAGCACCAGATTGCGCGCAAAACGCCCCTGCGCGCTCGCGGAAGCGTGCGCCCTGCTGAACAGCGCCGTCTTGAAGTAGCGGTCCTTGACGATGAACTCGGTTCTCGCCAGCGCCGAATTGAGCCGCGCGAATCCGACCGTCGACACGATCAGCATCAACGCGATCACCACGCCGAACGCCATGGCCAGACGTTTGGCGACTTTCATGTTTGCAAGCTTCACCGTTGCGCTCCCTGTTCGATTGCGTTCAAAATTCCGTCCACTGGTCGTCGGTACCCGTTTTCGCGGCGACTGCCATCGACGCCTTTGCCTTGGCGCGCTTCGGCGGCAGCGACGTTACGGCGTTCCGTCGCGGGCGTTCTCGCGCGAGGGCCGGCTTGCGCACGCCTTGGGCGGCGCCCACGCGCGCGAAGCTGAACGCGCTCATCGCATCGCCGACGACTCGCATCTGACTACGTAGGTTTTCGGCAGCCGCGGCCACTTCTTCAACTAACGCCGCGTTTTGCTGCGTCACGTGATCCATTTGCGATACCGCCTGGTTGACCTGGCCAATGCCCGCGCTCTGCTCGTTCGACGCAGCATTGATTTCGCTCATGATTTCGGCGACACGATGGACCGCGGTGACGATGTCCTGCATCGTGCGGCCGGCGTCGTCGACCAGCCGCGCGCCCTCGCCGACCTCGCTCACCGACTCCTGGATCAATTGCTTGATTTCCTTTGCCGCTGCAGCGCTTCGCTGCGCGAGGCTGCGCACTTCTCCGGCGACGACGGCGAAGCCGCGTCCCTGCTCGCCGGCGCGCGCCGCTTCCACCGCCGCGTTGAGCGCGAGGATATTGGTCTGGAACGCGATGCTGTCGATCGTGCTGTTGATCTCGGCGATCTTGCGCGACGAGGCCTCGATCGTCGCCATCGTCTCGACGACGCGGCGAACGACTTCGCCGCCGTGCGAGGCCGTTGCCGACGCTTGCGCCGCCAGCGTGTTCGCCTGCTCGGCGTTGTCGGCGTTCTGCTTGACCGTCGACGTGAGCTCCTCCATCGACGCGGCGGTCTCTTCCAGACTCGACGCCTGCTCCTCGGTGCGCTGCGACAGATTGGTGTTTCCCGCGGCGATCTCGTCCGCGGCGGCGGATACGCTGCTCGCGCCGCCGTTCACGTCCTTCAGCACGCCGATGAGCTTTCCGTTCATCTGCTCCAATATGCGGAACAGTTTGATGAGCTCCGGCTCTCCCTCTCGCGGAAAGGTCGCCGAGACGTCGCCGCCGACTACCGCCATCGCCGTGGTCAACCCCGACGCGATCGGGCGCGCAACGAGCGCGGACCACCACGCGCCGCACCCGACGGCTGCGAGCACGCCAAGACCACAAAGCACCCTGATCGCGGTCGTTGCCGTGCTCGGGGACAGCGCGAATGCGAACGCGAGCAGTACGAGGTTCAGGCCCGCGAAACCGCCTGCGGTCCACCAGCAGCGCGCGTTGAACGATGAGCGTGCGAGGCGCTGAATCGCACCTCGCCATCCGGTGTACATGAGTTCGCCGCCTTCGAGACGCACGCCACGCAGTTCCCCCGCGCTCATCTTCCGGTAGAGCTCGGCTGCGGCGCTTTTCTCGGCGGCCGACGGCGCCGTGCGAACGGACATGTAACCGACGATGCTGCCGCTTTCGAGCATCGGCGTGATGTTCGCTTTCACCCAGTAGAACCCGCCGTCCTTGCGGCGGTTCTTGACGATGCCGGTCCACGGCTTTCCGGCGCGGATCGTGTTCCACAGATCGGCGAATGCTTCGCGCGGCATGTCGGGATGACGGACGATGTTGTGGCCCTCGCCCATCAGCTCGTCGCGCGAGAATGCACACATGCGAACGAACGTCTCGTTCACGTAGGTCACGCGTCCCTCGAGGTCTGACCGCGAAACGATCACGTCCGTTTCCGGAAGGACATGCTCCTCGTGGGTGACCGGTAGATTGACTCGCATGTGCGTACTCTTCTTGTGTTGTTGATCGGTTCTTTAGAATTCGGTCCACTCGTCGTCGGTGCCGCTCTTCACCGCGGCCGCCGGCTTCGCACTCGCGGCTGGAAGCCGCGCGACGTTCTTCGAGCGGTTCGGTCCGCGCCGTTCTACTCGCGGCGCGTCGCTCGCGCGGGCCGAGGGCTTCGGCGTCTCGACGACTTTCGCCTGCGCACCGATCTTGAACACCGCCACCGCCTGTGCGAGCGTCTGCGCCTGCTGCTGCATCGACTCCGCCGCCGCCGCCGCCTCTTCGACCAGCGCCGCGTTCTGCTGCGTCACCTGGTCCATCTGCGTGACCGCCTGGTTCACCTGCTCGATCCCGCTCGACTGCTCCTGCGACGCCGCGGTGATCTCCGCCATGATGTCGGTCACCCGCTTGATCGAGCTCACCACCTCTTCGATCGTCTGCCCGGCCTGGTCGACGAGCTTCGCTCCGCTGTCGACCTTGCCCACCGAGTCTTCGATCAGCGCCTTGATCTCCTTGGCCGCCGCAGCGCTTCGCTGCGCGAGGTTACGCACTTCGCCCGCGACCACCGCGAAGCCGCGTCCCTGCTCGCCGGCGCGCGCGGCTTCCACCGCCGCGTTGAGCGCCAGGATGTTGGTCTGGAAGGCGATGCCGTCGATCACGCCGATGATGTCGGCGATCTTCTTGCTGCTGTCGCTGATCGCGCCCATCGTGGACACCACGTCGCCGACCACCGCGCCGCCCTTGACGGCGATTTCGGACGCCGAGGCGGCGAGCTGATTCGCCTGACCGGCGTGATCGGCGCTCTGTTTGACCGCGCTGGTGAGCTCTTCCATCGACGAGGCGGTCTCCTCGAGCGACGAAGCCTGCTCTTCGGTGCGCTGCGACAGATCCTGGTTGCCCGCGGCGATCTCGCTCGATGCGATGGTGATCGTGTCGGTGCTCGCGCGCACTTGGGCGACGATCGTGCGAAGGCCTTCGCTCATCCGGCGCAGCGCCTCGAGCAGCTCGGCGGTTTCGCCGCGGCCGCTTACGTTCACGACTGTGGTCAAGTCTCCCGCGGCGACCTGCCGTGCGGTCGCGACCGCCTGCTGCATCGGCACCGTGATCGATCGACTGACAAGCCACCCGATCGCAAGACCGAGCAAAGCGGAAAGCGCAACGATCCCCGCAAGCAATGCGACGGTCGCGTTCTTCGAGCGCTGCAGTGCGGATTCGACGGCGTCCGCTTTTTGTTGCGCGCTTTCGCTCAGCTTGACGGTCGACGCTTCGATGTCGCGGATCGTCGCCTTGAACTTCTCCATCGCTGCGTTGCCTTCCGCAGTCGACACGAACTCCGCTTGCTGGATGCTCGCGTAGACGCTCGCGAATCCTTCCTCGTATTGCGCGAGGCCCTCGGCGAGCTTCCTCACCGTTTCCTTCTCCTCGTCGCTCGCGGCGAGCACGATCGCTCGGCCGAGCGCGCCGCGCGTGAATTGCATCCGCTCGTCCCACTGCGCTTTGTACGATTTGACGTTGTCGAGCCTCGCCACGTTGATCAGCACGTCCTTTTCGTACCGGCGCATGCCGACAAGCCCTTCGCGAATGGCATTGGATGCATTGTTCAACGCGATGTCCTGATGGAGCATCGCGGCCGTTGCCTGTGCCTGGCGCTCCATGCCGAGCCAGGCGACCAGTCCGGCGGCGACCAGCAACGACACGATCGACAAGAAGCCGATGAGCAGCCGCGTCCGGATCGTCAGTTGGTTCAGAATGTTCATCGATGCTTGCTGATCGCCACTGGTCAGAATTCAGTCCATTCGTCGTCGGTGCCGGTCTTCGCCATTGCCGCTGGCTTGGCACTCGCAGCGGAAAGCCGCGCGGCCTTCTCCGCGCCGTTCGGCCCGCCGCGTCCGACGAGTCGCGCCTTGCTCGCGCGGACCGGCGGCTTTGCGTTCTCCGCGATCTTCGCGTGCGCACCGAGCTTGAACACCGCCACCGCGTCGGCAAGCTGATGCGCCTGCTGCTGCATCGACTCCGCCGCCGCCGCCGCCTCCTCGACCACCGCCGCGTTCTGCTGCGTCACCTGGTCCATCTGCGTCACCGCCTGATTGACCTGCTCGATCCCGCTCGACTGCTCCTGCGACGCCGCGGTGATCTCCGCCATGATGTCGGTCACCCGCTTGATCGAGCTCACCACCTCTTCCATCGTCTGCCCGGCCTGGTCGACGAGCTTCGCTCCGCTGTCGACCTTGCCCACCGAGTCTTCGATCAGCGCCTTGATCTCCTTGGCTGCGCCGGCGCTGCGCTGGGCGAGGTTACGCACTTCGCCCGCGACCACCGCGAAGCCGCGTCCCTGCTCGCCGGCGCGCGCGGCTTCCACCGCCGCGTTGAGCGCCAGGATGTTGGTCTGGAAGGCGATGCCGTCGATCACCCCGATGATGTCGGCGATCTTCTTGCTGCTCTCGCTGATCGCGCCCATCGTGTGGACGACGTCGCCGACCACGGCACCGCCCTTGACGGCGATCTCCGAGGCGGACGACGCGAGCTCACTCGCCTGGCGCGCGCTATCGACGTTCTGCTTGACGGTGCTCGACAGTTGCTCCATCGACGAGGCGGTCTCTTCGAGCGAGGAGGCCTGCTCTTCGGTGCGCTGCGACAGGTCCCGGTTGCCTGCGGCGATCTCGGTCGCAGCGACATGGACCGCTTCGGAGCTCCTGCCGATCGCAGCGATCGACTCGTGAAGCCGTTGCTGCAGATCGCCGACCTTCGCCGCGAGCCGCGCTATTTCGTCGTTGCCGTGCGATGTCACGGGCTGCGACAAGTCGCCCGATGCGATACGCGTGACGTTGTGTCCAAGCTCCGCAAGCGGTTTGAGGACAATGCGACGCGCAAGCACGTACAGCACGACCGCAAGGACCACGGCGGAAGCGATGCCGCCGCCGAACATCAACAACGTCGTTTGGCGCGCGAGCGCGTCGAGCTCGCTGCGGCGCGCGTCGGCGACAATGATCCAGTCCCATTCCTTCGCATGCGTGAACACGGCGATTCGATCGCTCGCGCCGCTGGCGTTGAGGTCGCGTGTATTCCACGGCGCCTGGTGCGTGCCGGACTTTGCGGCGAACAGATCCTTTGCGAACGCGGCGGCGGTTGCGTCGCTTTGCTCGAGCAGGCGCGTGCCCTGCTTGGCCGGGTGAATGATCAGCGTGCCCTGACCGGGTCCATCCTTCGCATCGACCGCGTACATGAAGCCCGTGTCGCCGACACGCGTTCCCTCGATGCTTGCGCGCAGCGTCGCCATCCAATCGCTGATGTCGGCACCGACGAACAACAGGCCGATCACGTCCTTCCCCTGCATGATCGGCTGGTACTTGGTCATGTAAGGCTTGCCGAAGAGCGTCGCACGACCGACGTACGTCTCGCCATTGAGCAGCATCGCGTACGCAGGATGCTGCTTGCCAAGGTACGTGCCGAGCGCGCGCTCGCCCTTCTCATTCTTGAGCGACGTGCTGACGCGAACGAAGTCGTCGCCCGACCGGACGAACACCGTCGCGACACCGCCGGTGACGCGCGTAAAGGCGTCGGGCGCGGTGAAATCCAGCGCGACTTCCTTGCCGCCGTGCAACAGCGTCGGCACTTCGACCGCGCCGACCTTGACGGTGCGGTCTCTGACCAGCGTGAAGCCCCTCGTGAACTCCGCCGCGAACAGGCCGTACACGCGGTCGGCCTCCGCTCGCCCGTTCCTGTCGAAGACTGCGATCAAACGGGCGACGTTCTCGGTCTTCTCGCGCAGCACTTGCTGTGCATCGGAGCTTAGCGCGCGGGTCATGTACCACGACATGACGCCGGTAGACGCAAGCACGACGACTGCGATCATGGCTGCGCCGGTCAATGCGAGCTTCGCGGCGATCGACCAGCGCTTGAAATCGAATTTCATGATGGGTGTTCGCTTGATCGTTGGCTCTGTAGTGGACCGTCAGGAAACCTTGCGCACGTCAGGAGCGTTCGCGGCTCGACCGCGGGCGCCCTCCAGCACGCGCGCCGCCGGGACGGACTGTCGATCGACGGCGTCGGCCGTCGTCGCCCGGCTTTCATCGCCGGCGAGCTTGAATGCGCTCACCGCTTCGGTCAGCGCGAGCGCCTCGCCCTGCAGCGCTTCGACTGCTGCCGCCGCCTCTTCGACCAGCGCCGCGTTCTGCTGCGTCACCTGGTCCATTTGGCTTACCGCTTGATTGATCTGCTCGATTCCCGCGGCTTGCTCCTGGGAAGCAGAGGTGATGTCGGACATGAGGTCGGTCACCCGCTCGATCGAGCTCACCACCTCTTCCATCGTCTGCCCGGCTTGATCGACGAGCTTCGCTCCGCTGTCGACCTTGCCCACCGAGTCTTCGATCAGCGCCTTGATCTCCTTGGCCGCCGCAGCGCTTCGCTGCGCGAGGTTACGCACCTCGCCGGCCACCACCGCGAAGCCGCGTCCCTGCTCGCCGGCGCGCGCGGCTTCCACCGCCGCGTTGAGTGCGAGGATGTTGGTCTGGAAGGCGATACCGTCGATCACGCCGATGATATCGGCGATCTTCCTGCTGCTCTCGCTGATCGCGCCCATCGTGTGCACGACGTCGCCGACCACCGCGCCGCCCTTGACCGCGACCTCGGACGCCGACGCCGCGAGCTGGCTCGCCTGCCGCGCGCTATCGGCGTTCTGCCTGACGGTGCTGGTGAGCTCTTCCATCGACGAGGCCGTCTCTTCCAGGCCGGAAGCCTGCGCCTCGGTTCGCTGCGAAAGGTCCTGATTCCCCTGTGCGATCGTCTGCGCCTCGGAGGAGATGCATTGGGACGCATCGTTGATTCGCGTGATGATCGCCGACAGATTGCCTTGCATCGTCGCCATCGCGCCCATGAGGCTGCAAGGATTGCCTGCCGCGACAGCGACGTTGACGCTCAAGTCGCCTGCGGCGATCCGCGAGACGACGGCCGTCGCCTCTGCGGGCTCGCCGCCCAGCGGTCGGATGACGAAGCGCCGGATGAAGAAGAACGCGGCGCCCAGAACCGGCAGCGCAAGCGCGAGCGCGATCAGAGAAATCCGCCAGGTGAATTGCTGCAGCTCGGCCTGCGAGCCCTTGAGGTCGACCTTCATGCTGACCGCGCCGAGGACGTCGCCCTCTTTGCCGGGATGACAACCGAGGCAATCCTTGCCGAGCGAGTTGCGGGAATTGAGGATCGGAAAGATCGCGCGCACGCTCGACCCGTCATCGGCGGTCTTGAAATACGGCTTGCCGCTCGCCATCACGGCCTTCTCTTCCGGCGACGGGTTGCCTTCGACCGACTTGTCCTGTCCGTATTGCTTGGTGATCAGGCTGGTCTGGAAGACCTTGAGCTCGTTGATCTCCTTCGCGCCGCGCACCTGGTCGAGATAGGTCGCGCGATCCTTGACGTCGCCGATCATCAGCGCGGTGGTCGCGGCGATCGTCATCTGATTGACGCCCTCGGCGAAGTCCTGAGCCTGGTCGATGAAGCCGGCGCGCCTCTCGATGTACGTGAACCCGATCATCAGAGACGACGAAATCAACACCAGCGCGCCGATTGCCACGACCAGGCGCACCCAGACCTTGCATTCGTTGTTGGAACACGTGCCGTCGCCGGCGCGTTTTAGGGATAACGTCTTCATGTCTTTTGCGGTCGAGAATCGTTCGCGGGGTGCGTCATCGGGGCCTGTTCGCCGGATAGGCTGTCGGGCCGCACGTTGGGTGCCCGCTCGCTAGAACTCCGTCCATTCGTCGTCGGTGCCGCTTTTCGCCGCAGCCGCCGGCTTCGCGCTCGCGGCGGGAAGCCGTGCGACGTTCTTCGCACGGGTCGGCCCGCGCCGCTCGACGAACGACGCTTTGCGCACGCTCGCCACCGGCTTCGTTGTTACCGCGAACTTCGCGTGCGACGCATCGAGCTTGAACACGGCCACCGCTTGTGCGAGCGCCTGCGCCTGCTGTTGCATCGACTCCGCCGCCGCCGCCGCCTCTTCGACCAGCGCCGCGTTCTGCTGCGTCACCTGGTCCATCTGCGTGACCGCCTGGTTCACCTGCTCGATCCCGCTCGATTGCTCCTGCGACGCCGCAGTGATCTCCGCCATGATGTCGGTCACCCGCTTGATCGAGCTCACCACCTCTTCCATCGTCTGCCCGGCCTGATCGACCAGCTTCGTACCGCTGTCGACCTTGCCTACCGAGTCTTCGATCAGCGCCTTGATCTCCTTGGCTGCGCCGGCGCTGCGCTGGGCGAGGTTGCGCACTTCGCCCGCGACCACCGCGAAGCCGCGTCCCTGCTCGCCGGCGCGCGCGGCTTCCACCGCCGCGTTGAGCGCCAGGATGTTGGTCTGGAAGGCGATGCCGTCGATCACGCCGATGATGTCGGCGATCTTCTTGCTGCTCTCGCTGATCGCGCCCATCGTGGACACCACGTCGCCGACCACCGCGCCGCCCTTGACCGCGATCTCGGAGGCCGACGTGGCGAGCTGGCTCGCCTGGCGCGCGTTGTCGGCGTTCTGCTTGACGGTGCTGGTGAGCTCTTCCATCGACGAGGCGGTTTCCTCGAGCGAGGACGCCTGCTCCTCGGTGCGCTGGGAGAGATCCTGGTTGCCGGCGGCGATCTCGCTCGACGCCGTGGTGATCGTATCGGTGCTCGCCCGCACTTCGCCCACGATCTTGCCGAGCGACTCGTTCATGTCCTTGAGCGCGCGCAGCAGTTGCGCCATCTCGTCGTTACCGCTCACTTCCACGACCTCGGTGAGATCGCCGACCGCAACGTGCTGCGCCACCGCAACCGCTCGATGCAGCGGTCGTGTGATCGAGCGCGTCACCCAGATTGCGAGCACGGTCGCCAATACCGCCGCCACGACGGCGAGCGATGTCATCGTGAAGACTGCGGAACGCTGCACTTTGTCCGCCTCGACGCCCGCCTCCTTCATTTCCTCTTCCTGAGCGGTGACGAAATCGTCCACCAGCCCGAAATAGCGCTTCTGCGCCGGGACAACGGCATTGAAGAACTGCTCGCGGGCCTGGTCGCGCTTGCCGTCCGCAATCGCCTTCAAGACAGGCTCGCGCGCTTCGCGATACGCGCCGCGTGCACCGGTGAGCGTGGCAAAGAGCTCCTTTTCCTTCGGCGTGACGAGCATCTTCTCCAGCCGAGCGAGCTTGTCGGAAGCATTCTTCGATGCTTCGGCGACCACGGCGAGATTCTTCTTGACTTGCTCCTGGTCGCTACTCAGCATCGCGTCGCGCAATCCCGACGCTGCATCGTTGATCAGATCGCGCACCCCGCTCGCCAGCTCCAATTGAACGTACATGTCGTTCACGATCGAATCGGTCTGCGAGGCGACCATGACCAGTCGCTGCACGCCGAGTCCCGCGACAGCGACGATTAGAACGACCATCGCTCCGAATCCCAGCCCGAGCCGCTTTCCAACACTAAGGTTGCCGATCTTCATGATGTTTTGCCGGCTGGCGACGGGGTGCCGCGTTCAGCTCGTCCTTTGTTTGCGTATGAAATAGAGGTGGAGGTCAGGCGCTCGGCGTGTCGACCAGCGCCATGTCGGGATTCGACATCAGCTTCTCGATGTCGACGAGGATGAGCATCCGCTGATCGACGGCGCCGAGGCCGACGAGATATTCGGTGTCGAACGTCGAGCCGAACTCCGGCGACGGCCGGATCTGCTCGGGAAGCAGCGTCAGCACGTCGGACACGCCGTCGACCACCATGCCGACGACGCGATTGGCGACGTTGAGGATGATCACGACCGTGAACTCGTCGTAGTCGATCTTCTCGAGGTTGAACTTGATGCGCATGTCGACGATCGGCACGATGTTGCCGCGCAGATTGATCACGCCCTTGATGAACGCCGGCGCGTTGGCGATCCGGGTCACCGTGTCGTAGCAGCGAATCTCCTGGACCTTGAGAATGTCGATACCGTATTCCTCGGATCCGAGCGTGAACGCGAGGTATTCACGGCCGCCGATTTCGCGCGCGCCGGAGCCCATGCCGGGCATGCCGTTGGTCGCGTCTCTTTCGTTTGTCTGCAGCATGATTACGTCTCCTGAGTTTTGATTGCAGCGGTTGCGCGTGCGATTGGGATTGACTGCATAGGAGGTTGCGACGGCTTCGGCCGGCCGAGGGTCCGCATGTTTCTCAGAACTCTGTTCACTCGTCGTCGGTGCCGGTCTTCGCCGACGCCGGCGCCGGCTTCGCGCTTGCAGCCGGAACCCGCGTCACGTTCTTTGCGCGGTTCGGTCCGCGCCGCTCGACCGCCCGCGCTTTCCCCACGGCGGGCTTCGGCGCCTGCGTTATCTTCGCCTGCGCACCGAGCTTGAACACCGCCACCGCCTGTGCGAGCGTCTGCGCCTGCTGCTGCATCGACTCCGCCGCCGCCGCCGCCTCTTCGACCAGCGCCGCGTTCTGCTGCGTCACCTGGTCCATCTGCGTGACCGCCTGGTTCACCTGCTCGATCCCGCTCGACTGCTCCTGCGACGCCGCGGTGATCTCCGCCATGATGTCGGTCACCCGCTTGATCGAGCTCACCACCTCTTCCATCGTCTGCCCGGCTTGATCGACGAGCTTCGCTCCGCCGTCGACCTTGCCCACCGAGTCTTCGATCAGCGCCTTGATCTCTTTCGCTGCCGCGGCGCTGCGCTGCGCGAGGTTACGCACCTCGCCTGCGACCACCGCGAAGCCGCGTCCCTGCTCGCCGGCGCGCGCGGCTTCCACCGCCGCGTTGAGCGCCAGGATGTTGGTCTGGAAGGCGATGCCGTCGATCACGCCGATGATGTCGGCGATCTTCTTGCTGCTGTCGCTGATCGCACCCATCGTGGACACCACGTCGCCGACCACGGCGCCGCCCTTGACGGCGATTTCGGACGCCGAGGCGGCGAGCTGATTCGCCTGACGTGCGTTGTCGGCGTTCTGCCTGACGGTGCTGGTGAGCTCCTCCATCGACGAGGCGGTCTCTTCGAGCGACGACGCCTGCTCTTCGGTGCGTTGCGACAAGTCCTGGTTGCCGGCGGCGATCTCGCTCGACGCCGTGGTGATCGTGTCGGTGCTCGCGCGCACTTCGCCCACGATCTTGCCGAGCGACTCGTTCATGTCCTTAAGCGCGCACAGCAGCTGAGCCGTCTCGTCCGTGCCCTTTACCTCGAAGACTTCCGTGAGATCACCTGCGGCGACACGTTCCGCCACAGTGACGGCCCGGCGCAGCGGCCGCGTGATCGAGACGCAAATGGCATAGCTGATTGCGACGCCAAGTACCACCGCGATCACCGCCATCGCAGCGAGCCAGCCGAGCGCGGTGTTCTTTTCGTGCAGCAGTCTTGCTTCGACGCCGTTGGCGCGTGCGAGTACGACCTCGGATAGCTCGTCGACCGCCTTTTCGAGCGCGTGGATCGACGACTTGTACTTTTCCATCGCCGCGTTCGCGTCGGCGGTCGATTTGATTTCTCCCTGTTGGATCTTCGTTGCGACCAGTCCGAAGCCGGTCTCGTATTGACCGATCTCGTTGCTGAAGCGCTTTGTCTTCTCACGGTCGGCGTCGGTGCCCAGTCGCTCGGCCGTTGCGAGCTCCCTGCGCGCCTTGGCGAGCTCGTCGTCCCACGACTTCTTGTACGCGGCGACTTTCTCCGCCTGCTGGATATTGATGAAGACGTCCTTTTCCCAACGACGCAGAAGCAATGTGTGCTCGTGCACGCCGTCGACCGCGTACTTCAGCGCGAAGTCGTTATGCAGAGCGTCAGCGGTAGCATGAGCCTGCCGCTCCATCCCCATCCAACCGACGAGGCTCGCGCCGAGCATCAGCAGCACCATCAGCCCAAAGGCGAATGCGAGGCGCGCTGCGATTCTAGTGTTGGCAAGAACGCTCATGGGATGCTTTCAGGGATGGTTAAGCGTTCGGTGCATCGACGAGCGCCATGTCCGGCGCGGCCATCAGCTTCTCGATGTCGACGAGGATGAGCATCCGCTGATCGACGGCACCCAGTCCGACCAGATATTCGGTGTCGAACGTCGAGCCGAACTCCGGCGACGGCCGGATCTGCTCGGGAAGCAGCGTCAGCACGTCGGACACGCCGTCGACCACCATGCCGACGACGCGATTGGCGACGTTGAGGATGATCACGACCGTGAATTCGTCGTAGTCGATCTTCTCGAGGTTGAACTTGATGCGCATGTCGACGATCGGCACGATGTTGCCGCGCAGATTGATCACGCCCTTGATGAACGCCGGCGCGTTGGCGATCCGGGTCACCGTGTCGTAGCAGCGAATCTCCTGGACCTTGAGAATGTCGATACCGTATTCCTCGGATCCGAGCGTGAACGCGAGGTATTCACGGCCGCCGATTTCGCGCGCGCCGGAGCCCATGCCGGGCATGCCGTTGGTCGCGTCTCTTTCGTTTGTCTGCAGCATGATTACGGCTCCTGAGTGTTATTGCAGCGAATGCGCGTGCGACTGGCGCCGATTGCGCGTGAGTGTTGCGACGTCGAGGATCAGCGCGACGCGGCCGTCGCCCATGATCGTCGCGCCGGAAATGCCATGGACCTTGCGGTAGTTCGCGGCGAGGCTCTTCACGACGACCTGGTGCTGGCCGAGGAGCTCGTCGACGAGCAACGCGGTCTTGCCGCCGTCCGCTTCGACGATCACCGTCGTGCCGCTCGCGCGCGCCCCGAGCGCGGGGCCGCCCAGGAAGAGCTCGTGCAGCGATACGACCGGCAGATACTCGCCGCGCACATCGATGACGAGACCCTTCCCCGCGACCGAGCGCACTTCCCCTTCGGCAACTTGCAGCGACTCGACGATGCTCGCGATCGGAAGGATGTAGACCTCGGAGCCGACCGCGACCGACATGCCGTCGATGATCGCGAGCGTGAGCGGCAGCCGCACGGTCATCCGTGTGCCGGTGCCGGCGGCGGAGTCGATTTCGACAGAGCCCGAGAGGCTCGCGATATTGCGGCGGACGACGTCCATGCCGACGCCGCGTCCGGATACATCGGTGACTACCTCGGCGGTCGAGAATCCCGCCTCGAAGATCAATCCCCAGACCTCGGAATCGCTCATCGAGTCGCTCACCGCCATCCCGCGCTCGCGCGCCTTGGCGAGAATGCGGTCGCGATTGAGTCCGGCGCCGTCGTCGGAGACTTCGATAAGGATGTTGCCGCCCTGATGCGCCGCGCGAAGCGTCACGGTGCCGAGCGGCGGCTTGCCGGCGGCGACGCGATCCTCGGGCTGCTCGATTCCGTGGTCGATCGAGTTGCGTACGAGATGCGTCAGCGGATCGGAGATCTTCTCGATCAGTCCCTTGTCGAGCTCGGTCCCTTCGCCGAATGTCGCGAGTTGCACCTGCTTGCCGAGCTTCGCCGCGAGATCGCGGATCAGGCGCGGGAAGCGCTGGAAGACGAACGCGATCGGCATCATGCGGATCGACATCACGGCTTCCTGCAGGTCGCGCGTGTTGCGCTCGAGATCGGCCATGCCGGCGAGCAGCTTCTCGTTCGCGAGCGGGTCCAGCCTTGCGACCGATTGCGCGAGCATCGCCTGCGTGATGACGAGCTCGCCGACCAGATTGATAAGCTGGTCGACCTTCTCCACGCTGACGCGTATCGACGTATCGCCGCCGGAGGACGCGCTGCGCTCGGGCTCGCGCCGCGGCGCGCTCGGCGCAGGCGGTGCCGGCGGCGCAGCGGGCGCGGTCGTGGCCGGAGCCTTCGGGGCGTCTTCGCCGCCGACGGGCTGGAAGAATCCGTACCCGGGATCGGACGCCGGCTCGGGCGCAACCGGAACAGCGGCCACCGCGGGCGTTTCCACCGGCGCCTCTACCGGCGGCGGCGCGTGCGTTTCGAGCGTTTCGATCGTCACCGTCGACGAGTCCATGACGAATTCGAACAGCAAGATCACGACGTCGTCGGTCGCATCGGTGACGAGTCGCCAGACGTGCTTCGGCACGGCGGCCGCCTTGCGCGAGCTGCGCTTGCCCTTCTTCGCAGGCGCGGGCGGCGGCGAGAGGTCGTCGAACGAGCCCAGCTCCTTCAACTGCGCGATCAGATCAGGCAGCAGCGGCGCGACGCTTTCGACGGCGGGAAACGAGATCTCGATCGTGCGCCGCGATGGCGCTGCCGGCGCACTCGGTGCGGGCGATGGCGCAGCTACGGGTTCAGGCTCCGGCGCGGCTGCAGCCACCGGCGCCGGTACGCCGGCCATGCACGCGCGAATGCGCTCGCACATCGCGTCGGTCGTCTCCGGCGGGCCCGCTTGCCCGCTGTAGTGGGCGAGCTGGGCGCGCAGCAGATCGCCGGCGGCGAGCAAGGCATCGACCATCGTCGACGTGAACGCGAGCTCGTGCTTGCGCACCTTGTCGAGCAACGACTCGAGCGCATGCGTGAGCGATGTCATGTCGTGGAAGCCGAACATCGCGCTGCCGCCCTTGAGCGAATGCGCGGAGCGGAAGATCGCATTGAGGTCGTCGGCCGGCGGAGCGGCGACGTCGATACGCACGAGCAACGCTTCCATCTCGGCCAGGTGCTCGCCCGCTTCCTCGAAGAACGCGCCCTGGAACTGGCTTACATCGAGCGTAGATCCGGTGTTGCCTGATGTGTCCATCGCCTCGCCTTTAGCCAATGACTTTCTGCACGACCTCGAGCAGCCGTGACGGGTCGAACGGCTTGACCATCCAGCCGGTCGCGCCGGCCGCGCGTCCCTTCGTCTTCATGTCGGCGCTCGATTCCGTGGTGAGCATCACGATCGGCACCCGCTTGTAATCGGGTATCGCACGCAACGCCTCGATCAGTTGCAGCCCGTCCATCTGCGGCATGTTCTGGTCGGTCAGCACGAGCTCGAAGTGCTCCGCCCTCGCCTTCGCGAGCCCGTCGCGGCCGTCCGCCGCCTCGACGACGCGATAGCCGGCGCCCTTGAGCGTGAAAGCCACCATCTGTCGCAACGAGGGCGAGTCGTCGACGGTCAGCACGTTCTTGCTCATGACTTGCACTCCGAAGTTGTGATCGCCGCGCAGTCGAACAGCTCGACATCGCCGGCCGTGATCTCGGTCGCATGAACCGGCGACTCGCGGCCGGATCGGTGCGCCAGTTCGCGCCGCTGCACGCCCGCGTCGAAGAGCGACGGTTCGCCCTCGCGATGGCGGCCGCCAGAGGCTTGGTCGAGGACCGTTGCCGCTTTCGCTACGGCGCTCGTGAACCGGCGGGCGTCCTCGATGCGCGCCTGCGCGCTGTCGATCAACTGGGACGCGAGATCCTGGAACTGCAGCGCAGTGACAACGGCGCGAACGTGTTGATCGAATTGGACGGCGGTTGCGTCGAGGTCGATCATCAATCGGGCGGCGTTGCCGCCGTCCGCGCGCGACGAGGCCGCGGCAAGCGCGGGCTTGACGAATCCGCGCTGTCGAAGCGAAAGCTCGTGCAGCGCGCCGAAGCCCGCTCCAAGCTTGGCGATCGCGTCGTCGAGTAAGCCCTGCAAGCGCACGAGCTCGCCTTGCGTGTGCGCATGATGCTGCTCGAGCTCGTGCGCACAGTGGACGACCGCTTCGCGAGTCTCGTCGGTCGCCGTGCGGATCAAGTCGAGCGTGGCGAGCGCTGCCTCTTGCTCACGCGTTGCTGCCGCGCGTCCCTGGGCGACGTCGCGGGAGCCCAGCGCGGCCACCGCGGCAGCGAACAGCCAGAACAGGGTACTCACGACGGCGATCTCGCCATGGGAGTAGCCGAGAGCGACGCCGAGCCCGATGATCGCGATGCCGACCGCGATGCCGATGCCCGCCATGCGGGCAATGTATGCAGAGCAGAACGCTATCAAGTCGATCCCCGGCTTGCGGACGTTCGGCCCAATGCTCCGCCCGCTGATATCCTTTGCTGCCATCGGCAGCGAGCTCGCGAAACAGCAGACGTTTCCCGGCGCACACTGCTCCAGATCAAAGTTTTGGCGCGCCCCGGCGGTTGAAGCATCCACGGGTTCACGTGCTCGAGACGGTCAAAAGCCCAGCGACTCGAGCAAGCGGTCGACCTCGCCCTGATTGGCGGCCGTATCGGCGCTTGGCCGTATCGCCGGCCCCGAAAGAGAGGGCTCGCTCGGCGCGGGCTCGGGCGGACGCGTTTCCAGCAGCAACGCGAGCAGGCTCGCTTCGAGCCGCTGCGCGGCGTCGGTGAGGCGTTTGATCACCTGGCCTGTCAGGTCGTGGAAATCCTGAGCCATCATGATGTCGAGCAACTGCTCGCGCGTCGCCGCGGTCCTTTGCGGCACCGTGTCGACGAACGCGCGCGTGGCCGCCGCGAGCGCCGCGATCTCGTCGGCGGTCGGTTTGTATTGGTCGCTCCGCGCCCAGCGCTCGGCGAGCTCGCGAGCGTCCGCTTCGAGCGCGTCCTGCGCCGCTTGGCCGTTCTCGACCGCGCTCAACACGCGGTTCGCCGCCTGTCCGGTCAACGCGGCGATATAGGAAAGGCGATCGCGGGCATCGGGCAATGCGTGGGCGGCAACGCTCAATTCGCGGTCGTAGCCGAGCTCGCGCAACGCGTCGTGCAGCACGCGTGTGAGCTGCCCGAGCCGCTGATACATCGCGGTGGAGGTCTCCGAGGGGTTGCGGGGTGCGCTGATCGTGTCCATGTCTGTTCGGATCCGGGTGGTCTTTCGGCTAGGCCGCCATCTTCTGCACGATCTTGGCGACCTTCTCCTCTAGCGTCGCCTTCGTGAACGGCTTGACGATGTAGCCGCTCGCGCCCGCCTGAGCGGCGGTGACGATGTCTTCCTTCTTCGCCTCGGCGGTGATCAGCAGGACCGGCAACGCTTTGAGCGCGCTGTCGGCGCGGATCTCGTTGAGCAGCTCGAATCCGTTCATCTTCGGCATGTTGATATCGCTCAGCACGAAGTCGAACGATTGCGCGCGAAGCTTCGCAAGCGCCGCCTGGCCGTCCTCGGCCTCGTCGGCGTTCAGGTAGCCGATCTCCTTCAGCAGGTTGCGCACGATACGGCGCATCGTGGAGAAGTCGTCGACGATCAGGAATTTCAGTTCAGGGCGTTCCATCGATTACTCCGGTCCTGGAGATACCGGTAAGAAGCGAAAGGCGCGTGACGTTCATATCAGCGCTGCTCGGGTTGCGTTCCAGCTTCGGCGGCTGCCGGCGTTTCCGGCTCTTTCGCCGGCTCGTTGCCGATGCCGTCGCTCAGGATCCGCTCTTCGGCCTTGCTGTTCAAAACGATGATGCTGATGCGGCGATTGATCGGATTGAACGGGTCGGCCTTGTCGAGCATCGATGCCTCGCCAAGACCCGTCACGCGCAAGATCTTGTTCTCGGCGATTCCCGCGCCGACGAGCTCGCGCCGCGACGCGTTGGCTCGGTCGGCGGAAAGCTCCCAATTGCTGTAACCGCGCTCGCCGCCCGCGTATTTCGCAGCGTCCGTATGCCCGGACAGCGAGATGCGGTTCGGCACATCGTTCATCAGCTTCGCGAGCTCTTGCAGGATCTCGCGCGTATACGACTTCAGCGCCGCCTTGCCGGAGTCGAACATCGGCCTGTTCTGCTCGTCGACGATCTGAATGCGAAGCCCATCGGGTACGAGATCGATGCGAAGCTGTTGCTTGAAGTTGGCAAGCGTCGGGTTGCCGTCGATGGCGACTTCGATACGGCGCTTGAGATCGGTGAGCCGCATCAGCTCCTGGCGCTCGAGCAAGGCCTGCGCAGCTTGCAGATTGATGGTCCGCTTTTGCGCCGGCTTTTCGCCTTGCTTGCGTTGACCGGTCGTGCGCGACAAGTCGGTGCCGCCGCCCTGAATCAGCGACGAGCTGTCGCCGCTGCCGCTGCCGCCGGCGAGCGCGACTTTGAGCGGCGTCTTGAAATATTCGGCGATGCCTTCGAGATCGCCCTTGGTCGTCGAGCCGATCAACCACATCAACAGAAAGAACGCCATCATCGCGGTCACGAAGTCCGCATACGCGATCTTCCACGCGCCGCCGTGATGCGCGGCGTGGCCGCGATTGATGCGGCGAACGATGATCGGTGGCTTCTCCTCGCCGCTCATTTCAGTATTCGTCGCGCACTAGCTGCGCGCACCCTTTACGTGGCCCTCGAGCTCGAGGAACGTCGGCCGCTCGGTCGAATAGAGCACTTTGCGTCCGAACTCGATCGCGATCGCCGGCGCGTACCCGTTGAGCGAAGCGAGCAGCGTCACCTTGATGCACTGAAGGATCTTGGTCGACTCCTTGGCGCGCGACTCGAGCAACGACGCGAGCGGGCCGACGAGCCCATAGGCGAACAGGATGCCGAGAAACGTTCCGACGAGCGCTTGCGCGATCAGCTTGCCGAGCTCGGCGGGCGGGATGCCGACCGACTCCATCGTGTGTACGACGCCCATCACCGCCGCGACTATGCCGAACGCCGGCAGGCCGTCGGCGACCTTCTGCACGATCTGCGCGGGCGAATCGGCCTCGTTGTGGTGCGTCTCGATCTCGTTGTCCATCAGGTTCTCGATCTCGAACGAGTTCATGTTTCCGCTCACCATCAGCCGAAGGTAGTCGGTCATGAACTCGATCAGGTGATGATCGCCCGCGATCTTCGGGTATTTCGCGAACAGCGCGCTTTCCGCCGGCGTCTCGACGTCGCGCTCGATCGACATCAATCCTTCCTTGCGCATCTTGTTCAGGAGCTCGTAGAGCAGGCTCATGAGCTCCATGTAGACCGCTTTCGTGTACTTGGACCCTTTGAAGCACGACGGCAGCGCATGCGCCAATGCCTTCAGCGACTTGCTCGAATTGCCGACGATCAGCGCGCCACCCGCGCCGCCGCCGATCATCAGGAGCTCCACCGGCTGCAGCAATGCCGCGATGTGTCCGCCCGCAAGCATGAAGCCGCCAAATACCGCGCCTGCCACGATCACGTAGCCAATCAAGACCAGCATTGTCGTTTTCCGTTACGCTCCGCTGCCCACGCGTCACGCGTGCCGCAACAACCGCGGTAGTGGCGGCAGTCATCAAGGAATTTCGGCATCCGCGGCTGATTCTTGAGCGGCGTGCACGCCGAGGGCGGTGCCGCACGCGAAGCTCAGCAGACCGCTTCGGCGGCGGCCAGTCGATCGTGCGCGCTCGACTGCTTCGTACGACCGGCGCGCGCGGGCGGTTGGCAACACCCACATACATAATGGCGGGTGAGATCGAAATCGCGCACGATGAACGGCCCGCGGCAACGGGTGCACCGCGCCTGCTTCAGCATGCCGGCCTCGACGAAGCGGACGAGCCGCCAGGCGCGCGTGACCGAAAGCGCCGGCTCGAGCTCATGGGTGGCGCAATGCTCGAGGTAGAGCCGGTAGGCCTTGATCAGGGCGTCGGCCGGCTCGAGCACGCTCGTCTTTTCGAGGTTGCGCTGGATCGCCATGAACAGCGACGCGTGGACGTTCGGCAGCCAGGTGACGAACCAGTCGGTCGAGAACGGCAGCATGCCTTTCGGCGGGCTCTTGCCGCGCAGCTCCTTGTACAGGCGCAGCAGGCGCTCGCGCGACAGCTTCGTTTCCGATTCAAGGACCTGCAGACGAGCGCCCAGCGCGACCAGCTCCGTCGCGCGCTGCACTTCGCGTGCGTCGTCGACCACACTCTTGCCGCGCATCTCAGGCCGCCTCGGGCAGCGCCGCCGCCATCAGGATCGCAGCGTGCGCGCCGGCAATGCCGCGCTCGCGGCCGTGGTTGGTCAACAAGCCCCAGACGATCTCGTCGTCGAAGCGGAAGCGGCACATCAGCATGTTCGACGCGGCGATCTTGAGGATCTGCGCCGTCGACAGTTGCTCGATGACGTCGGCCACCTCCTCGCTCACGCCGAGCCGGTACAGCGCCTCCGCCTTGTCCTTGCGGATCAGGTGCTGGGCGAGGATCAGGTAGCTGAGGTTCGCTTCGCGGATCTCTTCGAGGATTTGCTCGGTCTTCACTTGGGCGCTCCGCTGGGTGGATGACGGGTTGACGCCATCATCGGCAAACCAAGAGGGGCGGCACAGGGGCGGTCGTCGATGAATCGCGTCGGCGCCGCGCAATGGATCGTGTCAGCGGGTTGCGCACCGAATATGCATTTGGCATAGGTGCCGCTATGACGGGACCCTTTCCGGCGGATGAACAATCGGCCGGCGCACGGGTTGCAGGGTGTCGGCTACAACGGCGTTACGGCCGGGCATTCATCCTGTCGTGAACAATTTCCGCGAAATGGGGGGATTTCCGCGAGCAGTTCGGCCGATCGCGCCGGCGGCGCTGCACGTACCCTTCGTTCGTGCAGCCGCGACTCCCCTTGCGCCGCGACCCACACGCCGCCAACCGGAGCGTCGCGAGGTTCGGCTCAAGTTTTTCCAAACGCCGTCCGATAAGCCCTTTGACGGCTAACGAGCCCGACGATTTTGGGGCAGCCGTAATCGGCAATCGTGCCGGAATCCTAATACAGGAGAAAGCAAATGCCTCAAATCATCAACACCAACATCGCTTCGCTGAATGCGCAACGCAACCTGAACGCTTCGCAGAACAGCCTCGCCATGTCGTTGCAACGCCTGTCGTCCGGCCTTCGCATCAACAGCGCGAAGGACGACGCGGCCGGCCTCGCGATCTCGCAGCGTTTCACCGCGCAGATCAACGGCTTGAACCAGGCAGCCCGTAACGCCAATGACGGTATCTCGCTTGCGCAGACCGCGGAAGGCGCGCTCGCGGAAGTCGGCAACAACCTGCAGCGCATCCGCGAACTGGCCGTGCAATCGCGTAACGCGACAAACAGTGCAACGGACCGTGCAGCGCTGAACACCGAAGCACAGGCGCTGAAGGCCGAAATCGACCGCGTGGCGACGACAACCGCGTTCAACGGCGTCAAGCTCCTCGACGGAACGTTCAACAACCAGGCGTTCCAGGTCGGCGCGAACGTCGGCGAGACGATCAGCGTTACGAGCATCGCCAACGCGCAATCGGCGAACCTCGGCACCTATTCGTTCGCGCAGGTTACGGGCGCAGCCGCGACTGCATTCACAGCGGTCACTGCGGGCGATCTCACGATCAACGGCACCTCCGTCGGCGCTATCGCCGCCGACACCAACGCAGCGAACCGCGCGTCGAGCGTGGCCGCCGCGGTCAATTCGGTCTCGTCGACAACCGGCGTGTATGCGACGATCCTGTCGTCATCGCCGACGCAGGTCGTGCTGACGAACTCCGGTTCTGTCCCCCTGCAACCGGACATCGCGATCGTGCACGTAGGCGCAACTTCCACGGCGGCGATCACGGGTCTCACCGCCGCGACGACGACCGCGTCCACAGCGAGCGGCTTCGCCGCGCTCGACATCTCGAGCACGGGCGGTGCGGACACCGCGATAAGCGCCATGGATGCCGCTTTGTCAGCGGTCAACACCGCGCGTGCGTCGTTGGGTGCCCTGCAAAACCGCTTCAGCTCGGCGGTGTCGAACCTCCAGAGCACGACCGAAAACCTGACCGCGTCGCGTAGCCGGATTCAAGACACCGACTTCGCGGCCGAGACGGCCAACATGACGCGCGCGCAGATCCTGCAACAAGCGGGTACGGCGATGCTGGCACAAGCCAACGCGCTGCCGCAGAACGTGCTGTCGCTTCTCAAGTAATGGCTGCACGCTAAAGCGCTCCGGCCGGCGATCCCGGCCGGAGCGCCGATTTGCAAGGAGTAGCCTCTTATGCTGCTTCAGAAGATCGACGGCGTTGCGCCCTCGGTCGCGCAAGCGTCCGGGGGCGTCGTCGCGTCGAAGGCGCCGCGGCCAACCGAGCCGAAGCCAACGGACAAACGGGTGCCGGCGGCATCGGCAGAGCCCGCGGCCCCGAGCCCGGACGCCGTGCGCGCTGCGGTCGCGAACGCGAACCGCAGCATTCAAAGCCTCACGCACGCGCTCGAATTCGAGGTCGATGCCGACACGAAGAAGATCGTCGTGCGCCTCGTCGACATGCAGGACAAGCGCGTATTGCGCCAGGTACCCTCGCAGGAAATGCTGGAGATCGCGCGTGCGCTCGATCGCGTGCAGTCGCTTCTAGTGCGCGGCAAGGCCTGACCCTCGAACGAAACGCAAAGGAACACCATGGCAACGACGACCTCCACCACGTCCACAAGTCTCGCCTCTCCCGGCGTGGGGTCGGGTCTCGATGTCAACGGGATCGTCAGCAAGCTGATGGAAGTCGAGAAGCGTCCGCTCACGCTGATGGACGCGCAGATCTCGGCGAGCCAGGCGAAGATCTCCGCCTACGGAACGTTGAAGAGCGCGCTGTCGACGCTGCAGAGCTCGCTCGCGAGCCTGCGCAGCGCCGCCGGGTTTCGCACGCTCGCCGCCTCCGTCTCGGACAGCGCGCTTCTCACGACGAGCGTCGCGAGCAACGCGGTGGCGGGCAATTATTCGGTCGAGGTGACCGCGCTCGCGCAGGCGCACAAGCTCGCCTCCGCGGGCTTCGCCAACACGAGCGACACCGTCGGCACCGGCTCGCTCACGTTCGATTTCGGCACCTTCGACGGCGCGTCCTTCACCTCGGGCGGGACCGGGGCGAAGAGCGTGACGATCGGCGACGGCCAGAGCTCGCTCGCCGGCATCCGCGACGCGGTGAACGCTGCGGGCATCGGCGTTACCGCAACGATCGTGAACGACGGCAGTACGAACGGCAACAGGCTCGTCTTCACGTCCAACGCGACCGGGGCCGCGTCGAGCCTCAAAGTCACGGTGGTCGACGCCACCGACGGCAACGCGACCGACGCGCTCGGATTGTCGCAGCTCGCGTACGACCCCGCCGGTACGGTCGGCAACGGCAAGAATCTGGAGCAGAAGGTCTTGGCGCAGGACGCCGCGCTCGAGATCGACGGCATCACGATCCACAAGCCTACGAACAGCGTGAGCGACGCCATTCAGGGCGTGACGCTCAATCTGCTGAAGACCAACATCGATACGCCGGCGACGCTTACGGTATCGGCGAATTCCGGCGCGGTCACTACGCTCGTCGGCGGCTTCGTCAACGCTTACAACGCGCTGCAGACGACGCTCGGCAACCTCACCCAGTACGACGCGGACAAGAAGCAGCCGTCGGTGCTGACCGGCGACGGCACCGTGCGTCTCATCCAGAGCCAACTGCGCTCGATCCTCGGCGGCTCGCTACCCGTCGGCGCCTACACGACGCTGTCGCAAGCGGGCGTCTCGTTCAAAGTCGACGGCACGATGGCGTTCGATCCGGCCAAGCTCGACACGGCATTGAAGGCGAACTCGACGGCCGTCACGCAGCTCTTCGCCGCGCTCGGCACGGCCACCGATCCGCTCGCGGCGGTGAGCGACTTCAGCGACAAGGCGCAACCGGGAACCTACGCGCTCAACGTTTCGCAGCTCGCGCGACAGGCAAGCCTTGCCGGCAACATCGCAGCCGGGCTGACGATCACGACGGGGGTGAACGATCAGCTCACGGTCACGATCGACGGCATCGCGACCACCGTCACGCTCGCGGGCGGCACGTACGCGAGCGCGGCCGCCCTCGCCGCCGAAGCACGGGCGAAGATCAACGGCGCGAGCGTGCTCGCCGATGCGGGATCGAAAGTGTCGGTCACGCAATCGGGCGGAACGCTGACGATCACGTCGAACCGTTACGGGTCGGCGTCGCAGGTGAGCGTGTCCGGCTCTGCGGCCGTTACGATTCTCGGCGCCGCGCCCGTCGCGACGACCGGCCTCGACATCGCCGGCACGATCGGCGGGGTCGCCGCGACAGGCTCTGGTCAGACGCTCACCGGCGCTGCCGGCTCCCCGGTCGAGGGTATCAAGGTCGCCGTGAGCGGCGGCGCGCTCGGCGACCGCGGCAGCGTGACGTTCGGCAAGGGGTTCGCCTACAGCCTCGACCAGATGATCGCGAACGTGGTCGCGAAGGAAGGCTCGATCGCCTCGCGCTCGAGCGGCCTGCAGAAGAGCATCGACACGGTGAAGAAGAGCGAGGACGCGTTCAATGCGCGGATGGCCAAGGTGGAGGCGAACTACCTGCATCAGTTCAACGCGCTCGACACGCTGCTGTCCGCGCTCAACACGCAGAGCAGCTATCTCACGCAGCAGTTCGACGCCCTCGCGTCGCTCACGAAGAACGCGAACTCGAAGTGATTCCCATGCAATCGCTAAAGCATGCGGCCAGCAGGCCGATAAACCTAGGGCAGGCACAACGAAGGAGCCCCAGGTCATGCACGCGCTGCGCGCCGCACAAGCATATTCGCAAGTCGGATTGGAGACCGGCGTGGCCGCTGCCAACCCGCATCGGCTGATCCTGATGCTCTACGATGGCGCGCTGCGCGCGATCGCGGAGGCGGCATCGCACCTTGCGGCAGGTCGAATCCCCGACAAGGGCCTCGCGATCTCCAAGGCGATCAGCATCATCGACGAAGGGCTCAAGGCGAGCCTCGACCGCACGCAAGGCGGCTCGATGACCGAACACCTGTACGAGCTCTACGACTACATGAATCGGCGGCTTCTGCTCACGAGCTTGCGCAACGACCGCTCGGGCCTCGACGAAGTCACTTCTCTTCTCACCGAACTGCGCGCCGCCTGGGCGGCGATCGGCGAATCCGGCGCTGCGGCGCCCGCCGTCGCGCCGGGTCCGCGCCTCGCCGCGGTAGGATCATGAACAACACACACCATCACGCCGAGCAGCCTGCGCTCCTCAGCTATTACGAAAAGATCAGCCAAGCCTCGCAGCTCATGGTCGAAGCAGCCGAGAACGCCGATTGGCCGGCGCTCGCGGACGCCGAAGTCGCGTGCGAGCAGCTGATCACGAGAATGCGCTCGATCGGCGATCCGGTCGCGAAGCTCGACGCCGCGGCGCGGCGCCGCCGCTTCGCGATCTTGCGTTCGATCCTCGCCGACGACGCGCGGATTCGCGAAATCACGCAACCCTGGGCGTCCCGGCTCGCGCCGTACGTCGACGCGCCGCCGCGCCGAAGCCGGCGTCCCTGATCGACGCGCGCGTGATCGTGCGCATGCGGGGGCCCGATGTTGAACGTGCAGACGCTCGGCATCCTCCTGCGCGCGCTGCGCGACGGCAACACGCGCCCTGACGCGCTGCGTGCGCCTTCCGCCGTCAACGGCGTCGCGCGCGTGTCTTCGGTCGCGTCCGACCCGAACGAATCGCTGCGCGGCGACGCCGCCGTGCGCTCGCTGCCGGTGCTGCTGCGCCCGGCGACTACGCTGGCAGCGGACGGTCGACACGCGCCGTTCGACGGCTCGCCTCGCGCGCCCGCGCACGCGACGGTCGACGCCCGCGCCGGCCGAGACGAGCCTCACGCCGCGCCGCGCGAAGCGCTCACCGCCGCGCACGAGGCGCGCGGCGCGTCGCATGAGGCGCGTATCGCGCTGCGCGAGGCGCGACTTGCGGGCGCGCCCGCGTCGGCGACGACCACCGCGCACGCGCTCGACAGCGGCAGCCATTCGAGCGCGAGCGCGGCGCTCGAGATCTCGGCGATGGGCCGCTGGCTTACCGGCGTGCCGCATCGGTTATCCGAAGGCGCCACGGCCGCGGTTCGCGCGACGCCACCGCTCGTCACCGACGGCATGACGCCCACGCCCGCGCTTGCGCAAGCGCTCGAGCATGCGCTTGCGACGAGCGGCGTGTTCTACGAAGCTCATCTCGCGCGCTGGATCGCCGATGACTTCACGCAGGCGCAGCTCGCGCATGAGCCGCAGGCGGCGTGGACGTCGACGACGACACCCGATGCGGCCAACGTGTCGGCGCCCGCGTTGCCGCAGGATGCCGAAAAGCTCGCCGTGGTCGCACGCCAGCTCGAGGCGCTCGACACGCGGACGGTCGTTTGGTCGGGCCTCCCCTGGCCGGGCCAGCACGCGACGATCGAGATCGGCGAGGACGAGCGCGGTGGGCAACGCGATGACGCGCACGACGCGAGCGCGCAGCCGGCGTGGCGGACCCGAATCACGCTGACGCTGCCGACACTGGGCACCGTCGAGGCCGTGCTTTCGCTTCGTGGCGACGCGATCGACTTGCGACTCGTTGCGCCCGAAGCGGCGCAAAACCGCCTCGCAGCGGCCCGCGATAAGCTGCGCGCCGCGCTTGCCGCGCGCTCGCTCGAGCTCGCGGCGTTCTCGACGGGATCCGACGATGGCCGCTGAGCGACTGCCCTCCGCGGTCGCGCTTCGCTACGCCGACGGCGATTCGACGCCCGTCGTCGTCGCCAAAGGCCGCGGCGCGATCGCCGACGAGATCATCCACCGCGCCCGCGATGCCGGCGTGTTCGTGCACGAGTCGCGCGATCTGGTCGCGCTGCTGATGCAGGTCGACCTCGACGCGCGTATCCCGCCGTCGCTCTATCTCGCGATCGCCGAGCTGCTCGCGTGGATGCATCGCGTCGACGCCGATGCGGCGGCTGGAGGCTCGCCGCGCGAGGCCGCGCGATGACGCTCGCGTCGCCGCCTGCGGGTTCGGCTGCCGACCTCGGCGATCGACGCTACGAGGTGCGCTCCCGGCTCGACATCGTCTCGACGATGCGCGCGCTCGTGAAGAATCGGACGCTCGTCACCGCCCACGGCGCGCGCACGTCCGACTCGATCGTCACCGCGCTGCTCGCCGTGTACGCGAACGACGGCTATCTCGTGTTCGACTACGGTGCCGACGACGCAGCGACACAGCGCGTGCTCGCGGCCGACGACGTGCGCTTCATCACGCACGTCGACCACATCCGCATCCAGTTCGCCGCGCCGCCCGCCGGCACGCTCGACTACGACGGCGCGCCGGCGTTTCTCACGCGCCTGCCGGAGGCGATGACGCGGCTGCAGCGGCGCGAGTATTACCGAGTCCAGATCCCGCTGACGGAACCGATCTCGGTCGTCCTTGCGCCCGGCCCGGAACACGCTGCGTTGGCGGCCGCGCTTCGCGTCGTCGACCTCGGTTGCGGTGGAATCCTTCTGCGCGACGTGCCGGCATCGCTCGACGCGAGAGTCGGAACCGTCTATCGGCAATGCGGCATCAATCTGCCGAATCTCGGCTCGATCGCTACCGACGCTCGCGTGGTTCGCGTCACGAACGACGAAACGCAACCCGGCTTGCGCCAAGTCGCGTTCGAGTTCCTCGATCTGCCGGTACCCGCGATGATGCTGCTGCAGCGCTACATCAATCGCGTCGAGCGCGAGCGGCTCGCGCGCGGCTGACGACTGCTCTTCGTCAGCCGCGCGTTCGCCTTCGTTACGGCGTCACCGTAATCGCCTCGGCTTCGACGCCAGGCTTCGCATCGCGGTACATCAGCAGCAGTCCGCTTTGCGACGGCGATGCGGCCGCTCCTCCCGCGACGGTCTGGATCGACAGCGTCGAGGCGCCGTTGATCGGGACGCCGGCTCCCGGAATACCCGAGCCGGTGAACTTCGGCGTATCGAGCGTGTGGACCATGTTCTCGATCAGGTCGGTCAAATTGCCAGTGAAGTAGTCGTCGAACGCGACAACGGTGAAGCGGAACTTCGTGTGCGGCGTGAGCCCGAGGTCGCTCAACAGCGCCGTCGCGATGTAGTTCGCGGAGTTGAGGTCGGCGTCGGCGAAGAACCGGGTAACCCCAGCTCCGGTGTGGAGGTTGAGCACCCTGACCACCGTCTGCCCGCTCACTCCGAACCCGCCGTTTTCCAAATTGAAGATCACGAAGTCGTCTTCACCGTCGTTGTTGCTGTCGACGAAGATGTCGAACTCCGCCGGATAGGAGGCATGCGAGCGCGAACCGAACGTGTTGACGGCGACCTGGAGCGCAAGATTGCCGCCGCCGGCATCGACAAGGCGAACGCCGACCGCGCGAAGATCGATCACGGCGAAGTTGTCGCCCGGCTTCGGCAGCACCGACGACGGATAGCGCGCGCTGGTGCCTGTGAGCGCGAAGACATCGACCCTGCCGGCGACCGCTCCGCCCGTATTGCTGAGCCCGACGCTACCCGTCGACGCCCCGCCGAGCGCGACCGACGTCTTGGCCGCTTTCGTGTTGGCCGCCTTGTGCGGCAACAGGTGCCACGGCAGGTGAATCGTTTCGCTCCCATCGGCAATCGAGACGTAGCCATCGTACTCGAGCAGGTTCAACGGGTCGGGGGTGCCGCCGAGCGAGCCGGCGTTGGCGTTCCACGTCGGCAGCTTGTTGGCGTTGAGGCTCAGCGACATCGTGAAGATTGCCGAGCCGTTCCCTGGCACCGTGACGGTCGGTGGCGCGGCAAGCGTCACCGCCCCCGTCGCCTCGTCGTTCGCGTACCGGAACGACGGGGTGAGGTTGAACGTGCGCGGGCCCGCTCCGTAGTTGCGCACCAGTACCTTCTTGCGCAGCACCTGCGTGGCGGTCGCCGCGTTGTAGCCGAACGACAGGCTCACGCTCGCCGGATCGACCGCGTCCCAGGCCGCCACGGTCAGAGCCGCCGCCTTGTCGACGCGGACCTCGCCGCCGCCGATTCGCGTGATCGGGGCAAGCGCCCCAGGAGCCACGGCTGGGTTGGTGAAGATGGTGGTCTCGGCGGAATTCATCAGCGCCGCCTTCACTTCACTCGGCGAAAGCGACGGGCGCGCCTGCAGCATCAGCGCCGCGGAGCCGGCGATCATCGGCGTAGCGCCCGACGTTCCGCCGAATGCCTCCTCGCCGTCCCCGCTGCCCGCGACGGCCGACACCGAGGCCCCCGGCGCGCCGATATCCGGCTTGATCGCGACGTAGCTGTACCCCGGTCCACGAGCCGACGAACCGACCATGCTGCCGACGAGCGGGATCGCGAAGGCCGGCGACATTGTCACGTTCACCGGCGCCGCGAGGTTTGCCTTGATCGAAGTCGCCAACGCCTGCTGAATCACCAGTGACGGCACGAACGTATCGCCGCCGCCGAACGAGAACGACACCGCATCGCCCGAAGCGATGAGGCCGATCAGCACGCCGATCGCTCCGGCCTTCGCGGCTCGATCGATCTTCAGGCTGATGGCGCAGACGCCGCGATCGATCAGCGCGATCTTGCCCGCTGGATCGGCGAGATACGGATCGGCCGGAGTCGCACCCGCGGCGGGACAACCTTGGCCGACGAACGCGACGTTGCCGGTCGCTCCGGCGCCAACCGGCGCGAAGTCGAGCGTCGCGGTGTTGCCGTAGGTGCCGGCGATGGACGCCGGCGAATTGACGACCAGCGGAATCGCCATGGCCGAAGGCACCTGAGTCTGCGCGACGCTGATGACTTCAGGCGTGGTCGAAGGCGAGCTCACGATATACGGCCTGTCGGCGGCGTTACCTGCGGCGACGGCGACGACGACGCCGAGGCGCGATGCTTGCGCAAGCGCTTCGCTCGACTCGTCTTCGCGCTGACCGTAGTTCGAGCCGAGCGAGAGGTTCATCACGTCGACCGCATCCGATAGATCGCCGTCGCCGTTGGGATCGAGCGCAAAGTCGATTGCCTCCACAATCGCGACGTCGCTGCAACTGGTCGACACGGCGCTGCACACTTTGACCGCCAGCAGCTTCGCGCCCGGCGCAACGCCCTTGTGCGTGCCATCCGTGCTGAGTCCGGCAATGATGTCCGCGACGTGAGTGCCATGCCCGTTGAAGTCGATCGGATCCGGATCGGGCTGCAGCGGGCCGCTCGGCCAGACTTCACCGACGAAGTCGAAGCCGTCAACCACTTTCGCCGTCGGAAACAGGCCGTCGAGTGTCTTGTTCTTCGCGTCTGCCGGCGCAGCGCCGTAGGCAGCCTCATAGGCCGCCAAGGTCCCCGGACCACCCAGATTGCGGTGCGTGTAATCGATTCCGGTGTCGAGCACGGCAACTCTGACCCCGCTGCCATCGACACCCGCCGCCTGCAACGCGGCAGCGCCGATGTACGGCACGGTTTCTGATAGCGCGAGCTGGTAGTCGACGACGGGCCGGATCTTCGCGACACCCGGAAGCTTCGCGACCTCGGGTAAGCGCTTGGCATCGATCTCAATGGCGAGCGCCACATGCGCCTTCGAAACGCGTGCGATCTCGACGCCGCCCAAGGCGCCGATCTTCGCCATCAGCGCGCTCTGCTTTGCCCCTAGCTGCGCGAGGTATGCGCGTTGCTGATCGCCCGTCCACGTGATGCCGGTCCGCTTCGCGTTGGCGCCGAGCATCGCGGCGAGCGGCGGGTCCGTGAGGCGTACAAAGACCTGCACTTTGCCCGTCGCAATAGCGGTCGGCTTCGCGGTCGACGTGACCGGCTGTGAAACCTGCAACGATGAAACGTCGGCGAGCGAAGCGGCGGTCGCGACGGATGCTGACAGCGCGACGCCGGCAGCTGCGGCGAAGGCGCGAACCGTGAGTCGAATGGAGAAGGCCATGTGAGGTCTCCAGCGCAAAGGGAAAGGCGGGATTATGGCAAGGCGGGGCGCGATCGCCGCGCCCTCGTTGCCGAAACTTGCGAAGTATTTGACTACGTGTTCCGCCGCACACGAGCGGCGATCACGAAGCCCAGCGCGAACAACGCGAGCGTCCCGGGCTCGGGGACGAGGCCGGCGCTGATGCCTCCCACGCCGACAAGCCGAATCACGTAGTCGGCCGGGAGGTCGAAATTCGTCGGGCCGCCCGGAAGGAATCCGGCCAGCGGATCACCGCCGCCGCTTCCGGTGGGGCCGTAGACGCCGGACGTGTCGAGCGACGACTCGTAAACCGGGAAGATCGATCCGCTCGCGCTTTGCGGATCAGTGAACGACCAGCCGATGAAAAGGTGATAGATCCCGGGACTGACCGGCCCGAGCGGATGTGCCGCCGGCAACGTCGACTGTAAGTCGACGTTCGTCGTATCGTCGTTCATGTAGACGCCGCGGAAGTCGCCACCGAACAGGAACAACACCGGGTCGTCAACGTTCGAGGGGCCGCCGATCGTCTCTGCGGAAAAGGTTGTCGGGCTCGAGATGCTGATCACATACGAATCGACTTGCCAGAGCAGCGTGTTTATGTCGAAGTCGAGATGGCCATTGACGACGACATCGGCGCGTGCCGGTGTTACGGCGAGCGCAAACAGCAGGGCTACTGCCCCGAGGCATTTGTGGAAACGCACGATCCCCCCCATGTCGGCGACACGACGTCGCACCAGTCAGATTTGGGAGGCGGATGCACGATCCGTACCGTGCCCGATGACCTTTTTGATTTCAGGTACTTGGATCAGTTGAACGCGCGATGCTCGGATTTTTTGTAAGAAGCACCGACAGCATGCGATGCGTCGATTGCCGGTCGCGCCCCAAGAATGCGCGGCCGTCTTCACGGTCGACGCGATCGATGCGCGCGCCTGCGCCGATCAGATTTGCAGGTTCATGATGTCGTGGTAGGCGGCCACGACTTTGTTTCGAACCTGTACGAGCTGCTGGAACGATACGTTCGCCTTGGCAAGCGAGACCATCGTCTCTTCGAGCGTCACGCTGGCATCGCCGAGCTGAAAGCGCTCCGCCTGCGACGCGGCTGTGGATTGCGCGGCATCGACGCGCCCGAGCGTTTCCTTCAGCGCCGATGCGAAATCGAGCTTCGCCGCCTCCTTGGGCGCTGCCGCAGGGAGCCCCTTCGTCAGGTCGCGCACGGCGTTGAGCCTCGCGAGCAGCGCGTCCATGCCGAGCGGTTCGATCGCCATTGATCATCTCCCGTTTCGCGGCGCGGCCAGAGGACTCGGCACGCCACGTTGAGAAGGAGATTAGCCGTCGCCGGCCGCCCGCGACGCTCCGAACTGACCCGCAATTGGCCGCCTTTTCCAGCGATTGCTCGACCGGCGGCGTCGCAATAATGCGTCGTCCCTTCATCCCATTCCCGAGCGACGTGGAAGCCTTGGCAGAAACGACCGGTGCGCTGGCCCCCGCGACGGGCGTCGTGCAGCAATTGGGCCGACTCCCGCTGCGGCAAAAATTCGTGATGATGGTCGGCGCGGCAGCCGCCATCGCGATCGTCGTCGGCGCGTGGCTCTGGAGCCAGCAGCCCGACTGGCGCGTGCTGTTCGCGAACCTCTCCGACCGCGACGGCGGCGCCACGATCGCGGCGCTCACGCAAATGAACGTGCCGTACAAGTTCGCCGAGGGCGGCGGTGCCATTCTCGTGCCCGCCGACAAGGTGCACGACTCGCGGCTGCGACTCGCCTCGCAAGGGCTTCCGAAAGGCAGCGTCGTCGGCTTCGAGCTGGTCGACAACCAGAAATTCGGCGCCACGCAATTCCAGGAGCAGATCAACTATCAACGCGGCCTCGAAGGCGAGCTCGCGCGCTCGATCCAGTCGCTCGCCGCCGTGGCGAGCGCGCGCGTGCACCTCGCGATTCCGAAGCCGTCGGTGTTCGTGCGCGACCAGCAGTCGCCGACCGCATCGGTGCTGCTGACGCTGCACGCCGGCCGCACGCTCGATCGCGGGCAAGTCTCGGGCATCGTCCACCTGGTCGCGAGCAGCGTTCCCGAGCTTTCGATCGACAACGTCAACATCGTCGACCAGACCGGCGTGCTGCTCTCCGCGCGCCGCGACCCCAACGAGGCGCCCGGGCTCGACGCGTCGTCGCTCAACTACGTGAAGACGCTCGAGCAGTCGACGATCCAGCGCATCGTCGACATCCTCGAGCCGATCGTCGGCCGCAACAACGCCCGCGTGCAGGTGACCGCGGACGTGGACTTCACGCACGTCGAGGCGGTTGCCGAGACGTTCAAGCCGAATGCCGATCCGAAGGCCGCCGCGCTTCGCGCGCAGCAGTCGAGCCAGTCGACGACCGGCGGCGCCTCCGGCGCACAGGGCGTCCCCGGTGCCCTTTCCAATCAGCCGCCCGCCGCTGGCGTTGCACAGCTCGACAAGAGCGTCAACGTCGCGTCGAGCGCGTCGACGACGCCGACGTCGTCGCGCAAGGACGAGAGCGCGAGCTACGAAGTCGACAAGACGATCCAGCACACGAAGAACCCGGTCGGCGGCATCAAGCGGCTCACCGCCGCGGTCGTCGTCAACTACCGCAAGCAGACCGACAAGGACGGCAAGACGACGGCCGTTGCGATCCCCGCGCCCGAGATGGAGCAGATCAACGCGCTCGTTCGCGAAGCGATGGGCTATTCGAAGGACCGCGGCGATTCGGTCAACGTCGTCAACGTCGCGTTCAACGAGCCCGAAAAGGAAGTGGCGCCGCCCGAGCTGCCGTTCTGGAAGCAGCCGGATACGATCGCGACGGCGAAGGACATCGGCCGCTACACGGCGTTCACGCTGCTCGTCGCGTATCTGGTGTTCGGCGTGCTGCGGCCGGCGTTACGCCGCGCCTCAGAGCGCGCGGACATCGCCGCCGCGCAAGCGCTGACCGCGCCCGCGCTAGCCTCGGCATTGCCGGCGCCGGGCGGCTCCGGCGACGACGCGCTGCAGCGCGCACGGCAGCTCGCGCAGCAGGATCCGCGCGTGGTCGCCAATGTCGTCAAGGGCTGGGTGACCAAGAATGGATGACACAGGCGTCATCGACAGCGCGTTGCTGCTGTTGTCGATCGGCGAGGAGTCGGCCGCCGAAGTGATGAAGCACCTGTCGCCGAAAGAGGTGCAGAAGGTCGGCGAGGCGATGGCCCGGATGACCGGCGTCACGCGCGACAAGATGGAAGAGGTGCTGAGCTCGTTCCATGAAGCAGCCGCCACGCAAACGACGATCGGCTCCGACTCGGACGGCTACATCCGGTCGGTGCTCACGAAGGCATTGGGCGACGAGCGCGCGAAGTACCTGCTCGAGCGCATCGTCGGCGGCGGCGAAGCGAGCGGCATCGAGAGCCTCAAGTGGATGGACGCGGCGAGCGTTGCCGATCTCATCCGCACTGAGCATCCGCAGATCGTCGCGTCGATCCTCGTGCATCTGGAGCGCGACCAGGCGTCCGACGTGCTCGGCCAGCTGCCCGAGCGCGTGCGCAACGACGTCGTGCTGCGCATCGCGACGCTCGACTCGATCCAGCCGCTGGCGCTTCGCGAGCTGAACGACGTGCTCGCGAAGCTCCTGTCGAACGGCGAGCACGTGAAGAAATCGACGATGGGCGGCGTGCGCGCGGCGGCCGAGATCCTGAACTTCATGGGCGCGACGCAGGAGACGGTCGTGATCGAGGCGGTGCGCGAGCACGACGCCGATCTCGCGCAGAAGATCGTCGACGAGATGTTCGTGTTCGAGAACCTGCTCGACGTCGACGACCGCGGCATCCAGGCGCTGTTGCGCGAGGTGCAGTCGGAGTCGCTGATCGTCGCCTTGAAGGGCGCCAACGAGGAGCTGCGCGAGAAGATCTTCAAGAACATGTCGCAACGCGCGGCCGAAATGCTCAAGGACGATCTCGAGGCGAAGGGTCCGGTGCGCGTGTCCGAAGTCGAGACCGAGCAGAAGGAAATCCTGAAGGTCGTTCGCAGAATGGCCGAGGAAGGCCAGATCGCCCTCGGCGGCAAGGGCGACGATGAGTACGTCTGACCCGACGGCGCGCGCTCGCCAGTCGGCTTATCAGCGCTGGGAGCTCGCTTCGCTCGACGCGGCCGCCGCGACGCGCGATTCGGCGAACGCCGCGGCCGAGCACGAACGCCAGGCGAAGGTCGACCACGCGATCGCCGAGGGCCGCGCGGCAGGCTACGCCGCCGGTGTCGCCGCGGCGGCGACCGAGCGCGCGCGTCTCGCGGCGCTTCTCGGCACGTTGTCCGCAAACGTCGGCGATCACGAACAGCGGCTCGCCGACGAAGTGCTCGACCTCGCGCTCGTGCTCGCCCGCCAGCTCGTCGGCGAAGCGCTCGCGATTCGCCGCGAGTTCATCGTGCCCGTCGTTTCCGCGGCGCTGCGCCAATTGCCGCAGTCGACGCAGCGCATCGAGCTCTGCCTCAATCCCGCCGATCGCGAACTGGTCCGAAGCTTGCTTGACACCGACCCGTTGGGCCCGCGTTGCCAACTTGTTGACGACACCTCGATAGCGCCGGGCGGCTGCCGAATCGAAACCGAGCAATGCGATCTCGACGTCACTGTCCCCTCACGCTGGCGCAGGCTGCTCGCAAACCTCGGACGATCCGATGACTGGCTCGAGCCCGCCTGATTTCGAGAGTCGTATCGGCGAATTCCTCCGTCAGTGCCAACAGCGCGCAACGGCGGTTGCCGCGCCATCCGTGCGCGGTAAACTGACGCGCGTCGCCGGCCTCGTGATGGAATCCGTGGGGCTCAAACTGCCGCTGGGCAGCATCTGTCTCATCGAGCAGCGATACGGCCCCCCGGTCGAAGCCGAGGTCGTCGGCTTCGCCGGCGAGCGGCTCTTCCTGATGCCGGTCACCGACGTTCATGGCGTCTCGCCGGGCGCTTCGGTCCGCCAGGTCGAGCCCGTGCAAGCGCGCCCGCGCATCGGTCAATCGTGGCATGCGCGCAGGCGGGCAACCGACCACGGCAAGTATCTGCCCGTCGGTGCCGAGCTCCTCGGACGCGTCGTCGACGGCGCCGGCCGTCCGTTGGACCGCCTGGGACCGATCGGCGCGCACGAGCTTCGCCCGCTGCAAAGCCGTCCGTTCAATCCGATCGAGCGCGCGCCGATCGCGACCACCCTCGACGTCGGCGTACGCGCGATCAACGCGCTTCTGACGGTCGGCCGCGGTCAACGCCTGGGCTTGTTCGCCGGCAGCGGCGTGGGTAAGAGCGTTCTCCTCGGCATGATGGCGCGCTTCACGACCGCCGATGTGATCGTCGTCGGTCTGATCGGCGAACGCGGCCGCGAAGTGAAGGAATTCATCGAGCGCATCCTCGGACCCGCGGGCTTGGCGCGCTCGGTCGTCGTCGCCGCGCCGGCCGACACGCCGGCGCTGCTGCGGCTGCAGGGCGCCGCGTACGCGACGACGATCGCCGAGCACTTCCGCGATCAGGGGCGCCACGTGCTGCTGATCATGGACTCGCTCACGCGCTTCGCCACCGCACAGCGCGAGATCGCGCTCGCGATCGGCGAGCCGCCCGCCACGCGCGGCTATCCGCCGTCGGTGTTCGCGCGGCTGCCGCAACTGGTCGAGCGCGCGGGCAACGGCGTCGCCGATGGCGGATCGATCACGGCGTTCTACACCGTGCTAACCGAAGGCGACGATCCGCAGGACCCGATCGCCGACGCCGCGCGCGCGATCCTCGACGGGCACATCGTGCTGTCGCGAACGCTCGCCGACGGCGGTCACTACCCGGCGATCGACATCGAGGCGTCGATCAGCCGCGCGATGCACAGCCTCGTGCCGGACGAACAGTTCGAACGCGTCCGTCGATTCAAGCAGCTCTACACGCGCTACCAGCGCAACCGCGACTTGATCAGCGTCGGCGCCTACGTCGCCGGCTCCGATCCTCTGCTCGACCAAGCGATTGCCGCGTACCCGCGGCTGGAAGCGTTCCTGCAGCAGGACATGGGCGAGCGCGCCGGCTATGCCGACGGCACGGCGGCGCTCGCAAGGCTGCTCGACGATCCCGCGCTCGCGAGGGTCGCCGCATGATGCCCGACACCGCCTGGAACCGGCTGAAACAGCTCGCGGAGCAAAAGCGCGACGACCATGCGCGTATGCTCGGCAAGCTGATCGGCGCGCGCAATGAAGCGCACGACAAGCTCAAGCTGCTGCTCGAATACCGGCGAGACTACCTGACCCGGCTCGACGAGGCCACGCACGCCGGAATCGACGGCGACGGACTGCGCAATTTCCGCACGTTTCTCGCACAGCTCGAGCGCGCGATCGAGCAGCAGACCGAGACGACGACCGAAGCGCAGCAGCGCGTGCAGGCGGCGCAGATCGCCTGGCGCGACGAGTCGCGCCGCGTCGATTCCTACCAGACGCTCGACGAGCGCCGCGCGAAGGCGAGCGCTCGCGTCGAGGCGCGCAAGGCGCAGAAGGTGACCGACGAGTTTGCCGCGAGGGCGCGCTTGAGCTTCTACGGCGGCGATGACTGAAGAAAGCGGAGGAACGCGATGCCGGTCAACCTGAATCCCCCACCGCTGCCGACGCCCGAGACCGCCCGCTCGGCGCAATCGACGCTGCCCGTCGACGAGCCGCAGGCGAGCGATCTGTTCGCGCAGCTCGTTGCCGCGGCCACGATTTCGAAGGCGCCTCCGTCAATCGGCGCGGTCGACGCAAAGGCAGGCGAAGACAAGCCTCGCGACAACGATCAGATTCGCGGCGACGCGACACCGACCGATTGGATGCTCGCGCTCGGCGCATTGCCGATTGCGGCGCCGGTGGTCGTGCCAGCCGAACCGGCAACCGTGCGCGTCGCCGACGACGCGACGGCGCGCGCGACGGCACCGCGGAATGCGCGCGCAGCGCGGCGCGATGCCGATGTCTCGCCGGCCACCGACGCGAAGCACGACAACGCGAGCGCATCCGGCGCGCTCGACGTGCGACGCGACGTCGCCTCCGCGGCGCTGCGCGAGCAGCTCGCCGCGGCTCTCGCCCCGCGCACGGGCACGCAACCGTCGCCGTCGGCGCGGCCGGTCGCCGCGAAGGCCGCGTCGCCCGATGCGCGCGCGGACGCCGCCGCCGGCAGTCCGACCGTTGTGCCCGCGCCGGCGACAATGCCCGCCGCGCTTGCCGCGGCCGTCGAGCGCGCGCTCGCACCGGCGGGTCCCGCGCACGACAAAACACCGGCGCTCGAGCCGGGACCGAGCGCGCCGACGGCGTTGGGCTCGACCGCGCCAAATGCCGCCGCCGCTGCGCCTGCAACCATTGCGATCGACACGCCGGTCGGAGCACCCGGGTTCGGCAACGAGGTCGCCGCGAAGCTCGCGCACGTCGTGCTGCGCCACGACAGCGCCGAGCTGCGTCTTTCGCCGGCAGAGCTCGGCCCCGTCGACATCCGAATCGATTTTCGCAACGACTCCGCCTCGCTCACGATCGTCGCCGCGCAGCCCGCGACGCGCGAAGCGCTCGAGCAGGCGCTGCCGGCGCTTCGCGAGTCGCTTGCCGCGCAGGGCATCGCGCTCGGCCAGGCGGCGATCAACGACGGCCGCGCGCAATCGGAACGCCACCCCGACACTTCGACGCTCGCATCGCGGCGCGCCTCGTCCGGCGACGAGCTCGCCGCCCCCGTCATCGTCGCCCGAACGCTGCGACTGTCCGATCGCCTTGTCGACACGTTCGCATAACACGCCGCCGTTGTCTCTTCACAACCGTGAATTGAGCGCGTTTGACGCCGGTATTCCGGGCTTCGGGCCCTGCACGCGCCGCCCATAATCCATTCGACGGCCTCCGCCAGCAACCAACCCCAATCGCACGTCCGACATCGTGGCCAAACTCGCTACCGCCGCCCGACCCGCACCCGCCGCCAAGACGCCCGCGTCCGCGAAGAGCGCGACCGTGACCGAGCTCAAGCCGGACGACACGCCGCCGCCCAAGAAGCGCTCGAAGCTCATCTGGATACTCCTCGGCGTCGTGTTGCTCGTTGCGATGGGCGGTGGCGCCGCGTGGTTCCTGTTGCGGCCAACCGCGGCCGCGGCGAACGTCGAAGATCCGAAGGGCACCGCGACGACGACGACCGCGCTGAAGCCTCCGGTGTTCCTGAACCTCGAGCCGTTCACGGTCAATCTGATCGAGGAGAACGGCGACCATTACCTTCAGGTCGGCATCGTCTATCAAATGTCCGACGACAAGGCGGTCGACGCCGCCAAGGTCTACATGCCGGTTATTCGCAACAAGCTGCTGCTGCTGCTGTCCTCGAAGCGGCCGAGCGATCTCGCCTCGCTTGACGGCAAGAACAAGCTCGTCACCGAGCTGATCGCGGCGGCGCGCGAATCGATCCCTGCCGGCGCGCCGGAGCGAGGCGTCGTCAGCGCGTACCTGTCGGCATTCGTCATCCAATAACCGACGACGATGAGCCAGGAATTCCTCTCTCAGGACGAAGTCGACGCACTGCTCAAGGGCGTCAACGGCGAGGCCGAGGAGGCGCCGCAGCCCAAGGACGTCGGCGGCGTACGGCCGTACAACCTCGCCACGCAGGAGCGCATCGTGCGCGGGCGCATGCCCACGCTCGAGATCATCAACGACCGCTTCGCGCGTCTGCTTCGCGTGGGCCTGTTCAACTTCATGCGCCGCAGCCCCGAGATCTCGGTCGGGCCGGTGCGCGTGATCAAGTACGGCGAGTTCATCCGCAACCTCGTCGTGCCGACCAACCTCAACGTCGCGCAGGTCAAGCCGCTGCGCGGCAACGCGCTGTTCGTGTTCGAGCCCACGTTGATCTTCCTCGTCGTCGACAACATGTTCGGCGGCGACGGACGCTTCCATACGCGCGTCGAAGGCCGCGATTTCACGTCGACCGAGATGCGGATCATCCGCGGCATGCTGCAGGTCGTGTTCGACGATTACCAGAAATCGTGGGAGAAGGTCTTCCCGCTTCAGTTCGAGTACGTGCGCTCGGAAATGCACACGCAGTTCGCGGCGATCGCCACGCCGACCGAGATCGTCATCGTCTCGTCGTTCACGATCGAGCTCGGCTCGGGCGGCGGAACATTCCATATCTGCATGCCGTACGCGACGGTCGAGCCGATCCGCGATCTGATCTACAGCTCGCTGCAGGGCGACCAGGTCGAGCCCGACAAGCGCTGGGTGCGCATGCTCGCGCAGCAGGTGCAGGACGCGGACGTCGAGCTCGTCGCGAAGCTCGCCACGACGACGATCAACGTACGCAACTTGATCGCAAGCCGCGTCGGCGACGTGCTGCCGCTCGATATCGCGCCTGTCGTGAAAGCCGAAGTCGACGGCGTGTCGCTGCTCGAGTGCCGCTACGGCATCGCCAACGGCCGTTACGCGCTGCAAGTCGAGCGCGTGATCGCGCCGCTGGAGGACCGCATCGAAGGAGCCCCCCATGCTTGAAGAGTCGAAACAGGCCGCGGCAGAAGACGATTGGGCCGCGGCGCTTGCCGAGCAGTCGAACGCGGTCGCGACACCGGCGGCGCCGACCGCGCAACCCGCGCAGATCTTCTCGAACCTGTCGACGCCGGGCAACTCGTCCGCCGCCACACAGGACATCGATCTGGTGCTCGACATTCCGGTGCAGCTCACCGTGGAGCTCGGTCGCACCAAGATCTCGATCCGCAACATCCTGCAGCTTGCCCAGGGCTCGGTCGTCGAGCTCGACGGACTCGCCGGCGAGCCGATGAACGTGCTCGTCAACGGCTGCTTGATCGCCCAGGGCGAGGTGGTCGTCGTCAACGACAAGTTCGGCATCCGCCTGACCGACATCATCACGCCGTCGGAGCGCGTGCGGAAGCTCAACAAATGATGCTGTTGTCGCGCGCCGGCGTGCTCGCGATGCTGTCGGCGCCCGCCTTCGCGGCCGAAGCGCCGGAAACGAGCGCCGGCGCAAGCCTCGCGCAGACGACCGTCGGCCTTGCGATCGTGCTGGCGCTGATCTTCGGCGTCGCGTGGCTCGTCCGCCGCGTCGGTCCGCTTGCGCGCACCGCCGGCACGCCGTTGCGCATCGTCGCTTCGCAGGCGGTCGGCCAGCGCGAGCGCGTCGTGATCGTCGAGCTCGGCGAGCAATGGCTCGTGCTCGGCGTGGCGCCGGGACGCGTCAACACGCTGTCGACGGTTCCCCGCGGAACGTTGCCCGAACGCGCGCCACCGCCGTCGTTCGCGTCGCTGCTCGCCCGCGCGAGCGGACGCGACAAGACGTGAACGTCATGCGCGACCGTCTGCCGAGCGCGACGCTCGCACTCGTCGCGCTGGTCGCATTCGCCGCCGCGCCGGACGCGCTCGCGCAAGCCGGCGATTTCCCGCTGTTGCAGAGCACGCCAACGCCGGGGGGCGGCCAAAGCTATTCGCTGCCGGTCCAGACGCTGCTGTTGATCACGGCGCTGACGTTCCTGCCGGCCGTGCTGCTGATGATGACGTCGTTCACGCGGATCGTCATCGTCCTGTCGTTGCTGCGTCACGCGCTCGGCACGCAGGCTTCACCGCCGAACCAGGTGGTGATCGGTCTTTCGCTGTTCCTGACGCTGTTCGTCATGGGACCGGTGGTCGACCGCATTTACGAAGATGCGTACGTGCCGTACACGCAGCAGAAGCTCGCCTTTCCGCAGGCGCTCGATCGCGCGCAAGTGCCGCTTCGCGCGTTCATGATGAAGCAGACGCGCGAGCCCGACCTCGCGCTGTTCGTCAAGCTCGCGCGCGTGGCGCCGCCCAAGGCGAAAGACGACATCCCGCTGCGCGTGCTCGTTCCGGCGTTCGTCACGAGCGAATTGAAGACGGCGTTCCAGATCGGATTCATGGTGTTCCTGCCGTTCCTGATCATCGATCTCGTCGTCGCGAGCGTGCTGATGTCGATGGGCATGATGATGCTGTCGCCCGTGCTGATCTCCCTTCCCTTCAAGCTGATGCTCTTCGTGCTGGTCGACGGCTGGACGCTGCTGGTCGGCTCGCTCGTCGCGAGCTTCGGCTGAACCGATCCGAAACGATGACCCCGCAAACCGTCCTCACGCTCGCCGAGCAGGCGCTCACGACCACCGTACTCGTCGCGGCGCCGATGCTGATCACCGCGCTCGCCGTGGGCCTCATCGTCAGCATCTTCCAGGCGGCCACGCAGATCAACGAGATGACGCTGTCGTTCATCCCGAAGCTGCTCGCGCTCTTCGCGGTCATCATCATCGCCGGACCGTGGATGCTCGCTACGCTGGTCGACTACATGCAGCGTCTGTTCAGCAGCATTCCGCAAGCGATCGGCTGACGTGCATGGATTGTTCCCGCGCGAGCGGTGTCGTCGTCCTCGCGAACCACGCCCCCGCAGGGTGGAAGCGGGGGGCGGCGACCCGGCGTCTATCGTCTAGAGTCGCTGGATTCCCGCGTTCGCGGGAATGACGAGCGATCGATGTTCACCGTCACGACGGCGCAGCTCGACGGGTGGATCGCTGCCTTCGTCTATCCGTTCTTTCGCATCGTCGCGCTCGCGTCGAGCGCGCCGCTGTTCTCGCATGCGAGCGTGCCGCGTCCGGTTCGCATCGGGCTCGCGGTTCTCGTCACCGCGCTCGTCGCGCCGGCGCTGCCCGCCGTCGCGCCGGTGCCGCCGTTCTCCTGGGAAGGCGCCACGCTGGTCGTGCAGCAAGTGCTCGTCGGCGTCGCCGTCGGTCTCGCCATGCAGATCGTGTTCGCCGCGGTGCAGATCGCCGGCGACATGGTCGGACTCACGATGGGCCTGTCGTTCGCGAACTTCATCGATCCGCAGAATTCGACCGAGGCGCCGGTGATCGGCAACTTCCTGTCGTTGACGCTGATGCTGCTGTTCCTGTCGATCAACGGCCACCTGATGCTGATCGCCGCGCTGGTCGACACGTTCCGCGCGTTTCCGCTCGGCGGTGCGACGTTGTCGGGACTCGATGCGCGCGCGCTCGTGGTCGCCGGCAGCAGCCTCTTCGAGCTCGGCCTCAAGCTGTCGCTTCCGGTCGTCGCCGCCTTGTTGCTCGCCAACGTCGCCATGGGCGTGCTGACTCGCACGGCGCCGCAGCTCAACCTCTTCGCGGTCGGCTTTCCGGTGACCGTTCTCGTCGGTCTGGTGATGCTCCTGGTGGCGCTGCCGTTCCTCTTTGCGCCCCTCGAACAGAGCATCCTCCACGCGTTGACGCTCGTGGGGCGCTGACGTCGATCAGGCGCCGCGTCAACGGCCGTGCGGCTCGTCCGGCGTCTCGTTCAGGCGCAGCCAATAGTGTGCGATCTGTTGCATCGCGCGGACGAACGCGTCGAAGTCGACCGGCTTCACGACGTAGCTGTTGGCGCCGCACTCGTAGCATGCCGCGATGTCGGAAGGCTCGCGCGACGTCGTGAGGACGACCACCGGCAACGCGTTCGTACGATCGTCCATTCGCAATCGGCGCAGCACGTCGAGACCGGACAGTCGAGGCATCTTCAAGTCGAGCAGCGCGAATGAGGGCTGCAGCGGCGGCGTCTGCGGCTGCGACGGCAGCAGCAGCTCGAGCGCCTGCGCGCCGTCGCGCGCGATCATCACCGAATGCGGCACGCCGCAGCGACGCAACGCTTCGAGCGCCAACGCCTCCTCGTCGGCGGTGTCCTCGATCAGCAGAATCGTCGACACGGTTCGCTCAGGGGTTCCGCCCGCACGCGCGCCCGAACGACGCGTCCGAAGTCACCGGCCGCGCGATGATAGCGCTCATCCCGACGGCAAAGTGAAATAGAACGTGGCGCCGGAATCGACGGCGGCGTGCGCCCAGATACGCCCGCCGTGCCTGTGCACCACACGCTGCGCGAGCGCGAGCCCGATGCCGGTACCGGGAAACTCGCGATCCGTGTGCAACCGCTGAAACGGCGCGAATAGCTTGTCGGCGTGCGCGAGATCGAAGCCCGCGCCGTTGTCGCGTACAAAGAACGCATCGACGCCATCGCATTGGCCGGCGCCGAATTCGATCGTCGCGCGCTCGCAACGGCCGGTGAATTTCCACGCGTTGCCGATCAGGTTCGCGAGCAGCAGCCGCACGAGGCCGGGGTCGGCCTGCGCGCGCAGACCCTGCGCGATCTTCACCTGAACGCGTCGCTGCGGGTCGATTTCGCTCAGGTCCGCGACGATCTCGGTGGCCATGGCCGAGAGCGATGTGTCGCGGCGATTGAACTCCGCGCGCGCGATCCGCGACAGGTCGAGCAGATCGTTGATGAGCTGCGCCATTCGCGCAGCGGCGGATTTCACGCGCGCGAGATGCGCCATCGCCTGCGAATCGAGCCGATCGCCCGCTTGTTCGATCACGAGGTCGGTGAAGCCGGTGATCGCGCGAAGCGGCGCACGCAAGTCGTGCGACACCGAGTATCCGAACGCCTCGAGCTCTCGATTGGCGACCTCGAGCGAGCGGGTGCGCTCGTGCACGCGGGCTTCGAGCGTGGCGTTGAGCTGCCGCACGGCGATCTCTGCCTGCTCGCGGATCGCCTGCGCCGACAGCGTGTCGAGCGAGTACGAGACGTCGCTCGCAAGCAGCTCGAGCAGCCGAGTCATCTCGGCATCGAAGAAGTCGACCTCGTCGGCGAACACGTCGAAGACGCCGATCAACTCGCCGTGCTTCCACAGCGGGAACGACGCGCTCGCGCGAAGCTCCTGCGCGCCTGGTGCGTCGGGCAGCGCAATCGTGTCCGCGTCGTTCGCGCGGTCATTGCTCACGACCGGCGAGCGTTTGCGTAACGCGAGCACGGCCGGAATGCGCTCGCGCGGATCGCTGCCGTCGAGCGCGATCGACGCGTCGTCGAGCACGCCCGCCGTGTCGCCGGCGCGCGCCACGCGACGCAGATGGGCGCCGTCATCGTCGACCAGCGCAACGGTCGCGATTCGCAATCCGTGCTGGACGACGATGTCGCAGACGCGTTGGAACAGCTCCTGCGGCTCGCGGCTTCGCAGCAGCGCTTCGTTCGCCTGCGACAGCGCCGCGTAGAGCATCGTCAATCGGCGCACGCGCTCGCCGGCGAGCACGCGATCGTGGATGTCCATCGCCGTGCCGATATAGCCGACCAGCGCGCCTGCGGCGTCCAATCGCGGCGCGCCGTAGTGCAACATCCAGCGGTATTCGCCGTCGTGTCGGCGCAGCCGGAATTCGATCGCGAAGCCGCGTTGCTCGCGCAAAGCCTCGGCGTTGGCCGTGCGCACCCGGTCGCGATCGTCCGGGTGAACGCTGTCGAGCCAGCCTTCGCCCTCCTGCTGCGCCATCGCTTGGCCGGTGAACGCGAGCCATACGCGGTTGACGTAAATGCAGCGCAGCGCCGCGTCGGCGAGCCAGATGAACGCGGGCGCCGAGTCGGCCATCGCGCGAAACCGCGCCTCGCTTTCGCGCAGTCGATCCATCGCCGTGCGTCGCTCGGTGATGTCGCGCAGGATGCCGACCAGCAAATCCTCGCCGCCAGCATGCAAATGACTGTACGTGAACTCGACGGCGACCTCGTGCCCGTCGCGATGCAGCGCCAGCGTCTCGACGGTCGTGCGGGTCGCTGCCGCCTTGCCTTCGACCAGCAGCCGCAGCGCGCGGCGATAGCGCTCGTGCAGCTGCGGCGGCATCAGCACCGTGACGTCGCGCCCGACGAGCGCCGACGGCGAATAGCCCAGCATCCGCTCGGTCGCATCGTTCGCGAACATGATGCGGCCCTCGAGGTCGATGCCGACGATCGCGTCGTTGGACGTTTCGTACAGCGCACGATAGCGCGCTTCGCTTCGGCGCAGCGCACGCTCGTTCAGCTCGAGCTCGTCGAGCATCCGGTTCATCTGTCGCGCGATCTCGGCGACTTCGTGAGGGCCCTCCGGCTCGGCGCGTACGGTTCGATCGCCGGCGGCCACGCGATTCGCGACGGCCGATATGCGAAGAATCGGCTGCGCGATCCGCCGCGCGAGGGCGATCGCCGCTCCGAGCGCGGCGACGACGGCGGCCACGAGCAACGTGAAAGCCGCTCGATCATGGTCGAGCGCAACGAGGACCGCTGAGGCCGCGAGCGGCACGGCGAGCGCGAGCACGAGCGCGTACGTATAACGACGCACCGGCCATGCGCTGTTCATGAGATCAGGCCGCAAGACGAGCGTCAGCCGCCGTGCGCCGGCTCTTGACGGGCGAGTCCTCGCGGCATCGGAAAGACGACGCGTTCGACCACGCCGTCGAGATTGCGCACCGACTTCGCCCCGAACGCACGCAGCCGCTCGATCACCGCTTGCACCAGAACTTCGGGCGCCGACGCGCCGGCGGTGACCCCGACGACGCGTCGTCCAGCCACCCACGCTCGCTGCAACTGGTCTGCGCTGTCGATCATGTACGCGGGCGTGCCGCGATTGGCGGCGACTTCGCGCAGCCGGTTCGAGTTCGAGCTGTTCGGACTGCCGACCACGATGACGAGGTCGACCTGCCGCGCCATTACCTTCACCGCATCCTGCCGGTTCTGCGTCGCATAGCAGATGTCGTCCTTCTTCGGTCCGAGGATCGCCGGAAACCGGCGCTTCAGCGCATCGACGATCGTCCCGGCATCGTCGACCGAGAGCGTCGTCTGCGTGACGTATGCGAGGTTCGCCGGGTCGTCGACGACGAGCGCCTCGACATCGGCGAGCGACTCGACCAGATAAACGCCGCCGTCGCACTGGCCCATCGTGCCTTCGACTTCCGGGTGGCCACGATGGCCGATCATCACGATCTCGCGGCCATGCTCGCGCATCTTGGTGATTTCGGCGTGCACTTTCGTGACCAGCGGACACGTCGCGTCGAACACGTTGAGACCGCGCGCTTCGGCTTCCGCGCGCACCGCCCTCGACACGCCGTGCGCGCTGAAGACGACCGTCGCGCCGGCGGGAACTTCCGAGAGCTCGTCGACGAAGACCGCACCTCTCGCGCGAAGATCGTCGACCACGTAGCGGTTGTGCACGACCTCGTGCCGCACGTAGATCGGCGCGCCGAACTGCGCGAGCGCCTGCAGCACGATCGCGATCGCGCGGTCGACTCCGGCGCAGAACCCGCGCGGGTTGGCGAGCACGACGTCCATCACGATTCCTTCGCCGGCAATGCGCTCGGTTCGTCGCGCCGGCGCGTGCGGAAGCTGTCGACGATCAAAAGCGCTGCGCCGACAGTGATCGCGCTGTCGGCGACGTTGAACGCCGGCCACGCCCAGCCGCGGTAGTGAAGGAGCAGAAAATCGACGACGGTGCCGATCGTCAGCCGATCGTACAGATTGCCGAGCGCGCCGCCCAGGATCAGCGCGAGGCCGGCAAGATACACGCGATCGCCGCCGCGACGCAGCAGCCAGACGATCACCACCGCCGCCGCCAACGCAATGGCGGTGAAAAGCCATCGCTGCCAGCCGTCGGCGCCGGCGAGAAAGCTGAACGCGGCGCCGGTGTTGAAGGCGAGCACGAGGCTCGCGAACGGCGTCAGCGCGAGCTGGTCGCCGGGATGAAAGCTCGCGAGCATTGCGGCCTTGGTCGATTGATCGGCAACGACGACGACAGCGCTCAAGGCAAGCCATCGGAACACGCGCGGCCAAGGTTCGCTGCTCATCGTCGTGTTCGACTCATGCAAACGCGCGCCGTTCGCCGGCGCCGAAGAGGTTTGCCCGGCAACGGGCGCAAAGCGTCGGGTGGTCGGAATCGGTTCCGACATCCGCGCGATAGTGCCAGCAGCGCTCGCATTTCGGTTGCCGACTCGGCGTAACGGCGATCGCAAGCGCATCGTCCTGAACGAGCGACGCCGCCGATGTGATCATGACAAAGCGCAGATCATCGCCGAGGCTCGCAAGCGCCGCGTAGTCGTCGGCCGGCGCGCTGATCGCCACTTCGGCCTGCAGCGACGAGCCCACCTTGCCCTCCATTCGCAGCCGCTCGATCTCCTTCAGCACCGAGGCACGTACGGCAAGGACGCGCGCCCACTTCGCCGCCAACGCGCTCGCATCGCCGAACACCGGCAATGCGTCGACCCAGACTTGGCAGAAGATCGACGCGTCGTTCGGATAGAGGATACGCCACGCCTCTTCGGCGGTGAACGACAGCACCGGCGCGGCGAGCTTCAGCAGCGCGTCGCGGATCAGCGCGAGCGCCGTCTGCGCCGAGCGGCGCGCGCGGCTCGTCGTCGCCGCCGTGTAAAGGCGGTCTTTCAGCACGTCGAGATAGAAGCCGCCGAGGTCCTCCGAGCAATAGGTTGCGAGGCGCTGCATCGCGAGGTGAAACTCGTAACGGTCGTAGTCGCGACCGACCGCATCGGCGAGATTGCGCGCCGCGACGAGCGCGTAGCGATCGAGCTCGAACAGCTCGTCGGGCGGCACTCCATCGCGCGCGGCGACGAAATCGGCGGTGTTCGCCATCAGGAAGCGCAGCGTGTTGCGAAGCCGGCGGTAGCTTTCGACGACGCGCTTCAGGATCTCGTCGGAGATCGAAAGGTCGCCGGAATAGTCGGTCGCCGCGACCCACAGCCGAAGGACTTCGGCGCCGAGCGTGCCGGACACCTTCTGCGGCGCGACGACGTTGCCCTTCGATTTCGACATCTTCTTGCCTTCGCCGTCCACCGCGAAGCCGTGCGTGAGCAGCGCGCGGTACGGCGGCGTGCCGTTCAGCATGCACGAGACGAGCAGCGACGAATGGAACCAGCCGCGGTGCTGATCCGAGCCTTCCAGATAAAGATCGGCCGGAAAGCCGGTCTCGTTCGGGTGCGAGCCCGCTCCGGTGCGCCGCCCGTCGGGACCGCCCATCACCGTCTGATGCGTCGAGCCGGAGTCGAACCAGACGTCGAGCGTGTCCTTGATCTTGACGTAGTGCGCCGCATCCTCGCCGAGCATTTCGTCGATCGTCACCTGCTGCCATGCCTCGATGCCGCCCTGCTCCACGCGCTTCGCGACCTGCTCGAGGATCTCGAGCGTGCGCGGATGAAGCTCGCCGGTCTCCTTGTGCACGAAGAACGGCATCGGCACACCCCACTGCCGCTGCCGCGACAGCGTCCAGTCGGGGCGATGCGCGATCATGTTGTACAGCCGCGCTTTGCCCCAGGGCGGAAAGAATTCGGTCGCCTCGATGCCTTCGAGCGCGATCTCGCGCAGCGTGTGCGCCGGCTTGCGGCCGTGCCAGCCGGGCACGTCGTCCATGCCGGCGAACCACTGCGTCGTCGCGCGGTAGATGATCGGCGTCTTGTGCCGCCAGCAATGCATGTAGCTGTGCGTGTGGCGCTCCTGATGCAGCAGCGCGCCGACTTCGTCGAGCTTGGCGACGATCTTGGGGTTCGCGTCCCAGATCTTCATGCCGCCGAAGTACGGCAGGCTTTCGGCGAAGCGGCCGTCGGCTTGCACCGGTGTCGCGATGTCGTCGTCGTTCATCCCGTAGCGGCGGCACGAGACGAAGTCGTCCATGCCGTACGCCGGCGCGCTGTGCACGAGGCCGGTGCCCTGCTCGAGCGTCACGTAGTCGCCCAGATAGATCGGCGACGCGCGGTCGTAGAACGGATGGCGGAAGCGAACGAGCTCGAGCGCGCTGCCCTTCGCCGTCGCGACGACGTGGCCGTCGAGCTTGTAGCGCGCGAGGCACGCGGCGACGAGGTCGTCGGCGAGCACCAGGTGTCCGCGCGGCGTCGCCACGAGCGCGTACGTGAAATCCGGGTGCGCGTTCAATGCCTGGTTCGCCGGGATCGTCCACGGCGTCGTCGTCCAGATGACCGCGAGCACCGGCCCCGGCGGCAGCGCCGCGAGCCCGAATACGCGCGCGAGCTTGTCGCGGTCGGCAGTGTCGAGCGGAAAGGCGACGTCGATCGCCGCGTCGACGCGGTCCTCGTATTCGACTTCGGCTTCGGCGAGCGCGCTGCCGCAGTCGAAGCACCAGTTGACGGGCTTCAGGCCGCGATAGACGTAGCCCTTTTCGAGGAGCTTACCGAGCGTGCGGATCTCGTCGGCCTCGGTCTTGTACGCCATCGTCGTGTACGGATGTGACCAGTCTCCGAGCACGCCGAGCCGCATGAATTCGGTCTTCTGGATCGCAATCTGCGACTTCGCGTATTCGCGGCAGAGCTTCAGCGTCTGCTCGACCGGCAGATGCTTGCCGTACGTCTTCTCGATCTGCACCTCGATCGGCATGCCGTGGCAGTCCCAACCGGGGACGTACGGCGCGTCGTAGCCCGCGAGTGTGCGGCTTTTCACGACGACGTCCTTCAGCACCTTGTTGACGGCGTGCCCGATGTGGATGCTCGCGTTCGCGTACGGCGGCCCGTCGTGCAGCACGAAGCGCGGGCGGCCGGCCGACGCCTTGCGGATCGCTTCGTAGACGCCTCGCCGCTGCCATTCCTCGACCCAGCCCGGCTCGCGCTTCGCGAGGTCGCCGCGCATCGGGAACGGCGTATCGGGCAGGTTGAGCGTCGTCTTGTAGTCGCTTTTCGGGTCGTCGGGCATGGGGGAGAGGTTGGTCAGTCAGCCGCGCGTTTCAAGCGGCCTCGCGGTCGGCGAAGAAACGCTGTGCATTGACGACGTCGGCGCCGATGCGCCGTCGCAGCGTATCGAGATCGGGAAAACGCTCCTCGTCGCGCAGCTTGTGCACGAACTCGACGTCGATGCGCCGGCCGTAGATCGTCTCGTCGAAATCGAGGATGAACACTTCGAGCAGCGTCGGCGCGTCGGGGGCGATCGTAGGACGTCGCCCCACGCTCGCCACGCCGCGCAGGAGGACATGGCGCAGACCGTACACGTGCACGGCGAAGACGCCCGACACGGGAGGCTTGTGCCGAAGCGCGATGTTCGCCGTCGGAAAGCCCAGGCTTCGCCCGAGCTTCGCGCCGTGCGCGACGTGGCCCGAAATCGTGAACGGCCGGCCGAGCAGGCCCCGCGCATGCGCGAGCGCCCCGTCGGCGAGCGCGGCGCGAATCGCCGTCGACGATGCGCGCTCGCCTTCGACCGACACCGTCGCCATCGCCTCGACCGAGAAGCGCGTGGCGGCGCCGCGTAGCGTGGCAAGATCGCCGGCGCGCCCCTTGCCGAAGCGGAAATCCTCGCCGACCAGCACCCAGCGCACGCCGAGGCGCGCGCGCAGCACGTCGTCGATGAACGCCGTCGGCGTGAGCGAAGCGAGCGCCGCATTGAACCGGGCGACGTAGACGCGATCGACGCCGAGCTCGGCGAAGCGCTCGAGCTTGCCGCGCAGCGACGACAGCCGCGGCGGCGCCGCGTCCTTGGCGAAGAATTCGCGCGGATGCGGGTCGAACGTCATCACCGCCGCCGGCAGCGCAAGGTCGCCGGCGGCCTCGCACAGCCGCGCGAGCATCGCCTGATGGCCGCGATGGACGCCGTCGAAGTTGCCGATCGTGAGTGCGACGTGATCGTCGGCCGACGCCGGCAGTTTGCGGTAGACGCGCAAGGCTGTTCCAAAACGCTACAAAACCATGAATTTTAGCCGATTTACGGCCTCTCCGGCCAACGCGGCTCAGCCCGCGAACGGCCATTCGCGCCAGCCGCGCACCAGCGGGTGGTAGAGCGCGAGACGAATCGGCCGCGAATCGAGGCCGCGAACGAGCCGTGCGTACGTTTCGAGCGCCGGCGCGTAGCGCACGCGCTCGCGATCGAGGAATTCGTCGAGATCGCCGCCTTCGTGCCGGCCGGTCTTGTAATCGACGATCCAGCGAACGCCGCCGTCGACGAACGTGCGATCGAGCGTGCGGTGAACGAGCTCGCCGCCATCGATGCCGGCAAGCGCCCATTCGCTTCGCACGTCGCTGTGGTTGGGATCGAACAGCCAGCGCGCGCGCGCATCGTCGAGCACCGCGCGCAACGCCTGCTGCGCCTGGACAACCGCGTCGGCGAGGCCCTCGGCGTCGACGCCTTGCGCGGCGAGCGTCGCTGCGAGCGTCGGCGCGAGCGCATCGATCCTCGCGCTCGACCACGTCGCCGGGCCTTCGCTGCCGATCTGCGCGAACATCCGGTGCACGACGACACCGATGCGACGCGCCGTTTCGCGTACCCAATCGAACGGCGGCGTCTGGTCGTCGACGTCGAACTCGCGTGGCGAGGCGAGCGCGCCGTCCGGCGGATGCGGCCGCCAGTCGCGCGCGACGCGCGTGAGCGCGATCGGCGCCCGCACCGGCGCCCGCTCGTCTGCCGGCGCCGGCGGCGCGACGTCGTTGCAAACGAGCGGCCACAGCCTTGCGAGGAAGCTATCCGATGAGGGCTTCGGCCAGCACGGTTGCGCGTCGGCGTCCCGCCGCGGCCGCATCGTCGCGGTCAGATGCAGCCGTCGCTTCGCGCGCGTGCAGCCGACGTAGAGAAGCCGCGAGAGCTCGGCCGCGTCCTCGGCCGCCGCAAGCTGCGTGAGATACGCGTAGATCGCGTCGGGCTCCGCGCCGGGCGCCCGGCTTGGCGCGATCAGCAGACCGTGCGGTCGGCGTCGCCACCGCAACAAGTCGGAATCCGCCGAGCGTCCGCTGCCGCCGAGGGCCGGCATGACGACGGTGTCGAACTCGAGGCCTTTCGCCTTGTGCAGCGTCATCACGCGAACGCGCACGTCGGCGGGCACGTCTTGCTCGCGCAGCCGTTCGAGAGCGCCGATGAACGCTTCCCACGGGACGAGATCGCCGCCGGCTTCGCGTTCGGCTACGAGCGCGAAAAAGCGCTCGGCCGCATCGAGGCCCGACTCGTCGTCGACGAACGCCGGCCCGCCGAGCGCAAGCCAGGCGCCGCGAATGCGCGCCGCGACCGACGCACGGCCACGCGACGCGAGCGCCGGCAACAGCACATCGGCAACGCGCTCGAGCCGCATCCGGCCATCGTCGGACAGTCCGGCGATAGCCGCCGGCGAGCTCAACGCGCCGACGAGCGTTTGCTCGCGCGTCGGATCGCTCGCCGCGACGGCGACAAGATCGGGAAGCAGCAAGCCGCACCACGGTGCGCGCAGCACGGCGAGCCACGCGAGCCGATCGGCCGGCTGGACGAGCGCATGCGTGAGCGCGGTGAGATCGCGAATCGGCCCCGATTCGACGAACGCGTCGAGCTCGACCGCGGTGAACGCGATGCCGGCGCTACGCAGCGCCGGCATGAACGGCGCGGCGTGCCGCCGCGTGCGCACGAGAATCGCGATGCTCTCATCGCCTGCCGCAAGCGCGCGCTGGACGTGAGCGACGACGCTTCGCGCTTCGTCGGCGGTGCTCGGCAGCGCATCGAACGTGACGCCGGCGCCGTCGAATTCGGGCCGTTGCGCGCTTGCTTCGGCGAACGCGACGACGCCGCGCGGCGGATCGCTGACGCGGCCAAGAATCGACGGGAATGCCCGGTTTATCCAGCCGACGAGCGTTGCCTGCGAGCGGAAGTTTCGCCGCAACGTCAGCGTGTCGACGGGAACGGCGCCGATCTGTCGCTGCTCCTGGGCTTCGACGAAAAGCCGCACCTCGGCGGCGCGGAAGCGGTAAATCGATTGCATCGGATCGCCGACCGCGAAGAGCGTGCGGCCATCGCCCGGCGTCCATCCGGCGGTGAGCCGCTCGATCAGCTGGAGCTGCGTGAACGACGTGTCCTGGAATTCGTCGATCAGCAGATGCGCGATCGCACCGTCGAGCCGAAGCAACAGGTCGGACGGCGAGTCGGCCTCGCCGAGCGCGCGAAGCGCCGCGAGCGCGCCTTCGACGAAATCGATCTGGCCATGTTGAGAGAACGTGACGTTCAATTGCGCGGCGAGGCGCGGCAGCACCGAATGCAGCGCTTCGACGATCGCCCAGGTGTCATCGCCGATGCGCCGCGCAGGCAAGCGGCGAACCGTGTCGAGCGCGACGCAGATCGCCGGTTCGGCGGCAAGGCGGCGCAGCAGCGCATGCATCGCATCCTTCTCGACGCTCGCGCGCCGGCCGCTCGCCGCGCTTGGGAAGCCCGAGTTCTTGTTGACGCTCCCGCGCATGCGCGCCGATCCCTTGACGAGCAGCCAATCGGCGAGCGTCCGCCAATCGTCGAGAGTATCGGCACTCGTCGTCGGCAGGCCCGACTTCGCACACCGCGACAACGCCTGCGCGGCGTCGCTGTCGATATGCATCGATGCGTAGCGGGCGCGCTCGACGACGTCTTCGGCATGCGCAGCCAGCGCAGCGTGCGCGCGCACAAGCTCGTCCTCGATCTCGCGCGCGAGCGCGCGGTCGAGCGCTCCGCGAAGCGACGCGGCCTTGGCGCCGACCAGCGCCTCCAGCCACTGATCGCGCTTGGCGAGCAAGCCTGCCAACAGCGCGACCAGGGAACCGGCGCGATTGTCGTCGTGCGCGACCAGCAGCCGCCACGCAGCGTCGGCCGTCGACGCCGAGGCGAGCGCGACGCGCGCGGCTTCGACGTAGAGCTCGGTCGCATCGTCGACGTACCGCGGTGACGCGCCGAGTCCCGTGGTCATCGGCGCCTGCCGCGCGAATCCCGCGGCGATCGCGTCGATCGTGTCGATCGCAAGCCGAGACGGGTGCGTGACGAGCTGCCAGCCGTGCCGCCGATCCTGCGCGAGCGCGGCGCGCGCGAGCTCGATCGTGCGTCGCTCGTGCGGCTCGAGCTCCCGGGACGTCGTTTCATCGTGCGCCGCCTCGAGCGCTGCGACGATCCGCTCGCGCATTTCGCCGGCCGCCTTTCGCGTGAACGTCATCGCGACGATGCGCTCGGGCCGGTCGACGTGCGCAAGCGACGCGAGGAAGCGCTGGATCAGCAGCCCGGTCTTGCCCGACCCCGCCGGTGCCTGCACGAGAAACGAGCGGCCGACGTCGAGCGCGCGCTCGCGCGCCGCCGAGTCCTGCTCGAGCAAGTCGATCGCCTCACGCATCGTCGTTCGATGCGAACGGCAAGGGCGCCGCATCGATCCTGCAAAGCGCCTGCATCCCGCAACGCTTGCAAACGTCGGTCTCGCGTGGGTCGACGCCGGCCTCCCCTGCCGCGAAGTCACGCGCGAGCGCGCTCATCGCGTCGTGCCACGCCGCGATGAGCGCGCCCCAATCGTGCGGCGCGTTCTCGGGCAGCTCGTGCGCGAGCTTGAGACCGGGCCACGCAGCGGCGTCGGCGGCAATGCCCGAGGGCTCGATCGCATCGGGCGAAACCTGCGCGAACGCGACCGCTCGAAGCGGCGTCTCGCGCTCGGCCGCACGCCAGGCGAGCGCGTAAACGGCGAGCTGCGTCGCCGCGGGCCTCGGCTCGAAGGTGCGAGCGAGCTTCGGAACTTCGCCCGACTTGTAGTCGATGATCGCGGCGCCGCCGTCGGCTAGCGCGTCGACGCGATCCAGACGAATCGACAGTCTGATCCCGCCGAGCGCAATCTCGGTCGAATGCTCGACCGCTCGCACGGCGAACGCCGGGCGGCCGCGCTCGCAAGCGTCGATCCATTGACGGATCAGCGCCGCGAGGCGTGCGGGCTCGCCCGCAAGCACGAGCGGCGGCAGCGCGCGGGCGCGGCGCGCGTCGAGCTTCGACGACATCGCCTCGGCGACGGCGGCGGCGATTCGCGCGTCGAGCTCGGAAGGCGCAAGCGCGACGAGCGCGCCGTGCGTGCGCGTGTCGCGCCAGAATGCCGCGAGCGCCGCGTGCAGCAACGACCCCCGTTCGAGCGCCGTGAGACCGGGCGGCGACGGCGGCCAGACGTCGGTGCGAAGCCGATAGCATGCGACCGCGCGAAACGGACATTCGCTCTGCGTCTCGACCAGATTGGCGCCGCCGCGCACCGCCTCGTTCACCGCGATCGGCGGCGCGCGATCGGCGACGATGCGCTCGAGCGGCGGCCGCTCGTCGAAGGCGATCGACGCGCTTCGCCTCGGCGGTACGACGACGGCCGAAAGCGGCCAATGCGACGTCAACGCCGACGCGACGCACGCGTGATCGTCGACGGTGAGCGCGTGGCTCGCGACGACGATCGCTGCGCCGCGCGCGAGCTGGTCGGTCAGCGAGCGCGCGGACGCGAGCTCTCGCGCCGCGCTCGCATGCGGAACGTTGCGCTCCCGCTGCCAGTCGAGCGGCAGCAGGGGATGCGGCCGTGGCGCGGCCGGCCAGCGCTGTGCCGAAAGGCCGACGATCCAGAGCGCGTCGCACGGCATGCCGGCCGCCTCGAGCAAGCCCATGATCTGGATCGGCGCGCGCGGCGCCTTCGGCTGGAACACCGCGTCGGCGGCGAGCGTACGCAACGCGGCGAGCGCTTCCGACGCCGTCATTTCGCTGCTGACAGGCGTGAGGGAGACGAACGTTGCGAGCAACTCGTCGAATGCGGCTTGCGCCTGGAATTCGGCGCTTGCGAGCGCGCGATCGCCGGGCCAACCCACGTCGGCGAGCCAGGCGCGCCACGCTTGCGCGAATGCGCGAGGCGCCGCGCGACGCACCGGGGTCGCCGGCCGATGCATCCGGGCCGAGCGCTGCCCGAGCGCCGGATCGCGCGCGAGCGCCGACGCGAACGCCGGCCAATCGACGTCGCGCCGCCCTTCGTCGAGCCAGCGGCGCTCGGCGGCCGCACGCTGCGGCCAGTGGGCCGACGCGCCGGGAAGATACGGCGATCGAACCAGCGCCGCCGCCCGTTCGACCGGCAACGATGCGTCCGCAAGCGCTATCAAGTCGATCGCGCTTGCGACGATGGGCATTTCGGCGAGTGCCGTACCCAGCGAAACGTTGTAAGGACGAGCGACGAGCTCGAAGCCGGGCCACTGCCACTGCGGACAGAGGACATCGTCCGCCAATGCGATGACCTCGGCACGACGCTCGGCGAGGCCTTCGATGGCGAGCGCAATCGTCGCCTGCGGGTCGGCGATGGCGCGCTGGCGCGCCCATTCGAGCGCGCAGCCGAGTTCGTCGCGCGGCGATCGCGCCTCGAAGCGCACGGGCTGTGCGCCAGCGGCCGGCAGCGTGTCGACGCGCGCGACACGCGCACCCGCGGCCTGCAGCGCTGCAACGAGCCGTTGCTGCTGCGGGTCGAGCTCGAGGAATCCGGCGAGGACGAACGCGCGCTCACGCACGGACAGCGTCTGCGCCGCGCGGGCGAGACCGTCGGCCGCGCGCGCGAGATCTTCGAAGCCGAGGCGCGCGAGCGCATTCGAATACCGGTCGGCCCATCGGACGAACGCAGCCTCGTCATCGCCCTGCGCGGCAAAACCGCGCCAGCTCTCGCCGCCGGCACCATACGAATGAACCGTCGTCCACGCACGCTGCGCGAGATCGACGGCGCCACCGACGTCGAGCAACGACGCCGACGGCGTGCTGTCGGCACCGACGATCGTTCGCCACAGCAACGACGATTGCGCCGTCGACAACAGATGCGTCGAGGGCTGCGGCGCGCGCTCGATGAGCTCCAGCCAAAGCGCGCCGAGCCACGTCGGCCATGGCAGGATCGAAGCCGCCTGCCACGTGCGCAAACCCGCCGAGCGTTGTGCGTCGTCGTAGAGCGCGCGAAGGCGGCGCGCGAGCCGATTATTCGGCGTGACGATCGTCGCGCCGTCGCGTGCGGCGGCGCTGAGCGACGGGGCGAGGGTGACCGTCATGATCGCTCGCTGCCCGCCGCGCCCCGGCGACGCGACGCGCCGATCGCGCGATGGTCGGCGATCGGAACTGGGGCGGACGGGAACGCGACGCGGGTCGGCGTGAAGCGGCGGCGGATCTTGTGTGCCCTGCGGTTCGAGCTCGCGGGAGCTTAGCAGCTTTCCTGCCGCACGCGGCGATACGCGCCCGCGCGCCGATGCGCGCGAACGCGACGGTCAGACGTCAGTCCGCGACGCCGATCTTCGCCGAAGCGGTTGCGCCGAGTCCGATCACGTCGCCGCCTTGCGCAAGCGCACCACAGAGCGCGCCAACCGACGTCAACGGGCCGACGCGCGGCACGGTCCCTTTCGCCGCGAGGGCGGCATTCAACGTTTCGCTGATCCGGCGCGGCGCCGCCTGCGTTCGCCATTCGCCACACCAGTCGTCGTCACGCACCGTGGGCCACACGCCTTCGATCATGTACGACTTCGCCGTGACCGGCGAGAGCAGGGGCGAAGTACGACGGCACTGTCCCCATTGCGGCGAGCGGCCTTCCGCCGAGCCATTCTTGCGGTCGAAGAACTGACAGCTCATGCACTTGTCCACTGCGATTCCTCCGCTTGTCGCGCGGCTCGCACCCGAGTCGCGCGGGTCATATGCATCCGGACACTACCGAGCAATATTTCTGCCAGCGCACCGCCAAGGGTATGACGCGGGCTGCGCGAGCGTGCCTACGACCCGTCGTGTCACTTGATGCCGTTGAGTAGCGCCGGTCCAAGCGTCGCACGGCAGTTGCATCCGGTGCGATCGTCCGCGAGACCTAGTCGGTCCGCTCGTATTCGCGATAGCAGGGTGATCGCGTCAATGGATGCGCACCGCCGGGGAGCTGCGCGTAATCATGGGCTCGGGGCGGAACCGCCGCGTCGCATGCGCAGGTTCGCTGCGCGGTAGCGGTGCGGCGCCTGCGCGCTGCAAGGCCTCGTGAGCCGACAGCGCGGCGCCGCGACGCGGTGTCCGTCTCGCGCGCGGCTGGCGCAGCGTGCGCGCGCGACGGAGTCGGTTGCGTGAGCGGGTCGAGAAAAATGCGATCGCCGACCGCATCGCTGTTTGCAGTTGGTAATTCCCGGCGACCGCGAAGGCGTCCGGAGGGTTGGTCAGGCGGCGAGGCTCGTGACCGCCGAAGCGAGCGCGAGCGGCACGTCCTGGACGCGCCGCGACGACCACGGCGTCTGCTGGTCGAGCAGCACCTTCAACTCGGCATCCGCGGCGGCTGCGTCGCGTTCGAGTTGAGCGTCGTAGCGGCGGCGCGACTCCGGATCGGAAAGGACGTCGTACGCGGCATGGATCAATCGCACCAGATTGCTGAGATCCTGTCCGGAATCGGTGACGCCGTAGCCGAAGCGTTCGAGAATTTGCGCGTACGCCGCGTTGATGCGTGCGAGCGGCGCGCCCGGTGCAACCTCGAGGTAGTCGTAATACGTGTAGCTCACGGCCCTCTCCTGGTTCGAATCGCTCGCTCATCTGGCGAGCTTGCATTCGATGGAGCAGCAACCGTGCCAATGTGATTTTGCCGCTGGCGCCGAAAGGTTAAGTCGCTGTTTCCCCGCGATGATCCGGCGACACGCGGCATTGCCACGCGCAATGTGTAACGCACAGACCTGCTCAGTTCGAAGCAGCGCGCTCGCCTAGATAATCGCGAGCGGACGCGCACCGGCCGGCGGCGGAAAAGCGGCGTCCAGCTCGGCGCGCGTTTGTGCGTCGATGCGAACGTCGGCGGCTTGTCGATTCGCGCGCACGTGCGCAATCGTGTTCGCCTTGGGGATCACGATCGTGCCGCGCTGCGCGAGCAGCCACGCGAGCGCGAGCTGCGCGGCCGCACAACCGATGCGGCGCGCGATCGCCGCGAGCCGCGCGTCGGTCGCGAGAGCCCCCTGCGCAAGAGGCGAATACGCCATCACCGGCATGCGATGCGAGCTCGTCCAGGGCAACAGGTCCCATTCGACGCCGCGCTCGGCGAGGTTATAGAGCACCTGGTTGGTCGCGCATTGGTCGCCGCCGGGGACGAGCGCGAGCTCGGCCATCGCCCGCGCATCGAAGTTGGAAACGCCCCAGCGACCGATCTTGCCTTGCTCACGCAGCCGCTCGAACGCGGCGACCGTTTCCGACAGCGGCACGCGGCCGCGCCAATGCAGCAGGTACAGGTCGAGCCGATCGGTGCGCAGCCGCGCGAGACTGCGCTCGCAAGCGGCGACGGCGGTCTTCGCGCCGGCATTGTGCGGGTACACCTTGCTCACGAGAAACACGCCGTCGCGCCGACCGGCGATCGCCTCGCCGATCATGGTCTCGGCGCCGCCGTCGCCGTACATCTCGGCCGTGTCGACCAGCGCCATCCCGAGATCGAGGCCTTCGCGTATCGCAGCGATCTCCTGCGCGCGGTCGCGTCGTCGCTCACCCATGTGCCACGTGCCGAGGCCGAGCGCGGGAACCGACGGACCGTCGGCGAGGCGAACGGAAGGAGTGGTATGGATGTCCATTGCCCTGCGGGCCTCGAGCGCGGCCGCCGCTCGGCGGGCTTTCCGATCGAGCGCCATGAATCTGTTGTCTACAGCCAACAACGCGCCGTGAAGTCGCCTCGTATAATCGCAGATTGACTGCACAACGATCGAATGGCTCCCGACGCCCGCGCCGTACCGTCGTCATCGGATCCCGTCACAATCAGGGGTGCGTGCCCGCACGATTGTCCCGACACGTGCGCAGTGGTCACCACCGTCGCCGATGGACGTGCCATCGCGATCCGCGGCGCCACCGACCATCCGCCGACCGCCGGCGTGCTGTGCACGAAGGTCGCGCGCTACCTCGACCGGACCTACTCGTCGCAGCGCGTGCTGTACCCGATGCGCCGCGTCGGCCGCAAGGGCGAAGGCCGCTTCGAACGCATCTCGTGGGACGAGGCGCTCGACACGATCGCCGTGCGCTTCGCGGCGATCGCGCAGTCGGCCGACGGTCCCGAGGCGATCGTGCCTTACAGCTATGCCGGCACGATGGGCTTGCTGCAATACGGATCGATGGACCGCCGCTTCTTCCATCGGCTCGGTGCGTCGTTGCTCGATCGCACGATTTGCGCTAGCGCCGGCAAGGCCGGCTGGGGCGCGACGATCGGCGCGTCGGTTGGCATGGACATCGAGCGCGTCGTCGCGAGCCGCTTGATCCTGATCTGGGGCAGCAATCCGGTCGTATCGAACCTGCACTTCTGGAAGCGTGCGCAGGAGGCGAAGCGCCGCGGCGCGAAGCTCGTCGCCATCGACCCGTACAAGAGCCAGACGGCGCAGAAATGTCACGAGCACATCGCGCTGATGCCGGGCACCGACGCCGCACTTGCGCTCGGCGTCATGCACGTGTTGATCGCCGAGGGTCTGATCGATCGCGACTATGTCGAGCGCTACACCGTCGGCTTCGACGCGCTCGCGCAGCGGGCGGCGCAATTCCCTCCGCCGCGCGTCGCGTCGATCTGCGGCATCGAGACGGCGCAAGTCGTCGCGCTCGCCCGCGATTACGGCACGATGAAGCCGGCGGCGATCCGTCTCAACTACGGGATGCAGCGTCATGCGGGCGGCGGCAACGCGATTCGCGCGGTCGCGTGCCTTCCGGCGCTCGTCGGCGCGTGGCGCGACCCGGCGGGCGGCGCTCTGCTCTCGTCGTCGGGCACATATCCGGTCGACGTCGCTGCTCTCGAGCGTCCGGATCTCATTCGCGGCCGTCCGCGCACGATCAACATGAGCACGATCGGCGACGCGCTGCACGATGCGCAGCCGCCGGTCCGCGCGATCTTCGTCTACAACTCGAATCCGGTGGCGGTTGCGCCCGACGGCAACCGCGTCGCCGCGGGCTTTGCGCGCAACGACCTGTTCTGCGTCGTGCACGATCTTTTTGTCACCGACACGGCCGACTACGCCGATATCGTCCTGCCGGCGACTTCGCAGCTCGAGCACGACGACATCCACTCGTCGTACGGCCACTTGTACGTGCAGGCGAACAACCGCGCGATCGAGCCGCTCGGCGAAGCGAAGCCCAACACCGAAGTGTTTCGGCTGCTTGCCGCGCGGATGGGGTTCGACGAGCCGTGCTTTCGCGACAGCGACGACGCGCTCGCGCGGCAGGCGTTCGTGCACGCCGACCCTCGTAGCGCCGGAATCGATTGGGACTCGCTCAAGGAAAAAGGCTTCGCCCGGCTCGCGGTTCCCGAAGATTACGCGCCGTTCGCCGACGGAAACTTCCCCACGCCGTCGGGCAAATGCGAGCTCTACAGCGTCACGCTAGCGACACAAGGGCACGACCCGTTGCCGACGTTCGTGCCGCCGCGCGAATCGGCGGCGAGCGCGCCCGGGCTCTTCGCGCGTTATCCGCTCGCGTTCATCTCGCCGCCGTCGCGCAACTTCCTCAATTCTTCGTTCGCCAATCTGCCGGAATTCATCGCCGAAGAAGGCGGGCCGTGGCTCGACATTCACGCGACCGACGCCGCGACGAGAGCGATATCCGACGGCGCGCGCGTGCGCGTTTTCAACGATCGCGGCAGCTTCCACGCGACCGCGCGCGTGGGCGAGCGTGCACGCGCGGGCGTCGTCGTCTGCCCGTCGATCTGGTGGAAGAAGCTCACGGGCGACGGCGCGAACGCGAACGCGGTGACGAGCCAGGCGCTCACCGACCTCGGCCGAGCCGCGACGTTCTACGACTGTCTGGTCGACGTTGCGCCGCATGAATGACGCGGACACGGCGTCGCGCCGACATGAATGACACCAACACGGCGTCGCGCCCTCCGATAAGCGCGCCTGCCGCCAGGCTCGCCGAGCTGCTCGGGCTCGCCGAAGCGCAGGCGGCATCCGACGCGCGCAAGAGCGGCGAATACGCGCTCGAGGCGGCCGACCTCGCGCAGGCGCTCGGCGATCGGCCGGCGTACGGTCGCGCGCTCTTCCTCGCCGGCCGCTGCGCAGACGCGTTGCTCGACCAGGAAACCGCGCTCAGTCGCTACCGCGACGCGCTCGCCGAATACGAGGCGATCGGCGATGCGAACGCGCAGGCGAAGACGCTGCGCGCGATCGGCTTCGTCTACGACAGCCTGGGCGACTTTCCGCAGGCGATCGATTACGAGCTCAAAGCGCTCGCGCTCGACGAAGCGAGCGGTAACACGACCGGCCGCGCGGCGTCGCTTCGCACGATCGGCGTCATCTATTCGACGTCGGGCGATGTGAAGACCGGCCTCGACTACTACCAGCAAAGCCTCGCGCTCGCCGAGCAAGGCGGCGATTCGACCGAGATCGGGAAGGCGCTCAACAACGTCGGCATCAACCTGAAGAATCTCGGCCGGGCGGAAGAAGCGCTCGCCTCACAGCTTCGCGCGCTCGAGATGTTCCGAGCGAGCGGCGCGACGATGCACGAGAGCGCCGTGCTCAACAATCTCGGCCTCACGCAGTCGCGTCTCGGCCATGTCGAAGACGCCGAAAAGACGCTGCGCGAAGCGCTGGTGCTATCCGAGAAGAGCGGCTACCGCCTGGGCGTCGTCAACGCGATGCGAAGCCTCGGGCGGCTATTCACCGGCCAGCGTCGTTTCGGCGAAGCGGGACGCCTGCTCGTCGACGCGCTGGACGTCGCGGAGGCACATCGACTGAAGCCCGATCAGGCCGAATGTCACCAGGCGCTATCGGATTACTTCGAGCAGACCGGCGACTTCGCCTCCGCGCTGAAGCACTATCGGCGCTTCCATCAGATCGAGCGCGAGGTGCTGAACGAGACGACGTCGAAGCAGCTCAAGGCGCTGCAGATCCGTCATCAGGTCGCCGCCGCGCAGCGCGACGCGGAGATCCATCGACTGCGCAACATCGAGCTCGCGCGCGCCTACGCCGATCTCGAAGCGGCCAACGCGACGCTGAAGGACGTCGACGCGCAGAAAACCCGCATTCTCGCGCAGCTCGAGCGTCAGACGTTCGAGGACGCGCTGACGGGACTCGCCAATCGGCGTTACCTCGACCAGCGGGTCGCCGAAGAATTCGAGCGTACGCGCCGCCACCGCAGGCCGCTCGCGGTCGCCATAGCCGACCTCGACAACTTCAAGCGCGTCAACGACACGTACTCGCACGCGGTGGGCGACGACGTGCTGCGCGCGATCGCGCACATCCTGCGCGATCAAGTCCGGCACACGGACCTCGTCGCGCGTTTCGGCGGCGACGAGTTCGTCCTCGTGCTGGTGGAAACCGATCTGGAAGCCGCGCGCGTCGCTTGCGAAAAGCTGCGCGCGGCGGTCGACGCGTATCAATGGCCGGCGCTGCGCAACGATCTCGCGGTGACGATCAGCATCGGCGTCGCCGCCGACACCGACGTCGCGAGCCACGAGCGAATGTTCGCCGCGGCCGACGAAAAGCTCTACCAGGCGAAGGCTGCGGGCGGCAATCGCGTGATCGCCTGACCGGCGCCCGCGCTCAGTTGAGCTTGCGCACGAGCCCGACCATCACGCCGAATATCTCGAGCGTGCCTTCGGGAAGGATCACCGGATAGGCCTTGTTTTCGGGCTTCAGCACGAAGCGGCCCGCTTCGAGCTCGAGACGCTTCAGCGTGAACTGGTTGTCGACGATCGCGACGACGATGTCGCCGCGGTTCGCGGCAGCGGACTTCTCGACGACGACGAGATCGCCGTCGAGGATGCCGGCGTCCTGCATCGAATCGCCTTTGACGCGCACGAGCACCGTCTGCGACGGCCGCTCGATCAGATAATCGTCGATCGTAAGCGCGTCGCCGCCGCCGTCCTCGATGGGATTGGGTAGGCCCGCCTGGACCGGTGCAAGCGCGAGCGGACGCTCGAAAAAGCGCTTGGTGGGCGCGAGCCGCTTGTCGGGCGTGGAATCGACGTAACCGAGGAGCTTCAACCTCGCGACCAGCGCGGCGACCGACGATTTCGACTTGAGACCGAGCAGCTGACCGATCGACGCGTAGGACGGCAACGCTCGATGGCGAACGTAATAATCTTGCAGCGTCGAAAGGTAGGAACGATCGTTCGACATGGCGATACAATAACGAACGATCGTTCGCCCGTCAAGCCCTGCATTGTCGTACCGCCATCGATGCGTCTGTTCGCTTCTTCGCTTGCGTTCGTCGACCTCGAGACGACCGGCACGACCGCTGCCGAGGACGCGATCACCGACGTCGCCGTCGTGCGCGTCGATGCCGATCCTGACGAGTGCGCGGCGCCGCGCGTGACGGAATGGAGCACGCTGGTCGACCCCGGCGTGCCGATTCCGCCGGCGATCCAGGCATTGACCGGCATCACCGATGCGATGGTTCGCGCTGCGCCGCCGTTCTCGGCGGTCGCCTCCGAAATCGTCGCGCTCACGGCAGGCGCTCTATTCGTCGCGCACAACGCGCGCTTCGATTACGGCTTCTTGAAGCACGCGTTCGCTCGGCTCGACAGGGCGTTCAGCGCGCGCGTGCTGTGCACGGTGAAGCTGTCGCGGCGTCTCTATCCGGATGCGGAGCGGCATAGCCTCGATCATCTGATCGCGCGTCACGCGCTGCACGTGACGCAACGCCATCGCGCGCTCGGCGACGCGCGAGCGCTGTGGGCGTTCGTGCAGTTGCTCTATCGCGAGCACGCGGCCGACGCGATAGAAACGGCGGTGCGACGCGCGATGAAGACGCCGAGTCTGCCGCCGCAACTCGCGCCCGATGTGCTCGAGTCGCTGCCGGAGACGCCCGGCGTTTACCGTTTCTACGGCTTGAACGCACTGCCGCTCTACATCGGCAAGGCGAAGAACCTGCGCGAGCGCGTCGGCGCGCACTTCTCGTCCGACTATCGCAGCGCCACCGACCTGCGGCTGTCGACCGAGATCCGTCGCGTCGAATTCGACGAGACCGCGGGCGAAATGGGTGCGCTGCTGCGCGAATCGGCGCTCGTGAAATCGCTGCTGCCCGCGCACAATCATGCGTTGCGGCGCAAGGCCGAAGCGGGCGTGCTCGAGATTCCCGAGCAAGACCGCGAGCCGCCTCGCTTCGTTCGCGCCGAAAGCGTCGAGCCGCGCGAGCTCGCCGGACGCTACGGGCCTTTCTCGTCGCGGCGCGCCGCGCGCGACATGCTTCGTGCGCTCGCCGCCGAGAACGCCCTGTGCTGGGTTGCGCTCGGCCTCGAGAAGCGCCAGGGACCCTGCTTCGCGCGCCAGATCAAGCGTTGCGCCGGCTGCTGCGTGGGCGCCGAAACGCGCGCCGAGCACGATGCGCGATTGCGCCGAGCGCTTGCGCCGCTCGCGATCCCGCGTTGGCCGGCGCCCGGCCTTGCGTTGGTGCGCGAACCGGCCGCGCTCGGATCGCGCGTCGACGTGCATGTGCTGCGCGACTGGTGCTGGCTCGGCACGGCACGCGACGAATCCGAGCTCGGTTCGCTGATCGACGTTGCGCCGCGGCCGGTGTTCGACGCCGACATCGCGCGCCTTCTCATTCGCGCGCATTCGAGAGGCCGCCTTCGGCTGCAATGCCTCCCGGCGCCGGACCCGGTGCCCTACTGCGACGGCTGACCTGCGACCGATGAGCGGTTGAACCGCGCGCTTGGCCCGACGGCGCTTTCTGGCATACTGGTGCGCGCCGCTTTCGCGCGCCGTCGCATCATGAGCGAACTCCGCATGGAACACGTAGGCCGTTACGAGATCGTCGACGTCATCGGCGAAGGCGCGATGGCGCGCGTCTACAAGGCGCACGATCCGGAAATCGGTCGTACCGTCGCGATCAAGCTCCTCAAGTCGCAGCTTCGCGACGATTGGGAATACCGAACCCGATTCCTGCGCGAGGCGAAGGGCGCCGGCGTGCTGTCGCACCCGAACATCGTCACCGTGTTCGACGCCGGCGAGCAGGAAGGCCATCCCTACATGGCGATGGAATTCGTCGAGGGCTCGACGCTCGCCGACGTGATCCGCGAAAAGAAGCCGCTCACGCTCGCCGCGGTCGTCGGCATCGGCATCCAGCTCGCGAAAGCGCTCGACTACGCGCATGCGAAGGGCATCGTCCATCGCGACGTCAAACCGGGCAACATCATGCTGCTTCGCGACGGCCTCACGATCAAGGTCGCCGACTTCGGCATCTGCCGCATCGACGACAGCGAGGCGACGCAGGCCACACAGGTCGGCAACGTGCTCGGTACGCCGCATTACATGTCGCCCGAGCAGGTGCAGGGCGAAAAAGCCGACGCGCGCTCCGACCTGTTCTCGGCCGGTGTCGTGCTCTATCAGCTGCTCACGTCGACGCTGCCGTTCGAGGGTGACACGCTGATCACCGTCGCCTACAAGATCACGAAGACCGAACCGACGCCGCTCGACAAGCTGCGGCCCGATCTTCCGCTCTCGCTGCGGCGGATCGTCGATCGTTCGCTGCGCAAGCAGCCGGAGAAGCGCTTCCAGACGGGTGCCGAGCTCTCGCAGGCGCTGATCGGCGTTGCGCGCGAGCTCGCCGAAACCGGCGGCGCGAAGAAAGAGCTTCGCATCCCGCTTCGCGTTCGCTGGGCGTTGATCATGGCGGCGGTGGTCGCGGCGACGATGACGGTGAGCGCGGCGTTCATCTACAACAAGCAGCGTCACGCGATGATGGACCAGGTGATGACCTACGGCGCGTCGCTGGTCAAGTTCATGGCGACGCAGACGGCGGTGCCGATGCTCGCCGAGGACTGGTCGGCGACCGACGTGCTCGTGCAGGAGACGATCGGCCGCCAGGATTTCTCGTATCTCGTCGTGATCGACGACGCCGGCGTGATCCGCGGCAGCAACGACGCCGCGCAGGAAGGCGCGCCGTACGCGGCGCCGCAACTCACGCCGGTCGCTACACGCGAGGACGGCGTCAACGTGCAACGAACGCAGCTCACCGACGGCCGCGACGTGCTCGACTTCGCCGCGCCGATCCTGTTCCAGGACAAGCCGATCGGCCAGGTGCACCTCGGCATGTTCGAAGCGCCGCTCGCCGCGGTCGCCAATCTGACGCTCATGCTGCTCGGCATCCTGATCGTCGTGACGAGCGCCGCAGTCGCCACCGGAAGCTACCTGCTCGCGCAGCGCCTGTCGGAGCCGTTGCGCGTGCTGCGCAACTCGCTCGTCGAGCTCGCGAAAGGCCGCTACGACTACCGGATCACCGACACGCGAAGCGACGAATTCGGCGAGCTCTATTCGACGTTCGACCGGACGGCGGACGCGCTGCAGCAGCGTCACGATCCGCCCGAGGCCGCTGCGGTCGAGCCAAAGCCGACGTCCCACAACGCCGTCGAGCCGGCGAAAGCGGCCGACTAGGTCGATGCAACGCGCGTTCGTCATCGCCGCCGCGCTGCTGCTCGGAGCCTGCGCGGCGCCCGAGGTCAAGCCGCCGCCCGCCGCGCCCATCGTCACACGGTCGCTCAGCGGTCCCCTGCTCGCGCAGGACGACCATTTCGCGATCGTCGTCGCGCAACGCGGCGAGGATTTCGCGTCGCTCGCGCGACGCTACCTCGGCGATTCGCGCAAGGCGTGGTGGATCGCCGAGTTCAATGCGGCCGAAACGGTCACCCCCGGCGAAGCGATCGTCATCCCGCGCCGGCTGAGCCATCCGTCCGGCATCCATTGGAACGGCGTGCAGACCGTGCCGATCCTCTGCTATCACCGTTTCGCGCAGCAGCGACGCAAGCTCGTCGTCGCACGCGCCGACTTCGAGCAGCAGATGGACTACCTCGCGCGCAACGGCTATCGCGTGATCACGATGAAGGAGCTGGCGGCGTTCCTCGACGGCAAGGAGCCGCTACCGAAGAAGACCGTCGTCATCACCATCGACGACGGCTACCGCTCGACGTACGAAATCGCGTATCCGGTGCTCAAGAAGCACGGCTTTCCCGCCACCGTGTATCTCTACAGCGATTTCGTCGGCGCCGGAGACGCGCTCACATGGCCGCAGATGCAGGAGATGGCCGCCTCCGGCCTGATCGACATCCAGCCGCACTCGAAGACGCACAGCAACCTCACGCTGCGCCAGCCGGGCGAATCGGCCACCGACTATCGTGACCGCATACGCCGAGAGGTCGACGTTCCGTCCGCCGTCATCAACGATCGGCTCGGCATGCTCGCGTACTCGTACGCGTTCCCCTACGGCGACGTGAACGACACGATCGTCGAGCAGCTGCAAAAGACCGGCCTGAGGCTCGGCGTGACCGTCACGCCCGGCGGCAATCCGTTCTACGCGTATCCGTTCATGCTCCGGCGCACGATGATCTTCGGCAACGAGGATCTCGACGCGTTCAGGGCGAAGCTCGTGACGTTCACGCGAACGTCAGCACGCTGATATCGCTCATGGTGTTGCGCTCGAGGCTTGCCGCCTTTGCCGCGATCGCGCTGACCGCGTGCGCGCAAACGCCCGAGGTGCCCGAGACGCCCGCGCCCGTCGAGACGCCGCGCGCCGTCGCACCCGAGAGCACCGCGCAGTCGCGCGCAATCGCGAGGCATCGGCAGCTTGCGGCGCGCTATCGCGACGCCGGCGACGTCGGGGCCGCTGCAGTCGAATGGCACATCCTGACGATGCTCGAACCGGAGAGCGAATCGTTCCGCCGCGAGCTCGCCCTTGCGAACAAGGCGGTCTCGCACGCGGTCGAGGTCGAGCTCGACAACGGTCGCGCCGCAAGCCGGCGAGGCGACATCGATGCCGCGACGCAAGCGATGGTCCGGGTGCTCGCACTCGATCCGGGCAACGCCGAAGCGGTGAAGGTGCTGCGCGAGCTCGAGCGGCAAAAGGCGGCTCGCACCCAAGCGGAGCGCGCGGCGCGCGCAGCCCGCAGCGCGGCGCCCGCGAGCGCCGACAGCTTCGACGTCGAGCAGCGGATCGAGCTCTTCCGCGCCGGAGACATGGCCAGCGGGCTGCGCGAGCTCAAGCGCTACGTCGACGCGCATCCCACCGATTCGACGGCGCGCGCGCAGATCGCGACGGCTGTGTACGACCGTGCGCGCGAGCTCGAATCGCAGGGCGCGCGCGAAAACGCGCTCGCGATGTACGAGCAGGCGATCGCGCTTCGCGGCGAAGCGATGCCGCCATGGAATGCGAAGCTCGCTTCACTGAAGAAGACGCTGTCCGCCGACTACTACAACAAGGGTGTCAGCGCCGCGGGCAAGGATCCGGCGCAGGCGATCAAGCATTGGGAAGCGAGCTTGCGCTATGACCCCGGCAACACCGCCGCCGCGGCGAAGCTCGCCGCGGCGCGACGCTCGATCGCGCCGACGAAAGGCGGTCCGCCGGGGACCTGATCGCCTGTCGTCCCCGCGAACGCGGGGACCCAGCGGCTTTCGTCTAACGACACTGGATTCCCGCGTTCGCGGGAATGACGGCCGGGCCGCGGGGTTACGCGCGGCGCTACTGCTTCGTCCCGAACTTCTCCTGCATCCGCTTCTTGAGATCCTCGGCGCGCGCGCGCTCGAGCTTCGCCTTCTGATTGTTCGGGTCGACGTCGAGCACGCGGTCCCAGTTCTTGATCGCGAGGTCGAGGTTTTGTCGCTGGAAGGCCTGCGTCGCGGCGCGGTCGTAGCGCTTGACCAGGTCGACGCGCGTGAGCTCGAGCTGCTTCGAGTAGGTCGCGTTGGACGGCTCTCGGCGGTTGGCATCGCGCAGCGACACGAAGGCGGCGTCGAGATCCCCCGCCTGCTTCTGCGCCATCGCCTGTTTGTACAGCCGCTCGGCGTCGCCCACCTTCGGCTCTTCGGCCGCTTTAGGCTCGACGGGCTCGGCCGGCTTCGCGACTTCGGGCGGGCGCGCAGGTACGGCGACCGGCGGCGGCTCCTTGCCGGGGATCTTGATCATCTGACCGGTATGCAGCCGGCTCGGATTCGCGATGTCGTTGTACTTGGCGAGGATGTAGAAGCGAAAACGGTCGCCGAGGAACCGCTGCGCGAGCTTCGACAGCGAGTCGTCGGGCTGCACGGTGTAGCGGAAGAACGTCGCGCCGAGCTCGTGCTGCGCGTCGGCGCGGATCTGATCGAGCAGGCGTTTCGCGAGATCGTTGCCCGGGTCCATCGACAGCGCGCGCTCGAGCGTCGCGCGCGCCGTCGCCTCGTCGCCGTTCTGCAACTGATCGACCGCTTCCATCGCCGTGCGCTGCGATTGCGCTCTGGCGTCGCGCGTCGGTTCGACGACGGGTGGCGCCGGCGCGACGGTCTGCGGCGCGGGCGCCGGTGCGGGCGGCGTCGCACCCGTCGGCGATTTCGACGCTGCGCCGGGCCCGGTCGTCGGCTCGCTCGCGCACGCCGCGCACAACAGCGCGACAACGGCGAGCATCGTCCGTCGGTTGGTGTCCCATCGCTTCATGGCTTGTCCCCGATCTTCAATCGCCCGCAGCCGCCGATCGCCGGCAGCGCACCGCGAGCGCCGAGAAATTGTCGAGCCGCTCATGCGCGTGCGATAGCACCTTCGACTCGATTCGCGCAAGCCACGCCGCGGCGCAGTCAGCCCGCGCGAGCATCTGCTCGAATTCCGGCTCGGTCACGTACTCCCATACACCATCGGTGCAGAGCAGGAAGGCGTCGCCCTCGACGATGTCGGCGTGCGCGAACGCCGGCTCGAACTCGTCGCGCTCGCCGAGCGCCGCGAACAGCTGGCTGCGCTGCGGCGCGCCGCGCAGCGCCTCGGCCTGGATGTAGCCGGCATCGACCATGTTCTGCACAACGCTGTGGTCGCGCGTCTGCTGCGCAATCCGTCCGTCGCGAAAGTAGTATAGCCGGGAATCGCCGATGTGCCCCCACGACGCACAGCGCTTCTGCACGTCGCAGCAGAGCACGACCGCGGTCGCTCGCATGTTGGCGAGCCGTTCGTCGGTCGCTGCGCGCGCGATCACGGCGGCGTTCGCCGCGTCGAGCGCCGACGCGATCGCATTGCGCGAACATTCGGGTCGGTGCTGGAACGTCTCGAGCATTGTCGTGACCGCGAGGCGCGCGGCGACGTCGCCGCCACCGTGCCCGCCCGCGCCATCCGATATGACGCAGTAGCAGTTCCCGGCATCGGACCAGAAGCCGGCGGCGTCTTCGTTCGTCGCACGCCCGCCGGGATTCGACAACGTCGAGATTTCGATCTGCATCGGACGCGGCGCGCTAACGTTGGCTGGAACCGCTTTCGCTCGACTCGCGCAGGCGAGCGATCTGCGCATCGTACGCGCGCAGGAACTCCTGCCCGAACAGCGTGTGGAAATCGGCCGCCGCCTGTTGCGCGAGCTCGCCGTAGAGCTCGTTGAACAGGTCCCACAGCTTCGCCTTGCGGTTCATCGGCATCAGCGAATCGGCCATGCTCGGCTGCGTCAAGCGCCGCTCGAAATTGGTCGGATTGAAGCGCGCGAGCACGACATCGAGCACCGCGCGCATGCCGGCGATGAAGCCCTGCTGGTGCGACGACAGCGCTTCGTACGCGTCGCGCACCGCGCGCAGCGGCGGCATGAAACCATGGCCGCGCGGAGCAAGCAGCGCGGCGAGCGCCGCTTCCACGTTGGGAGAGAACTTGAGCGGATTGTTGTCCTGCGCGACGATGATCGTCATCTCGGCGCGCACCTCACGCTTGGTCGCCGCGCGCGCGAGCAGCAGGTCGAGCATTCCGCGCGTCGCTTCTCGCAGCAGCCGGCCGGCCTGATACATGAGCTCGGGCGAGAGTCCGCTCGCGATCGTCTGCGCGGGAATGCCCGCCCCGGTGAGAAATGCGCTCAGAAGCTCGTCGTCGCTGTAGTTGACGCTATCGTTGACGCGTTCTCCTCTGGCAAGCGCCCCGGTTCGAAGCGGCAGCGTCGCGGCGCCGTCGATGGAACGAGGCGCCGACACGCTGGTCGCTTCGCGCGCCGTCGCCGCCGGCGCACTCTCGGCCGGAGCGTCGTCGGGCGACGGCACGATGAACGTCGAGATGCCCTCGGAGCCGGCAGCACTCCCGTCTTGCCAGGACAGTACGGCACCCGGCGGCGGAATGCCGGTCGCCGTCGCATCGGGGTTCGTGTGATGCGCCCCGTGCGTCGCGTCCATGTCCTCGACGGTCATCGCGTAGCGTCCGATGCGCAGCTCGTCGCCGTCGGCGATCGCGACGTCGCGGCCGTTGCCTACCGGCTGGCCGTTGACCACCGTCGGCGCTGCGCTGCCCTGATCGCGCAGCCGAAAGACTCCGTCGCGAACGAACACCAGTGCGTGGGCGCGCGAAATGACGCGATCGGGATCGGGCAGCACCAGCGTGTTGCCCGGTGCGCGGCCGATCGCTCCGCCGCCGTCGCCGAATTCGGCCTCGAGCGGCTCGGCAAGGGGCTTGCCGTCGTAGGAAGTGACCTTGATCGTAATCATGCGGAGGACGACGTTGGCGCCGCGGCTGAGGAGCAGGCGCCGAGCACGCAGGATGGGGGCTTGCGCGCAGCGCGTCAAGGGAGCGTTGCGCGGCGCGCTGTCGCACGATAGCGAACGCCTGTGCGCGTCCGGTGAGTTGCCGATTGCGGTAGACTTCGGCGTGCATGACCGCGCGCCCCGCGTCGCGCACAAGCCCTACTCCGTGAACGAACCGCAATCGAGCGCGTTCGGCCCGCGGTCGCCGCCGGCGGCCATGGCGCCGGCGGCGCACTCTTCCGAGCACGAGACCCCCAGCCACGGCATTCGCGGCTGGGTGCGCGAGATATCGGGCGGTGCGGCGACCGCGGTCGTGCTGCTCGCGTGGATGCTGCTGCTCGCGCTGATAGCCTACGCGCCGCTCGGCGACTACGCGGCCGCGGAGATGGGCGTGCGGGCGGCGCTCGCGGCGGCGGTGTTCGGATTCATCACCGCCGCGCTTCTCGGCAGCCCGCTGCTGCCAAGCGAAGTGCCGCGCGCGTCGACCGTTCTGGTATTCGCGACGATCGTCAAGCGGCTGGTCGACGAGCCGGGCCTGCATCCGGACAACCATCACATCCAGGTCGTGGAAGTGCTCTATCTTGCCGCGACATGCATCGGGCTCTCCGGGCTGCTGCAGATCGTGTTCGGCGCGCTGCGTCTCGGCAGCGTTGCCCGCTTCGTCCCCTACCCGGTCGTCGCCGGATTCATGACCGGCCTCGCGGTCTCGCTCGCGATCTACGAGATCCCCGAGTTGATCGGCGCGCACCACGGCGCCGCGCCGTACGGCGGAGAGGGTTCGTCGTTTCACGCGTGGCCGGTCGTCATCGGCGTCGCGACGATCGCCGTCGTCGTGTTGATCTCGCGACGATGGCCGAAGGGCCCGTCGCGCCTCGTCGGCATCCTGTTCGGCACGCTGCTCGCAGCGCTGGTCATGAATCTCGTGCCGCACGCGGAGATGGGGCAGTTCGTGCCGGAGCTCCAGGAGACGCTGCCGTGGCCCGATGCGCTTGCGCGGCTCATCACGCTTCCGGGGCTCTCGCTGCTGTACGACTATCGCTACATCGTCGCCTCCGGAGCGATGGTTCTCGCCGTGGTCGGCTCGCTCGACAGCTTGATGTCGGCGGTCGGCGAAACCGATGGTCCGCTCGAGCAAAGCCACCAGCCCAATCGCCTGCTCGTGACGCTCGGCCTGGGCAACGTGTTCTCGGCGCTGTTCGGCGGGCTGCCGATGGCCTATTCGTCGATCCACTCGACCAAGGGCGGCGCCGGCGGTCACGGCGGCACGCTCGCGACGAGCGCGGTTACGATGGCGACACTGCTGCTGTTGTTACTGTACGGCACGTCGTGGCTCGAGCGCATTCCGATGGCCGTGTTCGCCGCGGTGAACATGACGCTCGCGTTCGGCCTGTTCGATCGCTGGGCGCGCGGCATGGTCCAGCGGGCGATCCAGAAACCGCGCGACGCCGAGCTGCGGATGAATCTCGTCGTCGTGCTGTTCGTCGCGACGGTCACGGCGACGTTCGGCCCGGTGCCGGCGGTGGTCGTGGGCTTCCTGCTGTCGATGGTGCTGTTCATCGCCGTGATGAATCGCTCGCTCGTGCGCTCGGCGGGCACCGGCGAGACGCGCGCGTCGCGGCGCGTGTACGCGCTCGAGCAGATGAGGCTCTTGCGCGAGCACGGTCACCGCATCGCGCTGCTCGAGCTCGACGGCGCGCTCTTTTTCGGAACCGCCGAGCGGCTGTCGGAAGCCGCGGAGAAAACGGCCAAGGACGCGAGCTTCCTGATCCTCGATCTCGATCGCGTGACGATGATCGACGCGTCGGGCGCGCTCATGCTCGAGCGCCTCTCGAAGCGGCTGCGCGAGCAATCGACGAAGCTGCTGCTCGCGCACGTCACGCCGACGAGCCGGCTCGGCGCGTCGCTGATCGGCGCGGGCATCTTCAGCGAGAAGCACCACCCCGACTGGTTCGAGGACACCGACCGCGCGCTCGAATGGGCCGAGCGGCAGCTGCTGATCGAAGCGCACGCGGCGGTCGCGCATCATGAGCTTCCGATCGAGCACTTCGCGCTGATGGCGGGCCTCGCACCCGACGAGCGCGAGTTCATGAAGCGCTATCTCGACCGCCAGCGGTTCCCGGCGCGCTCGCCGCTGTTCCGCCAGGGCGACGCCGGAGACCGCGCCTACCTGCTCGCGCGCGGCGCAGTGAGCATCGTCGCCGGCGGCAAGTCCGGTGAAAACGCGCCGCGGCGCGTCGTGACGCTCGCTCCGGGCGTGATGTTCGGCGAATCCGCGTTGTTCGAGGGCGAGACGCGCGCGTTCACGGCGTTACCGGAGGAAGAGTCGGTCCTCTACAGCCTTTCGCGCAACAGCCTCGAGGCGATTCGCGCGGTGAATCCCGATCTGCATCGCCGGTTGCTGCTCAACATGCTGAAGCACGTCGCCGAGCAGCTGCGGCTTGCGATCGGCGTCGTGCGCGAAACGGGCGACGCGCCGGACGCATAGCGGTGCGCTTCGACGGCAACGCGAGAGCTCAGGTCGCCGTGTCCTTCGCGCGGTGCAACAGCGTGCGGTCCTGCGCCTGGTAAGCGCGTCGCAGCTCGTTCTCGAACACCGACCAGAAGTCCTGCTCGGCCTCGACGCGCACGTCCGCGTAGACATCGACGAACGAATCCCAGCGACGCGCTTTCTTGTTAGCGGGCAGGATGCTGTCGATCATGCTTTCGGCGCCGGGGCGGTTCGCGAGCTGGGCGGGATCGAAGCGCGCGAGCAGACCGCGCAACGCCGCGCGGACGCTCGCGACGAGATCGCGATCGTGCGTGCGAAGGTCGTCGTACGCTTCCGCCATCGCCTTGAGCGGCGGCTGAATGTCGGCGCGTTGCGGCGCGAACAGATGCTGAAGCGCGACGTCGACGTCCCAGGCGGCCTTCAGCGGGTTGATCGCGCGGGCATCGAGCATCGTCATGTCGGCGTGAAGGCTGCTCTTCGCTTCGGCGCGCAGGCGCAAGAGCTCCATCGTCCCGCTCGTCACGTCGCGGATGATCGCGCCGAGCGCCTGCATGAATTCGGGCGAGAGCTTCTGCGGTATGTCGATGTCGGCGCCGAGCCCGGCGAGAAGCGCCGCGCGCAGGTCACGCGGAATGGGTTTGTCGCCGCGCGCGGCGGGCGAGCCGGGCGGATTCGCGGCGTCGGCGTCGGGCGATTTCTCGTCGGTCATCGATGAATGAGCGATCCAGCCGCGATGGCGGGCGGACGGCGGCGCTTCGAGGGAATATGACAGACGTTCGGCCGATTACGAGGCTCGCCCGCGTACGCCGGCGCTCGCCGCCCCGACATCGGAAGCATTGAATCTACCGCGGCAGGTGCACCCGCACAAGAGGGGCGCCGACGCGCGGATCAGTAGGCGAGCGGTGCGAGCCCCTGCTCGCGAAGCCACGCGTTGTACTGCTCGTAGGTCGGCGCCGGGACGGGCGACAAGCCGTGCAGGCTCAATCGCGGCGTCCGGGGCGCCAGTTGGTGGAGAACGGCGATTGCCTGTTCGCGGCTGTTGAAAACGCGTTGCCGGAAGAGTGCATAGCCGGGCACGTTGCGACGCGTCGTGAGCGCCCAGCGGGGCGGAGCGGCCGCCGAGGCGTCCGGCAACCCGACCGATTCGATGCCCACCACGAACATCCGGTCGTCGAGATAGTACTGGCCGCCGAAATTGAGCATGTCCATCGCCATTCTCCTGCCGAAAAGCGACAGCCGGCATGACAACTTTGGACCAGACCCGCAGGGCCGTACGGTCCGAACGCGCGATTTTGCCGACGCTGCCGTGCTCGCCGGCGAGACGCAATCGCCGGTGGCTGTCAAAGCAAGATGAAGCAACTTGCGTGCCCGGCGGTAGATCCCCGTTGCCCGCTCTCCGCCTGCAAAGACCGTTGAAACGCTCGAACACCGCCACCGCGTCGGTGTCCATTAGTGGTTGTGGCCGGAACGTTGCCGCAAACCTGGTGGGCGCTCTGCGCGTCGACGCTGCGTACCCCCGCAGCAGCCCAGGCGGCTTCGCGATGGGATTCACGGTCCGGCCCTCGCGGAGGGTGCCGCGGGATGCCGCAGGAGCGTGCCTTCGTTTTTGCAACGCACTTGATCCACCGCGCAAGTCTTTGCTCGGTAGTTATTGCCGAGTCTCCGCGACTGGCGCAGGCTTGAGGCCCGGCAACTCGGTCGCACTCGCGAGAAGCACGCAATGATCCGACTGTTCGGCGGACGGATTGTGGTGGCCAAGGCGGCAGTGGCGCTCGTCGCCTTCGTGGCGATCGTCGGCAGTGCGGCCTGGCTCCTCGGCTGGTTCCACTCCGAAGCAGCGTTGCTCATCGTCGCTCCTTTCGTCGCCGTTGCGTTGACGGGGGCCGCGTTGCTGCAGCGACAGACCATGCAACGCAATGACGCCATCGCCGCGCTGCGCAATGCCGAGATCCGGGTGAGCCAGATCGTCGAAGCGGCGATGGACCCGATGATCAGCGTCGACGCGCAGCAGCGGATCATACTGTTCAACGCCGCCGCGGAACGCGTGTTCCAGTGGCCGCGCGCCGCCGTGCTCGGGCAACGTCTCGACATGCTGATGCCCCAGCGCTTCAGGGCAAACCACGCGAAGCATCTCGAGCGCTTCGGAGCAACCGGACAGACGACGCGCCGGATGGGCTCGCAGAGCATTCCGTTGATGGCGATGCGGGCGAACGGCGACGAATTCCCGATCGATGCGTCGATTTCGCATCACCAGGAAGACGGCAAGAGCTTCTACGCGGTGATCCTGCGCGACGTGACCGAGCGCGTTCGCGCCGAATCGCTTCTCGCCCGTGGCGAAGCGCGGCTGCGCGGCATTCTCGACTCGGCGATGGACGCCATCATCACCGTCGACGAGCGGCAACACATCGTGCTGTTCAACGCCGCGGCGGAAAAGATGTTCGGCTGCCCACAGAACGAGGCGATCGGCGCTCCGCTCACGTGGTTCATTCCGGAGCGCTTCCGGGGAAAGCACTCCGAGCACGTTCGCCGCTTCGGCGACGCCGCCGTGAGCTCGCGCCGGATGGCCGGGCTTCGCGTCGTTACGGGCCTTGCGCGCGACGGGCGCGAGTTTCCGATCGACGCGTCGATCTCGCAGCTGAAGGACGGCGCAACGACGTTCTACACGGTGATCCTGCGCGACGTCACCGAGCGCGTGCGCGCCGAGGAGGCGTTGCGCGTATCGAAGCGCGAGCTGCAGGATCTCGCTTCCGCCGCGAACCTCGCGCGCGAGCAGGAGCAAAGCCGCGTCGCGCGAGAGCTGCACGACGAGCTCGGTCAGGCACTGACGGGACTCAAGATGATGGTGGCGTGGATCGAGCAGCGAACCGGGCGCAGCGATCTGGAGCTCGTGGGCAAGCTGGACCGGATGTCGTTGGTGATCGACAGCACGCTGCAGGCGACGCGGCGCATTTCCTCCGAGCTTCGCCCGCTGATCCTCGACGATCTCGGCCTCGTCGCCGCGCTGGAATGGGTCGTCGAAGGTTTCGTCGACCGCACCGGCCTCGTTTGCGACTTGCGCGCCGATGGCGACCTCGAGCTCGACGATGCGCCCAAGAGCGCCGTGTTCCGCATCGTCCAGGAAGCGCTGACCAACGTGGCACGGCATGCGAAAGCTTCGCGCGTCGAAGTGCGCGTCGCGCGGGATGAGGACGCCGTGTCGATCGCCGTGCGCGACAACGGCGTCGGGTTCAACATGCCCGATGAACGCTCGCGATATTCGCGCGGCCTGCTCGGTATGCGCGAGCGCGCTTATTTGCTCGGCGGCACGTTCTCGATCGTGAGCGCCCCGGGCAAAGGCACGAGCCTCGAGGTGCGCATTCCGCTCGGCGAGGCGATCGACGCATCGTGACGCGGGTCGTCATCGCCGATGACCACACGATCGTCCGCGAGGGGCTCAGGCAGCTCCTCACCGCGGCGGGCGACATCGAGGTCGTCGCCGAGGCGGTCGATGGCCACGAAGCGCTCGAGCGGGTGCGCACCGTCGACTTCGACGTGCTGGTGCTCGACATGTCGATGCCGGGCAAGGCCGGCATGGAGCTGATCCGCCAGATCAAGAGCGAGAAGCCCAAGCTTCGCATCGTCGTGCTGACGATGCACGAGGAGAGCCAGTACGCCGTGCGCGCGATCAGGGCCGGCGCCTCGGGCTACCTCACCAAGGACAGCGCGTCCGCGCAGCTCGTCAACGCGATCCGCAAGATCGCCTCGGGAGGCGCGTTCATCAGCGCCGAGGTCGCCGAGCAACTCGCGCACCAGGCGCACGGGGTCACCCGCGCCGCGGCGCACGAGGCGCTTTCCGACCGCGAGTTCCAGGTGCTGCAGATGCTGGTCGCCGGCGTCTCGCTGACCGAGATCGGCGTGCAGCTCCATCTATCCGTCAAGACGATCAGCACGCACAAGGCGCGCATCCTGGAGAAGCTCGGCCTCGCGAACCAGGCGGAAATGATTCGCTACGCGATCGCGCACGGCCTCGCGCAGCCGCTCGATCGAGCCTGAAGCCCTCGCATGCCGTAGCGGTCGCAGTGGCAACCCCGCGTTAGGAAAATTCCTACCCCTCGGCCGGGAGGTTTCCGAGCGGCGCATTCAGCGGGCGACTACCCACGCGATCAGCGCGCACCGATCGTAGGCGCCGTCGTGCGCGGGCATAGTGGCAGCCATGAACAGCACGCCACAAAGCACCGTTTTCATCGTCGAGGATTCGCCGGTCGTCCGCGATGCACTGGTCGACCTGCTCGAGGGTCTCGAGGACGTGACGGTCGTCGGTAGCGCCGAAGACGCGCGCACGGCGATCGAGGCGATTTCGCGGTGCAAGCCCGATTACGTCGTGCTCGACTATCAGCTCGTCCGCAGCACGGCGCTCGATGTGCTGCGCGCACTCCATCCGTCGATGAGCGACACCGTATTCATCGTGCTGACCAACCATGCCGCGCCGCAGTACGAGCGCGTCTGCGTGCAGGCCGGCGCGACCTGGTTTCTCGACAAGACACGCGATTTCGCGAAGGTCAAGGACATCGTCGCGAAGCTGCGCGAGCCGTCATGACCCACGCCCGACCCCTAGGGAGACTGCACATGAACGCCACCGCCACTGCAACCACCGCTCGGTCCCGCGCTCCGGTCAAGATCGCCGTTCCCGCCGCAGCGAAGATCTCCGGCAATGTCGTCGAGTTGGCCGCGCCGAAGGGTTCGCGCCATCGCGTGCGCCGCGGCGAAACGCTGTACGGCGTCGGCGACACGTTCCGTTCGCTGTACGTCGTTCGCGTCGGGATGCTGAAGACCTTCACCACGTCCGACGACGGCCTGCTGCAGGTGACCGGCTTCCAGATGACCGGCGACGTGGCCGGCATGGACGGCATCGACACGGGGCGTCATCAGAGCTCGGTCGTCGCGCTCGAGGATTCGGAGCTCTTCATCGTGCCGTTCGCGCAGTGCGAGCAGTGGTCGCTCGAATCGGCGCACGGTCAGCGGCTGCTGATGCGCACGCTTGGGCGCGAGATCGTGCGCAGCCAGGAATTGATGATCGTGCTCGGAACGATGCGCGCCGAGCAGAGGCTCGCGACGTTCCTGCTCGATCTCTCGGAGCGCTACGGACGCCTCGGCTATTCGCGCTCGCAGTTTCTGCTGCGGATGACGCGCCAGGACATCGGCAGCTATCTCGGGCTCAAGCTCGAAACCGTCAGCCGCTTGCTGTCGCGCTTGCAGCAGGAAGGATTCATTCAGGTCCAGGGCAGATCGATCGCGTTGCTCGATTTCGAGGCGATGCGGCAGTTGAGCGGCTTCTCGCCCAATCGCCAGCGTCCGGTGTCCGAGCCGATCGTCGATCGCGAAGGCGAGTTGCTGGTGGCATAGGAGGCCTGCAATGGACACGTACATCTGCGATCCGCTGCTCAAGAGAGTACCCCATCGAGGCTTGCGCCGACCGTTGAGCAGGGCTGCCCGCAACGACTGCCGCCATCATTCGCTTACGACGCCCTCGATGCGGACGTGCCATCGCTCGGTAACGCCGAGCCGTGGCGCAGCGCCGGAGCGCGAGCGGTTTGCTCGTTCGATCGGACAACGCAACGGCCGCCGCCGCGCGATCTGGTGAGCGGCGGCGACATCGGCCGTCGATGAAGTAGGCCTCGCATCACCGAGCCCGCGACGCGGCATCGCCGCCGATACGCGAGCGCTCGTCCTCAACGCCGCCCGCGCTCGCCATGGCACCGAGGCGGCGACCTTCGACATGCAGCCGCATCGTCAAGGGCGCTACACTCGGCGCACATTGCGTTCGCCGTCGAAGTCTCCGTGAGCTCCGCCAGCTCCACAGATCCCGTCACGTTTCTGTTCACGGACAGCGAAGGCAGCACGCGGCTATGGGAACAGGCGTCCGGCGGTGTCGGCGGCGACAGCACGCGCCTTCGGCTCGGATCCTCGATTGGAAGAACGAGCGAGCCGCGTTGCGCCTGGTGGCCGATGGAACAGCACGGGCTGATCGCCGGTGTTGGCTACCGTCGCAACGATCGAGACGTCGCCCGAGGCGACGCGCTCCCGGGGGTTGGCGGACTCGAGCGTAACCCGCAGTGTCGACACGTCGGTGAACCCGACTTGGCTGTGCCGCGCGCAAGTCTACAGCGGCAGCGGACAGAAAGCAGACTCAGCTCGCGCGGCTGTTCTTCGCGTATTGCGCGAACTTCTGGTCTTCCTGAGCGACGTGGTACTTGAGCCAGTTCTCGACGAACTGAAGCGCGGCGTGCCCGAAATGCCAGTCGATGCGGATGTCGCGGATGTGCTCGGAAAGCTCGACCAGCATGCGCGTGTGAATGCGTGTGTGCTCGTGCCGGTCCGGATAGCCCATTTCGGCCATGTGATTCTCTTCGCTCGCGAAATGAAACGTCGCGTATTTCTTCACCTCGTCAAGGATCTTGACCAGATGATTTCGCCCTTCGTCGGAGGCGAGCGCGTCCTTCAGTTGCGCGATGAGATAGAAGAGCATTGCATGCTGCGTGTCGATGTACGGGTCACCGACGGACAGCCGCGGGTCCCATTCGCTGGGAAATGGCACCTTGTCCATGGAGTGCGAGTGTTGCTGCAAGGTTCTTTGCGATCCATGATCCATGTCAAGCCGCCCATCGAGAAATGCGTCTGAAGATTCAAGCGTAACACTTCCGGCGTTGGCTTGTGTCCGCTGGACCACCTTCGTTCGTCGCGCGGGCATCCGGTGCTGCTACTGCGCAGAGGATCTTCACGAAACCGCCTCGCATCCGGGCGACGACCGGCAGCGACTTGTGCGTCTGCGCGTTGTTCGTTACAGCGTGCAACGGCGGCGTCCGTTCATCGGAGCCGAACGGTCGAGCGAAAATCCGGGCTTAAACTCTGTTCGTGATCTATTGCTGATACCGGGTTCACGCATGGCATTGACCTATCATCGTCCGAAGATCAACCTGTTCGGCAATTTCGAGCAACGGTCGAGCGAGCACAGCGAACATCCTCCCGTTGTCGGCTCGCGCGATTGGACTGCGTGGCGCACGACGCGCACGCTGGACCAGCCTCTGCCGGCCACGCTGCGCTGGGCTGAATCGCTGCCGGATTCGGCAAAGGCGAGCACGTTGATTCAAGCGTATCCACGCATCGCGAACAAGATTGCAAGCGCATGGCGCGACGAGCGCGCGTGTCTCGCGGCACTCGACGATCTGCTGGTCGATCGCCGCGGCGGCCGCCGCGGCTTCGGCCAGTTGGTGCAAGCTGAACTGCTCGCGCTGCGCTCGCTGCGCGACGGCGGTCACAGTCTCTATCCGGGACCGTTCTATGCAGCGCCCAAAGAGTAGCCGATACTGAGTTGGGTCCGCCGCGTCCACGGTGGCGGACGCCCGTTCGCCGCATTGCGGTCGACGCTCGACGTAGGCGACACCTCCATGGTGACCGACGCGCGGCCTGGCCACGGCTGAGCTCAGAGGCATCGAAGTGCGCACCGAAAGTGCTCTGGCTTCATCCGCATCGAGCGGCGGACGCCCGATGCTGGACGTGGCCCGGCAACGGACCGATACTCGCTGCCGCCTGAAGCGCACCCCGTACGGATTACCTCTGCGAGATGAACGCGTTGATCGACAACTGGACGCCCCGGCTACTGAGCGTGCTGCGTATCGTCGCGGCATTCATGTTCATGGCGCACGGCGCGCAGAAGTGGCTGTCGTTCCCCGCGCCGCGATCGGCGCCGACCGAGCTTTGGTCGCTGGTCGGCATGGCCGGCGTGCTGGAGCTCGGTGGCGGCTTCCTGCTGCTCGTCGGCTTGTTCACGCGACCGGTCGCGTTCGTGCTCTCGGGTCTGATGGCGTTCGCCTATTTCATCGCGCACGCACCGAGCGGCTTTTGGCCCCTGCTCAACCGCGGCGAGCTGGCGGCGCTGTACTGCTTCGTCTTTCTCTATCTCGCCGCGGCCGGCGGCGGACCCTGGAGCATCGACCGATGGCGGCGAGCGAAGTAAGCAACGCGTAGATTCCGTCGCCGGTCACGGTGTCCACGCTTCGATCTCCACGATGCGCGAGTAACCGCCTGACGCTCCCTTCGTCACGTTGATGCGGATTCGATCCGTCGTGAACGACGCGAACGTCGACGTGCGCTTGACCAGGTTGTTGCCGGTCACCGTGGCAAGGATCGTCCAAGCCGATCCGTTCCAACCCTGCACGGTGAAATCCGTCACGCCGTAGAGCGACCAGGTCGTGCTGTCGGTCGGCTCGACAGGATGGTCGTAATCGTTCTGAACCGAGTAGACAACGACCCGGTTGATGGTCTTCTGCCCGCTGAATGTGATCTGCGCCCAATCCGGGTAGACGTTTTGCGTCGCGTCCTTCCAACGCCCCGCCGTCCCGACGCCCTTGCGGTCGTTGTTGTTCATCGAAGCCACCGAATAGCCGCTCAAGGTGCTCGACGCGGAGGCGACGCCGCCGGCTGAGCTCAACGCAACGTTGCTCGCACCGGATGACGAGGACGTGCCCCACGCCTCGACTTCCGTCGCGCGCGTGTATTGCCCACCCGCCAATGTGACGTTGACGCGGATGCGGTCCGTCGCGACGGCAGGAAAGATGACCGTCCGTTTCACGAGCGCATTGCCGGTGATCGTCGCGAGCACGACCCAGCTCGAACCGTTCCACGCCTGCACGGTAAAGTTCTTGAGAACGTAGAGTGCCCCCGTCAACATGTCGGTCGGCTCGACCGGGTGGGTGTAGTTGTCCTGCAACGAATAGACCACTGCACGGTCGATCGTCTTCACGCCGTTGAACTGCACTTGCACCCAATCCGGATACGCACCCGCCGTCCCGTCCCTCCATCGGCTGCCCGCAGCTTCCGTTCCCGTGCGATCGTTGTTGTTGACGGCGCTCGCCGAATACGCGCTGCTGAAGACGCTCGATGCCGAAGCGACCCCTCCGGCACTTGCCAGTGCAACGTTTGCGTACCCCGGCGGCGGCGTGTTGACGACCTGCGACAGCGGGGTGCTCGCCGACGGCGGGTTGGTCGAATCGCCCGCGTACCGGGCCACGATGCTGTGCGTTCCGACCGCGAGCGTGCTCGTGATGCATTGCGCCGTCCGCGCATTGCCGGAGCCGATCAGCGTCATTGCACTGCAGCCCGCGATCGCAGGACCGCCGTCCGCGCTGAACGCCACGCTTCCGGTCGGCGAAACGCCGTTGACCGTAGCGGTAAAGGTCACACCCGCGCCAGCGTAGGCGGGGTTGGCGTTGCTCGCGAGCGTCGTCGTGGTCGAACCTCCAGTGCCCACGAAACGGATGCTGCGCACGAACCCGCTCGTTGACCCGCCGCCGCGCGCCAAATAGTAGAGGTAGCCGTCGGGGCCGACCTGCAAGTCGACCGGCGCAGCGATCCCGCCCGCGAAGCTCGTGACGGCGCCGGTCGATGGCACGTAGTTGTTGATCCAGTCGCCGCAGTAGTCCGAGAAGAAATACGTGCCGCGATACGACGTCGGGAACTGCACGGCGGCAGGCTCGTAGAAGGTACCGCCGGTGATCGCGCAGCCGAGAAAGCTTCCGCTGCCGTGCCCGTAGTAGTAAAGCGGTCCACGCTCGCCCGCGTTCATCGTGGCGCCCTCGGAATTGGGCCACCCGTAGTTCGAGCCTGCGATGCCGTCGTCGATCTCCTCCCACGCGTTCTGTCCGACGTCGTTGATGAACATGCGACCCGTGGTCGGCTGGAACGCGAAGGTGAACGGGTTGCGCAGGCCGAGCGCCCAAATCGATCGGTTGACGCCCGTCGCGGTCGCGTTGAACGGATTGTCGGTGGGAATGCTGCCGTCGGGATTGATCCGCAACAGCTTGCCGAGCAGGTTCGCGAGCGTTTGCGAGTTGCTCGGATTGGCGTTCTCACCGACCGCGATGTAGAGCTTGCCGTCGCTGCCGAAGTGCAGCGCGCCGCCGTTGTGATTGGTCGCCGACGAAAGATTGTTGAGTTCCAGCACGATGAGCTCGCTGCCGGCGATCGCCACGTCGCCGTTCGCCGTGAATCGGCTCACCCGATTGTGGATCGTCGGCGTGGTTGCCGTGTAGTAGACGTAAACGTAATGATTGGACGCGAAATTCGGATCGAATGCGACGCCGAGCAGGCCGCGCTCGCCGTTCGAATCGACGGTGAGCGACACGAACGGCGTCGCAAGCAGCGTGCCGCCGCTGATGACGCGCAACTCACCACCCTGCTCCGCGACGAAGAGCCTGCCGTCCGGCGCGAACGCCATGGCGGTCGGCATCGCAAGGCCGCTCGCGACGCTGGTTTCCGCGAAGCCGGACGGTAGCGTTGTGGCATGAATGAGCGATGCGCACAATGCTGTCACCGCGAAGATCAGCGGCTGCAATGGCCGACGAACGGCAGTCCGAGTGCGGTGCAGCCAATCACGATTCGACATGATCACCTCGAAGACAGCGGACGGGACGGTGGATTTACGAGACAATGCCCACGTGGGCAACAAGGCGATGCGTGACCGAACAGACGCTGCCTGAAGCGTACGCTCGACCGGACGCTGCGTCATCAGATCGACGTCCATCGTCCGTTGGTCGCGCACATTGGCGCGTCGACATGAAGCAAGCCGTCGCGTCGAACGTGATCGCGGTGCATGCGGCGCGGATGAACGAGCGCCTCGCATGCGGCACCGCGTGAAAAGCGAGTGCACGCGACGACGAGCGCAACAAGACTGCATACGCCGACGACGGCGAAATCGGTGACGACGGCGAACTCCGGATAGCCGAATGCGGCATCCGGCGCGACAACCTCGCATGCCTGACGATGTCCACGCCGTAGCTGAACGGATTCGCCATCGCGGCGATTCTCGGATGGCCTCGAGCTCGACGACGTATTGCCCCAGCTCGTCGATCAACCGTGGCGGGAGTGCCCTCGCGAACCAGCCGGCCCGCGTCGTCTCCTCACGAGCGACGGCGACAACGTTGGCATCGTGATGATCGCATCGCCCAACGTGCTGTTGCTCGATGAGCCAACGATCGGGCTCGACGTGACGAATCGACAGTCGATCTGGCCGTCACATCGTGATGCTGCGCGCGAACCTGGGAATTACCGTGGTCCTGACGACGCACTATCTCGAGGAAGCCGTCGACTGCGATCGCGTCGGCTTCATCGCGAAGCGCGCGAGGCACGCGCGGACGGCGCAGCCGGCCCGCGCATCGCACGCTGCGCGCCACGCGGGCTCGCGACGTCGGTTGCGGCGCGACCGGCCGAAGCCGGCCACGCCGTGTCGCTAACGGTTCGCGATGTACACGTGATTTCAAAGCCGAACCGGATGTCGCAGAATGCAAGGGTCGTCCAGGCCATGAACATGCTCCGCAATGGTTGATCGGACAAGAAGGCCGGTTGCGGTCCCCCGCTGATACTATCGCGCGTGGTGCGCGGCCAACGATTCGATGAACATTGATCCTGGGCCCATGATTTTCATGAGAATGGTCGCGGGCCGGCGGCCGCGTCGCGACGACAACCTCACTCCCCGGCCGGCATGAGCCTGCGTCTGCGGATCAACCTGCTCATCACGGCGCTGATGGCCTTGTTCGCGCTCGCGGTCGGCCGGATGATCATCGATGACGCGCGCAGCTCGATCAAGGAAGAGATCGACGCGGGAACGAAAGTTACCGTGCAGATGCTCTCGGCCGTCGTCTTCGCGAGTCAGATCACCGGCACGCCGAGACGTTTCCTGCTGAGCTTTCTGGAGCAGCTCGGACACGTTCGCGCCAATCATCTGCGTCTGCGTGACATGGTGACGAACTCGATCATCTACGAGTCGCCGCCATCGACGTACAAGGCGGGCCGCGATGCGCCCGGCTGGTACGCCAAGCTCGTCGTGCCGCCGACGACACCGATCAATATCGATTTGCCCGGCGCTCGCATCGAGATCGTTCCCGATGCGTCGCGCGCGACGCTCGATGCATGGGATGACCTCACGCATCTGCTGATGCTGGGCGGCATCTTTTTCGTCGTCGTCAACGTCCTGGTGTTCTGGTTCGTCAGCCGCTCGATGCAACCAATGGAGCAGGTCCAGCATGGTCTGGTCGAGATGGAAGGCGGTAAGCTCAACGTCCGATTGCCCGCCTTCCGGCTTCCGGAATTCCGCCGCATCGGCGACGCGTTCAATCGGATGACCAAAGCGCTCGACGACGCGATGGCGGATAACCGACGACTTGCGCTCGCCGTTCGCCAGTCCTCCGATGCGATCGTGATACACGAGCCTGACGGCAGAATCTCCTACGGCAATCCGGCAGCGCATCGGATGTTCCGCTATGCGAACAACGACATCGTCGGCAAGCCGCTGACGACGCTGGCGACCCCGGCGCAGCAGACGGAGGTGAGCCGCCATCTCGATTCGGTATTGCGTCGCGAATCGGTGGACAACGTGCTGACGCGTCGCGTCACCCATGACGGCGAGGAGATCGACGTCGCTCTGTCCGTCACGCCGTTGATCGACCCCGACTCCAACGCGGTGGTGGGCGGCATCGTCAGCCACCGCGACATCGCCGCGCAGCTTCGTGCGCAGGCTGCCGAGTCGGAGCTCAAGCAGAACCGCCAGCTCGCGAACCTCGTGCGGGCGAAGATCGACGACGAGCGGCGCGGGATCGCGCGCGAATTGCACGACGAGCTCGGCCAATGCGTCACCGCGATCCGAACGATCGCCGAATCACTGATCCAGCGCTCGGCCGCGGCCGGGCCCGAAATTCGGGACGGCGCGCGGAGCATCAAAGATATCTCCGCGCGCATCTACGACGGCATGCACGCGATCGCGCAGCGCTTGCGACCCGCGGAGCTCCATGTCCTCGGCCTCGCCGACACGCTCCGCGGCATCGTCGCTGCATGGGCGGCGCGCCATCCGGGCATCGGTTTCAAGCTCGATTGTGCCGGCGACCTGAACGGGCTCGGCGAAGCCGTCGACGTCGCCGTGTACCGAATCGTTCACGAGGCGCTCACCAATGTCGCGCGCCACGCCGACGCCTCGCGAGTGAACGTTCGCGTTGCCCGCGTGAACGCCCGATCGCTGATGCTGTCGATCGACGACGATGGTCACGGTCACGTCAGCATGGAGACTTCGGCGGTGGGATTGGGTCTGATCGGCATGCGCGAGCGCGTCGATGCGCTGGGCGGCGCTTTCAGCGTCGAGGGGCGACCCGGCATCGGCACGGAGCTGCGCGCGCTGATCCCGTTGTCGACCGTGCAGCAGGACGCATGAGCAAGATCCGCGTCATGCTCGTCGACGACCATGCGCTCGTACGCATGGGTTTCTGCCTGCTGCTGAGGGGCACCGACGACATCGAAGTCGCCGTCGAGCTCGGCAGCGGCGAAGAGGCGTGCCGCTGCTATGGCGACGTCAAGCCCGACGTCGTCGTGCTCGACGTCGCGATGCCGGGAATCGGCGGCCTGGACGCGCTTGCGCGCATCCTCGCGAAGGACGTCGCCGCGAAGGTGCTCGTGCTTTCGGCGCATGAAGACACCATTCACGCGACGCGCGCGATCCAAGCAGGCGCGCTGGGCTATCTGACCAAGCGCGGCGCACCGGAAGAGCTGATCGACGCAATTCGCCAGGTCGCCAACGGCAAGCCGTTCATCGAGCCCGCCCTCGCGCAGCAGATGGCCGTCGCACGCGCCACCGGAAGCCACACTCCGGTCGATGTCCTCACCGCACGCGAGTTTCAGGTCTTCGTGGCGCTCGCAAAGGGGCAGTCGGCGAACAGCATCGCGGAGACGATGTCGCTATCGCCGAGCACGGTCGGCACGCACCTTTACAACGTCAAGCAGAAGCTCGGCGCGACCAACGCCGCCGAGCTGACGCTGATCGCGATCCGGGCCGGTGTCATCGAGGCCTAGTTGCAGTGCAACAATGGCGGTCTTGACAAAAAGCACGAACGTTCGTATATTGAAGCCATGGGCAAGGGTGAGCAAACGCGCGCGGCGATCCTCGATGCGGCGCTCGCGCAGGCGAGCAGGTCGGGCTTCGAGTCGCTGACGATCGGCTCGCTTGCGGAGCGGGCGGGACTTTCGAAGAGCGGACTGTTCGCGCACTTCGGATCGCGCGAGGAATTGCAGGTCGCCGCGATCGAGGCCGCTGCGGTGCGCTTCACCGAATCGGTCTTTCTTCCTGCGCTCAAGGCGCGCCGCGGACTGCCGCGGATTCACGCGCTGTTCGATCACTGGCTCGACTGGACGTCGCGCAGCGGCCTCTCGTATGGATGCCCGATGCAGGCGGCCGCCATCGAGTTCGACGACCGTCCCGGCCCTATTCGCGACGCAGTCGTCGAGCACTTCGCGCGGCTCGAGCGCGAGCTCGCCCGCGCCGTCGAGATGGCCGTTACGCAGGGTCACCTGCGGGCGGATCTCGACATCGCGCAGTTCGTCTTCGAGCTGATGGGCGTGATCTTTTCGTATCAGCACCGCGCTCGCTTGTTCGATCCCGCCGATGCGCAAGCGCGTGCCCGGCTTGCGTTCGATCGCCTCATCGCCGCCGCCGCGCCGGCGGCCTGACCTTCCCGGAGGCTGTGATGAATTTCGCTGCCGCTGTCATTCCATCGAATAGCACGACCGTTCGTTCTCGAAGCTCGTTCACTGCGCTTCTGCGTGCGTATTTCAACGTTACGTCTCGACTACTGCCGAACGTCGCACGTCGCCACGCAGAGCATCTTTTCACGCAACCGCCGCGATACGCCGGGCGCAACGATCTCTCGATCGCGGCGCGCCGCGACGTCGTCGTCGCCGCTTCGCATTCGCTCGCGGTGTGGCAGGCCGGTCCGGTCAACGCGGACGCCGTCCTGCTTTCGCACGGCTGGGGCGGGCGGGGCGTGCAAATGGCGAGCTTCGTCGAACCGTTGCTCGCGCGCGGTTATCGCGTCGTATGGTTCGACCAGCCCGGGCACGGCGATAGCAGCGGCCGCACCGTCGCATTGCCGGACTTCGTGCGCGCGATCGAAGCGCTCGCCACCACGCACGGGCCCTTCGCGGCAGCGATCGGCCATTCAGTAGGTGCGTCTGCGCTTGGCGTGGCATTGCGCCGAGGCGTTTCGCTCGGCCGCGTCGTATTCATTGGCGCCCCGGCATCGTTACGCGAGCACGCCCACAACTTCGCGCGTCTGCTCGGTATCACGCCGACCATTCGCGATGCGATGCGCCGCCGCCTCGAACGTCGCTACGGGGTACGCTTCGATGACATCGACCGTATCGACGAACTGACGCAACTGCGTGTGCCTGCGCTGTTCGTGCACGACCGCGCCGATGCGGAAGTTTCGTACGAGCACGCGCTGCGCCTGCAGGCGCGCGTGCCCGGCGCGCGGCTGATCACGACCTATGGATTCGGTCACCGCCGCTTGCTGCGCGAGCCGAGCGTCGTGCACGCAATCGTCGACTTCGTCGCGGGCAATGTCGACACGTTACCGGTGGAATTGGCGACGCTGCCCCGGCCGGCGCCGATCTATTGAAGCTGGATTGAGCCATGAGCGAGCCAAACGAGCAGTCGACGACACGACCGCACTATCTCGAAGATCTTTACGTAGGCCAGCGATTCGCCAGCGGCTCGCACCTGATCGACGAGTCGCAGATCAAGGCCTTCGCAAGCGAGTTCGACCCGCAGCCGTTTCATCTCGGCGGCGCGGCTGCGATGCAGACGTTGTTCGCCGGGCTCGCCGCAAGCGGCTGGCACACGGCGGCGTTGACGATGCGACTTCTCGTCGACGGCGGCGCGCCGATCGCGGGCGGGATCATCGGCGCGGGCGGTGAGATCAGCTGGCCGGCGACCGCGCGCCCCGGTGATGTGCTCCAGGTCACGAGCATTCGGGTAGACAACTGACGGACTTCGCTGCACGTCACGGAAAGAGCGTTTTAACTCGCACTGGCATTGCGAACCGATATCTCCCGGCGGGTGATCGCCTGCGTCACAGCGGCCGGGAATTGACGAAAATTGACCATGTCTCACCCGCGGGATTCGCATTGCCAAATGCCGCCAGGTCTGCTCCGCGGCATTGGATTCAAGGATTTATATTGATCTGCATCAACGATGACGTTCGCACCCACCAGTTGGCTCGGGTTTTGCCTTGACTGCCCAAGGCAAGTGTGGACGCCCCGAGAGGCGCTTTGCCGCCGCGCACTTGGACGACCCGTTTCAAGCCAATCCGCGCGAGCTGGAATTGGTATCGGAGGTCAGAGTGCAACAGAACGCACAAAGAATATGGGCGCTCGACCCATGCGAACCAGCCGACATCGGACGGGCGAGCCACGCGGTCAATACCGTTGTCGTCGTCGACGACGTTTCGACCAGCCGCATGATGGTCAGTGCGATCGTGCAGCAGATCGATCCGCGTATCGCAATCGAATCGTTCGAAAGCCCGGTCGACGCGCTCCGGTTCGCGACCGCAAACGCGATCGATCTGGTCGTCACCGATTATTCAATGCCGGAGTTCGACGGGGTCGAACTGACGCGTCGCCTTCGAGCGCTGCCGCATTGCGCCGACGTGCCCATCGTCGTCGTCACTGCGTACGCGGAACGGCGCATTCGTTACGCTGCCTTCGAAGCGGGCGCGATCGACTTCCTGACCAAGCCGATCGATGAGTACGAAGTCAAAGCGCGCTGCGCGAACCTTCTTCAACTTCGTCGACACAAGTTGGTCCTGTCGGACCGTGCGCGCCTTCTGCAGCGCGAAGTCGCCGACGCCGTCGCAAAGATCCACGCACGCGAGCTCGAGACGTTGCTGGTGCTCGCCCGGGCCGGTGAATATCGCGACGAGTGCACCGGCGATCACATCGCGAGGATGGCCAAGTATTCCGCGCTGATCGGCGCTCGTCTCGGAATGGCAACCGACAGAGTGCACGCGCTCGAAGTGGCTGCACCCATGCACGACATTGGAAAGGTCGGCATTCCCGATTCGATTCTATTGAAGGAAGGACCCCTCGCGCCCGCAGAGTTGACGGTGATGCGGCAGCATCCGCGCATAGGCTATGACATCCTGAACGGAAGCCCGTCGAAGTATCTCAACATGGGCGCCATCATCGCATTGGGACATCATGAGCGATTCGACGGTGAGGGTTACCCTGCGGGACTTCGCGGAGAGCAAATCCCGCTCGAGGCGAGGATCGTAGCGGTTGCCGACGTTTTCGATGCGCTGATCACGCGCCGGCCGTACAAAGAAGCGTGGACGATCGACCAAGCGTTCGAGCATTTACGGGCTCAAAAAGGGAAGCATTTCGACCCTGCGTGCGTGAATGCGTTCATGGACGAGATCCCGTCCATTCTCAACATCATTTCGCAGTCGGACAAGGCTGTCGCCTTCATTGAGCGTCCCGACTACGAGACGGCGAGCTAGACGCGGTCTGGCGCACGCTTTGCGCGTCCGATGGAAATGCCTTCGTTAGAGGCGACTCGTCGCGCTAATGTCGCGGAGCGCGGTGTACGAGCGGCTGCGTAACGCAGTAGGTCTCACCTACGACGATCGTTGACATCCCATCGCTGTGCTCGAGGGCGGCGACAAACACATTCGCCATCGGTGCATCGCCTGATTTCGCGGAAAAGCCCGCCTTGACAGCCGCTGTAGTTTCAGTAGCCTACACTGTGTGCGCGGTCAGGGCGCCGGACAGCCAGAAGGAGCCAGCATGGACTTCATCGAGCGGATCTTCGGTTTTTCTCCGGATGGCGGATCCGGAAGTTTCGAGGTGCTCCTGTTCCTGATCCCCGTCATCGGAATTCTGGTCATTCGTGAGTGGCGAAAGCGCCACACGCGCAAATAGCTGGCCGAGGCAGCGGGCGAGACCCGAAATACGGCGAAGCGCAATCTCAGCGACTCGATCGAACCGCGGCAACGGCTGATCAGCGGGTTTTCGTTTTTCGCTGCGCCTACACGCGCGACCGAGCGCAGAGACACGGCGCCGCTTCGCGCGATCGGTGAAACGTGTTATTGGCGCGTAGGTCGCAAGGGCTGACTCGCGGGGCCATGGCAGTTCGCCTCGCGAGCGCCGACAAAGGAGAGAGCAATGGCTGTGCGATCGAAGTCCCAGGATCTGACCGGTCAGGCCAAGTTCGTATTTCAGGGGACCGTGCAGAAAATGAAATCCGTGGCTTTCAAAGAAGTCCCGGTTTCGGACCGAACCGTTGTTGTTCGAGTCGATCAGTTGATTCACGCCCCCGAAGTCCTCCGCGACTATGTTGGAAGAGACGTCACCGTGCAATTGGCGCCCGGAGAGAAGGTTGCAAAGGGCGAGACACTGATCTTCTATACCAACGGCTGGACTTTCGGCGAAGGTCTTGCGCTTCAGTCCGTTGGCCACAAGGAGGCAACGCCCTCCACTGTCTCGGCGCTGGCGCTTCACCCGGGAGATCCGGTTGCCAGTCTGCATGCGCGCGAGGCCCTCGCCCAGGCGGCGGATGCCGATCTCATCGTGAGCGGGCGCGTGTCGGCAGTCCGTCTTCCGCCCGAGGAGGCCACGGCTCGGGCCGCTGCGATGACAAGTGGACGAACAACCGACCGGATCAGTGAGCATGCTCCTCTGTGGCAGGAAGCCGTAATCGATATCGACGAAGTACACAAAGGCAGCCATCCGGAAAAGCACGTGGTCGTGAAATTCCCGAGCAGTACCGACGTGCGGTGGCACAACGCGCCAAAATTCCACGCCGGTCAGGAAGGCGTCTTCCTGTTGCACAAAGGGCAGGTGGCAGCACGTGCCATCCGAGCGGCCGGGGCCGCGGCGGCCGCGCCCGCGCAGGGATACACCGCCCTGCACTTCGAGGACTTCCAGCCCTTCGACGAATTGCCACGGATCAAGCTCGCCACCGAGGCTCGAAGTCGAAAGCGTCCGCGCTAGCCTCGCTCGAATGTTCGGTCCCGACACGTTCGTGACGGGCCGCGTAGCAGCGGCCGAGATGTTGCGGGACCCTTGCATCTCGACTGTGGCGCAACACGAATTGCGCGAACACGAAGTCGACATCGCCTGTTCGAGGGCACGGAGGTCGGACCATGGCAACCAAGAAGGCAAGCGGAAGCACCGCGCAACGCAAACGCAGGGCCGCGCATCCGGCGAGGAGAGTCGGCAAGGCGAAACTGACCGCTGGGCAAGTCTTCGTGATCAATATGATTCCTCGCGCGCTAAGCCGCGAGACGAATCAGGACAGTGAGCCAACGATCGCCGTAAATCCGGCAGCCCCAATGCAGATTGCCGGAACCGCATTCACTCCCGATCCGATGGGCGGTGCACTGGCGCCAATCTACGTTTCCACGGATGGTGGGAACACATGGCAACTCAATACCACGGTGCCCAGCGTCGCGGGTAGTTCCGTTGGTACGAGCGACATCTGCGCAGCATTCGCCAGCGCGGGAGGCAATCTGTACGGCGGAATACTTCGAGACCCGACCGGCAACTTCGAGACGCTGCGTACGGCCAGTTTCGCAAATCCGGCTCCAATGCAGGTGCTTAGCAGCCGACCAGACAACGACCAGCCGTTCGCGCATGCCATTACCAAGAGCGGCAAGGATCGCGTATACATCGGCAACAACGATTTCCAGGTGCAGCCGCAAACCGCCACAGTGGACGTATCGACCAACGCGCGGAGCGCGCATCCGTCGTTCAGGAAAGTTCGAATCGAAGTACGTACTACGGCTGGCCAGGACGGACCTCAAGTACGTCCTGTCGCCCATCCCGACGGGACGGCATACGCTGCGTTCTATGGATGGCGATCGCAAACCGGCAGCTTCCCGGGCAACACGTTGATCGTCACCACGGATGTCGTCGTCGTCCGCGATGACCGCGGTGGAACCGGTACCCGGCGGTTCCAGGACCTCAAGGACGCAAGCGATGGGTTATCCGGCCGTTTGGTCGCACAGGGTGTGAAGATTCCGTTCAACCGGAACGGTACGCTAGCAACCGGCCAACAGCGACTTGGTGGTGCGTTGTCAATTGCCGTCGATCCCCGGCCCAATCAAAGCGGCACCGTGTATCTCGCCTGGGGCGATCAGCAACAGCAATCGATCCTGACGTTGCATATTCGCCGGTCCACCGACCGCGGCGTCACTTGGTCGCCAGCGGATTTGCTGACGGTCGCAAATGCCACGAACGCCGCACTCGCCGTCAATAGTGCGGGTACGATTGGTCTGCTCTACCAGCAACTAGCGGGCACGGGGGCGAGCCGCCGCTGGGTGACTCACTTCAGGCGAACGCCGGACGGCACGAACTGGGACGACCTCGTCCTCGCGGACACGCCGGCAAACAACCCGGCTAAGACCTTTGATCCGTACTTGGGCGACTACGATCATGTGGTGGCGGTAGGAACCGCTTTCTTCGGGATTTTTTCCGCTAGCAATACCCCGAACCTCGCCAACTTCCCGAACGGAGTGAAGTACCAGCGCAACGCCGACTTCAACACGCACACACTGCTCGCACTGGACAATTCGACGTCGGTCGCACCGTCCATCGACCCGTTCTTTTTCAAAGTGACCGGGTGAGACTTCGCCGACGCGCGAACAACGTCTCGGCGACGGCTGAACCCTAGTGCGACATCAGCACGGGAATGGTCATCGAGTCCAGCATCGTCCGCGTCATCCCGCCGAGGACCATTTGGCGCAGCCGCGCATGCGCGTATCCGCCCATCACGATCAGGTCGCTCGTGAAGTCAGCCGCGCGCGAGAGGAGAAGTTGCCCGGCTTCCGCGGGGTTGGGAGCGAACAGCTCGATGTGCGGCTCGATGCCGTGGTCGCGCAGCCATGCCGACAGGCGATCGCCGATCGCGCCCCAATCCTCCTCGGTGCCATCCCGCGCGCCAACGAGCACGTCGACACGCTGCGCACGCTCGAGCAGAGGCATCGCGTCCGCGATCGCCCGCGCGGCTTCCCGGCCGCCATCGGAGGCGATCAGCACTTTCTCACCGAAGGTCTTCGCTGCACCGATGTACGGAATGACCAGCACGGGCCGGCCGCTCGCGAGCAGCACCGTCATCACGAGATCGTCCACCTGCGTGCCGGCAGCGCGGTGATCTTCCTGACCTACGACGAATAGGTCCGCGCAGCGCGCTTGCGCGACCGCGGCATCCAGCGGGTCGCCACGAGGTGCGCGCCACTCGACGGCGTCCAGGTTGCCTGCCGCGGCGGCGGCACGGAACGCCTGCTCCGCGGCGTCCTGCGCTTGGCGCCTGACATGGAACTGCTGCTTCGCCATGTCGCCCGGCAGCGCCACGTCGAACGCAGCCAACTGGGGCATCAGGTAAACGCCCACGAGACGGGCGCCGACATCGCGCGAAATGCGAACCGCGGTGGCGACGCGAGCCGCCGCATGCGGGCTCTCGTCGACTTGAACGAGCAGTGTTCTAACGGACATCCGGTACCCCCCTTTTGCTCTTTCGGCAGGCGAGCGGCGCTGCGCCATCGCCGAGTTCCTTCACGGATCAACACGGGAAATCGGTTTGAGGTTCACCCGGCAGACGGGACGACAATGATATTCGGTGAAGCGCCCTCGGGAAACGGCTGCCTGACTGAGGCGCAGCACGCGGCCGACCGTGCGCCGATGCACCCGCGGCCCTGGCAACGCGTGCTTGGCTAAGGCAGCGTCCCTCGCGCAACCGTTTTCACCGGGCTTGCGATTAACTACACTCGATCGCTCGCACGGCCCGATGCGAATGCGCGTGAACCAACGCGGGCCGATAATTCAGCCATACCCACAACGCGTACATTCCTCCCGCTCCGGATACGTCGTGGATTATCAACGCCTCCCGATTAGCGGGCAAGCAATCGTCGTTGTGTTTGACATGTGTTCTTCATCCAACATCATCGAGGACTTGACGAAGAGCAGGAATGTTCAACCGCTTACAACCTTCTTTGGCCAGCTGAAGCGATACCTGGCCAAGGAGCAAAGAGCAACCCTGCCCTTCGACCCATACAAATTTACGGGCGATGGATGGTTGCTGCTGTTTCCAGCGAGTACTGACGGCGTTCGCCTCCTTCGCTTCTTGGAGAACCTGTGCCTATACTTCGTGGTCGAGTTTCGACGCTCGCTCTTGCCGCACCTGTCTCACAAGCCCGCGCTCGTAGGTATCACCTTCGGAATCGACAAGGGTGAACTAATTCCAGTGACTATGCACGGACAGCAAGAGTACGTCGGCCGTGCCATCAACATTGCGTGCCGATTGCAAGCGGCCGTAGTGGACAAGGGGCGTTCCCCTGCATATACCGCATTGGTGTCCAATCGCGTGTACAGCGAATACTTTACAGAGACGAAACCTCATCGGGTCGTGAAAGTCACCAGAAACTTGCGAAACATAAACGACGGGACGGAGTTCGCATGTCGACGCCTTTGGCTGCTGCGCCCGTATCTGTCATCGGATGATCCGAGCTGATCTTCGGCAACGGCTCGCGCAGTGCGGCGACGCGTCGCAGGCCGATCGGAGCGCCTCGCAGACCGCAATCCATGGGGAGGAAAAGAATGATGGCAGACGATCCGATGTATCACGACGGAATGCGGCGGCTGCAAGACGCACGTGAAACCCGACCCTTGGCGGACCGCTTGGAGCAAGTGACCGTTCGCTCGGCGTTTACGGAGGAAGACCGCGCGTTCATTGGGCGCTGCCCGATGTTCTTCATAGCCACAGCCGACGCGCACGGTCATCCCGACTGCTCCTACAAGGGTGGCTTGCCCGGATTCGTGCGCGTCATCGATGATCGCACTCTCGCCGTTCCCGATTACGACGGCAATGGAATGTACCGAACCTGGGGAAACGTTCTGGTCAATCCCCATGTGGGGCTGTTGTTCCTCGACTTCGAAAATCCAAGGCGGCTTCGAGTGAACGCCGTTGCTCAGCTCAGCCAATTCGATCCATTGCGCAGCGAGTTCCCCGGGTCGGTCTCCATCGTCCGGTTCACGGCAACGCGAATCTTCCCGAACTGCCCTCGCTACATACACAGGATGCAAATCGTCGAATACTCCGTATATGCGCCGCGGCCCGATTACACCCCGCCGGTTCCGGCGTGGAAGACGTTCGATGTTTTTCGCGACTCTCTGCCGGCTCGCGACCGTCCAGACGGCGAAACGGCGTGAGCCGCTCAGCGAATATTTGCGTTTCGCTATTGTCGATACCTGACGAGCAGTACCGGAGGAGACGATGCGAATAGCCGTCGTGCAGTGCCCGCCCGTGCTGTTGGATCGCTCCGCAACGAGTGCGTTCGAGCCGGTCGAATTCCAGCCATCCCCATGAGCGTCCGTTGCCTGCCCGAGGACGCTGCCGCCCGAAGCAAACCGCCCGAAGCAAACCGTCAGCAAATTCGACGCGGCGATCGCACGCGTATTTTGCTTGCACGATCAGCGTCGAGTAGACACGCATTCGGCGTGATGGTGGCGCGGCATGACGTGCGCGCGCTTGGCGGCGACCTCGCACGGATGGCTCGTCGACGGCGCCAAGTCACGCGATATGCCCTATCGTGCCCGCCTGAATGCCGGTCGCTCTGCACAGCGCGTCAGCCATTCGTTCACGCGGGGATGGCTGTCGAGCTTGATGCCCAGCATGGTGCCCAACGACAGCCAGCTTGCGGCCGGAATATCGACGAGCGAAAAAGCGTCAAGGAGGTACGCGCGATTCTCGAGCCGCGCCTGCAGCGCATCGAGTCCGCGGATGAATTGCGATCGGTTGTAGTCGGCACATGCTCTGCTGCGATCTTCGGGCTTGTAGGAAAACGGCGTGTCGAGCCCATGATAGAGATACTGCATCATGTAATTGCCCAGCTCGGCCACCGCCCATACGGTCCAACAAGCCGCGTCGGCGCGGGCTTGGCCCACGCCGACCGGCCATAGCTGCCTTTCTGCGCCGTACTTGTCGCCGAGATAGAGCAGGATTGCGCCCGACTCGAAAAACGTCAGTTCGCCGTCAGTAAGGCCGGGGACCTTCCCGTGCGGATTGATCGCGAGGTATTGAGGCGTCCGATGCTCGAGCTTTGTGGCATCGAGTTCCACGTATTCATACGGAACGCCAAGTTCTTCGAGCGCCCACGCAACGCGCGTGCCTGAACTGGACGGCCAGGAATAGAGTTTGATTGTCATTGTTCTTCGGTGGAAGAACCGTCAGTCGATATCGTACGGCGAGGTTCCGCCATTCCGATCCGCCGCCGGTAGAATTCCGCCCCCTCCATGATCTTGTTGAGCACGGACTCGCCGCCCCACCAGAAACGCTCTCGGATATCGTAGTCGATGGCCCTGCTCGCGATGGAATCGAAGGTCCCGAGCATGTTGTGGTAGAGCTTGGCGATCGCCGGATAGCCCATCAGTTCGGTGACCGACGAGGCCACCAGGAACGTCGAGACTTCCCGAGCCAGGGCCCCGTGCGTACGCCAGGATCGGTACATCCACGCATAGAGGTCGGGGTGAACGTTGGTGAACACCCCGCTGTAGCCCTTCGATCCGGCCTGCATCGCCTCCAGCGCGATCGGTCCGATCGCATTGATGACGGCCAAAGGCGTCCCCTCGGCCAGGCGAACGCGTCGCCGTATTGTCTCCAAATCGCAGCACACGTCCTTGAGTGCGACGAACCTTCCGGTCCCGACACAATGCATGAGCTCGGCATCCGTGAGCACCCGGCGGTAGGGGGCCGGACATTCGTAGAGGCCAAGCGGGAGGTCCTCCGGCAGGCGATCGAGCAGCCAATTTACGTTCTCCTTGAACGCCGCTTCGCCCGCCTTCTCGGGGTCAAGCCGATTCGTCACGAGAATCACGGCGTCCGGTCCTGTCGCACCGATCGCTCTCAGTTCCTCCAGTTGTGCGTCGCGGCAATCGCTGATGTGACCCGACGACACCACGGGCACACGGCCGCGGGTCTTCTCGACGACGAAGCGCGATAGGCTGACCCGTTCCTCCAGGGTCATGAACAGCATCTCGCTCGACTGGCAGACGGCGAACAGCACGTCGACACCGTTCGCCAGGTACCAATCGATCAACCGTTCCAGCCCCGCGTAGTCGATCGTCCCGTCGTCGTGGAAAGGTGTCAGCATCACAGCCACGATGCCCTCGATCCTCTTCGCGTTCCCGACGGCAGCCATGGTCCCCTCCCTATGAACGACTTGTCCCAGCCTGTGAGCTCAATCCCGCAGTGCGTCGACGATGCGCCGCAGGGCGATCATGCCGGGATCGTCGAGGCCGATCGTCTTGTCGGCCCAGATTCGAGCACGACCGACCTTGTTCGGCCGGTCGCGGAACGCTTCCAACGCCCCGTCAAGGGCGTCGGATGCCGCCGAAACCTGGCTCCCGGGGTCATCGAGGCCCGCGACCGCTGCACGGATTGCGTCCAGCCCATCGATCACGGTCTTGTCGCCTAGCTGGGCCTTTCCGCGTTTCATCATCGCGGTCTGAGCCGCCTCCAGAAGCGCCGACATCTCACCCCACGGCACCTCGGTCCGTCCCTTCGTCGACTTCGCCGCCGCCATCAAGCCCGTTGCGATCAAGGTCCCGAACGTCGACCCCGAGGTCTTGGTGAACGCCTGCGCCGTCTTCAATAGAGCGAGACCCACGTCGTCAGGAAGATCGGCCGCCTGCTCCATGACGTCGCGCGCACCGCGGGACATCGTGATGCCAAGGTCTCCGTCGCCGACGGCACCGTCGCGCGTGTTGAGCTCCTCCATGCTGGCTTCCATCGCGGCCGCAACCCGAGACCATGCAGACCGCAACGTTGCCGTCGTCAGAGCCATCACACCCTCCAGAACGCGCAATCGGCGGGAGCCTTGAGTAGCGCCTCCAGTTCTTCGTCGAGCTTGCAAAGGGTGAACGACACTCCCGCCATCTCCATCGACGTCGCATACCGACCAATCAGCGGCATCACCACCTCCACCTTGATGCCGGCAAGGCGAGCGGCGACGCACCGGTAGAGGACGTACAGTTCCTCCGGCGGCGTAGCGCCCAGGCTGTTCACCAGGATCGAAATCCGGTCACCCGAACCCAGCGGCATGTCGGCCAGAAGCTTGTCGAGCATCTCGGTCGCCACCGCGTCGGCCCTCTTGATCGGCCCCCGCCAAACTCCCGGTTCGCCGTGGATGCCCATCCCCATTTCCATCTCGTCGTCGCCGATGGTGAAGGTGGGCTTGCCCGCCATTGGAACGGTACACGGCGTGAGCGCAGCGCCGATCGAGCGACACGCATCCGCCGCCTTCTGCGCAATACGGCTCACCTCGGGCAGATCGAGCTTTCTCTCAGCCGCCGCCCCGGCGATCTTGAAGGCATAGACCATTCCGGCAACGCCGCGACGTTTCTCCCGCTCCTCCGGCTTGGCACTCGCAACATCGTCGGTCAGCAGCACCGTGGCCGACGGAATGTCCTCCACCTCGAGCATCTCGCATGCCATGTCGAAGTTCATCACGTCGCCACCGTAGTTCCCGTACAGGCAGAGAATCCCCGCCCCGCCGTCAACCGAACGCATGGTCTCCGCCATCTGATCAACCGACGGTGACGAGAAAACATCTCCGATCGCGCAGCCGTCGAGCAGCCCCCGGCCAACGTAACCCGTGAAGATCGGCAAATGGCCGGAGCCGCCCCCCGATACGATCGCCACCTTGCCTTTCACCGGCGCGTCTGCGCGCACGATGCACCGTGCCCCGACAGATGTCCTGCGATACGTTTCCGGATGCGCCATGCACAGTCCGTCCAACATCTCGTCTACAAACCTCGCTGGATCGTTCAGAAGCTTCTTCATGACATCCCCCGCTCCTCAAGGCGTGACACGTGCTGCCATGCTCAAGCAACCTTCGCCACGTCCTTGGCAAAAGAACTCGCTGTCGACTTCGCTCGCAACGGCCAGATAGCCGACAACTCGGACGCGCACCGCACGACCAGCGGGGCGAGATCTCGCACCCGGCTGTCATTGACTCGCACCGTCGGCCCCGCAACGCTGACCGTTCCGACGGCCGCCCCCTTGGCTGCGGAGCAAATGGCAACCCCGATAGCGGTGACGCCCGGCTCCGCCTCGTTCAGCGCCAGTCCGTAGCCGCGGCGTGCCGTCGTGCGCAAGTCGCGCAGCAGCGTCTCGATCGTTCGAATGACATTCGGGCCGTACCGGTCGGCTTGATCGAAGCCCCCCGTGCGCATGACGTAGCGCGCCGCTTCATCGGCACTGAGCGTCGCGAGCCAGGCCTTGCCACTGGCCGTTGCGTAAAGTGGAACCGGCCCAGAGGTCTCCGCAGGTTGGTAAACCAATCCCAATCCCCCGGCCGCCCCCTGAGCGTGCGCGATCCAAACCAGGGAATTGCCGTCGAAGACCGCCAACCGTACGAATTCGCGACACTCCGACGCCAGCTGGTCCAGCAGCGGTTGGCAGATGTCCGGGATGCCGGATGCGGCGTAGAACCTCTGACCGAGCACCGCCAGCCGCATGGTCAGTCGGTAGAACCCCGTTTCGCGATTTTGTATGGCCCAGCCCAGATCGACCAGCGTGGCAAGCAACCGATGCGCGCCGCTTTTTGGAACATCGAGGCGCTCGGCAATCTCACCCAGCGGCATTTCGCGCGCGCCGTCGGCAAGCAATTCGATGATCCCCAGGCATCGCTCGGCGGGTACGTGAGCCATCTGCGTTGTCCGCTGCTGGTTATGCGCGAATGGTCGACTCAGCCGTCAACGCGCCGGCGCTTGCTGCGTTCGCGCGACGGTCGCCGCAGCAAAAAACGCCATGAGCGCCTCGCCTTGGCCGGCGTGCATATCCTTCCCGGTGACGTAGCGACAGCCATAGCGGACAGCGTGCTGGATCATCGGTGTCTGGGCGTCCGTGTTGATGACGTCTCCGACCAGTGTGTCGACCGCGAGCGGACCAATGTCACCCGGCAAACCATCGCCGGGGCGCATGCCGACGGTCGAGGCGTTGACGATCATGTTGCAATCGGCCGGAACGGCCTGCGCCGGCCGGACGTTGCAGGCGGGATACGTACGCTGCAATGCGCGCGCCAATGTTTCTGCGCGGTCTTGCTGGGGATCGATGAGCGCGATCGACTCCACGCCGGCGCCGACGAGCCCACAGGCAATCGCGCTCCCCGCGCCGCCCGCGCCGAACAGCGCCACACGACGGCCGGAGAGTACGTTGCCCTTTCGTTGCGCGCCGACGATGAACCCGGCTCCATCGAACATGTCGCCCGTCCAACTGCCATCCCCCTCCCGTCGCAGTGCATTGATGGCACCGATGCAGCGCGCGGTATCCCCGAGCCTGCTGGCGAATGGGGCCATGCGCGCCTTGTACGGCACGGTGACGATCAGACCATCGAGATTGCCGAGTGCCATCAGGCCCCGAACCGAGACGTCGAACTGTTCCGGGAGGACCTGAGCGGGCAACATCACCGCATTGATGCCTGCGGCCGCGAACGCTGGGGTGAATGTCTCCGGCGAGCGAACCTGAGCGATCGGATTGCCGATGATCGCGTACAGGCGCGTCGCGCCGTTGATGCTGGCTGTGGTCATTTCGTTTCCTTTGCACGTGCTTCGTGCCACCGCGCCACGCGGCTCGATCGATATCCGCGCGGTCTCGCGTTGACGTCGGCGGCGAGTCCCATGAGTCCCGATCCGAAGATGCGGGCGTCCATCGCCTTCAGGTCGCGGGAAACCGCCGGACGGAAGCCCATCTGCGCAATCACGTCGCGCTCGGGATCGATGCCCGGAGCGATTTCGATCAGCTCCAGCCCTTGCTCGCCGACACGGAACACCGCACGCTCGGTCACGAACAGCGCGACTTGGCCGCGCTCACGCCCCATGCTCGCGTTGTAGCAAATCTGTTCGAGTCTGGGGACGAACTTCCGAAACCGGCCTTCCCTGCGGATGATCGTCTTGCCATCCTGCCAGCCGACGTCGAGATCTCCGGCCGTAAGCGTGCCGCTGAACACCACGCAACGCGCGTTCTGGCTGATGTTGATGAATCCGCCGACGCCGATGATCCTGTCGCCGAAGCGGCTGACGTTGACGTTTCCTTGAGCGTCGACTTCGGCAAAGGACAGGAACGCGAGATCCAGCCCGCCGCCATCGTAGAAATCGAATTGGGCCGGCTGTTCGATCATCGCCGCGAAGTTCTGGCCTCCTCCCGAATCCCGGCCGCTGATCGGCGCGCCGCCGATCAATCCTTGTTCGTTGGTCAGGATGACGGTGTCGAGCAATCCTTCTTCCGCGGCGATCGTCGACAACCCCGTGGACACGCCCGCGCCGAGATTGCATATCGCTCCCGGGAACAGTTCCAGCGCGGCGCGTCGGACCATCATCTTTCGCGGACCGAAGGGCAGCGACTTGATATGGTCGTCCGGGATGCGCAACTCACCCGAATAGCTCGGGTCGTAGTAGGTTACGTACGTTTGCCGCTGCTCGGGTTCGACCACGACGAAGTCGACCAGGATGCCCGGGATCTTCACGTTCTTTCCGGGTAGCGTGCCGCGACGTGCCATTCGCTTGACCTGAACGACTACGGTGCCACCGACGCGCCGCGTCGCTTGCGCCATCGCAAGCATTTCCCCGAGCACCGCCTCTTCCTCCATCGTCACGTTGCCGTCCTCGTCGGCGGTCGTGCCGCGAAGAAAAGCAACGCTGACCGGCACCGGCTTGAAGAACAGCCATTCCTCGCCGCCGAGGTTGACCACTTCGACGAAATCGGGAGGCGTGCACGGACTTTGTCGCGCCCCCTGCTGTCGCGGGTCGACGAAGGTGTGAAGTCCGGTCTTGGTCAAAAGTCCCGGCCGTCCCGCCGCCATGTCGCGCATGAGTTGCGAGAGCACGCCCTGCGGAAGCGTGTAGGCCTCGATCTTGTCCTCGGCCGCGAGCCGTACCAAGCCCGGCGAGTCAACCAGCGCGCTCGTGATGGCCCGCCGCAGGAGACCCTCGTGCGCAAGATGCGAGGCGCCCAGCGCGGCTCGGTCGCCGACACCAACGACGCTTACCGAAGTGAGTCCGCGCGGCTTTCCTTCGGCGAGGAATCGCCGCCCGACCGCAGCGAGCAGCGCTTCGGGAACCGCGTGGCCTCCACCTGAACCACTGATGAGTATCGCGTCGCCGTCTTCGATGAATGCTGCAGCTTGGTCCGCGGTGATCTTTTCCATGAGTCGTGTTCTGGGTTACGGGAGCGAGAGTCCGCAGATCTCGAGCTCATAGATGGCAACATCCTTGCGAACGACGACGCCAAGGCGCTCGAACTCCGGTCCGTCGATCACGTCCCTGGCGCGTTGTGCGGCCTCGGGACACGTGGCCTCGCACAGCACGACCCATGACGGAACGTCGAACGTGCGCGTGCGCGATTCGGTCGTATCGACATGACTGGCGGTTTGGTCGGAGGCGAAGAGATGGCAAGCGACGATGCCGGTCAATGCCATTGCCGAGGGGAACAGCTCGACCTGCACCGTTCGACACATCGCGGCAGCGCGGTCGGAAAGTACGTCGATGCGCATCGCGAGCATGTGCCCGCCGGTGCAGGAGCCCACCGAGTAGACCAGGCTGCAAACCGCGCGCGATGTGTTGCGGAAATAGCGCAGCGTGTCGACCGTGCGCGGCGTCGGAGCGTTGAGTCTTGCCAAGTACCCGGACGAAGTCACGACTGCAAAGTCGTCGGCCTCGTACATCGTCAACCACTCGGGCGAGTGGCCTCGCTTGACGAGACGGCGGCCGCGCCTGAAACCGGGTATGGCCAGCCGCTCGGGCACGTGTTCCTTGTCGTGCCATTGGTAGAACTGCTCGCGTCCCTCGTCCGCTACGTCGTTCCAGATCAGGACGGCAGCGTTGCCGAGCAGTGCCCGCGGACCTTGGGCGTCACCCATTCGCTTCTGTTGGCGAGCAACCGCCGAATCGCGGTCGGACAAGGCGTCGGCATGCATGCTCACCGCCCCTTGAATTGCGGCGCGCGCTTGGCGAAGAACGCAGCGACACCTTCGTGAAGGTCACTGCTGTCGAAGATCTCCTGCTGGGCCATCGTCGACATCGACAGGCATGCGTCGAGCGGAAGATCCTGTGCCGCGTCCACCAGGTTCTTGGCCAGGCGATTGGACAGGGGCCCGCGAGCGACGATCGTCGCCGCCAGCTCGCGCGCCCCATCGAGCGCCGACCCGCTCGAAACAACCCGGTTCACGAGGCCCCACATCAGCGCCTGGTCGGCATTGATCGTCTCTCCGGTGTAGAGCAGTTCCTTCGCGCGCGCCGGGCCGACCAGGCGCGTCAATCGCACCGAGCCGCTTCCCGCGAGCCCGCCGAGACGCGACTCGGTGAGGCCAATCGCGACGCCCTGCTTGCAGACGCGTAAGTCACACGCAAGGGCGATTTCCAATCCTCCACCGAGCGCCGGGCCATCGAGCGCCGCGATGGTGGGCATCGGCATGCGCGCCAAGCGACGAACGACCATGTCTTCGAACAGGATCTTGTGTTCGCTCGCGTCCTGCCGCAGATGCGCAAATTCGTTGATGTCGCTGCCGGCGCAGAAAGCGCGGGCCGTGCCGCCATGGACGATCAGGCAGCGGACTTCGAGCCGTCCCGCAACTTCGATGAGCGCACGATTGAGCGCACGAAGCATCTCCTTGTTGACGAGATTGATCGGCCCGCTGTCCAGACCCAGCTCGGCAATCGCGCCTTCGTATCTCGGCATGACGAACTTGGCGTCGTCCACACTCACGCTCGATGTCATGACCCGGGTTCTCCGTCGCCTGCGTCCGCTGCCCCGAGCGCCGGCTTCTCGATGCCGTGAAGCACGCCGAGGCGCTCGAACTGCCGGTGAATCCTGTCCACGTAATCGGAGAACTCCTTCACGTCGCCGAGAACGATCGGACGGGGACGCGGCAGCTCCACCTGGATTTCCTCGACGATCTCGCCGGGACTCGGGCTCATGACGAGAATACGGTCTGAAAGCCCCACCGCTTCCTCGACACTGTGCGTGATGAACAGCACCGTCGGTCGCCGCCGCAGCCAGAGCTGCTCGAGGTCCGTGCGAACCTGCAGGCGAGTCAACGCATCGAGAGCGCCGAACGGTTCGTCCATCAGCAGCAGCGGCGGGTCGTGGACCAACGTACGGATCAGCGAAACGCGCTGTCGCATGCCGCCTGAGAGCTGACGCGGATACTTGTGCATCGCCGGCGCAAGACGAAGCTGTGCGAACAGCTCCTTCGCTCTCGCGTCGATCTTGTTCCTGGGCAGTCCCCGGATGTCGGCGTGCAGCGTGACGTTGGCGAGCGCGGTCCGGAACTCGAGCAGCAGGTGGTCCTGGAACGCGATACCGACTTCGGTGATCGGCTTGGTGACGGACGACCCGCCGACGACGATGTCGCCGGTGCTGCGGCTCAGCAATCCTGCGACCATCAGCATCAACGTGCTTTTGCCGCACCCGGAGGGCCCAACGACTGAAACGAACTCACCCGCTTCGATGTCGACGTTGACTTCCTTGACGGCGAGGAACGGTCGATTCGTGTCGGCGCCGAAAGTCTTGGATACCGCGCCGATGCTGATCGGTACGCCGCACTTCGCATCCGCCGCCATGTCGTTGGGCATTGCTGGAACTCCCGTCAGTCCGCCACGCCCGGCCGCGCAGCGCCCGAGGCCGCGACGGCCGCGAGGGGAACCTTCGAAACCAGCAGCACCTTGCGGCCGCGTTGCACGACACGCTCGTTCTGATCCACGAGTTCGACGTCGAAGGTCGCGATCGCCTGGGTTGGTTTCGACTTGCTGTCCTTTAGTTCGGCGATTCGATAATTCACGAATATCGTGTCACCGAGAAAGATCGGCGCGACGAATTTCCATTCGTTGATCCCAAGGAAGGCGATTGCGGTTTCGCGCAACTCGCCGGTACGCGCCCACATCAATCCGTGCGCGTAGGCGAGCCCCAGCATCCCGTGTGCGACCCGCTTTCCGAATTGGCTATTGCGGGCATAGACATCGCTGGTGTGCAGTTCCGAATGGTCCCCGGTGAGCCCGGCGAAGCCAACGAGGTCGGCATCGGTGATCGTCCGCCCCGGGCTGCGGAAGGACATTCCCACGTGCAGATCGGCATAGGTCAAGCCGACTCGCCTTTCAATTCCCATCGCTGGCCTCTGCGCGCGGTGCGCCCTGAAAAACCCTCACTTGCACGGGCGCATGGCCGAAACAGGTGGCAGGTATTCGTTGGTGTAATACGTCTTCGGGTCTTGGCCCACCGGCAGCAGCTTCACTTCGGAGAGCAGTTCCTGGCTCTTCGCCCACAGCGCGTCCTCCGCCTTCCCGACGTACTTCGCTCCGCCACTGCAGAACAAAGGTGTGATGGCGGCCAACTCCGCCGTGGCCAGCTTCTCGTTTACGTCCGGAAACACGACCTTGAGGTCCTTGATGGTCTTCCCCGGGTTATCGAGGGCGAAGCTCCAGCCCTTGAGGCTCGCGGCGATGAATTTCTTGACGAGCTCCGGGTTGTTCTTGAGAAAGTTGTTGCTCGCGAAGATCGACGTGCTGACCGTCGGCACGCCATAGTCGGCGAATCGATAGACATCGAGCTGGGCTCCTTGTGATTCCGCCTGAATCTGGTAGGCATCGATCGAGCCGAGTACCGCGTCGACTTGCCCCTGCAGCAGCGCCGGGACCATCGACGAGACCGGCATGTCGATCATGGTGACATCCGACTCCTTGAGATTGTTCGACTTGAAGAACAGCGGCAACATCGTGGTCTGCGACGATGCGGACGGCACCCCTACCTTCTTGCCTGCCAAATCCCTGACCGACTTGATGCCGGTCTTCTTCAGCGCCATCACCGCGTTCGGGTTGGACTGGTAGACGGTTGCGACGATCTTCATCGGCGCACCCTTGGCGATCAATTGGCTGACGGCAACCGCGTCGGCATAAGCAAGCTCGGAACGGCCACTGGCGACGAGCTGCGCGGTGTTGCCGCTGCCGTTTCCCTGGACGACCGTCACATCGAGTCCGGCGTCACGGTAGTAGCCCTCGGCGACGGCCGCCGCGAACCCGGCATTGGCGCCGCCTGCCATCCAGTTCAATTGAAACGTGACCGGCGTACCCGCGGCTGCGGCCCATCCAGTCGCGAAACTGAGTCCCGCCGCGATCGTGCCGATGAAAAGCGATTTGCCAAATGAATGACGCATGTGATGTCCTTTCCCCGGATTGGGCTACCAGAATGGAATGCCCGGTTATATTTGTTCCTCAGTTGCGATCCGCGAGCCACAATGTTCGGAGCGCTAGCTGTTCTTCGCTCGTTGCCACGGCGTCATCGCCCATTCCCAAAACTCGACGATATAGTTGATCGCGATGCCGACGATCGTCAGCACGACGAGGACAGCGAAGACGAGCTCGATGTCCATCGTGCTGGTACCGCGCAGCAACACGTAGCCGAGCCCGCGATTGGCACCGACGAACTCGGCGACGATCGCGGCTGTTGCGGCGATCGTGGCCGAGGTCTTGATGCCCGAGAAGATGACCGGAAGCGCTGCCGGAAAACGCAGGAAGCGAAATGTCTGCCACGACGACGCGCCCATCGACTTGGTCAGGTACAGCAATCGGTCGTCCAGAATCTGAAACCCGCTGATGCTGGCGAGAAGCAGGGGGAAGAACGTCATGAGGACGGTCAGAAGAACCTTCGATTCGATGCCGAATCCCAGCCACACCAGGAACAGTGGCGCCACCGCAATCTTCGGGACGAGTTGCATCAGCATGACGGGCGGATAGACGACCTGCTTCGCCAGCGGCGATAGCGCAATCAGAAGGCCGAGCGGAATCGCGGTCACCAGCGTCAAACCAAACCCGAGCAGAATCTCGGTGCACGTCACCTTCGAGTGCGTCCACAGCAACGCGGCATCGGTGACCAGCCGCGAAAAGACGCCCTCGGGTCCCGGCACCAAGTACGCCGGAATGCTGAACATCTCCACGACGGCCCACCAAAGCGCAACGATGGCAACGAACGTCAACGGTGGGAGCAGATTCCATCCGATGCGACGAACCGATCGCATCACTTTGGACTTGCCATTCTGGGGGACTGGCAGGAACAAATCCGCCGCAGGTGCCGCTTGCCAGCCGTTTGCGGACACGAGCCCGTCTTTCTGGCTCGCTGATGAAGGTCCAGACATCGCCTCACCGCTCCTTATGCGGCCAATAGTTCCGCGTGCAAGTCGATCGCGGCTACGGTCAAGCACCCATGACCGCTCGCGACAAGCACCCCTCCGTCGCAGAGACTCGTTGCCCTGCTTTCCAGACAGATTGGTAGTGCGCTTCCCTCGAGGGCAATTAGCCTGGGACGTCGATTAATGTTGGAACGCTATTCCGACTCGATGTAAAAAGCAAGCGGGATTTCTGACGCAGATCAACCTGGGCTTGCATGGAACGCGTCCGTCAGCGCGACCGGTTCGGGCGTTGAATGAACTGAACGAAACGCGTTATTGCGAGACGGTCTTCGGGCCGAATCATCGGTCGCTTGACCGTACGCCGCCGGTAATTCGGCGGTGAAGATTCGAGGAACTCGCAGAGAGTGGTTGGTCTAGTCGCAGCGACCATCCCGTACCTGAACGACTCCCTGCTCGACTCGCACGGGAAACGTCGGCACCGGCTCGTACGCCGGCGGGCTCAGTGCGTCACCGCTGATGATCGAGAAGCGCGCACCGTGACGCGGGCAGACGATCTCGGTGCCCTCGATGCTGCCGCCGGTGAGAATTCCGCCGTCGTGCGTGCAAACGTCCTCGATCGCGTGGTATTCGCCGTTCACGTTGAATACTGCGATCTGCGTGCCGTCTACATCGACGGTGCGCCACGATCCGGGGCTCAATTCGGCGGCCCGCGCGACGTCGACCCACTGCGCCATGTCAAAGCATCCCGAGCTCGAGGCGCGCCGCCTCCGACATCCGCTCCCGGGACCACCGCGGATCCCACACGAGTTCGACGTGCGCCTCGTTGACGCCCGCAACCCTCGCGACCGCCTGCTCGACAATGCCGGGAAACGTTTGCGCGACAGGACAGCCCGGCGCCGTGAGCGTCATCCGGATGTTGACGGCGCCTGCATCGGTGACGTCTAAATCGTAGACCAGGCCAAGGTCGTAAATGTTGACCGGTATCTCGGGATCGTAGACGGTGCGAAGTGCCCCGATGACGCGTTCCTTGAGCTCGCCGATGTCGGTTTCGCGCGTTTCGTCGATCGCCTTTGCTTCGGTCTCCTCCGCCTTGTGCAGCCAATCGAAGATGGACATCGCCGTCACTCCGTCGACACCGGTTCCGGCTGCTTCGCGAGCGCCGCGTGCAGCGTGTGCCACGCGAGCGTCGCGCATTTGACGCGCACCGGAAATTCGCGCACGCCCGCGAGCACCTCGAGCTTGCCGAGATCGACTTCATTCGTCGACGCATGACCGGAGACGACGTCGCGGAAGCGGCCGAACAGCTCTTCGGCTTCGCGCTCCGTCTTGCCCTTGATGCTTTCGGTCATCAGCGACGCCGAGGCGGTCGAGATGGCGCATCCGGACCCCTCGAAGCTCGCATCCGCGATCACGCCGTCGTTGACCTTGACATAGAGCGTCAGCCGATCGCCGCAGAGCGGGTTGAAACCTTCTGCCCTACGGTCGGCGCCGGCGAGCGGCCCGAAGTTTCGCGGCTTCCGATAGTGGTCGAGGATGACCTCCTGGTAGAGATCGCGCAGATCGCTCATCGGCCGAACATCCGCTGCACCGTGCGCAAACCGTCGATCAACGCATCCACGTCGTCGCGCGTGTTGTAAAGCGCGAACGACGCGCGAGCCGTTGCCGCCACGCCGAAATGATCCATGACCGGCATCGCGCAATGGTGGCCGGTGCGGATCGCGATGCCTTCGTGGTCGAGCACCGTGCCGATCTCGTGCGGATGGACGTCTTCGAGCGTGAACGACAGAATGCCCGCCTTGTCCTTCGCGGTACCGATCAGGGTGAGCCCTGGCAGGTCGCGAGCCCGCTGCGTGGCGTACTCGAGCAGGTCGTGCTCGTGCGCGCCTATGGCGTCGAGTCCGATCGACGCGACATAGTCGATCGCGGCGCCGAGGCCGATCGTTCCGGCGATGTTCGGCGTGCCCGCCTCGAATTTGTACGGCAGCGCGTTGTACGAGGTCTTCTCGAACGTCACCCGGCTAATCATGTCACCGCCACCTTGGTACGGCGGCATCGCCTCGAGCAGCGCGGCCTTGCCGTACAGCACACCGATACCGGTCGGGCCGTATAGCTTGTGGCCGGAGAACGCGTAGAAGTCGCAGTCGATCGCGCGGACGTCGACCTCGATGTGCGGCGCCGCCTGCGCGCCGTCGATCAGCACCGGGGCGCCGGATGCGTGGGCGAGCTCGATCAGTCGACGGACCGGGTTAATCGTGCCGAGCGCATTGGAGATATGCGCGAGCGCGACGAGTCGAGTCCGCGGGTTGACGAGCGCTTCGAACGCGTCGGTGCGCAGCGCGCCGGCATCGTCGATCGGCGCGACGCGCAACACCGCGCCCGTCTGCTCGCACAGTAGTTGCCACGGAACGATGTTCGAGTGGTGCTCCAACTCGGTCACGAGAATTTCATCGCCCGGCTTGAACCGGCTGCGGCCGTAGCTCTGCGCCACGAGGTTGATCGCTTCCGTCGTGCCACGCGTGAACACGATCTCCTTCGTGTCGCCTGCGTTGATGAAGCGGCGCACCTTCTCGCGTGCCGCTTCGAATGCATCGGTCGCGCGTTGGCTCAGGTGGTGGATGCCGCGGTGCACGTTCGCATTGAGCGTCGCATAATATCGGCTTTCCGCCTCGATCACGCATTGCGGCTTCTGGCTCGTCGCCGCACTGTCGAGATAGACGAGCGGCTTGCCATGTACCGTCCGCTTGAGTATCGGGAAGTCCTCGCGCCGGCGAGCGACGTCGAACAACGCCTGCGCCGCCTTGACCGCGCGGATTTCGTTGATCGTGCTCTTCATGACAGCGCTCCCACGAGGCCCGCATCGGACAGACGATCGGCGAGAAGCGAGTGCAACCGGTCGCGCATCGGCGCGATGCCGCAGCGGCCGACGACCTCCGCGGCGAACGCATGCACAAGCACCTTCCTTGCCGTTTCGTCGTCGACGCCGCGTGAACGTAGGTAGAACACCTGGTTCTCGTCGAGCTGGCCGACCGTCGCGCCGTGACTGCATTTCACGTCGTCGGCGTAGATTTCGAGCTGGGGCTTGGTGTCGACTTCGGCGCCTTCGGACAACAACAGATTGCGATTGGACTGTTGCGCATCGGTCTTCTGCGCGTCCGGACGCACGATCACCTTGCCGTTGAAGATGGCACGCGCCGCGCCATCGAGCACACCCTTGTAGAGCTCGCGACTCAAACCGCCGGGCTTCGCGTGGTCGATGCACGTGTGGTGATCGACATGCTGACGGCCATCGGCAAGGTACAACCCGTTGAGCTCGGCCTCGCAGCCTTCCGCGTCCAGCCGTGTCGTGATGTCGTTGCGCGACAACGCCGCGCCCAGCGCGAACGAGCCCGAAACCAATCGGCTGCGCTCGCCCTGCCGCGCACGAAGCGCTCCGACATGGAACGCGCGCTGCGATTCCTGCTGTAGCTTGCAGTGCTCGATCCGGGCGTCCTGCTCTACGACGATCGAAGTGGACGCATTGGTCACCGAAACGACTTCACGCAATCCGACATAATGCTCGACGATGGATACGTGCGAGCCCGTGCCGCATCGAATAACCGTCTTCGGATGGATCGCGGCGTCGGCTTGCGTGCTGATGAAGAGCAGGTGAATCGGCTCATCGATTGCCGTGGCGGCCGGGACGTCGATGTAGGCACCATCGGCCCAGAATGCCGCATTGAGCGCATCGAAACCCGTCGCAAGCGTTGCGGCATTGCCGCGCAGCAACGGTTCGAGACGGTCCGGCTCGTGCGTAAGCGCGTCGGCGAGGCTTCGCACCGTCGCGCCCGAAGGCAACGATTGGACGTGCGACAGCGCCGCGTCGTAACGGCCGTCGACGAACACGAGCCGATGCGCACCGGGCAGCCCGAGCGCGCCCGTTTGCGCCGCGCTCGCCGCGCCTTGCGAGGGCACGCTGAACGCGTGCTTTTCGATCGTCGCCACGTTCGTGTATTTCCAGTCCTCCTGGCGTGTCGTCGGAAAGCCGAGCTCGGCGAAGCGATCGAGCGCCTCGCGGCGGGCTATGCGCAGCGACGGGATCCGTGCGCCAGCGAATTGAGTCTCGAGCCGCTCGAACTCGTCGCGATAGCGGTCAAGCACGGCCGGGCTCATCGGGTGTTCATCCCTCGCCCCTGCGCGCTCACCGACGGCGTCGCCGCCCTCTGCGCACCGACCCAGCCATAGCCTCGTTGCTCGAGCTCGAGCGCGAGCTCCGGTCCGCCCGACTTGGCGATACGGCCATTCGCGAGCACGTGCACGACGTCGGGAACGACGTAATGGAGCAACCGTTGGTAGTGCGTCACGAGGATCATCGCGCGCTCCGCGCTGCGCATCGCGTTCACGCCGGCCGCGACGATCTTCAGGGCGTCGATGTCTAGCCCGGAATCGGTCTCATCGAGAATCGCGAGCCTGGGCTCCAACACCGCCATTTGCAGGATTTCGTTGCGCTTCTTCTCGCCGCCCGAAAACCCTTCATTGACGGCCCGCTGAAGGAGCGCTGCATCCATGTCCATCTGCTTCAGCTTGTCCTTGATTCGCGCGAGGAAGTCCATTGCATCGAGCTCGGGCTCGCCACGATGCCTGCGAACGGCGTTGAGCGCCGCTTTCAGCAGATAGACATTGCTCACGCCCGGAATCTCGACCGGATACTGGAACGCGAGGAACACGCCTTCGCGCGCACGTTCCTCGGGCGGCATGTCGAGCAGGTTGCGGCCCGTGTAGCGCACTTCACCGGCCGTCACCCGAAACTGTTCGCGCCCCGCGAGCACGTGCGCGAGCGTGCTCTTGCCGGAGCCGTTCGGACCCATGATCGCGTGCACTTCGCCGGCATCCACGTGCAGATCGATGCCGCGCAAGATCGGCTTGTCGTCGACGCTGACGTGCAGATTGCGGATTTCGAGCAGAGCCATACGTGTGCGCAGCCTGTCAGCCGACGCTGCCCTCGAGGCTCACGCCGAGAAGCTTCTGCGCCTCGACGGCGAATTCCATCGGCAGCTCCTTGAAGACTTCCTTGCAGAATCCGTTGACGATCATCGAGACGGCATCCTCGGCTGAAAGTCCCCGCTGCATGCAGTAGAACAATTGGTCCTCGCCGATGCGCGACGTCGATGCCTCGTGCTCGACCCTGGCGGTCGGGTTCTTCACCTCGATGTACGGAAACGTGTGCGCCGCACACTTGTCGCCAAGGAGCAACGAATCGCACTGTGTGTAATTGCGGGCCGCCACGGCGTTCCTGCCGACCTTCACCAGCCCACGGTAAGCGTTATGGCCATGTCCCGCCGAGATACCCTTCGACAGAATCGTGCTGCGCGTGTTGCGACCCAAATGGATCATCTTCGTGCCCGTGTCCGCCTGCTGGTAGTTGTTCGTCAGCGCAACCGAATGGAACTCGCCCACCGAGTTGTCGCCCTGCAGCACGACGCTCGGATATTTCCAAGTGATTGCCGAGCCTGTCTCCACCTGCGTCCACGAGATCTTCGAATTCGCCTCGCGGCAGTCGCCGCGCTTGGTGACGAAGTTGTAGATGCCGCCCTTGCCTTCCTTGTCGCCCGGATACCAGTTCTGGACAGTCGAGTACTTGACCTCCGCGCCTTCGAGCGCGATCAGCTCGACGACGGCCGCGTGAAGCTGGTTCTCGTCGCGCATCGGCGCCGTGCAGCCCTCGAGGTAACTCACGTACGCCCCTTTGTCGGCGATGATCAGCGTGCGCTCGAACTGGCCGGTATCCTTGGCGTTGATGCGGAAATACGTAGACAGCTCCATCGGGCAGCGCACACCCGGCGGGATGTAGCAGAACGAGCCATCGCTGAACACCGCCGAGTTGAGCGTCGCGAAAAAGTTGTCGGTGTACGGCACGACCGATCCGAGGTATCGCCGGACGAGCTCGGGATGCTGGCGCACCGCTTCCGAGAACGAGCAGAAGATGATGCCGAGCTTCGCGAGCTGCTCCTTGAAGGTCGTCGCGACCGAGACGCTGTCGAACACCGCGTCGACCGCGACGCCCGCGAGCAACTCGCGTTCGCGCAGCGGCACGCCGAGCTTGTCGTACATCTTGAGAAGCTCCGGATCGACGTCGTCGAGGCTTTTCGGTCCGTCCGTTTTCGATTTTGGCGCCGAGTAGTAGACAATGCCCTGATAGTCGATCGCCGGGTGGCGCACCGTCGCCCAGTTGGGCTCGCTCATGGTCAGCCAATGACGCCAGGCTCGAAGCCGCCACTCGAGCATGAAGTCCGGCTCGCCCTTCTTGGCTGAAATCAGGCGAATCACCTCCTCGCGCAGCCCCTTGGGCGCGATGTCGGCTTCAATGTCGGTGACGAAGCCGTGCGGATACGGCCGGTTCACCAGACTTTCGAGTAGCGTACTCATGATCGATGGCTATCCTTCGTCGATCGCGTCGAACCGGACGAGCTCCGGTTCGGTCGCAGCGCGAGCCTGACCAGCTGGACGTCGACGGTGGGCGCTTGCTGGCGCGCGGCCAGCCGTGCCAGACTGACCGAGGCGAGATAGCCGTCGATGATGCCGTTCAGCTCGTCCCACAATTCGTGCGTCATGCAGCGCTTGCCGTTGTGGCAATTGAGCTTGCCGTTGCAGCGCGTCGCATCAATCGGTTCGTTCACCGCTCGAATGATGTCGGCGACGGAAATGTCGTTCGCCAATCGGGATAAGCAATATCCACCCTTGCGGCCGCGAACGCTGTCGACGAGCCGGTGATGCCGCAGGCGTGCAAACAACTGCTCGAGATAGAGCGGCGAAATCTGTTGCCGCTCGCTGATATCCGCCACGGTCACGGGGCCCGTTGGGCCACTGATGGCTAGATCCAGCATCGCCGTAACGGCGTACCGTCCGCGCGTTGTGAGCCGCATCGTACCGACTCAAACCTGTTGGAGCCGAAAAAGTATACTGTTTTAGTCAGCTTTTTTGCACCAGAAGTTCCATCCCTGGCAAATGATCATCCACGATGGTTTTGCCGTTGGAAGGTACCGCGGGCAATTCGGGCGTCGGTCTTGCCCACATCCGCATCGCGCGCGGCTATCGCTGCGTCATCGTCATTCCCGACGCGGCATTACAGGCGCCCCATCAAGAGCAGGACGCGACCGTTGTGGGTGTACGTATAGCTCCGGACCGATTGTCAGGGTTGGCGTGAATCCCGCGTCCGGCCGAGAGCGCTGAACATCATGTCGTCCTCCGCGCGCCTGATTTCATCTGCGGCAGCAAGGCCCGCGGTTCAGACGATCCGACTAGCCGCGCTGTGGAGGGGTTGAGCTACTTTTGCCCGCGGTCGGCCGCGTGCGCTTGATTGGTCACCGCCTCGGCTGCGCCAAACTTTGCGCGTGCACCTGGGTACGCTCGGTGCCAGCCGATCGCCCATCAGCAGGTTTGCGAGGTTCCATCGTGACCCGGCTGGTCAAACCCTTGACCATGGACCGCCGGTCTCTGCTAACCGTTTAAAAAGGGCCTCGCGGGCGGAGGAAACACCTGCCGCCCGCGAGAGCGCCCTGGCCGAGTGTAAGCAAGACTCTCCTACCGGCTACCGCCGTGTCGAGCCGGCGCCGCCCCGTCCTTGCGCGATCATGTCCTCATTGGTTGTTTCCCAATCTTCTACTTGGCGCTCGGCGTCGTCTTTACCTATTCCGTACTCCTCTTGAATCCGACCCACGAGTTGGTCGCGCTTGCCGGCGATCTGATCGAGATGATCATCGGTGAGCTTCCCCCATTGCTCTTTGACTTTGCCCTTGAGCTGCTTCCAGTTTCCTTCCACTCGATCCCAGTTCATCAGCTACTCCTTTCTAACAATGTTGGTCGCCGCGTCGCTAACCGAAGCCCCACGGCACCTTGCGCTACGTTCGTCCTGTCAACACGTCTGCTCTTAGCGACTGAATTGCCGGCGGGTTCTCGCAGTGATCGGCGGTTCTCGGCTCGGCGCCGGGCCTGCGCATCAGATAACAAGTCACTCAGAGGTCCACGATTGTGATCTCGCGACGGAGTCGGGATGTAGGGAGCGGCCGCGACGCGTTGTAGTCCGATGCACCATCTATTGGGTGTGCAGCGGATTGAGGTGACGTGGCTCCGGACACAATCCATAGCTTCAATCCCGGTTCTGGCCGACGCGCCAACGCACCCGAATGGTAACCTGGTTGTTTCCGATCGCGAGCGCGAAGCCGCACTCCCGTGCTAATGTGGCATCGAAATGAAACTAAATGCGCACGAACTTGGAAGGATCACCGGTCTCACTCTCAAGCACTACGATGAGCATGGCGAAGCCTTTCGTGAGGGGACTCGCGATCACGATGTCAGTCAAAACATCGAGGCACTGTTGCAGTACATAGAAGGTGCTCCGCCGTTCACGATCCTCGATTTTGGCTGCGGGCCCGGACGAGACCTCAAGGCATTTGCCGAACGGGGTCACCACGTCGTCGGTTTGGAAGGCGCGTCGCGCTTGGCCGCCATAGCGCGCGCCAACACCGACGGCGAAGTTTGGCAGCAGGATTTCCTCAAGCTCGATCTGCCCGACAGCCATTTTGACGGCGTGTTCGCCAATGCGGCGCTGTTTCACGTACCCAGCCAGGAACTGCCGCGCGTCTTGCTGGAATTGCACGCAACGCTGAAATCGCGCGGCGTCCTTTTCGCGTCCAACCCGCACGGCCACAACGAAGAAGGCTGGAACCGCGGACGCTACGGCGCCTATCATGATCTTGAAACGTGGCGTCACTACTTGTCGGACGCTGGATTCGCCGAGCTCACGCATTACTACCGCCCTGCGGGACGACCGCGCGATCAGCAGCCCTGGCTAGCGAGTGCTTGGCGCTGGCTGGCCGAGTAAAGAACTCGCTTCGCATCGATCACATTCGAATCGGAACGTCGATTGACCACGTGGACGAAACGAGCTCAGGCCCATCTTGGCGACAACGCAGCGGTAGCGCCCTCTGTTCACGACAACGCCGAGCAAAGTTTGGCGCGTTACAAGACGTGATCTTTCATCATATCGATTACACTCGCAGCCGAAGGAGCGGTACCTGTACAATCGACCGACATTCGTAGAAATCTCGACCGGAGGAGAAATGCCCAATATTGCAAGCGTCATGCGCGAAGAGATCACACGATTATCGCGACGTGCCTCGCGCAAAGATCTCGACGCAATGAAGAAGGTAACCGCGCAGCATCGCCGGCACATCGCGGCACTCAAGCGAGAAGTCGTGCAGCTCGCGCGACAGCTTTCAGTCCTTTCGCGCAAGATGCCGGCAGCGCCGGCGACTGCAGCGAACGGATCGAATGGGAAGCAGATCCGGTTCGTGGCGAAGGGCCTTCGTTCGCACCGGGAGCGCCTCGGCGTTTCGGCCCCGGAACTGGCGAAGCTCGTCGGCGTGAGTGCGCAAAGTATCTACCACTGGGAACACGCGGTTACGCGTCCGCGCGAAGCGCAGCTCGGTGCACTCGCCGCGCTGCGCAGCTTGGGTAAGAAGGCGGTTCGCGCTCGTCTGCAGCAACTCGACGGTGCGCAGGTCGCCAAACGTGCAGCTGGCGCTTCCCCATCGCGCACCGAGAAGCCTTCGAGGCGACCGGCTCGACGCGGCGCCAAGAAGTAACGACGGGTTTACAGCGACCGGACGGCGTACAGCTGTCCGGGCTCGATCGGATCGTCCTCCCGGCAGGCGTTTGCGGCGATCGAGCCGTGATCGGGGCACGCGGCCGAACCGGACATGTGCGGCTCGCTCAACGATGTCGGAGGGGTCACGCGGCGCGGCGAGCCCGTAGGTTGAGCTGGTTCGGCCAACCGCTCACGGTTCGTGCGTGCGCGGCTCCCGTCCGTGAACGGGCGTTCGCCCTCGCTCTTGTCGCCGACCGCGACGAAAACTTGTCCAAAGCGCTCGTGCGATTCGCCGCATTTGAAGAGGGACGTACGCGAATTCACTCGCGTTTCCGAGCGGCGAGATGCCCTCGCGATAGACTGCCAATGGTTGCGCGGCTACGCTTTCGACATGCAATCGGGACAGCCCAGCCGGACGGCCTTGGCGGCAGCCAGGCATCGGGCGGCTCATCAGGTTCTTGAGCGAGGTGGCATATTTGCCGATCCGTTGGCTGTGCGTATTCTCGGCGCCGATGCCGAGGCTGTCATTCGCGATGCTGAGAATGACCCCTCCAGTCGGGCGCTACGCATCTTTATCGCCGTCCGATCACGGTTTGCTGACGACGCTCTAGCCGCTAGCGTGGCACGAGGTGTGCGTCAGTTGGTGGTATTGGGCGCCGGCCTTGACACGTATGCCTACCGGGGCGCGCTGAGACACACGCTCCGCATCTTCGAGGTGGACCATCCCGCGACACAGGCATGGAAGCGCGGAAAACTTACGGCGGCGGCTATCCCTTTACCTGAGATGCTGACGTTTGCCCCAATCGATTTTGAACACGAAACCTTGGCTGACGGCTTAGGTGCCGCCGGCTTCGATCCGACGCAACAGACGTTCTTCACTTGGCTCGGCGTCGTGCCTTATCTGGGCGAGCAGGCAATCATGGGCACGCTGGGATTCATCTCGGGTCTGCCAGGTGGCGCCCATGTCGTGTTCGACTATGCCAACCCGCCGGCGTCAATGTCTGGAACTGCACGCGCCCAGCACGAGGCATTGGCAGCGCGGGTCGCCGCGGTGGGCGAAGTCTTCCACAGTCTCTTTGAGACCGGCGCTCTCTGCGCTGGATTGAAGACTCTCGGCTTCGGGGAGATTGAGGATCTCGGCCCAGCGGAAATTGCAGCTCGGTTCTATCCAGGCCGCGCCCGTGCCCCAATCGAAGGTGGGGGTCATATCCTGCGGGCGTCGACGATTTGAGAAGCCGCGAAGCTCCTCGGGCGTCGGACTCGCAGTTGAAGTGCCGATGCGTCTGCTCTCGTGGAATATTCAGTGGGGGTGCGGCTGCGACGGACGCGTAAGCTTCCCGATTCAACGTGCGCAGGCGCAATCGTCGTAGCGCTCCAAGCCGTGCTGGAAGGCGCCCCCGGCAGTTCGCGGTAACGCGATGTGTGCCAGCCGTCCACGAGCGAGACTGCCCCGCGCAGGGGGACAGCTTCAGCTCGACTCTGTTGGCAATGGCGTCCAACAACGGTCGACAAGGCGCATGCAAGATTGCATGGCACGCAGTCGAGACTAGAATCATAGGTGGGCGAAGCCCGCAACCAAGTGCTGGTGACCGAGCCGCCATTGCGTTCATCAAAATGTGGACCCCCGATCCTCTGCGCCAACGCGGTCGCTATATTCCGGCTGATATGCTGCGATCCGCCACCAGTGAGCGGTTCGCCGAGCGGCCGTTCCCCCTCGTTAGCACGTTCGCCGCCAACTACTGAAGGACCGAATGAGCGCTTTCCCGTCCGATCGACCTCGCAGCAAGTTCCCGATCGTTGTCGTCCCCATCCTGATCGTTATCGCCGCGTTGGCCGGCGGTGCTTACTACCTGCGGCCACGTTTGGAATCCGCGCCGCCGCAGATCACCGTCTCGCCCGATGTCGACGTCCTGGGCGTGGCACCAATTGAGATCCGGATCATTGACAGTGGGACAGGCTTGAGATCCGTCACGGCGATGCTGTCTCAAGGCGGGACCGCACATAGCCTCGCCGCCGAGCAGTTCGACAAAGCCGTGAGCGAGAAGAAGATTGCGGTGGCTGTGACGAAGGTGTCCGGCGTGAAGGAAGGACCTGCCGTGCTTCGCATCGCTGCGCGCGATGCCTCGCTGTGGCATTTCTTCAGTGGCAACGAGGCCGTGCTGGAGAAGAATCTCACGATCGACATCACGCCGCCCACGCTGGAGCTCATCGCCGACGACCGCTACGTGAATTTCGGCGGCGTAGGCGCGATCGCCTACAAAGCGTCGGCGGACACGGCGACCAGCGGGGTGAAGATCGGCGATTACTTCTTCCCGGGCTTCCCCGGCCAGGTGAAGGACCATCCGGACCACCTCCTTGCCCTCTTCGCTCATCCCTACAACGTCCCGTCGGAGGCGAGGCCCACGCTGGTCGCCACGGACAAAGCCGGCAACACGCGCGAGATGCGGCTCGCCTACGAGCTTAAGAACGTTCGGTACAAGAAGAGCACCATGGCTATATCGGACAGCTTCTTGCAGAACAAGGTGGCGCCGCTGCTCACCGATGCCACCGCGCGGCAGGGCGGTCCAAAGGACATCTTCGTTGCCGTGAACAGGCGGCTGCGGAAGGAAAACGAGGACCGCATCGCCGCGATCACGACGAAGGCCACACCATCGATGCTGTGGAAGGATGCGTTCGCCCAGCTCAGCAACTCGAAGGTCGAGGCGAACTTCGCGGACCAGCGGACGTACACCTACAACGGCGAAACGATCGATACCGCATACCACCTCGGCTACGACCTCTCGGTTACGAAGCACTACCCAGTCGAAGCTTCCAACAGCGGCACAGTGGTCTTCACCGGCGAGCTGGGCATCTACGGCAACACCGTGATCCTCGACCACGGCCTGGGGCTTTTCACCCTCTACGGCCATCTCAGTTCGATCGACGTCAAAGCGCGCGATTCCGTCGCCAAGCGCCAAGTCCTCGGCAAGACGGGTGAGACGGGGCTTGCCGCGGGCGACCACTTGCATTTCGGGATCTATCTCGATGGCGTCGCGGTGCTGCCCGTGGAGTGGTGGGACCAGAAGTGGATCGACGAAAACATCAAGCCCAAGCTGGAGGGGCGGAGCGGCCAGGAGATCGCGGAGGCGCAGCAGCCGGTGAAAGGAACTCGCAAGGGTGGGGGAAGACGACGGCGATAATCGTTAAGTGAATCTCAACGGTTACCAGCGGGGCATCGACGCCGGCGAGGCCACGCGAGAGGACGACCGCAACGGACATGGCGCTAACGACGCTCGATGAGGCGCCAAGAGATCATCGCACGGCGAACATGTTAGCGACCCGATGTGGCCGATGCAGTCAACTGACGGTTTATTGCGTGCGACCGCTTTGGAGAACGCGGTGGAATGACCGGTCGTGGCCCGGTGTCAGCCGGTGCGAACCAAGGAGCCCCGCGAGCAGGACGGACCAGCGAACACTTTGCAGGGACATCGGTCAAGATCGGTGAGTAGACCCGGGTAATGCGATTGCGAGCCGGAATCGGACGCGATCCGGCCGAATTCGAAAGCAAGATCCGGAGTGCCTTGGCAGGCCGTGGCGCCTAGACTGCGTTCATCGATCGCACCCATCGCTTTTTATCCGACCGCTGCCGACGCCGAGCGCGCCGGCTTCCGCCCATGCAAGCGCTGCAAGCCAAATCAACCGTCGCGCGCGAAGCTGAACGCCGAAAACGTCGCGGAGCTGTGTCGGTTCATCGACAATGCCGATACGTTACCGACGCTCGACGAACTTGCGCGGCATGCCGGACTGAGTGCGTTCCACCTGCATCGGACCTTCAGGGAGGTAACCGGCGTCACCCCGCATGCCTATGCTGTCGCGCACCGGGTGAAACGCCTGCGCAACGAGTTGGAGTGCGATGCCTCGGTCACCGATGCGATCTTCGGCGCAGGCTACAACTCCGGCAGGCGCTCTTATGAGAAGTTCGGCGACCTGCTTGGCATGACGCCGACCACGTATCGCTCGGGCGGCGCCCACACCGAGATCCACTTTGCGATCGGCGAATGCTCGCTCGGCTCGATTCTCGTCGCGCGCAGCGCGCGTGGCATCTGCGCGATCTCGCTCGGTGACAACCCGGAAACGCTGGCGCGTGAACTGCAGGATCGGTTCCCGCAGGCGCGCTTGATCGGTGACGACGCCGAGTTCGCCGCCCTGGTGGCGCGCGTGGTCGGTTTTGTGGAGGCCCCCGGCGTCGGGCTCGATCTTCCGCTCGACGTGCGCGGCACGGCGTTCCAGCGCCGCGGCTGGGAGGCCTTGCGTGAGATTCCGCCCGGCAGCACCACAAGCTACGCCGAGATCGCCGAGCGCATCGGTGCGTCAGGGTCGGTGCGCGCGGTCGCACAAGCCTGCGCTGCAAACACCCTCGCGGTGGCGATCCCCTGCCATCGCGTCGTGCGTCAGGACGGCAATCTGTCGGGGTACCGCTGGGGCGTGCAACGCAAGCAGGCGCTGCTCGAGCGCGAGGCGGCGCGATGAATGCACGCGTCGACGTCGATCTGCTGACCGGCGCGGTCGACGCGCGTATCGCCGCCATCGAGTGGCACGCGCTCGTCAACGCACTCGACGAGCGCGGCAACGGCGTGATCGAACGTCTGCTGGCGCCGGATGAGTGCGCGGCGCTGGCCGCGCTTTACACCGACGAAGGGGCTTTTCGCAGCCGGGTCGTGATGGCGCGCCATGGATTCGGCCGGGGCGAGTACAAGTACTTTCGCTATCCGCTGCCGCGCGTCGTCGCAGCCTTGCGGGCGACGATCTACCCGCATCTGGTGCCGCTCGCCAACCGGTGGAACCAGGCGCTCGGCATCGACGTCCGGTTCCCGCCGACGCATGCGGCGTTCATCCGGCGCTGCCATGCGGCCGGACAGTGTCGGCCAACGCCACTGCTGCTGCAATACGGTGTTGGCGATTACAACTGCCTGCACCAGGATCTCTACGGAGAACAGATCTTCCCGCTACAGGTCACGGTGCTGTTGGCAGAGCCGGGACGCGATTTCCGTGGCGGCGAGTTCGTTCTTGCCGAGCAGCGCCCGCGCATGCAGACGCGCGCGCAGGTCGTCGACCTGCGCCAAGGCGATGCGGTCGTGTTCGCCGTCCGCCATCGTCCGGTGCGCGGCACGCGCGGCTGCTACCGCGTCCACATGCGCCACGGTGTCAGCGAGATGCACGCCGGGCATCGGCACACGCTGGGAATCATCTTCCACGACGCGAACTGAACGGTGACGCGTGATGCGCCCGTTGTTCGACGTGGCTCACGCAGCGCAAGCCGAGCTCCTGTGTGAGGGCGGGGTTCTATTGCGCGGATTTGCACGTGCGTCGGGGGTGGCGCTGCTCGACGGCGTGCGCGAGGTGGTCGCGCAGGCGCCGCTACGCCAGATGATCACGCCGGGCGGGTTGCGCATGTCGGTCGCGATGACCAATTGCGGATCGCTTGGATGGGTCAGCGACCGAGCCGGCTACTGCTATGCGGCGCTCGACCCAGCATCGGGGCTGCCGTGGCCGGCGATGCCCGCTGCCTTCGCGGCGCTGGCCCGCGACGCGGCCGAGGCGGCCGGCTTTGCAAACTTCAACCCCGATGTTTGCCTCATCAATCGCTACGAAGCGGGCACGCGACTGTCGCTGCATCAGGACCGCGACGAGCGCGACTACGAACAGCCGATCGTTTCAGTCTCGCTGGGGGTGGATGCGACGTTCCTTTTCGGCGGATTAAGGCGATCGGACCGGACGGCGCGGCTGCGGCTCGAACACGGTGATGTCGTGGTCTGGGGTGGACCGGCGCGCCTGCGCTATCACGGCGTGCTGCCGCTCGAGGCGGGCTCGCATCCGCTGACCGGCGCGCAACGATTCAACCTGACGTTTCGCAAGGCAACATGCAGCGCTCGATGCGATCGGGAGTCTTCTCGCTGCTGGTGAGCACGCTCTGTTGCGCGCCCGTCGCCCCCGCGCAGCCATTTGCTCCGCGCCTCTGCGAGGTCGCCACCGAAACGGGCTTACCCCATCTGGAGGAGAACCTGCGCTACGCGACCACGCATTCGAAGCCGTGCATCGGTCGGGCACAACTTGCGACCGCGTTTCCGATCCTGCAACACGAGGCGCTAAGAGGATGCAAGCTCGACCACGAGCGCAGCGCCGCGTCATCGGTCCACCTGCTCCTGAGCTGCGAGGCCGGGAACAGCCCCGCGGCCGCTACACTGCTCGGTGTGTCGCGCAGTCGGGGCGCGCGCATCGCGCGATGGTCGTGATGCACAACACGCGCCACTTTGCCGATCCGCGTGCCGACGTCGCCCTGCGCCGTCCCTGATAAGTTAGGGTTATGGGTATCCGAGAAAAAAAAGATATGACCCTTTCGGACTGGCTGCTAATCTTTTCCTGCGGCCGAGGAGACACGCCAGACCCCCGGGCAGGCTCAACCAGCGCGTTGCGTCACCGTGGGGCTGCTTGCTTGACCCGGCTGTGCGCCGTGTACGGGTTCGTTTTCGCGCTCGCTTGCGATGCGCTCGAATGGAGCGGTGAAGGTAGCTGCACAGTCGGGAGGCTCTGTGCGGATCGACCATGGAACGCGAAACGTCCTCGATGCCGCTGGCTTCCCGCCCCGATCCTCGCACGCACGCGCGTAGCGACGCACCGATCCCCGTTCGCATGACGAGCGACGCGCGCGAGAGCCGCGGTGGGCAACTCGTCCTCGCAGGTCTCACCAAGCGTTACGCGAATCAGACCGCCGTAGAGGCGCTCGACTTGAGCGTCGGCGCGGGCGAGTTCTTGACGCTTCTCGGTCCGAGCGGCTCCGGCAAGACGACGACGCTGATGATGATCGCGGGGTTCACCGAGCCGTCGGCCGGCGACATCCTGCTGCACGGGCGCTCGATCGCGGGCCTCGCGCCAGAAAAGCGCAACATCGGCGTCGTATTCCAGAACTACGCACTGTTCCCGCACATGAGCGTCGCCGACAACATCGCGTTTCCGCTCCGGATGCGCGCACGCTCTCGCGCCGCGATCGAGCGCAAGGTCCGCGCGGCGCTGCGACTCGTCCGGCTGGAAGGACTCGAGGCACGGATGCCGCGGCAACTCTCCGGTGGCCAGCAGCAGCGCGTCGCCTTCGCGCGTGCATTGGTGTTCGACCCGGATCTGCTGCTGATGGACGAGCCGCTTGGCGCGCTCGACAAGAACCTGCGCGAGCAGATGCAGCTCGAGCTCAAGCGCCTGCACGCAGAGCTCGGTGTTACCGTCGTGTACGTTACGCACGACCAGGAAGAGGCGCTGACAATGTCTGACCGCGTCGCACTGATGAACCATGGCGTGATCGAGCAGCTCGGCACCGCACGCGAGCTCTACGAGCGCCCGGCGAACCAGTTCGTCGCGGAATTCATTGGCGAATCGAACGTGATCGAAGGCACGCTCGATCGCGACGGCGGCTTCGTCGCGCGAAACGGCGCGCGCTTCCCGGCCCCGCCCGACGTCGAGCTTCGCGCCGGCGATACGGGCATCCTCGTGGTGAGGCCAGAGAAGTTCTCGCTGACGCGCCAATCGGCGTCCGACGGCGGCGTGAGCGGCCGCGTCGCGCAGCAGGTCTACGTCGGCGACTTCATGCGTTACCGAATCGAAGTTCTGGGTAGCCTGAGCCTCACGGTCAAGGTCCAGAACAACCGCAGCGCCGTGAGCATCCGGGAAGGCGACGAAGTGCAGGTGTTTCTCGACCCCCGCGACGCACGGATCCTGAGCCACCCAAGCGAGAGGGGTACCCGATGAAAAGACGTGACATCCTGAAGAGTGCGGGCGCCGCCACCGCGGCGGCATTGACCGGGCCGTTCTTCCATATCCGGCCCGCGCGCGCCGACAAGGGCGAGCTCGTCGTGGTGAGTTGGGGCGGCGCCTACGACGACGCAATGCGCGAGTTCGTATTCCCGTCGTTCGAGAAGGCGACCGGCTTCACCCTCAAGCTCGATGCGCCTCCGGAAACGGCGAAGGTGAAGGCGATGGTGCAGAGCGGGAACGTGAGCTGGGACGTGCTCATGACGGACACGCCGGCGATCCAGGCGCTGTTGAAGGACAACTTGCTTGAGCCGATCGACTACGCCGCCGTCGAAAAAGCGAAGCTCGCGCGCATCCCGAAGGAGCTGCAGCAGCCGTACGCGCTCGGCCAGCGGATCTACTCGTTCAACATCGTCTACAACACGAACCTGATGCCGAAGAGCAAGCACCCGCGCAACTGGGCTGAAGTGTGGGACGGCAAGAATTTCCCCGGCGGGCGGACGTTCAACTTCCAGGGCGGCATCGCACCGCAGCTCGAGGCGGCGCTGCTCGCCGACGGCGTTCCGATCGACAAGCTCTACCCGCTCGACGTCGAGCGGGCGTGGCGGATGATGGACAAGCTGCGTCCGCTCGTCACCAAGTGGTACACGTCGCATGCGCAGGCGATCCAGCTCTTGAGCGCGGGCGAAGTCGCCGTCGGCAACACGATCGGACCGCGCGGCATCACGGCGAAGAAGCAGGGCGCGCCGATCGACGTCGATTACAACCAGGGCAAGCTCGCCTCCGACAACTGGTGCTTGGTGAAGGGCGTGCGAAACAAGAAGATCGCGATGGCGTTCATCGACATGGCGCTCGATCCGAAGCTGCAGGCGAAGATCGCGCAGAAGGTGCCGTACGGCCCGAGCAACACAGGCTCGTTCGAGTTCCTCTCGGCGCAGGAGGCCGCCGATCTGTCGACGTCGCCCGAGAACATCAAGAATCAGTTCTGGTGGAACACGGACTGGTGGAGCACGCCGGGTGCCGACGGCAAGACGCCGCGCGAGAGCCAGGGCGAGCGGTTCGCGAAGTGGATGCTGAAGGCGTAGTGGCGCGCCCCCGAAGCCGTCGCCCCGACGCTTGCGGAACACGCCGTTCGCGGGCGCGACGCTGAGGATGGCGCAGCCGGCACGCTTCTGGCGCTCGCGCGACGGCGCGCTGGTGCTTCCGGCGCTGCTGTTCTACGCGCTCGTCTATGTGTATCCGCTGTCGCGCATCGCCGCCTGGAGCTTCTTCGATCCGGGCTTCACGCTGAAGTACTACGCGGAGGTGCTTGCCGAGCCGGCCTATTTCAGGGCGCTGCGCAACACGCTCGAGATCAGCGTCCTCGTGACGCTGATCTCGCTCGTCCTCGGCTACCCACTCGCTTACCTGATGACGACGACATCGGTGCGCGCGCGGCGTGCGCTCACCGTCATGATCATGGTCCCGTTCTGGACGAGCGTGCTCGTGCGGACGTTCGCGTGGCTCGTCATTCTCGGCAGGAACGGGCTGGTCAATCGTGCGCTGCTCGATCTCGGCGTGATCGACGCGCCGCAACAGCTGCTGTTCAACATGTTCGGCGTGCAGGTGGGCATGGTGCAGGTGCTGTTGCCGTTCATGGTGTTTCCGCTGTACGCGGTGATGTCGCGGATCGACCCCAACGTCGTGCGCGTGGCGAGGAGTCTCGGTGCGCCGCCGCGCAAGGTCTTCCTGCACGTGTTCATGCCGCTGAGCCTTCCGGGTGTCGCCGCCGGCTGCACGCTGGTTTTCCTGCTCGCGGTCGGCTTCTACGTCACCCCCGCGCTGCTCGGCGGGCCCGGGCAGATCACTTTCGCGACGATGATCGACATGATGATCACGACGTTCCTCAACTTCGGCTTCGCCGCGACACTCGGCGTCCTGCTGCTCGTGGTCGTCGCCGCGATCTTCGTGCTGGTGAGCGCGCTGCTGGGCGTCAACCGCATCGTCGGCAGCGGGGCGTCGCGATGAACGCGGGCCGCGTCGGGCTGTGGGCGCTCGCGGGCGCGCTGATGGTGTTCCTGCTCGCGCCGATCGTGGTCATCATGATCACCTCGTTCAACGGCACGCCGTACATGGAATTTCCGCCCCGCAGCCTGTCGCTTCGCTGGTACGTCAACTTCTTCACGTCCGCGCACTGGTACCAGACGGCGCTTTTGAGCGTGCGCGTCGCGGTGCTGACGATGATCGCGTCGACGGTGCTGGGCACCGCGGCGGCGATCGGAATCGTCAGGGGGCGCTTCCCGGGCCGCCGGGCGCTCGAGGCCTTCTTCGTCTCGCCGATGGTCGTGCCGGTCGTCGTGATCGCGCTCGGCTTTTACTTTCTATTTTCAGGATACAAGCTGCTCGACAGCGCGCTCGCGCTGTTCCTCGGCCACACGGTGATCGCGACACCGCTCGTCATCGTCATCGTGCGTGCGGCGCTGCAGACGACCAATCCTGCGATGGAGTTCGCGGCGCGAAGCCTCGGCGCCGACTTCTGGCGATCGCTCTGGTACGTGACGCTGCCTTCGGTGAAAGCGGCGATCGGGTCCGCGGCGGCGTTCGCGTTCCTGATCTCGTTCGACGACGTCGTGATCGCGATCTTCGTCGCCGGCCCCAATTCGACGACGCTGCCGAAGCGCATGTGGGAGACGATTCGCTTCGAGATCGATCCCACGCTCACCGCGATCGCGTCGCTGTTGACGGTGCTCGCGGTGATCGTGCTCGTCACCGTCGAATTCCTGCGACGCGCGAGCGCAGTCGATCGGCTCGAATAGCCCTGGAGCGCTACACATGGACGTCTTGCTCACCGACGCGCTGGTGGTCACCTGCGACGACGCGCGTCGGATCCTCGATCGCGGTGCCGTCGCCGTGCGGGGCAACCGGATCGCCGCGGTCGGCGACAGCCGCGAGCTGGATGCCGCGCATCCCGACCTCGAGCGTCGATCGTGCCGCGGTCTCGCCGTCTTGCCGGGCTTCATCAACGCCCACACGCACACCGCGTTGACCGTGCTGCGCGGGACGATCGAGGACTTCGACGGCGACGTGATCTACGGCTATATGTCGCCGGTGTCGTACACGATGAGCGCCGAGGAGCGCTCGGTGATGGTCACGCTCGGATGCGTGGAGGCGATCCGCTCGGGCTGCACGACGCTCGTCGATCCTTTCCGGCACGTGCCGACGTACGGCAACGCGATGGCGGCGACCGGTCTGCGCCTGTGGCTTTCGGAGAACTGCGCGGACATCAACACGCTGCGAATTCGCCTCGGCGACTACACCGAGGACCGCGCATTCGGCCAGGTCTTCCTCGACCGCACCGTCGAAATGATCGAGACGCTGCACGACACGCACGGCGGTCGCGTGCGCTGTCAGATCGCCGCGCATGCGCCCGACAATTGCTCGCCGTGGATGCTGCGCGAGCTTATGACGCTCGCGCGCCGCTACGGACTCACGCGCACCGCGCACCTCGCGCAGAGCGTGCAGGAAGTGCGCGTCGTCGGCGAGGCGCGCGGCGGGAAGACGCCGGCCGAGTACCTCGACAGCGAAGGCTGGCTTGCACCCGACCTCGTCGGCGCCCACTGGACGTTCTGCACCGAGCGCGACATCGAGCTTCTCGCGAGCCGCGGCGTGCACATGGCGCATTGCCCGGCCAACTCGTCGCGCCGAGGTCCGCACCGCGTGCTGATCGGAAAGGTCCAGGACGCCGGCGTGAACATCGCGCTCGGCACCGACAACATGACCGAGGACATGTTCCACGCGATGAAGATCGGCCTCATCCTGCATCGCGGCGGACGTGGGCGCGAGCGCGAGTACGGCGTCGATCCGCACCCGCAGGCGCTGCTCGACGGCATCACGCGCAACGCCGCGCGCTCGGTCGGCGCGCAAAGCGAGATCGGATCGATCGAGCCGGGCAAGAAAGCGGATCTCGTGCTGATCGACGTCAACGTGCCGTCGATGCGGCCGCTGATCAATCCGGTGTCGTGCCTCGTCCACTACGGTCACCCCGGCGTCGTTCATAGCGTAATGACCGACGGCACGTTCCTGATGTACGACCGCAAGGTGCTCGCGCTCGACGAGGCGTCGCTGCTGCAGGAGGCGCAGGCGGTCACGAAGCGCGTATGGACGCGCATGCTCGCGAACAACCCGGACATTCCGCCGCCGCCCGGCGGCCTGATCTGGCACGATATCTAGTCGGCGTCGCGCCACGCACCTCACCGATTCGCAATTCTCTTCTGCCGAGGAAACCATTCATGACCTTCTCGATCGCCGGACTTTGCAGGCGCACCGGACAGTTCGGCTGCGCGCTCAGCACCTCCAGCATGGCCGCCGGCGGCCGCGCGCCGTTCGTCGGTCCCGGCATCGGTGTCGTGCTGTCCCAGGCGCGCTCCGATCCGCGGCTCGGCGTGCTCGGAATGACGTCGCTCGAGCAGGGTCGCTCGGCGACGGAAGCCTTGGCGCAGATGCTGGCGTCCACACCGCATTCCGCGTGGCGCCAACTCGCGGTGCTCGATCGCAACGGCGGCGTCGCATCGTTCACCGGCGACAAATGCACCGATGAAAAGGGCGCGCGCCACGGCGACGCCGCGATCGGCCTCGGCAACGGGCTCGCGAGCGCGCAGGTGCCCGCCGCGATGCTGCGAGGCTTCGAGGCGACGCCGGCGAAGAGCCTCGCCGAGCGTCTGCTGATGGCGCTCGAGTACGGACTCGACGCCGGCGGCGAAGCGTATCCGCTGCGTTCGGCGTCGATGAAGATCGCCTATGTCGGCGTTCCCTTCACGCCGGTCGACCTACGGGTCGATTTCAACCAGAGCCCAATCGCCGAGTTGCGTCGGCTTTGGGAGCTTTGGGAGCCGATGATCGATGGCTACGTGATGCGTTGTCTCGATCCGGAGAACTCGCCGCCCGCGGCGGCGATCGAGGGCCATCTGCCGCGCTGATCGCCGCGCGCGCGACGCCGCGCGGCACGCGACGAACGGAGTTGCGTCTAGAATGCGCGAACTCCGCCCCCGATGCGCCTGCGCCACGTCGAAGTCTTCCATGCAATCAAGCGTTCCGGCTCCATCAGCCGGGCCGCCGAGCTGCTTTGCATCAGCCAGCCGGCGGTAAGCCAGGCGCTCAAGCACGCGGAGCTCCAGCTCGGATTCAAGCTGTTTCGGCTCGACCGCGGCCGCCTGCAGCCCACGCCCGAGGCCGACATGCTCGCGAGCGCCGTCGAGAAGGTCTTTCAGGACCTCGACGCGGTCAAGCAGGTCGCGATGAATCTGCGGCGTGGCGCGACGGGCCGCATGCGCATCGGGTGTCTGCCGGCGCTCGGCCTGAACCTGCTGCCGCTCGCGATCGCCGGCTATCGCAAGCGCTATCCGGGCACGACCATCGAGATCGGCACGCGGCACTCGGCCGACCTCTACCGCGGATTGCTGATGCACGAGTTCGACGTCGGGGTCGGATTCGAGACCGAGGATCGCGAAAGCGCGCCGGCGGGTCTGGAAGCTGTCGCGCTCGGCCATTGCGATCTCGTTTACATCGACGGCGCGGACCATCACCGGGGCGAAAAGAGCCGCCGCGCGATGCGGCTGAAGGACATCGAGTTCGACCGCTTCCTCGCCATGTCGACCGAACCGTCGAGCACGGCGCTCGCCGCGGCGTTCGAGCAGCATGGCATGACGTTTGCGCCCGCGGTGCAGATCCAGACCTCGTACGTCGCGAAGGCGCTGGTCTCGGTCGGAGGCGGCTGCGCGATCGTCGACGAATTCACCGCGCGCGCGGCAAGTGCCGCGCACGTCGTCGTTCGCAGGCTCGCGCCGCCGATACGCCTGCGCGTGAACGTCTACCGCTCGGCGTTCCACCCGATCGCCGAATCGGTCGATCACCTGACGCCTTACCTCGAGCAGGCGTTTCGAACGCTGACGACTCAGTCGCTCACCGGCCGCGGCTAGAACGGGGCGACGGACGACGCTGCGGGACGCCGCCGCGGCATATTCAGCCGAGAGGCTTCCCCGCGCCGGTGCGTTCGACGATCAGGCCGTAGTGCTCGGGCCGCCGGTGCTCGGCGAAGTTGAAGACGTACCGCCTGAACGTGTCGCCGAGCGCGAGGTCGCACGCATACGACAGCACCTCGTCCTCCTCGGTCACGCTCTGCGCCGCAATCTCGCCGGACGGTGCGACGATGCACGAGCCGCCGATCATGTGAAAGCCGTCCTCGGCGCCGCACTTGGCCGCCGCGCCCACCCACAGCGCGTTTTCGTGCGCATGTGCCTGCAGCAGTAGTAGGTGCGTGAACATCCGCAGGTGCGGCGGCTCGGGCCAGTGGATGTTCACCGACGGCGTGTTATAGCCGAGCACGACGAGCTCGGCGCTCTGCAATCCCAGCACGCGGAACGTCTCCGGCCAGCGACGATCGTTGCAGATGCACATGCCGATCGTCGTGCCCATCGTCTTCCACGCGCGAAAGCCGAGGTCGCCGACATCGAAGTAGCGCTTTTCGAGGTGCTGGAAAGGCGCGTCAGGCTTGTGCTCCGCATGGCCGGGCAGGTGGATCTTGCGGTAGCGGCCGACGATATCGCCGGCGCGGTCGACGAGAATCGACGTGTTGAAGCGGCGTCCTTCGGGCGTGAGCTCCGCGTAGCCCAAATAGAATCCGACATCGAGCTTCTTTGCCTCGTCGAACAGCGGCCGCGTCGCCGCGTTCGGCATCTCGCGCTCGAAGTAGCGGTCAATCTGCGCCTGGTCGGTCATCCAGTAGCGGGGAAAGAACGTGGTGAGCGCGAGCTCGGGAAACACGACGAAGTGCGCGCCGCGGCCGTTCGCTTCGCGCAGCATGGCCACCAGCCTGCGCACCACCGCCTCGCGCGAGTCCGCCAAATGCACAGGACCCATCTGCCCAACGGCGAGGTTCAGTTTGCGTGCCATCGCATTCTCACGTGATCAGTGACTTGAAGAGACGCATGCTCGGCGTTGCTTCGGCTTTGCGCTCGATCGGACCCGGCGCGCCGCGCGCGACGAATTGACCCGAGCCCCGCGCGGCGCGCAGCGTGCCGTCGGAGATCACGACGCGGCCACGATTGATCACCGTTTCGGGCCATCCGGTCAGCGTTCGGCCCTCGTAGGGCGTGTAGCCGACGTTGTCGTGCAGCTGTGACCAGGCGACGGTGCGCTTCGCCTCCGGGTTCCAGATCGCGATGTCCGCATCCGAGCCGACCGCGAGCGTTCCCTTGCGCGGATAGAGGCCGTACATTCGTGCGTGGTTAGTCGCGGTGAGCGCGACAAACTCGTTCGGCCCGATCCTGCCCTTGCGCACGCCTTCCGAGAACAGCAGCGGCATCCGCAGCTCGATGCCCGGCACGCCGTTCGCCATCTCCTTGAACGTCGTGTCGGCCCCGCGCGGCAACTTGCCCGACGCGTCGAAGCGGTACGGCGCGTGATCCGACGACAACACCTGGAACGTTCCGTTGGCGAGCCCCGCCCAGATCGCTTCCTGCGATGCTTTGTCGCGCGGCGGCGGGCTGCAGCAGAACATCGCGCCGTCGACGCCCGGAAGGTCGACGTCGGCCGCCTCGAGGAACAGGTACTGCGGACAGGTCTCCGCGTAGACGCGGGCGCCGAGCGTCTGCGCGGCGCGGATCGTCTGCGCGGCCTCGATGCCGGCGACGTGAACGATCAGGATCGGCACGTCGAGCAGCCGCGAGATCGCGATCGCGCGGTTCGCCGCCTCCGCCTCGGCGATCGGCGAATGGCTGACGACGTGGAAGCGCGGCGCCGTATGGCCGCGCTCGAGCAGCCGCTTCGCGATCCAGCGGATCATGTCGTTGTTCTCGGCGTGCACCATGACGAGCGCACCCTCGCGATCGGCGAGCGCGAGCACGTCGAGGAGCTGGTAGTCGTCGAGCTTAAGGCGATCGTAGGTCATGTAGACCTTGAACGACGTCATGCCGCGCCGAATGAGCTGCGGCAGGTGCCGCTCGAGGGCCTCTTCTGTCGGATCGGAGACGATCAGGTGGAACGAATAGTCGATCACCGCTTTCGTGCGCGCGCGTTCGGCGTAATCGTCGACGACAGCGAGAAGCGAATCGCCGCGATGCTGGCACGCGAACGGGATGATCGTCGTATTGCCCCCGAACGCCGCCGAGACGGTCGCCGAGTGGAAATCGTCGGCGCACATGATGCCCATGCTCGACAGCTGCTCGACGTGACAGTGGCTGTCGATGCCGCCCGGCATCACCCAGCGCCCGCTCGCGTCGATGTCGTGCTCGCCGGCCTCCAGCCGCTGGGCGATTTCGGCGATGCGGCCGCCGGCGACCCCAATGTCGCCACGGAACGTTTCTGCCGCGGTGACGATCGTGCCGTTGCGCACGGTCAGGTCATGCGAATGCACGACCCCGCTCCCGCTGGGCGCGCGAATACGCGCGATCGCCCGTGACATCCGACGGCTCGAGCAGGCAACGCCCGAGCGCGCGCAGGAAAAAGTCCTTTGGCAGGTCGCGGCCGATGAAGACCAGCACGCTTCGGCGCGCGCCGCCCGGCGGCCAGCGCGGACCCGCTTCGACTTGCAGCAGCGACTGCACGCCCTGCACGATCACTTGGTCGGGACAGCCGGCGACATCGAGCACGCCCTTGTAGCGCAGCATGTCTACGCCGTAGAGATCGATCATCGCGCCGAGAAACGCGTCGAGTCGGCTCGCATCGAACGCACGCGACGGGCGGAAGACGAACGAGCCGATCCGCTGCGCATGTCCGCGCCGCACCGGGTCGCAGCGTTCGGCGAGCGCGAGCGCCGCGACGGCGTCAAACGCGTGAATGTCGAGGATGTCGGCGATCGGCGTCTCGCCGAAGTGCACGCGGGCGATCGGTGCGCCCGCGTTGAGCTTTGCGACGCGGTGGAAAAGCCGCGACGCGTCATCCTCCGGCACGAGATCGCACTTCGAGATCAGGATGCGATCGGCGAGCGCGACCTGCTCCTGCGCCTCGGCGAAATCGTCGAGCTGTCGCTCGGCGTGCCGCGCGTCGACGATCGTCACGATCGCGTCCAGCCGATAGCGCGCGCGGACCGCTTCGTCGCGCGCGAGCGCCTGCGCGAGATCGACGACGCCCGAAAGTCCGGTCGTCTCGATGATCACGCGCTCGAAATCGATGGCCCCGGCGCTGCGCTTGTCGTGCAGCGCGTCGAGCGCGTGGACGAGACCGGCGCGCGCCGTGCAGCAGACGCAGCCGTCGCTCAACGTGACGATCTCGGCGTTGCGCGACTCGCCGAGCAGCCGGTCGTCGACGCCGATCTCGCCGAATTCGTTTTCGATCACCGCGATGGGAACGTCGCGCCGCTGCGCGAGAATGCGCTTCAGCAACGTCGTCTTCCCGCTGCCGAGGAAGCCCGTTACGAGCGTCACCGGCACCGGCGGCATCGCGTTCTCGTACTGCACGTGCCGCTCCTCCCGCATCGCGGTCTACCGCGGCGCTTCCGTCAGGCGCCGTGCCAGTTCAGTTGCACGCGGCCGATCGCCGTTGCGACGGCCGCCTGGCACGGCTCGACGACGGGAATGCCGATTGCGTGCTGAAGCTGCGCGCGCAACCCCGCCATCCCGGCGCATCCCATCACCAGAACGTCGGCACCGTGACCATCGCGCAAGGCCTTGCCGACTTCGATCATTCTGGCGAGCGGGCGCCGGCCGTCTGCGAGCTCGGCGACCGGCAGATCGACCGGCAACTCCGCAGCGATCCGATCGCGAATCCCCATCGCCCCGTAGTAGCGCAAGTGCCGCGGGATCGATACGGCGAGGATCGCGATGACGCCGACGCGTTGGCCGAGCGTCAACGCCGTCAGCATCCCCGCTTCGCCGATCCCAATGACGGGCTTGGTCGTAATTTCCCTCAACGAATGCAAGCCCGGATCACTGTAGCACGCGATGACGAACGCGCTCGCGGTCTGCGCGAGCGAGGTGACCTTGCGGACTAGCGGCCCGACGGCTGCGTCGGCGTCCTGCTGCGTCTGGATGCCCGGCGGGCCGTCGGTGAGCGTCAGACATTCGAGGATCGGCCCGTCCGGTCGGCGCAGCGGCTGGAGCGCCGCGTCGATGCCTTCGGTCACCGCGTCCAGCGAGTTCGGATTGATGATGCAAATCTTCTGGATCATCGCCGCCGCCCGGCAAAGGATGGCGCGCCAAGAGTAGCAGCTACCTTCCGATCGGATGTATCGCTTTTTCGCGGATGCTCATAAGGGCATGTTATTTCGACGGCGCGCTCGCATCGAATCGAAGCGAGGGGCTGGGCAGTTTCCATGACCGCACTATCACCGTGATGCAGTGCGGCCGCCTCTGGATGGCTGCGCACAGGAACATGCTCAGCACCGTGTTCGCTGGTCACAACGCCGGCGTGAAGCAAGTCGGCGAGAACATCTGGCTGATGAGCTTTATGGATTACGACTTGGCTTCTTCGACGAGCAGACACGACCCCTCGAGCCCATACCCAACCCGTTCGAGACAAAAGTGTTACCTTGTATTTTCCGAGGGACATTGGTTCGCGCCATGTCTCACGCGCGCGAACTGCGGATGTGTCCGCAAGAGCGGCACTGGATTGGGGTTTTGTCGATGCCCTGAACGGCCGTAGGCGATCCGGAGCAGCCGTTCGGTGCTCACCTATTGAGATTTACGTAACCGTGTGACAACCGCTTCCCCTATCATGCGTTATATCGATGTCGGCTCGACATCGAAAGGCGCGCATGGCGGAAAAGAGCAAACTGGACGCGGCAGCCAAGCGGCGGGTACGCGCCGGGCGCCTGCTGCTGGCGGGGAAGACACCACCGGAGGTGGCGCGCGCAGTGGGCGCACCACGGCAGACGGTGTATCGCTGGCGCGACGTGCTCAACGCCGAGGGGATCGACGCCTTGCGCGACATGAGCAAGGGTGGGCGGCCGGCGCGGTTGGGCGCGGCCGAACTGTCGCGGCTGTACGTGGCGTTGCTCGAAGGGCCGGAGATGCACGGCTTCACGACGCCGCTGTGGACGCTCAAGCGCGTGCGTTTGTGGATCGAGCGCGAGTTTGGCGTGCGATACAGCGAGGTCCACGTCTGGCGCTTGCTGGGGCAGTTGGGGTTCTCCAACCAGAAGCCGGATCGGCGTGCCTTGGAGCGCGATGCCGTCGCCATCGAGCAGTGGCGCAAGCGCACCTGGCCGGCTCTAAAAAAAACGCCAGACGCGAGGGACGACTGATCGTTTTCGTCGACGAATCCGGCGTCTCGGAGCGGCCCACTCGGATCAAGACCTGGGGCATCAGAGGCGAAACGCCAGTGGTGCAGTTTCACTTCAATTGGCATCAGTTGTCGCTGATCGCCGGCATGCATTTCAACGGGGTGTGCTTTCGCCTGCACGACGGCACCATCGCGAAGGAACAGGTGGTCGAGTTCCTCAAGGCGCTGCTCGCCCACTGGCGCCGGCCACTGCTCATCCTGTGGGACTGAGGTTCCCTCGGTTTTTCGTCTTCCAAGGGCAAGGCATCATGCCGCAGTGTTCCGCTCATGCTGAGTCGCGATCCAGTCGTGCATGAACTGAGTCGGCGATTTGTAGCCGAGCGTGGAGTGGCGGCGAGTTCGATTGTAAAACGGCTCGATGTAAGCAAAGAGATCGGCGATCGCGTCGTCCCGCCTCGCGTAGCGCGTACCGTGCACGCGCTCGCTCTTCAGGCTGTTGAAGAAGCTTTCGGTCGGTGCATTGACGCTCCTATGTCAAGTTGGGCCGAGCGGCATCCGCCAAATCAGCCAGGATCAGCGGATACAGCTCGCGAACAATGTAGCGCTTCAGGCATCGCTGGATTTCCTTCGTCGACAGACCTTCGGCGGTGCGGCGAGCAACGTAGGCGCGCGTGCGGGGGTCGCTCCTCATTCTTACCATTGAGATTGTCCACAGTGCGTTGTTGGCGGCGCGATCGCCACCACGATTGAGGCGATGTCGCGTCGTCTTTCCTGACGACGCCTCCAACGGACTCACGCCGCACAACGCGGCCAGTGCTGCTTCGCTGCGCAGCCGGTCCGGATTGTCGCCTGCGGTTACCAATAACGTAGCGGCTGTTTGGGGACCAACGCCAAATTGTGCAAGAAGTCGGTGGCCCGCCCGTTTCGTGAGGTCGTCCAGCGCGGCATCCAGTTGGCGCAGTTCCTTTGACAAGCTCATCCAGCGTCTTGCAAGCAGACGCAGCGTTTTGGTTAACGCCTTGAGCAGTGGCGTATCACCAATCGGCGCCAGCCGAACGCAGCGGGCGACGCACTGTTCCGGCTTGACCTTCCAGAGCGTGGCGCGAGTCGCTTCGGGAGCGGTCACGAGCAGTGCGCGCAACTGGTTGATGGCTTGAGTCTTGGCCTTCACTGCGCTGCGCCTGGCCATACTGACCGCACGCATCGCTTCAACCACGCCCGACCGCGCCTTTGGGATGGCATTGGCGTCGCCAGCAAGTACAGCCCGTGCTGCACTTTCGGCGTCGGTCGGATCGCTCTTGCCGCGCAATCTGCGGCGGGACCGATCCGAACGATTGACCTCGGCCACCTTGATGCCGCGCTGTTGCATGTAGCGAGCCAGTCCAGCACCGTAGGTACCAGTACCTTCAACGCCAGCCCGGCTGAGCCGACCGAACGAGCCCGCCCATTCAACCAATTGTTCGTATCCGCTGGCCGTGGTCGGAAACGAGTGCGTCGCAACGACGCGGCCGACCTCGTCGATCAAGACCGCCACATGCACGTCGAGATGCGTATCAACACCGACAATAACCTCGGGCTCTTCCATGGGGAGGCTCATGCAGTTCTCCTGAATGTGTGGCATTGCGCTGCCAACCCCAATCGCAGGACAGGACACTCACGATGCAAACAAACAAAGCTCCTATCAGGTCACCGACGACGGGCCCGGCAACGGCAGGGGAACGCCGGACCCGCGTCGACAGGTCAACGCAAAGGCAGTGAGCCAATCCCAGCACGAGTCAGACCGGGCCGGACGTTCGAGGCAATCGTAGACTGAGTATCCCAGCAGTTCCCTTGGCGGCTCATCGAGCAGACCATGCCGTACTCGGTCAACTTGTCCTGGAACGCATGACTGGCGTATTGGCTGCCCCGATCCGAGTGATGCAGCAAACCGCGCGCCGGTTTCCGACGAAACCACGCCATCGTCAGCGCGTCGATCACGAGGTCCGAGGTCATCCGTGGTTTGATCGACCAGCCGACGACTTCGCGATTGAACAGATCCAGCACGACGGCCAGGTACAGCCAGCCTTCGTCCGTCCAGACATACGTGAGATCGGCCGACCACGCTTGATTGGGTGCGCTGGGCGCGAAGTTGCGCTCCAGCAAATTCGGCGCGACCGGCAGCGCGTGCTTCGAGTCCGTGGTCGCCTTGTACCGCCGTTTGTGCCGGGCCCGAATGCCGTTCTCACGCATCAGACGTTCGACTCGTTCCTTGCTAGCCGGAAAGCCGCGCCCACGAATCTCCTTCACCATCCGCGGCGAGCCATACGCTCCTTTAAGCTGCGCGTGAATGGCGCGGATCAGAGCCAGCAATTGCGGATCACGCAAGCGCCTGTCGTTCGACCTGCCGCCACTCTTCCACGCCCGGAAGCCACTGATGCTCACCGCCAGGGTCGTGCACATCGCCGGCAACGGATACGCTTTGCGTTGACCATCGATCCAGGCGTACTTCACAGCGCATCCTTGGCGAAGTACGCCGTCGCTTTTTTCAATATCTCATTCTCCATCCGCAGCCGTGCGTTTTCGGCCCGCACCCCCGAGAGCTCCATCTGCTCCGGAGTGATCGCCTTGGCTCCCGGCGGATGGAGCTTGCCGGCTTTCGCTGCCTTGACCCAGTTGCGCAGTGTCTGTTCAACCAGACCCAGCTCCTTGGCCACCGCGCCGATCCCCTGGCCGCTCTTCACACGCTTCACGGCTAGTTCTTTGAACTCCGCCGTGTACTCCTGCTTCGGTATCTTGAACATCTCTTCTCCTTCCAGTCAGTCGAGGTTATACCCCACCTCCTGGAAGACGAATTTCCGGGGGAAGCTCAGACAGCCTGCAGGCACATCGCAGCCGGTTGGTGCGCGACTACGTCGCCTCGATGGAAGGCCGCATCAAGCTGCACTTCCTTCCCGGCTATGCGCCCGACCTCAATCCGGTCGAGTTTCTGTGGGCCTGGCTCAAGCGGCACGCACTGGCCAACTACTGCCCCGATAGCTTCGTCGAGCTGCGACACACCGCCCGCGGCAAGCTCAAGTCGGCACAGCGCCGCAGCGCCATCATCGCCGCGTGCTGGCAGCAAGCCGAACTGTTCTGATGTCACGCTGTTACGTAAAGCTCAAATAAGCAGTCTTTCAACGGCGACTTACGACATAAAGCGCCTTGCCATCGGCCCCGTAGGCCAAACCGTGAATGTGCTGAAGCGTGACGGTGTCGGCCATGGCGATGCCAGACAGCCCAAACGGGGCGATGGCGAACGTCCGGAGCGCTTTCGTTCCCTTCGTCAGCTTTCTCTCTCCTGTGAGCGAGCTCCCGTCAGCCGATAGTGCGCGAGCCGGCCGACGGTGTGTCCGGTAGTTGACTGCCAGCCGCTATGGGCCCGACCAAAGCACGCGGCGGCGTCTCACAAGCGCGCTCAATTGGCGCCGCGGCCCCAGCCACGTTGCAGCTGGTCCCGTTGCTCCTTGGTGAGTATGGCGTCCATCTGCTTCTGCGCGTCCGCTCCCGAGGTCCACATCTGCTGTCGCAGACTCTCGACGTTCTTGTACGCCTTGCCGATGGCCGCATCGTCAGCTTTGCCCGAGGCAAGCAGCTCGCGGAACTTGAACTGCTGCTGCTGCATCTTGCCCATCAGCTCCCAATGTTTGGTGGACACGGCCTCCTGGATCTTGGTGATCTTTTCACGCTGATCGTCGGTGAGATTTGGCGCCCCGGCGGCATTGGCACCATAGCCATACATCATCCCGGGTCCCATGCCATAACCACCGTAACCGCCCATCATCCCCGGCCCCTGGTCATTACCGCCGTAGCCGCCCATCATCCCGGGCCCCTGGCCATTACCGCCGTAACCGCCCATCATTTCGGGTCCCATGCCGTATCCGCCTGTCTGAGCAAATGTGAGCGGCACCGTTACTGCGATTGCAAACGCCGCGAGCGCCGCAGCGATAGTCAGTTTCTTCATGTGTTTCTCCTTCGTGATCGTTTTGGGCAGAGCCGTGATAGGTGAGGGAACCATGCCAAGTCCTTGCGTAAGATTGCAGACTGAGGGTCTGCGCCTATGCAGCGTCGACATGCGCCGACAGCGTGCGACCGGGTCGAACCGGACGGACGCATGCAGGGCGGGCGTGCACCGACTCGTGAAAAAGGGAGAGGCTTAGAGTCTGAGGCGAGTAACGCGGAGGAACGGCGGCACATCCGAAGTCGAATGTGCGGCCGGCGCCAGCCGGAAAGCAGGGGGAGAAGCGAGGACGATGCGGACGTTGTTGACCGCGAAGATCAGCGGTTGCGCATCCGGTTGGTCGCCGAGGGGTGGAAGCTTGGTTACAACCGGAATGTCGGCCTTGCAGAACTGCTCGCAGCCGACCGGTGTGCCTTCACCAGAGGAATGTTCGCTCGTACTTGCTGCGGGCGCATGAATCGGCGCCATGCTCGGTTCAACCCAGCCACACGCATGCGCAATCCCTACGAACGCCCCGAAGAGCCACGCGCCGAGCGCGACGCCGGTAATTGTCTTGCGCTGCTGACGGCATGGCCTAAACACGCGAATGCGACCTCATGACGATAACGAAGTTCCGGTCTAGACTGCGTACGAGTCGTCGTTCGCCGCGGCTCATATTGCACAGCGCTCCCATACAATGCTGCGCTGGTCTCGTTCCGTCCGGCGCCGCCCGGTTACAGCTCGTTTGCCGTGTGCAGATTAGTTCGTGACGGCTGCTCGCTTGTTCGACGGCGCATCCACACGACCCAACCCACGACGCTTGGGTTCGCGTGATTGAACTTGTCCAATTACTTGCTCTTCTGTTTGACGACCCATACTACGAGGCCGGCAACCACGAGGACAAGCAGGATGGGCAACCATATCCCACCATATCCACCCATCCAGCCGGCGCCGTAGCCACCCATCATGCTGGAACCGAAGCCGCCTTGCCCTTGTCCCTGGCCGTACATCATGCCTGGACCGTAGCCGCCCTGTGCCGGCGCTTGCGCTTGCCCTTGGCTTGGCACTTGTGCTTGGCCGTACATCATGCCTGGACCGTAGCCGCCCTGTGCCGGCGCTTGCGCTTGCCCTTGGCTTGGCACTTGTGCTTGGCCGTACATCATGCCGGGGCCCGTTTCGTAGCCGCGAGATGCTTCGGTCGGCGGCGCCGGGGCGGAATTTGGCGCCGTCTGCGCAAGCGTGAAGGGTACGGTCACTGCAATTGCAAATGCCGTGATGGCCGCGGCGATTGTCAGCTTCGTCATGTGTCTCGTCATGTTGTTTCTCCTTCGTGACTGTCGCAGCGTGCCGTGGTGTCAGCCGACGTGATCTTGAAGATCTCATTCGGCTCCGCGTCAGTTGATCGTTCATCGCTCAATCCCGTGATGCTGGTACGCAAGAGCTGGTACGCAAAACTCCCCACTCCGGGCTTGGCGTGTAACAGCTCGCCGCCTGGTCGTAACAACCCCGTCAAACCAGACAAATGAAGTCCGATCTCCGTTTTTGGAATTCTGCCCTGACACGCCGCTAACGTCGGTGCGGTAGTGAGCATAGCCGTACATACTGCAACGGTTGGCTTCATACTGGCGAAGGCGCCATTGCTGCGCCCTTCCGTCACGCGTCGGAAACGCTCAAAGCGTTGCGGGTTTCCGCGCCCAGAATACTTTTTCGTCGAGATTTGGCTTTAGCCCAGATTTACCCCCGCCCCCGCGTCGCCCTCGCGATCCAGCAGGACTACGCCTGTCTCGGCAATGATGTCATCGCGGTGTCTTCGTGGTTGCGAGCGCGCCTGTCGCGGCGTCTGTTTTGCGCGGTCGCCGGGCCCCCGGCGTCCGTGGCTTCGCCGTCACTCCGGCGCGTTGAGACTCGAACCAGCGCACGACGCCCTCGCCGATCGCATCGACCGCCGAAAATGGCAGGTCTCCGGGCGCAATGCGGATCACGTTGCGGCCCGTTGCCGGATCGGGAAACCACTCGATCGCGACGAAATCGAATCCGAACGATCCCGCGTGCCGGACCGGCAATCCCGATGCCGCCAACGCTTCGCAGAGTCCGTCCACGGCGCGCTTGACGTCGCGGACGCGTAGCTCGCCGCGCGGCGCGAGCGTCACGTACAAGCCGTGCTGGAAGCGCCCGACGCTGCCGTGCAACGCACTTGCTTCGAGGCGACGCGCGAGACGCCGGGTCGCGCGAATGATCGAGGCCGTGCGACCCGCGCTGCAAGCCGCATAGTCGTCGTCTCCGGTGAACGGCGGAAAATGCGCCGGCACTGCGGCGCAACCGAGCAGTCGTAGGGAATTGCGCGCTTCCCTGACCAGCTCGTGCATCCACGCGTAACCCGAGCGGCGCGGCCACGCGAGCACGAGCGAGCCCATCCGGCCGTATTCGATACCGAGGCAATCGAGCTTGGCGTGACTGCGCACCAGCGCAAGCGGCACGTTGCGCTCGCGAGCCGACCGCAGCAGCCTGCGGATGCGCGACGAGCCGCGCCAGAAGCATGTCGTGTCCACCACGACCAGATCGCATTGTTGCGGTGCGGACCGAAGCGCCACGTCGAAGTCGGCCGGGACCGCGGAATCGAGCCATAAGATCCGGGCAACCGCGTCCGCGGTGCGCGGTCCACGCGCAAGATCGACCGGCGCGACCCGGATCCGGGAACGGAATCGCTCGAGCAACTCGCGCGTCTCGCCGTATCCCGCGTTGATGCCGAAGACCGTGATGGATGGGTGAACCTCGAGCAATGCGGTAACGAGGGTTGCGATCGCGCTCATGCCGGAGGCCGTGTAGAGGGTCTCCTCCGCGGGACTATGCCGGCCCGAGGCGAGGCTCGGATAGATCGGCGGCCCGTGCACCTCGAGGTCGGCGCGCTGGTAACCGAAACTCAGGCGAAACGCGCCACAGTGCCACTCGCGCACTTCGGGGCGTGCGGTTTCCGTGATGGCCCAGCTCTCGAGCGAGCGCTCTGCGCGCAACGCCGACGCGATCCTGAGTTTTTGCGCGAGGACATCAGCCACTCCGCTCGGCCGAGGCAGCATCAGCGGCTCGTGCAGGCAACTCTGGAGCAATGCGATTTCCCTGGCCTTGCGAGCCTCGTGTCTGGTGTCCGAGGCGAAGGCCCCATTGACGGTTGCGGACGGATACGAGCGCAAATTCTTCCGGCATGCCGCGGCGGCTGGAGTGGCGCGTTGCATGAGGTGTAGGTTTTTCATGGTCCACGGACGACGCGATGCGAGCCACGGTGCTACGAAACTGAAAATACGGACTTTGCCGACGGGTATGAGAGGCCTGCGGGGTCATCGCGCCACGTCGCAAAGAACGTGCCGTTGCGGCCCAGCCGCTAGCACATGAGACGAAAATCAGTCGGTTGATTCCCCATCAAGGGGCTTGCAGAAATGCAGGCCCTCTCTGTCCTCGAGCGCGTTGTGACCAAATCGAGGAACAATTTGGTCCACAACAAGAATGACCGCGATGTGGTTCCCGGCGAACGGGCCAGCCCACCACGCGGACTGTGCAAATCCGTTGCCGGTGCTCGTTAGAGTCCATTTGTGTTTTTTCGAGCCGCGGCAGCAATAGCGACGAGACCTCTTGGGGACGCCAGTAAAATCAAATGCTTAGCGTTGAATTGGACCAACTCGCACGACGGTCATCCCACAATCGACTCCACAATCGCACGGAGCGACGGATGGCAGGAAGTTTCAAGGTGGGCGACACCGTGCGCCTCAAGAGCGGCAGACCGCTGATGACAGTCGAGGCTATTGGCGTCAGCAGTACGCCAGACATGCTTGCATGCATCTGGTTTGGCAACGTGACGAAGCAGCGCGGCGTCTTCCCGGCGGCAACCCTGGACGCGGACAAGGGCGATGACGAGCCGGGCTTCGCTCAAGCAAGACCCCGAGAGCGTGTCCCGCTCCGCGGCCGCGCCGAGCCTGGGTACTGAACGATGAAGAACAGGACTGTCGTTCCGAATCGAATCTTTCTCGCGTATCAGTGGCTCTTCTACAGGCCGATATTTGAGGGCGTGTGTGCGGACCTCCACCGGACATATCCCGTGTATTTCTATGCAGTGGGACGGCCTGCGGGACAACCTGCACAAGCGGTGGTCGACAAGATCAAGTCGGTCCTACTGAGTTCCATGGCGGCAATGTTTGATGCCTCCAGAGGAAATGCGAACGTTTCGCTCGAATATGGGCTCGCCCATTTTGTGCCAAACCTTCCGAACTACTTGTTGATCGACCAGCATGTGCTGCCAAATCAGGTAAACGTCGGAACGGCGATCATCTCGGACCTCGCTGGATCAACGCAAAACCGATGGAACGTTCAGGACCCCACCACGTTGAAGACGCATCTACAGGCGATCGCGGAAAATCACGAATACACCAAACGATCCAAGCGATACTGTAGGGACCGTGGGATGACGCGCGGTCAATTTCGTTCCCCGTTGAAGGTGATTCGAATCTTCGACGAACGCGAGACAATCCTGCGGCGAGAGCTAAGTGAATTGCGACTCGATCCCGCAGACCAGGCCGTCACCTACCGCGACACGCGCGGCGCATCCTGCTGGTCGCAACCGACGGAGCGTACGACTCGGAGCTTGGCAAGACCCGCCACTTCCGGGATCGAGGCCCTCGGTCTCGGGACCCATTGCGACGTGCCGCACCTGATTACCCGTTCACGGCGCATCTTCGTGATCGATGAACTGCCAGAGGCTATGTTCGGATTGTTGCTCGAGGCCGTCCAGCGTGCGTTCACCCGCTAGCAATTCGCGAAACGGAGCAAGTCGGGATCGTTGACCCTCGCTTATGCCATCGCGAAGTGTTCGTGGTTGGCATAACAAAGAGCGTTAGGACGAGACGTCCCCCGCCACCCGCCGGGGAGTCTTTGGTGGGGGTTTCCCGAACGAATTTCAGCAAAGACTCCCAGCAAAGAACTCGCCAGACGACTGTCCGCGCGGACGCGACTGGCGCTGTTGCCTCTCTTCGTCTGCCATTGACGCTTCAAATAGTCGGTGGCGAAAGGATGGGGACAATCCGAGCGAGAGCGGAAATTTCTTGAACGCGGCATCGTGCCACATGAGGGCATATCCCTAATGCAAGGCCCGAATTTTCACGCGAACGCTATATCGGTAGGATGGGCTTGTTCGGACAAATGGCGCATTCCGCGCAGCGGTCCGACAAACCGAGCATGTCGTCGTTGTACTCGTTCTGCGTCAGCGGCTCATTTGGCCTAACAGCCGCATCCCATCCCGCTCCCTGCCGGAGCGGCGAGTCCACCTGAAAGTCGTCGCCATGGGGACCCTCCTCGCTGGTTTGTTCGTCTTCACCGCGTTGACCATGCTGCTCGTCGCGGCTCTGTTAAGCGCCCGCAGGTTCCTGGTTCCGCACGGCGAAGTGCCGATCGTCATTAACGGCGACGCCCGCCGGACCGTTCGCGCTGAAACCGGCAACACGTTGCTCACCACGCTTTCCGATCGGGGCATTTTCGTGCCGTCCGGATGCGGGGGCAAAGGAACCTGTGGGGCTTGCCGCGTAACCGTTCGCGAGGGCGGCGGCGATCTCCTGCCGACCGAGGAGGGATTCATCAGCCGAGGCGAGGCGCGGCGTGGCCGGCGGTTGGCGTGTCAAGTCAAGGTTCGCCGGCCAATGCGAGTCGAGCTGCCATCGGGTGTCTTTAGCGTCGGCCAATGGCGCTGCCGTGTCATCGCCAACCGTAACGTCTCCACGTTCATCAAGGAACTCAAGCTTGCATTGCCGGACGGGGTCGAGGTTCCGTTCCGAGCCGGCGGCTACGTTCAGATTCGGTGTCCCCCTCACGAAATATCGTTTCGGGATTTCGACATCGGCGCTTCCTTCTCCGAGGAGTGGGATCGCTTCGATCTGTGGCGCTTCAAATCCATCGTGAAGGAACCGGTGGAGCGCGCCTATTCGATGGCCAACTTCCCGCTGGAGAAGGGGACGTTGCTCTTCACCATCCGACTCGCGTTTCCGCCGAACTATGACGACAACATACCCCCAGGGAAGGTGAGTTCATGGCTGTTCTCGCTCAAACCTGGTGACGAGGTCACGGTGGCTGGCCCTTACGGCGAGTTCTTCGCTCGAGACACCAACAATGAGATGTGCTTTGTCGCTGCGGGCGCAGGCATGGCACCCATGCGATCGCACATCCTGGACCAGCTGTTGCGCTTGAAGTCCGAACGGAAAATGACGTTCTGGTACTCGGCCCGAAATCTTGGCGAAGCGTTGTACATCGACGAATTCAACCGCTTGCAGGCCGAGCATCCGAATTTCGAGTGGCACCTTGTCTTGTCGGAGCCGCGCCAGAAGGACCGCTGGACCGGTCCGGTTGGCTTGGTGCGGCACAACGTGCTGCGAGACCAGTACCTGGCGGATCACAAGGCGCCTGAGGACATCGAGTACTACCTGTGCGGCCCCGACGTGATGAACAAGGCAGTCATCAAGATGTTGAACGACCTTGGCGTCGAGCGCGAACACATCATGTTGGATAACTTTGGCTGAGGAGAATCTCATGAAACTGCACACCGTAGGTGGGCTAATTGAGTATCGCCGGGCCGAGGAAACGATTCAAGTCGCTGCTTCCTCTCCGGTGTCTTGCGCCGCCGCTCTGATGGCGGACCACGAGGTGCAAGCCGTGCTTGTCATGGATGGTGCCGAACTTCCCGTGGGCGTCTTTTCCTCCAAGGAATTGATCGAGCGCGTGGTGCTAGCCGGGCGTGATGCGAGCAAGACGCCGCTATCGCTGGTCACCAATCGCAACGTCCAGCGAATCCCGGATGCCACCACCTTGGAGATGGCACTGGCGTTGATGAACGTGTACCGCTGCTCGCACTTGATCGTTGGCGACGGCCCGCGAGCGAGTGGACTGGTCTCGCTGCGAGATGTCGCCACACAGATCCTGCGCGCCGAGGAAACGGCGGATGACGAGACAAGGCTCGAAGCGGCCGTAGCCGAATCCTCAAAGCAAGCGACTGGGTCGGCAGATAGCGTCGCCCTGCACTGAACGGCGTGCAGCCACGGCCATTCCGGCCTCGCCGATGACGACGGCCGGTCAGGCGGGGTGGTTGCGATCCGGAGTGGGCCGAGCGGCCTTTGTATGACGACCGTCCGAACACCAGCGCTCTGTGCGGCGGGGCATGCGGTTGCACCACGGCCTGCACCGGCGGTAGCGCCGAGCGTGTACATGGTCGAGGACGATTCGTCCTTACTCGATGCGCTGGTGCTATTGCTGAGCCTGCACGGGTTCAATGTCCGGGCTTTTTTTTCTGCGGAAGCCTTGCTGTCGGTGCTTGACGCCGACCCTGCCGGTTGCTTGTTGCTGGACGTGCGGCTGCCCGGGATGAGCGGCCTCGAGTTGCAGGCGGAGCTTCTGAAGCGCGGAATGCTGATACCGGTGGTCTTTATCACCGGGCATGGTGACGCATCCGTCGCGCGAGCTGCTTTTCGCAGTGGGGCGGTCGATTTGCTTGAAAAGCCGCTCCAAGAGGACGCACTACTCGCCGCCGTGCGGACGGCGCTGCACCGGGACGAGCGCCGTCGGGCCTGGGAAGGGGAGGTCGCGGACATTCATACCTTGATGCACCGCCTGACCACGCGAGAGCATGAGGTGCTATCGCTTCTATGCGCTGGGCATCCCAATCGAGAGGTCGCCCGCATCCTTGGTCTCAGCCCGCGCACGGTCGAAGTGCACCGCGCTCATCTGATGGAGAAGTTGAAAGCCGGAAGTCTTGCCGAGGTGCTGCGCCTGCGTCGCATGGTCAACACGGCATCACGGGCAGGCGTAACCCGGGCCGGGAAGTCGCTCGGCGTAATGTCGGGCCCGGTTGTTCGATCGTCGTCATCATCGTAGTCCTGACGACGCTTCTGACGGCCCCTATCGTTGTCCAGGTGGTTCGATCCGGGCGGCTCGCGACCGCTGGATGATTCGACGCGGCCGACCAGCCTCGGCTGTAGTGCTAGGCGCAGTCGATCGCGGCACTCTTGCCGGCGCTAGTCTTTGCTTTAGAGGTGCAGTTGCTTGCGCAGGCGGATCAACTCGGCCAGGCTGTCGACCTGTAGCTTCGCCATCAGGTGAGCCTTGTGGACCTCGACCGTGCGGGGGCTGATGCCAAGCTGCTCCGCAATGTCCAGATTTCGATGACCGTCGCACATCAGTTCCATGACTTCCCGCTCGCGGGCGGTCAGGCGGGCCATGGAGGTGTCGAGCTGCACGGAAGATGCTTCTTGCTCGCGCCGCTGGCGATCTCGATTGAGCGCTTCGCCGATCGCACGCAATACCGACTTCTCTTCCAGTGGCTTCTCAAGGAAGTCAACCGCGCCGTGCAGGAACGCCGAGCGCGCCGCGGAAACGTCACCATGGCCGGTAATGATAACGACTGGCACCTCAATACCGCGCGCGGCGAGTTCGGCCTGCAGCTGCAATCCGGTGATCCGCGGCATTCGGATGTCCAGCAACAGGCATCCGGCGATGACGGGCGGCATCGCGTCAAGGAACGCCTCGGCGGATGAATAGGCCCTCACCTGGAAGCCTTTGAGCGACAGGAAAATCACCAGCGAATCGCGAACCGAAGCGTCGTCATCGATCACGTAGACAGTCTCGGGGGCGCCGGTCGTCATGCCGAAGCCTGGGCTGCTGGCAGGACGACTCGAATCGTGGTGCCACCGTGTGCGTTATCTATCGATTCGATGTTGCCTCCGTGCGCTTCGACGATGGATCGGCTGATCGACAGTCCGAATCCCATGCCTTGTCTCGTGCCGCTATCGAGCGGCTCGAACAAGACGCTTTGAAGCGCCGAAGGGATACCGGGCCCGTTATCGGCGATATCGCACAGCACGGAGCCGTCAGCGGTACCCGCAACGCGGACTCGAATCATTCGCCGGCGATCAGTGGCATCGGCCAAGGCCTCGATCGCGTTGTCCAGCACGTTGCGGAACACAATTTCCATTTGCGTGATGTCGACCTCGACTTGGGGCGTGTTCGCCTCGCAATCGACCTGAATTTCTACGTGGTGGTCGCTCGCGCGCTGGGCCACGCTCGCGACAACCCCCTGAATTAGATCTGGGAGATCCCTCCGTTCCCGTGGGGCCTGGAGCGAGCCGAACAGTCCTTTCAGACGCCGTATGATCTGGCTGGCACGGTGTACTTCACCATCGGCCTTGTGCAGCGTGTCGTCTAACGCCGGCATCTTCTCCTGCTGCGTCCCCGCTAGCGCCATCGAGGCCCGGACGTACATTGCGATGGCCGATAGCGGCTGGTTGAGCTCGTGCGCGATGCTGCCCGCGAGTTCGCCAACCGAGGCAACCCGTTGAATCCGGTTCAGCCTGACTTCCTGGACCCGCCGCTCGCGTTCAGCCTCCCACCGTCCGCTCACCGTGACCCCCAGGTAGAGCGCGGTCAATGCCAGGGTGAGAATCAACAATTGCAATTCCCAGATCTGGATGCCCTTGGCCGTCAACGTGCCGGCTGTGGCCAAGACGGAGCACTGGACCGCGAGATTGGCCACAATGGCCCCTTGCAGTCCCCGTCGGATGGCGACCCAAATAATCGGGACAAAGATCAGGTAGAAGTACTTGAATTCGTCGGTTTCCGAAATGCCGAAGGCTACCCAGCCGGCAAGTAGGACGGCCCCCACCTGCAGCGCAGCCTCTACCGGGTTGGTAACCCTGAACCGCCGTCGATATGCCGCAAGCTGCAGTAAGGCGGGGCTTGTCAAAATGATACCCACGGAATCGCCGATCCAGAACTGAAGCACCCCTTTCAAGGCGAGCGCGGTCGGCAGCGCGCCGGCGAACACATTTACCAGCACATAGGCCAAACCAACTCCGGCTGGTCCGAACGTCGCGGCGACCACGATGCCGTTGAGATCGGAGACGGTTCGCAGGTAGGCAATCTTGCCCTTCTTGCGGACGAGCATGACCGCGACCAACGCGTACCCGCAGCCAATGAGCATCGCGTTCGTCCACGTCAGCCATGACAGCGGTGACGCAGATCGAACCATGACGTCCGAAGCGAAGGCGGCAATTGGCAGCAAGGGCGCGTAGCGGAAACCGAACCGCAGCAGCAGGAACAACGAGAGTCCCGGTGGGGGATTGACCGGTGTAATCGCCAATCTCGCAATCGCGTCGAAGTACGTCAGGTGGTCGAGCGCGACATAGGCCGCTAGGTACGCCACGGCTGTGAAGAGCACGCGAGCAGCGCGCGTGGTCTTCGAGTGTTGCAGCGCGTCGCTTCGGCAACGCTCGGTCGGCCCACCGGTGTCTCGGTCTGACGCCATCTCAGTCTTGACCGGTTGGTCTTCTTCGATCACTCGGATGGCCCGACTTCGCATGCGCCACCGGTTCGCTGGCACCGCAAAAACGCTGGCCACAGAGTTGCGGGGTTCAAACGGCAGCTTGTCACCGAGCTATGACTTCCGTCAATGATGGCGCTTTTTAAGCGCCGCGGGCGTCCTGGGCGGTGGAGGACCACGTCAAGGTCTCGAAATTCCTATTCGGGTACGAAGTGTTCGCGATCAACACGGTGGACGGTGACGGTGAGCTCGCGCACTCCAAGAGGCGAAGACGCCAGGCTCGATTGGACCGAGATCATGGGAGTGACGCTTGCCGTCGCGCTCACCGTACTGCTGACTCGCTATTCCGCCGCCGGGTTCGGATCGCTCGAACGCGTGGGTGCAGCGCTCGCGAACCTGGTCGTTGCGATCCCGCTCTTGCTGGCTTTTGCGGGACCTTTGCTCCGATCCCTGCCCGGAGGTCTCCGACGGACCGAGCAGAAGAAAGCGTTCGGGATTGAGCGCGTAGTGGAATATCTGGATCACGCGCCGCTGCAATGCGGCATCCAGATAGATCAGCAGATTGCGGTTTTACGTGCGGCGGGTCCGCCGGGGGCTCAGAGCGCAGCTGGAAGAGCGCCGTCGCTGATCCGCTGCCGGATGTCGGCGACCGACGCCCCTGCCGTCGTTCAGAATCGCTGCGCGTGTTGGCGGGTTGTGTCGTTCCGAACGCGAGCAAAGACACTTCGGTTCATCTCGAGAGATTCGCACCGAGCTCCGAGAATCAGGCACGGGGCGCGCGATTACGCACACCGGCATCTTTCTTGCCAACAGCGTCGCGATCACACGCGGCAAGTGGCTTCCCCTTTCGCGCCGCGTGTCTGCTCGGCAGGCGCAGGTAACTTTCCACTTCTTGTGGCAGACACCCGACGCGGACGGGCCTCGCAGCGAACTGCCATGGCTGTAGTCGCGCGGCTCGGTGCCGCGGCGTCCAACTCAGCTATCAGGGTAGATCGCGCGTGCCGAAACGCCGGAGGGCGACCGCGCCACAAGCAATGGCGAATCCCGCAAGCAGGAGCGCGGACGACGTCGATAGATCGCCCTTCACGAGAATCGCTCGCGGGTCGTAATAGCTGTGCAGCGAGTACGCGTGCAGGAACGCCGCTTGCGGCCACAACGTGGCAATCACGTTGACGAGGTACGAGACCACCACGGCGAATACTCCGACCACGGCAACGCGGCCCGCCTCGCGCCCCCATGCCGAAACCAGCAGGGTGATCATATAGATAGCGGATTGCAGCAGAATCAGGTTGACGAGGAGCTGCGCCACGCGGCCGACGCCGAAAGGTTGCATGGCGAATGCCCGCTGGCCGATCGCGGTGCCCAATGCGCCGGCACATGCGACGATCGTTATTGAGATCAGGCCGAAGATCACATGGCACGCAAGGTAGGCTTCGCGGGACAGCGGCTGCGCGAGGACGAGCTCGATCGCACCGTTTTCGATCTCTCCTGCGATCGCCCGCGCGGCGAGCGTGATGGCCACCGCCGTCATCAGCGCGTGCGTAATTGGATGATTCCAGCCAAAGGCGAGCACGCCCGCGGTCGAGCCGCCCAGCACCGACTGCTCGATCATGGCGCGAAACAGCGGCGGCGCGAACGTCAGTACCTGTGCGAGCGTGCTCTCGATATTCATGCTCGAGACAATTGCGCACAGAATGAATTGGAAGCTGCCGAGCAGCAGTGCGCAGGCCGTCAGGAAACCGCGATTTCGCGCCGCTAGCCAAGAGAACAGGTTACGCACGCGCGTCCGCCGATTCTGCGTAATAGCTCAGAAAGATGTCCTCGAGCTGCGGTTCCGGAAAAACCAGATCTTCCACCTCCACCGCGGCGAGCGCCCGCAGGATCGGGTTCAAATCTCCGCGCACCCACAACGTCACCCGGGAACCCACCACTTCCGACCGGATAACGGCCGGACTGTCCAACAAAGCTCGCGGTGCGTCGCCTCTGAGCCGGACATTCAGTCGCCGCATCACGTTGCTGCGCAACTTCTCGATGGTCTCCAAGGCGACGATCTCGCCCTGCCGCAGGATCGCCACACGTCTGCACACGTCCTGCGCCTCGGAGAGCACGTGCGTCGAAAAAAGGACCGATCGGCCGCGCGCGGCGAAATCGCGCACGAGGTCACGAAACGCATGTTGCGCGATCGGATCGAGTCCGTTCGAGGGCTCATCGAGCAGCAGCAATGCCGGGTCGTGCTGCATCGCGACAACAAGACCGAGCTTCTGTCGGGTACCGTGCGAGAGATACTTCACCCGTCGCTGCAGCGTTCCCTCGTCGAGCGCGAGCACGTCCATTAGCTTTCGTCGCAGCACCGGTGGCCGATCGGTCCTAAAGCGCGCAAAGAAATCGAGCGTCGCCACGCCGGTCATGTCGCCGTACAAGCGAAGATCCCCTGGCATGAAGCCGATGTCGCTGCGGCTCGCAGGCGCGAGCGGCGGCTGCGCGAATAGTGCGACCTCCCCGCTCGTCGCACGGACGAGACCAAGGAGAATTCGAAGCGTCGTGGTTTTTCCGGCGCCGTTGGGGCCGAGGTACCCGAATACCTCGCCCGGTTCGATGCCGAAGCTCACGCCGCGCAGCGCGGCCACCACGCCGAAATTCTTCTTCAGGTCGCGAACTTCGAGCGGATTCATTCCTCGCTCCCGCTTAGCCTGCGATTCGCTTACTATTTTCCGGAACTCGCTGCATCCGACCCGATCCGGTACTCAGCCCTCCCGCCCGTGTGCTACCGGCCCTCACGCTGGGAGCCGAACCGGGCGAGCGATCTCAATCTGTGGGTTAAGCTCGAATCCCCTTGGGGACGCCAATAAATAGCTTAGCGACGCTTGCGTAGGACATCGCCGTCGACCGGAGCGATTCGAACCTTGCGCGAGGAAGAGCTTCGGCTTACTTGAGCACGCCGAGAAACGCTTCGGGCGCAATGATCGGACAACGAATGGTCCCGCTGAGACCAAGGAGATCCTTGTCGCCGGTAACGAGATAATCGGACTTCCCGGCGATTGCGAGCTGCAGGAACGCGACATCGAAAGGGTCCCGGCACGGCGGCGTACTGGGCGGCCTGACCGGCATTCGGACCGTCGTGCAAGAGGGCAGATAGTCGGCGACGAGCTCGCGCTGATCCTCCGGCGTAAGCTCGAACTTGGGATACGTCAGCGCCCGCATCAGTTCTTCGATCGTCGGCCTGGAGACGAGCGGATGGAAAGTAGCGCTTCGCCACGCTGCACGCAGCGGTGCCAGCCGCCCCTGGTCGAAGAGTAGCGCCGAGAGCACCGCGTTGGTGTCCAGTACCACCCGTTGCGTGCCTTTCATTTTCGGGTCTTGCGACCAGCCCGGCGCGCCCAGTTGACAGCATCGTCGACGTCCTGCTCCTTCAGCCCCAGCTCTGCTAGCTTGTCGCGCACCGCATCCGCCCGCTGGATGCGCACAGGCGTTAGAACGATCACACCTCCCCTGGCCTCAACTTCGAAATACTCGACCGGGCCGATCGTGTTGGTGATGGCCTTGGGCAGCGTCAGCTGGTTCTTGGTCGTCAGCTTGGCAAGCATCGTGGTGTTCCAAGGAAACAATGATTCCTTACTTTACCACTTCTGATGCCCGTGGCAAACCGCCTCGCGCCGAGTGAGGCGCAGGAGTGCGTCACTGAAGGCCGGATATATGGCTGCAATCGTCACCTGCTCAACCAAAACGAACGACGGTGCTTTGCAAATCGGGGAGCGTCCATATAGGGTTCAGTTGATGATGCAGTACACGGGCCATCAACACATTCAGGCACCTATCGCAGCTGTGTGCGAGTGCGCGAATGGCTCTAACTCAAGCCGACGCGACCGCACCGTGACTGCGGATGGCGTGTTCGCGGTGCGCGGCGTCTGCGCTTGATAACATTGTTTCGTGGAGTTGCGCAGCTACCTTCCCGAGGACCGCCTGCGGTCGCTGGCCACCGGCCGCGCGATGCCGTCGCGCCCGATTGGCGTCGCGCTGATCGCCGATATCGCCGGCTTCACCGCATGGACCGAGGCGCTACGCACCACGCTCGGCGCTCGACGCGGCGCCGACGAGGTCACGCGCTACCTCGACGTCGTCTACACCGCGCTGATCGCCCAGGTCGAGCGCCACCGCGGCAGCGTCATCGGATTCGCCGGTGACGCCATCACGTGCTGGTTCGACGATCGGGAAGGCGCGGCTGCCGCGCGTGCGCTGAGCTGCGCCGTCGCGATGCAACGTGCGATGCAGCCGTTCGGCGCCATAGAGTTGCCGGGGCAGTTCGCCGCTGCGCTCGGACTGAAAGTTTCTGTCGCTAGCGGTGCTGCTTTTCGCTTCGTCGTCGGCGATCCGGCGTGGCAGGTCTGGGACGTGCTCGCCGGAGCGACGGTGCGGCGCGCCGCGGTTGGCGAGAAGCTCGCACGCCGGAGCGAGGTCGTGCTCGACCTTCCGACCGTGCAGACGCTCGGCAACGCGGTGGCCGTCGGCGAATGGCGCGAGCACACAGCGACCCGCGAGCGTTTCGCGGTGCTGACCCAGCTTTACGTCGAGACGCCGACGACGGATCGCGTCGAGATGCTGGTCGTCGACGAGGCCCATCTGCGGCCGTGGGTGCACCCTGCGGTCCGCGAGCGCGAGCGCACCGCGTCGGGGCTCGCGACTGAGTACCGGCCGTGCGTCGCGCTGTTCGTCGCGTTTTCGGGAATCGACGCCGACGACGCGCCGCAGCACGTCGGCACGATCATGCAATCGCTGCAAACCTCGGCGCAGCGTCACGGCGGCATGCCGATGCACCTCGCCGTCGGCGAAGAGGGCGACTATGTGCATGTCAGCTTCGGCGCGATCGAGGCTCACGAAGACGACGCCCGTCGCGCGGTGATGCTTGCGCTGGAGCTGCGCGCCGCGCCGATGCCGCCGTGTGGCCTGCCGGCGCTGAAGATCGGCATTGCGCAGGGGCCGATGCGGGTCGGCTCGTTCGGCGCACCGACACGCCGCACGTTCGGCACGCTCGGCGACGACGTCAATCTCGCCGCGCGACTGATGCAATCCGCGGCGCCCGGCGAGATCGTGATCAGCGCGCCGGTACAGCGCGCAACCGCCGAGCACATCAACGTCGAGGCACGGGCCCCGGTGACGATGAAGGGCAAGGGCGAGCCGCTGCCGGTGTTCGCGGTCGTCGGTGAGCGCCGGCTGCGCGCGATCCGCCTGCAGGAGCCGGCGTACGCGCTGCCGATGGTCGGGCGCGAGGCGGAATTGCAGGCCATCGCCGACCGGCTCGAGGCGTCACTAGCTGGCCACGCGCAGGTCATCGGCATCGTCGCCGAGGCTGGGATGGGCAAGTCGCGCCTGGTCGCCGAAGCAATCCGCGCCGCGCGGCGGCGTGGATTCACCGGCTACGGCGGCGCGTGCCGCTCCGATCGTCTCGCGACGCCCTACGAACCGTGGAGGTCGATCTGGTCGGCGTTCTTCAACGTCGACCCCGAGCAACCGCTGCGCAGGCAGCTCTCGGCGTTGCAGGCCGAGCTTGAAGAGCGTGCAGCGCAACGCGCGCAGGCGCTGCCGCTGCTCGGCCGGCTGCTCGACCTCGACCTGCCCGACAACGCCTTCACGAGCACGCTCGAGCCCAAGCTTCGACAGAGCACACTGCACGCGCTGCTCGAGGACGCGCTCAAGGGCGCGGCGTCCGAGTGCCCGACGCTGATCGTGATCGAGGACGCGCACTGGATCGATGCGGTGTCGCTCGACTTGCTCGAGCAACTGTCGCGCGCGGTGGCAGGGTTGCCGGTGTGCTTCGTGCTGGCGTTCCGGCCGACGCTCGCCGAAGTGCAGACACGGCGGCTCGCTGCGCTGCCCGCGTTCAGCCGCATCGAGCTCGCCGAACTGACACGGCCGGAGTGCGTGCAGGCGATCCGCGCAAAGCTCGTGCAACTGTACCCGGCACGCGGCGGGCACGTGGCCGACGAGCTGGTCGACCGGCTGCTCGCACGGGCGCAAGGCAACCCGTTCTATCTCGAGGAGCTGCTGAATTACCTGCGCGACCGTGGGCTCGACCCGCGCGACAGCGCCGATCTCGCGCGGATAGAGCTGCCCGACAGCCTGCACACGCTGGTGCTGAGCCGCATCGACCAGCTCGGTCAGCGCGAGCAGCTGACGCTGCGCGTCGCCAGTATCGTCGGCCGATCGTTTCGCGCCCGCTGGCTCGCTGGCTACTGCCCCGAGGTCGGCGACTTGCCGCAGCTCAAGGCGGCTCTGGACACGCTCCAGTCGCTCGAGATCACGCCGCTCGACTCCGCCGAGCCCGAAATGAGCTACGTCTTCAAGCACATCGTCACGCACGAGGTCACCTACGAGAGCCTGCCGTTCGCGGCACGCGCGCGGCTGCACGAGCGATTGGCGCGCTATCTCGAGTCGACGTATGCAGACTCTCCGCCGGTCGCGTTGCTCGCATTCCATTACGGGCGCAGCGACAACCTCGATAAGCGGCGCGAGTATCTGCACAAGGCCGGCGAGGCGGAGCAGCGGGCTTTCGCGAACGAAAGCGCGCTCGCGCACTACGGCGAGCTGCTGTCACTGCTCGACGAGGCGACGCAGCAGGCGGCCGTGCATCTGCAGCGCGGCGCCGTCCTCGAACTGACCGGAAGCTATGCCGCCGCCGAGGAGGACAACAACGCGGCGCTGGGCGTCGCGCTGAGCGTCGGCGATGCGCGGTTGGTCGTGCAGGCACATCTCGCGCTCGGCAGGCTTTGCCGCCTGCGCGGTGATTTCGACGCGGCGCTCGAGTGGCTTGGGAAGGTGCGCACCGATCTGCCAAACGAACGCGGCCAGATAGCGGTCGAAACCGGGCTCGTGTATTGGCGCATGGGCGAGTACCCTCGCGCACGCTCGAGCCTCGATGAAGGGTTGGCTGCTGCGCGCGCCGCAGGCGACCGCGCCGTCGTCGCCACGGCGCTGAACTACCTGGGCCTGGTCGCCGCTAGTCGGGGTGATAACCTGGCCGCGCAGGAATTGCACCAGGAGGCGCTCGACGTCAGGCGAGAGATTGGGGACGCCTGGGGCGTCTCGTGGTCGTTGAACAATCTCGGCAATGTCGCGCTCGACCTCGGGCGCCACGCCGAGGCACGCACGCTGCTCGAGGAATGCCTTACGCTCAAGCGCGCGATGGGCGACAAGGCGGGAGTGGCAGGAGCGCTGAACAATCTCGGCCTCGTCGCACTCGTGCAGGGTGATCTTCCCGCGGCGCGGGCACTGTTCGAGCAAGCGCTCGCACTGATGCGCGAGGTCGGCGACCGGTTCGCGATAGCGAGCCTGCTCGGCAATCTCGCCAAGGTGGCGACCGACCAGGGCGATTTCGAGGCCGCCCGGCCGCTGTACGACGAGAGCCTGACGCTGTCGCGCGAGATCGGCGACAAGTGGGGCGAAGCGGCGTCGCTGTGCAGTCTCGGGCTGGCCGCGATGGTGGCCGACGACGCGAAGACCGCGCGGCGCTGCCTCGACGAGTGCCTGCAATTGTGCCGCGGGTTGGAGGAGCGTTCGCTGACGGCTTCGGCGCTGCTTGGATTGGCGGCGCTGCGGCTGGCCCTGCCCGAACCTGGCGCTGCCGCAGAGGCAGCGCCGCTCATCCTCGAGAGTCTGTCGCTGCGGCAAACCATGGGTGAGCCGCTGCCGTTGACGTCGAGCCTGATCGGCGCGGCGATGCTCGCGCTGCGCCGCGGCGACGCGGCCGGCGCGGCCCGGCTTCTCGGCGCGATCGACGCGGCGCTCGCGGCGATCGACGCGCCGGTCGAGGCCGAGATGCGGGCGTTTCATCGGCGCACGCGCGCGACGGCACTCGACGCATTGGGCGGGGCCGACTTCGAGTTGGCATGGCAGGCGGGCGCGCAGTGGTCGCTTGAGCAGGCGGTGAGCATTGCGCTGCAGTCGCTATCGGCAGGCGTCCCGGGCTAACGCGCAATTGTTGTCGTTTCCGCTGCCCCTCGCGGACATCCGAGAGCCGTACTCGTTTTCGCGGAGGCGATCCAACGAATGAGCGGACCACTCGTTGACTATCGCTCGCAGGTGCGCCTCCGACAGCGGGATCATCCAATCCAGGCATTTCCGTCGAATCGTGCCGATTACGCGTTCGCAAATAGCATTGGCCTTTGGACTTGGGATCGGTGACCGCAAGACCTCCAGCCCGAGCGCCTCGATCGAATCATCTAGATGCTTCACCAAGTCGAAAAACACTTCGACGATCGCTCGCGCCACGTGAATCATGCGCGCATCATGCCAGATCCAACCTAACTAAGCGCGCAGTCGCTCAACGGCAGAAGGTTCGCGACATGAATATTTGCGCAGCACAGATATCGTGCGCCAAAACAGCGGACATTCGCGCAAGTCGCTGAACGGCCAATTCCAGCCGTTCGCGGCCGCCACGGAATCTTCCGGTCTAGGTACCCTACCTCATGTGGCCACTCAGGAGGCCCTCTTCTCGATGGGAGCACGTCTATGGCAGATCCACGCTGGGGACGCATCGCCAATTCAGAACTCGATCAGCGGCGGGTGAAAGGCGTCTACTTTTTCGCGGGCGACTGGCGTTCCAGCTACAACCCGGTTCTCTTCTACGAAGACTTTCCCAACGGCCCGAATGACAACTGCTATACCGTCCATCCCGCCGATGGGCGGCATCTGGGCTGGTCCGTTAACCCCGCCAATCGCAAGTTCGCGGTAGATGAGATGCACCGCGCCGGTGCTAACGTTGTCATCATGTCATATTGGGGCGAACGCGGCACCGACCGCTGGCGCTATTGGGCGCCCATGCAGACCTCGACCCAAGCTCACGATGAACTCTTTGACGCGGCCATCGGCCAGTCGTTATTGATCATGCCCGCCATTGAATCGGGAGGCGCGACGCCGAAAAGCCGAGAGTTCACGTTTGCAAAAGAGTTTCCCCCTGCCGATCCGGCCAGTTCTCAACTGGTCGTTCAAATCGAGGATTTGCTGAGGCGTTATGTCATCGCTCCTCAAAAATCACAGTGGCCCGGCCGCTGGCTTCGCCTATACGACCAGGACGGGCAGAGTCGACTGGCGATCCACATCATTCAGGTGAGATCGACGTTTCTCGCCGCCCATGAGCATGAACGCTTCGCCGCTGGTTTTGACGCGGTCGCGAACTATATCGAAGGCCGATTCAAAGACCAGGGCATCCGGATTGGCTTCACTATCGACGCGCAAGTGCGTCCCGTCATCAACGGTTCGGTCCCCGGCAATGAGCAGAACGTGTATTACCCCATCGCTGCAGACGCTGGAGGCACGCTAAGAAAGCAGAAATCGCTATTGGCCATTCAAGGGTTCATTCCGGAGATTTCGCTGTCACCGGAGCGCTCGGAGGCGGATCGGTTAGCGGTCAAGAGGACCTATTTCGCCGATTGGATGGCGAAGGGCATTCCGGTGCTGATGGACCTCACGCCCGGCTACGATGGTCACTTGGTCTTTCCGCCGCCGCCCTTGGGCAGGTCTGGCATCTACGGTAACAATGGCTGGTGGCGCCGGGAGCTTCTCGCTCTGATTCCGGATCGGTTTACGGGCGTCGTTTACAACACGTGGAACGGATACACGGAGGGATATGCAGCAGTAGCGACCACTGAATTTGGCGAGGAAAACTTCGGCTGGCTGCAGCGGGTGTTCCGGAAATGGTCCGATATCAATGGCTGGTTTCAAATCCAGCCAGGCTCACGGGTCACTGCGTTGTGGCGGGAACTCAACGTGCAGTTGGACCTCTTTGTGACCGGCCTGGATGGCCAAGTGTGGACGACCTGGTGGGAGCCTTTTCGCAATTGGGGCTATTGGGCACCGGTCAATCCCAATCCGCCGGAGGTCAGGATGCAGTCGGGCGCCACGGTTTCCGCAGTCTGGCGCGAGGCACGCAAGCACCTGGACCTCTTCGTCAGCGGCACCGATGGAACCATCTGGAGCATCTGGTGGAGTGATCAGCAGCCGGGATGGCGACCGGACGGGTGGCTGTCCATTCACTCCGAAACCAAGATGAAACCCGGAGCGACGGTCACCGCATTGTGGCGCGAACCGGGCAAACACCTGGACCTGTTCGCGACTGCTACGGATGGTACCGTCTCGAGCATCTGGTGGAACGATGTGGACGGCTGGCGACCGGGCGGCTGGCTATCTATTCACGCCGAAATCAAGATGAAGCCCGGAGCGACGGTCACTGCGCTATGGCGCGAACCGGGCAAGCATCTGGACCTCTTCGCCACGGCTACGGACGGTACCGTCTCGAGCATCTGGTGGAACGATGTGGACGGCTGGCGACCGGGCGGCTGGCTATTTATTCATCCCGAAATCAAGATGAAGCCCGGAACGACGGTCACCGCATTGTGGCGCGAACCGGGCAAACACCTGGACCTCTTCGCCACTGCTACGGACGGTACCGTCTCGAGCATCTGGTGGAACGATGTGGACGGCTGGCGCCCGGGCGGCTGGCTTTCCATTCACTCCGAAATCAAGATGGCGGCCGGAACGCCGGTGACGGCAGTCTGGCGCGAATCAGGCAAGCACCTGGACCTCTTCACCACTGCCACGGATGGTACCGTCTGGAGTATCTGGTGGAACGACATTCAGGGCTGGCGGCCCGAGGGCTGGCTTGCCATCAAGGACGCATACCAGGCCGCCGTCGGCCAACCAATTACTGCCGTATGGTCCATTCCCAGACTGCACCTTGATTTGTTCGCCGTCGGAAAGGACGGACGAGTTGTCACTGCGTGGTGGGAGCCCGACTACGGTTGGTAATCTCTCGTTCGAGCAAGGCCGATTGCGGTCCCGAATAGGACAAGCGCAACCGACCTCACCGTCAGCTTTCATCGGCGACGATGGCCGCTTTCGGCTCCGCCAACGTCGGGATCGGGTCGATGACCGCCGCTCCCTCGCCAACGCCGAATGGCCGCGATCGATGTGCGGCCGCCGGGTCCGGCGGTCGTGACCAAGCCGAAAGAACTACACCTCGGTCTATTCGGCAATTTCCAGCGCGTCGTCGACCTCAATTCCGAAGTATCTGACGGTGCTCTCCAGCTTGCTGTGACCGAGTAAGAGTTGGACTGCCCGGAGATTCCTCGTGCGCCGGTAGATCAGCGTCGACTGGGTACGTCGCATTGAATGAGTGCCGTACGCCGCCTGATCAAGCCCAATCGATCCGGCCCAAGTATGAACGATCCGCGAATACTGCCGAGTCGAAAGGTGAGGTGACGCCGACATACGGCTCGGAAAGAGGAACTGTTCCGGCTTCAGGCGAGCGGCCGCGATCCAGGCGGCGACCGCATCGCGCGTCTGCTCAGTGAGCTCGAATTGAACGGAGCGCTGTGTAAGGAGCCTTGTGCTGATCCTGCGTCAAGGACGCTTGTCGACTCCGAGCAGACACGGCGAATGGCGGTTATGGGGAAGCCGGATGAGAGTGTCTGGAGTTGGGCAAGACATATCGGCGGCGATCGCATATCAGTCCCATTGATTGGCGTTTTTCGGCCAATTCGCGCGCTGTACCCGAACGATGCAGAAACGCTGCCCCGTCGGCGCGCGCATGATCACCCAGCGCTCCTTGCGTTCATCCACTTTGGCGCCCAGTTTTTCGAGCCTTGCAACTTCGGCCGGAATGTCGTCGGTCTCGATATCAATGTGCACGCGGCTTTCGTGGTCCACGCGCTGAAGCTGCACGCTGAGCTCGTCGGGCGGCGTTTCCAGCATGCGGTAGTTGCCGCGAGTTCCCGGATGCTTCATATCGACCGGACGGCCCAGCGCGTCCGCCCAAAATTGCGCGGCGGCGTCGATATCGTCGGTGTTGCAGTCGATCAGCAGCCCATTGATGCGCGAGCGATGCATGTAATCCACCTTTCGTCCGAGGAGTGGGTTTCTAGGCGCGACTGGCCGCTTTGTGGGACTGCGTGACGGTCCATGGCCGATAGGCTCCCATGCTGCTTGCACTTACCGGCGACGGCGAAAGTTAGACATTCCCTTTGCTCCGCTATCTCCAGTGCGTGATCGACCGCGATACGACGAGTAGCCACGTAACGGAGCACCCCTAGGGCACGACGACAACTTTCCCGCTGGCTTGGTCGTTCTCCATATACCGGTGGGCCGCAACGATGTCGTCCAGGCCGAAGATACGGTCGACGTTGGGTCGATAAACGCCGGCCTCGACCTCATGGACTACTCGCTGCAGCACGGTCGCGCCCGCATTGCCTTTGAGGTTGTCGCTGTGGAAAGCCGTAAGCTTGGTTCCAGACGGGATCATCGCTATCGGTTCAAAGTCCCGGATCAGCCACCCGCTGAGCGAACCCGTCACACACACCGTCCCGCCACGACGCACCAGGTGCAGCGATTCCACCACCGTGCGCGCCCCGACGAGATCCAAAACATAGTCCGGACCCTCGGGCCAGACCGAGTGAATGCTCGCCGTCAGCGGTCCACCGGTGTCGACGAGTGCGTAGTCGACGCCAACCGCAGTCAGGGCATCGATCTTGTTTTGCCGCCGAGTCGTGGCCGCCGTCTTGACCCCATAGCCGCACGCGATCGACGCGGCCGCCATTCCCACCGATGAAGTGCCGCCACGAATCAACAACCGCCCATCGCCACCCGGCACGACACCCAACGCGTCCAGCGAGCCCTGTGCGGTCAAGTAAGACTCAGGTAGTGCGGCCAAAACGCTCCAAGGCAACGTGGTCGTGACCGGCATCAGCAGCGAGTTCGGCAACAACGTGTACTCCGCATAGCCGCCATCGAACCCCCGGCCCATCTCACCCATCACCGCCGCAACCGTCGTCCCATCCGGCAACGTTGGATCCGTCGAGGCTGCCACGATGCCCACACACTCGATCCCAAGCACACGCGGGAACGTAACGTTTGGGGAATGTCCCTGACGGGTCCTCAACTCCGACCGGTTCAAGCCCGCGCCCTTTACCTGCACCAGGCTCCAGCCTTGCCGAACTGCTGGTAGCGGCAGCTCGCGGACCTCGAGCACCTCCGGTCCACCCGCCCTGACACAGACCGCCGCTCGCATTGTCATAGTCATCTCACACCACTTCGAGGACGCGAGGTTCCTAAGCTGACATGTTTGAGGGCGGGCAACGATGAATAGTTCGAAATCCTCGAGTGGCAGCAATGGAGACACATCGCGTTACTTCGTTCTTCCGACGCGCGAAGTCAGCTCCACTTCGTCACCGCTCATTCCGAACGGCACCTTCATGAGCAAGTGAAGAACCGTTCCTGGCCGCGAACAGCCCAATCGTAGACGGTCCCAGTACGATCCTTCTGAGTCGTTCGTGACCGGCAGCTTTATGGCATTGAACTTATCGATAGTTGTTAGAAGCGGAAGGGCCGTCCGTTGGTCTGTCTGAATGAATTCGCGCGAAGCGGTCGAACACACCCTTCATCTCATTGATGAGCGCGAGATATGCGCGGCCATCGTGATCCCCACACCGCTGGCCGTCAATCAACCGAAAACCGCGTCTCGCGTAGTCGTCGCCCGCCCCGGCGCCGCACAGGTGGATCACAGCAGCCAACTCCTGCTTGTGTTGGAGCGTAGCGGAGGCCATTCGGTGCCGCTCGAGCGTCATCGCGACACTCCGGTCGAGGTAGGCCGATGTGAGTTCGACAGCGTGAGCAGGCACCACCCGGGCATACAGGCTATTGAACCAGCACGATCGCCAACTATTCCAAGGCCCATCCTTCGCGACAGTGTGATTGTGAATGCAATAGCGCCGCGCTTCTGCAAACGTTCCATCGATCATCTGATACATCCCGACGGCGCTCGAAGCTGGCCGGTGCACCTCGAAGGGCTGAGATGTCCATGACCAACGCCAGTACGTGCGCACGATCGGATTTCCAGAGCCTTCTACTTGCGCAATCGCCGCTAGAAGGTCGGGGGTGATCACGTTCGTTGCGTACTTTCTAAAGATGGGTGCGTACTGTCGCCACGTTTCGGACGGTGTCTTGTAGAGTGCTCCGCTGACGGGAAAGAACAGCTCCGATGGCTTGCGGATGACCTGATAGACGCCGTTGACTGCAAGCGCCAGCGTAAGGACGACCGCGACACCAATGATGACCTTCATGAGCGCCGATGCGCCCCGCAAAGGGCGCCACCAACGTCGTCTCAAGCGCGCGCTTGGCCAAAGACATGACGGGCGGAAGCGACGCGTGTGCGTTCTTCCAGTTTTCCGTCGGGTTCTTCGGGTAGCGGTGGGGTGTGGCATGAAGTCAGGTTTCCCGCCTCGGCAGTATCTCGCTTGATCGTGAGAAGCCACCTCGAAACGTAGGTTCGACGGCCCGACACTGGGAGTCAGGAAGCAAAGGTAGCAGCGACGGGCAGATGGGAGGTTACATCGACAATCTTAGGCTTCTTCCTTGCAGGGGCACACGCTCATTCCTCCCAATTGAACCGTTTTACCGCGATCCATGCGAACGCCGCACTGAACGCCAGCATCACTCCGATGGGCGCGAACGCCGCCTCAATTCCCAGCCCGCGCCAAGTCGTCCCATCAAGCCCGTCGATGGCCCAGCGTGTCGGCACCACCAATGTCGCCGTCTGTAGCCATTCCGGGAAGACGAAGGTCGGCACCCAAGCGCCACCGAGCATTACGAGCAGGAGCGTAGCCACGATCGCAATACCGCGGGTCGCCTCGGGCGTTCTACCAACGGCAGCAATGAGCAGGCCGAAAGTCGCCGTGAGCAATGCGAACGTGATACCGACGCCGACGAAGCCCACATAACTGCCCTCGATGCGTACGCCGAAGAAGGCGAACGCCGCAGCGTAGATGCCGGCAAACAAGATGCACGCGATCACCGTTCCAGAAACGATGCGGCTTCCAAGGAGCAGCGCCCGTGAGACGGGCGCGGCACGCAGCCGCTTCCAGATGCCCTGGCGGCGCATTAGGAGGACTGCCATACCCAGTTCGATGCCCATGAATAGGATGAACTGCACGCCCATTCCCGCGAAGGCATGCGCAAAGCTGTTGTACTTGTGGTCACCGCCGGAAGTGACCTCAAGCTCGCGGGTTGCAAACGGCATCGACAGGCCCGGCATCGCCCCGCCCTTCCTTGCACCATCGCCTGAGGTGCCGCCCTTCTGTACGCGCTCGATGCTGTCGAAGAGGGCCAGGAGGTCTCGCCGCCGAAGTTCGTCGATGCTGTTGCTGCTCTTCATCTCCTCTCGCATGTTCGCGATAATGGGAAGCCCTGCCTCCGGCGAGAATGCTGCGCTACTCACGGCCTTCATTACATGCTCCGCCAGCAGCCCCTTGACGAGCGAAAGCGTTATCGCCTGTGACGGATCGTAGTGCACCGCAATTTCGGGCTTCTTTGCGCCGGGCTGAAACATCGACCGGGTGGCCGAATCGCCGAACCCCGGAGGAATCACCGTTGCCGCGCGTGCCTTGCCAGCGCGCACGAGGTTGATCGCCTCCGACTCCGCGACCTCCCGGACCTCAAAAGTCGAGTCGGCTTTCATCGCGCCAACGATGCTCTTGGACACCGCGCTCGAATCGAGATCGACGACGGCAAGCGGAACGCGCGCGGGTTTCTTCGGAGGGCCGCCAAGGACGAAGCCAAAGAACGCAGCAATGAGGATGGGCGCGGCGAGCGTGACGAGGAGCGCACGACGGTTGGACAGGTACATCACGATGTCGGCGCGGGCAAGGGCGAGAAGCGGCTTCATGATCAATCCCGAAGTTGGCGCCCGGTGAGATGCAGGAACACGTCCTCGAGCGAAGCGCCGGGCGTGTCACGGCGGACCGTGATGCCGCGCGCGACGAGCCAAGCGAGGATCTCCTCGTCCACAGCACCCTCGATCTCGATTCGCCTAACGCTTGTTAGAGGAAGCAAACGGTGCAGTCCCTCTTGCGTGTCGGAAGCGATTACTTTGCCATGGTCGAGAATCACGATGCGGTCGCAAAGCCGTTCAACCTCTTCCATGTAATGCGTGGTGTAGATAAGCGCCTTGCCGCGCGAGCGGAGCAACTCCAGGTTGTCGAAGATGGCATTACGACTTTGCGGGTCGACGCCGACGGTGGGCTCGTCGAGGAGCAGCAGATCGGGGTCGTGTACGAGAGCGCAGGCGATATTTAGGCGGCGCTTCATTCCGCCGCTGAAGGTCGCAGGTTTGGCCTTGGCGTGATCGGTCAGGCCGACGAGGTCCAGCGCCGCGGCACAGCGCTCGTGCAGCAGTTTTCCCTCGACGCCGTAAAGCGCGCCGAAGAGCTGCAGGTTCGCGATCGCGGGCAGCGTCTCATGCAGCGCGATCTCCTGCGTCACGAGGCCGATGCGACGCTTTATGTTGCTTGCGTCATCGCCGATTTGCTTACCATCCAGGGTGACGCTGCCGCGGTCAGGCCGGAACAGCCCGCAGAGCATCGAAACAAGGGTCGACTTGCCGGCACCGTTGGGGCCGAGGAGTCCGACGATTTCGCCGCGCTTCGCGACGAGTGAGACGCCAGCGACTGCACGCTTATCGCCATAGGACTTCCAAAGATCGGAGGCTTCCAGCATGCGCTTCCCCGGTCGGGTGGCCCAGATGGTATCAGCAGGATCGCAAACGCTTGCAACACAGTGCCGCTGTCCGGCGCGAGTGTGCGCCTGCGCGGCAGTCGGAAACCAAATCTACGACCGCGTTCAAGCAAGTTGGGAGGCAGCGACGATGACGGCCTGTAACCGGTCAGCGACCCACGCCGTGCCGATCTAAACGTCCGCAATCGCGGCATTGCTGCCGTCGTCAGCGGGACGTTCAACGACAGCAAGGGGTCGCGTGTTGCCACTCACGCGCCTCGGGCTTTTGCGATTCATAGCGGATACTCGCATCCCTTCAGGCTTTCGTTGCCGGTCGAGGCGCTTCTCAATGCTACGTTTTCACGCGCCTGGAAATGTATCGACGAGCGCCTTGAGCCGCATTTTGGCGTCGTGGATAATCGACGCCCCGTCGCCGAACAGAAGCACGTCAAATTCCAGGTCGAGCAGCTGGCGCGCGCTTGCTTTGAGGCGCGCGGGATCATCCATCACCTTCTCGCGCAACAGCCCGCAATGTCCCGGCGGATTCCCGATCACCGCGTCACCCACGATCAGGAGCTTCCGCTCCGGCCAGTGCAGCGCGACCTCTCCGGGTGACTTGCCGGGGGCGGCAACGATCGTCAACGGGCCAATCTTCTCGCCCACGCTCAGTTCCCCGTCGATTTCCGCTCCTTGGCTGCGGGCATGGGCAGCGTCGTCGGGATGGATGAGCGTCCTGGCGCCGGTGCGAGCGCGCACGACGTTGGCAGCCCGCGAATGGTTGCGATTAGTGAGAAGAATTTTTGCGACGCCCATGCGCGCAATATCCGCGAGGCACTCGTCGCTGGGCGGCACCGGATCGATGCAAAGGTTGCCGTCGGTGTGGCGAACCAGGTAGCCGTTGAAGTTGTACCCGTGCGGTTCGGAAAACCACACCCAGGTAAAAATATCGGGGACGATTTCGTTCATGCTGAGAGCCTCCTGTCAACGCTCGTTCGTTGCACCGCCGGCCTGAACATACTGGCGCTGCGACAACATCTTGTAAACCCTCCGGAAGCTGTACGCCGCGCGCAACGGCTATAGCAACCGCCCTCTCTGAGCCTGCAATAACCGTAACATCTCATTCAGGATGCGTTACTGATTGCGTTAGCCGATTTCGGTTCTCAATTTGGGTCAATGGTCTCGCCACAGGTTCGTCGGAGGGACCGCCGAATCAACAGGGCGCCTTCGACTCGCGTCTGCAATTCGCCGAGAGCCTTCACGGCGAGGGGGTTACAGTTGACTTTGCCTTTAATGACCGCTTTGCCTGTTCTCCTCATGCGCCCGACCGAGTCTGTACGTCATCCGAGCAAGCTATATTGAACGGCATCATGGTAAGTCCTGATGATGCACGAACAATAGGCGGCCGGCCCTACGATCGGTACTCGAACCCGATCTCTTTCTTCGGCACTACGGGACATTTCGAGGAAATACTGATCGCTCATGCTTTGATCGGCACTAGCGTGAGCCCAGTTTCTTCCAGCGCGGCTAGTGGAACGGTCGATGGGCAGTCACTCGTCGTGGTGGGGCGGCATCAGTGACTTTACAACTAACGGAATTTCTGTGTCGTTCAGCGTAACGTCGAGCGATGGTGCCGACTGTAGCCGCTCATTCCTGCCCGAGTCCCCCGCGTCCGTGCCCCGAGCCGGGGACACTCCTCCTGCTCCTCGTTTCTACAGTGCTCTGGCTTACCGCAATTTGCAAACGTGCAAGAAGCTAAACGCGCTCATTAGCCTTTTTTGAAGATTTCCTTCGAGGCAAACTGTTCCGCTTGGCCAGTGCGCTCCACGCTCGCGATCTTGCGCTTACTCGGCTACGACCCTTGGCCGACGCCCCCTACCGTCCCCAAAACGGACGTCCCATCCAATCTCGCTTCGGCCGCCGTGACATGCGAGGCCAACACACGGTTGGCAACGTGCACCTATCACCGAGCCACGACTCCCGGTTCAGCACGTCGAAGGGACTCGATCATGTCCTGGAAGTCATCGGGCGGTACGCTCTCGAACGAGACACGTTCACCCGATCGCGGATGCGTCAACGCGAGCTTGTGGGCATGCAACATGATACGCGGGGATCGAATGATCGCAGCTCTGTAGTCGCGCTTGTACACGTGCTCCCCGAGCAACGGATGACCGAGCTCGGACAGATGGATCCGAATTTGATGCTGCCGCCCTGTTTCGAGGCGACACTCCACGAGCGTTGCCCCGGCGAGCCGCACAATGGGCCGAACATGAGTGACCGACCGTTTGGCGTCCGCGGGAGGCTCAGCCCGCGTTGCGCGGAAGTGACCATGGGACCCCCGCATACCGTCACCACGGTCGCGCGTGAGGTAGGTGTCGATGCGCGTCTCCGCAACATCGCCGTGCGCCAAGGCGTGGTAGACCCGCTCGATGTCGTGCGCACGAAACTGTGCTGCCAACATTCGCTTGGCGTGGACAGTGCGAGCAAAGACCATCACACCGCTGGTGTCCTTGTCGAGCCGGTGCACCACGCCGAGCTTCGCATCCGCATCGCGCGAATCCAGACGGCGCAGCAGTGTGCGCAGGTGATCCGCCACCGTGTCTCTGGTGCCGGAGTCGTCGGCGACACTGAGCATCCCGGCGGGCTTGTCAACGACGACCAGATCGCGATCGAAGAACACGACAGCGTCTTCTGACAGCGGACCGGCACACAATTTCGGAGCGGACTGACTGATGACTACCACGACGTCGGCGGAAATCCGCAACACTGGGTCAAGGCAGCGCTGGCCATTTACGGTGACACGACCTTGTGTGCACAGCGCTCGTGCTCGCGACCAGGTGACACCGGCCTGGGCCCGAACCACTGCCGCGACCGTTGGGTTCAACGCCATCGGCAGACACGCGTCCTCGTCTCGCCGCTTGATTGCCATCACGCCACCTGTCCTGCGGCGTGAGCGGACGCCCACGCCCACTGAAAGTTGTACCCGCCCAGCCAGCCGGTCACATCGACGACCTCGCCGACGAAATAAAGGCCCGGAACGGTGTTCGTCTCCATGGTCGTAGGTGAGAGTCCGCGCGTGTCCACACCGCCCAGCGTGACTTCCGCCTTGTTGTAACCGAGCGTGCCGGAAGGCCGCACCTCCCATCGCTGCAGCTGCGCCGCGATCGTGCGCAACTTCGCCTCGTCGAGCGCATTCATCGGTGCGGTCAGACCGTGATCGGCGCACCACTGCTGCGCCAGCCGTTTCGGCAATCGTTCTGCGAGCACCGTGTCGAGCCGTGCGCTCGAGCCGCCGCGACGCAGCAACCATTCTGCAACGTCATCGGCGGGCACAAGATCAATTGCGAGCGGCGCGCGTCCATTCCAATAGGACGAGATCTGCAGGATTGCCGGGCCCGACAGACCACGATGCGTGAATAGGAGATTCTCGCGAAAGTGGCCCTCACCGCAAGCGACCGCCACCTCAGTCGATACTCCCGCCAAGCCGCCATAGCGCGCGAGGTCATCTGGCGCGAACGCGAGGGGCACCAACGCGGGCCTGGGTGCGACTATCGACAATCCAAACTGCTCGGCGAGGCGGTATCCGAATGGTGTAGCGCCAATCTTGGGCACCGTGAGCCCGCCGGTGGCGATCACCAATGATGAGCAGTGCACGGAGCCTTCCGCAGTCGCGACAACGAAACGACCTCCTTCACGTGTGACGCCGCTCACCGCGCACGGCATGCGCCACTGCACGCGGCCGCGCTCACACTCCGCCTTCAGCAGCGCGATGATGTCGAGCGCGGAGCCGTCGCAGAAGAGTTGACCGAGTTTCTTCTCGTGGTAGGCGATCCGATAGCGCTCGACGAGGCAGATGAAGTCTCGGGGCGTGTAGCGCGCGAGCGCGGAGCGGCAGAATTCGGGGTCTTGCGAGAGATAGGCAGCCGGTTGGGCGTTTAGGTTGGTGAAGTTGCAACGTCCACCACCGGAGATGCGGATCTTCTCGCCAAGAAGGTGGTAATGCTCAATCAACAGCACTCGACGACCGCGTTGGCCGGCAAGTGCCGCGCACATCATGCCGGCGGCGCCGGCACCAATCACAACGACATCGAACGTGTCGCTCAACCCAATGGCCCTAGTGCGGTTTCAATGCCCGGCGGCGCGGCCTGCCGAGCCGCGGCGCGCGCCTATAGCAGCGCATTCGCGAAGTTCAACGCTTGCAATCGCGAAAGCGAGCAGCTCGCGCGATACCGCCCTTCACATCCTCGCGACTGAAGCTCGTACACGATCGCACGCCCCATGGCATTGCCGACATGGGCCGAACCATTGCGATTCGGCGTCAGGTCGCGTCTGACGCTGTGCACTTCTTCGCCTGGCACCACCTGGATCATGTCAATACGCTCGTTCAACACCGCCACCTGGAGTGTCCGCGCTGCTGGTTGCACGTACCGTAATTCTTTCGTCGTTCATGTGCGATCCCGATTCGTCGGGACACAGCACACGGGCATACGTCAAGCAAGCCGTCCGGCGCCGCACTCTCAACGTCACGCAATCACGCCGTCATAGAATGTCACGACGATTGCGACCTGCCAACGGCCAAGCAGTTCTATTCGGACGCCAATTGTCGTGGACCGCGACTTGCAGATGGCACACCGATTCGCCAAACGGCCGGGGTTCGTGACGAACATCGCGATGACGGCGGCCGTAAGCGGCGCGAAGCCGTAGACGCGGAACGGAACGCCCGCAGTCGTCACGGTCGGGCCACTCGTTTGGGTTTCGGGAAAACACGAACCACAACGCTGAGCGGGCCTTCAGGGAGGCGTTAGGAACCTGAATCAGCCCGTGCGACCGGTGCTGAGACACGATCAGCGGATCCTTGCGCGGCATCTACCTGCACTGCCGGCACGTGAGGCCAATTCGACGTCACCCAAAGCGGACCTTCAGCAGTTGAATGAGGCCGCGACGGACGGCGGTCGTCTCCACACCGCAGAAGCCCGGCTCGCCGCGTGCGTCAACCTTGCCTGGGCGTGCCAGACGGCCTCACGAACTCGCACGCGTGCACGTACTTGCGTGTCGCGCGCAACAAACGAAACGACAAGCGTCGCCCCGTGAAGTCGGCGCGTTGCATACGCGCACTACATTAGCCGCAGGAAGCCGCGATCGGGCGCAGGTTGGCGCCGACGACTTCGCCGGCACGAGAGCCCTGAGAACCGAAGCCTTCTGGCAACGGTAGCCTTCCTTTTCGATCATCGCGAGCTGTACCGCGGACGGTCAGGGCACCATCACCATTACCGATGTTGGTGCGGACATGACCGTGCCATTCGTTCGCCGTCTGAGTCTGAACGGGACGCCCGTCAACACGGGTACGTTTCAGATCAACATGGGCCAGTCGATCCTCAGCCGCACGAGCGGCCTTTTCGGAACGCTGACACAGGACGTCCTCGATGCGACGAATACCGTGGTCGCGTCGAGTTCCACGTTTTGCCCGGCGCGACTTCCCCCCGTTCCGCCTTCGTTCACCGTCAGCGCGAGCTGCGACGCGGAGGGCCGCGGCGACCTCATCATCACCCACCTCGCCGGATCCGTGATCTTCCCGTTCACCCGCCGCCTGACGCACAACGGCGCGGTCATCGGGCAGGGCCGTCTAGCGCTCGCCGTGGGCGAATCGGAGAGAAGTCGCACAGCCGGGTTCTTCGGAACGCTGACGATGGACGTGCTCGATGCGTCGAATGTCGTCGTTGCGTCGGGTTCCACGTTCTGCCACTCGTCGCTGCCGCCAGGACCGCCTTCGTTTATCGTCAGCGCGAACTGCACTCTGGACGGGAACGGCACAGCCACCATTACCGACGTCGGTGGAAACATGACCGTTCCGTTCACGTGGCAGTTGAAGCGCAATGGCACGCTCACTTCTCAGAGCAGCTTCCGGATCGACGCGGGCCAGTCGACCAACGTCCGCACGAGCCGCGTTTCCGGAACGCTGACACTGGACGTTCTCGATACGTCGAATGTCGTCGTCGCGTCGGGCTCCATGTTCTGTCCGCCGCCGCCTCCTCCCGTACCGCCTTCCTTAACGCTCAGCGCGAGCTGTGCCGCCGATGCGACCGGCCTCATCACGATTGCGGACGTCGGTGGAAGGATGCCGGTGCCTTTTACATGGCGACTGAGCCGGAACGGGACCCCGATCGGCACGAGTGCCTTTCAGCTCAACGCGGGCCAATCGACGAGCCTTCATACGAGCGGCGTCTTCGGAACTCTGGGGCTGGACGTGCTCGATGCGTCAAAAGCTGTTATTGCGGCAACCACGATGTTCTGCCCGTCACCGGGGCTGGTGTCGGTGCCGAGCCTTGTCGGGCTGACGCAGGCGGCGGCAACGGCCGCGATCACGGGTGCCGGACTGGTGATCGGATCCGTGACGACCGCGCACAGCACGACGATGCCATTGGGCAGCGTCATCGACCAGAGCCAGATTGCGGGCACGAGCGTGGCGGAGGGCTCGGCAATAAGCCTCGTGCTGAGTAGCGATGCGCTATCAGGTGATCTGAATGGTGACGGCGTCGTGAACTGCGACGATCTCGCGATCGTCAAGGCATCGTTCGGAAAGAGGAGTGGTCAGGCGGGCTTCGACTCGCGTGCCGATACGAATCACGACGGTGTCGTCAACATCGTCGACCTCACGACGGTCGCGCATGCAGCGCCAGCCGGCACGGTATGCAATTAGATATGAGGATGTTGGACGCAGAAACGAAACCGACACGGGGATCGAAACTCATGAAGCGCTTTCAAATTGCACTCGCATGCATCGCATTCATGTCTGCGGCGGCGGCACCTGCGGCCCCGATCGTGAGCATCGTTACGACCGCGCCGACGCTGTCCGTCGGCGCCGCCGTGGTCGTGAACATTGACGTCGCCGGCGCGCTCGATCTGTACGGCATCCAGTTCGATCTTGGATTCGACCCGACGCTGCTCTCGTTTACCGGGGCCGCTTCGACGGAGGGCACGTTCCTGCCGAGCGGCGGGACGACATTATTCGTTGGAGGCACGGACAACGGAGCCGGCGCGATAACCGGCACTTTTGACAGCCTGGTTGGCGCCATCCCGGGAGTCTCGGGTAACGGGACGCTGGCAACCTTCGTCTTCACCGCGATCGGGACGGGAGTGAGCACGCTGACGCTCGCCAACGTGCTCGTGCTCGACTCCAGCCTGAACTTGATCGACGTTGGGACGAGCGGAGGGTTCGTCACGGTGCAAGCGACCTCTGTGCCTGAGCCGAGGACGCTCGCGCTGCTTGGCGTCGCTCTCGCCGGTGTCGGCCTCATGGGTCGACGCAAAGGCCGCCCGGGCGGTACGCTTGCTTCGCAATGAACGAAGACCACGCGAAGCGTTACGGGCGCCGCTAACTAAAGGACACTGAGCCACTCAACCCCGCCTGTCACCGTCCAGTCTGCAATGAGCCTTGACGACGCGTGTTCGCGATCGTGGCCGAGTTTCGGGCCGTTAACCGCTGCGGACGTCAGGATAGTCGGTCGGCTAAGGCTTTGCTTTATCGGCGTCCCGGATTAGTCGCTATTCCCACCTTGATTGTCAATACCTTAGTGAGGGTCGCGTAGCCGGATTTTCCGTTGGGCTCCGCTTGAGCAAGCCTCACGTCCCAGTTCAGCGCTTTCGTGTACGTGCGGCGAGCGACTTCGCGGCCGTTGCCTTGCCCGATGCGGACGCGGCCGCTCGACGCGACTCTGCAACGATCGCGCCCGCGACCGACTTGCGTTTAGTCGAGGAACTGCGCCGTTTGATCGGCAACTTCTTCGGTGCGCTCGTCGCCACACCGATGACTGGCTTACGCTGGCGTGCAAATATGGCGCCAAGCGGTTCGTCCGGCGGTGACTCAGCCGTGGCCGGCTCGGCACGACGCGCTCGCACCGAAAGTTCGAGCCCCAGCACGCGCAGCACTTTCACGAGTGTTGCGAGCTCGGGATTCCCACGCTCGGACAGCGACTTGTAGAGTGCCTCGCGCGCGATGCCGGTCTCTCGGGCGATCTGCGACATGCCGATGGCGCGCGCAACGTCGCCGAGCGCCACTGCGATCATTGCCGGATCACCCTCGGTGTCTTCCCACATCGCGCGAAGATACGCCGCCCGATCCTGGGGCGCGCCGAGGTACTCGGTGACGTCGAACGGTTTGAACGCTTCACGACGAGTCATTGTCGCCAGTCCATTGGTTCAAAATTTCCTTGGCACGGCGGATGTCCGCCGTCTGCGTGCCCTTGTGGCCGCCGGCGAGCAGGATCACCAGCGCGTTGCTCTTGCTGGCGAGATACACGCGGTAGCCCGGCCCGAAGTCGAGCCGCAACTCGTCCACCCCATCACCTACCAGCTTACAGTCGCCGAAGTTCCCGAGCTCGGTGCGCCGGATGCGCGCGACGATCCGCGCGCGCGTCATCGTGTCCCGATCAGCAAGCCACTCGGTGAACGTCGTCGATTGCTGGACGCCAGTCATGGACGTTTCGCACTGTAATCCAAAGATTACAGCCTTGCAACCCTATTGGCGCGACTCGCACACCCCGCCAGAGATCGAAGATTTGCCGAGCACAAGGATTCGGAAGGGATTCCACAATCGCATAGCCTAAACAAGGATTAGTCAAGTATCCATCCTTGACAAACGCCTTGACACATGCGAAGCTTCTGTCCATGAGCAAAGTTACCGGCAAATTTCAGCTTACTCTCCCGAAGAGGCTCGTTGACACCTACGGTATCAAGGTGGGTGATGAAGTCGATCTCCTCCCCGCTGGCGACAAGATTTCCCTCGTGCCCGAGCGGCGTTCGAAGACCAGCGCAGCAAACCCGGAAGAACGTCTACGTTACTTCGACCGCGCCACCGAGCGACAAAGGAAACGCGACGGAAAACGGTCGCCAAAATCGGCAAGAGATCGCGGCTGGAGTCGAGAGGAGCTGTACAGACGTGGCCGGCCTCGTTGATACCAACATCCTGGTTTACCGCTTTGATGGACGGTTTCCCGCAAAGCAGAAGCGTGCAACTGCGCTGCTTCGCAAAGGAATCGCGGACGAGTCGCTCGTCGTGCCTCACCAAGCCTTAGTCGAATTCGTGGCGGTGGTGACCCGACCGATCGTCGAGGGGAAGCCACTGCTCGAGATCGAGGACGCTCATAGAGAGGTGGAGGACATGCTGGCGCAATTCCCCATCATCTATCCGACCGAGAATACGCTGCGAACCGCGCTGCGCGGTGCCGCCCTATATCAAATGTCCTGGTTCGACGCACATCTCTGGGCATATGCGGATGAACACGGCCTCGACACACTCTGGTCAGAGGACTTCGAGCACGGCCGGCTGTACGGTCGCGTGAAGATCATCGATCCATTTCGCGAGTCGTAAGACGCCTTGAACAGGAACCACGCCTGTGGGAGGCGAATTCGTACTGTGACGCAATTCGCCTGCGCCATGCAGTCTTGCACACACTGGTGATGATGGTACCGTGCGCTCTATGCGCGGAGTCCTCATCCTCGCCGTTCACCTGGTGGTCACCTGCGCCAAGCTGCTCCGGCCTGGCGGCGCACGCGCAGTCGCTGCCGAGTCTCTCCTACCATCGCCATGCACGCATTTCGGCGTGATGCTCGAATTACCGCTCCCGGCCGATTGCTCCAGTTCGCGAGCGTCCGCTTTCCGCTTCCGGAGCCAACGGAACGTACGCAACTCGCAACCTTACGCTTGAATCGTTGCGACTGACCGCTCGATGGCACCGATGTCGGCGGCGGCGCGACTTCCGATCGCGGAATCGCGCCGTCCAGCTCCATTGCGAGAGCGTCGTGGACCGCCCGCAAGGCGCGGCCGCTCCTTCACCGCGGTTTTCGATACAGGCCCCGCTGACAGCGGTTCTGATGTAACGGCATCCGCTGGCCGGACCCCGTGTATCACGAGGAAGCCCCAGCGAGTTAAATTATCGGTCGCAGGCCATTCTCAGGAGGAGGACGCTATGGCACTCAAGGCGACGAAGGCGCAAGTCTGGGCGGCGAGCATCGACGACCGCGCGGGAGGCGTAGCCGACAAGCTCGAGCCGCTCGCCAAGGCGGGAGCGAGCTTCGAAATGGTGCTCGCGCGGCGCACGCCGGAAGACAAAGGCAAAGGAATGCTTTTCGTGACGCCGGTCAAGGGCGCCAAGGTGATCCGCGCCGCCCGGCAAGCGGGCATGGGCAGCCCCCACAGCATCTATTCGGTAAGAATCGAAGGCGCGGATCAGCCCGGGCTTGGAGCGAAGATCGTGCGCGCCCTTGGCGATGCAGGGATCAGCTTTCGCGGCATCAGCGGGGTTGCCATCGGGCGGAAGTTTGTGAGTTACCTCGCGTGCGACAGCGCGGAAGATCAGGCGAAGGCGATAGCGGCGTTGAGGAAGCTGAAATAGCGCGCTGTTGTTGCCGGCACGTCGGTTTGGATGGCATCTGTGGCCCATTTCGTCATCTTGGTTGGCGCCACTGGCCTGATCCCTTTCGATCTGCGGACGGAAAACGCAGAAGCGTCCTCATGCCGGCGATGATTCTAAAGAGCCAATGCGAGCCGCGCTCCACGTCTGCCCGCTCTTCGTCCAGCCGCACTGGGACGCTTGCCCCAAGCTGTAAGACAGATTCGCATCTTCGCCTCTGCTAAAGTATGTGTGTCCACAACTTCTAAGAGGCGAAAATGCCGAACGTCGGAAGGATGCTACGCGAGGAGATCACGCGCTTGCCGCGTCGTGAGATCCGCAGACAAACGCAGCATACGAAGAAATTGACCGCGCAGCACCGGCATCATATCGCCGCACTGAACCGCAAAGTGGTCGAACTCGAGCGCGCGCTCGCAAAGCTCGTGCGTCACGCCTCGAGCCAGACACCGGAGCCGTGGCGAGTGCGTCGGGCAACGGGACGGAAGGACCGAAGCTGCGATTCGTCGCGAAGGGCTTGCGCTCCCATCGAAACCGGCTGGGTTTGTCCGCCGGCGACTTCGGCAATTTGATCGGCGTCAGCGCGAATTCGGTCTACGCCTGGGGATCGGGTGCGACGACGCCGCGCCGCGATCAGGTCGCGAAGATCGCCGCCTTACGCACGATCGGCAAGCGAGAGGCGATGAAGAGGCTGGAAGCCGCGCCCACCACCAAGGCGCGTCCGCATCGCAAACGGCAGAGGGAGCGGCGAACGACGATGCTTTTCCGATAGAAACCGCGGCAGTCGTTCTGATCATCGTCGGATTGCTGCTGCTTGCATCGAACCTAGGATATCTCCCCACGACTCGGTCCGCTGTTCCACCAGTCGTGGCCGTTGATCCTTGTCGTCATCGGCGCAGCGCTGTTGGTCAGACGATAGAGACAAAACGCATTCTTCTTGGACGTCTTCGCGCGCGCAACGGCAAGGCGCCACACAGCGGAGCTCTATTTCTTCTCGAGAAGCAGCGTAGCCTCGTTGCGCAATATCGGAAGAAAACGGTTCGCCAGTTTCGCCAGCAGCCAAGGCAACGACACTTCAATGCGCAACGCGTCCTCCAGCACTTCGATGCTCGCTGCGGCAGCTTGACCGAGCGCACGCATACGAAATTGCAACGTATCGCCTTGCCAAGTCTCCTGCTCGATCGCGATCATCGCTCCGAGACGACCGTGGGTCTCGGCGAGGCCCTCTTTGAGACGACGGACGGCTTCGACTCTCCCGAGATGATGGCCGACGATGACGGTGACGGAATCGCTCATGGAAACTGTAAGGGTGCAGCGTGAACGTGCATCGGCGCAATTATGATCCTTGGTCGCCGCTCCGCCATCGGCGGCCGATGTCGACCTTGACGCGCAGCCTCGTCCCGCCGTCCCGTCCGGCGTCGCTGTCGATGATGTGGAGAGTGACGGCTGAGCTGTTTGGCCGCGCGATTTCGCACTCGCGACGTCACGTTCTAACGGTTGCGACCATACGCTATGATGGCTGTTCTCGACGCATAGCGGCTGTTCGTCAGCAGACGTCGAATGCTTGCCCTTCCTGCTCCAACCGGCCAACCATCGGCATGCAGCGCTGCCCGAACTGTGGCGCGGGTGAGCCGAAGATCATCGCGACGCCCCCGGCGGCGAGCCGGTATCTGCGAAACGCGCCGGTGCGCCCCAATGGCCGAATGCGATTCCGGCACAATCTTCCGCTCGTTATGCATCGGAGCCCGCCATGCCCATGGAGTCCGCTTACAGGCCGCTGCCCACACTGCGCCAGATGGTGGCCGATTCCGGCGGGCTCTACCTCGCTAACGCGGTAATCGCATTCATCTTCGCCGCCTCGGGGCCGGTCGCGATCATCCTCGCCGTCGGCGCGCGTGGCGGGCTGAGCGAGTCCGATCTGTCGTCGTGGATCTTCGGCTCGTTCTTCATCAACGGGCTGATCACCCTGCTCTTCTGCACGCTGTACCGCCAGCCGCTCGTCTTCTTCTGGACGATCCCGGGGACGGTGCTGGTTGGCCCGGCGCTCGGCCACCTCAGCTGGGCCGAGGTCATCGGCGCCTTCCACGCCGCCGGACTGCTCATGCTGGTGCTGGGCCTCTCGGGCTGGGTACGACGCGCGATGCAGGCCGTGCCAATGCCAATCGTGATGGGAATGGTAGCGGGCGTTTTCCTGCGCTTCGGCCTGGACCTGGTGTACGCGGTGCGCGACGACTTGTGGATCGCCGCGCCGATGATCGTCGCCTTCGTCGCTCTCGGCGCCTCGGGTGGATGGTCCCGCCGACTGCCACCGCTGATCGGCGCCCTCTTCGTCGGCGCGGTGGCGATCGCTCTCCTCGGCAAGTTCCATCCGCACGGCGGGGCGCTGGACGCGCTCGCCCATCCCAACCTGTACGCGCCAGTGTTCTCATGGCGCGCGATGGTGGAACTCGTGATCCCGCTCGCGATCACCGTGCTCGTGGTGCAAAACGGCCAAGGGATCGCGGTGCTCAAGGCCGCCAAGCACGAACCGCCGATCAACGCGATCACGGTCGCCTGCGGCGTGGGCTCGATGTTTGCCGCGCTGGTCGGCACGGTCTCGACCTGCCTCACCGGCCCCGTCAACGCGATCATCTCGGGTTCGGGCGAGCGGCATCGGCACTACACCGCGGGCCTCGCCGTAGGCGTGTTCGCGCTGGCATTCGGGCTGTTCTCGCCCGTGTTCACCCGGCTGATGCTCGCCACTCCGCCGGCATTCATCGGCGCGCTCGCCGGACTCGCCATGCTGCGCGTCCTCCAGACGGCGTTCAATGTGTCTTTCCGCGAGCGCTTCACGCTCGGTGCGCTCGTCACGTTCCTCATCACAGTCGCCGACGTGCCAATCTTCAACGTCGGGGCACCGTTCTGGGGATTGGTAATCGGCTACGCCGTATCGCGCCTGCTCGAGCGCAAGGACTTCGCCGGTGCCAACGCCTGAGGCGAAACCCGCCTCGCGCTCGCGTCGCAAAGGATCGCAGCGCGGGTTAATCGGACGCGGCGTTGACGGTCAATCAGGGCTGCGGCGGGGTACCGTGGAATGACTGCCGAACGGCACCGGCGTACCGCGAAAAAGTTCGACGGCTGCGGGAGGCTGGTACTGCCCCGTTAGCGGACCGCCCTGTGCGCGTACGCGACTCGCGCCTTTGCGCCTGAAGCGTTGCGAGTCGCCGCTATGAACAAGCGCACGGTGACCACAACTGTTCGCGCGGGCCACTGGCTTTCTCTCTACTGAGGTGTGGCGCTCGACGTGAGCGCATCCACCATCGCGCGCACCGCGGCGATCTGCATGCCCTGCTAAGTGGCGTAACTCTCGTCGGTGTAGCCCCACCAGTCCCAGCAGCCGTCGGGATTCAAGTACGGAATCGAGACCGCCTGCGGAAAGAGGACGACCAGGTGGTTCGCATCGGCCCACTCGGCGTACGCCGCGTGACGCACGAACCTCGTGCCGTAGCCGACGTAGCTCTGCCCTTGCTTGCAGCCGTGAAAGGCGACGTGAAGGGCGCAGCGCCCGCCCGCGGCGCAGTCGCGCGGGACGTAGAACCACCCGACGGCGTCCATCCCCGACCACCAGAAGCGATCCGCCGCGACATGGCGCGTCTGATCGAAGCGGCGGAAACGGCCGTGGAGCGCGTTCGTCGGCGTCTTCGTGATCGGTCCGTAGATCCATGCAAGCAGTTCGCCCGCCGCATCGAAGCCGCAGTGGCCGAGGTACGGGCCGATCACGGACGACGAAGCCGAAGCCATTCTCGCCGGTGTCGAGAGCCGTAAACGGCGCGTGCGCGCGCCACCGATTGGCCGCTAAGCGGGAATCCTGGTCACGCCCGCTGGCTGCGCGTGGTGGGGCAATGCGGGCCGCTATCGCAACGGTACGATGAACGTCGCGGCAACCCGACTCGAGCGGGCAGTCGTCGGTCAGGTCGCACACGATCTACGCTCGCCCGAGTTCGTAGCAGCGTTGGTGAAGCGTGCGCGACGAGCGCAGCAACCGACTAAGGCAGAGGCTCGCGCGAAGATGCTGCGCCGGGATCTGGATGACCACGAGCGCCGAATGGCGAAGCTCGCCAGCGTCGTATCGGAAATGAAGAATGCCCGGTACATGCTCCCACAGCTCGAGAGATGGAAAACGACCGCGACCGGCTGTTGACCGAGCTGAAGCAGGCGCAGGCCGATCGCGACGTTGTCCGCGTACTGTCCCAGATCACGGAGCGGGACGTCGAACGCATGCTCGACACGGCGACGGAGCAGACGGAAGCGCTCGAGCCGACCGCGCTCAAGGATTTCCTACGCGGCTTGTTGAAGCAGGTTGAGCTCGATCCTGCGACCGTAAGTTGCCGAATCCATTACAGGATCAGCGTCAACTTGGGGGTTAAGCGGGCGTCCCCAAGGGCCTCCACGGTTCTCTCCTGACCATACGCGGTCCGCGTTGAACGTCCCCCGTAAAGTCCCCCTGTTTCGGTTTCGCGGAAACGTGAGCGTGCTACCGTTACCGGAATGACCCGGCCTGAGCCACAACTGTCACCAGCTGCGGCGCGACTCGTCGAGCGACTAAACGCGATCGACGTTGTGAATGTCCACGCCGCCTCAGCGGCAGTGCGTGGTGTTCTTACCGCCTCGATGATCGCCTTGCAAAAGCGCGAGATCACCGTCGCCGAAAGCGGCGCCGTGCGTAAGGAGTCGGACCGCGTGCAGCGAGCGATTCGAGTGCGCTTGCGCCGCAGTTGACGAAGGCGACGGGCGAAATTCAGTCCACGGGGACTTGTGGCATGTCGGCCGATACCTCGGTTCAGATTCCGGAGCATCTATATCACTACACCAGGATCAAGGGGCTGCTGGGGATCTTGAACGATCGGAACGTCTGGATAACGGATGCGCGCTATCTCAACGATCGGTCTGAATTGAAGCAGGACACTACCGACCTGACGACCCTGGCGCCCCGGGGGTTCCTCCTGGCTTCCACCGCCGGCTCGCCAACCTGCGCGTCCTTGAGATCGAGGAAATCAAGTCGGTCCCGTACGCTCAGGTCTCGCATCCGTTCGTCGAACGGCTGATCGGAACTGTCCGGCGTGAGTACCTTGATCAAATATTCTTCTGGAACGCCATGGACCTGGCGCGGAAACTGGGCGAATTCACGGACTATTACAACGCGCATCGTGTCCACCGCTCGCTTGATGGCCTGACGCCTGCGCAGTACGCCGGCGCATCCTCACTTGCTCCTGCCTCGCTTGATCGTCACGCCTGGCGGCAGCATTGCCGAGGTCTCTTTCAGAACCCCATTGCCGCTTGATTGGGAATTCGCCACTCACAGGCCACCGGAGCCGATTCGAGGAGGCCCACTATTGCGCTATCCCCACAGGTCGTGGCGCGATGGCTCAGACGCTCCTTGCGCCGCTTTGCGAGCCGGCAACGACACGTCCTTCGCGCGCACGTTTGCGCGGTTGCCATCGGCCTGGATTATTGCCCGTACAGCGCCGCGGCTTAAGACGGCTGCGAAATAGACGCTGCAGCTCAGCACAACGATCCAGAACGTCGTCGGCCAGTCCGTGACGTAGGCGAGCGCGATACCGGCGCAGGTCGCGACAAGCGCCAGGACAACCGCCAGTGCGACGCCGATGCCGATGCGCGTCGTGAGGGCGAGTGATGCGGCCGCCGGACCGACCATCAGCGCGAAGACGAGCAGCACACCGACGACCTGCGCCGCCTCAGCGACCGCGGCCGCTACGATTGCGAGGAACAGCACCGACACGAGTCGTAGCGAGACCCCCTTTGCCTCGGCCAGCTCTGGCGCGAGTGTCGCGAACAGCAGCGGCCGCGAGATCGCAGCGAGCGCCAACAGGCTCCCGATGCCCAGGAAGAGCAGCGCCCAGACGGTCTCGATGCTGACCCCGAGCACGTTGCCGAACAGGATTGCAGTCGCCTGCGTCGCATGCGTCGTGTAGAAGTAGAGGAAGAGCACACCGAGCCCGAGCGCAAGTGACAGAATGATCCCGACCGCCACGTCGCGCCCGCGCAATCGATCGCCGAGCAATCCCATTGCGATCGCTGCAGCAAGCGTGAATGCGAGCAGTCCCCACAGCGGCGCAACGCCGACCAACACGGAGCCGGTCGCGCCGGCGAAGCCCACGTGGGAGAGCGCGTGACCGGCGAACGTCAGGTTTCGCAGCACGAGGAAGTAGCCGACCGCACCGGCGACGACCGCGACGATCGCGCCGGCCGCGAACGCCGTGCGCATGAAATCGTACTCAAGCATCGTGGCGGTGAGCCTCGGCGTCAACCACACCGTGCCCGGAAACGATGACGACGCGGTCGCCTGCGCGAAGCACGTCGATGTGCGCTCCGTAGAGCGCGGAGAGCACGTCGCTCGTCATGACTTCGTCGACGGTGCCGATCGCGCCGCGTCCGTGGCCGAGGTAGAGCACGCGGTCCATCGCGCCAAGCAGCGGGTTCAACTCGTGCGCGGTGAAGAGCACCGTGATGCCGAGCGTTCGCTGCAGCCGCCGGACCAGCGCGACCACCGCCTGCTCGTATCGCGGATCGAGGCTGATCAGCGGCTCGTCGAGCAGCAGCAGCCGCGGATGCCCGAGCAGCGCTTGCGCGAGCAGCAGGCGCTGCAGCTCGCCGCCGGAGAGCTCGCACAGCGGGCGCCTCGCGAACGCCTCGGCTTCGACGGTCTCGATCGCCCAATCGACCTCGGATCCGCCTTTGCCGAGCAGCGGCAGGCCGAAGCGCTCGCCGTGGAGCGCGCAGCCGACAAAATCGCGTCCGCTCAATCGAAAGTCCGCGACGTGGCTGCGCTGCTGCGGCAGATAGCCGGCGTCGCGGTCGCCGCGCGATGGCGTAGCCCCAAAGATGAGGATGTCACCCGATGAAGGACGAAACAGCCCCAGGATCGCGTGCAGCAGCGTTGTCTTGCCCGCGCCGTTCGGACCGAAAATCCCGATGAACTCGCCCGGTTGTATCACGACGCTCAGCTCGCTTACGATCACACGTCCGCCGCGCGCGAGCGTCACGCGCTCGAGCTCGATGGCGTTCACCGCGACCGCCGGCTGAGCGCTTGATCGAGCGCTTCGAGCTGCGTCAGCATCCATCGCTGGTAGGTCATCCCCGGCGGCTCGGTTTCGGTGACGCCGACCACCGGGACGCCAGCCGACGTCGCGATCGCGCTCATGCGCTCGGCGAGGCTGCCGCTCGTCTGGCTGTTGAAGATCAGCGCCCGCACGGCGCCGGTGCGCAGATCACCCTCGAATGCCGCGATGTCCTTCGCACTCGGTTCGGTGCCGTTCATCACGGCGAGCTGGAATCGGCCGTTTCGCATGGTCAATCCCAGCGCCTCTGCCATGTAGCCGAACACCGGCTCGGTCGCCGTAACGGCGGTACCGGCATGCCGCTTGCGTAGCTCCGCGATCCGATTGTCAAGCTCGCGCATCGACGCGTCGAATTGCGCGTGCCGCTGCGCGTATTGGTCGCGATGCGCGGGATCGATCCGCGACAGCGTATCCGCGAGCGCCTTCGCCAACGCGGATACCGCGGACGCTTCGTACCAGACGTGGGGGTTGTCGCCGGGCTTCTTGCCGACGAGCCGCGCGACTTCGATGATCTCTCGCGTGGATGCTCGGGACGCCGCGAGGAGCTTGGTCATCCAGGCGTCATAACCGGCGCCGCTATAGACGACCAGCCGCGCCCGTGCCAACTCGCGAGCGGTCGAGGGGTTCGCCTCGAACTCATGCGGATCCTGGTCGGGATTGGTCAGGATGCTCACGACCGAGACACTGTCGCCCCCGACCTGCCGGCAAATATCCCCGTAGACGCTTTCCGCCGCGACGATCCGAACCGGCTGCGCTTGCGCGGCTGACAGGGCCATGGCGACGCCGGTGGCAAGCGCTGCGATAAGCCAATGCATCGTCATCGTCGTTCCGCTTGCCGGTCAACCGACATCGACCGGGCGGAGCGTCCGCTATGAGATTGAGTTATCATTATCCTATCATGAACCGACGGCGATCCTCGCAGCCCGCGGTCGACGTGGCGATCGAGCGGGCCACGCGCCAGCGCAACGCGCTTCGCTCGGTGCTCGAGGCGGCCGGCCGCCCGCTGTCGCCGCAGGAGATCCTGCAGCAGGCGCGAGCGGTGGTGAACGGAATCGGCCTCGCGACGGTCTATCGCAATCTCAAGCGGCTCGCCGACGACGGCACGGTCCGCCTCGTCACGCTTCCGGGCGATGCTCCCCGCTACGAAATGACCGAATCCAAGCACCACCACCATTTCCAGTGCACGCGGTGCCAGCGCGTGTACGACGTGCCCGGCTGTCCGGGCGACCTTCGCCGGCTCGCGCCGCGCGGGTTCAAGGTCGAAAGCCACGACGTCACCCTGTATGGCCGCTGCGCCGAGTGCGCAAAGCGGTCCGTGCGCGCCACCGCATGATCCGTATCGAGCGCCTGCGCTTCGGCTATCGCAACGGCGACGACGTGCTGCGCCTCGATCAATTCGTGCTCGAGGCGCAGAGCTACGTGCTGGTGGTCGGACCGTCCGGTTGCGGGAAGACGACGCTCTTGCACCTCATCGCCGGGCTGCTGGTTGCGAGCGAGGGTCGCGTGATCGTCGACGGTCAGGATCTCGCCGCGCTGTCGGCTGCCGCACGCGACCGCTTTCGCGGCCGGCACGTCGGCATCGTGCTGCAGCAGTTTCATTTGCTGCCCACGCTAACCGCACTGCAGAACCTGCTGGTCGCGCAAACGATCGCCGGCCTGCCGGTCGAGCGCAATGCCGCGCACTCGATGCTCGGCGCGCTCGGTGTCGACGACCGGGCTCACGCGTATCCGCACCAGCTTTCGGTCGGCCAGCAGCAGCGCGTCGCGATCGCCCGCGCACTCGTCAATCGCCCGAAGCTGCTGCTCGCCGACGAGCCAACGTCGAACCTCGACGATGAGGCCGCGGCGGCGGTTTCCGACCTGCTGCTCGACACGGCGCGGCGCGAGCGCGTCTCGCTGATGATCGCGACGCACGACTCGCGGGTGAAGTCGCGCATCCCGCGCCAGTTGCAGCTGCCGCGCCACGCGGTCGAGGCGGCCGCATGAACGTCCTCCAGCTCGCCTGGAGCTACCTGCGCGCGCGTCCACTCGGCACGATGCTGAACGTGCTGCTGCTCGCGATCGGCATCGGAACGATCGGCTTCGTGCGCATCGTCGATCGCCAGGTCGGCGAGAGCCTGAACCGCGACGCGCAGGGCATCGACCTCGTCGTTGGCGCGAAGGGCAGCCCGATCCAGCTGATCCTGTCGGCGATCTACCACCTCGACGTGCCGACCGGCAACGTGCCGCTCGCGTCGATGCGCGAGCTCGCAAAGGATCCCCGCGTTCGGCACGTGATCCCGATCTCGCTCGGCGACAGCTTCGGCGCCTTTCGCATCGTCGGCACGTCGCCGGATTACATCGCGCTCTATAACGGCGCCTTTGCGTCGGGTGGCATCTTTCACGCGACACTCGACGCCGTTCTCGGCTCGACGGTCGCCGAGCGCAGCGGACTTCACATCGGCAGTCGCTTCGTCGGATCGCACGGCCTCGCGCCCGGAGGCCCGGTCCACGGCGACTCGGTCTACACGGTCGTGGGCGTGCTGAAGCCGACGGGCAGCGTGCTCGACCGGCTCGTTCTCTGCAATACCGAAAGTGTCTGGTTCGTGCACGAAGGCAAGGTCACCGATCCCGACGAGCTCGAGGTGATCGAGCAGGAACGCCAAGTCACGGCGCTGCTGATCCAGTACGCGACGCCGCTCGCCGCCGTCACGCTGCCACGCCACATCAACACCGAGACCAACATGCAGGCGGCGTCGCCAGCACTCGAATCGGCCCGGCTGTTCCGGATGATCGGTGTCGGCGCGGACGTCATCCGCGCGTTCGGCGGCGTCGTGCTCGCGACCGCGGCGCTGTCGCTGTTCATCGCGCTCTACCACGCGCTGAACGAGCGCGCCTACGACATCGCGGTGCTGCGCACGCTCGGAGCGCGCCCGTCCGCGATCGCGATCATGCTGATGCTGGAGGCGCTGATGCTTGCGGTGCTGGGCGGCATGCTGGGGCTCGCGCTCGCGCATGCACTCGTCGCGCTGCTCGTGTGGTGGATGGGGCAGCAGGAAAGCCTGCGCGTCGTCGCGTGGACGTTCTCGGCCACGGAGCTGTGGCTGCTGGTGCCGGCGCTCGTCGCGGCCGCGCTCGCGGCCCTGCTGCCGAGCTGGCGCGCGGCGCAGGCGAACATCTCCGCGACGCTCGCGCGTCGCAATTGACGATGGAAGGAGGCTCGCATGAGACGCGTACTGATCGTGCTTTTGATGCTGGCGGCGTTCCCGGCGATGGCTGTCGCCGCGGACGCGCCACCGGCGCCGACGCCGGCGAAGGCATCGGCGAAGCCCGCCCACGCGGCGGTCGACCCGGCGAAGGAAGCCGAGCACACGAAGGAGGACGTGCAGCGGCATCGGCAGATCGCGGCCGCGCACGAAGCGGCGGCGAAGTGCCAGGAATCGGGCAAGGATGAAGATGTGTGCAACGCCGAGCTCGCCAAAGCCTGCAAGGGCATCGCGTACGGCAAGTACTGCGGTATGAAGCACCCGGACTAGCCACCCGGTCCGCCCTCCGCGCGCAGACTTCTCTTCGATGAAGGCACTACGCACAATCGCCGTCGCCGCGTTGTCGCTGCTGCTCGTCGGCATGCAGCTCGGCGCACTCGTGCATCCGTACGAGCACGATGGCGAGCGCATCGGCCGTCCGCACGGCGCCGCGCTGCTCGTGCCCGGTGCGGACGAGCTCTGTCCGATCTGCGCAGCGTTCGCCGCGGGCGCACACGCGTCGCCGGCACCCGACCATGCGTTTTGCGCCGAGCCGCTGTCGTCGCCGCGCATCGCGCGCGAATTCACGTCGTTCGCCGGCGCCGCGCCGGCGTATTACCAAAGTCGCGCACCTCCTCTCGCTCCTCCGACGTTCGTCTGATACGCCGCCGGCCGTGTGCCGGCGTTGATGTCACTCGACTCGAGGAAAGCCATCGTGGTTCGATCTTTCGTCGCGCCCGGCGCTGCCGCGCTGGCGTTGTTGGCCGTTCCGCTCGCCGCCGACGCGGCGAGCGATGAGGATCTCGCACAGATTCGCGCCGAGATCCGGCAGTTGAAGGATGCTTATGAGGCACGCATCCGCGCGCTCGAAGATCGTCTGAAGGACGCCGAAGCGAAGGCAGCCCAGGCGCCGGCCGCGGCGGCGCCTGCGCCAGTGGCGGCAGCACCATCCGCCCCATCCGCAGCATCCGGCATCGGAGCGTTCAATCCAGCCATCTCGGCAGTTCTGCAAGGGCGCTACGCCAATCTTTCGCAGGACCCGGATCAATACAGGATCTTCGGTTTCCCGCCCGGCGGCGAGATCGGTCCGGGACGGCGCGGCCTGAGCCTTGCGGAATCCGAGCTTGGGATCTCGGCCAACGTCGATCATCTGTTCGCCGGCAATCTGATCGTGTCGCTGTCGCCGGAAAACACCGTCTCGGTGGAAGAAGCCTATGGCATCGTGACTGCCGCGCCGTACGGGATCGTGCCGAAGTTCGGCCGCTTCTTTTCCGGCCTCGGCTATCAGAACGAGCAGCATCAACATGCGTGGGATTTCATCGACGCACCGCTCGCCTATGAAGCGTTCCTAGGCGGTCAGTACGCGAACGACGGCGTGCAGGTCAAATGGGTCGTGCCGGTCGAGCAATTCCTCGAACTCGGCGCCGAGATCGGCAACGGGGACAACTTCCCGGGCAATCCGCGCAACAAGAACGGCGTCGGTTCGTTCGTCGCCTATGCGCACACCGGCGGCGACATCGGCGCGAGCCACAGCTGGCGTGCGGGACTCTCGTACCTGTCTACGCGCCCGCAGAATCGCGAGTACACGCAGACCGACGCGATGGGCAACGACGCGCTGCTCGGCTTCAGCGGCGACAGTCACACGGCGATCGCCGACTTCGTCTGGAAGTGGGCGCCGAACGGCAACGCGCTCGACACGAACTTCAAGGCGCAGGGTGAATATTTCTGGCGGCGCGAGCACGGCGATCTCACCTACGACAAGGACGGCGCGCTCGGGCTCACGCAGACCGACGCGTACCGCGCGACGCAGCGCGGCTTCTACGTGCAGGGCGTCTGGCAGTTCATGCCGTACTGGCGCGTCGGCGCGCGCTACGACCGGCTCGATCCCGGCAGTACCGACTACGGAGCGAACGCCGCATTCCTCGAAACGGTGTCGTTCCACCCGCAGCGCTATTCGCTGATGTTCGATTACACGCCATCGGAATTCAGCCGCATCCGACTCCAGTTCGCGCAGAGCAAGGTACGGCCGGAAGCGACCGACAACCAGATCTTCCTTCAATACATCCTTACCCTCGGCGCGCACGGCGCGCACAAGTTCTAGGAGACGACATGGGATCGAAAACGCTTGGGGTGTTGGCGCTCCTCGCTGCTGCCTGGATGCCCAGTGCCTTCGCTGCGCTCAACGTCTTCGCTACCGTTCCGCAGTGGGGCGCGCTCGCGACCGAGCTCGCCGGCGACAAGGTCAATGTCTACGTCGCGACCAGTCCGTTGCAGGACCCGCATCACGTCGAGGCGAAGCCGAGCCTGATTGCGCGGGTGCGCGGCGCCGACCTCGTCGTCGCGACCGGCGCCGAGCTCGAGATCGGTTGGCTGCCGCTCGTGACGCAACAGGCGGGCAATCCGAACGTGCAGCCGGGCAAGCCGGGCTATTTCGAAGCGGCGCCGCTCGTTGCGCTGCTCGACAAGCCGGCGCGGCTCGATCGCTCCGAGGGCGATGTGCATCCTGGCGGCGATCCGCATATCCAGACCGATCCGCGCAACATCGCGCGCGTCGCGCCGGCGCTTTCGGCGCGGCTCGCGCAGCTCGACCCGGCGAACGCGGCGTTCTACCAAGCACGGTACCGTGCGTTCGACGAGCGCTGGCGCGATGCGATCGCGCGCTGGGAGCGCGAGGCGGCGCCGCTTCGAGGCGTCCCGATCGTCGTTCATCACAGGGCATTCACGTACCTCGAGCACTGGCTCGGCTTGAAGGAGGTCGCCGCGCTCGAGCCGGTGCCCGGCGTCGAGCCAACGACGGCGCACCTCGCCGCCGTGCTGGCTGCGATCCAGCAGCAACCGGTGAAGATGGTCGTTCGTACGACCTACCAGAGCGATCGCGCGTCGCAATGGATCGCCGAGCGCGCGAAGATCGCCGCGGTCGCATTGCCGGAAACCGTTGGCGGAACGCCGGCGGCGAAGGATCTCTTCGCGTTCTACGACGACGTGATCCAGCGGCTGCTGAAGGGACTGCAGTGAGCGTCGGCGCGGTCGAGCTGTCGATTCTGCTGCCGGCGTTCGTCGCCGGTTTGCTCGTCACCGCGACGCACGTGCCGCTCGGCGTCCAGGTGCTCGCGCGCGGCATCGTGTTCGTCGACCTCGCGATCGCGCAGATCGCAGGCGGCGGCGTGCTGCTCGCCGATCGGCTGGGCTTCGAGCCCGAAGGCATCGCGGTGCAGATCGCCGCGCTCGTTGCGGCGCTCGCGGGCGCGCTGCTGCTCACGTGGACGGAGCGCGTCTGGCCCGAGGTGCAGGAAGCGGTGATCGGCGTCGTGTTCGTGCTTGCCGCAACCGGCAGCCTGCTGCTGCTCGCGAGCAACGTACACGGGGGAGAGCATCTGCGCGATCTTCTCGTCGGGCAAATTCTCTGGGTCACGCCGCGGCAGCTCGTTGTTGCCGCGATCGTGACCCTGGCCGTCCTCGTCGTCTGGTTCGAGGTCGGTGCCCGCCTCGGCCGCGCAGGCTTTTACGTCGTGTTCGCGTGCACCGTCACGCTCTCGGTGCAGCTGGTCGGCGTGTATCTCGTGTTCGCAACGCTCATCGTGCCGCCGCTTGCAACCCGCGCGATGGGACGTGGACGACTCGCTGCGGCATGGCTGATCGGCGCGGCCGGCTATGCCATCGGACTTGCGCTTTCGACGTCGCTCGATCTGCCGAGTGGCGCAGTCGTCGTGTGGGTGATGGTCGTGCTCGCGCTGGGCTGGAGCGTCGCCGTCGCGCTCGGTTCTTCGTCGCGGCACTCGGAGCCGACTTTTCATTTGAAGTGATCATCGAGGCATTGCAGCATGAAACGTATCTTCTGCTGTTGCATCGCGATGGCATCGCTCCTCGCGGTCCGGCCCGTCCTGGCGTTCGACAGCAACATTCCACCGCAAGGCCTACCGAGCGCCGTCGATTACGCAGCGACGTTGCTGCCGGCGCGCACCGGCGTCGTGTCGTGGAAGACGCTGGCCAAGGTCGAAGCCGTGAATGAGGGCGGCCGGATCGTTCCCAAGTTCGATGCAACGATCAGCGCGCTCGATCGCACCAACATAAGTGTGCAGGGCTTCAAGCTGCCGATGGATCTCGGCGACCGGCAGCGGCATTTCCTGATCTCCGCCGTTCCGCCGCACTGCCCGTTCTGCCTGCCCGCGGGCCCGGACGCCGTCATGGAGGTGAAGGCCGCAACGCCGGTCGCATACGCGATCGAGCCGGTTCTGCTCACCGGCAAGCTGATCCTGGTGAAGGACGACTCGTACGGGCTGCTCTATCAGCTCGTGGACGCACGGCCGGTTCGCTAGCGATCGAGGCCCGGCGGTCGAACGAGGCGATATGGACTGTGCTCCGCAAATAATCGCGCCGCCCTTGTCCGCCTTGCCGTTGGCGAACGATTAGGCGCTCGGGCCCACGCTCGCAACGTAATACTCATGATGCAAGCCCCCCAGCACTGATTTCGCGAGCACGAGCGCGCCCACCGCCGATCGATGTCGAGACCGGGATTTCGGAATTACCGCCGCTGCTCGTGGCGGATCCGGTACGCCAGGTCCCAACATGCTATGCGGTCTGCCGCGGTTGTAATGTTCGACCCACGATTTGAGAATTGACCGCAGATGAACCTCAGAGAGAGCAGAATCATCCAATCGAGGCACTCTCTTCGTATCGTCCCGATCACGCGTTCACAAATTGAATTCGCTTTGAGACTGGCCACTGGTGAGCGCAACACGTTGAGGCCCAAGGCCCTGATCGAATCATCAAGGTGCTTAGTGAATATCCTGTCTCGGTCATGGATCAGATACTGATGCGCCCTTTCCTCTCCGACGACCGCCCGCAACTGCTGCAACGTCCAGTCCGCGCTCGGGTTCGCTGTAACGTTGACATGAGCCAAACGACGCGTCCCGTGTTCGATGACAACAAACACGTACAGCATCCGAAACGTCACGGTGACGGCGACGAAGAAGTCGCAGACGACAATCGCCTTTGCATGGTTCTTCAGGAAGGTGGACCAGCGCTGATCACCACGCGGCCGGCCTGGCGACCGCTTCGGCATGTACTTGCCAACGGTTCTCGGCGAGACCCGGATCCCGAGCTTTACCAACAACTCATTTGCAATCCTCCTCCTCGCCCCACAACGGGTTCTCCGCGGCCATCCGTCGAATCAGGCGGCGTAGTTCTGGGGGAATCGGAGGTCGGCCTGCCCTGCACTTCCAGCGCCAGAAGATCCGCCAGCCCAGTCGATGCCAGCGAATAACCGTTGACGGGCGGACGATCACGATCGCCTCACGCCAACTGAACAGCCTTGACAGGATGGAGAGACTCACGCGTCCGGCGTGGTCCAACCGCCGTGGCTTGATACCGCGCTCGATGTAGGCCGCGAGCTGTTTGCGGAGAGCGAGATTCTCTGCGCGGATCGCGCTGGCCCGGCACAAGAACAGCGCGGCCAGCCTCACCAAGTCGAAAAGGACTTCGACGATCGCTCGCGCCAACTGGATCATGCGCGCATGATGCCAGATCCGACCTACGCGCACAGTCGCTCAGCGGCAGAAGGTTCACGACAAGAATATTTGCGGAGCACAGTCCTTTGAGGCCTCGCTCCGATGGTGGACCGCGTTAGCCGCCGGTTGCCATTTTCACTTCCGCCTAGCCTCGATTGACCCGCCCAACCGCGAGCCGATGGCATCCGGCAACTTGTCCTTGATCTTCGCCGCGGCGTCCGGATAGGCCACGAGCGTCGCCTGGATCTGGCGCGTAAGACTGGCCGGGTGCGCCTCGACCATCGGAAGATCCGCGTTGGCGACCTCCAGCACGGAATCGTGCAGCGCGTTCCAGATTTCGATCAGCTGCCGTTCGGTCATGTCACGCCAGGGCTGCGGGTCGTAGCGCGGCACCGGTAGCGGCAGGGTGCGGAAGTTACCGCGCGCTAGCACGACCGCGGCCTGGCACGTTTGGGTGATCGTCTCGTATGCCGGATCCATCTGCATGTCGTCGCCCGTGATCGATACATCGACGTGCGCGGTCACCAGGCCGAGCACGTCGTCGGCTTCGACGCGAACCGTCACGCCAAAATTGCCGTCCTCGGGTCGTGCGACCAGGTCGAGCGCGGTCCCGGATAGCTGATACACGAGCTCGGCCTCGCCGCTACCGAGATCCGCGCCATCGAACGGTGGGACGGTCGACCGCCGCCCTCCACGGGGCACGACCTTGACCGTGGTGTTCGCAGCGGTCAGTTGCATGTCATCGAGATACCAGCGCACGTTCGCCGCAGGAGCCGACGACGCGAGCTCTACCCGCGCGTGCGTGCTGTAATAGAAAGCGAAATACGGAAAATCCTGTGCCTTGCACATGTCCTCGAATCCTTTCGGCACACTGGACGTGCCTTCCCAGTGATAGGTCCCCGTGTCCTTGCGCACGAGGTCGATCGCGGGATACGAGGCCGTCAGCCGCAAGTCCGGGCGCGCCGGCAGTCCCAACTCGACGTCTTGCGGACCGTTCGGGTGAATCTCGTACCACCACTCGTCGTCGGTGTCCCAGAGCACCCGCCCCGAAATTCGCACGCGCTCGCCCTGCGCCGGGAGCGGATAGATTCCGCTCGCCGCAGGCCACGGATTGATGCGAGCGCGATATTCGACGCGAATGAAGCGCGGTCCCCGAATGCGACTTTCGCTGTCGAATACGAACATTTCGCCGTTCGCCGAAATGCCTTCGACCTCGAGATCGATGGTCGCCAAGCCGTCAGTCGAAAGCGGCACCGATCGGATCGGTCGGCCGACGACGGTGGCGTCCGTGACGGGTGTCGTGCGCCAGCCCGAGATGCCGTTATGCTTGGCAAGGCTGCCGATCATTCCGCTGCTCTCCTGGAACGGGGACAACTTGGCGTTCGGCGTCATCCGCAGCGTGCGCGCGAATACTTCCGCCGCGGAAGCAGCGAGATGGTTGATCTGCTTGATCCAGAACTCGTTCACCACGTTCAGCCACTGATTCACGTTCTCACGGGCATACAGCCGGCCGTCGACCCAGAGCTCCACGAACTCCGGCAGCCACTCGCCGTCAGGGCCGTCTCCGGTCCCGTTGTAGCCGAAGATGCCCTTCTTCTGTAGCCGCAGCCAGACGATGTCTTCCTCGAACAGCGTGGTCCCGCCTAGCGCGAGCCCATAGCTGTCGATGTGGTTGCGCTCGAAATCGTCGCGTGCGCTATTGAGCGGCCATGCGAGCGGACCGATATCGAAGAACACGTCGTTGTTCGTGCCGGCCAAGTGGCGGTCGGCGGTCTTCACCGTCACGACGAGCGAAGTGATTGGCATGAGTCTCCCCCAATGCAACGAGCCCCAAACGGAGCGTTACTGGCCGCTTGAGCCTATACCGGGGCCGCCATGATCTCAACTTCCATGGGGCGCGCCCCCACCCCGCCGCGTACCACATTGGGTGACGCGGCGGATGGAGTCCCAGCGTTGGGCGAAAGCTGCCGATCATTTCATCCCCGACTCATGCGTCGAGGATGCGTTGCTGGACCGCGCGGGCCGGGCAATTGCGACTGCCGGGCTGGAAGCGCCTTTACAGCTACGTCGCCGAAAGCGCGATCCATATCGCCGAGCGTTGCGGCGTACGTGCAGCCGACGACAAAGACCGGCTGCGCACGCTCTATCGCACGTTGGACCCGGTCACGCTACTCGCGGAAATTCGCGCCGCCCTGGCCGACCTCGGAAATCGAATCGCTCATCGAAAGGCGCCGGTTCCGCCCGATAATCCGACCACTACGTTCGACCTCGCAACAGCGTATCAAAGCGGGGAAGTTCGACCAACGCATCGACGCCGTTACGTGCGCACGAAGCCCGTGCCTCGTAGACCGAAAGTCTTCGATGTCATACGAACGGAAATCCACACGCTACTCCGCACGAACCCTACGCTGAGTGCCGTGGACTTGCTTGGCACAATGCGCTGCAAATACCCAGGGGCGCTTCGATAAGGTGAGTTTGAGAACGATGCAACGCGAGCGAAAGAGGTGGAGCGAATGCGCGATCAAGCGATTGATCGGTGAAAGGGCTCTTGCGGTGCAGTCCGCTTCGGACGCGAACGTGTCTGACGACCGCAGTCCCCCGAAACTCAAACGGCGAGGTGAGCGGCGGAGGTAACATTCTTCGCCCAGACAATGCGGGCTCAATTTATCGTGTCGCCTGACACGAGATTCCAGGGCAGCGGCAGGTAGCACAGTGCCGTTGCTGAGGAGGTACACAGAGTCGAACAGATCGTCGAGCCGGCAACTTGCCACGCGTCCTTCATGGCACGTCCGACGCTCGCCTGCAGATGCTCCGGCAGGTGGTCGAGCACGTTGCGGCGTTTGTGCTCCTGGCAGCGCTGGACGAGTGCGCTTGCGCCGAATACCTCCGTGATCGCGCGGCGCAGCGCCTTGCCACCGTCGATGATCCACAGCCGCGGCGTGTCGGCGTCGAGGCCGCGCTCGATCAAATCCGAAATGAGCGAGCGCACCACGCGCGTGTTCTCGGTGCTGCCTTCACGCATGCCCAGCACGTGCTTGCGTCCGTCTGTATCGAAGCCCAGCGCGACCAGCACGACGCGGTCCTTGAAGTGAATGCCCATCGATCATCACCATCGGTAGCCGCACGTGGTCCAACCGCGATGCGAGCCATTGTTCCAGGCGCTCACTGCTCAAGGCGACGAAGCGGCGCGACACTGCGCTCTTCGAAACCGCGGCCGCCGATTCGGCTGCCGGCAGCGGATCAAGGGTCGCCCGGTAACGGCGCGTCGATACGCCCGCGGCAATCGCCGCTATGGTCGCCGCATCCAGCGGATCACGATGCGTGGCCCACTGGAAGCTCGGCAGCGTCGCTTCTCCGGTTTCGATGTGACGAGCGCGTGGACGCGCGATCGCGATACGCTGCCCAGCCAGCGTCACCTGGCTGTGCGTGTGTCCGCCGCGATACGCCGAGCACGTCGGGTTCGGCACGCCCTTGGCGCCACACAGTGCCGCGCGCTCCTCTTCCATCATCGCCATGAGCACCGCCTTGCCGGTGTTCACGCACAGACCGAAAAACGCACTTCGCACATCGTTCAGAACGCCTGCGACCGGGACCGCGATCTCGACTTGCGCATCGCGAGCGGCGACCAGTTTCCGCTTGTTCGACTTCGTGAGAGACTTCACTTCGGTGGCTCCTTTCTTTGCTTGCGAGGCACCCGCATGATCACATGCGGGCGAAAGGAGCCGCCACCATCTCACACTAACCGTTCAACAAATTCCGGGACATCGCCCCGGCCCGGCGCGGGCTCGTTTGCAATGGGGAACCACTTTACTATGACGCGTATGAACACCGACCATACCGCCGCACCGCCATCCGAATTCGTTAAAAGCATCTCGCGTGAAGAGATGAGCGCGTTGCCGATCCGGCGCTACCAGGGTTCGGCGCACGTCGTCGCAGGGCATCCCGAGCTTCAGCACGCGATGCAGGACATCTTGCAGGAAAACGTGGTCGGCTTTGACACCGAGACACGGCCGGCCTTCAGGCCCGGTGAGAGCTACCTTCCCTCTCTCGTGCAATTCGCTACGGCAAACGCTGTATATCTCTTGCAGGCCCAGCAGCAGAGCCTTTTCGGCGCAATGCGGGAGATCCTTTCGTCAGAGAAGATCATCAAGGTCGGCGTTTCCGTGGCCGACGATGTGCGTAACTTGAGACAGTTATTCGAGTTCGAGGAAAGATCGGTGGTGGATCTCGGTAAAGTTGCGAAGCGCCACGGTCTGAAGCAGACGGGCGTGCGCAATCTCGCCGGGATATTTCTCTGTACGCGCATCCCCAAAGGCGCGAAGACTACGAACTGGGCTGCGCGCCGCTTGACGCCGCAGCAGATCGCCTACGCGGCGACCGATGCGTGGGCATGCCGCGAGCTGTATCTTCGCTTCAAGGACCTGAAAATGGTCTGATGACCGAGTCTGTACCTTCTTGCCTATTGGTCTGAAGCGTGACGCCGATCTTGGGCATTGGTGAAATGATATGCGCGATAGCGCTTGAGCCACGCCGGCTCGTATTTCCCTCGAAGACCGGCCTCCGCGGCCTACACGCCACGCAAACTGCGGTGACGCCTCTTATAGCTACAGGACGGTCAAAAGAGTCCGTGCGAATTCCGCAAGGCAGCCGGCCGAGATTCTGAAAGAAGAGAGGAGAGAGAAGATGCACGACTGGTGGAAGCGCGGTGTTATCTATCAAATCTATCCACTTTCCTTTCAAGACACGAACGGCGACGGCAAAGGTGATCTACATGGGATCCGTCAGCGGCTCGATTATCTTGCATGGCTCGGTGTCGGTGCGGTGTGGCTATCGCCTATCTTTCCGTCACCGATGAAGGACTGTGGTTACGACATTGCCGACTACTGCGACATTGCACCCGACTTCGGCACACTCAAGGACTTCGATGCGCTTCTCGCGGACGCGCACAGCCGCAATATCAGGGTGATTCTCGACTTCGTGCCGAACCACACCTCCGATCAACACCCATGGTTCCGCGAAAGCCGTGGCTCACGCAACAGCGCGAAGCGCGATTGGTATATTTGGCGCGACCCTGCTCCCGGAGGCGGGCCGCCCAACAACTGGTTGAGCAACTTCGGTGGCAGCGCTTGGACGCCCGACGCGCTCACTGGTCAGTATTACTACCACGCATTCTTAGCAGAGCAGCCGGACCTCAACTGGCGCAATCCTGCCGTGCGTACGGCGATGTACGACGTGCTGCGTTTTTGGCTCGCACGCGGTGTCGATGGTTTTCGCGTCGACGTGCTGTGGCATCTGATGAAGGACGCTGAGCTGCGCGACAATCCGCCCAATCCCGACTATCGTCCAGGCGACCCTTCGCATCGGCGCGTGCAGCAAGTCTATTCAGCGGATCGACCCGAAATCTTTGACGTGATCTCCGAGATGCGCAGTATCGTCGACGCGTATCGCGGGCGAGTTTTGATCGGCGAAATCTATTTGCCGCTCGACCGCCTGGTCGCGTACTACGGCGTCGGAGGCTCGGGAGTGCACCTGCCGTTTAATTTCCAGCTTATTCTCGCGCCGTGGAATGCGGCGGCGATCGTGAAGATCATCGCGGAATACGAACGGCTCATCCCCCAAGGCGAATGGCCGAACTGGGTGATCGGCAACCATGATCAGTCGCGCATTGCTACGCGCGTAGGCCCGGCGCAAGCACGCATCGCGGCAATGCTCTTGCTCACTCTGCGCGGCACGCCCACGCACTACTACGGCGACGAGATCGGCATGGAAGACGTGCCCGTCCCGCACGAGCGCGCGCGTGACAATTGGACGAAATCCGAGCCGGGTCGGGGAGCGGGTCGCGACCCGCAACGCGCGCCCATGCAGTGGGATGGCTCACTGAATGCCGGGTTCAGCAAGGGCGAACCCTGGCTGCCCGTAAGCCCGACGTATCAAACAGTGAACGTCGAGGCACTCGATCGTGAACCTCGCTCGATCCTCGCGCTGTACCGGCGGCTGTTCGCATTGCGTGGCAGCCGCCATGCTTTGATTACAGGGTCGAAGCGCCTGCTGGAAGCGCCGGACAATGTGATCGCGTACGAGCGCGCCGAGGAAGGTGAACGGCTGCTTGTCGCGCTCAACCTCGGCCATGAGGCACGCGAAATCAAACTTGCCGCAGGGACGCTTCTGCTGTCGACGCATCTCGATCGCGAAGGCGAACGACTTGCTTCTCGGGTCACGCTACGCGGCGACGAAGGCATCATTGTCGATATTTCGGGATAGCGAAGGTCCGGGCTCAGACCTCGCTGCGCTTCAGTAGATAATCCAGTCCGCCGACGCGATACCAACGGTAACCGTAGGGTTCGAGCAGGATATGGTGGCGGCCGCGCAAATCTGCGCGACTATGGTTTTCGGCCAGCAGATTGATCAGCAGATCGCCATCCTTGCCGACGGCTTCCTGCTTGATGATCAACTCGCGTGGATCCGCCACCAAATTGTGGACGAACAAGACCGCGTTGTTGCGCCACTCGTAGCGCAGACAGAGCATTGCAGGATCGGCCGATCGCAGTACTTCGAAATCACCCCACCCTACTTCCGGAACCTCCTTACGCATCCGGCACGCACGCTCGAGCCAGTTGAGCGTCGAATTGGGGTCGCGCCGTTGCGCTGCGACATTTAAATGTTCGAAGCCATATGGGCCGCCGGTGATGACCGGCATAACTGGCTTGTCGGAGACGGTAAACCCGCCATGCGGCTCGTCGGACCACTGCATCGGCGTGCGAGCGCAGTTGCGTTCGGGAAGACGAAGATCATCACCCATCGCGATTTCGTCGCCGTATCGCAGCACCGGCGTGCCGGGTAGCGTCAGCATCAGGCTGTAGGCGAGCTCGAAGCGGCGGCGGTCGCTGCCGAGCATCGGTGCGAGGCGCCGCCGTATTCCCCGCTCATAGAGCTGCATATCTTTGTCCGGAGCGAAAGCATCCAGCACCCGCTGGCGTTGCGCTTGCGTGAGTCGGCCGAGATCGAGCTCGTCGTGATTGCGCAGGAACATGCCCCATTGCGAGCTGGCAGGTCGTGGCTTGGTCTTCTCCAATGCCTGGATCAATGGACGGCTGTCGCCGGTAGCGAGTGCGTAGAAGAGATACTGATTGACTTGAAAGTTGAACATCATGTGCAACCGCTCGCCTGCCTCACCGAAGTATTCCATGTCGGTCTTCGGCAACACGTTGGCTTCGCCTAGAATGATCGCGTCGCCCTGGCGCCACTGCAGCAATTCCCGAAAGCGACGCAGCATGTCGTATTGCAGCTTGGGTTTGGTGACGTCCGCTCCTTTGGCCGAAATGACGAATGGCACCGCATCCATACGAAAACCCGACACCCCGAGCTGAGTCCAGAACCCCATGATCTTCAGGATCTCGGCGCGCACCAGGGGATGAGCGGTATTGAGATCGGGCTGGAACTCGTAGAACCGATGGAAATACCAAGCCTTGGCGACCTTGTCGAAGGTCCACGTGGATTTCTGAACGCCCGGGAATACGACGCCTTCCTCGGGATGCGGAGGTTTCTTCTTCGACCATACATACCAGTCACGGTATTTCGATTTCGGGTCGCGTCGCGCTTCCTGGAACCAGGGGTGTTCATCGGAGGTGTGATTAACAACCAGATCGATCAGGACTCGCATGCCCCGCTGCTGCGCGCCGTGAGTGAATTCGACGAAATCACCGAGCGTCCCAAAGCGCCGATCGACGTTGTAATAATCGGATACGTCATAACCCCCATCGCGATTGGGAGAGGCCTGGAATGGCATCAGCCAGATTGTCGTGACGCCCAGGCCATGCAGATAATCGAGCCGGCGTGTCAGGCCTTGGAAATCGCCTATGCCATCTCCGTTCGAATCCATGAACGTTTCGACGGAGAGGCAATAAATGATCGCGTTCTTGTACCAGAGGTCGTTGATCATGAGGTGTTCGGAAAGCTAAGTAGCACGTCAATGGAGGATAGCCCATGCGCATCACGGAAAAAGTAATCTCATGCCAATACCGGCGCCCTATTAAAGCAAGGAATTATGCAGTTGCCTCGCAGGGAGATTGGTGTGCCTAGCCACATCCTACAAGAAACGCATGAACACAGTATCGTCGGCGCATCGCTGCATTGAAGTGACAAACGTCAAACGTTAGGCGCAGAGTCTCAACAGGTTGTCCTCATCGATACTCCACCTGCTTGTCACGTTCGCGAAGCTGCTCGGCCCAGGCAAGGATGAGGAGTTCGCGCACGAGGCGAACCGTAACATGACCGTCAGCGCGTGCAAGACTGCGAGCGAACCCGGCAGCGCGTCACCGGCAATCCGCAGGATCATGTTCGCGGCGTCGGCTACGAAGCGGCGTTCGTGGCGATCGATGATCGTTCGCGGGTGGGTTGCCGAGATGTTCGCTGACGAGCGCAAGCGCAGCGCCGCAGCGTTCCTCGATCTAACTGGCACCTGCCGCATTCGGCGTTGGCCGACAGAAGCGCGCGCCGAATCTGTGCGCGCTCGATCGCTTTGTACTCGGACTGACCACGCTTTTCGTGAGCCCGCGTCGGATCGTGAAGCTAGGCGCGCTCGTCAAGCCGGCAACGCTGTTCAAGTTCCACAGGGCCTTGGTGGATCGGAAATATCGCCGGCTCTTTTCCTCCGCGTCGCCTCGCCGCAAACCCGGCCCCAAGGGTCCTCCCGCAGAACTCATCGCGGCGATCGTTGAGCTGAAGTCCCGCAATCCCAGGTTTGGCTGTGTGCGCATTGCCCAGCAACTCTCTCATGTCTTCGGCATCGCGATCGACAAGGACGTCGTTCGCCGCGTGCTCGCGAAGCACTACCGGCCAACCGACACCGGAGCCAATGGCCCTTCCTGGCTGACGTTCATCGCGCAAACGAAGGATAGCTTGTGGTGCGTCGACCTATTCCGCTGCGAATCGATCCTCCTACGTAGTCACTGGGTGTTGGTGGTAATGGACGTGTTCACGCGCCGGCTGGTCGGCTTTGGCGTCGAACGCGCCAATATTGACGGGATCTCGGTCTGCCGAATGTTCAATCACGCTATCGTTGGCCAGCGGCTACCGAAACATGTCAGCACCGATCACGATCCGCTATTCCGCTTCCACCGTTGGCTCGCCAACCTGCGGGTCCTCGAGATCGAGGAGATCAAGTCGGTTCCGTACACCCCAGTTTCTCATCCATTCGTTGAGCGCCTGATCGGCACGATCCGGCGCGAGTACCTGGATCGCAGTTCTTCTGGAACGCAGTGGACTTGACGCGGAAGCTGGGAGAGTTCAGAGACTATTACAACGCCCTTCGCGTTCATCGTGCACTCGCCGGCTGCACGCCAGCGCAGGGCGCCGGAGCGGGCTCCCCCGCTGCTGCTGTGCTTGATGACTACGCATGGCGGCAGCACTGTCGTGGGCTGTTTCAGACACCGATCGCCGCTTGAAATCCAATTCGCCATCCACACGGGTCGGGTCACGCCGATGTTGCGAGCGCGCCCGGCACGCCGATGTCGTCGTGCCGGACCTCGCAATTGTCCAGCAGCCACGACCCGAGCTCCTCGAGCGGCCGCGGCTCACTGAAGAGGAAGCCCTGGGCTTCCATGCAGCCTTCGGCGCGCAGCCAATCGAGCTGCTCCCTCGTCTCCACGCCTTCGGCGGTCGTCGCCATGCCGAGTGTCGCGGCAAGACTCACCACTGCGCGCACGATGGCAGCGGACTCTCGCCGTGAGTGCACGTCGGCGACAAATGATCGATCGATCTTGATCCTGTCTAACGGAAAGCGGCGCAAGTAGCTCAGACTGGAATAGCCGGTCCCGAAGTCGTCGAGCGACACACGCACGCCGCGGGCCCGTACATCGTGCAGCGTAGCGATCGTGCCGTCGTTGTCGCCCATCAACAGCGATTCGGTGATCTCGAGCTCGAGCCGACTCGGTGCAAGCCCGGATTCGATCAGCGCATCGCTCAGCGTCGTGAGAATCGTACGCCCACGGAACTGCGCGGGCGACAGATTGATTGCGACGTGGAGGCGTTGAGGCCAGCGGGACGCATCGGCACAGGCGCGATGCAGCACCCATTCGCCGATTGCGCAGATCAGGCCGCTCTCCTCCGCGAGCGGCACGAACTCGCCGGGTCGAATAATGCCCCGCTCCGGATGATTCCAGCGAAGCAGCGCCTCGAAGCCTGTCACTTGGTCAGTGCGAAGGTCGACGACAGGTTGATACCACAGTACAAACTCATCGTGCTGCACTGCGCGACGGAGTTCGGCCTCGAGCTTGTGCCGTGCTTTCAACGCCGTGTCCATCTGCGGCTCGAAGAACCGATACGTGCGACGTCCATCGTTCTTTGCGGTGTAAAGCGCGACGTCGGCATTGCGTAGCAGGTGATCGACGCTCGCGCCGCCATCTCGGGCCAGCGCAATACCGATGCTCGTGCCGATCACCGTTTCGTGACCTTCGAGCTGATAGGGCTCGCTCAACGCTGCCACTATCCTGCGCGCCACCCGCGTCGCGTCGTCGATCCCCGTCACCGAGCGCTGAATGACCGCGAATTCGTCTCCTCCCAGCCGAGCGATTGTGTCGCCCTCGCGGATACACTTCCTCAGGCGCTCGGCAACCATCACTAGAAGTTGGTCGCCTACGACATGGCCGAGCGTGTCGTTCACCTCCTTGAAGTGGTCGAGATCGATGCAGAGAACGGCGACGGTCTCACCGTGCGCCGCGCGGGCGAAGGCGCGCTCCATCTCCTCACGGAAGAGAACGCGGTTCGACAGTCCCGTGAGGGCGTCGTGGCGCGCCATATGGGCGATGCGCTGTTCGGCGTTGTACCGTTGCGTCGCGTCCTCGTGCGTCGAGACCCAGCCGCCGCCCGGCATCACGCGATGCGCGACGGCGATCGTCCGGCCGTCGCTCAGCGTCAGAATGCAATCGGCGTCGTGCTGTGCTGCTGCCGTGCGGACGCGGTTCGCGATATAGGTTTGCGGGTCGCTGCCGGAATACAAGCCGCCCATGACCCGGTGCTGCAGGATCTCGAGCTGCGTGGTCCCCGGCTTCGTAAGCTCCGGCGGGACGCGATACGTCTCGACGTATTTCGCGTTACAGACGATGAGTCGGTGGTTGGCATCGAACATCGCCAGTCCGTGCGACATGTTGTTCAAGGCCGCGTCAAAGCGCGCGTTCTGCACCACGAGTTCCTGCTCGCGAGCGGCGAGCAGGCCGTTGTCGCGTTCGATCTGATCGCGGAACATCGCAATCGCGTTGATCATCTGCCCAACCTCGTCGCGGCGCCCGGTCGACGCGAGCGCGGCGACCGCTTCGCCCAAAGCATCCGCCCGTAGCGCGCGGGTGACGGCCGCGATGGGCTGTACGACCGAGCGCGTAACGACGACCGTCGCGCCCAAGCCGAGCAGAACGGCAAGTAGGCCTTCAGCCGCCATCAGCAGCTTGCTGCGGTCCGCTTCGTGCACCAGATTGCCAGCCGCGGTGGTCGTGTCGGTCGTCACGCGCGCGCCCATGTCATCCAGATCGGCGGCGACACGCTTATAGTCTTCGTCGGTTCCGCCGAGCATCATCGTGCCCAGCGCGGGGTCGGTCTCGGCGATGTCGATGGTGTCGGCTACGGCCGTCGCGTAGCGCTCCCACTTGGTGATCGACTCGGCCACTGCGCGGCGCTCCCGCTCGGAAAGCTCGCGACGGGCGCCGAGCGATGCGAGGGCGGCCTGCGCGTCATGCGCATCACGGCGGATCGTAGCGGCGAGGCCCTGCAGCGTGACAAGATTCACGCCGCTGCTCGACCATGCGACGTACCGGTACACATTGACGTGCGTCCTGATCGCATTCGTCTTCACCGCCATCACGGCTTCCTGCGTGGGCAGCGCGCGGGAGGCGAGACTGTGCAATCCCGAACTCAGGCTGTTCGTGACGATAAGCGCGTGCAGGCCGAGTCCCACCATGCAAAGAAGGAGCATGGCCGAGGCCGCGGACGTCTTCACACCGATCGGCAGGTTTAGGAACGCGCGGAACACCGTGCGAATGCTCGCTGTTGGCCCCCGAGCCGATCAGTCAGGACGAGGCGTCGACAGACCCGGACTGACCGTGGCATGTGGGGACGGAGTCTGATGGCGCTATTCGTAGAGGTATACACCGACCCCGACGAAGTAGTGGTCGCCGAGCTTCTCGATGTACGCGGACTTGTCCAGGATCTTGTGCGTGATCGGGTGCGGCCATTTGTAGTTCACCCAGCCGCTGCCGGGCGCGCGCGCGATCTCGACCATCTGCTTGATCAGGAAGTTTCCGTCCTGGTCCTTCGTCGAAATCCAGAGCTTGCCGACCATCCTCGGATTGGCGCCGTGTGCAACGCTCCACCCGTCTGTGTTGTACACGAACGGGTAAAGGTCGCGGTCGTGGAACTCCTCGGTCTCGGTGATTGCCTTGAAAGTCGCTTCCGAACCGTCTTTCGCGAACTTGGCCTGGACCCGCTTCACCATCGCCACGGCCTCGGTGCGCGTTCCAAATTCCGCCGCGCAGATGGGCACGGCTATGACGAGCGCGCAGAAGAGCAGCAAACCGCGTTGGATTACCATCATCGATCGTCCTCCTGGTGTGGCTCCTCTTTCCTTTGCCCGAAACCGGTTGTCGATGGGCACCTCGAATGGCGGCCCGTGATCGCCGACTCGCGACGCGCGCTCGACAAGCGCCCGCAGCGTGCTGAAAGACCACGGCAGGCGTCTGTTGCGCCGGACGACCGACTGCAAGCGCAGTTGGGGGCACCGCGGCGCCAATTCAGCGCTCGTCCCTCGCTATCGGCACCGGGCGGCTCGATACGGATGCCGTTCGTCGCCTTCCGGACGAGCGTGCGGCAGGAGAGGGTGCCAGGACGTTTTCGGGTGCGTGGCTCGTCTCCGAGATCGCTCGCGATTCAAGACGATCCACGACCTGGTCAACGGACTGCAGAAGCCGATGCCGGCTTCCCGCCGAATCAGGTCGACAAGGTTTCCGATACGCGGCCGATTCAGAATTTGACGCGCTCGTTGCGGTGACTGCCGCGAGCGCGACGGAATGCGAATGCGTATCGTTGTGTGTTGTAGTCGAGCAGGGCGTCGGCACCTCGCGCCGGCCCGGGGGAAACGCGCCCAGGTAACACTCGTCCGATCGACCAAGGACCCTCGCGCGCCCTTGCCAAGGCTTCGGAATCGGCCGCCGCTCGCCCCCTCGGGTGAAGATCTCGGCGGCCATTGGCCGCCGGGACTAACGCACAGCAGCATGACCGGGCACTACTCGGTAGCGCAGATCGACGAGATGGTTGCCGCGCTGGACCTCATCGCCGACGAGCATGGCTAGACCGAATCGATCTAACCCTTTGGTTTATCTGGCGCGCCCGGCAGGATTTGAACCCACGACACCCTGGTTCGTAGTCCAGGTACTTGCACTTTGCGTCCTGATCGTCTGCTTCATGCAATCAGTGGCCGAACGGAGCGATAGCATGCACGTAGCTCAGCGATCTGGCCTCCTGCGCCCGCCTCTTTTTGCGCGTGCTGGTTTCTTGCGATGGCAAGGCCACGGTCTCACGGCGTCCAGTCGCGTGGCAGATGCGGATCGCGGGGCGGCGTGTCCTAGTGTCGGCGAGACGTTCGCCGACATTGATGAATTCCTGCGGCGTTTCGATAGTCGAGAGCCAACAAGAATCGAGATCAATCCGCGTCGGTTCCCGCTTTCGCGACTGCGCGATTGGCTCACCGAGGCGAAACGATTCAGCACCGCGGCGGAAGAAATTTCGGTGGACTATGGCTTGCCAATGCGCAGTTACGACTACAGGATTAGCGACGAGATGATCGATGGAGAGCGAACCCTAGGCCAGCACCTGACGCTTGTCGCCTTCGACCGCCGAACCCCAGTTGGGTATGCCGGAATGACATACTCAATAACTGACACCCACATGCATAGCCATGCGAGGCTTCGGATCGAGCTCCGCCTCGTATAGGTCGACCCGCGCCGGCGCGGCGAGGGCTAAGGATTAGACCTGTCGGTGGCGACGGCGTGGACCGCACGCGACCTCTTGCGCGCCGTCTACTCAGGCGTAGGCTCCGGAACTGAAATCTCATGCAGCTTGGAGAGCGATTTCGAGTCAAAGGGCGGCGAGGCATTCTGCCGTCAAGTTTTCGATGCTCTTGAGGTCGAGCGCGATTTTCTCCTCGACGTCGGACGTCGTCGCGTAGACATCGAAGAAATCGAGTATGAAGCTGGCTGGTAGCGATGGCTACGCGCGCGCACTCGGTGGCTGCACAAAGATGGGCGAGTTAAGGGGCTCGTTTCTGGCCGCTTAACGGGTTGCCAAGCGTCATTGCCGGTCGAAGAATGCGGCCTGTGCGTCCCCTTCGATTCCACTTGGCACTGCGGCGATGCATGACGACAAGCAATGCAGCGGCGCTGCAAGTGTCATGGAAAGGATGTAATTGGCTGTCGGCATCCATTATGTGCTGACATGCCGAGCACGTTGACGGCCACGCCTCACGTGGCAAGTGCCAGAGGATTTCTCGACATTTAACGTCGAGTGAGCCGCGCCTGCTGATTCGAGCAGCGCGTTGCCGAAGCGCCCGATTGCTAAGGCGCCGGAGATGCCCGCGCACGAGCGCGCTTCGGCGGCTTGAGCCTCGTGTACGCGCACTGGCTCTTCGGAAGAACTACGCACACAGGTTTCTTAGCCGAGGTGTTCCGGCGACGCCGCGCTGGTTGTCACGCCAACGTTGCTGGCGCTCCTCGGTGGAGATCCGCAGCGGTTTAGCGCACAGGGCGTAGCCGGCCTGTGCTGGATTCCCCTTCGGCAACGGCAAGCAGCGGCTCTGGCTCGATGAGCGCCACTCGCGTGCGCGCAGATCCCCAGCGAGCGACGTTATGAGAAGTTGGACGCGCCATCGCGCGGCCCGTGACGTAGGTAACGACCGAACGATCTCGCTTCACCGTAGCCGTTGCAGCGATACCTGGTACCCATCCGCCGACTCAACACCAACAGGGCCTGTCGTCGACATGGCGGTCTTAAAGAACGATGTGAAGCAACTTACGGTACTGCCGTCGATCGGCGTACCCGACGCCGCTGCCGGCGTAAAATGCTTCGTTCCCCTCTTTCTCCGTTGTCGCGCCGCCCATGGCCTCGAGAACGCTGAATCAAGCGGTGCTGTACCTCAGATCCAGCAAGGACCGGTCGGACGTCTCCATCGACGCGCAGCGCCGTGAGCTGACCGCGCTCGCGGCACAGCGCGGGTTCACGATCGTTGAGGAGTTTGCTGACGTTGTCGAATCCGGCACCGATGAGAATCGGCCCGGCTTTCGTCGACTGCACCTTGCGATGTGCAGCAAGGCTCGCGCGTGGTCCGCAGTCCTGATCCTTGATACGAGTCGACTCGCTCGCGATCCGTGGATCGCCGCTTTCTTTGAGCGCGACGCCAAGCGCCAGTCCGTTCGCGTCATGTTCAAGTCGATCCCAGACGAGGACCCGATCACGGCAGTGGTGCTGAAGTCCGTCATGCGCGGCTTTGATCAATATCACTCGCTGATCAGCAAGCAAAAGGGCCTTGCCGGCATGGCCGAGAACGTGCGACAGGGCTTTCGCGCCGGCGGCCGCGCGCCTCGAGGCTATCGGCTGGTCAGCATCGCGACAGGCGCAGTGCGCGACGGCGCGCCGGTCACAAAGTCGAAGCTCGAACCGGATGACGATGCCAAGATGGTCGCGGAGTACCTGCAGTTGCGCGCCGAGGGCGTTGGCCGCGGAACGCCCGTGCGACGGCTCAAGCTGAAAGGGCCGCTCACCTCACTCAACGGCATGGAATGGAACGCGCTGACGTACGCCGGCCACACCGTGTGGAACGTGCACAACGAGGTCGGATCGGATGGCTACAAGGGAGGCGTCAAGCGGCGTCCGCGCGGCGAATGGGTCATCCAGCGCAACACGCACGAGGCGCTGATTAGCGACCCAATCGCCGAGGCGCTGCTCTCGCAGCTCGAGCAGGCCAACCATAGCAATCCCCGCGACAGACACGGCTCGCTATTGCTGACGGGACTGCTCAAGGCGCCGGAAGGCACTCCGTGGCGGGCGAATCGCACCGCCAAAGCGGAGTTCTATCGGATCAGCGGCCAAGGCCGACGCGCAACATACCCGCGACGAAGGTGGATACGACAGTTGTTCAGGCTGTGGCTCGCAACCTGCTCTCTCCGGCCTTCGTGACCGCTGCCGTCAAAAGCACGCGAGAAAGATTCGCCATTACGCATCGGGACGAGATCGCTGCCGCGCGGGCACAGATCGCCGCCACCGAAGCACGCGCTAGCAGATTTCTTGATGTGGCGGCCAGCCTCGAAAACCGGTCGCCCGCTTACCGCAAGGTCGACGAACTGGAGCGAGAACGCGCCGCACTGCTACGACGCATTGTCGAATGGGAGAAGGACGACGAGACGGCGCAGGCGCTCGCGAACGTCACCGAGGTGCAGGTCCGCACGATGCTGCGCACCTGGCGGACGAGATGCGCCTTTACCACCCAGCCGAGCTCAAGGATTTCCTGACGTCCATCCTCGACGGGGTCGAGCTCGATCCCGTCGAGTCGACCGTGCGGCTCTGCTACCGCATTCCCATGGTTAGTGGGAATAGTGTGGCGTCCCCAAGGGGATTCGAACCCCTGTTACCGCCGTGAAAGGGCGCGTTCAAGCCCCGTCCAGCCTGGCTTGCAGCGCTGCGTGTGTCATTTTTGTGTCATGAATCGCGCCGCTCGCCCCAGTCTCCACCTATCCACCCCGACTCGGCGCGACAATAATGCTCTCCTCGAGCACTTGACATCATCTTGCGCTCTCTCATGTCTAAGATATTCGTGAGGATCAAGGCCGTGCCGGCCCGATGTTGGAGAACACATTCGAATCATAGGATGACGTGCGCGCTTCCAGCACCTCCTTGACAAAGTCACCTGTTCTTAAGAGCGCTGCCTCGCGCAGGCTCCACCACGCCTTGAAGTAGTTCTGAAACTCGACCTCAGTCGAATGCTTTCGCGCGTCGTGGCGCTGAAGCAAATCCCAGTCGCTTGACTTCAACGTAAAGTAGGCCTTTAAGTCACCGATCACTTGGGACCTATACGGCTCACCCCATGTGCCCGACAGGACGTAGATCTTCGTCACTGCTTCCGATAGATTCGTCCAGTGAACAGCTAACTGTGGATCTCGAAATTGGCCGCGGAGTTGAGTGGCGAGAATCGCTCGCTTGATTTCCCAGTCTTGGTAGGCTTGGTCGTATTGCGCTTGCGGAATCTGTTTACGCTCGGCGAGTTGCACGGCCAACACCAACTTAACAACCGATTCCGTAATATCACTTCCAAAGTGGGCGCGTGTATCCACGGCCTTCTGATGGTTCTGCCACTCTGCTGTGACGTACGGAATGATTAGTCCCGTAACAAGCCCCGTAACGATTATCAAGAAAAGAGGATGTCGCAGCAGGCTATCGAAGAAAGATTTCGAGCTCATATTCGATCCCCCCGCTTGTTCTCGGCCAGTTCGTAGCGCGGTGGCCTGGTAATCAAATCGCCTGTTTTGCCCCCGAACGCGGAATGGCCGTCGGGAAACGAGCCCACGACGTGCGTGCGCCGACGGATCTCGCCGATGATGCGCTCGAGCGGATTGTTAACCGGCATCATAAATCTCGATGCTTCGCGGTTCCCGCCATGAAGGTCCGGCGTATGGTGCGACCATCCGGGACAGGGGCGTCGGGAAGCACGAAGCGTGGACAGACCCGTTCACAGATGATGAGCTGAGAGCTTGTCCTCCGCAATAATTCGCGCCGTACGGATAGTCTGGTTCCCCTCTTGGCGAAGAATCACACGGTCGCGAGCGAGTACTCGTGATGCAGGCCTCGCAGCACAGGTTGCACGCGCACGAACACACCCGCCGCCAGCCGATGGCGGGATTTGGACTTCGGGAACACCGCGAGCGACTTCGGCGGATCGGGCACCCCTGGGCCCAGCGCACTGTGAGGACGTCCGAGGTTGTAGTGATTCAACCATTCGACGAGTATCGCTCGCAGATGCGCCTCCGACAGCGGGATCATCCAATCCAGACATTCCCGTCGAATCGTTCCAATCACGCGTTCGCAGACCGAGTTGGCTTTCGGACTCGCTACCGGTGACCGCAACACCTCCAGCCCGAGCGCCTCGATCGAATCGTCCAGCTGCGTCGAGTAGATTCGGTCTCGATCATGGATCAGATGACGATGACGATCCTCGGTGATTGCCTCCCGCAATTGCTGCAACGTCCACTCGGCAGTGGGATTCGCCGTCACGTTGACGTGTGCCAATCGGCGAGTCCCGTGCTCGATCACCACAAACACGTAGAGCATCCGGAACGTCGCGGTGACCGCGACAAAGAAGTCGCACGCGACGATGGCCTTCGCGTGATTCCTTAAGAAGGTTGACCAGCGTTGATCACCGCGCGGCGAGCCAGGTCGCCTCGGAGGCATGTATTTCCTCACCGTTCGGGGTGACACGCGAATCCCGAGCTTCACCAGCAATTCATTGGCGATCCGCTCCTCACCCCAGAGCGGGTTCTCCGAGGCCATCCGGCGAATGAGCCGTTGCAGTTCTGGCGCAATCCGCGGCCGACCCGCCCTGCTTTTCCAGCGCCAGAAGATGCGCCAACCCATCGATGCCAGCGAATGACGGTCGCCGGACGCACGATCACGATGGCGTCACGCCAACTGAACAGCCTCGCCAGCACCGACAGGCTGACCCGATCGCCGTGATCCAGCCGCCTGGGCTTCACGAGCCTCGCTCAATGCAGGCGGCGAGCTGCTTGCGGAGCGCGAGATTCTCGGCGCGGATCTCACTGGCCGAGCGCAACAGTAGAGCGCCGAACTTCAAGAAGTCAGCAAGGATTATCTCAATCGCTCGCGCCAGCTCGAACATGGCCGAATCATGCCAGATTCGATCTCCGCGCGCAGTCGCTCAACGGCAGAAGCTTCGCGGCATGAATATTTGCGGACCACAAGCACTGTCACGGTCTGTTTCACACACCGATTCCAACCTGAGTACGAATTCGCCACCGTCAGGCGGCCGTCCTGGCCGTGATTTGTAACGCCAGAACAATCGCCAACCCGTTCGATGCCAGCGCACAACCGTCTCCGGGCGGACGACAATCACGCACGATCGCCAGTCACACAACCGGGAGAGCCAAGCAAGGCTTAACCGAATGGCGGCATCGACCCGTCGAGGCTTGACTCCCCGCTCCTTGAAGAGCGCAAGCTGCCGGCGTAGGACTAGATTTTCTGCTTCGATTGATTGTCGCGGCCTGACGGTAAGCGCCAGTAAGCCGATGAGTCGGCAAGCAGACGCAGAACCATGCGAACGAGAGCGATCACGCCGCGATCATGCCACACCCAGCTCAAGCGGCGCTACGCGGCCAGCCCGCGCCAGATCGAGTAATTGCGGGGCACAAGGGATTGCAGAAGAGTTGTCGAGGCAGCCATCGAGACGAATGTTGGCTGCTGATGTTCACAACGTCAACCGTGACAGTGAATCGCGTGGACCCGTGTACGTCCGGGCGAGTTTTGGAACAGCACGGGATACGCGGGGCGGGACACTACGAGCGCAAGCTGGCAGCTAAGGCGCGTGCAGTGGTGCTCAAATGCCGCTGATCGGCACCATCCGTGCTGATCTTCACGATGCTTGGGAGCAGCACTGCCACAGTCTGTTTCACATACCGATTCCAGCCTGAGTACGAATTCGCCACCGTCAGGTAGACGGTCTGCGCCCTAACCTTCCGACATCGTCCCATCGCGGACGCTCAATGTAATCTAGCGTTCCAGGCAGAGCGCCCGTACGTGAACAGATAGAGGCGCCGGCTTCCATCCGGTTCCGCTACAAACCGCAACGTGGACGGATGACAGCGAACCGGCAAGCCCTGGCTCACCGGAAGCCAATTCGCGCCCGCATCCCATGTCGCGTGGATGGCGTAGTCAGTCCCCACGTAAAGAATACGCGGGGTCCTGGCGGGATCCGCGGCCATGAATTGAAACGAACCCTCATTGCTCGGAAGACCGTTTCCTCCGACTGAGGTCCACAGATTCCTCTGCGGCTCGAAGCGAAGCAGTGCGGCGGCGAAGCGTGCGATGAACACGCCATTTTCAAGGAACGAAAACTGGAACACCTGCCCTGCCGGGGCCGGGATTGCAGGGTCGATGGTCATGGGTTTGATCGTGCGCGAGGATGAGTCATAAGAAAAGATTCGTCCATTGGCTGTGCCGATCAACACGGTGCGGCCATCATCGGAAGCGATCGCTGTCGCGGGCCCGTCGACCGCTGGAGTCATCGCTGTCAAGAAATCCCAGACCGCGTTGCCTCCATCCGGGTCGGCGAAGAGGCCCCAGATCTCACCCGCAGTGCCACCCGCATCGCACGCCGCCACCGCGTACATGAGCTGGTTGCTCCCGGGCGGTTTGAAGGCGGGGCGCAAGACTGCTTCGCCCAATGGATTGGAAAGGAACTTCCCGCCCGTCAAGCTTGGACTCGGAAATCTTACAGGCACTGTGACCGCGGCATCGAAACCAGTTCCGTTCCATTTGGCGATGCGCGCTGTGGGAGGATCGGTGTTGGACCAGAATAGAAATCGGTCGTTCTCGAGGAGCAGAGACACGATTCCGTCGCCGCCGATGATCCTCTGCCAGGGTTCTTGCGCGCCATGTTGGGCGGAAGAAAAGACCACGCCGTTGTCCTGAAGCGCGCCCACCGCGAGACCGGGATTGTGTGGACTGACACCCGACGCACCGTTCGCACCACCCGATTGACCGGGGTAACTTTGAAACTGCAGATTGTGCAGATGCTGATTGATCCCACTGACGAAGGTGACGCACAAATCTCTCGTAAAGATGATGCCGCCATCGCTACACACGAGCAGCGTCTTGCCTTGCGGGTCGTGTGCGTCGAAATGCAGACCGTGGCTATCGGAATGGATGTGTGCGCTAAATCCTGGCCTGTCCTTTGCATCCCCGTGCTCTTCCCATACGAATCCTTGCGGGGTGTTCCTGCCGATCCACGGACCGATGCGCCATCCCAATGCGATGGTGTTGGCGTCGGCGTGCGAGACGGCGATACTCAGATTCCACCCTTCCTGGGTTTGGCCAGGATCTCGAGGAAGTCGAATGGATTCTTCCACGCTCTGGTTGGGACCTACGGGGAACCAGGTGGCACCCCCGTCCGTGGACGAAAGGACGGCATAGATAAAGTCATGGCTCTGAGGCGACGCGACCCGTCGAATGAGCGCCGAGAGGGTCGTGGGAAACGGCACTCCGAGAACTTGCGCCAGTTTGGACACCTTAAACGGAGGAATCTTCATCGATGCCCTCCTGAAAGTGTCTTTCAGCCTCAAGGTCGCGGTACCGCTTGCCGAAACCGCCGCGTACAAAATGGCCCGGTTGCCCGCGCTTGAAGCAACGACCGCATACTGCCACTGGACGAAATCCACATTGCCACGGCAGCTGGCGCGCGCCATCACGAGGTTGTCGGCTTGCCACGTGCCGAAATAGAGCCCGTTCGATTGCGGAGTCGCCGGGCTACCGGTGGGAGAGCACACGACAAACTGCGTTGTTCCCGGTGCGCGAGACGACAGGGCTACGGCTAGACACTGGCTGGCGGGCATTCCGAGTGCGCTGGAGAAACGGTAGTCGCGCCCTACGGCAGGAACATCCGACCAAAAGACTCCCGAGTCTGTTGCGAGCACCAGCTTGTGCGGTTGAATGTCGGTCACCACAACGACCTGCCGAATATTCAACCCGAGAAGGTTGCCTGCCGTATCGACGATCGGAATAGGCCTCCAATCGAAAAGCGGTGCATCCGGAGCAAGCTGCATCAGCTTGCGCAAGCCCACGGGAAGGCTCGCACCAAGCTTCGCGGCGATCGACTTCATGCTGTTGGATTGAACGACGTTCGCCAGGGCTCGAAGGCTATTCGCTGCGGTTTCATACAGCGCGTTGTTCCCGCCGGCGTAAATATGCCGAGCACCGCGTGAGCCCGCTCCGAGACAATGCATGTCGGCATCGCGCCAGAGGTTACTCAGCGGGATTGGAGCGAACGAGCCATTGGTAGGAGCGAGCCAGACCCCCCCGGTATGGCTTGCAATCAGAACGTTGCCACCCTCCAGCGAATACCCGTCTTCAACGTGCCCGGCGTGCCAAACGGCATTCTGCCTATCAACAGCGATTGCTTCGGTCGAAACCAATTCCCAACCGGCAAGGAAGCTGAACGGCGCACGCTCAATGACCCTCCTTGCCGTTGTCGGAACGCTCAAAGAGAGCGCCGCCCCCATGGACTTGAGGCGCTGCTGTTTGAGCAGGCGCGAAACAGAAAGAAGGCTTGACGTAGGCATTCCGTGCTTCTAAGTGACGCGACTCACTGCAGGCTGATCAAGATCGGGATGAGCCCGCGACCGTCGCTCAGACCGCCAAGCGCCTTACCGATCACCGCACCAAAAGACCTGACCGCGTCGCACGCCTTCATTGCGTGCCCAGCGGTATCGGACGTAGTCAACAAATCGCCAACCTCTATCGGAGCATACTGCGCGTCCACCTTGCAGTAGACTTTCCCGAACAACGCGACAGCGGGACGTCCTTCGTCGGCGGACTGCTTATCCAGTATCACGGCGGGCCGATAGCTTCCTGCACCCGAAACCACACCTGCGACTTTCTTATCGTAGGCGTGAGTGCTGGCATCGAGGGCACCATCCGTGCTGATGGTCATGACAGTTCCCGGCTCACAGCGGGCATCCTGCACGATATCGAAATGCTCGGCGCAATCCGCACCGGTGAGGACTACGTCCTTGGCGACGGACAGCGTTCCGCCCATGAACACATCACCCCTGTTATCAACGACGACTCGATCCTGGTCGACCGTACGGAACACCAACGCATGATTCGAAGTCGTGCCGATGAACGCGCCGGCACCGGACGCCTGTAGGAGAACGTTCACGCCGCTATTCTGTGCGATCGCAATTCCGGCATCAGGGTTGCCGCTCGCTATGACGGCGTTGACGCGACTGCTGACAATGGAACTGGACCCCGGTCCGACATGAAGCAAGTTCTGGGGATTGTTTCCGATTCCAACGTTTCCGGTGGCGGTGACGACAACGCGATCCTGATCGACCGTTCGCAGCACCAATGGATGATTCGAAGTCGTACCGATAAACGCGCCAGCCCCGGACGCCTGAAGAAGAACGTTCACGCCGCTATTTTGCGAAATCGCGATTCCGGCGTCCGGCGCACCGCTCGCAACGACTGCGTTGACGCGGCTCGCCACGATCGCACTGGTGCCGGGCCCGACGTGAAGCAGATTTTGCGGATTGGGATTACCGATTCCGACGTTGCCCGCCGGATCTATCCGTACGGCCTGTTTAGAATTCGTGCGAATTACAAGTGGTTGTAAATCGGTCGTTCCGACAAAATCCGTCGCTGGGTTGGTACCCGCGTTGCCGTTCGTGTCCCAGACCATAGGTGTTCACTCCTTCTGTGTGCCCTCCTGAATCCCCAGGGTTCCACGAGCGTACACCTATTCCTCGTTTTGGTCCGGAATAGTTCGCCGTCACCGCGGCGATGCAAATCTTGGCAGCCGCTGACATGATCAGCGCAAGGCGCCGTCACTGTGAGCATGGGGCAATTCAGGACTGCGCAGGGTCTTCATAAGCGTGGACTCCTGGAAGAATGTTCAACCGACATCACCGGTCTCGATACTGTGGGCTCCGAGCTTGACCGCGCCGTCCGCAGGTCCGCCGCCGTTGAAGGCGACAATGTTGCCAACGATGACGTTGAAATCGGATGTCCCGTACTCCTTGATGCCCTTTTGGAACTCTCGTACTGAGTTGCCGGACACCGAGCAGTACTTCGAATTCACGATGCCGATGCCGCGCCTGTCGTCACCGATGGGAAGCCGACCATGCCCAAAGATCACGTTGCCGGACACCGCAACGCTTTCGCACCCAGTCATTCGAATTCCATCGCTGGAAAATCCGAGAATCTGGTTGCCGACGACCGTGCAGAAGCGTGAGTCGACCAGCTCGATTCCGCATACCGATCCGGCAATGCCGCGCATGAGCGTGCCGGTAACGGACACGTTTTCGCAGCGTTCGACCTTTATGCTGGCGCCTGCGTTTTCGATGAACGTGCCGTTGGTGATCGAAACTCCGCGAACATTCTTCAGCAGCAACCCCGCATTGACTTGGGCGCCCCCGACGTGGCACTGATCCAGCGTGATATTGGCGTCATCCAAAGAATCCTTTTCGATGACCATGCTGAAGCCGGCTGTCCGACTCCGCCCGCCCAGAGATGCAAAGGCTTGCACAAGGTGAATCTGTACGCAGTTCTTTATCCAGATGCAACGCTCCAGTGCGTTGTCCCCGGTCACGTGTCGCGCCCACAGTTGGACGAAATTCTCGATGACGACGCCATTGCGCCCCGGGAACTGGGAGTTGACGTGGTCCAGATAGCAGCCGCCTCCCGCCTGCGTGTTCCCCTCGATCCAGATATCCCGAATCTCGGTCAACGGCTGATTGTGCCCGACGTGGTCGCTGGAAAAGAACAGCAACTTGCAGGCCGTCGTATTGCGTAGGCTCATCGCGTACCCACGCGAACGAACGAGCACGCGATGAAACTCGACACCCAGCATTCCATGCAGACCCTTCACGATCGGGTCCGAGTGAACACCCGCGTAGACACCGTCCATCAAGATGTCGTGGAAGAAGCAGTTCTTCACGTCGCCACGGTCGCTTAGAATTCGGATGCCCGCCTTTGACTTGTGTGCGCTACTGGCGACGAGGCCAAGGTGGCCAATATCGAGCCAGTCGGTGTCGGGCTGCACCTCCAGGATATCGACGTCGCCAACCGCGTGAATCAAAGTCGTTTCCCGATTGGCTCCATAGATGTTGCCGGTCCGGGGCAGCGACAGCGGACTCGTGATGCTATATGGCCCGGGTGGGATGATCCCAATCCTTCCGGTCGCGCCGACATCGTTTAGGAAAGCTTGAAGGGCCGAGGTGTCATCACTTCCGTTCGGTGGTTCAGCGATAATTTCGGCATCCGTGGTCGCCATGATAGTTCCTTGTAGTCGGGTCGAAGGTTCGTTTCATCTAACCAGGGCCGGGCCGCTCTTTCACGCGAAAGCCGTGGCGCTCGTCGGCAAACAGGTTGGGATACCAGCCGAGTCCAGCTTTCGGGATGGGCCGATCACCCAGCTGAGCACCTAGCCTGACACGCCGCCCCAAAGCGGTGGGATCCCCGATCTGCGGGGTGCGACCTGAGGCGCCTGTGGTCCGCAAATACTCGATCAGGCTGGTGCGGGTGCGAGCGAATATTCGTGGTGTAAGCCACCGAGGACCGATTTCGCGAGGACGAGCGCATCCGACGCCAAGCGATGGCGAGTTTCTGGCTTGGGGATGACTTCCTGGTTCTCCGGAGGTTCCGGCACACCAGGTCCCAGTGCGCTATGAGGACGTCCTCTGTTGTAATGCGTCATCCAGCATTTGAGGATCGCGCGCAGATGCGCCTCCGACAACGGGATCAACCAATCTAGGCATTCACGTCGCGCTGTGCCGATGACGCGCTCGCAAAGCGAATTGGCCTTCGGACTCGCAATGGGAGATCGCAATACCTCGACTCCCAAGGCTCTGATCGAATCGTCGAGGTGCTTGGCGAAGATCCGATCGCGATCGTGAATCAGGTAGCGATGCCCTCCTCCATTCCACACGACTTCCCGCAACTGTTGCAGGGTCCAGTCGGCGCTCGGATTCGTTGTCACATTGATATGTGCTAAGCGACGGGTGCTGTGCTCGATCACCACGAACACATACAGCATCCGAAACGTGGCGGTGACAGCCACGAAGAAGTCACACGCAAGAATCGCCTTTGCATGGTTCTTCAGAAACGTGGACCAGCGCTGATCACCTCGCGGTTGGCCTGGCGGTCGCTTCGGCATGTACTTGCCAACTGTTCGCGGCGAGATTCGAATCCCGAGCTTGACCAACAGCTCATTGGCAATCCTCTCCTCGCCCCACAATGGATTCTCGCTCGCCATCCGTCGAATAAGTTGTCGCAGCTCCAGCGGAAGGGGCGGCCGTCCTGGCCGTGATTTGTAACGCCAGAACAATCGCCAACCCGTTCGATGCCAGCGCACAACCGTCTCCGGGCGGACGACAATCACGCACGATCGCCAGTCACACAACCCGGAGAGCCAAGCAAGGCTTAACCGAGTGGCGGCATCGACCCGTCGAGGCTTGACTCCCCGCTCCTTGAAGAGCGCAAGCTGCCGGCGTAGGACCTAGATTTTCTGCTTCGATTGATTGTCGCGGCCTGACGGTAAGCGCCAGTAAGCCGATTAAGTCGGCAAGCAGACGCAGAACCATGCGAACGAGAGCGATCACGCCGCGATCATGCCACACCCGGCTCAAGCGGCGCTACGCGGCCAGCCCGCGCCAGATCGAGTAACTGCGGAGCACAGCGAGTCGAGGCAGACGCAGTTATCGTGGCACCTGTCGGTAACGGCGACGTCAGGCGCGCACGAGCGGTGCGACGACGGACACCCGCCTGCAACCGCTTCTTGCGACAGCGAAATCACACCTCCACGGTCGATAGCCGCAATCCCGCGGGCAGTTGCTCTCCGAACAAATCGTTTCGGTCAGCCGCCGAAACCTCGCAATGTTCCCTGACGATTCGCACCTGCTCTGGTCTCGCGTCCGCTCTCTTCATCTTGTCGATGACGCGGGCGCGCACGGAATCATGCACGTCGAGGGCGCGTATGTTCGTCAGACGGCAAGCCAGCGAAAATACCAGGTTGAGGGGCTGCATGCCGAGTTCATTCCAGTCCAGCGATGCCACCCTGGAGAAATAGTCTTCGACTACCGCAGCCGGAAGGACGGTCTCAACGGACGTATAGAGAGGCACTCGACTCAACAGCCGCCCGAGCGCCCAGAAGATGTGTGGCTGATTGGCGGCCTTACCCCTGACGATGAGGTCGAACAGCATCGCAGCGAGTGCCACTTTGTCAGGGACCGCGACACGCTCCAGTGAGCCCAGCAGACGTGTCCCCTCGGAGAACTCGGAGCCGGATTTCTTGAGCTCGCGCATCGCTGCTTCGAACAGCCGCTCTTGCTGCTCGGCAGATAGGCCCCCCGCAGTTCTGCGCCACATCATCCACCAGTTCGACTGTGGGCGCTTGTCGTGACGATGCACAACTCCGACATCGAGACAGCGCGCCAGCTCGCTCATGCGCCACTGATCGAGCTCGCTTCCATAACCCGGACGCAACAGGAACCCGGCCAGATAGAGCCACGTGATTTCGTGAGCAAGCGACCGAGCGCGCCGACCGATGCCGGCGTACAAGGCGGGCCACAACGAGCGCATCAATGTGACGCCCCAACTGTGGCGTTCTTGATTCAGGATCTGCTCCAGGTCTCGTATCAGATGCTTGACATTGTCCCTGGCGTCCAGGGTCTGCTTCTTGCCATAGAGAAGCGCGATGCGCGCTCGCGCCGCGTTGACGGGTTCGGTGGCGATACGTTCCGAATGCGTGGACTCCCGCGCCACCCCCGAAAGTTCAACCGCGAGCGGTTTTCGCAGGTTGAAGTCCAGTCGCCAGCGCTTGCCCATAGGTTCGTTGACCAGCGCGAGCTGCAGGACACCCAACTCGGTGAGCCGGGCTTCGAGTTGCACCGATACGCGCTTCATGGCCGTCTGTCGCGGATTCGCGCCGGCGTCTGCAAGGGTTAACGTCGCATTCAGGGCTGGCAGTGGATGGAAGCTGGTGGGGTCAAGCGCAACAATACTCCCGGCCACGTCATCCTTTCGGCGATTGGAAGTGTAGGCACCAAAACGCGCCGGCCGGTTGACCAGCAGCTCGAAGACAGGTGAAGCAAGCTTGAGCGTGCGACCTTCTTGGAATCCCTGCGGAAGGACACACACCAGCCTCGATGTCGGCTCTCGGTTTTCGCGCTGCAGCTCGAGATAGACGCTGCGAGGATATCCGCCACCGATACGTTCACGACCTATGCAGGTCAGCGCGCCGAATTCCGCGGCGCCCTGCGCAATTGCAAGGCTCATGTCTGGCAGAACGAGTTGCACCGAGCGTTTGCCTTGCCAGCTTTCGATCAGCGTAACCAGGCGGCGCTGCAGCAAGCGGGGTTGCAGCGTGCCGCCCGCGAACAGCACCGCGTCGATCGGACGGCCGCGCAGAAAAGCTGCAAGATGGCGGCTTACCGCTGTATCGGCGGCGTATGGCAAACCGATCTCGCGCAACCCACTGCGCCGCGTCCGCGGCATCTCGTCGACGGGCGTCAGAGGGAAGAAGCCCTCGAGCACCGTCTGCTCGACGGCATCACGCGATACGGTCGCACTGAGAGCGGAAGCGAACAACCCAGCGCCGTCGCCCGGAATCGACACACGGAACGCTGCTGCGCGTTCGTCTTCTGTTTCGGCAGCGGCGTCCAGCACCTTTTCCTTCAGCGCTCTCGCCTGAGGCACCAAGCGGCTCCACTGCTGGCGCGAAAGCCTTTCATCAGCGCCCGGCTTGAGCAACGGCTCGAGCAGATGTGCCAGCGCCAGGTCGATGTTGTCGCCTCCGAGAAGGAGGTGGTCGCTCGTCGCAATCCGCTCGATCGCCGGCCGTGCGCGGGCGTCAGCGAGTGCTGCGATTCGAAAAAGGCTGAAGTCGCAGGTTCCGCCGCCTATGTCGCACACGAGCACCGTCTGCGGTTCACTCGCGAGTGCGGGCAAACGCTCGAGCAGTTGGGCGCTCGCCGATGCGTTGCCGGCGCTTGCGGCACTCGCAAGCCACACATAGAACGCCGCCTGCGGCTCTTCCAGCAGCCTCAGCGTATCGGGATAGCCCGCGAGCTCCGCGGCTTTTCGCGTCAGAGCTTGGGCACCTTCGTCAAAAGAGGCAGGCACCGTGATCACGATGTGCTGCTTGACGAAGGCGTTATCGGCGTCGTGTCGAGCGAAGGCATGATCCCAGGCTTCGCACAGATACGCGAGATACGTCGCGCTCGCTTCGACGGGTGAAAGTTGCAGCTCGGCCGCAATGTCCTCGGAGCCAAAGGGCAGGATTGGGGCCTCGCGGTCGATGCCGCCATGAGCGAGCCACGACTTGGCCGAGTCGATGACGCGCCCGGGCAAACCACTCATGCGCTCGCGCGCGGCCACGCCGACGACGTAGCCGGGCGACCCTTCGTCTACACTGCCGGTGAAAGGATTGATCTGGCCCGCGCCGCTCTCAGCATCGGTGACATAGTAGAAGTACGAAGGCAGCAACGGGCTTTCCACGAGCGAGTCGAGCGAGTGGAGCTGGGCAATCGGCAGCACCTTGGCGCCGAAGGGCTGCGTTCGCAGATCGACATAGGCGAGTACGCAATTCGTTGTGCCGAGATCAATGCCGATTGCGTAACGTGGCGAAGTCATTCGGCCCTTCGTAGCTGCGAGGCTGTCGGCTGCTCTCCTGTCTCATTCGGCCGAGCGCAAATCGAAGTCCAGTTTCCATCTCCGCTCTGACCGAGTGTGTTTCATCCACAGCTCCAGGGTTCCAACCTCGGTCACCAGCGGATGGAGAGTGACGGGGACGACTTGAGGTGCGTTGCCTTCGACGGTCGGCATCGTGAGTATCAGCTCCGACAATTCGTGGAGTGACTTTACGGCGTCATCGACCACGGTGCCCACGCGATCGCCTGCGCGGATATCGGAGCTGAAGAAACGGAAATGCACGGTCTCACCTGTTACCAGCCCGAACTCGCGGGCGGGGAGCGCGAGCTCGGTGCCTTCTTCGGTGCCCTGCGGCACGATGCAGACGCCCTTTACAGGCGGGACGTACCCCGGGACGGCTGGTTTCGGGCTCTCAAAACCCAGGTAGAACGAACGCGAGGTGCCGGCGCGTATCTTGATGCCCTTCCCCGATGCCTGCACCGCGCCGTAATACGCTGCCCCACGCGACACAGCAACGTCGAGTCCGACGCTGTTGAGCTCCTTGAGCGGTGCGTCGGGCTCGAGCCACGAGCGCAACAGGTCCACGACGCGGCGGCGAAAGATTTCCGCCTCGAATACGCCACCGTTGAAAAGGATCGCGGTCGGGCTGAGTATCGTTGCCTGCTCCAGCGAGCCAGCACCCCCAATGAGCGCAGCCAGCTTGTCGTCGGACTTGACGTTTTCCACGCTACGCTTGAGAAAACGCGCGAGGTGCTTGCTTACCGCGGGTTCGGTAGCGTAGTCGAGACCATATTCCTGCAGGCCGACCGATTTCCTCTGCGCCGGCAGGTCGCCGATTGTCGTCATTGGGAAATAGCCATCGAGCAATAGGCTGACGACTTCTTCGCGCGACAGCTTGGTCGAGCGCGCCTTGGCGAAGAGGCTTGCGCCGCGCGAAGGTACCGCGATGGGGACTTCGTCGTGCGTTTCGTTGCGGAGAAGCTTTTCCTTCGCGTCCCGCGCTGCGTGCATGAGAGCCTGGAATTGCCACGGATCGAGTTCTTGGCCATCCGCTTCCATCTTCCCCTTCAATGCGTACGCCAGCGCGAGGTCCATGTTGTCCCCGCCGAGGAGGATGTGTTCGCCGACGGCGATGCGGTGAAGTTCGAGCGTCTTCGACAGGCCATCGGCCGACTCCGCAACCGAGATCAAGCTGAAGTCCGCCGTCCCACCACCCACGTCACACACAAGCACCAGGTCGCCGGCGGAAACCTGTTGCGTCCAAGGGACGACAGTGGAATCGGCCTCGGAGTGCGCGATCCAAGCGTAAAAGGCTGCCTGCGGCTCCTCCAGCAACCTGATGTTGCCCAGCCCTGCCGCGACGGCAGCCTCGTGGGTCAGGGTTCGTGCCACTTCGTCGAACGAGGCAGGTACGGTGAGTACAATTTGACAGTCGTCCAGACTCACCTCGTCGCCCCGCATCCTCTGGTGGTATTCGAACGCCTTGCGCATGTGTTGCAGACAATGCCTGGCCGCTTCGAAGGCCGATAGCTTCCCTTCCGCAAGCTCGGACCGCCAGGGCAGATTTGCGCCGCGGCGGTCTATATGTGGATTGCACAACCAGGACTTGGCCGAGTTGACGACGCGATCCGGCGCCAATGCCGTGCGATCGCGTGCGTAGCTGCCCACCACCGGGTGCCCGCCCTGCGAGTCATCCCACGGTAGCAGGAAGCTTCCTTCGGCCGCTTCACCCGGCTCGGGTAGGTATACCACCGAAGGAAGCAGATGCTTTTCCCCAATCACGTTGGGCGCCAGGATCTGCGTCATGTCGACGCCAATCGCACGAGCTGTCCCGACCTCGCAAATAGAAATGCAGGAATTCGAAGTGCCAAGATCTATGCCTAATCCGAATCTCTTCGTCATTGCATTGCTGTGGAGTTTTTACCGACGTTAGCAGGAACGCGTTGGAAGTTTCGCTCCGCCGTCTCGAGCGTCCCGCTTGCTCCGCTCGACAACCCCGGCTAGCGCACCTGTACTTCAATCGGCGCGATGATGTTCTCACCGGCCGGATTGATGCGACGGGTGAAACGTGGCAGCGCCAGTTTGCGCGTTTTCCATCCGCGATGCACGACCACGCCACTGTACGGCGGTTCGCCATGAATCTTGCCGATGAGGCGGTAGCGATTGCTGTCAACGGACTTGTCGATCGTGATTCGATCGCCCTCTTTCCCCTCGTGCGTCGGCGAGATTGCAAGAAATTCGTTGAGTACGGCCGAGCAACCCTGATGGACGACTCGCGAAGCTGCCGCCACCTGTGCATCATTGAAGGCGGTGATGTCCTCCATCAGGTAGTCCACGAATCGACCCTTTTCCTGCAGTAGGGAGAGCAGCATTAGCGCCTCACCTGCGTGCAAGGGCTCCGGCGGTACAGCTTTCGGGGGCTCGGTTGTTGGCACAGGCTCTATCGCAGATGCCGAGGCTTTTGTCCCGCGAGCGCGTAATGTGATAAAGCTCTGCACGGCAACATACAGCGAAAGCAACATCACCCCGATCTGGCAGTACAGCCACAAACCCGCAGGCCACCTCTCGGATGGGATGATCAACGGAGGTAAAGCGCTCAACAAAAACGCCGCCACCGCGGCAATCAGGGTTCCCATGGTCGGCTGAGTTGGTGACAGAACTGGTGCATAAGCGATTAGGCTGTGAGATCGCCTTCGGTCGTATGTGACGTCGATCTGTACGGGGCCGGCTACTTCGCCGAACGTAACCGACGATTTCGTACGAGCGTGACCGACCATTTCGGTTCCTCGTGACCGGCCATTTCGGCATCGTGACCGGTACGTGTTCGGTCGGTGTTGCGCATGTTGGAATTATAACGGCTCTTGGCCGGGGAACGATTCGCAAGATTCTGAAAGACCTGGCATCGAGCCCGCCCCTGAGCACGGCAAAGGGATGCCTTGGTCAGTGTTCTTGAAGACGCATTTGAAGACGCTCGCAGCCTCCGACTTTTCACGGTGGAGGTGAGGAGTTGGTCCGGGCTGGTGATCGACTATGCCCTCTTCGTCATGGAATTGGTGACTCGGCGCGTCTGCATCGCCGGCGTCACGACGCATCCTGATACGCCGTGGATGTTGCAGATGGCAAAACAGCTGACCGATACCGTGGACGGGATCCTCATCGGCAAGCGGTACCTTATCCTGGACCGTGACACGAAGTACTGCTAGGCGTTCCGAGACTTCGTGAAGCGTGAAGGTATCGAAGTAATTCGCCTGCCGCCGCGCTCACCCAATCTGAATGCCTACGCGGAACGTTGGGTTCGCAGCGTCCGCGAAGAATGCCTATCGAAGGTAAATTCCGATCGGGCAGGGGATGTTGCGTCGAGCCTTGCGCGAGTTTGTGGTGCATCATCATCTTGAGCGCAATCATCATGGACTCGCCAATGCGCTGATCATGCCATGCACTGTAGTTGATAGCCGGGATTGCGCGATCGGTCGGCGTTCAAGGCTCGGAAGCGTCCTGAACTACTACGAACGAATCGGACGAAGTCCGGGCGGTGAACTCTTGTTCCGTCATCCCAGCTCGACGTCACGTGCGCATTTCGGCATCGCTTTTCGACGACTCCCAGAGCTTTGGGTCATCTTGTCGCAGCGCGCAGTCGTGTGAATAGGCACAAGAGAAGCAGCGAACCAGCATCGTGTAAATCGTCCCAACCCCGTGGACAACTGCTTCATCGAGTCGTCTAATGGCGCGTTGGCCGGCCGCGTCGCCTTGCCTCATCCGCGCGTCGGTCGAATGTCGCGCTCAGCGAATTGACTGCACAAAGGGATGATCATGGCTACTGCGTCGCCGAGGGGGAAGTCGCGAGGAAACCGACCAACGGCCGTCAAAGGCAGCACGCCGAGGACAGCGCGCCGCGGGGCCCGAAAGACGGCATCACGATCGACGGAAACATCGGTGACGGTGCGCGCTCGAATGGGCGCCCGCGTCGAATTCCGGATCTATCCGAGCATCGGCATCGCGCGCGTCGGCGACAGCGACCAAGCCTTCTTTATCGGGCCCGAGTCTCCCGGCGGGCTCCCCGAGGGACCTTATCGCGATGCCGATGGAATTCGTCCGCAGGCGGCGCGATTTCGCATCTATCGCGTCGACATCGACGCGAACGAAAACGAAAAAGTGACCGCCGAGATCCTTCCGACGCCGACGACGAAGATCGAATGGTCGGTCAAGCTCGCGAACCGCAAGGCAGCGGCGATGCAAATCGCGGACACGCTCGCGAGAGTGCAGAGCCCGAAGCCTCGCAACAACGGCTTCAACCGGTCAAAGCTCGTCATTCGCGCGCAGGCGACAATCAATGGAAAGAGTGCAGCCGCGATTGCCATGGCGGGGAGGATCGAGTTCGCGCGGGGCAGCGCGAAAGGCAAGGTCGTCGACGACATCAGCCTGGCGAAGCTGGCGACCGACGACGACGGCAGGCTACTGGTCGTGGGCGGGAAGGGGATGTCCGGATCGCCGCTCAACGCGTCGATCGATTCCTTCTCCGACAACGACGGCTGGTACGACAGCGTGTCCGACGGACCGGTGCAAGCGACGCTCTCTATCGACGGTAAGAAGGTTCCGGTCGTCCCGGCCTGGGTCGTCGTCACGATTCCGCGCTATGCGCCACAGCTGTACGGCATCGTGACGTGGTACGACCAAGCGGTCAGCATGGCGAGAACCACGGACGACGGCACGTTCGATCCCCCGCGCTCTACTTCGTTCACGAAGGACATATTCCCGATCCTTTCGCGAGCGGATGGCTTGCACACCGTCCACCTTGGCACGCACGGCGGCGGGCAGCGGCCGTTGTCGGACGATGCCCGGATTCGCGAACTGCAGGATGTCCCAGCACGACTTCGGCTGCTTGGCAAGCTCACACCACTGAACCTCGAAGCACCGTCGGCGGAAGACAAGCCGATTGCCAGCGACGGCTCGGGCTTCCGCATGCCCTTCATGAACAGCGGCGCGAACCCGGATGCCAGCGGTCCGCCCTGGGCTTATCTGTCGCTCACCAAGTATCAGTTCGCTCACCTCCACAATTGGGTCGCCGGCAACTTCACTGACGATTGGCCGGGCAAGGCCGCGGAGTCGATTCCTCTCGACCAAATCGAGGTCGGCCATCAGCCCGCTGCCCTTAACGAGGCGGCGCTGGAGGCTTGCGTCGGGGGATCGTTTTTCCCTGGGATCGAAGGGACGTACGACATCGCCCGTGCCTCGACGTACGATCCGCAGCGCAATCTGAGGCGTGACCTGCGCGTAAACCCGACGCATCCTGCCGGCTTCTTGACAGAGAAGATGGCACTTCCTTGGCAGGCCGACTTCGCAGATTGCGCGGACTTTTGGTGGCCGTCGCAGCGCCCGGTCAACGTCATCAAGAAAGACGGAACGCAAGCGCAGTGGGCACGCGGCATCACCGGAATGCAGCGCAATCCTCACCTCAACATGGTCGAGTTCTGGTCAAGCCTGGCGCACGTGCTGCGCGAGCAAGGCAGCACCCGCGCCGTCGAAGTTGGCCGTAAGTCAATCAACGGTGTCTCGTAACCAACAACCGACGGTGATTGTCGTCGGCGGCGGCCCCGCGGGTCTAACGGTTGCCGCCGAGCTGGCGCGGCTCGGCATCTCAGTGACGCTTGTCGAAAAGGACGGTTTCGCCGAAACGCGCGTCGGCGAGCACATCGGTCCGGCGACGATACAGCGTCTGCGAACGATGGGGCTTGCCGAGGCGGTCGATCCGGTCGATCACTTCGTCTGCAGTGGAATCGACGCGTGGTGGGGAAGCGAAACGCCCCATCACAACGACTATTTGCAGCATCCCGTCGGGTTTGGCCTCAATCTGTCGCGCCCGAGCTTCGACGCGTCGCTCGCGAGTCTATGCAGCAAGAGAGGCGCGCGCATCCTCGCCCCGGCGCGAGTCGTTCGCGCCCGCTTCACGCCGCGCGGCTGGTATCTGGAGGTCGCGTTTCGCGGCAGACTGATTCGGCAACGCCCGAAGTACGTCGTCGACGCATCCGGGCGTTCGGTCGCGTTCGCACGAATGCAGGGCGTGCGATCGTCCACGACCGAAAAGCAGGTTGCGATTATCGGTCTCGCGAGCGGGATCGCCGAAACGCAACACTCTTCCGCGAGGGTCGTCATCGAAGCGACGAGAAGCGGTTGGTGGTATTTCGCGGCGATTGCCGAAGGACGCTGCGTCTGCATGTTCGTGACCGATCCCCGCACCTACCTTCGCTCCAGCGCGCCCCTGCAGGACTGGTGGCGCTCGGAGCTTGAGTACACCGGGCAGGTCGGTCGTCGCTATGCTCGGTACGCGCAAGCGGAGAAACTCGTCGTTCGCTCCGCGCAGTCGCGGCGACTCGATGTGGTGCACGGCGCCGGCTGGGTCGCGATCGGGGACGCGGCGATGACGTTCGATCCTCTATCGTCGCAAGGAATCGCCAAGGCGGTCGAACAGGGAAGCGCGGCCGCGACCGCGATCGGCGACTGCCTGAAGGGCGACCGGGGCGCACTCGCCGAGTACGAAGGCGCTCTTTCGGCCCGATACGCGGAGTACCTCGCCGTGCGCACGGGCTACTATCGGCTGGAGCAACGCTGGAATGACGCCGAGTTCTGGCAGTCGAGACAGCAATGCACGACGTGACGTTCCGAAACCGCGTACCCTCCACGCCGGATGGGGAACATGGTGGCGTCTGACGCATTTGCGATCGGTCGGCGTTCAAGGCTGGGGGGCGTCCTGAACTACTACGAACGAAGGGCCGCGTGATATGTGCGGAGATCTCGAACATTACGGGGTTTCTCCCCTGCACCGGCGCCTGTCGTTCGTGCAGCGCGGGTCACGCACCGCGCATCGCGGCCGGGTGACCAAGGAGCTCATTGCGGTCGCCGTGGCTCACGTGACTCAGTGCTGTCCTCCGCAAATATTCAGATGGCCGTAACTCGTCAGCTTCATGCCAACCGCTTACGCTCTCGCTGGCGCTGCGGCAAGCGAGTACTCATGGTGCAAACCGCCCAACACCGATTTCGCGATGACGAGCGCGTTCGCCGCCAAGCAATGACGGAACTCTGACTTCGGAACTACGACAGCTTCGGCTGGCGGATCCGGCACACCGGGTCCCAGTGCGCTATGAGGACGTCCGCCGTTGTAATGTTCGACCCACGATTTCAAAATAGACCGCAGATGTCCCTCGGAAAGCGGAATCACCCAATCAAGGCATTCTCTTCGTATTGTGCCGATCACCCGCTCGCAAATGGCGTTCGCTTTGGGACTCGCAATCGGTGACCGCAATACTTCGACACCGAGCGCTCGGGTCGAATCATCAAGATAGTTGGCGAAGATCCGGTCCCGATCGTGGATCAGATACTTGTGGTGATCGTCGTTGTCGCCAATCACTTCTCGCAGTTGCTGCAGCGTCCAGTCTGCGCTCGGATGCGCGGTCACATTGACGTGCGCCAAACGGCGTGTCCCGTGCTCGATGACAACGAACACGTACAGCATCCGAAACGTCGCCGTGACCGCCACGAAGAAGTCGCACGCGAGGATCGCTCTCGCATGATTCTTCAGGAAGGTAGACCAGCGCTGATCGCCGCGCGGCTGGCTTGGTGGTCGCTTCGGCATGTATTTGCCTACCGTTCGCGGCGACACCCGGATCCCGAGCTTGACCAACAGCTCATTGGCAATTCGTTCCTCGCCCCATAGCGGGTTCTCGGCGGCCATCTGGCGAATCAGGCTCCTCAGCTCTTGCGGAATCGGCGGTCGGCCCGCCCTGCTCTTCCAGCGCCAGAAGATCCGCCAGCCCAGCCGGTGCCAGCGGATGATGGTTGCGGGCTGCACGTTGACCACGGTATCGCGCCAATCGAACAGCCGAGTGAACAGGGTAAGGCTGACGCGGGTCGCGTGATCCACGCGTCGGGGCTTGATATCACGCTCGATATAACTGGCGAGCTGCTTGCGAAGTACCAGGTTCTCAGCGCGGATCGCTCTGGACGAGCGCAAGAACGAGACGACCAGCCTCAGGACATCCCAGGCTACTCCGACGATCGCTCGCGCCAGCTGCAGCATGCGCTCATCATGCCAGAGGCCGCCGCCGACTGCAGGCGCTGGATGCCGACGCAGCCGCGGCGCGAATTATTGCGGACCACAGCTGCAAACAATAAGGCGCGTGCTTCGTGTGGTGTGAGACCTATCCGACATTTTGTAACGAATGCGAGCGAGCTCTTGCGCCGTAGCCCAGCGGCGCTGGCGCGACCTCGACAATGCGCCTAAACAGCGCCTGGTACTCCGCGCCGAGCGGATCAGTGTGAGCGACGAACGCGGCGTCGATCGTGTCCCAGTCCGCCGCCGGGAGGAATGTCTCGGCGAGCGGGATCAGTTCGTTCTCCTCGGCGTGCGCATGAGCCCACTGCAGCGCGGCGTAATCAGCGATCGCGCCCGAAAATGCGGCCAACTGCGCATTGCCTTGCTCGCGGAACATCGCTAGCGCCTGTTCGATTCGACGCAATTTGTCGGCGCCCGCGCGGTGCTCCGCCTTCAACCGGTCGATGAGAGTCGACGCCGCCGCATTGCGCGCCTGCACCGATCGAAACAGGTACTCATCTTCCTTCGGATGATGCACTCGCTCCGTGAACCCATGCAGGTAATCGACCATTGCGTTGAGCGCGTCAAAGCTCGGTTCTTCGCCGTAGCGCATCTGCCGCACGAGATAAAGCATGCCGAGCAGCACAGCGGCCAACGACTGGTGCTCGGAACGGATGATGTGGATCGCTTGCATCAAATTCGACCTTCAGCGCATCTTCCGATGGCGCATACATGGTCGAATTTGCGTTAGATCAATCAGTGCACTGCAACACGAATGCCGTGCGCGGCCGTCGGCCCGCGCAGAGACCAAGCTTTGCTTCTTTCGGTAAATCGTACCGAAAATCATACGATGCGCCATAATGCCCGGCACGTAAGCGGTTTAACGGGCGAGAATGCGACTCGCGGACTTCATATCACGCAACATGGAGACGATCCTGGCACGCTGGGAAGCGTTCGCCGCCACTCGCCTGCCCGCTGCGCGTGACATGGCCGCGCTCGAGCTTCGTGATCACGCACAGCTCATCCTCGAGGCGGTGGTTGCGGATCTGAGAACGCCCCAAACGCGCGAAGAGCAGGCTGCGAAGTCCATGGGACTGGCGCCGGCCGTGTCTCCGGCGCGCGAAACTGCCGCGCAGGTGCACGCTATGCTTCGCGCGCACAGCGGCATCGACATCACGCAAGTGGCCTCGGAATATCGCGCGCTGCGCGCAAGTGTACTGAGTCTGTGGGTGGACGCCGAGCCCGTTGACGCACCGGGTCTCGACGACGTTATTCGCTTCAACGAGGCCATCGATCAGGCGCTGGTGGAGTCGATTGCGCATTTCGGCGCGCAGGTGGAGCAATCGCGCAACCTGCTGCTCGGGATGTTGGGGCATGACATGCGTAGCCCCTTGCAGGCGATCCAGGTGACCGCCTACCAATTGAGTGAGCTCAATGGGGGAGACAAAGTCTCTGAGGCGGCAAAACGGCTGATCAGCAGCGGCAACGCTATGCAGGGCCTGCTTGATGATCTGATGGACTTCAGTCGCTCCAATCTCGGCCTGGGCATCAACGTAACGCCCTCGGACGTCGATCTCGGCGCGCTAAGCTCGGAGGCGCTCGAGCAGATCCGCGCCGGCCACGCCGGGAGTCGGTTGGAACTGACGGTCGCGGGCGACTGCCGAGGTTACTGGGACGGCAAGCGACTGCAGCAGTTGCTCCGCAACTTGGTGATAAATGCCATCAGCCATGGCGAGCCCACTGCGCCGGTGCGCGTGGAGGTGACCGGGGAGGATCGAGACGTTCGGATCGACGTGCGGAACAGCGGGGCTGCGATGTCGTCGACAACGCTATCGCAGCTCTTTCAGCCGCTGAAGCGCGGCGAAGATACCCGCCCCCCGGGGGGGAACGTGTAACCGGCTTGGGCCTCGGCCTGTACATCGTTAGCGAGATTGCGAAGGCGCACGGAGGTACGGCTGAAGCGCGATCAGCAGGTAGTGAGACGGTCTTCACCGTGCGTCTGCCGCGCCACAAATAGCGACCGATTTGGCTTCAGGCGCACCCACTCGCCTTGGCATGTACTTGCCAACGGTTCTGGTCGAAACCCGGATGCCGAGCTTGACTAACAGTTCATTGGCGATCCTCTTCTCACCCCACTTCCACCGCCAAAAGATCCGCAAGCTCAGTCGGTGCCACCGAACGATGGTCGCCGGTCGTACGATGACGATCGCATCGCGCCAATCGAAGAGCTTCGTAAACAGAGCCACGCTGACGCGAGTCGCGTGATCCCGGCGTCGAGGCTCTGATGCCGCGCTCGACGTATCGCGCGAGCTGTTTGCGAAGGACTAGGTTCTCGGCACGGAGCGTGCTGGGCGAGCGTAAGAAGGAGACGAGCAGCCTCAGGACGTCCGACGCTACTCCGACGATCGCTCGCGCCAAGTGAAGCATGCGACCATCATGCCAGAGTCGGTGCGCGTTTGCCGGTATCGAACCTCGCTGTGCCTGCGGCGCGAATTATTCCGGACCACAGGTACGCAGCCTAGAGCACCCGCACGAAGGCATGACAAGTTACGAAATCGCTGCGCGGCTCATTGCAGACTGCACACGTGGCCGGTAAGCGCAATTATGATTCGCGTATCGACAACTTCAGCGGTTCTCGTGTTCGCGCGCCAGGAGTTGCAGCAGTACCTCGGGCGCGACCGGCTTCACCAGGTATCGATCGAAGCCCGCCGCCAGCGCACGCGTGCGATCTTCGGGCCGGCCATAGCCGGTGATGGCGATCATGAAGGGCATCGATTCCTTCAACTGCTCTCGAAGGTGAGCGATCACGGCGTAGCCATCGAGTTCCGGCAGGCCGATGTCGCACAGCACGATCTCGGGGTGGGTCTCCTGTACCAGACGGATGCCGGCACGGCCCTCATATAAGCAGCTACTACCTCGTGACCGGCCGTCTCCAGTAATTCCTTCATGATTTCGCAGGCATCTGTCCGCGCCGACTCGATTTTGACCCACCCTGCCGATTGAATATTGACCCGGGAATGGGCGCCGCTGTTGGAACGAGCGGCTGTGGATAAGTGTAGGTGAGTTGCTAATTATTGTATTCCTCCTCGTTGCGTGATCATGATCCGTTGCGGTTGCGCAAGCGATTTGAGCTTCCCCCGGAAATTCGTCTTCCGGGAGGTGGGGTATAACCTCGACTGACTGGAAGGAGAAGAGATGTTCAAGATACCGAAGCAGGAGTACACGGCGGAGTTCAAAGAACTAGCCGTGAAGCGTGTGAAGAGCGGCCAGGGGATCGGCGCGGTGGCCAAGGAGCTGGGTCTGGTTGAACAGACACTGCGCAACTGGGTCAAGGCAGCGAAAGCCGGCAAGCTCCATCCGCCGGGAGCCAAGGCGATCACTCCGGAGCAGATGGAGCTCTCGGGGGTGCGGGCCGAAAACGCACGGCTGCGGATGGAGAATGAGATATTGAAAAAAGCGACGGCGTACTTCGCCAAGGATGCGCTGTGAAGTACGCCTGGATCGATGGTCAACGCAAAGCGTATCCGTTACCGGCGATGTGCACGACCCTGGCGGTGAGCATCAGTGGCTTCCGGGCGTGGAAGAGTGGCGGCAGGTCGAACGACAGGCGCTTGCGTGATCCGCAATTGCTGGCTCTGATCCGCGCCATTCACGCGCAGCTTAAAGGAGCGTATGGCTCGCCGCGGATGGTGAAGGAGATTCGTGGGCGCGGCTTTCCGGCTAGCAAGGAACGAGTCGAACGTCTGATGCGTGAGAACGGCATTCGGGCCCGGCACAAACGGCGGTACAAGGCGACCACGGACTCGAAGCACGCGCTGCCGGTCGCGCCGAATTTGCTGGAGCGCAACTTCGCGCCCAGCGCACCCAATCAAGCGTGGTCGGCCGATCTCACGTATGTCTGGACGGACGAAGGCTGGCTGTACCTGGCCGTCGTGCTGGATCTGTTCAATCGCGAAGTCGTCGGCTGGTCGATCAAACCACGGATGACCTCGGACCTCGTGATCGACGCGCTGACGATGGCGTGGTTTCGTCGGAAACCGGCGCGCGGTTTGCTGCATCACTCGGATCGGGGCAGCCAATACGCCAGTCATGCGTTCCAGGACAAGTTGACCGAGTACGGCATGGTCTGCTCGATGAGCCGCCAAGGGAACTGCTGGGATACTCAGTCTACGATTGCCTCGAACGTCCGGCCCGGTCTGACTCGTGCTGGGATTGGCTCACTGCCTTTGCGTTGACCTGTCGACGCGGGTCCGGCGTTCCCCTGCCGTTGCCGGGCCCGTCGTCGGTGACCTGATAGGAGCTTTGTTTGTTTGCATCGTGAGTGTCCTGTCCTGCGATTGGGGTTGGCAGCGCAATGCCACACATTCAGGAGAACTGCATGAGCCTCCCCATGGAAGAGCCCGAGGTTATTGTCGGTGTTGATACGCATCTCGACGTGCATGTGGCGGTCTTGATCGACGAGGTCGGCCGCGTCGTTGCGACGCACTCGTTTCCGACCACGGCCAGCGGATACGAACAATTGGTTGAATGGGCGGGCTCGTTCGGTCGGCTCAGCCGGGCTGGCGTTGAAGGTACTGGTACCTACGGTGCTGGACTGGCTCGCTACATGCAACAGCGCGGCATCAAGGTGGCCGAGGTCAATCGTTCGGATCGGTCCCGCCGCAGATTGCGCGGCAAGAGCGATCCGACCGACGCCGAAAGTGCAGCACGGGCTGTACTTGCTGGCGACGCCAATGCCATCCCAAAGGCGCGGTCGGGCGTGGTTGAAGCGATGCGTGCGGTCAGTATGGCCAGGCGCAGCGCAGTGAAGGCCAAGACTCAAGCCATCAACCAGTTGCGCGCACTGCTCGTGACCGCTCCCGAAGCGACTCGCGCCACGCTCTGGAAGGTCAAGCCGGAACAGTGCGTCGCCCGCTGCGTTCGGCTGGCGCCGATTGGTGATACGCCACTGCTCAAGGCGTTAACCAAAACGCTGCGTCTGCTTGCAAGACGCTGGATGAGCTTGGCAAAGGAACTGCGCCAACTGGATGCCGCGCTGGACGACCTCACGAAACGGGCGGGCCACCGACTTCTTGCACAATTTGGCGTTGGTCCCCAAACAGCCGCTACGTTATTGGTAACCGCAGGCGACAATCCGGACCGGCTGCGCAGCGAAGCAGCACTGGCCGCGTTGTGCGGCGTGAGTCCGTTGGAGGCGTCGTCAGGAAAGACGACGCGACATCGCCTCAATCGTGGTGGCGATCGCGCCGCCAACAACGCACTGTGGACAATCTCAATGGTAAGAATGAGGAGCGACCCCCGCACGCGCGCCTACGTTGCTCGCCGCACCGCCGAAGGTCTGTCGACGAAGGAAATCCAGCGATGCCTGAAGCGCTACATTGTTCGCGAGCTGTATCCGCTGATCCTGGCTGATTTGGCGGATGCCGCTCGGCCCAACTTGACATAGGAGCGTCAATGCACCGACCGAAAGCTTCTTCAACAGCCTGAAGAACGAGCGCGTGCACGGTACGCGCTACGCGAGGCGGGACGACGCGATCGCCGATCTCTTTGCTTACATCGAGCCGTTTTACAATCGAACTCGCCGCCACTCCACGCTCGGCTACAAATCGCCGACTCAGTTCATGCACGACTGGATCGCGACTCAGCATGAGCGGAACACTGCGGCATGATGCCTTGCCCTTGGAAGACGAAAAACCGAGGGAACCTCAAATCAGCAACTCACCTACACTTATCCACAGCCGCTCGTTCCAACAGCGGCGCCCATTCCCGGGTCAATATTCAATCGGCAGGGTGGGTCAAAATCGAATCGGCGCGGACAGCTGCCCGTCCGACGCATATTTGACTGTTTTTCGCTGTATTTTACAGCGAATCCCTAAAGAGTCCCTATGCCCTGGACAGACTGCCGGCATCCAAAATGTAGCGTTAATGAATTAGCCTTAGAGCTTATCCGTAAATAATGGAGTACACTGTTCTTCCGTCCGCGCCAGTGCGCGGGACGGAGGAACGCGATGGCGAAAGCGAGACTTGAGTCATGGGTCGTGTCGGATGCATTTTGGCAGCGGGTCGAGCCGCTGATCCCGCGACGGCCGGGGCGACCGGCGCGACAGAAGTTTGCCCGCAAGCCGGGCGGCGGACGCAAGCCCAAAGATGCGCGCGTGGTCTTCGAGGCCATCGTGTACGTGTTGCGTACCGGCTGCCAATGGAAGGCGTTGCCCCACGAACGGTTCGGCAGCGCGAGTGCCATCCATAAGCGGTTTCTGGAATGGGAAAAGGCCGGCTTCTTCGTTGCGCTGTGGCAGGCCGGACTCGCCGAGTACGACGAGATGGAGGGTATCGCTTGGCGATGGCAGAGCATCGACGGGGCATTACTGAAGGCACCCCTGGCACAAGAGTCAGTGGGGCCGAACCCCACAGAGCGGGGAAAAAAATGGAAGCAAGCGGATGTTGCTGGTCGACGCCCGTGGTGTCCCGCTGTCGATCATCGTGACCGCGGCTAACCGCAACGACATCACGCAGCTGGTGCCGACGCTGGATGCCGCCGTCGTACCGCGCCCGGCCGTGGCCCCACGCGCTCGACAGCATCTGTGCGCGGATGCTGGCTTCGTTGGCGCCGCCGCCGCACAGGACATGCTCGACCGTGACTACACTCCCCACGTGCGACCGCGCGGCGAGGAACGCACGCAACGCGCTCAAGGCAAGCGCCCGCCGCGCTGGGTGGTCGAAGTTGCCCACTCGTGGTTCACGCGTTTCCGCAAACTGCTCGTTCGCTACGAGAAACTGCATCGTTCCTACCTGGCCCTGACCATGCTCGCCGCTGCCATCATTAGCTTCCGGCGTGTGCCAGCGAAGGTAAACATTATTTACGGATAAGTTCTTAGACCGATCAATGGGGTGGAACGAGGCGGTATCCGCGACGTATTTGCTTATCCAGTTGTTTCCGGCACGTCAGCGCTCGGTGCACGATTACGAGCAACCCCGCTGCTCAGAAGCACGATGCTGTGTCCCATAGCGGAGCGACGAGCGACGGATTAACAGTCCGTCGATTCGGAGGTCACAATAGGAACCTGCAATCAAGTACTTAGTTGCTTCTCGGTGGGGTCAGTTTCTCGGCACTTAATGCGAGTTAACGCCCCTGGACGTTCAGATGTCCCGACCTAATAGACCCCGCTGATTTGAATCGGCGAAAATGGGCTTTCACCACACTGAGTCAGGGCACCGCATAGAATAATCGCGATCCACGTGCGCCGGCTGAAGGGAACGGGCCGGATCCGCAGTAGCCCCCGGAGGCCGCGCTTGATCGATGACGTGACCGGATTGCTGAGGCAGGCGTCGTCGGGCGACGGCGCAGCCGCGGACCGTCTCTACGCCGCGCTCTATCCCGAGTTGAAGCGCCTTGCGCGCGCTCATCTGTCCCGCGCGGGCACCCTCTCGCTGGATGCTCCGGGGCTGGTCCACGACGCCTATCTGCGCTTCAAAGCGCGCGGCGGAGCGATGTTCGCGGAGCGCGGGGTGTTCTTTGCCTACGCGTCCAAGGTCATGCGCAGCGTCGTGATCGACTACGTGCGCGAGCGCAGCGCCGAGAAGCGCGGCAGCGGCGAGCGGCATGTGACGCTCACCACCGGCGTCGCGGGGGAAATCCTCGATGCGAGCGGGATCGAGCGGCTGCACGAGGCGATGACCGCCCTCGAACGGGTCAGCGAGCGCGCGCACCGTGTCGTCGAGATGCGGTATTTCGGCGGCATGACCGAGGACGAAGTGGGCGACGCGCTCGGCGTTTCGGTGCCGACCGTCAAGCGCGACTGGCGCACGGCACGCGCCTTCCTGCACGAGTACCTGCGCGATCTGCGATGAGCGACGCTCCCGCCGACACGACGACCGGACAATGGCGGGAGGCTCTCGTGTTGTTCGAGACGTGGCTCGCGGGCAGCGACGCGGACAAGGCCAGCTTCATCGACCGAGTGCGCGACGAGACGCCCGATCTGCACCGCCGGCTGCAGGCGCTGATCCGTGCCGATGCGGAAGCGCACGCCCAGCGCTTTCTCGCCCGTGACGCACTGGCCGATGTCGGGCGCGAGGACGCGCGGCAAGGCCCCGACAATTGCGAGCTCGGCGGGCAGCGGCTCGGACCCTGGAAGCTGGAGCGTCCGATCGGGTCGGGCGGCATGGGCCAGGTGTGGCTCGCCCGCCGCGACGACCGACTGTACGAAGGCCATGTGGCCATCAAGATGTTGCGCGTCGCCGTCGCCGACGGCGGCGCCAACCAGCGCTTCGCCCGCGAGGGGCAGTTTCTCGCGCGCCTGACGCATCCCCACATCGCCCGCTTGCTCGATGCGGGATTTACGGCGGCCGGACAGCGTTATCTCGTCCTCGAATACGTGGTCGGCGAGCGGCTCGACCGCTGGTGCGACGAGCGCAAGCTCTCCATCGATGCGCGGATCGGATTGTTCCTGCAAGTGTGCTCGGCGGTGTCGCACGCACATGCGAACCTGGTGGTCCACCGCGACCTTAAGCCCTCGAACGTCCTGGTGCAGGACGACAGTCAGGCGAAGCTGCTCGATTTCGGCGTCGCCAAGCTCCTCGACGCTACGCAGGACGACGCGGCCACACAGCTGACGGCGCTGGCCGGTGCCGCGCTCACGCCGGAATACGCGGCGCCGGAGCAGTTGAGCGGCGCGCCGATCACGATCGCAACCGATGTCTATTCGCTTGGCGTGGTCCTGTACGGATTGCTAAGCGGGCGGCCACCGTATGGAAACGATGGCGAGTCGCCGCTGCAGCGTGCGCGCCACGTCGTCGACACCGAGCCTGTGCGCCTCTCGGAGGGTGTCGAGAAGGCGGGTGACGCTGCCGCGACCATCGCCGAGCAGCGTTCGACGTCACCCGAGCGGCTCCGCCGGAACCTGTCGGGGGACCTCGAGACCATCGTGGGCAAGGCGCTGAAGAAAGACCCGAGGCAACGCTACGCTTCGGTCGACGCGATGGCGCAGGACTTGAAGCGCTATCTGGCGCACGAGCCGATTTCCGCGCGCCCGGACACGCTCGGGTATCGCGCCCGGATGTTCGTGATGCGCAACCGTCTTGCCGTGACGCTCGGAAGCGTCGCGCTCATCGGCGTAATCGGAGGCGCCGGCGTCGCGGCGTGGCAAGCGCACGAAGCGCGGCAGGAGGCCGCGATTGCCCAGGCCGAAGCCGCCAAGGCCAACGCGGTCAAGCAATTCCTCGTCGACCTGTTCGAGCAGGCGAACGGGGCAGTGCGCGCAGAGGGGGTGCAGGCACGCGAGGCGACGATCAACGACATGCTCGCCGCCGGTGCGAAGCAGATCGACCATTCGTTGGCGACACAACCGGCGATCCGCGACGAGATCTACAGGATGCTGGTCGAGCTCTACACCGATACCGGCGATCCCAAAGAGACGCTCGCCCTCGCGCGGAGCCGTGTCGCCGCGGCGCGCGCCGGCTTCGGCACCGAAGACGCCCGCGTGGCTCCCGCCGAAGTGATGCTCGCCACCGTCTTGCTCAATTACGGCGAAAACGAGGAGGCGGCCAAGCTGCTCACGCACATTGAAGCCGTGCTCGATCGCGCCGGCGCGCGCACCTCGCTCGAGTGGGCGCGGATGCTGCTTGCCCAGGGTATGCTGGCGCGTGCCACCCATGCCCAGCCGCCGTGGCCGACGCACCCGGTGCGGCGCGCTGCCGACCTGCTGCGCGAACGCTACCCCGATGAGGAAGAGACCCTCTGGGCATTGAGGGAGGTCGCCAGAGCTGCCTGCAGCTATGGCAAGCCTGAGGAAGCGAGACTCGCTGCCGACGAGATGCTGCGCCGGACCCTCGCCCAGAAGGGGGCCGACAACCTTTTCGTCGACGAGGCGAACTGGTTGCTTGGCAGCCTGCTACTGAAGGGCGGCAACTCCGACGAAGCAATTCCGCTCCTCGAGCGTTCGGTGGCCGGTTTCATAAGGCACGTCGGCGAAAAGAACCCCAACGTCATCGTCGCGCGCTTGAACCTTGCCGAGGGTTACCTGACCAGCGGCCGGGCAGACGACTCGCAGCGTGCGTTCGAGGCGGCCCGGCAGGCGATCCTCCGCGATCACGCGGGCGACAAGCGACTCGACAGGCAAATCGCCAACACGGAGAAGGAGCTCGCCGACATCGGCAAGGGCAAGCATCTGCGCTGCGGCACCTGACCGGAGCCGATTGCGCAGTCGCGAGGACAGGCGGTTCGACCGTAAAACTGCCGTTCAGAAGGATCAGGTGTCGTTCCGAAAGAGAGCATGAGCGGCGCCTATTGCCGCCGCGATCGCCGCAGCGAGCCCATTGCCACGAGCGCCAGTCCGAATGCCATCGCAGCCAGCATCGCACTGGAAAGCGTCGGAATCTGCGCGCTCGGTGGAGAAGACGGCGGCGGCTGAGCGGTGCTCGTCCCTGTCCCGCTCAAGGCAACCGCATGGGGACTGCCCGGCGCGTTGTCGGTAATCGTGACTGCGCCGCTGCGCGGACCCGTGACCGAGGGAGCGAAAGTCACGCTGATCAAGCAGGTGGCCGCCGGCGCCAGTGAAGCGCCACACGTATGCGACAAGCTAAAATCGCCGGAAGCCACAATGCTCGAGATCGTCAGCGTCGCGCCACCACTGTTGGTGAGCGACACCGTTTGCGGCGCACTGATCGAGCCAACCAGTTGATTGCCGAAGCTCAGGCTCATGCTGCCCAGGGTGACAGCCGCTGCGTCTGGCGCCACACCTGTTCCGCTCAACGCGACCGAATGCGGGCTCCCCGGCGCATTGTCGGTGATGCTGACCGTACCGGTGCGTGCGCCGAGAATCGATGGCGTGAACTTCACGCTGAGCGTACAACTCGCCGCCGGCGCGAGGGCGACGCCGCATGTGTTCGTCTGCGCAAAATCGCCCGAAGCGGCGACGCTCGCGATCGTGAGCGTGGCGACGCCACTGTTGGTCAGCGAAACCGTCTTCGCGGCGCTGGTCGTGCCCACTACCTGATTGCCGAAATTGAGAATTGCGGTGTCGAGCGTGACCGCTGGGCCGCCGGCCGCGATGCCGTTGCCGCTTAGCTCCACCATGCGCGGCGCCGCGGCGTTGCTGTACAGGAACAGCTTGTCGGTGTCGCTGCCGGTGACGCTTGGGGTGAAGGTGACGTAGACATTACAGGTTGCCGTGGGCGCCAGCGTCTGACCCCCGACGCAAGCATCGCTGCCCGTTACCAGGGCAAAGTCGGTGCCGTCGGCGAAGTCCGCGAAGGGGGTGGCGAGGATGACGTTTGCGGTTCCCGTATTCGTCACAGTAAGGGTCTTCGCGGCGCTGGTCGTGCCGACCGCTTGATCGCCGAATGCTGCGGGATTAGGCGTTGCGGTGATGGAGGGTCCCGTGCCGCCGAAGCCCTTCAGCATCAGAGTCGCCGCCGCGGCATTGCTGGCGATGGCGACCGACGCGCTTCGCGGGCCGGAGGTGCTCGGCGTGAACTTGAAGCCGATGGCGCAGCCATGGCCCGGCACGAGTATCGTGCCGTCGTCGCAATTGTTGCCGGCGACGGTCGCGAAAGTGAAGTCGGACCCGGGCGGCAGCGTCGCGAACGGCGTGCCCAGCACGAGATTCGCGCCGCCGTTGTTGAAAATGCCGGCCGCGCGCAAGACACCGACGCCGAGCGGCACCGCTCCGAAGTCGACGGGATTGTTCTGCAACAACACCGACGGTACCGCCGGGCCGCTGATCGTCAGCGCAAAGGTCTTAGTGGCTGTGTGGTGGTCGGGACTCGTCAACAGGATGTCGAAGGTGAACGACCCCCCCGAGACGGGCGTTCCGCTGAGGACGCCCGTCACCTCGTCGAGCGCAAGACCTCCGGGCAGAACCCCCGTCGCCCAGGTGAACGGATGCAGGCCGGTGCCCGTGAACGTCAGCGTGTAGGGCGTGCCGGCCGTCGCCGCCGGCAACGGTGACGTGGTGGTGATGACGAGCCCGACCACGGCGTCGTCGTTCGTGATGGTGCCCTTGCCTCCCTTCAGGGGCAGCAGTGTTCCATTCAGCGGATTGCTCAACGCGATGCTGAAGAATTCGTTGGTTTCGTAGAACGTGTCACCGACGATCTGCACGACGATCGTTTTGGCCATTTCGCCGGGTGCGAAGCTCAGCGTGCCCGAGACCGGCAGATAGTCGTTGTCGACGACCGTAGCCGTGCCAGCGACGGTCGTGTAGTCGACGGTGACGGTCTGCGCGCTTGGCCCGGACAACATGACGTTGAACACCATGTCCTTGGTGCCGCTGTCGCCTTCGGCTACCGTCTGGCTATCGATCAGGATCTGCGGCGGCGGCACGGGGATGGGCGTCGGCCAGAACCGCGCGGTGCCATCACCGCGTCCGACATCCGCGTCGTAGGGATCGGGCAAGATCGGAATCTTGACGCCGATTGCCGTGACCCCGGCCGACGTGAACGGCGCCCGCAACAGGACGACCGGATCGGTCGTGTGGGAACCTTCTCCCGACAGCGCGGCGAGCTGTCCGTCGGAGCTGATGTCGATGTCCTCGAACCCGTGCGTTACACCCGTAACGGTGAAGGCCAGCGTGTCGACGGTAACGGTTGCACTATAGGGTGGACTCAACGCGTAGACCTTGGCTGCCGCGAGGTCGACGATCAGGAGCTTGCTGCCGTCCGGCGTGAAGACCGGGCTGTCCAGCGTCGCGCCAGCGATTGTCGCGACGTCGGGGACGCTCGCCGCGCTGAATGGCGCGTGGTAGATGCGGAGCGTGGCCTTGCCGTTGTCTGGCGACACCAACGTGGCGCCGTCCGGCGATAGCGCGATCGGACTGGTCGGTACGACACCGAACACGTCGGGCGGCAGGGGCGTCACGGGAATCGTGAATGCGACCGAAGTGTAGGGTGGGTCGATAGCGACGATCCCGTTATGCAACGCGACGAATGCGCGACCCGTGGTGGCGTCGAACGCGATGGATCGCGTGTGATAAGTCGCGCCGAAACCGGGCAACGCCACTGTTGTGACGGTTGCGGTATGGTCGAAGGGCGCGCCGATAACCCAGAGGCGTGTTCGATCGGTCAGCGCAAGCACGTGCGTGCGCGCCGGATTGACGGCGAGCGTCCCCGAGCCGTCGTACAGAATTCCCCCGATGGCTGGAATCGTCAGCGTGTCGATTTCCGCGAGCGTCGTGGTGTCGAGCAAACGGACGTTCTGACTTTTGAGCTGCGACACCAGCACGCGATTCTGGGCGACGAACGCGAGTCCATGGGTATTGAGCGGAACGACCGTCGGCGCGATGAAGTTGCGTGCGGGCGCTGGCCAGCCGGCGCCGGCGTCCGGCATTACGAGAACCGGGCGGCCATGCGCCGGCGCGACGGGGTCAACGCCCGTGGTGACCACGAGCTCCTGCGCGTGCGCCACCGTCACGTTGGCCGCGGCCAGAACCGCAGCCAGCGCGAAAGCGAGGGTGAGGCGTCCCCCAATCCGGCGTGCGATTGACGCTTTCATGTGCCCGTCGCTCCCAATGAGGCCAATACCTCGGCACGGGTTTGGCACCCGTTGCATCGTTGGTATTCCTACAGGTAAGGACGGAATCGACAGGCGAAACGGATCACGCTGGGCGCGGGGGGGCGGGCGCCGACCTCGCTGTGGCTTCGAGGACCTCGCGTCGTTCGCGGGGACGACGCCAGCTTAGTTGGCGATCCCTTCGTAACGCTTGGTATCACCGCCTCGACAGGGAGCCACTGATCTCTTTCGCGCGCCAGTTGCGTCTTTAAGGTTGAAGACGCCATTCGGTGCGTCGACTTGCCGGAGTACCGATCATCACTTTCCAGAAATGCCGGAACGACCGATGCGCACCCTGGCACCGGCCGCACGGGCTTCGCGCTGCGGGCAACCGCCCGAGTCCGACTGAACCATCGGCCAGCCACTGCGCATTCGGTCGCCACGAGACCATGACTCTGATCGCGGAGACCTCATGAATACCCTCTGCCGTTCGCTCTCCTGTGCGTTGTGCGGCTTGCTTGCCGTGACATCGATGTCTTACGCAACGGTATCGCATCCGATGGACCCGCTCGAGGACAGCGAGATCCTAGCCGCGGTCAACATCCTGCTCGCGAGTCATGCCGCGCAGCCGGGTGCGATCTTCCAGAGCATCGAGCTGCATGAGCCGCGAAAGGATGTGGTGCTCGCTTTCCATCCGGGCGAAACGGTCCCGCGCGCGGCGCAGGTCTTCTACCGGCAGAGCAAGAAGAGCTACAAGTCGATTGTCGATCTGACGCACGGCACGTTCACGCCGCCGGTGCTGATTCCGAAGAGTGACGGCCAGCTCGGGCTGACGATCGCCGAAGTCTTCGATTTCTCGTTCGCGTTCCGGGATCCGCAGTTCCTGCACGCGCTCGCGCGCCGCGGCCTCGCCACGCCGGACCAGCTCGCGCACGTGTTCGTGACGCCGCTGACGGCGGGCTCGTTCGGGTTGCCCGAGGAGAACCGGCGCATCGTCAAGGCGCAGATGTATTACACCGAAGGGGAAGGCATCAACCTGTACGCGCGGCCGATCGAGGGGATGCAGGCGATCATCGACCTCGACGACAAGGTCGTGTTGCATGTGATCGACACGGGCGTGGTGCCGGTGCCGGCGATGACGCATGACTTCGACGAGGCGACGGTCGCGGCGCGCTACGGCCTGCGCGCGCCGATGAAGCCGCTGATCGTGAGCCAGCCCGACGGCGCCAACTTCACGATGACGGGCAATTTCATCGAGTGGCAGAAATGGCGCTTCCACGTGCGCTTCGAGCGGCGTGCCGGAACGATCGTTTCACTGGTCACCTACGACGGACGGCCGGTGATGTACCAGGGCTCGCTCGCCGAGATCTTTGTGCCGTACCAGGACCCGGACGCCAACTGGTTCTACCGCACGTACATGGATGCGGGCGAGTTCGGGCTGGGCCTGCTGTCGTCGCCGCTCGCGCCGGGCCTGGACGTGCCGTCGAACGCGGTCCTGGTCGACGCGCTGGTGGCGGCGGCCATTCCCGACCCTACGGTCCCGGTGGTGCCGCTGCCCCTGCCCAAGGTGATCGGTGTGTTCGAGCGTCTCACCGGCAATCCGGCATGGCGCCACTTCGAGGTCTTCTCAGGCGGCTTGTATGAAGGACGCGCCGACGTCGAGCTGGTCGTGCGCAGCATCGCGCAGGTCGGCAATTACGACTACATGATCGACTGGATCTTTTCGCAGAACGGCGTCATCCGCGTGGAGGTCGGCCTGACCGGAATCGACGCGGCCAAGGGTGTGCGAAGTGGAGTGCTCGGCGACCCGATGGGCTCGAGCGACACCCAGTTCGGCACGCTGGTCGCGCCCAACCTGGTCGCGATCAACCACAGCCACCATTTCAACTTCCGCCTGGACCTCGACGTCGACGGGCGCAACAACAGCTTCATGCTGGGGCAGCTCAAGACGCGGAGTCTGAACAACAATCCGCGCAACAGCGTCTGGCTGGTCGACGAGCAGCGCGTGAACCGGGAGCAGGACGCGCAGCTCGACGATGACAACTCCATCTGGCGCGTGATCAACCCCAGCCGGCGGAATGCGCGCGGCTACAATACCGGCTATATCGTCGAATCGCACGCGAACGCGGACCCGCTGCTGAAAGGACCGGATTTCAAGCGCGCACGCTTCATCGGTCACAACCTCTGGGTCACGGCCTACGATCCGGACGAGCGCTACGCTGCCGGCGATACCCCGAACCAGAATCCGGCCGAACCCGGGCTGCCCCAATACATCCAGAACAACCAAAGCCTGGTCGACACGGACATCGTGCTGTGGTTAACCGTCGGTTTCCATCACGTGCCGTGGACAGAGGACTTCCCGGTGCTCTCGCGCGAGACGCTTTCCTTCGAGATCAAGCCGGCGCATTTCTTCGACCGCAATCCGGCGCTCGATTTGCGACGGGCGCCGTTCGAGGTCGTCGGCCCCTAAACAGGAGTCACCACGCCGCGTCGCGGAGGGTTACCACCACGCGAATTTTCACCACAGATGCAAAAGCATGTCCGCGGCCGCGCGCGCCTTAGCAGTTCGTTGAAAACCGGATCAATACCGTTACGCACCAGTCACAGCGTGCGACGGGGACGCAGATATCACAAGCGATCTTCTGCGAAGTCATACCAGATGGCATCACGATCGTGCGTGTGTTACACAGCGCGCGTAAACCTCGGTCCGCTATATGAAGCCGAATGACGCTGCGCCCCCGAGGGCGTCTGATCGGCAACGAAGTTATCCTGATCGTGGTGAGCCGCCGAGTTATGCGAAAGAAGATCGAGCTGCTGCGCTTGGCCCAGCTTACGCGCCGCGCGAGTGAAGTGTTTGACGATCCCGCCGCCGCAGGCGACTGGCTCAATTCGCCGAATGCGGCGCTTCGCGGCAATGCGCCGCTGAGCCTGCTTGATATCGATATCGGCGCCGAGAACGTGCTCGATACGCTCGGTCGCATCGAGCATGGAGTGTTCGCCTAGCGCCGCAAGGCCGGCCGTCTAGTCGAGGAATAGACCCAGCGCCGCAATGAGAACGAGCGACGGACCGCAACCGACCGCATAGACCCAACAGCAATGCTTGAAGGGACTGATATCAAATGCGATTGGCGCGTAGAGCGACGGACCGCATTAGACCCCAACAAAGCGCTTGAAGAAATTGATATCAAATGCAATTCGGCGGGGAGAGCGACGGACCAAGCAGACCTAAAATATACCCCAAAAATAGACCAAAGTTAGCGAGTGCTATCGCTGCAAACCAATGTGCGATTGGCTCCCCGACCAGGGCTCGAACCTGGGACCTGCGGATTAACAGTCCGTCCGATCATCGCCCGGAAAGCCGCGCCAGCCAAGGGATCCGGCCAAGATGCCCGGTAATATTTCTGGTTGAGTTGGGTTGTTTCCCCCTCGGGGCGATCTAGGAGGCGTCGCGATATTACCGGGTTTGTCGCGCCGGACGGGCCCGATCTGCGAGGTCACGACCGCCTGGTTCGTAGCCTACTTCCACGCAGCCAAGCCGTACTGGCGCGGATCAGCTGAGTCCAATCACGTCGCGCATGTCCGCGAGTGTGAACACGTAAGCTTCCCCGTTCGGTAGACAGCGATAACTGGACTTTTCTGGCAGGATTATTGGCCGGAGGGAAGTTCGATGAAGAAGTCGCGGTTCACCGAATCGCAGATCGTGGCGATTCTCAAGGAAGGGGAAGCGGGCGTACCGGTGGCGCAGCTCGCGCGCAAGCACGGCATCAGCGCAGCGACCTATTACCACTGGAAATCGAAGTACGCCGGCGCCTGTGGGTGGCGAATTCATAGTGTGACGCAATCCGCCGGCGCCGTGCAGTCTTGCACGCACTGGCGGCAGTGGTACGGTTCGCCCCATGCGCGACCTCCTCATCCTTGCCATCCACCTGGTCGTCACGTTCGCGAAGCTCCTTCGCCCCGGTGGCGTCCGCGCCGTCGCCGCAGAGTCTCTTCTGCTCAAACATCAGCTTCTGATCAGTAATCGATCCAGGCAGCGGGCGCCAAGTCTGACCGCGCTCGATCGCTTCGTGCTCGGTCTTAGCACGCTGTTCGTGAGCCCGCGCCGGATTGCGAAGCTTGGCGCGCTCGTCAAGCCCGCAACGCTGTTCAAGTTCCACAAGGCCTTGGTGGATCGCAAATACCGCCTGATCTTCTCTTCCTCGTCGCGTCGCCGCAAGCCCGGTCCCAAAGGTCCTTCCGCGGAACTCATCGCGGCCATCGTCGAGATGAAGCGCCGCAATCCCAAGTTTGGCTGTGTGCGCATTGCCCAGCAGATCGCTCAGGCCTTCGGCATCGAGGTCGACAAAGATGTCGTTCGCCGCGTGCTCGCGAGGTGCTATCGGCCCGGCGACTCCGGATCTCACGGCCCTTCCTGGCTGACGTTCATCGCACAGACCAAGGATAGCCTCTGGAGCCTGGACTTATTCCGCTGCGAATCGATCCTCCTGCGCAGCCATTGGGTGATGCTGGTCATGGATGTTTTCACCCGCCGCATCGTCGGCTTCGGCGTCGAATCCGACAACATCGATGGCATTTCGGCATGCCGGATGTTCAATCACGCCATCGCTGGAAAGCCCTCACCAAGACACCTCAGCACCGATCACGACCCGCTGTTTCGCTTCCACCGCTGGCTCGCCAACCTGCGCGTCCTTGAGATCGAGGAGATCAAGTCGGTTCCGTATGCTCCGGCCTCGCATCCATTCGTCGAACGCCTGATTGGAACAATCCGGCGCGAGTGTCTCGATCAGCTATTCTTCTGGAACGCCGTCGACTTGGCGCGGGAGCTCGGCGAGTTCAGAGACTATTACAACGTCCATCGTGTTCATCGCGCGCTCGCCGGCTCGACGCCAGTGCAACGCGCCGGAGCGCCCTCCCCCGCCGCCGCTGCGCTTGGCAACTACGCTTGGCAGCAGCACTGCCGGGGTCTGTTTCAGATCCCGATTGCCGCTTGACTACGATCTCGCCACCCACAGGTAAGGAGGCTAGACGACGTGTTCTACCAACCGGTACTCGTAGGCACGAAACTCAATTAACGTGCCGGTCTTAGTGGATCAGCCAGGCTCAAGTGCCAGTGTTAGGGTTGTGAATCGGAACGCGAACGAGCAGTGCCTCCGAGAACGAGGCCGTCGAGCTGTCGGACCGTGTCGTCGGCGATCATGACACAACGCTTCGTTGCGCTGCTGTTTACCGATATCGAGGGCAGCACCAGTTTGTGGGAGCGTGAGCCCCAACGAATGGCCTTGGCTTTGGCGCAACACGACATGTGGGTTCGTGAAGCGGTCGTTACGCATAACGGCATAGTGGTGAAGATGACCGGAGATGGCGTTCTCGCCGTCTTCGACGATCCTGTGGATAGCGTCCTCGCCGCTGTGCGTTTACAGCGGGTGCTCGCCGAGCCCGACTCAACAGGAGGCCTGACGCTCCGCGTCCGTTCAGGCTTGCACATTGGTGCGGTGGAGGTCCGAGATGCGGACTACTTCGGTACCGCGGCCAATCGAGCAGCGCGCATCATGAGCAGCGCGAATGGGGGGCAGATCCTCCTGTCGCAGGCTATCGTCGACCTGACTCATGATCGACTACCAACGGAGCTCGCGTTGCGCGATCTGGGCCTGGTGCACTTGCGCGACCTTGCCAGCGCGGAGCACGTCCACGAAGTCCTCGTGCCCGGACTACAGCATGACTTCCCACCGCTTCACGGTCTCGACTCTGCTCCGCATAACCTGCCGCAGCAAGCGTCTTCATTCATTGGGCGGGACCAAGACATCGAGAATCTTGGGACACTCTTGGCTTCAAATCGGCTCGTAACCTTGGTCGGCCCGGGAGGTGTCGGAAAGACGCGCCTCTCGCTGCAAGTTGCCGCCTCGTTATTGGACGGGTTTTGCGACGGAGTCTGGTTCGTCGAGCTTGCGCCAATAGCCGAACCCTCCATGGTCGTGATGACATTGGCACAGATGCTCTGCGTGAGGGAGCAGCCTGGTGAGCCGTTGGAACAAACGCTCTTGTCGCACCTTGCAACCCGCCGTCTCCTAATCGTGCTCGACAACTGCGAACACCTTCTCGACGTTTGTGCTCACTTGGTTGCCAAGATAATGGCGGCAACATCGCATGTCTGCATTCTGGCTAGTAGCCGTTCGCCCTTACGTATCCCTGCTGAACGCCGGTATCCGCTCGCGGCACTTTCACTCGAACGCGCGGCAGGGGTCGAGCGCAGCCGAATGATGTCCGATGCCGCCCGGCTATTCGTCGAGCGCACTCTTGGCAATCGGCCTGACTTTGTGCTGACGGATCGCGCGACCGAAGTAGTGGAACGTATCTGCACGAGACTCGACGGCATTCCGCTTGCGATTGAGCTGGCGGCCGCACGCACACCCGCCATGACGTTGGAGGACATCCAGGCCAAGCTCGACAATCGTTTCAGTCTCCTGACCCTGGGCAGCCGCAGTGCGCTCCCGCGGCAACAAACGCTACACGCGTTGGTGAACTGGTCCTACGAGTTATTGAGCGCCTCAGAGCAAAGATTCCTCGCTCGCGTGTCGATCTTCGCGAGCGGATTCGACCTCGCGGCCGCCGAGCAGGTGTGTGGGTACAGCCCGGTGTCGTGCGCGGAAGTCCTCGACTTCCTCGGCGGCTTGGTCGAAAAATCGTTGGTCATTGCTGATACGAAGGGTGAAACGACCCGGTATCGATTGTTGGAGACCATTCGGCAGTTTGCGACGGAACGCCTGCGTGAGTTCGACGAGGCAGACCGTACTGCTGAGCGTCACGCGGAGTATTTTCGCTGCATGGCACGGGAAGCTCATGCGCAACTGCTCGGCCATGAAGTTGCGGCGTGGATGCGCCGCCTGACATCTGAGCACGACAACTTGAGAGCCGCTTTGAGCTGGTCCACCTACCGGGTCGGATCGGCATTGATCGGACTGGATCTGGCCGCCCATCTGTATCGCTTTTGGCAATTCCAGCGACACCTCACCGAAGGCAGGGAACGGCTGCGAGCCATACTCAATCGGCCCGATGCCGGCGAGCCCACGTCCGAACGAGCTACCGCTTTGCATGCGGCAGGAGTTCTTGCGAGCGCTCAGAACGACGACGCCGAGGCGCGGCGCCTGTTCGACGCGAGCCTCGCAATTCACCGCAGTCAAGGCAATAAACTTGGTGTAGCAGCGGTGCTATTGGGCCTTGGGAACGCCGATCCAGAGCGCGCGTTGGAACATCGGACGCGGGCACTGGAGATATATACCGTCGCGGGCGACCGCGCGGGCCAAGCCCAGGCTCTCTTCAACCTCGGCCTAGCCGCACTGGAAAAGGGTGACTCGGAAATCGGCACGAGATGGATCGAAGAGGCGATGACGCTGAGTCGCCAGCTCGGCTACGTGACATTGGAAGTTATTTGCGAGATCAGTTTCGGCTTCTTTAAGCTGAAACACTCATTGCCACGAGAGGCCATGGAGCACTTCAGCAAGAGCCGTGACATGGCCAGCGCGAGCCAACTGCTCCCGAGCGTTGCTAGCGCGTATCGCGGGCTCGCACTAGCGGCCTCTGAATTGTGCGACTGGCCCGCCGCAATCAACGCGGCCCGTACAGCGTTCAGCGCGCGCATGGAACTGCCGGCGCGGTCACCGGCCGACTTGCCGCGGGATCTGCTCGCGGACGTGCTGTACGTGTGCGCACGAATAGCATTCGCGTTCGACGACGTCGAGGCGGCGCTGCGACTGCTTGCCGCGAGCGGTGCACTCGGCCCATGGCGCGATAAAACGGGCAGGTTCAGTGTAGAACGCTTCGAACAGGAGCGACGAACGCTGTTCGACATGATTGCCCATGACACGGCAAGGAGGCTCTGGCAAGAGGGATCGACTTGCACGATCGAGGAAACCGTCCGCTTCGCTCTTGCGAAGCTCGATGGGGTTCAGCAAACCAAGCTCGATCAAGTCGGCGATGCCGCACGTTGATCCTGCGTTTCGGGGATCTGCTCCCGCGCGCGTTCGCGGGATGCCGAGCGGGCGGCGACAAGTGGGTAGCTGTCGGGGAAAGGCGTTGGGCAGTCGATTGCAATCCCTAGGCGCGCGCCGCTTCGACGGGCCTCTTGCGGATCGCTCAACGTCTGCTTGGGGAAAAGCTCGATCGTCCGCAACGGGTCGACAAGCGCCCTTGATCCACGATCAACATATGGCTCCTCTCCTACTACCAAGGAGCCATTCATGTATGCCGTTACCAACACCACCCCCAAGGCTGAAGGGCGTGTAGTACCGTGGAACAAAGGGAAGCTGATCGGCCAGAAGCCACCGCTGAAGCTGAAGGAGATCTGGGCCATCCGGATTCGATTGCAACTGGATCATCGAGCCCGGGAACTCGCGTTGTTCAATCTGGCCATCGACAGCAAGTTGCGCGGGTGCGACCTGGTGGGGATTCACGTTCGCGATGTGTTCCAGGGCAGTCATGTCGCCCCGCGCGCGATGGTCATGCAGAAGAAGACCCAGCGGCCGGTGCAATTTGAGATCACCGAACAAACGCGGGACGCGGTCGGTGCCTGGATCGCGGCGGCCCGCCTGAAGCCGGAGCAGTTCCTCTTTCCGAGCCGCATGTCGGCGTCGCCTCACCTTTCGACTCGGCAGTATTCCCGGATCGTCCGGACATGGGCGGAATCGATCGGCCTTGATCCAGCGGCTTACGGCACTCATTCAATGCGGCGAACCAAGCCGACTTTGATCTATCGCCGCACCCGGAATCTCCGGGCCGTTCAACTCCTGCTCGGCCATACGAAACTTGAAAGCACCGTGAGATACCTCGGAATCGAGGTCGACGACGCGCTGGAAATTGCCGAACAGACTGAGGTCTAGTCCCGCTGGGCCGATCGGCGATCGCCGGACTTTGACGGTCGCCGACGTGTGCAGCCATTCGGCCGACGCAGGGGAGCGGCGGCCACCGACCCGCTCCGGACTTTCGCTGCTGCCGGAAGCGGATATTTGGGACTGTGCCCGGCGACGCCCAATCCAGATGCCCCTCTGGTGAATGTTCACTTGTTTTGTCCCACCGGAAACTGCATACTCCGTCGCTTTTCCGAAAAGAGGTTGTCATGGCGATGAATCGGCCGAACCATAGCGGTGGTCAAGACAAGTTCGTGCAACTATTCAAGGGCACCGTGCTCCTCGGCATGCTGGCGGCGCTTAGCTATGTCGCCGTTGGGATTGCTCAACACGCTCCGTTTCTGCTGGACGTGGCCTCGGAGTTTGCTCTGGAGAGCCAGACATAAATCCGGAAACAGTAACGACACTCGACGCACAACGGAGCACGAGCACAGCACCGGCGGCCGGGCCGGCAACACGTGCTGCGACGACTCGGTAAGCCCACAACCGACTCGCACCAGCCCGACGCGATCTTCTCGTCGAGTGACAGGTCGAGTTCAGTCACCGGCCGTTCGCTGCGCCCGACGTGGGGATCAGAGCTCTGCGAAAGGGGTCGCTCTTATCGACGGTTGGCGCGGCGGCGACTGACCGGCAGCTTCCAACGGATTCAAGCGCCGCTCCCTGAGCGTTCGATCTGTCCTCCGCAAATATTCAGATGGCCGTAACTCGTCAGCTTCATGCCAACCGCTTACGCTCTCGCTGGCGCTGCGGCAAGCGAGTACTCATGGTGCAAACCGCCCAACACCGATTTCGCGATGACGAGCGCGTTCGCCGCCAAGCAATGACGGAACTCTGACTTCGGAACTACGACAGCTTCGGCTGGCGGATCCGGCACACCGGGTCCCAGTGCGCTATGAGGACGTCCGCCGTTGTAATGTTCGACCCACGATTTCAAAATAGACCGCAGATGTCCCTCGGAAAGCGGAATCACCCAATCAAGGCATTCTCTTCGTATTGTGCCGATCACCCGCTCGCAAATGGCGTTCGCTTTGGGACTCGCAATCGGTGACCGCAATACTTCGACACCGAGCGCTCGGGTCGAATCATCAAGATAGTTGGCGAAGATCCGGTCCCGATCGTGGATCAGATACTTGTGGTGATCGTCGTTGTCGCCAATCACTTCTCGCGGTTGCTGCAGCGTCCAGTCTGCGCTCGGATGCGCGGTCACATTGACGTGCGCCAAACGGCGTGTCCCGTGCTCGATGACAACGAACACGTACAGCATCCGAAACGTCGCCGTGACCGCCACGAAGAAGTCGCACGCGAGGATCGCTCTCGCATGATTCTTCAGGAAGGTAGACCAGCGCTGATCGCCGCGCGGCTGGCTTGGTGGTCGCTTCGGCATGTATTTGCCTACCGTTCGCGGCGACACCCGGATCCCGAGCTTGACCAACAGCTCATTGGCAATTCGTTCCTCGCCCCATAGCGGGTTCTCGGCGGCCATCTGGCGAATCAGGCTCCTCAGCTCTTGCGGAATCGGCGGTCGGCCCGCCCTGCTCTTCCAGCGCCAGAAGATCCGCCAGCCCAGCCGGTGCCAGCGGATGATGGTTGCGGGCTGCACGTTGACCACGGTATCGCGCCAATCGAACAGCCGAGTGAACAGGGTAAGGCTGACGCGGGTCGCGTGATCCACGCGTCGGGGCTTGATATCACGCTCGATATAACTGGCGAGCTGCTTGCGAAGTACCAGGTTCTCAGCGCGGATCGCTCTGGACGAGCGCAAGAACGAGACGACCAGCCTCAGGACATCCCAGGCTACTCCGACGATCGCTCGCGCCAGCTGCAGCATGCGCTCATCATGCCAGAGGCCGCCGCCGACTGCAGGCGCTGGATGCCGACGCAGCCGCGGCGCGAATTATTGCGGACCACAGGGGTTGCCGCCGCTATCGAGAGATACCGCGTGCAAGTCCCGCAAGACGACGTTCCACGGCACCGCGACGCTCGACCGACGCTCGGGGATCTTCGGATTCGGACTCGTGATCGACGTCGAACGCGCCCTCGATGATCTGGCCCCAGTCGAATTCATAATCGACGGCTTGAGCGTATTCGGCCTGCCATTCGCCCAACGCGTCGACGCCGACACCGTTCATCTTCCACTCGCGCGAGACCGGCGGGGGTATCAGCAGGGGCACGACTTCGCCGGACGCGAAATCGCCGTTGGCATTTGATGTCTGCTCGCTCCTTTGCGAACGGCGCACCGATTGCGTGCTCTTCCCTCGCCACCTTTCACGCGGCCGACTCCCTCATCGGTTCGTTGGTTCCACCGCCATTCGTGCCGAGCTGCAGCAATGGGCTCTCTTGCCGGGGCGCGACGGACAGCGCCTTCGCGCCGGCCACGGCACTGGCCGTTGCCCCGCTCGCGCCCGCTCGCGCCGCGCCGACGCTCTTCGCTGGTCGATTGGCCATCGCCGCCTCGTGCGCGTTCATTTTCGCGCGCAGCCCTTCATCGAATCGTCGGCATGCGTAGTAGAAGCGCTTGATGTGCCGCTTGAAGAGCCCGCGACGCAGGTTGTACTCCTGCATGACCGCGCCTTGAAGTGGATGAAATGGACATGCTTGGACGCATAGCGGAAGCAGTCCACGTAGTAATTCTTCGTGTCCTGAATCCACAGCCGGACCGGATACGGACTGTAGGAGCATCCAAGCCCGAGCAGCGGATTCTTCTCTTCGAGCTTTTTCAGGAGCTCGGCGTTCGAGCGCCCCGATCCGGACATGATGCGTCCCTTCGGATGAGGTTGGCGGTTAGCCGGATGCGAGCGCATCCACCACCCGCCGGCGGGCCACGACCACGGTCAAGAACCTATTCAGTGCAAGATAACGTACAATATTCGTGTCCTACTCCTGGAGTTCGGCCGATGGCTATTGGTGCTAAGGATGTGATCCCGTTGAGCCAGGCGCGCTCGCGCCTGTCCGAGATCGCCGACGAGGTCAAGACCGGTTCGGAAAAGATCATCACCAAGAACGGCGAAAGCTATGTCGCGCTGATCGATTCCGACCGCCTGGACTACTACCATCGCCTTGAGTGCGAACGCATCCACCTGCTGCTGCTCGAGGAAGCCGAAAAGGGCTTGTCCGACGTCGCGGCGGGGCGAGTCAAGGACGCTCGCCAAGCCATCCGGCGGCTAAGAAACCGACGCACAACGAAGTAGCGGCGCGGTGGTCGCCACGGTGGCCGCGGTCAAGCTGACCGCGAATTTCGAAGCCAATCTCGTCGCAATTGCATCGTTCTGGAGCGAAGCGGGTGCGCCGCAACGCTACGAGCAGTTGCTGGACGAGCTTCTCGACACAGTGATTCCCAATCTCGAAGGGCATCCGCAAATCGGCCGTCCGTTTCTCGAGCGTCCGGCGCATTCGGTCGAGGCACAGACCCTCACCGGACGCCTGAGCGCACGGGTCGGACGCGGCGAGCTCCGCGAGTACTTGGCGAGCGACTATCTCATCCTGTACGCATTCATCGGCGATGCCGTTTACCTGCTGGCGATACGGCACCACCGCCAGCTGTCGTTCGATTTCGAGGCGTTCTGGCCGAAATGAGGTGCCGAACGAGCCGTGACGAAACGCGTCCGATTCCACAGTATCCGTGCACACCTTACGAACGCCGCCATTCAAATCGACATCGACTTTACGCGACAATGGTCGCTCGGACCGCTCGAATCGGTCGTTCGAGCGCTCGGGTACCGACACGCACCTACCTGGAGACACCGATGACCGACTCCGAAGTCCGAGCCACGATGACCATTGCGCTGATGGCGGCCTTCGTCGACGGGCTCAACGACGATCGCGAGCGGACGAGCGTCAAGGCGCTCGCTGCGCGTATGGGCGAAGGCCGCATCGACCTCGCCGACGTCTACGAGGATGTCCTCGCCCGCAAGGTCACGATCGCGCAAGCGATCGCACCGCTCGCCTCGGTCGAAGCGCGCCGCACGGCCTACGAAGCGGCGGTCGCCGTTGCCGACGCGGACGGTTCGCACACGCCGGCGGAAGCCGTGTTCCTACGCGATCTTGCGCAGGCGCTGGGGCTCTCCGCCAATGATGCCGATGCGTATCTTGTGCGGGCCGACGCGCTCGCCGACGCGGCGTCGCCGGCCCCTTCGTCCGTCGCCGCAGCGCCGGAACCGATCCGCAACGTGGACGGTCACATCGAGCCGAACGTCGCCGAACTCGACCAACAAATCCTCAACGCGTCGATCACCAACGCCGCGCTCGAACTGCTGCCGGAGACACTCGCGTCGATGGCGATCCTTCCCCTTCAGATCCGGCTCGTCTACCAGATTGGAAAGGCGTACGGATACGAGCTCGACCAGGGGCACATCAAGGAGTTTGCTGCGACGCTGGGCATCGGCCTCACCGGCCAATACCTGGAGCAGTTCGGACGCCGGATTTTGGGCGGCATTCTCGGAGGCGTGCTGGGCGGCGTCGGTCGATCCGTCGGCCGACAAGCCGCGAGCTCGGGGATCGCGTTCGCGACGACCTGGGCGATGGGGCAGATCGCGAAGCAGTACTACGGAGGGAACCGTACGCTCGACGCCGACAAGCTTCGGGCCGCGTTTGCGCCGCTCGTCGACCGAGGAAAGGAACTCGCCGCGCGCTACCTACCGCAAATAGAACAGCGTGCCCAGACGATCAACGTGCAGAACCTGCCTGCGCTGATCAAGCAGGTATGACGCCTCGCACTCGATCATGACCGCTATGCCCTCGGTCGATCTCGAAGCACGTTGCGTTGCTCACGGCTGCTCGTAACTGGCGTGCGCTCGCCACGCCGATGCCGTCCGCCCACCATCGTCGGGCGAGCACCAAAGCACCCTCGTCGAACGTAACGTCGGCGATTTCCGCCCCGCGTCGCGTCGGCGGGTCCGAGTGCTTAGATCGCTCCTGGCCCGAAGGCGGGCGACATCGATGCCTCATTTCAAGGGTCCGCCACGCCCGTGCTAATGTCGCATCGAAATGAAACTAAGTACGCGCGAACTTGGAAGGATCACCGGTCTGACTCTCAAGCACTACGATGAGCATGCCGAAGCCTTTCGTGAGGGGACTCGCGATCACGATGTCAGTCAGAACATCGAGGCACTGTTGCAGTACATAGAAGGTGATCCGCCGTTCACGATCCTCGATTTTGGCTGCGGACCGGGACGAGACCTCAAGGCATTTGCACAACGGGGTCACCACGCCGTGGGGTTGGAAGGCGCGTCGCGCTTGGTCGCCATGGCGCGCGCCAACACCGACAGCGAAGTTTGGCAGCAGGATTTCCTCAAGCTCGATCTACCCGATAACCATTTCGACGGCGTGTTCGCCAATGCATCGCTGTTTCACGTACCGAGCCAGGAGTTGCCGCGCGTCTTGCTGGAATTGCATGCAACGCTGAAATCACGCGGCGTCCTTTTCGCGTCGAACCCGCACGGCCACAACGACGAAGGCTGGAACCGCGGACGCTGCGGCGCGTATCATGATCTTGAAACGTGGCGTCACTACGTGTCGGACGCTGGCTTCGCCGAGCTTACGCATTACTACCGCCCTGCGGGACGACCGCGCGATCAGCAGCCCTGGCTCGCGAGTGCTTGGCGCAGGCTGGCCGAGTAAAGAACTCGCTTCGCATCGGTCGGAACGTAAACGTGTCTTGCGCGGTACGCGACCGTGTGTTTGGCGCTTTTTCTTGACGCTGGCCTTCCAATCCTATTTAGAACCGTTTCGAAGACATCCAAGCGCCTCCCGCCCGCGTCTCGCCGATCGCACCCGTTACCGCGTGCTAGAACCAGAGTCGCGGGCGTACGCAAACGCGCACGAGACCGCGAAGAGCAACTTCCGTTGCTTAGCGATGCGACGTTCGAATCACAAGGTCGACTGCCCAGGTGGGACGAAACGAGCTCGGGCCCATCGTGGCGACGACGCAGGTGTACCGCCCCTGTCACCACACGTCGAGAAAAGTTTGGCGCATTGCAACAAGTGATCTTCATCATATCGATTACACTTGCAGCCGAAGAAGCGTTACCTGTACAAGCGACCGACATTCGACCAAATCCCGACCGGGAGGAGAAATGCCCAATATTGCAAGTGTCATGCGCGAAGAGATCACACGACTATCGCGACGGGCGTCGCGCAAGGATCTCGACTCGATGAAGAAGGCATCCGCCCAGCATCGACGGCACATCGCGGCACTCAAGCGCGAAGTCGCGCAGCTCGCGCGACAACTTTCGGTGCTGTCGCGCAAAGCGCCTGCAACGCCGGTGACGGCAGCAAACGGATCGGCAGGCAAACAGGTCCGGTTCGTCGCGAAGGGGCTTCGTTCGCACCGCGAGCGCCTGGGCGTTTCGGCCGGTGAATTGGCGAAGCTCGTCGGCGTGAGCGCGCAAAGTATCTACAACTGGGAACACGGGATTACGCGTCCGCGCGAAGCGCAGCTCGGCACACTCGCAGCACTGCGCAGTTTGGGTAAGAAGGACGTGCGCGTGCGTTTACAGCAACTCGCCGGTGCGCAAGCCGCGAAACGCCCAGCTGCCGTCTCATCAGCGCGCGGACGGAAGCCTTCGAAGCGCCCAGCGCGGCGCGGCCGGAAGAAGTAACTACGAGCCCGCGCGCTCAAGCCGTTCGGCGGGGCCTCACGCAGCGCGGGGTCGAGCGCCGGCAGAATGGCGATCCCAGTCTCCGACCGATGAATCGCGCTGAATTTCGCGTTTCGTGCGCTGGTCCGTTCCGGGCGCTCTTCTTTGCGTATGTCGGCGGCGTATTTGCGCGCCGATCCTGACGCAGCTTTCACGCATGCAGCTGCGCACCGACAAATTGGCGGATGAGGGTTGCTTGTGCCTTTGTACACGGACACGACGCCCGGAGAGCACATCAGTGATGAGCCAGGCACCCACGAGTCGATCTGCTCGTAAGTGGTCAAGTGTAGAGCACATAACGCGAATACGCGCGGGAGTTCCGTGACATCCCGGGGCAGGACCGGACGGGATCGAGGATCCTGCAAGAGGCGCTTCTTGTGAACGTTTCGTTCACCGCAGCGGACACGGACTTCTCGCCGTACCGCCGACGACATGCACTAAGGCACCACGGTGCGCCTGCCGAGGGTCTTTGCTCGACTGGTCGCGCCGTGCACGTCAGAGCAGGAGCGCTTCGGCCAATGAGCGAGGAGAGTAAATCGCCACACCGTGGATCGTGCGTCCATACAGCGCGCCGAAATGCGTCCGATCGCCGGTGACCAGCGCATCGCAGCGCAGCTCGATGGCCGCCTCGAGGACGGGACGATCCTTGGCCGGCAGCGGCAGCGACGCCTCCAAAGCGCGTTCGCCAGCCGCGGGCGTCGCCGCTGCTGCCATCGCCATGCGCGACAACAGCTGTTCCGGCGCGGGAATCTGCTCCGGCGCCTTCAGCGCGAGGTTTCGCCGCGCTTCCTCGACCACGTAGGCATTGACGCAGCACTGGTGACCGGACCGCTCGACCAGCGCCAACAGCTGCCTGACCGCGCCGTCCGACTTCGCTGCGGAAAAGAGGATGTTGGCGTCGAGAAAGACGCGCACCGTATCTAGCGCGCGGTCTTCTTGCGCGCGCGCCGCCGTCCGAGCACCTTGGTGAGCTCGGCCTCGGCTTCGTCGAATTCGCGGATGCGCTCCTCGCTGTAGATCTCGATCGGAAGCGTGACCGCGGGACGCAGCAGCAGGCCCTCCGAGGTCGTCTCGGCAATCAGCTGGTCGTCCGCCTTCAGACCGAGCGCATGGCGAAGCTTCGCGGGCAGAGTGATCACGCCGCGGCTGGTGATGGTCAATGTCGCCTTCATGACTGCAGCTTAGCAGTATTGCAGCTTTTCTGCAAACAGGCGTCGTCCGAATCGACACGATCGCGGTCGACGCCTCCGGTTGAGCGAGACGTTAGAACTCGCGCCACGTTGCATCGACACGATACGCCCGCGAATCGACGATCGAGGTGCCGCCCTCCTGTCCCTGTGCCTGAATGGGAACGAACACCTGCACGGCTTTTGTATTTGGAACCGCAAATTCCGCATCCAGCTCGAGCTGAATTTGCTGCAGCGTCCGGCCGCCATCGCCGCTCATCGCATCATCGGAAAGCGGACCGTCGCGTACGTCGCTGAACGGTCAAGACCTGTTAGCTGCGACCGTCAGCTTCATGGGCTCTCGTCGAAGCGCGGAGCAGAAGCTGCCTGTGCTACGACACGGATCGGACTCACTGAGCCTGCCCCGCTCGGAACGCGGAGTGATCGCCAGTTCGAAGAATTGGGCCAAGGTTCGCTGGGCTTGCCCTCTGCCGACAGTCGCCGAGTCGACTGCGATTCTCTTCTTGGGTGGATAATTCCTTCGGTGCTTGAACCGCGATTCGGAGCCCGTCAGATGTCCAATCCGTATAGGGCGTTCCTCTCGTCGACGTACGACGACCTCAAGCAGCATCGCAAGAATGTCATTGCCAGCCTGCGCGACTGCGGGATCTTGATAGACCCGATGGAGGAGTGGCAGGCGCATCCGGCTGAGCCGAAAGTGTTCTCTCAGCAGGCGATCGAGGGCTGCGACATATGCGTGCTGCTCGTGTCCTATCGTCGCGGGCATGTACCGCCGGGCGAGACAGAGAGCATTACGCAGATCGAGTACAGAGCCGCGGTGAACATGGGCATCGACGTGCTCGTTTGGTTGCTCGCGGACGGTGAGGAATGGCCGTCAGAGTTCGACGAACGGGTGGATCCGGCGGTGCAGACGTGGCGCTCATCGTTTCGTGATGTACACGGGTTGAGAACGTTTCACGCGGAACCATCATCGGTCCGCGTAGAGCCCTCCATTGTTCGATGGGTGGTAAGCAAGTCTCGATCGGCCACCATTGCAATGGCGATCCCCACGTTGGGTGCAAATGTTCTGTCGCCGCTAGACCTTGCGGGGCTCTCCGATCCTACCCGCCTGATCCCCTCATCGTACGTGTCCCAGATCGAGCAGGATCTGCGCTTGATCCTCGACGGACGCTCATCACAAGTGCCGCTAGTCAATCTCGGAAACGGAGATTCATGGTGGTCAACGCGACTGTTCTTGCTCTGCTCACTGCTCCGAGACTTTACTGATGTGAGGCTGGTGGGGTTCGTCGACGGCGGGGGATACGTGGGGGTCGCGTCTCCAGGCGCAGCGGCGGCGTCCTTCGCCACCCTTGTCCCCGACGCGGGCTCCCACTATCAGTTCGAAGGTCACGCCCGGGGGGTGGTCGCCGCCGTAGCTCGAGCTGTTTCCCGCTTCAGCGAGTCATTCGACGCGGGGACGGAGTGTCATCTTCCGGCACATAGGAGCCATTCAGTTTTCGGCATATAGGGGCCAGAGAATTTCCGGCGTATAGGCGCCACGCCGTTTTCGGCGTTTAGGAGCCAGCCGGTTTTCGGCATATAGGAGCCAGTCGGGGCAGGACGGACATCTCGAACCGAATCGGCCATTCGCTACGCTGCGGGATTTTTGTTCCCGTGGAGGTGGCGGTGGCGCGCAGGAGAATCGAGATGTTTCAGTATCGACAGGTGCTCGTGCGGCTGCGCCGTGGCGACGCCGACCGCGAAATTGCTCGCGGCAAGTACATGGGCCGGCGTCAGCTCGCCGCATTGCGCGCGGTGGCAGCGCGCGAAGGCTGGCTCGATGCGGCCACGGCGCTGCCCGATGACGCGGCGATCGCCGCGGCGCTGGGCACGCCGAAACGCGCCGCGAGCACGGTTTCCACGCTCGAAGCGCACCGTACGCTGATCGCCGAGTGGATCGGCCAAGGCGTCAACGGCGTCGCCATCCACGGCGCCCTCAAGCGCAATCACGGCTACAGCGGCAGTTATTCGTCGGTGTATCGCATGGTGGTCGCGATTGCCGGTAGCGCTCTGCCAGACGCCACCGTGCCGCTCGCATTCGCACCGGCGGAGGCGGCGCAGGTCGATTTCGGTGCCGGTCCGATCTTGGTCGATCCCGCCCGCAGCGAGCAACGACGTACGTGGTGCTTCGTGATGACGCTGTGCTTCTCGCGCCATCAATACGTCGAGTTCGTGTGGGATCAGACGGTGGCCACCTGGCTGGGCTGTCACCGTCGCGCTTTCGAGTGGTTCACCGCCGTGCCGCAGCGGCTGATCATCGACAACCCCAAGTGCGCGATCACGCGAGCCTGTCGTACTGATCCGCTGGTGCAACGCGCCTACGCCGAGTGTGCCGAAGGCTACGGCTTTCGGATCGATCCGTGTCCGCCGGCCGATCCGCAAAAGAAGGGCATCGTCGAAGCCGGCGTCAAGTACGTCAAGGGCAACTTCGTTCCCTTGCGTGAGTTTCGCGATCTCGCCGATCTCAACGCCCAGGCGCGCCGCTGGGTGATGGAGGAAGCGGGCCGGCGCGTGCACGGCACCACGCGCCGCGCGCCGCTCGATCTGTTCGTCGTCGAGCAGCCGTTGCTGCAGCCGCTGCCGGCGATCGCCCCCGATCTGGGTAGCTGGCATCGCGTCATCGTGCATCGCGACTGTCATGTCGCGCACGACCGCTGCCTGTACTCGGTGCCCTTCGCCTTGGTCGGCAAGACGCTGTGGTTGCGCGTGAGCGATGGCGCGGTCGCGATCTATCAGGACTATCGCTTGGTGGCCACGCATGCGCGCAGGCGCCGGGCGGGCGAGCGCAGCACCGTGCGCGATCATCTGCCGCCGGAAGCGCAACGCTTCCTCGCCCACGACCGGCAGTGGTGTTGCGAGCAGGCCGCGCGCATCGGCACCGCTTGCGCCGAGCTCGTCGGCCAACTGCTCGCCGACCGCATCCTCGAGCGGCTGCGTGCCGCCCAAGGCGTCATCCGTCTCGCCGAAACCTACAGCGCACAACGACTCGAAGCCGCCTGCGCTCGCGCGCTGTTTCACGCCAGCCCCTTCTACCGCACCGTCAAAACGATCCTCGCCGGCGGTTTCGATCGCCACCCCTTGCCTGACCCCGCCATCACCGTGCATGCCCCGGCGGCGCGCTTTGCCCGTAACGCCCAGTCGCTGTTCGACCCCGACTCACCCACGCGTCATTGATCCACTCTCAAGGAGATCCGCTCCATGAATCCAATCCCCGCCCTTACGCCTCATCTGAAACAGCTGCGCTTGTCCGGCATCCTCGATTCACTGGAGGCGCGCAATCGCCAGGCGATCGAGTCGAAGCTCGCCTACACCGAATTCCTCGCCCTGTTGATCGAGGATGAAGTCGCCCGTCGCGAGCAAAAGAAGTTCGCGTCTCGCCTTCGCCGCGCCGCCTTTCGCACTAACAAGACGCTCGATCAATTCGAGTTCGACCGGCTGCCGCAACTCAACCGCGCGCTGGTCCACGATCTGGCCAGCGGCCGCTATCTCAACGAACGCGCTCCCGTTCTCATCGTGGGACCCTGCGGCACCGGCAAAAGCCATCTCGCTCAGGCACTGGGCCACAGCGCCGTGCGCCAAGGGGTCGACGTCGCCTTCAGCACCTGCGCGCAGTTGGTGGCCACCTTGAACGCCGCACGCGCCACCGGTAGCTACGAGCGCAGACTCGCCAACCTTGCCCGCGTGCCGCTGTTGATCATCGACGACTTTGGTCTCAAGCCGCTGCGCCCACCCGCCGACGAGGATCTGCACGAGCTGATCGCCGAACGGCACGAAACGACTTCCACCATCGTCACCAGCAACCTCGATCTGCCCGAGTGGGATCAAGCGTTCCCGGCCAATCGGCTGCTCGCTTCGGCGACACTCGATCGCTTACGTCACAACGCCTACTGCCTCGTGCTCGACGGCACTTCGTATCGCGCGCCGAAACAGCTTCCTGCAATGAACAAATCACGGCTTGCTAACGCGTCGAAACCCACGCATTCTTGACCCCGCAACGATGTCCGTCCGCCTCGCCAAACACTGGCGCCTATATGCCGCAAAATCCCGGCTCCTTTACGCCGAAAGGTGACACGGAGCGAGACGTGAAGCGCTGGATGACGGGCGACTCAGTACGGCGTGTACTTGGCGACGCACTCGGCACGGCCATGCTGTTCGCTGACGGCGACGCGGAACCGACTACCGCGCGCTTCTTGCACGACGTCGTTTCGCAGCGCGCGGAGGATGTCGCCATCCTGGATCGTGGTGACCGGGCCGTGCGGTTCGTAATCGATCGAAGGGGGCTAGCGGACAAGCTCGCGACGGAGCAGCTTCGGGCTCGGATCTGACCTCAAGCCCCACTCGGCGCCGGCGGCTGCAGCAACTTTGCCGGTACATCGCCCGCGCTCGTTGGCCAATGAGCGCGTGCAGTGCATTGCCGCCAGGCACGTGGGTCTGCGGCTGAACACGCCTTCGCGCGACGGAACCACGCACATCGTGATGTCGCCGCCGAAGTTCATGCAGTCTCTGCAGCACTGGCCGCCTCGGTCGCGGCTGTTGCTATCGGAGCGCTTGCTCAAACCGCGGCCTTGCCTGGACGCAGCGCCATTCGGCTCCGTCAGAACTCGCTCCGATCATTGCCCATTCATGCTTTTTCGCGAAATTGGCGGTACGGCTTGGGAGGTCCGCCGGCGGGCAGCTTGATCGTCTTACCCGTTCGGCGGTCGCGAACGGTCTGCCCCGGACAATCCTTAACGCCTGTTCTTACCTTTGCAACGGCCGCCGCTGCTCTTTGTTTCATAGACTCGCTCTTCGATTCGCGCTCAAGTGCCTCTAACCCTGCTAGCACTTGCTCTGCCTGCGGGTTCCCCGAGAGGTATTTCGCCAGAACACCTGCGTCCTCCAAGTGGCCTATCAATGTCAGTGCCGCCCCTTCCAAATCCCGAATCAGGTTCTTGCCCCTTATTCCATCCCCCGCCGATGCGCCAGCCTGGTTGATCACTTGAACCGCCTTCTGCGCCTCGATTACCACTTCACCCAGACGTGATACGACCACCTTGTATGGCAGTACTTGAGACTCGGGATCGCATGGGTCGATTTCTTCGAGTGTTGAGAATGCGGATTCAACTCTTGATATCGCGGCTTGCACGTGTTCCAACGGTCGGTCATTGATGGCAAGGAGTAAAGGCTGTGCCTGCGCGTCAATCTCCGCATCGACCTTTCGCAAGGCTACATCGCTCTCAATGTCGAGTAGCCTTAGCAACGCTCTCGCGGCCAACTTGGCGGGCTCAGTGATTCGCTCAGGCAACCGCGCCGAAGGACTCACATCGATTCTTGCCTGAACCCCTGGCTTTAGTTCGATGCTTAAATAATCTCCCGAAGAAAACGGTTTCGGCGACACGGCCGATTTCAATTCGACAGATCGACCACATTGCACAGCGACCGGCAATGCCGCATGTCCACTTGTCGCCAGACGATCTAAGGCCAGCAGAAGCAGCCGTAGCGAGTGTATCCCGACACCCTCCGAAGTCGAGATATCGGCGTTTTCACTTTGGCTCGTCGGCCATTCAACGTTGCCATCGCCTGGACCTAGGCAGGCGCGCATATTGAATTCCGCGATCGGTAGTAAATGCATTTGCCACCACGTTATGGTTGCCACAGGACGCGGCTCCCCTTGCAGGTCTAGAAAGTATTGTTTTCTGATCGAAAACTCATGAGGCTCCCAGGACGCATATACGTTTGCTGTTGCCAGTCCATCCGGCGCGTCGTCCGCGCTTGAGGGTGTTCGCCCCACGAGTCTACCGTCGACATAAACTGACGCTCCCGGCACTGCATGCAATTGAAACGGCCTCGCGATCCCAATCAAGAGGAGTGCAGTGATTACCCCCAAGAACGCCAACGCCACGCGCAGTACCATTTGTCTCGAAAGACGCAGTGCTAACGATCCTCTACCCCACTTCATTCCCACAAGAGTCAGCAGACCGCTGGCAAGGCCGGTCAGCACAGACGCCTGGGCGAGGAAGCCCCTTGGAAAAAACTCCAGGAAGAACACAACAAACAGACAGCAGTCGATGGCAATGATGGCGACGGTCAATTGCTTGCTGCGATCGTCGCTCGTTAGTTTCGCGGTTCCGTCGTTAGCAGACATTCGAGCCTCCTGCTTCTTTGCCCTCGCCACACTGAGAGGTACCGAACATGCGGCAATCGAGACGAAACACCATCCTGGACCCGGTCATCTCCAATGCGAGCATACTGCCGAGCACCGTTTCCATTCGCGAGCCACAGGTGGCGATTGCGCGCTCAATGGTTCCCGTCAGGCACGCATGAAAACGGTTGGGAGATTCGGACCACCAACCACCTCCGATCATGGATATTCGCCACACCGGACCTGTCGAATCGAAGCAGTCGAACATGGAGCACGGAGCAGGTACGATCAACATTGGCTTACGGCCGGCGACGGCTATGGACGATCATGGTTGTGGTGGTGGGACGGCCCAGACGCTGCGCCATTACGATCGCCGAGTTGGCCGGCAAACCAAAAAGTGTACTGACATTCCTGCGCTTACCCCAGTTATTGACCTGCGCCGGAAGTCGTTGCCACGAGTCGGCGTGCAGGGGCTCCAAGCTGGCGTCGTCTAATCGTGTCCCCTACCGGGCCGTAAGCTGTTCGCCCGCACCCCTCCGCCTGAAGCGTTGCCAATCGAGGCACTGAAGGGCGAAGTACACCGGCAACGTTTTTGCGGCCGTTTCCCGCGCTCGTTCCATCGTCGCCCTGGGGCCTACAGCATCGGCCACCTGACCGGTCCGTCGCCGCCGCCCGCCGACCATGGCGCACTCCGTAGCCCGAATATTCGACAGCGTGCGCTCGCGCCGCGCACTATGATCGTCGTGCGGATCGAACGCTAGCGCACTGGGAGGCGACCCGTGTTGAAACGCTCCCTCGTCCTGCTGCACGTCGTTGCCGCTTGCGCGGCACCGCTCTCGTCCGCGTACGCGATCTCGCTTACCGATGCCGCCGGCGTCACCCGTCGCGGCGAGGCGGTGGAGTTTCACGGCAAGATCGTGAAGCCGCACAACGTGAGCGGTGTCGCCGTGGTCGGCGATCGGCTGGTGATCGTCTCCGACGAAGGGAAGGACAAGACGGTTGCGCAGGTGCTTGAGCGCGAGGGCAACGGCTCGTACCGCGTGCTCGGCGACGTCGGACTTGCGGCAGGAGATGGGGAAGCCGATCTCGAGGCCGTCGCGGCCGAGGGGAACATCGTGTACGTGACCGGGTCGCATGCGGCCACACGCGAAATCAACGGCACCCAATTTGAACCGCCGAAGCGCAACCCGTCGCGCGACCGCTTCTTCCGCTTCACGCTCCATGCGAACGGGTCGCCGGGTCCGGTTGACGGCCCGAAGTCGCTCGCGCGGCTGCTCGACACCCACCCGCAGCTCGCGCCCTTCCGAGCGATCGCGAGCAAGGAGAACGGCGTCGACATCGAAGGCCTTGCGGTGAAGGACGGCACGCTCTACTTCGGCTTTCGCGGGCCGGTGCTGCGTGACGGCTGGGTGCCGATCCTGGTCACCACGTGGGACGACGTGGACGCGGGCAAGCTGCGGTACGTGCAGCTCGACGGCCGCGGCATCCGCGACCTGGCGGCAGTGGACGATGGCTTTCTGCTACTGGCAGGCCCGGTCGGCGACGGCGATGGAACGTATCGCATCTATTTCTGGAACGGTATCGATCAGTTCTCGACGCACAGCGATGTTGATCGGCCGCAGCGGCTTGCCGAGTTCTCCGATCTCGGCGACGGCAAGCCCGAGGGGCTCACGGTTCTAAGATCGCAGGGCAACAGCTACGACATTCTCGTCGTCTATGACGGCCCCGCGAAGGGCGCCCCAACGCGATGGACGCTTGCGCGACCGCATTGATCGTCGCTTCGCGCTCGCGTGAGCATCACGGCGAAGCGTGCGCTAGCCGCATCAAACGAGGCACGCGCCGTCGAGCAGGCTTTTAGCAGCGTCTCGAGAACCGATCCTCGATCACGTCTGCGGGCTCCAAAGTATGGGCCAACATGCACCTATCAAATCCTACCCGTTCGGGCGAATTTCAGGCGACATCGGCAGCGTAGAGTGGAGCTGGCTGGCCAAAGCTGGACGCCTTGACATGAGCGCTGTCGCAGTCATTGGCGCGTAATCCGCAGACTCCAAAGTTACGCTGCAACCCAAGGGAGGCGCCATGAACATATCCGAACGTGCAGTAGCGCTCGCGGCCAGTGCCGAAACGCGCTACCGGGAGCGCAGCACGGTTCGAGAAACGCGCCTGCGGCAGGCCGATCGCGGCAACATCTGGGGCGCCGACGACCCCGAGCGCGTTGCCAAGCGTCTCGCCCACGTACAAGCCGTCGAGCGCGCCGCGGCGCCGCGATCGGCTGCGGAGCTCGCCGCCACACCCGGCGCCGATCGTGCCGTCGCCGACGTCGAAACGCTCGTGACGATGCTCGCGCGCGAGCGCGTGATCGGCCGCGACGACCTTGTCGCGCCGCAGTTTCTCAAGGTGGCGCTCGCCGCCGCCCGCTGCGTGTGTCGAATCACTGTGCGGCGGTCAAGCGGTGGTCTGTTGGGATACGGAACCGGCACGCTGGTTGGTCCGGGGATCCTGCTCACCAACCACCACGTGCTCGAAACCGCCGACGATGCGGTCCAAAGCGAAGCGACGTTCGGGCTCGAGTCGGGTACAACGCTTGCCACCGATGAGCGCATCGTTCGCTTTCAGCCGCAGCGACTCTTCATCACCGACGAGGCGCTCGACTTTACGTTCGTTGCGGTCGCTCCGGTCGACGCACGCGGCACCGCGATCGATGACCTCGGCTACATCGCGCTTAATCAGGCCGAGGGCAAGGCGATCAACGGCGAATACGTCAATGTGATCGAGCATCCCAACGGCGGACCCAAGATGTTCGCCCTGCGGGAAAACCGCATCGTCGACGTCCTGACGAACTACCTTCACTACGCCGCCGACACCGCGCCGGGCTCGTCAGGCGCACCCGTCTTCAACGATCAGTATGAAGTGGTCGCGTTGCATCACTCCGGCGTGCCGGCGCGCGACGCGCAGGGCCGTGTGCTGAACCGCGATGGCCAGCCATGGACAAGCGACCAAGGCGAGACGCAGGTTCAGTGGATCGCCAATGAAGGCATCCGGGTGTCGGTGCTCGTCAATCGAGCGAAGTCACTCGCAAGAACGGCCGAAGAGCAGGCTCTGCTCGCCAAGGCATTCGACGTCTCGCATTCGGTACCGCGACTTGAAGCCGTGGATGCGCGCTCGGGCCCCTTGGCAGCGACACCCAGCGGGCCCGCGCTATCGATGGCCGGTAACGTCGCGACCTGGACGATCCCACTGTCGGTGAGCATCAACCTTGGCGGCGTACCCCTCGACGCGCAACGCGCCGCAGCAAGCCTCGCACCTCCGCCCGCCCTCCCGGCCGCCGTTGTTCCGGTCACGGCCGCCCCGCCCGAGCGTTCGCTCGAGCTGGTGCGTGCGATCGAGCACGCCCGCGAGGTCTTCAAGAGCGTGCCTGGCGTCCTGCGGGTGCGCGCCGGCTGGCAGTTCGCCGACGGCTGGATCACCGACAATCCGGCGATCGTCGTGGTGGTCGAGGAAAAGAAGACCACCGCGACGCTCAAGGAACAAGGCGAACCGAAGCTCCCGGTGGCGTTGGATGGATTTCCCGTCGACGTGCGCCAGGCAAGTGCCGAGGAGCTCTATGAGCTGCAGAGGATCGGCACAGCCATCGCGCTCGAAGAGCGCACTGCGCATCCGACCTATCAGGAGCCACCGCACCTGTCGCTTCCCCGCATCAGCGAGCACATGAAGCTGATCCTCCATGTCAGCCCCGAATACGGGTGGCCGGTTTTGAAGGAGTTCCTGAACGCGACCAACGAAAAGCTGACGGTTGCGATGTACGATTTCGGTGCTCCGCACATCATCGAAGTGGTCAAGAATCGCCTGAGCAGCGAGCATGCGAAGATGCAGCTCGTCATTCAATTCGGCTCATCGCTCGACGATGGCGCCAAAGCGAACGACCTTGACGACGCCGATACGGTCCAGGACCTTCGCGGGGCGCTGGGTGAGCGCCTCGCCATCCAATGGGCGAACGTTGCGCAGAAGAATTCGCTGTGGGCTTCCGCCTATCACATCAAGGTCGCCGTGCGCGATTCCATGTCGTTCTGGTTGTCGAGCGGCAATTGGCAGAGCTCGAACCAGGCGCCGGACGCGCCGCCCGCCGATCGCGATAGCGCGAAAACGCTTCTGACCGACTACAACCGAGAGTGGCACGTCGTCGTCGACAACGCGACGCTCGCGAAGGTGTTCGAGTCGTACATCAAGTATGACTTCGATCAATCCGCCGGATTCGTGCCGAAGGGCGCTCCCGAGGCGTTCGAGATCCTGCCGGTAGCGGAGCTGGACCCGACGGAAGCTGCGGCGGAAATTCGCATCTTCAAACCGCTCGAGATCGACCGGACGGTCGATGTTCAACCGGTGCTCACGCCGGACAACTACGTCGACGTCGTTCTGCCGCTGATCCAGGGGGCACAGTCGAAGATCTATTTTCAGAATCAGTACATCAACGAATCGGTCGATGAGCGCGCCACGACCACGTACATCGCCATGCTGGAAGCGCTCGCCGAGAAGCAGCAACAGGGCGTCGACGTTCGCATCATCCTTCGCAGCGACAACGGGGTCGAGGCTCGCCACATCGAGTTCATGAAGACGCATGGCATCGACATGACGCACGTGCGCTGGCGGCGGCGCACGCACACCAAGGGAATCATCGTCGACTCGGCCCGCGTCCTGCTCGGCAGCCACAACTGGTCGTTCGACGGCACCGTACTGAACCGCGACGCGAGTCTTCTCTTCTTCGACGCGGAGATTGCAAAGTATCTGGAGGATGTGTTCATTTACGACTGGGAGAATTGGTCGCGCTCGCGCGTTTCGATCAGGCAAAAGAAGCCCACGGTGAACGAGGTCGCATCCGCACAAGACATGCGCGGGCTCAAGGAGAGGCTTGCGAGCGGCGCGATCCGCGCCCGCAGGCTCTTCCATCCCGACGATTGACGGTCACGCTGGCCCAGACGCAGCACTTCAGGGGATGACATCGAATCCATCAGCAACGGGCCGGGACCGTGCTCGGTATCCGCCTAAATCGATCCGCAGAGCGGGTCGCGCAATATCGCGGCGATACGGGCCGGAGCGCGTGCGCCTCGGAAGTAAGAACGGCGCGCAGACCGTCAAAAGAGCGAGCGAGACCTAGCAACGAGCACTGTTGGCGCGAAATAGAAATTCATGACGCGACCGGAACCGCGCTTGGGTTCCGATCCGCAAAGCCAGGACGATCTTAACGCGAGATCAACGCCTTCGTGGATAACTGCAACCAACATCCAAAGTCCCTCATGTGGGTGGCAGCCGCGAATCGATCCTCGCGGAGCTCGAGCGGCTTGGGTGAAGTCATTTAACGGACCGCGACACTCGGCCGCGACAACCCCCGCTGCGTCTGGTGCTGGAGCGTAGCTTCGCGACCCGACCAGAGCCCTGGGAGAGATAACCATGTCAAGCGATGCTCGCTCGTCCGCCGCCGCAACCAACACCGTGCTCGTCAAGCTGCGCCCGTCGAACGCGCTAAGGGCGGCGGAGGGGCGGGCGAACCTGCGGCCGCTCCACGACCGGCCCGCCGCCGTATCCGCCCTCCTCGGCGTCGGTGCGGAGCCGCAGTGGTTTCTGGCCGAGCTGCCCGACGGCGCGCCGACGCCGTGGGACCTCGCGCATGCGCGCGTCGCCGACCAGCTCGGGGTCGCGGAGTCGGACGTGGTGTTCGCCGAGCCGGACTTGGTGCACGACATCTTCCGCGACCCGAACGAATCGCCGCCGGGGAGCCCCTTGGCCGCAGTCGACTGCACCCCCTTCCGGCAGGACGCGAGTCACGGGAAGGCGGTCCGCCCGCACGACGGATGGCATCTCGACGACGACTTCTCGCAGCTCAAGCGGGCGCGCGAGGCGGTCCCGTTCAGCGAGCCGCGCACGCGCATTGCGCACATCGACACCGGCTACTTCCGCGAGCACGTCACGGTACCGCGGCACGTCCTGCGCGAGCTCGAGCGCAACTTCGTCGACAAGGACAACAACCCGACCGACGCCGAAGACCCGGACAATAAGGCGTTCCTGCTCGACAACTCGGGGCACGGCACCGGCACGCTGAGTATCCTCGCGGGCGGGACCGTGCACGACGCCGAGCTTGGCGAAATCGACCTTGGCGGTGCGCCCGAGGCCGCGGTCGTGCCGCTGCGCGTGGCCGACCGCGTCGTGCTGCTGCGCACGAGCTCGTGGGCCCGAGCGCTCGGCTACGCGGTCGACAACGGCTGTGATGTCGTCTCATCGAGCATGGGCGGGCTGCCCTCAGAGGCCTGGCGCGAGGAGATCGACCGCGCGTACCTGAGCGGCGTCTGCGTGGTCACGGCGTCGGGCGATTGCGTGGCGCCGCTCGGCCTCGCCGTGCCGACGCGGCACGTGGTCTACCCCGCGCGCTATCACCGCGTGATCTGCGCCTGCGGCATCATGGCGGACTTCCATCCTTACGCGCACCTCTCGGACGCGGAACTGGAGGGGAACTTCGGGCCGCGCTCGACAATGGACCACGCACTGTCGGGCTACGCGCCCAATATCCCGTGGGCCGTCTTTGGCTGTCCCGACGTGGTCCGACGAAACGGCGGCGGCACTTCGGCCGCGACGCCGCAGATCGCAGCCGCGGTGGCGCTCTGGCTCGAGAAGCACAAAGGGCGGGCGCTCCCGCGCGACTGGCGTCGCGTCGAGGCCGTGCGCAAGGCGCTCTTCACGACGACACGGTCGAACACGCGCGGCAATCTGGACGAGCTGGGCCGCGGCGCGCTGTGCGCCTTCGACGCGCTAAGCGTCGAGCCGGACCTCTCGCTCCCGCAGACGAAGTCCGACGACGACTCCTTCGCCTTCCTGCGTGTCCTCACCGGGCTTGGCATCGTCGAGGCGCCGCCGCGCGAGCGCATGTTCAACCTCGAGCTCGCACAGCGTTGGCTCCTCAACCCGGCGCTGCAACAGATCGTTCCCGACCCCGACGACTGCGCGCGCCTGGACGGAGAGCCTCTCAAGCAGTTCATGGAAGCGGTGATCGAGGATCCCAACGCATCGGCGGCGCTGCGCACGCACATCGCGGAGCGCTACACGGCGCTGACCGGGAGCGTTGTGCCGGTTCCCGATTTCGTCGGGGGCCAGAAGGTCGCCGAGCTACCGGCCGTCGAAGCGCAGCCGGCGATTCGAACGCCGCCCTACCGGCGCCTGCGGGTGTACGCCGTGGATCCAAGCCTGTCGACGCGGCTCGACACCGCGGCGGTGAACGAAGCGACGCTGCAGGTGCGCTGGGAGACGCTGCATCCGGGGCCGGTCGGGGAATACCTGAAGGTCGAGGACGAGCCGGCTGTGAACCCACGCACAAACGCTCGGATGGAGAACAAGGTTAACCTCGACGATCCCAGCCTGCTCGCGCAGGATGGATGGGCGCCCGCCGAGGGGAACCCGCAATTCCATCAGCAGATGGTCTACGCCGTGGCCATGACGACCATCCAGCACTTTGAACGCGCTCTCGGCCGGCGCGTGCTCTGGCGTCACGGCCAGGGGAAGAACGACTTCGACGACAGCGTCTTCGTGCCACAACTCACCGTTCGACCGCATGCCTTCCGTCAGGCGAACGCCTTCTACAGCCCGCATGACGTCGAGCTGCGCTTCGGGTACTTCGACGCCTCACCGGGCGACCCTCGCGACCTCTTCCCCGGCAGCCGCGTCTATACATGCCTGTCGCACGACGTGATCGCGCACGAGACGACGCACGCGATACTCGACGGCATGCATCGGCGCTTCAACGAGCCGACCAACCTCGACGTGCTGGCCTTCCATGAGGCTTTCGCCGACATCGTCGCGTTGCTCCAGCACTTCACCATGCGGGAGATCCTCGAGTTCGAGATCGGCCGCACGCGAGGCAATCTCGAGGCTGAGTCGATCCTCGGCAGCCTGGCGGTGCAGTTTGGCCAGGCAATGGGCGGGCGCGGCGGCCTGCGTGAGGCCATCGGAACGCTCGGCAAGGACGGGACGTGGACCCGACTCGCCGCCGACCCGGCGGAGCTTCGGCGACGCCTCACGCCGCACGCGCGCGGCGCAATCCTCGTCGCGGCAGTCTTCGACGCCTTCCTCGCGATCTACAACACGCGCATTCAAGACCTGCTCCGGATTTACACCAGCGGCAGGGGTGTGCTGCCGACGGGCTCGATCCACCCCGACTTGGTGCGCCGCTTGGCCGACGAGGCGGCGCGGTCAGCGGACCACGTTTTAGGCATGTGCATCCGCGCGCTCGACTACCTGCCACCGGTCGACGTGACCTTCTTCGAGTACCTGCGCGCCCTCATCACCGCCGACTCAGACCTGGTGAGCGACGACCGCTTCAACTACCGAGTGGCGTTCGTCGAGGCGTTCCGCCGGCGTGGCATCTACCCGGTGGACCTCGGCACATCGGTCGCGGAGACCGTCCGCACGCTGTCGGTCGACACCGTACGCTGGCAGGGGATCGACTGGTCGGCGTTAACGCGCGGGTCGCTCGCGGCGATCGGGCAGCAGTACGAGGCGATCCGCGAGCGGCTCCAGCGCTACGCGGACGCATGTCTGTACCTCAAGGACCGAAGGAAGCTCTTCGAGCACACGCGTGAAGAGCGCATCGCGCTCCATAGGGTGCTCCTGCCGGCCTTTCAGGCCGTGCCCGAGTTCGCGAGCGAACTGGGCCTCGTCGACCCGACGACGGAGTCGTTCGAGGTGCACGAGTTACGACCCGCCATGCGGGCCACCCCGAATGGCCGCTACGCGCCGCAGGTCGTCGTGGCGCTGACGCAGACCGTGGCGGTGCCTGCCGACGCTGCGGGCACGCCGGCGCACACATTTCGCGGCGGCTCCACTCTGATCGTCGACCTTGAGGCGCCCGCGGTGAAATACCGCATCGTCAAGCGCCTCGCGAGCCCGACTCGGCGGGCGCGCACGGCCGCCTTCTTGCGCGACGCGGCGCGCGACCCACTGCGCGCGCTCTATCTCGCGCCCGATCGGCGCGAGCCGTTCGCGGCGCTTCACGCGCTCGCGGACGATCGGGTCTAACCGGCACGCAACGAGGCAGCGCCCATGCAACCACCCGCGACCATTACGATCAGGGCGCGTGAGCAGTGGAACGAGACGCGTATCCATGTCGAGCCGGGCGAGCGGTACGTGCTCGCCGCCACGGGCGCATGGACGGACTTCTTCATCCGCACTGATGCGAACGGCTACGAGACGGACGACGCCCCGCGGGCCGTGCGCGAGTTCCTGCGCCGGTTCGAGCCGCGGCGGCGCGTGCCGGGCGAGCGCTGGTTTTGCCTGATCGGTGCCGTCGGCCGCGATGGGAGGCCATTCCAGATCGGCACGGGCCGCGAGTGGGTCGTGCCGCCCGGCGAGGCGGGAGAGCTGCTCTGCTTCGCGAACGACGTTCCCTCTGCGTACTGGAACAACTTCGGCGCCGTTCGGCTCACTATCGAGCCGCAGGCGTGAGGCGCGCGGGCGCATGTTACCCGGCAACTCGCAACGTTACGCCTAAAGAGTTGCGAGCACGCCTATGGCGCACCGACTCGGAGCTTGAGAAAGATGGGAGCTGAAGCGGTTAACCGCATCTGGACCTACTTCGGGACGTTCACACTAACGTGGGCGGTTCTCGGGGCGGTCCGAGTGCGAGCAACGGAAATCGATGTCGCTGTTCCCATCCTCGCCAAGCTCAAGATTCCTGAGCTCGTGATGTTCACGATCCCTATCGTAGCTGTTTGCATCCTGCTGTTGCACTGGCTGTTGCGCGCGAATGCCCGGGCCAATGCCGCCAAGCCACCTGCCGCGCGGCTCCCGGTGGCGTGGCTTAAGTCGAATGACATCGACCCGATGACTTCCGGTGGGCGTTTATATCTATGGACGATCTTTTGGCTATTTGCCGTGATCCCGATCGTCGGCCTCGCGTTCGTTCTCAGCCGTTTCATTGACGGGACGGCAACATACGCTTCGAATGGCTTGCCCTTTGCCCATGGCTGGAAGCAGTTCTGGCCGACGCCCGCAGCGCCCTTGACCATGATCTTCGGAGATCACATACGTTTTGAGGCGGGTCCAACGTATCTCGTCTGGATCACACCATACCTCTACGTAGGCCTTTGGGTGTCTTGCGTGATCTCAGCCGCGCGACTGTATCGTTGGTACCGGCCGATTCGAACAGCCTGAACCGTGCAATGAGGACGCTTTCTGACAGCCAGCTCGAAGAATCCCGAGTCCGAGACTACTTGATCGTCGACAACATAGAGCAGATGTAGTCCTTGGGCACGACTCGGGCTTAATTTTCGGCTCCGGAGGTTGAACAATGCGCATAAACGTGGCCGTACTGTGCGCGATAAGTGTGAGCCTGCTCGCGTCGTGCAGCGATCCATCGAGTGAACTCGCAGACCGACGTGAGAGAGCGGAAATCGCCCAGCTCACGCAGCTTAAGGCACTTCTTTCCACCAAGGGTGCGCTTGATACCGACCTTCAGGTGTTTCTGAGTAACAGCGTGTTGAACCAGGCGCTTAAGCAAATCGGGGCAGTGGATGTGCCCGTGCCCGAACTGGATGACGCAGTGATGACCGTCTCCGACATCCGAACAGCCTTCAGCAATGGCTACCCCGCAGTTGATCTCAAGGTAACGGTCAAGAGTCCTAAGCGAAACATCAACGGACAGGCCATTGCCTCGGCATGGCTGTTTCTTGACGTGGCGCCCGGCGGCAGCGTTAGCAACAGCGCGTTTCGTGTCATGTTGAAGGACATCGTGTGACCCTTGGCACCTTCGATTTCTCGCTCAACGGGTTTTGGAAGGACCTCGCAACCTTGGCCGCACAGGAAAAGATTTCGAGCCTGCCGTCGTTCTCCGTGCCCCTCACTGCCCAGACTTCCTTCGCCTTTGGGGGAACATCCAAGCTGACGTTTCCCACGGGCAACGGCAGTACGGTCTCCGGGGTGTTAACGGTGGCACCGATTTCGGGCGCTGCTTCCCTAGGCACGCCGTCGCGCTGTGTCGCCTCCGTCGCCGTCGTCGCGAGTCTGGTTATGGGATGCAGCCGCACCAGCACTGAAGTCGAAGACCTGCGCAAGACCGTCAAGGACTCGGTCAAGCCATATCTCATCCCGGATGCGGACGTTCAGATTAAGATCAGCCAGTCGATTCTGACGAAGGTCGTCACCAAAGTCGCGTCGCTCCCGCCGGCAAGCCGTCGCATCACCTTCACTAGCAACAGCCGAAGCGGCTACGTCTGGTCGCAAGGCGGCGGCTTTGCAGGCTGCGGCGGCTTCGCGGAGGTCGACAAGCTAAATCTCGCCGTCGACATCAACGAGCTGCACGGCAATGGCAGCCCGATGGCCGACTCGCTCTCCGTCTCGGCGTTACCGCACAAGCGGATGGCGACGTTCACGGCCATATCCACGGTCCAGCGGGGCCGTGTTCCCTGCTCAAGCTAATGCCAACCTGTAACTGCCCGATCGGAGCAATGCCTTGAAGCGCGCCGGCATCAAGAATTTTCGCTGGCACGACTTGCGGCATGTGTGGGCCACGTGGCACGTCATGGCCGGTACGACGATGGCGGAACTGCAGGAGCTCGGCGCGTGGAAGTCGGCGTTGATGGTGAAGCGGTATGCGCACTTCGCGCCGGAGCAGCTGCGTGCAGCCGCGGCAAAACTTGCTACGTTTTCGTCTACAGTGCCGGAAAACGAAACGCCGGAAGCAACGCAAGGTCTTGAATAGTTGGCTCCCCGACCAGGGCTCGAACCTGGGACCTGCGGACTAACAGTCCGTCGCTCTTGTATGTAATTTCATTGCACCATCAACTGCTTACGGCGTCCGCGCACCTTCGCGATCGCAGTCGAATGCAGTGCAATGCAAGGGCATGCAAAAATACGCTGCTACGTTTTTGTATACAGGTAATCATCGACCAATGCGCGCGGTCCGTCAGTGTTGCGAGAGGTTCGTGGCTAACGCGCGCGAGGTATTCCGTTCCGTATGACGATCGCCCCACCGCAACGTGGCGTCCGGGTCGGGGACTGGGCAGTTAGCACATCAGCCCAACGACCACCTGGTTCGTAGCCAGAACCAGGTACTCGAAACCATTTTCTCTTCAACAAGTTGCGCCTACGGCGGCCCTCGCACCTCTTCCGTACTGAGCGCCACGAAGCCGGACTGATTCACGCGATTCTCACGCGATCTACCTAGCTAGCTTCCGATCTTTCAGCAACCGACTTAGTCGAGCAAGATCCAAAAACTGAGGTCGTTATTTGGACCGGGGTCCGCGCTGCCCGCAAGTCCCCGTCAAGGACGGCCGAATCTGACGAGCTTTTGTCGCGCTCCACCCTGTGTTTCATTCAGCCCAATTCAAGCACTCGCGCTGCGCGGGTCGCATCATCGAATGAATCGAAGGCTATATAGGCGACGAACTGTGTGCCGATAACCGAAGCGGAGAAGCCGCGCAGATTGATTCCAGTGTCCGCGAGCTTCTGCACCAGATCGGCGCCGACTCCAGGCCGATCCTTGCCCGACACTCGCAGCGAATGGAGCGAATGCGAAACGTTAAAGCCCACCTCGGCCGCCGCTCGCAGCTCACGGTCGCCCTGCAACGGCGTAACAAATACCACGCCGGTTCCCGGCTTGTCCGGAGCGCGCCGTGCGATGATGAACTGCAGGTTCGCGCCCTCGTCTCGCAGCGTGCTCAGGACCTCCGCGAGACCGCCGGGCTTGTCGTTAATCGTCGCCGCCCAAACATCGGCCTGCTCTACCAGAACATCCATGATCGACCTCCTTTGTGCTCCGTCGGACGCCGAGGGGGCTGGGCGCGCGTAGCTCGCTCTACCTCGCGGCACGACCTTCTCTATCGGGCGTCGAACGCGTCGGTCACCGCGCCCCGGCTCGCGCTCGATACCAAGTGCGCATACTTGGCCATTACGCCGCTATGGTGACGTGGCGGCGGTGCCTGCCATACCGCGCGGCGCCGCTCGATCTCCGCATCTGAGACATCGAGACGAAGCAACTTCTGCGTCGCATCGATGGTAATGCTGTCCCCCTCGTGCACCAGTGCGAGCGTTCCGCCGACGTACGCCTCGGGTGCAACGTGCCCGACCACCATTCCCCACGTCCCGCCCGAGAACCGTCCGTCCGTTATGAGTCCAACCGAATCGCCGAGTCCCTGCCCCACGAGCGCAGACGTCGGCGCCAGCATCTCCCGCATGCCGGGACCGCCCTTCGGCCCCTCATAGCGGATCACGATGACGTCGCCGGGCTGGATCGCCTTGCGCATGATCGCCTGCATCGCTGCCTCTTCGGAATCGAATACCCGCGCAGGTCCTGTGATGGCCAGCTTGCGAAGGCCGCTCACCTTCGCGACACAACCTTCGCTCGCGAGATTGCCTCTGAGGATGGCGAGGTGCCCGTTCGGGTACAACGGCTCGCCAAAGGGACGAATGACGTCCTGATTGCGCGCCGGCGTTTCCGGCACGTCCTCCAGGTTCTGCTCAACCGTGCGCCCCGTGATGGTCATGCAGTGGCCGTGCACGATGCCGTTCACCAGCAGGATCTTCATCACCTGCGGAACGCCGCCAGCTCGATGCAGATCCGTCGCGACATATTTTCCCGACGGTTTCATATCGCACAGCACCGGTGTCTGTTGCCGGATGCGCTCGAAGTCATCGATCGCCCACGGCACCTTCGCGGCGTGCGCGATCGCGAGCAGGTGCAGCACCGCGTTGGTCGAGCCACCGGTCGCCATCACCACTGCGACCGCGTTCTCCAGAGATTCGCGTGTGATGATGTCGCGAGGCTTGAGATCCCGCTTGATCGCCTCGACCAGCGCGCGCGCCGATTCGGCGGCGCTTGCGGCCTTCTCCGCGTCCTCGTTGGCCATCGTCGAGGAGAACGGGAGCGACATCCCCATCGCCTCGATCGCGGCGCTCATCGTGTTCGCGGTGTACATGCCCCCGCAAGATCCCGAGCCGGGACAGGCCCGCCGCTCGATTTCCTTGAAGTCGGCCTGGGACAGCCGACCCGCATTGAACTCCCCTACTGCCTCAAACGCGCTAACGATGGTGAGGTCCTTGCCCTTGTAGTGGCCAGGCCTGATCGTGCCGCCGTAGACGAAGATGCCAGGGATATTCAAGCGCGCCAGTGCCATCACCGCGCCGGGCATGTTCTTGTCGCAGCCACCGATCGCGATGACGCCGTCGAGCCATTCCGCCATCGCCGCAGTCTCGATCGTGTCCGCGATCACTTCGCGCGAGACCAGCGAGTACTTCATGCCCTCGGTACCCATCGAGATTCCGTCCGACACCGTCATCGTGCCGAACGTCTGCGGCATTGCCCCGGCCTCCCGCAGCGCGACCTCAGCCCCCTCGGCGAGCGGATTGAGACCGGAGTTGCATGGCGTGATGGTGGAATGCGCGTTCGCCAGTCCGACCATCGGCTTGCTGAAATCCTCGTCTCGATACCCCATCGCGTAGAACATCGAGCGGTTCGGCGCGCGCTCGATACCTTCGGTGACCATTCGACTGCGCCTGTTGTACGTCATGTCGTCTCTGCCTACCAATGAAACGATTCGATCGGATGATGCGTGCGCTCGCCGTTTTCATGCTGACCCCTCGCCTGCGTCAGCACCTGCATTAGCGCGTCGCCTGCGCGTTGTCGTGCGCAGTGTGGCCTGCGCGGCGGCCCGCTTCATGATAACCAGCGACGGAGCTTTGGTCGCCGAAGGACCTTCCTGCGGCGGGAAGAACGCGTTTGCGAGCAGCGCCGATGACCCCGGTCGCGATACGGAGCCAGGTCGATAGGACCGTCGCCGCGAGCGCGAGGCCGAGCCAGAGCGCGGCGAGCGCAAGGATATCCGTCATGTTGCCTTTTCGGTTTCTGTAGCCTGATCGCCGTCAAGCATGCCGAACTCGATCGGGATCCGCGCATAGAAGATCCGAATCCGCTCGCGCTTGATCAGCGCCATCAGCTGATCGGCTTCCGCGTCAGTAACGGCAAAGTCGATCTCCACCGTAAGGTCTCCGGCAAGCTCGAAGAAATGCTCCTCGTGCAGGACGCCGTGACGGCCGAAGCCGGCAATCGCGCGAAAGGCGGAACCGCCGTGAATGCCTAGCTTCTTGGCATGCTCGAGCAGCCACTCGTACAACAGGATGTGGTGATGCTTGCGGTTCTCGTGAACATAGAAGCGAAGCAGCGTCCCTTTCATGCCGACCCCCATGCGTAAAGAGCGCGCAGCACGAAGATGCCGAGCACGGTCATCGCGAGAGACCCGAAGACATGCACGACGATGCCGGCGGCAGCCCACACGAACTCGCTGCGCAGAAGCAGCGTGGTGATTTCCGCCGAGAACGTGGAAAAGGTCGTGAGGCCGCCGAGGAAGCCGGTCGTCAGCATCAAACGCACTTCGGGCGGCAATGCGCTGTGACGCGTGATGAGCTCGAGTGCGAAGCCCATCAGCAGCCCGCCGAGCAGGTTCGCGCACAGCGTACCAAGCGGCAGCGTCGGGAAAACCGGGTTAAGCGCGGTTCCAAGCCACCAGCGTACACACGCACCGACCGCAGCTCCACCGCCAACTGCCGCGATGCCACTCCAAGGCATACCATTCCCTCTCGCCTTCGAAACGCGGTGTCGCGATCGACGACAGCGGGGGGGATGAGGACGCCGAACGCAAGCCCACCGCACACCGCTTAATCAGGGGTTGCAGCAGGCATCATCAGCCTCACGGCGGTTGCGGGAACCGGCGGGTTTCCCGTGGAGAATGCCATCTCCGAGCGGCCAGTATAGGTTCCTTAGCCCAAAGGCGGCAAGCCGCTGACCTTCCCTGCCGTGGTGCCCATTCGATCCAGCTGCTCAAGAGTCTTGCGACCTCGAATCTCGCACGCGTTAGAGATCTATTTCACGTGTAACGGCTCGAGATTGGCGCGCCGCGATTCAGCCTGGCCTCTCACGCGCGCAAGCTCGCCACGAGCCGGCGCGGCTCGAGCAGCAAGTCGAACGCGTCGGCAATGTGACGCACGACGACATCGCTCGCGACCAGCGCTTCGGTCGCAATGCCTTCGTCGCCGATGATGCCGACGCCGAGCGCGGCCTCCGCGAGCATCAGCCGATCGTTGCGCCCGTTACCGAACGCTACGACACGCTGAGCGCCGTCGCGGCGGATCAGCTCGAGCTTCGCCTCGGCCTGGCGCTCTGCGGGCACGATGACGAGTTGCGCGGCGAGACCACGCAACTCCTCGCGAGCCGTTCCGAACGTGTCACCCGTGATGACGTGCACCTCGAGCGCAGGCGCGACGCGCTCGATCCGGGCACGCGCCTCGCTCAGCAGATGCCCGTCACGGGCGAGCGTACCGTTGTAGTCGCACACCAGCCGATCCAGAGCAAGCGTTCCAAACCCGGGAATCGCAACTTCGATCATCTAACGCTCCTTGCGCACGTGACGCGATGCTACAGATGCTCGTTACTCCTCAGCCGATGCCACAATGCCAGCGCCTTCGCAAAGAAGATGCGCCGGCGAGGCGGCTCGGGCGCGCGATCGGGAGCCGGCAGCGCGCGCGGCAGACGTCGCGGTGCTTCGCCGCTCAGCGCCTTCAGATAGTGCACACGCCTCGCGGCGGTGTGCTCCAGCACGCGGCGTTCGTCTCCGCCGCGCGGAAACCAGTACGAACAGAAGCACAGATGCCGCCAATCGTCGACGACCGGCTCGGTCGCGGCCGAGAAGAACCAGCGGCACGCATAGCATGCCTTGCCGCACATGGCGCAGCGGCACGAGGTACAAACACGCGTCCTCGTGTCGGACCGCGGCGGGAATCGAGCACGTGCGGCAGTCGCTCGCCGTGATCGGCGCGCCGGCGGCCGCCGCGCAGCGCAGCGCGCCCGCCTGCTCCACGGTCCGGTACGCACACGCCGGCAGGTCCGGTACGCCTCGTTCCTGACCATGCCGCGCGATGGCTGCGGTATGGGTCATTGCCATTTGCAAGCGCGTCAATAGTTCTGCCTGGACGGTATGACGCCGCGCACGCCACCACGCGGGTTCTCCATGTCGCCGCTGAAGCGCGGAATGAGGTGCATGTGGACGTGCATCATCGTTTGTCCCGCCGCGACACCGACGTTGACGCCGACGTTGTAACCGTCGGGCGTGAGCTTCGCGTCGGTTTGCTGCTTGATCTCGAGCAGCAGTGCGAGCACCGCCGAGCGCTCGTCCGCGGTCGTGTCGAAGAAGCTCGCGACGTGCCGCTTGGTGACAACCAGCACGTGACCGGGGCTCACCGGATAGCGATCGAAGATGGCGAAAGCGAGATCGTTCTCCGCGATGGGCGCGCGGATGTTGCAGAACATGCAGTCGTGGTCGGCTCGTGACATGAGGTCTCCTCGCGGCTTTGGACGATCGACGCGCTCATCGCGGTGTGACGAACCGTCGCGTTCCCGCTGCTTCCTTCGTTCGGTCGAACGAGGCGGACCTTCAGGACAGCGCTGCAACGACGGCCGATCGATGACGCACGTTCGTTAGCCCAAGCACCGCGATCGCGGTACCCGTAGGCATCATCAGCCGTCAGGCGGTTAAGGGAGGAATGCCATCTCCCGCTCGAGCCGAGTATAGGCACGCGACCCGCGGGCCAGCAACAAGGCTCGCAGCAGCTCGCTGCCTCGGCCGGCGGCCAAAGGTCGCGTGGCCGAAGTGCATGAAACTTGTTATGATTGAAGCTGACCAACTGGTCCGGGGATGGAGTTCCCCCGTAACCGCCGATCCGGCTAATGACTCCTACTGCGTCCAGTTACGCGGTAGGGTTCGTCAGCCCGAGACCCACCGCGAGGTGGGTTTTTTCATGTCCGGCGCCCGAGAAGAATGCTTCAACCGCACCGGCGACCAAGCGTCGGCGATCCTGACCGACCGCGACGCGCACGCGGCCGGCGCAGTCGCTGACGCGCTCGTCGAAGAGCGCTTCTATAGCATTCTGTTCCCCGCCGCGGAACCCTCGACCGCCGAGGAAGCGCGCGAGGCGCCCGAATATTTTCGCGACCTCAATCTCGACCAGCTGGTCGGCGCGATCGCGGCCAACTGCAAGGACCACGATCTCGCGCCGTTCTTCCATCGGCCGCTTCGCGATGTCGCGACGATCGTGTATCGCCAGCAGGTGATGCGCGACGTCGAGCAGCCGGCGGTTCTGCAGGCGATCAAGTCGTTCTCGCACGGCATGGCGACGATCCGCCAGCATTTCGAGCGTTCGACAAAAAGCCATTACCGCCACGACAAGCTGCGCTGGTTCCTTGGCGCCGCGGAGATCTACAGCGAAACGGTAACGCAACTGCGCGACGAGTTGACGCAGGCGAACCTCGCGTCGCAAGGCATGCGATCGTTGCGCAACTATCTCGTCGCCTACGCCGAATCGGCGACCTTCACCGATATGGCGGCCGAAGCCGCACGGATCGTATCGCAGCTCGCCGCGATCCGTTACGCGATCCTGGTCAAGGACAACGGCGTCACGGTGCGCCGCTACGGCGGCGAAGTCGATTACACCCCGCTCGTCGAGGCGACATTTGAGAAGTTCAGGCGGGGCGCGGTCAAAGACTATCGAGCCAAGTTCCCGGACTCCGAGGGCATGAACCACATTCAGGCGCAGATCGTCGACCGCGTGGCTCTGCTCTACCCGGACGCTTTCCACGCGCTCGACGCTTTTTGCGCGCAACACGCGGAATTCGCCGAGTCGCGCATTTGGTGCCTGGACCGCGAGATCCAGTTCTATGTCGCCTATCTCGCGCACATCGCTAAGTTTCGCGCTGCAGGGCTCGTGTTCTGCTATCCGGAAGTCTCGCCGTCATCGAAGGGGGTGAGCTGCCGCGACGCGTTCGATCTCGCGCTCGCGGACAAGCTGCTCGCGAAGAAGCGCTCGGTCGTGTGCAACGACTTCTTCTTGCGCGGTGCGGAGCGGCTGTTCGTCGTGTCTGGGCCGAATCAGGGCGGGAAGACGACATTCGCCCGCATGTTCGGTCAATTGCACTACCTCGCGGCCCTCGGCTGCCTCATCCCCGGCACCGAGGCGCAACTGTTCCTCTTCGACCGGCTGTTCGCGCACTTCGAGCGCGAAGAGGACATCACGAACCTGCGCGGCAAGCTCAAGGACGACCTGGTGCGGATCAAGCGGGTGCTCGATCAGGCGACGCCTAACAGCATCGTGATCATGAACGAGATCTTCTCGTCGACCACGCTCGAAGACCAGATCTTCCTAAGTCGCAAGGTGATGGCGCGCATCGTCGAGCTCGACCTTCCCGCTGTTTGCGTGACCTTTCTGACCGAGCTCGCGTCGATCAGCGCCAACACCGTCAGCATCGTCAGCACGATCGACCCGAACGATCCGGCCGTACGCACGTTCAGACTCGAGCGCAGGCCCGCCGACGGGCTCGCCTACGCCCTTGCGGTCGCCCGGAAGCACCGCGTCACCTATGAGTGCCTGAAGGAGCGGATAAGGTCATGAAGGCACTCTTGATGCACCGCGATCGCGACTTCGTGTCGCTCGAGGACGTGCCGCGTACGGACCGCTACCCGAAGTCGGATCGGCTCGCGCAGCTTTCCTCTTTCGAGCGGTCGCTGATTCAGGATCTCGAGCTCGCCACGCTGCTGCGTTCGATGGCAGGCGATGACGAGTTCCTGCTCGCCGTCGCGCTGCGAGCGATCCTCGCCGGAATGCACAACGATGTCGATACGATTTTGCATCGTCAGGCGATCCTGAGCGACGCGCTGGACCACCCGGGACTGATCTGCGAGCTTTACGCCGCGACCCTGGAGATGATCGAGGGCAGGAAGAAGCACTGGTGGGGGCTGGGCAGCACAAACCCAAGCCACGTGCTGCACAGCTCGATCGACCTGCTGCAGATGTACACGGTCGGCCTGCGCAAGCTTCGCGAGATCGCACGACAGAACGCGTCGTGCGTTCGCTCCGCGGGGCTGAAGGCGCTCTTTGCGACGCTGGATCGCGAGCTGGATGACGACTATCTCGCGACCGTGGAGCGGCAGCTCTCCGAGCTCAAGTTCCGCGGCGGCGTGCTGATGAGCGCCGAACTCGGCCCGCGCGACGAGGGCAAGAGCTATCTGCTGAGGGAAGACCCGGACAAGCGCCACCCGTGGGTCAAGCGCGTTCTTCGCAAGGGTCCGCGGGCGTACACGTTCTACCTTCATCCTCGCGACGAAGGCGGTGGACGGATCCTCTCATCGCTTTGTGACCGCGGCGTGAACAACGTCGCGAATGCACTCGGCCAGTCAGCCGAACACGTGCTGAGCTTCTTCGAGATCCTGCGCACCGAGCTCGCATTCTATGTCGCCTGCCTCAATCTGCACGATCGGCTCGTGGCGCTGGATGCGCCGGTTTGCATGCCCAAACCGCACGCGGCCGGCACACGGCGGCATCGCTTCGGCGGCCTCTATGACGTCTGCCTCGCGCTGACCATGCAGCGAAGCGTCGTTGCGAACACGCACGACGCCGACGATAAGAGCCTCGTGGTCGTCACTGGCGCGAATCAGGGGGGCAAGTCGACCTTCTTGCGCGCCATCGGCCTCGCCCAGCTGATGATGCAGATGGGGATGTTCGTCGGCGCCGATTCGTTCGCCGCGGACCTCTGCACGAGCCTTTTCACCCACTACAAGCGTGAAGAGGACACGACGATGCAAAGCGGGAAGCTCGACGAGGAGCTCTCGCGGATGAGCGATATCGCCGACGCGATCACTCCGAATGCGTTGATGCTCTTCAACGAGTCCTTCGCCGCCACCAACGAGCGCGAGGGCTCCGAGATCGCGCGACAGGTGGTCGGCGCATTGCTCGAAAGGCGCGTCAAGGTCTTCTTCGTGACGCATCTCTACGATTTCGCGCACAGCATGATCGAACGTGCCGGGCGCAACGCGCTGTTCCTTCGCGCCGAGCGCTTGCCCGACGGCACGCGCACGTTCAAGCTGGTCGAAGGCGAACCGCTGCAGACAAACTATGGCGAGGACTTGTATCGGGAAATCTTTGTCGCACCGTCGCAGGAAGCGACCGTTGCATGAGTTCGACGCGGGACCTGCGCAGCCCCGCTCGCGCCGAGCATCCTGACGATCACCGCGCGAGCGGCACGTCGGAACGCGTCGCGAACTGGCGCGAACTCGCCGACTGCGTCGATCGTCTCGCGAGCCTCGACGCGTTGCGCGCCGATGTGGCCGCGGACCTGCGCGACAAGATCGTCGAGCAGCGCTTCGACCTCGTCGTAGCAGGGCAGTTCAAACGCGGCAAGACGAGCCTCATCAACGCGCTGATCGGTACCGCGCTGCTTCCGGTCGCGGTGGTGCCGCTGACGTCGGTGATCACCGTGCTCACCTGGGGTCCGACCGTCACCGCCGCCATTGTCTACCAAAGCGGAGAGCGGAAAGAAATCGCAGTCGACGCGCTCCCCGGGTACGTCACCGAGCGCGGCAATCCGAGCAACCAGAAAGGTGTCCGCGAGGCGCACGTCACCTATCCGTCACGCTGGCTCGCCAGCGGCCTGCGGCTCATCGACACGCCGGGTGTCGGCTCGATTTATCGAGCCAACACCGACGTCGCGCAGCAATACCTGCCCAAGGCCGACGCGGTGCTGTTCGTGCTGTCGGTGGACCAGCCGCTAGGTGCGGCGGAATGCGATTTTCTCGCGAGCATCCGGCCGTACGCCGAGCGCATCTTCTTTCTGCTGAACAAGTCGGACCTGTTGTCGGATCGCGAATTGCGCGAGTCGATCGATTTCACGCGCACCGCGCTGCGCTCGGCGATCGGAGCGGAGCCCGCGCTGTTTCCGATCTCGGCGCACCTCGCGCTTGACGAACCGGCTCCGGACTCTTCGGCGCCTCCCGCGCGTAGCGGGATGCCGCAGTTTGCGCAGGCGCTCGAGGCGTTCCTCGCCAAGGACAGGCGCTGCGCCCTCGCCGCCTCTATCGGCCGCAAGCTCGCACGCAGTATCGAGGACGCACGCTTCACCGTCGAAGTCGAGCTGAAATCGCTGTCGCAATCGCTGGAGGAGCTTCGGCGCAAGGGCGCGCGATTCACCGAAAAGAAGCAGGAGATGCTCGCAGCGCGCGACGACTTCGACCTGCTGCTGGGCGGCGACGCGAGCCGCGCGCTGCTGCGGCCGGTGGAGAGCGCGCTCTCTGCATTCAAGAAAGAACTCGGCGCGCACGTCGTCGCGCTGCTCGATCGCCGCTATGACGAAAACCGAGCGTTGCGACTGCGCGAATTGCACGCGTCGCTCGAGGCGGACGCCATTGCCGCCATTCGCGAGGGCTTCGATGGCTGGCAGCGAGCGCAGGGCGAAGCGATCGATCGGGCGTTCACCGCTTTCTGCACGCGCCACGGCGAGCGGGTCGACCAGATCGTCGAAGAGCTCTATCGCTTTGCGGCCGATGTATTCGCCGTTCCCTACACGGCGCATCCCGACGCGACGTTCCTCGACAGCGAGTCGCGGTTCTACTACAAGTTCTGGAGCGAGCCGCCGGCGTTGCGCCTCCTCGCCACCGGCATCCCGCGCGCCCTTCCACGCGCGCTGGGTGGACGGCTGATTCTTCGCCGCGTCCGCGACTACGCGCTCGAAATGGTCGAGATGCAATCCGGGCGGATGCGCTATGACTTCAGTCGTCGCATCGACGACGCGCTCGTCACCTTCAGGCAGGCGATGGGCAAAAAGGTCGAAGCGGCGATCGCTGCAATCGAAGCGGCGATCGACAAGGCGACGAAGCTGCGTCGGTCCGACGAGGCCGACGCGCAGCACCGCCGCGGGCCGCTCCAATCGACGCTGCAGGATCTTGGCGAGATCGAGCACGTCGTCGCACGTATCGTCTACGCGACACATGCAGAGGGCGTCCCGTCGCGGCGCGTGGTTACGCCGGTAGCGGCTTCCCGCGGCACGATGCGGTAGCGGCGAGACGCAGGGCGCCCCCAAGCCGACCATGCAATTGAGCGAACGCCACCGTTCCCGGTTGGTCGCGGCCGTCGTCGAAATCGACGCTGCTCTGACGCTTGCAGCGCGCGCTGGCTATGGATGTGCTGCGGTCGCCCGTTTCGCCGCACATCGCCGATGCAACGCCCGTCCAACACCGCCTGGTGAGCGATTACGCCGAGTATATGCGCACAGCCGTGCGAGCGCTTCTGGAGCACCGCGATATCGCGTTGTCGCAGCCGCGTCGAGCGCTGTGCAGACCGCGTTCAACGCCTCAATCGTCTCCCTGAACAGTCGGAAAACAATCAATGAAAATGACAACGCCCTGGCTGATGTTCGCACTTGGATCAGCGTTTTTCGCAGGCCTCACCGCCATCCTCGGCAAGCTTGGGGTCGAAGGCCTCAATTCGAACTTCGCGACGCTGATCCGCACCGTGGTGATCCTGTTCGTGACCGCCGCGATCGTGTCGCTGCGCGATGAGTGGTCGGTGCCATCATCGATCGCCGCTCGGCCGTTGACGTTCCTCGTGCTGTCCGGCGTCGCGACGGGTTTGTCATGGCTTTGCTACTACCGTGCGCTGCAGCTCGCACCGGCGTCTCTGGTCGCGCCCATCGACAAGTTGAGCGTCGCGTTCGCGATCCTGCTCGGTGTAACAGTACTGGGCGAGCCGCTCACGTGGCGTGTCGCGCTGGGGGGGCTGCTGGTCACTGGCGGCGCCCTGGTAATCGCGACGAGCTGATAACACAACCGCGTTCATGGCCACCGTCGAGCAAGCGTCCGCCGCGGCCGATCGCCGAACCGATCGCGCCGCGTTCCGCTTCGTGCTGCTGATCGGCATCCTGAGCTTCTTCGCCGATTTCACGTACGAAGGCTCGCGCAGCATCCTCGGGCCGTTCCTCGCCTCGCTTGCCGCGAGCGGAACGGTCGTCGGCGTGGTGACCGGATTCGGCGAATTGCTGGGCTATGGCCTGCGCCTGGTGTCGGGGCGACTCGCGGACGCAACGGGACGCTTCTGGCCGATCACGATCTTCGGCTACGTCGTGCAAATGGCGTCGGTGCCCGCGCTCGCGCTGGTCGACAGCTGGCCCGCTGCGGCGGTGCTGATCATCCTCGAGCGCGTCGGCAAGGCGATCCGAAACCCGCCGCGCGACGTAATGCTGTCGCACGCGGCCAAACGTGTCGGCGGGTATGGGTGGGTGTTCGGGCTGCACGAGGCGCTCGATCAGTTCGGCGCAATGTTCGGGCCTCTCGCGGTCGCTGCCGTGCTCGCCCACCGCGGCGATTACCGCCTCGCGTTCGCCGTATTGCTCGTTCCCGCGCTGATCAACCTTGCGCTGGTCGCACTCGCGCGGCTGTTGTATCCACGGCCGCAGGATCTCGAGTCGTCACCGCCGAATGTCCGCGGCAAGGGACTGCCGACCACCTATTGGGTCTATCTCACCGGCGCGGCGCTGGTGGCCGCCGGCTTCGCCGACTATCCGATCATGGCCTTTCATCTGAGTCGAACGAACGTCGTGACAGGCGACTGGATCGCGATCTTCTACGCGGTCGCGATGGCCGTCAGTGGCATGGGGTCGCTGGTGCTTGGGCGGCTATTCGACCGATTTGGCTTTTCGGTATTGATCGTTCTGACCGTGGTCTCGGCGCTGTTCGCTCCGCTCGTTTTTCTCGGGGGTTTCTGGCTCGCGCTGGTCGGCGCCGCGATCTGGGGCCTGGGCATGGGCGTGCACGAGTCAATCATTCCAGCCGCCGTGGCCCCGATGGTGCCCGTCGAGCGCCGAGCATCCGCGTTCGGTTTGTTCACCGCAGGCTATGGGGTGTTCTGGTTTCTCGGCAGCGCGGCGATCGGGGTGCTCTACGACGTTTCGCTGCCGGCATTGATCGCCTTCTGTATCACGACCCAACTTGCGGCAGTGCCGATCTTCGCGTGGGTGGGACGGCGGTACCGCCGCGTCGAACGGATCACGAAAGCATGACGAAGCATCCATTCTTGGACCTGCGACGATGAAATACTGCAGCGAATGCGGCGCCAAAGTCGTGCTCGAGCAGCGACGTCGGCCTCGCGCATGGAGATTCGTGTGCAAGACATGCGGCGCCATCTTCTACCAGCCACCGAAGCTCGCGGCCGCTTGTCTCGCCGAATGGCAAGACCAAATCCTGCTGTGCCGTCGTGCAGTCGACCCCGAGCGCGGCCGCTGGGAGCTGCCGGCGGGATTCGTCATGTCGAAAGAGACCGTTGCAGCCGCGGCCGCGCGCGAAATGCTCGAGGAAGCCGGGGTGGAAGTCGACATCGACCGGCCGTATGCGCTGCTGCACGTAGCACACGAGAATCAGATGCGCCTCGTGTACCTCGCGCGATTGCGGTCGACGAGTTTCAAGCCGGGTGCGGAAACGCTCGAAGCTCGTTTGTTCCACGAGCGCGAGCTGCCGTGGGACACGATCGCGTTCGCGACGACGCGCGACACGCTGCGGCGTTACTTGATCGAGCGCAAGGAAGGGACGCTCGCGTTCTTCTTCGCCGAGATCGTGCCGGTGTACCCTTGAACATTGCGCTTTCGCGAATGCGGCGAAATGCCGCTTCTGCATCCACATCAACACCGAAGGAAGAACAATGGGACTGAATATCGAATCCGTTCGCGCGATGGAGATTCTCGATTCGCGCGGCACACCGACCGTGCGCGTGTTCGTGACGCTCGATGACGGCACGACGGCGGCCTCTTCCGTGCCGTCCGGCGCTTCGACAGGCGAGAACGAGGCCGTGGAGCTGCGCGACGGCGACAAGTCGCGCTACGCGGGCAAGGGCGTACGCAAAGCAGTTGCCAACGTCAATGAGACGATCGCACCGGCAGTGATCGGACACGACGCGCGTCACCAGGCGCATATCGATCGCCTGATGATCGAGCTCGACGGCACCGAAAACAAGGCGCGGCTGGGCGCCAACGCGATCCTTGGCGTGTCGCAGGCGGTTGCCCGCGCCGCCGCGAGTGCGTCGGGCGTTGCGCTGTACGCGTATCTCGGCGGCGCTGGCGCGCGACGGCTGCCCGTGCCGATGATGAACGTTTTGAACGGCGGTAAGCATGCCGACAGCAGCCTCGACTTCCAGGAGTTCATGATCGTGCCTCACGGGGCACAAAGCTTCTCCGAGGCGATGCGCTATGGCGCCGAGACGTTCCAGGCGCTCAAGGCCCTGCTTCAGGAGAAGGGACAGAGCACGGCGGTCGGTGATGAAGGCGGCTTTGCGCCCCGACTGAAAAGCAACGACGAAGCATGCGAGCTGATCGTCGCGGCGATCAAACGCGCCGGCTACCGCCCAGGGACCGACGTTGCCATCGCGCTCGATCCGGCCGCGACCTCGTTCTACGACGGCGGCAAGTACCGTCTGCGCCGTAGCGGCCAGGGAGACCTTTCGAGCGAAGAGATGATCGCGCTGTTCGCCGCGTGGACCGACAAGTACCCGATCATCTCGCTCGAGGACGGTCTCGCGGAGAACGACTGGGCGGGCTTTGCTGCGCTCACCGCCAAGCTCGGCGATCGCATTCAGATCGTCGGTGACGACAACCTGGTCACCAATCCGGTCTACATCGCACGCGGCATCCGCGAGAAGGCCTGCAACGCGGCGCTCATCAAGTTGAACCAGATCGGCACCGTGACCGAGACGATCGAAGCGATCGATCTGTGTCGCAAGGCAGGCTGGGGTTATGTGATCTCGCACCGTTCGGGCGAGACCGAGGACAGCTTCATGGCGGACTTCGCCGTCGCGATGGGCGGAGGACAGATCAAGACCGGCTCGGTGTGCCGCTCGGAGCGCATTGCCAAGTACAACCGCCTGCTCGAGATCGAGGCCGAGCTTGGATCGAGCGCGGTGTTCGATCAGGCGATCGGTGGCGTGCGCTGACGACACAGCCCCCGCGCAGCGTGCTTCGGTTGCGCCGGATGCGCGCGAGCGGCTCGCCGGCGCCTACGATCACGCGACGCAGTACCTGCTCGGCCGCCAGTGCGCGAACGGCGGCTTCTGCTTCTACCGCTCGGAGCATCTGGAGGAGGCGAATCTGGCGGACACCTACCACGCCGTGTCCGCCCTGAAGGTACTCGGCCAACCGCTTCCGCGCGCGGCGCAGCTCATCGCGTTCGTCGATCGATTCCCGCCAACAGCGCAACCGAGCGAGCTCTACTACTTCACCATGACGAAGCGTCTGATCGAGCCCGCCTTTTGTCCTGACGAGCGCGTCGTGCGGGCGATCCGCGGCTTGCGCTTGTCGGCGCCGCCGTCCGCGAGCCGAGTGTCTGGATGGGTGCAGCGAGCGCGTTGGGTCGCGCGTTTGAAGCGCGACTTCGCGGACCCGCTCGACGGCGATGCGATTCGAGGCTTCCTCGAAAGCGTTGTCGAAGATGGTGGATTCGGCTCGCGTCCCAACCTCGAGGATACGTGGCTCGCGCTCGAGATTCTCGCTGCCTGCGGCGATGCACGCGCCATCGCTTCGGTGGCCGGGTTCGTCGACCGGCTTCAGAGCGAGCCCTTCGGCTTCACCGGCACGCTGATCGGCACGACCGCGAACGTCGACGTGATCTTGGCCGGCGTTCGCAGCTGCGCGCTCCTTGGGCTTCCGGTCCGCTATCCGGAGCTCGCCATTCGCTTCCTTCTCCAGTGCCAGACGAGCCGGGGCGGATTTTCGCGCGCGCCCGATGCCCTGCCAAGCATCGAGTACACCTACGAGGCGCTGGCGGCCCTGGTTGCGCTCGCTCCGGAGTCAGCTCAGGCGACGTTCACGGACGGCAACGCGGCCCATTGACTTGGCGGCGCGATGAGCAAGGTATTGATGCGGCTGCGCGACGAGGCATTCGTTCGCCGGCTATTCCGCGTCTCGCTCGTGCTCAAAGGCATGTTCGCCCTGATCGAGCTCGTCGGGGGCGTGCTCGCGCTCATCGTGCCGCAGCAGTCGATCATCGATCTCGTGATGCTCGTCACCCGCGAAGAGCTCACCGAAGATCCGCGCGACTTCGTCGCCCGGCATCTCGTCCTAGCGGCGCAGCAGCTCTCGCTCGGCAGCCAGCGCTTCGCCGCGCTGTATCTGCTGAGCCACGGGCTCATCAAGGCCGTCCTGATCGTGGGCCTGCTTCGTGACAGGCTGGGCTTCTATCCCACCGCGATGGCCGTGTTCGCGCTCTTCATCGCCTATCAGACGTTCCGCTACACGCTGACTCACTCCGCATGGCTCCTCGCAATCACGGCGCTCGACGTGCTCGTTGTCGCATTGACTTGGCACGAGTACGCCTATCTGCGCTCGACTCAAAAGAGAGCCTGATCAAGCCCCACTCGAAAGCGAGCGCAGCGCCTCGCAGACATCGTCGCGCGACGCCGCCGCGTCGCTCTGCCGCGCAAGACGCTCCCGAACCTGCACGAGCCGCTCGAGCTGTGCGCCAACCAGCGCGGTGCGCGTCGCGTCGGCAGGCAGCAGCAGGTACACGGCGGCGAAATGTTTCAGACACAGCTCGCGGCCGTGGGCGAGCGCGTTGCGTGGCGCGGCGTGTCGCAATCCCCGCACCATGCTCGCCACCGCGCCTTCGCGCGCCACGATCGATCGCTCGCAGCCGGGACAACGAGGCGCGCGCGTCACCATCTTGCGTTGCCGCCCGAGGACGTAGGCTGGACTTTGACGGCGGTACCACACGCTTTCGGATGCGATGCGCCGCTTCTCGTTGTTTTCGTCCACCATCACGACGCCACGCTCCAGCATGCGCGTCGCGACGCTCGCACCGTACTCGGCCACCATCAGGCTGAGCTGGGCATCGCCGAGCCGTACGCACTCCCAGATATGTGCGGCGCAGGTCGGGAAAACGATCCAGACGTCCTCGGCGAGGCGCGCGGCCATGCGAACCGATGCGAGCCAGCTCGCGTGGGCCTCGCGTATGGCTGCGCAGACGGGACAGCCGGGCGTGTCGCTCAGGTGCCCCACGCGCACCGGCGTTTGCACTGCGCAGCCTTCACCGGTGCGCTCGGCCACTACCACCTCGTGCTCGCCCGCGACGACGCCGAGCATGCAGGCGAGGCGCTCGCCCCATGCGGGATCGTGCGCGATATTGCGCGTGCGGGCGTGCGCTGCGAGCTCGCTCCCGATGGACACGGCGGTGCGCACCTTCTCGAGCTGAGCGCGCGCGAGCGCGCGTAGCGCCGTCGAATCCACCGTGTAGGCCAGTTGCCGATAGTGCGGGAAGCACAGTGCCAGGGAGGCATCGAGCGCAGTACCGGCGGTTGTCGCGGCACGAACGGCGTGCGTTGTGTGATGCTCATGCAAACGGCACGCAGGACAAGCGGTATCCGCCGCAAAGAACAGCTCCTGCAACCGTTCGGCGTTGCGAGCTTCATCGGCGAGGAACTCGATGATGCCCGCGAGCGCATCATGCAGCATCGAGCGCACGGTGGCCGTTCGCCCGCCGGCGTCGATCAGCTGTCGTCCATGCGCCGCGCAGAATCCGAATACGTCGACAATCGCTTCCGTCATCGAAGGGACGCGCTCCGCGCTTCGCAACGCCGCGACGAAATCCTTGTCGACGTCGCGAAGGCGCTTGCACAGCACGCAGCGTGAGCCCGATAACGGTGTCGGATGCGAAGCGGCGACGTCGAAATTCGCTCGGGCTTCCGATGCGTGCTGCTCAGGCAGCAAGGGATTTCGCATGCGACAAGGCGACAATAAAAAAGCCTACAAGCCCCCGGGGTGCGCCGGCGGTCTCTGTAGGCATCATCAGCCTTGCGGCGATTTGTAAGGAGAATGCCATCTCCCAACACGCAGTATAGCCGGCGTCTTTCGGAACGCCAAGCCATCGCGGCCTTGTCATCGCTCGCGGCTTTGACTAAGATGAGCCTCGAAACAAGGAGATGGCTGTCCTCCTCAACCGCCGAAACGGCTGATGACGCCTACGTTTGTCGTGAGATTCGCGCAAGCGTGGGCGTGCACTTGACAGCGCAGCAGCGTCGATCTGCAAGCCCACCCCGTGCAACCCGCAGTGCCGTGAAGGCGCTGCGTTTGCAAAGGATCGTGGCGATGCAGTTCGCGTGCACCAATGACTGCCCTTCCTGTGGCTGGAGGCGCCGCGATGTTGTGTCGCGTCGCATGCTGGCTCTTGCGCGCGCTCGCGCTGCCGCCACGGCCCGTGTTGGTCAAGGCGACGACATCCATCGCCTCGCAATCCAAACGCCCAACGAGGGATGTCATGTTCCGCAAGATACTGGTGGCCTTCGACGGTTCCGATCCGGCGCGCAAGGCGTTCGACGTCGCGCTCGACATGGCGCAGAAGTACCAGTCCGACATTCATGTCGTCGCGGTCGCGCGGCCGCCGGAGTTCGCCGAAGAGGTGGAGACCAAAGCCGTGGTCGAGAACGCGAGCAAGCACCTGGAACGGCAGCTCGGCGCATTGAAGAGCCGCGCGGCACACGCCGGCATGAATCCACACTTCCGCATCAAGGTCGGTCATCCCGCAGAGCAGATCGTGCGCGATGCCGAGGAGCACGCGGTCGAGCTGGTCCTGCTCGGCCACCGTGGACACGGCATGTTCGAGCGCTGGCTCCTAGGCTCAATCTCGCGCACGGTCATCGCCTACGCACCCTGCGCCGTCATGATCGTGCGCTGATAAACCATCACGCCGCGCATGCGCAACGCCTCGCAGCGAGCGCGGGCGGTGAGTCGAGGCTGCGATGATCGAACGCATCGTCTTCAATCTGCTGCAGGTCGCGGTGGTGATGCTGTTCGCGCCGCTCGCTGCCGGCGTCCTCGCTCGGCTCAAGGAGATCGTCCAGTCCAAGCGTGGGCCGAGCATCCTGCAGCCGTATCGCGACCTGTGGAAGCTGTTTCACAAGGACGAGATCGTATCCGAGGACAGCTCGTGGGTGTTCCGCTTCACGCCGTACATCGTGTTCGTGACGCCGATCTTCGTCGCGCTGCTCATCCCGGTGCTCACCAGCTATCCGCTCTTCTTCGCGTTCATGGGCGACATGCTGGGGGGCGGATTCGTGCTCGCGCTGGGCGGCTTCTTCGCGACGCTGGCGGCGGTGGATACCGCCAACCCTTACGGCCCGATTGGCGCAAGCCGCACCCGCATGGTCGGCTTCCTCGCCGAGCCGGTGTTCATGATCGTGTTCTTCACCGTCTCGTTCGTCGCCGGCTCGACGATTCCCTACATCGTGCAGCAGCGCTGGGTCACGCCGCTCGCGAACTTCTTCGCGCCCTCGCATGTGCTGCTCATGCTGGCGTTTGTGATGCTGATCCTCGCCGAGGGCGGACGCATCCCGGTGGACAACCCGACCGGGCACTTCGAGCTCGCGATGATCGACGAGTCGAAGTCGCTCGAATACTCGGGGCCTGGCTTCGCCCTGGTGAAATGGGGCGGCCAGATGAAGCTCTTCGTGCTGATGTGCATCTTCCTCAACGTGCTCGTCACGCCCTGGGGCCTCGCGAGCGGGCAGACGCTCGGTGCGGTTCTGCTTGCGATCCCGCTCGTCCTGCTCAAGATCTTCGGCTTCCTGCTGGTACTCGTCGTCGTCGAATCGTCGCTCGCCAAGCTGCGGCTGTTCCGCATCGTCGAATTCCTCGGTGCCGCGTTCATCACGGCAGTGGCGGCGATGATCACGCAGGTCTTCACGGCATGAGGCGGCGATGAGCGAAGCCACGCTGCAGCTCCTCGACAATCTGAACGCGCTCGCCTGCGGGCTGTTCCTGCTCACCGCGTTCGGCATCGTCGCGATGCGCCAGGCGCGCGGCTGCCTGCAGCTCTTCATCGCGCAGTCGCTGCTGCTTGCCGCGTCAGCGGCGCTGCTCGGAATGCGCTACGACTCGGGGCATCTCTACGGCGTCGCGCTGGTGAACCTCATCACCAAGCCGATCGTCGTGCCGTGGCTCCTGCGCAAGACCTCGCCCGCCGAGATCTACACCCGACGCGAGATCGATCAGGCGCTCAACATCCCGGTCACGCTCACGATCGCACTCGCGCTCGCGGTGTTCGCGTACTTCCTCGGCGTTCCCCTCGCCCGCGCCGCCGGGCCGCAGTTCGTCGGGCCGAACGTGCCGATCGGCATCGCGGGGCTGCTGCTCGGCGCGTTCACCCTCACGGTGCGCCGTGAAGCGCTGCCGCTGCTGCTCGGCATTCTGGCGATGGAAAACGGCGCCTTCCTCGCCGGCATCTCGATCGCGCGCGATTTGAGCATGCTGGTCGAGCTCGCGATCGCGACCGACGGCCTGATCATCGTGTTCATCATGGGCGTGCTGGTGCGTGCCGTGCAGCAGCATGTCGGCACGACCGCGGTCGGAGAGCTCGCGAGCCTGCGCGAGCCGGGCGCGGGATCGGCCGTTGCCGAGCCGCAGCCGCGGCCCGCCGCCGCGGTTGGTGGCGAGCTCGGTGAGCCCAACCCAAAGCCTGCCGTTTCCGAGGTGATGAAGTGATCGTCGCCGTCATTCTGCTCGTGCCGATCGTCGCGGCGCTGCTCGTGCTGCTGCCGCTCGGCAAGCGCTGGATGTCGGGCGTGACCGTCGTCGCGTGCGTTGCGAACCTGCTGCTGGTCGGGACGCTCGCCTGGGAGGTCGTCGCGGGCGAATTGCCGGCGGAATTGCGCGACGGCGCCTGGTCGCGCTGGATCGCCGTCGATGGATTGAGCGCGCTGATCCTCGCGCTGATCGCACTCGTCGCGACCACCGCCGCGATCTACTCGGTCGGGTACATGGAACACGGGCATCTCGCGCCCCGCAAGCTTCGGCTCTACTACGCGAACTACAACCTCTTCGTCTTTTCGATGCTCGCGATCCCGTCGCTCGCCGAGCCGACGCTGGTCTGGATCGTGGTCGAGCTCACCACCCTGTGCTCGGCGCTGCTCGTTTCGTTCGAGAACACGCGCGAGGCGCTCGAAGCCGCCTGGAAGTACGTCGTGCTCTCGCTGATGGGAGCCGGCGTGGCACTGCTCGGCTTTCTGACGCTGTTCGCGTCGATGCAGGCGGGCGGCGGCGGCACCTACACGTGGGCGGGACTGGTCGACGTCGCGCCGCGCATGCCGCCGCTGCTGCTGCAGACCTCGTTCCTGCTGATCCTGGTCGGGCTGGGCACCAAGGTCGGCCTGGTCCCGATGCATACCTGGCTGCCCGACGCGCACAGCCAGGCGCCGTCGCCGGTGTGCGCGCTGCTGTCCGGCGTGGAGACCACCGCGATCCTCTACGTGATCCTGCGCGTGCTTCCGGTGGTCCAGGCCGTGCCCGGCGCACACGCGACGACGTGGGCGCTGGTGCTCGGCCTGATCTCGGTCGGCTTCGCCGCGTTTCTGCTGCTGCAAGTGCATGACTACAAGCGCCTGTTCGCCTTCTCGACGGTCGAGCACATGGGCATCATCCTGACCGCGGTGGGACTGGGCGCATCGGCGGCCGATTACGGCGCGATGCAGCAGGTCGTCACTCACTCGGTGACCAAGTCCTTCTGCTTCTTCGCGGCCGGCGCGACGCTGCTCGCCGTGCAGACGCGCGACATCGCGGCGGTGCGCGGACTGATCCGCCGCTCGCCGGCGGCCGGTGCCGCGCTGATCCTCGGCGGGCTTGCGATCACCGGCGCGCCGCCGCTCGCGGTGTTCCTCAGCGAATTCGCGATCCTCAAAGCAGGACTGCAGCAGGGACAGTACATCGCCACCGCGCTGCTCGCCGCTTTCATCGCGATCGCGTTCTTCGGCGTGATGCTGCATCTGAACCGAATGGTGTTCGGCGCCGAGAACGCGGACGACGCGCACGAGCGCGCGGAGCCGAACACCGCGAGATTCGTTCTGCCCAGGAGCTGCAGTGTCGCGCTGGTGCTCGCCGCCGTGCCCATGCTCGTGCTGGGCATCTACGTTCCCGAACCGCTGCACAAGCTGCTCGCGATGGCCGCCGCGACACTGACGAGATGAGTACCGTCCCAGTGCAGGACCACGCGCTGCCGCGCGAGTCGATCAAGGAGCGCGTCGATCGGCGCTGGCCGGCCGAGCTGCGATCAACCTTCGAGCCGTCGACCACGACGACCGAGATGGTGTGCTCGCGCGAGCGGCTGCCCGACATCTGCCGTTTCCTGTTTCACGAATGCGAGCTGAGCTTCGCCGGCCTGATCGTCGAGGAAGGCGCCAACGAATGGCAGCTGCGCTACGTCTTCTACGGCGCCGCCGACAGCGGCTGGGTGCAGGTACTCGTGAGCGCGCCGCTTGCGGAAAAAGTCTTTCCGAGCATCGTGCAATGGGTGCATGCCGCGGACTGGCACGAGCGCGTCGCCGAGGATCTGTACGGCGTCCACTTCGAGGGCCATCCGCGGCTCGGCGATTTTGTGCTCCACGACGATGTCTGGCAGGAGGACGTCGAACCGATGCGGCGCGGATTCGACGCGCAGGCGGCGATGCGTCATCGCCGGCCCGCCGAGGACTGGCGGCCACGGCGCATCGTCGAGGAGTCGGGCGCGTTCGTGATGCCGATCGGTCCGAAGTTCTCCGGCGTCACCGAGTCGGTTCACTTCCTGCTTGAAACCGTCGGCGAGGACGTGATTCGCTCGTCGACCCGGCTCTTCTACAAATGGCGCGCGATCGAGAAGCTGGCGGAGGGAAAGCGCATCGAAGACGCATTGCTGCTCGCCGAGCGCTTCGCTGCCACGACCGCGTTCGCGCACGGATTCGCCTTCTGCCAGGCCGTCGAAGCGATCGCGCACGCCGAGGTCCCGCCGCGAGCGCGCCTCCTGCGGGTGTTTCTCGCCGAACTGGAGCGCCTGCGCCAACACGCCGGCGCAATTCAGGAGATTTGCGAGTCGTGCGCGTTCGTCGTTGCCAATAGCCAGGCCGGCATCATCGAGGAGGATCTGCTGCGTGTCTCGGGCGAGCTCACCGGCCATCGCTACCTCTTTGGACTGCTCACACCCGGTGGCCTCGCGTGCGAGCTCGCAAGCGCCGCGTGCAGGCGCGCGCTGGTGCGAGCGCAGCAGGCACGCGCGCAGCTCGCCGCGCTGTCGCGCGAGCTCAGCATCTCGAGCAGCTTCCTCGACCGCCTGGAAGAAGTCGGCGTGATCTGGCCACGCACCGCGCGCGACTATAGCCTCGTCGGCCCGGTCGCGCGCGCATCCGCGCATGTGAGCGACCTGCGTCGCGCGCGTCCCTACTCCGGTTACGAAGCGTTCGCCTTCGACGTGCCGAGCGAGCAGGAAGGCGACGGCTACGCACGCCTTCGCGTGCTGTTCGCCGAGGCGGCGCAGTCGGTGCGCATCATGGAGCAGGCGGTCGCGACGTTGCAGGAGGGCGACGTGCGCGCCCCGTTCGCGCCGCGTCCTGGCGCCGCACTTGGCTCGGTCGAGGCCCCGCGCGGCGCCACCTTCCACTGGGTGCGCATCGACGCGAGCGGCACGATCGCGCGCTACCGCCCGATCACGCCGTCGTTCATCAACTGGCACTCGTTCCACCTCGCCGCCGAGAAATTCGCCTTCCAGGATTTCCCGATCATCCTGTCCACGTTCGATCTGTCGGCAGCGGAAAACGATCTCTGAGGGAACCGGCATGAGTCGATGGGTCGTCAAGGGTCTTGCGACCGGCATCAAGACCACCCGCTATCCGGATGCGGCGGAGCACGCGGCCGGCACCACGCCGGGGCTTCCGGTCGGCGGCGAGCTCGGTGTGCACGCCGGCGGCGTCGCGAGCCGCTGCCCGACGGGTGCGCTCGTCGCAACCGACGGCAAGATCGTCGTCGACGAGCGCCTCTGCGTGCACTGCTATCGCTGTGTTCGCGACGTCGATCGGCCCATCGCATGGGAGTTCGGCTACGAATGGGCGTTCGAGCCCGCGAAGGAACGGCGGAACGCTCTCGGCGCCCCGTTCCGACGCTCAATGCACATCATCGTCGTCGATGCCGGCGACTGCGGCGCCTGCCTCAATGAGGTGAAGCAGCTCAACAATCCCTACTACAACATGCACCGCCTGGGCTTCTTCATCACGCCCACGCCGCGCCACGCCGACATCCTGCTCGTCGTCGGTCCGGTGACTGATCACATGCGCTTCGCGCTACGGAAGATCCACGACGCGATGCCCACGCCCAAGCGCGTCGTCGCGGTCGGCGCATGCGCGCTCTCGGGCGGCATCTTCGCTGGTAGCTTCGCCTGCGAGACGGGTGTGGCGAACGTGCTGCCCGTGGACGTCGAAGTGCCGGGCAATCCCCCGCCGCCACTCGCGATCCTGCACGGGCTGCTGGTCGCCGCCGGACGCAAGGCACCGGCGCTGCTTCCGATGACGGCGGGCCGCAAAGCGGTTGCACCGAACCCCCAGTGATCGCACCGTCGCTGCTTATCGTCTTTTTCGGCCTGTGCGGGCTCGGCATGCTGCTCGCGCTCGTCGTGCGCACGGAGCATGCGTCAAGCGTGCTGGCATGGACCGGTTGCTTCGCCGCGCTCGCCTTGCTGGTTGCCGGCGGCGATATGCTGCTCGCCGACGGCGCGTTCACGCAGGCGCTCTGGTCGCTGCCGGGCTTGAGCGTGCTGACGGTGAGTGGCGACGCGATCTGCGGCGTCTTTCTCGTGGTGACCGGGGTCGTGCTCGCGCCCTGCTCGATCTTCGCCGCACAGTCGATGCGCGCACGCTCGGCTCGTGGCGGCGAGCGCCGCTTCACCGTCGAGCTGCTCGCGCTCTATGCCGCCATCGCGCTCGTCTACCTCGCAGGCGACGCCGTGCTGTTCCTCCTGGCATGGGAAGTGATGTCGGTCCTGTGCTACCTGCTCATCGCGGCGCCTGTCGCGGGCGAGAGCGGGCGCCCAGCGGCTGGTTATCTGCTGCTCGGCATGGGCGAGGCCGGAACGCTCGCCATCGCCGTCGGCTTCCTCGTGCTGTCGACGAATGCCGACTCGCTCACGTTCTCGGCGCTGCGAAGCGCGGCGTCGGCGGTCGACTCGAACGCCCGCTGGGCGATCTTTCTCCTCACGTTCTTCGGCTTCGGCGTCAAAGCCGGGCTCGTGCCGGTCAATTCCTGGCTTCCGCGTGCCTACACCGCTGCCTCGAGCGCGTTCGTGCCCGTGCTCGCAGGAGCGACGCTGAACCTCGGCCTGTACGGCATCCTGCGCATGAACGCCGACCTCATGCCGGGCGTCGAAGCCGGCCCCGGGCTCATTGCATTGGTGGTGGGAACGGCTTCCGCGCTGCTCGGCATCCTCTACGCGACGATCGACAACGATTTGAAGATGATGCTCGCGCACAGCTCGATCGAGAACGTCGGCATCGTGGTCGCGGGCATCGGCGCGGCGATGGTCTTTGCCGCGAGCCACCAGCCGGCGCTCGCCGCGATCGGCTTCGTCGCCGCGCTCTATCACATGACGAACCACTCGCTTTACAAGACGCTGCTGTTCTTCGGCGTCGGCGCGGTGGAGCGCGAGACCGGCACGCGCAACATGGACCGGCTCGGCGGGCTGATCCGGTGGATGCCGTTGACCGCCCTCGGCGTACTCGTCGGAACGCTCGCGATCGCCGGTCTTCCGCCGCTCAACGGCTTCGTGAGCGAATGGCTGACGCTGCAAACGATGTTGCGCTCCGCCGAGCTCGGCGCGATCGAGCCCAAGCTCGTCTTCGCGGTGTGCGGCGCGGCACTCGCGCTCACCGCCGCGCTCGCGGTCACTTGCTTCGTCAAGCTGTTCGCGATGACCTTCCTCGGCATGCGCCGGCTCGACCCTGAGCAGCCCGTCCGCGAGCCCGGCTCCGGCACGCTCGCTCCGATCGCGATCCTTGCCGTCCTGTGCATTGGCTTCGGCGCCTTGCCGACGTACGTCATTCCCGCGCTCGACGGCGCGACGAGCCGGATCGCGGGAGCACGTGCGAGCGATGTGCTCGTTCCACCGTTCTTCGGCTCGGCGCCCGGGCACGAAACGCTTCCGCCTTCCTTCGTTGCCGAATTCCACGACCTCGGCGCACAAGTCGGCGCCGGCGTTGCGCCGGGCCGCGGTCTGGTGGTGCTCCATCGCGGCGGCGAAGCCAATCCGGTGGTGTTCGCGATGTCGACCTCGTACATGCTGCCGGCGCTCGTCGTGCTGCTGCTTCTCGCCTGGGCCATCGTTCGCGGATGGCTCGCGCGGCCGCGAACGCTCACGCGGCGCGAGCGCTGGGACGGCGGCGTGCGCCGGCTGCTGCCGGAGATGACGTATTCGGCCACCGGCTTTTCCAACCCGGTGCGCGTCATCTTCGACGCGATCTTTCGGCCCACTACCGTCGAGGACACGAGCGAGACGGTCGCCCAGCATTTCCGCATGGCGATCCGGCGCGAGAAGGAACAGGTGCACCTCGTGGACAAGCTGTTGTTCCATCCGGTGCGTGGCGCGATGCTGTGGTTCGCCCGGCTGCTCGCATCGATGCATCATGGACGCATCAATGCCTACGCGGCCTACGCGTTCCTCGCGTTGTTGATCGTTCTGGCCGCGCTGCCCAGGCAATAGGCGTGTCCACGTCGGGCCACCGCGCGAGAGCGATTCCATCCCGTCGCACGCGATGAGCACCGGGTCGCTTCTCGTACTCGTGTTCGCGCTCTGCGGCGCAGGCGCGGCGGCGGCGTGGCTGCTTCCCGAGCGGCGCAGTCCGCTCGTCGTCGCCTGGATGGGCTCGCTCGCGGCGCTCGCACTCCTGTGGGCGAGCGCCAGCGCGTTCGTTTCCGGCGAGCCGCTGCGCGTCGAGCTCTGGAGCGTGCGCCCGTTTGGAGTGCTGATTCTCGCGCTCGATCGGCTTTCCGCGTTCTTCCTGGTCGTGAGCGCGCTGGTCCTGCTCGCAACGTCGCTCTTCTCCGCGAGCTATCTCGGACGCTACTTCGGCCGCTACAGCCTGAAGACGTTCACGACCTGGTATCTGCTTCTCTTCGCTTCGATCGTTCTGATCATTATCGCCGCCGACGCGCTGTCGTTCCTGCTCGCCTGGGAGACGATGTCGATCCTCTCCTACCTGCTCGTCAATTTCGAGCATCGCCGCGAGGAGACGAGTCGCGCCGCGTACCTGATGCTCGCGATGGGCGAGGCTGGCTTCATGGCGGTGGCGATCGTGTTCGTGTTCTTCGCCGTGCGTTCGGGATCGCTCGCTTTTGCCGACTTCAGAACGGCGGGCGCAACGCTCGGTTCGCTCGCCCGCTGGCTCGTGTTCCTCCTCACGTTCTTCGGCTTCGGCGTCAAGGCGGGACTCGTTCCGGTCAACACGTGGCTGCCCCGCGCGCATCCGGCGGCACCGGCGAACGTGTCGGCAGTCCTCTCGGCGGTGATCCTCAATCTCGGACTGTACGGAATCGTGCGCCTGAACCTCGACCTCGTTCGCATCGACACGATCGGTCCTGGGGTCGTGGTGCTGGTCGTCGGCGCCGTTTCCGCGCTGGTCGGGATCCTCTATGCGACGACCGAGAACGACCTGAAGGCGATGCTCGCGCACAGCTCGATCGAAAACATCGGCATCGTCACCGCCGGCCTCGGTGCCGGATTGATCTTTGCCGTCGATGGGCGACCGGCGCCTGCGGCGATCGCCTTCGTCGCCGCCTTCTATCACATGGCCAACCACTCGGTGTACAAGGCACTGCTGTTCCTCAGCGCAGGAACGGTCGACGCGCAGACCAACACCCGTGACCTCAACCGTCTGGGCGGACTCGTGCACGCGATGCCCTGGACGTCGGCGGCGTTCCTGATCGGCGCGCTCAGCATCTCCGGACTGCCGCCGTTCAACGGCTTCGTGAGCGAATGGCTGACGCTGCAGACGATGCTGCGCTCGGTCGAGCTATCGGCGATCTGGGTGAAGATCGTCTTCGCGCTCTGCGGCGCCGCGCTCGCGCTTACCGCGGCACTCGCCGTGACATGCTTCGTCAAGGCATTCGCGATGGGATTCCTCGGCATGTCGCGTTCGCGCGAAGTGGCCCAGCCGAAGGAAGCGCGCAAATCCGCCCTCGCGCCGATGGCCCTGCTCGCGGCTACCTGCGTGTTGCTCGGCGTGTTGCCCACGTATGTCATCGCCGCGCTCGACCGTGTCGTTGCGCCGTTCGCCGGCACGAGCGCTGTCGATGCACTCGTGCCGCCGTTCTTCGCCTCGGCACCTGGGCACGAGACGCTTGCGCCCCCGTTCGCCGCCGAGTTCCACGATCTCGGTGCACAAGTCGGCACAGGGATCGTACCCGGCCCCGGACTCGTCGTTCTGCATCGCGGCGGCGACGCGAATCCGGTCGTCTTCGCGATGTCGACGTCCTATATGGCCGCCGTGTTGATCGCGCTGCTGCTCGCGAGCTATGTAATCGTACGATTGTGGCTGACGCGCCATCGGCAACGTGCGCGCGGCGCCCGCTGGGACGGCGGCGTGCGGCGCCTGTTGCCGGAGATGACCTACACCGCGACCGGCTTTTCCAACCCGGTGCGCGTGATTTTCGAGGCGATCTTCCGCCCCACGACGGTCGAGGATACGAGCGACACCGTCGCCGAGCACTTTCGGATGGCGATCCGCCGCGAACGCTCTGCCGTCCATGTCATGGACCGGCTCGTGATCCGGCCAGCGCGCAATACGATGATGGCCCTCGCGCGAAGCCTCGCCGCAATGCATCACGGACGCATCAACGCCTACACCACCTACGTGCTGCTCTCGCTCCTGCTCGTGCTGACCGTCGCAGCGATCTTCGACACCTGGCCATGAGCAGCGAGTTCTTTCGCGCGAACGTCGGTGCCTTGATCGTCGACAACGAGGGCCGCCTGCTCGCGTTGAGGCGTGCCGATGTTGCCGACGATGCGTGGCAACTCCCGCACGATCACCTGTCCGTGGCTCTCTGGCTGCTATGTACTTGATCGGCCGCTGCAGCAGCAAAGCCATTGAATTTGGCTTCCCGACCTGGGCTCGATCCAAGGACCTGCGGATTAGGAATCCGTTGGTCGACGACTTGCCAGCGCTTGCCGCTGGTTTCGAAAATGCTCCTCCGCCCCACAGGAGGAGCTCATGGCCACAACGTGCACACGAGGCATTACCGTCGATGCCGAGGGTTTCCGCACCATCAACAAGGAATACCGTGGCGAGCGTATATTCGCGCGTCTGGGCTTAGTATGTCAGGAGCACGCGGAGCGCCGTCTTGCGCAAGAACTGGAGCGTCTCGGGTGGGAACTGGAGCGAAGAGCGCACGCCCGTCCCCTGTTCTCCGACTGCGCCAAACGGTTCCTGCTCGAATCCAAGTACAAACGGAGTCGGGCCGATATCGCGTGGCATTTGGGTTTGCTATCGCGTTATGTCGGCGACCTGGAGATTCGCAAAGTACACGATGAAACGTTGCAACCGCTCGTAGAGGCACGCTTGGCCGATGGCGTGAGCGCAACAACGATCAATCGAACGCTGGAAGTCGCGCGCACTATCCTGCACCGCGCCGCACGAGCCTATCGCGATCGAGACGGCTTCCCGTGGCTGGAAACCGCGCCTCCGCTCATCACGATGCTGCGCGAGTCACCTCGTCTTCCGCATCCGATCAATTGGGATGAGCAGGATCGGATCTTTCGGCGATTGCCTGACCATCTCGCCCGCATGGCGCTCTTTGCCGTCAACACCGGTTTACGTGACGCAAACCTTTGTGGCCTGCAGTGGTCGTGGGAGGTGCCGATCGCCGAGCTCGGTCGCAGTGTGTTCGTCATTCCGGCGCAAGCGTTCGAATCGCGGCGCGCGCACGTGGTGATCTTGAATGACGCAGCGTGGTCGATTATTGAGACACAGAGAGGAAAACATGCCACATGGGTGTTTTCCTACCGAGGTGAATGCATCGAACGCATGAACAACACGGCATGGCAGCGGGCCCGCCGCGAAGCGAAGCTACCCGACGTTCGCGTCCACGATTTGCGGCACACCTTCGCGACCCGGTTGCGGGCCGCGGGCGTAGCGGAAGAAGATCGCGCGGCGCTACTGGGCCATGCCACGCGAACAATGCCCGAACACTACGCAAGTGCCGATGTCGGGCGCCTCGTGAGCCTCGCGAACCGAGTGCTCGATCGCGTAGGAACTATGACGATTCTGCGTGTTGCAAACGGCTGATGCTTGCCGAAGCGAACGATGCGCGACCCCAAGCTGTGGATAAAGGGTCGCGCAAAAGTCGCGCAGACCGGCCAAGCATCTGGTTTACAGGTGCTAAGCCTTTGAAAATTGGCGCGCCCGGCAGGATTTGAACCCACGACCCCCTGGTTCGTAGCAGTGCACTTACCATGTGCCACGCCGTAGGTAGCGTGAATCAGCTGACCCCAATCGCGTCGCCAATGTTCCGCAAGCGTGAAGACAGCTGTGCGACAAGTGATGCCGACTGCCTCACTCGCTTCGCCCCGCAAAGGCATCTCCTGATGTTGGGCGGCATTTACGCCGGCAGACACGCACGCGCCATTTGACCTGGAGCAAAGCCCGTCGGCACTGCAGGCGTACCGTCTCTCGGAGCAAGGCATGTGCGCAAAGAGCGTCATGACCGCGAGCGAATGAACACAACCCGCGTCGACTTCGAGGCGCTTCACGACGAGTTTAGGCCGCGAGTTCTTCGCTACACCACACGGCTGGTCGGTGAAGCTGACGCGGAAGACGTCACGCAGTCCGTGATGCTGAGGGTGAACGAAGGCCTTTCCGGCTTTCGCGGCGATTCGAGCGTGTCGACCTGGATCTACCGCATCGCGACCAACGTGGCGCTGGACAAGCTGCGCCAAAAGGCAATCCAGCCGCTCGCGGAGCCAGGAAACGAGTTCGACGAGCAGGATCTCCCGCCCGCCGCACAGGCGCCATCGGTCGAGACCGCGGCAATTCGCGAGGAGATGAGTGCCTGCATTAGGGAGTTCGTCACCCGCCTTCCGGAAAATTACAAGACCGTCACGATCCTGAGCGAGATCGAAGGGTTCACCAATGGCGAGATCGCCGCCATCCTCGGGCTCACCCTCGATACGGTCAAGATCCGCCTGCATCGCGCCCGCGAGAAACTCCGCAAGGACCTGGAGGCCGGATGCGATTTCTATCGCGACGAGCGCGCCGAGTTCGCTTGCGACCGTAAGCCGGTCGCTCCTATCACCTACTCTCGCCTCCGCTAAGCGCCGTATCCATTTGCCCGGCTGTCTCGTCTAAAGGGGCGAAACAGACAACCGCGGAGATCGACATGGACGCCTACGCAGCGGACTTTCTTCTTGAAGTCGAAGGGGTTAAAGGATTTTGCCCCGCCGGCGAAACGTACGCGAAGCAGCAGATCGCACTGAAAGCCGTTCCTGTTCTGTCTTGCGAGGGCCCGTGCATCCGGGGCGAAATCGCGAGGCTGGCTGCGAACCTGATCGCTCAAGAGGTTCCGGGCCTCGCGCGTGGCTGCCACGCGGAAACGTTCTTCGTCCCGCACTCGACGATGGCGACGTGGGTCAAGGGCGCCGAAAAGAGCCTCATGATCGACGGCTGTTTCCTCAAATGCCATGGGCGCGTCCTCAAGAAGCTCGTCGGCGATGAGAAGGTCATCCACATCGATGCCCTGCCCTTCTACAAGAAATACGCCGACGTTTTTCTGATGGACGATGTGCCGGAGGAGGAACGCAAGGCCGTTGCGCGCCAAGTGGCCGACAAGATCATCGCGAAGCTGAAGCAGGACTCCGCGCTCAAACCGAACGTCGTATAGCCAAAGGGGGGAACGATGTCGTTGCTTACACCGCGTGAGCGGGAACTGGTGTCCCTAGGTGCGGCCATGGGCAGCAACTGTGTTGCTTGCATCGAGCACCACATCCCGGCGTCCAGGAACGCTGGGCTGACGGATCCGCAGATCTCGGAAGCCATCCGGCTGGCGGGCGAGCTTCGGCAGGTACCCGCGCGCAAGACTCTGCAGACCGCACTGGATCTTCTATCCAATTCTTGTCCGCCTCCATCAACTGGCGTGGTGTGCGGCAAGACCATGGCAGAGGCTGACAAGCCGTGCTGCGGCTAACCGCGCATCTTCTCTTAAGGATCAGATCATGGACTTCAGCTGGTTTCCTCATATGAACGGCTTTTGGATCTTTCCGCTCTTCTGCGTGCTCTTCATGGCGATCATGATGTTCGCCTGCGGCGGCATGTGGTCGCGATTCGGTCATCGCACTCGAAGCGGCGATCGCCGCGAGACGGCCCGCGAGATCCTGGAACGCCGGTACGCGAGCGGCGAAATCGCCAAAGACCAGTACGAGGCAGTGCGACGCGATATCAACGGCTAAGCGGCTTCAATCGCGCTTAGCCCGCCGCACGCGCAGCGACAACGGCAAGGATGGCGACGACCGTTCTCACGGGCCTCGCACACGCGAGTCGCCTACTCCTCACCCTCGGGCGCTGCGATGCCAAGTCGGCGCATCCGCTCCCACAGGCTCTTGCGGCTAATCGCGAGCACCTTCGCAGTGGCGCCGATCTGCCAGCCGTGTCGTTCGAGGGTCTCGAGGATGAAGTAGCGTTCGCAACGCTGCAGATAATCGGCGAGCGTTGCATCACCCTCCTCCAGCGCTCCGGGCGCGTCCGCGCCCGGCTCCTCGAACAGGTCGGCCGGCTCGATCACCGGGCGCTTCGAGAGTATGCAGGCGCGTTCAATGGCGTGCTTCAACTCCCGGATGTTCCCCGGCCAAGGGTGCGCGAGCAGCGCCGATTCCGCGGCGATGCTCAGGCGCTTCGGACTCGAATCGCCTCGAGCGTTCTCCGCGAGGAACAGCCGCGCGAACCAACGAATGTCATCGGGCCGTTCGCGCAAAGGCGGAAGGCGCACGTGGATGACGTTGATCCGATAGAACAAGTCGAGCCGGAAGCGCCCGCCGTCAACAAGGGCCTGCAAATCTCGGTTCGTCGCGCATACCAGGCGCAAGCGAACCGGAATGTGCTTTTCGCCGCCGACGCGAACGATCTCGCGTTCCTGAACAGCGCGCAGCAACTTCGCCTGCATCGCCGGCGTCATCTCGCCGATCTCGTCGAGGAAAAGCGTACCGCCCTCGGCCTGCTCGAATACACCTCGCCGCGTGCGGATGGCGCCGGTAAACGCGCCACGCTCGTGTCCGAAGAGTTCTGCTTCGAGTAGCGACTCGCTGACTGCGGCGCAATTGACCGCAATGAAGGGTGCACGTCCCTCGGCGTCGCCCAACCGATGCAGAATCTGCGCGACGCGCTCCTTCCCTACACCCGACGCCCCGGTGATCAGCACGGTATCCGCGCGCTCCGAAATGCGCGGAAGCAGTTCCTCGACACGGCGCGCCGCGGCCGACGTGCCAAGCTCGCCTCGTGCAACGACCGGCTCGCCCTCGCCGACGCCCGCGAGCACGCGCAGCTTGGCGATCACCCGCTCGACGTCGAACGGTTTGGTCACGTAGTCGGCCGCGCCGAGCTTCAGCAACTCGACCGCACGGTCGATCGAGCCGTACGCGGTCACAAAGACGAACGGAGGTGCGTGCTTATCGCGCTCGATCGCCTCGCGGAAAAGCGTCTCACCCGATACGTCGGGCAGCCGGATGTCGGACACCACGGCCGCGTACGGCTCCTGTCCGAGTCGCTCGAGCGCCGCCGCGCCCGTGCGGTGCCAATCGCAGGCGAAGCCCTCGAGCACGAGCCGCTCGTGCAGCGATTCGCCCATGATGGGGTCATCCTCGATCAGGCAAACCTTGGCGATCATGCGACGGCCCGCAGCGGCACAGCGACCGCGAATTCGGTTTCGGGCGGCCCGCTCTTCACCCGAATGGTGCCGCGCAACTGCTCGACGATCTGGTAGGTAACCCACAGCCCGAGTCCGCTGCCTCCGCCGTCACTCGCCAGGAAAGGCTCGAAAAGGTGCTCGAGTTGCTCGGCCGCAATGGGACATCCGTCATTGCGGATCTCGAGCGATATTTGGTCGCCGTCATCCGTGATCCTGCAGCTGACGTTGCCTCCCGGTCCTGCGGCCTGGATCGCGTTCAGCAACAGATTGATGAGGATCTGGCGAATCGATGTCGACGGCAGCGGCAGCGAGCGGTCGAGCTCGCATTCCCATTGCAGCCGCTGCTCGCGCGCTTCGGCTTCGGGTTCGAGGAGCGTGCGCACGTCGTCGACATCCTGCGGCGTCAACGCGCGCGTTTCGATACGCGCTTCGACCAGGAGTGCGCTCACCGTATGGCGGATCTGCTGCAGCCCGCGCTCGACGAGCGAAAGGGTCTTCGCGACAATTGGGTCCGGGTTGCCGTGCTTTCGCGAGGTGTCGATCGCGGTCAGCATGCCGGCCAGCGGATTGTTGATCTCGTGCGCAATGCCCGCAGTGAGACGCCCGATCGCTGCGAGGCGATCGGCGGCAACCATCTCGCGCTCGAGGCGACGTTTGGCATCGAGCTCGTGCAACATGCGCTCGAAGCGTGCGCCGAGCTGACCAATCTCGTCGCCGCCACGGTACACGCCGCGTGTCGCTTCGGTCGGCGGCAATTCGGCCGCGCGCGCCATCGCCGCCGACAGGTCGATCATCGGCGCGGCGATGCGGCGTCCGAACAGCCAGCCAAGCGGGACCAACACCGCGAGCGCAAGCAGCGTGGAAATCACCACGCGCTGGACGGTCGAGAAGAAGCGCGGCGTGAACACGTCTTTGGAATAGCTCAGCACGACGCTGCCGAGCCGAGCGCCGTCGTCGGCCACGACCGGCACCGCGACCAGCAGCGCATCGCCCGCGGGATCATCGGCGATCCGGGCGCCGTTGCCGTCTGTCGCCACGAGTAATGTGTCGGCAGCGGTCCCGAGCGCCTGGGCGGCGGGCGCAAGCATCGGAAATCGCGCCGGGTCGGAGGATGCGTACACCTTGCCGTCGGCGTCGACGACGGTGATCGAGCGCTGGCTGGCGCGCTCCGCTGCATTGGCGCCGAGCGGGGCCGTGATCGCCTCGTACGCCTGCCACACGTCGTCGCGGAGCATCACGGGTGTCAACGCCCGCGCGAGGGTGCGCCCAAGGCTCTCGGCATTGGCGAGCAGATCGGCGCGTGCATCAGCGTAGATGCGCGCGCCCAGGATCGCGGCGATGATCCCGGCAACGAAGATGATCACGCCCGACACGGCGAGCGGCACCTTGATGCGATAGCTCAGGTCGCGCAGCGCGGGCATCGGTTACGTCGGCAGCCGCTCGCGCGAGGCGACAAACGCGAGGATGCGGTCAATCCTCTTGAACGGCTCGTCGTCCGGCGGCAGGAAGCCATCGAGATTGAGCTCATGAAGGAGCTCGCGCCCACGCGCATCCCCAGGCATCGCGAGCAGCGCATCGCGAAAGCGCGCATACGTCGGGCGATCGAGCGAGCGTCGTGCGACGATCGGCGGAAACCCATATTCATCGGAGGCGTGCGCGACTCGCGTGCGTTCGGTGAGCGCAGGCACGCGCAGCGCCAGCGTCTCCCACACGTAGCCATCGACCGTGCCACCCTGGGCAACGCCATCGGCGACGGCTTGCACTACTTTGCGGTGCGCGTACGTGAAGAATGTCTTGCGAAAATGCGTTGCCGGTTTGACGCCGACGCGCAGCATCTCGTACTGCGGAACGAGAAATCCGGAGTTGGAGTCCGGGTCGGAATAGGCCAGCACTTTTCCGGCGAGCGCGGCGAAGCCATCGCTCGACCGATCGGTGGCCGGTACGATTAGATACGAGCGATACAGTGGCTTGCCGCCCCAGTTCGGCAGCGCGAGCAACTCGAGCGTGTCGCGATGACGAACGTACGGGTAGCCGCACACCCACGCGAAGTCGAGCTGGTCTGCGAGCAGCATCGCAGTGATCTCGCGATAGCTGCCGCGCTGCACGAACACGACGGGTCGGCCCAGCTTTGGCTGCAGATAATCGCGCCACGCCCGCATGAAACCGAGCTGGTCGTCGAGGATGACGGCCGTCGTGCCAATGTGAATGGGTGCGTCGGCCGCGCGCGCAACCGCTGGCAGTGCGGCAGTTAGCGCGGCGGCACAGAAGCGGCGCCGCGAAATCGCGCGCGCCGATCGGTCCTCTGCTCCCGGTAGTCGACACGCGTTCATGCTTGCTGCTCCTCGGTGCCCAGCCACCAGTTTAATCGCCGCCGGGACCTCGCGCTGCGCGGTTACCCGGCGGTGACATCGCACCGCCTTCGGCCGCTCAGTGTGTTACCCGCCGGTAACATCCGCGCCCGCCACGTTCGCGTAACGCCTTGATTGTGCGTTGTCGAAAGCCTCGGTGTGGCGGGAACGCTTCGTGCAATAGCTCGTTCCCGATCGCTCGGCGGGCGATCGCGATCATAACTATCGGAGGAGATGAGATGAGCGACAAGCTCTCGCGGAGGCGTTTCTTCAAGGTTTCAGGGGGCCTCGCCGCGGGCGCCGGCCTGGCGAGCGGCGCAATCCCGAATCCTGCCCACGCGGCCACGGGTGCCGATGCGGGCAGCACCGTCCTCCCTTACCCACGCAAGGCGCTCGGTGCCGCGGCGCAGGTGAAAGTAGGTCAACCCGTCGCGTTCACCTATCCCGACGCGTCGTCGCCGTGCACGCTGATCAAGATGGGGACCCCCGCCGAGGGCGGCGTCGGTCCGGATCGCGACATCGTCGCGTTCAGCACGCTGTGCACGCACATGGGGTGCCCGGTCGCATTCGACGCGAAATCGGGCTGCTTCAAGTGCCCGTGCCACTTCAGCACGTTCGACGCCGAGAAAGGCGGGCAGATGGTGTGCGGACAGGCGACCGAGAACCTGCCCCGCGTCGTACTTCAGTACGAGGCCGGCGCCGGCACGGTGACCGCGGTCGCCGTCGAAGGCCTGATCTACGGCCGTCAATCCAACGTGCTCTAAGGAGGCGACACCATGGCGCAATACAAGGACCGCGTGCCGCTCCCGCCGGTGAACGCGCAAAAGACCAACCTCACCTGCCACTTCTGCATCGTGGGCTGTGGCTATCACGTCTACAAGTGGGACGAGAGCCGCGAAGGGGGCCGCGCGCCGCACCAGAACGCGCTCGGCGTGGATTACCGCAAGCAGGTGCCCCCGCTCACTCAGATCATGACGCCCGCGATGCACAACGTGATCGAGGATGGCGACGGCAAGCGCTACAACATCATGGTGCTTCCCGATAAAGCATGCAGCGTCAACCAGGGACTCTCCTCGGTGCGCGGAGGCCAGATGGCCACGTACATGTACACGCCCGGTGGTGACGCGAAAGCGCGCTTGAAGCAGCCGCGGCTCTTCACCGCCGCGCAATGGGTCGACACGACTTGGGACGAGGCGCTTGCCATCTACTGCGGTGTTGCCAAGAAGCTGCTCGACAAGAGCGGTCCGTCCGAGCTCGTCTTCAACTGCTTCGACCACGGCGGCGCCGGTGGCGGCTTCGAGAATACCTGGGGCACGGGAAAGCTCATGTTCACCGCGCTGCAGACGCCGATGGTGCGCATCCACAATCGGCCCGCGTACAACTCCGAGTGTCATGCCACGCGCGACATGGGCGTCGGTGAGCTCAACAACGCCTACGAGGATGCCGAGCTCGCCGACTGCATCATGGGCATCGGCGCGAACCAGTACGAGACGCAAACGAACTACTTTCTCGCCCACTGGATCCCGAACCTTCAGGGCGGCACCGCGGACAAGCGCAAGAAATGGTTCCCCAACGAACCGCTTCCCGCGGCGCGCGTGATCTTCGTCGATCCGCGTCGTACCAATACGATCGCGGTGGCCGAACAAGTCGCGAAGGACCGGGTGCTGCACCTCGACATTCAGCCCGGGACCGATATCGCACTCTTCAACGGTCTGTTCACCTATGTCGTCGACCAGGGCTGGATCGACCGCGACTTCATCGGGAAATACACCACCGGCTTCGACGCCGCCGTCGCCGCCAACAAGCTTTCGCTCGACGAATGCAGCCGCATCACCGGTGTGCCCGTGGCGAAGCTGCAGCAGGCCGCCGAGTGGGCGTACAAGCCCAAGGCCGCGGGCGTGTCGCCACGCACGATGCACGCCTACGAGAAAGGCATCATCTGGGGCAACGACAACTACCTGATCCAGTCGGCGCTCGTCGATCTCGTGCTCGCGACGCACAACGTCGGACGGCGCGGCACCGGCTGCGTGCGGATGGGCGGCCACCAGGAGGGCTACACGCGACCTCCGTACCCGGGCAACAGCAAGATCTTCATCGACGAAGAGTTGATGAAGGGCAAGGGCAAGATGCTCACGGCCTGGGGCTGCAACAACTTCCAGACGACGCTCAACGCGCAGGCGTATCGCACCGAGATCCATCGCCGCGCCAATATCGTGAAAGAAGCAATGGCCAAGGCACGCGGCGTCACGTCCGCGCAGATGGTCGATGTCATCGTCGATGCATGCGACAAGGGCGGCCTCTTCGTCACGACGATCGATCTCTATCCGGTGATGTTCTCCGAAGCTTCGCACCTGCTGCTGCCGGCCGCCCATCCGGGTGAGATGAACCTGACGTCGATGAACGGCGAGCGGCGCATTCGACTGTCGCAGAAGTTCATGGACCCACCGGGCACCGCCAAGCCAGATTGCCTGATCGCCGCAGCCATCGCCACCAAGCTGAAGGCGCTGTATCAAGCCGAAGGCAACGCAGCGATGGCGGCGCGCTTCGACGGCTTCGAGTGGAAGAACGAAGAGGACGCGTTCAACGACGGCTTCCGGCGCGCCGGACAGTCGGGCGCGCCGCCAATCGACAGCCAGGGCGGGGGCACCGGCAACATCGCCACTTACGAGCGGCTACGGGCGATGGGAAACAACGGCGTCCAGCTGCCGATCAAGGAGTACAGGGACGGCAAGCTCATCGGCACCGAGATGCTCTACACCGACAACAAGTTCGACACGAGCGACGGCAAAGCCAAGTTCCTGCCTTCGCCGTGGCCGGGATTGCCGAAACCCGTTGCCGATCAGAAAGCAAAGCACAAGTTCTGGATCAACAACGGCCGCATCAATGAGGTGTGGCAGACCGGATATCACAACAAGTACAACGCCTACGTGCGCGGGCGCTACCCGATGTCGATCATCGAGATGAATCCGCAGGACATGGCGGAACTCAAGATCGAGGGTGGCGACATCGTCGAGGTCTACAACGACTGGGGCTCGACATTCGCGATGGCGTATCCAGAGCCCGACCAGAAGCCGGGTCAGACCTTCATGCAGTTCGGCTACGACAACGGCGTGCAGGGCGACGTCACCACCAACTGGACCGATCGCAACATCATTCCCTACTACAAGGGAACGTGGGCGAGCGTGCGGCGAGTCGGCGGTGGTGATGAACACCGCAAGACGATCAGCTTCAAGAGCCGGCGCTACGATCGCGTCTAGGCTCGCACCGCGCGGCATCCTCCTCCTCCGCGCAATGCAATTGGGGCGTCCAACCGGACGCCCCTTTCTTGCTATCCTCAACCGCTGTGCGCACGTATCTGTGACACTGCGACTTGGCTTGGCCGCCAGTTTCAGTCGCACTTACCACCCAGCTCTCCGAGTTCTTCAAGGCACGTACTGTGAGGTCGCCGAAGCGTTGGTCGGTGACGCGGTTAACCGAAACGCGCTCTTAAGCGCGATGCACGCCCAGATTACGGTTCGATGTGCCTGTTTCTCGTGTGTGGCCGTAGGACCAGGCTATGCGAATCCCGTCAATGTCTCTCTAACACTGCTGCGGCTGCGATGAGTCCCGCCGACATTGCTCTGCTTGCCGTCCTGATACTGGCCGCCGCTGCGCTTTACTCTTCCGTTGGCCACGCCGGAGCCTCAGGATATATCGCCGCCATGGCGCTCTTCGGCCTGGCGCCGGCTGTAATGAAGCCGACCGCCCTCACGCTCAACATTATCGTCGCCTTACTCGCAAGCTATCGCCTGCATCGTGCAGAATTGGTCAGATGGCAGTCTTTATTGCCTCTACTTTTGGGTTCGCTGCCCCTGGCATTCCTGGGCGGCGCGATTCAATTGCCTGCGCAATTGTACAAGGCGATCGTCGGCATCGTTCTCGTCATCGCCGCGATCAAGCTCCTCTTCCAACCACGGACACCTGATGCAACGGACCAGCAGGTCGCCATCCATATTCCGTGGTTTGCCGGAATCCTTTCCGGCGCGGCAATCGGCCTGCTCTCCGGCCTCACGGGGACCGGCGGAGGAATCTTCCTGAGTCCGCTGCTCCTCTTCCTCGGCTGGACCAACGCGCGACAGGCGTCTGGCATTACGGCACCGTTCATCCTCGCCAATTCGATCTCCGGGTTGGCGGGCAATCTTGTTTCGCTAAGATCGTTGCCGCCTGAGCTGTCTTACTTTGTGGTGGCCGCGTTGCTTGGAGGAGTGATCGGAACGCAGTTCGGCATTCGATGGCTCGGCAATTCCGCACTTCAGCGCGTACTCGGCTTCGTGCTGCTCGTCGCTGGGGGAAAGTTTCTATTCGTTTAGCCTTACCCTTGCGGCCAGACAAGGAGGCTGCTTCGAACCGAGGAGTTCATAGTATCTAGGCGCCTTCTTCAACGTCGACGTTGCCGTCGGGGTGCCCGCGCTATTCAGCGTTCCGATGCTGCACGGAATGCAACGCGCATAGCCATCGGACGCGTCGGGATCAGGTAGTCGCAACCGCTAGTCGCAGCCCGGTTCGACGCCGTGCCGACACAGCGATGACATCAGCGCTCAGCACCGTCCTGTCCTCGCTCGAGGTCAACGCATCGTGTCAGGAACTGGCACAACCCGTCGATGTCGTCGGGATCGAAATGCGGTACGCGACACTCGATCCGCTCGTCGCTCACGAGCGCCACGATGTTTCGATCGTGTTCGCAGCGCGGCTCACCGTGCCGCGCTCGCACGAAAACTTCGACCGTCGGGACGGACGCACCCTTGAATCCTTGAGCAATGACGATGTCGACGGGAAGCAGGCGTGCGGCGAGATCGGCGAGAGGGGGTTCCGGTTCGTCGCGAAATTCGCTCATCAGCGCGAGCCGGCGATCGCCCACCAGCATCACCTCACGGCAACCTGCCTCGCGTCGCTCGTAGGAGGTCTTGCCCGGCTGGTCGAGATCGAAGCCGTCGGGAGCCCGCTTGATCGTCGACACCGACCATCCATCGAAGCGAAGCGACGCGATGAGCTTGTCGATCAGGCTGCGATCACGCAACGCCGACGCCCCGACGATATTAACGATCTTCAACGCGATATCCCCGTCACTGCGATCGCGCTACTGCGTGCCCGCTTCGTCCGTGAGTGACTCGCGCTGCCTGCAAGCAGGACACATCTTCAGCCGCTCGACGCCGCCCGCAGACACGAGCCCGGGAAAGTCCTGCAGGCGAGCCATGTTCATTGCGAGCAGCTTCGCGGGCATGAACGGCGTCCCGCAGGACGTGCAGCGTACGAGCTCGTCCTCGTGTAGCAATCGAGCGGTAGTGCGTGCGGCCACATCGGCGACAAAGCGCGGCTGCAACGTGATCGCATCTTCAGGGCAGCCGACCTCGCACAGCCCGCACTGCACGCAACTCGCCTCGACGAACGAGAGCATCGGATACGGCTCGGTCGCGCCGACCAGGGCTGCGGTCGGACAAAGATTCACGCACGCGTGGCATACCGTGCACTTCGCGCGGTCGACGATGACCTCGCCGAACGTTGCGCCGGCAACGAGCGTCCGCGCCTCGGAGACACGGCCCGAAGTCAACGTGTCGATCGCCGCGAGCATCAGTCCCCGTTTGGTCGCGCGGGGATTCGGCGTCGACAGACGCGCGTGACTTGGTACAAGCGCTGCGAGCGCTGCGACTTTGGAGGCAACGTCTTGCGGCGCCGTTAGCGCGATTCGTTCACGTCGAGCGGCGACCGTGACGAGAATGTCCTGCGCCTGGGTTATGCGTTCGGCGATCAGCTTGCTGGCGAGCTGTGTCGACTCGTCGGAAACCAACACCACGCCGGCGGCGCCCTGTGCAAGCGCCGCAAACCACAATTCTTCGCCGAATGCGGGCAGCGCAGGGACGTCGAGCCAGCGTGCAATCGCTGGCAATGCACGATCGTCATCGCGAGCGTCCACCGCTGCAGCGCGAATCAGCAGTACCGGGTGGGCAACCCCATCGACGCGTGCATCCGCGATCGTCTGCGCGGTTTGCGCCATGAGCTCGGCGCGCGGCGCAGGCTTGAACGTCAGCGCTCCGGTGGGACACGCGAGCGCGCACGTTGCGCAGCCCTGGCATAGATACGGATCAACCGAGATCACCTCGCCCGCCGACCGGATGGCCGCGGTCGAGCATACGCCCAGACAGCGGGTGCAGCCGGCTAGCCCTTTCGCGCCGTGCGTACACAACTCCGCCGCGTAGTCGAAGTAACGTGGCTTGCCGAAGCGGCCGACCAGCGTGGGCAAGAGGGCGAGCGCCTCGTCGATGGCTGCGGTGTCCAGACCGGGCGCGAAATACCCGAGTGGCGGAACGGCCTGCGGAAAATGCGGCGTGCGCGACAAGTCAAGCACCAGATCGAACGTGCGATCAGGGTTCGGGCTGAAGCGTCCGATGTCGGCGCTTTCGTCGTGCGATACCGCCGCTTGCGCCGTGAACGCGCCCATTCGCCCGCTGATGCCGACAACGCGACCGCCAATCGAGATGACGTCGCGGGGAAGACCGGGCGCATCCTGCGTGCCGGGCGCGCAGACGATCACCTTCAGCGTATGCGACAGTACGGCGGCGTGCGGGACAACGCCAGCATCGTCGCCGACGATGAGCACCACGCCGCGCGACGCGAATTCAACCGAGTGGCTCGCGGCAACCGTCATTCCGCGCTCGAGTCGGGAAAGCGTCGCGTGACGCCGATCGCCGTGCACGGCGGCGCGCGGGGTAACGTCGGCCTTCATGCTTCGCCGCGGTAGAGCGGCAGTTCTGCGACGTCGTCGCGGTCGATAACGCAGGCTCGGGCGATCAAGCTTAACATCGCACGATGATAGGAGGATTCGGCCAGCGCGACGAGGCGTTGGCAATGTTCGGGCACCCATTGCAACACGTGGTCGTCGAGAAAGGCGCGCTCGCGCTCGACCCACGCCGAAGCGTCCGAATGCTCCCCCGAACGCCAGGCTTCGCCTTCGCGGTGGCAAAGGAGCGCGAGGAAGCGCAATTCCGCGCCGAGATGGTCGGCAGGACCGGCTTCGGGCACGGGCGGCTCGAAGCCAGCCTCCGCGTACGCCTGGGTGACTGCAATCGTCGACTCGCCGGGCAGCTTGTCCTCGCGGAACACCGACTCGTACGGCGGCGGTGCGCCGTAGCTCTTGGCAAGTCCAGAGAGCAACCGCGTCCGTTCGACAGCGAGCGCTGCGCGCGCGGCAGAATCCGCGCGAGCCGCGCGAATCGCGTCTCTCAACGCAACGGTTTCCGCTCCCAGTGGGGCTTCGGGGTCGAGCACGCTACTGTCGAGCGCGGTGCCGAGCTCGGTCAGGAATGCCGCCCCCGGCGCCTCGAGAACGAGACGCGACAGGAGCCAGTAGGTGCGACTGCGGCGTTGGGCGATGTCGGCGAGCGCCGCGCTCTCCATCAGCGGGCCGTGCCGTACCACGCCGGCTTGGCCGGAGTCTGGTGACATCCGGCGCAGCTCGCGCGGTCGACGGGCGAGAAGCCGTTGGCGGTCACTTCTGCGCCACGCAGGAACAGCACGTCCTTTACCTCGGTTGCATGACACGTATCGCAGGAGAGCTTCAACTTCTGCGTGTGCACGCGGTGAAACGACCCCTTGGCGGGATCCATCGACTTGACTGCCGCCGCCGGTTTGACTGGCGTCTTGGCCGCATCGTCGGCTGCGACCGCCGGCAGCGCCGCCACCGCAAGACCGAGTACCACTGCTGCGATCAGGCGCTTCATGACTTCGCTCCTTGTGCCAGCGCGTAGTAGACCTGCGGGCCGGTGCCGAACTGCTTCTTCAATTGCACCGCCTTGGTTGCGGCAATCCGCTTCGACACGTCGGAGTTCGGATCGTCGGCGTCGCCAAAGACGCGCGCCTGTGTCGGGCAGACAAGATCGCAGCTCGGCGTGTACGCCTGATCCTTGCCGATGCGATCCTGCTTGCCGTCGTTGATGGCGGCTTCGAGCTTGTGCCAGCAGAACGTGCACTTCTCGACGGTCTTCGCCTTCTTGCGATGCGTCGGATGACGATCGGCATAGACGATGTTCTCGGACCCGATCTTGCCCTTGCCGGGTGATAGCGTCTTCAATTCGTTGTTGAGCTGCGGCACGCCGTACGGACACACCGCCGCGCAGTAACCGCAGCCGGTGCATTTGTCGTAGTCGACCAGCACGACGCCGTAGGCATTCTTGGTGATCGCCTTGTATCCGGCGGCGTCGCACGCGGCCTTGCACGAAGGATGCTCGCAGTGCATGCAGTTCATCGTGTTGTAGATTCGCTTCACCACGGGATAGGTCCCTACTTCATACTCGACCATCACGTTCCAGGGCGCGTCGGGCGTGAAGTGGTTCTCGACGGCGCAGGCGGCCACGCAGGCGCGGCATCCCATGCAGCGCTCTTGATCGATGAGTCTTACGAATTTGGTCATGATCGCCGTCTCCCGTTACGCCTTGTAGACCTTGCACTTGGTGTCGTTGAACGAGTTGTGACCGGAGATCAGATCCGGGTGATGCTCGAGCACCTGATTGATCGCCGTGCCCTTGCGTCCCATTGGAGACAGTCCCGGGCTCCACTGCCCGTAGTGATACGACACGGCGATCGTATCGGGACGGATGCCCTGTACCACCTGTGCGGTGCCGTTGATCTTGCCTACCCGCGTCTCGATCGTGACCGTGTCGCCGCTCTTGACGCCGAGCTCTGCGGCGCTCTTCACGTTGATCTGCACGTAGTTGGTGGCAGCATCTTCACCGAGCGCCTGGTTGAGGATTGCGTTGTTGACGGTGAAGCCCGACTGGTTGCGGTACATTCGCTTGTGCGTGATGAGGTAGAGCGGATAGCCGGTCGCTTCGCGGTGCGGCGTCGGGAACGCGTGATCTTTGTTCGGCAGCGGGGCATACGCGATCTTGTACTTCGGCAGATCGATCTTCGCGAGATTGTTCTTCTTCGCGATGCCCTCGACCTTGTAGTACGTATCGATCAGTTGATCGGCATAAAGCTTGATCTTCGCCTTGCCGGGTCCCTTGAACTTGTCCTCGGCGCCTCCGAGGTACTTGCTCTTGACCGCCTTCTTGCTGCCAACAAAGCCCTGCTCGATCGCGATCGAAAAGTCTTTCTTAGTCTTGTCGGCCCAGATCACTTCGACGCCTTCGCGCTGCGTGTAGTCGCGGCCGGGTGTGAACTTCACCTCCTTCAGACCCCATGCCTTGTTGCATTCGTCAGCGAACTTGTCGCGGAAATCGAGCCGCTTCGAAAGCTCCCACAGCATGGTGAACGCGTCGTACTCGAGGTTGTACGGATTAGTCATCGGCTGCCGGATCGCATTGTGTCCTGCCTCCGGTGTGCCACGTGTCGGCGCGTAGTGCCACGACTCGAGATACGTCTTGTCCGGCAGCACCATGTCGGCGTACCAGCAGTTTTCCGTCATGATGACGTCGATAACGACGTTGTACGTCTTCGCGAGACCGTCGAATTGCTGCCCGGAATTCGGAATCGACATCGGCCGGTTGCTGCCGTAGAAGATCTGCATCTCGGGCGTGTACGCAAGCCCGTACGCCTTCGGATCCTGCACGGTCAGATTCGTCGTCTGCGCGATGTGATGGTTCGCATACGGGAAGAACACGCTCTGCGCGAGATCGCTGCGCTTCGGCGGGTACTCGCAGACGCTGACGTCGAAGTACTGGGGCCGCGCATACGCGCCGCCGAGCATCAGTCCGCCAACCGCGTCGAGATTGCCCACCAGCATGTTGACGATGAGACCGGTGCGCCAACCCTGAACGCCGTATTCCTTCGCCGACAGGCCGCGGAACGTGTAGAGCACCGCCGGCCGGTACCGCAGCTTGTTGCCCTCGATCTCGATCGTTTCGCCGATGCGCGCTTCCTTCGCAAACGTCTGCGCGAGTCGCACAACGGTGGCAGCCGGCACGCCGGCGACTTCCTCCGCGTACTGCGGCGTGATGTCCTTCAGACTGTCGGAAAGCACCTGGAATGCCGTACGCATCGGCTTGCCGTCAACCGTATAGGCGCCTTTCAAAGCCGGCTTCACGCCGGCCACGTAGGGCTTCGCCGAGCCCGACACCGTGTCCCACACCAGTGGTGTCTTGCCGTCCTTGTCCTTCAGGATGATGCCGGCGGCGTCGACCAGTTGCGGCGCGTTGGTGAATTCGACGAGGAAAGGCTCGTCGATGGTGCCAGCGTCGATCAATACTTTCGCCATCGCCAGCAGCAGCACGGGATCCTTGCCCGGGCGTACCGGCACCCACTCGTCAGCCTTGCCTGCGCAGGCGGAAAGGCGTGGCTCGACGACGATCGTCTTCAGGCCGTTCTGCTCACGACTCATCGTCGCCTGCCAGTCGAGCCAGCGCGACGCTTGCTCGCCTTCGAAGTAGTTCGCGCCGCAATTGAGCAGCAGCTTCGAGTACTTGAGATCGGGCAGGATGCCCGCGCTCGCCCACGTGAGTTCGTCGGCAACGTGTCGCGCGGCTTCGCACGCGGTCGTGCGGTGGATCATGTTCGGCGTGCCAAACGCCTTGGTGAACGCCGAGCAGAATTCTTCGCCGATGAGGTACTTGCCCTGACCGTGCTGCCACACGAGCTTCGACGGATTGTCGACGCGGATGCGCGCAAGCCGCAGCGTCATCTCGTTGAACGCTTCGTTCCACGAGACCTCGACCCACTTCGGATCCTCGTTCGGCCCCTTGTTCGGATTGGTGCGCTTGAGCGGCTTCTTGAGGCGATACGGATCATACGTGTTGAACATCCCCGACGCGCCCTTGGGGCAGATGCCGTGGTTGTAGAACTCGGCACGCGCGGCGTCCGGATAGATCGTGCGCACGATCCCGTTGACGACCGTCGCGTCGATCCCGCAGAAGTTCGGGCAAATGGCACAGCCCGATTTCACGTGCTTCACGTCGAGCGGTGCGCCACCGCCTTTGGCCTTTGCCGCGGTCTTGGTGGGCTTGGCGGCTTGGGCGATCACCTCGAAGCCTATTCCGCTGGTGGCGACACCCCCGAGTGCGCCCATGCCCTTCAGGAAACTGCGGCGGCGGAGTTCCATATTGCACTTCCTCCTGTGGCTGGTTCGTCGCAACGCAAGCGGGTCGCAACCTCGCCATTGTCCCGGCGACAATCAGTCGCAAGGTTGACCCCCATCAAGATGAAACCGACGTAGAGGCCCGAATACCCGACCAAATCCGTCGGTAACTCCGATCACCGCACCCGGCGCTCACGAATCAGCCGAGCCGGTGATGGCGCCTCCCAGGTTGACGCGGACCATTCGGGTCAGGCGCCAAGAAGTCGACGGCGGCCAGAGGTTTCCGGCTGACAGAACGACTGCCGGCGCATTACCGCGTGCGCGTGCGCCCCGTAACGGCGACACTTCGGATGCGCGCATCCAGGGCGCGCTTTTCGGATGCGGGAAGGTCAGGCTGGGTGAACGCGTGCCGGCAACGCCAATTGCGTCTCGGCGTATACGAAATCGCGCAGGCCGCCAACCATGCTTCGCCAAAGCTGCGAGCGCGTCCCCGACACAACGTCGGCGCAAAACCGCCGCAGCCAGCTGCCGAGGTGCTCGGTCAGGAACTCGCGTTGCGCTGCCTGCAGGCGTTCGGCGTGCTGTCGGTCGAGATCTGCTGCACCGGCTTCCAGCGACAGCAGATAGAACATGAACTCGAGCTCGTATCCGACGTAGTCTTCCGCCATCCCCCGCGCCGGATCGATGTTCAACCCCCAGGCAGCGTAGATGTGTCCGACATCCTGGAAAGGCTGCTGCGTGAGCAAGCCGTCCGATTACCGATAGGCGGACTCGTAGGGCGGCGCTATACGCTTTCGCGGACCGATGAACAGGCGATTGAGCTCCCACCGTAGCTCATCGGCCAGCGCATCAAGACTATCGGTTTGATCGTCGAAGCGAAGGTCGGTCGCAAGGTCCTGGGCCCACGACGGCGTGTTCCCTTCCGGGGCGACAATGCGTCGCATCGCGCTGTTCATCAGTACTCACTGAAGGAGGCAACGATGGATGAACGCTACATGGCCACGCTCAAGGCGCTAGCTGAGCCTTCCCGCCTTCGGTTGTTCTGGCTGTTGGCGAAGATCGACCAGCGCGCTTGCGTGACGGAGGCGATGGACGTCCTCGACGCTTCGCACTACAACGTATCGAGAAATCTCAAGGAGCTGCAGAAGGCCGGACTCGTTACACCGGAACGACGGGGCAATTGGGTGTTCTATCGATTGCGCGAAGCCTCGACGCCGTTCCTCATCGAGCTATTCGCGGCGGTTCGCTCAATTCCGCAGAGCGAGTTCACGAGCGACATCAAGCGATGCCGGCAACGATTGGCGATGCGCGAGAACGGCCGTTGCGTCGTCGGTTCGACGCGTTCGATCGGTCGCGTAGCCGCCACCAGACGTCCGCGCGCGCCACGTTCGCGAAGCCGGATGGCAGCGTGACGCCCGATACCATCGCGGCGGACCGCGCGATCTCGCAACCGGCCCTATTCGGCTTCATCGGCCGCTCGGGTGCGGGCAAGACCACGATCATCATCGATGTGATCCATTGCGTTCGGCTCGACGGCTTCACTGTTTCGGCCATCAAGCGGGCTCACGATGGCATGGACCTCGACCGCCCTGGCAAGGATTCGTGGCGCTTGCGCGAAGCAGGTTGCGAGGAAGTGATGCTCGTCGGTGACCGCCGCTGGGCGTTGCTGCACGAGTACCGGGCCGAGCCCGAGCCCGATCCGCGCGAATTGGCGCTTCGAATGCAAGGTGTCGACATCGTCATCTTCGAGGGCTTCCGCGGCGCCGCGATTCCGATGATCGAAGTCCACCGTCCGTCGCTGGGGCTTCCCATGCTGTGGCCCAAGTACCCGTCGGTCGTGGCAATGGTCAGCGACAGCGAGCTCGATTGTCAGCTGCCGGTGCTGAACTTGCAGAGGCCGCGCGATGTCGCGGATTTCATGCTGAGGTATCTGCGGCTCGTGCCGCGCGAGGAGCGCGCTGAGCCAAAATCGCAACGCTAGAACATCGTCCGCTGACTTTCAGCTTTACCCGCCCGAAAAGGAGACGCACGTGGCAAGCAAGCCCCCGAAGCTCTATCTGAAGCTCAAGAAGCAACATCCGGCGTTCTTCGAGGCGTGGGACACGCTTGGCAAGACCGTTCGCGCCGCCGGCCCTATCGACGCCAAGACGGCGCAGCTGCTGCAACTCGCAGGCTCCGGGGCCATCCGGTCGGAGGGCGCCGTTCACAGCCACGTACGACGCGCGAAAGATGCGGGAGCGACCCCCGACGAGATTCGTCAGGCTCTGATGCTGCTCGCACCCACGATCGGCTTCCCTAACGTGATCGCCGCGCTGTCGTGGGCGGAGGATGTGCTCGGCGATCGGGCCTGACGAGCGGCCTTCTTAGCACGCAAGATCCTGTTTTACCGAATATATCAGTTAGCCTCGCGGTCCGACTGGACGAACGCGCCGGGCTCTCAGTAAATTCGAGAGGCTATTATTCAAATAATTGTTGTATCATTTGAATATGGATAAACGGCTCGCCACGCACGTCTTCGAATCCCTCTCGTCGGGCATTCGGCTGGATGTCTTTCGAATGCTGGTCCGGCAGGGACCGCAGGGCATGGTCGCCGGCCAGATCGCCTCCGCGCTCGACCTGCCGCCGGCGAACCTCTCGTTTCACCTCAAGGCGATGGCGCAGGCCGGTCTCGTCACCGTCGAACAGGAAGGGCGATTCCAGCGCTACCGCGCCAATCTCGCCCTGATGGTCGATCTCGTCGCCTACCTCACGGCAGAGTGCTGCGCAGGCCACCCCGAGCAATGCGCGGAGTTGCAGGGCGCGTTGTGTTGCCCCGATAGCGCCACGTCCGCAATGGCATCGACTGAAGCCGACAGGTGAAGCGATGAACGCGCTCTTCCTGTGCACCGGAAATTCCGCGCGCTCGATCCTCGCCGAAGCCACCTTCAACCATCTCGCGCCTGCGGGCTGGCGTGCGTTGAGCGCCGGCAGTCACCCCACCGGCCAGGTGAATCCACGCACGCTCACGCTGCTCGCGCGACACGGCATCCCGACCACGGGATATCGCAGCAAGTCGTGGGACAACCTGCCGCTCGCACCCGATGTCGTCATCACGGTTTGTTCGAGCGCCGCCGGCGAGACCTGCCCGGCGTACCTCGGCAAGGTGCTGCGCGCGCATTGGGATGTCGACGATCCGGCACAGGCGACGGGTACCGATGCCAAGACCGACACTGCATTCGAGAACGCGTATCGCACCCTTCGCAAGCGCATCGAAGCGTTCCTTGCGCTGCCGCTCCATGAACTGCAACACGATCGGGCGCGCTTCAAAGCCGAGCTCGATCGCATCGGCACGCTGATGCCGCCACCACCCACTCAATCCGTCAGAGACACTCACTCATGAAGCTTGTCCAGGTATTCGATCCCGCGATGTGCTGCAGCAGTGGCGTATGCGGCGTCGAGGTCGACCAAGCGCTCGTGCGTTTCGCGGCTGATGTGCAGTGGGCGAAAGAGCGCGGCGCCCGCATCGAGCGCGCCAACCTCTCACAGCAGCCGCTCGCATTCGCCCAGAACCCGATCGTGAAGGACTTTCTCCAGCGATCGGGCGCGCAGGCGTTGCCGTTGACCTTGGTCGACGGCGCCGTCGCGCTCGCGGGCCGTTATCCGACTCGCGCCGAATTGGCACGCTGGGCGGATATCGAAGCGACAACGGCCGAAACGGCGGCGGCAGGCAATTGCTGCAGCGGCGGACGCTGCTGCTGAAGCGACGCACCGTCGAAGCGAGAGTTTCGTGAAGTTCCTCGAACAACCGCCCCGATACCTGTTCTTCACCGGCAAGGGCGGCGTGGGCAAGACGTCGATTGCGTGCGCCGCGGCGGTTCGGCTGGCCGACAGCGGCCGTCGCGTACTGCTCGTGAGCACCGATCCCGCCTCCAATGTCGCGCAGGTGTTTGGCATTCCGATCGGCAACCGCATCACTGCGATCGCTGCGGTGGCGAATCTTTCGGCGCTCGAGATTGACCCGCAGGCTGCCGCCGGCGCGTATCGCGATCGGATCGTCGAGCCCGTGCGCGGCGTGTTGCCCGACGACGTCGTCAAGGGCATCGAGGAGCAGCTCTCCGGTGCCTGCACGACGGAGATCGCTGCCTTCGACGAATTCACCGCCCTGCTGACCGATACCGGGCTCGCGTACGACTACGATCACATCGTGTTCGACACCGCGCCTACCGGGCACACGATCCGCCTGCTGCAGCTTCCCGGCGCGTGGACGAGCTTTCTCGAAGCTGGCAAGGGGGACGCGTCGTGCCTCGGTCCGCTCGCCGGTCTCGACAAGCAACGCGCGCAGTACAAGGACGCGGTCGACGCATTGGCGGACCCGGCGCGCAGCCGTTTGATCCTCGTCGCGCGCGCGCAGCAGGCGACGCTGCGTGAAGTCGCGCGCACGCATGACGAGCTGGCGGCGATCGGACTCGCGCGGCAGTTCCTCGTGATCAACGGCATCCTGCCCATGGTGGAGGCGAACGGCGATTCGCTCGCCGCGGCAATCGTGCACCGCGAGCAGCAGGCACTTGCGGCGATCCCGCGCTCGATTGCGGCGCTTCCCTGCGATCGGATCGCGCTCAAGTCCTTCGATATCGTCGGAGTCGACGCGCTCCGCGAGCTGCTCGTCGAGTCCGCAATCTCCATCGGCACGGCTGTCGAGCCCTTGCGGGAAGCGGCGCATCCCGAGTTGGGCGCACTGGTCGATGCGATTGCCGCCAGCGGCCACGGCCTCGTGATGCTGATGGGCAAAGGCGGTGTCGGCAAGACGACACTCGCCGCCGCGATCGCGGTCGATCTCGCGCGCCGCGGCTTGACCGTTCATCTCACGACCTCAGATCCGGCGGCGCACCTGACCGACACGCTCGCCGAGGCGCTCGACCATCTGACGGTGAGCCGAATCGACCCGCGTGCGGAAACCGAGCGCTACCGCGAGCACGTGCTCTCGACGCGCGGCGCCGCGCTCGATGCGCAAGGTCGCGCGCTGCTGCAAGAGGATCTGCGCTCGCCTTGCACCGAGGAGATCGCGGTGTTCCAGGCGTTCTCCCGGATCATTCGGGAAGCGGGCAGGAAGTTCGTCGTGATGGACACGGCGCCTACGGGGCACACGCTGCTGCTGCTCGATGCGACGGGCGCGTATCACCGCGACGTCGCGCGACAGATGGGACCGAACGCGCACTTCACGACGCCAATGATGCAGCTGCAGGACTCAAAGCAGACCAAGGTCCTCATCGTGACACTTGCCGAAACGACACCGGTGCTTGAGGCAGCGAACCTGCAGGCCGATCTGCGTCGCGCGGGTATCGAGCCTTGGGCGTGGATCGTGAACCAGAGCGTCGCCGCGAGCCACACCGACGTCGCCATTGCTGCGTCGACGCGCCACTGCCGAGTTGCAGCAGATCCGTGCCGTCGCCGAACGGCACGCCGCCCATCGCTACGCGGTTGTGGGCATGCTTGCCGAGGAGCCGGTCGGCGTCGATCGTCTGCTCGCGCTTGTCGGCATACCCGTCGCCGAAACGGAAGGAGCGTGACGTGGGCGATCGCATCTTCAACGTGCTCTTCATCTGCACCGGCAATTCGGCCCGCAGCATCATGGCCGAGGCGATCCTCAATCAACTGGGGCGCGGCCGCTTCCACGCGTTCAGCGCCGGAACCATTCCTCGCGGCGCGTTGCACCCCATGACCGTCGAAGTGCTGCGCGAGCAACGCTACGAGTTGGAGCGTTTGCGCAGCAAGAGCTGGGACGAGTTCGCGCGACCCGATGCTCCACGGATGGATTTCGTCTTCACGGTCTGCGATCAAGCGGCGGGCGAGGCGTGTCCGGCCTGGCCCGGGCAGCCGATCACCGCGCACTGGGGCTTCGCCGATCCGGCTGCCGTAACCGGCGATCGGGACACGCAGCGCCGAGCGTTCTTCAACGCCGAGCGTCAGATCGCGACGCGTATCCGTCTATTCCTGAGCCTGCCATTCGAGAAGCTCGATCGACTGTCGCTGCAATCGCAGGTGCGCGAGCTCGGTGAGCCGGTTACTGAGCGAACGAACGACCAATGACCTCCATCGACCATGTCCGTGCAATGTGAAGTGAGCGCCCGGGTCGCCATCGGCGCGCCGATGAGCGTCTTCGAGCGCTACCTGACAGTCTGGGTATTCCTGTGCATCGTCGCCGGTGTCGCGCTCGGTCAGCTCTTGCCCGAAGCGTTCCAGTTCATCGGTCGCCTGCAGTTTGCGCAGGTCAACCTGCCGGTCGGGCTGCTGATCTGGGTGATGATCATCCCGATGCTGATGAAGGTCGACTTCGGCGCGCTGCACGAGGTTCGCCAACACGCACGCGGCATTGGCGTCACGCTCGTCGTCAACTGGCTGGTGAAGCCGTTCTCGATGGCGTTCCTCGGCTGGCTGTTCATCCGCCATCTTTTCGCGCCGCTGCTGCCGGCCGACCAGATCGATAGCTACATCGCCGGCTTGATCCTGCTCGCGGCCGCGCCGTGCACGGCGATGGTGTTCGTGTGGAGCCGCCTCACCAACGGCGATCCGCTATTCACGCTGTCGCAGGTGGCGCTGAACGACACCATCATGGTATTCGCCTTCGCGCCGATCGTCGGTCTGCTGCTCGGCATCGCGAGCATCAGCGTGCCGTGGGAAACGCTGCTGACCTCGGTCGTGCTCTATATCGTCATTCCGGTGATCATCGCGCAGCTTTTCCGACGTGCGCTGATGCGAAACGGACAGGCCGCTTTCGAGGCCGCGATGGCGAAGATCGGACCGTGGTCGATCACGGCGCTGTTGGCAACACTCGTGCTGCTGTTCGCCTTCCAGGGCGAAGCGATCATCGACCAGCCGTTGGTGATCGCGCTTCTCGCGGTGCCGATCCTGATCCAGGTGCTCTTCAATTCGACGCTCGCGTACTGGCTGAATCGCACGCTCGGCGAGAAGCACGCGATCGCCTGCCCGTCTGCATTGATCGGCGCGAGCAACTTCTTCGAGCTCGCCGTCGCGGCGGCGATCAGCCTGTTCGGGTTCGAGTCGGGCGCCGCGCTCGCGACGGTCGTTGGCGTGCTGATCGAGGTGCCCGTAATGCTGCTCGTCGTGCGCGTGGTGAACGCGACGCGCGGCTGGTACGAGAGCGGCAACGGCAAAGTGTCGCGCGCGCTGCGCTAAGCGCCCGAATCGTCGACCTTGCCGCCCAGATCAGCGCACCTCTTGACAGCGTCTGTATTTCGATTATCGATAGAATTATCGAAAGAGCGCTAGGGAGAGTTTTTCACATGGCTGGCAAGACGGTAGACGACAACGTGCCCCGCTACGCGGACATGTTCTCGGCCATGGGCACCGAGCCGCGGTTGCGCATCATGCGCCTGCTATTGTCGGCTCATCCGGAGGGGCTGGTCGTCGGCGACATCGCGGCCGAGCTGGACGTCCCGAGCTCCACGCTTTCGCATCACCTCGAGAAGCTCAAGAACGAGGGCCTCGTCAATGTACGCCGCGAAGGCACGTTCCTGCGCTACTCGGCCAACACCGCCGCGCTGCAGGAGCTGCTCGGCTTTCTCTACGCGGAATGCTGCACCCGCAATCGGGCGATCGAACCGCGCCGGATCGTCGCCGGATCCTAACGAAAGGAATCGACCATGACCGCATCAACCGACGTCAAGGAAGTCGTACGCGAAAAGTACGGACAGGCAGCGCAGCGAGTCCGCTCGGGCCAAGGCGGCTGCTGCAGCTCTCGGGCTACGACCGACTGCTGTGATCCGATCACGTCGAACCTCTACGACGCCGCTCAGGCCGGAGACGTGCCCGCGGAGGCGATGCAGGCGTCACTGGGCTGCGGCAATCCGACCGCGCTCGCCGAGCTGAAAGTTGGCGAGACAGTTCTCGATCTCGGATCGGGTGGCGGCATCGACGTCTTGCTTTCGGCGAAGCGTGTCGGTCCGAGCGGCAAGGCCTACGGCCTCGACATGACGGACGAAATGCTCGCGCTCGCCGAAGAGAACCGGCGCAAGAGCGGATTGACCAACGTCGAGTTTCTGAGGGGCGAGATCGAGCGCATTCCGCTGCCGGACAATTCGGTGGACGTGATCATCTCGAACTGCGTGATCAACTTGTCGGGAGACAAGGATCAGGTGCTGAAGGAAGCCTTCCGTGTGCTGCGTCCGGGCGGTCGCTTCGCGGTCTCCGACGTCGTGGTCCGCGGTGAAGTGCCGCCCGCGATCCGCAAGAGCATGGAACTCTGGGTCGGTTGTGTCGCAGGTGCGCTTTCCGATCGCGAATACACCGACAAGCTTGCGAGCGCGGGATTCGAGAACATCGGCATCGAGGTTACGCGGGTGTACGACGCGGGCGACGCGCGCGCGTTTCTTGCCGGCGAAGGGCTCGACAACGACGCGCTCGTGCGCGAAGTCGACGGCAAGTTCGTGAGCGCGTTCGTGCGCGCGAGCAAGCCCGCGAGCTGCTGCGCGCCCGGCTGTTGCGCGCGCTGAATCACACATCGCGGGGATCGGCGACGGTCCCCGCGCCGCCGTCCGGTCGATCGCCTATGCACGCTAAGCAGATCCCAATGGCGGGCAAAGACACACTTCGCACGACGCAATGAGCGCCCCGTTTGCATGCGCGCTGCGGGCGTGGCACGAGCACCAGTCGGAGCTCAGGGGCTACCTGATCCATCGCCTTGCAGACTCGGAGCTCGCCGAAGACCTGCTGCAGGATGTCTTCATCAAGGCGATGCGCGAGGGCGAGCGATTCTGCACCCTCGACAATCCGCGCGCATGGCTGTTTCGGGTTGCGCGCAATGCGCTGATTGATCATCTGCGGGTTGCGAAGATCGGCGAGCCGCTGTCCGAGGACGTGATCGCAGAGGAGGACGGCATCGCGCCCGTGGACGTGCTCGCCGAGTGCCTCGAACGGGTGTTGTCCGAGCTGTCCGAAGACGACCGCGATGTCGTGCGCCGCTGCGATCTCGAGGGCATCACGCTGCAGTCATATGCTGACGATCACGGTCTCACGCTGCCGGCGGTGAAGTCACGCCTTCTGCGGGCGCGTCAGCGCATGCGCGAGCGCATGAGCCACGAGTGCCAGGTTCGTTTCGACGACGCCGGCCACGTCTGCTGCCACGTCCCGCGCGGACCGGTCTGACCCGGCCAGCCGCGGAGACGCTGAATCCTTTTGACTGCTCGTTCGTCTTCTTAGCGTAAGGCCGGCAATTCGGACGGCGTCCGCGCAACGGCGGGCGCGACGCAATGCCGCGCCTCCGCCAAAGGAGCCGGACGTGCCCGCACTCGCCGTCACACTGCCGCGCCGCAATCCGCGCGCGTTCCTGCTGCTCGCCGCGTTGAGCTGGTTCCTCGTGTACCAGACGCTCGCGCCCGCTTCGCAAGCCCTGGTTGCGATGCTTCCGATCGATCCGGCAAGCCACCTCGGCGGCGCGTTGCAGTTTTTCCTCTACGACACGCCCAAGGTCCTGCTGCTCCTCGCCGGTATCGTGTTTGTGATGGGGATTGTCAACTCCCATTTCACGCCCGAGCGCACTCGCGCGCTGCTCGCCGGCCGTCGCGAAGGCGTGGCGAACGTGATGGCCGCGAGCCTCGGCATCGTGACGCCCTTCTGCTCCTGCTCCGCAGTGCCGCTGTTCATCGGCTTCGTGCAGGCAGGCGTTCCGCTTGGCGTCACGTTCTCGTTCCTGATCGCCGCACCGATGGTCAACGAAGTCGCGCTCACGCTGCTGTTCGGCCTCTTTGGCTGGAAGATCGCGCTGCTGTACATGACGCTCGGCTTGACGGTGGCGATCGTCGCAGGCTGGGTGATCGGACGCCTGAAGATGGAACGCCATCTCGAGGACTGGGTGCGCGCGATGCCGCACGCTCACGCCATCGCGGGGCAAGACGCGTTAACGCTTTCCGAGCGCGTGGACGCAGGACTGGCCAGCGTGCGCGACATCGTCGGCAAAGTGTGGCCGTACATCATCGCCGGCATCGCCATCGGCGCCGCCATCCACGGTTGGGTACCCGAAGACTTCATGGCGAGCTTCATGGGCAAGCAGGCGTGGTGGTCGGTGCCGCTCGCCGTGGTGATCGGGGTGCCCATGTATACCAACGCGGCCGGCATCATTCCGATCGTGCAGGCATTGCTCGCCAAGGGCGCCGCGCTCGGCACCGTGCTCGCTTTCATGATGAGCGTGATCGCGCTCTCGGCACCCGAGATGATCATCCTGCGCAAGGTGTTGAAGCCACGGCTCATCGCCACGTTCGCGGGCGTCGTGGCGAGCGGCATCTTGATCGTCGGTTTCGTGTTCAACGCGGTGCTGTAGCAATGACGGCGCTGGCAGAAGCACGCTGCGCACACCTTCAACCATGGAGAAAACGATGACCCGACATACGACCAGGGCGCTGCTCTTCGCAGCGCTGCTCAGCGTTGCGTACCCCGTCGCGGCCGACGAGTTCGGCCAGATCGCCCAGGCCGCCGACAGCCTCGCGGCTGCCGGCAAGATGCTCGTCATGAGCAACGATCGTCTGCACGCGCTGCTGAGCGACGCCGATGCCGCCAACGATCCCTTCCTGATCAGCGTCTGCGCGCCGGACGACTTCGCGAAAGCCCACATCAAAGGCTCGATCAACATCCCGCGCGGCGCGTTCTTCAAGCCCGCCAACCTCGCCAAGCTCCCTTCGAAGGACAAGCTGATTGTTACGTACTGCTACACCGGCACCGGCGCGATAGGTCCGGCGACCGTGCTGAACCTCATGGGCTATCAGGCGATGCAGCTCGAGTGGGGGACCATGGGCTGGTCGAAGAACGATGCCGCGCTCGGGCCGGCAACACGGTTTCCCGAATCGCAGCAGAACTATCCGGTCGAGACCAAAGCCCGGGAGGCGATGGCAACCCATACGCGACCCTCGGTTTCGACCGGCAAGTCCGATCTCGTCGCGATCCTCGTTGCCCGCGGCGACGCCGTCGAGGCGGCGGACAAGACGGTGTCGATCATCGCAGAACAGGTGCAAGCACTGCTCACCGACGGCGATGGCGCGAACGACCCATTCGTGCTCGACATACGCGATCCGGCGGACTACGCCAAGGGACACGTCGCGGGCGCGGTCAACATCCCGGCTGCGCTCGTGTATCGGGAAGCCAACCTGGCGAAGCTGCCGCCCGATCGGCGCATTGTGGTCGTCGACTACAACGGCCAGACCGCTGTCGGCGTGAGCTACGTGCTCTCGATCATGGGCTACAACGCGCGCGGATTGCAGTACGGCATGATGGGCTGGAGTGAAGATGACCGCTTGCTTGGCAAGCATCGGCGCTTCCCGGCCGACCAGAAGGATTACCCGATCAACACGGCTGCGCACCGCGCCGGTTAGCAGTGTGAGCCACGACGTCTCGAGCGAGATAACGAACGTTCGCGGCTCACCAAAGGAGAGACTCTTATGGACATCAAGGTACTCGGCAGTGGCTGCGCCAACTGCCGCACGACGATCGCGCTGATCGAGCAGGTGGCGCGCGCGAGTAACGTGACCGTCAACCTGCAGAAGGTCGAAGAGCTGCGCGACATCATGAGCTACGGCGTGATGTCGACGCCCGGCGTGGTGATCGACGGCAAGGTCGTTCACGCAGGCGGCATTCCCAGCCGCGACAAGATCGAACGATGGCTCACCGTCGAGAACCGCTGATCGCGGTGACCGTGCTCGCCGTTTCGATAGCGGTTGCCTCGATCGGCTATGGATGGATCGAGCGGACCGCGACGGCTGAGGCGGACATTCGTCACGTCGCCGAAGCCGATGAAGTGCAAAAGGCTCTGCGCCTCGGCAAGCCTACCGTGGTCGAGTTCGGGGCCAATGCCTGTGCGAGCTGTCGCGAAATGAAGCCGGTATTGGATGCGCTTCAGCGCGAACACGGCGAGCGCATCTCCGTGCTTACTATCGACCTCCTGAAAGCGCGTGCCTACATCGCGCGCTACAAGATTCAGCTGATGCCCACGCAGGTCTTCTTCGATGCGAAGGGACGCGAGACCGGGCGCAACATGGGTACGGTTTCCGGCAGTGAAATTCTCGCGCGGCTCGGTGTTTCGTCGATGGAGACTGCGCCCTGACGTGCATCGGCCAATTTGTCGAGCCGGAAACCGTGAACGAACTGCCAACGAGCCGATTCGGCTTTGCATCCACCACGAGCGATGTGCGGGAAGCTGGCAGTTCGACGATGAACACGATTGGACCCCGTGCAACGGCGTCGGCTAAGACAGAAAGGACGTTATGCGGTCTATCGATCCTTCGGATGGTCTCGGCACTGGACGATCAGGTCAAAGCCCTGCCAACACAGCTTTTGCATCGGTTGAAGGCGGCGCGGGAGAACGCCCTCGCCCCGCTCGTAGACAAGAGCCCCGAATGACGTACCCACGCGAAGAGTTGGGCATTTGCTCTTCGGAAAGCGCGCCATGACAGGCGTCGAAAGCCTGGTCGCCGCGCTGGTGGGCGGTCTCATAACTTCCGCCGCTCCCTGCGCATTGGCAGCGGTCCCCGTAGCGGTCGGCTACGTCGGTGGCCAAGCCGTCACGCCACGCCGCGCGTGGGCACTGTCATTTTCGTTTGTCATCGGCATGAACGTCGCGTTGCTGGTGCTCGGACTGCTCGCCGCACGTCTCGGACTGCTGTTTGGGGCGCTGCCCGGTCCGTGGGCGATCGTCGTCGGCGTCGTAGTGGCAGGAAGCGCCGTCTGGCTGTGGCGTTCAAACCCCGGCACGGGCGGTCTATATCTTCCGGCCGCCGTCAAGCAGCGGCTCGCGCAATCGGGCATGGGCGGCGCCGCCGTAGTGGGCGCGTTGATCGGCACGACGATGAGTCCGTGCGCGACACCCGCGCTCGCCGCTGCCCTCGCGCTGGCGGGCTCAGGCGCCCTGTTCGGCATGTCGATGTTTTGGGGCGCCGCGTTGCTGTTGTCCTACGGGCTGGGTCACAGCGTGCTGTTGCTGCTCGCTGGGGCCATGCCCTCTGCCGCGTCGGCACTCGCTCGCCGATTCGCTTCTTTCCAAGCCTGGATCCCCGAGCGGCGCGCGTTCGCGCTCGTCATGTTCGCCGCCGGCCTGTGGTGGATCGTGCAAGGGCTCGACCTGTATTGACTTCGGGACCTCCAATCATGAACAAGCTTCCCAAGCCGCGCTTCCACCTCGTCTTCTCCCTGCTGATGGGCGCGATGATGATCTTCGTCATGACCTTCGTCATCACGCTGGTCAACGTCGGTCTCGTACCGGATTTCGGTGCGCGCTGGGCGCGCGCCTTCCTGATCGCTTACGTCGTCGGTGTTCCGGTCATCTACTTCCTGGCGCCCACCGCGCGCAAGCTCACAGCCAGATTCGTCGAGTTGCCGTGATCGGGACCGACAATCGTGAGCGTTGAAGATGAAGATGGGATTTCAGTGACGCGCGCAACAATAGGCAGACGCCGCGCGCTATGGTCGCTGCTGACATTGGCGTGCGCAATGACGGTCGCCCTAAGTATGGGGCTCACCCTCTGGCTTGGCCTGCAACCCTGTCACCTGTGCATATGGCAGCGGCTGCTCTTCATGATCCTCACCGTGTTGTTCGCCGGAGCCGCCTGGCTCTGGTCTCGTCCTGCTGGGTTGTGGGCTCTGGTGCTCAGTCTGCCCGTCTCGACGAGCGGGGCCGCCGCCGCCGCTTACCAGAGTTGGCTGCAGATTCAGCCGCCCAACACGCTTTCGTGTACGGCTGGCGATCCGGGCATGGTCGAGCGGTTGGTTGAATGGCTTGGTCAAGTTGCGCCCGGCCTCTTCCTCGCAACCGGATCCTGCGAGAACGCCGAGCTATGGATCCTGGGGTTGTCACTGGCCAATTGGGCTCTGGTTCTGCAAGCCGCGGTCTTCGTCCTGGCTACGTGGGGACTGTTATCGCGTCGCGGGCAACATTGGGTCCACGCCTAAGTGAGATGCCGATGGACCGTCGAGACGATGAGCTTGCAGTCTTACTCGAGGCGCGCACCGAATGGCATCGAGCGCGTGCTGCCGCTCTTCAAGATCCCTCCGTGCACCGTCGAGTTGCGGATGGCGAAACCTGCGAATCCTCACACCGGCCGCTTCTAGACAAAGATAGGCACCTGCTGCGCGACGACATGAAGAAGCCTTGCGCGATGTTCAACACAATCCCGCCGGACAAGACGGCGGAAGGGATCGCGCGCTGCGAAGGATCTCGACAATGAGCGCAGGGCACGATCACGTTGCCGTTGCATACAACCGCGCGTTTGCGATCGGCATCGCGCTTAACGTTGCCTTCGTCGCCGTCGAGGCCTTCTACGGCTGGCGGGTGAACTCGCTGGCGCTGCTGGCCGACGCGGGCCACAACCTCTCCGACGTGGTCGGATTGGTGCTCGCGTGGGGCGGAGCGCTGGCGGGCAAGCTGCGGCCCGATGCGCGGCACACCTACGGCTGGAAACGCGGGACGATCCTCGCGGCATTCGCCAACGCGCTGCTGTTGCTGGTGGCCATGGGAGCGCTGGCATGGGAGGCGATCGGACGGCTGAGCACTCCCGAATCCATGCAGGGCCTCACCATCATGGCCGTCGCAGGCGTGGGAATCGTCGTCAACACCGCCACCGCGCTGCTATTCATGCGCGGGCGGGAGCGCGACCTCAATATTCGCGGCGCCTTCCTCCATATGGCGGCCGATGCCCTGGTGTCGGCCGGCGTGGTCATCGCGGGTGGCCTCGCTTTGTGGCTCGGCTGGAACTGGCTCGACCCGGTGGCGAGTCTCGCGATCGCCGCTGTTATCGTGGTGGGCACCTGGAGCCTCTTCCGGCAATCGCTGCACCTGCTCTTCGATGGCGTGCCCGAAGACATCGACCTGGTCGCGGTACGCGCCTTTCTTGAGTCGCTGCACGGGGTCGATCGTGTGCATGATCTTCATGTGTGGGCGATGGGCACCTCGGAGGTCGCGCTAACGGCGCATCTGGTGATGCCGTCGGGCTACCCGGACGACGCGTTCTTCGTCCTCGCCTCTCGCGAATTGCACGATCGTTTTGAGATCGAACATGCAACTCTGCAGGTGACGAAGCTGCCGTTCACCGTTTCGTGCGGTGGCCTCGGCCCGACGGAGGGTCGCCTGAATGCGGCCCCAACCGGCGACCGAGACCTACGAGTACCGGATCAACACCCGGTGATGAGGCCTCGATGAGTCTCTGATGCTCGCGCTTGCCACACTCGTCACTTTTGTTCTGACCACGATCTTCTCGATGGCCGGCGTTGGCGCGGCCCTCGTCCTCATCCCGGTGTTTCTCGCCTTCGGGATCGACGTTCACACGGCCATGGCGACTGCCCTCCTCCTCAACGCCATCGGCATGACCGTTGCCTCGGTGACGTTCATCCGCAAGGGATTGGTGGAGTGGCGGCTCGTCATTCCCATGCTGATCATTGCCGTTCTCGCCTCGCCGCTCGGCGTATGGGTGGCACGAGGCATGGAACGCGCTCCGCTGCTTTGGCTCTTCGTGGCGTTCCTCGTCTTTGCCAGCGCAATGATGCTCTTTTATCGCCCAACACCGCGAGCCGGACGCCGCACGATGCGCCAGGGGCTGGCCCTCGGGTTGCCCGTGGGCGCCGTCGCAGGGTTCGTCGGTGGCTTGTTGGGCGTCGGTGGCGGCAACATCATCGTCCCGGCGCTGGTGGCAGCCGGCCTCGAGCCCAAGCGGGCATCGGCGAGCGCCTCGTTTGTGGTGATCTTCGCCTCGCTGTCCGGATTTCTCGCCCATGTCCAGACCGCGCACATCGGCTTCGGCCTGCTTGCCACCACGGCCATTGCGACCGCTGCGGGCGCTGCGCTTGGTGCATGGCTCGCAAGCGAAAAACTGCGCAGCGATCAACTCAAACGGATCATCGCCGTCGTGCTGATGGCGGTGGCCGTGAAGACCGGCTGGAGCCTGCTGTGACCGGACACCGTTCAATGCAAGCGGGTGAAACCGGATGTGCAGTCAATCTGTTAGTCAAGGGCTCGGCCTCATCGAACCATCCTCAAAAGGAAACCGATCATGACAACTCCCTACATCCCGCCCGAATGGGCGTTTGAATTTCACGGCCACCAATGCCCATTCATGCCGCTCGGCTATCGCATGGGACGGATGGCGATGGAAAGACTGGGCGTCGAGCGCGAGAAAGACCACGGCTTCTTTGTCTTTCCCGAAATCGGAGAAGGTCATCCGCAAGCCTGCCTCATGGACGGCATCCAGGCGGCCACCGGCGCCACCTACGGCAAGCTGCTCATGGCGAAGACCTACTACGGCAAGCTCGCGGCCATCTTTCATCACCCGGCCAAGGGCTCGGTGCGCTTGTCGCTACAGCCCGCGTTCATCGATGCCATGGGGAAATTCGATTTCTTCGTCCACCGCAAAAAAGGACTGGAACCGTCTCAGATTCCAGCGCCGGTTCGGGAGGAAATCCTCAAGTGGACTTACGAGCAACCGGACGATGCGGTGTTCAAGGTCGAGGCCAAGCCCGACTTCAAGTTCACTCCAGTCAAGGGCTCCTTCAACAAATCGAAATGCAGCGTTTGCGCTGAATACGTCTTTGATCGCTACGTCCGGATCAAGGACGGGCAGCCGGTCTGCATCCCCTGCTCGGGCTACTGATTGCGATACATCGTTCGCCCGCCTCACCAACAAATATCGCGCGCAAGCGGTATCGCTGTCTAGCGACCGAATCGACTCCAACTCTACGGGGGATCCATCGGTTCCCGCGACGCTCCAGCTCGCGACCAGTCACGCTATTAGCGCTCTAGAGCGAGGCTCGGCGGCGGGTCAGAAATAATATCGCGCATAGAACTCGATGCGGTAGTCGTAGGGCCGTTCGCCGAATTCGGTGTAGCGTGCGCCCTGCAGCAACACGACCCGCCCGCGCAGTTCCCAGTTGGTGAATCCGGTGTACATGACCTCCGGCGTCAGCGTGAAGCTGCGGTCCTGCACGTTGACGATGGCCGTGATGGCCGGCGTGAGATAGAGAATGTTGCCGGGCTCTTTCGCGCTCGCGCGCACGTAGAGATAATCGCGGCCCGGGTTCGGCTGCCCGTAACCGCTCTGCGCAAGCGAGACTGCGCGCTGCACGAGCGGCGTCGAGGTGCCGGGGGGTGCGCTTGCGAGCGCCGCGTCGCCAAAGCGCAGGAAGGCTTCGAGTTCTTCCCGGTCGTAGCCGGTGCCGTTACGGTAATACTCGGCGATCCAGGTCACGTCGCGCTCGGTGAGATAGCGCAGGCCGAGAAGCCAGCTCGTCGCGTCGAATGTGCACGTCGTTGTCGTGCCGCTGGCATCGATGACCGGTTGCTGGAAATCGAAGATCCTCGCCCATTCACCGTGGATCTCTAAGTTAGTGTGAACGTTGCGCGAGAAGTCGAATCCCAGGCGCCCGGGCCGGCTGCCCTTGCCGAGGCCCATGACACCGATGTCCGTGTCCGCCACGAGCGCGTAGACCCTCGCGGCCACGTTGACGTGCGAGCCCTGGCCGAAGGTGTCGTTCACGTTGTCGTTCACGGGCAACGCGACCGCGGTGAACGCGAGCGTACTGAAGGGGCCGACGCCGGTCGTCACGAAATCTCCGGTCGCCATCACGTAACCCTGCCGCGGGAGACTCGGATCGTTCGGGTCCTTCGGCCGCTCGACGAACCCCACCGGATTCCACGCGTAGCCGGTACCCCAGCGTAATACGCGCTTGCCCGCGTTGAGGGTGATCCCCTCGTTCGCGCGAAAGCTCAGATCCGCTTCGTAGAGCTTGCTGTCGTGGTTGGTCTCGATTTGGTCCACGCTTATCGAGGAGTAGTCGAGAAAACGGAACGAGAGTCTCTCGTACGAGAGCTTGCCGGTGAGTTGGAGAGCACCCAGCGCGCGATTCAGGCGCTCGCGGGTCGCTTGCTCAGGTGAAAGGAGGCGCCCGAAAACCGAGTCCCGGCGCACGGCGAGCGCATCGCCCTCGGCCTGGACGTAGCCGCCGAGCTCGAAGGGCTTCTTCTCAAAAGCCGAGGCGTCGAAGCTGTATTCGTCCGCCGCGTGCGCGCCCGGGACGATGGCGAGAAGAATGGCCGGCCACAGCGACAGCCGCTTCCATGGACGCATTCATCACTTCCGCAGCTCGGGAACCCGCGGCAGGTAATTCAGCGTGAAATACTCGTCGGGAAAGTTCGCCTTCTTGAGTCCCGACCACAGCATCACCGACTTGTAACCCTTGTAGAGCGGGCTGTCGGTTTCCAGCGTCGCGGGCCGCTTGATGCCACCGCCGAAATCCTTGATGTCCTTGAAGCGCAGCGTCTTGATCAGCAGGCCGCTCGCCGCGTACGCCTCGATCGTCGTCGGCAGCAGCACCTGCTTGTCGACCCACATCTTGAGCCGGTCGTAGGCCACCTCACCCGTCTTGGCTTTGAGCGCCAGCACAAACTGCTCCTTGTCCTCATCCGCCTTCTCGACGTCGTACTCCGAGGTGTAGTCGACGCGCAGGATGTCGGCGTTGTTGAACACGCTACCCGTCACCGACTGCAGACTGGTGATGCGGATCGGCTTGCCGACGTCGGGGATATAGAGCCACATGTTGTCGCCGATACGCAGCGTCGCGCGTCCCTTGTCGCTCGCAGGCGAGAGGAACAACGCGACGATCTTGTCGCGGCCGCTTTTCATCGAGTAGAGAACGTATTCCTTCCTGCTGCCGTCGGGCTGGACGTCGATCAGCTTGCGATACGACTCGTACGACTCGGGCTCGAGATTGCGATCCACCTTCTGCAGGATTTGCGCCCCGTCGATGGCCGCAGCTTGCAACGGCATCAGACACAGGGCGACCCAGAGAAACCGTTTCATGGTGCCGCTCCTTCCCATCAGACGTGGCCAAGCGCTTTGACCGGGTCCATGCGCGAGGCGCGCCACGCCGGTTGCAGGCTTGCGAGCAACGCCATCGCGATCACCATCGCCACCACCGTCAGCACGTCGGCGGCGCCGATCGCGGGCGAGAGCACCAGGTTCTGCTGCTGCCCGAACGAAAAGGTGATCTTGTGCACGTTGAGCGCATAGATCACGGCGAGACTGATGGCCGTTCCGAGCGCGGCGCCGCCCACGCCCAGCAGCAGCCCCTCGGTCAGAAACAGCGAGAGAATCCGCCGCGGTGGCGTACCGATCGCCGAGATCATGCCGATCTCGCGGATCCGTTCGTAGACCGCCATCATCATGACGTTCAGCACGCTCACCAGCACGATCGAGACCAACATCACCTTGATGAACACGGCGAGCAGGTCGATCATGCGCACGATGCTCGAAAAGGGCGATAGATCGGCCCACGTATGCACTTCCAGCACCGGCCGGCCGTCCTTGCCGACAGGGCCCGACAGCGCTTCGTTCAATTGCGTGGACACGCGATCGAGCTGCGAAGGATCCTTGAGGCGAATGGCGATTTCGCTCACCTCGGACTCTTTCACACGCAGAAGATCGCGTGCATCGTCCACCTGGATGTAGCCGTCACGACCGCTGGGACCGGAGAGGCTTTCGAGGATTCCCCTTACCGTGAACGTCTTGCCATTGACGGAGCCGTCGCGGTTGGTGGCGACCAGCACGATGGTGTCGCCGACCTTCACCTTCATGCCGCGGGCGAGGAGCGTTGGTATCAGGATTTCGCCGCGCTTGAGCAGCGCGCCCTCCTTGCTGCCCTCCACAACCCGCCCGGGCATCAACGGTGTGGTCGCGACCTCGTTGACGGGATCCACCCCGTTAATCCGAATGCTCGTCGTTTCGGTGAAGTTGCTGAACATTGCACCAAGCTTCACCCGTTTCGAATACGCCTCGACGCCATCCATTCGCCTGAGAACGTTTTCCACGTTCTCGACCATGCTCGGCCGCAAGTTGAGGTTCAGCGGCAGGCTATCGATCGAGGCGACGTAACCCCTGCGGTGCACCTCCAGGTGACCCAGCATTGCATCGGTAAACTGTCCGATCATCATCGCCTTGAACGAGCCCGCGGTGGCGATGAACAGCAGCACCGACACGATGCCCAGCGTAATGAGCGTCGACGTGAGCCACGTGCGCCTGCGGAAGCGCGCGAGATTGCGTAGCGCCATCTTCAGCACGTTAGGCATGGGCTATCTCCAGTGTGTCGGCGCTTTGGCGCAATCGACCGTCCTCCAGCGTGAAGGTCACTTCGGCCTCGGACATGATCTTGGGGTCGTGCGTGGAAAACAGGAACGTTGTGCCCAGTTCGTCGCGCATTCGCTTCATCAATTCGATGATGCGGTACGCGGTGTCGTGGTCGAGGTTGGCGGTCGGCTCGTCGGCGAGGACCAGTTGCGCATCGGTCGCAAGCGCGCGGGCCACCGCGACCCGTTGCTTCTGACCTCCGGAGATCTGGTCCGGGCGCTTGTTCTCCTGCCCCTTCATGCCGACCGCGTCGAGCAACCGGAGCACCTGGCTGCGACGCCTCTGCTCGGGCCAGTCCTGCACCATGATCAGCGGATACTCGACATTCTCGTAGACGGTGAGCACCGGGATCAGGTTGAAGTCCTGGAACACGAATCCGATGTGCCTGCCCCGAAACGCCGCCGCAGCGCGTCGATCGAGCCCGGCGACGTCGGTGTCGAGGACCTCCAGTTTTCCGCTGGTTGGATGATCGAGGCAGCCGATCATGTTGAGCAGCGTCGTCTTGCCGCTGCCCGATGGCCCGACAAAGGCAACGAACGATTTCGGCTGGATCGTGAAATCAACGCCGCGGATCGCCGGTACGTCTACATCGCCGGTGCGATACGTCTTGACCAACTGTTGCGCTTGGATCAGCGTCATAGCAAAGATCGTTACCCTTCATTTACCGCGCAAGGCATCTGCATTCGAGGGACTCTTGGCGCCAGAGGTCGCACGCTCGGCGGATGCCTCTCCACCTTCATTCCCCACCCCGCTACTGCGCTCCATTCCACGGGGCGGCCAGCGACGCGTGACCACGATCGACTCTACCTCGGGCACAGAGCCGAACCTTTGACCCAGCCCAATCGACGCAGGCTTGTTACGTGATCATCGCGTGCACTGCGCTGGTCGCCCGCCGTGGCCGCCGGCGCGCACGGTACTCGTGGCAGAGCAGTGAGACACGATGGAAGGCTATTGCTGAACCGAGATCTGGATATGAGTAGGATCATACGATTCCGCTTACGCATCAGTGACGATCTCCGCCCATCCTCATGTTCGCCCTCGCCGCGCGCATCATGGCGAGCATGCCGTCGCGGGCAAGCTCGCTCACCTCGACCGCGTGCTCCTGCAGCGCTGCGACCACTGCGGCATCGGCAGAGGTCTGCGCGACGATGACGCCGTTTTGCGTCGTCTCCACCGTTGTCTTGATCTTGTCGCGATTGGCGAACAGCACCGGAAGGGTGGGACTGAACAGATTGAAGATTCGCCCCTCGTCCAGCCGTTGCTGCATGCTCGCGACGTGCGCCTTGATCGTCTGTGCGACCTCCCGATCGTCCGACTCGGTGACAGTGCGGATGCCGTCGGGCAGGTTGGTGACAGTTCGCTTGATGCTGTCGTGCGCGCCGAGCATCGAGTGAACGAGCTGCATGTCGGCGCTAAAGGCGGGGTCGCCGACCTGCATACCGCCCGCCATCGGTCCGGCCCGCATGCCGTGCATCATCATTGCTCGCGGCATGCCAGCGGGTTGGGCGAACGTTGCAGTACTCGCAAACCCAACAACGAGCGCCACCAGGATCGCGGCAGCCATTCTGCTTGAGCGTTTCATGATTGGATGGTCTCCAAGGCGCGCATCGGTGCTATGGGGGGCGGATTGCTACGTCCCCATACGCAACGGTCAGCCGGCACGCGGGCCGAAGCGCATCGCGCGTGAACCCATCGTGCCGAAATGCTGGTCGGCGACGGTCTTTTGCTCCGGGGTCAGCACTGCATACAGAGCATTGAACGCATTGGTCATCGTAGCCATTGCCTGAGAGCGCTGCTGCATCGCTGTCGCGCGTTGGCCCATGCGCTCCGGCGCGGTACCCGCTCCTTGCTGCATCTGGCCACGTATCGCCTGCATGTCAGTGGCCTGCTGCCTGGCAGCGGTGGTGAATGCCTGCCACGCGCTTTCCTGGGTGGCGGTAATCTTGAGCTGTGTCTTCATGTCGGCGAGGCGCGAATCGATCATCGCGGCCGGGTCGACGCCGGCCATCGGCCCGTGCCCCGGTCCCATGCCCATGCCCGGTCCATAACCGGAGCCCATGCCGCCGAAGGGCTGCGCATACGTGCCCGCGGCGACTGCCAGCGCGAGGGCGGCGGCAATGCCGGCTACAACCGTGTGAATCCGTTTCATCGTGCGTCTCCAGTGGATGGGAAGGAATCCGTGCGAAGGAAGGGTCGTTCGACCAGCATCCCTCTTCGCAACGGTTATGATTTGAGCACTCCCATGTAAGCCCATCATGTCAAGGCGAGACCTTTTGGTAGCGCAGTGCAACCAAACCGGTGCCTGACACACTGCGTTACTTTTCTCCCGCCCGCCTCGGCTCGAACCGTTCGAGAATTGCGCCATGGATTCGCCGGACCACATCCTGATCGTCGACGACGACGCCGAAATTCGTAGCCTCCTCTCGCAATATCTGGAGAAGAACGGCTTGCGCGTGATGGCCGTCGCCGAAGGTCGTGCAATGTGGCAGGCGCTCGAGGCGGGACGGATCGATCTGATCGTGCTCGACCTGATGCTGCCCGGTGACGACGGACTGACGCTGTGCCGCGACCTGCGCGCAAAGGCTCCGATATTCCGGTCATCATGCTCACCGCGCGCGGCGAAGAGACCGATCGCATCGTCGGCCTCGAGATGGGTGCCGACGATTACCTAGCGAAACCCTTCAATGCGAGGGAGCTGCTCGCTCGCATCAAGGTGGTGCTGCGCCGCGCGCGCAGCCTGCCACAGAACCTGCGGCCCGACGACGCGCGGCACATCCGGTTTGCCGATTGGGTACTCGACACCGTCCATCGTCAACTCGTTTCCGCAGCCGGTGTTGTGACGCCGCTCTCCGGCGCGGAATATCGGCTTGTCCCTCCCGAAAACCCGTCGTGCCGTTGGAACTTGACGGTTCAGTGGAGCCGGTCGGCGCTTCCGTGACACTGTTTGAACTTTTTGCCCGACCCGCAGGGGCAAGGTTCGTTGCGGCCGACTTTGTTCGGATTTCGGATCGGCTCACGGCGTACGACATCTGGCAAAGCGCCGGCTGCGATTTGCTCGCGGCGTTGCTCGAGCCAAAAAGCATGGATCTTTTGAACCGTCCCGGCCAAGCCGACGGCCAGCGCCTTGTGCTCGTCCAGCGACAGGTCTTTCTTCTTCAGAGCCTCCCACCCCTCCTCTGTGCCGTAAAGCGTGATGGTCGACATCCAATCCGGCTTGCCGATAACTACCGGGAGCCAGCCGTCGGAATCAAGCTGCACGCCCTTCATGAAGCCTGAACACCACTCATCGATTATCGGGATGGGATCCCCATTGTTCGGATTATCCATGAGCAGCGGTTCATAGTGCTCGGGGTCTTGCTGCAGCGTCTCGGCGATGTCGTTCATATGGCGCATTAATAGACCGAGGATACGCTGCGCCTGTGCCTGATCCTTGAACTCTGGCGCGTCGTTGCCGCTCTCCATGTCCCACACCCAGCGCAGCCATTCGCTGGGCATGACGGTCTTCGGGCCGCACACGACCGCCGTCAAAAACCCGTCCAGGGTTGAGATGTCCATTGCCTCCTCAATCCCCTCTGCATCCAGCAGAAACTGGTCCAGTTCCTCCATCTCCTCGTTGGTCAATGGGCCTGGACTGAGCATATTCGTAGCTGCCTAATCTAAGGGTTGTGTGGCATACTCATCGGCGATGCATTTATCGGTTTTCGGCCCGACACGCAGCGCGGATCGGCACCGCCTGCGCGCGGTCTGGCCGCCAACTAAAACTAAAGCCCGTTTACCGGCAATCCCGCACCGGCCGTTTTTTCGTCTCGGGTTTCGATTCACCGCGCATGCGCCGTATTGAACTTGCCATTGTCCCGACGGAACCTGTCCCGAAAACGCGTAGCCCTCTCCTCGCGGTGTCCCCGTTACGCGGCCAAACGTTCGTAGTGGTGATGCAGGCCGCCGAGGTCCGGGAACGCCACCACCCTGCCCCGGTCCGACGGATGCACGACCCGCGGATTCGGCGCATCCATCGATAAGGAGAGATGTGTTCGCCAGTCGTGGTAGTAGTCGAGATATTGGGCAACGATACGTCTCAGATGACGCTCGTTCAGAGCGACAACATGATCGAGGCAGTCGCGTCGTAACGTGCCAATGAGCCGCTCGACGAATGGATTTTGCCAAAGACTTCGCGGCGCGCTGAGGACTTGCTCGATGCCCATTGCGTGAACCCGCTTTTGAAATTCCCCAGCGTAGATGGCGTCGCGATCGCGCAGGAGATATTTGGGAGCAGTGTCCCACGGAAAGGCTTCCACGATCTGCTGCGCCGTCCACAACGCCGTCGGGTTTGCCGTGACGTTGAAGTGAAGGACTCTCCGGCGCGAATGTGCTAGGACGATCAAGACATAGAGAAGCTTGAACCGAATGGTCGGTACGATGCAGAAGTCGATCGACACCAAGTCATTCACGTGGTTTTTCAGAAATGCCTTCCAGGTCGGCGAAGGCGCCTTCCCCGATCGCACACGGTATTTGTCCACCGTCGACTTCGCCACCTCGATGCCGAGCTTCCCCAGCTCGCCAACAATGCGCGGCGTGCCCCACAGCGGATTGGCGCTTGAGATGGTGCGGATCAACGCGCGAATCTCCACGGTGATCTGCGGTCGCCCGGGTTTTCCGGCTTTACTCAGCCGCGCCCAGTGATCGCGAAAGCGTTTGCGTTGCCATGCGATAACGGTCGCGGGCTGGACGAACACCAGAACCTCCCGCCATGGTGCCCAGTAGCGCGATAGCCATGACCAAAGGATGCGGTCCTCCGGTCGAATGCGCGCTCGCTTGACGGTTCGCTGATAGATCGCCAGCTGATGTCGCAGAGCGATGTTCTCGACTCGCAATGCGCGCTGTGATCGGAACAGCGCGCCGAGCGCGCTCAGAATCGCATGGACCACCGGCGGCATAAGCGGAATCCCTTACTCGGCCTCGTCCCAATCGACAATCCTACCTTGCCTTCACGACAGCAGATAGTCAACAATATCAACGACTACGGGTTTTCGGGAAGGACAGTAGATCATGCAAGGCTCCGAATACGAGAACGCCATCGCGCGCTTGATCGAACGCACGGCGCAAGCGCACAAGGCGCACGGCGACAAGGCGCACGGCGGCTACGACTTTACGGCCGAACGAAAGGCGATCGAAGCCTTAGCGCAACGCCTTGATGACGTCGCCGAAGACCTCGGGTGCATGGGGGGCGCGCAGGAAGAAATCGAGGCGGCGCACGACGCGAGCTACGGCTTCGCCACGTACGAAGCCGACACTTTGCGACTTCGCGCCCTCGCCGAGTCGGCGCGCACTGCGGCGGCAGGCGTGCCCGACGCACGGCGCAAGTTCGCGCTTCCGTTCGCCGCCCTTGCTTTCCTGTTCGTCCGTTGGCGTTGCGGCCTAAAGCCGCCGACGCTATACGACGAACACGCCGACGTCGTCGAATTCGAACGCGTTTGCAACGCGGCAGGCATTTTCCTCGATCGCGGCACGCTGCGCCGTGCGCTCGCTAGAGCAACGCGAGCATTCGATCCTACGCTCGCGCCGCAGGCGTCGACTTACGACAACCTGTTCCGCTAACGCACCGACCCGCTAGAGCGCCCCACAACGCACGCAACGCTCGCGGTTGATGCTCCCCCCGTGTACCCGACGCGCAGGCGATGCGCTGGCGCCCGATTTGGGCGCCCCGCACCGGCCATTGGTCTAGTACCGGGTCGGCCGCCGCGCGTTACGCTTCGCGCTATCCGCATAGAGCGCGGGCAAACGCTGGCAGGGGAACGCGGCGCGGACGACGCAAGGCGCCGGGATGCTGCCGACCGGCGCCGAATCACTTCGTTGGCGGCGCTTTCCAGCCGGCCGCATCGAAGCGTTCGGCCGCTGCGTCGGTTTCTTCCTTCAATCGTCGAATGTCGTCGTGCATAATGCGCAGACCTTCACGCAGGCTTTCTGTGTTGGCATGCACGAAGTCAAGCGAGCCGGGCGAAAGGGAAACATGCCTAGATTCCAAAGATTCGAACATCTTGGATACTTTCCGCCGCGCTTCCGTTTGCTGGCGTAGGAATTCGTCCCATACCGATACGCGCTCGGTCCAAGTCTGTATCAACTCCTCGCCAGCGAACCTCCCCAAGAAATCACCAAGTCGCCGCATGTCCGATAGTGCTGCTACGTATTCAGTTTCAAGCATGCTCGTTACCGTCAAGACTTTGGCTAGTTTTTCGAATTGCTGATCACGCCGGTTCATGTAAATTCCGCGAATCGTTACGCCCAGTCCGGCGATGGAAACGACCAACGCTATAACCGCGATCCATGTTGCAGCCATGTCAAACCCGCTTAGGTCGCATTCGAAAGATTGCGAATCGTCGCACGCAAGCGCAAGGCGGGCAAGCAAGCGACCGCCCAAAATGGGCGACGCAATGGCCCTACGGGCGCTAGCGGTTGCACGCTTCGCGCCGCGTGCCGTTCAATCGCCTGCATGATCCTTTACATGCTCGCGCTGCCGGCGCCGGTCGTCGTCTACCCGTTTCGCTATCGCTGCGAACTGGATGGCAAGTGGATACGCGCGGGCTACATGGCCGAGCTACCTGAAATCGCAGCGCGTTACGCCGAGTGGCAGATTACCGGCAAGCCGGAAACGCGTTGGCCCGTGCGCGGATGGTTTTCGCCGCATCGTACCCCCGGATAGAATGCGCTCCCCGCCACCGCAAAGTCGACACCAACGCTTGCGCGAACTCATAGGCCCCTATCGCGATGGATAACGACACGTTCAAGATGTTTCTTCCGTTATTAGCGGGCACCTTCGCCTTGGTTGGGGGAGCGCTAACCTTCATCAATGGTCGCCTCAAGGACGCCGAAGGGCGCTCAGAAAAAGAGCGTGTTATCTATTACACCCTTATGTGGATTAGCGTGGGGCTAACCGTATTTGGCGTTATCGCAGGAGCAGTCCTATCCAGTCTGGCCGTTACGGTGGTCTTCTATTGTCTTGGCTTTGCCTTCTTCGTTGCTATGTTCCTGCGCACACCCGGGCCGATGCAGAGGATTGAAGTCGTGATCTGCTCACTGTCGTGTTCAATAGTCGCTATTTTCATCGCAGTCGCGGTCCCGATGCATTTCATCGACCGAATTATCGGTATCCTCGAACGCATGGTGAAATAGGAAACTCGCTCTGCAAGACGTTCCTTGGACCCGTAGAACGCGCTACAGCGCGCGCGACGCTCGCGGTTGATACCGAACATAGCCGGATGCGACGGCGAACGCGCTAGCGCCCCCGCCTTTGCCTCGCTTTGCCGCGCGTGCTACCGTCAGGGTCGACCACCGCGACCGACGCTCATCCGTTGCACGGGCGGCGAGTTCTTGCGCGAAGTGCTGGCGATCGCACAGACGAGGGGATCGCAAATCCGCCGTCCGCGCTGACTCCGCCACTCATTGCGTTCGAAAACAGACGCGGGTCACGCGTCACGACCGCCTTCGCGAATGTGCCAAGGTCATTGAACTGGCCGCTGTTGCGAGGCGGGCCAAACATTGCCGCGAATTGCGGGCCGCCTGTCGTGGTTCCGATGCCGGGTAGACCGCTGGCCAACGATCCGTCCCCGCGAATCGGCATCGGCGCGGATACGCGGCCCATCGAGGGAAGGTTCGATCGCGGGGCGGCGTCGTCGCCATCGAGCACCTTGGCCTTAGCTTCGGCCTGCTCAAATTGTGTGTATAGCTCGGTGACTTGCTCCGCTTCGCGCTCGTTCAAGTCGCGCCCTTCGGCGTCGGCGCGGCCACGCAGCGTTTTGCCGAGATTGCTTAAGCGCGAAAGCGTTCCGGCGTAAGCGTCACGCCGAGGCCGTCTTGACGCTCAGAGCTTGAACTCGTGCAGCGCCTCGTTGACACGCTCGCTATCGAACGCAGCGGGATCGAATTGGCCGCCGCACCATTCGAGCATCGCGCGGTGTTCTTTGTGCTTGGGGTTGCCGATCGCCTGCAGGAAGTCGGCATAGCCTGGTGGACCACCCACGTCCTCGGGCGGGCAGGCGTTGGCGCCATCGATGCAGTGCGGCAAGCGCAACGCGGGATCGAACGGCAGTAGCTGCTCGACCGTTACGCGGTGCTCCCAACCATCACCGTAGTCGTAGAGATAAACGAAAGCGTTGTGCGAACCGAGTGCACTCGCCAGCGTGAAACGGTTCTCGCGTTGCAGCGGCGGTCCCATGTCGAAGTCGGGATCGGGTTCGCCGTAGTGATGGTGGCCGACGATGAATTCGTGCAGGTGGCCGCCGGCCCAGCCCATCGTCCACAACAAGGCGACGTGCAACTGGTGCAGCTTCATCGAACCCGGCACCAGCAGACGGCGCCAGACCAGCGGCATCACGTCGAGCAACTCGATCCGCAGCTGATAAACAGGGGCGACGATCTTGGCGCCGCGCGCCGCGGTCTTGCGCGCCGTGGCCATCTCAAGCGCAGCGCTGCTGCGGCACGTCGAGCGTGACGCGCCAGGGCAGCAATTCGCCGATCCGCTGGATTGGATGCTCGGCGATGCGCTCGAGGACGTGCCGGAGGTAAAGGTAGGGATCGCGCTCGTTCAGCAGAGCGCTGCCGAGCAGGCTGTACATGGCGGCGGCCCGCTCGCCACCGGCATCGGAACCAGCGAACAGGTAATTGCGCCGGCCAAGCACAACCGGCCGGATTGCGCGCTCTGCGGTGTTGTTGTCGATCTCGATGCGACCATCGGCGCAGTAGCGGGTCAGCGCCGGCCAACGCACCAGCGAGTACTTGATCGCGCCGGCGAGCTCGGACTTCGCTGATACCGTCTGTAACGTGGCTGCGAGCCAGCCATGAAGCGCAGCGAGCAGCGGCACCGTGCGCTCCTGGCGCACGCGCGCACGCACACGCGGAAGCTCGCCACGGATGTCGCGTTCGACGTCGTACAGGGCACCGATGCGCTGCAGGGCGTCGACGGCCAGCGGCGACTTCTTCGCGACGTAGAGGTCGTAGAACTTGCGCCGGGCATGCGCCCAACAGGCGGCTTCCACCACCTGCTCGTTCTCGTACAGCGGCGCGAACCCGCTATAGGCATCGGCCTGCAGGATGCCGCGATATGTGCGCAGGTGCGCTTGCGGATGCGCGCCAGCGCGATCGGGAGAGTAGCGATACCACACCGCGGGCGGATCACGGCTCGCCGCCGGGCGATCGTCACGCACATACGTCCACAGGCGTCCGGTCTTGGTCTTGCCGCGTCCTGGATCGAGTACCGGCACCGGCGTGTCGTCGGCGTGGATCTTGATGCCCGCGCGCACGTACGCGCCCAGCGCATCGACCAGCGGCGTCAACAACTGCGTTGCTCCCGCCACCCACGCCGCCAGCGTGGCGCGGTCGAGCTCGACTCGGGAGCGCCGATAGATCCCCGCCTGCCGGTACAGCGGGCAATGATCGGCATACTTGGCCACGATCACTTGCGCGAGCAGACCCGGTGCCACCATCGCACGGTCGAGCGGTCGCGCCGGTGCCGGTTGCTGGACCACCTGCGCGCAGCGCCGACAGGAAAGCTTCGGGCGCACATGCCGGATAACCTTGAAGTAGCCCGGCACCAGGTCGAGCATCTCGGACACATCCTCACCGAAGCGACGCATGCTGCCACCGCAAGCGGGACAGCTGCAGCTCGCCGGCGCGTGCACGATCGTCTCCCGCGGCAGATGCGCCGGGAACGCGCGTGGTGCGCGTCGCAATGGCACGACACGTTGATTGGGCGTGCGCTGCACCGATTCCTCTGCTGCGATACCTGACTCGGCCATGGCGAACGGTAGCGCCGGCGTGCTCAAATCATCGAGCCCGAGCTGCAACTGGGGCAGGGTCGCGTCCAATCGTTCCGCGGAACGACCGAACTGCCATCGTTTCAAGCGCGCGATCTCCGCCGTCAGCTTGGCGATCAAATCGTCGCGCGCGAGCACCAGCTGCTGCAGCGTGGCAACGTCGTTCGGCAGCGGCGTGGGCGTGGGCAGCACGCGTTCACTATAGGACACGGCAACGCATTCGGCGAGGACGTGCGCATCACGCGCTCATGCCGCACGTTGCGGCTGCCAGGTCTGCACCGGACGCCGCCAATCGATGCCTTCCAGCAGCATCGACAGCTGCGCCGGCGAGAGGTGGACGGTCCCGCTCGTCGCCTGCGGCCACACGAAGCGGCCGCGCTCGAGCCGCTTCGCATACAGGTTCATGCCATCGCCGCTCCACCACAACAGCTTCAACAGATCACCGCGCTTGCCGCGGAACACGAACACATCGCCCGAGAACGCGCGCTCGCCGAGCACGGTCTCGACCAGCGCCGCGAGGCCGTCCATGCCTTTGCGCATGTCGGTCACCCCGGCCGCGATCCATACGCGCTGGCCGAGTGGTAGCCCGATCACGAGCGTCGTGCCAAGGCGTCGAGCACCAAGCGCAGCATCGTCGTGTCGGGTGCGCCGTGAATGCGCACCGTGGCACAGGCGAAGAGCACCTCAATTGCCGCCGGCACCGTTGCCGACACCATCGGCGTCGTTTCGACCGGAAGCAGCGTCAACAAGCCATCGGCGCCGGCTGCGACACTCGTCGCCGCGCACGTCGTCGGCAACTTGGGCGAACTCGCCTCGACGGCGCCAAACAGTCCCTGCCGGTATTGTCGCCGCCAGCGAAACAGAAGATTCGTGTTGACGCCGTGCTCGCGGGCAAGCTTCGCCACCGACATGTTTGGATCACAGGCCTGTGCCGCGAGCCGACGCTTCAACTCCAGCGGATGATTCGGACAGCCCTTGCGCGTCGGTCGTCGAGCCTTCATCGTAGCCAAAGTGGTCCCCGCCACAATCTGGTGGGGACCACTTTGGCCACTCAACGCAATGTCAGCAAGACGGCCTCGGCGTGACGCTTACGTTCCGGCTAGCTGCGCTCGCAGCGCGTCGATGCCGCCGACGTCGAGCAGCGCAAGCTCGTCCGCGTTAAAGATGATTTGATTCATGTCGTGCACCTTTGTAAACGGCCGGCGACGACATGCGGATGTACGCGATTATCGCCGGGCACCAGTAAGCACTTTGCGCGCGCGCATTGTGCGATCGAGACGACTCGTCGGACATTCTGGTGCTCGGCGGAAGGAAGCCGCGCAATCGAAGCCCCCCCACGAAGGGCAATCGGGCGCGGTATCTATTCGGCAAGAGCTAGTCCGACATTTACATTTAGCGCACGATCTGCGCGCCATGGCAACGTCTTTTTAATCAACACGGGTTCACGAATCGAGCACCGGCTCGGAGTGGAATAGTTCGACCGCGCCGCGACCATCGCGATACTTGAGCCGCACAACGACGCTCGGCGGTTCCGTTTGGAATTCGACGTCCAATTCGGCCTCGTTGCTGGCGAGTAACCCGGCGACCAGACGCGCGGCGTCGGGCTTCTGGCGCACAAACTCGCGCCAACCATCGCCGACGATTTCGAGCACGCGTTCCTCGTCGCCGCCTGCGTCTTGCTCTACTTGCGCAAATGTCGGATCGTGCATTGCAATCCTTTGCTGTTGACCAATGACGCGGCGCTAATCGCCGATGACGAGTCGCAAATCGCTACAGGTTCACGCGGCCGAATCGGGCGGCGGCAGGACGAACTTGGCCCACGGCGCGACATCGCTCCCCGCCGGCTCGGTCGGTGCGCTAATTCGCGTTCGCGATGCGGGTGAAAAGCCTAACTCGGCACCGGCTTTCAGCATGATCTGCGATTGGCGGTTAACAATCGCAAGGTACGGCGATTGCATCGGCGCCCCGGTATTCGGAGCGTTGACGAGCAAGCCATGCGCGGCGATCTTCTCGGCCGCCATGCGGTACAAGTCGGCGGCGACGACCCATACGGCTAGAACGCCAGCATCGAGCCGCTTTAACAAGCCGCACGGCGCGCATTCGATCGCGTAGCGCCACACGTCTTGTTGCGATGGCGAAAGCCAATCGGGCGGGCCTTCCAGATTGCCGACGGGCACCGGCTCGCGTTGGTTTAGCTTTCGCTTCGGCGTGCCGCGAATTTCGCGTAACACGCTCGGCGTCGGTGGCCTACCTTTCATGTCGTTTCCTTTCGTTCAAGTTAACCCCCCCGGGTGCTACTTCGAGCCGTGCGTGCGTCGGGCTAAGCGGACGGTCTTTTCGCAAAATGTTGTAGAGAGTGACAGCCCATACCCCCCTGTCGTCGATTCGCGTCAACGTTCGCCCGCCTGCGGCACGCGCGCGATCCGTTCATGCCGGCTTGCCTTTGTCTTCGTCGTCGTTGTTGCGCTCGACATTGCCGAGAATGGCGCGTATCCGTTCGAACGTTCCCGGCGGCGCTGTCGTTCGCGGCGCGACTAACGCGAGCGGCGGCGGCGACGTCGTCCGTTTGAACGACGCGCAAAGCTTGTGGAATTCTGGCAACGACGGCGGGAACGTCGCGCCGCTATCCTTCAACGCTTCAAGCGCCTGCCGTACTTGCGGATCATCGAAGCGCTTAAGGTCGGCCGCCCATTCGCGCTTAACCGCGTCAAGTGGAATACCCGTCCAGCGGTCAACCCAAAGGTTGCCGTACATCGTCAGGAGCGACGCGAACAGAGCGTCAGTCCGGGACGTGCCTGTATTCGGCTTCGATGGCTTGCGCATGTTCGTCGGCGGTCGGTCGGTCATCGGTCGGTTTCCTTAACGCTTCTGCCATGCCGTCGAGCGTTGCCTGTCGAGCGGCGCGCTCGCGGTCTTTCCGTGTGTTGCCCATTCGGGTTGTGGGCGCGCGGCGCTAGCCGCGCCTTGCGCGCGCTCGCGCGCCCCCTTCCGGTTCTTTCCGGTTGTAGTTCCGGTTAATACCGGTTCGGGTGATGCCGGCATCACCCTTGGCATACCGTCCGCATCACCCTTGATGGCTACCGGCATCACCCTTGACGTACCGTCCGCATCACCCTTGCGCGTCTGGAACGGTGACGCCCGCATCACCCTTACACGGTTGCCAAGGGTGACGCCCGCATCACCGTTCATTTGCTCAATGTTCAACCGGTACACCTTCGTGTTGTCGCGACCGCGACCGCCGTGACTGTCGCGCTCTATCGCGATCCATCCGGCCGCGCGCAGCGTCGCTAGATGCTTCTGCACGCGCCGTTCCGACACGCTCGCGCGCCGGGCAATCGTGGGCACGCTCGGCCACGTTAACGCCGAGCCTCTGCGCGCGTATTCCGCGAGCACGACGAGTACAAGCTTGGCTGTCGGGTCGACGTCGGTAACGCCATCGAGCACGGCCGCGACGGCCTCGATGCTCATCCCGTCGCCTCCGCCTTCGGCTCGGCGATTTGCGCGTCGAAACCGTGCCGACGCATGCGCGCAACGACTAGCTCGGCGGCGGGTCGCGTGATGTAGCGGCTAAACAGGCGCTCGCGGTCGCCGACACGGAGCACGACGCCGAACAACACCGCAGGCGGTGCGATGAGCGCCCGCGGCTCGTTAATCTTGCGGCGACGGGCAGTCATCGCGACTCCTTCGTCGCCGTCGACGATCGCGTGCGCTTTGCGCGCCACGCGTCGAGCGCGCTTTTCCGGTAGCGCACTAGCCGCCCGATCTTTTCGGACGGCAGGTCGTAACGGCCAGTGACCCGCCAAACCGCCAACGTGTTCGCCTCCAGGCGGAGATACGCAGCGGCTTCGCGCGTGTCGTACGCAGGATCGTCAACAACAACGGAACGCGACATGTCTTGACCCTCGCTCAAAGCACGCCATCAACGGTTGGCGCGCAGGGTCAATGTAGGCAACGCGACGCAAGCGCACTAGGGAAAACTGGCGCGCGGCTTTCGCCATTCACAAATACCTAGACGTGCGCGCGTGCATTGCGCTAACGGACGCGGCCCGTCGGCCGCGAACCTCGGCGGAAATAGCCGGTGCTAGCCAGATGCTAGCCAGAAAGGAAAAGGGTTAGGCCGTTTTAGCCTAACCCCTTGATTTATTGGCGCGCCCGGCAGGATTTGAACCCACGACCCCCTGGTTCGTAGCCAGAACCAGATACTCGAAACCATTTTCTCTTCAACAACTTGCGCCTACGGCGGCCCTCGCACCTCTTCCGTACTGAGCCCCACGAAGCCGGACTGATTCACGCGATTCTCACGCGCATGCGCCGCGACTGAATGCCGACGGCCGTACGCTATGCCGCCTCTCGCGGCGACACCTCTCGCTCGATTCTCGCGGCGTCTTCACGTTCGGCTGTACGTAGATCGTATGCGGCCTGCAGATTAAGCCAGAACTCGGGCGAGTTGCCGAAGTACCGCGCAAGCCTCAGGGCCGTATCCGCCGTGATACCCCGTTTTCCGTTAACGATGTCGTTCACGCGTGTCGCGGGAACGCGAATCGCCTGCGACAGCGCGTGAGCCGACATTCCCAGCGGTACCAGAAACTCTTCACGCAAGATTTCGCCGGGGTGAATCGGCCGCATCCTGTTTCTTGTCATGCTCTTTCCTTCAATGGTAGTCGACGATTTCGACATCCCAAGGGCCGCCATCGCGCCACTGAAAGCAGATTCTCCATTGATCATTGATTCGGATGCTGTGCTGCCCGCGCCGATCACCGCGGAGCTTCTCCAATCGGTTGCCGGGAGGCACGCGCAGGTCGTTCACATCCTTGGCGCTGTCGAGCATCTGCAGCTTGCGCTCGGCTCGCGCTTGGAAAGACCGGAACCTCAGCGGTGACCTGCCTTCGAAAAGCTCCTCGGTGTCGCGCGAAGCAAACGACCGAATCATTTACCGAGTATCGTATAACGCTTTCCGCTAAAGCGCAAGTCAAACGCATGCCCAGGAGCTTCAGCAGGGTCGAACGCCGGTTGACAGAGCGGCGGCCCTCTGCAGCCGTGCATACGCGCGGTCAGCTTGCGCGCGATCCACAAGGACAACACGCCGAGCGTGATCACGTCGGGCGTCCCGGGGCCAGATCAACAACGCGAAGGCCGTCGGCAGCGGTGCGCACCCAAGACCCGCGAGAACCTCCGACGTCTACACAACGCCGGCAGCCCTTCGCCATGCGCCCCGGAGCTGATACATGCCCCAAGAACGGCGCGCTGGCCTAGCCGGCTTTCGGAAGCGCGTACGCGAGCACGTAATCTCCGACGGGCGTGTGCATGAAGTGATGCCCGCCGGCCATAAAGCCGATGTATTCGCGGCCGTCAACCTCGAACGCCATCGGGTTCGCCTGTCCTCCCGCAGGAAGCTTGTCTTCCCACAGGACCTTTCCGGTGTCGATATCGATCGCGCGAATGAGATTATCGGTTGCAGCGGCGATGAAGATGAGTCCGCCGGCCGTGACCACCGCTCCGCCGTTGTTCGGCGTGCCAATGGAGATCGGCAACTTCGACGGAATTCCCCAGGGGCCGTTCTCGCGCGCTTCACCGAGCGGCTCGTCCCAGATCGTCTTGCCGGTCGCGAGCTCGATCGCGCGTATGCCGCCGTACGGCGGGCGCGTACACATGAGCCCCGTTGCGATCCGCCAGCCCGGATTGATCTCGACTGCGTACGGCACGTCCGCTTGCGGTCCGTATTCGATGCGGCCTGGCTTCTTCGGCTTGTGCGGTACGTTGATCGGCTTCAACCCGAGATCGTCTGCCTGCTTGCGCGTTAACAGGCGATCGTTGTTCGCCATGTTGTTGTAGTTGACGACCAGGATGCCGCGCTTGGGATCGACGGCGACACTGCCCCAGTCGGAGCCGCCGTTGTAACCCGGATACTCGAGGTACCAGCTCGTTGTGGGCGGCGTATAGCGCCCGTCGTAACTCGTGCGATGGAACTCGATCTTGCACCAGAGCTGATCGATCGGCGTCATCCCCCACATGTCGCGTTCGGTCAGATCGTTTCCGGCCACGGAGGCGTAGCCCGAGTACGGCTGCGTGGGCGAAACGTATTGCGGCTCGACCCCGCCCTTCGGCGTCGGCCGCTCGGTCATCGGAAACAGCGACTTGCCCGTGCGGCGGTCGAGAACGTAGATCTCGCCCTGCTTGCTCGGCAGGATGACGGCCGGAACGGCACCGTTCTTGGTCGGAACATCCACCAGCGTCGGCTGCGAGCCGAGATCATAGTCCCAGAGATCGTGGTGGACCGTCTGGAAATGCCAGACCTCCCTGCCGCTCGTCACGTCGATCGCAACGAGCGAGCTGTTGTACTCGTTCGAATACGCCTTGCGCTCCGAACCGTAGTAGTCGGCCGCGGCGTTTCCAAGCGGCACGTAGACGTAACCGAGCGCGTCGTCGCCCGCTGCAGACGTCCACATATTTGGCGTTCCGCGGGTGTACACCTCGCCGGGGGGCGGCGCGCCGTTGCGCTCGGGATGACCCATGTCCCACGCCCAAGCGAGCTTTCCGGTGACGACGTCGTAGCCGCGAATGACGCCCGAGGGCGCGTCATGCGCCTGGTTGTCCTTGACCTGGCCGCCGAGAACGATGATGTTCCGGACGATGGTCGGTGCAGCGACATTTCCGTACCATCCGGGGACGGTTTCGCCGATGCCCTGACTGAGCTCGACGGTGCCCTTGTCGCCGAAATCCGGACAAAGCTTGCCGGTGCTGGCGTCGACCGCGAGCAACCGGTGATCCAGAGTCGCCTCGAGAATCCGGGTCGCGCAGACCTGATCCGCTGCCGCGTGTGGATCCTTGTAATACGCGACGCCGCGGCAAGTCGCCCCGTACGGAATGTCGTCGTCCGAAACCTTCGGATCGTAACGCCACTCCTGTTTGCCGCTCGCTGCATCGAGAGCGATCATAATGTTCTTCGCCGAGCACAGATACAGCCGGTCGCCCACCTTGAGCGGCGTGGTCTCCGGCGAGTACTTGCCCTTCGCCTTCTCATCGGGCATGTCGCCCGTGCGGTAGGTCCAGACGCGCTCGAGCTTCGCGACGTTGCTCCGATTGATCTGGTCGAGCGTCGAATAGCGCAGTGCGCGGTTCGATCCACCCCACGCCGCCCAGTCGCTTGTCGTCGCGCCACCCGTCGGGGCGGTTGAGGTTGCAGCGCTCGGAGGTGCAGCGCCGGCAGTAGCGACCGAGTCCGGCTGAGACTGTGCCGGCGCTGCGTGGCTTACCGGCGCCGTTGCACGAAAGGCCAACGCTGCGGCAGCAACGACCAGCGCGACCGATGCGACGTGCCCGGGCGTCAACTTCGTGCGGCGTGGGACCCCAGCGGCTTCGCGGGCGAGGCGCTCGTCCGCCGTCGGTGTCGAGATCGCAGACGCGCCATGGCGCGATCTGCGCCGCAGGACCGGAATGAAACAGAGCGCGATGATAGCGAAGAGCGTTGGCGCGACCAGCCACGGCACGAGCGCCCAGCCATCCCAGCCGACTTCCGCCACCGCCCAGATCCAGGTGAAGACGTACGTGAGGAGATAGACCCAGACGGCCCACAACGCGCCCAGAAACAGGCCGACGGCAGCGGCGATGAAGCCGATGCCGGCGATGGCGTAATACCAAGCGCCACCGAGCGCGAGGAGCCAGATGCCGCCGATAAAAAGCGTGATTCCGAACAGCAGAAGAATCACTCCGAATGCCAACGCGAGCCAGCCGCCGGTCGTTCGTGGCCAAGCGGGGTAAGACGACAGCGTTTGCATTGCGATCTTCCTTTCGTCCAACGGCGCGGGCGAATGCAAGCCAAGGGTCGCCGACCGGCGATCGAAGCGCCGGCTGTTACGCTTCACATCGAATTCGATCGAATAGTTCGAGGCGTTCGACGAGGAGCAAGTTCAGTGCAAGCGCCAGTGAGTCCGTTTACGCAACTATATTTTTTACAAAACACCCCTTTGCAGCTGACCTAAAGAAGCGGTGACCCAAGCCCGAATCGACCGAACGCAGCTGCCACGGCTGAGTAAGCGTCTGACCGCCGACTCAGTCCTTCGCCGACGGTCGCCAAATGGCAGGCGGCCGACAATCAAACGACGCTATGACGAAGCCACACCATCCCGAGTACGGCCGGATGCCCGGCAACCAAGAGCCGAAGACGCCGCACGTCAACGAGAGCGAGCGCTGGCGCAGCAACGCGCGCGGGGCGCCAAGCGGGGACGGCGGAAAAACCGCGCACGCGAGCGACGGCCACCGCGCGCGCGTCACCGAGAAGAAGGGCCAAGCCGAGCACCACCCAGAGTGGGGCAAGGCGCCGGGCAATCAGGACCCGAATACGCCGGACGTACGCGAAAGCGATCGTCGTCGGCGGTAGGCGATGGCAAGAGCGCAGCAGAGCGAGCGACTGACCGCCGACAGCGATCGATGGTGGCTTGCGGGCGAAGAACGCTGTGAGTTCTGCGACGGCGCCTACGCCTATGAAGCGCAGGCGCGATGCGTCGACTGCGACGCCGGGATGTGCGCCTTGTGCGTTAGCTGGAACGCGAACGTCGCACGCTGTCCCGAATGCTCGCGTGCTCAGGGAGCGTGACGGTGGCGCGCGCGATCTGGAAAGGCGTGCTGGAAATTGCCGACCTCGAGGTCCCGGTGAAGATGTACTCCGCGGTGCAGGACCGCGATGTTCACTTCCGGCTGCTGGGCGCGAGGTCGCGGGCGCCCATCCATCAGAAGATCGTGCGCAAGAGCGACGGCAAGGAGGTCCCGAGTAAGGATCGTCGAAAGGCGTTTCCGATCGATCGCGATCGCGGCGTCATACTGACGCCGGAGGAGCTCGACGCAATCGAGCCGAAGCCCTCTCGCGAAATACAGGTGTGCCGCTTCGTTGCGCCCTCGCTCATTGGCGATCAGTGGTATGAGCGACCGTATTATCTCGGCCCGCAGGACGATGCCGGCGCCTATTTCGCGCTTGTCGAAGCGCTCGAGCGCAAGCGCGTCGTCGGAATCGCGCGCTGGGCGATGCGCAAGAAACGCTATGTCGGCGCGCTCGGCACCGGCGGCGGATACCTGATGATGGTGACGTTACGCCGTGCCGACCAAGTGCTCTCGCCCGCGGCGCTCGACGTTGCGCGCGAGCACAAGGTGGATCAGCGCGAACTGAAACTCGCCGTACAGCTCATTGACTCCATCGCCGCCGACTTCGAGCCGCAGCTTTGGCAGGATCAGTATCGCGCGCGGGTGTGCAAGCTGATCGAAGCGAAGGCGCAGGGAAAGGCGATTCCGAAGCCGCCGCCGAAGCCGAAAGCGTCGGAGAATCTCGCTGACCAGCTGCGGCAGAGCGTTTCGTCGATCAAGGAGCGCAAAGTTGCGTGAACCGGACGAACCGAAGAGCGCAGTTCGGCCGTTCTGGTCGGGCACGATCACCTTCGGGCTCGTGAGCATTCCGGTCGAGCTATTTCCCGCCGTCCACGCACGCCGCACGTCAATGAAGATGGTCGACGCGAAGGGGCGTCCGCTTGGCCGCGAGTACGACTCGGCCAAGGGCGAGGCGCTGTCGCAGGACGACATCGTGCGCGCGTATGAAACCCAGTCGGGGAAGATGGTCGCGGTCACCGACGAGGAACTCGATGCGATCGCGCCAGAGATGTCCCGCGACATCGAAATGCGCCGCTTCGTGCCGCTCGACCAGATTGGGCCCGCGTACTTTCAGCGACCGTACTTGCTTGCTCCCGGCGGCCGGTCGAGCAAGGCTTATTACCTGCTCGCCGAGACGATGAAACGCGTCGGCCGCGTCGGCGTTGGCACGTTCGTCATGCGAGGCCACGAATACCTGGTCGCGATCCTGTCCGACTCTGGCCTGCTGCGCGCGCAGACGCTGCGCTTCGCCGACGAGCTTCGCTCGCCTGACGACGTCGGATTGCCGAAGCCTCAGAAGCCGACGACGAAACGCATCGCGAAGTTCACCGACACCATAGAGAGCAACACTCGCGATGCTGTGGACATGGACGAGCTGAGCGACCGTTACGCCGAGAAGTTGCGCCAACTCGCTGAGTCGAAGCAGAAGAAAGGCAAGGACGTCGTCGATCTGCGCGGCCTGGAAAGCGAGGACCTCGAGACTGGCGGCGCCGAAGTTGTCGACCTCATGCGGGCGCTGCGCGAGCGGCTTGCTGGACGGAAGCTGCCGCGGAGCGCAGCGCGCGAAACTGCGCCAAAAGCCTCGCATGGCGCAGCGGCTGACACGAAGGTCGCTGATCTTTCCAAGAACGTCCTCTACGAGCGCGCTCAGACGCTGCATGTTCCCGGTCGAAGCAGGATGAGCAAGGCCGAGCTCGCGCGGGCGGTTCAAAAGGCTGCCGGCGCTCGTTGACTGAAGCGCCACGAAGATTGCGCGGCTGGCACGGCTGTCAAAGGAGGCATCTACACGCACTTCAAGAGCAAAGACGAAATCTTCGAAGCCTTGCTCACGAGGGCGCTCGCGCCCTCGTCGCCCGAGCGATCACCGAACCCCGTGGATGAGCGATGTGGGACCGGTCATCGATCACCGAGAGCTAATGCATGCCGAGCTGCACCCGCGCCCTTTCACGGAGGCTGGATGGCTGTTCGAGCACAAGCTGGATGCATTGCGCGCGCTTGCCGTGGTCAAAAACGGTTCCCGATTCGCGCGGGCATCCGGCATTCGACCTCGTGCGCCGGCGGGCCCTGACGCGCAGATAGCTGGCAATAGATGCGGCAGCCGCGACCACGCCGGCTGTGCTCTACGTGTTCGACATCTCGTGTGCCGCGGGCTAGACGTGTGCATCTCGCGCTCGCAGAGCGCAAGGAGAAGCTACGCCTCATGGTGGGCTCACGCGCGAACGTGCACGCCTTGGCGCATCTAGAGGCGCACGGCGAGGCGCTGTTTGAGCAGGCGGTAACGCTCGACGTCGAGGGCATCGTCGCGCAGCGCGCCGATTCAACTTACCAAGCTGGACGGCGCGCGCAATGGCTGAAGGTCAAGAACCGCCGATACTCAGGAGCCGAAGCGATCGTCGGATTCCGGCGTTAGCGCCTACCGCGTGCCGCGACCGTGCGAACCCTCACCACGAAGCCGACGCTCGACGTCATCTGCCATCGGGCCAACGGCGTCGACCGCTTTGCGCAACTCGTCTTGGCTCACGCCGAATTTCTGCGACCAGTGGCGCAGCTCGTGCTCTTGATTCACGTTGATCCGTTGCCGATCTCCGGGTTGCCTGATATTCGGATTGTCTGACATGGTTTCCTCCATCACGAGCACTTGAGCGTGACACGTCCGCGCGGGCGCCGCTGTCGGGCCGACATCTGTGCTCCTGTGGGATTGCACCGACCGTACCGGTCGCCGCCGGCGCTAGTGCCGGGCTCCACGTCGCTTCCCCGAGGCGCCAGCGCCGCCGGTGAAGTATGGAGCTGGTAGGGTCCGCATATCGGAGAACGATCATCCCGTGTCGCGCGGCGGCTCAGGTGACGCCGCCGACAATGCCGCCGGGGAGACGAGGCAGGTGCGGTCACCGGGGAAGAACGGCGGTATCCCGTTGAGCTTTCCCGCATTAAAGCGCTCGACGACCTCGGACTCGATCGGGTCTGTACTTGGCAACGCCACCCGATTCGCCAGCGGCGATCCTTGCCCCCGAAAGATCGCTTCTTGCGGAGTATCACGGCGCTCTCGGCTACGCCTATGCCTGGGGCAGCATCTTCGAAGCGCGCAGCGCGACGGCGCTCGTGTGGCATTTCGTTCCGGTGGAACTGTGGGAACAAACCGAAAAGCTTCGTCGCCCGACCCATACCGCGGTCGAGCTGATTCCCCAACTCCAGCCTACGATCGTCGAACGTATGCATGACCATCTGCCGAGCGGACTCGTGCTGTTCGGCTGTCACCCGCAGTCGCGCCGACACGCGCACATCCTCTTCAGTCTTCTGCTTGTGGAACCCGCCCGTGAGCGCCGCGTGCGCCGCTGGCTCGCCAGTGTCTTCCTGCCGCGCGTGCTTCCGAAGGTGCTCGATGCTTGCCGTGCGCGAATTGCGCACATGTGTCGAGGTACCATCGCGCCGGACCACCCGCCGCGTCATGCGGTCTGACGCTTCTCCCATGCCACGCGCCGGTAAAGCGTCCCTCGCCGAACTCAGGCTGGCGGCAGCACCGCGCCACCGACGAGCGTTTCCCCGGTTAAGCCGCGCAATTTTGTGCAGCTTTCCGGGTGGCGCGAACCACGGCGAGCCGCACACAATGGCTGCCATGGCTGCCGTGTCGGTCGGGAAGGGTTGAGCCTTTCCTTGCCTCTCGCGGCCTGCCCAAGGACACCTCGGACACCGGACGTTGCAGCTGTGACAAAGGGCGCCGGGCGGCGGCCCCTTTGCTATCGATGCAATGCCCGCAACGATGACCGCAATACGGCGAACACGGACCCGCCGCGTAATGAAGTCATCGCGATCGCACGATCGCTTTCCGGAGTTCCGTAATGACTACCGAGTCGCAGCGAGGCGAATGAACTGATTGCCCGTGGGCGGCTGAGCCGCGGTCGGCACGTGCCACGTCTGGTTCCAGCTCGGGGTCGCCTGCGTCTTTTTTTGAAACGCGTGCAGTACGTATACCGCTTCCGCCAGACGCGCGACATACAGCAGGCGAAACGTTCCTTCGTCCGTCCATATCCGAATCTCCAACGCGATGTGTGCTCGCTCGATGCCGCGCCACCGTCGCGGGATGCGCGAGGCGCTTCGCAAGCGGCCGCGTTCGCTGCGGTGATTCAGCCGCCGCGCCGCGAGGAGGCGATGACGACGCTGGCTACCAGCACGGCGACGCAGCCGATCAGCAGAACGGCGCCGCCAACGAGCGACGACGCCTCCCCTGGCCCCATTAGCGAGGCCGCCAGTGCGACGACCAGAACGATGCCGAGCGAAAGCCAGACATCGCCCACGAACATCTTCCGCAGCTCCCCCGCGACATCACGAATTAGATTCATCGTGCCGTTGCTCCATGGACGTTCCGCGCGAGAACCACGGCACCGAGCCCAACCAGCAGAAACACGACGCCGAAGAGCAGTATGAGGAGGTCGGCGCCCGGCTAGGCAACGCCGAGCCCCTCACCGGTCCAGAAGACGCCGAATGCGCACAGGATCACTCCCACCGCGAACTTGAGCGTGTTCTCGGGCACCCGAGCCAGCGGCTTATGCACAATCGCGCCTACGGCGATCACGACCGCGCAAGCGGCGAATGCGCCGATGGATGCCGGTAGCAGAAGACCGCGGCCGGCGCCGACCGCGATGACGATAAACACGACTTCGAGCCCCTCGATCAACACGGCCTTAAACGCCATGATGCCGCCGAGCCAATCGAAGCGGCCGGGGAGCGGCGCGCGGCCCTCGGACAGGGTCGTGGTTTCGGCGGCGAACGCCGCATTCTCATCGTGAAGCGCGATGACGCCGGCCGCGCGGAGCACGGCCTTGCGGAGCCACCCCATGCCGAACAAGAGCAGCAGGATGCCGATCACAAGCTGCAGCACGTGCACTGGAACCTGGTTCAGCAACGGCCCGAGCGCCAGGACGATGAGTGCCAGCACCGCCAGCGCCGCCGTCGTGCCTGCGAGCGCCGCGCGCCACCCACGAAGCATCCCTGCGGCCAACACGATGGTGAACGCTTCGACCGCCTCAACGAGCGAACCAGCGAACGCGGCGCCGACCGCCGGCGCAAAAGTCATCAGTGTGCTCATTCGAACGCTTCGTTGGCCTCACGCCCACGTACAGTGTTGGCATCCATTTAACCTCCCGTATGTTTCTTGGTCCTTCGCAGGTAGGAACGCCGCGCTACACGTGTAACACGAAGCCGCTTCGACACGCCATTGCACGCTCGGCATGAGCCAGGGGGCGAGCTCTGTGGGCCATCACCGCGTCGCCATCGCGGTGGAAGCGAGCCCGATTATCCGTTTCGCGGCTCCGCGTCCGCTCGAACCGGACGACAACCCGGTCGAGGCGAAAGGGTTACCCGTGTCTCGGATATGAATCACACGCACGAACACTGTCCTCGCCGCGGTGCGTTCGGGCAGTCAGCCATTCAGCGGGAGCGTCAAGGTCGCTTCCAAGCCGCCACCCGGCGCGTTGCGCAGAGTGAGCGTGGCCCCGTGCTTGCGCGCGATGTTTCGTGCGATGGTGAGTCCGAGGCCGGTACCGCCCGTCTCGCGAGAGCGCGACGCCTCAATGCGGTAGAACGGGTCGAAGACCCTTTCCATTTGCGCGTCGGGTATTCCGGGACCGCCGTCTCTCACTCGGACGACGGTCGTGTTTCCTTCGCGTGCCGTTGTCACGCGCGCATATCCGCCGTATTTCACGGCGTTTTCGATGAGGTTCGAAACGCAGCGCTGGAGCGCAAGCGGAACCGCGCGTAGCGAGGCGTGCGTCTGACCTTCCAAGGTGACGTCCTGACCCGCGTCGACCGCGTCCGCACATACGCTTGCGAGCACCGAGTCAAGGTCGACGCGTTGCATCATGCCAGCGCTGTCGAGACTCATCGCAAGGTTCAGACCTTCGCGAACCATGAGCTGCATGGCGGCTAAGTCCGCCACCAGCTTATCGCGAAGGGCTTCGTCGCCGACCTTCTCCAGCCGCAGACGCAACCGCGTGAGCGGTGTTTGCAGGTCATGGGCGATCGAGGCGAGCATCTCGGATCGCTCGTCGATGTAGCTTCGAATACGCTGCTGCATGACGTTGAACGCCATGGCTGCATGACGCACCTCGGAGGGGCCGGTTTCCGGCAAAGGAGGCTGATTGATGTCGCCTCCGAGCGCAGTGGCTGCGCGCGCCAGACGACCGAGCGGGCGCGTCGTCATGCGGGCAACGACATAAGCAAGCAGACCGAGGCAAAGCGGAAACATGACCGCATAGAGGAGCCAGCGCGAGGAGCGTGGTCGCGACCAGCTGAAGTCGTGCTCCACCCGCGATACCAGACGCAGCGGTGTGCCATCGTGCAGCGTCAAGGAAATGACCCGACACGAGCCCATCGGTTCACGCGCCCGTCCGCTGTCGTCACCGGCTTGCACCGCGCAATCACCTCGCGTGCCGGCTGTCGCGTTTACGTTGCGATCCTGACCGAGCTCCTCGACCAACGCATCGGTGAGTTGCACGTCGCGCTCTTGTACGGGTGTATCGGATCTAGCGAAGCTCGCGTTCATCCCCCTGCCAATCGTCGCTGCAAGCGTCGGCCGAAACTCGGGCGGCACAGCCTCGAGCGCGCTTACCAACTGGCCGACGCGATCGGCCGTATGCTCCGCGCGAACCTGCGTGAACGTCCTCTGGCCCTCCAGATCAGCGAGGAAGGCCACGAGCACTGCGGACGCCACGATGCCGCCAAGGATGACGAGAAACACGCGGCCTTGCATCGATGCCAGGAAAGCCTTCATGGCGTTGACTCGACCTTCACCTCGGCGCTCAGGACGTAGCCCTCGTTGCGCACCGTCTTGATGAGTTGCGGATCACGCGCGTCTTCGCCGAGCTTTTGCCGGACGCGGCTCACTTGAAGATCGATGGAGCGCTCAAACGGGTCCGCATCGCGCCCCTGGGTGAGGTTGAGGAGCTGGTCGCGGCTGAGCACACGCTTGGGATGGTCGAGAAAGACCTTGAGCAAGCGGAACTCGGCGCCTGACAAGACGACGACGACCCCCTGTGGGTTGACGAGATGCCTCGCAGTGAGATCGAGCGTCCACCCGGAAAATCGGATGCGCGTCGCTTCAGCTTGTTGGAGATCCGGTGGCAACGCCTCGGTACGTCGCAAGACGCTGCGAATGCGCGCGAGCAACTCCCTCGGCTCGAACGGTTTCGCGAGATAGTCGTCGGCCCCCATTTCCAAGCCGACTATCCGATCGATTGGCTGACCCCGTGCGGTCAGCATGATCACCGGAAGGTTTGAACGCGCGCGCAGCGTTCGGCACAGCTGCAAGCCGTCGTCGCCGGGCATCATCAAGTCGAGAACGATCAGGTCGACGCGCGCTGCATCGAGAGCCTTCCACATCGCCGCGCCATCGGCCGCCTCCATCGTGCGGAAGCTGTTGCCTGCCAGGTACTCCGAGAGCAGCGTGCGAATCTCGCGATCGTCATCGACGACCAGAATCAGCGGTTGCGCATTCATGCCCGAATTATGGCAGCGCGAGCGCTCGACCCGCGCACCCATGTGTACCGCAGCGTATCCGCCGGCACCGTCGATACAAATCGATACAAACACACTGGCGCGCGGTACAAGGCGGTACACATCGGGCAATTCCGGACAAGCGGCGGATACATGAACCCACGACGATGGGAACCGTGCGAGAAGCACAGTTCGTCCATCAACAAGGAGTGACTCATGAACGGAGTTCAAAAAGGTATCGCCATCGTCGTTGCCTCGATCGGGCTTGCCGGAGCGGCCCTTGGCGCGCCGGCGCAAGCTGCCGCCTCGACCGGCGAAGGTCTTCGCTGGTCCTCGTTCGGTTCGCACGACGCAAAGTCCGCCGAACGGCTGGCCAAGCGCCAGGCAGCCCTGCACGACAAGCTCAGCCTCGCGCCCGCGCAGGAAGCGGCGTGGAAGAGCTTCACCGACCGGCTGCAGGCGTCCGCGCCCGTGCGCTCCGAGCCGCGCTCCGGCGCGAATGTGACGGCACCTGAACGCGCGGACCGCATGGTGGCCTTCTTGCAAACTGCGGAGCAACGCGCCGTCACACGCGCCCAAGCGATCAAGGAGTTCTATTCCGTGCTCTCACCGGAACAGCAAAAGATCTTTGACCACCAGTTCCATGGTCGCCATCACGGACGCGACCGAGGGTAGCGAAGAGCGCACCGCGAGCGGTCGCGTGTCGAGCATGCGTGCGACGGTCGTAATGGTGTCATCGAGGTACCGCCATGACGACCGCCGCGGTGCTTTGGGCCGCTTTACAGAATTCGAAACAACAGGAGATTGACATGTTGAAGCAAAAATCGCTGATCATCGCCGCCGCTGCGGCGGTAACCATGGCCGTCGCCGCGCTTCCAAGCCAGGCGCACGCGAACGACAACGCGCTGTTGGGTGCAGTGGTCGGGGCCGGTATCGGCGCTGCCATTGGTCACAACGTTCACGGCCGCGATGGTGCTGTGGTAGGAGGCGCGATCGGAGCGATTGCGGGCGCGAGCGTCGCAGCGCGTTCGTCCTCCTATTACGACACCGGATACTACGGCACGCCGCCCGCAGCGGTGTACGCGCCCGATCGCGGGTACTACGAGGCACCGCCCGAGTACTACCAGGTCGCGCCGACTTATTATGCGTTCCCGCAGTATCAGTACACGCCGCGCGTGGAGTACGATCATTACTACGCCTCGCGTCACGTCGTTCATGACAGGGCGCATGGCGGTTCGCACTCGGATCGGCGCGGCGACAACGGTCATCACGGGCGCTGATTCGGGGTAGCCACGTGGCGACGACATGCAAGTAGTGCGAGACGTGAATCGCAGCCCGGTGGCGCGGAGGTCAGGCGCCACCGGGTTTTCAGTTGCAGCGTGTTCGTCGTTCGTCCGGAACCTTTAACGCAAAGCGAGCACGTCGTCATCCACGAATGACATGGGACAATGATGCCGGCGTGCCGCGGAACTGGACCCGATAGCACCTGTGAGCAGAGGCCGCGCTCGTAGACCCGATAGACCGGGAAAAGCAGCCAGGTACAAACCCGCCGCCACCAACCCGGTACCGCGCGGTGGGCGCGAAACACATCGGAGAATTTGCTAGCCACTTGCGAGTTCGCCAACGATCTGCACCCTGTCGCGATTGCGGTCAACTCGTTGCGAGTTCTGGCCGCAACCCGGGAACCATTGAGCACGGCATCGAGCAATGGGCGGCTGTGTCGCATTCGCCCTCATATGGAACCGTTACGCATGCCGACGGCAATCTCAGCGCGAAATCGGTAGCGTCAGGATCGTTCTGATTGGGGGTATCTCTCCTGCCTGCAGCGCATATGCCGTTTCGAGGAGCGCGAGACTCTGTTTCGAAACGAGATCGGATTGGCCGATGTAGAACCAGTGCCGCTGATAGAAGACGCGGATATAGGCGCCCGTAGGCTCAATGTCGCTTGACGCTATTCGCATCACGTCTTTCAGTAGTAGCGCACTCCGGTCGGCGCTGCCGGGACCGGTAGCGCGAGGCAAACGCGGCACCAGAGCGTCGCGCGCGTCAGCATCGGGTATCTCGATGCCCTTGCTGAGATAGCGCATGGCGGCGAGGATCGAACGCGGCTTGATCGCGATGTTTCTGCCGCCACCTCCGGACACCGCCGCCGCGAGCTGGTATTTCAGGCTTGCGGGGTCGAGCGACAACAACCGAATGAGCTCTTGAACCTCCGGCAGCGACGCAGCGGCACGATCGATTTGCAGCGATAGGACGATGTCGGTGCCCGGAGCGGCAGGAGTCGCTGGCGCATCGACGCCGAGTTGGAGCACACCCATTTCCTGCAAATGCTCGAACAGCGCCGCCACGCGCTTGAATCGATCGTTGTTCGAAGATTCGGTTGGTGCGAATTGCGTGAGCGTCGGAGCGTTTGGAACGCCGTTGATGTTGTCGACGAGCAGGAGCAGGATCTCGCGCAGCCCCCAGCCGGCCGTGTGCAGCAACGCGATGGTGCGAAGGTCCACCGGACGAAGCAGCTGGCGGCCCAGCTTTTCGCCGGCGAGCGGTTGAAAAACGAACGAGGGTGTCTGCGAAACGCTGATGCTCGGGCTGATCACGACGTTCGGGCTCAGTCCGATCGCCGCTGCCGCGCTGCTGCCCGATACGCCGAGCGCTCCGGCCATGCTCGCGCTCGTCGACACGGTCGTCAACTCGAGGAAATACGGCGAGCTTCCATAACGCAGCCTTACGATGTTGAGCAGCAGCTGCTGCGCATTGGAAATCTGTGCAGTTTCGTTGAATTCCTCGCGCGAGTTGCGCAGCACCTCGCCGGACAGCGTCGCGCAGCCGTTCACACTCACGACGATTACGAGTAAAGCAATCGCCCGCAGCGGCAAAGCACGATTCCGCCGAACGCTCTCGGAGCAGCCGGCGCCCGCGGTTCTCAAGGTGCCGGCGACGCGCCGCGCGGCGACGACGCCCGCATGGTCCCGTCCGGCCAATGCCGGGCGAGCATCACGCGCAAGGCGCGGGAGCAACGCAGCCCGCGGGCTCAGGGTCGCGGGCCGCCGGCGTTCCATTCTCGCGTCCCCCGTCACACTTCGTCGTCAAGCTCTGGCAGATCGCGAAGAACGTCCAGCGCCCGCGGTCGGTCCAGCATAGGCTCGTCGTGACGAAGCGTTCCGTCACGAAAGACGATCATCCGCGTGGCGTACTTCGCGACATCCGGTTCGTGCGTGATCATCACGATCGTAAGGCCGCCGTCGTTGAGCTTCTGAAAAATGCTCATGATCTCGACCGAGGTGCGCGTGTCGAGGTTGCCTGTCGGCTCATCGGCAAGAAGAAGCGATGGCCGGTTCACGAGCGCTCGCGCGATCGCAACCCTTTGCTGCTGGCCTCCCGACATCTGCGACGGAAAGTGAGAGGCCCGCTCGGCGAGACCAACCATCGCCAGCGCGTCGGCAGCGCGCTTGCGGCGCTCGGACTTGTCGATCCCTGCGTAGAGCACGGGCAGTTCGACATTCTCGAGCGCCGTGGTGCGCGCGAGCAGGTTGAAGCCCTGGAACACGAAGCCGATGTTGGCATTTCGAATATGCGCGAGCGCGCGCTTGTCGAGCGTCGAGACGTCGACGCCGTCGAACCGGTAGCGTCCTGTCGTCGGTCGGTCGAGACAGCCGAGGACGTTCATGAACGTCGACTTGCCGCTGCCGCTCGCACCCATGATTGCGACGAATTCGCCCGGCTCGATGGATGTCGTGATGCCGCGCAGCGCGTGGACCCGCGTCTCGCCAAGCGAGTAATACTTGTGCACGTCCTCGACGTGGATGAGCGCCGCCCGAGGCGCCCACGCGACCGCGTCGCGCGGATCGAGCGCGGCTTTCGCGGTTTGCGTATCCGGCACGCGTGCCCCAGGGGAATCGCTATCGCTTGCCAGGCGGCCTGACACTCGTCGGTGCCGCGGCGGAAGTTGCCACCGACAATGAGCCGGTCACGAGCTGATCGCCCTGCGCGAGCCGGCCGTGTACGACCGCTACGACTTCGGTATACGTGTGGTCGGTGATTCCGAGCTCGAGCTGGACCGGTTCGATCGCATCGTTGCCACTGCCGGGCTTCCACACAACGGCTCGTGTGACTACGCGATGTGTGGCCTCGGAGGGTCTGCCGCGTTCGGAGGGCTGACGAACGTCGGCGGCCGTCCCGTCGCCGGTGTCCGTGGACCGGGATGCGTCGGTGGCGCGCGTCGGCGCACCCGCGCCGATCGTAATGCCGTAGCGTTTATAGAGCGCCTGAAGCTCCTGCGCCGGGATGGGCGGAGTGAAGCGCAGTGCTCCGTTGGGCACCTTGAGCACGTCGTGCGCCGTCGCCACCGGAATCGTCGCGTACGCGGTCATGCCGGGAAACAGCTTCAGGTCCGGATTATCGAAGTCGACGATCGCGTCGTATGTGACGACGTTCTGCACGGTGGTGGGGTTCATCCGCACCTGGCTCACCACGCCGCGAAAGGTATCCTTCGGATAGGCATCGACCTTGAATGCGACGTCGCGGCCCACTCTCACACTGCCGACGTCGGATTCGTCGACCTTGGCGTAGACCTGCATTTTGGTGAGGTCCTGCGCGATCGTGAACAGCGTCGGCGCCTGCAGCGAAGCCGCGACGGTCTGCCCCACGTCGACGTTGCGCGCCACGACCGTCCCATCGATCGGCGAGCGTATGACCGTGTATTGCAGGTTGGTTCGAGCGACCGATACCGCAGCCTGCTTCTGACTCACCTGAGCTTCCGCCTGGCTTACGGCAGCCTCGGCAGCCTTGACCGCCGCGTCCGCGGATACGTGGTTGGCTTTCGCGAGATCGAGCGCCTGCTTGCTCAACATGCCCTGCGCTGCGAGCGGCACCGTCCGATCATAGTCCGCGAGCGCCTGCGTCTGCGTCGCACGCGCCTTGTCCACGTTGGCGCGCGCGGACGCGACGTTCGCCTTCGAGCTCTCCAGATCCGCGGTCGCCTGGAGCAGCGCGCCCTCGAACAGCGAAGGCTCGATCTGTGCGATAACGTCGCCCTTGTGCACGCGCGAATTGAAGTCGGCGCCGAGCTTCGCGATCGTTCCCGACACCTGCGAGCCCACCAGCACCGTCGTCACCGCGTTGATGGTCCCCGTGACGTCCACGACGTTGCGCACGTCGCCGCGCTCGACCGGCGCGGTGAAGTAGCTCGCATGTTCGGGCTGGCCGAACCGATACGCCGCGACCGCACCGAATGCGCCGATGGACACGGCGACGACGAGCCACACATGTTTCGCTCTCATGAAGGACCGCTCATATCATTCGCGTGGCGCGGTTGCACGCTTGCCGTCGGCTCGCGCTCATTCGTAGCGCAACGCTTCGATCGGGTCGAGGCGCGCCGCCTTGCGCGCCGGATAGAAGCCGAAGAACGCCCCGACCGCGGTGGCGAAGAGCGCGGCAATCAGCACGGCATCGGGCGACACCGTAATCGGCCAATGCAGCGTACGCCCGACGAGGAACGCGCTCACGATGCCGAGCAGCACGCCGGCAGCGCCTCCAATAAGGCTCAACATCACCGATTCGGCGAGGAATTGCAACTGAATGACCTGCTCGGTCGCGCCGACCGCCATGCGAATACCGATCTCGCGCGTTCGCTCCGTGACCGAGACCAGCATGACGTTCATGATGCCGATTCCTCCGACCAGCAGCGAGATCGACGCAATGGCGATCAACAGAATCGTGAGCGTGCGGCTCGCCGCGAGCTGCGCCTGGATGATGTCCTCCGGGTTGCGGATGTTGAAGTCGTCGTCCTCCTCGGGCCGCAGGTGGTGACGATCGCGCAGCAGCGCCGCGGCCTGCTGGCCGGCGAGCTTCACCGCACCCGGGGAGACGGCGGAGCAGAGCACGTCGTCGAGCCAGCTCACGCCCTTGATCTTCTTCTGCACGGTCGTGTACGGCATGATGATCGTGTCGTCCTGATCCTGACCCGACACAGCGAGGCCCTTGGCCCGCAGCGTCGCCACAACGATGCATGGCAGTCCCTTGACCCGGATCACCTTCCCGATCGGACTCTCGGCGCCGAACAGCTGGTCGCGCACGGTCGTTCCGATCGCACAGACGTCGGCGGCGCGCTCCACGTCGTCCTCGGTGAAAAGCGCCCCCTCCTCTGCATACCAGCGCTTGATGTCGAAGAACTCCGGCGATACGCCACGGTAGTGCGTGTACCAGTTCTGATTGGCATAGACGATCTGGATCTGCCCGTCGACGTTGGGCGATACGCTCTTGATCAAAGGGATCTGTGTCCGGATGGCGGTGGCATCGGCCAGCGTCAACGATTTCGTGCCGTGCGTGCCCGTGCGCACACCGTTCACGGCGCGGCCTCCCGCCTCGACCCAAACGAAGTTATCGCCCAGATTGTTCAGTTGCTGCTCGACCTGCGCCTGGCCGGCCCTGCCAATCGCGACGACGCAAATGACGGCGCAGATGCCGATGGTGATGCCGAGCACCGTCAACGCGCTGCGGGTCTTGTTGCGAAGCAGCGCCACTAAGGCGGATCGCAGCAGCGCCTCCCAGCTCATGGCGAGTCCCGCATTTGCCCCTTGATCTCGCTCGGTGGCGCATCGCAAGCGGCACTTGTGGCCTTGCTCGAGCGTCGGGCGCGTCGCCGCGCGCGCGCCCTGGCCGTGCTACCTCGGAGCGTCATAGCGCGCTGCATTGCTCGCTGCGCATCGCCGCGGCATCGACTGTCGGGCAATGGTCGGATCACGTCCGCGCCCCGGCAGCAGTGTGAATCCATCTCCAAGCGCGTCAAGCTGCGGCGATCCATCGCCACAGTATAGGCGTGCAAGCCGACAGCAAGACCCGCGACGAGGTTGCGCGGCCCCACGCCGCGCGCCTGTCGCGACGCATCCGACCAGCGGTACGTCGCATGCCGCGCCAACGGCTCGATGCGGGAACAACGGCGGCACCGAAGCGGCTGCTATTGCACGGCGAGCCAGGCGGGTCGCTGTCCCCGTCAGAAGCTGCGTCGAATTCCGACAACGACCCCGTGCGGCATGACGCTCAAGACGAACGGCGTCTGCGGAATGCGTGCGAGCGCGGCAAAGCCCGTCCCAAGCGCCCACCCGGCGATAACGTCGGTCTGCCAGTGCGCACCCTGCTTAACACGCGCGACCGCATCGTAGAGCGGTAGCAGTTCGAGCGCATACACGGCGGGATTCTCGTGCGCGTATTCGAGGACGAACGGACCCACAACGGAGGCGGCAAGCGTCACCTCGCCGCTCGGGAAGCTTCGATGGCCGTCGCCCTTGAACCATTGATTCGGATCATTCGTCTGGCTCGGACGCTCGCGCGAAAAGATGTGCTTCATCGCCTCGGCGGCGATCGCGCCGCCAGCCGACGCGTCGATCGCTTGCCAGAACGTCTTGCCGAGACGCGTTTCGCCACCCTCCCAGGCGGCACCCGCGACCTCGCCGGCGATCAGTCCGTACTCGAGCGCCTTGGTCACATTGCGATTCCATGGACCCGAGTTGTCAACGGCAACCGGGTGGTCGATGCCGGCGTTCGCGGCGCCGCAGCCGATCAGCGCAGCGAAGGACCCGACCACACCGATGCGACCGAGTAGGCGGCAACGCGCCGGGCGACCCCGCGTCAGTCGCAATGGAGTCCGCGACGCGCGGCCACCACTTGTCACTGCCTGGCGGCTCATTCGCTCTCCGTCCGCTCGAACTGCGCGTGCCACTCTTCCGAGGGGCGCAATTCTGGCTCAAGCCCTTCTCCCGAGGCAGCGCCCGCCGCAGGCGACCAGCAGCACCAGACTGCGCGAGCGCTTGCCGCACTGGCGTCGTCCCACGGGGGCGGCCATGCTTTCGCCGGCGACCACGAACATCCGGTCGCTGACCCCAATCATGTGCCAGATCACCGTCGAAATCAGCGCCCCGAAGCGAACATTACGAATCTGTATAGAAACGACGCTTCGGCCGCGCTCGGCGCCCCCGGCACTGGCCGCCGGGCTGCTGACAGACCTCCGGCATGGACAGCCAGCCGGGGAACGGTCATCGGCTCAAAATCGCGCATTACCGATCGGTATACGAGCGGTCCAAACGCGGCAATGCGCGAAGTGTCAAGCTCATTGCGAGCCGCCGATCCACGGCGAGCCGACACGACGGAGTGATCATGACACGCAGCAAGCTCTTGCCTTGGACGCGCACGGCGCTCGCCGTGGTGATAGTGGCGCCGCGCTCGGCGCGCGCGCCGACGAGAACGAACATCGGATCGACGAAGCGGCATTTATCGCGTCAGCCCGCATCCGCCTGCAGCAGGCGATCACAACGGCGGAGCAGGCAGTGGGCGGCCGGGCGGTCGAAACCGGGATCGAGGACCGCAACGGCGCGCTGCTGTTCGAGGTCAAAGTCGTCAAGGCCACCACGACGCACAAGGTCCTCGTCGATCCGCAGAGCGGCAACGTCGTAGGGAGCTCGGTGCGCAGCAAGGACGGCGACGAGGATGGCGAATCGGATGACGATTGAGACAGGTACGCGGCCCGCGAACGCGAACGTCCGTTTCCGGCCGCGAGCCCCCGAGTGGGCGTAAAGCCGACGCCTGCAGCCGATTCAGGCGGGCACAACGCGTTGGCCGATTTCACGCTGCATCTCGACCACGTCCAGGCGGCGATCGGAAGCGCGCAGATCCTTCATGACATCTCGCTTCGCATCGAGCCGGGGATGATCTACGGGCTGCTCGGGCCGAACGGCGCGGGCAAGAGCACGACGCTCGCCGTGGCGATCGGGCTCCTCGCCCACAATGGTGGCACCGTGGCGCTCTTCGGTCGCGACCCGGCCCGAAGCGACGCGTCGTTGCGCGCCGCTGTCGGCATGCTTCCCGAGCAGAACGGGTTCTACGACTGGATGACGGGCGAGAGCTACCTGCGCTTTTTCGCCGGGCTCTATGGGAGAGGTGCAACACGGGCGGATATCGGCGAGCGACTGAAGAACGTCGGCCTCGAAGCGGACGGCGGACGGACGATCGCCTCCTATTCGCGCGGCACGCGCCAGCGGCTCGGTCTCGCTCGGGCGCTGATCGGCCGCCCGCGCCTGCTTCTGCTCGATGAGCCGACCAACGGGCTCGACCCGCGCGGACGTCGCGACATCCATGACGTGCTGATCGGACTTGCGCGCAATGGCGTGTCGATTCTGCTGTGCACGCATCTGCTCGACGACGTCGAGCGGCTGTGCGAGCGCATCGGCATCATCGTGCATGGAAGAACCGTCGCCGATGGCACGATCGAGGCGTTGCTCGCGAGCAACCAGCAGGGGCTGCGGTTTCGCCTGAGGCTCAGCGGTCCGCTTCCCGACGATGCCCGAAGCGCCGGCGTCACGCTGAGCGAGCGCGAAGGCGACTGGGTGGTCGTCGAATGTGATCCGGCGCGTCGACCGGACGAGACATGGCGGGAGTTGCTCTTCCGCGCCTGGCCGATCGTCGAGATCGAGCGGGTCGGTGGCGGCCTCGAGGCGTTGTACCTCGACCTCACGTCGCGTGAGCATGACGGGCATTGAAAGTTGCACGATGACGAGCCCGCACGGGAGCCCCGCCACCTCGATCGCATCGGCACGAAGCGAGTCATCGCCGAGTCCGGCATGGCTCATCGCGCGCAAGGAAGCCGCAGAGACGCTCGCCAGCACGCGCGGACGCGCGTGGCTCCTGGTGTTGACGCTTGCGCTTTCCGCGTTCTCGCTGCTGTTCGTGTCGAACACCGAGCTGAACCTCCTCGACAACGCGACCGCGGTTTACGACATGATTGCCGTGGTCACCGGCCTCGGTGCGCTGCTTGCCGTCGTGGCGGGATCGGACGCGATTGCCGGCGAGCGCGAGCGCGGCTCGCTGATGCCGTTGCTCGTGGCCCCGGTATCCCGAAGCGCGATCGCCTTCGGCAAGTTGGGCGGCCCGCTCGCCGCATGGGGTGCGATGCTCGTCATCGCCCTGCCTTACCTGTGGGCGGTGGGCAGCAGCGGTCAGAACCTCGCTTCGGCGATCGCGAGTCTTGCCCTCCTCGGCACGCCGCTCGTTGTCGGATTCGGCTTCTTCGCGCTCGGCCTGGGTGCGCGAATCGGCTCGGCACGCGGCGCGCTCTCGCTCGCGCTGATCGTGCTGGTCCTCTGCGCGACGCCGTTGGTGCTGGGAGCCGGCCTTCGGCAAACGGTGATCGGACACGCGCTCGACGCGATCAATCCCTTTGCCGGCGCTTTGAATGCCTACGACGCGGTCGTGATCGACTCGGAAAGCTTCTCCGCCCAGGCCGTTCGCGCGTTGCCGGTGGCCGTCTGGCTCGTCGCAACGCTCGCGTTCGCTTTGCGCAGCGTACGTGCTGTCTCACGTTAAGGCCGAACCATGGAGCGTCCGCTGAGCTGGTGCAAACTCGCGGTGATGGTCGCATGTGTCGGATTTGCGCTGCCGACGTGGGCCGCGTCTGTCGCCGTCGCTTTGACGGCCTCGCCCGGCAACCCGTCCTCGCCGCAGATGGGCGATCATCTCGTCTTTCAATCGGTCATTCGCAACGCGAGCAGCGCACCCGTCGAGGGGCTCGTCGCATGGCTCAGTCTGGTCGAGATGGACAAGGGACACGAGCAACCGGTCGACCTCGAGGACTGGAGTGCGCACAAGGCCGACACGCGAGCCGTGCTCGCGCCCGGCGAAACGATGACGACCGAGTGGCCAATGCGCCTCATTCAGCCGGGTCGCTATCGGGTCGTCGTAAGCGTGGCCACCCGCGACGGCTCGACGCTCAGCGCGAGCCCGTTCGCCGACTTCACGGTTCGGCCGAAGCCGGTGGTCGAATCGGCTCGCGTGGTCCCCGTTGCGACGGCCGTCCCGCTGATCGCGGGCGCGCTGCTGTTGCTCGGCCTGCGCCGAAGGAACGGCAGCGCATGACGAGCCGCTGATGAAGGTTCTCCTGGTCGAGGACGATGCCGAGACCGCCGGCTACGTGCGCACGGGTCTGGTGGAGGACGGCCTCGTCGTCGACGTGGCGGCGGACGGCCGCGACGGACTCTTTCACGCCGCCGGCGCCTCGTACGACGTATTGATCGTCGACCGGATGCTGCCCTGCCTCGACGGGCTCGCCATGGTGAAGACGTTACGCGCCGCGGGCGTGCGTACGCCGGTCCTGTTCCTCACCACGATGGCCGGCGTCGGTCAGCGCGTCGAAGGGCTCGAAGCCGGCGGTGATGATTACCTGGTCAAGCCCTTTGCGCTCGCCGAGCTCGTTGCGCGCGTACACGCCCTTGCGCGACGGCCGCCGCTCGCGAACGTGGAAACCGTGCTTCGGGTCAGCGATCTCGAGATGGACCTGATCAGTCGTAAGGTGAAGCGTGGCGACGTCGAGATCCCGCTGCAGCCGAGAGAATTCCGACTGCTCGAATTCCTGATGCGCAACGCCGGCCGCGTGGTGACGCGCACCATGCTGCTCGAAAGCGTCTGGGAGTTCCACTTCGACCCGCGGACGAACATCGTCGAGACGCATGTGAGCCGCCTGCGCACGAAGGTCGACAAGGGGTTCCCCGCGCCACTGATCGAAACGGTGCGCGGCGCCGGCTACATGCTCCGTGCGCCTGCCTAGGCTGCTGCGCAGCACCGGATTCCGCTTCGCGCTGCTGTTCACCGCGGTGTTCGTCGTCGCGGTCGCGATCATCGGCTGGATCACCGAGGCGACGATCACCGCGGCGCTCGAGCAACAGGCTCGCGAACGCGTCGACGTCGAAGTCGCCTCGCTCGCCGCCGACTACGCCGAGCACGGTACGTCGGGCCTGCATAGCTCGGTCGAAATGCGCGCCGCCGAGCCGCGCCAGCGCCTGTACTACGCGATCATCGACGCGCAGGACCGCCCCATCGTCGGAGACCGGTTCCTGGCATCATTCGTCGATTCCGGTACGACGAGCGCCCATTCGCGCAAGCGCGCGGACGCGGAGGACGCGCCCGATGCGCTGATCGTCGCGACACGACGTATGCCGGACGGGGACCGGCTGGTCGTGGCCGACCCGCTCGACTCGGTCGAGGACATCGAGGATGTGTTCAGTCAGGCCTTCGCGACGGCTCTCGCCGTGGCGGTCGTGCTCGGTCTTGGCGCCGGCGCGATGTTCACACGCTCGTTGCTTCGGCGCGTGGACAGCGTGACGCGGACCGCCGAAGCGATCATCGACGGCGATCTCAGCCGCCGCGTTCCGCTTGCCGGCTCGCAAGACGACCTGGATCGGCTCGCCTCCACATTGAATGCGATGCTCGATCGGATCACCGCGCTCATGGAGAACGTGCAGCAGGTCAGCAACGACATCGCGCACGACCTGCGCACGCCGCTTTCACGCTTGCGGCAGCGCCTCGAGAGCGCGAGGCGCCATTCGCAGTCCACCGACGAGTACGCGGAAGCGGTCGAGCGATCGCTCGAAGATGCCGACATGCTGCTGCAGACGTTCGCAGCCATGCTTCGCATCGCGCAGGTCGAGGCCGGCGGCCCTCGCGCGGCGTTTCGCGAAGTCGACTTCTCCGAGGTGTTGCGTGCCGTGACCGATGCCTACGAGCCCGTCGCCGAAGACGCGGGACGCAGCCTGCATACCGACATCGCGGTCGGGTTGGTGATTCTCGGCGACCGGGAGCTTCTCGCGCAGCTCCTCGTGAATCTGGTCGAGAACGCGTTGCACCATACGCCGGCCGGCACCGAGATCGATGTGCGCGCAGCTCGCGAGAACGGCGTCGTCGTTGCGGAAATCGCCGACCGCGGCCCTGGAATCCCGCCCGAAGAACGCGAAGCGGTCTTTCGACGCTTCTATCGACTGGAGCGCAGCCGCACGTCGCCCGGGCAAGGGCTGGGTCTAAGCCTCGTGCGCGCGATCGCCGATCTTCACTACGCGCACATCGAACTGCTCATCTCGTACTGCGGAACCAGGAATCCGGAGTTGGAGTCCGGGTCGGAATAGGCCAGCACCTTTCCGGCGAGCGCGGCGAAGCCATCGCTCGATGTATCGGTTGCCGGCACGATCAGATACGAGCGATAGAGCGGCTTGCCGCGCCAGTTCGGCAGCGCGAGCAACTCGAGCGTATCGCGATGACGGACATACGGGTAGCCGCACACCCACGCGAAGTCGAGCTGGTCTGCGAGCAGCATCGCGGTGATCTCGCGATAGCTGCCGCGCTGCACGAACACGACGGGGCGGCCCAGCGTCGGCTGCAGAAAGTCGCGCCACGCACGCATGAAACCGAGCTGGTCGTCGAGGATGACGGCCGTCGTGCCAATGTGAATGGGCGCATCGGCGGCGCGCGCAACCGCTGGCAGCGCGACGGTTAAAGCAGCGACACAGAAGCGGCGCCGCGAAATCGGGCGCACCGATCGGCCCTCTGCTCCCGGTGGTCGAGACGCGTTCATGCCTGCTGCTCCTCCTTGCCCACGCATCAGTTTAATCGCCCGCGGGGCCTCGCGCCGCGCGGTTACCCGGCGGTGACCTCGCACCGCCTTCGGCCGCTCAGTGTGTTACCCGCCGGTAACATCCGCGCCCGCCACGTTCGCGTAACGCCTTGATTGTGCGTTGTCGAAAGCCTCGGTGTGGCGGGAACGCTTCGTGCAATAGCTCGTTCCCGATCGCTCGGCGGGCGATCGCGATCATAACTATCGGAGGAGATGAGATGAGCGACAAGCTCTCGCGGAGGCGTTTCTTCAAGGTTTCAGGGGGCCTCGCCGCGGGCGCCGGCCTGGCGAGCGGCGCAATCCCGAATCCTGCCCACGCGGCCACGGGTGCCGATGCGGGCAGCACCGTCCTCCCTTACCCACGCAAGGCGCTCGGTGCCGCGGCGCAGGTGAAAGTAGGTCAACCCGTCGCGTTCACCTATCCCGACGCGTCGTCGCCGTGCACGCTGATCAAGATGGGGACCCCCGCCGAGGGCGGCGTCGGTCCGGATCGCGACATCGTCGCGTTCAGCACGCTGTGCACGCACATGGGGTGCCCGGTCGCATTCGACGCGAAATCGGGCTGCTTCAAGTGCCCGTGCCACTTCAGCACGTTCGACGCCGAGAAAGGCGGGCAGATGGTGTGCGGACAGGCGACCGAGAACCTGCCCCGCGTCGTACTTCAGTACGAGGCCGGCGCCGGCACGGTGACCGCGGTCGCCGTCGAAGGCCTGATCTACGGCCGTCAATCCAACGTGCTCTAAGGAGGCGACACCATGGCGCAATACAAGGACCGCGTGCCGCTCCCGCCGGTGAACGCGCAAAAGACCAACCTCACCTGCCACTTCTGCATCGTGGGCTGTGGCTATCACGTCTACAAGTGGGACGAGAGCCGCGAAGGGGGCCGCGCGCCGCACCAGAACGCGCTCGGCGTGGATTACCGCAAGCAGGTGCCCCCGCTCACTCAGATCATGACGCCCGCGATGCACAACGTGATCGAGGATGGCGACGGCAAGCGCTACAACATCATGGTGCTTCCCGATAAAGCATGCAGCGTCAACCAGGGACTCTCCTCGGTGCGCGGAGGCCAGATGGCCACGTACATGTACACGCCCGGTGGTGACGCGAAAGCGCGCTTGAAGCAGCCGCGGCTCTTCACCGCCGCGCAATGGGTCGACACGACTTGGGACGAGGCGCTTGCCATCTACTGCGGTGTTGCCAAGAAGCTGCTCGACAAGAGCGGTCCGTCCGAGCTCGTCTTCAACTGCTTCGACCACGGCGGCGCCGGTGGCGGCTTCGAGAATACCTGGGGCACGGGAAAGCTCATGTTCACCGCGCTGCAGACGCCGATGGTGCGCATCCACAATCGGCCCGCGTACAACTCCGAGTGTCATGCCACGCGCGACATGGGCGTCGGTGAGCTCAACAACGCCTACGAGGATGCCGAGCTCGCCGACTGCATCATGGGCATCGGCGCGAACCAGTACGAGACGCAAACGAACTACTTTCTCGCCCACTGGATCCCGAACCTTCAGGGCGGCACCGCGGACAAGCGCAAGAAATGGTTCCCCAACGAACCGCTTCCCGCGGCGCGCGTGATCTTCGTCGATCCGCGTCGTACCAATACGATCGCGGTGGCCGAACAAGTCGCGAAGGACCGGGTGCTGCACCTCGACATTCAGCCCGGGACCGATATCGCACTCTTCAACGGTCTGTTCACCTATGTCGTCGACCAGGGCTGGATCGACCGCGACTTCATCGGGAAATACACCACCGGCTTCGACGCCGCCGTCGCCGCCAACAAGCTTTCGCTCGACGAATGCAGCCGCATCACCGGTGTGCCCGTGGCGAAGCTGCAGCAGGCCGCCGAGTGGGCGTACAAGCCCAAGGCCGCGGGCGTGTCGCCACGCACGATGCACGCCTACGAGAAAGGCATCATCTGGGGCAACGACAACTACCTGATCCAGTCGGCGCTCGTCGATCTCGTGCTCGCGACGCACAACGTCGGACGGCGCGGCACCGGCTGCGTGCGGATGGGCGGCCACCAGGAGGGCTACACGCGACCTCCGTACCCGGGCAACAGCAAGATCTTCATCGACGAAGAGTTGATGAAGGGCAAGGGCAAGATGCTCACGGCCTGGGGCTGCAACAACTTCCAGACGACGCTCAACGCGCAGGCGTATCGCACCGAGATCCATCGCCGCGCCAATATCGTGAAAGAAGCAATGGCCAAGGCACGCGGCGTCACGTCCGCGCAGATGGTCGATGTCATCGTCGATGCATGCGACAAGGGCGGCCTCTTCGTCACGACGATCGATCTCTATCCGGTGATGTTCTCCGAAGCTTCGCACCTGCTGCTGCCGGCCGCCCATCCGGGTGAGATGAACCTGACGTCGATGAACGGCGAGCGGCGCATTCGACTGTCGCAGAAGTTCATGGACCCACCGGGCACCGCCAAGCCAGATTGCCTGATCGCCGCAGCCATCGCCACCAAGCTGAAGGCGCTGTATCAAGCCGAAGGCAACGCAGCGATGGCGGCGCGCTTCGACGGCTTCGAGTGGAAGAACGAAGAGGACGCGTTCAACGACGGCTTCCGGCGCGCCGGACAGTCGGGCGCGCCGCCAATCGACAGCCAGGGCGGGGGCACCGGCAACATCGCCACTTACGAGCGGCTACGGGCGATGGGAAACAACGGCGTCCAGCTGCCGATCAAGGAGTACAGGGACGGCAAGCTCATCGGCACCGAGATGCTCTACACCGACAACAAGTTCGACACGAGCGACGGCAAAGCCAAGTTCCTGCCTTCGCCGTGGCCGGGATTGCCGAAACCCGTTGCCGATCAGAAAGCAAAGCACAAGTTCTGGATCAACAACGGCCGCATCAATGAGGTGTGGCAGACCGGATATCACAACAAGTACAACGCCTACGTGCGCGGGCGCTACCCGATGTCGATCATCGAGATGAATCCGCAGGACATGGCGGAACTCAAGATCGAGGGTGGCGACATCGTCGAGGTCTACAACGACTGGGGCTCGACATTCGCGATGGCGTATCCAGAGCCCGACCAGAAGCCGGGTCAGACCTTCATGCAGTTCGGCTACGACAACGGCGTGCAGGGCGACGTCACCACCAACTGGACCGATCGCAACATCATTCCCTACTACAAGGGAACGTGGGCGAGCGTGCGGCGAGTCGGCGGTGGTGATGAACACCGCAAGACGATCAGCTTCAAGAGCCGGCGCTACGATCGCGTCTAGGCTCGCACCGCGCGGCATCCTCCTCCTCCGCGCAATGCAATTGGGGCGTCCAACCGGACGCCCCTTTCTTGCTATCCTCAACCGCTGTGCGCACGTATCTGTGACACTGCGACTTGGCTTGGCCGCCAGTTTCAGTCGCACTTACCACCCAGCTCTCCGAGTTCTTCAAGGCACGTACTGTGAGGTCGCCGAAGCGTTAGCGCTGATCGCCGCGGGGCAGGCCCGGTCGCGTCGGGGGCATGTATTTCCTCACCGTTCGCGGCGAGACACGAATTCCGAGTTTCACCAACAACTCATTCGCGATTCGCTCTTCACCCCACAGCGGGTTCTCGGTGGCCATCCGCCGAATGAGCGAGCGGACTTCGAGCGGAATCCGTGGCCGACCCGCCCTGCTCCTCCAGCGCCAGAAAATGCGCCAACCCAGTCGATGCCAGCGAATGACGGTCGCCGGATGGACGATCACGATGGCCTCACGCCAACTGAACAGCCTCGCCAGCACCGATAGGCTGACCCGATCGGCGTGATCCAACCGTCGAGGTTTGATACCGCGCTCGATGTAGGAGGCGAGTTGTTTGCGGAGAGCGAGATTCTCTGCGCGGATCGTGCTGGCCGGGCGCAAGAACAGCGCGGCGAGCTTCACCAAGTCGAAAAGGACTTCGACGATCGTCGCGCCACGTGAATCATGCGCGCATCATGCCGGATCCGACCTAAGCGCGCAGTCGCTCAACGGCAGAAGGTTCGCGACATGAATATTTGCGGAGCACAAGCGTGCTGCTGCTCGCCCCAATCGCCGCCTTCGGCGTCAACGCATATTGGCGGCCGCTGCGCTTATGGCACGAGCGCAAGCTGAAGCGGGACCTGAGCCGCAGCCTGCCGAATATATGATGATCGCTGGCACCCACGTTTCCCCGCCATCGGCGGGCCTGCCCTAAAGTCGACGGAGACGAGAATTGCTGGAAGTGCGCCGCCGCAACGCTGCCAGTAAGGGCATGATATTGCTTGCGATCATTAGCCCCCCGGCTCCGGTGCCGTTGTCGGGTGCAATGCGGAACAGAAACCCGATGCGGTGCATGGCGCCTCCTTGGACACGAACGCGACCTGCGCGACCGCCTTCCCTGGATCAGCTTCCTTCCTGGTCATCCTCATCGTCATCGCAGCAGCACGGGTATCCTTGGCTGCATCCGCCCCGGTGATGTTTGCCACAGCAACCTTTGCGGCAGTCTTCACAAGGTTCCTTGCAACCACCATCATCCCAAACGGTGTAGGCGAGCACCTCCAGCGTCTTGACCGGCGTGTTCGGGTCGTCGCTCTCGATAATGAGTTCGCAACTCCTGGCACACTTCTCGGTTGCCTTGTAACGGATCACCACGGCAAGGCACGAGCCTGGTGGCACGGTCGCGGGGAAGGGATTGTTGATCAGCTTCCAATGCTTGCTGTTGCGCTTGAAGGCAACGCTGGTTACGTGCAGGCCGCACTCGCCTACGTTGCAGATGGAGATGGTCCGGTCGGCGCAGCAGCAAGCGTTGACGCCGCCAAAGATCGTCGATCCGGTGACTGCAAGTTTGCCCGAAGGCGCGGCCCCCGCGACTGCAATGGCTTTCGGGCCGGTCGGATCATTGCTGAACACCGTGATGATCGCCGACTTCGGCCCAATGCTTGCCGGAGCGAAGCGTATGGGAACTGGCAGCGAATTCCCGGGCGCGACACTCAGTGGATACGATATCGCCTCCGGCGCAAGGAAGTCGGAAGAAGAGGAGGTGATGCCGGTCACGATGAGCATGCACTTGCCGCTGTTGTTCAGAACCAGAGGCTTGTCCACCACGGAGCCGGCGCAGGCCTTTCCGAATTCGCCCGAATCGGCGATTAACAAGCTGAGCCGGGGCGGGGGTGCATCCCCGGAAACCTGGATCTTGTGGGGGCCGGCGGGATCGTTGCTGAAGATCGTGATCGTCGCGGACTTCGCACCCACACTGTTCGGCTGAAACCGGGTCATGACATCGATCGAGTCGCCGGCCAGTACCAGCAGCGGATACGACAGCACGCTTGGCGGCAGGAACTCGGATGGATCGGACGAAGCGATGTTGGTGATCCGCAACGGCCCCCAACCGTTGTTGTTGATCGTCAGCATTTCGTCCGCAAACGAACCGACGCAAACATTACCGAAATTGCCGTTATTGGCGATGGCCGTCGCGATCGATCCCCAGCCTCGAACCAGGATCTCCCACGCGCCCCGGCCAAAAGTTCCCGCGGCCAGCAAGAGTTCGCCACCGATGATCTCGCCTTGCAGATCATTGACGCTCGTGTTCGGCAGCGCCGGGCCCCACTTGCTCCAATTAGCGCCGAGATTGAAGGAGCGGTAAATTCCTCGATCGGTGCCGACGAACAGAGCAGGGATCGACGACTGCCAAACCACGAAGATCGACCGCAAGCCGAGATTGGATGGAATGTCGCAGCTGATGTCCACCCATGGCTGCCCCGACGGCGGCAGATGCCACACGCGTCCGCCGGTGATGGCGAAAACGTGATTGCTGTCGGTGGGATCGATCCGAAGATCGATCACGGTGCCGGAAATTCCGTTGTCGTGATGGTTCCAGGTCGCCCCATCATCGTGAGTGACCCATAGATGACCTTCCTGCGAAGATGCGTACACCGTATCGCCGTCGGACGGGGCGATGGCAATCGCGATCACGAACGGGTTCTTTGGGTCACCGGAGAGCACGCCGCTGATGGCCGCCCACGCTGGGCTTCCGCTGCCAGCGTCCTTCGTCTCGTACACCCGATCGGCCACCACAAGCAGACGTGCGTGGTTGGAGGGATCCAACGCAAAGGCTTTCTGCGACGCGTAGGCAAAACCATAACCTTGCGTTTGGTCGTAAACCGCGATGAACGACGCGCTCAATAGGGCACTGGGAAAAATGGTGTTCCAGGTCACGCCCGCGTCGCTTGATCGACGCACCCAGTTGTTCTTGTCTCCAGGATTGAACGCGAAGAGCTGGTTTGAGTTGGTGGGATCGACAATGATCTTGCCGGTTTCGCCGATCGCGTTCTCCATCAAGTTCCAAACGGTGTCGCCACTAAACTTCTCGCAGAAGATGTCCTGTCCCACCGCATAGGCGACATCTGCGTGGTGCGGATCGAGACCTATGGTGTAGAACTCGGAGACCTCGAGGTCTCCCATCAGCGAGGTCCACCCCTTCTTCTGGCTGTAGCGAAGCACCCCCTGGTCGGCGGTTGCCATGGCCTCGTTATTGGCGTCGAAGCTGAGGTTGACAAAGTCGAAGTGATTGATCGAGGAGAGGTATCCAATCCCGGCATCCGCTTCCGACCACTTCTTGCCGGCGTCAAAGCTCTCCCAAAGCGTGTACGCATCGTTGGCGAAAATGTGATTGTTGTTCTTCGGATCGACCGCCAATAGCAGGTGCCAGGAGCGATTTTCCAGGCTGCCACCCGTAGGAGCGAGGGCCGACCAGGTGCTGCCGCTATTGCTGCTCCGGAAGCGCTTGACGGCGGTAACAACCAACGGTGGCACGGTCCCCAAGGTAAGCAGGGAGACGTAAACCACACCCGAAGCCGTGCCGGATTCAATTCGCACGGCGCCGCTGGCATTGTCGCCACCCAAGTCCGCGCCCGAAGGCAGGCCGCTCAGCATCGTCCAGGTGACGCCGCTATCGTTGCTCCGATAAACCCCGTTCTGCGCCTGCTGTGCCCCGGTGTTCCCCACTACGCCGGCGAACAGCATGGCCGAGTCGTAATTCGCAAGGACAAGGTCGCAGGTCGATCCACCGGGCAATCCGTTTAGCTTTTGCCAGGTGACACCGCCGTCGATCGACTTCCACACCCCCGCCCAATAAGCGGACAGATACATCGTGTTGATGTCGGTCGGGTGGACCGCAAGCGAGTTAAGGTCGAATCCTTCGAATTGCCCATTCGCCAGCAACTGCCAAGTTTGGCCGGCGTCGCTGGACTTAAGGATCCCGGCTCCCTGGAAGCTCACCAGTCCCAGCACGAGATCGTGGTTGGCAGGGTGGACCACCAGTGGGTGATAGCCGCCGAAGCTCAGGCTGGGTTGGAAATCGGTGAGCGGGGTCCAGTGCGGAGGATTGTTGTTCTTCCAGATTCCGCCATTGTCCCCGGCGATGTAGATCGTCGCCGCCTTCGTGGGATGAGGCGCGGCCGCGGCAATGCGCCCCGAAATTTGATTAAGGCCTCCGCCGGTCTTAATCGGAGCCGGCCCGATCGGCGTCCACTTCGAGGTGCTTAACGTCACTGGAGGCATCGAGTTCTCCTCTCAACGGATGTGGGAGGCCATGGTACAAGGCTTCTTCCCAAGACTTCTGGAATTCATATTCGAGTGAAGAGACTCTTCTTCTGCAGGATCCAAGCTTGTCAAGCTACATTTGGAAAGCTGCACTTCAACTTGACGAAGTGGCGACGCCGAGTGAAAACGCTGTGCTTGCATGAGGGCCGAAGCGAAAAGGCCGATTCGTCTCCTCCGTCGCGCCAGCCGTGGCATTTCTCCTTGCCACAACCATACCGTTGGTCAGCGATTCGAAAGCATGTCGTCAACGTTTAGCAAGGTTGAGGGCGTCAGGCGCGGCCCTCAAGGGTGCTCCAATTGTCGATTGGCCGCAAACTGTCTGTTCACTGATGGTTGCGCACGATCCGTTGCTGCCGGTTGCGCGCCAGAGTGGCGGACGTTTGCGTTGCTGTCGGCAGCGTGGTCAGCTTTGAGGTCAAGCGTTTAGACGAATATTTGTCTTGCCTCGTTAGCGAGCGAGTGGCTGAATACTCCCCCCATACGCGAGCCCCACGGAGGTTCCGACATGACCATCGTAAAAGGAAAAGATGCGCACGTGTTTGGGCGTACCCTTCCGTCGCATGCGGGTGCCTTTCCGATTCACGTCCAAGCGGCTCGCGACACGCATTTCCGCGACTTGCCGCCAGCCACGGGCAACGCTCCATTTCACCTGGATCTCAAGACTGTTCTCCCCGATGCGACCTATCGCAGCATCTCGGCGACGCGATCCGCTAGCGTTGCCGATGCGGCGAATTCGAGATCGCCTTCGCGCGGCGTTCGCCAATTTCGCTCGTTGGATTGACGCGGCAGTCGGCCGATCACATGATCCGCTGTTTCGCTTTCACCGCTGGCTGGCCAACCTGCGTGTACTCGAGATCGATGAGATCAAGTCGGTCCCATACGTCCCGATCTCGCATCCCTTCGTAGAGTGCCTGATCGGGACGATCCGGCGCGAATACCTGGATCACGTGTTTTTCTGGAACGCGGGCGACCTGGCGCGAAAGTTGGACGCTTTCGCGGATTATTACAACGCCCAACGCGTCCATCGCGCGCTCGCCGGATCCACACCGGCGCAGCGCGCCGGCGCACTCAGCGCCGCTCCCGCTGCACTGGATCACTACGGTTGGCAGCGGCGCTGCCGGGGTCTGTTTCAGATCCCGATCGCTGCCTGACTACGATTTCGCCACCGACACCCCAGTTCGTCGCGACCACTTCGTCGAGCGTCGAAATCCCGTCGACCAGCCCTATGTCTTTCGCTTCCTGCCCACCCCAGATCTCGCCGCTGCCGTAATCGACTTTGGTCTTGAGAGTGGCGCCGCGGGCGCGCTTTACCTCGTCGAGAAACGTTGCACCAACCTGCGAGACAAGCAGCTTCGCTTTGGCGTCGGCCTCCTGCGAGACTGGCGAAAATGGGTTGAGCAAAGCTTTCAATTGGCCCGAGGCGTATACGTGCTGGGCGACGTCAACGCGTTCGATCGCCTTGTGCAGATCCCAAGCAGTGATGATCGATTGCCGCTTGACTACGATCTCGCCACCCACAGGATCGGATTGATCCCGTGCCGACGTGCAACCAGCGACACCGTCATCCCCCGGCTCGTACGTCGCTTCCGTGTAGGGCGCGCAACGCGTCGCTCTAGGTCGGTCCGGCGATCCATGCTAGTCGCCGCTGACAACGCGCTGAACCGACCCTTTCGCAGCTTCACCCAGGCGCGGAGCCCTCTCGCGGCGCTTGCTCGCGATGCCGGGCCATGGATTCGTGAAACGGCGGCATGCAACGCTTGCGGGTAACCTAAAGAACCGCAACTGAAATCGGGATTGAAAAATGATCGCTGACCGCATCGGCTTCACGCCGAATGTACGCAACAAGTTGCTGACAACAGGCTAAATTGGCGCGGATCCGCATATGTCATTGGGATAAAGCTTTGCATGATTGACCCATATCAAAGGAATACCAACTTCTTGCCATACGGGATACGCGATGCCCGTCGATATTCTCGACAATCGTCCTATGCCAATGGTATAAAGCAAGCAAGGTGATGGTCGTAATCGACGAATGCCGTCCCGGCGCGAGATCTACAAAATCCAATGACAACAACATTATGAATAGTCAAGCAGCCATGTCCACTGTCAACGCGCAAGAACAAGGAAGATCGCTATTCGATTCGACGCTCGAGAATGGGGACCCAGGCGCGCGCGCAATCGCGCCCTCCCAATCGCGTACTGCGCCGAAGGCAAGCTCCGATCGAGCAACGTCAGGTCGCACCACCGGCGTGTGCTCGGCCAAAGCCCGCCTGCGACGCATGGCGGACGCGATCGTCCGCCTGTGCATTGTCATCGGGTTAATGCTCTTCGCGTCCGGTGGCGCGCTCGCCGGCAGCGTCAACTTGGCGTGGGATCCCGTCCCGTCGGCGTCGGTCGCGGGCTACATCGTCCACTACGGGCCGTCGGCGGGCACGTACACCTCCACGGTCGACGTCGGCAACGTCACGACGCGCACCGTCTCCAGTCTGGTGGAAGGGTCCAAGTACTATTTCGCCGTGGCCGCCTATGACGCGTCTCGCGTCGAATCGCCGCTGTCGAACGAGGTCTCGGCCACCGTGCCGTTCGCCGCTCCGGCTGCGAGCTTCACGGCGAGCACCACGTCGGGAACCGCGCCGCTCGCGCTGAACTTCATCAACACATCGACGGGCACGATCACAAGCTACGCCTGGAACTTCGGTGATGCCACGGCGAGCACCGTGCAGAATCCGAGCAAGGCCTATTCGACTCCCGGGGTGTTCACGGTTGCGCTCACGGTCTCCGGGCCCGGCGGCAGCAACACGATGACCCGGACGAGTTACATCACGGTCAGTGCTCCCGCGAGCGCACCGGTTGCCGCCTTCGCGGGCGTACCGACGTCGGGCAGGGCGCCGTTGACGGTCAACTTCACGAACGCATCGACGGGCAGCATCACGTCGTACGCGTGGAACTTCGGCGACGGCACGACGAGCACCGCGCAGAACCCGGTCAAAGTCTATTCGAACGCCGGCGTCTATACGGTGAGCTTGACGGTGACCGGACCCGGCGGCAGCAATACGAAGACGATGGCCAACTACGTGAACGTCGCTGCGCCCGTTGCCGCGCCGGTTGCAGCATTCACCGGATCGCCCACGTCGGGCACGGCGCCGATGACAGTCAACTTCACGAGCGCGTCGACGGGCAGCATCACGTCGTACGCGTGGAGCTTCGGCGACGGCACGACGAGCACCGCGCCGAACCCGGTCAAGGTCTATTCAACTCCGGGCGTGTACTCGGTAGCCCTCACGGTGACCGGCGCTGGCGGATCCAACACGCTAGCGAAATCGGGCTACGTCTCGGTCGGCTCCACGTCCACGGCGCCGCCCGTTGCGGCATTCTCGACGTGGCCGAAATTCGGATCGATTCCGTTGTCGGTTGCCTTCACGAACAAGTCCACCGGCGTCGTGACGTCGTACGCGTGGGACTTCGGCGACGGCACGAAGAGCACCGCGCAGAACCCGGTCAAGGTCTATTCGTTCGCCGGTGTCTACACGGTCACTCTCACGGTGAGCGGGCCAGGTGGAACCAACACGCTCACGAAGGCGGACTTGATTACCGCGTCGTCGAGCCGTTCGACACCCGTCGCCGCGTTCAGCGCCTCGCCGACGTCGGGCACGGGTCCGCTGACAGTGAAGTTCACGAGCGCTGCGACTGGAAACATCACGTCGTACGCTTGGAACTTTGGCGACGGCACGACCAGCACCGCGCAAAACCCGACCAAGGTCTATTCGACGCCTGGTGCGTACTCCGTCAGCCTCACCGTGACGGGTATCTCCGGCGGAAGCAACAAGCTCACGAATTCGAACTACATCACCGTCACCGGTCCTTCGCAGCCAGCGCCCGTTGCAGCGTTCACGGCGTCGGCAACGTCGGGAGAGGCCCCTATGGCGGTGAGCTTCACGAGTACCTCGACCGGAAGCATCTCGTCCTACGCGTGGAACTTCGGGGACGGCACGACCAGCAGCGTGCAGAATCCGGTCCAAGTCTATTCGAAGGCCGGCGTCTACTCGGTTTCGCTGACCGTGAGCGGACCGGGAGGAACCAGCACGAAGAGCATGCCAAACCACGTGACCGTGACGACGCCGCCGCCGACCGTCGCATGCAGCCCGTGCACGATATGGCCTAGCACCTTGGCGCCGACGCTCGGTGCGGACCCAGATACTAGTCCGGTCGAGCTGGGAGTGAGATTCAAGTCTGACATCAGCGGCTATATCAGCGGAATCCGGTTCTACAAGTCCGCGGCCAACACGGGGACGCACGTCGGAAGCTTGTGGACGAGCAGCGGGTCATTGCTCGGGCGAGCGACTTTCTCGTCGGAGACGGCATCGGGATGGCAGACCGTCTACTTCAGCAGCCCGGTCCCGATTGCCGCCGGCGTGGTGTACGTTGCGTCGTACCACACGAACACGGGACGTTATGCCAACGACAACGGCTACTTCGCGGCGCGCAGCGTCGACAGCGGACCGTTGCACGCGCTTGCCGACGTCTCAGGCGCCCGCAACGGCGTATACGCGTACGGCTCAACGCCCGCGTTCCCGACGAACAGCTACGAGGCAACGAACTACTGGGTCGACGTGATCGCAAGCTACCCAGGCAATTAGGCTGCGGATCGGAAGCGCGCCGGATTGTCAACTCACCGGGCGCGCGTCCAGCAATCCCTCACATCTCACACGTGTCATAACGGCGTCACTACTAAGATGAAATCCGACACTCTTGTCCCGCTGCGTGCACTCGGCAAATCCAAATCAGTTGCAGGGCCACATTCGATCCCACGACGGACGTCCGGCTCGATGATCCGCAGCGCTCTCCGGGCGACGCTGCTGCTCGCGCTGGTCTCGACGACCGCGAGCGCCGCGAACTGGTACGTCCGTCCCAACGGCGGATCGTACGGCTTGAAGAACGGCAGCGACTGGGCCAACGCCTTCGATGGCTTCTCGGGCATTTCCTGGACGCGCGTCGCGTGCGGCGACACGATCTGGGTGGCGGGCGGAAATTACAGCCAGGATCTCGCTCCCGCGAAGAAATGCACGAGCGGCGCGCCGCTCAGCATCCGGCGAGCGAGAAGCGATGTGCCCGCGGCGACGGCGTCGGCGGGATGGTCGTCGACTTTCGACGCGACCGTCCATCAAGTCAACGGCGCGGGCATCCTGTTCAACGGCGATTGGGACTACATCACGATATCGGGTCGCACGACGGCGGCGGGCGGCGCTCACGGCTGGTGGATCGACCTTAGGGGCCGGACACAAGGGGCCGGCATCGAATTCGCCAACGGCGCAGGCGCGGATTACAACGTGATGGAATACATGGACCTGCAGGGTCCGGGCTACATCAACTACACGGGCGACGGACGAGGCATCGACGCGACGCCGTTCTCGAGTGCGACCGGGAACGTGTTCAGTCACATGAACATCTTCGACTGGGAGTCTGCGATCTACCACGCAGGCATCAACGGAAGCACCTTCGAGTATCTCGACGTCTACGACATCGGAGCGCAGAACTGGTCGTCGTGGCATCCGAACGGCATCTACAACAGCGGCTCGTCGAACGTCATCGTCCGCTATTCGAAGTTCCACAAAGGGCCGAAGGGATACGGAGTCGGCGAGGGAATCTTCTTCGAGCAGGCCGGCGGATCAAGCAACTGGCAGATCTACGGCAATCTGTTCTACGACCTGAACAGCACCGGTCTCAAGGCGATTGAGATCACGTCAAATGTTCCAGGGCTCAAGATCTACAACAACACGTTCGACAACATCATCGTTCCCGGCGTGTACGTGAACGCGGGATCGTGCGGCACCGGCTCGGAGACGAGGAACAACCTTTCCTTCGCGACCCCAGCGCCCAACTCGTGCGGGGCGATGTCCAACAACCTCACGATCGCGAGCAGCCCGATGCCGTTCCTGAACAGGGCCGGCAAGGACTATCGCATCGTTTCGACGATCGGCGCGAACTACCCGCGCAACGTCGCGACCAATCTGTCGAGCACGTTCACCTTGGACCTCGCGGGTCACGTGTTCGGTGGCGACGGACAGTGGGACATCGGAGCCTACGAATACGACTCTGGCTCTCCGGCGCCGACGCTTCCCGCGCCGACGAACTTGAGGGTGGCGCCGTAGCCGTCCGCTTCGCGCGGCCTTGAAAGGCGTCTCGGGGCGGCTCAGGTCCCGGTATCGGTGCTTCGAGCGGTTCGGAGACGACCCGCTCGTCGCGGCCGCGCAGGAATTGCCGAAGCCACAGCTCGAGAACGAGCAGCGAGAACATCTCCTTGGAGTGGCTGCCGTCGCGGGCATTCTCCTGCGCGAGCGTGCGCACGACCGGCCTCGACAGATACTCGGCGGACAGCGCATCGGGATCGAGCAGCGTATCGAGGACGAATTCGCGCAGTTCCGTTTGGAGCCACGCGGCGTAGGGCACCGGGAAGCCTGCTTTCCTGCGGCGGATGATCTCGTGCGGCACGGACGATTCCAGCGCCGCCTTCAGCACGCGCTTGAGCTGCCACCCCTGCACCTTGCAGTCCGCCGGCAGCGACGCTGCGAACTCAAGCAGCCGCGAATCGAGCAACGGCACGCGAAGCTCGACCGACGCGGCCATCGTCATCTTGTCCGCCTTCACGAGCAGATCGTCGGGAAGCCAGCTCTTCGAATCGACGTAGAGCATCTGGTTGAGAGCCGGCTGTTCCCGAACGGCGGCAAACAGCGCCTTGGTCGGTGCGTCGGAGGTTCCGCCTCGCACCGACGCGGCGAAGCGGTCGGCGTACAAGCGACCCTTCAGACGATTGAACGCAGTTAGCGGCGAAGCGGTGCGGCTGAAGTAGTAGTCGCTCAGTTCCGGTTCGACCAGATCCGCATAGCGCGCTGCCCGCTTCAACGGCCCTCGACCGCCGGCGCGGATGGCCGCGCGCAATAGCGGTCGCCACCCCGCGAAAGCTGACTTGAGCCTTTCGAGCAGCACGAGGTTTCGATACTCCGGATAGCCTGCGAAGGCCTCGTCGCCGCCTTCGCCGGACAGAAGCACCTTGACCGACGATTGGCGGGCAAGGCGGCACACGAGATACAAGGCAATCGCGGGTGGCTCGCAGACCGGCTCCTCCATGTGCCAGACGTACGTCGACAAGAGGTCGCGAAACTCGCCCGCGGACATCGAGATTTCCTGGTGAAGGGTGCCGAACCGCTGTGCAGCCAATCGGGCAAACGGCCGCTCGTCGGCGACGGTGTTCGAGCTGAATCCCACGGTGAACGTGTGAAGCGGCGCGCCGCTGTGCTCGGCCGCATACCGCAATACGCCGGTGGAATCGACGCCGCCGCTCAGCAAAACTCCGACGGGCACGTCGCTGATCAAATGATCCTTGACCGATTGGCTGATCAGCGACCTCAGATCGGCAGCGGCGTCCGCGAGCTTCCGCGGTCTCGGCGAGGGATCGAATTCCAGGTCCCAGTACTTGCGTACGGACACGCGGCCGCGGTCGACCGTCAGGTAATGCCCCGGCTCAAGCTTGCTGACCCCTTCGAGCAACGTCTCGCTGCCGGGAAGATAGTAGTACGTAAGGAATCGATCGAGCGCGTTCGCATTCATTCTCCGTTTGATCGCAGGGTCGGCGAGGATCGACTTGATCTCGGAGGCGAAGAGCAGCGCGCCGTTGGTCTGCGCGTAATACAGCGGCTTGATTCCGACGTGATCGCGCGCGAGCAGCAAGTGCTCGCGTCTCGAGTCCCACAGCGCGAAGGCGAACATGCCGCGGAAACGCCGCACGCATTCGTCCCCCATCTCCTCGTACATGTGGACGATCACCTCGGTGTCGGATTGGGACTTGAACCGATGTCCGCGCGACTGGAGCTCCTTGCGCAATTCGACGAAGTTGTAGATCTCGCCGTTGTAGACGACCCAGACGGTGGCGTCCTCGTTGCAGATCGGTTGATCGCCGGTTTGCAGGTCGATGATCGCAAGGCGCCGATGCCCAAGGGCGACCGGGCCGCTAATGAACTGACCCGTGGCGTCCGGGCCTCTGTGGTCCAGGAGTCCGGTCATCCGCCGCAGCAGGCGGCTATCGGCCGGGGCGTCACGATCGAAGTTGAGCTTTCCGCAGATTCCGCACATGCGTGTGTGATGGCGTCGAGAATGGCGAACGGCCGTCAGTCGCGCGAACGCGAGCCGCTGGCCCACTTTTCGAATCCCATGCCCCAGCTCAGTATCGCCACCCACTTGGCGAAGACGGACATCCATTGGCGTGTGCGGGCGCGCAGCGCGGCGTAGGGCAACCAGACGATCAGCGCGACCAACCTCACGCAGGCGGCGGCGGTCAATGCAAGCCGGTAGCCGACAGCGTAAACAGCGCCTCGCGTCTTGCGCAGCAGGCGGCTCACGGACTCCGGAATCATCACGTCGGCGAAACGGCTTTGCTGACGCTGCGTGCTGCCGCCGCCGTGATGGACGATCTGCGCGCCAGGCAGATAGTAGTTGGTCAATCCTGCGGCGCGACATTTCCAGCAAAGATCGATGTCCTCGCCGTACATGAAGTAGTCGGTGCTGAATCCGTTCACGCTCTCGAACGCTTCGCGGCGCACGATCATGCAGGCGCCGGAGACCGCTTCGACCGCAACAGCGCCCGGCTCGCCTTCGAACTTGCGCGCGGTCAGCCACAGCGGCGACCGCGGAAACCGGTCTTGCAGAAACTCGACGTCGAGCAGTTGGTTCAGGATCGTGGGAAACGGCTGGACGCAGCTTGTCTGCAGCGATCCGTCGCTGTTGAGCAGCCTGCATCCGACCATCCCTCCGCGCGGCAGCGACGTCACCTGGCGATACAGCTCGCCGATGGCGTTGCCGCACACCTCGGTGTCCGGGTTCAAGAACAACAGGACGGAGCCATGCGCGGACCGGGCGCCAAGGTTGTTCGCCCTCGCGAATCCGATGTTCTCGCGGCTTTGAATGAAGCGGACATGCGGGAATTCGCTACGCAGCATCGCGTCACAGCCGTCGAAGGACCCGGAGTCCACGACGATGATCTCGTACACCATGTCGGGCAGTTGCGCCGGCAGCGACACGAGACAGTCGTGAAGGAACTTCCGCGAGTTCCAATTGACGATCACAATCGAAAGATCGGGCCCAGACACTTCGCGCGGCTCCAAGGGAAAGCGATTTCACCGACGAGCGATGACCCTAGCGATAGATGCTGGGTCGCGACAGCAGGCGGCGCACCTGCTGATCACGGAGGTAGTGGATGATCTGATCGTCCAGCGCGCGCGGCATCCGCTTCAGGCAACCGGACCAATATCCGGCCGCAAGCGCCAGTGACTCGACGCGCAACGGACGTCCGAGCGCGCGCCGTACGCACTTCGCGAGCATGAACATCGGGTGGTAGCCCGTCAGGTAGTTTGCCCGCCCGTTCTTGAACCAGTTGCGCCACGATCCGTCCGCGCTGCCCGTCGGCTTGAGCTGTACCAACTCGATGTGCGCGAACGTGCGTGTTCGCCATCCGTGGTAGTTCGCCTTCACCTCGTCGATCGTGTCCCATCCGGGCGCCTTGACCAACGGCGATATCCGCTCCCAGCATTCGCGGCGGTAGATCTTCGTTGCTCCTCTCACGTGAAACGGCGGATCTCCGGGCGAATCGACGACCAGCCGACCATGCGCCGCCCGGCAGACGGTGCCTCCGCCGATGCCCAACTTTTCGTCGTTGGCGAACTCGCCCAGGCAGCGCTCGAAGTAGTCGGCGCCGAACGACAGGTCCGCGTCGAGCTTGACAATAAAATGCCATCGCTTCGCGGCAACGAGCTCGTACCCCGCACAAAATGCTTCGATAACGCCCCCGCCAGCAGCCCGATAGCCGCGATCTCGGCGATGTATCACGCTGATCCAATCAGTCTCGGCCGCAAGCTCGTCGAGAAAAGCGCTGGTGCCGTCCGTCGATCCATCGTCGACGATCGTCCATTGAAGCGGGAGCAGCGTCTGGGACGCCATCGACGCCGCGGTGCGGCGTACCCATGAGAGCTCGTTTCGCGCCGGGGTGACCACAACGTAGGCGGGCGTGACGATTTTTTCTGATGGCGCGGCATGCTTCATCGAAACGGCCTGGGTTCAATGGGACGTAAGGCGATTGCGCAACGCGCGCAACCTCTTGTACGACAATTGGACAACGTGTAGCCAGTCATACGCTCCATTGAGCTTGGCGCGGAGCAATCGCTCGTCGTCGCAGTCGTTGACGGGCAAACGCCGGAGGAAGAGGCGGTTTTCCGATGGATCGGACACGCCGATCGATGTCGTCACTCCCAGCGAATAGCCGTACTCGCTCAGAGCATTCCCCAGCCGGTCGACGAAAGCCAAGTTGTCCTCGGGGAATCGGTAGGGATAGGAAAAGGACCTGATCTGCGCGCCGAGAATATCCTCGATACGGCGCTTGGAGTCGCGCAGCTCCGCGCCGAGCCGCTCGCCCGGTACCGAGTCGAGTCGCGGGTGCGTGACCGTATGCGAGCCGAACTCGATGCCCTGAGCGGCGAGCTCTCGAACTTGCGAGGCGTGCAGGCACGGGCGGCCCGTGATGAAGCGATCGCCGAGGTAGCCGGTGCTCAGGAAGACGGTGGCGGTGAATCCGAACTCATTGAGGATCGGAAATGCGGCGGAGGCGAAATCGTTGAATCCATCGTCGAAGGTCAATACGACGACACGGTCCGTCCCATCGCGACGCGACGGCGGGGCAGTCGACGCGCGCAGCGACGTTTCGGTAAGCGGTTGGCTATCGAAGGCTTGCGAAAGCGTGATGGCGCGATATCCCTGCTCGTTGAGCAAACGCATCTGCCGCAGAAAAGTCGAGGGCGTCGTCGCGGTTCTGTAGTAGGCGGCAACGTCGCGGTCGATCTCGTCGCCAATGCTGTGATACATCAAGATTGGAACCCGGCGCGGCCTCGGGGCAGCGGCCATTCTGATCACGGGATCGAACAGGCACAACGTCAACAGTCTATCTAATCGCATGACTGGAAGCGGATCTACGCGGCCAACAGCCTGTCGACGAGCCGAAGATAGTCAACCTTCTTGCGCGCCCAGCTCACCGTGTCGGCGTATCGCAGGGCGTTTTCCGTCACGCGGAGCGTCGACTGTCTGTCCAGCGCGGCTTTCACGAGGGCCGCAGCGAGGTCCTCCACGTCGCCGGCCTTAAAGAACGTCACCACCGAATCGTCGAAGTAGTGCCTGTCGATGCGCGTGTCGGCCACGATCACTGGCACTCCCACTGACATGAACTCGAGTATCTTCGTGCTGAACGCCTCTCCGCCGAACGCGTCGTTTCGTTTCGGCACGACCCCGAGATCTGCGTTGGCCATCGCTTCGGCGACTTGCCGAAGCGGCACCGGAGGCTTCAGCAACACTCGCCCGCTCATCCCCCGCTCGCACACGAGTCGTGCGATATCGGCGCGCGCAGCGCCTTCGCCGTAGATGTGGAACTCGATCTCGGGCACCTTCTCGATGGCGACCGCGACGGCCTCGACCGCGAGATCGACGCCCTGATGCCAGTTCAGCGTGCCCGGGTAGATGACGACGAACTTGCCGTCGGCCTGCCGCGTGCGTCGGTCCGGATTGAACACCGCGGAGTCCGGATAGTTGATGAATGCCGTGCACTTGCTCGCGCTGACCGACCGCGACGCGATCTTTTGCAGCCAGAGGTCGTTTGCGATGATGACGTGATCCGCAAAAGACGCGGAGATCCTTTCGACGAGTTGCAGCGCTTTGAAGATCGTCGACTCGGTGCTTCGCTTGAATTTCGCCGCGTAGAACTCCGGAACGATGTCGTGGATGTCCAGAATGATCTTGGCGCCGCGAACCTTCGGTATCAATGCCGCGAAGACTTCGAAGTCGGGCACCGAATGCACGTGGACGATATCGTAGGCGCCTGCAAGCTGACGGCGGCTCAACTCGATCATCGAGCGCAGGAAGAAGGCGAGAATCTTCGCGAGATAGTGCAGCTTGCCTTTTTCGTTCCGCTCGCGTTCCTGTATTCGAAGCACCCTCACGCCGTTCAACATCTCCTCGACCGGCTGCGAGGGCTTGCGAAGTGCGATGACGTCGACTTCCGCTCCGGCCTCCGCGAGCGCCTCGGCGTATCGCATCACGCGTCCATCCGTCTCGTAGAACGTGTACGCCAACATGCATGCGCGCAGTCCATGCATCGGCGGCGCTGTGGTGGCCGCAGTCGTCATTCGGGCCAACTTCCCGCGGAGCGACCGAGCAGTTCGACGTTGCCGTACGACGGATCGCCCGAAAGCCTCTTGCCGACCCGTTTCGGGAACGCCGGCGAGTCCACGCTTGCGGTCGGAGGCGGCAGCTTGCGCGCGGCGATCGCGAACTCGGAAGCGAGCCATCTCCTCGCGCGCCCGAGAGTGAGCCGGTCGCAGCGGGCCCAGCGTCCCTCGACGGTGTGCTCGATCCGCTGCACCGCGAAACCGCTCGTTTCGAGCCATCGAACCACCCGTCGCGCAGAAGTCGGATGGATGCCGCTTCGCTCGAAGTTTGCGAGGTCGCGCAGATCCCGTTGCCGGGCGAGGCGCCGAAGTTGCACTGCGACGTGACCGACGTTGGGGCAACTGACGATCACAATGCCGCTTGGCGCGACCAGGCCGCCATAAGCCCGTAGCAATTGCTGCGGGCGGGCGACCAGATGGAGCAGATTGGAGATCAGCAGCACGTCGAAACGCTCGTCGCACAACGCCCGGGGCGCGTCGTCGAGCGGCGTCGCCACGACGCGCACTCCCCTCGAGCGTGCGACTTCCCCGATGACCGCGTCGAGGGGAATCGCGGTGACGGAGAGTCCCATCGACTCCAGCGTGCCTTCGGTTTGCCCCCAACCGCAGCCGACCGAAAGCACCCGGCCTGCAGTGGCCGGAATCATCGCGATCAGGTCCCGGCGAAGCGGCTCGTAGTAGGACTTGGCCCAACGCGTTCCCGTCAGCCGTGTCTCGACGCGAACGCCGCGGTCGGCCGGCTTGTCGTCCCCTGCCCTTTCGAGAAGAGCGCGCACCTGAATGTCGAAGAGGGATTTCTCGAGTCCCGTCCTGCCGATGTACTTGTTGGAAAGGTGCCTGCACGTGAAATCGTCGAGCCGCGAGATCGCGACGAGCTTGCGGAAGCCGCACTGGGTGTACGGGTCCGTCGCGGCCGACACCAGCATGTCGTATTTGCCTTCATGAGGCGCGACGATAAATCCGCCGGAGGCTATCGCCCGATGCAGCTGCGAACGGGTGAGCATGTAGCACGCCCCATGCTCGTTCGTGAAGTGCGCAAAGACGTCGCCGCCGCGCCGGCACACGGAACGGACGTCCCAATGGTAGTGTCTGTGAACGGTCGAATAGTAGAGCGTGCCGTCGGCCGCCTGTTCGGAGCGCACGAATCCGGCGATTTCGTCGGCATGCAGAACCTTAGTCGCGTCCAGGAATGCCTCGATGTGACGCGCGGTGATGAGCGTGTCGTCTTCCGAGTAGATGAACACGTCGTAGTCATCGCGTCTCGCGTCGAAGATCGGCCGGTGCGCAAACGGCAGCGACCATGGATTCTTCATGGGGAGTCCGACGACGAGCTCGACGCCGGAGGGCACCGGCTTCGAGATGTTCGACAATACGACGACGTCGACTTGATAAGGCATCGCAGCGTAGCTCGCGACGAGCTCGCGCAAGTGGGCGTCGTTGTTCGTGCCGTAACTCGCAATGACCGTCAGTACTTTCATATCTGGAAACAAAAGTGCGGCGCGACCGGCAACCGCTGGCTATTGTAGGATTGTTGAGGTATTGTGGTCATTCGTGCAAATCAACACAAGCTCCTAGGCTGCGATTTAACGATTCGGCGGCGGCCGCGTGCAAGACGCAGTTCGACGCCTCGCGCATGGATCGAAACGAAGACCCGTCGGGCAGTCTGCCAGCGCCGACATCGGCCGCAAATCGATAGGGACTGAAGGCCAAAGTCCAGTCAACATGGGTCGGTCCGCATTCAATACCGTCAGGAGCATCGTAGAGTGGCGCCTATGCCTCGGCTGCGGGGCCTGTTCGTACATTTGTCCTGAACAAAAGATCGAGCTCGCCGATGTCGCAGACGAGGGGATCCGGCCGCTCGTCGCGAACGAAGACTGCGGCGGATGTGCGGACTGTCTCGAGGTTTGTCCCGCCCTTGTCAACGATCATCGAAATTTGCTTGAACAGGACGGGCTCATCGCGGAAATCAAGACGGCGTACGGACCTGCGCTCGAAATTTGGGAGGGGCATGCGGCCGACCCGGAGATCCGAAACAAGGGATCGTCCGGTGGGCTGCTCACTGCGCTCAGCCTCTACTGTGTGGAGCGCGAGCGCATGCACGGCGTCGTCCACGTGGCGGGCGACGCTGCCGATGTTCTGCGCAACACAACCCGACTGAGCCGGACTCGGGACGAGCTCCTTTCGGCGACCGGATCGCGCTACGCGCCGGCTTCCGCGTGCGACGGGCTCGCGATCATCGAATCCGCGCCGGCGCCTTGCGTTTTCGTTGGTCAACCAACCGAGGTGACTGCCTTGCGCAATGCCTCGCGGATGCGCCCGGCGCTGCGACGCAACGTCGGCGTGGCATTGTCGTTCTTCTGCGCGGGGAGCCCGGCAACGCGCGGAACGCAGGAGCTTCTTCGAACGCTCGGCGTGGCGCGCGACCAAGTGGCCGAAATTCGGTACAGAGGCCTTGGCTGGCCGGGAGGTTTCGCGGTGAGGAAGCGCGGCGAACGCGATTTCACCCTTCTTGCAAGCTATCCGGAATCGTGGGGATTCCTGCAACGGTTTCGTCCTCTTTCGGTGCACTTGACGCCTGACGGGTCGGGGGAGGACGCCGACATTTCGTGCGGCGACCCATGGTATCGACCGATCGGCAACGACGAGCAGGGTTCTTCGCTCGTTCTGGTGCGTACGCCTCGTGGTCGCGCTCTGCTGCAGGGCGCGCGCGACGCAGGATGTGTTGTTCTCGAGCCCGCGAACGTGGACAAGGCATTGGCTTCCCAAGTCAACTTGATCCGTAAGCGGGGCGCCATCGGCGGACGGGTGTTCACGATGCGGGTGCTGGGCCTTCCGGCACCAAGGCTCCGCGGGTTCGCGTTGCTGAAGAATTGGTTGCAGCTGTCGATCCTCGAGATGGCCCAATCGACGTTGGGTACGGCCCGGCGAATCGTTCAGCGCGGACAATTCCGACCGCTCCGCATGGCCGGCGACGCGATCGTGCGGCGGCGAGCGCCGAACATGACCCGCGAGACCAATCTGGAGCCACCCGACGCGGTTTGCAGATAGATCGCCGTACGCGTCCGTCCGATCGTGACGCCGGGCGTGCTGCAATTGTGTACTCGTGCAATGAACGAGCATCGACGCAAACTTCTTCCGATTGCCCGCTTTCTGGTGGCCCTGACCGGCATCTTGATGCTCGGCGCGTGGCTGGCGGACCGACCGCCTCCGGTGTCGCCCTCCGTGCAGTTGCTGACGGACAAGGTTGCGATCGTCGGTGAGCCCCTGGGGCTGCGCGTCGAAGTCGCACGTCAGGACAGCCCCGGATACCTCGTAGTCGACCTGCATTGGAGTACCGTCCGCCGGGAACCGCGCGGATTCCTCGCCGGTGTCGAGCGGCGAGCGGTGGGCATCGACGGCGGATCGTATGCGCTCGAAATCGCGATTCCCGCGGCAGCAGGCATCGGGTTCGTCCATCCGGTCATCTACTTCGGACCGACGAATTCCTGGGACGATCGAACTTGGGCGGTGCGCGCCGAGCCGATCGATGTCGGCGAGGCGCGCAGCGCCGTTGATCATCAACTCGTCAGGCGGGCCGTATACGACGCTCATCCGAATCCCTCGACGCCGTTGCTTGAAGTCGCTGCTGTTCGTTGGTTGACGGCGCTCGCTTGGCTGCTGTGTGCGGTCGTCGCATTCGCATACTCGCAGGCGTCGAGACGGCGCGAGCCTTGTGCTGTCGCGAGCTCCCGCACGCGATGGTTGGAATCGCTGGCGGCTGCTGCTGTCCTCGCTGCGGGCTGGGAAGCGTCGTCTGCCGTGGAGACGATTGGCCTCGCGCTACGTCAATTCGCGCTGGCGCATCATCTCTACTACGAACGCGAGTCCGCCCAGAAGCTGACGACGGTCGCCATTGTCTCGATTGCAGGAACGCTCGCGGCGCGGATTCGACCCGAGTTGCCGCGCGCGCAGGTCGCATCGGCCGCGCTGATCTCTTATTTGGCGCTCGTCGCAATCGATGTCGTTTCATGGAATCCGATAGACCGCGTGCTTCATGGAAACTATTGGAATGTCCCGTTGGTTCAGTGGTTGAAGCTGCTCGCGAGCGTCGCTTGCATCGTCGCGCTGTTCCGTGCCCTTTTTCGCGTTCCGAGAGCATTCGATAAGTTCCGATTAGGCACCGGCGCTCAGTCGCCCGACGAATGACGCGGCACTCGGCGCAGCTTCAACGCAGCCCTGTCCCGCGCTTCCGTCAGCACCCGACGCACGATCGGCCAGGGCCGCGGCGATGTTCGAGGCTCGGGGCCCGCAAACGGATCGCGAAGCGGTCGGGAAACGATGTCGAGCCGCTGGCCGGGCCGAACCTTGCACGGCACGCGCTCGCTGATTTGCACCGGAGTCGATCCATCGGATCGGACGAGCAGTCGCTCGCCGGCACTCTCCGGCAACCAGGGTCGTTCGACCACAATGCGGTCGACCATTTTCGGCACCGACAGCGTGACGTGCCGGGTACGCATGCGCACTCGAAGGACGTTTTCATCCACCCGGCGCTGATAGCGAGAGCGCGCAATGCTGGTCATGCTCGCCCAGCGTACGTCGCCCAGCGAATTCACGATCTGCGCGAGCTCGGCGAGCAGATCGAGTCCTCCGGCGACGTCCTGGTGATGTCCGACCGGAATGATCGGCTGGCGGAGCAGCGCCGCGACGAGTATCGAATTGAGGCAATTGCGCGACATCCGGAAGCGCGGAAAGACAGGTACCCCGCGTATCACGTCGACGGGACCCACGCCGACCGTGGCGAGCCAAGGCGCGCGGGGGTTGTAGTGCCGCAGCGACCCCTTCGAGATGCAAGCTGCCTCGAAACCCGACATGCACATCTGCGCGAGCGTTTCCTCGGAGCAGGCGCCGTGCGGCGGCGCCATGATGCGCGAGACGTACACGCCGGATCGCTTTTCCAGGTTCACGATGCGATGCAGCGTCTGTCGCAGCATCGCCGCGCGCGCCGCGTCGGACATCCGTCGAGCGAGTTCCTCCTTCACGTGATCGTTTCCGTGGATCAGCAGCGAAAGAGCTTCGGGATGATCACGAAACAATGCCGCGGTCTTGGAATGCACGAACCACCCGTCGAGAGGAATCGTGGCGAACGCGACGTGGTAACGATGGCGGGCGGCCTGCCCGGCGACTTCGGCGAAATCGAGGTGGCCGTATGTCGGCCAGTGCAGATTGGGATCGTCGAACATGAAGCACGCCGACAACGGCGGCTCCGTCCACCGGGGGTCGTCGGTAAGCTCTCGAAGAAAAGTGAGGAGAGGAATGATTTCGGCGAGATGGGCGTCGTCGAAGCATTGAAAGAGCGGCTGTCCGTCGCCAAGCTCCGGTACGGGGATCCCCACGAAGTGATTGCGCGACGGCGGCGCGCCGCGGATGCCCCACACGGGCGCACCGCGAATAGAGGCCAAGGGCGTCGTTTGTGGCAGCCAGCCGGGCAGCGGCTCGAAGGTGCCGGCATGAGCGCTGCGAATTGTTCGGCCGGTAATGGTCGAAGGCACTTCGGACCGGTTGGCGACTACCAGCTCGATGTCATCGAGCGACGAAGAGGCCGCCGGTTGCATGTCGATCGCCATATAGCAGGGCACGCGCAGGCGAGAGGCCCAGGCGGCGTGCGTGCGACCGTAGTTCAATACCAACCACGCGTCGAATGACCGAATCTCGTCCTGCGTCGTTGCCGTGAAGCGCACGTCGAATACGCGTTCGAGCATCGCGAACAATCGCGTGTGCCCCGAGGTAAGGGGGCCGTCGTTAACGACGCCGATCGTCTTCGTGGTCGTTCCAGGCACGTGGCGCGGTCCGATCAATGTCGAGTCGCCACCGGCAATGTCAACCCGTTGGAGCGAGGGACGATGCGGCGGAATGTTTGCGTGCGTCTAGAGCAAAGCGCGATCGACCATGCCGAGCCCATCGTTCCGAGCACCAGATAGAGAAACGTAAACGACTGGTCGAAGTACGAGACCGAGAACCCCGTTATTGCAAGAGCGAAGAGCGAGGAACCCAGGCTCCAGACGAAGAAGGCGTAGCGTCGCAGCGACGCAGCGGGACCCTTGAGAACTTCGGTAACTGCCCGGAACCCTTTGGCGAGCGCGAACACGAACAGGGCCATGAGCGGCAGACCGCCCCAGACGCCCATCTGAATGTACTCGCTCGTGATATCGGTATGGTTCGGGCTCCACGACACGACCACCCACATCCAGTGACGCGTGTAGTCCGTTCCGGCCAGCCACCACTCGTTGATGTGCTCGAGCGCCGACTGGATCAGCCGCGCTCGGTACCAGCTCGTGCTGCCGCCGGCAAGATCGATGCGCGCCACGATGAAGTACGCGGGATCCTTCATGACGATGTCGAGCGCGATATACCCCACGACGGCTAACCACTGCAGCGTCCTGACATGCGCTCGATATCGCCAGACCGCGAGCGCGAAGAGGCCGGCGAGCGCGCTCAAGATCGGGCCGCTCGAGGCGCTGGAATAGATGATCGCGACGCACGCGGCGATGCCGACATAGGCCAGCCGCGCATCGGTCTGTCGCAGCGCGATCAGCAGCGGCAGACAAATTGCCCCAACCGTGCCGGCGAGGATCGGGTGGCCGAACGGACCGTTCGCGCGAACGTTCCCCTCCCGGATCATCGATGCCTCTCCGACGCCTCCGAAGACCGAAAACAAGTTGTGCGCGGTCGCCTTTTCGTAAAGCATCGCCAAGGCGAGAGGCAGCAGCACGATCGCCATCTGCTTCGCGAGGTCCACGAGGTCGTCGAGCCCGCGACACAACGCTCGGCCAACAGCGAAAACGCCCACCGCGTCGTACGCCAGGCCCAATCGGAACTTCAGCGCGGCCGACGGATCATCGTGAAACGCGCTAGAGGCGAGAAGCCAAACCGTCCAGGCGACCATTGCGACATCGAGCGGATTGCGCTCGCCTCGCGGCCATTCGCCGCGGGCGGCCATCCGCAGCAGCCCGGCGCCAATCAGCATCCGGATCGCCGTGAAATTGAACCCGCCGACCTCGAAGCCAATGTAGAACGGGATGTAGCAAGTGCCGGTCAGCAACGACAGCGTCGCCCATCGGCGCGGCAGCAGAATCACGCCGGCCGCGGCAAGGAGAACGAGCGCAAGGGAAGGCGCGTTCACGTCGAGCGACCCGGTGCGAGCGACGCAGAGCGGAAACCGGCCGGCCATTCTGCGGCGAGATCATCGGTACGCAAGCGCAGGTGAAGGGTTTCGCCGAGATCGACCGCGTCGCGATGCTCGTCCAGCGAGCGTAGGACTTCGTTTCGCACCAACGGCATGACCTGCCGAAGGTGTGCGCGTATCGCATCTCGATGCTCGAAGGCGTTGTCGACAATGCCGATGATGGCGTCGATGCCGAGATGGCGGGGATCCGCGACGAGCTGACCGGCGCCGATGCTTTCGAGCACGCCCGTGTACTTGTCGCTGTAGGCAATGGCGACCGTGGGAATCGACTGCGACAGCGCGGCGATGCACGCGTGCATCCGCGCACCGATGAAGAAGTCGCAAAGGCCGATGATGTGCTTAATCTCGCGCTCGTCGTACGCGCCGCGGACCGCGAACAGACGATCCCCATAGTCGCCTTTGAGGCTCTCGTGGATCGCGTCGACTGCAACGGCGTCGCTCTCGCCGGTAGCGCCGAATACGTGGGGCACGAGCAGAACGTCTGCGCCTCTATCGACCACGGCATGACGAATCACCTGGTCGACGAGTTGGCGGTAGTCGACGCGCAGCCGGAAGCTGTTGCTGCCCTCGTATCCGCCCATCAGCAAGAGGCCGCTGATATTGAGTCCGATCAGCGGTCGTTTCCGGTCGCCTCCCGCGTCGAGCCCGCCGAGATCGATTCGTTGCGGACGGCGGGGCTCGACGATGAACCCCATGTCGTAGCAGAAGCGCACCTTCCGGTCGCGTTCGGACAGGCCGCCGATCTCGAGGGCATCGCAAACGCCATCGCGGTCGCGTGCGTACACGAGCTGCGCCTTTCGCATGATGCCGCGCGCGACCCGTCGCGATAGGGGCCGCGCGAACGGCCCGATGGTCTGCGGCAACAGTATCAACGGCATTCCGAGCGCGATGACGAGAAGCTGCGGCAACGAGACGTAGAAGAATCGTGCGAGCCCGTAGATATCGCTGAAGCTGTCGCCCCCCGAGACCGCAACCGCGAGATCGGACTCGGCGATGCGGCGCAGCCAGCGGTTGCGATTTACGACTTGTTCACGAATGCGTCGACCCGAGAATCGGAGGACGACCGCCAGCAGCAGGAGGAGAGCAACGTTGTTGGGCAGAAAAGCCTTCCACGAGAAGCGCAGGTTGAGAAGCGAAACAACGAATTGTTTGCCGGCGACTTCGACGTGCCAGCTGGCCGATGCGCGACCGTAGTCGAGCAAGTCGATCTCGGCGTCCGGGAAGCGCGTTCGAAGAACGGTCAGTGCGCCGGTGGTAAGCGCGGCGACTCCACGATTCTCGGTCGCGAACGTCGCGCCGAGCAACAGAACGCGGCGAGGCGCGGTGACGCTTGGAGCTAAGGCGTCCGAGTAACCGGTCATTTCGGCGGACGAGAGTGACGGATGGGACGGCTCATTCGGGGTCTGTTGGCGATCGGTAGCGGATCCGGCTTTGAACTACGACGCTCTCAGCAGACGTTTGGCAAAGCGGCCCGTGCTGCGGATCGGAACCGCCGCGACCGACGGCAGGAGATTCGAAACGCACAACCCGAAGCCGCGTCGATAGAGCTCCCAACTCATCGATGCTCTCGTCGCATAGGGCAGCGCGCCGACGTATTGCGCGATCAACTGGCGGGAGCGGGCCGGCGGCTGTACCGAGCTGAACAGTTGAACGAGCGCATTTGCCAACGCGCAGTCGCGAAAGTGATCCTGCGTGTCCCGAAGCGCGCGCTCGGCGGCACCGAGCCGGTCCAAGCCGGAGTACATGTCTTCCAGTGCCAGGCGCCAGCCTGGCGCACCGTGCCAACGGGAGACGTTCTCGCGCACCGTGGCGCCGGTTCGATGGCGTAGATCTTGGTCGATGATCAATCGTGCAAGCGTCTGTTGATAGGTATCGGGATCAGGCGCGAGACACATCGATCGCTCCAATCCGGGTGCGCCGGGGCCGAGGAGCCCCAGGTCGGCGGTTGCCGGACGCAGTCCGACCAGCGGCGTGCCGTGAAGCCCCGCTTCTAGCAGCGACGTGATGGAAGAAAAGGGTATCGAGTCGAGATAGATATCGGCGGCGGCGCAAAGCACGTCGTTATCCCAGCGACGGCCCAACGCGGTGATTCTGCCATGCGTTCTGTCGTGCGCTTCGCGCCAACGGCGCTCGTTCGACGGACCTACCGCGAGCAATACGGTGTTGGGAAACCGCGACATCACCGGCTCGACCACGTCGAGAAAGCCGAGCTGGCCGGGTGCGCTGTACTTGAAAGGCGACGCGATGGTGAGCAGGACGGTCGTATCGTCGGCGTAACCGAGCGTCCGCTTCGCTTGCTCCCTCTCTGTGTTCGGCGGCGCCTCGTCCAGCGGGATGGGCAGGAGGAAGGATTTGTGCGCATCGAGTCCGCGTCGCTGCTGTAGAAAATCCGCGGATTGCGCGCGAAGGTGGGCGATTGCATGCGCAACGCTTCCGCCCAGCCAAAACGTGTGGTCGGAGTGGTTTACGTAGACGGTCTTCACGGCGCCGCAACCGGATGCCAACGCCATGACGGGAATGGCATCGTACGGGTACGTGTGCAAGACGACCGTATCCGCCTGTTGGCAAAGCGCTCGAAGTTCGCGCGCCTGGTCCAAGGGCCTCGACCGAGGGGTTCCCAGCGCCCGGACGAATCCTCCCGATCGCGAAACGGCATCTCGTAGTGTCTGCGGGATGTCGTACAGATGAGCGACCTCGGACTGGCTCGTAATCGCGACGGAATGGCAGCTTTCGGCGTCGAGGCCGATCCATCGCCACGCAAATCGGCTGTCGCCGCCTATCGGCTTCGCGTAGGAAAGAACATGCAGGACGCGACGAGCGCCCGCCCGACAGGTGTTGTGAGCGTCGACGACGGGCGGGATTCGCCTCCCGAGCTCGAGCAACAACGATTCAAGCCGCGGGGAGGCGAACAGGCCGACATTGGCCGGAAACGCGTAGTAGGCCGCGATCTGCGCGAGGGCGGCCGCGCAGGCGCAGTCGCCGACCGACAATCGATGCTCGCCCAGCGCGAGCAAGCGGTGGAAGCGGCGATAGGCATCAGCGATGAAGGTCATTGGAAAGCCACTGGCAAGAAGACGAGGGTCCGCGCAACAGTCGACAACATCATTCGGATCGGCCCCTACTCGGATCGCACGCGTCCCGTCGGGACGAGCGCATGTATCCACCGAATGGGCCGGGGAAGCTCGCTTGGCGGAAACAATCTGACCAGCGCGGCGATCGAGTAGGCGGTGCTGCCGACCGTCGCGATCACTCCGGTGGCGACCGCCCAGCTTGCGGGCAGGACGTGGAAGCCGAGAAACACCGCCGCGACCGCCGGAAGATAGACCAGTGCCGTCGTGATGTTGGCGGCCGACCACCGGAAGCCGGTGAGCCGCCGGACGATGGGGTAGACGACCAGAAGATGAAGCGCGTAGGAAGCCGCGAACGCGATACCCGCTCCCTGTAGACCGAACGACGTCACGCAAAGCCAGGACAGCGAAACATTGAATGCGCTCCACAGGAATTCAGTGACGATGAACAACACGCGCGCGCCTTTTGCCACGATGATGAATCCGATCGGCCAGGTGACGATCCGCAACATCATGCCGAGGCAGATCCAACGCAGTACGTTCGCCGCGGAATCGAACTGAGCGCTGTAGAGCAGCACGAGGATGGGAGGCGCGAGCGTCAGCGTGGCGATCACCCCGGGCCCGGCGAGCAGCAAGCTCACGTGAGCCTGTTCGTTCACGAGCCTGTTGCATCGCGGATGGTCGCCGACCGCGGCAACCAGGCGCGGGTAGAAGTCGGTGCCCATCGCCTGCAGCACGAGACCCACGTAGAGCCCACCGACGGTCCACGCAGCCTGATAGAGGCCGGCTGCGTCGAGGCCCGCTGTCCGGAGCAGGAACGTCCGGACCGCATACGCGGCGCCCATCATTAGAAAGGCGCTTGCCATGAACGCCACGCCGAGCTTGAGAAGCGCGACGGTTTCGTGGACGAGATCCGCACGGGAGATCACGCGCCGCGGCACGTCTATCCTGCGGCTGTACCACCACGTCGTCAGGATCGATGTCGCCGCGATCGCCACCAGCGCTGCGACGATTCCGTCTTGTCGGAAGGCGTAGACGACAGCGACGCTGATGAGCGTGCCGAGCAACGCGCCGATGACCGTAAGAGACGCGAGATCCGCTATGCGACGCATTCCCTGCATCAGCGCTTGCTGGCTACCCGCGACGAGCGTGCAGAAGAGCGCACCGGAAAGTATCGCGATCTGAAATCCGTGATCGGCTGAGCCGAACGTGAGCTCGGAGATGGAGTCGCTCAGCAGGATCATTAGCAGAGCGCCGCCGAGACCCAGCAGGATCGAGATGCGACGCAGCACGACTACCGTGACGTTGATGCGGGCAATGTCGTTGGACCCTACCGCTTCGGCTATGCCGCGCACTCCGCTGCTCTTCACGCCGAGCCCTGCGATGCTGACGGCCAGATCGACGAGCGACATGTATATCCCGATCAGGCCCATGCCTGCGGGCCCCAGCAACGTCGCCATCGCCTTGGTGCGAACGATCCCGATGGCGAACCCGCCCATCGACGAGGCGCCGATCAGCGCGGAAGACTTGAGAATCTGCGCGTGGCTGCTCTCGTCCGCCGACGACCGGTCATCCGCTTTCGACGAGGTCTGCGGCGGCTCGCCGCGAACGGCGTCGACCGGACAAGGGGCGCAGCGCGTCATCGGTCACCCGATTGTCGGCAGTCGGCTGCCTGCACAACCCGATATGGCGCGAGTTGCCGTGGGCGACGGTTTTCCACCGAGACTACCTCCGGGCAAGAGACGCGCTCGTCGCATCGCGTCGTTGAGCCACGGCAAGCCGAAGCGTGGATGCCACACGTTGCTGTTCTTCGCTCGCCATGTCGTGATAGAGCGGAAGCAGGATCGAATGGTCCTGTGCGCTCTCCGATTCGCGCAGCGCGAAGGGCAACGAAAGCGCTCCATAGGCGCGCTCGCGATGGCTACACATGATTCCGCGCCGCGTGCTCACGCCGGCATCGAGCATTGCCTGCATGACGCGTCGCTGATCGCATCGGCCCGGCAGCCACACGCAGTAGCTTTGCCAGTTCGTGCGCGCCCATTCCGGTTCGCTCGGCAGTGCCACCTCGGGAATGTCGCCGAGCAGAACATCGTACGCAGCCGCGAGCTCACGGCGGCGTCGAACGATTTCCGCAAGGCGTTTGAGCTGGACGCGCCCGACGGCCGCCTGGATATCGGTCATCCGATAGTTGTAGCCGACGCAAGGATAGGATTCGAAGATCACGCTGGCCGACGCGTGGCGCACCGTGTCGGGCACGCTCATCGCATGCTGACGAAGGAGCCGACACGTTCGATCCCACCCGGCGTTCGCCGTGGTGATCATTCCTCCGTCGCCGGTGCTCATCACCTTGCGGGGGTGGAACGAGAAGCACGCGATATCGGCGTGCGGCTTGCCGATCCTCTGCCATTCGCCGTCCCACCGAATCTCGCTGCCGATCGCGCATGCCGCGTCTTCGATGACCGCTATGCCGTGCCGACGGCCGATATCGACGATTCGACGCAGGTCGCACGGCATCCCCATCTGATGAACGCACAGGATGGCCTTGGTCCTGGCGGTTATCGCGGGCTCGATCAGCCGCGGATCGATGTTGAATGTCCGCGAGTCGATGTCGACGAAGACCGGCGTCGCGCCGCAGTAGCGGATGGCGTTCGCGGTCGCGATGAACGAATGACTTACTGTGACGACCTCGTCACCCGGTCCGACGCCGATTGCGAGCAGGGCGAGATGCAAGGCGTTCGTGCAATTCGAAACGGCGCACGCGTGCGGCGCGCCGACATACGCCGCGAACTCGCGCTCGAACGCAGCCACTTCCGGCCCCTGCGTGATCCACCCGCTCATGATCACGCGGGCCGCGGCGTGCGCTTCGGCCTCGCCCATCAACGGTTTGGCGATCGGGATCATGCCTGCTCCACGACCGCCTTGTTCGCGTGCCACCACGCGACGAGACGGGAAAGTCCCTCGTCGAGCCCGATCTCGGAGCGAAAATCGAGCAGGCGCGCTGCCTTTCGCGTGTCGGCGAGCCGCCTCGGCACCGAGTTGATCTTTCGCTCCGCGCCGTACTCGGGACGAAGATCGCTGTCCATGGCGCGAAGCAGCGCCGTCGCGAGCTCGCGCAGGCCGGTCTCTGTTCCGCTCGCCACGTTGAACACTTCGTCGTCGGCATCGGACGCAAGCGCGAGAACGTTCGCCCGAGCGACGTCGTCGATATAAACGAAGTCCATCGTCTGCTTGCCGTCGCCGAGAATGAGAGGCGGCCGGCCGGCGTCGATGCGCTCCATCCAGCGAATCAACACCTCGGTGTACTTGCCGTGCAAATCCATCCGCGGCCCGTACACGTTGAAATAGCGCAACGCGACGTACGGCAGCCCGAACATCGAGTGGTACGAACGGAGCAGCCCCTCGAGCATCACTTTCGACGCGCCGTACCAAGTATCGTTGTTGTAGGGGTGATGGCTCTCCGGGGTCGGAAAAACGTCCGCCGCGCCATAGATGGAGGCGGACGATGCGGCGATGACCTTCTTCACGCCTGCGAGCCGGGCGGCTTCTACCACGTTGAAGCTGCCGTCGCACATCACGCGCAGCGCTTCGCGCGGCTCGGCGGCGCACGCGGTGATGCGCAGCGCCGCCATGTGAATCACGGCGTCCATTCCCTCCGTCGCCTTGCGAACGGTGTCGGCGTCGCCGATGTCCCCGTGTATGAGCTTCACGCGCCGATCGCGTAGCGCGTGCTCGACATTGCGCAGCGTGCCGCGGACCATGTTGTCGAGGATGACGATTTGCTGGGGTGCGCGGTCGCGCAACAGCAGGTCGATCGTCGTCGAGCCGATCAAGCCGCAACCGCCGGTGACCAGAATGCGCGCGCCGTCAATATCCATGTACCTTCATCCAGTGCGGTCCGCTGCCGCTCACGTCGAACGACACGCCGTGGATTGCGCGGCGCAATGCCACGGTGATTCGCGCCTGGCAGCGATTTCGCGGCTCCGGCGAAGACGAACCAGCGCCATCGCGCCGGTGCGATGCATGATGCGGCGAGCAATCCTCGGCAGCAATCGCGGCATGACCGGATGCGCAGCAGCTCGTTCGGCCATGCGCTTTGAGCGATGGCTCGAGATGGGCGAAATCGCGTGCCTCAAGCGCTCGTCCTGCGCAACACGACTGCGACCGTCTTCATCAGGATCTTGAGGTCGAGCATGAGCGAGACGTCGCGCGCGTACCGCAGGTCCATACGCACCATGCCGTCAAATGTGGTGTCGACGCCTGCGTTCGTTTGCCACAGGCCGGTGATTCCGGGCTTGGTCTCGAGTATCCGTCTCAGATGCCACGATTGGTATACGGTCGCCTCGTACGGGATCGGCGGCCGCGGACCGACGAGGCTCAAGTCCCCCTTGAGTACGTTGATGATCTGCGGCAACTCGTCGAGACTCGTTCGACGAATGAACCGTCCGACGGGCGTGATGCGGGGATCTGAAGTGAGCTTCGACCACGTCTTGGGGTTGTGCGCGCCGTCGTCTCGGCCTCGCGAGTGTATCAAGTTCGTCACGTATTCGCGGTGGAGTTGGTCGTCGACGCGGTCGAACATCGAGCGGAACTTGTAGAACACGAACGGCACGCCTCCCTGGCCGAGCCGGACCTGCCTGTAGATGATCGGACCGCGGGATGTCACTGCGACCGCGACCGCGGTGACGAGAATCAGCGGCCAAAGCAGCAGGAGAGCGATCGTGGCGCCGACGAGGTCCAGAACGCGCTTCAGTCGGTAGGCCCGCTTCGGCGACAGCGCCGCATCGTCCGCGAAGGCCGCGGGGAACTGGAGCGTGTCGCCGGTGTTTTCGATGAGCGCGTCGAACAGCTGGTTCGGATAGGTCTGGATGAGCGACGAGAATGGCAATCCGTCCGCGCGATCGATGACTTTCTGCAGAAAGACGCCTGCTCCCTGTTTGTCCGTATCGGGTAGCAGGACCACGATTTGACCGTCGTGCAGATGACAGAGGAGATCCGTCTGCCTCTTGTGCTGACCGAGAAGCTCCAACAGTTCGTGCGCGTTCCGATGGCTGCCGTCGGGCTTGACATGCTTGAAGTGGAAGATCGCCGCCGACAGCGGAGAGCCCAACCGGTCGGCACGCCTCATCTCTCGTTGCATCTGCCTGACGAACTCGTATTGCGGCAGCAGAGCATCGGCGAGCCCCGCGAATGCCGGGGTGGCCCGTGTGCGATCGGAGCGCCCCACGACGACAGTCGCGCCCAGGGCGGGCGCCCCAGAATCGCCCGTTGCAACCGCTTCTCCAGGCACCAGGCGCAAAGGGGACGCAGCACCAATCGCGGCGATAGATGAAGGTACATCGGCAAGATTCATCGAGCGCTCGCGGTTCATTCGTAAGTTCCCCTGTGCATCGCCGTGATCGGAGCCGATAAAAGGACGGCTCGAAGTCTTCGGCAGCGGCGATGTGCGTTTGTCGGACTAATCGGCTAGCGCGTTGTAAACGTCCACGTTTGACTGGTGACGAGAGCGTTCCCGTTGGCGTCCTTGACGCGCGGATCGGCCATTCCACCCTTCACCGTCGCGGTGTACCTAGTTCTCGCCGCGAGATTGCTGTTGGGATTGAGCGTCGCCCTGCGGTTCGTGGCGCTGTAGGACACCGTCGCGGGGACGAGCACGGTGCTCGGGTTTCGCAGCTCGAACGTGGTCGTATTGATCGTCGTCGCGTCCATCGCTTCGCTGAACGTCGCCGTTACGGAGCTCGTTCGCGCCACACCCGTCGCGCCGTTGAGAGGCGACACCGCCGTGACGGTCGGGGGCGTGGAGTCGATCGTGAACGACCAGACGCGGTCGGTTGCCAATGCATTGCCGGCGACGTCCTTCACGCGCGGGTCGACGGCTCCGCCGCGCACGCGGGCGGTGTACGTCGTTACGGCATTGAGACGAGCGCCCGGCGTCAACGTCGCGACACGCGTCGTTGCGTTGTAGGTGAGCGTTGCCGCGACGAGCGCGTTCGACGGATCACGAAGCTCGAACGTGGTCGTGTTGATCGTCGTAGGGTCCATCGTTTCGCTGAACGTCGCCGTCACCGTCGTCGTAGCGCCAATGCCCGTTGCGCCGCTCGCCGGAGAAATGGCGGTGACGGTGGGCGGGATCGCGTCGATCGTGAACGACCAGACGCGGTCGGCGGCCAATGCATTGCCCGCCAAGTCCTTGGCGCGCGGATCGGCCGAGCCGCCTCTTACTCTCGCCGTGTACGTCGTTGCTGCCGCGAGACGGCTCGTCGGCGTCAGCGTCGCGGCACGCGTGGTCGCGTTGTATGTCACGGTCGCGGCAACGAGCGTGTTGGCCGGGTCGCGGAGCTCGAAGGTGCTCGTGCTGACCGTCGTCGGGTCCATCGCTTCGCTGAACGTCGTCGTCACCGTCGTGGTGCTGCTTACGCCGGTCGCGTTGTTGGCGGGCGATACGGCCGTGACGGTCGGCGGTGTGGAATCCACGGTGAACGACCACGTACGATCCGCGGCGAGCGCATTGCCCGCGAGATCCTTCGCGCGCGGATCGGTCGATCCGCCCTTGACTTTCGCGGTGTACGTCGTCGCGGCCGCGAGACCATTGGTCGGTGTCAGCGTCGCCACCCGGGTCGTCACGTCGTAGGTAACCGTTGCCGTCACCAATGCGGCCGTCGGATCCCTCAGCTCGAATGTGCTGGTCGAGATCGTCGTCGGGTCCATCGCTTCGCTGAACGTCGCGGTGACGGTCGTCGTGCTGCTGACGCCGGTCGCGCCGTTAGCGGGCAAAATCGCTGTCACCGTCGGAGATGTAACGTCCGACGATGCGGCGGTGGTGAACGACCACACGCGATCGGCGGCAAGCGCGTTGCCGGCGGCGTCCTTGACGCGTGGATCGACAGTGCCGCCCTTCACCCTTGCCGTATAGGTCGTCGACACGGCGAGCGCGGTCGTCGGCGTCAGCGTCGCGGTGAGCGTCGCCGCGCTGTAGGTAACCGTGGCCGCAACAAGCGCGTTGGCGGGATCGCGGAGCTCGAACGTTGTCGTGTTGACGGTTGTAGCGTCCATGGCCCCGCTGAACGTGGCCGTCACCGCTGTCGCGACGCTGACCGCAGTGGCGCCGGATGGCGGCGACACGGCGGTGACCGTCGGAGCCGTCGCGTCGACGGCCGCCGTCGTGAACGACCATGCGGCGTTCGCCGCGAGAGCGTTGCCCGCGAGGTCCTTGATGCGAGGATCCGTCGTGCCGCCCTTCACCGTTGCCGTGTAGGTTGCCGATCCCGCGAGCGCCGCACTGGGCGTCAGTGTCGCGGTTCGCGTCGACGCGCTGTACGCGACGCTCGCGGCGACGAAGGCGTTGCCGGCGTCGCGCAGCTCGAACGTGCTCGCAGCGACCGTTGCTGGATCCACCGCTTCGCTGAACGTCGCGGTAACCGCAGAGGTCACGGCAACACCCGTTGCGCCGTTCGCGGGTGTCGTGCCGGTCACCGTGGGCGGCGTCGTGTCGGGTCCGAACACGACGTCGACCCAGTAGTTGCTGGCCTGGAATGTCGAACTCGGGAAGGTGAGGCTCGTGCTATACGCGTAGACGCCGTTGCCGCCGCTCGAGCCGTCGCGCAGCGCATGCAGCGGCGGATTGTCGACGCCCGCGGCCGCGAAGAACGACGAGTCGGCCGCGTAGCGTCCATTGGGCGCGAGATAGGACGCGACGTAGACTGTATTGGCCGTCACCGCAACGGGGCTCAGGAAGTCGACCTGCTGCCATCCGCTCGCCGTCTCGTTCGTGAACGTCGCGCTGGCGAGTTGCACGCCGGCGCTCGTCCACAGCGCACCGATGTGCGTGCCGGTGTTGGTCGGGCCCTTGTAGAAGCGGATGCCGGTGATGAAGCCGTCCTGGTCGGCGGTGAACTTGACGCCGACGTTGACGGCGCCCGTGTCGGGATCCGTTACGGTCGTCGGCGTGGCGGACGGCGGCCAGATCGTGCACGGGCACGTGCGCGTTCCGATCGTCAGCGTCACGCCCGCGCCCGGAAGCTCGAGATTGCCGCTATCGTCCACGGCGCGGCTCTTGATCGTCACGCTGCCCGTCGCTGTCGCGTTCCAGTTGTACGTCCAGGTCGCGCGTCCGTTCGCCGGGTGCCATGTCGCTCCGCCGTCGACGGATACTTCGACGCCGCCCACGGCACCGCCGCCCGAGTCCGAGGCGGTGCCCGTTATCGCCACGAGCCCGACCGGCACGGTCGATCCCGGAGCAGGCGAGGTGATCGTCGATGTCGGCGCGACGATATCCGTCGAAGCCGACGCCGCGACGAGGCCCGGCTGCAGCGTTGCGGGCTGCACGTTCATGTCCGCGAACAGGTTCACCGTCGCCTGCTGCATGCGGATGTCGGAAGGCGTCCCGGCGCGATCGTGCGTCGAGTCGAGGCCCCACGCCCACTGCACGGTGCCGGCGCCGAATACTTGCGCTCCGCTACCGTGCTTGTAGAACGTGAGGGCGTGGGTCGCGGTGCCCGACCCGTAGGTCGAGCCGAAATCCTGAAGTACCGGTGCGCCGGTCACGACCGTCGTCGACATGCGGAACAGGCCCGCCGGGCGGAAGCCATTGTCCGCATCGCCGACGTCCCATTCGTAGCCGAGCGTGCCGTCGGGCAGCGTGGCCGTGTTTCCGGCGGCGAGATTGGCGATGCTCGTGTTCCGCCAGAAGCGCATCTTGCCGTCTTCGGCGGGCACCGTGATGGACGCCGTCGCGCCATCGTTCACCATATAGAACGTGCCCGCGAGCGCGTTCTCGGGACGGCCTCCGTCCGCTGGCGGGCTGAATCGAGGATCGCGCCAAGTCCCCGTCCACGTCGGCGGGTCCTGAGGGTCGATGACCGCGCCCGCATGCGTCTCCTTGTACGAGACGAGCGTCCGGTATGGCGTCGCGGTGCCGTCGAAGCTGTTCTCCCAGCGCGTCTTCCAGAAGATCTCGTTGCCGCTGAAGAACGCCAGATTCACGCCAGCGTTGCGCGCGGCTTCGACGCTGGCGCGCTGACCGCCCGACCAATACTCGTCGTGGCCGACGGACATGTACACCTTGCGATTGAGCAGCAAGGAGCCCGACCGATCGACGTCGACACCGCTCACGTACCCGACGTTGTAGCCGTTCGCCTCGAGCCAGCGGACCATCGGGTATTCGGCGTTGAAGACCCAGTCCTGGCCGTTGTCGACGTTGCGCGTGTTGAACGGCCGGTTGTAGCTCACCTTGTAGGCGCGCGACGGGCTGGTTCCGGGCGAACCTGTGTAGAGGCTGTTGCCGCCGTAGTTGTTGTACGCCTGCCACGTCGTGTCGGACGTCTGAAAGAGGAGGTCCGAGTTTCCGGCGTCGTCGCGCACGATGAACACGATGTGGCTCGCGCCGCCCGTGTCGGCCCGGACCACCTTGGCGAAGTAGATGCCGGAAACCGTTGTCGCAGGCACCGCCCAAGAACCGGATACGCCCCAGTTGCCGCAGTCGATCAAACCTGTCGCGGGCTGCGTGAGGCATGCCGGCTGAGACTGCGGCAGCGACGCGCTCGGCAGGACGGTGGCGACCTTGCGCGCGCCGAGGCCACCGTAGTAGCCCATCCGGTAGATGTCGAAGCGGTAGTTCGCTGCTGGCGTGTCGACCTTGAAGAAGACCGTGTCGCCGCGGTTGACGCTGATCTGCGTCGCAAACCCCTGGATCGTCGGATCGCCGACGCCGCTGATGTCCCATTCACTCGCCGGGTTGCCCGTTTGGCAGTTCTCCGCGACGATCGCGTTGGCTGGGGAAGCGCACGGTCCGCCGGCCGATGCAGTTGCGAAGCTCCAACTGACGTTCGCGACCAGCGCGTTGCCGGCGAGGTCCTTGATGCGCGGATCGGTCGCTCCGCCGTGCAGCGTCGCGCTGTAGCTCGACGAGGCGGCAAGCGCAGCGACCGGCGTGAGCGTTGCCGTCGCGGTCGCGGTGTTGTAGGAGACGGTCGCGGGAACGAGCGCGTTCGTTGAATCGCGAAGCTCGAACGTGCTCGTCGAGACCGTTGTCGCATCGAGCGGCTCGCTGAAGGTCGCCGTCACCGCGATTGTCGCGGAAACGCCGATCGCGCCGTTCGGCGGCGACGTGGCGCCCACGCTCGGCGGCGTCGTGTCGCTCACGGCGCCGGGCGTGAACGAGACGTCGACCCAGTAATTCGACGACCGGTATGTCGAGGCCGGGTAGGAGCTGGTCGGGCCGTACGCGTAAACGCCGTTGCCACCGTTCACGCCGTCGCGCAGCAGATGCAGCGGCGCCTTGTCGACGCCGGCGTTCGCGAAGAAGAGATCGTCGAACGCATAGCCACCGTTCGGCGCGAAGTACGACGCCACGTAAACGGTATTGGCGGTGATCGCCACGGGCGTGCTGAAGTTCGCCTGCTGCCAGCCCGTTGCGCCCTCGCCGGTGAACGTCACGCTCGCGAGCAGCTGCCCGCCGACCGTCCACAGGTTTCCAACGTGCGTGCCCGTGTTCGCCGCGCCCTTGTAGAAGCGGATGGCGTTGATCACGCCGTTGACGTCGGCCGTGAACTTGACCCCGAGTTCGACGGCACCCGGGTCGGCCGCCGATGCGTTCGCTGGCGTCGTCGCGCTCGTCCAGACGGTGCAGGGACATCCGGGCGCCGCACCGGTCGTGAACGACCAGCTGACGCTTGCGGCGAGCGCGTTGCCCGCGGCGTCCTTCGCGCGCGGATCGGTCGCGCCGCCCTTCACCGTGGCGATGTAAGCCGTCGACGCCGCAAGCGGGTTGGTTGGCTTGAGAGCGGCGGTCCTCGTCGTTGCGTCGTAAGTGATCGACGCGGCGACGAGCGCGTTCGACGGATCCCGCAGCTCGAATGTCGACGCCGTGATCGTCGACGGGTCCATTACCTCGTCGAAAGATGCGGTGACCGAAGCATCGATTGCCCCGTTGGATGCGCCGTTCGAAGGCGACATCGCGGTGACTGATGGCACGGTCGTGTCGCTCGCATACGTGGCGACGTACGTTCCAAAAGTCGCCGCGAACATCGCGTACTCGATGCCTTTGATGCTGCTGACGATGAACGCGACGGGGTTGCCCCCGCGCGTGATCGCGCTCAACGCGCCGCCGACCGAGCGCGTCGGAAGCATCGCCTGGAGGCCGTTCGCGCCGGTGCCCGGCGTCAGGACGAATGTCAGCGTGGTGCCGTCCCACGCCAACGCCGCGAACGACGACGCGTTGCGACCGTCGAGCCAATCGAGCATCTGCTTGCTCGACACGACGGGAACGCTTCTCGCCTGCGCGGAGGCCACTGCAGCCGTCGCGGCGTCGGAGTCCGCAAGGTCGGTATGGGCGTTGATGACGTACGCGCCGTAATAGCCTTCCGGCCCCACGGCGCGGTCGAGCAGCGTGTCGACGGTGAACGGATAGCTCTGCCCCGACTCGTCGGTCATCTGCGTCGTCGCCTGGTAGACGTCGAGCAGCGTGCCGTCGAGCTGCGAGAAGCGCATCGGCATCGCGGACCCGGTGAACATGCCGGGCACGTTGTTCACCCAACCGGGCGGCCAGTAATAGTAGGACGTGTCGAGGCGGATGCCGTGGTTGAACTCGGTTTGCGCCCCGCTCGCCCAATCGCTCCAGACGATGCAGTGGTGCCGTTGCGTGATGGGTGCCGGTATGCTCGGGAATGCCGCCGTCCAATCGGCGATCTCCTGAACGTACGTCGCCTCGAGCGATGTGGGCGTGAAGTCCGCGCAGCTGGTGTTGACGTGCAGGCCCACCTCGAAGCCGTCGACGGTGTACGCGAGGGCCTGGGCATCGGTGAGCGGCGTGCCGGGATAGACGTACGACGTCCCGCGCACACATTCCCAATTGGCCACCGAGCAGCCCGCGGGGCTCGCCGCCTTGAATTGGTCGAAGCGTCCCGCCGTTCCTCCATTGCCGTGGTCGTCGCCGGTCATCACGACGACCGACTTCTTGCCGTTGGGGAAGTACCAGAATCGCGGCAACGGCTTCTTCGCGAGATTCATCGTGACGATCAGGTTCGCGAGCAGCCGCTGCTGTTCGTCCGCTTGCGGTATCGCCACCTTGCCGAGGTCCACCCAGTCGGGCTGCGGATCACCGGCGGCGTTGCCGAAGAACTTGTCGTCGGAGCGGATCGGCGTAAAGCTGTCTCGCTCCTGCGCTGCCCACGCCGGATTGCCTTGTCGCGTATAGACGATCGACGTCGCGAGGTCGTACGCGAAGGCGGCCGCTTGTCCCGCGCCGACCGCGCGCAGCGTCACCGCGGGGCTGCCCGTGGGGGCCGTCGCGTTCGAATAGAGCGCCGCGATGCTGGAGGCACCGGCGAGCGTGTAGAGGTCCGCGCTGCCGTGGAACTGGATCGTCTGGTTGACGATTCCGTTGCCGGGTCGAGTGGTCGAATCGACGAGAATGTATCCGGACGCCACCGACCCGCCCGTCGGCGTGATGCCGAGCAATCCCGCGAGCTGCGCGTCGGGTCCCATCGCGATCAGATTGCCGCCGGCGTTCACCCAATCGCTGAGCATCGCGACTTGCGCTGCCGAGAGTGTCGTCTTGGCGAGTACCACGACGTCGTAGTTCGAGAGCGTCGAAGGCGTCAGCGCCGCGACGTCGGCGACCGCGAAGGCGTTGAGGCCCTCGGTACGCAAGATCTCGGCGTAGTACTTGCCGAATGTCGACGACGACGAGGTCACGACGAGGATCGGACCGCCCGGCCCCTGGTCGGGCGGCGGCGCAGCGAATGCGACGCGCAGCATCCAGGCGGCGCACGCGACGAGCGCGAACAACAGCGCAACCTGCATCGCCCACGATCCGAGTTGCCTGCTGCGTCTCACCGCTGGATCTCGATTCGATTCGACACTACTTGACGCCGCTCACGTCGAACGCCCTGAGCGTGTTGTCCTCGCCGGCCGAGTAGAGCGTCTTGCCGTTCGCGCTGAACGCGAGGCTGTTCACGATCACTCCGGCCGCGAGGGTGCTCAACAGGCGTCGCGACGCGACGTCCCAGATCAGGATCCGCGTATCTTCGCCGGCGCTTGCGAGCAGCTTTCCGTTGCGACTGAACGCGAGAGTGCGAACGGCAGCTTGGTGGCCTTGAAGAGCCTGCAGTTGCCGGCCCTGTTTCACGTCCCAGAGCAGCACGCGCGCGTCGTCGCTGCCGCTTGCAAGGGTCTGCCCGTTCTGATCGAATGCGACGGCGTTCACTTCGCCGCTATGGCCGCGGAGCGTCTGCAGCAGCTTTCCGGATCCGACGTCCCACAGAAGGATGCGCGCATCCGCGTCGCCGCTCGCAAGCAGCTTGGCGTTGGAGCTGAAGGCGAGCGCATTGACGAAGTCGGTATGGCCGCTGAGAATCCGGGCGAGCTTGCCGGTCGAGGCGTTCCACAGCATGACGCGCGTCTCTTCGCCGGCCGTCGCGAGGAGCGCGCCATCGCCGCCGACTGCGACTGCGCGGATCGCGTGTTCGTGGCCGTTGAGCGTCTGCGTCGACGTGCCCGAGCCCAAGTTCCACAGCCGTGCCACGCTATCCCTGCCGACCGTTATGACAGTACGGCCGTCTGCGCTGAAAGCGAGGCCGGTTGACGGCCCTTTGTGCGCGATCGAACTGAGCACCTGACGCCCCGACGTGATGTTCGCGACGCTCAACGAACCGTCGCTTTCGACATGGGCGATCAGCGTGCCGTCCGCGCTCACGGCGACGGCCGCCACGCCCTTGCGTGACTTGGAGCTGGTCTTCTTCTTCGACGATGGGAGGGGCTCGGGGCTCGCATAGGCAATAGCGCTCTTCGCGGCGGGTATCTGTTCGTCGGCGATTCCCGTCCCGGGCGCGGATGTCGAGGCAGCATTCGGCGAGCCTGGCGCGCCGGTCGTCGTATTGATCGCTGAGGCCGGCGACACGCTCTGCGACGACGAAGAACTGCCATAGGCTGCGCCAGCCGTTGCACTCGCCGATACGCCCGCAGTCGCTGCCACTCGACCCGTTGGGATGGGCCACACCGTGACGCTGCCGTTGCGCGCCACGCTCGAAACGGTATCGGGCAGCGGTCCGAACGCCAGATCCGAGACGACGTCGTCCGGGCTCGTCAGCAGTTGCACGAATCCCGATGCGACGTTCCACAAGATGATCTGTCTGCCGCCCGCGGCGGCCAGCGTGTCGCCGCGGAAGACGACGGCGGCGACATCGGCGGGAAGAAGTGCGGCGAGAGTAAACCGTCGTTCGCCGGATGCGACGTCCCATACGTTGACGGCCGTGGCCTGGCCGGCCGTCGCGATCAGAGTTCCTTCGTCGTTGAAGGCGAGCGCGCTGATCGCGCCTACGTTGCCATCGAGCGCTCGCCCGGAAGCTTGCTGTAGGTTCCATAGCGTCGCGCGCCCGCCGGTGTCGACGACGGCAAGCGTGTTGCCGTCCGGAGCGAAAAGCAAACCAGCTGCCGCTTCGGCGATCGTGTATTGCGGCGATCGTTGGTGGCTCGTGCCGAGCGACCATACGTTGACGCGGTCGCTCGCTGCGCTCGCGAGAAGGTGTCCATCCGGACTGAACGCCAGCGCCGCGACCGGAGTCGAATCACTCGCGAACCGCGCAAGACGCGATCCGTCGTCGACGTCCCATACAGCGATCGCGCCGTCGTGCCCGCCGCTCGCGAGCTTCGCGCCGTCCGAGCTGAAGGCGATCGCAGTGACGCCGGCATAGTGTGCGTCGAGCACGGCCGTCGGCGTACCCGACGCGACGTCCCACAGCAGAATGCGCGATGCTGCTACGCCGGCGAGCGTCTGCCCGTCGGGGCTGAACGCGAGGTGGCTGATCGCAGTCGCGCGGTCGACGACGACGGTGCGCAGCACACCCGTGTCGACGTTGCGGATGACGATGCGATCGCCGCTGATGCTCGCTGCGAATGCTCCGCCTTGAGCGAGCGCGGGATGCGGGTCGGCGGACTTCATCTGCAACGAGTGACCGCCACCCAGCGATGCCCATGGCAGAATCCGCGCCGAGTCCGTTGCCGCAGGACAAAGCAGCGACAGCACCGCCGCGACCAAGCCGGTTGCAACCGACGACGAACTGCCACGCGAAATGATTGCCATGCGCACGATGGAGCGGGGCCCGTCCAACGCCTCCCTGCTGAGGCAACTGGGACCGGCCAAGCTTCGCCAACGCAAGAATCAGCGAAAGCGAAGGAGGTCCCGTTTCCGCTCTTTTAGCAACGTTCACCGTCGCGCACATGGGACTCGCGACCTCATTGAGGTAGTAGAAATGGGCTATGCGCATCGCATGAACAACCTGCGACAATGCGCCGCGGCATTGGAGATCGACTTGCCGCTACCGCCCACGGGATGTGCGGGGCTCAGTTACTGGTCAAGCGGCGCTTTTGCGCGAACTCGTACAATCCGAGCCTATTCGATACGCCGAGCTTGTCGTAGATGGACGATAGGTGGTTACGCAGCGTGTGCTCGCTGATGCCGAGAAGCGATGCGATCTGCTTCGCGGGCGCGCCGGCGTTGGTCGTAAGCGCCAGGATGATTTCGCGCTCGCGCGGCGTGAGACTCGCGATGGCCGGATCGGGTTTTTCGGTCGTCGAGTGCAAGCGTGACTGGTTCGCCAGCGTCAACAGCACCTTTTGAGTGCTGAGCCGATCCAACCATATTTCGCCTGCGTGCACCTTGCTGATTGCCTTGATGATCACCTCGGCGTCGGCCTCCTTCGGCACGACCCCCATCGCCCCGGCCACGACTGCCGCGTGGTGCGCCTCGGGATTGCGAACGCCGGTGAGCACGAGGACGGCCGTGTGGCCGTTCGCCGTGAGTTTAGGGATCGCGTCCGCTCCGTTCTGCCCGCCGAGGTCGAGGTCGAGCATCACAACGTCGGGACGCAATTCGTCGCACATACGGCACGCTTCGTCCGACGTTGTCGCCGTGCCGATCACCTTCATCACCGGCGCCTCCGCATTGATCAGCCACTCGAGACCGCGAAGCACCGAGCGGTGGTCGTCGACGAGAAGGACCTGGATGGGTGCTGTCATGTTAGCGTGCTCCGCAATGGATGAGGAACCGTAACGGTCACGATTGTATGGCCGTTGCGCGATGGCTTGACCGAGATTCGACCGCCGAGGTCCTTGGCGCGCTCGGCGATCGAGTGGGGAACGAACGGAGCAGGTCCCGGAACTCCATCGGCAAGCGGGTTCGAAATCTCCAGCGTACAACCGTCACCGTTGTTCCATACCGCGACGCGGGCGCGGCGGGCGGTGGTGTGGCGAACGACGTTGCTCATTCCTTCGGCGACCATCTGGAACACGGCATCGGCGACGCTGCCCTCGAGCTGCAACGACGGATCGATCTTGACGTCAACATCCATCGCGTAATAGCGCGCGAAGCGTGCCGCCTGCCTTTCGATAGCGGAAGCGAGCGGCCCGCTGTCGCCAGAGATGCCGGAGCGCAGCCGCGTGGCGTAGTCTCGCAACTCCTGAATGCCGATCTCCGTCATCTCGATGAGCTCTGCGAGCCGCGCGGAGATTCGGTCGTCGTCGCGGAATTCGCGCGCCGCACCCTCGATCGCCATGCGCAGACCAATGTAGGGCTGGATCATCGTGTCGTGCAGGTCGCGCGAGATGTTCAGCCGCTCGAACTCGACGGTGCGCGCGATCAGCTCCTCCGTCAGCGTAACGTTCTCGACGACCGCGGCGAGGGCTCCCGAGCAATGCGCGAGGAACATTGCATCGGCTTCCCGAAATCGCCTGCTTTCGCGGGCGAGAACAAGCCTGCCTTCGATGCCGTTGCCCTGCCGGTACCCGGCGAGGGCGATGAACTTCGCTTCGATTAGATGCGCGAGCGCCGACACGTCCGGCGCCTTCGCGCGGACTTCGTTCATGTGCGACGGCGTGTCGAGCTGGACATAGCGCTCCGAAACCGTCTTGCGGGGCCAGGTGACCGCCCGCTGCGGCACGGCCATGAACAGCCGTATCGTCTCTTCGGATGCCTGCATCAGTTCGCGCCGCGTGCTGTCCGATGTCGATGCCGCGTAGATCGTGCCGCCCGCCGCCGCACCGCCTCCCTGCACAGCGAGAATGGCACTGTCCGCGCCGAAGAACTGGCAGAGTCGCCGAAGCATCGTGTCGATCGTCCTCGACGCACCGGCACGCGAGTTCGAGACGCTGCCGATCTCCCGCAACAGCACGAGCCGTTGCTTGAGTTCGAGCTCGGTGCCGCCCCAATGCGAGATCAGCAGCCCGAGAGCGAGAAGGCAAACCGGCCGGACCAAAGTGCGATCGAGCAGCTCGGTTGTCGGGAATGGCGACATCGCTAGACCCGAGATCGTGAACAGAACCGCCGACGCGACCGACACGCGCATCCCTTCGCGAGCGCCGCGGGTGAATGCGGCCGAGAGAATGGCGAAGAAGAAGAAATAGAAGAATATGTCGTTCGTCCGTTCGGTCAGGGCGGCAAGGTAGCCTGCGAACAGCACGTCGACCCACGTGAGCGCGCGGTTGGAAAGGCGTGCGCGCGAGCGCGACACCACCCATACGGTCCAGACGCTGTAGAGAGAGTACGCGATCAGCGAGATATGGGTGAGCAAGGCGAACCGTTCGTTCTCGAGCGGCACCACCCATGTGATGAACAGACCGGCGAGCGCGAGAACCGACCGAACGCCCGCGACGAGCAGCATGTCGGTCTTGCCGGCCCGGTCGAGGGGCGGCTGCGAGTCGACGCGGTTCGTAATCGCGTCGAGGGACGCAGCCATTGGCGACGGTGGCTGCGCGCGAGGACCCGCCGTTCCCGCCCGCGTGCGCGGCCCGCCGTTGGTTCCAGACGATCTGTTGAGAGCCATTCGTATCAGCGCGCCTAGCATCCCTGCGAACTCCGAGCGCCGCGTGAACGACGCGGCCACCCTTGTGCGCTATTGGCGCGAGGGCAGTTGCAGAAACCACGCCAGGGTCAAAATGAACGGACTTTTCAAATGCTTAATCGGTGAACTCGGTCTGAGGCCGCAGGAGATTGAAAATCTTTCGCGCGCCTTTGGCGTTCCCACTGCTGTCCCTAGCGTCGAGGTCGACGTTCGGTGTCCGTGGCCTGTCGTCAACAATGCTCCCGGATAACGGACGATTGTTCCGCATTGCGCTAGTGAGTCATCGTCCTGAGCAGTACAGCACTTGCCTTAGTAGGTTTTTCCCATGTATCAAGTTTCCACATTTGAGTATAAAAAAAATCGACACCGGCATTCGCTCACGAATTGGCGCCGTGCACTCGGCGTTCGCGCGATGATTCATGCGCGAACAGTATGCATTCGTCTTTCAGCGGCTGTCGACACTCGTTGGTACAGGTTCGCTGAATGGTCGAAGCACACCGCTGGAGACAGGCGTGGACGGCGATCGGATGGATCGCGGCGTTCGCCGTCGTGTATGCATCATTGATCCCTGACGCTCCACGGCTCGACGTCCCTCAGGGCGACAAGCTCGAGCACGTCGCGGCCTACGGATGCCTGATGCTCTGGTTTGCGCAGCTCAGCACCGATGGGACGTTCCGCGCGCGGACCGCGCTCGCCCTGGTTCTACTCGGCATCGTCGTCGAGTTCGCTCAGCTTTTCACGACCTATCGGACCTTCTCCGTCGGGGACATGCTTGCAAACGGCACCGGCGTCGCCATCGGCTGGCTGGCAGCGCCGCCGAGGTCGCCAAACCTCCTTCATCTGCTCAACGGGGCGTCCGCGCGGATCAACATCGCACCTACGCAGCGGCCATAGCGCTCGCTGTCGAGTCGACGAATCCGGGTCGATGCGTCTGCGGCCGATGGCGATTCACTGTAAATAAGCGAAGAGGGATGAAGCGCCATGCCAATTTCGGAAACGGTTTCGCTCGGGACCAACGTCAACATATTCCAGCCATCGCTCGTCAACCTGTACGGGTGCACGATCGGCGACGACACGAAGATCGGCGCGTTCGTCGAGATACAGAAGAAGGCCGTCGTAGGAGCGCGGTGCAAGATCTCGTCGCACACGTTCATTTGTGAAGGAGTGGTCATCGATGAGGAGGTGTTCATCGGCCATGGCGTGATGTTCATCAACGATCGCTATCCTAGGGCGACCAACGCCGACGGCGGTCTGCAGACCGAAGCGGACTGGACGGTCGAGCCGACCCGTGTGAAGCGGCGTGCGTCGATCGGAACCAACGCGACGATCATGTCCGGCGTGACGATCGGCGAAGGCGCGCTCGTCGGAGCGGGCGCGGTCGTAACGCAGGACGTGCCGGACCATGCGATCGTCGCAGGCGTTCCGGCTCGCGTCATTCAGCACCGCCGCGACGTGAAGTGACCGTCGCAAGAAGCAACGGGCAAATCGCAGAAGTCAGCTCACCGCAGGACGCGCACAAGGGAGGGCGCGCTGCATGGTCAACATAGCAATCATCGGTTACGGCTACTGGGGGCCCAACCTCGTCCGCAATTTCGCGGAGACGCCCGGCGCGACGGTCACGGCGGTGTCAGACCTCGACGCGAACAAGCTCGCGCTCGTCAAGCGTCGCTATCCGGCGGTCAAGACGACGAACGACTTCCGGGAGCTTCTGAACGACTCGAGCATCGATGCGATCGCGGTGGCGACGCCCGTGAGCACCCATTTCGAGCTCGGAATGGCTGTGCTGCGCGCCGGCAAGCACCTGTGGATCGAGAAGCCGATGACCGAGTCGGCCTTGCAGGCGCGCAAGCTCATCGACGAGGCCGAGCGGCGCGGCCGGATACTCATCGTCGACCACACGTTCATCTACACCGGCGCTGTGCGCAAGATGGCGGAGATCGTGCGCAGCGGCGAGCTCGGCCGCGTCTACTACTACGACTCCATCCGCGTCAATCTCGGATTGTTCCAGCGCGACGTCAGCGTGATATCCGACCTCGCCGTCCACGACTTTTCGATACTCGATTACGTGCTTCGCGAGCATCCGACGGCGGTCTCGGCGAGCGGAACCAACCACTTCCCCGGCACGCCGGAGAACCTCGCGTACATCACGCTCTTCTACGATTCGGGGACGATTGCCCATGCGAACGTGAGCTGGCTCGCTCCCGTGAAGGTTCGGCAGATCCTGATCGGCGGGAGCAACAAGATGATCACGTACGACGATCTGGAGCCGAGCGAGAAGATCAAAGTATACGACAAGGGCGTGAGCTTCACCGACGATCCGAAGCAGATTCAGGAGATGCGCGTCGGCTATCGGACGGGCGACATGTGGGCGCCCAAGCTTGCGGTCACCGAGGCGCTGCGGGTCGAGAGCGAGCATTTCCTCGCCTGCATCGAGGGTGGCGCTGCGCCGGAAACCAACGGCCAGCTGGGTTTGCGCGTCGTCGAACTCATCGAATGCGCGACGAGTTCGATGCGCGGCAAGGGAGAGACCGTCTACATTCAACGACAGGGGAAGAATTCGTGATTCCGTTCATCGATCTGAAGGCGCAATACGCTTCAATCAAAGGCGAGGTCAACGCTGCCATCCAGCGCGTGCTCGAGAGCTGTCAGTTCACGCTCGGGCCCGAAGTCGCCGCTTTCGAGGAAGAGTTCGCGGGCTATTGCGCAGCCCGCCATGGCGTTGCCGTCAACACCGGCACGAGCGCGCTCCACCTCGCGCTGCTAGCGGCCGGCATCGGGCCGGGCGACGAGGTGATCACCGTGCCGTTCACGTTCGTCGCAACGGTGTCGGCGATCGTGTACGCCGGCGCAAAGCCCGTGTTCGTGGATATCGATTCGCGCACGTACACGATCGACGTGGCGTCGATCGAGGCGGCGATCACCGACAGGACGAAGGCGATCCTGCCCGTGCATCTGTACGGTCACGCCGCCGACCTCGATCCGATTCTCGATATTGCGCGGCGCCACGGTCTCAAGGTGATCGAGGACGCGGCGCAGGCGCACGGTTCGGAGTACAAAGGTCGTCGTGTCGGAAGCATCGGCGACATGGGGTGTTTCAGCTTCTACCCGGGCAAGAACCTCGGCGCATACGGTGAAGGCGGCATGGTCGTGACGAACGACCCTGTCTACGCGCGCACGATCCGCATGCTTCGCGACTGGGGCGCAGAGCGCAAGTACGAGCATGTGTTGAAGGGCTACAACTACCGGATGGAAGGCATCCAGGGCGCCGTGTTGCGGGTGAAGCTACGTCATCTCGAAGCATGGACCGAGGCGCGGCGTGAAGCGGCATCGCACTACGATCGTCTGCTGGCTTGCAACGGCATCGCGACGCCGACGTCGATGCCGTGGACGCGCCACGTCTATCACGTCTATGCGATCCGTTGCCCGCAGCGAAGCGCCTGGCAACAGACACTCGGTGCGCGCGGCATCCAAACAGGTATCCACTACCCGATTCCCGTCCATTTGCTGCCCGCATTCGCAGACTTGGGTCATGCGCGCGGCGACTTCCCACACGCGGAGCGGGCGGCCAACGAAGTGCTGTCGTTGCCGATGTTCGCGGAACTCACCGGCAGTCAGCGCGAGCAGGTCGCCGCGACGCTATTGGAGCTCGTTGCACCGGCAGAGTGTGCCGGCGGGCTCGCCGACGCCGCCTAGATCGGACGCGCGATGCAGGCGGTACGCGCCGGGGGCAGCGCAGGGGGAAACGAACTGCTGATCTTTCCCTGCAACGGTAATGCGATCGAAGCGCTCGATTGTCTGGATCCCGGGCTGCGCATGATCGGTTTCGTCGACGATGCCCCCGACAAGCGGGGAACGGAGCGCCACGGTCATCCGGTTCTCGACCGCCGCGCACTGACGTCGCACCCGGACGCTCGCGTGCTCGCGGTGCCTGGCGGTCCGCAGTCGTATCGCAGCCGCAGGGCGCTCATCGAGAGCCTGGGCGTCGCGCCGTCGCGTTTCGTGACCGTTATCCATTCGGGCGCCCGCATATCGCCGCTCGCGCAGATCGGCCACAACGTGCTGTTTATGGCGGGTGTCGTGGTGACGAGCAACGCGATTATCGGCAACCATGTCTGCGTGCTCCCGAACACCGTGATCCATCATGACGCGCGCATCGGTTCGTGGACGCTTGTCGGGTCGAACGTCACCATCGCTGGCGGCGTTGCCGTCGGCGATAACTGCTACATCGCGAGCGGGACCAGCATTAAGCACGACGTCGTGATCGGCGAGATGGCGATGGTCGGACTGGGAAGCACGGTCATTGCGGACATTCCCGCGAACGCCGTCTACGCGGGCAATCCCGCGCGGTCGATTCGTTGAGCCGTTACAGCGGAGCGCCACGAGCGCGCCGGGTGGCAGTCACTACTCGTCACCGTGCAGCACCCGACGAAGAAGACCGGGCTTGCTTCGCATGAGCGGGTCCGGCTTGCGCAGCTCCCGCGACTTGTTGAGCACGACGCCGATAAGGTTCGAATGGCGCAGCAGCTCGCATGAACGAACGATGTCGTCGCGGATGGTCTTCCGCTCCTCGACCAGCAGGATCGTCGCGTCGACATACGCCGATATCGCCAGCGTGTCGGCACCCGCGAGTATGGGCGGCACGTCGAAGACGACGAGACGGTCCGGATAGCGATCGCGAAGCTCGTAGATGAGGTTCGCCATCATCGGCGAGCGCATCAGCTCCGACGTGTTGGTGACCGGAGCGCCTCCTGGCAGGACGACGAGATTGCCGATGCTCGGGTGGAGCAGCAGACCGGGCAGCGATACCCTTCCCATCAAGTAGTCGGCAAGGCCGGGTCCCGCCTCGAGTTCTAGCATGTGCCGCAGATCCGGATCGCGAAGATCGGCGTCGACCAGCAACGCGGTGTGATCGAGCTCCATTGCGAAGCCGATCGCGAGGTTGACCGACACCGTCGTCTTGCCCGCACCTTTATTGGGACTCGTCACGGCAAGCGTCCGCCAGCCGTTCTTGCGCATCTCCATCAGCACCTGCGTGCGCAACAGCCGGAAGGGATCGCCTTTCGTATCCTGATCGCCGATCGATGCCACGCGGTGGCGCTCGAGCACCTGCTCGGACACGTCCAGGACCCGCGTCGTCGTGTACTTGATGCGGCCGGGGAAGCGCGCTCTGAGCGGCACAACCGCAGCGAGGTCGTCCGAATCGGCGCCCATGATCGGTTCGTTCTGCGCGTTGGTGGCGGCGCCGCTCACGCCGTTACCAGAACGTCAGGCCGCCGACGAGCCGCGCGAAAAGCTGCGGCAGCGGCCGGAACGCGAAGTGAAGCGCAATCAGGACCGCCGTGCAGCTCAGCGCGGCGACGCAGGTCGCAACATATCGTCGTCTCAGCGTAGCGGTCCGTTCGCGCTGCGTTTCGATGTACGGGATCGGCGTGAGCATCGGCAGTCTCGTGATTCGGGCGAGATCCAACGGACCCTTGACCGAAGGGTCGGCCGCCTCGCGCAACCAGGCGAACCCGAGTCCAGCGCCGAGCGCACCGACCAGCCCGAGCATCACGATGCGTACTCGATTGGGGCTGACCGGACGTCCCGGCAGATTCGCCGGCTCCGCGAGGCTGAAACGCTCTGCCTTTCGATCCTTTTCGAGTTCCTGCGCGACCTCAGCCTGCATCTGCTTCCCCCTGATCTCGCGATAGCGCGTCTGAGCGTTCTCGTAGTCGCGGGTGAGATCGCGATACTCGCGCTCGACCTCAGGAGTCTGCAACAAGCGCGCATCATACCCGCGCTGCCTCGCGCGAAGATTTTCCTTGGTAGCGGCCAGGCTCGCCAGCTCGCGCTTCACGCTGTCGAGCTGCGTGGACAGCGCGATGTAGGCGGGGTTGTCCGGCACCGCCGCATCCGCGCCCGCGGCCGAAGAGCGATCGGGACCCCGCGCCGCTTTGAGCGCAGCGATCGAGCGGGCCGTTCGCTGAACGTCGGGATGATCGTCGGAGTATTGCTTCTTGAGCGCGGCGAGTCGCGTTTCGAGCTCGGCCAGCTGGCCGGACGCGTCGGCGTCAGGGGCCGATTTCCCGGTCTGTGCTTCAAGTGCCGCGATCTCCCGTTGCATCCGGCGCAGGTCGGGATGGTCGGCCCCGTAGACGGCGGCCGACGCGGTGTACTGCGCGCGCAACGCACGAAGCCGATCCTCGGGCGTGCGGTCGCGATCGCCGGCGTCGCCCGGCGCCTGAGCGCGTGGCTTGACGAACAGCATCTGCGCTTCGAGCGCGAGCCTGCGGTCTTGCAGCATCGCCATCTCCCGGTCGACCTGCTGCAGCTCCGCGCTTGTCCGTTCGGCGAGCTGCATATTCACGCCCATCGAATCGGGCAAGCTCGACGCATAACGCCGTTTGAACGCAGCCAGGTTCGCCTCGATGCCGCGCAGCTGCTCGGCGACACGCTCCGCTTCCTGTCCGAGGAACGCGTTGATTTCGGCGACGCTCTGCTGCCGCGCCTTGACGTTCTCGCTAAGAAACAGCGAGACCAGGTCGTTCACAACTTGCCGCGCACGGTCCGGATGCACCGAGTCGTAGGAGATCTGAAACGCGATCGTCGCGTTCACGCGGCGGCCGCTGCCTCGGTCCGATATGTTGGAGTCGATCGTCGAAAGCTTGATGTCCTTGCGCATGCGCTCGACGATCTCCTCCTCGGTGGCCCGATGGCGAAACGTGCTATAGAGATCGTATTTATCGACCAACTGTAGGAGGACCGTGCGTGTCATCACCTGCTGACTGATCACCTGGATGCGCTCGTCGGCGAAGCTCGTGATCGTCGAACGCACTAGATCGGGGGGTATCTCCTGCTCCTGTACTAGTATCGTGGCTGCCGAGCGGTACACGGGCGGCAACCACATCGCGACGACGACGACGACGATCGCGACCAGGACGGCCACCGCGATCACTTCGCCCTTGCGTCTGCGAAACACCGCAACGTACTCGCGCGCGCGTCGCTTTTCCGAATCGTCGGCGACGAGCGCGTTGACGGGGGACTCTTCCAACATGCGGCCTCCTTGGCCCCGGACGGCTGGGCTCGCACGAGTCGCCCCGGCCAGGCATTGCATGAATCAGTACGCGCGCCAACTCAACGTGTATCGAACCACGACGGACCTTGCGTTGCCCTTGCGCCGGGTATCGCGCTCGACCCCGCGGGAGGAATGGCTGACGATTCCGGGACCATGGTCTCCCAGTCTCGTGCGCCGCGCGCGGCAACGTCCGTCAACGAACCGCCGGCCCAGTCGTACGAAACAGTCACGTAAGCGACATTGGACCTGGTGTCGCCTGCCGGCCCGGACGCGACCGCGGAAGCGCGCGCGAACGAATGCGAATATCCTGCGTCCAGCGTCCAATGGTCCGCCAGCCTGTAACTTACCCCAATCTCGGCCGAGACGTAATTGCTGTGCGAGGATCCGTCGAGGCTCGCACTGAACGAATCGCGCACGATCAGCCGTCCGCTCGCGCGGTCCGAAAGCTCGCGGGACACCGACACCGCCGCGTTTCGGCTCACGATCAATACGCCGTTCGCACTCGCCGACAGGTCGGAAGCAAGGCCCGCAGCGAGCCGCCCGCGGTCGGAGAATGCGTACGTCACGTTGCCTCCGTAGAGAGGGCCGCCACGGCGCACTCGCGGCTGCGAAAGCGTCGACGATGACGTGTCTGCGGCGCAGGGCGCTTCGCAGGTGACGTCGGTCCAGGCGACGAATGCGCCCAATGTCGCCGACGCGCTTAGGCGCGGCGAGAAGCTGCGCTCGAGTCCGATCTCGGAACGCCACGAATCCGTTCGCGTGACGTCGCTCGCGTAACGGCCGAGCGCGGTGGACATGCTCAGCCGTGCTTGCTCGGCAAACGCGTAGCTCGCGAGCGCCGTCGCGGAAAGGGCATGATCGTCCTGCAATGGGCTCAGAGAACTGACGGCGTCGCGACGGTTGGCGACCGCGCGAGCGGAGGCCTCGACGGTCCACCGCTCGCTCGGCGTGAACGTGTACCTACCGCTCGCTGCTCCTGTGCTCGACGTGGCCAATACGTAGGCCAGCCCGTCGCCGAGAAGCGCGCTTTGCAGCGAGCGATCCCGCGACAGCGAAACGTCACCTGACCACTCAGACTGACTTTCGCGCAGCGAACCGAGCAGTGACAGGCGGCCGGTGGCGAAGCTCGCGTCGGACGAGGAAATCCTGACGTCGTTGCCGCCGATCGACAGGAAGGCTGCGGCGCCGGAGCGCTCCGTCCGGCGTACCGCGCTCACGTACGGTGCGATCGACGCCATGAAAGCGCTCTGACGCTGCGTCGACTGGAAGAAGTAGTTGTCGCTGTACTCGCCGCGCGCTGTGCCTCCGGCTTCGATCGACCAGACTTGCGCCGCCGCGGGGGACAACCCGCCAATAGCTGCCAACGCAGCCGTGATCCCGAGGGCGAACGACTGCAGCCGGCGTATTCTTTCGATTTTCACGGAACGACGACCACGTCACCGGCGCGAAGCCGAATGTTCTGTTCGAGGTTCTGTCCTCTCACGACGCGGCCATATTCGAAAGGCAGTACGACCTGACGCTCGCCGTCGCGACGCATGACCCGAATCTCGTCGGCGCTCGCAAAAGCGGTGAGTCCACCGGCCATGCTGAGCGCCTGCAGCACGTCGACGTACCGGCCGAGCGGGAAATCGCCCGGCTTGTTGACCTTGCCAATGACATAGATTCGCTGGCTGCCGGTCTTGAGGATCGCCACGGTGACCACTGGTTCTGGAATGAATTTCACCAGTCGCCGGGCAATCTCACTGCGGATTTCCTGAACCGTCTTGCCTGCGACCGCGACTTCGCCGATCAGCGGAAACGAGATCCCGCCATCGGGCCGCACCAGCGCATCCCTCTTGAGCGCGTCGTCGCGCCACACCGATATTTCCAGCAGATCCTCAGGCCCTACTCGATATGTCAACAGGTCGATGCCATCGGGCTGTGCTGCGGGAACCGGTGTCACCTGTTGTTGAAGCGGCTGGGCGAGCGCGATCGCACCGGCGAACACAGCGACGAGCGCAAGTCCGGCCGACAATCCCCTCAGAAGGCTGCCCACGGAGTTCATCGCGATCGTCTGAAGCCGCGAAGCGGGGTTTAGCAAGATGGCATTCCTGCCAAAAAAGCTCTGCCTGTACATCACAGCAGTTAGGGTCGCGCTTTTGGTCGCATCGACGCGGCGGCCTTTGCCTGTACCGCGCCTATTCCATCGGCGAAGCATAGAACGGCCCTGGACAGGCGCTTTGCCCACCTGCGCGCAACGAGCGCAGCGCTAGCAAGTCTTCTTGCACTGCAGGGTCGAATCCGCGCCTGCCTCCGCGACGGTCGACGAGAAGCTCATCGAGAATGGCGAGACACAGTCTCTCGTCTCGCCACGCGTAGGCGATGCGGTTCGCGATGCGCGGATAGGCTTGTATCAGCGTACTCGCATTCGCCGTCGCGGGAAGCGATTGCGTCCAGCGCCGCGCTGTCTGCAGCAAGGTATCGGTCGTCTTCGGGTCGCGCAGTGCCGTCCAGTCGTACTCGCCCGCGGGCGTAGGAGGCGCGACGATCTCCAAACGGCCGCCGCGAAAGGTGTCGTGGACGTTCGAGTTTGCGCGGTGGTAAGGCAAGGCCATGAAAGCGATTGAACCCCACGATGGCGAACGGCGCACAGTGTAAGCCAACATCTTCGATGCGCCGTGACAGTCCGACGAAAGGGGGATCGCCTTGGAGGATGTAAGCAACAAAAAGCGGCGAGTCTATGGAGCTTTCAACGCACCGCGAACTCGACGCGATGGGCTCGGCGCGACGCCCGACGCAGCGGCTCGCGTCTACACCGACGCCGCGAACGCAAAATCCAGTCGGCCGATCAGCCCGCGCCCGCGAGCCACTCTGCGACGCCGTCGAGCGCCCGTTCGTGGGGACAGCGCGCGTCGCGTCGCACGGCACGGCAAGGCCGACGGCGACTTCGACGACATTCTCGCGGCGCGAGGCGACGTTCGCGGCGAGACGCGAATTCGAGCTTCACCATCAACTCATTGGCAAAAGCGCTCCTCACCCCAAAAAGCGGGTTCTCCATGGCCATTTGGGGAATGAGCGACCTCAGCTCCGGCGGAATCTGTGGTCGACCCGCCGTCTCGGATCAGCTGAGTCTGCGATGCCGACGATTGCTCGCGCCAACTGCGGCATGCGCTCATCATGACAGAGTCGGACCGCATTTGCAGGCGTTCAAGCACCGACGTGCCCGCGCCGCGAATTATTGCGGACCACTATGAATTTCGTCCACGATCAGTTGCTCGATACTGCGCTGCAGCTCAGCGGTCTTATGTGAGCCATTGATCGTTATGCCGATAAAGAGTACAAGGAGCGGTATTAGAGTAGATACCATCAGCTTTGCGACTTCGAAGCTGTTCCAAGGCGATTCCCTCTCTTGAGACATTCCGTACCTCTGAGGGACGTCAATTCACGACTGGCCGTCGGAGCTTTGTACGGCCCATGACAGCGGTTATGACCGTGGGTGCGATTGCTGCCGTCATTGGGCTCGGCTGCACAATCGCGCTAGGCATCCATATGCGCCGCAAACATGTCAAGCGTCGGAAGCCACCGCGATGATTGCGCCGGCCTACTCTCCCCGGCCTCCGCCGCTCGGATCTCGACCAATTATCTCATGGCTGCGACGCGGCGACTGCTGAGCGACTGTTTTGTCTTTCGATGACGTGTGTGTGCACGAAGGCGACAAGGTCCGCAGCAAGGCGCTCCGGTTGCTCCCAGTGAACGGCATGACCGGTACCCTTGTGGTCCGCTCATCCACCCAGTCGTATCAGCCTTCCCCGAAAGGGTTGTCGAGTCGGCGTGCGCATCGTCCTTTTCGAGGATGCTCAGCGTTCACTCGCGTTACGGCCCGCACACCCGCGCTGCCACCTATTCGTGGCACGCTTAACCGAAGGCTTCAGCCATTTCGTTACCTCCATGACTGCTTATATGGACGCCTCCCGGTTTGGCAAGTGGTGTTTGATCTCGGCGAGAAGATCTGGCTGCAGTCTTATATCCGGCCTGTAGTTGCAGGCGACAAAGCCTGCTGGCCCTGATGGAATTCGCCGGGGAGACCTCATCTCCGGTGTGTCCTCGAGGGACTCACAGTCATTCAGGTTTGCTTCCCCGCGGTCCGACCTGTCACGCCATCAATCGCACATCAACCTGCGCAACCTTTCAGCCATCCACTCCTTGTGGTTGGTTGATCTTCTACGCGGCGTGCGCCACGTAACACTTGTCATACGTCCGATCATGAGCCAGTAGCGCCCAGATCGTGCGCGCCATCTTGTTGGCCAGCGCTACCACTGCCACGTTCAGTGGCCGACGCGCCAGCAGCTTCTCCAACCACGCTTCGCGCTCTTTCGCATGAGTGATCACCGAGCGGGCCCCGTGAATGAGCAGCGTGCGCAGGTACACATCACCGCGTTTGCTGATCCCCAGCAGCTTTACGCGGCCACCGGTGCCGCTCTGCCGTGGCACTAGCCCCAGGAAAGCGGCGAACTCTCGAGCCGACTTGAACGTCTTGGCATCCCCAATCGTGGCTACCGCCGCTGTCGCCGTAAGCAAGCCCACCCCCGGAATCTCCATCAACCGCCGCGCCGCCTTGTCTTCCTTCTTCCAGAGCGCGAGCTTCTTCTCGATCTCGGCAATATCCTTGTCCAACGCCTCGATGCGTTTCAGTTGCTCCTGGATGGTGGCGATGACCATCCCCGAGAGCACGCCGGCGAGCCTCTCCAGTTCGTTGCCGATGCGCTCGATGCCTCTTTGCCGACCTTGCGGCAGCTCGGCGCCAAATTCGTATAGCAGCCCCCGCAACTGGTTGACCTGCATCGTCCTCATCTTCACCAACTGTTCGCGCATGCGGTGCAGCAGCAGCACACTCTGCTGCGCTTCGCTCTTCACCGCCACGAACCTCATCCCTGGCCGCTGCGCGGCTTCCCAGATCGCCCGCGCATCCGCCGCATCGGTCTTGTTGGTCTGCACGAACGCGCGCACGAATTGCGTCGCGATCAGCCTCACCTCGTGCCCAAACCCCTTGAGCTTCCTCGCCCAGTAGTGCGCACTACCGCAGGCCTCCATCGCCACGATCGACGGCTTGCGGTTGGCAAAGAATTCCGTCAGCTGATCGCGCTTCAATTGCCGCCGGCAGATCTCGCCCGTCTCCATATCCACCCAGTGCAGCTGGAACACTCGCTTTGCCAAATCCAATCCAAACGTCGTAATCTTCATCTCGAGCCCTCCTTACCCTCAGTGGTCGTTGCAGAACCACCACTTTGGCACTTCGATGCCGTCGGGTATCGCGAGGGCTCCTTCTTTGCCCCCTCATCCCGAGGCGGGGAGGGAGGCGTCCATTACATCTCCGGTAGCTTCCGGCTGGAGCATTCGCCGGGTGGGATTCACACCCACTGGAAAGCGCCGCCTTATCACGGCGCACACCCTGAGCGGAAATTCAGGACTACCCGAGAGCGGACGCTCGAAATCCCAACCGGCGCTTTTGCACGAAGTCGTACAGTCCGAGCCGGTTTGATACGCCGAGCTTGTCGTAGATCGACGAAAGGTGGTTGCGCAGCGTGTGCTCGCTGATGCAGAGCAGCGATGCAATTTGCTTAGCCGGCGCTCCGGCGTTCGTCGTGAGCGCGAGGATGATTTCACGCTCGCGCGGCGTGAGGCTTGCGATCGCCCGATCGGCTTCACTAACCGTCCGACTGTGCGATTGGTTTGCGAGCGACAGCAGCACTTTTTGGGTGCTGAGCCGATCCAGCCATAGTTCGCCGGCGTACACCTTGTTGATCGCTTTGATGATTGCCTCGGCGTCGGCCTCCTTGGGGACCACGCCCCTCGCTCCGGCGACGACTGCCTCCTGTTGCGCGTCGGGATTGCGAATGCCGGTGAGCACGAGCACGGCGGTGTGACCGTTCGCCGTGAGTCGAGGAATTGCGTCGACCCCGTTGCGGCCGCCCAGATCGAGATCGAGCAGCACCACATCCGGACTCAGTTCGTCGCACATCCGACATGCCTCGTCCGAGGTCGTCGCGCTGCCGACGACATTCATGGCGGGCGCCTGCGCATTAATAAGCAATTCGAGTCCACGAAGAACCGAACGATGATCGTCCACGAGAAGAACCTGGATCGGCGGCGTCATGTCATCGTAGCCGCACCGGATGAGGAATCGAAACCGTCAGTACCGTGTGACCGTTACGGGACGGCTTGATCGACAGTCGACCACGGAGTCTCCCCGGCGCGCTCGGCGATCGAACGGGGAACGAACGGGCGAGGCCCGGGAATCCCATCCGGAAGCGGGTTCGAGATTTCCAGCTCGCAACCCTTGTCGGTGTTCCAGACCGCTACGCGGGAAAGGCGTGCGGCAGTGTGGCGAAGAACGTTGTTGACCCCCTCCACGAACATCTGGAACGCCGCATCGGCGACGTTTTCCTCCAATTGCCACGACGGATCGATCTCGACCTCGACGTCCGTACTTCAGGAACGCGCGACAGGTGAACATGAGCCCTCCCCCTTTGGATGTCTCAGTCCGTACTGCGTTTGCGCGACGACTCGCGATCGGAGCTAAGCAAAATTGGAGGCGGAGCGTATTGATGTGCGATCACACACCGCGTGGCGCGCATTGACGCAGATCAAACACCGGCGTGGAGCACGGCCACATGGCTGTCACACGACAGCGCAGCATTCTTGAGCAATTTTGTCGTAAATTTGAGGATCCTCTTTGTGATTCGTATTTCATGTTGGGCACGAAGGCCGCGATGCGATCCGATAAAGGATGCGCTCGCCTTACTGGTTGAAGTAGCGGCCAATCGCCAGATCCGAGTCACTCCATGTCGGTGTGGCGCCGTCCCGGGACTCGGCGTCTCTCGGGAGCCATGCGGGGACGTGGAAATCTGCCGCGCTCTGTCTCACGACGCGGCACTCCACGGCGGTCCGGGAAGTGTTTGTAAGTGCATGTGCAACGCCATGGCGAGGAGCACTCCCTCAGGGGGAGGTGAGGCGCTTCAGCGGCTAAGAAGCGGCGGTCGCGAAGCTCCACGGCTTGCGAGCAGCACACCGGGCCGCACACGATGCTAACTGCGTGCCAAGGCTCTTTCCCGCCCATCCGGGTTCATCTCCGCGAGATGAACTGATAGACCGTCTTCAGGTGGCTAGGTTGCGAGGCGCCGCCAGATTGCGAGCGAGGGCAAGCTCAGGCCCGCGACGCCAAGGCCAAGGGCGCGGAGGTGGAACTGACGGCGGGTGAGCATGGCGCGGCCTCCCGTGCGAATTCGGGGTATTTAGCGAATCGACAAAGTCTAAGCCGCTGGTAGCATAAGTAGAACTGAAATCGTCTAATCGAGCCATTAGAGCCTCTACGACATGACCACCACCTTGCCTGCCCGCTTCGCGCAGCTCAGGCTGCGCGATCTGATGCTGCTCGAGCACTTGGAGGAGCTCGGCTCGCTGACCAAGGCTGCGGCGCGCATGCACGTGACGCAATCGGCAATCACGCAGGCGCTGCAGTCGCTCGAGGCGGGGTTCGGGCGGCCCCTGGTGAAGCGCGACGGTCGTGGCCAGCGCGGCGCGTCTCTCACTCCGGCCGGCGCGGCCGCGCTCATGCACCTGCGCGTCGCTCGCCACGAACTGGAAGCGGTTCTGGCGGCGGTGGCCAACCCCGGCACGCTGGAGCTCCGCATCGGCGCGCTGCCGCTCACGCTGGTGCGGCCCCTGCCTGATGCACTCGCGCGCCTTCGCCGGCGGCTGCCGCAGGCGCACGTGCATCTGAGCGAAGATACGGTGCCTAACCTCTGGCGGCGGATCGAGGCCGGCGAATTCGACGCGATGGTCTGCCGGCTGCCCGCGCTCAGCGAGCAACCGCGCCTGCCCGACGGCGTGGCGCACCGTACGGTTGGCCGCGAATCGCTGGTGCTGGTCTGCGGTCGGCGTCACCCGATCGCGCGACGGCGCAGGCCGCCGCTCGCACTGCTGCGCGAACACGACTGGGTGCTGCCGCCCGAAGGCTCCTACACACGGCTCGCCATCGAGCAGTTGTTCCTGCGCGCCGGGCTCAAGGGCCCGCGCGCAGCGATCACCTCAATGAGCTTCCACGCGAACCTGCGATTGGCGGCCGAGGGCAACCTGCTCGCGGTGGCGCCCCGCTCGGCCGCGGCAGCGGTGCGCGAGGCGCTCGGACTGGTGCTGTTCCCGATCGACTGGGGCCGGGAGGACACGGCCGTCACGCTAGTCTGGCGCGAATCGAGCCTCAGCAACCCGGCGCTCGCGGCGCTGCTGGAGTGCTTCTGAACGTTTCTGCAGAGTCGCGGCCGATGGGCGTGACTCGGCAGTCCGGCGTGCCGAGAAATCAGGCGAGTCCAACGAATACGCAATCCAATCGCGCGAGGATGATTGTGGTCGGCTCGGTAGTGCGGGTCGAGCGTGGATGTTCGGCGGCAACGGGCTGCTTCGCGCGTCTGTCGTCGTAGTTGCGCGCGGGCGCCGACGCCGTCGCGAGATCGCCTGGCGCGGGTCGCCGCGTTAATGGCGGCTTACCGGAAGATTCCGCGACGACCACCAACGGCCGGAACTGGCCGAACTCGGCCGGTTACGGTTTGATCAGGCGCAGGTCCGTCTCGACGGTGCTTGGCTTGCCGACCTTGATCCGCTTGAAGTCGGGGTGCAGCGGATTCAGCAGGTAATTCGACTCGGCCGGCACGATTGCGCCCGGGACCGCGAGCACGGCTGCGCTGCGCTTTGTCGCCCACTCAGCGACGATCGCCGGGAGCTTTCCGCGCGCGCCGATGTCTCGCCAGTCAACCGGCAAATCGGCGACCCTGACGCGATCAGTCGTGACGGTGCTCGGAACCCGGGCCTCGATCATCATGTAGCGCGCTCTGAGCGCCTTGTCTGGACGAGCATCTCCACCATCGCGAGCGATTGATTCGCCGCCGAGTAGACCCGGGGGACGCCGTTGGGATTCCACCGTCCCCCGTAGAGCCGCGCACCCGCGCCGAAAAGGCGGACCGTGCGAAAGCAGCCGTGGTGATCCGCCAGACGCCCGGCATTGCGCCGCGCTACGCGAACACTCCGTGCTCAATGCGGCCCAGCGTATCGAGCACGCTTTCGGCGCCGATGTCGGTATCGAGCAGGCTCAACGGCGTATCGCCGCGAAGCGCGGCATTCGGCGACTTGAGCCAATCGACTGCGGCGGCGGGGGTCGACAAAAACTTCACTCGCGCGGCTGACCACCCGAGCCAAGCGCAGGAGCTTGGACGATTCTTCGCTGTTCAGTACGCCTTCGCGCATCCGGCGCGCGAGCGTACGCGCAGGTATGCAAAGGACCTGAGCAAGCTGCGCTTGAGACAGGTGAGCAACCCTAAGGATCGACTCGACAGCCGCCACTGGAATACCCTCGCGGATCATTGCGACCCAGTCCAGCGACGATAGTGCCTTGCCGCCCAACACGCCCTTTCCACCGGGCAGGTTCTCTACGGATGAAGACCTCCGAGTCTGAAGCGTTGTTCGCTTCATCAAGGCGCCGTCGTTCCTTCGAGTGCCAATGCCGCTTGGTCGTAGGTGTAGGTGCCATCATAGGGCTCATTGCGATGCTGCGCAGTGATCTTGGCCTTGTGCACTACCAATGCATCCGCTAGATCGGCGGTCCTCATTCCGGAGGTCGTCTTGACCGGCAACGCGTCAAGGTAGTCGTTGAGCGCTGACCAAACAGCTTGCCGGCTTTCGAATACCACGTTACGTTCCTCGAGCAGGCCCATGACGACTGCTGCAAGCTCTTCCTTGCCAGCTCGATAGCGCTTGCCCGTCAGCGTCCAGATGGCCTCGGCCAATACCACATCCGTGACCAGCACTGATTCTTGCCTCTCAAACAGCCGGCGAGCTCTTTCGGCCTGCGTTGCATCGTCGTTGAGCAGGCGCCGCAGGAGGACGTTGGTATCAACGGCAATCACGCGGCACGTCGCTTGGCGGCAGCCTTCGAGCGCTTGCTAGCGAGCGCGTCTTGCAATGACTCCTCATCGGAATACCTCGCGTCCGCTTTGAGATGCCTCAGCACCCCCGCGCTCGCTCCTCTCGCCTTCTTGAGAATGGTGATTCGGCCGTTATGCTCCAGGAACTCGACCTGGTCGCCAGGCCGGACCCGGAGGCGATCGCACAGCTCCTTGGGCAACGTTACCTGCCGCTTGGGACTCAAAATGGGCATCGTTCGTCCTTGGCCAGAATAAAAAAGGATAGAGATACAGCTAGCTTTACTCAATGTCAACGAGTAAAGACCACCGTGGGCTTGGCCACTCGCCCTCGCCCGGCAGCCCGCTGGCCGTTAGACGCATGCCAACATGTCAAGACGAAAAACCCCTCAATACGCGTGCTTGTCGGCTTGCACCCTCCATTTCGTCGCCCTGAGTTCTTGAAGCGACAGAGCGGCGATGCAATACTCAAGGCGCTTTCGGTGAGCATCGTGCTCACATCAGCCTTCATGCCGCGGGTCATCCCGCGATCCATGAAGTCCAGTTCCCCGGGACTGGCGTTGCGGTCGTTACCCGCCCTTGAAGTGATCGGAAGCGATTCCGATCTCGTCGCGAGAAGCGACTAAAGGTTGTGCGCTCGGTCTAGCGACCGAGCATAGCGGGCTTGTCGGATCGCGAGGTCCGGCGGTGCCCGGTGATGCGTCTCCGGCCATTGTCATCCGCAAATATTCAGATGGACATTACTCGATAGCTTCATGCCGAGCCTTACGCGCTTACTGGCGCGGCGGCAAGCGAGTATTCGTGATGCAAGCCACCAAGGATGGATTTCACAAGGACGAGCGCACCCGCCGCCAACCGATGGCGGGTTGCCAGCTTCGCGACGACCGCTTCGTTTTCCGGTGGATCCGGTACACCAGGTCCCAGCACGCTGTGAGGACGTCCGCCGTTGTAATGCGTCACCCAACATTTGAGAATCGCACGTAGATGCGCTTCGGACATCGGAATTAGCCAATCCAGGCATTCCCGCCGCGCCGTCCCGATCACGCGCTCGCAGATGGCGTTCGCCTTGGGACTTGCAACGGGTGATCGCAACACTTCGACTCCCAGAGCTTCGATCGAATCGTCGAGGCGCTCGGCAAAGATCCGATCTCGATCATGGATTAGATAGCGATGCCCTCCTCCATTCCCGAGGACCTCCCGCAACTGCTGCAGAGTCCACTCCGCGTTCGGGTTCGTTGTCACATTGATGTGTGCCAGGCGACGGGTGCTGTGCTCGATCACCACGAACACGTACAACAGCCGAAACGTCGCAGTGACGGCGACGAAGAAGTCACATGCAAGGATCGCGCTCGCTTGGTTCTTCAGGAAGGTGGACCAGCGCTGATCACCTCGCGGCTGGCCTGGCGGTCGCTTCGGCATGTACTTGCCAACCGTTCGCGGAGAGACCCGGATCCCGAGCTTGACCAACAGCTCATTGGCAATCCTCTCCTCGCCCCACAAAGCATTCTCGGCGGCCATCCGCCGAATCAGCCTGCGCAGTTCCAACGGAATCGGTGGCCGGCCCGCCCTGCACTTCCAGCGCCAGAAGATCCGCCAGCCCAATCGATGCCATCGAACGATGGTCGACGGCCTGACGATGACGACCGCATCGCGCCAATCGAAGAGCCTGGAGAACAGCGCCAGGCTGATGCGAGTCGCGTAGTCCACGCGCCTGGGTTTGATGCCGCGCTCGAGATACCGCGCTAGCTGTCTACGCAGAATTAGATTCTCAGCTCGGATCGCGCCGGACGAGCGCAAGAACGAGACGACCAGTCTCAGGAGGTCCGGGGGTTACCCCGACGATCGCGCGCGCCAGCTGCAGCATGTGCTCATCATGCCAGAGTCGACCCGCGTTGGCGGGGCTTGGACAACAAAGCATCGGCGGCGCGAATTATTGCGGAGCACGCGTCAATTCCCCGTCTGTGAGTAAAGGCTAGTCGCGCCCTGCCCAGTGCACGACATGCCGTTCCAGTACGCGGAACGTGAAATCGAGGCTGTAACCAAGCGCGGCCATGATCAGAACGCCGACAAGCACAATGTCGGTCTGCACGAAGTCCGCCGCGGTCAGAGCCATCCATGCGATGCCGTCGCTCGTGGCGACCATTTCGGCACCGACCAGCATGGTCACGCCGATGCCTACCGACACGCGCAGCCCGGTGAAGATACCGGGCAGGCTCGCCGGCAGCAGCACGCGCCGGAAGATCATTGCACGACTTGCACCGAGTGACTGCGCCGCCTGGATCTTGCGAACGCTCACCGCGCGAACTGCCTGCATCGCCGAAATCGAGATCAACGGAAATACCGCAGCGATGATGACAATGGTCTTGGACAGCTCACCAATGCCGAACCAGATGATGAATAGCGGCAGTAGCGCGAGCTTGGGGATGGGGCGCGTCGTTTCGATCGGCGGGTCGAGCACAGCGCGTACGCCGGTATGCATACCCATCAGAAGACCAACCGGAACGCCGACGAGCACGCAAATCCCGAAAGCGATGCCGAAGCGCATGAGGCTGATCAGGAAGTGGTGTAGCAACGTGTGCCCTTGGTAGCCGGAGGTGGCGAGCTTCACCAAGGTGTTGGCTACGGTCACCGGCGAGGGCAGAAATGCCGGCTGCACCAACGGCGGCCACAAGCCGCTCCCCGTGATGGCGAGCCAAATGGCGAGCATCGCGGCGAACGAGGCGAGGCCAAGCCAGCGGTCACGCCGCGCAGCACGGCGCACTGGTGAGATTGCTTCGGTAATGGCCTCGGTTGCGTCGACCTGAGACATGCTGTGAGCTGCGCTCAAACCATTTGGAGCGACAGCCGCCCCGTGCTAACCGACACTTCGGGTTACCCCACGCGGTATTGCAGTGGATTCATGCCGTGGTTTCCTGCCGCTGGGCCTCCAGCGATTCATGCCGCATCAGGCCGACAATCGTGCGCTTCGCATCGGTGAACGCGGCCGTCGTCGCGATCAGCGGATCCGTCTCCCGCGAAAATCCGCACTCGAACGCGGCCTTGATGCGGCCAGGGCGTGCGGTCATCACGACGACGTGCGTCGCGAGGAACAGCGCTTCCTCGATGCTGTGCGTAATCCACAAGATGGTCTTGCCTGTACGGCGCCAGATCGTGCGGATCTCCTCCTGCAGCAGCTCGCGTGTCTGTTGGTCGAGCGCAGCGAACGGCTCGTCCATCAACAGCACTTCCGGCTCGTTTGCGAGTGCGCGCGCGATCCCGACGCGCTGTTGCATACCGCCGGACAGCTCGTACGGATAGCGGGCCGCAAATCCGGTGAGGCCAACGAGCTCAACATACTTCGCCGCGATGTCCCGCGCCTCGGCCACGCTCTTGCCGAGTGCGCGCGGGCCGAACGCAACGTTGTCCTGCACCGTCATCCAGGTGAAAAGCGCGCCCTGCTGAAACACGACGCCACGTTCCGATCCTGGGCCGGTGATGATCTTGCCGTCGAGCGTGACGCGGCCGGTAGTCGGCGTTTCAAAACCAGCGACGATGTTCAGCAGCGTGCTCTTTCCGCAGCCCGAAGGACCAACGAGAGCCAGAAACTCGCCGACACCGACTGCGAGGTTGATCGGATTGAGCGCATGCACGGCAGCAGCGCCAGCGCCGAAACGCTTGGACACGCCATCGACGATGAGCTTGAGCGCGACTTTCCGCGCAGTGGCGTCAAGCGCAACGGGCTTGATGGTCATGCGAGGATCAGCAGCGTGAACCGCACGGTCACCAGCGTCGTGGAGTCATTGGGTCGCTGCACGCAGCCCGCACGGGCGCTCAAGCGCTCGCTGCTCGATACACGAAAGCACAATTTGATCGACGACAGATGGATTTCACACCATCTTCGCGAGTAACGTCGAATCGACGTACGGCGCCCAGCTCGGCGGGATCGTCGTCAGCTGGTCGGCAGCTTTCAGGAATTCCGCCTGCGACTGCAGAGTGCGCAGCACGCCCGTGTCCTTCGCGCCCGGCAGGCCCATCCATTTTTCGCTGGCGAGCTCCTTCGGTGGAATCGAATGGAAGGTGTTGATGTACTCCATCGTCTTTTCGGGGGTCATCTGCAGATACGGCGCGAGTACCTTGACGACTTCCTGTGGCTGCTTTTCGTACATCGTGCACAGACGGTCGTATTCCTTCAGGTACGCGAGCACGAGGTCCGGGTGCTTCTCCTTGAACTCGTTGCGCACGACGATTCCGTCGAATACCAATGTTCCGCTCGCCGCGAGGTCGCCGGACTTGAGCAGCAGCTTGCCGTTGTCCGCGAGCAGGTCGCCCAGCACCGGATGCCAGATATATGCACCGTCGATATCCTTGCGCTGCCACGTCGCCAAGATCGAATCCGCCTTGACGTTGATCAACGTCACGTCCGAGGCGTTCAGGCCAACGGTCTTCAACGCCGCCAGCATCGCAAAATGCACCGATGTGTTGAAAGGCATCCCGATCTTCTTGCCCTTCAAGTCTTTGAGCGAGTTGATGCCGGCGTCCTTACGCACCGCTAGGCATTCGCTGTCGGTAATGTACTTCTCGACGTACACCATCGACATCTTGATGCCCTGCGCGAAACCCACAACCATCGGCGACGAACCGACGTTGCAAACGTCGAGGCTGTTGCCCGCGACTGCGGCAATCACCTGCGCGCCGCTGCCGACGGTGACATAGTCGGTCTTGACGCTCGGTCCGAAGGCCTTCGCGAATCCTTCATTAGCTTTTCCGAAGGTTTGCGGATTGGCCGAGCCGAAGTGGCCCAATACGGCGGTGACCTGCTGCGCGAAGGCATTGCGCGAGCGCAGCATAGCGCCGCCGGCGAATGTCGCGACGCCCATGTTGAGCATCAACTTAAGCGAATCACGACGTGTAAATCGGTTACTCATGTCAGCTCTCCCGTGTAGCAGCGTGTGCGTTGGTGCAGTTCATCCGTTCCACCGCGCCAACCCGATATTCTCTGGATGTCATTCAACCGCTTTCTCTGGAAGGTACGCTACCGCCTAGTACGTCACGTCCACCTTCGCAGGCTTGCCAGTTTCGGACCGTACAAGGCCGACCGCATCGCTAAGGTCGCGCAAAAAGTCTTCGCGTGCCGGCGCATGGAGCATCGACAGCATCAGGTGCATCGCATGCGGATCGCGCACGAGGCCAGGCAGCCAGCCGCGAGCCGCCATCACCTCGCCGACACGCAACATGTCGACGTCGCGCGATGTAAAACACAGGATCGAAAGATCGGGCTCGCCGAGCACGTCGAGGCCGATTGCTTCGATGCCGCGGCGATACGCACGTACGAGTTCCATGATCTGCCGCGCGGTATCGACGTACCCCTGCTCACCCATCGCCTGCAGCGTTGCCCAGGCGCCGGCGATCGCACCACCCGGCCGCGTGCCGACGAGCGTCGCGGTCGAGAACTTGCCACCCGGCCAATCGCTCATCTCGAATGGCTGGCACGCCGCGCGATCCGCGCTGCGGTAGAACACGGTGGATGCCGGCTTGGGGCAGAAGCCGAACTTGTGCAAGTCGGCAGACATGGACATGACGCCCGGTACGGCGAAGTCAAACGCAGGTACCGGGTAGCCGGCTTTCGCCGCGAACGGTGCGAGATAGCCGCCGACGCATGCATCGACGTGCAGCCATAGCCCTCGCTCCTGCGCGAGCCGCCCGAGATCGGCGATCCCGTCGATCGTGCCGTAGGAAAAGCACGGTGCAGAGCCTACAAGAAGCATCGTGTCCGCATCAATCGCACGGGCCATCGCGGTGACGTCGGCGCGATAGTTGGCCGCGACCGGCACACGCCGTAATTCCAAGTCCATCAAACGCGCCGCCTTGGTGAATGCAGGGTGCGCCGACTGGGGCACGACGACGTTTCCGCGCCAGTCTTTGCGTCTGGTCTGTGCGCGCACATAATCTCGACACGCCAGCACCGCGGCGATGATGCTCTCCGAGCCGCCGGTAGTGAAGAAACCCGCTGCGTCGTCCGGCGCATGGAAGAGCGACAGCCCCATAGCCACTATCTCGTCTTCCATGCGCTTCAAGCCAAAGAATGCGCGCTTGCCGCCGAGTCCGTTCTCGGTGAAGAACTCGAGAAACGCGTCGCGGCCTATCGCGGCGATCTCGTCGTTCGCTTTAAACACGTACAGCGGCACGCGTCCTCGCCGCCAGTCGACATCGTCGGCGGATAGCGCTTTCATGCGCGCAAAGATCTCGCTACGGGAAATGCCTACGGCTGGAAGCGCACTACGCATCGAGCAAGATTCAACCGAGGAATGGCGTTCGACTGATTATGCCGGACGACCCCGCTTCCACCAAGGACCCACCTGCGTGGGCGACGGGACGGAACACTCTGACCCCTCGAAGCACTAGGCCTGCCCGCTGGACACGCTGCAGTGCAGCAAGGCGGGAGTTCAGGGTCCAAGAGGCAAACCAAACAATCACCTGCCTCGATCGGCATGCTGAAACATTCGATGCGATCAGGGTGCTGTCGAGCGAGGCTCGACGATGGCTGCCGCGACGCGCCCTATAATGCAGTTGCACTTATACTGCCCCAGTAGGTATAGCGGTCGGTGTCAGTTTCGCCGTTACGGCACACCGCGGATATATCATCTCGGCTGATATGGAGAGCGGGTTATTTTCGTCGGTGAGCAACGCGTTTGAACCGATTTGGTTATACTCAGCTTCGTTGACGATCGGCCAGCACCGCGCATTAGCCAGACGATCCAATTGCCACGCCTACCGAAAAATGTTCCTTCGACAGCAGGCCCCGCGCGTCGGCCAGGCGCATCACCTCGGCGAAGAAGCCCTCCACCACCTGATGGGCCAGCAAGCGGTCGCGATTCTTGGAAGACACCGAGTGATCCCAGATCGCATCATCAAGGGCCAATCCAACGAACCAGCGAAACAGCAGATTGTAGCGCAGTTGCTCGCACAACTGGTGCTCGGTGCGAATGGAGTAGAACTGTCATCCGCAAATATTCAGATGGACATTACTCGATAGCTTCATGCCGAGCCTTACGCGCTTACTGGCGCGGCGGCAAGCGAGTATTCGTGATGCAAGCCACCAAGGATGGATTTCACAAGGACGAGCGCACCCGCCGCCAACCGATGGCGGGTTGCCAGCTTCGCGACGACCGCTTCGTTTTCCGGTGGATCCGGTACACCAGGTCCCAGCGCGCTGTGAGGACGTCCGCCGTTGTAATGCGTCACCCAACATTTGAGAATCGCACGTAGATGCGCTTCGGACATCGGAATTAGCCAATCCAGGCATTCCCGCCGCGCCGTCCCGATCACGCGCTCGCAGATGGCGTTCGCCTTGGGACTTGCAACGGGTGATCGCAACACTTCGACTCCCAGAGCTTCGATCGAATCGTCGAGGCGCTCGGCAAAGATCCGATCTCGATCATGGATTAGATAGCGATGCCCTCCTCCATTCCCGAGGACCTCCCGCAACTGCTGCAGAGTCCACTCCGCGTTCGGGTTCGTTGTCACATTGATGTGTGCCAGGCGACGGGTGCTGTGCTCGATCACCACGAACACGTACAACAGCCGAAACGTCGCAGTGACGGCGACGAAGAAGTCACATGCAAGGATCGCGCTCGCTTGGTTCTTCAGGAAGGTGGACCAGCGCTGATCACCTCGCGGCTGGCCTGGCGGTCGCTTCGGCATGTACTTGCCAACCGTTCGCGGAGAGACCCGGATCCCGAGCTTGACCAACAGCTCATTGGCAATCCTCTCCTCGCCCCACAAAGCATTCTCGGCGGCCATCCGCCGAATCAGCCTGCGCAGTTCCAACGGAATCGGTGGCCGGCCCGCCCTGCACTTCCAGCGCCAGAAGATCCGCCAGCCCAATCGATGCCATCGAACGATGGTCGACGGCCTGACGATGACGACCGCATCGCGCCAATCGAAGAGCCTGGAGAACAGCGCCAGGCTGATGCGAGTCGCGTAGTCCACGCGCCTGGGTTTGATGCCGCGCTCGAGATACCGCGCTAGCTGTCTACGCAGAATTAGATTCTCAGCTCGGATCGCGCCGGACGAGCGCAAGAACGAGACGACCAGTCTCAGGAGGTCCGGGGGTTACCCCGACGATCGCGCGCGCCAGCTGCAGCATGTGCTCATCATGCCAGAGTCGACCCGCGTTGGCGGGGCTTGGACAACAAAGCATCGGCGGCGCGAATTATTGCGGAGCACAGTGGCGCGGCATCATACGTCGCCATTAGTTCGACCAACCCTGAGGTGGCGCGACGAGAACCGATCAATCCCCGTTCGAAAAACTTTTCGATCCCTGGCGCCTCGAGGTCCCAGTCAATGATGAGTACCCGCTGACCCCACCGGGCGAGCAGTGCCGCGACGTTGGCCAGTGTCATCGAACGGCCCACTCCCCCTTTGAACGAGTAGAACGTATAGATGAGCCCCCGCTTCTGATCAGCAGATGCTCCGGTATCCGAAGGTTGTTGATTTGCGTTCACAGACGTTTTTGAGGGATGTCCGGTTCAGGCGGGACCACCGCGCCGTTTGCAATCGGAAATGTCGAATTCGGGTGCCTGCCGAACGCACCTCGCAACCGCCGTCGCAAACGTGCGGATCGCCCTCTGGAATTCTGGATAGAGTTTCGTTTCCTTGAAGCCCGCCCCTATGATGACGTAGTCAGAGAAGTCGGGCCCCTGAATAGCTTGGGCATCCAACGGGAAGGCTTCGCCATCGTGTACTGAAATCGGGACGACTACAGGTCGACCAGTCGCGACACTTCGTTCGCGGAAACTGTGCCACTCGATCAAACACCACTCGGAATAGAAATAGAGCGGCGACCAGAGCGCGACCATGCAACGCGAAACTTGGATAGCGTTCGCAAGCGCATCGCGCCAGACTTGGCCGGGTTCAATTCCCCCCTGATCGAACCTCCTTGCCTCGCTGGAAAGTTCGGTCTGATCGAAGAATATGCCTCCTGGGGCACGCCGGCATTCAGCCGCAACTGCCTGACGAACGGAGTGCAAGAACAGAGGGATGAAGTGGGTCGCCAGCCATTCATCCTGGATGGGATCGCGCTTGTAGCTGATGAACACATCGTGGACGTACGGCATTTTCAGTCTCGTTGGCTATACAGCGGTTATCAGTACTTGACCATAGTGAGTAGCATGTTACGGTAGGCGCCGGATGGCAAGGTCCCGACCATCGTCAGGATGATAAGCATAGCCACTTCAAACGCGCGAGTCTGCGACCGGTCCGGGCAGTGGTGCGGGTCAAACCTCGATTTTCAGCGGCAATGGGCCGCTCCGCACGTTTGTAGTCGTATTTTCGGGTGCGCTCCGCCGCCACGGTGGCTCGCGCGGGCAGGCCAGCGGGGCAGGCACGAGCCCCGTCGCGCATGGGCGATCGTCGATTGGACGTCGTGAGTGTCCGCTTACCCGCCGACGAACATCGGCTTTCCCGAAGTTCGAAGGACTCTTCAGGGTTGGACCGCGACCCTCGATGATCAGGCAGCCATCGGCCAATGCTGTTGAAAAACTGCCTTGAAAGTGCGCGCCTCGTGGCTATGGTGAAAGCAAGGCATTTTAGAGGGAAGCGCGGCGATGATGGGGCAACGAACGGGCGGGCGGAAGCCGTTGTTCTACTCATTCAAGCTCGACGATCATGTTCCGGCGGATCACCTGCTGCGGGGCATCGATCGTTGCCTAGACCTCAGCGAGCTGAGGCATCACCTCGTACCGTTCTACAGCCATACCGGGCGGCCGTCGATCGATCCTGAGTTGATGGTGCGGATGCTGATCGTGGGTTACAGCTTTGGCATTCGCTCCGAGCGGCGACTATGCGAAGAGGTCCATCTCAATCTGGCCTATCGCTGGTTCTGTCGTCTTGGCCTGGAGGACGCAGTCCCGGACCATTCGACCTTCTCGAAGAACCGTCACGGTCGTTTCCGTGAGAGCGCCGCGTTTCGCCACGTATTCGAGGGTGTGGTCGACCGATGCATGAAGGAGGGATTGGTCGGTGGCGAAGGCTTTGCTGTTGATGCCAGCGTAATCAAGGCCGACGCGAATCGCAGCCGCAGCACGGCGCGCGAGGGTGCGAAGGACCTGCGCGATCAGCGGCACGCCACACGGGCCGTGCGTGAGTATCGCCACAGATCTTTCTCTCGTACTCCGCGTACGACACGTGCGAGGCAAGTCTCTTGGAATTCGCGATTGAAGGCGTTGCTTGACGAATTCGGTGCTCGCGTGTGGACATAATCAGAGCGCGCGCATGTTTGTAGCAGTGGCAGCGTCAACCGCTCTGCCAGAGAAAAGGTGGTTCGGTTATGGCCAAGACAAGAGTATTCGTCAGCTACGATCACTCTGAAGATGCGCATTACAAGCGCCTACTTCAAGCGTGGACCGCGAATCCGGACTTCGACTTCGAATTCGATAGTCGAGGCCCGAACGTACCGATCGACAGCACGGACGCTGGGCGGATTAAGGCGGCACTCACGACGATGATGAAGACAGCCACGCATCTCCTGGTCCTCGTGGGTGCCAAGTCGCATGCGAGCGACTGGATGAATTGGGAAATCGAACGTGCAAAGCAGCTCGACGTGAAACTAAAGCTTGCCGCGGTTAAGTTAGCGAAGCCGAACATTACGCCACCCGGGTTGCTTAACGTGGGCACCTCGTGGGCCACCAGTTTCGAGCGGGACCGTATCGTCGAAGCGCTGGGGATCGCCCGGAACGCCTACTGATCGACACGCACCAGCATCGAACACCACGCGCGCCGACTGCAACGTACGCCGCCGACGCCGCGCTCGCTGCGAGCCACTGCACAAGCGTCCCGAGCGCCATGCGCCGTTTGCTCGAACGACTGGCAACCGAATGCGTATTCGGTTGCGAGTTGTGCCGCCTACTATGGTTGCTTCGTGCGAAAGAATTCGGCACGACCGCTTCCGACCCACGAGTTGGCCCTTAGCCGACGTTCGCCGGTGGGGAAGCAGCCGTTCATTTTCGTCTTGCAAATGCATGCGGGCTAACACGCAAGCACCAGCAAATCGACGCGCCCAGACTTGTGAATGGAGCCGTCGCTGGCATGGTTTCGAGAGGGCGCGCCCGCCGTTGTTCTCGGTTTCACCATCGACGACGCGAAAATCGTCGGAATCGAAGTCATCGCCGATCCGAATGGCTTCGCCTTCTTTCGATTTGGCTGGCCTCGCTGACTCCCGATCACCGCAAGAAGCTTAGTTTGGTCTCGCCGGCAATATCACACAATGAAGGTTTGCGTCGTCATGCGATGCGGGACCGATGACGACACCAGAGACCATCAACTAAGCTCCTGGTCGCTTCGTGGTCGAGGCGCAGGGCGCGACCGCAAGCAACGACGTTCAACCCGTCATTCAGCAGTGCGTCGCCTGCCACGCGACCTTCCGCCTGCATTAGCCTGGCGGGATCAAGAACGAGGACGCCCGAACTCTTGACCGGCGCTTCGATCGAAAGGTTACGCGTCGTCGGAAGGGCAGCGCGTCGTTCGGTGCGAGGTGTGATGTCCCCCGAAACCCACGCTGGCCGTGTGGCCAGGGGTCCGCCCCGCAATCCGAAGTTTTCGCCTAAAGGAGAGGTAAGGGAAGCGCCTTGGCTTCTCGCGTCGGTGTTAGATGCAATCGAAAACATGGGACAACGCCTTTGCGACAAATGAACCCGTCGTTCGGGGGTGATCATGGACGGATCCGAAGTGGACTTGCTGATCGTCGGTGCCGGGCCGAGCGGCCTGGCATTGGCCGCCGAACTTAAGCGATCGGGCGTATCGGCACTGATCGTCGACAAGCAGGCCGCGGGCGCCAATACCTCGCGGGCGTGCGTCATTCATGCGCGCACCCTCGAGGTGCTCGAGCGTCTGGGCGTTACAGAACGGTTGCTGCAGGAAGGCGTGAAGGTTCCCATCTTCCGGATTCGCGACCGCGATCGGCCGCTTCTCACCATCGATTTCGCCGAAATCGACAGCCCCTACCCGTTCACGTTGATGTATCCGCAGGACCGCACCGAGCGTCTGCTACTTGCCAGGTTTCAAGACCTGGGCGGCAATGTGGAACGGCCTACGGAGTTGACTGGGTTCGACATCGACGGGACAAATATTGTCGCAACGCTCGGAGCCAACGGACAGCGACGAAGCGTCCGAAGCCGGTGGCTCATCGGATGCGACGGTATGCACAGCCGGGTCCGGGAGCAGACGGAAATTCCGTTCGAGGGCGCGGCGTACGAGCAAGGCTTTGTCCTGGCCGACGTTCACATGGACTGGCCGTTGAGCCGCGAAGAGGTCACGCTCTTCTACTCTCCGAAAGGGCTGGCGGTCGTTGCCCCGTTACCCGATGACCACTTCCGCATCGTCGCGACGGACGACGCAGCGCCCGAGCACCCTTCTCTCGACTACGTCCAGGCGCTGCTCGATTCCCGCGGGCCAGAAACGAAGCGCGCCCGCATTCGCGATCTCGCTTGGAGCTCGCGCTTTCGCATTCACCATCGGGTCGCGCGCAGTCCTCGCAAGGGACGTGTGCTGTTGTGCGGTGATGCGGCTCATGTCCACAGCCCCGCCGGCGGACAAGGAATGAACACCGGTATCCAGGATGCAGTTTCGCTTGCTCATGCCCTGACGGAGACGCTGCGCGACGGCGATGAAGCGCGTATCGATCGATGGGCGGAGGCTCGCCATCGGATCGCGGTGGATGTGGTTGCGCTGACGGATCGGATAACCCGTGTGGCAACGATGAAATCGCCGATCGGTCAATCGCTGCGCAATGCCGCCGTCGCCTTCATGGGCCACCTCCCGCCCATCCGCGCTGCCATTGCTCGCAATCTCGCCGAGATCAATGTCCGCTGAGTTTCCTTGGGCAAGGGAGTGGCGGCTACTCATCATCCATTCCCGAAAGGAGCATTCGTATGCAGCCACGGCTGGACTACAGGAAGGTTTCACCCGGCGCGCTCCAGGCCATGTTGGGCCTCGAAGCATATCTCGCGAAATGCAGTCTTGAGCACTCGCTGCTCTACCTGATCAAGATGCGCGCCTCGCAGATCAATGGCTGCGCCTATTGCCTCGACATGCACTCCAAGGACGCGCGCGCCGAAGGCGAAACCGAGCAGCGGCTCTACGCGCTCGAAGCCTGGCGGGAAACGCCGTTTTATTCCCCCTGCGAGCGCGCGGCGCTGGCCTGGACCGAAGCGCTGACGCTCATCTCCGAGACGCACGCACCCGATGAGGTCTTCCGAGAGGTGCGCGCGCAGTTCTCAGAGCAGGAGGTGGCCGATCTGACGCTCGCCATCGTTGCGATCAACGGCTGGAACCGGATCGCAATCGGTTTTCGAACCGAAGTGGGCACCTATCAGCCGGCGAAGCACGCGCGCCCGAAGGAGCTCGCCGAACACTGAACTGTGCGGCACGTGCACGTCAGAATTCGCGGTAGGAGCAACGACATGCCTCCGGTTCAAGCGGCAATCACGGACGGAGAAAGCCAGGGCGATTTGTCTTTGCCATCTCAGGCGCTCAGTCAGTTCTATTGCGCGTCCAACTCACGCGACATGCAAATGATGTGGCTATTGGTGCGACGGGTTGCAGGCGTTCCGCGCCGAACGCCAAGGCAAGACCGACATGCCAAACGACCGCGAGGCTGGTCACGAGCTAATGACAAGCGCCAATTTCTTCGCTGCCCGAGCGTTGGTCCAATCCGGTATTCGCTTCAAACGCGCAGCCGCGCTTATCCAGATGGGGCTCGGGCTTTGCCTCCCCCCAATTTCCGGCGCATGACGGAGGTCATCGTCGTTCGAGGAGAGTCGAACGGCGCATTAATATCGAAAAGTGCACTCGAGCATGACCAAAACCATTTTTGTCGCCGGCGCAACAGGCGCCATTGGCTCCCGCTTGGTTGCGATGCTGGTATCGCGAGGTCACCGAGTATTCGGCATGACCCGATCGCAGCAGGCCGCCGACACGCTGGCCAGCGTGGGCGCATTGCCAGTGATTTGCGATGTTTTCGACGTGCCTGAATTGCACGCCGCAATGCAACGCGCGGGTCCGAACATCGTTGTGCACCAGCTCACAGACCTTCCACGCGGCCTCGATGCGAATCGCATGGAAGAGGGGATTCGGCGCAACGCGCGCATCCGGAGCGAGGGCACAGAAAATCTTGTCGCCGCCGCAGTTGCTGGCGGCGCCAACCACATCGTGGCGCAGAGCATCGCTTGGGCATACGCCCCCGGGAATCCACCACACACCGAGGAGTCGCCGCTGGACGAAGGGGCACAGGGTCTGCGGGCCGTAAGTGTTCGCGGCATCGTTGCCCTCGAAAAGGCCGTGCTCAATACACCTTCGCTTCGAGGCACGGTGTTGCGCTATGGGCAGATTTACGGCCCGGGCACCGGGAGCATCGACGCGAACGACAAGCCGTTGGCCTTGCACGTTGACGCTGCAGCCTGGGCAGCAGTGCTCGCCGTGGAACTGGGTAGAACGGGCATCTTCAACATCGTGGGGCCGAACCCCGAGGTAACGTCCGACAAGGCCCGTCGCGAACTGGGCTGGGATGCCGACAGAATGCCCCTCGGCGCCGATCAGCCGCTGGCGCCATGAGGAGATCATGAGACCTACAGCGCTTTGCGGCCTGCGCGTCAACCGCGAAAGATTGCCCACGACTCGGCGCCGGGTCTTGCTGCTCTGCGTCTGCGTCGTGGTACTTTCGGGCCAGGTTGCATCCACGCAGCGCTTGCTGAGCGTGCCGTCGGCGCAGCCACTCACTGGCGCGCTCGGCGGGAAGGTGTCGCAGATGTCTTCTTCCAGCGTCGAAGGATCTGCGGCAGGCGCCAGACCGGCCACAATGGTCAAGCCCCTGTCCTGCGAGAAGCTGCCGAACATTCCCGGCAAGTCCGTCACCACCGCCTTGGTCATCTTCCCGCCGCTCGCCTTTTCGCCCGCGCACCGGCATCCGGGCTCCGTGACCGCGTACGTCATCAAGGGATCGATTCGCTCGCAGATGGCAGGGACGCCTGCCCAGACGTATCCAGCGGGAACCACGTGGTTCGAGCCGTCAGGCGCGTTACACATGTTCGCCGAGAACCCGAGTCCGACCGAGATGGCCGAGCTGCTCGCCGTCTTCGTGGCGGATGAAGACTGTGGTCCGCTCGTTATTCCCGAGCCGAGCAGCTAGCGGTAGCGGCACGGATCCCTACCCAACTATGCTTGGGAACCAAAACTGGAAATCCCGTTTGACCAGGAGAGGACGGGTGCCGTGAAGAACCCACTCGATCCCGGGGACTTGAAGACCGCCATAGACAAGGTCCATCGCGCGGGGATGCCGGGAGTGTTCGCCGAGGTGCGCGACGGCGACGAGGTATGGCGCGGCGCCGCCGGCGTCGCCGATGTCAGCACCGGCCGTCCCGTTACCCCCGAAATGCGGCACCGTGTCGGCAGCATCAGCAAGACCTTCACCGCCGCCGCGGTCCTGCAGCAGGTCGAGAGCGCCCAGATCGGGCTCGACACGCCAATCGCCCACTATCTGCCGCGGTTGGTGCCCGGAGAACGAGGCGATACGATCACCGTCCGAATGCTCATCACCCACACCAGCGGCTTGGCGGAATACCTCCCGTATGCGTATCCGTCCCTCAATGCATTCCCTTCGCTGGCGAAGACCACCCCCGAGAGCTTGGACGACAACCGGTTCACGCGGTTTCACCCGACCGAGTTGATCGAGATGGGGGTCGGGGCACCTGCCGTGGGAACGCCGGGTGGCACCCCGGGGAAGTATTCAAACACCAACTACCAGCTCCTCTGCCAACTCCTGGAGCGCGTCACCGGCACCACCGCGGAGAAGTGCATCACGCAGAACGTCATTGAGCGCGCTGGGCTCCGGGACACCGAGCTTCCAGCCGGACCGCATGTGAGCGGCCCGCACTCGCAGATGTACGAGGCGTGGTTCGGCATGATCGACCCGCCGCGCGACTACAGCGTCTACGACATGTCCTGGGTGGGGCCGGCGGCCTCGCTGATATCGACCATGGCGGATCTCAACCGCTTTTACGGTTTGCTGCTTGCTGGCGAGATCGTCAACATGTCGTCGCTGGCGCAGATGCAACGCACTGGCCCAGTCATCTCTTTTGAGGGGAAGACGATCGACTACGGTCTCGGCCTGCACAAGATGGAGGTTCCCGGCCATGGCACGTTCTGGGGTCATGACGGCACGGTCTGGGGTGCCGGAGCGATGACCATGACCCGAGCCGATGGCAAGCGACAGATGTCTGTCGCGGTGAACCTCATGAGGTGGAACAAGCTAGACTTCTCGGGGAAGCCGCAGCACCATCCCATCGATGACGCGCTGCCGGCCCTTTATCAGCTGGCAATGTGCGGAAACGCTTCGTAAATAGTGGCCGGATCTCTTCGTCCGGAATCGAAGGCGTACTCACCTCCCGGCAGGTTCCGTGTTCATCGTGGCCAAAGACGAATGTAGGGTCTACATTGTAGGGCGCCGAGGAACGCCGCACGTTCACGAGTACCGCGATTTTCTCGAACGCAACGGGGTGCCGTTCCGCTGGATTGACGTTGAGCGCGATCCTCTGGTAGCTCTGTTCGTGCGCTCCGGCGCGCAACTCGAAAACCTCCGCCTACCTTGTTTCGTACTGGTAGACGGCGCGATTTTGGACGTGATTAGCGACAGCGACGAATCGCTGGCGTTCGCCCGCACGCGAGCGTTGCTGGCGGAGCACGCGGGACTGCATGTGCGACCCAAGCGAGAGTTATACGACTTAGTAATTGTTGGCGCTGGCCCGGCAGGACTCACCGCGGCGGTTTATGCCGCATCTGAAGGCTTCGATACCATCGTAATCGAACGGCACGCGCCGGGCGGCCAGGCGGGAACCAGTTCGCGCATCGAGAATTACCCGGGGTTTCCCGAAGGCATCAGCGGGAACGCGTTTGCAGACGGCGCATTGCGGCAAGCACTGCGGTTGGGTGCAGAGGTCATCGTGGGGTGCGATTTCGTAGAAGTCGGCGCCGAACTTGACGGAACAATTCGAGTTACCTTGGTTAACGGTTCCGTCGTGCGGGCGCGTGCCGGAATTGGGGCAACCGGCTCGCATTACCGTTGGCTTGATGCCCCCGGTGTCGAAGACCTGCTGGGGAGTGGGGTGTACTACGGTGCTGCGCCCGGCGAAGCACGGTTCCATGCTGGCGGAGATGTGTATGTAGTAGGAGGCGCGAACTCCGCCGGACAGGCAGCCTTGCACTTCGCCGAGTACGCCCGCACAGTGACGCTGGTTGTCCGAGGCGGCTCGCTGGCGGAACGAATGTCTCAGTATCTCGTCGTTCGCTGCGAACACCATCCTCGCATTTCGATTCTCACGCAATCACGCGTCGTGCGAGCCATCGGGAAGGGAAAGCTCCAAAAGCTCGTGATCGCCGAGGATGCAGATAACACAGAATCGGAAGTTTCGGCGGATGCGCTTTTTATCCTGATTGGCGGCGAACCGACTTCGCAACGGGTTGAAGGATGGCTGCGGCGCGATGAACACGGGTTTATCCTGACAGGTCCAGATCTACTGGCCAGCGAGGGACCAGGCCCCGTATGGCCACTGGAGCGGCCACCTGCGCCACTCGAATCCAGCCAGCCTGGAGTCTTCATCGTCGGTGACGCGCGGCATGGATCGATCAAAAGAATCGCCTCGGCGGTTGGGGACGGCGCGATGGCCGTCCAGCTCGTACACCGCTACCTCGCGGCACAAGCTGCCACGGCAGTCGCACCACAGATCCGCAGACCAGTTATCGACGGGTAGAGATGGGCACTGGATTGAGGTGTTATCGATGCCCTGAACTGCTCCAGGCGACCCTTTGCTGCCTGTCGCGCTGTAGAGGAGCGCTGATCTACCGCCGCACTAAGAACCTCCGGGCAGTTCAGCTCTTGCTCGGGCATACCAAGCTGGAGAGCACGGTGCGTTACCTCGGAATCGAGGTGGACGACGCGTTGGAAATGGCGGAACAGACTGAGGTGTAGTTTCGCTACTCCGGCACGGCCGCCGGTCTCGGCGGCCTTTGGATAGCCGGCGGCTGTCTCTTAACGAACGTTGAGAAGACGGACGCCGCCGCGGGCCTAAATGGAACTGCCGGCCAACAGCGGCCATAGGGCGAAGTCGCCGACTGCGGCCGTTCGATTGGTGCTATAGATCCCGATCAGCGCTCAGAGCCGTCCATTGTGGGGTCAGTCTATGTTCCCTATGATCCACGCAGGTAAAGCGCGCGTGGGAGGGAGCCTTGTCGCGGGACCATCGACGCTTGGCGGCGATCATATCAGCCGATGTGGTGGGCTATTCCCTCCTCATGGGCCGCGACGAGAGCGCCACGCTGGCCGAAATGAAGTCGCACCGGCGGGAGATCATTGACCCAAAGATTGCCGAGCACGGCGGACGGATCGTCAAGACGACCGGTGACGGCTTGCTGCTGGAGTTCCCCAGCGTCGTCGATGCGGTGCGCTGTGCGGTCGACGTGCAGCGTGGCATGGCCGAGCGCAATGCCAGTGTGCCTCCCGACCGGCGGATAGAGTTTCGCATCGGCATCAACGTCGGCGACATCATCATCGATGGAGAGGACATCTTCGGCGATGGCATCAACGTCGCGGCGCGACTGCAGACATTGGCTGAGCCCGGAGGGATCTGCGTCAGCCGCGTCGTGCGCGATCAGGTGCTCGATAAGTTGAGTTTTGTCTTCGAAGACCTTGGGGCGCAGGAAGTCAAGAACATCACCCGGCCGGTCGAGGTATACCGGGTGAATCTTGGAAGCGACGCGCAACGCATCCGCAATCGAGGTCGTTGGACCTGGCGGCTGCTTAAGAAATCCGCCCCGGTGCCGTGGCTGGCCGCCGGATTTGCCACCATCGCACTTGTCGGCGCTGCAGCGTGGACGCTGACGTACTTTCGGACGTCGACGCCGGTGCCTTCCGCGCCGGTTTTATCGGTCGCCATCCTTCCATTCACTGCATCACAGGGCGATGTTGAGGCAGCACGGTTCGCCGAGACGCTCACGCGCAGTTTGACGACCGGCGTTCCGCGCAAGCGTGAATATGGGAGCGTCTATGTTGTCTTCGGTAGTAGTGCTCTGACAGCGGGAGGAAGTAGCGCAGCCGAGCCGCGCGACGCGGGACGACGCCTCAATGTTCGCTACGTGCTCGAAGGGGACGTGCTGCGCGCAGCCGCGGAATACGTGGTCAACCTGCGTCTGGTCGACGCGGCCACCGGCGGACAGGTCTGGTCCGAGCGCGATACTTTGCATGACGCCGATGTCGCTGCCGAATCGTCCGCCAGTCTTCGCAACTTGAGCGCTCGGTTGCGGAGCGTGGTCGCGGGGGCCGAAGGCCAGCGAGTCGCGGATTTGCCGCTGTCCAGTTTGAGCGCACGGGAGCTGGTATTGCGCGCGTTCGAATTGGGTGGCAAGGATGGTTCGCGTGCAGGACTGGCGGAAGCAGGCAAGTTGGTTGACGAGGCGCTCCGGCGCGAGCCTGATCTAGTGCCCGCGCTGGTTCTCCGTGCGGCAATTCTCAACAATCAGGGTGGCGTCGATCCGGAGTTGGGGCGCGACCGCGTTGTTCGCGAACAGGATGAGCTAACGGCGCGCGCGGTGAGACTCGACGACACCAATCCGGCAGCATGGAACTGGCGTGGCATAGCGCTTGAGGATCTCGGACGATGGGACGCTGCGCTCGACGCGAATGCTCTCGCGATCAAGCTCGACCCGTACGAGTCGCGGTGGCGAATGTTCCGCGCGAATATCATGGTCCAAGCCGCACGCCCGGCCGAGGCACTGACGGTGATTGACCAAACGCTTGCCCTGGATCCACCCAATGTGGGGTCGCTGATGGGTACTGCTTGCGAGGCGTACATGTTGATTGGCCAAATGGAGCGAGCGATTACAACCTGCGAGAAAGCCTCCGCGCTAACGAGCGCCTTCACTATCCCCATGATATTGGCCGCCGCCTATGCCAATCAAGGCGACATGGCGAAGGCTACGGCGGCCAAAGCTCAAGCGCTGCGCATAGTGCCCAACCTCACGATCGCGTCGGCGAGACAGTTGTCGAATAATCCGGAATACGTGAAGTTGGCAGAAAGTAATCTGTATGGAGGACTACGCAAAGCCGGTTTCCCGGAGAAGTAGGTTTACGCAGAACTCACCGTGCTTCGGCGCACGATTTCACAGTTGCCGTCGGACGATTGAAGCTTAGGGGGCCGTGCCGTTGTAGTGTTAGGCCAGTGGCCGGTTCTGGCCGCACGTCGAATCGGTGAACGTTCGCTGCTGCCAAGTCCGAAAGGCTCCTTCGGGTCGCGAGCCGAGATACGTATCGGTCAACCACCGGCCCACGAGCGGACCTTAAGCGCGGTATCGCTAGCCATCGAGCTCTCCCTTCAAGGAGAGGTTTGAAGCCGAAAGGCGGAGGGCTTGGTTGAGTTACGAACGCGTCGCCAAAGACGCCGGCTCTCGCCGGTTCGGCCTTGGAAGGAGGTGCGATTGCATTGGGAGATCTGTCGCAATACGATGCGCAACTTCCGTTTGTCCTGGTTTTTGACATCGTCCCCGCCTGAAGCCTAGGTTGCTTCCTTCGGGTGGGTGAATATGAACAACGGGGGATCGCATGCTGTTGGACGATCTTGAGCATTTTGTCGACGCCGCATCCAAATCACGGTTCAACGGTCAGCCCGATCCCGGGTTCCTGGGTGAATACCACCCGGACATCAAAGTACCTGTCCGCGATCAATACGGCATCATCGTTCAGCAGGATACCAACGAACTTCAACCGACAACGGGCGACGGAGGTGACTCCGCGAACCGAACGGGCCTAGCAGCATTTTGCGGAAGCATTCCAGACGGCGAGTTGTTGTATCGATTCGAGGCGCGCTCAGGGATCATGGTACGGCATCCGTACCAGTATACGTTGCCCAATAAGTGCTGGAACGAGCCTAGCAACTGCAGCAGGGATCAATTGATCTCCTATGCGGCGGGTTGCTGGCGAACTGGCCGTACCGACATCGTGCAACGCCTCCTAGTGCAACACCTAGCTCGCGGTTTGTTCTGCCAGAACGTGTTTCACGATTGCCCCAATGACAATCCTAAAGTGCCAGACCCCGTGGGGCCCCATGAGGTCATGTTCCTGCGGGCATGCGCCGGCGATGCATTAGCCCTGACCGATCCTTTGGGACAGTTGGCGTTGCTCGCGGCCATTCGTAACCTTGGGGAGCACGAGGAAAACAACGCGATGATCGTAGAAAGCATTGTGTGTGGCCAACTGGACATCTTTCTCGCCGTTCAAAAGGATAATTGGCGAGACACCCTGATGACCTATTGGCACCAGGTGCGGGGTCAAGTGGCCATCGCCGAGGCTCTGATGGCGGTGGTGGAGAAGGAAGCCGAGCGCTACAAGGCGTTCAATGAGCGAACCTTGCTGCTCTCGTTTCTTCCGCTCGGTGAGCTCAAGGTACTGATCGCCGCCATGAATCAGGTACTCCGCGACCCCACGACGTTGCTCGACTCGTCTCGAATGAGAAACCTGTTTGTCGAGTTCGCCGAGGCTTATGCGCTTGACATGGACATCGGAGGAACCGCTACCAGAGCCCGGCGAATCGCGCCGGATTCAATGCGGTGTAACGGACGGTGTTCTGGATCTGCTTGTGACCGAGGTAATCCTGGATCAACCGCAGGTCGCAGCCCTTATTCGCCAGGTAGTAGCCGCAGCTGTGGCGTAGAAGGTGCGCGTACGCCTTCACCGGCAGCTCTGCCCGCTCGCCTGCTTGCGCCACGACGCGCCAGAAGGCGCTCCGGCTCATTCGCTCGCCGCGCTCGGATGCAAACACATACTCGCCGGCGCGCCGCATGGTCCGCCGCAGCAAACGCCCAAGCGCTGCTATCTCGTCATGCTTGAGCGGGTGCACGGTCGACCGCGAGCCCTTGGCGCGCCGGCAGTAGATCGTCCCGCGCTCGAGATCGACGTCGCTCCAGCGCAGCCCCACGACCTCGCTCGCGCGCAGCCCGTGTCGGTAGGCGATTAACATCATCGCATGGTTGCGCGCGCCGTTCCGGCTCTTCTTCGCGGCGCGAAGCAGCCGCGCCACTTCGTCGGGGGTGAGGTAGGTACGCAGGCGTCGTGCGGCAGCCATGCGAACAAGGCTACCGCGCGCGAGCTCGTCTTCAAGTCGGGAGAACGGATGAGGGAAGCGCGCGGCAAGAGCAGTTGGCCCGAACGGCAACCATGCACGCGTCGTCGCGCCCCGGCGAGCGCCGCCGCCCTGCCCTTCTCGGCCGATCAACTGTTGCGAGTCCACCCGCAACGTTACGCCCAAAGCGTTGCGACTTTCCGCAATGGTGACCACGCGCGCGCAGGTGGCTCGCGCAGTCGCGCGATGCCGTGCCGGCAATGACCGCCTCCCTTAAGACGAGCACGCTCCGTACACTTGTCGTTGCGATTCGGTCCGAACCTGCGCGTTGTCAAGACGAAAAGCCCCGCAATACGCGTGCTTGTCGGCTTGCAGTTGCCATTCCGTCGCACCAGGTTCTTGAACTGACACACCGGCGGTGCAATACTCAAGCCGCTTCCGGTGAGCATCGTGCTCACACAGCCTTCATGTTGGTTGGTCATCCAGCCGTGCATGAAGTCCAGTACCTCGGTATTGGCGTTGCGGTCGTTACCCGCCCTTGAAGTGATCGGAAGCGATTCCGATCTCGTCGCGCAAGCGACTTAGGTTGTGCGCTCGGTCCAGCGCCGAGCATAGCTGGCGTTGTCGGATCGCAAGGTCCGGCCGTGCCCGGTGATGCGCCTTCAGTCCGTGCCTCGTGCACGGCCTTGACGGCTCGTCACGCAGCAAGGCCCTCAGTTCGCAAGGACAGGGGGCCTTTTTCTTTTCGCGCGCGACGACGCGTGTCTGCTCTCCTTCACCATCTCTTGAGGCGCCATCGGCGAGTATTTCTCGTCGGTATTGATGCTGCGGCTTCTGCTCGACTAGTTCGCATAGCACGCACTCGCTCGGGATGTGGTTTTGGGCCCGAAGCCGCTAACAGATGCCGTTACACCCTTGCTTAGTTGCGCTCGACGGAATCCCGCACTGGGCCGGCGTTCGCATGGGTTCCGTCGATTGCTGGTTTTGATTGCTGCATGAGTTCAAGGAATTAACATGAGCAACCGTACCCTTGTTGAAAACGAACTGTTCTTGCACTGCCAAAGTCCGACTTTCGCCTCCGCGAGGAGGACGCACGCGCGTGGTCGCGAAGATCTTGGGCAGCGAAAGGGGCGGTTCCGGTTGTTGCGCAAGGCGGCGTGAATGTTTTTGGCAGGGAAACATGAGTGAGAAATTGCTGACCGTCGCGGAGGCTGCAACGACCCTGCGGCTGCACCCCGTGACCCTGCGCGCCCTTGCGGCGGCGGGTACCGTGCCGGCCGCGAAGATCGGCCGCGCTTGGCGCTTCGTTGAAGTTGACTTGCTCGCTTGGGCCCGCGCAAACTATTGCCGCGCGGACGCCGTAGGCGACAAGGAGAGTACATGTCGCTCTACAAACGTCCAGATAGCCGCATCTGGTGGGCCGCGATCACCCTACCAGACGGAGGCCGCGTATGCCGCTCTAGTGGCACCGCGAACCGCAAAGAAGCACGGGAATGGCTCGATCACGTGCGCGCCGATCTCTGGCGCGTCCACCGGCTCGGCGAGCGTGCAATCTACACGTGGCAGGACGCCGTAGTCCGGTGGTGCGAGGAAAAGGCCGACAAGGCCACGGCGCACGAAGATCGAGTCAAGTTCCAGTGGCTCGATGAGCACCTCCGCAACCGGCAGCTGCATACGATCACGCGGGACGAGATTCAGGCGATTGGCAAGGCAAAGGCAGCGGAGAGTTCCCGCACCACCGCCAATCGCTACCTCGCCCTCCTGCGTGCCGTATTGAAGCGGGCAGCCGGTCCGTGGCAATGGATCGAGAAAGCGCCAGCCGTCACCCTCTATCCGGAGGCAAAGCGACGGGTACGCTGGCTTACCAAGGAGGAGGTCATCAGGCTGTTGAACGCGTTGCCACCGCATCAGAGACAGCTTGCGCGCTTTGCGCTCGCGACAGGATTACGGCAGGCCAATGTGCTCGATTTGCAATGGTCTGCGGTCGATCTCGGTCGTCGCACAGCGTGGGTTCATGGCGACGAAGCGAAAGGCGGCGAGGCGATCGGCGTGCCGTTGAATGACGACGCGATGGCGGTGCTCAACGAAGAGAAGGGCAAGCACACCGAGCGCGTGTTCACCTACCAGGGCAGACCAATCGGTCAGGTGAACACGAGGTCGTGGCGCAATGCCTTGAAGCGCGCCGGCATCAAGAATTTTCGCTGGCACGACTTGCGGCATGTGTGGGCCACGTGGCACGTCATGGCCGGTACGACGATGGCGGAACTGCAGGAGCTCGGCGCGTGGAAGTCGGCGTTGATGGTGAAGCGGTATGCGCACTTCGCGCCGGAGCAATTGCGCGCAGCCGCGGCAAAACTTGCTACGTTTTCGTCTACAGTCCCGGAAAACGAAACGCCGGAAGCTACGCAAGGTCTTGAATAATTGGCTCCCCGACCAGGGCTCGAACCTGGGACCTGCGGATTAACAGTCCGTCGCTCGGGTGCGCGAGGCGCCTTACCGACTTGCTAGGTCCAAAGTATTTTGACGACGCGTTCCACATGCCACAACTGAGCACAGCTCTGATCGACGATGTGCGCAGCCATTTGATCGAGCGCTGGCAACACGACGCTATCTACCAACGCTACGCAAATGCCCCGACCGAGTACCACGGCCCATCCACGATCCGCCAGTTCGTTGCCGACATGCTGGCGCTTCCATCGCTGGCCCTGCGCGACTTTCGATTCGCTGGCAACGAGAAACTGCTTGGTCGGCCCCCGTTCTGTCAGCTCGACCAGTCCCGATTTGGCGAGTTGCTGGCGACGACCGTCTTGATGGAAGGATCTCCAACTACCATCGACACGCTCGCGCTCTTGCACGTATTCATCCCGTCGTTGCGAACGGTTTTGGAGATCGACATTTGCAGTTATCCAGCGCGGAACGGCGCGGAGCAGCGAGCGCGGTTCGATATGATGGCAAGCTGCGGCCTTACACCAAAGGAGTTCCCCAAGTGGATCGTGCTTCCAGCACAAGTCCAAGCTCTGGCCGACCTGCTGTGGCCGGAGATTCGGGCGCGGCACGCCCAGCGGCTATTGATCGACTTTTTCACAACGAATCGGATCGATGGCTGGTACGAGGACTCCGATTACCCTATCGCCCCGGGCCAAGGTTGCACGGTGCGCATCAGCACCGTTGGGACCGCCCTTGGCACCGTAACCGTAGAATTGCAGCGTAGCCGCGTCGAGACCCCCGCGGCGGTGTACCCGCACGTGTGGCGCGCCACGCTTCGCGACTCTAATAACGAGCGAATCGCGGTTGCCTCTGGCATGGCTTATGTCCCGGCGGGTCAGTTCTGTAACCCGAGCGCCTTTCTCTCGAACGCCGACGAGGTATCCGATGTGGACATCATGCGGGTACGTGCCCTGCTTGATCAATTCCCGGCGCGGTTCGGAGACGGGCTCGACACGGGCATCGCCTTCCTATGCAATTGGGAGCGAACGCCCGCTGCGCCAAGGGGCGCGGGGATCGAAGCGCTACAGGCAGGACTGACCGCGCTCAAGCAATCCATGCGTAAAGTCACTGCGCTGGCCGTTGACCTGCGCCCCGCGCAATTTGCGGATTGGGACTTGTCCAACGAGCCGGCCGAGATCGTCGCCGCGAAACAGGAGGCGCGAGAAAAGCTACAAGCCCTGCTTGACACCGCGCGTCCTGAGAGTGTGTTGGGTAAGCGCGCCGAGCGGTTTCACATACTGCAACGGCACGACCCGAGGGACGCTCAGCACGCGCTGTCGCTGCTCGCGGAGAGCTGAGATCGCGAGATCATTTCACCAGGCCATGATTGGGGTGTCGCGCTGTCAAGACGAAAAGCACCCGAAACGCCGTGCTTGTCGGCTTGCACCCTCCCATTTCGTCGCACCGACGCTTGAACCGGTGCGCCGGCCGTGCAATACTCAAGTCGCTTTCGGTGAGCATCGTGCTCACATGAGCCTTCATGCCGCGGGTCATCCCGCGATCCATGAAGTCCAGTCCCCGGGACTGGCGTTGCGGTCGTTACCCGCCCTTGAAGTGATCGGAAGCGATTCCGATCTCGTCGCGAGAAGCGGCGTAAGGTTGTGCGCTCGGTCTAGCGCCCGAGCAAAGCTGGCGTCGTCGAACCGCAAGGTCCGGCGGTGCCTGGTGATGCGCCCTCGACCAAGCCTTCTGCATGGACTCGAAGGTTAATCACACAGCAAGGCCCCTCATTCGCAAGGATCGGGGGCCTTTTTATCGTCCCCTCTCCCTCACCCGCGCTCCCACAGCCATGGCGGCCAAAAAACGGTTCACCGATCGAGGACTCATCGTCGGCGACCGATACGTTGCGCCATGCGCGGATCCGATTGACCAGAAGCGATCGCAGGCCTATGTCGCCCTGAAGACTACATATCAACTAGACGTGATGGAACTCTGTTGCTCTGAACACGACGGTGGACGCGCGCGAGATAAACTTGTTGGGGAAGGACTTCTTTTCGGAGGCCGAGGCTGCGCACTACTGTTGCGTCTCACTGTCCCAGTTCCGTGAGCGCGCGCCAGAATACAATATCGTGGCCACCTGGTTCATGGGCAAGAAGCTTTATCGGCGAGAGGACCTTCAGCGCGCGATTGAGCGCGCCTCCCGTCCTGTGGAGAATCGCCAATGGCGACAGTCAAGCGCAGGGGCTCCAGCTGGGAACTGGCGTGGACGGATCCCGACGGCCACCGGCAACGGAAGATCGTAGGTCACGTCGATACCACGTCAAAGCGCGAGGCTCACGCGATCCTCAAGGCAAAGGAATACGAGCTCGCATCACACTCCAGAGTGCTGAGTCTTCCAGGTTACGAAGCCGCATATCCTCGTTTTGGCGACTACGCGCAGGAATATTTGCTTTGGCACGCCGACACTTATCCCGACTCCCATGATCGCGTGCGGCAGATTTTTGCTGGGCACCTGATCCCGCATTTCGAGTTAATGCCGATTGACCGAATCACTGCGCAGGAGACGCGAATCTACCGGCAGAAACGCACGCTGGCAAAGGCGAAGGCAGCGACGACGAGGAAGGAGCTCCAATCGCTCCATGCTGCGCTGAGGCGCGCAGTCGAATGGAAGATCTTGCCGACCGACCCGCTCGACGGCATGGAACTGCCGAGGTTGCTTGATTCCCGCGCTCCCCACTACTACTCCGCCGAACAGTTAGATCAGTTGTACCGCTACTCCGTACACAACGGGCATCATGCCATCTGGAAATTGATGGCGAACACCGGTCTGCGCCGGTCCGAAGCCATGAACGTTCGCTGGCAAGACATTCACGACGGACGGCTGTGGATCGAGTCGATTTATGAAGATGACGAACGGCCAACCGCGCGCACGAAGTCGGGAAGGTGGCGGTCGATACCGCTCAACCAAAACGCACGCTGGGCACTCGAATATCTGAAGGCGCACGTCACGCCGGAAGCCGAGTATGTCCTCCCCCGGGTGACGAAGCCCAGCTTGTCACGAGCCTTTGCCAAGTGCGCCCGCCGTGCAGAACTCGACGGAAGCCTGCACAGCTTGCGACACACCTTTATCAGCCACCTGGTGATGGCTGGGACGGACCTGCGGACGGTAATGGAACTAGCGGGACACTCGCGGATCGAGGTGACGATCAAGTACTCTCATCTCGCTCCCCACCATCTCGAATCTGCCGTCGACGCGCTCGCTCTTTGAACGAGCGCGCGCTCCTCATCGGGCCGAACGCCGGTCCCGCCTCGCCCTCGCCGTCAGTCCTGGTTCGCAACTACCGAGTTATCGAGTGCTTGCGCCCGACACGTCTGGCTGCGGCAAGACCATCCGCCGCCGGCGTACTGCCCAAAAGGCAGGCAGTTTCGTGTGTCATTTTTGTGTCATTTCTGCGCGAAACAGTGGCAAAACGTGAATTCTAGATGAGAATAATTCTCGGGATGTTACGACTTAAGTCATTGATTTTACTTGGCGTCCCCAAGGGGATTCGAACCCCTGTTACCGCCGTGAAAGGGCGATGTCCTAGGCCTCTAGACGATGGGGACCTGCTGGGCGCCGTCTCGCCGAGTCGGAGGCAGCGTCAGGTCGGTGGTGGAGGTAAGCGGGATCGAACCGCTGACCTCTTGCATGCCATGCAAGCGCTCTCCCAGCTGAGCTATACCCCCACGGCGAAACGAAAATTATAAGCTGGCGGTGCCTATTCTGGCAATCCGCGGACGATTTCCACGAGACAGCGACCCCGAAAGCGACGCCGAAAGGCACTGGATTCCCGCCTGCGCGGGAATGACAATTCGAGGCGCCTCCGCGCGCTTGCCCATGCCGCTGCCCTCACCCGCCGATTCGCCTCGCATCGACCTTGCCGAACGCGTCGTCCTGATCACCGGCGCATCGGGCGGTCTCGGTCAGGCGCTCGCGCGCGCGTGTGCATCGCACGGCGCGACGGTCGTGCTCCATGGACGTGTCGTTCGCAAACTCGAGGCGATCTACGACGAGATCGTCGGCGCCGGCCACGCAGAGCCGACGATCCTCCCGCTCGACTTCGCCACCGCGACACCGGAGGCATTCGACACCGCTGGCGGCGCGATTCAAGCGCAGTTCGGCCGTCTCGATGCGCTCGTGCACACCGCCGCGTTCCTGGGTTCGCTGGGACCGCTCGAGCACCAGGCGATCGACGCATGGCAGAAGGCGTACGCGATCAACGTCGGCGCCGCGATGGCGCTGACGCGCGCGTGCCTGCCGCTGCTCGTGCGCGCGCGCGATGCGAGCATCGTGTTCACGCTCGACACGCACGCGTACGATCCGCGCGCCTACTGGGGCGCTTACGCGGCAACCAAGTCCGCGGTCGCCACGCTCGCGGCGACGCTGGCCGATGAAACGGATAGCCGCGACAACTTGCGCGTGAACGCGGTGATCCCGGGCCCGATGCGCTCGCCGCTTCGGATGCTCACGCACCCCGGCGAGGATCGCGCAGCGTTGCCGTCACCCGATGCCATCGTTCCGCTCTACCTTCATCTGATCGCAGGCCAGGCGAAAGCCGAAGCCGGCGTGCGCATCGACGCGCATGACTGGCTCGCGAGTCAGCGCGCCGAGACGCCGCTCGTATCGGGATCAGGCGTCGCGCGTCCGTGACGTAGATACACGCGAAGACGGCGGAAGTCGTCGGCGGGCAGCATGTCGGGCAACACGACGAGCGTCTTCGCCGGCGCGAACCATCGCGCGCCGTCGGGAACCCAGACGAGCGCCGTGATCGAAGTGCCGACCGACGTATCGGCATGCACGGTACCGTCCTGCGTGCGGCCGTCGGACAGGGTCACGCTGACGCGACGATCGGCTCCCACGTACAGCATCAACGGCGGACGCGCCAGTCGGCGCAACGCACGCCATCCGACGGCGCCGACGACGACCACGGCGAGCGCCGACGCAATGGCGTGGTCGATAGTTGCAAATGGAACCAGCGCCGTCGCGACCGTTCCGCAGGCGATTGCGCCTGAAGCAACGCGAGACGGGCGCAGCTCGATACGTAAGCGCGGCGGCGATTTCATGCCGCCATTGCATACGCGGCGCGATCCGCCGTCGATCGTCCGAAAGCGCTAGCCGCGCGGCGCGATGTTCTTGTTCATCCGGAACCGGTTTTGCGGATCCCACGTCGTCTTGACGTCGACCAGGCGATCATAGTTCGACCCGTAGGCGGCATGAACGCGCTCGTCGCCTTCCTCTTCGGTGAGGAAGTTCACGTATGTGCCGCCGGTCGAGAAGGGCCTGACGTCCTGCCAAGCGTCGCGCGCCCACGCAATGTTCTCTTGGTCGTGCTCGGGCTTTTCCCACGCAGCGGTGATGTTGACGACGAAGCGCGCATCGCGGTTGCCGACCGCCGAATGCTGTTCGGAAAGCCGATTGAGCGCGCCATCGATCGCGAAGAGAACGATCGCCGAATGCGGTGAGACGATGCGCTCCGCGTGCTTGATGAGTGCCGCGTCGAGCTCCGCATCAACGTGCGGCAGGTACTCGGACTTCCAGTAGTAGCGGCGGCCCTTCGGCTGCGTCGCATCGAGCAGCTTCTGCTGCGTGACGTACGGACGCCGCTGCAGGACATCGCCGACCGGAGAGCCCCATTTCTTGAATACCGCTGCGCGTCGCTCGGCATCGGCGATCGTCCCCGTGTCGCAGATGAAGATTGCGACGATCGGCTTGCCGTGCGCTTCCTTCGCGATCCACGGCGCCGGCGGCGCGATTCTCAGCACGACGACGCATGTCAGTTCTGCCGGCGCCTCCTCGGCCACTTTGCGATACAGCGCGAGCAGCTCCTGCGCGTGGTCGGCCGACCAGGCAACCGCGCCGGCGACCACCTGCGGGCCCACCGGGTGCAGCATGTACTCGAAGCTCGTGACGACGCCGAAATTGCCGCCGCCGCCGCGCAGCCCCCAGAACAGATCGGCGTTCTCGCTCTCGCTCGCGCGCACGACGCGCGCGTCGGCGGTGACGACGTCCATCGACGCGACGTTGTCGGAGGTCCACCCGAAGCGGCGCGAAAGATAGCCGAATCCGCCGCCCAGCGTGAGTCCCGCGATGCCGGTCGTCGACAAGAATCCGAGCGCGCTCGCAAGACCGTGCACCTGCGTTTCGCCGTCGACGTCGGCGAGCAGGCAGCCGGCCTGCGCGCGCGCGCGCCGCGTCGACGGATCGACCCAGACGCCGCGCATCGCCGACAGATCGAGCATCAGCGCACCGTCGCCGACGGCAAGCCCCGAGATGTTGTGGCCGCCGCCCTTGATGGAGACGAGCATGTCGCGCGCTCGCGCGAAATCGACGCACGCGACGACGTCGGCCACGCCTGCGCAGCGCGCGATCGCCGCGGGCCGGCGATCGATCATGCCGTTCCAGATCGACCGCGACTCGTCGTAGCCCGAGTCCAACGGGAACAGCAGCGGACCGCGCAGCCTACCCTTGAGCTCGTTTGCGAGCGTTGCGTCGAACGCGAATTCCTTTCCCGCGATCGTGCGTGCATTCATCATCGAAGCCTCCGGAACGGCGGCAATAGGGGTCACGCGAAAAGTAGGGTCAGACTCGACTTTTCGTCGAACGAAGCGACAGCGGCCCGATGCGAAAAAGTCGAGTCTGACCCTACTTTTCGCAAATGCGACCTGCGATTCGACGCCGGCTCGGTGTCGAAATCAAGCGGAGAATTCGCCGATCGGCGATCTATCAGCGGGGTTTTTGACCGGCGAGCAACAGCCACGTCTCGACGACGGTATCGGGATTGAGCGACATGCTCTCGATGCCCTGCTCGACGAGCCATTGCGCGAGATCCGGATGATCGGACGGCCCCTGGCCGCAAATGCCGGCGTACTTGCCCGCCTTGCGGCAAGCGGTGATCGCCATCGCGAGCATCGCCTTCACCGCGTCGTCGCGCTCGTCGAACGTCGACGCGATCGGCCCGCCCGAGTCGCGGTCAACCGCGAGCGTCAATTGCGTCATGTCGTTGCTGCCGATGGAGAAGCCGTCGAAGTGCTCGAGGAACCGGTCGGCGAGGATCGCGTTGGACGGAATCTCGCACATCATGATGACGCGAAGCCCGTTCTTGCCGCGCTCGAGTCCCTGCGACTTCAGCAGCTCGATCACCTTGCGCGCTTCGGCGATCGTGCGCACGAACGGGACCATCAGCTCGACGTTGGTGAATCCCATGTCGTCGCGCACGCGCTTCATCGCGCTGCATTCGAGCGCGAAGCAATCGTGGAACTCCTGCGCGATGTAGCGCGACGCGCCGCGGAACCCGAGCATCGGATTCTCCTCGTGCGGCTCGTAGCGCTGGCCGCCGATCAGGTTCGAGTACTCGTTCGACTTGAAGTCGGACAGCCGCACGATCACCTTCTTCGGCCAGAACGCCGCGGCGATCGTCGACACGCCCTCGGCGACCTTGCTCACGTAGAACTCGACGGGATCGGGATAGCCGCCGATGCGCTCGCGAATCTCGCGCTGCAGATCCTTCGGCTGGCGATCGAGCTCGAGCAGCGCCTTTGGATGGATGCCGACGTTCTTGTTGATGATGAACTCGAGCCGCGCGAGGCCGACGCCTTCGTTCGGCAGGCGCGAGAAATCGAACGCGAGCTCGGGATTGCCGACGTTCATCATGATCTTAGTGGCGACCGGCGGCATGCGGTTGAGCGTGACCTCGACGACTTCGACTTCGAGAATCCCCGCGTAGACGTGTCCGGTGTCGCCTTCCGCGCACGACACCGTCACTTCGGCGCCGTCGTCGAGCGCGCGCGTCGCGTCGCCGCAGCCGACGACCGCTGGAACGCCGAGCTCACGCGCAATGATCGCCGCGTGGCACGTGCGCCCGCCGCGGTTGGTGACGATTGCCCCGGCCCGCTTCATCACCGGCTCCCAATCCGGATCGGTCATCTCGGCGACGAGCACGTCGCCGGGCTGCACGCGATCCATTTCGGCAGCGGATTTGACGATGCGCACGCGTCCCTGTCCGATCTTCTGGCCGATGGCGCGACCGGACGCGAGCACCTTCGACGTTTGCTTCAGCCGAAAGCGCTTCAGCGAATCGCCGCGGTCGCGCGAGCGCACGGTTTCCGGCCGCGCCTGCAGGATGTAGAGCTTGCCGTCCTGTCCGTCGCGGCCCCATTCGATGTCCATCGGCCGTTCGTAGTGCTGCTCGATCGCGACCGCGTAGCGCGCGAGCTCGCACGCCTCGGCGTCGGTGATGGAGAAACGGCGGCGATCGGCCTCGTCGACATCGACGGTCTTCGTCGATCGGCCGGCTTGGCGTCCGTCGGCGAAGACCATCTTGATCGCCTTGCCGCCGACGCTCTTGCGCAGGATCGCCGGCCTGCCCGCGGCAAGACCCGGCTTGTAGACATAGAACTCGTCCGGATTCACGGCGCCCTGCACGACCGTCTCGCCCAGACCGTGCGAAGCGGTGATGAACACGACCTGGTCGAAGCCCGACTCGGTGTCGAGCGTGAACATCACGCCGGCAGCGCCGAGGTCGCTTCGCACCATCCGCTGAACGCCTGCGGACAGCGCCACGTCCTCGTGCGAGAAGCCCTGGTGGACGCGGTAGGCGATGGCGCGGTCGTTGTAGAGGCTGGCAAAGACCTCTTTCACCGCATGAAGAATGTTATCCAAGCCGCTGATATTAAGGAAAGTCTCTTGCTGACCGGCGAACGACGCTTCCGGCAGGTCTTCGGCGGTTGCCGACGAGCGGACCGCGAACGTCGCGCCGGGGTCATCCTGCTCGAGCTTCGTGTACGCCGCTGCGATGTCGCGCTCGAGCGCCGGCGGAAGCGGCGCATTGCTGACCCAACCGCGGATTTCGGCGCCCGCCTTCGCAAGCGCCGCGACGTCGTCGACGTCGAACGCCGCCAGGCGCGTCGCAATGCGCGCCGCGAGCCCCTGGTGCGCGACAAACTCGCGGAAGGCGAACGCGGTGGTCGCGAATCCGCCCGGCACGCGAATGCCAGCACCGGCGAGCTGCCCGATCATTTCGCCGAGCGACGCGTTCTTGCCGCCGACCTTGTCGACGTCGCTCATGCGCAGCCCCTCGAGCGCGATCACCCGTTGTTGTTCGCTCATTGCGCCATCCATTGGTTCGTTGGTCGACCTGCGACGCGGACGCGAGTCGGCACGCATCGTTTGCTCGTGTGCTCCGACCGCGGGCTGCACACGAAGATCCGGTAAGTGCGGATAGAGTCGGAGCGGCGCCGACCCGATGAAGGCTGCGCCGCGCAAGTCGATTGTCGCGCGGCGGAGTTTACGTCCGAATGATGGGTGGCGCGAGGATCGCCGCGCCGCGCGGGCTGCGCGGCGGCGGCGAGCGACGGACGACCTCAGCGGTCAGGCCGAATGGCCGCCTGACGCGAAGCCTTCACCGGCACCCTGCAAATCGGCCTCCAGGTCGGCGTCCGGTCCCACCGGCGGTCCCTGCGTGCCCAGGGCGTCGGGCCGATTGCGACTGCGCACCGCGCGACGAAGGCTGCGATACAGGTCGGGGTGCGACTCCTTCAAGTAACTGATGATCTCGAAGTCGACGCGCTTGACCTGCGACAGATCGATCTGTTCGACGTGGACGAGGCGCAAGAGCTCGCGAACCGGCTTCGGCATCTCGCGGCCGCTCTCGTAGCGCGAGCCGCCGCTCTGCGTGACGCCGATCTGCGTCCAGAATTGTTCTTGGTTGAGTCCGAGCCGGCGCCGGATTTCGCGCGGGTTGAGGACGCGGTCGAAGAGCTTCACGTGGGCGGTCGCCTGAAAGTCGCGGGGTTTATGAGCATACCTGGATAGCGAACCCATGCGCGAGGGCGCGCGATGAGCACCTATACCATTGGCATATTTTTGACCAAAGTCTCGCATAGATCAAGCCCGTTTATCGGTAATTGATTCCGCTCGCACCCGGCGTACCGATTGTGCCACTGCAACAGCGGGCACCTTCGTGTGGCGGACGATAAGCTATGGACTGTCCCACCAGGGGTCGAGTTCGCGGCGCCGCGCTGGCCCGCGCCGGAGGGACGAAACGGTGCGTTTGTTAAACTCCACGCATTGCCATGTTGCGCTACGACCTCCACTGCCATTCGACGCACTCCGACGGCCTGCTGCCGCCCGCGGAGGTGGTGCGGCGAGCGTCTTCGCGCGGCGTCGACGTCGTTGCGCTGACCGATCACGACGAGCTTTCCGGGCTGGCAGAAGCGGCGGACGCCGCGCGCGAGGCCGGGATTGCCCTCGTTGCCGGGTCGGAGCTGTCGGTGTCCTGGGACGATCAGACGATCCACGTCGTCGCCCTTGCGATCGACCCCGCGTGCGCCGAGCTTGCCGACGGCCTCGGAGCCATCCGCGAAGGTCGCAGTCTGCGCGCGCGGCGCATCGGCGAAGCGCTCGCCGAAGCGGGCATCCCGGGCGCGTACGAAGGCGCGCTGCGCTACGTGACGAGCGAGCGGCTCGTCTCGCGCACGCACTTCGCGCGTTATCTGGTCGAGGCCGGTTACGTCGACGCGGTGAAAAACGTCTTCAAGCGCTATCTCGTCCGCGGCAAGCCGGGCTACGTCAAGCATGCGTGGGCGACGCTACCGCAGGCGATCGGCTGGATCCGCGCTGCCGGCGGGCGCGCGGTGATCGCGCATCCCGGCCGCTACAAGCTCTCGACGGGTTCGATGCGCGCGTTGCTCGGCGAATTTCGCGACAGCGGCGGATCGGGCATCGAAGTGCTGTCGTCGTCGCATACGCAGGCGCAGTTCGCGCAGTTTGCGACGCTTGCGCGCCTGTTCGGTCTTGCGGCGTCGACGGGCTCGGATTATCACGGTCCGGGCGAAAGCCGGGTCGACCTGGGCGACCTTCCGGATCTTCCGTCCGGCGTCACCCCCATCTGGTCGCGCTGGTAGCCGTTTCGATGCCGCTTCGCCGCACGGTGTTCTTCGTGTCCGACCGCACCGGCATCACGGCCGAGATGCTCGGCAACAGCCTGCTGTCGCAATTCGAGGATTTCCAGTTCGAGCGGCAGACGATTCCGTTCGTCGATTCGCCCGAAAAGGTCGAATCGGTGATTGCGCAGATCAACGCCACGTCCGAGCGCGAAGAGCGGATGCCGATCGTGTTCAGCTCGATCGTCGACGAGGCGGCGAGCGAGTCGGTTCGAACGCGCGCGCATGGGCTCACGCTCGATCTTTTCCAGGCGTTCATTTCGCCGCTCGAAGCCGAGCTCAACGCGAAGAGCTCGCACGCGGCCGGCCGCTCGCATCGCATCGCCAACAGCAACGAATATTTCTCGCGCATGGAGGCGATCAACTTCACGCAGACGCACGACGACGGCGCCGACACCCGCGGTCTCGGCAAGGCACAGGTGATCCTCGTCGGCGTCTCACGCTGCGGCAAGACGCCGACGTCGCTTTATCTCGCGTTGACGTTCGGCATCCGCGCGGCGAACTTTCCGTTGACGCCGGACGATTTCGTCGATCGCAAGCTGCCGCAATCGGTGCTCCCCTATCGCGACCGTTTGTTCGGCCTGACGATCAATCCCGAGCGGCTGCAGAAGATCCGCGAGGAGCGGCGGCCGGGCAGCAAGTACGCATCGCTCGACAACTGCCGGTTCGAAGTGCGCGAATGCGAGCATCTGCTCGAGCGCGAGAACGTGCCGATGATCGACACCACGTCGAAATCTATTGAGGAATTGGCGACGACCATTTTGCATCGCGCTAAGCTCGCCCGACACGTTTATTGAGTTTCGCCGGTAGGACGTAAGCCCGAGCGCCCCTTTGTTGGGTCGTCGGCGTGTGGACGGAGCCGCGAGCTCTATCTCGGCAGCACGATCGCGCTTCCGCGGTTACACGAGGTCGGCGACGCAGCAACAGCGATTCTCATGCGGCCGTCGCCACACGGCCAAGCAAAAGCGGCCCGCCCGATTCGGGCCACCGAAGCGATGCCGCGGGCGACGTGTTCCCCTGACCGCGAAGCACTATCGCGTCGCTGCGCGGCAACGCCTCGAAGGATGACTGAGCTCAGGTCACGATGATTCCGTATCCGATGCTGCAACCAAGCGAATCATCCAAGCGGTTCGCGTCGATGCAGCAAGGCGAAGCTGCCCAACCCCGCGCCGAGCAACGCCAACGTTCCGGGTTCGGGAACTCTGAGGTTGTCCTTGTTGAAGTCTGCTGCGACCGCGGCAACACCGAAGTCTCTTTCGCCCAGATGGCCGCCGTAGTTCGCAGCCAAGCTCGGATTGTAAGTTCCGCCGACACTGAACTCCTCGATGAACAGGTAGTCGGCGAGCACTGCGCCGCCAAGCGTGCCGCTCAGCGTGCCAGGGGTGCCAGGCATGCTCGTCGCCGCGATGTCGCTCCACCAAAGCTCGCCGGTGATCGTGTTCGTCACGCTGTTGTAGAAGTACAGGATCACGTCGAATCCGGCGACGTCCAGTCCATAGTCCAGCGCCCAAGTCGTATTGCTGAAGTCCCCTAATCCGGTGGTGAGCCTCCAGCTTTCGTACCCGTTGCCGACCGAGCGGGGATTGTCGTTGAAATGACCCATTCCACACCGACTACAGTCCACTTGCTCGACGCGGTCGCCGGCAACCAGGTTCACGTAGATAGCGTCGCGCGACCAGCCCGCGTCCAGGCTCCCGCCCGTGCCGCGGGCCGCGGTCACACCGCTGTTATCCGCCGTGTTATCGTCAATGGCCGCTGTCGTCGTGAAGTTGAAATCGTCGATCAACTTAGCCCACGCTGGCACCACCATCCCAGTCAACGTTATCGCCAGCAGGACCAAGACGAGCGAAGCAATTCTTCTGGAGTTGTTGTTCATCGATCACTCCTCAATTCCAAATTTGTCCGGTCCCTCCTTGGCCAGGATCATCACGCGATCTTTGCCAATGTAAGATCAAGCAACAAACAAACCAGCGATAACTCGGTGCGAGCAATCAGTCGCTTGGCAATGTTGCGACAGCTCGCCACACGCCACTGATGTAAACGTCGCCGACATGCAGCGCAACTCGATCCAATGGCACCGCCGAATTGCTTCGGGCGCCTCGTGCGAGTGCGCTGCTTTGTCGCGATTGGGCATTGAGCGAGACAAGAAAGCGATCATGCTTGTTGAAACGCGGGACTAACGATGCGCGCTTGACGACGCGCACCGGCTGCTTTTGATCTTGGTCAAACCGAAGCCCGAATGCCTGTCGCAATCTGCGACTTGCGCTACGAATAACAAAAGGGGATTTCCGTGTTGCGAAGCGCGTTCGTCGGCGTGGTGTTGGGGAGCTGGCTGCTCATCGGTGGCGAAGTGTCCGCGGCCGTGATAGTGGACGATTTCAACGTCACGAACTCGGCAAGTGCCGTTGACACGACACCTGGCGGCGCGGGTACCGGTGTGTCACTGGCTGGTAGCGCAAGCACCGAAGGCACCGTGATGGGCGGCGACACTGCCTGGGCGCGCGCGTTGTACGCAGAGCTCACGGCCGGAGATCGGGTGAGTACCGATGACTGCAGTGCGTGCCAGCTGGGGCACGTCACAGCCGATGCGAATTCCGTCGGCCGCTACTTTTTCCGATGGAGTGGGCCGGCCAAGAATCTTTCCGCCAACACCCACCTGCAATTCACCTGGGCGTCCGACCCGCCTGGCAACGGTACCCAGGTGTGGGTGGAAGTGACCGACAACGTCGAAACGGTAGCATCGGCTCCCATCGTACTCACTCCCGGGCCGCTAATGGTCAACATTCCCCTGCCGGCGTTTAGCGGTGCCGGCGCGGGATACACGGGTGTGGTGCAGATCACGCTGCGCTTCAACGGCACATTGGCGGTCGACGGGGATATCGACGACGTGACGCTCATCCAGCGAAGCGTCGACATCGAGAAGTTCGTCTCGGTGGACAACCAAGCCACCTATCTGGATGCGGACACGCCGACGGGGCCGAGTACGACCGTCGGTGCAAACGTGTTCTTCCGTCTGGTCGTCACCAACACCGGCGACGAACCGCTCATCAACATTGCACTGAGCGACACCGACTTCAGCACCGCCGGCTGCGTCATTCCCGCAACGCTGGCACCGGCTGCTTTCTTCACGTGCGTGCTAGGGCCGCTGCCCGCCGTCGCGGGCCAGCATTCGAATACCGCGACCGTCGATGCGCAAGGTCAGACCACCGGCACGCCGGTGAGCGATGCAGATCCGGCTCACTATATCGCGGCGGGTGGATCGGTAGAACCGATTCCTACGCTGTCGCAATGGGGGGTTCTCTTGCTCTCCGCGCTGCTGGGTCTGCTGGCCCTAGCAGTGGTGCGTTCGCAGCAGCGTCGCTGATCCCGAGCGAGCTTGGTCGCCGAGGGCCGGTGGAACGGAGCCGCGAGCTCTATCTCGGCAGCACGATCGCAGCTTGCGGGTCGAAGCTCACGCCGACCGGCGTGCCGCGCTCCAACGGCTTGCGCGATTCCTGCTCGAACACGAGGAGCTCGCCCCACGGTGTCGTGACGACGTACTCGACGCGGCTGCCGAGATACGCGGCGCGCTTGCATTCACCCTGGACGACGCCCTGCCCGGCCGGCGTCAAGTGCAGTCGATGCGGCCGCAGCGCGAGCGTCGCGGGGCCAACGGGCAGCCCGTCGGCTCGAACCGCCGCGGCAACGCCTCCGGCGATGAAGCGCAAACCGCCCGATCCGTTCGCGAGCTCGCCTTCGATCAGGTTCGCGTCGCCGATGAAGTCGGCGAGGAAGCGCGACGCCGGCGCTTCGTAGAGCTCGTGCGGCGTGCCGCGCTGCGCGATGCGCCCGCCATTCATCACGATGATGTGATCGGAAACGGCGAGCGCCTCTTCCTGGTCGTGCGTTACGTAGATCACCGTGAGCTCGAGCGACTGCTGCAGCTCGCGGATTTCCTGGCGCACGCGGCGGCGGAGCTTCGCGTCGAGGTTCGACAGCGGCTCGTCGAACAGCAGCACCGCGGGTTCGAGCACGAGCGACCGGGCAACGGCGACGCGTTGCTGCTGGCCGCCGGAAAGCTCGGAGGGCAACCGCTGCTCGAGGCCCGACAGTCCGAGCATGTTGAGCTTCGCGTTCGCGAGCTCGCGCGCCTTCGCCTTGTCGATGCGCATCGAAAGCGGCCCGTAGCAGACGTTGTCGAGCACGCTCATGTGCGGGAACAGCGCGTACGACTGGAACACCATGCTCACGTTGCGCTCGTTCGCCGCGCGCAGCGTCACGTCGTCGCCGCCGATCAGGATGCGGCCGCTCGTCACCGGCTCGAGGCCGGCGACCATGCGCAGGATCGTCGTCTTGCCGCACCCCGACGGTCCGAGCAGCGTGACGAGCTCGGCGGGCTCGACGCGAAACGACACGTCGTCGACCGCGGTGACGTCACCGTAGCGCTTGGAGACGTGTTCGAGGACGACGCCGCCGGTCTTCTTGGTCATGTCACCCTCAATGTCCCGTCGCGAGCACGCTCGCTGCGTGGCGCCGTCCGAGCCGCGCTTCGCCGACCGCCTTCTGCACGCCGAGCAGCACCGCCAGCATCAGGACGATCAGCACCGAAGAGTACGCGATCGCGAGCGGATATTCGCCGGCTTCGACGCGGCCGATGATGTAGACGGTCGCGAGGTTGTACTTGGCCGTGGCGAGAAAGATCACCGCGGACACCGCGGTCATCGCGTGCGTGAAGCTGAAGACGAGCGTGGCGAGAATCGCAGGCCGCAGCAGCGGCAGCACGACGCGCGTGAGCGTGCGAAGCGTTGTCGCGTGCAGCGTCGACGACGCCTCGTCGAGCGTCCGGTCGATTTGCGCGAGCGCGGCGACGCCGGCGCGCACGCCGACCGGCATGTTGCGGAACACGAAGCACAGCACGAGGATCGCCATGCCGCCGGTCAGCTCGAGCGGCGGCACGTTGAACGCGACGATGTACGACACGCCGATCACCGTGCCGGGGATCGCGAAGCTCACCAGCGTGAGGAACTCGAACGCGCGGCGGCCGACGAAGCGGTGGCGTGTGATCACGTACGCAGCCAGCAGACCGACGAGCGCCGTGATCGGCGCCGACACGGCGGCGACTTCGAGCGTCGTGAACAGGCTGTCCCAGGCCGAGCCGCCGAAGAACAGACCGCGCGGACCCCATTCGACGCCGAACCCGGCGGCGAAGTGCGACAGCGACAGCGTCATGTCGCCGCGTCCGATGTCGCGCACGAACCCGCCGACGAGGATCACGACGTAGCAGACGAGCGTGAAGACGATCCATGCAGCGGCGATCGCGAAGCACGCGCGCCACAGCGCCGGCGGCAATTTGGCCGGCAACCCGCTGTCGCCCTTGCCGCTGACGGTGACGTACGACAAGCGCCCGATCCAGCGCTGCTGCAGCCAGAACGCAACGAGCGTAAAGCCGAGCAGCACGGTCGCCAGCACGGCGGCGCGACCGGGATCGTGCTGCGCGCCGGCGATCGCGAAAAAGATCTTCGTCGACAGCACCTCGAAGTTGCCGGAAAGCACGATCGGATTCGCGAAGTCGGCGAGACTTTCGACGAACCCGAGCAGAAACGCGTTGGCGAGCGCCGGCCGCAGCAGCGGCCAGGTCACCGTGCGGAAGACGCGGGCGCGCGAGGCGCGAAGCGTCTGTGCCGCTTCCTCGAGCGCCGGACTTACCGCGCCGAGCGCGCCGTGCAGGATCATGAACGCGATCGGCGAAAACGTCAGCAATTGCGCGAGCGTCACGCCGGGAAGCCCGTAGATCCAGCGCGAGCGCGCGATGCCGAACGCCACATCGAGCCATCCCGTGATGAGCCCGGTGCGCCCGAACAGCACGACGAGCGCAAGCGCGATCACGAACGGCGGCGTGATGATCGGCAGGATCGACAAGAGCTTCAGCATGGCGGCGTACTGTTGGCCGCCGCGCTGAACGACCAGCGCGAGCACGAGACCGAGCAGCGTCGAGAGCAACCCCACGATCGTCGCGAGCAGAACGGAATTGATCGCGACGCCGCAGCGCGTGCCTGCGCCGAGGCATCCGAGACCCCAGATGTCGGCGGTCAACAATCGCTCGGCGGCGAGAGCCGGCGCGAAGTGGCCTTGCGCGTCGAGCACCGACGCGGCGAGCGAGCGGCCGACCGGGTAAAAGACGAAGATCAGCAGCATTACGGCGATCACGATGACGATCGTCGCGACCGCCGGGTCACCGCCGAACAGTCCGCGCCGCGCCAGCGCGCGAGCGAAGCAGACGGTCAACGCAAGCAGCGCGATCAGCGCGCCGGCACCGAATGCCGGCCCGGATGCACCGGCGGCGAAGCTTTCGACGAATCCCCACGCAACGGTCAAACCGGCGGCGGTCGCCGTCGCGCGATCGTGACCAAGCCACGACAACACCAAGACCGCGAGCGCGCCGACGATCAGCGGCCCGTACGCGAGCGCTCCGGAAGCCGCGCGCGACAACGCGGACGCGCCGCCGGTCGCAGCCCACGGCAGCGCGGCAAGCGCCGCGAGCGCGGCCGCCGCGACGACGACGGTCGCGCGATCGCGAGCAAGCGGAACGAAGACCGCCGGCGCGAGCGCCGGGGCCGGCGACGCCATCAGCCTTGGTCGTCCCCGCGAACGCGGGGACCCAGCGTCGTTCGTCGCAAGACACCGGATTCCCGCGTTCGCGGGAGTGACGCCGGCGCGATGGCGCGCTTCACGAAACGACTCTCGTCACTTCGGCAGCGTCGAGACTTCCTTGTCCCACTTCGTCAACAGTCGCGTGCGCTCCGCCGACGAGCCGTATTTCGCGAAGTCGTAATTGATCAGCTTGATCTCGCTGAACTTCGGCGCCTGCGGCGGCGCGCTCGCGCCCTTGTTGGACGGAACCTGGTACGAGACCTTCGCCTGCGCGCCGATGCTCTGCGCTTGCGCCGACAACGCCCAGTCGTACCACTTCTTCGCGTTGTCCATGTTCTTCGCGCCCTTGATGATGCTCATGCTGCCGATCTCGTAGCCGGTGCCTTCGCACGGCGAGACGATCTTCACCTGCGCGCCGCCGATCGCCTGCACGACGGCATCGTGCTGGAACGTGATGCCGACGAGGCTCTCTCCGGTCGCCGCCGCGCGCGCCGGCGCCGCGCCGGACTTGGTGTACTGATTGATGTTCTTATGAAGCGCTTTGAGATAGTCGAACGCCTTGTCTTCGCCCATCAGCTGGACGATGGTCGCGAGCATCGTGTACGACGTGCCCGATGAATTCGGATTGGCGACCTGGATCTCGTCCTTCAACCTGGGATCGAGCAGGTCCTTCCAGCACTTGAGCTCGCCGATGCCCTTCTTCTTCGCCTGATCGATGTTGTAGCTGTAGCCGAGCGCACCGGCGTACACGCCCACGGTGCGACCCTTCGCCTGCTCCCATTGATGGACCGCCCATTCCTGCAATTCGCCGAGCTTCGGCGACTTGTACGACTCGGTCAGTCCCTCTTCGGCCGCTTGAAGATGCGGATCGCCGGTGCCGCCCCACCAGATGTCGCCGCGCGGATTGGCCGCCTCCGCCTTGATCTGCGCGTAGAACTCGCCGGAGCTCTTGCGCGTCATCAGAACCTTGATCCCGGTCTCCTTCTCGAACGCGGCGACCATCGGCCGACACCATTCCTCCTGCACCGTGCAGTAGACGACGAGTTCCCCTTGTGCGACGGCCGAAAACGGCGCGGCCAGCACCATTGCGGCCAATATGCCGCGGAGCCACGAAAACGTGCGCATTCGATTCCTCCTCCGTTCGATCAGCGTGTAATTGGAATGCCGATCACGGCCGCAAGCTTATCGCAAAGCGCAGCGTTGGTCGCGATCAGCGCATTGCCCTTGGCGAGGCCATCGCCGGCGAAGAAGTCGTTGCTGAAGCCGCCCGCTTCCTCGACCAGCAGGATGCCGGCCGCGCAGTCCCAGGCGTTGATATGCAGCTCGCAGTACGCCTCGACGCGGCCCGCGGCCACATCGGCGAGACCGAGAGCACCGGAGCCTGCGCGTCTGAACGCGCAACCGGCGCCGAGCACACGGCCGATCAGCGCGACGTAGTCGTCGGTCGAACGCCGCGTCGACCATCCGCATTCCACGGTCGCCGCACCGATATCGCCGATGGGGCTCACCGCGAGGCGCTCGCCGTTGCACGTCGCGCCACGTCCCCGCTCGGCCGCGTACAGCCGGTCGTTGCTCGGATCGTAGAGGATGCCGAGCATCGGCCGCGCGCGCTCGAGATAGCCGATCGACACGCAGTAGTGCGGGATGCCGCGCGCGTAGTTCGCCGTGCCGTCGATCGGGTCGATGATCCAGACGCGTTCGCCATCGCCGCTCGGCCCGCCCTCGGCGTCCGCGATGGCGGAGCCATGCGACGGCGGAGTTGGTGGCCTCGCGTCGGCGACTCGCGATTGCTCGTACGGGCTCGGCGCTTCGCGCCCCGAGCCGACCTTGCCGCTCGCGCCGCCCTCCTCGCCGATGAACGCGTCGTCGGGAAAGCGGCTCCCGATCGCCTCGCGAATGAAGCGCTCGACCTCGCTGTCCATCAGCGTGACGATATCGTGCGAGCCTTTGAGCGAAGCCGCCGAGCGGCCGAACATCGAGTGCGCGAGCTTGCCGGCGTCGCGCGCGAGCGCTGAAGCGAATTGCAGTCGGTCCACTATTGATCGCTCATTCGAGCCCGTAAAAGCGGCGCGCGGTTGCGCCCCAGATGGCCGCACGCTCGGCGTCGCTACGATCGGCGAGCAGGGCGACGGTCGCCGCAACCCATCGTCGATAGCCGCCGGCGCCTTCCACGACCGGCCAGTCGCTGCCCCACATCATACGATCCGCTCCGAAACAGTCGAGCAGATACGCGACGTAAGGACGCAGACGATCGATGGTCCACCCCGCGCCCGCCTCGGTCGCGAGCCCGGATAGCTTGCAGCGCACACGCGGATGCCTCGCGCACGCGGCAATGAGACTCGCCCACGGCTGCCAGCCGCCCGCTGCGATCGGCGGCTTGCCGCCATGATCGATCACGACGGCGAGATCTTCGAGGCGGTCGAGCATGTCGACCAATGCCGGCAGCTGAACGGGCGTCACCAGCGCGTCGAAGCGCAGCGACAACCGCGGCAGCGCGGCAAGCGTGTGCATGACCCCGTCGCGCGCGATCCACGAAGGATCGGCGAGATCCTGCAGCATCGGCCGCACGGCTTTGAACAGCGGGTCGCGCGCAAGCCGCGTGAGCTTCGGAATCGCCTCGACCGAGGCGAGATCGACCCAGCCGACGACACCCTTGACGAAGCCGTTGCTCGCGTGCGCAACGGAGAGCAGGAATTCGGTTTCGGCGACCGTCGGCGCCGCCTGCACGAGAACGCTCGCGGCGATCGCGCACGCGCGCCGATGCGGCTCGACGTCGGCCAGCGTGAAGTCGCGGTACAGCGCCTCGAGGTCGGGCGTGAGCCAACCATAGTCGCCGCGATCGATGCGCCACACGTGCTGGTGCGAATCGATACGCGTCGGCGATGGCTCGGTTGAACGCATGCGATCGAGTGCGCGGCTACGGCGCGAGCCTCAGGCGTGACGGCGCAGCCATCGTAGACGCCGCGACGCCTCCGATGCAAGACGCGCGCTCGCCCACTTGGATTCTTCCCTAGTATGATGACAGCGGACAAGCACCGAGCGCCTGACGCGCAAACGGCCCATCGATCCGACGGGGGAATCAGCCAATGAGCACGAACGACGGCGATCGCACGAACGGCGCGCGGCGCCGCCTCGTCCAGGCCGCAGCGGCGACCGCTGCGCTTGCGGCGATACCGGGCTCTGGCGTGCGCAACGCGCGCGCGCAGGGCGCATTCGACTGGAAGCGCTTCAAGGGCGAGAAGATCGAAGTGTTCCTCGTGAAGAGTCCGCGCGGCGATCAGCTCACCAAGTACCACAAGGAATTCGAGGATCTCACCGGCATAACGGTCGGTTCGGAAATGATTCCCGAGCAGCAGCAGCGCCAGAAGGCCGTGATCGAGTTCAACTCGGGCAATCCGAGCTTCGACGTGATCGCGATTTCGTACCACGTGCAGAAGCGCCAGTTCGCGAAGAACAACTGGCTGACCGACTTGCGACCGATGCTGAACGACAAGTCGCTCACGTCTCCCGATCTCGACTTCGCCGATTTCGCGCAGGGCGGGCTCGCGTACGCGGTCGAGCCCGACGGTCGCGTGAACAGCCTGCCGTTCAATCTCGATCCTTGGATCGTCTATTACAACAAGGAGCTCCTCGACGCGAAGCGCGTTGCGTTCCCGAAGACGTTCGCCGAGATGATCGACGCCGCGGCGAAGCTGCACGACCCGGCCAAAGGAAACGCCGGCTTCGTCGCTCGCGGTCTGAAGAACGCGAACGTTCCGGTATGGACGAGCTTCCTTCTCGGTTACGGCGGCGGCTTCGTCGACACCAAGGGCAAGCTCACGACCGACACGGTCGAAGCGATCGAGGCGGCGAAGATGTACCAGACGCTGCTCGCGAAATACGGACCGCAGGGCGTTGCCGGTTTCAACTGGAACGAAGCGCAGAGCCTCTTCTTGCAGGGCAAGGCGGCGATGTGGCTCGACGGTATCGGCTTCGCGCAACCGCTGGAGGACCCGACGAAGTCGCGCATCGTCGGCAAGGTCGGCTACGGCGTCATGCCGGCCGGGCCGAAGAAGCGGGTGTCCGCGCTGTTCGGCGACGGCGAGGGCATTTCGACGTACAGCAAGAAGAAAGGACCGGCGTGGTACTACCTGCAATGGGCGTCGAACAAGACCAACCAGACGCGAATGCTCGAGACGGCGACGGGAGCGCCGGTGCGCAGCTCGGCGTATGCCGCCGCGCAGAAGTCCGCCGACTTCAAGGCACCGAAGCAGTGGGTCGAGTGCATGCTGACCTCGGCGCGAATCGCGCAGCCCGGTTTGCCGATCATTGCGCCGGTCACCGAGTTCCGCGACCTCTTCGGCATCGCGCTGACGAACATGATCAACGGCGCGGACCCCGCCGCCGAGCTGCGCAAGGCGACCGCGGAGTTCCAGCCGATTCTCGACAAGAGCGAGAAGGCCTGACGCGACGGCGCATCGTTCCTGTCGCGGGATGACAGCCCTCGACGCGGCGGCCGCGACGTTCGCGCAACCGGGCTTCATCGCGCGCCGGCGGCGGCGCTATCGGCTGTTCATCGTGCCGGCGCTCGTCGTCGTCGGCGCGGTGATCGTGTTTCCGTGGCTGTTCACCGTCTACATGAGCGCGTTCGACTGGAAGATCGGGACGACCGCGCACTTCGTCGGCCTCGCCAACTACCTGCAGCTCGCCACCAACCAGCGCTTCGTCGAATCGATCGTCCACACGCTGTATTTCACCGCGCTTGCGGTTGTCGTGCCGCTGGTGCTCGGCACCGCGGCCGCGCTGGTGTTCCATCGCGAGTTCCGCTTCCGCGGCCTGCTGCGCGCCGTCTTCACGATGCCGATGATGGCCACGCCGGTCGCCGTCGCGCTCGTGTGGACGATGATGTTCCATCCGCAGCAGGGCGTGCTCAACTACCTGCTTTCGCTCGCCGGGCTGCCGCCGTCGCTTTGGGTGTACTCGCCGACGCTCGTCATCCCGAGCCTGGTGTTGGTCGAAATCTGGCACTGGACGCCGCTCGTCATGCTGATCGTGCTCGGCGGCCTCGCCGGGCTTCCCACCGAGCCCTACGAATCGGCGCGTCTGGACGGCGCGAGCGAGTGGCAGCTCTTCCGCTACGTGACGTTTCCGCTCGTCGCGCCGTTTCTCGTCCTTGCCGCAGTGATCCGCACAATCGATGCGCTCAAGGCGTTCGACACGATCTACGTGATCAGCCAGGGCGGTCCGGGAACGGCGTCGGAAACGATCAACATGTACCTCTACCTGCAGGCGTTCGCGTTCTACAACATCGGCAACGCGTCGGCGGTGGTCGTCGTGTTCTTCGCGCTGATCCTCGCGCTCGCGCTGCTGTTGCTTTACGTCCGGCAGCGGGCGAAATGGAATTGAGCGCGACCGCAGCGGCCGTCGCATCCCCCGGCGCGCGGGCGCGGATGCGGCGGCGCGTGCGCAAGGTCGCATTCGCGTTGTCGGTCGCGGTGATCGTCTCGCCGGCGGTTCTGGTGTTCCTTTGGATGGCTTCGCTTGCGCTCAAGAACGAAGTCGACAATCTCGCGTACCCGCCGGTGTTCATTCCCGATCCGCCGACGCTGCGCAATTTCGTGCAGGTCTTCGCCGACAATGCAATGGGCCTCTACTTCTGGAACAGTCTGGTCGTGTCGGGCCTCGCGACGCTCGTTGCGCTCGCCGTAGGCATACCGGCCGGCTACGGGATCGCCCGCACGCAGGCGCACAAGCTCACCGTGCTGATCCTGATTGCGCGCATGACGCCCGCGCTTTCGTACTTGATTCCTCTTTTCACCGTGTTCCAGTTCCTCGGCCTCAACAACACGCTGACCGCGCTCGTGATCTCGCATCTCGTGATCACCGTGCCGATCGTCGTTTATGTGATGGCCGGCTATTTCGAGACATTGCCGCTCGAGCTCGAGGAAGCCGCGCTGATCGATGGCGCGACGCTGTGGACGACGTTTCGCTACGTCGCGTTGCCGCTTGCGCGTCCGGGCATCGTCGTCGGGACGATCCTCGCCTTCATCTTCTCGTGGAACAACTTCGTGTTCGGCGCGGTGCTCGCCGGTCGCGCGACGCGAACGCTGCCCGCCGCCGTCTACAATGTGCTCACCTTCGAGCAGCTCGCGTGGGGACCGCTTGCGGCCGCGGCGATCGTCGTCACGCTGCCGGTGCTGCTGCTCACCATCGTGATCCAAAAGGAAATCGTCGCCGGGCTCACGCAAGGCGGCGTCAAAGGCGGTTGAACCTTCCCGACTCGCGTCCACAAATCATGCTCAACGGACTGCACCCGCTGCTCACGCCCGATCTTCTGTACGCACTCGCTTCGATGGGCCACGGCGACGAAATCGCGATCGTCGATGCCAACTTCCCCGCCACGAGTCTCGCGCATCGACTGATCGACGTCGCCGGCGCGTCGTCGCCCGACGTGCTCGCCGCCGTGCTGACGCTGCTGCCACTCGATGCGTCGAACACGCCGGCGCTCACGATGCAAGTCGAGGGCGATCGCGGCGCGGTCCCCGAACCCGTCGCCGATTTCGCCGCGGTGTTCACCAACGGCGGACTCGGCGATGTCGAAATCGGGCATCTCGAACGGCAGGCCTTCTACGAACGCACTCGCGACGCGTTCGCCGTCGTGCGTACCGGCGAGTTGCGTCCATACGGCAACATCCTGCTCGTCAAGGGCGTGATCAACTTCTACCAACCGAAAGCCTGACCACGCGCGGGTTCCGGCACGCGCCTTGCAGTGCGGATGCGGCATGCATAAAACGATCGAATTTGTACGCTTGGATTGAAATCCCTTCCGAATCGATAGGTAAATCATGCGAACATTGCGCCTGCTTGCGATCGTGCTGACGCTTACATCCGCGCTGCCGGTGCGCGCCGCGACCGACTACACGGACATCTGGTGGGCGGCGGGCGGCATCGAATCGGGGTGGGGCGTCAATCTCGCCCAGAACGGCGATACGATCTTCGCGACGTTCTTCCTGTATGGTCCCTCCGGGACGCCGACCTGGTACGTGGCCGTGCTCACCCGAACCATCGGCGAAACCTTCTCGGGCAATATGTTCGCGACCAGTGGCGGGACCTGGTTCGGCGCGCCAACCTGGGTTCCGCCTGCAGAGGCAGTCGTCGGCTCGACCGTGTTCGTCGCGGAATCGCCGCATCGCGGAACGCTCACCTACCGGATCGACACCGTCGACGTCGCGAAAACGATCGAGCGACAGACACTCGTGCCCGTGAGCGTCGCGGGAACCTACCTCGGCGCTTTGACCGCCCGTCGGAACGGCTCTTGCCCCGACACGATCTTCGAGCTCGATCAGTTCATCGTGACACAGAGCGAATCGCCCGGCACCGTGCGCATCGATCAGCTCAGCGCATCCGATGGTTCATTGATCTGCACGATGGAAGGGTCGGGCGTGCAATACGGAAGCATAATCGACGTGCCGGACGCTTCATACATGTGCGTCGGCGGTATCAGCGCACGAGCGCACATCCTCGGTTTGCGTCCCATCGCCACGGGATTCGAAGCACGTTGGTTCACCGACTACGGGGGCGGATGCACGGAGAGCGGCAATATGACCGGTGCGACGCAACTACCCTAGCGCCCTCGCTGCCGCACGCACTCGAACAGGCACACCGCCGCCGCCGCCGCGGCATTGAGCGACTCGACGCCGCCGGGCATCGGGATCGTGACCGTTAGATCCGCGGAGCTTGCGAGCGCGGGCGACAGTCCCGCGCCCTCGTTTCCGATCGCGACCGCGATCCGACCGGAAAGCGGCGCACGAAAGAGATCGGCGCCGCCGCGCGCTACCGTCGCCACGACGTGCCCGCCGCTCGCGCGGAACGCGGCGGCCCACGCGACGAGGTCGACGTCTTCGAAAATGTCGAGATGGAAATGCGCGCCCTGCGCGGCGCGCAGCACCTTCGGCGACCACGCGAACGCACAGTGCTTCGACAGCCACGCTTGCGTCACGCCGGCCGCCGCCGCCGAGCGCAGCGCCGAGCCGACATTGCCGGGATCCTGCACGTCGTCGAGCAGCACGCAAAAATCGGCGGCCGCGCCCGGCGCGGGGCGCGGGGTGGGAACGACGGCGACGATGCCGATCCCGTCGGGCAGCGTCGCGAGCTCCGCAAACAACGCCGGGGGAATGGCGATCGTCCGCTCGCCGCTCGTCTGTGCGAGCGCGCGGACAACAGGTCGATCGAGCCAAGTCTCGTCGACGATCAGCGTTTCCGGCGCGCCGCGCCGTGCAACGAACGCGGCGATCGTGTGCTCGCCTTCGAGCACGCACCGTCCGGCTTTGCGCCGTTCGCGCGCCGACGCGAGCAGCCGAACCGCTTCGCGTACTCTCGGGTTTTGCCGCGACGTGACGCGTTGCACGGAAATTAGGGTCAGACTCGACTTTTTTGGGGCGTTAGTGTCGTGGTTACCCCTCCGCAAAAAGTCGAGTCTGACCCTAATTTCCGCGCGACTTTTTGGAGGCGTTGGCGTTGGGGCGAACCGGTCCGCAAAAAGTCGAGTCTGACCCTACTTTTCAAAAGTCGAGTCTGACCCTACTTTTCGTTCTACTTTTCGTTCGGAGGCGCCGGCGCAGCAGGCGCGAGCTGGAAGAACACTTCGTCCTGGCGGACCATGCCGAGCTCGCCGCGGGCGCGCTCCTCGATCGCCTCAAAGCCCGCCTTCAGGTCGCGCACGTCGGCGTCGAGCGCTTCGTTGCGTACCTTGAGCTTTTCGTTCGCTTCGCGCGTCGCCGTAACCTGCCGGTCGAGCTCGCGCACGCGCAGCCATCCGCCCTTGCCGAGCCACATCGGATACTGCAGCGCGGCGATCAGCACGACGAACAGCAGCGCGAGCCAGCGCATCGCTATTTGAGCTGGAAGAACGCCGCGCGACCCGGATAGCTCGCCGCGTCGCCGAGGTCTTCCTCGATGCGCAACAGCTGGTTGTACTTAGCGATACGGTCCGATCGCGACAGCGAGCCGGTCTTGATCTGTCCGGCGTTCGTGCCGACGGCGATGTCGGCGATCATGCTGTCCTCCGTTTCGCCGGAACGGTGCGAGATCACCGACGTGTAGCCGGCACGTGTGGCCATCGTGATCGCCGAGAACGTCTCGGTAAGCGTACCGATTTGATTGATCTTGATCAGGATCGAGTTGGCGACGCCCTTCTGGATGCCTTGCTTCAGGATCTTCGTGTTGGTGACGAAGATGTCGTCGCCGACGATCTGCACGCTGCGGCCCAGCCGCTCGGTCAAGAGCTTCCATCCGTCCCAGTCGTGCTCGGACATGCCGTCCTCGATGCTGACGATCGGATACTTGTCGCACCAGCTCGCGAGCATGTCGCAGAACTGGGCGGACGTGAGCGCGAGACCCTCCGACTCGAGCTGGTACTTGCCGTCCTTGTAGAACTCGCTCGCGGCGCAATCGAGCCCGAGCGCAATGTCGGTGCCCGGCGTGAACCCCGCCTTGTCGATCGCCTCGACCAGAAGCTGCAGCGCAGCCTCGTTCGACGGCAGGTTCGGCGCGAAGCCGCCCTCGTCGCCGACGCTCGTCGGCATCCCCTTCGAGGCGATGATCTTCTTCAGCGTGTGAAACACCTCGGCGCCGTAGCGCAGCGCCTCGCGAAAGCTCGGCGCGCCGAGCGGCACCAGCATGAACTCCTGCACGTCGACCTTGTTGTTCGCGTGCGCGCCGCCGTTGATGACATTCATCTGCGGCACCGGCAGTTGCATTTCGCCGCAGCCCCCGAGATAGCGATAAAGCGGCAGCGACGATTCCTCGGCGGCCGCCTTCGCGACCGCGCACGAGACGGCAAGAAGCGCATTCGCGCCAAGCCGCGCTTTGTTGTCGGTGCCGTCGAGCTCGATGATCGTCTTGTCGATGAACGCCTGCTCGCTCGCATCGAGACCGATAATCGCCTCGCAGATCTCGGTGTTGACGTTCTCGACGGCTTTCAGCACGCCCTTGCCGCCGTAACGCGCGGCGTCGCCGTCGCGCAGCTCGATCGCCTCCTTCGAGCCGGTCGATGCGCCCGACGGAACGGCGGCGCGTCCGGACACGCCGGACTCGAGCACGACGTCGGCTTCGATGGTGGGATTGCCGCGTGAGTCGAGGATTTCGCGGGCGATGACGTCGACGATGGCGCTCATTGTCAGGTATCGGGTAACGGAGGAAGGGGGATCGGAAGTGTAGTCGTTATGCGGCGGTCGTGGCGTGGCGTTGGAACCGCGTTTCGCGCCGCACGATCATGGCGACAGCCATTGGTCCTCGGCGAAACCGGCGCGCTTGACGGTGGCGTCGATTGCGACGAGCGTCGCCAGCAGCGCGCGCATCTTCGACAGCGGCCATGCGTTCGGCCCGTCGGACAGCGCCTTGTCCGGTTGCGGATGCGTCTCCATGAAGACGCCGGCGACCCCGGCGGCAACGGCCGCGCGTGCGAGCACGGGCACGAATTCGCGCTGTCCGCCGCTCGAGCTCCCCTGGCCGCCCGGCAACTGCACCGAGTGCGTCGCGTCGAACACGACGGGGCATCCGGTCGCGCGCATGATCGCGAGCGAGCGCATGTCGGAGACGAGGTTGTGATAGCCGAACGACGCGCCGCGCTCGCACACTAGGACGTTGTCGGCGCCGCTCGCGGCTTTCGCCTTCGCGACGACGTGGCGCATGTCGTCCGGCGCGAGGAACTGGCCTTTCTTGATATTGACGGGCTTGCCGGCGGACGCAACGGCGACGATGAAGTCGGTCTGCCGGCAGAGAAACGCGGGCGTCTGCAGAACGTCGACGACCTCCGCGGCCGCCGGGATCTCCGCTTCGGTATGCACGTCCGTCAACACCGGAACGCCGATTTGCCGGCGAACCTCGGCGAGCACGTGGAGGCCCTCGTCGATACCGGGACCGCGAAACGATGACGCCGACGTCCTGTTCGCCTTGTCGTAGGACGACTTGAAGATGAACGGCACGCCAAGTCCGGCGCAGATCGACTTGAGCTCTCCCGCGACGTCGAGCTGAAGCTGCATCGACTCGACGACGCACGGGCCGGCGATCAGGAACATCGGCCGATCCAGCCCGGCATCGAATCCGCAGAGCTTCATCGGCGCGTTCCGTCGGTGCGGTCTGCGGCGCCAGCGCAGCGCGTCATTGCGTCAGATCGATGCGACGAGCTCGACGACTGCCGTAATCGGCCCCGATTCCTGCGCGCGCCGCTGCGCTTCGAGCGCGGCGCGAACGAAACCGATGAACAGCGGATGGCCGCGGCGCGGGTTCGACGTGAATTCGGGGTGGAACTGGCAGCCGAAAAACCACGGGTGCTGCGGCAGCTCGATCATTTCCACGAGGTCGCCCGCGAGCGCGCTCTTGGCGTGCGCGCCGACGGCGAGTCCTGCCGCGAGCAGCCGAGGAAGGTAATGGTTGTTCACTTCGTAACGATGGCGGTGGCGTTCGGCGACCGTCGTACTTCCGTACACGCGGTGCGCAAGCGAGGCGGGAATGACCTCGCACGGCTGCGCGCCAAGCCGCATCGTCCCGCCGAGATCCGAGCTCGCGCTGCGATGCTCGATCGAGCCGTCGCGGTTCTGCCATTCGGTAATCAACGCGACCACCGGATGTGGCGTATCGGAGTCGAACTCGGTGCTGTTCGCGCCCGCCAACCCGGCCTTGTGACGCGCGTACTCGATCACCGCGAGCTGCATGCCGAGGCAGATGCCGAGATAGGGAACGCCGTTTTCGCGCGCGTACTGGATCGCCTTGATCTTGCCTTCGACGCCGCGCTTGCCAAAGCCGCCGGGCACGAGCACCGCGTCCATGCCGCGCAGCATGTCGACGCCTTCGCGCTCGATTGCTTCGGAGTCGACGTAGTGGATATGGATCTTGCTCTTCGTATGCATCCCGGCGTGGATCAGCGCCTCGGACAGCGACTTGTACGACTCGGTCAGGTCGACGTACTTGCCGACCATCGCGATGTGCACGCCGTGCTCCGGATGCTCGAGCGCGTCGACGAGCGAGCGCCACGTCGACAGATTGGCGGGCGGCGGCGTCATCTGCAGCTTGCGGCAGACGATTTCGTCGAGCCCTTCCGACGACAGCGCCGCCGGAATCTTGTAGATCGAGTCGGTATCGAGCGCGGGAATGACGGCGTCGGGCGCGACGTTGGTGAACAGAGCGATCTTGCGGCGGTCGCCGTCGGGAATCGGCCGATCGGCGCGGCAGAGCACGATGTCGGGCTGGATACCGATCTCGCGCAGCTCCTTCACCGAGTGCTGCGTCGGCTTCGTCTTCATCTCGCCCGCCGTCGGGATGTACGGCACGAGCGTCAGATGGATGTAGCAGACATTGTCGCGTCCGAGCGTGATGCCCATCTGCCGGATCGCCTCCAGGAACGGCAACGATTCGATGTCGCCGACGGTGCCTCCGACTTCGACCACGCAGACCTCGGCATCACCGGCGCCGGCGGTGATCCAGCTCTTGATCTCGTCGGTGATGTGCGGGATCACCTGCACGGTACCGCCCAGGTAGTCGCCTCGGCGCTCCTTGCGGATGACGCTTTCGTAGATCTGGCCGGTCGTGAAGTTGTTGCGCCGGCCCATCTTCACGTCGACGAAGCGCTCGTAGTGGCCGAGATCGAGATCCGTCTCGGCGCCGTCCTCGGTGACGAACACCTCGCCGTGCTGAAACGGACTCATCGTCCCGGGATCGACGTTGATGTACGGATCGAGCTTGATGTTGGTGACTTTGACGCCGCGGGAAGCGAGGACGGCGGCGAGCGACGCGGCGGCGATTCCCTTGCCCAGCGAGGAAACCACGCCGCCGGTGACGAACACGAACTTGGGCATCTTCGGCACAGCCGTTTCGAAAATAGGGTCAGAGCTCGGAAAAGGAGGGAAAAAGTAGGGTCAGACTCGACTTTTCATCGCTGTCGCGGCTTGCTCGACCGCTGCACGAAAAGTCGAGTCTGACCCTACTTTTTCGTGACCCTACTTTTGATGTGGCACCCTGTTCTGTGAAATTCGTATTTTACCGGAACGGCCGACGCCGACCAAGCGCGACACGCGTCGATTCGTGCGTTAAAGTGACAATCCCGTTTCGATTCTCTCGCACGCACGATCGCGCCCGAGCACCGCCAGCACGGCGTCGATGGCCGGTGTCTGCGGCTGACCGGTGACGAGTGCGCGAATCGCCATCATCAGTTGCGGCGGCTTGAGCTTGTTCGCGCTCGCCACCGTTCGGATCGCGGAATGGATCGATGGCGGCGTCCAGTCCGTCTTCGCGAAGACGCTGAGGAGCTGCCACAACGCCGGACGCACGGCGTCGGTCACGCGCTCGCGAAGCATTTCCGCCACGTTCTTCGGCGTGTCGTAGAAATATCTCGCGGCGTCCGTCATCTCGACGAGCGTCGAGACGCGTTCGCGCAGCAGCCCCGCGACGGCGCCGGGCGCCGGCCCGCGATCGGGGTCGAGTCCCACTGCACGCAGATAGGGCACGAAGCGGCGTCCGAGCTCGTCCTCCGGGAGTAGCTTCAGATGCTCCTGATTCACCCAGCGCAGCTTGTCGGGATCGAACCGCCCCGGCGACGACGACAGTCCTTCGAGATCGAACCACTCGACGAGCTGCCGGCGGCTGAAGATCTCGTCATCGCCGTGCGCCCAGCCAAGCCGCGCGAGGTAGTTGACGATCGCCTCGGGCAGATAGCCTTCGTCGCGATACTGCAGCACGCTCTTCGCGCCGTGACGCTTGGAGAGCTTGTCGCCTTCGGGCGTGAGCACCGTCGGCAGATGCGCGAACACCGGCGGCTCGGCACCGAGCGCGCGGATGATGTTGATCTGGCGCGGCGTGTTGTTGACGTGATCGTCGCCGCGGATCACGTGCGTGATCTGCATGTCGAGGTCGTCGACGACCACGCAGAAGTTGTAGGTCGGCGTGCCGTCGGCGCGCGCGATCACCAGATCGTCGAGCTCGGCGTTGTCGATCTCGATGCGGCCCTTGACCGCGTCTTCCCAGACCACGCTGCCCGACACCGGGTTCTTGAAGCGGATCACCGGTGCGACACCCGGCGGCGGCATCAGGCCGGCGGCGTTTTCCGGTCGCCAACGGCCGTCGTAGCGCGGCTTCTCGCCACGCGCCATCTGCTCGGCGCGAAGCTGATCGAGCTCCTCCGGCGTCGTGTAGCAGCGATACGCGAGCTCGCGCGCGACCATGTCGTCGAGCACCGCGCGATAACGGTCCATCCGCTGCATCTGATAGAACGGTCCCGCGTCGTAATCGAGTCCGAGCCAATCCATCGCGGCGAGAATCGCATCGACCGCTTCGGTGGTCGAGCGCTGCGTGTCGGTGTCCTCGACGCGCAAGATGAAGCTGCCGCGATGGCGGCGCGCGAACGCCCAGGGAAACAACGCCGAGCGGATGTTGCCGAGATGAATGAAGCCGGTCGGACTGGGCGCGAAGCGCGTGCGAACGCGCACGTCGAAATCGTTCACAACTGCCTGTGCGGACGATAAAGGCGTCATTCTAGCGGACCGCGCGACCGTCGCTTCTCGGACCGGTCAAGGCGTGCTGCCTTGGGGCGGGCGGACAGGACAGCAACTAAAATTTGACGAGGCGTCGCCCGCCGCCACGGCCACGGCGCTCCGACAAAAGCGCCGCCGTCGCAGGGTCTTATCGAATCCCTTGCATGAAGGCGGATTCCAGACCGTGTGCCGACTGGCATAATTGCACCAATTCGGTGCCACTTTGTCCATGACAGGATAGGACAAAGTCGCCAAATCGGTTTGACCCCCCTTGGATGCCATGATTAAATCGCGGCTCCTGTCTGGGTTCGCGGGGCGGTTAGCTCAGCGGTAGAGCATTGCCTTCACACGGCAGGGGTCACTGGTTCGATCCCAGTATCGCCCACCAAATGAACCAAGGGGTTACGCGCGAGCGTAACCCTTCTTTTTTTGTGTCGACGTGAGCGACAGTGCGGCTTCAATCGAGCGATCAGACATGAGCACGCGATGAATTCTACCAACCCGATTGCAATCGATGCGCTCGTGTTCGACGCGTACGGCACGCTGTTCGATGTCCAGTCGGTTTATGCGCTCGCCGAAACGCTCGCCCCGGGCCGGGGTGCTGCCATCGCGCAACTCTGGCGAACGAAGCAGCTCGAGTATTCGTGGTGGTCGGGCCTGATGGCGAGCGAAGGCTTTCGACGCGAGGATTTCGCCGAGATCACCGCGCGCGCGCTCGATTACACGCTGCAGGCGCTCGCAATCGAGATGCCCGAACGGCAACGATTGCTGCTCGCGAGCGCGTATCTCGCGCTTGCGCCGTACGCCGACGTGCCGGCGGCGCTCGCGGCGCTCGCACCGCGTCCGCGCTGGATCTTGTCCAACGGCACGCGCGCGATGCTCGATCCGCTTGTGCGTGCGTCCGGTCTCGCTGCGCATCTCGACGGTGTGATGTCGGTAGACGAGGTCGACGCTTACAAACCGGACCGGCGCGTCTATCAACTCGCCGCGGACCGGTTGAAGCTCGCCCCGTCACGCACCGGGTTCGTGTCGTCGAACGGCTGGGACGCCGCGGGGGCAAAGGCGTTCGGCTTCACCGTGTTCTGGATCAATCGGGCGGGTGCGCCGGTCGAGCGCCACGCGCCGGCGCCCGATCGCGCGATCGCGTCGCTCGGCGATCTGCCGGCGCTGCTCGCGCGCTGACGAGCTCAGACCATGTATTGACCGCCGTTGACCTCGATCACCTGGCCGGTGACATAGCCCGACAGATCGTCCGACGCCAGATAGAGGAACGTGCCGGCGCATTCGTCGGCGCTGCCGAGCCGGTTCATCGGGATCGTTGCCTGCATAGCCGCGAGTTGCTGCGGCGTCGAATAGCGCTCGTGAAACGGCGTCGTGATGACGCCCGGCGACACCGCGTTGACCCGGATGCGATCGGCGGCGAGCTCTTTCGCCCACCCGTGCGTCGCCGCCGACACGAAGCCTTTGGCCGCGGCGTAGATGATCGCGCCGGCGCCGCCGCCGTGGCGCGCGGCGATCGAGCTCACGTTGATGATGTTGCCGCTGCCGCGGCGGCGCATCAGCGGAACGACTTCGCGGACGAACAGCGCGACGTGGACGACGTTGAGGCGCAGCACCGCATCGATGAACGCTTCGGTGTAGTCCTCGATCTTGGTGCGCGCCACCAATCCGCCGGCATTGTTGATCAGCACGTCGATGCGCCCGAACGCCGCGTGCGCCTCGGCGACGATGCGCTTGACCTCGGTCTCGCGGGTGACATCGCCGCCGACGAGCGCGGCCTTCGCGCCGGCCGCGCGCACGTCCGCGGCGACGCCCTCGGCGGCATCGCGGCTCGCGTTGTAATGGACGACGACGTTCGCGCCGACGCGCGCGAACGCACGCGCGGCGGCCGCCCCGATGCCGGTGGACGCGCCGGTTATCAGGATCGCCTTTGCTTGAAGGTCTGATGCCATGGGTACTCCTTCGATCGACGGAAGATGCGCGCGAAGCGAACGCGCAGTTTACTGAATTTGGTCGACTTTGCCGCCGCTGCGTCGAATATGTGCGCACTTTTGAAGTCCGCGACCGCGGCGCGCCCGTGACCTGAGCTATGATGAATTGATGAGCCTCGCGAAGCGCAAAGCGCCGCCCGGCGCGTGCGACTGCCATTTGCACGTCTACGAAGACCGCATTCCCGTCGCGTCGACGGCGATGTTCAAGCCGCCGCACGCGCCGCTCGCCGATTACCTCGCCGTACAGCGCGCGCTCGGCTTGTCGCGCGCGGTGCTCGTGCAGCCGAACGGGTACGGCTTCGACAATTCTCTGATGCTCGAGGCGCTCGCCGTGCTCGGCGAGCGCGCGCGCGGCATCGCGGTCGTGCAGCCGGACGTTTCCGACGACGAGCTCGCCCAGCTCGCCGCCACCGGCATCCGCGGCGTCCGCCATCATCTGTTGCCCGGCGGCCACTTGGGATGGGAAACCGTCGAGCCGATGGCGCGGCGGATTGCGCCGTTCGGCTGGCACGTGCAGCTTCAGCTCGATGGTCGCGAGTTGCCGCGCTACGCCGACGCGCTCGCGCGGTTGCCGGTACCACTCGTGATCGATCACAACGGCAAGTTCTTGCAGCCCGTGGCGACCGATCATCCGGGCTTCGTCGCGTTGTTGCGGCTGCTCGACGGCGGCAATGCATGGGTCAAGCTGTCGGCGCCGTACGAGACGTCGAAATCCGGACCGCCGCGCTACGAGGACGTCGGCGCGCTCGCGACCGCGCTCGCGAAATCGCATCCCGAGCGCTGCGTATGGGCGAGCAACTGGCCGCACCCGGGGCAGCAGCAAGTGCCCGACACCGCGGCACTGCTCGACTTGCTCGACGAATGGGCCGGCGACGACGCGACGCGCGAGCGCATTCTCGTCGCCAATCCCGCGAAGCTCTACGGCTTTTGACGCCGCGTCAGGCGGCCGACTGCGCTTTCGCCGATTGCGGCCGGCACATCGCCACCGCATCGCGTAGCGCTGCGATCGCCTCCGGCCGCGGAAAGCTGCGCCGATAGGCGAGCGCAACGCGACGCGACGGTGCCGGCCGCGCGAACGGCACCGGCACGACGAGCTGGCTGTGGTACTTCGGCGTCAGCGCGTCGCGCGGCAGCACGGACACGCCAAGCCCCGAGGCCACCATGTTGCGCACGGTCTCGAGCGATGTCGTGCGGCTGACGTGCGAGTCGACGCGGTTCAGCTCCGGACAGGCATCGAGAACCTGGTCGCGGAAGCAATGGCCGACGGCTAACAGGATCGTGTGCTCGCCGGCGAGCTCGTCAGGGTTCACCGACTTGCGCTTCGCCCACTTATGGCCTTTCGGAACGACGACCTGGAACGGCTCCTCGTAGAGAAACTCGGTCGCGACCGCCGGCGGCGCGAACGGCAACGCGAGAATGGCGGCATCGATGCGCCCGCTTTTCAGCGAGATCTCGAGCTGCTCGGTGAGATTCTCCTCGATGTCGAGCGGCATTTGCGGGGCAATCGTGTGCAGCGCGGGAATGAGGTCCGGCAGCAGGTACGGCGCGATGGTGAAGATCACGCCGAGCTTCAATGCGCCGACCAACGGATTGCGACCCGCCTGCGCGATCTCGCGGATCCGCGCCGATTCCTCGAGCACGCGCTGCGCCTGTTCGACGATGCGGGCACCGACGGGCGTCACGGTGACCTCGCTTTTTCCGCGCTCGAACAGGCGCGTGCCGAGCTCTTCCTCGAGCTTCTGGATCGCGACCGACAGCGCGGGCTGGCTCACGAAGCAGCGCTGCGCGGCGCGTCCGAAGCTCTTCTCGTGCGCGACCGCGACGATGTAGCGAAGCTCGTTCAGCGTCACGGCGCGGTGCGGCTCGCAAGGAATGCCGCGAAGCCGTCGGCGAGCTCCGGATGCTTGAGGGCGAGCTCAACATTCGCTTTGAGATAGCCGAGCTTGCTGCCGCAGTCGTAGCGATGGCCGTCGAACTCGTATGCGAGCACGCGCTCGTCGTCGAGCAGCCGCTCGATGGCGTCGCTGAGCTGGATCTCGCCGCCGGCGCCGCTGGGCATCTGCGACAGATGATGAAAAATGCGCGGCGTCAGAATGTAGCGCCCGACGACCGCCTGCTTCGACGACGTCGTCCCCGGCTTCGGCTTTTCGACGATCCGCGTGATCGCCGCGACGCGCCCGTTCGCCCGACCCGTCTCGACGATGCCGTAGCTGCCGACGTCCGACTCGGCAACGGTCATGACGCCGATCGTCGCGCAATCTTCGCGCGTGGCGACGTCGACCATCTGCTTCATCACCGGCACGTCGGCATCGATCAGGTCGTCGGCGAGCAGCACCGCGAATGGCTCGCGACCGACGACCGGCGCGGCGCAAAGCACGGCGTGGCCCAAGCCGAGCGGCTCGCTTTGCCGGATGTAGATGCAGTTGATGCCCGGCGGCGCCACCGATTGCGCGGTTTCGAGTAATTCCGCCTTGCTCTTGCGCTCGAGCTCGTTTTCGAGCTCGTACGCCTTGTCGAAATGATCCTCGATCGCGCGCTTGTTGCGCCCGGTGATGAAGATCATGTCGGTGATGCCGGCGGCGGCGGCTTCTTCGACCGCGTATTGGATCAGCGGCTTGTCGACGACGGGAAGCATCTCCTTGGGGCTCGCTTTCGTCGCGGGAAGAAACCGCGTCCCGAGCCCGGCAACCGGAAACACGGCTTTGGTGATCGGGTTCATCTCGCGTCCTTTGCTCCGCCCGACAGCAGTTTGGCGAGCCCGTGCTCGTCGAGGATCGACACGTCGAGCTCGCGTGCCTTGTCGAGCTTGCTGCCCGCTTCCGCACCCGCGACGACGTAGTCGGTCTTTTTCGACACGCTGCCGCTCACCTTGCCGCCGGCCGCTTCGATGCGCGCCTTCGCGTCGTCGCGCGTCAGCGTCGGCAGCGTGCCGGTCAGCACGAACGTCTTGCCGGCGAGCGGCCCGGCCGGTTTTCGCTGCGGCACCTCGTCGCGCCAATGCACGCCGGCTGCACGCAACTGTTCGATCACCTCCCGGTTGTGCGGTTCGGCGAAGAAGCGCGCGATCGACTGCGCGAGCACCGGACCGACGTCGGGAACGTCGAGCAACGCGGTTTCGTCGGCGTCGAGCAGCGCGTCGAAATTGCCGAAATGGCGCGCCAGATCGCGGGCGGTCGTCTCGCCGACATGGCGAACGCCCAGCGCATAGATGAAGCGCGCGAGCGTGGTCGACTTGCTGCGCTCGATGGCGGCGACGACGTTCGCGGCGGATTTGTCCGCCATCCGCTCGAGCGCGGCGAGCTTCGCGACGCCGAGCTTGTAGAGATCCGCCGGCGTGCGCACGATCCCGCCGTCGACCAATTGATCGACGAGCTTGTCGCCGAGTCCTTCGATGTCGAGCGCGCGCCGACTCGCGAAGTGCAGCAGCGACTGCTTGCGCTGCGCCGGACAGACGAGCCCCCCCGTGCAGCGCGCGATCGCTTCATCGGGCAACCGCTCGACCGCCGAGCCGCATTCCGGACAGGTCGTCGGCAGCGCGTAGGGCTTCGCGTCGCGCGGGCGCTTCTCGGCAACGACGCGAACGACCTCCGGAATCACATCGCCGGCCCGGCGAACGATCACCATGTCGGCGATGCGCACGTCCTTGCGCCGTACCTCGTCCTCGTTGTGCAGCGTCGCGTTGGTGACGGTGACACCGCCGACGAACACCGGCGAAAGCCGCGCCACCGGCGTGAGCGCGCCCGTTCGGCCGACCTGGACTTCGATGCCGAGCACTTGCGTCGCCATCTCTTCCGCAGGAAATTTGTGCGCGACGGCCCAGCGCGGCTCGCGCGTGACAAAGCCGAGCGTGCGCTGCAGCGCCAGCGAATTGACCTTGTAGACGACGCCGTCGATCTCGAACGGAAGGCTGTCGCGCCGCGTCGCAACGCTTTCGTAGAACGCGACGAGCTCGGCAGCGCCGCGCGCAACGCGGCGATCGCGGTTGACCGGCAGGCCGGCCCGCTCGAGCAGGTCGAGCAGCTCGGCATGCGTGTCGGGCATCGCGAATCCGTCGGTGACGCCGATCCCGTACGCGAAGAAGCGCAATGGCCGCTTCGCCGTCATCGCCGGATCGAGCTGGCGCACCGCGCCCGCTGCCGTGTTGCGCGGATTGATGAAAGGCTTCAGACCGGCGGCGTTCTGGCGTTCGTTGAGCTTCGCGAAGTCTTGCCGACTCATATAGACCTCGCCGCGCACCTCGAGCACGGCGGGAACCTTTCGCAAAGCGAGGCGTTGCGGAATCGCGCGGATCGTTCGCACGTTGCTCGTCACGTCCTCGCCGACCTCGCCGTCACCGCGGGTGGCTGCGACCGCGAGTGCGCCATGCTCGTAGCGCAGGCTGATCGCAAGACCGTCGAACTTGAGCTCGGCCATGTAATCGAGCGGCGGCGCGTCGGCGGCAAGGCCCAAGTCGCGCCGAACGCGAGCGTCGAACTTCGCCGCCGCGCCCGCAGTCGTGTCGGTCTCCGTGCGGATCGACAACATCGGCACGGCATGACGCACCGGTGCGAACTCGGTGAGCGGCGCTCCGCCCACGCGCTGCGTCGGCGAGTCGGGCGCGACGAGCTCGGCGTGCTTCGACTCGAGGTCGACCAGCTCGCGGAACAGCCGGTCGTACTCGGCGTCGCTGACCGTCGGCGCGTCGAGCACGTAGTAATTGTGATCGTACTCGGCGATCAGCCGGCGCAGCTCCGCCGCACGCATCGCAGCCGCCCTGGGTACGGTCTTGGTCGCGCTCACGGCTGCCTCGCCGCTCATCGCTGCCGCTAGCCGCCGAACAGCGCGAGCGCGCGGGGGCTTCCCGGCTCGATGTTCACTTCGCGAAGCGCCGCGGCCGCGGCGCCGACCTGCTGGCGAATCGACGCGAGCGCCGCGTCGTCGAGCGGGCGCCGGTTGTCGTCGACGAGCATGGCGTCGAGTGTGGTCACCATCCGCTTTGCGGCGAGCTTCATCTGGTCGAACACGCGGATGGGATCGGACACGCGCGGCACGTCGAGCAGGAAGACCGCGCCCGGCGTCGACGTCATCCGCAGCGTCTCGATCGTGAACGGCTCCGAGCGGTAATTGGCGAGCGCGTAGAGCACGGCGCCCGTGTCCTCCTGCATGTATTCGAAGCGACCTCCTTCGCGCAGGTGAAAGCCGGCGGCCTCGGCGATGCCGCGCAGCTTCGTGCCCGGAATCGTTTCGGGCGCGGGCTTGAGCACCGTGAGTCCGATCTGCACGTCGAGATCCGCGCAAATACGGTCGACCGCTTCGGCGCGTTCGGCCTCGGCTGCGGTTTCCGGCGCGACGAAGGCCGCGGGCAGCGTCGGCGCGATGTCGCTTACCAGGCGCACGAACGCGTCGAGCATCGGCTTGGTCGCCGCACCGCTGCGATCGGCGAGCAACAGGCAAGCCGCGATTTGCGTGAACTCGCCGGCCGTGTCGGCCGAGAGCCGCTGCCACGGCGCACCGTCGTCGCGCCGGCCGAGCCAGCGCAACGGCTTGCCGAGCCTCGCATGCAACCCGGCGGCAATGGCGCCCGCCGCGACCGGCCTTGCCGCCTGCAACGTGACGATGCACTCGATGTCGGGATCGGGCGGCGCCTGCGATGCGTCATCGGCTGTCGCGCGAGTGAGCGGTGCGCGGGCGACGGGCTCGTCGGCGACGCTGCTGCGCACGACGGCCATCGGAATCTCGAACTGCTCGCCGTCGACATCGGCGTTGCGATTGGCCGAAGTGCCCGATGATGCCGCGGCGACAGCGCGTCCGGTCAGCGTCGGCTCGACGCGGTCACCGCCGCGCGAGCCGGCGGTTGCGGCGTCGGCTGCGCCGTCGCGCGCGCCCACAATGCGGCGCCGCGCGCGGCGCAACAGCACCCAGTTGTAGAGGGCGACGGCGACGACGAACAAGACGCCGGCGGCGATGAGTCCCAGTTGCAACGTTGACATGCGGCGATGGCGGGTAAAGCAGCGGCGGCAGCGCGCGCGTGATCGATAGGGATTATAGCGCGCCGACTCTCGATAACGTCGAGGACCCTAGGCCGCCTTGGCCTCGACCTGCGATTCGGCGAGCTCGAGCGCTTCGGCGATATCGACGGCGACCACGCGCGACACGCCGGCCTCGGGCATCGTGATGCCGATCAACTGACTCGCCATTTCCATCGTGATCTTGTTGTGCGAGATGAACAGGAACTGCGTTTCGGCCGACATCTGTCGCACCATCCGGCAGAAGCGCTCGGTGTTCGGGTCGTCGAGCGGCGCGTCGACCTCGTCGAGCAGGCAGAACGGCGCGGGATTCAACTGGAACAGCGCGAAGACGAGCGAGATCGCGGTGAGCGCCTTTTCGCCGCCCGACAGCAGATGGATCGACGTGTTGCGCTTGCCGGGCGGCTGCGCGAGCACCTGGACGCCGGAATCGAGTATTTCTTCGCCGGTCAGGATGAGCCGCGCCTGTCCGCCGCCGAATAGAGCGGGGAAGAGCTTCGCGAAGTTCTCGTTGACGGTGTCGAACGTCTGCTGCAGCAATTGGCGCGATTCGCGGTCGATCTGGCGGATTGCCTGCTCGAGCGTGGCCATCGCCTCGGTCAAGTCGGCAGCCTGCGCGTCGAGGTATTGCTTGCGCTCGGTCGTCGCCGTGAGCTCGTCGAGCGCGGCGAGGTTGACCGCGCCGAGGTCGGTCATCGCATTGGTGACGCGCTCGATTTCGCCGGGCAGCTGAGACTTGTTGCCGAACGCTTTCAACCGATCGGGCAATGCCGCGGTATCGGCATGCGCGTCGGCAAGCTGATCGGTGAACTGCTGCTCGGCGATCGCGGCCGCCTGTTCCTTGAGCCGCATGTCTTCGATGCGCGCGCGCGCCGGCTCGAGCTTCTGCTCGGCGCCAAGGCGCGCCTCTTCCTTCGCGCGAAGGTCGGCGCCGATCGTCTCGAGGCGATCGCGCGCGTTCGCGAGCGCCTGCTCGGCTTCGCCGCGCGCGGCGAGTTGTCGCTGCAGCGCCTCTTCGACGGGCGTCCAGTCGATGGCGGCACGCTCGGAGGTCAACTGCTCGAGCAGGCGCCGTTGCTGCTCGACCTGTTCGGCGAGCGCCTCGCGGCGCCGCTCGAGCTCGGCGAGCCGATCGCGGCTGCTCCTCTCGGCGAATGCCGCCTCGTGCGTCGCGCGTTCGGCGACGCGCTGTCGTTCGCGGCCGCGCGCGAGCGCGACCTCCGTCTCGCTGTGCCGCGCGCGCTCTGCATCCCGGCGTGCGAGCTCGTCGTGCAGCTGCGACTGCGCATCGGCGAGCTCGCGTGCAAGGCCGCGTGCCTGATCGTCCTCGGCGGCCGCAAGCGCGGCCACTTCGGCGAGCTCGTCGGCGATTTGCGCACGGCGCTTGCCGGCCGCTTCCGCCGCCTGCTTGAGCTGCAACAGCTCGAGCTCGAGGTCGTGGCAGCGCCGCTGCTGCGACGCGAAGGCGAGACTTTCGCCGTGGTAATCGCGCTGTGCGCGATCGAGCGCCGTCTCGACGTCGCGCAGCGAGTGCTGCGCCTGCGTCGCGGCTGCGCGCGCGCCGACAAGTGCAAGCTCGAGCTCGGCAAGCTCGCGCTTTCTCGCAAGCACGCCATGCAGCGCGCTGTCGGGTGCGAAGAAATCCACTGCCTGCGCGCTGACGAAGTGACCCTGCGGCGTAACGAACGCCTCGCCGACGCCGAGCTCCGCGCGCTCGCGAATCGCCGCCGCCACGCTGTCGCGGCAGCGGATGCCGCGCAGCCAGTCGGCGAGCAAGCGCGAGATTTCGGCGCGGTCGCACCGCACGCGTGCGAGCAGCGCATCGGTCCCGCCGTGCGCCGGCGCTGGCGACGCCGATGCCGGGGCGAACAGCGCGATGCGTCCCGGCGGCGTCGCGTCGGCGGGCCAATCCGCGACCACGTCGAGCTCGGGCAGCTCGACGGCCTCGAGCCGCTCGCGCAGCGCCGCCTCGAGCGCATTGTCCCAGCCGGGATCGATATCGAGGCCGCCGAACAATCGACGCGCGTTCGCAAGGCCTTTCGACTCGAGCCATCCGGCGTTTTGTTCGCCCCGCCCGATCTTCGCCTGCAGCTCGGCGAGCGCCTGCTCGCGCGCATCGAGATCGGTCAGCGCCTTTTGCGACTGCTGTGCATCGGCGCTTGCCGCACGCTGCCGCTCCTGCAGCGACTGAACGCGTTCGCGCAACGCATTGAGCCCGGCCTCCGTCGACGCGAGCTCGCGCGTCTCCTGCGCAAGCTGCTCTTCGATCTCGGCCACCGGATCGGCCGCCGGCGCCGCGAGCGCAGCCGTTTCGTCGTCGAGGCGCTGGCGGCGCTGCGCGAGCTGCACAAGGTCGTGCTGAACATGCTCGCGTCGCGTCTCGATCACGCGAATGCCCTGCTCGGCGAGCGCGATTCGCTGCTGCAGCTCCGCTGCGGCCGCGGCGGCCTCGCGCACGGCGTCTTCGAGCTCCGGCAGCGCCGCTTGCGCCGCCTGCTCCTCGGCGGCCGTGCGCTCGCGCGCGGCAAGCGCGATTTCGAGCGCATGACGCGCTTCGACGCCGTCGTCGTCGAGCGCGCGCTGCTGTCCGGCAAGCGCGCCCAACTGCTCGCTGAGCTGCGCCGCCTGCTGCGAGATCCGCGTCTCGCTTTCGCGGGCGAACGCGAGCTGTTGCTCGAGTCGCGTCACTTCGGCGTTCGCCGCGTAGAACTCGCCCTGCCGCTCATGCAGCGCGTCGCCAGCCGAATAGTGGTCGGCGCGTAGCGCTTCGAGCGCAGCTTCGACCGCGCGCACATCGGCAACGAGCGCCTCGAACGCGACGGTGAGATTGGCGATCTCGCCGCTCGCGCGCTCGCGGGCGCGCGACGCGTCCTGCGCCTTCGAGAACCACAGCAGCTGCTGCGCGAGCGCAAGCCGCGCTTCGAGCTCGCGATATTCGGTGGCGATCTTCGCCTGCGCGTCGAGCTTCTCGAGCTGGTGACCGAGCTCGATCCGAATGTCCTCGACACGTGAAAGATTTTCTCGCGTGTCGGCGAGCCGACCTTCGGTCTCCTTGCGCCGCTCCTTGTACTTCGACACGCCGGCCGCTTCTTCGAGAAAGACGCGCAGCTCCTCGGGCTTCGCTTCGATCACACGCGAGATCATCCCCTGCTCGATGATCGCGTACGCGCGCGGCCCGAGGCCGGTGCCGAGGAACAGATCGTGGATGTCGCGGCGGCGCACCGGAATGTTGTTGATGTAGTACGTCGAATCACCGTCACGCGTAAGCACGCGCTTGATCGAGAGCTCGACGTACTGGCCCCACTGGCCGCCGATGCGCCCGGCGCTGTTGTCGAAGAAGAGCTCGACCGACGCCCGTCCGACCGGCTTGCGCTCGCCAGCGCCGTTGAAGATGACGTCCTGCATCGATTCGCCGCGCAACGCGGAGGCCTTCGACTCGCCGAGCACCCAGCGCACGGCATCGATGACGTTCGACTTGCCGCAGCCGTTCGGCCCGACGATGCCGACCAGTTGGCCCGGCGTGCCGATCGGGGTCGGATCGACGAACGACTTGAACCCGGAAAGCTTGATCTGCGTAAGGCGCACGGGAGTCCTTGCTGGGCCGTAGATGCGAGATGCGAGGCGCTACGCGAGCGTAGGCGTGGTCGCGACAAACCCGGATTCGGGCGTCGCGAGTTGCCGGATTATAGCGGAACGCCGGCGTCGATTCGGGGTGCGATGGCGCCGGGCCCGCCAAGCGGGCGCGATGTTGTCGGCCGCACGTGGCCGCGCCGCTGCGCCATGTGGGATCACGCCATGTTCTTGCGGTCGGCAAGCAGCGTTTCGTAGACCAGATTCTGCAGCAGGACCTGCTGATCGGATGCGAGGTGGTCGAAGGCGACGCCGAAGACAAAGCTTTGCGCGGCATCCGCCGACGCCGCTTCGCGGTGCCCGAGGCTTCGGATCGTTGCTTTGGTCTCGACATGTACGGCCACATTGCCAGGCTGCACGGTGAAAGAGAAATCCAGCGCGAGCGAGTCGCCCTGGGCGCCGAGCGGACGGCTGCTCTCGACACCGGCTCCCGTCGCGCTGAGATTGACTATCCGAGCGGGAATCGTCTCATCCGGCTGGCCCGGCAGCTTCACCTCCACTGCAAGCGCCACCTTCACCCGGATCGACTTGCGAAGCGACGAGCTGCGAATGACGCTGGGGAAGTCCAGATGCAGATAGAAGAAGGGACTGCGAAAGACGTGAAGAACCATGGTGTCGAAGGTGAAAAGGCCGAGTCCGGAAAAGACATGGATCGTTAGCGCCTCTCCTTCGCGCAGCAGAACAGGCAGCCCCTTCGCGAGCGGTGCCTGAACGATCAGGTACTTCTCCTCGACGTAGCCGATCACCGATGTGTAGTAACGCGCTTGCCCGCCCGCCGTCGCGGGTACCAATTGGATGCGCGTTCCCACGCCGACGCCCATTGCTTCGAACGGGCAACCTTCTTCGTCGTCGCTGGCGAGTGACGGATTGTTCGCGTCCTGACTCATCGATCGATCTCGGATCCTCGGGATCTTTGCACCATGCAGGGGCATGCACGCGAATGCCATTCGGATTTGTTGCGGCCCGTCTCTCGCCAACGCCGCTCGGTCTATGCCGGAGACAGCGAGTATCGACAATTCGTCATGCGGGTCAAGTAGTTCCAAGACGGCGCATCGATTCGTCAGAGGCGCTGCGGACGTGTCATGCCACCGTCAGCGCGCGCGCGCTTCGGCGCCGAGACGTCCCTCGGCAAGCGCATGGCACGCTACAAACCCACCCGCCGCCGCGTCGGCGAGCACGGGCGCTTCGACGCGACAGCGATCGTTCGCATACGGACACCGCGGGTGGAACGCGCAGCCGCTCGGCGGCTCCAGCGGATTGGGCACTTCGCCGCCCACGGCGGTTCGCGCGCGTCCCGTGAGCTCGAGGTCGGGTACGGCAGCAAGCAGCATCCGCGTGTACGGATGCTGCGGCGCTTCGAACAGCCGCGCCGTCGACGCGAGCTCGACGATGCGGCCGAGGTACATCACGCCGACGCGATCGGCGATGTGATGGACGACCGCGAGGTTGTGTGAAATGAACAGATAGGTCAGCCGCAAGCGGCGCTGCAAGTCGCGCATCAGGTTCAGCACTTGCGCCTGGACCGAAACGTCGAGTGCCGACGTCGGTTCGTCGCAAACGATGAACGCCGGATGCGTCGCGAGCGCGCGCGCGATCGAGATCCGCTGGCGCTGACCGCCGGAAAACTGATGCGGGTACTTGGCGACGTCGTCGGGCGCAAGGCCAACCTGCTGGAGCAACGTCGCGACGCGCAGCCGAACCGCTTCGCGCGTGAGGCTGTCGTCGTGCGCGCGAATCGGCTCGGCGACGATGTCGGCGACGCGCCAGCGCGGATTGAGGCTCGCGTAGGGGTCCTGAAAAATCATCTGCATCGAGCGACGCGCCGCTCGGCGCGCCGCCGCATTGGTCGTCCGCGCGCCGAGCCCCGCGAGCAGCGTCCCGTCGTAGACGATTCGCCCGCGCGTGGGCTCGTGCAGTCCGACGATCAGCCGTGCGACCGTCGACTTGCCGCAACCCGATTCGCCGACGAGACCGAGCGTTTCGCCGCGCGCGATCGCGAGCGTCACGCCATCGACCGCGACGAGCTGCGCGCGCGCCTTGCCGCCGAGAACGCGATCGAGCCAGGGCGGCGACACGTCGAACGTGCGCGCGACGTCGGTGAGCTCGACCAGTGGCGTGGCGAGCGTCGCGATTTGACGCTCGCCGACGAATGGCCCGCGCTTGCCGGGGTCAAGCGCCGTAACCACGCTCCTCGAGATCGACGCGGTCTTCCTCGAAGCCCTTCTCGACGGCTCTGCGAATCGCCATCACGAACAGCGGCGCGAGCAGGCGCTTGACGCCTTTCGCCGGCGCCTCGGCGCGGAAGGTCACCATCGTCGCATCCGGGCCTTCCGGCGCGAACGACTGATGGATTCGCATGCCGCGATTGGCGCCGTTGACCACCTCCGACGTCAGGCTTCCATCGGCGTTGCGGCGCTGGACGACTTCGTCGGTCTGCAGCATGCCGACGAGCTTCACTTGCTGGCGGAAGCGGCATTCCTCGCCTTGCTCCAAGAGCACGGTGAACGTGATGTCCGGATGCACGTGGTCGCGCGCGTGGTGCGCGATGTCGCCGAACTGGCGGCTCACGACGCCGATCGGACGCTTGATGGTCCGCTTCACCTCCACGTTGATCATGGCCATTGCGGGTCTCCCTTGGTTTCGATTACCCGAATGCGAGTACGTAGGCGCGCGCAGCGCGGATGCGCGGCGGGTCATTATAGGAGTCTCTCGGGCGCCTGGACGATCAACGTGCGGACGTAGCGGGCAATGGCGAGCGAAGCGGTGAGCCCCGGCGATTCGATGCCGAAGAGATTCACCAGGCCGCCGACGCCGTGACGTTGCGGCCCTTCGATGACGAAGTCGCCGGCCGGCTCGCCCGGACCGACGACTTTCGGCCGAATCCCCGTGTAACCGGGACGAAGCGCGTCGTCGCGAAGCCCCGGGTAATAGCGGCGGATCGCTTGGCGGAAGAGCGGTTCGCGTGTGCCGTCGAACGCGTAGTCGACGCGTTCGACCCACGACACGTCCGGTCCGAACCGCGCTTCGCCGGCGAGATCGAGCGTAACGTGCACGCCCAGATGCGCTTCGGAGGCGACCGGATACACCAGCCGGCGAAAGGGGCTTCGCCCCGACAGCGTGAAATAGTGCGCCTTTGCGAAGTAGCGCCGCGCAATGCTTTGCGGCGGAAAGCCGTCGATCGAGCGCGCGACATCCGGCGCAAACAGGCCGGCGGCATTGATCACCGTGCGGCACTCGAGCGTTGTCGGCTCCGCGCCGCCGACCTCCACGCGGGGTAGGCGACCGCGTACGCTTCCGCCGACAACCGGTGCGCGCAGCACGACTTTGGCACCGTGATTTTCCGCATCGCCCGTCAGCGCCAGCATCAGCGCATGGCTGTCGACGATCCCGGTCGACGGCGACAGAAAGCCTCCGACGCAGCGAACCTCGGGCTCGAGATCGCGCAGTTCGGCCGTCGTCAGAAACCGCAGGTCGTCGACGCCGTTCGCCCGCCCGGTCGCCGCGTACGCGTTGACGCGCTCGAGCTCGCACTGCTCTGTCGCGACGACGATCTTGCCGATTCTCCGATGCGCGACGCCGCGCTCGGCGCAATACGCATAGACCGCCTTGCGGCCCTCGACGCAGAGCCGTGCCTTCAGCGAGCCCGGCGGATAGTAGAGGCCCGCGTGAATGACTTCCGAGTTGCGCGAGCTCGTATGCGTGCCGGCGGCGTCCTCGGACTCGAGAACCAGCACCTCGCGTCCGGCCATCGCGAGCTCGCGCGCGATCGCAAGGCCGACGACGCCGGCCCCGATCACAACGCAGTCGGCCGATTCCACGATCGCAGTCCTCGAAGAAGCCCGGGCGATCATACGTGATCGCCGTCGGCCGCGAACGACGGCGGCGGCCGAAACGCGTTAGCGCTTGTCGGCGGTGACGATCAGCGCCGGAACGTCGAACCCGATCGCCCCATCGCTGCCGACAAACGGCCGCAGCGCGACTTCGGCTTCCGCGCGCAGAAGCGCGAATTGCGCATCGTCGAGCAGCCCACCGAGCGTCCACACGCACGCGCGCTCGGCCGTCACGAGCGCGTCGATCGACCTGAAGCGCGCCGCGCCGCTACGCGCGCTCACCGTCGCATCGGCGATGCCGGCATCGGCGCAAAGCCGAAGCAGGCGCGCTCGATCGCCCAGCACGAACGGCGCGCGGAACGCATCGGCGACGCCATCGCCGAAAAGCCGCTGCAGCAGCGCGGCGAGCGAAGCGTAGCCCGGCGATTGCTCGAGCGCCTCCCAAACCGCCACCGCAAGGCGCCCGCCGGTACGCAGCACGCGCATCATCTCTCGCAACGCGGCGAGCGGATCGTCGAAGAACATCATGCCGAACTGGCTCACGACCGCGTCGAACGACCCATCGTCGAACGGCAGCGCCTCCGCGCGCCCGCCGCGCCAATCGATTGCAGAGCTCTTGCGACGCGCGACGTCGAGCATGCCTTCGTTCGCGTCCAGTGCCGCGACGGCGCCACCCTGCCCGACTCGCGAGGCGGCCGCGAGCGCGAGAACGCCCGTGCCGCACGCGACGTCGAGTACGCGTTGTCGCTCGCCGATGCGCGCGGCGTCGGCGACGATATCGCCCCACTGCGCGAACAGCGCCGGAACGAACATCTCGTCATATACTTCTGCGGGCAGCCGGCCCCGCGGCGCGCCGTCACGTTCGCTCATCGCATTTCTCCATCCGAATTCCGATCACGACGACCTCGAATCGAGTCTAAGTGCGCGTATGGTCGATCGCCATGACCCGGCGTCCGAATCCGTTGTCGCGCTGTCCGGGTTTCCGCGTGCGCCGGACAGCGCCGATGCGACCGACCGCGGTGCGGCCGATCCGCTGTCCGACGTCCTGCGCACCGTCAAGCTCACCGGCGCGCTGTTCTTCGTCGTCGACGCATCGTCGCCATGGGGTGTCAACGTTCCGCGCGCCGAGCTGTTCGCGCCGATCATCCTGCCGCGCGCGCGGCACGTCGTGTCGTATCACGTGGTGACGCGAGGCTCGGGAATCGCAACGATCGACGGCGGGCTTGCCGTGCCGTTCAGCGCCGGTGATGTGCTCGTCGTTCCGCATGGCGATCCTTACGTCATGTCGAGCGGGCGCGACGTTCCCGCCAAGCCCGACGTCGATGCGGCGCTCGCATTCTTTCGCGCGATGGCGACCGGCGAGCTTCCGTTCGTGGTGACCGAGGGCGGCGGCGGCGCCGAACACGCCCAATTCGTCTGCGGCTTCCTCGGCTGCGACGCGCGTCCGTTCAACCCGCTGCTCGCGGCGCTGCCGCCGTTGATGCGCGTCGAGCAGCGCTGCGGCGAGCCCGACATGCTCGACCGGCTGATCGAGCTCACGCTCGTCGAAGCTCGAGCGCGGCGCGCCGGCGGCGAATGCATCCGGCTTCGCTTGAGCGAGCTGATGTTCGTCGAGGTGATCCGCCGACATCTCGAAGCGATTCCGCCTGAGCGCACGGGGTGGCTCGCGGGACTGCGCGATCAGCGGATCGGCCGCGCGCTCGCTTTGCTGCACGCGCGTCCTGCCGAACCATGGAGCCTCGATGCGTTGGCCAAGGAGGCCGCCATGTCGCGTTCCGTCTTGGCCGACCGCTTCACGCAGCTCGTCGGCTGTCCGCCGATGCAGTATCTCGCGCAATGGCGGATTGCGCTTGCCGCGCGGCAGCTCGCCGACGGCGCGACGAAGGTGTCGGCGGTCGCGCTCGCCGTCGGTTACGCGTCGGAATCCGCGTTCAGTCGAAGCTTCAAGAAGATCGCGGGCGTTTCGCCGGCGCAATGGCGCGAACGCGGCGCCGCGTCGATCGCCTGAGACGCCGTCAAACAGCCACGGTCGCGTGCAGCCAGCACGCGGCGCGCGTTGCGCCGACGGCCATGAGCTCCGGTCTCTCGAGCCGGCACCGGTCGAACGCGCGCGGGCAGCGGGGGTGAAACGCGCAACCCGACGGAATCGCGCCGAGCCGCGGCATCGCGCCCTCGATCGCCGCCAGCCGATCGCGATCATGTACGAGCTTTGGAATCGACCCCATCAGGCCGACCGTGTACGGATGCGCCGGCCGATGAATGACATCGGCAACCGGCCCTATCTCGACGATGCGTCCGGCATACATCACGGCGACGCGATCGGCGGTCTCGGCGATCACGCCCATGTCGTGCGTGATGAGCATCACTGCCGTCGCGTGGTCGCGCGCAAGGCGCCTCAGGAGCTGGATGATCTGCGCCTGGATCGACACGTCGAGCGCGGTCGTCGGCTCGTCTGCGACGATCAACCGCGGATTCGCCGCGAGCGCGAGTGCCAGCACGACGCGCTGGCGCATGCCGCCGGAGAATTGGTGCGGGAAGTGTTCGGTGCGCCGCGCCGCCGCCGGGATGCCGACTTCCTCGAGCAACGCGATCGCGCGCGCCCGTGCGTCGGCCGGCGCGAGTGGCAGGTGCGTTCGAATCGTTTCGACGAGCTGGCGACCGATCGTGTACAACGGATTGAGCGCGGTCAGCGGATCCTGGAACACCGCGCCGATCTCGCGACCGCGCACGCGACGCAGCGCTTCCGGCGGCAAGTTGTCGATTCGTCGGCCGCCGAGCCTGATCTCGCCGTGCGCGATTCGACCCGGCGGATCGATCAGGCCGATGATCGCCGCGCCCGTGACCGACTTGCCGGCGCCCGATTCGCCGACCACGCCGAGCACTTCGCCCGGCGCGATCGTGAACGACACGTCGGCGATCGCGGTGAGAGCGCCACGTCGAGTGGGAAACTCGACCGTTAACTGGTCGACGTCGAGCAGCGGCGCCGGCGCGGTGCCCTCGCGCGTTGGCGCCGCGCCGATCATCGGGTTGAATCGCCCCGAACGCGTTGCCGATTCATTTGGCCGCGGCCCCGCCGCAACCGACGATCGGTTCGACGGCGTTCACGAACGGCTTCCAGGTGCGCGGGTTGGCGTTGTCGACCTGAACGTTGACGTAATAGCGCTCGCACGGCGCGGCGTCGAGCTGGAAGCGCGTGACCTCGGCGGCGTTGGCTGCCGAAGCGAGCGGCCCGACATCGTTCGGGTGGACGGCGGCGAGCGCAACGTCGTGGCGTCCCGGATCGATGCGGATCGTGCCCTGCGGGACGATCTGGCGTTGCAGCGGCTCCGTCTGGCGTTGCACGCGCGGTGCTGCCGAAATCGGCGAGCTCCCGTCGACCAATGCGACGACGGTCGCGCGCGCATCACGGGCGGCATTGGCGTCTGGAAGCGCGCCGGTCACTTCGCTCCACGTCGGCGCCCACGATTGACAACCGGCAAGCGCGAGCGGCGCGACCCACATCAGGTTTCGCTTCATGGGGTACTCCTTGTCGTAGTCTTGCGTTCGATCGGTAGCCCCCCAGTCATCGCAGTCTCGGATTCAGCGCATCGCGCAACCAGTCGCCGAGCAAGTTGATTGCCAGCACCATGATCACCAGCGCCGCGCCCGGGAAGATCGTAATCCACCATTCGCCCGAAAACAGGAAATCGTTGCCGACGCGGATCAGCGTTCCCAGCGAGGGTTGCGTGGGCGGAACGCCGACGCCGAGAAACGACAGCGTCGCCTCGGTGATGATCGCGGTGGCGACGTTGATCGTCGCGAGCACCAGCACCGGCCCGAGCACGTTCGGCAACAGATGCCGGCGCATGATCGCGAACGCGCCGATGCCGACTACGCGTGCCGCCTGAACGTACTCCTTGTTCTTCTCGACCATCGTCGATCCGCGCACCGTGCGCGCGTATTGCACCCAGTTCGACAGCGCGATCGCGAGCACGAGCACGGCCAGGGCGATGTTCGTGTGCGCATCGCGCGGCAGCGCCGCGCGCGCGACCCCGTCGATCAGCAGCGCAATGAGGATGGCGGGGAACGACAGTTGCACGTCGGCCACGCGCATGATGAACGCGTCGATGCGGCCGCCGACGTAACCGGCGACGAGTCCAAGCGCAACGCCGAGCAGCATCGCGAGCGCGACGGCGGCGAGGCCGACGGCGAGCGACACGCGCGCACCGAAGAGAATGGCGGAAAGCACGTCGCGACCCTGGTCGTCGGTGCCGAGCAGATAGCGCGCGTTGCCGCCAAGCCACGCGGGCGGCGACAGCGCATCGGTGAGATTCAACGTACGCAGGTCGAACGGGTTGTGCGGTGCGACCCACGGGGCGAACAGCGCCGCGCCGACGCAGATCAGCAGGATCGTCGAGGACCCGATCGCCATCGGCGAGCGTCGAAAGCTCCACGCGAGGTCGCCGTGCCACCACGCGGCGACACGTGCCGCGACCCTGGTCGCGTCAGGGTTGGGAACGGGATCGGCGAATTCCATCGCGCTTTGACAACGCAAACACAGCCGCCTTGGTCGACATTCCGGTCACGACGCCGCGGACAGCCCTCGCACCGCCTGCACGCACGCGACGCGGGCTTGACCGTAAACCATCGCTTTCCACTCGTCGGTGTCGCCGTAGAACGCGTCGCGGATCTGGCGCTTGATCGCTGCGCGCTGTTCGGTCGTTGCATCGCTGTGGTTCGCGAGCCACTGGTCGGCGCGAAGCGCCTGCAACGTGTCGAGTAGCGACAGCGTCCCGTATTCGAGCGCCATTCCCGTGTACTGCGCGCGCGGGCACTCGTCGAGCGCGGCGTTGAAACTCACGCCGGTGAGCCGGGCCGACGTCGACGAGCCATCGTAGAACGACGTGATGTCGTTGCCCCACCAGGCGCGCGCCCGCGCGATCGTCGCGGCATCGTCGGGCCCGGAGTAGATCTTTTCGCCGTGACCCCAGGGGCCGAGCCCGGTGTGAAAATCGATCCAGCCGACGCGCTTCCTATGCGATCCGTGCTCGCGCAGCGTCTTGCGCAGCATGCCGTTGCTCCACGTCGCGCGCACGCCGCCGTAGAAAAGCCCATCGGCGAATTCGCACTGGCCGCCCGTGATCGCGGCCTGGAGCGCTTTCAAGCCGTGGCGTGCGGCATAAGCAGCCACCGTTGCCTGATTTTCCGCGGTCGGCGGCCACTGCGCGGGAACGACGAACGCGTGAACATCGGCGTACGCGACATTGCGCGGCGGCGTCGTGCCGAAGTCGCGAAAGTTGCGGTTGAGGTCGACATTGTCCTCGTTGGTCCTGCGCAGATGCGCAAACCCGTAGGGATTGACCGCGTGGTGGAACAACACGGCGATTCCGGATGCCTTGACGATGTCGTTGAACGCATCGTCGTGCAGCAGCGCGATCTGGCAACCGGAGCCGCAGAAGCCCTCGACGCCGTGCATCGCGGACGTCAGCAACAGCATCGAATCGGCATCCGAAGCGCCAAGCAGCGCGACGTCGGTCGCGAGCTCTTCACCATCGGGTCCGCGCGCATCCGGATTGACGTTCGAGGAAACCGCCAGTCCGCGCGCGCCAGCGACGTCGCGAAACTTCCGCCGCGCCTCGGCGTACGTCGACGCAAAATGGTTCGATACCGTCGGTGCCATGCGCGTCTCCAAGATCACCCCGCGAGCGGCATCGCGCGCTCGGCGAGCGACGCGAGGAAACCGGCACCCAGCGGAATCACGGCGTCGTTGAAATCGTATCGGCTGCTGTGCAGGAAGCCGCCGTCGTCGAGTCCGCCCTGCCCCAGGCGCGCGAACGCGCCGGGCTTCACCTGCAGCATGAACGAGAAATCCTCGGAGCCCATCGAGGGGTCGAGGTTGCGCACGACGTTTTCCGCGCCGACGAGCGCGGTCGCGACGTCGGCGGCGAACTGCGTTTCGCGCTCGTGGTTGATCGTCGCGGGGTAGACACGCTGATAGTCGAGCTTCGCGCTCGCGCCGAACGCCGCCGCGATCGACATCACGAGCTCGGTGAGCCGCTTCTCGATCATGTCCTGCGTGGTTGCGCGGAAGGTTCGCACCGTTCCGACGAGCTTCGCATGCGACGGTATGACGCTCATCGCGCCCGGATTGCCCGCTTGCATCGCGCACAGGCTGACGACCGCGGTATCGATCGGGCTCACGTTGCGGCTGACGATCGATTGCGCCGCGGTGATGATGTGTCCGGCGACGAGCACCGGATCGACCGCCGCATGCGGATGCGCGCCGTGGCCGCCGCGGCCATCGATCGTGATTTCGATGCGGTCCGCCGCCGCCATCGCCGGTCCCGGCGTGAGGCCGATGCGCCCGACTGCAAGCGCCGGCCAGTTGTGCAGCGCGAACACCTTTTGCGCGGGAAAGCGCTCGAACAGACCGTCGTCGAGCATCGCTTTCGCGCCGGCGAACCCTTCCTCGCCCGGCTGGAAGATCAGGTACGCGATGCCGTCGAACCGGTGTGTCTCGTGCAGGTAGCGCGCCGCCGCCAACAGCATCGTCGTGTGTCCGTCGTGGCCGCAGCCGTGCATGCGTCCGTCGTAGCGTGACTTGTGAGCGAACCCGTTCTCCTCCTGCATCGGCAGCGCGTCCATGTCCGCGCGCAAAGCAATCGTCCTGCCACTTTCGACCGAACGGCCCGGAACGACGGCGACGATGCCGGTCCTGCCGATACCCGCGTGATGCTCGATACCGAGCGCGGCGAGCTTTTCGGCGACGAGCTTCGCCGTCCGGTGCTCCTGGAAGCCGAGCTCCGGATGCATGTGCAAGTCGCGGCGAACCGAAGCGAAGTCGGATTGCCACGCGCGGATATAGTCGACGGGATTGGTCATGGAGTCAGGGATTGCCCAACGCGACGCTAGGCGGCCGCGAACCCGGGGCGCTCGATGCGAAGGCGCGGGTCGACAGCATAATAGAGCAGGTCGACGATCAGATTGAGCAGCACGAACACGAGGGCGATGAAGCAAAGGTACGCCGCCATCACGGGAATGTCGGCGAAGGTGACCGCCTGAATGAACAGCAATCCCATACCCGGCCATTGGAATACGGTTTCGGTGATGATCGCGAACGCGATGATCGCCCCCAGTTGCAGCCCGGTGATCGTGATGACCGGCACCAGCGTGTTCTTCAGCGCGTGTCCGAAGTGGATCGCGCGGTCGGTCAAGCCCCTCGCACGCGCGAACTTGATGTAGTCGGTCCGCAGCACTTCGAGCATTTCGGCGCGCACGAGCCGCATGATCAGCGTCATCTGGAACAGTGACAGTGTGATCGACGGCAAGATCAATGCCTTCAATCCCGACGCGGTGAAGAGGCCGGACGTCCACCAGCCGAACGCGACGGTGTCGCCTCGGCCGAACGACGGCAGCCATCCGAGCTGGACGGCGAATATCAGGATCAGCAGGATGCCGATCAGGAACGTCGGCAGCGACACGCCGACGAGCGAGCCCGCAAGGAGCAGATGCGCGAGCCACGTGTCGCGCTTGAGCGCCGTGTAGACGCCGAGCGGAATGCCCAGCGCGAGCGCGAGCAGTGCCGCCGCAATCGAGAGCTCCAGCGTGGCGGGCAAGCGCTCCTTGAGCATCGCCGACACCTGCCGGCCTTGGCGCAGCGACAATCCGAACTCGCCGTGCACGACGTTGCGCGCGAACCGCATGAACTGGATATAGAAGGGCCGATCGAGCCCGAGGTCGTGGCGAAGCTGCGCTCGTTCTGCGACCGTCGCTTCCGGTCCGACCATGAACGCCACCGGATCGCCGGCGAAGTTGAACAGGCCGAACGCGATGAACGCGACGACGGCCATCACGATAATCGATTGGAGGAGTCGGCGAAGGATGAACGCGATCAACGCGAGTCCGCCTTAAGCAGCGCCGATGATGCCGAAAGCGTCCCACAGCGTCAAATGCGGCAGGTATCCGGCACCGCCCGACGCGTCGCGCTCGGGCGGTCCCGGGGGCAATTTGTGGTTCAATACTACGCCCGCGGCGAAGGCAAAGGCTGCCGGGCCCGCCGCGATGGTTCGCTTCCTGCTCACTCGCCTTTCGCTCGTGATCCCGACGTTCATCGGGATGACGCTGCTCGCTTTTTTCCTGATCCGCCTCGTGCCCGGCGACCCGATCGAAACGATGGCGGGCGAGCGAGGCATCGATGCCGTTCGGCACGAAAAGCTGCTGAAGGAATACGGCCTCGATCGCCCCGTGCTCGTCCAATACGGCATCTACATCGAGCGCGTGCTGCGCGGCGATCTCGGCCGCTCGATGATCACGCAGGCGCCGGTGGTCTCGGAGTTCGCGTCGCTGTTTCCGGCGACGATCGAGCTCGCGCTCTCGGCGATCATCTTCGCACTCGTCGTCGGCATCCCGGCCGGAATGATTGCCGCCGTGCGCCGCAACTCGGTGTTCGACCACGGCGTGATGGGCGTGTCGCTCACCGGCTACTCGATGCCGATCTTCTGGTGGGGTCTGCTGCTCATCCTGCTGTTCTCGGTCCAGCTCGGATGGACGCCGGTGTCCGGACGAATCGACGTCAAGTACTACATCGAGCCGGTGACCGGTTTCCTGACGATCGACGCGCTGCTCTCCGGCGAGAAAGGCGCATTCCGCTCGGCGGTGTCGCATCTGATCCTTCCGTTGATCGTTCTCGGCACCAATCCGCTCGCGATCATTGCGCGGATGACGCGCTCGGCGATGCTCGAGGTACTGGGCGAGGACTACATCCGCACCGCACGGGCGAAAGGTCTGTCGAAGGTGCGCGTCGTCGCGATGCACGCGTTTCGCAACGCGCTGATCCCCGTCGTGACCGTCATCGGGCTGCAGGTCGGCGTGCTGTTCACGGGGGCGATCCTCACCGAGACGATCTTCTCGTGGCCCGGCGTGGGCAAGTGGCTGATCGAGGCGATCAACCGCCGCGACTATCCGGTGCTGCAAGGCGGCCTGCTGATGCTGGGCTTCGTCGTGATGACGGTGAACCTGTTGGTCGATGTCACCTACGGCGTGATCAATCCGCGGATCCGGAGATCGAGTTGAGCACACCCCTCCTGGTCGCCGATGCCGCCATACCCGCGCCGCCGGGACGGGTGCGCGAGTTCTGGGGTTACTTCAGCAAGAACCACGGCGCCGTGGCGGGACTTGCGGTCGTCATCGTCGTGCTGACGATGGCAGCGTTCGCCAACGTGCTCGCGCCGTATTCGCCCGACCTCACGAACAACGCCGCGTTCCTGAAGCCTCCGGTGTGGCAAGCAGGCGGATCGAGCGCCTACCTTCTCGGCACCGACGCGATCGGTCGCGACATCCTGTCCCGGCTGATTCACGGCGCGCGCCTGTCGCTTTTGATCGGCATCGCGGTGGTCGCGCTGTCGATCGTCGTCGGCATCACGCTCGGTCTCGTCGCCGGCTTCGCGCGCGGCGTGACCGAGATCGCGATCATGCGGCTGATGGACATCATCCTGACGCTTCCGAGCCTGCTGCTCGCCATCGTCATCGTCGCGATACTCGGTCCGGGCATCATGAACGCGATGCTCGCCGTGGCCGTGGTCGTGCTGCCGCATTACGTTCGGATCACGCGAGCCGCCGTGATTACCGAAACGGCGAAGGACTACGTGACGGCCGCGCGCGCGAATGGCGCCGGGCTCGCGCGGCTGATGTTCGTCGAGGTGCTGCCGAACTGCGCGGCGCCGCTGATCGTACAAGCGTCTCTCGGCGTTTCGGTCGCCATACTCGACGCCGCGGCGCTCGGTTTCCTCGGGTTGGGTGCACAGCCGCCCGCCTCCGAATGGGGCACGATGCTCGCCGACGCGCGCGAGTTCGTGCTGCGCGCATGGTGGGTCGTCACGTTGCCCGGGATCATGATTCTCGTGACCGTGCTCGCGTTCAACCTGCTCGGCGACGGATTGCGCGACGCGCTCGATCCGAAGCTCAAGCGATAGGTTCGCCCATGCCGCTGCTCGAGATCGAGGACCTGCACGTCGATTTCCCGACGCAGGGCGGCGTCATGCACGCGGTGGAAGGCGTGAGCCTCGCGCTCGACGAAGGCGACGTGCTCGGGATCGTCGGCGAGTCCGGATCGGGCAAGAGCGTTTCGATGCTCGCACTGATGGGCCTGATCGCCTGGCCCGGTCGTGTGCGTGCGCGCAAGCTCGAGTTCGCCGGCCGCGATCTGCAGCGTCTGTCGGACCACGAGCGCCGGATGCTCGTCGGCAAGGACGTCGCGATGATCTTCCAGGACCCGACGACGAGCCTTAACCCGTGCTTCACCATCGGATTCCAGTTGACCGAGACGCTGCGGCTGCACCTCGGGCTCGACCGCAACGCGGCGAAGCGGCGCGCGATCGAGCTGCTCGAGCAGGTCGGCATCCCTGCCGCGGCGAGCCGCATCGGCGACTACCCGCATCAGCTCTCCGGCGGCATGAACCAGCGCGTGATGATCGCGATGGCGATCGCGTGCAATCCGCGTTTGCTGATCGCCGACGAGCCGACGACCGCGCTCGACGTGACGATCCAGGCGCAGATCCTCGATCTGCTGCGCGCGCTGCAGCGCGAGCGCGGCATGGCGCTGATCCTCGTCACGCACAACATGGGCGTCGTCGCCGAGATGGCGCGGCGCGTCGCGGTGATGTACGCCGGCCAGATCGTCGAGGAGCGCGACGCCGACGCGCTGTTCGCGGCGCCCGAGCATCCGTACACCGAGGCGCTGCTGTCCGCGATGCCCGAGAGGAGCGCCGGTGGCGGCCGGCTCGCGACGATTCCGGGCATCGTGCCGGGCCTCTACGATCGGCCGCCGGGATGCCTTTTCGCGCCGCGCTGCACCTACGCAACCGAGCGCTCGTGCCGGGTGCGGCCGGAGCTTCGGGCGTGGGCCGGCGGCCGCGTCCGCTGCCACTATCCGCTCGGCGATCCACAGCGGGCGACGGCGATCGCGCGCGACGGTCAGGTCGCCGGAAGGACCGCCGACGTATGAGCAAAAGCGGCAACGAGCGCGAATACGCGAGCGCGCACCGCGACCGCGAGAGTCGCGCGGTGGCCGCCGCGGCGCCCGTCATCGACGCGCGCAATCTGACGCGCGTCTACGAGATCCGTCGCGGCCCGCTGCGCGCGCCGGCCCACTTGCACGCCGTCGGCGGACTGTCGTTCACGCTGGCGCCGGCGCGCACGCTGGCCGTGGTCGGCGAGTCGGGCTGCGGTAAGTCGACGCTCGCGCGCGTCGTCGCGCTGATCGAGCGACCGACGGCGGGCGAGCTGCGGCTTGGCGGCATCGATGCGGTCGCCGCGACCGAGCGCGAACGGCGTGCGCTGCGCAAGACCGTGCAGATGGTCTTCCAGAACCCCTACGGCTCGCTCAATCCGCGCAAGAAGATCGGCGCGATCCTTCAGGCGCCGCTCGCGATCAATACCGACCTCCCGCCGGCGGAGCGCGCCGAGCGGGCACGCGCGATGCTCGCCAAAGTGGGCCTTCGGCCCGAGCATTACATCCGCTATCCGCACATGTTCTCCGGCGGACAGCGCCAGCGCATCGCGATTGCGCGCGCGCTGATGCTGAACCCGGCGCTCGTCGTCGCCGACGAGCCGGTCTCCGCGCTCGACGTGTCGGTGCAGGCGCAGGTGCTGAACCTCCTCGCCGACCTGCAGGCCGAGCTCGGGCTCGCGTACCTTTTCATCTCGCACGATCTCGCCGTCGTGCGCCACATCGCGCACGACGTGCTCGTGATGTATCTGGGCCTTTCGATGGAGCAAGGCAGCAACGTGCAAATCTTCGGGCGGCCGCTGCATCCCTACACGCAAGCGCTGCTCGCGTCGACGCCGTGCATTGCGCCTGCCGACCGCCGGCAGCGCACGCCGCTCAAAGGCGAGCGGCCGTCTCCGCTCGATCCGCCGACCGGTTGCGTCTTTTCCACCCGCTGCCCGCACGTGATCGACCGCTGCCGCGCCGAGCGGCCCGCGCTGCGGCCCGTCGGCGGCCGTCAGGTCGCCTGCCATCTTGCCGAGACCTTTCTTGTGCCCGCCGATACGCCGGCCGGCGATACCATATTGCCTGTATCCTAGGCCTCAACCACCAGGAGGGATGTCGATGAAAACGCACCACCGGACAACGCGCCGGTTTCCTTTTGCAGCGCGCGCGCTGATCGCCGCGCTGGCGCTGCCCGCGGCAATCGCCGCGACCGGCGTCGCCGCCAAGACGCTGGTCTTCTGCTCGGAAGGCAGCCCCGAGAACTTCTATCCGGCGGTGAACACGACCGGCACGTCGTTCGATGCCAACAGCCAGATCTACAGCCGCATCGTCGACTTCGAGCGCGGCGGAACGCGCGTCGTGCCGGGGCTTGCCGAGCGCTGGACGATCTCGCCCGACGGCACCGTCTATACGTTCTACCTGCGCAAGGGCGTGAAATGGCACAACCATCGCGCGTGGAAGCCGACGCGCGACTTCAACGCCGATGACGTCATCTTCGCGATCGAGCGCCAGTGGAAAGAAGACAACCCTTACTTCAAGGTGACGAGCACGAACCATTCGTACTTCAACGACATGGGACTGCCGAAGCTCTTGAAGACCGTCGAGAAGGTCGACGATTACACGGTGCGCATCACGTTGCAGCGGCCGGAGGCGCCGTTCCTGTCGGATCTCGCCATGGAGTATGCGGGCGTGCAGTCGAAGGAATACGCCGACGCGATGATGAAGGCAGGAACGCCCGAGAAGCTCGACCAGGAGCCGATTGGAACCGGACCCTTCTATCTCGTCCAGTACCAGAAGGACGCGGTCATCCGCTACAAGGCTTTCCCGCAGTTCTGGGGCGGCAAAGCGAAGATCGACGACCTCGTGTTCTCGATCACGCCGGACGCGTCGGTGCGCTGGGCGAAGCTGCAGAAGGGCGAATGCCATGTGATGCCGTATCCGAACCCGGCCGATCTCGACGCGATGCGCAAGGACCCGAACGTCCAGATTCTGGAGCAACCCGGGCTCAACGTCGGCTACCTCGCGTACAACGTCACGAAGAAGCCGTTCGACGACGTACGCGTGCGCAAGGCCGTCAACATGGCGATCAACAAGAAGGCGATCATCGACGCCGTTTTCCTGAGCGCGGGCGTCGTCGCCAAGAACCCGATTCCGCCGTCGATGTGGTCGTACAACGACTCGATCAAGGACGACCCGTACGATCCGGTCGCCGCCAAGAAGCTTCTTGCCGACGCCGGCTACCCCAGCGGATTCACGACGGACCTCTGGGCGATGCCGGTACAACGACCGTACAACCCGAACGCGCGGCGGATCGCCGAGCTGATGCAGGCGGACCTCGTGAAGATCGGCGTCATCGCCGAGATCAAGAGCTTCGAATGGGGCGAGTACCGCAAGCGGATGCAGAACGGCGAGCACCAGATGGGGATGCTCGGCTGGACCGGCGACAACGGCGATCCGGACAACTTCCTGCATACGCTGCTCGGCTGCGACGCGGCCAAGACCAACGGCAGCAACGTGTCGAAGTGGTGTTATCAGCCGTTCGAAGACCTCGTGCAGAAAGCGAAGACACTGTCCGATCAGAAACAGCGCACCGACCTCTACATGAAGGCACAGGTGATCTTCAAGGAACAGGCGCCGTGGCTCACGATCGCGCACGCCGTTCAGTTGAAGCCGGTGCGCAAGGAAGTCGTCGACTTCAAGCTCTCGCCGTTCGGACGCCACACGTTCTACGGCGTGGACATCAAGGAAGGACCGTAACGCTCGTCGACTGAACGTAACGTCGCGCTACGACGCTCCGCGGGCCGGCCAGGCCGCGGAGCGTTTTCGTTACGACGAGGGGTTGCTTACGCTGTTGACCCCCGAAGACGGCCGACGCAGATGCGCGCCGCACATATGGGTGCTACCCAGGAAAATGGCCATAGTCGCCAGCCGCGCCGGTACGGGCACCATGACGAAACCCGCGAGCGCACCTGGAGCACTGGGTCGCCCCGGAAATTGCCGCAACCAAGCCCGTTGCCGTTCTATGTCGACCCGGAATCGTGGCGCTCGTCTGGAATGTGCCTCGCCGGGACCGCCGAGCGTCACCGGCGGAAGGGCATCGGCAGAGCGCTGGTGCGCACGGCGATGGGCGATTGACCCGCGAATGACGTGGGTGCTCCGCGCCGGCCGAGACGAGGTCAGCGAGTTCTACGAGCGGCTCCGATTTCGAAAGTCGGACGTGGCAATGGAGCGGCCAGCCGTTTAGGGGGCCAACAGCGTGGTAACACCCTTACGATGCCGGGCGGCGCGCGCGGCGCGACGCGTAGAGGCATATGCCGCACGCGACCGACACGTTGAGGCTTTCGACCGACCCCGCGAGCGGGATTCCGACGATCCGATCGCATGACGCCCGCGTCAGCCGCCGCAAACCGGTCCCTTCAGCACCGAACACCCACGCCAAGGGTCCGCCCACATCGGCGTCGAACAGGCTCTCGCCTCCAGCGTCCGCGCCGACGATCCAGACGCCGCGCTCCTTCAATTCGTCGAGCGTTCGCGCGAGATTGGTCACGGCGATCAGCGGCACCGTGTCGGCGGCGCCGCTCGCCGCTTTCGCGGCCGTCGCCGTCAATCCCGCCGATCGATCCTTCGGCACGATCAGCGCGTGCGCGCCGAACGCGTCGGCGCTGCGAAGACAGGCGCCGAGATTGTGCGGGTCCGAGACGCCGTCGAGCACGACGACAAGCGGCGGCTCGCGCGATGCATCGAGCACTTCGTCGAGCGTGACGGGCGCGGCCGCCACCTCGACGATGGCGACCACGCCCTGATGGCGATCGGTGCCGGCAAGCTCGTCGAGCCTCGCGTCATCGACGCTGTGCAGCGCGACGCCCGCGCCGCGCACGCGCGCGGCGAACTCGCGCGATCGGGCATCGTGCCGCCCGCCGGAAACGTAGATCACCTGAATCGATTCGGGCCGCTGGCGCAGGCGCGCGGTGACCGCGTGGAAGCCGTGCAGCGTGCGGGTGGCGGCCATGACGACGCGCGAGTGTACTCCTCATCGCGACAGACCCGCATGCTATCGTGGGAGGTCATGACCGCCGATCTGCGCCAGGTCGTCGAGAGCGCGCTGCTCGTATTCGCGGCGCTGTTTCCGATCATCAATCCGGTGGGCGCCGCACCGATGTTTCTGGTGATGACGGCGGGCAGCGCACCGCGGGAGCGGACTTCGCTCGCGCAGCGCGTCGCGATCAACGGCGCGATCGTTCTCGCCGTTTCGCTCTTCATCGGTACGTACGTTCTCGACTTCTTCGGTCTGTCGACTCCCGTCGTGCGCGTTGCCGGCGGCCTGCTGCTGTGCGCGTTCGCCTGGGATCTGCTGCGCCGCGACGACGCTGCGCCGCCTTCGCTCGCCGCGCCGTCGCCGCTGCCGTCGTCGGCGCGCGCGTTCTATCCGCTGACGCTGCCGCTCACCGTCGGACCCGGTTCGATCGCAGTGGCCATCACGATCGGCGCGAACCACCCGCTTACGGTGCGTTCGCTGCTCGTCAACGCAACCGGCTATTTGCTCGGAATCGCGCTGCTCGCGGCGACGATTTACGTCTCGTTCGCGTATGCCGAGCGGATGCTCCGGCGATTGGGCGAAGCCGGCACCAACGTCGTTCTGAGGCTTTCGGCGTTCATCCTGCTGTGCATCGGCGTGCAGATTGTGTGGAACGGTGCGAGCGCGCTGCTCGCGAGCGTGATCGCGGCTGGCAGGTCCTGAATTTCATTTCTGCCCGGGAGTCGCCTTGGCGCGCGCCGCCTCGAGGTCCGACTGCACCTGCGCGTCGCCCGGCGCGAGCGCCAGCGACTTCTCGAAAGCCGCAACCGCCTCCGCCCAGCGGGCCATCTCCCGGTACGAGCGGCCGAGCAATGCCCAGTCGCCCGCGCTCCCGCCGTCCTTTGAGAGCCGCGCGGCAAGCCGCTCGGCCATCTGGTCCAGCGGACGCTCGCCCGTCGCCGCCGGCGGCGACGCTGTCGCTTGCGTGGCCGGGACGGAAAGGCGCGGCGACTGCAGCAGCGCGTACAAGGCAACACCGCTCGCGACCACGCTCGCCACAACCAGCGCGGCGACTTTCATCGTCCATCCATTGGGTGCATGCATTGAGGTTCCTCAGAAGATCCAACGCCAACCGAGATAGAAGAAATGATGCAGCGAATCGTCGTCGAGAAGATCGCCCTTCGTGCGCGTCTTCTCGGCGTTGTATTCGCCTTCGATCGAAAAGCGCTCGCGCAGCTGATAAATGAAGCGAAGCCCCGGCGACCAGCGGTCGAGCTTCGTACCCTGGCTGTCGCTTTGATGATAGAACTTGAGCGAGGGCTCGAGCGTCAACAGCGCGAGCGGGACGAAGCGGAAGTCGATACCGGTCTGCCACGCGTCCAGCATGGAACCGCGCAGGACATTTGCATTGACGACGAGAATGTCGGAAAAGCGCGTGAGACCATTGCCGATCGCCTGCAGCGTATAGGTGTAGACGTTGCCGTCGGTTCCCGGCGTTGCGGGAACGAGAGTTGTTGCCGGAGTCCCCGAAAGGCTGGACATCCGAAAGTCGAAGCCGACTTGCCACTTCTGCGTGAACGGATGAGTTATGCCGACGAGAAACACCTTCGAGATCGGTGTGAACGCCTTCGCTTCGTCGCGAAGGGTATCGGCCCCATACTTCGACAGGAGCGTGCGAAGATCGCTCGTCTGCGACGGCACGGTGACATTGGAGAGTTGAAGCGTCGGCGCGCGCCGGTAGTCGGCAAGCAGGTTGATCGTCGTGCCTGTCGTGAACAGGAACGTCGCCTGCGCCGATGCGATGTTGACCGCCCGGAAAAGCGGATCGTAATCGAACACGCCGTACGCCGTGCGCTGGGCGTCGAAATAGCGGATCTCGGTGCCGATCCCGAAGCGATCCGTCGTCCCTGCGACGCGCTGCCCTATCACGTAGGCGCTCACGTTCGTGCCGCGCAGCAGGTTGTCGAAGTCGACGCTCGCGCTGACGAAGGTCGGGTGTACGCCTTCCGCGACGTCGACCGGCTTGCCGGCGATTACGTTCCAGCGCACATCGGGACGCGGACCCCACGTGCCCGCGATGCCGTCGAAGAGGCCCAGAACGCCGCCGCTCGTGCCAACCTGGCGGCCCACGCGAAGCAATGCGTTCGACGCAACGTGCCGTGTCTCTCCGTACAACGCGGACAGCCTGTTTTCGTTGGGGACATCGTTGAGGAAGCTCCACGTGTGTTCGTCGCGGAGCACGAGGCGGCTGTCCCAGCCGTTGTTGCGCCAACGAGCGTTCGCATCAACAGTCGTGATGAGCTGCGATTGATCGGTTGCCGTCAGATCGGCGGTATCGATCGTCGTCGCGTTCGTCGATGGATCGATGATCGTCGTCTTCGTCTTGATCTTCGACTTGCCGCCGTAGTAGAACTGCGAAACGCTGCCCCATGTCGTGAACGGCGGCGCATGCTCCTCGATCGGCGCGCCCTCGGCCGTGACCGGACCCGCAGCGCCCGGTGGCGGTGGCGCACCGCCAAGCGCCGCAAGCCGCTCGCGAATGCGCGGCGCATCGGGGCCATCGGGGTAGAGCTTGAGGTACAACTCGTATTCGATCTGCGCCTTCGCCGTGTCGCCGAGCTGTTCCCGCAGCAAGCCGATCCTTGCCTGCGCCTCGACTGAATGCTTGTTTGGCGGCAGGTTGAGCAGGCGGTTGAGCTCGTCGAGCGCGGTCGCCGTCGCGCCCTGCGCCAGCGCTGCCTTCGCATTGCTCATGCGCTCGTCGGCTTCCCGTTCAACCTCGGGCAGCGTCGGCACGGCCGGCGGAGCTTCGCGCGGGGGTGCTGGCGTCGGAGGAGACGGCGGCGCCGTCGTCACCGGCGGAGCGGCGTTGGGTGGCGTCGCTTCGGGTTTGGGACCCGTCGGCGGAAGGCTCGACAGTACGTCCGCGGCGATCGGAAGGGTAATCAGCAGCGTCGTGCTGTCCTCCGGACGCACGCTGAAGCGTACGGGTTGCGCGAACCGTACTTCGATCATTCGTTGCGGCCTCTGCGGCTGTGGCGGATAGACAACATCGAAGCGCGGCACGAGCGGCGTCGGCGGAGAGCGCCTCATCTCCTCGATCGTCCCGCTCGTCGCTTCCTCTCCTGCCGTGATCTGGAAATAGATGCGCAGCAAGCTACCGCGCTCGAGCGGAACGTGACGCAGATACTGGATTCGCGTCGCGAACTTTATGCGTACCTGCGCGTCGGCGCCCTCGCGCCTCACCTCGATCGAGTCGAGGAGCTGCGAGCGTGCGGCGCTCGCCCAGAAGACTGCGACCGTCAGGACGACTGCGAACGAAAGAAAGCGCAGTGACATTCTGTTGCCTACTTGTAACCGTGCGATGAGTCGCGCGGTAACGAACGACGCATGGCTTACGGTGCTCACGGTATGCGCGCCCTAATGTTTGGCTTCGGGTGCATACCGGGTCTCGCCTTGTCGACGTGACACGCGCCGCAGTCGGGCTTGTTCGCGGGAAACCGATAGAGGACCACCTCGCCGTTTCCGACGTGACATGCGACGCAGCGGACCGCAGGGCTGTGCGGGCTGTACGCCGGCGAGATGTGTCGATACGGGACGCGGGCATTCCAGGTCGTCGTCGTATGACACGTGTCGCACGACCGTACGGTCACGAAGTGCGATGCCGCCTTCGTCGAGCCCGCCGCGCCGTTGTGGCACGTGACGCACGTTCCGGGCGCAACGCCGGTATGGGCGAATGTTGCGGGTATCCACGCGGTGGTGCGGTGGCAGCTGTCGCAGGACAGGGTCGTCGCGACGTGCCTGGCCGGCCTGGCGCGCGCGGTCGTCCCGTTATGGCAGCTCGCGCACGTGCCGGGCGCTACGCCTGCATGCCTTTGTGCGAGCGGTTTGGCGACTGGCACCGTGTCCGTTGCGGAGCCGACTGCAGCTGCGCCGGGTATCGCCGATGTACTCCGCGAAGTCGTTGCGGCGCCGGCGGCCGGACGCGCGATCGGCTTGCGCTTGTCGAAGCTTCTCGTGTCGTGACAACCTGACGCGCCGCAGTCCTGCGATGCATGGTGATTTGCCGACGGTCGCGTGACGATCGTCGTGCCGTACCAATGATTGCGTAAGCCGAACTCGTGACATGTCATGCACGGCATCCCCGCCACGGCGCCGTGGTTCATGGCTGAGCGCGCGCTGACGCGGAACGTCGTGAAAGTCGACGATGAGTGACACGCTTCGCACGCCGCGCCGCTGATCGGTATGTGCGGCGTCGCGCCAGTCGGCGGGACGACGATCGTCACGCCAAACCAACTCATGCCGATGCCGTGGCACGTCGCGCAGCCGCTCGCGATTCCGACGTGATTCATCACCGTGCCGGCGAAGCTCGTGTAGTTGCTCGCCGAGTGGCACGTTTCGCAGGGCCGTGTGGTCGGCACGTGATTGGTCGGCGGCGTCTTCATCGTCACGCCGAAGAAGCTCGACCCCGTGGCGTGGCAGCTCGCGCAACCGGTGGTGATGCCGGCGTGATTCATCGCCGTGGCGCCCCACGAGCTGAAGTTCGACGCCGTGTGGCACGTCTCGCACGCTCGCGTGGTCGGGATGTGATTCGCCGGGGGCGGCTTCGGGATGCCGCGATCGAAGCTCAGACCTGCGGCGTGACACGCTGCGCAACCACTGGTGATCCCCGTGTGGCTCATCGTGTACACGAGGTAGTTGCCCGGTGTGGTGTGGCACAGCGTGCACGGCTGCGTGGTCGGGATGTGGTTCGCCGGCTTTGCAGCGACTCCCGTCGAGAACGACGTGGTCGAGCTGTGGCAGCCGTTGCACTCGCCGGTGGGCGGGTGCGACGGGTCGCTCGGCCGGGTAACGATCGTTACGCCGAACCAGCTACGTCCCCGCTCGTGACAGGTCGAGCAGGCGATCGCCGCCACCGGCGCGTGGTTCATCGGCGTGGTGGCGAAGCTCGCGTAGTTGCTGGTCGAGTGACAGCTCTCGCAGGCAGCTCCACCGAACGGAATGTGATTGGCCGGCGGCGTCTTCATCGTCACGCCGAAGAAGCTCGATCCGGCGGCGTGGCAGGTGGCACAACTGGTGGTGATGCCGGTATGGTTCATCGCCGTGCCGGCGAAGCTCGTGTAGTTGCTCGCCGAGTGACAGGTTTCGCACGGCCGTGTGGTCGGCACGTGATTGGCCGGCGGCGTCTTCATCGTCACGCCGAAGAAGCTCGACCCGGCGGCGTGGCAGGTGGCACAACTGGTGGTGATGCCGGTGTGGTTCATCACCGTGGCACCCCACGAGCTGAAGTTCGACGCCGTGTGGCACGTCTCGCACGCTCGCGTGGTCGGGATGTGATTCGCCGGGGGCGGCTTCGGGATGCCGCGATCGAAGCTCAGACCTGCGGCGTGACACGCTGCGCAACCACTGGTGATCCCCGTGTGGCTCATCGTGTACACGAGGTAGTTGCCCGGTGTGGTGTGGCACAGCGTGCACGGCTGCGTGGTCGGGATGTGGTTCGCCGGCTTTGCAGCGACTCCCGTCGAGAACGACGTGGTCGAGCTGTGGCAGCCGTTGCACTCACCGGTAGTCGGGTGCGAGGGATCCTTCGCCGGCGTGGGCCGGGTGACAATCGTTACGCCGAACCAGCTACGACCGCTCTCGTGGCAGGTCGAGCAGGCGATCGCCGACACCGGCGCGTGGTTCATCGGCGTGGCGGCGAAGCTCGTGTAGTTGCTGGTCGAGTGACAGCTCTCGCAGCCGGCCCCACCGAACGGAATGTGATTGGCCGGCGGCGTCTTCATCGTCACGCCGAAGAAGCTCGATCCGGCGGCGTGGCAGCTCGCGCAACCGGTGGTGATGCCGGCGTGATTCATCGCCGTGGCGCCCCACGAGCTGAAGTTCGACGCCGTGTGGCACGTCTCGCACGCTCGCGTGGTCGGGATGTGATTCGCCGGGGGCGGCTTCGGGATGCCGCGATCGAAGCTCAACCCTGCGGCGTGACAGGTTGCGCAACCACTGGTGATCCCCGTGTGGCTCATCGTGTACACGAGGTAGTTGCCCGGTGTGGTGTGGCACAGCGTGCACGGCTGTGTGGTCGGGATATGGCTCGCCGGCTTTGCCGTGACTGTGGAGAACGACGTGGTCGAGCTGTGGCAGCCGTTGCACTCGCCGGTGGGTGGGTGCGACGGGTCGCTCGGCCGGGTAACGATCGTTACGCCGAACCAGCTACGACCGCTCTCGTGGCAGGTCGAGCAGGCGATCGCCGCCACCGGCGCGTGGTTCATCGGCGTGGTGGCGAAGCTCGTGTAGTTGCTGGTCGAGTGACAGCTCTCGCAGGCAGCTCCACCGAACGGAATGTGATTGGCCGGCGGCGTCTTCATGGTGACGCCGAAGAAGCTCGACCCGCTGGCGTGGCAGGTGGCACAACTGGTGGTGATGCCGGTGTGGTTCATCACCGTGGCACCCCACGAGCTGAAGTTCGACGCCGTGTGGCACGTTTCGCACGCTCGCGTGGTCGGGATGTGATTCGCCGGGGGCGGCTTCGGGATGCCGCGATCGAAGCTCAACCCTGCGGCGTGGCAGGTTGCGCAACCACTGGTGATCCCCGTGTGGCTCATCGTGTACACGAGGTAGTTGCCCGGTGTGGTGTGGCACAGCGTGCACGGTTGTGTGGTCGGGATGTGGTTCGCCGGCTTCGCCGCGACTCCCGTCGAGAACGACGTGGTCGAGCTGTGGCAGCCGTTGCACTCGCCGGTGGGCGGGTGCGACGGGTCGCTCGGCCGGGTGACAATCGTTACGCCGAACCAGCTACGTCCCCGCTCGTGACAGGTCGAGCAGGCGATCGCCGACACCGGCGCGTGGTTCATCGGCGTGGTGGCGAAGCTCGTGTAGTTGCTGGTCGAGTGACAGCTCTCGCAGGCAGCTCCACCGAACGGAATGTGATTGGCCGGCGGCGTCTTCATCGTCACGCCGAAGAAGCTCGACCCGGTGGCGTGGCAGCTCGCGCAACCGGTGGTGATGCCGGCGTGGTTCATCGCTACGCCGGCAAACGACGTGAACCTCGACGCGGCGTGGCAGGTCTCGCATGCAGCGCCGGTCGGCACGTGCGTCGTCGGCTTTGACTTGACGTCGCTGAACTGTCCGTTGTGGCAGCTCATACAACCAGACGCGATGCCCGCGTGGCTCATCGTCCACGTCGAAAACGCCGCCGTGCTCGTGTGGCACGACTCGCACGACACGTTGGTCGGAATGTGCCTATTCGCCGGCTTGCCAATCGCCTGTTCGCCGTTGTGGCAGCCCGCGCAACCCGATGCGATACCGCTATGGCTGAACGTCGCGCCTTTGAACGCATTGAAACTCGAGTGGCATTGCTCGCACGGCGCAGTGGTCGGGAAGTGATTGCTCGGCTTCGCTGCTATCGCGGCGAACTGGCCGCCGTGGCAAGTGGCGCACGCGCCGGAGACCCCCGCGTGATTCATCTTCCACGTCGAGAAGGAGGACGTGCTGGTGTGGCACGCCTCGCAAGATGCCGTCGTCGGGAAATGGCTCGTCGCTTTTCCGGTCGCTCGACTGCCGTCGTGGCACGTCGCGCAGCCCGATGTGATGCTGGGGTGTGCGAACGTTGCTACCTTGAAGGTCTGCTGGCTCGAGTGACACGTTTCACACGATGCCGTCGTTGGAATGTGCGAAGTAGACTTCGCCATCACGTCGCGAAATTGGCCGCCGTGGCACGCCGCGCAGCCTTCGGCGATTCCCACGTGGTTCATCTTCCACGTCGAGAACGTCGCCGTGCTCGAGTGGCACGTCTCGCACGTCGACGTCGTCGGGATGTGGCGCGCGATCTTGCCGAGAGCCATCGTTCCGTTGTGACAGCTCGCGCACGCGGCAGTCACGCCTGCGTGATCGAACCCCGCCGGCCTCCACGCGGTCGTGCGGTGACAACCGTCGCACGACATCGTCGTCGGCAGATGGTTGCTGGACTTCCCGGGAGCTGTCGTGCCGTTATGGCAACTCGCGCACGTTCCGGGAGCGACGTCGGCGTGGTTCCAATGCGCGCCGCTGAACGCTCGCGTGTTGTGGCAAACCTGGCAGGGCTGAATCGTCGGCGCATGCGAGGCCGGGATCAGCACGGAGCTCAGGCGCCCGCCAGCACCGTGGCAGCCTTCGCAAGCTTTCAGGGTTCCCTTGAACACGCCGCGCGCGTGACACGTTTCGCACTTGACGTCGATATGGGCACCCGTCAAGCCGAAGCCCGTTGCGAGATGGTCGAATCGCGTCGCTGGAGCCTGTGTCTGTCCGCCCTGGCCGCCGAGCAAAACGACTGCACCGAGGATGGCAAGAAAACGTAGGAGCCGACGGAGTGCGGTGCCGTTCATGGCCTTCTTGCCTCTTCGCGCGTCACGGGTCGACGCATCGCGTCGAGCTTCAGCGCGCGCCACGCCTGCGTCGCGTGGCACCTCTCGCAAACGAAGCCGTAGTTGGCGTCGTGCGCATCGTCCTTGCGGTGGCAAGCGACGCACTCGGTCGCAAGCGGTGCGACCTTTTCACCGGCCTGACGGTGGCATGCTGCGCAGGCGACTCTCGCGTGTGCGCCGTCGAGCGGATAACGCGCGCGAACCGCGTGGTCGAAATCCCAGACGCGCCAATCGCGCGCGTTATGGCATGCGACGCAATCAGCGCCGAGCGAGCGCTTGTGCCGGTCGTCGGTGTCGTGACAACCGATGCACGTGTGCGGCGCATCGCGGTACGCCTGTGTCTTGTGACACTTCGCGCAGTCGGTCAGCGTGTGCCGACCTACGAGCACGAAGCGCGTGCGGGTATGGTCAAATCTGTCGACCTTCCAGCCAGCCTCGGTGTGGCAGGTCTCGCAGCGCGACCCGAGCGCGCTCTTGTGCCGATCGTCCTTCTCGTGACAGCCGTTGCAGGCGGTCTGCGTCGGGTGCTGATAGGGATTGCCCTTGTGGCAGCTTGCGCACGTCACCTTTTCGTGGCGTCCGCGAAGCGCATATCGAGTGTCTCGATCGTGGCGGAACGTCAGTTGCGGCCAAGAAGCTGCGACGTGACATCTATCGCACGCATCGCCATAAAGGCCCTTGTGCCGATCGTCCTTGCGGTGACACGAGAAGCAGTCGAGCGGCGCGCCTCGATAACTGCGGGGATCTCGGTGACAATCCTTGCAGTCGACGTCGCGGTGCTTGCCGACGAGCCGAAACATGGTCTTGTCGTGATCGATGCGCGTTTCGCGCCAACCGCGCTCGACGTGACAGTCCGCGCACGCGCTGCCGAGCGTTGCTGCGTGCTTGTCGTCCTTGCGATGGCAGGCGACGCACTCCGTCGGCAGCTTCTCCGCGGCAAGCGAAGCGGTGGGTGTCGCGTGGCAGCTCTCGCAGTTCGCCGACCGATGCCTGCCGCGCAACGGATATCGTGTGTCGCGATCGTGCTGGAAGCTCGTCGTGCCCTTCCAGTCTTTGGTCGCATGGCACGACTCGCACTTGCCGCCGAGCCGCCCACGGTGCTGCTTGTCGTCCTTGCGGTGACAATCGACGCACCTGAGCGGCAAATCCTTGTAGGTTCCCGGTTGCGTATGGCAGCTCGCGCACTTGGCTTGCGCGTGCTTGCCGGAAAGCGCGAACCGCGTCTTCGCGTGATCGAAGCGCGCTTCCCTCCACGTCGATTGCGTGTGGCAGTCGGCGCACAGCGGCCCCAGCGCGCCGCGGTGCTTGTCGTCCTTGCGATGACAATCCGAGCAAGCGTCGGGCGCCGTGCGATAGGGCTTGCCCGCGGCGTGGCACGAGCGGCACGCAACGCGCGTGTGCGCGCCGGCCAGCGCGAAGTCGGCCTTCGCGTGATCGAAGATGCGTTCGTCGAACGCCGCAATCTTCACGTCACGGCCTCGATGTTCCGTGTGGCAGGTGCGGCAGGCCGCCGCTTCGAGCCGGCCGTGGTAGCCGCGCTTGGCGGCAACGTCGGCCGCGATCGGCTTGTGACAGTCGAGGCACAGATGGTCCTGGCCGGCCTTGTCGAAGCGCACGTGACACTTCGTGCAGTCGTCCTCGTACTTCGCGTGGCCGGCGATCACTTGTCCCGGCGAAAGGACGCCTTCGAACGACTGCGCCGCCGCTGCTGCCGCGCAAAGACCGGCAAGCAGCGCAAATACGATCCCCGTCGGACGCCATGGCCGTCGTGTCATCCGCGAGCGATGTCAGTACATGTGAACGGCGATCACATGCGCGATCGCCGTTACGACGAGCATCCAGACGAGCGGTACGTGCAGCACGTGCCACCACGAGAACAGGCGCTGATAGACGTGGAGCTGCGCGAGCCGCTGCGCCGTGCGCAAATACGCGTTCACCAGCGCGCGCCGCCGACGCAGCCGTCGCCTGAACGCGCGGCGGCTCCAGTGCTGTTCCCTGGCGTGCGGGTCGAGCGCAGAGGCAATCTCCGCCACGGCCGCGCGCCGCGTACGCCAGGCGTCGGCGCCCAGCAGGAAGAAGCGCAGCGGATGGCGCAAACCTTCGCGGCCGGCCGTTTCTGCACGCAATGCGAACGCGACGAGCCTCTCCTCGATCGCCGGTGCGAACGCGAGTTGCGCGTGCGCATCGTCGCCGCGGGCCCGCAGTTGCTCGGCGAGCGCCTCGAGCGTCGCCTTTTCGCCGTACAGTCCGAGGTGGATCCGTGCGTAGAGAAAACGACCGACGAACCCGCTACTGGCGACGAGCGTCATGGTCGCGAAGGCAACCGTTGCGTTGAGCGAGCCGAAGTGCAACGTCGAATGCAGGATCACCAGCAGCGGACCGGCGACGCCGAGCACCATGTGCAACGCGAACCAGGCGCTCGTCGCACCCCACCGTTGCGCAACGCGCAGCCGCTTGCGCAGCGGATAGACGAACAGCAGCAACATCGCCGTGCCGCCGGCGACACCGATCCAGTAGCCTATGTCCGATCCCGGCGTGAACGGGCGGGCGCGAGCAACGAGCATGACCGCACCGAGCAGCAGAACGACGAGCGCGAACAGGATCGGCTCGCCGCTTCGCCTCTCGCGAGCGCGGCCGCCATCGATCGCGACTACTGCAGCCGAGCGAACGCGCGCCCGATCCGGAAATTCGACAACCGTCGTTGCCGCCGCACTGCGATGGCCTTTCATGTCGCTCTCCTGTCCGTTGCTACCGTGCTGCAGCGACGCGGAACCACCCATTCGCAGATTGTTCTAACTGGAACTACACTGTTCGTACTAGAACTAAAATTGCGTGCAGCGGCCTGCTGCGCATCGAGTGCCCGCATGGATCAGCCCCGATGAACGACAATGCTTTCGCGCTGCTTTACTTGTTGCCCGCTCTGGGCCTCGTTGCGATCTACGCTTTGCGCCGCCGCAGGCTCGAGCGCGAGCACTCGCGCGCGCTCGCCGATGCGCAGCAGGCGGGCCTCACGGAGCCGCCGTCGCTGCACCCCGTGATCGACCCATCGCGTTGCATCGGCTCGGCAGGCTGCGTGCGCGTGTGCCCGGAACAGGCGCTTGGCATCATCGCCGGCAAGGCGCAGCTCACGAATCCTTCGTTGTGCATCGGCCACGGCGCATGCGCCGCGCAGTGTCCGGTCGGCGCGATCACGCTCGTGTTCGGCAGCGAGCGCCGGGGCGTGGACATTCCGCAGATCGACGCGCATTTCGAGACCAACGTGCCCGGCATCTTCATCGTCGGCGAGCTTGGCGGCATGGGATTGATCCGCAAGGCGTCGGAGCAAGGACGCCAGGCGATGCGCACGATCGTGTCGCGACCGCGTACGGCGCTGCCGCTCGATGTCCTGATCGTCGGCGCCGGTCCGGCGGGTATCGCGGCGGGACTCGGCGCCATCGAAGCGAAGCTCAGGTACCTGTTGATCGAGCAGGAGCCCGATCTCGGCGGAAGCGTGTTCCACTATCCGCGAAACAAGATCGCAATGACCGCACCGGTCGATCTGCCGCTGGTCGGCAAGATGCAATTCACCGAGGTCGGCAAGGAGGCGCTGCTCGCCTTCTGGAAGCGCATCGTCACGCGCACCGGTCTCGACGTGCATTACGGCGAACGGCTCGAGCGCATCGAGCGTTGCGCCGGCGGTCATCGCGTCGTCACGAGCGTCGGCAACTACGAGACCAGCGCCGTGTTGCTCGCGATCGGTCGCCGCGGCACGCCGCGCAAGCTCGACGTCGCCGGCGAGGAGCTGCCGAAGGTCGTGTACCGGCTGATCGACGCGGAGCAGTATCGCGGCCGCGCCGTGCTGGTCGTCGGCGGCGGCGACAGTGCCATCGAAGCGGCGCTCGCTTGCGCCGAGCAGTCCGGCACGCGCGTAACCCTCGCCTACCGCGGCGACGCGTTCAACCGCGTCAAGCCGGCGAATCGCGACCGGCTCGAAAGCGCGCGCGACGCCGGCCGCATCGACGTCGTGCTGCGCGCTCAGGTTCGTCGCATCGACGCCGAGCGGGTCGAGCTCGACGCCGGCGGCGAGCAGAGAACGATCGACAACGACGCCGTCATCGTGCAAGCGGGTGGCGTGCTGCCGACCGACCTGCTGCGCGCCGCGGGCGTGTCGATCGAAACGAAGTTCGGCACCGCGTAGCGGCCCCCTCGCGAGCGCGTTCAATCGTCGAACTCCAACGAGCTCGCTCGCACGACGCCGCCGACGAGCGTTCCTTTCACTTGAACGCGGCGCCCGTTTGCGAGCTTGGCAGCGGTGCCGTCGTGAACCATCGCGCCGCTCGCATCGACGGCGCGACCGGCAACCGTGAATTGCGAGACGGAGACGAAGCCGCTGATCCTTCCTTCGAGCTCTATCTGGTGAGACTCGGGCGCATCCTCGACGTCGATCGTCGTCGCACGCACCACGCCCGAGACGAGCGGACCCACGGCGTGCGCGCGCCGGCCGTTGGCAAGCTCGGACGCACTGCCGTGAGTGAAACGCGCGCCGGAGGCATCGACCGGCTGGCCTGCGATCTTGAAGCTCGAGACGGAGACGAATGACGAGATCGCCCCCTCCGCTTCGATCGTCGGTGTCGGCGGCACGACGTTCTGGAACTCGATCCTGGTCGCGTGCAGCACGCCGCCGGAGATCACGCCGTTCGCTTCGACGAATCGGCCGTTGGCGAGGTCCGCGGCGGTGCCGCCGGCAAAGCGCGCAGCGCTCGCGTCGATCGTTTGCCCGGCGACGCGAAAGCTCGACACGCTGACGAACGATTCGATCGTGCCGTGCACGTCGACCTCCGTCGGCGGCGTCGAGTCGGCGCGCAGCACTTCCACGCTACGCGCGATGATCACGCCGTCGACGAGCGTTCCCTCGACATGGACGCGCACGCCTACCGTCAGACTCGCAGCGGTGCCGCCGCTGAATGCCGCCGAGTTCGCATTGACCTTGCGTTCGGCGACATCGAAATCGGCGAGCGAAACGAACGCGGTGATCGCGCCCTCCACTTCGGCCGGCGCGTGCGACGGTGGCGGTGCCGTTCGGTCGCGGCGCTCGACGCGTTGCGCCAACAATCCGTACGTCGTGTGCACCGCGCGAACCGTAAGCCGGTCGCCCACGGCGATCGATGCGAGCCCGAAATTGCGCAGCGCCGCAGCGCTCGAGTCCTGGAACTGCGTCAACGCGCCGACGGTCACGACCTGTCCGGCGACCGCCATCTTGCCGGGAATCAGGCTCACGCTCTCGACGAGGCCATCGAGCTCGAGCGACGGCACTTCCTCGAACTCGATCTTCGATGCGACCAGCACGCCGGAGACAAGACGCCCCGCGACCTCGAGTTTGACGCCATCGACGATCATGTCGAGGCTACCCCCCTCGGCGCTCGCGCGGGTCGCGTCGACGATTTGCCCATTGACTCTGAAGCTCGCGAGGCTCGCGAACTGCGACACGTAGCCCTCGAGTTCGAGCGCCGCGCCGGCCGGAGCTAACGGCGTCGACGCGATGATGTCGATCGACACAGCGATGAGCGCGCCGCTGGTCGAAACCGACGTCCCGGTTGTCTTGACGGTTACGCCGTCGACGAGACCCGCCGGGACCTGCCCAGCCGCGAGCGAAGAGAAATCGATCGCCTGCGTGCCCAGCACGAACGTCCGCTTGACCGTGTCGAGCGAGGCAACGGTTCCGGTCACTTCGAGCGGCGTTACGCCCGGAACGAACGACGGACGTATTTCGACGCGCGTGGCGACGAGCTCGTCCGGAGCCGTTCGATAGCCGCTCACTTCAACGTACTGCGAAACCAGCGTCGCAAACGTGCCGCCGTCGAATACGGTGAGCCCGGTCACGGGAACGCGTTGACCGAGCACGCTGAACGTCTTCGCAGTCGCATCGATGCCGTCGACGACGCCGCGCGCGTCGGCGCGATACGACACGCTGTGAGCAATCTTCGAGCCGTCGGGCCGCGTGTCCGCCTGAACCGTGACGACCATGCCGATCTTCAGAGCCGACGGCCCCGCGGACTGATCGTTGACCGTGATCGTGGCGCCGCTCAACGCGAATTCCTGTCCGGTCAGCACGACGGAGTCGACGCCGAAGGCCGTGATCGTCCCGATCGCAGCGATCGGAACATTGCCGGTCCCGACGATGCCGCCGGCCGCGTACGTGCCGCCGCCGCATCCCGTTATCGCAAGCGGAACCGCGAGCGCGAGCAGCACGCGGGCCAGGCGCGACCCAACCAGAGGGATCGAGAGAACCAATTTCATCGGGAGCTCCTGCGGTTCGAGACGCGGACGGGTCCGGAGGGCTGCGGCTGCTTGGGCTCGGCAACCGGCGCGGCATGGAAGTACACGCCGAGCCGCATGCGCATCCGTTTGCCGGGCGGCGGCGGGTCTTGACGTTCGAGCGCCATGCCGTCGCGATTGATGTCCTGAAGCATGCGCATCGCGAGTTGCTCGGAACGGCGGGCGAGCTCCTCGATCGACGCAGGCGAAAGCTCGTCGTAGTAGACGCTGCGCTCGAGCATCGACGGCTTTTCGCCCCGCAGGTTGTGCGCGCCGCTCGCAATGTGGTCGTGAAGCGCTTCGCCGAAATAGAAGGCTTTCGCGTCGATCTCGGCCGACGGCACGAACCCTCGCACGTCCAGATGCACGCGATCATCGGCATCGACGTGCACGATGCCGAGCCGCAATAGCTCGTCGAGAATCGCGCGTGGGCGAACGTTGGTGCTGACGGTGGCCGCCAGCGCCGCGAACGACGCCTCGTGACCTTCACGCTCGACGCGAGGGAGCGATCGCGGCGCGCCGGCCGCATCCATGTAACGCGAATCGGAGAGCCAGCGTGCGATGACGGCCGTGCCGACGCTGTGAAGGCGCGGCGGGAGCGATTCGCCGGGCGCGCTTCGCAGCAGCCGCCGGATGTCCTTGCGATGGACGCCGCAGAGCAGCGTCAATCGGCTGTCGGTGAGACGGCCGCCGCTCGCACGGGCCTCTTCGGCTGCTGCCTCGACAAAGATCTCTTTCAGCATGTCGGCGAAGTGCGGATAGCGAACACCTTGGACGATGGCGAGCCGCGCGAGCGGCCGCAGCAGTCGCTTGAGCGCGGCGATGATCGCGGGCCGCGGCTCGCCGGGATACGGCGTATCCGCCGGCGTGCCGTCGGCCGCTTGCGCCGGTCTGCGTGTTGCCATGCGGAGCGGGTAGAATCCCCTGCGACAGTGATGTAATGTGGGAAAGTTTCCCACAGATGCGTCGACTATGCAAGCGTCATATGTGTGCCGATGCGCACACGGGCGCCGTCGGCTGCCGCCGGGTCACAGGCGTTACGAGCCGACTCCGCCTGGCTCGGGGTCGCTAGATCCGCTAAAATTGACCTTTTGCCGCGCGTTCCGATCCTGGCGATAGCGTTGCCCGGTGCGCCTCGCGACTTCTTGCCGATAGGATTCAGTGCCGGTGTAGCTCAGTTGGTAGAGCAGCGCATTCGTAATGCGAAGGTCGAGGGTTCGACTCCTTCCACCGGCACCATTGAAACAAGCACTTAGGCGACAGATTCACAGTTGACCATTCGCTCGTAAGTGCGCGGTAAGTGCAATTCGCGAATGGGTACGAACAGCGGCACGACAGAGGCGACTCCGGTCGCCGGACTCATCGTGATCGCGTTCGTGTTGTTCGCCTGACGGGACTGAATGAAGCCCTCCGCCGAAGCCCTCGAGCGTCACGCTGACGGCATGTATGACGGTCAGCGCTGCACTTGTACGGCCGACTGTCCGCTCGTTTGCGACGGCGATCGCTGTCGCTGCGAGGCCTGCGCGCGAGCGTGGATCGATGCCGGTCTAGACGCGTTGATCGGGCCGACGTGGCGCGCCGCCCACTTCGAACGGCAAATCAAGCGCGCTTCTCGTAGCGGGTCCTAATGAGGGCGCGAGCAGATGCCAGCGGGGGTAAGGGCGTGGGGCGGAGACATCTAAATGAGCGATAAAGCGGTAGAGCTTGTTCATGCGCTCGCTGCAATCGTTACGCGAATGGAAGGCGAGCTTCTCGGGACACAAGCGGCCGTTAGAGCTTTGATCCTGTCGCATCCCGATCCGTCGCTCGCGCAACGCGCTGCAGTCGAACAAATCGAGAGACTGCTTGCAGCAGCCTTGCCGACAACCCTTGGCGATGACTTTGTTGCTGGCATTGAACGATCGAAGCAAAGGTTTCTGCCCTCAAAAGCAGATCTCGATAGACGTCAGTCATGATTTCCTCGGCGGTATGTCCATGGCTCTCCGCGTCCGTTCCCTTACGGGGGGCAGTGCTTCTTCGATGCGCTTCGCGTTCCACTGCGCTTTGTTGAGATCGGCCTGAGACTTCGCGGTGCGTGCCGCCAGTTCGACAAGAGCGCCAATTTTTTGCGGTCATAAGAATCCTCGGTGTAACGTTCGCGGACGCATGTCCGAGCGCGCTTGCACGGTGGTCGCGCGCTAGTTAGTTGAGCGCCGAGCCGCAATCGCGCTGCACCGACTGAAGGTCGCGCAGTCGCCACACCTGACGTATAGCGTCTTCGAGCTCGCGCTCGTGCGCCTCGCGCAGCGCCGCAACGTAGCAGCGCACGAAGGACACAGCCACCATCGCGTCGGCGGGCAAACTTTCCAGCACTTCGTCGTAGGTCATGGTTCGCCGCGCTCGATTCGCTTGACTCTTTGGTCCAAATTTTTGAGATGGCGAGCTTGGGCGTCGAATCTGGCCGATGGATCAACGGTCGGCTGCTCCGCGATGGGGCTCGCGGCTTTGGTGCTCCAAGTTATCGTTCGCCAAGTCGACTCCGACCCGCGCTTGAACTCGAGCTTGTCGCCGTCCTTGAACGACGCGAATGCGGCCGAAGCCGCGTAGTCGTGAACGGCGGTGCTCGCCGTGAAGCCACGCTGCAGGTACCCATCAATGACGGCGTCGATTTCTTCCGGCCGCGGCTCGCGGCGCCCCTGCTCCATCAACGCACTGCGCGCCACAACGCGCAATCCATCGCGCGTCGCCAGCGTGTCCACGGTCTTCTTCATCGGCCCGACGACGTCGCGCAGCTCTTCTATCGCATCGGCGATTGCGTGATCGAGTTCTCCAATTTCTCGCATAGGTCGCTCCCTCAGTCGTTAGTCGTACGACGCGCCGGTAATCGCAACCGCGCCCAATGAGCCGCCGCTATCGCTCGCCGCGACGACGCTGGCATTTACGGTCGCGAGGGCTTTAAGCGCGGTGGAGTTTGTTGCGAACAGCGAAATGTAATTCGCCGTCGCGGCAGTCGGCACGGTCGAGTTTGCGCCGGGCGCATCGGCCATTTCGACGTCGCCTTCGCTCGACGCGCCGAGCACGATCTCCTCGCCAACCGAAAATGCGACTCGATCGCTTGCAAGCACTGTGATACCCACGACGCCCGGGCCGGTGATGATGCGCAACCCCGCGATCGTTTCGCCGGTCGCGTCCGCGACTTTCATCAGCCGAACGAAAGCCGCAGCAGCCGGCGACAGGAGCACCGCATCGGCAACGTAACCCGCAGAGTCAATGATCCGAATGGCATCGCCGATATCCTTGCTAATTGCGGCGGCCGTCGCCCCACTCGACGCAATCGCAGTCGCGGCGTTTGCGATACCAGCCGGCGCGCTCGTGGTCGGTGCGTCGCTGCTGCTGATTTTCACATTGATCGCGACGACGAGCAGCGATGTGAGTTCGTCAACAAAAGCGCTGTCGCTGTTCGAGACGTCGGCCGCTTCATTCGTCCAGACGGCAATCGCGCCGACCGTTTTCGGAGCGTGCGCGAGGCTTGCGAATTCGGAGCGCACGAGCGGGATCGCAGCGCCCGGCACGACCCAATCGGCCGCGCCTCCGACGAGCAGCGACCGGCCGCTCGCGCGAAATGGAACTCGACGCGCGCGCGGTAGTTGCGCAAGCACACTTGCGGCGAACGTGCGCTGCATCATGGCAGTCGTCGGCCCTTCGCCAGTAGGGGCGGCGGTCGCGCCGATGGCACCCTTCGTCAACAGCGTCGCGTCGGTCGCTTGCTCAAACACGCGTTCCACATTGCGGCCGACGAACTGATCGCGCAGCGCGCCTTTCGCGAGCCCGATCGCGTTGTGCAGGTTGCCCCGCGCGAGAAGCAAAGCCTTACAGATCGCGCCGCTAACGCGCATGTCTTCATCAGCGCGCGCCTGATCAACATCGAATCTTTCCATGGTCGTGCTACCTCGTGATCGTTTGTGAACACGAGGGATTAGCGCACGGGTGCAGCGCGGCCGGGTGATGACTTCGTCACGCAATCATCGCGCTCCACAAGCGGCCCGCCGTACGATCGCGGCCGGCGGCCTCGAGCCGGTAGCGGCCGATGCGCCGCCCGCAGGCGCGCGCGAACAACCAGGCGAGCGACGTCGCAGAGTGGCCTTCGACCATGCCAGCCGTTACCGGAAAATCGAACACGTCAGACGCCGAAAAAGACTTGTCGAGCATGGCGGTCGCGATCGTCGGCAGCAGCCGCTCGAGCGTGCGCAATTCATCGCGTGACAGCCGCGTGCGCGCGGCGAGCTCGGCGACGTCGTCGGCCAGCCGCGCCAGGTCGGCGCGTAACGCGCGAATCTCGGCGATGTCTTCGCACAGCCGGTCGACCTTTGCGGCCAGATCGGCCAACGCCGCGAGGACGCGCTCGTTGCCGATGCCAACGTCGTGCAACGTCAGCGGCGACGGCGCTTCGTCAGGCATCGGCGAGCCCATGCAGCTCGGCGGCGGTGTCGTCGGTCGTCACCAGCGCTTCCAGCCGCCGGGTTCGGGCGCGCCGAGATCGAAGAAGAACGATTGAAATTCGGGCTCGGGCTCCTGCAGATCGGTAGTCGTCGCGCGCGCCATCGCCATCGCCAGCGCGACCGAGCCGTCGATCTTCAGATGCGGCTTCGACTTCATCGGCGCGAACAACCCTTTCTTCACCGGCCGCGCAACCGTGTTACTCACGCACCACGTCGTGATCGGATCGCCGTCGTGAAAGAAGCGCTTGTCCTTCAGCGCGGCGATGACTTCATCCATCGGAACACCGAACGCCGCCGGGTTCTGCACGAATTCGACGCACGCCACCCCCTCGGCCATCAGATCCTGCGCGAGCCGTGTCGCCGTATGCGGGTCGTAAACGAACTCGCTCGGGTTGATGCGCTTGTGATCGGCGAGAATAGTTTCCGTAACCGCCTCGAAATCGATCGTCGCTCCATCAGTCTGAGTGAGCCAGCCGTCAGCGACCCACTTGCGATACATCGCCTCATTCGGACCGGGCGCTTCGACCGTTGCTTCCGGCAACCAATAGCGCGCGAACATCACGTAGCTCGACTTCCCGCCGATCACGTGCTGATACAGGCGCACGACGACACAGAAGTCGACTTTGGTCGCGAAGTCGCCGGAGAAAATACATTTCGCGCCCGCATCGATCAGCGAGCGCTCGGTGATGCCCGACTCCTTCGTGATCGCCGCGGCGTTCCACAACCCCATGTCCATCCAGGCGCTTCGCACGCTCACCCAGCGACATAATTTCTTCGTCTGGAATCGGTGCTGCCCCGTAACGGTGGCGACCGCATTGCGCTGCTCAGTCTCCAGTGCCTCCGCGCTCACCGATACGTCGATATTCGGATTCGCCTTCGGCAGTATCCGCGGGTCCGTCCAGTCATCAGCGTCGTCGACGGCGTAGATCAGCCCAAGCAATTCCTCATTCGCGACGACGCCGTCCAGCATCTTCTGCACCTGGTCGCGCTTGTCGAAACATGGACACGCGATGTTGCTGCCGGCGGTCGTCGTAATAAACGTCAACGGCTGCTCGCGCGAACCCATGCCGGTTTGCAATGCGTCGATCAGCTCCGGCGTATCGTGCTCGTGAAATTCGTCAATCAGCGCGCACGAGGGCGTCGATCCGTCGCCGGGCTTGCTCGACAGCGGCTCGAACTTCCCGCCGGCATCCCCGCCAGTGATTACGCGCGCCAGCACTTGCGCGCCCGTGCGCTCGCGCAACTTCGGCGTCGCCTCCAGCATCCGGCGCGCGCAGCCGAACACCTCCCACGCTTGGTGCTCGGTCGAAGCACCTGCAAACACCTCGGCGCCGTACTCACGATCGGCGAGCAACATGTAGAGCCCTACGGCTGCGGAAATCTGCGATTTCCCGTTTTTGCGCGCGACCTCGAGATAGCACTCGCGAAAGCGCCGCCGGCCGTCCGACTTTCGCACCCAGCCGAACAGCGTCATCAACAGAAATACCTGCCACCCGGCAAGCAGCATCCGCTCGCCACGACGCGCCCATTCGCCCTTAACGTGCGGCAACGTCTGGACAAAGCCGCAGACGCGCGCGCCTGCCGCCTCGTCGTACCGGTACGGCCAGGCCGCCGCGTATGGCGGATCCTTGAAGTGCGTGCGCGCGAGATCGTCCATGTGGCGCCGCACGGCCTTGCGAACCCACGCGCCGACGACAACACGATCAGCAAGCACGTCCTCGGCGTAGCCCGCCGCGATATCAGAGAATGTCTGCATACGGGTCCTTCTCCGGCGATTTGATGTGCGCCGCCACGCGCGAGCCTGGCAGCATGCCGAACGCGGCCAGCAGCATCCGCAACTGCGCCGCTCCCTCCGTCCTCAGCTCGCCCGCCTGCATTTGGGCCGTGAGCCGCACCAGCATCTCGAACCCGCGCCGATCGGAAACACATGCCACGCCGGGAGGTAATTCGGCCGCCAGTTCGGTCCACAAGGCGGCCAGTGCCCCAAGATGCTTAGGTGGCGCCCCGATGCCTACAGGAACACCTGGCGGTGCTACAGCGTGCTTTCTGGGTCTAGGCATGCAAACACCTCTTAGTACCGCGGACGAAAATCTTGGCGAGCGCCGGATTCCGGGGATCGATGATCGCCATGTTTAAGCCACCCCCCCGAGGCTTCGGCCGGCGATGGCTTCCTTCTGGCGCTTCTCCTCGTTGCAGCGACGGCACAACGCCTGCGTGTTCTCTTCGACGTCGGCGCCGCCGGCAGCGAGCGCAACGATGTGGTCGCGGATCGTGGCGACGGCGCGGTGGCAGATCTGGCAGAACGGGTGCCGGGCGAAGAGCTCGGCTCGAGCCCGTTGCAGCTTCCGACCGCTCATGCGCTTGTACGACTTCGCCCACGGCTTGCGCGGGTGGGCGGGGCAGCGCCCGCTGCCGTCGCTGGATAACGTTCGACAGCCGGGGTGAGTGCAGGGACGGGCGGCGCGTGGGGGCATCACGTCCACCCCGGCCAGTCGGTCCGTGTTGTCCGCTCCAATTCACTCATGGCGTGGGAGATATCGATGCGCGCCGAGTAGAGCGCGCTGAGCAGGCGGTCTGCGGGCTCGTCGGGCTCGAAGACGAAGTAGGCACAAGCGCCGCGCACGGCGGGCAGGGCGATGGCTTCGTCCAGCCCGCAGGTCGGGGCCCGGTCGAATTCCGCCTTCAGGCGATCGCGCAGACTGAGCATCATTTCCATAACGAGCGTTCGGGTGTCGGGCGCGACGTTGTATCCGCCTTCTTTAGTCCACCCTCGCCCGAGGAGGCGCATCGCGACCTCCATGTCGAGCAAGTAGGTTTTCAGGTGCGCGAGCAGGCGGTCACGGTCGGTCACAGTTCGCATCCATTCGGTTGTGCCGGGGCATCCGGCCGACGCGGGGTGTTACGCGGTACGCGATTAACGCGGAAAACGCCATAAGGGGGGCTTACCGCGTTTAATGCGTTTAACGCGTAGCGCGTACGCCTCCTAGATTGCACGCCAGACCTCAGCCGGACGGCCGCCGGTTTCGCGCCTGTCGCACCGTGCGAGGCTCGCTCTGCGCAGGAGGTCGAGCGCCTGCGATACCTGCGCCGACGACAGGTTGCGAGCAAAGATGTCGCGAATTTCGTTCCGGGTCATGCCGCTCGCGCCCGCCGATCGCAGCGAGCGCAGGATCGTGTCCGCCGCGGCGTCGCCGGTCGCGGTGCCGAAGATGAACTTCGCGGACGCGTCGCTGTAGCTCCACAGTGCCGAGGCAGCCCGAAGATGATCGACGCCGATGGTTGCGCTTCGGTCGAGCAGCGCGTAGACGAGCGCGAGCCTGATGACTTGCGCCTCCGCCCTCGCGGTGATCGCGCCGAGCAGGCCGAAGCGGGCTGCGGACAGATCCTCGTATTCAGCGCACCACATCGTTCTGGCGCCATCGTCCAGCGGCACGACGTCGCGCGTGCGGGCGATCGACGCAGCCGCCTCGATGAAATCAACGATGCGCATCAGCTCCGCCGAATCCATCGCGCCGCCTCCGAGCGGCAACAGCTTCGAGCGGCGCGCGCAGACGAATAGAATCCTGTTCGCCAGTCCGTTCGCCATCTCCGTTGTCGTAAGCTTTCGGCGCAGTTCGTCCGTCGTGATGTGGCCGATGATCGCGACGTGCGCATCGGTAACGGTGATCGGATCGTGCTTCGTCAGCGTTCGGCAGCTTCCGCTATCCCAAAGCCCGCGCAGTGCCGGCGACAGCGTGTTGCCATTGCGTTCCATCGCGGCGAGAACGCTTGCAAACTCAGATTCCACGACGAGAGCGCGCTTATCGTTCGCACCGTCGTCAACGAGTTCGATCTTGCCGTCCTTGTCGGACTTCGATACCGGGTCACGAACGGCGTATTTGATGCCTTCGCCGCTCGACAGGCCGTCAAGCACGGGTACGGGCGCATGGCAGCGGGAAATGATCGCCTCGATTCGCCGCCAGGCCGTACCCTTGCGCGCCTTGGATGAGTCTCCCACGACGAGCGCGAACAGGTTCGCATGGTGAGCCGCACCATCCGCGACAACGTGCGGCCCGCGACCGATATAGGCTCCGGCCGCAACGATGAATTGCACGAGCAGCGCCGCCGGGTCCGCTTCGGTATGCGGCTCGATCATGCGAACGATGCGCCCCGCGATGCCGTGGAACGATGCTTCGGCGATCGGGTCTGGCCATGCTTCTCCGGCGATCGGTTCGTCGTCATCTTCACGGTGACGATCATCATCGTGATCGCGCGCGATATCGGCACCATTGGCTCGCCGTGCGCGCGCATAGTCTTTGTTCTCCGCGGGAGTGGCCGGCCGCTCGCGCTTTCCTAACAAGTACGACCGCTCGTCGGGCACCATGCGGTCAGGCGACATGCTCGAGCTCCTCAACCCGTCGCATCAGTTTAGCGAGCAGGCTGCGCACGGATTCCCGCGGTTGACTGCGCGCGACGTATCGCTGCCAGCGGCGCATGCGAAACGAATCCATGCCGATCTCGGGGTGCTCAATCGCGACGGCCAAGTCATTCCATGCATGACACGTTCGGCAAAACATCCAGCCGCTAGGCGTCGGGTCGTTGCAGGCGACGCAGCGATCGGCCATCATCGCCGCCTCCGCAGCCGCAGACAGGCGTCCAGGAGGTTGGCTGCAGCCCATCCAGCGGGCGGTGCCCAGGTCGGCGCACGCTGGGACGGATCGCGCTGGGGTGCGGACTTTCCTTGAAACTCTGGACGGCCGATAGCAGGATTCGGATTGCCGTTGTCCCTGCTTTGCGCCGTAGAGCCGCCCGTCCGCGGCTCTCGTCGTTTCGGTGGCGGGCTCATGCGGCCTTGGCCCGCGAGCGATACGAAACGGGGCGGCCTGCCGCCGATTCGCGCTCGAGGAAGTCGATCCAGTCGCGCACGTACTCCGGCCGGGAGAAGCGGCGCCGCCCGACGAGGAAAGTCTTCAAGTGACCGGCCTTGATCGCGTCGTAGACGACGGGACGCGACTCGCCGCTAGCCTCGACTGTCTCGTCTAGCGAAATCTTGATCTTTTCCATGTGGTCCTCGAATCGTCGCGAAGCAACGCGACACGAGAACCAGACTACGCAGCGCTCTTACTTCTTGGAACGTGACTCGCGAAATTTCGTGATTTTGCGGGTCGCGTACTCTCTGCGCGTTTCGGGTGCTAGGAACGGCTCGAGCAGCATGCGTGCCGATTTGGGAAGCGCTGATGCCGCCGCTGCCGATCGGTAATACTCCTCGCAAAGTGTGGCGCCGATGCCGTAGTGCGAGCCCACTTCGCGGAAGAGTGTCTTGTTGATCGGCCGCCCCTTCGTGCGAAGTGCCATGATTTCCGCATGGACTCTGTGCTTAAGGTCTCGCTTCTTTCGTAGCGCTGCTATGTGCGTACCCTTCGGCAATTGCACGCCGAAGGCTTCGTCCAGGGTCTTCGCGCGGTAGTTGTACCAGTCGTTTGTTGCGCGGGAAAAAGCCTTTACTACCCATTCAGGCATCACGAGTTGCTGATTAGCGCACCAGCGCATTGCCGAAATGAGTGCGGACCCGCGACCCTTTTCAAACTGCTCGCGCAGCTCCTCAAGATGCGCTGCCTCAACTTCCGGTGACAGTCCCTTAATCATCGCCGCACCAGCAGTTCCACCGCGGCCGCCTTGTGCTCCTGCGCGAGGTGGGCGTAGCGCAACGTCATCTTCAGGTCTGCGTGACCGAGTAATTCCCTCACGGTATTGAGATCGACCCCGCGCATCACGAGCTTGCTTGCGAAATCGTGCCTGGCATCGTGCAGACGGAATCCCTTGATCTTGGCCGCGGCCATCAATGCGAGCCATGCGGTTTTCACGTCGAGCACGTTGAACACGCGACCAACGGCGCCGCTCTGCCGCTGCCAGCGCTTCAGGATGCCGACTGCCTCCTCGTTCAGTGGAACGTAACGCGCCCGTCCGGACTTCGCCGCCGCCGCGCGGACGTGCAGCCGCTTCGCCGGCAGGTTGATGTCGGCCCACTCGAGAGCGGTGAGTTCTCCGCGGCGCAAGCCGGTGTTGAGCGCGAGCAGCACCAGCGGGGTCAGGTGATCGCAGTAACCGCCGGCCGGCAGCTTGGGGAGTTGTTCATAGCCGCGGCTTGCCCGGTGCGCATTGCCGCGGTTGCGCGCGGCGATACCGGCGCGATCGCGCTCCACCAGCGCAGTCCGCAGTCGTTTCTCCTCTTCTGGAGCGAGATAGCGAACGCGCGCGTTGTCCACCTGGCGCAACTTGACAGCGGCAAGCGGGTGCGTGGATAGGACGCCCCATTGGACGGCCTTCGCCAGCGCCGACTTGAGCCCCGCGAGCTCGCGGTTGACGGTCCCCTCGGCGATCCCCGCCTTGAGTCTCTGCGACCGCCACTTCTCGATAACCCAACCGTTGATGTCCGCGAGCGGCTTGTCGAGTCGATCGGCGAATGCGGCCTTGATCCGCTTGACCGCGCCCGCGCCCCACTTTCGGTGCGTAATCGCCCAAGGCTCGAGATCGTCATCAAGGAACTGACGCAGCGTCCTGCTCTTGGCTCTACGCTTCGCAGCCTCGGGCGTGCCGTCCTTCGCCGCGTCGCGAAGGATCTCGAGCGCCTGCGTGCGCGCGGCTTCCACCGTCGCAACAGGGAAGTGCTCCTTGATCGTGGTGCGCTTCCCGCGGCCGTACTGCACTGGCCATGACTTGACTCCGGACGGCTGGACGCGGATTAGCAAGCCCGGAACGCCCGTGTCGGCGATCTCGTAGGGTTCCGGCCGCGGCTCCAAGCCGGCGACGTACTTATTTGTGAGCTTGCGGCTCCTCGAATCGCGACGCATCGTCAGCCCCCGTAAGTGCACTGTAAGTGCAATAGTGGCTATTCTGCGACGTATCGCGACGTATCGCAAGAGTCTAAGCTATTGTTTTCACGTGTAAGCCATTGATCGGCAAGCGGTCAGAGACGCATTCGTAATGCGAAGGTCGAGGGTTCGACTCCTTCCACCGGCACCCGTAGCAAAGAAAGGGCGGTCCGCACGGGCCGCCCTTTTGCGCGAGTACCCTCCCGCCGCCGAACCAAGCGACTCCACCCGATTCGCTCGATAGACCCGCTCCACTTGCCGTTTCCAGGTGAGTCGCGCACGATCTCGCTTTCCGAAGCGTCGCGGAATAACGAACCGCGACAGCTGTTCGGTGGGGAAGGCGCGATGTCGTCGATCGCGCAGCGGCGCCCGCGATCTGTCGGAGAGGTGGATCGCGCGCGCCGCAACACTGCGGGAGATTCAATCGTGGCGACGACGTCGAAATCGCTAGCCGCTCTGCTGATCTCGCTCGTCGTCGTCGCCGTGCCGATGTCCGCGACGGCCGCCGACGATGCCGCGCAGTCGGTCACCGTCGGCATCGAGCACAAGGGCGACGTCTACATCGTCGTCGCGTCGCTCGTCGCGCCAGTCCCGCAGGCCGACGCGTGGGCGGTTCTCACCGACTTCGACAAGATGGCGGCGTTCATGCCGACGCTCAAGTCGAGCAAGGTCTTGAAGCGCGTCGACGACAACGTGCTCGTCCAGCAGCGCGGTCAGATGGAGCTCGGTTCGTTCCGCATGCCGTTCGAATCGGACCGCATGATCGAGCTCCTGCCCCCCGGATTGATTCGCTCGCATCAACTGCGCGGCAACATGCAGCGCGTGGACTCGACGACGACGTTCACCGAGATTCCGGGCGGAACGCGCGTCGACTATCGCGTCGAGATCGTGCCGAAGCTGTGGATCCCCGAGGGCGTCGCCGGGCCGATGATGCGCGACGCGGTCGAGCGTCAGTTCACGGCGGTGCTGCGCGAGATCATCCGCCGCAAGACCGAGTAGCTTCCCGGCACATCATCAAGCATCGGCGCGCGGGTATGCGTCGCCGGCTTTGAGCGCGTCGAACAGACGGAACGCGTGGCGGAGATCGGAGCGCAATGCGTCCTCTTCCCATGGCTTGGTCAGGAACTTGTAGATCGCGCCATCGTTGATCGCCGAGGTCACCGACTCGATGTCGGCGTAGCCTGACAACACGATTCGCACCGTCTCGGGATAGAGCGCGCGAACGCGGCGCAGGAACTCGGTTCCGCTCATGCCGGGAAGCCGCTGGTCGGACACGACGACGGCGATCGGCGTCTGCGCGAGGATCTGCAACGCCTGCTCGGCCGTGGTCGCCGTGTGAATGTCGTAGCCTTCGCCGCGCAGGATTCGCGTGAGCAGCCGCAGGATCGATTCCTCGTCGTCGACGAACAGCAGGCTGCGGTTGCCGCCGGGCAACGGCGCGGGCCGCGGTCCGCGCTCGCGCTCGGAGAGGAGCGAACGCAGCGCCTCGACGTCAACGGGCCTTCCGAACAAGTACCCCTGCGCGACATCGCATCGGCAGCGGCGCAGGAACGCCGCCTGCTCCTCGGTCTCGACGCCCTCGGCGACCACCGCGAGCTCGAGCCGGTGCGCCATCGCGATCACCGCTTGCACGATCGCGGCGTCATCGGGCTCGGTGATGATGTCGCCGACGAACGTCTGATCGATCTTGACGGTGTTGATCGGAAAGCGCTTGAGATACGCAAGGCTCGAATAACCCGTTCCGAAGTCGTCGATCGCGATGCGGGCACCATGCTCGCGGATCTCGCGCAGCACGCCGGCGAAGCGCTCGCCGCTTTCGGCAACCGCGCTTTCGGTGAGCTCGATCTCGAGGCGGCGCGGCTCGAGCCCCGTTTCCCGCAGAGCCGATACGACGTCGGCGCTCAGCATGCCGCTGCGCACTTGCACCGCCGACACGTTGACGGCGATGACGAGATCGGGGTGGCCCAGATCGCGCAGCGCAACCGCTTGTGCGCACGCTTCGCGCAGCACCCAGCGTCCCATCGGCACGATGAGGCCGCTGTCCTCGGCGAGCGCGATGAACGCACCCGGCGCGAGCAGTCCGCGCTTCGGATGGCGCCAGCGGATCAACGCTTCGAGGCCCGTGACGCGGCCGCTGTCCATGTCGACCTGCGGCTGGTAGTGCAGAACGAACTCGCCGCGATCGATCGCGTCGCGAAGCTCGCGTTCGAGCGCGACGCGCTCGGCCACGCGAGCGTTCATTTCCGCGGTGAAGAATTGGATGCGGCTGCGGCCCTGCTGCTTCGCGCGCGATGCGGCGAGGTTCGCGCACTTGAGCAAGTCTGCGGCGCTGTCTGCGTCTTTCGGATAGATGCCCACGCCGATGCTGCAGGTCAGATGCTGCATCACGGCTTCGACGCGTATCGGTTCGGCGACGATGTCCGCGATGCGCGTCGCGATCTCGGCCGCTTCGTCATCGTCGGCGAGCTCGGGGCACAGCAGCACGAACTCGTCGCCGCCGACGCGAGCGGTCGTATCGCCGCCGCGCGCGGCGGCCGCGATACGATCGGCGATCGTGCGCAGGATCGCATCGCCGCCGTCGCGGCCGAGCGAGTCATTGATGCCGCCGAAGCGGTCGATGTCGAGGAACAGCGCCGCGATCGGCCGACCGCTGCGTTCCGCGAGCGCGATCGCCTGGCGCATCCGGTCCATCAGCAGATGGCGGTCCGGAAGGCCGGTCAGCGCGTCGTGTCTGCCGTCCTGAGCGAGCGGCAGCCGCTCGGCAGCATGTGCGGCCGCCGTGCGGCGCCATGCAGGCAACAGCGTCGACCACGCCTGCCAGCGCGCCGAATCGACGCCGAGCGCATCGACGGCACCGCCGCGAAGCGCAGCCGCAACGGTGTCGGCGTCGCAGTTCGCCAACGCGACCGCCACCAGCGGAACGTTCGCGGCGGCCGCGATCCGGCTCGCTTCGGCGAGTTGCGCAGCGGAGGAATCCGGCAATGCGATGAATACGGCGACCGCATCGGTCGACTGCAAATGGGCCGCAAGGTCGGCCGACGAGCGTGCCGTCTCGATCGTCGCGGGTTGCGCGTGCTCGGCGATCCGCTCGCGCAGCCCGTCGGCGACGTCGGCGGGCGGATGATAGAAAACGACGGTGTTCGGCACGCGGGCCAGTATAGCCCACCGGGCGCCGACAACCTCCGCCGCCGCGGGTCAGCCGGTCACGACGAGCGTCCCGTTCATGTCTTCGTGACCGCTGCCGCAGAAGACGTCGCACAAGAAGGTGAATCGGCCCTCCTTCGTCGCGGTGAACGGCAGTCGTGCCGGCACGCCCGGCACGACGTCGATGCGCAGCTTGAAGTCCGGCAGGCTGAAGCCCATCGGCACGTCGGTCGATTGGAGCTCGAAGACGACCGCTTCGTCGCGCCTCACCGTCACCGTCGCGGGCGTGTAATCGAAGCGCTTGGCGACGATCCTGATGACTCTCGGTTCGGCCAGCGCGCGGCCTGCGAGGCCCGCTGCGACGAGCGAAACACCGGCCACCACGCGCATCCACTGCCTGCGTCGAGCGTCCATGCCGATCATGCCTGCAAAACCGGACGCTCGTCGATCGCGTAGCGGCCCTCTTCGACGTCGATATCGCGAAACCCGAGCCCGCGATAGGGCGCGGAGGCGTCCCACGGCAACGGCGTGCGCTTGGGCTGCGAGCCCGGCGCCGGCAACGGGAACATCAAGCCCTTGGCGGCATGATGCGCGATGTGACCTGTCATGAAATGATGCTCCTGATGGATATGGCCGTAGAACACCGTGACGTCGCGATACGGCATCAGCAGGTCGACCGCCTTGTCGCCGTCGCGCGTCGCCCAGTCCCATTGCGGATACAGGTCGAACAGCGGACGATGCGTGAGCACGACGATTCGCGCGCTCTTGTCTTGCTTCGCGAGATCGTCGGCGAGCCAGCGCAATTGAGCGTCGCCGAGCTGGGCGCCCGGATCGCTCACGTTGTCGAGCACGATGAAATGGACGCCCTTGTGATCGAACGTGTAGTTTGGGGCGCCGAACGCTTCGCGAAACGCCTTGCCCCGATCGAGCGACGCGTCGTGCTCGCCGGCGGTGAAGCGCACGTCCTTCACCTTCAGGCGGCCGATCTCGCTCCGACACTCCGACATCCGCTTGCGCCGCTCGATCGGGTCGTCGGTCGTGTGCGTGAGATCGCCGGTGAAGAACACGAAGTCCGGTGCGACGGCGAGCGCGTTCACCGCGTCGATCGCTTTGGGCAGCGTGCCGCGAGGATCGGGGTTGATGTCCGGACCGTCGAAGCCCCAATGGACATCGGACAATTGGACGAAGTAGAACGTCTCGCGTGCCGGCGCGCACGCTGCGCCAACGGGCGCGCCGCCGCAAACGACGACGGCCGTACCGAGACCCGCGAGCCTCACGAAATCGCGTCGAGACCAAGTTCGATTCATTTGCAAGCCCCCGCTCCAATGAATGACGGGATCGTCGATGGCAGGACCCGCAACCTGCGCCGTTTATTCCGCGCCCGAGCGAACGACGAACGGCGGGAATAAATCGCGCATGTCGGCGGTCATCGTCGAAACGGAGAGCGGTCATGCAGGATGAGCGGCTGCGACAAGGACGATTCGAGACGCTCGCGCTTCCGCATCTCGACGCTGCCTACAACCTCGCGCGTTGGCTCACGCGCAACGATGCCGACGCCGAGGACCTGGTGCAGGACGCCGTGCTGCGCGCGCTTCGCTACTTCGACCGCTGTCGCGGCGACAATCCGCGCGCATGGCTTCTGGCGATCGTTCGCAACGCATACTACGATCGTGCGCGCCGCTCGCCCGTCGTTTCGCAGGAGGATCTCTCGTCCGATTGCGACGCGCCGGATGACGGCGAATGGGCGGCCGATCCCGTGTTGCTGCTCGAGCGCGCCGAAACCGCGAACGCGGTGAACCACGCGCTCGAGAGCCTGCCCGACGAGTTTCGCGAGGCGCTGGTGCTGCGCGAGCTCGAAGGTTTGTCGTATCGCGAGATCGCCGACGTCACCGGCACGCCGATCGGCACCGTCATGTCGCGTCTCGCCCGCGCGCGGGCGCTGTTCTGGCGTCGGATGGCGCGAAAGGACTAGCGATGGATTGCGAAACGGCGCGCTTGATGATCCCGCGGCTCGTCGACGCCGAGCTGCCCGGCGCCGATCGGCGGCGCCTCGACGATCACCTCGCGAATTGCGACGACTGCCGCCGCGCGTGCGAAGGCGAGCGCGTGCGTGCGGCCGTCGTGCGCGACAACGCGCAACGATTCAGCGCGCCGCTCGCGCTGCGCGCAAGACTCGCATCGGCGCTCGCCGAGGCCGATCGAGCGCGCGAGCCCGCGGCCCGCGAGCGCGCTCGGCTGTGGCGCTGGCTCGCGCCGCTCGCGACGGGTGTTGCCGGATGCATGCTCGGCGCGCTCGTCGCCGTGCAGCTGCTCTGGGTTTCCAACGAGCAGCGGATTCGCGACGACATCGTCGACAACCACGTGCGCTCGCTGATGACGGCGCACCTGACCGATGTCGAGTCCAGCAACCGGCACAACGTGAAGCCGTGGTTCGCCGGGCGCGTCGCGTTTTCGCCGCCGGTGGTCGATCTGTCGCATCTGGGCTTCGCGCTCGACGGCGGGCGCGTCGAGTACGTCGATCGGCGGGCGGCCGCCGCGATCGTCTACCGCCGCGGCGCTCACGTGATCAACGCGTACGTCTGGGTCGCCGACGGCGCGCCGGGAACACGGAGCGCGGCGTACGAACGCGACGGCTATCACGTCATCGTCCGACGCCTGCCGCAGCGCGTCCTCTATGCGGTGTCGGACCTCAACGCGGCCGAGCTCGCGCAATTCGCCGACGCCCTGGCTGCCGCCATCGAGCGCGGCGACAGTTGACGCGTCAGCGGTGCCCGAGCGCTCGCGCGATCCACTGCGCGGTCAACTTCTCCTGCACGACGTTCTGCTTCAACCGCGCGTCCAGACCGCCGAAATCGACGCGGTCGAGCGGCTGGTCCTGATTGAAGCACGAGAACACATAGCTCACCTGGCCGGTCAGCGGATCGCGATGCGGCTGCAGGCATTGCGCGCAAATCTCTTTCATCATGCACTGCATCGGCGAATTGATCGAGGCAAGCGCGCGATGCCCGGGCTTGAGGTACGGCGCGAGCACGCCGTGGCGGGCGAGGCCGACGGCCGCCATCATCTTGTCCGAGCCGATCGCGATCAACCGATCGCATGAAACGAGCGGTATCGCAGGCTCGCCGAGCCCGCCCGATGCGTAAGCCGCCAGCGCCTGCACGATGTTGCCGACGAACGCGCGGTCCTGCGGGCGGTCGGGGACAAAACCCGGCGCTTCGTCGCAGCACCAGACGACGACATCGGCCGCGGCCTCGATCTCGGCGACCTTGTAGCGATCGACGATCTTCTTGTAGCCGGCGAAATAGAGCACCTTCGAGCCGACGTTACGAAACGCCTGACCGATCGAGAACAGCACGGCGTTGCCGAGGCCACCTCCGACGAGCGCGACCGCTTCGCCCGGCTCGATCTCGGTGGGCGCTCCGGTCGGCCCCATCAACACCACGGGTTCGCCGGGCTTGAGCTGCGCGCAAAGATCCGACGAGCCACCCATTTCGAGCACGATCGTCGACACCAGGCCCTTGTCGCGGTCGACCCACGCGCCGGTGAGCGCAAGACCTTCCATCGTAAGCCGCGTGCCGTCGACTATCGCGGCGTGCGTCTCGTAGTTCTGCAGTCGATAGAACTGCCCAGGCTTGAACCGCCGAGCGGCGGCAGGCGCGCGCACGACGACTTCGACGATCGTCGGCGTCAGTCGCTCGACCCGCTCGACGGTCGCACGCAATTCGCCGTCGAGCCTGCGGATGAACGCAGCGTCCGCCTCGGTCGATGCGGACGCGACGCGCGCGAGCATCCGCGACACGACCGGATAGCCTTGCTTCGCGCTCGCCATCGCCTTGACGACGTTGCCGAAATACGACGGGTGAAGATCGCCGAAGAAGCTCGTCGCGCGGCCGTCGGCTCGAATGTCGGTCAGCACCGCTGGAGCCGGCGGTTTCGCGAGGCCGCGCACGGGTTTCACCGGTACGCCGTCCTCGTCGATCAGACGGAAGTACTTGCCGTCGACGTGGAAGTGCTCGGCGTCTTCTCGCGCCGCGACGGTGTTCGGCGAGGTTCCGGCCGCGACGAGGATCGTGCGCGCCGGCAGCACCGTGTGCGCGTATTCGTGCCAGACGCCGTCGCCGTCGTTGTGTTGCGCCGATACCGTGAGGCCGCGCGCATGGCCGTGCTCGTCGACCTCGACCGCGAGCGGCGTCAGGCCCTCGGCGAACCAGATGCCCTCTTCGAGCGCTTTCTCGACTTCCTCGTGGTTCAGCGTGTACGACGGGCTGTCGATCAGACGGCGCCGATACGCGATCGTCGCGCCGCCCCATTGCTGCAACAACTCGACGATGCGCGCGGGACGATGCGCGCCGGCAGCCGCGTCGCGCTCGGCACGGATCGCGCGCGCATGCGCGAGAAACTCGTCGGCGATCGGCCGCTCGGCCGCCGTCCACACCGATTCGACGGCGGACCGGCCCTGGTCGGCGACCAGCGCTTCGTAACGCGCGAGAAATTTTTCGACCTGCACCGGGTAGTACGCGAGCGATTCGGTCGCGGTGTCGATCGCCGTGAGCCCGCCGCCGACGACGACGACCGGAAGGCGCACCTGCATGTTGGCGAGCGAGTCCTTCTTCGCCGCGCCGGTCAGTTGCAACGCCATCAGGAAGTCGGACGCCGTGCGCACGCCTTGCGCAAGTCCGTTGGGCAACTCGAGGACCGTCGGCCGCCCTGCGCCCGCCGCCAGCGCGACGTGGTCGAAGCCCAGGTCGAACGCGCCTTCGACATCGAGCGTGCCGCCGAAGCGCACGCCGCCGTACATCGCGAAGCGCTCGCGCCGCTCGATCAGCAGCCGCAGCTGCTTGAGGAAGTTCTTGTCCCAGCGGACCGTGATGCCGTATTCGGCCACGCCGCCGAAGCCCGCCATCACGCGATCGTCGAGCGGCTCGGTCAGCGTCGCGACGTCGCGGATCGGCACGAACGGCACGCGCTCGCCGGAGCTCGTCACGCCGGAAATCGCGCTCGGCAGCGGCTCGATCTTCAAGCCGTCGACGCCGACGACGGTGTGGCCGTCGTTGAGCAGATGATGCGCGAGCGTGAAGCCCGCCGGACCCATGCCGACGACGAGCACGCGCTTGCCGGTCGGCGCCGCCGGCAGCCAACGGCGCAGATTGAGCGGATTCCAGCGCGTCAACAAGCCGTAGATCTCGAAGCCCCACGGCAGCGCGAGCACGTCCTTCAACAGACGCGTCTCGGCCTGTGGAATGTCGACCGGATCCGACTTCTGATAGATGCACGACTTCATGCAGTCGTTGCAGATCCGATGGCCCGTTCCGGCGACCATCGGATTGTCGATGCACACCATCGCGAGCGCGCCGACGGCCCAGCCCTCGGCGCGAAGCTTGTGAAATTCGGAGATGCGCTCCTCGAGCGGGCAGCCCGCGAGCGTCACGCCGAACACCGTCTTCTTGAACGGAGTCTCGAGCGCAGGGCCGTCGGCGGGCTTCTTCTCCGGCAGACCCTTGGCACACGAGTCCTTGCCCTGCTCGTGGCACCAGATGCAGTAATGCGATTCGCCGAGCGCGGCCGGCAACTCCATGCCGGCGTCGGTGAGCGCGAAGCCCTCGCGGCGGCGGCGATGATCGTCGGGAAGCTTCGTCATCGAGATGCCGAAGCGCTCGACATGCTCGATCGGTACGAGCCGCATGTAGTCGAGCTTGCGGGGCGCCCTGAACAGGACACCCGCCTTGCGAACCGCGGCCGCTTGCGGCGCATGCGCCGCCCACGCCGCGTAGCGCATCGCGATATCGAGCGACTCGTGGTTGGCAGCCTCGTCTTCGCCCCACGTGATGACCGCATTGGCGAGCGCGAGCTCGCCGGCGACGCCCTCCGGCCGCACGCCGATGCGCGCTTCGACATCGCGCGCGAGCGCAGCGCCATCGAACGTCGACGCCTCGGCCGCTTTGTGCGTGTTCATCGCCTTGCGCTGGACGAACACGCGTTTCATCGCATACAGCGGCGCGAGCTCGTGATGGCGTGCTTGCAATGCGAGAACGTCGACTTCAACGCCGAAAAGGTGCGCGATGAAGTCCTCGACGTGCGGCGCAAGCGCGATCAGGAGCTCCGACTCGGCCTTCGCCATCAGCGACGACGGATCGGCCCGCGCGGCGACGAGCCGCTCGGACAGCGACGAGTCGGCCTTCGCGAGATGCGTCGCGAAGAGCGCATCGATGCGCGCGGCGCCCTCGACCGAATAGAGGTCGGCGAAGGTGAGGCCATGGGCCAGTCGCAGCGGTGATGGCAGGGACAAATCCATGTAAAGATGCGGGACGAGACCGTTGCTTTGACGGCAAGACATTGAATTTTACCGTTTTATCGCGCCATTCACCCATCGTTGTCGTTCCAAGCAAATAACCGCCGGAGCGCTTGCGGCAGGCGTCGCGAGCCCCTATCTTCGATGCGGACTCCGGCGGTGGCGCAATTGGTCGCCGCTCGAGCGGCCCTTCCCGACCTTCGGAGCCTCGATGAACGTGCTTCGCCTTGCCGCTTTTTTCGCCGCCACCGTTGCATCTGCGGCCGTCGCTCAGCCGATCAAGCTCGGCGAGATCAACGAGTACAAGCAATTCCCGGCGTTTCTGGAACCGTACAAGAAGGGAATGGAGCTCGCCGTGAGCGAGGTCAATGCGGCGGGAGGCGTGCTCGGGCGCCCGATCGAGATCGTCTCGCGCGACGACAACGGCAACCCCGGCGATGCCGTGCGGGTCGCCGAGGAACTGCTCACGCGCGAGAAGACCGCGTTGCTGATGGGCACGTTCGCGTCGAACGTCGGCCTTGCCGTCGCCGATCTCGCGAAGCAGCGCAAAGCGCTCTTCCTCGCCGCCGAGCCGCTCACCGACAAGATCGTCTGGGAGAGCGGCAACCGCTATACGTTCCGGCTGCGCGCGTCGACGTTCATGCAGACGGCGATGCTCGTTCCCGAGGCGGCGAAGCTCGGCAAGAAGCGCTGGGCGATCGTCTATCCGAACTATGAATACGGGCAGTCGGCAACCGCCGCGTTCAAGAAGCAGATGATCTATCGTCAGAGTGGCGGCCTCGAGTTCGTCGAGCAGGCGGTGCCGCTCGGCAAGATCGACGCCGGCCCAGTCGTGCAAGCGCTGCTCGACGCGAAACCCGATGCGATCTTCTCGTCGCTGTTCGGTCCGGACCTCGCACGGTTCGTTCGCGAAGGGGAGCTGCGCGGCCTGTTCAAGGATCGGCCGGTATTCAACCTGCTGGGCGGCGAGCCCGAGTATCTCGACCCGCTGAAGGACGAGGCGCCCGTCGGCTGGTACGTGACGGGCTACCCGTGGTATGCGATCGACACGGCGGCGCACAAGCGCTTCCGCGATGCGTATCAGGCCAAGTTCAACGACTATCCGCGGCTCGGCTCGGTCGTTGGCTACACGACGGTGATCACGGCGGCCGCCGCCATCCGCAAGGCGGGGTCGACCGATACCGAGAAGCTCGTCGCCGCTGCCGAAGGCCTCACCGTCGATTCACCGTTCGGCAAGGTGACATTTCGCAAAATCGACCATCAGTCGACGATGGGCGCGTTCGTCGGCCGCACCGCCGTGAAAGACGGCAAGGGCGTGATGGTCGACTGGAAATACGCCGACGGCAAGGACTATCTGCCCGACGATGCGCAGGTGCGCGCGATGCGCCCGGCGCAGTAGCTCGAACGGAGCCAACGACGACACCCGCAGCCGTCATTCCCGCGCACGCGGGAATCCAGAGTCGTTCGCCGCGAAGACACTGGGTCCCCGCGTTCGCGGGGACGACGCTCTATACCGGCGCGGTCACCTTCACCATCAGATCGGGAAGTCCGTCGATGTGCCCGGTCATCACATCGCCGGGCACGACGGGACCCACGTTCTCCGGCGTCCCGCAATAGATGATGTCGCCGGGCATCAGCTCGAACGCTTCGGAAAGCCTCGACACCTGCTCGGCGACGTTCCAGATCATCTGATTGAGGTTCGCGTTCTGTTTCACTTCGCCGTTGACCTTGAGCCAGATCGCGCCGTCCTTGAAATGCGCGACCTTCGGCACCGGATGGATCGGGCCTAGCGGCGCGGCGCGATCGAAGCTCTTGCCGATCTCCCACGGCTTCTTCTCGTCGCCCATCTTGCGCTGCAGGTCGCGGCGCGTCATGTCCAGTCCCACCGTATAGCCGAACACATGGTCGAGCGCGCGCTCGACGGGGATGCTCTTGCCGCCTTTCCCGATCGCGGCAACGAGCTCGATCTCGTAATGGTAGTTCTTCGTGAGCGTCGGATACGGATGATCGGCGGTCGTTCCGGGGACGACGTACTGGATCGCGTCGGTCGGCTTCTGGAAGAAGAACGGCGGCTCGCGGGTCGGGTCGGAGCCCATCTCGCGCGCGTGTGCCGCGTAGTTGCGTCCGATGCAGTAGATGCGGCGCACCGGAAAGAGTGCGTCGCTGCCAACGATCGGAATGAACGTCGGCGGCACGTCGAACGGCGTCTTGCGCGTGTCGGCCGCCCGTGCCGGCATGGCAGCCGCCGCGACCGATCCCGCCGAAAGTGCCAGCGCCGCGCGCATCGCACTGCGTCTGCCCATACGCTTCATGGCTCGCTCCTCCTTTTCGTTTGCGCCTGGCGTGCAATGATACGACCGCACGCCGCGCCCGCGCCACGGCGCTTGGCCGGTAGAATCGGCCACCGTTTTGCCCGCCGGCGCTTCGATGCCGGCCCGTCCCCGGCCGATGCTCGCCTCCGTCGTCGCACAGCTCCTCAACGGCCTCGCCGGCGCGTCGGCGTTGTTCCTCGTTGCCGCGGGGCTCACGCTGATCTTCGGCGTCACGCGGGTCGTGAATTTCGCCCATGGATCGCTGTACATGCTGGGCGCGTACGGCGCGTACACGCTGATCGATGCGATGCCGAAAGGGGCGCTCGGATTCTGGGGCGGTGCGCTCGTCGCGGCCATCGCGGTCGCCGCGATCGGCGCGCTGATCGAAGTGCTGCTGCTGCGCCGGATCTATCACGCGCCCGAGTTGTTGCAGCTCACGGCAACGTTCGGCGTCGTGCTGATCGTTCGCGACGCCGCGCTCGCGATCTGGGGCGCCGAGGACCTGCTCGGCCCGCGCGCGCCGGGCTTTCGCGGCGCTCTGAACGTCCTCGGGCGCGCGGTGCCATCGTACGATCTGCTGTTGCTCGTGCTGGGTCCGCTCGTGCTCGCCGCGCTGTGGCTGTTGATTGCACGCACGCGCTTCGGCGTTCTGGTTCGCGCGGCGACCGAGAACCGAACGCTCGTCGGCGCGCTCGGCATCGACGAGCGGCGGCTGTTCACGCTGGTGTTCACGCTCGGGTCGTTCCTCGCGGGCGCCGCGGGTGCGCTGCAGTTGCCGCGCGAACCGGCGAACCTCGGCATGGACCTGTCGATCGTTGCCGAAGCGTTCGTCGTCACCGTCGTCGGTGGGCTCGGCTCGATCGGCGGCGCGTTCGTCGCGGCGCTGATCATCGGACTCACCAAGGCGCTGTGCATCGCGGCGGGAACGGTGACGATCGGCACGCTCGCGATCGCCCTCCCGAAGCTCACGCTGGTCGCCGAATTCGTCGTCATGGCAGTCGTGCTCGCCGTGCGCCCCTACGGGCTCGCCGGAACGCCGCCGGCAGCGCCGCCGGTGACGCGCGTTCCCGAGCAGCGCGCGCTCGTGCGCTCGCCCGGTTGGCGAAGCGCCGCCGCGGCGCTCGCGACGCTTGCGGTCGCGGCGATGCTGCCGCTCGCGAGCGACGAGTACACGCTGATCCTCGCAACCGATGTTCTCATCGTCGCGCTGTTCGCCGCGAGCCTGCAATTCATGATGGGGCCCGGCGGCATGGCGTCGTTCGGCCACGCCGCGTATTTCGGCTTGGGCGCGTATGCGGCGGCCGTTGCCGTGAAGCACGGCGTGCCGATGGAAGCAGCGCTCGTCCTTGCGCCGACGATCGCGCTCGCCGGTGCATTGCTGTTCGGCTGGTTCTGCGTGCGTCTTTCCGGCGTATACCTCGCGATGCTCACGCTCGCGTTCGCTCAGATCGTCTGGTCGATCGCGTTCCAGTGGGACACGGTCACCGGCGGGTCGAACGGGCTCGTCGGCGTCTGGCCGTCGGCGTGGCTCGGATCGAAGGTCGCCTATTACGCCTTCGTGCTCGCGATCGTCGCGATCGCGCTCACGGCGATCGTTTGGATTGCGCATGCGCCGTTCGGTTACGCGCTTCGTGCGGCGCGCGACTCGCCGCTTCGCGCCGATGCGACCGGCATCGACGTGCGCTCGACGCAATGGGCGGCGTTCGCGGCGGCCGGGGCGTTCGCGGGGCTTGCCGGCGGGCTCTATGCGTTCTCGAAGGGCAGCATTTCGCCGGAGACGCTCGCGATTGCGCGTTCGGTCGACGCGCTCGTCGTCGTGCTGCTCGGCGGCCTCAACAGCCTCGCCGGACCGCTCGCCGGCGCCGCTGTGTTCACGTGGCTTTCCGACACGCTCGCCCGTGCGACCGAATACTGGCGGGCGATGATGGGTGCGATCATCTTGTTGATCGTGCTCGCGTTCCCGCTCGGATTAGGCGGCGCATGGCAGCGAGTTGCGGCGAGGCTCCGTCTATGAGTGCGCGGTCGCATGCTGTCGTTCCCGCGAACGCGGGAATCCAGTGTCGTCACGATCGCGTCTGCCCGGGACACCGAAAGACGCTGGGTCCCCGCGTTCGCGGGGACGACACCCAATGAGCGCGCCGACGCTCGTCGTCGATCGCATCGCGAAGTCGTTCGGCGGCGTAGACGCGGTGCGCGACGTGTCGTTCTCGGTCGCGGCCGGTGAGCTCGTCGCGTTGATAGGGCCGAACGGCGCCGGCAAGACGACCTGCTTCAATCTCGTCAACGGTCAGCTCGTCCCCGACGCCGGCGCGATCCTGTTGGCCGGTGCGCGCATCGACGGATTGCCGCCGAGGGCGATCGCGCACGCGGGTGTCGGACGCACGTTCCAGGTCGCTGCGACGTTCGCTTCGATGACGGTTCGCGAGAACGTGCAGGTGGCGCTGCTCGCTCACGCGGACGCGCAGAACAGCGTGGTGGCGCGCGCAACCGACCGTTATCGAGAGGAGGCCGACGCGCTGCTCGAGCGCATCGGCATCACGCGACTCGCCGAGAACGGCTGCGCGACACTCGCGTACGGCGATGCGAAGCGCGTCGAGTTGGCACTCGCGCTCGCGAATGCTCCTCGGCTGCTGTTGATGGACGAGCCGACCGCGGGCACGTCGCCGCGTACGCGAACGCGGCTGATGGAGCTCGCGACCGAGCTCGCGCGGCGCGACAAGATCGCGGTGCTCTTCACCGAGCACGACATGGACGTCGTGTTCGGCCACGCCGATCGCGTGCTGGTGCTCGATAAAGGAAAGCTGATCGCCGAAGGCACGCCCGACGCGATCCGCGCCGATGCGCGCGTGCAGGCGGTTTATCTCGGCGAGGATGATGCCGCCGCTCGCGAGCGGCGCTAAGCGTCGAGAGACACCGCGTCGTCGCCGACGAACGGATTGTCGCGCCGCTCGTCGCCGAACGTCGACATCGGTCCGTGCCCGGGAACGAACGCGACGTCGTCGCCGAGCGGAAAGAGCTTTTCACGTATCGATCGGATCAGTGCCGCCTGATCGCCGCGCGGAAAGTCGCTGCGACCGATCGAACCCTTGAACAGCACGTCGCCGACGATCGCGAGCCGCACGTCGGGCGCGAAAAAGATCACGTGGCCTGGCGTGTGACCCGGACAATGGAGCACCTGCAACGTGTGTGCGCCGAGCGTGACGGTATCGCCGTCGGTGAGCCAGCGGTCGGGCGTGAAGATCTCGGCGGGCGGGAATCCGAACATCCGTCCTTGTTGAGGAAGCTGATCGATCCAGAACGATTCGTCGCGATGCGGGCCTTCGATCGGCAGCTTCAGGCGACGCGCGAGCGCCGCCGTCGCGCCGGCGTGATCGATATGGCCGTGCGTCTGCAGGATCTTCGTCGGCTGCATGCCGGTCTTGTCGATCGCCGCGAGGATGCGATCGAGATCGCCGCCCGGATCGACGATCGCGCCTTCGTTCGTATGCACGCACCACAACAGCGAGCAGTTCTGCGCAAAAGGCGTGACCGGGAGGATCGCGAGCTTCATCGCGTCAACCGCCAAGCCGCGCGAGCCCGGCCTCGAGATCGGCGATCAGATCCGCGACGTCTTCGAGCCCGACGGCGAGGCGCAGACAGGGGCCGCCGGCCATCCATTGGGTCACCGTGCGCGAGCGCTCGGGCCACGTCGGAATGATCATGCTTTCGTAACCGCCCCAGCTCCATCCCATCGCGAAGATAGACATACCGTCGAGCATCGCGTCGACGCGCGCCTTGTCGACCGGCTGCAGCACGACGGCGAACAGTCCCGATGCGCCGAGGAAATCTCGCCGCCACAGCTCATGGCCGCGCGAGCCGGGCAGCGCCGGATAGATGACTTCGCGCACTTCCGGCCGCGTCGAAAGCCAACGTGCCACGGCGAGCGCGTTGTCGCGATGGCGCTCGAGCCGAAGCGCAAGGGTGCGCAAGCCGCGAAGGCCGAGAAAGCAATCGTCGCTCGACGCGGCGATGCCCATATCGGTCCACATGCGGTGCAGCGCCGGGAACGTCGCCTCGTTGCCGACGATCGCGCCCAGCAGCACGTCGGAATGGCCGCCGATGTACTTCGTCGCCGCATGCACGGCGACGTCCACACCATGGTCGAACGCGCGAAAGTTGAGCGGGGTCGCCCATGAATTGTCGAGCAGCAGCTTCGCGCCGTGCGCGTGTGCGACAGCGGCGAACGCCGGGATATCGGACACTTCGAACGAGAGCGATCCGGGCGACTCGGCGAAGACGAGCTTCGTATTGGGACGAAACTCGCGCTCGATCGCGCCACCGGCAAGCGGATCGAAGTAGCTCACCTCGACGCCGAAGCGGCGCAAGTGGTTGTCGCAGAAGCGGCGCGTCGGCCCATACACGTTGTCGGTGACCAGAACGTGATCGCCAGGGTGCGCGAGCGCGAGCAACGGCAACGTCGTGGCCGTCAAACCCGACGGCACGGCGAGCGCGCCATGCCCGCCTTCCAGTTGCGCGATCGCGTCCTGGAAGTCGCGCACCGTCGGCAAACCATGCAGTCCATACGACAAGCCCTCGAATTCGCCGCGGGCGGCGCGCTCGAGCGTCGCAACGTTCGGGAAGAGGATCGTCGATGCGCGAAAGACCGGCGTGTTGACCGCGCCCATGAACTTGCGCGGATCGCGGCCGAGATGCGCGGCGCGCGTTGCCGGGCGGTACTTGCGCTCGTCGCTCACGGCCGCCCGTCATTCCCGCGCAGGCGGGAATCCAGTGTCGTCGGTCGAAAGACGCTGGGTCCCCGCGTTCGCGGGGACGACACCCACCGCGTCGCGAATCGCGGCGACGCGATCACCGACGCACTCTTCCATGCCGATGACGATCGCGTCGGCCGGCGGCTCGAGCGCCGCGAACTGGCTCGCGAGAAGCGACGCCGGCATGTACCGATGCTTGCGCTTGGCCATCCGTTCGGCGATTTGCTCGTACGTGCCGGTCAGATGGACGAAGCGGACGGCTCCAGGCGGCGCCTTCGACACCAGTCGGTCGCGATACGCTTGCTTGAGCGCCGAGCATGCGAGGACCGCGTTGTCGCCGCGCGCCGCGATCGCACTGATTTCCTCGGCGAGCCGGTCGAGCCAGGGCCAGCGATCGTTGTCGTCGAGCGGGACGCCTGCAGCCATCTTGGCGACGTTCTCCGGCGGATGGAAGTCGTCGCCCTCGATGAACGGCCAGCCGAGCGACTCGGCGAGCCTGCGTCCGACGCTCGTCTTGCCGGACCCGGACACGCCCATGATCACGAGGATCATCCGGCGTCCTTGATTGCGTGGCCGCCGAAACCCTTGCGCATCATCGCGAGCAGCTTGTTCGCGTAATCGCTCTTGCCCTGGCTCGCGAAGCGCGCCATCAACGCGAGCGCGAGCACCGGTGCGGGCGTGCCCTGCTCGACCGCTTCGTCGACGGTCCAGCGGCCTTCGCCCGAATCGGCGACGTATGGCGCCACCGATTCGCAATTCGGGTCCTGGCGCAGGAAATCGGCGGTGAGATCGAGCAGCCACGATCGCACGACACTTCCGTAACGCCACATCTCGGCAATCGCGGCGACGTCGAGATTGAACTCTCGCTTGCCTTGGAGCAGCGCGAACCCTTCGGCGAGCGATTCCATCATCCCGTACTCGATGCCGTTGTGGATCATCTTGCAGAAGTGACCCGAGCCCGCGGGTCCGCAATGCAGCCAGCCGCGATCGGGTCCCGGCGCGAGGATCTTCACGAACGGCTCGACTGCGCGGGCGCCGTCCTGATCGCCGCCGAACATCATCGCGTACCCGTTCTCGAGCCCCCAGACGCCACCCGACACGCCGCAATCGACGAAGTGGATCTTCGCCGAGGCGAGCGATGCCCCGCGGCGCTGCGAGTCCTTGTAGTTCGCGTTGCCGCCGTCGACGATCGTGTCGCCGGCGGAGAGCTCCGGCCACGCCTGTTCGACGGCGAGCTCGGTCGCCGACCCTGCCGGCACCATCAGCCAGACGACGCGCGGGGGCGCGAGCATCTTTGCAAGCGCGACGATCGAGGTTGCCGGCGTGATGACGCCTTCCGCCTCGAACGCAGCGCGCGTCTTCGGATCGCGTGCAAATCCGATAACGCGTACGCCGTTTCGCGCAAGGCGACGCGCCATGTTGCCGCCCATGCGGCCAAGTCCGACGATGCCGATTTCCATGGTGACCCTCCTATTTACCTTCGCGATTTTACCGAATCGGCTTCGCGGGCACTGTGCGTCGCCAAAAGCGCCGCTCCAACGATCAACGCCGCACCCGACAGCGTGCGCAATGCGGGGCTCTCGCCCAGCAGAAGCCACGCGAGCGCGATTCCATAGACAGGCTCGAGCGCAGCGACGACGCTCGCCGTATGCGCGCTGACCGATCGCAGGCTCGCGATGAACAGCGTATGAGCGACGGCGGTGCAGACGACGCCCAGCGCCAACAGCGCGCCGACGTCGCGCGGGGTGATCGAAGGAACGCCGCTTGCGGCAAGCGCAATCGGAAACAGCACGATCGCCGCCCATGCGTTCTGCCACAACGCGACGTTCGTTGCCGCTCGCGCCGCCGCCCAACGGCGATTGAGCACGGCGAGGAGCGCGAACGTGAAACCGGCGACGAGCCCCAGCGCGAGACCCTGCACGGCGCGATTGGCCCACGAGAACTCCGGCACGAGCACGACGAGGCCGGCGGTGACGAGCGCAGCGGTCGCAAGCTCGCGCCGCCCCCAGCGCCGCCGGTCGATCATCCGCTCGAGCACGAGCACGAACAGCGGAAAGCTCGCGTGGCCGAGAAGGCCGATGGCGACGCTCGATAGCTGAATCGCTGCGAAAAACGCCGTCCAGTGCAATGCGAGCACGGCGCCATTGCCGACCAATCGCAAGTCGAACGGGGCGCGGCTCTCGCGTCGCGCCGCGACAACGATCGCGAGCGCTGCGGCGGCGACGATCGTTCGTCCCAACACGAGCAGTACCGCCGGCAACGCGATCCATTTGCCGAACAGGCCCGCGAAGCCGAACAGGACAACGGCAACGTGCAACTCGGCGAGCGCGACGGCGCGCGAGCGTTCGGGGTTCGGCATGGGCGCGCGACGCTTCGCGGTAAGTGGGGCCAGACTCGACTTTGGGCACGGGACGGGAGAGTGTTGTCTAGCCGTTGGTCAAAAGTCGAGTCTGACCCCGCTTACCGGCTAGAATCGGCGGGCCTCGATGCGACCCGGGGTCACGACCGGAGCGCCCACCCGCCAGGAGAGCTCGAATGCCGACCGCCCTGCCCCACGCCAAGGTCTTCGCCGCCGTGCGCGCCGCGCCGGGAAACCGGGTGAAGGTCGCGGCCTCCGACATCGACGGCGTGTTGCGCGGCAAGTACATCCACAAGGAAAAGTTCTACTCGGCCGCCGAAAGCGGCTTCGGCTTCTGCGACGTCGTGTTCGGCTGGGATGCGATGGACGTCACGTACGACAATACGACGCTCACCGGCTGGCACAAGGGCTTTCCCGACGCCGTCGCGCGTCTCGATCTCGGCACGTTTCGCACCGTCCCGTGGGATGGCGGCGTGCCGTTCTTCCTCGGCGAATTCATCGAGACGAAGGACGGCAAGGAGCAGCCGCTGCCCATCTGCCCGCGGCAGGTGCTCAAACGCGTGCTGAGGCGCGCCGAAAAGCTCGGCGTGATACCGATGTGCGGCATGGAGTTCGAGTGGTTCAACTTCCGCGAGACGCCGCAAACATGGGCGGAGAAGAAAGGCGTGGCGCCGACGACGCTGACGCCGGGCATGTTCGGCTACTCGCTGCTGCGCGCCAACGCGAACCGCGAATTCTTTACCGCGTTGATGCTCGAGCTCGCCGACTTCGGCATCCCGATCGAGGGCCTGCACACCGAGACCGGTCCCGGCGTCTACGAGGCCGCGATCCTCTTCTCGGAAGCTCTCGAAGCGGCCGACCGCGCGATCCTGTTCAAGACCGCGTCGAAGGAGATCGGCGCGCGCTTCGGCATCATGCCGAGCTTCATGGCGAAGTGGAGCGCACAGTATCCCGGCTGCTCGGGTCACATCCATCAGAGTCTTTCCGACGGCAAGAAGAACCTGTTCCACGACGCGAAAGGAAAGAACGGCATCAGCAAGCTCTTCGAAAGCTACCTCGCGGGACAGGTCGGTGTGCTGATGGAAATGGCACCGATGTTCTGGCCGACGATCAACAGCTACAAGCGGCTGGTCGACGGCTTCTGGGCGCCGGTCAAGCCGACGTGGGGCATCGACAACCGCACGGCGAGCTTTCGCGTCATTGCGGGGTCGCCAAAATCGACGCGGCTCGAGACACGCTGCCCGGGCGCCGACGTCAATCCGTATATCGCGATGGCCGCCGTGCTTGCCGCGGGTCTGCACGGCGTCGAGAAGAGTCTCAAGCTCACGGCCAAGCCGATCCACGGCACCAATGTCGGAGCGGAGAACATCCCGCGTGCACCACGGACGCTGATCGAAACGACGCGAATCTTCCGCGAGTCGGACGTTGCGCGCGACTTCTTCGGCGACGAGTTCGTCGATCACTTCGCCGCGACCCGCGAATGGGAATGGCGGCAGTGGCTCGACGCCGTGACCGATTGGGAATTGAAGCGCTATTTCGAGATCATCTAATTAGTTGCGCGCGCTGAATCGCGGTCGGTCCCGAATGCTCGCTCAGCCGGCAGACCACCCGCCGCCAAGGGCGTTCATCAGGTCGACGGTGAACGTGAGGAGCGATTGTCGATTGCGCACCAGCGCAAGTTGCGCGTCGTTCAGCGTGCGCTGGGCGTCGAGCACTTCGAGATACGCCGAATAGCCGGCGTCGTAGCGCTGCGTGGCGAGCCGAAGGCTGTTGGTGGCCTGCTCTACGCGGGCGGCGAGATCCTGCTCTGTGTCGGCGGCGAACGCGACGTTGGACAGCGCGTCGGACACTTCGCGAAACGCCGTGTTGACGGACTGCTCGTAGAGCACCGCCGCCTCGCGCGCGCGCGCCTCGGCTTCTTCGGTGCGCGCCTGGTAGAGCTGCCAGTCGATTACCGGCCCGAGCACGCCGAGGCCGAGCGACCAAACGGTCGCGCCGCTCGTCAGCAAGTGCGCAAGATTGTCGCTCTGCAGCCCGAGCGACGCGGTCAGGCTGAACGTCGGAAGCTGCGCGGCGCGCGCGACTCCGATCTGCGCGTTCGCCGCGACCAGCGTCGCTTCGGCCTGTCGAACGTCGGGTCTTCGTTCGAGCAACGTCGACGGAAGCCCGGCAGGCGGCAGCGGCGGCGACGGCAGCGCTCGCAAATCCGCAGGCTGCAGCTCGAGCCGGAGCTCGCCCGTCAACACGCCGAGCTGATGGACCGAAACGGCGCGCAAGCGGCGCAATTCCTTGAGCTGCGCCGAGAGCTGCGAGCGGTTGGCCTCCGCCTGATACAGGTCGAGCGCCGACGCGATGCCCGCATCCGAGCGGCGCCGCGTGATCGTGACGGAGTCGTCGGCGGTTGCGAGCGTCTCCTTCGAGACCGCGATCTGCGCGTCGAGCGATCGCACGTTGAAATACGTGCGCGCGATCGCCGCGGACAGCGTCAGCGCGACGACGCCGCGCGCGTATTCGGTCGCCGTCAGTTGCGCCTGCGCGGCTTCCTGCAGGCGACGCAGACGCCCCCAGAAGTCGAGCTCGAACGCCGTGTTCGCCGCAATTACGAAGTTGTTCAGCGTGCCGATTCCGCCGGCGCGGATCGGCCCGGTCTGATCGCTCGCGCCCGAACGCGCGGCGCTCGCGGACCCGCCCACTTGCGGCAGCAGCGCGGCATGCGCCTCGCGCACCACGGCGGCCGCCTCCTCCACACGGGCGATCGCAACACGCATATCGGTCGCGTTCGACAGTCCCGCCGTAACGAAGCGATCGAGCGTCGGATCGTTGTACAGCCGCCACCAATCCGCCGGAACCGCGGCAAGGGTCGCTGCCGGCCTCGGATCGCTTTCCGGAAACGACTTCGGCACGCCGACGTCGGGACGCGTGTAATCGGGGCCGACCGGCGCGCAACCGGCGAGCGCGAGCGCTACGCCGATCAGCGCAACGCGCGCCCTCATGTCGGCTCGCTTGCGACGTCCGCTCGCGGCGCAGAAACCGGTTCGGCGACCTCGCGACGCCGCGAGAACAGCGTGAAGAACAGCGGAACGAAGATCGTCGCGACGAACGTGGCGAGCAGCATGCCGCCGACCACGCCGGTTCCCATCGATCGCCGCGACGCTGCACCCGCGCCGGTGGCGATCATCAGCGGCAGCACACCGAACACGAACGCGATCGACGTCATGACGATCGGGCGAAAGCGAAGCCGCGCTGCTTGCATAGCGGCCTCGATCGGGCGCATACCGGCGAGAACGCCCTGCTGCGCGAACTCGACGATCAGGATCGCGTTCTTCGCCGACAGCCCGATCAGCACGACCAGGCCGATCTGGAAGTAGATGTCGTTCTCCATACCGCGCAGCCAGACCATACCGAGCGCGCCGAGCACGGCGAACGGAACGGCGAGCACCACCGAGGCCGGCAGCCGCCAGCGCTCGTACAGCGCCGCGAGAATCAGGTAGACCATGATGATGGCGAAGCCGAACGCGAACACCGATGCGCGACCGGTGCGCTTTTCCTGGAACGCCTGACCCGTCCACGCGATCGTGTAGCCCGGCGGCAGCGCCTGGGCAGCGACCTCCTCGACCGCGGCGATCGCCTCACCGGAGCTCACGCCCGGCTTGCCGTTGCCGAGAACCTTCGCGGAGAGGAAGCCGTTGTAGCGCTCGACCTGCTCCGGCCCGACGACGCTCGTCGTGCGCACCAGTGCTTTCAACGGAATCATTTCGCCGCTGCTGCTCGAGCGGACGTAGACCTGCCCGATGTCGTCGGGCTGCGCGCGAAACGATGCGTCCGCCTGCACTTGCACGCGATACGTGCGTCCGGACATGTTGAAATCATTGACGTACAGCGAGCCGATCGTGCTCTGCAGCGCGTCGAACACGTCGGACACCGGCACGCCGAGCGCCATCGCCTGCTCGAGGTTCACCTCGACCGAGATCTGCGGAACCGTGGGCCGGTAGAACGTGTTGATGCCGGTGAGCCGCGAATCGTGCGCGAGCGCGGCGGTGAACGACTGGACGGCTTGCGAAAGTCGAGCCGCGTCGGAGTCGGCGCGCGCCTGCACGTACACCTCGAAGCCGCCCGCGGTGCCGAGACCGCGAATCGCCGGCGGGTTGAAGCCGATCGCCATGCCGTCGGCAACGCTTTGGCCGAAGCGCGTCATTTCGGCCGCGATCTGCGGCGCGCTCTGCGCGCGCTCGTCCCAATCCTTGAGCAGCACGAAGCTCGTGCCTGCGTTCGGCTTGTTGCCGCCGCCGATCAGATCGCGCCCCGGTGCGACGAACACGTGCTCGATCGCGGGATTCGGCGAGAGATGACGCTGCAGCTGCGCGCCCGTCACGCCGGTGCGCTGCAGCGTCGCGGCGTCCGGCAGCATGATCGCAGCCAGCACGTAACCCTGGTCTTCGGACGGCACGAAGCTCCCCGGCACGCGCACGAACATCAGCCCGACCAGCGCCAGCACGCCGAGGAAAGCGAGGCCCGCGAGCCATCGGCGACGAATCGCAAGGCTGATGAGCCACAGGAACCCGGCGGTGAGCTTCGCGAATCCGACGTTGAACGGATGGAACAGCGGCGACTCGTGCTCGCCCGCCTTCAGCAACAGCGCGCAGAGCGCGGGCGTCAGCGTGAGCGCGGTGAGCCCCGACAACAGGACCGAGATCGTCACGGTCACCGCGAACTGCCGGTAGAGCTGTCCGGCGATGCCGCCCAGGAACGCGACCGGGATGAACACCGCGCACAGCACCAGGATGATCGCGAGCACCGCGCCCGACACTTCAAACATCGATTCGATCGCCGCCTGCTTCGAGCTCATCTTCTCGACGCGCATCAGCCGCTCGACGTTTTCGAGCACGACGATCGCGTCGTCGACGACGATGCCGACGGCGAGCACCATCGCGAACAGCGTCAGCGTGTTGATCGAGAAGCCGAGCGCATAAAGGCCCGCGAACGCGCCGATCAGCGACACCGGAACGGCGATCATCGGGATCAGCGTCGCGCGCCAGTGCTGCAGGAACACGAACACGACGAGCAGCACGAGAACGGCGGCCTCGGCGAGCGTCTTCAGCACTTCCTTGATCGACGCGTCGATCACGCGCGTCGTGTCGAATGGGATCAGGTAGTCCATCCCTTGCGGGAACGCCGATTTGAGCTGCTCGACGCGCGACTTGACCGCGGCGGCGACGTCGAGCGCATTGGCGCCGGTCTGCAGGAACACCGCCATCCCGACCGCGGGCTGACCGTCAACCGTCGTCGTGATGTCGTAGCTTTGCGCGCCGAGCTCGACGCGGGCGACGTCGCGGATGCGCAGCACGCCCGACGGTCCGCCGGCGCGAACGACGATGTCGCCGAATTGCTCGGGGGTTACGAGTCGTCCGCGCGCCGTGACCGTGTAGACGAGCGACTGTCCCGCGGGCGCGGGCTCGGCGCCGATCTTGCCGGCCGCGTATTGCTGGTTCTGCGCGCGGATCGCGCTGGCGACGTCGGTCGGCGTGACGCCGAGGCGCGCCATCTTGTCGGGCTGCAGCCATATGCGCATCGAATAGCCCGAGCCGAACAGCAGCACGTCGCCGACACCTGGAACGCGCTTGATCTCGTCGATCATGTTCACGGTTCCGTAATTCGCCATGAACGTGGTGCTTTGCGCGCCCGATCGCGAAACCAGGCCGACGACGAGCAGGATGTCGTTCGATCGCTTCTGCACGATGATGCCGTTGCGCCGCACCTCGTCGGGCAGCCGCGGCAACGCGATCTGCACGCGATTGTTGAGCTGGAATACCGCGGTGTCGACGTTGGTGCCGACCTCGAACGTCGCGGTAATCGTCACGCTGCCGTCGGCCGCCGCGCTCGAGTTGAAATAGATCATGTTCTCGACGCCCGACAGCTGCTCCTCGATCGGAGCGGCGACCGTCTTCGCCAGCGTCTCGGCGCTCGCGCCGGGGTACGTCGCGGTGATCGTCACCGTCGGCGGTGCGATCTCGGGATATTGCGCGATCGGCAAGATCCGCGACGCGATCACGCCGGCGAGCGCGATGATGATCGCGATGACGCTCGCGAAGATCGGGCGCTCGATGAAGAACCTCGAAAAGTGTCCCATCGCGCCCTGTCAACGGGGTGTCGCCGCGGCCGCCGCGCTCGTCTTCGCTGCAGATGCCGGCGGCGGCGAACCCGTCGCCTGCTGCGGCGCGTCCGCAAGGCGCGCCTGCACGGCCGCGCCGGGGCGAAGTTTGATCAGGTTATCGACGATGACGAGGTCGCCGGCGTTGAGGCCGCCGGTCACGATCCAGTCGCCGCCGAGCCAGTTCCCCGTCTGCACCTGACGCACGCTTGCCTTGCCGTCCGCGCCGGCGATCCATACGCTGCGCGCCTGCTCGCTTTGCGACACCGCCGCTTGCGGGACGAGAAAGGCTTCCTGCGTTCCGGCGACGATGCGCAGCTTGACGAACCGACCCGGCAGCCACTTCATGTCCGGGTTCGAAAATTGCGCGCGCAGCAGCACCGTCCCAAGCTTCGGATCGACGGCGGAGCCGGTGAAGTTCAGCCGGCCGTTCGTCGCGCCGACGGTCCCGTTCGCTTGCACGATGTCGACTTCGGTCGACCGCGCCGAGCCGCGTATCCGCTCGAAATCGCTCTCGGCGAGCGAGAAACGGACCCATATCGGATCGAATTGCGTCAGCGTGGTCAGCAAGTCGGTGTTCGCCGCGATGAGACTGCCTTCGGAGCGCGCGGCGCGACTGGCGACCCCGCTGATCGGCGCTTTGAGGTTGGTGTAGGAAAGGTTGAGCTCCGCCTCGTCGAGCTTCGCCTGCGCACCCTCGATCGCCGCGGTCGATTGCTTCAGCACCGAAGCTGCCTGATCGTATTCGCGCTGGCTGATTGCCTTCGTTTCGGCGAGCGACTTCAGTCGATCGGCTTCGGTTTGAGCCTCCTCGTGACGGGCACGCTCCTGCGACAGCGCCGCTTTCGCCTGCGCGACCGCGATCGCGAACGGTGCGCGGTCGATCACGAACAGCGTCTGACCGGCACGAACCGCTGCGCCCTCGTCGTACAGGCGTCTTTCGAGGATGCCGGACACGCGGGCGCGAACCTCGACCTCGCGCGAGCCTTCGGCCTGACCTACGGCCTCGAGAACGATCGGCACGCGTTGCGGTTCGACACGCTTCACCGCGACCTGCAATGCCGCCGGTGCCGCGGCGCTCTGCTCCGCCGCTTGCGAGGCACTCTGCCTGCCGCACGACGCCATCGCCAGCGCGGCCGCGACGATGACGAGTGCGCGTGCGCAGACCACTGCGGCGCGCTCGATTGACGGATTGACGTGGGAGCTCATCGCGACGTTGCATGGACAATGCAGCCGCCCATTCTATACAATCTATAGTGTATGTAAATGAAGGTGCGACGACCGCATGCGCAAAACGAAAGCAGAAGCGGAAAAGACCCGCCGCCGGATCATGGCCTCCGCGTTGCGCGTGTTCGATCGCCGCGGCATCGCCCGCACGACGCTCGAGCAGATCGCGAAAGACGCCGGCGTCACGCGCGGAGCGATCTACTGGCATTTCAAGGGCAAGCAGGATCTGCTTCGCGCGATTCGCGATTCGGTCTCACTGCCGCTGCTCGATCGGAGCGACCTCACGCTTCTGCAAGGCGGCGACGACGATCCGTTGGAACGCGTCCAGCGTTTTCTGACCGGTCTCGTGCGCACGATAGACGCCGACAGCCAGACGCGCCGGGCGCTCGACGTCATGTCGTTCAAGTGCGAGTACGTCGGCGACTTTGCGGCGGAACGAGGGGCGCTCGTGCGCAACACCGATCGCCTGCGCGCTGCGCTCGAGCATGCCTATACGCGCTCGCGCGAGCGCGGCATCCTGCGCAATGATCTTTCGCCGCAGGTCGCCGCGCTGGAGACGGTCGCCTTCGTGTCGGGCCTCGTGCGGCTGTTGCTGCTCGATACAACGCGAAACGGCATGCGCAAGTGGGCGTTGGGCGTCGTGCGCGGCCACGTGCAGTCGCGGCGTGCGGCGACCGGGATCCGTGACCATCGCACGCGCAGAGGCACGGCAGCGATCGCGAGGCAGCGCAACGGTGTCGATCGCACGACGCCCGAAACGGGGGCGGCTTTCGATCGTCGCGAACGGCATCGCCACGCGAAGTTGGTCAAGAAGGCCAATCTGGAGATCGACTGAACCGACGCGGCATGTGCGCGAGCGACGCGGCGCGAGTCCGACGGCCGGCCTGCAACCACGCCGCTCTCGGCAACGGCCGCCGGTCCGACTCCGCCGGCCTTCGACGCTCCGTCGGCGTCTGTGGCACTATCGCCGATTGCGGGCACCTCAGCGTCACGACGTCGATCGGGCTCGAGAACGGAACGCCATGACGATCCACCGCTTTGCATTTCCGACGACGATCCACTTTGGCGCCGGCGCCTCGGCGCTCGTCGGCGCGCATCTCAAAGAGCAGGGTTGCAAGCGGCCGCTGGTCGTCACCGACCGCGCGCTCGCGCAACTGCCCGTCGCGCAGCGCTTCGTCGCATCGCTGCGCGAAGCCGGGCTCGACGTCGCGGTGTTCGACGGTGTGTTCGGCAATCCCACCGCTTCGCAGGCGAACGCGGGCGGCCACGCGTTCCGCGACCACCGCGCCGACTGCGTCGTCGGTTTCGGCGGTGGCGCCGCGCTCGACGTGTCGAAGGTGGTGGGCGTCCTCGGCACGCAAGGCGGCGACGCGATCGACTACGCGTGGGACCATCCGCAAGTGCGGGCGATTGCCGACGCGCTTCCCTATTTCGTCGCGCTGCCGACGACCTCCGGAACCGGCTCCGAGGTCGGCCGCTCGAGCGTCGTATCCGAAGACGACACGCACCTCAAGCGCATCGTGTTTTCGCCGAAGATCCTCGCGAGGGCGGTGTTCGCCGACCCCGAGCTCACGTTCGATTTGCCGCCGGCCGTGACCGCCGCCACCGGCATGGACGCGCTCACTCATAACATCGAAAGCTATCTATCGCCGGCGTATCACCCGCTGTGCGACGGCATCGCGCTCGAAGGCGTGCGCATCGCCTCGCGCGCGCTGCCGATCGCCGTGCGCGAGCCGCGCAACCCCGCCGCGCGCTCCGACATGATGATGGCGTCGATGATGGGCGCGATCGCGTTCCAGAAGGACCTCGGCGCCGTGCACTCGTGCGCGCATGCGCTTTCGACCGTCGCCGACTTCCATCACGGTCTTGCGAACGGCGTGATGATCGATCACGTCATGCGGTTCAACCTGCCGGCGGCGAGCGCGAAGATGGCCGAGCTCGCCCGCGTGGCCGGCGCGCGCGGTGCCGCGGACGCAGGAGAAAGCCGTGCCGCGCAAGCGTTGATCGATTGGCTCGGTGCGCTGAAAAGCGAGATCGGCATCCCGGCCAAGATTGGCGACGTGAAGGCGGCGCGGCCGGTCACGCGCTCCGACGTGCCCGCGCTCGTCGACGTCGCCGTGCGCGACATCTGCCATCAGACCAATCCGAGGCCTTGCACGGCAGACGACTTCAAGCAGATCTTCGAGCGGGCCCTTTAGAGCGATGCTCAAGATCGGCATTTCCGCCTGCTTCTTCCACGAAGATCCCAAACGGCCGATCTTCAAGGGGATGACGCTGCAGTACATCGAGCAGAACGTCGCGCACTGGCTGATGCAACGCGACGTGCTCGCGTTCATGGTGCCCTCGCCCGAGGGCCGCACGCGACGTCCCGGCAGCAAGGCGACCGTCGACGCGTATGCCGACGAGCTCGACGGCCTCGTGCTGATGGGCGGATCGGACGTCTGCCCGCAAAGCTACGGCGAGCAGGCGCTGCGCTCGGAATGGAACGGCGATCGCATCCGTGACGAATATGAAATGGCGCTGCTGCGCGCGTTCATGGCGAGGCAAAAGCCCGTGCTCGGGGTCTGTCGCGGGCTTCAGGTCATCAACGTCGCCCAAGGCGGCACGCTCTATCAGGACGTCGCGGCGCAATTGCCCTCGGCGCTCGACCATCGCAACTGGGCGATCTACGAGCAGAACTGCCATGCGACCGCGTTCGTGCGCGGCACGCCGCTCGCACGTCTCTATCCCGACAAGACGCTGGTCAAGACCAACTCGATCCATCATCAGGCGGTGAAGGACCTCGGCCGCGATCTCATCGTCGAGGCGCGCGCCGAGCCCGATCAGGTGATCGAAGCCTTGCGCTGGAAAGGCGCGGGGTACGTGTTCGCGGTCCAATGGCATCCCGAGTTCCATGATCCGAGCGACGCATCGCTGCTCGACGACACGCCGATCCTCGACGACTTCCTTGCCGCCGCGTCGCGCCACAAGTCGGCTGCGTTCGCGCTCTGACCCCCCGACCCGAACCTCACCATGAAAATCGTCAATCCCGCAACCGGGGCGACGCTGATCGACGTCGTGCCCGACAACCTCGCCGCGGTTCGGCGCAAGTACGAAACGGCGCGCGCCGGACAGGCACGATGGGCGCGCGTGCCGATCGCGAAACGGTTGGCCGCGATCCGCGGTTTTCGCGATCGCATCGTCGCGCTTCACGAATCGCTCGCGCGCACGCTGACGCAGGAAGTCGGCAAACCGATCCGTCAATCGCGTAACGAGTTGAACGGCCTGCTCACGCGCATCGATTTCTTCCTCGCCGAATCGTCACGCAGCCTGCGCGACGAACGCGTGTACGAAGAACGCGGCAAGCTCGAGGAGCGCATTTCGCACGAGCCGCTCGGGGTGATCGCGAACATCTCGGCGTGGAACTACCCGTACTTCGTCGGCAGCAACGTGTTCGTCCCGGCGCTGGTCGCCGGCAATGCGGTCCTCTACAAGCCGTCCGAATATGCGACGCTCACCGGCATCCACATCGGCGAGATGCTGCACGAAGCGGGCGTTCCGCAAGACGTGTTCGTGCCGGTGATCGGCGACGGCGCAACCGGCGCCGCGCTCCTCAAGCAACCGGTCGACGGCGTGTTCTTCACCGGGTCCTACGCGACGGGCGCGAAGATCGCTGCGACGGCGGGCCGGCGGATGATCAAGCTCCAGCTCGAGCTCGGCGGCAAGGACCCGATCTACGTTTGCGATGACGTCGACGTCAAGGCCGCGGCGGCGGGTCTTGCCGACGGCGCGTTCTACAACACGGGACAGTCGTGTTGCTCGGTCGAGCGCATCTATGTGCACGAATCGATCTACCCCGCCTTCGTCGACGCGTTCGTAACCGAGGTGAAGACGTACAAGATCGGCGACCCGATGGACGAATCGACGTACATCGGCGCGATCACGCGTCGTCCGCAGCTCGACGTGTTGAAGCAGCAGGTCGCCGACGCGAAGAAGAAAGGAGCGAAGCTCCTGCTCGGCGGAAACGCCGTCAAGCCGGCCGGCGCGCTCGCCAAAGGCAACTGGTTCGCGCCGACGGTGTTCGCCGAAGTCGATCACACGATGCAGCTGATGCGCGACGAGAGCTTCGGTCCGATCATCGGCATCCAGGCGGTCGCTGACGACGACGCGGCGCTCGATCTGATGAACGACACCGAGTATGGGCTCACCGCCGGTGTCTATTCAGCCGATGAAAAGCGGGCACGGCGCATTCTCTCGCGCGTCCATTCCGGCAGCGTCTACTGGAACTGCTGCGATCGCGTGAGTCCGCGCCTCCCGTGGTCCGGTATCGGCCATTCCGGAATCGGTCTCACGCTGTCGACGTACGGAATCCAGACGTTCACGCGACCGAAGGCGTGGCACCTGCGCTCGGCGTAGCCCGCTTTCTGTCCTGCAGCTCCGCGGCGCGCAGCGTATTGGCGAGCAGCGTCGCGATCGTCATCGGGCCCACGCCGCCCGGAACTGGCGTAATCCAGCCCGCCCGCTCGCATGCAGCGGCGAAATCGACATCGCCGACGAGCTTGCCGTCGGCGCCGCGGTTGATGCCGACGTCGATCACGATCGCGCCGGCCTTCACCCAGTCGCCCTGCACGAATTTCGGCTTGCCGACCGCTGCGACAACGATGTCGGCCTGGCGGACGAGCCCCGGCAAATCGCGCGTCGCCGAGTGGCAGATGGTGACGGTGCAGCGGGACATCAGAAGCTCGAGCGCCATCGGCCGGCCGACGATGTTCGACTGGCCGATGATCACCGCGTGCTTGCCGACGAGATCTTCGCCCGTGTCCTTCAGCAGCATCATGCATCCGTACGGCGTGCACGGCCGCAGCAACGGCCGCTTCAACACGAGCCGTCCCACGTTGTACGGATGGAAGCCGTCGACGTCCTTCGCTGGATCGATGCTCTCGGTGACGCGCTCCTCGCTCACGTGCTTGGGCAGCGGCAACTGGACGAGGATGCCGTTGACGGTCGGATCTGCGTTCAGCCGCGCAACCAGCGCGAGGAGCTCGTCCTCCGATACGTCTGCGCGCAAGTCATGCGCGAACGAGCGCATGCCGACGGCGTCGGTCGTGCGGCGCTTGTTGCGCACATAGATCTGCGATCCGGCATTCTCACCGACGAGCACGACGGCGAGGCCGGGCCGCGGCTTGCCCGATGCCACTCGTGCGGCGACGGCGTCGGCAACCTGCGCGGTGAGCTGAGCCGCTCGCGCCTTGCCATCGATGATCCGGGCAGCCATTGCGACGGTCAGTTGATCTGGATGATCGGCCAGCCCATGTGCCGAGCGTGCACGGCGAGCACCGGATCGGCGTTGACGGCGACCGGATGCGTGACGTGCGACAACAGCGCGAGGTCGTTCTGCGAGTCGGCATACGCCCACACCTCGCGAAAATCGGCGAGCCGTTGGCCGCGTGCGAGCAGCCAGCCGTGCAGCCGCTCGACCTTGCCCTCGCGCATGTTCGGCGTGCCGGCGATGCGCCCGGTGAAGCGGCCGTCGACGATCTCGGGCTCCGTTGCGATGACGTCGTGCACGCCGAACTCCAGCGAGATCGGCTTTGCAAGAAAGCTCGACACCGCCGTAGTGATGATGGTCAGGTCGCCGGCGTTGCGATGCTTGTCGACGAGCGCCCGTGCTTTCGCGCCGATGCTCGGTCGAACGCGCATCGCGAGATAGCGCTCGCGCAGCGCCTCGAGGCGCGCGGTATCGACTCCGGCCAGCGTCGACAGGTAGAACTCGGTGAACTCGATGGGCCCCGCCTCACCGCGGTCGTACCGCGCGATCAGTGCGTGATTCGCTTCTTCGTAGTCGGCACGCCCGAGCTGACCTTCGGCGATCAGAAACTCGACCCACTGCTCGTCGCTGTCGTGCGGCAGCAGCGTGTGGTCCATGTCGAACAGCGCGAGGACGTCGGCGGGCATCGGTGGAGGCGCGGCACTACAATTCGGGGCATGACAACGGCTCGTATTCTACCCGCGATCGTCGCGCGTCTTGCTGCAGCGCTTGCGCGGCCGAGCGGCCCCTATTGCCCGTTCGTCGTCGATGGCTCGGCAGTCGGCTTGATCGACAAGCAGCGTGCGGCGCGGCTCGCCGAATTCGCTGATGTGTTCGACGTCCGCGGCGGGCAATTGAGGTTTGCACCGGAACTGAGCGAGGCGCCATCGCGCACCGCCGCGCTCGCGCACGTCGCGCAGGTGCTCGCGCGCGAGGGCAGTCTTACGGCATGGCGAGACGAGCGCTATGCCGTCGCCCGCGCATTCGGCGCGCCTCCCCTTTTGCTGCTCGAACGCGCGGCGGCGCGCTATTTCGGCATTCACACGTACGCCGCTCATGCGAACGGCTACGTCCGTCGCGACGGCGTCGAGCTGTGGTTCGCGCGTCGCAGTCCGACGAAGGCGATCGACCCGGGCCAGCTCGACAATCTCGTCGGCGGGGGTATCTCGGCGGATGCGGCACCGCAACTCGGCAACGACGCCGTTCGCGTGACCGTCATCAAGGAAGCGTGGGAGGAAGCCGGCATTTCGTCGCATGTCGCCGCGTGTGCGCAGCGCACGGGAACGATCGACATCTGCCGCGCACAGCCCGACGGCTTGCAGCGCGAGACGATCTTCGTCCACGACCTCGAGCTGCCCGACGAGTTCCAGCCGCGCAATCAGGACGGCGAAGCGGTCGAGCATCGCCGCGTCTCGCTCGTTCAGGCCGCTCGACTGATTGCCAACGCCGACGGCCCCGAATTGGTGACGGCCGATGCGAGCCTCGTCGTGCTCGACTTCCTGTTGCGGCACGGCGCGATTGCCGATGACGCGTTCGAGCGGGCGGCGCTCGTTACGTTGCTGCATCCACCGTGGGCACTGGCCCCAACCTTCCCCCGGAGCGCGGACGAGAGCAGATAATCGGCGCTTCGCTCGCGCCAAACCTCTGCTGCGGGGCGGCAGACGAAGGGCCAACTGCGCAGCGCGCAGCTAGTCGGCGGCGCGGGCGACCTCGCGCTTCGGCGCGACCTGGCGGATCCCCATTTGCGCAAGCGTATCGCGCACGGCATTGACGGCCTGGCGCATTTCGTCGGGGCCGATGGCGCCGATGCAGCCGACGCGAAACGTCTCGACCTGCGTGAGCTTGCCCGGATAGAGGATGAAACCCTTGTCACGCACGCAGTCGTAGAACTCCTTGAATGAATAGGCCGGGTCGGGCGGCGCGTGGAACGTGACGATGATCGGCGCCTGAATTCGGGCGTCGAGAAAAGGCACGAAGCCGAGCTCCGCCATGCCGTCGACGAGCGTTTGACAGTTGGACGCGTAGCGAGCGAGCCGCGCAGGCTGGCCGCCCTCGGCGATGAACTGGTCGAGCGCGGCATTGAACGCGACGACGACGTGCGTGGGCGGGGTGTAGCGCCATTGCGTCGTCTTCTCCATGTAGACGTGCTGATCGTGCAGATCGAGCGCGAGCGACGAGCAGTTGCCCGCCGCGTGCTCGAGCGGCTCCTTGCGCGCGAGCACGAACCCCATGCCGGGCGGGCCCTCGATGCATTTGCCCGACGCCGCAATCAGCGCGTCGAACGGCACCGTGCGAGCGTCGATCGGCAGCGCCCCGAACGAGCTCATCGCGTCGACGATCAACCGCCGGCCGTGCTTCGCGACCGCCGCCGCGATTTCGTCGAGCGGATTGAGGATGCCGGTCGACGTCTCGCAGTGGATCAGCCCAACGTGCGTGATCGATGCATCGGCCGAGAGCAGCCGGTCGACGTCCTGCGCCGTCGTCGGAACGTCCTCGGCGGTGTCGAACGTCGAAAGGCGGCGGCCCATCATTCGCGTGAGCCGCGCCATGCGCGTTCCGTACGCGCCGTTGACCAGCACGAGCACGTGACCATCGCGGGGCACCAGCGTATTGATCGCGGCCTCGACGGCGAACGTGCCGCTGCCCTGCATCGGAACACAGGCGTGCGTTGCGTGGCCGCCGACGATGTCGAGAAGCTTGCGGCGCACATCGGCCGTCACGGCATTGAATGCCGCGTCCCACGACCCCCAGTCGCGCAGCATCGCGGCCTTGGTCGCGAGCGAGGTCGTCAACGGGCCGGGCGTGAGCAGGATCGGGTCGCGCGAAAAGAGGCTCATCGTGAACTCCGGTTCGATCGAGGCATTGGTGTCACGCCGTGCGCGTCACGCGCCATTTCTGCGTATGCCGTATCACCCGGCCCTCGACGGCGAGCGATGCGACGGTAACAACTGCCGACGTGACGACGATCAGCGTCGCCATCGCCGCGGCCGAGCCCACGGCGCCCGCCTCGTCGAGCTGCACGATCGATATCGACGCGAGCATCGTCTTCGGCGAATAGAGGAAAACGACCGCCGAGATCGTCGTCATCGCATTGACGAAATAGTAGCGGCTGATGTCGATGATCGACGGCAGGCACACCGGCACGGTCACGCGCCAGAACGTCTTGTAGAACGGCACCTTGAGCGATGCTGAAACCGATTCGAACTCGTTGTCGAGCTGCTTCAGCGCGGTGACCGCCGTCAGATGGCTCGACGAGTAGAAGTGGATGACGGTCGACAGCACGAGGATCGTCATCGTGCCGTATAAGAAGTTGAGCGGGTTGTGCGGATGATTGAAGAACAGGATGTAGCCGATGCCGAGCACCATGCCGGGAACCGCCATCGGCATCATCGCCTGAAGCTGGATGACCGGGCGCAGTGCGTCCGCGCCGCGCGTCTTTTCGAGCCAGTACGCGCCGGCAAATGTCAGCGCCGCCCCGACCGCCGCGCACCAGGCTGCCATGATGAGGCTATTCCAGTACGCATGCTCGACACCGGCCTCCTCGAAGCCGTACGTGTAATGCGCGAGCGTGAACGAGAGGTTGTACGGCCAAACCTTCACCAGCGATCCGAATACGGCCATGCCCATGACGACGAGCATCGTCGCCGAGAATACGATGACGAACGCGAACAGCGGCACGTCGCGACGCGCCGACGGCTGCGGCGAGTACGGCACGCTGCGCGCGGATAACAGCGCCTTTTGCCTGCGGCGCACCGCATGGTCGATGCCGAACGCGACGAGCGCCGGCAGCAGCAGCAGCAGACCCACCACCGCGCCCACCTGGAAGTTCTGCTGGCCGATCACCTGCTTGTAGATATCGATCGCCAGCACGCTGTAGTTGGCGCCGATCACCTTGGGAACGCCGAACTCCGACACGGCCATCGTGAACACGACCATCGCCGCGGAGACGAGCCCGTAACGCGCGCCGGGCAGCGTGATCGTCACGAACTGCCGCCATTGCGGGGTCGCCATCGACGCGGCGGCCTCGTAAAGCCGCGCGTCGGCGAGCGCGAGCGACGCGAGCAGGATCATCACCGCGTGCGGCAGCGACGCGAACGTCATCGCAAGCACCATCCCCGGTAGGCCATAGATCGTCGAAAGGCCGAACACGCCGAGCAGCGCCTTGAGCGCGCCCTGGTTGCCGAACAGGTAGATGAACGACAGCGCGGCGAGCATCGAAGGCGCGAGGATCGGTATCAATGCGATATTGCGCCACAACCCTTTCCACGGTATGCAGCTGCGCTGAATCGCGAACGCGAACACGAATGCGATCGGGACGGTGAGCACGGTGGTCAGCCCGGCGAACGTAAGCGTGTTCCACGCCGAATTCGAGAACGCCGACGTCGAAAGATATCGCGCGAAGCCCGCGAGCCCGACAAACGCGCCGCTCTTGTCCTCGACGCTTCGGATCAGGATCGTCGCGAGCGGAACCGTCAGGAACACGAGCAGCGCGACGGCGACGAGCACGATGCCGCCGCGCGCGACCAGCGCCTCGAGGCGCAGCGAATGCGGCTGCGACGACGGCGCGTGTTGCGCGACGGTCGTCACGCGGCGAACACGCGTACGCGCTCGCCGCGCAACGCGAACGGCACGCGCGCACCGACGCGCACGCCGAGCTCGAGCGCCTGATTGAGCGAGAAGTAGACGAGCATCCGCTGTCCGTCGAAGCCGTCGACGTCGACGTTGGCGAGACAGTACGTGCCGAGAAAGTCGACGTGCTTCACCGTCCCCGCGAGCGCGTTCGCACGCCCGTCGAGGGGCCCGGAGTCGGCGAGCACGCGATCTTCCGGCCGAAGGTACAGGCGGACCGCCGCCCCGCGCGTTTCGCCGTTCGCCGGGGTCGTGATCTCGACCTGGCCGACGCGATAGCGGCCAGCGCCGACGCAAGTGGCCTTCAGCACGTTCACCTTGCCGAGGAAATCGGCGACGAACGGCGTCGCCGGCCGTTCGTAGACTTCGAGCGGCGTTCCGATCTGGTCGATGACGCCGTGGTTCATGACGACGACGCGGTCGGACATCGACAGCGCCTCTTCCTGGTCATGCGTCACCATCACCGTCGTCACTGACAGTCGCTGCTGCAATTGCCGGATCTCGCCGCGCAACCGCTCGCGCTCCTTCGCGTCGAGCGCCGACAGTGGCTCGTCGAGCAACAGCAGCGACGGCGACGTTGCGAGGGCGCGCGCGAGCGCGATGCGCTGCTGCTGGCCGCCGGAGAGCTGGCTCGGATATTTCGGCCCCGCGTCGGGGAGGCCGACCAACGTCAACAGCTCCTTGACGCGCGCCTCGAGCTTCGGTCGCGCGACGCGACGATTGACGAGCCCGTAGCTCACGTTGTTGCGGACCGTCAGATTGGGAAACAGCGCGTACGACTGGAATACGATGCCGTAATCGCGTGCTGCCGGCGGGGCATGCGAGACGTCGCGGCCGTTCTGGATCACGCGCCCTGCCGTTTGCGCTTCGAGGCCCGCGATGATCCGCAGAAGCGTCGTCTTGCCGCAGCCCGACGGGCCGAGAAAGCAGACGAGCTCGCCGGGATGGATCGCAAGGTCGATCGACTTCAGCGCGACGAACGCACCGAAGGCTTTGTGGACGCCTTCGAGGCGCAGCGCGTCAGCCGGACCGATTGGATTCATCGACCAAATCTGTCAGCAGAAGGGTGCAATGGGCAGTCCTTCGCGGCCAGTTGAGCGTCGGAGCACGCCGATGCCGCCATAGGCAGTCACGCGCGCCAAGCTAGGGCCCCGAAACACCAGCCGCTGCAACGGCCAGTGTCTGCGCGGCCAGTTGAGCGTCGGCGCAGCCGACGCTCCACAGGCAGTTATCCGGCGCCCTGCTCCGCCCTACGCATAGCGCGGCGCAGCGCCGGATAACGTCAGAACGCAACGCTTCACTTCGGAGCAGATTTAGACTCGTAGCGCTTGCTCCATTCGGCGAGGATCTTGTCGCGATTCTTCGCCGCCCACATGAAGTCGTTCTTCGCGAGCCGCGTCGCGTAATCGGCCGGAACGTTCGGTAGCGGTTGATTCTGGCTCGGCACAGCGACGATCGCGAAGTTCTTCGCGTAGAGTGCCATCGCCGCGTCGGTCGCCGCCCAGTCCATCAGCTTCTTCGCGGCGGCGAGGTTCTTCGTTCCTTTGTAGATGCCGATCGCTTCGAGATCCCAACCGAGTCCCTCCTTGGGGAACACCAGGTCGATCGGCTTGCCCTGCGCCTTTTCGCGATTGGCACGGTATTCGAACGAGATACCGGCGACGTATTCGCCATTGGCCGCCGACGCACAGGGACGCGACCCCGAGTGCATGTACTGCGCGATGTTCTCGTGCAGCCCGTCCATGAACTTCCAGCCCTCGTTCTCGCCGTACATCTGCAGCCACGCGGTCACGTCGAAATAGCCGGTGCCCGACGAGGCCGGATTCGGCATGACGATCTGGCCCTTGTACACGGGCTTGGTCAGATCTTTCCACGTCTCCGGCTTCGGAATGTTGCGCTTTGCGGCTTCGACGGTGTTGAAGCAGATCGTCGCGCCCCAGACGTCCATTCCGACCCACGCCGGCGGATTCTTCGCGTCGCGATACTGTGCCGAAATGCGCTCGAGCCCTTTCGGCGCGTAGGGCTGCAGCATCCCTTCGGCGTCGAAGATCGCCATGCTCGTCGCCGCGACGCCCATGACGACGTCGGCCCTCGGATTGGCCTTCTCGGCGAGGAGCTTTGCGGTGATGACGCCGGTCGAATCGCGCACCCACGTGATGTCGATGTCGGGGTACGCCTTGTTGAAGCCTTCCTGATACGCCTTCAACTGGTCCGTCTCGAGCGCGGTATAGACGGTGAGCTGCGTCTTTTGCGCGGCGACGGGCCCGGCGGCGAGAAGCCCGACCGCCGCGCCGGCGGCGAGCAATGCCGGGGCGGCGGACCGCCACCAGGGAAGCAGCGTACGATTCATGAACTCACTCCTTCGTGGGTGGTTGCAACGAGATGAAGCCCCGGCGCGCAGGCAGAGCGCATCGTACGCTCGCGCTTGCGCGCCGGCAATTGCGGCAAACCGGGATTGTCGTTCGCTTCGCATGACAGTGCGATGACGCCTCCGGCACGATCCGCAAGTTTTGCAGATTGTTGACAATCTACATCGAGCGAAGTCCAATACGCAACATGTTGAAATCGATCACCGCCGGCAACGGCGGCCGCCGCGCCGCCCGCCCGACGCCGCCGGCGGCTGCGAGCGGAGCTCCGGCGCGCGGCGCCGCCGCCATCGCGCTCGTGCAGTCGAATTCGCTGCCGATGCTCGTGCGCAACGAGCTCGAGCGCATGATTCTCGCCGGCGACCTCCCCACGGGCGGCAAGCTGAACGAAGCGGCGGTCGCGGCGTTGCTCGGCGTGTCGCGCGGCCCCGTCCGCGAAGCGTTTCGCGCGCTCGAAGCGTCCGGCCTGGTGCGGCTCGAGAAGAACCGCGGCGTGTTCGTGCGCCGCATCGGCGTCGAGGAAGCCGACGAGATCTACGAGCTGCGGGCAGTGCTCGACGAATTCGTCGGACGGCGGGTCGCGCAGATCGCCACGGTCGAGCAGATCCGCGAGCTACGCGCGCGCATCGAGCGCATGGAAAAGGCGGCGGCGCGCGGCGACGTCGATGCGTATCTTGCCGCGAACGTCGATTTCCACGAGCGGGTGGTCGAGCTCGCGGGCAACGGCAAGCTGCTCGAGATGTACCGCCGGCTGGTGAACGAGCTGCACCTCTACCGCCGCGCGACGCTGGCGCAAGGCGGCGCGCTGCCGATTTCGACGCGCGAGCATCGCGGCATCGTCGAGTGCATCGCCGCGCGCAAGCCCGCCGCGGCCGGCCGGGCGATGTACGATCATGTGATGGCGAGCCGCGAGCGCATGCACGCCGCGGCAACGCCCCGTCCGGCATCGAGGAAGGTGCGATGAGCGCGCCGGCCGAAGGCAGAGCACCCGCGAGCGCGCGGGGCGCAGCTCAGCGCGGCACGGCCCGTTCGCGCGCGAGCGGGCGCGCCGACGCGCGAGCGCCGCACGACGCATCGGTTGCGAAGAGGCGCGCGGAGCGCCTGTCGGCGCACGATTCGCGCGGGTCGACGGCGCTGCCATTCAAGCCACTCCAGCCGTGCGGAGACCCGCGGTGAACACACTCCACGTCGATGTCAACGGCCGACGTTATCGCTCGCCGCGAGCGCCGCTCGTCGTCGTCTGCGTCGACGGCTGCGAGCCCGAGTACCTGACGCAGGCGATTGCCGCCGGCCGCGCGCCGTTCCTCGCGGGACTGCGCGAGCGCGGCACCTGCCTCACCGCCGATTGCGTCGTGCCATCGTTCACCAATCCGAACAACCTCTCGATCGTCACCGGTGCGCCGCCGTCGGTGCACGGCATTTGCGGCAACTACTTCTGGGACCGCGACGCGCAAGCCGAAGTGATGATGAACGACCCCAAGTATCTGCGCGCCGGCACGATACTCGCCGCGCTCGCCGATGCCGGCGCGAAGGTCGCCGTCGTCACCGCGAAGGACAAGCTGCGCGCGCTGCTCGGGCACCGGATGCGCGGCATCTGCTTTTCGTCGGAAAAGGCCGACCGGACCACCGTCGCCGAGAACGGCATCGCCGATGCGACCGCGCTCACGGACATGCCGGTGCCGCCGGTCTACAGCGCGGCACTCTCCGAGTTCGTCTTCGCCGCCGGCGTCAAGCTCCTCGAGCGCGCACGGCCCGACGTCATGTACCTGTCGACGACCGATTACGTGCAGCACAAGGCCGCTCCCGGCGCGCCCGCCGCGAACGACTTCTACGCGATGATGGACGGCTACCTCGGCCAGATCGACGCCCAGGGTGCGACGCTCGTGATTACCGCCGATCACGGCATGAACGCCAAGACCGACGCGTTCGGCCGCGCCAACGTGATCTACCTTCAGGACGCGCTCGACAGCGCGTTCGACCGCGGCACGACGCGCGTGATCCTGCCGATCACCGATCCCTATGTGGTTCACCACGGCGCGCTCGGGTCGTTCGCGACCGTCTACCTGTCCGCTCCGGTGACCCTGTCGCGGGCGCGCGATCGCATCGCCGCGCTGCCGGGCATCGACCTCGTCCTCTCGCGCGAAGAGGCGGCGGCGCGATTCGAGCTTCCGTCCGATCGCATCGGCGAGCTCGTCGTCGTGTCGGCGCGCCTCACCGCGATCGGCACGAGCCGCGACCGCCACGATCTGTCCGGCCTCGATGCGCCGCTTCGCTCGCACGGCGGCGTCTCCGAGCAGCAGGTGCCGTTGATCGCGAACCGCGCGGCATCGCTGCCTTCGGGACGGCGCTGGCGCAATTTCGACGCGTTCGATCTCGGGCTCAATCTGCTGCCATGAACATGATGACCGAGCTCGCCGCCGTCCGCGACGGCCGCCCGCTGAACCAAAAGATGCGCATCGCCGGCGAGCTCGTCGGCGGCGAGCGCGCGATCGAGGTGATGAACCCGTACACGAACGCCGTCGTGGGCACCGTTCCGAAAGCGTCCGTCGACGACGTGCGCCGGGCGATCGCCATCGCCAAGCGCTTCAAGCCAAAGCTGTCGCGTCACGACCGTTATCGGATCTGCCATCGGGCGACCGAGCTCATTCGCAGCCGCGCCGACGCCATTTCGGATCTGATCACCGCCGAGTGCGGGATCTGCAAGAAGGACTCGCTCTACGAAGTCGGCCGCGCCGCCGACGTGTTCACGTTCGCCGGCAACGCGGCGCTCGTCGACGACGGCCAGGTGTTCTCGTGCGATCTCACCCCGCACGGGAAATCGCGCAAGGTCTACACGCTGCGCGAGCCGCTGCTCGGCGTCATTGCGGCGATCACGCCGTTCAACCACCCGCTCAACCAGGTCGCGCACAAAGTCGCCCCGTCGATCGCGGCCAACAATCGGATGGTGCTCAAGCCCACCGAGAAGACGCCGCTGTCCGCGCTGCTGCTCGCCGATATCCTCTACGAGGCCGGATTGCCGCCGCCGATGTTCTCGGTGGTCACCGGCGATCCGCGCGAGATCGCCGACGAGCTGCTGACCAACGCCGATATCGATCTCGTGACATTCACCGGCGGCATTGCGGTCGGCAAGTACATCGCGGCGAAAGCGGTGTACAAGCGTCAGGTGCTCGAGCTCGGCGGCAACGATCCGCTGGTCGTGATGGAGGACGCCGATCTCGACGAGGCCGCGACGCTCGCCGCAACCGGCTCGTACAAGAACTCCGGCCAGCGCTGCACGGCGGTCAAGCGCATACTTGTGCACGAGTCGATCGCCGAGGCGTTCGTCGAGCGGCTCGTCGCAAAGACCAAGGCGTGGACGTACGGCGATCCAATGGATGCGAACGTCGACATGGGCACGGTGATCGACGAGGCCGCAGCCGTGTCGTTCGAAGCCCGCGTGAACGATGCCGTCGCGCTCGGCGCGAGGCTTCTGCACGGCAACGTGCGCCGCGGCGCTCTCTATTCGCCGACGGTCGTCGATCGCGTCACCCCCGACATGCCGCTGGTGAAGCACGAGACGTTCGGCCCGGTCTCGCCGGTGATCCGTTGCCGCGATATCGACGACGCCATCCGCATCGCGAACTCGACCGCGTATGGACTCTCGTCGTCGGTGTGCACGAACCGCCTCGACTACATCACGCGATTCGTGAGCGAGCTCAACGTCGGCACGGTCAACGTCCGCGAAGTGCCGGGCTACCGTTTGGAGCTCACGCCGTTCGGCGGCATCAAGGATTCGGGACTGGGCTACAAGGAAGGCGTGCAGGAGGCGATGAAGAGCTTCACCAACGTCAAGACGTACTCGCTGCCGTGGTAGCGGGCGCGAGACGATGAAGTCACCGCCAGCGAACGTGGATTTCGCAGTCGAAGGGGACGTCAATCGCTCGGCGCATCGTCGCGCTTGGCAGGCGGCGCATGTCGGCGGCTCCGCGCAGGCGTGGCTCGATCGGGACTCGCGACATTTCCTGCACCAATCGCTGTCCACGCCGTGCCTCAGCGCGCTCGTCGAAAGCGACGGCATCTGGTTGATCGACGCCGAGGGTCGCCGCTACATGGATTTCCACGGCAACAACGTCCATCAGATCGGTTACCGCCACCCGCACGTCATCGCAGCGGTCAAGCACGCGCTCGACACGCTGCCGTTCTCGCCGCGGCGATTCACCAATCCATCCGCCGTGAGCCTCGCCGAGCGGCTGACCGCGCTCGCGCCGGACCCGCTCGGCAAAGTGCTGTTCGCGCCGGGCGGAACGCTCGCGATCGGCATGGCACTGAAGCTCGCGCGGCTCGCGACCGGCCGCCACAAGACGATCTCGATGTGGGACTCGTTCCACGGCGCATCGATCGATGCGATTTCGATCGGCGGCGAGGCGTTGTTTCGCCAAGGCATCGGCCCGTTGCTGCCGGGAAGCGAGCACGTGCCGCCGTGCGATCCCCGCGGATGCCGCTTCGGATGTGCCGGCGGCTGCAATGCGCGGTGCGCCGAGTACGTCGACTACGTGCTCGCCAAGGAAGGCGACGTTGCGGCGGTCGTCGTCGAAACGGTTCGCAGCACCGACGTGCAGATTCCGCCGCCCGAATACTACCGGGTGTTGCGCGACGCGTGCGATCGCCATGGCGCACTGCTGATTCTCGACGAGGTGCCGATCTGCCTCGGGCGCACCGGGCGCATGTTCGCGTTCGAGCATTACGGCGTCGTCCCCGACATGGTCGTGCTCGGCAAAGGACTCGGCGGCGCGGTGTTTCCGATGGCGGCGCTGATCGCGCGTCGCGACCTCGACGTGGCAGGCGACCGCGCGCTCGGCCACTACACGCACGAGAAGAGCTCGGTCGGCTGCGCGGCGGCGCTCGCCACGCTGGACGTGATCGAGCGCGACGGACTGCTCGCGCGCTCGCAGCGCCTCGGTGCGCAAGCGCTCGAGCGGATGCACGCGCTCAAGGCCCGCCATCCGGTCGTCGCCGACGTCCGCGGCATCGGGCTGCTGCTCGCGATCGAGCTCGCGCATGGCGACGGCAGTCCGGCATGCGACGAAGCCGAGCGCGTCATGTACGCATGCCTTGCGCGCGGGCTGTCGTTCAAGGTCGGCCAGGGCAACGTGCTGACGCTGTCGCCGCCGCTGGTCATCGACGAAGCCGATCTCGCGCGCGCGTTCGGCATTCTCGACGCGGCGCTCGGCGAGGTCGAGACGGCGCGCACATGAGGCAGATGTCCCTTACCCGTCATTCCCGCGAACGCGGGAATCCAGCGTCGTTTGACGCAAGTCACCGCGTCCCCGCGTGCGCGGGGACGACAAACTAAATGCAAACGCTGCTCAACCTGCTCGCGGGCGTGTCGCTGCTCGTCTGGGGCACGCACATCGTGCGCACGGGGATCCTGCGAATCTACGGCGGCAATCTGCGGCGGCTGCTGCGGCGAAGCGCGAGCACCGGCGCTGCGGCGTTCTTCGCCGGACTTTCGGTCACGGGACTGATCCAGAGCAGTACGGCCACCGCGTTGATCCTTGCCGCGTTCGCGGGCCAGGGTCTCATCGCAACGGCACCCGCGCTGTCCGTCATGCTCGGCGCCGACGTCGGCACGGCGATCGTCACGCTGTTCCTGTCGTTCGATCTGTCGTGGCTCGCTCCGCTGCTGATCTTCTGCGGCGTCGTTCTTTTCCTGACGCGCCAGCAGACCGACGTCGGCCGCTTTGGCCGCGTGATGATCGGTCTCGGCCTGATCACCTTCGCGCTGCAATGGATCTCGCTCGCCGCGCACCCCGTGGTGCAGGCCGCCGGCGTCAAGGTGATCTTCGCATCGCTCACCGGCGACGTGCTGCTCGACATGCTCGTCGCCGCCGCGCTGACGGTGCTGTGCTACTCTAGCCTCGCCGTCGTGCTGATCGTGGCGGCATTCGCGTCGCTGCACGTGATCGGGCTGCCGGTCGCGCTGGGGCTCGTGCTCGGCGCGAACCTCGGCAGCGGATTGCTCGGCATGCTGTCGACGGTGCGCTCGCCGCCGGAAGCGCGGCGCGTGACGCTCGGCAATTTCCTGTTCAAGGTGATCGGCTGCGCGATCACGCTGCCGCTGATCGCCTGGCTCGAGACCGGCATCAATCTGCTCGGCGTCGACGAGGCGCGCGAAGTCGTGCTGTTCCACTTGTTCTTCAATGTCGTCCTCGCGTTGACGTTCGCATTCCTGACCAATCAGATCGCTCGGATCGCGGAACACCTGCTGCCCGACAAGCCGGCAAGCAACGACCCGGCAAAGCCGCGTCACCTCGATCCGTCCGCGCTGCAGACGCCGGCGCTCGCGATCGGCTGCGCGGCGCGCGAAGCGATGCGCATTGGCGACGTGATCGAGGAGATGCTCGTCGGCCTCCTCGCCGTGCTGAAGAACAACGATCGCGCCGAAGCTGAACGTCTGCGCAAGATGGACGACGTCGTCGACGAGCTCTATACCGCGGTAAAGCTCTATCTCACGCAGGTCTCGCGCGAGGCGCTTGCCGAGCACGAAGGCCGGCGCTGGACCGACATCGTGAGCTTCACGATCAATATGGAGCAGCTCGGCGACATCATCGAGCGCATTCTGATCGAAGTCGAGGACAAGCGGATCGACAAGGGCCGTCACTTCTCCGCCGCGGGCCTGGCGGAGATCTGCGACCTTCACGCGCGCCTCATTGCAAACCTGCGTCTCGGTTTGTCGGTGTTCCTGCACGGCGACCTGAAGAGCGCGCAGGAGCTCCTTGCGCAGAAGGTGTTGTTCCGCGACCTCGAGCGCGCGTACGCCGCCTCGCACCTCGAGCGTCTCGCCGGCAACACGATCGAAAGCATCGAGACGTCGTCGCTGCACCTCGACCTGATCTCCGATCTGCGGCGGATCAATTCGCACATCTGCTCGATCGCGTACCCGATCCTCGAGGAAGCCGGCGTGCTCGCGCGCACGCGTTTGAAGGATGTCGAGCCCGCAAGCGCCGCACGCGCACGTGCGGCGATTTCGCCGATTGCCGACGAGGGTCCCGAGCCCGACACGAACTGGTCGAAGGGCAAGCCGCGCTCCGCCTGACGCCGACGCATCGCGATGCCCGCTTCCGAACTCTCGCTCGGCGTGACGCTTGCCGTGCTCGGCGCCGGCCTGTTGCATGCCGGCTGGAATGCGATGCTCAAATCGGCGCCCGGCGGCGAGCCGATGCTCGATACGGCGATCATCGTCGCCGGAGGCTGCGTGGCGGGGTCGGCGGCCGTGCTGTTCCTGCCGTTCCCGGACCCGGCATCGTGGAAGTTCGCGGCCGCGTCCGCGGTGATCCATTTCGGGTATTACCTCACGCTCGGGCAAGCCTATCGAACCGGCGACCTCTCGTTCGCGTACCCGTTGATGCGCGGAACGGCGCCGCTGCTCGTCACCGGGCTCGGCGTCGTGTTCCTTCGCGAATGGCCCACACCTCAGGTGACCGTCGGCATCACACTGATTTGCGCCGGTATCGTCAGCATTGCGTTCGTGCGCCGTGGCGGCCATCCGCCGGCAGCGAAATGGTGGGCGTTCGCGAACGCGGCGATCATCGCAACGTACACGCTCGTCGACGGCACCGGCGCGCGCGCTTCCGGCAATGCGTTTAGCTACGTGTCGTGGCTGATGTTCCTCGAAGGACTGCCGTTTCTCGTGTGGGTGCGTTGGCGCTACGGCCGCGCGACGACGCAGTACATCGGCCGCAGTTGGCGACGCGGTCTCGCCGGCGGCGCCGCGAGCCTTGGCGCGTACGCGATCGTGCTCTGGGCGATGACACGAGCGCCGGTCGCGGCCGTCGCAGCGCTGCGCGAGACCTCGGTGCTGTTCGCGGCGCTGATCGGAGCGCTGTGGCTCAAGGAAGGCTTCGGCATGCCGCGCCTCGCCGGCGCGGCGAGCGTCGTGCTCGGCGTCGCGGCGTTGAAGCTTTGACCGAATTGCATCATGAGTGACGTCGCCGACATCCGACGCCGGTACGCTCGTGCATTGCGCGACAAGGCGGCGCTGCGCTCGAATCGTCTCGTCGAGGCGTTTGCGTGCGTTCCGCGCGAGCGCTTTCTCGGCGAAGGTCCGTGGGATGTGTGCGTGATCGCCGATGACGGGCACGCGTCGTATCACCGAACCGCGACGGCGAACGCCGCCGAAGTCTATCGCGACGCGCTGATCGCGATCGATGCGTCGCGCGGCCTCAACAACGGCGAGCCGAGCAGCCTCGCGTCATGGCTCGATACGCTCGATGTCGCTGCGAGCGAGACCGTCGTGCACATCGGCGCCGGAACCGGCTACTACACCGCCATCCTGGCCGAGCTCGCCGGAACGTCCGGACGCGTGCACGCATTCGAGATCGATCCGGTGCTGGCCGCCCGCGCGCGCGCGAACCTCGCCGGCCGCCCGAATGTCACCGTCGCCGAACGCACCGGCGACAACGACATCGCCACGGGCTCGGTCGATGCGATGTTCGTCAATTGCGGCGTCACTCACGCCAACGTCGATTGGCTCAAGTGGCTGCGCGACGGTGCTCGTCTGCTGTTTCCGGTAACCGCTGCGGCCGGCGCCGACGGCATGGGCTATGGAGCGATGTATCTCGCATCGCGTCATCGCGAGAAATTTCCCGTTCGCTACGTCTCGGGTGTCGGCATATTCCCATGCTCTGGCCAGCGAAGTTCTGTGTTGAATCGGCAATTGCTCGCGAAGGACAAGGCGAGCTGGCGTGACGTGCGAGCGTTGCGCATCGATTCGCACGTCGAGGGGCGAGGCTGCTGGCTACATGCAGCCGAATGCTGCCTTTCGACGCTCGAGCCCCGTTCGAGCGACGCGCAATGAAAGAGCTTCCATCGCACGCGCGCATCGTCATCGTCGGCGGCGGCATCGCCGGGTGCTCGACCGCGTACCACCTCGCGAAGCTCGGCATCCGCGACGTCCTCCTGGTCGAACAAGGCCGGCTCACCTGCGGAACGACGTGGCACGCGGCGGGCCTCGTCGGCCAGACGCGCGCGACCCGCAATGCGACGGCGATGAGCCGATACGGCATCGAGCTCTACTCGACGCTCGAGCAGGAGACGGGACTCGCCACCGGATGGAAGCGCTGCGGAAGCCTCAACGTCGCGAAGTCGCCGGAGCGCCTCACGCTGATGAAACGCCAGATGGCGCGCGCCAAAGGCTTCGGCATCGAGTTCGAGTTCATCTCGCCGGCCGACGCGCGCCGCATCGCGCCGATCCTTCGCACCGAGGATCTCGCCGGCGCGGTGTGGATTCCCGGCGACGGCAAGGCGAACCCGACCGATCTCACGCAATCGCTCGCAAAGGGCGCTCGGATGCGCGGCGTAACGATCGCCGAAGGCGTTCGCGTCGCCGCCGTCGAACGCAAGGGCCGCCGCATCGCGGGCATACGCTGGCGACGTGGCGACGAGCACGGGACGATCGGCTGCGAGACGATCGTGAACTGCGCAGGGCAATGGGCGCGCGAGCTCGGCCGCCTCGCCGGCGTGAACGTGCCGCTCTATTCGGCCGAGCACTTCTATCTCGTGACGAAGCCGATCGACGGTGTTTCGTCCGATCTGCCGGTCATCCGCGACCCCGACGGTTACCTGTACTACAAGGAGGAAGTCGGCGGCCTCGTGATGGGTGGCTTCGAGCCGCAGGCAAAGCCCTGGAACGTCGATCCCATACCGCCGGGCTTCGAATTCCAGCTGTTGCCCGAAGACTGGGATCACTTCGAGATCCTGATGGAGAACGCGATCCATCGGACGCCGTGCCTTTCAACGGCCGAGGTGAAGCTGCTGCTCAACGGACCCGAGAGCTTTACGCCCGATGGCAATTTCATCCTCGGCGAAGCGCCGGAGCTCGACGGGTATTTCGTCTGCGCGGGCTTCAACTCCGCGGGCATCGCGAACTCCGGCGGCGCCGGCAAGCTGGTCGCGCAATGGATCGCCGACGGCGACGCGCCGGTCGATCTGTGGGACCTCGACATCCGCCGTTTCGCGCCGCTGCAGGCGAACCGCAAGCACCTCGCCGACCGCACCGTCGAGTCGCTCGGCCTTCACTACGCGATGCGCTGGCCGCGCGAGGAGCTCGCGAGCGTTCGACCGCTGCGCCGCTCGCCGCTGTACGACCGACTGCACGCGAAAGGCGCGGTGTTCGGATCCAAGCTCAACTGGGAGCGCGCGAACTATTTCCTGCCGGGGGGCTCACCCGAGCCGAAGCCGACGTTCGGCAGGCCCGGCTGGCTTGCGTACGTGCTCGACGAGCAGCGCGCGTGCCGCGAGCGCGTCGTCGTGTTCGATCAGACGTCGTTCGGCAAATTCGTGCTGAAAGGCCGCGACGCGGTCGCCGTGCTGTCGCGGCTATGCGCCAACGAGATCGACGTCGCAGCCGGACGCATCGTCTATACGGCGATGCTCAACGCGCGCGGCGGCTTCGAGAGCGATCTCACGGTGATGCGCATTGCAGCCGACGAATTCTTCATCATTACCGGCTCGTCGCAAACGACGCGCGACTTCGCGTGGATCGAGCGTCACATCGAAGAATCGGAGCGCGCGAGCCTCGTCGACGTGACCGCCGGTTATTCGGTCGTGTCGGTCATGGGGCCGCGCGCCGAAGCGCTGCTTGCGCGGTTGTCGTCGGACGATCTGTCGAAGGCGGCGATGCCGTTCGCAACGACGCGCGAAGTCGACGTCGGCTACGCGCGGGTGCGTGCAGCGCGGATGAGCTACGTCGGCGGTCCCGGCTACGAGCTGTACGTCTCGACCGACCAATGCGCGACGCTGTACGACGCGTTGTGGACGGTCGGCGCCGAGTTCCGTCTCGCCGACGCCGGCTACTACACGATCGACGCGCTTCGCATCGAAGCGGGACGCCGCGCATGGGGCGCCGAGCTTTCGCCCGACGAAACGCCGTGGCAAGCCGGACTCGGCTTTGCGGTGAAGCTCGACAAGCGCACGCCGTTCATCGGCCGCGACGCGCTCGTCTGCGCGCAAGCGAAACCGCTGGCGAAACGCCTCGTCCTGTTCGCGTTCGACGATCCGTCGGCGTTTGCCTGGGGCGGCGAGCCGCTCCTGATGAACGGACGCGCGGTGGGCGAGCTCACGTCCGCCGGCTACAGTGGCCGGTTGGGACGCGCGGTAGCGATGGGTTACGCGCGAGCGCCCGCCGGCGACACAAACGGACTCGCCGACGACGCGGTGCTGGGCGCGCGGTATGAAGTCGATATCGCCGGCGAAACGTTTGCCGTGACGCCGCATCTCCAGCCGCCGCACTAGCGGGGCATCGGACGCGAACGGTCGGACGATCTACATCGGCGGCAGCAAACCGTTGAGACCCACGGTCACGCGCGAAGCCGTGTACGTGCCGTCGGGTTGTCGCTGCGCGGCGAAGATGAAGATATGGGCACCCGGCACGAGCGCCGAACGGTCCGCCGGTACCGCGGTCACGACGGGCGCCGATTCCGGCACGAACAACCGCTTCTCGCCATCCTTGTAGCGCAGCGTGAGCGTGCGCCCATCGGTTGCCGCGACGACCTCGGCGACGGTGGCGTTGGTCATCGTGCTCTGCGGCTGAAGATCCCACGGGTAGTGTCCCTCGCCGGTTCCGCGGCCGGATTCCGGAAAGATCACCACTTCGACGGCGCGCAACGATCCGTCCGGTTGCGGCATCGCGGCGGCGCCGACGAACTTGCCGACGACGGCATCGGCAAGCGTTGCGCGTGCGAGACCGCCGACGCTGAAGTCTTGTGCCATCTTCACGGTCAACCGCGAGCCGTCGCGCGCCTTGACCGTCAACACCTGACCGTCGAGCGATTCGACGTCGCCGCGGATGCGCGTCGCCGGCGCGCCCTGCGCGAGAGCGAACGTCGACCAAGCCATCAAGCATGCAAACGTGACGGCGTGCAACATGGCGCTCTCCGCGAATGGCGACAGGCGTACCCGGCGTTAAACAGGCGAGCGACGCCGCCTATTCCAGCGTGAAGCCGGACGCCTTGGCGATCGCACCCCACTTCGCCCAATCGGTCGCGATCGTGCGCGCGAACTCCTCGCGCGTGCTGCCGACCGCCTCCATGTTGAGCGCGGCGAGCTTCGCCGCAACGTCGGGCGATTGCAGGGCTTTCGCGTAGAACGCCTTGTCGTGGTTCGCCTTCACCCACGCGGCGTACTCCTTCATGTTCCTCTCCGGGACGTTCATCGCCACCGCCATCGCGAGATGCAGATTGGTGACCCGCGTCACCGGCGAGAAGTCCTTCAGCGTGTCGAATGATTGCTCTTGTAAGCGTGCGCGAAACGACCATCGTGCCGATCGTCGCGAGCGTCACCATGCTGCCGTCGGCAGGACCGTTCTTGACCGCTTCCGCTGCGATGCGCCCGGTTGCGCCCGGACGGTCTCGAAGATGATCGTTTGGCGACGTTACGGCGCCGCCGCGCATCGCGGGCAGATGCAACGCACGCCGCGATCGTCGTGCGGTATCTTCGCGAGCGCTGCGGGCGAGGGGTCGATCTGGGAACACCAGCAGACCTCGTCGACCAAGCCGGCAGCCATTGCGCACAGGTTCGGCCCTCCGCACAGCGGACAGCGCGCGCCATCGCTCGAAGTACTGGTGCTCGCGTCAATGCTCATGGTCGAGTCTCCGTGCAATCACGCGCCAAACGCTGCCTTGACGCGCTCGCGAGTGAAGGGAACCGTTCGCAGCCGGATGCCGGATGCATCATATACGGCATTGGCCAACGCCGCGGGTACGGTGACCGCCGACGCTTCGCCGGCGCCGAGCGGCGGCTCGTCGGGACGCACGACGAGATCGATCCAGAAATGACTTCGAACGAGATTCTGCGCGGCGATCGAGCGCGTGATCGTGCTCAATGGGCGTTGACGCACTCTGCGCTAAGTATGCCACCGCTCATTGCGCGCGCAACACAAAACACTACGTGCGTCAGGGTGCATGATTGTTGCAGATTTTCGTTGACCGTATTCGATCGAGCCTCCATCATCGCGGCCTCTCGGGCGCTCGCCCGATGACTTTTTGGAGGAGAGCAACATGCAGAGCAGCGCAGTGCGCAAGCTCACGGCCGCGCTCACGTTGGCGCTCGGGGCCATTGCCGCGCACGACTCGATTGCAGTACGGCCGGAGCCGATGACGGACGGCGCGAAGTTCGTCACGCCGTCGTGGACACCGCTCGGCATCGGCCATCAAGCGGTCACCGTCGTCGTTCAGCTCACCGGCGATCCGGTCGCCGTTCAGCAGGGTAATGCAGGACGCAAGCTCGACCGCGCCGAACGGGACCGTATCAAGAATCAGCTCAAGGGACAGCAGGACGCGCTTCGCGGCAGTATTGCAGGCTTGGGCGGCACGGTGCTCGCCGACTATCAAACGGCTTACAACGGACTGAAGCTTCGCATCGCGCGCGACAAGGTCGCGCAGCTCGCCACGCTGCCGGGCGTGACGGCCGTGCGTCCGCTGCAGATCGTTCGCCCGGACAACACGCGCAGCGTTCCATTGATCGGCACGCCGCAGGTATGGCAGAACCTCGGCCTTCACGGTGAAGGCGTGAAGATCGCGATCATCGATACCGGGATCGATTACACGCACGCGAACTTCGGCGGCCCCGGCACCGCGGCCGCGTACGCAACCGCGCACGCGAACGAGACCGCTGCGGCGGATCCGTCGATGTTCGGTCCCGCTGCACAGCGCGTCAAGGGCGGCATCGACCTGGTCGGCGACAGCTACGACGCCGATCCGAATTCGGCGACCTATCAGCCGATTCCGCATCCGGATCCCAATCCGCTCGACTGCAACGATCATGGCTCGCATGTCGCCGGCACCGCGGCGGGCTCCGGCGTCACGTCGGCGGGAGCCACGTACACGGGACCTTACAACGCGTCGACGATCTCCGGCAACACATGGACGATCGGGCCGGGCGTTGCGCCTAAAGCCGACATCTACGCGATTCGCGTGTTCGGCTGCAACGGCTCGACCGACGTCACCGTCGACGCCATCGAGTGGGCAGTCGATCACGACATGGACGTGATCAACATGTCGCTCGGCTCGTCGTTCGGCTCGAAGGACGATCCATCGGCGGAAGCTGCGACCAACGCCGCCAAGGCGGGCGTCGTCGTCGTCGCATCGGCGGGCAACAGCGGCCCCAACCAATACATCACGGGCTCGCCCGCGACCGCCGACGGTGCGATTTCGGTTGCGGCGAACGATTCGATTCCGGATTTTCCGGGTGCGACGATCACGCTTCCGAGCGGGCCGCCGATCAGCGCGATCAATGCCAACGGCTACTCGTTTGCGGGCGCCGTCAATTACACGATCAAGGTGATCAGCGACAATCCGGCGACGCCCACCGTCGACGAATCGCTCGGCTGCAGTGTCGCCGCTTTTGGCGGCCCGTTGCCGCCGAACACGATCGCGGTGGTCAACCGCGGCACGTGCGCGCGCGTCGCGAAGGCGATCTTCGGGCAGCAGGCAGGCGCTGCGGCAGTCGTCATGGTCAACAACGACACCGGATTGCCGCCGTTCGAAGGCGCCATCACCTCGAACCCCGACGACGGCACGCCGTTCACGGTGACCATTGCGTTCCTCGGCGTACGCGGGCTCCCGACGACGCCGACGTCCGACGGCGGCAGACTGCGCGCGGCGAACGGCTTCGCGACGACGGTAACGCCGGTGACGATCGTCAATCCGACGTACCTGCAATTCGCGAGCTTCAGCTCCGGCGGTCCGCGCTCGGGCGACAGCACGCTGAAGCCCGACATCACCGCGCCGGGCGTGAGCATCGTGTCGACGCAGAACGGGTCGGGTAACGGCGCGCTGACGCTGTCCGGCACGTCGATGGCCTCGCCGCATGTCGCGGGTGTGGCGGTGCTGACGCGGCAAGCGCATCCGACTTGGACGGTCGAGGACATCAAGGCGGCGATCGTCAATACAGGCTCCGCATCGGGCGTGGCCGATTATCGGACGAGCCGCGGCGGAAGCGGACTCGTGCAGCCGGCGAAATCGACGTTGTCCAAGGTGGTCGCGCGGGCGAACGACGACAAGTTCGGCGTCTCGCTCAACTTCGGCTTCCAGGAGCTCAACAACGACCTCACCAAGACGAAGACGATCAAGCTGCGCAACAACGGCGCTGCCGCGGCGAGATTCAACATTGCGCAGGCTTTGCCGGCCGGGTCGCCGCATTCGATCAGCTTCAACAAGTCGTCGGTCACCGTTCCCGGCAATGGCAACGCAGAAGTCGGCGTCACGCTGAATGTTCCGGCTGCAACGGCCGGCTCGTCGGGCGGATCGGGTCTTTCGTTCCGTGAGGTTGCCGGCATCGTGCGGTTCACGCCGGCGAGCGCGGCCGATAACGCGGGCGTCGCGTTGAACGTGCCGTATTACCTCGTGCCGCGCCCGCAGGCGGACGTCGCCACCTCGATCGGCAAGCTCAAGGGTACGAACCCGTCGACCACGGCGACCGTCACCAACAAGCACGGCGTGATCGGAGGCGACGCCGACTTCTACGCGTGGGGCCTCGAGGACAAGAAGAACAAGGGCAAGGTGTCGAACGACGTCCGCGCCGTCGGCGTTCAGTCGTTCCCGTGGGACGCGGCGACGCAGCTTCTCGTCTTCGCCGTCAACACGTTCGACCGCTGGTCGAGCCCGTCGACGAACGAGTTCGACATCTACGTCGACGTCGACAACGACGGCGTGGACGATTACGTCGTCGTCGGCGTCGACCAGGGCGCGGTGCAGACGGGCGACTTCAATGGCCGTCTCGGCAGCTTCGTGTTCAGCACCCGTTCGCCGGGCGCGAGCATCAACTTCCTCGCCACCGCGCCAACCGATAGCTCGACGGCGCTGTTGCCGTTGCTGTCGTCGCAGCTATGCCGTAGCGGCGAGCCGTGCCTGTCGGCGGCCAATCCGCGCATCACGTATCATGCGGTGAGCTTCGACCTCAACAGCGGCGGCGTGGACGAAGTCGCGGGCGTCGCGCGTTACAACGCGTGGTCGAGTGCCATCAGCCAAGGCGGGTTCGCCACTGTCGCTCCGGGCGCCACCGATAGGTCCAACGTGATCTCGGTAAACTCGGCGGAATGGGCGCTCACGCCGGCGAAGGGATTGATGATCGTCACGCTCGACAACAAGAGCGGCCCCGACGAGGCGCAACTGATCGACGTCGATCCTAAGTAGCCGTCATCGTTTCGATGCTGCGAGCGAGGGGCCGGCAATCGCCGGCCCTTCGCTTTTCGCCGCCGCGCGCGAACCAACCGCTCGACGCTGCGCTCTCACGCAATGCAACTGCCGGTCTCGATACGAGTCCGCCGGCGCTGTCTTGGAACTCGTCGCATCCGACGCGCGGATGCAGCGACGACGCGCTCAAAGGCACCGGCGGCGCGGGACTGGTCTATTGCTTCGCCGAAAAGTGACGCACGGCAATCCGCACTACGATCCGAACCGGCGCCATCACACGCCGGTCGGATTTCGCAACAACTACTCCAACCCGCCTGCGCACAGTTACCGCAAGTGGCGGCGCGAGCGGCGGGCGGCGGGATTGCCGTACGAGCCGCGCGGCGGCTGGCATTTTCCGCTCGACAAGCCCGACATTGGCTATCTCGCGCGCAATCGCCGCGACACGACGGTGACGTGGATCGGCCATGCGACGGTGCTTCTGCAGATCGCCGGCGTCAACGTGCTCACCGATCCGCATTTCAGCGCCCGCGCATCGCCGCTCGCATTGGCCGGACCGAGACGCCGCGTACCGCCTGCGATCGCGCTCGCCGATCTGCCGCGCATCGATGTCGTGCTCGTATCGCACAATCACTACGACCATCTCGACGCCGCGAGCATCCGCGCGCTCGCGAAGCAGCCGGGCGGGCCGCCGCATTTCTACGTGCCGCTCGGCGTGCGCGCGTTCTTCGTGCGCCGCGGCATTGCGGTCGCCGCCGAAATGGACTGGTGGGATCGTGCGTCCGACGGCCCGCTCGCCGTGCATTTCGTTCCGGCGCAGCATTGGAGCGCGCGTACGCTTCGCGACCGCAACCGAACGCTGTGGGGCGGCTTCGTCGTCGAGGCGCAGGGGTTCCGCTTCATCTACACCGGCGACACCGGATATTCGAAGGACTTCGCCGAGATCCGCGAGCGCTTCGGCGCATTCGACCTCGCGGTGATCCCGATCGGCGCGTACGCGCCGCGCTGGTTCATGGCGACGCACCACGTCGATCCCGGCGAGGCCGTGAAAATCCATCGCGATCTCCATGCGGCGCGCTCGCTTGGCGTGCATTGGGGCACATTCATGCTCGCCGACGAGCCGCTCGACGAGCCGCCGCGCAAGCTCGCCGAGGCGCTTGCGGCAGCCGGCGTTCCATCCGACGCGTTCTGGGTGTTGCGCCACGGGGAAACGCGCGTCCTCGCGTCGGATCGCACGCCGCCGGCATTGCGACGGCCTCCTGGCGAGCGCGTCGTTCCTCCCTAGGCGGAGCGGCGCAAACTGTGGTTCCATTGGGACCCTTGCGTGAAGTCCCTTGCGATGCCTCATCGGTTCACCACGCCGCCGCGCCGTGGCCGCACGCCGTCGAAGCCGGGTGCTTCCACCGGACAGGTGCAGAGCCTCACGCGCGGGCTCTCGATACTCGAAGCGCTCGGCAAGGCCGAAGGCGGGCTTACGTTGACCGACATCGCCCATCGGGTCGCGCTTGCGCCGTCGACCGCGCATCGGCTGCTGTCGACTCTCGAGAAGATGGGATACGTCTATCAGGCCGGCGACCTGGGCCTCTGGTATGTCGGCTTGCAGGCGTTCGCAGTCGGCACGACGTTCCTGTCCAACCGTGATTTCGTCGCGCAGAGCCACCCGTACATGCGCCGGCTGATGGAGCAGTCCGGCGAGACCGCGAACCTCGGCATCCTCGACGGCACCGAGGCGGTGTTCATCGACCAGGTTCAATGCCGCGAGATGATGCGCACGATCGTCAAGCTCGGCAGCCGAGTGCCGCTGCACGCGTCGGGCGTCGGCAAGGCGATCTTCGCGTCGCTCCCCGACGAGCAAATCGACGCGATTCTCAAGGTCAAGGGCCTGCCGAGGATCACCGACAACACGATCACCTCGCCGGAAACGATGTGGGCGAGCGTGCGCGTGATCCGCCAGCGGGGCTGGTCGTTCGACGACGAGGAGCATGCCGCCGGGACGCGTTGCGTCGCCTCGCCGATCTACGACGAGCATGCCGAAGTGCTCGGTGCGATCTCGCTCGCGGGCCCCTCGTCGCGTCTGCCCGACCCGCGCATCAAGCAGCTCGGTCCGCTCGTTGCGCATACCGCCGAGGAAATCACGAAGAAGCTCGGCGGCCGCTGGCCGCATCCGCGATAAGTAGGGTCAGACTCGATTTTCGAGCTCGCCGTGCGACTGCATTGGACGGTCGCGAGAAAATCGAGTCTGACCCTACTTATCGCCCCTACTTATCGCCCGCGACGAGCGCCGCGTCACGCCGGACAGGGCTGCGTTGCGCGTCCTTCCATTCGCGCGAGGCGCGCCGCGAGCTCGCCACTGGACGGAGCATGCCAACGATCGAGCAGCATTGCCGCCGCGTCGGCGTCGTTGCAAACGAGCACCATGTCGCAGCCGGCCGCGGTCGCGGCTTCGGCGCGCGCGACGGCGTCGCCCGCGCCGCTTGCGCCCGCCATCGACAGATCGTCGGAGAACACGGCGCCTTCGAAGCGCAGGCGATCACGCAGGATTTCGCGCAGCCACTTGCGCGAGAAGCCCGCCGGAAGCGCGTCGATCGCCCGATAGATGACGTGCGCCGGCATGACACCGTCGAGACCTCTTGCCGCCAGCGCGCCGAACGGCACCAGGTCGTCGGCGGCGATCGCGTCCCACGAGCGCTCGTCGACGGGCACTTCGGCGTGCGAGTCCGCGCTGACGAAGCCGTGGCCGGGAAAATGCTTGCCCACGGACGCCATGCCGCCCGCATGCAGGCCGGCGATGAGCGCAGCGCCCAGATGCGCGACCGCGTTCGGATTGCGATGCAGCGCACGGTCGCCAATGACGGCGCTCGTCTCGTGATCGAGATCGAGTACCGGTGCGAAGCTGAAGTCGATGCCGTGCGCACGCAGCTCGTTCGCGATCAGCCATCCCGTACGCGTCGCTTCGCGTACCGCGACGAGAACGTCGGCGTCCCATCGCTCGCCAAGCCGGCGCATCGGCGCAATCGCCGTGAAGCCGTCGCGGAAACGCTGCACGCGGCCGCCTTCGTGATCGACGGCGATCAGCAGCGGCGGCGAGCGCACGGCGCGGATCGACGCCGTGAGCGCGCGAAGCTGCGCCGGTGATTCGTAATTGCGCGCGAAGAGGATGACGCCGCCGACGAGCGGGTGCGCGAGGCGCTCGCGCTCGTCAGTCGTCGGCGCAAGCCCGGCGATGTCCAGCATGACCGGGCCGCGGAGGAGCTCGCCCATCGTCAGTCAGCTCGCCGCTTCCCGGATCAACGTCTTCATCTCCCGCACCGCGTCGCGCAGGCCGACGAACAGCGACCGCGCGACGATCGCGTGTCCGATGTGCAGTTCGCGTACACCGGCGAGCGCGGCGACCGGCTGCACGTTGACGTAATTGAGCGCGTGGCCGGCGTTGAAGCGCATGGCCGCGGCGCGGATGGCGGCGCCCGCGACGCGCAATCGCTCCAGCTCGACCGCCACCGCGGCGCTTTCGGGATCCCGGCCTTTGGCATGGAACGCGTGCGCGTACGGACCGGTATGCACTTCGCACACCCTCGCGCCGATGCGCGCGGCCGCCTCGATCTGCGCGAGCTCGGCGTCGATGAAGACACTCGTCACGATGCCCGCGCCGGCGAGCCGGGCCACGACATCGGTGAGCGCGTGTTCTTTCGCGACGATGTCGAGGCCGCCTTCGGTCGTGATCTCCTCGCGGCCCTCGGGAACGAGCATCGCCATCTCCGGCTTCAAGCTGCACGCGAGATCGACCATCGCGGGCGTTGGCGCCATTTCGAGATTGAGCCGGATGTGAACGAGATCGCGCAATCGTCGCACGTCCGCGTCCTGGATGTGGCGACGGTCTTCGCGCAGATGCACGGTAATGCCGTCGGCGCCGCCGAGGTGAGCCTCGACGGCGGCCCAAACGGGGTCGGGCTCGTACGTGCGCCGTGCCTGTCGGACCGTCGCGACGTGGTCGATGTTGACGCCGAGCTCGATCATCATGCGCTCCCGTTAAGGCTCGTCCTCTAGCGCCTGCAGGTCCTGCACGACGCGACGGCTCTGCACGCCGCGCTGCTCGAGGTAATGGTCGAGCACGTCGCGCATCAGCCGCTTCGCTTCGAGCGCGGTCGCAGCATCGTCGCAGCGGCGTGCGGCGAGCGCAAGCAGCGTCGCGCCGTGCACGCGCGGCAGCTTCATCCCCGGTTGCGGCGGCGCGCGTTGCGGCCCGCGGTCGAATACGTAATGGTAGCGTGCGTCCGGCTCGACCGGCGCGCCGCTGTCCGCTTCGTGCGTGAGCGACAGCGCGTAGCCGAGCGCAGCAACGAGGTCGAGCTCGAAACATCGCAACAGTGGCGCTTGCGGCGCGCCGGCGGCAAGCTCGGCAAGCACTCGCTCGTAGCTCGCGTAGAACTCGGGATGCGCGTCTTCCCGAGGCAAGAGCTTCATCAACAGCTCGTTCAGGTAGAACCCGCACAGCAACGCGCTGCCGCCGATCAGCGGCAAGCCGCCGCGCCACTCGGCGCGCACCAGCGTCTTCAACTCCTGCTGCCCGAACCACGAGAACAACAGCGGCTGCAACCCCTGCAGCACCCCGCGAAGCTCCGATCGCGGCCGCTTCGCGCCGCGCGCAACCATCGCGACGCGGCCGTGGTTCTGGGTGAACGCTTCGACGATCAGGCTCGTCTCGCGATACGCATAAGTGTGCAACACGTAGCCGGGCTCGGCGTCGCGCCGCTGTGGCTGCGCTCGCATCAATAACCGAAGCGCTCGAGGTCGGACTCGTCTTCGGTCCAGCCGCGCTTGACGCGCACCCAGACTTCGAGAAACACCGGGCCGCCGAACAGCTTCTCCATGTCCACGCGCGCGCTGCTCGCGATCTCTTTCATCCTCGCGCCGCGTTCGCCGAGCAGAATCGGCCGCTGGTTCGCGCGATCGACGTACACGGTCGCATGGATCCGGCGCACGCCGTCGCGCTCCTCGAAGCGATCGATCGCGACCGTCGTTGCGTACGGCACCTCTTCGCCCAGCAATCGAAAGATCTTTTCGCGGATGAATTCGGCGGCGAGGAATCGCTCGTCGCGGTCGGTGAGCTCGTCGGCGGCGAACATTGCCGCCGCCTCGGGCAACAGGGGCCTCAGCGCCGCCAGCAGCTCCGTCAGCCCGTAGCCTTTCTCCGCGCTCACCGGTACGAGCGCGGAGAAAGGATGCATCGGCGCAAGCGCGGCGATTTGCGGCAGCAGCCGGTCCTTGTCGACGAGCGCGTCGACCTTGTTCAGCGCGGCAACGACGGCAACGTCATCGGGAAGCAATCTGACCACCGCGAGGTCCGCATCGGTGGTGCGGCCGGCCTCGATGACGATCACGATCGCGTCGACGTCGGCGAGACTGTCGCGCACGATGCGGTTCATTCGCGCGTTCAACCGGGAGCGGTAGCGCGTCTGGAATCCGGGCGTATCGACGAACACGTACTGCGCATCCTCCGTCGTGACGATGCCGTTGACGCGATGTCGCGTCGTCTGCGCCTTTTTCGACGTGATGCTGATCCGCTCGCCGACGAGGTGATTGATGAGCGTCGACTTGCCGACATTGGGCCGGCCGACGACGGCGACGTAGCCGCAGCGAAAGCCAGCGGCCGCACCGTCAACCATCACCGCGCTCGGCGGCGATCGCGTCGGTGTACGCTCGTCGCGCGGCGTCCTGCTCGGCAGAACGCCGGCTCGCGCCGCTGCCCTGCGCTGCGATGCCCAGAGCCGGAATGCGGCATTCGACGACAAAAGTCTGCGCATGCGCTTCGCCGGTGATCGCGATCACCGCGTAATCGGGCAGCGCGACGCGATGTCCCTGCAGCCACTCCTGCAGACGCGTCTTCGGATCCTTGCCGAGCGCGGCCGGATCGACGAGCGCGAGATCGGCGGCATAGACGTCTTCGATCACCGAGCGCGCGGCATCGTAACCGCCATCGAGAAAAACCGCGCCGAACACCGCTTCGAGCGCGTCCGCGATGATCGACGGCCGCGCGGCGCCGCCGCTTCGCTGTTCGCCTTCGCCGAGCTTGAGCGCGCTGCCGACGTCCATCCCCGCCGCCAGTCGAGCGAGCGTCTCGCGGTTGACCAGCGTCGCCCGAACGCGCGACAGCTCACCCTCGGGAACCTGCGGGAATCGATGGTAGAGCGCCGCCGCCATCGCGCAGTTCAACACCGCGTCGCCGACGAATTCGAGCCGCTCGTTGTGCACGGCGCCGTGGCTGCGGTGCGTGAGCGCCTGCACGAGGAGCTCCGGACGGCGGAATGCGTAACCGAGCCGGTCACGCAGCGTGTTCGGCGGCATCCCCCGATGAGCGAAACGGCGCCGGCGGCCGCATCATCAGCGCGCCGCCACCGCCTCGAATTCCAGGAACAGGCTCGCGTTCGCCACCATGTGCAGCTTGCGCGTCCAGCTTACGCTCGCGACGATCTCGTTGCCCTCCCGCGTCACTTCGATGTCGGCGCCGCGCACCGACTCGATATAGCCCGAGTCGGCGAATCGCTGGAATGCGTTCTGGATTTCACGGGCGCTGCCGCGGTCCTTCGACTCGTCCAGCGCGCGCTGCAATGCCTTCTGCACCGAGTAATACTCGATGTACGCGGGCGCAACGCGAAAGCCGACCATCGCGAAGATGACCAGCACCACCGCGACAAACAGGAACCCTATGATCGACAGACCGTTCTGCTTGCGTCGCTCGCGCATGGTCTCCCCTTAGCGTATTCCGCTGCCGACCCGCTTGAACGCGAAACTGGAAATGTCGTCCCAGTTGAACCAGATGAAAAACGCGCGTCCGCGGATGTGGTCGTCCGGGACGAATCCCCAATACCGGCTGTCGTCGCTGTTATCCCGGTTGTCCCCCATCATGAAGTAGTGTCCGGGCGGCACGCGGCACACGAAACCCCGTTCATTGTAATCGCAGTTCTCGCGGTCCGGAAACGGCCGCACGTTCGGTGGGGATACCGGCGGCGCCTGCGGATTCCACGCGATGTCATGCACCTTCGTCCCGGCGTCGATCGTCTCGGAAAGACGCTCGGTGGTCTCGAAGCGAAGACCTTCGAGATAGCTGTAGGTGCCGTCGGGCTTGAGCGGCCACTCCTTGCCGTTGACCGTGAGCCGCTTGTCGCGATAGACGACTTCGTCGCCGGCAACGCCGATCACGCGCTTGATGAAGTCCTGCGACGGATTGACCGGATAGCGGAATACGACGACATCGCCGTGTTGCGGGTCGGCGATCGGAATGATCTTGCGCTCGATGATCGGCAGGCGGATGCCGTAGCTGAACTTGTTGACCAGGATGAAATCGCCGACCTCGAGCGTCGGTCGCATCGACGATGATGGGATCTTGAACGGCTCGGCGAGAAACGATCGCAGCAGGAAGACGATCAGCAGCACAGGGAAGAAGCTCTTCGGGTACTCGACCCACCACGGCTCGCGCAGCGCGCGCTGCTCGAGCGCCGTTCGTTCGTTGCGAACGGCCGCGTTGGTGGCCGGAGCGTCCTTGTAACGCGTGTCGAAAGCGGCGAGCTCGGCCATCGCGTCGGCCTGCCGCCGGCGCGCGAACACCAACCGGTCGGCGAGCGCGACCGCACCGGTGAAAAGCGTGGCTAGAAAGAGGATCAGCGCGAAATTCATCGTCGTCTGCACCGTCGGTTGTCAGCGGCGGCGCGCATTGTCCCACGATCGGCGAACGTCATCGCACCGTTCGTGCCGTCGCGGCGTCGATTCATCGCCCGCGACGTGACGAGGAGCCTCGGCGCGCGGGCCGCGACGCGGTGCGATCATTTGTCGCCGACCTGCAGGATGGCGAGAAACGCTTCCTGCGGAATCTCGACGCTGCCGACCGCCTTCATCCGCTTCTTGCCCGCTTTCTGCTTCTCGAGGAGCTTCTTCTTGCGCGTGATGTCGCCGCCGTAGCACTTCGCCAGCACGTTCTTGCGCATCGCCTTCACCGTCTCGCGAGCAATGATCTGCGCGCCGATCGACGCCTGCACGGCGACGTCGAACATCTGGCGCGGAATGAGCTTGCGCATGCGCGCCGTGACTTCGCGGCCGCGGTGGATCGCAACCGATCGGTGCACCATCACCGACAGCGCGTCGACGCGCTCGCCGTTGATCATCAGGTCGAGCTTGACGACGTCGGCGGAGCGGAATTCCTTGAATTCGTAGTCGAGCGACGCGTAGCCGCGCGAGACCGACTTCAGCCGGTCGAAGAAGTCCATGACGACTTCCGCCAGCGGCAGCTCGTAGGTGAGCACGACCTGGCGGCCGACGTACTGCATGTTCTTCTGCACGCCGCGCCGCTCGGTGCAAAGCGTGAGCACCGGTCCGACATAGTCCTGCGGCATCAGAATCGTCGCCGTGATGATCGGCTCGCGGATCTCCTCGACGCGCGACAGATCGGGCAGCTTCGACGGGTTCTCGATTTCGATCAGCGTGCCGTCGCGCAGCAGCACCTGATAGACGACGGTCGGCGCCGTCGTGATCAGGTCCATGTCGTATTCGCGCTCGAGACGCTCCTGCACGATGTCCATGTGCAGCAGACCGAGGAAGCCGCAGCGGAAGCCGAACCCGAGCGCCTGCGAATTCTCGGGCTCGTAGTGCAGCGACGCGTCGTTCAGCTTCAGCTTGTCGAGCGCGTCGCGCAGCGCCTCGTATTGATTGGCCTCGACCGGATAGAGGCCGGCGAACACCTGGGGCTTCACTTCCTTGAAGCCGGGGAGCGGCGCCCTCGCGGGCCGCGACGCGAGCGTGACCGTGTCGCCGACCTTCGCGGCATGGATTTCCTTGATGCCGGCGATGACAAAGCCCACGTCGCCGGCGGACAGCGAGTCGCGCGCGACCGATTTCGGCGTGAACACGCCGACCTGCTCGCAGTTGTACGTGGCGCCCGCCGCCATCAGCAGGATGCGATCTTTCGGCCTCAGCGTGCCGTCGACGACGCGCACGAGCATGACGACGCCGACATAGTTGTCGAACCACGAATCGATGATCAGCGCGCGCAGCGGTGCGTCCGCGTCGCCTTTCGGCGGCGGAATCCGCGCGATCACCGCCTCGAGGATGTCGTCGATGCCTTCGCCGGTCTTCGCGCTCGCGCGGATCGCATCCTGCGCGTTCAAGCCGATGATGTCCTCGATCTCTGAGATCACCCGCTCCGGGTCCGCCGACGGCAGATCGATCTTGTTCAACACCGGCACGACTTCGACGCCCTGCTCGATCGCCGTGTAGCAATTGGCCACCGTCTGCGCTTCGACGCCCTGCGACGCATCGACGACCAGAAGCGCGCCTTCGCATGCGGCGAGCGAGCGCGACACCTCGTAGGCGAAGTCGACGTGTCCGGGCGTGTCGATGAGATGCAGCTCGTATTCGTTGCCGTCGCGCGCCTTGTAAGCGAGCGCAGCGGTCTGCGCTTTGATCGTGATGCCACGCTCGCGCTCGAGATCCATCGAGTCGAGCACCTGCTCCGCCATTTCCCGTTCGGCGAGGCCGCCGCAGCGCTGTATGAAGCGGTCGGCGAGCGTCGACTTGCCGTGGTCGATGTGCGCGATGATCGAGAAGTTGCGGATGTGGCGCACGGGTTTCGTGGATGAGGAAATAGGGTCAGACTCGATTCTTCACACCGCCGGCGGCCTATCCGACGGCGGACCGAAAAATCGAGTCTGACCCTATTTCGCTTGCGGACAGCTCGGTGGAAAAGTATTGAAATTATAGCGGAAAGCTGCTTTCGCCGCGAATGCTTCCCGCCGCCGCGAGCGCCCGTTCGACGCGCGCCCTGTCGAGTACGAAATGGCAAAGCTCGGCGCCGTCGCGGCCACCAGACAGCAGCACGGGCACGTAGTCGCCCCAGCGTGCTTCGAGATCCACATCGGCGTCGACGTCGAACTCGTCGACGCGCGCGCCGTGACGCGCGGCGAGCGGCGCGAGCGCCTCGCGCATCTCGTCACACAAATGACAGTAGGCGCGCGTGAGAAGCGTGAGCGTCATCCGCGGTCATTCCCGCGAAGCTTGTCCCCGCATGCTCGAGGCGGGGAGCGCGAGTCCAGTGTCTTGCCGCGAAAGACCCAGGGTCTCCGCCTGCGCGGCGACGACCCCCGTATCATTCGCCGTTGTTGATCTTCAGCGTCGAGTAGAACGTCGCGTCGCCTCGCTTGATCTGCAACGTCACCGATGCGCCCTTGTCGATCTTCGACAGCATCTCGTTCAACTGCGACGCGCTCTTCACGTCGGTTGCTTGACCGGCACGGATCAGGGCGAGGATCACGTCGCCGGGCTGAACGTTGCCGCGAACGCCCGACGTGATGTCCTCGACGACGACGCCGCTCTTGACGTCGAGCTCCTTCTTCTGCTCTTCGGTCAAGTCGGAAAGCACGAGACCCATCCGGTTCGGCTTCGCCTTTTCCTTGGGCGCCGGCGTGCGGCGCGCCGGTTGCGCCGCCTGCTCTTCCTTGAGCTCGGCGACGACGACGGGGATCTCCTTCTGCGCACCCTTGCGCCAGACGGTCAGCGTGACCTTGCTGCCGGGACGCATCGCCGTGATGATCCGCGGCAGCTCGTTCGATGAGCGCACCTCGCGACCATCGACCTTCAGAATGATGTCGCCGGCTTCGACGCCCGCCTTTTCGGAAGGTCCGCCTTTTTCGACCGCATTGACGAGCGCGCCGGTTGCGCGGTTGAGTCCGAAAGCATCGCCCGTTTCCTTGCTCACCTCCTGAATCTGCACGCCGATACGGCCGCGCGTAACGCGGCCTTTTTCCTTGATCTGGTTCACCGCGTTCATCGCGATGTCGATCGGGATCGCGAACGCGAGTCCCATGAAACCGCCGGAGCGCGAGTAGATCAGCGAATTGATGCCGACGACTTCGCCTTTGAGGTTGAACAGCGGGCCGCCCGAGTTGCCCGGATTGATCGCGACGTCGGTCTGGATGAACGGCACCAGATTTTCCTGCGGCAGGTCGCGTCCCTTTGCGCTCACGATGCCGGCGGTCATCGAGTTCTCGAGGCCGAACGGCTTGCCGATCGCGACGACCCACTCGCCGACCTTGAGCTTCTCCGGATCGCCGATCGTCACCTTCGGCAGGTCCTTCGCCTCGATCTTCAGCACCGCGACATCGGTGCGCTTGTCGGCGCCGATCACCTTCGCCTTGAACTCGCGGCGATCCGACAGCCGCACGTTCACTTCATCGGCGCCTTCGACGACGTGCGCGTTCGTCAACAGATAGCCATCGGCGGAAAGGATGAAGCCGGAGCCCTGCGATTGCGCTTCGCGATCCGGCGTGCCGCCGCGCGGACGCGGGATCTGGCCGAAGCGGCGGAAGAATTCGTAGAAAGGATCGTCTTCGGAGATGTCGGGAACGCGCGGCGAGCGAATCCGCTGCGTGACGTCGACGCTCACGACCGCCGGGCCCTGCCTTTCGTAGAGCTCGGTGAAATCGGGCAGGTTGGCCGCGGCCTTCGCCTGCGCGCAAGCGCTACCGGAAAACGCGCCGAACACTGCGAACGTCGCCGCAAGCCATACCGCGGCGACCCTGGAGCGGGCCTGGATCTTCATCGTTGGTTGCCTTTTCGAGCGTCGAACTATCGACGTTACAGCAAAAACGGTGCCGCGAGCCCCTTCAGCGTCGTGTCACCGCGAGCGCGATCTGGCGGATCGTCACCGGAGGGGCTTCGCCGAGGACCGTGACGACGTAGTCCTCGAGCTGGCGTATGTACATGTTGACCGCGCCCTCCTGCTTGAGCCCTGTCGAGTGCGCGGTGCCGCCGACCGGCTCGACGAACACCGAGACCGCGACGAGCCCGTCGGAGAAGACCAGATGCGCGACCGGCGGCCGGGCCGCGCGCAGTGCGCGGAATCCCTCTGCGATCTTGACGAACCCCGGCGGAAGGCGCGTCACGATCCATCCGGTTTCCTTCGATTCGACTTCGCCGGGCCCGATTTGGCGGATCTGCCAATCGGGAGGCGGCGTGGGCCACGACGGTCGCACCATCGAGCGATCGAGCTTGACGCCGATCGAAAGGTCGGTGAAGGCGAACTGCTCGACGACATCGCCCTTCTCGTTCAGCACGCGCGCCTTGAGCAGCAGTCCGGTCGCGGCGTCGGACCAGAACTTGTGGCCGTATCGCAGGCCGTCCTTCGGCTCGAAGACGAACGCCTGCGCCTCGATGCCGGCGACGCGTCCCGCTTCGGCCTTCTTGAACTCGTAGTAATCGGCGAGCGAGCGTTGCTGCTGCGGCGAAAACGACGGAAATGCGTTGCGAAAGATCCGCGGCTCGATACGGACGACCTTCGCGTCCGGGTAGAAGCAGTAGACCTCCCCGCCGGTGCGGATCACCTCGCGCGCCGGTCCCTCGAGGTTCAGCAGCTTCTCGTATTCGTTGCCACCCTCGTTCATGTGGACGAGCCGCGACGTCTCGACGCGCGGCCCGTACTGATAGACGATCGTGCCGATGTAATTGAGCTGCCGTGCGGCGCTCGCCGCGCGGCTGAGCCACGCCGCCGAGTCGTCCGCCAGCGCCGGACCGGCGATTGCGAGCGAAGTCGCGGCGAGCGTGGCCACCTTTGCGAGCGCGCGCCCACCGGCGACCGCTCGTTTCCACTGCGGCAGCGTCGCCGCAACTCCGTCGTGCTGCACGCGTTCGTCTCCTACGGGCGCAATTGCACGGGCGCCGCGACGCTGCGCAATCCCGGACCGACGCCCTGGATCGGCGCCGTGGGCGAATACTCCTGGTGCACGAGCAGGTAGTCGGCGGGAATCTGTCGCGGCCGCACGGAGGCGGCGCGGACGGTGATCGCCTCGCGTGCGTTGGCGACCGCACCCGTCTGCGTGTCGATCGTGCCCATCGCCACCCATCCGACCAGCGTTACCGCGGCGATCGTCGCCGCCGCGGCCCACGCGAACGTGAGCGGGCGCGACTGCCTCGGGCGCGGCGCGACGACCGTCGGCTCCGCGGCGAGCCGCACCGCGAAACGCGCCGAGAAGCCGGTGCCCGGATCGGCGCCGCCGCGCAGCGCGTCGCCGATCACGTGGTAGCACACCCACGTGGCCATGCCGCTCGGGTGACGCATCTGCGCGCAAACGCCGTCGACGTGCTCATCGTCGAGCTCGCCGTCCATCAATCTCGAAATGTCCTCGCCCATCACCATCTCCGGTCCTTGTCGGTCCCCAGCAGCGGTCGCAAATCCGCCGCGATCGCTTCGCGCGCCCGGAAGATCCGGGAGCGCACGGTGCCAATCGGACAGTTCATCACGTTGGCGATCTCTTCGTAGCTCAGACCCTCGATCTCGCGCAGCGTGATCGCGGTCCGTAGATCCTCCGGCAGCGCGTCCATCGCCTTGTTCACGGTGGCCGCGATCTGCTTGCCCAGCAACTCGTTCTCGGGTGTCGCCGTATCGCGCAACTGCTCGGCGTCCTCGAAGTTCTCCGCTTCCTCGTTGTCGAAGCCGGTCGACGTCGGAGCGCGGCGCCCCATCGCGACCAGGTAGTTCTTGGCCGTGTTGATCGCGATCCGGTACAGCCACGTATAAAACGCGCTTTCCCCGCGAAAGCTCGGCAACGCCCGGTACGCCTTGATGAACGCCTCCTGCGTCACGTCCTCGACCTCCGCGGGGTCGCGCACCAGCCGCGACAGCAGCCGCGCCAGCTTTCGCTGGTACTTCATCACCAGCAACTCGTACGCGCGCTTGTCGCCCCTTTGCGCACGCTCGACGAGTTGCTGATCGACTTCGCGATCACCCATCGGCGGGTTGTCCCTGAATCATGTCGTTGTTATCCCACCGAACGGCAGGTGCGGCGGCCGGCAGTATAACGAGGCTTCGGGATCGGAAGCACTCGGGGCGTTTCCAGGGCGCACGCTTGCACCGAAAGACCGTCGCAAACCCGGTAAGTTCACCCACTTTCCTGCGCGAATTTGCCGCAAGACAAGGTTTTGCGTGGTTAGACCGTCGAGCCAACTTTGTCCAGGACAACAACGGGACGAACGCGGCCGGTCTCCAATCCGCGGTGGTTGCGCACGACGGGCTCGCGCCACGACGCGAGCGCGCGCCGTCGCGTATCGTCGAGCAACCCGAGCTGGTCGAGCACGGCGACCACGGCCGGATGCAGACCGCGCTTCGCGCCGTCGGCGACCTTCACCGCGATGCCCAGCCCGCGGCTGCGCACGCCGATCGCCTGCACGCCCTCGGCGCCGATCTTGGTCACCCAGTCGCCCTCGCCCGCGCTCATGTAGGCGAGATCGTTGCGCCGTTCGCCGGATACCATCTCCGGGTACCGGGTCATCGCGTCGGCAAGCGTCCGCGGCGCCTCGCCGTAAACGGGATCGGGGGCGCGGCTCGCGAGCCGCGCGAACGCCCGCGCGAGCCCGGCGAGCGGCACGCCGTAGTTCGGCGCCGAGCAGCCGTCGATGCCCGCCGCGAGATCGCGCTCGGCGACGCCGGTGAAATGCGCGACGCTCGCGCGAATCGCGCGCTGCAGAGGATGCTCGTAGTCGAGGTAGCTGGGCTTCGGCAGATCGCACATCACGCAGTACGCGAGCATGCCGCTGTGCTTGCCCGAGCAATTGTGCGCGAGCGGCGAGTACGGCGGCGGCGGCGGGACTTCGCCGCGCGCGTCGTAGAAGCCCGGCACATGCGCGCCGCATTGCAGGTCGTCCGCGCAATTGCCCGCACGCGCCAGCATGTCTGCGACCGCGGCAACGTGGCGCGGCTCGCCGGAATGGCTCGCGCAAAGCAGCGCGACCTCGGGTGGCGTGAACCCGAAGCGCCCGACGCCTCCGCCGGCGACGAACGGCATCGCCTGCAACGGCTTCAGCGCGCTTCGCGTCATCGTGACGAAGTACGGATCACCGGCCGCGTAGAGGAGCTTGCCGTCGACGTCGACGACGGCGACCGACCCGAGATGGACGCTCTCGACGACCGGCCCGCGCGTCTGTATCGCGAGGGGCGCGAGCTTTCGGGCGACGTCAAGCGTGCAGTCGGGGGCGCTCGGCGCCTGATCGGGCATGACGGATTCGCATCGGACAATCCGCCATTTTACTCCGCCCGAAAAAGTGGGGTCAGACTCGACTTTTCGCTAGACCTATCCCTTTGAATCGCCGGCAGAAGAAAAGTCGAGTCTGACCCTACTTTTAGGCTTTTGAATCCAGGATCGAGAAAGTCGAGTCTGACCCTACTTTTCGGTTACCTTGCGCTCAGCGCGGCTTTGATCTGATCGAGCGCCACCGGATCCTCGATCGTCGTGAGGTCGCCCGGATCGCGACCCTCGGCGAGCGCCTGGATCGAGCGGCGCAGCAGCTTCCCCGACCGCGTCTTCGGCAGCAATGTGACGAAGTGCACGGCACCCGGGCGGGCGATCGCGCCGAGCTCGCGGTCGACGGTGTCCATCACTTCCTTGCGCATCGCCGCGATGCCTTCGGCGCTCGCGATGCGCGCCGGGTCCTTGACGACGGCGAAGGCGACCGGAATCTGGCCCTTGAGCGGATCGGCGACGCCGACCACCGCGACCTCCGCGATGCCCGGGTGCGCCTGCACCGCTTCCTCGATCTCGCGCGTGCCGAGCCGGTGTCCGGCGACGTTGATCACGTCGTCGGTGCGGCCGAGAACGAAGAAGTAGCCGTCGCCGTCACGCGTCGCCCAGTCGAACGTCGAGTAGGCAAGCTTGTCGCGGAACGTCGAGAAATACGTCTTGACGAAGCGAGCGTCGTCGCCCCATACCGTCGTCATGCAACCCGGCGGAAGCGGCGGCAAGATCATGAGCACGCCCTTCTCGTTCGGGGCGACTTCTTCGCCGGTCGCTTCGTGCAGCAGCCGCACGTCGTAGCCGTAGACGGGGAACGACGGGCTGCCGAACTTGCGCGGCGTGTCCTCGACGCCCGGCATCGCCGACAGGATCGCCCAGCCGGTTTCCGTCTGCCAATAGTGGTCGACGATAGGAACACCGAGCGCGTCGGAGGCCCACCGCGCGGTCGGCTCGTCGAGCGGCTCGCCGGCGAGGAACAGGTACTTCAGCGACGACAGGTCGTTCTGCTGCATGTACTTGGTGTCCTGCTTCTTCAGCACACGGATCGCGGTGGGGGAGCTGAACATCGTCTTCACGTTGTTCTGCTCGACGATCTTCCACCAGATCGCGGGATCCGGCCGGATCGGCAATCCCTCGTACATGATCGTCGTCGCCCCGGCAATCAGCGGGCCGTAGACGATATACGAATGGCCGACGACCCAGCCGATGTCGCTCGTCGTGAACATCGTGTCGCCGGGCTCGATGCAATAGATGCGGCGCATCGACGATGCGAGCGCGACCGTGTAGCCGCCGGTGTCGCGCTGCACGCCTTTCGGCTTGCCGGTGGTCCCGGACGTGTACAGGATGTACGACGGCTCCGACGATTCGAGCCATTCACACGGCACGTCGGCGTTCATCTGCTGCGCGCGAAGCGCTGCGTAATCGAGATCGCGCCCCGCCACGCGCGGCATTTCGCGGTCCAGACCACGATCGCAGATCAATACCTTCGCGGGCGGAAACTTCGCGAGCCGGATCGACTCGTCGACCAGATGCTTGTACGGCACCGGCTTGCCCCCGCGCATGCCGGCATCGGCCGTGACCATCACCTTCGGCTTGGCGTCGTCGATCCGCGTGGCGAGCGACGCCGCCGCAAAGCCGCCGAACACCACCGAATGGATCGCGCCGATCCGAGCACATGCGAGCATCGCGAACGCCGCCTCGGCGATCATCGGCATGTAGATCAGCACGCGATCGCCCTTGCCGACACCCAGGCCCTTCAGCACGGCGGCAAAGCGGTTGACCTCGGCGTGCAGCTCGCGAAACGTGTACGTTTTCTGCTCGTCCGTCTCGGTCGACAGGTAGACGAGCGCTTTCTGCTCGCCGCGCGTGGCGAGATGGCGGTCGATCGCGTTGTGACACAAGTTGGTGCGGCCGCCGACGAACCACTTTGCGAACGGCGGCTTCGAATAGTCGAGTACGGAGGAGAACGGCGTGTGCCAATCGACGAGCTCCGCTTCGGTGCGCCAGAACGCGTTGCGATCGGCCAGTGAGCGGCCGTAGAAATCCTTATACGTGGGCATCGGGAACTCCTGTCGAAAGGCGCAAGCCGGGCACGCAGCGAGTCCGGCAAGTGTCGTTGCTAAGATACGAGACTTACAGCCTGCTGACGAGCCGCACGCACCCGCGGATTCTCCGAGCCTAAAGCGGCCGCCGAGCGCATGTGTTGCGCCCGATCAAGGCTTCGCCGCCCCCGGCGCGCCAAGCGCCCTTGGTACCATGCGCGCTGCCGTCACGGGCCGATCGAAAGCGATGATCGCACGAGTGCTCGCCGAACGCGTTCGCCTGTCGACAATCGTCGCGCTCGGCACGTTCGTGCTGGTCGCCGTGCGCGCGTGGTCCACCGTCGATCCGTATTGGGACACGCTTGCGTATCACTGGGTTTTCGCCGCGCGCTCCGTCGGTCTTTGCGGACGCGAATGCTTCGCGATGCCACCGCTGATGGAAGCGCTCTACGACGGCTTTCCGCTGTTCGTCCACCGGGTTCAGGGCGCGCTCTGGCGGTTGACGGGCGGGCCTTCGGCCGGCGATCTCGTCAACGTCGGCGCGGTGGTCGCGCTGCTCGCCTATCTGCGCGCGCGCTTCCGCGTTCCGCTCGCGTGGTCCTGGCTCGCCATGCTCGCGATCCCGGTCGTTCAAATCGAGCTCACCAGCTCGTACATCGACGTCACCGTCAATGCGTTGGTCACGATTGCGCTTCTGGTCGTGCTGCGGATGCTCGTGGAGCCCGCTGGCGATCATCGGATTGACGTCGTGATCGCGCTGGCGGCGCTCGCCGCCGCGGTCGGCGGAAAGTTCCTGATGGTTCCGGTCGCGCTCCTCGCATGGGCCGCGATCACGGTCCTCGCCGCGCGCACGCCGTCGATGCTGCGCTTCGCGCGGCGCGGCGTTGCGTTGGCGACGCTCGCGGTCGTCGGCGCGATCGCGCTGCTGCCTGCGCTCGCGATCAACGCGCGTGCGCACGGTAATCCTTTCTACCCCATCGGCGTCGACATCGGCCGTCTGCATATCGCGGGGCCGTTCCCGATGAGGCAACCGAATGCCGTTTCGCTCGCTTGGATGGATTCGCCGCAGCCGCTGCGCTGGCTCGCGTCGGTCGGAGAATACGACAGCTTTCGCGCTCGCCCGCTGCCGTGGACGATCGGCCAAGGCGACGTTCCCCACGAGAGCCCATCGTTTCGCATGGGCGGCTACTTCGTCGGCTACGTGCTCGGCGCCGTCGCGTTACTCGTGTGGAGCGCGCGGTCGGTGCCAGGCGCACGATGGTCGGCGGCGATGATGATCTTGCTGAGCGGGCTCTGCGCGTGGTCGCCGGCCTCGCACGAGCTGCGTTACTACGCGTTCTGGATGATGACGCTCGTGTGCGTCGTTCTTGCGGCAACGCATGCGCCCGCCTTTGCGTCAACGGACCAGCCCGCGCGCCGCCGTTGCGCGCACGCGCTGGTGGTCATCGCCACGGCGACCGTAATATCGATGACCGGCGCCGCGTACTTGCAAACCGAACATCCAACGCTCGAGGATTTGATCGTGCACACCCGAGCGACGGTCGCGCAGGTGCCCGATGGCGGCGTCCTGTGCATACGCGACCGCAGCCGCTTTGCGTTCCTGTATGCCGAGATCTTCCATCGTCCGCGCCACTACGCGACGCGGCTGCTCGACGGCGACGAGCCCGACGATCGCTGCACGATGCGTGTGTCGCTCCCGTATTGAACGGGTGTCGAAACAGCCGGCTCAGCGAGCCGGCGATTGCGCGGCGGACGGACGCGCATCGCGCAGCGCGAGCTCGCGCGTGAGCGCCGTCACCGCGGCCTGCAGGCCCAGGATCTTGAATTGCAGGTTGAGCGACACGACCAACGTGATGATCAGCCAGCAATAGAAAACGAGATCGACGCCGCGTCCGACGCCCAGCGCGTGCGCGATGCCGGTCGTCTGGTCGGGAAGCAGCACGAAGTACATGCCGGCAACGCTCGTCACCGCCATCAGAACCGTCACCAGGCGCGAGCTCTTTCGATGCACGAATGCGTACAGCAGACAAGCGAGAAGTCCTGCGATGAGGATGATTTGAATGATCATTTGTGCAACCTCGCGACGAAGAGCTCCGTCAGTATGTTGATCGCGTTGGACAACCGCTGTCCCTTGCGCAGCGAGTACTCGGTATAGAGAACGGTTACCGGGCACTCGGCGAGCGTAAGCCGCGCCGCGTGGATCTGTTCGACGATCTCCGAGGCGTGCGCCATCCGATTTTGACGGATGTCGATGACCCGTGCCGCGCTGCGCGTGAGCAGTCGCAGGCCGTTGTGCGCGTCGGACAGCCGCACGCCCGTCGTCAGGCGCGTGAAGACGACGGCAAGGCGAAGCATGAACCGCCGCATTGGCGGAATGTGCGGCGCGGCGCCGAGGAAACGGCTGCCGAACACCACGTCGGCGCCGGTTGCGCGCTGCCGCTCGCGAAGCGCGGCGATATCGTCGACGCGATGCTGGCCGTCGGCGTCGAACGTCACGACGCAATCCGCGCCCTGCTCGAGCGCGAAGCGAATGCCGGTCTGCAACGCGGCCCCCTGCCCTAAATTGATCGCGTGGCGCAGCACGACTGCTCCTGCCGAACGCGCCGCCGCGCCGGTGTCGTCGCTCGAGCAGTCGTCGACGACCACGACTTTCGGATAACGGCTGCGCACGCCGCCGACGACCCCGGCGATCACCTGCGCCTCGTTGAACGCCGGAATGACGATCCATACCGATCCGACGTCGTTCATTGCGCCTTCGTCGTCGCGAGCAACGCGAGCCCGGCCACGATCAGGGCGAGGCTTGCGAAATAGCGCGCATCGAGCGTCTCCCCGAACAGCAACGCCGCGAGGATCGGGGTGAACACGAAGGCAAGCACGACGAACGGATACGCGCGACTCAAGGGAATCCGCGTCAGCACCCAGATCCATGCGATCGTGAGCAGGCCGTAGACCGCAACCGATACGTAGAAGTGCCAGCTTCCGAGCAACCCGGCCCAGAATCCCGCCGCCGCATCGAGCTTGGCATGGTCCGCAGCGAGCTTGAACAGCACCTGCCCGAACGACATCCCTAGCGCATAGACGACGAGCAGCGCGAAATCGGCAATGGTCATTGCTTCCTCATGGTCGCACGGCGCCGGCGTCGACGACCGTCCTGCAGCGCTCGCGGTGCGGCCGACGCGCCTCGATATACGCGTAGAAGCTCGCGTGATGCGACGGAAACGGAAAGCGCCGAAGCCGAACGTCGGCGAACAAGTGGCGCACGATCGCGATGATCTCCGGTGCCGTGTTCAGGTGCTCGTGGCGCATGACAATCGAATAGTCGAGCCCGGTGCGCAGGTAGTAACTGATCGCCGTCGAGGCGCGCCAGCCCAGTCCCCAAAGCAAGCCACCCTCGCTTGGAATGCCCGCCTGGAACACGCCGTCGTCGGCAAGATGCAGCGCGGCGGTGGCGACGTCGAGCGGCAGGTTTTCCATGTGCTCCAGCACGGCAATCGATATGACGCGTGCGTACTGCCGATCGGCGGGGATTTCGCGCACCGACGCATAGAGCGAGCGCACCGCGGCCGCTTCGGCGCACCCCGCATACAGCTCGCGAAACGGCTCGACCACGTCGTAGTCGATGCCGCGCGGCTCGAAGCGAACGTGATTGAGCGTCCCGGCGCCGAGCTCGAGCACCGGCGCGGCCACGACGGACGCGACGCGCCGGTGCATCCAGGCTTCCAGCTTCTGCACGAGGCTTTCGATCGGACGCGCGCCCTCGCGGTTGAGCTTGTATTGCTCGGCGTAGACTTTTTCGTGCGCCGGCGTGAGCGGCGGCCGGCGGCGCGGATAGCTTCGCAGCAGCTCGGCGAAATCGAGCCCGACGGCGTCGCCGTGCGCTTGCATCGACGCGGAGCGACCGCTACGGATGCGTGTCCGCTCCGATGCGAACGACGGTTCGCCCGCGCACCATCCCCTTCAGGTACGCGTCGAAATGCAGCGGCAGCTCCTCGAAGTCGATCGTGCGCACCTGATCGTGCACCCTGTCGGGACGCCATTCGACGGCGAGCTTGTTCCACAGCCGCTGCCGCGTCGCCATCGCACACTCGGCGCTGTTGATGCCGAGCAAGCTCACGCCGCGCAGGATGAACGGCAACACCGTCGTGTTGAGCTTGACGTCGGCGGCGAGGCCGACCGACGCGACGGTGCCGCTCTGCTTGCTGGTTGCGAGCAGCCATGCGAGCAGATCGCCGCCGAGGTTGTCGATCGCGCCGGCCCACGTCGCCTTCTCGAGCGGACGAAGCTTCGACAGATCGACGTTCTGGCGAACCATCACTTCCTTCGCGCCGAGGTCCTCGAGATAGCGTGCGCCCTCCTTCTTGCCGGTGATCGCGACGACGTCGTAGCCGAGCTTCGCAAGGATCTCGATCGCGACCGATCCAACGCCGCCGGTCGCGCCCGTCACCGCAACCGGTCCGTTCGCGGGTGTGAGCCCGTTGTGTTGCATGGCATCGATCGCCTGCGCGGCGGTGAATCCGGCCGTACCGAGCGTCATCGCGTCGAACGCCGTCATGCTCTCGGGCCGCCGCACGATCCAGTCGCCGGACACGCGCACGTACTCGCTGTAGCCGCCGTCGTGCGCCACACCCATGTCGTACGCATGCACGATCACCTTGTCGCGGCGCTTCCATCTCGGGTCGGACGATTGCTCGACCGTGCCCGCCATGTCGATGCCGGCATTGGTCGGGTACTTGCGCATGATCTTGCCGGCGCCGTTGTACGAAAGCGCGTCCTTGTAGTTGATCGTCGAATACTTGGTGCGTACGACGACCTCGCCCGGGTCGAGCTCGTCGAGCGTCATGTCGACGAAGCGGCTGCGCACGACGTTGTCTTCCTGGAACGTACGGTAGGCCTTGAATTTCTGCACGGCAATGTCCTCCAGAGGCTTGTCGGCGAGGCGAAGTCAGGCGGGCAGCGGCGAGCCCGCGCCCGCGACGTGCGGCTCGCCCATGTAGCGGTGCGTTTGCATCTCGGCGAGGCGGCTCACTGTGCGCGCGAACTCGCGGCTGCCCGGACCCGCGACATAGAGCTCGGCCGGCGGCACGTGCGCGGACACGATCAGCTTCACGCGATGATCGTACAGGATGTCGACGAGCCACGTGAAGCGGCGCGCCTGGTCGCCGGTCTGCGCCGTCATCTGCGGCACGTTGGAAAGCAGCAGCACGGCGAAGCGCTGCGCGAGCTCGAGATAGTCGCGTTGCGAGCGTGGTCCGTCGCACAGCCCAGCGAAGTCGAACCAGACGGCGCTCCCCGCGCGTTTGCGGGCGACGATCGTGCGCGCCTCGATCGCGAGCCGCGGATCCTCGTCCGCCGCGGCGCGCATTTGCTCGAACGTGTCGGCGAGCGCGGCGTCGGCCGCCGGCCCGGCGGGTACGTGGTAGATCTTGACGTGCTCGAGCGCGCGCAGCCGATAGTCGACGCCGGCGTCGACTTCGACGACGTCGAGCCACTGCTTCAACAGCGCGATCGTCGGCAGGAAATTCTGCCGCTGCAGGCCGTTCGGATAGAGGTCTTCAGGCGGGTAGTTCGACGTCATCACGAACACGACGCCGGCGGTGAAAAGCGCTCGCAGCAGGCGGCCGAGAATCATCGCGTCGGCGATATCGGACACGTGGAACTCGTCGAAGCAGACGAGCCGCCACTTGCGCGCGAGCCGTGCCGCGACGGTCGCGAGCGGGTCCTCCTCGCGCTTGAGCGTCGCGAGCTCGTTGTGAACGTCGCGCATGAACGCGTGGAAGTGCACGCGCGTCTTGCGCCGGATCGGCACGGCGGCGAAGAATGCGTCGGCGAGAAAGCTCTTGCCGCGGCCGACGCCACCCCACAGGTAGAGACCGCGCGGAACGTCCGGTGACGCGAAGAGGCGCTTCAGGCGCGACTGGCGCGCGGTCCGGAACGCCGCCAGCTCGTCGGACAGTTGTTGCAACCGGTCGAGCGCCGCCGCCTGCGCGTGATCGAGCGTCGCGTGGCGCTGCGCGAGGATCGGATCGAGATAAGCGGCGAGCCCCCCGTCGCGCGCGGCGATCTGACCTTCGGCGAGCGCTTCGTTCATGCCGCGCGTGATCCCCCCGGGCTCACAGGTTGAGCGTACGTCCGTCGACCGCGAGCGCGGCTTCCTTCGTCGCTTCGGAAAGCGACGGATGCGCGTGACAGATGCGGGCGATGTCCTCGCTCGTGGCGCCGAATTCCATCGCGACCACGCCCTCGGCGATGAGCTCGGAGGCATACGGGCCGATGACGTGCATGCCGAGGATGCGGTCGGTCGCGCGGTCGGCGAGGATCTTGACGAAGCCGGTCGTCTCGCCCATTGCACGCGCGCGTCCGTTCGCGCTGAACGGAAAAGAGCCCGCGCGATAGTCGACGCCGTCGGCTTTCAATTGCTGCTCGGTCTTGCCGACCCACGCGATCTCGGGCCACGTGTAGATCACCCACGGAATCGTGTTGAAGTCGACGTGTCCATGCTGACCCGCGATCCGTTCGGCAACCGCGACGCCCTCCTCCTCGGCCTTGTGCGCAAGCATCGGACCGCGAACGACGTCGCCGATCGCCCAGACGTTCGCGAGGTTCGTCCGACACTCGCCATCGACGACGACGAATCCGCGCTCGTCGAGCGCAAGGCCGACCGCGTCGGCGTTGAGCCCCGCCGTGTGCGGAATGCGTCCGATCGACACGATCAGCCGATCGAACGTCGCACTCTGCGCTGCCCCTTTGGCGTCGTTGTAGGCGACCGTCACATCGGCGGTGCCGACATCGACGGCCGTGATGGCGATGCCGGTGTGGATCGCGAGCTTCTGTTTCGCGAACACTTTGGCGGCTTCCTTCGCGACCGCTTCGTCGGCAACGCCGAGAAACGTCGGCAACGCCTCCAGGACCGTGACATCGCTGCCGAGCCGCCGCCAGACGCTGCCCATCTCGAGCCCGATCACGCCGGCGCCGACCACACCCAAACGCCGCGGCACCTCGGGGATCGCGAGCGCCCCTTCGTTGTCGAGCACGCGGACGTTGTCGATCGCGACTTGCGGCAGCGGCCGGGGTTTCGATCCGGTGGCGACGATCACGTGCCGTGCGACGAGTTGCGCCGCGCCCGGCGCCTCGACGTCGATTGGCCAGCCGGCGTCCGTCGGCGGCCCGCCGAACGCGCCAAGACCGTGAAAGAACGCGACCTTGTGTTTCTTGAAGAGATAGAGGATGCCGTCGTTGTTCTGCCCGACGACCTTGTCCTTGCGCGCGAGCATCCGCTTGACGTCGATCGCGAGCCCCTTGACGTCGATGCCGTGCTCGACGAACTCGTGGCCGGCGTGCTCGAAGTTCTCGGACGACTGCAACAGCGCTTTCGAGGGAATGCAGCCGACGTTCGTGCACGTGCCGCCCGGCGCCGGCTTGCCGTTCGCGCGCGTCCAGTCGTCGATGCATGCGGTAGCGAAACCGAGCTGCGCGGCGCGGATCGCGGCGATGTAGCCGCCGGGGCCCCCGCCGATGACGACGACGTCGAACGAATCAGCCATGCGTTCGCTTCCCTCGATGCTTCTTCGTAGCTGTTGCAGCGCGTACCGTCGTCCCCGCGAACGCGGGCACCCAGTGTCTTTGGTCGAAAGTCGCTGGATTCCCGCGTTCGCGGGAATGACGGCGGCTCTTCACAGGTCGAGCAGCAGGCGCGCCGGATCCTCCAGCGCTTCTTTGATCGCGACCAGCGAGAGCACCGCCTCGCGGCCATCGATGATCCGATGGTCGTACGATTGCGCGAGGTAGTTGATCGGCCGGATGACGATTTGCCCGTTCTCGACCACCGGGCGCTCGCGCGTCGCATGGACGCCGAGAATCGCCGATTGCGGCGGATTGATGATCGGCGTCGACAACATCGAGCCGAACACGCCGCCATTGGAGATCGTGTACGTGCCGCCGGTCAGCTCTTCGACCGTGAGCTTGCCTTCCTGCGCACGCTTGCCGAAGTCGCCGATCGCGCTTTCGATCTCGGCGATCGTCATCTGATCGGCGTCGCGCAGGATCGGTACGACCAGACCGCGCGGGCTCCCCACGGCGATGCCGATGTCGAAGTAGCCGTGATAGACGATGTCGGTACCATCGATCGACGCGTTGACCGCGGGAAACTTCTTGAGCGCGTGCACGGTGGCCTTCACGAAGAAGCCCATGAAGCCGAGCTTCACGCCGTGCTCTTTCTCGAAGCGCTCCTTGTACTTGTTTCGCAGATCGATCACCGGCTGCATGTTGACCTCGTTGAACGTGGTCAGGATGGCAGCGCTCGATTGCGATTGAATGAGGCGCTCGGCCACGCGTTGGCGCAGCCGCGACATCGGCACGCGTTGCTCGGGTCGCGCGCCAAGCGCGGCGGGCAGCGACACCGCGGGCGCCGGCTCGCGCGGCGGCGCTTCGCGCGCGGGAGCGGGCTGCGGCTGCGGCGTCGGTTGCGAAGGCGCCTTCGCCTGCGTCGCCACGAGCACGTCACCCTTGGTGATGCGGCCGCCGCGGCCCGTGCCTTCGACAGCGGATGGCGCGATGCCTTGATCGGCCATCATCTTGCGCGCCGACGGCATCGCAGCCGGCGCGGCCGCGCGCGCGGGCTGCGGCAGCGGTTGCGCAGCGGCCTTCGCCGCGGGCGCAGCCTGCGCCGTTGCTTTCGCCGCGGTGTCGATCACGGCGATCACTTCCTGGCTCGCAACGCTCGACCCGTCGGGCTTCTTCACCTCGACCAGCACGCCGGACTCGGGTGCCGGAAGCTCGAGCACGACCTTGTCGGTCTCGACGTCGATCAGGTTCTCGTCGCGAGCGACCGGCTCGCCGGCCTTCTTGTGCCAACTCACGAGCGTCGCTTCGGCGACCGACTCCGGGAGCTGCGGAACTTTGACGTCGACGCGCATGAATTTGTCGCAGTGATTATGGTTTCGCCACGTCGTCCCGCGGACGCGGGGACCCAGTGTCTTTCGGCGCCAAGACGCTGGATTCCCGCGTTCGCGGGAATGACGGTCCGCTACGTGCCGACCAGCATCTCGCCCGATCGCAGCTCGGGCGCGAACGCGTCCTCGACGAGCTGCTTCTGCTGCTGCATGTGCTTCGCCATGTAGCCGACCGCCGGCGACGCCGACACCGGGCGTCCGGCGTATGCGAGCACCGCCTTCGGCTGCATGTCGGCGCGGAAATAGGCACGCAGACGGTACCATGCACCCTGGTTCTGCGGCTCTTCCTGGCACCAGACGACTTCCTTCGCGTTCGCGAACTTCAGCACCTGGTTCTTGAATTCCTCGTGCGGGAACGGGTACTGCTGCTCGAGACGCATGATCGCGACGTCGTGGATCTTGTTCTCGCGCCGGTAGGCGAGGAGCTCGTAATACACCTTGCCGCTGCAGATGATGACGCGGCGCACGTTCTTCGCAACGAGCTTCTCGGTTTCGCCGATCACGCCCTGGAAACGGCCATCGGCGAGATCCTTCATCGTCGATACCGCCTCCTTGTGCCGCAGCAGGCTCTTCGGCGTCATCACGATCAGCGGTTTCCTGATAGGCCTGATCATCTGCCGGCGCAGCACGTGATAGATCTGCGCCGGCGTCGTCGGCACGACAACCTGGATGTTGTGCTCGGCCGATAGCTGCAGGAACCGTTCGGGCCTCGCCGACGAGTGCTCCGGACCCTGCCCCTCGTAGCCGTGCGGCAGGAACAGCACGAGCCCGCAGATGCGGCCCCACTTCGCTTCGCCCGACGTGATGAACTGGTCGATCATCACCTGTCCGCCATTCGCGAAATCGCCGAATTGCGCTTCCCAGATCACGAGCCGCGTCGGATCGGACGTCGCGTAGCCGTACTCGAAGCCGAGCACGCCGAGCTCGGAGAGCACCGAATCGATGATCTCGACCTTCGGTTGCCCGTCGCGAATGTGCTGCAGCGGAACATAGATGCCGGCGTCCCATTTCTCGCGATTCTGGTCGTGCAGCACGGCGTGGCGATGGCTGAACGTGCCCCGGCCGACGTCCTGCCCCGAGATGCGCACGCCGTAACCATCCTCGACCAGCGACGCGTAGGCAAGCGTCTCGCCCATACCCCAATCGAGCGGCAGCTTGCCCTCGCCCATCGCGCGACGATCGGCGAGCACCTTTTCCACGCGCGAATGCACCTTGAAGCCTTCCGGCACCTTCGTCACTTCGCGCGCGAGCATTTCCAGCGTTCGAATCTGCATCCGCGTATCGGCGGTCGTCGTCCAGTGACGGTTCTTGTACTTGTTCCAGTCGATGGTGTACGGCGGCTTGTAATTCGACAGGATCGTCGTGTTGGTATGGAACCCCTTGTCCATCGCCACGCGGTACGTCGCGACCATGGCGTCGGGCTCGTCGGGGCCGACGATGCCCTCGGCGATCAGCGCATCGGCGTAGAGCTTGCGCGTGCCCGGATGCTGAGTGATCTTCTTGTACATCAGCGGCTGCGTGACCATCGGCTCGTCGGCTTCGTTGTGTCCGAGCCGGCGGAAGCAGACGAGATCGATGAAGACGTCCCGATGGAACTGCTGGCGGTATTCCATCGCCATCTCGACGGCGAGCAGGCACACTTCCGGATCGTCGCCGTTGACGTGGAAGATCGGCGCCTCGGCCATCTTCGCGATGTCGGTGCAGTAAAGCGTGCCGCGCGTGTCCCGCGGATCGGACGTCGTGAAGCCGATCTGGTTGTTGATGACGATGTGGATCGTGCCGCCCGTGTAATAGCCGCGCGTCTGCGCCATGTTCAGCACTTCCTGCAGCACGCCCTGCCCCGCAACCGCGGCGTCGCCGTGGATCAGCACCGGCAGCACCTGATCGCCCTTGGCATCGCCGCGTCGCGTCTGGCGCGCGCGCACCGACCCTTCGACGACCGGGTTCACCGCCTCCAGATGCGACGGGTTGAACGCGAGCGTCAAGTGCATCGGGCCGCCCGGCGTGATCACGTCCGACGAGAATCCCTGGTGATACTTGACGTCGCCGGCGGAAAGCTCCTGCTCGTGCTTGCCCTCGAACTCGCTGAACAGGTCGCTCGGCATCTTGCCCAGCGTGTTGACGAGCACGTTGAGCCGGCCGCGGTGCGCCATGCCGATCACCGTCTCGCCGATGCCGGCGGCGCCGGCCCTTTCGATCAGCTTGTCGAGCATCGGGATCAGCGTATCGCCGCCCTCGCCGGAAAAGCGTTTCTGGCCGACGTACTTCGTGTTCAGATAGCGTTCGAGCGTCTCCGCGGCGGTCAGGCGCTCGAGGACATGCTTGCGCTGCTCGGCGCTGTAGGTCGGCTTCGAGCGGATCGGCTCGAGCCGCTGCTGCACGTAGCGCTTGATCTTCGTGTCCGAGATGTACATGTACTCGGCGCCGAACGTCCGGCAGTACGTGTCGCGCAACGCCTGGATCAGGTCGCGCAGGCGCATCCGCTCCGTCCCCGCCTTGAACGACCCGACGTCGAACTCGGTATCCATGTCCGAGTCCGAGAACCCGTACGTGCCGATGTCGAGGTCCGCGATGTACTGCTTCTCCGCGCGCTGCAGCGGATCGAGATCGGCGTGGAACATGCCGAGCGTGCGGAACTTGCCGATCATCTGCAAGACGAGCACCTGCTTGTGCATCGTCGTCGCGTCGACCATCGCCCCGGCGACCTTGCGGCTCTTGCCGAGGCGGATGAACGACTCGATCACCGGCGCGTGCGGGACGTCGGCGGCGCCGCCGCGCAGCGTATCGAAGTACGAGCGCCAATCGGCGGCGACCGATTGCGGGTTCGCGAGGTAGCGCTCGTACTGGTCCTCGATGAACGGCACGTTGGAGCCGAACAGCGTGCTCGACGATTCGAACTCTCTCATGTCGCCCATCGTTGACCTTTCGTCCTTGCTACCCGTCGTCCCCGCGGACGCGGGGACCCAGTGTCGTTCGGTGCCTCGCAAAGGACGCTGGATTCCCGGGTTCGCGGGAATGACGTGCTGCTTTGTCTATCGCTTCTCGATCGCCGGCACCGCGCGGCGCGGCGAACCGGTGAAGAGCTGCCGCGGCCGGCCGATCTTGTACTCGGGATCGGTGATCATCTCGTTCAGCTGCGCGATCCAGCCGACGGTGCGGGCGAGCGCGAAGATCGCCGTGAACAGCGACACCGGAATGCCGATCGCCTTCTGCACGATGCCCGAGTAGTAATCGACGTTGGGGTAGAGCTTGCGCGACACGAAATAGTCGTCCTCGAGCGCGATCTTCTCGAGCGCCATCGCGAGCTTGAACAGCGGGTCGTCGCCCAATCCGAGCTCGTTCAGCACTTCGTAGCACGTCTCGCGCATGAGCTTCGCGCGCGGATCGTAGTTCTTGTAGACGCGGTGGCCGAAGCCCATCAGCTTGACGTTGCTGTTCTTGTCCTTGACCCTGGTGACGAATTCGCCGATCTTCGCGACGCCGCCCTGCTTTTGGATGTCGTAGAGCATGTTGAGGCACGCCTCGTTCGCGCCGCCGTGCGCGGGACCCCACAGGCATGCCACACCCGCCGCGATCGCCGCGAACGGATTCGTCCCCGACGACGCGCACAACCGAACCGTCGACGTGGAGGCGTTCTGCTCGTGGTCGGCGTGCAGGATGAAGATGCGATCGAGCGCTCGCACCAGCACCTCCCTCACCTCGTAATCCTCGCACGGCGTGGCGAACATCATCCGCATGAAGTTCGCGGCGTACGTCTGGTCGTTGCGTGGGTACATGTACGGCTGGCCGACCGTGTACTTGTACGCCATCGCGACCAGCGTGGGCATCTTCGCGATCAGGCGGATCGCCGAAATGTCGCGCTGGTGCGCGTCGTTGAGGTTGATCGAGTCCGGATAGAACGCGCTCATCGCGCCGACGAGGCCGGTCAGCACCGCCATCGGATGCGCGTCGCGGCGGAATCCGCGCATGAAGAACTGCATCTGCTCGTTCACCATCGTGTGCTTGGTGACGCGGCCGACGAAGTCCTTCTTCTGCGCGACGTCGGGCAGCTCGCCGTAGAGCAGCAGATGGCAGACCTCGAGGAAGTCGCACTTGACGGCGAGCTCCTCGATCGGGTAGCCGCGGTAGAGCAGCTCTCCCTTGTCGCCGTCGATGAACGTGATCGCCGAGCTGCAGGAGGCGGTCGAAAGGAACCCGGGGTCGTACGTGAAGCGCCCGGTCTTGCCGTAGAGCGTGCGGATATCGATGACGTCCGGTCCGATCGAGCCTTTGAGAATGGGAAACGAAACGGCAGGCGATCCGTCGGAGAACGTGAGCGTGGCGGTGCGGTCGGTCGTGGTCATGTCGTTTACTCCGTGAGTTCTGCGGGCAACGGCGCCTGTCCGGGCTCGCTTCGACGCCCCGGTGCGCTCTCGTTTCGCACTGCGCCGTCGCGGGTCCGGCGCGCGGCGAGCGGGTCCGCGCTCAGGCCGCGCGCAAAGCATCGACCATCGGACGCAGCCTCTCGTCCGTTGGCTCCGCGCGACCCGCTACGAGGTCCCATAATTCGCTGTCGGCAAGGTCGAGCAGCCGGTCGAGCGCGGCCACGTCGTCCCCGGTCATCGTCGCCCCGTGCGCATCGAGATAGCGCGCGAGGATCAGATCGTTCTCCAGCATGCCGCGCCGGCAGCGCCAGCGCAGGCGGTTCAGTTCGGTGGCGTTCACCCGCGTGTAACACGAAGCATCACACCGTTCGTTTTACCATGATCTCTTTGATCTTGCCGATCGCCTTCGTCGGGTTCAACCCCTTCGGACATACGTCGACGCAATTCATGATCGTGTGGCAGCGGAACAGCCGGTAAGGGTCTTCGAGGTTGTCCAGACGCTCGTTGGTCGCTTGATCGCGCGAGTCGGCGATGAAGCGGTACGCCTGCAGCAGGCCGGCGGGGCCCACGAACTTGTCGGGATTCCACCAGAACGACGGGCACGACGTCGAGCAGCACGCGCACAGGATGCACTCGTAGAGGCCGTCGAGCTCCTCGCGATCCTCGGGGGACTGCAGCCGCTCCTTCTCGGGCGGCGGCGTGTCGTTGACCAGGTAAGGCCTGATCGAATGGTACTGCTTGAAGAACTGGCTCATGTCGACGATCAGGTCGCGAATCACCGGCAGCCCCGGCAACGGCCGCAACTCGACCGGCTCGCGCAATTCCTTGAGATTGGTGATGCACGCGAGGCCGTTCCTGCCGTTGATGTTCATCGCATCCGAGCCGCACACGCCTTCGCGGCAGCTCCTGCGGAACGACAGCGTGTCGTCGACCGCCTTCAGCCGAACCAGCGCGTCGAGCAGCATGCGGTCGTGCGGGTCGAGCGCGACGTCGTAGTCCTTCATGCGCGGCGCGGCGTCGCGTTCGGGGTCGTAACGGTAGATGCGGAATTTCATACGGTCAGTACGTGCGCGCCTTGGGAGGAAATGCGTCCACGCTCACGGGCTTCAAGTTGACGGGCTTGTAGTCGAGACGGCTGCCGTCGCGGAACCACAGCGTGTGCTTCAACCAGTTGGCATCGTCGCGCTCGGGATAGTCGCTTCTCGCCTGCGCGCCGCGCGACTCGCGACGTGCTGCCGCCGAGACGATCGTCGCCTTCGCGGTCTCGATCAGGTTGTCGAGTTCGAGCGCTTCGACGCGCGCCGTATTGAACACGCGACTCTTGTCGGCGATCGCGATGCGAGCGACGCGCTGTTCGAGCTCCATCACCTTGTCGACGCCGGCGGCGAGCAGATCGTGATTGCGATAGACGCCGCAGTGCGCTTGCATCGTCTTGCGGATCGCGCCCGCGACCTCGGCCACGGATTCGCCCGACGACGCGGAGTCGATGCGTGCGACGCGCGCGAGCGCTCGATCGGCCGCGTCCTTCGGCAGCCGCTTGTGCGCCTGCGCGCGCAGGCTCTGCCCGACGATGAAATTGCCGGCGGAGCGGCCGAACACGAGCAGATCGACGAGCGAGTTCGTGCCCAGCCGGTTTGCGCCGTGCACCGACACGCACGCGCATTCGCCGACGGCGAAGAAGCCGTTGACCGGCGTGTTGGGGTTGCCGTCGCGCGGCGCGACGACCTGGCCGTGAATGTTGGTCGGGATGCCGCCCATCATGTAGTGCAGCGTCGGCACCACCGGGATCGGCTCCTTGATCGGATCGGCATTGGCGAACTTGATCGAGATCTCCCGGATCGACGGCAGCCGCTTCATGATCACTTCCGGTCCGAGATGGTCGAGCTTCAGCAGCACGTGGTCCTTTTCCGGACCGCAGCCGCGCCCTTCCTTGATCTCCTGGTCCATCGAGCGCGAGACAACGTCGCGCGACGCGAGGTCCTTCGCATTCGGCGCGTAGCGCTCCATGAAGCGCTCGCCGTTGCAGTTGAGCAGGATGCCGCCCTCGCCGCGCACGCCCTCGGTGATCAGCACGCCGGCGCCGTACACGCCGGTCGGATGGAACTGCCAGAACTCCATGTCCTGCAGCGGAACGCCCGCGCGCGCCGCCATGCCGAGGCCGTCGCCGGTATTGATGAACGCGTTGGTGCTCGCGGCGAAGATGCGGCCGGCGCCGCCGGTCGCGAACAGCGTCGCCTTCGCCTGCAGGATCGCCACCTCGCTGGTTTCCACCTCGAGCGCGACGACGCCGAGCACGTCGCCGTCCATGTCGCGGATCAGATCGAGCGCCATCCACTCGACGAAGAACTGCGTCTGCGCCCGTACGTTGCGCTGGTAGAGCGTGTGCAGCATCGCGTGGCCAGTGCGGTCGGCCGCAGCGCACGCACGCTGCACCGGCTTTTCACCGAAATTCGCCATGTGGCCGCCGAACGGACGCTGATAGATCGTGCCGTCGGCGTTGCGGTCGAACGGCATGCCGAAGTGCTCGAGCTCGTAGACGACCTGCGGCGCCATCTTGCACATGTACTCGATCGCGTCCTGGTCGCCGAGCCAGTCGGAGCCCTTGACGGTGTCGTACATGTGCCAGATCCAGTGGTCCTCGCTCATGTTGCCGAGCGCGGCGCCGATGCCGCCCTGTGCCGCCACCGTGTGCGAGCGGGTCGGGAACACCTTCGACAGCACCGCGACCGACAGACCGGCTTCGGCGAGTTGCAGCGACGCGCGCATCCCGGAGCCGCCGGCGCCGACGACGAGCGCGTCGAACTTGCGCACGGGCAGGCTCACTTCGGCCCTCCGCACGCAGCGAGCGATGCAGCGCTCGTCGCCGTCGGTCCGCGAAAATCGCGCGCCGCGGCCGGCGCGCTCATCGCGCACCCCACAGGATCTGGATCGTCCAGCCGAGATACGCGATCAGCAAGCCGATCGTCGCCGCCTGCACGGCGAGCCGTACGCCGGTCGGCTTGATGTAATCCATGTAGATCTCGCGCGCACCGACCCAAGCGTGGTAGAGCAGCGAGACCATGAAGATGAAGCTCGCGAGCTTGAATCCGCCGCTTGCGAACAGCGAGCGCCAAAGCGCGTAGTCGATGCCGCCGGCGACGAGCGCGATGCCCGCGACGAGCAGCGTGTACAGCGCCATCGCGACCGCGGTCAGCCGCTGGATCAGCCAGTCCGTGAGCCCGTAATGCGCGCCGACCACTTCGCGTCGCGTCACCATATCTTCACCGCGACGATCAGCGTCAACGCAAGGCTCACCGCGAGCACGACGACGCTCGACCGGCGCGCGGGCGCGAGCTCGATGCCCTTGTGCAGGTCCAGCAGCAGGTGGCGGACGCCGGCGCAGAAATGATGGAGGAACGCCCAGACGGCACCGATCAGTACGAGCTTCGCCAACGGATTGGCGAGCGTCTGCTCGAGGCTCGCGTACGACTCGGGCGAAGCGAGGCTCGCGGCGACGCCTGCGAGCATCAGCGGAATGCCGAACACGAGCAACGCAGCGCCGCTCAGGCGATGCAGGAACGAGACGACGCTCGGCAGCGGCATCCGGATCTGGAATAGATTCAGGTAGACGGGACGCGGCTTCGTCAGCGGTCGCTCGTACGCGGGCATGAACTGGCCTCTACGCGCTGCTTGGGGGACGGTGCACAGCGATTTGTGCACAGCGACAAAGTATAGCCGAAATCGCAGTCGCTCCGCGGGCCCGACAACATCGGCCGAGCGCGGATCAATCGCGTCATCCGAGCTCGTTGGCGTAGTAATGCATTCGCGTGTTGCACAGTCCGCGTCGCAGCTCCACGGGCCGGTCGCCGTAGGTGAAAGTGACCCGATCGACGGCGAGCAGCGGCGTCCCCGGCTCGACGCCGAGCAGCGCCGCGCTCGCCGGGTCCGCAGCGATCGCGCGGAGCTTCTCCTGCGCGTTGAGCATTCGCACGCCGAACTGCGTCTCGAAAAAGCTGTACATCGAGCCGTCGTACGCATCGTATCTCGCGCGCGTCAAGCCGCGAAAGAGCGCCGCCGGCAACGTGATCTCGTCGAGGACGACCGGCGCGCCGGCGTATTCGAGCACTCGGCGCAGCGAAATCACGGCGTCGCCCGGACGTAACTCGAGCAGCCGCGCCGCGTCGGCCGTTGCTTTCGCGCGCCGTACGTCGATCAGCTTCGACGCCGGGTGCTCGTCGTTGCCATCGTTGCGGCGGATGCGCAGGAACCGAAAATTGGACGCGTGCTCCTCGGTATGCGTCGCGACGAACGTTCCCTTGCCCTGCCGGCGCACGACGAGATTTTCGCCGGCGAGCGCACCGATTGCCTTGCGCACGGTGCCCTGCGACACGCCGAAGCGCCCGGCGAGCTGGATCTCGCTTGGGATCGACTCGCCCGGGCGCCATTCCCCCGCCTCGAGGCTCTTGACGAGCAAGCCCTTGATCTGCAGGTACAGCGGCTGGAACGTAAGCGCGGTATCGGTCATGTGAAGATGCGCGACGGCGCCGCCCGCCGCGATTATTCCGCGCCGAACGGCTCCTGTCGATCGTCGTCTTATGTCTGATATATGATATAAGATTACATTGACATCGCCAATGCTGCAGCCCTACAATCCGCGAGACGCGGCGGGCCTCGCATCGGTCTCGCTCCTTTGCGCGGCAGCGCGAGCGTCGCCGTGCAACGGACGCCCGCGTTTCCCCGAACCCGCCCGTATTGCCACTCCTCGAGGCTCCCCATGAAAAAACCCGTTCGCGTTGCCGTGACCGGCGCCGCCGGCCAGATCGGTTACAGCCTGCTGTTCAGGATCGCCGCCGGCGAAATGCTCGGGCGCGACCAGCCCGTCGTGCTGCAGCTCCTCGAGCTGCCGATCGACAAGGTGCAGGCGGCGCTGCGCGGCGTGATGATGGAGCTCGAGGACTGCGCGTTCCCGCTGCTAGCCGGGATGACCGGCTCGGGCGACCCGAAAGCCGCGTTCAAGGACGCGGACGTCGCATTGCTCGTCGGCGCGAAGCCGCGTGGCCCGGGGATGGAGCGCAAGGATCTGCTCGCCGAAAACGCGAAGATCTTCATCGAGCAGGGCAAGGCGCTCGACGCCGTGGCGAGCCGCAGCATCAAGGTGCTGGTCGTCGGCAACCCGGCCAACACCAACGCCTATATCGCGATGAGATCGGCGCCGTCGCTGCCGAAGAAGAATTTCACGGCGATGCTTCGCCTCGATCACAATCGCGCGCTCTCGCAGCTCGCCGCGAAGAGCGGCAAACCGGTCGGCTCGATCGAGAAGGTCCTCGTCTGGGGCAACCACTCGCCCACGATGTACGCCGACTACAGGTTCGCGACCGTGGACGGGCAGTCGCTCAAGTCGGTGATCAACGACGAGAACTGGAACCGAAACGAATTCCTGCCCAAGGTCGGCAAGCGAGGCGCCGCGATCATCGAGGCGCGCGGACTGTCGTCGGCCGCCTCCGCGGCGAACGCCGCGATCGATCACGTGCGCGACTGGGTGCTCGGCAGCAACGGCAAGTGGGTGACGATGGGCATATCGTCCGACGGCAGCTACGACATCCCGCGCGAGGTGATGTACGGCTTCCCGGTCACCACCGCGAACGGCGAGTACACGATCGTGCAGGGGCTCCCGATCGACGAATTCTCGCGCGAGCGGATGAACGCGACGTTGAAGGAAATCGAGGACGAACGCGCTGCGGTCGCTCCGCTTCTCGGCTGACGGTCGACGGCATGAAAGCCGCGGCCAAGCTGCTGGCCGGCCAATGATCGCCGCTTCCGCTTGACTCGCCGAGGTGCGCTTCCGACGACCCGATCTACCACGTCATCCAGATTTTCCAGGAGCTCACATGCGTTCATCCGTTCTGCTCGCCGCCTTAACGCTCGTCATTGCCGCGCCGTCGCTCGCAGCGCCGCCGTTCGAGCCGCCAAAGCGAAAGTCGGGCCTTTGGGAGACGACGATGCACTTCCAGTCGCAACCCGGCGCCGGCATGACGATGAAACAGTGCATCGACCAGAAATCGGACGATCTGATGCGAAGCGAGGCGCGCGAGGCGCAGTCCGACATGGACAAGCAGTGCAGCAAGCGCGACTGGAAGCAGGTCGCGAGCGGCTACGAGTTCGAGTCGGTGTGCACGTTCGCCGGCACGACGCACACGTCGAAGGGCCGCATCACGGGCAGCATGGACACCGGCTACAAGATGGTGATGGACACCCAATACAGTCCCCCGATGCAAGGCGCAACGACGAACCACATGGAAGTCGAGGCGAAGTGGACCGGAGCGTGCCCCGCTGACATGCGGCCCGGCGACGTCGTCATGCCGGGCGGGGCGCGGATGAACGTCGAGGACATGAAGGGCATGCGGCGGCCGCCGCCGAAATAACGCAGACCCGGGGCTCGCGCGCGCCCGGCGAAGCCAAAGCGCCGCAGGCCGCGTCGACGCGCGATGCGCCACGGCCGACACTCGCCAACAGCGCACCACGAAAGCATTTCAAGGAGGCCGTCATGAGCCACGATCCATTCAATACTCTGAAGACGTTTCCGCTCGCCCAAGGCGGCAGCGGCCGCTTCCATTCGCTGCCGGCGCTCGAAGCGGCCGGGATCGGCAACGTCAGCCGCCTTCCGGTATCCATCCGGATCGTGCTCGAAAGCGTGCTGCGCAACTGCGACGGCAAGAAGGTGACCGAGCAGCACGTGCGCGAGCTCGCGAATTGGAAACCGACTGCGGCGCGCAGCGATGAAATTCCGTTCGTCGTCGCGCGCGTCGTGCTGCAGGATTTCACCGGCGTGCCGCTGCTTGCCGACCTCGCGGCAATGCGCAACGTCGCCGCCGACATGGGCCGCAACCCGAAGCTGATCGAGCCGCTCGTTCCGGTCGACCTCGTCGTCGACCACTCGGTGATGATCGACTACTACCGGCGCGCCGACGCGCTCGACCTCAACATGAAGCTCGAAATGCAGCGCAACAACGAGCGCTACGAGTTCATGAAATGGGGCATGCAGGCGTTCGACACGTTCAAGGTCGTCCCGCCGGGCATCGGAATCGTCCACCAGGTGAACCTCGAGTACCTCGCGCGCGGCGTCCACCAGAAGGACGGCGTCTACTATCCCGACTCGCTGGTGGGCACCGACAGCCACACGACGATGATCAACGGCATCGGCGTCGTCGGCTGGGGCGTGGGCGGCATCGAAGCGGAGGCCGGCATGCTCGGTCAACCGGTGTACTTCCTCACGCCCGACATCGTCGGCGTCGAGCTCAAGGGCCGGTTGAACGAAGGGATCACGGCGACCGACCTCGTGCTCACCGTCACCGAAATGCTGCGCAAGGAGAAGGTCGTCGGCAAGTTCGTCGAGTTCTTCGGCGAAGGCGCCGCCACGCTGTCGGTGCCCGATCGCGCGACGATCGGCAACATGGCGCCCGAGTACGGCGCGACGATGGGCTTCTTCCCCGTCGACGATGCGACGATCGACTATCTGCGCGCGACCGGCCGGACGGAAGCGGAGATCGACGCCTTCGCGTCGTACTTCAAGGCGCAAGGCCTCTACGGCATGCCGGGTCCAGGGGCGATCGACTATTCGAAGACGCTCACCCTCGATCTCGCGACGATCAAGCCTTCGCTCGCCGGACCGAAGCGCCCGCAGGATCGCATCGAGCTCGGCAATCTGAAGAGCAAGTTCACCGACCTCTTCAGCAAACCGGTCGCGGACAACGGCTTCGCGCAGGCCGCCGATCGTCTCGCCAAGCGCTACACGGTCTCGATGCTGCTGCCGGAAGAGCCGCCGCAGCACGACATGACCAAGGTCAACGGCGCGAAGCTCGCGCGCAACGAGCTCGAGATGGCCGACAATCGGCCGACAGCCGAGCACGTCGTGCCAAACCACGCGACGGGTGTCGAAGTCGGCAACGGCGATGTCTTGATCGCTGCGATCACGTCGTGCACGAACACGTCGAACCCGGGCGTACTGCTCGCGGCCGGTTTGCTCGCGAAGAAAGCCGTCGAGCAGGGGCTTACCGTCAAGCGGCACGTGAAGACGTCGCTTGCGCCGGGCTCGCGCGTGGTCACCGAATACTTGACCAAGGCGGGACTGCTGCCGTACCTCGAGCGGCTGGGCTTCGGCGTCGCCGCGTATGGCTGCACGACGTGCATCGGCAACGCCGGCGATCTCGCGCCGGAGCTGAACGACGCGATCGCGAAGAACGATCTCGTCTGCGCAGCCGTGCTGTCGGGCAACCGCAACTTCGAAGCGCGCATCCATCCGAACCTCAAGGCGAATTTCCTCGCCTCGCCGCCGCTTGTGGTCGCCTACGCAATCGCCGGCACGGTGCTCACCGATCTCACCACCGAGCCGGTGGGCATCGGTACGAACGGTCCCGTGTACCTGCGCGACATCTGGCCGTCATCGCACGAGATCGCGGCGCTGCTGCCGACCGCGCGCGACCCGGCGACGTTCCGCGCGCTCTACGGCGATCTGGCCAACGCCAACCCGCTGTGGAAGGAAGTCAAGGGCACGACCGGTCAGGTCTACAACTGGCCGAAGTCGACGTACATCGCGAAGCCGCCGTTCTTCGAAGGGTTCACGATGAGCGCCGGCAAGGCGCACGACGTGCGCGGCGCACGCGTGCTCGGCATCTTCGGCGATTCGGTGACCACCGACCACATCAGCCCGGCCGGGTCGATCAAGCCGACGTCGCCCGCCGGCCTGTACCTGCTCGAGCACGACGTGGCGAAGGCGGACTTCAACAGCTACGGCTCGCGCCGCGGCAACCACGAAGTGATGATGCGCGGCACGTTCGCCAACGTGCGAATCAAGAACCTGATGCTCGCCCCGCGCGAGGACGGCACGCGCGAGGAAGGCGGCGTCACGCTGTTCCAGCCCGGCAACGTCAAGATGCCGATCTACGACGCGGCGATGAAGTACATCGCGCAGGGCACGCCGACGCTCGTTTTCGGCGGCGAGGAATACGGCACCGGCAGCTCGCGCGACTGGGCGGCGAAGGGCACGCAACTGCTCGGCGTGAAGGCGGTGATCGCGAGGAGCTTCGAGCGCATCCATCGCTCGAACCTGGTCGGCATGGGCGTTCTGCCGTGCCAATTCAAGGGCGGCGACAGCGTCGCCTCGCTCGGCATCAAGGGCGACGAGACGTTCGACGTCGTCGGCATCGAGAACGGCATCAAGCCGCAGATGGACGTGACGCTCGTCATCCATCGCAACGACGGAACGACGCGCGAAGTGCCGCTGCTGCTTCGCATCGACACGCCGATCGAGGTCGACTACTACCTGCACGGCGGCATCCTGCCGTTCGTGCTGCGGGAGCTCGTCGCGAAGGCGGCGTAGGCATGAGTAGCGTCGTCCCCGCAAACGCGGGGACCCAGTGTCGTTCGCGCAACGACGCTGGATTCCCGCGTGCGCGGGAATGACGGCAAGCGCGTGCCGCCGTCTTCCCATCCGCTGCGCCGGGCGCTGCCGCTGTTCCTGCTCGCCGGCGTTTGCCTGAGCTCGCTCGACGCGACGGCGAAATATCTCGTCCGCGATCACGCGCTCTTTCTCGTCGTCTGGGCGCGCTACGCGGGTCAGATGCTCGTGGTCACGCCGATCGCGTGGCGGCGCGGCGGCGCCGGCTTCTGGCGCACTCGTCATCTGCCGATGCAGCTCGCGCGCTCGCTGTGCCTCGTCGTCGCGACGGCATGCTTCTTCGGCGCGCTGCGCTTCCTGCCGCTCGCCGAAGGCTCGGCGATCAACTTTCTCGCGCCGCTGATCGCGGTGGTGCTGTCGATGCCGGTGCTGGGCGAGCATCCGACGCGCGCGCGCTGGTCGTCGTCGATCGCCGGTTTCATCGGCATCCTGATTCTCGTGCGGCCGGGCTCGGCCGTGTTTCATCCGGCGACCGCGCTGCTCGCGCTCGGCGCGACCGCAAACGCGCTCTATCAGCTCCTCACGCGCAAGGTGCCGAACGACACGCCGCATACGACGCTGTTCTACACGGCGCTCGTCGGAACGGTCGGGCTGTCGCTCGCGCTGCCGTTCACGGCGCCGCCGCCCGAGGTGACGTTGCGCGACGCGGGCTTCATCGTTCTGCTCGGCATTCTCGCCGGCGTCGGTCACTGGCTGCTCATCGCGGGCTATCTGATTGCGCCCGCGTCGCTGCTCGCACCGTTCACCTATCTGCAGATGATCTGGGCGACGCTGTACGGATACGTGATCTTCGGACAGCTCCCCGACGGGGTTTCCGCGCTCGGCATGGCGGTGATCGTCGCGAGCGGCGTTGCGCTGATTATCCACGAACGGCGTGCCGCCACAGTGATCGGCAGCGCGCGGCGGCGTTGATCGCGGCGTGCGCTCGGGTGACGCGGGAGCACCGCGTCCGTCCGCGCTCCCGCGTCGAACGGTAGAATGCTGAGCTTGGGATCGAGCCCCCGGAGGAATCCATGCAACGTCGGATCATCGCCCCACTCGTCGCCATCGCAGCGGCGGCGACGCTGGCCGCGTGCGGGCCGAGCTCGGACAAGGCGGCCGCCGAGATGAAGGCGGCAGCAGAAAGGGCTGCTGCGGCCACGCGTGAAGCAGCCGACAAGGTGGCTGAAGCGGCCAAGGCGGCAGCGGCGGACGCAGCCGCGAAAGCGAGCGAAGCCGCGAAGGACGCCGCCGCCAAGACGAGCGAAGCCACGAGGGAGGCCGCGGGCAAGGCATCCGAGGCGACGCAGGAAGCAGCGGACAAGGCGGTCGCCGCGGCCAAGGAAGCCGCCGACCAGGCCGCCGCGGCGGCAAAGGAAGCCGCCGACAAGGCGAAAGAAGCGGCCGACAAAACGAAGGAAGCCGCGAAGAAATAGCGCGCGAAGCAGCCTAACCGGACGCCGGCGCGGCGTGGCGCGCGATCCAGCGCGTCAGCGGCCGCCATTGCTCGCAATCCTGCTCGCCGCGCGAGCGCGGCAAGTCGAATACCGATGCGCCGTCGCGCGCGCAGTAGACGTACACCTGCGTGTCGCGAAGGTGGGCGACCAGGGGGAAATCGAAACCGGACAGGAATTCGTCGAGCTCGGCTGCGCTTCGCGTGCGCGCGTCGACGCGCATCGCGACGATGCCGATCGCGAGGTCGCCGTTGCGAACCGCCTTGTGCTCGGCGACCGTTTCGAGGAAGCGTTGCGTGGCACTCATGTCGAACGCCGACGGCGAGATCGGAACGAGCATGATGTCGGCGCGGCGAACGGCGTGGCGAAGGTCGTCGCCGTGCAGCGCGGCAGGGCTGTCGACGACGATCCATTGGGAATCGGCGTCTCGCGCACGTTTGGCGCCGGACCGCAGCGGCGCGATCGACGGAAACAGCGCGGGGCGTCGCTCGAGCCATTGCGTCGACGATTGCTGCGGATCGTCATCGGCGAGAGCGACGCGCTGGCGCTTGCCGGCAAGCCAACCGGCGACGTTGGTCGCGAGCGTCGTCTTGCCGCTGCCGCCCTTCGGATTGGCGACGAGAATCGTCCGCATCGAGCGCGCTCCGGGTGCGAGGGGGACCGAGCGAGCGCTATGGTAGCGAAAAAGTAGGGTCAGACTCGACTTTTCGAAAAGTCGAGTCTGACCCTACTTTCCGACCACGGCGTCGAGCGCGCTCAGCACCGCGGCGCCGAGCCGCCGCGAGCGGGCGCCGCTCCAGCCTTGCACGGGATCGGGCGCGTTCGCGTTGTCCTTGAACGGCATTTCGAGGGTGAGCGCGAGACACCCGAACGCCTGCCCGACGTAGTTCGACGCGAGCGACAGGTTGACCGCGGTCTCCTTGCCGGGCGGGTAGCCGTGCTCGGTCTGGAAGTCGGACGTCGCAGCGCGGAACGCGTGCGCGAACGTCCGCTCGGCGGCCGCCTGCGCGGGGGTCCACGACGGCAATTGCGCTCCGCTGGCGGTGAACACGTACGGCAGGCCTTCGTCGCCGTGAACGTCGACGAACAGGCCGACGCCGCTCGTATGCATGGCTGCGCGAACGACATGCACTTCCGGGCTGCGCTCGAGCGTCGGCTCGAGCCACTCGCGGTTGAGGTTCGCGCCCGCGGCGTTGGTGCGCAGATTGCCACGCACGCTGCCATCGGGATTCATGTTCGGCACGACGTAGAACACCGAGCGCGCGAGCAGCGCACGCGACGTCGGGTCCGCCTCGTCGGTCAGCCGATCGAGCATGCCTTCGACGAACCACTCGGCCATCGCTTCGCCGGGATGCTGGCGCGCAATCACCCAGACCGGAGTCTTGCCCGGTCCCGGCGTGCCGAGCATGACGACGTCGACATCCCTGCCCTCGACGGTCCCGCCGAGATTGGTCACCCGAGCGAGCGGTGTCGAATCCATCCTGCCCAGCAGATCGAGATGCCGGTCCCACGAATACGGCTCGAAGTACGCGTAATAGACGCTGTCGCGCTCCGGCGTGTGCGTGACGACCATCGCGTTGCCGTCGAACGACGTCGGCACGCGAAACCAGTGCGCGCGATCATAGGACGCGACCGCGCGGTAATCACGCCAACCGTCGACATACGTGCAGGCACCGGCGTTCGCGAACGTCATCGCGAGCGGCCCGCCGGCGGCACCCTGCACGCGGAAATGGAACCACTGCCGGAAATCGGCGTGCGAGTCGGCGCGGATCGCGAGCCGTACGTCGGCCGCGCTCGCGGCGCAGAGCACGTCGATCGCGCCGGAGTCGAATTGCGAGGAAATGCGGATCGGCATCGGCGAGAAGACGACTGAGAAGCTGCGGCGGGCGGAAGCGGTCGCTATGCTACCATCGTCGATCGTTCATCCCGTCCACCGCGCCGCACGTCGCGTCTTCCGAACATGGCGCCCGATTCGAGCTCCCCGATTGTCGTTGCGCCGCGCGCGTCGCCGGCGCGCGCCGATCCGCGCAAGGCGGAGTACGAAGCGAACAAGCTCAAGAAGCGGCTCCGCCGCCAGGTGGGCGAAGCGATCGGCGACTACGCGCTGATCGCCGACGGCGACCGCGTCATGGTGTGTCTTTCGGGCGGCAAGGACAGCTACGCGCTGCTCGACGTCCTGCTCTCGCTCAAGGACCGCGCGCCGTTGTCGTTCGACATCGTCGCCGTCAACCTCGACCAGAAGCAGCCGGGCTTTCCGGCCGACGTTCTGCCACGCTACCTCGCGTCGCGCGGCGTCGAATACCGGATCGCCGAGCAGGACACGTACAGCGTGGTGAAGCGCGTGATCGGCGACAACGCGACGATGTGCTCGCTCTGCTCGCGCCTTCGCCGCGGCGTGCTCTACCGCGTCGCGAAGGAGATCGGCGCGACCAAGATCGCGCTCGGTCATCATCGCGACGACATCCTCGCGACGTTCTTCCTGAACCTCTTCTTCGGCGGCAAGCTGAAGACGATGCCGCCGAAGCTCGTATCCGACGACGGTGCGCACGTCGTCATCCGACCGCTCGCCTACGTGCGCGAGCGCGACCTCGCCCGCTACGCCGACCTGATGCAATTTCCGATCATCCCGTGCAGTCTCTGCGGCTCGCAGGAGCACCTGCAGCGCAAGCAGGTCACGGCGATGCTGCGCGAATGGGAGAAGAAGTATCCGGGGCGGCTCGACTCGATCTACAACGCGCTCGCGAAGGTCGTGCCGTCGCACCTGATGGATCGCGCGCTGTTCGACTTCGCCGGCGTGCGCGCGACGGGCGTCGCGAGCGCCGGCGGCGATATCGCGTTCGACGTCGACGCGGATCTCGAGCGGGCGACCGAAGCGCTCGCGATCGCGCAGCGCCGCGCAGCCGAATCCGACTGACCGTCATGTCCGCGCGGTGGCCGCTTGGTCGTGCGAGCGCCAAAGCGCTGCTCGCGTGGCTCGTCGTCGCGTCGTGCTTCGCCACTGCGCTCGCGCAAACCGCCGAGCCCGCGCGCGAGCTCGCCGGCCCGGTGCTTCTCGCCGAGCTTCGCGCCGGCGGCTACATCATCTACTTCCGGCACACGTCGACCGATTTCGGCCAGAGCGACGATCAGATCACCGCCTTGGAGGACTGCGCGAAGCAGCGCAACCTCACCGACGCCGGCCGCGACGAGGCGCGCGCGATCGGCGAAGCGTTCAAGGACCTGCGCATTCCGGTCGGCGACGTGCTCGCGAGCCCGTTCTGCCGGACGATGGAGACCGCGCGATTGATGTTCGGACGCGCGCAGGCATCGACCGCGGTGCGCGGCGGCCCGCCGAGCGCCGAAGGCGGCCGCTACGACGCTCTGAGGCTCTTGTTGTCGAAGCCGGTCGCGCGCGGCGCCAATCTCGTGATCGCAAGTCACGGCAACCCGTTGCGCGCGGTCGCCGGGGGACCCTACCTCGCCGAAGGCGAAGCGGCGGTGATCGAGCCGCTCGCAGAGCGCGGCTTTCGCATCGTCGCGCGCGTCACCAAGGACCACTGGCGCTCGCTTGCCGTGCGCGGCGCGTGACGCTGCGCGTCGCGTCGGCAGGCGAATCTGCAGCGCCTGCCGGCACGCTTCGGCCGCGTCACCGTATGACGCGAGCGCCTTTGCCTTTCATCACCGCCTCGACCTCGGCCGTGCGCACCATCGACGTGTCCCCCGGAGTCGTCATCGCGAGCGCGCCGTGCGCCGCGCCATACTCCACCGCCGCCTGCGGTCCGAGGCCTTCGAGAAACGCGTACGCGACGCCGGAAGCGAACCCATCGCCGCCACCCACGCGGTCGTAGATTTCGAGGTTCTCGCGCAGCATCGACTGGTAGAACTCGCCGCCCGCGTAGAGGATCGCCGACCAGTCGTTGAACGTCGCGGTCTTCGCGTTACGCAGCGTTGTCGCCGCCACCTTGAAGTTCGGGAACTGCTTGACCGCGGTGCCGATCATCTTCTTGAAGTTCGCGGGGTCGATCGCCGAGATATGCTCGTCGAGTCCCTCGACCTCGAAGCCGAGGCACGCGGTGAAGTCCTCCTCGTTGCCGATCATGACGTCGACGTACTTCGCGATGTTGCGGTTGACCTTCTGCGCGCCCGGCTTGCCGCCCTGGCTCTTCCACAGCGATGCGCGATAGTTGAGATCGTAGGAGACGATCGTCCCGTATTTGCGGGCGGCTTCGACCGCTTCGATCACGGCCTCCGAAGTGCCCGAGTCGAGCGCGGCGAAAATGCCGCCGGTGTGGAACCAGCGAACGCCTTCCTCGCCGAAGATCCGCTCCCAGTTGAACTCGCCCGGCTTGATCTGCGATGCCGACGAGTGACCGCGGTCGGAGCAGCCGAGCGCTGCGCGGATGCCGAAGCCTTTCTCGGTGAAGTTCAGTCCGACCCGCGTATTGCGTCCGATGCCGTCGAAGTCGCGCCAGATCACGTGCGACATGTCGACGCCGCCTTGCATGATCAGGTCCTCGACGAGCCAGCCGAGGTCGTTCTTCGGCAACGCCGTCACGACGGCGGCGCGCTTGCCCCAGCACTTCCTCATCGCGCGCGCGACGTTGTATTCGCCGCCACCCTCCCACACCTGAAAGCTGCGCGAATTGCGCACGCGCCCGAAACCCGGGTCGAATCGCAGCATCACCTCGCCGAAGGCAACGCAGTCCCAGCGCGTTTCTTCGGCCGTCTTGATCTTCAGGATGTTGTCGGCCATGGACGTCTACTTTCCACGGATCTTGCGGATCATGGCGATGCAGCCGCGCACGTTGGTTTCGATGCCAGCGTAGTCGTGCTTGTCGAGCAGCGCCTTGCTGATCAGGTTCGAGCCCATGCCGACGCAGGCCACACCCGCCTTGAACCAGGCCGTCAGCGACGCCTCGTCGTTCTCGACCCCTCCCGTCGGCATGATCCGCGTCCAGGGGCACGGTCCGAGCATCGACTTGACGAAATCCGGTCCGCCGACCGACGCGCCGGGAAACACCTTGACGATCTCGCAGCCGAGCTCCTCGGCGTTGCCAATCTCGCTCGCCGATCCGCAGCCCGGGCTGTAGGGGATCTTGCGCCGGTTGCAGACTTTCGCGACGTCGGGATTGAGCAGCGGCCCGACGACGAACTTCGCGCCGTACGCGATGTACAAGCCGGCCGTCGGCGCGTCGACTACCGAGCCCACGCCCATGATGACCGAAGGATCGGCTCTTGCGAAATGGCGCGCCACGTCGAGGAACACGCTCGCGGCGAAATCGCCGCGGTTGGTGAACTCGATGCACTTCGCCCCACCGTTCGAGCAGGCCTGGATCACGTTCATGCACACTTCGACATCTGGATGATAGAAGACCGGGATTACCCCTTGGTCGATCATCGCGGACAGGACGGCCAAGCGGTCCTTCGATGCCATCGTCGCTCTCCTTCGTTTCGCGTGTCGGGATTCGGGCACAGCGACACGCGATGCGCTGCGCTTCGGAAGCCGCTTGCGCGGCGATTCAATGTCGTGATGACGAACGCATTGGTCGGATTTCGAGACGGATGCGCGACCGCGGCGACTCTCGTTGGTCGCGGCCAGCCGATTGCGGCGCACGTGCCGCTGGACGCGCCTAGCGTACACCTTCGCCGCATCGACTTTGCTGACGCCGATCAGTCCGACGCCGATTCGATCGCGGTCGGCATGCGGCACGCGGACGCGCTCACCGGTCGAGCCGCCCGCTTGCCGCGCCGGTAAGCGGGATCAGCGCACGACGCTGCGGTCCTGGCCGAACAACACCTTCCTCGACTGCGCGTCCATCGCCGCCGGCTGCGGGTTGACCGTGTTCGCAATCGCGTAGGCACGCTGCACCGCCGGGCGCGCGGCGACCGCCTGCCGCCAGCGCTCGAGATGGGGGAAGTTCGCCATGTCCTGCTGCTGGCGATCCGGCCTTATCCACGGATAGGACGCCATGTCGGCGATCGTGTAGTCGCCGACGATGAACTCGCGGTCGGCGAGCCGCTTGTCGAGCACCGCGTACAGGCGGCTCGTTTCCTTGACGTAGCGGTCGATCGCGTACGGGATCTTCTCCGGCGCGTACAAGCCGAAGTGATGATTCTGTCCGGCCATCGGGCCGAGGTTGCCCATCTGCCAGAACAGCCACTGCACGCAATCGCAGCGGTTGCGAAAATCGCCCGGAAAGAAGCGCCCGGTCTTGCCGCCGAGATACATCAGGATCGCGCCCGATTCGAATATCGCGAGCGGCGCGCCGCGGTCGGGCGGCGTGTGATCGACGATCGCAGGAATCCGGTTGTTGGGCGAAATGGCGAGAAACGCCGGATCGAACTGCTCGCCCTTGTTGATGTTCACCGGTTTGAGCGTGTACGGAAGGCCGGTCTCCTCGAGGAAGATCGTGATCTTGTGGCCGTTCGGCGTGGTCCAGTAGTAAAGGTCGAGCATTGTCGGGATCTCGTGTCAGAGCGTTCCGGGATAGGCGCCGCCGTCGATCAGTATGTTCTGTCCGACGATATAGCTCGCGTGCACGCTGCAGACGAACGCGCAGAGTGCACCGAATTCTTCGATCGTGCCGAAGCGGCGCCTCGGTATCGTCGCTTTGCGCACCGCTTCCTGCTCGGCGAGCGTGCGGCCGGCGAGCTTCGCCTGCATCGGCAGCGTCGCGCGCAGACGGTCGGTGTCGAAGCTTCCCGGCAGCAGATTGTTGATCGTCACGTTGTGCTTCGCGACCTGGCGCGCGAGGCCAGCGACGAAGCCGGTGAGCCCGCTGCGCGCGCCGTTGGAGAGTCCGAGCACGTCGATCGGCGCCTTCACCGCGCCCGAAGTGATGTTGACGATGCGCCCGAAGCCGCGCGCGATCATGCCATCGATGGTCGACTTGATGAGCTCGATCGGCGTCAGCATGTTCGCGTCGAGAGCGCGGATCCACGCATCGCGATCCCAATCGCGGAAGTCGCCGGGGGGCGGGCCGCCCGCGTTGTTGACGAGGATGTCGACATCACCGACCGCTGCGAGCGCGGCTGCACGGCCCTGTGCCGTCGTGATGTCGGCCACGACATAGCGCACTGGCCGCCCTGCCCGCTCGCCGATCTCGTGCGCGGTGGCGCGCAGCGCGTCTTCGCCGCGCGCGACGATCGTCACGTCGCAGCCCTCCGATGCAAGCGCCTGCGCGCATCCGCGGCCCAATCCCTTGCTTGCCGCGCAGACCAGCGCGCGCCGTCCCGCGATGCCGAGATCCATCGTCGCCTCCGTCAGGCCGCGCGCGCGCCGAGCGCACGCTTGACCTGTAAAACCGTCGCGATCGCCGCAGCCAACAACGCCGCGATCGCGAAGAACACGCCGCGCGCCATTGCATGATCGAGCATCAGCCCGAACCAGATCGGTCCGACCGTGGCGCCGATGTCGAGTCCCGAGTACACGAAACCGTAGACGCGTCCCGACGCACCCTTCGGCGTAGCGCTGCGAACGATCAGGTCGCGCGACGGACCTGTCGATCCGACGGCGAACCCGATCGCCGCGAAAAGCGGCAGCAGCAGCGATGGCGCAGCGCCGGCGGCGACGAGCGCGACGAGCGCGGCAGCGACGAGCAATCCAGCGGCCGCGACGCGATCGTGCCGCGCGGTGCTCGCGGCGAGAAAGCCTCCGGCGAGGATGCCGCCGACGCTGCCGAGCAGATAGGCGGTCACCGCGCCGTTCGCAAGCGCGAGCGGCACCGAGAAGCCGGCGTTGAGCGCGCTCGCGGCAAACGTCTGCACGCCCACGCCCGCCATCGTCTGCACGATGAAGTAGGCGAAGCACATGACGATCGGCAGTTGCGCGAACAAGCCCATGCTGCCACGCAGCGTGTGCTTGGTCGCGGACGTATGCGATCCGAGATGGCTGCGCTGCGTGAACAGCACGCCGACCATCACGAGCCCGACGACGCCCATCACGGCGAGCGCGTCGCGCCAGCCGAGCGCCGACGCAAGTCCGAAGCTCACCACCGGCGCCGCCGCATAGCCGAGGCTGCCGCCGATGCCGTGCGTCGAATACGCATGGCCGAGCCGGCGCTCGCCGACGTTCGAGTTCAAGATCGCGAAGTCGGCCGGATGGAATACGCCGTTGCCCACGCCCATCAGCGCGACGATCGGAAACAGCCAGTACAATCCGGGCGCGAACGACCCGACGAGCGTTCCGCCGACCAGCAACGCCAACCCGCCGAGCAGCACGCGACGCGCGCCGACGCGGTCGACGACGAACCCTGCGCCGAACTGCGTGAGGCCGCTTGCCGCATAGAACACGCCGACCAGCGCGCCGAGCAACGTCCACGACGCGTCGAACTCGGCGCGCAGCAGCGGAAACAGCGGCGGCAGCGCAAGCTGAAAGAAATGCGACAGGCCGTGCGCGACGCCGACCAGACCTATCACGCGGGCATCGCGCCGGAACGAGTCGGCGGACAGGCTTTCCAAAGCAGGGAAACGTAAGGTGCAATGCGAAGGGCCACACTATAGCGTATCGGCGGCACGACGCCGCCGCCGCGCTGAAAGGAACGCTTACATGGTCGACAAGGTGGTGAAATCCGACGCCGAATGGAAGGCACAGCTGACGCCGGAGCAATACAAGGTCACGCGCAGGAAAGGAACCGAGCGCCCGTTTTCGGGCGAGCACTGGGACAACCACGAAGCAGGCACGTACCGCTGCATCTGCTGCGGCACGCCGCTGTTCGACGCGCAAACGAAGTTCGACTCGGGCACGGGATGGCCGTCGTTCTATGCGCCGCTGTCCAACGACAACGTCAAGGAAGAGATGGACACGTCGCTGCTAATGCGGCGCACCGAGGTGCTCTGCGCCGCGTGCAACGCGCATCTGGGGCACGTATTCGACGACGGCCCGCAGCCGACCGGACTTCGTTATTGCATGAACTCGGCGTCGCTCAAGTTCGAGCCGAAGAAATGACGATTGTCGTCCCCGCGAACGCGGGGACCCAGCGTCGTTCTTCACAGGTTACTGGATTCCCGCCTGCGCGGGAATGACGGACCCTATGCGCCTTCTCCTCGCCGAAGACGACCCGATGATCGGCGCCGGCATCGAGCGCGGCTTGAAGCAGGACGGGTTCGCCGTCGATTGGGTGCGCGACGGCCGCGCCGCCGAGATCGCGCTCGAGCAGCGCGTGCACGACGTCGTGCTGCTCGACCTCGGCTTGCCGCGCAAGGACGGCCTCGACGTGCTCGTCGCGATGCGACGTCGCGGCGACTCGCGCCCCGTGCTCATCCTTACCGCGCGCGACGCAGTGAGCGATCGCGTCGCCGGGCTCGACGCGGGCGCCGACGATTACGTCGTCAAGCCGTTCGATTTGACCGAGCTCGCCGCGCGCATCCGCGCGCTCGCGCGTCGCGTCGGCGGCCGCGCGGAGCCCGTCATCCGTTACGGACGCATCGCGCTCGACCCGGCGAAGCGCGAAGTGCGCGTCGACGACGAGCCGCTGCCGCTGTCGCCGCGCGAGTTCGCGCTGCTCGCCGCGCTGATCGCGCGTCCCGGCACGGTGCTCTCGCGCGCGCAGCTCGAAGAGAAGCTCTACGGCTGGGACGATCCGGTCGAGAGCAACGCCGTCGAAGTGCACCTGCATTCGCTGCGCAAGAAGCTCGGCACCGACGCGATCCGCAACGTGCGCGGCGTCGGCTGGACGCTCGCGGCGGCGCCCGCCTCGACGGCCTGACGCGATGGCTCGATCGCCGTCCATCCGCCGCGAGCTGCTCACATGGCTGATCGCGGGGCTTGCGCTCGCGATCGTCGCCGCGACGCTGGTCACGTACGTGCGCGCGCGCGACGAGGCGAACGTGCTGTTCGACGTTCAGCTTGCGCAGACCGCGGCGTCGATCACCGGCATGCCGTTCGCCGCGCCGATCGCCGAAGGACCGTCGTCCGAAGGGCTCGTCGTGCAGATCTGGGACCGCAACGGCGTGCGCGTCTATCTGCCGAGGCCGCGATCCGAAGCGCCGTCCGCCACGCTGCCGAAGCAGCAATCGCCCGGGTTCGCGACGATCGACACGCCGAACGGCCCGTGGCGCCTCTACAGCGTCATCACCGAAGGACAGCTCGTGCAGGTCGCGCAGCCGCTCGCCGTGCGCCGTGCGCTCGCCGCATCGCTCGCGCTTTCGACGATCATGCCGTTGATCGTCGCATTGCCGCTCGTCGCGCTGTTCGTCTGGGCGACGATCGCTCGCGGCCTCGCGCCGCTCACGCGCATCGCGAGCGCGCTCGGCAAGCGCACGCCGACGCAGCTCGCTCCGCTCGCGGCGAGCGGATGGCCGCGCGAGATTCAGCCCGTCGTCGACGCGCTCAACGGCTTGCTCGGCCGCCTCGATGACGCGATCGACGCGCAGCGCGCGTTCGTCGCCGATGCCGCGCATGAATTGCGGACCCCGCTCACCGCACTGCACTTGCAGGCGCAGATCGCGGAGCGCGCAACCTCGGAGGACGAGCGGCGAACGGCGCTCGCCGACCTTCGCGCCGGGCTCGCGCGCGCGACGCGAATGGTCGAGCAGCTCCTGGCACTCGCGCGCGAAGAGCCCACCGTCGCCGAGCGGCCGATGACGCCGGTCGATCTCGCGGCGATCGCGCGCGACGTCGTCGCCGAACTCGAGCCGCTCGCCGCCGCGAAGGGCCTCGATCTCGGGCTTGCCGATGCGCAGCAGGCGACGGTGATCGGCGACGCCGCGAGCCTTCGCACGCTGCTCGCGAACCTCGTCGACAACGCGATCCGCTACACGGCGGCCGGCGGCCGGATCGACGTCGCGGTGAGCCGCGACGACGGCGCGTTCACGCTCGCCGTACGCGACAACGGGCCGGGCATCGATCCCTGCGAGCGCGAGCGCGTGTTCACGCGTTTCGCGCGCGGCACCGTCGCAGCCGCCGAAGGCAGCGGGCTCGGGCTTGCGATCGTGCGCCGGATCGCCGAGCGCCACGGTGCGAGCATCGCGCTCGGCGATGGTCTCGACGGCCGAGGGCTCGGCGTCGTCGTGCGGTTTGCGGCAGCCCCGGCGGCTGCGGACAGCGATCGCGCTGCCGCGGCCCCGGCGTTCGCACGAACGACGAGCGACGCCGAATCCTCGCCGCCGGCGCGGCCGAACGCTCCGGTCGCGCCTTAATTGTTTCCTAAGTTTCGGGCCTTATCTTCACGGCTGTACAGGGCGCCACTCGCGTCCTTCAGGCCAACAGGAGAAACCATGTCTTCGATGACGTTGAAACGCAGTGCGCTCGCGATCGCGCTCGCCGGCGCCTTCGGCCTCGGCGCCGTTGCCGCCGATCGCGTGCTGCCGCCGACGACAGCCGCCACGCCGGTCACCGCAGCCGCGGCGCCGGCCGCAGCTGCGACGACGGTTCCGGTCCCCGTGCAAAACGTGCCTGCTGCGCGCGCGCTGCCGGGTTTTGCCGACCTCGTCGCGCAACAGGGGCCGGCGGTCGTTCAAGTGACGTCGACGCGCGCCGGCAACAGGCAGGCCGTTCTGAAGGGCCATCGCGGCATGCCCGACATCGACCCCGACGAGCTGCCGCCGTTCTTCCGCAATTTCCCGTGGGGCCAGATCCCCAACATGCCGTCGCCCGGACCGTCGCGCGGCCTCGGCTCAGGCTTCATCGTCAATCCCGACGGCATCGTGCTGACCAATGCGCACGTCGTCGCCGATTCCGACGAGGTGATGGTGAAGCTCGTCGATCAGCGCGAGTTCAAGGCGAAGGTTCTCGGCACCGATCCGACGACCGACGTCGCCGTGCTGAAGATCGACGCCAAGGGGCTGCCTTCGGTGAAGCTCGGCGACCCGTCGAAGACGCGCGTCGGCGACTGGGTCGTCGCGATCGGAACGCCGTACGGTCTCGACAACACCGTCACCTCCGGCATCGTCAGCGCGAAATCGCGCGCGTTGCCCGGTGACTCGGTCGTGCCGTTCATCCAAACCGACGCCGCGGTCAATCCCGGGAACTCCGGCGGCCCGCTGTTCAACATGGACGGCGAAGTGATCGGCATCAACTCGCAGATCTTCAGCCGCAGCGGCGGCTTCCAGGGTCTCGCGTTCGCGATTCCGATCGACGTCGCGCTGAAGGTGAAGGACGACCTCATCACGCACGGCAAGGTCTCGCACGGCCGCCTCGGCGTCACCGTGCAGGCAATCGATCAGACGCTCGCCGAGAATTTCGGATTGAAGAGCCCTCAGGGCGCGCTCGTGAGCTCGGTGCAGAAGGGGAGCCCCGCGGCGAAGGCCGGCCTCGAAGCGGGTGACGTGATCCTCAAGTTCAACGGCGCGCCGATCAGCCGTTCGAGCGATCTGCCATCGCTGGTCGCGAGCCTGCGTGCGGGCTCGCCGGCGAAGATCGAGGTATGGCGAGACGGCAAGACGCGCGAAGTGACCGCGCAGCTCGCCGAGCGTGAAATGCCGAAGAACGTCTCCGATGCGGGCGAAGACGCCGCACCCCAAGGCAAGCTCGGCCTCGCCGTGCGGCCGCTGACGTCCGACGAGATGGCCGAGGCGAAGGTTTCGCATGGCGTCGTCGTCGAGCAGGTGGCCGGCCCGGCCGCGCTCGCCGGCGTGCAGCCGGGTGATGTGATCCTCTCGGTCAATCGCACGCCAGTGAAGAACCCGGCGCAGCTTCGCGAGCTCGTCGGCAAGTCGGGCAAGACCGTTGCGCTGCTGATCCAGCGCGAAGACGCACAGATCTTCGTGCCGGTGCGCATCGGCTGACCAGTACAGAAGTCCGGGCAACCGCCAGCGGGTCCTTCGGGGCCCGCTTTTTTTCGTAGACGCGCCACGCCGGCGATGTGCGACCGGGCGAGCCGCAACGCCGGCGTCGATCGGGGCCGCCCGCCGCGAAGCCGTTCGTCGGCTCACGGCTGATCGTGATATTAAAGTGATATCATCTTGCTATATCGTAAGGGAGGAGGGTCCAACATGCTGCGCACGCAAGCAAGCAGTGACGCCCACACCGAAGTCGAGGTGATGACGTTCAACGGCTTCGTCATGCTGGCGATCGGTCTCGCGCTGGTGGGCATCGCAATCTGGCTCACGTACCAAGGCGCGATCGGACTTCGCACCGGCGCAGCGCTCGGCACGTTTCTGTGGGCGCTCGCCACGTTCATTGCAGGGGGACTCGTGCTCGCGGGTCTTTACACGCTGCAGCCGAACGAAGCGGCGATCCTGCAGTTGTTCGGCGCGTATCGCGGCACGAGCCGCGTGCCCGGTCTGCGCGGCACCAATCCGTTCTACACGCGTCGCAAGGTTTCGCTTCGCGCGCGCAACCTCAACGGCGAACGGCTGAAGGTGAACGACAAACGCGGCAACCCGATCGAGATCGCCGCCGTCGTCGTCTGGCACGTCGAGGACACGGCGAAGGCCGCATTCGATGTCGACGACTACGAGACGTTCGTCACCGTCCAAAGCGAGGCCGCGGTCCGCCACCTCGCGACCGCGTTCGCTTACGACGAGGCCGAGGCGCACGGCGCGCCGGGACACGAGCCGACGTTGCTCGGTGGCGCCGATGTCGTCGCCAAGGCGCTGGTGCGCGAGCTCCAGGCGCGGCTCGACCGGGCGGGCGTGGTCGTCGAGGAAGCCCGGCTCACGCATCTCGCCTACGCGCCCGAAATCGCACAGGTGATGCTGCGCCGTCAGCAAGCCGAAGCGATCATCGCCGCGCGCCAGAAGATCGTCACCGGCGCCGTGTCGATGGTCGACATGGCGCTCGCCGAGCTCTCCGCCAAGCAGGTCGTCGCGCTCGACGACGAGCGCAAGGCCGCGATGGTGTCGAACCTGATGGTCGTGCTGTGCGCCGAGAGCGACGTGCAGCCGGTGATCAACGCCGGCACGCTCTACACGTAGGAGGCGCGCGATGAACCGCCTTCTCGGATTCGGCTTCGTGTTCCTGCTCGCCACCGGCGCCGTGCTGATCGTCATGACGTCGGCCGCGCTTCCGCCGCGCGTCGCGTCGCATTTTGCCCCCGGCGGCGTTGCGAACGGCTGGCAGTCGCTCCAAGCGTATCGGGCGATGATGCTCGTGTTCGCGCTAGCGCTGCCGATCGGCGTCGTCGTCGCAGCCGCCTGGCTGCCGCGACGTTTTCCCCGTCTGGTCAATCCGCCGTTTCGCGACTACTGGCTCGCGCCCGAGCGGCGCGAAGCGACGTACGCGGCGCTTACCGGGTTCGCGCTCGCGATCGGTGCTCTCGTCGTGACGTTCGTCGTGGCGCTGCACCTCGTGATCGTCGCCGCCAACGCGTCGGCGCCCCCGCACTTCGCCGACGGGCCGTTCTGGCTGCTCGCCGGGACGTTCGCGGCGACGATCATCGCGCTCGTCATCGCTTACCATCGACGGTTCCGCGTGCGGCGATGAGCGCGGCCGCCGCAGGGAGAAGCGGCTGCCGTCGAGCGCTTCGCCGACGGCCGACGCTCGACACGGCGAGTGCGCCCACCTCGGTGCGGAGGCCGCGTTGACGGCTTGGCCCACGGCGCACTGACGCTCGAGCGATGGCGCAGCGCAAGGCGTTTCTGCTGCGGCTCGACCCCGCCGTCTGGGTCGAGATCGAGCGACTTGCGCAGCGCGAGCTTCGCAGCGTCAACGCGCAGATCGAATTTCTGCTGCGCGATGCGCTTGCCCGTCGGGGGGTCGCGCCGAAGCGGGAGGAGCGCGTGCCGCGCGAGGCGGGCGAATCGTAATGATCCGTGGTTGATGACAGGAGCTTTGAGATGCGCGAACAACGACCCCAACCGAATCGTTCGACGACGGGCTTCACCGTCGGACGCCGTTCGATACGTCACGTGAGCGAACGCGAGTTTCTCGGCTTGCCTTGGCTTGCGATCGCGCTGGGACCCGACCCGGCGCGCGGCGAGGCGCGCGGCCACGCGAGGGGCGTGATCGCGATCGGCGACATTGCGACCGGGATCATCGCGTTGGGCGGACTCGCGCGCGGCGTCGTCGCTCTCGGCGGCCTCGCCATCGGTCTATTCGCCTTCGGCGGACTTGCGGTCGGCGCGCTCGCCTTCGGAGGCGCCGCGATCGGCGGCATCGCGATCGGCGGCGGCGCGCTCGGCATCGTTGCGGTCGGCGGCGCGGCGGTCGGTCATTACGCGGCTGGCGGCGCGGCGATCGGGACGTATGCGATGTCGCCGCTCGGGAATGACCCTGAGGCCATCGAGTTCTTTCGTCAGTTCGGACAGGTCGGGCCCCTTCCGCGCCGCCTGCGCTAAGCAAATACCGGCCCAGCGACGTACGTAATATTCCGGTTGCTCGCCGCCGACCCGGGTTTTACGATCCGTGCTCGCCTCGGACGCGTGTCGTTTGTCGTGAAACGCGTCGCAAATTCGCTATCGCAATTGAACGCGACGCGACGGCACGTGAGCCCGCGTGGAACCCTGATCGACGAACCGGAGGAAAACGATGGCGTATACGCTCGAAGGACGGCTGCTCGAAGTCTGCGACTGCAGAACGCTGTGCCCGTGTTGGGTCGGCGAGAATCCCGACAACGGCACGTGCAAGGGCACGCTGTGCTGGCATTTCGACAAGGGGACGATCGACGGCGTCAATGTGTCCGGCCTCACGTTCGGCGCGCTGTGCGATATTCCGGGCAACGTGCTCGACGGCAACTGGAAGATCGTCGCCTATATGGACGACCGCGCGACGCCGGAGCAGCAGGAGGCGATCCTCGCCGTGTGGACCGGCAAGAAGGGCGGCCCGGTCGCCGATCTCGCGCAGCTCGTCGGTGAAGTCGCTGCGGTCGAGCGCGTACCGATCGTCTTCGAGGTGAACGAAGGCAAGGGGCACATCAAGCTCGGCAACGCGGTGGAAGCCGAGCTCGAGCCGTTCCGCGGGCCCAACGGCACGCCGACGGCGCTCTCCGACAGCATCTTCAGCACGATCCCCGGTTCCCCGGCCTACGTCGGCAAAGCGTCGAAGTACAGGGCGAACGCGCCGAAGATCGGCGTCAACGTCGACTTGACCGGCCACAACGCGGTGCAGGGCTCGTTCCGGTTCGTAAGCTGACGCCGGATGCAAAGCGCTGATGCGGGGCGCGCCGCGCCCCGCGCGCTCGCGTGCGGCGCCGCGGCGATGCGGCCGATCGCGCACCGCGACGTGCTGCTGCCGTTGCTGGGCGGCATGATCGCGCTCGCATGGGTCGCGCTGCTCGCGCTGAGCCGCTCGCCGTACGCCCGCTACCTCGATCATTCCGATCTCGAGCTCGTTTGCTCGGTCGGAACCGGCGCGGACGCACTGGGCCGGGCGGCGATTTACGTCGGCGGCTTCCTATTGATGATCGCGGCGATGATGCTGCCGACGACGCTGCCGCTGATCGGGATCTTCCGGCGGATGACGCGCGAGCGCAGCGATCGCACTCGGCTCACCGCGCTTCTCGTCGCCGGCTACGTCGGTGCGTGGCTCGCGTTCGGCGTCGTCGCGCACGCGGCGGACTTCGCGCTGCACGCGGTGGCGGCGGACAACTTCTGGCTGCAGACGAATGCGTGGGTCGTCGGCGCGACGCTGCTGCTGGTCGCCGGCGCGTTCCAATTCACGCGCCAGAAGTATCACTGCCTCGATCAATGCCGGCAGCCGCTGTCGTTCGTGCTTGCGCATTGGCGCGGCGGCAACGTCAGCAGGCAGGCGCTTGCGATCGGCGCGCATCACGGCGCCTATTGCGTCGGCTGCTGCTGGGCGCTGATGCTGCTGATGTTCGGCGTGGCGAGCGGCAACGTCGGCTGGATGCTCGCGATCGGCGCCGTGATGGCGATCGAGAAGAACACGCCATGGGGACGCCGGCTCGCCGCACCGCTGGGCATCGCGCTGCTCGCGTTCGGCGCGTTCGTCGTGCTGCAGCACGTGTCGATCAGCCAGCCGTTTTCCGCCTACGTCGTCCCCGCGAACGCGGGGACCCCGTGACTTTCGTCGCCAAGACGCTGGATTCCCGCGTTCGCGGGAATGACAATGGGGCGATACCGCCTCCCGCGCGGGTCCTGCCCGTGATCATCGTGTCGCAGTTCGCCGGCACGTCGCTGTGGTTCGCCGGCAATGCGGTTCTGGCCGATCTGCCCGTCGAATGGGGGTTGACGCCGGCTGCGCTCGGAAACGTCACCTCCGCGGTTCAGCTCGGCTTCATCATCGGCACGCTCGCGTTCGCGTTCCTGACGATCGCCGATCGTTATTCGCCGCGCCGGGTATTCTTCGTCTGCTCGGTTGCCGGCGCGGTGGCGAATCTGGGCGTTGCGTTCGTTGTGCAGGGATACGCGTCGCTGCTCGCGTTACGCTTCGCCACCGGCTTCTTTCTCGCCGGCATCTATCCGGTCGGCATGCGCATCGCCGCCGGCTGGTACGCGCGCGGGCTCGGCCACGCGATCGGGCTTCTCGTCGGTGCGCTCGTCGTCGGAACGGCCTTTCCGCACCTGTTGCGCGGCCTGGGGCACGCGCTGCCGTGGCAGGACGTCACGATGGCGGTTTCCGCCATCGCAGCGGCCGGCGGCGTATTGATGCTCGCGCTCGTGCCGGACGGACCGTATCTCGCGAAGAGCGCACGCTTCGATGCGCGCGCGCTCGGCGTCATCTTCCGCTCGGCCGATTTCCGCGCGTCGGCGTTCGGCTACTTCGGACACATGTGGGAGCTCTATCCGTTCTGGGCGTTCGTGCCGGTGGCGATCACCGCGCATGCGGCCGCGCGCCATGAGACGCTCAACGTGCCGCTCGCCGCGTTCGCAGTCATCGGCGCCGGCTTCCTCGGATGCGCGCTCGGCGGCCTCGTGTCGCTGCGAGCAGGCAGCGCGCGCGTCGCGTTCGCGCAGCTCGCCGCGTCAGGCATTTGTTGCATCGTGTCGCCGTGGCTGTTCGCGGCGCCCACACCCTTGTTCGTCGCGTTCCTGCTGTTCTGGGGCGCGGTGGTCGTCGGCGACTCGCCGCAGTTCTCGGCGCTGAACGCCCAGAACGCTCCGCGCGAGCTGGTCGGCTCGGCGCTCACCATCGCCAATTGCATCGGCTTCTCGATCACGATCGCCGGCCTGCAGTTTTTGAACGCGCTTGCCACCCGCGTCGATCCGGCGTGGCTGTTCGCGCCGCTCGCGATAGGACCGCTGTTCGGGCTCGCGGCGCTGCGTCCGTTGATCGGCAATCGTGCGCCGCGTGCTTGACAGCGCGCCGGCTAAGCGGCTTCGAGCGCGACATGGAACGTCGCGCCGCGGCCGGGCGCCGCTTCGGCCCAGATGCGGCCGCCGTGCCTCGTGACGATGCGATGAACGATCGCGAGGCCGACGCCGGTCCCCTCGAATTCGTCGTCGCGGTGAAGCCGCTGGAACACGCCGAACAGCTTGTCGAGGTTGCGCATGTCGAAGCCGACGCCATTGTCGCGAACGTAGACGACCGTTTCGTCGCCGTTGCGCTCGCCGCCGACCTCGATTCGCGGCCGCTTCGAGCGGCGCGTGTACTTGAAAGCGTTCGACAACAGGTTGAGGAACACCTGGCGCAGCAGCGCTGGATCGCCGCGGCAATCGGGTAACGCGCCGAGCGCGACTTCGACATTGCGCTCGCGCACGTCGTCGCGGAACTCCGCAAGACATCCGGCGACCAGCGCGCCGGTGTCGATGTGGTGCTTGTCTATCGGCTCGCGCGCGGTACGCGAGAACGTCAGCAGATCGGCGATCAGCGCGCTCATCCGCTGCGTGCTCTGCACGACCATCTCGGCGTAGCGGCGGCCCTCCTCGGGCAGCGCGCCGGAATAGTCGCTCACCAGCGCGGTCGCGAACCCGTTGATCGCGCGCAGCGGCGCGCGAAGGTCGTGCGACACCGAATACGAGAACGCCTGCAGCTCGCGGTTCGCTTCCTCGAGCTCGGTCGTGCGCTCCTTCACTCGCTGCTCGAGCTCGCGGTTCATGCCAAGGATCTTGTCGTGCGCGGCGGTGAGCTCGGCGAGCGCCGCGTGAAGCTCGCTGTTCTTCTCCTCGAGCTTGTGTACGAGCGCGTCGTTGTATTTCGACAGCACGTAAGCTTCCGCGGGCTCGGCGGCGCGCTGCTGCGGCGCTTCGCGCCGCTTGCGCGCCGCCTCGTACAGCGCGTCCATGATCACGGCGACCGGAGCGGGCTTTCCAATGTAGGCATCGGCGCCGACGGTGACCGCGAGCTGGCGATCGGAAGCGGAGTTGTACGTGCTCGTGTACAGGATGAACGGAAGATGCGTGTGGCGCGGATCCTTGCGGATCTCGAGGCACAGCCGGTAGCCGTCCATATTCGGCATCAGGATGTCGGAGACGATGCCGTCGATCGCTTCGCGCTCGACGATGCCGAGCGCAGCGATGCCGTCGCACGCGTCGAGCACCGTGTGGCCGATCGATTCGAACTGCGCGCGCAGAACCTTGCGGTTCATCGCGTTGTCGTCGACGATCAGCAGATTCATCGTCGCGAGCTCGCACGCGACTTGATGTAGCCGGCGACCTGATCGGCCAGCGTACGGGTGTCGATCGGCTTCGTGATGTAGCCGTTGCAGCCCGCTTCGAGCGCTCTCGCGTCGTCGCCCTTCATGGCCGACGCGGTGAGCGCTATGATCGGCACGCCCGCAAGCCGCGAATCGGTGCGAAGGAGCCGCGTCAGCTCGAGACCGTCCATGCCGGGCATCGCGATGTCCATCAGGATCGCGTCGGGGCGCGCGTCCTGCAACAGCGTGAGCGCCTGCTCGGCGTTCGACGCGGTCGACACGCGATAACCGGCCATCGACAGCACGTCGGCGGCGAGCTTCAGGTTGATCGGATGATCGTCGACGATGAGGACTCGTTCGTTCATGTCGGGTGCTCACTCGCAGTGGCCGCCTCGTGCGCGGGGCGCTTCGAGCGGCAGCATCACCGTGAACGTGCTGCCCTTGCCGGGCGTGCTGCTGACGCTGATCGTGCCGTGCTGCAGCTCGATGATCTTGCGGGTCAACGCAAGCCCGAGGCCCGTGCCGCCGTAGGGACGGGCGCTGCTCGAGTCGAGCTGCTGGAACTCGGCGAAAAGCCGCGGAATGTCTTCGCTGCGGATGCCGATGCCGTCGTCGCGCACGGCGAGCCGCAGCACCGCCGCCGACCAATGGTCGACGACGATGTCGACGTGTCCGCCGTCGGGGGTGAACTTGATCGCATTGGAGACGAGATTGAACATCACCTGCTTGAACTTCTGGCGATCGAGCGTCACGCGGTCGATCTTCGTCGAGACCGAGTGCCGCAACGTGATGCGCTTCTGGTCCGCCAGAGGAGAGAGCAGCGCCGATACCTCGTCGACCGCGTCGGCCACGCGGAACAACTCGGGGTGAAGGTCCATCCGGCCCGCCTCGACCTTCGACAGATCGAGCACGTCGTTGATGAGCTGCAGCAGATGACGGCCGCTGCCGAGAATGTCGTTCACGTATTCCTTCTGCTTGGCCGACAGCGGTCCGACCTTCTCGTCGACCAGCAGCTCCGAGAAGCCGATGATGCCGTTCAGCGGCGTTCGCAGCTCGTGCGACATGTTGGCGAGGAACCGGCTTTTCATCCGGTTCGCCTCGGTGATCTTCTGCTCGAAGCGGCGCCGCTCGGTCGCGTCGCGGATCGCGCTCGAGACGTAGACGCCGTCTTCGGTCTTGAGCGGCGCGAGGCTGATTTCGACGGGAAACTCGCTGCCGTCCTTGCGCAGGCCGAACAGCTCCAGTCCCTCGCCCATCGGGCGCGCGCGCGGCTTGTGGAAAAAGTCCGCGCGGTGCTCCGGATGGCGATCGCGAAAGCGCTCCGGCACGAGCATGTCGACCGGCTGCCCGAGCAGCTCGGCGCGCGAGTAGCCGAACAAATGCTCGGCCTGCGAGTTGACGAGCTCGATCCGGCCGGCGCTGCTGACGATGACCATCGCGTCGGGCGCCGACTCGAGCAAGCCGCGGAAACGCTGCTCGGCGCGCCGGCGATCGGTCGTGTCGCGCACGGCGCTCATCACGAGCGTGCCTTCTTCGGTCTGCAACGGGCTCAGGCTCACCTCGAGCGCAAACTCGGCGCCGCCCTTGCGAAGACCAAAGAGCTCGAGGCCCTGGCCCATCGTGCGCGCGCGCGGCTCGGCGAACAGAGCGCGGCGGTGGCCGATGTGCGCGCCACGAAACCGCGTCGGCAGCAGCATCTCGATCGGCTGGCCGATCAGCTCATTGCGCGAATAACGGAACATCTCGAGCGCGCGTTCGTTCACCATGACCATGCGTCCGGTCGCATTGACGATGACGATCGCGTCCGGCAGGCACTCGAGCAGGTCTCGGTAGCGTGCCTCGATCAGCTCGCCGTCGCGCTGCGCTTGCGGCTGCGAGATGTCCTCGTGCGTGTACAACAGACCGGCGGCGCCGTGCGCGTTCTCTTGCAACGCCTTGAGCGATACGCTCGTCTGCAGGAGCAGCCCGTCCTTGCGTTGGCGGAGCGCCCGATAGGTTGCGCCGCCCTGGTCCAGTGCTGCGCGCTGTTGCGCGCGCTCGTCGTCGCGGCTGCCGGTCGGCACGATGAGATCGACCATCGACTTGCCGATCGCCTCTTCCGCCGCGAATCCGAACAGCTTCTGCGCCGCGGCGCTCCACGACGTGACCGAGCCGTCGGCGGCGATCGCGATCGTCGCGTCGGGGGTCTCGTCGGTGCGCAGCGCAGCGAGATCGCGGGTAGGTGCGCTCATGTTTGCCGTCGATCATACCCAATGCCCTGCCGGGTAGACATTGGGGCGCGATAAGTTCTTGATCGACGACCGGACGCGCCGCGACATGGTCGGATCGGGCACCATAGGGGTAAAATCGCCGCCCATCACCGCCTGAACCCCCTGCGGGCGGTTTTCCCCAACCTCTTCATGGCGATGCACGTGTCGCCGAGGAAGCACGCATGCGCAAGACGAGCCGGTTGAAGGCGCTGATCGCAGCTCCCGACATCCTCGTGATGCCCGGCGTCCACGATGCGCTTGGCGTGCGCCTCGCGGCAGCAGCCGGCTTCGATGCCATCACCGCCGGCGGCTACGGCGCGACGGCGACGCTGCTCGGACGGCCCGATTCGTCGCAACTGTCGCTCACCGAGCTCTCCGAGATGTACTCGCGCTTTTGCGACGCGACCGAGCTGCCGCTTCTCGCCGATGCGGACACGGGCTTCGGCAACGTCACCAACGTCGCCCGAACGGTGCGCGTCTACGAAAAGGCCGGAGTCGCGGGCCTTTTCATCGAGGACCAGGTCTTTCCCAAGCGTTGCGGCCACATGGCGGGCAAGGCCGTCGTTTCTCGCGCCGACTGGCTCGCGAAGATCAAGGCGGCGCTCGATGCACGCGTCGACCCGGACCTCGTCATCATGGCGCGCACCGACTCGCTCGCGACCGACGGTGTCGACGAGGCGATCGTGCGTGCGCAGCTCGCGCGCGAGGCCGGCGCCGATCTGTTGTTCGTCGAGGCGCCGACCGGCGTCGATCAGATGCGCCGTATCTGCCGCGAGGTGCCCGGGCCGTGCCTCGCGAACAACGTCGAGACCGGCTTGTCGCCGCTGTTGCCGGCCGCCGAGCTGCAGGAAATCGGCTACGCGGCCGTCGTGTTCCCCGTCGCTGCGACGTACGCCGCGGCGTTCGCGCTGCGCGAGCTGTTCTCGACGATCCGCCGAACGGGAACGACCGCCGAATCTCTGCCGAGAATGCTGTCGTTCAACGAATTCAACGAGCTCGTCGGCTTGAGCGCACAGCGCGCGCGAGAAGCGGAACTCACCGCGTTCGCGGAAGCGCTGGCCGCGTCGAGCAGCCAATAGCCAACTTTCGATTCCGAGGCCTCCGATGATCCGATCGCTCATCCGAACGAGCGCGCTCGCCGCCGCACTCGCCTTCACTGCGAGCGCAGCCGCGCAAAGCGCGGTCATGCGCATTTCGCACCAGGTGCCGCCGGCGCACCACATGACGAAGCTGCTCGAAGGCTTCGCCGCCGACGTGAAGCAGCGTACGAACGGAGCGGTCGACGTCCAGCTCTTCGGCTCCGAGCAGCTCGCCAAAGCCGCCGAGAACTTCCCTCAGGTCGCGCGCGGCACGATCGAGGCGGCGATGAGCGTCAACTTCCAGTGGGGCACGACGATCCCCGAGATGAGCGCGACGCTGATTCCGTATGCGATGGGCGATCTCGAGCGGATCAAGCGCTTTCCGACGTCCGAAGCGCGCAAATTCCTCGACCAGAAGCTCGAGCAGCGCGGCGTGCACAGCGTCGCATGGCTCTACATCACACGCGAGACCATCGTCACGTCGGGGAAGAAACCGATCGTCAGCCCCGACGACTTCGAGGGCGTCAAGATCCGCGGCCTCAACACGCTGACCGACAACGCCTTCCGCGCCGTCGGCGCCGCACCGTCGGCGATGCCGGGCTCGGAGGTCTACCAGGCGCTGCAGGCCGGCGTGCTCGACGCCGGCGTGACCGACCTGTCCGCCGCCTATTCGCGCAAGTACTACGAGGTGCAGAAGTACGGCACCGTCGGACCGATCTTCACGATCTACTTCCACATGTTCGTCAACCCGGCGTGGTGGGCGAAGCTCAACCCGGCGTACCGCAAAGCGATCGAAGACGCCGCCGCGAAGGCCGAGCAGGACGCGATTCCGGTGACGGAAGCCACCGCGAGCGCCGCGCTGAAGGACCTGCAGACCAAGGGCATGGTCATCCACGTGCAGTCGCCGCAGGAGCAGGCGACGTGGCGCGCGGCGATGGAAAGGCCGGTCGCCGACGCGTTCCTCAAGAGCGCGCCCGAAGGCGGCGCGAAGATCCTGGAGCTCTTGCGCAAGCTGTGAAGACGCTCGAGCGGCTGGTTCGCCGCCTCGGGCGTATCGGCATCGCGCTCGCCGCGGCGGCGCTGCTCGTCTCGCTCGCGCTGATCGCCTGGTCGGTGGTCATGCGCTATTTCCTGAACCATCCGATCGCCTGGGTCGACGAGTTGGTCGGCTATCTGCTGGTCGTGAGCGTGATGCTCGCCGCCGCCGATACGCTGCAGGAGGGCGAGCACATCGCCGTCGACATCGTCACCGAGAAGCTCGCGCCGCGCGGCCGGCGGATCGTGCTGCTGATCGGCTACGTCGGCGTCGCCGTCTCCGCGCTGCTGCTCGCGTACGAAGGCTACGACATGGTCGCGTTCTCGAAGATGGTGAATCTGTTGTCGAATGGGTATCTCGCGGTGCCGATGTGGATACCGCAACTGGCGGTCCCTGTCGGCGCGCTGTTGCTGCTCGCCACGGCAATCGCCGGCTTCGCGGCCGCGTGGCGCGACAAGGGCGCGGCCGCCGAGCCGCGCAAGGCGGCGGGGATCGAATGAAGCGAGCGGCGCGCAATCGTCACTCCCGCGAACGCGGGGACGACGAATGAACGCGCGGTGCGCGGCGCAGGGCGAATGACGTTCGCGCTGATCCTCGTCGGCCTCATCGTCGTGCTGCTGACCGGCGTGCCGGTCTTCGCCGGCTTGCTGCTGTTCTCGGTCGCGATTCTCTACGGCGTCGAAGGCCATCTCGGCGGCATCGGCGATCTCGTCTTCGGCAAGCTCGACACGTACCTGCTGGTCGCGATCCCGCTGTTCACGCTGATGGCGCATTTCATGATCAAGGGCAAGGTCGTCGACGACCTCTTCGGCGCGGCGCACACGCTGTTGCGGCATCTGCCCGGCGGCCTGGGCGTAGCAACGATCACCGCATGCACGGTGTTCGCGGCGATCTCGGGATCGAGTGTCGCGACCGCGCTCACCGTCGGTGCCGCGGCGATACCGTTGATGATCCGCTACGGCTACAGCCCCCGATTCGCGTACGGCGTGGTCGGCGGCGGCGGCACGCTCGGCATCCTGATCCCGCCGTCGGGACCGATGGTGTTGTTCGGCGTCGTATCCGACACGTCGATCGGCGCGCTGTTCATCGCCGGCATCGTGCCGGGGTTGATGCTTGCGGCAATCTTCGCGATCTACTCGATGAGCGCGGCGAGATTCGGCTCGCGCAAGATCGCGACCGAGCCGCGCGCGAGCGCAGCCGAGGCGCTCGCCGCGCTCAAGCGCTCGTTCTGGTCGCTGACGCTGCCGGCGGTCGTGCTCGGCGGCATGTACTTCGGCGTGTTCACCGCGACCGAAGCCGCCGCAGCGGGCGCGCTCGGCGCGCTTGCGATCGCGATGTTCGTCTACCGCAATCTCGGGTTGCGCGACGTCTGGACGTGCGCGATCGACGCGGCGCGCAATTCGGCGATGTTATTCCTGATCCTCGCGGCTGCCGCGGTGCTCGGATTCGTGCTCACGAAGCTGCGAATTCCGAATCAGATGGTCGAGCTCGTCACGGGGTACGGCGTGTCGCAGATCGGCTTCCTCCTTGCCGTGATGGTGCTGATCTTCGTGCTCGGCATGTTCCTCGAGACGATCTCGATCATCCTGATCACCACACCGGTCGTGCTGCCGGTGCTCGCGGCGTTGAAGATCCATCCGGTCTGGTACGCGATCCTGCTCACGATCAACCTCGAGCTCGCTCTGATCACGCCGCCGGTCGGCATGAATCTCTTTGCGCTCAAGGCGATCACGCACGCGCCGATTCGCGACATCATCGCTGGCGTCACGCCGTACGTCGCGCTGCTGATCCTCGGCCTCGCGCTCGTGATGTTCTTCCCCTCGATCGCACTGTGGCTTCCGGCGACGATGAGCTTCCGTTGAAGAACAGCGGCCGCCGGCGGGTGCGGCGGCCGTTCACGTGCTCGGTTGGTGGGGTGCTACTCCAGATCCTCTTCGGACTCGTCCGATTCGCGGCGGCTCTCGCGTTGCCCTTCGCTGCCGCCCACCCGCTCTTGGGATCGGCGTGATGGTTCGCTCGACGGGCTGCGCATTCCGGATTGCGAGCGTTCGCTCGATTGTGACGACGAACGCGATGATCGCCGGCTGCTCCTGCTCTTGCCGCGTTCGGACGGCGAAGACTGTCGTGCCATGTAACCTCCTGTCGACGGTGGAAAGCTGCCCGGGCAATACCGCCCCGGGCAGTCATTCCATGGTCAAGCAGGAAGGCTGCGTCGGCGCATCCGACAACGGCGCAATCGCTTGTAGGACGCGTCGGACAAACGCGCTAGCGAAGCACCCGCGCAAGGAACGCGCCGAGGGCCTCGATCTCCTCCCAGACGACCGAGTGGCCCATCGGGTACGCATGCCACTCGACGTCGTATCCCGCCGTTTCGAGCATCGCGCGCGACTGCTCGCCCCAATGGAATTGAACGACCGGATCGGCGGTGCCATGCGCCATGAACATCGGCACGTCGCGATTGGCGGCGCTCGCCTCGCGCTCGAGGCCCGGACCATCGATAAGGTACGCGGATAGCGCGGCGATGCCGGCAAGCCGCTCGGCGTGCCGCAACCCCGTGTAGAGCGCGACGGCGCCGCCCTGCGAAAAGCCGGCCAGCACGAGCCGGCGAGCGGCGATGCCGCGCGCTTTCTCGCGGTCGATCAACGCCTCGATCTGCGCGCGCGACGCACGGACGCCGCCGAGATCGGCACGGCGGGTAAGATCATCGGCGGCGATGTCGTACCACGCGCGCATCGGCAAGCCGTTGCTGATCGTGACCGGACGAACCGGTGCGTGTGGAAAAACGAAGCGGATCGCGAGCGCTTGCGGCCGTGGCAGCTCCTCGACGATCGGCACGAAATCGTTGCCGTCCGCGCCCAGACCATGAAGCACGATTACCGTCGCCGATGGCGCAGCGCCGGTTGCGATCTCGATGCAGGGTAGGAGCTCGGGCATGGGATCGCGGCCTCCAGGGCGTTCGTCGAGTTGTCAATGTCCCGTGTCGGCCGCCGGCGCTGGGTTCGCGATTGCTCGTACGAGGCTCGGCGCTTCGCGCTCGGAGCCGACCTCGCCGCTCACATCGCTGATTGTGCGCTTGCAAGCCCCGTCTGTGCGTGGGGTCGGAACGCCGGTCGTTTGAATCGCGACGGACCGATCCGTTCCGGGCGCCGCCTGCGCTTGAAAGGCGCGAGGCGCGCAACCAAATTGATGAGATGATGGCATAGGCGTAAACTGCGCGGCCATTCAAGCTCCGGCGGGACACAATCCTTGCCTGCGAGCGGTGCGGAACCTACCCGGTTGGCCGCGCATCCGAAATCACAAGTTTACGGAGTCGCCTCGATGTCCTCTCCCTCCCCGGCGGTCGCGCCGATCGCCCCTGTTGCGTTGCGCGACGTCTCGCTCGACGACAAGTATCAGCTCGAATCGGGCCGCGTCTTCCTGACCGGCGTCCAGGCGCTGGTCCGGCTGTTGATCCTGCAGCGGCAGCGCGACGCGCTCGCAGGGCTCAACACGGCGGGATTCGTATCCGGCTACCGCGGCTCGCCGCTCGGTGCGCTCGACTTGTCGCTGTGGAAGGCGCAGAAATTTCTCGAACGCGCGCACATCAAGTTCCAGCCGGGGCTGAACGAGGACCTCGCGGCGACGTCGATCTGGGGCTCGCAGCAGGTCAATCTGTATCCCGGCGCGCTCTACGACGGCGTGTTCTCGATGTGGTACGGCAAGGGCCCCGGTGTGGACCGCTGCGGCGACGTGTTCAAGCACGCGAACCATGCGGGCACGTCCAAGCACGGCGGCGTGCTGGTGCTCGCCGGCGACGACCACGGCGCGAAATCCTCGACGCTGCCGCATCAATCCGATCACATGTTCTCCGCGGCGATGATCCCGGTGCTCTACCCGTCGAGCGTGCAGGAGATCCTCGACCTCGGTTTGCACGGCTGGGCGATGAGCCGCTACTCAGGGTGCTGGGTCGGCTTCAAGTGCGTCGCCGACACGGTCGAAAGCTCGTCGTCGGTCTCCGTCGATCCGTCGCGCACGAAGATCATCGTGCCGACCGACTTTCCGCTGCCGCCCGACGGCGTGTCGATCCGCTGGCCCGATACGTTCCTCGGCACCGAGGCGCGGATGCAGAACTACAAGATATACGCCGCGTTGCACTACTGCCGCGTCAACGAGCTCAATCGCGTCGTCATCGACTCGCCGAATGCGCGGCTCGGCATCATCACCAGCGGCAAGAGCTACCTCGACGTGCGCCAGGCGCTCGACGACCTCGGCATCAGCGACGAAGACGCCGCGGAGATCGGCATCCGTGTGTTCAAGGTCGCGATGCCGTGGCCGCTCGAGCCCGAGGGCGTCCGTCATTTCGCCGAAGGCCTCGACGAAATCCTCGTCGTCGAGGAGAAGCGCCAGGTCGTCGAATACCAGTTGAAGGAGCAACTCTACAACTGGCGCGACGACGTGCGCCCGCGCGTGATCGGCAAGTTCGACGAGAAGGGTGAATGGGTGCAGCCGCACGGCGACTGGCTGCTGCCGGCGCTCTCCGAGCTGACGCCGGCGATGATCGCGCGCGTGATCGCGCAACGCATCCAGCGGCTCGAGCTGCATCCGCGACGCATGGAGAAGCTCCAGGCGCGCGTCGACTGGATCAACGCGAAGGAAGCGGCGCTCGCGAAGCCCAAGATCGCGATCGAGAGAAAGCCCTGGTTCTGCTCGGGCTGCCCGCACAACACGTCGACCAATGTGCCAGAAGGCAGCCGCGCGACCGCCGGCATCGGTTGCCACGTGATGGCGATCTGGATGGACCGCAGCACATCGACGTTCACGCACATGGGCGCCGAGGGCACGCCGTGGATCGGCCAGGCGCCGTTCACGAAGGAGAAGCACATCTTCGCGAACCTCGGCGATGGCACGTACTACCACAGCGGCATCCTCGCGATCCGCGCCGCCGTCGCGGCCAGGGTCAACATCACGTACAAGGTCCTGTACAACGATGCGGTCGCGATGACCGGCGGGCAGCCGGTCGACGGGCCGATCTCGCCGCGCGACATCGCGCTTCAATGCGCCGCCGAAGGCGTGTCGCAGATCGTCGTCGTGAGCGACGAGCCCGACAAGTATCCCGCCGGCTATTTCCCGTCGGACATCGAGATCCATCATCGCGACGAGCTCGATCGCGTGCAGCGCGCGCTTCGCGAGACGGCGGGCTGCACGATCCTGCTCTACGATCAGACGTGCGCGGCGGAAAAGCGCCGCCGCCGCAAGCGCGGCAAGTATCCCGATCCGGCCAAGCGCATTTTCATCAACGAGCTCGTCTGCGAAGGCTGCGGCGATTGCGGCGTCAAGTCGAACTGCGTGTCGGTCACACCGGTCGAAACCGAATTCGGCCGCAAGCGCGCGATCGACCAGTCATCGTGCAACAAGGACTACTCGTGCGCGAACGGCTTCTGCCCGAGCTTCGTCATCGTCGAAGGCGGCGGCCTGCGCAAGGCGAAGAAGGCCGACAGCGTCGACTTCTCGCATCTGCCTGAGCCCGCGCGTGCGTCGACGGCCGAGCCGTACGGTATCGTCGTGACCGGCATCGGCGGTACCGGCGTCATCACGATCGGTGCGCTGCTCGGCATGGCCGCGCACCTCGAAGGCAGGGGCTGCTCGGTGCTCGACATGACCGGGCTTGCACAGAAGAACGGCGCCGTCGTCTCGCACGTTCGCATCGCCGACCAGCCGGACGATCTGCACGCGACTCGCATCGCCGCCGGCGACGCAAAGCTCATACTCGCGTGCGACATCCTCACCGGCGTCGGCTACGAGCAGCTCGCGAAGATGCAGAAAGGCGTAACCAAGGCGCTCGTCAACACGGCGCTCGTCATGCCCGCGGGATTCACGCGCGACCCCGACCTGCAGTTTCCGCTCGGCTCGATGGAGCGCGAGATCGAGGACGCGGTGGCGCCCGGCGACGCGGAGTTCCTCGATGCGACCAAGCTCGCGACGGGCCTGATGGGCGATTCGATCGCAACCAACCTCTTCATGGTCGGCTTCGCCTATCAACGCGGCCTGCTGCCGCTCGGCGAAGCGGCGATCGTGCGCGCGATCGAGTTGAACGAGGCTGCGGTCGAGTCGAACAAGCAGAGCTTCCGCTGGGGCCGCCTCGCCGCCGTCGACCCCGCCCGCGTATCGCAGCTCGCGATTGCGCGAACGGTTCCCGAGACGCAGCGGCTGTCCGAATCGCTCGACGAAATCATCGCCCGCCGCGAGAAGTTTCTCACCGAATACCAGGACGCCGCGTACGCCAAGCGCTACACCGATTTCGTCGCGATGGTTCGCGCCGCGGAATCGACGAAGACAACGGGCGAATCGGCCCTCGCCGAGGCCGTCGCGCGCTACTACTCCAAGCTGCTCGCGGTGAAGGACGAGTACGAGGTCGCGCGCCTCTACGCGCAGACCGACTTCAGCGAGCGCGTCGCCGCGCAATTCGAAGGCGATTACACGTTGAAGTTCAGCGCCGCGCCGCCGGTCTTCGCCAAGCCCGATCCGGTGACCGGCGTGCCGAAGAAGCGCATCTACGGACCGTGGCTGATGAGCGCGTTCCGCGTGCTCGCGAAGATGAAGGGGCTGCGCGGCACGCCGCTCGACATTTTCGGCAAGTCGGCCGAGCGGCGGCGCGAGCGTGCGCTCATCACCGAATACGAAGCGCTGGTGAGCGAGCTCGTGTCGAAGCTGGCGCCGCACAATCACACGCTCGCGGTCGCGCTCGCGCGCATCCCGGAGGAGATCCGCGGGTACGGCCACGTCAAGGATCGCCACCTCGCCGCGGCGAAGAAGAAGGAAGCGGAGCTCCTCGACAAGTTTCGCGCCGCGCAGCCCGCAGCACCGACGCCGGTGGGCCAGCGCGTGGCCGCGTGACGCCGTCTGCGTGCGGGAGCATAGGGTACCCGGTCGTGCTCTTGCGCGCAAAAGTGCAAGCGGGTCTGGTAGCCGCGTGTTGCATCGCTGGCCCGGCCGCCAGCGCCGACTTCACGCATTTCGATGCGACGGCACTCAAAGATCCGGAGTGCGTAGCCGACCCCTCGCTGTCATTCGTTGCCGACAACGCGGATCGCGCGAGCGCACGGCATCCGCTGCTGCCGGTCGACCGCTATTACCTGGTCGTGCGCCACCTCGGCGACGCTGCCGTTTCTGCGGCACCAAAATTCGACTTCTCGCGCGTACCCGACTCCTATGGCTTGGCTGCTGCGCGCGGATTGCCGTTGACCAACCTCGTCGTGCCCGATCCGAAAGAGGTCTGGCAGCGCGCGAGAAGCACAAACGCGGATCTCGACAGCTCGTCGGCGTTCCAATTGCATTGTTACGATGCCGGATCGTTCTTGAACACGTGGACGTTCGCTCACCGCAGCGTCAATGGCGGCGGACCTCACGCGATCTACGGCTACACGTTCGGTAATCCTCCGCCGCCAGCCGTCTTCGATAACAATCCCCAGACCGAGTTCGTCCTGCAGGCAAGCATCGAGGTACCGTGGTTCGTCGCGTGGGCGGATTCGACGGCGGCTTCGCAGCCGGTCGGTCAGGTGAGTCTGTTCGCATATTTCCGCGACCGATCGACCGGCAAGACTTTCGCACTGGTTCTCGCCGTGTTCGACAATCGATTCGTTTCCAATCCGACCTACGCATCGATCGTCGCGCACGACGGCGAAACGCCGTTCGTTTCAATGCCGCTCAATCGCGACGCCGCGTATGCCACGCAGGCGCCTTATTCGGCTGCGTTCACCGGGTCTCCATGGACGGGACTGAGGTTCTTCCGCGCCCGTATCACCCAGGACAACTTTCGCGATGCGGTGACGGCGATCGATGCGTATTGCCGGTCCCATGCGTCGCAACCGCAATGCGACACGATCGACGATCCATCGACCGCGTTCAGCGCATCGGTCAGCGACTACGAGCTCACCGAGTTCGGCGTGCTGCACGAGGTCTTCGTCGGGGCGACTGACAATCTCAGCATGGGCGTCCATATTCACGACCTCGGCGCGTGGAACTTTCGATAGCTCCACGCAGGGCGGCATAACGCGGATCAGGCCGACGATGAAGCGTCCCGGCGACCGTCGGCGGCGCCTTCCTGCGCGCCGCCGACGCCGTGCAGGCCCGCCAGAAGCTGCTGCAGCTTCTCCGGACCGATCGGCTTGGTGAAATGGCGGTCGAAGCCCGCTTCGGCGGCGCGCCGCTTGTCGTCTTCCTGACCCCAACCGGTGAGCGCAACGAGCGTCATGTCCTTGCCCCATCGCTCGTTGCGGATCCGCCGCGCGGCCTCGTAGCCGTTCAGTCGCGGCATTCCGATGTCGAGCAGCACGACGTCGGGACGAAACGCCCGCGCCTCCTCGACCGCGGCAATGCCGTCGCGAACGGTGCGCACCTCGTTGCCCATCAGCCGCAGCATCGCGCCCATGCTGTCAGCGGCGTCGCCGTTGTCGTCCGCGACGAGAATCCGACAGGTCAGCGGACTCGCGACGCGCATATCGTCGCGCCGGTTCGGACGAGCGGTTGCTCGCTCGGTCGCGAGCGGTAGATGCACGATGAATTCGGCACCCTTGCCGACACCTTCGCTCGAAGCGCTCACTCGTCCACCGTGCATTTCGACCAGGCTCTTCACCAGCGTAAGGCCGATGCCGAGGCCGCCCTGCGACTTCTCGAGCGAGCGATCGACCTGCGTGAAGATGTCGAAGATCGAAGGCAGCGACGCCGCGGCAATGCCGATGCCGCAATCGCGCACGCTGATCGCAACCTCGTGTTCCCCGCGCTGCACCGTGAGCGTGATGCGTCCGCCGCGATCCATGTACTTGGCGGCGTTGTTGAGCAGGTTCGACAATACCTGGGCGATGCGCACGGGATCGGCATCGATCGCGATCGGCTCGGGCGGCAGCGAAACGATGAGCTCATGGCCGGCCGCGTCGATCAGCGGCAGCACGGTGTCGATCGAATTGCGGACGATGGCCGCAAGATCGACGCGTTCCTTGCGCAGCGCGAGCTTGCCGCGCGTGATCCGGCTCACGTCGAGCAGGTCGTCTATCAGGCGCACCATGTGCCCGAGTTGACGTTCCATCATCGCGCGCGCCCGATCGACGGCGGCTTCTCCATGGCCGGCGAGCTCCATGATGTAGAGCGCGTTGCGGATCGGTGCGAGCGGATTGCGAAGCTCGTGCGCGAGCGTGGCGAGGAATTCGTCCTTGCGCCGGTCGGTGTCGCGAAGTTCGCACAGAAGCCGCGAGCGCTCGCTTGCGATGGCGACGTAATGGGCGATCGTGCGCAGGAATTCGGCTTCTTCCGGATCGAACCGGGTCTTCGAACGGCTGGCGAAATAGAGAGTACCGAGACGTCGTCCGCCGACGACGAGCGGACAGAACGCGTGGGCGCGCATGCCGTCGGCGGACATCAGCGGCGCGATGGCATCTCCCGATTCGTCGAAGCATGCAATGGAGCGCACCTTCGATTCCGCAATGCCGGCCCAGGACTCGAGCCGGATCGCGCCTTTGTTGCCGCCGTCGGCCATGTAATGCACGTACGCGTCGAGTCCGAGGTGCGCGGCGATGCGCTCGAACAGCGACTTCATCGTCGCGCCCGGCTCGTCGGCGGCCAACAGCACTTCGGCCGCCTCCCATAGCAGGCGCAGTCGCTGCGTCCGATTGCGCAGCGACGCTCCCGTTTCGTCGAGCTCTTGCAGTTGATCGCGAAGCTGATACTGGCGCTGGCGCGCACGGATCGCCGTCTTGAGCGCGCTCAGCAGCAACGAGACTCGAACCGGCCGCTCGAGCACGATCACGTTGCCGATACCGGCCGCCGACCAGCTCGCCGCCAGCGTGTCGGCACCCGGCGCCGCCAGCAGGACGACCGGCACGTCCGACCATGCCGGCTGGCCGTTGAGCGTTTCGACCAGCGAGCGCTGGTCGCTCATCGCGAGCACGTCGTCGGTCAGCAGGATCGCGCCGGCGCCCGCCTCCATCTCGACGCCGACCGACGCGAGATCGATGCTATGGCACGAAAGACCGGCATCCGCGAGGATCGAGCGCGTGAGCGCCTCGTCGGCGGCGGTTGGCGCCACCACCAGCACGCGCTCACGGTCGTTCGGACGGGCCACGCCGATCTACCGACCTTCCCGCGCCGGCCCGGCGAGCCGCGGCGCGCCGGTCAGCACGCCATGGAAGTCGCGCACCGGCTCGCCGATGACGATACGGCCGTCGAAGCTCAATTCGCGAATGGTCCGCTCGTGCGTGCCCGTGCGCTTCTTGATCACCGAAATCGCTTGCCTCACCTCGCCCACCGCCTCGAAGTAGCGCAGCATGATCACCGAGTCGGCGAGATAACTCGCGTCGATCGGAAGCTCGACGCTGCCGCCGACCATGCCGTGCTGCGTCATCAAGAGCAGCGTGGTAACGCCCTGCTGGCCGAGATAGCTCAGCAGCTCGTGCAGGTGCAGCGTCAGATAACGGTCGCTCGGCATCGCGTTCAGATAGCCGTTCAAACTGTCGATCACGACGAGTGTCGTCTGGTCGTTCTCGACCGCCTCGCGGACGTGGTAGGCAAATTCGCCGGGCGAAAGCTCGGCGGGGTCGACCTGACGCAACCGAATACGACCGGCGTCGATCGCCGGTTGCAGATCCATGCCGAGAGCGGCCGCACGGCTGACCAGGAGCTCCGGCGCCTCGTCGAACAGAAACAGCGAGACGTTTTCGCCGCGTTCGGCCCATGCGAGCGAGAACTGCGACGCGAGCGACGATTTGCCGGTGCCGGCGGCACCGATGATCAGCGTGCTCGTCGCCCGCGTCACGCCGCCGCCGAGCAACGCGTCCAGCGCCTCGATCCCGCTGCTGATCGATTCGCGCGTCGGTGCGGTCCGATGCTCGGCGGCGACGAGCCTCGGAAATACCCGCAAGCCGCCGTGCTCGATCGTGAAATCGTGGAAGCCCTCGCGGAACGCGCGGCCGCGCAGCTTCGCGACTTGCAGCCGACGGCGCATCGTGCCGTACTCCATCTCCCGCCGCTCGAGACTGATCACGCCGTGCGCGAGGCTGTGCAGATGCATGTCGCGAAGCTCGCTCGTGCGATCGTCGACGAACAGCACCGTACACTGCTCGCGGGCGAAGTGCTGCTTCAGCGCGAGGATCTGCCGGCGGTAACGCAGAGGATTTTCGGCCAGCAGCCGCAGCTCGGACAGCGAGTCGAAGACCAGGCGCGAGGGCTTCACACGCTTCGCTTCCGCCAGCACCGCTTTGGTCGTCTCGCCGAGCTCGACCTCCGATGGGTGGTACATCGTATAGCGCGCATCGGGGTCGAGACTCGCCTCGGACGCGATCACCTCGAACACGTCGATGCCGGCGAGCGACCAGCCGTGCGACGCGGCCGATGCCTGCAGCTCCTCCTCGTTCTCGGAAAGCGTGACGAACATGCAGCGTTCGTTTTGCTGCACGCCTGCAAGCAGGAACTGCAACGCAAGCGTCGTCTTGCCGGACCCCGGATGGCCCTCGACGAGATACATGCGGTTCGCGACCAACCCGCCGTGAAGGATGTCATCGAGGCCTGGAATTCCGGTCTGCGCGAGCGGCAGGGCCGCCTGCAAGCTCTTCGTGGTCATGGCGGATCAACGAGGGAACCGAACGGCGACGCTGCAATATACCGCCGTTCCTAGCGGGGCAACCGCTTGCGGCACGAGAACGCGCCGCGATCGGAAAATTGTACGGACCGGAAGCGGCCCGCCGGCTACGCGTCGATCGCGCTGCCGTTGCGGTAAGCCTCGGCGAGCATACGGCCGATGCGCGTAGCCTCCGTAGCATCGCGCAGCGTCAGCGCCGGCGGACGATCGTCGCGCACCGCGGCGACGAACTCCGCGGCCTCGTTGACGAACGCGTCCTCGAAGCGCTCGTAGAACGTCGGCGTGCATTCGTTGCGCACGCCGTGCCCGTCGGCGATATCGACGCGGTTCGCGCGCGGATTGTGACCGACGGTGAGCCGGCCTTTCGTGCCGACGATCTCGGTCAGCGTCTCGTGTCCGTGCGCGAGCGTGCGGCTCGCATAGAAATACGCGAGGCCGCCGTCGGCGAACTCGACGATCGAAATGCCGTTGTCGACGTCGCCGCATGCGCGCAAGCCGTCGTGGATCGCGATCGTTCCCGCGGCGAACACGCGCTTCACCGGCGCACCGCCGAGATACCAGCGCGCGAGATCGATGTCGTGCACGTTCATGTCGACGAAGATGCCGCCGCTCCTGGGCGCGAACGCGACGAAGAAGCCGCTCGGATCGTGCTGATCGGCGGTCTGCGAGCGGACGAGAAACGGCCGTCCGATGAGCCCCGCTTTCGTCTTGTCGTACGCGTCGCGATAGCTCGGATCGAACCGGCGGACGAAGCCGACCATCACCTTGAGCGTCGGATGACGCGCGGCGGTCTCCTCGACGCGAAGGCAATCGGCGAGCTCGAGCGACAGCGGCTTTTCGCAGAACGCATGCTTGCCGGCGTCGAGCGCTTGCATCAGCTGATTCGCATGCTCGGTCAACGGCGTCGCGATCCATACGGCATCGACGTCGCGCCGCGCGAGCAGCGCCGCGTAGTCGGTGTAGAGCGCGTGCACGCCGAGTGTGGACTGCGCCCATTCGAGCGAGCTCGCGTCGGCATCGCAGGCGGCAACGACCTGCGCGCCCGGCGTGCGGCGCGCGAGGTTGAGCGCGTGCCGACGACCCATCCGGCCGAGGCCGACGACGGCTATGCGAACCGGTTGCGACACCGGCATCGTCATTCCCGCCAACGCGGGAATCCAGTGTCTTCCATCGAACGACACTGGGTCCCCGGCCTCCGCGTCGGAACTGTCAGCGCGTATCGTTGCGCGTCAGCCGGCTCGCTCGCGCGGCGGCGTGCCCTTCGGGCCTGGGCTTCGCCCGCCGCGCTCGCGAGTGTATTCGCGGGGACGACACGCGGGCGGCGTCTCACAGCGCGACGATCCGGCCTTCCTGCCACGAGCGCGTCGCCGCGTCGGCGAGCTCGAGCGCCTTCAGGCCATCGTCGATCGTCGTGTTGAGCGTCTTGCTCGTCGCCAACGCATCGAAGAAATGCGCCATTTCGTTCGCGTACGCCGCGCGATAGCGCTCGAGGAAGAAATGCTCGGGCAAGTCGGCCGATACGGCGGTGGCCGTCGACGCGACGACTTCGGTCGGCCGGTGATTGCCCGCTTGCAGCATGCCCTTGCTGCCGAGCACTTCGAAGCGCTGGTCGTAGCCGTAAGCCGCGCGCCGAGACGTGTTGATGACGCACAGGCGGCCGCGCCGGGTGCGGATCGTCACCGCGGTCGAATCGGCGTCGCCCGCCGCCGCGATCGCCGGATCGACGAGACAGCTCGCCGACGCGTAGACAGTCGCGGCTTCGTCGTCGAGGATCCAGCGAAACACGTCGAAGTCGTGGATCAGCATGTCCTTGAAGATACCGCCCGACACCTTGATGTACGAAACCGGCGGCGCACCGGGGTCTCGGCTCGTCACGACGAGCATCTCCGGATCGCCGATCTCACCCGCCGCGAGACGCTGCTTCGCCGCGGCGAACGTGGGATCGTACCGGCGCTGAAAACCGATCAGGCAGGCAACGCCGGCCTTCGCGACCGCCTGCGCGCACGCGCGCGCGCGATCGAGCGAAAGGTCGACGGGCTTTTCGCAGAAGATCTGCTTGCCGGCCGCCGCGGCTTTCACGATCAGGTCCGCGTGCGTGTCGGTCGATGACGCGATCACGACGGCCTTGACGTCCGGATCCTCGAACGGTGTCTCGATCGGCGCGACTTTCGCGCCGTAGCGCTGCGCGAGCTCGCCGGCTGCTTTCGCGTCGACGTCGACGACGTACTTCAGACGAACGCCCGGCTGGCGAACGAGGTTGCCGGCGTGGATCTTGCCGATCCGCCCGGCGCCGTACAGCGCGACGTCTAGCATCGGGAGCCCCTTCGATTGCGGTGGCCGCATTATAGGCGCCCCAACGCAACAGCGTAGAATGGCCGCGCTGCCGGCCCGACCCATCTCCCGCTTTCACGCATGAAGAACACCACCCGCTTCGCCCCGGACCGCGCGCGCGACGTCATTTGTCGCGGCCGCCTCGCGATGGACCTCTACGCGCAGCAGATCGGCGCGCGACTCGAGGACGTGTCGAGCTTCGCCAAGTACCTCGGCGGCTCGTCGGCGAACTGCGCGTTCGGTTGCGCGCGTCTGGGGTTGAAGGCGGCGATGCTCGCGCGCGTCGGCGACGACCATCCGGGCCGCTTCCTTCGCGAAACGCTCGAAGGCGAAGGCTGCGACGTCTCGCACGTCACGACCGACCGGCATCGGCTCACTGCGCTGGTCGTGCTCGGCATCAAGGACCGCGACACCTTCCCGCTGATCTTCTACCGCGAGAACTGCGCCGACATGGCGGTCGACGCGACCGACTTCGACGAGGCGTTCATCGCAACGGCGAAAGCGCTCGCGATCACCGGCACGCATCTGTCGACCGAGCACACGTACCGCGTGAGCAACGTCGCGCTCGACTACGCGCGGCGCAACGACGTGCGCACGGTGCTCGACATCGACTACCGTCCCGTGCTCTGGGGACTCACCGGCAAGGCCGAAGGCGAGATCCGCTTCATCGCTGCCGACCGTGTCACCGCACACCTGCAGAGCGTGCTGCCGAAGTTCGATCTCATCATCGGCACGCAGGAGGAGTTCATGATCGCCGGCGGGGGCGCCGATATCATGGCGTCGGTTCGGGCGGTGCGCGAAGTGACCAAAGCGACGCTCGTCGTCAAGCGCGGCCCGATGGGCTGCGCGGTGATCGACGGGCCGATCCCCGCGTCGCTCGACGATGCCTACAACTACAAGGGCGTGCAGGTCGAGGTGTTGAACGTGCTCGGCGCCGGCGACGCGTTCATCGCCGGATTCCTCAAGGGCTGGTTGAACGGCGCCGACTACGACGTATGCTCGCGCTACGCGAATGCGTGCGGCGCACTCGTCGTGTCGCGGCATGGGTGCGCGCCGGCGATGCCGACGATGGTCGAGCTCGAATACTTCATCGCCAATGCCGAGCGGCTCACCAAGCCCGACCAGGACGCGACGCTCGCGCGGCTGCACCGCGTGAGCGTCCCGCGCACGCCGCATGACGAGGTGTTTGCGTTCGCGTTCGATCACCGGACGCAATTCTTCGAGCTCGCGCGCGACGCCGGCGCCGACGAGACGCGGCTGCCGGCGTTGAAGCAGCTTCTCGTCGACGCGGTCGTGCAGAGCGCGCAAGCGTTCGATCTCGGCAACCGCACCGGCGTGCTGATCGACGATCGCTACGGCCAGGACGCGCTCAACGCGGCGACCGGGCTCGGCTGGTGGATCGGACGGCCGGTCGAGCTGCCCGGCTCCGATCCGCTGGTGTTCGATCGCGGGCGCTCGATCGGCACGACGCTCTCGTCGTGGCCGCAGGAGCATGTGGTCAAGTGCCTGGTCGCGTTCCATCCCGATGACGCCGTTGAAACGCGCCTCGAGAACGAGGCGCAGCTCAAAGCGCTGTACGACGCCGTGCAGGCGAGCGGCCACGAATTGCTGCTCGAGATCGTTCCGCCGAAGCGATTGCCGCGCGCCGACGACACGGTCCATCGCGCGATGAAGCGGCTGTACAACCTCGGCATCCATCCGGAGTGGTGGAAGCTCGAACCGATGAGCGCCGCGCAATGGCGTGCGGTCGACGCGCTGATCGCCGAGCGAGACCCGTACTGTCGCGGCGTGCTGCTGCTCGGCTTGAACGCGCCGCACGACAAGCTCGTCGCCGGTTTTCGCGATGCGCGCTCGAGCAGGAGCTGCCGCGGCTTTGCCGTGGGCCGCACGATCTTCGGCGAGCCGGCGCGCCGTTGGCTCGCGCACGAGATCGACGACGCGGCGCTCGTCGCCGCCGTGCGCGCGAACTACGAAGCGCTGATTCGCGCGTGGCGTGAGGCACCTCACCCCCGGCCCCTCTCCCGCCACGCGGGCGGGGGGAGCCAGGAATGAAGACGATCCGTCTCACGATGGCGCAAGCGCTCGCGCGCTACCTCGATGCGCTCACGGCCAACGCATCGGCGGGCCGCGTCAAGCTCTTCGGCGGCGTGTTCGCGATCTTCGGGCACGGCATCGTCGCCGGTTTCGGCGAAGCGCTCTACGCGCATCGCGAGACGCTTCCGACGTATCGCGCGCACAACGAGCAGGCGATGGCGCACGCGGCGATCGCGTACGCGAAGGCGAACATGCGCCGCCGGATGATGGCGGTGACGACGTCGATCGGTCCCGGCGCGACGAATCTCGTCACGGCCGCCGCGCTCGCGCACGTCAATCGCTTGCCCGTGCTCCTGCTGCCCGGCGACATCTTCGTGTCGCGTGCGCCCGACCCGGTGCTGCAGCAGGTCGAGAGCTTCCACGACGGCGGCGTCTCGGCGAACGACTGCTTCAAGCCCGTTTCGCGCTATTTCGACCGCATCGTGCATCCGGCGCAATTGTTGACGGCGTTGCCGCGCGCGATCCACGTGCTGACCGATCCGGCGTTGTGCGGGCCGGTCACGCTCGCATTGCCGCAGGACGTGCAGACGATGGCGTACGACTATCCCGAGGATTTCTTCGCGCCCGAGCCGATCGTGTTTCGCGCGCCGCCGCCCGATGCCGTCGAGCTTTCGCGCGCCGCTGCCGTCGTCAAGCGCGCGCACCGCCCGCTCGTCATCGCCGGCGGCGGCGTTCTGTACGGCATCGCCGACGATGCGTTGCGCACGTTCGCCGACAGGCATGGCGTCCCGGTCGCCGAGACGCAGGCGGGCAAGGGGTCGCTCGCGTGGGACCATCCGATGCAAGCGGGCGCGATCGGCGTCACCGGATCGCCGGCTGCGAACGAGCTCGCGCGCGAAGCCGACGTCATCATCGCGGTCGGCAGCCGGCTCTCCGATTTCACGACGGGGTCGCATGCGCTCTTTACGCAAGCGCGCATCGTCGCAATCAACGTCAATCCGTTCGACGCGCAGAAGGGCCGCGCGATCGAGGTGATCGCCGATGCCGGCGTCGCGCTCGATGCGCTGTCGCGCGCGCTGCCCGACTGGCGCTCCGACATTGCCTGGACGGCGAAGGCGCGCGGCGTCAACGATCGCTGGCGCGCCCGCCTTGCCGAGATCGTCGGCGTGCGCGACGTCGCGCTGCCCTACGAGGGCGAAGTGATCGGCGCCGTGCAGCGCTCGTCCGCGCAATCGACGACGCGCGACATCGTCGTCTGCGCGGCCGGCACGCTTCCGGCGGAGCTGCACAAGCTGTGGCGAACCTCGGTGCCCGGCGGCTATCACATGGAGTACGGCTACTCGTGCATGGGCTACGAGATCGCCGGCGGCTTGGGCGTGAAGCTCGCGCACCCCGACCGCGAGATCGTCGTCATCGCAGGCGACGGCAGCTATCTGATGCTCAACTCCGAGATCGCGACCTCCGTGATGCTCGGCAAGAAGCTCGTGATCGTCGTGCTCGACAACCATGGCTTCGGCTGTATCAATCGCCTGCAGCGGGCCTGCGGCGGCGCGCCGTTCAACAACCTGCTCGGCGACTGCGCGAAGGGCGCGAGCAGCGCACCTGCGATCGACTTCGCAGCGCATGCGCGTGCGCTCGGCGCGCTCGGCGAGAATGTGAAGACGATTGCCGAGCTCGAGGCGGCGCTCGGACGCGCGAGAAAAGCCGACCGCACGTACGTCGTCAGCATCGAGACCGACCCGAACCGCACGACGGAAGACGGCGGCGCGTGGTGGGAAGTCGCCGTGCCGGAGGTGTCGGAACGGCCCGGCGTACGCAGCGCGCGCGCCGAATACGAAGCCGGCAAGGCGAAGCAGAAGGTCTGACCCCATGGCCACTCTCGCGCAATCGCGATTCGACCTTCGCATCGGCATCAATCCGATCTCGTGGAGCAACGACGATTTGCCGTCGCTCGGCGGCGAGACGCCGCTCGAAACCGCGCTGTCCGAAGGCAAGACGATCGGATACGAGGGCTTCGAGCTCGGCAACAAGTTCCCGCGCGAGCCGTCGGCGCTGCGCGCGGTCCTCGCGCAGCATGGGCTCGCCTGCGTGTCGGGCTGGTACTCGGGTCGTCTCGCGCGCCGCTCGGTCGACGACGAGATCGCCGCGGCCGGCGCGCATCTCGACCTGCTTGCGAAGAACGGTGCAACGGTGATGGTCTACGGCGAAGTCGCCGATACGATCCAGGGCTCGCCGGTGCCGCTGTACAAACGGCCGCGGTTTCGCAGCGACGGGCAATGGCGCGACTACGCCGAGCGCGTGAGCGCGTTCGCGCGCTATACGCTTTCGCGCGGCGTGCGGCTCGGCTATCACCACCACATGGGCGCGTACGTGCAGGCGCCCGAAGACGTCGACCGGCTGATGGCGCTCACGACACCCGACGTCGGGCTGCTGTTCGACACCGGCCACATCACGTTCGCCGGCGGCGATGCCGCGACGGTGCTCGCTAAGCACGTCGGACGCGTCTGTCACGTTCACTGCAAGGACGTGCGGCCGGCCGTTCTCGCGATGGCGCGCAACCGCGCGTGGTCGTTCCTCGAAGCAGTGATCAACGGCGCATTCACCGTTCCGGGCGACGGCGCGATCGACTTCGCGCCGATCATCGCGATGCTGCGCGATCACGCCTATCGCGGCTGGCTGGTCGTCGAGGCGGAGCAGGATCCGGCGGTCGCGCCGAGCTATGCGAACGCCGACAAAGGCTTTCGTCATCTGTCGGGCCTCGTCGGCCTGCGGGCGTCATGACGCTCCTTGCGAAAGCGGCGAAAAGCGGCCGCGACATCGTAACCGTCACGCCGCAGTCCGCCGGCTGGCGCTATGTCGGGTTTTCGGCGCATCGTCTCGCCGCCGGCGAACGGTTCGCGATCGCGGCCGACGCGCGCGAGCGCTGCATCGTCGTGCTCGCGGGCGTGGTCAGCATCGAGACGCAGGGCAAGGCATGGCGCGAGATCGGCTCGCGCACGAGCGTGTTCGACGATCGTTCGCCGTACGCGGCGTACGTGACGAACGGGCTCGCGACCGCGGTCATCGCGCACACGCCCGCTGAGATCGCGATCGCGAGCGCGCCGGGCAACGGCACGCATGCGCCGCGGCTGATCGAGCCGGGTTCGATGAAGCGCAGCGTTCGCGGCCAAGGCGCGAACACGCGCTACATCTGCGACATCCTGCCGACCGAAGCGCCGGCCGATCATCTGCTCGTCGTCGAGGTGCGCACGCCGGCCGGACACTCGTCGAGCTACCCGCCGCACAAGCACGACACCGACGATCCGCCGCGCGAGAGCTTGCTCGAGGAAACGTACTATCACCGCCTCGATCCACCGCAAGGGTTCGCATTCCAGCGCGTTTACACCGACGATCGATCGCTCGACGAAACGATGGCGGTCGAGGACCACGACGTCGTCATGGTGCCGCGCGGCTATCACCCCGTATGCGCGCCTTACGGCTACGAGCTTTACTATCTCAACGTGATGGCGGGCCCATCGCGCCAGTGGACCTTCAAGAGCGATCCGCGGCACGAATGGATGCTCAACGCACCGCCACCGGGACGCGACCAGCCTGCCGGCGACTAGTAAAAGTTACAAAACGGACCGTTTCCGGTTTATTCGCGCTTCGGCGCGTATTATCATAGCCATTCGTCGCTGGCCGCACATCTGCCGGACCCGTTCGGATGAACGTGCAATGTAACCGCGCGCCTCGCGGCCGTATCGACATCGACATGGATTCCATCGCAACCTCGCTCGAGGAACGCTTCCGACTACTCGTCGAAGCGATAGAGGATTACGCGATCTTCATCCTCGACCCGACCGGCCACATCGTCACGTGGAACACCGGCGCGCAGAAGATCAAAGGCTACAAGGCTGGCGAGATCATCGGCAAGCACGTGTCGGTGTTCTACGCCGCCGATGCCGTCGCCGCGCATTGGCCGGACGAGGAGCTGCGCCGCGCCGCCGCAGCCGGCCGATTCGAGGACGAAGGCTGGCGGCTTCGCAAGGACGGTACGCGCTTCTGGGCCAACGTGATCATCACGCGGCTGCTCGGGCCCGACGGCTCGCTGCAGGGCTTCGCCAAGATCACGCGCGATCTCTCCGAGCGTAGGCGCCACGAGCAGATGCTGCAGGAAAGCGAGGAGCGCTTTCGGCTGCTGATCGACAACGTGCGCGATTACATGATCTGCATGTTGGGCCCCGATGGCGTCGTGCAGAGCTGGAACCGCGGCGCGCAACTCATCATGGGCTACGCGGCCGACGAAATCGTCGGCCGGCATTTCGGCACGTTCTTCCCGCGCTCGGACGTCGCGCTCGGCAAGCCGGCGCGAGAGCTCGCCTTCGCATCGGCGCGCGGCCGCGTCGAAGAGGAAGGCTGGCGCGTTCGCAAGGACGGCTCGATGTTCTGGGCCAACGCGGTCGTCTCAGCGGTGTTCGACGGCGAGCATCGGCTGCGCGGGTATGCGAAAGTCATGCGCGATATGACCGATCGACGTCGGCTCGAGCAGCTCGAGAAGTCGAGCCGCCGGATGAACGAGTTTCTCGCGATGCTCGGTCACGAGCTTCGCAATCCGCTCGCGCCGATCCGCAACTCGGTGAGCATTCTGCAGCTCGAGGCGCTCGGCTCGCCGACGCTCAAGAGCTGCCGCGACATGATCGACCGCCAGCTCACGCATCTCACCCGCCTGGTCGACGACCTGCTCGACGTCGGCCGCGTGACCACGGGCAAGATCGCGCTGCAGAAGGAACCGGTTGCGATCGGCGACGTGCTGCTGCGAAGCGTCGAGGCGTCTCGCGGCATGATCGACAGCCGCGGCCACGTCCTCGCGCTCGACGTGCCGAGCGCGCCGCTCCACGTCAACGGCGACGTGACGCGGCTTGCGCAGGTCTTCCAGAACCTGCTCAACAACGCGGCGAAGTTCACGCCGAACGGCGGACGCATCGGCGTGTCCGTCGCGTCCGATGACGGCACGCTCGTCGTGCGCGTTCGCGACAACGGCATGGGCATCGGCTCCGAAGCGATGGCGAACATCTTCGATCTCTTTGCGCAGGAGACGGCGCGCATCAATCCGAGCGAGAGCGGCCTCGGCATCGGGCTCACCGTCGCGCGCTCGATCGTCGAGATGCACGGCGGAACGATCGAGGTGTCGAGCGAGGGCGAAGGCAAGGGGGCGGAATTCGCCGTCCGTCTTCCGCTCGCGCCAGCGAAGTCCGCGGAGCGCGACGCGGCCGAGGAACCGCGGGCGTTGACGACGAACCGCTTGCGCGTGCTCGTCGTCGACGACAATCGCGACGCCGCGGAGAGCCTCGCGCTGCTCGTGCGGATGATGGGGCACGACGCGCGTCACGTTTACGATGGCGCGAGCGCCGTCGCGCTCGCCGGCGAGTTCCATCCGCAGGTCGCGCTGCTCGATCTCGCGATGCCCCGAACCAACGGCTTCGACCTGCAGAAGCAACTGCGCGCGATCGACTCGACCCGGCCAATGACGATCGCCGCCATCACCGGCCTCGGCCAAACCCAGACCCGCCGCCAGGCGCTCGATGCGGGCTTCGACCAGTTCTTGGTGAAGCCCGTCGCGATCCAGAACCTGGTCGACCTTTTCGCCGGCGTGCCCCGAAATTAGGGTCATGCCCCGAAATTAGGGTCAGACTCCACTTTTCGAAAAGTAGGGTCAGACTCGACTTTCGCCGGTGTGCAGCGACGAGGCATACTTAACCCTTTGAGACGCCTACGTCAGGCTCGGTAATTCGAGTCTGACCCTCGTTTCTGGAAAGTCGAGTCTGACCCTACTTAATATGTTCGATCTTTCCGGCAAGACCGCGCTCGTCACGGGCGCGCATCGCGGTCTCGGGTTCGCCATCGCGAAGGGACTCGCGCAGGCAGGCGCGACCGTCGTCATCAACGGCCGCAACGCGCAGGCGCTCGCGGCAGCGGTCGACAAGCTCGGCGCGAACGCGAGCGCGCGCGCATTCGACATCGTCGACCGCGACGCGGCGCGCGCCGCCATTGCCGCGATCGAAGACGCGCACGGCCACCTCGACATCCTCGTCAACAACGCCGGCATCCAACGCCGAGCGCCGGTGGTCGACTTCAAGCCCGAGGACTGGGACGCGCTGTTGGCGACCAATCTCAGCGCGCCGTTCTTCCTGTCGCAAGCGGCGCTTCCCGGAATGATCGCCCGCAAGGCGGGCAAGATCATCCACGTCGCGTCGCTCACGAGCGAGCTCGGACGTCCGTCGATCGTCCCGTACACGGCGACCAAAGGCGGCATCCGACAGATGACGCGCGGCATGGCGGTCGAGCTCGCGCCGCACAACATCCAAGTGAACGCGATCGCGCCCGGCTACTTCGCGACCGAGATGAACACGGCGCTGATCGAAAACGCCGAGTTCAACGCGTGGGTGTGCAAGCGGACGCCGGCGGGCCGCTGGGGCCGGCCCGACGAGCTGGCCGGCCTCGCGGTGTTCCTTGCGTCGTCCGCAGCCGATTACATCACCGGCCAGATCGTCTATGTCGATGGAGGCTTCAGCGCAGCGATGTAGGCGGACTCAAAACGGGGGAAGCCGTCGCCGAATACGTTTCCCCGACCAGCCTCAGTGCGTCGCTCTGCGTGCCGTACGCCGTCCGGCCGCGCCAGCCGTCGCCGTCGCCACCGCCAGCTCCGCCGGCTGTGCGGTCTTCCTCGCGACTTCGCCGAAGAGCTCGAACATCTTCTGACTTTCGGCGAGCCAGTCCGTCACCGCGTCGTCGGTGAATTTCGCCTGCACTTCGAAATATTCGGTCGGCGTCCTGCAGTTGCCGAGCTCGCGGGCCGTTTCGAGTCCTTTCTCCAACCGTCCATTGAGAAAACCAAGCGCCTCGTTCTGAATCCGGCCGGCGCCGGCGAGCCAGGCGCGATACGCCTTCTCGGCGATCTCGTACGACACGCCGTTCATGTCCCACAGAACGCGCATATCGGTTGCAGTCGGATGTGCTGAATCATGCCGCTTCGCCATTTGAATCACCTCTGTGCTCGAACGCACGCTCGACAGTGCACGCCGAGTCGCGCGCATTGCGACCCTTGACCGGCGCGACGCGCCGACACCTGCCCGGCGGGAACGTCGAGACCACCGACGCCGCGCGGGAAGTCGAATTGGACTGGAGGCAGCCGAGCGGGTTCGCGGCGCCGATCAAACAAGCGCCATCGACGCGCCGGATCAGGTTTCGACAGGACCGAGCTTGCGATCGAGCAACCGATAGAGCCACATGAGCCCGGACGCGGTGCTCGCGAGCGGCCGGTACTCGCATCCGACCCAGCCGTCGTACTTGAGCTCGTCGAGTTGCTTGAATATCCAGGCGTAGTTGATCTCGCCGGTGTTGGGCTCGTGGCGACCCGGCGCGCCTGCGATCTGGATGTGGCCGATGTGGGGCAGGTAGCGGTGAAGCTTCTCCGTCAAATCGCCTTCGACGATCTGCGCGTGGTAGACGTCGAATTGCATCTTGAGGTTTGCCGCACCGACCTCCTCGCGAATCGAATCGACCTCGGCCTGACGCGAATAGAAGTAGTTCGGCGCGTCGCGAGAATTGAGCGCCTCGAGCAACACCGTCACGCCGTGCTCGGCTGCCTCGGCACACGCGAACGCGAGGTTGCGCACGAGCGTTGTGCGCCGTCGAGCACGAATATCGTCGTCCGCGCCGAACGGCAGCAGACCCGCCATCACGTGGATGCGCGCGCAACCGAACGTCTGCGCATAGCGAAGCGCCGTCGCGAAGCTCGCCTGGAAGTCGTGCTCGCGCCCCGGCAACGAAGCGGTCCCGCGCTCGCCGGCGTCCCAGTTGCCCGGCGGCGCGTTGATCAGCACCACCTCGAGCTTGTTCGTGCTGATCCGCTCCGCGATTTCGCGCGCGGGCCATTCGTACGGGAAAGCGAACTCGACGCCCCGGAAGCCGGCGTTCGCAGCCTCATCGAAGCGATCGAGAAACGGCACTTCGTTGAAAAGAAACGTCAAGTTCGCCGCAAAGCGTGGCATTGCCCTCCCCAGTGTCCGGTCGTCATTCTCTTCCGAAGCGTCCGAGTCTGCCCTGCGCCGATGACAGGCGCAACTTCCGGCGTTGGTTTGCGGGCGGCGGCGCCTCGAAGCATTGCATAAAGACCGCTTTGAGCGAACAGCTTTGCTGCTTCGCGTCATCCATCTCATTCTGTGGACAACCCGGTGCACAGGCCGGGGAACAATCGGGGATATGCCAAAACGAGAGGCGCATTGCGCTGTTTCGCTTTGTCTTTTCGACCGCGAACGTTGTTGATGAAAAAAAACTTGCGTTCCGCAGGCTGCCCCACTATTCTTTGTACTCAGCAGCCACTTTCGACACAACATGTAGTGGGTTTGCTTCAAAAGCGGGAAACGCGGCGCCCCCCGGGCCGGCCGCTCCCCGCCGGGTGTTCCGACAGGGGAAATCGCAGCTGCTTCGCCCGGGGTCCCTCACCTATTCCGGCGTGAGGGAAATCGGCCAAATCCGGCCGCCATCGCGGGGCGTCCGACACAACGACAAGTTTCGAGGAGAACTACTCATGCAATTGCCGAACGCCTCGACCGCCACGACGCCCAACCCCACGCGAAACCCGATGGCGGGCGAGTCGGTGAGCACGCCCGCGGCCAACGCCGACCCGCGGCTCGCCCAGTACAAGGTGATCCGGCGTAACGGCGCGGTCGTGCCGTTCGAGCCGTCGAAGATCTCGATCGCGATGACCAAGGCGTTCCTCGCGGTCGCCGGCGGCCAGGGCGCCGCGTCCGCGCGCGTGCGCGAGCAGACGTCCACACTCACCGACGTCGTCGTCGCGGCGCTGATGAAGCGCAAGCCCGAAGGCGGCGCGATCCACATCGAAGAGATCCAGGACCAGGTCGAGCTCGCGCTGATGCGCGGCGGCGAGCACGAGGTCGCGCGGGCGTACGTGCTGTACCGCGAACGTCGGTCGCAGGAACGCGCACAAGAGAAGGCCGCGCAGAAAGGCGCGCCGGCCGAAGCCGCCGTCCTGCTCGTCGTCGAGGAAGGCACGTCGAAGCCGCTCGATCTCGCGCGGCTCACGAATCTCGTCAAGACGTCGTGCGAAGGGCTCGCCGAGGTCGACCCCGAGCGCATCCTCAAGGCGACGTTGAAGGACCTCTACAACGGCGTGCCGATGGAGGAAGTGCGCAAGTGCGTGATCCTCGCCGCGCGCACGTTGATCGAGAAGGATCCGGCGTACAGCTTCGTCACCGCCCGGCTGCTGCTCGACTCGATTCGCCACGAGGCGCTGGGCGAGGAAGCCTCGCAAGCCGACATGGCGACGAAGTACCCGGAATATTTCCCGCAGTTCGTCAAGCACGGCGTCAAGATCGGCCTTCTGAACGACGCGCTGCTGCAGTACGACATGAAGAGGCTCGGCGCGGCGCTCACCGCCGAGCGCGACCTGCAGTTCGGCTACCTCGGCCTGCAGACGCTCTACGACCGCTATTTCCTGGTCGACCAGTACATCGGCGGACGCCGCTTCGAGCTGCCGCAATGCTTCTTCATGCGCGTGGCGATGGGCCTCGCGCTGAACGAGGTCGACCGCGAGGCACGCGCGATCGAGTTCTACAACGTGCTCTCGACGTTCGATTTCATGTCGAGCACGCCGACGCTGTTCAACTCCGGCACGCACCGCTCGCAGCTCTCGTCGTGCTACCTCACCACGGTGTCCGACGACCTCGACGGCATCTACGAGGCGATCAAGGAAAACGCGCTTCTTTCCAAGTTCGCCGGCGGCCTCGGCAACGACTGGACGAACGTGCGCGCGATGGGCTCGCACATCAAGGGCACGAACGGTAAGTCGCAAGGGGTCGTGCCGTTCTTGAAGGTGGTGAACGACACCGCAGTAGCAGTCAATCAGGGAGGTAAGCGGAAGGGCGCCGTGTGCACGTACCTCGAAACCTGGCACCTCGACATCGAGGAGTTCCTCGAACTGCGCAAGAACACCGGCGATGACCGGCGCCGCACGCACGACATGAACACGGCGAACTGGGTGCCGGATCTCTTCATGAAGCGCGTGGTGGAAGGCGGCAACTGGACGCTGTTCTCGCCGTCCGACGTGCCCGACCTGCACGACAAATGGGGCCGCGCGTTCAACGAAGCGTACGAGGCGTACGAGGCGAAGGTCGACCGCGGCGAGCTGAAGCTCCACAAGCGAATTCCCGCCGTGCAGCTCTGGCGCAAGATGCTGTCGATGCTGTTCGAGACCGGGCATCCGTGGATCACGTTCAAGGACGCGTGCAACGTCCGCTCGCCGCAGCAACACATGGGCACCGTGCACAGCTCGAACCTGTGCACCGAGATCACGCTCAACACGAGCGAGACCGAGATCGCGGTGTGCAATCTCGGCTCGGTCAACCTGCTCGCGCACATGAAGAAGACCGCGAGCGGCTACGAGCTCGACCACGACAAGCTCCGTAGCACCGTGCGCACGGCGATGCGCATGCTCGACAACGTCATCGACATCAACTACTACGCGGTCAACAAGGCACGCAACTCCAACCTCAAGCACCGTCCAGTCGGGCTGGGCGTCATGGGCTTTCAGGACTGCTTGCACCTGGTGCATCTGCCCTACGCGTCGGAAGCCGCGATGAATTTCGCCGATTCGTCGATGGAAGCCGTCTGCTATTACGCGTACTGGGCGTCGACCGAGCTTTCGGAAGAGCGCGGCCGCTATCCGTCGTATCGCGGCAGCCTGTGGGATCGCGGCGTGCTGCCGCAGGACACGCTGCAACGGTTGCGCGAGGAGCGCGGCGGCTACGTCGACATCGACGAGTCGGCGACGATGGACTGGGACGCGCTGCGCTCGCGCATCAAGCGGCACGGCATGCGCAACTCGAACTGTGTCGCGATCGCGCCGACGGCGACGATCTCCAACATCATCGGCGTCGCGGCTTCGATCGAGCCCGAGTACCAGAACATCTACGTCAAGTCGAACCTGTCGGGCGAGTTCACCGTGGTGAACGACCATCTCGTCGCCGAGCTGAAGAAGCTCAACCTGTGGGACGAGGTCATGGTCGCCGACCTCAAGTATTTCGACGGATCGCTCGCGAAGATCGACCGCGTGCCCGCGGATCTGCGCAACCTCTACGCTACGGCATTCGAAGTCGACGCCAAGTGGATCGTCGAAGCCGGCGCACGGCGGCAGAAGTGGATCGACCAGGCGCAGAGTCTCAACATCTACATGGCCGGCGCTTCGGGGAAGAAGCTCGACGACACGTACAAGCTCGCGTGGGTGCGCGGCCTCAAGACGACGTACTACCTGCGTACGCTCGCCGCGACGTCCGCTGAAAAGTCGACCGGCAAAGGCGGCGAGCTCAACTCGGTGCCGGAGTCCGGCGGTTACGGCGCCGCGCCCATATTGACGAGCTCGATCGTGGCCTCCGCTGCGGCGAAGACAGCGATCGCGCCGCCGCCGGACGAAGTCGCACCGAAGTTCTGCTCGATCGATAACCCCGATTGTGAAGCGTGCCAATAAGCTCTGTCGTCCCCGCGAACGCGGGGACCCAGTGTCGTGCGTCGCAAGACCTGGATTCCCGCCTGCGCGGGAATGACGAACCCCGCGTTCGCGGGGAGGACAACCGACATAGGAGAACGGATCCGGACTGAACATGATTCGAACGGACGCGCAATGCGCGGGCGGTGCATCGCCAAGACTCGCGCGGCGCGATCGGTCGAAGGGGAACCCGGGCGCGAACCCAGACAGGGGCGAAGTGAGCGTGCCTCGGGCATTGGTACTGAACGGATCGGCACGTCAAGGCTCAAGAACCGATCCGGCGGGAGGCAGGTGCAATTGCGACGGCGCGTGTCGGGAAGCGCGCCGGTCTTTACCTCGGGCGTTCCGGGGCGGCGCGCGCGCAACTTCGCAAAGGAGCTTCGAGTTGGCCCGATACGAGCATGTTCAGCGCCACGTTGTCGAGGCGCGCTATCTCGGGGACTACAAGGTCTGGCTTGAATTCAACGATGGACGAAAAGGTGTGGTCGACCTGTCGGACGACCTCTACGGTGACAACTTCGAGCAGCTTCGTTCGCCCGAGCGCTTCGCCGAGTTCTACCTTGATTACGGATTGGCAACGATCGCCTGGCATCCGGGAATCGATTTCGCCGCCGACTACCTTTACGAGAAATTGAGCGCGATGCACTGAAGGACTTCTTTCTCCCCGGCGGGGAGAGGGTTGGGGTGAGGGGAAGGCTCCCTCTCCGCGCGTGACGGGGAGAGGGTTGGAGCAAGAGGCGGTGCAACCATGGAAAGAGAGGTCGGCCATGGTTTCGTTATGGTGGATCGTGGCGGCATTCATCGGCGGCGGGTTCGCTGGCATGCTCGTCATCGCGCTGATGGCGATGGCGGGTGACGAGCCGAAGCAGGTGACCCACGTGCCAGATCTCGATTTGACGACGTAGCGAAAGAGCTCAATTTGAGATAACCGACTGCACCGTCCTCGCAGTTGTCGTCCCCGCGCAGGCGGGGACCCAGTGACTTTCACACACAACAAACAACGAGCATCACGGAGAACGACCCATGCTGAACTTCGACGACGACGTCGCGCCGGCGCCGCAAGCTCGCCCGCAATCCATCACGTCGAGGACGTTGCCGCCAGCGGCGGGTCGCGGCTTGCTTGCGCCGCGCGAGTCGGTTGCGAACGTCGACGTCGCGCCGCACGCGGCGGACACGAGCTTCCGCCGCGTGCGCATCGAGGACAAGCGCGTCATCAACGGCTCGGCCGACGTCAACCAGCTCGTGCCGTTCAAGTACAAATGGGCGTGGGACAAGTACCTCGCGGCGTGCGCGAACCACTGGATGCCGCAGGAAGTGAACATGCAGCGCGACATCGAGCTGTGGAAGAACCCGAACGGCCTGACCGACGACGAGCGCCTGATCGTCAAGCGCAACTTGGGCTTCTTCGTCACCGCCGACAGCCTCGCCGCGAACAACATCGTGCTCGGCACGTACCGCCACATCAGCGCGCCGGAGTGCCGGCAGTACCTGTTGCGCCAGGCGTTCGAGGAGGCGATCCACACGCACGCGTATCAGTACATCGTCGAGAGCCTGGGGCTCGACGAAGCGGAGATCTTCAACGCGTATCACGAGGTGAAGTCGATCCGCGACAAGGACGAGTTCCTGCTGCCGTTCATCGAGACGCTGACCAACCCGATGTTCAAGACCGGCACGCCGGAAGCCGATCAGAACCTCCTGAAGAGCCTGATCGTGTTCGCCTGCATCATGGAGGGCCTATTCTTCTACGTCGGCTTCGTGCAGATCCTCGCGATGGGCCGCCAGAACAAGATGACCGGCAGCTCCGAGCAGTACCAGTACATCCTGCGCGACGAATCGATGCACTGCAATTTCGGCATCGATCTCATCAACACGATCAAGCTCGAGAACCCGCATCTCTGGACGCCCGAGTTCCGCGAGGAGATCCGCGCACTGATGAAGAAGGGTGTGGACCTCGAGTACGCCTACGCCGAGGACACGATGCCGCGCGGCGTGCTGGGATTGAACGCGACGATGTTCAAGGAGTACCTGCGCTTCATCGCCAACCGCCGCTGCCAGCAGATCGGCGTCGACGCGCTATTCGACAAGGCCGACAACCCGTTCCCGTGGATGGCCGAGATGATCGATCTCAAGAAGGAGAAGAACTTTTTTGAGACGCGGGTGATTGAGTATCAGACGGGGGGGAAGTTGAGCTGGGATTAGGCAACCCGATGGCGATATAGAAGTGTGAACGTTCAATCGGTTGGTTTCTGGTCCGGCCAGTCGGTTGACCCGCCGACGCCTTGCTGCGGGCGATGCCGTTGGAGTGATGCATCCATCGGTTAAGCTGATATGCCCTTGCGTGCCGGACGCTGCAGGAGTACGCCAGACTGCGCTCGGTGTCGGAAACATTCGAGGAGGGGCAGGTCGCTGCCCCACCTCGTCGCCGCAGACAGTTCGCAAAATTGCGAACTCCCACCAGTGAACGTGTCCGCATGTTTTCATGCGCGCCACGGCGCTCGAAACGACCTCAGCGCGTGCCGCCGAAGTCGGTACAGCGGCGACCCCGCGATGGTGTTGAACGCTCCGGAGGCTCTCGCCGCACAGCAGATGAACGCGTTCGCCAGCCCGCACAAACGGGCTCAGGTTCATCCGTGCGGACGATGGTGATGGTCGGAGGCGGGAGTTAGCATCTTTGCTAACCACCCCGCCAAGGACCAAGGAGCCATCCCGATGAACGACCGCGCGCGTCTGCTCGCGACCAACATCGCGGCGATCGCCGATAAACGCGATCGACAGCGCGTCCGCTCGCTTGCCCGCGATCGAACCTTGCAGCAGCTCGTCGCGGACCTCGTCGCGGCGCGAACGGCCGCCGGCATGGTCAGGAAGAAGTCGCCGCGAGGATGTTCACGACGAAGAGTGTGATATCGCGTCTTGAAAGCGCGCGAACGCGCCCCACGCTGCGAACCATCGAGCACTACGCGCGCGCTGTAGGCGCGCGCGTGCAGCTTCGGGTGCGCCGCTGACGTCGCATCGGCTCAACCGCTTTGAAAGCTCCGGGAGCAGCGCCGCGCCGTCGCCGCGATAGGCGCTTCCATGCTGCTCGCGAGCGTCGACGGTGCCGTACGCGCTCGCAGTCGGTGCGCGCGTCGAGATCCATGTGCGAGCCGTCAGGGACTGAGGTGCGAGCGTCCGCGCAGCGCATCACCCCAGCGTCTTGTACAGCGCGACGAGCTTGCCCCACGCGCGCTCGGCCTGCGCCTTGTCGTAGATCGGCGCGCCGTCCTGCATCGGCATGTCGGGCACGCACCATCCGTGCTTCGCAGGATAAACCTCGACTTCGGTCGGAACGCCCGCCTTCGCGAACGTCTCCTTCAATATGTCCTTCGCATCGGGCTGGCGCTGGTCGTCGTTCGACGCGACGCCAAAATACATCCGTGCCTTGATCTTCGATGCGAGCAGATGCGGGCTGTCCGGCTTGTCGGTCACGAGGCCGCCGCCGTGGAACGACGCGCCGGCGCCGATGCGCTGAGGAACAGTCGCTGCGGTGCGTACGACCAGCGGGCCGCCCATGCAATAACCCTGCGTCCCGATCTTCTTCGCCCTATCGACTTGCGGTCGCGCGTCGAGGAACGCCACGAACGCGACCGCGTCCTTCTCGGCGGCGCCCGCCGCGGTGACCGACGACATCAGCGGACGGATCTTCGCCATGTCGTCCTGGCTCTTGAAGTCGAAGTTCGCAGCGGTCGCGAACATCGGTGCCTTGCCGACCCGATAGAAGGGGTTGGGCACCAGCACGCTGTAGCCCTCGGCCGCGATGCGCTTCGCGATGTCGCGCATCGACGGGCGCAACCCGAACGCGTCGGGCCAGAGGATCACGCCCGGGTGCGTACCCGATGCCGGATGAATGAACGCGGCGTCGCAGGTCCCGTCGGGCGTCTTCACGGCCACTTCCGATTCGACGACGGCAAGCGCCGCCGCGAATGACGGGCCTGTCGCGGCGACAAAACCTGCCGCGGCCGAGCGAGCGATGAAGTCACGCCGCGAGACGTTCACGTCGTCGGCCTTTCCCGGATCGTTCTTGTCGGCTGCCATCGCGTAGCCTCCAGTTGATAGGAATGGCGATTATGCCCAGCTTCGCGCTTTCACGGCAGTCTTCTTGGGACGCACGCTCAACCGGCGGCGACCGCCTCGCCTCGCGCGCGTGCGCGGCCGCGTGCGCTGACGACGAGAAAATAGACGACGATGCCCCCGGTCGCGATGAACATGCCTCCGATGGCGCCGATCCAGAAGCCGCGCACGCCGAGCGGCGTCGTGATGCCGAGGGCGGACAGCGGTAACGCATTGGTCAAGCCGATCACGTAGCCGCCGGCGAGACCGACGATCCAAAGGCCGACGATGTTGACGAGCAACGGAACGACCGCGCGCTTGTAGCCGCGCAGCGCGTTGACCGTCACCGCCTGCAGCGCGTCGAAGACATGATAGCCGCCGACGAGCATCAGCAACGTCGCAGCGACCGTACGCACGTTCGCGTCGATCGTGTAGAAGCCCGCGACCACGTTCGAGCCGATGGCGAGCGTCGTCGCGGAAACGACGCCCAATCCGAGCGCGAGCGCGATCCCGGTCAGGCCGGTCGAGCGCGCGAGCGCGAACTGGCGCGCGCCGATCGCCTGCCCGACCAGCACGCCGACCGCATTGCCCATCGCGAGCGGCAGCATGTACATCACCGCGGCGACATTGGCCGCGATCTGATGAGCCGCCGAATTGACCGCGCCGAGCCGCGCGACGAACAGCGCCATGAACGTGAACGCCGTCACGTCGACGAGAAACGTGCCGCCGATCGGCGCGCCGAGCGCGATCAAATGCCACTGATCGCGCCAGCGCGGCCACGACCACCGCGCGAACACGTCGAAGGACCGATAGTCGGCGGCGGTGGCGCAGTGCACCCACGCGAGAATGCAGATCACCCAGTTCACGATCACGGTCGACAGCGCGCAACCCGACGATCCCATCGCCGGCGCGCCCCAGTGACCGAAGATGAACATCCAGTTGAGCGGCAGCTTGAGCGCGAGGCCCAGGAGATTCAGCGCCATCATCACGCGCGTGAGCGACACCGCCATCGTGTAGTTCGCGAACAGGCGGAACGCGAGCCCGGCCGGCGCGCCCCACGCCGCGATCGCGAGATACGATCGAACTTTCTCGGCGACGACCGGCGGCGCTTCGCTCAGCGCGAGCAGCGGCTCCGGATTCGCGTACACCAGTACCGACACGATCGAAAGCGCGAGCACGAGCCACATCGCCTGCCGGACCTGCTCGCCGATTTCGCGGCGTCGTCCGGCGCCGAGCAGATGCGCGACGGTCGGCGTCACCGCGAGCAGTACGCCCATCAGCCCGATGAACACGCTGAAGTAGATCGACGCGCCGATGCCGACCGCCGCGAGGTCGTCGGTTGCAAAGCGGCCCGCCATCACCGTGTCGAGCACCGAATACGCCATGACGGCGAGCTGAGCGACCAGCACCGGCCACGCGAGATCGTAGATGTCGGTGACGAGCTTGCGGGTCACGGAGGGGATGGCGAGTGGGACGCGCTCAAAAAACGGCGGTTCCGGACGCCGCATGGCATCGGGAACCGCGACCGACATTGTACGCGCGCTGCGCAGCCGCACCGCTTGTAGGCTTGCACATAGCAGACCTGTTCGCTCGGCGCAACCGGGCTTCAGTGCTCCTGGCCGTGCGGGCGGCGCCACATCGTTCCCGCGGCTCTTAGAGCGAGCCTGCAAAGCGGACGCAGCCACGCGCTCGATGCGGCCGTCGGTGCCGGAGATTTCGAGGAGGCGTGGCGAGAAGGCAACGCATTGCTCGGCGAGCTCTTGCAGACGCGGCGCATGAACGACGTCGCGTTAATCACCGTCAACGTCGCCGCGGCGTCGCTCTTCATGGGCAATCCCGCCGACGCGCGTACGGTTGCGCGCGAAGGGTGGCGACTTGCAGCTTCGTTCGACCTGCAAGGTCCGTGGGCCGACCACTTCGCGCTCATGGCGGCGTTGGAAGGCCGCGAAGCGCGCGCCGCGCATCAGACCTGGAACGGGCGCGCGGAGTGCGTCGAACGGGCACGATCTCGTCACCGACGCACCATCGGCCATGAGCCACGACTTGCGTCGGCCCCTACACGCCGCTGCCTCCGGGGTCGTCGTCGTCGTCTTCCAGTTCGTTCGCAGCCGACGGCGGCAACTTCGCGATGATCCCCTCGATCATCGCAACGTGCTCGGCCTCTTCGTTGCGAAGTTCCTCGAACAGCGCCTTCACAACCGCCTGTTTGACGCTCGGCAGCACCGCGTCGTAGAACGCGTAGGCCTTCTTCTCGGAGGACAACGCCACCTGGAACGCGCGCAGCTGCGACATGTTCCAACGAGGTGCCCCGAACTCGGGGGCTTCCACATCGAATATATCGTCCAGCTTGACTGTGGGCGGTTTATCGCCGAAGAGCGCCAGCCGGCGTTCGGCGAGCTGATCACCGTGCTTCTTCTCGTTGACGGCCATCGATTGGAACGCCGCGCCCGCGTCGTTGGGATCGCGGCTTCCGAGTCGTTTGGCGAAATGCGTGTAGCGCTCAAACGCCTCGACCTCGATCAGATGCGCGAGATCGAGCGCGTCCATCAGTGTGAGCTTGGAAAAATCGACTTTGGCTTCCATTGGGGCTCCAGCTACCGTGCAATGCGGCCGTCACACCGAGCGAAAGGGTGTCTCGCGAATGCGAAATCGGGACGACTATTCTTGCAAGCGAAGACGGTATCACCGCATTCGCGTCAGCTCAACCGCTTCGCCAACTCCCTCATTAGCGCCGCGCCGTCGCCCCGATAAGCGCTTCCGTGCATGCACGCCAGCGTCGAAGGTGCCGTCGACGCCAGGCGCTCGAGCTGCGCCGCGGAATCCGCTGCGTGCGCGTAATAGTCGAGGCCGCTTCGCATCGCCTCCGACGGCTCGAGAACGTCGTTCGTCGTGACGGCCGGGTTGGAGTCGCCGGGTTGCGTGAAAAGGTCACCGCAAAACAGCGTGCCGGTCGTCTCGTCGAGCAGCGCATTGCATTCCCAGCCGTGCGGAAGATGCGGGGTGTAGAACGAGCGCACGGTGTGCCGCCCGAGCGACAGCGTGTCGCCGTCGTCGAGCGCGTGGGCCGGCCGGTCGGCGAGATCGTCGATCGACACCATCGCGGCGATATGGCTGCACAGCGGCTTCGCGTTCGGCGCGGCCGCGAGGAGCTCGTTGAGGCTGCCGCATTCGTCGGACTCGACGTGCGAGAAGCCGATGTAGGCGAGCTTCGAGACCGGCATCACGCGCGCGATCGCCTCGCGCACGTGCGCGGCCATCTTCCGCGGCCCGGTGTGATACAGCAGCGGTGCGTCGTCGACGAGCAGATATTGGTTGAACGAGAATCCGCCCGGGATGGCGGTTTCCCGCACCGGGATCGAAATGCGGTAGATGTCGGGCGCGACCTCGTCGATCGTGCTGCCGACGTCCGAGTTGACGATGCTCATCGGTGTGCTCCTTCGTGGTCAAGGGCGGCGACGAGCGCCGCGGTGGTTGCGCGGATGGCGGCGCCGCTGCTGCCGAGGTCGTCGGTCAGGCGGCGCCACGTGGTGAAATCGAGCAGCGCGCGCGCAATCGCAAGTACGCGGCGCCGCGCTCGGCGGTGCGCATCGACCGCGAGCACGGCTGCGATCAGTCGAGCGTCAGCACGATCGCGTTCGTCGAGCGCTGCGGCGAGCTCGGGAATCTTCAGGGCCTCGACCACCGCCCAGCGCAGCCATGGAGCGAGCCGCTCGTGCCGGTCATACAGCGACGCGACCAGCCGCTCGACGCGGCGCGCCGGCTCGCGCCCGGCGAGGATGCCCTGCTCGTCCAACGGCGGCAGCGTCGCCTCGACCATGCCCATGCAATGCGGCAGCAGCGCGACACTGTTCGGAAAGTGGTTGTAGACGGTCGGCACCGACACGCCGGCGCGCTCGGCGATGTCTGCATGGCTGGTCGCGAGCACGCCTTTCTCGGCGTGAAGCGCGACCGTCGCCTCGACGATGCGGCGGCGCGTATGCGCCTTCGCGTCGTCTCGGATCGGACTGCGGTAGTCGCGGCGTCGGGTGGTCATCGACAACAGCTTTATCATGTCTAAAATCAATTTAGACGCAGTAAAGCCATTTGTCAAGCGAGAGGGATGCAACTTGCTGGAAGCAACCTTCCCCACCGCCTGTCGCACTAACGCCCGCGGCCGCCCTTTACGAACTCCGCCGATTCCTGAAACAGCGGTAGATCCTTCTCGTAATCGGCCGCATCGTCACGGTCGATTTGGATCCACTCCCTCGTGCTTGCCACACCGCCAGGCTGAAACGGAACGACGTTGCCCCTCGAAAACTGCAGCTCCGTGGCAGTGGCGACAGGCAGGCGCAATCCAACGCCCTTGCCGCTGATGCACGCGAACATCTTGTCGGCGATGAAGTAGGCGTCGAGGCCGTTGATCTTTCGCGCGCTCACGCCGGGGAGGGCAAGAAGCAAGGCGTCGAGTTGCGCCTTTCGGCGCGACTGGGGTGTGTCGGCAGTCAAGGGAGTTGGCCTTCGATGCGATAATCGGCGCGCACATGCTGCGTGTACGGATTATGCGCCGGCCCGGCTTTCGCAAACAGCGACCTCCCTCGACCCGCGCCCACACAGGCGAGGCGGACAGCGTCGTCGCGACGCTCGACAACGGCGTGCACGTCGCCGTCTTTCGCCTGCCGCATCTTGCAACGGCGGCGGTCAGCGTCTTCGTGCGCAGCGGCAGCCAACACGAAAGCGCGCGCCAGAACGGCATCAGCCATTTCATCGAGCACATGGCGTTCAAGGGCACGCGTTCGCGCGACTGCCAGCGGATCAACCTCGATGCCGAACGCCTGGGCGCCGAGGTCAACGCCCACACCGACAAGGACCACACCGGATTCCACATGCGCGGTCTCGCGCGCGACGCGGCGGCGTTCGTGCGCATGCTCGGCGACATCGTGCGCGAGAGCACCTTTCCCGAAGACGAGCTCGAGCGCGAGCGCGACGTCCTCCTGCACGAGTACAACGACGACGAAGACGACGCGATGGCGATGGCCTTCAAGCTGTTCGACGAGGCCTGCTACGGCGCGCATCCGGCGGGCCGCCCGGTGATCGGCAGCCGGGCGAACATCCGCCGCTTCACGCGCGCCGAGCTCGTGACGTGGGTCGAACAGCAGTACACCGGCGCCAATACCGTCGTCGGCGTCGCCGGGGATGTCGATCCCGACCAGGTCGTCGCCACCGTGGAGGCTGCCTTCGGCGACATGCGCGCCGGCAACGAGAACGTGATCGCGGCGCCCGCTTATCTCGGAGGCGTCCGCTCGCGCCGGCTGCGCGGGTCAAGTCAGATCGATGTCGTCGTCGGGTTCCCCATCCCGGCGCTGCCGAGCCTTCCGGATGACTTCGTCGTCGCCGCGGCTCTCATCGGCGAGGGCATGAGCTCGCCGCTGCTCGACCGCGTGCGCGAGCGACGCGGCCTCGTGTATCACGCGGACTGCTGGGCCGACGCGAGGGACGCGTACGGCCAGTTCGTGATCGAGGCGTCGACGACTTCCGATCAACTCGAGGAATACGTCACCGAGGTCGCCCGCCTGCTCCGTCAGCATCTCGAGGCCACCGATCGGGTGGGACTCGATCGCGCGCGCAACCAGACCGCGGTCCGCCGCCTGTGCGAGCGGGAAGCGCCCGCGCAGAGGCTCGAGCTCGCGGCGCTCGAGCTCTTCGCCCTGGGCCGCATTCGCTCGCGCGAGGAGTTGCTCGCGCGCATCGCCGCGGTCGGCCCCACGCAAGTGCGCGACGCGTTCGCACGAATGCTCGACGCGGGCGCTGCGGTAGCGACCGCGGGCAACGTCGGAAAGGGCGGAGCAGACCGCGTGGCGGAGCTGTTGGGTCGGCGCAACCGCAGTCAGTGATCGCAGTTGCGGGAACGCCGTCGCGATGCCCATGATCGATGAAGGCCTTGGTCCCCGGCCAGCGCTGACCACGGAAGCGGCCTGCAAGATGGTTGTCCGCAGCGGTGCGATCGCGGCGATCCTCGTGGAGGGCTGGAGCGACCAAGCGGCCCTCGAGGCACTCGCACATCGGCGCGGCTTGAACCTCGCGGCCGAGCGGATCGTCATCCTTCCCGTCGGCGGCGCGACGAACACCGGCAAGTTCCTGCATGCATTGGGCCCGCCAGGGCTAGGCCTGCGGCTGGCGGGGCTGGTCGACGCAAACGAGGAGCCGCACCTTTGGCGCGGTCTCGAGCGCGTGGGGCTTGGAACGAACCTCAGTCGCGCGGGCGCGGAGGCGCTTGGATTTTTCGTGTGCGACGCGGATCTCGAAGACGAACTGATCCGCGCGCTTGGCGCCCCCGCGGTCGAGCGGCTGCTTGCCGTTCAAGGCGAGATCGAGTCTTTCCGCCGCTTTCAGGACCAACCCGCTCAGCGCGCAAGGGAGAGCCACGCCCAGCTGCGGCGGTTCATGGGAACGCGGGCCCGGCGCAAGATTCGCTACGGCGCATTGCTGACAAACGCACTCGACCTGCGTTGCGTCCCGCGCGCGCTCGACGCTGTGCTCGCACACGCGCGCCATCGAAGCGACGCCGTCGTCTGTCCGCCCGGTGCCGGTCATCGGATGGTCCTTAAACGTTGTTAAATCGCCTTCAATAACGCTATGGACCCGATTCGAGTGCGGGCTCAGTCGACCTTGATCCCCGCCGCTTTGACCACTGGCGTCCAGCGCGCGACTGACGATTTGATCTCGGCTGCAAACTGCTCCGGTGTATTGCCAACAGGCTCGGCGTTCTGCGCGAGGAACGCGTTGTGGACCTGCGGGATATTGAGGATTCGAACGATCTCGCGATGAAGCCGGTCGATGATCTCCGGCGGCGTTCCGGCTGGAGCTAGCACGCCTACCCAGGACAACACGTCGAAGTCCGGGAACCCGGCTTCCGCGACGGTCGGAATATCGGGCCACGCTGGAGCGCGACGCGCGCTCGTCACCGCCAAAGCTTTGAGCCGCCCGGTCTTCAGGTACGGTTCGACCGTCCCGGGAAAGGACATTGCGATGGGAACCTCGCCGGCGAGTACGTCCCCGATCAACTGGCCGGAGTTGGCGTATGGGACGTGAAAGAGCGCAATCCCAGCGCGCTGCGACAACATTGTCATCGCGACATGTTGGGCTGTACCTATGCCCGACGTCGCATAGGCGATCTCGCCCGGCTTCCTCCGGGCCAGTGCGATCAGGTCGGAAAGCGAATTGACGCGCAGCGACGTGTTCGCCGCGATCACGATAGGCTGCTGCGCGAGCCTGGTAACAGGCGCGAACGCAGCGACCGGGTCTACCGCGCGAGATCCGTACGTTAGCGGCAGCAGCGTGATAAGCACCCCGGACACGAGCAGCGTATACCCGTCGGGAGCGGCCTTGGCGACGACCTCGCTGGCCGCATTGCCCGAGACGCCCGGCCGGTTTACGACCACCACCGGCTGTCCCATCGATTCTGCCATTCGGTCGGCGATGAGCCGGGCAAAGACATCGAGCTGGTTGCCTGCGGTGAAGGGCACTATCAGCTGGATCGGCCGACTTGGAAAGGATTGTGTACCCGCCGCGAAAGCAGGGCCGAATACACCGGCCATTACGACGGCGACGCACGCGATGGCAATCATATTGATGCCGTATCGCCGCGGTCGGCGGATGGGTCCATGGCGTCGCTTCACGGTTCATGCCTCATCGCGAGCAGTGCGTCGATGAGCGCGGGTTCGTCCCAAGGCACATCGACAGGATAGTCACGCAAGTACTTGCTCTCGGGATCCCGCAGCCATTCGTGCGGGAAGCTCACGAATATGCGCTCTTCGCCGTCGTCAAGACGCGCACGTGTGTTCAACGGTTTTCCTTCCACCGCGGCGAGCAGAGCGGCGCCGGTGCTGACGTTGATGAGTTCGCCACGATGGGTGCCCGGCGTGACGCGTCGATTTATCTCGATCAGATATGGCGCACCCGTTTGCTCGTGGATAATGTATTCAGGCGCGAAGATTCCCGATATGCCGAATGCGCGTGCAAGTCTTGAGGCGGATTCCTGAAGCTCGGGGGAATGGAAGTAGCGGACGACACTGGCGGGCCCTCGAGGCTCTCCCTCCAACTTGTCGACTGCATAGCCGCAAATCAGTGAGCCCTGCCAAGCGGTACCCGCGAAGTATCGGGTACGACCCGGTACGTAAGCCTGGACCAGCAGCCGACGGAGGTCCGAGTCATTGAGCTCCAGCGTTCCTTCGTTAATTAACCGTGCAAACTCCCGCTGCAACGCATCCTGGTTAGCGCAGATAGCGACGCCCGCACCGGCGCTCGTATGGCTGCGCTTGAGCACAATCGGCCATCCGTGCAGGGCGATAAAGGATTCCGCTTCAGACGGAAGGGCAACGACGATGTACGGAGGAACGCGAATGCCTGCCGCTTCCGCCGCCGGGCAGATCAACGTCTTGTCGACGCTCGCGCGGTAGTGAGCGGGGTCGCCAAGAGAATCGGTGATCAGCGCAGCGAGCTGGAGTCGAAGCACAGGCGGCATGCCGTCCGGTGGAGCGGCCGCCAATAGCTGCATCAGGCGGAACGCGGTGTCGTCGCAAGGCAAGACCAGCCGAGGCGTGGTCGCCTTCACCGTTGCGGCGAACGCGTATACCCACTCGAGTGGGGTCGCGTTGTCGGGCAGATGGCCGATCTTTCGCACGTACCGACTGTGTTCGACCAACGATCCCTTCGGGGCTAATAACGAGACGCTCCAGCCCGCCTTATCGAGGTCGCGCGGAATACGGGCGGCCCCTAGCCATTTCGTCGCAGTAGCGACGAGCAGCACCGTCGGCGCCATTTGAATCCCGAGCAATCAAAGTAAGATTATCGCACGGGACCCCGTCGAGTCATGATAGGGCAGGCCTCGTCGAAGAAGTGGAAGGAGCGCGGCAAATGGTAGAGCCGAATGCAGCGAGCACTAGCGACTCAGCCGTTACGGCTAGACGGTTGCTCGACATCGTCAACGGCAGCTGGATGTCTCAGGCGATCTATGTCGCGGCGCATCTCCGGATAGCGGACCTTCTAGCCACCGGCGCCAAGTCCAGCGAGGAACTCGCACGCGCAACGGGTGCTCACGCACCGTCGCTGCGCCGCCTGATGCGTGCGCTCGCGACAATCGAGATCTGCCGAGATCAAGGTGATGGATTCTATCAACTCACTCCGATGGGCTCGTTACTGCGTGCAGACGTCGCCGGCTCGCTTCGTTCCTGGACGCTTTATTGGGGAGGGTCCCTGTGGTCGATCTGGGGCAATCTGCTTCACAGCGTGATGACAGGAGAAAGTGCGAGAACACTGACGACCGGGAGCGACAGATTCGACCAGTTGGACGCGAATCCCGAAGCCGCTGCGGCATTCAACCAGGCGATGGTCGATTTGACACGCCTTGACTCGGCCGGCATCGTAGCCGCGTGCAACTTTTCTGGCGTGAAGCGAATCGTGGACGTCGGTGGAGGTTACGGAGAACTACTCGGTGCGATTCTCCGGGCGAACCCGGATATGCACGGGGTGCTGTTCGATAGGCTGTATGTGATCGAAAACGCCAGACTACACATGGAAACGGTCTTGCTCGCGAATCGCTGTGAATTCGTTGCCGGCAACTTCTTCGATTCGATTCCAGGCGGGGCCGACGCGTACATGCTGAAGAGCGTGATCCACGATTGGAATGACGAGAGCAGCATGAAGATCCTTCAAAATTGCCGGCGCGTGATGCATGAGCGTGCCAAGGTCCTGCTCGTCGAAAGGATCGTCCCCCAGCAGCTCGAGGCGTCCAACGCTCATCAGGCTATCGCCCGCGGTGACCTCAACATGTTGATTGGCATGGGAGGCCAAGAACGAACCGAGGACGAGTACCGGAACCTACTGAGCGCGACGGAACTTCGCGTCAAGGGGGTGCTTCCCGCCGGGCCTACGTTTAGCGTGATCGAGGCGGTGCGATAAGAATTCCCGGGCGTGTCCGAGTCGAGGCAATACGGCTTCATCGAATAGGCCGAATGCGCCACGAGCGGTCGCTGAGCCAACACGATATCACCTCGAGCAACGCGCGACGTGAAGAGCATCAACAGCAGGATCCTGACGTTCGCCGTGCTCGCGACCCTTATTCCGTCGATCGGTCTCGGGCTGCTGTCCTTCTGGCGCCACGAAGCGGTAATCCGCGACAACGTGGATCACGAGTTGCGTGCGCTCGCAGCCGACAGCAGCAGCGAACTGACGATGTGGCTCAGGGAACGGGTGAGCGAAGTGCGGACGCTGTCGACCGCATACGTTCTCACCGATGGGTTGACGACGGGAACGGCGCCGCCGTCCGGTCGCACACCCATTGGGCCCGCTCAAATGAAGCTCTACCTGGGCTCGGTTCAGAAGCGGCTCGAGCCGCTGCTGGAGCTGACGCTATTCGATGCCGGCGGTCACGTCGTCGCGAGCAGCAGTCCGACGCCTGCGCCGATCGTCGTGCCGACCGACTGGCCGAACAGCGCGATCACCGAAGGTGCCATCGTCGAGGCACCGCGTTGGAACAGCGCTCGCGCGACCGCAACGCTTGCTGTGGCTGTGCCCGTCTTGTCGATGCACAACGAACTGCTCGGCGCGCTTTCGGCCGTGCTCGACCTGGGCTCCGTCAGGGCGCGTTTGCAGGACCAGGTGCACATGTCGTCGACGGAGGTGATCCTGCTCGCGTCCGACGGCGCGCCATTGATCGGCACGCGGACGGCGGCAAACGCGCTGATACCTCTGGGTGAGGAGCGCCTCGAGCACCTGCGCGCCCACTTGGGCGAAGCGGTAAGTCTGCAGGGCCATCATCGCCACGAGGTCGTCGCGGTTGCCGCGGTGCCTGCGTCGCTGCCCGTTATCGTCGTGGCGGAGAAAGATCGCGCGGAAATCTTCGCGCAATGGCTCGGACTGCTCAAGGTCTTCGTGCTCCTTACCGCTGCCCTGACGCTGCTGGTTGGTTTGGTCGCGTATTGGATGGGCCGTTCGATCGTGACACCGCTCAACAGCCTGATCGCGGCCGCGGGGGCCATCGCGCGCGGTGATCTGGGCGTCCAGCTGCGTGACGCACCGGTGGGCGAAATCGGCCAACTGACCCGCGTGTTCAACCTGATGACGGATCGGCTGCAACGCAGTCGCGCGGAGGTCATGGCGGCCAATCAGGCGTTGCAGACGCAAAATCAGCTGCTGGAAAACCTCGCCGTCACCGACAGTCTCACGGGTTTGTACAACCGAAAGAAGCTCGACGACATCCTGGCGGAGCAATTCGCGCGTTTCCGACGGAACCACCGACCATTCGCCGTGCTGATGCTCGATCTCGACTACTTCAAGTCGATCAACGACAAGTACGGCCACGTCGCGGGCGACCAGGTATTGGCGGATGTCGCTGCGATTCTCAAACAGTCGATCCGCAGTATCGATTACGCTGCGCGCTACGGCGGGGAGGAGTTCGTTCTCGTGCTGGCGGAGACGGCGTTCGATGCGGCGATCGACATTGCCGAACGCATACGCTCGGTTGTCGAAAATCGTCCAACGGACGCAAGCGCGGAGCGGATTTCGATCACGGTGAGCCTCGGGGTCGCGCGCAGCCGCGAAGAGGACGCGGGTCCCGAACAAGCGCTCGCCCGAGCCGATGAAGCGCTGTACCAGGCCAAACGCAGCGGCCGAAACCGGGTGGAATACGTGACGTAGCTATTCGCGCCCGCCGCCCGCCACCATCGTGGACCGAGGCGGCGTCTTCGCCTTCTTCCGTGCGAGCGTCGGCCGTCGGACCTCGTTGTCGGCGGCCGAAATGATCAATTGCTCGGCGTCGGCGGCGCGCTCCATAGCCACACCATATTCGCCCTGCGCGAACGGCGTCGCCGTCGACTCGAGCAGGCGTTGCGCCTGAGCGACCTGAGGTAGCGTCGATGCCGCGCCACGCGACGAGCGCAGTGACTCCAGCGCGACCTCGACCTCGGCGATGTAGGACGCGGCGTCCGCGCGCGTCGCGAGCCGGCGGAGCTTCACCTTTGCGCGGGTGACCTCGCGCCTCGATTCCTGCAACACCTTCACCTGAACGCGCTGATCGGAGCGCAGTTCGCGCACCTCTACATCGCGGCTCTCGAGATCCTGTCGCAGTCGTTCGACCTCGCGGATCTGCTCTTTGCACGGCGCGCATGGCGACTGCGCAACCGGTGGTTTCTCCTGGATGGCGATCGGCGCGCGTGCATACGTTACGACCGGCGGCGTGGTCACACAGCCGCTCGCAGCGAAGATCAACGCTGCGGCCAACGCCCAACGATCGGGGTACTTCCACATCGCAAACCCTCCGCACCGAACGTGCCGGAGGCAGTGACACGGGCTGGATGCCGGCCCACGCGGCGGGCGCACGCAATCCGTGCATGACGGCGGGAGTCCCGCCGGCAACCCCGCTACCCGAACGTCCACCGCCGGGCCGGAAGCTTTGCGTCACTGCCTTGCGACAGTTTTGCCAAGTGACTGCTGTGCACCGTTGACCCAATGGGCCTGCACGATGCGCAGCGCGCTGGAATTGACGATCTTTCGCCAATCGATCAGCGCTGTCAAGTGTCGTCTACAACGAACGAAGCGCGGTCAGAAATTCACGCTCGTTACTTGGCCGCCGCGGCCGCCGCCTGCAGGTAATCGCTCTTCGCTGCCTGCACGTGGTCCACGCAGAGCTGGGCGAGTGCCCAACTGTCGGTGCCCTTGAGGAGCTGGATGATCATGTGGTGGTCGCGCTCGGAAGCCGCCGCGTGGTTGTAATCGGCGGTCTTCTTCGAGCGCACGAGCAGGCTCAGCCACATGTAATGCTTGATCGATTCGACCAGATACTTGTTGCCGCACGCGGCGAACATCGCCAGGTGGAACGCGTCGTTGGCTTCGTGCACGCCGCGGAAATTGCGTGCCCGCAGATGCCGGCCGTATTCGTCGTGCAAGCGCTCGAGCTGCTCGATCACTGCGGGCGGCGCGGGCAACGCAATGCGCAACGCGGCTTGTCGTTGCAGCAGCTCGCGCACTTCGTAGATTTCGGCAACTTCGCGCGGCGTGAGCGAGCGAACGGCCACGCCCTTGTTCTTCTCGCGCACGACGATGCCGGTGCGCTCCAGCTCGACCAGAGCCTGGCGCACGAAGTGTCGCGTCACGCCGAAACGGGCGATCAGGTTGTCCTCGATGAGCCGGGTGCCGGGCCGAAGCCGTCCGAAGATGATGTCGTCACCGAGCAGCCCGGCGAGATCCTGCGGCTCGTCGAGGACCGACGTGTCGCGTCGGGGCCGCGCTTCCGCTTCGGTGGCCGAGCTCGTCATCGCTGCCCTCCGTCGGCGCGCAGTGTTATCGATAATAGAAGCGGCATCGGCGCTTGAACGCAGGTTTCTACGCATGGTGCGCGCCCCGCTGCTTGTCTTGTCGACATCGATTATCGATAATGATCCATCAAATCGACGGAAATTTCCATGAGCCACGGCATGCGCAAGGGATTGACGTCGTACGGCGACGCCGACTTCTCGCTCTTTCTGCGCAAGGCCTTCATCAAGGCGATGGGCTTGTCGGACGACGCGCTGTCGCGGCCGGTGGTGGGCATTGCCAATACGTTCAGCGACTACAACGCCTGCCATGGCAACGTGCCGAAGCTCATCGAGGCCGTCAAGCGCGGCGCGATGCTCGCGGGCGCGCTGCCGATGGAGTTTCCCACCATCTCCATCCACGAATCGTTCGCGCACCCCACCAGCATGTTCCTGCGCAACCTGATGGCGATGGACACGGAGGAGATGATCCGTGCGCAGCCGATGGATGCGGTGGTGCTGATCGGCGGTTGCGACAAGACGATCCCGGCGCAGATGATGGCCTGCGCGTCGGCCGACGTGCCCGCGATCATCGTGCCGGTCGGCCCGATGCTGGTCGGCCATTACAACGGCGAGCAGCTCGGCGCCTGCACGGACTGCCGACGCCTTTGGGGGGAGCACCGGGGCGCGCGCATCGACGCGCAGGAGATCGAACGCGTGAGCGAGCGGCTCGCGCCGACGGCCGGCACGTGCATGGTGATGGGCACTGCGAGCACGATGGCGTGCATCGTCGAGGCGATGGGTCTCGCACTGCCCCGCTCCGCATCCATTCCGGCAACGCATGCCGACCGCCTGCGCTCGGCCGAAGCGAGCGGCCAGTTCGCCGCTGCGATGGCCGTCAACGGCGGTCCGAAGCCATCGCACGTGATGACGCCCGCGGCGTTTCGCAACGCGATGGTCGTCTTGCAGGCGATCGGTGGCTCGACCAACGGCCTCGTGCACCTCACGGCGGCGGCGGGCCGGCTCGGCATCACGGTCGATCTCGCCGAGTTCGACAAGTTGGGGCGCGAAGTGCCGGTGCTGCTCGACCTCAAGCCTTCGGGCGCGCACTACATGGAACATTTCCATTGGGCCGGAGGCGTGCCGCGGCTGCTTCGCGAGCTCGATGGCCTGCTCGATTCGAGCGCGCCTACCGTCACGGGCGGCACGCTGCGCGACTACATCGACGCGGCGGAAAATGTGCCGGGCCAGGACGTGATTCGCACGCGCGCAGCACCGATCAAGCCTTTCGGCAGCATCGCCGTTCTGAGCGGCAACCTCGCGCCGCGCGGCGCCGTCATCAAGCAGTCGGCCGCATCGCCCGAACTGATGACGCACACCGGGCGCGCCGTCGTCTTCCACTCGGTCGAGGACATGAGCGAACGCATCGACGATGCTGCGCTCGACGTGATGGCCGACGACGTGCTCGTTCTGCGCAATGCGGGCCCGCGTGGCGCGCCGGGGATGCCCGAGGCGGGCTATCTGCCGATTCCGCGCAAGCTCGCGCAACGAGGCGTCAAGGACATGGTGCGCATTTCCGATGCGCGCATGAGCGGCACCGCGTTCGGCACCATCGTGCTGCACATCGCGCCCGAATCAGCGGTTGGCGGGCCGCTCGGTCTGGTGCGGGACGGCGACCGCATCGCACTCGATGTACCCGCTCGCCGTATCGAGCTGCTGGTCGACGAAACCGAGCTCGCGCGCCGGCGCGCAGCGCAAGGAAGCGACATCCAGCCGGGCGCCGCGGTCGCGCCCGATCGCGGTTATGCGGCGTTGTTCCATCGCAGCGTGCTGCAGGCGGACGAAGGCTGCGACTTCGATTTCCTGGTGCCTGGACGTACGGCCCGGTGAGCGCAGTGCCACCAGCGGTGCCCGGCTGCGATTATTGACTTGCGCCTTCAGACGTCCTTGCGCATCGGCGCCGTAGCGCGCGAAAGAGACGCTGCCGAGTCAGCTCTGGACCTGCTCGCGCTCCATTTCGACTTCGGCGACGAGGCTGTCGGTGTCGCGATAGATCGACGCGATGGCGAGCACGCGACCGTTGCGCTTGTACCGCACCGCGCAGTCGCGTTTCGCGATGTCGCCGTCGATCGCGACCTCGTCCCACGTCTCGGCGTGGCCGACGTAGTTGATCGGCACGTCATAGTGCTGGCTCCAGAAGAACGGCACGGCGTCGAACTTCTCGCGGCGGCCGAGCATGTTGATCGCGGCGGTCTGGCCCTGGCGCTCGGCGACGACCCAATGCTCGACGCGGATCGCCGTGCCGCTATGCGGGTCCGGCCATCGCGCGATGTCGCCCGCTGCGAAGACTCCGGATGCGCTGCTCTCGAGAAACTCGTTGACCGTCACGCCGCGATCGATCGCGAGGCCAGCCTTCACGGCGAGCGCGAGCCGCGGCCGTACGCCGACGCCGACGACGACGAGGTCCGCGTCGATCGTACCGCCGCTCTTGAGCGTGACTCGGCGTGCATCGATCGCGCTCGCCGAGTCTCCCAGGTGGAAGATCACGCCATGCTCTTCGTGCAGGCTTCGAACGAAGTCGCCCATCTTCGCGCCGAGAACACGCTCCATCGGTCGCTTCTCCGGCGCCACGACGTGCACCTCGATCCCGCGCGCACGCAGCGAGGCCGCGACCTCGAGGCCGATGAAGCTCGCGCCCATCACGACGGCGCGCTGCGCCGCTGTGGCCCGCGCGATGATGGCGCGGCAATCGCCGAGCGCGCGCAGCGTGTGCACGTGCGGCAGGTCCATGCCCGGCAGCGGCAATCGCACCGCCTCAGCGCCGGTCGCGAGCAGCAGCCGGTCGTAGGCGACCTTGCCGCCGTCGCCGAGTGCGACCTCGCGCGCATCGATGTCGATCGCGCTGACGCTCGTCTTCAGCCGCAAGTCGATGCGCTGCTCGGTGTAGAAGCTTGCGTCGCGCAACGGGACCCACTCTTGCGGCGCGCTGCCGGCGAGATAATCCTTCGACAAGTTCGGCCGGTCGACTGGCGGCGCATCGTCGTCGCTCAGCATCACGATGCCGCCCTGGTAGCCGCGGCGGCGCAGCATCTCGGCGGCGGCGAAACCGGCGGCGCCGCCGCCGACGATCACGATCGTCCGGGGCGATCCGCGTGCCGGCGCGATCCGGGCGCTCGATGTCGGCGCCACCTTTTCCCGGACGAACACCTTGCCGTCACGCAGCTCCGTCGACCAGCACGCGATCGGAGCAAGGGCTGGCGCGCGCAGAGCCTCGCCGGTGCGAAGGCTGAAACAGGCGTGATGCCAAGGACAGCGCACGGTGTCGTCGACGATGAGCCCCTGCGCAAGCGGCCCGCTATAGTGCGTGCAGTTCGCGCCGATCGCGAAAAACTCGCTGCCGCGACGCACGAGCACGAGCGCGTCGTCGCCGACGTGCCCGGCCAGCACCTGCCCATCGGCGAGCGTGTCGGTCGCCACACCCAGCGCGAGATCGGGACCGGTCGTTGCGGATTGGTCAGCGCTCATATCGAACTCCGTCAAGGGCCGATTTCGCTCCTTCGTCGAGCGCCGCAAGCCGCGTCTCGGCTTCTGCGAGCAGCGCCTTGCAGCGATCGTCCGTCCTGATCGGATCGAGCGGCCATTATGTCGACAAAGCCGCCGTCTCGCCAATCGTCACGGCGCCGTCAATACTTGGACCGGGCGGGCGCATCGCGAGCTGCGTGCATGGCGCAGCCGCTCTCCCTCCCCGAGCCTCTGCAAGCCTCGCAATATCCGCTACCATCGCTCCACCGTAGGGGTTAAACCCGCGAGCGACCGCAAGGGGGAAGAGCGTGGCGATGAAAGCAGGCAAGACGGGATTGTGCCTCGGAGCGATGCTCGCGGCTCTGTTGTGGACCGGCTCCGCGCGCGCGCAGGTGGAAATCGAGTACTGGCAATACACGTTCGCGCAGCGCGTTCAGGCGATCGACGAGCTCATCAAGCGGTTCGAAGCGGCGAACCCCGGCATCAAGGTCAAGCATACGCACGTTCCGTACGACGATTTCCGCGTCAAGATCGCCGCAGCCATCCCGGCCGGGCAAGGGCCCGATGTCGTCCAGCTCTTCTATGGATGGCTGCAGGACTATCTGAAGGCGGGACTGCTGCAACCGTTGCCCGCGGGCGCCTTCGATACCGCCGAGATCGAGAAGGAATTCTTCCCGATCGTCCAACAGATGAAAGTCGACGGCAAATATTATGCACTGCCCACTGCCGTGCGCTCGCTGGCGCTGTTCTGGAACAAGGCGCTGTTCAAGGAAGCCGGGCTCGATCCCGAACGGCCGCCGCAAACGCTGGATGAGCTGGTCGACTACGCGAAGAAGCTCACCAAGCGCAGCCCCAATGGCGATCTGTTGCAGGCGGGTCTTACGCTCGACATGGGAGGTCAGGATCATCACTGGCTGCGCGAAGTGCTGATCCGCCAGTTCGGCGGCGTGCCTTATTCGCCCGACAGGAAGAGCGTCGCGTACAACACCGACGCCGGCGTCGCCGCCACGCAGTGGTACATCGATCTCGCCGCCAAACAGAAGGTCGGACAGATCGGATTCCTGACCGACGGCGTCACCGCGTTCCGCTCGGGCAAAGCGGGCATGACGATCGACGGCTCGTTCCGCCTCGGCGCGCTCGACAATCAGAAAGGCCTCGATTACGGCGTCTCCGAGCTGCCGTCGCGCAACGGCATCAAGTCGAACTTCGCGTCGTACTGGGTGAACGGCATCACGGCGAAGGCAACCGGTGCGAAGCTGGACGCATCGGTCAAATTCCTGAAGTTCATCACCACGCCCGAGGCGATGGAGCTGTGGATGAACACCGTGGGCGAGTTGCCGGCGCGCAAGAGCGTCGCCGAAAAGGACGCCAACAAGAATCACGCGAAGTACGGACCGTTCATCCGTGGGCTCAGCTATTCGCACGCGACCGACTTTGTCAACGAGAGCGCGCAGCGCAAGGTGCTGATGGACATGATCGACAAGGTGGCGCTCAAGAACGTGCCCACCAAGGAAGCGGTCGCGCAGGCCGCCGCCGAAGAACAGAAGCTGCTCGACGCTTTCTACAAGAAGTAAGTGATCCGGCGGTCGCAGGACCGGACGATCGGGCAGAAGCGCGCGCTCTGGGCGTGGGGATTTCTCGCGCTGCCGATCGTCTTCTACGTCACGATCCGCTTCTATCCGGCGGCGGAGGCGTTCGGCGCTTCATTCACCAACTGGAACATCGTCGGACGCAAGGAGTACATCGGCCTCGCGAACTACGTGCGGCTCGCGCAGGACCCGGCGTTCTGGAAGGTGATCGGCAACACGTTCGCCTATCTGGGGCTCGGCGTGCCGATCAGCATGCTGCTCTCGTTCGTCGTCGCGTATCACCTCGACCGCGTACGCGTCGGCCACGGGCTGTTGCGCGCGCTCTACTTCATTCCGCATCTCACCACCGCGGTCGCGATGGCGTGGGTGTGGCGCTGGTTCTATCAGCCGCCGCCGGTCGGCGCATTCAACGTCTGGCTCACGGCGCTCGGCTTCGGCCAGATGCCGTTCCTGCGCTCGACGACGCAGGCGCTGCCGGCCGTGCTGGCGCCGGCGATCTGGGCCGGCATCGGATTCCAGATCGTGATCTTCCTGGCCGGCCTGAAGGCGATCCCACGCACGTATTATGAAGCGGCGGCGATCGACGGCGCCGGCGCATGGCGCGTGCTGTTCGAGGTCACGCTGCCCTTGCTGCGCCCGACGATCGTATTTCTGGTCGTCACCAGCTCGATTGCCTATCTGCGCATCTTCGATTACGTGTACGCGATGACCAACGGCCAAGGCGGGCCGCTCGACACCACCAAGCCGCTGGTGCTGAAGATCTTCGAGACGGCGTTCACCCATTTCGAAATGGGCTACGCCGCGACGCAGACGATCGTGCTGTTCGCGATCCTGCTCGCGATCTCGCTCATGCAACTGAAGCTGCTGCGCAGCCGATGAGCGGCGTGCACAGAATGGCGCCTGCCGGCATCGTCGCGTGGACGCTGCTGTTCCTCGGCGGCGTCGCGATGATGATGCCGTTCGTCTACATGCTGTCCGGGTCGTTCAAGCCGAACAACGAGATCTACGAGCTGTCGCTGTTGCCGCACGAACCGACGCTTGATAACTATCGGCGCCTGTTCGAGCGATCGGGCTTCCTGCGCTGGTTCGCGAACTCGCTGTTGATCGGAACGGTCACGACCGCATCGGTGGTGTTTTTCGACAGCCTGGTGGGCTATACCCTCGCCAAGTTTCGCTTCCGCGGCCGCTACCTGGTGTTCGTTGCCATACTGAGCACGTTGATGATTCCGACGGAAATGCTGGTGCTGCCCTGGTATTCGATGGCGAAGAATCTCGGCTGGCTCGACACGTATTGGGGTATCGCCTTTCCCGGGTTGATGACCGGGTTCGGCACGTTCCTGATGAAGCAGTTCTTCGAGGACGTACCCGACGAGTTGCTCGATGCCGCTCGGCTCGACGGCCTGAACGAGTTTCACGTCTGGTGGCAGGTCGCGATGCCGCTGGTCGTCCCGGCGATGTCGGCGCTGGCGATCTTCACGTTCCTGGGCAATTGGACTGCGTTCCTGTGGCCCTTGATTGCCATCAGCGATCGCAACCTCTATACATTGCCGGTCGGCATCGCCTCGTTCTCGGGCGAGTTCCAGACCGAGTGGGAAATGGTGATGACCGGAGCGAGCGTGGCAACGATCCCCACGATCCTCGTGTTCCTGCTGCTGCAACGCTACATCATTCGCGGCATCGCCTTGGCGGGGCTCAAAGCATGAGCGCATCGAGCGACGAGAAGTTTCCGGCCGGGGTCTACAAGGACACCGTGCTTGCGCCGCTGTTCGAGGGCGTGAAGCGTCATCACTGGCGCTACCAGATGCAGATCAACCGGGCGAGTGCGGTGCTTCTCGCCGAATGCGGTTTGATGGCCGACGACGAGGCGTGCGCAATTCTCAAGGCGCTCGACGACGTCGTCGCCACGATCGATGTCGACAAACTCGTCTACACCGGCGAGCACGAGGATTTCTTCTTCTACGTCGAGAGCGAGCTGATCCGCCGAGTGGGCATCGACGTGGCCGGCAAGCTGCACACCGGGCGAAGCCGCAACGATATCGACCACACCGTCTTCAAGCTCGCGCTCAAAGATCGGCTGGCGGCGCTTCTCGTCGCGCACGCCGCGATGATCGAAGCGTTGCTCGCGGTCGCCGAGCGCGAGCGCGACACGATCGTCGTCGCTTACACGCACGGACAACCGGCGCAACCGACGACCTACGGCCACTATCTCGCCGCGTTCATCGAGCTGTCGCTGCGCGATATGGACCGCCTGCTCCACGCCGCGCGCACCGTCGATCTTTGCAGCATGGGCGCGGCGGCGATCACGACGTCGGGCTTCGGGCTCGATCGCGCGCGCATGGCGGAGCTGCTGGGGTTTTCCGAAGCGCAGGACAATTCCTACGGCTGCATCGCCGCCGCCGACTATGTCACCGGCGTCTACGCAGCGATGAAGCTCACGTTCATCCACGCCGGGCGGTTCGTGCAGGACCTCAACACATGGACCGGATTCGAGATCGGACACTTGCACGTGCCCGACGCTTTCGTGCAGATCAGCTCGATCATGCCGCAGAAGCGCAACCCCGTTCCCGTCGAGCATCTGCGCCTGATGGCGTCGCTCGGCGCTGCGCGCTGCGAAGCGGTGCTCACTGCCATACATAACACGCCGTTCACCGACATGAACGATTCCGAAGGCGAAGTGCAGATCGCCGGCTACGAGGCGTTCGACGCGGCGCACCGGATGATGGCGTTGCTCGGTGGATTGCTTGCCGCTGTCAGGATCGACGACGCGAAAGTGCGCCGCCACATTGACGAAGCCGGGATCACGCTGGCCGAGCTCGCCGATTCGCTGGTTCGCACCGAGGCGGTCTCGTTTCGCCAGGCGCACGACGTCGCGAGCAAGCTCGCACGCCGGATGATCGGTGCCGGCGTGACGTTGTCGGCGGTTCCGTTCAGCGCGTTCGAGGAGATCTTCGCCGCGGCGATCGGCCGACCGGCGCGTTTGAGCGAAGCCGATTTCCGGCGCTTCACCACCGCGGAGCATTTCATCGCGATGCGCACGATGCTGGGCGGGCCGGCTGCGGCGCCGCTCGCCGCGAGCTTCGAACGCTACCGCGCGGACATCGCGGCCAAGCGCCACGCGATCGACGCGTTCGCCATGCGCCAACGCACCGCGGAAATTGCGCTCGCGCGCGAAGTCGCTCGCCGCATTGCCGGCGCTTAGTTCTTAGTCGCCGACCGCATGGCGCAACTCGCGCTGAAAGGGCTCGTCAAGCGATTCGGCGCGGTCGAAGCCGTCCGTGGCATCGACCTCGACGTCGCGCACGAGGAATTCGTCGTGCTCGTCGGGCCGTCGGGCTGCGGCAAGTCGACGATCCTGCGCATGATCGCGGGCCTCGAGGAGGCAAGCGGCGGAGAGATCTACATCAACGATCGGCTCGTCAACAACGTTGCGCCGAAGGACCGGAACATCGCGATGGTGTTTCAGAACTACGCGCTGTATCCGCACAAGACCGTTTACGGCAACATGGCGTTCGCGCTGCGCGCCCGGCGCCTTCCCAAGGCGGACGTGGATCGCCGCGTTCAGCAGGCCGCCGCCGTCCTCGGCCTCGAAGAGCTGATGGAGCGCAAGCCCGCCGAGCTCTCGGGCGGGCAGCGCCAGCGCGTCGCGATGGGCCGCGCGATCGTCCGTGACCCGGCGGTGTTCCTGTTCGACGAGCCGCTATCCAATCTCGATGCCGAGCTTCGCAGCCGCCTGCGCAGCGAGATCAAGAAGCTGCATCAGAAGCTGCGCACGACTGTCGTGTACGTCACACATGATCAGGTCGAAGCGATGACGCTCGCCGACCGCGTCGTGATCCTGAACAAAGGCAAGGTCGAGCAGGTCGGTACGCCCACCGAAGTCTATGCCGCGCCGGTCAATCTCTTCGTCGCGGGGTTCATCGGCAGTCCGGCGATGAACACGATCCCGGCGGAGATCGCCGCGGGGACGAACGGGGAGCCATGCATCATCGCCGCCGGGAGGCGCCTGTTGCTCGACCCGCGCAACGAGACGGTGTGCACGCCGGGCACGAAGGCCATCCTCGGCATCCGGCCCGAGGATATCGCCGTGCTCCCGGTGGGCGAACAGTCGCCCGTCGCGATCGAGGCACTCGTCACGATGGTCGAGCCGCTCGGCGCCGAGTTCCTGCTGTCCTTCGCATTGAATGGCTACGAGATCATGGCGAAGATCGCAGGGCGGGCACTACCGAAGGTCGGGGAAACCTTGCGCTTCGACTTCAACATGACGCACGCGCACGTGTTCGACGCTGGCACCGGACGATCGCTGCGGCGCTAGCGCACACCTCATGACGTTCTGAGTGTCATCTCCCGGCGCTCGCTCTTGACCGCCGCGGCCAAGGTAGAAATACTCGACTTCCGTGGCTGGCTTCCCATTGGTCGCGACATCCAGGCAGCGCCGAGATGGCCGGACCCGTCCCACACGCTCCGCTGAGCGCCCGCGTCAGATACAGACAGGGCGTTCGCATGCGCCGGTTCGCGTTCGCGAGCGTGTTTTCGCTCCTCTATCTGGTTGTTCTCATCGTCTTCTTCACGCAAGACAAGATCGACCGCGCGACGCTGCTCGAGGCCGTTGCGCTGATCGTATCGCTCATCCTCGTCTTCTTCTGCCTATTTCGCAGCGGCCTCAACCTACGGTTGCCCGACCCGAGCTTGACCGGATGGCAGTTTCTCGCAGCGGTCTTCACGATGCTATACGTGGCGTACCGCGCTCCGGATACGCGGCTTGCTTTTACCGCGTTCTTTTTCGTTGCGCTGATGTTCGGAATGCTTCGTCGCGATAGCAGGAAGGTCGCCGTTCTCGCCTCCATTTCGTTGGTCTGCCTCGGGCTGCTCATCGCGCTTCGCTACGCAAACAACCACGATGTCGAAATGATGCGCCTCGACATTCTTCTATGTCTGGTGCTGGCGGTTACATTTCCATGGCTTCTGTTCCTCGGCGATCACCTGCAACGGCTTCAACGAAGCTTGAGCGCGGCGCGCGTCCGGCTCGAAGACATCGAACTCGAGGCGCGTCATGACGATCTGACCGGCGTCTACAACCGTCGCGCTCTGATCATGGCCATGCACGACTCGAAGCAGCGGGCCGATGCCACCGGCGAACCGCTCTCGCTCTGTATCCTCGACCTCGACTTGTTCAAGCGCTTCAACGACGAGTTCGATCATTTGACTGGCGATCAGGTCCTGCGCACGTTCGCCAAGGCGGTGCAGGAGGGACTTCGCGCAAGCGACTTCTTCGGACGATATGGCGGCGAGGAGTTCGTCCAGATCCTTCCGCAAACGACCCTGCCGGGCGCGATGTCCGATGCCGAACGACTGCGCAAGCGGATCAGTGCCCTGGAACTGCCGGTCTCCCGGTCGGTCGGTCCGTTGACCGTTTCGATCGGCGTGGCGCAATACAACCCGCCCGAAGGCATCGAGCAGACCTTCGCGCGCGCCGACGCAGCACTTTACAAAGCGAAGCAGCTGGGACGCGATCGCGTGGAGTGCTAGCAGCGCCGGTCTTTTCTGTTTCACCCGCGTTGGATGGTCGTCGGCGGTCAGCGAACCGTGACTGTTGTGCACGACCAAAAGCATGCTTACAACGTCATGTACAACAAGTTTCAGCGCGCTCGATCACCGGCGGCCCCGGTCGACTGCAGTAGCGCCGCGCTGCGTGCCTGGCGAGCTTTTGGCCGACATCAATCGGCCTTTCAATAAAGAGGTTCACGCTCCCGCATTCGACTCAAGAAACCGATTTGCGTGCCGATGTGTATGCGAACGTCCACAACCTTGCACCACACTCCCCCATGAAACGATCACTTCTCAGCCTTCTCGCCGGCATCATCGCGCTCGTAGCCGTACAGCACGCGTTCGCCGGAGACCTCGACGAGATCAAGCAGCGCGGCGTGCTGCGCCATCTCGGAATTCCTTACGCCAACTTCGTGACCGGCAGCGGCGATGGTCTCGACGTCGAGCTGGTCCAGCGGTTCGCCCGTCATCTCGGCGTGCGGTACGAATTCGTCGAGAGCGATTGGTTTCGCGTGTTCGGCGACCTCACCGGCAAGGACGTGAAGTCGGGCAGCGACACGGTCACGCGGCAGGTGCCGATCCGCGGCGACCTGATCGCGAACGGCCTCACCGTGATCCCGTGGCGGCAGAAGCTCGTCGACTACTCCGAGCCGACGTTCCCGAGCGCCGTCTGGCTCGTCGCACGCGCCGATTCCAGGACCGCGCCGATCACCGAATCGGGAAGCCGGCAGCGCGACATTGCCGTCACCAAAGGCAGGATCGGGCGCGCGAGCTTGCTGGTCAAGGAAGGGACTTGCCTCGATCCGTCGCTGTACGACCTGACCGGCAAGGGACTCACCATCCGCAACTACACGCGCAGCCCGAACCCGAACGAGCTCGTTCCGGCGATTCTCAACCGCGACGCCGAAATGACCTTGCTCGACGTTCCCGACGCGTTGATGGCGCTCGAGAAGTGGCCGGGCCAAATCAAGGTGATCGGACCGATCTCCGACGCACAGATCATGGCCGTCGGCTTCCGCAAGTCATCGCCGGAACTGCGACAAGCGTTCAACGCGTTCCTCGAATCGCTTAAGCGCGATGGCACCTACGCCTCGCTCGTGCGCAAGTACTACCCCGCGGCGTCCCGATACTTCCCGGAATTCTTCGCAGCGGCCGAATCGCATAAAGCGGGTCCGCTGGCAAAGACGGGCGCAACAGCGGTCAAATGAAGCCGATCGGCGGCGGGCGCTGGTCGATCGCCGCCGCAGTCTTCTTTCTCGCTTACGCGACGCTGCTCGTCTGGAGCAACTACTCGGCGCAAGTCGAATTGCGCCAGTCCGCGCTCGCGCGCCTGAACCTCGACACGGAAAAGCGCGCTGCCGCGATCTCGTACTTCTTCGGCGAGCGGCGCAAGGACGTCGTCAATCTCGCCGAATCGCGCGAGGTCGCGACGTTCTTCACCAATCAGGCGCTGCGGATGTCCATGGAGTACGGGCTCCGCGCCAACCTGCTCGCGATCCGCGAATGTTTCGACCACGTCCGCGACGAGAGCACGTTCGGCACACGACCGACCTATCGTCGGATCGCCTTGGTCGGGGCGGACGGCGATATTCTCGTCGACACCGACGAAGAGAGCCCATCGCTGCCGTCGGCCGCGCTGTTCCCGCAAACCGGAAGCGACGCGGCGATTGAGCTCGATACGGAAAGCGGCGCGATCGTCGCGGTCGCCCCGGTCGTCTTCAGGGGCATCGACAATGGCCGCGTCCTGGCGTGGATCGATGCCCAACAGGTGCACGAACACTTCATCGCCCGCTCGGATGCGACCGAGACGGTCGTCGAGCTGCTGCTGCAGGGCAAGACGCTGGTGGCCGCCCGAAGGCCTGCGCTGACCGCGGCGATGATGGACGCGCTTGCGGTCGAACCGGCTCGACCCGCAGCGACGTCGGCCGGTGCCGTCGCCCGTGTCGACTCGGAGCTCGCAGCCGTCACGGTTCCGATCGACCACACGCCGTTTCGGCTGGTGGCGATGGTCGCCACGCGCGTCCTGTTCAGCCAGACGACACCGACGCTTTACCTCGTCGCGGCCGCGTCGGTTCCGCTCATCGTGCTCTCGGCGATCGCCCTGCTCATGCGCATGCGCCAGCGCCATCGCGCGCTCAAAGCCCGGTTCCTCGAATCGGATCGTCAACGCGGCGAGCTGCAAGGCAAGAACAGCGCGTTGCAAACGGAGGTGCAAAGGCGCGAGGAAGTGGAAAACCAGCTTCGCGAGCAAGGCGAGAAGCTGCAGCGACAGACGATCGAGCTCAAGCGGGCGATGGACGAGGCACATCAGCTCGCCCGATACGATGCGCTGACCGGTCTTTCCAACCGCGTTCTGTTTCGCGAGTCGTTGGGCCGCGCCGTCGCCGATGCCGAGCGCAATGGCACACAGCTCGGCGTGCTCTTCCTCGATCTCGATCGGTTCAAGCGCATCAACGACACGCTCGGCCACACGATCGGCGACGAGTTGTTGCGCGAGGCGGCACAACGCATCCGCCATTGCGTGCGCCTTTGCGACCTGCTGGGTCGCGGCGACGGCCCGATCGATCCGGGATGCATCGCGCGGCAGGGGGGCGACGAATTCACGATCCTGTTGCAGGAACTCTCGGATCCGTTGCAGGCGGGGATGGTCGCGCGCCGGATCATGGAAAGCATCACGCGGCCGATGCGCCTTTCGACGCACGAGGTCGTCGTCACCGCGAGCGTCGGCATCAGCCTTTATCCGGCCGACGGCGAGGACGTCGACACGCTGCTCAAGAACGCCGATACCGCGATGTACAGCGCCAAGGAGCAGGGGCGCAATCAGTATCAATACTACGAGCCGTCGATGCAGGAGGACGTGATGCGACGGCTCGTGCTGGAAAGCGAGATGCGACAGGGATTGGAATCCGGCCAGTTCTCTGTCTTCTATCAACCGATCGTCGACGCATGCACGCGCAACATCACCGGCGCCGAGGCGCTGGTGCGCTGGCACCACCCGACACGCGGGATGCTGTCTCCCGCGCAGTTCATACCGATTGCCGAAGAATCGGGCTTGATCGTGCCGATGACCCGATTCGTGCTGGAACGTGCATGCGATCAGATGGCGCGCTGGCAACGCGAGCACGGCGCGCCGCTCAGGATCGCCGTCAATCTCTCTGCACGCGCGGTCGACCGCGCGGACGTGCGGCAGATGGTGCTCGATGCGTTGGACGCGTCCGGACTTGCGGCGTCGCAGTTGGAGGTCGAGCTCACCGAAAGCGTGCTGATGGAACAAAGCGGCAAGGCGAACGTGCTGCTGGTCGCGCTGAAAGCGCTTGGCGTTCGGGTGTCGATCGACGACTTCGGCACCGGATACTCGTCGCTCGCCTACATCAGGACCTTCGCGATCGACACATTGAAGATCGACCGCTCGTTCGTGCGCGGCCTGCCTGCCGACGCGAACGGCGCCGCCATCGTGCGCGCGATCGTCGCGATGGCACGCACGCTCAATCTGCGGGTGGTGGCCGAGGGTGTCGAAACGCGCGAGGAGTATGAATTCCTCGTCGATGCGGCTTGCGACGCGATTCAAGGCTTCCTGTTTGGTCAACCCGTACCGGCTAGTGAATTCGCGATGGCCCTGAGCTGCGACGCGAGCGTTTGCGCGCGCCCGACAGCGCCCCGAGGGTTGATTCCGTGTTTCGGCACGTGCGGCGAAGACTCTGTCGAAGACCTGCTCGCCGCGCGTTGATCGTCGCGCCATCGGCCTCCGACACGCAGTTCTTTGCGGCCTTCGGCGCCCGGTGCCCGCCTGCTGCTGCGAGCGATCGACGATCGGAGTAGATTCGCGCATCTCCCGACGAGCCGGTGCGCCCCGCATGCGAAGCATCAACCTGCAGCACCTTCGTCGATTCCTTCGTTGGCGAGCGCTCGGGCGCGTCATGATCTGCGTGACGCTGGCGCATCTGGTTTTCGGGTACGCCTACGCTGCCGACCCCACCAAGGTGCTTCGCATCGCGCAATTCGATATCGACACGCTCGACCCACAACAGTACAGCGACGATCCTTCGTTCCAGGTCATTCAGGCGCTCTTCGAGCCCGCGTACGAGTGGGACTACCTCGCGAAGACGCCGAAGCTGGTGCCGCTCACTGCCGCCTCGGCGCCGGAGATCACCGACGACGGCAGGGTCTGGACCGTCGAGCTGAAGCACGGAATTCTGTTCAACGACGATCCGGCCTTCAAAGGCAGGCCCCGCGAGCTCACGGCCGCGGACTACGTGTACGCGTACAAGCGGTGGCTCGATCCGAACGGACGGCGCGCCGGCCAACCGGTACTCACCGATTTGATTCTGGGCGCGCGTCCGGTCGTCGAGGCTGCGAAGAAGACCGGCAAATTCGATTTCGACGCTCCGATCGCAGGTCTCAAGGCGCTCGACCGCCACACGTTCCAGATCCGGATGAACGATGTGAACTATCCGAGCGTGCGCGATCTCCTCGGCTTCGTCGGCGCCGTGCCGCGCGAAGTCGTCGAGGATGCGAAGGGCGATGTCCGCACGCGGCCGGTCGGCACCGGCCCCTACCGCCTCAGGGAATGGAAGCGCGGTTCGAAGCTCGTCCTCGAAGCGAATCTCAGATACCGGGAGGCGTACTTTCCCGACAGCAGCGACCCGGCCAACGCGCAAATCGTGCGCAGCATGAAGGGCAAGCGCGTGCCGATGGCCGCCACGATCGAGGTCAACTTCATCGACGAGGACCTCACGCGCCTTCTGCTGTTCGAGCAAGGCGGCCTCGACTTCGTGGAGCTTCGCGGCGAGATCGCGACGCGACTGCTCAACAACAATCAATTGAAGCCCGAATACGTCGCGCGCGGCATCACGCGCTACGTGCACTACGAGCCCTTTCTGTTCTCCGTGTACTTCAACACCAAGGATGCGACCGTCGGCGGGATGAGCAACGAGCGCGTCGCGCTGCGACGCGCCGTCGCAATGGCGTGGGACACCGACGAATTGATCAGGATCGTTCTCGCCGGACAGGCGACGCCCGCGAATCAGATGATCATGCCCAGTGTCACGGGGCATGACCCGACGCTGCCGGTGAGATCGATCTACGACCCGCGGACCGCGAACGCCCTCCTCGACCGCTTCGGCTACGGCAAGCGCGACGCCGAAGGCTTTCGCAAAGCCCCCGACGGCTCGCCGCTCGCCGTTACGCTCACGCTGCGCACCGGCGGCATCGCGCGCGAGACGCAGACGCTGTGGAAGAAGAACATGGAAGCGATCGGTCTGCGCACCCGGTTCACGCTCGCGCCGTTCCAGGACGTGATCAAGGATCTCGAGAAAGGCAAGTTCCAGATTTACCAGGGCGGATTCGGCGGCTCGCCCAGCGGCTACAACATCTTCGCGCAGCTCCACGGCGTTCAGCCGCAGCGCGTCAATATCACGCAATTTGCCAACGCGGACTACGATCGCGCGGCGGCGAACTTTCTGCGCGCGGCGAAGGAGGAAGAAGAGATCGCGGCGGCGCGCACGATGAACCAGGTCGATCGCACGTTCATGCCCGAATTGCCGGCGTACTTCCGGCTCGAAAACAGCTATACGCAGCCGTGGCTCATCGGTTATCGGCCCGGGGTGTTCTCGAGCTACTGGAAATATCTCGATATCGACACCGCCAAGCGCAAGTGATGCGCGACGCTGTATCCGGAGCGCTCTCGCTCGACGACGGAGCGTATGACGGTGCGCCTGCGATCGACGTGACGCCTTCTTTGAGGCGACCGCCGATCAGGTCGGCGACTGCCTTCGACGGCACCCAAAAGTTTCTGCTGCGATTGGAGCGTCGCTTCGACGGCATGTGCAACAACCCGGAGAGGGATTGCAGGTACCGAGCATCGTCCGCCTATTTCGCTTCCGCGAGCTGCTTCAACGTAAAGGTATAGCTCATCTTGTCGAGCGGCTTGTGGCAGGCGAGGCACTCGGCCTGATTCACGCCTGCCCGATGCTGCTTGTCGGTCGTGAAGACGGCATAGTTCCAGTCCTCGTTACGCAGCATCTCGGGGAGTTCCTTGCCCCAACCCGCGCCACGGGCCATCGCCGTGTAGAGAATGAGCTTGTCCGGAACGAACAGGCCGTCGCTGCCCATCACCGGCTTCTTGTCGGCGTCGAGTTTCGCCGTGTAGACCTCGGCGAACAGCACCGAGCCGTCGGGCAGCGCCTTGCCTTCCTTCGCTGCTTGCACCGCGACCTTGTTGGCGAAGTAGTAGCGCACCTGGCGGGTCGCGGGAAAATTGATCGCGTGGTACTTCGTGAAGCTGTCTTTGTAACCTTCGGGAAAGGTCACGTGCGTCATCGCGACGTTCGGCAGGAACGCAGACTTGGCGCCCGTCTCCGGACCGGGCTGCGCGGAAAAATAGGCGGCGACGTTCGCGATCTCGTCGGCGGAGAGCTGCGACGCGATGGCATTCATGATGGGATTCTTGCGCGTGCCGTCCTTCAGCGCCTTCAATTGCGCTTCCAGATAGCCCGCCCGCTGCGCCGCGAGATTTGGGATGGAATCGCTCACGCTCACACCGGTCGGGCCGTGGCAGGCCGCGCACACCGCGGCGACCTTCGCTTTGCCGGCGTCGACGTCCGCTCCTTGCGCAACCGGCGCGACGAGCAGAAGAACGATCATTCCGAGCGTCTTTTTCATGGGACTCCTCCGAGTGCGAATGGCCGGTTTCAGGTAGCGCTGTGACTGTATATCGCATCGACGCGCGCGTGAACAGCTCCGGCGCACCGATCATTCCCGCAGCTGCGGTTTTTCTCCTTCCACTGGAGAGCCCCGACGAAGCCTACGCAGTCGTCTCGCTCGCCGCGACATCGCAGCGCGCAGTCCGTCCAATATTCCGCATCGCCGACGCGCAATAGAAAACAGACGCGCCGCGGCTGTGCTCGCTATATTGGGCCCACGATCTGCCAGGGGACGGCCGCCTGCCGAGTAGAAGCGGCCCCGGACGATGCCGTTTCCGGCTTCAGAGGGAGCGGATGCCATGGGGACGATCCTTTCAAAGCGGGCGGCGATCGCGTTCGACGCGTTCGCGTGCTCAATCATTCTGTTGTCGCTGTTGATTCTTCCATTGCCGTCGTCGGCACAAAGCGGGCCCGCTGCACCGGGTCTTGACGTTACATCCGGCCTGCGCGCGCTCGAGGAATTCGGCGTGCGACACGAGCCCGCGCTCGGCACGCCGTCGTGCACCGACGCCGACGTCGCCGACCAGGTCGATCGTTGCACGAAGGGTCCGTGGCTTTCGACGCGATCGCCGAACTTCGTCGCGATCAAGAAGACCGCGTACTTCCGCTTCCACTTCGAGACGACGAACGGAGTCCGCATGTCGAGCTCGTTCGTCGCGCAGGAAGACGCCATGCAGGTCGCAATCGTCTTTTCGGCGGAAGCGTTCGTTCGCGACGACAGCGTCGGCGCGAATCGCCGCATGTTCGTGCGCGCGCTGATCGACGGCAAGGCTGCCGAGCCGTCGAACGTCGTGTTTGCGACGGGGGCGGTCGCCGCGCCGCGATCGTTCATTTTCGCGACGACGGTGGACGCCGGCATCCACACGGTGGAGATGCAATGGATGGTCGACCGCGGTGCACAGGCGCATATCCGGGACGCGACGCTGCTCGTGCGTGGCGGTTTGCGATATGCGCCGCGCGACGGCACGCTGATCGCCTCCGCTGCGCCCAGCGGCCCCACGCAAACGACGACCGTGAACGCTTGGGTGAACGTTCCCGGCCTCGGCGGCTGGGCGTACGTGCCCGCGAACGGCGTGCTGACGGCGAGTGTGAGCGCCGAGAGCTTCGTGACGGGTGCCGACAGCACGAAGCGAATGTTCGTGCGCACGCTCGTCGACGGCGCACCGATCTCGCCGAGCGATGTCGTGTTCGCGCGCGGCAGCCTGCCGCAATCGCGCGCGATGACGTTCGGCAAGACGGGCCTCAACGCGGGCTGGCACTTCGTCTCGTTCCAGTGGCTCGTCGATCCCGGCGCCACCGCGCACGTCGGCGACCGCGCGCAGATGATCGCGGCGTACCCTTCGACGGAGCACAACCCGACGCATCCGTTCCGCAGTCCGCCGAGCGGCCCGCCGATCGTCACTTCGTCGCAGGCCTGGGAGCCGCTGTTCGATTTGCAGACTCAGGTCGCGGTCGGCCCGAAGGGCAACGGCGAAGTCGCCGTCATCGTGAGCGCCGAAGCGACGTCGTCGCCCGCGCCCACGGCAGTCGAGCTCGCGCTCGCGATCGACGAGGTAATCGACCCCGACTCCGCGGTCGCGATGACCGACGGCCACGAGCTCACGCAGGCGAAGACGTTCACGTTCGCCGCGAAGCAGCTCTCGGCCGGACTGCACAACATCGGCATCTTCTGGCGCTACGTCGGTGCCGGCCCCGGAACCGCGACGCTCGGCGATCGCAGCATCGCGGTGATGAGCGAAACCGGGTTCATCCCGGACATCGCCGAAGCGCTACCGTTCAGCCCCGCGAGGTTTCCCGACGACAACCTGGTCGGACTCGAGCCGGTCATCGGAGCGCGTCCGGTGCTGACGATCCTGTGGGATCCGCACCGTCCGGACCACGGCGAGCCGACGCAGCCCGACCAGACGAGCATCCCGGTGGCGTCGGTCGTCGCCGCACTCTACGGCGCCGCCAACAGCACGCGCGACTACTTCCTCAAGGCGTCCGGTGGTCGTTTCACGATCGAAAACGCCGGCGTGCTCGGATGGTTCGACAACCAGTCGGTGATATGGGAGCTCGTCCACCAGCAGAAGCCGTTCTGTATCGACGGCACGAAGGACCGCGAGATCGAAAAGCGCGTCGACGCGCTGCTGCAGGCCGATGCGGTGTTCGATTTCTCGCAGTACGATCGCAACGCCGACGGCGTGCTCGATCCGGAAGAGCTCGCGATCGTCATGATCATCCCGCAGGCGAAGGGCTTCGGCAAAGCGCGCGTGCAGGTGAACGACCCGCTGTGCGACGTGCCGCCGCTCGTGCTCGACGGCGTGCTCATGCCGGAAATCGTCGAGTGGTACACGAGCTTGAACGGCGCCGACTTCATGGTCGCCGCGCACGAGATCGCGCACCAGTCGCTCGGCCTCGACGACATCTATTCGATACCCGATCTGACCGCAGCCAACACGTTGTCGCTGATGTCGTTGAAGGTCGACGGCGTCGAATCGGACGTGCCGACGACGCCGCACCTCGACGCGATGCAGCGGCTCGCGTTGGGATGGGTCACGCCGCAGATCGTCGATCGCAGCGCCGTCTACGCAGTGCAGGACGTGAAGCTCGGCGACAAGGTCTTCGTGCTGCCGCGCTACCGCAAAGTTGCGCCGTTGCCGTGGTACTTCCCGCGCGGCGACGAATACTTCCTGGTCGAGAACCGCGAATCGAACCTCCCGGGCGTGTACGACTCCGGCCTCGAGGACAGTGGCATCGCGGTGTGGCACGTGATTTCCGAACCGGCCGACAACGCGCTGGCGCCGCGCGGGACGACTGCCGCCGCCTGGGCCGGCGTCATCCCGACGCAGGCGCGCCGAGGCCTTCGTTTGCTCAAGGAGTTCAGCGCCTACAACGCGGCGACGGACCTCGCGACGCTTCAGCCGGGCGGCACCCTTTGGAACCAGGCCGGCGCCGATCTGCTGTCCGGCACGTGCGACAGCGCGTTCGCGCAGAACCTCGCGAGCTGGTCGGACTGCAGCGCGAGCAAGTACAGCCTGAGATTCCTGAGCGTGCCGGCGAACACGATGAACGTGCAGATCACGACGCCGTAGCGCGTTGAAACGTGCGGCCGATCGCGGTCGGCCGCCGCACGTCTTGCGTCCGCCCGTAGCAAAGGCGAATTGCGCAGAGCTTAGCGTGCGTGGCAGGGAAGCACGACGCCGTCCCGACGCGCCGTCGCGTTCGCATCGACGCCCATTTCCTCGCACATCGCGCGCGCGAGATCGACGTACGATGCCTTTGCGCCCTTCGCCGCCCGTTCGGCCTCGACGCGGCTGAACTCGATCAGGACCTCGTCCTGGTCTTGCGGCACGATCACCTGCGCGGCCATCGGAAAGAGAATGTTGTCTTCCTTGTAGATATGGTGCGTGAGAAGCTCGCCGTAGTCGCGCGCGTATTGGACAACCGCGTCCCCGGCCTCGCGATCGCCGGCAGCCAGCGCGGCTGCGGCTTTGCGCAGCCCGGCGGTAATCTCGCGGCCCCGCTCATGCTCGTAAACCATCATCGCAATGGGCCCGTCGTCCATCGGCATGCCGTTGCGAGCCATCGCCTCGAACAGCACGCCCTCCTCCTTGCCGTGGTGGTACCCATCGGCGAAATCGGCGATGAAGCGGGCCGCGTCGACGAAGAACTCGGGACGCACGGCCTCGCCAGCCTCGAGCCGGTTGGCAGCGACGTCCATGGCGGCGATCACGGACTCGATCACACGATGCTCCGACGACAATATCTCGGTGGCTTTCATTCGAAGCTCCTCGGCGAACGGACCTCTAGATAGGTCGAGCATCCGACGCGAGGAGCTCGCGCGCCATGACATGAATCAAGGAAATCGGGCCGCGACGGAACGCCGCCGGCGGGTCTCGCGCCGTGCAGCGCGGATCCGCACAAACGACGGGATTGCGCAATCGAGGGCAGCGTCCCGGCGAAGTTCACAGGCGCACGCAACTCGGCGTATCGTACGCACTCTGGAAATCGGAACACGCGCGTGCGCACGCTGTTCACCAAGCACCGGTCGTGCCGACGTCGGCGTCGCACCCTTCGGAGGAATTCTTTATGGCCACCCTGAACGTCAACGGTAAGACGCGAACCATCGACGTCGAGCCCGACACTCCGCTACTGTGGGTCATCCGCGAGCAGCTCGGGCTGACGGGCACCAAATACGGGTGCGGCGTCGCACAATGCGGTGCGTGCACGGTGTTGATCGACGGCCAGCCGACGCGCTCGTGCGTGCAGCCGGTCTCGACGGTAAAAGCGACCCAAAAGATCGTCACGATCGAAGGGCTATCCGCCAAGGGCCTGCGTCCGGTACAACGGGCCTGGATCGCGCTCGACGTCCCCCAATGCGGCTATTGCCAGAGCGGCATGGTGATGGCGGCCGCGGCGTTGCTCGATGCGAAGCCCAACCCAACCGACGCCGACATCGACTCGGCGATGACGAACATCTGCCGCTGCGGCACGTACAACCGCGTTCGCGCCGCGATCAAGGCCGCGGCCAAAGGCGGCGATATGAAGAGCGCCGGCCTCGCGATCCAACACGCGGACGGGAGCACGACATGAGCACGAATCTTTCGCGCCGCCGCTTTCTCGCCAGCTCCGCCGCCGCGGCCGGCGGGCTCGTCGTCGGCTTCCACGTTCCGTTCGTCGCCGCGGCCGACGCCAAGAAGGCCGCCGCGACTCCCGAGGTCAACGCGTGGGTCGTCGTGAAGCCCGACGACACAGTGGTCGTCCGCATCGCGCGGTCGGAAATGGGGCAAGGGACGCTGACCGGCCTCGCGCAGCTGGTCGCCGAGGAGCTCGATTGCAACTGGGCGAAGGTCACGACGGAATACCCGACACCGGGCGAGAACCTCGCGCGCAATCGCGTCTGGGGCAACTTCTCGACCGGAGGCAGCCGCGGAATTCGCGACTCGCACGACTACGTCCGCAAAGGCGGCGCGACCGCGCGCGTGATGTTGATCCAGGCAGCCGCCAACAATTGGAAGGTTCCCGCGTCCGAGTGCGTGGCGAGCGAAAGCGTGATCACGCACACGCCGACGGGGCGCAAGACGACGTATGGCAAGGTTGCCGCCGAGGCCGCGAAGCTCACGCCCCCCGCCGGCGTGCCGCTCAAGGATCCGAAGGACTGGAAGATCGCCGGCAAACGGATCGCGCGCCTGGACACGGTGAACAAGGTCACCGGCGCGCAGAAGTACGGCATCGATATCCAGCTCGCGGGCATGCTGAACGCCTCGATCAAGGATTGCCCGGTGTTCGGCGGCAAAGTGAAGAGCGTCGATGCGGATGCCGTGATGAAGCGCAAGGGCGTGAAGAAGGTCGTGCGTGTCGGCGACACGGCGGTGGCCGTCGTCGCCGACACGTGGTGGCACGCGAAGAGCGCGCTCGACGCGCTGCCGATCGAATGGGACTACGGCCCGAACGCACAGGCGTCGAGCGAAGCGTTCGCGCAAGTGCTCAAGGCCGGGCTCGACGCGAGCGACGCCGTCGTCGGCAACAGGGTCGGCGACGCGCCCGGGACGCTCGCCGCCGCGACGAAGAAGATCGAGGCGGTCTACTCGTATCCGCATCAGAACCACTCGACCATGGAGCCGATGAACGCGACGGTGCGCTGGACGCCGGAGCGTTGCGAGGTGTGGACGCCGACGCAGAACGGCGAAGCGGCGCTCGCCGCAGCGTCGGAGGCAGCAGGTCTTCCGCTCGCGAAATGCGAGGTCTACAAGCAACTGCTGGGCGGCGGCTTCGGCCGTCGCGGCGCGACCGACTGGATTCGTCAGGCGGTGCTGATCGCGAAGGAGATGCCGGGCACGCCGGTGAAGCTGTTGTGGACGCGCGAAGAAGACATGACGCACGGCAAGTATCACCCCGTCACGCAATGCAAGATGAGGGCCGCCGTCGACGATCAGGGCAACGTGACGGCGCTGCACATGCGCATCTCGGGCCAGTCGATTCTCGCCGGCGTCGCGCCGCAGAACATCAAGGACGGCAAGGATCCGGTCGTGTTCCAGGGCTTGAACCCGCCGGGACCGGAGGCGTCGTTCACGTACACGATTGCGAACTTGCTGATCGACCACGCGATGCGCAATCCGCACGTGCCGCCGGGGTTTTGGCGCGGCGTCAACATCAATCACAACACGATCTACGTCGAATGCTTCATCGACGAGATCGCGCACGCGACCAAGCAGGACCCGCTCGCGCTGCGCCGCAAGCTGCTCACCAACAGTCCGAAGGCGCTCGCGGTGCTGAACGCGGTTGCCGAGCGCGCGGGCTACGACCAGCCCACGCCGCCGGGCGTCTATCGCGGTCTCGCGCAGATCATGGGGTTCGGCAGTTACGTCGCCGGATGTGCCGAGGTATCGGTGAGCGCCAACGGCGATCTCAAGATCCACCGCATCGTCGCCGCGACGGACTGCGGCCACGCGGTCAATCCGCAGCAGATCGAAGCGCAGGTCGAAGGATCGTTCGCATACGGACTATCGGCCGCGCTGTACGGCGCGTGCACGGTGAAGGACGGGCGGATCGAGCAGACGAACTTCGACACGTACAACGTCATCCGGATGAACGAAATGCCGCCGGTCGAGACGATCGTGATGCCGTCGGGTGGGTTCTGGGGCGGCGTCGGCGAGCCGACGATCGCCGTCGCGGCGCCGGCGGTGCTGAACGCGATCTTCGCCGCGACCGGCAAGCGGATACGCGACCTGCCGTTGCGCAACCAGAGCCTGAAGAGCGCCTGACGATGATCGCGCTTGCTCGCTGGGCGCGCGCGTCGCGCTCGCTCTAGGATGCGCGCTCGCGGCAATGCAGCGTTCTACGTCAAAGAGCTCGCCGAGCTGTTCAAGTCCGCGCCGCGACTCGGTATGTAGCTCGCGACCGGAAGCCTCTGGGCTTTGCCGGGCGCTCACAGCCCCTGCCGCGCAGGAACGAACACGCGGTCGATCGATGCCGCTGCGCCGGTCGCGAGCCGATCGATCACTGCCTCTTGCTGTGCTTTCAGGTCGGCAGCGAGCTGCTGCTCGACGGCGTGGACCGCTTCGAGAATCTCGGCGCGCATCTGGTCGCGAAATCGCATCTCGTCGATCTTGATCAGTGCATGATCGATGGCGATCCAGGACACGGCGCCCGCGATCACCGCGCAAAGCGCCGCGAGCGGTCCGCCGGGCGCGCACGCGGACGCCGCGGCCGCGGCAAGCGTGATCGTGCCGGCTCGTCTCGCCGCGACCTTTCCGCCGACGCTCGCCGCTGCGCGGAATCCCTGCCGCGTCGCGACGCGCGCCGCCATCGCGCCTGCCGCTCGGGCGGCGAGCGCGCGCGAGCCGATCGCCGCGATGACGCCGCCGCCCGCGGCGATCGAAGCGCGGAAGCGATCGCGGTCGAGCGTGCGCAGCGCCGCCATGTCGATGGCGTCCGGCAGGCACGGCTTTTCGTGGGCGCTCTGGCGAAGCATCGCTCCGATGTCGGCGATGATCTCTTCAAAGCGCGCCGCGGATTCGCCGGCAATGCTTCGGCTCGTCTCGTCGAGAATCTTTTCGACATCGCGCTCGCCGAACAGGCGATGCTCGAGCTCGGCCTGCATCCGTTGTGAGAAATCGCCGGTGATGGCCGCGCTGCCGAGGCGCTGGTATTCGCCAAGCACGGAGAAATACCAATCGAGATAACGATCGACGCTTTGCTCCGCACCGGCGAAGAGCGCGCCGACGCTCGCATCGACCCGTCGGCCCGCTTCGGCCGACGCCTCGCCGCGAGCGCGCTCGACTTGCGCGCGAAGCGCCGGTTGCATCGCGCGTAACGAATGCGCGTCGCTTCGGCAAGGGTTCGTCCACGCGACGATGTCGCGAACGCTCCGCGGCATCGCCGCAGGATCGAAGCCCCGAAGCATCGCGGCGAGAACGAACGTCATCACCGCGACCACGAGCACCGCGACGATGAAATCCTTCGGCGATTGCGCCGGCGCGGCTGCGGACGAAGCGGGCGCGATCGCCGCTTCGATCAGCGCGCTCGCGCCGAGAAGCCAGCGCGTGAACGCCCACGCGACGACGCCTGCCTGCAGCAGAACCGCGATCCAGGCGGCCAACTTGAGCTCGCTTCGCGGCAGAGCCGGGATGAGCACCTGCGCCGCGTGCCACGTCAGCGCATCGACGACGTTCGCCGCGCCGACGAGCACGCCCGCGATCGCGCAAGCGCTCTTGCCGGCGTATGCCGTGTACGCGTTCTCGGCGACGGCGAGCCAGGCGACGCCACGCGTGTCCGCAGCGCCCGCGACGTAGAAGTCGATCACGAAGAATCCGAGCGCGAGCAGCGCCACATTGGCGAGCAGCAACGGCCAGCGCCGCGCCACCATCGCCACGTGCGCCGCGCGCACCTCGCCTGCAAGACGGCGGCGCACGAGTGGGATCATCGCCGCCAATACGACCGCATCCAGCGCGAGCAGCAGCCATTGCGGCGGCGACAGCAGCGCGCCGAACGCGATCAGAAGCGTCGCCCATAGCAATGCGCTGAAAGCGTGCAGCAGCCCGCTCACATTCCCGGCCCAGAACCAGCGGCGGACCGCGCTATCGTCCAGTGCAAGCGTCGCAAGCATCGCGCGCCGCCTGAACAGCGCGTATTCCTTCGCGTGGTGCCACATTGGCCACGCGATCGCGCAGACGATCCCGAACAGCGCCCAGCACGGCGCGGCGAGCAGCAAGGACGTCATGTCGCGGCAGCGACGCTAAGTTTGCGGACTCGACGTACCGTGCACACCGCGAGAGCTGCTGCGAAGACCCTACCAGCGCAGCCCGCGATCAGGCGACCAATCGCAATCGCGGGCTCCGCAGAATCGACCTCGGTCAGTAGCAGCAGCGCGGTCCTGCGCCGCCCCATCTTCGATCGATGGCCGGCGCAACGAATTCACGCCGCGAGATAGCCATGATGGCGACGAAGGATTCGGCGAGCGGCACGGGCGCATGGCATACGGTATCAGCCACGCACAAAGTTGAACAGGTCGCAGCAATACAATGCAATGCCGCAATCGGTGCCGTTCAAGGCAGACACAGTGATCGAAGCGCGCGTCGCGGGCAGCCGCCGCGCCCCGCGCAACGCTACTGCAACTGATCGCCCTGCGCCTGATCGCGCGCGAGCAGCGTGATCTTCACCGGATCGACGCGCCAGATCCGCTCGCAATACTCGCGCACGCTGCGGTCGGACGAGAACTTGCCCATGCGCGCGACGTTCAGGATCGACATGCGCGTCCAGCGCTCGGGCCCGCCGTACGCGGCATCGACGCGTCCCTGACATTCGACGTACGAACGGAAATCGGCGAGCAGGCGATACGGGTCCCATTTCAGCAGCGAATCGACCAGCGGCGCGAACAACTCACGGTCGCCGCGGGAGAAATGACCGTCGCGGATCAGCTCGATCACCGCGCGCAATTCGTCATCGCCGCGATAGAACGCCATCGGGTCGTAGCTGCCCTTCCACGTCGCTTTGACCTCCTCGGCGGTCAGGCCGAAAAGGAAGAAATTCTCCGCGCCGACTTCTTCGCGGATTTCGACGTTCGCGCCGTCGAGCGTTCCGATCGTGAGCGCGCCGTTCATCGAGAACTTCATGTTGCCGGTCCCCGACGCCTCCTTTCCTGCCGTCGAGATCTGCTCGGAGACATCCGCCGCCGGATAGACGCGCTGCCCGTTGGTCACGTTGTAGTTGGGCAGGAACACGACCTTGAGGCGATCGCCGACCGACCGATCGCGGTTGACGACGTCGCCCACCGACGTGATCAGCTTGATCATGAGCTTGGCGAAGTGGTAGCCCGGCGCTGCCTTTCCGCCGAAGACGAACGTGCGCGGGCGCATCGCGTGGTCGAGGCCGGACTTGACGCGAAGATAGAGCGCGACGATGTGCAGCACGTTCAGATGCTGGCGCTTGTATTCGTGGATGCGTTTCACCTGCACGTCGAACAGCGACGCGGGATCGATCGTCACGCCGGTCGTGCGTCGCACGTGGCGAGAGAACTCCTCTTTTACCAGACGCTTGACGTAACGCCATTCGCGCCGGAACGAGGCGTCCGACACGTGCGGCTCCAGCTTGCGCAACTGCGAGAGCTCGCGAATCCACCCGTCGCCGATCGTCTGGCAAATGAGGCGCGTGAGCGCCGGGTTGGCGAGCGCGATCCAACGCCTCGGCGTGACCCCGTTGGTGACGTTGGTGAACTTCTGCGGCCACAGGGCGTGAAAGTCCGCCAAGACGTCGCGTTTGAGCAAATCGCTGTGCAACGCCGCAACGCCGTTGATCGTATGGCTGCCGACGCTCGCGAGGTTTGCCATGCGCACGTAGCGCTCACCCGACTCGTCGATCAACGACATGCGGGCGACGCGCTCGGCGTCGCCGGGAAAGCACATGCGAACCTCGTCGAGGAAACGCGCATTGATGTCGTAGACGATCTCGACATGCCGCGGCAGCACGCGCGAGAAGAGCGCGAGCGGCCACCGTTCGAGCGCCTCGGGCAACAGCGTGTGGTTGGTGTAGCCAAAGCTCTGCCGCGTCACCGACCAGGCGACGTCCCAGTCCATGCCGTTGTCGTCGACGAGAAGTCGCATCAGCTCGGCAATCGCAATCGCCGGATGCGTGTCGTTCAACTGCACGGCGAACTTCTCGTGGAAGCGCTCGAGCGGGATCTGCTGCACGCGCATGATCCGCAGCATGTCCTGCAACGAGCACGAGACGAAGAAGTACTGCTGCTCGAGGCGAAGCTGTTTGCCTGCGATCTGCTCGTCGTTCGGATAGAGGACCTTGCTGATGTTTTCCGAGACGATCTTCTGCCGCACGGCGCCGTAGTAGTCGCCGCGGTTGAACACGCCCAGGTCGAACGACTCCGGCGCCTCGGCGCGCCAAAGCCGGAGCGTGTTCGCGGTGTTGTGGCGATAGCTCAGGATCGGCGTGTCGTACGGCGTTCCGACGACGGTGTGGGCCGGCACCCAGCGCGTATGGACGCGTGCGCTGTAGTCGGTGTAGCGCTCGGTATGCCCGCCGAGCTTCACCTCGACCGCCCATTCGGGTCGGGCGATCTCCCACGGGTTGCCGTTGCGCAACCACTTGTCGGTTTGCTCGACCTGCCAGCCGTCGACGAGCCGTTGCGAGAAGATGCCGAACTCGTAGCGCGTGCCGTAGCCGATCGACGGGATCTCGAGGCACGCCATCGAATCCATGAAGCATGCGGCGAGACGACCGAGGCCGCCGTTGCCGAGACCCGGCTCCTGCTCCTGGCCCAGCAGCTCCTCGAAGCTCAAGCCGAGATCCTCCATCGCCGCACGCGTCTGCGCCTCGATGCCGAGGTTGATCAGGTTGTTGCCGAGGTGCGGTCCGGGCAGGAACTCGGCCGACAGATAGGCGACCGTGCGCGAGCCATGGCGCGTGTAATCGGCCGCCGTGCTGATCCAGCGCTGCAGCAGCCGGTCGCGCACGGTGTAGGCGAGCGCCATGTAGTAGTCGTGCGCGGTCGCGAGCGCCGCGAACTTGCCCTGCAGGCAGTACAGATTGTCGAGGAACGCGCGCTTGAGCGCGTCCTTGCTCATGCCGGTGCGTTGGTCCGGCGCCGCCGCGGCGATCGCGGTCGGCGCTGCACGATCGTTCATCGCGGCGGTTCTCCTCTCGGGCCGAGGGTCTTCTGTCCGTTCGCCGCGCAAGCGCCGTGCCATGGTGACGGACGGTCGCAGCCGTGTGCGCCGACGCTGCCCGTACGCCTGCAATGCGACGGCAAGCGGACATGGACATACCGCGCGCGATGGTTCGCCTCGCGCACTCGATTGGGACCCGCGCTCCAGATCGGTGCCGCCGTCTGCCGCGGGGGTTCGAGCGCGCGCGTACAATCGGCGCGGCGACAGGTTCCCTCGGAGACGATTCGTGCGCGACCGCAAACCCGCTCTGCCGCCAGCGCCTCATTGCGACCCCGAAAGCGGGACGGCGAACGTCGCGGTCGAGCAGGCCGCAAAGTTCGCACTGAGTGGGATCGACGCTTTCCTCACGTTGCTCGCGGCGATTCTGCTCGGCGGCGCCGGATTGTTCCTCACCGTCGCATGGACGGCGGGTCCGCAGGTTTGGATGCAAGCGGCGCAGTACCGCGCGTTTACCGAACGCACCGATGCATCGATCGTCGAGAGCTGGGTCGCGCTCGCCCTCGATCAATCGCGCATCCGCTCGCCTTCGCACTGGCGCGCGAGCGCGAAAGCGTCACGCTGCGCGGTCGTCGAATACGGCGCGAGCTGGGGTGCGCCGACACGGCGCGCGTTCTGCGGTCCGCAGCTCGGATTCAACGAGTCGTATACGCTCGCCGAGCTGCGCGAGATTGCCCCGCACGTGCCGTTCGTCTGGGCGCGCGACGAGCGCGGATTCGCCGTCGTCGAGATTCGGCTCGACGCGTCAACGCGGCAATGGCTCGAATCGCACCAGCCCGATCGGTTTATGCACGACAAGTGGCCGGCGAAATCGGCGCTCGACTGGTTGCGCGTCGAGCTCGATCGTCCTGTCGATCTCGCGATCGCCGGCTGGAGCGGCGGTGCCGCGACGATGACGGTCGCGTACGATCCGAAGAATCCGGCTTCGGCGTTGCCGGCGGGCACGGTCGACGCGCGCACGGCTCGCTCGTTCAATTGGGTCGCCGTGATCGTCGGCGGCGCCGGCGGGCTCGCGCTGTGGTTCAAGGGCATGTCGATCCTGCCATGGCTGCGCAATCTCACGCCGATTGGCCGTTGGGTGATCGCCGCGCTGCCGCTGCTCGGCTTGCCGTGGTTCGCCGATCAGTTTCCGACCGCGCTGCGCACGTTGAATGTGGCGTTCGCCGAAGTGGTCGGCGACATGTTCGGCGACATCGACAAGCTCGGCGCGATGAGCGCATGGGATCCGGCCGATCCCGCGCATGCCAATGACGTGCGGTTCGTTTGGCGCGCGGGCGACGGCGTGTACGGTGACACGTTCGGCCGTCTCCATTTCACCGCGCCAAGATCGCCGTTCGCCTCGTCGGATGCCGCGCTCGCCGCGCTCGTCGATTCCGTCACCGGCGAGGTCGGCGCGATGGACGACGCGAAACGGACCGAGCTCTTCGCGAATCTTCGGCGCGACAAGCGGGACGATCTCAAAGCCGCGGGCATCGTGTTCATGAAGGCGGCGAAGGCGGCGGTCGTCGATCCGGGCAGCGGCGCGCAAGTGCGCAGCGCAGCGAAGGACTTTCTCTCGGAGTGGCTGACGCAGCCCGTCGAGGCGTTCGATCAGTACAGCCTCGGTTACAACGAGCGCAAACGACTGTATGCAGAGCTCGGCACAGCGCCGTGAGAAACAAACGAAACAGAAGTCGCGCCCCCTGAAGTCTCCGTCATACACATACCCGCTAGAGTTCGAGCCATTGCGCGCGCGCCGTCGTGAGGCGGCGCCGGCGCGGAAGGAGTGCTTCGTCGCATCGAGCGGCGAACCTCGTGTCCAATGACTATGCAGGGAGATGCCGGTGAGCACATCGTTGCCGAACTCGGCGGTTCTGATCATCGCACTGGCCGCCGCGCCCGCCATGGCGGCGGATGCGGCGCGCTTTCCGGGCCACGGCTCGCACAACCGCTCGGTCGAGACGATTCAATTCTCGCCGCTGGTCGAAAAAGTGCGCCTCGCCACGAGCCCATTCGTGGACGTCAACGCCGCGCGCGGCGCAGGCTGGGTACCGGGCACGCCGTGCGTGAGCGGACCGAGCTCCGGCGCGATGGGCGTTCACTACATTCTGCCGAGCCGCCTCGGCGACGGCGTGCTGAACGCGAACGAACCGGAAGCGCTGATCTACGAGCCGATGCCGGGCGGCGCATTGCGGCTGGTGGGCGTCGAGTTCATCGTGCTTGCGGGCGATTGGGCGGCGACGCACCCGGAAGGCGGCACGCCGTCGGTCGACGGCCATCTGGCCAACTACGTCGGCGAGCCGAACCGCTACGGCTTGCCGGCGTTCTACGAATTGCACGTTTGGGCGTGGGAGGACAACCCGAACGGAAGCTTCGCCGACTGGAACACGCAGGTTACCTGCGATAACCAGCCGCCCGACGAACCCGTGAACTAGCCAAGTCCGCAGCACGCCGCGTCGCGCGTTGGCGTGTTTCGTCGCGCTGCGGCGCAGGGCGTCGCAGCAACCCCGCAGCACCGTGCTCCCCCGTAGCATTCCCTCCCTGCGTCATACGGGGGAGCACGTTCCATGCAACGACAGTCCGTCGGTCTGCTTCTGTTCGTCCCTTGCTTTTCGCTCGCCGCGGCGGCGCTTCCCGAAGGCCGCTGGGAAGGCGCGATCGACGTTCCCGGTCGCGAATTACCGCTCGTCGTCGATCTCGCGCCGGGCACCGCGGGCGCATGGGCGGGATCGATGATCATGCCCGGCACCGGCGTCAACGGAGCGCCGCTCGCGAACATCGTCGTCAGCGAATCGGGCATCGCGTTCGATGCCGGCCATTCGCTTCGCGGACCAACCGACGGTCCGGCAACGTTCAAAGCGCGAATCAGCGCCGCCGGCGTGATGACCGGCGAATTCAACCAAGCCGGCAACGTCGCGAAGTTCTCGCTTTCGCGCAGCGGGCCCGCGCAGGTGGAAGCGTCCGCGGGAAGTACCGCAGTGCGCAGCGACGTCGAAGCCGAATGGACCGGCGAGTTCGAGCTCGGCGGCTATCCGCGCCACGTGACGATCGCGTTCGAAAACCACGCCGGCGCCCCCGCGACCGCGAAATTCGTCATCGTCGGCAAGCGGACCACCGATCTGGCGGTCGATCTCGTCACCGACGAAGGCGACTTCGTGCGGATCGAGTCGCAAGCGAATCGTGTCGCGTTCGAAGGGCGCTACGTCAAGGAAGCACGCGAGATCCGAGGCACGATCGATCTCGGCGCCATGGAGCTGCCGATCGTGTTGCGACGCGCCGCGGGCAAAGCGCCATGAAGATCGCGGCGTTCGGATTGGCGATCGCGAGCGCGCTCGCTTGCACGGGTGCGGGCGCGCAATCGATGTTTCGCGGTGACGCGACGCACGCCGGCGTTTACGCCTCCGCGGGGCCGCGCGAGTTTCATCGCGTCAAATGGAAGTTTCCGACCGGCGATCGCATCGCGTCGTCGCCGGTGCACAGAGATGGCGTCATCTTTTTCGGCGGCGACGACGCGAATGTCTACGCCGTAGGCGCAGCCGACGGCCGTCAACGCTGGAAGCGCAGGACCGGCGGGCCGGTCTCGTCGACCCCTGCGATCGCCGGCGACATGCTTTACGTTGCGAGCTACGATGGGAAGTTGTACGCGCTCGACGTGCGCACCGGAGTGCCCCGATGGAAGTTCGCGACCGACGGCGAGCGGCGCTTCGAGGCGAAGGGGCTGCACGGCATGCAGCCGAAGAATCAGACGATCGCCGATCCGTTCGATGTCTTTCTGTCGAGTCCGGTCGTCGCCGCCGGATCGGTGTTCTTCGGCAGCGGCGACGGCAACGTCTACGCGGTCGACGCCGCGTCGGGCGAGCTCAGATGGAAGTTCCGCACCGGCGACGTCGTGCACGCATCGCCGGCGTACGCCGACGGCGTGCTGTTCTTCGGAAGTTGGGACAGCTACTTCTATGCGGTCGACGCCGCAACCGGAAAGGAGAAGTGGCGCTTCCATGGCGGCGAAGATCCGATGATCCACAACCAGGTCGGATTCCAGTCGTCACCGGCGGTCGTCGATGGCGTCGTCTACACCGGATGCCGCGATTCGAATCTCTATGCGATCGATGCGGCCACCGGCAACGAGAAGTGGCATTTCAACACCGAAGGGAGCTGGGTGATCAGCTCCCCGGCGATCAGCCGCGGCAAGGTGATCTTCGGCACGTCCGATTCGACGCGCTATTTCGTCCTCGATGCCGGGACCGGCAAGCCGATCGTTCAGCAGCAGGACAGCGCGTACATGTTCTCGTCGCCCGCGATCGCTGGAAACGTCGTCTTCATCGGCGTGCTGAACGGCACGCTCGCAGCACGCGATCTCACGACCGGCGAGCTGCTGTGGCAATTCCAGACCGAAGCGTCCAAGCGCAATGTGGGCTGGGTATTGACGTCCGATCGCAAGTTCAACGTCCCGCTGCTCTTCTCGTCCGAATGGCGCGAAGCGCCGATTCTCGCGTCGTTGCGTCAATTCGAGGTCGGATCGATCTTCTCGTCGCCGCTGGTCGTCGATGGCGTCGTCTACTTCGGCAGCACGGATGGAAAATTGTACGCGGTCGAATGAGCGCTCCCTCTTGCGCCGTACTGGAGAGGGTTGCGATGAAAGCGCGCCACTCAGCGAAGCCAGCGCGCGGCGATCCTGTCGTAATCGCCGGACGCCTTGGCGAGATGGAACCACGTGTCCATCCAGCCCTTCATCGCGCTGTCGCCGCGCGGAAGGAGCCACGCCATCTCGCCGTACTGTAGCGGCTTGTCCGGATTGACCGCGCACAGGCCGGGCCGCAGCTTCTGCTGGACGATCGTCTCGACCGATTCCGAGATCATCACATCGGCGTTTCCCTTCAGGATCTCGTCGAAGATCGCGACGTTGTCGGGGAAGATCACGATCTTCGCCTGCTTGAAGTTCGCGCGCGCGAAGCGCTCGTTGCTGCCGCCCGGGTTCTCGATGACCGTGACGTTCGGCTTGTCGATTTCGGCGACGCTCTGGAACTTCGACACGTTCTCGCATTTTGTGATCGGCGCCTTGCCGTTGACCATGTAGGCGGTCGTGAAGAACGCCGTCTTCTGCCGGTCGGTCGTCACCGAGATTCCGCCAACGGCAACATCGCATTTCTCGACGAAGTCCTTCATGAGCGCCGGCCACGCCGTCTTCACCATCTCGACCTCGACGCCGAGCGCCTTCGCGGCCGACCGGACGAGATCGATGTCGAGGCCCTCGTAGCCGCCGTCCGGGCGCAGGTAACTGAAAGGCTTGTAGTCGCCGGGCGTGCAGACCCGCAACTTGCCGCCCTTGATGACCTCGTCGAGGCGCGACGCGCTTGGCTGCGCGTGGGCGACCGAGCCGAAGGCCGCGAACAAAACAAGCACAGCGACGAGCGTGCGAAGCATGGGAATCCCTTTTTGGAAGCGTGCGAAATGGCCCGCGCAGATTGTATCCGGATAAACCGCGCTCGTTCGGTGCTCACCGGTTTTAGAGTGTGCTTAAATACGTCGCCATGCGGCGAGCGCTCGATACCCTGGCTGCCACTTCACTTCGGTTGTTGCTTCCCGGATTCGCCGCGTTCGCCTGGCTCGGCGCCGCGTCGCTTGCCCATTGCGCAGACGCGTCGACGTCGGCGGCCGAGCCGCCGACATTCAGACTGCCTTCGACTGCGCGGCCGTTGCGCTACGAGGTGACGCTCAAGATCGTTCCCGGCGAAGCCAAAGCGCCGGGCGACATCGCGATCGACGTCGAGCTCGATCGACCGCACGCGGTCCTGTGGCTCAATGCCGACGCGCTGAACGTGACCGGCGCCTCGGCCGACGTGCCCGAAACGCGCGTGAGCGTGCTGTCGGGGCGCGAACAGTTCGTCGGACTCGCGTTCGATCCTCCTCTTGCGACGGGCACGCATCGCTTGACGCTGACGTTCGAGGCGGAGCAGAGCCGCAATTCGACGCGCGGCATCTTCGCACTGGAGGACAACGGCGCGTGGTATGCGATGACGCAGTTCGAGGCGACTTCCGCGCGCCGCGCGTTCCCGTGCTTCGACGAGCCCGGCTACAAGACGCCATGGCAGCTCACGTTGCGAGTGCCGCGCGAGCTCGCCGCCCTGTCGAACACACCGGTCCTTTCCGAAACGTCGGGCGACGACGGCCTGAAGACCGTCCGCTTTGCGGCAACCCGCCCGCTGTCGTCCTATCTCGTCGCGTTTGCGGTCGGACCATGGGAGTTCGTCGATCTCGGACGCGTCGGCGACGGCGCGACGCCGACCCGAATCGTCGTGCCGCGCGGTCGTCGGGCGGATGCGGCGTTCGTCGCGAAAGCGTACCCGCAGCTCTTCCGCCGGCTGCAATCGTGGTTCGGCATCCCTTACCCGTCCGAAAAGCTCGACCACGTCGCGATTCCGCTCACCGTCGGATTCGCGATGGAGAATGCCGGCCTCATCACCTACGGCGCGCCGACGCTCCTCGCACTGCCCGGGGCGGCAACGCCGCATTTTCGGCGCGGCGCGGCCAACGTGGGTGCGCACGAGATCTCGCATCAATGGTTCGGCAACCTCGTCACCACCTCTTGGTGGGACGACATCTGGCTGAACGAGGCGTTCGCGACGTGGATCGCCGACAAGATCGTCGACCAATGGCACCCCGACTACAGCCGTGGCGCGGCGCGCATCGAGCAACGAGCGTGGGCGATCGATTCGGACGCGCTCGCGTCGGCGCGGCAGATCCGCGAGCCGGTGAACTCGCGCAGCGATATCTTCAACGCGTTCGACGCCATCACGTACCAGAAGGGCGCGACCGTGATCGGCATGTTCGAGGCCTGGATCGGCGAGGCGACGTTTCGCAACGGCGTGCGCAGCTACCTCGAATCTCGGCGCGACGACTCGGCGACCGCGGACGATTTTCTGCAATCGCTGACGCGCGCAAGTCGCTTGCCGGTGGCCTCGGCATTCGAGACGTTCCTCAACCAGAACGGCGTCCCGCTGGTCGAAGCTCGATTGCAGTGCGCGGCCGGCAGCGCGAAACTCGCGATGATGCAACGCCCGCTGAAGCTGCTTGGAGCGGATGCGGTAGGCGATCGCCGCTGGCAGATTCCCGTGTGCGTCCGTTACGGCACGAATACGTCGTCGCGGCGGGCGTGCACGCTGATGACCGAGACCGCCACGACGATCCCGCTGGGGGTCGATTGTCCCGCGTACGTGTTCGCGAACGCCGCGGGGCGCGGCTACTACGTTCCCGACTATCGCGACGACCTGCTGACGCGGCTCGCCAGACATCGAAAGGCGTTGTCCGCCGCCGAATACGCAAGCTTTCTGTACGATCTGAAGGCGCTCATTCGCTCGGGCGCTGTCGATCCCACGGTTGCGTTTGAATGGGTTCGCTTCGCTGCGGCGGAGCGCGACCGCCACGTTGTGCTCGCGGCGGTCGATCTCACGCAGTTCGCGCGCGATGCGCTGTTCTCCGATGCCGACCGGCCGACCTTCTCGGCGTTTGTGCGCGCCGTGTTCGGTCCGCGTGCGCGCGCGCTCGGCTTCGCGCCAAAGCTCAACGAGAGCGACGACGACCAACTGTTACGTCGCGCGCTGATGACGCTCGTAGCGCCCGAGGACCCCGTGCTCGCGGCGAAGGCGCGCGAGCTCGCGCTCGCGTGGATCAGCGATCGCAAGGCCGTCGATCCCGGGCTGGTCGATGCGGTGCTCATAACCGCTGCCCGCACGGGCGACGCGGCAATGCTCAACGCGCTGATGGACGCGGCGAGAACGACGCAGGACCGCCTCGACCGCCGCTACCTGATGATGGCGCTTTTCGCGTTCACCGATCCTGCGCTCGCACAGAAGGGCTTGGCGCTGCTGCTCGACCCGGCGTTCGACGTGCGCGAATCATGGACGGCGCTTCGCAACGTCTTCTATTGGATTCCTGCGCGGCGAGCCACCAACGACTTCATCATGGCGAACTTCGATGAGCTTACCAAGACCGTTGCGCGCGATGCGCCTGGCTTCTGGCCTCATTACGCGTCGGGGCTCTGTTCGGAAAGGGATCGTGCCGACGTCGAAGCGTTTTGGCAGCAGCGCATCAAGACGTACGTGGGCTCCGATCGGGAGCTCGCGCAAGCGGTCGAGGCGATCCGCGTTTGCACGCAGGTACGCGCACGCGCGGTGGCCGCCGGCTTGAAAAATTAGGTCGTCGCTTCGATCCAGGTCAAGTTTCCTCCCCCGCGTTGTGTCACAGTGGCGACCTGCGCCGATCCAGCTATCCGACAGAGGCAAACGATGAGACGTTACTTCACTGTTCTTGCCGCCGTCCTGTTGAGCGCCAGCTCGACGGCGGCGACCGCGGCCGAATCCTCGACGACGCCGCATCCGGGCGGCAGCATGGGAGCGATGCACGAGGGCATGGCGAAGCCCGTGGACGTCGGCGACGTCAAAGTCGCGAAGGCAACCGGCGCGAACGCGAGGACCGTCGCCGAGATCATCACGGGACGGTCCGAGCTGAGGAACAAGCCGGTGGTCGTTCGCGGCAAGGTCGTGAAGTTCACGCCGGCCGTGATGGGCAAGAATTGGGTTCACGTGCGCGACGGATCGGGCTCGGCCGCCGACAACACGCACGACGTGCTCGTCACGACCAAGGACGAGACGAAGGTCGGCGACGTCGTACTGATCAAGGGCGTCGTGCACACCGACGTCGAATTGGGCGCGGGCTATTCGTACAAGGTGCTGGTCGAGGACGCGACGTTGAGCAAGTGATCGACGCCGCGGGGTTGAAGCCGTAGCAATCGCTCGCCGCGTGTTGCTACGGCCCCGACCTCCGGTTGCCATCGAATCATCGATCTACGGCACAAGACCCGCGCAATAATCCGGCAGCGCGGTCGCGGGTGCGTTGAGGCAGTTTTCAAGCAACTTCTGCACGAGGTTCGCACGCAACGCATCGGCTGGATCGACCGGCGCATTGGCCGCGGCGCGTTGCGCCTGCACCTGGCTCGCCAAGCCGAACAATCCCGCGAGCCCGCCGTTTTGCGCCGACCACGTCACCGTCTTCGGCACCGACCACTCGTCGAACTCGAACTGAACGGCGGCCGACGCGAACGGCCCGAAGTTGCCGCTGAGGATCGACACCTGACCCCATTGCGGCACCGGCACGTCGACGCTGCCGAGGTTATCCGGCGAACCCTCGCGCGGCAGCCTTGCGCGCAACTTGCGCGATCCGAATGGCGCCACGTCGAGCTTGTCGATCCCATTCGAGGGACACGTCTTCGCCTTCATCGCCACGGTGCCCACGATGGGAATGCGATAGAAGATGCCTTCGGATTTCGTCAGATCCGCCGGGCTCGGCGGCTTCGGCCTGGGCGGATCTTTCGGCGGCGACAACGATGCGCAGAACAGCAAGACACCGCTCGACAGCGAACCGCAGTCGCACTTCGAATCGTCGAACGTCGCGACTTTCGTCGAGCCGCCCTCCTTCCATTCGGCGGCCGGATCAACGTACGCCGCGCGCTTGAACGGGGTCCGGGAGTCGGCATCCGGCTGCAGAATGACGGTCACGGACTTGGTTATCGCGGCATCGGCTTCCGCAATGCGCTTGTCGATATCGGCTTGCGCGCTCGTGAACGCCTTCAGGATGTCGCCCGACGTATTGTCGAAGGCGCCCGAAGCGATATAGCCCTGCTGCTTGTCGAGCATCGCCAGCCTGGCTTTACGCAGGTCGTTGCGAAGCGTCAATGCTTTGCTTGCGGTTTCGTTGCATTCGTCGGGAGGCGCCGTGCCGCCCGGTGGCGGTGCGGGCTTGTTGGCCAGGGCAAGCGCGTTCTTCGCGCCTGCGGCGGCGAGGGTTCCCGCCGAGACCGCGGCCTCCAGCGCCTTACCGAGCAGCGGAATGATCTCGTCCGTCGTCTTGGCCGACGCCGAGCTCAACCGTCCGTCCGTTGTCAAGACGATCTTCGCTTCATCGAGCGTCTTGAAGACATTCGACGATTCCGTCGGGTCGATGCGGAACGCGTACCTCGGGTCCGCTACCGGCGTCGGACTGACGACCGGCGGAAGCACCTCCACTTTGAGCGGAGGCGCGCAATCGGTGAGACGCACGCCGAACTTCACTTCCGTGCTGCTGCTCGTCAAGCGATACACGAAACCACGCGTCGTCGGCGCTGGGTCGAGAACGTGCGACTGGAACGGCGTCGCGCAGCCGGCAATGGCCGACGCGACTCCCACCACCATCAAGCCTCTCCCAAGACTCACGACCACCTCCTGACAAGGGTTGCAACATCGAGGAACCGCATGCGCCGCGGGGTGCGTACGAAGCGCGCCACGCTCGTACCCCTAGCCTAGGGCACGCAACGAGGATCATGCCTCAACCGCTCGCGTAGGATCTGACGAGCGCAACCGATTGCGAAAACGCCGCCCGGTCCGCAAGATGCGTGCTGCGGAGGAGCTGCGCGTCCTCCGGCGTCGGACAACACAACGGAGGAGCCCCAAATGATCGGTCCGCAAAGGCGTACGTGGTTGCGGCGCGCGTTACTCGGCGGCGGCGTCGCGCTGTCGCTGCTGTCGTCTTCCTGGGCGCAAGTGCCCGCGATGCCCAAGAGTCCTGTCGTGATCAACGTCATCGACGTCGCGGGCGATCTCGCACTGACGCAAAGCGCGATCGAAGCGTATCAGGCGAAACACCCCGATCTCGTCTCGAAAGTGACGTTCAGCAAGGCACCGGCGCCCGAGCTCGCCGCCAAGCTGAAGGCGCAGCAAGCCGCCGGACGCACGGATATCGATCTCGTGCTGACGGGCGTCGGCGCGCTGTCCGCGGGCATCGACCAAGGGCTTTGGGTCAAAGTCTTGCCAGATTTCGCAGCGAAGTTTCCCAACGTGCTCGACAATTACCTGCCGCCGGCGCGTCGGATGAACGATCTCGCACAGAACCAGGCGCTCGTCGTCACCTTCATGCCGGCCGGTCCGTTGCTCGAATACAACCCGGCGAAGGTGAAGCAGCCGCCAACCACTCCGCAGGAGCTGCTCGCGTGGTGCAAAGCGAACCCGAACCGTTTCGCGTATGCGCGGCCGGCCAATTCGGGTCCGGGGTTCACGTTCATCATGGGACTGCCGTACCTGCTCGGCGACACGAATCCGCGCGATCCGGCGAAAGGTTGGGACAAGACGTGGGCTTACCTCAAGGAGCTCGACTCGTGCATCGAGTACTACACGACCGGCACGGGCGCGGTGATGAAGGAGCTCGGCGAAGGCTCGCGCGACATGACCGTCACGATGACCGGCTGGGACCTCAACCCGCGGATCATCGGCATCGTGCCGAAGGAATACAAGGTGGCGCCGTTCAAGGGCATGACCTGGGTGAACGACGCGCATTACATGGCGATTCCGAAGGGCATTGCGCCGGAGAAGCTCGCCGTGGTTCTGGATCTCATCGCCTACCTGCTCACGCCGGAGGCGCAGGCGCTCACGTACGACAAGGGCTACTTCTACCCCGGGCCGTCGGTCAAGAACGTGCCGTTGTCGATGGCGCCGAAGGAGAGCCAGGACGCTATCAGGGAGTTCGGACGTCCGGAGTACGACGCCTGGTTCGCGCAGTTCCCTCACGTGCCCACGCTCGACGCGAATGCGATCGTCGAGGCGTACCGGCGCTGGGACAGCGATATCGGCGCGCGAAAGACGAAGTGAGCCTCCGGGGGACAGCTGGTCGCGCGACACGCTGTCGCAGCAGCTCTTACATACTGCCGCCTTGATCTGCGGCAAGCCAAAGCGATGCCGGTAACGCAACAATGGCCGGACGGGGAGGTCAGTCCGTGCTCCTTGTCGTCGCGGCGCTGGTCCTGGCCTGCGATATCCGGCAGCCGGATCGAGTCTTGCGCGATCGGCGTCTTGGCTACCGAAGCGGAACGCAAGAAAAAGGAGGATCGTATGAAATCGATGCGCCCGTTCGTTGTGCTGGCGGGTTTCGTATTGGCCGGCACTCTCGCGGTGGGATCGGGAGGGGCAGCGGCGCAAACACCGGCGCCTGCCGACGCGAAGATCGGCTCTTCGTTGATCGGAAAGCTCGAAGGACCGCAGATCGTCCTCGACGCGAAGGCCTATCCGAAAGCGTTCAAGGAAGCGCCGATCCTCGCCCAGCAGGTGAAGGCCGGCAAGCTGCCCGCAGTCGACAAGCGTCTGCCCGAACCGTCGCAGCTCTTCGTCGTGAAGCCGCTGCACGAGATCGGCAAGTACGGCGGCAACTGGCGCCGGGCGTTCACGGGACCGGCGGACCACGAGAACGGCAACCGGATCAATTCGCTCGACAAGATCCTCACGTTCGACTACACGGGCACGAAGATCGTCCCGAGCCTCGCCCGCGACTGGAAGGTGAGCGACGACGGCAAGACGACGACCATCTATCTTCGTAAAGGCGCCAAGTGGTCCGACGGCAAGCCCTTTACCGCGAACGACTTCATGTTCTGGTACGAGGACATCTACCTCAACAAGAACATCGTCCCGACGCCGTTCTTCGAGTTCCAGATCGACGGCAAGGACGGGAAGATGCGCAAGATCGACGACTACACGGTCGCCTTCGAGTTTCCCGAGCCGTATGCGTTCTTCGTCTATCAGCTCGCCGGCAGCACGGCGATCGGCGCGGGCTTCGCGACGCGCGGCGGGTTCCAGAACTTCGGCGGCGCCTATGCGCCCGCGCATTATCTGAAGCAGTACCTGCCCAAGTATTCGTCCGAGGAGGCCGTCAACAAGAAGGCGAAGGAGCTCGGCTTCGACAACTGGGTGTCGCTGCTCAAGATGAAGTACAGCTGGGCGCTCAACAACGAGCTGCCGGTGATGACACCCTGGAAGACGGTGTCGCCGATCAACACGCCGACGTGGTCGATGGAACGCAATCCGTACTTCTGGGCCGTCGACACCGCAGGGAACCAGCTTCCGTACATCGACCGCATCACGATGTCGCTCGCCGAGAACACCGAAGTCGCGAACCTGCGCGCGATCGCCGGCGAATACGACATCCAGGAACGGCACATGCACCTGTCGAAGCTGCCGGTATTCCTGGAAAACGCCAAGAAGGGCAACTACACGGTGCACCTCGACCCGGGCCTCAACGGGTCGGACGTCGCGCTGCACATCGGCAACTCGTACGAGGGCGACGCCGAAATCGCGAAGCTGCTGCGCAACAAGGACTTCCGTCACGCGCTCGCGCTCGGCATCGACCGCGACCAGCTGAACGAGGCGTTCTGGCTCGGCGTCGGCACCGCGGGCTCCGTTGCCCCTGCGCCGGACACGTACTACTCGCCCGGCCCCGAATGGAACAAGAAATGGGCGGTGCTCGACGTCAAGCAGTCGAACGAGCTTCTCGACAAGGTCGGCCTGACGAAGAAGGACTCCGAAGGCTATCGGCTGCGCACCGATGGCAAGGGTCGCCTGCGGCTCGAAATGGTGACCGTCGGCGGCCAGTTCGTGCCGTACACGCAAGTCGGCGAGATGATCAAGCAGCAATGGAAGAAGATCGGCGTCGACGTCGACGTGAAGGAGCTCGAGCGCAACCTCGCGTTCACGCGCGACAACGGCAACGAGAACCAGATCATCACGTGGGCGAACGACGGCTCCGAGATGCTGTTCCTGTTCCCGCGTCACGCGCTGCCGGTCGACGCCGCCGAGAGCCACATGGGAATGGCATATGCCAAGTGGTACGCGTCGAAGGGCGCATCGGGGAAGAAGCCCGAAGACCCGGAAATGTTGCGGGCGTTCGACCTCTTCCGTGCCTCGTTCGGTGCGAAGGAGGAAGATCGCGTCAAGAATGCGAAGGAGATCTGGAAGATCATCACCGAACAGACGTGGAGCATCGGAACGGTCGGTCAATCGCCGGCGTTCATGGGCGTTCGCATCGTCAAGAACAACATGGGCAACGTGCCGGAACGGCAGCTGAACGCCCAGCACGCACGTACGCCGCACACGTCGATGCCGATCACGTTCTACTTCAAATAGGACGGAAGCCACCAGGAACTGGTCGTCCCCGCGAACGCGGGGACCCAGCGTCGTTCCTCCGAACGCCACTGGATTCCCGCGTGCGCGGGAATGACGTCTCGAGATAGCCATGATCGCTTACATCGTTCGCCGCCTGTTGCTGGCCGTGCTGACGGTATGGGCCATTTCGGTGCTGTCGTTCATGATCATCCACCTGCCGCCGGGCGATTACGTGACGTCGTACATCGCGTCGATGTCGGCGTCGGGAAGCGCGGTGTCCGAAGGCGAGGCGACCGCGCTGCGCGAGCAGCTCGGCCTCGACAAGCCCATCACGGTTCAGTACGCGAAGTGGATGGGCCTGATGCTGCAGGGCAATTTCGGCATGGCGATGGAATGGGGGCGGCCGGTTTCCGACGTCATCGGCGACCGCCTTACCCTCACCATGGTCATATCGGTGGCCGCGATCATTTTCACCTGGGCGCTGGCGTTGCCCATTGGCATCTATTCTGCGGTCTACCCGTATTCTTTCCTGGATTACGTGTTCACGTTCGTCGGTTTCATCGGGCTCGCCTTTCCCGGTTTTCTGCTTGCGCTGATCGTCATGTACATCGGCTTCGCCTACTTCGGCGCGAATGTGGGCGGCCTTTTCTCGCCCGACTTCGTCGAAGCTTCGTGGAGCATGGCCAAGGTGTGGGACCTCACCAAGCACCTGCCGATCCCGGCCATCGTCCTCGGCGTTGCAGGAACCGCCCAGTTGATTCGCATCATGCGTTCCAACCTGCTCGACGAATTGAGGAAGCCCTATGTCATGACTGCCCGGGCCCGCGGCCTTTCGGAGTATCGCGTCATCATGCGCTATCCCGTCCGCGTGGCGCTCAACCCGTTCGTGAGCACGATCGGCTACCTCCTTCCGTACGTGGTTTCGGGGAGCATCATCGTTTCGCTCGTCTTGAGCCTGCCGACCGTCGGTCCTCTGCTGCTCAAGGCGTTGGTCGCCCAGGATATGTTCCTCGCCGGAACCATCGTGCTGTTGCTCGGAGTCATGACCGTCATAGGGACGTTCATTTCCGACCTGCTGCTCATGTGGGTCGACCCTAGAATACGGTTGGGGCGGCAGTGATGGCGGAGCCCGCTGCGACGCCTAGAACATCTACCGAGACTCCCAGCGAGACTCCATTCGTGGCGGCCGTCGCCGCGGCGGTAGCCTTGGTGCCGGAGACCGGCGACCTCGCGGAACAGCGGATTGCGGTCGCCACCCAATGGCAGCTCATGTGGTGGCGGTTCCGCAAGCACAAGCTCGCCGCGGGAGGAACGCTCGTTCTCGTCGCCTTTTACGTGGTGTCGTTGTTCGCCGACTTCTTTGCGTATGCGGATCCTCAGGAATCGGATGCTCAGCGATCGCTGATGGCGCCCCAGGCGATCCATTGGACCGACGACGGAAATTTCAAGCCGTACGTGTACGCATTGAAAGGGACCCGCGACCCGATGACGTTCAAGCGGGTCTATGTTCCCGACACGAGCAGCAAGATCCGGGTCACGTTATTCGGCCACGGCGAACGGTACGACCTGCTCGGCTTCATTCCGACCGACCGCCACCTGTTTGCAGTCGAGGGCGCCAAGGCGGGAGAGTCGCTGTTCCTGATGGGAACCGACATGCAGGGACGCGACCTCTGGTCACGGCTGATGTTCGCGACGCGCACGTCGATGACGATCGGCCTCGTCAGCGTCGCGTTGAGTCTTGTGCTGGGCGTCGTCCTGGGCGGCGTATCGGGCTATTTCGGCGGCGTGATCGACACCGTCATTCAACGGATCATCGAGATCCTGCGGTCGATTCCGACGATTCCCCTCTGGATGGGTCTTGCCGCAGCGCTCCCGAACGACTGGGACGTCGTGCAGGTCTACTTCGCGATCACGATCATCATTTCGCTCATCGGCTGGACCGAGCTCGCTCGTGTCGTGCGGGGACGCTTCATATCGCTGAAGCAGGAAGACTTCGTCATGGCGGCCGAGCTCGTCGGTTGCAGCAAGTCGAGGATCATCTTCCGCCACATGGTGCCCTCGTTCATCAGTCACATCATCGCGGCGACCACGCTCGCGATCCCGGCGATCATCATCAGCGAGACGTCGTTGAGCTTCCTCGGACTGGGATTGCGCCCCCCTGCGATCAGTTGGGGAGTACTGCTTCAGGATGCGCAGAATATCCAGGCGTTGGTCATTTCTCCGTGGCTTTTGATCCCCTCCTTTGCCGTCATCATCGCGGTCCTCGCGTTCAACTTCATGGGCGACGGCATACGCGATGCGGCGGATCCTTATCTGTAGAGACGGCACGGTGCAAAACGACACCAAGCCGCTTCTTTCGGTGAGGAACCTGAAGACCAGCTTCTTTCAGGACGAGGGAACGACGAAGGCCGTGGACGGCGCATCGTTCGACGTGTTCCCGGGAAAGACGCTTGGCATCGTCGGAGAGAGCGGCTGCGGAAAGAGCGTTACCGCGCAGTCGATCCTGCGCATCGTCGATCGTCCCGGTCGCATCGTCGACGGCGAGATCTTCCTCACGCGCGCCAACGGCACGCAGGTCGACCTCGTCAAGCTCAAGGCAAACAGCCGCGAGATACGAGCGGTCCGCGGCGGCGACATCGGTCTCATCTTCCAGGAGCCGATGACGTCGTTCAGCCCGGTTCACACCGTCGGCGCGCAGATCGTCGAGGCGGTGCTGCTGCACAACGCGGTCGGCAAGAAGGAAGCGCGCCGCCGCGGCATCGAAGCGTTGCGCAGCGTCGGCATTCCGAAGCCCGAGCGGCGCATCGACGAGTACTCGTTCGAACTGAGCGGCGGCCTGCGGCAGCGGGCGATGATCGCGGTCGCGCTTTCGTGCGATCCGCGCCTCCTGATCGCCGACGAGCCGACGACGGCGCTCGACGTCACGACGCAGGCGCAGATCCTCGATCTGCTGCGCAAGATCCAGCAGGAGCGCGCAATGGCGATCATGCTGATCACGCACAACCTCGGCGTGGTCGCCGAGATGGCCGACGATGTCGTCGTCATGTACCTCGGACGCGTCGTCGAGCAAGGCAAGGTGGACGACATCTTCCACGATGCGAAGCACCCGTACACGAAGGCGCTGCTGCTATCCATACCGAGCATCGAGTCCACGCCGCGGGTGAAGCTTCCGACGATCAGCGGGTCGATTCCGCACCCGTTCAACCGGCCGGCCGGGTGCCCGTTCCATCCGCGCTGCGCGTCGTTCATCCCCGGACGCTGCGACAAGGAGGAGCCGCGGCTCGTGCCGGTCGGCGAAGGACGAAAGGCGAGCTGTTTTCTATACCAATGAGAAGCAGCGCACGACGATGAGAAACGGCGAAGCCGCCACCGACAAGTCCGTGCTCCTCGACGTGAAGGGGCTGAAGAAGTATTTCCCCATTCGGCGGGGCCTTCTGCAAAAGACCGTCGGCTACGTGAAGGCGGTCGACGACGTCACCTTCTTCTTGAATCGCGGAGAAACGCTGTCGCTCGTTGGCGAGAGCGGCTGCGGCAAGACGACGACGTCGCGCTGCATCCTGAGGGCGATCAAGCCGACCGCCGGACAAGTGCTGCTTTCCGACAACGACGAGGTGCTCGACGTCGCCAAGATCCCGAAGGAAAGGTTGCGCTCGCTCCGGCGTCAGATGCAGATGATCTTTCAGGACCCGTTCTCGTCGCTCAATCCGCGGATGACGCTGCTCGACATCGTCGGCGAGCCGTTGCTCGTGCACGGCGAAGGCAATGCGCAGCAGCGAGTCGACAGGGTCGTCGAGCTGCTTCGCCTGGTCGGCTTGCGGCCCGAATACATGCGACGCTATCCGCACGCGTTCTCCGGCGGCCAGCGACAGCGCATCGGCATCGCGCGGGCGCTCGCGCTCAATCCCCGCCTGATCGTCGCCGACGAGCCGGTTTCCGCGCTCGACGTATCGGTGCAGGCGCAGATCCTGAACCTGCTGCTCGATCTGCAGGAAAAGCTCGGGCTGACGATCCTCTTCGTCGCGCACGACTTGAGTGTGGTGAAGCACATCAGCGAGCGCGTCGCCGTGATGTACGTCGGCAGGATCGTCGAGACCGCGCCCACGGAAGAGCTGTTCGCGGCGCCGAAGCATCCCTACACCGAGGCGCTGCTGTCGTCGGTCCCCAAACCCGACCCGCGGCTGCGCTCGGAGCGAATCGTGCTGCAAGGCGAAGTCGCCGATCCCGCGAATACGCCGCCGGGCTGTCATTTCCATCCGCGCTGCAAGTACGCGCAGGCGATCTGCCGCGAAAAGGCCCCGATCCAGGAACAGATCGCGCCCAATCATTTCGTGAGCTGCCACCGGGCGAGAGAGCTCACGCTGCACGGCGTCGCGCGCTCGACTTCGTAAGGCGGCTGGCTTCTTCGAGGAGAGAAGACGATGTTCGTTCGTCATGCCGATTGCCCGCTCGAGCAGCTCGGCAACGGGGTCAGCCGGCGCATCCTCGCCCATGACGGCGGGCTGATGCAGGTCGAAGTGCATTTCGACGAAGGCGCGGTGGGGCCGCTGCACAGCCACCCTCACGAGCAGCTGACTTACGTGCTGTCGGGGGAGTTCGAGTTCACGATCGGCGCAGAGACCCGTATCGTCGGTGCGGGCGACACGCTTTACAAACGTTCCGGTGTCACCCACGGCTGCGTTTGCAGACGCAAGGGTGTGCTGCTCGACACGTTCACGCCTCAGCGCGACGATTTTCTTCGCTGATACTTCCTGTCGCGCAGGCCCTGGGGAAACCAACGAGCAAGCGTGAGGACAATGACCGTTCATCGTGCCGGATCCCGCAAACTGGCACGACCGTGAGGCGGGTCAAGGATCATCACGTACGTTCCGCTGCTTTCGCTGTGGTTGCCGCATCTCGCGCATGCGATCAAGTGACGGGCACCGCGACAGCGAACCAGTCAAAGGAGAAGGCAATGACAATGGATGTGCGGCAAGCCGTCGGCAGCGACCATGCGAAAACGCTCGACACCGCAGCGTTGCGTCAGCAATTTCTGATCGAAGGGCTGTTCGTCCCCGACACGCTGCCGCTTACCTACAGCCACGTCGACCGCATCATCGTCGGCGGCGCGATGCCCGTCACCCGCGAGCTTGGATTCGGCCCGGAGATCGCGAAGCAGTTTGCCGTTCCTCACTTCCTTGCCCGGCGCGAGCTCGGCGCCATCAACATCGGCGGGCCGGGAGCGGTCAGCGTCGATGGCCGCACCTTCGAGATCGGCACGCGCGAGGCGGTGTTCGTCGGAGCTGGCGCACAGGACGTGCGTTTCCGCAGCGCGAGCGCCGCGTCGCCGGCGAAGTTCTACTTCAACAGCGCGCCTGCGCACCGCGGTTGCGCTCATCGCAAGATCACGCTGCAAGAGGCATCGCCTACAACGCTCGGCGATGCCAAGACCGCCAACAAGCGAACGATCTACAAGTTCATCGTTCCGGGGGTGGTCGAGACGTGCCAGCTCACGATGGGAATGACCGTGCTCGAGCCGGGAAGCGTCTGGAATACGTTTCCCACGCATACGCACGAGCGGCGGATGGAAGTCTATTTCTACTTCGCGCTGCCGCCCGACGCCGCCGTGTTCCATCTGTGTTGCCGGCCGGATGAGACGCGCCATATCATCGTGCGCAACGAGCAGGCGGTGATCAGCCCGAGCTGGTCGATCCACTCGGGTGTGGGCACGCAGGCGTACACGTTCATCTGGGGCATGGTCGGCGAGAACCAGGTGTTCGACGACATGGACCACGTCGCCACGGCGGAGCTGCGCTGATGGCCGCGACCTTTCGGTTGGACAGCCGCTGCGCGCTCGTTACCGGCGCCGCACAGGGCCTCGGACAGGCGATGGCGGTGGCGCTCGCCGAAGCAGGCGCAAACGTCGCGGCGGTCGACGTCGGCGATGTCGACGAGACGCGAGCGCGCGTCGAAGCCGCCGGTCGGCGTTTCACGGCGATCAAGCAGAACCTGCGCGGCCTGGAAGCGCTGCGCGGCGTCGTCGACGAGGCGGCGCACGCGATGGGCCGGCTCGACATTCTCGTCAACAACGCGGGAATCATCCGCCGCGCGGACTCGCTCGATTTCAGCGAAGCCGACTGGGACGACGTGATCGACATCAACCTCAAGAGCGTCTTCTTCCTCGCGCAGGCGGCCGCACGCAAGTTCATCGCGCAGGGCGGTGGCGGCAAGATCGTCAACGTCGCGTCGATGCTTTCATTCCAGGGCGGCATCCGCGTGCCTTCGTACACCGCGTCGAAGAGCGGCGTGCTCGGGCTCACGCGCCTGCTCGCCAACGAATGGGCGCCGAAGGGCATCAACGTCAACGCGATCGCGCCGGGCTACATGGCAACGGCGAACACCGCGCCGCTTCGTGCCGACGCCGCTCGCAGCGCCGAGATCCTCGGCCGCATCCCCGCGGGGCGCTGGGGCCAGCCCGACGACCTCGCAGGCGCGGTCGTGTTCCTTTGCTCGCCGGCATCGGCCTACGTGCATGGCTCGGTGATCCCCGTCGACGGCGGCTGGCTCGCGCGCTAGGCCGTTGCCTATCGCGAGCCACGCGGCTCCGGCGCTGGTCGGGTCGACGGGAACGCACCAGTCGCGAAGCGGCTCGACGGTCTTCGCAGTGAGCGCCGGCGAACCGCGGCACGCGGTGCCGATTACCAAAGCGTGAGCTTCTGCATCCTCCAGTTCAACAGCTCGGCGACGTCGTTCTGCCTTTCGCTCGGGCAGGCGATGTCGTGACAACAGCAAGACGCAACGCCCTATGGCGAGTTATCGAACGCGCGACAGAAACTGCTCGATCGTTCGATTCACTTCATCTGGGTGGGTCACCGGTCCCATGTGGCCAAGGTGCTCGAATTCGACGAGCTCGAGCCGCGGCAGAGCAGTCGCTATCAACCGTGCAACGGCGCGCGCCGAATCGGTCGAGCGACGGCCGGTCATCAGGAGAACCGGCACGTCGAGCGAGCGCAATGCGTCCAGCGGCAACGGCTCGGTGAAAAGCGCATGTGCCCACCGCCGCAGGTTCATCACCGATAGGGCGATCGGTTTCTTGCGCGAGTCCGGAGTCTGCTTCCAGGCCCCCTCGCCCATCCAGTAGTCGATGAACCGCTCGGCAGCAGCATCGGGGTCGCCTGCGTCAAGGGCGGCGGTCCCGTCATCGACAGCGGCGCGGATTCCCTGCGCGTCATCCCATGCCCCATGCTCGGCATAGAGCAATGCGAACAACGTTGGCTCGTACAGCGCCATCGCGCGAACGCGGCGAGGATTCGCGACCGCCGCGGCGAGCGCCACCGCGGCGCCGTACGAATGGCCGACCAGCGACAGCGGCGAGCCCGCTGTCGCAAGCACCGGCTCGATCAGCGCGGCCTCGTCGCTCAGGCTGATCACGCGGTCCGACGGCCAATGCGGGCCGTCTCCCGCGTCGTACGAGTCGGGCGCGAGCACGTGAAACCTCGGCGCGAGAAGATCCATCAGACCGCGCCATTGGCCCGACGTGCTCGCGTTCGAATGAATGCAGACGACGCCCGGGCCGGCTCCCGCCTCGCGGAAGAACGGCTCGGCGCGACGCGTCGGCGCGATCGCGATCGTGCTCATGGCGTTCTGCGACTGGGCAGCAACATGCCGACCTGATCGCGATAACGACGATATTGCTCGCCGAATTGCGCCATGAGATCGCGTTCCTCGAACCAGATGCCGACCAGAATATAGCCGGTAGCGGCAATCGCGAACAGCAGATGTCCGAGCGTCATCCGCGGAGTCGCCCAGAAACCGAGCAGAAAGCCGAGATAGATCGGATGGCGCACGTATCGATAGAAGAGCGGCGTTCTGAACCGGGGCTCCGGCATCGCGTGGCCGGCGAGGGGCGCGAAGACCTGCCGCAAGCCGAAAAGCTCGAAATGGTTGATGAGGAACGTGCTCAATAGCAGAACCGCCCATCCGAACCAGGACACGACCTGCAGCAGCCGTTCGAGGTTAGCGTTGTCGACGCTCCAGACCACCGGGTATGCGATCGGACGCCATTGCCAGCAGAGGAGTGCCAGCGCGAGCGATGCGGCGAGCACGTACGTGCTGCGCTCGACCGCCGGCGGAATGATACGCGTCCACCAGCGCTTGAACCCACGCCTCGCCATCGCGCTGTGCTGCACGGCGAACAGACCGAGCAGCAGAAGATTCACGACCAATGATTCCGCGAGCGGCGCCGGCGATCCCGTATCGATCGATTTGGGCACGACGACGTTGCCGATGAACCCGATCGTGTAGAGAAACGTCAGCAGGAACAACACGTAGACGAGCAGGCCATAACCAAGCGATAACAACGCTCCCATGCGGGCTCCTTGCGAGGCGCAATGTTCAATGGATCGATCACGATCGCCGGTGTTGCCTCGGCGATCGCGATCAGTCTATTGAGAAGCGATGGCAGGAGAACTTCGCGGGAGTATCGACTTTGTTTCGTTTGTTTCGCGCTTCGGCGCGTCGGGCCGACGCTATCCGCGGTTGACCGTCAGCGCCGCCTTCTTCGTCACGCCGGCGTAGGTCGCCGAGATCGTGGGCACCGCGCGACGGGTAACCGCATACGTCGTGACGGTAAACGTCTGCGACGTCGCTCCAGCTTGCACGAGCACGCTTGCCGGCACCCTCGCCACATTGACGTAATCGCTCTTCAGCGTGACCACGATGCCGCCGGCCGGCGCAGGCGCGTTGAGCGTCACCGTTGCGCTCGAAGGTGTGCCGCCGACGACCGTCGCCGGGTTGAGCTTCAGCGACGCGAGCGCGACGCTCACAGCCGGATTGACGGTGAACGTCGTCGTCTTCGTGACACCGTTGTACGACGCACCGAGCGTGGTGAGCGTCGTCGTCGAGACGGTCGACGTGGCAATGGCGAACGTAGCCGCGCTCGCGCCTGCGGCGACCGTAACGCCGGCGGGCACCGTGACCGACGCGCTCCCGCTCGTCAGCGTGACGAGCGCACCGCCCGCCGGCGCGGCGGCGCTGAGCGTCACCGTGCCCGTTGCGCCGCTGCCGCCGAAGACCGCGGTCGGCGAAGCGCTCATCGAGGCGAGCGCAGCCGTGCTGGACGGCGCCGGATTCCACCCCAGTTGCACGATCTCGAAATCGCTCGCGGTGAGCAGCGAGAACGCCGGGTTCAGGATGTCGTTGTTCCAGCGCGTGTCGAAGGTTCCGGTGATGTACATGTCCGAGCCGTTGTCGGCGACGATGAGCCCGTATTTCTGCATCGCGCGGAAGATCTTGCGAACGTGGGGATCGGTCGTTCGCAGCGCCGGATCGGTGCCGCCGACGCTCGCCTTCAAGCGAAGACGCGCACCCATCGGAAGCGCGCCCGCGGTCGACCCCGCACGATGCGATGCCGGAAAGACGTAGCCATTGGTCGCGCGCACTGTGACGCGCAACGCATGGCGAATCTCCGGCAGCGCGTCGTTCCACGCTTCGTCGTAGCGGACCAGGCCCGGAAAGATCGCGAGCCCGGCGGCGTCGGCCGACGTCCAGCCGTCCGGCCGGCGGTGATTGGCGGTCATGTCGAAGAACGCGCCGGAGCCGGCGTACCACTTGGCGTGTGGCGCGTCGTACCAGACGTTGTAGAGCTCGTAGAGGTACTTGTTCGTGCAGTCGATGACGAGCAGATGGCGGTCGGCAGCGCTGCGCTGATCGACGCTTGCCGGAGCGCCGCCCTCGACCCAGTGGTTTTGCGTCGTCGCCTGCGCGGGAAGCGGATAGAACGGCACGCCCTGTCCGGTTGCATAATCGACGCCGTCGCTCTCGTCCCAGTAGCCGAAGGTCACCGCCTGCTTGGGCGTGCTGCCGTCGACGACCGCGTACGGCATTCCGTAGATCCCGACGCTGCCAGGCGAGACTTCGCCGCCGAAGTCCGGATGCAGACGACGCGTGCCGCCATTGTTGACGAACGCGATGTAGCTCGCCGAATTCGCATCGACCGGCGCCGCCGAGATATCGACGTTCCACCAGTTGTCGGCCGGAAACACCGGCAGCGAGCCCGGCAGCGGTGCACCCTCGGCCGGCACGGTAGCCGGACATTGAGCGGAGACGATCGGCGCTGCCCACAGAGCGCAGCACGAGGCGACGAGCGTCAGTACGAGTCGAAGGTTCATGGCGATAGCCTTTGGGTTGAGCGGCCGCCGGAAGGATACCGCCGGCCCTTATGACAATAGCATATTCGGCGTGCGGCACATGCTCGGGAGCGACCCGACGCGTGGCGCATTTGGTCGGATGTGCGGATAAGATTGCGGCCGCTCGTCGAAACGGAGCTGGAGCGCGGTTGTGCACACCCACGGCGGACAAGAACCAAACGATGGCACGGCGCCTGACCGCTCGTCCGGAACGGTCACGTTGCTGTTCACCGACATCGAAGGCAGCACGCGGCTTTGGGAGCGTTACCCGGAGGAGATGCGCGGCGCGCTGGCGCGTCACGATGCGCTGTTGCGCGAAAGCATCGCGCGTCACCATGGCATCGTCTTCAAGACCGTTGGCGACGCGTTCTGCGCGGTATTTCACGCCGCAACCGACGCGCTCGTTGCCGCTCACGCGGCGCAGCGCTCACTCGCGGACGAAGCCTGGCCCGCTCCGGTCGTCATCAAAGCCCGGATGGCGTTGCACACGGGCGCAGTCGAGCTGCGCGACAACGACTATTTCGGGCCGCCGCTCAATCGCGTCGCGCGTCTGCTGTCTGCCGCACACGGCGGCCAAGTGCTGCTCTCGCTCGCGACGCAACGGCAAGTCCGCGACAGCCTTCCGGCGGGCATGAGCCTGCGCGACATGGGCGAGCGGTGGCTCAAGGATCTCATTCGCGCCGAACGCATCTTCCAGCTCATCGCGACGGACCTCGCCGATGAATTCCCGCCGCTCAAGACGCTCGACGCGCGCGCGCACAACCTGCCGATCCAGGCCACCAGTTTCGTCGGCCGCGAGCGCGAGATACAGCATCTCAAGACGTTGCCCGCTTCCGCGCGGATGGTCACGCTCACCGGCGCGGGTGGCGCCGGCAAGACGCGACTCGCGTTGCAGGTGGGGGCGGAGTGCATCGACGACTATGCCGATGGCGCGTGGCTGGCCGAGCTCGCTCCGCTGCGCGACGCGCGTCTCGTGCCGCAAGCAGTCGCGACGGTGCTCGGCGTCAAGGAACAGCCCGGCGCCGAGCTCTCCGATACGTTGGCGCGCGAGCTCGCGACCAAGGAGCTGCTGCTAATCCTCGACAACTGCGAGCACGTGATCGACGCGTCCGCGCAACTGTGCCAGTCGCTGCTCGCGCGGTGCGCCGGTGTGCGCATTCTGGCGACCAGTCGCGAAGCGTTGCGCGTTTCGGGCGAGGCGGCCTTTCGCGTCCCCGCGCTCTCGATACCCGATCCGAAAACGCGTGAAAGCATCGCAGCGCTGTCGCAGTACTCGTCGGTGCAGCTGTTCATCGATCGGGCTCGGGCCGTTGCGCCTGCGTTCCAATTGGATGACCGTAACGCGGCCGCGGTCGCGAATATCTGCCGTCGTCTGGACGGCATACCGCTCGCGATCGAGCTCGCGGCGGCGCGCATGCGCTCGCTATCCGCCGAGGAAGTGAACGCGCGGCTCGATCAGCGCTTTCGGCTGCTGACCGGAGGCGCGCGCACGGCCATGCCGCGTCAGCAGACGCTGCGCGCGGCGATCGACTGGAGCTATGAATTGTTGGCCGAAGACGAACAGGCGCTGCTCGGCAGGCTCTCGGTCTTCGCGAATGGATGGACGCTCGATGCCGCGGAGCGGATCTGCGCGCACGATTGCGTGCCCGCGGCCGATGTGCTCGATCTGCTCACGTCGCTCGCGGACAAGAGCCTCGTGCTCGTCGAGGAGCGCACCGGACCGACGCGCTACGCGATGCTTGAAACGGTACGTCAGTATGCATTGGACCGGTTGGACGAGCGTGGCGACGCCGACCGCCTGCGCGGTAAGCATCTCGCTCATTTCCTCGAGCTCGCCGAGGAGGCGGAGTCGCACTCGACCAGCGCAGACCAGCAGGCTTGGCTCGATCGGCTCGAAACGGAGCACGGCAACCTGCGCGTTGCGCTGTCATGGTCGTCGAGAGCGCCCGCGGGCGCCTCGGTCGGGTTACGTCTCGCCGGCGCGTTGTGGTGGTTCTGGCAAGTGCGCGGGTATTCCGGCGAGGGTCGCGACCGGCTCGCCGCGCTGCTCGCGATCGCGCCCGTCGAGCAGGATGCCGAAGCACGCGCGAAGGCGCTCCACGGTGCAGGCATCTTGGCGTGGCACCAGGGCGACTATGAAGCCGCGCGCGCACTGTTCGAGCAATGCGTCGCACTTCGCAGCAGCACCGGCGATCGCCGCGGCGTTGCGCGATCCCTCGGAAATCTCGGGATACTCGCCCGCGACCAGGGCGACTTCGACGCGGCTGTCGGGCTGTTGCAGCAGAGCCTGACGATCCGGCGCGAGTTGGGCGATCAGTGGGGTATCGCCGCGTCGCTGTGCAATCTCGGCCTGGTCGCCCACGACCGAAGCGACTTTCGGTCCGCGCGTGCGCTGTTCGAACAATGCATCCCGATCTTTCGCGACGTCGGCGACCAACGCAGCATCGCCGGATGCTTGAGCAATCTCGGCGAAGTCGCGATCGCACAGGGCGACTATCGGTCGGCGACGAGCTATTACGAACAGGGCCTCGCGATATTCCGTACGCTCGGCGATCGCCGCGGCATTTCCATCACGCTGACGGGCTTGGGGCAGATCGCCGCCGTCGAGGGAAACTTCGCCGACGCACGCGCCATGCACGCGGAGAGCCTTGCGGCGAAAGTGGAAGTCGGCGATCGGCGGGGCATCGCATTTTCGCTCGAGTCGCTTGCGCACGTGCAGGCTTCTTGCGGCGCGCACGCGTTGGCGGCGAAGCTGTGGGGTCGAGCGGAAGGACTGCGCCGCGAGATCGAAGCGCCGTTGACCGCCAACGAGCGGGCCGAGCGCGATCGACAAGCAGCTGCCGCGCGCGCGGCGTTCGGCGACGATGTTGCGTTCGATCGCGCCTGGCAGCAAGGCCAGCAGATGACGACGGCGCAGGCCGTCGAGAGCGCGCTCCGGAAACGGAACGATTAGGCGCGTCGGCGGAGGCGCGATGCGATCGTCGAACATCCCGGGACGGACATTTCGATTCGAATCCTCGCGCCGATCGACATGTCATCGACGCGGCGCCGCGCGCGTGTTGAGGAACACGGAATACAACGACGTCGTGCCGCAGATGAACAGCCGATTGAGCTTCGGCCCGCCGAAGCACACATTGGCGACGGTTTCGGGAATCAGGATCTTGCCAAGCAGCGAGCCATCGCTCGCGTTGCAGTGCACGCCGTCGCCGGCCGACAGCCACAGGTTGCCGCGCACATCGACGCGAAAGCCGTCGTACAGGCCTACCGGGCTGGTAGCGAATACCTCGCCGCCCGATATCGAGCCGCCATCGGCTGAAACCTTGAAGCGTCGCACATGGTGCGGCCCGTCCACCTCGTGGGTGAGGCCGGTGTCCGCGATATACAGGACGGACTCGTCGGGGGAGAACGCGAGGCCGTTGGGCTGAACGAAATCCGAGGCGACGATGGTGACGCCCCCATTCGCCGGGTCGATCCGATAGACGTTGCACGCACCGATCTCGCTCGCCGCGGCATCGCCTTCGTAATCGGAGTCGATGCCGTAGCTCGGATCGGTGAACCAGATGCTGCCGTCGCTCTTGACGACCACATCGTTGGGCGAGTTGAACCGCTTACCGTCGTGGCGGTCGGCCAGCACGGTCAGCGTGCCGTCGAACTCGGTGCGCGTCACGCAGCGGCTGCGGTGCTCGCACGAGACCAGACGGCCCTGCAGGTCGACGGTGTGGCCGTTGCTGTTCCGGGCCGGTTGGCGGAACACCGAGACCGAGCCGTCGGTCTCGTCCCAGCGCAGCATGCGGTCGTTCGGAATGTCGGACCAGACCAGATAACGCCCGGCAGCGAACCAGGCCGGTCCCTCGGCCCAGCGACAACCGGTGTAGAGCTTCTCGACGTGAATGTAGGGAAGCGCGAGCTCGCGAAAGCGCGCGTCGACGACTTCGAAACTGGCCGTGAGCTCGAGGGGCATGGTACGGTGCTCCGATCGATTCGATGCGAGTCGGGTCGCTGGACTAGTCGGATTGCCGCCTGCCGCGGCCATAGATCAACAGCATCGCGATGATCACGACGCCATAGATGACATGGCGGCCGAATTCCTCCATCTGGACCACCGATAGAATCGACTGCAGCAGCGTGATCAGGATGACACCGGCCACCGTACCGAGGTAGCTGCCGCGCCCGCCGAGGATCGAAGTGCCGCCGAGCACCACCGCGGCGATCGCAGGCAGCAGGTAAGGATCGCCCATCGCCTGCGCGGCCTTGCTGGCATAACCGGCGAGCAACACGCCGCCGAACGCCGACAGGCCGCCGGCGAGCGCGAACGCCGCCAGCACGACGGTGCGGGTACGCGCCCCCGAGAGGTAGGCCGCGCGCTCGCGATTGCCGATCGCATAGACCGCGCGGCCGAACGTCGTGCGCGTCAGCAGGAAGCTGGCCGCGACGCCGACCGTCGCCCACACCAGCAGCGCATTTGGAATGCCGAACACACTATGGCCGGTGGCGATGTAGCGCATCGCCGGCGATGACGAATCCTGCGGCGAGAAGCCCCCGGTGTGCACGACCATCAGTCCCTGCGCGACGGCGTTCACCGCCAACGTGACGACCATCGACGGGATGCGCAGGAACGCCACGCCGACGCCGCTGACGATGCCCAGCGCAATGCCGCAGCCGACGCCCACCGGAATCGCCAACGCCTCGCCGAGCGGTCCCCACCCGGTCGCCGCGGTCGCCATCATTCCGCCGACGGCAACGACCCACGGCACCGACAAATCGATTTGGCCGAGCAGGATGACGATCATCATTCCGGTCGCGATCACGCCGAGGAACGACGCAACTTTCAATTGCTGCAGCAGATATTCCGGCGACAGGAAGCTCGACGAATAGAGGCTGCCGACGAGCAGCACGACCACGATGCAGCCGAACGCGGACGCGATGGCCGGATCGATGCGCCGGCGCATGCTTCCGACGATGTTGCCCAAGCGGTTGGCGGAAACCGGCGCCTCAGCCATACAGGTCGAGCCGGTTGCGGACGCGCAAGAGCCGGACCGAGCCGAGGCAGACGGCCGCCGCCAGCACGCCGCCCTGGAACAGTGGCTGCCACAAAGGCTCGACGTTGAACACGAACAGCAGGTCGCCGATGGTGCGGAACATGAGCGCGCCGAAAATCGCACCGATCGCGCTGCCCGAACCGCCGAACAGCGACACGCCGCCCAACACCACGGCGGCAATCGAATACAACGTGTAGGTGCTTCCGTTGGCGGCCGACGCCTCGCCCGAGTAGGTGATGAACGTGATGAACAGCCCCGCCACCGACGCGAGCAGGCCCGACAGCGTATAGGCGACGAACTTGGCGCGGCGGATCGGCACGCCCGACATATAGGCCGCGACCTCGGACGATCCCAACGCGTAAGCGGCGCGGCCGATCACCGAGCGCCGGAACGGCAGCCATACGATCGCGACCAGCGCAAAGAGCAGCGCGAGGCTCGCCGGCACGCCGCCGGGTAATTGCCCGGTCATCGCATCCGCGAGCGAGGCGTTGACGTCGCCGCCGGGAACTTGCCGCAGCGCGAGCGCGCCGCCGTAGTAGATCGCTCCGGTGGCAATGGTCGTGACGATCGGCTGCAGTCGCCCGTAGATCACGATCAGTCCGTTGACCGCACCGCATAGGGAGCCGACGAGCAGCACGCCGAGCACGCCGAACGCCGTCATCAGCGGCGAGCCGACCACGATGGCCGAGGCGAGGCAATTGGCGAGCACCATCACCATTCCGACCGACAGATCGATGCCCGATGTCAGCACGACCAGCGTCTGCGCCATCGCGACGATCGCGAGCAGCACGCCCTTGTTGGCCGCGGTCGTCGCGACGTTGGCGTTGAGGCCCACGGGGTGGTTGAGGGCGTAGATCGTGAACATCACGACGAACGCCGCGAAAGCGAGCAGCGTCCCCTTGTGCTCGCGCAGCCAGTAGGCGCCGTCCCCGCTCACGTCGGGTCCGTCTGCGCTGCGCCGGCGTTCGCGGCGTCGGCGTCGATGTTCAACGCGCTGCTGACGAGCGCGCGCTCGGTGATCTCGGCGCCCACCAATTCGCGCTTGATCGCGCCGTCGTACATGACGAGCACGCGGTCGCAGCAACCGATGAGCTCGTCGTAGTCGGTCGAGTAGAAGAGGATCGCCGCCCCGGCGTCGGCCAGGTCGCGGAACAATTGGTACATCTCCTGTTTAGTGCCGACGTCGATGCCGCGCGTCGGATCGTTCAGCAACAGGATGCGCGGCGCCATCATCAGCCACTTGCCGATGACGAGCTTCTGCTGGTTGCCCCCGGAAAGGGACCCGGCCGGCACGCCGGTGCCGTCGGTGCGCACGGCGAGCAGCCGCACGATCCGCTCAACGGCGTCGCGCTCGGCCGCCGCATCGATGATGCCCCACTTCGACAACGCGCCGAGCGCGGCGAAGGAGAGGTTGTCGCGCACCGACATCGGCAGCATCAGGCCCTCGGTCTTGCGGTCCTCCGGGATCAGCGCCATGCCGATCTTCCTGCGTTTCGCCTCGTGCGGACCGCTGATCGTGACGCGGCGGCCATCGATCAGCACGTCGCCCGTCGTGCCGTGCAGCGCCCCGAAAAGTGCGAGCAGCAGCTCGCGTTGACCCTGGCCGTCGAGTCCGCCCAGGCCGACCACCTCGCCGGCGTGCAACTGAAGCGAGATGTCGTTCAAACGGTCGGCCCAGCCGAGGTGGCGCAGCTCGAGCAGCGGAGCCGCCGCGCGCGCCACGCGCGTGGTGCGCGTCGGAAACGCCGCGTTGTACTCGCGGCCGATCATCAGCTCGACGACTTCGTGGTCGGTCTTGGTCCCCTGGGCGTAACTCGCGACGCTGCGGCCGTTGCAGAACACCGTGCACTCGTCGGCGAGCTCCGCGATCTCGTGCATCCGGTGCGAAATGTAGACCAGCGCAAGCCCATCGGCGCGCAGCCGCTTCAGCACGCCATAGATCCTCGTCACGTCGGCGGCGGTGAGCGCGGAGGTGGCTTCGTCGAGGATCAGGATGCGCGGCTTGCGGGCGAGCGCCTTGGCGATCTCGACCATCTGCCGCCGCGACAGCGACAAGTCCTTGACCAGCGCCGACGGATGGACGTTGTCGGCGCCCGCACGCGCCAGCGCCTCCTCGGCCATGCGGCGCTGCGCCCGGCGGTCGATCAGTCCGAAGCGGCGCGGCGGATTGCTGATCGCGATGTTGTCGGCCACCGAAAGATCGGGGATCAGCGAGAGCTCCTGGAAGATGCAGGCGATGCCAGCTTCGTTCGCCGCGGCCGGCGAGGCAAACGAGACCGGCTTCCCGTCGAGCAGCATGACGCCTTCGTCGGGTGCGATGACGCCGGCCATGATCTTGATCAGCGTCGACTTGCCGGCGCCGTTCTCGCCGAGCACCGCGTGGATGCGGCCGGCCTCGATCGTCAATTGGGCGTCCTGCAGCGCGCGCACGCCGCCGAAGCGCTTGGAAACGCCTTGCATGACGAACAGACTCATCGGACCACCCTCCGCGCTACGCGCTTCGGGGCAATTCGCGCTCGGGAGCGGCCCTTCGCGCTCATGGGAAATGCGGGGACCTGCAATCCCCGCATCAGCGCCTACTTGTTCGCTTCGGTCTGCCCCATGATTTCCTGCGCGGTGAAGTTGATGCCGCAAGTAGGAAATGAGTTGCCGACGAAGAAGTTATCGCTCTGCGCCGGGTAGTAGTCGGTCCCTTCCTTCAGGTTCGGGAACTCGGCCTTCGCGAGCGGCAGCTTGATCGACTGCGGCACGACTTTGCCTTCGAGCGCCGCGATCGCCGTCTTGATCGCAACCGCCACTTGCGCCGGTCCGGTTCCCCCCGACGCGCATTTCAGGCCTTGACTTCCGTACTTACCGCAGAACTTGCGAAAGCCGTTCTCGGTCTCGCCGCCGAAGGGCACGAACGGATGCTTGGCATCGATCATCGCCTGCACCACGCCGGTGTCGCCGCCCTGCGCGGTGATCGCGTCGAACTTCTTGTGCACGGCGATCGCGTCCGCCGTCACCTTCTGCGCCGTCGGATCGTCCCACTTGCCGATCACTTCGACCGTGTCCCATTTCTTGCCCGACGCCTTGAACACTTCCTGGATGCCCTCGTGCCGGTCACGATCGACCGAGGTGCCGGAGACGCCGCGCACCTCGAGAACCTTGCCGCCGTTGGGGACGTTCTTCACCAGCCATTCGGCCCAGTACTTGCCGAGTCCCTTCTGATCGACATTGACGTTGATCGCCTCTTCGGTGTCGAGGATGTTGTCGAACGCCACCAGCACGACGCCCGCGTCGTTGGCGCGCTTGATCACCGGCTTGAAGGCCGCCGGATTCTGCGCGTTCACCACGATCGCGTCGTAGCCCGAGTCGATGAAGTTGTTGATCGCCGCAATCTGCGCGGCGACGTCTTCCCCGGTGGACACGACCTTGAATTCCTTCAGCTTCGCGGCGACGTCGGGCTGCGCAGCATAGGCCTTGGCCGTCTTGATCATCTGGATGCGCCACGTGTTGGCAATGTAGCCATTGGCGAGCGCGATCCGGTAGGGCCCCTTCTTCGCCGGATACTGGAACAGCTTGGTCTTGCTGGTCCAGGGTGCGAAGCACTGCGGATCGGAGTTGGGCAGCGACACCACCTTCGGCGGCGCCGCGGTCGCGAGTCCGGCGGCGAGCAGAGCACTGCCGGCGACGACACGGATACGGTTTGGCATCAGAGCCTCCTCCTACTTGATTGGGAATCGCGGCTACCGGTGCAACCGGCAGCGCCCGCAACCGGCGTCTGTTTTGTTCTTGACCGCAGGCCCGACGCCGAACCTCGCGTGAGGATACATTTGCTCGGGCAATCCTACAAATTCGGCGCGCCGAGCGAGTCGGCGCGTTCCCCAATGACCGCTTGCGGGCACGTAGTCGGTCGACGTTACGACGGCGAAGTGGCGCGCCGCGGCGAGCGTCGCGTTGCCGTTGCCCGCAGCCACGTCGAGCACGCGCTCGTCTGCGCGCACGTCGACGCTCTCGGCGAGCGATTCGCCGAGCAAGCGGCGCCACACACTGTCGGTTGAGTCGCTGCGAAACCACGGTCGGAGCCGCGCGGTGGCGGCTCCGACCGCTTGCCGTTACGCCTTCAACTGATCGCGGATCGGCAGCTGACGAATCCGCTTGCCGGTCGCGGCGAAGATCGCGTTGCACAGCGCCGGCGGGATCGGTGGAACGCCCGGCTCGCCGACGCCGCCGAGCGGCTTGTCGTAGTCGCCCGGGATGATGTGCACGCGGATCTCGCGCGGCGCCGCGTTGATCCGCATGACCTCGTACGTGTTGAAGTTGTCCTGCTGCGCGCGGCCGTTCTTGAACGTGATCTCGCCCGACGTCGCCGCCCCCAGACCCATCACGCAGGCGCCCTGCATCTGCGCGCGGACGCGGTCGGGATTGACCGTCGCGCCGCAATCGATCGCGATGTCGACGCGAGGAACGGTGATCTCGCCCTTCGCGTCGACGCCGACCTCGACCACCGCAGCGACGTAACTCACGAAGCTGTAATGCGCGGCGATGCCGAGCCCGCGGCCCTTGGGCAACGCGCGGCCCCAGCCCGCTTCACGCGCTGCGGTCTCGGCAACGCGACGCAGCCGGCCGGTATCGACCGGATAACGCTCGGGCGATTCGCCGTGGTTCCACGTGTCGCCGAGCATCTGCGGCGAGACGACGCGCGGCGGACCGATCACATCGAGCAGGAAATCCTTCGGGTCGCGGCCGGCAGCCGCCGCGAGCTCGGCGACGAACGATTGCACGGCGAACGCATGCGGTATGTTCGACACCGAGCGGAACCAGCCGATGCGCGTGTGCGCGATCGCTTCGGGGTTCTCGATGCGGATGTTGGGAATCGCGAACGGGACGTTGATGACGCCCATGCCGAGCTCCCAGTTCGCCTCGTCCTTCGCGTTCGCATCGAACGTCGACATGATCGTCGGCGCGACCGAGCGATGCATCCACGCGACCGGCAATCCCTTGTCGTCGACGGCCGCTTCCAGATGCTCGACCGACACCGTGTGGAAGTAGTCGTGGTGCAGATCGTCTTCGCGCGTCCAGACGACTTTGACCGGCTTGCCGTCGACCGCCTTCGAAAGGACCGCCGCTTCGATGCCGTAGTCGGGCTTCGACTTGCGTCCGAAGCCGCCGCCGAGAAGCGTCACGTGCACGGTGACGTTCTTCACGTCGATGCCGAGGCGCTTGGCGACGAGATCGCGGGCTGCTTGCGGCGACTGGAAGCAGCCCCAGACCTCGCACTTGCCGTTCGCGATGCGCGCGCTCGCCGCCGGCGGCTCCATCGACGCGTGGGCAAGATGCGGCAGGTAATACTCCGCCTCGATGCGCTTCGCGGCGCCCGCGGCGGCCGCCGTGTAGTCGCCGTCGTTGCGCACGACCTTGCCGGGCTTGCGCGCCGAGGCTTCGAGCGTCGCGCGGTAAGCCGCCGAATCATAGTTCGCGTTAGGACCATCGTCCCAGACGATCTTGAGCGCGTTGCGCCCCTGCATCGCCGCCCACGTGTTGCGCGCGATCACGGCGACACCGCCCAGCGGATTGAAGTTCGGCGGTCCGTCGGCGGGCTCGATCGCGACGACGCGCACGACACCCGGCACCTTCATCGCGTCGGCCGCATCGAAGCTCCTCACCTTGCCGCCGTACACCTGCGGACGAGCGACCACCGCGTACATCATGCCCGGCAGCCGCGTGTCCATGCCGTATTGCGCCTTGCCGCTGACGATGTCCTTGGCGTCGACGAGCTTCAGCTTGTCGGAGCCGATGTAGCGGAATTGCGCCGGGCTCTTGAGGCGGATCGCATCCTGCGAAGGCACCGGCATCGTCGCGGCCGCTTTGGCAAGCGCGCCGTAGCCGAGCTTGCGCCCGCTCGCGGCGTGCATCACCTCGTGGTTCTTCGCCTGCACTTCGCCGGCCGGCAGCTTCCATTGCGCGGCCGCGGCGGCTTCGAGCATTTGCCGCGCGGCGGCGCCGCAGCGGCGCATCGGCATGAAGAAGTGGCGCGTGCTGCGCGAGCCGTCGGTGTCCTGGTTGCCGAAACGCTCTTCGTCGCCGGGCGCCTGGACGACGCGCACGCGGCTCCAATCGGCTTCGAGCTCGTCGGCGACGATCATCGGCATTCCGGTGCGCACACCCTGCCCCATCTCGGATCGGTGGCAGACGATGTTGACGATGCCGTCGGTGCCGATGCTCACGAACACGAGCGGGCTGTCGACCCAGCCGTGCGGCATGCCGTCCGCGCCGTACTTCGGCGGATCGGCCGCGTACGACGACGCCGGGACGCCGACAGCGAGCACGAGACCGCCGAGCGCCGCGTTCTGCAGGAATTGACGGCGGCTCACGTTGACGATCGCGAGCGATTCGTCGCTCGCTTGGGGAAGATTGCGATGGCGCGCGCTCATGCCGATGCTCCCGGCAGGCCGGCGGCCCGCTTGATCGCATTGCGGATGCGCACGTACGTGCCGCAGCGGCAGATGTTGCCCGCCATCGCGGCATCGATGTCGTCGTCGGTGGGCTTGGGCTTCTGCTTGAGGAGCGCAGTCGCCGACATGATCTGCCCCGCCTGACAGTAGCCGCATTGCGGCACGCCCATGTCGACCCACGCCGCCTGAACGGCCTTGCCGACCGGGTCGGCGCCGATCGCCTCGATCGTGACGACCTTCTTGCCCGCGACGGACGAGATCGGCGTCAGGCACGCGCGTCCCGGCTGCCCGTCGATCAGCACCGTGCACGCGCCGCAGAGCGCCATACCGCACCCGAACTTCGTCCCGGTGAGCCCTATTTCGTCGCGAAGCGCCCACAGAAGCGGCGTATCGCCGGGCACATCGACCGTGTAGGACTTGCCGTTGATGCTGAGCTTGGCCATGCAAGCCTCCCGTCGTGAAAAGGGAAACCGACTTCGTAGGCTACACGAAGGGAGCAAGGATACGCCTGTTGAGCGCGGCGGTGATCGGTCCTCGGAGCCTGCGTCGGCCCTTTTTTCCAGCCCCGCCCGCGGGTATGAAGGGCTGCCAGCGAGCAAAGTCCTGCAACGTTTCGAGGAACGGGTCGCTCGCGATGGACATCACGTCGCAATCGCGCGGATACCGGCGTGCGTGGTCGATTCGGCACAATGACGGATGCCGAAAAACTACTCGATGGGCGGCCGCACCGCCGCGATGCCGGGTGATGCGTCGTCGCCGCCGGGACGTCCGTCGTGGCGCGAGCGCTTCGGAGCGCTGCGCAACCTCCCGCCGTTCCTTTCGCTCGTCTGGCGCACGAGCCCGGCGCTCGCGCTCGGCGAGGCCGCGCTTCGGATCGGGCGCGCGCTGCTGCCGGTCGTCACGCTGTACGTCGGCAAGCTGATCATCGACGAGGTCGTGCTGCTCGTTGCGGCACCGCGAACGGCCGAGGAGCTGCGCGATTGGTTCGCGAGCGGCTATCTGAATCGCATCGCATGGCTGCTCGCGCTCGAATTCGCGCTCGCCGTCCTTTCCGACGTCCTGGGCCGCGCGGTGTCGCTGCTCGACTCAATGCTGTCCGAGCGGTTCAGCAACGAGACGAGCCTTCGTCTGATGGAACATGCAGCCACGCTCGACCTCGAGGATTTCGAGGACAGCGAATTGCAGGACCGTCTCGAGCGTGCGCGGCGCCAGGCTGCCGGGCGCAGCAGCCTGATCGGCCAGCTGTTCGCGCAGGCGCAGGACATTGTCACCGTCGCGAGCTTCGCCGCCGGGCTGTTGGTGTACGCGCCGTGGTTGATTGCGCTGCTTGCGCTCGCGTTGCTGCCGGCGTTCATCGGCGAGGCGCATTTCAACGCGCAGGCCTATTCGCTCAACTACGCGCGCACGCCGGAGCGGCGCGAGCTCGATTACCTGCGCCAGACCGGCGCGAGCGCGGAGACGGCGAAGGAAGTGAAGATCTTCGCCTTGAACGCGTTTCTGATCGAACGCTACCGCGCGCTCGCGACGAGCTTCTTCGAGGCGAACCGCAAGATCGCGCTGCGGCGCGCCGGTTGGGGAAGCCTCCTGTCCGCCATCGGTACCGTCGCCTACTACGTCGCCTACGCGTACATCGTGTGGCGAACTTTGCACGGCGACTTCTCGATCGGCGATCTCACGTTTCTCGCCGGCTCGTTCAGGCGCCTGCGCAACTTGCTCGAAAACCTGCTGATGGGATTTTCGAGCGTCGCCGGGCAGGCGCTATACCTCGACGATCTGTTTTCGTTCTTCGAGATTCGGCCAGAGATCGTGTCGCCGCGCGATCCGCGTCCGTTCCCGATGGCGATACGCCACGGCTTCGCATTCCAGAACGTCGGCTTCCGCTACCCCGGCGCCGAACGGTGGGCGGTGCGCGGGCTGACGTTCGATCTGCACGCGGGCGAGACGCTCGCGCTCGTCGGCGAAAATGGCGCCGGCAAGACAACGTTGGTGAAGCTGCTCGCCCGCCTCTACGATCCCGACGAAGGCCGGATCCTGCTCGACGGACATGATCTGCGCGAATACGACCTTTTCGCGCTTCGCGCCAACATCGGCGTGATCTTCCAGGACTTCGTCCGCTATCACTTCACCGCCGCCGACAACATCGCGGTCGGACGCATCGAAGCGCGCGACGACCGCGCTCGCATCGTCGCCGCCGCCGGGCGCAGCCTCGCCGACGAAGTGATCGGCAAGCTCCCGCTCGGATACGATCAGGTCATCGGCAAGCGCTTTCGAACCGGCATCGATCTCTCCGGCGGCGAATGGCAGAAGATCGCAATCGCGCGCGCCTACATGCGCGATGCGCAACTGCTGATTCTCGACGAGCCGACGGCGGCGCTCGATGCGCGCGCCGAGTTCGAAGTATTCAAGCGCTTCAAGGAGCTGAGCGAGCGCAGGACGGCGGTGCTGATATCGCACCGTTTCTCGAGCGTGCGCATGGCCGACCGCATCGTCGTGCTCGCCGACGGCGCGATCGAGGCTGTCGGCACGCACGCCGAATTGCTGCAGCAGCGCGGGCGTTATGCGGAGCTCTTCGAGCTGCAGGCCGCCGGCTACCGATAGCCGTCGAAGACCGCGCCTGCGCCAGCCGATCGCGCCGCAGGGCGCCGCTTCTGCCTAGGCAAGCCCGAACACCGCGATCCAGAGCAACGCGTAGACGAGGAGCCAGATCAGCGTGCTCCAGTCGCGATACTTTCCGAGCGCCGACCGCTTCGCCGCGCGCGCCAACTCTTCCTGCGGCAGCCAGAATGCAAGACGCGGGCGTTCGCGCCACAGCCAGATCCACGCGCCGACCAGGAGCACGAAAGCGATGAAGACACGCCCGGGCGTCAGCTTGCCACCCGGCAATACCGACCAATCGAGCGCGACGACGATCACCGTCACCGCGCACGCTATCATGCCGGCGCGAAGAAGCTGCGCGACCGTCCAGCTTCTCTTGACGAGCCGGTGGGCTATCCATCCCCACCAGAGCGCAGCCGCGAACGTCAGCATCGCAAGCAAGCCAGCGGCCGACGCGTCGTCAGGTTGCGGATTGTCGTCCGACATGGCGCCGGCAATCGCGTAGACGAGCGCGGCAAGCGCGCACAGCACGTGCTGCGTACGAGCGACCACCGCGGGCAAGCGTGTCTGCGTGACCGCGTCCGGCACCTGCGGCAGCGCGAGCGCACGATCGGATCGGCGCATGTCCCAGCGGCGAAAATCGATCCACTGGCGACGCCACAACCAGTCGAGGCTCGGCGGCAGATCGATGCCCGTGCCGATGACGGTGAGTCCTTCGCCGCGCAGATGCTCGGTCTGCGCGTCGATCCAGGCGCTCTGCGTTCGATTGGTCAGCAGCAGCACGGAGGTCGATGCGTTGTCTCGCCGCGACGCCTCGCTAGCGCCGAGCGCATTGAGCTCTTCGCGCAACCGCTGCGCCATCGGCGCATCGGCCGGATCATGCGTGAGCGTGAACGCCTTCACGTCCGCGAACTGCGATGCGAGCTCGGCGCGCGCGAACGCAGCGTCGGCGACATGTCCGATCCGATAGCTTGCCCACGCCTTGCCGGTCGGCGTCCAGCGCAGCAGATCTTCGGGACGCACGAGCACGAGGATCGCGAGCCCGGCGATGGGCACCGTCAGGAACAGGATGCCCAGCCGCCAATGCTCGCTGAACCGGGCCGCCACCTCGTCGTTCGCGAGATGCGCCAAACCGCGGAAGAAATAGCCGAGCGTCGGTAACGCGAATACGAGCGCGAGGCACGACAGGCACAGTGCGAGTCGCGTCATGCCCATGCGTCGTCGCAGGAACGCGACGCAGAAGAACCACACGAGCCCGAGCGCACCGAACGGCAGGACGAGCAGCACGAGCGTCCGATATTCGGTGTCCGCCGAAACGTCCCAGCTCGCACCGAGGAAGTATCCGACGATGGGGATCGCGAGCGCGAGCGTCATCACGACGACCCACGGCGGCAGCGGGAGCCCTCGCGTCGCGCTCGGCGACGACGCGCCACCGCGTTTCGCATCCGCTGCAAGGAGCGCCGTCAGCGCCCGCAATGCGCCGCCGAACGCCCCGCGGAAATCGATGGCTTCGCATGCACGCAGCTCGGCGGGCAGCGTCGCGTTGCGAAAGCGTGCGACGACGACGCGGCAGCCGCGACGCAGCGCGCGCTGCCATTCGACGCGAACGCGTTCCGATTCGAGCGCCTGTGGCGACACGACGAGCAGCAACGTCGTCGCGGCATCGAGCGCGCGCTCGAGATCGCGCTCCCAATCGTTGCCGGGCCGCAGATCCTTCACGTCCATCCACGCCTGCACGCCGGCCCGAAGCAGATGAAACGTCAGCGACTCGGCGAAGTAGTAGTCCCTGCGCGAATAGCTGACGAACAGCAACGGGTCGGCGGGCATGGCGCGCCGGGCTCAGCCGGATTGTTCAGCCATCGGCGTCCGCTTCGGTGCGAAAGAGCGGAAAGAAGTCCCGGTCGGTCTTCAGCAGATGCAGCGTAATGACGTCGTTCACCAGGAAATTGACCAGATCGCCGAGCGTCGCGTCACCGCCCTCCACCGCGCGCTTGAGCTCGTCCGCCCGCCGCAGAAGGATCGCGTGCGAGCGCCGATGCTCGTCGAGACGCGCATAGCCATGGTCGGCGAGCAGCGCTTCCTCGTCGCGAAAATGCTGCGCCAAATGCGCGAGCGTCGAGTCCAATTCGACCTGCCATGAACCGGGCTGCGAATACTGCTCGATCGCCGAGGCGATCAGCGCATTCCCCCGCTCGAACAGCTCGCGGTGCCCGGCATCGATCGTCGGCTCGCCGCATTCGTAGGCGTCGAGCCAAAGGAGGCGAAGCAAGCCCGTGTGGGCGCGGTTGACGGCGAGATCGGAGCCCTTTTGACGGTCGACGCGCACGCAGTTCCCCCCGGCGGACTTCGCTGCATACAACGCTCCGTCGGTTCGCTGGAACCATCGCTTGACGCTTTGCCCTTCGAGGTATTGCGCAACGCCAAGACTCGCGGTGATCGGACCGACGGCGGGAAACGGCACGGTCTCGATGATCGAGCGCAAGTGCTCCGCCAGCACGCCGGCGCCGCGATGTCCTACGGACGTGGCGACAACGACGAATTCATCGCCGCCCCATCGAAAGAGCGTGTCCGCGTCGCGAACCCGCTTGCGAATGCGAACGACGAATTCCTTCAACACGTCGTCGCCGGCGAGGTGCCCATGGATGTCGTTGACGCGCTTGAAATCGTCGATGTCGAGCAAGATCAGCGTGACCGGCTGGCCGTCGCGGTTGGAGCGACTGATCTCCATGTCGACCATCCGATCGAGATGCGCGCGGTTCCAGGCGCCGGTCAGCGCGTCGGTTGCGCTCAGGTTTTCCAGCTCGGCAATCCGCTCCTGCAACCTCGCCGCTTCCTGCATCAATATCGCGCCGGGCGCTTCGTCGAACACCAATAGCACGCCGTCCTCGGATATCGGCAGCGCCTGTCCATATGCGGCGAGGTCGCGGCCGTCCCGGCGCCGCAGCTTCACCGGTCGCCAATCGCCGCTGGGGTTGTCCGCCAACCGACGCAGGTCGGGACTGTCGAGTGCGTCGCCGCCGAACAGGTCGGTGAAGCGGTCATTCGCGAAATCGACGCTCGCCGCGCCGTCGAAGAGGACGAGCGGGAACGGCAGGCGCGCTACGAGGTCGCGCAACGCGGCGAAGTCGGTCGGATCCACGGTGAGCCTCGCGATCCAGCCGAGTGTAGCGTGATTGCGCTCGATGGTGACAACCTCGTGGGCGAGCCGAGGGCGCCGAGCAGGCTTCCGGCTCGCGGCCGCGCACCTGTCATTCCCCGGCATCGGGCACATCCGTGCCGATTCGCAGCGCTACGTCTTCGTTCCCGCGAACTATTCGATACCGCGGTAAAGGAGTCCCGCGGCGTTACCGCGCTACGGATTGTGCTGCGTCGCGCGCAGCCAGTTCGTCAGCACCCGATTCACCGACTCGGGCTGCTCGATGGCCGACAGATGGCCGCAGCGCTCGACGATCTCGAGCCGCGCGCCGGACACCCGTGCTGCGATGGCTTCGTGGTCGCCTACCGGCGTCACCGGGTCCTCGCGCCCGCACAACACGAGCGTCGGCACCTTGACGCGTTCGAGATCGGCATGCGAATCGGGCCGGCCGAGCATGGCGGTTTGCTGGTTGAATTGTCCGCGCGCGCCGATGCTGCGTGCCATCTCGGACATCAGCGTCGTCAGCTCGACGCGGCCGACGTGCGCCGGAAGGAGCCAGCGAGCCGGCAACGCCGGGATCAACGCTTCGATTCCGCGCTCCTTTACCGTCGCGATGTCGGCGAGCCGTCCCGCACGCCGAGCATCGGTATCGGCAACCGCCGTCGTATCCATCAGCACCAGGCGCGCGACGCGATCGAGCTGTCGTCGGATGATCTCGAACGCGAGATAGCCGCCGAGCGACAGCCCGACAAGCGTAAATCGCGGCGGTGCTCTCGCGAGCAGCTCCTCGGCCATTGCGCCCAACGAATCGTGCTCGCGAAAGGCGAACACGGCGCAGTCGTACGCGCCTTCGAGCGCCGCAACTTGCGCCGCGTACAGACGCTCGTCGGTCAGATGGGCGCAAGCGAAGACCAAGCATTGGCGTGCAGTCATGCGGGCATGGTAGCACCGGCGAACGCTCGCTTTGCCCAGTTGCGCATGGCGGCGCTATGCTTGGCGATCGGCGCCTCGTGCGTCATTGCCGGGAGTCTTGCGTGCGCCTCCTGGATGCGACCAATACCGTGTCGGTCGGCGACGCCCGTGATACGGCCGACGCGATCGATCGCATCCTCCTTGCGTGCTTTGGCGTGGGGACGTTCGATCGCGAGCTGCTGCGGGCGAGCTTCGTGCTCGTCGCGGACCTCTTCGCCGGCGACCGTCCGGGTTATCTCGCCTGCGACATGCCGTATCACGATCTGCGGCATTCGCTCGACACGGCGCTCGTCATGGCGCGGCTCATCGACGGTTACCAGCGGCAAGCGAAGACCGGTACGGCAGCGTTGAGCCCGGAATATGGTCTGCTCGGCGTCCTGCTCGCGCTGCTCCACGACAGCGGCTTCATCCGCAAGACATCCGAGCAGGCGCTGTGCGGACCGCAGCTCATGCCTGTGCACGAATCGCGCGGCGTCGAATTCGCCCGAGAGTACCTGCAAACCACGTCGCTGCGCGATCGCGCCGAGCTCGCGCCGCTCGTATTGGCGACACAGCACAGCGCGTGCTTCGATCGGATTTTCAGCGGAGGCGATGACGCCGTCGTCGCGCTCGGCCGCATGCTCGGCAGCGCCGACTTGTTGAGCCAGACCTCCGATCGATGCTATCTCGAACGTTGCTACTACCACCTCTATGCCGAGCTGGTGCTCGCCGGATACGACCGCGTGCGCACCGCCGACGGTGGCGAGCGCGTTGTCTACCGAGACGCGTTCGACCTCGTGAGCAAGACGCCTGCCTTCTACCGGGACATCGTCGAGAAGCGCCTGGACGACGACTTCCGCGGCATCGCGCACCATCTCGCCGCGCACTTCGCGGGCGGCGATCCCTACGCCGAGGCGATCCGGTCGAACCTCGATCGCTGCGAACGCATCATCGCCGACGGCGGACCTCGGCTGCTGGGGGCCGAACCGGTCACGACGACCCGCGAGCTCGCACCGATCTACCGGCAACGCGGGTGAGGCACAGGCGCAGCCTTCTTCTCGTCGGCGGTTGGCGCCGTCCTTTGCACGGCCGCCGTATCGCACGGCGGCGCGAATGTGCGCCGAAAGGCGCGCCGCTCGCGTCGCGTGCGCGCCCTTGCTACGCTTACGCGAGCGAGCCGGCGAGCTCGCGCAATACCTGTTGCGGATTCGCGTCGATCGGCGCGCCGTGCGAAACCAGAATTCGCGTTAGCCGCTGCATCCCGGCCCATTGCAGCAGCTGCTCGCGCAACGCGCTCGCATCCTCGACCATCGTCATCTTCACCGGCCGCGGAATCTGCGCTGCGTTGCCGGCAAAGCGCATCGTCCGCAGAAACCAGCCGCCGACACCGGAGGCGCCGCGGATATTGCCGACGATGTCGTTCAACACGAGCGTCGCGCCGTTCGCCCTGCGCACGATCAGCGCCGCTTCACGCTCGCGCGTACCCGGCACGGTCATGAACTGCACGTTCGGATCGTCGAAGTCGGGCGCCGTCGTGTCGACGGGTACCAGCGCCTCGACCTTCGCGCGCGAGCCCTGCGGCGCGACGACTTGGAGCTGCGGGTAGCGTTCCTTCCACGCTCTCGCGTCGAGCCGGTGGTGGTCGTTCGGCACGATCAGGAACGCGGGCCGGCCGAATGATTCGAGCCGGACCATTTCCGGCTCCTCGAGCGCGATCGCACTCCACACGACGAGCCGCGAATCGGCGAGACGGACGACGGTCATCCGACGCGGCAGGCTCGTCAACGGCATCCGAATTTCGCCCTCGACGGTGACGATGCCATCGTCGATCTCGGTCAGCTTGCCATGCGGCCGGACTTTCCAGTGCCCCTCGGGTCGTGTCATGGTCGATCTCCTTTGATGCCGGTCATGGTTTGACAGCGCCGAACTGCGCAAGATCGTTACCCACGGCGCTTCGCGCCTTGCTACCATCCGCCGCTTTGGGCTTTCATCGGAATCGCACCGTGCACCCGACCCGCCGATCGGAAAGGTTGAGGGTTGCCGCGCTGGCGAGCGCGCTGTCGCTCGTCGTGGCGCTGCTCGCCGTTGCGGTCCGCACGGCCGACGCGGCGTCGTTGCCGCCCGACGTCGTTCGCATTCCGGTCAAGGATGCCGCGACCGGCGCCGAGATCAGCATGGTCACGGGCGTGTTCTATCCGCCGGGCGACGGGCCGTTTCCCGTCGTCATCTATTCGCATGGCCGCTCGGGTACGCAGACCGAGCGCGACAACACGCGCGTGCCCGATCCTCACGGGCATATTCGCTATTGGCTGAAGAAGGGCTTTGCCGTCGTCGCACCGATAAGGCCTGGCTATGGCGCAACCGGCGGCGCCGATCGCGAAGGTTCCGGCGTGCTTTACGACGTCTTCGGCAACTGCTGGGGGCAGCCCGCGTTCGCACGCGCGGCGGCGGCCGCGACCGAGGGCGTCACCGCGGCGCTGCGATGGGTCCGCCAGCAACCGTGGGCGCAAGACGGGCGGATCGTGCTCGTCGGCACGTCAATGGGCGGCCTCGCATCGATCGCAACCGCGGCGACGAATCCCGTCGGTATCGCCGCGTACATCAGCTTCGCCGGCGGTACCGGCGGCTATGGCAAGCGCGCGCCCGAGCACAGCTGCGGTTCCGAGAACATGGAGGCGCTCATGTCCAAGTACGGTGCGACGACGCACGTGCCGGGCCTCTGGCTCTACGCGAAGAACGATTCGTTCTGGGGTCCTGACTGGCCGCGCGCGTGGCATCGCGCATTCGCCGCGGGCGCAAGCGCCACGCGGCTCGTCATGACCGACCCCGTCGCCGATGCCGACGGACATCAACTGATGGCGCGCGGCAGCCGTCTGTGGACGGCGCACGTCGACCGCTTCCTCGAGGAGCTCGGCTTCTAGCTGCGCGCTGGCCTAGAAGTGCCGGCGCATCGGCAGGTCGCCCCACTTGCGCGCCCAGCGTGCGGCAACCATCATCGCCGCGATGAAACCGACGACGATCGTCGCGACGAGCCACGCCGAATAGCCGACGAACGACATCAGCCCGGGACGCTTCGGAAGCGCGGCGACGGGAATGTCGTTCACCTCTTCGCCCAGCACGACGAAGTTCGGCGCATCGTCGGAATGCCAGATCGGGATCCGCTTGCCGGCGGCGAACGACTCCTGCGGCAGCGCCTTCACCACGATCGACGCACCCTGCGCGAGGCCGACGAGATTGCGCGGCTCGGTCGACCCGGCGAGATGTCCGGCGATGTACGGCGAGCCGTCGTTGGGCCGCGCCTCGTCCATGATGTAGTCGACTTGCGCGTAGCTCTTGTCCCACCACCAATGCACGCCGGAGACGATCGCGCCCTTGAGGGGTGGCACGGCGGCGGCGAGCGTAAGCATCGCGACGATGACCTGCGGCGAAAATCGCGCGCCCCAGCTTAGACTCACGCCCGGCAACAGCGGCGCGCTCTTCGGCTGCCGCGCCTTGCCTGCATCGTCCATGTCGTTGTCTCCGTGCGCGCTAACGGGCGTCGAGGCGCTCTTGCGCGAACGCGACCATCGCGTAGAACAGGAAATCGACGTTCGCCTTGCGCGCGAACCCGTGGCCTTCGTTGTCGGCGAGCAGATAGCCGACCGGCACCTTGTTCTTGCGCGCCGCCGCGACGATCTGCTCGGCCTCGGTGTAAGGTACGCGCGGATCGTTTCTTCCCTGCACCACCAGCAGCGGCGCCTTTATCTTGTCGACGTTGTTCACCGGCGAGATGCGCGTGAGGAACGCGCGCATTGCGGGATTGCGCTCGTCGCCGTATTCGACGCGGCGCAGGTCGCGGCGGTAGCTCTCGGTGTTCTCCAGGAAGGAAACGAAATTCGCGATGCCGACGATGTCGATCGCGCCGGCGATCCGATCGGGAAACAACGTCGCGACGCCGAGCACCATGTAGCCGCCGTAGCTGCCGCCTTCGACCAGCACGCGGTCGGCGTCGAGATCGGGCTGTGTGCGGACCCAATCGAACAGCGCGCCGATGTCCTTGACCGAGTCCTCGCGCTTGGTGCCGTTGTCGAGCGTGACGAACGTCTTGCCGTATCCGGTCGAGCCGCGCACGTTCGGCTGGATCAACGCGACGCCGAGCACGTCGACGAAGTAGTTCCAGCGCCCAATGAAGCCCGGTCGCGCCTGCGCTTCCGGGCCGCCGTGAATCATGACGATCACCGGGCGTTTACCGGTGAATTTCGCCCGCGGCCGCGTGATGAACCCGCCGATGGACAGGCCGTCGAAGCTCTTCCATTCGATGCGCTGCGCGCCGCGGAATTGCGCGGCGTCGAGCTCGGGCACCTTGCTTTCCGTCCAGCGCGTCACCCGGTTGTCGCGCACGTCGATCGCGTAGACATCGCCGGGACTCTGCGCGCTGTCGACGGTGACCGCGAGATCGCGCGAGTTCTCGTGCCACACGAGGCTGCGCGCGCTTCCGACCGGTAGCGCGGGCCGCTGTAGCGCGCGTCGCGTCTGCGCGTCGTAGAGGCGGAGCACGCCGACGCCGCGTTCGTTGCCGATCACCGCGAGCGTACGACCGTCCGGCGAGAGCGCGATGTCCTCGACGTCCCAATCGGCTTCGTCGCCGAAATAGTCGAGCTTGCCCGATGCGAGATCGAGATACGCGAGCTTTCGAAACTCGCCGTCGCGATCGGTCGCGAGAAAGAGGCCGTTGCCGTCGCGCGCGAAATTGAGATCCGCCGACAGGATCGGCTGTGCGGGCTGCTCGCCGGCCGCCGGCAGCACGCGCTTGCGCTCGCCGGTGGCAACGTCCATCAGCCACACGTACGACTCGTTGATCGAGATGAATTCGACCATCGCGAGTCGCTTGTCGTCGAACGAGAACGAGAAAGAACCCCAGCCGGTGCCGGGCAGCGTCGCGACCTTGCGCGATTTGGCGGGATCGAGCGGGTCGACGAGCGCGACGTCGACGCTGGGATGCTCGCGCTTGCCCGTCCTGTCGACGTCGGTCGACTCGACCAGCAAGTAGTCGCGTGCGTGCGTCATTCCCGCCGGCTCGTGCTTTCGGTTCGCATCGGTCAGCAGTACGGGCGACGCCGAGCCGGCATCGAGCCGGTAGAGCTGTTGCTGCTCGTTGCCGCCGGTGTCGCGGGCAAAGACGAGCGTGTCGGGTGCCTTCGGCAGATAGGAACCCGAACGAACCGGATCGGCGAAAAGGGTGATCGGACGCGGCTCGTCGCCGGGTTTCGCGACGCGATGGAGCGCGGTCACGCTACCGGCGCGTCGCGCCACGACGAGCTCGCGCTCGGTCGGATGCCAGCTCACCGCCGTCGTCGGCTTGAACTCGGTGTACGGCGCGATCTTCGCGGCGAGTGCGGCGGAAAGCGGCGGGATACCTTCGGCCTTGAGGTTCGCGTTCGGCGCGATGACGTCGTCCGCGCTCGCGCCCACGGCGAACGTGAGCACGAGCGCCAGCGTCAGGCGCAGTCGCCAAGTCATGGGCTAGAGTATCAGACGGCGCTCGGCCGTTGCCGCCGCCGGCCGCACGCAGCGTCGCCGCACTTTACACGTTCGCACGCCGCCCGACGCGGCTGCGCGATGCGGCCTTGATCGGAAAGCCCTTCTAATGGCGCGCACAATTCCTGCTTCATGCGTCCGTTTACCGTGGGGCCGCGGCTCCATGGTCCCTCCCGCCAACCCGTTCCGGAGACAAATCATGCGCTATGCGCTGCGTTCAGCGAGCCTGCTTGCGGTTACGATCGCGTCACTCACGCTTGTCGCGCCAGCGTGGGCGGTCGACGGCATCGTCCTGATCGATCAAGGCAAGGCGATGACGGGCGGCGTCACGCCCGGCGACACGCCCGGATTTCCGGTGACCATCTCGCGGCCCGGCAGCTATCGTCTGGCAGGCAATCTGGTCGTGCCGACCGCGAACACGACGGCGATCGAGATCGCCGCGAACACGCCCGGCGTCACGATCGACCTCAACGGGTTCTCGATCATCGGTGCAACCGTGTGCAGCGGATTCCCGTTGTCGTGCACACCGTTGGGCTCCGGCGTCGGTATCTTGTCGAACAGCTCCGACTCGCGCGGTGTGACGGTGCGTAACGGCACGATCCTCGGAATGGGATCGTCCGGCTTGTCATTGTTGGGAGCCGCCTCAACGGCCGAAGACCTGAACGTCATCAGCAACGGCGGCGATGGGATCCTGATCGAGCTCGGAACCGCCCTGCGCAACAAGGTGTACAAGAACGGCGGCAACGGCATCAATGGCGGCAACTCGGTAATCTCCTACAACAACGTGATCGGCAACCGATTCATCGGCATCGTGCTCAACGATAGCCTCGTCACCAACAACGCGATGATCATCAATGGAAGCGTCGGCCTCGCCGCGTCGAACACCGGCTTCGGCGCGAATGTCTTCTCGTCCAACAACGGCGGCTTCTTCAATCCGCAGTTTTCGGGACGCGCCGCGATCGGCCCGAATCTCTGCGACGGCTCCGTTTGTCCGTAGCGTTTGCCGGCGTGAACCTCATCGCCCGTCCTCGACGAACGCTTTGAGCCGGCCGATCGCCGCGTCCCGCTGCCGCGACACCTGACCGAGGCAGCGGCGCGTCTTATCGAAGCCCCGGGCGTACTCTTTCCTCACGCATCTGCCCGCCGGCGAGCGGGTCGATCGTTGCGACGGTTAGCGGTGTCGCACGCTTGCATGGATAATGTGCCGGGCGATTCCGCCGACTCGACGCGCATGCGTTTCCTCGCCTTGATCATCGCCGCCGTCACGCTCGCCGGATGCGCGACGACCGAATCTCCGCCGGCGTACCGACCGCTTACCGCCGCCGAAGGGCGCGCGCTCGTCCGCCGTTTGCTGCCCGGGTCGCTGCAGGACAAGAGCGGATGGGCAACGGACATCTTTGCGGCGATCGCCGCGTTGGACATCGCCCCGACGCCGGAGAATCTGTGCGCGGTGATTGCGATAACCGAGCAGGAATCGGGATTTCGAGCCGATCCAGCGGTACCCGGTCTTTCGGTCATCGCCTGGAGAGAGATCGACCGGCAGCGCGAGCGCGCCGGCGTTCCCCGCGTCGTGCTCGATGCTGCGCTTGCGCTGCGCTCCCCGGACGGCAAGACCTATCGCGAGCGACTCGACACGGTGAAGACCGAGCGGCAATTGAGCGACATCTTCGAGGATTTCATCGGCACGGTGCCGCTCGCGACGACGTTCCTGGCCGAGCGCAACCCGGTTCGAACCGGCGGTCCGATGCAAGTCGACGTCGCGTTCGCCGAGCGGCACGCGGCGAGCAAGCCTTATCCGTACCCGGTCGCCGACTCGATTCGGCATGAAGTCTTCACGCGACGCGGCGGCTTGTACTTCGGCACCGCGCATCTGCTCGGCTATCCGGCGAGCTACGATCGCAACCTCTACCGCTTCGCCGACTTCAACGCCGGCTGGTACGCGAGCCGCAACGCCGCGTTTCAGGCCGCGGTCACCGAGCTTTCCGGCGTTCCGCTCGCGCTCGACGGCGATCTGCTGCGCTACGATCGCGACAAAGCGCTTCGCGAACCGAGCGGCACCGAGCTTGCGACGCGTGTGCTCGCGCGCCGCTTGCGAATGAGCGATAACGCGATCCGCCGCGACCTCGAGCTAGGCAAGACGAGCCGCTTCGAGACGAGCGAGCTCTACATCGGCGTCTTCGCGCTCGCCGAGCGCGCCGCCGAGCGGCGCCTGCCGCGCGCGGCGCTGCCGCGGATCACGCTGCACGGCGCGAAGATCACGCGCACGCTGACCACCGAATGGTTCGCGCGGCGCGTGCAGCGGCGCTACGACACGTGCATTGGACGCTTGCCGACATGATCGTTCACCTCGTCGACGGCACTTACGAGCTGTTCCGCCACTTCTACGGGCTGCGCCGCTTCACCAAGGGCAAGGACCGGCCGTACGGCGGCGTGACCGGCGTGCTGCAGACGGTGCTGGAAATGATCGAGCAAGGGGCAACGCACATCGGCGTGGCGACCGATCACGTCATCGAATCGTTTCGCAACGGACTCTGGCCCGGTTACAAGACCGGCGAAGGCATCGAGCCGGCGCTGCTCGCGCAGTTCCATCCGCTGGAGGAAGCGCTCGCGGCGATGGGCGTCGCCGTCTGGCCGATGATCGAGCTCGAGGCCGACGACGCGCTCGCCTCCGCCGCGCACATTGCAGACTTGGACCCGCGCGCGGACAAGATCTGCATCTGGACGCCGGACAAGGACCTCGCGCAGTGCGTGCGCGACGATCGGGTCGTGCAGGTCGACCGCAAGAGCAAGAAGATCCGCAACGTGCAAGGCGTTCGCGACAAGTTCGGCGTGTCGCCGGAGTTGATACCCGATTTCCTCGCGCTCGTCGGCGACGCGGCGGACGGCTATCCCGGCATTGCCGGAATCGGCACGGTCACCGCGGCGCAGATGCTGAACCGCTACGGCGCGATCGAGACATTTCCGCCGACCGTGCTCGGCGAGCGGCGCGAGCTCGCGCTGCTGTTCAAGAGGCTCGCGACGCTACGCACCGATGCGCGGCTGTTCCGCGACGTCGACGAATTGGCGTGGCGCGGCGCGACGCCCGGCTTCCTCGCGTGGACGCAGCGCATGGATGCGCCGCGGCTGCTCGAGCGAAGCCTCAAAGCAGCGGTCAGGTGACGTCAGATGACACATCGATCGATCAGAATTCCGGGTCCCGATCATCCGATCACAATCGAGCCGAACGCGTCGCGGGTCGTCGTGTCGGTCGGCGGCCGAATCGTCGCCGATACGCGCAGCGCGCTGACGCTGCGCGAGGCATCGTATCCTCCGGTGCAGTACATTCCGCGCAGCGACGTCGACATGTCGCTGCTCGCGCGCACCGACCACGCTACGCACTGTCCGTACAAAGGCGACTGCGCCTACTACAGCATTCCATGCGGCGGCGAGCGGGCGGTCAACGCCGCATGGACCTACGAGGCGCCGTACGCGGCGGTCGCCGCCATCAAGGAGCATCTCGCCTTCTATCCCGATCGCGTCGAATCGATCGAGCAACGCGCGGCGTAGGTCGTGGTCGGCGCGCCGGCTCGCGTCGGCTCTCGCGCGCGCTACTGGCAGATGAGACCGCCGACCGGAGCGAACTGGAAGCGCGTGATCGGCTTCGCCTGCATCACCGGCGCGGCTTGCGACGGATACCCGACGGAATACGCGAACGTCGCGTTATTGCCGTCGGTGAACGCGAACGTCGCCGTACCCACCGCACTCTCGATCACCTTCGTCGCATCGAACGCATCGAAGCGCGCGCCGGCATTCCGATAGATCGTTCCCGAGTAGACATTGCCGATCGGCTGCCGATGCACCAGCGCGGTCAGCCATAACGGCGTGCGATCGAGGTCGTACGTGAACCACGTGGCGAATATCGTCTCGCCCTGGTGCGAAAGATTGATTCCCCACCCCGACTCAGCTCCTCCGGGCACCCACCACATATCCTGGTAGTTCGTCGCCGCGATGAGATTGGGCCGAGCGACGCTGTAGAAGCACGCCGGCTGCGGCCCCGTCGCGAGGTCGAACCGCGTCAGCGCCTTCGTCTGGGCGACTCCGTTGACGACATACGAGAAAGAGCCGTTGTCGGCATCGGTAAAGGTCAACGTGCCCGTTCCGACCGGACTTTCCGCATTCACACCGACGAAGTTGCTGAATGGCGGCCCGCTGCTCACGGAGATGGCGCCGCTGTAGACGTTGCTGTTGGGCGCGACGCGCGCAGCGAGCATCAGCAGCCACCAGGGCTTGCCGGTCGTGTCGTAGGTGAACCACGTGGCGAAGATCTGATCCCCTTCGTGCACGAAGTTGATGCCCCAGCCGGACTCGGAGTCGGCCGGCGCCTTCCAGAAGAGCCCCGTGTAATTCGGTGATGCGATCGCCTGCGCGGCGAGCACGGCAGCGCCCGCGTCGAGCATGCCCGCGCCGCATGTGGATGTCGTGCAGTAGCACTGCAACTGGTCGATTTGTGCGAGTCCGATCGGTCGCGGCGAGGCGCATTGCGGCACGACGGTGCCGTCGCCGTTGTCGCCGCCGGTCGTCGGGAACGGCCGCGCGCTCGCCTGCAGCAGTCCGCGCACGCGGCCGGGCGTGAGCGACGGCTGCTTCGACAGCATGAGCGCGACGGTGCCGGAGACAAGCGGCGCTGAAAAGCTGGTCCCCAGCGACGCGTTGAAGCTGTCGGTGTACGTCGACCCACCGGCCGAGTCGTCAATGGGCGCCGTGAGACCCGCGTTCGACGCGGTGAGGATCGGATACAGACACGGCTCGTTCACGCCGATGTTGACGCAATTGCCGGCAGGTGCGCTGATCGCGATGTCGGGGCCGAGATCCGAGAACCCGACCTTGGTGCCGGCGTGCCGCAAACCGCCGACGGCAATCACGCCCGGGCAATTCGCCGGTACGCCGACCGTGTGGCCGACGCTGTTGCCCGCCGAGGCGACGACGACGGCGCCCGCGCCGTTGACCATGGCGACAGCGTCGCGGTACGCGTTGTTGCACGCCGCCTCGCCGCCAAGGCTCAAACTCAGCACGCGCGCCGGCGTCGGGTTGACCGGAACGCCAGGGACGTTGATCCCCGCCGCCCACAGCATTCCCGCGATGATGTCGGAGTCGTAACCGCCGCATTTGCCGAGAACGCGCACCGGCAGCACGCGCACGCCGCTTGCGATACCGGCCATGCCGATGCCGTTGTTCGTCATCGCACCGATCAGTGCGCTTGTCTTCGTGCCATGCCACGAGCTGGTGGTCGGCATGGTCGAGCAGCGCAGCAGAGTTCCGGTTTGCTGGATATCGTCGAGCGACAGCCAATCGCCGGGATCGGATGGGTCGGCGTCGCGCTCATCGCCGTCGTTGGCGACCGCCGGGACGCTGATCATGTCGTAGCCGGGCAGCAGTCGGCCGCCGGCCTCGGCTCGCTGGAGATCGGGATGGTCGAAGCGCACGCCGGTGTCGAGAACCGCGACGACGATGTCTGCGCCGTCGCCCGAGTTCCACGCCTGTTCGGCGTCGATCGCCGACGGCACGATTGCGGACGGCGCGCGAAGATACCACTGGCCGACGACCGGTCCGCCGGAGGCTCCGGACACCGGCGGTCCGGCGAGATACAGCGGATCGTCGGGCACGCCGTTCAGACGGCGCAACTCGTCGGGCACCGCGTACTCGATGTCGGGCTCGACGGACAGGCGCTGCGCGAGCTCAGCCGACGTGATGCCATCGGCGGTCACCACATGCGTGCGCTCGGCCACACCGGCGCCCGCACGCAGCGCGAGACCCACTCGCGCACCGAGCGCCTTCGCCTGGACGGCATGCCGCGCGGCGGCGGACATCGCCGCCTTGGCGACCAGCGGCGAATCGGCTTTGTATTTCACGATCACTCGTGCCGGCGCCGCCGGCGACTGCGCGTTTGCGGCCGTCGGCGCGCCAAGCACGGCGAGGGCGAGCACAACGATCGGGAACGCTTCACGCATCATTGGATTGACAATCGATCTCATTGAGCTGCCGGCGCGGGGCGCACTGCAAACCATTTGTCGAAACTCGCGCGGCAACGCCGGCCCGCATTCTATCGGAACGGCAGGAAACGACCCGCGATCTGGATCAAATCGCCTCTGCGGGGTCGACGCATGAAAGCGGCCGCGCGACGTCTTCGAGCGGCTTGCGCTCGGCCGCCACGCCCAGTCGCCACGACGTCGCCGCGGCGGTGAGCATCAGCAGCGCACCGAGCGCATATCCCCATGCAATCGACGATGGCTCGCCGGTTCCGATCAGAACGCCGAACAACCACGGCGCACCGACGCCGCCGATACCGGTGCCAAGTGCGTAGAAGAACGCGATCGCCAGCGCGCGCACTTCGAGCGGAAAGCTCTCGCTCACGACCAGATACGCCGAGCTCGCGGCAGCCGAGGCGAAGAAGAAGACGATCGTCCAAGCCAACGTTTGTGTGGCGGCGCTCAACAGGCCCTCGACGAACAACAACGCCGTGACTCCGAGCAGCACGCCCGAAAGCGCATACGTCGTCGCGATCATCTGCCGGCGTCCCCACGTATCGAAGTAGCGGCCGAGAACGAGAGGACCGAGAAAATTGCTCACCGCGAAGGGGAGCAGATAGACGCCGACGTCCTCCGGCGCGACCGCGTAGAAGCGGCCGAGCACCAGCGCATAGGTGAAGAAGATCGCGTTGTAGCAGAACGCCTGCGCGGCCATCAGGACCAGACCAAGCACCGCCCGACGCGGATAGTGACGAAAGAGCGTCGCGCCGAGATCGATGAAACCCGCGGCCCTCGAGCGAATGCGCAACCGCAGTCGCGGCAGCAAGTGCGTTGCCGTCGTGCAACCGCGCACGTTGCGCTCGACGCCAACTGCGACGCGCTCGGCTTCTTCCGTCCGTCCATGCAGCAAGAGCCAGCGGGGGCTTTCGGGCAGATAGCGCCGCAGGAAGAGAATGCCGACGCCGAGGACCGCGCCCAGTCCGAACGCGAATCGCCAACCGACGTCGGGCGGGAGTCGGCCGGGCTGGAGCAGGAAGCTCGAGCCGATCGCGCCCAGCGCCGCGCCGACCCAGAAGCTGCCGTTCACAGCGAGGTCGGTGCGACCGCGGTAACGTGCGGGAATGAGCTCCTGGATCGCCGAGTTGATCGCCGAGTATTCGCCGCCGATGCCCGCTCCGGTCATGAAGCGGAACAAGGCGAACGAGACGAAGTCGGTCGACAAGGCGGTCGCCGCGGTGGCGAAGATATAGACGGCAAGCGTGATGAAGAACAGGCGCTTGCGCCCGAAGCGATCGGTCAGCCAACCGAACAGCAGCGCGCCGAGCACCGCGCCCGCGAGATAGGCGCTCGCCGAAATGCCGACGTCGGCGTCGGTGAGCCGCAACGACGCGCTCGCCTTCAGCGCGCCCGACACGGCGCCCGCGAGCGTCACTTCGAGGCCGTCGAGCACCCACGTGATGCCCAGTGCGACGATCACGAGCGTATGAAAATGCGACCACGGCAGTGCGTCCAGCCGCGCCGGGACCGCGCTCTCGACGATCGTGCCTGCGCTGCGCGCCGGCTGCTTCATCGCGGCGGGCGATGCATCGCGTCCGTTGCGGTCAAATCGTGCGCCGGCGCGCCGATGAATGCGAGTGCGAAGAAAGCGCACGATGACGCTGCGCTCGTTTCCATCGTGCTCGCGCGAGCGTCATTCGATCGTAGCGACGATGACATGGATCGCCGCGTCAGCGGAGCGGGAACGCAACGCCGGAAATGCGTTCGCATTCGGCGATCAGCCGCTCTTGAACCGGCTCGTCATGGACCGCCGCGAGCGGCGCCCGCTCCTTCTGATGGTAGAAGTACTTGCCGCTGACCCTCGCCTCTACATCGTCGCTCGTTGCAAGCCAAACCTGCGTCTTCGGCGCCAACTCGAGGTCGTCGGGCGCGCTCGGTCCGCCCATCTTGGTGGCAACCCAACCCGGCTCGAGCGCGTTCGACAGCACATGCGGCCATTTGCGCGCAACGGCGAAAGCGAGGATCACGTCGTGCAGCTTGGAATCCGCATACGCGCTCGAGCCGTTCCACGCGCGCTTGCTCCACGTCAGATCCCGCAGGCTCGCGTCAGCGCTGTAATGCATGCCGGAGCTCAGATAGACCAATCGCTTCGGCCGATCGATCAATGCGGTGAGCACGTACGGCGCGAGTGTGTTGATCGCGAAGACATGAGGCAAGCCGTCGCCGGTGGTGCGCTTCGGTTCGCGATAGCCGATACCGGCGTTGTGAATGACGGCGTCGAGCGGCCCGAGCGCGTTCGCCTGCGCGGCGATGCGCCGGCATTGCGCGATGCTCGAAAGATCGCCCGCGATCGCGGTTTCGGCACCGCGAACGCTCGCCATCGCCTCGGCGGCCCGCGCCTCGCTCCGCGCGTGCAGGACGACGCGATGGCCGTCGGCGACCATCAGTCGCGCCGCCATCAGCCCAAGGCCGTCGGCAGAACCGGTAACGAAGATCCGGGCCATGCGTTCGAGCAAACGATCGATCGATGCACTCGCCATGTGGACAATGGCGGGCACGCGTCGTTCCGCGCCATCGCGCAGAACCGCACGGCCGACCGCGGCGCCCGCTTCGGAAGGATACGCGGCGAAGGGCTGTTCGCAGCGGAAAGGGCTTCGATTCGCGAGCGACGCTTTGCAACCCGCCGGGCGCGCGGCGTGAACGGCGCCAACCTCGTCCGCCCGAACGCTGCTCGCGGACGATTCGGCCGCGCCGGTACACAACTTCTGCAGAGCGGCCTACAATCGTATGCGTCGGTATTGAACTGTGGATATGTCGAACCGCTTTTTCCGTGCGACTTTGCTGACGGCCGCCATCGCACCGCTCGCGTTCCATTTGGCGCATGCGGACATCTTCACGTGGGTCGACGCGTCGGGCACGGTCAACGTGAGCAACCTCACGCCTCCGACCGGGGTGCGCGTGACGAGCGTCATTCATCAGCCTGCGGCGAAGGCCACGGACAATGGCGGCACGGCGGCGCGTGACGCCGAAATGCAAGCGATGAAGGAGCGGATTCGAACTCTCGAGGCCGAGGTCGAGCTCGCGACGCGCGGAGCCGCTGCACCGGCCGACTACCGTCCTGCCCCCGTCGACTACCGTCCTGCCCCCGTCGACTACCGTCCTGCACCGATCGATTACCGCCCGCCGCCGGTTACGATGGTCGTGCCGTATGCGAACGAGGCGATGTCATGGCCGACGCCGTATGCTGCCAGCGTCGCGCCGCAACCGGTTGACGATTGTCCGTGGAATTGCGGCCTCGCCTGGGGTTCGCCGATCTATGCGCCGGCTGTCGTCGTCGTCCGCATTCCGAACGTGCGGGGCGCCCATCCGGGCCACCGCGGCCGCCACGCGATCGAAACTCAGCGGATGCGCGTGTCGGACGGCGCGCGCAGGCGTTGAGCGCCGCGCATTTCGCGCTGGGCACTTGAAGCGTGGCCGCCGAGGCGAGCGGCGATGGAGCATCCCTGACGTAGGCCGACATAAACGTAGCGGATGAGTGCGGGTCCCGAAGATTCGGTGGAGGCCACGGCCGAAGCCGTCATCGAACAGCCGACACACTTCGTCGAAGCAGTGTCGGCTCTTGCCGACTCCCGCGCCGTCAGCGCCGACCGCGACATCGTATCGTCTTCGGGAATCAAGCTCGTAGCGCGCGGCACGCGAATCGACGCGAAGCTGCGCGACAAGCTCGCCGGGCATCGATTGGCCGGAACGACGCTCGAGAAGACGCTCTCCGTCACCGGGGGCGTAACGCCCGAATCGCTCGCGGAGGAAATCGCCCGCCTCATCGACAGCAACCCTTGGCTGGGAAGGCTCGCCGCGAAATCGGGCGACGCTGCGGCGATGCGACATGGGATGGCGCGTCTCGTGCTGCCGCGCGAGGTCCTCTTTCGCCTGACGGTGGCGCGAGACCAGCGGAAGGCGGTGTTTCGTCATTCGCTCGGCGTTGCCGCAATCGCACATTACGTTGCTTTGCGCGCAAGACTGAGATCGGCCGACGTTGACGTCGTGCTGACCGCCTCGCTGTGCCACGATCTGGGCGAGTTGTACACCGACCCCGCGATCCTCGCACCGGCTCACCGCTGCACCGACGAGGAACGGCGCTATATCTATGTCCACCCGATCACCGGATGGCTGATCGTCCGAGACATTCCGGGAATCGATCCCGCCGTCGCAACGGCAGTGCTCCAACATCAGGAGCGCCTCGACGGCAGCGGCTATCCGCACGCGACGAAAGGCGATGGAATCGGGGCGGCCGCGCGCATCCTCGCGGTGGCCGATGTCTGCGAGTCGATCATGGCGCGTTACGGCGATCACCGTCGGCTCTCGGTGCTGCTGCGCCTGAACCAGCAGCGCTTCGATCGCAGCGTCGTCGATCTGCTGCACGAGGCGCTCGCACCGACCGAAGCGGTCGAACGCTTCGAACGCGAGCCGCTGGCGAAGCGCCTCGTCGGTTTCGCGTCGGTGCTCGAGCATTGGGCTCGGCTACGCGCCGATACGGCGATCGCGCAGACGCCAGCCGGCGCGTTCCTCTCGCAGCGGATGTTCAATCTGCGAACGATGATGATCGGCTTCGGCTTCGACGCGGACAGCTTCGACGTGCCGCTGAAGCTCGCCGAGGAAGACCCGACGATCGCGAACGAGCTTGCCGCGGCGGTCGACGAGGTGCAGTACCAGCTTGCCGACCTCGGGCGGGAATTCGATCGCAGGTCGGCTGACTTGATCGGCGGGCTCGATGCGACGTCGGCCGCGGCGGTGCTCGACTGGCGGCGCAAGCTCGGCGACTGGTCGGGAGCGCGTTGACGTGATCACGATCTATCATCGGTCGACGTCGCGCTCGGAGCGAATCGTACGGCTGATGAAGGAGCTCGACCTTCCTTATCCGCTCTGGGCCCGCTTACCGGGCGGCGCAGGTCTACGCGAGCGATGCGCGGCGCGAGCGCTCGCGATCACCGCTGCGCACGACGGGTGCAGGGATCGTGTCATGCGATCGCGCTCTGCGCGACCGGCGTCCATCGCTTCACGCGCCGCGCGGTTCTCGCGTCGGCCGACTCGCCTTCATAGGAAACCGGAACCGCTTCCGGCACATCGAGCGGCGCGTCGATCGCATTGACGTTCACCGTGGCGAATTGATGGGCGCCCCATATGATCGTTGCGGCGATGTAGCCGCCGCATCGGCGGCAGACCAGGAAATCCGACGATCGCGTACCGAAGCGGTAGCGGTTGAGCTTTGAAGCGTCGGCAACGCGTAATTGCACCGAACCGTTCGGATCGGCGACCGTGCGCGCGCCATGCGTGCGGCAGAAGCGGCATTGGCAGGCATGCGGCCGCCATTTCGCGGGAGGTAGCGACGTGCGATACGTAAAGCCGATCGCGCCGCAATGACAGCGCCCTTCGAACGCGTACGGTGGAGCAGGCATCGGCTGACGGACCCCCGACCAAGCACACGCGCCGGAGCGACCATGCGCTACTGACCCGGATGGGTCGCGCGAGTTCGTTCGAATTTACACCCAGTGGCCGTTCGGCTAGTCTGCCATTGCGCGCAAGACGATGGATGTGCCGATGACGAGCCCTCGTGCCGTGAGGTATGGCTTCGCGGCGTCGCATGACGTTCCGATCCCCTACCTGCGACGCATTCGCGAGTATTACCAGGCGCTCGGCTACGGCGCGCCGTACGAGTGGGCGCATTACGCCGACGTTCCGTTCAATCGGCTGAGCAAACCGCTGGGCGAATGCCGGGTCGCGCTCATCACGACCGCGGCGCCCTACCAGCCTGGCAACGGCGATCAAGGACCGGGCGCACCGTACAACGCGACGGCGAAGTTCTTTACGGTGTACTCGCGCGACAGCGCGCAGGATCACGACTTGCGCATCGCGCACGTCGCAATCGACCGTTCGCACACGACCGCGGAGGACCCGGGCACGTACTTCCCGTTGCCGGCGTTGCGGCGCTGCGCGACCACGGGGCGCATCGGCTCGGTGGCACCACGCTTCCACGGCGCGCCGACCAATCGCAGCCATCGCGTAACGCTCGACGTCGACTGTCCCGAGATCGTCGCCCGCTGCAAGGCCGACGGCGCCGACGCGGCGATCCTCGCGGCGAACTGCCCGGTCTGCCACCAGACGGTCGCGCTGGCCGCGCGGCGGCTGGAGCAGGACGGCATTTGCACCGTCGTGATCGGCTGCGCGAAGGACATCGTCGAGCACGTCGGGGTGCCGCGTTTCCTGTTCTCCGATTTCCCGCTCGGCAATGCCGCCGGCCGTCCGAATGACCCCGACGCGCAGGCATTCACCCTCGACCTCGCGCTCGCCGTTCTCGAGCACGCGCCGGCGCCGCGAACGACGGTGCAAAATCCGCTCGTGTGGAGCGCGAGTCCCGACTGGAAGCTCGATTATTGCAACGTCGAACGTCTGACGCAGGCCGATATCGCCCGCAGGCGCGCCGAATTCGACCGCGCGAAGGCGCAGGCCGGTAACCTACGCGACGGGCAGCTCATGCGCGCCGACGCGCACGACGAAATCGCCTGACCGGCGCTCCGACATGCCGCAAGCCCAACGCGCCTATGCGCCGCTTCCATCCGGCACGGTGACGTTTCTGTTCACCGACATCGAAGGCAGCACGCGGCTGTGGGAGCACGACGGTGCCCGCATGTCGCAAGCGCTTGCCGCGCATGACGCGATCGCGCGCCGCGCGGTCGAATCTCGCCACGGGTCGGTGGTCAAGATGACCGGCGACGGCATGTACGCGGTCTTCGACGATGCGCTCGACGCGCTGGGCGCGACGCTCGACATGCAACAGGCGCTCGCCGATCCCAACGTCACGGGCGGCGTCGCGCTGCACGTCCGCTGCGGGGTGCACGCCGGGGTGGTCGAACGGCGCGACAACGACTACTTCGGCAGCCCCGTCAACCGGGCGGCGCGCATCATGAGCGCCGCGCACGGGGGGCAGGTGCTGCTTTCGCAGACCGTCGTCGATCGCGTCAGGGACATGCTGCCGCGGGCCGTGTCGCTGCGAGATCTCGGCAACGTCAGGCTCAAGGACCTCGCCACACCCGAGCACGTCTACCAAGTCATCCACCCGCAATTGCGGCAGGAATTTCCGGCGCTGCGCTCGCTGGAGGGTACGCCGAACAATCTGCCGCAGCAGGCGACGAGCTTCATCGGTCGCGACAGGGCGCTCGACGAGCTCGCGGCGCTGCTCGCAAAGGCCCGCATTCTCACGCTCACCGGGTCCGGCGGCTGCGGCAAGACGCGGCTCGGGCTGCATCTTGCCGCCGATGCGCTCGAGCAATTTGCCGACGGAACATGGCTCGTCGAGCTCGCGCCGCTGTCGGACCCGGGTCTCGTGCCGCAAACGGTCGCCAAGGTGCTCGGCCTGAAGGAGGAGACCGGCAAGCCGATCGTCGAAACCGTCACCGAGCATTTGAAAGACAAGCGCACGCTGCTGATTCTCGACAATTGCGAGCACCTGCTCGACGTCTGCGCGAGTCTCGCCGACGCGATCGCGCGCCGATGCCCCGATGTGAAAATTCTCGCGACGAGCCGCGAAGCGCTCGGCATCGGCGGAGAGCAGGCGTATCGCGTGCCGTCGCTGTCGATTCCCGATCCGAGCGAGGCGCATACGACGACATCGGTCGCGCAATGCGAAGCCGTGCAGCTGTTCGTCGACCGGGCCGCACTCGCGCGCGCAGGCTTTCGGCTGAACGATGACAACGCCGGCACGCTCGCATCGATCTGCTCGCGACTCGACGGCATTCCGCTCGCGATCGAGTTGGCGGCGGCGCGCGTGCGCTCGCTTTCGGTCGAAGAGATCGAAGGCAGGCTCAACCAGCGATTCCGGCTGCTGACGGGTGGCTCGCGAACCGCGTTGCCGCGTCAACAGACGCTGCGCTCGCTGATCGATTGGAGCTACGACCTGCTGAACGATCCGGCGAAGCTGCTGTTGCAGCGCCTGTCGGCATTCGCGGGCGGCTGGACGCTCGAGGCCGCGGAGCGGATCTGCGCCGGCGACTCGCTCGACGAATCGGAGATCCTCGATTTGCTGACGTCGCTCTGCGACAAGAGCTTGATCGCCGCGGACCCGAATGACGCAAGCTCGCGCTTCAAGATGGTCGAGACCGTGCGCCAATACGCCAAGGAGAGGCTGCTCGAAAATGGCGCCGGCGACGCGGTACGGGATCGGCACCTCGATTACTATCTTGCGCTGGCCGAGGCGGCGGAGCCCGCGCTCGTCGGCGCGCAACAGCTCGAGTGGTTGCGCCGGCTCGCGCACGAGCACGACAACTTGCGCGCGGCGCTCGAGTGGAGTCTCGCGCAGGCGGGATCGCCGAAGGGTCTGCGGCTGTGCGGCGCACTGCAGCGATTCTGGATGACGCGCGGCCATGTGTCGGAGGGACGCGAATGGTGCACGCGCGTCCTGCGGGCGGGCGGCGCGGCGCAGCGAACGGCTGCCCGCGCCAAAGTGCTCAACGGTGCGGGTCTTCTTGCCTATCACCAGCTCGACTACGCCACGGCGCGCGCCCAACACGAGGAAAGTCTCGCGATACGGCGGGAACTGGGCGACCGCAAGGGCGTGGCGGCTTCGCTCAACAACCTCGGCATCGTCACGCTGGATCAGGGCGACTTCGCAGCGGCGCGGGCGTTGCACGAGGAGAGCCTCGAGATCGCGCGGCAACTTGGAAACCGCAACGGCATCGCCCGTTCGCTCGGCAACCTGTCGATGGTCGCGTCGGAGCAGCGCGATTTCGCCGCAGCCCGTCCGCTTGCCGAAGAATGCCTGACGATTCTGCGCGAGCTGGGCGACCGAGGCGGAATCGCCATCGGCTTGCACACGCTGGGAGGGCTCGCGTTCAACCGGTCCGATTTCGCGTCCGCCGGCGCGCTGTTCCGCGAGAGCTTGACGATCCTGTTCGAGTTGGGCGACAAGGGCCGCATCGCCTATGCGCTCGAGGAGCTCGCGTCCGTTATCGCCGCCTTGGGCGAGCCGGCGCGCGCGGCACGCATCTGGGGCGCAGTCGACCGGCTGCGCGAGGCGATGGGAGCGCCCGCGGCGCAGGGCGGCGTCCTGAGCGCACGCGCGGGGGCAGCGCGCGCCGCGATGAACGACGCCGCCGCGTTTCAAACGGCGTGGCAACAGGGACGTGCTATGACGCTCGAGCATGCGATCGCGCTCGCATTGGCAAACGCGGACGGCGCGACATGACCGACGCGCCCCGCGCCGGGCGCCTATAGCTCGATTCGATGCGCGGCCGCTGCTCGGATGCGCAGAGCTGCGCACCGTACGGCGGATCGGTGAACCAGTAGCTGGCGTCGGGATGCGCCACGACGTCGTTCGGCGAATTGAGCCGCTTGCCGTCGGTCAGCGGCGAACCGATTCGACTTGGCGACTCCGCTCGGACGCGCGGCTCGACTCGGCGCTCCGGTCTGTATCATTCGCTTGGTTGCGGCCTTAAGATGGCCGGCGTTCCCGACGCGCGCTGGAAGCTCCGATGATCCGCCTGTACTACCACCCCGGCAACGCCAGCCTCACGCCGCACATGCTGCTCGAGGAGATCGGCGCGCCGTTCGAGCTCGAGTTCGTCGATCGCGAGCAGCGCGCCCATCAGTCGCTCGACTACCTGAAGCTCAATCCGAACGGACAGATTCCGGTGCTGATCGACGGCGACATCGTGCTGTACGAGACGGCAGCGATATGCCTGCATCTCGCCGACTCGTATCCCGATTCGCGCCTCGCGCCGCCGCTACGAACGGCGCAACGCGCGCATTTCTACAAGTGGCTCGCGTGGTCGACCAACACGCTGCAGGCGATGCTGATGCACTACTTCTATCCCGATCGCCTGGTCGACGAAGGCGATTCCCACGCAGCGGCGCAAGTGAAATCACATGCGCAGGCGCGCATCGGCGGCATGCTGGATCGACTGGACGCGCAACTCGCCTCGCACGAGCACGACTGGCTCCTCGGCGCAACGTTCAGCGCAGTCGACCCGTTCGTACTGATGCTGTGCCGCTGGACGCGAAGCTTCACGCGGCCCGCCCGCGTGATGCCGCATCTCGGCCCATACCTGCAGCGCGTTCTCGCGCGGCCGTCCGTGCAGCGCGCGTTTGCGACCGAAAGGCTGCAAGCGCCGCTGGTCTGACAGCGCGTTCGTCGCCTTCCCATCCGACATGTTGCTGCCCGCCTTTCTCGATATCGGCATCGGCTTCAGCCGCTACTTTACGGCGGTGCCCGCGTTGACCGACGACCTGAAGCAGATGTGTTATCGCATACGGCACGACGTCTATTGCCGCGATCTCGGCTTCGAGGCGCAACGCCCGGACGGGATAGAGACCGACCGCTACGACGCGCATTCGGCGCATTGCCTGCTGAAGAGCACGACCAGCACCGATTACGTCGGATGCGTGCGACTGATCATGCTGCCGCGCGACGATCCCGATCTTGCGTTGCCGTTCGAGCAGACGTGCGCGCAAACGTTGGATCGGACGATCGTCGATCCGTCTCGAATGGCGCGCGATCGGATCGCCGAAGTGTCGCGCCTCGCAGTGGCGAGCAAGTATCGTCGACGCAAAGGCGAATCGAAGGTCGCCGCGAGCCTCACCAAGGAAGACTTCGGCAACGCCGAGCAGCCGCGCTTTCCGTATATTCCGGTCGGCTTGTACCTCAGCATGATCGCGCAGGCGCGACGGCACGGTGTCGAAACGCTGTTCATGCTGACCGAGCCGAGGCTCGCCAAGCATCTCGCGCGACTCGGCGTCGACATTCGAAGAATCGGCGGACCTGTCGAGCATCGCGGTCAGCGCGTCCCGTCGATGCTGTCGGTCGACAGCGTCGTGCGGGGCTTGAACTTCGTCGTGCGTCCGCTCTACGAGGTCATCTCGCGCGAGGTCGAAGCGGCCTACCGTGCGGCATCGATCGACGCGGCGGGATAAGCCCCGACCCTGCCGTGGGAATGCCTTTCCGAGGAGCGCCCAGCGAACGTCTTACCGACAGTGCCGCATGGATGGCGCAGCATCGTGGCGAACGCCGCAACAAGGGCGGCCTCGAGCGAGACCGCCTTGTCGCGCGGATGACGCGAGCTCGCTAGCCGCGCGGCTCGCCCCGTCCGTTCACCCAGACCGTTGGCCCGGGCGGCGCGCTCATCTGCACGCGATGCCAGACGCCGCGAAAGTTGTACGAGACGTCCCAAAACTGCGGCGGCCCGGGCGGAGCGCTGGTGCAGCGCTGCACGTCGCGACCGTACACGGGACCGCCCGGGACGCCCGCGCCGATCGCCGCGCCGGCGACGGCGCCGCCGGCGGTCGCGATGTCCTGACCGCGGCCGCCGCCGATCTGATGGCCGAGAATGCCGCCGATGACGGCACCGGCGATCGCGCCCGGGACATTCGGCCCCTGCCCGCCGCCGTAGACATGTTCGCGCTCGACCCAGCACCGCTGCTCGGGCGGTCCGACAACCGCGTGAACGGATGAGACGGGAACCTCGTACAGCCGCTCGTTCGGACGCCGCCGCCATTCGTAGGTCGGCGCCGGCAGCGGCGCGGGCGTCTCGTACGAGTACGACGGGCGGCCGCTGCCGACGGCGCGAAGCGACGAGATGCGGTTCCCGAGTCCCATGCCCGCGAGCGAATCGTAGCTGCCGGGGCGCAGGATCACACACCGTCCTTCGAAGCGCGCGTGTTCGCACACCTCCCAGCGTCCGTGGTCGACGATGACCGACGACGCTCTGTCGTTGAAGCCGAAGCGCTCGAGGTCGCCGATCGGGCTGTTCGCGGTGAACGCACGACCGCGGAAACCTTCCCCTTCGTACAGCGTGACTTGCGCCGCCGCATGCGTGGCCGCAACCAGCGCCGCCACGGCAGCGACAGTCTTCAAGATTGCCTGCATACATCCCTCCGGGTGAGTATTCAGCGGGCGCCGGCCTTTGGCCGTCGCCACAAGAGGACTAACGGCCAGCCGCGAGCATGCGTTGTCACGACCCGCCGGCAATGCGTTTCCAAGTGTAACAACGGGTGCGGCCGCTAGAATCCACCCATTCGCCGCAATTCGCCTTCCGCCATGACCACCGAGCTGTTGTTCCGAGACGACGCCTATCTGCAGACGGCGACCGCCCGCGTCGTCGCCGTCGACGCGCGAGGCATCGAGCTCGATCGCACGATCTTCTACCCGCAGGGGGGCGGCCAGCAGGGCGACACGGGAACGCTGTCGCGCCCGGACGGCGAGCGCATCGCGGTCGCCGACACGCGCAAGGGCGAAGCGCCCGACAGAGTGCTGCACGTTGCCGCGCCCGGCGCCTCGTTGCCGCAGCCCGGGGAAATCGTCACGTTGGAAATCGACTGGGCACGTCGCTATTCGCTGATGCGTCTGCACACGGCGCTGCACGTCATGTCCTGCGTAGTCGTCGCGCCGGTCACCGGCGGCAACATTTCGCCCGACAAGGGACGACTCGACTTCGACATCGACATGAGCCTGCTCGACGCGAAGCGTATCGAGGACGAAACCAATGCGCTGATCGGCCGCGCCGTCGGGACCGAGACCGTATGGATCAGCGACGAGGAGCTCGACGCGCGGCCGGAGCTCGTCAAGACGATGAGCGTGCAACCGCCGCGCGGAGCGGGGCGCGTGCGCCTGCTCCGGATTCCGGGCATCGACCTGCAGCCGTGCGGCGGCACGCATGTGTGCAACATCGGCGAGATCGGCGCGATACGGGTGTTGAGGATCCGCAACGAAGGCAAGCGCAATCGGCGCGTCGAGATCGCCCTCGCGCAATGAGCGGCGAAGCGGCGCGGCGATCTCGCGTCCGATGCTCGCTCAGAGCAATTGCACGGTGCGTCCCGACGCCGACGACGCGCGCACCGCGTCGAGCACTTCCTGGCAGCGCCACCCATCGGTGAAGTTGGGTGCCGGCGACGTCCGCTGCTCGATGCCATTGCTGAACTCCCGCACGAGCAGCCGGAACGCCATCAAACGGTGATCGCGTTCGTCGGTGAACGGCGTGTAGCGGAACGGCGTTGCAAGCGGCTGCAGCGGGGCGCCATCGCGGCTTGCGATCACGACACCGTCTTCGAGCGGGTTCGGTCCGGGCTGCTCGGCGACCAGCGTGCCACGCGTTCCCATGACGACGATCTTGGCGCCGCGCGTCGGCGTCGTCGCGAACGACGCGCTCATCGTCGCAATGCCTCCGTTGACGAACTCGAGCGTGAACAGGAACGTGTCGTCGGCGTCGGCTTTGACGATCGCGTTGGACCTCGGATCGATCAGCTCGGCGCGCAGCGTCGCGAGCCGGCCGCTGACCGACGCGACGTCGCCGAACCAGTGACGCAGTCCATCGACGTAGTGCGAGCCCAGCGCGCCGAGCACGCCGCCGCCCTGCGCAAGCGACGCCATCCACGTGAACGGCCGTGGCTGCGCCGTCACGTAGCGGTCGAGGTAGAGCTCGATCGTGCAGATCCGGAAGTCGCCGACGTAGCCGTCGTCGAGCAGCGCCTTGATGTACGCACGCTGCGGCGCGTGGCGGAATTCGTGGCCGACCATCGCCGTGCGCCCGCTGCGCTGCGCCGCATCGCGCATTTCGACCGCTTCCACGGTATCCATCGCAAACGGCTTCTCGCACAGCACGTGCTTGCCCGCCGCCAGCGCGGCGAGCGCAAGAGGACGGTGCGCGGGCGGCGGCGTCGCGATCGCAACCGCTTCGATATCGTCGCGCGCGATCAGCTCGAGCGCATTGGTGTACACGTCGCGCACGCCGGCGGCCGCGGCGGCTTGGGCCGCTTTCTGCGCGCTGCGGCTGCAAATCGCGGCGACGTCCCAACCTTCGGAGCGGAACGCTGGAACATAGACCTGAACGCCGAAGCCGGCTCCGATGATGCCGATCCTGCGTCTCGATGAAGGCATTTTCATCTCCGTCGTTGCCGGCGAGTGGCTCTCATGCAGCGGCGATTATGAACGCTCCGCACCGGTGGCATGATTATTCCGACGCCGCGGGAGCCGTGATGCTGATACGGTCGTGCGTCGTCACCGGCGCCCACGGACGGCACGGCTGGATCGAGGGGCGAGGAGTATCATCGAAATCGACTACGTTAGCGGCCCGGCGCTTGACGCCATCCGTGAATTTGCGGAGCGGTGAAACGTCCGCGCGCACGCCGCATTCAAACGCGCATGCAGCCGAGGGAACGTACGCTCGCCGTCGTCTTTGCCGATATCAGCGGCAGCACGGCGCTCTACGAAACGCTGGGCGACCGCGAGGCGCATCGGGTCATCGATCGGGTCCTCGGCGTGCTGCGCTCGACGGCCGTCGAGTTTCGCGGCCGTATCGTCAAGTCGATCGGCGATGAGCTGATGTGCGTTTTCGACGAGGCGGACGCCGCGATCTGCGCCGCGGGCCAGATGCAGGAGCGGCTGGAAGCGAGCCGCGCGTCGGATCGGGCGGTACCGGCAATAAGGGTCGGCATCGCCGAAGGGCCGGTGCTCGAGGACGGCGGCGACGTGTTCGGCGATACGGTGAACCTCGCGTCGCGGATCGCGGACGTCGCGCAGTCCGGACAGGTGCTGACGACGCGGCAGACGGTCGACGCGCTTGCGCCGGCGATCCGCTCGACATGCCGGATGCTGCATCCTCTCGAGTTCAAGGGCATCGAGGGAGACGTGTCGATCTTCGAGGTCGTCTGGAACATCGAGGCGACGCTGACGATGGTCGTCGATGGCGGGCCGATCGGTCTGATCGATCCGACCCGCTCGCTCGTCCTGGCGCACCGCGGCAAGGAAGTGCGCATCGACGCCGAGCACCGCGTCGCCCGCATCGGTCGCGATCCCGCCAACGACCTGGTCGTCCCGGCGAAGACCGCATCGCGGATGCACGCGCGCATCCATCTGCGCGACAGCCAGTTCGTGCTCGTCGACGCGTCGGTCAACGGCACGTTCGTTCGCTTCGACGGCAAGCCGGAGATCTGCCTGCGCCGCGGCGAAACGATGCTGATCGGCCATGGCGTCATCGGCCTCGGTGAGAGCACGACCGCCGAGGGCGCCGAAACGGTCGCGTTCGCGCAGCGGTAGCGTTCGAGATCAGCGTCGATTTCACCGACCGCACGTGGGCGACGCGTCCACGCAGGGGCGGGTCGTCGGGCGCTTTCGCGACGTGGTCGCGCCCGACCGCGCGCGGCTCGACTTTCTCCGCTGAGCCGCGACGCCGTTTCGCGCGGACGCCGATGCGCCCACGCGCGGCCGGCTATTTCGACGACGTCTTGCGCGACGATGACTTCCCGGACGACGACTTCCTCGACGGCGACTTCCTCGATGAGGACTTCTTCGACGAAGATTTCTTCGCGGGGACCTTGGCGCCCGCTCGACGTGCTTCCGACAGCCCGATGGCGATGGCCTGCTTGCGGCTCGTCACCTTCTTGCCGGACCGCCCGCTTCGCAACGTGCCCTTCTTGCGCTCATGCATCGTCTTCTTGACTTTCGACTGCGCCTTCTTGCCGTATCTCGCCACGATGGCCTCCTCGATCGGTTGAACGGGCCGCCGTCTGCCACGGCATGCGCGTGTCGTTACGCCGTTTTGAGATCGATGCGCTCGCGAATGTTCCCTGTGCAGCGTGTCGGACAGGCTCCTACAGCAACGGGGGTCACCGGCGGTGCGGCAACGGCTGCGTCGCGAGATTCGGCGGCGGCTCGAACGTCGGCTTCGCGGGCGCGCTTTCAATCAGCTTCATCGCCGTTTCGAGCGCGGTCTCGAGTTGCCGATCGCGCCCGCTCGCCGCGTCCTGCGGCGCGTTGTCGACTTCGATCGTGGGATCGGTGCCGTAGTTCTCGACACCCCATCCGACGTCCTTGAACCAGAACGAGAACTCCGGCTGCGTCGTCTCGGTGCCGTCGACGAGCTTGTGCCGCGGCCAGATGCCGATCACGCCGCCCCATGTCCGCGTTCCGACAAGCGGGCCGAGCCCCATCAGCTTGAAGCCGTGGGAGAAGATGTCGCCGTCCGAGCCGGCATGCTCGTTGGTGAGCGCCACGACGGGACCCGCCGCGGCCTCGTCGGGATAAGACGCCGGCCGCATCCAGCGCGACAGGTTGTAGCCAATGCGCTTGCGCGCGACTTTCTCGAGCAGCAGCTCCGAAACATGTCCACCGCGGTTGTAGCGAACGTCGACGATCAGCGCGTCGCGATCGCACTCGACCCTGAAGTAGCGATGGAACTCGGCGAAGCCCGCGGACATCATGTCGGGCAGATGGAAGTAGCCGACGAGCCCTTTCGAGCGCTCGTGCACCCATGCGCGATTGCGCTCGACCCACTCGCGATAGCGCGCCGGGACCTCGTCGGCGAGTGTCGTCACGACGGCATGGCGGATCTTGCCGCTCGCCGACGCGAGCGAGAGCTCGACCTTCGTTTGCGCCTGGTGCACCAGGAGCGCATGCGGCGGCCGCTCACGCGAGGTCCGCTGGCCGTTGACCGCGACGATGCGCTCGCCGACCTTCGCTTCGACGCCGATCGCCGACAGCGGCGAATCGGCGCCCGCGTCCCATGCATCGCCGCGCACAATTCGCGTGATCTCGTAACTGCCGTCGTCCGCAGCGCGCAATTCCGCGCCGAGATACCCGAGCGCAAGCTGCGGCGGCTTGCGATAGTCGCCTCCCATTTCGTAGGCGTGCGACGTGCCGAGCTCGCCTTGCATCTCCCAGATCAGATCGGAGAGCTCCGCGCGCGTCGCGACGCGGGCAAGCAACGGCTCGTACCGGCGATAGACGGCGTCCCAGTCGACGCCTGACATGTTCGCCACCCAGAACTGGTCGCGTTGCAGCCGCCATACTTCGCGCAGCATCTGACGCCACTCGCTGCGCGGCTCGACCGAAAGCCGAATGCGGTCGAGATCGAGCCAGCCGCTCTTGCGCGACGGTTTGTCCGACGACGCTTCCTCGTCGCGGCGGCGTTGCGGCTCGCGGTTTGCCGCAATCGCGCGCAACCGCTTGCCTTCTCGCACGATCAGCGTCGTGTAATCGGCCGCAAGCACGAATGCGTCGGCTTTGTCCATCAGCGTCTCGGCGCGAAGCGTCTCGAAATCGAAGATCTCGAGCCGGCCCGGCGATTCCTTGTGACCGCCGCGCCCGTGCGCGCCTGCGATGGGCAGTACCGTCCACACGACCTTGTCGCCGGCGGCCCCGCCGATTTGCCCGAAGCGGTTCTCCGCCACGGGGAAGGGCGCGATGCGCAGCGCGATGCCGTCGAGGTCGATCGGCGGCATCGCGCCGGTCGGCTCGGATCGTGCGCGTTCGGTCATCGGGTCCTCGTGCTTCAGGCCTTTCGGCACAGGTTCGAACGGCGAGCGGCTGCCGGCCTGCAGCGCGATCAGATAAGGCCGCGCGCCGCGCGGGAAGGAAAGCTCGAACTGCACGGCGTCGTAGACCGGATCGAACGTTCGCACCGACAGGAAGTACAGGAACCGCCCCTGCGGATCGAACGCGGGCGAGTAGTCGCGAAACTCGGGCTGGGTGACGAGCGTGCTCGTCTTCTGCGCGCAGCCGTACAGCTTGATCGCCGTCTGCCGCGCCGACGTCCAGAAGGTGTAAGCGAGCCATTCGCCGTCGGGCGACCACGCGAGGTCTTCGCTGCGACCGGCGTCGCTGCGATCGACGCTCACGAGCTCACCGCTTTCGAGATCGCCGATCAGCACTTCGTTGCGATGGTTGGCGAGCGCGATCTTGCGTCCCCGCGGCGCGGCGCGCATCGTGACGACGCGTCCGATGTCCCATGGCAGCGTTCGGCCGCCGCCGGCATCATCGAGCACTTCGACGCGTTCTTCACCGGAGCCGTCGCCGACCGCGACGACTGCCGTCCAATCGCCGAGCCACTGCGCGTGCCGATAGCGAGCGCCCTCGCCGCTGCCGTGCTGTCGCACCGCGCCCTCCCACAGCGCGAACGTGAACGGCTTGCCGCGGGTAACGACCGCGATGCTGTGCCCCGTCGGATGAACGTGAACACTATCGAGATGATCCGCGGGTGAAACGAACTTGCGCGCCGCTTGCGTGCGATGCGACGGCAACCGGATATCGAGCCGCTCGGCACCATCGCTCGCCGGGTCGAACAACCAGATATCGGCGCCGCACTGGTAAACGATGCGCTTGCCGTCGCTTTGCGCGTGACGCGCGTAGTGATCGTCGTGATCGGTATGCCGGCGCATGTCCGTGCCGCCCGGCAGACACGAATAGAGATTGCCCACCCCTTCGCCGTCCGACAGATAGTAGACGCGGCCCGCGACCCACATCGGGCTCGTGATATTGCCGGTGAGCTCGACCATGCGGCGGAAATTTCCGCTGCCATCGGCGTCGATCCACAGATGACCCGCAGTGCCGCCGCGATAACGTTTCCATCGCGCCGGGTCCGCCGTGTTGCGGCCGATCACGCTCGCGTTGTGGGGACCGAACGCGAGATGATTGACCTGTCCGAGCGGCAACAACTCGGGCAGGCCGCCGGCGGGATCGATCGTGTACGCGCGATAATTGCGGAAGAACGGCTGGCCGTAGGTCGTGACGAAAACGATGCGGCCCTGTGGGGTCCAACCGCGCACGATCACGTCGGGTCCGGTCCACGTCATGCGCCGCGCGGGACCGCCGTCGGACGCCATCAGGTACACCTCGGGATGCTGCTCGTCGCGACCGACGAACGCGACGGCTCGGCCATCGGGCGAAAAGCAGGGATTCGACAGCTCGGACACGCTGGCGGTGAGCCTGCGCGCGACGCCGCCGGCTGTCGTTACTCGCCACAGATCGTCATCGCCGACGAAGATGATCGCATCGCCGTGCAGCGTAGGGTGACGCAGGTAACCGCGTTGGTCGGGCATGATGGTTCCGCTGAAGGCACGAAGCCGTGGATTCTAAAGAGAACCCGCGCCGCGTGGCACAATCGCAGAATTTTCTGCATCGCCCGATCGATGACGTCGACGAAGCCGCAGCCGCCCGCGCAGGCCGATTCTCTTGACGCTTGGGTCCGACTGGCCGTCTCGTTGCTGTTGTCGACGATCGGCGGCGTTGGCATGTGGTCGGTCGTCGTCGCGTTGCCGTCGGTGCAGGGAGAATTCGGCGTTGCGAGAGCCGCGGCGTCGTTCCCGTACACGCTGACGATGATCGGCTTCGGCTTCAGCGGCATTCTGATGGGACGACTATCCGATCGCTTCGGCATCATGGTGCCCGTACTCGTCGGCGCGCTCGCCATGTCGCTCGGATACGCCGCCGCGGCGTCGTCGGACTCGCTCGCGCACTACACGCTCGCGCAGGGCTTGCTGATCGGCGTGGGCAGCGCGTCCACCTTCGCGCCGCTGCTCGCGCACGTATCGATGTGGTTCGATCGCCGGCGCGGCATCGCCGTCGGGCTTTTTGCGAGCGGCAACTACCTCGCCGGCGCGGTCTGGCCGCCGATCGTCGCGCACTTCATCGAAAGCGATGGTTGGCGACCGACGTATTTCGGCATCGCCGCGTTTTGCATTGCGACCATGGCGCCGCTTGCGCTGCTGTTGCGACGGCCGCCGCCGATCATCGTGCTCGAGCCTTCGGCCGTACGCACGCCGCGACCCGCGATACACGCGCTCGGATTGTCGCCGCGCGCGCTGCAGAACCTCTTGATCATCGCCGGCCTCGCGTGCTGTGTCGCGATGTCGATGCCGCAGGTGCATCTGGTCGCCTACTGCGGCGATCTCGGCTACGGCCCGGCACGCGGTGCGCAGATGCTGTCGCTGATGCTCGCGTGCGGCATCGTGAGCCGCATTGCTTTCGGCTTCGTTTCCGATCGCATCGGCGGGTTGCGCACGCTCCTCGTCGGATCGGCGCTGCAGGGGACCGCGTTGTTGTTGTTCCTGCCGTTCGACGATCTCGCGTCGCTGTACGTGATTTCGGCGCTCTTCGGGCTGTTCCAGGGCGGCATCGTGCCATCGTACGCGATCATCGTGCGCGAGTACTTTCCACCGCGCGAAGCCGGCGCCCGCGTCGGCACGGTGATCATGGCGACGCTATTCGGGATGGCGCTCGGCGGCTGGATGTCCGGCGCAGTGTTCGATCTCACCGGCTCCTACAAGGCCGCCTTCGTGAACGGGTTGTTGTGGAACCTGGTGAACCTCTCGATTGCTTCCTGGCTGCTGCGCAGGGCGGCAGCGCAACCGGCAGCGGCCTGAACGCCGCTCGGGGCGGCAAGACGTCCGAGCGGCGAGCTTCTCTTGATCTGCGACAAGTCGTTTCTCGGCGAATCGTCTAGCGTACCCATTTGTCGATTCCGAGCCCAGCGAGCGGCCGAACGGAGGACGCATGATGGTTTCCGCCTGGTGGTTGTTGGCCGCATTCATCGTCGGCGGCTACGCCGGCATCCTCGTCGTCGCAACGATGCACTTCGCGTCGCGCGAGCCGCAAGTCGGCTCGATCGGCGTCCCGAGTGACGGCGATTTCTCGTCGTGGCTCGGTCGCGACCAGGGGCATTCCGCTTCCTGACCGGACGAACGCCTACGCGGGGACGGCCGCTTGTCCTACGCGACGATCTGTCCTTAGCCGAGCTTCGCGCGCGTCCGTTCCGCGCAAGATAATCGTCTCCGGGAAGCCCTCAGCTCGACCGAGGGTTTCGCATTGGGCCGGGCGACACGCCCGGCGGCCAAAACTCAAGGAGGCTTGATGAACGCACAGCATCGCATGACATTGCTCGCGACGATCGTAGCGGGCACGGCGCTGTTCGGCGCCGGATGCGGCAACAACTCGACGCCCGCGGACAAGACCGCGTCGAACGTAATGACACCGCCCGCGACCTCGAGCGCAATGACACCGCCCGCGACGTCGAGCGCGCCTGCAGGGGATCGCACGGCGAACGCCAAGGAAGCGATGAGCGACGCTGCGATCACCGGCAAAGTGAAGGCCGCGGTCATGGCCGAGCCGGGTATCCGCTCGCTCAACATCAACGTGGACACGAAGGACGGTGTGGTCACGCTGAACGGCAAGATCGACTCCAAGGAGCACAAGGACCGAGCGATGCAAATCGCGCAGGGCGTCGACGGCGTGAAGTCGGTCGTCGACAACCTCACGCTCGGCACGACGGGCTGACCGGGGCTGACGTAACGTCGACTGCCCGCTCGGACCGGTACGTCCGCGATCGGCCATTAGCCGCGCTCGCGGATGTATCGGGTCCGGCCCGTCAATCTTCCGGAAGGCGGCCGATGCCCGGCAATTTGAGCGCCGGTCGCCGAACGTCGACACCCGTGACGAGGCCGAGCAGGTTGAGCTCGAAGCCCTCGTCGCTCGCCGCGGCAACGCCAACGATTCCGGCCAGCGACAGTTGATAACCGGTGCCGCTGGGCGTTCGCGCGATCATTTCACCCATCGGCAGATAATCCTTGCCGATGGCCGTTGATGGCAGCGTCAGCCGCAACTCCGGGATGGCGCGGCCGATATTCGCGACGAACGTGTTGCTGTTGGGGCCCGGCCATACGCTGTACGTGGTGGGGAACGGGTAGGCGGCAACCGCTTGTGCGAGCTTGCCGATGACCGCCTGCGCGTCGGCGCCGCGAACGTCACGAATCAAACGCGGCGCTGCACCGTACCACTCGGCGTCCGGGGGGCGCCCGTCGGAAATCGAGACGACCGAGCCGCCGCTTCGAGCAAGCCAGCCGATCACTTCGTATCGCGTGTAGCGCTGCGCGCCCTTGGGCTTCGCAGCGAGCCACGTGTGGTCGGAGAACGCACCGCGCCAGCCGAACGCGCGGCTCGCGTACACCTGAACGATCGCCTCGTCATGCGTCGCCGGATCGGGCGCGAGACCGGCGGAGCGGTGCGTCGCGGTGCGCCAGTCGCCTCCGATCGATGCCCGTCCGAATGCGACCGCGAGCAGCGGGCCGGACAACAGCAGCGCGATGAAAAGCAGGATCCAGTGCGTCATGCGAGAAAGGGACATTGGGTGCGCTTCGGGCGAAAGCAACCGGCTTCAGTGTGCGGACTACATCATAGCGGGCGATCGTCTGATTGGGTCGCGCTGGCGCGACGGCGACACTCGGGCTTCCGGTGGCCGGGATGAGCAGCCGCCTAATCCTTGAGGTAGACGACCATGCTGAAAAGACTCGTCGCGATGCTGATCGCGCTCTCGTTCGCACCGATGTTGCTGAGCGCGTGCAATACGATGCAAGGCGCCGGACAGGACGTCGAAAAGGCCGGCCAGAAGGTCCAGAAGGAAGCGCAGGAACACAAGACGTACTGACCCCGAGGCGAGCATCGCCGCCGGCCCGGGTCCGCCGGCGCGCCCTGCGCGATGGCCCGCGCCGGTCAAGGCGCACGCTTTGCGGGCGCGGTAGGCTTCGGTTTAGGGACCGGCCCGGTCTTCGGCTTTGGCTTCGCCTTGGCGGCGATCTCGGCCTTGACCGCGCGAAACGCCGGTCCCCAGACAGGATGCCCGGCCTCCGCAGGCGCGAGATCGAAGTTCGGCTCGGCGGCGAATGCTTTGCGGAACTGGGCGCGGCAGGTCGCGACCCGGCCCGAGACGCACGCGATGAACGCGAGGTACTTGTGCGCGGCCGCTTGCTCGGTCGCGGTCAGCGTTTCGCGCAACGCCGCCTCGAAGAGCTTCGACGCGCCGCGGTAGTCGCCATCGTCGTAGCCTTTGACGCCTTGCGCGAGCAGCTGCGCGCCCTTCGTAGGCGGCGGCTCGACGGGCTGCGGCGGCTCGGCCGTAATGGGCTCCCTCGCGACCGGCGGCCATCGCGGCGCCTGCGGCTGGGCGACGGCAGGCGATTCGGCGGCCGGTTTCGGCGGCGGCGGATTCGTCTGCTGCACCGGCTGCGCCGCGCATCCGGCGAGCGCAAGCGCGGCGAGCAAGCGGGTTGTCCGTTCGCGCAACGACAACGTCATCGGGCTACTCGAACTTGTGCTTGATGCGAAGGTTCGCATCGGGAAGCACATCGATGGTCTCGCTGTGCGCGGCAAACGTCGTATTGCGGATCTCGATCGTGTGGCGGCCCGGCGTGACCCGCAGCTCGCTCAACGGCGGCGATACGCCGCGCTTGCGACCGTCTACGAATACCTCACCCCAAGGCGATATGGCAAGCAGTAGACGCGCCATTGGCTTTGCGGCCGCTTTGTCGCCCGCGGGGACGGCGGTGGCGGAAGGCGCCGGCGGCTCGGCAGGCGATGCAACCGACACGACATCGGTCGGGGGGCGTTGCGCCGCCGCGGCGCCGCTCGGGACGAGCGCGACCGGCGCGATCGTTGCAGCTTCCGTGCGCCTTTCTTTCGATCCACGATTCTCGGACAGCCCCCACACGCCGACGATGATAATGGCGAGCACCGACGCCGCGAGAACGGCGACGTTTCGGCGCTTGCGACGGTTGGAGAGCGCGGTCGTCGCGTCGGCGGCGCCTGTCAACTCCAGGTCGGGCGGAGCTTCGGCGCCGCCGATCAACACGGTGGTCGTCGCATCCCTAATCGGCGCGCGAGGACGCGTCTCGCTCGCCGGCGCATGCGGCGCGACGATCGGGTCGGCGGGCGCGAGCTTTCTCAGATCCACGGCCATCTGCGCCGCGCTCGGGTAGCGGTCGCCCGGCGCCTTCGCGAGCGCGCGTTCGACGATCGCGTCGAAGGCGGCAGGAATGGCGGCGTTGCGATCGCTCGGAAGCGCGGGATTGTCGTTGATCACCTGGAACAAGATCTCGTCGAGCTCGCCGCCGCCGAACGGCGGAACGCCGGTCAGCATTTCGTACAGCACGGCGCCGAGCGAGAAGACGTCCGAGCGCGCATCGACCTTGCGGCCGAGGATCTGCTCCGGCGATATGTAGCGCGGCGAGCCGACGACCTGCCCCGCGAACGTCCGCGAGCCCGTCGGCAGCCGCGCGATGCCGAAGTCGGTGATCTTCACACGGCCCCGCGCGAGCACCATGATGTTCGCGGGCTTGATGTCGCAATGAATGACGCCGTGCTCGTGCGCGTAGGCGAGACCGTCGGCGATCTGCACGGCGATCTGCGCGACGCGCGGCGCCTCGAGGACGACGCCCGAATCGAGGATGTCCCGCAGCGAGCGCCCGTCGAGAAACTCCATCGCGATGTACGCGCCGTCGTCGCTGCGACCCATGTCGTGGATCGTGACGATGTTCGGGTGATTGAGCCCGCCCGCCGAACGCGCCTCGAGGTCGAAGCGTTTGTCGAACGCTTCCGATTCCTGCCGCGACAGTCCCATCCCGATCGTCTTGATGGCGACGACGCGATCGATCAGCGGGTCGCGCGCCCGATACACGACGCCCATCCCGCCCCGACTGATTTCGTCGAGGAGCTCGTAACGGCCGATTCGTTGCGCTCGCATGAAAGCCTAGAAGCTGCCGGGAACGGACGATGCTTGATATCCTCGGAACATGGCGCATTACTCCATCGAAGCGGTCGGGCTAACCGATGTCGGCAACGTCCGCCAGTACAACGAGGATCGAATCGCGATCGACGCCAGGAGCGGCATCGTCGCGCTTGCCGACGGCATGGGCGGACACCGAGCCGGCGAGGTCGCGAGCCAGATGGCCGCCGACATCGTCGTCGCCGGGCTTCGGGCGCATCTCGCCGGACCCGGGACGGCCGGACGCCAGCATTCCCCCCTGCTTGCTGCCGAGGGAAGCATAAAGCAAGCCAATCGGGCGATTTTCGAGGCGGCTCAGGCGGATGTTACGCGCCGCGGCATGGGCACCACGCTCGCGCTCGCCGCTTTTTGCGAAGACATCGTCGTTCTGGGTCACATCGGCGATTCGCGGATCTATCGGCTGCGCGACGGCCGGCTGCAACTCCTCACGCGCGACGACTCGCTGCTGCGCGACCAGGTCGAGCTCGGAGTGATCTCGGCCGCTGACGCGCTCTCGTCGCACAACCGCAGCCTCGTCACGCACGCGCTCGGCGCCGTCGGCGACGTCGAGCCGCACATGCGCGAAGACGTGTCGTTGCCCGACGATCTGTTTCTGCTGTGCTCCGACGGACTCAACGATCTCGTCGACGACTCCGATATCGAGCTGATCGTCTCTTCGCTGTCGTGCAATCTCGAGCTCGCCGCGCGCATCCTCGTGCAAACGGCGAAGGACAACGGCGGCTACGACAACGTCTCGGTGATCCTGGTGAGACGGTCGGCACCCAACGGGCAGCGCGGGTGGCTGCGACGCCTTCTTTCGCGTTCCTAGGCGCGGCCCGAGTCATGGCGAAGCTGGTACTGAGCGCGGGCGATTCGGTGCTGTATCAATGCTTCGTCGACAAGCAGCGACTTACCGTCGGCCGCGATGCCGCCAACCCCATCGTGATCGACGATCCGGCGGTGAGCCGAGAGCACGCGGCGATCGTGCCCGTCGGCAACGACCACATCCTCGAGGATCTCGAAAGCGCGAATGGAACCTACGTCAACGGCAAGCGCGTGTCGCGGCGGATCCTCCAGCATGGCGACGTGATCGCGTTCGGCCGCTTCAACCTGCGCTATATCAACTTGCGCACGTCGGGCGGCGTCGACCTCGAACGCACGATGCTGATCGCGGGACTCGCGCGCACCGATGTCGACGCGGACGATGCGGCGAACGTGCACGTGTCGCGCGCACGCTCGACGAAAGTTCGCCTACCCAAGGCGCGCGTGATGCTGCTGCGCGGCAGCCGCTCGGGCAGCGTGATCGACCTCGACCGTGTCGTTGCGATGTTCGGCAAGCGCGGCAAGGAACTTGCCGTGATCACGCGACGTCCCGTCGGCTATTTCGTCGTGCACGTCGAAGGTCGCCGGCGCACGCGCGTCAATGGGCGGCCGATCGGTGACGAGCCTCGGCCGCTCGACCATGGTGACGTCGTAGAGGTAGCCGACGAGAAACTCGAGTTCTCGCTCGATTGAAAAAGCAGGGTCGGACTCGACTTTTCATGCACTGATCTGCGCACTGCCTGTCAGTGTGCGAAAAGTCGAGTCTGACCCCACTTTTTCCTCGAGGCTGACGCTACTTGTTCCCTACGCGCCTGCCTGCGCGACGGTGTCGCGATAGGCGCGTCCCGGCGGCAACTGTTCGGCTTCGATGCGAATGCCCGTGCACACCTCAAAGGCCTGCGCAGCATCGGCGCCGAATTCGCCGCCGACGGTGTCGCCGGGCAAATCGAACGCCGAGCCGATCGCGACGACGGTCGTTGCGGCCACCCGGTGCAGTCGATCGACGATCGAGCCGAGAAGTGCGCGACCGATTCCGCGTCCGCGGTAATCGCGATCGACGCTGATCGCCGCATACACGGTGTAATCGCGCCCGGTGCGAACCGGGCATGCGTGCGCGAGGCCGATCAATCTGTGGTCGAACGCGAACGCCCCGATCAGCCAATGCGCGTTGAAATCGATGTCATCGATGAACGCGGCGATATCCGAATCGCCCACTGCGCGTCCGAACCGGCGCACGCGCTCGTGCGGCGTGAGCCGAGACAGATGCGCGATGATCCCCGCACGATGGCGCTCCTCGAGCCAGCTCAACGCCGGCGGAGGCAGTGCGCTGAAGCTGGTCGAATCGTCGCGAGCCATTGTGCCCCCATGCGGGATCCCTCCCGATCGGCACATGTTCGGCGACGTCCGCGCACGCCACAACGGAATGCTCGGGGCGGCGGCGGCGAATATTCGCTTCGCGTGGGCGCGAAAGCCGCGGATCAGGACTGCGACAGCACGCGCTGCTTCGCGGGCACGGACTCGCCGTCGCCGCTTGCCGCACTTTCGCGCTCGAGCAAATCTAATGCGCGTCGCACCGAAAAGGCGGCGAGCGCCGCGCCGAGGACTGCCGACGCCAGCGAAAGCAAGAGTCCCGACTGGCTATCGAGGAATCGGATCGCGGCGACGGCGACGATCGCCACGCCGCTGAAGAAGCCCAGCCGAAGCCAAAGGCTCGCCTCGATGACGGCTCCCGACACTTCGGTGCGCGGAGAGGGGTAACGCAACTGTGGTTCCATCCATGTCTCCAAATAGGTCGTGCTGCACTGCACAATCGGGATGATAGGCACTGTAACAGCCCGATGCCAATCGAAGTTTACGATGGAAGCGATTGGATCGAACGATCCTACCTAACCTATTGAAATTGATATGCGCGCTCGACGTCGCTCTTGACGACCGTTATCGCTCGATATATCGTACGATATACACACAACGGAGAGCTCGATGCACGCCATGTTCGGTCACTGGTTTCGCCCCGGCCCCTCGCGTCACTGCATGGGCCGGCACGGGCGTTCGTTCGGATTCGCCGGCTGGTCGGCCGCCGGCGACGGCGCGCTGCATGGCTTTCGCAGCGGGCGCAAACTCGGCGCCGACGACCTTCAGCTCGTGATCCTCGCGCTGCTCGAAGAGAAGCCGCGCCACGGCTACGAGATCATCAAGGCGCTGGAGGAGCGCTCCGGCGGCTTTTACAGCCCGAGCCCCGGGATGATCTATCCCGCGCTCACCTACCTCGAGGAGCTCGGTTACGCGAGCGTCGAAGTCGACGGCAGCAAGAAGTCGTATCACATCACCGACGCCGGGCGCGAGAAGCTCGACGAACGACGCGCGTTCGCAGAAGCGATCTTCGCGCAGCTTCGCTGGATCGAAAGGCGAATGGAGGGCGTCCGCCGCGCGTTCGGCGGCAGGTCCGGCCGCGGGCCGGACGCCACGCCGTCGCACGAAGCGCCGCCGGGCTGGGGCGACGCGCTGAACGATGCGCGTCGCTCGCTTCGCGCGGCGCTCTATTCGAGGTTCGACGCCGACGACGACGAGCAGGCGCGCGTTGCCGACATCCTGCGTCGAGCGAGCGACGAAATCCTGCGCCGAAAGCGTTAGAGTCAGACCGCCGCGAGCGCCCGCTCGAGGTCGCGCTGGAGATCGCCGACGTCTTCGATCCCGACCGACAGGCGAACCAGCGCGTCGCCGATGCCGAGCGCTGCGCGCTGCGGCGGCGGAATCGTCGCATGCGTCATGATCGCCGGGTGCTCGATCAGGCTCTCGACGCCGCCGAGGCTCTCGGCGAGCGAGAAGAGCTCGCAGCGTTCGAGGAAGCGCTTCGTGCCGGCGAGGTCGGTCGCAAGCTCGATCGAGATCATCCCGCCAAATCCGCGCATCTGATGCTTCGCAAGCGCGTGTTGCGCGTGCGATGCGAGGCCCGGATAGCGCACACGCGCGACTTTCGGCTGCGCTTGCAGCCATCGCGCGAGGGCTAGCGCGTTTTCGCAATGACGCTCCATCCGCAGCGCAAGCGTCTTCACGCCGCGCAGCGTAAGGAAGCTGTCGAACGGACCGGCGATGCCGCCCACGGCGTTCTGCAGAAACCCGAGCTGCTCGCGCATCGGTGCGAGGCGCTCGCCGCTCGCGACGATCGCGATGCCGCCGATGACGTCGGAGTGGCCGTTCAGGTACTTGGTCGTCGAATGCACGACGACATCGAAGCCGTGATCGAGCGGCCGCTGCACGTAGGGACTTGCAAACGTGTTGTCGGCGACGGCGACGATGGCCCGTTCGCGACAGAGCTCGGCGATCGCCGCGAGGTCGGCGAGCTTCAGCAGCGGATTGCTCGGCGTCTCGACCCATACCATCTTCGTCTCGGGACGGATCGCCGCGGCGACGTTCGCGCTGGCCGACAGATCGACGAACGAAAAACGCTGGCCGGCGCTGCGCCGGCGCACGCGCTCGAACAATCGATACGTGCCGCCGTAGAGGTCATCGCCGGCGACGATATGCGCGCCCGCGTCGAGCGTCTCGAGCACGGTAGCGATCGCGGCCATCCCCGATGCGAACGCGTAAGCCTGTGCGCCGCCCTCCAGATCGGCGACGCAGCGCTCGAGCGCCCAGCGGGTCGGATTGTGCGAGCGCCCGTAGTCGAGTCCCTTGTGCACGCCGGGACTTTGCTGAACGTACGTCGACGTCGCGTAGATCGGCGGCATGATCGCGCCGGTCGACGGGTCGGGCGACTGTCCGGCGTGGATCGCGCGCGTCGCGAAGTCGAGCATCCCCATCGCTTGCTCGTCGTCCCGTTTCATCCGAGTCTCCTGCGCAAGTGATTCAACAGATCGAAGCGTGTGATGAGACCGTAGAAGCGCTCGCCGTCGGCGACCAGCGCGACGAGGCCGCGATCGAGGATCGACTGCACGTGCGCGAGGCTCGCGCTCGGCGCGATCGTCTCCAGCCGCTTCGACATCGCGGCCTCGACCGCCGAATGGAAGAGCACGGGATCGTCGTGCACCTTCAACAGCAGATCCGATTCGTCGATCACGCCGATGAGCTTCGCACCGTCGAGCACCGGCAACTGCGAGACCTCGGCGGCGCGCATCCGCTGGAACGCGTTGAGCAGCGTGTCGGTGCGGCCAACCGAAACGACCGTGCCTTCGTCGAAGCGGCGCGAGATCAGGTCGCGAAGGTCGCCGAGCGCGGGACGCGCGAGCAATCCCTGGTCGAGCATCCATTGATCGTTGTAGAGCTTCGACAGGTAGCGCGTTCCGGTGTCGCAGACAAAGCTCACGACGCGCTTCGCGCCCTTCCGCTCGCGGCAGTAACGCAGCGCGGCGGCGACGAGCGTGCCCGTCGACGAGCCGCCGAGTATGCCTTCGGCGCGCAACAGCTCGCGCGCCGTGGCGAAGCTGTCCCGGTCCGATATCGAATACGCTTGCGTGACCGCGGAAAGGTCGGCGATCGGCGGCACGAAGTCCTCGCCGATACCTTCGACCGCCCACGATCCGGCGGTGCCGACCGTTCCGCTTCGAACGTACTCGGCGAGAATCGATCCGACGGGATCTGCCAGGATGAACTCGACGTGCGGCGCGACACGGCGAAAGTAGCGCGTCAGTCCGGTCAACGTTCCCGCCGATCCGACGCCGACGACGATCGCGTCGATTGCACCGCCGCTTTGCTGCCAGATCTCCGGCCCGGTCGTCTGCTCATGCGCGGCGGGATTGTCGGGATTGTTGAACTGATCCGCGAAGAACGAATCGGGAATCCCGGAGGCGAGCCTCGCCGCGTAATCCTGGTAATAGTCCGGATGTCCCTTGCCGACGTCGGAGCGCGTCGTGTGCACCTGCGCGCCGAGCGCTTTCAAATGCAGCACCTTCTCGGTCGACATCTTGTCCGGCACGACGAGCACGATAGGTTAGCCCTTCGCGCGCGCGACGAGCGCGAGGCCGAGTCCGGTATTGCCGGCGGTCGCCTCGACGACGGTGCCGCCGGGCCGCAGCCGGCCGCTGCGCTCGGCGCCTTCGATCATCGAGCGGCCGATCCGATCCTTGATCGATCCGCCGGGATTTTGCGACTCGAGCTTTAGCAGCAGCGTGCATGGTCCGGTATCGAGGCGCGTGACCTCCACCAGCGGCGTGTTGCCGATCAGGTCCAGCACTGCCGGCGCGTTGGAGCGGCTCATTCGGCGGCATCCTCGTACGATCGTGAAGGCGCCATGTCGCGCATTGTGCGCCGATCACTGCGAATCGAGTCGGAACGGTAGCGGCAACAGCTCGTTGATGCTCGTGATGACGAGTGCACCGCCGGTGTTGGCGAGAGCGATCGCTGCGTCGTCCGCGAACTCCGCGATCACTTGCCGGCAGGCGCCGCACGGCGTCGCCGGCGCGGGCGCATCGGTGCATACGGCGAGCGCGCGGATCTCGCGTGCGCCGTGCGCGACCGCATTGAAGATCGCGACGCGCTCGGCGCATATCGACAGGCCATACGACGCATTCTCGACGTTGCAGCCGGCGAAGACCCGACCGTCGGACGCGCGAACCGCGGCACCGACGCGAAACCTCGAGTACGGCGCATACGCGTGCTCGCGTGCTCGCGTCGCGGCTCTCACCAGTTCGTCAGTGGCCTGCTGCTGTTGTCCCATTCGACACCCCCTCCGCCGATTGCGGCCCGTCGCGCCGCATTGCTGCGCGCCGTTCCCAAGCCGCGAGCTCCGCACGATAGCGGTCGAAAGCCTCTTCGTACAGTTCGAGCACGCAACGATCGCAGCCGCTTCCGCAGCAGTCCTCGGGCGCCGGCCGCTCGGGCGGTTGCGGGCGCGGATCGTCGTCGGAGTATTGATCGGGCATTGCCGCTTCGTGAGCGAATGTTCAATCGTTGGATGCGTTCGTCGCCGGCGGCGTTCGCTTGGCCGGCAATCCACACCGGCGAAATAGTCGGGTAAGCACCCGGCGCGCTCCAGGGAGTATCGCCGATGCGATCCAACCCGCGATCGCCGCCGCGCGTGCGCGCGGCGCCCTCGCAGCATTGCCGGCGCTCGCCGCGAAGATGACCGAATGCACGAAGATCGGCATCTGCCATTGCGTCTACGACGAGCTCAAAAGCGGACTCGCGCCCCCGACGCGGAAGCGGTGTCCGTAGGCTATGTCGGCAAGTGCGCGATGTAGCTCATCGCGTAGCCAGCTCGAGTTCGAACGCCTGCGCGAGAAGCTCGTACGAGCGCCGCCGCGCGGCCGCGTCGTACGTCCAGGTGACGATCACGATCTCGTCGAGCTCGAGCCGCTCGGCTTCCGCGGTGAGCCGTTTCGCGACCTGGTCGGCGGCGCCGACGAATGCGTTGGCGCGCAGCGCATCGATCAGCGCTCGCTCGGCCTGCGTGTACCGATGCGCCGCCGCCTGCTCGGGCGCCACCAGCGGGTTGCGAACGCCGTGCTCGAATCCGACGCGCCAATGTTCACGCGTCTTGAACAAGTCCCATGCTTGCGCCTCGGTATCCGCGGCGAGCGCCCAGATGCAAACGGTCGCGATCGGCTCAGGGTAGCGCTCGCTCGGGCTGAAGTTCTCGCGATACAGCGACAATGCCTGCTCGACGCCGCGGCCGTCGCGGAAGAAATACGCGTACGCGTACGGCAGGCCGAAGTGCGCGGCGAGCTGCGCGCCGAAGTCCGAGCTGCCGAGGATCCAAACGTCGGGGGAGCTCGGTCCGCGCGGATGCGCAATGATGCCGGCGAACGGATGGCCGGCGTCGAGCGGCTTGTCCTCGATCCAATGCATCAGGTCGATCACCTGGCGCGGAAACTCGTGCGCGGCGTTGTCGGCGTCCGGGTTCAGCGCGTAGGCGGTGATGCGGTCCGAGCCCGGTGCGCGCCCGACGCCGAGATCGATGCGCCCCGGCGCGATCGCTTCGAGCACGCGGAACTGCTCGGCAACCTTCAATGGTGAATAGTGCGGGAGCATCACGCCGGCGCTGCCGACTCGAATGCGAGCGGTCGTCGCCGCGATCGCCGCCATCAGGATCTCCGGCGCCGTGCCGACGATGCTGCCGCTGTTGTGATGCTCGGAAAGCCAGTAACGCCGATAGCCGAGCCGATCGCACAGGCGAGCGAGCTCGAGCGTCTCGCCGATGGCGTCGGATTCGGCGCGCCCGAGCGCCGCCGTCGACTGATCGAGTACCGAAAGCGCGAGCGGTGCGGACATGAGCGTTGAAGCGCAGCGCCTGCACGCGTTCTTCGCGCGCGCGAGGCCCCCGACAAGGAATGCGAGTAGCGTAAGGGGTTTTGTGGCAAAAGGAGAAGCCCCGTGACGCCACTGATATGTGCGATACCGTACATTGCTGTAACGCTTTTGCCGCTGGCCGGCGATGCGAGCCCGCGCACGATCGAGCACAGCGCGAAGTCGCTCGGGGGTTCGCCATGACGCGGGCCACGTCGAAGACGGCGCCGAAGCGCCGCGGAAAGACAAAGGTCGCGAACAAGCGCCGGCACGAAGTGCGCGCGAGCCTCGACAACTTCGAGCTCGCGAAGGCGCGATCGTCGCTGCGGCTGCAGATCTATGCCGCCGGCGACAAGATTGGCGAGCTCGAGATCGGTCGCGTGCAAAAGTAGGGTCAGACTCGACTTTTGCGCAGGCGCTGCCTATGCGCGCGGAGTACAAAAGTCGAGTCTGACCCTACTTTTGCTATGACCCTACTTTTGCTACTTTTGCACAGCAAGCACAGGAGCAAGCGGCTCGACTGGTCGCGCTTCGCCGACATGATGGGAGTGCTCGCGTACGGCGAACGCGCGAGCACCGCGGCTTGACGCTAATCCGCCGCGGCGCGCGTCGGTGCGATCGTCGAGTCGGCGACCGCGCTTCGTGCCATCGGCAGCGCGACCATCTGCGGGGCGTCGGGCGCAAAGCAGCCGACCGCGCAGCACTTGCCCGGCTGCCGGTTGCGCGTGATCGTGCGCGTCGCGTCGGCGAGCACGCCGCGGTCGAGCAGCCGCTCGACGAGGTCGACCTTGTTGCCGATCGGATAGTGACGATAGATCTCGGTCTTCATCGCGTCGGGTGAGCCTCCGCCGTGAAGGCTGATCAGCGAATACCAGCCCGCCTGGTACGACGCGGTGAGATCCTCGAGCAGCCGCGCGACTGCGACGCGCTTTTCGTACGGGATGTCCGAGCGCGCCGTCAGAACGTCGGAGAGACGGCCGGCGGTTGCCGGATTGTGATCCTCCGACGGTCCGGGCAGCGTGACGATCATGCCGCCCGATACCTGGTGCGCGAGCCGGTGCATGTCGTAGATCTGTGTGGCGAGCAGCAACTTGCCGATGTTCGCGAAGACCGGATCGGGCGTCGCGACACCCGACTCGCTTGGCGCGCAATAGACCGACGCCGCGACACCGCACGCATAGAACCCCTCGACGATCTTGATCAGGTCGACCATCGCGTCGCGCACGCCGTGAGCGCGGTCGAGATCGAGCCCGTTCGCCTCGGTCGCGAGCGCGCCGGCGCCGATCAGCAGATCGCCGAAGCCGGCGCGCGGGCCGATGCACGTGTGCCGGTGATGCGCGGTGTAGCCGTAGAGGATTTCAGCGGCGTGCTGCCATTCCCCGGCGCAGAACACGCGCTCCCACGGAACGAACACGCGATCGAACAGGCACACGCCGGTGGACTGGCCGTAACGGCCGCTGAACGGCGCGGCGGGCTCGCCGGGTCTGCCGGCAGGCCGCGCGACGATCGTCAGTCCCTCGGCGTCGACCGGCACCGCGCAGCACACGGCGAACTCGCGGTCCGCCTCCGTCATGTTGCGGCAAGGCATGACGAGAAGCTCGTGCACATACGGTGCCGACGTGACGATCGCCTTCGTTCCCGAAATGACGACGCCGCCCGATCGCCGCTCGACGATGCGCACGTACGCATCGGGCCGCGGCTGCTGCGCCGGACGCAGCGACCGGTCGCCTTTGGCGTCGGTCATCGCGATGCCGAGCGTGAGATCGTTCGCGTAGACATGACCGACGTAGTTGCGCAGGCGTGCGTGGTAGTCGCTTCCCGTCTCGGCGTCGATGCCGTGCGTGCCATGGTGAAGCGCCGCGAGCGCGTCGCCGGCGAGATACCGTTGCGCGCAGCCGGTCTCCTGACATACGAGACGGACTGCCTCGAGCTTGTTCAGCAGATCGGCGCTCGTTCGCGGCAGCGCGAGCATGCGGTTGATCGGCGCATCGAAATCCGGCACGCTCGCGCGCATCAGCGCCTGCGTCGATTCGCGCAGCGCGTAGTCGTACGTTACGCCGATCGCCGCGACGCCGGGCGCAAGCGACGGTTCGTCGGCGACGGAGGTGACCTCGCGTCCGTCGACGTAAACCCGCGGGTGGTAATGGCGCAGCGACTCGCGGTAATCGGCAGCCGACATCAGCATCGCGGTCTCCGGCGACATGCGTCGGCGCCACTATACTCCGCGCCGTCACCGCCTCGACCATGCGAACGAGCCGGTTCGGTTTACGGCGCGCAGCGACCAGCGGACAATCGCGAACGGCTCAACATGGCGAGACGATCTTGCTGACCGCTTGCATCCCGCATCGCCTTGCCCGATCGCTTGCGCGACTTCGGCCGATCGCGTACGCCGCCGCCGTGTGCGCGCTCGGCGTGATCGCATGGTCGGTAGCGCTCGCAGCCGACGAGCAGTCACCCGACCCGCTCGCCGCGCTCGAGCGCTTGGTGGCGCACGAGCCCAACGACGCGGTCCTCACGTATTTTCTCGGCTCGTATCGCGCGCGCGCCGGCGATCGCGACGGCGCGCTTGCCGCGCTCGAGCAAACGCTCGCCAACGGCAAAGGCTTCCTGCCGACGGTCCACATGTTCGCGAGCCTCGCGAGCGATCGCCGCTTCGCTGCGCTTCGAAAGCGATTCGCCGAGCGGCTGCCGCACAAGACCGACGGTCGCGTCGCGTTCACGCTGCCCGATCGACGGCTGTTGCCCGAGGGCATCGCCTACGACCCGGTCACGCACCGCTTCTTCGTCGGCAGCATTGCGAAACGCGCGATCTTCCGGATCGAGCGCGACGGCTCGCTCACGCGCTTCTCGCACCCGAACGCGAAGCTCGACTCGGTGCTGGGGCTCGCCGTCGATTCGTCACGCCGCAAGCTCTATGCGGTGTCGACGAGCGCGTTGACCGACCAGGGCAAGATCGAGCGGCGCAATGCGGTCATGGCGTTCGATCTGCCGAGCGGCCATTGGCGTCGCACGTTCGACGTCGCCGCGGCGCAACAGTTGAACGACGTCGCCGTCGCGCCCGACGGCAGCCTGCTCGTCACCGACTCCGCCGGCGGCGGCGTCTTTCGCATCGATCCGGCCGTCGGCACGGTAAACGCGCTGGTTCCGCTTGGCGAGGCGACGGGCGCCAATGGCATCGCCGTCCATCCGCAAGGCAAGATCGCGTACGTCGCGGCGTCGCGGCGTCCGCTCAGGATCGATCTCGCGACAGGCGCCGTCGCACCGCTCGCGCTGCCGGCGCGCGAAAACGCCGCCGCGATCGACGGGCTCTATTGGCACGAAGGCACGCTGATCGGCGTCCAGAATGTCACGACGCCCGCGCGTGTGGTGCGCCTGTTGCTGTCATCGGACGGGCGCACGGTTACCGCGGTCGAAACGCTGCAATCGCACCATCAGCGCGCATTCGACGAGCCGACGACCGCCGCGATTGCCGCCGACCGCCTGTACGTGCTCGCGCGCACGCAAGTCACGCGCTACAACGACAAGGGCGAGATCGAGCATCCCGAGACGCTGAAGCCGCCGCTGGTGCTGCGCATTCCGCTGCACGGCGGCTCGCGCGCCGACGCCCGCGCCGGCTAGCGCAACCTTCACGCGCCGTGACCCAGCCGAATCCGCTCGACATTCTGCGCGACACGTTCGGCTACCCCGGGTTCCGCGGCGCGCAGGCCGAGGTGGTCGACCATGTCGTCGCGGGCGGCGATGCGTTGGTGCTGATGCCGACCGGCGGCGGAAAATCGCTGTGCTACCAGATTCCCTCGCTGGTGCGGCCCGGCACCGGTATCGTCGTCTCGCCGTTGATTGCGCTGATGCAGGACCAGGTCGCCGCGCTTTCGCAGCTCGGCGTGCGCGCGGCGTTTCTCAATTCGACGCTCGATGCGCGAGAGGCTGCGGCGGTCGAGCGCGCATTGATCGCGGGCGAGCTCGATCTGCTCTATCTCGCGCCCGAGCGGCTCGCCACTGCCCGCTGTCTCGATCTGATCGATCGGGCGCGCGTCGCGCTGTTCGCGATCGACGAGGCGCACTGCGTTTCGCAATGGGGCCACGATTTCCGCCCCGAATACCTGCAGCTTTCGCTGCTGCACGAGCGCTATCCGCGCGTTCCTCGTATCGCGCTCACCGCCACCGCCGACCCGCAGACGCGCGAAGAGATCGTCGCGCGTCTCGCGCTCGGCAAAGCGCGCGTGTTCGTATCGAGCTTCGATCGACCCAACATCCGCTACACGATCGTCGACAAGACCGACGCGCGCGAGCAGCTGCTGCGCTTCATTCGCGATGAACACGCCGGCGAAGCGGGCATCGTCTACTGCCTGTCGCGACGAAAGGTCGACCAGATCGCCGCGTGGCTCGCGACGAAGGGCGTGCGTGCGCTCCCCTACCACGCGGGGATGGACACGGCGACGCGAACCGAGCATCAGGCGCGGTTCCAGCGGGAAGACGGGCTCGTGATCGTGGCGACGATCGCGTTCGGCATGGGCATCGACAAGCCCGACGTTCGCTTCGTCGCGCATGTCGACCTGCCGAAGAGCATCGAAGGCTACTATCAGGAAACGGGACGCGCGGGACGCGACGGATTACCCGCCGACGCCTGGATGGCTTACGGTCTCGCCGACGTCGTGCAGCAACGGCGACTGATCGAACAGTCCGACGCGAGCGACGCGTACAAGCGCATTTCGGCCGCGAAGCTCGACGCGCTGCTCGGACTGTGCGAGACCGCGGGGTGCCGGCGCGTGCGGCTTCTCGCGTATTTCGGCGAAGCGAGCGGGCCGTGCGGCAATTGCGATACCTGCCTCGCACCGCCCGAGCATTACGACGCGACCGTCGACGCGCAGAAGGCGCTCTCCGCGATCTACCGTACCGGCCAACGCTTCGGCGCGGTGCATCTGACCGACGTGCTGCGCGGCAAGGCGAGCGAGCGCGTTGCGCGCTGGGACCACGATCGATTGTCGGTGTTCGGCGTCGGCGCGGCCGTCGACGACGCGAGCTGGCGCAACGTGCTCCGTCAATTGGTCGCGCTCGGTCTTGCCCGCGTCGATCACGACGCGCACGGCGCGCTGCGGCTGACCGAAGCAAGCCGCGCGGTGCTCAAGGGCGATCAGCGCGTGACGATGCGGCGCACGGTGTCGCGGCCGCGCGCAAAGCGGCAAGCGCAGCTCGTGTCCGGCGGCGGGCTTTCATCGGCCGAGATGGCGGTGCTCGATCGTCTGAAGTCGTGGCGTCTCGAGCAAGCTCGGACACAAGGGGTCCCTGCTTACGTGATCCTGCACGATCGCACGCTTGCCGAGATCGCGCGTTTGCGACCGCGCGATCTCGCTTCGTTGTCGGGAGTCTCGGGCATCGGCGCGCGCAAGCTCGACCGCTACGGCCCGGCGATCCTCGACGTCGTCGCGGGCGGCGAGCTCGACTCGGGTCGCGAGCCCTCCCGGGCGACTACGGCAGACCCATCGCCGCTTTCGCCGGCCCGCTCCAGCAATCGCGAACGACGCGGTTGAATGCGGCCGGTCGCGCAGGCAGCTCGTTCGCCCAATCATTGTCTCCGAGCGTACCGGCGCTCCACACGAGCTGCGCCCGCGCCTTCGTACCTCGCGGATAGGCAGTTTCCGGCGCGTCGAGCGCAAGCGTCTTATGGTCGATCAACGCCCGGACGCACGTTAACGCAGATACGCGAGCAACGGCGAGCCGACGTGTCGTTTGATCAGCGCATCTTCGGCCGCGCGCGCATCGGCCGGTTCTAGCGTCTCCAGCCACTGGATTTCGCCGGCAATGAGCGCGGCGATCGGTACGCCGTCGCGAAACAGCACGCGATTGTTCGCAAGCGCCGGCACCTTGGGACCGGGAAGCACCGTGCCGACGAGATTGAGCGGATCGGCACCGCTCACCGATACGAGCACGTTCGCAAACGGCGCTCGCCGCGCGTCGCGGAGCAGCCCGACCGCTTCGGGCAACGCGAATTGCTCGCCCGAGACGCTCGCGACGAAACGACCGCCCCGGATGTCACCGCGCGCCTCGAGCCGGCGCAGCACGCGCAGCAGCTCTCGCCACGGCGGTAGCCACTGCGCTTCGCGCGCGAGCAGCTTCCAGAACACGACGCCGTAGCGCCGTAGCAACGCGTGCACGACGTGCTCGATCGTCGCCGCGTCGAGCCCGCTTGGTCCGCGTGCCGGCGGCGCGGCGGCCGCCGCTCGCTTGATCAGCGTCCACCGTCCGGCGTCCTCGATGCCAAACAACGCGCGCCGATGCCGCTTGCCGGCGCCGAAGGGCTTGCGCTTTTCCGACGGCGTCAGCAGCGCGCGAAGGCCGGCGAAGCTGTCCGACGTTGCGAGCCCGAGCGCGACCAGCTCGGCGAGCGCGTCTTCGATCTGCGTGCGCAGGAGTCCCGTCGAATCGACGATCTCGTCGAAGAACGACGCGCCGTGCTCGCGCAGATGGTCTGCGACGGCCTGCGCGCGCGAGCTCAGTTGCGCCGGCTGCGCTTCACAAGCCGGAGCCGCGCGCGACCACAAGGGCGCGCTTCGCCGCGGCAGCAATGCGACGGGCGTCGTGCGGATCGGCGCGGGATTGCCCGACGTCGACGCGGCCGGCGGCACGGTCAGGCGCGTCCATACGGCGCGCCCGGACAGACACAGATCGTCGAGCCATGTGAAGTCGTAATTGTCGAGCCGCGCGGGCAGGATATCGGACTCCCACGACGCGGCGGGCGCTTCGAACCCCTGCAGTTGCGCGATGATCGCATCGAGCGCGTCGGGACCCTGGCGCCGCTCGTTCGGCGTGACGTGCTGCCAGCGCGTGAGGAAGCGGAGGAAATCGCGGCTCGACACCGGCTCGATTTCCTCGCGCAGCCGCTTGACCGTGTAGCGGTGAATACGTGCAAGCAACGCGCGATCGCACCACTCGGTGTCACCGGCGCCGGGGGTGAACGTGCCGCTCATCGCGACACCCTGCGCCGCCAGCTTCGCGAGCGCGGCGTCGACGTCGACACCGGCCACTTGAAGCGGCGCGGCGAGCGCATCGACGGTGACGGGGCCGAGCGCTTCGAGCCGGCTGCGCACGATCTCGGTAAGCGCATCGTCGTAGGTCCATGCGCGGCTCGCGAATTCCGCCGGGGCGGCGATCGGCGGATTGCCGCGCGCGTGGGGATTCAGCGCCTGGAACTGCGGCAGACGTTCCGCGGCGACCCAAAGGCCCCGCTCGCCGAATTGCGTCGCGCGCTTCGCCTGCGCGAGCACACCGGCGAGCGCCGACCAGCCCTCGCGCTTGTCCACCTCGTCCGCGGCGAGAAACCCGACGCCGAGCAACGCATCGTGCAGCTCGTCGGCGTTGCTAGCCTCGGGCCACGCTTCCGCGCGCACGCGATCGATCGCGGCGATGTCGAGCTTGCCGAGCTCCGCCGCCGATTCCTCGTCGAGCCAGCGGCGTGCCATGACCGCTTGCGCGCGGCGCTCCTCGAGCGGCGCGTCGTCGAGATACGCATACGGCCGCGCGGTCAGGATCTCGAGCGCGAGCGGCGACGGCGCGGTGAGCTCGCGCGCAACGACCTTCACGTCGCCGTTCTCGATCGCCCGCAGCAGCCGCTCGAGACCCTCGATGTCCATCGCCTCGTACAGGCAATCGTGCACCGCCTGCTGCACCAGCGGATGGTCGGGAACCTCGCGGTCGCCCACCAGATTGTCCGCGCACGCGATCTGATCGGGGAATACCGCGGCCATCAGGTCTTCGGCGCGCATGCGCTGCAGCGGCGCGGGCACCTTGCGGCCGCCGCGAAAGCGCGGCAATGCGAGCGACGTACCCGCGATCCAGCGCCAGCGCGCGGTGAACATCGGCGATGCGAGCATTGCCTGGACAAGCACCGGCCGCACGGTCGCGGAGTGGAGATAGCGCGCCACATCGCCGAGCGGGAAGCTGTGGCTCGTGGAGAGCGACAGGACGATGGCGTCTTCCGTGGCCGCTGCCTGCAGCTCGAAATCGAACTTGACGCAGAAGCGCTTGCGCAGCGCGAGGCCCCACGCGCGATTGACGCGGCTTCCGAACGGCGAATGGATCACGAGCTGCATGCCGCCCGACTCGTCGAAAAAGCGCTCGAAGACGATCGTCTGCTGTGTCGGCAGCACGCCGAGCGCCGCGCGCGCGGCGAACAGATAGTCGGCGAGTTGCTCGGCGGCGGCAGGCGCGATGCCGCGCTCGACCAGATCCTCGACGGCAGCAACTTTGTCTGCGCGCTGTCCGATCTCGTCACGCAACCGCGATACCGCGTGCGACAGCTCGTCGGTGCGCGACGGCGCTTCGCCGAGCCAGAACGGTATCGTCGGCGCCTGGCCTTGCGCGTCGTCGACGCGAACGCGCCCCGCCTCGATACGCAGGATCCGGTACGACGTGTTGCCGAGCTGGAAGATATCGCCGGCGAGGCTCTCGACGGCGAAGTCCTCGTTGACCGTGCCGACGAGCTGGCCGGCGGGCTCGAGCACGACGTCGTAATCGGCGGTGTCCGGAATGGCGCCGCCCGACGTGAGCGCGGTCAGGCGCGCGCCGGCGCGGCCGCGCAGCACGCCGTTCACGGCATCGCGATGAATGTAGGCGGCGCGATGGCCTCGCCGCGTGGTGAATCCCTCTGCAAGCGTACGCACGACGTCGAGATACTCGTCCGTCGTAAGGCCGGCGTACGGATAGGCGCGACGGTATCGGTCGAACAGCGCCTGCTCGCCCCATTCCCGGGCGGCGACTTCGGCGACGATCTGCTGCGCGAGCACATCGAGCGGCTTCGCCGGAATCCCGATACGGTCGAGCTCGCCGCGGCGGACCGCGTCGAGCACGCTCGCGCATTCGACGAGCTCATCGCGCGACAGCGGAAAAATGCGCGCCTTCGGGACGCCGCCGACCTGATGGCTCGCGCGGCCGGCGCGCTGCAGGAACGTGGCGATCGAGCGCGGCGAGCCGATCTGGCAGACGAGCTCGACGTCGCCGATATCGATGCCGAGCTCGAGCGACGCGGTTGCGACGAGCACTTTGAGCTCGCCGGCTTTGAGGCGCTGCTCGGCCGCGAGGCGCAGCTCCTTCGCCATGCTGCCGTGATGCGCCATCACCGCCCCTGGCCCGAGCAGCTCGGTCAGATGGCGCGCGGCGCGCTCGGCCATTCGGCGCGTGTTCACGAAGATCAGCGTCGTGCGGTGCTCCTGCGCGAGCTGCGCGAGTTGCGCGTACACCTGCGACCAGACTTCGTGCGACATCACCGCTTCGAGCGGCGCTGCCGGAACTTCGATCGCGAGATCGCGTCGGCGAACGTGACCGGTATCGACGATCTCGCAGTCGGGCACCGCGGCGTCCGCGACACCGACGAGAAACTTCGCGATCTCCTCGATCGGCTTTTGCGTCGCCGACAGGCCGATGCGCGCCGGCGGCGTCGCCGTCAATGCCGCGAGCCGTTCGAGCGACAACGCAAGATGGCTGCCGCGCTTGCTTCCGGCGAGCGCGTGGATCTCGTCGACGATCACCGTCCGCGTCGTCGCGAGCATCTGCCGGCCCGACTCCGAGCCGAGCAGCACGTACAGCGATTCGGGTGTGGTGACGACGATGTGCGGCGGCCGCTTGCGCATGCTCACGCGCTCGGAGGCCGGCGTGTCGCCGGTGCGCACGAGCGTGCGGACCTCGACATCCGCAAAGCCTTGCGCATGGAGCTCGGCGCGAATGCCGGCGAGCGGCGCGACCAGGTTCTTGCGAATGTCGTTCGAAAGCGCTTTGAGCGGTGACACGTAGACGACGAACGTCTCATCGGGCAACGCGACGTCGACGCCGCGGCGAACGAGCGCGTCGATCGCGGCGAGGAACGCGGCGAGCGTCTTGCCCGATCCGGTGGGCGCCGCGATCAGCACGTTGCGCCCGCCCTGGATCAGCGGCCACGCGCGCGCCTGAGGCGCCGTCGCGGCAGTGAAATGGCGGCGAAACCAGGCGTCGACGGCGGGATGGAATTCGGCGGCGTGCTTCATGGTCGAGGGTCGCGGCGATTGCATGAGATGGGGCGCGCACGCGAAGGTGCAACCCCGGTGCGCCGGTGCGGAATCTTCGTATGGATTTCCAGGGTCCGATGGGCTACGCTTCGTCGCTGCCTCAACACCCTCGGACCGCTCATTTTACCCTCGGATGCGACCGCGACTTGTACTGGCGTTGCTGTTGACTACCGCTGCGTTCGCCGCGACGCCCGCGTTCGCGCAGGGTTTCAAGTTCTCGCAGCCGACCGAAGACGACCTGGCCGATCAGGCGCAAGCGCAGGCACGGCAGGACCGCATCTGGGACCAGATCTCGACGCCCTGCCGCTCCGACCTCAAGGACAAGAAGATCATGGTCGTCATCGGCGAGCGACAGTCGAACGGCTATATCGCCGCGCAGCAGCAGAACTACGGCCCGCACTTTCAGGCGATCAACAAGCGCCTGCGCGCGCTCGGGCTTCGCACCTACACGCCCGAGGAGATCCGCGCCCAGATCAAGCAAGCGGAGATCGATGCGTATTTCCGCAACGATCCTGACGCAGCGCTCGCCGCCGCCAAGCGCCTCGGGGCGAGCTTCGTGCTGCGCGGGTTGATTTCGTCGACGGCGAGCCGCAATCCGATAATGGCGGTCAACCAGGTTTCGGTGAGCATGGGATTCACGCTCACCGCGAGCAACGGCCGCATGATCTCCGACACGGAGGCGAGCTCGAGCTCGTACGCGGGCGCGGACGTTCAGCGGATGGCGCTCACGCTCGTCAACGAGAACGCGGATGAAGTCGTGGCCACGCTGTACGCGGATTACTGCCGCCATGCGGGCCATCCTGCGCCCCGGAAACCGGCGCCGAAATAGACGCGTACCACGGCAGAGGAAACGCGAATCACCCAGGAGAGGAACATGAAACACCGTACGTTGACCTTCGTGAAACCGCTCGTCGGCGCGGCGCTCGTCGCTGCCGCAACGTTCGCGCTCGCGCAGCCGCGATTCGGCAATCCGTCGCCCACCGCCGGCAGCGAGACGTCGCAGAAGGCGAACGCGTCCGCCGACCAGTCGCTCTACCAGTCGGTCGAATACATGAACCGCAACAGGAAGGGACCCGCGGTCATCGTCATTCCGGGCGAGATCAAGAGCAACAACGCGACGTTCCTGCAGAAGTTCACATCGAACAACATCGCGGACTTCGGCGAGGTCGAGCTCTCGAGCGCCAATTTCCAGGTGCTCGAGCGCTCGAACCTCGGACCGCTGCTCAAAGAATTCGAGCTCGCGTACAACCTCGGCGATCCCGACCAGGCGCGCAAGTTCCTGCGCATGGGCAAGCTCAAGACGACCAAGTACGTCGTCAAGTTCGACATCCTGAAGACCGAGCAAGTTGCTTCCGCGCAGCAGGGCTTCGACGGGCGCTCGATCGGACAGATCGCGGGCATCCTCGGCGCGTTCAGCGGCTCGCGCGGTGGCGCCGAAGCCGGCGCGCTCGGCCAGGCGACAGTCGGATCCGTCCATCAGGGCGAGGCGACCAGCGTTTGGGTGATCGGCATGCGCTACAAGATCATCAATGCCGAGACGACCGAGCAGGTCGCAACCGGCTACACGGAAGAGAAGATGGAGATCGGCGCGAAGGCGCAGTCGGTGCTCGGCGTTTCCAATTCGCAGCAGGGCGGTCTGTCGCTCGACACGATGGTGCAACGGCTCGTCCAGAAGTCGGTCTGGGAGATCGACAGCAAGTACAAGTAACGTCGTGCCGCCCGAGAAGCTCGGCAAGTACGAGATCCGCGGCGAGCTCGGCCGCGGCGCGATGGGTGTCGTTTACGAGGGCTACGACCCTCTGATCAAGCGCGCCGTTGCGCTGAAGACGATTCGCGCCGACCAGCTCGGCGGCGATGCAGCCGCCGGCCTGATCGCGCGCTTTCGCCGCGAAGCGGAAGCGGCGGGACGCCTGTCGCATCCGAACGTCGTCGCGATCTACGAATTCGACGAGGACCGCGGCACGTGGTTCATCGCGATGGAGCTCGTCAAAGGGCGCGAGCTCAAGGAATGCTTCGAGGCGAACGAGCGGTTCAAGCCCGCCGACATCGTGCGCATCATGTCGCAGATCCTCGACGCGCTCGATTACTCGCACCGGCAGGGTGTGGTCCACCGCGACATCAAGCCCGCGAACGTGTTCCTGCTCGGCGACGGCAGCGTCAAGGTCGCCGACTTCGGCATCGCGCACATCGAATCGTCGAACCTCACGCAGGTCGGGACGGTGATCGGTACGCCGGCGTTCATGTCGCCCGAGCAGATCATGGGTCTGCCGGTCGACGGGCGCTCCGATCTGTTCTCCGCCGGCGTGATCCTCTACCAGTTCCTGACCGGCGAGCGGCCCTTCTCCGGCTCGTCGACGACGACGATGCAGAAGGTGCTCAAAGAAGAGCCGCTCGCGCCTTCGAATCTCAACGTGCAGGTTTCGCCGGCGGTCGATGCGGTCGTACGCAAGGCGCTGGCGAAACGACCTGACGACCGGTTTCAAACCGCGCGCGAATTCGCCGACGCGCTCAGGGCCGCTTCGCAGCCCGCGCCGACGCCCGCCGACGATCCGGATGCGACGGTGCGCCCGGCCGATGCCGCACGCCTCGCGACGGCGCCGAGCGTGGCGATAGCAAGTCCGACGCCAGCCGTTACCGCGACGTCGACGCGATCGCGCGCTCCGGTATTCGCGATCGCCGCGGGGCTCGCCGTCGTGCTCGTCGCCGGTGGCGCGTGGTATGTCTTGCAGCGGCCGCGCGCCGATGCCGTCGTCGCGACGAGAGAATCGTCGCCGCAAGCGTCGACCGGCGGTGCAACCGCGAAGACGGTGACGAGCGCGAACGCTCCGGAAAAGCCCGTCGCGATCGATCCGGGCAAGCTGCTCATAACCGCGCTCGGTCTCGCCGATCCGTCGAGTCCTCGCTACCAAAACGACAAGTCGCTGCTTTCGAGCGACGCGCGCGCCGATGCTCGCAGCCAGCTCGTCGAAAAAGCGCTGATGCTGCTGCTCGATCGCAGCTCGCTCGCGAAGAACTACGACCTGCTCAAGGAACGGCTGCTCTCGCAAAGCGACCGCTTCGTGAATACCGTCGTGCAGGAGAGCGAGCCGCGGCTCGGCAAGGACGGCCTCATGTCGATCACGACGCAGGCGGTCGTCGACGTGCGCGCGATTCAGCACTCGCTCAACGAAATGTCGCACGCCGAGCGCGTTCAGCTCATCCGCGCGAACGGCGATCCGCGAATCTCCGTGCAGATCAGCGTGCGCGACGCCGATCGGCAGGACGCGCCGGCGCAACCCTCTCCGGTCGCCGAGAACCTGCTGAAGAAGCGAATCCAGCAGTTCGGCTTTCGCACGTGGTCCGAGAACGCACCGGACGGCGAGGGTCGCGGCGCCGACTTCGCGGTGAGCGGCGAAGCGAAGATCAAGAAGCTTGCGATGCGACTGGAAGCGTCGGGCGTCGTGATCACCAAGTACGCGCTGTCCTCGTGGACGGTCAAGTGCATGGATCGGGTGACCGGCGAAGAGATCTACTTCAACACGGCGCTGCCGGGCGGCCTCGGGAGCTGGGCAAGCGAGGAAGAGGCACTCACGGTGATCGGCTCGAAGATCGCCGACGAGTTTTCGCGCGACTTCTTCCTTTCGCACATCAGCGCGACCGGCCGGCCGATCGTCATCGTCGTCGACGGCCTGCCGAAGGAAGCCTCCGACGACGTCGCGCGCGAGATCGTCGGACTGCCCGCGGTCATCATGGCGCGCCCGAGGCAGGCAGCGAAAGCGCGCATCTACGATCTTCAGATCGCCGGCGACGGCGCGATCGCCGACCGCGTCGCCTCGGACGTGCTGGCGCCGCTCAACGCGAAGCTCGGCGAGGCGTGTTTCAGCGTCGGCGCGACGTCCGGCGACGAGGTTGCCGTCACGTTCGACAAGCGTTGCGCATTGGCCGCCGTCTTGTCGCGGCTCGAAACCAATCCGCCCGCCGCGCTCTACGGCGCCTCGCCTGACCGCAAGAAAGCGGTGATCAAGAATCCCGTAACGCTGCGCAAATTGCTTGGGTAGCAGCCCAGCGTGAAACGCGCGGACTCCGCGAAGCGGGCACGCCGACCGAACACGCGAGGCGCCGGCGAGAGAATCTACGCTTTCCGCGTCGAAGCGCTGCGCGCCGGCGACATCCTGCTGTCGACCGTTCCGCTCGCCGCGACGAGCATCGCGATCCGAGTGGGAACGGTTTCGCGCTTCAGCCATGCGGCGATCTGCACCGACCCACCGTTCTTCGTCGAGGCGGTTTCGTCCGGAACGCGAACGTTCTCGATCCGCCGCTTCGGCGTGCGCAATCCCAAATGGGTCGCCATGCTGCGGCTGCGCGACGACCTCGACAACGCGCTGCAGCGCGCCCACGCCGCCGCGCAGCGCGCGGATACGTTCATCCTTCGTCATTACTGGCTGGACGGCGCGCTGCTCGCGCTGACCAAACGGCTGCACGCGCGCCGGCGCGACGAGCTCTTCTGCTCGCATCTGGTTGCGCTCGCCTATCGCGACGGCGACTTCGATCTCGTGCCGAACGTGCCGCCCGAAAAGGTATCGCCGGGCACACTGCGCAGGTCGAAGCGCTTGCGCGTATTGGCACGCGACGACGTGCTGGTCGCGACGACGCTCGGCGACGGCGCGTTCGAGCTCGATCTCACCGACCGCCACGGCCGCGAAACGCTCATCGATCGCGAGACCGCGATCCGTCGCGCCGTCGCCGACCGCTTCGAATCGGTGCTGCAGCAGCGTCGCCCCGATCTGCTCGACGAAGCCGCGCTGCGCCGGCACGGCGTCGTGTCGCTCGACAAGGCTGACCGCTTGCATACGTATCTCGCAGCGCTTGCCATTGCGCACCGCGACGATCCGGTGCTGGCACGCACGATCGACCAGGCATTCGCAGACGCGATCATCGGCGAAGGATACGCCTCGATTCCGGACCTTCTGTACGACGGTGCGTCGCTCGAAATCGACCGTTTCGCGGCGCTCGCCGTCAACGAGCGATTGTGGAGCGCGCAGCGGATCGCCGACGATGCAGCGTCCTGCCGCGCGATCGAGTCAGACCTCGATCGGCGCATCGTCGAGATGCGCAACTACGCTTACGCCTATCGCGAGACGTTCCGACGCACGTCGCTCGCGACATTCGAGCTTTTCGCCCGCACGCACGAGCGGCATCTACGCTTCGCCGAGCAAGCGCGCGCGACGATCGAGCGGACGATCGCCATTCTCGACGCCGCGCTGCGAGCGCCGACTCGCTAACGGCGCGCTCGCAGCGTCTCGATCTCGCGTTCGAGCGCCTCGACCCGCTGGACGAAGCGGACCAGCAGCGCAAGGCTGTGCGGATCGTCGAGCGCGAAGTCCTCGCGAAGGCGGCTCGCCGTGCGAGCGACGACGACGCATTGCGCGCTGAACGTCCACGAGGGCGCGCTCGCGTCGAACGGCGCGAGCGCGCCGCATTCGACGAGATCGCGCAGCTCGGCCTCGGACAGCCCGGACAGCTCGATCAGCGTGCCGAGCGACAGCGCGCCGACATCGTCGAGGAACACTGCATGAACCGATTCGGTCGTCATCGCGACGCCCCCGTCTCGAAGTGCGCGCGCGCATTGAACGTCGATGCCTGCTCGAGCTGGCGGTAGAGCTCGCGCTGCCGATCGTCGACGACACCCGGGACGACGATCTGCACGACGGCGTACAGGTGTCCCGCCGTCGCATCGCCGCGGCTGAAGCCACGACCCGCGAGCCGCAGCTTTTGACCGGCGCGCGTCCCTGGCGGCACCTTGAGCGACACGACGCCGGCGGGCGTCGGTAACTCGACGCTGGTACCGAGCACGGCCTCCCAAGGCGCGAGCGGCAGGTCCATGTAGAGGTCCTGACCGTCAGCGCGAAACAGCGGATGCGGCCGCACGCCGATGTCGAGATAGAGATCGCCATCGGGGCCACCGCGCACGGCCTTGCCGCCTTTGCCCGGCACGCGCAACACCTGGCCGTCGGTGACGCCGGGCGGGATGCGCACTTTGACCGTGCGCGGCACGCGACGCGCTCGGCCATCGTCGCCGAGCTCGAGGTCCGAAAGCTCGAGCGCGATCTCGGTGCCGTGAAACGCCTGGTCGAACGTGATCTGGATCTGCGCCTCCTGATCTCTGCCCCGACTCGGCGCATCGGGCGCCCGCGCTCGCGAGCGCGAGCCGAAACCGCCCAACCCGGCAAACAGATCGCCGAGGTCGACGTCCTCGAACGAGAACTGCCCGCCGCCGAATGCATGCTCCCAGTCGGGCGGCGGCCGAAACTCCTCGCCGCTTGCGTGGCGGCCGAGCTGGTCGTACGCCTTGCGCTTCTCGGCGTCCTTCAGCGCCTCGTACGCTTCGGAGACTTCCTTGAATTTCTCCTCGGCGTTCGCCTCCTTCGAGACGTCAGGATGATACTTTCGCGCGAGCTTGCGATACGCCTTCTTGATCTCGTCCTCGGTCGCGGTGCGCTCGACGCCGAGGATCGCGTAGTAGTCTTTATACTTCACGTCGATGTGACTTCACGGGTGCACGCCGGTTCCGGCACGATAGAAGTGGTAGCGCATCGGGACATCTCCACGCATCCTGGAAGCCGGCTTGCGGACCCTCGGATGCGCCATCGCCGAGATCGACGAGGAAGTTGAACTGCGTGTACGGTCGATCGCGCAAAGTGGCCACGACATTTCTCCTTGTGCGTTTGCACCCTACGCCGACAGCGTCGCTGCGATAGTGCGGCGCTGCCGTTTCGCTGGGCGAGACTTTGCGCGCGCGGAGCGCCGAACAATGGCCGGGCGGTCGGAACCTAGCGGTTGCGCTTGTGCGTCCGGTACTTTTCAGCGCACGCAATGATCTGCAGATTGGTCGGGAATTCGAGGCAAAGACGGGCGTCCCTGCCGGAGTCGCGCTTCGCCGGCGCGGGAGCTTTCGCCGCTTCGTCGGACGCCGCAGTCGCCGAGGGGCCCGGACTCGCCGCCGGCGGCGCAGTTTGAGCGATCGCGAGCGGTACCGCGAAGAGGCCGACGAGCACGACGGCCGCGGATTGTCCTCGGTTCATTCGGATCCCCCTCGTCCAATCGAAGCCCGGACGCCGAGAGTACTACCGCGCCGTGTGGTTGGCAAAGTCAGACTTTGCGTGATGGCATCCCCGGCGCATCGCTTCAGCGCGGCCCGGCGACCGCCACGAATCCGGTGAGCACGGGCCAGTATCGATCGGGGACGTCCCTTCCACGGAAAATGTCCGGCGCCGTCGATGACTTCGAGGCGGCCGATTCCATCGGGTAGCGCAGCGACGATTTCATCGGCGGCGGCGACCGGCGTGATCGGATCGAGCTCGCCCACGCAAACGAGCGTCGGACAGTCGATTTGGGCCAATTGGTCGAGAACGCCCGTCGGGGACGAGCACAGGCCGATCGACGTCGAACCACAGTCGTATTCCGTTGGCCTCGGCGTACATGCGAGCTCAAGTGCCGCGCCCCCGGCGTCGGCGACCGGTAGCGCGATCTAACCAGAGCGTGACAGCGGCACGTCGTCACCCTCCCCGGGGGCGATCAGATTAACCGATGCGCGCGGGAACATTCCGCCGCGGACGGCCTTACCTGCCCGCAGCGGTCCTGCAGAGAAGGCTTCAGCTGGGGCTGAACAGGTTCTGCGCGATGCCCGCCGCCTTGAAGATGTAATCGCGGGAATCCTCCAAGTCCCGGCGCAGCTTGTTCAGATTGACGTCGAGCAGCCGGCCCTTCCACTTGCGCACCGCGCCCGCGACGATCACGGTCTCGACGTTGGTGCGGTCCATCAACGAGACGACCGCGCCCGGCACCTGGTTGAGCGGCGCCACGTTGATCGCGGTGGCATCGAGCATGATGATGTCGGCTTCCTTGCCCGGTGTGAGCGAACCGACCTTGCGATCGAGCCGCAGCGCCTTGGCACCGTTCATGGTGGCGTAGCGCAGCACGTCGCGCGTTGTGAGCGGGGCCGGTATGTCGGCGGGCGGCTTCGGAAAATAAGGGAACGACGGAGGGGGGACCGTTACCGCGGATTGTGGGAGTCCCCAATCCAGCGGATCCGGCAGATTCTGATTCCCATTCGGGCTGTCGAGGATCATCTGGTTCACGATCATGCGCTGCAAATTCATGCACGAGCGCATCTGCGTGAAGAAATCCGCCGTCAGCGTGCATTCCACGTCCACGGAGAGCGAGGGCTCCATGCCCAGGTTCTGCACCCTCAGAATAGGCGGCGTGCCGTGCCGCATGTTCATTTCGATCGGGAACGCGATGGAGACCTGCGCGCCGACGTCCTTGACCCTGTGCCAGGCCGTGTCCGACATGCCAGTCATGTGGATGAACAGGTTGTCCGGTCCAATCCCGATCTTGCCATTCCCGCCCGTTCCAGCCGCGAGCCTGTCGAAAATCGGGCGGATGCCGAACGGTGAGAGGATATGCGCCGCAATCTGGAGACCAAGCCGCCGCCCAATCGTCCAGGACTGGTCGGTGGACGCATCGCCAAGATAGACCTCGCCGCCCATGATCATGTGGACGAGCCCGTTGTTCGAGAGATTGTTCGGGGAGAACCACTTGTTGTAGATACGATCCGCGTCTTGCGGATATTGGTTCCCCGGAACGCCCGCGCCAAAGTTACCCGCGCTCTCGAAATAACCGAAGGCAGCACGACGCCCGGTATCGATCAGCGCCTGGATGGCAGCGTCCGAGTGCGCCGGCGAGTGACTGATCTGCGAGACGTCGTGCACCGTGGTGACGCCGGCGTCGAGCTGGCTGAGCCCACCGAACAGCTCGTTGATGTAGACGTCCTGCGGCCGATACACCGGGGCGAATTTGTTCAGGATGAATTCGTAGTATGTCGTGCTACCGCTCGCCGAGCCGGATAGATCGTTGATCAGCACTCCGTCGGCAAGGAAACTGCGCAACGCCGTCTCGAACTGATGATGATGCGTATCGACGAAACCGGGCATTACGATGCGGCCGCGGGCGTCGATCACTGCAGCGCCGTTGGCATGCAGGTTGGGGCCGACTGCGGCGATCTTCTTGCCTTCGACCAGCACGTCGGCGTTGACGAAATCGCCGACGGCAGCGTCCATCGACATGACGTAGCCGCCGCGAATCAGATAACGCCGACCGGGCCGGCCGGTGTCACCCGGAGCGTCATCGCCTGCATCCGCGGCAGCCGGCGAGGCGTGCAACAAGTTGACCGCCGCGGCCGCGACGGCGGTCGCGGTCGCGGTCGAAGCCTTCAGAAAATCACGCCGTGAAGCACGCGATGAATCACTATGGTCTTGTGGTTTTCCTTGTTCGCAGAGCTCGCACATGTGCCCTCCTCCGAAAAAAAGCGCAGCCATGGTGTCGACGACCCCGATTCATTCTGGCGCGAACGCGTTTTGGTGTAAATCGGGTTTGCTTCCGCTGGGGAGGATCGGCGTCGCGGCCGGAAGACCGCAACACCTGGAGGGTCGCGATCGGCGGCGATGCCGATTCGACGACGGCGCGACGACGCGAGGGTTTGTCGTCAACGTTCACGCGTGACGCTGCGAAGCGTCGCGCGCGCCATCGTCGCGAGGGCGACCACGGCCCATGCGCCTTCCAGCACGACGAAGGGCATGAATTCGATCCGGTAGGACGAATAGCACGCCAGTGCCGCGCCGACGAGATTGAGGCTCATGTAGACCTGACCATCGGAGCGCAGCAGCTTGAAGAGGTTGAGCGCGAACGCGAGCAACAACAGCGCGACACCGACGGAGTCTATCAACGTTGCTTGGTTGTCATGAGTCATCGTCGTCAATGAGCTTCGCTCAGCAGTCTGAACGCGACCAACGCGCAAGCGACCGCGAACAACGTTCCGCAGATCGGGAAGATGCGATCCGCAAACCACCGCGGCAAGAAGATGTCGCTGACGCTTCCGTCGGCGGCGCCGAGTCGCTCGGCGGCGACGGTGAGAGGACACTTCCCTCCCGACGCTGCGAGCACCACGCCTTCAATCGCGATCGCGGCCATCGCGGCCCACGTCCAGACGGTGACGCGATCGAGCGCTCCCGACAGGAGCACGTAGAGCACGCATGCGCTCAGCACGGCGAAGATGACCGTGTGAACCAGCTTGATCTGAGCGATCGTCACCCGCATGACGTCTGCTTGCGGCGGTGGCAATCGCCCGCTTCGCAGGTCTTCACCGCAATCGCGCCTTCGTCGGCATCGACCCGCTATCTCGCAACCACATCGACCTTGACGCGCACCTTGAGGTGAACGGGCCGATCGCCGTTGCCGCGAGCGAAAGCCTCATACGCAAATTCGTCCGCGCCGGCGTAGCCGTTGTCCGGCGTGTAGATCGCTGCCGGCGCGGCGAACGCGGCCTTGCCGTGCTTCGGCTGCTCGGTAATGGCTCCGGAATCGGCCGGATTGCGCCGCTCGCCCGGCGCGCCCCAATTGACGATCGTGCAACCGCTTCCCGTATTGACGACGTGCATCCTGGCAACCTCGCCCTGCGGCCGCGTCGCCCCTTCGAACGGCTCGATCCGGCATCCAGTCTCGGCGGCTGTCGCCAACGTCGCGCAGGCGAGCGCCGCGAGCCCTGATAGAAGCGAACGCGGGCCCGATGTCATCGTCTCCGCCGCAGCGCTCGCGTTCATCGAGCGGTCGTCAATCGTCATTGCGGACCCGTCGCGACGCTCCGTCCATAGACGACCGCATCGCGCACCTCGGCGGGAGCGGCAGCGGCGAGCTGGCTGTCCGGCCGAGCGCCCAGCGCGTCGTTCACCGTCGAAAACGCGACGCGAAACGCAACGAACGCCGTCGCATCGAAGATTTCGGCGTCGGTGAGTCCGACCGCGCGAAGGCGATCCACGTCTTCGGTCGCAATTGCATTCGGCTTGCGAGCGACCTGCCCGGCCCACGTCGCGAGCGCGCGTTCCCGCGCGGTCAACTGCGCAGCCTCGTTGCGTTGCAGGACCGCAGCGGCGGTCGCCGCGTCGGTTTCGGCTGCGAGTCTATTGCCCCAAGCGAGCGCGCAGTAGGAATCTCCGAGGTTGGCTGCCATCGCGCAGACCAGGATTGCCCGCTCGCGCAATGAAAGCGCGGCCTTGTCGGTCAGCAGCTTGCGCAGGCTCGTGAACGCGTCGAATACGTCGGGCCGCCATGCCCACAGTCGCGTAAGGTTCGCCACGTATCCATCGTCGGCGACATCGCGCGCGTACAGATCCGCGGTCGCTTCGTTCGCGGGAGGCTCGGATAGAAACATGGCAGGTCTCACGATCGAAGGCTGGTTTATCGCGCCTCGAGACATCGACCCGGAAGGAGCAGATTGACGAGCGCCCTCGCAGCCGGCGTCGGATCCTTCGCTCTCGGTCGCAGCCGATTATCTTCCGCAACGAGCACTCTCGCATAGATGGCCTCGTAGACGCGCTCGACGTGCTCCGGACAGCCGGGACCGCGCACGTACGCCACCCCTACGCACGCCGGCGTTCGGATCGGCTGTCGAGAAGGATAGTCCACGCCTCGATGGTGTCGATCCGTAACTGCGCTGTCGTCCAAGGATCCAGCGCAAGCCGCGCGATCACGGCCCGCTCGTCCGGCGCTTCGATCACGAGAACCGCTTCCTGTCCCGAGCCGACAGGACCGCCGAGGACGATGAAATGCTCGGCCTCGAGAAGGTTCATGAACGCGACGTGCTCGGCCCACCGGGCCTGCGATTGCATCGGCAGCGATGCGTCCCAGCCGGGACCGGGCTTGCGACGCACGAGGAAGTAGCTCATCTCGCGTGCAGCTCGACTTCGCCCTCGATTTCGACCGGGATGTTGAACGGAAGCTCGGCCATTCCGACCGCGCTCCGCGCGTGCGCCCCTATTTGACGGCCGAAGAGCTCGATGAGCAGATCGGTGCAGCCGTTGATGACCGCGGGCTGCCTGTTGAATCCCGGTGCCGAATTCACCATGCCGAAGATCCGCGACCATGCGGCAATGCGATCGAGGTCGCCGAGCTCACGCTTGAGACTGCCGAGTATCGCCAACGCGGTGAGACGAGCCGACGCGTACGCCTGCTTGATCGAGACGTCGCCGCCGACCTTGCCGAGCGGATGCGCGAGCGAACCGTCCGCGTTCGTCGGACCATGCCCTGAGATCAGCGCTCGCGTACCAGCGATCCTGACCCATGGGAACGGCAGGACGGCGCCGGCCGGAAGCTGGAGCGGAGCCGGCAGCGTGAGTCCGAGCTCGCTGAGTTTCTGTTCGATCTTCGCCACGAGAAGCCTCGCACGATGAATGATGTTGCGTTGGCGGTCACGCCAGCGGCCGAGCATAGCTGACCGTGAGCATCTCCCACTGGTGGCCGTCCGGCTCGTTCCAGTAGACCATTCGGCCCCCGTACTGTGTGTTGATCTTCATGTCCTGCGGGCCGCGCACCGAGCTTCGATACTTGACGCCGGCGTTTTCCAGACGCTGAAGGATCGAATCGAACGCTTCGTCGTCGACGCGGAAGCAGAAGTGCTCGACGGGAAACGGCCCGTCGTCGCTGATGAAATCGAGCGTCAAGCCGTCGTTGACGAATACCGGCGAAAATGGTCCTGCCCCCGCTTCAGCCCAACGGACGTCGAGCAGCTCGGCGAGACGCTTCGCCGATGCGCGCTGGTCTTTCGCCGAGACGATGACGTGATCGAGCTCGATCTTCATTTGCTTTGCGGCAGTTCTTTCAACGTCGCGAGCGACGGTATCTTGTCCCCGGCCATCCGCGTCTTCTTGCGACGGACTTGTGGACGTTGATCGTCACTATGTATGCCGAAGAATTGGCGGATCGTCATTGGGCTGATCGGTAAGATAGCATCGCCTTGACCGGTGCACGGAAGTTACGATCGAGCGGCGCCTCGCGTCGAGCGGCGTCGGTCAGCATCGCGCGACGACGCGTACTACGCTCTCCCGGCAATCGCGAAAACCCATCCGCGCATAAAGACGACGCGCGCCGGCGTTGTCGCGCATGACATGCAGGAACGGCGTCTCCGCGCGCCGCATCTGCCGGCGAACGAGCTTGAGCACGAGCCGGCGCGCGAGGCCGCGGCCCCGAAAGTCCGGATGCGTACAGACGCCGCTGATCTCGCGCAGCGTTCCGGCATACATACGCTCGCCGGCCATGGCGACGAGGCGACGACCATCGAAGCAGCCGAAGTACTCGCCGAGCTCGATGGTTCTCGGACCGAAAGGCCCGGGACGCGTCAGCGCAGCGAGCTCGAGTGCTTGCGACACATGGTTTGGGCCGAGCGGGGTCGCTTCAGGCGCCTCGTCGAGCGCGGGCACCTTGGCGTCCCAGATCATCTTGAACATCGTCGACTCGGCATCGAGGCGCCAGCCGGCGGGAACGGCGCCCGACCAACCATCACAGTAGAAGCGCTCTCCCGGCTCGCAGAACGGAGCGATCGCTGCGAAGTCGGGCTGCCGAGCGTCGGCGAATCCAAGAATCGGAGAGAATCCCTCGGCGTATCGACGCGCGTCCCCCGCACCGGCGGCGTAGTTCGCGTGCGGGCCCGCCAACGTGTGCCAGGTGATGTTGTCGAGAAGATGCGTCATCGCCGCGCGCGGAGCCCGTCGGGATCCGGGTGCTCCTTTTCGAATTGCCGTTCGGCTCCGTCGAGATGCCGGATCAGCACGTGCGAAATGACATTGATTCCGACGCCGGCAAGCAGCGCCGGCAGAACGTACAGACCAATCGAAAGCTCGGAGAGGAACACCGCGTCGTCGACCAGCGATGACGTCGTCTTTGCCATCGTCATCAGGCTTTGCAGCAGGAACACGTCGAGTGCCGCGATCAAGACGAGCGCCAATCCCAGAATCAGAACCGTGAATGGAGACACAGCGCGCTTGACGAGCAAGCCGCCGTAGATCCCGACCGGCACGACGAAAGAGAACACGACGAGCAACCAGAACTTCGCCTCGACGAACACCGTCGCGCTCATTGGGGCGCCCGATTCATAACGACGCACGACTACCTATGCAAGGGACGCGCCCTTCTCGACCAATAGCGTCCTCAATATCGACCGGTGGCACCGCAGCTCGTCGGCACAATAGCAGCCCACCGAGAAGTCCGAGCGACGCGATAGCGCGGCGAGCAGGTCCAGTGCGCGACTCGGCTCCGCCGCTGCCATTTCCGACCGATACTTCTTGGCAAATGCGTTCCATTGCGCCGCTGTCGCCGCCGCCTGCCCGAGCTTCATCGTTTCTACACTCGGGGCGAGCGTCGGAAACCAGACATCGTACCAATCGTCGGTGGCAAACCGTGTCTTCGGCACGCCTCGCGGCGGCCGACGGACGGTTCCGATCCGGATTCCCTCGGCCTCGTGGCGAGGCGTTCCGAGTCTGACGATGCGGACCGCCATTCGATTATTCGTACCAGATCTCGATTTCGTAACCATCGGGATCGGCAACATACGCATAGGAATAGCCAGGTGCAAATTCGCCGCGCCGCAACAGCATGCCACCGGCTCGCTCGACATCGTGCTCGCCGGGACCTTGAACCTGAACGGACGTCCCGTCGCGAAAATATTCGCGCACGCCGAAGACGTGCACGTAGAAGCGCAGCGCCCGCTCGAGATCCCGGACCGCGAGGCTGATATCGGTAAAGCCGTGGGTTCTCACCATGGTCACGCAGCTCGCAACACCTAACGTTTGGGCCAATAGGGCACGAGCGCGGGAACACGGCGCGCGTACGCATCGTATCGTTCGCCAAACCGTTCGCGCATCCAGCGCTCTTCGAAGCGGAGTTTGCGCCACAACGCTGACCCTGCCAAGACAACGGCAATGACTCCCCTCCATTCCCCGCGAGCCATCGCCGAGCCGACGAAGGCAAGCAGCAGACCCGTATAGATCGGATGCCGGACGATCGCATACGGACCCGTCATGACGAGCTCGTGACCGTGCTTGATCGTGACGAAACCGCTCCAGTTCGTTCCGAGATGAACTCTGGCCCAAACGGTGAACAGCAAGCCGGCGGCGACGACGATCGCCGCGGCCCAGAACTGCCACGGAGCCCAGGAGAACAGGGGATCGTTCAGCAACGGAACCGGTACCCTCGGCACCAACAGCAAGACAACCGCGAGCGCGAGTGGAACGACATGCAGCAGGCGCGAGACCGCGGGCTCCTTGCGCTCGGTAGCTTTGAGGTGACGAGCGGAGAGCCCCCAGTAGGCCATCCACGCGAGCCACATCGCGGGAAAGAGAAATCGGTAGACGACGGACATCGAACGCTCCTTGTATTTCCTCGCGACGCACCCGAGAATCGCGCTTGTTCAACGGCCGAGCACCTCGCGACAGGGGAGGATAACGCGTGACGCGCTACGACGCATCGATGCCGGTTTCGCGCCGCGCGTTCATTCGCGCCCTTACTGCCCTTGCAGGCGTCGCGGCCGCCTCGCCGCTGCGGCTGCTCGCGCAGACGCCCAACCCGGCCAAGCCGCTCGATGTGGTGATCATCGGCGCGGGGCTTGCCGGACTCGTCAGCGCTTACGAGCTCGAGAAGCGCGGCCATCGCGTGACGATCCTCGAAGCCGACGCGCGCCATGTCGGCGGCCGTGCGCGCACGCTTCGCTTCGAAGGCGGCCTTTATGGCGAAGCGGGTGCGATGCGCATTCCGACGCGCCACCAGCTCACGCGAACGTACGTGCGCGAATTCGCGCTGCCGCTGCGCAAGTTCGTGTTCTCCAATCCGCAAGCGTATCTGTACGTGCGCGGCGAGCGACGGCGCGCGTCGGAAGCGAAAGAGCTCATGCGGCTGTTCCGCCTGCGCGACGATGAAAAGGCGAAGGGTCCCGACGATTTCTGGAACGAATCGATCGTCAACACATTGAACGGGCTCTCCGACGCCGAAAAGAAGGATCTGCTCGCCGATGCTCCGGCGACGGCGAAATTCCGCGCCGTCGATCAGCAGTCGCTGCAACAGCTTTGCCAGGCCGCAGGCCTGTCGGACGAAGCGATCGAATTCGTCATGATCACATCGGGATCGGAGTCGCTGCTGCCGTTCGCCGTGACCGAGGCGTTGCGCGAAGAGCTGACCGAAGTATGGACGCAGGGCTTCGACGAGATCGTCGGCGGAACCGACCGGCTCGCCTCGGCGTTCGCCGCGCGGCTTCGCGCCAAGCCGAAGCTCGGCTGCGCCGTGCATCGGATCACGCAGGACGCGTCGCGCGCAAAGGCGGCGGCCGTCTACCGCGCAGCAGGCACCGAGCGACGCGCGGAAGGCGATTTCGTCCTCTGCACGATCCCCTATTCGGTGCTGTCTCGCGTCGAGGTGCAGCCGGAGTTCTCGGCCGCGAAATGGCGCACGATCCGCGAGCTCAATTACGATTCGTCCACCAAGGTCCTTGCCATTGCCGCCAGGCGGTTCTGGGAAACCGACGATGGCATCTACGGCGGCGGCACGTTCACCGATTTGCCGACGGTCTCGACCTACTATCCGTCCGACAACGCCGACGCGAAGGATCCGAAGGTCGCGCGCGGACCGGGCGTGATGCTCGCATCGTATTCGTGGGGACAACCGGCGCGCCGTCTCGCGAGCATGCCGCATCGTGAACGCGCAGCCGAGGTATTGCGACATCTCGCGCGCATCCATCCGCAACTGAGGACACCGGGAATCGTGCGCCACACGGCAAGCTGGAGTTGGGACAACCACCCTTGGTCGAGCGGCGCGTTTACGCTGTTCCTGCCCGGCCAGCACAGCGAAATGCAGGCAACGATCGTCGCACCGGAGGGCCGCGTCCATTTCGCCGGCGAGCACGCGTCGCTCACGCATTCATGGATGCAGGGCGCGCTCGAATCGGGGTTGCGCGCGACGCGAGAAATGCTCGAATCGGCGCAACGCGCATAGCGCGGCCGACAGCCGATGGCACAATCGCCACTCATGCGTCTCGTGCAGCGCATCGCGCGCGATGCGCGCGCTCGCGCGCACGAAGCACCCGACCACGATACCGCCGCGGTATCACCGTCACGCCGCGCATTCGTCAAACAGACGCTCGCGATCGCCGGCGCCGCCGCGCTGCCGTTCGGCGCATGGCCGACACCGGCGCGCGCCGCCGTCGCCCCGAAGATCGTCGTCGTCGGCGCCGGCCTCGCCGGGCTCACCGCCGCGTACGAGCTTCGCAAAGCCGGCATCATCGCCGAGATCTACGACGCGTCGCCGCGCGCCGGGGGCCGTTGCTGGTCCGAACTGCGCGCGTTCGACAACCAGATCGCCGAGCGGGGCGGTGAGCTGATCGACACGGTCCATGAGGAAATTCGCGCGCTCGTCGTCGAGCTCGGCCTCGAGCTCGACGACCTGCTCGAAGCCGAAGCGAAGGGTTCCGGGCCCGTGTTCGTGTTCGGCGACGGTCGCTACTCGCTCGACGCGGCGACCGCGGACTTCCGGCGCATGCTGCCCGCATTGGATATCGACGCGAAGGCGCTCGGCGAAGATCTTCCCACGTACAAGCGTGCGACCGCGGCACAGCGCGCGCTCGATCGCATGTCCGCCGATCGCTGGATTGCAACGCGCGTTCCCGGAGGTCTCGCTTCGCCGCTCGGCCGGCTGCTCGCCAACGCGTACATCGAGGAATTGGGCGGCGACTTGTACGAGATCAGTGCCGTGTCGGTCGTCGCGCTGCTGCGCGGGTCGCCCCGTGACCGCTTCTCGCCGTACGAAGAGTCCGACCAGCGCTATCACGTGCGCGGCGGCAACGATCAGATCGTTCGCCTGCTCTCGTCACGACTCGACGATCGCGTCGTGACATCGCAGCGGCTGCTCGCGATCGCGCGCCGCGGCGACGGGCGCTGCCGGCTCACGTTCGCGCGCGATCAATCGACGCACGACGAGCTTGCCGATCGCGTGATTCTCGCGCTGCCATTCACGCTGTTGCGTCGGGTCGACCTCAACGCCGCCGGATTCACGCCACGCAAGCTCAAAGCGGTCCGCGAGCTCGGCATGGGCCGCAACACGAAACTGCAGCTACAGTTCAGCGAGCGCGCGTGGGAGCGGCGCAATGCCAACGGCGAGACGCGCGTCGAAGGCACGTTCCAGACGAGCTGGGAAGCGACGCGCGCGCAGCAGGGGCCTGCCGGCATCCTCAACTTCTACTCGGGCGGCAGCACGGCGACGCGCGCCGGCGACGGCGAGCCCGACGAGCGTGCGCGCGACGCGTTGGCCGATCTCGAGCGCGCGCTGCCGGGCCTCGCGTCGCTGTGGAACGGACGCGTGATCCGCAATGCGTGGGAACGCTATCCGTGGACGCTCGGCTCGTACTCGCTGCTGAAACCGGGCCAATACACGACGATCAACGGCGCGCTGCACGAGCACGAGGGCAACGTGCACTTCGCCGGCGAGCACACGTCGGAATCGTGGTCGGGCTATCTCAACGGGGCGGTGGAAAGCGGCCAGCGCGCCGCAGGTGAAGTCGCTGCCGCGCTGCGCATCGGTGCACACGCATCGCGACGACGCGCGGCGACGTAGGTGCGGTCGCGCGTGCCCACCTTGGCTAAGTTTAAAGTAAGTCGGACAGCTTCCTGTTTCCGACCCGGATATGCTCCTCACCGGCGCCGCAGCGGACTTTGCTACGACTAATTCTTGATCCCGAGGAACTCCGGCCTTGACGATCATGCCCAATGCCTCGTAGGCCCGGGCCAAACGTGAGCGCGGGCTATCGCCCCTCGGGAAAGGAGCCCGGATATGAGCAGATTCCTTGTCTTGTACACTGCGCCCGCCGCGGTGATAGACGAATGGATGAAGACCCCCGCCGAAAAGCGTAAGGAGGCGGAGGAGAAGATGATGCGGGATTGGAGGAACTGGATGGCGGATCACGCCAAGCTATTCGCCGACAAGGGCGCCGGTGTGGGCAAGACCAAGCGTGTAACGGCAGAAGGCGTCGCGGACACGAGAAACGACATCATGCTCTATGCCATCCTTGAAGCCGAATCGCACGATGCGGCCGCAAGAGCCTTCGAGGGCCACCCACACTTCGGAATCCCGCGGGCGTCCATCGAGGTCATGCAACTCAATCCGTTGCCGGAGACGGAAGGCAAGTAATCGGGGGGTCGAAAACAGACGTACATGGCATTGACGTCGCTCTGAACCTGATTTGGAATCGGCTACAGGAATCGCATAGCCTAACTAAGGACCTGTTCGCAAAATTGCGAACTTGGGCTGCCGACCCTGCCCCGCTCGCTTTGACGTGAACCACGGTGCTAGGAACGCCTTCAGCGCGCGGCTTCGACGGCGCTCCCCAGACAGCTCGAGCTCGTTCGCATCGCCACGAAACGATGGCGAGTGCACCGGCGCAAGGGCCAAAAACGCACTCGCAAAGCGCGTCATTTTGGCTCAAGCTCGTCCGTGCGGACGATGGGTCATGTCCGAGGTGGGAGTTAGCACTTTTGCTAACCACCTCGCAAACAACACAGGTGACGCCGAAGAACGAGCGCGCTCGACGGCTGGCAAGCAACATCGCGACGCTACGCACATGCCGGAGCTCGCCAAAACTCGCGTTCACTCGCCCGCGATCGCACGTGGCACGAGATCCGCGTGCGACGCGCGCCTTAGCCGTCTAGCTGAGCTAATCGTCGTCGATTTCGTCGTTCGCGCCGCGCGGTATTTGCACGGCGGCACGGAGCGCGAACCTGCCCGCGCGCGCCGCGTGGCCGTTGGCAAGCCGCATCAACTCCTCGGCGAGCGTGAGATCGCCCTCCGCCGCATGCTCGGCGGCGGCGCGGTGATGTCGAGCCGCGAGCTCGTAATGGTGGGCGGCCGCTTGATGGCAATCGTCCGGTGAATGCATTCGGCACCTCCTGCTACGAGTCACTATGAGCGGCAAATCACCGATCGGTTCACCAAGTTACGCGCGGATGATGGCATCCCGATGACTACAAACGAAACGGAATGCTCACTGCCGGCAACTGTGTTCAGAGCAGCGGCGTGGCCGCGCTGCGCCTGCAGCAATCGATAACGCGCGTTGCAAGCTCCATGCCGAGCTTGCGATACGCTTCCCACTGCGCTTCATCGAAGAACTGATCGGACGTCGGCTCCTGCGGAAAGAGCTCGTGCGACGCGGCATAGTTCGCGACGTCGATTGCAAGGCCTTTCACCATCCGCGGCTTGATCACGATGATCCGGCACCGTGGTTGTGCGGCGCGCACCGGTCTGGTGTCGTAAACGTTCAACAGCAGCGCACACTTCGTATCGTTGCGCTTGCGCTTCGCGAACTCCGCCATCGTGCCGAACACCTCGCCCAGCACGGGATCGGCTGCAGCGGCCGCGTCGACTTCGATCTCGATGCCGTAGTCGATCCGCGCGAGACGAATGAGGTTCGCGAGATCGCCGAATCCGTAGGACTGGTCGCAGCCGTCGTCGCAGGCGACGATCGAGCGGACGTCGCGCTCCGGCCGCAACAGCTCGTAGATGCCCGTGTTCTCGAAGTGACCGCCGTCGGACAGGTATTGCCATGTCCGCCGCAGCCCGTGGAACTGGGCGATCAGCTCCTGCGCGAGGAACGACTGGCTGCGGAAGACCTTCTCGAACAAGCGGTCGAGCCCGCGCGCGAGATCGACGCCGCAGCCCGAGCGCCACCACACGCCGAGGCGCACGTTCGCGAGACCGAGCACGAGCGAGATGCCGAGGTTCGTCGCGCGACCCAGGCCGGTGGTGAACGCGGCTCCGGACGTCCCGATCCATTCGCCCATCGTGAGCTCGGTGTCGAGCTCGCTGCGTGTGGCCACGGCGCGGAATGGCGCGAACGTGCCGTCGATCGTGAATCCGGACGGAAGGATCGCGAGCGGCCGCCCCTTGCGGTCGCGCTGCGTCAGTTGCTCGGCCGGGTCGCTCGTCTGGTTCACCGTCACGTTGACGATGTGCAACGGCGCGAGCACGTCGGGCGCGTAGTACTGAGCGTGGGTCAACTGGTCCCGCGCATCGGGCTCGGCGACGCTTCGGATGTCGTTGCCCTGCGTTCCGGCGGCGAACCGGCGGCCGTTGGACGCGCCGAGATACGCGCGCGTCAACCGCGCGCCGTACAGCGACTGCAGCGTCGACAGGTTGACGAATCCCGGGAAGCGGCCGGCCGTCCATGCGAGCACGAACGCCATCAGCGTCAGCGCGAGCAGGATCACGAGCCGCTGCGGATCGACGAGCGCCACCGGGTCGGGCAGCTTGCCGCGCCACTGCAGCCAGTGAACGAGCAACTCCCAGATCACCGCCACGAGAACCAGCAGCAACGCGCCGAGTGCGGTCGCGCCGATCCCGAGCGGCACTTTCGCGAGCCATCCCGGCTTCGCCCGCTCGTCGAGCACGAAAGCGGCCTTTCGTATCAACCACATCGCCGCGACGAGAACGGACATCGGCGCGAGCTGCTTCACGCCGCCCTCGATCAGCCACAAATACGCGCTCTGGCCAAGCGAGTCGACCAATGCGACGAGCGCGAGCGCGATCGTCCACTTGAACGCCCGGGCGAGCTCGCGGGTGAGGATGACGCGATGATCGGAAATGCTCGCCGCCTGCCGCTGCGAGCCGACGAAGAACACGAAGCCGAACAACGCCATCACCGATGCGATCGCGGCCGACAGCGCGGGCGGGTTGGTCCAATGGACGTTGCCGTAAGGATCGGTCACGCGCTCGAGAATGCCGTCGATGCCGTCGGGCCAGGCCGCCCAGACGGCGACCCCGGCAAGAATCAATCCGAGGACAACCGCTGCCGTCGATGCAACGGTGAGCGGCCGCGGCGGGTCCCTGACCGAGCCGGAGGACCGCGGATGAGTGAGCCAGAATGCGACGCCGACCGGCACGACCCATGCCGCGGCCATTGCGATCGGCAGCCACCACAGCAGGCTCCACCACCAATAGCCGCCCTCGGGAGACGCGGGCAGCAGCGCCTGCTCGTAATCGCCGACCGAATCGACGAACATCAGCGCGCCGCGCGCGAGCGCGATCGCCGACAGTCCGAACACGAACAATGTGCCGATCACGTAATGGACCGCGAGCCAGTTGCGGATCGCGAGCACCATTCCATAGAGCAGGTCGCCGGCGCCGGTCGGCGTGAGGTAGCGTCCGTTCTCCCGCAACCACGCGAGCGGTCCGCGCCCGGGATTGCCGGTCGCGTAATTCTCCGTCGCGCGGATGCGACCCGGCGGCTCGTACGCCATGACGTCGTAGGCGCGGCGTGCCGCGTCGATGCTCGCCTGCGGCACGCCCGTCGGTGCGGCTGCGGTCGGTGCCGCCGCAGGAGCGGCGCCGGCAAGCGGAGCGGCCGGCACCGGCGCAGGCGCGGTGAAGTCGAGCCGGCCGGGAACGAAAAGGCTTGCGAAAAACGAGCCGATGTAGCCGCCGCCACTCACGGTCGACAAGTAATCGAAGCTCCACAGCAGCGTACGCGCATCTTGCGGCGCCTGGTTAGCCGTGAGCGGCTTGCGTGCAAGCGCCTGCAGCACGCCCAACGCAAACGTCGCGCTGCGGATTCCGCCGCCGGACAGCGCGAGCGCACGGCGGGCTTGGTCCGCATCGAGACCAAGGGCGGTGCGCCGGCGGCCGACGCGGGCGGCTTCGTCGGTGTAGCAGGCGGCGTCGCCGATTTCGGTATCCATTCGCCTTTGCAGTCGAATGCGCTACGACGATTGCAGCTTGCGCGCAAGCGCGACGGATACGACGTCGGGGTCGGATTCGACGCGCTCGAGCGCGGCGCCGTCGCAATCCGCCGTGAACATCTGCTCGTCGACGCGCGCGCGAACGCGAAAGCCCGGCGGTACGTAGCCGGGCTTCGCAACCTTCACGATGACGCTGACGGTCTCGGCGGCGCCGGGAAGCGGCGTCGCCGAGATGCTGCCGGTGATTTTAGACACGCCGGTTCGCGGGCTTCCCACGCTGCCTCGGCTTCGCCGCCGGACGGACATCGGCCTGCGCTGTCGTCGGCTTCATTCCGCGGCCGCTTGCACGTCCTGCGAGCGCGACCGGCGCTTCGGGGGCGTACATGACCGCGGGCCGTGTCTGCGGTCTGCGCACCCCGGCGACCGGTTGCGCGGTCGTACCCGCGCGCGCGACGGCCGCCTTCGCCGATACGCGTCCCATACCGTAGCGGTTGTCCCATACCGTGCCACCGGGCGGATCGCGCCGCGCCGTGTCGACGACGGCGCTTCGCAGGTCGGCGATCGCGAGCGTCCTGTTGCGCGCTTTCGCCTCGGCGAGCACGAGCGCGCAGAGCCCGGTGACGCACGGCGCGGCCATGCTGGTGCCCGACATCTTCGTCGTGCCGTTGACGCTGCGCGACGCCGCCGCGATCACCGCGTGCCCCGGCGCAGAAACTTCCGGCTTCTGCCGGCCGTCGCGCGTCGGTCCCGCGCTCGAGAACCAGGAGAGCGGCGTCTCGGTCTTGTGCGCGTCATACGAGCCGACGACGATCGTCTCGTGCCCGCACGAGATCGAGCCAACCGTGTAGCCATTGTCGGTCGGCGCGTCGAAGCTCGATTGGCCGAAGTCGTCGCGCTCGACCCATGCATGGAAAGGCGTGGCGAGCGTCTGATCGCCATGCAGACGCACGATCCAGCGACCGCCCTGCGCGTGATCGGTCATGAAGATGCCGACCGTGTTGTCGCCGTTGTTCGGATCGTTCAGCCGATTGGCGATGAAGATCGCCGGCTGACCGTTCGCCATCACCATCCCGCTCGCGCCCGGTTGCACCATCGCAATCGTCGCGCCGGTCGGCGTCATCAGCTCGACGGCGAGCCTCGATGCGCCCGGGTACCAGAGCTCGAGCTCGTTTTCGGTCTGGTCGTTCGACGCGACGTTCCAGCCGAGATCGTACGTGCCGTTCTGCGGAACCATGCCGGCGGCGTGGATGCCGTCGGCGTACGAATTCGACGCCGCGATGCACACCGCGCGATTGGGCTGCTGGCGCAGCAACCGGTCGATCCCCTGCTCGGCGAGCGTCGTGCCGTCGTGCGGCCCGCCGTTGGTGCCGAGGCTCACATTGATCGCGCACGGCGTCGCGGCCGCCTCGATGAAGATGAACGTCAGCGCCTCGAGAAGCTGCACCGAGTCACCGAACGACTGCCCGACCGCCTCCTCGCCGCTCCATGCAATGTCGCTCGACGACACTTCGACGAAGACGATCTCCGCCTGCGGCGCCATGCCGGGAACGCCGGTGCCCCGACCGTTGCCCGACGCGATGTCCATCACGTGCGTGCCGTGCGCGGGCTCGCTCGGATCGGGTCCGTAGCCGAGCGCGATGTACGGATCGGCCTTCTTGAGCGCCTGATTGATCTCGGGTTTGCGATGCAGCCGCCCGTAGTTGAACGGGCTGCCGCCGGCGCCGGGCGTGCCCGCTTGGTTCCAGATCGCACGCACGCGCGTCTTGCCGCCCGCGTCGCGGAAGTTCTGATGCGCGAAGTCGCAGCCGAAATCGACGATGCCGACGATCGCGCCCTTACCGCCTTTCGCCTTGTTTCCCGCCGGAAGGAGCGACGGTCGCGCGAGCGTCTCCTGTGTGGTCGCCGCGAGCGTACGTTTCAACCGCCGCGCCGCCTTCAGGCTCTGCACGAACGGTTGCGTGCGCACGTGCTCGATGCGAGCGATCGGGATACGTCCGGTGACGATCGTCGTGCCGTCGGCGTCGGTCGTGCCGACGACCGTTCCAGGTTCGACCTCGGAGAGCGCTTCCCACTTGGCGACGTCGGTCACCTTGGCGACGATCGCAACTTCGTCGACCGCGGTCGATGTGGTGGCGCGCTTGCGCAAGCCGAGCGCGCGGAAGCTCACGAGCTTCTGCAAGCGCGGGTCCATGGAGACGATGCTCCCCATGGGGCCGTGCGAAGGTTCATATGTGTAATTCATGTCAAGGCCTCACTCAGGTGGGACAACCTCGGGATAACGCCCTCTTCCCCTTCGTCACGTGGTTCGATGGACGTTTGCACGTGCCCTCGACGCCGCGTGCTGCGCGCCCTGCCGCAGCGATCGCACGCTTTCGCCGAGCGCGCCCTCGAACGCCGCCGCCGCGCCCGCGCACGCGTCGATCCAATGGCGCGCAAACGACGCCGGCGTTTGCATCGCGTCGGATACTGCGTGCGCCGCACGATCGAACGCCGCGCGCGACATCGCGTCGTTCGCTGCGAGCGTCTGCATCGCCGCCAAATGGAACGGCCATCGCGTGTTGAGCGAATGTGTCGCCCACGGAACGACCGTCGAGACTTGCGGCAGAATCGAATTGATGAGCCCGAAGCCATCGAGCATGCCGATGAACTGACGCGCGTCGCGAAGCGTCGCCGGCAGTTGCACGAGCGCGCCCAGCGTGACGACCGACAGCTTCGGACACAGCGCGCGCGAGCGGGCCGATGGCAGATTGTCGAGCGCCGCGGCGATGCCGAGATTGCCCTTGCTGTGGCCGACGAGTGTATCGAGGCGCGTGCGCGGCTCGCACAGCAGCGCATCGAGCGTGTCCGTCTCGGGAAGGCCGCGCACGTATGTGACGAGCCGTTGCGGGTCGCCGTTGGGCTGCGTGTCGGCGCTCACCGCGGCGAGCATCGGCTCGAACAGCGCAAGCCAGCCATCGACGAGCTGGCGCAGCCGGTTGTAGGGGCGCAGCACGAACCATCCGACCAACCCTTCGGTCACCGCGTCGGCGACGCCGTATCCGGAGACGATCCCGGCAACGGGCTTGCCCAACGCATCGGCGACGTTCGCAGCGAGCGCCGCGGTGCCGAGCGCCGAGCTTCCGACGCCGGCGATCGCGACGATCTCGATCGGATTGCGCTCGCGCCATGCGACGAACGCATCGAACTGCGTGAAGTGAGCGACTTCGCGCGCGTCTGCGCTGCCCGGATGCACGACGACGATCGATCCGTCGGGGTCCGACCATTGCAGGAGCTCGCGCCGCTTCGCCGGCGGAATCGCATCGACGTCGTAGAACAGCTGGTCGATCGCGTTGTTGCGCGCGCGCAGCAGCCGCACCGGCATGCGCACGAAAAGTCGCTCGAAAACGGCCAGACCGGAAAGATCGACGCCGGACGGCCACGCGGCGCGCGCGACGGGTTTCCTGACTGTGGCGGATCTCGCCGCGCGATGCGACGCTGATGACCGCGCCATGGTCCCTCCCGGTATTTGTCGAAGTATGGTGCCCACGCGCTCGCCGGAAAGCAAGCTGTAGATGACAGTGCGCAAAGCCGGTTGATCGTCTACCCGCGGCAGCGGCGCGTCAACGTGAATAATCCGCCCGAGCGACGCTCGGGGCGTCTCGTCGCGCTTTGTCAGCTACGGCGGGATCGCAGGGTCGCCGGCGCGTTCGCTTTGAGCCAGCGTCGCGCCGAAGCCCTCCAACGCTTCAAACGATGCGCATTCGCCGCACGCGGGCCCGTGGTCGCCGGCGCGTTGCCTTGGATTCTTTCTGTCCCTGTTCTTCGGCTACTGCATGCGAAGGGCGATCTCGCGACGATCTTCGAGACGACCGGCAAGTCGGTCGGGCGCTTGAGCGGATAAGCCCTCACCGCGACCCTCTCCCGCGGAGCGGGAGAGGGTCGCGCTCATAGCGCCGCGGGACAGGGGGCCCTCATCGCGCCGCAGGAGAAGAAGACAACGGATACGAGGCGCTGCGTCAGGCAGCTTTCTCTGCCGCGTCGTTCCACTTGCCGTCGCGCGCGAGGCTGTTCATCTTGAGCCGGCGGCGGAAGAGCTCCTGAGCGTTGCGCACGTTTTCCGTGCGGCCTGCCCACGTGCGCATCGCGTCGTCCTGCAACGCGCGCGCGTACGAGAACGACAGGATCCACGGCGCTCCGCCGATCGCGTTCATCGCGTTGAGGTTCGCGGTCGCCTCGACAGGCGCCTGCCCGCCGGACAGGAAGTTGATCGTCGGAACGGCCGCAGGAACGTTGCGCTTGAGCGCGTCGAGCGTCGCTCGGGCAACGGTCTCGGGGCTCGCCTTGGGCGGACGCTCCTTGCCGGGCAGCACCATGTTCGGCTTCAGCACGAGCCCTTCGAGGATCGCGCGATGCCGATGCAGGGCGTGGAACACCGCGTGCAGCACGGCGTCGGTCGCCTCGTAGCATTGCTCGATCGTGTGGTCGCCGTCGATCAGCACCTCGGGCTCGACGATTGGAACGATCCCCTGATCCTGGCAGATCGTCGCGTAGCGCGCGAGCACCTCGGCGTTCGCTTCGATGCCGAGCCGGGTCGGATTGCGATCGGTGATTGGATAGACCTCACGCCATTTGGCGAACCGGGCGCCCTTTGCCTTGTACGTCTTCAAGCGCTCGCCCAATCCGTCGAGGCCCTGCGTGATGAGATCGCCGCTCGCGTTCGGCAGCGCGACGGTTCCCTTGTCGACCTTGATCCCGGGTACGATGCCGCGCCGATTGAGCACCTCGGCGAAGAGCGTCTGGTCGTCGCCCTTCTGATCGAGCGTCTCCTCGAACAGGATGACGCCGGCGAGATAGCGGTCGGCGTCCGGCGCGGTGAACAGCAGGTTCCGATAGGCGCGCCGCGTTTCGTCGGTCGATTCGATGCCGACCGCCGTGAAGCGCTTGGTGATCGTGGGCATGCTCTCGTCCGCCGCGAGGATGCCTTTGCCTGGCGCGGTCAGCTTCTTGATGGTCGCCGCGAGTTCGTCGTGAATGCTCATGATCCGCTCCTTCCTGCGTGAGGGTCACGACATGTTACCCCGCGCGCGGACCGGCGGCGATCATTGCCGCCCGCCCGCGCTTCGCGCTGAGAAAGCGAATGCCTCAGCGCGCTGCGGCTGAAGCGGTCGTGCCCGGTGCCGCGGTGCTGACGCGCCAGATGACGTTGCCGACATCATCGGCGACGAGCAACGCGCCGCGCCTGTCGATTGCGACGCCGACGGGCCGCCCCATCGCTTTGCCGTCGTCGTCGACGAAGCCGGCGAGCACGTCGATCGCCGGTCCCGACGGCCGGCCGTTCGCGAATGGCACGAAGATAACCCTATAGCCGCTCTTGGGCATGCGGTTCCATGAGCCGTGCTGGCCGATGAACATGCCGTCGCGAAACTGCGCCGGCAGGCTCGTCCCGCGCGATGACGCGAGGCCGAGCGAAGCAGTGTGCGGGCCAAGCGCGTAATCAGGGACGATCGCCTTCGCAACGAGATCGGGGCGTTGCGGCTTGACACGGTCGTCGACGTGCTGCCCGTAATAGCTGTACGGCCAGCCGTAGAACCCGCCGTCGCGCACCGACGTCATGTAGTCGGGAACGAGATCGCTGCCGAGCTCGTCGCGCTCGTTGACCGCCGTCCATAGCGCACCGGTCGTGGGCTCCCATGCCATGCCGTTCGGGTTGCGCAAGCCGGACGCGAACACGCGATGCGAGCCGCTCCTCGGGTCGACTTCCCAGATCGCGGCGCGGCCCTCCTCCTTGTCGATGCCGTTCTCGGCGACGTTGCTGTTGGAACCGACGGTCACGTACAGCTTCGAGCCGTCAGCGCTCGCGATCACGTTCTTCGTCCAATGATGGTTGAGCGGACCCGCCGGCAAGTCGACGACCTTCGTACCCGAATCGCTGATCGTCGTTTCGCCTTCGCGGTACGGAAAGCGCACCAGTGCGTCGGAGTTCGCGACATACAGCTCGTTGCCGACGAGCGCCATGCCGAATGGCGAATGAAGGCCCTGCAGGAATACGCTGCGCGTTTCGGCAACTCCGTCGCCATCGGCGTCGCGCAGCAGCGTGATGCGATTTGCGCTTGGCACGCCCGCGCCCGCCTGTTTCTGCACGGCCTTGTAGATCCTGCCTTTGATGCCCTTGCCGTCCTCCGGCTTCGGCGGCGCGTTCGATTCGGCGATCAGCACGTCGCCGTTGGGCAGCACGTACACCCAACGCGGATGCTCGAGACCGTCGGCGAAGCGGTTGACGGCGAGACCCGGCGCGGCCGCCGGTTTGCTTTCCGCGGACCAGCCCTTCGCCGGCGCAATGTTTACGGTCGGAATCAGCGACTTCTGCGGCGGCGGCAGCTCGGGACTGGGACCCATGCCCGCCGTAATCGGCAAATGCGCCGTTTGACCGCAACCCGCGACGGTGGCGGCGACCGCGGCGACAAGAAGGATGCTGCGCGATGACATGACACGACCTCGACGCTGCGAAACCGAAGAAACCCGCTGCGCTTCACGGATAAGCGCGCTCGCAGCGGCCTGTTGGTGCGTACAGGTACTGACCGACGATCCATCCCGGGGTTTCGCGGTGACTGCCTGCGGATAGCCCTTCCGTCAACACAATTCGGCCATGCATCGCCACGCTCCCGACATCACCGTCGGACATGCTGCATGCACCGGAGCAGGACGAACGCGGCGATGCAGAAAGGATTGCTGATCAAAGCGGCGTTGATCGTGACGCTGTTAGTGTTGCTTGGGATTGCGCTGCGGATGATCGACGGCATCGTCGGCGAGCGCGCGGCCCGCCAACAGGCGGTCGTACGCGAGATCGCGTCGGCGAGCTACGGCTCGCAGCTCGTCGCCGGACCGATCCTTTCAGTGCCGTACGTCGAGGAGTTCGAAGAGCCCGTGATCGACGGACGTACGCATCACGTCGAGCGGCGCAGGGTCGAGCACGTCGCCCACTTCTTTCCCGCGAGCCGTTCGATCGACGGCGACGCGGCGATCGAAACGAAATCGCGCGGGTTGTTCGCCGTGCGCGTTTTCACGTGGCATGCAATCGTGCGCGGCGAATTCGTGCTCGATCGCCCGCCCGACGTCGAGCGCACGCGCACCGATTCGCGCGTGGTGTTCGGCAAGCCGACGGTCGGCATCGTGCTCGCCGATCCGCGCGGGTTGATCGGCGCGCCGTCGCTCGTCTGGAACGGCGCGGCGATCGCGTTCGAGCGCGGCAGCGGCCTCGATCGCGCCGCCAACGGCGTGCACGCGGAAGTGACGCCGTTCGATCCGTCGACGCCGCAGCGATTCGCCTATTCGATCGACATCGCGCTGCACGGCACCGAGTCGTTGTCGATCGTCCCGCTTGCCGATGACGATCGCACGAGCTTGCGCTCCGCTTGGCCGCATCCGAGTTTCGGCGGACAGTTCCTGCCGCTGCCCGACTCGCAGCAGCGACGCGCGGACGGCTTCAGCGCGCAGTGGAACGCCACCTCGCTTGCGTCCAATGCGCAGCGACAGCTCATTGCACAACTCGATGGCAGGTCAGCGTGCGCGCAATCGGTATGCGCCGACCGCATCGACGTGCGCTTCATCGATCCAATCGACGTCTACTCGCTGTCCGATCGTGCGTTGAAATACGGCTTCCTGTTCATCGGGCTCACGTTCGGCTGCTTCGCGCTGTTCGAGCTCTTGAAGGAGCTGCCGATCCATCCCGCGCAATACCTGTTGGTCGGTCTTGCGCTAGCGACGTTCTTCCTTCTGCTGATCGGCCTTTCCGAACATATCGCGTTCCCGATCGCATACGCGGTCGCGTCGCTCGCTTGCATTGCGCTGCTCGCTCACTATCTCGCCGCGGTTCTGGGCGGCTGGCGGCGCGGCCTTGCGTTCGCCTTGCTGTTCACGTCGCTGTACGGCGCGCTGTATGGCCTGCTGATGTCGGAGGACAACGCGCTGCTGCTCGGCTCGCTGCTCGTTTTCGCGGTGCTCGCGGGCGCGATGGCGCTCACGCGCAAGCTCGACTGGTACTCGTTGCGGCAACGGCAACGGGTCGCAGACGGCTAGCGGCGCGCGGAGCTTCCGTCGTGTTCGGCGCGGGAGCGCGCGGCGAACAGTCTCTACTCGCGCATCTCCTCGCGCTGCTCGAGCTCGGCGCGCAGCTCGTGCAGATCCTCGTCGAGCGCATCGCGCACCGAGACCATGCCGAGCGGCCGATCGAATTCGACGACGGGCATGTGGCGGAATTTGCCCTCGTGCATCATCCGAAGCGCGCGCAGGAACGGCTCGTCGGGATGGATCGTCTGCGGCTGCGGCGTCATCACCTCGCCGAGCTTCGTGGCGCCCGGGTCGCGATTGCCCGCGAGCACGCGGAACAACGCGTCGCGCTCCGTGAAGATGCCGATCAGCCGCGTGCCGTCGACTACCATGATCGAGCCGACGTTGTGCGTGCGCATAAGCCGTGCGACGTCGGCTACGATCGCCGTTTTCGGCGCGGTGATCGGCGTCTGACCCTGGACGATCGAGCGGATCGAGCGTATCGACATGGCGGTCCCCGTGATCGAGACGAACGCCATCATTAGACCCGCGCGGCGCGAGCGAGGCAAGAGCCCTGCCGGATCACGCGCCGGCGCGGCGGTCGAAAAGCGCTTCGATCGCGGCGCGATTCCCCGCGCATGCAGGGGCGATAGTGGCGGCAAACGTCGTCGCCGCGATCGCACCGTCCGTTACGCTCGTCACGCTACGCGATGGCCTGGTAGTACAAGTTCTGCGGATGGTTCGCCTGCGCCAGGAAGAACCAGCGTTCGGCGACGAGCCCGGCGCATTGGACGACGACGGCGGCGATCGCCAACGTGGGCGCCGATGCCGCCAGCGCGGCAACGAGCAGCGCAATCGGCGCCATGAACGCAAGGGTGAGCGCGAGCCACTTGATCGAGCGGAACGCGCCGGCGCTCGCGCCGTGGAAGAACTCGCGCGTATTGAACGAGCCGCCCATGAACCCCTGAGCGATCTGAACGATGCGCGGATGCTTGATGCCGATCGCCGATTGCAGCGTCGATTTCGGCTTGAGGTGGGCGTTGCGAACGAGCGACGCGGCGCGCGAGACGAGCGCCGCCGCGGTCAGTACGGCGGCGCCGGCGGCGTGAAAGCGGAACAGCGACGGCGCGAGCAGCGCCGACAGCGCCGAGGCGAACGTGAACCCCGACGCACAGCCGATCAAAAGGAAGTTGACGAGCGTCAGCGGACTCGCCCATTCGCGAAGGAAGCGGATGCCCGCGTACACCATGCCCGTGCAGATGAACAGCGCGATGCACGCGATAAGCGCGGGAGCGCCCGCGATGAGCGGCGCATCGAAGCCAACATACGCAGCGGCCGCGTAGAGCGAACTCGCGCCGAGGAAAGCCGGCAGCGCGATCACTTCGCGTGAAAGCCACGACGTGCGCCATTTCGCGGCGCTGCGCCACGCGCGCTCGGGCCGGCCGAGATGGAAGAGCGACGCGACGAGCCCTGCTGCGGTAAGCGCGATCGAGATGAGCGCACCTGCGATGACGTAGTCGCGGTCGGGTCCGGCAACGAGCCATCCGTGCCGTTCGCCCCACTGCGCGGCGTAGAGGGCGACGAACAATCCCTGTCCGGCGCCGATCAGGGTGGTGAGGAAGACAACGGAGAATGCGGGGTGCATGTCGATGGCTCTTGCTACCAGGACGTGACGTCGTCGAGCGCCGCGTCGTCCTGGCGCGGTTTCGGCAACTTGCCGTCGATCTTCAGCGGATTGTCGGCGCGCACGAGTTGGTCCGTCTCGATCTGGGGAGTCGTGCGCCGGCGGGGCAGATAATGGTTTGCCGGCTTCGTACCCCACTCGGGCATCAGCGCGTAACCGGCGCGCTCGCGAATTGCCTGCGATACTTCGGAATCGGGGTCGTGGATGTCGCCGAACAGGCGCGCGCTGGTGGGACACGCCTTGACGCACGCTGGCTTGCGATCGAAGGCCTCGAGCGACATGTCGTAGATACGGTCGACGCACAGCGTGCACTTCTTCATCACCTGCTGCCGCTCGTCCAACTCGCGCACGCCGTACGGACACGCCCACGCGCAGTACTTGCAGCCGATGCACTTGTCGTAGTCGACGAGCACGATGCCGTCTTCGGCGCGCTTGTACGATGCGCCGGTCGGGCACACCGGAACGCACGGCGGGTCCTCACAGTGCAGGCAGCTCTTCGGGAAATGCACGGTCTGCGTGTTCGGGTACTCGCCGACCTCGAACGTCTGAACACGGTTGAAGAACGTTCCGGTCGGATCCTTGCCATACGGATTGAAGTCGGCGAGCGCACCGGCCTCCCCCGACGTGTTCCATTCCTTGCAGCTCGTCACGCACGCGTGGCAACCGACGCAGACGTTCAAGTCGATGACGAGCGCGAGTTGCGTCATGTGTGCGTCACCGTTTGTCGTCCCCGCGAACGCGGGGACCCAGCGACTTTCGGTCGACAACGACGTTGGATTCCCGCGTTCGCGGGAATGACAGCGGGCGGCGGCCGGCGCTCATTCGCCTTGCAGCCGGCCGCGGAAGAACGCTTGCCAACGCTTTCGCGGCGTCTGCGTTCCGGGTGCGCCCGGTGTCGAGTCGAACTGCGGCCACGTCGTCTTCGGCTCGTCCGCCGCGGCCGGATAGATGCGAACGCGCACGTCGTACCAGCCGGCTTGCCCGGTGATCGGATCGGAATTGGACATCGTGCCGCCGTCGACGGGTAGCTCGCCGGCGATCAGGTGATTCAACAGGAAGCCGCGCTGCGACTCGTTCGCGTCTTCGGACAGTCGCCACGCGCCGGGCGCCTTGCCGATCGCGTTCCACGTCCATACCGTCGACGGCTCCACCGCTTCGCTGTAGCGCGCCTGACAACGGACCTTGCCCCACGCCGATTCCACCCACATCCATCCATCGTCGTCGATGCCAGCGGCGCGCGCCGTCGCCGGATTGACGAACAGGTAGTTGTGCGCATGGATCTGGCGCAGCCACGCGTTCTGCGAATCCCAAGCGTGATACATCGCCATCGGCCGTTGCGTCACCGCGGCGAGCGGATAGCGTGCGCGATCGGTCAGCGCGACCTCGAGCGGCTCGTGATAGAACGGCAGCGGATCGAAATATCGCTCGATGCGCTCGCGCAACGCCGGCGGCGGCTGCCGCCCCGGTCGCTTGCCTTGCGCCGCGAGTCGAAAGCGCTGCATCACCTCGGAGTAGATCTGGATGAGCACCGGGTCGTCGAAGCGGCGCAGACGCACGCGCTGCGCCCACTGCATGTAACCCTTGTTCCAGTTACGCATGTAGCGGTACGACGGCGGCAGCTCATGGTGGAAGACGCAATCGTTGTCCGCGTAATGCTTCCACTGATCGGCATTCGGCGCGCCCTTCATGAACTGGTCGCCGTCGGGGCCGCGCCAGCCGGACAGGAAGCCGATGCCCGATCCCGGCTCGGTCTCGTAGTTGACGATGAAGTCAGGATAGTCGCGGAACTTGCGCGCGCCGTCGGGCCTCGTGAACGCCGGCAGCTTCAAGCGACTCGCGAGCTCGATCAGCACCTCCTGGAACGGCTTGCATTCGCCCGCAGGCGGCACGACCGGCACGCGGACCGAATCGGCCGGACCGTCGTATTCGGAGATCGGCCGGTCGAGCATCGACATCACGTCGTGTCGCTCGAGGTACGTCGTGTCGGGAAGCACAAGGTCGGCGAATGCGGTCGTCTCCGACTGGAACGCATCGCAGACGACGAGGAACGGAATCTTGTACTCGCCGTCGGCATCCTTGTCGTTCAGCATCCGGCGGATCTCGGTCGTATGCATCGTCGAGTTCCACGCGAGATTCGCCATGAAGATCAGCAGCGTGTCGATGCGGTATGGATCGCCGCGCCACGCATTCGTCACGACATCGTGCATCAGACCGTGCACCGACAGCGGGTAGTGCCAGGAAAAACCCTTGTCGATGCGAACCGGATCGCCGTTGTCGTCGACGAACAGATCGTCCGGGCTCGCCGGCCAGCCGAGCGCGAGGCTTGCGAGCGGCGTGTTCGGCTTGATCGCGTGCGGACCGTTCGGCGGCTTTGCGCTCGGCGGGATCGCGCGCGGAAACGGCGGCCGATGACGGAAGCCGCCGGGCCGGTCGATCGTGCCGAGCAGCGACATCAGGATCGAGAGCGCGCGAATCGTCTGGAATCCGTTGGAGTGCGCCGCGAGACCGCGCATCGCGTGGAACGCAACCGGATTGCCGGTAACGGTTTCGTGCTCGACGCCCCACGAGTCGGTCCACGCGATCGGCAGCTCGATCTTCTGGTCGCGCGCCGTGATGCCCATCTCGTGCGCAACCCGGCGGATCGTCGCCGCGGCGATGCCGGTGATCGCCGCCGCCCATTCCGGCGTGCAATGCTTGACGCGCTCGTCGAGAAGCTGCAGCGCGGGCTTCACCGTCTTGCCGTCGGGCAGCGTGAACGAGCCGAACAAGCTCGGGTCGGCGCCCGGCGTGTGCGTCGCGACGGCGCGCCGCGTCAGCCGATCCCACCATAGCTTGTTGCGCGGATACATCGGATTGACTTCCGGGCTCGCCGCGTCGGCGACGTGCAGCCCGAAATCGGCGCTCGCTTCGTCGCAGTCGATGAGCTGACCGGCGTTCGAATAGCGAACGAGGAAGTCGCGGTCGTAGAGTCCGGTCGCGAGCAGTTCGTGGATGATCGCGAGCAGCAGCGCGCCGTCGGTCCCCGGCTTGATCGGGATCCACTCGTCGGCGATCGCCGAATAGCCGGTGCGGATCGGATTGATCGAGACGAACCTGCCGCCGGCGCGCTTGAACTTCGAAATCGCGATCTTGAGCGGATTCGAATGATGGTCCTCGGCGGTACCGATCATCACGAACAGCTTCGCGCGATCGAGGTCGGGGCCGCCGAACTCCCAGAACGATCCGCCGATCGTGTAGATCATGCCGGCGGCCATGTTGACCGAGCAGAAGCCGCCGTGCGCCGCGTAGTTCGGCGTGCCGAACTGGCGCGCGAAAAGGCCGGTCAGCGCCTGCATCTGATCGCGGCCGGTGAAGAGCGCGAACTTCTTCGGGTCGTTCGCGCGAATGTTCGCGAGCCGCGATTCGAGCGTCGCGAACGCTTCGTCCCACGAAATCGGCTCGAACTCGCCCGCGCCGCGCTCGGCGCCCGCCTTGCGCCGAAGCGGCCGCGTGAGCCGCGCCGGCGAATGCTGCTTCATGATCCCCGACGCGCCCTTCGCGCAGATCACGCCCTTGTTGAGCGGATGATTCGGATTGCCGTCGATGTAGCGGATCTCGCCGTCGCGCAGGTGAACGCGGATGCCGCAGCGGCACGCGCACATGTAGCAGGTCGTCGTGCGCACTTGCGCGCCATCGTTCGACGCCGGTTGAGCCGAGGTCACGGCCATTAGCCGAACCGCGCGAGCAAATCGGCGACCTTTTTCGCGTGCTCGCGGCGCGCCGCCGCGCCGGCGGGAGCCTCGGCGCGGATCATGCACGACACCATCTCGTAGAACGCCCGGTCGAGCGCCTTGCGCGCGGCGGCGAGTTGCAGCGCGATGTCCTCGCAATCCTCGTCGCCGGCGATCATTCGCCGCACCCCGCGGACCTGGCCTTCGACGCGCGCGAGCCGCACATCCATCGCCCGCTTCGATTCGGCTTCGTGCAACGCCGATTTGTCGGTGTCGATCATCACTTGTCTCGTGCCAATTTCAGCGTTTTAGTATACACCCGTGGGTATCCTGCGGGTGTCGGCCGGTCGTCCATTTCTGCGCCTCCGCGAGGCCGAGACCGGTCACGACGGCCTCACCATCGAAAGGAAGCTCCGGTCGATGCCGCTCGGGTGGCAAACCGTCGCGGAACCCGGAAGGCGAGAAGATTGCCCAACGCCGGTGATTGTCAACCACCGAGGGGGCCACCATGCGGCACGCCGTCCGTTCGATGTTCTTCGCTGTTGCGGCGTTCACGATGACCGGCGGAGCGGTTGCGGCCGGATACCCGTGGCGCGACCACGCTTCGCCATACGACTTTCTGTTCGGCAACGAAATCGACACCCACCAGCAGACGCGTGTGAAAGGCGCGGATGCACTGGCGGGCTTCCTGTACGTGCATTACACCGGCGAGACCACCGAGGACGGTCTTCGGATCGCGACGCATGACGATTGCTCGACCAACACCTGTGACGTCGGCTGGACCCTTGATGGCCTGCCCGCGAACGCTGTGTTCCTTTACCAGGTCGACGACGATCACCCCGTGTGGCTTGTCGAACGCGCCGACATTCCCCAGCCGGGCGCGTACGCGCACTTTCACTGGCTCGGTGCACCGCCTGTCGCCGAGGGCGACGTGCGGTCGGGTTATCTGCTCGAGCTCCGCGCGATCGCCCGCTTCTGCTTCGTCCATCACGCCATGGGCGGCGGTTCGGGATCGTGCGCCGATCGTGGCGGCGTCGCGGTCGTTCCGGGCATCGACATCGCGACGCACGTGAACATCGTCGCGAGCTTTCCGCAGCATTGAGCGGGGCCGCCCGCTCTCCGAGTCGTCGATAGGCGTGATTGCAAGCGCGCTCCGGCGACTCCGCTGACGTGCATTGGGTCCGCGCGGCGCGATGCCGCGGCGTGACGAGCGACTGCGTTATCAAGTCGCACCATACACTATGGGGTATGCCGTCGATTTGTTGTCACCGTACGACATCGAATCGCGGAGCCTTGTCGCAAGTCAATGCCCCTTGCTGCACGCTTGCGCTTACCCCCCGGGAGTATTAGCATCATTTCGACACTGTTGCGACCGAGGAGACGCGCATGGCGACGCTACCTGAAACGATCGATCTCGAACGGCTGATCGACGCGCGAATCGACGCGCTGCTGGCGCAAAGGCTCGAAGCGAAGCTCGCCGAGCTGAAGGCGGCGAAAACGCCTTCGATGACGATCATCGCGACCAAAGGGACGCTCGACTGGGCGTACCCGCCGTTCATCCTGTCGTCGACCGCGGCCGCGCTCGGCTGGGACGTCTCGGTCTTCTTCACCTTCTACGGCCTCGAGCTGCTGAAGAAGGACTTGAGGAAACTCAAGGTGAGCCCGCTCGGCAATCCGGCGATGCCGATGAAGATGCCGATGGGACCGGCTTGGTTCAAATCGATCCGCTGGAACATACCGAACGCCGTGCAGTCGCTGATTCCGGCCTACGAGGCGTTCGCAACGAAGATGATGAGAAAGACGATCAAGAACAAGGGCGTCGCCGAGATCGGCGAGCTGCGTCAGCTGTGCCTCGAGGCGGGCGTCAACTTCATCGGATGCCAAATGACCGTCGACCTCTTCGGTTACAAACGCGAACAGTTCATTCCCGACGTCAAGGAATACGTCGGTGCGGCATCCTTCCTGCCGATGGCGAAGGACGCCGACGTGACGCTTTTCATCTGATTCGATTCCGGCCGCGCCTACCCGCCGCGGCCGCCAGGTTCACGGTTTCAACAACACTGAGGAAGCAATAATGAAAATCAAGCTACTTGCCGCGGCGATCGCGGCGATGCTGCCGCTCGCAGTGCATGCAACCGACGGCTACTTCGCCCACGGCTATGGGATGAAGGCCAAGGGAATGGGCGGCGCGGCAATCGCCGTTACGGGGGATGCGTTCGGCGGCGCCAACAATCCGGCGACGATGGCGTATGCGGGCAATCAGTTTGCGCTCGGCATCGACCTGTTCAGCCCCTGGCGCAAGGCCGAGCGTACCGACGGCGCAGGATTCGGCCTCAACGGATCGGCCGACAGCGACAGCAACTATTTCGGCATCCCCGAGGTCGCGTACAACCACATGGTGCGGCCCGACGTCGCGCTCGGTATCACCGTGTACGGCAACGGCGGCATGAACACCGACTATCCGGGCGGTCAACTCCCCTCGCCCGGCGCGTGTGGTCCGGCGACAGGTCCGGGAACAGGTTTCAACCCGGCGCCCGGCCCGTACAACCTTCTCTGCGGCAACGGCCAGCTCGGCGTCGATCTTTCGCAACTCGTCATTGCGCCGACGATCGCCTGGAAGTTCCACCCCGACCACTCGATCGGGATTTCGCCGCTATTCGCCTATCAGCGTTTCCGGGCTGAAGGCGTGCAAGCGTTCGACGGGCTTTCGACGAGCCCCGGCAACGTCACCAACCGCGGGTACGACGATTCGACGGGATGGGGCGTGCGTGTCGGCTACTACGGACAGTTGACGCCGCAGTTCGCGATCGGCGCGACGTACCAGTCGAAGATCAGCATGGAGAACTTCGACAAATACAAGGGCCTGTTCGCCGAAAACGGCGGGTTCGACATTCCATCCAACTGGGGCGTCGGAATCGCCGTACGGCCCACACCGCAATGGCTGGTCGCGCTCGACTACGAGCGAATCAACTACAGCGATTCGAAGTCCGTCAGCAACGCGGGCAACCTCATATTACAGTGCGTCGGCGGCGATGCATCGGCATGCCTCGGCGGATCGAACGGCGCAGGCTTCGGTTGGCAGGACATCGACGCCTTCAAGGTCGGCGTGCAATACGAGCTCAACTCGCAGTGGACGCTTCGCGGCGGCTACAACCACAGCGACAACCCGATCCGCTCGAGCGACGTGACGTTCAACATCCTCGCACCCGGCGTGGTGAAGGACCATCTGACGCTAGGCGCAACGTACAAGTGGGATCCGAAGAACGAGGTGACCGGCGCGTTCATGTACGCGTTCAACAACGAGCTGCAGGGGTCGAGCTTGTTCAACAATTTCTTCCCGCCGGCCGCGCAAGCCGCGATGCAGGAAAAGATCGAGATGTATCAATGGTCGCTCGGCGTGCAGTGGGCGTACCGGTTCTGAGAAAGTAGGGTCAGACTCGAATTTCCGAAAAGTCGAGTCTGACCCTACTTTCCGAAAAGTCGAGTCTGACCCTACTTTTCGTACCGGCTCGACACGCGCCAGCCGTTGCGCCGCAGGAACTCGAGCGTTGGCCGCAACATCTCGGTAACTTGCGCCCGGCGGACCGGATTCGCGAGCGCGCGATCCCGCCAGCGTGTCGCCGGCGCAAGGCCTGCGCGCTCGAAGATCGCCGCCGACGGAAAGTAGACGTAGCGCGCGTAGAGGTCGATCGCGACCGATAGCGCCGGCGCGAGCAACCGCCGTTGCCACCGCGCAGCTTGCGTGACGGGCGGCTCGCACTGCGTTCGAGCGTAAGCGGCGTGCGCGGCTTCGTCGCGCGTGTGGATCTGAGCGATGCGAAAGACCACCGACGATAGCGTCGCGTCCTCGACGCCGCGCGCAAGCCTGCGGTTGAGCCGGTCGGGAAGCTCCTCGCCGATGACCACCATCGCCCAGAACAGCGCCGAGTTGCTCGGCAGCAGGCGTCCGAGCCGATCGACCAAGCGCAGCGCGATCCCGTGATCGCCCGTGACGCCGAAGCCGCTTCGGTGCAAGAGCTCGACGAACATCAGACTGTGGCCAGCCTCTTCGCGCACTTCCTGCAGCAGACGCACGCGACGCGTGACGTCGCCGCTGCGGTGCGCGAGCGAAGCGAGCCGAGCCATGAACATCGACTCGAGCCACAAGCCGGCTTCGAGCAAATGTACGTACTCGACGTGCGACAAACGCTGCCGCACACGCAACGGCAGCGCCTCGAACTCGGGTACGCCGGCGAGCGACAGCGCGGCAGGCGGCATCCACCAACAGTCGCGGTCGACCAAGCTCCAGTCGATGCGCGCGAGCGGATCGTCGTAGCGGGTTGGCGCGAGTTCGGCTAGGCTCGACACGACACCACCTCGATCGGAGAATCGAACTGCTGCTCGATCTGTTCTACGAGCTCTCCGTGCCGCCGCAGCTCGGTCGAAGCGAATCGGAAGTCTACGCCGATGCGCTCGCGGAGATGGAGCTCGCCGACCGGCTCGGCTTTCACGGCGCATGGCTCGTCGAGCACCATCTGATGCCGGGCTATTCGCATTCGTCGAAGCCCGAGCTCGTGCTCGCGGCGCTCGCGCAGCGAACGTCGCGGCTTCGTCTCGGGCTCGGCGTCATCCCGCTTCCGTATCATCATCCGCTGCACGTGGCCGAGCGGATCGCGACGCTGGATCTGCTGTGCGGCGGACGGCTCGAAGCGGGGATCGGCCGCGGATTTTCGCCCGCCGAGTATGCGACGTTCGGCGCCGACATGGCGCAAAGCCGCGCGCTGGTCGACGAGTCGCTCGCGATCCTTCGCGCCGTGGCGAGCGGCGCGCCCGTCGACCACCACGGGCGCCTTTTCCGGCTCGATCACGTCCGCGTCGTGCCGAGTCCGCTGCAGCGACCGTATCCGCCGCTCTGGACCGCCGCCGTGAGCCCCGACACGTTCGAATGGGCCGCACGCGAGCGTCTCGGCGTTCTCGCCGGACCGTTCAAGCCGTGGTTCATGGTTGCCGCCGACATTCGACGCTACCGTGCCGCGTGGACGCATGCCGAGCCGATGCGCATCGGCATGACGGTCGGCATGCTTTGCCTTCGCGACGGCAAGCGCGCGCGTGAGCTCGCCGCGCCGGCGATGCGCTGGTCGTACGGCGAGCTGCTGCGCGCGACGGCGCCGGTGCTCGAAACGTTGTGGCCGAGCTACGAGCAACTGCACGAGCTCGGCCGATACCGCCGATTGTTCAAGCTTGGCGCGCGGCTGTCGGTTCTCGAGCTTGTCGGCCTCGCCGTCGTCGGCACACCGGCGCAGTGCCTCGAGCGCATTGCGCGCTACCGCGACGCCGGCGTTACGCACCTGCTGTGCTCGATCGGCGCCGGCGCGTTGCCGACCGACGTCGTACGCGAGTCGCTCGAGTGCATCGCGTCGGATGTATTGCCCGCGCTTGCCGACGCACCGCGCGCGTGATCGAATACGAACCGAGAGGCTTTCACCATGCGTCTGATCGAAGAACTGCAGAGCCAAGTCGCTATCGAGCCGAGCTTGTTCCGCGCGCAACTGTTTCGCGAAGACATCGCGCGCCTTGCGAAGCTCGATCAACTCGCCCGCTCGGCACCCGATGTCGACACGTACCGCCGTGCCGGACGCCGTCTCGGCTGGACCGCGCAGGATGCGCGCACCGGCGAGCTTGGGGAGGCGCTCGATCGGTTGCTCGACGCCGTCCGCGACGCGCGGTCCGGCGATGCCGATGACGCCGCCGACGCGCGCATCCGTGACGCTTGGTTGGAGCTTACGCGCGTGCGGATGGAGCAACTGGTCGGATGCCTGTCGACGCCGGTGCCGAAGCCGGTCGACTGAACCCGACGGCGCGTCAAGCCGCGCGCGTCTTGAGCCGCGCCGGCGCGCGCATCGACGGCTCGCTGCAGAACACCGCGTGCAGCGTGCCCATCAGCGTGACGACTTCACTGCTCGCGAGCGAATAGAACACCGTTTGCCCTTCGCGACGGCTCGCGACGACGTCGCCCCGCCTCAGCACGGCAAGATGCTGCGAGATGCCGGATTGCGACAGGCCGACGGCGCGCTCGAGCTCGCCGACGCTGCGCTCGCCCTCGGCGAGCTGGCAAAGAACGACGAGACGGGCGGGGTTCGCCATCGCCTTGAGCAGCCCCGCAACGCGAGACGCGTTCTTCTGCAGCTCGCCCATTCGCGCGCCGGCGCGCGGCTTTCTCGCCGCGTTGGCAGCGGTCCGTGTGGATTTCATCGTGGGCACGGTGTGTTCAGCTGCCGGGCGCGCACGCGCAGCCGGCGAAGCCGTCGGCGGCCATCTTGGCCTCGTACGGGGCGGCGACCTGCGTTCCCGGAACGAGCGTCGCCTTGACGGCCGCCCAGTCGGTCGGCTTGATGACGACGAGCCATCCGGCGCCGTACGGGTCCTCGTTCGCAAGCGACGGCTTGGCGACGAGCTCTTCGTTGATCGCGGCGAGCTCGCCGCCCGCGGCCGACTTCGCCGGACCGACCCATTTACCCGACTCGACCGTCGCGCACGACTTGCCCGCCTGCACTTCGCGACCGACTTTCTTCGGCGTGAACGCGACGAGCTGGCCGGCCATCGAGGTGGCGACCGTCGTCATGCCGAGCTTCACCGTGCCGTCGCCCTGCTCCTTGAACCAGATGTGATTGTCGACGTCGTACAGCAAGTCGTCGGGCAGATGACACCCGCGCACGGTAGGCATGACGAAATTCCCCTTCGTTCGATGGCGTTACGTTTGGGCGTGAAGCGGGCGCGATGCGCAGCAGAATTCGCCGAGCCCTTCGACTTGCATCTTGCCGCTGACGAAGAGCTCGAGATGGCGGACGAGCAGTGCCATCATCCGCTGCCGCTGCGCGTTCTGCGTAACATCGGGCTGCAGACACAGCAGATTATAGTGGTAGGCGATCTCGCGGCACGTCTCGCGGCACGCGTTGAAGCTCGGCGTGTCCTGCGCGCCCTGCCGGTGCAGCGCGAGCAGGCGGAAGCCCTCGCGCTCCTCGTCGGTCGGCGTATCGCCGCGCGCTTCGATCCAGCGCTCGAGCACCTGCTCGGCGCTCGCGAGCAGCGCGACCGCCGAGGCCGACGCGTCGTCGCGCGGCGCAAACGCGGCCAGATCCGCGTCGATCGCGTCGAGCGACCTCATCGGATTCCCTTTTCCTTGAGCGCCGCGAGTCCGTCGGAGACGTTCTCGTGCACGCCGAGCTTGCGCGGCGCGAGCCCGAGCGCAACGCCGAGAAGCTGCGTGAAATAGAGGATCTTCACCGACGTCTTCTCGCCGAGGACCTTCTCGGCGCGCACCTGGTGCATCTCGAGGCCCGTGTGGCACGTCGGGCACTCGGTGGCGATCACATCGGCGCCGGCGGCCTCGGCGGCGCGAAGTATGTTGAGCACGAGCTTGGTCGACGTATCGCTGTCGGAAAGCGTGTGCGCGCCGCCGCAGCACGCGGTCTTCAACGGGAACTCGACGTTCTCGGCGCCGGCCGCCTCCAGCAGGTCGTCCATGAAATGCGGCTTCGACGTCGATTCGCTGCCGACGCCCTTGTCCTTCTCGGGAAAGATGTGCCGCGGCCGCGTGTACATGCAGCCGTAGTAGTTCGCGACCTTCAATCCCTTGAGCGATTGCTTGACGCGCGCGCGCAGGCCCGCCTCGCCGACGCCGTGCTTCAGCCAGTCGAGAACATGGATCGTCTCGACCTCGCCCGCCCTGTACGTCTCGTGCCCCGCCTTTTTCGAGATCGTGCCGACGACTTCGCGCGACGCGGCGTCATGCGCGAGGTCGTATTCGGCCTTCTTCAGGTTGTGATAGCAGCCGTTGCACGGCGCCATGACGACGTCGGCCTTCATCTCGTGGGCGGCGATCGCCATCACGCGCGATGACAGGTACGTCTGCACCTTCGGGTCGATGTTCTTCACCTCCATCGCCCCGCAACAGTTCCAGTTCGGCACTTCGTCGAGCGTCAGGCCGAGCGCCTTGCCGACTTCGCGCGTCGACGCGTTATAGGCGTGCCCCGTGCCCTCGAGCGCGCAACCGGGGTAATAGGCGACACGCTGGTAGCGCGTCTTCGTCTTGCTGTCGGTCACCGCTGCGTCGGCCATCGATTCGATCCGTCAATGTTGCGCGCCGCCGCTCGGCGACGCTTCGCTCTTCGCGAGCTCGACCAGCTCGGAGAGCCCGAGCGCCCTGCGCTGCTTCGACTGCTGCTCGCCGACGTAGTCCTCGATCGCGTCGCGCGCCTTGCCCCAGCCGCGCGTGCGCGGACGGATCAGCGCGGAGAGCCCCATCATGATCCCGAGCTTCACCGGCAGCCGACGCGCGACGCGGCGGGCCATCTCGATCAGCCAATCCTGCCTGAGCGGCTGCGCGGTCTTCGCGAAAAAGCCGCGGATGATCCGCCCTTCCTCGATCTTTCCGGTCGCGATCACCTGGCCGGCGAACTCCTCGTCGAACAGCGTCGACTTCGACGGCGGCGTGTGCCCTTTGAGCTCGAGCCAGTGCGCGGTCGCCTTCATAACGCCTTCGGGGAAGACGTCGCGCGGGCAGGCGTACGTACACTTGTTGCACGACACGCACTGCCAGATGATGTCTTTGTCGCGCAATAGCTCCGCTTCCATCCCGATGCGGATCAGGTAGATCCAGTAGCGCGGATTGAAGTCCGGATTCAGCGCGTTGACGGTGCATGCGTTCGTGCACGATCCGCACTGCCAGCAGCGATGGATGTTCTCGCCGCCCGGCAGCGCCGCGATCTCTTCCTGCAGCCGCTCGTTGTAGTCCTTGACGACGCGCGACTCGATGAACGTGCTCCAGTGGCCGGAGACGTCGATCCCGTCGAGCACGAGCTTGTCGTGCGTCTTCAGGTTCTCGGGGCGGATCAGCGATTGTTCGTGGATGGGCATGACGTCAGTTGAGGCGCAGATCGTCGACGACGTGCGCGGTTCCGTCGACCGCTTTCAACCGCGTGCGGCCGTCCGAGCCGATGCCGTCGAGGCCGAGCATCCGACGAACGTGCAGCATCGGGTCTTCGGCGGCGGTGAAGTCCGCGCGCAGGTACGATCCGCCCTGCTCGCTCACGTAGCCGGCGTAGACCTGAGCGGTCAGCAGGTCGACGTACTGGATGACGTCGCGGAAAACGCCGTTGGCGGCGAGGAACTGCGCGAGCTCCTCGCGCAGCACGACGAACGTATCGTAGCGATCGGGGACGTCGATCAGGATGTGATCGACGTCCTCGCCGTGCCAGATCTCGCGTACGACGCCGGTGTTGAGCTTCGTGTCCCACACCCAGCGGCACATCAGCGGGTAGCGCTCGGCATCGACGTTGTGCAGCACTTCGGCCGCGAGATCGCGCACCCAGCGATGGTCGCGGTCGTCCGGAAAACCCGCGCAGAACGCATCGACGCGGGCATCGGCGGTCGACGTATCTTCGCAACGCTCGAGCAGCACCGCGATACGCGACCGCAGTTGTGCGAATGTGCCGGGCTCGAGATAGCGGCCCGCGCGACGGCGCACGGTCGCGATGCAGGCGCAGAGCTTACGCAACGCCGCGAGCTCCACCGATGCGGCCTTGCCTGCTCCAAGCACGTCGCGAAAGGCCGCGGACTTGAGCTTCAGCGCGTCGACGTACGCTTCGATGCCGCCGAGCTCCTCGGCGCGCGAAACGAGCGCCTCGAATGCGAACGAGAGCTTCGGGCCCGAAAGCTCGAGACGCGGCCGCTCGGCAGCGGCGACGGGCGAAGCGATTGGAAGCTTCACGTGCACCTGCAATCCGGTTACGCCGCGACCGCTGCGGCGGGAACGCGATTGACCAGCGCGAACGCCGCCATCGCCGCGGCGTTGCCCTGCGCGATCGAATCGTCGATCGTTTCGGGACCCGTCGCCGCGCCCGCGACGAACACGCCCGGGCGCGACGTCTCGCCGAGCGAGCCGTACGCGGCGCCCTTGTCGATGTAGCCGTGCTTTTCGAGGTCGACGGCGAACGCCGCCGAAATCTTCCTGTTGTCGACGTTCGGGTCCATGCCGATCGCGTGCACGACCATGTCGAACGGAATCGTGATCGGGCGCTTGACCAGCGTGTCCTCGCCCTTCACCACGAGCTTCTCGCCGTTCGAGGTCACCTCGGCGATGCGCGCCTTGATGTACTTGACCTTGTATTCCTCCTGGCTCTGCCAGTAGTACTTGGTTTCGTACAGTCCGAACGTGCGGATGTCCATGTAGTAGATGTACACGTGGCAGTCCGGCAGCTCTTCGCGAATCTCCATCGCGATGTTGCACGACACCGTACAGCAGATCTTCGAGCACCATTCGCGACCGATCTGACGGTCGCGCGAGCCGACGCACAACAGGATCGCGACGCGCTCGGGCTTGCGGCCGTCCGACGGGCAACGAATGCCCTTGCCGGTCGAGATCATCTGCTCGACCTGCGTGGTCGTGACGACGTCGGGATACGTGCCGAATCCCCACTCCGGCTTGTTGACCGAATCGAAATGCGTGAAGCCGGTGGCGAGGATCGCGGCGCCGGCCTCGACGGTCGTGCCGTTCGACAGCCGCGCCCGAAACGCACCGGCCTCGCCGTCGAGGGTTTCGACGGTGCAGCCTTTGTAGACGGTCACGAGCGAATCGCTCTCGACGCGTTTCACCATGCCGCCGATCGCGTCGCGCGCCCACTCGCCGGACGGAACGAGCTTCGCATAACCGGAAAGGATCGGCGCACCGCCCAGCCGCTGCTCCTTTTCGACCAGAATCGCGCGCGCGCCAACGCTTGCGAGCGCATGAGCGGCGGCGAGCCCTGCCGGGCCCGCGCCGACGACGAGAACGGGATGTGTCACGGTCTGCTCGCGATCGGGATGTAGCCCGGGCCGGACGTGATCCTGCGCCGCGGGTCGTACAGGTTTTCCTGCTTACCGGCCTTGACGTCGTCGAGATACGCGACGAATTCGGCCTTCTTTGCCTGCCAGTCGATGCCGAGCTTCTCCATCAGCGTCTCGGTCGACGACGCATGCCAGTGCGACTGCACGATCTTGTACGGATGCGCGCCGCAAACGAGCGCGGCGAACTGGCAGTCGGCGAGCACCGGCAGGTCGACTGCCTTGCCGGCTGCCTTGCCGATCCATTGATTCTTGTCGAGCGTGGTGATGCAGCCGGTGTCGTGGCCGATCATCACGTCGGCGTGCGCTTCGTCGATCGCCACACGGATCTTGCGATCGATCGCGAAGCTTCTGGTGAACTCGCGCTCGGAAATGATGTGGCGGAAGCCGAAGCCGCAGCAGTCGTACCAGGTCGAGTAGTCGATCACCTGCGCGCCGAGCGTCTGCATCAAACCGGTCGACACGGCGACGCGATTGCCGTCCATCACCGAGTCGTCGTAGATCACGTCCTGCGGCACCATCTTGTAGACGTGGCACGCCGGATGAATCGTCGCGCGTATGCCGCTGCAGTCGATCTCCTGCAGCGGCTTGATCCGCTCGCGCATCACGTGCAGCCATTCGGAGTAGTGGACGACCTCCTCGGGGATCAAGAGCTTGCCGTCGACGAGCCGGCCGAGCTTGGCGAGGATCTTGCGGACCTTTTCGCGCAGCGTCGCCGAGTGCAGCAGGTAGCTGCGTACTTCCTTGTAATTGCCGAACGACGTCCCGCAGTGGACGAGCGGGAAGTAGTAGCCGTCGGGCAACCCCTGCGCCTTCGCGGCGACGTATGCCTGATGGAAATTGCGCAGGAACACCGCGGCGAGGCTCTCGAGGTTGCCGATGCCCGAGCCGTGATAATTCCACGCCGTACAGGAAGTCTGATCGGTCTCGTCGAGATACTCGATGCCGAGACGGTTCATCAGCCACAGCAGCGACGCCGGATAACCCGGGATGTTGCCGCACTGGCCGCACGACTTGTGGTGCCAGAGGCGCCTGGTCGGGATCTTCTTCTCCCAGCCGTACAGCGTCTTCGCAATGACCGGCTCGTGCTCGTCGGCGACGCGGTGCACGACGATCTCGCCGTCCTTCTCGAGCTGCCACATGATGTCGCGCACGTCCTCGACGCGCTGCTTCGTGGTGAGCATCGAGCGCTTGTCGATCTTCATCTCGACCCAGGACGTCGCGATGCGCGCTTCCTGCGGCGAGAGGTTCGCGTCGCGCCATTCGGCGCCGTGTCCGGTAAAGCGCTCGCCCGGCTGCGGTTCGATTCGATTCGTCATTGCGTCCTCCGCGTTCGTCGCCCCCGCGCAGGCGGGGGCCCAGTGTCTTTGTCCGCACGTCCAACGACGCCGGATCCCCGCGTTCGCGGGGATGACAACCAATCAATCGTCGTCGCTGTCCTCGTCCTGCTCGGCGAGCCAGTCCTTATAATCCTCGCGCTTCTCGTCCATGATGTCGGTGATCACGTCGAACAGGTTCTCGTCGATCGTCTCGAGCTGCTTCAGCACGCCCGTCTCTTCCCAGATCGTATACAGCTCGATCGATGTCTTCAGGTTGACTTCCCACGCGGTCGCCGTCGTGTTGAGCGTCGGCATCGGGATCGCCTGGCGCAGCAGCTTCAGCGGCGCGTCGATCTTCGAGATGTTCGGACCCCAGTCGGCGAAGTGATCGCGGTTGATCATGTCGGGCGCGAGCTGGTTGCCGGTCGAGATCAGCTTCAGCATCACGCGGCTGAACGGACGCAGAACGTTACGCGCCGATTCCATGTTGTGCTTGATCGCCGTCTCGCGCATCAGCATCACGAGGCCGCCGGGCGAGTTGCCGAACGGGCAGCGCGCCGCGCAGGTGTAGCACTGGGCGCACGCCCAGATCTTCTCCTGCATCGCGTCGTAGATGCCTTCGAGATTCTCGGTCCACAGCAGCTGGACGATCTCGCGCGGGCTGAAGTCGTAGTAGTGCGCCGCGGGGCAGGTTGCCGTGCAGATGCCGCAGTTGAGGCACCCGTTCAACTCGTGGTCGTAACGAAGGTCGGACTGGATGTCCTTGAAGATCTGCTGCAGCTTCGCCGGCGCAACGGGGGGCTTGTCGGAGACCGGATCTCCGGCGCGCTGCTGGAAGCGAGTCGTCGTGGCGTGCGTCATGTTCTTCGCAATCGCTCGATCAGTACGTCAACACCTTGCAGTCGTCGTCTTCCATCACCGACTCGATCAGGTGCGCGCCGCCGATGATGCCCTCGCACTCCGGGATGAGGTCTTCCTTCGTCATCTCGAACAGATCGAGGTTCGGCGAGCAGCAATAGAACTTGGCGCCCGCCTCGTGCGCGTCCTTGATGAAGTCGTAGACGGACTTCGGCGATCCCGCTTTGACGAAGAGCTTTTCGGCCACGCCCTTCTTCATCAGACGGCCGGCGGTCGCCGTGCAGATCACTTCGACTTCGTATTCCATCGCCGCGGCAACCGATGCCTGGAAGATCGGCGCGCCCAGCTCTTCGCCGTTACGGGGATCGGTGTTCGCCATCACGATCACGAGCTTCTTTGCCATGGACCCCGCCCGGATATATGAGTAATTTCTAATATAATAACCACGGGTCGAGTTCGCGCGCAAGCGCTTTTCGCAGGAAAAGCAGGGTCAGGCTCGACTTTTTCATCAAGCTCATTTCGGGGGCGGGCAGCTCGCGAAAAGTCGAGTCCGGCGCGCTACTTTTCCATCCAACCAGTCATCTGCACGAGGCCTGTCATGATCGGCACGAGCGCATCCTCGATCTCGCGTTGAGCGGCGCGTAGCTGCGCGAGCTCTGCCTCGATATTCGCCGGCGCGTCTTCGAATTCCATCACCAGATCCTCGACCATCGCGACCTTGAGGCCGGGATGGCCAGCGAAGCCAAACGCCGACGCGCCGATCTGCCACAGCGCCGCACGGCCGCGCTCGTCGGTCGCGAGTACCTGCGTGTGCGTCGGCGGAACCGGCCAATCGCGCATGTAGATCGCGAGCGGAAAGCGTTGCGGCAGATAGCCGCGCAGCGCGTCGTCGCACACGCGCGTCGCGACACCGACGCTCAACTCGAGCGGCGAAGGTTCGGACGCACCTCCGGTCGCGAGCGCGAGCACCTGCGCGCCGAGCCCGATACCGATCACGGGCACACCGCGAGAAACGCACGCTCGAGCGAGCGCAATCTCGGCAGCGAGCGTCGGCACGTCGCGTGAGCCGGCGCTGCCCCAAGGCCCGCCGCCGAGCAGCACCAGTCCCGCGGTAACCGCGTCTGCGCTCGGCAAACCGCCCTTCGCCGCGAACGGCCGGTGGTAAGCGAAGCGAACGCCGCGTCCTTCGAGGTGATCCTCGATCAAGCCGAGAAATTCGGCTGACGTATGCTGGACGACGTTGATCGTCTTCATCGCCGCCCCGAGCGCTCGCGATCTCGATCCGACGCCACGATCGCGCCTTCGATCGCCGCTCGGAAATCGGCGGGCGAAACCGACAGCATGCCCACATCGGCGTGCGCGAAGAAGCGTTCGATGGCGTCGCCCGCGCCGCGAACGCCGACACCGCGCAACGCCGATTCGAGATCGAAGATCGTCCGTGGCGGCGTGACGAAGAAGTCGCCGGTGACGAGCACTTCACGAATGCGATCGAGTGCGGGTCCTTCGAGTCGCACGTAAGCGGTGACGGTGCCGCCGGCACCCGTCACCGCAGCGCTCGACACGCCCTCCGAGGCATCGGGATCGTCGATCTCCGCGACGAACCCGTCGCTGCCGATCTCGTCGTCGTAACACTTCGCCGCGAGCGCTTCTTCGTGCCCCGTGATGTCGCCCGCGGTCGCTTCGATGCCGAGCCGCTCGGCAAAGCCTTGGACGAGCGCGCGCTTGACCGCGTCGATCGGCGGCGCTTCGCCCAGCAACTCCTTCAGCGTGACGACACGCTGCGCCGCCGAATCGAGCGCGCGCTTCGCGAGCTTTGCCTCGGGCACCTTCAAAGCGGCGACCATGCGCGCCGGGTCGAGGTCGATCAGCACCGTTCCTTGATAGAACAGCGTGTCGCCGTCGAAGAAGCCGCCGGTGCCGCCCAGCTTGCGGCCGTCCACTTCGATGTCGTTGCGCGGCCGATAGCGTGCGTCGACGCCGAGCGTCGCGAGCCCGCTCGCCGCCGCTTCGCAGATTTCGCGCGCGAGATCGGCGAGCGATGCGAGCCCCAGCGTCGTTCGGTGGAACACGAGCTCCCAGCCGAGCTGGCCCTCGTCGAAATAGATCGCGCCCCCGCCGGTGATCCTGCGCACGACGCCGATGCCGTTCGCCGCACAATAGTCGACGCGCACCTCGCGCGAAAGCGCCTGATGGCGCCCGATCAGCGCCGTGGGCGGAAAGCGCAGAAAGCGAATCGTGTCGGCAATCGCGCCCGACTTGTGCGCGTCGATCAACGCCTGGTCGAACGCGATCTGACGCCGGCCGTCGCGAATGCCGGTGTCGATCACGCGAAACGGCTTCGACATGCTACTTCCGCGCGACGATGCGAAGCTGTCGGCGGATCTTGCGCACGTCGCTGCGATTGGGCGCGAACGGGTAGGACGCGATGTCGCTCGGCGGCGAATCGCCGTAGGGGCGGTCGCACGCGGAAATGTCGTCGGCGAACTTGCCCGGACAACCCGATGTGCGGAACGGGCTGCCGGCGTCGATCACGTCGTCGAGCTCGGCGGTCGGAATGCCGAAATCGACGACGCGCCCCTCGCCGTCGAATTTCATCTGCTCGGCGCGCACTCCGCGGTAGTCGATCAGGTAACGCGCGAGCTGGACGCGCCGCCATTGATCGCGCGGCGTGGCCGGCAGATGGTCCATCAGCGAGCCCCTCTCCGGGAAGAAGCAGAACAGGTGACTGTGGCCGCCGAGATCGACCAGTTGCTGGACGAGTGCGATCGCGTCGTATTCGGTCTCGCCCATGCCGATGATGATGTGCGCGCCGAACTTCTGCACGCCGAAGATCTCGCGCGCGTCGTGCAGGATCTCCCAATACTTCGCCCACGAATGCGGCGACTGCACGCCCTTGCCGCGCGTGCGATCGAAGATCGCCGGCGTCGCAGCGTCGAGCGCGACGGTGAAGATGTCGGCACCCAGCTCGCGCAAGCGCCTGACGTCGTCGCGCGTCATCGTGGTCGGGTTCGACAGAATCGACACCGGAATCGTCGCCGGGTCGATGCGCGCCGTCCACGCCTTGAGCACCGTCACCGTATCGTCGTCGGAGCGCGGGTGCGTGATCATCGAGATGCACATCCGGTGGAACGGGCTCCTCGCGCCGTCGCGCGCGACGATGTCGATCGTCTGTGCGAGCGGCACCGCCGGCCAGTCGACGCGAATGAAATTGCGATCGGCGTAATCGCGCTCGGCTTCGCGGTGGCGCGCGAGGCCGCAATACGCGCAGTTCGCGCGGCAACCCTCGGGATAGGTCAGCAACAGGTTCAGGCAGCGCGTGCAGCCGCAGCGGTGCATCCGACCCTGCATGATGCCGAGCGTGATCGCCGCCGCCGTCGACATTTGCACATACTCGGGCGAGCGCATGTGCGGCGTCAGCAGGTTGTAGTTGGGCCGATAGACGCCCTGCGGCGCGACATTTGCGGCGACCACGCGCGCGCCCATTCGTGCCTCGCGCGGCGTCGGCTGCGGCGCGCGCGGCTGCATGCGGTCGAACGTGTTGTGGTCGTCGGACTGGCCGGCCGAAGGCGGCATCGCCGCTTCGGGTCGATGACAGCTCATCGTCGTGACGCTCCTGTTAGGCCGCCCAGTACTGCGGATAGGCGATCCAGCCGCGGCGAAGCGCCGCCTTGCGCTCGCCGTGCGCAGGCGCCGCGGCGAGCTCGCGCCTGCGGGCAACGGCGCGTGCAAGCGATGGCCCGAGCACCGATCGCAGCTCGTCTTCATACTCTTGCGCGGCGTCGAGATCGCCGCCGACGATCGCCGCCGCCGCATCGCCCGCGAGGCCGCCCGAATACACGGCCGCCGCGATGCCCGCGCCGGTTACCGGATTCGCGAGTCCCGCGGCATCGCCGGCGAGCAGCACGTGCGCTGCGCCGAGCATCCCACGCGGCTCTAGCATGCCACCGACCGGAATCGCCCCGCCTGTCATCGTGAGCACATCGGTGCCGACGCGGCCCGCGTCGACCAGCATCGCGTGCAATTCGTCGACGATCGTCTTCAATCGGCCGAGATGGGCGGGCTCGACGCCGGCGCCGAGGTTCGCAACGTCGCCTTTGGGGAACAGCCAGCCGTAACCGCCGGGAATCGACGCGGAAAGGAAGATGTCGGTCGCGTCGTGCGTCTGCAATAGCGGCACGGTGATCTGACGCGTCTCGACAAGCTCGGTGTTGATACGCCCGATCGCGCGGCCGACGAGCGAACGCGGGCCGTCGGCGCCGACGATGACCTTTGCGTCGATTTCGGTTCCGTCGGCAAGGGCCACGCGGCCGTCGGCCGCGATGCGGCGCACGCTCACGCGGAAACGGCACGTCGCACCGGTGGTGACGGCATTGCGCACCAGCGCGGCATCGAATGCCGCGCGGTCGAGCATCTGTCCGGGGAACGGCGCCGTGACGTCGGGCGGATCGTCTTCGACGAACGTCATCATCGATACGATCGGTTGACGGATCGATGAAGCGAGCGCGTTGGCGCCGACCCCGATCATCGCCGGGACGAATTCCGCGCACTGCACCGGAACGCCGGCTTCGTGGCGACGGTCGACCGCAACCACCGACAAGCCGGCGCGTGCCGAAGCGGCGGCTGCGCTCGCGCCCGCGGGCCCGAGGCCGACGACCAGCACATCGGCGCGCACGATGGTCATGCGGCGACGGCAGCCCGCGGATGGATCTTGATCGTGCGTCCCGTCTTGATCGAACAGCACGCGTGTTCCTGCACGGCGGGGCGGCCGAGCGCGTGCGCGACGGCGAGCGTACCTTCGGCAGGGAACGCGATGCCGTCGAGACCGGCCGCGACGGCGTAAGCGTCGGTCACGCGGCGGTGCATGCCAGGCGGGCGCGCGCAGCCCAGCAACACCTCGCGATCGGGGATGCGGGCGCGCGCTTCGACGAAGATCCGGCCGACGTCTTCGCTGCGCGGCGTCTCGAACGTTCCGCTCTTTGCGTAGAACGGCATGACGACGACGAGCACGAGCGATTGAACGCGATGGCGGCTCACGATGTCGAGCGCGCGCGGCTCGCCGACGATGCGGCCGTAGTGCAGGCCGATGACGATGTGAGGGACGACCTGCATCGACGTCGACGCCAGCGCGGCAAGCGTCGCTTCGAAGTCTTCGACCGGCCGGTCGAGATGGTAGACGTCGCGAATGGTGTCGTCGGAGCCGATCACGTCCATCATCGCCGTGTCGACGCCGGCGGCTTCCATCAGCTTCGCGCGGCGCTCGTCGAGCAACGCCGAGTGAATGGCGACCTTGAGATACGGGAAGTCGCGCTTGAGCTTCTCGACCACCGGATAGAAGCGCTCGTACTTGATCTCATTGCGCTTGGTCGACCCCCCGGAGAGCAAGAAGCCGCGCAAATCCTGCGCTGCGATCAGATCGCGCACCTTGCGCTCGAGCATCTCGGGCGAGGTCGCCGGTATCATCGGCTCGAGGATCTTCGCCTGGCAGTGGTCGCACATCAGCGCGCAGCCGCCCGCCGTGACGGAGAACGCCGGGAATGCATTCTTGCCGCAGCCCTCGACGTCGCAGCTCGAATACGCTTTGAACGTCGGCGTCGAAAACCGGATCTCGCGTCCGACGACCGACACCTGCGCGCGCTCGCAATCGGCGACGAGCGACGCGTCGAGCGGAGCATCCTCCAGTTCCTCGACCGCCGCGATCTTGTCAAGCCAGCTCATCGGTCGTCCTTCTACGCGAAGTCGCGGATGCGAGGCTTTGCACGGCGCACGAGCGCCCGCACCTCGTCGCGGATCGGCGAGCACGATTGGGCGTCGGCGAGCGTTTCGATCCATCGCGGATCGACGTCCTCGTCGTCGATCAGGTCGCAATGAAGCTTGCGCAGCAGCGCGCGCGCGTGCTCGGGCAAACGATCGGGGATCTCGCGTCGCGACAACCGACCCCAGATTCCCGTCCAGTAGCGCGTGAGCGTCCATGGGTTGTAGCCGCCGCCGCCCAGAACGACGGCACGCGGCGCGACGGCGACGATTCGGTCGATCGCATTCCACAGCGCGACGTTGCTCAGTGCCATCGAGGCGAGCGGATCGCCGGCGAGCGCGTCGGCACCGCAGGTCAGCACGACGGCTTCGGGCGCAATGCGATCGGCAAGCCGAAGCACGACGTCGTCGACGACGAGCTCGAGCTCCGCATCGTTGAATCCTTTCGGCACCGGAAGGTTGAGCGCGAGGCCATCGTTGTCGTCGTCGCCGAGCGCGCCCGTGTGCGGCCAGCGGCCCGCCTCGTGAATCGACAGCGTGCGCACCCGCGGCTCGCCGGCGAACGCGTCCTGCACGCCGTCGCCGTGATGCGCGTCGAGATCGACGTAGAGCACCGAGCCGAGCCCCGCGCGCAGCAGGCGCAGGATGGCGAACACCGGATCGTTGAAATAGCAGAAGCCGCTCGCGCGGTCGCGCCGGCCGTGATGCGTCCCGCCGGCGGGGTTGAACGCGATCCGGCCGTCGAGCGCGAGCTCGGCGGCGAGGACCGAACCGCCGACCGCCGTCGATGCGCGCTCGAACAGCCCGGGAAACAGCGGATTCTCCATCGTGCCGATACCATAACGATTGCGAGCGGCAGCATCGATCGCGCCGCTGTCGCTTGCGGCTCTCAGCGCGGCAATGTAATCGGCGGTATGGAACGCGAGCAGGTCGTCGACGCTCGCGCGCGAGCTTTGGACGTACTCGCCGGGCAGGAACCAGTCGAGCGCACGGCAAAGATCGATCACCGATTCGACTCTCGGGATCGTCAACGGATGCAGGCGGCCGTACGCGGCCTGCCGGTAGATGTCGTGGCCGACGAACGCGGCCGCGTGCCAGCGGCGCGCCGCGCCTTGCGCAGCAGCGGCGGTCATCGTGGAGGTCGAAGCGTTTGGAGCGCGCCGCTATCGAGGGCGGCGCGTCATTTCTTCTTCATGAAAAACGTGTATTCGCTCGCCGTCGCCGACTGCGACAGCAGCGCGTTGCCGGTCTGTTTCGAGAATGCCTCGAAGTCCTTCACCGAGCCCGGATCGGTCGCGACGATGCGCAGCACCTGCCCGCTCGTCATGTCGGTGAGCGCTTTCTTGGCCTTGAGGATCGGCAGCGGACAGTTGAGGCCGCGCGCGTCGAGTTCCTTGTCGAAGTTCATGAGTTCCCCGGATGGTTGGTCGAACGGCCGGCGCGCCGGCGCCCTTGGTCGGCCGTATATTAGCAATCTCTAATACAAATGCAAGCGCCTCAATCCGCCGCCGCAGCGGTGAGCGCGCGCGGCGCACGCTCGTCGAGCTGCTCGGCGACGACTTCGAGCAGGCTGCCCATCGGCTTGTCCCAGTGGAAATGCGCGCTGCCGTCGTCGAACGTCTGCCGGCAGTTGGCGCAGCTCGTCAGTCTAAGCTCGGCGCCGGTCGCGTCCATCTGCCGCATCTTGACGCCGAACGCCTTGTAACGAATGTCGTCCGCGCGCCGATTGGCGATGACGCCGCCGCCGCCGCCGCAGCAGAAGTTGAGCGCGCCGCTGTCCTCGGTCTCGCGCAGATCCATGCCGAGCGCGCCGAGCACGGCGCGTGGCGCCGACGTCGCTCCGCCGCGCCGCGACACCTGACAGGGATCGTGGAACGTGACCGACTTCGCGAGCTTCGACACGCGGATCCGGCCGTTGGCGACGTTCTCGGCGAGAAACTCCGAGATGTGCAATACGCGAAACGGCAGCGGCCGACCGAGCAGATTGGCTCCTTGCCAACGCAACGCCGTATACGCGTGACCGCATTCGGGCAGCACGACGATCTTCGCGCCGCAAGCAATCGCGGCGTCGATCAGCTTCATCGTCATCTTGCGCTGCCACTCGGTGTTGCCGGAGAGCATGCCGAAGTTGGTCGCTTCGTAGCCCGCGCTCGACACCGTCCACGCGTATCCGGCATGGTTCAGCACGCGGGCCGTGGCCACGAGCGATTCCGGATACTTCATGATCTCGATCGACGAGAACGTCACGAGCACGTCTGCCTTCGGCTTGTCGACGTGCATCTCGACGTCGTAGTCGTCGGCGAGCCAGTCGATCCGATCCTTCAGCACTTTGGGTGTCGCGCCGAGCGGGCTGCCTTCGCGCGCCGCGCGCTCGGCGACCGCCCACAGCTCGTGCGGCACCAATCCCGCCTCGAACATCGCGTGCCGCGCGAGCCCGACGAGGCTCGCAATGTCGATGCCCATCGGACAAACCATCGTGCAGCGGCCGCACATCGTGCAGGCGTCGTAGACGAGCTCCTGCCACTGCTGCAGCCGTTCGACGGTCACCGCCGGCTTGAGATTGAACGTGCGGTACAGCCAGGCAAACGGGCTCGCGTCGCGCTTGTAGGCCTGCTTGAACGGCTCGAGCTTCCAGATCGGCGTGTACTTGGGATCCCGCGTCTCGACGTAGAAGTGGCACGCCTCGGCGCAATTGCCGCAATGGATGCACGACTCGAGATAGAGCGCGGCGGTGCGGCCGTAATTCTTCGCGAAGCCGACCAGGGCCGCCTTGAGCCGCTCGTCGTCCGAGCGCTCGCCCTGCTTGTCGTATCGTACCGCCGGCTCCTCGACGGTGAGCCGTGTCCCGCAGGCGTCGATCGGTTGCAGCTCGTCGTTCATAGCGCCGCTCCTTTGCGCGCGAACGCAATGCCTGTCGTTCCGCGCGAGAGGAAGACGAGGAACGCGTGCGCGAGCTTGCTGAACGGCAGCCAGACGAGCAGCAGCTCGAAGCTCAGCAGATGGATCGCGACCGGCCCGGGATACGCCGCCGCGGCCCGGTACGGCGAGTCGAGCGAAAGGCTCAACACGGCCATGCCGGTCACCATCGGCAGCATCGTGACCGCCCAGCTCGCGTAGTCGTCGAAATTGGACAGCAGCCGCAGCACGGGTGACGTGAGCCGAATCATCAGCGCGTAGAACAGTCCGACGAACACGAATGCGACGCCGATCACGAACAGCCAGCCCGGTACCGCCGGCCACGCGAGACCGGTAAGCCTTCGCACGAAGGCGATGTGCGGCACGAACCCGAAGAAGACGATCGCAAGGCCGATGTGATAGCCGTACGCGTTCAGCGTGCCGACGATCGTGGCCCTACGGAACGTCCGGTGGTGCCACATCCGCGACGCGATCGCACGCAGCGCGGGTGCGCGCATCGCGCCGCTTCGCGGCTCGGAGAAGTCGGCTTTGAGCGGCCGACGATAGATGCCGTACAACCGCCACGCGATACCGACGATGAAAACCGTGACTGCCACTGCGAGCGCGGGCCCGCGCGCGAATGCAAGAAGCTCCATGGCGTCCTCCGTCGCCATCATCGCGCTATGGGGAATACGCGTGTTGACAGGCGTCAACCACGCGCAATGCAACGCAGTAGCTATGCGACGAACGTCACACGGGCTTGCGCACCAGTAGCCTGAAGGCCGCTACGACAGCACGAGCAACGCTACGCTCCGCTTGACACCGCGCGATCATTCGCGGCCGAATGCCGCACGGCAAGCTCGCGCAAACCGAGCCACGGACTTCCGATCCGCTCCGCCTGATCCGGCGGCAAACGATAATCGGCATCGCCCAGGTGAGGAAGTACCATGTCGGCGTCGGCGAAGTCGTCGCCCTGCGTCCATTGCGACGGCGTGACCACGGTGAAGAGCTTCGCCGACTTCGCCGCGCGCAATCCGTTGCGCGAATCTTCGAACGCGACGCATTCCTCGGCCGATCGACCGAGCATCGAGAGCACCAGCCTATAGATATCGGGCGCCGGCTTCTTGCGTTGCACGTGCTCGGCGGATGCAATCGCTGCGAAGCGGTAGCGACCGGCGTCGCCAAGATGGCGCGCGAGCAGCGTGTCGACGTTCACCGCGCTCGTGGTCGACGCGATCGCAAGCTGGACACCGGCGTCGCGCGCCTCATCGAGCAGCCGGGCGATTCCGGGGCGCAATGGGCAGCGGCCGTCGCCGATCAACTCCGTGTAGAGCTGCGTCTTCGTCTCGTGGATCGCCGGAACGAGCGCACGAAGCCTCGCCTTGTCGCCGCCCGACGCCGGCAGCGTATCGATGTAGTGCGCGATGCGCTCGTGCCCGCCCGACACCGCGAGAAGCTCGCGATACAGGGGTTTCGTCCATTCCCACGGCAAACGGAAGCGGACGAACGCGTAGTTGAACGCCTGGCGGTGCGTTTCCTCGGTGTCGGCAAGCGTACCGTCGACATCGAACAGCAGTGCTTTCAGTGCCATCGTCGTTGCGCTTCAGGCTGAAACGGTTTCGTGGACGGCTTGCGTGCGCGCCGATAGCCAATCGCGAACCGCGGTGGCGACCGGCTTCGCGCCGAGCCCGAAGTGCGCGTACAGCTCGCCCGCCGGCGCGGACTCGCCGAAACGATCGATGCCGAACGCAAGGCCGTCGCGTCCGACGTACGCGCGCCAGAACGACGTGACGCCCGCCTCGATCGACGCGCAACGCAGGTTCGCCGGCAGCACGGCATCGCGATAAGCGCGCGGCTGGCGGTCGAATACGCTGGTGCACGGCATCGACACGACGCGTATCGCGATACCCTCGGCGGCGAGCAACCGCTGCGCATCGAGCGCGATCTCGACCTCGGAGCCGGTCGCGAGCAGCGCGGCGACGGGAACGCCGCCGTCCGCTTCGCGCAGCACGTAACCGCCGCGGCGAATCGACCCGATGTCGGCGTGAGTGCGCTCGATCGGACGCAGGTTCTGGCGCGACAGCAGGAGGCAGCTCGGGCCATCGTCGCGCTCCAGCGCCGAAGTCCACGCGACGGCAGTCTCCGCCGCGTCGCACGGCCGCCAGACGTCGACGCTGGGGATCATCCGCAGGCTCGACGCGTGCTCGATCGGCTGGTGCGTCGGGCCGTCTTCGCCGAGGCCGATCGAGTCGTGCGTGAGCACGTAGATCACGCGCTGGCGCATCAGCGCGCTCATCCGGATCGCGTTGCGCGCATAGTCGGAAAAGACGAGAAACGTGCCGCCATACGGGATGAAGCCGCCGTGCAGCGCGACGCCGTTCATCGCCGCCGCCATCCCGAACTCGCGGACGCCGAAATGAACGTAGTTGCCGAATCCGTTGTCGTTGACCGCTATCGACGCCGGCACCGCGGTCAGGTTGGAGCCGGTGAGGTCGGCGGAGCCGCCGAGGAGCTCGGGCACGCCGTCGACGAGCGCGGACAGCGCGTCCTGCGACGCCTTGCGGGTCGCCTTCGCGGTCGTCACCGCGAGCGCGCTCGCGTACAGCGACTCGCGAAAGGTGGCGAAGCTCTCGGGCAGACGTCCGGCGATGCGTCGCTCGAACTCGGCTGCGAGCGCCGGATGCGCGCGAGCGTACCCGTCGAACGTCGATCGCCATTGCTGCTCGAGCAGCGCGCCACGCGGCCGCGCGTCCCATGCCGCCTTGATTTCGGCCGGAATGTCGAACGGCGCATGCGGCCACGCGAGCGCATCGCGCATCGCGTCGGCCTCCTTCGCGCCGAGCGGCGCACCGTGGACGTCGTGCGTGCCCGCTTTCGTCGGCGCGCCCTTGCCGATCGTCGTGCGACAGACGATCAACGTCGGCTTGCCATCGGACGTGCGCGCGTCGACGAGCGCCGCGTCGACCGCCGTCGAATCATGGCCGTCCACATTGCCGATGACGTTCCAGCCGTACGCCTCGAATCGTTTCGGCGTGTCGTCGCGAAACCAGCCCTTCACGTGGCCGTCGATCGAGATCCCGTTGTCGTCGTAGAGCACGACCAGCTTGCCGAGGCCGAGCGCGCCCGCGAGCGAGCACGCCTCGTGCGACACGCCTTCCATCAGGCAGCCGTCGCCGACGAACGCGTACGTCCGATGATCGACGACGTCGAATCCGGGCCGATTGAAATGCAGCGCGAGAAGCTTCTCGGCGAGCGCCATGCCGACCGCGTTGGCGAGGCCCTGCCCAAGCGGTCCGGTCGTGGTCTCTACGCCGGGCGTGAGGCCGCTCTCGGGATGCCCGGGCGTGCGCGAATGAAGCTGACGGAAGCGCTTGAGCTCTTCGATCGGAAGATCGTAGCCGCTCAGATGCAGCAACGCGTAGAGCAGCATCGAGCCGTGGCCGTTCGACAGCACGAAGCGGTCGCGATCGGGCCACGCCGGATTCGCCGGGTTGTGCCTCAAGTGGCGGCGCCACAGCGCTTCGGCGATCTCCGCCATGCCGAGCGGCGCGCCGGGATGTCCCGACTTCGCGCGCTCGACGGCGTCGGCCGCGAGAAAGCGCAACACGTTCGCGAGCAACGCCGGCGCGACCTCGATGGGATTCTCCTCGGTTCTCGCGCTCATCTAGGGCTCTCCGGTGCGCTCGTCGTCCCCGCGCAGGCGGGGAACCAGCGTCGTTCGACAAAAGTCACTGGATTCCCGCCTTCGCGGGAATGACGCGCTGGTCGCGCGCGTGTCGACCGCCCCGCGGCGATTCGTGACTGCTCGTACGGGCTCGGCACTTCGCGCCCGGAGCCGATCTCGCCACTCACGCCGCCTCCCGGTGAGCGCGCCGCTTCTGATCCATCAGCCGCAGGATCATCGGCGTGAAAATGAGCTGCATCGCGAGACTCATCTTGCCGCCGGGCAGAACGATCGTGTTCGGCCGCGACATGAACGAGTCGTGCAGCATCGACAGCAGGTACGGGAAATCGATGCCCTTCGAATTGGCGAAGCGCACGATCAGGATGCTCTCGTCGGCGGTCGGCACGTCGCGCGCGATGAACGGGTTCGACGTGTCGACGACCGGCACGCGTTGGAAGTTGACGTGCGTGCGCGCGAACTGCGGAACGATGTGATTCACGTAGTCGGGCATCCGGCGCAGAATCGTGTCGACGACCGCCTCCTGCGAATAGCCGCGCATCGTCTTGTCGCGGTGCAGCTTCTGGATCCATTCGAGGTTGATGATCGGGACGACGCCGATCAGCAGATCGACGTGGCGCGCGACGTCGACCTTGTCGGTCACGGCGGCGCCGTGCAGACCCTCGTAGAAAAGCAGATCGGTCTCGCGCGGCAGGTCGGTCCAGGGCGTGAAAGTGCCCGGCTCCTGCTTGAAAGGTGCCGCTTCCTCGGCGTCGTGCAGGTAGCGGCGCACCTTGCCGGCGCCGCGCGTGCCGTAGCTCGTGAACAGCGCCTCGAGCTCGGGCAGCAGGTTCGCTTCCGGGCCGAAGTGGCTGAAATGCGGATTGCCCTGCTTTGCCGCCTCCGCCATCGCGGCCTTCATCGCGTTGCGGTCGTACTTGTGGAACGAGTCGCCCTCGACGATCGCCGCGTTGAGATTCTCGCGACGGAACACGTGCTGGAACGTGCGGGTCACCGTCGTCGTGCCCGCGCCCGACGAGCCGGTGATCGCGATGATCGGATGTTGCTGGGACATCGTCGTCGCTCCTCGGTTAGGCAACCGCGTCGCGGAACAGCGAGCGCGTGTTGAACAGCGGTGACTCGAATTCGCGGTCGACGCCGGCGTCGGCTTCGCGGTGGTAGCGCTCGAGCCGCTCGACTTCGTGGCGCGAGCCCAGGATCAGCGGCACGCGTTCGTGCAGTGTCTTCGGCACGAGGTCGAGGATTCGCTGGCGTCCCGTCGACGCGCGCCCGCCGGCCTGCTCGATCAGCATCGCCACCGGATTCGCCTCGTAGAGCAGCCGCAGGCGGCCCGCTTTCGCCGGCTCCTTCGTGTCCTTTGGATACATGAACAGCCCGCCGCGAATCAGGATGCGGTGCACTTCGGCAACGAGCGAAGCGATCCAGCGCATGTTGAAGTCGGCGGCGCGCGGGCCCGAGCGACCCTCGATGCATTCGTTCACATAACGGCGCACCGGTCGCTCCCAGAAGCGCTCGTTCGACGCGTTGACGGCGAATTCGCGTGTGTCTTCCGGCACGCGAAGGTTCGGATGCGTGAGGATGTACGCGCCGATTTCCGGGTCGTGCGTAAAACCGTGCACGCCGCGACCGAGTGTGAGCACGATCATCGCGACGGGTCCGTACAGCGCATAGCCCGCGGCGACCTGCTTCGTCCCCGGCTGCAGAAAGTGCTCGACCGCCGGCTCGGCGATGCCTTCCGGCGCGCGCAGCACGGAGAAGATCGTGCCCACGGTCACGTTGACGTCGAGATTCGACGAGCCGTCGAGCGGATCGAACGCGAGCAGGTAGCGACCGCGGGGGTACATGCCGGGAATCGCGTACGGCGCTTCGAGCTCCTCGGACGCCATGCCGGCGAGCTGACCGCCCCACTCGCAATTGCGCAGCATGATGTCGTTCGCGACGACGTCGAGCTTCTGCTGCGCTTCGCCGTGCGCATTGAGCGACCCGGTGCCCCCGTGCGAGCCGCGAAGCGGTCCGCGTGCAACCGCCGACGCGATGTACTTACACGCGGTCTGGATGTCGTTCAGCAGCGCCGTGAGCTCGGTGTCCGAGCCGGCCATCGTGCGCTGCTCCTCGATGATGAATTTGGACAGCGTCGGTCGTCCGCCGAACATTGCGCCTCTCCCCTTTAGGCGTTCAAATGAAAGACGCGGCTTGCGCGGATATCGTCGGCCGCGATCGTCGCGAGCGCTTCACGCGTCGCGATGCCGCCGGCGGCGAACAGCCGATTCGCCTGCCGCAGCCGCGCGCGGTCGAGCGCGTTGCGCATCGAGCGCGCGTTGGCGAAGTGCGGCTGTGCGCGCCGCCGTTCGATGTAGTCGCGCATCGCCGCCCGCGCGCCTTCATCGAGGCGGTACGCCATGTCCTCGAGCATCAGCTCGGCGATCGCATAGAGCTCGTCCGCTGTGAAGTCGGGAAAGTCGATGTGGTGCGCGACGCGCGACGACATGCCCGGATTGCTGCGGAAGAACGTGTCCATCCGGTCCTTGTAGCCGGCGAGGATCACGACGAAGTCGCCGCGCTGGTTCTCCATCGCCTGCAACAGGATCTCGATCGCCTCCTGCCCGTAGTCGCGCTCGTTCTCGGGCCGGTACAGGTAGTACGCCTCGTCGATGAACAGCACGCCGCCCATCGCGCGCTTCAGCACGTCCTTGGTCTTCGGCGCCGTGTGCCCGATGTACTGGCCGACGAGATCGTCGCGCGTCACCGTGACCAGGTTGCCTTTGCGCACGTACCCGAGCCGATGCAGGATCGCCGCCATCCGCAGCGCGACCGTCGTCTTGCCGGTGCCGGGATTGCCGGTGAACGACATGTGGAGGCTCGGCGCGTCGGTGGCGAGGCCGAGCTTCTCGCGGGCGCGCGACACCAGCAGCAACGCCGCGATCTCGCGGATCCTTCGCTTGACCGGCGCGAGGCCGACGAGATCGCGGTCGAGCGCGTCGAGGATCTCGCCGACGTTCGACTCGCGGTACAGCGCGTCGAGCGCGACGCCGTCGGTCGCGGCGGACGGTGCGAGCGAGGCTGAAAGGGAGGCGCTCATCGGTTGTCGTCCCCGCGAACGCGGGGACCCAGCGTCTTTGGTTTCATTTCGCCTCCGCGACAGCAACGACACTGGATTCCCGCGTTCGCGGGAATGACGGGGCGCAGCGGCGTTGCATCGTTGGCATCCGCGCGTCAGGCGCGCCCGATCGCGTAACGCTGATTGCGGCCGACGCTCTCGGTGCGCGCGAGCGTCAACTCGCGCTCCTCGCGCGGGCGCTGGACGATGAACGAAAGCCGCGTCGTCTCGAAGCCGTGCGTCGAGTCGATCGCGTTGACCTTCACGTAGGCGTCGGGATGCGCGTTGCGGCAGCCGGCGACTTCCTGCATGACGCCGGCGGCGTCGGCGAGATCGAACAGCGGTGCGCCCCACATTTCCCAGAACGTGTTGCGCGGATGCGGGTCGTCCGTATATTCGACGGCGCAGGCCCAGCCTTGCGCGAGTGCGTAGTCGATCTGCGCACGGATCTCGGCATCGGTGAGATCCGGCAGGAATGAAAACGTGCCTTGCGTGATTCGCATCGCGGTCTCCTGTCAGGCCGACGCGGTCGCGGTGACGGCGAAGTCGGGTGTATCGGTCGACGTGTAGTTGAACGTCACGTCCTTCCACGTTTCGAGCGCCTGCGCGAGCGGCGCGCACTGGCGCGCGGCTGCCTCGAGGATCTGCGGCCCGTCGCGCATGATGTCGTGACCCTCGTTGCGCGCTTTCACCATCGCCTCGAGCGCGACGCGGTTCGCCGTCGCGCCAGCCTGGATGCCCATCGGATGGCCGATCGTGCCGCCGCCGAACTGCAGCACGCAGTCGTCGCCGAATAGATGCAGCAGCTGGTGCATCTGGCCCGCGTGGATGCCGCCGGACGCGACCGGCATCACCTTGCGCAGCCCCGCCCACGGTTGCTCGAAGAAGAGCCCGCGCGCAAGGTCGACGTCGTTGTGCGTCTCGCGGCAGACGTTGTAGAAGCCCTGCACGGTGAGCGGGTCGCCTTCGAGCTTGCCGACCGCGGTGCCGGCGTGAATGTGGTCCACGCCGGCCATCCGCATCCACTTCGCGATCACGCGGAACGACACGCCGTGGTTCTTCTGCCGCGTGTAGGTCGAATGGCCCGCGCGGTGCAGGTGCAGGATCATGTCGTTGCGCCGCGCCCACTTCGACATCGACTGGATGGCCGTGTAGCCGATGACGAGGTCGATCATCACGACCACCGAGCCCAGCTCCTTCGCGAACTCGGCGCGCTCGTACATGTCCTCCATCGTCCCGGCGCTGACGTTGAGGTAATGCCCCTTGACCTCGCCGCTCACGGCCTGCGCTCGGTTGACCGCCTCCATGCAATTCAAGAAGCGGTCGCGCCAGTGCATGAACGGCTGCGAGTTGATGTTCTCGTCGTCCTTCGTGAAGTCGAGGCCGCCCTTGAGCGCTTCGTAGACGACGCGACCGTAGTTCTTGCCGGAAAGGCCGAGCTTCGGTTTCACCGTGGCGCCGAGCAGCGGACGGCCGAACTTGTCGAGCCGCTCGCGCTCCACCACGATGCCCGTCGGCGGCCCGTCGAACGTCTTCAGATACGCGACGGGAATGCGCATGTCCTCGAGCCGCAGTGCTTTCAGCGGCTTGAAGCCGAACACGTTGCCGATGATCGAGGCGGTGAGGTTGGTGATCGATCCGCCCTCGAACAGGTCGAGGTCGTAGGCGATGTAGGCGAACCACTGATGCTCGCTCGCCGTGCCCGGGCCGGTGTTGGGCACCGGGTCGACGCGATATGCCTTCGCGCGATAGTTGTCGCAAGCGGTGAGCCGGTCGGTCCAGACGACCGTCCAGGTCGCCGTCGACGATTCGCCCGCGACCGCCGCCGCGGCTTCCTCGGGATCGACGCCCTCCTGCGGGGTCACCCGGAAGAGCGCGATGACGTCGGTGTCCTTGGGGACGTAGTCGGGCTGCCAGTAGCCCATCTGCTTGTACTTGAGGACCCCTGCGCGGTAGCGCGCCTTCGGGTCCTGGATCGCTGCGGTTTCGATTCGCCGGTTCATGGGGCCTCCTCGGATTGGAGCCACTGTAGAGGGACACACAATTAAGGTAAAGTCGTATTATTTGAACTGTATGTTAAGCTTTTACTTATGCTTCACGTCTCGATCCGGCAGATCCAGGTGTTTGCCGCCGTCGCGCACCATCTGAGCTTCGCGCGCGCCGCCGAGGAGCTGCATCTGTCCCCGCCGGCGGTGTCGATGCAGGTCGGCGATCTGGAGGCGACGCTCGAGGTGCCGCTGTTCGAGCGCGCCGGCCGGCGGATCGCGCTGACGACTGCCGGCGAATACTTTCTCGTCCACGCGCGCCGGCTGCTGGGTACGCTCAAGGATGCCGAGGACACGATCGCGCGGCTTCGCGGCGTGCAGACCGGCCGCCTCTCGATCGGCGTGCAGTCGACGGCGAAGTACTTCATGCCGCGCCTTCTCGCGGGCTTCATGCGCGAGCATCCCGGTGTGGACATGAAGCTCGAGGTCGGGAACCGGCAGACGTTATCGGACCTTCTCGCGCGAAACGAGGTCGACCTCGCCGTGATGGGAACGCCGCCGCGCGAGCTCGATTTCCGCGTCGAGCCGTTCGCCGCGCATCCGCTGGGCGTGATCGCGTCTCCGGAGCACCCGCTTGCCGCGCTGCCTCACATCCCACCGTCGCTGCTCGATCGCGAGCCGTTCATCGTTCGCGAGCCCGGCTCCGGAACGCGCGCGGCGATGGAGCGCTACTTCGCCGACATGCGCATCAAGCCGCCGGTGATCATGGAGATGGCGAGCAACGAGACGATCAAGCAGGCGGTGATCGCCAACATGGGCGTCTCGTTCCTTTCGTTGCACACGACCGGGCTCGAAGAGCAAACCGGTCTCATGAAGATGCTCGACGTCGACGGCCTGCCGCTCGTTCGCCGCTGGCAGCTCGTGCACGTGCGCGCGAAGCTGCTGTCGCCCGCGGCCGAAGCACTGCGTTACTACGTGCTCGAGCATGGCGAACAGCTGCTAGCGCGGATGTTCCCGAGTCTCGTCGTCGCGGCGGCCGAACGCTGACTCAGTCATCGGCGGCCGCGACGGACGTCGATGCGCGAGCGGCAGCGCGCTCATCGCGTCTGCGATTGACCGCGTAGTAGAGCACCGGTATCACGACCAGCGTCAGCAGCGTCGACACGAGGATGCCGAACATGAGCGAGATCGCGAGGCCGCTGAAGATCGGATCGTTGATGATGAACAGCGCGCCGAGCATCGCGGCAAGACCCGTGAGCGCGATCGGCTTCGCGCGCGCCGCGGCGGCGTCGACGATCGCCTGCGCCAGCGGAACGCCGCGCGCGCGCTGCAGGTTGACGAAATCGACCAGCAGGATCGAATTGCGCACGATGATGCCGGCGAGCGCGATCATGCCGATCATCGACGTCGCGGTGAACGGCCTGCCGAGCAGCGCGTGGCCGGGCATCACGCCGATGATCGTGAGCGGGATCGGCGCCATGATGACGAGCGGCGTCACGTACGAGCCGAACTGCGCGACCACCAGCAGATAGATCAGCACGAGCCCCACGCCGTACGCGATGCCCATGTCGCGGAACGTTTCGTACGTCACCTGCCACTCGCCGTCCCACTTGATCGAATAGCCGCGGTAAGGATCGGACGGTTGCGCGATGAAGTGCTCGCCGAGCTCGCCGCTCGGGACGGGGACGTCGGCGAGCCGGGCGCGGACGCCGAACATTCCGTAGAGCGGGCTGTCGGTGTCGCCCGCCATGTCGCCGATCACGTACGTCACCGGCATCAGGTCCTTGCGGTAGCGCGTCTTCTCGCGCAGCGCGGGCTTGACGCGGACGAGCTCGGCGAGCGGAATCGTTGCGCCGTCTGCTGCGCGCACCCTCATCTCGAGCAGCCGGTCGAGCCGTCCCTGCTGTTCGGGAGGCAGCGTGATGCGCACGGGAATGCCGTATTTCGCCTGCCCGTCATGCAATGCGGTCACGTCGTCGCCCGAGAGCGCCGCACGCATCGCGCTCACGATGTCGGCGGTGGTGACGCCGGCGAGCGACGCCTTGCGCTGGTCGACGCGAACCAGCGCACGCGGTGCGTTGTCCTCGATCGAGTCGTCGATGCCGACGATGCCGCGCGTGTGCGCGAACGCGTCGCGCACGCCCTTCGCCACCGCGTGGCGTCCGGCTTCGTCGGGACCGTACACTTCGGCGACGATCGGCGAGAGCACCGGCGGACCCGGAGGCACCTCGACGATCTTCACCTTCGCGCGGTGTTTCGCGCCGATCGCCTCGAGCGCAGGCCGGATGGCAAGCGCGATGTCGTGGCTCTGCCGCGGGCGGTGGCGGCCGTCGACGAGGTTCACCTGCAGGTCGCCCTGCTCCGGCAACTGTCGCAGCGCGTACTGGCGAACGAGTCCGTTGAAGTTGATCGGCGACGCCGTGCCCGCGTACGCCTGGAAATCGATCACCTCGTCGACCGTTGCGACATACGCACCCAGGTCGGCGAGCGCAGCCGCGGTCGCCTCGACCGGCGATCCCGTCGGCAGATCGACGACGACCGATAGCTCGCTCTTGTTATCGAACGGCAGCATCTTCAACACGACGAGCTTCACTGCCGCGAGCGACACCGCGAGCCCGATCGCGACGACGATGCCGATTGCGAGCAGGACGCGGCGGCGGGAGCCGCGCTCGGCGTCGACGAACGGCGCGAGAAGTCGCGCGAACGCTTTCGCGAGCCAGCGGTCGAGCCGACTCTCGCCGTGCACCGACACGCCATGTCGCGGCGCGAGCCTCCACGCGAGCCACGGCGTGATCACGAACGCGACCGCGAGCGAGATCAGCATCCCCATGCTCGCGTTGATCGGGATCGGGCTCATGTACGGGCCCATCAACCCCGTAACGAACGCCATCGGCAACAGCGCCGCGATCACGGTGAACGTCGCGAGGATCGTCGGTCCGCCGACCTCGTCGACTGCGCCTGGAATGAGCGAGACGAGCGTCGCATCGGGATCGAGCAAGCGGTGACGGTGGATGTTCTCGACGACGACGATCGCGTCGTCGACGAGAATGCCGATCGAGAAGATCAGCGCGAACAGGCTTACGCGGTTCAGCGTGAACCCCCACGCCCACGAAGCGAACAGCGTCGCGGCGAGGGTCAGCACGACGGCGATCCCGACGATCGCCGCTTCCCGCCTGCCGAGCGCGAAAAAGACGAGCGCGACGACCGACAGCGTCGCGAATGCGAGCTTGCTCATCAGCAGCTTCGCCTTGTCGTCGGCCGTGCGTCCGTAGTCTCGGGTCACGCTCAGCTCGACGCCCTCCGGGATCACCGTGTTCGCGAGCTCGGCCATCTTCTTCTCGATGCGCTGCGCGACGTCGACGGCGTTCTCGCCCGCCTTCTTGGTGACCTGGATCGTCACCGCAGGAAACGTTCGGCCCACGTCGTCCGGGGCGCTCGCGCTCGCCCTGCCGATACCGTGCCACGCGTAATGGGAGGGCGGCGGCGGCCCGTCGACGATGCGCGCGACGTCGGACAGGAACACCGGCTGGCCGTCGTGGACGCCGATCAAGAGATCGCGCACGTCCTGCGCCGATTTCAGGAACTCGCCGGTCTCCACTCGCAGCGTCTCGTTCGCACGCACGAGCTCGCCCGCCGGAAGCGATGCGTTGGCCGCTTCAAGCATGCGTGCGATGTCGGCGGCAGCGAAGCCGACAGCGTTCAGCTTGTCGACGTCGAGCAGTATCTGGACGGCGCGCCCGGGGCCGCCGATCGTTGTCACTTCACGCGTTCCGGGAACGCGCTTCAATTCAGCCTCGACTGCGTGCGCCACTCGCTCGAGATCGAACGCGCTACGCGCCGAATCCTTCGTCCAGAGCGTGAGCGCGACGATCGGAACGTCGTCAATGCCCTTCGGCTTCACCAGCGGCTCGCCGACGTGAAGCTCCGCCGGCAGCCAGTCCCTATGCGACAGGATCGTGTCGTGCAGGCGCACGACCGCATCGTTGCGCGTGACGCCGACCTTGTATTGAACGGTGATCAGCGCCTCGCCGGGACGCGACACCGACCACACGTGCTCGAGGCCTTGTATCTGCGAGAGCACCTGCTCGGCGGGTATCGCAACGAGCTGCTCGACGTCGGCGGCCGATGCACCCGGGAACGGCACGAAGACGTTCGCCATCGTGACGTCGATCTGCGGCTCCTCCTCGCGCGGCGTCACCACGAGCGCGAATGCGCCGAGAAACGTCAGCACCAGCGCGATCAGCGGCGTCAGCCGCGAATCGAGGAAAAAGCCGGCGATGCGGCCCGAGATGCCCATGGTAGTCGAGGCGCGCATCGCCGGTGGGGAGCGCCTACCTCGCCTTGAGCTTGGTGATACCGAGCGCGTTCATCACGAACTTTTCGTAGAACGGCTCGGACGTGCCCCTCTTCATCTTGCGGATGAAGTATTTCTCGAAGCCGACCTTTGCGACGTGCACCCATTTCCCTTCGCTGAACCAGTTGACGTTGCGCGGCGGGATCTGCGGCAGCGCGACGAAGGCGATGCCGGTGTCGCCGAGATCGGCGAGACACACGGCGTTCCACGTCGCCTTCTGATCGGGCTCGCGGCCGTCGAGCTCGGCGCGGATGTTGTGCGCGGTCGCGCTCACCATCGACTCGATCATGTAGCCTGTCTTCGGCGCGCCAGTCGGCACGGGGGTCACCTCTACCGGCGGAATCGCGACGCAGACGCCGACCGCGTAGATGTTCTGGAACTTCGGATTGCGCTGATGCTGGTTGATCGAGATGAACCCGCGCGGATTGGTCAATCCTTCGATGCCAAACACCGCGTCGATGCCCTTGAACGCCGGCAGCATCATCGAGTAGCGGAACGGGAGCGTGTGCTCCTTCTTCGGCTTGCCCTCGTCGTCGTGCTCGACGACATGCATCGTGCCTGCTTCGACCTTCGTGACTTTGGCGTTGCAGATCCACTTGATATGGTGCTCGCGCAGCGCCGACTCGAGCATCGTCTTCGAGTCGCCGACCCCGCCCAGCCCGAGATGACCGATGTAAGGCTCGGCGGTGACGAACGTCATCGGCACCTTGTCGCGGATCTTGCGCCGGCGCAGATCGGTGTCCATGATGAAGGCGAACTCGTACGCCGGGCCGTAGCACGACGCGCCCTGCACCGCGCCGACGACGATCGGGCCGGGCTCGGCGACGAACGCCTCCCACGCCTGCGCCGCTTTCTCGGCGTGATCGACGTGGCAGACCGACTGCGTGTGCCCGTTCGGCCCCAGCCCTTCGACCTCGTCGAACGCGAGCTTCGGTCCCGTCGCGATGACAAGATAGTCGTAGTCGAGCATCGTGCCGTCGGAAAGCTCGAGCTGGCTTCGCTCGGGATGCACGCGCTTCGCACCGCGCGGGTCGAAGCCGATGCCTTTTTTCGCGAGACACGGCGCGGCTGCGAACTCGATATCGCCGCGCTTGCGCCACTTCACCGCCACCCACGGGTTCGACGGCACGAAATGGAAGTTCGGTCCGTTGCCGACGACGGTGACGCGATCGCTCGGCCGCAGCTGCTCTTTCATCTCGTACGCCATGGGCATGCCGCCCAGGCCCGCTCCCAGCACGACAATGTGCGCCATGTGATCCTCCTCGTCGTTCGCGCCGCACGCGGCGTGTAGTTGGACTACCGATTTGCCGCGATCGCAGGCGCCATGCCGGCTTGCACCGGATTCGCCGCAATCGTTTCTCCGGGCGAAAGGCCCGACAGGATCTCGACCAGCCCGGCGCCTGCGCTCTCGCCCGTTCGCACCTGACGCAACTGCGCGCGCCCGCTCGCGTCGACGATGTACACGGCGGTCACTTCGCCGCGCTTGAGGAGCGCGCTCTGTGCAATCGCCAGCGCCCGCGTCGTTCCGACGACGAACTGCGCGCGCGCGAACTGTCCCGGCAGCAAGCCGGCCGTCGCGGGAAGGTCGAGCCGGATCCTCGACGTATGCGTGCGCGCATCGGCGAGCGGAATCACCGTCGCGCGCACGGAGGCGAGCGCCTTTTCGAGCGCAGGAATCTCGATGCGGGCAGGTTCGTTCAGGTTGATCCGCGACAGCACGCTTTGAGGCACGGTCGCCGTGACGCGAAGCTCGCGCGGATCGAACACCGTCACGATTGCGCGGCCCGGTTGCGCCATGTCGCCCAATTCTACGTGCGTAGCGCCGACGACGCCGGCGTAGGGCGCGACGATCGTCGTGAACGAGCGCGCGGCGACCGCCTGGTCGGAGTTCGCCTGCACCGCCGCGAGCTGCGCCTGCGCGGCCTTGTAGTCGGCTTCCGCCTGATCGAGCGCAGCCTGGCTCACGAACTTCTGCGCGACGAGATCGCGGTTGCGCTCGTACTTGCGTTTCGCGTTCGCGAGATTCGCGTTCGCTTCGGCGATTTGCGACCGGCTTGCGGCGACCGCTTGGTCGGCGGTTCGCGGATCGATGCGCGCGAGCACTTGCCCAGCGCGCACGCTGTCGCCCGCCTTCACGCCGAATTCGACGATGCGTCCGGCGACCTGCGCGCCGAGTGTGGCTTGCCGGATCGCTTCGACGACGCCCTCGGCGGCAACGACCTGCGGCACGTCGCGCACGGCGACCGTCACGACCGGCCCGACAACCGACGGCGCGCGTTCCGCGGCTTGCAACGGCAGCGCCCATGCAACGGCGAGGACAGCAAGCGCCGTCACGCGCGCGAAGCGGCGGCCGATCGGCTTCATCGCGTCAGCGCGATCCGCACGTCTTGACGCCCATCGGCACGTAGGCCGGACACCAGCCGATCAGTCCGGTCGCGAGCGGCAGGCCGCCGATCCAACCCCACAGATGGTAGTCGCCCGTTCCGACCACCGCCCACGCAACGAGCGCCGCGCCTGCGACAATGCGTATCAGCCGATCGACGCCTCCGACGTTACGTTCCATGACGATCCTCCGCGACAGTGATGACGACTAACGGTGCACTATAGGAACGGAGCTCGCGAAACTCTGTGACGTCCATCACACTGCGCCGCGCAGGCAATGCCTAACTTGATGTTTCTCAAGTCGCGAACAATCGCCGTCGCGATGTTGGCCGCCTTGGTCGCGGGCGGCGCACGCGGCGAAGCTCCGCTGCTCGACGGCCTCGAATCGCCGTCGGTCCCGATGGCGAGCGCATCGAAGATCGCGCAACGCTATTTCACGCAGGGAATGGTTCTCGTTTGGGGCTTCAATCCCGCCGAAGCGGCGCGCTCGTTCGACGCGTCGATCGCGGCGGACCCACGATGCGCGCTGTGCTATTGGGCGCTCGCGTGGTCTTTGGGACCTACGATCAACGCCGACATGGCCGGCGATGCCGCGGCTCGCATCGGCGACGCGCTCGACCGTGCGCACGCGCTCGCGCACCGGGCGTCGGCGCGCGAGCGTGCTCTGATCGACGCGCTACGTGCCCGGCATCCGTCGGCGCACGACCCCGCTAAGCTCGACGAAAACGGCTACGCGCGGCGGATGCGGGCGCTTGCGGCGCAGTATCCGCGCGATGCGCAGATCGCCACGCTCGCCGCTGAAGCGCTGATGAACCTCCATCCGTACGATTGGTGGAAAGCGGATGGCGCGCCGCAGCCGTGGACGGGCGAGATCCGCGCGCTTCTTTCGCGCGCGCTCGCCGTCGAACCCGTACATCCGGGCGCCAATCACTATTGGGTGCATCTGATCGAATCGTCGCCGCGGCCTCAGGATGCGCTGGCGGCGGCGGATCGGCTGGCGTCGATCGCTCCCGGCTCGGCGCATCTCGCGCACATGCCGGCGCACATCTACATGCGTGTCGGTCGCTACGCCGACGCGGTCGCCGCCGGCGAGCGCGCCGTTGCCGCAGACGAGCGCTATCTCGCGCAGGTCGATGCCCAGCGCGCGTACCGCGTCGGCTACGTCGCGCACAACCATCAGTTCCTGTGGGCGGCAGCGGCGATGGAAGGCCGCAGCGCGGAGGCGCTCGCAGCGGCGCGTGCCGCCTTTCCCGCCGCCTGTGGTCCGAACCGCAGCGATCGCAGCACGGGCATCCTGCAACACTATTTCGTGCTGCCGTATTACACGCTGGTGCGCTTCGGCCGCTGGCGCGAAATCCTCGACGATACGCTGCCGCCGGAAGTCGCCGAGCCGTATCCGCTCGCAATCTGGCATTACGCGCGAGGGACCGCGTACGCGCGGACTGCGCGAATCGCCGAAGCGCGACGCGAGCTCGAGCAGGTGGAGCATTTTTCGACCGATCCGCGTCTTGCGCGCGTGCGTATCAAGGTGAACGACGCCACTGCCGTCGTGAGCATCGCGCGCTTGACGCTCGCCGCCGACATCGCCGCCGCGGAGCAGCGAAGGGGCGACGCAATCGCATTGCTCGAGCAGGCGACCGCGATCGAGGATGGCCTCGCGTACGACGAGCCGCACCTGTGGCTCGCGCCGACGCGCCATGCGCTCGGCGCGGCGCTGATCGCCGTCGGCCGTGCGGCTGACGCCGAACGCGTCTATCGCGCCGACCTCGAGCGCTATCCCGCCAACGGCTGGTCGCTCGCCGGTCTCGCGCAGGCGCAACGACTTCGCGGCGACGTCGAAGCCGCGCGCGCAACCGAGCGTGCGTTTCGCGCCGCGTGGGTGCGCGCCGATGTCACGCTGACCGGGTCGCGTTTCTGAACTCGCGCGAGCTCATAAGCGGGTGACGGTTCGTGTCGATCCATTGGTTCGAAACGACGCTCGCGGCCCGATTTCGATTGCGGCGAACACCTCATTGACGAGCATCAATGGTGAGAATCGGCGTGGGTGCTAGGCTCTCGCGAGCGGCAAACCACCGCTAGTGCGACCCATGAGGCGCCAGCAATGTGCGCTTCGTTGCCAGCGGCCACCAGCGAATACACAACAAGTGAAGACTCAATTTCGCATAACAGCCTTGGGAGAGCATTTCATGTCCTACCGCACCACTTTGCTGTTCAGTTCATTGATTCTCGTCGGGGCCACCGTACTGACGGCGTGCACAACGGCGCCGATGGCGCCCATGGCCGCACCCGTGCCGGCTGCTGCGGCAGCGGCTCCGGCGCCCAGCTATCCGCCATCGGTCAACCAACTGGTCGCGAAGACCAAGTCGCAGATCAAGACGGTCAAGATGCCGGAGTTCAAGGCGGCGTTCGACAAGAAGGACGTTGGACTGCTGATCGACGTGCGCCAGGAGAACGAGTTCGAGGACGGATTCGTCCCCGGTGCCGTGAACGTTCCGCGCGGCCTCATCGAATTTAGGATCTGGAAGTTGGTTGGCTTTCCGAACACCACCAAGATGGACACGAAGATGACGTTGTACTGCGCGACCGGCGGGCGCTGTGCATTGGCCACGAAATCGTTGCAGGACCTCGGGTTCACCAACGCCACGTCGGTTGACATGAAGTTCGACGATTGGGTCAAGGCAGGCTATCCGGTTGCGATGCCGAAGTAATCTCCGAGGATGCACGGCCAACAGCGGATGCCCCGGGGCATCCGCTTTTTTCTTTCTTGTGTCGGCGCGCAAATCGATGGCATCGAGGACAGCACTCGGTGGGGTCTCGCGTTCAAGCTGTGCGTTGCGCATCGGCCGCAGCGCAATGCCGCCATAGCGGACCAAGTTTGCGCTCGCGCAAAGACGCGCGAACTGTCTGTCGTTGTGTGACCGCGATCACATTGCTGTTCGCCGATGCGCAGTGAAATGACGATGCACGCCATCGCAACCGACCGAGTATGAACTCAATTTCCCGCAGGCGTTTCCTCCAGATCTCCGCGGCAACGTTCGGCGCGGCCGCAGCGGCGACACCGTGGAACCCTCTCTTCCGGACCGCTGCCGCGGCCGATGCCGAAGCCGGCGCGGCCGGCGTGACGAGCGTCGCAACATTCTGCGAGATGTGCTTCTGGCGCTGCGCCGGCTTCGCCTCGGTGCGCGACGGCAAGTTGTGGAAGTTCGAAGGCAACCCGCTCGATCCGCTGTCGAAAGGGCGGCTTTGCCCGCGCGGCACGGGGGCCGTCGGTGCGCACTATGACCCCGACCGCTTGCGGGAGCCGTTGATTCGCGTCGGCGCGCGCGGCAGCGAGCAGTGGAAGACCGCAAGCTGGGACGAGGCGATCGCGCACGTCGCGCAGCGGATGGAAGCGATCAAGGCACAGCACGGGCCGGAATCGCTCGCCGTCTTCAATCACGGCATCGGACAGCGCTTCTTCCAGCACGTCCTCAAGTCGTGGGGCGCGATCAACTTCGCCGGGTCGTCGTTCGCGCAGTGCCGCGGACCGCGCGACGTCGCCTTCGGGCTGACGTTCGGCAGCGCCTTCGGTTCGCCCGAGCCGACCGATATCGCCAACACCGATTGCCTCGTGCTGATCGGCACGCATCTCGGCGAGAACATGCACAACACGCAGGTGCAGGAATTCGCGCAAGCGGTCGAGCGGCGCATTCCGATCATCGTCGTCGATCCGCGTTTCTCGGTAGCCGCGAGCAAAGCGAAGTACTGGCTGCCGATCCGGCCGGGGACTGATCTCGCGCTGGTCTCGGCATGGATGAACGTGCTCGTCACCGAGGGCCGTTACGACAAGGCGTTCGTCGAAAAGTACGGCCATGGCTTCGACAAGTTCAGCGCTGCGATCGCCGCGTACACGCCTGAATGGGCCGAAAAGGAAACCGGCATCGACGCAGCGACGATTCGCGCGACCGCGCGCGAGTTCGCGAGCCACCGGCCGGCTTCGATCGTCCACCCCGGGCGGCGCGTCGTCTGGTACGGCGATGACACGCAGCGTTCGCGCGCGGTGGCGCTGCTCAATGCGCTGCTCGGCAACTGGGGCCGCAAGGGCGGACTGTTCCTGCCGACGTCGATGAAGATCGCGCCGTACCCGCTGCCGAAGTATCCAAAATCGGACAAGCCGATGGCGGACAACCCGAACGGCGAGAAGTATCCCTTCGCCGACGAGGCGATCACGACGGGCCTGCGCGAGGCCACGCTGACCGGTAAACCGTATCCGCTCAAAGGCTGGTTCGTGTACTCATCGAACCTGCTCTACGCGCTGCCGAATATTGACGAGACGCGCAAGGCGATCGACACGCTGGATCTGCTCGTCGTCGTCGACACGATGCCGTCCGAGATCGCCGGTTACGCCGACGTCGTGTTGCCCGAGTCGATGTTCCTCGAACGCCACGACGAGCTACTGATCGGATCGGGACGCAGCGGATGGGTGTCGCTGCGCCAGCCGGTCGTCGCCGCGCCTGCCGATCAGAAGCCCGGCTGGTGGATCGCGAAGCAGTTGGCGAACAAGCTCGGCATCGGGGCGTGCATGCCGTTCGACGACATCGAGCAATACCTACGCTACAGGATCGAGAAGTCGGATCTTTCGTACGACGCGCTGAAGCGCGACGGCGTGTTGCTGGGCAAGGGAAGCCCGGTGTACGTCGAAGACGGACTCGCGCTCGAGTTCGACACCCCGTCGGGCAAGGTCGAATTCTGGTCCGACCAACTCGCCGCGAAGGGGTTCGACGCCGTACCGAAGTACCGGCCGCCGGCCGCAGGGCCAGACGGTTACTTCCGGCTGATCACCGGCCGCGCGCCCGTGCATACGTTCAGCCGCACGCAGAACAACCCGCTGCTCGCCGATCTGATGCCGACGAACGAAGTGTGGGTCAACGCCGCGACGGCATCGAAGCTCGGGCTCGCGAACGGACAGTTCGTCAAGCTCAAGAACCAGGACGGCGTGGTCAGCAACCGCGTCAAGGTGAAGGCGACGCAGCGGATACGTCCCGACACCGTGTATATGGTCTACGGCTTCGGCCACACTGCGAAGTCGATGCGCCGTGCGCATCTCGCCGGCGCGAGCGCCGCGCAGCTCCTCACGAAGTACGAGACCGATCCGCTGATGGGCGGAACGAGCTTGCACAGCAACTTCGTGACGTTCGTGAAGGAGGCATGAGATGGCGCGCTTCGGCATGGTGATCGATACGCGCAAGTGCGTCGGCTGCATGGATTGCGTGGTGGCGTGCAAGACCGAGAACAACGTTCCGGACGGCTACTGCCGCGACTGGATCGTGTCGGAGCTTCGCGGCGAGTTCCCGACGCTTGCGCTCGAAATCCGCTCCGAGCGCTGTAATCACTGCGACAACCCGCCCTGCGTCGCGTGCTGCCCGACCGGCGCGAGCCACGTCGAGCCGCTCGGCAGGACGGTGCAGGTGACGGCGAATCGCTGCATCGGATGCAAGGCGTGCATCTCCGCGTGTCCGTACGGCGCACGCTACGTCCATCCCGACGGTTACGTCGACAAGTGCACGTTCTGTCTGCACCGCACGAGCAAGGGCAAGGACCCGGCCTGCGTGTCGGTCTGTCCGGCGCACGCGATGAGCTTCGGCGATCTCGACGATCCCAAGAGCGCCGTCAGTCTGCTGCTCCGATCGCGACGCCATCATGCGCTACTGCCCGAAGCGGGCACGAAGCCGCGCGTGTTCTACCTCACCTGACGAGCTTCGCCATGCTAGAAACAGTCACCACCCGACACAATCCGCTGGTCGATCCGCAGCTCTCGGTGTGGAGCTGGGAAATTCCGGTCTATCTGTTCCTCGGCGGCGTTGTCGCCGGCCTGATGGTCCTCGCGGGGTCCGCGATGCTGCGCACGCTGCGCGGCGACGACACTCGTCGCTTCTTTTCGGTGCAGACGCCGCTGCTCGCGTTCGTACTGATCAACGTCGGCATGCTCGCGCTATGGCTCGATCTCGCGCACAAGCTCTACGTCTGGCGCGTTTTCACGACCTTCGAGCTGAGCTCGCCGATGTCGTGGGGCTCGTGGGTGCTGATCGTCGTCTACGCCGTGCTGCTCGTCTCGGCGCTGTATCGTCTGCCCGAGTCGTGGCCGTGGCTCGCCGCGCGGGTGCCGGCCGTGGGCCGCTGGGCCGATGCGCTCGCGGCGAACGCGCGTGCATTGCGCGCGCTCGCCTGGGGCAACGTCGTGCTCGGCGTCGCGCTCGGTCTCTACACCGGCGTGCTGCTCAACACGATGGTCGCGAGGCCGTTGTGGAACAGCGGCATCCTCGCGCCGCTGTTCCTCTTTTCCGGGCTTTCGGCCGGCGCGGCGGTGCTGCATCTCGCGGGCAGGTTCCTGCCCGGGCGTCCGGCGCCTCGAACGATGCTCGGTGGCGCGCTGGCAGCGTTGTGGCAGCCGCTTGGCACGGAGCTTCCGGACAAGTCGAGCGGCGACGAGTTGCTGCGCGCGGACGTCGCCTGCCTTGCCATCGAGCTCGTGCTGATCGCGCTGCTGCTCGTCAACCTGATGACGTCGACGCCCTCGCACGCGGCGGCCGCCTCGATGCTCGCCGGCGGTCCCTACGCCGCGGTGTTCTGGGGTGTGGTCGTCGTGCTCGGCATCGCCATCCCTCTCGCGATGCAGGCGCTGATGATCGGACATCGGATCGCGCACTCGATCGTGCCCGCGGTTCTCGTGCTCGTCGGCGGCTTCACGCTGCGCTGGGTCATGGTCCAGGCGGGCCAGGCTTCGGCGATCGTGCAGGCCGCAGCCGGTTAGCGAGTCTCGACAAGGAAAACAGACTGTCCTGACAAGGGCCGCTACGCCGACAAGTCGGGGAAGTTCGCGATCGCCGCGAACTGACGCGAGCCTCGCAAAAAACGGGCAGCGCCTGCTGCCCGTCCGTCGTCTTGCTGCGCGCTTAGCAGCCGCCCTTCTTCTCCTTCTTCGCCGGCTTCATCGCGGCGGCTTCCTTCGGCGTCGCCTTCGCTGCCTCGACGGCCTTGGTCTTTTCCGCGTCGGTCATCTTGGCCCATGCCTCGGGCGTGACGTTCGCCGGCTTCTCGAGAGCGGCCTTCTTCATCGACGCGGCTTCCTTCGGCGGATCGGCAGCGAGCGCCGCGGTTCCGGCAACGGCGAATGTCGAAGCGAACACAATCGTGAGCAGCTTGTTCATGCGGATCTCCTGATTGGAAACACCGACACCGCGCCCCTGCGCGCCGTCGTATGCTACGGCCGCGAATTATGCCTGTGACGACGCGACGCGCAAGTACCGGGCGGTCGCGACAGCCGGCAAATCGACCGGAACCTTGTCCTGGCTCAAGCGAAATGAGAATCGCAACGTTCAGCGGCGCGCGCCCGTGGCCGATGCCGCAGTTACAATCGGCGCAACGGACCCCGTATCCGGCCCGATCCCCATGTCGATGGACACCGCCGTTTCGATCCTGTCGCCGCTCGCCGCTCGCGTCGCCGCCGAATTCCCCGAGCTGCGCGACGCGCCGGCGACCACGCTCGAGCGCATCGCCCTGCACGGCATCTATCGCAAGGTACCCGCCGGCACGGTCATGTTCAGCGAGCGCACGCCGTGTGGTGGCTTCCCGCTGGTGCTCGCCGGCAGCGTGCGCATCGTCCAGCGGTACGCGAACGGCCGCGAGCTGCAGCTCTACCGTATCAAAGCGGGCGAATCGTGCCTGTTGTCGGGCACGTGCCTGCTCGGGCGCACCGCTTACAGCGCGAGCGGCATCGCCGAGGACAAGCTCGAGCTCCTCGTCATTCCTTCGGCGGAGTTCAACGCGCTGATCGCCGAAGACGAGGTTTTCCGCGGGTACGTCTTCGGTCGGTACGGCGAGCGAATCGCTGCGCTGCTCAATCTGGTCGAGGCGATCGCGTATCAGAAGCTCGACCAGCGCCTCGCCTCGCTGCTGCGCGAGCACGCGAGCGCAGGGTCGTCGACCATCCATGTGACTCACCAGGCGCTCGCCGACGAACTCGGCAGCGTGCGCGAAATCGTCACGCGTCTGTTGCGCTCGTTCGAGGATCGCGGGTGGGTCGAGCTCGGCCGCGAGAAGATCGTCATTCGCGACGCCGACGCGATCGCCGAGCTGGCGCAGCGCTGAAAAAGTAGGGTCAGACTCGACTTTTCGTCAGCGTCCGCAGTAACGCGAGCGGCGAGCGAAAGTCGAGTCTGACCCTACTTTTCGTCTGACCCTACTTTTCAGCGCGCGAATCGGCGCTCGAGCTTCGCCATCCCCCATCCGGCGAACGCGAGAAACGCGGCGAATGCAAGGGTCCACCAGCCCATGCCTATCCCGGTGACGGACGGCAGCGTGAGCTCGCCCTCGCTCGACGCCTTGATCCAGGCGTCGATGCCAGGGGTGAACTCCGCATACGCAAATACACCGGCGAGCATGCCGAACATGAACGCCAAGCCGTCTTTGCGACCGGTCGCTACCGCGGCGACCGACGTTCCGGGGCAATAGCCGCCCACGATGAACCCCGCGCCGAACAGCAGTCCGCCGAGGCCCTGCGCGGCGATCGTCGTCGGCTCGATGTAGAGCTCCGCGAGATCGAGCATTCCGACGGTTGACAGAACGAACAGGCCGCCCATCGTGGTGACGATCGCGGTGAACATCACCTTGACGACTGCCATGTCGTGGAAATAGAACACTGCCGTCAGCTTGCGCGCGCTGCCGAACCCCGCGCGCTCGAGGCAGAATCCGAAGCCGACTCCGAGCGCGAGCGCGATCGCGAGGTTTGCCGCGGCGCTGAATTCGATCGTCGATGACAGCGGAAGCATTTAGAGCCACTCCTTCCTGACAAAATAGGCAAGCGCGTACGCGGACGCGAACACCGCGCCCATGAACACGAGACTGCCGACGTTGAGGATCGAGCCGCCGGTCAGCGCTTGTCCGCTCGTGCAACCGCGGGCGATCCTCGCGCCGTATGCGGCGATGAAACCGCCAGCGAACGCGAGCGCGAGACGCAGGTTTACCGAGACATTCGGGCCCCGCTCGACGGTCAGACGAAGCCGCCGCCCTTGCAGGCCCGAGACGAAGGCGCCGACAAACGCGCCAACCAGCAGGAACACGGTCCACGACGCGAACGGCGAGCCGTCGTTCCAGTAGCGGGCGTGAACGACGTTCGCCTGGACGTGCTCCGGAGAGAACGTGCCCGCGATCCACGCTGCCGTCGACGAAAACGCCGCGGTCGCGCCGAGGCCCCTTCCGGTCACAACATAGGTCAAGAGCAGCACCAAACCGAGCAGGAAGCCGACGGCATACGGGTTCCAGTAACGCGCTGCGTTGCCTGCTTCGGCCGCGCGGCCCATCGCCACCTGATGCGGCCGCAGGACGGAATCTGACATGGCGATCCCTCGCACGGAGTTGAATGTGGGCCGAGCATCGCGCTTGGCGCGCCCGCCGAAAGTGACCGACGTCACAGTGCGGGGATCAACCTGCGCGTTCTCTGATCCAGTTCAAACAATCGCGCGATCCCGGCAGTGCCGTTGCACCGGTGTCGTGACGTGGGTCACAGAGGTCGAATGGGCCCCGTGACACGATCGGCCATCGACAACCCGTCATGCGCTCGAGGGCCCCCATGACCAAGGATTATGGCGCCATCACCCGGTCCGTATCGGCGTCGCTTGCGACACTGCGCTCGGACACGCCCGATGTGACGAAGGCGTTCAGCGCGCTCGCTCTCGCTGCGTCGCGAGACGGCGCGCTCGATCGCAAGACGAAGGAGCTGATCGCGCTCGCGCTCAGCGTCGCCGCGCACTGCGATGCGTGCATCGGCTTTCACGTGCAGGCGCTCGCAAAACTCGGCGCAACCAAGCCCGAGATCGAGGAGGCGCTCGGCATGGCCGTCTACATGGGCGGCGGCCCATCGCTGATGTACGCCGCGGACGCGATCGCCGCATGGCAGCAGTTCAGCGCGCCGGCCGAGCGGCCGGCCGCGCTGGCCTGAACCGAACCGTCGCCGCAACGGCGCTTTACTTCGCCGGGCAGGCGCCCGCGTCGCTTTGCACCTTGCCGACGAGCAACAGGAAGTTCTCGAACGGCCCCATGTTGCCCATGGCTTCCATCTTCGGGCCGTCGAATCCCAGCCGGCCGAGCATCATCGCTCGCATCGGGCCGTATTCGCCCTTGCCCATCTCGACCCAGCGCGCGGTTTCGGCTTTCATCGCGTAGTCCGCCGACGTGTCGAGCTTGGCGGCGGACGGTGCGCCGCCGTAGACGCACGCGGCCTTTCCGTCCTTCAAAGCAATCCGCAGTTCGGCGGTCGATCGGTCGCCGCAATCGGACCGGGAAACCTGCATGACCTTGAAGCCGCGGCCACTGTCGTTCTTGATCCAGCCGCTTTCGGCGAGCTTGTCGGTCAGGACCGGGTCCTTGTTCCAGGCCTCGCAGGCTTCCTTCGCCCAGTCGGACGACATCATGACCGGTGCCGCAAGCGCCGGCGTCGCGAGCGCGGCGGCGGTGAGTGTTGCGAGCGCAATATTGCGCATGGGATCCCCTTCGATTGCCGTATCGACGGCGTTGCATTCTCAGCATGGTCGACCGGCGGACGCGCCGAAGTGACCAACATCACAGAAGCGGCGTAATCTTGGCGCTTCGTGACTCAGCTCAACCGTTACGCGACATGCTGATCTTCCGCCAGCTTCTCGACCCGCAATCGTCGACCTATTCGTACGTCATCGCCGACCCGCGCAGCCGCGAAGCGCTGATCGTCGACCCGGTGTTCGAGCAGGCGCGGCGCGACGCCGCACTCGTTCGCGAGCTCGAGCTCAAGCTCGTCGCCACGCTGGAAACGCACGTGCACGCCGATCACGTGACCGGCGCGTGGCTGCACAAGCGCGAGTTCGACAGCGCGATCGTCGTCTCGCGCGACAGCGAGGCGGCGGGCGCCGATCGCTGCGTCACGCACGGCGATCGCATCGCGTTCGGCGCGCGCTATCTCGAAGTGCGCGCGACGCCGGGCCACACGCGCGGCTGCGTCACGTACGTGCTCGATGACGAGAGCGTTGCGTTCACCGGCGATTGCCTGCTCATTCGCGGCAGCGGCCGCACCGACTTCCAGCAGGGTGACGCGCGCGCGATGTACCGCTCGGTGCGAAGCCAGATCTTGACGCTGCCGCCCGGGTGCCTGCTTTACCCCGCGCACGACTATCGGGGGCTGACGGTGACGAGCGTCGCTGAAGAGCGAAGGTACAACCCGCGCTTGGGTGGTGACGTTGGCGAAGCGGACTTCGTTGGCTACATGGACAATCTCGGGCTGCCGCATCCGAAGCAAATGGACGTCGCCGTGCCGGCGAACCTGCGATGCGGACGACCCGAGCACGAAACCGCGTTGCCGCCCGAGCCATCGTGGGCGCCGCTGACATTCACGTTCGCCGGTATCTGGGAAATCCCGCCGCAGGCGCTCGAGGAAAGCGCGACACGCATGCAGATCGTCGACGTGCGCGAACGCAACGAGTTCGACGGTCCGCTCGGCCGCATTCACGGTGCGCAGTGGATCGCGCTGCCGGACTTGCCTGCACGCGCGGGCGAGCTTTCGCACGAGCTTCCCATCGTCACCGTCTGCCGCTCGGGCGCACGGTCGGCGCAAGCGTGCGTGCTGCTTCAGAAAGCCGGATTCGCCGACGTCGCCAATCTCGCCGGCGGAATGTTGCGCTGGCGCGGCGAAGGGCATCCGGTCGAAGGCGGGCGCGATTGATGGAAACCGTTGCCGAGTTGTAATTTTCACAAGGCCGCTTCTGCAGGAACCGTGTCCTTCGCCAGTGCCTCTAAACGCAATGCTTTTGCAAAGGAGGCTGTCATGAAGATGCGTGTTCTGCACCAAGCGCTCGCGATCGCAATGCTCGGCGCTCTCGCGACCACCGCCGGCGCGATCGGCGATCCCGCCAAGTCCACTGCCGACACGGCTAACCAGGCCGCGATGCCGGCGCAACAAGGCGACACGCCCGCGGCACGAGGCTCGGGCGTTACCAGCGCGCGAGGGGCCGCCGACGCGACCTCGGCGGCGCCGAGCGCCGCGATGCCGAGCGCAACCGATTCGGCGATCCGCCCGAAGGCAGGCGACACGACGCAAGGATCGGCTGCAACGAGCAACGGCGAGCAAGGCTCGACCGAGCTCAATTCCGGCTCGACCGATCGCAGTGCGAACAAGAACCCCGGCGACACGCAAGGGACGAGCTCGGCCATGGGCTCATCGTCGACGTCGAGCTCGGGCACGTCCGATATGTCAACCAAGCAGTCGGTGAGGACGTCGAAGCCGTCTCGCAGCGCCGCGCCAAGCCAAGACCCGCACCAAAAAGAATATACGGCTGCACTGCGCAAATGCATGCAGGGCGACGAGAGCCAGCGTGAAAGCTGCCTCGACCAAGCGATCGCGCAGTACGGCGGTTCATGATCCAATTCGGCGACGTCAGTCGGGCCGGCACGACCGGCCCGATTCATGCCTCCGGCAATCGCGGCGCAATCGACGCGTCGGTCCGCGCTTTATAATCCGGAGCATGGAAACGCGTCGAGGCATATGTGACGTGGTCGATCGTCGCGCGTGACCCGTCGGGCGCGCTGGGCGTTGCCGTCGCGAGCCGCTTCTTCGCCGTCGGCGCGCTCTGCCCGCACGCGCGAGCCGGCGTCGGCGCGTTGTCGACGCAGGCGCTGTGCAATCCCCTGTACGCACCGGCGGCGCTTGCTGCGATGGCGGCGCATGACGATCCGCGCGAGATCGTGAGACGCCTCGCCGCGGACGACGCGGGCCGTGAGTATCGCCAGCTCCACATGATCGACGCGCAGGGGCGCATCGGTGCGCATACCGGCGTCGCGTGCATCGACTGGTGCGGACAGCGCAGCGGAGGCGACTACTCGGTGGCGGGCAACATGCTCGCGGGTGAGCAAGTGCTCGACGCCACGGCGACCTGCTATGAAGCCAACGTCGGACTGCCGTTCGCGGAGCGTCTGCTTGCAGCGCTCGCGGCGGGCGAAGCGGCCGGCGGCGACAAACGCGGCAAGCAGGCCGCGGCGCTCGTGATCTGCACGACGGAGGTCTACCCTGCGCTCGATCTGCGCGTCGACGATCACCAAGCGCCGATCGACGAGCTCAGACGCCTGTACGGGAAGAGCCTCGAGCGCTTCCAACCGTTCGTCGCGTGCCTGCCTCGGCAGGGCGACCGAACCGGCATCGTCGATCGCACGGAAATCGAGGATCGGATCGCGCGCTTCGGCGCCGAGCGCACTCGCGCCGCGCGCGGCGTGTCGTAGAATTGCCCTCCTTCGCGCCGCCCTTTTCGCGCGGCCACGACCCGAGGAGCAAGCGCATGGGCATCGTTGCTCGTATCGTCCGTCTCGTCTTCGCACTGGCAGTCGCAGCGGGCTTCGCCATGACCGCGTCCGCGCAGACGCTGCGCATCGGCCTTGCCGAAGATCCGGACGTGCTCGACCCGACGCTCGCGCGCACGTTCGTCGGGCGCATCGTGTTCTCGGCGCTGTGCGACAAGCTGTTCGACATCGACGAGAAGCTCAACATCGTTCCGCAGCTCGCTTCGTCGTACGAATGGTCGGCGGACAGCAAGGCGTTGACGATCCGCCTTCGGTCCGGCGTGACGTTCCACGACGGCGAGAAGCTCGACGCCGCGGCGGTGAAGTTCAGCCTCGAGCGGCACAAGACGATGCCCGGCAGCAACCGCCGCGGCGAGCTTGCACCGGTCGCAAGCGTCGACGTCGTCGATCCGATGACCGTACGCATCAATTTGAGCGCGCCGTTCGCGCCGCTGCTCGCGCAGCTCGCCGACCGCGCCGGCATGATCGTCTCGCCGAAAGCCGCGCAGGAAGCCGGCGACAAGTTCGGCGCCAAGCCCGTGTGCGCGGGACCTTTCCGCTTCGTCGAGCGCGTCGCGCAGGATCGCATCGTGCTCGAGCGTTATCCGAACTACTGGAACAAGGGCGACATCCACGTCGAGCGAATCGTCTATCTTCCGATCGTCGACTCGACGGTGCGGCTCGCGAACCTGAAGTCGGGACAGCTCGACTTCATCGAGCGGATGGCACCTTCGGACGTGCCGTCGCTGAAATCCGACAACCGCTTCAAGATCTCCAAGATCGTCGAGATCGGCTACCAGGGCATCACGATCAACGTCGGCAAGAGCGACCTCGCGCAGAAGAACCCGCTCGGCCGCGATCCGCGCGTGCGCGAGGCGTTCGAGCTTGCGCTCGATCGCCAGGGCATCGTGCAAGTGGTGATGGAGGGCGAAGCGGCCGTCGGCAACCAGTGGGTGGCGCCCGACAATCCGTTCTACGCGAAGAACATGCCGATCCCCAAGCGCGACGTCGCGCGTGCGAAAGCGCTGCTGAAAGAAGCGGGCGTCGAGAATCCGACGGTGACGCTGATGACGCCGACAACCTCCGATGCGCAGAAGATCGCGCAGGTCGTGCAGGCGATGGTGAAGGAAGCGGGCTTCGACGTGAAGATCCAGTCGACCGAGTTTGCAACCTCGCTCGGCCTCGCCGACAAGGGCCAGTTCGAAGCGTACGTGCTCGCATGGAGCGGCCGCGCCGACCCGGATGGCAACATCTTCAGCTTCGACGCCTGCAAGCAGCCGTTGAACTATGCCGGCTATTGCAAGCCCGAGGTCGACGCGATCCTCAACCATTCGCGCACGACGCGCGATGCGAACGAGCGGCGCAAGGACTACGAGCAGCTCGCCGCGATCGCGCTGAAGGACCGCCCGATCGTCTACCTGTATCACCGGCACTGGCTGTGGGCGTACACGAGCAAGCTGTCGGGCCTTCGCACGGTGCCCGACGGGCTCGTGCGCGTGCAAGGACTCAAGTTCAACTGATCGCCGCGGCGCGCACTGCGTCTGCGCGATGTTCGCGTTCCTCGTCCGCCGCGTCGCGACGATCGTCCCGACGCTCGTGTTCGTTTCGCTGCTGATCTTCGGACTGCAGCAGCTTCTTCCCGGCGATCCGGCGATGATCCTCGCCGGCGAGGAGCGTGATCCGACGGTGATCGCGTACCTCAACAAGAAGATGCACCTCGACGAGCCGTTTCCCGTGCGCTACGCGTACTGGATCGGCGGTGTGCTGCGCGGTGATCTCGGCGAATCGCTTCGCATCCAGTGCCCCGTGCTCGACCTCATCATGGAAAAGCTGCCGGTCACGCTCGAGCTCGCGGCGCTCGCGATCGTCATTGCGCTCGCGATCGGAATTCCCGCGGGCATCGTGTCGGCGGTCAAGCGCGGGACGGCGTGGGACTACGGCGCCAACGCGCTCGCCTTGTGGGGACTGTCGACGCCCAATTTCTGGCTCGGCATCATGCTGATCCTGCTCTTCTCCGTGACGCTCGGCTGGCTTCCGGCGTCCGGCTTCGTGAGCCCGTTCGAGGATTGGCGCGCGAACCTCGCATCGCTGATCATGCCGGCGTTCGTGCTCGGTAACGCGATCGCCGCGGTGCTGATGCGCCACACGCGAAGCGCGATGCTGCAGGTGCTCTCGTCCGACTACGTGCGCACGGCACGCGCGAAGGGGCTCTCCGAGCACAGCGTCGTGTTGAAGCACGCGCTTCGCAACGCGCTGATACCGGTGATTACGCTCGGCGCGCTCGAGCTCGGCACGCTGCTCTCCGGCGCCGTGCTCACCGAGCAGGTGTTCACGATCCCCGGTTTCGGCAAGCTCATCGTCGACGCGGTGTTCAATCGCGATTACGCGGTCGTGCAAGGCGTCGTGCTGTTCACCGCGACCGCGTACATCGTGCTGAACCTGCTCGCCGACATCGCGTATGTGCTGGTCAATCCGCAGATGCGCGCGCACTGATGGCGACGATCGCCGACACGGTCCTTGCCCGCGCCGATGCCGTACGCGCCGTGCCGCGCGCGCACCCGTTGCGCCGGTTGCTGCGAAGACGCGGCGCCGCGATCGCGCTCGGCGTCATCGTATTCTTCGTGCTGCTCGCGCTGTTTGCATCAGTGATATCGCCGTACGATCCGCTCGCGACGAGCTGGAGCGCGATCCGCAAGGCGCCGTCTGCGCAGCACTGGTTCGGCACCGACGAAATCGGCCGCGACGTGCTCGCGCGCGTCGTGTTCGGCACGCGCGCGTCGCTGCTCGCGGGCATCGTGTCGGTCGCGATCTCGCTTTCCGTCGGCGTGCCGATCGGCCTTCTTGCGGGATACGCCGGCGGCACGACCGACATGCTGATCTCGCGGCTCACCGACGCCGCGCTCGCCTGCCCATTCCTGATTCTCGCGATCGCGCTCGCCGCGTTCCTCGGGCCGAGCCTCACCAACGCGATGATCGCGATCGGCATTTCCGCGACGCCCGTATTCGTGCGCCTTGCGCGCGGGCAAACGATGGCGGCGAAAGCCGAAGAGTACGTGCTGGCCGCACGCGCGATCGGCAACCCGCCGTGGCGAATCGCCGTGCGGCACGTGCTGCCCAACATCGTGCCGGCGCTGATCGTGCAGGCGACGCTCGCGATCGCGGCCGCCGTGATCGCCGAGGCGAGCCTGTCGTTCCTCGGCCTCGGCCAGCAACCGCCGGCGCCGAGCTGGGGCAGCATGTTGAACACGGCGAAGAACTACGTCGACACCGCGCCGTGGATGGCCGTATGGCCCGGACTTTCGATCTTCCTGCTCGTGCTGTCGTTCAACCTCGTCGGCGACGGACTTCGCGACGCGCTCGATCCTCGGCAGGCTTAAAGGCGCTGTCAGGACCGAGCGGGTCTCGGATCAGTGCTTCCAGAACTGTCGCGACGCGATGCGCGCACCTTCGGCCATCGCCGTCATCTTCGCCCAGACGACGTCCGGGTCGACCGCTGCCTGACCGACCCACGTACCGTAGCCGCAGTCGCTGCCGGCGATGACGTTCTCGCGTCCGACGAGGTTCGCGTAGCGGCCGATCCGCTGCGCGACGAGCTCCGGATGCTCGACGAAGTTCGTCTTCGACTCGATCACGCCGGGTATCAGGACCTTGCCCTCCGGCAGCTTGATGCGCTCGAACAGCGCCCATTCGTGCGCATGGCGCGGGTTCGCGGCCTCGAGCGAGATCGCGCTCGGCCTCGCGAGGAACACGATGTCGATCACGTCGGCGAGCGGTACGTCGCAGTGATGCGGACCTTCGTAGTTGCCCCAGCAGAGGTGCATCCGAAGCTGCTCGGGCGCGATGTTGCGCGTTGCATGGTTCAGCGCCTCGACGTGCATGCGCGCTTTCTTGCGCCATTCGTCGAGCGGCAGATCGGCGTACTGAATGTGCCGGCCCATGCCCAGATCGGGACAGTCGATCTGCAGCACCAGACCTGCGTTCGCGATCGTCTCGTATTCGTCGCGCATCGCGTCGGCGATCGCGAACACGTATTCTTCCTCGGTCGCGTATTGCTCGTTGCGGAAGAACAGCGAAACCACGCCCGGTGAGGCCGCGGTGAGAAAGCCTTCCCGCGCGACAACGTTCGCCAGCGCCGCCTTCAGGTGTTCGACGTCGACCTTCGCCGCGTCCGGATCGCGAACGCCGATCGGCGCGTTGCACGCGGGTGTCTTGCGCCGGGAGCGGCCAGGGTCGCCGAAAACGCGCTTCTCGAGATTCGGAAATGCAGCCAGATCCTGATAGACGAACGTGTTGCCGCTGCCGCCGAAGCCCGACAACCGGTCCTTGATATAGGTCGCGTAGCTCGGCTTGCTCATTTCGCCGTCGTTGACGATGTCCACGCCGGCGTCGACTTGCTTGCGAACCACTTCGTCGACGGCGGAAGCGACGCGGTGCGCGAGCGCGTCCGGCTCGACCGGAACGCCCTCCTCCTTCGCGTACATCGTGCGGATGAGATCCGGTGGCCGCGGCAGGCTGCCGGTGTGCGTGGTGAGAAAGCGCTCGGTACTTCGTTTCATGGTCGCTTGACTCGCGGGCGTGCGCAGGAGCGGATTCTACGCCGTCCTACAAACAAGTCAGACGACGTGTGATGGCGGCGTGGCCCGATTTCTCGGATAGTGTCAATCAAGGCAGGGACGCTACAGAAGCACCGGGCTGATCGAGCAATCGATTCCCCCGGCGACTCGACTGAAACCGTCCCTGTCTGCTTTATGCATCGGCACCCGCTCGGAACAGCCCGGCGAATCTACAAGGAGGCCAACGAATGAGTCGATTCACCAAACTGCTGGCAAGCGCTTGCATCGCGCTCGCACTCGCCGGCTGCGGCGGCATGACGACGCGCGACCGCGATACGGTTGTCGGAGCAGGCCTCGGAGCCGCAGCGGGCGCAGCCATTACCGGCGACGTAGGCGGCGCAGTCGGCGGCGGAGTCGTGGGTGGCGTCATCGGCAATCAGGTCGGTAGACGTTGACGGCTTGCAACACGGCGGGGCTCGCGATGGCGACATCGCGGGCCTTTTTCTTGTGCTGCTCGACCGGGCCGGCTTAACGCGCCGCCAGATAGCTGCGGCTATCCTCGATGAAGCGAGCTCCTTCGTCGCGCCGCAGTGCGGTGCCCACGCCTTCCGCGGTCAACACCTCGAGGAGCAGCGCGCTCGGCACGCCGCCGTCGATGATGTGGACGCTGCGCACGCCCTCGCGCACGGCAGCGAGCGCGGCCTCGGCGCGCGGACGCATGCCGCCGTGGATCGTGCCGTCGGCGAGCGATGCTTCGGCCTCGCCGGCGCTCATGATGTAGGCAAGCTTGCCGTCGCGTCCGATGACGCCGGGCACGTTGGTCATCAGAATGAGCTTCTCGGCCTGGAGCGTGCGTGCGAGGCTGGCGGCGAGGCGATCGGAGTTGATGTGATACGCGGTGCCGTCCGCGCCGACGCCGATCGGCATCACGACGGGAATGAAGTTGCGCGACAGCAGCAAGTGGACTAAGTCGGCGTCGATACTCTCGACGTCACCGACGAGCCCGAGTTCCGGCGGCTCCTTCTCGTTCGGCTCGGGCGCAAGCGCCATCGGTCGCGCGTGGATGAAGCGTCCGTCCTGCCCGTTGAGGCCGACGGCGCGACCGCCGAAGCGGTTGACGAGGCCGGTGAGCTCCTGATTGAGCTCGTCGAGCACCATCTCGATCACGTTCATCGTCGCGGCATCGGTGACGCGAAAGCCGCGATGCTTGCGCACTTCGATACCCATCTTCTGCATCAGCGCGTCGATGCCCCAGCCGCCGCCATGCACGACGATCGGCTTCATGCCGACGAGCCGCAGCAGCGCGACGTCGCGCGCGAAGCCCTCCTTGAGTGCAGCGTCGGCCATCGCGTTCCCGCCGAAGCGGATCACGAGCGTCTTGCCGTGATACGCCCGTATATAGGGCAGCGCCTCGGCGAGAATGCGTGCCTTTTCCTTGGGTGACATCGCGCTCTCAGCGTCCGCCCGCGGGTCGCGGGGGAAGCGACTTCATGAACATGTACAGGGCCTCGGCATCGATGTCGTTGATATTGGCAAGCGTCGGGAACGGCATCACCGTGCTCACCGCGCTCCCATCGGGCCGCTTGCCGGTGCGCAGCATCGCCTTGAACTTGTCGACGTTATCGTAGCGCGGAAGAACGCTGCCTTCGCCGGACGTTAGGTTCGCGGCCGGCGGCCAATCGGGCGGCGCGCCGGGGATCGTGCCGCCGGAAAAGCCGCTGCCATGGCAACCGGTGCACATGTTCGCGACGTATTGGCCGTGCGCGACCGAAACGGTTTCCGGCACTGGCTTCGACGGCGGCAATGCGTGGTCGATCTCCTGCGCGTCGTCTTTCACGACGTCGAACGCGTACATCGCCTTCAGGATCAGCGGCAGCCGGATATCGGCCGGCGTCCCCGCGACCGGAGGCAGGCTTCGCACGTACGCGACGATCGCCGCGAGGTCCTCGTCGGTGAGCCGGTTGTAATCCTTGCTTGGCATCAGAATCATGGGGCGGCGCGCCGGGGTGACGCCGTGCCGGATCGTGCGCACCCAATCGACTTCCGTGTACATCTTGACGACGCTGCCCGAGCCGGGGCTGATGTTCGGTGACTTCACGTGCAAGCCACCCGGGTCGTCGACGACGTCGCGACCCGCGCCGTCTTCGCCATGGCATTCCATACAGCCACGGGAGCGGTAGAGATACTTCCCACGCGCAAGCACCGCATCGCCCGACGCATACGCGACCGGTGCCACCGTGACATCGACGACGCGCGAGCGCTTGCGTTCGGAAAGCAGATTCGCGGCGACGGCCAATGCGATCGCGATGACGGCGATCAATGCGACGACGATCGCCGCGATCCGGATGGCTTTGCGCACGAATCGACCCCCTCCGATCGAAACACCCCTGCCGCCGCACGGACGCGCCGGCGCGGCGGCAGTATAGTGCGAAGCGAATCAGCAGGCGATCGACGAACGCTGATTGGGGTCGCCGCGTGCGGCTCGGCGCCTCGCCCCCGCCGCCGATCAGCGGATCGGCGTGACACTCGACGTCGTGGTCGTCGTCGTTGTCTCGGCAATTGCCTGGCTGACGTAGTACGACCACGCGTCGACGAACTCGCTGCGATCGAGCCTGCCGTCGCCGTCGTGATCCGCTTGCGCGAATGCATCGCCGAAACCGGGCAGCTGCGCAACATCGTCGCGTGTAAGGAACGGGTGATCCGCGACGTCGAGCTTCGCGAACGCCACATTGGCGCTGTCCGAACGATCGAGGCCCGTCGAACCGATCGACGCGGATGGCGCAGCCTCCGCATCGATCGACGGCGGCGGAGCTTGGGCGCCCTGACCAGAATCCCGCGGCCGTGTTGCCGTTGATGGGGTAGCCGTCGTTGTCGTGGTCGTCGCAGCGGCGTCCGGTGAGGACGCGTCAGGCATCGACTGCGCGAAAGCGGCGTCGGCAAGGGCGAACGCGATCGCGGCAACGGCGAGCATCGGACCAACAGTCATCGAGTTTTTCATCGCGATCTTCCCTCTTCAAAAAAGGAGACGCACTAACCCGCCGCGTTGCCGACCGGCGCGAGCGACGCGCATATTTTTCGACGCCAAGCGACGTGCAGGGTTCCGAACGCGCGCGCCCCGCGCGTAAAATAGCCGCGCCTCACAACAATTCGGGCGGCGCGCCTACAGTCGAGCGCGACATCCGATCGACAAAGCGCGCATCAACGTTCGATGGACTTCCTGCTCGGCTCCGACGACGCGACGGTCGCCATTGCGGTGCGGCTGGTTGCGGCGCTCACCATCGGCGGCGTCATCGGCCTCGAGCGCAGCTTCCATGGCCGGCCCGCGGGCTTTCGCACGCACGCGCTGGTTTGCCTGTCGACGAGCCTGCTGATGCTTGTCACCGTGTACGAGACGCGTTGGTTTCCGCCGGTTTCGCAGGGACGCATCGCGCTCGATCCCACGCGCATGGCCCAAGGCATCATGACCGGCATCGGCTTTCTCGGCGCCGGCACGATCATGACGCAGGGATTGTCGGTGCGCGGGCTGACCACCGCTGCTTCGATCTGGATCACCGCGGCGATCGGCATCTTGCTCGGCATCGGCTTCTGGTTCCCGGCGCTGCTCGCGACAGTGCTCACGCTCGGCACGCTGTCGCTCTTCCGTTGGATCGAGCATCGGATGCCTTCGCAGTTCTACGCGCATTTCCTCGTTCGCTTCGCCGCAGCGGCGCCGATGGCCGAAGACGCGGTGCGAGCGCTGTTGCACGAGCACCGCTTCGACATCGCGAATCTCAATTACCGGCTCGATCGCGACGCCGGCTTCTTCGAATACCGGATGGTCATCCGCACCAACGCCGCCGACAACGCGCAGCGTCTTTCCGAAGCGCTCGCCGCGCTCCCGGCCGTCAAGGAATTCCGTCTGTCGCCGACCGGCGATTGACAGCCGCGGCCGGCACCGTGCTTCGACGGATGGGCTCGCCTTTGCTTCGCAACGCCAACCGCGCATCCTCACAATGATCGCCGGGCAGTCAGGCGCGCGTCGCTTGCCCGCGTCGCCGTCGCTCACGCAGTTCGTCGTACTGTCGCTGCTCGTGCATCTGCTGGTGATCGTGATGTTCCGTCAGCCCGTCGGCGTGCCCGGCGGCGCCGATCGTCGATTGCTCTCGTCGCTGGAGGTCGTCTTGCAACGACCGACGCAACGCGAAGCGCCGTCCGCAACTGCGAGCGAGCCTTCGTTGTGGCGCCGCTGGATCGGCGCACCCGAGCCCGCGCCGCGTGAGTCGCGCCGCACGGAGCTGCTGCCGCGCGAACCTGCGCCTCGCGACGGCGCGCCGCAAACATCCGCGCAGATCGACACGCGCGACGCCGATGTCCAATCCCCCCCGCGCCTCGACGAAGCGCTGCCGCGTATCGATCCGAACGCGCCGACTGAAGTCGACAAGCCCGTGGCGAGACCGCCGCAGGAAGCGCCTGCGCTGCCGCAACGCCCGCTCACGCCGTTCGAGGTGCAGCCACCGCGGGCGCTGGAGCCAATGCCGCCGGCTCCGCCGCCGCTTGCCCCCGCGCCGCCGTTGCCCTCGCAGCCGCTGCCGAAGCTCGTGGCGCCGCCCGCGCGCGCAATCGCTCGCGAGCCACCGCCGCCCGAGTTGGCTCCGGCGGCACCGTTGCCGACGCAACAGCTCCCGCGCGTCGATTCTCCGTTGCCGCGCACGCTGGAACGGGTGCCGTCTGCACCCGATCTACCCCCCGCGGCGCCGTTGCCGACGCAGCCGCTTCCCCCGGCCGAGCTCGCCGCGCCGCGCACCATCGAGCGCGAGCTGCCGCGCGCGCCGGAGCTTCCCGCCGCCGCGCCGCTGCCGTCGCAGCCATTGCCGCCGGCCGAGCTTGCGCCGCCGCGGACGATCGAACGCGAGCTGCCGGGCGCACCGGAGCTTCCCGCCGCCGCGCCGTTACCGTCGCAGCCGCTGCCACGTATCGACGTCGCTCCCCCGCGTGCGATCGAGCGCGAGCTGCCGGTGGCGCCGGAGCTGCCAGCCGCAGCGCCGTTGCCGTCGCAACCGATGCCGCGAGTCGACGCGCCGCCGGCGCGTGCGATCGAGCGCGAACTCCCGGCCGCCCCCGACCTGCCGGCGGCGGCGGCGTTGCCCTCGCAGCCCATGCCGAAGATCGAAGCACCGCCGGCGCGCGCGCTCGCGCCTGCGCCGGCGTTGCCGCTGCCGGCGCCGATCCCGCCGCGCGGCATCGGGGACGGAGAGCCGCAGCGACTGTTCGCTCCCGCGCCACCGCTGATCGAGCACGCGCCGACCCCGGCAGCCGCGCCGAAGGAGCAGAGGTTCGATTTCGAACGCGCACGTGAAGTCGCGCAGGAATTCAACCGGTCCGCGAGCCGGGCCGTCGTCAGCCGCTCGATCGATCTGGGGGTGGCGGCACAGGAGCGCGCGAGCGCGCTCGGTCGCGCCATCCAGAAAGCGGCACAGCCCGACTGCCGCGAAGCGTATGCCGCGCTTGGGCTACTCGGCTTGATTCCGTTGATCGCCGATACCGTCCTCGACCGCGGTTGCCGCTGGTAGCCGCTCGACGAAGGGCCCGTGGGCGAACGCAGGCATGAGCCTTGCTTCCCATGTCGCGACTGGTGTCGTTGCGCGTGCCGGGTGAAGCTCGGGACGCGAGGAGTCCGTTGGATCGATCCCCGGCCGAAGCGACCCCCGAGCCCATCGTGCCCCCGACGCCGCCCGACGCCGTAACCCGCGACCCGAAGCGCGTTTGGCGCTTTCTCGGCGGCGTCGCCGCGCTCGCGACAGTCGTCGTAGCGCTCGTTCATCTCGCGCTATTCGTGCCCAATCGCTGGGGTTGGCTCGGCGAGTCCGCCTTTACGCTTACGGTGTCGGTGTTGTCGGGCGTCGCCATCGCGGCGCTCGCATACCCGGTCGCCCGTCTGCTCGACAACCTCCATGTCGGGCTGCTGCGCTTCTGGGCGGGCGCCGATGAGCGTCCGCTCACGCTGACCTTGCAGCCAGGCGTGCTCGCGAAGCTCGACAGCGAGCTCGATCAGCTGCATGCGCGCGTGGTCACTCGCGTCGAGCACCTCAAGGCGGCGAGCCGCGCCGTCCACCGCGAAAGCCGCGCCAACCGGCGAATCGCCAAGCATTTGACGCACGCGCAACGGATCGCGCACGTCGGCAGTTGGGAATGGCATATCGGCAACCCGCGGGTCGCCTGTTCGAACGAAGTGTTCAGGATCCTCGGTCTCGACGCGGCGGGGTTCGCGCCGACGGCGGCCGCGCTGGTCGGCCTCGTTCATCGCGACGACAGGCGCGCGCTCAAGCGCTGGATCGTGCGCATCGCTCACGGCGACGATCCCGAAGGTCTCGACGTCCGCGTACACGCAAAAGACGGCGAGCTTCTCAACGTGCACGTGCTTGGCGAACCGCTGCGCGAGTCGCGCGGCCGTGCGAGCGCCGTCGTGGGCACCATTCAGGACGCGACCGAGCGCACGCGCGCGATCCAGCAGATCCACCAGCTCGCGTACTACGACGTACTGACCGAGCTGCCGAACCGGCTGCGCTTCCACGAGAAGCTCGCCGAGACGCTCGAGTTCGCGCGCCGCCACCAGTCGGCGTTCGCGATCATGTTTCTCGATCTCGACCAGTTCAAGCGCATCAACGACACGATGGGGCACGCGGTCGGTGACGATCTGCTGCGCGTGGTCGCGCAGCGGCTCACGCGCGTATTGCGGCTCGACCCGAGCGTGGCGCCTCGCGCCGCCAAGGTCGCGAGCGATCGCGACGTGTGCCGACAGGGCGGCGACGAATTCATCGTATTGCTGAACGGCGTCTCGAACGAGGAGCAGGCGGCGCGGGCGGCGCGCCGCGTGCTCGACACTCTCGCGCAACCGATCCGCCTCGCCGACCAGGAGCTGTTCGTCTCGGCGTCGATCGGCATCGTCGTCTATCCTCGCGACGGCAGCGACCTCGACACGCTGCTCAAGAATGCCGACGTCGCCATGTATCACGCGAAAGCGCAAGGCCGTAACTGCCATGCGTTCTACCGCGATTCCATGCGCCAGGCAACCGCCGAGCGGCTGTCGCTCGAGCACGACCTGCGCCGCGCCATCGAAGACGAGCAATTCGAGCTGCACTATCAGCCGCAGATCGACGTCTCGACCGGAGAGCTCGTCGGCATCGAAGCGCTGATCCGCTGGAACCATCCGACGCTCGGCATGCTGCTGCCGAAACACTTCATCGCGGTCGCCGAGGATGCGGGACTCATCATGGCGATATGGGAGTGGGTGTTCGTCACCACGCTCATCCAGCACAACGCATGGGTCGCCGAGGGACTGCCGCCGGTGACCATCGGCGTCAACCTGTCGAATCTGCAGTTCGGCGATCTCGGCCTCGCCGATCGTGTGCGCGAGATCACGAAGGTCATCGGCGTTTCGCCCGAGCACGTCGAGCTCGAGGTGACCGAGTCCGCGCTGATGCGCGACTTCGACGGCGCGCTCGCGACGCTGAACAAGCTGCGCGAGATGGGGGTCAAGATCGCGATGGACGACTTCGGCACCGGCTACTCGTCGCTCTCTTACCTGCGCCGGCTTCCGCTCGACAAGCTTAAGCTCGATCACGCGTTCACCGCCGACGCCGTGCAGAGCGAGGAAGGCGCCGCGATCGCGCGTGCGATCGTCACGATGGCGGAAAGCCTGCATTTGAGCGTCGTCGCCGAGGGCGTGGAGACGCAGTCGCAGATCGACTTTCTGCTCTCGCTCGGCTGCAACACGATGCAAGGCTACCTGCTGAGCCGTCCACTGCCGCCGGTCGTGATGACCGAGGTCCTGCGCAGCCGCTACAAGAGCGCGCAGTTTGCACGCTCGCCATTGGCGGCGTTTGCCTGGCCGATGCCGACGACATCCCCGACGACGCACTGAAGATCGCGCCGAACGTCCTCCCGCGCGCACTCCACTTCGCCAGAGCGCTCACGCTGCTGTCCGACGGCGCGGCGTCGTCGCCCGTTGCGGCCACGCACGCTCCTTGGCGAGAAGGCCGAGTTGTCGTGCAATGGCGAACCGCTGCAGGCGGTCCGCTACAATGCGGGTTCTCCGCTACCGGCTTCTCGATGGGCGACCGTGGGGTTGCGAATCGACGAGGACGCCGTCACCATCGTTGCGCATTCGACATGAATCTTGTCACCGCCATCTTTTTCGCAGCGACCGCGACAGGCGCGCTTTCGACTGCGATCGCCGCCGAGCCGCCGCGGGAAATGCACGCCATGTCCGACGCGTTCGCCGCGCCGGGCGTCGCGCTCGCGTGGGGCGTGCTGCGAGGCGCCGGCGATTCGCCCGGCGTCGTCGACGTGCGAATCGCCGTCGATCCGATGACGTATCCACGCGTCGTCGTCGTCGGACGCGATCCGTTTTCGTCGCGCGAACGCGTGCTCACCGCATCTCCGACGCCGGGACTGACCGATCTGCGCGTCCCGCGGACGAACTTCGCGCGCTATTCGCGCACCGAATTCCGCTTTTACGCAACGGCGGCGAGCGAGCCGGCGGAGACGCCGAAGCTCGTCGTCTACTTCCTCGGCGTGCCCGACACCACGCCCGAGTTCCCGAACGAAGCGCGACTCGATGCATCGCTCAGCGAGCGCATTGCCCGCGCGCGCAGCGGCGTCGGGTCGAAATTGCCATGACGCGAGCGGAGCTCGCACGGCTGCTCGATCACTCGGTGCTCAAGCCCGAGCGACGGTGGACGACGTGCTCGCCGGCGCCGACGTCGTGCGCTCATGGGGGATCGCCTTCTGCTGCGTCCAACGGTGCCGGGCGTCTTCGAGCGCGGCGATATTGGGTGCATTGAGCGAATGGCCCCGGCAACTCAACCGCCCCAGGCCTTGAGCGTCAGAAACTCCCGGCGCGTCTTCGGACCATACGTCACGAACGCCGGGTCTGCGCGTTCACGATAGTTGTCGCGCTCGCGCGTTACGCGGTCGCGCGGCAGGTGCTTCTGCACGACATCGGCGGCGACGCGATAGACGGAGAGCGCGTTGCGACCGAAGATCTTCGCGCGCAGCGCCGGCGTGATCTTCGGATAGGCATGCTTGCCGGCGAGCTCGTCGCTCACCTGGAACGCGCGGAACGCCTGGATCTGGTCCTGCGGCGAGCCGTACCAGATCGAGTCCGTCCCCCACAGCACGTTGTCCTCGCCGACCTGGACGAGCAGCTTGCCGAGCGCATGCGCAGCCGAATCGGGATCGCGCATGAGGAAGCGCCACGTCGAGCCGAGTTCGGCATAGACGTTCGCGCCCGGCCCGACCCCTGCCTCGCGCAGGCTCGTCACCAGCGCGTCGATGCCATCGCTGCGGCGCGGGTCGTACGGACCCTCCGGCTTGCCGGCGACGAATCCCGAGTGATAGATGAGGAAGTTGATGTCGGGAAAGCGCTTCGCGACGCGACCGACGTCGGCGCATGTCGAGTGCTCGTACGATTGCTCGCCGAACGGCAACCCCTTGTGCACGGCGATGTTGCGAACGCCGAGCCGACGCGCTTTTTCGATGAAGCGCAGACCGATGTCGTCGTCGAGGAAGAATCCCCTGCCGTTCGGTCCCCATTGCGTGTACGTCTTCCACGCGGCGATCGGATAGCGCTCGGCGAGCATATCCATGTCCTCGATGTCGCCATCCTGATTCGGGTTGACGCGTCCGTGCAAGAACACCCGGTGCGTTCCATCGAGCTTCTCGACGATGCGCGCGGTCGCCGTCGCCTCCTCGATCGTCAGCGGCTGGCCGCGCCGCGTCGATGGAACGAACGACAACACGATCAAGTCGGTGTCCGAATCGAGAAAGACATCCTTGACGAACGCTTCGGCGCCAATGCAGTGCAGATATTCGAGACCGGCGCCCGACGCGCCGGCGATGCAAGCGTTGTTGGCCGCGAAACCTTTCAGCGGCTGCGCGCCGGGCGGAAGCAGTCGTGTCCATGCGCCGGTCGGGTTCACGAAATGTCCCTGCACGTCGAAAATGAATTCGTTCTTGTCGAGCGCCGAGCGCGCGATCGGAAGCTCGAGAGCGGCTTCGCTTTCGAGCTCGTAATAGCCGCCGCGTCGGTTCGCCGCCGCGTAGGCTGCATTCATGGCGAGCAGCGTGCTCGCCGCACCGCACGCCGAAACGAGGAACGCGCGTCTCGTCAATCCGACGCGTTTGGCGTTGCGCGTCGCCGCCTGTTGAGCGAGTCGTCTCGCGTGCCGGTGCATCGGTGCGAGCGCGATCGGCGCGAATTCTCCGTTGGTCGTGGTATCGAGCTTGATCGGCAGCCGCGTGCCGTCGGGATCGTTGCACGTTCTCATTGCAGCTCTCCTGTCGCGCGCCCGGATCGATGTCGGCGCGGCGACCACGACATCATGGCGCGTTGTCCTACACCACGGTCCGTCGGCGCCCGATCCTGTCCGCCGTCGCGCGAGAAGATAGTGCAACTGCGATCTGTCCGGCAACGCGTTCCCATCCGCCAGCTTCGCTTAGGTGAGGATTCGATTCGCGTTCCCGGACAGTCGCAACCTCCGCTCATCGACTCCGATTTCCATGTCGCTCGTCGATTTATTCTTCCGCCGTCCAAAACCCACGCGCGTCGCCGCAGTTTACGCGTCACGCGAACGTGCGCTCGAGGCTGCCGCCGCCGCGAAGGGCGAAGGGCTCGCCGACGACGAGCATGTGCACCTCGTCGGTCCGCTCGAAGAAGTCCTCGGTACCAGCCGACCGCCGCGCGGTCGGGGAAGCTGGGCCGTCGTCGTGGAACCCGATACGTACCCGCAGTGCAAGCGCATCGTGCGGGCGCTTAGGCGTCCATTCGGCCGGCGAGAGCGCACGCGTCAGCCCTCGTCGGCGGCATCGAAAAACACGAACCCCGCCGCAGCGGGGCTCATCGCCGATCGGCGGTAGGCTCACACCGGAGCCGTGTCGGGAACCTTGACCGGTTCGGGATCGGTCGATTGCGACGCCGGCGCCGGCTCGCGCTTCTGCGCTTGCTGGCGTTGCTGATCCTTGCGCACCTGCCGAGCGCGCGCCTTCTCGAAGAAATCGCTGAATTCGTAGCACATCGTGGACTCCTTTCGGTTTACCCGAGCGTAGAGCCTCCCTGCGCTTTTCGAATTATCGATCGATGCTACGCCCGCGCTCCAGCGAGTTCAAGCGCCGCGCCGTCAGTCGGGTACCGACACGACTTCCATCGTGACATCGGCGACGCCGCGATCCATGATGCCCAGCATGAAGGCAGCCCGTCGAGAAAGATCGATGTCGCGACCGCGCACGTAGGGACCGCGATCGTTGATCCGCACGACCACGGCGCGGCGCGACGCATTGTCGACGACGCGCACCTTTGCTCCGAGCGGTAACGTTCGATGCGCTGCGGTCATCTCACGCGCGTCGTAACGCTCGCCGCTCGCCGTCTTTCGTCCGTCGAAGGCCCTGGCGTAGTACGACGCGCGTCCATGCAGCGAGCGCAGGATCTTTGACCGAGCCCAAACGCTCGCGCGATTGGCGCCATCGAACTCCGCCGGCGTCACCGCTGCCGGCGCGAGCGCGAGAAGAATCGCGAGCAATGCGACGCGCATGGTTCGACGAGGAAATCGCTGACCGATTGCATCCCTGCCCAAACGCAAACGCGCTCGCCGTCAGCGCCCGCGCGCCGCCGTTCGTCGCGCGCTGCCGGCGCCTTTGCCCGACGCCGACGTCTTGCGCGACGTCGACTTCGGCGACGTGCTACGCGACTTTTGCGTCTGGCCGCGACCGTGCGCGCTGCGCGGTGCGAGCTCTTCCTCGATCGCGGGGACCGCTTCGCCTTGCGCAAGCTCTTCCTTGCGCGCGGTCATCTTGCGGCCGAGCGCGTCGAGGTCCACGTCCGAGCTTCGCGCCTTCGGAAAGATCTCGCCTTCCTCTTCGCGCACGTGGTGCTTCACGTACTCGCAGAGCACCCTGACTTTGGCGTCGTAGAGCAGGTCGTCGGGCGTCGACGCCTCGAGCTGCGCGACCAGATGCTTGACCGACTGGTGCTCGATCACCGCCTCGTCGAGCAGGTCTTCCATCTCGTCGACGCTGCGAAACGCCGGATAGAAGAGCTCCTCCTCGAGCTGCGCGTGCACCTCGAGCGCCTTGCAGATCGAATCGACGATATCCTGCTTCGTCTGCGCGTCGGCGTCTTCCCTGCGGTCGCCGTACTCGTCGAACAGCTTCTCGACCTCGTCGTGGTCGGACTTGAGCAGATCGATGGCGTTGGTGCCTTGCGAATTGTCTTCGAACAGACCGAACATGACGAACCCCTTGGAGAAAGTAACGGAGGCGCCGCGTTGAACGACGCCCAATCACCGTTAGTCTCGGCGGGGCCGCGCGAACGACCTATCGTCCATGACCGCAGGCCCCTGTAGGACAAGGCCGACGATCGGCCGGATGCGCGGTTTGCCTGGACTAGCCGGTCGGCGACAGCATGGCTTCAAGCGCGCGCAGGATCGGACGCTGCCCGTCGATCAGCTTGCGTGCCGCGGTCTCGACGTCGAACCAGTCGCCGCGATCGACTTCCGGAAAGACGCGCCGAATGCCGGACTTCGGCGGCCACTCGAGCTCGAACGTGTTGCTCGCAAGCTGCGCGGGATCGAGGTCGCCCTCGCATGCGAACGGATGCACGAGCTTGCCGCTGTGCTGCGCGACCGGCGTCAATGCGCACAGCTCGCCGCCGATGACAACGCCGGTCTCCTCGGCGAACTCGCGGCGCGCGGCATCCTCGGCGCGCTCGTCGGCACCGAATTCGCCTTTCGGAAACGACCACGCGCCGTCATCCTTGCGCTGCCAGAACGGCCCGCCGGGATGAACGATGAACACCTCGAGCGAGCGATCGCGCCGCCGGTACAGCACGAGGGCGGCGCTCTGCGCCCGCGGCATGCTCCGCCTCGCGCTACGGCTTGGCGTAGACGTCCGGGAACTGCTTTTTCAGCTCGGCGAGCTTCGGGAGATCGTTGTAGACGATGTACGGCTGCGTCGGATGCAGCGCGAGATAGTTCTGATGGTAGTCCTCGGCCGCGTAGAACGCCGGCAGCTTAGTCACCTCGGTCGCGATCGGGCGCGAATAGGCCTTGGCGCGGGTGAGCTGATCGATGTAAGCCTCGGCGACGCGCTTCTGCTCGTCGTTCGAATAGAAGATCGCCGAGCGGTACTGCGTGCCGACGTCCGGCCCCTGGCGGTTGCGTTGCGTCGGATCGTGCGCGACCGAGAAGAAGATCTGCAACAGCCGGCCGTACGACACTTTCGCCGGGTCGTAAGTGATCTCGACCGATTCGGCGTGACCGGTCATGCCGGACGAAACTCTCTGGTAGTCGGCATCTTTCTTTGCGCCGCCCGCATAACCCGACACCGACGACAGCACACCCTTCGTGTGGCGAAAGACCGCTTCGACGCCCCAGAAACAGCCGCCGGCGAACACCGCCGTCTGCGGCCCGCTGACGCTTGCCGCCGGAATGTCGGCGGACGGCGCCGGAATCGGTCCTTGGGCGCTCGCGACGCCGCATGCTGCCGAAGCGGCCAACGCCGCCGAAGAGATCCACGCCGCGACGCGGCGAATCGAAGAACGGGTCGTCATCGCTTGCTCCACAGTGTGCCGGTTTCGCACGATACCGGTTAGTCGCTGTCGCCGCCCGAACATTTCAGCGCGGGAGGCCATTCCATCCCGTAACGGCCGCTCACAGCCGGATGTGACCGCCGCGGTTGCCGGGGGCGCGAGCGAAACGCGCGAGCGTCGGCAGCAGGTTGAGCCCTGTTTGCACGCGCAGCCCCCGGGCGCGGACGCTGATCTCGGCGAGGCCGATGTCGACCGGCTCGCCGACGGCAGCGAGCGCCACCCGGTTGCCGCTGTCGCACGGCGCGAGCGCGAGCGCACGCCCGTCGAACGCCGCGGCGATGCGTTCGATGCTCGGCCGCGCGCTCTTGTTGCGCGTGAACAGGTTCGTCGCGAGCAAGCCCTGCGGCGTGAGCCTTGCGCGACAGTGGCGATAGAACGGCAGCGTGTCGAGCGCGCCGGCGTGGCCCTTCGCGTTGAAGCCATCGACGAGAATAAGGTCGAAGCGCCGCCGCGTCGCGGCGACGAACGCCGTGCCCTCGGCGATCTCGATCGCGAGCCGAAGCGCGTCCTCGGGCAGCTTGAAGAATTGGCGCGCGGCCGCGACGACGGCAGCGTCGATTTCGACGACCGTCAGCGCCGCCTGCGGGAAATGGCGATACAGGAACTTGGTTTGCGACGCGGCGCCCAGGCCGATCAGCAATACATGGCGCGGGAATGCCCGGTCGCCGCTACGCAGCAGCAGCGGCAGCATCATGTCGCGCGTGTAGTCGAGCTCGAGAGCGAACGCGCGGCCGATCCGCATCGCGCCCTGCACCCAGCGGGTGCCGAAATGAAGATAGCGGACGCCCGCCTCCTCGCTGATCTCGATCGACTGTCCCATCGTGCCGTTTGTATCCCGGCGCACCTTGCTCGCCGCGGTCAGATGCTACAACGGCGCGCGGCCCGCGGCCGACCCGGGCCGACCGCTTGCATCCGCTCGGCGCGGCCGCTCGTATCTGCGGTGCCCCTCAAACCAAGGAGATCGACGATGAAGCTCACGTCCGCCCTCGCCATTTCCGCACTCGGCCTCGCGCTATGCGCACCGTTGCACGCCCAACAGGCGCCGTCGCTGTACAAGCGCCTGGGCGGCTACGACGCGCTCGCCGTCGTCACCGACGACTTCGTGGGCCGGCTGGCAGGCGATCCGCAGCTCGCCAAGTTCTTCGCCGGTCACAGCACCGATTCGATCAAGCGCATCCGGCAGCTGCTGGTCGACCAGCTCTGCGCTGCGACCGGCGGGCCTTGCGTCTACATCGGCCGCGACATGAAGACATCGCACGCCGGGCTAGGCATCACCGGCAAGGAGTGGGACGTCTCGATCCAGCACCTGACGGCCACGCTCGACAAGTTCAACGTGCCGGCAAAGGAAAAAGATGAGGTATTGACGGCACTTACGCCGCTCAAGAAGGACATCGTGGAAAAACCCTGACGGCAGCACGAGGGCAATGGGTCAGGGAGCGACCGGCAAAAATCGCGAAAGATTGCGCTCGATCATAATCGCGCGCTCCCGCCGGCTTGTGGCGGACGGCACCTGACCGTATTATGCCAACGTCATTAGTCGCCGCGGGGCTTCATGAAATCGCGAACGCTGGTCGCGCACCAAACCTACTTTGGCTTCGAGGCCGCGCGCTTTCGCGAAGCGGCCAATCGCGTGCTGTCGCGCGTGATCGGACTTCCGGTCGACCGTGCGCAAGTGCACGAGCGGCGTCTGCGCGAGGACTTCGCCGTGACCACGCAAAGCGGCCAAGGTTTGGTCGAGGACCTGGTACGCGGCGGCTTGCTGAAGCCTCTCGGCGAACGGCCGGGCGAATACCGGCTCACCGAGAAGTTCGCCGAGTTCGCCTACGCGCGCGTCATCGCGCCGCTGCCGCGCGCCCGCGCTCGGCAACTCCTCGATCGCGCGGCCAAGATCGCCGCCAACATCAACGGCTCGTGGACGCGCAATCCCCTCGAGATCGAGCTGGTTGCCGTATCGGGCGCCTACATGAGCCGCGATGCGGAGCTCGCCGAGCTCACGCTGAACGTGATCGTTCGCAACCGAGCGCAGCCGCGCAGCACGCCATGGGGCCGGCGAGCTTCAAAGGCCGAGGGCGCAAACGAGATCCGCGCCGAGCTTGCGAGCATCACGACGTTCGCGGTCGTCCACCTGCTTACCGACCGTCAATCGCTGCCGCGCCCGTTCAACGTCGTCTACAACGCCGACGACTGACGCCGCCCGCGCCGGCGGCGACGATCACTGCAGCTTGATGTCGCCGTCGAAGTCGACGCCAAGCGACAGTCCCGCGATCTCCAGGCGCATGCGCGCCGGGAACGACTCGGTGCCGGCGATCTTGCCGTCGGCGATCGCCTGGGCGACGGCGCGCTCGATCTCGCGCTGCGAATGCACGCCCACCATCTTCAGGAACTTGCGGATGCTCAGATTGAACGCGTCTTCGTTCATCGGTGTCCTTCCGTCGTCGTGATCGCCGCGGCGTCGCTCGTGCGCCAGCGCGACGCAGCTTGCCACGCGGCAAAGCTCTCCGCGGGCAGCGGCTTGCTGATGAGATAGCCCTGCGCGACGTCGCAGCCCAGCGCGGCGAGCCGCTCGAGCACCGGCTCCGTCTCCACCCCTTCGGCGACCACCGCGAGCTCGAGGTTGTGCGCAAGCTCGATCGTCGAATGCACGATCTTCGCCGACTCGTCGCTCACCTGCATGTTGCGCACGAACGACTGGTCGATCTTGATCGCGTCGACGGGCAGTCGCTGCAGGTACGACAGGCTCGAGTAACCGGTGCCGAAGTCGTCGACGTAGAGCTCGACGTCCATTCGTTTCAATCGCGCTAGCACGTCGAGCGTGCCGACCGGGTCCTCCATCAGGTCGCTTTCGGTGATCTCGAGCGCGAGAGCCCCCGCGGGCGTGCCCCATGTGAGCAGCAGCCCCTGCAAACGGTCGAGGAACGCCGGGTCGCGCAAGTTGCGCATCGTGACGTTGACGGCGAGCGGCAGACTGATGCCGCTTTCGCTCCAAGCGTGGCACTGGCGCAGCGCGGCGCCGAGCATGTTGTAGGTAAGGGGGCGGATCAGCCCGGTCTGTTCGGCGATGGGCATCAGCTCCGCGAGCGAGATCATGCCGTGCTGCGGATGGTTCCATCGCACGAGCGCTTCGGCACCGCAAAGGCGGCGCGACTTCAGATCGAGCTTCGGTTGGCAATAGAGCAGCAGCTCGTCGGCGTCGATCGCGCGGTTCAAGTCCCCGATCAGCGCGAGCCGTCGCGTGTGATCGCGTTCCGGTCCCGATGTGTAGAGGTGGTAACCCGAGAACGCGTGCTTCGCCTGCTGCGCGGCGGCATCCGCATGCAGGATCAGCGCATCGGCGTGACTGCCGTGACCCGGATAGAGCGCGATGCCGATGCTTGCCCGTACGTCGACATGAAAGCCGCAGAGCTCGAACGGCGCCGCGAGCGCATCGAGAACGCGTCGAGCGACGCGCTGCGCGGTCTCGGCGTCGCCGCGCTCCAGAAGCAGCGCGAACGCGTCCTCGCCGAGATACGCGACGAGCTGCGCTTCCGGAACCGCGCGCTTCAGGCGAGGCCCGAGCTCCTGCAGCAGCCGGTCGCCCTGCTCGTAGCCGAGCGCTTCGTTGACGTCGCGAAAGCGGTCTACATCGAAGATCAGCAGTGGAAACGGATGATTGCGCTTCTTCGCCTCGGCGATCGTATCGGCGAGCCGCATCTTGAGGTGCGCCCGATTGGCGAGACCGGTGAGGCCGTCGTAGAGCGCCATCCGCCGGATCGTTGCATCGGCGTCCTCCTGACGTACCCGAACGCGAAGCGATGCGATGCCGTACGAGAGGTTCTCCGCGAGCGCGGTCAAGAGCTCGACCTCGGCCTGATCGAACGCGTCGGGTTCGGGCGCATAGACGAGCAGCGCGCCGATCACTTCGTCGTCGACGTGCAGCGGCAGACCGACCGCCGACGCGACGCCGCGCCGCGCGAGCGCTTCGCGGACCAGCGTGTAACCGGGATCTTCGCCGATGTTGCGCACGACCTGCGCGTTGCCGGTGCGGATCGTCGTGCCCACGGCGCTGTGGCCGCGGGCGTTCGCCTCGTCCCAGCTCGGCAGGTCGGTAACGAGCGTGCCGTCAACCGCGAACTGCGCAGCGGCGCGAACCGACTTGCGCGCGTTACGGTCCGCGTAGGCGACCCAAGCCATCCGGTAACCGCCGACGTCGACCGCGACGCGACACATCTCGTTCAGCAGCGCCTGCTCGTTTTTCGCGGCGAGCAGAGCGCGGTTTCCCGCGGCGAGCGTTTCGAGCGCGCGCCGTATCCGCTGCGGATCCTCCGGCAGCGTCGCCTCGGGCGGTTTCGGTTCCATTCGTGTTGTGATCGGACCGAGCGTCACGAGTATAGGGTGAGACTCGGCACGCGTCATCCGGCTCCGTAGGGCAAGGGACGGAATCGGCGCGCGATCATCGCCGCTCGGTGTATCCTCGCGGCTGCACCAGCGTATCGAGTCCCGACCTTTGCGCTACGAGCTCTACTACTGGCCGCAGATACAGGGACGCGGCGAATTCGTCCGCCTTGCATTGGAGGAAGCGGCCGCTCCTTACGTCGACGTCGCCCGCGAACCGGGCGGCGAGGATCGGCTGATCGCACTGCTCGACCAGCGCACCGATGTAACTCCACCGTTCGCGCCGCCGTTTCTGCGCGCCGGCCGGCGGTTGATCGCGCAGACGGCCAACATCCTTCTCTTTCTCGGCGAACGCCACGCGCTTGCCCCCAAACCGGAGTCTGGCCGGCTGTGGACGCATCAGCTTCAACTGACGATGGCCGATCTCGTCGCCGAGATGCACGACGCGCACCATCCGATTGCCGCGGGGCTCTATTACGAAGATCAGCGCCGCGAAGCGAAGAAGCGAACCGCTGATCTCGTGACGAACCGCTTGCCGAAGTTCCTCGGCTATTTCGAGCGCGTGCTCGCCGCGAACCCGAGCGGCGCGCGTCACCTGGTCGGCGCACGACTGACGTACGCGGATCTGTCGCTGTTCCAGCTCCTCGCCGGGTTGCGCTACGCATTGCCGAACGCGATGACGAAGCTCGAACGCAAGCGTCCGCACGTCGTCGCGCTGCACGAGCGCGTGAGCACGCGGCCGCGCATCGCGGCCTACCTCGCATCGCCACGTCGCATTCCGTTCAACACTCAGGGCATCTTCCGTCATTACCCGGAGCTCGATCCGTAGGACATTGCCCGACGTAGCTGTTCGCAAAATTGCGAACTTCCACTGCGGACCAGCCCCCGCTCGCTGCTGTGGAAGCCACAACCGGCGCAATAGCGCGCTCTAACACCCCGCGACACACTGGGCCGCGCCGTCGAACTCCATCGTCTTGCCGCTCAGCGCCGGATACACCGGACGGTCCTTCACCAGCGCGATGAACGCCGCGCTGCGCGTTCCTGCCCGCACCTTGCCGCCGGACGTCGCCGCTTCGTTGACGTGAGACAGGATCACCGCGGCGGGCTGCACGAGCGTGTTGACCGCATACGCGGCGCTTTCAGGCGTAAGCGCGTTCGGACCGTAGTTGATCTCCATCAGGCTGGCCTTGTAGAAATCGCGCTCGACCGTCTGCATCTCCGCGTGCAGCCCGGTGTCGCCGGTGAGGTACACGGTGAGACCGTTGGTGAACCGGATCACGTAGCCGCTCGGCGGCCCGAGCGCGTGGCTCACGCTGTCGAAATCGAGGCTCTTGCGCAGCGCCTCGCTCAGCAGCGACAGCGGCACTGTGCTGTCGTGCGCCGCGGGCACCGCAGTGATCTCGACCGCTTTCGCCGTCGCCGACGCCTTGATCGTGCGCGTGCCGCCCGTCTGCACAGTGGCGAGGCACGGGGCGGCCAGCGGCGCGACCATGTCCGCGCCGGTCAGCGGGCAAGCGCGGGTCGGCTTGGCGCGAATCGTCTCGACCTTGCGGCCGATGAAGTTCGCGAGCGGCACGACCATCACCACGGCGGCGCTCTTCGCTGCGACGATCTCGGCCGTCGTCGAATTCGGCGCCGCCGACACGAGTTGCGGGCTGCCGCACGTGCCGGCCTCGAGCGCCTTGAGCTTCTGGTCGCCGATGTGGTCGCCGTGCGCGTGGGTAAGGAGGACGACGTCGATCTTGCCGAGCCGCGCATCGTCAGCGCCCATCACCGACTGGCCGGCATCGTAGAGGATGCGCACGCCGGTCGGATCCTCGAAGATCGTCGCGCGGTCGCGCGAGCAGAGCTCGCCGGCGTGAGAGCCGAGCGGCGTGACCTTCACGTTTTGTGCGAGCGTCGTGCCGCAGACGATTGCGTGGGCTGCCAATACGATCCAAACAGCGTGTCGTTTCATCGATGTCGGTTTTCGAGGTTCGCCTCGGGAGAGAGCATAGCGGGTCCGCCGCAGTTGCGCACGACACAGGACACCTCGCTTGCGCTCAGACGCGCACCACGACACGGATCGATTCGGGCACCGCGCTCGCCGGTGACACCGCCGTGCGCTTGCCGATGCGCTGAAACACGAGATCGAGGCGCTCGTCGCCGACGGCGAGTCGATTGATCGTGAGCCGATCGATCCCGCTCGGCAGCTCCGGCCGCTCGATTTCGATCACGCGCCGCCACGCGTCGATGCGCACGCCGAGGCACGCCTGCAGCATCATGAACACGGCGCCGGACGACCACGCCTGAGGCAGGCACGCGACCGGATAGCCGACCGGAGGTTCGCCGGTGGAGCGCCGGAACCCGCAAAAGAGCTCGGGTAGCCGCATGCCGAAGTGCGTGGCGGCGGCGAACAACTCGTCCATCAGACGCGCAATGCCATCGCGATCGCCGTAGCGCGCCATGCCCGCCGCGCAGATGCCCGTGTCGTGCGGCCACACCGAGCCGTTGTGATACGACATCGGATTGAACCGCGGCTGCAAGCCGGCGAGCGTGCGCACGCCCCAGCCCGAATCGAAGTCCGCCGACAGCAACGCTCGCATCACGTGCGCTGCGCGCTTCGGCGACGGCAAGCCCGTGTACAGCAGTTGACCCGCGTTCGACGCACGCACGCGGCAGAGCGCGCCTTCGCCGTCGATCGCGATCGCATAGAACCTTTCCTTCGGCATCCAGAACCGCGACTCCACCGCGGCGCGCAGCTCGTCGGCGCGAGCACGCCAATACTGCGCGCGACCGCGCTCGCCGCGTTGAAGCGCGAGTGCGGCCATCGTGCGGCGCGCCGCGTAGACGTACCCCTGAACCTCGATCAGCGCGATCGGACCGACCGGCATGCGGCCGTCGGCGTGGAACACCGAATCGATGCTGTCCTTCCAACCCTGGTTCGCAAGACCGGTTGCTTCACCGCGCGCGTAGTCGACGAAACCGTCGCCGTTCGAGTCGCCGGCGCCCTCGATCCATTCCATGGCGGCGATGAGCGCCGGCCAAAGCTGCTCGACGAACGCGAGATCGGCCGTTCGCTGCGCATAGGCGCCGGCGAGCATCACGAACAGCGGCGTCGTGTCCACTCCGCCGTAGTAGCGGCCGAACGGAAGCTCGCCGCGTGCTGTCACTTCGCCTTTGCGCGTCTCGTGCAGCACCTTGCCCGGCGCGCTGTCGGCGAACGCGCTCACTTCGCGCGCCTGATGCTCGGCGAGAAACGCGAGCACGCCGCGAGCGAGGCCGGGATCGAGCCACAGCATCTGCAGCGCCGTGACGATCGCATCGCGGCCGAACGTCGTCGAGAACCATGGGATGCCGGCGTACGGATACGGACCGGTCGCCAGCTCGGTGGTGAGCAGCGCGATATCCGCACGCGATTTGTCGAGCCATCGATTGAACGGGCGGGCGGAGCTTTGCAGCGACGCGCCGCTTCGCCGCCGCGCGCGCATCGCTACGCGCGCTTGCGCTGCCGCGCTCCGGAAGCGGGCGCCGCCGGGCGTCTCGCTGCGATCGGGGCCGACTTCGATGTAAAGCGCGATCTGCGCATGGCGCGGGAGCACCGGCGCGAAATCGGCGCGCGTCTCGGTCAGACGCTGCGGCGGTTGCGAGAAGGACAATTGCGACGCGCGCACGATGTTGTCGAGACCTTCGTAGCGCAGCAACGCGCCATCGCGCGAGACCTCGGGCGGCAGCAAGCGGCCGCGCGCCGCGCGCGTATAGCCGCGAACCTCGAAGATGTCGACGAAGTCGGCGCCGAACTCGAGCGTGAGCGCCGCCGGCACGTCTCGCTCGCCGTAGTTCGTCAGCGTGAGCCGCTCGTAAAGCCGCTCGCGCCACAGGAAGCGCGCGCGCTCGACGTGGATCACGTTTTCCGGCGAGCTGTGGTCGCCCAATTGCGGCAGCGGGCGATTGGTGACATTGGCGTGGAAGAAGACGTTGTCCTGGCTCACGTCCGAGCCGAGCAGCGACGGCGGCACGCCGCCGATCGAAAGACGAAACCGCGACAGCACGCGCGTATCGTCGCGAAACAGCCCATCGACGCCGCCCCAGATGTCGCCGATCGAATCGGCGACGAGGAACGTGTCGTCGTGCTTGAGCGCGAACAGGCCGATCGGACCTCGCACCTCCGACTTGGCGACTTCGCTTGTTGAAGCGGCCGATGCCGACTCGAGCGGCATTGCAACCTCCTTAGCGCATATTCTCCGCCGGCAAAGCCGCGGCGCGCGGCACGAGCCCCGCGTAGACGCGCAGGTAGTCTTCGGCCATCCGCCGCGCCGAGAAGCGCCGCTCGAACGTCGCACGCACATTGAGCCGATCGAACGATCCGATGCGCGCGAGTACGGCAACCGCCTCGTCTTCGGACGATACGACAGCGCCCGTCACGCCGTCGTCGATCACTTCGGAAACCGAACCGCAATTCCACGCGATGACCGGCGTGCCGCACGCCATCGCTTCGATCATCACCAGTCCAAACGGTTCGGGCCAGTCGATCGGGAACAACAACGCGCGGGCGCCGGCAAGAAGCTCGTTCTTGCGCGTTTCGTCGCACTCGCCGACGTACTCGACGCCCGGTGTCGCGAGCATCGGCTCGATAGTGTCCCGAAAGTAGTCGACGTCGGCCGCATCGACCTTCGCGGCGATCTTGAGCGGCATACCCGCGCGCTCGGCGATCCGGATCGCACGGTCAGGACGCTTCTCCGGTGAGATACGACCGACGAATGCGAGGTAGTCGTCGCTCGACGGCGAGCAGCGAAACACTTCGGGCCGCGCTCCGTGGTACACGGTCGCGATCCAGTTCGCGTCCGGCATCGGTCGACGCTGCGCATTGGAAACCGACACCAACGGATACTGCGGCCAGCAGCGATACACTTGCTGCAAGTCCTTCAGATCGAGCCTGCCGTGCAGCGTCGTCACGGTTCGACCGGCGATCTGCTCGAAAAAGGGAAAATGGATGAGGTCGATGTGAAAATGCAGGACGTCGAAATCGTCCGCGCGCTCGCGAACGCGGTAGAGCATAGCGAGGTGCGCGGCGAGGTCGGACTTGAGCGGACTGCGATCGAGCCGGATGGCCTGGTCGCGCACGACGACGACGTCGGCGCGCGTTCGAGCTTCCGCTGTCGTGAAGAGCGTCACATCGTGCCCGGATTCGACCAGGGCGTCAGCGAGATTCGCGACGACCCGCTCGGTGCCGCCGTATCCGCGCGGCGGAATCGATTCGACCAATGGAGCGATTTGCGCGATCTTCATCGGCGTCCCGGCCGATGCGGATCGCGATCGGAAGCTTCGCCCGAGTTGCGGCCAATCGGTTGTTTTGACTTACGCATCTGTTCGACCGTTCCTCTATAGCCGCAGCAAACATGAAAAAGGCGGCCGCGGGGCCGCCTTGGACGATCAGCTCGCACGACGGTCGCGGCGATCGGCGCGTTAGCCGTGTCGCTCCCAATGGCCGTCGTCAAATCGCCAGCGATTGCCTTCATGCTCCCAGCGATGTGGCACCCACGCATAGCCGCGGCGCTCGTGCATCCAATAACCGTTATGCCAGTGGTGCCGGTGCCCGTCCCAAGCCCAATAGCCGGGCGCCCAGACATAGCCTACGCGTGGCGGCGGAACGGCCTCGTAGCGCAACGGCGGCGGCGCCACCTCGATGTCGATGGAGGTGCGGGCGAGCGCGGCCGTCGACCCTATCGCGGCCGTTGCGGCAACCAGCGCCGCTGCGATTGCTTTCCGAATGTCCATAATGACCTGCGCGTTTTCGCGCCGTCCGGGCAATCGACCAGCGTCGCCCCGAAAGCGCTACGGACGATGGACCGCGAATGCGGGGTCTTTGTTTTGCGCGCCTCGCACAATGCGGCCGCGGGTGACATCGGCATGCGATGGCGTCCTACGCTTGCATAGGACGCCATGCCTTGCGCGCAAGCCGCGGCTATGTCGTCACATCTTCTTCAGCGCTTGCCACAGCGCGATATGCGCGCCGGTCGGATCGCGCAGCACGCTCATCTTGCCGAAATCGCCGACCTGCATCACGTCCTGCATGACGGCGGCGCCGAGCTCTTGCGCGCGCTTGGTCGATGCCGCGACGTCGTCGACGCTGACGTAGGCGAGCCAGAACGGCGGAACGTTGGGATCCGGATTGTTGAACATGCCGCCACCGGTGCCTTCGCCGACGTTGACCATCGTATACGTGCCATTGCCGTCCGGCATCGGCATGTCCTCGAGCTTCCAGGCGAAAAGCTTCGAGTAGAACGCCTTCGCCTTCGCGACGTCCTTCGTTTGCAGCTCGATGTGAACGAATGGGTTGGCCATCGATATCTCCTTGTGGTTTGCGGCGCGTAAATCGATGTAGATACATGCAATCCTATAGGGACGCTTGCGGTCGTGTAAAGCTCACGCTCGCGCGCGGCGCAGCGCGTCGCGGGTCTTCGCTTGCGACAACGGCAGATCGCGAATGCGAACGCCCGTCGCGTCGGCGAGCGCGTTGGCGAGCGCACCCGCGGCCGGTCCCTGCGCAGCCTCGCCAGTGCCCAGGAACGGCGCGCCGGATGCATCGATCACGTGCACGTCGACGCTCGCCGGCACGCCGCCGAACCGCATGATCGGATAGCCGGCGAAATCGCGGCTCGTCACGTGCGTCGCGTCGAACACGACCGCCTCGTAGAGCGTCCAGGACAGCGCTTGGATGATGCCACCCTCGATCTGGTTCCTGATGCCGTCGGGATTGACGGTCTCACCGCTGTCGACGGCGCTCACGACCGCAGCACACGAATGCGGCCGCTGTCGCGGTCGACGTCGATCTCCAATACCGCACCGGCGCCGGCGACGCCGCGCTCAGCGGCGGCGCGCGCCAACCTTCCGATTCGCCGCCGGCGAGTCGCTGATCGTGCGTCGCGGTTCCATTGCGCATCGCGCGCGGCGCTCGCGACGAAGGGCTCCGGGCGCAAGTAGAGAACCTTCCACAGTCGCACGAGCGGGCGGACGTTGAACGGGAAACGGAGCTCGTGCGCGACCCGTTGCGCATTGACCGGGTCGCGCGTCATCAGATACGCGTAGAGCGCCCGTATGTCGTCATTGGCAACTCGCGCGTAGTGTTCGTATGGAAATGCCGGATAGAGCTCGCCGCCGTCGGCGTCGACGCCGTCGCGCATCGCGCGCGCGAACGCCGCCTGTGACCAGCGACCGATGCCGGTCTCCGCATCGGGGGTGATATTGGGTCCGTACAGCACGCCGAACGGCGTCTTCAGCGCGCGACCACCGGCGTAGCTGCGGCCGCCGGGTGCGGTGTGACAAGCGCTGCAGTTTCCGATCAGCGCGAGATCCGCGCCGCGCTCGATCGACGCAGCATCGTAGGAAGCGGCCAGCGCCGCCGGCAATCGCGTATGTGCCGGCGAGATGGCGACGAGCAGCAACGTGACGATCACGGCGAGCAGACCGGCCGCGACGGGCTTCCACAATCGATTCGCCGCCTCAGGACCGCGCCAGTCGACTTTCGTGTAAATCAGTCCGGCCATGTGCATTTTCTTCCGGCAACGATCGCGAGCGCCGCTGGCCGGATGCGGCGCGCGCCCCGCGCGATCGGATCCCCAGCGCGCGCTGAAGCGGGTTGGGGCGGTGATCGACGCCTCGGCGCGACCGAGCAGCGCGGATTCGATGCGTGTCGAAGCGTCAGCGCACGATGACGCTGCGCTCGGTGCGCCCGGAGCGTTGAAAAATCTGAGAAACGTTGCTTGCCGACTCGGTGGGCGCCGCCTTCGCTTCCTGCTTGCGAAGCTCGCGTCGCACCCGCGCGAAGGTCTTGCGCAGGTCGGTGTTCGCGCTCGACGTGTAATGGAACGTGGGATCGAGGATGGACTTCATGCGACCTCCGTACAGGCAGCCGGTCGACCGGCGACACATATCGTGCGATCAAGCGCAACGGCGCTGCGTTGCGGATTGCAAGAACTCTGCCAAATCGGAATGAGGCGTCACGGCAACCCTTCCATTGAATAATATTGAGCAGTACATCAATTTTATTGACATCGATTTTATTGAGGCGTATGTTCACTTTATTGAACAAGGGACGACGATGAACGATCTCCCGCCGCCGCCGTGGCTCGATGCGCTGTCCGAAGAGGACTTGCACTTCGTGCGCCGTTTCGTGCTGTCATCGGGTTCGCTGAAGGCGCTCGCCGACGAATACGGCGTTTCCTATCCGACGGTGCGCGCGCGACTCGACCGGTTGATCGCCAAAGTGGTGGCCGCCAGCGATTCGAAGATCGCGGACCCGTTCCAGCGCAAGCTGCGCGTACTCGTCGCCGACGGTCAAATCGACTCCGCAACTGCGCGCGAACTGCTCGATGCGTATCGCGCCGCCCTCCGAGGAGCAAAGTGATGAGCGCACCATGGTTCGATCCCAACCTGTTTGCCTGGATTCCGGGCACGCTGCTCGGCGTCGTCGGCGGAACCCTTGGCGCGCTCGCCGGCGCGCTTGCGCCGCGCGGCAAGGCACGCGCGGCGGTGCTCGGGCTCGTCGCCGCCGCGATCGTCCTGTCGTTGGCATTGCTCGTCTGCGCCGTCGTCGCGTTGTCGACCGGGCAGCCGTACGGCATCTGGTACGGCTTCGGCCTTCCCGGCCTGCTGGGGCTCATCATCTTCGGTTGCCTGTACCCGGTGATCCGCCAGCGCTATCGCGAAGCCGAAGCACGCAAGCTCCGCGCGGCAGACCTCGGCTGATTCGCGGCGCTACGGCTTCAACTGTCCGCGAATCTCGCCGTCGGGGTGCGCGGTGCTGTGCACGTTGACGTAAAGCTCGCCGCCTTGGAACGCCTTGTATTGATCGTCGGTAAGTTTCGCGCCGGGGGGAACGCTCCAGCCGGCATCGCCGCTTTTCGCCAACGGCACGGCAACGGGGCCGTTCTTTCCCGGGGCACCGGCGTGAATGTGCGCCGCGGTGCCCGCGACCCCGGTCGTCGTGATGCTTCCGGTCAGCGTTTTGTCATCATTGATCGTAAGGGTGCCCTGGCCGGTCGCATTCGTGGTCACCGCCGGCACTTCGTTCTTGCCGTTCAATTGCACGACGACGTTCTTCGCGAGCGCGGCGGGTGCGGCCGCGACGGCGAGCAGAACGATCAATGCTGCGACAGCGCGCCGCTGTTTTTCGATGAAGGTAGGCATGGCTTCCTCGCAACAGGTGCGTCCGCAACGCCGTTGCGCGCCCGGGCGCATCTATGATTGTGGAAGCGGCCGACTAAGCGGGCGAGCGGGCGCGTTCGCATCCGCGCGTAGGAAGCGCCTTACAACCCGCGAAGGCGGTTCAGCCCGGAGTTGCGCGCCGACATTCTTTCGGCAGGTATTTCTGCGGAATGTCGATCGGAATGCACAGCCAGTGCACGCGCTGCCACGCGTCGACCGACGGCGCGAGCAGGATCGCCTTGCCCGCGAGCTCGGGGATCGATCGGCCGAGGCCGAGCCGCAGCCGACCGCTCGTTTCGCTGACGTTGACGTCGGCGAGGTCGGGCGCGCTCGCGCGGGCGAGCTGCCGAACGGCCTCGGGCGGCCGTGCGGGCACGCCGAATCGCCACCATCGTTCCTCGACGTCCTGCTGCAGCCAACGGACCGCGGACAGCGATTGGCTGATCGTCACGCGCACGGCATGATCGATGTACGCCTCGCGCAATCGATCTGCCGCGCCGCCGAACGCAATCGCGAGCACGCCCACGCCCAGCAGCAGCGCGGAGCCTATCGATGTGGGTTTGCGCGTCGTGAGCATGCGGGCGGCGCGCGAGACGCTGCCGCCGGCGATCTCGGCACGGCGCACGAGCCGTCTGACGCGCCGGTAGAGCAGCGAATTGGCAGCGAGCGCCGCGACTGCACTCGGCAACACCCAGATCGCGAGCACTGCCCACGCGAACCACAGCGCAGATGAATCGTCGACACCCGGCCACAGCCACATGAACACGAGCGCGCCGGCGACGGGCAGCAGCGCATATGCAATACCCGACAGCCACAGCTTGCGGTAGAACGCCCAGATGCTCGGGCAAATGAACGCCGGCCAATGCCAGCCCGGCAGCGCATGCCCGACGCGCTCGTAGTGCAGGAAACGCGGCGCGTAGTAGTCGGCCGCCGGGCCGACCGCGAGCCGGAACAAAACGGCGAGCGCCGGCCGTACGACGCGCTCGTCTTCGTCTTCGTCGGGAAGATGGACCGTGTCGGCGTCGAGCGCCGGGATGTCGTCGCAGGCGTCAGGCCCGAGCGCAGCACCACAATCGCTGCAAGACGTATGACCCAGATTCCGATTTTGACCGCAGCTAGGACAGGACACCTGCGCTCACTCCCGTGGCGGCGCTGACAAGGCCGACATTTTACCCGCACCCAACGACGGGCAGAAGAGGTGCGACCACGCGTTTGGCGCTACACTCGCGGCGCCGAGCGGAAACCTGCACAGGCAGAAGGGAAGCGTGATGACCTTGCTCCTCGCCGGTCTTGCATTGTTCGTCGGCGCGCACCTGCTGCCAACGATCCCAGCCTTGCGTAGCGCGTTGTTGGCCCGACTGACCGAGGGTCCGTACAAGGGCATGTTCTCGCTGGTCTCCGCCCTCGGCATCGTCCTGATCGTCGTCGGCTTCAGCCATGCGCCGCCCGGCCCGCAACTGTTCGCGCCGTCGACTGCGGCGATCGCCATTGCCCCGATCGCCGTGACGGTCGCGTTCGTGCTGTTCGCGGCGGCGAACATGCGAACGCACATCCGCCGCGTGCTTCAACATCCGATGCTGCTCGGGCTGCTCATCTGGGCAATCGTGCACCTGCTCGCGAATGGAGACCTGCGAACGACGGTGCTGTTCGGGACGTTCGTCGCCTATGCGATCGTCGACCTTGCGTCGGCCGTGCATCGGCACGCGGTCAAGCCCGTGGTGCCACAAGCGAAGTTCGATGTGATCGCGATCGGCGCCGGCGTCGCGCTGGCGCTCGTCGTCATGACGTTCCATCGGTCGCTGTTCGGTGTGCCTGTCGTACCCTTCGGCGTTTGAGACGCAGAGAGATCGATGACCGAATGGGATGTTCTCGGTCGTGCCGGCGCGGCGGTCGTTGCCGGCGGCCTGATCGGCATCGAACGCGCCTATCGCGGCCGCGCGGCGGGTATGCGAACGAACGCGCTGGTCGCGCTCGGCGCCGCGCTTATCGTCGGCATCGCCGAGCACGGCGCCTGGAGCGAGTCGACGCCGGGCGATCCCACGCGCGTCATCCAGGGAATCGTGACCGGCATCGGCTTTCTTGGCGCCGGCGTGATCGTAAAGGAGGGCTTCTCGGTGCGGGGACTGACGACCGCGGCGTCAGTCTGGGTGGTCGCGGCGATCGGCGTTTCGTTCGGCGCGGGACTGTACGTCGTCGGCGCCGCTTCCACGGCGATCGCCTTGCTCGCGCTCGAAGTGCTGCGCCGGCTGGAAAATCGTGTACCGGTCCACGCGCTATTGCGCTGCGAGATCGGTTTCCTGCGTCAGCACGCGCCCGACGACGTCCATATCACCGATCTTGTCGGCCGTCACGGCTTTCGCGTCGTCGAGATCGCGTCGCGACTCGAACCGGCGTCGCAACTTCTCGAATACGAGATCGCGATGTGGTCCAGCGACGGCGACGCGGCGCGCACGCTCGAACGCACGTTGCGCGCCGAGCCGCTCGTTGCGAGCTTTCGATTGACGCCTTCGCGCGACTAGACCAGCTAAGCGGCGAGCCGGCTATCGCAGTTCGCACCGGCCGACCGCACATCGAGCCACAGGCAAAGCGCTTCCTTGAGCGCAACGCCGGCTCCCTCGAATCCAGCCGCGTGCGGATCGAGCATCGCGGCATAGTGCACGATCCTGCCCCAGGCAAGTGACTTGATCGGCAGCGGCAGTGCGGGATTCTGCGCGATCGTACGGAACTGCTGGACGGCGGCCACGAATCCACCCGCGCTCATGGTCGGCGAGGTGGCGACATCGAAATTCCGGCTGGTGTCTTGCATCGGGGCCTCCGCAGGCGCGATGGATGTCGCGCCTGCTGAACCCTAAGCAAGGACCATACCATGCCCTTGCACCCGCCTCACCCGCGTGGCGCCACCCGGCCGTCGCGATCGGAGATCACGACCTCGACACGGCGATTGAGCTGCCGGCCCGTCGGCGTTGCGTTGCTCGCGACCGGGTAGGCGTCGCCATAACCGCGAACGACGATACGACGGGGATCGACGCCCATGTCGATCAACGCTAGCTGGACCGCCTGCGCGCGACGCTCGGAAAGCTGCTGATTGCTGTAGACATTTCCGGCGCTGTCGGTGAACCCTTCGATCGCGACCGTGCGGTCGGGATAGGCTTTCAGGAAGTCCGCGAGCTTGCGGACGGTTCGAACGCCCCCGGGCTGCAACTGCGCGTGACCACTGTCGAACACGAAATCGCCCAGCGTGACGACCAACCCTCGGTCGGTCGGCTGCGCGGCGAGGTCGAGCAATTGCTCCTGCAGCGCCCGCGCGCGAGCCTCGGACGCAAGCACCTGCTGTTGCGCGGCATGAGCCTGGTCCTGCACGCTCGCCGCCTGCCGTTGCGCGATCTCCGCTTGCCGTTGCGCGGCGGCTGCCTGGTCGCGCGCCGCCTCGGCTTGACGACGACTCGCTTCGGCCTGGTATTGCGCATCGAGTGCGCTCTGCTTCGCGACCTCGGCGTCGCGGGCACGCGCCGCAAGCTCGATTCGTTGACGCTCGGCGTTGGCCGCGGCAGCCGCCGCTTCGGCTGCCTTGGCGCGAGCGGTTTCCTGCGCGAACAGCGCGCGCTGGCGAGCGAGCTGCGCGAGGTTGTGAACGTCGTCGACATTGGCGGCGTCGTGAACGGCTCGATCGACGCGGCTCATTGTGCTGATCGCCTGATCGAGCTCGAGCGGCGCATAAGTCGCAACGCGCGGATCATTGCGCGCGGCATAGACGGCGTTGCGGGCATCCATCACGACCGGGTCGTTTTCGGGTACGGTCGCGCACCCCGCCGCAGCGAGCAGCGCGAGCGCGACCAGTGACTTGGCGGTACCGGCATTCATCGCAATTCTCCTTGATCGTTTGGAACTATTCGGTCCGCGAATGGAACACGACGACCGATCGACCGCCGGCCGTTACGTCGACCGCACTCTCCTGTCCGTCGCCGGTGCGAACGCGATAGCGGCCGGGCGGAACGCTTGCGAAGAGCCACGGACCGTCGGTGACCACCGATAGCACCGGATCGCCATGCGAGTCCTCGACGGCCACCGGCACGTCGGCGCGATAAGCACCGCTGCCTTCCATCGCGACGACGACCTGCAGGTTGTAGCCGGCGGCCGAATCGCGCATCGAATTGCGCTCTTCCTCGGTCACCCCGCCACTGAGCCAGCTCACGCCAGTGCCGTCGCGATGAGACACGGGCTGGGCAAACGCCGAGCCGACGAGACCGGCAAGACCGACGACGAGCGCGACCGCTCGCGCGTTCGAATCAACCGAATGCGTCATAAGCGTGCTCCTGAAAGCCCAGCGCGGACGACCGTCACGAGCCGCCAGTGGCCGGCGGACTCGTGATCGAGACGACGATGGCGTCAGGCTACTTGGGCGCCGTGCTGCTCGGCATCGAGCTGCTGCTCGACGTCGGGCCGCTGTTGTGCATCGTGTTGCTGGACGTCGAGCCCGAAGCGCCCGAGTACGTCGACCACGCCTTGCCGAATTCGCCCTGCGACAAGCGGCCGTCGTGATTCGCATCGGCGCTGTCGAACGAGAATCCGGGCAGGTCCTTCACGTCTCCCTTGGCGACGTAGCCCTTGGAGCCGAGCTTTTGCCATGCCGCGTTCGCGCTGTCGGTGCGCGATGGGATGCCGGCCTTGGACGTGGCCATGCTGTCCGAGCCCTTCATTGCTCCTGTGGACGGCGGAGTCGCCGTCGGCGGCGAGCCGGCGGTAGTCGACGGATATTGTTGCGCGAGCGCGGAGCTCGCGCCGATCGCGCCCGTCAAGACCAGAACGAGCAACATCGGCCTGCGGTGAAACGAATGAAAATGATTCATGAGCCCACTCCTATCGAGGAATTCGAGATACCCCTTCGTGAAAGCTAGCGAGCAACCGATATGCCAGTTACGGCCGAACGCGCGTCCATCGACACGGCTGCGCCGACGCGACCATGCAGTGTGCATGGACGCCGGCATGCACTTGTTGATTGATCGTGGTTTTCCGCGATGTCGGCTCGTGCGCACGCGCGGCCGGTCGCGCATGCTCGCACCGGCGAGCGATCATCATGGTGTCCGTGACGGCAGCCAAGCCGCTGCGGCGGGTACGAATCTGCGCTTGTTTTGCACGGCCGAAGAACAAATTACCAAGCGCGGCGTCGCGCTGCGAAAGTCGTCACCTGCAGCGGCGCAACGGTCAAGCGCGTGCGCCGACCCGATCGCGCAACCCGGCGACGCCGGCGGCTTCGGCACAATGCGCGCAACAGAAGTATTGCTCGTCCGATTCGACGCCATGGCCGATGATCATGCCGTTGCAGTGCGCGCAACGCGGCGCGAGCGCGTTGATCGCGCATTCGAAGCAGTCGAACGTATGCGCAACCCCGTCCATCTTCACCATGAACGCCTTGTCGTAGTGATTGCCGCAGCGCTCGCAACGAGACATCGGGTCGGCTTCGACCAGGTCGTCCATCTCGCGCGTGAGCACGCCGTCGTCGGGCATCGGAGGGGTAAGGAGCGCGTCGGTCGTCACGGCAGCCTCCGTCGTTAGTGGGTGTCGGTCGATCAAAGCGATGGAACCGCCAAATAAGGCGATGGAACCGCCAAATAAGGCGATGGAACCGCCAAATTGCGATGCTAAGACGAGCGGCGCGTATCGGCGATAACGATTCGTCTGAAAGCTCTGTAGGCGTTGGCCGACACGCAAGCGTCGGCGCCAGAATGCGTGTAAGCGCGCCCGCAGGCGCGGTGCCGTTCAGCGAGGGACACGGAAATGGCAGCCGAGCACCGATCCAATGCCGATGGCAACGACGTCGGGCGGCTCGTTGCCGAGCTCGAGGCGGCCGAGGCGTACGAACAGAGGCTTCGCCAGTTGATCGTCGAGGTGCGCGATCAACTCGCGGCAGGCCATACCGGGGTCGCACTGTCGCTGCTCAATCAAGCGCTGACGTTCATCGACAACGAGACCGATGTCGTCTCGCCGTCGCCGTTCGCGAAGGAACCGGGCGCGCCGGCTCCTCGCTGAACGGTCGCCTCGCGGCTGGCAAGGTCGTTCGGCGATGACCGCCGTCAACGGCGCAGCACGCACTTTTCGTACAAGCCCGGCAACGCCCCTTGCGGATCGTAGCGCGCCTTGAGCGATCGATACGCGCCGCCGCCGTAAATCGCCTCGAACGTCGAGCGCTCGAAGAAGCTGTCCGAATAGAGCGATTTGATGCCGCCCAACCGCTGCACCTCGGCTTCGATCATCCGAGTGAAATGACCGACGCCGTGACGCGTGCGCCGGCGCAAGACGTCCCAGAACCCGAAGTTGACATAGCGCGTGCGCGGACGCATCGGGTACAGCGAGAAGCGATCGGCGACGGCCGACGTCGTGACCGGGCAGATCCACATCGGCAGCACGCCGATTTCGCGCAGGAAGAAGTCGAGGAACTGCGGCGCGCTCGGCAGCGGGATGTCGACGTCCTGGATCACCGACTCCGTATGTCCGCCCCGAAGCTTCGCGAGTGCTCGCGTGAACCCCCAGCGCGTGTTGAAGCGCATGATCTTCTGGTACGTACGCGAGTTCAGCCGCTCGCGGCCGTAGAGCCGACGCAGCCAGGGCACTTGCGCGCCGACGTTCTTCGAGCACCAGAACCAGTCGGTGTCCCACCGCCAGAGGAAGTCGTGCACGCTGAGCGCGTCGCTCGCACGCTCGCGGATCGACCGGTAGTAGATGCGCTCGAACGTGTAGTCGCTGGTCGCCGCGACCGTGTCCGCGAAGCGTCCTTCGGTTACGTACAGCGCGCGATCGTCGAGCACCACGCCCTCGACGAAGTCGGCGTCGCCGTCGCATGCGCGATCGAGAGCGCTGAAGAAGGCGAACGGCGTTTCGAACCGGCGGTGGGCGATCGCGACGAAAGGCTTCACCGGCTGCGTGCGCGCGACGAGCCGCAGCGCGTAGCCGAGCGTACCGTACGAATTGGGAAACCCGTAGAACAGATCGGCGTGCTCGTTGTCGGGCGTGCAGACGATCGTGCGGCCGTCGGCGGTCAGCACCTCGATCTCGGTCAACGTCTCGTGCACGAGTCCGTGTCGAAACGACGTCGCCTCGATCCCGACGCCCGCGGCGGCGCCGCCGAGCGTGATCGTCTTCAATTGCGGCACCACTGCCGGCATGACGCCGTGCGGAAGCGTCCCGTCGACGAGCGCTTCGTACGTCGTCATGCCTTCGGCGTCGACGCGCTGGCGGCTCGGGTCGACGGCGAGAACGTGCTCGAAGGCGGCGACGTCGAGCAGTCGCTTGCCGCCCGCCGCGCGCTCGCGGAAGAGGTTCGACGTCTTCTTGCCGAGACCGAGCGGTTCGCTGCCCGCTTCGCGCAGCGAGCGCGCGAGCGCGTCGCGCCGCTCGGCGAACGCGTTCACGCCGATGAGCCGTCCGCGTAGACGAACGCGCGACTCATCGGATAGCCGTCGCGCGCGATGTTGCCCTTGCTGAACACGATCTGGAATAGATGCGTCCGCTCGGAGCGCGAACGGAACATCTCGGCGCAGCCGATCAGATACGCGCGCCAGATGCGACGGAAGCGCTCGTCGAAACGGCTCGGATCGATCTGGCGGATCTTCTCCCACGACGCGTCGAAGCGCTCGGCCCAGACGTCGAGCGTGAGCGCGTAGTGACGGCGGAGGTTTTCGATGTCGACGATCTCGAGGCCGGCGTCTTCCATCGCGACGATCACGTCGGCGAGGCTCGGGATCCAGCCGCCGGGAAATACGTGCTGGCGAATGAAATATTCGGTGTCGCGGCGTCCGACGTGCCCGATGAAGTGAAGCATGCCGAGGCCGCCCGGCTTCAGGAAGTCGGCATGCGCCTGCACGACGTCGGCGATCTGGTCGCGGCCGGCATGCTCGAGCACGCCGATCGACACGACCTTGTCGTACGGACCGGACACGTCGCGGAAATCCGCTTCGCGCACCGCGAGCCGCTCGGTCAATCCTCGCCGCTCGATCTCGCCGGCGAGCCAGCTCACCTGCTCGGTCGTCGTGTTGACGCCGGTGACATGCACGCCGCAACGCTCGGAGGCGCGGAACATGAATCCGCCGAAGCCGCAGCCGATATCGACGACTCGCTCGCCGGGCGAGAGCAGCAGCTTGCGGCAAACGTGGTCGATCTTGTTCTGCTGCGCCTGTTCGAGCGTCTGCGTGCCGTCCTTCCAGTACGCGCACGTGTACATCAACAGCGGATCGTCGAGCCACAGCTTGTAGAATTCGACCGGCAGGCCGTAATGCGCGCGGGCGTTGATCTTCGCCTGCGCCAGGCTCGCGTTGGAATGCGTGATCTCGTGCAGCTTGTTGCGCTTGTCGACGAGCGCGTTGGTCGCGTTGAAGCCCGCCTCCATGCCGGTGCGAAACAGCGCGCGCAGGTCGCCCTCGATGTCGAGGTGTCCGTCGAACCACGCATCGAGAAGACCGACATGGCCGAACGCCGCCGCGGCAAGCTCCGCCGCACGGCGGCGGAAGCGCAATGCAAAGCGCGGCGTCTCCGCGCGATTCGCATAACGCTCGCCGTCGGCAAACGTTACTTCGAACGGCACCGGCGCAGCGGCACCGATCGACTGGATGCGGGTGGCGATCAAAGAGGCCATGGCCGATTGTTCTCCTTGTTGGCGACCGACCGACGAGCAATAAGAGCCTGCCCGCGCGCGATAAGTTTCCGCACCGCTTTGCAGCTCGCGCGCTGCGACCGTAATATTTGCGCGACCGCTTGGAAAGAGCGCGGACCTTCGTTTCGTAACGCCGGGAGCCCGAATGGTACATCGTTGCAACGCCCGCGCGATGATCGCGCGACTCGCCGTGCTGCTCGCATTCGCGGCGACGGCCGCTTTCGCGCAGGACTATCCGACGCGCCCGGTGCGCGTGATCGTTCCGTTCTCGCCAGGCGGCGCCGTCGATGGTCCGATGCGCCTCATCGCGCAGGGGCTCGCCAAGCGCCTCGGCCAGCAGGTCTACGTCGAGAACAAGCCCGGCGCCGGCGCGACGATCGGTGCGGAGATCGTGGCGAAATCCGCCCCGGACGGCTACACGCTTCTGCTGGCGTCGCAAACGGTTGCGATCAGCGCGACGCTCTACCCGAAGCTCATGTTCGATCCGATCGAGGACTTCGTACCGATTTCGCTGATCGGCCGCGAGCCCGGCGTGCTCGTCGTCAACCCGTCGCTGCCGGTGAAGACGTTCCAGGAGTTCGTCGCCTACGTCAAAGAGCGCCCGGGCAAGGTCGACTATGCATCGTCGGGCAACGGCAGCGGACAGCATCTGTTCATGGCGCTGCTCGCGTCCACACTCGGACTCAAGATGAACCATGTGCCCTATCGCGGCAGCGGACAGGCGACGACGGACCTGCTCGCAGGCCAGGTGCCCGTATCGATTCCGGGCACTGCAGGCATGGTCGGCCATATCAAGGCAGGCAAGCTGCGCGCGCTCGCGGTGACCGGCGTCAATCGCTCGGCGCAGCTTCCCGACGTACCGACGGTGATGGAGTCCGGCGTTGCAGGCTATGAGGCGTACGTCTGGATGGGTCTTCTCGCGCCCAAGGGCACGCCGCCGCCGATCATCGACAAGCTGCACGCGACTTTGCTGCAGGTGCTCGCCGGCGACGAGGTCAAGTCGTACATGGCCAACGCCGGGATCGAGATCGTCGGGTCCACACCCGCCGAGTTCGATCGATTCTTTCGAGCCGAGAAGGAGCTTTGGGCGAAGGTCATCCGCGAGACCGGCGCGAAGATCGATTGACTGGGCGGTACAATCGCGCCTACGCCTGCGATTGCCATGCACCGAGCGTCATGAACGACAACGCATCGACCGCGAACGAAGTCGTCGGCATCGACCACTGGACGCACAAGAAGACCGCCGACGGCGACGTGCGGCTCTACCTGTGGGAGAAATTCGTCGGCACGCCGAGCGGCAAGCCTGCCGCGCTGTTCGTCCACGGCTCGTCGATGGCGTCGCAGCCGACGTTCGATCTTCGCGTGCCCGGTCGCCCCGATTCGTCGGTGATGGACTGGTTCGCGCGGCGCGGGTTCGCTTGCTGGTGCGTCGACATGGAGGGCTACGGCCGTTCGGACAAGACGCGCGACATCTTCTGCGACATCGGCAACGGCGCCGACGATCTCGCCGCGGCCACCGATTACATCGCGAACGCCCGCGGCGTTCGCGCGTTCATGACGTACGGCATCTCGTCGGGCGCCCTGCGCGCGGCGCTGTTCGCGCAGCGCCATCCCGAACGCGTGTCGCGCCTTGCGCTCGATGCGTTCGTGTGGACCGGCGAAGGCGCGCCGACGCTCGAGCAGCGCAGGAAGAAGCTCCCCGAATTCCAGGCGAGCAAGCGGCGCCCGATCGATCGCGCCTTCGTCGATTCGATCTTCAAGCGCGATCATCCCGACTGCGCGGAGCAGCGTGTCGTCGATGCGTTCGCCGACGCGATTCTCGCCCTCGACGATTCGATGCCGAATGGCACCTACATCGACATGTGCTCGAAGCTGCCGATCGTCGATCCCGCCCGCATCGCGATGCCGACGCTGATCCTGCGCGGCCAATACGACGGCATCGCAGCGTTCGACGATCTGATCGAGTTCTTCAAGCGGTTGCCGCATCCGGACAAGCAGTTCAGCGTGATGGCCGGCATTTCGCACGCGAGCTTCCAGCAGAAGAACTACCGCAGCGTCTATCATATCCTGCACGCGTTCTTCACGCCGCCCGAGCCGATCTATGTCGGGCCGTCGCATCCGTAGCGAGGTGAGCGGCGAGCGGGGACCCGCGCAGCGGGCTGCGAGCAGGCGCGAATCAGCGCTGGCGGCCGACCACTCGGCCTGCGCAATGCTCCAGCGTCGCCGAGGCCGCCCCGTGCGCGCGCTCGCCGCCGCGGCGTTGTGCGCCCTCGCCGCGGGATGCATCACGCTGACCGAGGCGCCGCGCGCGCTCGTGTGGGGCGGCGGCGAGCTTGCTGTCGCACAGTTGCGCTGCGACGAGGCGAGCGCGGTCGCCGCGGCGCGAAGCGCCGGCGACGCGCTCGACCCGCACGCGATCCGCATCGTCACGTGGAACATCCACAAGCAGGACGATGCCGGCTGGCAGCGCGATCTTGCGCGCTTCGTCGACGCGAGCGACATCGTGCTGTTGCAGGAGGTCGTGCTCGACGACGAGCTGCGCGCCATCGTCGAGCGAGCCGGCCTCGGGTGGGTGATGGCGAGCTCGTTCTTCTACGGCGGCCACGACATCGGCGTGATGACGGCGGCGCGCGTGGCGCCGCTCGCCAAGTGCACGCAACGCGTCGGCGAGCCGCTGATCGTCGTGCCGAAGTCAGCCGTGGTGAGTTGGTACCGGCTCGAGGGGCAGGCGCAGCCACTGGCGATCGTCAACCTGCACGCGATCAACTTCTCGTTCACGCTCGGCGCTTACGAAAATCAGTTCGCCGCGCTCGCCGCTGCGCTCGCCGATCATCGCGGCCCGTTGATCTTCGCCGGCGACTTCAACTCATGGAACGATGCCCGCCGCGACGCGATCAAAGCCGCCGCGAGCAAGCTCGGCTTGGTCGAAACGACATTGGCCGACGACCGACGCTCGCTGTTTTTCGGCAAGCAGCTCGACCACATCCTCGTGCGCGGCCTCGACGTCGTCGACGTCGCCGCGATCCCCGTGCGATCGTCGGACCACAATCCGCTCGTTGCGACGCTGCGCGCGCGCAACTGACCGCGAGCCTACGCGCGCTACGGCGAGAGTGTCGCGGCGCTGTCCCGCTCGACCTGCGCAAACGTGCATCGGCGCGGCGGCTTGTCGGGTCGCAAGCGCAGAAGCTTCGTGCCGTGCCGGAAGCGGCCGCCGCTGAAGTGATCGTATTGCACCTCGGCGACGAGCTTCGGCGCGAGCGGCCGCCACTCGCCGGTTCGCTCGGTGCTCCAGCGGCTCGGGCCGCCGGGCGCGCGACCGGTGAATCCGGGCGGTTTTTCCAGCGCTTCGAGCTGGCGGGTCAATGCCGGCTTCTGCTCCGCGGTGAGGTTGGCAGCGAAGCCGACGTGATCGAGCAGGCCATCGTCGTTGTACAGACCGAGCAGCAGCGAGCCGACGAGCTGCGAGTCCTTGCCGTAGCGAAAACCGCCGACGACGCAATCGGCCGTGCACATTCGCTTCACCTTCTGCATGCCCGTGCGCTCGCCCGACCGGTAGGCAAGGTCGGCGCGCTTTGCGATCACGCCGTCGAGCCCCGTGCCGAGCGCCGAAAGCCAGCGTTCGACGACGCCGCGCTCGCTCGTCTGCGGCGACAGTCGCACTCGCTGCGACGACGCGCCGACGTGGCGTTCGAACAAGCGCTCGAGCGCGGCGCGCCGATCGACGAAAGGCCGCTCGACCAGCGATCGGCCATCGGCGTCGACCAGCAGATCGAACAGCACGTACACGGCCGGGTGCTCGCGCGCGAGACGCTGCACGCGGCTTGCCGCCGGATGGATCCGCTGCAGCAGCTCGTCGAACGAAAAGACGTCGCCGTCCGGCACGACGAGCTCGCCGTCGAGCACGCAACGGCGCGCGTCGAGCGCTTCGAGCGCGTCGACGATCTCCGGGAAGTAACGGTTGAAGGGCTGCCCTGCTTTCGAGCGCAGATCGACGTCGGCGCCGTCCTTGAACGCAAGGCATCGGAAGCCATCCCACTTCGGCTCGAAGCGCCAGCCGTCGCCGTCGGGAATACGATCGACCAGCCGCGCCTCCATCGGCGCGTAATCGGTCGCAAGCGGCAGTGTCATCGCGCGTGCCGCCGCGGTCGAGCGGCGTCGGTCAGCGGCGCACGCAGCTCGAAGCGGCCCTGTTCTGCATTGAGCGGCGCCCACAGGTCGCCGATTTGCGCGAACGCCCAGCGCATAATCGGCGAACGAGGCGTTGCTCGGAGCTGCCCCGCAATCACCCACGAACGACGGACCATGGCCCACAACACCAACGTTTCGGCGGATGCGGACGCCCCGCCGGTCACGCGCTTGCTCGCGCAGTTCGTCGCCACGCAGCGGTCGCGGGGCTGGGACGAGCGCACCGAGCACGAGGCGCTGCGCACATTCATGAACTGGCTCGGCTGCGCGATCGGCGCATCTCGCCATCCGACGCTCGCCGCGGCGCTCGCCGCCGTGCAGGAGCTCGCGCCGCCGCCACAGGCGTCAGTGCTCGGCCGGCGCGAGCGCGTCGATGTCGCAAGCGCCGCGATGCTGAACGGCGTGAGCTCGCATACGTTCGACTTCGACGACACGCATCTCGCGACGATCATTCATCCGGCGGGACCGGTCGCCTCCGCGGCGCTCGCCCTCGCCGAGCGCGACGGCGCGAGCGGTCGCGCGTTGATCGATGCGATCGTGCTGGGCGCCGACGTCGCGTGCCGCGTCGGCAAGGCGATCTATCCGGATCATTACGATCGCGGCTGGCACATCACGGGCACGACCGGAATGCTCGGTGCGGCCGCGGCCTGCGCGCGGCTCCTCGGACTCGACGTCGAGCGCGCGGCGATGGCGCTGGGCATTGCCGCATCGCAACCGGTCGGCGTGCGCGAACAGTTCGGAACGATGACGAAGTCGTTGCACGTCGGCGCGGCGGCGCGCGCCGGCTTGATGTCGGCGCTGATGGCGAAGCACGGCTTCACTGCGTCGGCGCGCGCGCTCGAGGCGACACGCGGTCTCATGCAGACGTATTCGGCGAAATGCACGTGGCATGAGATCAGCGATGCGCTCGGCGAGCGATTCGAGATCGCCGCGAACACGTACAAGCCGTTCGCCTGCGGAATCGTCGTCCATCCGAGCATCGACGGTTGCGTGCAACTCGCGCGCGAGCATCGGCTGTCTGGCGCCGACGTCGCACGAGTCGATCTTCGCGTGCACCCGCTCGTGCTCGAGCTCTGCGGCAAGCGACGGCCCGTGACCGGGCTTGAAGGAAAATTCAGCGTTTACCACGCATGCGCGGCGGGTATCCTCTTCGGTGGCGCCGGCGAGCGCGAATTCTCCGACGCCGTGGTGACGCGGCCGGACGTCGTCGCGCTGCGGGATCGTGTGCATGCGACCGCCGACGCCGCGATCGACGAAGCGGCGGCCGACGTCACGATCGCGCGCGCGGATGGGCGGATGCTGCACGCATTCGTCGCGCATGCGATCGGGAGCCTCGAGCGGCCGATGAGCGACGATGACCTCGCACGCAAGTTTCACGGCCAGGTCGATCCCGTTCTCGGCGCGGCGAGCGCCGCACGCCTGATCGACCGCTGCGCGACGCTCGCCGCGGCGATCGACGTTCGCGAGCTCGTCGCGCTCGCGCGCGTCGACTGACCGGCCGGTGCGGTTCACGGCGCCAGCTTTTCCGCGAGCGCGCGCGCTTTGACGAGATCGTCCTTCAGCGTGCCGCGGATTTCCGCGCGCAACTCGGGCGTCGGCGCGCGCAGCGCCGCCGACGGGTGGAACGTGGCGACGATCGGCACGCCGCGTTCGGTCGCGAGCTGCTCGGTCCGCGCGGCAGCGAGCGTCATCGCCCGGCCGACCAGCGCGACCAGCGCCGTACGCCCGAGCGCGACGATCACGCGCGGCCGGTATTTCGCGATCTCCTCCTCCAGCCAAACGATGCACGCGTTTATGTGCCGTTGCGCCGGTGTCTTGTGGATCCGGCGTTTGCCGCGCGGCTCTCAGAAGAAATGCTTGACCGCGTTGGTGACGTACGTCGTCGCCGGATCGATTCCCGCCTGCTCGAGCAGCTCGTCCAGCAGCTTGCCCGCCGACCCTACGAACGGGCGGCCCTGCTTGTCCTCCTCGTCGCCCGGTTGCTCCCCGACGAGCATCAGCGCCGGCCTCCGCGCGCCTTCTCCGGGCACGCCTTGCGTCGCCTTCTCCCAGAGCTCGCAGCGGCGGCATTGGTCCACCGCCTGCTTGAGCTTCGGATCGGGGCCAGCCATCGGCGCTGACGGCGCTCGTCGCGGCGGCGTTGGCGCGCCGCCGCATCCTCACCAGATCACGAAGAAAGCGAGCCAGACCGCGAGCGTGGTTACCCCGATCGCAAGCGGCAGCCAGACTTGCCGCCGCTTGAGCGGATGAGGTCGGTCGTAGACACCGACTACGTTTCGGCTTTGCATCGAATGATCACCTGCGCGCGCCAATGTCGGCATCGGTGCGCGTCAGCGGAACGCCGGTGACGTCGTCACGCGTCGAATAGCGAGCGCGATCGCGTTCGATGTCCTCCAGCGTGTACGGCGTCGCTTCGGGATTCCAGCCCGTCCAACCCGATTCACGCCACTGATCGGCGCGCCGCTCGATATCGACGGCGCCGTGCTCGCGCATGATCTCCGCTGCGCGTTCGGCGCGTGCGTCATCGGCGCGCACCGTGACCAGTGCGCCGCCGCGTCGCACCGCCTCGGCGTAGTACTCGGCATCGTCTTTCGACACGCCGAGATCGGTCAGGCCGCCGATCAAGCCGCCCGCCACCGCGCCGACGCCCGCGCCGCTCAACGCCGCGACGATCGGACCGGCGGCGATGATCGGGCCGATGCCCGGGATCGTGAGTCCCATCAGGCTCGCCGCGAGGCCCGCCGCACCGCCGACGACGCCGCCCGTGACCGCGCCCGTCGCAGCGCCGCTCGTATCCTTCGCCTTGATGCGCTCGTCGGTCCGGTAGTCGCCACGAATGTTGCTGCCGATGACGTTGACGTCGCTGTCGAGAAAACCGTCATCGATGAGGTCTTGCGCGACGCGCTGCGCGTCGTTGAAGCTGTCGAACGATCCTACGATGGTCTTTAACATGGTGTGCTCCGCGGCGATTGGAGAAGTTGCTACCCGGATGTGCAGCGTATCGAACGTCTCTCTGCGCACACACCGGCCGGAATCGGAACGCATTGTCGGGGCCGCCCTACAGCGCGCGTAGCGCGGCGATTGGAACAACGCGCAACGGCGCGGTGTTGGCTCTCGTGCACCGCTTGCCGCGTTGAAGCGTTACTGTGGATGGAGCGGTAGGGCTTGAGGCCGTCCGACCGCGTCGACCACGGCGCGGGAGGAGCAAGGAGGACATGATGGACAAGCGATTGATTGCAGTGTTGGCGGCTGCGGCGCTGATCGGCGCGACGCTGGCGACGGACGCCGGCGCCCGCGGCGGTGGAGGCGGAGGCGGAGGTGGGCACGGCGGCGGCGGCTGGGGTGGGGGCGGCGGTTGGCACGGCAGCTCGGGAAGCTGGAACGGTGGCGGACACGGAGGAAACGGCTGGCATGGCGGCGATGGGCATGGCGGCGGCAACTGGCATGGCGGCGGCAACTGGCATGGCGGCGGCAACTGGCATGGCGGCAGCAATTGGCACGGCGGCCACGGCGGGTGGGGCACGAGTTTCTGGATCGGCGTTCCTTCGGCGTGGTGGTGGGGCTATCCGTACTGGTACCCCACCTACTACGATCCGTACTACTACCCGACCTACTACCCGACCTACCCGGCGGGAACCGTCTACGATAGCGGTACGGTGACGGCGCCGGCGCCCGCGCCTGCTCCGACAGTGCACTACTACTGCCCCGATAGCGGTTATTACCCGACCGTAAGGACTTGCGAGCGCGGCTGGCTGCGCGTACTTCCCGGCGAGGCCAATCCGGCGCCCTGACGGATCGCGGGCCGTGTCCGCGCGATTCGCGGACGCGGCCGCGCGTGCGCTACACTTCCCGCTGCGAGTTCACCGCGCGCCATGCGCCATGGCGCGCCGACCGGGGAGTCGACATGTCCGCTCGATCGTTGTGCTCGACCGCGCTCGGCGTTGCGCTGGTCGCGTACGCTGCTTGCGCCGCGGCCGTCACGTGCTACGTCGTGACCGACCGCAACGACAACGTCATCTATCGCAGCACGCATCCGCCGGTCGATTTGAGCGATCAGGGCAAGCCCGCGCGCGAACGGATGCGTGAGCGCGGGGAGTATCTGATGTTCGCCGACATGGAGCTCTGCCCGGGCGTCACGTTCTTCACCGGCGCGAGCGGCTCGAGAGGGCTTGCGCTCGACGAAGTCGTCAACGGCCTGCCCGCGACATCGCTCAACAGCGGCGTGAGCCCGGCGCGCGGTGCGGCACGCTCATCCGCGGCGCCCGCTGCTCAAAGCCGCGCGCCCGCCGCAGCGAGCCCGCCCGCGAAGGCGAGCGCGACCAGGCGCTACTGATCCCGGCAAGCTCCCCAGGGCGCCCGCCGCGCTCCCGCGTGCGAGCGCCCCGCGCGTTGCCCGCCGATCGTCCCCGCTCGGCCTCCGTATTTCGCCATCGGGCATTCGCATTCTATTGGGGCGCGCGGGTCGCCTCTCTGATGGCGTATCAGATGTTCGCGGTCGCCGTCGGGTGGCATGTCTACGCGCTCACGGGAAGCGCGCTCGATCTCGGCTTGATCGGTCTCGCGCAGTTCGTGCCGTCGCTTGCGCTGGTGCTGGTCGTCGGTCACGTCGCCGACCGCTACGATCGGCGCCGCGTGTCGTCGCTGTGCATGGCGGTCGGAGCGATCGCCGTGCTCGCGCTCGCCGCGCTGGCGTTTCGCGACCGCGCCAACGAAGCGGTGATCTTCGTCGCCGTATTCGTGATCGGCACGGCGCGCGCGTTCCAGAACCCCACGATGCAGGCGTTGCTGCCCGCGCTCGTGCCGAGAGAAGAGCTTGCGCGGGCGATTGCGTCCAGCGCGATGGCGACGCAGACGGCGACGATCGCCGGGCCCGCGGTGGGCGGTTTGCTGTACGTCGCAGGACCGACGACCGTCTACGGCGTCTGCGTCGCGCTCTATGTCATCGGCGGCGTGCTGTCGATCGCGATCCGCTACGACCATGCGCCCCCGGGGCGCGAGCCGCCGTCGTTCGCATCGCTGATGCGCGGCATCGCCTTCATTCGCGGCCATCCGGTGATGCTCGGCGCCATCTCGCTCGACTTGTTCGCGGTCTTCCTCGGCGGCGCGACGGCGCTGCTGCCGATCTACGCGCGCGACATCCTCGACACCGGCCCGTGGGGATTGGGACTGCTGCGCTCGGCGCCGGCGATCGGCGCGCTTGCGATGGCGATGTGGCTCGCCGGCCATCCGCTGCGCGGCGGCGTCGGACGGAAGATGTTCGCCGGCGTCGCGCTCTACGGGATCGCGACGATCGTGTTCGGATTGTCGACGATCTTCTGGATCTCGCTCGCCGCGCTGGTCGTCATGGGCGCGGCCGACATGGTGAGCGTGGTCGTCCGTTCGTCGCTGATGCAACTCGGCACGCCCGACCAAATGCGCGGCCGTGTGGCCGCCGTGAATACGATGTTCATCGGCGCGTCGAACCAGCTCGGCGAATTCGAATCGGGTCTGACCGCGGCGTGGTTCGGCACCGTGCCCGCCGTCGTGCTGGGCGGCATCGGCACGCTCGCGATCGTCGCGCTGTGGAGCAAGCTCTTTCCGTCGCTTGCCCGGCACGACCGGCTGGCGTAGCGTCGCCGTTCGTTGCCTGCGCTCATGCGATTCGAATGCGAAGCCCTGTCCCTCCGTCGCACGTCGTGAACGTCGCCGCCCGCGCGCTCGTGCCGGTCCTCGGTGTGGTCGCGTTCGATTGGCCCGCGGCAAATCTCGCGATCGTCTATTTCGCCGACACGATGGCGTCGATCTACGCGGTGTCGATCGCCGCGGCGGGACGGCTGTTCTGGTTCGACGGACAGGACGGCGACACCTGGTGGCAGCGCGCAGGCTACGGCATGCAAGTCGGCCTCACCGGTCTCATCCTGGTGGCCGTCGTCGCGGTTCCGCTCGGCGTTTCACTCGTACTGATACTCGCGCAACTGCACTTCGATTGGGACAGCGCGCGTCAGGACCGCACGCTCTGGCTCGGCGTCGCTGCGCAGTTCAGCGGGGCGCTCGCGCTGTTGATCGATGACTTCCGCAAGCTGCAAGCCGATCCGCGCGTGGACCTCATCATCAAGCGACGGTTCGGTCTCGTGTTCCTGCGCTGGATCGTCGTCGTCGCGATCGGCTACAGCGGTCTCGGCGTGCTCGCGCCCCGGCTTTTCGGCGTGCTGATCGTCGCGACGTACGCCGTCGCGACGATTGTGATGGAGCTTGCGCCCGGCCGAATGCTGCGCGCTTTCGGCGCGGCCGATCTCGATCCGGCCAACGCGCCGACCGTATCGCCGGCACAGGCGCGCCGGCGAAAGCGCTGACGAACCTTACGCGGCGGTGGCGGGCACGCCGAGCTCGCCCAAATCCCACCACAATCCGGCCATCAGCTGCAACGCTTCGCGGGCGACGCTTGCGAGCAGGTGCTCGTTGGGCGCGTGCTGCGAGCAGCCGGCGTACGAATGCGGCACCCACACGGTCGGCAGCCCCAGCACGTCGGCGAAGATATCGTTCGGCAGCGATCCGCCGAGATTGGGCAGGATCGCAGGCGGCTTGCCGGTCGTGCGCACGATCGAATCGGCGGTGAAACGCACCCAGGGATGCTCGGGATCGAGCCGCGTCGCCGCGAAGAAGCCGTCGCGCGCCGGTTGCACGCGAACCATCGAAAAACCTTCGCGCGCGAGATGTCGCTCGAGCGCCGGAACGATGTCGATCGCATCGACGCCGACGACAAAGCGCAGCTGGCAATGCGCGCTTGCCCGCCCCGGAATGGCGTTCACCGGCTGATCGGGGTTGCCGGTGCGAAACGCCAGCACTTCAAAGCTCGGCCAGCCGAACACGCGCTCGGCGGGCGTGAGGTCGGGTTCGCCCCAATCGGCGTCGATGCGAGGCCCGTCGTCGCCACCGTCGACCGAAAGTCCGGCAAGGGCCCGACGCACGGCCGGCGTGAGCGTCGAAGGACGCCACTCCGGCACGCGTATTTCGCCGCGTGGGCCGGTGATCGTCGCGAGCGCGTGCGCGAGCACGATTCCCGGATTCGCGATCAGCCCTCCCCAGTTGCCCGAGTGGTGGGCACCTTCGCGCAGGTCGACCATGAGATCGAAATTCATCGCGCCGCGCGAGCCGAGAAAGATCGTCGGCCGCAGCGGCGCGAGCCGCGGTCCGTCGGAGGCGACCAGCACGTCGGCGCGAAGCCGATCGCGCTCCGCGACGCAGAGTTCGCGCAGTCCCGGCGAGCCGACTTCCTCGCCGGTCTCGATCAGCACTTTCAGGTTGAAACCCAGTCGGCCGCGCACCGCCAGCACGGCGCGAAGCGCGAGCTGGTTGATCGTGTGCTGGCCTTTGTTGTCGGCGCTGCCGCGGCCGTAAAGGCGATCGCCGTCGCGAACGAGCGTCCACGGCGAGAGGCCGGCGCGCCATTGCGACTCCTGCCCGCGGATCACGTCGCCGTGACCGTACGACAGAACCGTCGGTCGCGCGCGATCCTCGATTCGCTGCGCGATCAGCATCGGACCGCCCGCAACGGGGTTCGCGACGATCGTGCAGTCGAATCCCATCGTGGCGTAGCTCGGCGCGAGATCGTCGCGCAGATAGCGGACGAGCTCGTCGGCGCGCTCGGGGCTCTGGCTTTCGGTACGAATGGCAACGCGACGCGCGAGCTCTTCGGCGAACAAGCCGCCGTCGAACGTGCGGCGCGCGTGCGACACGGCGGCGTCGCGGCTCATGATCGGTATCGAGGCATGGGAGCGTCGATGGTAAACCGAGGCCCGCGCGGCGCCGTCAACCGCCAATGCGCGCGGCACGTTGGAAACCGAGCAGCCGACCCGTGCGCGGGTAATGCGAAACCGGCTGTATCATGTCGAGTCCAACCATCAGGTGAGCGTCAAACTCGCGAGCAATCCGGAGGATGGGCATGAAATTCAAATGGTTGTGCGTTCTCGCCGCGATTGCGGCGCTGGCGTTGCCGATCGCCGCCGCCGCCCAGTCTGCGACCCCGCCGATGCCGACCCTTACGGCGGACCAGTCGGCCCAGGTGAACCAACAGATTGCCGCCGAGCGCGCCACGATGGAAGCGCGCGTCGGCCGAGGCGAGGTGACGCCCGATGAAGCCGAGCGCTTCCTCGCGTGGCGCGAGTGGCAGATCGCGCGGCAGGTAACCGGCGCCGCGCCGCCGCCGTCGACCGTGCAGCAACAGGTCGAGTCGCCACCGCCGCGATACGTCTATGCCCCTTCGCCCTATTACTACGGACCCGCACCGTATTACTGGGGACCGCGTTACTACTGGGGGCCGACGATTTGCGCAGGCGGCTGGGGCCATCACGTCGGCGGAGGGCTGTGCTTCTAGTGTCGCGCGCGCTCGCCCGCTAGCCAGTACGCCATTTGCGCGTATCATCGCTCGCGTCGAGTGACGCTGGAGCGATTGCGATGCGAGCCGGTCTCCGTGTGTTGATGGTTGCCGCGGTGAGCGCGATCACGGCAGCGTGCGTTCCGATCGGCGTCAAGAGCACATCGTTGCCCTACGCCACTCACGACTCGCCGACGATCGCCCGACCGGCGGGTTGAGTCGCGCGCCCGCGCTCAGCGCGGCGCCGGAACCATCACCAAGCGGTCGTTTCCCGACTCCGCGCCCCATGCCTCGCCGGCGCGGCCGAGCATCTGCCGCACGCCGGCGCCGGACCGATTCGACGGGAACGCGTCGAATTTCTCGGTCGCCGGATCGAAGCGCACGATTGCATTGGCCGTCCATTCGGTGAGCCACACTTTGTCGGAAGGATCGACCCAAACCGAATACGCATGCGGCGCGTTGCCGGGCAGCTTCCATTCGCGCCACGCTCTGGTCGCCGGGTCGTACAGGCCGACCTGGCCGGTGTTCCAGTAGCTGACCCATATACGGCCGCGCGAATCGGACCAGACGCGCCGCGCGCCCTGCTGCGGCGTCGGCGGCTGAATCACCGCGGCGACGCCCGTTTCGACGTCGATGCGCGCGATGTGGCTGCCGGCGAGCGAGGCGTAATAGACGTCGCCCGATGGCGTCGCTGTGATTCCGTAGGGTCCGCGGCCGCCGGGTGCGTCCCAGACCTTGACGTCGTTCGTCGCGAGATCGAGCCGCCCGTAGATGCCGCTCTGTCCGGTAAACCACACGCGTCCCTTGCGATCGAACGCGAGCGTGTTGAGGTTCGCGTATCCGCGCTCGCGAGGCAGCGGCCACACGCGCACGGCGCGCGTCTTCGGATCGACGCGAACGATCGCGTTCTGACCGCCGTCGGTGATCCACGGTGCGCCGTCGGGGCCGATGATCACCCCGTGCGGCGCCGAGCCGGCGCCGAGCCCGATTTCCTCGAACTTGCCGGTCGCCGGATCGAGAATGCCGAGCTTGCCGCTTCGTTGCGCCGTGTAATACACCGGTCCGCCGGGCACCGGATCGGCGGCGACGTCATGCGGACCGGCGCCGTGCGAAATGTCGAAGTAACGCGGCTCGGCGCTCGCTGCGAACGCCGCCAGCGCGAAAGCGGCGGCGAACGCCGTCACGGCGAGACGGACAGGAAGATCCATCGATCGCTCCATCCGAATGATGGCGCGGCGCGCGTACGCCGCGGTCGCTGTCGGACCATTGTAACGGTGCGGCGTTCAGCCGCTATACGGGCAAAACGCGACGGCGCTCAATTGCCGTAATCGGTGGTGCGACCGCTCGGGCAGCGCTCGTTCTGCCCCCACCGGCCGTCACAATAGGCGAGAAAAGCCCGCTGCTCGCACGCGACGCGCGCGAACAGTCCTTGGCCTGCGCAAGACTCGAGGGCGTCGTTCATCTGCTGCAGCTGATCGACGCGCGCCGGTGCGCGCGGCGTCGGCGCAACCGTACGCGCAGGCGCCGCAGCGGGCGGCGGACCAAAGCTCTCGACGCCGAACGACGTCGTGACGGCATACGAGCGGCGTGACGGCGCAGGCGGCGCGCTTTCCACCGGCCGGCGTGCGACCGCGTCGGGCTTCGCGCGCGCGACCGGCGTGCGTGGCGGCACGACGTCGAGCTTCGGCGAGGCGGACAACAGCGCGTGCGGCGATTCGGGCGGCGTCCACGCGTCGACCTCGGAGCTGCGTGGCGCGCTCGGGTCGAGCGGCGCGCGCAATCGAGCCGACTCGAGCGGTGCGAGCGGAGCAACGCGCGCCGGCACTCGTGGAGCCAACGTGGCGGGGGTCGTCCGCGCCATTTCCGGCGCCGGGCGCTTCAGGTACGGAAACCCGAGATACGCGGCAAACCCGATAACGCAGACGAGTAGCGCGAACAGCAGATCGATGCGGCGAATCATGCGGTCCGACAAAGCGCCGTCGGCGACGACCGACGGCGAAGGCATGAGCCGCGTCGCGGTCAGGATCGACGGCGCGCCATGGGTAGGAACGAGCACCCAGTGCGTTCGCGCACGTAGCCGGCGGACGCGCTTCTTGGAACGCGAATGGCGCTTGCGCGGCGGATCGGTGCGCAATACATCACCGCAGTCGGCGCAAAACCGAGTCGTCGGCTGATTGTGACGACCGCAATGTGCGCATTCCATCATCGGTTTTGTGTTGCCGTGGTCGGGTTCCTCGGCGAGCAGCCTGTTATGACAATAGCATAACACGGCGGCCCGGGCCCAGCGGCCGCCGTTCGTCGGCGAGACGTAAACGCTGCCCGCGTCCAGCCGGCCGCGACAAGCGTAAGGTAGCGCGTTTGCGTCGGCGGTTAAAGCGGATGACGTCCCATCTGATCTTCATCAACGGCGGCAGCGGCTACATCGGGCGGCCGCTGATCGGCGAGCTGATCGCCCGCGGCCACGCAGTGCGCGCGCTCGCGCGGCCCGGATCGGAGCGAAAGCTGCCTGCGGCGGCGACCGCGGTAACGGGCGACGCGCTCGATGCCGCGACGTTCGTCGATGCGGTGGCGCCCGCCGATACGTTCGTCCACCTCGTCGGCACGCCGCACCCGAGCCCGGCGAAAGCGAAGGAGTTCCGAGCTGTCGATCGCGTCTCGATCGACGCCGCGGTGACGGCCGCGACGCGCGCCGGCGTACGCCACTTCGTCTACGTCAGCGTCGCGCATCCCGCGCCGGTCATGCGCGCGTACATCGACGTTCGCGTCGAAGGAGAGGCGCTCGTGCGCGCGAGCGGCCTTGCGGCGACGATCGTGCGCCCGTGGTACGTCGTCGGGCCGGGCCATCGCTGGGCGCAGTTGTTGCAGCCGTTTTATGCGCTCGCGGCGTGGCTGCCGTCGGCGCGCGACACGGCGACGCGACTCGGCTTGGTGACGCTCGAGCAGATGGTCGCCTGCCTCGTCGCCGCCGTCGAGCATCCGCCGGCAGACCTCACCGTCGTCGAGGTTCCGGCAATCCGCGACGCGCTGTCGGGTCGCGATGCGCGGTAGTCCGGCATCCGAACCCGTGCTGTCGATTCGCAAGCTGCGCAAGGCGTTTGGCGCGCGCGTTCTGATCGCGGGCCTCGATCTCGACGTCGGCGCGGGCGAGTACGTTGCCGTGACCGGCGAATCCGGCGTCGGCAAGTCGACGCTGCTCAACATGATTGCGGCGCTCGAGCCGCTCGACGCCGGCTCGATCGTGCTCGACGGCGTCGCGGTCGCGACACTCGACGACGACGCGTCGACCGCGTTGCGGCGCACGAAGATCGGCTTCGTGTTCCAGGCGTTTCACGTGCTGCCGCACCTGACGCTCGCGCAAAACGTCGAGTTGCCGTTGCTGCTGAACGGCGTCGACGCGCCCGAGCGCCATCGCGCTGCCGCGGCGATGCTGGCCAACGTCGGGCTCGGCGAGCGGCTCGGCGACTTTCCGCACGTTCTATCGGGCGGCGAGCTGCAGCGCGTCGCGATCGCGCGCGCGCTCGTTCACAAGCCGCGGCTGATCCTCGCCGACGAGCCCACCGGCAACCTCGATCCCGAAACGGCCGCCGCGATGCTCGCGCTGCTGCGCGCGGCCATCCGCGTCGCGGACGCCGCAGCGATTCTCGTCACGCATTCGCCCGCCGCGGCGGCGACCTGCGACCGGATCGTCCGTCTGGATCGCGAAGGCGTCCATCGGATCGACGTCGCGAACGCCATCGATGCACGCTAGCGCAACGCTCGTTCGCTGGATCGCCGCCGGCGAGACCCGCGCGCATCCCGGCCGTACGGCGACCGCGATCGCGGCGATCGCCATCGGCGTCGCGCTCGGCTTCGCCGTGCATCTGGTCAATCGCTCGGCGCTCGCCGAATTCGCGCAAGCCGTGCATGCGACGACCGGCGAGGCCGACGTCGAGTTGCGCGGCATCGGCCTCGCCGTGCGCCAGGGCTTCGACGACGCCGCGTTCGACGCCGTGCTCTCGCTGCCGCAGGTCGCCTACGCGAGCCCGATCGTCGAGCTCGATGCCTCGGTCGCGGCCGGCGCGCGTCGACTGCGCGAGCCGCTGCGCGTGCTCGGCCTCGACCCGCTGCGCGCCGCGCCGATCAACCCGGGATTCATCGGACGCATCGCACCGGAGCTCGCCGCCAAGGGCATCGCGATCGACCCGTTCGACGAGCGCGCGATCTTTCTTTCGCCGGCGGCGCTCGCATGGAGCGGCGCATCGGCCGGCGATACGATCGAGCTCACCTCGGGCGGCGACGCTGCCGCGTTCATCGTTGCGGGGACGATTCCCGGCGCCGCGGCGAATCAGCGCATCGCGGTGGTCGACATCGCTTCGGCGCAGACGCGTCTGCGCCGCGAGGGCCGGTTGTCGCGGATCGACGTGCGGCTCGCGCCCGGCGCAACCATTGCGCAACTTGCAGCGGCGATCGCCGATGTCGCGTCGCTCGCCGATGTCGCCGTCGTGGCGCCGGATACCGACGAGGCGCGGGTGTCGAACGTGAGCCGCGCCTATCGCGTCAACCTCAACGTGCTCGCGATGGTGGCGCTTTTCACCGGCGCGTTTCTCGTCTACTCGGTGCAGACGCTTGCAGTCGTGCGCCGCCGCGGTATGTTCGCGCTGCTTCGCGTCGTGGGGCTCACGCGCCGCGGGCTCGTCATGCAAGTGCTCGCCGAAGGCCTTGCGCTCGGCACGATCGGCGCGCTCGCCGGCATTGCGGCCGGCGTCGCGCTCGCCGCCGCGTTGCTGCAATGGTCGGGCGGCGACTTGGGCGGCGGCTATTTCTCCGGCTCTTCGCCGCCGCTCGTCTGGTCGTGGTCGGCGGCGTTCGTGTACGCAGCGCTCGGCATCGTCGCCGCCACGTTGGGAAGCCTCGTTCCGGCGCTCGAAGCGGCACGCGCGCACCCGGCGCGCGCGCTCAAAAGCGGCAGCGAAGAACAGGCGTTCACGACCGTTATGCGGCCGTGGATTGCGCTCGCGATCGGCGCGATCGGTATCGCGCTCACGTTTGCGCCGCCGATCGCCGGCATGCCGATCGCAGGTTACGCCGCCGTCGCGCTGATGCTGATCGCCGGCATCGCGTCGATGCCGTGGATCGCGCACAGGGTCGCGTCGAGCGCCGCAGCGCGCTTCTCGCGCAGCGACAAGACGGTGCTCGCGCTCGCATCGGCGCGCATCGCGAATGCACCCGGGCAAATCGGCGTCGTGCTGTCGGGCGTGCTCGCGAGCTTCGCGTTGATGGTCGCGATGGCGATCATGGTCGCGAGCTTTCGCAGCTCGGTCGACGCGTGGCTGTCGGTCGTGCTGCCGGCCGACCTCTATGTACGGCCAGCCGTAAGCACCGACGCGACGTTCATCGCACCGCGGACGCAGCAGGAGATCGCGGCGATTCCCGGCGTTGCGCGTGCGGAGTTCTCGCGTTTCGCTCAGCTCTCGCTCGATCCGGCGCGCCCGAACGTCACGCTGATCGCGCGCGAGCTCGGCGAAGGCGCGCCCGGCGCGCCGCCGCGGCGCGTTCCGATCACCGGCGAGGTCGTCGCCGTCGAGGGGCTCGCGCTTTACGTGTCCGAGCCGATGGTCGACTTCTACGGCTACAAGCCGGGCACGCGCGTGACGCTGCCGATCAAAGACGCGCGCAGCGGCGAGCGCGTCACCGGCACGGTGGCGGGTGTGTGGCGCGACTACGCGCGCCAATCGGGCGCGATCGCGATTGCCCGCGACGCGTATCGCGCGGTCACCGGCGATGACCGCGTGACCGATGCGGCGCTGTGGCTCGCGCCGCACACGAGCGCAGCCGACGTCGTCGCACGATTGCGCGCAATCGACACCGGCGAGCGCCTCGACGTGAACGAGGCGTCGGCGTTGCGAACGCTGTCGCTCGCGATCTTCGACCGCAGCTTCGCGGTGACGTATCTGCTCGAGGTCGTTGCAATGGTGATCGGCCTGTTCGGCGTGGCGACCGCGTTCGGCGCGCAGGCGCTCGCGCGCGCGAAGGAATTCGGCATGCTTCGCCATGTCGGCGTCACGCGGCGCGAGATCTTCGGTCTGCTCGCCGCCGAGGGCGCGCTGCTCGCGGGCATCGGCGTCGTCGCCGGATTCGCGCTCGGCGCGGCGGTGAGTCTCGTGCTGATTCGCGTGATCAACCCGCAGTCGTTCCACTGGACGATGGACGTCCACGTGCCGTGGGCGCTGCTCGCCGCGATCGGCGTCGCGTTGCTCGCGTGCGCCGCCGTCACCGCGCGCGTCGCGGGTCGTGCCGCCGCCGGCGGCTCGGCCGTGCGCGCCGTGAGCGAGGACTGGTAGCGATGCGACGGCGGCGCTTTCTTGCGATCGCCGCGCTTGCTCCGGCGCTTGCGCGCGGCGCCGACGACGCAACGGCGCCCACCGTCGTGCGCGGTCGCACACTGCAATTTCCGCGCGATCACGGCAGCCACGACCAATACCGTGTCGAATGGTGGTACGCGACCGGCCACGTCGATGCCGGCGGCGATCCGCTCGGGTTCCAGATCACGTTCTTCCGCGCGCGGCACGCGACGCAAAGCGGCGGTCGCTTCGCACCTCGGCAGATCCTGTTCTCGCACGCGGCGATCGCCGATCCGCGCGAACGTCAGTTGTTGCATGCGGAGATCGCGGCGCGAGCCGGATTCGTCGATGCGTACGCGCGAAGCGACGACACTCGTGTGCGGCTTGCGCGCTGGCAGATGACGCGCGGGCGCGAACGCGGCGACTATCGCGTCTTCGTTCCGGCGGCAAGCGCCGCGCAAGCCTTCTCGTTCGAGCTCTCGCTCACGCCGACGCAGCCGCTGCTGCTGCAAGGCGACCGCGGCTATTCGCAAAAAGGACCGTCAGGCGAGCAGGCGAGCTACTACTATTCGCAACCGCAGCTCGCCGTCGCCGGTTCGATGACGCGCCGCGGCGTCGCGCGCAACGTGCGCGGCCGCGCGTGGCTCGACCACGAATGGTCGGAAGCGTATCTCGATCCCGATGCTGCCGGCTGGGACTGGATCGGCATCAATCTCGACAACGGCGACGCACTGATGGCATTTCGCATTCGCGCTCGCGACGATCCGGCGCGAACGCTGTGGGCGAGCGCGACGTTTCGCGACGCCGGTGGTCAAGCGCGAACGTTCGACGCGAACCACGTGCGGTTCCGACCGAGCCGAACATGGACGAGCCCGCGCACGGGCGGCCGATATCCGGTGGCGTGCGCGGTGCGCGTCGGCGACATTGCCTACGATCTCGAGCCGCTGTTCGACGACCAGGAGCTCGATTCGCGCGCGTCGACCGGCCTCGTGTACTGGGAAGGCGCCGTCGTGGCGCGACGCGAAGGCGCCGTCGTCGGCCGCGGCTATCTCGAGCTCACCGGCTACGCGGGTGCGCTGCGCCTCGACCGCTAATTAGTTTCGACCAGCCGCGTGCGGTGGCAGTTACTGTAACGCGTCCAATCCAGCCGGACAATGGAGCGTACGCCGAGGTGGGCAATTTCGAATTCGTGATCAACCGCTACAACCGCTCAGGATCAACTCCAGACTTCGCCGCCGAGAAGGGGAAGCCCTCAGAAGGTCGGATTTCGGCGCAGATAATGCTGCCGGCCGATCATCGTGCAGACGACGTCGTCTTCCTGATTGAGCACGTCCCAACGAAACTTTACGGTACCGCGACCTTGCTGCGTTCGCGAGGGCATCTGCTCCAGCACGGTGGCCCGAAGGCGCAGGCTGTCGTCAGGCCGGACCGGTTTCAGCCACCGCAGTTCTTCGAGTCCGGGCGAACCGATGCACGATGACTCGAGCAGATAGCCGTCGCACATGAGCCTCATCGCCACGGCGCATGTGTGCCAACCGCTCGCAATCAGCCCTCCAAAGGGCGTTGCCTTGGCTGCGTTCTCGTCGGTGTGGTACGACTGCGGGTCGTACTCTTGCGCAAAGCGTTTGATCTCCGCCGCACTTATCGATGCCGCACGACTCTCATAACTCCAGCCCGGCGTGAAGTCTTCCCAGTAGTACCTGATCGAAGTGGTTGGCCGCATGCGCGAGGTCGTTCCATGGCGAGCAGCTTGACGCCTGCATTGCTGCCACACCGGATAGTCTAATTCGGGTCGACCAGCGACGATCGTTGATCGGGCCGCTCGCGGCCAAAGTGTGCACGTCGCGCGCCCCGCCAATTCGCGTCCTCGAAAGCGGCGTGCGTTCCGCAACGTACATTTGACGCACGGGGATTATTCGATCTAGCGTATCTGCATACGCAACATCCCTTCCATCTATAGTACGTCAGTCCCCCCACATACCTGATGGCCCGCTACGGACCGACGCCGCTTGCGCCGGACCCGCACGATCCCGCTTTCCCCCCGTACCAACAGTTCCTTCACCTCGGCGAAGCCGGCCTCGCCGCCTCCATTTACTTCGTTGTCGTCAGCCGCAATCTCGCGCCCGAGGCCGAGCGGCAGAACTGGGGCGCCCGCAAGGCGCTGGAAGTGTTCGAGAGCCGACTGGGGTTGGTGACCCGGCAGCTCGCGCGCTCGCCCTATCTTGCGGGAGATACATTCACGGCAGCCGACATTTCGGTGACTTACGCCCTGGAGTTGGCCCAAAGATCTGGCGTTGTCGCCCTCGGCGAGGCAGAGCGGGCCTTCGTGGCACGCACTAGCGGACGCGAAGGCTACAAGCGAGCCATGGAAACATGTCATGCCACGAGGGCATGGGCCGCCGAGGCGGCCAGTCGATGACCGCTGTTGGCGCTCGACCAAATACGAAGCGAAAGCCAGCTTGAGTCCGCTTTGGTCGAAAGCAGACTCGTTCCGTCGAGCACGACACGCAGCCTGCTTTCATGCGAGCCATGGCTTTCTGATCCAAGGCCTTGCGCTGCGCCTGTCCGCTGCACGTCACCGACGGCGTCGGTCATTCACGGCTCTGCCGCTGACAGGTTGAGACCACCAGCGGCCCGACTGCGCAGTTCGAGGTGTTCGCAAAATTGCGAACTTCCACTGCCGGCCCTACCTCGCTCGCCTTTGCGCGAGCTACGGCGCTAGGAACCGCGCCAGAGCGCGTTCTTGACGCCTGTACACCGATGCCTCACGCTCATTCGATCCGGATGAAACGACGGCCACCCCTCCGCTGTACGTGCCGAAAACGCACGCGCAAAGCGCGTCATTGGGCCTCAGATTCGTCCGCGCGGACGATGGTCATGGTCGAACGTGGGAGTTAGCATTTTTGCTAACCACCTCGCAAAAGACATGGTTGACTCCGATGAACGAGCGCGCTCGACGGCTTGCAAACAACATCGCGACGCCGGCGCGCTGCGCCTCGACCGCTAGCTTCGCCTACGTCTCGAATCCGCCCTCGCTGCGCAGCGCCTGCGACTTCGCGCCGCCGACGAGCGTCGCGAATTCGCGCGCCTGCGCGGCGCTGCGAGCATCGGCGGTAACCGCGACCAGATAGAGCGTCGACAGCTCGAACGGCGCCGGCAGCGTTCCGACCAGCCCGACGCCCGGCGTATAGATGATCTCGGTGACTTGCGTGCACCCGATCGCGTTGCCCTCGCGCGAGCGCGCAAGCGCCTGCATCGCCGCCGCGCCGTGCGGGCAGGCGCGCAAGCGCGACGCCATTTCGCCGGCGATGCCGAGCCGCTTCAGCATCGCGACGCAATGGATGCCCGCGGTCGCGCGCTCGGGATCGGGGACGAAGAGCTCCGGCGCGCCGAGCAGTGCGTCTCGCAACGCCGCCGCGTCGGCGAGCGCCGGCACGCGCGCGCCCTGCTTCACCGCGATGCCGGTGTGCACGAGCCCGAGCGGGGCTTGCGTGCTCGCGTCGATGCGGCCGTCGCGAATCAGCGGATCGAGCACCGCCGGCGTAAGGATCACCGCATCGCAGGGCGCGCCGGTAGCGAGTAACTCGCGGATCGTGCCGACGGCGCCGAACGTCGCGTGCAGCGTGACGCCGACCTCGCGCTCGAATGACGGCGCGAGTGTCTCGACCAGGCCGCGCGCCGCGCCGGCCGACATCACGTGCAGCACATCCGTCGGCTTCGTCGCCACGCTCATTGATCGGGTTTCGCGCCCGAAATCTTGACGATGCGCTCCCATTTCACGATGTCGTCGGCGAGGTAGCGTCCGAACTCGTCGGGCGTCATCGTCATTGCGACGGCGCCCTGCTTCGCCCACTCGTCGCGCACGTCGGGCTTCGCTACGATCTTCGCGATCTCGGCGTTCAGCCGGTTGACGATCGCGGCTGGCGTACCTTTGGGTGCCATGATGCCAAGCCAGATCGTCGCCTCGTAACCCGGCACCCCGGCTTCGGAGATCGTCGGCACGTTCGGCAGCACGGAGGAGCGCATCTTGCCCGTCGTGCCGAGCGCCTTCACCTGGCCGGCGCGCACGTGCTGGCTCATCGTCGTGACTGCGTCGAACATCATCTGCACCTGGCCCCCGAGCACGTCGGTGCGAGCGCCGGCGCTTCCCTTGTACGGCACGTGAACGATGTCGAGGCCCGCCATTGCCTTGAACAGCTCTCCGGCCATGTGGTACGGCGTGCCCGGACCTGACGACGCATAGTTCAACTTGCCGGGCTGCGACTTCGCGAGCTTGATCAAATCGCCGAGGGTCGCGACGTTGACCGACGGATGGACGACGAGCACCAGGTCCGAATAATTGACCGGCGCGACGGGCACGAAGTCGCGCGTGAGCACGTACGGCTTTGTCGGTAGCAGCGACTCGTTCACCGTATGCGTGTTCGACATCATCAACAGCGTGTAGCCATCGGGCGCGCTTTTCGCGACGGCGTCCGTGCCGATCACCGCACCCCCGCCTGGCCTGTCGTCGACGACGAACGGTTGTCCGAGCGCCTCCTGCAGCCGTTGACCGAGAAAGCGCGCGTAGATGTCGGCAGGTCCTCCCGCCGCGAACGGCACGATGATCTTGACCGGCTTCGTCGGATAGTCCTGCGCGGCGAGCGGCATGGCGAGCGCGAGCGCGGCGATCGCCGCCACATATCGTATCCAAGCGAACATACGGGCACCTCCCTACGGGTTATTGTGCGGTAATGCCAGCCGCTTTGATCACGCGGCCCGAGTCGACGATTTCGTCGCGCGCGAACTTGCGGAACTCGGCCGCCGACATCGGCATGGCGTCCGCTCCGAGAGCGGTCAATCGCTCGATCGCCTCGGGGCTCTTCACCACGCGATTGACGTCGGCGTTGATCTGCTCGACGATCGCCGGCGGCGTTCCCGACGGCGCGAATACGCCGACCCACAGCGCGTAGTCGAATCCCGGAACGCCGGACTCCGCGACCGTCGGCGTGTCCTTCAATGCGCCCGAACGGCGCGCCGTGCTCACGGCGAGCGCCACGAGCTTGCCTTCGCGCACGTGCGGAAGCGCCGCCGAAATCGGCGCGAAGTAATACGTGACACGGCCTGTCATCGTGTCGGTGAGCGCCTCCGGAGTCCCCTTGTACGGCACGTGCACGACGTCGATTCCCGTCGCGAGCTTGAACTTCTCGCCGTTGATGTGCGTGCCGCTGCCGATGCCGGCCGATGCGTAGTTGAGCTTGCCGGGGTTCGCCTTCGCCGCGGCGACGAGGTCGGCGACGGCCTTGAATCCGCTCGACGGCGCGACGACGAGCACGTTGGGCTGGGCGCCCAGCGGAACGACCTCGACGAAGTCCTTCAGCGTATCGAACGTGAGGCCCGAGTAGATCGACGGGTTGTACGCGTACGCGGCCGAGTGGACGAGCAGCGTGTAGCCGTCGGGCGGCGACTTCGCGACGAGCGCTTCGCCGATCGTGCCGCCGGCGCCGGGCCGGTTGTCGACGACGACCGGCTGTCCCCAGAGCTCGGACAGCTTCTGGCCGATCGTACGCGCGAGGATGTCGGTGGCGCTGCCGGCGGTAAACGGAACGACGAGTCGCACCGGCTTCGACGGAAACGACTGCGCACTTGCGAGCGCTGCCGCGAAGGCGAACGAGACGAGCGCGGCGATTGCGCGCAGCGAGGTGATCATCGCGTAGCTCCCTGTCGCGTCGCGACGGGCGAGAGACCGTCGCCGACGGAAACGTCTTCGGATTTCAGATCGAGGCCGGACGCAAGGGCCTGCAGCACGAGGAGCTTCGCGAAGTCGCCGTCGTCGAGCCCGTGTCCGATCAGCGTCTGCACCTGATCGCGCGTCGCCGACGCGAGCGGCATCGGGACGTCGAGCGTGCGTGCGGCGTCGAGTCCGAGGTCGAGGTCTTTGCGCAGAAGCTTCGGCGTGAACGTGACCGCGAAGTCGAGATTGACGAACGCCGGCGTCTTGTACCGTGTGAACGTCGAGCCCATGACGCTCGCGTTCATGAAATCGAGGAACGCGTGGCGCGGCACGCCGGCCCTTTGCGCGAGCACCGTGATCTCGGCGAGTGACTGCGTCACCACGCCGAGGAAGACGTTGTGGCAGATCTTGACGATGCGCGCGAGCTCGCCTTCGCCGACGTAGCTCGCCCCGGCGCCGATCATCGCGAGATAGGGCTGCGCGGCCTCGAACGCCGCCTTCGGCCCCGAGCAGACGAACGACAGGCGGCCCGCCTTGACGACTTTCGCATTGCCCGACACCGGCGCCGCGAGGAGCTCGACGCCGCGCTCGACGAGGAGCTTGCGCAATTCGGCCGACCCCTCGAGCGAGATCGACGAGCATTCGACGACGAGTCGCGGCTTGGCGCCATCGCGCGAGAGCAATCCGCGGGCCCCGGCGATGACCTCGCGCACATCGTTCCACGTGGACACCATGACGAACACGATATCGCACGCGGCGAGGTCGGCGAGCTCGCTCGCGATTGCCGCACCGTGTTGCGCGAGCGGCTCGGCTTTCGCGCGCGTGCGGTTCCACACGGTGAGCCGCGCGCCGCCGCGCGCGAGGCGCGCGGCCATTTCGTAGCCCATGCGGCCGGCGCCGATCCAGCCGACGTCGATGGCGTTGGTGGTCATGTCAATAGGGATTTGCGATTGGTAGCGTCTCGGCCGGATAGAGCGAGATCACCTGCGGCCCTGCCGGCGTCAGGATCACTTCCTCCTCGATGCGCGCGGCGGAGACGCCGTCGCTCGCCGGACAATACGTCTCGACGGCGAATACCATGCCGACCTTCAATTCGATTGGGTTTTCGAGCGAATTGAGCCGCGACACCAGCGGACGCTCGTGCAATCCTAGACCGAGCCCGTGACAGAAGTTCAATCCGAACGCGTCCATTTCGCTCGCGAAGCCGATTTCCGAAGCCTGCGGGAAAGCGCGCGCGATGAGGTCGGTCGACACGCCGGGCTTCAGCAGCTCGATCGCGCCGTCCATCCACGCACGCGCCTTTTCGTAGGCTTCGCGCTGCGCCGGCGTCGCCCGGCCGACGTTGAAGGTCCGGTAGTAGCACGTTCGGTAGCCCATGAACGACTGGATGATGTCGAAGAACGCTTGATCGCCGGGCCGGATCAGCCGGTCGGTGAAGTTGTGCGGATGCGGACTGCAGCGCTCGCCTGAAATCGAGTTGATCGCCTCGACGCAGTCCGAGCCCATCTCGTAGAGCCGTGCGGTTGCGAGTGCGACGATCTCGCTTTCGCGCACGCCGGGCTTGAGCGCTTCGGCGATGTCCTGGTAGACCCCGTCGACCATCGCCGCCGCCATGTTGAGCAACGTGAGCTCGTCATGGCTTTTCACCTCGCGCGCGGCGAGCAGCGTCTGCTGTCCGTCGCGCACCTCGATGCCTTGCTTTTGCAGCTCGAACAGCATCGGCGGCTCGACGACGTCGAGCCCGAGCGCAAGGTCGGCGACGCCTTCGGCATCGAGTATCGCGCGGATTTCGCGCGCCGCGTCGCGGAACAGCGCGCCGTCGCCGCCGACGGCGCCGCGCAATCCGAGCAGTCCGGCGCGACAGTGGTCGTGGTGCAACCACGGTGCGTGCAGCCGATGGTGCTTTGCAGCAGAGCCGAAATCCCAAATGTACGGATCGCCGTTGCCGGTCAACAGCGCGTAGCGCGTGAGCTTGTCGCGCGCCCATTCGCCGATCACCGTGCTCGTGATGTAGCGGATGTTGTGCTGGTCGAAGCACAAGAGCGCGCCGAGCCCCGACTGCGCAAGCGCTGCGCGCGTGCGCGCGAGGCGGTACTCGTGCAGCCGGCGAAAGTTGACGCGCTCCTCGAAGTCGACCTGCGTATGTCCGGGGGCTTGCAGCGGACGGTCCCAGCGGTGATGCGGATCGATGTCGTCGGGCCGCACGATCGTTGGTTCGGGTCGCTTCTGCACGGGCGGTCGCTCCTTCGGCGGCGTCAGCGGCGGCCGAACGCTTTTTCGCAGGCGAGCGCCGCGGTCAGCATCGCGATCGCGACAACACCCCAGCGCCAGCGCACGCGGCTTCTCCGTGTGTGCGGTCTTGTCGCCGCGGCTTTCATCTTCGCCTGCCGACGCGATCATGGCAACCCCGGACTCGATCGACGAGGGCGCGCGCGCGAATGCGGTAACATCGCCGGTCGCCGCCTCAAAGGAGGATCGCAATGAACGGCAACGGCAAGATCGCGATCGTCACCGGCGCGGGCACCGGCATCGGCAAGGCCGCTGCGCTTGCGCTGTTGCGAAACGGTTATCGGGTCGCGCTCGCCGGCCGCCGCCGCGAGCCGCTCGAGCAGACTGCGAGCGAATCCGGCGCAGCCCCCGGCGCCGCGCTCGCGGTACCGACCGACGTCAGCGACCCCGCGTCGGTACAGGCGCTGTTCGCGCAGACGAAGGCGACGTTCGGTCGCCTCGATTTCGTGTTCAACAATGCCGGCGTGAGCGCACCGGGTATCCCGCTCGAGGATCTGACGGTCGAGCAATGGAAGAGTGTGGTCGACATCAACCTCACCGGCATGTTCTTTTGCATACAGGAAGCGTTCCGCTTGATGAAGAGCCAACACCCGCGCGGCGGCCGCATCGTCAACAACGGCTCGATCTCGGCGCATGCACCGCGTCCGAACTCGGCGCCGTACACGGCGACCAAGCACGCGGTGACCGGACTGACCAAATCGGCGTCGCTCGACGGCCGCAAATACGACATCGCCTGCGGCCAGATCGACATCGGCAACGCGGCGACCGAGATGGCGGCGAGAATGGCGAAAGGCGTTCCGCAGGCGAACGGACAGATCGCCGTCGAGCCGCTGATGGATGTCGCGCACGTCGCGAGCGCCGTTCTGTACATGGCGAGCTTGCCGATCGAAGCGAACGTGCAGTTCCTGACGGTGATGGCGACGAAGATGCCGTTCGTGGGCCGCGGCTAGCGGCGACGTTGATCGCTTCGCAGCACCGTCGGGCGCGTGCGACGGCCGTCGCGGCGGTGGCGCTGTCGTGCGCCGCTTGCGCGGGTAGCGCAGCGCTGCCGGCGCCGCCCGACCCCGCTTTGTGGAGCGTGCGCGAATCGCGCTTCGTCGACGAGCGCACGCTCGACAGCGCCTTGCACGTCGCACGCTTTCGCTTCATCGGCGAAGTGCATGACAATGCGGCGCAGCACGCGCTGCGCGCGCGGCTGGTCGCGAAGCTCGCAGACGCGCGGCCGGCTGCCGTGATGGAGGTGTTCGACTTCGGCCGCGACGCGGCCATTGCAAGCGCTCAGGCGAATGGAGCCGACGCCGATGCCGTCGCGAGCGCAGGAGGACTCGACCGTGCGGCGTGGCGCTGGCCGCTGCACCGTCCGCTCATCGCGGCGGCGATTGCCGCGCGCCTTCCGATCCGCGCAGCGAACGTCGGACGCGTTGAACTGATGGCGCTTGCGCGCAGCCGCTCCGCCGGCGAATGGCAGCGTCGTCTTGCCGCAGCGCCATGGGGCGCGAACGAAGAGGCCGCGATGCGCGAGGCGATCGTCGAATCGCATTGCGGGGCTCTTCCCGACGAGGCGGTGCCGGGGATCGCGTTCGCACAGCGCATACGCGATGCCGCAATGGCCGAGGCCGTCGCGTCGGCGGCGCGCGATACCGGCGGCGCCGTGCTCCTTGCCGGCAACGGACACGTGCGACGCGACATCGGCGCGCCCCACTATTTGCAGCCCGCGGAGCTTCCCCTGGGCGCCGCCGACATCGTCAGCGTCGCTTTCGTCGAAGCGACCCCCGAGGAGATGCGCTCACGCGATTTTCCGCGTCGGCTCGTTGCCGAGCATGCTGCGTACGACTATCTGTGGTTCACGCCTCCGACCGCGCGGCCTGATCCGTGCGAGGACATGAAAAGCCGCTTCGGGCGGCCGCGGTAGCGGCGAGCGGAAGGCTAACCGGCGGCTTCGGGCGCGTTCGTTGTTGCTGCCGCGCGACGCTATTCCGACCCCGCCCAACGGCCTCTCGCACCGCATCGGCTCGACGTCGGTAGAATGGCATATTGCCCCTGCCGATACGAACAATTTACGGGCTCCGATGCCCACCGCCGAATCCTCGCTCGTCTTCGACGATGCCGCGCACAGCCGCGACGACGCCCGCGCGCTGATCGCAAGCTGCGCGAAGCAGTTCAGGCAGTCGATGCATGACCTCGTCCGCGAATCGCTCGCCGGGAGCGACGACCTGTTCGAATTCTCCGAAGCGGTACCTGAATCCGATGCCATGCACTTCCGACACAACCGTGACGGGTGGCTCCTGAAGTTCGACAGCACGCTCGCCGAGCTTATCGAGCGACGCCTCGGCGGAACGGGACGAAAAGGGCGGCGGCCCGATTTCGATGCATCGCTATCCACGCTTCAGGTGTTGAGCGCGTTCGATCAGGAGAAGCAGACAGCGCTTAACGAGGCAACGGCCTTTCTCGAGCGGATAACGCGGCGCGAGCTCGCTGCGCTCGACATGCGCGTCGAGGCGCTGTTCGACGAAGCGGCGACGCGAGACGTCGACAACCCGTTCGGACCGCCGTATCTGCTCGATGCGATCGGCGCTTCGTCGCGCGCGATCTATCCCAATCCGCGCGTCTGGCGAAGCCTGATGGAGCGCGCCGTCGTCGACATCGCGCCCGGCGTGAACCGGTCGTACATCTCGCTCAACCGCTTCCTCGCCGACCGCAACGTGCTGCCAGACATCAAGGCGGCGCTTCGCGCCCGCAGCGAGCTGCGTCCCACCGATGACAAGGATCTGCTGCCTGCCTTTTCGCGGCTGTTTGCGGAAGTGGGGGCGCTGCCGACCGACATCGAGGTCCCGCCGGCATTCGCACCTGTCGCCGCCGCGGTCGCCGCGATATCGACGGCTGTCGTGCCCGCTAATGCGCCTGCAGGTTGGCCAGCGGGCACCGCGTGGCCGACCGCCGCGACCTCCGCCGGAGCGCCATTGCCCCCGGGTCAGTACCCATCGGCGCAAGGGAGCCCTGCGGCGCCAGCGGGGCTGTTTCCTTCGGTCGATCCGATGATGGCGCTCGGCTCGTCGACGCCGCTGTTCGCCGCGCTGACGCAGTGGCAGCGATTGGCGCCGCTGATCGTTGCACCGACCTCGCCGGCGCAGGTCGTGCAATCGCCGACAGGCGTGCCCGAAAGCATGGGCAGCGTGGTCGTTCCAGTTCCGTTGAATCAGATACCGCTGATCCGCGCCGCGATCGAGGACAAGATGTCGAGTCCCAACGATCGCGTGACGATGGACGTCATCGGGCTGCTGTTCGATTACATTTTCAGCGATTCGTCGATTCCCGATTCGCTGCGCGCGGTGTTCGCGCCTCTGCAAGCGCCGGTGGTGAAAGCCGCGCTGCTCGACCGTGCGTTCTTCTCCGACCGCAAGCATCCGGCGCGTCGTCTGCTCGACAGGCTCGCCGCAGCCGCCGTCGGCGCGACCAACGACGAAGCGTACCTCGACGCATTCGAGAATCTCGCCAAGACGGTCGTCGGCGATGTCTGCCGCGACTTCGAGATCGACGTCGACGTCTTCGAGCGCGCCGATACGCAACTGCGCGAGTTCGTCGAGGCTGAGCACGCCAAAGCAACGAGCGCAGCGCACGATGACGTCGAGATCGCGCTCGCCACCGAGCAACGCGAAGGCGATCGTGCGCTCGTGCTGTCGGATCTGCGCAACAAGCTCGCCGACGTGCGGCTGCCCTTCGAGGTGCGCTCGTTCCTCGAGACGACATGGGCCGACTACATGACCGTGCTTCGTCAGCGCGACGGTGAGCAGAGCGCCTCCTACACCGGCGCCATGAAGGTGCTCGACGATCTGCTGTGGAGCATCGTTGCACACGAGCGCACGGCGCAGAAGGCGCGGCTCGCGAAGATGATTCCGTCGCTGATCGCGCGGCTGCGAGCCGGCACTGCGGCACAAAGATCCGAGCCGGAGCGTGCGAAGTCGTTCTTCGAAACGCTCTACGAGCTGCACATCGTGGCGATAAAGCCGCCGGCGGCCGCGAAGCAGGTTGCCGCCCGGGCGCGCGCGGCAAACGAGCCCGGCGCCGTCGCCGAGCCGATCGGACCGGCGACAGTCGGCGGCCTTCCCGCGACGACGAACGTACACGATTACGTCGCTGAAATGGCCGCGGGAACGTGGCTGTCGTTCGCGACGCCGGCGGGTCCCGTCACTGCACGGTTGCACTGGATCAGTCCGATGCGCACGAAATACGTGTTCACGAGCCGGTCGCGAACGCGTGCGTTGGTGTTCACGCCCGAGGAGCTCGCGTGGGAGATCGGCGCGGGCAAGGCACGTCTGGTCGTCGAACCCGTGCCGCTGTTCGACCGCGCGGTGAGCGCTGCGCTCGATTCGCTCGCGGCCAAGCGCAAGGAGGTCAGATCGGCTTACGTCGCTTAGCGTCCGCCGAGCGTTCGCTCCGCCCCACCAATTACCCCGCCAGGTTCTTCTGCAGGAACGCGAGCGTGCGCTCGCGGGCGAGCTTGGCGGACGCGGCATCGTATGACCCGCGCTGGTCGCAGTTGAACCCGTGTCCCGCCGGATACAGGAGGACCTGCGCGTCCGCATGGACGGCGGCGAGCTTCTTCACGCCTTCGACGGGAATATTGGCGTCGTTCTCGCCGAAATGCGCCATGACCGGACACTTCGGTCGCTCGTCGATCGCATCGGTCATTCCGCCGCCGTAGTAGGGCACGGCACAGGCGAACCCGGCAAGCCTCGATGCCGCCATCCACGCGACGTACCCGCCCCAGCAATAGCCGAGGATCGCGATCTTGCCCGCGCCCTGCAGCGCGTCGCGCGCCGCGCTGACGTCGGCCAACGCGTCGTCGATGCCCGCTTTCGCCTTGAGCTCGCGGCCTTTCGCGATGTCGTCGGCGGAGTAGCCGATGTCGACGCCTTTTTGATACCGATCGAACAGCGCGGGCGCAATCGTGCGGTAACCCTCGGCGGCGTAGCCGTCGCAGACGCTGCGGATGTGGCTGTTGACGCCGAAGATCTCCTGCGCGACGACGATGCCGCCGCGCGGCTTGCCCGCCGGGTCGGCACGGTAAGCGGAGATACGCGCGCCGTCGGCGGCGGTCAGTTCGATCCAGCTGCCCATGAGCGAGGCTCCTTCGTGTGCGGTCGTGGTGACCATTATGCAATAGCGCGCACGTCGAAGCCGCCGGTTGTCGTACGATGGAGGGCACGAGCCGCGCCGCTGCCCGAGGAGCCATGAAAGTCAATCAAGAAAGAATCGCCCAACTGACGCGCGAGCTGCTGCTCGCGATCGGCGAGGACCCTGAGCGCGAAGGTCTCGCGAAGACGCCGCAGCGCGTTGCCGCCGCGTGGTCGTTCCTGACGTCCGGCTATCGATCCGACCCCGCAACGGTGATCAATCGGGCGATCTTCACGCAGCAGGCGAACAGCATGGTGATCGTGAAGAACATCGAGCTCTACAGCCTGTGCGAGCACCATCTGCTTCCGTTCTTCGGGCGTTGCCACATCGGCTATATACCGAACGGGCGCGTGTTCGGCCTGTCGAAACTCGCGCGGCTGGTCGACGTCTACGCGCGCAGGCTGCAGCTGCAGGAACGGCTGACCGAGCAGATCTCGCAGGTGATCATGGAATCGGTCGACGCAAAGGGCGTCGGCGTCATGATCGAAGCGCGTCACCTTTGCATGATGATGCGCGGCGTCGAGAAACAGAACTCGGTGATGGTCACGTCGTCGGTCGTCGGGACGTTCCGCGAGTCGCAGGCGACGCGCGAGGAGTTCCTCTCGCTGATCGGGCACAATCCGATCTGACCAACGGCTGATGGGCGCGCAAGCGCAGGCAAAAAACCAGGGTCAGACTCGACTTTTCGTGTACGACCCGCCACGGCGAATCGCTTGCATGCAAAGTCGAGTCTGACCCTGGTTTTTCTAATCGGCGCGGAAGCGCACGCGCATCACCTTGCGATCGTATTCGGCCTCGGTCGCCGTCGTGATCTCGGTGCCGGTGGCGGTGAATACGCGCCCGCCGCTTCGCCGGCAGACGTTGCGCTCGTATTGGCACGGTCCCATTTCCGGATGCCGACGACAGAGCGTCTCGACCTTCTTGTCGAACGCGATCGCCACTTGTTGCCGCTTGCCGTCCGCGCGGGTCACGCACACATAGATCGTTCCTGGCGGAACTTCCGAGGCGACGAACGCGAGCTGGTCCTCGGCGGGCGCGGCCGGTGCGCGCGCCGTCGGTGGCGGCGCCGGCACCGGGACCGCCGGCGTCGGAATCGGCTCGCGCACAACGGGAGCCGCCGGTCGCTCGGCGGGTGGCGTGATCGGAATCGGTTGCGTCGCGCACGCCGCGAGCACCACAGCGGCGATCGACACGAAGCGACGCGTCGCTCTACGCATGGGTGCTCTTCTACACCTGAATGCGCCAGCCATGCCTTCGGGACCGGGCGTCAGAACGAGCTCCGCGCCGTACGCCTTGAGGAGCAGCCGGCGCTCGCGGCTCATCGTTTCCGGCATCACGAACGCGCACTTGATGCCGCGTGCCGCACAGACCATCGCACGGCTGCGCAGCCCGCCGAGAGCCGATTGATGCGCACGAGCGGCGTGTTGCCGATCAGCTGGGTGACGTCGGATGCAATGCGCATGACGCTGTTCTCCTCGAATGCGACGCGAGGCGAGTATAGCTCGCCCGCGCGGACGACGAACTCGCGGCGCACCATTGGGCAAGGCTGCGTGCCGCAGGCACAATGGCCGCCTCGTCGTGACGTCCGCAACGATGGCCGCGTTCTTCCACTTCCTCGCGCTCACTGCGCCGCTGTTCCTGCTGGTGTTCGTCGGCTTCGCGCTCGCACGCTGGTCCGGCTGGCCGAAGAGCGTGTCCGAAGGCCTGTCGAAGTTCGTCTTCTCGACCGCGATTCCGGCGCTGCTGTTCCGGCTGATGAGCGACTTTTCGAAGCTGCCGCCGGTCGACGCGCGGCTGTTGATCGCGTTTTTCGGCGGCTGTCTTGCGGTGTTCGTGCTCGGACGGTTGATCGCCTCGGGGCTGTTCCGCATGGACGGCAGCGCGCAGTCGGTCTTCGCGATGGGCGGCATCTTCGCGAACAACGTGCTGCTCGGCGTTCCCCTCGCCAAAGTGACGCTCGGCGAGCGCGCGATGCCGTCGATGTCGCTGGTGCTCGTGTTCAATGCCCTCGTGCTTTGGACGCTGGTGACGTTGTCGGTCGAGTGGTCGCGCACGCGCAGCGCATCGCTTGCCGGGCTCGCCAATACGGCCAAGAACGTGCTGACGAATCCGGTCGTCGCCGCCATCCTGATCGGAACGGCATGGGGCTTCACCGGGATTGCGCTGCCCCGCTTCGTCGACGACACGCTCGGGCTCGTCGCGGGGTCCGCGATTCCGCTGTCGCTGATCGCGCTCGGCATGAGCCTGGGCGAGCATGGGGTACGCGCGCAGTGGCGGGAGAGCGTCGCGATGACGGCGTTGAAGCTGGTCGCGCACCCTGCCGCCGTCTACGCGATCGCGCGATTGTTGGCGCTGCCGGCGCTCGAAACGCAGACCGTCGTGATGCTCGCCACGTTGCCGGTCGGCGCGAATGTCTACCTGATGAGCCGCGAGTTCGGCACTCTGGAGGCGGCGGTCGCCACGAGCCTCGTGCTGTCGACCGCGATTGCCGCCGTGACGACGCCGTTCGCGCTCGCGCTGATGGGCGCAGCCCCGACCTGACGTTTTACCCGTCGGCGTGCGTTCGCGTATCATCGCCGGTTTTTGCAGCCCCGCAACCCTCGATGCCGCCCATTCAACGCGCGCGCCGCTATTCGGTTCGCCGCTCCACCATACACGGCCGCGGCGTGTTCGCCACGCGCACGATCCGTAAAGGCAGCACGATCATCGAGTATCGCGGCAAGCGACTCGAGCCCGACGAGGTCGACTGGGACCCGCACCAGGACCCGTCCAACCCGTATCACACGTTCCTGTTCGAGACGGAGGACGGCACGACGATCGACGCCAGCATCCGCGGCAACGCCGCGCGCTGGATCAACCATTCCTGCGCGCCGAACTGCGTCACGTACGAGGACGACGACGGGCGCGTGTTCATCGAGGCGAAGCGCAAGATCGTGGCCGGCGAGGAGCTCACGTACGACTATCGGTTGAACTACGAAGGCCGCGTCACCAAGCGCGTGCTCGAGGCGTACACGTGCCGTTGCGGCGCGCCGCGCTGCCGCGGCTCGCTGCTGCTAAAATACCGCAAGCGGCGCTGACCCGCACGGAGAACCGCGATGGCCCGTAAACGACCGCTTCGCGCCGCCGGCACCGTCGTCGTTCTCGAGCACGACTCGAAGATTCTCGCCGACAACCCGCTCGGCGACCCGCATGTGCGCAAGCTCGCCGTATGGCTGCCGCCGCAGTACGACGATGGCGCGGGTGCCGGCCGGGGCCGCCGCTTTCCCGTCCTCTACGATCTCGTCGGCTTCACCGGGTCGGGCATTGCGCACGTCAACTGGAAACCCTTCGGCGAGAACGTCGCCGAGCGCGTCGCGCGGCTCACGCACGACGGGAAGATGGGACCGGTCATCGTCGTCTTTCCGGACTGCTTCACCGCGCTCGGCGGCAATCAGTACGTGAACTCGTCCGCGATCGGTGATTACGCCGATTACTTGACGCGCGAAATCGTTCCGTTCGTCGATCGCGAGTTCCGCACGCTCGCCGCGCGCGAGCATCGCGGCTGCTTCGGCAAGAGCTCGGGCGGATACGGCGCGATCATCCACGGCATGAAACACGCGAAGCATTGGGGCGCGATCGCCGATCACTCGGGCGACGCGTACTTCGATTTCGTCTACTGGCACGACTGGCCGAACACGCTGAACGAGCTCGCCAAATATCGAGCCCCGCGGCGCAGGGAAGGACCGGTGGACATGGCGGCCGAGGTGCGCGCGCGCCAGGGCCTCGCCGAAGGTCTCGACGATGGCCGGGTCCAGCGCTTCCTCAATTCAGTGTGGCGGCGCGAGAAGCTGTCGCTCGCCGAAGGCCATGCGATCATGAACATCTGCATGGCGGCGACATACGACCCCGACCCAGACGCACCGCTCGGCTTTCGACTGCCGTTCCATCTGGAAACCGGAGAAGCGATTCCCGGACGGTGGAAGAACTGGCAGAAGCACGACCCGATCCACCTCGTTGCGCGTTATCGCGCCAACCTCGAGTCACTGCGCGGCATCTATATCGACTGCGGCTCTCGCGACCAGTACCATATCCACTACGGCGCCCGCATCCTGTCGCTGCGTCTCGCCGAAGCGGGCATCACGCATACGTACGAGGAGTTCGACGACAACCACTCGGACGTCGATTACCGTATGAACGTCAGCCTGCCCTTCCTCTACCGGGCGCTCAAACCGTAGCGTCGGCGAGCGCTTATGGCGGAGCGTGAGCGCAATGTGCTGGGTGGCCTGCTCGAGCCATGTTCGATGCGTCCGCGCACCGGATTCTTCCGCGACGGCTGCTGCAATACCGGTCCCGACGACTTCGGTCTGCATGTCGTCTGCGCGCAGATGACGGCGGAGTTCCTCGCGTTCTCGCGCGAGCAAGGCAACGACCTGTCGACGCCGATGCCCGCGATCGGCTTTCCGGGGCTTGCCCCGGGCGACCGCTGGTGCCTCTGCGCTGGCCGCTGGCGCGAAGCGCTCCAAGCGGGCTGTGCGCCGCCGGTCGTCCTTGGCTCGACGCACGAGGAAACGCTCGCCGTCGTGCCGCTCGACGAGCTGCGCCGGCACGCGCTCGACATCAACTGATTTTCGCCGCGCGCCTCGCGGAGCTAATCCGGCTAAACCGGGTCTGACGGCAGGGGGAACACGCGATGCGCTGGGGCGACTTCCGCAGAAGCGACAACGTCGAGGACCGCACCGACAGGCCGGCGGGGGGCGGCGGCTTCCCGCTCGGCGGCATTCGCCTCGGCGGCGGCGCGATCATCGTCGCCGTCATCGTCGGCATGCTGTTCGGCATCAATCCGCTCGAGATGCTCGGCCTGCTCTCCGGCGGACCCAGCGTGCAGGCGCCGGCGCCGTCCGCACCCGAACCGGGTTACGGCCCGCGGCGCCCGAAGGCGGAAGACCCGCAAAAGGATTTCGTCGCAGCGATACTCGGCGACACCGAAGACGTCTGGGGCGAGACGTTTCGCGCGATGGGATCGCGCTACGACCCTCCGAAGCTCGTGCTGTTCCGCGGCAGCGTGCAATCGTCGTGTGGACTCGCATCGGCCGCAGTCGGCCCCTTCTACTGCGCCGCCGATCGCCGCGTCTTTCTCGACACCAGCTTCTTCGACGACCTTTCGCGCCGCTTCGGCGCGCCCGGCGACTTTGCCCGCGCATACGTGATCGCGCACGAGATCGGGCACCACGTGCAGAACCTGACGGGCGTGATGGCGCGATTCGACCAGCAGGCGCAGCGCGCCGACGAACGAACGCGCAATGCGCTGTCGGTGCGCCTGGAACTGCAAGCCGACTGCTACGCCGGCGTCTGGGGTCATTCGGCGAAGCAGCGCGGCGTGCTCGACACGAGCGACATCGAGGCGGGACTGCGCGCCGCCGGCGCCGTCGGCGACGACCGGCTGCAGAGGCAATCACAAGGGTATGTGGTCCCCGAGTCGTTCACGCACGGCTCGGCGGAACAGCGCACGCGCTGGTTTCGCGTCGGTCTCGATAGCGGCGACATCCGCCGCTGCAACACGTTCGCGGCCGGCCAGCCCTAGCGCCCGGCCCGCCCCGGTGCGGCCTCGGGCCGCGCGACGTCGTCGGCGCAAAGCGGACGCACTGCGCGTCGTAGAATATCGCGCTTCGACCGGCACGAAAGGTAGCCATGAAACGACTGCTCGCGCTCGCTACTTCGCTCGTCATCGCCGCAGCGCTGCCCGCGTTCGCGCAAACACCCGCACCGGCAGCGACGCCCCCTGCTGCATCGGCGACCGCTGCTGCGGCGCCCGCCGCGCCGCCAAAGGCCAATTGCGGCGCGAAGCCGGATCACCCCGGTCGCCTCGCGTCCGACAACATGAAGCGCGCGTGGCAACGCGATGCGAATACGTTCCTCGAATGCCTGCGCAAGTTCGCGGGCGAACAGCAGCAGCTCGCGCAGGAGTACATCAAAGCCGCGAACGCAACGGTCGACGAGTACAACTCGGCGGTCAAGGAATTCCAGGACGCCGCGCAGAAAGCTGCGAACTGAGGTCGCGCGGCAGCGATCGCCCCGCGACGAAGCGGCCGCGGGAGAGCGTCCGGCACCGCGCAAGCTATCGCGCGGTCAGCCGCTCGACGCTCGTCACGCGTCCCAGCGTGCAGCCGACGATCGTGCGCGCGTACGGGTCGCCGGCGACCGGTTCCCAGACGTAGCGCAGGACGCCCGGCTGCCCCGTTCGGCGTTCGATCTCCTGCGGCGGACCGAGCGAAGTGACGACGTCGTCGCAGTTCTCACCTTCGCTCACATTGCGCCGGCGCAGCACCCGCTGCGTCATCTCGTCGTCGGGCGGCGGCTCGCTCGCGGCATTGGCCGAGCCGTAGCGCGTCCACGCGACCACGTCGTTGCGAAAGCCGATGCGAACCGTTTGCGCGTCCTTTTGATAGGACCAGACTTCAGTCGCGTTCTCGTCCGCTCTGCCCGCTCGCGCCTCTCGCGGCGAACCGAGGGCGACGCGAACGAAGCGCTGCGGCATGCCGACCGACACGTTCTTTTCGCGAGCCGCGGCTTCCCACGCGGCCTCGATCGGGTCGGGCTCGTGGCTTACGCCGACGTCGACGGTCAATTCGACACGCCCTCCGGTCGCGCTCGGCGGGCACGCCGTCTGCTGATAAGTCGTGTGTCCCGACGGATCGATGCACTTGAAGATCTGGCCGCTCGCCGGAGCGGCAAACGCGAGCGCGAGCAGTCCGGCGATCGTCGCGCGATCGCTGCGAGCAAACGCGAGCCCCTTCAGCGTCATCGATCCACTCCCATCGCGAGCATCGCCTCGAAGTGCAATTCACTAGGTTATCATCGTCGCGCTTGCCTGACTCTTCCCGAGGGTCCGCGACAGCCAGCCGATGTCATCGCAACCAACCACGCCGACGCTGTCGGCCGCCGACGAATCCGCCGCACCGGTCGCGGCATCCGCGCTCGCGGCGCGGGCACAGCCGCCGGTCGCCGAAGTGCACGCGGTCGCGCAAGCGCTGCTCGACGGCTTCAACAAGCATTACGCGCTGTTCCGGGACTGCGCGCGCGCGGCGCGCCGTTACTACGAAGCGGCGAACTGGCGCGCGATCGGCCACGTGGCGCGCGATCGTATCGATTTCTACGACCGCCGCGTGCAGGAGACCACCGAGCGCATCGAGCAGGCGCTGCACGGCGCCGGCCTCGATGCGACGGCGGTCGATACGCTGTGGGAACAGGTCAAGCTGCACTTCATCGGGCTGCTGATCGACCACAAACAGCCCGAATGCGCCGAGACGTTCTTCAATTCGGTGTCGGTCAAGATCCTGCACCGCGTCTATTTTCACAACCGCTTCATCTTCGTGCGCCCGGCGATGTCGACCGAGCACATCGACGCCGAGCCGCCGTCCTACCGCAGCTACTATCCCGCGCAGCAGGGCGTTCGTCATGCGCTGATCGACATCGTGCTCGACATGGGGTTCGAGCGGCCGTTCGCCGATTTTCGCCGCGACCTGCGCCGGGTGCTGCGTGCGGTGCGCCGCCACTTTGCGCGCCCCTTCAAGCTCGAGGCGAACCACCAATTGCAGGTGCTCTCGAGTCCGTTCTTCCGCAATCAGACGGCTTACATCGTGGGGCGCGTGGTCAACGGCGCGCAGACGTATCCGTTCGTCGTGCCGGTCAAGCATGACGACGGCGGCCGCCTCGCGCTCGATGCGCTGTTGATGGACGACTACGAGCTCGCGATCCTGTTATCGGCGAACCGCGAGTACTTCCTGGTCGATATGGAGGTCCCCTCCGCCTACGTCGACTTCATGCAGCAGCTCGTTCCCGACAAGACCCGTGCCGAGCTCTATACGATGGTCGGATTGCAGAAAGCGGGAAAGAACCTGTTCTTCCGCGACTTCCTGCATCACCTCAAGCATTCGCGCGACCGCTTCATCGTCGCACCCGGCATCAAGGGCCTGGTGATGAGCGTGTTCACGTTGCCGTCGTATCCCTACGTGTTCAAGGTCATCAAGGACAGCATCGCCGCATCGAAGGACACCGACCGCCAGAGGGTCAAGCAGAAGTACACGCTCGTCAAGCACCACGACCGCGTCGGACGGATGACCGACACGCTCGAGTACTCCGACGTCGCGTTTCCGCTCGGGCGCTTTTCGCGCGAGCTCATGGCCGAGCTCGAGCAGGTCGCGCCGTCGGTGCTCGAAATCGACGGCGATCACGTGATCGTGCGCCACGTCTACATCGAGCGGCGCGTGACGCCGCTCAACATGTACATCGAGACGGCCGACGACGCGCAGCGCATGCATGCGATGCGCGAGTACGGCGACGCCATCAAGGACCTCGCCCGCGCCAACATCTTTCCGGGCGATCTGCTGTTCAAGAATTTCGGCGTGACCCGCTTCGGCCGCATCGTGTTCTACGACTACGACGAGATCGAGTACCTGACCGACTGCAACTTCCGCAAGATTCCGCAGCGGCCGCCCGATCACGACGAGATGTCCGACGAGATCTGGTATCCGGTCGGACCGCACGATATCTTTCCCGAAGAGTTCGCGACGTTCCTGCTGACCGATCCGCGCACGCGCGAGTGCTTCCTCTACTACCATGCCGATCTGCTCGACGCCGCATGGTGGCAGTCGGTTCAGCAGACGATCCGTTCGGGCGCGATCGTCGAAGTGCTGTCCTATCCCGAAGCGGTTCGCTTCAGGCACGCGACGGACGCTCCGTCGGCGCCGCTGTAGCCGACAACGGAGTGGCACGTCCGTTTGGGTGTGGCCGCCGCGATGGCCGCCGCGGGACTCGCGTGCGTTCTCGCCGCGGGCAATGGCCAGGCGCTGTTGGCGGCCGAGCGCGCGCTCGGGGTCGCGCTCAACGTCGTCGACTGCTGACGAAATGCTATGCTCCGCCACGTTTTTGCTTCGGAGTCGCGATGACCTTACACCGCTTGGCCGCGAGCGCGTTGGCATGCGCGCTCGGCGCGGCAGCGCTTGCGGCCTGTCAGCAGCCGCCGAGCAAGGAAGAGGAAGAGGCCGCGAGGAACACGTTCGCGTGCGACCTCGGGGGCGAGCGCGTCATCGTGCGCTTCGACAGCACGCTGCACGAGGCGCGCCTGCTGATGCCGGACGGCGACTCGATGGCGCTGCATCAGATTCCGTCGGCGTCCGGCGTGCGCTTTTCCAACGGCACGTTCGAGCTCACCGGCAAGGGGACGGAGCTCACGTTGTCGCGCGAGGGCGTCGCGACGCGGCTCGTCGGCTGCGCGAACCTGCCGCCGCCGCCGAAGACGTAGCTCGATGAGCGCGCGGGGCGAAGCCAAAAGCGCGCAGCGGGCGTCCGCGCAGCGTTGGCGCATTCGCGACCGTGCGGAGGGATGAGCGCGCGATGACCGACGTTCGCCGCGTCGGCGTCATCGGCACCGGCGCGATGGGCGGCGGCGTCGTGCAAAGTCTGCTGCGCACCGGATTCGCGACGTTCGCGCGCGACATCGATCCGCGCGCCCAAGCCGCCGCGGTGGACCGCGGCGCGCAAGGCTGCGCGAGCGCCGCCGAGCTCGCCGCGGCGTGCGATGCCATCATCGTTCTGGTCGTCGATGCGCCGCAAGTCGAAAGCGTGTTGTTCGATGCGCACGGCGTCGCCGCCGCCGCCGCGCCCGGCACGATCGTCTGCGCGTCGTCGACGGTCGATCCGCGAGTGCCGGCGTCGCTCGCAGCACGCCTTTCCGGCAGCGCGATCGCGCTGCTCGATGCGCCCGTGTCCGGCGGGCCGGAGAAAGCCGCCGACGGCACGATGACGATGATGGTGTCCGGCGACGCGATCGCGTTCGCGCGCGCGCAGCCGGTGCTCGCGCGGATCACCGGCCGACTGTTCGCGCTCGGCCCGCGCGCCGGCGATGCGTCGACGTTCAAGATCGTCAACAACCTGCTCGCGGGCGCGCATCTCGCGGCCGCCGCCGAGGCGATCGCCATTGCGCTTGCAGCGGGTATCGATATTCGCACGCTCGCCGAAGTCGTCGGCGCGAGCTCGGGCGCGAGCTGGATGTTCGGCGACCGCGTGCCGCGCGCGCTCGACGACGAACTGCGGCCGCCGCGCGCGGCGGCGAAGATCCTCACCAAGGACGTCGGCATCGCCGCCGATCTCGCCGCGCGGCTCGGTGTCGACGCGCCGCTCGCGCGCGCGGCGCTCGCCGCGTACGTCGACGCGCTGAGCGGGGGCTTTGGCGAAGACGACGACGCCGTGCTGATCCGCCGCGCCGCTGAGCGCGCAGGCCTTACCTGGCCGTTGCCTTCTGCCGCATCGCCGGATCGACGTCGATGAACGCGTAGGTCTGCGAGCGGATCGGGTGCGCCCTGTACACGCGCACCCACGAATGGACCAGGTGATCCTCGAGCAGGTGGATCGTGAGCCGCCACGGCGCGTACGCGATCACGAGCTCGCTCATGCGATCGAACAGGCGCGTGCGTTGCGGCGAATCGGGCAGCGCATGCGCCCGGTCGTAGAGCTTGTCGAACTCGGCGAGCTTGAACTGAGCTTGGTTCTCCTGTCCGGCGTTCGGCCCGTAGAGAAGCTGCATGAAATTCTCGGCGTCGGGATAGTCGGCATTCCAGCCGTCGCCGCGCGTCGCGATCTTGCCGAGCCGAGCCATCTTGCGAAGCTCGGGCAACTTGTCCTTTTTGAACACGATGCGAACGCCGATCGCATCCATGTTCTTCTTCCAGAGCTCGTCGGCTTGTCTTTGCGCCGACGCCGGCGTCGACCAGCGTTCGATCACGAGCGGCTTGCCGTCGGGCATCTCGCGAAAGCCGTCGCCGTCGCGGTCCTTGTAGCCGAACTTGTCGAGCAGCGCGCGTGCGGCCGGCGGATCGTAGAGCTGCGCCTGCGTCTTCTGCTTCGGATCGTAGCCGGCGACATCGGGCGGGATAGGACTCGAGGCGGGCACCGCGCGACCTTTGTAGAGCACCCGGATCGCTTCATCGACGTTGTACGCCATCGCGATCGCGCGTCGCAGCGCGATCTTCTCGAACGTATAGCCGCCGACGATCGGATCGTGCATGTTGAAATACGTGAAATACACGTTCGGCCGCAACAGCACTTCGGCCCTGATGCCCTTGGCGGCGAGCTCGGGCAGCAGATTGCCTTTGGCATCGAGCGCCTTCTCGACGAACTCGCTCGGAATCCCCGGCGCGTCGAGCACGTCGAGCTCTCCGTTCAAGAACGCGAGCCATCGCGCCTGTCCTTCCTCGATCACGCTGATTTCAACGCGGTCGGCGAGCGGCAGCTTGCGCTTCGCGATCGCGTTCGCGAGCGCCTGCGATTCGGGCGGAATCGGTCCCGCCGGAACGTAGGTGGTTGCGCGGAAATCGGGGTTCGCGACGAGCACCATGCGCGTGCTGCGCTTGTACTCGCCGAGAACGTAAGGGCCGGTGCCCACCGGATGCGCGCCGATGTCGAGACCGTACGCTTCGACGACCTCGCGCGCGATTGCCGCCATGTTCGGAACGGCAAGGACGTACGCGAAGCGAAGATCCGGCTCCTTGAGTCGTATGCGCAGCGTGTACCGGTCGACCACTTCGAGACCGGCAAGCGGCGCGTCGTAATCGAAGCGCCCGCTGTTCTGCGCCGCGGCGCGGAGCTCGTCCGCGCCGATGAGCTTGCCGTCGATCAGCCACAGCCACGGCGATCGCACCGCCGGGTCGAGGATCCGCTTGAATCCGTACGCGAAGTCGGCGGCGGTGAGCTCGCGCTTCTTGCCCTTGAACGCGGGATCGTTCGTGAAATAGACACCCTTGCGCACGCGACAGATGTAGGTTCGGCCGCCGTCTTCGACCGTCGGCAGCGCCTCGAGCGCACGCGGCACGAGCTTCACGGGCCGCGCAAGAAAATCGTAGTCGAGCATCGCGTCGAACACGTTGGCGATCACGCCATCGGATGCGGCGTCGGACGCGAACGCCGGATCGAAGCTCGTCTCGGCGATCGAGAATGCGACGCGAACCGTCTTCGAAGGCTCGCCGAACGACGCGCCGGCGGCGCACGCCGCGAGCAACGCGAATGTAAGCGCGCATCGGGTCGCTACGGATGCTCGCATGCGGGTCAGATAAGGCCGATGCCGCTCGCGATCGCCCCGCTCACGACCGAAACCAGCGCGAGCAGCACCATCGAGATTCCGATGAATTCCGTCTGGTGCTCGACGCGCACGGCGAGCACGCGGTTCGCGCCGAGCCAATAGAGATAGAACGTGTGGCACAGGCCGACGACGCCGATGACGATCATCGCCGGCAGCAGCAACGTCGCGCCGGCGAGCAGCACCGGGATCGCGCCGTAGACGCTCACCTTGAGCGCTGCCAGATAGTCGCGCGACGAACCGTACAGCGGAGCGAGCACGACGAAGATCGCGGCGAGCGCGAACAGCGATGCGACCGACGTGAAGAACGTCGTCGTGGCCGCGGCGAGGATCTGATCCGATGGAACGAGATAGCCATGCAACGGATCCCAGCTTGCATCGAAGACCATCATGCCGATCATCGTCGCGATCGGCGCGAGCAGCGACAGCGGAAGGATATAGCGACGCAACAGTACGTCGACACTGGTCTTTTCGCGCGCGATCGCGTCCCACTCCGCGGCGGGACGGCAGATCAGGAACACGATGCGGCGCAGCGTTTCCATCGAACGAGACGGGCGGCAGCAGTATAGACCGCCGGCGGCCGAGGAGCTTTCCTCGCGGCATTCGAACGATGCGCGAAAAGTTTGATCTTGACGCGTTGACCGCCGTCGCGAGCGCGGCGCAATATGTGCCGCTCGTCGCCCGGCCGATCCGATTACGCCCCTGCCGTGTTCCGCCGCGTCATATCGAACTCGTCGCTTTGCGTCGCGCTCGCCGCCGCGCTGCTCGCGGCGCCGCTTGCCGCATCGGCGGCTGGCACGACGAGCGCTCCGCCGCGCGGCTACGACGCGAGCCGCGACGCAGCGGCCGACATCGACCACGCGCTCGCCGCGGCCAGCGCAAGCGGTCGCCGCGTTCTACTGATCGTCGGCGGCGATTGGTGCCGCGACTGCCGCGAGCTCGACGCGCTGTTCGCGGCCGATCCCGCGCTTGCCGCGATGCGGGACCGCCGCTTCGTAACCGTCAAGGTGTTCGTCGGCAGCGAGAATCGCAACGAGCGCGTGCTCGCGCGCTATCCGAAGATCACATGGGTGCCGACGCTGATCGAGCTCAAGTCCGACGGCCACGCGCGGCGCATGGTGCCGTCGACGAAATTCCACGAGGCGCAGCGGCTGGTGCCTGCGCGCGTGCGCGCGTTTCTCGCCGGCTAGCGCGAGCACCACCCCCGCTACGCTCCCCGGTCGGGAGGACGCCATGGAAATGAAATCGATCTCGGGCGGCAACCTTCGCGCCGTCGGCTACGACGATCGCCGGCGTTCCCTCGTCGTCGAGCTCACGTCCGGCACGTTCGAGTACGTCGGCGTGTCGACAGACACCTATCGGCGGATGCTCGCGGCATCGTCGCCGTGGAGCTACTTCCGCGACAACATCGAGGAAGAATATACGGTCAGGCGGATACGTTGATCGCCGTGGGGCCGGCTTCGCGTTGATGCGTGACGACGCGCGACGGAGCGTTGCGCTCCACCGCGCGTCGGTAGCTTCGAGCGGCGTTACTGAATCGCGAGCTTGCGGCCCGCAACCGCCGGCTTCTTCGCGAGCATGAGCTCGAGAATGCCGTTCTCGAAACGCGCGCTGCTGTTCTCCTCGTCGAGATCGACCGGCAGTGTGAAGCTGCGATAGGCGCTGCCGTACGTGCGCTCGGTGCGCAGCGCGCGCTCGCCGTCCTTCGCCTCGGTTTCCTTCTTGATCTCGGCGCCGATCGTGACCTGATTGCCTTCAATCGAGACGTTGATGTCTTCCTTGCGCACACCGGGCAGCTCGGCTTGGACCGTATAGCCCTGCTCGGTCTCGCTGACGTCCATCTTGATCGTCACCTGGCCCGGCTGTTGCTGGTTGACGCGCACCGGGCGGAAGAAGCCGCGGAACAGGTCGTCGAAACCGGCGTCCGCGAACGGGTCGTACAGATTGACATTGGCCATCGCTGTCTCCTTGATACGGGTTAGGGGAAGGTCCGCACCAAGCTCCCGTGGGGAAAAACGGACCTGCAGGGCTAATGTATTGGCCCAGCCTTCGGTTTCAAGCCCCGCGCGGACGTGCCGGCCGCGGCTCCTACGCGCCGAACGAACCGATTTGCCGCGATAATGCGGTCTGCAGTAGCGACAACCCGCGGCCGGCGCCGACATCTGTTTCCGAACGGTGCTCATCGCGGGGCGCTCTTATCAAGTAGCATCCGAACGAACCCGTCGAGGTTTGCCCCATGTCCACGGCCCCGTTGTCCCCGTCCGATCTCGCCCGTCTCAAATCGGCGCTCGAGGCCCGCCGCCAGGCGCTGCGCGGCGAGGCGAAGGCGCAGATGCAGGGCAGCGGCGACGATCGCGTCGTCGGGCTCGCCAACCGGATCGGCGAAACCGACGATTGGGCGGTCGCCGACGCGCTGGCGGAGCTCGACATCGGTCAAGTCCGACACACGCTCGCCGAGCTTGCCGAGGTCGACGCGGCGCTCGCCCGCATGCGCGACGGCAGCTACGGCGACTGTGTCGACTGCGGGACGACGATCGCGCCGGCGCGGCTTTTCGCGTATCCGGCGGCGCGACGCTGCATCGCGTGCCAGCAGGCGTGGGAGAAGAAGGCCGCCGGACCGCCGCTCACCGCCGTTTGACGCGCCGACCAGCGATGCGCGCACCCGCGGGCGCGTGCCGTTCGATCCACGCGAAGAACTCGCGATACCACAACCGCGAGTTCTGCGGCTTCAGGATCCAGTGGTTTTCGTCGGGAAAGTAGACGAGGCGCGCGGGCACGCCCTTCGCTTTCAGCGTGTCGTAATACTGCAGCGCCTGCGTAGCCGGAACGCGGTAGTCGAGCTCGCCGTGGATCACGAGCGTCGGGGTGCGCGCGCCCTTGACGTAGTGATGCGGCGATTGTCGCATCACGCGTGCCGGATTGTCCCAGTGGAAGGCGCCGAGCTCCTCCGCGAAGAAGCGGTAACCGTCGGTCGCCATCATGCTCACCCAGTCGTAACAGCCGGCGTGACAGACGTACGCTTTGTAACGGCGAACGTGGCCGTTCATGTACGCGACCATGTAGCCGCCGTAGCTGCCGCCGCTCGCGGCGAGCCGGTCGCGATCGATATAGCCTTGACGGAGCAGGAAATCGGTTGCCGCTTCGGTGTCGGCGAGCTCCTTCGTGCCATACCGTCCGATGATCGTCTCGAGCCACTTCTGGCCGAATCCGGACGAACCGTGGTAGTTGACCGCCGCGACGACGTAGCCGCGTCCGGCGAACATCTGCGTGTTCCAGCGGAAATGCCATCCGTCGTGGTGCGCCGCGTGCGGCCCGCCATGGATCGAATGCAGCAGCGGCCATTTGCGCGATCGATCGAACCCCGGCGGAAACGTTACGAAGAGCTGAACCGGATCGCCGTCGGCGCCGCCAATCGTGAACTCGCGTACGTCGCCGAGCGCGTGGCGCGCGAGCAACGCGCGATTCAGCCGCTCGATCGAGCGCTCGCCGGAGCCGTCGGCGCGGCACGCGAACAGCGCGGGCGGATGCAGCGCGCTCGAGCGGTCGAACGCGAGTACGCCGCCGTCGCGCGACTGCGCGAAGCTGCCGACGCTGCCGCCGGCAACGACGAGCGTCGGATCGTCGCGGGCGCGCGGATCGGCGTCGATGCGCCAGATCCCCTGGCGGCCCCGGTCCTCGACGGTAGCGAGCAGCGCACGCGAATCGGGCGTCCATTCGACGTGCGTGGTTGCGCGGTCGAAGCCCGGTGCGAGGCGCCGCAGCTCGCCGCTGCGCCGCTCGGCGAGCATCAGGTGACCCTGGTCGTTGAACGCCCGGCGCGTTTCGTAGCTGTGGAAGACCAGCGAACGTCCGTCCGGCGAATAGCGGGGATGCGCGTCGGACGTGCCGGTGCGCTCGGTCAGCACGCGCTTGCGCCGGGTCGCGACATCGACGATGACGATGTCGGTCTGGTTCATCATGCCCGGCTCGGGATTCAAGTCGGCCGTGATCGCGATCTCGCGGCCATCCGGCGAAATGTCGAAGTCGCCGGCCGAAGGCTCCCACGGCGGCAGCGTGAGGCCCGTCCCGGCCAGAACATCGCGGCAACGGCCGGAAGCGACGTCGCAGACGAACACATGCGGCTCGCGCCCGTCGGTGAGCCAGTGGTCCCAGAAGCGGAATTCGGCGCGCTCGGTCACGTGCGCCTTCACCTTCGCGTCCTTGCGTTCCTTGCGCCGCTTCGTCTGCAGCGCGTCGGTCGCGAGATCGGGCCATACCCACGAAACGAACGCGATGCGCCTGCCGTCGCGAAACCACCTGAGCGCGACGACGCCGGTCGAAACGCGAGCGACGCGCCTCGCCTCGCCGCCGTCGGGCGCGATTGCGTAGAGTTGCGGCTCTTCGTCGTCCTGCCGCTTGGCGGTAAACGCGATCGTCGCGCCATCGGGCGACCATTTTGCGTCGCCGTCCTTGTCGCCTGCAGTAAGCCGCCGGGCGCGACCGCCGGCCGCTTCGCCGAATCCGGTCGGGAAAAACCACAGCTCGGTGCGGCTGTCGTTCTTGTCCATGGCGTACGTGGTGACCGCCGCGCAGACCGTTGCGCCGTCCGGCGACAGCGTCGGTACGCCGATCCGCTTGATCATCCAAAGCGCATCGATCGTGAGCGGGGGCTTGCGAGAACGTCGGGCGGCAGCGACAGCCCGTTGAGGCCGCGAGGCAGGCATCGTGTTGTCCTTCTGGTTACAATGCGCGGTGGCGATTCTACCTGCGCGAAGCGAGACCGGCGCCGCGCGCGCCTTTTCCACGCGCGACGATTGACACCGATGAACTACCGCCGCCTCGGCCGCTCCGGTCTCAAGGTCAGCGAGCTCTCGCTCGGCTCCTGGGTCACCTACGGCAATCAGTTGAACGAATCGCTCGCCCGCGAGTGCATGGCCGCCGCCTTCGACGCCGGCGTCAACTTTTTCGACAACGCCGAGGTCTATGCGAAGGGCGAAGCGGAACGGATCATGGGCGCGGCAATTTCGAAGCTCGGCTGGCGGCGATCGTCGTACATCGTGTCGACCAAATTCTTCTGGGGCATGCACGACGGCCCGAACGAGCGCAACACGCTCAACCGCAAGTACTTGAGGCAGGCGATCGACGGGTCGCTTGCGCGGCTTTCACTCGACTATGTCGACCTCGTCTACTGCCATCGGCCCGATCCGGACACGCCGATCGAGGAGACGGTCGGCGCGATGAACGACATGATTGCCGCCGGCAAAGCGCTCTACTGGGGCACGTCCGAGTGGAGTGCGGCCGAAATCATGGAAGCGTGGCAGATTGCCGAGCGGCATCATTTGCACAAGCCGGTGGTCGAACAGCCGCAATACAATCTCCTCGCTCGCGATCGCGTCGAAAAGGATTACGCGCCGCTGTACCGCGACCTCGGCCTCGGCACGACGACGTGGAGCCCGCTCGCATCGGGCATGCTCACGGGCAAGTACAACGAAGGCATTCCGGCCGACTCGCGCGGAACGATCAAGGGTTACGAATGGCTCGCCGAGCGGTTGACCGACCCGGCAAAGATCGCGAAAGTGCGCAAGCTCGCGCCGATCGCCGCGGACGTCGGCTGCACGCTTGCGCAGCTCGCCATCGCGTGGTGCCTTAAGAATCCCAACGTGTCGAGCGTGATCACGGGTGCAAGTCGACCCGCGCAAGTGCGTGAGAACATGCAAGCCGTCGGCGTTGCCGCCAAATTGACGTCGGACGTAATGGAGCGCCTCGACCGTGCGACGGCTGCCGCATGAGCGCGATGGGCCGCCGCAAGCGCGAATACCGGAGTGCGCAGCACGAAGGCAATGCAATGATCGCGAAGTGACACGATGAATCCGCTCGAAAGCTGGCAAGAGGAACAACGCTCTGCGTTCCTTTACCGCGCCTGCGCCGACGCCGAGGCGGGCACGCCGCGCGCCGATCTGTTCTTTCGGCTTGCCGGCGAAGCCGAGGCGCAGGCCGCGATCTGGCGCGCGCAGATGACCGCGCGCGGCCATGCGCCGCCGCGGCCGTTCGCACCCGACGCGCGCACGAAGCTGGTCGCCGCACTCGTCCGACGGTTCGGGCCGCGGCGAATGAAAGGTGTGCTCGCCGCGATGAAGGTCCGCGGCATGGCCGTTTACGGCATGGCACCGGTCGCCGATCGCGGCCACGCGCCGGTGGCCGCCGGCGGCGGCGCCGAAGGGCGGCACCGCCAGCTCGCGGGCGGCGGCAACATGCGCGCCGCGGTGTTCGGCGTGAACGACGGCCTCGTGTCGAATGCGAGTCTGATCCTGGGCGTGGCCGGCGCGTCGACCGATCCTCATCTGGTGCTGCTCTCGGGAGTGGCCGGCATGTGCGCCGGCGCGTTCGCGATGGCGGCCGGCGAATACGTTTCGGTGCGCTCGCAGCGGGAGCTGTTCGAGCATCAGATCCGGCTCGAACGCGAGGAGCTCGCACAGTACCCGGAAGCCGAGGCGCAGGAGCTCGCGTTGATCTATGCGGCCAAGGGCTTGCCCAAGCGCGAAGCCGATCGCGTCGCGAAGAAGCTCGTCGCCGACCCCGAGCACGCGCTCGACACGCTTGCGCGCGAAGAGCTCGGATTGAATCCCGAAGAGCTCGGCTCGCCGTGGGGCGCGGCGATCTCGTCGTTCCTTTCGTTCGCCGGTGGCGCGCTGCTGCCGTTGCTGCCGTTCCTGCTGTCCGCCGGCGGGCACGCGCTGACGATCTCCATTGGCCTCACCGCGGTCTCGTTGTTCGCGGTCGGCGCGCTGCTGTCGCTGTACACCGGCCGCAACGCGGTCTACTCGGGCGCAAGGATGCTCATGCTGGGCGCGCTCGCGGGCGGCATCACGTTCGCGATCGGCAAGCTTGCCGGCATCACGCTCACGTAGCGTCGCGTTGCGCCGCGCGTCCGGCGGTACCGAACGCGCGAAGAAGCGCTCCGCGGCCGGCGTGGACTCCCGCCGCGCGGCGCTTCGGCTCGCGCCGGGCCGTGAGCGCTCGCTCGAGCAACGGCATCCGTGGATCTTTTCCGGCGCGGTCGTTCGCGTCGATGGCGATCCGGCCGCCGGCGAGACGGTCGAAATCGTCGGCGCGGATGGTCGGCCGCTCGCGCAGGCGGCGTTTTCGCCGGCGTCGCAGATCCGCGCACGCGTCTGGAGCTTCGATCCGAGCGCACGCATCGACGCCGATTTCATTCGCGGTCGCATCGAGCGCGCGGCGGCGTTGCGCGCGCCGATGCTCGACGCGAGGCACACCGGCTGTCGGCTGATTCACGCCGAAGCCGACGGATTGCCCGGCGTCATCGCCGATCGTTATGCCGACGTCGTCGTGCTGCAGCTCTCGTCGGCCGGCGCGCAACGCTGGCGCGAAACGATCGTCGGCACGCTCGCGAGGTTGCCGGGCGTTGCATGCGTCTACGAGCGCTCCGACGCCGAAGTGCGCACCCTCGAGGGGCTTGCGCCGAGCACGGGTGCCGCGCACGGGGCGCTTCCGCCGCGCGTCGAAATCATCGAGGACGGCCTCGTCTACTCGGTCGACGTCGTCGCCGGGCAGAAGACGGGCTTCTACCTCGACCAGCGCGACAATCGGGCGCAGGTACGAAGCGTCGCGCGCGGACGCGAGACGCTGAACGTCTTCTGCTACACCGGCGGCTTCACGCTGTCCGCGCTCGCAGGCGGTGCTGCTCGCGTCGTGTCGATCGACAGCTCCGCCGAAGCGCTCGCGATGGCGCGAGCCAACGTTGCGCGCAATCCCTCGCTCGCGTCGGGCGATGCGCAATGGCGCTGCGCCGACGCCTTCAGCGAGCTACGAAAGCTGCGCGATGCCGGCGCGGCGTTCGATCTCATCGTTCTCGACCCGCCGAAATTCGCACCGACGGCCGCGCACGCCGAGCGGGCGGCGCGCGCATACAAGGACATCAACCTGTGGGCGTTGCGGCTGTTGCGCCCCGACGGTCTCCTCGCGACCTTCTCATGCTCGGGAGGCGTCGATGCGGCGCTCTTTCGCAAGATCGTTGCCGGCGCCGCCGCCGACGCCCGTGCCGACGCGACGATCGTCGCCCGTTACGGCGCGGCGGCGGACCATCCGGTCGCGCTCGCGTTTCCCGAAGGCGATTACCTCAAGGGGCTGCTGCTGCGCAAGCGGTAGAGCCTCCGAAATGCGCAGGTCGAGTTGTCGGCCTCGCCGCGGGGATTCGCCATTGCTCGCATCCCCGAGCCGCTCCGCGACTCGGGGCCCCTGCTCGCCGCTCACCCCGCCTTCTTCGACAGGCAGCCCTTCATGAAGGTCTTGCGCTCCTGGCCTTTCTTGCCGGTCGCCTGCTGACTGCACTGCCGCATCTTGTCCTGTTGCGACACGGCCGTCGCCTTCGCCGGCGCCGCGGCCTTGATCGGGCCACCGGTCGGCTCGGCGGCCGTGGCTGCGGTTGCCGCGAAGAGCAGCGCGAGCGTTGCGAGGGTAAGCGTCTTGTTCATGTCGGTCTCCTCAGTTGGGTTGTAGTGGCGTTGGTGCCACGCGTCCCAAAACGGCGACCGCATTGAAGACGACCGTCAGCCGGACGGCTTAGGCGAGTTTCCGATAAAACAAGGCCGCGACGGTTGCCCGTTGCGGCCCTGTCAGTCGCGACCGGGTGGACAGGAGGTCACCCGGCCGTGTTCTGATCGTCGGCGCTACTTGGCCTTCAGGCAGTCGCTCATGAACCGCTTGCGCTCGTCGCCCTTCATCTCGCCCGCCTTGGCATTGCACGTCTTCATCTTCTCTTGTTGCGAGTTCTTCTCTTTCGACAGGCAGTCGCTCATGAACTTCTTGCGCTCGTCGCCCTTCATCTCGCCGGCTTTCGCGTTGCAGGTCTTCATGCGCTCCTGCTGCGCATTTTCGGCGGCGAAGACGGGCGCGGCGGACACGGCGAACGCGCCGGCGAGCGCCAAGGCAAGCCACTTCTTCATGCGGATCTCCCAGGAACGATGCGAGGTTTGCTCGTGACCTTCCGCCCCGCCTGTGACGCCGGTTTCGGCGGCGTCGCATCGGCACCGGGCCAGTCTAAGGCATCCCGAGCGCGTGAAGCAACGGCCGGGAGCGGACGGCCGGCAGCGGCCGGCCACGCTGTTGCGAAAACGCTCGATGGGCTTGTCACATCGGTTCGGATACAATCGACGATCCGGCGTGGCGTTCCATGCCAAGCCATTGATTCGTTGGTAGAAACAGTCGAATGATCCTCATCCTCGAACCCAATGCCGACCCCGCCGGCATCGACTACAAGGCGCTGACGAGTCAGCTCGACCGGCTCACCGGCATCCGCTACCGCGTCCACCGCGAGGTCGGGGCCGAGGTGACGTTGACCGAGGTCTATCTGATCGGCAATACGGGCGCGCTCACCGTTGAGCAGATGTCGATCCTGCCCTGCGTCGAGAAGGTCGTGCGCGTATCGGAGGCGTATCGCGTGCTCGGCCGTCACAAGCAGGGCGACACGAGGCCGTCGTCGTTCGAGTACAACGGCGTTCGCTTCGGACAGGACTCGCTCAACATTTTTGCCGGACTGTGCGCAGTCGATTCACCCGAATCGGTCGAGGCGATGATGAAGGCGCTCGGCGAACGCGGACAAGTCTGCACGCGGATGGGCGCGTACAAGCCGCGCACGAATCCGTACGCGTTCCAGGGCTACGGCGCGAAGTGCTTGCCGTACGTATTCGAGCTCGCGGGCAAGTACGGCATCAAAGTGATCGCGATGGAGATCACGCACGAGTCGCACATCGACGAGATCAAGGATGCGCTCGCGAAGACCGGCCAGCCCACCGGCGTCATGCTGCAGATCGGCACGCGCAACACGCAAAACTTCGAGCTTCTGAAGCTTGTCGGTCGGCAACAGGAATTCCCCGTGCTGATCAAGCGCGGCTTCGGCATCACGCTCGACGAATCGCTCAACGCCGCCGAATACCTCGCATCGGAGGGCAATCGCAAAGTCGTCTTCTGCCTGCGCGGCATGAAGACGAACATGGGCGACCCGCACCGGAACTTCGTCGACTTCGCGCACGTGCCCGCCGTCAAGCGGCTCACGCGGATGCCGGTCTGCATCGACCCTTCGCACTCGGTCGGCACGCGCGCCGCGGCTCCCGACGGGCTGCTCGACATTTTCCACACTGTCGCGCAGGGCGTGATCGCCGGCGCGAACATGGTGCTGGTCGATTTCCACCCCGAACCGGCGAAGGCGCTGGTCGACGGCCCGCAGGCGCTGCTGCTCTCCGAGCTCGACCATTTCCTCGCCGACGTCGCGCTCGCGCGCGAAACGTACGAGCGCCGCCTGCGGCTCGCGCGCGAGCAAGCGCCGCATTGACGATCGACGCGCCTCCGCGGCAGCCGCGCGAGATCGAGCTCGCGCTCGGGCTCGCGCGTGATGCGATGCCCGCGCTGATGCGGCATCCGGCGATCGTCGCCGCGACGCGCGGCCGCGCGCGCACGTCGCGTCTGGTCAGTGCCTATTACGACACGCCGAAGGGCGCCCTCGCCGCGGCCGGTATCGCGTTGCGCGTACGCCGCGACGGCAAACGATACATCCAGACGGTGAAGGGGCCGCCCGAGGACGGCAGCACGCCGACGCTGCGCAACCGCGCCGAGTACGAATGGCCGCTCAAGCGGCCCGTGATCGATGCCGTTTCTCTTCGCTCCACGCCTTGGGCGAAGCGGCTGCACCGTGCGCACCGCGACGGTCTCGTGAGACGCTTCGCCACCGACTTCATCCGCCGCACGACACCGCTTGCGTTCGACGACGGCACGCGTGCGCTGCTCTGCCTGGACGTCGGAAGCATCCGCGCGCCCGGTACGCGGGGTCGGGTTGCGATTTCGGAATTCGAGATCGAGCTGGTCGGCGGCGCGCCGGCGCGCCTGTACCAGCTCGCGCGCACGCTCGCCCACGATCTGCCCGTCTCGATCGTCGTCGCGAACAAGGCGGAACGCGGATATTCGCTCGTCAGCGCGGCGCGCCCGGAGCCCGTGCGCGCGCGCGACGTCGCATTGGCGCCCGACGTGCGAGCGATCGTCGCGCTCGCGACCATCGCACGCGAGTGCCTGCATCAGGTCGCCGCCAATGCGCCGGGTGTCGTCGGCTATGCGGTTCCCGAGTGGGTGCATCAGATGCGTGTCGGCACGCGCCGCCTGCGCGCATGCCTGAAGCTCGTCGCGCGCGTCGATGCATCGGCGCCGATCGAGCCGGTCGCGGCCGAGCTGAAGTGGCTCGCCGGCGCGCTCGGCGCAGCGCGCGATCTCGACGTGTTCGCGACCGAGACGCTGCCCGAGATCGCAAACGGCGTGAGCGACGACGCCGAGCTCACGGCCGCGTTGCGCGACCTCGCGCGGCGCGTTGCCGCGCGCCGCGGTGTCGCGCGCCGGGCGGCCCGCGCAGCGATCAATTCACCGCGTTACGCACGACTCGTGCTCGACGTCGCCGCGCTGATCGAAGGCTTCGACGGCGGCGCGACACCGCAATCGGCGCGCATTGCGGCGCGGACGCTTCTCGCGCGACGCCACCGCGCGTTGAAGCGGCTCGCCGAACGCCTCGATGGCGCGAGCGCCGACGAGCGCCACGCGGTGCGAATCGCGGCGAAGAAGCTGCGTTACGCCGCCGAGTTCTTTGGGCCGCTGTACAAGCACAAGCGGGTGCGCAGCTATCTCGGCGCGCTCGCGAAGCTGCAGCAGGTGCTCGGCCAGGCGAACGACGAGATCGTCGCGGCTCGACTCGCCGACGATTTCGGGCTACAGATGGCTGCGGCGGTCGTGCGCACGCAGGCGGCGACGCACGCACCCGCGCACGCCGCCGCGCTGCGCAACGCCTGGAAGCGGTTCGAGCGCGCGAAGCCGTACTGGCATCGCGCTTGAGCCGCGCGGGAAAGCGAAGCGATCGATGCTCGAAACCGCCGAAGTCGGCCATCGCCTCGACAAGCAGACGTACGCGCGCGAGGAGCCGAAGCTGCGCGAGGCGCTGGTCAACGCGCAATTCGATCTCGCCGCGGCACACAGTCGCAGCATCGTCGTGCTGATCTCCGGCGTGGAAGCCGGCGGCCGCGCGGAGTCGGCGATCAAGCTCACCGAATGGATGGACCCGCGCCATCTTCGCGTGCATGCATTCGCCGCGCCGATCGAAGAGGAGTCCGCGCATCCGCCGGCATGGCGTTACTGGCTCGCGCTGCCGCCGCGCGGACGCATTGCGGTCTTCATGAACGGCTGGTATTCGGAGGCGCTCGGCGGCCGCTTGCGGGGCGAGGACGATCTCGAGCGTCTCGACGGCCGGCTCGCCGGCGTACGCGACTTCGAACGGATGCTCGCGCGCGAGCGCGTCGTGCTGCTCAAGTACTGGATTCACCTGTCGAGCAAGGATCAGAAACGCCGTCTAGCGAAGCTCGACCGCGACCGGCGCACGACGTGGAAGATCACGTCGGCCGACTGGGCGAGCGCGCGCCAATACGGCAAACATCACGACCTCTGGGAGCACGCACTGCGCGAAACGTCGACCGACGTCGCGCCGTGGTATGTCGTCGAGGGTGCCGACGATCGCTACCGCGACATGACGGTCGGCCGCATCCTGCTCGATACGATGCGGCGTGTTCTCACGCCCGCGCCGCCGCGAACGATTGAAAGGCGGCGGGCTCGACGCGGGCGCACGCCGACGGTGATCGACAACGTAAAGCTGATCCGCGATCTCGATCTCACGCAGAAGCTGCCCGAGGCCCGCTACGATCGCGAGCTCGTGCGGTGGCAAGGCCGGCTCGCGACAGCGGCCGCGCACAAGGCGTTCGCCAAACGCTCGCTCGTGCTCGTGTTCGAAGGCGCCGATGCGGCGGGCAAGGGCAGCTCGATCCGCCGCGTCGTGCAGGCGCTCCATCCAAGCCAGTACACGATCGTGCCGATCGCCGCGCCGACCGACGAGGAGCTCGCGCACCCGTATCTCTGGCGATTCTGGCGACAGTTGCCGCGGCGCGGCCAGGTCGTCGTGTTCGACCGCTCGTGGTACGGCCGCGTGCTGGTCGAGCGAGTGGAAGGATTTGCCGAGGAATCGGACTGGATGCGCGCGTACGACGAGATCGTTCGCTTCGAGGAGGAACTGGTCTCCGCCGGCGCGGTCGTCTGTAAATTCTGGCTGCAAATCAGCAGGGACGAACAAATGCGGCGGTTCAGGGCGCGGGAAAAGACGCCGTTCAAGCGGTTCAAGATCACGGCCGAGGACTGGCGCAACCGCAAGCATTGGAGCGACTACGAGCGGACGGTGTGCGACATGGTCGAGCGGACGTCGACCGAAATCGCGCCATGGACGCTGGTCGAGGCGAACGATAAGCGGTTCGCGCGCATCAAGGTCCTTCGTACGATCGTCAAGCGGCTCGAAGCCGCGCTGGGATCTTAGCGCCGATGATGCTCGCCCCCCCCGCGGATGTCGCCTGGCACGTCGATACGCCGCCCGGGCCGTACCGCGCGCCGCCGTGGCTCGCCGGCGGTCACGCGCAGACGATTTACCCGTACTTCCTCGCGCGACCGGCGGTCCGCTATCGGCGTGAGCCGATCGACACGCCCGATGGCGATATCTGGGACTTCGATTGGCTCGACGAAGGCGACGGCGACGAATCGGCGCCGCTGATCGTATTGTTCCACGGTCTCGAGGGTGGATCGCGCTCGCACTACGCGTGCATGCTGATGCGCGCGCTCGCGCAGCGTGGATGGCGCGGCGTCGTGCCGCACTTCCGCGGTTGCGGCGGCGAATTGAACCGGCGTCCGCGCGCCTATCACTCCGGCGACCACGAGGAGGTCGGTGCGATGCTCGACGCAATCCGCGAGCGCGCGCCGATCGACGGCGCGCCGTTGTACGCCGTCGGCGTATCGCTCGGCGGCAGCGCGCTGTTGAATTGGCTCGGCCGCGCAGGAAGCGGCGCGAACGCCGTCGTCACCGCCGCGGCGGCGGTGTCGACGCCGCTCGACCTCGCCGCCGCCGGCTACTCGATCGACGTCGGGCTGAATCGCATCTACACGCTGCATTTCCTGCAGACGTTGAAGCCCAAGAGCCTCCAGATGGCGCGCCGCTTTCCCGGTCTGATCGACGAGAGCCGCGTGAAGTCGGTGCGCACGATGTACGAGTTCGATGACGTCGTAACCGCACCGATGCACGGCTTCGCGGGCACCGACGACTACTGGACGCGTGCATCGTCGAAGCGCTGGCTCGCGCATGTCGCCGTGCCCACGCTCGTGTTGAACGCGAAGAACGATCCGTTCGTGCCGGGCGCCTCGCTTCCCGGTTCCGAGTCGGTCGGCCCGGCCGTCCATCTCGAACAGCCCGATCACGGCGGCCACGTGGGATTCTGCTCGGGCGCGTTTCCCGGCCGCATCGACTGGCTGCCGCGGCGGCTGCTGCAGTTCTTCGGCCAATGGCGTTGAGCCGAGCCGCGGCGCGACGCGGCATGCGGGCCCCCGACCGATTATCATAGCCGGCTCGATCCACGCACCGGGCCGCTGCCGTGAACCTTCCTCCCGAGATCTTCAAGGCGTACGACATTCGCGGCGTCGTCGGCCGGACGTTGACCGCCGACGTCGTTCGCACGATCGGTCAGGGGCTCGGCACGCTCGCGCTCGAATCGGGTCGCGACTCGATCGTCGTCGGACGCGACGGTCGGTTGTCGGGTCCGGAGCTCGCGGGCGCGCTTTCCGACGGCATTCGTGCCGCGGGCGCGAACGTCGTCGACATCGGCATGGTCGCAACGCCGATGTCGTATTTCGCCGCGCAGCATCTCGCAACACATTGCAGCGTGATGGTGACCGGCAGCCACAACCCGCCCGACTACAACGGGCTCAAGATGGTCATCGCCGGAACGACGCTTTCGGGCCCCGAGATCCAGGCGCTGCGCGCGCGGCTTGTCGCCGGCGACGTCCGCGGCGGAAGCGGTACATATCGCACGCAGGACGTGCGCGAAGCGTATCTCGATCGGATCACGAGCGACGTCAAGCTCGCACGACCGATTGCCATCGCCGTTGATTGCGGCAACGGCGTGGCGGGCGCGTTCGCACCGGAGCTCTACCGCCGCTTGGGCTGCCGCGTCGTCGAGATGTACTGCGACGTCGACGGCACGTTTCCGAATCACCATCCCGATCCGTCGCAGCCTGCGAATCTCGCCGACATGATCGAGCGCGTGAAAAAGGACCGGCTCGACCTCGGCTACGCATTCGACGGCGACGGCGATCGTCTCGGTGTCGTCACCAACGAAGGACACGTGATCTTCGCCGATCGCCAGCTCATGCTGTTCGCCGCCGACCTGCTGACGCGCCAGCCCGGCGCGACGGTGATCTACGACGTCAAATCGACGCGACATCTCGCACCCTGGATTCGCGAGCACGGCGGCAAGCCGCTGTTGTGGAAGACCGGCCATTCGCTGATCAAGGCGAAGATGAAGGAGACCGGCGCCGCGCTCGCCGGCGAAATGAGCGGTCATACGTTCTTCGGCGAGCGTTGGTACGGCTTCGACGACGGGCTTTACGCCGGCGCGCGACTGCTCGAGATCCTGTCGCGCCACGCCGATCCCTCGGCCGTGCTCGACGCGATCCCCGACGCGCTGTCCACCCCGGAGCTCACCATTCCGCTCGCCGAGGGCGAGCATCATCAATTGATCGCCACGCTGCGCGACACCGCGCAGTTTCCCGACGCCACGGAAGTGATCCGCATCGACGGATTGCGCGTTGAGTATCCCGAGGGATTCGGTCTCGCGCGCGCGTCGAACACCACGCCCGTCATCGTTCTTCGCTTCGAGGCCGATAACGCAGAAGCGATGGAGCGCATCAAATCCGAATTCCGGCGCGTGCTGCACGCGGTCAAGCCTGACGCCCGACTGCCGTTCTAGCGTCGACGTGATCACGCTCGCCGACGTCGAGACCGCGCGCGAACGTATCGCCGGCGGCGTCTACCTGTCGCCGTGCGTCGAGTCGATTCCGCTGTCGCAGCTCACCGGCGCACACATCTACTGCAAGCTCGACTACCTGCAGCGCACCGGCAGCTTCAAAGAGCGCGGGGCGCGCAACGCGCTGATGCGACTTCCCGCATCGGCGCGAGCGCGCGGCGTCGTCGCCGCCTCCGCCGGCAACCATGCGCAAGGCGTCGCGTATCACGGCGGCCTGCTCGGCATTCCCGCGACCGTCGTCATGCCGAAGTTCGCGCCGCTCACCAAGGTGACGAATTGCCGGAATCTCGGCGCGACGGTCGTGCTGCACGGCGAGGACGTCGGCGAAGCGCGAACCAAAGCGGAGGAGCTCGCCGCGTCGCACGGCTACTCGTTCATCCATCCGTTCGACAACGCCGATGTGATCGCCGGCCAGGGAACGATGGCGCTCGAGATCCTGGAGCAGACGCCCGACGTCGAGGCGATGGTCGTTCCCATTGGCGGCGGCGGTCTGATTTCCGGCATCGGCACGGTCGTGCGTGCGAAGAAGCCATCGGTCACGCTGATCGGCGTCGAGCCCGTCAACGCGCCGTGTGTGGCCGCGGCGCTCGAAGCCGGTCATCCGGTGACGGTATCGATCACGACGACGCTCGCCGACGGTCTTGCGGTGCGCGAGACCGGTGCGCTGCCGTTCGAGATCATCACACGCGTCGTCGATCGCGTGGTCACCGTCGATGAAGCATCGATCGCGCTCGCGGTGCTGCGGCTGATCGAGCTCGAGAAGAGCGTCGTCGAAGGCGCAGGCGCAGCGCCGCTCGCGGCGTTTCTCGCAGGCAAGCTCGGCGCCCTGAAGGACAAGGAGGTCGTGCTCGTGCTCTCCGGCGGCAATATCGATCTCACGATGCTCGACCGCGTGATCGAGACGGGTCTTGTCGCCGACGGTCGGCTCACCCGCTTCACCGTGTCGATCATGGATCGCCCGGGCGGTCTCGCCCGGCTAGCGCAAGTGATCGCCGCGACGGGCGCGTCGATCAAGGAAATCATGCACGACCGCGCATTTTCCGGGCCGGATCTCTCCGCGGTACGCGTCGTGTGCGTCGTCGAGACGACCGGTCACGATCATGTCGGCATGCTGCACCGTGCGCTCGCGGACGCGAAGATCAGCGTCATCGGCTGACCGCGCGACGACTGCGCATCAGTAAGCGATGCCGAGCCGCCGATAGACGTCTGCCAGCAGCCAGGCCGGGCCAACGAGCAGAAATCTGACGTCGTCGAAGAACTCCGGCTTCTTGCCCTCGATCCTGTGTCCGATGAACTGGCCGATCCAGGCGACGACGAAGACGGCGATCGACAGCGCGAGCACACCCGATCCGAGCTGTGTCAGCGGATACAGCATCACCGCGACGACGGCGAGCATGCCGAACGCGAGAGGGCGCGACAGCCACAGATAGAACGCCATCGCGAGCGCGACGAGCGCATACGCGGCGAGCGGCGTCAACGCCCACAGCATGCCGAGCAGGCTCCACGTGATCGCGGGCACGCAGATCCAGTGGATCGCCTTGTTCGTGGGATTGCGATGCGATTCGCCGTAGCGGTCGAACAACCGGTCGACCGCACGTATTGTCGAAGCCGTCATGGCGCTTCCTTTCGAGCCGGCGATGCGCACGCGGCGCGCCGCCGAGGCGCATGCACTATAATCGTCGATCGAGCAAGGCAGGCGCAATGGATGCCTGCCGCAATAACACGCATTGAATCGGCATTTTCGGAGGAATCGATGAGCCTTGCGTTGCGTCGCCTGACTGCCTTCACTCTCGCTGCGACATTCGCGCTTGCGGGTGCGCCCGCGAACGCGGCCGAGAACTTCGTCAACGTGCTGACCGGCGGCACGAGCGGCGTCTACTATCCGTTGGGCGTCGCTCTCGCGAACAGCATCGGCAAGGCAATGCCCAACGTGAAGACGTCGGTCCAGGCAACCAAGGCTTCGGTCGAGAACCTCAACCTGCTGCAGGCGGGCCGCGGCGAACTCGCGTTCACGCTTGGCGACTCGTTGTCCGACGCGTGGAAGGGCAACGAGGAAGCGGGCTTCAAGACGCCGCTGAAGAAGCTTCGCGGGGTCGCGGCGATCTATCCGAATTACATCCAGATCGTCGCGCGCGCCGACGCCGGTATCAGGTCGCTCGCCGACCTCAAAGGCAAGAAGATCTCGGTCGGTGCGCCGAAATCGGGCACCGAGCTCAATGCACGGGCGATCCTTGCCGCCGCCGGCCTGTCGTACAAGGACTTCGCGAAAGTCGAATACCTTCCGTTCGGAGAATCGGTCGAGCTGATGAAGAACCGCCAGATCGACGTCACGCTGCAGTCGGCGGGCCTCGGCGTTTCCTCGTTGCGCGATCTCGCCACGTCGGTGGACGTCGTCGTCGTCCCGATCGCCGCCGACGTGATCAAGAAGACGAACGATCCTGCCTATCTCGCGGCGATGATTCCGGCCAACACGTATCGCGGACAGAACGCCGACGTGCCGAGCGCCGCCGTGCAGAACTACCTCGTGACGCATGAGGGCGTCAGCAACGAAACCGTCTACGCGATGACCAAGGCTTTGTGGACGAGCCTCGATCAGCTCGTCGCCGCGCACTCCGCCGCAAAGGCGATCGACTTGAAGCGCGCGCTCGAAGGCATGCCGGTACCACTGCATCCCGGCGCCGAGAAGTACTACAAGGAAGCCGGCGTGATGAAGTAACGACGACGGCGCGCGAGAGAGGCGCCCATGGCGACAGCTCCCGAACTTCCCCGCGCGCCGATGCAGGCGGCCGAAGCCGCCTTCGACGAGACCGGCGTCAAGCGCGAGCTCGACGGGTTCGCCGCCAAGCTGGTCGCCGCTGTTGCGCTCGCGTTCTCCGCTTATCAGCTCGTCATCGCGGGCTTCAGCCCCCTTTCGAGCCTGCCTACACGCGCAATCCACGTCGGGTTCCTGCTCGCGCTGTCGTTCCTCATCCATCCGATCTCGAGATCGTCGAATCGCCGCCGCATCGCGCCGTACGACGCGCTGCTCGCGCTCTTGGCCTTCGTGCTCGCGCTCTATCATCTGGTGTTCGAATCCGAGCTCATTCAGCGATCAGGCGACCCCAACGCCGCGGACCTGGTCGTTGGCACGATCTTCGTCGTGCTCGTGTTCGAGGCGGCGCGCCGCGTGCTCGGCGTCGCGCTGCCGATCATTTGCGGCGCCTTCCTCGCGTACGGCCTGCTCGGACAATTCCTGCCTGCGGCGATCGCGCACCGCGGCTACGGCTTCGATCAAATCGTCGGCCAGCTCTTTCTCGGCACCGAAGGGCTCTTCGGTATCCCGACGCTTGTTTCGGCGACGTATATCTTTCTGTTCATCCTGTTCGGCAGCTTCCTCGAGCACGCCGGCATGATCAGCCTGTTCAACAGCATTGCGCTCGGGTTCGTCGGCCATGCGCGCGGCGGGCCCGCCAAAGTGGCGGTGATCTCGTCGGGCATGATGGGGACGATCTCGGGGTCCGGCGTCGCGAACGTGCTCACCGTCGGGCAATTCACGATCCCTCTGATGAAACGATTCGGCTACACGCCAATCTTCGCCGGTGCCGTGGAGGCGACGTCGTCGATGGGCGGACAGATCATGCCGCCGGTGATGGGCGCCGTCGCGTTCATCATGGCGGAAACGCTTAACTTACCGTACGTGACGATCGTCAAGGCCGCGGTGGTTCCCGCGATCCTGTATTACGCGACCGCATTCTGGATGGTGCATCTGGAAGCAGGGCACCGGGGCCTTCTCGGCCTTCCCAAGGACCAGTGTCCGAATCCCTGGCAGGCGATCCGCCAGAAATGGTACCTGATGTTGCCGCTGGCCGTGCTGGTGTTCATGCTGTTCGACGGCTTCACGCCGATGTTCTCGGGCATCGTCGGCCTCGCTCTCACGGCAATGCTCGTTCTCGGCGTCGGAATCGCGGCGGGCTTCCGCTCGATCGCGTTTCGCGTCGCGTTCTGGATCGCGCTCGGTCTCGCGACCGCGGCTTTCTTCAAGTACGGGATCTGGCCGATCATCGTCGCGATCGCGCTTCTGGTTGGCGTGAACGCGGTGATCCGCGGCGGCCGCCAGACGCTCGCGATCATGCGCAGCAGCCTCGTCGACGGCGCGAAGCAGGCGATCGCCGTCGGCATCGCATGTACGATCGTCGGCGTGATCATCGGGGTGCTGACGCTTACAGGGGCGGCATCGAACTTCGCCGAGTTCGTGCTCGACATCGGATCGAGGAGCCTGCTCGCGTCGCTGCTGCTGACGATGATCGTGTGCCTGATCCTCGGCATGGGCATCCCGACGATCCCGAACTACATCATCACGAGCGCGATCGCGGCGCCGGCGCTGCTGAAGCTCGGCGTGCCGTTGATCGTGTCGCACATGTTCGTGTTCTATTTCGGCATCATGGCCGACTTGACACCGCCGGTCGCGCTCGCCGCGTTCGCGGCGGCGTCGATCGCGAAGGCCTCGCCGATGCGCATCGGCTGGAAGGCGACGCACATCGCGATCGCCGGTTTCGTCATTCCGTACATGGCCGTTTACGACCCGGCGCTGATGCTGCAACCGACCGGCGCCGGCGGCACGATCGATCCGGTCGCGGTCCTCTACGTCCTCACGAAGGCGATCGTCGCGATCGGACTGTGGGGCGCGACTGCAATCGGCTTCGTGCGCGGGCCGCTCAACTGGATTGAACGGGCCGCCGCTTTCACCGCCGCTGCGTTACTGGTCGCAGCGGTGCCCCTGACCGACGAAATCGGCTTCGTCGCGAGTGCAGCGTTCATCGGCTGGCATTGGCTGCGCACGCGCCATGCGACGCGTGACGCACACCCGACGCCCGCTCGCCAGGATTGATCGGCATCTGCCTGGTCGTTGCGGGTTCGCTTCGCGCGTCTATCGCCGATGACACGTTTGTGCTCAGGTGGCAGCACTCGGTTGAGAAGACGATTTGGGAGGAACGCTATCGGGTCGGCGGCGAGGGCGTGCGGCTCATCGAGGCGCGGGTGGCCGGATCGGGTGCCGGCATGGAACCGGCGCCGGGCGCCGTCGAACGCGACCGCGTGTGGGTCTGGTACCCGGAGCGGCTCCTCGGCGAGCTGCGACTCACGTGGTCATCGTTCGCCGCGGACTACGAGCTATGCGCGCGCGCGCGGTGTGCTGCGCTCGCGCAATGGACCGGTCCGCTCGCGCAAGGCGATGCCGTCGTGGTCCGCGCGTGCCCGATCGACATGCGACCACCTTCGCAATAGCGCTCGAAGCGGCCATTCGCGATTGATCGTACGGCTCGACGCCTCCGCGACCAGAGCCGATCTCCCGCTCACGCCGCGCCGGCCAGCGCGGGCGTGACGCCCTGCTTGCGTACGAGCGTGCTGACGTGCACGGGGAACCGGCCGAGCTTGCGGTCGAGGAAATAGTTGCGCAGCGTGCGGCCGATCGTGCGAAAGGCGAGGCGGTCCCACGGAATCTCGTCCTCGTGAAACAGGCGAACCTCGAGACTTTCCGGTCCGGGCCGGAAATCGAGATCGACGAGCCGCGCGCGGAACATCACGTAGATCTGATTGATCTGCGGCAGGCTGATCATCGTGTAGAGCTCGCCGATGTCGACACGCGCGCTCGCTTCCTCGAGCGTCTCGCGCGCGGCGCCGGCCGTAACGGTCTCGCCGTTTTCGAGGAATCCCGCCGGCAGCGTCCACAATCCGTGCCGCGGCTCGATCGCGCGCTTGCACAGCAGCACGCGGCTTTCCCATTCGGGCAGACAGCCGACGACGACCTTCGGGTTCTGATAGTGAATGACGCCGCACGCCGAGCAAACGTAGCGCGGCATGTGATCGCCCGCGGGCACGCGGACCGCGACATCCGACGAGCCGCACGCGCTGCAGTACTTCACGGCGCGACGAAGCGCTCGCGGTAGACCTTGAGCTCCATGATCGACTCGTAGACGTCGGCGAGCGCCTCGTGCTTGCCTTCCTTCGGCACGTTCTTCAGCACGTCGGGCTTCCAGCGGCGGGCGAGCTCTTTCAAGGTCGACACGTCGATGTGCCGATAATGGAAGTAATCCTCGAGCGCGGGCATCCAGCGCGCGAGAAAGCGGCGGTCCTGGCAAATGGAATTGCCGCACATCGGCGACGCCTTCGCTGGAACGTGCTCGGCGAGGAACGCGAGCGCCGCTGCCTGGGCCTGCGCCTCGTCGAGCTCGGACGCCTTCACCCTGTCGATCAGACCCGAACGCCCATGCGTACTCTTGTTCCACGAGTCCATCGAGTCGAGCACGTCGTCGCCTTGATGGATCACCCATACCGGCGCCGCGGCGACCGCGTTGAGGTCGACGTCGGTCACGACGAGCGCCATCTCGATGATGCGGTCGCGCTCCGGTGAAAGCCCGGTCATCTCGAGGTCGATCCAGATCAGGCGGCTCGCGTCCTGCGGCATGGGAATTCGCGTAGAATGAAGCAAGCCTATTCTCGCACATCGCGTCGGCCGATGACCGCCGCTGTCCTTACGCTGATCTTCGTCGTCGCGCTGATCCTTGCGACCGCGGTACGCCTGTACCTGAGCAGGCGCCACGCCGCGTACGTGCGTGCGAAGCGCGACCAGGTGCCGCCGGCGTTTGCCGATCGCATCGGACTCGCCGCGCATCAGAAGGCCGCCGACTATACGGTCGTGCGCACGCGCTTCGGCATGCTCGAGACGACCGTCGACGCGATCGTGCTGCTCGCGCTGACGCTGGGGGGCGGTCTCGCATGGCTCGTCACGTGGACCGGCGCGCTCGCGACGGCACCGCTTCTACAGGATCTCGCGCTGATCGTCGCGGTCGCCGTGATCTCCGGCGCGATCGGGGTGCCGTTCGCGTACTGGCACACGTTCGGCATCGAAGCGAAATACGGCTTCAACCGCACGACGCTCAAGCTGTGGCTCGTCGATCTCGTCAAGGGCACGTTGATCGGCGCCGCGCTCGGTCTGCCGCTTGCGGCGCTCGTGCTGTGGCTGATGCGCTCGGCTGGCTCGATGTGGTGGCTGTGGGCGTGGGCGGTCTGGATCGGCTTTCAGGTGCTGCTGCTCGCGCTCTATCCGTCGCTGATCGCGCCGCTGTTCAACAAGTTCTCGCCGATGCCCGAAGGCGCGGCGCGCGATCGCATCGAGGCGCTGCTCGTGCGCTGCGGATTCGCCAATCGCGGTCTTTACGTGATGGACGGCTCGCGCCGATCGAGCCATGGCAACGCCTACTTCACCGGCTTCGGCAAGGCGAAGCGCATCGTGTTCTTCGATACGCTGCTCGAGCGGCTGTCGCCGGACGAAGTCGAGGCGGTCCTCGCGCACGAGCTCGGCCACTACAAGCTGAAGCACGTCGCAAAACGAATGATCTGGTCGGCCATGCTGTCGCTCGGCTTTCTCGCGCTTCTCGCGTGGCTCGCGGCATCGCCATGGTTCTACCAAGGGCTCGGCGTGCCGCCGGCGCTCGATCGGCCCGGCGTTGCGCTGATCCTGTTCTTCCTCGCGCTGCCGGTCTTCACGTTCGTGCTGCAGCCGATCTCTTCGCTCTACTCGCGCAAGCACGAGTTCGAAGCCGACGCCTTTGCGACGGAGAACGCATCGGCCGCCGCAATGACCTCGGCGCTGGTCAAGCTCTACGAGGACAATGCGGCGACGCTCACGCCCGACCCCGTCCATTCGGCGTTCTACGACTCGCATCCGCCGGCCGCCGTGCGCATCGCGAGGCTTGCGCACTCGGGGCCCGCGGCGGCTGCGTCGATCCCCTGACTTCAAGGAGGGTCCGATGGGCAAGCAATCGATGTCGCGCTGGAAGGTGTGCGGCGCCGCGGCACTTGCGCTCTTGTGCGCCGCCGGTTACGCGGCTGCGCAAACGTCGGCATCGACGGATGCGCAGGCCGATGCCGGCAAGAAGCTTCACGACAAAGACTGCGTCGCCTGCCACGCGCGGCAGTTCAACGGCGACGGATCGAAGATGTACACGCGGCCCGATCACCGCGTGAAGACGCCGGCGCAGCTTCGCACGCAGATCACGTTCTGCAGCACGCAGCTCGGCACGCAATACTTTCCCGAAGACGAAGAGAAGATCTTCGCGTACCTCAATCGCGAATATTACCGGTTCAAGCCATGACCGCCACGTCACTGTCCGCGCTCGCGGCGATGCACTGCAGGGCCGGCGCGTCGAAGCTTTCCGCGCAGGAGATCGCCGGATTGCGCTCGCTTCTCGCCGGCTGGAACGTCGGCGTCGATCGCATCGACAAGACGTTTCGCTTCGCCAACTACCACGAGACGATGGCGTTCGTGAATGCCGTCGCGTTCATCGCACACCGCGAGGACCATCATCCGGACCTCGGCGTCCACTACAACCGCTGCGAGGTCGTGTGGTCGACGCACGATGCGGGCGGTGTCACGCTGAACGACTGCATCTGCTCCGCGAAGGTCGAGTGCCTGGGCGCGTAGCGACCACCGTCGACGGCGTCGTCATCGCCGCGTACCGGCGGCATTTCGCGGTTCGCCTCGACGACGGAACGACCGTCGACTGCGTGCTGAAGGGCCGCTCGGCAGCGCTTGCCTGCGGCGACCGGGTGCGCGTCGCGCGCGCCGCGGGCGGCGGCGCCATCGAGGCCGTGCTGCCGCGCACATCGCTGCTCTATCGATCCGACGCGTTCAAGGAAAAGCTCATCGCTGCCAACGTCACGCAGATCGTCGGCGTCGTCGCGCCGGATATCGCCGTCGACCTCGAGCTTGCGCATCGATGGTTGGTCGCGGCGGAAGCCGAACGATGTCGGTTCGTGCTCGCCGCGAACAAGTCGGATCAGATGGGTTTCGATACGCTGCTCGCGCGGCTCCAGCCGTTTCGCACGCTCGGCTACGCGGTCGTCGCTTTGGCGGCTAAGCTCGATGCGTCGCCGCTCGTGCCGTTACTCGCCGGCGAGCGCAGCGTGCTCATCGGACAGTCGGGGATGGGCAAGTCGACGATTCTCAACTCGATCGTGCCCGGTACCGCCGCACGTACGCGCGAAGTATCGTTCGCGCTGCGCAGCGGCCGCCATACGACGTCGGACACGGCGCTCTACGCGCTGCCGGGCGACGCTCGCGCGTGGATCGTCGATTCGCCCGGAATGAAGGCCTTCGGCCTCGCGCATCTCGCGCCCGACGCGATCGTCCACGCGTTTCGCGACATCGCACCGCTGATCGGACAATGCCGATTCCGCGACTGTCGTCACGACTCCGAGCCGGCTTGCGCCGTGCAAGCGGCGGTTGCGCGCGGCGAGATCGCGCCGTATCGCGTCGCGCTCCTGCGAACGCTCGTCGATGAAAGCGAAGCGGCGCGCGCGCCGGGGCGCTGACGCGCCGCGAAAGTAGGGTCAGACTCGACTTTTCGAGAACGAGAACGGCCCGCAATGCAGCACGGTGCATGAAAAGTCGAGTCTGACCCTACTTTCGCTACGGTGCGAGATTCGCAAGCGTGAGCAGCAGCATCAGCACCAGCCAAAGCACGAGCGCGCGCCAGACGAGGCCCGCCGCCGACGGCAGAATGTCCGCGTCCGCCGGCTCGCCCATGCCAAGCTCGGGCCGATAGTCGGGCTCCGCGCCGAGCACCGGCAGAGGGCCGCCGATCGTCACACCGAGCGCGCCGGCGCCGCTCGCGAGCACCGTGCCCTCGTGCACGCCGCCGTCCTGCTCCGCCCACAGGTGCGCTTGCGTCCGCCAGCAGTAGACGGCGTCCTCGAAATCGCCAACGATCGCAAACGACAGCGCGGTGAGCCGCACGGGTATCCAATCGAGCAGCCAGAGCGCACTGCGCGCGGGACGCCCGAAGCGATCGCGCGCTTGCACGATCGGCGTCGGCTCCTCGCCGCGCGGGGCCGCGTGCCATTCGTCGGCGAGCAGCGCGCTCGCGCGATAGAGCACCGCACCGGCAGGGCCCGGCAGCAGCGTGAACCAGAACAGCGTTGCGAATACCTGGCGGTAGGAGTCGACCAATCCGCGCTCGATCGAAAGTTTGGCGATATCACCGCTCGCGAGCTCGCCGAGCGTGCTACCCCACCACTCGGAAAGCGCGCGGCGCGCGGCGGCGAGATCGTTCGCGCGCAGCGCGACGCCGACTTCGGAGAACGCGTGGCTGAAGCGGCGAAAGCCCATCAGCGCGTACAGCGCAACGATGTTCCAAGCGAGCGCGAGCAACGGATGCAGCGCGGCGAGCGCGAAGAAGATGCCCGCCGCGACGACCACCGGCGGCGCGAGCGCAAGCGTGAGCGCGACCGCGCCCTGCTGTGCGGTGCCGCCGTTCAATCGCCGCTCGAGTGCTCGCGCATAGCGAATGTACGCGCGCTCGAGCGGCACGCGCAGACCGAATGCGCGCCACTGCTCGAGGCCGAGCGCCGCCAGCACGGCGATGAAATTCATCCCTTGAGGAACTCCCGGCTCACGTCCTTGAACAGCGGCGTGCCGGCCTGGCCTAGCCACTCGAACACGACCATCTCGCGCGACACGATACGAACGCCCTCCTGGCGCAGCCGCCACAGCGCGAGATCGCGGTCATGCGTGCGCCGCGAGCCGACTGCGTCCGCGACGACGTACACTTCCTTCCCCTCCACCGTCAGCTCGAGCGCCGTCTGCAGCACGCAGACATGCGTCTCGACGCCGGCAATGACCACTTGCGCGCGGTCGGCGCCGGGAAGCTCCCCCAGGCATTGCGCGGCGACGCATGAAAAATGCAACTTCTGCGCAACCGCGGCTTCGGGCACGAGTGTGCGGATCGACGCGGTCAGGCGACCGAGGCCCTTCGGGTACTGCTCGACGGCGGCGACCGGAACGCCGATCCGTTGCGCGGCACGCACGAGCCAGGACACGCTCTCGACCAACGCTTCATGATCGTGAATGACCGGCAGCAACTTCTCCTGCATATCGCTCACGAGCAGCGCGGAACGATCGGCGTTGATCAGCATCAGGTCTTCAACTCCTCGAGGTCGCGGTATTGCTCGAGCGCCTCGGGATTGGCGAGCGCGTCGAGATTGCGCACCGGCCGGCCGTGCACGACATTGCGCACGGCGAGCTCGACGATCTTGTTGCTCTTCGTGCGCGGAATGTCGGTCACCTGGATCACTTTCGCCGGAACGTGGCGCGGCGTCGTGTTCGCGCGGATATGCTGCTTGATCTTCTCGGTCAGCGCGGCATCGAGCGTCGCGCCTTCCTGCAGCTGGACGAACAGCACGACGCGCACGTCGCCGACTTCGCCGGGCGGCCAGTCCTGGCCGATGACGAGGCTCTCCTCGACTTCGGGCAGTTGCTCGACTTGCCGATAGATTTCCGCGGTGCCAATGCGAACGCCGCCCGGATTCAATGTCGCGTCCGAACGCCCGTAGATGACCATCCCGCCGTGCTCGGTCAGCTCGACGTAGTCGCCGTGACACCACACGCCGGGAAAGCGCTCGAAATACGCAGCGTGATATTTCGACCCGTCCGGATCGTTCCAGAACGCGATCGGCATCGACGGGAACGGCGCCGTGCAGACGAGCTCGCCGCGTTCGCCCTTGCCTGGCGGGATCGAGTTGCCGTCGTCGTCGAACACGTCCACCGCCATGCCGAGCCCGCGGCACTGCAGCTCGCCGCGCCAAACCGGCAGCGTAGGATTGCCCAGCGCAAAGCACGACACGATGTCGGTGCCGCCCGAGATCGACGACAGGCAGACGTCCTCCTTCACGCACTGGTAGACGTAATCGAAGCTTTCCGGCGCGAGCGGGCTGCCCGTCGACAACACCGTGCGCAGCGGCTCCAGCGCGTAATCCTTGTGCGGGACGAGACAGATCTTCTTCGCTGCGTCGATGTACTTGGCCGATGTACCGAAGTGCGTGATGCGCTCGCTCTCGGCGTAATCCCACAGCACGCGGCCGCGCGCAACGAACGGCGAGCCGTCGTAGAGCATCAACGTCGCGCCGGAAGCGAGTCCCGACGCGAGCCAGTTCCACATCATCCAGCCGCACGTGGTGAAATAGAACAGCCGATCGCCGGGCTGGACGTCGCCGTGCAGTTGGTGTTCCTTCACGTGCTGAAGCAGCGTTCCTCCGGCGCCGTGCACGATACATTTCGGAACGCCGGTCGTGCCCGACGAAAAGAGGATGTAGAGCGGATGGTCGAACGGGCGTGGCGCGAACGACAGCGACGCGCCGTCGAAAGGCGAGCAGAAGTCGTCCCACGTCACCGCGCCGCGCACCCGCGTTGCGTCATACTCGGCGCCGCCGCTCTGCGACAGGTACGGAATGATGACGATCTGCTCGACCGACGTCAGGTGCACGACGACCTCGGCGACCTTGTCGAGGATCGAAATCGGCTTGCCGTTGTACCAATAGCCGTCGACGGTGATGAACACTCGCGGCTCGATCTGCCCGAAACGATCGAGCACACCCTGGACGCCGAAGTCGGGCGAGCACGACGACCATATCGCCCCGTGCGCGCTGGTCGCGAGCATCGCGACGATCGATTCCGGCAGGTTGGGCACGAATGCGGCGACGCGATCGCCGGGCGCAATTCCGGCGTTCGCGAGCGCGGCCGCGAGGCGTGCAACGCTCGACTTCAACTCGGCGTTGGACATCCTGCGCTTGACGCGGTCCTCGCCCCAGAACACGAGCGCATCGCCGTCGGCGGCACGCGGCGCGAGCAGATTCTCGGCGAAGTTGAGGCTCGCGTCGGGAAACCATTTCCCGCCGGGCATCCGGTCGGCGCCCAACAAAGCGCACGCACCGCGCTCGCCGACGATGCCCGCGTAGTCCCACAGCTCCGACCAGAAAGATTCGCGCTCGGCGTTCGACCACCGCCACAGCGCGTCGTAGTTCGGAATCGACAGCTTGTACTTCGCTTCGATGCGCCGCGTGAACGCGGTGATGTTCGCGCTCGCGACGCGCTCGGTCGACGGGCGCCAAAGCAGCGTGGGAGTCGTCACCGAAGGCATCATCGCACGGCCCTCCTTCCGTTCGCGTCTAACCGCTCGCGGTTGCACGCAGCGGCGCGGCGATGCGTTCCGGCAACGGCAGCGGCCGGCCGCTCGTCATGTCGATCCATACGATCTTCGCTGCGCCTTCGGCATAGCGCTTGCCGCCCTTGCAGATGTCGTAGGAGCTGCCGACGCTCGTGCGTCCCGGGTCGCCGAGGTACATCTGCACCTCGACGTCGCCGGGGTAGACGAGCGGCTCGAGGAAAGTGCAGCTCGCGTTGATGATGACGATGCCCTCGCGGCCGAACGCCTCGCCAGGCGCCTGCTGCGCGACGAGCCACTCGATGCGCGCCTGCTCCATGTAGCGGAAGTACACGGTATTGTTGACGTGGCCGAGCGCGTCCATGTCGCCCCAACGAATCGGGATCGTCGTCGTCTGCACGAGCGTGCGCCTGCCGTGCGTCATGCGGGCGCGAGCGCCTCGACGGCGAGCTCTGCGATGTCGCGCGTTACGATCCCATCGCGCTCGAGCACCGCGAGGCCGTCACCCATCATCGTCGCACAATAGGGGCATGCGGTCGCGACGGTCTTCGGCTCTTTCGCCACCGCCTGCTCGGCGCGCACGACGTTGATCCGACGGCCGATCGTTTCCTCCATCCACATGCGGGCGCCGCCGGCGCCGCAGCACATCGCGTGATCGCGGGCGAGATCGAACTCGATCGGAGCGTCCTTGCACAATGCCGCCAGCACCGCGCGCGGCGCCTCGTATTCGCCGTTGTGACGCGCAAGGTAGCACGGCTCGTGGTAGATGACGCGCTCGTGGCGCGGCAACAGTCGCAAGCGCCCTGCGGCGACGAGCTGCGCGATGAGCTGCGTGTGGTGGATCACCTCGTAGCGTCCGCCGAACTCGGGATATTCGTTGGTCAGCGTATTGAACGCGTGCGGATCGCAGGTGACGATGCGCTTGACGGCAAGACGGTTGAGCGTTTCGACGAGCGCTTGCGCGAGGGTCTGGAACAGCATCTCGTTGCCGGCGCGGCGCACGCACTCGCCGGTGGACGTCTCGGCGGCACCGAGAATGCCGATGCGTACGCCGGCGGCCTTCATCAGCGTGACGAACGCTCGCGCGATCTTCTGTCCGCGGGGGTCGAACGATTCGGCGGAGCCGACGTAGAACAGGTAATCGAGTCGCGCGATCTCCTCCGCCGATGCGACGACAGGGACATCGAGCTCGCGTGCCCAGTCGCCGCGCGTGTCGGCCGGCAGCGCCCAGGGATTGCTTTGCACCTCGTACGCGTCGAACACCGCCTTCAGCTCGTGCGGGAACGCGCCCTCCATCATCACCTGGTGTTGCCGCAGCCGGTAGAACTTGGCGAGATGCTCGATCTCGATCGGACACGACGCTTCGCAGTAGCCGCACGTCGTGCACGCCCACAGCGCGTCCTCGCTCACGACGGTGCCGACGATCGGCGGCAGCGCGTCTCGCGCCGCCGCATCGGCCAGCAGCACACCGCGCTGCTCGATCAAATGGCGCTTGATGCTGTCGTTCACCCATTTGAGCGCGAGCGGCTTGCCGGTCTGGAACGTCGGGCAGGCGTCCTTGCAGCGGCCGCACTCGGTGCACGTGAACGCGTCGAGCCCGTCCTTCCAAACGAGATCGGCGGCGGTGCGAACGCCCACGGCAACCGTCTCACCGTCGGGCGCATTCATCACTTTGTCCAGATCGACCGACGGAACGCGGTTCAACGGCCCGGGCTTGGCGAAGAACAACGCCGGCAGCGCGGTGACGATATGGAAGTGCTCGCCGACCGGCAGCAGCACGAGGAATGCGAACACCGTCGCCATCTGCAGCCAGTACGACGCGTGGTAGCCCAACAGCAACACGCTCTCGTTCGAAGCGCCGAGCATCGAAGCGACTGCGCCGCCGAGCGGCGCGAAGCGCATCTCGTGCGCGATTCCGGCGTCGCTCGCCGCGAACAGCGCGAAGCGGAAGCCGTCGAACGCGATGTCGGTCACCATGATTGCCGCGATGAGCGACAGGATGACGAGCGCTTCTTGGTTCGCTTCGAGGCGCTTGGGCTTGATGACGAGCCGCCGCCAGAACGCATAGCCTACCGCCGCAAGCACGGCGACCTCGACGACGTCCTTGCCGAGCGCGAACGCGGCCCCGATGAAGCCGGTGTAGACGAACGACGCGTCGTAGCCGACGACGATGAGCTGCAACTTGCGTGCGAGCAGCGCCAGGAATCCGGCGAAGATGACTGCGTGCATCACGCCCGGTCTCGGCTCGCCGCGGATCATCCGCGATTGCAGCAAGCCGTTCTCAACCAGTCGCCGCAGTCGCGCGCCGGGCCGGTCCCAGCGCACCTCGTGACCGAGCGCGGCAACGATCGAGAGCTTGCGCCACGCGAGCAACGCAAACCCGGCGAACGCGACCGCCATCAGCAGCGAGATTCCGACCGGGCTCATCGGAGGGGAATGTGGCGCTTACGGGCGCACGAGGGCGGACGGTTTGAGCAATCGATTATACAATTCGCGTCGCCGGCGCCCGTCCAGGCGCGCCTTCCCTTGACGCAGCGCAAATCCGATGGCCGATATCCAGCGCGAAACGATGGAATACGACGTTGTCATCGTCGGCGGCGGTCCGGCGGGTCTCGCGGCAGCGATTCGATTGAAGCAGCTCGCCGCGCACGTCGGGAAGGACCTGTCGGTCTGCTTGCTCGAGAAAGGTTCCGAGATCGGCGCCCACATCATGTCGGGCGCGATCATGGATCCTCGCGCGATGAACGAGCTCTTTCCCGATTGGCAGGCGAAAGGCGCCCCGCTCGAAACGCCCGTCACCGAAGATCGTTTCCTGATGCTGACCAGCCGCGAACGGTCGTTTCGCTTCCCGAACTGGATGATGCCGCGGTTGATGAGCAATCACGGCATGTACATCGTGAGCCTCGCCAACGTTTGTCGGTGGCTCGCGAAGCAGGCCGAACAAGCCGGTGTCGAAATCTATCCCGGCTTTCCGGCAGCCGAAGTGCTGTTCGACGATAGCGGTGCGGTGCGCGGTGTCGCAAGCGGCGACATGGGCATTGCGAAGGACGGCAGCCGCAAGCCCGACTACCAACCGGGCATGGAGCTGGTCGCGAAATACACGCTCTTCGCGGAGGGTGCGCGCGGATCGCTGTCGCAACAGCTGATGCAGCGCTTCAACTTGCGCGACGGCGTCGAGCCCCAGAAGTACGGCATCGGTCTCAAGGAGCTGTGGCAGGTCGAGCCGTCGAAATTCCAGCGTGGCCAAGTGTTGCACAGCCAGGGCTGGCCGCTCGACGATCGCACCGGAGGCGGCTCTTTCATCTATCACCTTGCCGACAACGTTTGCGCCGTCGGCTTCGTTGTGCACTTGAACTACGAGAACCCGTGGCTTTCACCGTACGACGAGTTCCAGCGCTTCAAGACGCACGCGGCGATCCGCCCGCTGCTCGAGGGCGGCAAGCGGCTCGCATACGGCGCGCGCGCGATCAACGAAGGCGGTCTGCAATCGGTGCCGAAGCTCGCCTTTCCCGGCGGCGCGCTGATCGGCTGTTCGGCCGGCTTCGTCAACCTGCCGCGCATCAAGGGCTCGCACAATGCGATGGAGACCGGAATGCTAGCGGCGGAAGCCGCCTTCGAGGCGATCACGGCGGGCCGCGCGCGCGACGAGCTATCGACTTACGGCGAGGCGTTTCGCAAGTCGTGGGTGTACGAGGAGCTCTACAAGGTGCGCAACGTCAAGCCGGGGCTGAGCTGGGGTCTCTGGCCAGGCACCATTCACGGCGGCATCCACATGTGGCTCAACGATCTCGGCCTCGGCGCGCTCGCGCCATGGACGCTGCGTCACGACAAACCCGATCACGAGAGCACGCGTCCGGCGGCCGAGATGCCGCGCATCGAATATCCGAAATACGATGGCGTGATCACGTTCGACAAGCTTTCGAGCGTGTTCCTGTCGAACACCAATCACGAGGAAGACCAGCCGCCGCATCTCAGGCTGCGCGATGAACGCACCCCGGTCGACGTCAACCTCAAGATCTACGCCGGACTCGAGGAGCGCTATTGTCCGGCAGCGGTCTACGAGTTCGTCGACGCCGCGCCCGCAGCCGGCGCCTCACCGGCGAAACGGCTGCAGATCAACGCGCAGAATTGCGTTCATTGCAAGACGTGCGACATCAAGGATCCGCGTCAGAACATCCGCTGGGTCACGCCCGAAGGCGGCGGCGGTCCGAATTATCCGAATATGTAGCGGCGCGAGCGGTGAGCGGGGACCCGCGAAGCGGGCCGCGAACAATCACGAGTCGCCGCGAGGCATTACGCAATGGCCGTGCCAGCACTCGTGCGGTGCACGTTGAAGACAGCAGCAGACGCCTTGATGCTGATCATGATCGACCGCGCGGCACGGGCGGAAAATCGATCCGACATTGGAGCCGGCCCAGTGCGCCGTAATAGGCCGCTCACAGGCCGGCGTCACCTTCAATAAGCGACTGCCATGGCCAACCATCCCCAACGCAAGTCTTCCGCCAGCGCGAGCCTTCGCGCTGCCCGTCCCTCCACTTCCGCCAAGCCGCGCGCGACCGGAAACGGCAAGCGCGCGTCGACCCGATGGGTCTACGCCCTCGCCGATGGCAACGCGAAGATGAAAGACCTGCTTGGCGGCAAGGGCGCCAATCTCGCCGAGATGACGGCGCTGGGATTGCCGATTCCGCCCGGATTCATCGTCACGACCCAGGCGTGCAACGCGTTTCTCGCCGCCAAGGGCTTCCCGCCGGGACTCCTGAACCAGGTCACCGCGGCATTGCGTCGCGTCGAGGTCGAGACTGGCAAGCGGTTTGGCGACGCCCGCAACCCCCTGCTCGTCTCGTGCCGCTCGGGGGCGAAGTTCTCGATGCCCGGCATGATGGACACGGTGCTCAACATCGGCATGAACGACGAGGTCGTCGAAGGGCTCGCCGAGCTCACCGGCGATCGGCGCTTCGCGCTCGACGCGTACCGCCGCCTCGTGCAGATGTTCGGCACTGTCGTGATGGGGATTGCCGACGAGCCGTTCGAGGCGGTGCTCGCGCAGTGGCGCGCGCGCCGCGGGGTCGCGAACGACGCCGAGCTTCAACCCGACGATCTCGCCGCAATCGTCGCCGACTTCAAGGCAATCGTTGGCAAGGAGTCGGGACGCGACTTCCCCACCGATCCGACGGCGCAGCTCACGCTCGCGATCGAAGCCGTGTTCAGTTCCTGGAACGGCAAGCGCGCGATCGACTATCGCAACGCGGCGGGCATCGCGCACGACCTCGGCACCGCGGTCAACATCATCGCGATGGTGTTCGGCAACATGGGCGCGCAGTCGGGAACCGGCGTTCTCACCACGCGCAACGTGTCGACCGGCGAGCGCGCGCTCGAAGGCGACTGGCTCGTCAACGCGCAAGGCGAGGACGTCGTCGCCGGCATTCGCGCAACCAAGGCAATCGCGACGCTCGCCGACGAGATGCCAGCCATCGCTCGCGAGCTCGCCAAGCATTGCGCACGGCTCGAGCGGCATTTCAGCGACGTGCAGGACGTCGAATTCACGATCGAGCGCGGCAAGCTCTGGATCCTGCAGACGCGCAACGCCAAGCGCACGGCGCAGGCGGCGGTTCGCATCGCGGTCGAGCTCGCGCAGGAGCGGCGCATCACGCGCGCCGAAGCGCTTCGCCGCGTCGAGCCCGACCATGTCGATCACTTTCTGCACCCGCAATTCGACCCGGCCGCGAAGAAGGCCGCGCAGGCACGTGGCGATCTGATCGCAAAGGGCCTCAACGTGTCGCCCGGCGCGGCGAGCGGCATTGCCGTGTTCGACGCCGACGCTGCCGAGCGTCTCGCCAAGGCTCAGCAGAAAGCCGTCATCATGGTGCGCGCGGAAACGAAGCCGGACGACGTGCACGGCATGCTCGCCTCGCGCGGCATCCTCACGAGCCGTGGCGGCCGCACAAGCCACGCGGCGCTGGTCGCCCGCCAGTTCGGTAAGCCGGCGGTCGTCGGCGCATCGACGATTGAAGTCGACGCCGAACGCCGTCGCTTCACCGTGGGCGGACGCACGGTCAACGAAGGCGACTTCGTGTCGATCGACGGCAGCACCGGCGAGGTGTTCGCGGGCGAGCTCGCCACCGTCGTGCCGGACATGTCCGATCCGCATCTCATCACGCTACTCGGCTGGGCCGACAGCATCCGCAAGCTCGGCGTGTGGGCGAACGCCGACTATCCGCGAGATGCCGTGCGTGCCCGCTCGTACGGCGCCCAAGGCATCGGGTTGACGCGAACCGAGCACATGTTCTTCGAGACCGATCGGCTGCCGCTCGTCCAGCAAATGATCCTCGCGCGCACCGATGAGGCACGCGCCGAGCCGCTCGCGAAGCTGTTGCCGTTCCAGCGCAGCGATTTCATTGGACTGTTCAAGGCGATGGACGGCCTTCCGGTGACGATCCGGTTGATCGATCCGCCGCTGCACGAGTTCCTGCCGAGCCACGAAGAGCTGCTGCGCGACATTGGCGAGCTCGAAGCGAAAGCGCGGGTCGCAGAGGGTGAGGCCGCGGTCGAAGAAGCGCTCGAGAGCAAGCATGCGATGCTTGCCGCCGTCGAGGCGATGCGCGAGCAGAATCCGATGCTCGGCTTGCGCGGCTGCCGTCTGGGCATCCATCTGCCGGCGCTGGTCCGCATGCAGGTACGCGCGATCATCGAGGCCGCGTGCATTTGCGTGCGCGACGGCGTCAAAGTGCACCCGAAGATCATGATTCCGCTGGTCGCGCACGAGAACGAGCTCGTCGTCGAGCAGGAGCTCCTCGACGCCGAGGCTCGCGCCGTGATGAAGGAGCAGAAGACGCGCGTTCGCTACGAGTTCGGCACGATGATCGAGATTCCGCGCGCGGCGTTGACCGCGGACCGGATCGCGACGCACGCGGAGTTCTTCTCGTTCGGCACCAACGATTTGACGCAGATGACGTTCGGCATATCGCGCGACGACGCCGAAACGGGATTTCTGCGCGAGTACCTCGAAAAGAAGATCCTGCCGGAGAACCCGTTCGCGACGATCGACCGCGAGGGCGTCGGCAAGCTGATGCGCACGGGCGTCGCGCTCGGGCGCGCAACGCGGCCGGAGCTCGACATCGGTATCTGCGGCGAGCACGGCGGCGATCCGGCGACGATCGCGTTCTGCCATGAGATCGGACTCGATTACGTGAGCTGCTCGCCGTATCGCGTGCCGGTCGCCCGGCTCGCCGCGGCGCACGCGGCGCTCGCGGCGCTCGCGAAGGGCAACGCCAAGTAAGCGAGCCCGCCCCTCCGCGCGCGAGCGGGCTACAATTGCGCCGGTCGGACGGTTGGTCGCGGCCGGCGCCGCGCACGCTGCGCAACGGGCCGCCGCCGGCGGCCTTCACTTTCGGAGGTCATCGATGGCAACACGGCGCACGTTCATGCTGGCAGCCGCGAGCACGCTCGCCGTTGCGATCTCTTCGGCTTCGGCGCAGACGAGCAAGTCGGCGAACAAGGTCGTCGTGCAGGTGAGCGACAACGATCCGGCGAAGTGGAACCTCGCGCTCAACAACGCGCGGAACCTTCAAGCGGATCTCGGCCGCGACAACGTCGAGATCGAGATCGTCGCTTACGGGCCCGGCCTCGGAATGCTCAAAGCCGATTCGATCGTCGCGAACCGTGTCGATGAGGCCATTGGCGCCGGCACGAAGATCGTCGCGTGCGAGAACACGATGGCCGCACAAAAGGTCACGCGCGACGACATGCTGCCGAAGGTCGGCTATGTGAAAGCCGGCGTCGTCGAATTGATGCAGAAGCAGCAGCAGGGCTGGGCGTATCTGCGGCCGTAGCGGGAACGAGGGTCAGACGGAAAGTCCCTGACTCGCCGAGCCAGAGCGTGCCCTATCCCTGTGTCCAGGAGCACCTCGAGACCCGGCTCGCCCACTGCCGCGACGGTCGCTACGACGCCCGGCCGGTGCCGGCCCCGTGTCGCCCGCCACGCCTGGGCGCGGCCACTCGCATGCATCTACGAGGAATTTCGCGACTGCGATTAAGTCTACCGATGGGCCCTGCTTAGAGCGCTGCCTCCGATCCGGAGCGCGCGTACGGTTGCGCCGCCGCCGCCACGCCTCAGGCTTCCCATGTCCGCACGCCGTGCGCTGATCATTGCCGTCATCGCCGCCGCCGCCGCGCTCGGTGCGGCGGTGATGGTGTCCGCACGCCTTGGGCAGCCGTCGCGCGGCGCGGCGAAGGCGGCAGCCGCGGTCCCGGTTTCGGTCGCGCCGGTCGTCGTCAAGGACGTGCCGGTGCGTGTCACCGCGATCGGCAACGTCGAGCCGTACAACTCGGTCGCGGTGAAAGCGCGCGTCGACGGCCAGATCGTGCAGGTGCGGTTCAACGAAGGCGATCGCGTGAAGAAGGGCGACGTGCTGTTCCAGATCGACGCGCGGCCGTTCGAGGCAGCGCTCGCCCAGGCGAGCGCGAACCTCGCGAAGGACCAGGCGCAGCTCTTGCGCGCGCAGCAGCAAGACGTCCGCTACCAGGACCTACTCAAGCAGAACTTCATCTCGAAGGATGCGTACGAGCAGGTGAGGACGAATGTGCAGACCGCCGCGGCGACGGTGCAGGGCGACGAGGCGGCCGTCGAGACGGCGAATCTCTCGCTCGAGTACTGCACGATCCGCTCGCCGATTGACGGCTACGCCGGGCGCATCCTGATCCAGGCCGGCAACCTCGTCAAAGCGAACGACGTCAATCCGCTGGTGACGCTGAACCAGATCGTTCCGGTGTACGCGAGCTTCTCGGTTCCCGAGCAGGACCTCGCCGAGATCCGCCGTCATCAGAGCGCGGGCGACCTCGTCGTGCAGGCGGCGTTGCCCGCGAGCCATCGTCCACCGGTATCCGGCCGCCTGAGCTTCATCGACAACACCGCCGACACGACGACCGGCACGATCCGTCTCAAGGCCGAGTTCGCGAACACGGACACCGCCCTCTGGCCGGGCCAGTTCGTCAACGTCGTGCTGACGCTGTACATGCAGAAGAACGCCGTCGTCGCGCCGTCGCAGGCGATCCAGAACGGGCCGAACGGCCGGTACGTTTTCGTCGTCAGGTCAGACCAGACGGTCGAGCTTCGCGATCTGAAGGTCGCGCGCACCGTCGGCGACGATACCGTCGTCGCGGCGGGCGTGGAGCCCGGCGAGACGGTCGTCACCACCGGGCAGCTGCGGCTCGCGCCCGGCGTGAAGGTCGTCGCCTCCAGCGGGAATCCGGGATGAACATCGCCGGGCTGTTCGTGCGCCGGCCGGTGATGACCCTGCTGGTGATGTTGGGCATCCTGATCTTCGGCATCGTCGCGTACCGCCTGCTGCCGGTCAACGCGCTGCCGAACGTCGACTTCCCGACCATCCAGGTGCAGGCGCAGCTACCCGGCGCCAGTCCCGACACAATGGCCTCCGCCGTCGCGACGCCGCTCGAGAAGCAGTTCTCGACGATCGCCGGCATCGACTCGATGACGTCGACGTCGGCGAGCGGCACAACGTCGATCACGCTGCAGTTCGCGCTGGAGCGCAGCATCGACGCCGCCGCGCAGGACGTGCAGTCGGCGATCGCCGCGGCGGCGCGCCAGCTTCCCCCGTCGATGCCGACCCCGCCGACGCTGCGCAAGGTCAATCCGGCGGACTTTTCGATCCTGCTGATGGCGCTCACCTCCGAGACCCAGCCGCTCTCGGTGGTCGACGACTACGGCGAGAACAATCTCGCGCAGAGGATCTCGACGATCAACGGCGTCGCGCAGGTGCAGGTGTTCGGCTCGCAGAAGTACGCCGTGCGCATCCAGCTCGATCCGAACGCGCTGTCGAGCCGCGGCATCGCGCTGACCGACGTCGAGCAGGCGATCGGCAACGCCAACGTCAACCTGCCGACCGGCACGCTCGACGGCCGCGAGCGCGCGACGTCGGTGATGGCAAGCGGCCAGCTCCAGGACGCCGCTGCCTTCGCGCCGATGATCGTCGCCTACCGCAACGGCGCTCCGGTGCGGCTCGACCAGATCGGCCGCGTGCAGGACAGCGTGCAGAACGACAAGATCGCCGCCTGGTACAACGGCACGCGCGGCGTCGTGCTGGCGGTGCAGCGCCAGCCCGGCACCAACACGATCGAGGTCGTCGACGCGATCCGCGCGGTGCTGCCGGCGTTCCAGGCGCAGCTTCCGCCGTCGATCAAGCTGTCCATCCTGTACGACCGTTCGCAATCGATCCGCCAGTCGGTGCGCGACGTGCAGATCTCGCTGCTGCTCGCGCTTGTGCTGGTCGTCGGCGTCATCTTCGCGTTTCTGCGCAGCGGCCGTGCGACGCTGATCCCGAGCCTCGCGCTGCCAATGTCGATCATCGGAACCTTCGCGCTGATGTACGTGTTCGGCTACAACCTCGACAACCTGTCGCTGATGGCGCTGACGCTTTGCGTCGGCTTCGTGGTCGACGACGCGATCGTGATGCTGGAGAACATCACGCGGCACATGGAGATGGGCAAGGCGCGGATGCCGGCCACGCTCGACGGCTCGAAGGAGATCGGCTTCACGATCGTGTCGATGACGCTGTCGCTGGTCGCCGTCTTCATTCCGGTGTTGTTCATGGGCGGCATCCTGGGCCGCCTGCTGCATGAGTTTGCGGTCACGATCATCGTCGCGGTGCTGCTGTCGGGATTGGTATCGCTCACGCTGACGCCGCTGCTGTGCAGTCGGTGGCTCACGCTCGAGCACGAGGAGCAGCACGGTCGCATCTACCGCATGGCGGGTCGGATGTTCGACGGCATGCTCGCTGCGTACCGCTCGACGCTCACCCGCGTGCTCACCTGGCCGCGGCTCACGATGCTCGTCTTCGCCGCGTTGTTCGTCGGCACCGGCGCACTGTTCGCGTACATGCCCAAGGGCTTCCTGCCGAGCGACGACGTCGGGCAGCTCTTTCTCTTCACCGAGGCGGCGCAGGACATCTCGTACGAAGCGATGTCGAACCTGCAGCAGCAGGTGGCGACGATCGTGCGGCGCAACCCGCACGTCGACAGCGTGATGTCCTTCGTCGGCGGCGGCGGGTCGGCGTCGTCGCTCAACAACGGCCGGATGTTCATCACGCTGAAGGACCGCAGCGAGCGCCCGCCGGCCGACATCGTCGTGCAGGAGCTGCGGCCCACGCTCGCGCAGCTGCCCGGCATCAAGGCTTTCGTCCAGAACGTGCCGGTGATCCGCCTTGGCCACCTCACGAAGAGCCTTTACCAGTACACGCTGCAGGGGCCCGATACGACCGAGCTCTACGAGTGGGCGCCGAAGATCGAGGCGAAGCTTCGCACGCTCCCGGGTCTCGCCGACGTCACGAGCGACCTCCAGATCACTCAGCCGCAGGTCACTGTCGAGATAGACCGCAATCGCGCTTCGGCACTTGGCATCTCGGCGCAGGCGATCGAGAACACGCTCTACGACGCGTACGGCTCGCGCCAGGTGTCGACGATTTACGCGCCGACCGACCAGTACTGGGTCTTGATGGAGCTTCTGCCGCAGTACCGCGCGAATCCCGCCGCGCTGTCGATGCTGTACGTGCGCTCGCAGACCGGCGCGCTGGTTCCGCTCAATTCGGTCGCGACGCTTAGCTCCACCGTCGGGCCGCTCGCGATCAATCACCTCGGACAGCTGCCGGCGGTCACGATGTCGTTCGACCTGAAGCCCGGCGTCGCGTTGTCGCAGGCGATCAGCGAGATCCAGACGGCGACGCGCGAGATGGGGCTGCCGGCGACGATCAACGGCACGTTCCAAGGCAACGCGCAGGCGTTCCGCTCGTCGCTCGCGGGGATGGGCGCGCTGCTGGCGCTCGCAATCTTCGTGATCTACCTCGTGCTCGGCATTCTCTACGAAAGCTTCATCCACCCGATCACGATCCTGTCCGGGCTGCCGACGGCCGCGTTCGGCGCGCTCGTCACGCTGTGGCTGTTCGGCATCGATCTCAACATGTATGCCTTCGTCGGGATGATCATGCTGATCGGTATCGTGAAGAAGAACGCGATCATGATGATCGACTTTGCGATCGAGGCGCAGCGGCGCGAGGACAAGCCGCCTCAGGACGCGATCTTCCAAGCGTGCATGACGCGCTTCCGACCGATCATGATGACGACAATGGCGGCGTTGATGGGGAGCCTGCCGATCGCGCTGGGGCTGGGCGCCGGCGGCCTGGCGCGGCAGCCGCTCGGCCTCGCGGTCGTCGGCGGTCTCGTCGTCTCGCAGATGCTGACGCTTTTCATAACGCCCGTCGTCTACCTCTACTTCGAGCACTTCCGCGAGCGCGTCGCGGGGCGGCGTGCGAGCGTGCGCGACGAGCCCACGGTCGCGTCGGCGGATTGAGGGTCGGCCCAACGGCCACGCGACCGCGTGGCCCTTCGGCGGACGCCGCGTGTGCGCTACTGCGCCTGGGGATGCGTCTGCCGCGAGATCGGATCGAGCGCGTTGATCGGCTCGGTCAACGTTGCCGGCGTCACCAACATGCGGCGTAGACCGACCGTTCACCGTCGTGACGCTCCGGTATTCGCCGAGCGCGCAGCAGACGGCGATTTGGCGATCGTGGTTCGTTGCGGCGAACGCCGGCGCGCCGCTGAGCGGGATGCTGGTCGGCAGCAGGTTCATCGGCGTGCTGGTCATGCCGCGGTATGGCATGACATCGAGAAGCTGCCTGCCGGGAAATCAAAAAAGCCGGTTCTTCGAAGATGCAACCGTGTTGCGTGACCGTCCGCTTCTGGTCGCTCTGCGGTTGTCATCCGTGCATGGTGGACAAGCTGACAAGCATGCGAACAGGGACTCGATAGGCGGTCGCGGCGCGCCCGGTTGAAGCAACCGCACCGACGACCTGTCGATGGTTACGGTCCTGTTGAGAACCATCGAAAGACATGCGCTTGCAGACGCGACCCGGTGAGCGATTAGCCCTGCTACAGTGCGCTGCGGGAGACATTGCCCGACAACCCGCGGGTGCCCGTCGATGGCCACACTGCTCATTCGCAACGCGCGCCTGCTCGTCACGATGGACGACGCGCGTCGCGAGATCGAAGGCGGCGGCGTCTTCGTGCGCGACGACGCGATCGAAGCTGTCGGCGCGTGCGGCGATCTGCCCGACACTGCCGACGAGGTGATCGACGCAAGCGAGCAGATCGTCGTACCGGGCCTCGTCAACACGCATCACCACATGTATCAGACGCTGACGCGGGCGATCCCGGCGGCGCAGGACTGCGAGCTGTTCGCCTGGCTGCGTGCACTCTATCCGATCTGGGCGCGGCTCACGCCGGAGATGGTCAGCGTGTCGACGCAGACGGCGATGGCCGAGCTGCTGCTGTCCGGCTGCACCACGAGTAGCGACCATCTCTACGTCTATCCGAACGGCGTCAACCTCGAGCACAGCCTTGAGGCTGCAGCGCATGTCGGCATGCGCTTCCATGCCGCGCGCGGTTCGATGAGCGTCGGCGAGTCGCAGGGAGGGCTGCCGCCTGACGCGCTGGTCGAGCGCGAGGATGCGATCCTTCGCGAGACGCAGCGGCTGATCGAGCGCTGGCACGACCCGCAGCGCTACGCAATGCGGCGCATCGTCGTCGCGCCGTGCTCGCCGTTCTCGGTGAGCCGCGAGCTGATGCGCGACAGCGCGGCGCTCGCACGCGATCGCGGCGTGTCGCTGCACACGCATCTCGCCGAGAACGACAACGACATCGCCTACACGCGCGAGCGCTTCGCCTGCACGCCGGCCGAGTACGCGCGGGATGCCGGCTGGGTCGGGCGCGACGTCTGGCACGCGCACTGCGTGAAGCTCGATGCCGCCGGCATCGGCCTGTTTGCGCGTACCGGCACCGGCGTCGCGCATTGTCCGTGCTCGAACATGCGGCTTGCCTCGGGCATCGCGCCCGTGCGCGAGATGCTCGACGCCGGCGTTCGCGTCGGGCTCGGCGTCGACGGTGCCGCGTCGAACGACGGCGGCCATCTGCTTGCCGAAGCGCGCGTGGCGATGCTGCTGCAGCGCGTCGCGCACGGCCCGGTGCGCGGACCCGCCGCGATGTCGGCGCGCGAAGCGCTTGAGATTGCAACGCGCGGTGGCGCCGCCGTGCTCGGTCGCGACGACATCGGTGCGCTCGCTCCCGGCATGGCAGCCGACATCGTCACGTTCGCGCTCGATGGGATCGATACGGCCGGCGCGCTGCAAGACCCGCTCGCCGCGCTGCTTTTCTGCCACGTGCCGCGCGCCAAGCTCTCGATCGTCAACGGTCGCGTCGTCGTGCGCGATGGTCGGATAACGACGATCGACCTGCCGGTCTTGGTCGAGCGTCACAACCGGCTCGCGGCCGCGCTCGTGCGCGGAGCCGCATAGGCGATTGCTCCGGCGATCGCCGACCGGCCAAGACCCGATCCGGTTGCGCTGACGCGCCTAGGGTCATTTGACTTCGCGCCTGCTCGCCTCTCGCCGTCACCAATGGCGCCGTCAATGCCTCCACGGCGATCGCAGCGATCAATGCTGTCAACAACACGCCGCAAATGCTGATCAGAATCGCCAGCGATTCGCCGCGTCCGCCATTCGATCGGTCCGACGATTGGATTACCATGCTCCGCACGAGCCGCAGCAGGACGGAATGGACGATGACCACGTGGTATCGCGGTTTCACCATGATGGAGATGATGGCCGTTGTCGCGGTCATCGCCATACTGGCCACGCTTTCCCTGCCGTCCTACTTCGAGCGGATCGTCCGCGACCAGATCAAGACCGCGTTGCCGCTGGCCGATATCGCCAAGCAACCGATAGCCACCTCCTGGCAGCTCGCACAAGTCTTCCCGGTCGACAATGCATCCGCCGGCTTGCCTCCCGCCGAAAAGATCGTCGCCAATTATGTCAGTGCAGTTGCCGTACGCAACGGCACCATCAACATCACTTTCGGTAACCGAGCGAGCAGTAGCATTGCCGGAAAGACTCTCACGTTGCGTCCTGCGGTCGTAGAGGACGCGCCGATCGTTCCGGTCGCGTGGGCTTGCGGCTATGCGGAGGCCCCGGACAAGATGACGATCAACGGCGAGAATCTCACCAACATTGCGCAGGCGCTCTTGCCGGTCGAATGCCGCGCGCTCAAGCGGTGACGATTGCGGGTGGCGTGTCTGCGGCGATTCGTTGCGCTCGAGCTTCGCTCTACAGGGGAACTGCGGAGGCGTCATAGCTACTTCGTCGAGTCGACGGGGACATCGGAGCTGCTGCCGGTTGCGGTGCCTCGCGTGGGCCGGCGGACCGCTCTTATCTTCCCGCTGTCTCCGCCGCCGCAGAAGAACTGATCGCCACCATCCGACTCGAGCCCCGACACGCTCGCTCCGGGCGGCATCTCGAGCCTCTCCAGGACCTCTCCCGTTCGAGAATCGACCCGCCTCAAATCGCTGTCGTCACCTTCCCAGGTGGCGTGCCAGAGCTCGCCGTCGATCCAAGTGACCCCGGTGACGAAGCGTTTGGACTCGATGGTGCGAAGAATCGCCCCCGTTTCGGGATCGATTTGATGGATCTTCCGGGCTCGATCCTGGCCGACCCAGAGCGTGCCTTCGGCCCACGCGAGCCCCGAGTCGCCGCCGCCGCCGGGCGCCGGGATCGTGGCGAGCACACGGCCGGTCTTCGGATCGATCTTCTGGATGCGATCCTCGGCGATCTGATACAGGTGCTGGCCGTCGAACGCCGTGCCTGCATGCGCGGCGACATCGATCGAGCGCACCATCCCCCCGCTTGCAGGATCGAAGGCGTTCAACTTGTCTCCGGACGCAAACCAGACGTGCCGGCCGTCGTGCGTGACCCCATGCACGCGGTCGACGCCCGGAAAGGGTCCGTATTCACGCACGATTTCGGCCCCTGATCCTTTCATGCTTTCCATTCTAGTCACTCGGTAGTGGGGCGGGGAGTAACAAGGTCGTCGTGAAACCCGGCACCGGCGACGTCATCCAACGACGAGCTCGCCCGCGACCAAACGCCTGCACCTTGCCTGCCGCTGCAAGCGAATCGAGCGCCCGCTGCACGGTGCGCTGGCTCGCTCCCAGCGCAAGCGCCAGCGCCGAGCTCGACCACGACTCGCCGTCGGCGAGAAAAGCGAGCACCGCCCCGTGCTTCTCGTCGACCGGCCGCGCGAGCACGACGACTTCACGCGCGCGGCGCGGCGCCAGCGCAAACCCCTGCTTCGTCGCGCTCACGCCGGCCAGCGTCCGAAGCAGCGTGCGAAGCCGCCCGACTTCGACTCGCAACCGCGCGCGATGCGATTCATCGGCGAGCTTCGCTCGGAATGCGCGCGCGACGAGCGTGCTCCTCGGCACGTCTGCCGGCCACGCTTCGCCGAGCGCGCGTGCGAGCGCGAACAACACCGGACGCTTGGCGAGCGAGACCGCCGTGTGTGCGTGACGCACGACATGACGACACGCATCCACGACGAGCGCCCTCGACGCCAGCAACGCTTCGACCTCCTCGAGCAGCAGCAGGCGCTCTTCGCCACGCGCAATCAGGCGCGCCGCGGGCGTATTCAAAGCGAGGGACGCGCTTTCGACCTCCGCCGTCAGCGCAGGGATGCCTGCGTCGTGCGCGGCGCGCTCCGCTCGAGCGAGCGCGCTGCGCGCCGTCTTCGTGCGCAGTCGTCGCATCGCGATCCCCGCAACGATCAGCTCGTGGGCGGTCTTCAACGCGGGAGGGACCGGCGCGGGGTCGAGCGCGGCGAGCGTACGCTCCGCCTCGTCGAGGCGTCCGATCAGAAGGAGACGCCGGATCTCGAGATAGCGCGCATGCGCGGCGTTCACCCGGTCGCCGTGCGCTTCGAGCGTCGCCCGCGCCGCGTCGAGCGCCTTCGCAGACCAGCGCAGGTCGCGCGAAACGAGCGCGATCTCGGCCTCGGCGACCACACACCTCGCGCGGGCCACGGCCTCTTTCGGACCGAAGGCGCGCGCCGCGCTTCGCAACAGAGCCTTCGCTCGAACGAGATCGCCGAGCTGCGCCATTGCGATGCCTCGAAGCGCAAGCGCAGGCGCGTCGTCGCGCAGGGCGACCCGGTTCAGTGCGCCGAGAGCATCACCCGCCGCGAGCGCGCGCGCCGCGGCCGTCATCAGCGAGTCCATCTAGGGCCTGCTCACGCGAATGAACGCCGGCGCGATTCGCGCATGTGCGCGTTCGCGATCGAGGACAGCGTCGTCTGCCACCTGCGGTGGCGGCGCAGCGGACGAATGTCCCGCACGTCAGACGAATTGGTTCTTCAACACGGTTTCGCCGCGCCACAAGCGGTCGAGGTTTTCCAGTAACAGATCGATGACGTTGTCCTCGTAGCGGCGCGTCTCGCCGGCGGTGTGCGGCGTGATCAGCACGTTGGGCACACCCCAAAGCTCCGACGCGGCAGGCAGCGGCTCCTCCCAGACGCAATCGAGCGCGGCGCCGGCGATGCGTTTCCGGTCGAGCGCTTCGACCAGCGCCGGCTCGTTCACCACCTTGCCGCGCGCGACGTTGATGAGGTAGGCCGAGGGCTTCATCGCCGCGAACGCCTTCGCGTCGATCAGGTTCTCGGTCTTCGGCGTGAGCGGGCAGGTCAACGCGACGAAATCGGCTTGCGGCAGCATACCGAGTAGGCCATCCTCGCCGGCGACTTCGTCGGCCGCTCCCGCGCCCTTGGATGGATCGCGCCGCGTCGCGACCACGCGCATGTCGAAGGCCTTGGCGAGCGTGGCGAGTCGCGAGCCGATGCGGCCCAAGCCGGCGATCACCAGCGTCTTGCCGCCAAGCTCGTCTTCGCGCTTCCCGATGTCCCCGATCATGCCGCGCCAGTTCTTCGCGGACTGATTGTCGCGCGCCTGCGGAATCTGCCGCGCCATGGCGAGGATCAAGGCGATTGCGTGCTCGGCGACCGCGCGCTCGTTCGCGCCTTGCGCGCTGGCGACGCGAATGCCGGCCGCGTGCAGCGCGTCGCAGGAATACTGGTCGGTGCCGGCGCTGATCGACTGGATGAAGGCGAGCCGGGACGCCGCGGGAATCAGTTCGTTTCGCCACAGGCCGGAGCACAACAGCACGTCCACCCTGCTGATACGCGCCTTCAGATCGTCGAGGCCGCGCACCTCGAACCAGTCGATGCCGGCGTTGCGCAGCGCGAAGCGTTCGCCCATCCGATAGGCGACGTGAGCGAAGCAGAGGGTCAGCTTGCCTTTGGCGGGAAGAGGACGTGTGCTCATGGGATCCCCTTCGGATCGAGTTGTCTTGGCATCCGAACGTAGACACCGGAGACGTTCCTGTCAACGCGCACCAACCATCGCCCAACCGCGATGCGCGCTCGCTGGCGCGGTGATCTGGCCGATCGTCGATGCGAGATCACCCGCGGCCGCGATCGGTGGGTCAATCCGAATCCCGCCACACTTGTCACTCTCACTGTTCGATGCTCCGGTCCTAATCTGACTCACGACGATCCGACAGCACGTCGAATCGACAACGTAACGATACGACGAAGGACACCAGACGAAGGAGAGAAGGGCATGACGACACACATGACCGGGACACGTGAACAGTGGCTGGCAGCGCGGATCGAGCTACTCGAGGCCGAGAAGGATCTCACGCGGCGCAGCGACGAGCTGGCGCGGCGGCGGCAGCAGCTGCCTTGGGTTCGCGTCGACAAGAAGTATCGATTCGATACCGACGAGGGGAGCGCCTCGCTGGCTGACCTATTCCGAGGGCGCTCGCAGCTACTGATCTACCACTTCATGTTCGGGCCCGACTACACCGCCGGCTGTCCGTCGTGCTCGGCGATCGCGGACGGGTTCAACGGCTCCGTGGTTCACCTGGCGAACCACGACGTCACGCTCGCGGCGGTCTCGCGGGCGCCGCTCGCGAAGCTGCAGGCGTACAAGCGGCGGATGGCGTGGACGTTTCCGTGGGCATCCTCGTTCGGCAGCGACTTCAACTTCGACTTCAACGTATCGGTCACCGCAGAGCAACAGCGCGACGGGGCGGTCGAATACAACTACGAGCGCGGCCGCCACGCGCTGGACGCGAAGCCGGAAGCCGCTGCCGAGGGGCCGGTCGTCTTCGCGGCAATGACCGGAACCGACGTGGCCGGGTACACGCGCGAGCGGCCGGGCATGAGCGGGTTCGCGTTCGAGGACGGGGTCGTCTACCACACCTATTCGACCTATGCGCGCGGACTGGACGTCCTCTGGAGCATGTACCAGTGGCTCGACCGCGCTCCCAGGGGCCGCAATGAGACCGGCCTCTGGTGGCGCCGCCACGACGAGTACGAAAAGCGCTGAGCGACGTCGTGGTCGTCGTGGCGCGACTGCGGAGACCGGGGTTCTCACGACGCTTGGCTCCCGAGCGCGCGTCCCGGCTTGCCTTCGTCGGCGTCTCGGCGCTGCTCTTCGCAGCCAGCTCGGCGGTAACGATCATCTGGTGCTCGTCGATGTCGTCGATGGGCGAGATGCCGATGCCCGGCGGTTGGACGATGTCGATGGCGTGGATGCGGATGCCGGGGCAGACGTGGCCCGGCGCCGCGGCGTCGTTCCTCGGCATGTGGGTCGTGATGATGGTAGCGATGATGCTGCCGTCCTTGGTCCCAATGCTCTGGCGCTTCCGCCAGGCCGTCGACAGCGCCGGCGAGATGCGCGTGGGTCTGCTGACCGCGCTGGCGGGCGTCGGGTATTTCTTTGTGTGGACCGTGTTCGGCATCGCTGCGTTTCCATTGGGCGTCGCGCTGGCGGCGATCGAGATGCAGCAACCGGCGCTCGCGCGCGCCGTACCGATCGCGGTCGGTGCGGTCGTCCTGATCGCGGGCTCCCTCCAGCTCACCACGTGGAAGGCGCGCCGCCTCGCCTGCTGTCGCGAGGCACCCGGGCGCGGGCGTACGCTGCGGGCCGACGCCAGCACGGCGTGGCGACACGGCCTGCGCCTCGGTCTCCAATGCGCTCGCTGCTGTGTCGACCTCATGGCGATCCTCTTGGTCGTCGGGATCATGGATCTTCGCGCGATGGGCATCGTGGCGGCAGCCATCACCGTCGAACGTCTCGCGCCGACCGGCGAGCGCGTCGCGCGAGCCATCGGCATCGTTGTCGTCGGGGCAGGCTTGTTTCTGATCGCGCGAGCCGCCGGGCTCGGGTGACGCATTCGCATCGTGCGCGTCGGCTTCGTCCACCGGGCGCGCGGGGAAGATCGCCCTTTCAACGCGCGAGGATTCGCTCGATCCACTTCTCGAACGCGTCGAGAAACTTCAAGACGAACTCGCGCGTGGAGTCGTTCACGATCTCGCCGTGCTCCCCGAAGAGCTTCGCCGCGTTGCCGACGTACGCTTCGGGCTGCTGCAGCATCGGCACGTCCAGGAACACCATCGACTGGCGCAGGTGATGATTGGCGCCGAATCCACCGATCGCGCCCGGCGATACGCTCACCACCGCCCCCGGCTTGCCGCTCCACGCATTGTCGCCGTACGGCCGCGAGGCGCAGTCAACCGCGTTCTTCAGAACGCCGGGTACCGAGCGATTGTATTCGGGCGTGACGAAGAGAACCGCATCGGCCTGCCGGATCTTCTTCTTCAGTTCGACTATCGTCGGCGGCGGGTTCGATTCCAGGTCGGCATTGAAAAGCGGCAGGTCGCCGATCTCGACGATCTCGAGGACAAGTGACTTCGGGGCGAGCGCAATCATCGCATTGGCCATCTTCCGGTTGAGCGATTCTCTGCGCAGGCTGCCGACGAAGACGGCAACGTTGCGGGTAGTGGCCATGATCGACCTTTCGCGATGTTGGAGGGCCGCGTCGTAGCGGCGGCGGAAACGGCGTCGCCCTCGACAGACAAGCGCCGCGCGCATCCGTTCGCCGGTGCCGCCGGTCGCCGTCCGAAGAGGTAAGAAGTGCCGAGACCTCGAAACGCGGCGCGCGGCGTTACCATCGCGGTGCCGGGGCCTCGCGCGACGCCCCACTGCGCGCCGGTCGCATGCACACGATCCCCAACCTGATTACGTTCCTGCGACTCGCGCTCGTTCCCGCGCTGGCGTACGCGCTGCTCTTGCACGCGTACGACGTCGCGCTACCGCTGTTTCTGGCCGCTGCGCTCAGCGATACCGCGGACGGCTACATCGCGCGACGCTTCCACGTGACGTCGCGGCTTGGCGCGACGCTCGATCCGATCGCCGACAAGCTCAATATGCTCGTGGCGACGTTGGCGCTCGCGTGGCAGGAACTCGTTCCCCTCTGGCTCGCCGGCGCGATCGTGACGCGCGACGTCGTGATCGTCGCGGGCGCGCTCGCGTACCGTGCGGCGCTCGGGCACCTCGAGATCGCGCCGACGTGGCTGTCGAAGTTCAATACGGTGATCGAATTCGCGCTGCTGCTTGTCGTGATGGCCGGCGCTGCCGACTGGATCGACGTCCGCGCCTGGATCGTCGGCGCGTTCGCGCTGACGGGCGCAACGGTCATCGCCTCGGGCGTCCAGTACGTGTGGCTTTGGGGACGCAAGGCGTGGCGCGAAGTGGGATCGCGCTAGGAGCCTGTCAGTCCGACAGGCTCCTGCAGCCTATAATGCGCGGCGATGTCCGCCTATCCGCATCTGCTCGCCCCGCTCGATCTCGGCTTCACCACGTTGAAGAACCGTGTGTTGATGGGCTCGATGCACACCGGCCTCGAGGAAGCGCCCGATGGTTTCAACCGGCTCGCGGCCTTCTACGCTGCGAGGGCTCGCGGCGGCGTCGGCCTGATCGTCACGGGCGGCATCGCACCCAATCTCGCCGGGCGGCTCGAGCCGCGCGCGTCGCAACTGTCGTGGCCATGGCAGGTCGCACGTCATCGAACGATCACCGAAGCGGTCCACGCGGAAGGCGGCAAGATCGCGTTGCAAATCCTGCACGCCGGCCGCTACGCGTATCACCCGCTCGCCGTCGCGCCCTCGTCGATCAAATCCGCGATCAGCCTGTTCCGACCGCGCGCGCTGACGCGCTTTGGCGTGCGACGTACGATCGCCGCGTACGTGCGCTGCGCACGGCTCGCGCAGCGCGCCGGCTACGACGGCGTCGAGATCATGGGATCGGAGGGCTATCTGATCAATCAGTTCGTCGCGCCGCGAACGAATCATCGCGACGACGAGTGGGGCGGATCGTTCGAGAACCGGATCCGCTTCGCCGTCGAGATCGTCCGCGAGACGCGAGCCGCCGTCGGCCGTGACTTCATCGTCATCTACCGGCTATCGATGCTCGATCTCGTCGACGGCGGCAGCACGTGGGACGAGGTCGTCGCGCTCGGGCGCGCCGTCGAATCGGCCGGCGCGACGATCATCAACACCGGCATCGGCTGGCACGAAGCACGCGTGCCGACGATCGCGACAATGGTGCCGCGCGCCGCCTTTGCATGGGTGACGCGGCGGCTGAAGGGCGCGGTGCGCGTGCCGCTGATCACGACCAATCGCATCAACGACCCGCAGCTCGCAAACAAGCTGATCGCGAACGGCGATGCCGACATGGTATCGATGGCGCGGCCTTTGCTCGCCGATCCCGATTTCGTCGCCAAGTCGGCGGCGTGCGACGCCGATGCGATCAACACGTGCATTGCCTGCAACCAGGCGTGCCTCGACCACGTCTTCGAACGCAAGATCGCGTCGTGTCTCGTCAATCCGTACGCGTGCCGCGAAACGGAATGGAAGGTCGAGCCCGCCGCGCGGCGGCGCAAGGTCGCCGTCGTCGGCGCAGGTCCCGCCGGCATGGCATGCGCGGCGACCGCGGCGGAGCGCGGTCACGATGTAACGCTGTTCGACGCCGCCGACGCGATCGGCGGTCAATTCAATCTCGCGCGATGCATTCCCGGCAAGGAGGAATTCGCCGAGACGCTACGCTACTTCCGCACGCGGCTCGCGCGAGCGGGCGTCTCGGTCGAGCTCGATCGCCGCGTCGGCGCCACTGACCTGCTCGGCTTCGACGCGGTCCTGCTCGCGACGGGCATCGTGCCGCGCAAGCCGGCAATCCCGGGCATCGATCATCCGAGCGTCGCGAGCTATGCCGACATCGTGTCGGGCCGTCGCGTGGCCGGCAAGCGCGTGGCGATCATCGGCGCAGGCGGCATCGGCTTCGACGTCGCGGAGTTCCTCACTCACGAGGCGCCTACGAACGGCGTCGACGAGCTCGATGCGTTTCGCGACGCGTGGGGGATCGACGCGCACTACGCGCAGCGCGGCGGCGTCAAGGACGCGATCGACAAGCGCGCGGCGCGCGAAGTCTGGCTGCTGCAGCGCAAGGACTCGAAAGTCGGCGCGGGACTCGCGAAGACCACGGGCTGGATCCGACGCACGCTGCTCAAGAAGCGCGGCGTCTCGACGCTCGCGGGCGTCGACTACGTTCGCATCGACGATGCGGGCCTGCACGTGACCGTGGATGGCACTCCGCGCGTGATCGCCGCCGACACGATCGTCATCTGCGCGGGACAGGAGCCGCAACGCGAGCTCGTCGATGTGCTTGCGGACGCCGGCATCGCGCCGACGCTGATCGGGGGCGCCGACGTCGCCGTCGAGCTCGACGCCAAGCGTGCGATCGAGCAAGGCACGCGCGTCGCGCTCGCGTTGTAGTCGATCAGCGCGCCGTCAGGCCGCGCGACGCGCTCCAACCCGGCACGCGCGCTTCCATGACGCGCACGACGTGGTCCGATATTCGCCGCTCGAGCGCGGGTGTCATCACCAGCGGCGCGCCAGTACGCGCGCGTACGTCGGTTACGCGCTCGTGCAGCTTGTCGATCGCGATCGCCGCCAACGGCGCGACGAAGACATCGGTTCGGTTGTTCGCGTCGCCGACCGTCTTCACGAAGAACGGCAGGAACGTCGAGCCGACGCTCGCGAGGCCCTGATAGTCGCCGACGAAGAGGCCGCCGGCCATCGGCGCGGTCGCAAAATCGAAGGGCTCGCCGATACGCGACTCGCGCCACGCGATGCCGTCGCTCGAGCGCGCGAGCCACGAGTCGGTCGGCAACGTCGCCGCGCTCGCCGTGTTGCTGCGCAGGTCGAAATACGCAACGGCATAGGTTCCGTCGTCGGCGATCGTCACCGCGGGTTCGAACGCCGGCACGTTGACATTGACGTTGATCGCCGCCGGCGGCGACCACGTGAGACCACCGTCGAGCGAGCGCGAGAACGCGATCGCGTCGCGCGCCCCGCCGGTGAACTGCGCATCCTGCCAGACGATCGCAAGCGCGCCGTTGCCGCCCGCCGCGATCTGCCCGAGCGTCGAACCGTCGCGCACCGGCGCCCCGCTTTGCGGATCGTTCGTCCCGACCGACTGCACGTTCGAAACGAGTATCGGCGCGGACCATGTCACCCCTTTGTCGGGCGAGCGCATCACGAACAGCGCGACATGGACATTGGTCGGCGTCGTCATGTCGAGGCGCGTGAACAGCAGCACCAGCGTGCCGTCGGGCAGCACGACGATCTGGTTGTTGATCGTCTGCATGTGCACGCCCGGATCGTAGATCGACCGTGCGGCCTCCCACGTCGTGCCGCCGTCGGTCGTGCGCGCGAAATACGTCGGACCGGTGTCGATTGTCGTAAGTCGATCCCAAACGGCATAGACGTAACGCGCATCGGTCGGATCCGCGGCGATCGTCTCCTTGTCGTTGAAGAAGGAGGACTCGTCGCGGATGAGCGTGACGGCATCGCTCCACGTGCGTCCGCCGTCGACCGAGCGGCTCGCGAGGACGGCATTGGACGACCCCGCCCGGAAGTTCTGACCGTTGAACGCGATCGCGATCTGGTACGCGACGCCATCCGGCGTGAACGTCACCCATGGATCGCTCGATCGCGCGTAGTCGCCGCCGTTCGCCGCGGTGCCGCCGCTGCAACGCGTAAACCGTGCGAACGTGCGCGTCCAACTGCGTCCGCCATCGAGCGAAGCGCCGGTCGCGTTCGCGCGCGCGCCGCCGCTCGACCAGCGGTCCTGTTGCCAGACGCCGACGAGGTTCACCGGATTCAGCGGATTGACCGCTAGATACGGCTCGACTTCGGCATTGGCGTACAAGACGCCGGCGGGCGCGACGCCGTCGCAACCGGCAGCCAGCGGCGACTCGCTCGACACACGCACCGACGCGACGTTGCCGAGCGCCGCGATCGTGCACATGTTGACGGCGTCGGGGCCGTAGCCTTCGGCGATATAACCGGCGGCCACGAACCGTGCCTTGATCGCCGGATCGGTCGTATAGCGATGGTTCGAGTCGACCCGCGCGTTCCACAGGCGGTACACGGGCACGGTGTTCGCGGGGCACGCGCCGCTCGTCGTGTCGGCCAGCGCGATATAGAACTCGGCCGGCGTTTCGAGAAGGTAGCCGCTGAAGTTCGGATCGACCGGTATCCTCGCCGCGACCGCCGCGCATTCCGCGCTCGACGCGGAGATGAAATGCGAATTGCCGTGCTGCGGCGGAATGTAGTAGCGGCATGCAGCGCTGACGCCCGGTCCGCCGGCCGCTTGGCTCGGAAACGCCTTGAAGCCGAGGCCGGTGCGCGTCCAGCCCGCTATCCGTCCGGAATCGAGCGCGTCGATGTCCGGAGCGAGACCGCTGACGAAATAATGATCGAGATCGCCGTTGTAGAACTCGACGATCGTCAACGGCAGTGCCGGCGCGCTCGCCGATTGTCCCGCGAAATTGGTCGCCACGTTTGCGACGACGCCGCTTCGGCCTTGCGCGCTGACGCCATCGATAGGCAGCGGCGTATACGCGAACGCATCGACACCCGCATAGCTCAACGTGCCGCCGTCGGTGGCGATGAACCGATCGACCATCAAGTAGTCCGGCGCGACGAGACCGAGATCGGCGAACGCCTGCGTCGCGATCAGCACGCGCTTGCCGGCCGTGTTGGCGCTTGGAAGATCGGCGGGAAACGTGAACACCTTGGTTACGCCGCCGCTCGTCATCACCAGCGATTGAGCGCGCAGGTGATTCTGGTCGCTCGCGCCCTGCGTCTCGTGCAGCACGACGTACTGGATCGTTCCGTCGGCGTTCGAGTAGATCGCTTCGATCGCAAACGTGTGGAAGCTCGCGCTTGCGGCATTGGCGAGCGCGGCGAGCGCAAGGGCGCCGAATGTTCGCTGGAGTCGGATCACGATGCCCATCGAGTGAGCGATGCTACGCCGGCGCGATGGCCGGAAGAAGATCGCGCCGGCACTTTTCCGTGAACGGTCACGCTTACCGGTCACACATCGAAATCCCCGCGGCGACAACGGCGACATCGCCGAACGCGCGACTGTTGCATTCGCACGACATGAATATTCACGCGATCGCTCGTCGCGCTTGCGCCGCGCGCAGCGGCGGCGATAAGATCGCGCTACTCGTTCGCAGCCGAGCGAGCCCGCAAATTCGAGAGACCTACGTCGCCATGACCCTTCGCCCATTCGATTCCGTCCACGCCGCGCCGGCGTTCGCGCGCGCGATGGGCATCGGATGCGCGATACGCGGCGATTCGCTGTCGATGCTGCGGTTCGTCGTCGCGACGCACCAGCGCGCCTGACCGGACGTCGTTCCGCCGGGTGGGCCGGCGGAACGATCGGAAGGTCGCCCCACTCCCCTTTCGATGGCTCCGCCCGTTGCGGCGGTCTCGAACGTTGTCGCTTGCGCGAAAGGAGGACCGCATGACCTCGATCATCCGATACCAACCCGATTCGTGGGGTGTGGCCGGCGCCGACATGCGCGTTCGCATCGACCCACACGTTGACTTGATGCGCCGCCGAGGCGACGCGACGTGGCCCGATCCCTGAACCGATCGAGCTTCGCGCAAAGGCCCGGCGCCGCAACCCGTAGGCACCGGGCCTTTTCATTGGGCTCGTGGCCGCAACGACGACGAGGCACCCGAAATGACACGACGATACGAGCAACCCGAACCACCGCACGGACGCGCCGATCTCGCGCTGATCCGCCACGGACGCGACGGCGTCTGGTGGCAGTCGCGCGACGGCCTTCGCGTGCGCGTCGCAGCGGCCGAGCGCGAACCGGTCGTCGAGCGCGCACGACTGTCGCTCGTCGCCGTCGTGCTCGCGATGATCGCGAGCAGCGGCGAGCGGCGATGAGCGCGGCGGGCGAAGCCAAGAGCCCGAAGGGCCCGTCGCCGCGCGAGTTGCGGAGGTTGAACGATGAGCGCGGTTGGATTTCCGCGAGTTCGCGGGAAACGGCGATTTCGAGCGCTGTGCGCGGCGCTCCCAACCCACGATGGGGATCGCCGCCGTGCGCGGACACGCGCACGGTCAGCAGCCGCAGGGTCCCGGCGGGCTGACTCGCCGGGACCGCGGCGAAATTGGAACGATTCGTGCAGAGGGCCGAAAATTTGGCACAATAGCGCTACGCCGCCGCGCCACACGCGCGGCTCGGCTGGTTGCCGCCGGCGATCGAACTCGCGGCGGCCGGAGAAACGAAGCGATGGAGCCGTTGGTACTTACCGTCGACATGGCGGGTCTGCCGCAGGCCTGGGTCGTGCTCGAGGAAGCGATTACCTACCACGCGAAGCAGATGGTCGCGTGGTCGGTCGGCCGCGAGGTCAAGGAGTTCCGCGGCGGTTGGCAGCGCAGCGGCGAGCGCTCGCGCATCGCGACGCGCTCGATTCTCGCCATCAAGGGCAGCGGCGCGGGTGCGCATGCGCACGTGCCGAGCCTCACCAACACGATGTTGTTCGCCCGCGACCGGCATCTGTGCGCCTATTGCGGCCGCCGGTTCATGTCGCGCGACCTCTCGCGCGACCACGTCGTTCCGGTGTCGCGCGGCGGTCGCGACGCGTGGACCAACACGGTGACCGCGTGCCGCTCGTGCAACACGCGAAAGGGCAATCGCACGCCCGATCAAGCGCGTATGTCGCTGCTCTACGTGCCGTACGCGCCGAGTCGCCACGAGCACTTCATCCTGCGCAATCGGCGCATCCTCGCCGACCAGATGGAGTACTTGCTCGCCGGCGTGCCGAAGACGAGCCGGCTGCACGAGCCGTTCGACGCCGCGGACGCGTAGTCAGATGTCGTCCCCGCGAACGCGGGGACCCAGTGACGTCACGCAAAAGACGCTGGATTCCCGCGTTCGCGGGGATGACGGTTACCGCTGCGCGAGCCAGGCGGCCCCCCGCACGCCGCTCGAATCCCCATGCGCGGGTGGTACGAGGCGCGTATCGACGCGGTCCGAGAAGACCCATGCACCCCATTGTTGCGGCACGTTGTCGTAGAGGCGATCGACGTTCGACAATCCTCCGCCCAGCACGATCACGTCGGGATCGACGACGTTGATCACATGCGCGAGCGCTCGCGCGAGCCGTTTTTCGTAACGGGTAAGCGTCGCGTCGCACGCGCCATCGCCCGAGCGTGCGCGCTCGGCGATCGCATCGCCGCTGAGGGTCTCGCCGGTCGCGCTCAGATGGTCGCGCTCCATCGCGGGGCCGGAGAGAAACGTCTCGATGCAGCCGCGCTGTCCGCACCAGCAGGCAAGACCCGGCTGCTCGTCGACGGTCGCCCACGGCAGCGGGTTGTGACCCCATTCGCCGGCGATCCGGTTCGCCCCCTCGAGCACGCGGCCGTGGACGACGACGCCGGCGCCGACGCCCGTGCCGAGGATCACGCCAAAGACGACGTCGGCGCCCCGTCCGGCCCCATCGGTCGCCTCCGACAGCGCGAAGCAATTGGCGTCGTTCGCGACGGCGACCGGACACGCAAGAACCGTCGCAAGATCGCGGCTTATCGGCGTGCCGTTCAGCCAAACCGAGTTCGCGCCGCGCAGCAACCCCGTGGCGCGCGACACCGATCCCGGCGTGCCGACACCGATGCTCGCCGCTCCGGCTGGCAATCCGAGCGTCGCTTCCGCTTCACGGACGATCGCGGCAATAGCCCGTAGCGTCTGGTCGTAGTCGCCGCGCGGCGAAGACACGCGCCGGCGTAGCAGCTCATGGCCGCGCGCGTCGAGCGCGATCAGCTCGATCTTGGTGCCGCCGAGGTCGATGCCGAAACGAATGGGGTCGATGGGCATGGCGTCGAGGTATGGAAGCCTCGATCGTAACGCGCAGCGAGCGCAGTAGAATGCGCGCGACCGTGCCCGTGCGGGTGCGGCGCACCGGAGCTCGTCATGACCCCTTCCTCGTCGCGCCCGCGCGTCGTGCGTCTTGCCGTTGCACTGCTCGCCGCGCTCTTCGCCCCGATCGTCGCCGCGCAGTTGAACCTCTACTGCAGCTCGCCCAACACCGCGTGGTGTCAGGGCATGGCGATCGGATTCGAGAAGGCGGCCGGCGTCAAGGTCGCGGTCGTCCAGAAGGCGACCGGCGAGATGCTCGCGCAGGTCAAGGCCGAAGCGGCGAATCCCAGGGGCGACGTCTGGTGGGCGGGACCTGCCGATTCCTATCTGCAGGCGGCCGAGGAAGGGTTGCTCGAGACCTACGCGTCGCCGAACGTGAAGGAGCTCCATCCGTGGGCAAAGCGAATCTCGACGATCTCCGGCAACCGGGTATCGGGCGTGTATGGCGGCATCCTCGCGCTCGGCTACAACACCGAGATCGTCGCGAAGAAGAAGCTCGCGGTGCCGAAATGCTGGAAGGACCTCGTAGACGCAGCGTACAAGGGCGAGCTGATGCTCGGCAATCCGAATTCTTCGGGCACCGCGTATCTGATGCTCGCCTCGCTCGTCCAGGTGTTCGGCGAGGATGCAGCGTTCAAGTACATGAAAGCCGTCCATCCGAATGTGAGCTCGTACGCGCGCTCGGGCATCGGTCCGATGACCGCGGTCAAACGCGGCGAGATCGCGATCGGCAGCACGGTGCTGCACGGCGTGATCAACGACATCGTCGCCGGCTTCCCGGTGCTGCCGGTGCTGCCGTGCGAAGGCGTCGGCTACGAAGTCGGCTCGATGGCGATCATCAAGGGCGCGCGCAACCTCGACAACGCGAAGCGGTTCGTCGACTGGGCGCTCACCGCCGACGCGCAGAAGATCGGGCTCGACGTGAAGGAATACGCGATCCCGACCAATCGGAGCGTGGCGCTGCCGCCGCAGGTGCCGAACCTCGCCGAGGTCAAGGTCATCGACTACGACTTCGCGAAGTACGGTTCAAGCGACACGCGCAAGCGATTGCTCGAGCGCTGGGAGAAGGAGATCAACCAAACCGGGCGCTAGCGCGCGATGCGCGACGAGCGCGGCCTTCTCGCGTTCTGGCTCGCGGTCGGCGCGGCAGGTTTCGTCCTCGTTCCGTGGTACGCCGTCGACGACGGCGTCCTGCGCTTCGGCTGGATCAGGACGTTCGCCGGCGCCGACCACGCGCCTGCGCTGTTGCAGGTTGTCGCGCACCGCCGATGGTGGCTGCTGCCGCTCGCCGCGTTGCTGATCATAGAGGCGGTCGTCGCGCGATGGTGCGCGCCTGCGCGACGCCGCGCGGCTGCGTTGATCGCAATCGGCGCAGCGGGTCTCGCATGGTTCTTCGCGCAAGGCTTCGCGATCGGCTTCAAAGGATGGTCGTTCGCGACGCTTGCGAACGCGCTTCCCGCGCTCGCACAGGGCCAGCACGGCATGGGCGCCGGCGCGCTCGCGGTCGGCGTGTCGTTCGCGATGATCACGGCGCTGGGGCTGGCAGACCGCGGCTTCTTCAACGGCGACCGCTTCGTTGCCTGCAGCGTCGTCGCGGTGACGGCGCTGGTCGCGCTGTTCACGCTCTATCCAGTGGTGCGCATCCTCGTGTCCGCGATCGAGGACACCGGTGGAGCGCTTTCGCCCGCGTCGTTCGTCGCCCGCGTGGCGAGCGACAAGGTATGGGGCGTCGCCTGCGTCACCGGCGCGGGCCGCTGCGGCGTCGCGTGGAACACCCTCGCGCTCGCGCTCGCCTGCGCGTTCGCGTGCACGGCGCTCGGCCTCGCCTTCGCGCTGATCGTTGCGCGCACGGGCTCGCGCCTCAAACGGGTCGTGCGCGGGCTCACCGTGCTCCCGATCATCACACCGCCGTTCGTGATCGGACTGGGGCTGATCCTGATCTTCGGCCGCTCCGGGCTCGTCAACCAGTTTGTCGAATGGGCGTCCGGCATCGAGCTCGGCCGCTGGATCTACGGCATGCAGGGCATCCTGCTCGCGCAGGTGTTCGCGTTCACGCCGATCGCGTTCCTCGTGCTGATCGGCGTCGTCGAAGGCGTGTCGCCCACGCTCGAGGAAGCGGCGCAGACGCTTCGCGCCGATCGCTGGCGGACGTTCGTCGACGTGTCGCTGCCGCTGATTCGCCCCGGACTCGCCAACGCGTTTCTCGTGAGCTTCATCGAGTCGATCGCCGACTTCGGCAATCCGATCGTGCTCGGCGGCAATTTCGGCGTGCTGTCGACCGAGATCTTCTTCTCGGTCGTCGGCGCGCAGCTCGATCAAGGCCGCGCGGCAGCGCTTGCGATCGTGCTGCTCGCGTTCGCGCTCGCTGCGTTCTTCGCGCAGCGGCGCGTGCTCGGCCGCGCCCTCTACACGGCGATCGCCGGCAAGGGCGACACCGGGCTCGCGACGCCGCTACCCGACGCCGCGCGGCGGATCTGTTACGCCGTCGCGATACCCTGGACGCTGTTGACGATCGCGATCTACGCGATGGCGGCGATCGGCGGCTTCGTCGAGACCTGGGGCCGCGATTACACGCCGACGCTCAAACACTACGTCAAGGCATTCGGCATCGAGCAGGGCGCGCACGGATTGATCTGGACCGGTGCCGCGTGGACGTCGTTCTGGACGACGATCGAGCTGTCCGCGATCGCCGCGCCGCTGACCGCCGCGCTCGGCATCCTGTCGGCGTATCTGCTAGCGCGGCAACGCTTCGCCGGCCGCGACGTGTTCGAGTTCGGCACGCTGCTGTCGTTCGCGATTCCGGGCACGGTGATCGGCGTCTCGTACATCCTCGCGTTCAACGTGCCGCCTATCGAGATCACCGGAACGGGCATCGTGCTGATCGTCTGTTTCGTCTTTCGCAACATGCCGGTCGGCGTTCGCGCCGGCATCGCGTCGATGACGCAGATCGACCGCAGCCTCGACGAAGCGTCGGCCACGCTGGGCGCGCGCGGCCTGACGACGCTTCGCCGCGTCATCCTGCCGCTGTTGAAGCCCGCGATCGTCGCGGCGCTCGTCTACAGCTTCGTGCGCTCGGTCACGACGGTGTCGGCGGTGATCTTTCTCGTCTCGGCCGAATACGAGATGGCGACGACGTACATCATCAACCGCGTCGTCAATGGCGATTACGGCATCGCGATCGCGTACTGCTCGGTGCTGATCGTGCTGATGGCCGTTGCAATCGCGCTGATCCAGTGGCTCGTCGGCGAACGGCGGCTCGGGCGGCGCGGCGGACCGGCGAAGCCTCTCGCGGCAACGGTCGAGCCCGTGCTCGCGCCGGGAACGGCGTCGTAACGATGCGTGCCGCGTCGATCGCGCTTGCGCACATCACCAAGCGTTACGGCGACGTCGTCGCGGTGGACGACGTGTCGTTCACGATCGGCGCGGGCACGCTCGTCACGCTGCTGGGACCGTCCGGCTGCGGCAAGACGACGGTGCTGCGACTGATCGCGGGCCTCGAGCCGCCGACGAGCGGCACCGTTGCGATCGGCGGCATCGACGTCACCGACGTTCCCGCGGCGTCGCGCGACGTGTCGATGGTGTTCCAGAGCTACGCGCTGTTCCCGCACATGAGCGTGCGCGACAACGTCGGATACGGATTGACGGTCGCCAAGCGCCCGCGCAGCGAAGTCGATGCGAAAGTGCGCGCGGCGCTCGCGCTGATCGGGCTCGAAGGTCTCGGCGAGCGGCTGCCTTCGGAATTGTCCGGTGGGCAGCAGCAGCGCGTCGCCGTCGCACGCGCGCTCGTGCTCGAGCCGTCGGTGCTGCTGTTCGACGAGCCGCTGTCGAATCTCGACGCGCGGTTGCGACGCCAGATGCGCGACGAGATCCGCGAATTGCAGCAGCGGCTAGGGCTTACCGTCGTCTACGTCACGCACGATCAGTCCGAGGCGCTCGCCGTTTCGGACCGGATCATCGTGATGAATAGGGCGACGATCGCGCAGCAAGGCTCGCCGCGCGAGCTGTACTCGCATCCGGCCGACGCTTTCGTCGCGACGTTCATCGGCGAAGCGAACCGCGTGCCGGCAACGCTACGGCGGCGCGACGATCGTGTCGGCGATGTTTCGCTCGGTCCGCTCTCCCTTGCACTCGAGCATCGCGGTCTTCCCGATGGCGCGATCGACGTCGCGATCCGCCCCGAGGCGATCGAGCTTCGTGCGCCGGGCGCAACGCCGCTCGCCGGAACGGTCGCGAAGGCCGTCTATCTCGGCAGCGTCATGGAATACACGATCGACACGTCGATCGGCGCGCTGTTCGCCGTCGACTATCACGTCGAGCGGTCGCTCGCCGCGGGCGATGCGGTGTCGATCGCGTTGTCATCGCACGGCGTCGTCGTGCTGCCGCGCGCGACTCGTTAGTCCGAGAGCACCGCGACCGCGGCAATCGCTCGCGACACCCGGTTACGGCGGCGTGCAGAACACCGGCCCTTCGAGAATCCACCCTTCGTCCTGGATCATGTGCGCGATCTCGCTGTGGCTCGTGAGGAAGCGGTGGTTCGCCTGGCCGCCCATGCCGTTGTTGTAGATCCGCGTGACCAGCGAGCGCCCGGGCGGACAATCGTTGCCGACCGGCTCTTCGGCGTTGAACGCGATCGCCTCGAACATCCAGTACGGATTGGCCATCACGAACGAGCATTCGGCGGGATTGATCGTGTAGAAGTGCGAGTTCGGACCGATGCCCGGCGTACCGAAGAACCGGCAGGCGGGCAAGCCGTGCGGCGTGTCGCGCATCCACACCTTGAAGTCGAACCCGGTGCGCCGCCAACCCGCCACGGGGAAGCCAACGTCGAGCGCCGCCGCTTCTTCGGGGAACGCCGTGACGAAGTAGTGATTGAGCGTCGGATTGTAGAACTCGACCGCGATCGCTTCGTCGCCCACCGGTGACGCCGGGCCGTTGTAATCGAGCAGCAGCCGGTCATCGCCGCCGCCGGCGACCAGCAGCATCCGTTGCATCTGCGCTCGCGCATTGCGGTCGAGCGCGGCGTGCGCATCGAGGAACTGCAACGACCACGTAAAGATGTCGCCGGTGCTCGCGAGATCGAAGTAGTGGCCGACGCCCTGCAGTGCCACGAGCTCGCGCGTGCCGCGCAGGCGGTTCATCCCTTGCTGGATCGTCCCGAGCGGCGCCGTCGTGTCGTTGGTGCCGCCGATCGCGAGGAACGGCATGCTGACGTCGTCCAGGCCGCCCTGATCGCGACCGAACGAGGGAAAGAACGGTTGTCCGAAATACGGGACGTAGCCGACAGCAGCGGTAAGCCGGCGATCGAAGATCACCTGACGCGATGAGAGCCCGACGCTGTTGGTAAGCCGGGCGCCTGCGAGCAGCATCATCGATTCGCCGCCCAGGCTCGCGCCGAAACCGCCGATGCGCGCCGGATCGACGCGGTCGCGCCAATCGGGATGCGTGAGCACCATGTCGAGCGCAGCGGACAACTCGATCGGACGCACCGCCTGCAACGCCGTGTACTCGCTGAAATGCAGCAGCACGGTGACGACGTCGCTCAGGTCGTTGATGTCGAGATTGGCGATGCGCGGATCGCCGTGGAACGGCGCGACGACGACGTACCCCCAGCTCGCCAACGCGGCGAGCGCGGTGATGTAGTCGTTCGAGATCGGGCTTCCGATCAGGCCGTGAGAGAACAGCAGCACCGGAAAGCGCGTCGTCGCGTCGGGCCAGATCGGCGCATCGCCGGCGTGCATCATGTGCGGAACGACGCGGCCGGTCGGCAACGCGTAGTCAGGCCGCGGATTGGACGACGCCGTCGGCCCGCAGATGATGTTGGTCACGGTGATCGTGCGGCCGGCGAACGAGCCGAACAGCTCGCCGTCGTTCGGCATCGCAATGTCCAGCGTCAGCGCGGGCTCGGCGAGGAGATCCGTGACGTATCCGGTAATCCCTTCCCAGTAGTTCTGCGCACTCGAACCCGGTGCGACACGCGAGAAGTCCTGCGCGACATCGCTGCACTGGACGGCGTACGGACCGGGCAGCGGCCGCGGCGGAACGACGAGAAGCGAATCGGCGAATGCTGCGCTCGCGAACGCGAGCGCGACGACGGTCGTGGCGGCCGAGACGGTGAAAAGGCTTGACGGCATGCGCGAAGCTCCCGAGCGGGCGCGACGCGCCCTACCGGAGCATTCGATTGCCGAAGCGGCCGTCGGTTCGCAGACCGGGTGTCGGGATGCGGCGACGCCCGACTGACGCGACGTTGGCGCTTCGCTCTAGAACTGCTCGGCCGGCAGCGCGAGCGCCGATTCGCCGCCGTGGACGATCGAGCGCGACAACGCGCCCGCTTGCGGCAGCAGGTTGTCCGCGTAGAAGCGCGCGGTGAGGAGCTTCGCGCGCAGGAATCGCGCGTCGCCGTTGCCCTCGTGCAGATGGCGCGACGCGATCAGCGCCGCGCGGCCGAGTTGCCACGCGCCGGCGACAACGCCCCACAATCGCAGGTACGGCACGGCAACCGCATGCGCATCGCGCGATTTTTCGCCGAACGCCGGCACCATCCAGTCGATCGCTCGCGCAAGCGCGTCCACACCCTCGGCGAGCGAGGCGCCGATCGGAGGCAGCGACTTGTCGGCGCTCGACGTGAGCTCGCGCGCGACCTTGCGCATGTCGGCGACCACCTCGCGCGCCGCCGCCCCGCCGTCGCGCGCGGTCTTGCGGCCGATCAGGTCGTTCGCCTGGATGCCGGTCGTGCCTTCGTAGATCGTCGTGATGCGCGCGTCGCGCAGGTGCTGCGCGGCGCCGGTCTCCTCGATGAAGCCCATGCCGCCATGCACCTGCAAGCCGAGCGACGCGATCTCCTGCGCCATCTCGGTCGAGTGGCCCTTGACGATCGGAATCATCAGGTCGACGAAGCGCTGGTGGTGCATCCGCGCATTCGCGTCCGGATGACGGTGCGCGTTGTCGGTTGCCGCCGCGGTAACGTACGCTACCGCACGCATCGCTTCGGTGTACGCGCGCATCGTCATCAGCATCCGGCGAATGTCGGGGTGCTCGATGATCGTGGCGGTGTTTGGACCTTTCGCGGCGCCGAGCGGCCGACCCTGCACGCGCTCGCGCGCGTACGCAACCGCGCGCTGGTACGCGCGATCGGCGAGCGCGACGCCCTCCATGCCGACGGAAAAGCGCGCGAGGTTCATCATCACGAACATGTACTCGAGGCCGCGGTTCTCCTCGCCGACGAGGTAGCCGACGGCGCCGCCGTGGTCGCCGTACGCCATCACGCACGTGGGGCTCGCGTGGATGCCGAGCTTGTGCTCGATCGACACGCAACGCACGTCGTTGTGCGCGCCGAGCGATCCGTCGCCGTTCACCAGGCGCTTCGGCACGACGAACAGCGAAATGCCCTTCACGCCTTCGGGGGCTTCGGGCGTGCGCGCGAGCACCAGATGGACGATGTTGTCGGTGTAGTCGTGCTCGCCGTACGTGATGAAGATCTTGTTGCCGTAAAGCTTGTACGTGCCGTCGCCCTGCGGCACCGCGCGCGTGCGCACGGCAGCGAGATCCGAGCCCGCCTGCGGCTCGGTCAGGTTCATCGTGCCCGTCCATTCACCCGAGACCATCTTCGGCAGGAACGCGCGCTTGAGGGCGTCCGATCCGTTGCGCTCGATCGCCTCGATCGCACCCTGCGTCAGCAGCGGGCACAGATCGAACGCCATGTTCGACGCATGCCACATCTCCTCGACGGCGGTCGAGACCAGCAGCGGCAGGCCTTGGCCGCCGAACTCCGGGTTCTTGTTGAGACCGTTCCAGCCGTTCTCGCAATATTGGAGGTACGCGTCCTTGAAGCCCTTCGGCGTGGTGATCGTGCCGTCGTCGTTGCGGCGGGAACCTTCGCGGTCGCCGGGGACGTTCAATGGATCGAGCACGTTGGTCGCGAATTTCGATGCCTCGTCGAGGACAGCCGCGACGACGTCGGGATCGGACTCCTCGTATCCGGGAAGCTTCGAGACCTGCGCGAGCCCGGCGAGCTCGTTCATCACGAATTGCATGTCGGCCAACGGCGCGCGATACGTGCTCATATCGATGTGCAGTTTAGCGGCTCAGTTCGGCGGTGAGCTCGGGGATCACCTGGAAGAGATCGCCGACCAGCCCGTAGTCGGCCACCTGGAAGATCGGTGCCTCGGGATCCTTGTTGATCGCGACGATCACCTTGCTGTCCTTCATGCCGGCGAGATGCTGGATCGCTCCCGAGATGCCGATGGCAATGTAGAGGTCCGGCGCGACGATCTTGCCGGTCTGGCCGACCTGGTGATCGTTGGGCGCGTAACCCGCATCGACCGCCGCGCGCGATGCGCCGATCGCGGCGTTCAGCTTGTCGGCGAGCGCTTCGAGCAGCTTGAAGTTCTCGGCGCTCGCCATCGCGCGTCCGCCTGAAATCACGACGCGCGCGCTGGTGAGCTCCGGCCGGTCGGATTTCGTGACCTCTTGCCCGAGCACCTTGGAAAGGCCGAGATCGGCGGCGGCCGGGATCGATTCAACCGATGCGTTGCCGCCTTCGGCCGCAACGGCGTCGAACGACGTTCCTCGCACGGTAACGACCTTGATCGGGTCCTTCGACTGCACGGTCGCGAACGCGCTGCCCGCATAGATCGGCCGCACGAACGTGTCGGGCGATTCGACCGCCATGATCTCGGAGATCTGCGCGACGTCGAGCAGCGCGGCGAGCCTCGGCGCGACGCTCTTGCCGAAGCCGGTCGCCGGCGCGAGCACGTGCGTGTAGGCGCCCGCCTTCACCGCGTCGAGCGCCGTTGCGGCAACGTTCTCGGAGACGAACTGCCCGAGATGCGGCGCGTCGGCGTGCAGCACCTTCGCGATGCCGGCGATCTTCGCAGCGGCTTGCGCGGCCGCGCCCGCGTTGCTGCCGGCAACGAGCACGTCGACGTCGCCGCCGATCTTCGCCGCGGCGCCGACCGTGTGCAGCGTCGCGCCGTTGATCTGCGTGTTGTCGTGCTCGGCGATGACGAGTGTCTTCATGAACCTCTCCGTCGGTCATTCCCGTGAACGCGGGAATCCAGCGTCTTTCGATGAGCGCCACTGGGTCCCCGCGTTCGCGGGGACGACAGCATCACTGGATCACCTTCGCTTCGCTACGCAGCTTCGCGACGAGCTCCTTCACGTCGGCGACGCGGCCGCCGCCCTTGCGCTTGGCCGGCTCGACGACCTTGAGTGTGGCAAGCCGCGGCGTGACGTCGACGCCGAGCGCGTCGGGCTTCACGACCTCGAGCGGCTTCTTCTTCGCCTTCATGATGTTCGGCAGCGTCGCGTAGCGCGGCTCGTTCAGACGCAGGTCGGTAGTGACGACCGCCGGCAGCTTGATCTCGATCGTCTCGATCCCGCTGTCGACTTCGCGGCGCACGGTTGCCTTGCCCTCGCCGATGTCGAGCTTCGAAATGAACGTCGCCTGCGCCCAGCCGAGCCGCGCGGCGAGCATCTGGCCGGTCTGGTTCGAATCGTCGTCGATCGCCTGCTTGCCGGCGATCACGAGCTGCGGTTGCTCCTTGCGCGCGATCGCTTCGAGGAGCTTCGCGACTGCGAGCGGCTGCAGGTCGACGTCGGTGTCGACGAGGATCGCGCGGTCGGCGCCGAGCGCGAGCGCGGTGCGAAGCGTCTCCTGGCACGCGGTGACCCCGCACGAGACGACCACGACTTCGGTCGCGACACCCTTCTCCTTCAACCGGACCGCTTCCTCGACCGCGATCTCGTCGAAGGGATTCATCGACATCTTGACGTTGGCCGTGTCGACACCGCTGCCATCCGGCTTGACGCGGACCTTGACGTTGTAGTCGACGACGCGCTTGATCGGAACGAGGATTTTCATGATGGGCGGCGGAAAGGGAAACGGTGCATTTTAGCACCGCGCCCGCGCCCGTCCGCTGTCGCCGCAACGACAGTCGCTGGCGGTTGGCAAGGCCCGATTGTGTCCGTTCCCGCCGTCGCTGAGCGCGGAAGCGAACGAGTTTGCATCTCTCCTACGCAAACGCCTCGAGGTCCGAATCCGTCGATTCAGCGAAGCCGTGTCTTCCGCTTGCGCACTGTTGCTGAATGCCAATGCGAAGACGAGCGAAGCTAGACCCGTTGAGCGAATGGCATGTCGACATGCTTCCAATTGAGTTCGCGCTTCGCAGGCTCTGACCTTGCTTGTGGCTTGCCCCGTTACCTATGTCTGAAGAACTCATCGACGGTGAGACCAATGTCCTTCGCGATCTGACGAAGAAGAATTGGCGAAATGTCGCGTCCGCCGTGGTCTGGCACGGTCGTGGCACGACCATCGGGATGGCGGAATTGCTTGTGCGATCCGCGCTGGCGTACTTCGACAAACCCCAAACCGGCGAGAATCGCGATGACTTCGCGAGGCTTGAGAACCGGAATGCCCGGCATTCAGTCGACAACGACGGTTTGCGTGCCGATGAATTCGGTCTGGAGCTTCGGTTCGCCGTCGTCAAGCAGCATGGCGATCACTTCTCGAAGATTGGCTTGCAGCTCGTCGAGTGACGCGCCCTGGCTGTGCGCTCCGGGAAAACCCGGAACGTAGCCCACGTACAGATTCGTGTCGGGGCAGCGTTCAATGACCGCGGTATAGGTGCGCACAATGCGATCCTCGAGACCGGTACGGAGCCATTCTAGCAGCTCGAGCCGATCGGGCACCTTCCACACGCGCTCGGCGAGCCAACGTCAATTCATTCTCGTCAGCCCTTGACCGCCCCCATCGTCAGACCTTTGACGACGTACTTCTGGAAGATCATCGTCAGCACGATCGCAGGCGCCATGATCGCGACCGCGGCGGCCATCACGCCGCCCCAGTCGACCTCGGCATAGGAGAGGAAGTTGTAGACGGCGATCGGCAGCGTCTTCGTCTTCTCCATGGAGAGCACCTGCGAGAACATGAAGTTGTTCCACGAGAAGATGAACGACAGCGTCGTCGCCGTGATGATGCCCGGTCCCGACAGAGGCAGGATGATCTTCCAGAACGCGTACTGACGCGTCGCGCCGTCGACCATCGCCGACTCCTCCATCTCGGGCGGAATCGTGCTGAAGTAGCTCGACATGATCCACACGACGATCGGCAGCGCGATCAGCATGTGAGAGAGGATCAGCGCCGTGTAGCTGTCCATCAAGTCGAGCCGCGAGAAGACGATGTACCACGGCATCAGGAACGAGATGCCCGGCATCAGCCGCGCGAGCAGGATGAACACGGCGAGCTTGCGTTGCGTGAAGCGCGCGATCGAGTACGCCGCGGGAAGCCCGAGCACGAGCGAAAGCCCGACCGCGGTCGTGCCGACGATCGTCGAGTTGATGAAGTACTTGAGGAAGTCCTGCTCGCCGAACACCTTCTCGTAGTTGCGCAGCGTCGGCGAGAAGAAGATCTTCGGCGGCCACGCGATGATGTCGATCTGCGTCTTGAACGACGACGACAGCATCCACAGGAACGGGAACAGCACCACGAGCGCCATCGCGATGACGACGAGATAGAAGATCGCGGTCGAAATGGTCTTCTTGTTCATCGCCGCGCTACACCTCGGACTTGGCGCGCAGCTTCATGATGCCGAGGCTGCAGCCGAAGACGACGATGAAGAGCACCACGAGAATGACCGCCGACTGTCCCATGCGGAAATACTCGAAGCTGTACTTGAATCCCATGATGTTGAGCGTCTCGGACGCGTAGCCCGGACCGCCGCCCGTCATGGCGAAGATGATGTCGAATGTCTTCAACGCGTCGATCAGGCGCAGGATCAGCGCGGTCAGGATCACCGGCATCACCATCGGAATCGTCACCCAGCGGATGATCTGCCATTCGCTCGCGCCGTCGATGCGCGCCGCTTCGACCGGCTCGTCGGAGAGGCCGGCAAGGCCGGCGAGAACGATGAGCGTGATCATCGGCGTCCACTGCCACACGTCGACGAGGATCAGCGACGGGATCACCGACTTGCTGTTCGACACCCACAGGCCCGGCGGCAATCCGAACGATTGCAGCATGAAGTTCGCGAGCCCGATCGTCGGGTCGTAGAAGAGATTGAACACGATGCCGACGGCGACCGGCGTCGCGACGAGCGGCAGCAGCAGCAGCAGCTTGGCGACGCTCTTGCCGATGAACGCGCGGTTCAGGATCAGCGCCGCGGCGACGCCCAAAACGCCCTCGATCGCGACCGCGAAGAACGTGAACGCGAACGTGCGGGCAAGCGCATTCAGGAAGCGGGGCTCGGTGAGAACGCGCTCGTAACTTCTCCAGCCGACGAACGACGCCGGCATGCCCGACGTGAGATTCCAGTTGGTGAAGCTCAGGTACGACGTGTACAGGATCGGAAAAACCATCAGCAGCGCGACGAAAACGATCGCCGGGAGGGGGAAGAGCCGTTGCAGACTCCGGTCAGCGAAGCTCGACTGGAACATCTGCGACTCCCGCTCCCGGCGACGGTGTCGTTACTGCTGCCCGAGCTCGCCGGTGTCCTGGAGAAGCTCGTTCACGCGGTTGACTCTGTCCTTCGCCATCTTGTCGAGGTTCGGGGACGTGCCCTTGGTGTTGATCGACTCGATGACCAACTCGCCGATCAGGTCACGCGCTTCGCCCACCGCACTCATGTATGGACGGTCGAGCGGGTTGCCGTTCTTCGCCGCGAACGCACGCGTTTCGACGAGGCCCGGATTCACTTTGGCGAGAACCGCCTTGTCTTCCCAGACCGACGAGCGCGCCATCGTGATGTTGGCCATCATGCCCTTGATCGCGAGCTCCTTGCTGGTCGCCCAGTCGATGAACTTCATTGCCATGTCTTTCTTCTTCGACTGCTTCGCGACCGCCATGCCCCACGACGACACGATGAACGGTGAATTCATCTTCGGGCCCGCCGGGAAATTGGCGATGCCGACCTTGTCCGCGCCCAACTGCGTCTTGGCGGGATCGACGATCTGACCGTAGAACACCGAGGCGTCGGTCCACATCGCGACCTTGCCGGCCTGGAACAGCGGCATCACGTTTTCCCACGACATCGACTGCACGCCCTTCGGGCCGTAGCTCGCGAGCATCATCCCGTAGAAGCGGATCGCGTCGACCGCGGGCTTCGAGTCGAACACGGCGACGCCCTTGTCGAGATAGAGTCCACCGTAGTTGTAGACGTAGCTCGACAGTTGCGTGACCGCTGCGGCGCCTTTGCCGCGCGACGCGAAACCGGCGACGGCGTCGGAGTTGAGCTTCTTGGCAACCGCTTCGAGCTCGACGAACGTGGTGGGAACCTTGACGCCGGCGGCTGCGAGCAGGTCCTTCCTGTAATAGAGCACCTGCCACTCGGTCACCAGCGGAACGATGTACGACTTCGATCCGAACGTCGCGACGCTCATCACGTTCTTCGGATAGTCCGAGAAGTTGTAGCTCGCGAGCGGCTCATACCAGCCGTTCTTGTAGAACATCTTGCCTTCCTGCAACGGGCGAGTCATGAAGACGTCGACCGAGGAGGAGTTCGTCGCGAACTCGGTGGTGAGCTTCTGGGTGAGCTGGCTTTCCTGCAGACTTTCGGCGTTCACCTTGATGCCGGTGGCGCTTTCGAACTCGGGGATCGCCTGCTTCAACAGCTCGCCGTACGGATGGTTCGCGAGCAGCACGCGGATTTCCTTTTGCTGCCCCTGCGCCGCTGCGCCCGCGGCAATGCAAAGCGACGACAGCGCAACCAATGTGGTTCTTAGGACTTTCTTCATACACCCCTCCATCACATGATGAGACCGTGCTCCTAGATGATCGTCTCGGAGGTCTCGGCGTCGAAGACGTGCGTCTTCGGCATCTTCAAATCGACTTTCAGCGTCTCGCCGACGCGAAGCGGCGTTTCAGGCACATCCATACGCGCGACGATCGAGTGCTTGCCGCACGTGAGATGCGCGAATATTTCGGAGCCCAGCGTTTCGACGACGTCGGCGCGGGTGGTCAGCGTGCTTCCGTTTTCGTCGGCACTCGCATCGTGCGCGGCGATGTCCTCGGGTCGAACGCCGAACGCGATCGGCCGGCCCGCATACGGTTGCAGCCGCGGACGAAACGACTCGGGCACCTTGACGCGGAAGCCGCCCGCGTCGATGAACAAGCCGCCGTCGGCCTCGACCGTCTTCGCGTCGATGAAATTCATCGCCGGCGAGCCGATGAACCCGGCGACGAAACGATTGGCCGGGTTCGAGTAGACGTCCATCGGCGTGCCGCTCTGCTGCAGCAGGCCTTTGTTCATGATGAAGATCCGGTCGGCCATCGTCATGGCTTCGACCTGGTCGTGCGTCACGTAGATGATCGTCGCGCCCAGACGCCGATGCAGCTTGCTGATCTCGGCGCGCATCGCGACGCGAAGCTTCGCATCGAGGTTCGACAGCGGCTCGTCGAACAGGAAGAGCTTCGGCTTGCGCACGATCGCCCGGCCGACTGCGACACGTTGTCGCTGGCCGCCGGAGAGCTCCTTGGGCTTGCGGTCCAGAAGGTCGTTCAGACCGAGGATGTCGGCGGCCTCCTGCACCCGCGCATCGATTTCCGTCTTGGGCAATTGCCGGATCTTCAACCCGAAGCCCATGTTGTCGCGGATGTTCATGTGCGGGTACAGCGCGTAGTTCTGGAACACCATCGCGATGTCCCGGTCCTTGGGCGCCATGCCGTTCACCAGCGTGTCGCCGATGTAGATCTCGCCGGAGGTGATCGTTTCGAGCCCGGCGATCATGCGCAACGCCGTCGTCTTGCCGCAGCCCGAGGGCCCCACCAGAACGGCGAACTCCTTGTCACGGACCTCGATCGACAGGTTGTCGACCACCTTGTTGGCGCCGTACTGCTTGACGAGGCTCTTCAGGGTCACACCGGACATAGCGCTGGCCTGCTTGATCGAGATCGAGCGATGGATGGCCGTACATTCACCGCTGCCGCGCTGGGAGAGGGGGTCACGGCGACGCGGCCAAGATGAGCGACCGAACGAAAGCGGCGCTTGGGAAACACGATGGGCCCACCAGGACCCGTAGATGGCCTAGCGAACGCCTTATGTTAGGCGCGTCGCCGCCGCGGACGGTTGCGCCAAATCAAGACCGTCTCGCACGGTTGAGAGCGCAACGGCGAAGGTACCGGCCGGGCCGTGCTTTGCCGGGCATCGCGGCACGGGAATGCGGGCGATGAGCGGCCCCGGTTCGAAGGGTTTAGTATATTTTGCGCCGAATTCCCGGGAAGCCCCGCATGAGCGCCAAGAAGCCCACGACAAGGAACGCCGCCAAGCCGATGGCGAAGAAGGCGACGTCGAAGAAGACTCCGGCGAAGAAGCCCGCGCGCAAACGGCCCGGGGAAACACGCGCGCAATCGGCGCGACCAGAAGGCGGCGCACGCGCTGCTGTCCGCGACGTGGCCGTCGCGCTCGATTCCGACATCGACAACCTGGCCAAGATCGACCACATCGTCGTGCTGATGATGGAAAACCGGTCGTTCGACCAGATGCTCGGCTATCTGAGCCTCGTGAAGAATCGTAGCGACGTAGACGGGCTCCAGCCCGGCATGTCGAACCCGTACGACGGCAAGGTGTACCCCATCCAGCGAATGACCGATACGAAGCTGCGCTGGTATCAGGACCCCTGCCACGACGGCGCGTGCGTCGCCGAGCAGCTCGCCAACAACAACAGCGGATTCGTGAGCAACTACGCGAAGGAACACCAACACCCCAACGACGTGGCGAATGCTGGATTGGTGATGGGGTACTTCGACCAGACGTCGGTGCCGACGTACGATCTTCTCGCCGAGGAATTCACGATCTGCGATCAGTGGTACGCGTCGGTAGCGGGCGCGACTTGGCCGAACAGGCTCTACGCGGTGGCAGGAAAAGCGGACAAGAGCAAGAACAATCCAACGGGGATACCGCGCTACTACCTCGAGTCGTTCGTACGCCACCTCGACGCGCGCCAGGTGAGCTGGAAGTGGTACGGCTACCCGTTGTTGAACCCGTTCGGCGGCATCCTGACGACGATCCAGATGGCCGACGACAAGTACAACGCGACGACGGCCGGCGACTACGCGTTCTGCGATCCGCATTTCTTCGACGATGCGGCCAATGGCAACCTCGCCGCGGTGAGCTGGATCGATCCCAACTTCGGGTATCCGTTCCACGGCCCTTACGAGAACGACGATCACCCTCCCGCGGACATCGTGGCGGGCCAGGATCTTGCGCTCAGGGTTTATCACGCCGTCACGCAAGGGCCGCTGAGGGACAAGACGCTGCTCGTCATCGTCTACGACGAGCACGGCGGATTCCACGATCATCAGCACCCGACGGTAACGCCCCAGGACGACGATCCCAACTTCCGCGAGTACGGCGCCCGTGTGCCGGCCTTCGTCGTTTCGCCGTGGGCCGAGCGACGCTATGTTGCGAAGGACTGTTACGACCACACGTCGATCATCAAGACGATCCTGCTCCGCTTTTGTCTTTCCGGCGGTCGCATACCCGATATGGGTGCACGCGTGAATGGTGCCAAACATCTCGGCGGCTTGCTGTCGCAGCAACAGCCGCGACCGGCGCCGACGCTCGCGGATCATCAAGCCGTCGTCGAGCGGATCGCCGAGTGGCGCGCGCAGGAAGTCCGTTCGACGTTTCAGGAATCCCGCGTAGCCGTCCACGATGTGCCGCACCTCAACGAATTCCAGAAGGGCCTCGAGAAAGCCGCCGCGTCGTTGGCCGCGCGCGAGAAGAAGCGGGCCGCGCCGAAAAAGCGGCCCGCCGCCAAGCGGCCGAAAGCGCGCTGACCGATGACCTACGCACGCTACCGGGAGTATCGACGATGAGCGCCGCGACAGCCACTGCGAAGCCGCGCGCAACGCGCGACCTTCGGTTCGTGCTGCATCCCGAATCGGATGCGAACTACGTTCACTTCGAGAACGGCGCGCAACATCCGTTCACCGCTTCGCAGAGCGCGATCGGACGGCGCAACGCCTGGTGGCTCGCGGACGCCGCGCTGCTGTCGTATTGGGCGCCCGATATTGCCATTGCGCGCTTCCGATCCGCCGGCCTGGACGCGTCGTTCGTCCCCTCGAACGGCGCTCAATGCTACGTGAGCGTCGCCGCCCAGTTCGTCATCGTGTCGTTTCGCGGCACGCAGGTCGACGAGTGGCAGGACATCTACGACGACAGTCGATTCAAGCTCGTCGAGTGGGGATCTTCCGGGACGAGAGTCCACCAGGGATTCAAGGAAGCCTACGAACGCGTGAAGGCGGCTCTGTCGAACGTGCTCGCTCCCCTCGTGGCGTCGCACACCGTGTGGTTCACCGGCCACAGCCTGGGTGGCGCGCTCGCCGTGCTCGCCGCCGACGAGTTCGGTCACACCGAAGGCGTCCTCACGATTGGATCGCCTCGTGTCGGCGACGCCGCGTTCACAAGCGCGTTCGATTCGCGTTTGGATACCCGCTCGCTGCGCTACATCAACCACAACGATCTGGTGACGCACTTGCCACCCGCCGAGCCGTTCGGATACCGGCACGTGAAGCATGCCCGGCGCATCGATGCAGACGGCTCGGTGTCGAGCGGCGGGCTCGGGCTACTGCCGAGCCTTGCAGACATCGCTAGACTCGGCGACCTCGCAACAGGCAGCTCGAACGCCGCTCCGACGCCTATTTGGTTTTCGCTGCTCGATCACATGCCGCGCGGTTACGCGGTCGACATCTGGAACGACTACGCACGAAACGGCGATTGACGACGTTTCCCGCGATGTGAACGGCACGTGGAGGGCTCGAGCTCCGCGCGGTTCGCTCGCGACGATCCCACATTGCCTTGACGCCGGCGTCGCAACCGGCCCGAACCCCTGCTCGGGCCTTGGCGAAGCGCAGCGCCGCGGAGTATCGTGTGCTTCCGCAGTCGACGTTGGCGGCGTTCGCGCCGGCTCCATGCGGTGCGAGCCGGGAATCGGAAGACTACTTCGAGCCGGGAGGAATCATGTCGCAGGCACGTTTGCGTCGGCGTGTTTCGAGCGTTGTTGCGGCGATCGCCGCCTTCATGCTTGTCAGCGTGCCCAGCGCGTGGGCCTCCGTCATCTCCAGCACACCGACGCTGCCGGTGATCGGCGCTGGCTTCACCTCCTCGACCGGTGTGGGCTGCTTCCCCGCCGCCGGCGTATGCGTGTCGCCGGGGACGTTCACCACGCTCTCGCTGGTTTCCTCGACCTTCGATGCGAGCGGTCAGGACATCGTTGCAACGCTTTCCTACGAGGGCGTGCTGACCACGTTGGCGAACGTGCCCATCGGTCCGGTCACCCTTCTCGGAACGATGGAGGAGGAGGTGCTGGGACGCACGTTCTCGACCGAGCTCGGCTCATGGGCAACCGAGCTCGTTGCGTTATCGCTGAGCGGTCCCGTTCTTGGCCATACGTTGACGGTATCGCTCGACGGATCGAACCCGTCGCTCGGCGGCGCATCGATTGCTTCGATCGGCAATCAGGGCGATCCGAGGTTCCTGATCGACAGCTTCTTCGACGTGTTCGTCGAACTGGCGTTGGACTCGGTGCCGCCGTTGACGGCAACACGAGGTCCCGTGCATCTGACCCTCGCGCCCGCGGTACTGGTGCCCGAGCCGGCTTCGCTAGCGTTGATCGGTTTGGGCCTCGCCGGGTTGGCGTGGAGCAGGCGCCGACAGTCCGCCAGCGCAGGATAGGATTTCAATCCTGTCCCACGGCCTTCGGCAGTTCGTCGGCGATGCGCATCGTGTGGTCGGCGACAAGGCCCTTCGGCACCTGATGTGAAATGAACAGGAGCGTCGCTTTCCCTTTGAGGCCGTTGATCGTGCGCGCGATATGCTCGGCCGTGGTCGGGTCGAGATTGCTCGTTGCTTCGTCGAAGATCAGGATACGCGGCCGCTTGAGCAGCGCACGGGCGATCGCGATGCGTTGCTTCTGTCCGCCGGAAAGGCCGACACCGCGCTCGCCGATCTCGGTCTGATATCCGTTCGGCAGCGCGCCGATCGCATCGTGAATGTCCGCATAGCGGCAGGCCTGAACGACCTGTTCGAATGTCGCAAACGGGTTGGCCAGGATCAGGTTGTCGTAGATGGTGCCGCTGAACAACGTGGTTTCCTGGGGCACGACGCCGAAATAGGCACGCAGTTCGTTCGCCGCGAAGTGTCGGGTGTCGCGGCCGTCGAGCAGCACTTGCCCGCCGGTCGGCATGCAAAAGCCCTGCAGGAGCTTCGCCAGCGTGCTCTTGCCGCAACCTGATGGGCCTTGGACGACGACGCAGCGTCCCGCCGGCACGACGAAGCTCAGATCGCGGTACAACAACGGACGCTCGTCGGCGTAACGAAACGCCACGGACTTGAACTCGATGTGCCCAGGCCCGGGCCCGTCGCGACTCGGCGCAACTGCATACGGCTCGGCAGGCGGGTCCATGACGTCGGCCAACCGCTTGACGGCGATGCTCGCCTGCTGGAATTGCTGCCATAGACCGACCAGGCGCAACATCGGCTGCGAAACGCGATTGGCGAACATCTGAAACGCCACCAGCATGCCGATCGTGAAGTCGGCGTTTCGCATCACCAGCCATGCGCCCAGGCAGAGGATCGCTGTGCTCATGAGCTGTTCGAGCGCGTTGGCGACGGTGTTGTAGGTGTTGGCAAGCTGGCGCGTCGCGAAGCTCGAGCGCAGGTAAGCGGCGAGGTATTCCTCGTAGCGGCGGCCGAGCTGCGGCTCCATCTGCAGCGATTTCACCGTCTCCATGCCGGCGATGAACTCGGTGAGAAACGCCTGGTTGCGCGCGCCGAGCAGGAATTGATGGTTCAGCCGCTGCTGGAACAGCGGGGCCACCGCGAGGCTCATCGCAACGATGGCGGCGAGGATCGCGATCGTGACGAGAGTCAGCCACGCGCTGTAGACGAGCATCAGCGCGAGGAACAGCACCAGGAACGGGCAATCGAGCAGCAGCGTCACGGCGGCCCCCGAGAGAAACTCGCGGATCGTCTCGACGCCATGCAGACGCGCCGCGACGACGCCGGTCGCGCGCCGTTCGAAATAGCGCAACGGCAACCGGAAAAGATGGGTGAAGACCTCCCTTGCCAGCACGGCATCGACGCGATTGCCCGTATGTGCGACGAGGTACTGCCGGATCCAGCCGAAGGCGGCGGAGAACAGCAGGAAAATCGTCAAGGCGATCGCGATCACGACGAGCGTGCTCGATGTCTGATGAACGATCACCTTGTCGATGATGATCTGGCTGCACAGCGGTACGGCGAGCGCGACGAGCTGGATGCAAAGCGATGCGAGCAGCACGTCACGCCAGATGCTGCGGTGCTTGATCAGCTCGGGAAGGAACCAGCGAAAGCCGAACGGCGCCGGCGATCCGAGCGGATCGTCGTCGCGCACCGGCTGCTCGGACGACACGAGCGCAAGTGCGACGCCGGCGAAGGCGCCGGCAAACTCTTCGGCCGTCGCGATCGCCGGCGTATTCGTGCCGGCGCGGAAGTACAGTACTCGTTCGCCGTCGACCTTGACGACGAGAGCGAGCGCGAACGCGGGTGCGGCCGGCGCTGCTGCAGAGTCGTTCACTTCGATCGGCTGCGGGCGCGGCGGCGCCAGCACGACGAGGCAGGGTTGCGGTAGCGAGGCAAGGCCCGGCAGGTCGACCGCAATCGCCTGCGCATCGAAGCCAACGCTTCGCAACGCCTCCATCAACGCGACCGTCGTATGCGGCGGCGGGAATTGGCTGCGAATCAGTGCCGCCTCGAACGGCTTGCGATGGAGGTTGCAGACGCTCCCGACTGCCCAGATCAGATCGGCACCGCCGAGCGTGTGGTCAAGCGATGCCGGCCGGCGCGCGCGGGCGAAGCGTAGACGCCGTTCAAACCAGCGCATCAACGTTCCCGCCCGGCTTCGTGCCAAGCCTTTTGAACCGGGGCCAACAGATATTCGAGCACCGTCCGTTCGCCGAGGTTGATCTCGGCGGCGACCTGCATGCCCGCTATGAGGGGCAACCGGATGTCGTCGATCCAAATGTACTGCGAGCGCAACGCGATGCGCGCGCGGTATGTCGAATTGAGCGTTGCCTTGCTCTCGGCATCGAGCTCCTCGGCGCGACCGCCGCTCGTCTCGCTCGCATCCGCACTCACGCGAACGACGCGGCCCTCGATCATGCCGTACTTTTGGAACGGATAAGCGACCACCTTCACTCGCGCGAGCTGGCCCGGCCGGACGAAGCCGACGTCGAGGTTCTTGACCATTACGTCGGCCTGCAACTCATCGCCATGAGGAACCAACGTGAGCAGCACCGTTCCCGGCGACACCACCGTTCCGAGCGTGTGCGTAGCGAGATCCTTGACGATGCCCGCGTGGGGTGAAACGAGCTCGATCAACGTGTTCCGGTAGCGCTGCTTCGCGAGCTCCTCGTCGAGCTTCTTCAGTTGCGCGTGCGCCGCCGCGCGCTCGTTGTGCAACTGCTGGCGGTAATTCGACGTGACCTGCGCAAGCCGCTGCTGCGCCTGGACGAGACTCGCGCGCAGACTTTCGACGGTGAAATCCTGCGCCTTGAGGTCCTGTTCCTTCTCGATGCGGTCGCGCTCACGTTCGAGCTGATAGAGCTCACTCACGAAACCTTCCTGCTTCAGCGTGCGGTAACGCTCCGACATCGTCTGGTAGATCGGCACCGTCCGTAGAAGCTTGGTTTGCACTTCGCTGGCAGCGGCGAGTTCCTTGCCGATGCGCTCGACCGTCGCCCGCTCTTGCGCGAGTGCGTCCTCGTAGGCGCGCCGATTCGCTTGAAACTGCGCGGCGATGCGCACGTATGCGTCATCGGGATCGGCGGCGAGCTTGCGTAGCGGCCCGTCAGCGATCTCGGCGTCGATGCGCCGCAACTGCAGCGTTCGCGCGACGTGCTCGTGGCTCAAGGCCCGCGTGTCGGCATCGGCGACACTGGGATCGAGCCGCAGCAGCGTCTGCCCCGCGACGACCGAGGCGTTCTCTTCGACGAGGATCTGACGTACGACACCGCCTTCCGCCGGCTGCACGATCTTCAGGTACGAGCGCGGTACGAGCTTTCCTTCGGCGGTCGCGACGATGTCGAGATGGCCCAACATAGCCCATAGGCCGAGTCCTCCCGCCAATGCGAGAAGGTTGTACAACACGAGCCGAGGCAACGGCGAAGGCGGCGAGCTCGATACGCGCAGATAAGCCGGCAGGAAGTCGTATGCCGGCTCCTGCGGCGGTAGAGCGGACTTCGCGGGCCGAACGAAACCGAACATGCCTCGAGCGCGCGAGGCGGCGACCGCCGCCTCGCTGATCGATCACTGCAACCGAACGCTGCCCGAATAGAGCGCCGCCGGCGCCTGCAGCAACTGCACACCGGTGCCGAAGGTAGCGGCTGCGAGCACTGTCTGTCCCGCCGCTGCCCCAATGCTCGTCAGCGCACTGCGATGGCCGTAGTCGTATGCGAGATCGCCACCGATCGCCGCGCTGTCGCTGCCGGATAGATAGAAAGCGGCGAGCGCGGCGGACATGCTCCACGAGGTGATCGCCGGATTCGCGGCCAGCGCCGCATCGAACGCACCGACGATGCCGGCGAAGTTGAATTCGGCGATCTTCCTCTTCAGCAGCGGATCGCTTCCCGCCGGATTGAATGCCGTCATCGCATCGGCAACGACCTGGACATTGAGAACGCTCTTGTTGTTCACGCCCGTCTGGTACCAATCCTTGAACGTGATTTGATCGCCGTTGTTGGCGTCGACGACGAGGTCGAGTCCGCTCTTGCGCAGCTTGAGGTCGCTGTACGCGATGCCGCCGCCGAGCGAGAGGGTGTCGTCGGTGCCGGCACGTGCGTTGACGGTGTCGACGCCGTCGCCTTTGTTGAACGCGATGACGTCGGCGCCGCCGCCGCTCGCGATCGTGTCATTGCCGACGCCGCCGATGAAGAGCTCGTGGGCTACCCCTCCTGTCAGCGTATCGGCGCCGGCTCCGCCGTCGAGCAGATTGTTACCGGCAGTGTCGGTCAGCGAATCGTTGCCGAGTCCGCCTTGAACGAGATCGTTACCGGCGTTGCCGAGCATCGCATCGTCACCGGCGGCACCCCAGAGCGCGTCGTTGCCGGCTCCGCCGTCGATCGTGTTCACCGCGGCGTTGCCTTGCAGCCAATTGTCGAGCGTGTTGCCAGTGCCCTTGATCGCCGTGGTCCCGGTCAGCAGCAGGTTCTCGACGTTCGCGCCGAGTGTCCATGTCACCGCGGATTGAACGGTGTCCGTGCCTTCGGCCGCGAGCTCGGTGACGACGTCGGTTGCAACGTCGACGACGTACGTATCGTTGCCGGCTCCGCCTTTCAGGGTGTCGCTGCCTGCGCCTCCACTGACCACATTGTCGCCGCTATTGCCGGTGATCACGTTCGCGAGCGCGTTGCCCGTGCCGTTGATGGCGCTCGTTCCCTTGAGCGTCAGATTTTCGACGTTGGCGGCAAGCGTAATCGTCACCGCGCTTTGCACGAGATCGGTCCCCGCGCTCGCATTCTCGACGATCGTATCGGCGGTCGAGTCGACGATATACGTGTCGTTGCCGAGGCCGCCTTTGAGAGTGTCGCCTCCGGCGGCACCGTCGAGCACGTTGTTGCCGCTGTTGCCGATGATGACATTGGCAAGCGCGTTGCCCGTACCATTGATCGCCGAGGTTCCCGTCAGCGTAAGATTCTCGACGTTCGCCGCAAGCGCGTACGTGATCGCGCTCTGCACGAGGTCGCTGCCTTCCGCGGTGTTCTCCGACACGAGATCGGCGGCGTTGTCGACGACGTACGTGTCGTTTCCCGCGCCACCTTGCAGCGTGTCCGCACCCGCGCCTCCGTTGATCACGTTGGCGCCGGCGTTGCCCGTGATCGTGTTGGCCGACGCATTGCCCGTGCCGTTGATGGCACCGGCGCCTGTGAGCACCAGGCTTTCGACGTTGGCGCCGATCGTGTACGTCACGCTCGATCGCGCCGTATCGGTGCCTTCGCCGGCGAGCTCGGTAATGACGTCCGACGCACTGTCAATAATGTAAGTGTCGTTGCCCGCACCACCCTTGAGCGTGTCGGCGCCGGCGCCGCCGTCGAGCTGGTCGTCGCCGAGCCCCCCGGTAAGCTTGTTAGCGGCGCCATTACCCACGATGATGTTCGCGGCTGCGTTGCCTGTGCCGCTGATACCGGACGTTCCCGTCAACGTGAGGTTCTCGATGTTCGACGGGAGTGTGTACGTCACACTCGACCGCACGAGGTCGGTGCCCTCGCCCGCGTTCTCGATCGCTACGTCGCCGGCGTTGTCGACCACGTAGGTATCGTCACCGACACCGCCGCGCATCGTGTCGCTGCCCGCCTTTCCATCGAGTACGTTGGCGTTCGCGTTGCCGGTCAGCCGGTTGTTGGTCGCATTGCCCGTCGCATTGAACGCGGCAGCCGCGCTCAGCACCAGCTCATCGACGTTGGACGGCAGCACGTACGAGATGGAGCTTTGGACGATGTCCCAGCCGCTGCTGTCGGTCAGCGCATCGCCCGCGTCGTCGACGATGAAGGTGTCGTTGCCGTCGCCGCCGCTCATCGCGTCGGCGCCCGTCCCGCCGTCCAGCAGGTCGTTGCCCGCTTGCCCCACCAGTGTGTCGTTGCCTGCGTACCCATACAGCGTGTCATCGCCCGGGCCGCCGACGAGATTGTCAGCGGCGCTCGTCCCGCGATGCATGTACAGCTTGTCGAGGACCGTCGCCGGGTCCCATGTCGTACCGTCGGCGAATCGGATTTCGACCGGATGCGCGGCGTCGACGAAGCTCGCCAGCCGGATCGCATCGGCCCCTCCGTTTGCCGACACGACAAGCCACAGCGAGCCACCTTCGGCGTCATCGCGCGTCACGCTGACGTCGGCGGGCATCAACGCGGCATCGACTTGGACGATCGCCTTCTCGCCCGCAGCGAGAATGTCGGCGCCGTTGTACACCGTGTCCTGGCCGCCGCCGGGCGCGAGCACATAGGTGTCGTTACCGGGGCCGCCGAGGAGGTAGTCGTCTCCCGGACCACCGTCGAGAACGTCGTCACCGACATCGGCCCACAGGAAATCGTTGCCGTCGCCACCCTGGAGGTTGTCGTCATCGGCTCCGCCGTTCAAAGCGTCGTCTCCGGCGCCCGCCTGCAGCAGATCGTTACCCGCCTCGCCGTCGAGTGAATCGGCGTCGACGCCGCCCACTACGGTGTCGTTACCATCGCCGCCGTACAGGTGACCCGGATCGTCTCCGCCGCGAACCGTGTCGTCGCCTGCGTCGCCGTAGAGCGTATCAATTCCGGCGCCGCCGTCGATCGTGTCGGCGTCGTCACCACCGTGTATCGTGTCGTAACCCGCGCCGCCATCGATCGAGTCGGCACCGGCCTCGCCGGATAGCGGGTCATCGCCATCGTTTCCGGCGATCGAATCATTGCCCGCGCCACCCCACATCCGATCGTTGCCTATGCCGCCGTCGAGCGTGTCGTTGCCGCCGTAGCCATAAACAAAGTCATCGCCATCCATTGCCGAGAGCCGATCGGCGGCATCGGTGCCGTACAGCAAGTCGACCTGGTCGGTTGGCGAGGTCGAATCGCTCGCGAAAATTAACGCGCTCACGTCGGCAGCAGAGAAGAACGTGCCGTCGGCGAACTGCACATCAGTGTTCCAGAGTAACGATAGGCTATCGGTCGTGCTGCGAAACTTGAGCTGGCGGTGGTCGAAGTACGCATCGCCGGACGCAATGGAAGCGTCGAAAATGACGTGGTTACCCGGTTCGGTCTCCGAAACGACGTCTTGGCCGAAGCCCTTGCTGAACAAGTACGTGTCCGCGCCGCCGCCCCCTTTCAACACGTCGTTGCCCGTGCCGCCGATGATCGTGTTGGCCGATGCGTTGCCTGCGAGGACGTTGTCGCCCGGATCGCCCTCGAGATTCGATGCGCCGAGATCGTCGCCGAGCGCGAGCCCTTCGACGTTGTCCGGAATGTCGGCCAACGTGTAGGTGCGAGTGCCGGTCCCATGCAGCTCTACGGTATCGAAGCCCTCCCCCGGTCGTTCGACGACGATATCGTTCGCGCCGACGACGTAGTAGTCGCTGCTCAATCCGCCGGCAAGCGTGTTCACGGCGGTGTTCTGCAGGCCGTCGAGACGGTTGCCGAGGTCGTTGCCCCAGCCGTCGATGGCATCCGTACCCTGCAACGTAAGCATCTCGACGTTATCGGGCAGCTCGTAGCTCACCGAGCTGCGCACTTCGTCCGGGCCGATCGCATGCGTTAGATCATCGGATTCGACGACTCGATCGTTGATGTTGTCGACGATATAGATGTCACCCTTCTCGCCGCCCTGCATCGTATCGGCGCCCACGCCTCCGTCGAGATAGTAGCGGATGCCCGCATGTACGCCGACGTAACCGATGAAGTTGTCGAGGGCGTTGCCAAAGATTTGATCGGGCGGGTCGTCTACACCGATGAATCGAGCGTTCCCACCGTTCAGGTCCTTGACGTTCTTGACGTTCGCCGGAAGGACGTAGAAGCCCGCACCGTGCGTCAAATAGATGGTGTCGCTGCCCTCGTTCGCGTTCTCGACGACCTGTCCGCCCTTGAAATAGTCGAGATAATAGGAATCGTCACCCTTTCCGCCCGACATGACGGCATACGCGTTCGTGCCACCGCCGGTCGTCGTGGTCGTTTGCGAGCCCGTTGCGCTGAAGAACCGCCCTGGCCCGTCGAACGTGTTGTTGCCGTCGTTGCCGACGAGATAACTTATCGCATTCGACGCGTTGGCCCATGCGTTCGAATTGAGCGATCCCGTTAGAACGAGTCGTTCGACGTTTGGGCGCAGCGCGTAGCTGACCGAGCTCTGGATCGTATCGCTGCCACCACCCGGCAGCTCGCTCACGGTGTCGTCAGCGCTGTCGACGACGAACGTGTTGTCGGCGTTCGTTCCAGTCGTCGCATTGGGCGTTCCGGCCTCGATGCGAGCACTGATTGCCGCGGCATCCCAAACGGTCCCGTCGGCAAACTGAATGCGCTCGATCTTGCGGTCCACGGCCGCGTCGGGGCCGGTTGTAGCCGGTCGTGCCGTTGTGTAGTAGCCGCCGATGCGCGCCTGCGTCGGGCCGTTGTTGAGCATCACGACAACATCGTAGTCGTCTCGGACGAGCCGTACGTCGCTTGGTGCGATGCCAGCGCCGAGCTCGAGCGTATCGACCTCCGTGCTCGGTGTTGCCGAAATGTGCTCGTCGTCGATTACGTCGTTGCCCGAACCGCGGCCGAAGACGTACGTGTCCTTGCCCTCGCCGCCAACAAGCACGTCGTCGCCAGCCCCGCCATCGAGACGGTCGTCGCCGTTACCGCCGGAGAGCCTCTCGTTACCGTCTGCGCCTGTGAGCGTGTCGTTGCCGTCCCATCCGTACACCGCGTAGCCGGGCAGCGGCGAACGGAGCACGTCGTTGCTGCCATCTCCCCAAAAGTAGTCGACCTCTCGATCACTGCGGCCAAACGATAGCTGGCGATCGGCGCGAGCCGACGCCGACACGAGATCGGCGGCCTCCGCCGCGGTGAGCGCGCTGCCGTCTGCAAACCGGAATTGCGAGACCGCGCCGTCGAGCCCGCCGGAGATAATTACGCGGCCCGCACCGCTTACGCCCTCGATCACGAGGTAGCCGCCCTTGCCGGTTGCATCGACGCCCTCACGAAGGCTGAGCTCATCCGCGCTCACGCCGTCGGCGAACTCAAGGGTGTTCGTGCCCTCCTGATCGATGATGACGTCTTCGCCAACGTTCGCGTCGACCAAGTACGTGTCATTGCCGGCCCCGCCGATCAGATAGTTGCGGCCCGAGCCTCCCGACAACGTGTCGTCGCCGTCTTGCCCGAACAGCACATCGTCCCCTTCATCACCGTACAGCGTGTCGTTTCCATTGCCGCCTTGTAGTTGATCGTTCGAGCCATCGCCGTGCATTTCATCTTGTCCGTCGTCTCCCCACTCGCGGTCTGGACCTGCATCGCCCTGAACCAGATCATCGTCGAGACCACCGGACATCTGCGATCCCGCCGAAGCCGCGTTCAAGACATCGCGGCCGGCCTCTCCGAACAAAAGATCGCCACCGCCGCCGGCATACAATGTGTCGTCACCGTTGCCGCCCATCAGCGAGGTGTCCACGACACCGAGCGCCTGCAGCGTGTCGTTGCCGTCCTGACCCGAGAGGCTGCCCCCGCCTGACAACCGGTCGTCGCCTTTCCCTCCGTAGAGCGTGTTGGCTTGTGTCGAGCTCGCGATCAGTACGTCGTTGCCATCGCCGCCGTCGAGATAGTCGCCGTTCCTTGCAAGGCCGCCGTCCAGCAAGTCGTTGCCAGCTTCACCCCATAGCTGGTCGTCGCCGGTGCCGCCCTTCAGCGTGTCGTCACCGCCGTAGCCGCGCATGATGTCGTCGCCATCGCCGCCATCGATGTCGTCATTGCCTTGAAGCGCGACCGGCGTTTGATCCGAATCGCCCCACATCCGATCATTGCCGGCGCCGCCGATGATCGAATCGCCACCCGAATCGCCGATGAGATCGTCGTTGCCGTCACCTCCGCTCAAGAAATCGTCGCCGTCCGCCGCGGCCAACGGATTGAAGCCGGTGGAGTCGATCCATGGATTGTTGCCGCGAAGCAGGTCGTCACCTGACCCACCGACCAACGTGTCGGCTCCGCCGTCGCCGAAAAGGCGATCATTGCCTTCGCCACCGTCCACGTAATCGTCGCCGACGGGCGCGGTGGTCGACGCACCTACCAACAGCCCGTACGTGTCCCCAGCGATTTGATCGTTGCCGCGGCCGCCGAAGAGAGCGTCATTCCCGTCGGCTCCCGAGATGATGTCGTCGCCGTCATCGCCCCACGCGGTGTCATCGCCATATTCGGCATTGACGTAGTCGTCGCCGGAGCCGGCATGGATTTCGTCGGCATCGCCTACGTCGCCCGCGAAATTGATGACGTTGACCGACGAGTAGTACGCATCGAATGGCGCGCCGGGTCCGCGTCCCGGCTGAATGAACACATCGGTGATGTTGCCGGGTTCATAATCGTCGTCGCCGTCCAATACATCGTGGCCTGCGCCCCCGACAAGCAGGTCCTTGCCGCCACCCCCGAATAGAACCTCGTTGCCGTCCGCGCCCACGACCGTGTCATCGCCAAGGCCGCCCTGAAGCCAATCGCTTCCAGTGATCAGCGGCTGGCTAGGGCGGGGGCCACCCGTCGTTGCGGTTGCCGAGCTCGCGATGTAGTTGCGCAGACCGACCTCGTTCAGCTCGCTGTCCGCGAACACTTCGTCATTGCCATTGTTGCCCGCAACGACATCGGCGCCGGAACCGCCTTCGACGATGTCGCTTCCGTCGGCGCCGCGCAGTTCGTCGTGGCCGGCGAGACCCTGCAAACGGTCGTTTGCGGCCGTGCCAACGCGCGGCCGGTGTGTCGCATCGCCGAGACGATTGTCGTCGAGCGATGTTCCGACGATCGTATTCGTGATGGTCGGAGGTGCTTCGACTTGGGCGTCGAAGGCGAGATTGAGCTCCAGGTGAGATTGATGGGTTGGGTTCCCAGCGGCGTCGAGTAGCTGCGCTGTCAGGGAAAGTGTCTCGTCGACATCGATGTCTCGCGCGGCGTCCAATGCAAATACAACTTCACGGCTACCTTCCGGAACGACAAGCTCGAATGCGCCGCTTGCATCGAGTGTTATTGCATTGCCGTCGCGCGACACTTCGAACTGGTCTACGTTTGGCCCTCCGAGCGTCAGTTTGATCCGCTGCCCTCCCGCCCCCGCGTCATACGGCAAGTAAAGCGTAAATTCCTTTGCGCGGCCCTCAGTCAAGCTTCCTGTACCAGCGTCGTTGGCGGAAACAAGCGCCGGGTCATCGAACGGATTCGTTTCTCGCCTTCCGGCAACCACATTGATCCATTCTCCGCCACGTTCTATCCACTTCAACGTATCAAGCAACAAGTCTCTTACGTCGTGAAAGGCAGGGTCGTCGACCGCATTCACGAGAGCGTCATGATAGCGGTCGTAACTGACGAAATCCTGCTTTACTTCGCCGAACACATTGGCGTGCGCCAATACGGTTGCACCGAGAACATCGCTTTGATTGACGAGGGCCACAGCGAAGTCGTCGTGAATGAACTTCTCCATTTCGCGTTTCACTTCTGCCGCGGCCGCGGTGTCGACCGACGCTATCAAGGCCCGACGCTCGTCCATCCACGTCAAGACACTCGCCTCGTAGTCGGCCGCACTCTTCGCGCGTGCAACCGGGTCGCTAGTTTCGCCGTCGAGCAGCGCCTTTCTCTGCTCCACAAGAAACCCCGCAAGGTCGTACTGCCAATCCGGGCTGGCGCTGAACAGTTTGTCGACGAATTGACTGTCGTCGAGGGCACCCCGCAGAGGATCGAAGACGCGCTTTGCCCTGGGTTTCTCGGGATTCAGATAGTCGGTCAGCGGATTTGCGCGGAGATATTCGTCCACGGCTGACGCGCCGCGCTTTGGAACGACCCCCGGAACGTTTAGGATCTTCTCGAACGCCTCCGTGGCGTAGTTGTCATGAATTGCTTTGGCTCCAACCGCGTAGGCGATCAAACCCGCGTACGCCGATAGTAACGGAGCCTTCAGCGTCGACGCGACTGACTTGAATATCGGACCCCAATCTTTTTCAGCGAGTATCGTGCAAAGTAGCTTGCCACCTTCGCTGGTCGCTGCGTTGCCATTGGCGGTAATTAGCGTCCGCACAAAATCGGTGATTTCCTTCTCGTTGCCGAAAAGTGCGCCGCCGATCACCGCCGCGCCGATCCGCGATAAGGACTCCTCCGGCGATATCCCCTTTTCATTGAACACACCGCCCCAGAGACCCATTGCTCGCTGCGTCTCAGACATTTGCAATATCGGCGGGTTGGGGTCTTGCTTTGCGTATTGAAAAGTTGATTCCGATCTTACGGACGGATAGAGGCCTGTTTCAATTCTGTGTGCGTCAACGGGGTCGAGATAGCTGCCGTCCAGCGGAAAGGGTAGCTCGTATACGGGTATGCCTGCGTGCCCACCTCCTAGCAGAGATATCACGTCGTTCCGCACTCTATATGCGGCTCGCTCGGTGACATCGCGGAGCACGCCTTCGTCGTAGGCCTTGCGCGCGTTCTTGCCGGCTTCCTGTCTAAGCACTGTTTCACCGCCGAGTCCGTTGAACGTGGTCACGGTCGTGTGCGACTGAACGTAGGAATCAGGCTCCTTGTCCTCGCCGTTGTTAGTGATCCAGTCATAGGCCGCGTATTCCGCCAGAGCTCCACCCAGGCTTTGCCCCGTGAAATGGACCAAGCTCGCGCTATTGGTTAGGGCGTCGAGCCTATTGATGACAGCGTCGCGATTAAGCAGCCATTGTTGCCAACCCAGATGCAGGCTGTCTTCGGCCCAGTCTTGTGGATCCAAGTAGTCCGTACCCCCGAAAGCGACGATAAATTCGTTATGTGAATTCTTGAACAGAACATACTTGAACCCTGACCTTGCATCCCTCGTACTCTCAACGACCTTGAAGTCGTCGGGGACGGCGAATGCTGGTTCACTTCCATAGTCGCTATCCTTAAACGCTTGCAAGGCGCGACCTTCTTCAGCAAAAGGTGTCCCTGCCGCATAGGACATGTCGGATGCAACGAGTGCGAGCAGCGAAAGCTCATTGCTTGATCTTGTCGGCATTTTGTGGGCCTCCGTCGCACAGGTCGATCATCTTCATTGTCGGCATAACGGAATCAGCTGTTCCCGATGCGTTCGGATCCGGTTCCAGCAAGTGATGCTCGAAGGCGAGTCGGCATCCATCGGGAGAGGTCGCCGCAAGGGTCGCCTTACCGGCGATCAAGCGAACGGCCTCGAGTTTGTCGTCGAATAGATACAGGCCCCTGTAGCCCGGCGTTTTGCTGTTCTGCCCGCTGCCCCCGGAGACGACTATGCCGCGACGGATGGCGCTCAACTGGGCGTAGCTCGTCCAGACGCCGTATGGGATGCCGATTGTTTGAACACCGCCGTCGGAGCGGAGCCAATGGACGACCTGTTCTTGCCCGCGTGCCGGATGGGAGCCAGTTACATCGTTGGTGCCCGGGTTCCGACCTCCGTCTTCCAGTAGATACGCGGCCTTCCAGAAGGCAAACATGATCGGGCGCGGGAAGCCGTAGCGAGACACAGGAAGCGTGATGACACGCCCATCGTTTCGCCGCATGATCCTGTTGCCTTTTCCATCGGGCAAGAATATTGTGCCGTCGTTGCTACGCAGCCAAGTGACCACGCCGCGCGATTCTTCCTGCTGCTCAGGCCGCGGCGCCTCGGTACAATCCATCTTCCGATCTTTGAACCGTCCAATTGCGGGCGATGCTGGCACGTTCTTCACCAGATTTGGATATCTTCCTTCGTATAGCCAAGTGACGTTTCCGTATCGATCAGGTTCTGCGGTCCCTGCCTGCCGCTCGCCGGCGTTGGCGGGCGCATCGACATGTTCCACGGCGACCACGACAACATAGTCGTCATCTACGCACAACGCATCGATGTACGAAGCCCAAAGGATCGGTTCGATGCGATTGGCGACGGTGTCCCACAACAGGACTGCCCAGTTGCGGTTGTTCTTGTCCAGATTGGGAACGCTCCTCTCTGATGGCGGCTTGCCGACGAACAGTAACCGTCGGTTGTCGAGCCAGCCCGACCTTGGAGGTCCGTAGCCCAGCAGCAATGGCAGAGCTCCCGAGTCCAGTACCTCCACGTGCATCGCCTCACCTGCATCGACAGCCTGTTCAAAATCGCGCACGGCTTTCGCTTCGATCGTCATGTTTCGAAGTGCGTCCTCACGCGACTTGCGGCGTTCCTCGGCTGACGCCTTGAGGCCATAAGCCTTGGAGACTCCGGCAGGTCCGCATATCCAAACAGCCGAGGGACGCTCGACTCGTTTGGATTCCCACTCGAGGCTTGCTTCGATCGCTTTTGTGAACGGTCTTGGATTAGCGACCGCTTCGTCGCGAACCTTCTCCGCGATCTTGTCCAATACCACCCTCCGACCGAATGACGCACCGCCACTTGCGCACTCCGCCGCATCCAACGTGCGGGCAAGACGTCCCCTCGCGTACCACTTGATGCTCTCGTCGCGGTCCCGCGCAAACAAACGTGCAGCGAGGTCGTACTGAATCGGAACGTGTCCCGCTTCGCCTTGGCGGCGTAGCCACGTCAGCTTCTCCTCCTCGCTAGCTTTGTTGTCGTTCAAGCGCTGCAGCGCAGCGTCGTACTCCTGGTGCTCGACGAGATCATCGAGACTCTTGAACGCTGCGGCGGAAGGTTCGGGAGACGCGGCCGCGTGCGACAAGCTCGCGACAAATGCGAGCGTGCAAACGCAAGAACGGCACAGCGCTGTGAGTACCCGAACAGCAGAATGGAAGTTGCGGATCGTCTGTTGTCTGCTCATGGGACCTCCCGCCAGTTTGCACGCCACCGACAGGATAACCGCCCGGTCGCTCGTCCCCAACCGACTCGATCTCGAACCGTTTACCCCCGCTGCCCGCTCGCCCGTCCCATTGCAAGCCCGGATCCGCTGGTGCCCGGCGCTGGAGTACTCGCGACCGACAAGCTCTCCGTGGTTGGCATCGTCGGCAAGATCGCACTCAGATTCGCCACGGGTTCGCTCGCTGCATGATCGATCGCGAGATCGCCTGAATCGTGGAAGTCGAGCACCGCGCTCGATACTTGTTGCGGGGTGATCCCGACTGCGGCCCCGTCCCAGGCGTGGATCGCGGAGGTGATGTCCGGCGGCTCGGGCGCGCCTGCAAACGCGCGAACGGCAGTGTTGACGATGTCCGGCGCAACTAGACTGCTGGCGACGTCGGAGTCTCGCGGAATATCGGTGAAAAAGGCGGTGGCTGGATGCCCCACCAGTTGCTGAGCAACGCCGGACGAACGCCGGCCGGGTGGCGGAACCGCCCAGTCGGTCGCTTCGCCGCCACTATCCGCGGTTGCATCGGCCGCCGGATCCAGCCCTTCGTCGAGCGTGATGCCGAGCGCGCCGTTCTGCCAATCCCGAATGCGAATCTCGTCCGCGTCGCTTCCACTCGAGCCGGTGGCGCGGATCGACAGCACACCCGGGTCGTCGGCTGTACCTGCATACCGAAATTCGAGAGCGCCGTCGGCGCTGCGCCACACGCCATCCGCCACACGACTCGCGCCCGATCCGGTGATCTCGATGTCATCGAGCACGACGTGCCCTCGGCCATCGGCATCGACGATGACGTCCCTGCCATCTCCGCCTTCGAATGTGTACGTGTCGTCGCCGACACCACCATCGAGAAGATCGTTACCGCGACCACCCGCGAGTGCGTCATCGCCCGAGCCGCCTTCGAGTGCGTCACCGCCCGACCCGCCATCGATGTCATCATCACCGGCGCCTCCGACGAGTTGATCGTCCCCGCGACCGCCCGCGAGCGTATCGAAGCCCTGCCCGCCTTCGATATAGTCGGACCCGGCCCCTCCACGCAAGAAATCATCACCCGCCTGTCCATAGAGGCGATCGTCGGTCGAAGCGCCGCCGATGACGTCGCTGTTCGAAGTGCCGAATACGACCTGATGCGCGACCGTCGCCCCGTTCGCCTGATCGCCTTCGAGCGTTAACGTGAACGGTGCACCGTCGTCGCCAATGCGCCCCCGATCGACGAATGTCCATCGCTCGTCTCCCGCGATCGCAAGGTCCCCACCGTTATCCTGCCGCAGCTTCCACGCAACGAGCTTCGAGCGATCGGCGATGAAAGCATCGCTCAGCAATTGCTCGCCGGTGTCGGGATCGAAGCGATCGAACGCGCCCAGCGGATCGCGCGCAGCGGCCAGCGCACGATTACTGGTGAGGGCGACTGGATCCATCTGCGCAAGAGCATAGCGAGCACCTGCATCGTTCTTTGCAAGATCCGCGATCGACTCGCCGGAGAGGCCTGCGAGCGGCACGATCGTCGCGTGGTTCGCAGGGTCGGCGGATGCAGCCGCGATCGCCGCGTCGACTTGCTCAACATCGGCGCTCGACTTGTCGGCAGATACGCCAAGCGCTCGCAGCAGATAGTCGCGCCACCACGCGGCGCGCGCCGCGTCATCGACGCCGGTGGATTGCCAGAGCTTTTCGACTGCTTCGTCCGCAAGGCTCGGATCGATTGCATGGAGCCAGTCATGCACGGTCGAACGCAATTCGGTTGTCGCTGCGCCGGAATCGCCGGCGACACCCTGCAAATCGTCGGTGCTTGCAGCGCTTTCAAACGTTTCGGCCGCCGGCCCCCAACCAGAACCGTCCGATGTCGCCGTCGCGGCGTCAGACGCGGGGGGCGTCCATCCGGGCGCCGAACCTGGCGGTGGTGCTATCCAGCCTTCGTCTAAACCACGCAGAATCTCTTCCCGCGGCATGCCGAGCCAACTCGCAACCAAGAACGCCATTGGCTCGGTCGTGTTGCCGCTCGATGCTGATGTCATCGAAGCGTCCATGCGATCTCCCCATGCACATGACGGGGTTCGCGCGGAGAACGCATGCGCGACGCAATGGCCCGTCGTACGCATACGCTAGGGCGGTCGATACGAACGGTCAATTCGTCCAAATAGACTAGGCCAAGGCGACGGTTGCCGCTGTCACTTCTGGCAGGTGCGCGTGGGAGCCAAATAATGTGTTATCGAAATTGCGAGGCGTTTTCCGCCAAAGTCAGAACCGCCTCAACCTTCCCTTGACGCGGCATTTCGCGCAGGACTACGCTTGCGCCACACGCTGCCGCCGCGTTTCGCCCCTCGGAAACGACAACGCAGCCGGTGACCCTACGGAGATATCGACCCCATGGACGAAATCTTTCCCGTACTTTCCGGTGTCGTGCTCGGGTTCGTCATCGCGCGCATGCAAAGCGGCGCGCTGCGCAACGCGGTGTTGATCGTTGCCAGTCTGGCGCTCGGCTTGTGCGCGAGCTGGATCAGCGGCGAGCTCGCCGTGAGCTCCTGGTATGTGCTGGTCGACGTCGCGCAAGTTCTGGTGGCGGCAATCCTGGTCGCGGTGCTCGTGAAGAAGTGGTCGAGCCGCGTCAAACGCCTCACGTAGCCGTCCGTAGCCTGACACCCTGACGCGTTAAGTCCCACGCGACAGCCGCCGCTGGGCCAAGCGCCACCGCCTACACGCGGTCGACATGCCGCTGCCCCTTCGCCGCACGCTGCGCGACGCCGAGTTCGTCTTCATCGGCAAGGTCGCGAAGCGTGGCGCCGCGACGATGCCGCAGGTGCCGGTCGGTCCGACCACGACCGTCGTCGACGTCGAGGCGGTGTACCGCGCACCGCCGGCGCTGCGCTTCATCGCCGGAAAGTCCATCACCGTCGTCACCCAGAACGCGGTCTCGCCGAAGACCGGGCATCTCGCGCTGTTTCTCGCGTACGGCTGGCTCTACGGCGAAAGCATCGCCATGGTCGAGCTCGCGCACGAGTCGCTCGACTTCGACCGCGCGCACCTCACGGAGCATCTGATGAAAGAAGACGCGGCCGCAGCCGATGACGCGCTGCGCGAGCGCTTGCGGCTTGCCGACGTCGTCGTCGCCGGGAAGGTCGTCGCGACACGCCAATTGCAGACAAACGCAGGCAGCTTGAGCGAGCATTCGCCCGTCTGGAGCGAGGCGACGATCGATCCGACGTCGTTCGAAAAGGGCGACGCGCAGGCGGGCGAGGTGCGCATCGTCTATGCGGCGAGCCGCGACATCAAGTGGTATCGCGCGCCCAAGCCCTCGGTCGGCGAGGAAGGCGTCTGGCTGTTGCGCAGGCAATACGTCGAGGAGCTCCGCGACCACGCGTTGACGGTGCTCGACCGGCTCGATGCGCACCCGATCGCGGCGCTCGCGCGGGTGCGCACGCTCGTTCGTCAATAGCAACGCGAAACGCAAGGAAGCCGTCGTGCCCTGGGACCACATCGGACCGATCCATGGCCATCCCATGGAGGCGGATATCGATTGCAGCGGCCTGCAGTTTCCCGCCCGGTTCGTCGTGGTCGGCGACTTCGACGGCGACGGCCTGACCGAGGTCGCCGTCTCACCGGACACGTCCGGCTCGCGCGGCAACGATCTGTGGGTGATGAAGTACGACGTCCCGAGCGCGACGTGGCAGCACATGGCGCCGATTCCGAATCATCCGATCGGTGCCGACATCGACTGCAGCGGCAATCAGGTCGAGGCGAAGTTCGCGCTGGTGGCCGACTTCGACGGCGACGGCTGCGACGAGATCGCCATTGCGCCGAACGCCGGCGACAGTCGCGGCAACGACCTGTGGGTGATGAAGTTCGATCGCACCGCGCATGCGTGGGTGCATATGGCGCCGATCCCCAATCACCCGATGGACGCCGACATCGATTGCAGCGGAACGCAGTTTCCCGCGAAGCAGTTGATCGCCGGCGATTTCGACGAGGACGGGCGCGCCGAGCTCGTCGTCATGCCCAACGCGCCGGGCAGCCGCGGCAACGACCTGTGGGTGATGAAGTACGTCGGCGACTTTCCGACCGGCACGTGGCAGCACATGGCGCCCATCCCCAACCACCAAATGGACGCCGACATCGACTGCAGCGGACTGCAGTTCGCGGCCAAGTTCGCCGTCATCGGCGACTTCGACGACGACGGGCGCGACGAGATCGTCATCGCGCCCGAAACCGGCACGTCGCGCGGCAACGACCTGTGGGTCATGAAGTACGTCGGCCGCTTTCCGCGCGGCCAATTCGTCCACATGGCGCCGATTCCCGGTCATCCGATGGACGCCGACATCGACTGCAGCGGCCTGCAGTTTCCGGCGAAATTCGCGCTCGCCGCCGACTTCGACGGCGACAGCCGCGACGAGCTCGTCGTCGCGCCGCAGGCGAACGGCTCGCGCGGCAACGACCTGTGGGTGATGAAGTACGTCGGCGACTTTCCCAACGGCGCGTTCACGCACATGGCGCCGATCGCGAACCATCCGATGCAAGCCGACATCGATTGCAGCGGCTTGCAGTTCGCCGCCAAGCTCGCGATCGCGTCGGATCTCGACAACAATCAGCGCGCCGAGCTCGTCGTCTTGCCCGACACCGGTACCTCGCGCGGCAACGATCTGTGGGTGATGAAGTACGTCGGCGATTTTCCCAACGGCGCGTTCACGCACATGGCGCCGATCGCGAACCACCCGATGGACGCCGACATCGACTGCAGCGGCGCCCAGTTTCCGGCGAAGTTCGCGCTTGCCGCGGACTTCGATGGCGATGGCGTCAACGAGCTCGTCGTCGTTCCCGAGGCGTCGGGCTCGGACGGCAACAATCTGTGGGCGATGAAGTACTTCGGCACGTTCCCCGGCGGCGCGTTCGGTCACTTGACGCCGATCGCGGGCTCGTCGATGGACGCCGACATCGACAGCAGCTCGCGCGAATTCCCGGCGAAGCTCGTGCTTGTCGGCAACTTCGACGGCGCGAGAGCGGAGCTCCTCGTCACGCCCGCGACCGGCACGTCGCGCGGCAACGACTTCTGGGTGCTCGGCTTGAAGTCGACCAGCGTTTCGCTCGTCGACATCATTCCGAACATCCTCAGCGGAGAGACCAACCAGGACAGCGAGCCCAACGTCGCGGTGAATCCAGCCGACCCGAGCCAGATCGCCGCTTCGGCGTTCACGCCCAACCCTGCCGGGAGCACGAGCACGACGGCGCCGATCTACGTGTCGTCGGACGGCGGCCTCACGTGGGTGCTCAACAACATCGTGCCGAGCGACGAGTCCACGCACGACATCACGCTGCGCTTCGCAACCAAGACCAGCAATCTCTACGCCGGCATCCTGCGCGCCGGGGCGAACGTCAACGGCACGCGCGACATCCTGCGCACCAATCAGTATCTCGGCAACGCGATCATGACGCGGCTGATCACGCAGGACAACATCGATCAGCCGTACCTGCAGGCGGCGAGCGTCACGTTGCCGGCGGGCGCTGCGCCGGTGGACCGCGTGTTCGTCGGCAACGAAGATCGCCAGTTGATGAGGCCGAATTTCGGCAACGGCACGGGCGACGGTCGAACCGCGACGATCGACGTATCGCAGGATGCCACGCAACCGCCGCCATCCGGCTTCACGCACGTCGTGGTCGAGCAGCGCACGACGCTTCGCAACGGGCCTCCGGTACGGCCCGCCGTCCATCTCGACGGCACGATCTACGCGATCATGTATCGGTGGACGGATTTCGTGACCGCCGCCACCGTCGACGTCGTCGTCGTGCGCGACGACAATTGGGGCGCGAGCACGCCGCCGTTCCAGTCGCTCGTCCACGGCGGCGACAACACGGCCGGCATGCGCATCGTCACCGGGCGTACGCTGCCTTTTACCGGTAACTCGAGCGGGCTCGGCCAGGAACGGCTCGTCGCGTCGAACTTGAGCATCGCCGTCGACCCGCGCGACAGCGGCGTCGTGTACGTCGCGTGGGCCGATCGCGTCGGCACCGACGACTACACGCTGCACGTGCGGCGCTCGGCCGATCGTGGCGTCACGTGGAGCGACGATCTTCGAGCGGTCACCAATGCGACGAATCCCGCGCTTTCCGTCAACAGCACCGGCAAGGTCGCGTTCCTCTATCAGGCGCTCACCGGCAGCGGCGCGGACCAGCGATGGGACACGCACTGCGAGCTCACGACGAGCGACTGGAAAACCGCGCCCGACGACCTCCTACTCGCCACCGTCCCGGCGGCGACGCCGACGCTCGCGTTCTTTCCCTACCTCGGCGACTACGTTCACGTCATGGCCGTCGATACCGTGTTCTACGGCGTCTTCTCGGCCAACAACACGCCGGACAAGGCGAACTTCCCTCATGACGTGAGCTACCAGCGGAACGCCGACTTCGCGAATCACGTCTTGTTGAACGTCGACAACGTGACGCCGGTGGCGGTGTCGATCGATCCGTTCTTCTTCAAGGTGACCACGACCTAGCCTTTCCCGTGAGCGCCGGGTATTCCAACATCGTCACAGAGAGGAGCCGCAATGCGCAACACGATCGACCGCCGCCGTTTTCTGCTGAGCCTTGGCGCCGTTGCCGCGACGCAATCGTTGTCGACGGCGGTGCGCGCCGCGATGGGGCCGGACGACAAGTTCGATCTGCTGATCAAGGGCGGCGACGTGCTCGATCCGAGCCAACGCCTGCGCGGCGTGCGCGACATCGGCATCCGCAACGGCGTGATCGAAGCCGTGCAAGCGGATATCCCCATCGAGCGGGCGCTGAAGGTTCTCGACGCGAAGGGCCGCTTGGTGACGCCGGGGCTCGTCGACTTGCACGCTCATACGTTTCCGTACGGATCGGGCATCGGCATTCCCGCCGACGAACTGGTGCCGTTCCAGGGCACGACGACCGCCGTGTCGGCGGGCGACGCGGGCGCGAACAACTTCGCCGGCTATCGGCGCTTCATCGTCGCGTCGACGCGCACGCGGCTCTACGCGTTCGTGCACATCGCGAACATCGGCCTCACCGGCTTTCCGGTCGCCGAGCTCTACAACATCGACTTCGCGCAGATCGAGCCGGCGGCGCGCACCGTCGCCGAGAACGCCGACATCGCGCTCGGCATCAAGGTCCGCATGTCGGAGAACGTGATCGCGAAGCACGGCCTCGAGCCGCTCAGGCGCGCGATCAAGGCGTGCGAGATGGCCGGCACCGGCGGCAAGATCATGTGCCACATCGGCGGCGTCGAAACGCCCGAGCTGATGTCGCAGATCCTCGATCTACTGCGCCCGCGCGACATCCTCACGCATTGCTATTCCGGCGCGCCCAACATCGCCGGTCAGTTCACGAACATCGTCCAGAACGGCAAGCTCCTGCCCGCGGCGCTGGAAGCGAAGAAGCGCGGCGTGCACTTCGACGTCGGCCATGGCGGCGGCAGCTTCGACTACACGATTGCCGAGGCGGCCATCGCGCAGGGGGCCACGCCCGATACGATCTCGTCCGACATGCACGTCTTCTCCGGCAACAGCCCCGGCATGCCGTTCCTCACGTGGGTGATGAGCAAGTTCCTCAACATGGGCTTCAGCCTCGAGGACGTGGTGACGATGGCGACCGCGAACGCGGCGCGCGCGATCAACCGGCTGCCGAAGCTCGGCACGTTGCAGGTCGGCGCGCCCGGCGACGTGACGATGCTCGACGTCGTCGAAGGGCCGGTCGAGTTCGTCGACACGCGCAACAACAAGCGTCCCGGCAAGGTGTACATCAAGCCCTTTCAGACAGTCGCGGGCGGCATCGTGTTCGGGCGGCCATATTCGGCGCCGTTCAGCGTGCATTGATTGGTTAGGCGCGACACTTGTCACGATGGAACCTGGTCGTCGCTTCCCTTTCGCCGAGGCGAATGCGATTCCGTCGTGATCACACGCGGATGTCTGCGCGTGAGCGACTTGTTCGCCGCTGCCTGAAGCGAACCGGCCGAGCATCGCATTGCGGGCGATGAAGCCGCGAAGATCAGGGCACGTCGCCGCGCCGTCGAGCCTTACGTCGCTAGCAAGCCGGCACGCGAAGTCCGCTCATAGATCGGACGAAGCTGCGTCTGCCGGGCACGCGCAGTCCGGCGCCTGACACGGATCGCGCACCTCGACGAGGATTCTTCGCTGCACGCGCAGGACCGCTCGCGGTGATGCAGCCTCGATCAATCGCGCGAGCCCGTACGAGCATTTCCAGAGTTTCGTGGCTGCGGATGTCGCGTCCGCATGACCGTGCCGTTCCCTACTCGACCGGGTGGTGTTTCGATACGGCTCATTTCGTACAGTGGCCTCATGCACCTGACATGACGGGCACGTAGTCGACCAAGAGTCCAACGTTGGGTGATCCGTGCGACGTGGCACAGGACCGTGCTGCGCGCGATTCAGGTTCAGCGTACGACTCGAGGACAACACATGATCCGCAAAACGCGCCACGTTGTCGGGCTGGCTTGCGCCACGACCCTGTTTGCAATAGCTGCATATGCCGCAGATGCTCCGGCGGAAGATCCCGCGGTCACCGCAGCTAAGAATCGTCAAGCCATCGCCGAGGCCGATGCAGCCGCTGCCAAGGCGAGGCTGGGTGAGCTTACGGCAACGCGACCCACAGGCGCCGTCACCGCGGAGAACCTGAACATCGAGGGGAAGATACGCGCCTATAGGGCAGCGGAAACCGCCGCCGATATGATCATGGCGCGCATCTCCGTCGTGAACCCCGTCCCGAAAAAGGTCGTGCTTTTCAGCGTCAAGGAGGTTGCCGATATCTCGGCTTATCAAGCGTTCCTGACCCAGGCAGATTTGCTCAAAAAGTCGGCACCAGCGCTAACACTGCCCAATCTGTTCGTCGACCAGCCTGCGCCAGGGCCGTGCGTGGCTCCGGCTGGCCCAGCAGCGGCGGCGGTTCCCTTGCTGCTTCCCATAGATGCAGCCCTCCAGCTGTTGTCGCTCTTCAAGACGGACCAGTCGCTCAAAGGCGCCGACGTGACGCTCGATGACTTCGGCATCTCAGCGTTGCTCGCTCAGCGGCTCATCGCAGCGAATATCCCGGTTGCTTATCCCCCATCGTACTTCCCCACAGCCTTCACGCCCCCCGTACCCGGTCGACTCGACGAGACTCTCGATACCTTCAACCAGGATCGGCGGAAGATGAATGAGTTCTTGTCGAAGATCGCTGACAAGAAGCAGGAAGTGGCGCGGCGCATCGCGGCCGAGAAGAACGCGGCCTGCAAGGACTTGCTGAACGGCGATACCGCCAAGCTGGATCGTCAGGAGGCGAGCGTGAAGGCCGCCATTGCCGCGCGCGATGCCGTCTTCGAGACCTTGCTCAAGGCAGATGCCCAAAGCGGTCTGACGCTGTTGCAGAGCTTAGCCAGGGCCGAGCTGCTCGCCAAGAACTACTCGGGAGCTCACATCCTACAGCTTAAGCCGGTGGCTGCAGGCGGCGCCACGATCACGCGAACGAACATCTTCGGATCAAAGATCTTCTTCAGCGGCGGTGTGGTTCTCTCGTTCATGCTGTTGAATGCGACCGGCGACGTGGTGGCAGCGGGCACCGTTCCGATGTACGGCGGCATCGTGAGGGATGAAGAAATGAAATAAAGACGCGCCGGCGCGGCGTTGTCGCATAGGTGTTCAGGCGCGGCAGAACGCGCTTGGGATGCAACCCCCCGCGCGAACGGACGCGGATGTGGAACGAGATGCCGCTCGCTTGGCGAGCAGAGCTGCAAAGGAGATCTTATGCGATCCGAGTATCGAAAGCTCGTCTGCTGCGCAGCGGTGTGTTGGAGCGCCGTCGTCTCGGGGCACGACCTCAGGGGAGCGGCGGTGCAAGAAGCGCAAAGCGCGAGCCCAGCCCTCGCCAACGCTCTCGCCGACACGCCGATCGCCGACGCCACGACGCGGTCGGTGCTGAGCAATCTCCGTCTGTGGACAGTGCCTCGCAAGTTGACCGTTTGCTTCCTCAGCGGCACGCCCGAGTTGCGCGCCCGTGTCGTGGCCGCGATCCAGTCCCAATGGCGGATTGCGGAGCTGACAAGCGGACGCCTCGATTACGACGCCAGCAACTTCGCCCTTGCGCCCGACTGCAATCCCAATCCCTCCAAGTTCGATATCCGCATCGACTTCGCAAAGGGATCCGGACACTGGTCGTATGTGGGCATTGAAAGTCTTCGGCACGTGCCGAGCTTGAACCTCGATGGGTTTGCGGATTCGGCACCCGCGAATCCGGATTTCAGCCGCTTGGTCGGGCACGAGATGGGGCACGCGCTGGGTCTGGAGCACGAGCACCAAAGTCCTAAGGCACCCGAATGCGGATGGAATTTCGATTACATCTTCACGCACTACGCATGGGATAGCGAAGAGCAAATGAAGAACAATCTACAGCGACTGACCGACTACATTCAGCAGAGCAAGCACGCGTATGTCTTCTCGTCGTACGACCAAAAGTCGGAGATGCACTACTACTTCGAGCCTGATGGATTCGTCGCTGGCGCGAAGAGCCCCTGTTATATCTCGGCGCAGAATGCGTTTCCTTCGGACATCGACAAGAACGCAATCCGGATCGCGTACGGGGTCAACGTCCACACAATGCAGCAACTCTCAAAGGGAGCGATTCCGGATATCTTCAAGAAACTGTCCGGAGATCAATACAACGAGCTTCGATGGCTGCTTTCTCTCAAACAGGATCTGCTCGTGAAGTGAGCGGACCGTTCTACCGACCACCAACATCGTCACGGAGCCAGAATGAGACGCCTTCGGACATGCCTCGGAGTTTGCCTGCTTCTGACCGGAACCGCGGTCGCGCAGCAGCCGGCGTTCGAGCCGGTGTACGGCGGTACGGAAGCATTTCCGCTTGCACCCCGGAACGCTCTCGTGATCGGCGTAGCGAACGCGGGGGCGGACGCAGGATTCCTCACGTTGGCCAATCCGGTCAATGACGCGACCGAGGTCGCCAAGATGCTCCGCGACCTTCGCTTCTCGGTGATTGCGCCGCATGAGAATTACCCTCCAGACCAAATGACGAGGCAGAACATCAAGCGCGCGCTCTACGACTTCGCGCTGACGCTTAAGAGTGTTGGCGGCGTGGGCCTCGTCTACTTTTCGGGCCACGGCATTCAGCGCAATGGTCAGATGTACCTGGCTCCGTACGGCACGTTCGTCCGTTACGATCGCGACCTCGACGAAGAGATGGTTCCGGAACGTCTGTTCTTCGACGCGTTCAAATACGCCGGCAACAATCTGAATATCCTCATCATCGATGCTTGCCGCAACAACCCTTGGAACAATCCGCTCGAATCCTTTGGAAATCCCGTGTGGGCGCCCGGCGAACCGCCCGAGATGCCCGGTGTGATCCAGGCGCACGCGACATTGAGCGGTGCGAAGGCGCTCGACGGCAACAATCTGAGTCCGTACGCGACAGCGTTCGTGAGGAGCCTAGTCGTAAGCGACAGGCACCTGGGCGACTTCTTCAATGAGGGCGTTGCGACGACACTCCTCGGCATCGTGCAGGACGCGCAGGTTCCGAGCGTGAATCTCGCCGGAGCACGCGACTTCGTGTTCCACCCCACGATCGTGACGTTCAACCGCGAGTTCGAAACGTACGACGGCGCGATCAGCACAGGCAATCGCGCACTTCTCCAGCAACTCGTGACCAAGTACGCAGGGGGCTATTTTTCCAGGGCAGCGAAGACTGCGCTCGACAACGCGCCGCTCGCGCCCGTGAGGGAAGCGCAGGCGGTGAACGTTCGGCCGGCCATGACCGCTCGCATCCACGATCAGGACTCGATCGCGAGTTCTGTACTGGGCGTCAAGCGCAGAGATGAGCTGCTTCAGGTCGTACCGAAAGTCTCGAGCGACGGAAGCAAGCGGGCGTCCGTGCCGCCGTCGCAGCGAACCGATCGTGCCGAGGTCATGCGGTCTGAATTGCGGCCCGCGCCCGTCAGCGTAACGACCATACGGATGCAGTTCGCGCAAGGACCGATGGCGGGCGTGGACGTTCTGACGCCCGATGCATCCCGAGACCTCAAGACCCTCGCCGATGTGGCTGTGCGCAGCGGCGGCGACATAGAGGTGGTGGCATATGCACCCAAGAGTGCCGGGCCTAATGCGTTCGTCGACGCCGTCGTTCTCGCGCGGGAGGCTGTCGTACTCCGGAGCCTAAAGGAAGCAGGTTTCAATGCGGCGCAAGCGGCGCTCGTGGTGAAGCAGACGGACGATCCGACGCTCGGAGGTTCGATCGAGGTATCGCATAGGCGAACCGGTCAACCATGATCGCGGGTTGAAATTCCGATCTATTGCGGCTGCGCGACGCTCGCGCACTGCTGCTCCGGCACGCCGAACCGAAGACGCGACAACGATAGCGACAGCGAATTCCGGACGAAAACTTCCGGCGATGCGACAAAGTGTCGCATCCCCCATCGGGCCGACACAAGGAAAGTTTGCGCGGCATCAAGTTTCCGGCACATGCGGACTTGCGCCTTCCGGGGCGCTCCTATAATCAAATCGCGCGTCGCGGATTGGAAGCGAGGCGAAGGAGGTCATCATGCTCGTCCGCTCTCAGATGTCGAGCCCGCCGATCACGGTTCATCCCGAGACGTCGTTCCAGCAGGCGCTCGCGCTGATGCAGGAGCATGGGATCCGCCGCGTGCCGGTCGTCGACGAGGCCGGCCATCTGATCGGCATCGTCGCGCAGCGCGACCTGCTGATCGCCGCGCTACGCTACTTGCAGCCGCGCGTCGAGGTGTCGCAGGTGATGGCGACCAAGGTCGTCACCGTGTCGCCTGACGCGCCGATCACGCGTGTCGCGACGCTGATGCTCGAAAACAAGATCGGCGGCATGCCCGTGATCGAGGACGACAAGGTCGTCGGCGTCATCACCGAGTCGGATATCTTCCGCTGCTTCGTGCAACTGCACGCGGCCGAAGGCGACGCGAGCGAACAGCCGCCGAAAAGGCCATGGGGCCGCCAGTTCCGCGACTCCGTGATCCTCGACTAGCCGACGATCAAAACCGCAGCTAGCCGGCAGTGCGCCGCGGCGTGCTGCCTTGTTGTAGGTATTGGTGGACGAACGCGATCGCCATGCTGCCTTCGCCCACCGCCGACGCGACGCGCTTGACCGGACTGCATCGCACGTCGCCGCAAGCGAAGATTCCCGGCACGCTCGTCTCCAGCAGATAGGGATCGCGTTTCTGCGACCAGCGTCCGGACTTCACGACGTCTTCGCCGGTCAGCAAGTAGCCACGCCCGTCGCGCGCGATCTCGAAGGGCAGCCAGTCGGTCTCGGCATCCGCCCCGATGAACACGAAAAGTCCCCCGCAGTCCCGTCGGCGCGCCGTTGCGCTCGCGCGATCCACAACGTCGATCGCCGTCAGGTGAGTGTCGCCGTGAACCGCCTGCACTTCGGATTGCAGCTCGACGACGATGTTGGACTTGCCGCGGATCTGCTCGACCATGTAGTACGACATGCTCTTTTCGAGCGCGTCGCCCCGAACGAGGATGGTGACCATCCGTGCGTGATTGGCGAAGAAGATCGCCGCCTGACCGGCCGAGTTGCCCGCACCGATCAGATACACGTCGAGTCCCTGCGTGTTGCTCGCTTCGCTGCGAGCGGCCCCGTAATAGATGCCTTTGCCGATCAGCCGGTCGGCGCCGTCGATTGCGAGGCGCCGCCAGCTCACGCCGGTTGCAATGATGAGCGTGCGCGCTCGAACGACGTCGTCGCCATCGAAGTGGACGCTGCGCGTTTCCGGATCGACGTGACGAATGGTTCGCGTGACCAGGATTTCCGCGCCCAGCCGCCTTGCTTGTTGCAACGCGCGGCTCGCGAGCTCGTCGCCTGAGACGCCGTTGGGAAAGCCCAGATAGTTCTCGATCCGCGACGACGTCCCGGCCTGACCGCCCGGCGCTTCGCGCTCGACGACCAATGTCCTGAGTCCCTCCGAAGCGCCATAGACCGCGGCTGCGCGTCCGGCGGGTCCGCCGCCGATGATCACGGTGTCGTACTGCGCAGCGCGCGCGGCCGTTCGCAGTCCGAGACGTTGGGCGACTTGGCGCGGATTCGGGTGCACGAGCATCGCACCGTCGGCGAGACGCAACGCAGGCCAATCCCCATCACCGGGACGCGGTGCGGGCCAGCGCGCGGGCAGCGCGGGATCGTCGGGTGTTATCCAATCGAACGTCACCTCGTTGCGCGCAAGAAACCGGCGCAGATCGTGGCACGCGGTGTCCCAGCGATGCCCGACGATCGTCACCTGCGCCTTGGGCGCTTCCGCGGCAAGGCCTTGCAGACCTCCGATGCGCTCGCGCGCGAGTGCGCCGATCGCTTCCGCGACCTGCGGCACGACCGCGGCGATCTCGTAGTATTGCTGCGCGTCGATTCGAATGACGCGCGAGGGCTCGGCTGCGCGATAGCTGCCGATGAACGGTCCACCGAGCGCGATCGGAACCTCGCCGAAGATCTTACCCGGGACACGCCAGCCGATCGTGCGTTCGATGCCGTCGATCCGCTTGGTGACCTCGATCTTGCCCGCGAGCACCGCGAAGAGCGCCCGATCCTCGCCCTCGTGAACCGCGTACTCTCCCGCGGCGAGGCGAATGTCCGCGGCCCTCTTCGCGAGGTGCTCGAGCTGGTGGCCCGGCAACGTCGAGAAGAGCGGAATGCTCGCGAGTTCTTCGATCGTCAGCATGGCAATGCCGCTTCAATGAACGGTGGAGGGAGTGAAGGCCGGCAGCGAGCTCACGCGGTTGCCCGATGCGCCGATCACGCGCGTCGCAACGTGCCCTTGCGAGCGCGACCGCCGAGCGCACCGGGGCCGCCAATGGCGCGGCTCAAGTGATTCTCGACTAACCGAGCACCAGGACGTGAACGCGGTACGGGCCGTGTGCGCCGAGCACGATCGTCTGCTCGATGTCGCCCGTCCGTGACGGCCCCGAGATCATGTTGATCGCGCGCGGCGGCGCGCTGCGCTCGCGACGAATCAGCGCGAACGCCTCTTCCATGCCGCCGACAATGCGTTCCCGGCGCACGACCGCGATGTGCGTATCGGGAAGCAGTGTCGTGCCGGTCGGCGTGTCGGCACCCGAGAGCACGACGAGCGTCCCCGTCTCGGCGATGGCGCAAAAGCAGCCGGTGATGCCGATCCGGTCGTCGCCCGTGGTCGGCCGCGCCTCGATCGCGAGCCCCGACCCCGTCCAGTCGAGATCGGCGAACTCGGGCCAGCAGACGCCCGCGCGCGCCTTCTGCGCGGCCAGCAACGGGGGCAGCACGAGCGCGTCGAGGTAGCGCGCGAGGGCAGCGGGAATTTCGCCGCGATCGGCGATCGCCTCGACGGTGCTTGCCATGTCGACCGCGCGGCGCATGAACTGTGCGCGGAGATCGTCAGGCACGACGGGCCTTGGACCTTGCGCGTGCGCCGACATGTACGCATTCGCGTGCGCGATCGCCGCCGCGCGGTCGCCGCCACCGGCGCCGACCGCCTTGCGCACGCGCTGCAGGATGGCGTCGCGCGCGGCGCGGTTGGTTGAAGTCGACGTCGCCATGGTCGCGCCCGCTACTTCGGGTGCTTGCGAATGAACTCGGCGATGCGCGCAACGCCTTCGCGAATCGCCGTCGGCGACGCGGCGTAGGAGAAGCGGATGTGCTGGCCGTCGCCGGGCACGCGGCGTCCGAAATGGATGTCGGCGAGCACCGCTACGCCCGCTTCGGTGAGAAGACGCTTGCGTAATGCTTCGGAATCGGCGCAGCCGGTCATCGCGCACGCTTCGGTCACATTGGGCCACGCGTAGAATGCGCCGCCCGGCGTTCGGCACTTGATGCCGGGCACCCTGTTCAGCAGGTCGACGATGAGATCGCGACGCTCGAGAAAGCTCTTGCGCATGTTCTCGGCGTACTCCTGCGTTCCGGTGATCGCCTCGACGGCGGCCCACTGCGAGATCTGCGACGCGCACGAATCGGTGTTGGTGATCCAGCGTGTGAAGATCGGCGCGAGCGTGCGGTTGGCGGCGAAGCCGATCCGCCATCCGGTCATCGCCCACGTCTTCGATGCGCCGTCGCTGATGATCGTGCGATCGAGCATGCCGGGACGCTTCGCAAGCGAATCGAATTCGCCGGCGTACGCAAGGCGCGAGTAGATCTCGTCGGCGTACACCCAGATCTGCGGATGGCGCGTGAGGATCGCTGCGATCGCATCGAGATCCGACGGCTTCAGCATGCCGCCGGTCGGGTTGTGCGGCGTGTTGAGGATCAAGAGCTTCGTCTGCGGCGTGATCTTCGCTTCGAGCTCGGCGGGATCGAACGCGAAGTCGCGCGCCTCGCGCAGGAAGATCGGTACCGGCACGGCACCGTTCGCGAGGATCTGCGATTCGTAGATCGGAAAGCCCGGCACCGGGTAGATCACCTCGTCGCCGGCGCCATGGTCGGTGACCGACGCGATCGCATACGCGATGAAGGGCTTCGCGCCGGCGCCGACGACGACGTCGTCCGGCGTGAACTTGAGGCCGCGGCGCGCGCCGATGTCGGCCGCCGCGGCGGCGCGCAGCTCGTCGATGCCAGCCGACGCCGTGTAGCCGTGCTTGCCGGTTTTGATCGCCGCGATCGCGGCCTGCTGGACGTTGCGCGGCGTCGGAAAATCGGGCTGCCCGATGCAGAACGAGACGATGTCCTTGCCTTCGCGCACGAGCGCGTTCACTTCGGCGAGCACGACGAACGCGTTCTCGGTGCCAAGCGACTCGGCGCGTCGCGAAAGCCGAGTCGCGGCGCGCGAGAGCTCATTCGGCGCATTCATCGCGTGCCCCTCTCCCTGTACAGCTCGCGGAACGTGCGCCCCGCCGGTGCGGGCATGTCGCGGCCGTCGGTCCACCCGGCGCCGACCGGCAGCTTGTGGATCAATCCGTCGCGCCCGCCCATCCACTTCAGCACGCGCGCGCCGATCTTCGACGCGAACGCATAGAGCGCCGGCCGCGCGGCGACCCACGCCCACGCCTTGAACGACATGCGCTCGTACCACGGACGAAGGCCGCGCTCGAATGCCTGCTCGCGAAGCTTCCGTTGCAGATCGGGCAGCGGAATCATCACGGGGCAGACGACGCCGCACTGGTTGCACATCGTCGAGGCGGCCGGAAGGTCCTGCGCGTTCTCCAGCCCCACGTACATCGGCGTGAGGATCGAGCCGATCGGTCCCGGATAAACCCAGCCGTACGCGTGACCGCCGATGTTCTGGTAGACCGGGCAGTGATTCATGCACGCGCCGCAACGGATGCAGCGCAGCGCCTCTTTCACCTCGCTCGCGAGCACCGCCGTGCGCCCACTGTCGACGACGATGAAGTACATGTGCTCGGTGCCGTGGAATTCGCCCTCGCCTTTGACGCCGGTCAGCACGTCGACATAGTTCGACACCGATTGGCCCGTCGACGAGCGCGTGAGCAGCCGCATCAGCGTGCAGACGTCCTCCATCGTCGGGACGATCTTCTCGATGCCGGAGATCGCGACGTGCACCTTCGGCAGCATCGTCGTGAACGTCGCGTTGCCCTCGTTGGTGACGAGCACGACCGAGCCGGTCTCGGCGACGAAGAAGTTGCCGCCCGAGATGCCCATGTCCGCCGTCAGGTAGTGCTTGCGCAACACCTGTCGCGCCTCGAGGCAGAGCTCCTCGATCACCGTCTTGCGCGGCGTGCCGTGCCGCTTCGCGAAGAGGTCGGCGACCTCGTCTTTCGACTTGTGCAGCGCCGGGCCGACGAGGTGCGACGGCGGCTCGTAGTCGTTGATCTGCAGGATGTACTCGCCGAGATCGGTCTCGACCACTTCCATGCCGGCCGCTTCGATCGCGTGGTCGAGCGCGGACTCCTCGGAGACCATCGACTTCGACTTGATGATCTTCTTCACCGCGTGCTTCGCGGCGATCTCGAGCACCAGCGCGTTGACGTCGGCGGGCGTCTCCGCCCACAGCACCGTCGCGCCGCGCGCAGCGGCGTTGCGCTCGAAGATCTCGAGCCAGACGTCGAGATCGTCGAGCGCGCGGTTGCGGATCGCCTTGCCCTGCGCGCGCGTCGTCTCGAAGTCCGCAAGCTCGCCGAGCGAGTTGCTGCGCGCCTGGACGAACCGCGTCTTGAACTTCTTGAGGTTCGCCTGCAGAACCGCGTCGTTCAGCTTTTCGTGCGCACGCTCCTTGAAGTGCATCGATGTGACTTGCATCGCGAAGGTCCCCGGGTGACGCTACGGCTTCTCGCCCGCCAGCACTTCGGCGACGTGAAGCACCTTCGTCTTCGTGTTGCCGCGGCGGCGCAGCCGGCCCTCGATGTTCAGCATGCAGCCGAGATCGCCGAGCACGAGCGTATCCGCGCCCGAGTTTTCGACGTGGCCGCATTTGTTGTCGGCCATCCGCGCGGAGATCTCGCCGTACTTGATCGAGAACGTGCCACCGAATCCGCAGCACATCTCGGACTCGGTCATTTCCTTCAGCGTGAGGCCGGGCACCTTCGCGAGCAGCGTGCGCGGCTGCGTCTTGACGCCCATCTCGCGCAGTCCCGCGCAGCTATCGTGATAGGTGATCGTGCCGTCGAAGCGGCCCGGCACGCGGTCGAGCTTCATCACGTCGACGAGGAACTGCGTGAGCTCGAAGGTCTTCGCGGCGAGCGCCGCGACGCGCTGGGTCATCGCCGCGTCGTCGGCGAAGAGATCGCCGTAATGGGTGCGGATCATGCCGGTGCAGGAGCCAGAAGGCCCGACGACGTAGTCGCAACCTTCGAACTCGGCGACGAGCTTCGCCGCGAGGCGCTTTGCATCTTGGCGGTCGCCGGAGTTGTACGCCGGCTGGCCGCAACACGTCTGCGTCGGCGGAACGAACACCTCGACGCCCGCCGACTCGAGCAGCTTGATCGCCGCGAAGCCGATCGACGGCCGCATCAGATCGACCAGACAGGTGACGAAGAAGCCGACGCGCATGGATGATTTCCGGGGTCGACCGATGGTAGCACGCGCCCCCCGAAAGGTAGGGTCAGACTCGACTTTTCGCGAGCGTCCTAGGCGGGGCGGCCGGTTGCTTGAAAAGTCGAGTCTGACCCTACTTTTCGCAGCCGCCCGCTACAGGAAGCCGGAGTTGGACAGCGCGACGACGCACACGCCCATTAGCGGCTGCGGCAGGATGCCGAACGCGAGCAGCGCAAGTCCGTTGGCAGACAGCAGCACGCGCGTATCGCCGCGGGTTGCGAGCGGCGACGTGTCGACCGGATCGTCGAAGTACATCAGCTTGACGATGCGCAGATAGTAGAACGCGCCGATGACCGACGCGATCACCGCGACGACCGCGAGCCAGACGAATCCGGCGTTGACCGCGGCTTCCAGCACCGCGAACTTGGCATAGAACCCGACGGTCGGCGGCACGCCGGCGAGCGAGAACATCACGAGCAGCATGATGAACGCCCACCACGGCGAGCGCTGGTTCAGACCTTTGAAGTCGTCGAGGCGATCGGCTTCGAAGCCCTCGCGCGACAACAGCATGACGAGTCCGAACGAAACGAGGCTTGTCAGCACGTACGAGACGATATAGAACATCGAAGCGGAGTAGCCGTTGAGGTTCGCGGACAGGAATCCCAGCAGCACGAACCCCATGTTCGCGATCGTCGAGTACGCGAGCATCCGCTTGATGTTCGTCTGCGCAATGGCGATGATGTTGCCGATGACGATCGACAGCAGGCAGAGCACCATCAGCATTCCCTGCCAGTCGAACTCGAGCCCGACCAGCGCAACGGCGAGCAAGCGCAGCATGAACGCGAATGTCGCGAGCTCGGGCGCCGTGCCGATCAGCAGCGTCATCGCCGTGGGCGCACCGTGGTAAACGTCGGGCACCCACATGTGATACGGGACAACGCCGAGCTTGAAGCCGATGCCCGACACGATGAACACCAGACCGAAGATCAGGATCGTATGGTTGCCGCGGCCGTCGAGGATCGCATGCGCGATGTCGTTCATGTCGAGCGAGCCGGTCGCGCCGTACACCATTGACATGCCGTAGAGCAGCATGCCCGAGGCGAGCGCGCCCAGCACGAAGTACTTCATCGCCGCCTCGCTCGCCTGGTTCGACGCGCGGTGGCTCGCGACCACCGCGTAGAGCGACAGCGCCAGTAGCTCGAGACCGAGATAGAGCGTGAGGAAGCTCGCGGCGCTCACCATCACCATCATGCCGAGGAGTGCCGTCAACGTGAGGACGAATGTCTCGCCGCGGAACAAGCCGCGCAGCTCGAGATAGCGGCGCGAATAGAACAGCATCAGCGACACCGCGATGTAGCAGAAGAACTTCAGCAGGCCGCCGAAGAGGTCGTCGACGACGAATCCCGACAGCGCGTAGACAGGCTCGCGATGCGTGAACGACGTATGCCACGTCGCCCACGCGCAGACTAGCAGCGTCGCCTGCGACGCCCAGAAGCTCATCGACCGCCACGACTCGGGAACGTAGAGGTCGAGCAACAGTACCGTCATCGCGCCGCACGCGAGCAGGATCTCCGGCAGCACGGGCGCGAGGTCGACTGTGGTCATCGCGTTGATCCCGACATCAGAGCTTCGACTTCGCGACGTGCGTGAGCAGATCGGTCACCGATACGTGCATCACGTCGACGAACGGCTTCGGCCACACACCCATCGCGAGCACCAGAACCGCGAGGCTCGCGAGCAGCCAGAACTCGCGCCGGTTGACGTCGGAGAGCTCGGCGACGTGCGGGTGCGCCGGCGCGCCGAAGATCACGCGCTTGTACATCCAAAGCGTGTACGCGGCGCCGAGGATCAGCGTCGTCGCGGCGAGAAACCCCAGCCAGAAGTTCGCCTTCACCGCGGCGAGGATCACGAGGAATTCGCCGACGAACCCGGACGTCGCCGGCAGTCCCGAGTTCGCCATCGCGAAGATCATCATCAGCGCGGCGAACTTCGGCATCGAATTCACCACACCGCCGTAATCCTTGATCTGACGGCTGTGCACGCGGTCGTACATCACGCCGACGCAGAGGAACAGCGCCGCCGACACGAACCCGTGCGAGATCATCTGCACGAGGCCACCTTCGACGCCGAGCTGGCTGAACAGGAAGAAGCCGAGCGTCGCGAATCCCATGTGCGAGATGGACGAGTACGCGATCAGCTTCTTCATGTCGCTCTGCACGAGCGCGACGAAGCCGATGTAGACGACGGCGATCAGCGACAGCGTGATCACGAAGCCGGCGAGATAGCGCGACGCGTCCGGCAGGATCGGCAGGATGAAGCGCACGAAGCCGTACGCGCCGATCTTGAGCGTGATCGCGGCAAGGATCACCGAGCCGCCGGTCGGCGCTTCGACGTGCGCGTCGGGCAGCCACGTGTGCACCGGCCACATCGGGACCTTCACCGCGAACGACAGGAAGAACGCGATGAAGATCAGCACCTGCGTGGCGAGCGACAGCGGAAGCTGGTACCAGTCGAGGATCGAGAACGTCTCCGATACGTTGTACAGGTAGATGAACGCGACCAGCATCAGGAACGACCCGAGCAGCGTGTACAGGAAGAACTTGATCGCCGCGTAGACGCGATTGGGCCCGCCCCAGACGCCGATAATCAGGTACATCGGGATCAGCATCGCCTCGAAGAACACGTAGAACAGGATCGCGTCGAGCGCGCAGAACGCGCCGTTGATCAGGCCCGACTGGATCAGGAACGCAGCCATGTACTGGGCGACGCGCGTCTCGATCACCTCCCACGCCGACCAGACGACGAGCAGCGTCATCAGACTGTTCAGCAGCACGAACAGCATCGAGATGCCGTCGACGCCGACGAACCAGTGAATGTCGAAGCGCGGAATCCACTCGCCGTGCTCGACGAACTGCATGTCGGACGTGCGCGGGTCGAAATGCCACCACAACGGCAGCGTCACCAGGAAGCCGACCAACGCACCGACGAGTGCGATCCAGCGCGCGCGCGACGCATCGCGGTCGCTGCCGACGGCGAGCACGGCGAGGCCGGCGGCGATCGGAACCCAGATCGCAATGGAAAGATAGGGCATCACGTGTTGTTCTTGCTTGTCGTTAGATCCGCGGTACCCAGAAGAGCCACGTCAGGAACGCGAAGAGACCGAAGATCATCGCGAACGCGTAGTGGTAGATGAAGCCCGACTGCAGGTAGCGCAGCACCGCGGCGCTCCATCCGACGACGCGCGCGGTGCCGTTGACGAAGAAGCCGTCGATCACCGTGCGATCGCCGACCTCCGACAGCACGTTGCCGACCTTGCGGAAGCCGCCGGCGAAGAACCAGTCGTTGAAGCGGTCGAAGTAATACTTGTTGTCGAGCAGGCGATAGAGCGCGCCCGCGGCGCCGGCGATCTTGGCGGGGACTGCGGGATTGACGAGATAGCAATACCAGGCGGCGACGATGCCCGCGACCGCGAGCGCGAACGGCAGCGAGTACAAGCCGTGCTCGATGAACGCGCCGACGCCGTGCCACTCCTCCTTCATCGTCGCAAGCGCCGCGTGCTCGGGACGAACGGCGATCGACGTGCCGAAATAATCGCCGAAAAGCATCGGCTCGATGAACGTCCAGCCGGTGAACACCGACGGAATCGCAAGCAGGATCAGCGGCACGGTGATCACCCACGGGCTCTCCCTGGGCGGGCCGCCTTCGTGCGCGTGCGCATCGGGCTCGGCGCTGGCGTCGTGGCCGGCGTCGTGCGCATCGGCCGCGTGCTCGTCGTGTTGCGGGCCTTTGGTCGGGTCGAAGCGCTCTTTGCCGTGAAAGGCGAGGAACAGCATGCGGAACGAATAGAACGCGGTGATGAACACGCCGAACGTCACCGCAAAATACGCATACGCGTGGCCGCCGACGTTCGAGAAATGGACCGCCTCGATGATCGCGTCCTTCGAGAAGAAGCCTGCGAACGGCGGCACGCCGGCGAGCGCGAGCGAGCCGACGATCGCCGTGAGCCATGTGATCGGCATGTACTTGCTTAAGCCCCCCATCTTGCGCAGGTCCTGCTCATGGTGGAGCGCGATGATCACCGAGCCCGCGCCGAGGAAGAGCAGCGCCTTGAAGAACGCGTGCGTCATCAGGTGGAAGATCGCCGCCGAGTACGCCGACACGCCCAGCGCGACTGTCATGTAGCCCAACTGCGACAACGTCGAATAGGCGACGACGCGCTTGATGTCGTTCTGCACCAGGCCGAGAAACGCCATGAACAGCGCCGTCGTGGCGCCGATGATGGTGACGAACGCGAGCGCGGTGTCTGAAAGCTCGAACAGCGGACTCATCCGCGCGACCATGAAGATGCCCGCGGTGACCATCGTTGCCGCGTGGATCAGCGCCGAGATCGGCGTCGGGCCTTCCATCGAGTCCGGCAGCCAGACGTGCAGCGGCACCTGTGCGCTCTTGCCCATTGCCCCGATGAAGAGGCTTATGCAGATCACCGTCATCAGCGACCATTGCGAGTCGCCCCAGAGCTTGATCTTCATTGCGGCGAGATTGGCGGCGTTCGCGAACACCGGCGCATAGTCGAGCGTGCCGAAATACGCCAGGATCAACCCGATGCCGATCACGAAGCCGAAGTCGCCGACGCGATTCGCGAGGAACGCCTTGAGGCTCGCGTAGATCGCGCTGGGCCGCGTGTACCAGAACCCGATCAGCAGATACGATACGAGACCGACCGCCTCCCAGCCGAAGAAGAGCTGCAGGAAGTTGTTCGCCATCACCAGCATCAGCATGCTGAACGTGAACAGCGAGATGTAGCTGAAGAAGCGCGTGTAGCCGGGGTCGTCGGCCATGTAGCCGATCGTGTACACGTGGACCATCAGCGACACGAACGAGACGACGAGCATCATCGTCGCGGTCAGCGGGTCGATCAGGAAGCCGATCGCGAGCTTCAGGTCGCCCGAGGAGAGCCACGTGTAGACGTTGCCGTTGAACGTGTGGCCGGCGAGCACGTCGCGCCAGACGACGTATGACGCGACCGTCGAAACGGCGACGCCCAGCGTGCACAGCCAATGCGACGCGCTGCGGCCGAGCTTCGGCCCGAACAGCCCGACGACGACCGACGCGACGAGCGGCGCGAACGCAATGAGCACGTAGAGTTGCTGCATCGTCATCGCGTCAGCCCTTCAGGCGGTCCATGTCGTCGACGTTGATCGAACCGATGTTGCGGAACAGCAGCACCAGGATCGCCAGGCCGATCGCCGACTCGGCGGCCGCCACCGTCAGGATGAAGAACACGAACACCTGCCCGGCGATGTCGTTCAGGAACGCCGAGAATGCGATGAAGTTCAGGTTGACGGCAAGCAGCATCAGCTCGATCGCCATCAGCAGGATGATGACGTTCTTGCGGTTGAGGAAGATGCCGGCCATGCTGATCGCGAACAGAACCGCGCCCAGCACGAGGTAGTGAGTGACAGTGGGAGCGAGCACGGATGGGATTGGTCGTTGTTATGGCCCGGCCGGTTTACGGCTCGCGCTTCTCGGCCGGCATGTGCAGCACGCGCAGGCGGTCGCGCGGCCGCACCCGAACTTGCATTGCCGGATCCTGATACTTGGTCTCGCGGCGCCTGCGGTGCGTGAGCGCGATCGCCGCAATGATCGCGACCAGCAGGATCACCGCCGCGATCTCGAACGGATAGACATAGTCGGTATAGAGCAACAGGCCGAGCGCGCGGGTGTTGCCGCCGGCGGGTGCCTCCGCCGGTGCCGTGACGCCACCGGAGTCGGCGTGCGTGCCGAGCAGCACGAGCGCCATCTCGGCGACGACGAGGATGCCGACGGTTGCGCCGACGGGAACGTAACTGCGGAATTGCGCGCGCAGACTGTCGAAGTTGACGTCGAGCATCATCACGACGAACAGGAACAGCACCATGACGGCGCCGACGTAGACGAGCACGAGGGCGATGGCGAGGAACTCGGCGCGCAGCATCAGCCAGTGCGCGGCGGCGGTGAAGAACGACAGCACGAGCCACAGCGCCGAATGCACGGGGTTACGCGTGGTGACGACGCGCAACGCGGCGAACACGAGGATCGCGGCGAAGACGTAGAAGAGTACGGTCGTAAATGTCATGGGCTACCGGTACCGCGCATCCTCTTCTCGATCGGCGGCGATCTGCTTCTCGTAGCGATCGCCGATCGCCAGCAGCATTTCCTTCGTGAAGATCAGGTCGCCGCGCTTTTCGCCGTGATATTCGAGGATGCGCGTCTCGACGATCGAGTCGACCGGGCAGCTCTCCTCGCAGAAGCCGCAGAAGATGCATTTATAGAGATCGACGTCGTAGCGGGTCGTGCGCCGCGTGCCGTCGGCGCGCTCTTCCGACTCGATCGTGATCGCAAGCGCGGGACACACGGCCTCGCAGAGCTTGCACGCGATGCAGCGCTCTTCGCCGTTCGGATAGCGGCGAAGCGCGTGCAGACCGCGAAAGCGCGGGCTTTGCGGCGTCTTCTCTTCCGGAAACTGCACGGTCACCTTGCGCGCGAACAAGTGGCGCCCGGTGAGCCGCAGGCCCTTCAGCAGCTCGAGCAGCAGCCACGTGTTGGCGATCTCGCGTATGCGGTTCCACATATGATCGTCGGCCCGTCAGTGGAACATGTACGCGAACCGCGTCTGGTTCATCGCGCCGACGAACGCGATCCAGACGAGCGTCACCGGAATGAACACTTTCCAGCCGAGCCGCATGATCTGGTCGTAGCGGTAGCGCGGGAATGTTGCGCGGATCCAGAGGAACATCAGCAGGACAGCCGCCATCTTGATCGCGAACCAGACGAGCCCGTCGCCGAGCGGCGCGTGACCGGCGATCGTCAGGTCGTTCAGCCCGGGCCACGGCGCGAGCCAGCCGCCGAGGAACATGATCGCCGACAGCGCGGCGACGAGGATCATGTTCATGTACTCGGCGAGAAAGAAAAGCGCGAACGCGATGCCCGAGTACTCGACGTGGAATCCCGCGACGATCTCGGACTCGCCCTCGGCGACGTCGAACGGGTGACGATTCGTCTCGGCGATGCCCGACACCAGATAGACGCCGAACAGCGGGAACAACGGAATGAAGTACCAGTGCGCGAGACCGCCGTCCTGACCGAGCACGATGTCGTTCAGGTTGAGGCTGTTCGCGACCATCAGCACGCCGACGAGCGCGAAGCCCATCGCGATCTCGTAGCTCACGATCTGCGCGGCCGAGCGCAGGCAGCCGAGGAACGCGTACTTCGAGTTCGACGCCCATCCGGCGAGGATGATGCCGTAGACGCCCATCGACGTCATCGCCAGGATGTACAGCAGGCCCGCGTTGATGTCGGCAAGCACGAGGCCGTCCGAAAAAGGGATCACCGCCCACGCGGCGAGCGCAGGGCCGAGCGAGAGCATCGGCGCGACGAAGAACAGGTAGCGATTCGCACCCGTCGGGACGATGATCTCCTTGAACAGCATCTTGAACACGTCGGCGAACGGCTGCAGCAGGCCGAGCGGACCGACGCGGTTCGGGCCGATGCGCACCTGCATCCAGCCGATCACTTTGCGCTCGGCGAGCGTCAGGTACGCGACGCACAGGATCAGCGGAACCGCGATCGCGACGATCTTCGCGAGCGTCCACACGGTCGACCACGCGGGGCCGAACCACTGCGCGACGGGTGCGAGCATGGCGTCCATGTCAGTGCATCCACGGCGCGGCGTACCATCCGCGACCGATGAAACGCGCGTGCCGCACCGCGGCGCTCTCCCCGCTCGCTGGGAGAGCGTGCCCGACAGGGCGCGTGAGCGGGAAGGGCGTATCGGACACTCGTTTCATCCTAGCCGGCGATGCGCTCGACGCGGATCGGCCCGCTCAAGCCTTCGAGCCCGCACGTCGACGGATGCGCGGCGGCGATGCGAACGACGCCGGCCGGCACGGCGGCATCGGCAACCGCGGTCAGCACCGCTTCGCCGCGACCTTGCATGACCTTCACTTGCGCGCCCTCGGCGACGCCGAGCTGTGCGAGCGTCACCGGATTCATCCGCGCCCGCGGCGGCGCGGCATCGGCGGTCTGCTGCAACGGCACCGAGCGGCGCGCGATCGGATCGGCGAAGTGGATCGGCACGTCGGCGATCCGCTCGAAGCCGTTCGGGTGCGCAACCGGCGGCACGACCTCGACGCGCGTTGCGTTGCCGAGGCGGCTCGCGACGTCGATCGCAGCCGGCAGCACGCTCGCGCGCGCGGCGTCGGCCGTGTCGAAATCGAATCCAGCGAGCTCGAGCATCGTACCGAGCACGCGCAGCACCTTCCATCCCGGACGCGTTTCGGCGTACGGCTTGACGACGCCCTTGAATGTCTGCACGCGCCCCTCGCAGCTCACGAAGGTCCCGGCGGTCTCCGTCCAAGGCGCGATCGGCAGCAACACGTCGGCGTAATGCATGCCGTGGCGGAACGGGCTCATGACGACGACGAAGTCGGCGTTGTCGAGCGCCGCGCGCGCGGCAACCGGATTTGCGCAGTCGAATTCCGGCTCGGCATGGAGGACGATGTAGGCGCGCCGCGGATCGGCGAGCATCGCCTGCGCGTTGAGCCCGCCGCTTGCGGGACGCACGCCGGCGAGGTAGCCACCGACGCTGTTCGCGGCTTCGGTCAGGCAACCGAGCTTCGCGCCGACGATCCGCGCGAGCGCTTGCGCGAGCGCGAAAAGCTGCGATGCGTTCGTAGCTTGCTCGGCGGCGTTGCCGAGAAACACGGCCTTGCGCTCGCCGGTGACGAGGCTCGCCGCGATCGCTTTCGCCTGCTCGCCGGGCTCGATTCCGGCGAGTGCGGCCGGTAGCGGCTTGCCGGTGTCGTTCGCTGCGGCGACGATGATTTCGGCGAGCGCCTGCGGCAACCGCGACGGCGATGCGACGTACGAATGGCGCACCGCGATCAACCAGTCGTCGGCGACCGCGTTCAGCGACGAGACTTGGGCGCCTTTCTTGGCCGCCTGCCGCAGACGCTGCGCGATCAGCGGATGATCCTTGCGCAGGAAGCTTCCGATGACGAGCACGCGATCGAGCGCGTTGAGCTCGGCGATCGGCATGCCGAGCCACGGAATGCCGTCGCTCTGTCCGTCGCCGCGGAAATCGGTCTGGCGCAGACGGAAGTCGACGTTGTCGCTGCCGAGCTCGCGGACGAGCCGCGCCGCGAGACCCATCTCCTCGAGCGTCGAGTGCGGCGACACGAGCGCGCCGAGCGCGCCGCCGCCGTGCTTCGCGACGACGTCCTTCAGAGCCTTGACGACGATATCGAGCGCGCTCGGCCAGTCGACTTCCTTCCAGACCTTCTCGCCATCCGGCCCGGTCTGCTTGACCATCGGTTTCGCGAGGCGCTCGTCGGCGTTGAGACCTTCGTACGAGAAACGGTCCTTGTCGGAGAGCCAGCATTCGTTCACCGCCTCGTTTTCGAGCGGCAGCACCCGCATCACCTTTTCGCCCTTGACCTGGATGATGACGTTGCTGCCGAGCGAATCGTGCGGCGAGACGCTCTTGCGGCGCGAGAGCTCCCACGTGCGCGCCGTGTAGCGGAACGGCTTCGACGTGAGCGCACCGACGGGGCACAGATCGATCATGTTGCCGGAGAGCTCGGAATCGACGGTGCGGCCGACGAACGAAACGATCTCCGCGTGCTCGCCGCGGCCGATCATGCCGAGCTCCATCACGCCGGCGATCTCCTGCCCGAAGCGCACGCATCGCGTGCAGTGGATGCAGCGCGTCATCTCCTCCGCCGAAATCAGCGGTCCCATGTTCTTGTGGAAGACGACGCGCTTCGCCTCGGTGTAGCGCGAATTCGATGCTCCGTAGCCGACGGCGAGATCCTGCAACTGGCATTCGCCGCCCTGGTCGCAGATCGGGCAATCGAGCGGATGGTTGATCAGCAGGAACTCCATCACACCCTTCTGCGCGTCGACCGCCTGCGCCGAGTGCGTCTGCACCTTCATGCCGTCGGTGACCGGTGTTGCGCACGCCGGCAGCGGCTTCGGCGCCTTCTCGACCTGCACGAGGCACATGCGGCAATTGGCCGCGATCGAGAGCTTCTTGTGCCAGCAGAAATGCGGCACGTAGATGCCGAGCTTGTGCGCGGCGTCCATGACGGTGCTGCCGTTGGGCACCTGCACCGACTTGCCATCGATTTCGATGTTCAGCATGTCAGTCGCACCGGGCCGCCCCAAGCGACTGACCTGCCCCCTCTGGGGGTAGCGAGCGGAGCGAGCTTGGGGGTCGTTTCATTTCAGACGTAGTCGGGCACCAGGCACTTCTGGTGATCGATGTGGTGCTGGAACTCGTCGCGGAAATGCTTGATGAAGCTCTTCACCGGCAGCGCGGCGGCATCTCCGAGCGCGCAGATCGTCCGGCCCGCGATGTTGTCGGATACCGACACCAGCAGGTCGAGGTCCTCGTTGCGACCCTTGCCGTGCTCGATGCGATCGACGACGCGATAGAGCCAGCCGGTGCCTTCACGGCACGGCGTGCATTGGCCGCACGATTCCTCGAAATAGAAGTACGACAGCCGCAGCAGCGAGCGCACCATGCAGCGCGTGTCGTTCATCAGGATCACCGCGCCGGACCCGAGCATCGAGCCCGCTTTCGCGATCGAGTCGTAGTCCATGTCGGTCTGCATCATCACGTCGCCCGGAAGCACCGGCATCGACGAGCCGCCGGGGATGCACGCTTTCAACGCGCGGCCGTCGCGCATGCCGCCCGCCATCTCGAGCAGCTTCGCGAACGGTGTACCGAGCTTCACTTCGTAATTGCCGGGGCGCGCCACGTCGCCGGACACGGAAAAGATCTTCGTTCCGCCATTGTTCGGCTTGCCGAGATTCAGGAACGCTTCGCCGCCGTTACGGATGATCCAAGGCACCGCGGCGAACGTCTCGGTGTTGTTGATCGTCGTCGGCTTTCCGTACAGGCCATAACTCGCGGGAAACGGCGGCTTGAAGCGCGGCTGCCCCTTCTTGCCTTCGAGCGACTCGAGCAGCGCCGTCTCCTCGCCGCAGATGTACGCGCCGAAGCCATGGTGGTTGTACAAATGGAAGCTGAAATCGGAGCCGAGGATGTTCTGGCCGAGCAAGCCTGCGTCGTACGCCTCCCGCAACGCTTCCTCGCAGCGCAGGTACTCGTCCCAGATCTCGCCGTGCACGTAGTTGTAGCCGCGCGAGCAACCCATCGCGTACGCGGCGATCGCCATGCCTTCGATCAGCGCGTGCGGGTTGTAGCGCAGGATGTCGCGATCCTTGAACGTTCCCGGCTCGCCTTCGTCGGAGTTGCACACGAGATACTTGTCGCCGGGAAACTGCTGCGGCATGAAGCTCCACTTGAGGCCGGTCGGAAAGCCCGCGCCGCCGCGGCCGCGCAGCGCCGACTTCTTCACTTCGGCGATCACTTCCGCCGCCGGCACCTTGCCGAGCACGAGCTTGCGCAGCGCCTCGTATCCACCGCGCTGGACATAGTCGGCGAGCCGCCAGTTCTGACCGCTAAGCCCGGTCATGATGATGGCGTCGGGACCGTAGTCGAGGAATTCGGCCGGTGCGTTCATCGCGTCATCGACCCGCGTCGGCGGTGCTGGCGCGGAACTCCGCGAGCAACGCGTCGAGCTTGTCCGGATGCATGAAGCTGCACATTCGCTTGTTGTTGACGAGCAGCACCGGCGCGTCGCCGCATGCTCCCATGCACTCGCCTTCCTTCAACGTGACGAGACCGTCGGGCGTGGTCTCGCCGAATCCGATGCCGAGCTTCTGCTGCAGATAGGCGGCGGCTTTCGACGCATCCTGCAACGCGCAGGGCAGGTTCGTGCAGATCGTTACCTTGTACTTGCCGGTCGGCTTCACGTTGTACATCGCATAGAACGTCGCGACTTCCTCGACGGCGACCGGCGCCATGCCGAGATACTGCGCGATGTCCTCGATGATTTCCGGCGATATCCAGCCGTGCTCGTCCTGGGCGACCGCAAGCGCCGACATCACCGCGGACTGCTTCTGGTCCGGCGGGTACTTGGCGACCTCGCGGTCGATTCTCGACTTGGCGGTGGCGGAGAGCATCGTCAGCGAATGAAATAACCCGACACGCGCCAGACGCCGTCGGGCTCGAGCATCCAGATCACCTGCTCGACGGCGCGCTTGCCGCCGGCGAACTCGGTTTCGAATTCGATGATCGCGTAGTCGGCCGACGGCGCGCCGGGCAGCTCGTGCGAACGCGCGAACTTCATCGCCCTGCGGGCGTCGACCTTGCCGAACGGCTTTCGCACGTCGCGCAATCCGCTCACCCACGTGTCGCGCGTCACCGTCGTCTTCAGCGGCTTCGCCGCGTTGTCCCAGAGCGGCGCCGTGTTGCCGCTGTCGAGGCGTTCGAGCCACTGCTTCGCCGCGTCGATCGCCTGCTGATCGTCGCGCAGCGACGGCTGGTCGCCCTTCGGCGCGTTCGACTTTGCCGCCGGCGCGGCGGGCTGCGCGTTCGCCGCGGCCGCGAGCAAGGCGACGGCAATGCAAAGGACGAGCCGATCGAGCGCGTTCGCCGATCGATGCCGGGACAGGCTCATCGCGAGCGGCACGTCTACTCGCCCTCCCAGTAGTCGACGTCGGCGCCGGCGCGCGTCACGTAGCGCCAGCCTTTCGCGTAGAGGCCCACCTTGCCCGAGTCGGGATACTCGCAAATTTCCGGGTCCGCCATCGTGCTGATCGAAAGATAGCGAAGCTCGCCGTCGGAGTCGTTGACGATCTGATGCGCCGTTTCCGGTCCGCCGGTCGGGCAGCAGATGACGTCGCCGGCGCGGATCTTGCGCGTCTCGCTGCCGTAGCGAAGCGTGCCGCTCCCCGCAACGATGAAGAACATCTCCTCCTCGCCGCGGTGGCTGTGGAACGGACACGAGCACTTGCCCGGCGGCACGACGTCGTACGAATAGCCGAGCTGTTTCGCGCCGACGAGCGGCCCGATGCGCGCGCAGCGCGACTCGAAGCGCGCGCCCTTCACCATGTGCTCGAGCGCGACCTCGTCGAGGTTGACGACGCGCCTGCTCACCGAGTCTTCGTGCTGCGCGCTCATGAATTCACCGGTCGATTTCGCCGAACACGATGTCCTGCGAGCCGATGATCGCGACGACGTCCGCGATCATGTGGCCGCGCGACATCTCGTCGAGCGCGGCGAGATGCGCGAAGCCCGGCGCACGCAGCTTGACGCGATACGGCTTGTTGGCGCCGTCGGAGACGATGTAGACGCCGAACTCGCCCTTCGGATGCTCGATCGCGGCGTACGCCTCGCCGGGCGGTACGTGCATCCCTTCGGTGAAGAGCTTGAAGTGGTGAATCAGCTCTTCCATGTTCGCTTTCATCTGCTCGCGCGACGGCGGCGCGACCTTGTGGTTGTCCACGATGACCGGGCCGGGGTTGTGGCGCAGCCAGTCGACGCACTGGCCGATGATCCGGTTCGCCTGCCGCATTTCCTCGACGCGCACGAGATAGCGGTCGTAGCAGTCGCCGTTGGTTCCGACGGGGATGTCGAAGTCCATCCGGTCGTAGACCTCGTACGGCTGCTTCTTGCGCAGGTCCCACGGCACGCCGGAGCCACGCAGCATCGGGCCGGTGAAGCCGAGAGCCAATGCACGCTCCGGCGAGACGACGCCGATGCCAACGGTGCGCTGCTTCCAGATCCGGTTCTCCGTCAGCAGCGTTTCGTAATCGTCGACGTAGCCGGGAAAGCGACGCGTGAAGTCTTCGATGAAGTCGAGCACCGAGCCCTGGCGGTTGCGATTGAGCTCTTTCATCGCGCGCGCGTTGCGCGTGACCTGCGCCTGATATTGCGGCATCCGCTCCGGCAAGTCGCGATAAACGCCGCCGGGACGGTAATACGCCGCGTGCAATCGCGCCCCCGACACCGCCTCGTACACGTCCATCAGGTCTTCGCGCTCGCGGAAGCAGTACAGGAACGTCGTCATCCCGCCGACGTCGAGCGAGTGCGCACCGAGCCAGAGCAGATGGTTGAGGACGCGCGTGATCTCGTCGAACATCACGCGGATGTATTGCGCGCGGATCGGCACTTCGATGCCGAGCAGCCTCTCGATCGCCATGCAGTACGCGTGCTCGTTGCACATCATCGACACGTAATCGAGTCGATCCATGTACGGCAGCGACTGGATGTAAGTCTTGTGCTCGGCGAGCTTCTCGGTCGCGCGGTGCAGCAGCCCGATGTGCGGGTCGGCGCGCTCGATCACTTCGCCGTCGAGCTCGAGCACCAGGCGCAGCACGCCGTGCGCGGCCGGATGCTGCGGCCCGAAATTCATGGTGTAGTTACGAATTTCAGCCATGAATTTCGGCGTGCGCCAACTTGCGCAGCAAGTTAAGTGGAGCGGCGTGAGCCGCGGAACAGCGCGCGCTCAACTTCATCGTGTAGTTGCGGATCTCAGCCACGACTCTGGCACCGCGTCGTTCCCGTGCACGCGGGAATCCAGTGTCTCGCGTCGAACGACGCTGGTTCCCCGCGTTCGCGGGGACGACGATCGCGCAACGTCGCGGGGTTATCGAGCTGAAGCCTGGACATTTCGACGCTACTCACTGTCCGCGTAGTTCTCTTCGCGGATCACGCGCGGCACGATTTCGCGCGGCTCGATCGTCACCGGCTGATAGATAACCCGAGCCTGCTCGGGGTCGTAGCGCATCTCGACATGACCCGACAACGGGAAGTCCTTGCGGAACGGATGACCGATGAACCCGTAGTCGGTGAGAAGACGCCGCAGGTCCGGGTGGCCGGTGAACATGACGCCGAAGAGGTCGAACGCTTCGCGCTCGAACCAGTTCGCCACCGGCCAGATGTCGATGACGCTCGGCACGACCGGGAAATCGTCGTCGCCCGCGAAGGTGCGAACGCGCAGCCGCCAGTTGTTGGCAAGCGACAGCAGGTGATAGGCGATGGCGAACCGCGGCCCGTCGCGCTCGCCGCCGCCGTACGTCGCGTAGTCGACACCGCAAAGGTCGATCAGTTGCTCGAAGCGCAACTGCGCACGGTCGCGCAACAGCAGCATCGACCCGCTCAAACGGTCGACCGGCACGACGACTGTCGCCTCGCCCAGCGCGACGGTGATCTTCGTCGCAGCGTCGCCAAGCGCTTCCTGCACGTTCGCGGCGAGCGTCTCGATCCTGGTAGCCATCAGCGTGCGATCGTGTTGGTGCGCCAGATCTTGTTCTGCAACTGCAGGATTCCGTAGAGCAGCGCCTCGGCCGTCGGCGGGCAGCCGGGTACGTAGATGTCGACGGGAACGATGCGGTCGCAGCCGCGCACGACCGAATACGAATAGTGGTAGTAGCCGCCGCCGTTCGCGCACGAGCCCATCGAGATCACCCAGCGCGGCTCGGCCATCTGGTCGTACACCTTGCGCAGCGCCGGCGCCATCTTGTTGCACAGCGTGCCGGCGACGATCATCACGTCGGACTGGCGTGGACTCGGCCGGAACACGACACCGAAACGATCGAGGTCGTAGCGCGCGGCGCCCGCGTGCATCATTTCGACGGCGCAGCACGCGAGGCCGAACGTCATCGGCCACATCGAGCCGTTGCGCGCCCAATTGATCAGCCCGTCGAGCGTCGTGGTGACGAAGCCCCTCTCGAGAACGCCTTCGATCGCCATGACTCTACGCCGCCTCTGTGCACTGACAACGCGTCGCTAAGCTCTGCGCGTCGGCGGCTGCTCCGACTCGCCCCAGTCGCATCCCCGCTGCGCGGGGCCCCTGCTCCTCGGCTCGCGTCGCTATTCCCATTCGAGAGCGCCCTTCTTCCATTCGTAGATGAAGCCGACGACGAGGATTGCAAGAAAGACCATCATCGCGGCGAACCCGGCGAATCCGATCTCGGGCAGGACCACTGCCCACGGAAAGAGAAACGCGATCTCGAGATCGAACAGGATGAACAGGATCGCGACCAGGTAATAGCGGACGTCGAACTTCATCCGCGCATCCTCGAACGCCTCGAAGCCGCACTCGTACGGAGAGAGCTTGTCGGGATCGGGGCGGTTCGGCGAAACGATCGAGCCGACACCGAGCAGCACGCCTCCGAGCGCAAGCGCGACGACGATGAAGAGAAGGATCGGAAAGTACTGTTCCAGCATGGGGGGCCGCTGCGCGCCGTGGGGCGCCGTACCGCTTTCCTTGCACGTGGACGCGCTGCCTCGCGCCCCGTACGCAAACCGTCAACCTGATACCGTGTTACCCCCCGGCGCGCTCACACGCGCCGGGAACTCGTACATGGTGCCGACGGGGAGACTCGAACTCCCACGGGTTACCCCACTGCCCCCTCAAGACAGCGTGTCTACCAATTTCACCACGTCGGCGTCGTCACTTCGGAACTTCACCGGACTTTGATCCGGCCGGCTCGCTTGCCGTTCCACCGGCAGGCGGCGCGGGCGCCTTACCCGTCGCGGGAGCAGCAGGGACATCACTCGCCTTCGGCGCCGGCATTTTTTCCATCACGCCCTGCGGAACGACGCCGCGCGTGGTCACGCGCGTCGTCGCGAACCAGGTGAGCCCGAGGCTCGACAAGAAGAACACGGCGGCGAGTATGGCCGTCGTGCGCGACAAGAAGTTCGCCGAGCCCGCCGCGCCGAACAGACTGCCCGACGAGCCGCTGCCGAACGCGGCGCCCATGTCCGCTCCTTTGCCGTGCTGCAGCAGCACGAATCCGCAGATCGCCGCGGCGACCAGCACGTGCAGCACCAACAATGTCGACTCCATCAAATTCATGCTTCACTCCGTCGGCAAGCGCACCCGGCGCATCGCCGCAAACCCGCGACCGCGCAGCTCAAGCCGCGGCGATCGCGAGAAAATCATCCGACTTGAGCGACGCCCCGCCGATCAAGCCACCGTCGATATCCGGCATCGCGAACAGCGCCTTCGCGTTGTCCGCTTTCACGCTGCCGCCGTAGAGCGCCAAGACGTCGGCAGCACCCGCTTCGCGCATACGCTCGCGAATGCGCGCGTGCACTTCCTGCGCCTGCGCCGGCGTCGCCGTGCGGCCCGTGCCGATCGCCCACACCGGTTCGTACGCGACAACGAGCTTCGACGCGTCCGCGCCCACTGCCGTGAGCACGGCGTCGAGCTGGCGCAACACGACACTCTCGGTTGCGCCGGCGTCGCGCTCGGCAAGCAACTCGCCGACGCACGCAATCGGCGTGATGCCGGCGGCGAGCGCCGCTTTCGCCTTCGCGCCGACGATTGCGTCGGTGTCGCAGTAGTACTGTCGGCGCTCCGAATGGCCGACGATCGCGTAGCGGCAGCCGAATTCGGCAAGCATCTGCGCCGAAACCTCACCGGTGTATGCACCGACGTTGTGCTCGCTCACGTCCTGCGCGCCCCATGCAATCGACGTCGACGACAGCGCTGCCTGCGCCTGCACCAGATAAGGGTACGGAACGCAGACGGCAAGATCGCGCCCCGGCGCCCCCGTCCACGCGGTCGTCAACGCCGACAGAAGGTGAGCATTGGCTTTGAGCCCGCCGTTCATCTTCCAGTTGCCGACGACGAGCTTGCCGCGCATCTTTGCGAACTCCGAGTATGGACCGCTGCCGGCACGTGGACTTCGGCGCCAAGCTAAACCTTGAGATTATACCGGAGCGGTCGCGGCTACGGCAACGCGACGCGGCGGATCAATACGGTCAAACGCCCGCGAGACGGCGCAGGCGCCGCAATAGTAGGGGAAGGAACCATACGGCGAGCGTGAGGGCTCCGAGCGTCGCTGCGACGGGCCGCCCAAAGAAGGCCATCACGTTTCCCTCGGACTTGATCATCGATGTGATGAAGTTCTCCTCGAGCATGCCGCCGAGGACGACGCCGAGGATCGCCGGCGCGACCGGGAACCCGTTGTCCTCGAGAACATAGGCGGCGACACCCGCGACCAGCATCACCGTCACATCGAACGCCGTGTTGTTGATCGCGAACGAGCCGACGACGCAGAAGAGCATGATGACCGGCATCAGCACCGTGCGCGGCACCTTGAGGATCTGCTTCGACACCTTGATGCACCACCAGCCAAGGGGAATCATGATCAAATTGGCGATGATGAACAGCAGGTAGACGGCGTAGATGTTCTGCGGATTCCTGGTGAACAGCGTCGGCCCCGGGTTCATGTTCTTCATGTAAAGCACGCCGATCACGATCGCGGTGATCGAGTCGCCCGGGATACCGAACACGAGCGCCGGAATCCATGCACCGGCGAGCGCGCTGTTGTTGGCGGAGCCGCTCTCGATGATGCCTTCGACGTGGCCGGTACCGAACTTCTCGGGCTCCTTCGAGAACTTCTTGCTGATCGCGTACGACATCCACGCGGCGATGTCGGCGCCGGCCCCGGGCAGCGCGCCCACGAGCGTCCCGAGCACGCTGCCGCGCAGGATTTGCATCGGGTACTTCACCGCCAGCCGCCACATCCCCTTGAACACGTTTCCGATCGGCTTGTCGACGATCCGAGGCGGCGGATTGATGTCAACGGCGTAGCGGATGATCTCCGAGATCGCGAACATGCCGATCATCATCGGAATCAGCCCGATGCCCCCCATCAGCTCGACGTTGCCGAATGTGAAGCGCGGGTACGCAGCCGGGTTGCCGAGACCGACGCTTGCGACCAGAAGCCCGAGCAGCAGCGATACGAAGCCTTTCAGCGGCCGTTCCGACGTGATGAACACCGCGCACGTGAGGCCGAGCAGCACGAGCCAGAAGTATTCGAACGAGCTGAACTTGAGCGCGAACTCCGCGAGTGCGGGCGCTGAAAAGATCAGCACCACCGTGCCGAACAGTCCGCCGATGGCGGAAAACACAAGGCCGGCGCCCAGCGCCGTGTCGGCGAGTCCCTTGCGCGTCATCGCGTAGGCCTCGTCGGTGTAAGCGGCCGACGCCGGCGTCCCCGGCATGCGCATCAGGCATCCGGGAATGTCGCCCGAGAAGATCGCCATCGCCTCCGCAGTCACGATCGCCGCGATCGCCGGGATGGGCGCCATGAAGAATGTGACGGGTACCAGCAGCGCCGTCGCCATCGTCGCGGTGAGTCCCGGCACCGCACCGACGAACAGCCCGAACAACGACGCGATGACGATCACCAGCATGTTGTACGGATCGAAGACGAGCGACACAGCCTGAGCCCACGCACCGTCCATCGCATCCTCTCTGTCGCCGCTTCACCACGCGAACCGCTGCAGCAAGCCCCACGGCAGCGGCACGCGCAACAGCTTGTAGAACGCGTAGTGGATCACGAGCGTTACGACGATCGCGATCGGCAAGATCCATTTCGCCGGCACGCCGAAGACCCGGAACAGCAGCGCGAGATAGACAATGGCCAGCGGCACGAATCCGATCACGTTGACGAGCAGGATGTAGCCGACGTTGACCGCGAGCACGAGCGCGAACGCGACCACGCGTCCCGGCACGCGCGTCCACGGATCCAGAACGAACCACGCAGCCGCCTGGGGCTCCCGCGAATGGGTGACCCAGCCCTTGACGATCAGCAGCACGCCGCAGACGCACAGACCCGCGGCGACCAATCCCGGGAACAGCGCCGCCCCGAAGTGCTGGCCCGGTATCTGCGGGAACGACTGCACGTGGACGAGCAAGGTCACGCCGAACAACAGCAGCAGCGAACCCCAGACGGCGTCGTTGAGCTTCACGCGCGCCGTCGTTGCAGGATCGCCGGGAGCGCCCGCCTGGTGCTCTCGCGCGTCGGCGTCACTTGACGATGCCGACCGCCTTCATCGTCGCGCCGAGGTCCGCGTCGGACTTGGCCATGAACTTGGCGAACTCGTCCGGCGCTGCATAGATGACGCCGTAGCCCTGCTTCGCCATGAACTCGGTGTAGTCCTTGCTCGCAACGATCTTGCGCAGCGCGGCGACGAGCTTGTCACGCACCTCTGCGGGAACGTTCTTCGGCGCTGCGATGCCGCGCCACGCGGCCATCGTCCAGTCGCTGCCGGTGGCCTCTTTGAGCGTGGGTACGTTCGGATAGAGCGCGGCGCGCTTGTCGGCCATGACGACGAGCGTCTTCACCTTGCCGGCATCGATCAGCGATCGCGCCTCGGGCAGCGACACCGGGCAGATCTGTACGCCGCCGGCGACCATGTCCTGCAGCCCGGGCGCGGCGCCGTTCGAGGGGACCCAGGGCACGCTCGCCGGATCGACCTTCAGATCCTTCAGCATGCCGGCGATCGCAAGGTGCCAGATGCCGCCCTGGCCGGTGCCGGAGGCTTTCATCTTGCCCGGATTCGCCTTGATCGCGGCGACGAGATCGTTCACCGTCTTGTACGGCGCATCGGCCGGAACTTCGACACCGGCGGGATCGGCGTTGACGAGCGCGATCGGCGTGTACGACGCACCGTTGAGCTCCGTCAGTCCCTGCCAGTGCAACATGCCGATTTCGACGGTGATGATGCCGATCGTGTAACCGTCGGCCGGCGCTTGCGCGATCGCCGAATGCCCGACCACGCCGCTGCCGCCGGTTCGGTTGACGACGTTGATCGGCTGGCCGAGCTCCTTCTCGAGCAGCGTGCCGATGATGCGCGCGGTCGCGTCGGTGCCACCGCCCGCGCCCCAAGGCACGATCAGCGTGATCGGACGCTCGGGATAGGCGGCCTGTGCGACAGCGGCGAACAGCAGCAGACCGGCTGCGAATGCGCGTATGAAAGCCTTGGCGACACCTTTCATGGGATTTCCTCCTGGGTGCGACAATGAGTGAGGTCTTATGGCGGCGCGCGTCGGGCGCACCGCAGAGGCAGCGCAGTTTGCAGCGGCCGATCCGAGCGGTCAACTGGTCAGACCGGTCCGTGCGCCGTGGCCAGCCTGGTGGCGTGCGAGCGCTTCGGCCACGTACGCTGCGAGCGCGGCGACGAGCCGCCCGAGGTCGGATGCGAGCTTCGTATAGCCGTCGTTCGGCTCGAGGGTCCATTCGTCCATGTACAACGTGCGCTTGATCTCGATCTGCAAGCTGTGGCGCCGCTCGGCGGGCCTGCCGTGGCGGCGGACGATCTCGACGCCTTTGTACGGATCGTTGACGGCGACGCTGTAGCCGAGCTCGCGAACGCGCGATGCGACGAACTGCGTGAACGCCGGCTCGCAACTCGTGCCGTCGCGATCGCCGAGCACGAAGTCGGCGCGCTCGCGGCCGGGATCGTCGGCGTTGGCATCGCCGATCGCGGGCATCGAATGGCAGTCGACGTGCCACACGGCGCCGAATTGCGCATGCCGCGCGTCGAGCGCCGACGCGAGCGCTTCGTGGTACGGGCGCCAGCAGCGTTCGATCCGCCGATGTACCTCGGCGGCCGCGAGCTTGCGCGCGTACATCGGTTGACCGTCGCGCGAAACTCGCCAGACGAGACCGATCCCCTGCTCGGTCTTGCGCGACGGCGCGAGCGGCCCCGGCCATTCGTCGGCGAGAAGCACCGGATCGATGTCTTCGAGACTGCGGTTCGGGTCGATGTACGCGCGCGGAAAGAGCGCTTCGACAAGCGTCGCGCCGTGGCGCGGCGCCGCCGACCAGAGCCTCGCTACATGCGTGTCCTCCGCGCGTCGCACCACGGCGCGCGGCGGTTGATGGTCGAAATCGTCCGGATACGATTCGCCGGAATGCGGCGAGTCGAGCACCAGCGCAATCGGTGCGCCGTCCGGGAAATGACAGCGCACCGCGGTGCTCCCGTTCCCGATCGTGTTCATCATCGTTGAATTGCAGCTACATGCCGTCGTTCAGATAACAGGCCGACTTGCGGCCCGGCGCGATCTCGACCAGCGCCGGCGCGACCTCCTTGCAGCGCGGCATCGCGTAAGGACAGCGCGGATGGAAATGACAGCCGGTCGGCGGGTCGAGCGGCGATGGAATCTCGCCTTTCACCGGCACGAACGTCCGCTTCTTCGGCTCGACCTTGCCGACCTCGGCGAGCAGCGCCTTCGTGTACGGATGATTGGGACGCGCGAACAGATCGGCCGCCGATCCGGTCTCGACGACGCGGCCGAGGTACATGATCACGACGCGGTCGCTGATATGCTCGACGACGCCCAGATCGTGGCTGATGAACAGATACGTCAGATTGAGCGCGCCGCGAAGGTCCATGAACAGGTTGAGCACCTGCGCCTGGATCGATACGTCGAGCGCGGCGACCGATTCGTCGCACACCAGGAACTCGGGCTTCACCGCGAGCGCGCGGGCGATGCCGATGCGCGCGCGCTGACCGCCCGAGAACTGGTGGGGAAAGCGTCGCATCAGCATCGGGTCGAGACCGACCCGATTCAACTGCAAGCCAACGTATTCGATCTGTTGCCGGCGGCTGATGAGCCCGTGCACGATCGGCGCTTCGCCGACGACGTCGATCACGCGCATCCTCGGGTTGAGCGCCGCATACGGGTCCTGGAAGATCATCTGCATCTTGAGCTGCTGCGCACGCGCCGCTTCCGCCGAAAGCCGCGCGAGCGAGCGTCCGCGCCAGAAACGCTCGCCTTCGCTCAGCGGCAGCAGCCCGACGGCAAGCCGTCCCAGTGTCGACTTGCCGCAACCCGATTCTCCGACGAGACCGACGACCTCGCCGGGCTGCACGCGCAAGTTGACGCGATCGACCGCGTGCACGATTTCCTCGCGCACGTCCGTACCGAGCAGCCGCCCGATGCGCGCCGCGGTGTCGAGCGTCTTCACGAAGCGCTTCGACACGCCGCGCAGCTCGATCAACGCGCCGTTCGCGTCGGCGAGCGCGGGCTGCGTGCCGTCCGAAGCGATCACCGCATTCACCGCATCGCCCCGGCCTCGCCGCGCTTCTAGTCCAGCGCTTCGGCGAGCGCGGTGAGCGGATGATGGCATCGCACGGCGCGCCCCTGCGCCAGCGCGCCGATCGTTCGCATCATCGGCGCCTGAGCGCAGGCGGACGTCGCATGGGCGCAGCGGTCGCGGAATGCGCAGCCGGGCGGCAGGTCGATCAGCGACGGCGTCATGCCGGGGATCTGACGCAGCCGCGCGCCGCGCGGGCTTCGCGAGGGCACCGAGTCGAGCAGCCCCTGCGTGTACGGATGCGCCGGGCGCGTCAGCACGTCGAACGTGGATCCCTGCTCGACGATGCGCCCCGCGTACATTACGCAGACGCGGTCGGCGAGGCCCGCGACCACCGACAGGTCGTGCGTGATCCAGATCAGCGCCGCGCCGGTCTCGCGCGTGAGCTTCTGCATCTCGTAGAGGATCTGCCCCTGGATCGTCACGTCGAGCGCGGTCGTCGGCTCGTCGGCGATGATGAGATCGGGATGATTCAACAACGCGATCGCGATCGCCACGCGCTGGCGCATGCCTCCCGAGAACTGGTGCGGATACGCCGCGAGGCGCTCGTCGGGCGACGCAATGCCCACACGCACCAGCGCTTCGCGTGCCTGAGCGAGCGCCGCGTCGCGCGAGATCCTGCGATGCGCGCGAATCGCCTCGACCATCTGAACTTCGATGCGAAGCACCGGGTTCAGCGTCATCATCGGGTCCTGGAAGATCATCGCGACGCGGTTGCCGCGAAGCGCGCGCATCGCCTCGGGCGCGAGCGTCGTGAGCTCGCGCCCGGACAGCATGATCTTGCCGGCGACGATGCGGCCGGGCGGATCGATCAGTCCCATGATCGAATAGCCGGTCATCGACTTGCCCGACCCCGACTCGCCGACAAGGCCGACGACCTCGCCCTTGGCGACGGTGAACGACACGTCGTCGACCGCCTTGACGACGCCGGCGCGCGTGAAGAAGTGCGTGCGCAGACCGTCGATCTCGAGCAGCGGTGCGCTCGTGACATTGTCATTGCCGCGAACGCGGGAATCCAGCGTCGTTTGAGCGAAAGTCGCTGGGTCCCCGCGTTCGCGGGGACGACGGGTCATCATCGCTGCAGCCTCGGATTAAGCACGTCGCGCAATTGGTCGGCGACCAGATTGATGCTGACGATCGTCGCGAGCAGCGCGATGCCGGGGAAGAAGCTGATCCAATACTTGCCTGACAGCAGATACTGGTAGCCGTTGGCGATCAGCAGTCCGAGCGACGGTTCGGTGATCGGCAGCCCCAGACCGAGAAACGACAGCGTCGCCTCGAGGGTGATCGCCGCGGCCACCTGCACGGTCGCCACCACGATCATCGGCGGCAGACAGTTCGGCAGCAGATGCTTGAAAACGATGCGCCAGGGCGGCAGCGCAAGGCAATGCGCGGCTTCGACGTACTCCTTGCGCTTTTCGACCAGCGCGGCGCTGCGCACGGTGCGCGCGTAATACGCCCATTGCACGGTGATCAGCGCGACGATGACCTTGCCGGTGCCCTGCCCGAGCACGGCGATCAGGATCAGCGCGATCAGAATGGCGGGAAACGAAAGCTGGATGTCGACGATGCGCATGACGAGCGATTCGACGCGACCGCCGACGTACGCGGCGGCGAGCCCCATCGCAAGGCCGATCGCGAGCGCGACGACCGTCGAAATGACGCCGACGCCAAGGCTGATCCGAAGGCCATAGAAGATCGCCGACAGCATGTCGCGCCCCTGGTCGTCGGTGCCGAGCCAGAACGTGCCGCCGGTCATCGATTGCGAGCCCGGCGGCAGGCGGCTGTCCATCACGTCGAGCTGGGCGAGGTCGTACGGGTTCTGCGGCGAGATCAGCGGCGCGAGGATCGCCGCGACAACGATCAATCCAAGCACCACGAGACCGATCAGCGCCACGGGATTCGCGCAGAAGTCGCGAACGATCCGCCGAAACGGGGTGGCGGCGGCGCGCGACGCGGTGGGCGGCGTCGATTCGAGATTGACGGCGGGCGTGCTCATCGCGTATCGCAGCCGCTAGCCCTTGGCATCGGCGAGCCGAACGCGCGGATCGAGCGCCGAGTAGAGGATGTCGACCGCGAGGTTGATCACGATGAAGAACGTCACGATGATCAGCAGATACGCGACGATAACCGGCCGATCGAGCACGCCGATCGAATCGATCAGGAGCTTGCCCATGCCGGGCCACGCGAACACGCTCTCGGTGACGATCGCGAACGCGATCAGCGCGCCGAACTGCAGGCCGATGACGGTGACGATCGGGATCAGGATGTTGCGCAGCACGTGCACACCGATCACGCGCGCGTTGGACAGACCCTTCGCGCGCGCGAACTTCACGTAGTCCTGCAGCAGCGCCTCGTGCGCGCCGGCGCGCGTGAGGCGGATCAGCAGCGCGACATTGAACAGCGCGAGGTTCGTCGCCGGCATGATCAGGTGGCGCCAGCCTTCGACCGACAGGAACGACACCGGAATCACGCCGAAAAGGTCGATCGTCGGGCCGCGTCCGTTCGACGGCAGCCAACCCAGCATCACCGAGAACACCATGATCAGCATCAGCCCCACCCAGAACGTCGGCAGCGAGAACCCGAGGATCGATCCCGCCATGATCGTGCGGCCGGCGATGCCGTTCGGCTTGAGGCCCGCCCACAGACCCAGCGGGATTCCGATCACGATCGCGATCAGCATCGCCGCGCTCGCGAGCTCGAGCGTGGCGGGCATCCGCTCGAGGATCAACTGCAGCGCCGGCGTCGAATGCACGAACGAGCGGCCGAGGTCGCCGTGCACGGCGCCGGTGAGGAAGCTCCAGTATTGCTCGGGCAGGCTCTTGTCGAGACCGAGCGCGGCGATCGCGCGCTCGCGATCGATCTGATCGGCCTGGGGATTGATCAGGATGTCGATCGGGTTGCCGACGGCGTAGACGCCGGCGAATACGAGCAGCGACATCACGGCGAGCACCAGTACGCTCTGCAGGCTTCGTCGGATGATGTAGACGAGCATCGTGTTGCATGCGGACGGCGGCCGGGACGCCGCCGTCCGGAGATGGCGATTAGCGATTACGGCGCCGGCGCCTTCGCCGGCCGGAACTGGAACGCGAGCGTGTACTCGTCGGTGCGCGGCGTGTACGAGATGCCCTTCTTCATCGCCCAGATCGTGAACTGGAAGTGGATCGGCATCAGGCCCAGGTCTTCCATGGCGAGCTTCGTCGCGTTCTGCAGCATCACGCGGCGATTCTCGTCGTCGACCTGCTGCAGCGCCTGCTCGATCAGGTAATCGACCTTGACGTTGCTGTAGCGTCCCCAGTTGACAGCGCCCAGGCCCTTGTCGCGGTTGAACGTTGCGAGCAGCGAGCGCAGCGGCGAGCTCGCCTCGCCGGTCGAAGCGCCCCAGCCGACCATGTGGAAGCTGAACTCCTGCTTCGACGCTCGCGCCGAATAGGGCGCCATCGGCGCGGTTTCGACCTTCGAATTGATCCCTACGCGCGTCAGCATCTGCGCGACCGCCTGCACGATCTTCTCGTCGTTGACGTAGCGGCCCGCCGGGCCGTGGATCGTCAAGTTGAAGCCGTCGGGGTAACCCGCTTCCTTGAGAAGCTTCTTCGCGCCGTCGGGATCGTACGCGTCGGCTTTGAGTCCGGGCACGTTGCCGAACAGCTTGTCGGAGACGAGCTGACCCGAAGGCACCGCCTGCCCTTCCATCACGCGGTCGGCGATCGCCGGCCGATTGATCGCTTTCGAGATCGCGTGGCGCACGCGCACGTCGGTGAGCGGATTCTTGTCGAGCGGCTTGCCGTCCTTGCCGGTGATGAACGGGCTCACCCGCTGCAGATGGTCGAAGTTGAAATAGATCACGCGATGCGAGATCTTGGAAGTCACCGTGAACTTCGGATCGGTCTTGATCCGCGCGAGGTCGGCGGTCGGCGGCTGCTCGATCGCATCGACGTCGCCGGACAGCAGCGCGGCGACGCGCGCCGGCTCGTTCTTGATGATCTTGAACGTGACCTTGTCGTACGGCGACTTCTCCCCCCAGTAGTTGTCGTTGCGAACGAGCTCGATGCGATCGCCCGACACGTAGCGAACGAGCTTGTAGCGGCCGCTGCCGATCGCCGCCTTGCCGGTGTTGAAGTCCTCGGTGGACGCGCCGGTCGCGATCTTTTTCGACACGATGTAGATCGTCGACATGTCGTTCGGCATCAGCGGATGCGGCGCCGCCGTCTTGAACCGGATCGTGTACGGGTCGACGATCTCGATCGCGGTGATCTGCTTCGTGTACGCGGTGAAAGGCCCCGGGCTGTTCGGCACGTTCGGCACGCGGTCGATCGTGAACTTGACGTCCTCGGCGGTCAGCTCGCTGCCGTCGTGGAACTTGACGCCCTTGCGAAGCTTGAACTCCCACGTCGTCGGATCGATCGTCTTCCACGACGTCGCGATGCCCGGAATCATCTTCGAGTCGGGGTCCATCTGCACGAGCTTGTCGAAGATGTGCTCGGCGATGTTGTTGTTAGGAAACAGATTGAAGAAGTGCGGGTCCATCGACGTGACGTCCGCGGCAACGGCGATCCGCAGCTCGTCGGCGCTTGCCGGCGCGGCCGCGAGGAGCGCGAGGGCGGCGGCGATCGCGGCGAGCGCACGGCGAAAGAGGGAAATTCGCATGAGAACCTCGGGGTCGAATGCGGAGCGCGTCGCGGCGGCATCACGATGATGACGGCAACGGTAACGCAACGGCAATCTAGCCTAGTTGGCGGGGCAGCGTCAAAAGGCCGGTCGGCGTGGTCGACCCGCACGTCGGCATATGCGACGTAACGATCGACTCGATGGCCGCGAACGCCGTCTCGTCCGCGGCTGCGTCGCGCTCGGCGAGCGCGGCTGCATCGCGCGGCCCCATTTCGGTGCCGTTTCGCCGCCAGGCGCGTGCGCTCACCAGCTCGCCGTGCTCGTACGCGAGCTCCGCGCGCGGGCGTCCGTTGTCGTGCCACGACCGCGTGACGCCGTGGCGGCGCCCGGCGACGTACGGCGCCTCGAGCTTGCGGCCGCCGTCCCGGCTTGCGCCGCGCGGCGCGTACCAAAGCGCGATCGTGCCGACCTTTTCATCGTTATCGTATGGGATCACGCCGATACGCGCGCCGGTCGCATTCCAGAAGACGAACGTTCCGGTGCGGTGACCTTTGGCGAGCGCGCCGACGACGCGCAATTGGCCGTTTGCGTCGCGGAGCTCGTACCCACCGTTCGGCGCGCCGTCGCGGCAGCCGACGGAGACATCGAGCGGCTCGCCCCGTGCAGCGGCCGCGGCGAGTGCGACGACGAGCGTCGTCGCCACGCGCAGCGTCGATCGCGCCCGGCCGACGCTCATGACGGCGGCGCCCTGCGGCGCGCCCACCACGCCGCGAGCTCGCCAACGATACCGCGTCGAAACGCGAGCACGCAGACGACGAAGATGGCGCCGGTGATCACGCTGACCCATTGCCCGAAGCCGGCGAGATAGTTCTCGAGACTGATGATGACGAACGCGCCGACGACCGGTCCGAAGATCGTTCCCATTCCCCCCAACAGCGTCATCAGCACGACCTCTCCGGACATCTGCCACTGCACGTCGGTGAGCGAGGCGAGCTGGAACACGATCGCCTTCGTTGCGCCGGCGAGTCCGGCGAGCGTCGCCGACAGCACGAACGCGAGCAATTTGTAGCGCTCCGCGTCGTAGCCGAGCGAAATCGCGCGTGGCTCGTTTTCGCGGATCGCCTTCAGCACCTGCCCGAACGGCGAATGGATGGTCCGATAGATCAGCACGAAGCCGCCGATGAAGATCGCGAGCACCGTGTAGTACATCGCAAGCGGGTGCGCGAGATCGATGATCCCGAACAGCCGTCCCCGCGGCACCGACTGGATACCGTCTTCGCCGCCGGTGAACGGCGCCTGCAGGCAGAAGAAGTAGATCATCTGCGCGAGCGCGAGCGTGATCATCGCGAAGTAGATGCCGTGCCGCCGAATGGCGAGCGCCCCGGTGACAACACCGAGCACGAACGCCGCGGCGGTGCCGAGGACGATCGCGATCTCGGGGGTGACGCCCCAGTGCTTGGCGGCGTGCGCGCTAACGTAGCCCGCGCTGCCGAGGAACATCGCATGGCCGAACGACAGCAGGCCGCCGTAGCCGATCAGAAGGTTGAACGCGCACGCGAACAGCGCGAAGCAAAGCGCCTTCATCACGAACACCGGATAGAGGCCGAGATACGGCGCGATGGCGAGGAGCGCCGCGACGATCGCCATCGCGACGCGCTCGCTGCGCGCGGACGGGTTGGCCGTTGCCGCGCTCGTCGTCGCCACGTCAGCGCTCCCGGCCGAACAATCCGGCGGGCTTGATCAGCAGCACGATCGCCATGATCACGAAAATGACGGTGCTCGACGCTTCCGGCCAGAAGTACTTGGTGAGCCCTTCGACGACGCCGAGGCCGAAGCCTGTCACGATCGACCCGGCGATCGAGCCCATGCCGCCGATTACGACGACCGCGAACACGACGATGATCAGGTTCGCGCCCATCTGCGGCGCCACTTGGTTGATCGGTGCCGCCATCACGCCGGCAAGCGCCGCGAGCGCGACGCCGAAGCCGTACGTGAGCGTGACCATCCGCGGCACGTTGACGCCGAATGCCTGCACGAGCGGCGGGTTTTCGGTGGCGGCGCGCAGGTACGACCCGAGCTTCGTGCGCTCGATCACGAACCACGTCGAGAAGCACACGATCATCGACGCGACGATGACCCAGGCGCGGTATTTCGGCAGGAACATGAAGCCCAAGTTGATGCCGCCGGTGAGCTCGGGCGGGAGCTGGTACGGCAAGCCCGAGCTGCCGAAGTAGTTGGTGAACAACCCCTGGATCACCTGCGCGAGCCCGAACGTCAGCAACAGTCCGTAGAGATGGTCGAGCTTGTAGAGTCTCGCGAGCATCAGCCGTTCGATGACGATGCCGGTGATGCCGACGACGATCGGCGAGATCAGCAGCGACCACCAGTAGCCGAGCCCCGCCCACTGCAGCAGGAACCACGCGCAGAACGCGCCCATCATGTACAGCGCGCCGTGCGTGAAGTTGATGATGTTGAGCAGGCCGAATATCACCGCGAGGCCGAGCGAAAGCATCGCGTAGAACGCGCCGTTGATCAGACCGATCAGCAGTTGGCCGAAGAGCGCCGGCATGGGGTTATCCCGTCATTGCCGCGAACGCGGGAATCCAGCGTCTTGCGTCGAACGACGCTGGATCTCCGCGTTCGCGGGGATGACGCGGCTGTTTCCGATCGCTGCGAGGCTTTGCCTCTTGCTCGCGGACATCCGCGTCACTTGACGAGCGGGCACTCTCCCTGATTGATCGGGCGGAATGCCTGGTCGGCCGGGATCGTCGCGCGGATCTTGTACAGGTCCCACTCGCCCTTCGACTCGGACGGCTTCTTCGCTTCGACGAGATACGCCGGATGGATCTTGCGGCCATCGGCGCGAACCGTTCCCTTGCCGAACAGCGGATCGTCGGTCGGCATCTCTTTCATTTTCGCGATCACCTTCGTGCCGTCGTCGCTCTTGAGCGCCTCGACCGCCTTCAGGTAGTGCAGCACCGCCGAATAGACGCCCGCGTGCACCATCGTCGGATGAATGCCCTTGTCGCGCTCGGAGAAGCGTTTCGCGAACGCGCGCGTCTTGTCGTTCATGTCCCAGTAGAACGTCTCGGTGAAGATCAACCCCTGCGCGGTCTGCAAGCCGAGCGAATGGATGTCGGTCAGGAACACGAGGAGCCCGGCGAGATTCTGCCCGCCTTTGACGATGCCGAACTCGGCCGCCTGCTTGATCGAGTTGGTCGTGTCGCCGCCGGCGTTGGCGAGGCCGATGATCTTCGCCTTCGACGCCTGCGCCTGCAGCAGGAACGAGCTGAAGTCCTGATTGTTGAGCGGCACCTTGACGCTGCCCAGGATCTTGCCGCCGTTCTTCGTGACAACCGCCGCCGTGTCGCGCTCGAGTGCGTGACCGAACGCGTAGTCGGCGGTGATGAAGAACCACGAGTCGCCGCCGGTCTTCACGATCGCGCTGCCGGTGCCGTTCGCGAGCATCCACGTGTCGTACGTCCAGTGGATCGTGTTCGGCGAGCACGCCTTGCCGGTGAGATCTGACGATGCGGCACCGGAGACGAGGAACGCCTTGCCCTTGTCCTTGGTGATCTGGTTCACGGCGAGGGCAACGCCGGAGTTCGGCACGTCGACGATCACATCGACCTTGTCGATGTCGTACCACTGCCGCGCGATGCCGCTGCCGACGTCCGCCTTGTTCTGATGATCGGCCGAGAGGAACTCGACCTTGTAGCCGCGCTTCTCGATGCCGGAGTCCTCGACCGCCATCCGCGCGGCGACGACCGAACCCGCGCCCGCGAGATCGGTGTATAGGCTCGACATGTCGGACAGCACGCCGATCTTGATCACGTTGTCCGATACCTGCGCGGCCGCCGTGCCGGCGAACCCGAGCGCAGCGGCAATCGCGGCGGCCGCAATGTTGCGTTTGAACGTCTTCATGCTTCTCTCCTCCTTCATCGTGTCAGACACCCAGATAGTCGTGCAGCTTGGCCATGTTCGCGTCGAGCTCGCCGTTGGGGATCATGTCGACGACGCGGCCATGCTCCATCACATAATGCCGGTCGGCGACGGTCGCGGCGAACCGGAAGTTCTGCTCGACCAGCAGGATCGTGAAGCCCGATGCCTTGAGCTTCGCGATCGTGCGGCCGATTTGCTGGACGATCACCGGCGCGAGGCCTTCGGTTGGCTCGTCGAGCAGCAGCAGTCGCGCGCCGGTGCGAAGAATGCGGCCGATCGCGAGCATCTGCTGCTCGCCGCCGGAGAGCTTCGTACCCTGGCTTTTCAGGCGATCCTTGAGGTTCGGGAACAGCTCGAAGATCTGCGCGAGCGAGAGCCCTCCTTCGCCGATCTGCGGAGGCAGCAACAGGTTCTCCGCGACGTTGAGGCTCGCGAAGATCCCGCGCTCCTCCGGACACCATGCGATGCCGAGGCGCGCGATGCGGTTCGGCGGCCAGCGCACGATTTCCCGTCCGTTGAACTGCACCGATCCTTCGCGCTGCCCGACCACGCCCATGATCGACTTCAGCGTCGTCGTCTTGCCGACGCCGTTGCGGCCGAGCAGCGTGACGACCTCGCCGGCGCGCACGTCGAAGCTCGTGCCGTGCAGGATATGCGACTCACCGTACCACGAATGCAGCTCGCGCACCGCGAGCAACGGCGTGCCTGCGGCGGCCGGCACCACGGGGGCCGCGGCCGCGCGCTCGTCAGGCATGCGTTTGCCCGAGGTACGCTTCGATGACCGCCGGGTGCTTCGATACGGTCGCGTAGTCGCCTTCGGCGAGGATCTCGCCGCGCGCGAGCACGGTAATGTGATCGGACAGATTCGCCACGACGGAAAGGTTGTGCTCGACCATCAACACGGTGCGATTCTTCGCCGCGTTGCGCACGAGCGCGGAGATGCGCTCGACGTCCTCGTGCGCCATCCCCGCCATCGGCTCGTCGAGCAACATCAATTGCGGCTCGAGCGCGAGCGTCGTCGCGATCTCGAGCGCGCGTTTGCGGCCGTAGGGCAATTCGACGGTCGGCGTGCGCGCGTATTCGTCGAGCGCCACGGCATGGAGCAATTCGTGCACGGCGCCGTCGAGGGCCGCAAGCGTGCGGTCCGACCGCCAGAATACGAACGAATCGCCACGCTTGCGCTGCAGCGCGATGCGAACGTTCTCGAGCACCGTCAAATGCGGAAACACCGCCGAGATCTGGAACGAGCGCACGAGCCCCATGCGCGCGATCGCCGCGGGGCGCTGACCGGTAATCTCCGCGCCGTCGTAGAAGATCTGCCCGCGCGTCGGCGTGAGAAAATGCGTGAGCAGGTTGAAACAGGTCGTCTTGCCGGCGCCGTTCGGACCGATCAGCGCGTGGATCGTGCCGCGACGCACCGAGAGGTTCACGTCCTTGATGGCGACGAAGCCCTTGAACTCCTTGGTGAGCCCGCGAGTTTCGAGGATGGTGTCGCCGGCCATGGAGTCGGTGTGCAAAGGTGCGCCATTATGCGAAACGCTCGCCGCGTTGGCAAACGGCCGATTGCGTTACGATCCTCGGACGAACGGCTCGGCCCGCGTGAGATCGATCAGCGCGCGCGCATTCGCGGCGCCGGCGTGCACGGCGGCGTCGAGCGCGACCTGCAATAGCTGCGCGCCTGCGAGCGCCGTGCGCAGCGGCGCTTCGCTGACCGCGGTGGCAACGCGCAGCCGCGCTACCCAGTCATCGAGCGATAGGTATCCGGTGTCGCGAAAAAGCGCCGGCAGCAGGACACCCAGATCGATCCACGCGTGGCGCAGAGGTACGCCAAGCAACGCCCGCATCGTCCGCTCGAGCCGCGCGCGCTCGAGCGTCGCATCGAAAGCAACCAGCGGCGCCTTTTGCAGGAAGTCGAGGAAGTCGAGGATCACACGCTTCGGCTCGTTCGCCGGCGATGCGCGCAGCTGCGCGTCGAAGCAACCGGAAAAGTCGAGCTGCAGGCGTTCGATCGTGACCGCGGCGATCGCGCTCGGCCGCCGATGGCGATCCGTCGCGCTCGCATCGGTTGCGACGACGACGTAGCGAGCACGCGCATGGGGCACGACGAGATCCGGTCCGGGCAGCGCGAACCAGCGACGCAGCCGGTCCTCGTCCGGACCGCCGACCGCCGGTCCGCCGAGCAAGTAGTCGAGCGCTCCCTTGACGAGATCGGCTGCGACGCCCATCGCCGTCACAACCGATACGACACGCGCAGCCGCTCCTGAAGCTGCTTCGCCTGGCGGAACGCTTCCTTCAACATCCTCTGATCGACGTCGTGCAACGCGTAGGGATCGATTCGGTTCGCGTTGCCGTGCGCGCCCGGCGGGTCCTGCTGACGAAGCCGCAGCAGTTGCAGGAAGTGGAACGCCTCGACCGCCGCGTCGACGTGGCGCGACTCGACCTTCAACCGCACGCCGGCGAGACGCATCCGCGCCGCCGTCGAGGTCTCGGGCAGCCCGAGCGCGAGCGCGAATACGCGCGCGCAGTCGACGAAGATGCGCGTTCCGCGCGTCTTGAGATCGAGCGTGCCCTTGACCGCCGCCTCGTCGTCGACGACGAACGCGCGGATCAGTCCGAGCGGCGGCTCGACGTCGAGCGCGTTTTGCACCATCAGCCGCAGGAACGTCGGGTTCGCCTGCGTGTAGCCGAACAGCCATTCGCGCAAAGCGTCGGACAGCGTGATTTCGCCGTACAGCGGCCGAAAATCGAACACGATGTTCGCGTTGAGAAGCGCCTGCGGCGTCGGCTCGCGAATCCAGGCGAGGAACTTCGATTTCCATTCGTCGGTCGACAGGCACAGCTCGGGATTGCTCGCCATCACGTTGCCCGTGCACAGCGGAAAGCCGAGCCGGTCGAGGCTCGCGTTGACGTCGCGCGCGAACGCGAGCAGCCGCTCGCGCTTCGCCGCCACGTCGGCGCCTTCCGGCGCGCGGAAGAGCAGCGCGTTATCCTGATCGGTGGCGAACGTCTGCTCGCCGCGACCCTCGCTTCCGAGCGCGAGCCAGCACCATCCGGTATCCGCCAGATCATGCCGCGCGAGCGCGAGGTCGATCACGCGCCGCGTCAACGCATCGTTCAGTGCGGCGATCGTGCGCGTGAGCGGTTCGGCCGATACGCCTTGCGCAAGAAGGTTCTGCGTGAGCCTGCGGATGTCCTCGCCGGCGCGTGCGAGCGCCTCGATGCTTTCGGCCGCGTGCAGCGTCTCGATCACCCGGCGCATCGACACGCGCGAAAGCGCAAACAGGTCGCGCTCGCTGATGACGCCGGACAAGCGGCCGTTCTCGACGACGACGACCTGTCGTATGCCGCGTTCGGCCATCACGCGCATCGCTTCGTAGGCGGTCGCCGACGCCGGCAGCGTGAAGATCGGCGAGGTCATGACGTCGCGAATCGGCGTCGCGAGCGAGCGTTCGGGCAGCACGACACGGCGCAGCATGTCGACGAGCGTGAACATGCCGACCGGAGCGCCGTCGTCAGCCAAGATGATGATCGTGCGCACTTTCGCGTCGGCCATCTGCTGCGCCGCTTCGCGCAGCGACGCGCTCGCCGCGCAGGAGACGGGCGCGCCTCTGACGAGCTCGCCCAGCGTGCGCGTGAGCGACTGCTGCTCGGTCGCCCGCTGCCGGTATTCGCCGTACAAGCTCTCGAGCGACTGCTTCAGCGTTTCGGTAATCGCCTGCGTACAGAAGCGCTCGAATTCCGGTGACGCCTGGCGCAAAACGAGGAAGTCGTCGCGGCGCAGCAGATAACAAGACGTGTCTTCGATCGCGTGGAAGATCTTCGTCGTCGTGCCGCCGGCGGACAGCGCACCGACCGGGAACATCTCGCCGGGCCCGAGGGTGCGATCGGGATTGGCTTGCGAATCGTTCGGCCGGCGCCCGACGAGCCCGCGCTGAACGATATGCAGGTGCGAGATCGGTCCGCTCTGCGTCGACAGGATCGTCGAATCCTTCGCGAAGTATGCGAGCGAGAGCTTTGGCACGACGGCGCGCAGCGTTTGCTCGTCGATGCGGTCGAACGGCACGTAGCGACGCAGGAATTCGAACGTCGCGTCGACGAGCGGCGAAGGCGCAGTGCTTTGCATCCGGGAAAGCGTAAGCACGATCCGTGTCGAGAGCAAGAAAAACCCCCGCGCGACGGCGGGGGCTCTTGGTCAGCGAACCCCACCTCAACCCTCTCCCGCGTGCGGGAGAGGGGGCCGCGAAGCGGCGGGTGAGGGTCTCGCGCGTGGCGGACAGTCAGTGCGCCGCAGCCTTCGCTGCGAGCAGGCCGGTGTTCTGGCGGACGTAGAGCTCGTCCCACATGTCTTCGGCGCGCTTGTCGCGATAGAGCAGCGAGCCGAGGATCACGGCGAGGAAGCCGAGCGGGATCGAGATCAGGCCGGGGTTGCGCAGGTCGAACAGCGGCTTCTCGAGCCCCATGATCGAGGTGCGCGCGTCGCCGATTTCCTTGACCTTCGCGTCCGCCCCGGATTTCGCCTTTTCCGACTTCGCGATCGCCGCCTTGAGCTTGTCCTGCGCCGCGGTGTCGGGCGCCGCCGCGAGATCGGCGTTGAGCTTGGCGAGGTTCGCCGTTTCGGTCGTGACGGTCTTGTCGTTCGCCGCCTTGATCGCCAGCGGATACGTCATGTTGGGCGAAACGAGCACGAGCAGGATCGCTGCCAGCGTACCCACGATCATTCCCGCAACGATGCCGCCGGTGTTGCAACGCTTCCAGAACAGCGTCAGCAGCACGCACGGGAAGTTCGCCGACGAGGCGACCGCGAAAGCCAGCGCGACCAGATGCGCGACGTTCTGGCCCTTCGAGAGGATGCCGATCGTGATCGCGATCGCGCCGACGATGACGGTCGCGACCCGCGCGGCGCGCACTTGCTCTTGCGGCGTCACGTGCTCTTCGCGGATCACGCCGACGTAGAGGTCGTGCGCCATTGCGGAAGCGGCGGCGAGCACGAGGCCCGCGACCACGGCGACGATCGTCGCGAACGCGACAGCGGCGACGAAGGCGAGGAACAGGTTGCCGAGCATCGAGTCGGCGCCACCGCCCACGTACTGCGCGAGCAGCGGGCCGGCCATGTTGCCGCCGGCGTCTACCGCCTTGATGTTGGCGGCGCCGACCTTCATCGCCGAGCCCATGCCGAGGAACAGCGTCAACACGTAGAAGCCGCCGATGATCGCCATCGCCCAGATCACGCTCTTGCGCGCGTCCTGCGCCGTCGGCACGGTGAAGAAGCGCATCAAGATGTGCGGCAGCCCCGCGGTGCCGAACACGAGCGCCATGCCGAGCGAGATCTGGTCGATCGGCGCCTTGAACAACAGGCCCGGCTCGAGGAATCGCTGGCCGAGCTGTTCGGGCGTCATGTTCTTCGCCGCGTCACCGAGCAGCGCCGCGACCTGCGCCTGCACCTTCGGGTCGCCGACGACCGCCTGGAGGAAGCCCGGCAGGCTGAATCCGTACGGCGTCCAGACGAACATCACGAGCAGGATCGACGCGGTGACGAGCAGGATCGCCTTGATGATCTGCACCCACGTGGTGGCGACCATGCCGCCGAACAGCACGTAAGCGAGCATCAGGACGCCGACGACCATCACCGAGATCTCGTAGTCGATGCCGATCAGCGTCTTCACGAGCACGCCGCCGCCAACCATCTGCGCGGTCAGGTAGAACGTCGACACGGTGATCGTGGAGAGCGCTCCGACGATGCGCGTCGCCTTCGGGTCGTTGCGGTAGGCGAGAATGTCGGACAGCGTGTACTTGCCGATGTTGCGGCACGGCTCGGCGATCACCAGCAGGACGGTGATGTACGCGACGAGCCATCCCACCGAATACATGAAGCCGTCGTAGCCATACAGCGAGATCAGCCCCGCGATGCCGAGGAAGCTCGCCGCCGACAGGTAGTCGCCGGCGATCGCCCAGCCGTTCTGCAGGCCGGAGACGCCGCCGCCCGCAACATAGAAGTCGGCGGTGGTCTTCACGCGCTTGGCCGCGACGTACGTGACGTACATCGTGATCGCGATGATGCAGCCGAACACTACGAACGTGAGCCAGCGCCACTGCTCGTGCACCGCGCCCTGCGCGAGCGCGGGTGTCGCGATCGCCGCGCAGGCGAGCGCACCCGCGGCGAGAATGAATCGACGCGATTTCATTTGCGGCCTCCGAGCTTCTTTTCGGCGTCACGGACGATCGCCGCAGCCATCGGATCGAATTCGGCGTTCGCACGGCGGGCGTAGTAGAACGCGATGCCCCAGGCGACGACGAATTGAAGCAACGCGAACAGAATCCCGATATTGACCGGCCCCCAAACCTTGACTTTGTAGATGTCCTGGAAGTACGCGGCGCCGATCGGCAGCAGGAAATAGAAGATGAGCGAAAAAACCATCAGCCCCCACAGGAAGGTCATCTTCTTGCGGTGCAGCTCCTGAAAGCGCGGCTCGCTGTCGATCGCTTTCCAATCGAAACTCGGGTCGGCCATGGTGCCTTCCTCCTTGGTGTGACAGTTTGCGGACGGTTCGCCTGCGATGCCGATCGGCGATCGCGCGGCCGGTCCTCTCCCCCGGTGCAGGTGCGCACCCGGTAAACCGGTGTACCCGGCGCGCAGTCTGTTCGCGCGGGCTTACGCCAACCTTACTCCGGAACGAAGCAGGCGGCGACAGCTGGCCGTCAGCGGTTCGATGCGCGAGCCTCAGCGACGCCAGCGTGGGGCTCGCTTCTCGATGAACGCCGTGACGCCCTCGGCAGCATCGTCACCGAGCATGTTGCACGTGATGGCGGCGCTGGCGGTCGCATACGCCTGCGCGAGCGGCGCCTCGAGCTGCTGGTAGAACACGTGCTTACCCGCGGCGACGACGGCGCGCGGCTTTGCGACGATCGATGCGGCGAGCCGCGCGACTTCGGCGTCGAGCTCGCCCGGCGGCACGACCCGGTTGACCAATCCCCAGTCGAGCGCCGTTGCGGCGTCGATGAATTCGCCGGTGAACAGCATCTCGAACGCACGCTTGCGCGACACGTTGCGCGACACCGGCACCCCCGGCGTCGCGCAGAACAGGCCGAAGTTGATGCCGGACGTCGCCAAGCGCGCGTCGGTCGACGCGACGGCGAGGTCGCAGGCGGCGACGAGCTGGCATCCCGCGGCGGTGGCGATGCCGTGCACGCGAGCGATCACCGGCTGCGCAAGCGCCTGCATCGCGAGCATCGCACGCGAGCAGCGCGCGAAGAGCTCGCCGACGAACGCCTCGGTGCGATTGCCCATCATCTCCTTCAGATCGTGGCCGCCCGAGAACGCGCTTCCGGCGCCCGCGATGACGACCGCGCGCACCGAGTCGTCGCTCGCGATCGCGTCGAGGTTCGCCTGCAGCGCGTCGAGCATCGCGAGCGAAATCGCGTTGAACTGGCGCGGGCGGTTGAGCGTAAGCGTCGCAACGCCGTTGTCGTCGCTTCGCAGTACCGGCGCTTGCGTGGCGGCCGCCGCGGCGGCGCGTTCGGGGGCGTTCATCGCAACTCCCTCCTCATTTCGGCCTCCGGCCGGTTCCGATGGCATGATCGGTCCCTCTGTCGGCCGACCTCAATCGCGCGGCGACGGCCGTTGCGGACTTGGCTTCGCCCGGCGCGCTCATTCGATCGCCTGCGCCGATTTCGCCGTCTCGCGCAGGATGAACTTCTGGATCTTTCCCGTCGATGTCTTCGGCAGCTCGCCGAACACGACGCGCTTCGGCGCCTTGAACCGCGCGAGATGCGCGCGGCAGTGCTCGATCAGCTCCGCCTCGGTCGTGCTCGCACCGGGCTTGAGCTCGACGAACGCGCATGGCGTCTCCCCCCATTTCGTATCGGGCTGAGCGACGACCGCCGCTGCGAGCACCGCCGGATGACGGTACAGCGCGTCCTCGACTTCGAGCGAGCTGATGTTCTCGCCGCCGGAGATGATGATGTCCTTGCTGCGGTCCTTGATCTTCACGTAGCCGTCGGCGTGCATGACGGCAAGATCGCCCGAGTGGAACCAGCCGCCGGCGAACGCCTCGGCAGAGGCCTTTTCGTTCTTCAAATAGCCCTTCATCGTGATGTTGCCGCGGAACATGATCTCGCCCATCGTCTCGCCGTCCCACGGCACTTCGGTCATCGTGAGCGGATCCATCACGGTCATGCCCTCCTCGACCGTGTAGCGCACGCCCTGGCGCCCGTTTCTCTCCGTGCGCGCGCCGATGTCGAGCGCGTCCCAGTCGCCATGCTTCGCGCATACTGCCGCCGGCCCGTAAGTCTCGGTAAGGCCGTAGACGTGCGTGATGTCGAAGCCCATGCGCTCCATTCCTTCGATCACCGCGGCGGGCGGCGCGGCGCCGGCGACGAGGCAATGCACCTTGTGTTCGATGCCCGCTCTCATCTCGGCGGGCGCGTTGATCAAGGTGAGGTGCACGATCGGAGCGCCGCAGTAATGCGTGACGCCGTGCTCGCGGATCGCATCGAAGATCGCCTTCGCTTCCACCTTGCGCAGGCAGACGTTCACGCCGGCGGCGGCGGCCATCGTCCACGGAAAGCACCACCCGTTGCAGTGGAACATCGGCAGCGTCCACAGGTAGACCGCGTGCCGCGGCATTGCCCAGTCGATGATGTTCGAGAGCGCGTTGAGATACGCGCCGCGGTGATGATAGACGACACCCTTGGGATTGCCCGTCGTACCCGAGGTGTAATTGAGCGAGATCGCGTTCCACTCGTCGCTCGGATGCGTCCACCGGAATTCCGGGTCGCCCTGCGCGAGCAACGCTTCATAGTCGAGCTCGCCGAGCCGCTTGCCGCCGGGACCGAGCGCATCGTCGACGTCGATCACCAGGGGTTTCGCATCGAGCTGCGCAAGCGCTTTTGCGATCGTCGGCGAAAATTCAGTGTCCGTGACGAGCACCTTCGCCTCGCCGTGCTTCAGCATGAACGCGATCGCGTCGGCGTCGAGCCGCGTGTTGAGCGTGTTGAGGACGCCGCCGGTCATCGCGACGCCGAAATGCATCTCGTACATTTCCGGCGTGTTCGCGAGCATCGCCGCGACCGTGTCGCCTTCGCCGATGCCCACGTGGGCGAGCGCTGCGGCGAGCCGCCAGCAGCGTTGGTACGTTTCGCGCCACGTGTAACGCCGCTCGCCGTGAACGAGCGCGAGCGCATCTGGATACGTGTACGCCGCTCGCGCGATCAACGACAGCGGCGTGAGCGGCACGTAGTTGGCGCCGTTGCGGCCGAGTCCGCGATCGTAGGGGTTGTCGGACGTCATGCAGGAAGCTCCGGTCGCTCTGGGGCAAACGCCCAATGATACCGCTATGGTCGGACTCGACCCGCGTCCCAAGAGCGGCGCGGCGTCGAGCGAACCGCACGAGCATCGAGTCTCACCCTATACTTGGCGGCACGCATCGCGAGGAGTCGCCCGTGGGTCATCGGCTGTCCAAGATCGTCACGAGAACCGGCGATGCCGGAACGACCGGCCTTGGCGATGGCTCGCGAGTGGGCAAGGATTCACTGCGCATCGCGGCGATCGGCGACGTCGACGAGCTCAATTCGACGATCGGCGTGCTGTGCGCCGAGACGCTGCCCGAGCCGGTCGCAGCGTGTCTCGGCGAAGTTCAGCACGACCTGTTCGATCTCGGCGGCGAGCTCTCGATCCCCGGATACGAAGCGGTAACCGACGAGCACGTCGCGCGCATCGAAGCCGCCGTCGAGCAGTTCAATGCCGATCTCGCCCCGCTGAAGGAATTCATCCTGCCGGGCGGCACGCGCGCCGCGGCCGTTGCGCATGTCGCCCGGACGGTCTGCCGTCGCGCCGAGCGCTCGCTCGTGCGCCTCGCGTCGGCGGATAAAGTGTCGGAGCCGGCCCGCCGCTATCTCAACCGGTTGTCCGACCTTCTGTTCGTTCTGGCGCGCTCGCTCAATCGAGCCGAGCAACGGTCCGACGTCCTGTGGAAGCGGCAGCGCGCAACAGGCGCGTGATCATGCGTCCGACGGGCGGCTGATCTCGTATCGGTTCGCATGGCCGCCTCCGCTCCCGATCGCGCCGCCGAACGCTCGGCCCGCCTGTCCGAACTGCTCGCCCGCACGGCGCTCGCCGATCAGGCGGCGTTCGCCGAGCTCTACCGCCTTTCCTCGGCGCATCTGTTCGCCGTCGCCGTGCGTATCCTGAGAGAGCGTTCCGCCGCCGAGGAAGTGCTGCAGGACGCGTTCATCAACGTCTGGCATCACGCCGCCAGCTACAGCGCGGCGAAAAGCCAGCCGATGACCTGGCTTACGAGCATCGTGCGCAACCGCTGCCTCGATCAGTTGCGCCGGCGCGAGCTCGACACGGTGTCGCTCGCGCGCGACGAGGAGGACGAAGCTGAATTCGACGTGCCCGCCGACACGCCGTCGCCAGCCGAGATGCTGCTCGCGGGTGCCGACGCGCTCGCGGTGCGCGACTGCGTCGATCGGCTCGAGGGCGGTCCGAAGCAGGCGATCGCGCTCGCGTTCTTCCACGGCCTTTCCCACGGCGAGCTCGCACTGCACCTGCATCAGCCGCTCGGCACGGTGAAGTCGTGGATTCGACGCGCGCTCGAACGGCTCAAGCAGTGTCTCGATCGCGGCGGCTACGCCGAATGACGGTGTTAGGGCCTGTTCACACCATGTCCACAAGATGAACCTCGCCGACCCGAACCGTGCCGCCCGCCTGGACGCGCTCGCCGCGCAATACGCGCTGGGCACGCTGTCGGCGCGCGCGCGGCGGCGTCTCGCGGCCGCCGCGCGGCGCGACGCGGTCATCGCCGCGGCGATCTCGGATTGGGAGAACCGGCTGTCACAGTTCGCAGTGGGCGTTACACCGGTTACGCCCGCGCCGCGGGTCTGGGACGCCATTCGGGCGCGGCTCGGCCTCGCTGACGAGCGCGCAACGCGCGCACCGACACCCTGGTGGGCGAGCCTCGGATGGTGGCGGGCGCTCGCGACCCTCGGCTTCGTGCTCGCGTTCGCGTTCGGCATCACGCTGCTCGCTCCACGAACCGAGCAGCCCCGCGAGCAGGTCGTCGTCGTGCTGGCCGGACCGGATGCGAAGCCCGCGCTGATCGCGACTGCGGATCGCGGCAACCGCTTTCTGAGCGTGAAGGCGGTGACACCGGTCGCGGTTCCCGCCGATCGGGCGCTCGAACTTTGGATGTTGCCCCAGGGCCAGGAGCCGCGATCGCTCGGTCTCATTCCGGCCGCCGGCGTCGGCCGCGTCGCGCTCGCAACGCCGGTCGGCATCGCGCTGCAAAACGTTCCCGCGCTGGCGGTAAGCCTCGAGCCCACGGGTGGCTCGCCAACCGGCAAGCCGACCGGCCCAGTTCTCTATACCGGCGCGGTCCAGCAAATCTACTGACGACCATCAAGACGAAGGGCCGGTCACTCGCATGATCGGCCCTTCGAACCCGCCGTGGGGGGCGGCGGGGGAGGAAGTTCGACTAACCGCGCGTTTTGACGCCAGTTTCGCTCGCCGCCTTCTGCACCGATGCGGGGCGCGAGCCGACCACATCGATGCGATCCAGCACGACGCGCGCCGGCTCCGCCTCGCGAGCGGCAACGGCGGCTGTGTCGGTGTTGGGCTGCACCTTGACGGTCGCCGGAAGCACGATCGCGACCGCGATTGTCGCCGCCGTCGCAGCGGCTGCGGCGAGGCCGATCAGGCTCGACCGAGGCGTGGTGTGCGGATATTGCTTCATCGTGGCTCTCCGTGGGTTGGAATCTTCGTTTGTTGCTGCTTCGGTCGGTTGGATGCGTGCGATCCGCGTTTCGGATTCAGCGGCGTGCACGTTCGTTGTCGTCCGTTGCAGGCATCGTAGGCTGCGCCGGTGACATGCTCAAGACGCAAGCGACGAAGCGGGATAAACGCGGCGCGAGAGCCGTGTGCAGCGGATGAACGGCGCCGCGCGCTCCGGCGTCCGACCACTGTGAGCCCCGCGCGCAACTGCATTTACACGATCGGGATAGGGGGCGGTCAAATGTGACCGCACCCCTCCCACACCACCCGGCATGCGGGTCCGCACCGGGCGGTTCGAGAAGTTGAGGTCATGAGAGGCGCGGCACGCCGAGCCGGTCGAAGTAGCCAAGAGGCATGATCCGGTTCAGCTCGTAGCGGCTGTTACGCCACCAGCGCCGCGCGTTCCCGGCAATGCGCAAGGCGTGCTCCCGGCTGGCGCCGAGCGCGCGCAGCTCGCGGTACATCGTCGTGCCGCGCCGCCACTGCTTGAGTTGCACCGCACGCAGACGGTGCCGCAGCCATTTATCAAGTTCGCGCATCACCCGCGGCGTCTGCGCCAGACGGAAGTAGGCCTTCCAGCCCAACACGTAACCCCGCAGGTCTTGCACGACCTGGTCCATACTGCGTCCGCCGTTGCGCTTGGTCAGCCACCGTACCCGTTGCGTGAAGGCCGCTTTCGCCTTGGCCGCGATCGCCCGTTTCACCTCGCCTCCCGGCCCCACCCATAGGCAGTAGCCGAGGAACTTGCGTCCAAAGGCAGAGGCAACCGCACTCTTGGCTTCATTGACCCTCAAGCGAAGCCTCGCGTAGCGCTTTCGCAGCCACGACAGCACCCGCTCGCCCGCCCGTTGACTGCGCACGTACACATTGCAGTCGTCGGCGTAGCGCACGAAGCGGTGCCCGCGTCGCTCCAGCTCACGGTCGACTTCATCGAGCAGCACGTTGGCCAGCAGCGGCGACAAGGGTCCACCCTGCGGCGTACCCTCGAAGCGCTCCTGCACCACGCCGTGCACCATGATCCCCGCTTGCAAGTAGCCGCGGATCAGCCGCAACACCGCTTGATCGGCGATCCGCTTTGCCAGCCGGTCCATCAGCACGTCGTGGTTGACCCGATCGAAGAACTTCTCCAGGTCCACATCGACCACCGTTCGGTAGCCCGCCTGCACGTACGCTTGCGCCCGACACACTGCGTCGTGCGCTCGCCGATTCGGCCGAAACCCGTAACTGTGATCCGAGAAACTGGGATCGATCAGCGGTTGCAACACTTGCAACAGCGCCTGCTGGATCAAACGGTCGCTCACCGTCGGAATCCCCAACTCGCGCACCCCGCCGCCCGGCTTTGGAATCTGCACGCGGCGTACCGGCTGCGGCCGGTAACTGCCCGCGAGCAGTTGCTCCTTCACTTGCGGCCAGTGCCCCTTCAGGTACTCCGCCGTCTGCTCAACCGTCAACCCATCGACGCCTGCACTGCCAGCATTGGCCCTGACTCGTTTCCAAGCCAAGACCATGTTCTCCCGCGTGAGCGCCTGTGTAAGCAACGCTCGTCCTGAGCTCGCTTGCGCCTGTCGTACCGGCTCTGCTTCACCGCTGTCACTTCGACGCTTGGCTTCACCGCGCGCCATCAACGACCGCTCCGATGTCTCGGACTTCTGGTGCATGGCAGCGCCAATGGACCTGCGTGCGTGCTCTCCTTCCCGTTCGGCCCTTCGCCCACGATTCGCAGCTACTACGGCCTTTGCTGACTTCTCGCTCCGGTTCATCACCGTCGCCCTTTCGGACGTGAGGCGAGATCTCCCCAGGTAAGAACGCGATCCTTCCCCGCACAACCGCCGGATCTACGCCGCCGTTCCTTGGCCACGAGAGCTTCGCAGTTCATTGCCTGCTCGCCCTGGTCGGCGTCGCCTCGTATCCGGTTCTTGTTCATCGGCTCGCGGTTTCGCTCCACGCTTCCTTCCCACGCTCGGTCGCCCTCGCGCAGTTGCGCTTCACTTTGCTCGCTGTGGCCAGCTTGCAGGAGGACTTGCACCTCCAAGATCGCGCCCATGCTGGGCGCACAATGCGAAGGGCCGACCACTCGCGTGATCGGCCCTTCAAAGTATCCGAGGCGGCTAAGCTTGATGACGCTGCGCAGGACACGACTGCTTGGTCGTCTCCAACGCCGTCGGCGTCACGTTCGACGCCTTGACGACCGATGCCGGCCGCCGCGCGACGACTTCGATATGGCCGAGCGACACGGGAATCGCGGCGGGATTCGTCTCGCCCTTCGCGATCACCGGTGCGTTGAACGCCGCCTCCACGGTCACTTTCGCGGGTAGGACGACGGTCACGGCCAGAGTGACCGCGGATGCGACCACTGCCGCGACCCCGATAACAGGTTGCCAACGGCTGTGCGGATAGTGGTTCATGGTTCTACTCCTTCTGAGGGTGTCGATTCAGGTCTGACGTTGTTCTTCTTGCTCGTCGGTTGATTCGATGCGATCGGTCCCCCGATTGGATTCGACGCCGATGTCCGTTTGGCGAATCGGGTCGTACTCCTTTGGCGGCATCGTAGGCAGCCACCGTCGGGCGCTCAAGACGCAAGCGACGAAGCGGCGCAAACGCGGGGTGAAAGCGCCCTGACCGCGATGAACGACTCCGGCAACCGATCGACCGCGCACGCCGCGGCACAGAATCCGTCGCCCGCGGCGACACGATCGCTTTGGCCGGCACGCGGGACGTTCACGGGGGCTGGACAAGCGGGCGCTTGGCGACTTGGCGTTCGTTGTATACAATACGCGTACACAGCGTCGCTTCGGAGCACTACTATGGCCGCCACGCCGACCTTTCCCCGCAACGCCTGGTACGCCGCCGCCTGGGATCACGAAGTGAAGCGCGCGCTGCTGCCGCGGACGACCGCCGGCTCCAAGCTCGTACTCTACCGGCGGCAGGACGGCGCTGCCGTCGCGCTCGAAGACGCCTGCTGGCACCGGCTGCTGCCGCTGTCGCTCGGTCGGCTCGACGCGGACGACCTCATCTGCGGCTACCACGGCCTTGTATTCAATGCGCAGGGGCGCTGCATTCATATGCCCTCGCAGGAAACGATCAACCCTTCCGCGTGCGTCCGTACGTTTCCAGTCGTCGAACGCCACCGTTTCATCTGGGTGTGGCCCGGCGACCCGGCGGCGGCCGACCCGGCGCTCGTGCCCGATCTGCGCTGGAACGACGATCCGCAGTGGGCAGGCGACGGCAAGACGATCGACGTTCGGTGCAACTACCGGCTGGTTGTCGACAACCTGATGGATCTCACGCACGAGGCATTCGTGCACGGCTCGTCGATCGGCAATCGCGCCGTCGCCGAGGCGCCGTTCGCGGTCACGCACGGCGAGCGCACGGCGACGATCACGCGCTGGATGCGCGGCATCGAGCCGCCGCCGTTCTGGGCCGGCCAGCTCCGTGCAGCGCGCGGCTACACGGGGCCCGTCGACCGCTGGCAGATCATCCGCTTCGAGGCGCCGTGCACGATCGCGATCGACGTCGGCGTTGCCCCCGCGGGCAGCGGCGCGGCCGAAGGCGACCGCTCGAAAGGCGTCAACGGCTACGTGCTGAACACGATTACGCCTGAAACCGAATCGACGTGCCACTACTTCTGGGCGTTCAGCCGCAACTATCTCACCGCCGATCAACGCATCACGACCGAGCTGCGCGAAGGCGTCGCATCGATCTTTCGCGAAGACGAGCGGATTCTCGAAGCGCAGCAACGCGCGATCGACGAGCATCCCGATCATCAGTTCTACAACCTGAACATCGACGCCGGCGCGATGTGGGCGCGCCGCATCATCGACAAAATGGTCGCCGCCGAAACCGTCGGCCGCGACGCGACGATTCCGATGCGAAAGGCGAGCTGATGCTGCGGCAGTCAGTCGAGGCCGAAGCTGCCGGCTTCGCGTCTGGTAAACCGTGCATGGAGCCCGAGCGATGAGCGCCGATTCCATCGAGCCCGCAAACGAAGCGAGCGTCTCGCAGACCGTCAAGGCGCTGCTCGGCTTGCGCCAGATGATCCTCGGCGGCGAGCTCGCGACCGGTACGCGCGTCTCCGAGCTCGCGGTCGTCGATCGGCTCGGCGTTTCGCGCACGCCGGTACGCGCGGCGCTCGTGCGCCTCGAGCAGGAGGGGATGCTCGAGACGATTCCCGGCGGCGGCTTCTCGGTGCCCGCGTTCAACGAGCGCGACATCCACGACGCGATCGAGCTGCGCGGAACGCTCGAAGGTCTCGCCGCGAGGCTTGCCGCGGAGCACAGTGCGTCCGATGCGGTGCTCGCCGAGATGCGCGAGTGCGTCGCGGCGATCGATCTCGTGCTCTGCGCCGCCGAGCTCACGCTCGCGAGCTTCGCCGCGTATGTTCGCGAGAACGATCGCTTTCATACGCTGCTGGTCGACGCCGCGGGAAGCGAAGTCGTGCGCCGCGCGATCGAGCGAGCGGTTCGCTTGCCGTTCGCGTCGCCGAATGCGTTCGTCGACGTACAGGCGCAGCTCCCCGACGCGCGCGACGTGCTGCGAATCGCGCAGGAGCAGCATCGCGCCGTCGTCGACGCAATCGAGCGCCGCGAGGGCGCGCGCGCCGAGGCGCTGATGCGCGAGCACGCGCGAATCGCGCATCGCAATCTGCAATCGGCGCTGCGCAATCAGAGCATTCTGCATCGGCTGCCCGGCGGCACCCTGATCCGCCGCCGCGGAGCCCGGGCCTGACGACGACGAGAAAGCGAACGCGATGCGAGACAGCGGTCAATGGGGATCGGCGACGGTGCGATCGACCGAGCTCGTGACACCCACGGTGCGCCAATTCGAGATCGCGCCGGCGGCCGGCGTGCAGCCGTGGTCGCCGGGCAGTCATATCGACGTGTCGCTCAACGTCGACGAGCGGCCGGCGACGCGCTCGTACTCGCTCGTCGGCGAGCTCGATCCGGACGTCTACCGGATAGCGGTCAAGCTCTCGTCGGACGGCCGCGGCGGATCGAGGACGATGTGGTCGCTTCGCCCCGGCGCGAGGCTCGATATCTCGGCGCCGAAGAACTTGTTCGAGCTCGCGCACGGATTGCCCGGATACCTGCTCGTCGCCGGCGGCATCGGCATCACGCCCATCGTGAGCATGGCGCTGTCGCTCGCGCGGCGCGGCGCCAACGTTCGACTCGTGTACGGCGCGCGAACGGACGACGAGCTCGCCTACCGCGATGCGCTATCCAACGCGCTCGGCGATCGGCTCGTCACGCGCGTGGACGTGTGCGGCGAGCGCGTCGACGCCGCCGCCGAGATCGCGCGGCTGCATCCGCATGCCGAAGCGTACGTCTGCGGTCCGCTCGGCCTTCTCGACGCAATGCGCCGCGCCTGGGCAGACGCGGGACGCGACCCGACGCGCCTTCGCTACGAGACGTTCGCCAACACAGGTCGCCACGCGCCCGAACCGTTCTGGGTGCGCCTGCGCGGCGAGGAAATCACCGTCGACGTGCCGGCGGATTCGACGCTGCTCGACGCGTTGCTCGCCGCCGGCATCGACGTGCTGCACGACTGTCGCCGCGGCGAATGCGGGCTGTGCGCGCTCGATGTGCTGGACGTGCAAGGCGAAATCGATCACCGCGACGTCTTCCTGTCCGATCTCGAGAAGCGCGGCGGCAAGCGCATCTGCGCATGCGTGTCGCGCGTCGTCCGCGGCGGCGTCGTGCTCGATTCGAGCTACCGCCGCGACTAGCTAAAGTAGGGGCCAAGAAATTGGGGTCAGACTCGACTTTTCATGAACGGCGTCGCCCCATCCGTCGGGCGTGCGAAAAGTCGAGCCTGACCCCAATTTCTTGACCCTGATTTCTCGAGTCTGACCCTACTTTTCGAGCCATTCGACGACGGCGCGCCCGACCGCTTCGGGCTGCTCCATCGGCGCCATGTGGCCGCAGCGCTCGACCATGACGAGACGACTGCCGCGGATGCGCGCCCGCAATTCGACATGCCGCGTAACCGGGCTCCATCCGTCGTCGCGGCCGCACAGTACGAGCGTAGGGCAATCGATGCGCGCAAGGACTTCGGTCGCGTCCGGCCGTGCGAGCAGCGCGTCGATCTGCGCGGCGAACCGATCGGGCGTGCACCGCTCGATCATCGCGAGGATCGACTCGATCAGCTCGCGATCGGCAAGCCGTTGCGGATGCACCATCGGTTGCAGCCATTGCGTGCCCATCGCACGCATGCCGTCGCGACGCGCGAGATCGAGCAATGCCATGCGCTGCGCCTTCTCGCGATCGCCGACCTCGCCGCTCGCGCGCGGCTGATAACCGGTGTCGAGCAGAGCCAGCCGCTCGACACGCCCGGGCGTTCGTCGGACGATTTCGAGCGCGACGCGTCCGCCCATCGAATGGCCGAGCAGCGCGAATCGCGGCGGCGCAACGGCGAGCGCCTTCGCCGCCATCGCTTCGATGCTCGCTTCGGAAGCGTACTCGGCGACGACGCAGCGCGCACACGCCTCGACCGCCGGCATCAGCGGCTCGAACACCGCGCGGTCGCACAACAGTCCGGGCAACAGCAGCAACGTCGATGCGGGCATTGCGATCGATCTCGCGCACGACGAGGCGTGCGATCGTCGATGCTATCATCGTCGCGCCGCCGACAGCGCGGCACACAGCCGTATCGAGGACATTCCATGACGACGACGGACATCGGCGCATTGCGCGTCGCGGTGATCGGTTACGGCGAAGTCGGTACGATCTTCTCGCGCGCGCTCGTCGCGCAGGGCGTTCGCGCAGTCGCCGCGTACGACATCGTCGTCGACGGCGATCGCGCAGCCGAGCTTCGCTCGCGCGCCGAGCGCGACGGCGTCTCGCTCGCCGCGACGAACGCGCAAGCGCTCGACGGCGCAACGCTCGTCGTGAGCGCGGTCACCGCGCATTCGACGCTCGATGCGGCGCGCGCATCGGCGAAGACGATCGCAGCGGGCGCGTTCTATCTCGACTTGAACTCGGCGTCGCCGCAAACGAAGCAACTTTGCGGCGAAGCGATCGCAGCGGCCGGAGCGCGCTACGTCGAAGCCGCAGTGATGACGTCCGTTCCGCCTTATGGCCTGCGCGTGCCGATGCTGCTCGGCGGACCGGACGCTTCGGCCATTTGCCCGCTGCTCGACGCGCTGGGGCTTCGCGCCAAGGTCGCCGCCGCCGAGCTCGGCGTCGCCTCGGCGATCAAGATGTGCCGCAGCGTCGTCATCAAGGGCATGGAGGCGTTGTTCATCGAGAGCCTGCTCTGCGCGCGGGCGCACGGCGTCGAGGACGCGGTGCTCGCATCGCTTGCCGAAACGTTTCCCGGCATCGACTGGGAAATGAACGCGTCGTACTTCTGGAGCCGTGTCGTCGCGCACGGACGCCGGCGCGCCGAAGAGATGCACGAGGCGGCAGCGATGGTAGACGAGGACGGGCTCGCACCCTCGATGGCCGAGAGGACGGCGCAGCGGCAGGCGTTCGTCGCGGCGCTCGCTGCGGATGGCGTGTTCGCCGGTGTCGACGCCGACGCCGGCTGGCGCGCTCTCGCCGACCGCGCGCTGCAAGCACTGCCGAGCGCGACGGACGCAGCGAGCGAGCGCCGAAGGAGCCGAGAGACGCGTTCGCCGGCCTAGTGTGCCCGCCGTCCCCTACGCTCGCGCGAACGCGCGTGGCGCGAGCAACTCGATCATGGCGACGGTGGCTTGCTGGAGCGGCGTCGACGGGCGCTGCGCCGAGGTCGCGATCGCGAGCAGGCTCGCGAGCTTCGGCGGGCCGATCGGCCGCGAGACGAGCTTGCGCGCCACCCGCTCGCGGTCGAGAGCGCGCGGCGACAGCACGGCGAACCCATGACCTTCGGCAACGAGGTCGAGGATCGCGGCGATCGCATCGATCTCCATCGCGATATGCGGGCGCAGCCCCAACGCCGCGAGGCGCGTCTCCACCAGCGCGCGAATCGCGTGCGGCCGACTCGGAATGATCAGCGGATAACGCGGCAAATCCTGCAGCCGCACGCCGGCGGTCGAGCGCTTCGGCTCGCGCGGAGCGATCAGGCACAGCTGCTCTTCGGCGAGCGGCCGAAGCTCGATGTGCGCAGCCGGCGTCGGATTGTAGACCAGCCCGACGTCGACGCGGCCGACCAACAGCCACTCGTGGATATACGACGACAGTCCTTCGACGATGCCAAGCGACGACTTCGGATAACGGCGACGAAATTCGCGCACGATCGGCGCCGTGATCAGCCGCGCGATCGTCGGCGGTAGCCCGATGACGACGCGGCCGACCGGCGCACCCTTGAGGTCGTCGACGTCGCGCTTCGCACGGTCGACCTGCTGCAGGATGCCGCGCGCGTGCTCGAGCAGGCGCTTGCCCGCCTCCGTCGGTACCGCGCCGCGCCCGTTGCGAAGGAGCAGCGTCTGCCGAAGCTCGACCTCGAGGCTTCGCACCTGCCGGCTGATCGCCGGTTGCGCGACGTCGAGCAACCGCGCCGCGCGGCTGAAGCCGCCGAGGTCGACGACGTTGACGAAGTATTCGAGCTGTTTGAGGTCCATCGGGCTGCGCGGGTAGGACATGCCGAATCGGCATAACTGGTAGTACAGCAATGCCACTTTACGCTCGTCAGCCGGCGGCGCAAACTGAGGCTCCCCGTCCGATCGCGCGCGGCGCAGTGCTCGTGTGACTTCCAGATGCGCGACGACGACCGCCTCGCTCGCACGCCGCCCGAGCGGCACGGAGATTCGATCGATGAACGTCGTGATCCGTAATGTCACCCGCGCCGATGGCGGCGCGATCGAACGCCTCGGCCGCTTCGGGGTGGCGACGATTCACGAGGCGCAGGGACGCACGGGCCTGCTGAAGCCGTACATGCGTCCGATCTATCCGCGCGCCGTCGCGTGCGGCAGCGCCGTGACCGTGCTCGCGCAACCGGGTGACAACTGGATGCTGCACGTCGCCGCCGAAGTCGTTCGGCCGGGCGATATCGTCGTCGTCGCCGTTACCGCCGACAACGACGACGGCATGTTCGGCGAATTGCTGGCGACCTCCTACCGCGCGCGCGGCGCCCGAGGGCTGGTGATCGATGCCGGCGCTCGCGATGTCCGCGCGATCAGCGAAATGCAGTTCCCGGTGTGGTCGCGCGCGATCAACGCCCGCGGCACGGTCAAAGCGACGCCGGGCTCGGTCAACGTGCCGGTCGTCTGCGCAGGCACGCTGGTCAATCCCGGCGATGCGATCGTCGCCGATGACGACGGCGTCGTCGTCGTTGCGCGCGAACGCCTCGCCGAGATTGCCGCGGCGTCGGAGGCACGCGAACAGAAAGAGGATGTCAACCGCAAACGCCTTGCCGCCGGCGAGCTCGGTCTCGATCTTTACGGCATGCGCGATGCACTGGCCAAGGCCGGCCTCAAATACGTCGACTGATCGCAACGCCTTGGACTCCGATTACCTGCCGTTCCATCCGAGCCCGTCGAAGCCGCGCTTCGCGGTGCCGCGCGGCGCCGTGGATGCGCATTGCCACGTGTTCGGTCCGTCGGACGTGTTCCGGTACGCGCCGGAGCGCAAGTACACGCCTTGCGATGCGCCGAAGGAGAAGCTCTTCGCGCTGCGCGATTTTCTCGGCTTCGAGCGCAACGTCATCGTGCAGGCGACGTGTCACGGCAACGACAACCGCGCGCTCGTCGATGCGCTCGAGCATTCGGGCGGACGCGCGCGCGGCGTCGCCTCGGTCGGCCGCGACGTGACCGACGCGGAGCTTCGCGCGATGCATGCGGCCGGCGTGCGCGGCACGCGATTCAACTTCGTGCGACGGCTGGTCGACTTCACGCCGCGCGATGTGCTGATCGAGATCGCGAATCGCATCGCACCGCTCGGGTGGCACGTCGTCGTCTACTTCGAGGCGCAGGACCTGCCCGAGCTATGGGACTTCTTCACGGCGCTGCCCACCGTCGTCGTCGTCGACCACATGGGCCGCCCCGATGTGACGAAGCCCGTCGACGGGCCCGAGTTCGAGCGCTTCGTGCGGCTGATGGGCGAGCATTCGAACGTCTGGTCGAAAGTGAGCTGCCCCGAGCGGCTGTCGAAGTCGGGTCCGCCCGGTTACGACGACGTCGTGCCGTTCGCGAAGCGGCTGGTCGAGACGTTTCCCGATCGAGTCCTCTGGGGCACCGATTGGCCGCATCCGAACATGAAGACGCACATGCCCGACGACGGCAAGCTCGTCGATTTCGTGCCGCGCATCGCGCTCACCGCCGAAGTGCAACAGAAGCTCCTCGTCGACAACCCGATGCGCCTCTACTGGCCCGATGAGCGAATCGAGCGAACGAAGGACGCCAGAACGAAGGACTACAATCAGGCGTTCGCCGACGTTCCGGGAACCGTGGTCTTCGACGCGACGCACTCGCGGCTCGGCTACCATCTGAACATGTTCTGCATGTCGCTGATGAAGGCGGAGAACCGCGCGGCGTTCAAGGCGCACGAGCGCGCGTACCTCGAGCGCTTCCCGATGTCTGCCGAGCAGCGCGACGCCGTGCTCGCGCGCGATTACAACCGGATGATCGAGCTCGGCGGCAACATCTACTTCCTCGCCAAGCTCGGCGCAACGGACGGCTTTTCGTTCCAGAACCTCGCTTCGAAGATGACCGGCATGACCGAGGAAGACTACAAGGCCATGATGATCGCCGGCGGGCGATCGCCGCATGGCAACCGCAGCCGTTCCGACCCGGATCGCTAGAACGATGGCCCGCATCAGCGCAGGTGTGGCGACGTCGCACGTGCCCGCGGTCGGCGCGGCGATCGACCTCGGCAAGACGCACGAACCGTATTGGCGGCCGCTGTTCGCCGGCTACGAGTTCTCGAAGCGCTGGATCGACGCCAACAGGCCGGACACGGTGATTCTCGTCTACAACGATCACGCGTCCGCGTTCTCGCTCGAGATCATCCCCACGTTCGCGATCGGATGCGCCGATACGTTCGCGCCGGTCGACGAGGGCTGGGGCCCGCGCCCGGTGCCGGTTGTTCAGGGTCATCCCGAGCTCGCGTGGCACATCGCGCAGTCGACGATCCTCGACGAGTTCGACATGACGATCGTCAACCGGATGGACGTCGATCACGGGCTGACCGTTCCGCTGTCGCTGATGTTCGGCCAGCCGGCAGCGTGGCCGTGCAGGGTCATTCCGCTCGCGGTCAACGTCGTTCAGTACCCGCCACCCACCGGCAACCGCTGTTGGAACCTCGGCACGGCGATCCGCAAGGCGGTCGAGTCGTTCGACGAAGATCTCAACGTCATGGTCTGGGGTACCGGCGGCATGTCGCACCAGTTGCAGAGCCCGCGTGCCGGGCTGATCAACCGCGAGTTCGACACGCGCTTCCTCGACGGGCTCACGCGCGACCCGCGAGCGCTCGCGCGCATCCCGCACCTCGACTACGTCCGAGAAGCCGGCTCCGAGGGCATCGAGCTCGTCATGTGGCTGATCATGCGCGGCGCGCTCGACGAAGCCGCGCGCGAGGTCTACCGCTTCTACCACGTGCCCGCGTCGAACACGGCCGTCGGACATATCATCCTGGAGAATCCGCGCTGAGCGCGCGAAGGAACGGCAACCATGAAACTTTGTCTCGCCGGCGCCGGCGCGTTCGGTATCAAGCATCTCGAGGCGCTTGCGAAGATCGACGGCGTCGAGGTCGTCTCACTGGTCGGACGCACGCTCGAAGCGACGCAGAACGTCGCCAAGCGGTTCGGCGTCGGTCATGTGACGACCGAGCTCGGCGACGCCTTCGCGCGCTCAGACGTCGACGCGGTCATCCTCGCCACGCCGACGCAGCTCCACGCGCGCCAGGCGATCGCATGCCTCGAAGCGGGCAAGCACGTGCAGGTGGAAATCCCGCTCGCCGACAATCTGGTCGACGCGGAGGCGGTCGATCGTGCGCAGAAGCGCGCCAGCAAGGTCGCCATGGTGGGACACACGAGGCGATTCAATCCGAGCCATCAATGGATCCATAAGAGGATCGCGGCAGGCGATTTCAACATCCAGCAAATGGACGTGCAAACGTACTTCTTCCGCCGCACGAACATCAATGCGCTTGGACAGCCGCGCTCGTGGACCGACCATCTGCTGTGGCACCACGCGGCGCACACGATCGACCTGTTCGCATGGCAGAGCGGAGCGCCGATCGTCGCGGCGCACGCGTTGCAGGGACCGATCCATCCGACGCTCGGCATCGCGATGGACATGTCGATCCAGTTGAAATCGGCGAGCGGCGCGATCTGCACGCTGTCGCTGTCGTTCAACAACGACGGGCCGCTCGGCACGTTCTTCCGCTATATCGGCGACACCGGCACGTACATCGCGCGCTACGACGATCTGGTCGACGGCAAGGAGGCGAAGATCGACGTGTCGAAGGTCGACGTATCGATGAACGGCATCGAGCTGCAGGACCGGGAGTTCGTCGCGGCGATCGGCGAGCGCCGCGAGCCCAACGCGAGCGTGGCGCAGGTGCTTCCGTGCTATCGGACGCTCGCCACGCTCGAGCGCCAGCTCGCCGCCGAGCCCGCTTGACGATTCGCGGAGCGTCTGAGAATCCGACGACACCATGAAACGCGACTACGGAATTCCGGGAACGACCGTCTTCGACGGCGCGCTCGCGCAGAAGGGCTACGCGCTCAACGCGATGTGCCATTCGTTCAACTCGGCGGACAACCGCGCCGAATTCAAGCGCGACGAGGAAGCGTACTGCCGCAAGTTCGGCTTGAGCGACGAGCAGCGCAACGCGGTCGCCGCGCGCAACGTGCTCGCGCTGATCGCCGCCGGAGGCAACATCTACTATCTCGCCAAGTTCGCCGGCATCTTCGGCCTCGACGTGCAGGACGTCGGCGCGCAGCAGACGGGCATGACGAAGGAAGCGTTCAAGCAGAAGCTCGTCGAGGCGGGGAGATAGCGATGGCGACGATCGTAGGCGGCATCATGACGTCGCACGTCCCGGCGATCGGGCGTGCGATCGAGAAGAACCTGCAGCAGGACCCGTACTGGAAGCCGTTCTTCGACGGCTATCCGCGCGCGCGCGAGTGGCTCGCACAGGCGAAGCCCGACGTCGTCGTCGCGTTCTACAACGACCATGGCTTGAACTACTTCCTCGACAACCTGCCGACGTTCGGCATCGGCGCCGCGCCTGAGTACCGCAACGCCGACGAAGGCTGGGGCATCCCGACGCTCGCGCCGGTGCGCGGCCACCAGGACCTGTCGTGGCACATCATTGAGGGACTGGTCGACGCGGAGTTCGATCCGGCGACGTGCCAGCGGATGTTGATCGACCACGCGGTCACGCTGCCGCTCGCGCTATTGTGGCCGGACCAGGCGTCGTGGCCGGTGCGGCTCGTTCCGATCACGATCAACACGCTGCAGTATCCGTGGCCGTCGCCGTCGCGTTGCCTGAAGCTCGGCCAGACCGTCGGCCGCGCGATCGAATCGTTCGACGAGAACCTGCGCGTCGTCGTGCTCGGCACCGGAGGGCTTTCGCACCAGCTCGACGGCACGCGCGCGGGCTTCATCAACAAGGCGTTCGACGAGCTTTGCATGGACAAGCTCGTCGGCGACCCCGCTGCGCTCGCAAAGTACTCCGCGCTCGACATCGTTCGCGAAGCCGGCGCGCAAGGCTTCGAGCTCGTCAACTGGATGGCGGCGCGCGGCGCGCTCACCGGCGATGTCAGCAAGGTGCACGCGCACTACCACATCCCGATCTCGAACACGGCCGCCGGTCTGATGGTGCTCGAGAACAGCGCCGGCGCGCTCGCACGGGCGGCCTGACGGGCACGGACCATCGCGATGATCATCGACTGCCACGGGCATTACACGACCGCGCCGGCCGCATTGGAAGCGTGGCGCAAGCAGCAGATCGCCGGCCTTGCCGACCCGTCGCAAAAGCCGTCGCGCTCGTCGCTCAAGATCAGCGACGACGAACTGCGCGCGAGCGTCGAGAACGCACAGCTCAAGATGCAGCGCGAGCGCGGCACCGACGTCACGTTCTTCTCGCCGCGCGCAAGCTTCATGGCGCACCATATCGGCGACGCCGCGGTGAGCGCCGAATGGTCGGCGATCTGCAACGAGCTCGTTCATCGCGTCTGCACGCTGTACCCGGACAACTTCGTCGGCGTCTGCATGCTGCCGCAGTCGCCCGGCGTGCGGCCGGAGACGTGCATCGGCGAGCTCGAGCGGTGCATCAACGAATACGGCTTCATCGGCTGCAACCTGAATCCCGATCCATCGGGCGGCCATTGGAAGGAGCCGCCGCTCAGCGACCGCTGGTGGTATCCGCTGTACGAAAAGATCGCCGAGCTAGACGTGCCGGCGATGGTGCACGTCAGCACATCGTGCAATCCGTGCTTCCACACGACCGGCGCGCATTATCTGAACGCCGACACGACGGCGTTCATGCAGCTGCTGATGTCCGACCTCTTCAAGGACTTCCCGACGCTGCGGCTCATCATTCCGCACGGCGGCGGCGCGGTGCCGTACCACTGGGGACGCTTTCGCGGCATCGCGCAGGATGCGAAGCGGCCGTCGCCGGCCGAGCTGATGGGCAACAACGTGTTCTTCGACACGTGCGTCTATCACCGGCCCGGGATCGAGCTGCTGCTCGAAGTCGTCCCGATCGACAACATCCTGTTCGCCTCCGAGATGATCGGCGCCGTGCGCGGCATCGATCCGAACAGCGGCCACTATTACGACGACACGCGTCGCTATCTCGATCCGGTGGCACGGCTGTCGCAGAGCGACCGGAGCAAGATTTTCGAGCTGAACGCCCGACGAGTCTTTCCGCGGTACAAACCGCGATCCGGGCGTGTAGGATGACGCGGTCGCCAATACCAACCGTAGCACAGGAGGATCTCATGTCGTACCGTTTCGCCGGCGCTCGCCGCTGGATGTTGCAGGCTGCCGTTGCCGCGCTCGCCGCGGGGTGGGTTTTGCCGTCGATCGCAGCCGACCCGGTGAAAATCGGATTGATCCTGCCGCTGACCGGTCCGTTCGCGTCGACCGGCAAGCAGATCGAAGCAGCGTGCCGGCTCTACATGCAGAAGAACGGCGACACCGTCGCCGGCCGCAAGGTCGAGCTGATCGTCAAGGACGACACCGGGCTCGCGCCGGAGACGACGAAGCGCATCGCGCAGGAGCTCGTCGTCAAGGACAAGGTCACGGTGCTCGCCGGGTTCGGCTTGACGCCGCTCGCGCTTGCCGCAGCGCCGGTCGCGACCGAAGCGAAGACGCCGATGATCGTGATGGCAGCGGCGACGTCGATCATTACGACCAAATCGCCGTACATCGTTCGCACCGGCTTCACGCTGCCGCAAGTCACCGGCCCGATCGCCGACTGGGCGGCGAAGAACAAGATCAAGTCGGTCGTCACGCTCGTCACCGACTACGGCCCGGGTATCGACGCCGAGAAGACGTTCATCAGGCGATTCACCGACGCCGGCGGCAAGGTGATCGAATCGATCCGCGTGCCGCTACGCAACCCCGACTACGCGCCGTTCCTGCAGCGGGCGAAGGACGCGAAGCCCGATGCGCTGTTCGTGTTCGTTCCCTCGGGTGAAGGATCGGGCGTGATGAAGCAGTTCGCCGATCGCGGCTTGAAGCAGGCCGGCATTCAGATGATCGGCACCGGCGACGTCGTCGACGACGATCTGCTCGAGAGCATGGGATCGGTCGCGGTCGGCGTCGTCACGTCGTTCCACTACTCGGCGGCGCACAACTCGCCGGAGAACAAGGCGTACGTCGACAGCTTCATGAAGGCGAACAACGGCATGCGGCCGAACTTCCACTCGGTCGGCGGCTACGACGGCATGCATCTGATCTACGAAGCGGTGAAGAAGGCGGGTGCCGATGCCGACGGCGACAAGCTCGTCGAAGCGATGAAGGGCATGAAGTGGACGAGCCCGCGCGGGCCGATGACGATCGATCCGGGCAGCCGCGACCCGATTCAGACCGTCTACATCCGCAAGGTCGAGATGGTCGACGGCAAGCCGTGGAGCATCGAGTTCGACAAAGTCGAGAATGTGAAGGATCCAGGCGTGTGAGCGGCGAGGTCGGCTCCGAGCGCGAAGCGCTGAGCCCGTACGAGCAATCGCGAATCGCGCCTTGCGGCCGACGCTCGACTTTCGCATGCCGGCGACCGTTGGAGGCCGCGCGGTGACCGATCGCGGTAGCGCCCACGCATGATCGCGCACCTCATCGGGGTGCTGTTCGACGGCGTCGCTTACGGCAGTCTGCTGTTCATCATCAGCATCGGCCTCGGCGTCACGATGGGGCTGATGAACTTCATCAACCTAGCGCACGGCGCGTTCGCGATGCTGGGCGGCTACGTCTGCGTGATCGCGATGACGCGCGCGGGCGTCCCGTTCCTCGCCACGCTGCCGCTCGCGTTCGTCATCGCGGCGGCCGCCGGCATCGTTCTCGAGCGCGCGCTCTACCAGCGTCTGTACAAGGCGAGCCCCCTCGACCAGGTGCTGTTCTCGATCGGGCTCGTATTCATATCGATCGCGGCGGCGACGTACTACTTCGGACCGTCGCAGCAACCCGTGCAGCTGCCGGAGTTCCTGCGCGGACAAGTGCGCGTGGCGGGAATCGATCTCGGGACGTACCGCATCTTCCTGATCGCCGTGGTGATCGCGCTCGCGCTCGCGCTCGGGTATCTGCTCGAGCACACCCGCTTCGGCGCGCAAATTCGCGCGTCGGTCGACAATGCGACGGCTTCCGCCGGACTCGGCATCAACGTCAATCGCGTGTTCGGCGTCACTTTCGCGCTCGGATCGGGTCTCGCGGGGCTTGGCGGCGGGCTCGGAATCGACGTGCTCGGGCTCGATCCGACGTTCCCGCTGAAGTACATGGTCTACTTCCTGCTGATCGTCGCCGTCGGCGGGGCGGGCACGATCAAGGGCGCACTCGTCGCCGCGATGATCCTCGGCATCTTCGACGTCACCGGCAAGTACTATGTGCCGCAAGTCGGCGCGTTCATCATCTACGTGCTGATGATCGTCCTGTTGATCGTCTTTCCGACCGGGTTGTACGGCCGCCGTGCCTAAAGGTCACGCGGAAGGATGACCGACGCCGCCGCATCCGCATCGTCGTCGACGGTCGCGCAATCGACCGCCTTGCGCGCGGTCGCGCCGCGCTTGCCGCACGATCGCTGGCGTCCGCTCGAGATCGCGTTCTGGCTCGTCCCCGTGGCCGCGTTCTTCCTGCTGCCGAGCTATCTCGTGCTGGGAAGCCAGATCCTGATCATCGGCCTGTTCGCCGTCACGCTCGACCTGATCCTCGGTTACGCGGGCATCGTCTCGCTCGGGCACGCGGCGTTCTTCGGCATCGGCGCCTACACGGCGGGACTGCTGGCCGTCCACGGCTGGGGCGAGCCGCTCAGCGCGCTCGCGGCCGCCGCGATCACCGCCGCGATCGGCGGCTACGCGGCGAGCTTCCTCGTCGTGCGCGGCAGCGATCTCACGCGGCTGATGGTGACGCTCGGCATCGGCCTGATGCTGTGGGAGGCTGCGAACAAGGCGTCGTTCATCACCGGCGGCATCGACGGGTTGTCCGGTGTGACGATGTGGAAGGTGCTGGGCCTGTTCAGCTTCGATCTCGCGGGCCGCACCGCCTACGTCTACGCGCTCGTCGTCGCGTTCATCCTGTTCGTCGTCGCACGCCGGATCGTCAACTCGCCGTTCGGACTCAGTCTGCGAGGCATTCGAGAGAACGTGAGGCGCACGCCCGCGATCGGCGCGCCGGTCGCGGAGCGCCTGCGCGCGATCTTCGCGCTGAGCGCCGCGATGGCCGGCGTGGCCGGCGCGCTGCTCGCGCAGACCACGCAGTTCGTCGGCCTCGACACGCTCGGCTTCGACCGCTCCGCCGAATTGATGATCATGCTCGTGTTGGGCGGAACCGGACGCCTCTACGGAGGGCTTGTCGGCGCGGCGATCTTCATGATCGCGAAGGATTGCCTTTCCGGCATCAATCCGGTGTACTGGCAGTTCTGGATCGGCGTGCTGCTCGTCGTGATCGTGCTGTTCGCCCGCGGCGGCGTTCTCGGCGGGGTCGAGGCGCTGTACGCGCGTCTGCGCGCCAGGCGGGGCGCACGATGACGTCAGCACTGCGAACGCAACGGCTGTCGAAGCAGTTCGGCGCGTTCAACGCCGTGAGCGACGTCACGCTCGACTTCGCCCCAGGCGCACGGCACGCGCTGATCGGTCCGAACGGCGCCGGCAAGACGACGCTGATCAACCTTCTCACTGGTCTGCTGCCGCCGAGCGGCGGCGATGTCTTCTTCGGCGACGAGCGGATCACCGAGCTGCCGCAGCACGCGCGCGTGAAGCGCGGCATGACGCGTACGTTCCAGATCAACACGCTGTTCCCCGGCCTCACCGTGCTCGAATCGGTCGTGCTCGCGATTTGCGAGCGCGAAGGACGTGCGCGCATCTGGTATCGGACGGTCTCCACGCAACGTCCGGCGATCGACGAGGCGATGAAGCTGCTCGACACGCTGCATCTCGCCGGCGACGCCGACACGCTGACGCGCAATCTTCCCTATGGCAAGCAACGCCTCGTGGAGATCGCGCTCGCGCTTGCGACGAAGCCGTCGATCCTGCTGCTCGACGAGCCCGCCGCCGGCATTCCATCGGCCGAAAGCGCCGAGCTCTTCGGCGTCATCGCCGCGCTGCCGCGCGACGTGACGATCGTGTTCATCGAGCACGACATGGATCTCGTCTTTCGTTTCGCCGAGCGGATCACCGTGCTCGTCGGCGGCAAGGTGCTGACCGAAGCGACGCCGAGCGAAATCGCCGCCGACAAGCGCGTGAAAGAGGTCTATCTGGGCGAGGCGCAGCATGGCTGAGCTCGTCGCCGTCGACCAGGTGAGCGCAGGGTACGGCGATTCGGTCGTGCTCGAGGACGTCTCGCTGTCGCTCGACGAAGGCGACACCCTCGCGCTGCTCGGCCGCAACGGCGTCGGCAAGACGACGCTGCTCGTCACGCTGATGGGCCTCACCCGCGTGCATCGCGGCGCGCTGCGCTGGCGCGGCGGCGACCTCGCCGCGCTCCCAACGCATCGGCGCGCGCACGCCGGGCTCGGCTGGGTGCCGCAGGAGCGATTCATGTTTCCGTCGCTCACCGTCGAGGAGCATCTGACCGCGGTCGCGCGTCCCGGCCAGTGGACGGTCGAGCGCATCTACAAGCTGTTCCCGCGGCTCGAGGAGCGGCGCGAGAACTACGGCAACCAGCTCTCGGGCGGCGAGCAACAGATGCTCGCGATCGCGCGTGCGCTGATGGTCAATCCGAGGCTGCTGCTTCTCGACGAGCCGATGGAAGGGCTCGCTCCGATCATCGTGCAGGAGCTGATGGGGGTGATCGACGATCTCGTCTCACAGGGGGGGATGGCGGTGATCGTCGTCGAGCAACACGCGAAGCTCGCGTTGTCGCTCACGAAGAAGGCGCTCGTGCTCGACCGCGGCCGCGTCGTGCACCGCTCGGACAGCGAGAGCCTGCTCAACGATCCCGACCTGCTGCACCGGCTCGTGGCGGTGTCGGCCTGAACACGCGAGGGCGATGGACATGAAGGCGCTGGCGATCATTCGTGACGAACATCGCTCGATCGCGGCGGTGCTCGAGGGATTGCGCTACCTCGTCGCGGAGGTCGGAGCGGGCCGGATGACGCCGGACTTCGATCTGATGGACGCGATGCTGCGCTATATCGAAGCGTTCCCCGAGAAGCTGCATCATCCGAAGGAAGATCGCTACCTCTTTCCCGCGGTGCGCTTGCGCCGCCCCGAAATCGGTCCCGTGCTCGAAGAGCTCGAGCGCGAGCACGTCGCCGGCCGCGACGCGATCGAATCGCTGAAGAATGCGCTGGCGGAATTCCGCCGCAGCGGCGCCGTCGGCCAGCCGGCGTTCGCCGCGACGCTCGAGCGCTACCTCGACTTCCATTGGAAGCACATGAACACCGAAGAGCAGCAGGTGCTGCCCGCGGCCGCGCAATCACTGAGCGCGCAGGACTGGGCGCCGATCGACGCCGAGTTCAACTCGAACCGCGATCCGCTGGTCGGCGTCGACGCGACGCGCGACATGCGCGAGCTCTTCCGGCGGATTGCGAACCTCGCGCCGCCGCCGATCGGCGTCGGACCCGAGCGCGCGACGAAGCGATAATGTCGTCAGCGCGTACGCGGGGACCCAGTGTCGTTTTTCGTCGCAAGACGCTGGATTCCCGCGTTCGCGGGAATGACTACCAGTCGAGCGCGTCGCCGCGCAGCCACGCGGCGCCCGTCGAATAGAGTCGCTCAACCATCGGACCGCGCAGCGTCGGCATGTCGCGCTTCACCGTGAAGCCGATCTTCGTCTGCACATAGGCGAGGTGCCGATAGCCTTCGGGAAACTGCTCGAGCAGGTCGTTCGAAAGCTGCAGCTTTGCAGCGGGATCGACCGGATCGAGCCGGTCCTTTTCGTAGATCGGCTGTCGCAGAACGATCGCCCAAACGTCGTCGCGCTTCTCGAAGAAATCGTAGAAACGTCCCGTACAGACGACGTCGCAGACGACGCCGTCGACGGCGGCACGCTGCGAGATCGTCATCTTCGTCTGCGCGATCGCGCGGCTGCCGGCGACGTCGATCGACGAGCCGCCGAGAAAATGGAGGATGCTGACACCCTTGTTCCATCCTTCGCGGCTCACTTCGATGAAGCGCTGCGCCGGTCCCTGGAACCATGTCGCCATCGTGCGGGCGTCGGCGTGCCAGACGCCGGCGAAGCGCTGCCAGTCGCCGGCGTCGCGCCACAACGCCCAATTCTCGACGACGTCGCGAATGCGAAGCCGTTCGATCATCGTTTCGTCCATCGCTCGGCGTCCTATTTGCCCGGATCCTTGACGTCCGGAAACTTGTCGAACTCGACGTTGTACAGGATCCCATCCTTCTTCTCGACGCGGCGGATGTACACGGTCTGCACGATGTCGCGCGTTTGCGCATCGATCATGATCGGCCCGCGCGGGCTCATCAGCTTCATGCCCTTCAGCGCGGCGACGAATCGATCGGCGTCGACCGAGCCGCCCGTCTTCGTCAGTGCCTGCGCGATCGCCGCCATGCCGTCGTAACCGGAGCACGCCATGAAGTTCGGACGCAGCCTCGTTCCGTTCGTCTCGACGTACGCCTTGAGGAACGTCGCGTTCTCGGGCGAATCGTGCGCGGCCGAGTAATGGAAGCTCGTGATGAGGCCGATCGTGGCATCACCCATCGCTTGCAGCACGCCGTCGTCGGTCAGGTCGCCGGTCGCGATCAGCTTGATGCCGGCCTGCTTGAGCCCGCGCTCCTCGTAACCTTTGATGAAGCCGATCGTCTGGCTGCCCGGCGGAAGGAAGACGAACACGGCATCGGGCTTCGCATCTTTCACGCGCTGAAGAAACGGCGCGAAGTCCGGGTTCTGCAGCGGCGTGCGGACGCTGTCGACGATCTCGCCGCCGGCGGCCTTGAACGCCTTGACGAACGCGCCCTCGGAATCGACGCCCGGGCCGAAGTCGGAGACCAGCGTGAACACGCGCTTGATGCCATTGTTCGCCGCCCATTGCGCGATCGGCTGCGTATCTTGCGGCAGCGTGTGCGAGACGCGCACGACATACGGCGATCGCGTCGTGATGATTGACGTCGCCGCGTTCATGATCACCATCGGTCTCTTGGCCTCGGTCATCATCGGCGCGACCGCGAGCGCGTTCGGCGTGAGCCCGAAGCCGGCGATGATGTCGACCTTGTCGCGCGTGATGAGCTCCTGCGCGAGGCGCTTCGCGAGGTCGGGTTGCGGCCCGGTCGTGTCGCGCGTGATGATCTCGACCTTCTTGCCGCCGAACGTGTCGCCGTGGAGCTTGAGGTACGTCTTCATCCCGTTGTGGATCTGCGCGCCGTAATCGGCGAACGGCCCCGAGAACTCGGCGATGACGCCGATCTTGACGACGTCCTGGCCGTCCACCGCCGTGGCGCCAGCGAGCGCCGCGAGACCGGTCAACGCCGCAACGATGCGAGCGAGTCGCTTCATTCGTCTTTTCTCCTTGTCAGTCGCGACCGTAACCATACAGCCAGTCGAGGCTGCGATAGAAGTCCTGCGGCGTCTTCGTCGCGAACCTGTCGTTGCGGAGCAGGCGCTCGACGCCGGCGGCGTGATAGCTGCGCGCGAGCTCGCGCGAGGCGAGCACGATGCGCGCGGTGCGCGTGATCCGCCTGTCCTGATAGCGGCGGAACGCATCGGCGAAGTTGCCCTTGGCGTCGCGCACGCCGATCTCGCCGAGCTCCTGCGCCTTTTCCAGCACGGTCACGCGGTAGCCGACGCCCGACAGGCCGATCGCCGTCGCAAGGCCGCCGATACCGCCGCCGGCGACGATCACCGGCAATGCGGCGCGCCGTGCGTCTTCCATGACATCTCCTAGGCGAACATCAACGCGCCGGACGTCGCGGCCGATCCGCGCTCGCACCCATTGCCATCGGCAAAACAATCAGTATGCTGACAATCAGTGTACTGTCAATTGAGCGACGCGCCCGAGGAAACGACCGATGAAGCCGCTAGGAACGCTCGAGGAGCTTCCCGCCGACTACCTGGACAGCCTGTCGGCGAAGAATCTCTATCCGCTCTGGCCGAGCCTGCGCGCGGTGCTGCCGCTGGCGAAGCCGGCCGCGAAGACACTGCCCGCGATCTGGAAATACACCGACATCCGGCCGTTGCTGCTGCGCGCCGGCGAGCTCACGCCGATGGAGAAGGCCGAGCGCCGCGTGCTCGTGCTATCGAATCCCGGGCATGGTCTTGCCAACATGCAAGCGACGCCGGTCATCTATCTCGGCATGCAGCTCATTCTGCCGGGTGAACTCGCGCCGAACCACCGCCATACGCCGAACGCCGTTCGCATCGTCGTCGAAGGCGAAGGTGCATTCACGGGTGTCGACGGCGAGAAGTGCCCGATGCAGCGCGGCGACCTGATCCTCACGCCATCGCGCCGCTGGCACGAACACGGTCACGAAGGACGCGAGCCCGTCGTGTGGCTGGACGTGCTCGACCTTCCGTTGATCTACCAGCTCGAGGCCTCGTATGTCGAAGACGGCGCTCATCTGCGCGTCGAGCGCGACGCGCCTCGCAGCGACGCGATGTACACGGGCGCGGGGCTCGCGCCGGTGCCGGGATTCGCGCGCAGCACCGATCGGCATCCGCTGATCCGCTATCCGTGGGAGCGCACGCGCGCGGCGCTCGAATCGCTGCAACGATCGCGGCCGCGTCACGAGCCGCTGCAGCTTGCGTACGTCAACCCGGAGACCGGCCGCGACTGCTTCCCGACGATCGCGTTCACCGCGCTGATGTTGCGTCCCGGCGAAGAGCGCAACCTCGGCGTACGCTCGCCGGCGCAGGTATTCCATGCGATCGAAGGCAGCGGCCGTCTGCGCATCGGCGAGGCAAGCTTCGGCTGGAACGAGCGCGACACGCTGTGCGCTCCCGGTTTCGTGACGGTCGCGATCGACAATGCGTCGTCGAGCGAACCGGCGTTCGTGATCGTCGCCGACGAGTCGCCGGTGCACAGGGCGTTCGGACTCTACGAGACTCGCTGAGCGTTGCGAGCTGTCGATGGATGCCGACATTCAGACCATTGCGGCGCACCTGATCCGGCGTTGCCATCAGATCGCCGTCGCGCTGTTCCACGAGGAATGCCCGGAGGCGCTGACGCCGATTCAATTCGCCGTGCTGGCGCTGCTGCGCCAATACGATGGCATCGATCAGATCACGCTCGCCGGTCTCGCCGCGTTGAATCGCAGCACAGCCGGCGAAGTCGTTGCGCGGATGGAATCGGCGGGGCTGCTGCGCCGCGCCGACGACCCGGACGACCGGCGGATGAAGAATCTGTATCTGACCAGCAATGGCGGCCGATTGCTCGAGCGCGTCGAAGCGTCGATTGCACGCGTGCAGCAGCGGCTGCTCGCGCCGCTGGACGAGGACGAGCGCGCGCGCTTCCTCGATTACCTTGGGAGAATCGCGAGCGAGAACAACGACCTGAGCCGCGCGCCGCTGCGCCAGCCGGATTAGCGACGCGGGCCGAACGCTTCTCCGCTAACGCGGCGGTGTCCAATTCGACGGTTGAAACTGCGCACGCTGCCGCCACGAAAGCGCCGCGTTCACGAACAATCTCGCATGACGCTTGCAGCGAATGCCGTCGAGTTCGCCGCGGGTGAAATAGCGCACCTCGAGCGTCTCCTCGCCGTCGGGTCTCAACGAGCCCTCGATCGTTTGCGCGCCGAACACCGTCGACACCCATGAAACCTTGTCGCCGTTCGAATACGTGCCGTGGCAGACATCTCCGCCGAATACGCCGACGATATGCGTCAGACGTACGAAAAGACCCGTCTCCTCCCAGGTTTCCCGTACCGCGGCGTCGGCGGGCGTTTCATAAGGCTCAATCATGCCGCCGGGCGTGGTCCACTCGTTTCCCTCGACGTGACGGACGAGAAGAACGCGACGAGATTCGTCGAAAGTGAGCACGCTGACCGTGGGAATCTCGAGCACGGCAGTGCCGATCTTCTCGCGAAGCGCGCGGATGTAGTTCGACATCGGCATGACCGCCTCCGCCCGGTTTGAACGGCGGCCGTTGCTCTATCGACGACGACCGGTCTGCGGACGACCTCGTCACACACCGCCCCAGACGTCCGTCGCGGTCGCGACGCACAACCGGATCTTCGCCGCCTGCGTCTCGACGTGGATCTCGTTGCCGTGCACGGTGCTCGAGAAGCCGCACTGCGGCGAGATGCACATCTGCTCGATCGGCATGAACTTCGCCGCCTCGTCGATCCGGTGCTTGAGATCGTCCTTGGACTCCATCCGGTCGAGCTTCGTCGTCACGAGCCCCAGCACCACGGTCTTGCCCTTCGGCACGTGACGCAACGGCGAGAAGTCGCCGGCGCGAGCGTCGTCGTACTCGAGAAAATACCCGTCGACGGCAAGCTCGTTGAACAGCACCTCGGCGACCGGCTCGTAGCCGCCCTCCGCCGCCCACGCGCTTCTGAAGTTGCCTCGGCACAGATGGACGCACACCGTCATGTTCGACGGACGCTTCGCGATCGCCGAGTTGATGAGCCGCGCGTAGTGGCGCGGCAGCTCGTTCGGATCGTCACCGCGAGCGCGCGCGCCTTCGCGCATCTTTTCGTCGCACAGATACGCAAGGTTGGTGTCGTCGAGCTGCAGATACGTGCATCCCGCGGCCGCGAGGTCGGCGATCTCGTCGCGATACGCGGCCGCGACGTCTTCGTAGAAAGCGTCGAGGTCGGGATAGGCATCGCGGCTGATCGCCTGCCGGCCGCCGCGGAAATGGAGCATCGTCGGCGACGGAATCGTCACCTTCGGCGTCCTCGTCGCGACCGATTTCAGGAATTCGAAGTCGCGGCGCTGGATCGGCTTCGAATGGCGAACCTTGCCGTTGACCATCATCACCGGCGGCGCGAAATCGATGTCGCCGTTCACGCGATGAAAATGGACCGGCAGCCCGCCCTTGGTTTCGACGCCGTCGAGCTGCGTCAGGAAGTCGATGTGGAAGTAAGTGCGTCGGTATTCGCCGTCGGTGATGCCGCGCAGCCCGAGATCTTCCTGGAACTTGACGACGCCGCGAATCGCCGCATCCTCGGCGGCGCGAAGCTCGTCGGCGCCGATCGCGCCGGTGCGGAAGCTTTCGCGCGCATCGAGCAGCGACTTCGGTCGCAGAAAGCTGCCCACGTGATCGGCGCGAAAGGGCGGCGCATTGCGGGCGGTGGTTCGCGTCGACGCTGCGGTGTCGGCCATGGCGGGTGCTCCTGAAGGTTGAGCGCGCGTCGGCGCGCGGTGGCGACGACCCGCCATTTTACCCGCGAGCGCGAACGTTCAGCGCCGCTTGAGCGTGTAGCCGTCCGGCCGGTCTTCCGTCTCCCAACCGAGCGCGTGCAGCTCGGCGCGCAAACGATCGGATTCGCTCCAGTTCTTCGCCTTGCGCGCCGCGGCCCGCTGCTCGGCGAGCTCGCGCACATCGTCGGGGGCCGTCTCGACCTTGGGTTTCCATTCGACAAGCCCGAGCCCGAAAACGTCGTCGCAGCGAGCCAACGTCGCGCGCTTGACCGCGTCGGGCAAGTCGCCGCGCAAGGTCTCCCACGCGACGGCGAGCGCGCGCGGCATATTCAGGTCGTCGTTGACGAAGCCCGTGAAGCGCTCGATCGCATCGGCGTCGGCCGGCGCGCCGTCACGATGCGCAAGCGCGAAGAAGCCGCTGCGCATACGGTCGAGCCCGGTCGCCGCCGCATCGAGCGCGTCCCAGGTGAAGTTCAATTGCGTCCGGTAGTGCGCGGTGAGGCAGAGGTAACGGTAGGCGAGCGGATCGTATCCGCGCTCGGCGAGCGACGCGACGCGAAGGAAGCCGCCGGCCGACTTCGCCATCTTCGCGTCGTTGGCGAGCAGGAAGTAACCGTGCATCCAGAAGTTCGCGAGCCGCGTTCCCACGCGCGCCTCGGTCTGCGCGATTTCGTTCGTGTGGTGTATCGGAATGTGGTCTTCGCCGCCGCAATGGATGTCGAAGAAATCGCCGAGGTACTTCTGCGCCATTGCCGAGCACTCGATGTGCCAGCCGGGGAAACCGCGGCCCCACGGGCTATCCCATTCCATCTGCCGCTTCTCGCCGGGCGGCGAAAACTTCCATAACGCGAAGTCGGTCGGATGCCGCTTCTCGCCGACGCCGACGCGCTTGCCCGCTTCGAGGCCCGCCTTGTCGAGCCGCGCGAGATAGCCGTAGTCGGGCTGCTTGCTGGTGTCGAAGTAGACGCCGTCGGACGTCCGATACGTGTAACCGTTCTTCTCGATGTCGACGATGAACGCGATCTGCTCGGCGATATGGTCGGTCGCGCGGCTCAAGATCGTCGGACTCTCGATGCGAAGTGCCTGCATGTCCGCGAGAAACGCGCCGGTGTAGAGCTCGGCGATCTCCCACGCGCTCTTGCCGGTGCGACGCGCGCCCTTCTCCATCTTGTCCTCGCCTTCGTCGGCATCGGAGGTGAGATGGCCGACGTCGGTCACGTTCATCACGTGCCGCACGCGATAGCCGTTCCACTCGAGAACGCGCTTCAGCACGTCTTCGAACAGGAACGTCCGGTAGTTGCCGATATGCTGATAGTCGTAGACGGTCGGGCCGCACGTGTACAGGCCGACCTCGCCGCCGGGCGCGAGCGGCTCGAACGCGCGCAGGCTCCGCGTGTAGTTGTCGTAGAGCTTGAGCGGACTGGCCATGGCGCGCTGGATTCTACCGTGCGAGCGGTTTCGCCATCACGTAATCGTCCATCACGAAGCCGCGGCCGATGTCGACCTCGACCGCGGCGCGGATCGCGAAGCCGTGCTTTTCGTAGGCGCGTATCGCCTGCGAATTGTTCTTGTTCACGTTGAGCACCAGCGTGGTCGCGCCGGCGAGCTTGGCCGCCGACTCGACACGAGCGATCAACCGGGCGCCGACGCCTTGCCGCTGATACGCCTGCAGCACGTAGAGCTTGTCGAGCTTCACCTCGCCCGGCGTGTCGGTCGCATACCACGCGGCGAAGCCGACGCGGCGGCCGTCGACGCGGGCGAGCTCGATGCCGCTGTCGGGTCCGCCGAGAAATTCCTCGAGCACGCCGGTCGCATAGCCGCGCTCGAGCATGTAGTCGATCTGCTCCGCGGGGATGATGCCCGGGTAGTGCGCGTGCCAGATGTCATGAGCAAGCCGCTGGATATCGAACAAGTCGTCGCGGCGGGCGGGCGTGATGACGATGTCGACCGGCATGTACGCAAAGCGTGGCGAAACGGAAAGGTTAGCATGCCGCAGGGTAGAATCGCGGCCGCGAACTGCGCAGTGCCGCGTGACTCATGACGGCTCGCTCGATGCCGAGATCCTCGCCCTTCCCTTCCAGCGCCGCGATCGCGGCGCTCGCCGCCATCGTCGCGCTCGTTTGGTTTGCCGGCATCGGCACACGGGTGCTCATTCATCCCGACGAAGGCCGCTACGCGGAGATCGCGCGCGAAATGGCGGCAACCGGTGACTGGCTGACGCCGCGGCTCAACGGCCTGAAGTATTTCGAGAAGCCGCCGCTGCAATACTGGCTCACCGCCGCTGCGTTCGACGCGTTTGGCGTCGGCAATGCGACCGCGCGGCTGCCGACCGTCGCACCGACGCTCGTCGCGGCGCTGTTCATCGGCTTTGCCGGCTTGCGGCTCGGCGGCCCGATGCTCGGCGTCTGCGCCGCCGCGGCGCTCCTCGGCTCGGCCGGTTACGCGGTCGGCGGACACGTGCTTGCGCTCGACGGCTTGTTGACCGCGACGTTCGCGGTCGCGCTGGCGGCATTTCTGCTCGCGCAACGCGACGATGCGACGCCGCGATCCGAGCGCGCGTACATGCTGCTCGCATGGGCTGCGATGGCGGCGGCAACGTTGGCGAAAGGCTTGATCGGCATCGTCATCCCCGCTGCCACACTCGTGTTGTACACGGCGATCACGCGCGACTACGCGCTGTGGCGACGGCTGCATCTCGGTTGGGGCATCGCCGTCTACCTCGCGCTCGCCGCGCCGTGGTTCGTCGCCGTATCGATCGCGAATCCCGAGTTCTTCCAGTTCTTCTTCATCCACGAGCATTTCCAGCGCTACCTCACGACCGAGCACCGACGCGTCGGCGCGTGGTGGTACTTCGTGCCGCTGCTCGCACTTGGCGTTCTGCCGTGGCTCACGATGCTCGGCTGGGGTGTGCTGCGCGGATGGCGCAACGCCGTGCCGGCGGCCAACGGCTTCTCGTGGCTGCGGTTCGCCCTCGTCTGGGCCGCCTTCGTGTTCGTGTTCTTCAGCCTGTCGAGCTCGAAACTTCCCGGCTACATCCTCCCGCTGTTCCCCGCGCTTGCGCTCGTCATCGGCTGGATCGTCACCGGCTCCGACGCCCGAACGCTGGGCCGTCTGGTCGCGCCGCTGGTGGCACTCGGCGCGATCGTGCTCGCCGTGCTGTTGCTCGCTCGCGAGCCTCTCCTGCGCCGCTTCGCGTTCCCTTCGGGCATTCCGCCGGAGGTCTCGGCGTTCGCCGACTGGCTCGGAGCGGCGCTGGCCGTGTCGGTCGCCGGCGGCGTGGCGGCGCTCGTCGCGTGGTATCGTCGCTCGGCTGTTCTCGCCGGTGTTCTCGCGCTTGCGTTGTCCACGCTCGTTTCGATTCAGCTTGCGCTGATCGGCTTCGACACGATGCGCACGACGCGCTCGGGCTGGGATATCCTGCAAGCCGCGCGCGCCGCCGCCGGAACGTGGGACGTCGGTGCGCCCTTCTATCAGGTCCGCATGTACGATCAGACGGTGCCTTTCTACCTCCAGCGCACGACAACGGTCGTCGAATTCCGCGACGAGCTCGCGCTCGGCATCGACGCCGAGCCGGACAAGGCGATCGGATCGGTCCGCGACTGGATCCCGCGTTGGAACGCGCAGACGCAAGCGTATGCGCTGATGCCGCGGAGCGAGTTCGATCTGCTTGCCGGACAAGGCGTTTCGATGCGCGCGCTCGCGACCGATGCGCGTCGCGTGCTGGTCGCGCGGCGATGAGGCCGGCCGAGCGATGACCGCGACGCCGATTGCCGTCATTCCCGCGAACGCGGGAATCCAGTGTCGTTGCGAGAATGCTCGCGCGAGATGCGGGAAGACGCTGGGTCCCCGCGTTCGCGGGGACGACGCGCGATGAGCGCGATCGCCTTCGCTTTCCTGTTCGCCGGCGTATTGTTGAACGCCGCCGCCCAACTGCTGCTCAAAGCAGGAACGAACGTGCTGGGTGTGATCACGATCACGCGGGACAACTGGATCGACATGGTCGAGCGCATGGCGACACAAGGCTACTTCGTGCTCGGCGCGGGCTGCTACGTCGTGAGCCTCGTCGTCTGGATCGTCGGGCTGTCACGCGTCCCCGTGTCCGTCGCCTATCCGATGCTCTCGCTCGGCTACGTCATCAACGCGATCGCCGCACATTACCTGCTCGGCGAAGCGGTGACCGTCGCGCGCTGGCTCGGCATCGGTTTCATCATCGTCGGTGTCTGGCTGGTCGCGCGGAGCTGAAGCCCATGCTGAAATTCGCCGCTCCGGACCTCGACACGGCGACGATCGATGGCGTCGCCGACGTCCTGCGTTCGGGCCAGATCGCGAGCGGGCCGTGGGTGCAGCGATTCGAATCCGATCTAACCGCCTTTTGCGCCGGACGTCCGGTGCGCGTCATGACGTCGGCGACCGCGGCGATGGAAGTCGCCCTTCAGCTCGCCGGCATCGGCGCCGGCGACGAAGTAATCACGTCGGCGCAGACGTTTTTCGCGGCGATGAACATGATCGTGAAGGTCGGCGCGTCGCCCGTTCTCGTCGATTGCGATCTCGTCACACGCAACATCGATCTTGCCGCGATCGAGGCTGCGATCACGTCGCGCACGAAGGCGATCCTGCCGACGCACTGGCCGGGTGCGTTGGTCGACATGGACGCGATGTACGCACTCGCGAAGCGCCATGGATTGCGCGTGATAGAGGACGCCGCGCTCGTCATGGGCTCGCAATGGAGCGGCCGCAACGTCGGCTCGATCGGCGACCTCGTCTGCTTCAGCTTCCATCCGAACAAGAACATGACGTCGATCGAAGGCGGAGCGCTCGTCGTCAACGATGCCGCCGAAGCCGAGCGCGTCGAGGAGCTGCGCTTTCATGGCATCCTGCGGCTTGCGGACGGCACGCGCGACGTGCGATTTCCCGGCGGCAAGTTCAACCTGCCCGACGTCAACGCGCGGATCGGCGTCGCGCAGCTCGCGCGCCTGCCGCAGTTTCTCGCCAAACGTCGTGCGCTCGTCGATCGCTATTTCGAACGCTTCGCGACCGATCCTGCATGCGTGCTGCCGCCGAGGCCGCGCGCGGGCGATGGCCAATCGTGGAACATGTGGAGCGTGCTGCTTCCGCTCGACCGGATGACGATCTCGCGCAAGGCGTTTCGCGACCAACTCGCCGAGCGGGGTATCGCGACCGGCGTTTCGTACGAGGCTTTGCACCTCACGTCGCTCGGGCGCGCGCTCGGCCATCGCGAAGGGGAATTTCCGAGCGCCGAGCGCATCGCGCGCGAGACCGTTACGCTGCCGTTGCATACGCGAATGGTCGATGCCGACGTCGATCGCGTCTGCGACGCCTGCGCGGCGCTCATCGCCGAACACCATGAATGAAACGTCAACGGCGCTCGCGCCGACGCTCTCGGTCGTCATACCCGTCTTCAACGAGGAGCCGGGATTGCCGGCGCTGTTCGCGCGGCTGTATCCCGCGCTCGATGCGCTGCGGGTCCCGTACGAGGTGATCTTCGTCAACGACGGCAGCCGCGACCGCTCGGCAGCGCTGCTGCGTGAGCAGTGGGAGCTGCGGCCCGACGTCACGCGCGTGATCCTGTTCAACGCGAACTGCGGTCAGCACCTCGCGATCGTCGCCGGCTTCGAGCGCTGCCGCGGCGAGCGCGTCGTGACCCTCGACGCCGACCTGCAGAATCCGCCGGAGGAGATCGGCAAGCTGCTCGCGGCGATGGACGCCGGTCACGACTACGTCGGCGGCGTTCGCCGCACGCGGGAGGATTCGTGGTGGCGGCACGTCGCGTCGCGCGCGATGAATCGGTTGCGCGAGCGGATCACGCGCATCCGGATGACGGACCAGGGCTGCATGCTGCGAGCCTACAGCCGCGAAATCGTCAACGCGGTCGCGGCGAGCCGCGAGGTCAGCACGTACATCCCGGCGCTCGCCTATACGTTCGCGTTCAATCCGACCGAGGTCGAGGTCACGCACGAGGAGCGCGTCGCCGGAAGATCGAAGTATTCGCTGTACAAGCTGGTCCGGCTCAACTTCGATCTCATCACCGGGTTTTCTCTCGTGCCGTTGCAGATTTGCTCGATGTTCGGCATGTTCGTGTCGGCAGCGGCGCTCGCGACGTACTGCGTCGTCATCGTCTACCGGATGTTCTTCGCGCCCGGCCCGCTCGGCATCGGGCTGCTGTGGGACCGCGACATTCTCGCGTTCTTCCTGGTTGGGCTCATCGTGTTCGGCATGGGCATCATCGGCGAGTACGTCGGCCGCATCTACCAGCAGGTGCGCGAGCGGCCCCGCTATACGATCCGCGCTTTGCTCGAGACGCCGTCCACGCCGAGCGTCCCTGCCGTTGGCGAGCGCGAGGCGTCAACGCATGGTCCTCTCCCGCACGCGGGCGAGGGCCGATGATGACGCGTGCCGTCGTTTTCGCCTATCACAACGTTGGCGTGCGCGGCTTGAAAGTGCTGCTCGCGCACGGCGTCGACGTGGCGCTCGTCGTCACGCACGAGGATTCGCCGGGCGAAACGATCTGGTTCGACTCGGTCGCCGCGACCGCCGCCGAGTACGGCATTGCGGTGATCGCGCCGGAAGATCCGAATATCGCGTCGATCGTCTCGCGGATGTCGGCGCTCGCGCCCGACTTCCTGTTCTCGTTCTACTACCGTCGGATGTTGCAGCGGCCGCTGCTCGGTTGCGCGAAGCGCGGTGCGCTCAACCTGCACGGCTCGCTCTTGCCGAAATACCGCGGCCGCGCGCCGGTCAATTGGGCGGTGCTGCACGGCGAGCGTGAGACCGGCGCGACGCTGCATTACATGACGGACAAGCCCGACGACGGCGACATCGTCGCGCAGCAACGCGTGCCGATCCTTCCCGACGACACCGCGAAGGACGTGTTCGACAAGGTGACGCTCGCCGCCGAGATCGTTCTCGACGGCGCATTACCGGCGCTCGTTGCGGGAACCGCGCCGCGCACGGCGCAGAACGCCGCGCAGGCGAGCTACTTCGGCGGCCGCAAACCAGAGGACGGGCGCATCGACTGGACACGCGACGCCGCGACGATCCACAACCTCGTGCGCGCAGTGGCGCCGCCCTATCCCGGCGCATTCACGAGTGTTGCCGGGGTGCCGGTACGCGTGTTGCGAACGCGCGTGCTCGATCGCGAGGCGCCCGCGACGCTCACGCCGACGATCGGCGTCGAGCGCGGACGCATGCTCGCGCGCTGCGGCGCCGGCGGCGCGCTTGCGCTACTTGCGATCGAAATCGCCGGTGAGTCGATCGACGCGAGCGGCTTCGTCTCGCGCTTCGGAGCGGCGCCGGTGGCGGCGACGTAACGCAACGATGAACGTGACACGCGCGCGGCGAAGGCCGACATGGAGTTGGACGTCGATCGCCATCGCCGCTTCGATCGCCACCCTCGCCTCAGCGCAAGCCCCCGACACGCGCGCGCTCCAAATTCGCGAAGCGCAGCGCAGCGACGAGCGGCTATTCACCTATTACGGGCGTTTCAAGACGGCCTTGACGGCCCGATTCGGCGCGGATCCGTTGTTGTCGAAGCTGCAAGTGAGCGAGGTCGAAGCGCAGGCGCTCGTTCATCCGAGGCGCGACGCGCCGGCCGAGCACGTGATTTGGCAGGAAGGCAAGTGGATTTCGACCGCGAATCGACAGCTGCGGCCATGGGTGAGCGCGACCGAGGCGCAGGCACATTTGTTCCCCCTGTCGGCCGCCGCCGAGAAGCTCTGGCGCGAGAAGTTTCGCGCGCACCGTGAAAAGCCGCAGCAGGCCGCCGATCACCTCGGCGAGGTCACCGTCGGCTATTTCGGCGCGCCGTTCGACCGCCTTGCCGTCGAGGTCCAGGTCGGCAGCATGTCGACCGGGGCACTCGACGCGTTCGTCTTCGATGCGGCAAACGGCGAGATGCTCGATGTAAAGGGCACGATCGCGAAAGCGCGCGCCGATCGCGCCGCGACCGCGCGCCGCGAGGCGGCCGCCGACAAGGCCGTTGCGCAGCGCGACCTGATCGTCGAAGCGGCGCAGGCGCTCGCCGATTTCCGGCGCGACGTCGGATCGGCCAAGCTGATGGCCGTATGGATCGAGCGCGACAAGATCGCGTTCGTGCAGACCGATCGCGTCATCGTCGACTACGACCGGCGTGCGCGTTTCGCGCGACGCGCCGAGCCCTACGCGAGCGCCTGGCTTTGCACCGACGGCTTCAATGAGACCGACGTCGACTGGCGCACGTTGCCGGCGCTGGTCGAAAAGGCGATGCTCGCCGGTAACATGGACGACGAGGACCGCGCGTATGCGGCAATCGATGTCGAACGCCCTCGCGATTGCGCGCCGCCGACGATCGAGGTGAAGTTCAACAACTACCGCTCGCCGAAGCCGTACGTGCGCTTCGACGCGCGAGGCCGCTTGCAGAAGACGTATCCATGACAAACCCGCGACTGGGAGATCGCATGGCCCCGTTCGCTCGCATCGCAACGACAACGACGTTGTTGGCCGCGCTCGGTGGATGCGCGACCATCCCCGAGGACAAGTGCGCGACGACCGATTGGTACGCGCTCGGCGTCACCGACGGTCGCGCCGGTCACGCCGCCGAGCGCCTCGTCAAGCATCGCGAGGCGTGCGCGGGCGTCAAGATCGAGCCGGACGAGACGCGCTACCTGCAGGGGCGCAAGCTCGGCCTCGCCGACTATTGCCGGCCCGATCGCGCAATCGACGCCGGCCTCGCCGGCAATTCCTACGAAGGCGTCTGCGATGCCGAGTTCGCGCGGCTGCACAGCGCGGGTTACGCGGTGTGGCGGGCGAAGAAGAACGTCGACGATAACTTGAGCGCAGTGTCGTGGCGCGAAGCCGAGATCCACGGCGACAAGGCGTCCGACAGCCGCAAGGCGGAGCTGCGCAGCCAAGTCCGCGAGCTCGACCGCAAGCGCGAAACCCTGCGCCACCAGCAACTTCAGGCCGAGCTCGAGTTGAACCGCGTGCGCACCGAGCGTGTGCTGCGTGCGGCGGCAGCGCCGGTCCCCGCCGCGGCGCCCGCGCCCCCACCGCCTCGCGCCAAGCCTGCGCCGCCGCCCGCAGCAGCGACTCCGACCGTCGTATTTGGCGCCGCCAACGGCAGGGTCACGATCGGCAAGACCCAGTTCGCATTGCGCTTTGCGTACCTGTTCGTCGCCGCGGACCCGCTCGAGGGACTCGTCGTCCGTCCGATGCTGGTCCTCACGCAGGAGCAGATTCCCGACGCGCTGATCGCACGTGCGAACGGTCTCGACGCGGTCCTCGCAGCGCTTCCGCATTACGTGGTCGCGTCGCGCGACGCCGCCAAGTCGCCGAAGGTCACGCTCGTCGTCTGGCATCCGCAGCTCGGGTCGTCGCCGGTCATCGTGCGCGACGCCGGCAAGGGTGCGCTCGCGCGCTTCGACATCTACGGTGATCAACGACTGAGCGGCCGCATCACATCGCCGGGGAGCGGAGCGCGCGCGTACGCCGACGCGAGGGAGCTTCGGCTGGACGTGCGCTTCGACGCACCGCTCACGCGACGCTTCCGCTGACCACTCGCGCGCCCGGCCCGGCGATCGCTCGCCGCCGGTTACAATTCGGCCTTTCTCGCGTCGACAGCGTACACCGCACGACCTCATGAGACGAATCCTGATCCTCGGCGTCAACGGCTTCATCGGCCATCACCTGTCGCAGCGGATACTCGCCGATACCGACTGGGACATCTACGGCATGGACATGCAGACCGAGCGCATCGCCGATCTGCTGCCCGACCCGCGCTTCCACTTCTTCGAAGGCGACATCACGATCAACAAGGAGTGGATCGAGTACCACATCAAGAAGTGCGACACCGTGCTGCCGCTGGTCGCGATCGCGACGCCGGCGACGTACGTCCGGGAGCCGCTGCGCGTGTTCGAGCTCGACTTCGAAGCGAACCTGCCGATCGTTCGCGCGTGCGTGCGGCATGGCAAGCGGATCATCTTTCCGTCGACGTCCGAGGTCTACGGCATGTGCAGCGACGAGGCGTTCGATCCCGAAGCCTCGGAGCTCGTGCTCGGGCCGATCAACAAGCCGCGCTGGATCTATTCGTGCGCCAAGCAGCTGATGGACCGCGTGATCCACGCGTACGGCATGCAGCAAGGCCTCGACTACACGCTGTTCCGGCCGTTCAACTGGATCGGCGCCGGACTCGACTCGATCAACACGGCGAAGGAAGGCAGCTCGCGCGTAATCACGCAGTTCCTCGGCCACATCGTGCGCGGCGAGCCGATCCAGCTGGTCGACGGCGGCACGCAGAAGCGCGCCTTTACGTACATCGACGACGGCATCGCCGCGCTGATGAAGATCATCGTCAATGCCGGTGGCATTGCCGCGGGCAAGATCTACAACATCGGCAACCCGCGCAACAACTACTCGGTGCGCGAGCTCGCGACAATGATGCTCGATCTCGCGCAGCGCTATCCTGAGTACCGCGAGAGCGCCAAGGCCGTGCGCATCGTCGAGACGACGTCCGCGGAATACTACGGCAAGGGCTACCAGGACGTGCAGAACCGCGTGCCGAAGATCGACAACACGTGCGCCGATCTCGATTGGGCGCCGGTGGTGACGATGGACGACGCACTGGCGCGCATATTCGATGCGTACCGTGGGCACGTCGCAGCGGCGCGCGCTCTGGTCGAGTGACGATCCTCGCGCTCAAGATCGACGTCGACACGCTGCGCGGCACGCGCGAGGGCGTGCCGAACCTCGCTTCGCTGTTGAAAAAGCATGACGTCGGCGCGACGTTCCTGTTCGCGCTCGGACCCGATCACACGGGCCGCGCGATCCGGCGCGTGTTCCGCCGCGGCTTCGTCGGCAAGGTGCGCAGGACGTCGGTGGTGCGCCACTACGGCATCCGCACGCTGCTGTACGGAACGTTGCTCCCCGGCCCCGATATCGGTCGCCGGACCGCGGACACAATGTGCGCGGTGCGCGACGGAGGCTTCGAGGTCGGCATTCATACGTGGGACCACATCCGCTGGCAGGATGGCGTCGGCGCCGCCGATGCCGACTGGACGATGCGCGAGATGCAGCTCGCGTGCGAGCGCTTCACCGACATCTTCAAGGCTCCGCCGACGACGCACGGCGCCGCCGGCTGGCAGACGAACGCGCACGCTTTGCGACTGACGCAGCGGCTCGGCTTCGACTACTGCTCGGACGGCCGCGGTGCCTACCCGCATCTGCCGGTCCTCAATGGCGAGCTGATCCGTTGCGCACAGCTGCCGACGACCTTGCCGACGCTCGACGAGATGATCGGACGCGACGGCGTCACCGAAGCGAACGTCGCCGCGCATCTTCTTGCGCGGACGAAGGAACCCACGCCGTCCGGCCATGTCTTCACGTTGCACGCCGAGCTCGAAGGGATGCGCCTCGCGCCCGCATTCGAGCAATTGCTGATCGGTTGGAAGGCGCAAGGCTGGCGGCTCGGGCCGGTTCGCATGGTCTACGATACGTTGCAGCCGATGGCGTTGCCGCGTTGCGAGGTCGGGTTGGGAACGGTCGACGGACGCACCGGCATGCTGCTCGTCCAGGGGCCGGAGTTCCTCGCCGACGTCGATCTCGCGCAAGCCGCATGAGCCCGCCGGGCCGCCCCAAGCAACTGTGTTCGTTGTCAAGGGGTCACGACATGAAATTTCTCGTTCCAAGGCTCGCCGGTCCGTGCCATGGCGTTGAGGATGCGAAGCATCTTGTGCGAGCAGGCGGTGAGCACGACCTTCTTGGGTTTTCCGGCGGCGATCAGCCGGTCATGAAACGTCTTGATGACCGGGTTGTGACGCACCGCGCTGAGCATCGCCATGTGCAGGGTGCTGCGTACGATGCTGCGGCCGCCGAAGATGTGCCGCTTGCCTCGCTCCTTACCGGAGTCGCGGTTCAGGGGCGCCAAGCCAGCAAGCTTGGCCGCCCGCTCAGCCTTGACCTTGCCCAGTTCCGGCATGAACGCCAGCATCACGGCACAGGTCGCGGGGCCAACACCCTTGATGGCGTCAAAACGACGGGCTTGTTCCTTGAAATGGCGGTCGAGGTGCGCGTCGATGTCGCGCTCGAGTCTGGCGATCTCCTTGTCCAGCATCTTGATCACAGTGGTGATGCTTCGACGAAGCACTCGGCCGGCACCGCTCAGGCGGTTCTGTTCCGCGGTGCGCATGCCGAGCAGCTGAACGCGACGCCCCACCATCAGCTGCAAGGCTTCGACCTCTGGGGTGGGCGGGCAAAACACTACGCCCGCTTGGTCCGCCTTGGCCGAGAGCGTTTGCGCCATGTGCGCCAATGCGACCGCGTCGATGGCATCGGTCTTGGCCAGAGGCCCCTTGCTGCGGGCGAACTCTCGTGCCGCCCGTGGATTGACCACGGCCACCGCAAGCCCGTGACGCAACAGAAAACACGTAAGCCTGCGCTCCCAACCGCCCGTAGCCTCGACCACGATCAGGCCAATGCGACGGTCCTGCAGCGCCGCAAGCAACGCCTCGAATCCGCTGTCCTGGTTCGGCAGGGTGTGCGTGCCTTGCTCTGCGTGCACCGTCCAGTCAAAGGCCTGCTGAGCCATGTCCACGCCAATAAACTGAACGGGCCGCGACGTCGATTCACCAAGCAGCAGCGTTTGTCATATCCCTTCCTTGCATCATGCGAACTTGTCGTTCGGGTAACTGTACGGGCTTGGCGACAAACGCAAGCACCTGCACGCCTTCATGCTTGGGGACGAGCTGTGAGCTCTAAGGGCGAGCGGGCTGTGCAGGCACTCGCAAAACGGGCGCTCTGACATCATCATGACCCATCAAAAGAACGAGCTTGGGAAAGCATACAAGGGCGAATACCGGAGTGCGCAGCACGAACGTAGTCCAATGAGCGCGAAGGGCCGCCCCGAGCGCGAATACCCGGAGCGCGAACGCGAAGGTAGTCCAGTGACCTCACCGGAGAATCGTATGCCCGCACCGAAAATCGAAGACTTCGCGCTGCCCGCAACCGGCGGCCCGTTCCGGCTATCCGATCACAAGGGCAAGAAGCTGGTACTCTATTTCTACCCGAAGGACAACACGCCTGGCTGCACGATCGAAGGCGCGGCGTTTCGCGACTTGCACGCGAAGTTCGCGCGCGCCGGCGCCGTCGTCGCCGGCGTGTCGCGCGACTCGCTGAAGTCGCACGAGGGCTTCAAGGCGAAGATGGGGTTCCCGTTCGAGCTCATTTCCGACGTCGATGAGAAGCTGTGCGAGCAATTCGATGTCATCAAAATGAAGAACATGTACGGGAAGAAGGTCAGAGGGATCGAGCGGTCGACGTTTCTCATCGGGCCCGACGGCACGCTCGCGCGCGAGTGGCGCGGCGTCAAAGTGCCCGGTCACGTGGAGGAGGTATTGGAGGCCGTGAAGGCGCTCTAAGAGGCCCCGCCGTCTTCGTCGCGATCCGGCGAAAGCCTGGAACCCGGATCACGCAGGCCGCCTTACGACCGCGCGATTTCTACCGCGCTACCGAGCTGCGCGCTCTGCGCCAGCGCTTCGAGAATCAGCGCGATGTCCATCGATTCTTCCTGCGTCGCGCCGCTCCAGCGTTCCCATCCGCACGCAATCAGCTCGCTGAACGCCTCCGCTTCAGCGAGAAACCCGTTGACCGCGGCAGCCACGATCCTTTCCTCTTGGGCGTCGAGGCCCGCGCCGCGCCGCAGTTCCAGCAGCGGAGGAAGTTCCGCGGAGGTATCGTTGAAGTACGTCGTGGCGATCGTTCCCGCATCGCCAACCAGCACCGCTCGGCGATGTCTCGCCGTTGCGAAGCTGCAGGAAATCTGGGCTAGCAAGCCGCCGGGAAACTCGATCGAGCCCACCAGCGTGCGATCGACTCCGGTTTGCGTCCAGTGCGCCATTGCGTGGACTCGCCGGGGACGCTCGCCGGCGATCATCCGCACGAGGCTGACCGGATAGCAACCGGCATCGGTCAAGGCGCCTCCGCCGAGCTTTCGGTCCAGCCGAATGTTGGTCGCGTCGCTCATCGGAAAGCCGAAGGCCGCGTACACGGTCCGGACGCTGCCGATTGCGCGGCTCGCGAGGAGCTCGCGCAATTTGCGCATTTGCGGCTGTGCGCGGTAAGGATAGCCCTCGACGAGAAACACGCCGTTGCGGTGCGCAGCGTCGAACATGGCCTGCGCTTGCTGCGCCGAGAGCGCGAGCGGCTTCTCGCACAACACGTGCTTGCCGGCCCGGGCAGCGCGGATCGACCATTCGGCGTGCAGGTTGTTCGGCAGGGGGTTGTAAACGGCATCGATCGTCGGATCGGCGAGCAACGCCTCGTAGGTGTCGTGGACGACCGGGATGCCCAGACTGTCTGCGTAAAGCTTCGCTCTCCCGGCGTCACGGCTCGCTACGGCCCGTACTTGCACCTTGGCAGAGGAGCGGACGGCGGCGACGAAGAGTCGGCCAATCTTCGCCGCTCCCAGGATGCCCATCTGCAACGGGCGTACCGAAGTGCCATCATCGATCGTGCCAGCCATGCCCGCCTCACTCTCCACATGACGATGCGGTGACGAGGCAGGATCGTATACGGATGGGCGATCGTCTCGTCCGCGAAGCGCCCATTCTGCGGGATCGAATGGCCGACGTGACGTTCGTGCCAAGCGGGCGTTGAATACCACAACCGGTACCGCGATTCGCAATACGGCTGCACAAGCGCTTGTGCTCGCGCAGTCCCCGGTCTAGGATGAGGCCGACGGGTCGCGGCAGACGCGCTCGGTTGTGTTTTGAAAAGGAGGCCCATGGTCGAGCGCAAGATCCGTCCCACCCCGCTCAGCCTCGTTTCTCGGAAGTCCGCCCGCCCCGGCAAGCCCGGTCCCGCACCCCGTCTCCACCCGTCCAACAAGCTGTTCGTGCTCGACACCAACGTGTTGATGCACGACCCGACCAGCTTGTTCCGCTTCGAGGAGCACGACATCTACCTGCCGATCCTCACGCTCGAGGAGCTCGACAACAACAAGAAGGGCGTGACCGAGGTCGCGCGCAATGCACGACAAGCATCGCGCTTCCTCGACGAGCTCGTTTCGCATATGCCGGACTCGATCGCCACCGGCATCTCGCTCGAAGAGAAGTCCGGCAACGCGGCGACCGGCCGGTTGTTCCTGCAGACCGAGGCGATCACCACGGCGCTGCCGCCGTCGTTCGCCAACGGCAAGACCGACAACCAGATCCTTGCCGTCGTCATGCACCTGACGCAAGCGCATCCCGAGCGCAACGTCATCCTGGTGTCGAAAGACATCAACATGCGGATCAAGGCGCGAGCGCTCGCGATCGCCGCCGAAGATTATTTCAACGACAAGGTGCTCGAGGACACCGAGCTCCTGTTCTCGGGCATGCGCGAGCTGCCCGGCGATTTCTGGGACCGCCACGGCAAGGGCATCGAGTCCTGGCAACAGGGCGGCCACACGTACTACCGGATCACCGGTCCGCTCGTGCCGTCGCTCTTTCTGAACGAGTTCGTGTTCCGCGAGACGCCGGGCGAGGCGCCGCTGTACGCGATCATCAAGGAAGTGAACGGCCGCACGGCGGTTCTGCAAACGCTGAAGGACTTCACGCACCAGAAGAACAATGTCTGGGGTATCGTCGCGCGCAATCGCGAGCAGAACTTCGCGCTCAACCTGCTGATGAATCCCGAGGTCGATTTCGTCTCGCTGCTCGGGCAGGCCGGAACCGGCAAGACATTGCTTACGCTCGCCGCAGGGCTGATGCTCACGCTCGAGTTCAAGGTCTACTCGGAGATCATCATGACGCGCGTCACCGTGCCGGTCGGCGAGGACATCGGCTTCCTGCCGGGCACCGAAGAAGAAAAGATGAACCCGTGGATGGGCGCGCTCGAGGACAACCTCGACGTGCTGAACAAGACCGACGACGAAGCCGGCGAGTGGGGACGCGCGGCGACCCGCGATCTCATTCGCTCGCGCATCAAGGTGAAGTCGCTCAACTTCATGCGAGGTCGCACGTTCATCAACAAGTTCCTGATCATCGACGAAGCGCAGAACCTCACGCCGAAGCAGATGAAGACGCTGATAACGCGTGCGGGCCCAGGCACCAAGGTCGTCTGTCTCGGCAACATCGCGCAAATCGACACGCCGTACCTCACCGAGGGCAGCTCGGGTCTCACCTACGTCGTCGATCGCTTCAAAGGGTGGGCGCATTCCGGCCACGTCACGCTGCAGCGCGGCGAGCGTTCGCGCCTCGCCGATCACGCGGCGGAAATCTTGTAGCCCGCGCGCCATCCGTAATGGCCGGCTCGCCTTCGGTCGCAACGCTCGAACAGGCGGTCGCCGCGGCGCCCGCCGTCGCCGAACGCGTGCGCGCGCTGTGCGCGCTCGCGACCGAGCTTGCCCGCACCGGCGATTCGCGTCGCGCGCTGGCGCACGCGCGTGACGCGCGCACGCTCGCGCTCGCGGACAACGATCTCGCGCTCGACGCGGTGACCTTGCATGCGCTCGCGCGCTGCCATTTCTACCGCGCAGACTTCGTCGTCGCGCTGGAGCTGCTGCTCGCCGCGCTCAAGGGTTACCAGACGATCGCCGACGGGCCCAGTGCCGCGATCGCCGCTGCCGGCGTCGGACAGTGCCAATATCGCCTCGGCGCGTACGAGGACGCGATCGTTTCGCTGTCGCGCGCGCTTGGCCCCGCGCGCGAGTTCGGCAACATCGCGCTCGAGATCAACATCCACAACGCGCTCGGCACGTCGATGCTCGAGGCCGGTCGCGCCGAGGAAGCCGAAACGCATCTCGCGAACGGCGCCGAGCTCGCTCGCGCGAACGACAACAAGGCGCTGTTGACGAAGCTGCTGCTCAACCGCAGCCTGGTTGCGAAGCGCCGCGGCGACGAATGCGGCGACACCGCGAAGGCGGCAGACGAATACGAGGCCGCGCGTGCGCTCGTCGATCAGGCGCTCGCGCTCGCGCGTTCGCTCGGCAACCGCTACGACGAGGGCTATTGTCTCGGACAGTCCGGCACGATGCTGCGGTTGCTCGACCGCATCGACGATTCGCGCACGCTACTCAACGCCACCCTCTTGATCGGCGAAGAGATCGGCGACCCGCAACTTTCCGCCGAGGCGCTGCTCGAGCTCGGGCGCCTCGAAGCCGGTCGCGACCGCGCCGCCGGGCAACGCTATCTCGAAGAGGCGATCGAGCTCTCCGAGCGCGTCAACGCGCGACGCATTCTCGCCGAAGCGAGCGAGGCGCTCTCCGCGTTGCACGAGCGCTCGGGCGACCATGCGGCGGCGCTCGCGCAATACAAGCACTTCCACGCCGTGCGCGAGCAGGCGCTCGCGACTGCGCGACAGCACGCGCTGCAAGCCGGGCAACTGTGGCTCGACTTCGAGCAGGCGACGCGTACGGCCACACGCTATCGAGAGCAAGCGCAGTCGCTTGCGCAGGACAAAGCCGTGCTGGCGCGCGAAGCGGCGGAATTCGCGGCCGCATCGCAGCAGGACCCGCTGACCGGGCTTCTGAACCGCCGCGGGCTCGACCTGCAGGTCGGAGCGCTGGTGGGCCAAAGCGACGCGAGCGGCGCGCCGTTCGCGATCGCATTGATCGACATCGATCGCTTCAAGGCGATCAACGACCGCCATTCGCACGCGGTCGGCGACACCGTGCTGAAGCGCGTCGCTGTCGCGATCCGCGAGCAGTGCCGCGCGCACGATCTTCCGGTGCGCTACGGCGGCGACGAATTTCTGGTCGTGCTCGCCGGCGTGGATGCGGCCGATGCGTTACGCGTGCTGCAACGGTTGAAGACGACGGTCGACGCGAACGCGTGGGATGACGTCGCCAGCGGTCTCGCCGTCACGCTATCGATCGGCGCAGCCGCTCATGCGGCGCGGGCGAGCGTCGCGACGACGATCGCGACCGCCGACCGCGCGCTCTATTCTGCGAAGGCGAAGGGCCGCAACTGCATCGTGGTGGCGAGCGAAGCAAAGACCTGATCCTGCGGCATCGCACGGCGCGGCGCGTGGCGATTGGGCGGAAAGACCATCGCGCCCGCGCGTCGGTGTCCGCTACGATTCGCCGAAGGTGCGCTGACGTCGGAAACCGGACGGACGCCGCCGCTCCATACCTGCAAACCATTCCCGTGCCCGGCGCCCCCACGTATCACTACGCTGCGGACATCTACACGGAGCCCGAAAGCGGTCAACCGACGACGACCGGCTCAGCGATCAGGTTCCGCAGAACGTGCGATAGCACGCCGTCACTGCGGCTGGCGCCGGCTCGGCATAGGGCGCGAACTCATGTGCATCGTCGTACGGCTGCCTGATCGCATCAAGCAATCGTTGAAAAGGCGCGAGGTCACCTTGGCCGGACGCGGCAGCGAGCGCTTCTTCCACGCGATGGTTGCGGGCGATCACGTTGGGATTGACGCTGCGCATCGACTTGGCGCGCTCGAGACCTTCAATGACCCCGCCACGCTGTGCGCTGTCGCTCTCGGTGGCGCAGCGGCCACGCCAGCGCGCAAGCCATGCATCGGGCGCCTGAGCATCGGCGAAGAGCGCATGCAGCGGCGCCTCGTCGCCGGCGGCGGCGGCGGCGAGCCGCCGCCACGCGAGCGTGAAATCCACCTGCTCGGAATGAAGCAGCGTCAACCAGTCTTCGACCAGAGCAGTATCGGCGCTGTCGTCGTAAGGTTCGCCACGACGTAGCCCGAGCTTGCTGCGCTGTCCGCGTAGTAGGTGTTTGCGGTATTGCGCCGGGAACGCAGCGATGACCTCGATGGCCATCTCGACGGCCTGCTCGGGATCGGTGGACAGCAGGGGCAACAGTGTCTCGGCCAGGCGTGCAAGATTCCAGCACGCGATGTCGGGCTGGTTGGCGTAAGCGTACCGCCCATGGTGGTCGATCGAGCTGAAGACCGTTGCAGGGTTGTAGGCCTCCATGAAAGCGCACGGCCCGTAATCGATCGTCTCGCCGGATATTGTCATGTTGTCGGTGTTCATCACGCCGTGGATGAAACCCACGTTCATCCACTGCGCGACCAGAGCAGCCTGACGCTCCGCCACATTGCGCAGCAGCGCCAGAAAGCGATGCGGTGTGGCCACGAGTGCGGGATCGTGGCGCGCAATCGTATACTCGGCCAGCTTGCGCACGCGTTCGACGTCGCCGCGCGAGGCAAAGAACTCGAAGGTCCCGACGCGGATGTGACTCGCCGCGACGCGTGTCAGGACCGCTCCGGGAAGAACGCGTTCGCGGTACACCTGCTCGCCCGTCGCTGCGACCGCAAGGGCGCGCGTTGTGGGGATGCCCAATGCGTGCATTGCCTCGCTGACCAGCACCTCTCGAAGCATGGGACCAACGGCGGCCTTGCCGTCGCCACTTCGGGCGAACGGCGTGCGGCCAGAACCCTTGAACGCGATGTCGCGACGGCGTCCGTAGCGGTCGATCACTTCGCCGAGAAGAAGCGCGCGGCCGTCTCCGAGCTGAGGTGAAAATCCGCCGAACTGGTGGCCTGCGTAGGCCTGAGCGAGCGGTTCTGCGTCGTCGGGCAGCGTGTTTCCGGCGAATACCGCCGCCCTCGCGGTGACATCGAGAGCGGTGAGGTCGACGCCCAGCTCGGCGACCAACGAATCGTTGAGAAACAGCAGCCGTGGTTCGCGCACGACCGCCGGTCGCTGAGCAACGTAGAACCCTTGGAGTTCGCGAGCGAAAGAATTGTCGAAGCGGAATGTAGCGAGCGGAGCCATCGGCTCGTATGTTGTGGCCATCGTCAAGTTTGCCACACGGCACTACCCGCTCATACCACTCGCTGAATCTCGCGCGGGAACCCTTTTTGGAGAGGTCGGCCGGAGCAATGGTGGGTTTGATCGATTCGCTTGCCCAGTCTGCACCAGCTGTGAGGCGCGACGCCTGTTTCGCAGCAAGACCGCGAGCCGCTCTCGAGGACTTCGCTCAAGCGGAGGTTCGCATACGCGCGTCGTCTGTTGCGTTACACCACAAGTGTATGGCGGCATAACCTCTCCAGGGCCGCCATGCCTCCGCCCGTGCCTGGAGCACGCTTGTCGCGAGCGGTCGCCCCCCCATGGCGGCCATCCGCCGCAGGACAAGGTCCGACGCCGGAAACGCATCCGGTTCAACGAGCGCTCTGAGCGCGACATATTGCATTGTCCACGCTCCGATCCCGGCCAGCGCTATGAGCGATGCGTAGATGTCTTCGGTCGGCGCATCGAAAGCAAGCTCGCCGTCGGCTACAGCGCGAGCGAGCGTGCGCAGTGCAACGATTCGCATCCGCGTAAGCCCAAGGCCGTTGAGATCCGCAGTTGCGAGGTCGGCTGGAGTGGGAAACATGTGAGTCAGACCGTCTTCGCCGTCGATCGGTCGACCGATTCGAGCCACCAGGCGTGCGGCGAGCGTTCGCCCTGCCGCCACGCGCACTTGCTGTCCGAGAATCGCACGCACAGCGCATTCGAACGGGTCCCAGGCGCCCGGAATGCGCAGCCCGGGTCTGCGCTTCACGAGCGGTCCGAGCAGCGGATCGGATCGCAATGCCATCGCAATTCGCGCCGGGTCGGCCGCAAGGTCGAACATGCGCCGTGCCGCCGAGGATACTTGCAGCAGCGTTGACGGCGCCCCGCCCCGCACGTGCAGCTCGAGCGCGTCTTCGCCATCGATGGGTCGAACGCGCATGATCGCGTGACCTTCGCCCGCCGCGACGGTTCGTGCGTAGCCGCGCTCGTCCACGCGTTCGACGCCCGGCAACGCGCGCACGGACAGAAAATCTCGGATCTGAATCCAATCATACGGGGGACGGTAAGCGAGCTTTAGCAACACGTCATTCCCATACTGCGAAGGTGCGCCGTCGTACGGCTTGCCGCGGAGCTCACGCGGTGACCGGTCGTAGGTCTGATGAAAGGCGCTGGTGAACCATTGAAGGCTTGCGAAGCCGGCAGCAAGCGCAATCTCCGTGATCGACAATGTCGTTTGATCGAGCGGGCGCTTGGATACGCGGAAGCGTCGAATCGCGGGGCTCTCGAGAGCTTGCCGTTCGCAAGAGCCGTGGAACAAAGGTAAGCTCGTCGTGCAGATGTCGCTGTAGAACGTGAAGGATCTTGTGGCATCCGAGCTCGACGTCGGACGCAACGCACGGTGAGGCGGGAGACTACGAGGTGCATACGATGAGTACGGCTCGTTTCATGATGATTCGTGGTGCGCCCGCGCGGGTCGCGCCGTTCTCGCATGCGGTCGAAGTCGACGGATGGGTGTTCCTGACGGGACAGATGCCCACCGATCCGAGCGACGATGGTGCGCCGCTGCCACCGGTATCGCGGCGCAGACCCGCCGCGTGATGGACAACCTCGTCCTGGTGCTGAATGGCGCTGGCCTTGGCCTCGAGCACGTAGTGGCGGCACGGGCTTTCCTCACCCATTTTGACCGTGACTACGCCCCGATGAACGAGGTCTATCGTTCGTATTTTCCGCAAGACCGCTTGCCGGCACGAACATGTGTGGGCGTGACCGGGCTCGCGCGCAATGCGCTGGTCGAGATCGACTTCATCGCGCGAAGACCGTAGCTTCGTCTGCGCGGGTCGAGGTGACGCTCGATGTCTGCCCGCCTTCGGCGACACGAAACCAAGGTTGCGGCGCCTCACCAGCCGAGATCGGCCCAACTAGCCCCTAGGAAAGGGTCCGACAAGTCGCGCTGGGTGGCCTCGCGCATCACGTCATCCTGTTTGAGACGGTACGCACGCGCCTTCTTCGCCGCTTCCTGATTGGCCGCGTCGCCTTCCGGGTGCAGCTGGCGATACGCCTCGTACTGCTTCGGGCCGCCCACGTAGATCTGGTTTCTGGAGGCGTCCGGGTAAATGAAATATTTCTTGCCATTGCGCTGCATCGGCCTGATCTGCCCGGGAGGCAGACGCTTCACCCAGTCCTGCTGAACCTTTGTCGTCGCGACGAGGACCTTGAAGCCCAAGTCCGACAACTGGCCCTCGTCTATGCGCGGCGGCGCCGCGGCGGCGCCTGCTGCAACGAAGACCATCACCGCCCATGCAACCAGTGCGTTGCGCAACGCCGCTCGGCACGAGTTCAGGAAAAGCTTCATGAGACTAGATCCTTTGTCGTTATTGCGTTGATCCGACAAGCGTCGCCGCCGGGTGCATCTCGAAGCCGCGCATTGGGTCGGGACGTGCGCGTGCGTGATTGCCTGACGCTAAGGCTACGATGCGCAGGCGCGGGTCCGCAAGCTGCGGCTCTCCGCTCCCTCGCCCGCCATCAAAGTGAAGTACAGGGTCAGACCGTCGTTTCGGACGGTGGCGGCGCGGGCACCGTCCCTATCAACTCGTCAATGCGGCGGTCCTTGTCCTCCCACAGTTGCCGGAGCCAGCGCTGGAACCTCTTCCTGTACGGCGCGTCGTGCACGTAATCGCCCCGAAGAAGCTCTCGTGGAATCGCGATGCGCCGCCCGCGCACGATGATGCTGCGGACGTTGCCGCAAAGGAACTGCCAGAACGTCGGCACGCCATCGGGGTAGACGATCGTCAGATCGAGTAACGAGTCGAACCGGTTACCGAGCACGTCGAGCGCTAGCGCCATCGCGCCGGCCTTCGGCTTCAGCAGGTGACGGTACGGCGAACGCTGCGCCCGGTGCTTAACTAGCGTGAAACGCGTGCCCTCGGCGAAATTCATCACGGATGTCGGTACCCGCGCAAACTTCTGGCAGGCACGCCGTGATGCGTTCAAGTCGTCGAAGCGCTGTTCGGGATGCGCCCGCAGATGCGCGTCGGAATGGCGGCGCATGAACGGGAAGTCGAGTGCCCACCACGCGAGGCCCATCACCGGCACGTAGATCAGCCGACGTTTAAGGAAGAACTTCAACATCGGGATGCGCCGGTTGAGAAGATGCTGGAGCACGAGGATGTCGACCCATGACTGATGGTTGCAGCTCACGAGATACCAGCCGCCGTATGCAAGATCATCGAAACCGGCGACATCCCACTGCGTGCGCTGGGTTGCCCGCATCCAGACACCGTTGCCGGAGACCCAGCGTGTGGCGACCTCGTTCAGTGCGCCGTCGATGGCCGCCCGAAACCCTTTCGCGGGGACAAGGAGTTTGACCAGCGCGAGTCCGAACAGTATGCCGCACCAGAACAACGTGTTCAGCCCAAGAAGGGTCGCGGCGATCACGCCGCGAATGACGGGAGGTGCACGGCGGAACATACGATTCGATTTTGGGGGCGCCAATCGCGCGCCCCCATGACTTACGTCAATCTGCACACGCATGCGGTAAGTCCCGTTTGCCGGGCAACAAACGAAACGAGAATGGCCCGCCGGTGACGTTTCGATAACGCACATGCCCTCTAGACTGGGCTGCTTCGCCTTCGCGGCAATCTGAGTGTCAAGCCGACAACCCGCGCACAAGGCGCGAAAGGAGAATGGATTGAAGAACTGCAATACAGCGGAGAATCAGACGACTGGTCGCATCCTGCCCGTGGCGTGCGCTACCGCGCTCGCCGTCGCTTTCACGGTCTCGCTGCCGCAGCCCGCACACGCCGCCCACGTCACACCGCCCTCCGTGCCCCCGAACATCGCGGTGCCGGGGGGGAACCGCGCGTTCCTGCTGGGTCACGCCGTCGGCACGCAGAACTACGTCTGCGTGCCCTCGGCCTCCTCACCCACTGGCGTCGCCTATGCGCTCTTCACACCGGAGGCAACGCTGTTCAACGACGAGCTCAAGCAACTCACCACGCACTTCTTCAGCCCCAATCCGTTTGAGCCGAATACCAATCCGGCGGTGATCGCCGATGGCACCATTCGAGCAACGTGGCAGCACTCGCGCGACTCGAGCACCGTCTGGGGCAAGGTGCGTCCGGCTGATCCAAGTGTTCCGGGCGATCTCGGTGATTCCTCCACCGACCCCGCTTTCGTCAAGCAGGGAGCCATCGCCTGGCTCAAGGTTACGGTGACTGGAACCGAAGACGGCCCCACCGGTGGCGACACGCTCTCGAAGACCACCTTCGTCCAGCGGCTGAACACGTCTGGAGGGGTCGCGCCGTCGACAGGCTGCTCTTCGCCATCCAACGTCGGCAATCAGGCGTTCGTGCCTTACACGGCCGACTATTTCTTCTACACACGCACCAACAGAGCCAACGCGGACGGGGACAACTAGATCTCTGCGCAAGAGGGGTGGAAGAACCGGCCGGTGAACCAAGCCCGCGAGCACCTTCCCATTTCTTGACATCGGGTTCGACGGTCTAGATGTCGCGGAGCAGACACACGTATAGCCGGGCGGTATGCGGCCGGTTGGCATTCGGTGTGTCGCGACGGGCGCTGACGGGCCGGCGCAATCGTTCGAGCAATGCGCCAGTCCTCGCGACGCTGCGCGGCTTACTCGCGCCTGTCTGGCCCGCGGACTGACCCAGGTGCCGAGTTTCGCTCGTCGCCTCGACGCGCACGAGCTTGGCCAAGCCATGCGCGGCATCAAACCGATCATCACCAAAGTCAAGCTCGCCCTGACTCTCGACGAAGTGTCCGACCCAGAGCGAACCATCGCGCAAATAGGTCGCGACTTTTCGCGTCTTGTGCAATGCCATGGCCAACTCCTTACATGGGACCGAGTGCGGCGCAATCGACTGCCGATGAGTAATGTGTATCGTGCCGCCAACGCTTGCCGCGGTCACTAGCCGAATCGGCTCCGTTGATCGCGAATATTCACTTGATGAACTCTTGTTGCGACAACGGTGCGGCGAACTCGGGTGGTCGTGTGTTTCCGCTCCAGCCGCATACTTTGCTCATATCGCGGTCCGCGTGAATTCTGGCTGGTGCTCGAGCGAACGGGCGTCGAGCTTCGCATCGACGATCCGGGCGTCGAAACCGACATCGAGGTTGAAGCCGACCTCGCAACCTTGGCGAGCGTGTCGCCCGGCGACGTGTCGTTTGCAAGAGGACGAGCGGGCCGCCGCCGAAACTCAATACCGCGCGGCATCAAGCCGACATTGAAATCGCATATCGTAGTTGCCTTGATTGGAGGCGAGCACGAACGCCCCGTGGCGTCGCACTGTGACGACGCTTGGACGTCATCCCGGCGCGACGCCGATCAATACGACCCGGGCGAAGCGAAGTTCTCGAAGCGCGTGTATTCGCCGAGGAACGTCAGGCGCACGGTGCCGATCGGCCCATTGCGCTGCTTGCCGATGATGATTTCGGCAACTCCCTTGTCCTGCGTGTCGGGGTTGTAGACCTCGTCACGGTAGATGAACAGGATCACGTCTGCGTCCTGCTCGATCGCGCCCGATTCCCTTAAATCCGACATCACCGGCCGCTTGTTCGGCCGCTGCTCGAGCGAGCGATTGAGCTGGGAGAGCGCCATCACCGGCACCTTGAGCTCTTTCGCGAGCGCTTTCATCGAACGCGAGATCTCGGATATCTCGGTCGCGCGGTTCTCGCCGCTCGTCGTCGCTTGCATCAGCTGCAGGTAATCGACGATGACCAAACCGAGCTTGCCGTAGGTCTTGAGGAGACGTCGAGCGCGCGAGCGCACTTCCATCGCCGTCAACGCCGGCGTCTCGTCGACCAGAATCGGCGCGTCGTTCAGTCGCCCGAGCGCGACCGTGAGCTTCTCCCAGTCCTCGCTCGTGAGGCGACCGATGCGCAACTTGGATTGATCGAGCCGCCCGACCGATCCGATCAGCCGCATCGCGAGCTGTGTCGCGCCCATTTCCATCGAGAACACGGCGACGGGCAGCTTGGCGCTGAGCGCAACGTGCTCGCCGATATTCAACGCGAGACTGCTCTTTCCCATCGAGGGTCTTCCCGCAACGACGATCAGATCGCCTTCCTGCATCCCGGCCGTCATCCGGTCGAGGTCGGTAAAGCCGGTCGGAATGCCGGTCACTTCGGACGGATCGTCGCGGTTGTACAAGAGCTCGATGCGGTCGACGACCTGCGCGAGAAGCTTCGGCAGCTCGGCAAATTGTTGCTGCCCGCGCGCGCCCTGCTCCGCAATGTGCAGCACCTTCGTCTCGGCTTCGTCGAGCACGTCGCGCGCAGTGCGGCCGAGGGGGTTGTACGCGGCGTCGGCGATCTCGCCGGCGGTTGCTGCGAGCTGGCGCAGAATCGAACGCTCGCGCACGATCGCCGCGTAATGGCGGATATTCGCCGCCGTGGGCACGTTCTGCACCAGCGCGCCCAGATACGAGAGCCCGCCGATGTAGTCGAGCTTCTGTACCGATGAGAGCGATTCGGAGACGGTCACGACGTCGGCCGGCTTGCCGTCGGCGATCAGCCGGATGATGTGCGCGTAGATGAGCCGATGCGCATCGCTGTAGAAATCCGGCGCGCCGAGCGCATCGCCGATGCGGTCGGCCGCTTCGTTGTCGAGCAGCAAGCCGCCGAGAACCGATTGTTCCGCCTCGACCGAATGCGGAGGGAGCTTCAGCGCTTCGAGTTCGCGGTCGTCGGGCATCGGGAGGGCTAAAGGACGACGGCGGACGTCGGTATGGACGCGTGCATTCTAACGCCGCAGCGCGTCCGCGTGCGCCCGAACTGACCAGCCGTTCGGACGACGAAGCTAATAGAAAAAGGGCCCGCGACGGCCCCTTTTTTCCCTTGAAATCCGGGCGCCGTCAGCTGCCGACCGTCTCGCCGACCACCGCGACCATCACGTGCGCGAGCACGTCCGTGTGCAGCGCGATCGTGATCGGAAATTCGCCGACTTGCTTCAGCGGGCCGGACGGCATGCGCACCGCCGACTTCTCGACGTCGACGCCATGGCCCTTCAACGCCTCGACGATGTCGACGTTGGTGACCGACCCGAAGAGCCGTCCATCGACGCCCGCCTTCTGCGTAATCGATAGCGCGAGACCCTCGACCTTCGTCGCGAGCTCCTGCGACTGCGTGAGCTTCTCGGCAGCGATGCGCTCGAGCTCGACGCGCTTCTCCTCGATCTGCTTGATGTTCTCCGGCGTCGCGCGCTTCGCCTTGCCTTGCGGGATCAGATAGTTGCGAGCATAGCCTTGCTTGACCTTGACGACGTCACCGAGATTGCCGACGTTCGCGATCTTTTCGAGCAGGATGATCTGCATGTCGTGTCCCGCGTCAGTGGAGGTCGGTGTACGGCAGCAGCGCGAGGTAGCGCGCGCGCTTGATCGCCGTGGAGAGCTGGCGCTGGTAGCGCGCCTTCGTGCCGGTGATGCGCGCCGGCATGATCTTGCCGTTCTCCTGGATGAAATCCTTCAGCACATCGATGTCTTTGTAATCGATCTGCTTGACGCCTTCGGCGGTGAAACGGCAGAACTTGCGGCGCTTGAACAGCGCGTTGCCGCGGTCGCGGCGCTTCAGGTTCTTGCCATCCTTGCCTTTGCCTTTCCCTCTTCCCATCGGACGGGGCATGGTCGTGTTCCTTTCAGTCTCGTTCCATCAATTCGAATTCGCTCACGTGCAGCGCAAGCGTGATGCCGGTGCGATAGCGGCGTGCGACGAAGCCGTGGCAGCGCAGCGCCGTTCCGGTCGCGATCTTCGCGAGCGAGCGCGCGGTGTCGCCGTAGGCAACCGCCGCGATCTCGCAGTCGACCGCCCGCTCTCCACCCGCCTCCTGCTGCCGCGACGCGTGCCTGAGCACGCCGTCGAATGCCGGGATTCCCGCCGGTGTGAAGCGAAGCGCGCTCGCATCGGCGAGCGTGGCATCGAGCGTCACGCGATTGACCAGCCGCTGCGTCAAGCCGCGGGCTTCTCCGTTGCTTCGCGAACCGGCTCGCGGACTTCGCGCGGCTCGCGGACTTCGCGCGGCTCGCGTGCTTCGCGGCTCTCGCGTCCTTCGCGGCCTTCCCGTCCCTCGCGCGGCTTCTTCTCTTCGCGCATCATCGGCGACGGCGTGACGACCGCTTCGGTCATCGCGACGATCAGATGCCGCAGCACGGCGTCGTTGAACTTGAACGCGTGCTCGAGCTCGGTGAGCGTCGCCGCATCGCATTCGATGTTCATCAGCACGTAGTGCGCCTTGTGGATCTTGGCAATGGGATAGGTGAGCTGGCGGCGCCCCCAATCCTCGAGGCGGTGGATCCGCCCGTTCCTGTTGGTGACCATCGCGCGATACCGCTCGACCATGCCGGGCACCTGCTCGCTCTGGTCGGGGTGCACGATGAACACGATTTCGTAGTGACGCATGCAGAACGCTCCTTGTGGTCTGGTTGGGCGAGCTCGGTTGCGTGCTAAGTTCTCGTAACCTATCGCCGGCGGCCTCCCCGTCTGCAGCGGGTGAGGCAAGGGAACCGATGATTATACGGCGAATCCCCTTGGAAAACAACTGGCTACCGCCATTGCCCGCCGCGGCTCGATCTTTCGACGCGCGGGCGATCTAATAGCAGACCGAAGCCCGCGTCCGTCGGCGCTTCGTCCCGAAGGAAAACGCCATGACGACCATCCGCGTCGAAACCGACAGTCTGGGCGAAGTCGAGGTCCCGTCCGACCGCCTGTGGGGCGCGCAGACGCAGCGCTCGCTACGCTACTTCAACATCGGCGAGGAGCGCATGCCGGTCGAGCTCGTGCGCGCGCTCGCCATCATCAAGAAAGCCGCCGCGCAGGTCAACGCGCGGTCGCGTCGGCTGCCCGAAGAGCTCGCGCGGCTGATCGCGGCCGCGTGCGACGACATCCTCGTCGGGCGGTATCCGGACGAGTTTCCGTTGCATGTCTGGATGACCGGCAGCGGCACGCAACTCAACATGAACGTGAACGAGGTGATCGCGAACCTCTGCTCGCGCGCTGCGGGCGAGCCGCTCGGTTCGAAACGGCCCGTTCACCCGAACGACCACGTCAACATGGCGCAGTCGTCGAACGACATGATTCCGGCCGCGATGCACATCGCTGCCGCCGAGGCGGTCGTGGCGAGGCTCGTCCCGGCGTTGATCGGACTTCGCGACGCGCTCGCCGACAAGGCCGCGGCGTGGGCGGACATCGTCAAGGTCGGCCGTACGCACCTGCAGGATGCGACACCGTTGATGCTCGGGCAGGAATTCGGCGGCTACGCGGCGATGCTAAGCGCGGACCTGGAGCGCGTTGACCACGCGCTGCTCGACGTCTACGAGCTCGCCGCCGGGGGCACCGCAGTGGGCACCGGCATCAACGCGCCACCCGGCTTCGATCGCGAGATCGCCGCCGAGATCGCTGCATTGACGGGACTGCCGTTCGTCGCCGCCGCCGACAAGTTTGCCGCGCAGGGCGCACACGATGCGCTGGTCGCGCTGTCGTCGACGCTCAAGACCGCCGCCGCGTCGATGCACAAGATCGCGAACGACGTCCGGCTCCTTGCGAGCGGTCCGCGTGCGGGGCTCGGCGAGCTCGTGCTGCCGGCGAACGAGCCCGGCTCGTCGATCATGCCCGGCAAGGTGAATCCGACGCAGTGCGAAGCGATGGCGATGCTCACGCTTCAGGTCATCGCGAACGATCTCGCCGTCACGTTGGGCGGGGCCGGAGGCCACCTCGAAATGAACGTCTACAAGCCGCTGATTGCGCACAACGTGCTGCAGTCGATTCGCCTGCTCGCCGACGGCGGTACCAATTTCCACCGTTACGCGATCGAAGGCTTGACCGCCGATCGCGCGCGGATCGCGAAGATGGTCGAGCGCTCGCTGATGCTCGTCACCGCGCTCACGCCGGTCATCGGCTACGACAACGCCGCGCGTGTCGCGCATCACGCGGTCGAGCACGATACGACGCCGAAGGAAGCCGCGGAAGCGCTCGGGCTCCTTTCCGCTGCCGATTACGATCGGCTGGTCGACCCGGCGAAGCTCACCAGGCCTTACGTCGCTACGAGCAAGTAGCCCCTTCGCGACATGAAGATCGCAACCTGGAACGTCAACGGCATACGGGCGCGCGAAGCGCAGGTGTGCGACTGGCTCGAACGCGATCAGCCGGACATCGTATGCCTACAGGAGATCAAGGCCGAGCCGGCGCAGATACCCGAGCGGTGCAAGCTCGCCGACTACCACGCGTATTGGCACGGCGGGCGCGGCTATTCGGGCGTGTCGCTGCACGTGCGCCGGCACCTGCTCGAAGCGGATCCGCAATGGAGCCATCCCGACTTCGATATGGAGACGCGGATCGTCCAAGTCGCCGTCGGCAACTGGGTCGTCGCGTCCGTCTACGTGCCGAACGGCGGCAAGGATTATCCGGCGAAGATCTCGTTTCTCGAGCGGCTCGCGGCGTGGGCGGCGAAGCTTCATGACGAAGGCCGCGAGCTCGTGGTCTGCGGCGACCTCAATGTCGCGCGCCTCGAGATCGACGTCCATCCGAAGGAGCGCAAGGCCGGCGTCATTGGCCAGCGTCCGGAGGAGCGCGAGCTCTTCGACAAGCTTCTGGGCGGGCATCTCGTCGACGTCGGACGCGCGTTCGACCCAACGAACGAAGGCCTTTTCACGTGGTGGCCGCCGTGGCGCAACATGCGCGCGCGCAACATCGGCTGGCGCATCGATTACATCCTCGCGTCGAAATCGATCGCCGAGCGCGCGACGAGCTGCGTGGTTCTCGCCGACGTGGGCACCAGCGATCACGCGCCGGTCGTGCTCACGACGAGCTGAACGGCCGTAGACGCGCACGCTGCCCGCGCGTGCGCTCGTCGCCGTCTGCCGCTTGCCGTCGTCGCCCGCGGCGTCCTGTCGCGCAGGGCGCCGGCTACCGGGACCCGTTGCTACATTGGCCGCGTCGCGCGCGTCGGCGCGTCAGTGGGCGACGCAGCGCGCGAACGTCAATCGGTGCGAGGAGAAGGCACATGAATCACGTCAAGGCGCTGGTGATGTCGATGCTGTGCGCGGCCACGTTCGGGGCGAGCCTGGGGTTTGCGGCGGATCGTCCGTACGCGGCGGGCTCGATCTGGACGGTCACGTTCGTGAAGGCGAAGCCGGGCATGGATTCGGTCTACCTTCGCGATCTCGCGGCGAACTGGAAGCGCGTGATGGACGAAGCGAAAAAGCAGCAGCTCATCGTCTCCTACAAGATCCTCGACGGCAACGCACCCGGCCGTGACGACTGGAACATGATGCTTCTGGTCGAGACGAAGAACTGGGCGGCGTTCGACGGCGCCGACGACAAGTTCGACGCGATCGCAGAAAAGCTCGTCGGACCCGAGAAAGCGCAGATGGAGTCGCTGATCAAGCGCGGCGAGGTGCGCGAGATCGTCGGCGTGCGCAACTTCCAGGAGATGACGTTCAAGTAGCGCGCGTCGAAGCGCGCGTCGCGTCGAGCACTATTGCGCTTCGGCCGACTGCACGCCGGGCGTCAAGCGCGCGAGCGTCGCCTCGCGCTCGGCCTTCGGCAGCGCGGCGAGCTGCTTGACGCGGGCGTAGAAGCGCAGCAGATCCCCGCCTTCGGCCGCAAGCAACGCGGCGAATTGCGGCACGCGGTCGTTGTACAGACCCGCCGCCGCGATGCCCGCGTTGTTGGCACCGCCCGCGAACCAGCGGTCGAACGCGGGGCCGCCGCCCCACATCGCCTTCATCTGCTCGTATTGGGCGCGCATCGACGCGAACTCGGCGGCCTTGCCGGCGCGCTTGTCGGCGTCGCTCGCGTCGCTCGCGTAGAGCAGCGCGAGATGCTCGCGAGTCGTCCGCATCAGCGTGCGGAAGTCGGCGCGCAGCCGCTGCGCGCGCGCGGCGTCGTCGTTGAGGCGCGCCATTTCGGCCGGCTTGCGTACGCGCTGCTGCGCGACGAGCCAGCGCTTGAGGCCCTCCTCCTCGACGGAGACGGCGAACGACTCGTTGAACGACGTGTCGTCCTTCACATAGACGATCTGGTGCGACAGCTCGTGGAAGAGCAGCCGTGCGAGCTCGACCTCGCGAAAGCGCACGAACGTCGATAGCACCGGGTCGTCGAACCAGCCGAGTGTCGAGTACGCAGGCACGCCGCTCATGTAGACGTCGTCGCCGCTCGCGCGCATTCGATCGGCCTCCGCCTTGGCGTCGGCCTCGTTGAAATAGCCTCGGTACGACACGCAACCTGCGATCGGGAAGCACCATTCGCGCGTGTGCAGCGACAGCTCCGGCGCCGCGAAGACGTTCCAGACGACGAATGGCCGCCCGAGATCCGAATACCGCGTATAGCTGCGATTTTCGGGCAGCCCGAGCTCGCGGCTCGCGAACGCGCGGATCGCCTGGATGCGCGTCAGCCGATCCTTGAGCGATGCGTCGTCGGTGGTCGCGACGACTTCGGGAATGGGCTTCGCGCGCGACAGCAGATCGACCTGACCATTGAGCCCTTGCCAGTAGAACTCCGCGTAGCTGCACCCCGCGAGCGCGAGCGACGCCACCAGCGGGATCGTCCAGCGCTTCAGCGATCGATTCATCGCCGCAGGAAACGGGCAAGCCTTGCGAGACCGTCGTCGATCTTCGCGAGGCCGATCGTATACGAGAACCGCACATGCGCCTCCGGCCGGTTGCTGCCGAAATCGATACCGGGTGTGATCGCCACGCCGGCGTGCTCGAGGACGTCGCGGCAGAACGCCTCGCTGTCGGTGGCAAACGACGAGCAATCCGCATAGACGAAGAAGCCGCCCGACGGCGTGACGGGAACGCCGAAACCGAGCTCGCGCAGGCCAGGCACGAGACGGTCGCGTCGCGACTGGAATTCGCGCCGCCGCTGTTCCAACAGCTCGAGCGTAGCCGGCTCGAAGCAGGCGAGCGCCGCGCGCTGCGACAGCGTCGGCGGCGAAATGTAGAGGTTCTGCGCAAGCTTCTCGAGATCGCGCACGTGCCGCTCGGGCGCGACGATCCAGCCGAGCCGCCATCCGGTCATGTTGAAATACTTCGAGAAGCTCGACACGACGAACAGCTCGTCGGCGTCCGCCGCGAGCTCGAGCGCCGAGCGCGGCTTGCCGTCGTAGGTCAAGCCGAGGTAGATCTCGTCGACGATCAGCCGCCCGCCGAGACGATCGACCACGCGCGCGATGCGGGTCATCTCGTCGTGAGAGACGGTCGTTCCGGTCGGGTTCGACGGTGACGCGACGAGCGCCGTCGTCGTGAGCGGTGTCCATTGCCGTTCGATCGCGTCGGCGGAAAGCTGGTAGTTCGACGGCGCGTCGACCGGAACGCCGACCGCGCGCCCTTCGAGAACGCGGACGAAATGCCGGTTGCACGGATAACCCGGATCGGCGAGCAGCACTTCGTCGTCGCGGTCGAGCACGAGCGCGAGCACGAGCAGCAGCGCGGCCGACGAGCCGGCGGTCACGATGATCCGCGCCGCGGGAATGTCGACACCATAGTGCTCGGCGTAATGGCCGGCGATCGCCTCCCGCAATTCGGGCAGGCCGAGCGCCGACGTATAGTAGATGCCCCCGTGCGCCACGGCGCGCTGCGCGGCTGCGATGACCTGCGGAGGCGTCGGAAAATCGGGCTCGCCGATTTCCATGTGGACGACGCTGCGACCGGCGGCCTCGAGCGCGCGTGCCGCGGTCTGCACCTCCATCACGTGGAACGGCGCGATATCGCGAAGGCGGGCGGCGGAAGGGAGTCGGTGATCCATCGAACGGCGTAGCGACGGCTGAGCGGGAAAGGCGTTATGGTAATGCTTGCGGCAAGACCGCATCCGCGAAATTGAACAAGGGACTCCATCGTCCGATGGCCGCTGCCGTGCCCGACGCCTTGCATGGGAGTGCGCGCCTGCTGGCGCTCGCCGCCTGCGCTTTTGCGCTGCTGCCGTCGAGCGCTTTCGCCGTGTACAAATGCGCGGGCAGCGGCGCGGCGCCGATCTATCAGAACGACCGTTGCCCGCCGGGCAAGGAGCTTCGCAACTTCGATACCGACCCGCCGAATCTGTCGATTGTTCCCGGCCGACCGGGGGCCGCCGCGCCACGTGAAGCCGCGCCGCCGCCCGCACGAGCGGCGAGCGAGTCGAAGAGAGCCAGGACGGAAAAGCGCGCGAAGCTCCGCGGCGATCCGTCCGAGCGCAAGCACGCGCGCGTCGGCATGAGCGAGGCGGAATTGATCGCGCACCTGGGCGCTCCCGACGTCACGTCGGGCAGCAAGCAGAAGCACAGTCTTCGCTGGACGTGGCTGCCGGCGGACGGCGATCCCGATACGATCACGACGGTGACGCTCGTCAACGGTGCCGTCGCCGACGTCAATCGCAAGGTCGTCAAGAAGTGAGGGCGCTCGTCCAGCGTGTGCGCGAGGCGTCGGTGGCGGTCGACGGTCGCGTGAGCGGCGCGATCGGCCCCGGCCTTCTCGTTCTCGCGGCCGTCGCAGCCGACGACACCGACGACGAGCGCGGCTGGCTCGCTCGCAAGATCGTCGCGATGCGCATCTTCGATGACGACGCCGGCGTGATGAACCGCTCGGTACGCGAGATCGGCGCAGACGTGCTCGCCGTCAGTCAGTTCACGCTGTTCGCGTCGACACGCAAAGGCAATCGGCCGTCGTGGTCCGGCGCGGCGCCGCCGGACATCGCCCAACCCAGGTTCGACGCGTTCGTAGCCGCGCTCGCCGCCGAGCTCGGCAAACCGGTAGCCACCGGCGTCTTCGGCGCGATGATGCAGGTCGCGCTCGTCAATGATGGCCCGGTAACGATCTGGCTCGATTCGCGGGCGAGGGAATAGCAGGGCTGGCGGCCTCGAGCGTCGACTCGCGATTGCTCGCAGCCCGCTTCGCGGGTCCCCGCTCGCCGCTCGCGCCGCTATTCCAGCAAGCTCCGCAACATCCACGCGTTCTTCTCGTGGATTTGCATCCGCTGCGTCAACAGGTCGGCGCTGGGCTCGTCGTGCGCGTCATCGACCAGCGGAAACAGGCGGCGTGCCGTCCGCACAACCGCCTCGTTGCCTTCCACCAGCAGCCGGATCATGTCTTCTGCCTTCGGTTGTCCCGGCGTTTCGGCGATCGACGCGAGCTTCGAGAATTCTGCGTAGGTCCCCGGCGCGGGGAAGCCGAGCGAGCGGATCCGTTCGGCAATGAGGTCGGTCGCGAGCCACAACTCGTTGTACTGCGTCTGGAACATCAAATGGAGCGTGCTGAACATCGGCCCGGTGACGTTCCAGTGGAAATTGTGCGTCTTCAGATAGACGGTGTACGTGTCGGCGAGCAGATGCGCTAACCCATCGGCGATACGCGCGCGCTGCGATTCGGCGATGCCGGTGTCGATCGGAGGCGCGCCGGCGGACCGGCGCGCTTCGGAACTGGAGGACATTCTCGTTCTCCTTCGTGGTCGCGCCGCCAATTTACGAGTGCGCCGGCGATAAGTCCAATTGAACGATCGAATCGATTACATAGCGTGACTCAATCGATCGCCGCGATGCGCCCTGCTCTCGTCGATGCTGTAGCGACCCGGCCCGAACGCGTAGAGCAGAATCATCGCGCCCAGAATCGTGAGGTTCTTCTGGAAGTTGACGAGCTGTCCCATCTTCTGCTCGGGCGCAACAGCCCAGAAGTTGTGGAAGATCGGCGTGATCACGATGAGAAAGACGACAAATGCGAGCGCCGCCCAGCGCGTCTTCCAGCCGAATACGATCGCCAGCCCCCCGCCGAGCTCGATCAGGATTGCAATGATCGCCAGCACTTCGGGCATCGGCAGCCCCTTGCTCGCGATGTAGCCGACCGTCCCGCCGAAGCCGATTATCTTGTTGAACCCCGCGACGACGAACATCGCGGCAAGCAGTATTCGTCCGAGCAGCGCAGCGCCGTCCTTCGTCGATTCCATTGGCAACCTCCAATCGTCAGTTGAGATCGAACACCAACACTTCGGCGCGATGGCCGTGCGCAAGCTCGATCGTCGCCTCGTTTTCGATTTTTGCAGCGTCGCCCGCCGCAAGCGCAACACCGTTGACATCGACGTTACCGCGCGCCACGTGCACGTACGCGCGCCGCCCCGGCGCCACCGTGTGGACGACGCGCTCATCGCCATCGACGAGCGTCGCGTACACACGCGCATCCTGGTTGATCGTCACGGCCGCGGCCGACCCCGCCGGGCCCGCGATCAGCGCGAGCCGACCGCGCTTCGCCGCGTCGTCGACGTGCGCCTGCTCATAGCCGGGTGCGATGCCGCGCACTTTCGGCTCGATCCAGATCTGCAGGAAATGCACGCCGTTCTCGCGCGACGGGTTGTATTCGCTATGGAGCACCCCACGGCCCGCGCTCATCCTTTGCACGTCGCCCGGCACGATGATCGAGCCGTTGCCCATGTTGTCATTGTGCTCGAGTTGGCCCTCGAGCACATAAGACAGGATTTCCATGTCGCGGTGCCCATGCGTGCCGAAGCCCATTCCCGGCTGGACGCGATCCTCGTTGATGACGCGCAGCGGGCCGTAGCCCATGTGCGCCGGTTCGTAATAATCGGCGAACGAAAAGCTGTGCGACGACTCGAGCCAGCCATGAGCAGCGTGGCCGCGTTCAGCGGCCGGTCTTAGCGTAATCATTCAAAGCTCCTTTCCGTCCAACTGCGCTAGGGTAGGCTTGTCACCGCGGCATTGATAGCGAATAATTCCGCGTCAGTCATTCAAACATTTTGAAGATGGCGCTTTCGCTCGACGCGCTGCGGATCCTCGATGCGATCGACCGCCGCGGCAGCTTCGCCGCCGCCGCGGAAGAGCTCCATCGCGTGCCGTCGGCCGTCACGTACCAGGTGCAGAAGCTGGAGCAGGATCTCGATGTGCTGTTGTTCGATCGGCGCACACACCGCGCGAAGCTCACGCCCGCGGGCCGCGAGCTGCTCGATTCCGGTCGTCGGCTGCTCGACGCCGCGGGTGCGATCGTGCAGCGCGTTCGCCGCATCGCAACGGGCTGGGAGCTCGACCTCGGCGTCGCGGTCGATGCGATCGTTCCGTGGACGCGCGTATGGCCGATCGTCGCGACGTTCTACACATACTGCGAATCGCGCGTCGCCGCGCACACGCGGTTGCGCCTTTCATCCGAGGTGTTCGGCGGTGCGTGGGATGCGCTCGCCGAAGGCCGGGCCGATCTCGTCCTCGGCGCTGCGGGCGATCCACCGCCGGGCGGCGGCTATCGATCGCGCATGCTCGCCGAGTCGTCTTCGGTGTTCGCGGTTGCGCCGACGCACCCGCTCGCCAGTGCCCCGGAACCGCTGTCCGAAGCGACGATCGCGATGCATCGCGCCGTCGTCGCGGCCGACAGCTCGCGCCGGCTGCCGCCGCGCAGTGTCGGTATCGTCGCGGGCCAGCCGACGATGACGGTGCCGGACCTCGAGACCAAGCGCGCGGCGCAGGTGCTCGGTCTCGGCTGTGGGTTCCTTCCGGTGCATATCGCATCCGCGGACATTGGGCACGGCCGGCTCGTCGCCAAACGCGTCGAATCGCCTCCGCCGCCGTTGCGCGTTCATGTCGCGTGGCGCGAAACGCGGCCCGGCAATGCGCTCGCCTGGTGGATCGACACGGTGTCGCGCGCCGATTGGGCGTTCGGTGCGCAGGCGCCGTCGCCTTCGAGCACGCCGTCGCGACGGGCGATGACGGTACCCGCAAAGCGACGCCGCTAACTCAGCAGCCGGTCGTACTCCTCGCGCACGACGTCGTAGCATTCGCATGCGCAATCTTCGAGCGCCGGACGGTCGAGCACGCGTACACGCCCGCGGCTGTAACCGATCACGCCCGCTTCCTTGAGCTTTCGCGCCGCCTCGGTGACACCCTCGCGCCGCACGCCGAGCATGTCGGCGATCTGCTGATGCGTCATCGGGATCTCGCGCGAGCCGACGCGATCGAGCATCGAAAGCATCCAACGGCAAAGCTGCTGCGCGACTTCGTGATGGCGGTTGCAGACCGCCGTCTGCGCCATCTGCGTGAGCAGCGCCTGCGTGTAGCGCAGCAAGACGCGGCGCACGTCGCGTCCGCGTTCGAAATCGTCCCGGATCACCGGCGCCGGAATGCGAATGCCCATCCCCGGAATGCGCACGAGGGCGCGTCCGACGGTCGTGCCGCCGCCGAGGTACGTCGCGATGCTCACCGCGCCTTCGCAGCCGACAACGGCCGTCTCGACGCTTTCGCCTTCGTGCGTCAGATGCAGGATCGAGATGATCGCGGTGGTCGGAAAGTAGATGTACGGCAACGCGGTGCCGGGCTCGTAGATCGACTCGCCGACGCCGAGCTCGACGACGTCGAGATGCGGTCGCAGCCGGTCTAGATCGCCGGCGGCCAGCGCGGCGAGCAGATGGTTATCGTCGGGCGTGCACGACGTGGTCATCGTGGTGCGCTTCTGTGTGCCCCAGCGCACACGTTAGGTGATTGCGTCACCGGCGATCGACAGTGCTCGTCCGAAAGTGACGTAGGTTGTTTTCCGACGTCGAAAAACCCTTTAAAGTGGCGGGTCTCGACGTGGGCGCTTATTGGCGACCGCCCCGTGGACCTACGCCGCTGTCCAAGCGGCACAAGAAAAAATTACCATGGCGAAGGACATCAGCGTCACGTCCGAGCGTGTGTTTGCGCTTCTCGACCGGCTGGTCAGCGTGCGCATCGACATTGCGCTCGACCTCGGCACGCTCGATACCGAGGCGTTGCGCGAGCGTTTGCTTCGCACGGCGACACAAGTCGACATCGCGATCGCCGAATTGAAGGACTTGCTGGCGGCAGGCGGCCGCGAGCCGAGCAGCGACCCGGAGTTCGAGCTCGGCAAACCGGACAGCGGAACGAAGCTTCAGTAGAGCCGGTACGCTTTTTTCGCGAGCCCGTACGCGAGATCGGTCGCGAGCTCGAATGCATCGGCTTCGTCGAGGCGATGCTCGACGGTGAGCGTCGCGAGATGACGGCAGGCGACGCGGCGCCAAACGTCGTGACGTGCCGGTATCGAAAGGAACGCGCGCGTGTCGTCGTTGAATCCGGCGGTATTGGCATAGCCCGCCGTTTCGATCACCGCCGACAGGAACCGCTGCATCCCTTCGAAGCTGTCGTGGAACCACCACGGCGGGCCCAGCTTCAACACCGGATAATGGCCGGCGAGCGGCGCGAGCTCGCGCGCGTAGGTCGTCTCGTCGAGCGTGAACAGGATGATCGACAGCGCCCTCTCGTTGCCGAGCCGATCGAGCAGCGGCTTCAGCGCACGGACGTAGTCGGTACGCGCGGGAATGTCGGCGCCCTTGTCGCGGCCGAAGTCGCGCGCGACCGCCGGATTGTGGTTGCGCACGCTGCCGGGGTGGATCTGCATCACGAGGCCATCGTCGACGCTCATTCTCGCCATCTCGGTCAGCACTTGCGCGCGGAACTGCTCGGCCTCCGCGGAGCTCGACGTGCCCGCGAGCGCACGGTCGAGCAGCCGCTGGCACTCGGTCGCCGTGAGATCGGCCGTCTGCGCAGTCGGATGACCGTGATCCGTCGACGTCGCGCCCATCGTCTTGAAAAAGGCGCGACGGTTGCGATGCGCGGCGAGGTAGCCGTGCCACGTCGCCGTGTTCTCGCCGGCGATTTCGCCGAAGCGATGCACGTTGTCCCGAAAGCCGTCGAACTCGGGATCGACGACGGCATCCGGACGGTACGCGGTGATCACGTGGCCGCGCCATCCCGATGCGCGAATCTTCGCATGGTGCGCGAGCGAGTCGAGCGGCGACTCCGTCGTCGCGAGCGTCTCGATGCGAAAGCGGTCGAACAGCGCGCGCGGACGGAACTCCGGCGTCGCAAGGCTTGCGTTGATCTCGTCGAAGATGCGATCGGCCGATGCGGGCGCGAACCGTTGGTGGATGCCGAACAGGTCGGTCAGCGCGTGCTCGAACCACAGTCGGGTCGGCGTGCCGCGGAAAAGCGGCCAATGCTCGGCGAACGTGCGCCAGATCTTGCGTGCGTCGGTCTCGACCGCCTTGCCGTCGATGCGCGCGATGCCGAGGTCCTCGAGCCGCAGGCCCTGGCTGTAGAGCATGCGGAACACGTAGTGATCCGGCGTAATGAACAGCGCCGATGCGTTGGCGAACGGCTGATCGTCGGCGAACCATCGCGGGTCGGTATGGCCGTGCGGGCTCACGATGGGCAGGTCCTTCACCGTCGCGTAGAGCGACCGCGCAAGTCCGCGCGTCATCGCATCGGCGGGAAAGAGCCGGTCGGGGGAAAGCTCGAGAGCGCTCATCGCGGGCCTCCGAAAGGTTCCAATGACTCGAATGGGCTCGGTGTCGGCCCGGGCAAATCGCGCGCCGACAGGCGCTTCGCGCTTCTGCCTTCGGCCGGTGCGCTCATTGCCGGCCTCCGAAAGGTTCCAATGACTCGAATGGGCTCGGTGCCGGCCCGGGCAAATCGCGCGCCGACGGGCGCTTCGCGCTTCTGCCTTCGGCCGGTGCGCTCATTTCCGGCGTGTCAGCAAGCCGCATGGAAGCGCGCGACCGTCGCCGCGGCGCCCTGCGTGAAGAGATCGGTCAACGCGCGCGTCACGGGTGCGGTGAAGTGCGGATCGTTCGGAAGATCGTCGCCGAAAACCTGGCCTAGCGACGTGAATCCTCGAACGAGCAATGCCGGGTCGCGATCATTCGCTGCGCCGATGCGCGCGAACTCGCGCGCAAGCGGGTCCTGCACGTCGATCGGACGGCCCGCCTCGTCGACGCCGCACGCGTAGCGCATCCAGCCGGCCACCGCCAGCGCGAGCGCGTCGATCGGGCGACCCGCTGCGAGGTCGTCGCGCACGGTGGCGAGCAGCCGTTGCGGCAGCTTTTGCGAGCCGTCCATCGCAATCTGCCGCGTCTTGTGCGGCAGCGCCGGATTGGCGAAGCGCTCGACCAGCGCTTCGCGATACGCGGCGAGATCCTGTCCGGGCGGCACTTCGAGCGTCGGCGTCACCTCGGCCATCAGCGCCCGCATGAACGCGACGAATGCGGGCACGGCCGCCACCTGATAGATGAACTCGTGGCCGGCGAGATAACCGAGATACGCGAACGCCGAGTGGCTCGCGTTGAGCAATCGGAGCTTCATCGCCTCGAACGGTGCGACGTCGGTGACCAGTTGCGCGCCGGCGCGCTCCCAAGGCGGCCGCTCGCCGACGAACTTGTCTTCGATCACCCATTGCCGGAACGGCTCGCAGACGACGACGCCCTCGTCGTGCATGCCGAGCGCGGCATCGTTCGCCTCGACGTCGGCGGGCGTCGTCGAGGGCACGATGCGATCGACCATCGTCGCCGGGAACGTCACGTTGGCGTCGATCCAATCCGCCAGCGCGCAATCGCGCCGTTGCGCGTACGCGAGCGCGAGCCCGCGCACGAGCGCACCGTTGTGCGGAAGGTTGTCACAAGTGAGTACGGTGAACGGCAGCCCGTGCGTCGCGCGGCGCGTTTGGAGCGCGGCTACGATCAAGCCGATCGCGCTTCCCGGGTGATCGGGATGATCGAGATCGTGCGCGATTTCCGGATGCGAAAGATTGAGCGCACCGGTGGCCGGATCGTGACCGTAGCCCTTCTCCGTGATCGTGATCGATACGATGGCCGTCTCGGGCGCGCAAAGCCGCTGGTGGATCTCGTGCCGCTCGTCGCCGAGAAAGCGCGCTTCGAGGACGCTGCCGACCACACGCCGCCGCGTTCCGCCCGGGCTCTTCTCGACGATCGTGTAGAGCCCGTCCTGCGGCGTGAGCGCGTCGCGCGCGCCGGGCGTCTTGAGGCTCACGCCGCAGATGCCGAAGCGCTCGTTCGCGACCTCGTCCGTGTAAAGCGCCTGATGCGCGCGATGAAATGCGCCGAGGCCCAGATGGACGATGCCGACTTGGCGCGGACGCGCCGACGCCCGCTCGATCGAGCGCGGCAATTGCGCGAGAGCGGTTTGCGACAGCCGATTCATGCGGCGCGCGGGTGTTCCTTCACCCGGCTCACGAGCTGCGTCGGATTGACGAAGCGCATAGCGATCAGCAGCCATACGAGCGTTACGACCATGTAGACCATCGCCATCGCGTCGACCGATTGCGGCGCGCGCACGCCGGCCGCGAACACCGCGTAGTAGAGCGCGACGACCAGCGTCTGAGAATCGGGCCCGGCGGTGAGGAACGTCAGCTCGAACAGCGCAATCGTGCGCACGAGCACGAGCAGCGACGCGGCGAGGATGCCGGGACCGAGCAGCGGCACGAGCACGTGCCAGAACATTCGTGCCGTGTTCGCGCCGAACACGCGCGCCGCCGACTCGAGATTGGGGTCGATCTGCTCGATGAACGGCGTCATCACGAGAATCACGAACGGCGCGGCGGGTATGAGGTTCGCGAGGATCACGCCCCAGATCGTCCCGGCGAGATGCGCCTGGTAGAGCACCGTCGCGAGCGGAATTCCGTACGTGATCGGCGGCACCATCAACGGCAGCAGAAAGAGCAGCATCAGCGTTTTCTTGCCGACGAAGTCGCGCCGCGCGAGCGTGTAGGCCGCCGGAACGCCGATCAGCAATGCAAGGAACACGACGGAGAGCACGACCTCGACGGTGACCATCAGGATGTCGGAGAGCTGGAACTCCTTCCACGCCGATGTGTACCAATTGGTCGTGTAGCCGTCGGGAAGCCACGTGCCGAGCCAGCGGCGCGCGAACGAATTGGTCGCGACCGCGGCGATCATCAGCCCGATGTTGATGACGAAGAACGTCATCATCCCCCACAGTAAACCGCTCCACGCACGGTCGAGCCAACGCCTCTCGATCGCGCGTGAGACGGCGCGCGCAGGGGTTTCAAGACGGTCGGCCGTCGTGCTCACCCTTTGCCTCCGACCACCGGACCTCGATAGAACACGTTGCGCAATCCGAGCACCGCGGCGACGATGATGAGCTGCACGAAGCCCATGATCATCGCGACCGCCGATGCAAGCGAATAGTCGTACTGCTCGAACGCCGCCTCGTACGCTGCGATCGAGATCACCCGCGTCGGTCCCGCCGGCGCGCCGAGCAGCACGGCGGACGGGAACACCGAGAACGCCTGCACGAACGCGAGGCAGAAGCACATCGCGAGGCCCGGCGCGAGCAGCGGCAGGTAGACGTAGCGGAACTGCGCCGTGGGATTCGCGCCGAGCGTGGCCGCCGCGCGCGCGAGCACCGGATCGATGCCGGTGATGTACGACAGGATCAGCAGGAACGCGAACGGGAAGCCCGAGATCACGAGCGAGATCAGCACGCCCCAGTAGTTGTGCGTCAGCCGAATCGGCCCTTCGTAGAGATGGAAGAATTGCAGGAACTGCGACAGCCAGCCGCGCGGACCGAAATACGTCAGCATGCCTTCGGCGATCAGCACGGTCCCGAGCGTGATCGGCACGACGAGCACGGTCGTCACGAACCGCTGATAGCGCGACTTCGTGCGCATCTTGTAGGCGATCGGCAGCGCGACGAACACGTTCAAGACGGTCGCCGGAATCGCGAGGCGCAGCGTCGTCCAGATCGTCGGCCACAGCCGCTCGTCGCTGAAGAATTGCCGGTAATTGGCGACGGCGTCGCCCTTCGTCGGCTCGAACGATAACAGCAAGCCGTAGAGGAACGGGTAGACGAAAAGAATCAGCATGAACGCCGCCGCCGGAACGACGAGCCACAATGCCCGATCGAACGAGGCGCTCGCGAGCGGTGCGCTGGTGGCCACGATCGCGTTACCCGGAATAGACGAGCGCGCGCTCCGGCGCGACGTGCAACGCCACGGTGTCGCCGACGGCGACCGGCACGTGCGTACGAACGTGCAGCCGAGTGCCGTCCGTGGTGACGACGTCGATGAGCGAGTCGCGCCCGCCGTACTCGACGACGTCGACGCGTCCGCTCAGCACGTTCTGACCGTCGGGCGGGGCGCCCACGACGATCTCCTCAGGCCGCATCGCGACGAACGCAGCGCCCTTCGCCAACGGCTGCTTGCGCGTGCCGATCATGCGAACGCCGTCGCGCGCGAGCAGGACGCGCTCGCCGTCCTCGCGCTCGACGCCGAATTCGACCACGTTGCGATAGCCCATGAAGCGCGCGACCTCGAGGTTCGCGGGCTGCGCATAGACATCGTGCGGTGTCGCGACCTGCTGGACGATGCCGTCCTTCATCACGACGATGCGGTCGGCGAGCGACAGCGCCTCGTCCTGGTCGTGCGTCACGTAGATCGTCGCACGGTCGAGCTCGCGATGAATGCGCCGGATCTCCGCGCGCGTCTCGAGCCGAAGCTTCGCATCGAGGTTCGACAGCGGCTCGTCCATCAGGATCAGCGGCGGCTCGATGACGATCGCACGCGCGATCGCAACGCGCTGCTGCTGGCCGCCCGAGAGCTGGCCCGGCAGCTTGTGTTCCTGTCCCGTGAGCTGAACGAGCTTGAGCGTGCGATCGACACGGGACGCGATTTCGTCGCCTGCCACACCGCGCATCTTGAGCCCGAAGCCGACGTTCTTCGCAACGCTCATGTGCGGAAAGAGCGCGTAGTTCTGGAACACCATGCCGAAGCCGCGCCGCTCCGGCGGCAACGTGTCGATCCGCTGGTCGTCGAGCCAGATGCTACCGCCGGACAGCGGCAGCAGCCCCGCGATGCAGTTGAGCGCCGTCGATTTGCCGCAGCCCGACGGCCCGAGCAGGCAAATGAATTCGCCGCGACGGATCGTGAGCGTCATTTCCGCAAGCGCGTTGAACGCCTTGCCGCCGGAGCCGGCGAACCGGCGCGTGACGCGATCGAGTCGAAGCTCGTTGAAGTCGTGTTTCATATCGTCATTCCCGTGAAAGCGGGAATCCAGCGTCGTTCAAAGTCACTGGATCCCCGCGTCCGCGGGGATGACGCGGCTCTCTTCCGATCGCCGCGCCGCTTCGCGTCTTGCTCTCGGACATCCGCGTCATTTCTTGATCTTCGCTCCGACCTGCTGGTCCCAGATGCGGAACGCTTCGACCTGCGCTGCCGGCGTCAGCGACTGCGTATGCGGAAATTCGGCGAGCCACTTGTCATACTCGGCGCGGCCGAACTCCTTCACCGCGTCCTGGCTCTCCTTGGGCGCCATCGACAGCGGCACATTCTTCACCGCCGGGCCCGGATAGAAGTAGCCCTTGTCGTACGTGTAGGCCTGCGCTTCGGGCGTCAGCATGAACGCCATCAGATCGAGCACCGCGGCGACCTTGTCGGGCGGCACGCCCTTCGGAATGACCATGTAGTGCGCGTCGTTCACCCACGTCATGCCCTTGAACGGCGCGACCATGTATTCCTTCGGCACGATGCCGAGCACGCGCGGATTGAGGTCCCATCCGGTCATCGTAACCGTCATATCGCGCGAGCCCTCGCCGAGCTCCTTCATCACAGCGCCCGTGCCCGTCGGGTAGTATTCGATGCACGAGTCGAGGTCCTTCAGATAAGCCCACGTCTTGTCCCAGCCCTTGACGGGGTCCTTCGGGTCTTTGTCGCCGAGGATGAACGGCAATCCCATGATGAACGTGCGGCCCGGACCGGAGTTCGCCGGCCGCGCGTAGATCAGCTTGTTCGGGTTCGCCTTGCACCACGCGAGCAGCTCCGCAGGCGTGGTCGGGACCTGCTTCACCTTCGCGGGGTTGTACTCGAGCAGCGGTCCCGCCGGCATGAACGCGACCTCGATGCCGTAGTTCTGTGCGAGCTCCTGCATCTTCGCGGCTGCGGGCAGGTAATTCTGCGCGAGGTTCGGAAACTTCGGCGCGAAATCGGGAAGCAGCTTGATCAACAGGCCTTGCTCGATGCCGGCGGCAAGGAAGTCCGTGCCCGTGAGCACGATGTCGATATCACTGCGGCCGGCCGCCTGCATCGCTTTGAGCTTTCCGGGAAGCTCCGGCGCCGGCGCCTTGGTGAAATTGAACTTGCTCACCACTTTGGGATGCTTCTTCGCGTAGAGCTCTATCGCGTCCTGCGTGAGCGCGAGGTTGCCGGCAACGTCGACCACGTTGATCTGCACGGGGCTCTTCGGCATCGCCGGCGTCTGCGCTAGCACGGCGGAAAGCGGGGCGCTCGCGACCAGCGCGCAAGCCACGGCGGTGCGCAGCACGGCGCGGCGCATGCGGTTTTCGTAACGGGTGTTCATCGATCCTCCTGGTTGGCGTTGCTCGACATGCTTAACGGCGCTTCACGCAGGCATCGGACTCGCAGCCTGGCGCCCGTCGTGCATCGACTGGTGCATCACTTTAGCTCCGAAAGCGCGCCGCGCGATGCGGCGCTGCGCGGCCGTCTTGACAGGGTTTGCCCGGATGCGGGCGGCTTGGCATCGATGCGACGCTGAAATTCGCGCGCCACGCGCGCGAGATGGCGACGCATCGCGACGCGCGCCGCTTGCGCGTCGCGCGCCGCGAGCGCATCGGCGATCGCCTGGTGATCGGCGAGCGTCTTCGCGCGAAGCGCCGGCGTATGGAAATGCTCTTCGGTCGCCGTCCACAACTCGTCATGCCGCATGTCCCACAGCGCAGCGACCGACAGCACCAGCGCACCATTGCCGGTCGCCTCGGCGATGGTCAGATGAAACGCTCGATCGGCGGCGTCGCGCTCGACGGCGTCGTCGTCATGCGCGCGCATTCGGGTGATCGTCTCGCGAAGCGCGGCCAGCCGAGGCGCGCGAATGCTGCGCGCGGCGATCGCGGCGATCTCGCCTTCGATGAGCGCGCGCGCGGCAAGCAGCTCGAACGGCCCCGGCGCGTCGTCGGCCGCGCTCTCGCCCGAGTTGCGTTCGCCGGGGGGCCGCACACGCGGCGCGCAAACGAAGATGCCGGTGCCGACGCGAACCTCGACGGCGCCGGCGAGCTCTAGACAGATGACGGCTTCGCGCACCGACGCCCGCGAAACGCCGAGCTTTACCGCGAGCTCGCGCTCGGGCGGCAGTCGGGATCCGGGCGGGAATTCGCCGGCGGCAATCAGCGCCGCGAGCTGGTCGGCGATCTGCCGGTACAGCCGGCGTGGCTCGACCGCTACGAGCGGCATCGATGCTTCCCCCGCGCCCCATTGGTCTCGTTGTATGCGCGCGGCGGGGCGAGCCCTCGCGCTGCTAGCCATGGTAGTGTCGATCGCGCAGGTGGTCAAGTGGTCTAGCCACTGGACCGCGACCGGCTGTCGCATCGCCGCGACCGCTACATGGCGACGAAGTGACCCGATCGGCCACCCGATTTCTCGAGCAGGCGGACGCCGTCGATTCGCATGGCGCGATCGGCGGATTTGCACATGTCGTAAATGGTGAGCAATCCGATCGCCGCGGCAGCGAGCGCCTCCATTTCGACGCCGGTGCGATCGAACGTTTCCGCGCTCACTTCGATCTCGACCGCATTGTCCGCGGAATCGAGCGCGAACTCGACGGCAACTCGCGTCAGCGGCAGCGCGTGGCAGAGCGGAATCAGCTCGGCCGTGCGTTTCGCCGCGAGAATCGCCGCGATGCGGGCGACGCCCAGCACGTCGCCCTTCTTCGCCGATCCGGACCGGATCAGAGCAAGCGTGGCGGGTTGCATCACGATACGGCCGCCCGCGCGGGCGATACGTTTGGTTACATCCTTGCCGCCGACGTCGACCATGTGCGCCTGACCGGCGGGGTCGAAATGCGTAAAATGGAGCCTTGACGTATCGTTCGACCGCGGAGCGCGCTCTTTCGTAGCTGGCGTGGACGCGCGAAAGGCGGGCGACCGCGATGTGGGTTCCTTTTTATCGCGCGCCAACAGGAGTCTCCTCGGCCCGGGTTGTTGCTTGAACTTCAGGTTGGGTCGATCATCTTAGCATCACGTCTTTATCCGGCGTTCGGGCATTCATGCCACTGAAGCACCCCGTTCGACGTCGCCGTCCGATCATCGCGATGCTCGCGCTCGGGCTGGCGATGCAGCCGCAGCCACCGGTCGGCATTCCGATCGCGGCGGCGCAATCGCTGCCCGATCTCGGCGACGAATCGCAAGCGATGCTCGCGCCCGCAGCCGAACGCAAGCTCGGCGAAGGTGTCGTCCGGCAGATCCGTTCGGCGGGCGCTTACCTCGAAGATCCGGAAGTCAACGACTACCTGAACGAGCTCGGGCATCGGCTGCTCGCCGCCCGCGTCGACAGTACCTTCGATTTCGAATTCTTCGCGATCGCCGACCCATCGATCAACGCATTCGCGCTTCCGGGCGGCTTCGTCGCCGTGCATACCGGATTGATTCTTCTCGCTCAGAGCGAGTCGGAGCTCGCCGCAGTGCTCGCGCACGAAATCTCCCACGTGACGCAGCATCACATGACGCGCATGGCGGCGAAGACGCAACGCTCGATCCTCCTTTCGCTCGCCGCGCTCGCCGTCGCGATCGCCGCGTCGCGCTCGAGCTCGTCGTCCGCAAGCTCGGCGTCATCTGCGGCAATCGCGTCGGCGCAGGCGCTCGCCATTCAGAACCAGCTCAACTTCACGCGCGAGAACGAATACGAGGCCGACCGCATCGGCTTCCAGCGTCTGAACGCCGCAGGCTATGACGTCACCGCGATGGCGACGTTCATGAAGCGGCTGCAGAAATCGAGCCAGTTCGCCGAAGGCTCGACGCCGTCGTACCTGCGAACGCACCCGATCACGTACGAGCGCATCGCCGAGGCGGAGGCGCGGGCAGCGAGCGTTCCTTACCGGCAGGTTCCCGACTCGCTCGATTTCCAGATGGTGCGCGCGCTGCTCAAGAGCTACATGGGCACCGATCGCGAAGCCGTCGCGTTCTTCGACGAAGCGCTCGCCGAGCGCAAGTTCAACAGCGAGGTCGCCGCGCGCTACGGCCTGGTCGCGTCGCTGCTGCGCGCCAAGAACTACACGCGCGCCAAAGCGGAGCTCGCGCGGCTCGAGAAGATTGCGCAGCCGCATCCGATGATCGACGCGATCGCCGGTCACGTGCTGATGGACTCGGGCGATCTGCCGGCGGCGATCTCGAGGTTCGAGTCAGCGCTTGCGCGTTACCCCAACAAGATGCAGCTCGTCTACGACTACCCCGACGCGCTGCTGCAGGCGCATCGCACGCGTGACGCGATCGCCTTCGTCGAGCGCCAGATCGCACGCTTTCCCGACAATGGTCCGCTGCATCGGATCGCCGCACGTGCGTACGCGGAGCTCGGCGCGAAGATGCAACAGCATCGCCACCAGGGCGAGTTCTACGCGTGGCAAGGCGACTTGCGCGGCGCCGTCGTGCAGTTCGAGCTCGCGAGCAAGTCCGGCGACGGCGACTTCTATCAAGCATCGGTGGTCGAGACGCGGCTTCGCACGCTGCGCAAGGAGCTCGCCGAGCAGCAGGCGGCGCTCGCGAAAAGCGGGTAGCGTACGGCGAGCGCTTGCTCGCGCGAGGACCGTGGCGCGTCGGCGCGCGCACGCTATGGATGAGCCGGTGTATCTAGGTCACGGAGCGATCGCAGCAAACGGCAATTGCGGATAGTGCCCGTGATAGTAGTCGTCTAGCGCCAATATGTCCTCGAGTACATCGACCGGAAATCCGCGCCGATGGCCACGTCGATCGGTCAGCAAGTCCTCGAAGTGCCTGTCGCAGTCAGCGGTATTCGTCCAGCTTCGAGCGATCGAATTGGCGATCCTGGGAAATCGCCTGAGCAGTGCGATGGGTCGGACCTCGACGGGCAATCTCGCCACCCATCGGATCGTCGCGGGAAGCGGTTCATTGCAGGGTTGTCGCCTACGAAGCCCGATCGCGTCACCGGTCGAAACGGACAGTGTGCTGTCATTCATCGCTGAATCTCCACGCGTTTGCCTCTGATTTCTCGTTGCCTCGACATCGAGTACACAACTTCTTGTACTCCACTCACTGCAACCAATCTTGATCGGCGTCAACGCATGAGTCGCTATCGAGTGGGCCGGCAATCCAACGGCGACGAGGTGTCACACCCTCGACGCCAAGATCTCCCCGCTTGCGCCATCGTCCGCGCGATCTAGGCAGAACAGCCAAGACCTGCCGCTTCTGACAGGTGCGCGCAACGCTCGCGCGAACTAGCGTTGCGCCTCACAACGATCGCGCCGCGATCGACGCAGCGCCGGCGCATTGGCTAGGGAGGCCGTATGAAGATCCTCGTCGTGGATGACCATCCGCTGGTTCTGGATGCGCTGGCGAAGCTGCTCCCGCAGCTCAACCCTGGCACCGAGGTGCGCTCGGCGATGGACGCGGCCGAAGCGGTCGCGATCCTCGATTCGGAGCCGGACGTCGCGCTCGTGATGCTCGACCTGGCATTGCCCGGCACGCGCGGTCTCGACTTCCTAGCCGATCTCATCCTCGACTATCCCGGCGTTCCGATCGTCGTGCTCTCCGCGACGCACGACGAAGCGACGGTCGCCGCGGCGCTCGCCGCCGGAGCGCGCGGCTTCATTGCGAAGACCGCGAGTCCGCAGGCGCTGCTCGCTGCGCTCGAGCGCGTGTTCGACGGCGACACGTATCGCACTGACGATCTGACCGCCGGGCCGGAAAGCGACGGCGTTCGGATTGCGTCGACCGATCTCGGTCTGACCGCGCGGCAATCGGACGTCCTGCGGCTTCTCGTGCAGGGTAAGCCGAACAAGCTGATCTGCCGCGATCTGCGGCTCTCCGAGGGAACGGTGAAAGTCCACGTGAGCGCGATATTGCGCACCCTGCACGTGCGCACGCGCACGCAGGCGGTCGCCGAGCTCGCGCGCCGCGGCATCAACGTCGAGTCGCTGGTCGCGCGCCGCTAGCGGTACCCGATCGGCGCACGCTCGTCGCGGGACGCGTCGATGGAATCGTCCGCACCGGCCGCTGCCCTCGTCGCGCGGGCGCGGGCCGACCTTGTTGACACGCTTTATGGGCAGTGGCTGCGTACGACGCTGTCGATGGCGTTCGGCGCCGCGTTGCTGTGCCTTGTGCTGTGGGGTGAAGTCGAAGCGCTCTCGATGGCGGCGTGGATCGGCGCGATCGTCGCGAACCAGGCGTGGCGCGGCCTTCTCGCGCGCGCGTACACGCGCGCGCGTCCGGACATCAGCGCTGCTTCGCGCTGGGGAATGCGCTGGTCGATCGGCTCCACCGTCGCCGGCGCGCTATGGGGCGTCGCCGGCGTCGCGTTCTTCCCCGCTGGACCGGCGCAACAAGCGCTGGTGATCGTGTGCCTGTTCGGCGTCGCGCTCGCCGGTCTCAATATGACCGCGGTCTACAAGGCATCGTTCTACGGGTTCGTGCTGCCTGCGCTCGTGCCGCTGATCGTTCGCATCGCGCTCGAGGGCGACAGCGTTCATCTGTTCACCGCGATCGTCATGATCGTCGTGCTCGCGTTCGTGCTGGCGTTCGGCCATCACTTGAACGACGTGCTGATGGCATCGCTTGCGATCCGTTACGAGAACGTCGACCTGATCGGCGAGCTCACGGCGCGCACGCGCGAAGCCGAGACGGCGCGCGGCGCCGCCGAGGCCGCGAACCGCGCGAAGAGCCAGTTTCTCGCCGCGGCCAGTCACGACTTGCGGCAGCCGCTGCATGCGCTCGGCTTGTTCGCCGCGGCGCTGACGACCCGCACGCGAGACCCCGACGTGCAGCCGCTCGTCGGAAGCCTCAACGCGTCGGTCGAGGCGCTCGAGGCGCTATTCGCTCAGTTGCTCGACCTGTCGCGGCTCGACGCGGGCGCGTTGACGCCCGAGCGCTGCGCGGTCCCGCTCGCGTCGCTGTTCGAGCGTCTGCACGCGGACTTCGCGCCGCTTGCGTCGATGCGAGCGCTTGCATTGCACGTCGTGCCAACGCGTCTCGCCGCGCATACCGATCCGGTCCTGCTCGAGCGCATCCTGCGCAATCTGATCGCCAACGCTTTGCGCTACACCGATGCAGGCGGCGTGGTCGTCGGCGTGCGACGGCGCGCGGGCGGCTTGCGCATCGACGTCGTCGACTCCGGCGTCGGCATCGCCGCGACGGACCGTGACCGTGTTTTCGAGGAGTTCGTGCAGCTCGGACGCAACGCACGAAGCGACGCGCGCTCGCGCGGCATGGGGCTCGGACTGGCGATCGTTCGACGTCTCGCGCGATTGCTCGACCATCCGCTCGAGCTCGCGTCGGTGCCCGGACGCGGATCGCGCTTTTCGATCACTCTGCCGCCGAGCGCTGCGCGCCGCGCACGAACCGACAGCACGAACGTCGCAGCCGCCGCGATCGCCGACGCGCGCTTCGATGCCCGGCATGTAGTCGTCGTCGACGACGACCCTGCCGTCGTCGCCGCGATGAGCGCGCTGTTCAGCGCGTGGGGCGCGCGCGTGACCGGTGCCGCGGACGCTGCGAGCGCGATCGCGGCGCTCGGCGCTCGAGGCCGCCCGCCGGATTTGATCGTCGCCGACCTGCGCCTTGCCGGCGGCAAGTCCGGCATCGGCGCGATCGCGTCGCTACGAAGTCATTTCGGCATCGACGTCGCCGCGCTGATCGCCTCGGGTGACACCAGCGAGGCTGCGCGCTCCGAGGTCGCGGCAGCGGGCGTGACGTTGCTCGCGAAGCCGGTCGTCGCCGTCACGCTGCGCCGCGCGGCCGAGCGCGCGCTCGAGCGCGATACGGCCCGCTGCGCTTGAGCGGAACCGGCACGCAGCGCGCTTGCGGCCCGCAGCGCCGGCGTGGACCCGCATGCGTGCGGTTGCGTTGTCTCGTACACTATGCCGCCGCACGTTCCAGTTGGCAGCAGAGATGCCGATCGTATTCATCAGCTACCGCCGCAGCGACACGCAGATGGTCGCCGGAAGGCTCCGTGAGGCGCTGGCGCGACGCTTCGGCGAAGCCGCGATCTTTCGTGACAAGAACAGCATCGGCGCCGGAGAGGATTGGACCAAGGCCATCAAGGCCGAGTTGACGCACGACACCGTCGTCATCGCGCTGATCGGACCGACGTGGGCTGCGGCAAAGGATGACGACGGACGACGCCGTCTGGACGATCCGGCCGATTGGAATCGCGTCGAGCTCGAGGAGGCGCTGCAACGCAGTTGCCGCATCGTCCCGCTGCTTGTCGATGAAACGAAGATGCCGAAGGAGGCCGAATTGCCCGAGAGCCTTCGGCCGATCGCGCGAACGAACGCGCTCAAGCTGCGCGACGACGATTGGGACTCCGACATCGAACGGCTGATCCACGCGCTCGATCCGCGCAATACCGCTCGTCGAACGCGGCACGCCGTGACGATTGCGGCCGCTGTCCTCGTTGCAAGCGCGGTCGCCGGTTATGCCTGGTTCGGAATACGGGACCGGGCGACAGCCGACACGGGCCGCTCCGATGGGTGCGCGCCGGGCTTCGTGTGGCGCGAGGCGGTGCCGAATGATCGCGTCTGCGTGACGTCCGAAACGCGTGCGCAAGCGGCGCGAGACAACGCACAAGCGGCCGCTCGCCGAAACCCCGCCGGCGGCGCCTACGGCCCGGACACGTGTCTGGTGGGTTACGTCTGGCGTGAAGCGACACCTGACGATCGCGTTTGCGTGCCGCCACAAACGCGCACCGAAACGTCGTCCGACAACGGACAAGCGACAGCGCGCCGCTCGACGGCGAAGCGTCCCGATTGACCGAGCGGTGTCGATCGCAGCGCTTCACTCTAAAAAGCGAACGGCGCGCTCGCGGCGCGCCGCTCGCTGCGCTTCGGTAACGGTCAGCCGTTGCTTTGCCGCTGGAGCATGTGCTCGCGTATCTTCTCGCGGAACTTCTCGGCGCGCGCCATGCGGTTCTGGATCATCTGTTTGACGACCGCCTTTTGATCCGGCGAGAACGTGTTGTACAGCGCGAGCCATTGGTCGCGAACCTGCCGGTGCAGCGCCTGGCTCTGAGCGCGTGCGTCGTCGGCCACCGCGGCGACCGCCGCGAGATCCGGTTCGGGTTTCGCGAGCTCGGCTGCGAGCGCGTCCCTCACGCGTTGCATGTTGTTGCGACCGGCCTGGAACGCGGCCTTGCTCTGCACAACGGCGGCGTCGAACTGCGTTTGTTGCGACGTGTTGAGGTTGAGCTGGTCCTTCGCGTGCGCGATCAAGCCCGACAACATCTCCGGCCCGTCCATGCCGGGCCCGTGATGGCCCATCGGACCGGGTTGCGCCATCGCCGAGCCGCCGAGCGTCAGCGCTAGCGCCGCGGCCGCTACGACGATCCACGGACGCGAGCGCGTGACATTTGCTTTCGTTCCTTCTGCCATGTTGCTTCCTTTCCGTTGGCCACCGCACGCACGACGCGACGAGGCCGGTTGAACGATCCGCTTTGGCGCCGCGCGATCGACGCGGCTTCCATCGGCTTAGGACGTCATTGTGGCACCGCGTTCCTCGCTCACCCAAGGCGATTGCAACCGAAGATTGCCGCAGGCTGCGGAAGTTACAATTGCTTACATCCGACGGCGCGAGGTTCGTTCGTGGCCGTCGTCTAATGGCCGCATGAGCGCGAAAAGCACGCCACCGAAGGTCCTTGTCGTCGACGACGACGTGCGCCTGCGCGACCTGCTATCGCGCTACCTCGGCGAACAGGGCTTCCAGGTCGCTACGCTGCCGGACGCGCGCGATCTCGACAAGAAGCTGCAGCGCGATCCTCCGCACCTGCTCGTGCTCGACCTCATGATGCCGGGCGAGGACGGACTGTCGGTCTGCCGTCGCCTGCGCGGTGCGGGCGAGGGCGTGCCGATCATCATGCTGACGGCGAAGGGCGAGGACGTCGATCGCATCGTCGGGCTCGAAATGGGCGCCGACGATTACCTTCCGAAGCCGTTCAACCCGCGCGAGCTCGTCGCGCGCATCAACGCCGTGCTTCGCCGTCGAACCGAGCACCCTGCGGGCGCCCCGGTGGCCGAGGGCGAGGTCGCCTTCGGACGCTTCACGCTCGATCTCGCCGCGCGCACGCTCTCCGACGGCGAGCAGACGATCCACCTCACCACGGGCGAGTTCTCGCTGGTGAAGGTGTTCGTCCAGCATCCGCGCCAGCCGCTCGCACGCGAGAAACTGATGCTGCTCGCGCGCGGCCGCGACCACGACGTGTTCGACCGCGCGATCGACGTGCAGGTGTCGCGGCTGCGCAAGTTGATCGAGCCCGACCCGGCCAATCCGCGCTACATCCAGACGGTCTGGGGCTTCGGCTACGTATTCGTACCCGGCGACGAGACTTCCGCCGGCGGCGACGCGCAATGACGGTCCGGCTATGGCCGCGCTCGCTGTTCGCGCGCCTCGTGCTGCTGCTGCTCGCCGGAGTGCTGCTGTGGCTCGCGGCGACGATCGTCTTCTTTCATCAGGACCGCGCGGCGCTGCTTGCGCGTCAGTTCGACGAGACTCGCATCGTTCAGCTGCAGGCGGTGCGCGCTGCGCTGGAGAGCGCCGATCCCAGCGAGCGGCGCGAAGCGATCGGACGGATCGCGCACGAATACGGCGTTCGGATCGTGCCCGAGAGCGAGCGACGCGTGTTCGGCGCGGGATTTCCGCTGCCGCCCCGGTTGCAGGACTTCGAGCAGCGATTGCGTGAACGCCTCGGAGAGGGCACCGAGCTGCGCTTCTTTCCGGGCCGAGGCGTCGTGCTCGTGCGCGTCGAAGCGCAAGGTGCCGGTTACTGGATCGGCGTCCCGTTCGCGCCGCGACCCGCGGCCGACGACGTGCCGATGCGCGCGATCGTATGGAGCGTCTCGCTCGCCGCGGTGCTGATTCTCGCGGCGTTCGTTTTCGCGCGTTATCTCGCGCGGCCGCTGCGCGAGCTTTCCGCCGCCGCCGAGCGCGTCGGCCGCGGCGAGAAGCCGCAGCCGCTGCCCGAGAGCGGTCCGTCCGAGATCGCGAACCTCAATCGCGGCTTCAATCGAATGACGGCGAACCTGCACCAGCTCGAGCAGGATCGCGCGTTGCTGCTCGCCGGCGTGTCGCACGACCTGCGCACGCCGCTCGCGCGCTTGCGGCTGGGTGTTGAAATGCGGGATCAGGACGAGGCGACTCGCGCCGGCATGGTCACCGATATCGAGGAGATGGACCGCATCATCGGCCAATTCCTCGATTTCGCCCGCAGCGACCACGAAGCGGCGCGCGAGCGACGCGACCCGAACGCGTTGATCGCGCAATGCGTCGACCGCTACGCGAAGGCCGGCCGCGACGTGCGTTTCGTCGCCAAGGCCGCCGGCGAAATCCCGTTGAAGCCGACGGCGTTTGCGCGTCTCGTCGCGAACTTGATCGACAACGCGCTTGCGTACGGCGCGCCGCCGGTCGACGTGACCACATATACCGAGGGCAATCGGTTCGTCGTCGACGTCGCCGATCGCGGACCGGGGATTCCGCCGGCCGACGTCGAGCGGCTGAAGCAACCGTTCACGCGTGCTTCGTTCGCGCGAACCAACGCGGCGGGCGTCGCCGGCGCCGGCCTGGGCCTTGCGATCGTCGATCGCATCGCGCGCATGCACGCAGGCAGTTTCGATCTGTTGCCGCGCGACGGCGGAGGAACGATCGCGCGCGTTGCGCTGCCGGTGTCGGCGTAGGCGCGAGGCGCAACCGCGAATCGCGGGCGGCGAGCTTTGAAGCTTGCCGCCTGCATTCACGTCGTCATGAATCGCGCTTGCCGCCAATCGTCGTCCGAATCGCTACCCTTGCAAGCCTTGATGTCCACGAGGAAGAGAAGCGTGCCTTGCGTGGGCTCTGTTCGCCCGCGTGCTGCAACTCGATTTCGCACGAGCGACCCGCACGGAAGAGCGCCGTGACGCGAATGACCCGGTCAACGAAGCGTTCGGCCCGCGCGCACTGCCATTGCGCAGCGGTGCGATGGGCTGCGTTGATCGGCAGCAGATCGATACGCGCTCTGATCTCGTCGCAACGTACGCTGGGACGTCGGACACCCATGCCACTCGGCGTGTTGTCTAATCGACGGATAGCGCGTCGCTGATGTTGCGATTGGCGCGGAAGAAGTTGTCGGGGTCGTACGTCTTCTTGATCTCGACGAGGCGGGCGAGGTTGCCGCCGTACGATGCGCGCACGCGCTCCTCGCTTTCATCGGAGGTCTGGAAGTTGATGTAGTTGCCGCCGGTGGAGAAGATTCGGAATCGCCTCCACGCGTCGCAAACCCACTGTCGGAAGCTATCCGCGTCGGGCTCATTCGGTTGCCACATGCCGATTGCGCCGAGCACGAAGCGAGCATCCCGATTGCCGACGGCACCATCGTCCAGCTCGCGCTCGTTCAGTGCTCCTCCGAGGTGGAGGATGCCGATCTGCGCTTCCGGGATGGGACACTCCGTCGCGAGGTCCTGCCAAGTCGACAGCAGCGCATCACTCAACTCGGCTGCGTACTCCGTCTTCCAGTAGTAATGCTTGCCTTTGGGTTCGGTCGTGTCGAGGTACGACTGAAGCCGGACATAGGGCTGTTGCTGCAGCAGATCCACAACGGGATCAGCGAGCGCTCGCAGCGGTGCGAGCGCATGATCGACTCCGTCGAGCCCGCCGCTGTAGCAGACGGACATCGCGCAGAGCCTTTCGCCATGCCACTCGCGGGGCACGAAGGGCGCCGGCGGAGCGCGCAGCAGATTCATCCATACGCTGAGCTCCCGAGGCGCCTCGGAAGTGATCGCTCGATAGGCGTGCAGGATCTCGCGGGCTCGGTCGAACGGCCACGCGATGAGGCCGCCGTAGACGGTCGGGCCGACGTCATGCAGGCGAAAGGTGAAGCGCGTGACGACGCCGAAGTTGCCTCCGCCGCCTCGGAGCGCCCAGAACAGCTCCGCGTTGGCGTTCCGATCGGCGATGCGGATCGCACCGTCCGCGGTGACGATCTCGACTTCCTCGAGGTTGTCGACCGACCAGCCGAACCGACGCGTCAGGTAGCCCAGACCACCGCCAAGCGTAAGACCCGCCACGCCGACCTCGGAAATGAAACCGAGAACGGTCGCCAGTCCGTGCGCTTGCGTCGCCTGGTCGACGTCTTTCAGCAGACATCCGGGTCCGACGTGCACGCGCTTCGCAAACGGTTCGACGGTCACCTCGCGCATGCGGGACATATCGAGAGTCAATGCCTGCTCGGCCATCGAGGTTCCCGCGATATTGTGGCCCCCGCCCTTGATGCTGAGCCGCAGTCGATGCCGGCGCGCAAATACGATCGCCGACGCAACGTCGCGAGCGGAGAGCGGCTGCAGGATGAGCGCGGGAACCCGGGCCGTCATTGCATTCCAGACCCGAGCCGCCTGCTCCCAGCCGTCATCGCCGTCGCGCAACAGCGGACCCTCGACGCACGAGCGCAACGCATGGAGTTGACCCAAGGTCAATCTCACTCGTCCGCCGTCGAGTCCGGCGATGTCTATCGGGGACGACATCACCGAACGACCTCGGTCGAGCTCCCAAGCGCCATGCGCAGCGCGCCCAGAAACGCTTCGGGTTGTTCAATCGGAGGGGCATCGTTGGCATTCTCGATCACGTGCAGCGGCCATCCGTAACGCGTGCTCGCGGCCGCCGCGACGTCCAGCGGCGTGGCGAGATCGTGCCGTCCCCAGATCAAGGTTGCAGGAACCGCAATTCGCGCGAGCTCCACAGGAGGAATCGCCACGCCGAAGCTGCTCATGAGCGCCGAGAAAGCGGCCCTCACGCTCGGGGTGCGCGCACGGTCGAGGTTGTAAGCCTCGAATGGCACCCACCGCTCGCCCATCTCCTTTCGCAAGCGACCCAGATCGCGCGCGCAGTACTGCCACAGCATTTCGTGCGTGTGCTCGGTGGGTTGCGCGAGGAATTCGGTCAGAGCGCGCGCGAGCCGCGGCGCCGGTTCAAACGGAGTGAGGCCGAACGTGTCGACCAGCACAACGCGATCAAGCCTCGTACCGTCGCTCGCCGCAAAGCGCGCCGCGATCGCGCCCCCGAGCAAATGGCCCACGAGCGCGGGGCGCGACGCGCGTGTCTCGCTGATGAGCTCGCTCAGCCAAGCGCGCACCCGCGCGACGGTTAGCGGAACGTCATCGACTATCGAGCCGCCATGACCCGGCAGCTCCGGAACGATGACGCGATGGTGTGTTACGAGCTCGGGGATTACGCGCATCCAATGCGCCGCGAATCCTCCCGGTCCGTGCAACAGAACGACCGGCGGCCCCGCACCGCCTTCGAACACCGCGGTCGAAACGCCGGCGAGCCGCAGCCTTCGTTCGGTGACCGGCATCGCCGCCAACAGCCGGCGGCGAGCGTCGTCGGCCCCTTGCCGGTTACTTTGCGCCTGCACACTTGCCGCAATCGATGGGTCTTGCGTTGAGCTCCGAATGATCATGATTTGCTCCTTGCCTATGACCCCCACCATAGGCTTCGGGAGCAGAAAGCGCGTCGGGCGAATCACCCAATCTGCGGCCAACCGCGTATGGGTGATTCTGCCCAGCCCATGTTCAGATCAACTGGTGCTCGTACGCGTAAGCGGTGGCTGCGGCCCGCGAGGGGACATCCAGCTTGGTGAAGATGTTGCTCACGTGCCTGTCGACGGTCTTCTCGCTCAAGAACAGCTCGGCGGCAATCGTCCTATTCGTCTTGCCGGCGGCGACCAAGCGAAGCACCTGCAGCTCGCGCGGGCTCAACCCACCGGTGCGAGCCGAAGACGTCCGGCCGGTGAGCGAGTCGATGCGCGCGAGGTCGGCCGCGGCGCCCAGCCGCTCGAAGATGGCCCTCGCCGCGTCCAGCTCCAGCTTGCTCCCGTCGTCATCCCCAAGAGCGCGGCAGGCGAGTCCGGCGAGCATTCGCACGCGCGCGGCGGGATACGGAGCATCTATTTGCTGCCACGCCTGCCAGGCGCGCCGCAGACATTCCAGCGCAGCCGAAGCATCGCCTTCCGCCAATTCGAGCGCTCCTTGTGCCTGTGCTGCGGTCGCGCCGAGCACATCGGTACCGAGGCTCGCTGCGGTCTGCGCCAACTCGCGACAAGCGTCGCGGGCTTCTTCGAGGCTGCCGGCCGCGAGCATGATCTCGATGCCGGCGCCCAGGAGCGCGACGCGCTGCAGCCGATCGGTCGTTGCGCTCACCACGCGCCGTACCGATCTGATCGCCGCGTCGGTACGTCCTTGTGCCAGCCGCAACAGCGCGAGGCCCGGCTGCGGCTCGCGTCCCCATTGGCTTGCGCTCCGATACGCCTCGTCGGCCGCAGCGAATTCCCCGCGCAGGCGATGCACCTCGCCCTGCTGATACAAGGCTTCGGCGCCCGCGCGCCGGTCGCCGAGTTCCGAGCACCGCGCGAAGGCGCGCTGCGCCTCCTCGATGGCATCCTGCCATGCACCTCGTAATTGCATGATTTCGGCGCGATGCACACGGCAAACGCCCGTGAACGCCACCATCTCCGGTTGCAGCTCGCACCATTGCGCCAGCGCTGAGGTCCACTCGCGGGCACGGCCCACGGCGAATACTTGCTGGCAGCCTTCAATGACGCTGCAATAGATCAGGCCCGTGATGAGCGGCGAGAGCTCGCGCGCGGTGACCGCGACCATAGCCTCGTCCAGCAGCGCGAGCCCTTCGACGACGTGCCCTTGCTGCAGTCGAGCGCGGCCTTGCAGGTGTCGCGCGATGGCGACCAGATCAGCGTCGGCGAAGCGCTCGCCGAACTGTGCGGCGCTCGCTGCAGTCGCGTACGCGGACTCCCAATCTCGAGCACCAAGGTAGCGCTGCACGACCGGAAGCAGCAGGTAGCCGCTCTCGACGCAGTGACGCTTCTCGCGTTCGAGCAGGCGCTGCGCGCGACCAAGCCATCCGGTCGCGCGACCCGTCTCTCCACGAAACATCAGGCGAAGGCCCAGCCAAAATGCACAGCGGACGGCGTGCACGTCTTCGCCGCGCTCCAGATACGCTCTGTGGGCGCGCTCGAGCGCGCTGAGATAGTCGTCGTCACGACCGATCAGATACGCCGATGTCGCAAGCAGCTCCAAATCCGCGGCGCCCAGCGGTGCTGCCCGGTCGGCGGCCGAAAGCGAGCGATAGGCTTCGGCCCACGCCCGGCGCATGTAGAGCTCGCGGCCGCGTTCGAGCTGGTCGCCGGCGCCGGCGTCGCGCCCGCTCGGATATCGTCGATCAGGATTGCTCATCGACCCCGGTCCCGTCCCGCCGGCCCTTTGCTTCATCGTTGCGGCATCGCGCGCAACGACTACTGAAACGAGAGCGGCGGCGGATAGGCCGAGTTCAAATTCACGGTCGCCACGACGGGAAGCAAGCCCTTCTGCTGGACCGTCACCTGCGCACAGCCCGTGTCGTAGAGGATCGATTGAACCGCTGCGGTGGTCGCTGTCCCGATCGCAGCGACGTAGAGGACGATACCGACCGGTGTCTCGACCTGCGCGGTCGCGCGCACGCCCGAGCGCGACGGGCTGTGGACGTGCGCTCCAGTCGTGCAATCGGGCGACGTGAACAACACGCTGCCTCCGGCTTGCCACGTCGCCAGTCCGGACGCCGCATGCCCATCGCGATCGAACAGCGGTCGGATCAGCGCGGGCGCTACGACCGCGTTGCCGACGGTTACGAGCATGAGCGTGTCGTCGAGCGGTCGCGCAGCGACCTTGCCGGTCGCATCCACCAGCACGACGGCGTTCGTCAACGACGACGCGGCCCGAACGTTCGCGTTCTGCGCACCGACAACCCCGTGCGCGACGAGGGCGACGGCAACGCTCGCGGCGACGGACAAACGCTTCATAGGGATGCGGCGCGAATCAGCGTAACGGCGGTGCGGGCCGGATGTTCGCGTTCAAGTGGAACACGTTCCGGGGATCGTATTCGGCCTTGATGCGCGCGAGGCGCTCGTATTTCTGCGCACCATAGGCGGAACGCACGCGATCCTCGTCTACGTCCGCCATGAAGTTCACGTAGCTGCCCGAGCTGCTCGCGTGCGGACGCATGGCGTCCCAGAAATCGCGTACCCAGGCGCGCTCCGCTTCGTAGAGCTCGCGCGTCGGCCCGTGACCGGCGATGTTGAAGATGTAATTTGCCGATCGGCTTCCGCCAAACGCCGTGTCGGCGTCTCGCTGCTCGCGATAGGCGCCGGTCAGCGCGAAGGTCGGACAGAACGACAGCGGCGACTGCTTCTTCGGCGCGTGCGCTGCGATGACCGCGATCGCCGCGTCGGAAAGCTCGTCCAGGTACAGCGCCTTCTCGTAGCCCCACAGACCCCACGGCGCGCTGTCGTTGAACATTTGCTGCAAGCCGACATAGGGAATCGGCGTCACGAGCTCGAACAGCGGCGGCAGCGCCTTACGGATCGGCGCGACGACGGCCGCGTGGTGCTCCGCCGACCCGAAGCCGGCGATGAGCAGCGCATGTCCGGGCTGCAGCCGGTGTTGCTCCGGAACGAACGGCGCTGGCGGAGCGCTCAGCGCGGCGGCGATGAAACCTGCCGTCTCGTCGGGCAGCGTCTCGATGAAGTCGCGGCTTACACGCAGCGCCTCGTACCCGCGCGCGAGCGGCCAGAAGAAGAGCGCGATGTTCACCATCGGCCCGACTTCATGCAGCTCGAACTCGAACGACGTGACGACGCCGAAATTGCCGCCGCCGCCGCGCAGCGCCCAGAACAGCTCCGCGTGCTCGTCCTTGGACGCGCGCACGATGTGCGAATCGGCGGTGACCACTTCGGCTGCGACGAGATTGTCGCAGCTGAGTCCCGCCTTCTTCGTGAGCCACCCGATGCCGCCGCCGAGCGCAAGCCCTGCGATGCCCGTGTGACTGATGAAACCGCCAGGTACGGCGAGGCCGTGCTTCTGCGTCGCGGCATCGATGTCGCCCCATGTCGCGCCGCCGCCGCAGACCGCGCGGTGCGTCGTGGGATTGACCATGATGCTGTTCATCGCACCGAGATGAATCATCATGCCGCCGTCGCAGACGGCATGCCCCGCGTAGTTGTGGCCGCCGCCGCGAATCGCGATTTCGAGTCCGTGCGCACGCGCGAAGCGAATCGCGTCGGACACCTGCGCTGCGTCCGTGCAGCGCGCGATAACCGCGGGCCTGCGATCGATCGCACCGTTCCACACCGATCGCGCGCTGTCGTAGCCGGAATCGAGGGACGTCAGCGCTTGCCCGGCAAACGCCGCGCGGAACGTTTCGATGTGGCTATCTGGCTGCGCCATGGTCTACTCCGCAACATGGAGATTGAGCGCGACGGGCGTTTCCGCTGATTGACAATCGTTCTCGATACGCGCAAATTGTAATTCGGATTCGTTCCGACCAGGAGATCGCGATGAAGAGGCTTTGCATGACGGCGGCGGCGGTGCTGTTCGGTGCTGCTCCCGCGATCGGATTGGCGTGCGACTACGGCAGCGACATTTCGGCGTCCGCTTCTGCCGCGCCGACACCGGCAAGGACGGAATCGACGGCCGCCTCGGCGGCGGTCAAGGCGCCTGCCGCTGCGGTCGCAAAGGCTCGGCCAGCCGCGACGACGGACAAGGCGATTGTCAAAGCGAAGACCCCGGTGATCGGGCAGAAGATTGCTGCGAGCAGCGCAAACTAGACCGTTCCGTCGAGCAAAAAAAGCCCGCCGCGCGCGGGCTTTTTTGTTGCGCCCGTATTTCAGCCGGCGCTCGTGCGTTCGACCAGCACGCTCGCCATTGCCGCGATACCTTCGCCGCGACCGGTGAAGCCCAGGCGCTCGGTGGTCGTCGCCTTCACGCTGACGTATGCTTCGTCGCACGCGAGGTCGGCAGCGATGTTCGCGCGCATCGCCGGGATGTAAGGCGCGAGCTTCGGCGCCTGCGCGATCACCGTCGCATCGACGTTGCCGATCGTATAGCCGCGATCGAGCACGAGTTTCACAACCCGGCGCAACAGCGCACGGCTGTCGGCGCCCTTCCATGCCGGATCGGTGTCCGCAAAATGGCGTCCGAGATCGCCGAGCGCGAGCGCGCCGAGCAGTGCATCGGCGATCGCATGCAACAACACGTCGGCGTCGGAATGGCCTTCGAGGCCGCGATCATACGCAATGACCACGCCGCCGATGACGAGCGGCCGCCCCGCGACGAGCGCGTGAACGTCGAAGCCGGTGCCGATGCGTACACTCATCGCTCGGCCTCCGCTCATGCGCCGTGCTCCTGCGCCGCGAGAATCGCAGCGGCAAGCGCGATGTCGGGCGGGTAGGTGATCTTGACGTTGCGTGCGCTGCCCAATACCAGCCGCGGTTGCGCGCCGGTCGCTTCGACGGCCTGCGATTCGTCGGTCGATGCAAGCGCGCCCTCACGAGCGAGAGCATCGACGAGCACATGGTAGCGGAACATCTGCGGCGTCTGCGCCTGCCACAGACCGTCGCGCGCCTCGGTCGCGCGCACGCGCGGGTGCGTTGCGCTGTCCTCGCGCTTGACGGTGTCGGCGATCGGCACCGCGAGCAAGCCGCCGATCGGCTCGCCGACGAGCTCGGCGACAAGACGCTTCAGCGCGTCGACCGGTACGCATGGACGCGCGGCATCGTGAACGAGCACCCAGTCGTCGTGATTGCACACCGTCGCAAGACGCGCGAGCGCGTTCTTCACCGTCTCGGCGCGCGTCGACCCGCCGCAGCGCAACGCTTGCACCGGCACGCGCAACGGCGCAACCAACTCGAAGCGTGTGTCGTCTGCAGCGAGCGCGACGACGATGCGCTCGAATTCCAGCGCTCCCGCGAGCCGCTCGATCGTGCGCGCGATCACCGGGCGCCCCATCAGCGTCGCATATTGCTTCGGCTCGTCGGCGCCGAAACGCTTCCCGCCCCCGGCAGCGGGTATCAGCGCGAACAGCCTCGCGTCGGCGCTCATCGTGGCGCGTCGATCAGCCACGCGATCCGCTCTTCGTCGAGCGGCTTGAACCCGAGGCGCTCGTAGAATCGCCAGGCGCCGGCGTTGTCGCGATGGCACGCGCTGTCGATCCGCGTGACGCCCTTGCCTTGCAGATGCGCCGCGAGCGCCGTCAGCATCGAAGCCCCCACACTGCGGCCCTGCCATCCATCGCGCACGACGACGTCGTCGAGCTTCGCGACGAGCGTGCCGCGCGACGTCGAGATCGCGTAACAGACGACGCACGCCCCAACTGCGCCCGCTTCCTCGTGCGTCGCAATCCATACGAAGCCGAGCTCGGCGCGCTGGACGAACAGTTGCAACGCCCGCTCGAGCGCAATCGCGCCGCCGTCGCCATACGCCGCACTCGAAGCGAGGTAATGGCCGTCGCTGCGCAGGAATCCGGACAACAGGCCGAACGCCGCATCGCGCGTGGCGGCTGTCATCGGCGCGCACGACAACGCGGTCATTCCTCGGGCGCCAAGGGTTCGAGCGCAGCGCGGATCGCCGGCGGAATCGGCACCGGCTGCTGCGATTTGCGATCGACCCAGACGTGGACGAAGTGGCCGGTCGCCGCGGCGTCGGGCTCGCCTTGGCGGAACAGTCCGATCTCATAGCGCACCGACGAGCGACCGATCTTCGTCACCACGAGACCTGCGTCGACGACGTCGGGAAACGAAAGCGAGCGATGAAAGCGGCACATCGTTTCGACGACGATGCCGATCTCGCCGCCGTCGCGGATGTCGAGACCGCCGCTTCGAATCAGGTGCTCGTTCACCGCGGTGTCGAAGTACGAATAGTACGTGACGTTGTTGACGTGGCCGTAGCTGTCGTTGTCCATCCAACGCGTGGGAATCGCGACGAAGCGACGTAGCGCGAACGCGCGAGCGCGCGGTCGGCAACCTTGGCGTGCTGGGGCATCGCGCGACGGTCAGGGCGCCGCGCGGTCGTCGCTCGCCATGCGCTCGTCCAGCAGCTCGATCCAGTGCCTGACCGGCCGCTTGGCACCGTTCGAAAGATGAGCGAGGCAGCCGATGTTCGCGGTTGCGATCACGTCCGGCTTTCCCGCGTGCAGCGCCGCAAGCTTGTTCGCCTTGAGCTGCGCGGAGAATTCCGGCTGCAGGATCGAGTACGTTCCTGCCGACCCGCAGCACAAATGCGCATCGGCGACGGGCACCAGGTTGAGGCCGAGCGCCTGCAGGATCTCCTCGACACGACCCTTCAGGCGTAATCCGTGCTGCAGCGAGCACGGCGATTGGAACGCGACGCGCTGCGAGCCGAGATCCATCGCGATCCTCGGCGCAATGCGCGGCCATTCGGCGGCGACGACCTCGACGGTGTCGCGGGAGAGCTCCGAAATCTTCTTCGCCTTCGCCGCGTACATTGGATCGAGCCGCAACAGATGGCCGTATTCCTTGACCATCACGCCGCAGCCGCTGGCCGTGACCACGATCGCCTCGGCACCGCGCTCGATGTGCGGCCACCACGCATCGATGTTGCGCTTCATCAGCACGATCGCCTCGGACTCGGCGTCCAGATGATGCGGCATCGCGCCGCAACAGCCGCCACCCGCGCGGATCAGCGAAATGTCGACGCGGTCGAGCACGCGCGCCATCGCAGCGTCGATCGAAGGCGCCAGCGTGCCTTGCACGCAGCCTTCGAGCACGAGCATCTTGCGCGCGTGACGCGGCGGCGGCCACGTCGTCGCGCCGGTCGTCGGCAATACCTGCTTCGCGATCGCGCGCGGAAGGAACGGCCGCATCATCCGGCCGATCGCAACCGCCGATCCGAAGAGCGGCCTCGCGAGCAGCGCCCGGCGCAGCGCCCAGCGTTTCGCCTGTTCGGCGGCGGGACGCTCGACGCGCTGATCGACCACGCGCCGCCCGATATCGAGCAGCCGCCCGTATTTGACGCCCGATGGACACGTGGTCTCGCAGGCACGGCACGTGAGGCAGCGATCGAGATGCAGCTGCGTGCGCGCGCTGACCTCGCCGCCTTCGAGCGCCTGCTTCATCAGATAGATGCGGCCGCGCGGCCCGTCGAGCTCGTCGCCGGTCAATTGGTACGTCGGACATGTCGCCGTGCAGAAGCCGCAGTGCACGCACGCGCGGAGGATCGCGTCGGCTTCGCGTCCTTCGGGCGTGTCACGGATGAAATCGGCGAGCGCGGTCTGCATGAACGCCTACAACGTCGGATAGAGACGACCGGGATTGAAAACCCCCGCCGGGTCGAACGTCTTTTTCAGCCGCGCATGTAACGCCGACATCGTTTCGGAAAGCGGATGAAACGCGCCTGCCGCCTTGTCCTCCGCCCGGAAGAGCGTCGCGTGGCCGCCGTTCGCCTGCGCCCACGCGCGCACGCGCGCAGGCTCGGTCCTGTCGCCGGCAACGAGCCAGCGCAACGCGCCGCCCCATTCGATCATCTGGTCGCCGCCGAGATCCGCGTACGCCGCGCTCGATTTGACCGACAATCGCCACAGCGCCGATTGGCCTGCAACCGAGAGCGCAAAGGAACGATGCGTCTGTTCACGCACGCCGTCCCAGAACGCGGCGCCGTCCGCGAGCGTGACGCCGCCGAGCTTGCGTTCTGCCGCTTCGACGGCCGGCGCTGCGCCCGACAGCCGAATCGCGAGCTTGCCGCCGTGATAGAACGTCGCCGACAGCGGCAGCGGCTTGCCGCTCCAGTCGTTGGTCCAGCGAATCGCTTCGTCGGCCGAACAATCGAACAGGCGCGTCGACTCGATCCTCGGCCGCGGCGCGCACTTGATCGAAACCTCGAGCAGTAGACCGAGCGTGCCAAGCGCGCCCGTCATCAACCGCGCGACGTCGAAGCCGGCGACGTTCTTCATCACGCGCCCGCCGAACGAAAGATCGTCGCCTTTGCCGTCGAGGATGCGCACGCCGAGAACGACATCGCGCACGCTGCCGCCGAACGGTCGGCGCGGTCCGGAAAGTCCGGCGGCGATGCAGCCGCCGAGCGTCGCGCCGGCGCCGAAATGCGGCGGCTCGAACGCGAGCATCTGTCCGACGTCGCGCATCGCGTCCTCGAGCTCGACGAGCGGCGTGCCGGCGCGCGCGGTGGCCACGAGCTCGGCCGGATCGTACGTGACGATGCCGGCGTACGCCGCGGTGTCGAGCACGTCACCGGAAAGCGCCTGTCCGTAGAAATCCTTCGTACCGCCGCCGCGCAGTCGAAGCGGTGCGCGCGCAGCCGCCGCCTTGCGGATGCGCTCCTGCCAATGCTCGATCGGCGAATCCCGCATCGGCGCACGTTCCGCTACAGCCGCCCCAGTGCGACGAGCTTGTCGCGATAGACAATGCGCGGCTCGTCGAGCTCGACGATCGCCCTTTCCGCAAGCGCCCCCCGTTCCCATTCGCGGAGCAGCGGATGCGCGAGCAGAGCGGCGAGATAGTCGGCGGCAGCGCCGAGAGGCGCGACGCCGTACGTCCGGAACCGAAACGCGACCGGCGCGTAGAACGCATCGGCGAGCGTGAACGCGCCGCAAAGATAAGGACCGCCGCGCCCGAAACGATGGCGTCCTTCGCTCCAGATCTCGACGACGCGGTCGATGTCCGCGGCGAGATCGTTCGACCACGGGCGGACGTCGACGCGCTCGCGTATGCACATCGTCATCTCGTTGCGCAGCGCCGAGAAGCCCGAATGCATCTCGGCGCACACCGATCGCGACCACGCGCGCGCGAACGGATCGGCCGGCCACATGCCGGGATGGCGCTCGGCGAGATACTCGGCGATGGCGATCGAGTCCCAGACGACGAGCTCGCCGTCATAGAGCGTCGGCACGCTCGCCGACGGCGAAAAGCGGCGGTTCTCCGGATTGTGCGTGCCGGTGAGCTCGACCATCGCCTCCTCGAACGGCGCACCCGAGAGCTTGACCGCGAGCCAGCCGCGAAGCGACCACGACGAGTAGTTCTTGTTGCCGATGTAGAGTTTGTACATGTCGGAGGTCGGGTTTCGCAGACCGGGTAGCACAGGTCGGAGCTTGCTACCTGTTCCCGCTTACCTGTTGCCTGGAAGGAACCGTCTTGCCTGGATTCATGATGTCGTGCGGATCGAGCGCGCGCTTGATCGCACGCATCAGATCGACCGACTCGCCTGCTTCGATCGCGAGCGCATCGAGCTTGTGCATGCCGATGCCGTGCTCGCCGGTGCACGTGCCGCCCATCGCGATCGCGCGCAGGCTCACGCGCTTCGCGAGATCTTCGGCCCTCGCGCGCTGCGCCGGATCGTTCGGATCGAACAGCACGACGAGATGGAAGTTGCCGTCGCCGACGTGGCCGACGATCGGCGCGAGCAGACCGCTCGCCTCGACGTCGGCTTTCGTCTCGAGCACGCAATCGGCAAGCCGCGAGATCGGCACGCACGCGTCGGTTGCGAAACCTTGCGTGCCCGGCTGCAACGCCATCGCCGCGTAGTATGCGTTGTGCCGCGCCTTCCACAGCCGCGAACGATCTTCCGGCTTGGTCGCCCATTCGAACGCGCTGCCGCCGTGCTCGGCGGTGATCGCCTGCATCGTTTCGGTCTGCTCGGCGACGCCCGCCTGGCTGCCGTGAAACTCGAAAAAGAGCGTCGGCTTCTCGGCGAAGCCCTCGAGCTTCGAGTAGCGGATGCAGGCGCGCATCTGCACATCGTCGAGCAGCTCGATGCGCGCAACGGGTATGCCGTGCTGCATCGCCAGGATCACCGTGTTGACCGCGCTCGCGAGATCGGAAAACTGGCAGACGGCCGCGGCAATCGCTTCGGGCACGCCGTAGAGGCGCAGTTGGACCTCGGTGATGATGCCGAGCGTGCCTTCCGCGCCAATGTAGAGGCGCGTCAGATCGTAGCCCGCGCTCGACTTGCGGGCGCGCCCGCCAGTCTTCACCAGCCGGCCACCGGGCGTGACGACCGTGAGACCGAGCACGTTCTCGCGCATCGTGCCGTAGCGCACCGCGTTCGTTCCCGATGCGCGCGTCGCCGCCATGCCGCCGATCGTCGCGTCCGCGCCGGGATCGATCGGGAAGAACAGGCCGGTGCCCTTCAATTCCGCGTTGAGTTGCTCGCGCGTGACGCCCGCCTGCACGCGGCAGTCGAGGTCCTCCACGTTGACTTCGAGCACGCGATTCATCTGCGAAAGATCGAGACAGACGCCGCCGTAGAGCGCGGCGACATGGCCCTCGAGCGACGTGCCGACGCCGAACGCGATCACGGGCACGCGGGCCGCATCGCAAAGACCGACGATCGCCGCGACCTCCTCGTTGGTGTGCGGAAACACGACCACGTCGGGCTGTGCCGCGTCGGCCATACCCTCGCCGTGGCTGTGCTGATCGCGAATCGCATCGCTCGTGATGGCGCGCTCGCCGTACCGCTGTGCGAGCTCGCCGGTCAACCGGCTGATCGTGGCGGCGTCCGGGCGAGCGCGAATATCGTTGATCGCTTGCATTGCAGATCCGCTTGTCAGAAGCGCGGCAGCTCGGGATGCGCGAGCTCGCCGCGATGGACGTGCATCTTGCCGAACTCGGCGCAGCGCGACAGCGTCGGCACCGCCTTGCCCGGATTCAGCATGCCGTGCGGATCGAACGCCGACTTGATCGCGAGAAAATGCTCGAGCTCGCCGGGACGGAACTGCACGCACATCGCGCGAAGCTTCTCCACTCCGACGCCATGCTCGCCGGTGATCGTGCCGCCGACGTCGATGCACAGCTCCAGTATTTCCGCGCCGAACGCTTCCGCGCGCTTCGCCTCGTCGGCGACGTTCGCATCGAACAGGATCAACGGATGAAGGTTGCCGTCGCCGGCGTGGAACACGTTCGCGCAGCGCAGCCCGAACTTCTTCGACAGCTCGCCGACCCGCACCAGCACATCGGGCAAGGCTCGACGCGGAATGGTTCCGTCCATGCAAATATAGTCGGGCGTGATGCGGCCGACCGCGGGAAACGCGGACTTGCGCCCCGACCAGAAGAGCAGGCGTTGCGCCTCGTCCTTCGATACGCGGATCGATGTCGCGCCGGCACCTGCGAGCACGCGCTTGATGTCGGCCATTTCGGCGGCGACTTCTTCCGGCGTGCCGTCGGTCTCGACCAGCATCACCGTCTTCGCATCGAGCGGATAGCCGGCATGCACGTAATCTTCGACGGCGCGGGTGGCCGCCTGGTCCATCATCTCGAGACCAGCCGGAACGATGCCGGCACCGATCACGGCCCCCACGCCGGCGCCCGCTTTCGCCACATCGTCGAACGCGGCAAGCGCGACTTGCGCGAACTGCGGCTTCGGGGTGAGCTTGACGGTGATTTCGGTAATGACGGCGAGCAACCCCTCCGAGCCGTGAATCAGGGCTAGCAGGTCATAGCCGGCGGAGTCGAGCGAATCGCCGCCGAACTCGACGATCTCGCCGCTTATCAGCACGGCGCGCACGCGATAGACGTTGTGTACGGTGAGACCGTACTTGAGGCAATGGACGCCGCCGGCATTCTCGGCGACGTTGCCGCCGATCGTGCACGCGATCTGCGAGCTCGGATCGGGCGCGAAATACAGTCCGTACGGCGCAGCGGCTTCGCTGATCGCGAGATTGCGAACACCCGGTTGCACGACCGCGGTCCGCGCGACGGGGTCGACAGCGAGGATGCGCTTGAATTTCGCGAGCGACAACAAGATGCCGCGCTTGTTGGGCATAGCGCCGCCGGACAGTCCTGTTCCGGCGCCTCGCGCGACCACGGGAATTCGCGCAGCCTGACAAAGCGTCAGTACCGCGGCCACCTGCGCCTCGGTGTCCGGCAGCACGACGGCGGCCGGCCGCTCGCGATAGAGCGTGAGGCCGTCGCACTCGTAAGGCCGCGTCTCCTCGTCGGTCGCGAGCACCGCCGACCGCGGCACGATCGCGGCGAGCTGGTTGTAGACGATGGGGTCGAGCATCGTGGCCGGAAAACCCTGCCGCGGCTCGGTGCGTCGCCTCGCCGCTGGAAACATCCATTATAAGGACTATAGGGTAGCACTCGATACTTGCAAGCCGGGCAAGTATCGAGTCCGACCGCATACTCGGCTAGAATCCGCCGCTTCCGCGACGCGAGCCCGCGCGCCGCGGGCATCGCTTACTGGAGAACGTCATGCGGACTTGCCGCCCATTCGTCGCCGCCGCCGGCGCCATCCTCGCGCTGATCGCATTCACCCCTGCGATCGCGCAGACGACGCTCAAGATGAACATCTCGCTCAGCCAGAACTCGCACTACGGCGTTGCGATCGACACGTTCGCGCGTGAAGTCGAGGCTCGCACCGGCGGCCGCTACAAGGTGCAGAACTTCTACTCCGGCGCGCTCGGCGCCGAGCGCGAGTCGATCGAGGCGATCCAGCTCGGGACGCTCGACTTGACGATGACGTCGACCGGTCCGGTGCCGAACTTCGTGCCCGAAGTCGCGATCCTCGACATCCCGTTCCTGTTTCGCGATTACGCGCACGCACGCGCCGTGCTCGACGGTCCGATCGGCCGGGATCTGCTCGCCAAGTTCCCCTCGAAAGGCATTCAGGCGCTTGCATGGGGCGAGAACGGCTTTCGCCACATGACCAACAGCAAGCGGCCGGTGAATACCCCCGACGATCTCAAGGGCCTCAAGATGCGCACGATGGAGAACCCGGTGCACATCCAGGCGTACAAGGCATTCGGCATCATCCCGACGCCGATGGCGTTCACCGAGGTGTTCACCGCGCTTCAGCAAGGCACCGTCGACGGCCAGGAGAATCCGGTCTCGGTGATCACGTCGGCGAAGCTCGACCAGGTGCAGAAGTACATGACGATGACCGGCCATGTCTATTCGCCGGCGCTCATCCTGATGAACAAGCCGCTGTGGGACGGGCTTTCCGCCGCCGACAAGCAGGCGTTCGGCGATGCGGCGAAGGAAGCGGTCAAGGTCAATCGCGCGCGCATCGACGACGACGAGCGCAAGGCGGTCGCCGACCTGCGCAGCAAGGGGATGACGATCGTCGAGAACATCGACAAGGCGAAGTTCCAGTCGACGCTTGCCCCGACCTACGCGGAGTTCGGCAAGCGCTTCGGGCAGGACAACATCGACCGCATCCGCAACTACAAGTGAGCGCGTGACGCGCGAGCGGCCGATGCCGCCGATTTCGTCTGCGCTGCGCGCGCGCTTCCTCGCGTTGGAGCGGTGGACGACGCGCGCGGCGCTCGCGGGTGCTTGCGCAATGCTCGTCGCTGCGGCCTGTCTCGGCCTGTATCAGATTCTTGCGCGTTTCGTCTTCCAGCAACCTGCGGAATGGTCGGAGGTGCTGATCCGTTTCACGCTGATCTGGATGGTGTTCCTCGCGATTCCTTGCGCGTTCCGCGAGGGTGCGATGGTATCGGTCGACGTCGCCTATCGCAAGGGCGGCCGCAAGACGAAGCGCGTGCTCGATGCGCTGATCGCGCTCGCGGCGCTCGTGCTGGTCGGCGTGCTGATCGGCTACGGAATCGACTACGCATGGCGAGCGCGCTTCCAGACGATCAGCGGCCTCGAATCGTTCTCGATGATGGGGCCGTATCTCGCGGTGCCGGTCGGCGCGCTGTTCAGTGTGCTCGCCATCGTCGGCGCCCTGCTCGAGCCGCGCCATCGCGAGCTCGAGACGGCGCAATAGCGGAAAGCCGCGATGCCTGGCGCGATGTTCGCGACGATGTTGCTGTGCTTCGCGCTCAGCATCTCGGTCGCCGTGTCGATCGGTCTCGCGAGCCTCGTCGGCGCGTGGCAAGCGAACCTGAACCTGCTTGCAGTGGTGAAGGAGATGTTCGCCGCGATCAACAAGTTTCCGCTGGCGGCGATTCCGTTCTTCATCCTCGCCGGCAATCTGATGGAGTCCGGCGGCATTTCGACGCGGCTCGTCGAATTCGCGAAATCGCTCGTCGGCGGCGTCCAGGGCGGTCTCGCCGCGACCTGCGTGCTGACGTGCATGATCTTCGCGGCCGTCTCGGGATCGAGCGTGGCGACAACGTTCGCGATCGGCGCGATCCTGATTCCGGCGCTGATCAAGCATGGTTACCCCGTCAGTTTCGCCGCGGCGTTGCAGGCGAGCTCCGCCGAGCTCGGCGTCATCGTCCCGCCGTCGATTCCGATGATCCTCTACGGCGTGTCGGCCGAGGTGTCGATCGGCGAGCTGTTCATTTCGGGCCTCGGACCCGGCATCCTGATCGGCGGCGCGCTGATGCTGTTCGTCATCCTGTGGGCGCGCGCAACCGGCCACGGCAAGCGCGACCGCGAAGGAAGGCTCCCCTTGCTCGCGGCCACGCGACGTGCGGCGTTCGCGCTCGCGATGCCGGTCATCATCCTCGGCGGCATCTACGGCGGCATCTTCACGCCGACCGAAGCGTCCGTGGTCGCCGTGTTCTACGCGCTCATTGTCGGTGTCGGCGTCTACCGCGAAACCAAGATCGGCGATCTGCCGCACGTATTGCGCAAGACGGCGATCTCGTCGGCGGTGATCATGTTCATCATCGCCAACGCCGGACTGTTCTCGTATTTGATAACCCGCGCCGGCGTGCCCGATCGGATCGGCGCGTTCCTGGTCGACGTGCTTCGTACGCCAGCGCTGTTCTTGCTCGGCGTCAACGCGGCGTTGTTCGTCATCGGCATGTTCATCGAAACGTCGGCGTCGATCATCGTGCTCGCGCCGATCCTCGCGCCGGTCGCGCAGCACTTCGGCGTCGATCCCGTACATTTCGGCACGATCATGGTCGTGAACCTCGCGCTCGGCATGATCACGCCGCCGTTCGGCGTGAACCTGTTCGCCGCCTGCACGGTGGCCAAGATCTCGCTCGATCGCATCGTGCCGCATTTGCTGCCGTTCGCGCTGGTCGTGCTCGGCTGCCTGCTCGTCATCACCTATGTTCCGGCGCTGTCGATTGGATTGCGCGACGTCGTCTATCACCGATGAACCCCACGATATCGAAACCGCTGAACGGCCTCAAAGTGCTCGAGTTGGGCGCGCTGATCGCCGGACCGTTCTGCGCGAAGCTGCTCGCCGAATTCGGCGCCGACGTCGTCAAGATCGAGCCGCCCGGTCTAGGCGACCCGCTGCGCAAATGGCGCTATCTCAAAGACGGCACGTCGCTGTGGTGGCACGTGCAGTCGCGCGGCAAGCGCTCGGTCGCGCTCGATCTGCGCAAACCCGAAGGACAAGCGATCGCCAAAGCGCTCGCGGTTCGCGCCGATATCGTCGTCGAGAACTTCCGGCCGGGGACGATGGAACAATGGGGACTCGGTTACGACGTGCTGTCGGCGGAAAATCCCGGACTCGTCATGGTGCGCATCTCGGGCTACGGACAAAGCGGGCCTTATCGCGAGCGTCCCGGATTCGGCGTCATCGGCGAGGCGATGGGCGGCCTTCGCTACGTGACGGGCACGCCCGATCGGCCGCCGTCGCGCGTGGGCGTGTCGATCGGCGACACGCTATCGGCGCTCTACGGCGTCATCGGTGCGCTGCTCGCCCTCGAAGCGCGCAAGATGAGCCATCGCGGACAGGTGGTCGACGTCGCGCTGTACGAATCGGTCTTCTCGGTCATGGAATCGATGCTGCCGGAGTTCGATGCGTTCGGCGCGATTCGCGAGCGCACGGGCTCGATCCTTCCCGGCATCGCGCCCACCTCCGCGTATCGCTGCAACGACGGCAGCTACGTGCTGATCGCGGCGAACGGCGATTCGATCTTCAAACGGCTCGCACGCGCGATGGCACGCGACGACCTCGCCGTCGATCCGGCGCTTGCGCACAACGACGGGCGGGCGAAGCGCCAGCAATGGCTCGACGACGAGATCGAAGCATGGACGTCGGCGCGCTCGCCCGCCGACGTGCTGAGCGCGATGGAGGATGCCGAGGTACCGGCCTCGAAGATCTATTCGATCGCCGACATCGTCGCCGACCCGCACTACGCGGCTCGCGAGATGATCCGCCGCATCCGCATCGGTGACGGCACGCTCGCGGTTCCGGGCGTCGTTCCGAAGCTCAGCGAAACGCCCGGCGACTTCGACCGCGGCGGCCCGGCTTTGGGCGAGCACACCGATCTCGTGCTGCGCGAGCTCGGCTTCGACGATGCGCAGATCGCATCGTTTCGCGAGCGCGGAATCGCAGGTTAGCTACGCAGGAGCGTGCCAGCCCGCGTCCGCCCAAAGCTCGCCACTGACCGCTGAATTGCCGAGCATGAAGCAAATCGCATCGGCGATTTCGTCGGGGCGAATCAGGCGGCTCAGCTGCGTGAACGGCAGTATGTTCTTGTTGATGTAATCGTCACCCATCGACCGCACCATCGGCGTGTCGGTGAATCCCGGGTGGATCAGCCCGCAGCGCACGCCGTGGAAGATCGCTTCCTTCATGATGGTCGCGGCGGCTCCCTCGAGGCCCGCCTTGGTGCTCGCGTAGGAAATCTGGCCGCGATTGCCCTGCGACGACACCGAGCCGATGAACACGATCGCGCCTTGCATACCTTCCGACGGCTGCCACTTCTTCAGGCCGCGCGCGGCGCGATTCTCCGCGATGCGTCCGATCATCTCGAGCGCCCAATACACGGGCGCGACGAGGTTCACCTCGAGCACCTGCCGGAAACGGTCTACCGGATAGATGCGCGCCTTGCCCGTCTCCTTGTCGATGCGCACGGCGAGATCGTCGCGCGTGATGCCCGCCGCCGGCACGCACATCGTGACGGTGTCGAATTCGCGGCTGATGGAATCGAAGACCGACGCCCGAAACTTCTCATCGATGGTATCGCCCCGATAGGGAAACGCGACCCGTCGACCCGCGTCCTCGTTGACCTCGGCTGCGACGTGGTCGATGTTGTCGCCCACGTCCACCAGTGCCATTGCCCGGACCTTGCGGCGCGCCAATTCACCCGTCACCGCTCGTCCGATGCCACTTGCCGCACCGGTAATTACTGCCACTTTTCCAGCGATCTCCATGGAACCTCCCGGCATTGCTGCACTGCAGCAGCATAACCGCTTTGTCAATGGATGTCACGCCAACTCGCCAATGGCCGCCGACGTCGCGTGGCGGATTTGACACAGTGCGGCAAAAGCCCCGCCGGACGGGGCTTGCCGGGCAAAATCGCGCTCAGGCAGGCCGCTCGACGAGCGCGCGAAACGAGGCGAACGACAGCGCCGAAGCGATGGCGATCGCGATCGCCATCGGCCGCGCGGTGCCGTCGAAGGCGACCCCGACGATCTGGGCGACGGTGGCCGCCGACAGGAACTGGAAGAACGAAAGCAGCGACGCCGCGCTGCCGGCGATGCGGGGGAACGGCGTAAGGGCACCGGCGGTCGCCTGCGGCATCGTCGCCATGAACGCAACCATGAACAGGAACATGGGGACGACGATCGCCGCCGGATGGTCGACGCCCGCCCATGCGAGCGCCGCCATCGCAACGCCGGCCGCGAGCATCAGCCACGTTCCGTAGCCAATCAGCCGGTCGAGACCAAACCGGACGACGACGCGATTGGCGATCGCTGCGCCGGTGATGTTGCCGAGCATCACCATCGCGAACAGCACGCCGAACCCTCGTTCGCCGGTGCCGAGGCCCGATACGAAGACGAACGCGCTGCCGGCGAGAAACGCGAACAGCGCGCTCGACGTGAACCCGACGACGAGCAAGTAGCCGACGTAGCGACGCGAGCGCAGCAGGGTCGCGAAATTGGCGAGCATTGTCAAAGGCGCGAGCGCCTTCGAATCGCGCGTTGCGAGCGTCTCCGGAAGTGCGACGGCGACGCAAACGAACGCAAGTGTCCCGTAGAGCGCGACGAAGACGAAGTTCGACTGCCATCCGAACCACACGTGGAGGTGGCTGCCGAGCACCGGCGCGACCACCGGCGCGATGCCGAGCACCATCGCCATCGCGGAGAGCATCTTGGCCGCGCGATCGCCGGAATGAAGGTCGCGCACGACGGCGCGCGGGACGACGGCAACGGTCGCCATGCCGATCGCCTGAACGAAGCGCGAAGCGATCAGCATCTCGATCGTGCGCGACAGCGCGCATGCGGCCGATGCGGCGACGAAGAGCGCGAGACCGCCAAGAAGCAACGGCCGGCGGCCGAAACGATCGGACAGCGGTCCGGCGATCAGTTGCACGGCGCCCCATCCGAACATGTAGACGGAGAGCGTCAACTGCACCTTGTCGGGCGTCGTCGCAAGCGCTCGCGCCATCGACGGCATCGATGCGAGATAGACGTCCATCGCGAGCGGCGCGATCGCGATCAGCGCGCCGAGCAGCACCGTCACCGCCGGATTGCCGGACTTCAACATCGTAGGCCGGGTTCGCGATCTATGTCGGCGGCCCTTTCAGCTCCACGCTGTTGCCATCGGGATCGGTGATGTAGATCGACGGGCCGTCGCCTTCGGCGCCGTAGCGCCGCTGCGTCGGGCCGACTGCGATCGCATGGCGTTCGAGGTCGGCGCGAATCGCCGCCTCGTCGAAAGGCTCGACGCGCACGCAAAAGTGATCGACGTTGCGCGCTTCGCGTCCCGGTCCGGCGCCGCCCGCTGCGCCGAGCTGGCCAGCGAGCGGAACGAGATCGATCAGCGAGCGCCCGGCTCGAAGTTGCACGAGCCCGATCGCGTCTTGCCGCTTCTCGACCGTGCAGCCGAGCGCGTCGCAATAGAACGCGAGCGCGCGATCGAGATCGCGCACGCGAAGCACGATGTGATCGATCTCGCGAATGCGGATCACCGCCGCGGCCTACACGCAGCGGCCGCCATCGACCTCGAGACAAGCGCCGGTGACGAAAGCAGCCTCGTCGGAAGCGAAGAACACCGCCGCTGTCGCGATATCGGACGGTTGCGACAACCGTCCGAGCGGGATCGTCGCGACGAACTTCGCGCGCATCTGCGGCGTGTCCGTGCCCATGAAATCGGCCAGCATGCCCGTCTCGCCGGCGACGGGGTTGATGACGTTGACCCGAATGTTGTCGGGCGCGAGCTCGGCGGCCATCGAGCGGCTGGTGACGATCGCGGCGCCCTTGCTGCCGTTGTACCACGTGAGCCCCGGCCGCGGCCGCACGCCCGCGGTCGACGCGATGGTGATGAACACGCCGTTGCGCTGGCGGCGGAAGTGCGGCACCGCGTGCTTCGCGGTGAGAAAGAGGCTCTTCACGTTGACGGCGTAGATACGGTCGAACTCGGCTTCGGCAACATCGAGCATCGGCTGATTGCGATGCGTCGTGCCGGCGTTGTTGACGACGACGTCGAGTCCGCCGTAAGAGGCGAGCGCGAAAGCGATCAGATGCGATACGTCGGAGTCGTTCGACACGTCGCCGGGACAGAACTTCGCCTGGCCGCCGGCGCGCGCGATGTCGGACGCGACGCGCTCGCCGGCTTCGTGATGGATATCGTTTACGACGACTTTCGCGCCTTCGTGCGCGAAGCGCTTGGCGATTCCTTCGCCAAAACCGGACCCCGCGCCGGTGACGATGGTGATCTTGTTGGCGAGTCTCATACCGATTCAAATGGCAAGTTCGGGGGCCGGTTTCGGCGAGCGCTCATGCGCGGCGCAGCCGCGCGTGAAGCGAGCGATGCGAGCGGCGGTCGCTCAAACCGGACCCCGCGTCGGTCACGATGGCGATCTTGTTGGCGAGTCTCATGCGGATTCTCAGCCGTGCTTCAACACGACCGTCTTGAGGGTCGTGAATCCGTGCAGCGCCTCGAAGCCTTTCTCGCGGCCGTAGCCCGAGTGCTTGACGCCGCCGAAGGGCAATTCGACGCCGCCGCCCGCGCCGTAGTTGTTGACGAACACTTGTCCGCTGCGCAGCGCCCTCGCCATGCGCAGCTGCCGGCCGCCGTCGCGTGTCCAGATGCCGGCGACCAATCCGAAGTCGGTTCCATTGGCGATCCGTGCGGCGTCGGCTTCGTCATCGAACGGCATCGCCGCTAGCACCGGTCCGAACACCTCGTCGCAGGCAAGACGGCACGTCGGCGGGACATCGCGCAGTAACGTCGGCGCGACGTAATAGCCCGACGACGGCGCGTCGCGGGAGAGCGTGCCGCGCGCAACGGTCGGGATGCAATCACGCTCGGCATCGTCGAGAAAACCGCGGACGCGATCGAGCTGCGAAGCGCGGATCAGCGGTCCGCAATCGAGGTCGGCGAGCGCGGGGCCGACATTGAGTGCCGAGAACTTCGCGCCGAGCTTGTCGAGCACTTCCTCGTAACGCGGCCGCTCGACGACGAGGCGACTGCCGGCGCTGCACGTCTGCCCGGCGTTCTGCACGATCGCGTTGACGAGCACCGGCAGGGCCGACTCGAGATCGGCATCGGCGAACACGATTTGCGGCCCCTTGCCGCCGAGCTCGAGCGTGACGGGGCAATGGCGCTTGGCCGCCTCCTGGGCAACCCAGGCACCGGTCGCCGGCGAGCCGGTAAACGACACGTGGTCGACGCCGCGATGCGAGGCGAGCGCCGCGCCCGATTCGCGGCCCAGCCCGGTGACGACGTTCAGCGCACCCGGCGGCAACCCGATCCCGGCTGCGAGCTCGGCAACGCGCAGCAGCGACAGACACGCGTCCTCGGCGGGCTTCACCACGCACGCGTTGCCGGCGGCGAGCGCACCGCCGACGCTGCGTCCGAAGATCTGCAGCGGATAGTTCCACGGGATGATGTGCGCCGTTACGCCATGCGGCTCGCGCCACGTGAGCACGGTGAATTCGCGCGGATACGGAATCGTTTCGCCGGTCAACTTGTCCGCGGCGCCGCCATAGAACTCGAAGTACCGCGCGCATGCGGCGACGTCGGCGCGCGCCTGCTTGAGCGGCTTGCCGCAATCGATCGCTTCGATCATCGCGAGCTCGTCGGCATGATCGGCGATCGCACGCGAAAGCTTGCCGAGCAGCCGTCCTTTGTCGGCCGGCGCCAGCGCACCCCACGCGCCGTCGAACGCTTCATGCGCCGCTTTGACGGCGACATCGATGTCCGCGGCGTCGCCGCGTGCAATCGCCGCGAACGGCTGTCCGCTCGACGGATCGATCATCGGCAACGTCTCGCCGGATCGCGGCGGCATCCAGCGATTCGCGATGAAGTGCTGCGGCGGCGTGCGCACGGCCGCACGCGGGTCAGTGGGAATCGGGGCATTCATCGTGGCCTCCTACATGGGTTTGGCCGCTGCCGCGCCCGGTTTGAACTTCCACGCGAGCGTGTTCTCGTCGGTTCGCGGCACATAGCTGATGCCGTCGCGGGTCGCCCACAGATTGACCTGAAAGTGCAATGGGATAACGCCGGTGTCGTTGATGGCGAGCTCGGTCGCGCGCTGCAGATACGCTTCGCGCTTGACGTCGTCGACGGTCTGCAGCGCGTCCTCGGTCAGCGCATCGACCTTCAGATTCGAATAGCGGCCTCGGTTTGCGGTTCCGTAGCCTTTGTCGCGGTTGTACGTCATCAGCAACGCCTTGAGCGACGACGACGCCTCGCCGGTGCCCGTGCTCCAGCCGACCAGCATCAGGCTGAACTTGAGCTCGGTTGCCTGCGTAAAGAAAGTGGCCGACGGCATCGCGACGACCTTCGTGTCGATACCGACGCGCGAGAGCATCTGCGCCACCGCCTGCGCGACCTTCGCATCGTTCACGTAACGGTTGTTCGGCGCGTGGATCGTGAGCCCGAAGCCTTCGGGGTACCCCGCTTCGGCGAGGAGCTTCTTCGCGCCGTCCGGATCGTACGGCTCGACCTTAAGGTTCTTCGTCGCGCCGAACAGGAAATCAGGGATGAGCTGACCGGCGGCGATCGCCTCGCCTTCCATCACGCGCTCGACGATCGCCGGGCGATTGATCGCTTTCGACATCGCCTTGCGCACACGCGCATCTTTCAGCGGATTCTTCGCGAGCGGCTTACCCGCCTTGTCGGTGATGAACGGAGACGCATCGCGATCGCTGTCGATGTGCAAGTAGATCAGCCGGTCGGCAACCGTGCGGAACACGGACAACCGCTTGTCTTTCTTGAGCGTCGCCGCATCGGAAGTGGGCACGTTCTCGATCACCTGCACGTCGCCCGCGAGCAGCGCGGCCACACGCGGCGCGTCCTGCGGCAGCAATCGCAGCGTCACCTTCTCCCACGGCGTCTTGCCGCCCCAATAGCCGTCATTGCGCGCGAGCTCGATACGATCGCCTTTGACGTAGCGGATGAGCTTGTAGGGACCCGTGCCGATCGCCGCCTTGCCGCTGTTGAAATCCTCCGTCGACGCTTTCGCGGCCGCCTTCGAAATGATCAGCACCTGCGTCATGTCGGAGGGCATCAGCGGATAGGGCGTCGCCGTCTTGAAGCGGATCGTGTACGGATCGACGACGACCATTTCCTTGATCTGCTTCGTGTACGCGGTGAACGGCGACGGGCTGTTCGCGACCGTGGGCACCCGCTCGATCGACGCGACGACGTCGGCGGCGGTGAAGTCGCTGCCGTCGTGGAACTTGACGCCGCGGCGAAGCTTGAACTCCCACGTCAGCGGATCGACCGTCTTCCACTCGGTCGCAAGACCCGGCTGGAGCTGCGACTTCTCGTTGCGCTCGACGAGGTAGCCGAAGAGGTGGAACGCGACGCTGTTGTTCGGCGTGACGTTGTGGTAGTGCGGATCGATCGCCGTGATGTCGGTCGCGAGGCCGATCGTCAAGTCGGCAGCGAACGCGGACCCAATCGAGGCGAGCGCTGTGAGAAGGGCAAGTCCGACACGGCAGAGCGGCGAACGCGACATGGGGACCTTTTGATAGCCGGCGGCGGCGGATGTGCGAAGGATAACAAAACACGACGAGACCCTGCGGAAATGAGGGTTGCAAATCACGCAATCGTATCCATTTGTTTCCTGGTCAACCCGCACCCGAATCGCAGCGTTGACGACACATGCGCTGCAAAGACCGGCACCTGCCGGCGCTTCAGCCAACTTTGCCGTCAGAGTCGAAAGGAGATTCCATGAACCGTCGCATCATCGTCGGTACTGCGCTCGCCGCGACGCTCGCCGCCGGCGTGGCGTTCGCCCCCGCGGCCTCCGCAGGCACGGCGTGGAGCGTGACAATCGGTGGACCAGGCTTCGCCGTGAGCGCGGGTGAGCCGTACTATCGTGGACCGGCATACGCGCCGCACTGGCGTCATCACCACCGCTACTACGCGCCACCGGCCGTGTACGCGCCGCCGGCCGTCTACCCGCCGTACGCGGCGCCCTACTACGTGCCGCCGCGCGTCGTCTATCGTCCACCCGTCGTCTACCGGCCGTACTACCCGTACTGACCCCGAAAAGTAGGGTCAGACTCGACTTTTCGAAAAGTCGAGTCTGACCCTACTTTCGCTAGCGGTAGCGGATGCGGTAGATCGCGCCCGCCAGGTCATCCGATACGAGCAGCGACCCATCCGGCGCGACGAGGACGTCCGCCGGACGGCCCCACGCGCTCTCGCCTTGCAGCCACCCTTCCGCGAACGGCGTGTAACCGGTCGCACGTCCATCGGCGCCCAGCCTCACGAGGGTCACGCGGTAACCGATCTTGTGACTGCGATTCCACGAGCCGTGCTCGGCGATGAAGATCTGGTTGCGGTAGCTCGCGGGAAACTGCGAGCCGGTGTAGAAGCGCATGCCGAGCGAAGCGACGTGCGGGCCGAGCAGTTGCGCCGGCGCAGCGAACTCGCTGCAGGCGTGTCGCGAGCCGAACTGCGGGTCGGCGATCGTACCGCCGTGACAATACGGATACCCGAAATTGAGGCCGCTACGCGGAGCGCGATGAAGCGTGTCGGGCGGAACGTCGTCGCCCATCATGTCGCGACCGTTGTTCGTGAACCACAGCTCCTTCGTCTGCGGGTTCCAGTCGAAGCCGACCGAGTTGCGGATACCGCGCGCGAACACCTCGAGGCCGCTGCCGTCGGCATTCATCCGCATGATGTTCGCGTAACGATCGGTGTCGGGCTCGCAGATATTGCAGGGCGCACCGACGGGAACGTAGAGTTTGCCGTCCGGGCCGAACGCGATGAACTTCCATCCATGATGCGTATCGCTCGGGAAGGCGCTCGTCACGACCACGGGCTTCGGCGGATGATCGAGATCGCGCTCGATGTCGTCGAGGCGCACGATGCGGTCGACCGCCGATACGTACAGCGCGCCATGCCGGAAAGCGACGCCGACCGGCATTTGCAAACCCGACGCGACGGTGCGCACGGTTGCTTCGCCGCGTGCCTGTTCAGGCAGCGTCACCGCGTGAACGCGACCTTCGCGTGACCCGACGAAGAGTGTTCCGCGCTCGCCCCAGGTCATCTCGCGCGCGTTCGGCACCCTCGCGACAACGTCGATCGAAAATCCGGCGGGAAGCTTGATGCGATCGACCGGCAGCGGTTGGCCGCACGCACCCACCGCCCAAAGCAATGCGACCAATCCCACCGCTGCGCGACGCTGGATCGTCGCTTGCCGTTGCGCTGGTGCCGCCATCGGAGCCCTTCCCCCGCGATTGCGCCGCCCCGTCGCGGCGATGCGAATTCGACTGAAGCGCCGTCGCTTCGTTCCGGCCGGCGCATTTGACAGTCGGCGACCCGCTGCCTATTCTGGCTTTCTTCGCGAAGCGCGCCAACTTCGGATCGGCGCACGAGATAACCGCGCCGCCATGAACGCTCCGGACGCCCTGCCCACGCCGACGCACGAGGTAAGCGCGCTCGTCGCGTGGCCGTTCCTCCGCGAGCTCGTCGCATTCGACACGACGAGCCGCGAATCGAACCTCGGGCTGATCGAATGGGTGCGCTCGCACCTTACGCGTTACGGCGTCGATTGCACGCTCACGTACGACGACGCGTATCGAAAGGCGAACCTGTTCGCGACGATTCCCGCGCGCGACGGCAACGCCACCGAACGCGGAATCGTGCTGTCGGGCCACACCGACGTCGTTCCCGTCGACGGCCAACCGTGGGAGACCGATCCGTGGTGCGCGACGCCGATCGGCGATCGCGTCTACGGGCGCGGCGTCACCGACATGAAGAGCTTCTCGGCGACCGCGCTCGCGCTCGTCCCCGAGTTCATCCGCCGCGGGCTGCGCGAGCCGCTGCATCTGTCGCTGTCGTACGACGAGGAAGTCGGCTGCATCGGCGTTCGCCGCCTGATCGCCGACATCGCAGCACGCGGCGTCCATCCGGCCGGCTGCATCGTAGGCGAGCCGACCGGCATGCAACTGGTGGTCGCTCACAAGGGCAAGCGGAGCTGGCGCGCTCGCGTGCGCGGGCACGAAGCGCACTCGTCGCTTACACCGCTCGGGGTCAACGCCGTGCAGATCGCCTGCGAGATCGTCGCGTATCTGACCGCGCGCGCGCGTTCGTTTCGTGACGACGGCGGCGCCGGCCGCGGCTACGACGATGACTACGACGTGCCTTACACGACCGTTCACACCGGCGTGATCCACGGCGGAACGGCGGTGAACATCGTCCCGCGCGATTGCGCGTTCGACTTCGAGATTCGCCATCTGCCGTTCGACGATCCGGATCGCTTCTTCGCCGACGTGCAGGCATTCGCCGAGCGCTTGCTTCCCGCCATGCACGCGGTCGCGCCGGACACCTACATCGAGTTCGATCGGCTGTCCGCGCTGCCGGGATTCGATACGCATGGCGACAGCGCGATCGCCGCGCTCGGCCGCGAATGCAACGGTTCGGGCGAATTCGGCAAGGTCTCGTTCGGCACCGAAGCCGCGTTGTTCCACGCGGCCGGAATTTCGGCGCTGATCTGCGGACCCGGCCACATCGCGCAGGCGCACCAGCCCAACGAATGGGTCGCGATCGACCAGCTCGCACGCTGCGAGGCGTTCATGCGTCGACTTGCCCAGCGTCTGTGCGTCGCATAGGCGGCGCGCCGATGAACGCTGCGCAGCCTCAACCCTCGCCGACGATCGACGTCGGGCTGCCCGATCTCTCGCCGTGGGCGTCGGGCAACGGCGCTGCGCCCTACGTCTGGACGTTCGAGACCGCTACGACCGGACCGCACGTGCTGCTGCAGGCTCTCACGCACGGCAACGAGATCTGCGGCGCGGTCGCGCTCGACTGGCTGCTTCGCGAGCGGTTCAGACCGACACGCGGGACGCTGACCGTGTGCTTCGCGAATGTCGCCGCGTTCGCCCGCTTCAATCCCGCCGATCCCTTCGCATCTCGCTGCATCGACGAAGACTTCAATCGGTTGTGGACCGCCGATGTTCTCGGCGCGCCGCGACGCACGATGGAGCTCGCGCGCGCCCGCGAGCTGCGGCCGATCTACGACCGCGCCGATTACCTGCTCGACCTCCATTCGATGACCGACCCGTGTCCGCCTCTTGCGCTGGCCGGTCGCCAGCGCAAAGGGCTCGAGCTCGCCAAGGCGGTCGGCATTCCCGAGCATATCGTCGTCGACGCCGGACACGCGGCGGGCAAGCGCTTGCGCGACTACGCGGCATTCGACGACCCCTCGAGCCCGAAGAACTCGCTGCTGGTCGAATGCGGACAGCACTGGGAAGCCGCGTCGCCGCGCGTGGCGACACAAGCGACGTTGCGCTTCTTGGGCCACTTCGCGCTCGCCGACGAGGCGTTCTTGCGCGCGCATCTCGACGCGTCACCCACGCCTGCCCCGAAGGTGATCGAGGTGACCGACGTCGTGACGATACGAAGCGACGACTTCGCGTTCGTGCTGCCGTTGAAAGGGCTCGCCGTCGTTCCGAGCGCCGGAACGCTGCTCGCCTACGACGGCGGCACCGACGTGCGAACGCCGTACGACGACTGCGTGATGATCATGCCGACGCGGCGGCCGAAGATCGGCGAGACGGCGGTCCGGCTCGGCAAATTCGTCAACTGACGATCGTCGACGCGGCGTCGCAGACGCGCATCGACTCGTGCCATCCGCGTTCGCGCGCGACGTCGTTCGCGCGCGACAGCACGACGGTGCGCCACATCGAACGCGCATCGCCAATGCGGGCGCTCCGGCCATCGACGCTCGCCGCCGGAATGCCGCGCGCGGCGAGGACCGGCAATCGGGTGAACCCCGCACCGTCCTTGCCGCCGCCGGCGTCGTGGAAGAACGCGGCAGCGGGGTCGACGCCAAGCGCGCTTGCCGGATCGCCGCCGTGAAGCGCGCCGTGCGATCCGATCACCAGAATCGTGCCGGCGTCGGACGCGTTGACGAGGCCGATCGAATCCAAGCCGATGACCGCCGGCGCGCGCCGGCTCGCGCGTCGCAGGATACGGCGCGTGTCGCGCCCCGGCGCGAGCGTGCCGCAGCCACGCGGCGCGCATCGAAGCCGCGCGACGGCGTCCGCGCAGCTCATTCCAGCCGCGACACCGACAGCGCGAGCGGTTGCGTTTGCGCGACTCACGATGCCGTGCTCCGCCGCATCGCGCGCGTCGGCGATCCGCGCCGACGTATGCGCGACCGTCGCCGCGGCAACGCCGATGGTGTCGAGCAGATCGAGACCGGCGACGCCCGAATCGTCGAGACCGACTCCCGCGTCATTGAAGATCGCCGCCCGCACGTTGGCACTTGCCGCGTAGCGGGCGGCGATCGGCCCGCCATGCGAGCCCGTGACGACCACCGCATCGGCATGTCGTTCGTCGAGCGCGGTAACGCTGTCGGCGAGCAGCACGCACGTGGGCGCACCGCTCATCGCTCGCTTTCCGGCAGCGGCGCGAGCGCTTCGGTCGCCGCTGCGACCACATCCGTGCCGACGACATTCGTCCAACGCTCGACAACGGGCCCGACGGTGGCGCGAAATGCCGCTCGCTGCGAAGACGTGAGCCGCGTCGACGTCACGCCGGTTCTGGCGAGCTCGGCGATCGCGTCGTCCTCGCGCACGAGCGCGCCGGCTTCTGCGGCGGCCGTCTGCGCCGCGGATCGGACCGCCGCACGCTGCTCGTCGGTCCACAGGTCCCATCGCCTTCGGCGCACGGCGAAGACGATCGCATCGGCGAATGCGCCCCAACGCAGCACATGCTTCTGTCCGAATGACGCGATGCGCATCGCGGCGAACGCCGCCGGCGCGCCAAGCTGACCGTCGAGCGAGCTCGCCATGAACGCGGCTTGCGCGTCGGCAAACGACATCGCTGCGGGTTTCATGGCGAGCGCCGCCACCGTCTCGATGACGATCGGCATCGCGATCGAGCGCACACGCAGGCCGGCGACGTCGGACGGCGCGAGCAGCGGACCGCGCGTCGTTGCGAGCGCTTCGTGCCCCAAGGGCGCAACGGCGAGCAACACCGCGCCGGCCGTCTCGACGCGCGACGCGACCAGTGCAGTGAGCGCCGGATCGCCGGCGAGCGTCTCCAGTGCACGCGGCGTCGGCGCGAACCACGGCAACGCATAAACGCCGAGCGCAGGCACCTGCGCCGACCACGCGAGCGCCGATCCGACGCCCAGATCGGCCGGCCCGTCCTTCAATGCGAGGAACTCGCGCAACGGGTCGCGCTGCGCGAGCGTCGCGCCGGGAAACACCTTGGTCGTTGCGTTGTCGATTCGCGCGTCGTTGAGGATCTGCGCCCAGCGCGCGGCCGCGCGCCCCAGCGGAAATGCCGGGCCCGCGGCCACGGTGAGCTTCAATTGCGCGCCGTCCGCGGCATCAGCGCCAGCCGCCTGCGCTGCCGCGGACGCGACAATCAACAAAGCCGCGAGGGCGGACCGCAACCGAAACGCGAAAGCGAACATCGAGAGCGCCCTGCGACGGATGATTCGATGCCATTCTAGTCGCGCAGCGACTCAATCGAGCGACGGCGCGTCTTGCACCGGCGCCTCGCGCCAATAGCGGCGCGACCGCAACCGCTCGACGTGCGGATCGCGCGACGCGCCCGGCGCAAATCGGAACATCACGGCACCGTCGTAATCGGTTCGATGAAGTGCCGAGCCGAACAGTGCATAGCGCTCGACGATGTCGGGACGCGGGTGACCGAACCGGTTGCGGTAGCCCGGCGTGAAGACCGCGACGTCGGGCGCAACCGCGGCAATGAAATCGACCGTCGACGACGTGCGCGAGCCATGATGCGGAACGACGAGAACGTCGGCTGCGAGCGGCGCTTCGCGGCGCACGAGCTCCGCTTCGCCGCGCGCTTCGAGGTCGCCGGTGAGAAGCGCGCTTCCGTATGCCGAGTCGATACGCACGACGCACGAAAGATCGTTCGGCTTCGCGCGAGCGTTCTCGTAGTGGAGCGGCGTCGGATGCAGCACGCTGAAGCGAACGCCGTCCCACGTCCATTGCTGGCCCGCTTCGCAGCGAACGTGCCCCGCCGGATCGGCGCCGTCGCCGCTTCGCAGCGCGACGATCGGATTGTCGAGCGGCAGCGACGAAGCGATCCAGTCGACGGGGACTGTTGCGAGCAGCGTTCGCGCGCCGCCGCTGTGATCGCTGTCCTGGTGCGAGATCACCATCGCGTCGAGACGGCTGATGCCCGCCGCGCGGAGGTACGGCGCGATGACGCGGCCGCCGGCGTCCGCGTCGTCGCTGTAGCGTGGGCCGGCATCGTAGAGGAGCGCATGCGCGTGCGTCGCCACGACAACGGCGAGACCTTGTCCCACGTCGAGCACGACGAGATCGAACGCGCCGTTCGGCGGCGGTTCGGGACGCACGAGTGCGAGCGGCGTAAGCCACAACACGGCGATCGACTTCCCAGGAGCGCCGCGCGGCGCGGCAAGCCAGCCGACGCCGATCAAAGCCGCGAACACCGCCCATGGCGGCGGCGCGTGTTGCTGCCACACGGCACTCGGCGCATCGGCAAGCGCGTCGAGCGGCAGCATCAGCGCGGCGAACGCCGCGTGCGCCGCGACGAACGGAAGGTCGAGCGGCAGTGCTGCACCGGCGAGGGTGAGCGGCACGACGACGAACGTCACGGCGGGAATCGCGAGCGCGTTCGCGATCGGCGAGACGAGCGAGACCTGCTGGAACATCGCGAGCGTCATCGGCACGAGGCCGATCGTGACGAGCAGTTGCGCGTGCGCCGCGGCGCGCAGCATGGCACGCAATCGCGCGCCCCATGTCGCTTCTCGCGTACGCACGCGGCCGATGCTGCCGTAGAGCAGCAGGCCGACGGCGCCGAACGACAGCCAGAATCCTGGGGCAAGACCGGCCCAGGGATCCCACGCGAGCACGACGGCGAGCGCCCACAGCCATACGACCGCGGCAGTGCCCGGACGCGCGAGCCATACGCCGATGGCCGCAGTACACAGCATCAGCAGCGTTCGTTGCGCCGGCACTTCGGCACCGGCGAGCAGGACGTAGCCGAACGCGGCTAGCGCGCCGATCGCCGCGGCGATCTTGTGCGCCGGCAGTCGCGCGCTCAGACGCACGCATCGTCGGGCGAGCGCGAGCGCGAGACCGCCGGCGAGCGTCGCGAAGACGGTGACGTGCAGGCCGGAGATCGAGATCAGATGCGTCACGCCGGTGCGATTGAACACGCGCCACTGCGATTCCGGGATCGCGCGCTGCTCGCCGATCGCGAGCGCAACGACGACGCCGGCGTACTTGGCGTCGCCGAGCGCGGCGAGAATGCGGGCGCGAATCGATTCGCGTGCGCGCTGCACATAGTCGATCGGCCGCCCGACGAACGCGTCGATACGTGCGTTCTCCTGGTCGGCGCGAACGTATCCGGTCGCGCGCAATGCGTGCTGCAGCAGCCAAGCCTCGACGTCGAACCCGTGCGGGTTCACGTCGCCGTGCGGGCGCTTGAGCCGCACGCTGAGACGCCAGCGCTCGCCCGCATGCAAGATCGGCGCGTCCGACAGCGAATCGCGCCGCGCCGTCGGATACCAGACGAGCGATAGGCGGCCCGGCACGGTCGCCTCGCGGGTTTCGCTTCGCTCGACGGCGAACGCGAAGCGCGTGCCGCGCGGGCCCGATTGCGGAAGATCGTCGATGATGCCGACGATCGCGATGTCCACGCCCTCCCATTGCGGCGGCAATTCGTCGGCCATCCGCGCGTGCGCGCGGGCTGCGGCGTAGGCGAATCCGACGGCCATCGCGGCGAGCGCGACCGCGCCCGCAACGGCGCATCGCACACCGATGCATCGGCTGGCAAGCGCAGCCCAACCGAGCGCGATCGCAGCGAACGCGAACCAGCCGCCGGGTTGCGGCAACTCGGGTTGCGCCTGGAGCAGCAGCACGCCCGCTGCAAAGCCGAGTAACGTTGCGACGAGCGCCAAGGTCGAGGTGCGCGGCCGGGATGTTCGCCCGGTTTGCCACAACGCAATTCAGCGCAACATCGGTCGAACGTCCGAGCCATCGTGGTGCGACGGCGGCGAATTGCGCCATGGCGGTGCGCAACGCCACGCAAAAGCCCACACCGGCGCCGCGATTTTGGATGGCACGGCGCTTGCTGAACGCTTCATCCGGGGGAAAATGACCACATGCCGCTCGGCCGCTACTACAACGAGATGTACGAGGACGCCGAGAACGGCGAGCCGCGCGCACGCCCGCACTACCAGCCGTTCGCCGACTGGCTCGCGCAGACGCCGGCGGAAAAGATCGCGCAGAACCGCCAGGCCGCCGACCTGTTGTTCCACCGCGTCGGTATCACCTTCGCGGTCTACGGAGAATCCGCCGGACGCGAGCGGCTGATACCGTTCGACATCATTCCGCACGTCATCCCGGGCGCGACCTGGGACCGGCTCGCCACCGGTCTGCGGCAGCGCGTGAAGGCACTGAACCTGTTCCTGCACGACATCTATCACGGGCAGGAGATCCTGCGCGCCGGACGCGTGCCGCGCGACAAGATCGAGCGTCACCCGCAATTCCGCCGGGAGATGATCGGCCTCGACGTCCCCGGCGGAATCTACGCGCACATCACCGGCGTCGATCTCGTGAAGGACGCGAGCGGCGAGTATTACGTGCTGGAGGACAACCTGCGCACGCCGTCGGGCGTGTCGTACATGCTCGAGGACCGCAAGATGATGATGCGGCTCTTCCCCGAGCTCTTCGCGCAGCAGCAGATCCGCCCGATCGACCATTACCCCGACCTGCTGCTCGACACGTTGCGCGGCGTCGCGCCGAACGACATCGATGATCCGACGATCGTGCTGCTGACGCCCGGCAACTTCAACTCGGCCTATTTCGAGCACGCGTTCCTCGCCCAGCAAATGGGCATCGAGCTGGTCGAAGGTCAGGACCTGTTCGTGCAGAACGACACCGTCTACATGCGCACGACGCAGGGACCGCAGAAAGTCGACGTCATCTATCGTCGAACCGACGACGACTTTCTCGACCCGCTGGTGTTTCGCGCCGACTCGATGCTCGGCGTTCCGGGTCTGATGTCCGCGTACCGCGCGGGGCGCGTAACGCTCGCCAATGCGGTCGGCACCGGTGTCGCCGACGACAAGTCGATCTATCCGTTGGTGCCGGAAATGATCGATTTCTATCTCGGCGAGGCGCCGATCCTGTCCAACGTTCCGACTTACGTGCTGTCGCGACCCGACGATCTCGCCTACACGCTCGGCCATCTGCCGGAGCTGGTCGTAAAGGAAGCGCAGGGCTCCGGCGGCTACGGCATGCTGGTCGGACCGACGAGCTCCAAGGACGAGCTCGAAGCGTACCGGCAGCGGATCATCACGGCGCCCGAGCGCTTCATCGCGCAGCCGACGCTGTCGCTTTCGCTGGTGCCGACGTTCGTCGGAAGCCAGGTCGCCGCGCGCCACGTCGACCTGCGCCCGTACGTGCTATCCGGGCGCGACGTCGACCTCGTGCCGGGCGGCCTCACGCGCGTCGCGCTGCGCGAGGGCTCGCTCGTCGTCAACTCGTCGCAAGGCGGCGGGGTCAAGGACACGTGGATCGTCGACTGAGCGGGTCGCCCCCGCGCGGGCGGGGGTCCAGCGTCGTTCAGATCATGCAGCCACCCACCGAAGACACTGGATTCCCGCCTGCGCGGGAATGACAAGCATGCTCTCCCGCACCGCGTCGAACCTCTATTGGATGAGCCGTTACATCGAGCGGGCCGAGAACACGGCGCGCATCCTCGACGTCACCTATCGGATGTCGCTGCTGTTGCGCGCGCCCGAGCTGCTCGACCAGGAGTGGTTCGCGCCGCTCAACATCACCGGCTCGGTGTACCCGTTCTCCGGCCGCCACGCGATCGTCTGCGCCGAGCAGGTGATGCACTACGTCGCGCTCGATGGCGACAACCCGGCGTCGATCTGCTCGTGCATCCGGCAGGCGCGCGAGAACGCGCGCGCGGTGCGCGGCACGATCACGAGCGAAATGTGGGAAGTGCTGAACACGTCGTGGCTCGACCTGCAATCGCTCGACGAAGCGCGGATGCTGCGCAGCCCCTCACCCTGGTTCGACTGGGTGAAGGAGCGAAGCCATCTGTTCCGCGGCGTCACGTTCGGCACGATGCGCCGCGACGACGGCTACGACTTCACGCGTTTGGGCACGCACATCGAGCGCGCGGACAATACGGCGCGCATCCTCGACGTCAAGTACCACGTGCTGCTGCCGTCGGTGCGTGACGTCGGCGGTGCGGTCGACTATTACCAGTGGTCGGCGGTGCTGCGCTCGCTGTCGGCATTCGAGGCCTATCGCAAGGTCTACAAGGACGCGATCACGCCGAAGCGCCTGGCCGAGCTGATGATCCTGGGCGACGACATCCCGCGCTCGCTCGCGTTCTGCATGCGCGAGGTCTACCAGACATTGGAGAAGGTGCGCAACGCCGCGTCGGGCGAAACGCTTCGTCGCGCGGGCGAAATGCGGGCCGCGCTACAATTCGGCCTGATCGGCGACGTGTTCGATCAGGGGCTGCACGAGTACCTGACGCAATTCCTCGACCGGATCAATGAGCTGGGTAACCACATCCAGGCGAGCTTCTTCGGCACCGGCGAGCGCCACGAGCCATGAGCGAGCGCCGATGCGATTGCCCGCGGGAACGTCATGACCTATTGCGTCGCCGTACGCCTCGACTCGGGAATGATCTTCGCGTCGGACTCGCGAACCAACGCGGGCGTCGATCACATCATGACGTTCTCGAAGATGCGCGTCTACGAGAAGCCCGACGATCGCGTGATCATCCTGCTCTCGTCGGGCAACCTCGCGATCACGCAGGGCGCGGTCAATATGCTCGACCGCCAGAAGCACGCGCACGAGGATGCGCGCACGATCTGGAACGTCGACTCGATGTTCGACATCGCCGAAATCGCCGGCGACACGCTGCGCGAGATCGAGCGGCGCGACGGCAACATGCTGGTGCAATCGGGCATCGACGCGTCGGCGGACTTGATCGTCGGCGGCCAGATCCGCGGCGAGGAGCCGCGGCTGTTCCACGTCTACCAACAGGGCAACTTCATCGAGACCAGCGCCGACACCCCGTACTTCCAGTTGGGCGAGTTCAAGTACGGCAAGCCGATCCTCGATCGCGTGCTCACGCCGTCGACGCCGCACCGCGAGGCGGCGAAATGCGTGCTGATCTCGTTCGACTCGACGCTGCGCTCGAACATCTCGGTCGGGCTGCCGCTCGACATTCTCTGGTATCCGAAAGACGCGCTGCGCGTAGGCGTGCAACACAAGATCCGCGAGGGCGACGCTTACTGGACGATGCTGCGCACCGGCTGGGGCGGCGGTTTGCGCAAGGTGTTCATGGAGATGGACAACCCGGATTGGCTCGAATAGACATCCGGTTCATGGAGGCGCGGACATGACGATCCGCGTTGCGCTCCATCACCGCACGCGCTACCAGTACGACCGTCCGGTCGCGCTGTCGCCGCACGAGATCCGTTTGCGGCCCGCGGCGCACACACGCACGCCGATCGATGCTTACTCGCTCAAGATCGAGCCCGAGCGCCATTTCCTCAACTGGCAGCAGGACCCGTACGGCAACTGGATCGCGCGCGTCGTGTTTCCGGATCCTACGCGCGAGCTCGCGATCGACGTCGAGCTCATCGCCGATCTCACGTCGATCAACCCGTTCGACTTCTTCGTCGCGACGAGCGCGGAGAGCTTTCCGTTCTCCTACGACGACGAGGAGCGGCGCGAGCTCGCCGCGTACCTCGAAACGGAGCCGGCGGGCCCGCGCTTGTCGGCATGGGTCGACGGCATTCGCAAGCGGCTGCTCGGCTCGCCGATAGCGACGATCGACTTCCTCGTCGGCGTCAACAGAGTGCTCGCGCACGACATCCGCTATCTGATCCGCATGGAGCCCGGCATCCAGGCGTGCGAGCAGACGCTCGAGCGCGCAAGCGGCTCGTGCCGCGACTCGGCGTGGCTGCTCGTGCAGGCGCTGCGCCGCTGCGGCGTCGCCGCGCGATTCGTCTCCGGCTATCTCATTCAGCTCGTCGCCGACGTGAAGCCGCTCGAAGGTCCGTCCGGCACCGACCACGATTTCACCGACTTGCACGCGTGGTGCGAAGCGTACATCCCCGGCGCGGGATGGGTCGGGCTCGATCCGACGTCGGGACTGCTCACCGCCGAGGGGCATATTCCGCTTGCGTGCGCAGCGCTGCCGATGTCGGCATCCGCGGTGCACGGCTTCGCTGACCCTTGCGAGACGAAGCTTTCGTTCGAGATGAAGGTGACGCGCATCCGCGAGGATCCGCGCGTGACGCGCCCGTTGACCGAGGAAGCATGGGCGGCCGTCGATGCGCTCGGTCAACAAGTCGATCGCGAGCTGCTCGAGCACGACGTGCGCCTTACGCAGGGCGGCGAGCCGACGTTCGTTTCGATCGACGACATGGATGGCGCCGAGTGGAGTTTCACCGCGTTGTCGCCCAAGAAATACGCGCTCGCGCTCGATCTCGCCGAGCGGCTGCGCCGGCGCTTTGCGCCCGGCGGCGTGTTGCACTTCGGTCAGGGCAAGTGGTATCCGGGCGAGCCGCTGCCGCGATGGGCGCTGTCGTGCCATTGGCGCGCCGACGGCAAGCCGGTGTGGTCGCACGACGCGTTGATCGCGAACCAGGCGCCCGCGAAGCCTGCGTGCTCGGACGCGGTTCGAGCGTTCGCGCGCAGCATCGCCGAATCGCTGTGGCTCCATCCCGACTACGTGCAGCCGGCGTACGAGGATCCCTGGCGATTGATCCGCGATGAAACGCAAATGCCGGCCAACATCGATTCACTCCCTCGCGGCGTGAAGCTTCCCGCCGAACGCGCGAAGCTCGTTCGTCAACTGCAGTCGATCGGCGAGCCGATCGGCTACGTCCTGCCGCTGCACGCCGCCCCGCGCGCGAAGGCGTCGGAGCCGACCGAGTGGCAATCGAGCTTGTGGCCGCTTCGAGCGCGGCACATTTTCGCGAAGCCCGGCGATTCGCCGCTCGGACTGCGCTTGCCGCTCGATGCGCTTCCGGTCGAGGCGCCGGAGGACATCGACGTCGTCATCGAAGAAGACCCATTCGCCGAGAAGCGCGCGCTCGGCGCGCGCCGCAGCAAGGCGTCGCCCGCCGGCGTCGCGGCGCCGGGCGCGAAAGCGAGGAAGTCGCGCGTCGTCGTGCGAACGGCGCTCACCATCGAGCAGCGCGACGGCATCGTCAACGTGTTCCTGCCGCCGCTCGCAACCGTCGAAGACTACCTGTCGCTCGTTGCGGCGATCGAAGCGTCGGCGGTCGAGCATTCGATCGCCCTTCGCTTCGAAGGATATACGCCGCCGCGCGATCATCGGCTCGTGCATTTCGCCGTGACCCCCGACCCGGGCGTGATCGAAGTGAATATCCATCCGGCCTCGGGATGGGAGCCGCTCAAGGAGCGCGTGCTGGCGCTCTACGAAGAGGCGCGCCAGGCGCGGCTTGGCACCGAGAAGTTCATGCTCGACGGCCGCCACACCGGCACGGGCGGCGGCAATCATGTGACGCTCGGCGGCGCGACGCCCGCCGACAGTCCGATGCTGCGCCGGCCGGACTTGCTCGCATCGTTGATCCGTTACTGGCAGAACCACCCGTCATTGTCGTATCTGTTCAGCGGCTTGTTCGTCGGTCCCACGAGCCAGGCGCCGCGCGTCGACGAGGCGCGCGACGACACGCTCTACGAGCTCGAGATTGCGCTTGCGCAGCTCGACGAAACGATCGCGGGTGGCACAACCGCGACCCAACCTTGGCTCGTCGACCGGCTGCTGCGCCATTTCCTCGTCGATCTCACCGGCAACACGCATCGCGCCGAGTTCTCGATCGACAAGCTGTACTCGCCCGACAGCGCGAGCGGTCGGCTGGGCTTGCTCGAGTTCCGCGCGTTCGAGATGCCGCCGCATCCGCGGATGAGCCTGCTGCAGATGCTGCTGTTGCGTGCGCTGGTCGCGCGCTTCTGGCAGACGCCTTTCAAGCGGCGCCTCGTGCCCTGGGGCACGGATCTGCATGACCGCTTCATGCTTCCGCATTTCGTCGCGCAGGATTTCCGCGACGTCGTCGACGATCTTGCGCAGGCCGGCTATCCGTTTCGGTATGAGTGGTTCCTGCCGTATTACGAATTCCGGTTTCCGCGCTACGGCACCGTTGCGTACCGCGGCATCGAGCTCGAGCTTCGCCAGGCGATCGAGCCATGGCATGTGCTCGGCGAGGAGATTTCAAGCGGCGGCACGTCGCGCTACGTCGACTCGTCGCTCGAGCGCATGCAGGTGCTCGTACGCGGATTGAGCGGCCGCCCGTCGAGCGAGCGATTCGCAGTCGTATGCAACGGCCGACCGCTGCCGCTCACGCCGACGGGCGCTCCCGGCGAATACGTCGCGGGCGTTCGCTACAAGGCGTGGGCGCCGCCGTCAGCGCTGCATCCGACGATCGGCGTACAGACGCCGCTCGTGTTCGATATCGTCGATCTGTGGAACGGCCGCGCGATCGGCGGCTGCAGGTATCACGTCGCGCATCCGGGCGGGCGCAGTTACGAGAGCTTTCCTGTCAATGCGCTCGAGGCCGAGGCGCGCCGCGTTGCGCGTTTCTTCCGTCACGGCCACACGCAGGGAAGCGTCGCCGTGCGCTTCGAGGCGCGCAACCGCTCCTTCCCGACGACGCTGGACCTCCGCTGCCCGCCGGTGTTCGACGAGAGGCCGCAAGCAGAGCAGTGACGCTTCCGCGCCACGCGATCACGCCGCCGCCGCGTGGGCTTCGGACAACAGTTCGTGATCGCGATAGATCGCGTAGCGGATGCCGTCGCGGCCCGAGCCCTTCACTTCGTGCATCAGGCTGTCGGCGAGGTTGACGGCGTCGATCGGTCGCGGCGGAGCGGATTCGAATGCGACGACGCCGACGGAGAATGTGACCGACCATCCGCCGATGACCGCGTCGACGCCGAGCGTCGAGCGGAGCTGGTCGAGCACGCGCTTCACCGACGTCACGCGGGTGCCCGGCATCAGAATCGCAAACTTGTCACCGTCGACGCGTGCGACGAGGTCGGTCTCGCGCACGCTATCGCGCATCGTACGCGCGAGCCGCCGCAATGCGCCGTCGCCGGCATCGCGGCCTTTTTCGTCGTTGATCCTCTTGAAATCATCGACGTCGACAAACGCGAGCACGAACGGCTTGCCATAGCGCGCGAGCAGCAGGTGGCAGTTCTTGAGATGCTCATCGAACGCGGCCCTGTTCGCGATGCCGGTGAGCGGGTCCGACCGCGCGCGGCTGCGATCGTTCGCGCGCTCGGTCTCGCGCCGCTGCAGCCGATCGAGCTCGCGCACCGCCCGACGCGCGACGAACGCGAGCGGCAGCGTGATGGCGCTCAGCGTCAGAGCGAGAAAACCGATGCTGTGGGTGACAAAGAACCGGTTCGACGCAAACACCGCGCCCTCGTCGATGCCTGCAAACACGGCGAGTCCGCTGGCACCGACCGAGCGCACGGCAACGAGCGTCGGGCGATCGTCGATCGCGCGCCATTCGATCCTCGTGTCGCCGTTGGCGCGAATCGCCGGCAGCGTCGACGCTTCCCGCGCGCGCGACTCGCGCGTCGGCGTCACCGCGCCTGAGTGCGCGATCAATTGACCGCCGGTCGACGCAATTCCGAGCACGACCGGATTGGGCTCACGCGCCTCGGTGGAAGACGCGAGAAGTCGCTTGGTGTCGATTGCCGCAGCGACAACGCCGTCGAACTCGCCGGCGGCGTCGTCGAGCCGCTTGACGATCGGCACGAACGCCTGCTCGCTGCCTTGCGCAACGCGCACCGGCCGTTGCACGCGAAGCTGCGAGCCCGGATACATCGACGCATCGACGAAATCGATCACCGATGAAACATTCCACAACGCCCGTTCTGCATCGGTGCCGATCGCCGTCTGCAGAAAGCCATTGCGATCGAACACCGCGAAGCGATGCTCGACGTCGTCGTCGAGCCGCGACGCCTCGACAAGCATTTCCGGCGGCGTTGACGAAAGATTGCGCTCGTGAACGGACTTGACGACGGTGAGCGTGCGGTCGATGCCGTCGAGCGTTCGTGCGACGTTATCGGCGAGCAGCCGCGAAAGGTCGTCGACCACAGAGCGGGCGGCAGCGAGATCGCGTTCGCGATCGGTCGCGATCTGCACGACGACCGTCGCGCCGAGCGCTGCCGCGACCAGAAGCCACAGCAATACGTAAGGCCATAGAACCTTCGCGATCGACAGGGGGCGCGGCTCGCTCATGGGCCGATGACACAAGCAACTGCCGAGCCAGCACAATAATCGCCATTCGATCAGTGGGTTATGCGCCGACGGTCGCAGCGTTCTGGCGCGGGGTCATGCGTGCCACGGCAGATTTCCACGAGCGGACGGCGCTCGGTGGGAACGCGAGCGGAGTCAGGTCGACTCGCCGCGCAGGACCATCTGCGTGCAGCGGAACAGCGCGATCGGCCGCCCATCGGCATGACGCGATACGATCGCATCCCAGACCTGCGTCGTGCGCCCCATATGCGCGGGCTTTGCCACGCATGTGATCGTGCCCTCGCGCGCGGTGCCGAGGAAATTGCTTTTCAATTCGACCGTCGTGAAGTTGTCGGCGCCCTTCGGCAAGTGCGCGATGCAGCCGTAGCCGCACGCCGTGTCCGCGAGCGCGATCACCGTGGCCGCGTGCAGGAAGCCGTTCGGCGCGAGCAACTCGGGCCGAATGTCGAGCTCCGCGACGAGCATGCCTTGCTCGATCGCCATCACCCGAAATCCGACGAGCCCCGGCAAGCGGCCGTGGCCGCGTTCGCGCAGCGCTTCGATCGTGACTTCAGGGCGCAGCGACATCGGTCCTCCGACGGTCATTCCCGCGAACGCGGGAATCCAGTGTCTTTGCGACGAACGTCACTGGGTCCCCGCCTCCCGACTAGGACATTCTGGGGCAGGGTTCGCGGGGACGACAGCGCTCACAAGCGCTCGCCGACCCACGCCGGCACCGACTGCAACGCTTGCGGTAACTGCGCTGGATTGGTCCCGCCGGCCTGCGCCATGTCGGGACGGCCGCCGCCCTTGCCGCCGACTTGCTGCGCGACATGATTGACGAGCTCGCCCGCCTTGACCTTCGTAACGAGGTCGGGCGTCACACCGGCGATCAGCGTGACCTTGCCGTCGGTGACCGACGACAGCACGATCGCCGCGCTCTTGAGCTTGTCCTTCAGCTTGTCCATCGTCTCGCGCAGCGCCTTGACGTCGGCGCCGTCGAGCGTGACCGCGAGCACCTTCGCGCCTTTGACGTCGACGGCGCTGCTCGCGAGGTCTTCGCCAGCGGACGACGCGAGCTTCGCCTTGAGCCGCGCGAGCTCCTTCTCTGTCGCCTTCGCGCTTTCCATCAACTGTGCGATGCGCGACTCGATCTCGTCGACGGGCGCCTTGAGTGTTGCCGCCGCAGCCGCGAGCTTCGCCTCCTGCGCCTGCACCCATGCGAGCGCGTTGTCGCCGGTGATCGCTTCGACGCGGCGAATGCCCGCCGCAACGCCGCCTTCGCCGACGATCTTGAAAAAGCCGATGTCGCCGGTGCGCGCGACGTGCGTGCCGCCGCACAGCTCACGCGAGCTGCCGATGTCGAGCACGCGCACATCGTCGCCGTACTTCTCGCCGAACAGCGCCATCGCGCCCTGCTTCACCGCGTCGTCGAACGCCATCACGCGCGCGGTCGTCGGCGCGTTCTCGAGTATCTCGCGATTGACGATCGCCTCGACCTGGCGGATCTGGTCGTCGGTCATCGGCGTGTTGTGCGCGAAGTCGAAACGCGTCTTGTCCGGATCGACGAGTGATCCCTTCTGCTGGACGTGCGAGCCGAGCACGTCGCGCAACGCCTTGTGCATCAAGTGCGTCACCGAGTGGTTTCGCATCGTGCGCGCGCGCGCGACGTGGTCGACCTGTGCAGCGACGATATCGCCGACCTTGAGCTCGCCTGTCTTCATCACGCCGGCATGACCGAAGACATCGGGCTGAATCTTCTGCGTGTCCTCGACGGCGAACAGCGTCAGGCACACACCGCCGCAGGTGAGCTCGCCGCGGTCGCCGACCTGCCCACCCGACTCCGCGTAGAACGGCGTCTGGTCGAGCACGACGACGCCGCGTTCGCCGGCCGCAAGCGATTGCACCGACGAGCCGTCGCGATAGAGCGCCGCGACGCGGCCCTCTGCCGACAGCGTCTCGTAGCCGCGAAAGCGCGTCTTCGCCCCTTCGTAGTCGAGCTTCTCGCCGGCCTTGAACTGGCTCGCGGCGCGTGCGCGCTCGCGCTGCGCCTGCATCGCGCGATCGAATCCGGCTTCGTCGACGGCGATGCCTCTCTCGCGGCAGACATCGGCGGTCAAATCGAGCGGGAAGCCGAACGTGTCGTACAGCGTGAACGCCGTTTCACCGTCGAGCGTCTTGCGGCCGTCGGCGAGCGCCTGCTCGAGGATCTTCATGCCGTTGTCGATCGTCTCGCCGAAGCGCTCCTCTTCCGCCTTGAGCACGTCGGCAACACGCTGCTTGTCGCGCCGAAGCTCGGGATACGCGTCGCCCATCGCGCGATCGAGATCGCTCACCAGCCGATAGAAGAACGGCTGCTTCTGGCCGAGCTTGTAGCCATGGCGAATCGCGCGTCGGATGATCCGCCGAAGCACGTAGCCGCGGCCATCCGACGACGGGATGACGCCGTCGACGATCAGGAACGAGCACGCGCGGATGTGATCGGCGATCACCTTGAGCGACGGGCTCGCGAGGTCGTTCGTGTGCGTCTCGCGCGCCGCGGCGCGGATCAGGTCTTCAAAGAGATCGATCTCGTAGTTCGAGTGCACGCCTTGCAGAACCGCGGCGAGCCGCTCGAGGCCCATGCCGGTGTCGACCGAAGGCTTGGGCAGCGGATTCATGACGCCCGCTTCGTCGCGGTTGAACTGCATGAACACGAGATTCCAGATCTCGATGTAGCGATCGCCGTCGGCGTCCGGCGAACCGGGCGGACCGCCTTCGATTCCCGGGCCGTGATCGTAGAAAATTTCGGAGCACGGCCCGCACGGCCCGGTATCGGCCATCTGCCAGAAGTTGTCGCTCGCGTACTTCGCGCCCTTGTTGTCGCCGATGCGGATGCAACGATCGGCCGGAACGCCGATCTCCTTCGTCCAGATGTCGTAAGCTTCGTCGTCGGTTTCGTAGACGGTCGTCCACAGCTTCTCGGGCGCGAGACCGTAGTCCTTCGTCAGCAGGTCCCACGCGTAGCGGATCGCATCGCGCTTGAAATAGTCGCCGAAGCTGAAGTTGCCGAGCATCTCGAAGAACGTGTGATGGCGCGCGGTGTACCCCACGTTCTCGAGGTCGTTGTGCTTGCCGCCGGCGCGCACGCAGCGCTGCGCGGTGGTCGCGCGCGAGTACGGCCGCTTGTCGAATCCGAGGAAGACGTCCTTGAACTGGACCATGCCGGCGTTCACGAACAGCAGCGTCGGATCGTTCGCCGGCACGAGCGACGACGACGCGACGATCGAATGGCCGCGCTCGGCGAAGAACTGCAGGAACTTGGTTCGGATTTCGGAGACGTTCATCGACGCAGTCGCTTCATTCGAACAATCGCACGCCGCCGGCGCTCGCGGCCGTGCGCATGCCGTCGTCAAGCGTCGCGAGCGGCAGCGCGAGCCGCTGCGCGAGCTGCACATAGGACGCATCGTACGCCGTCAGCCTCCACGCGCGTGCGAAACGGACGATGTCGCTCGCGCGAAGCTCGTCGGACGTCTCGCGGATGTCGAGCGTTTCGACTTCGGCGAGTCCGCGTTCGATCCGCTCGCGCCCGATGCGGCGGCGCCGCTCGCCGGCGAGCAGGGCATTGGCGAGCTCGAGCTTCCACAGCGGCGGCACTATGCCCGTTCCGGTCGCAAGGAACTCGGCGACGGCTCGTGCGTAGGCATCGCGCTCATCGGCGAAAAACCAGGCGGCGGCGACGGAGCAATCGAGGACGATCGCGCTCAATGCTTGCGCCCTTCCTCGATCAGGTCCTTGATCGTCAATCCGCGCAACTGGGCGCGCGGCATCGCGAGCAGCGCGTCGACCGCTCGCCGCCGCTCGGCGTCCGCGGCGATGTCGCTTCGGCACGGCACGAGCTGCGCGACCGGCTTGCCGTGACGCGTAATGGTCACACGTTCGCCGCCCGCGACGCGGTCGATGAGCTCCGAAAAATGCGTCTTGGCTTCGAGAACGCCGACGTTGCGCATGGCGCCAAGTGTGGTCAGAATGGTCAGAATTATACCACGGCGAGCGCGCGCCAACTCGCCTTCCGGATCAACCGTCGTCGTCGACTTGCGCGCCGGCCGCACGCAGCACGCGATACGCAATCCCCGGCGCATAACCGCGCGAAAGGAGAAAGCGCACCTGCCGCGCTTTCTCCTTGTCGTCTTTCGGCGGATGACCGAAGCGCCGCTGCCACAGCGCCTGCGCTTGGGCGAGCTCGTCGACAGCTTCGAGCGCGGCGAGCGCTTCCTTCGCCGCCGGCGCCGCGACACCCTTCTCCCTCAGTGCGTGCGCGATCGCGCGCCTGCTGAAGCTGCCGACCTTGCGACGCACGACGCCGCTCGCAAATCGCGCGTCCGACAGATAACCGAGCTTTTCGAGCCGATCGAGGGTCTCGTCGACCTCGCCGGGGCCGGCGCCCTTTGCGAGCAGGCGGTCACGCAGTTCTGCGCGCGCGTATTCGCGGCGCGCGAGGAGCGCGATCGCGCGCGCTTCGAGCGAGCTCGGCGGCCGCGCCGTGCGTTGCGGGCGACCGCCTTGCATCGGCGCGCGTTACTCCTCGGGCGGCGGCTCGCCGCGCGCGCGCAAGGCGCCGGGTGCAGGGACACCGACCGCGGCGCGGATCTTTGCTTCGATCTCCTGCGACATCTCGGGATGCTCGCGCAGGAAGTCGCGGGTGTTGTCCTTGCCCTGCCCGATCTTCTCGCCGTTGTACGCGTACCACGCGCCCGACTTTTCGATGATTCGATGGTTGACGCCGAGCTCGATCATCTCGCCTTCGCGCGAGATGCCCTCACCGTAGAGAATGTCGAACAGCGCCTCCTTGAACGGCGGCGACACCTTGTTCTTGACGACTTTCACGCGCGTCTCGTTGCCGACGACCTCCTCGCCGCGCTTGATCGCGCCGATGCGGCGAATATCAAGGCGTACCGACGCGTAGAACTTGAGCGCGTTGCCGCCGGTCGTCGTCTCCGGATTGCCGAACATGACGCCGATCTTCATCCGGATCTGGTTGATGAAGATCACCAGCACGTTCGCGCGCTTGATGTTCGCCGTGAGCTTGCGCAGCGCCTGGCTCATCAGCCGTGCCTGCAGGCCCGGCAGTTGATCGCCCATCTCGCCTTCGATTTCAGCCTTCGGTACCAGCGCCGCGACGGAGTCGATGACGATGATGTCGACGCCCCCTGAGCGCACGAGCATGTCGGCGATCTCGAGCCCCTGCTCGCCGGTATCGGGTTGCGAGATCAGCAGATTGCCGACGTCCACGCCGAGCTTGCCGGCGTAGACCGGATCGAGCGCGTTCTCGGCGTCGATGTACGCCGCCGTGCCGCCGGCCTTTTGCACCTGAGCGACGACCTGCAGGCACAGCGTCGTCTTGCCCGATGCCTCGGGGCCGTAGATTTCGACGACGCGCCCGCGCGGTAAGCCTCCCACTCCGAGCGCGATATCGAGCCCGAGCGAGCCGGTCGATACCACTTGCAGGTCGTTCTGGATCTGCGACTCGCCCATTTTCATGATCGAGCCCTTGCCGAACTGCTTCTCGATCTGCGCCAACGCTGCGGCGAGCGCTTTGCTCTTGTCGTCCATCGGGGTGGTCCTCGGATCCAGGGGCATGTCGTCCTCGCGGTGAAGGATAGCGGATCGCCGGGCGCCTTCCGCGGCTGCCGCCACAGCACGCCGTGAGCCGGGGCGAAAGGGCCAATTGCCGGTGATTATCCGATAGAACGTTCGTTCGATGCAAGCATCCGGAGGCAATTATATACTTGACAGGACAAGCGGCCTAAAATGGATGTCGGCGTGACGGTCCGGGTTGCCTCCTATGGCGGGGACGTTTATGGACGAAAGCACATTTGAAGCCGCCTTACGGCCTTGCGCTGTAACTGGAATTCAGTCACATTCATGGCACCCGGAACCTCTATCTAATGTCGAAGCTAGACAAGTTGCGGGTTCGGATTGGCGCGTCTCCGACGCCGGCCGACATCACATGGGCCGAGATATGCTCCCTACTCAAACAGCTTGGGTATGTGGAACTCAGCGGCGCTGGGTCCCGGCGGAAGTTCTATAACGCCGCAAAGGACTTGGTGATCGTCTGCCATCAGCCTCACCCTCAACCGACTATGCCCAAGTATGCCGTCGAGGCAGTTATCGACCATCTGAAATCCAACAATCTGCTTTAGGACCAAAGTGGAAATACTGAAGTACAAAGGTTTTGAGGGGTCGGCAGACATTGATATGACGCGAGCCGTCTGTCATGGCAAGGTTCTTTTTATCGACGACCTTGTTACCTATGAGGCGGCTACGCCAGCAGAGCTGCAACGCGAATTTGAACTTGCCGTAGATGACTATATTGAAACATGCACGAAGCTTGGGCGTGAAGCGAAGAAGCCTCTCAAGGGTCAGTTCAATGTTCGCGTTACCCCAGAGCTCCATATGTCGCTTACGCTCAAGGCGCGAGCGCACGGGGTCACGCTTAACGAAATGGTCAGCATGGCATGTCGCGCATGCGTCACCGGGGCATCTGATATTCATCATCGCCATGAGCATTTCATAACGGTTCGATCGAATGAAGAGACCTTTCAGACGGTAACTACCAGCGCATCCTTCGGAATGACTGTCACGGGAGGCCACGGTGCCAGCCACTAAGCCTGAATCAATTCAGGTGCAGGGGCTAGTCGGTGAGAGTCTAAGCGCCCGCCAACTCGTAGAAGTACTAGTCAGGCATTACGGTTTGCACGAGGGAAGATATGAGTTAGTGCTAAATTTCCAAGTCAGCGCTGGCCCAGTTGGCCCGCAGCCGGGGAATCGAATGCCAGGGATCACCATCGGTCTTCAATCAGTCGGGCTCGCAGAAGCCAGGAGCGGCGCGCAGGATGCGGTTGACGCGGCGTCGCTGCAGCAGCCCTCGAAGACCGCTGGAAAGTAGTCATCTAGCGCCATCAAAGCCCGCTTCGGCGGGCTTTTTGTTGTGGCCCCGCCATCGCCAGATGCGGATAGCCACGCTACACGAAGTAGTGGCTACCCTATTGCAGCGCTAGGCTTGCAATTGCGCCCCGTACCCCCTACAATGCCATGGCTACCAAAGGAGAGGCGAATATTCATGGGCGCGGTAAAGGTTAATCCGGATGGCTCCATCACTGTTGGATCAATCCAAGAAGCCCTAGAGCTTCAAGGGCTGATCCTCGCTCGGCAACAGGAGGCTAGACCGCGCTTGCGCAAAAAGAGCGCAGCGCCAGTCCGCGTTAATGGCGAACGTCCGTCAGAAAAAGTCATTAAGGCGCTTAAGGCGGTGTCTGGCAAGGAGATTAGTTCAGAAACTTTGGCGAAGTTCTTTGACTTGGAGTCCACTGCCGCCCTTGGGCCAAAGATTCGGCATCTAGCGAACGCGTTTGAAAAGGATGGGCTCAAGCTATCCGACTATTTGGAGAGCGAAGTAAGGGAACGGCGCGGCCCGAGAATTTGGATCGTGAAATGAGGTCTTCACAAGCGAAGAGCCGACGCGCTGGAGGCGCTCGGCTCTTCAGCAACGTTGTGTCCGGGGCGGACACCCGAAGCGCTGACGGGTTGCTCAGCGCTCCAAGTTAGGACTTAAGCATGACACCCAGGTTGGTACGACCTAGGCTAGTGTTTGCCGAGCTAGCCGCACGCCTGAATCGCGTGTTTGGCTTTAATCGGCTAGCGATGTCATTAAGCTAAAATCCCCTCGGCTGGTGTTGCGGACCAGCCGAGGGGATAGATTAGCATCTTGCTAGAAGGAATTCAAGTATCACATTGTTGCAGTGAGGTATTTTTATACCTTTCGCTTCTTTGCCTGTGACTTTTTAGGCGATTTTGGCGCGCTAGCTGAGGGCTTTGGCACTCTTGCTAATCGCGCCAGCGCCTCGCCGAAATCCAGCGGAAGCTTAAACGGCTTTTCGTGCATCAGTTCGCCTTACCGATCAATGTCTTGTACGTAATCCTACGCCCCTTAGTGGACCGCAGCAAGTCGTTGACGCGAGCATCTTCGCGAACGACGATCTTGTTCTTGCGTTTGCCCTTGCTACGACGATTCCATCGGAAGGCGAACATTTGCAGGTAGCGGTCTAAATGCCCGTCGCTTACCTTATGATAGGTGCCGACGACAGTCCGCTTGAAGTGACTGAACACGCCTTCAATCGTGTTGGTCGTTACGTCGCCGCGCACGTACTCGCCAAACTTGTGCGTGACGAAATCGTGCGCATACGCCGAACTCATCCAAGAGTAATTGGAACTCTCGTCCGAATGAATGCGACTGCCGCGGACGACATTGGCCGTTACCAACGGAATCAGCGTCGTTTGCTGGCGATTCTGTACGTGCGTTAGACGCAGATCGCCGCCACGTTGCACCATGCCGAAGATGACTTTCTTGTTTTTCGAGCCATAGTTCAGGGCGCGTTTGCTGACATGCTGAAAATTCGGTTTCGGGCCAACAAAGGAATCATCGACCTCCACGGTCCCGCGCAGCGGCGCATTGAATTCCTTGGTCATCGCGGCATTGCGAATCCGGTGCAGCATGAACCATGCGGTCTTTTGCGTTACGCCTACGTCCTTCGCCAGTTGACACGAGCTGATGCCCTTCTTATGCGAAGTCATCAGGAAGATGGCGATGAACCACTTCCGAAGCTCGATCTTGCTGTCCTCGAAGATCGTGTCCTTGCGGACCGAAAACTTCTTGCGGCAGTCGTGACACTTGTGCGTGTTGTTTCCGAGGATGCTGTGCGCGCCGATCGCGCCACACCAAGGGCACGTAATCTTGGTCGCATCTGGCCAGCGCAGGACGCGGAAATGGTTGACGCAGGCGTCCTCATCGGGGAACGCTGTCTGCATTTCGGCTAGGCTTTTGAAGGACTTAAGCATGATCGACTCCCTATGACTGAATCATGCTCCTGAATTCTGGTCCTGTCAAATATATAATTGCCGCATCCGGATGGCCTACCGACTCTATGCCGTCGGAAGCTGCCGCACGCTGTGAAGCAGCCCCTCGAGCGCGCGCTCGACCGACGAGGCGCGCACCGCCGCTCGATCGCCGGGGAAGTAACGCGTCTCCGTTCGTACGCCGCCGCCGCGCGACGCCCAGCCGAAACAGACCATGCCGACGGGCTTCGCCGCGGTTCCGCCACCCGGCCCGGCAACGCCGGTGACGCCCACGGCGACATCCGCGCGGCTCGCGCGCACCGCCCCGACTGCCATCTCGGCGGCGACCGCTTCGCTGACGGCACCGTGGGCGGCGAGCGTCGCGTCGGCGACTCCAAGGAGCTCGCGCTTCGCCTCGTTGGAATAGGTGACGAAGCCGCGATCGAACCAATCGGAGCTGCCCGCGACATCGGTGATTGCGCCTGCAACGAGCCCGCCGGTGCACGATTCCGCCGTCGCGATGCGCGCGCCGCGCGCCTTCGCCGCGTCGCCCACGGCGAGCGCGAGATCGAACGCCGCGCTCACGCGCACTCCCCCGGCCTGCCGCGGTAGTGATACGCGTACGCGGTCGCGAACCCGAAGCGGCGATAGACGGCGAGCGCGCGATAGTTGTCGTCGTTCACCTGCAAGTAGGCGTGATGAGCGTTGCGTTCCCATGCCCACGCGAGCAGCGCCGCGACGACAGCCGTCGCGATGCCGCGGCCGCGCATCTCGTCGGCGGTCGCGACGCTTCCGATCATGGCCATCCCGTCGTCGATCGACGATTGGCCGACGGCCACCGGGCGGCCGTCGAGCGTCGCAACGACGGCGCGCGTCGGCAGCGGCGTCTGCGCAAGCCATGCGCGTCGCGTCGCGCGTTGCCGCGCCGGCGTGCTCTTGAGCGCGCCAAGCGCCTCGGCGAACGCAGCCGACGACGCGGCGGCGACTTCGATCTCCGGCGGCGCCTCGACCGCCGGCGGCGACGCAAGCGCCGCGGTCTGCACGAGCGTGTTGTCGAACGTGACGTAACCGCGAGCGCCGAGCTCGCGATCCAATTCGCGCGGCGAATCGAATGGCGTCGACCGAAACAGGCACGGCAACCCGCGCCGCTCGTACAGCGCTTCGCAATGCGCGATCTTCCCGGCGAGCGGCAGCGTGGATCCGAACAACGCGGTGACGCTACGAGCGCGCTTGGTCGGCCCGGGATTCACGCGAAGCAGCCAGCCGTCGTAGAAGATCTGCCGTGGTGCCGGTAGCGTGTTGAGGCTCGACTCTTCGAGGCGGCGAAGATCGACACCAACCATTCGCGCCGAATCGTTCACCCGTTCACCCGCTCATCCGATCAGCCGTTGCACCAACGCGTACGCGAGCAGCGTGTAGGCGGCCGCACCGATGTCGTCCGCCATCACGCCGAGCCCGCCGGAGATCTTGCGCTCGAGCTGACGGATCGGCGGCGGCTTGACGATATCGAACGCGCGGAACAACACGAACGCGGACGCGACGCCACGCGGATCGTCGCCGACGAAGAACAGCACGGCGAGAAACGCGACGACTTCGTCCCAGACGATCGCGCCGTGATCGTCATCGCCGAGCGCGCGGCCGGCGACGCCTGCCGCCCAAACGCCGATCGCGAAGGCGACGACGATCGCGAACGCGAACACGCCGTCGCCTGCCGGCCGAAGCACGAACGCAATCGGAATCGCGACGAGCGTGCCGAAGGTCCCGGGCGCGAAAGGCGCAAGACCGGCGCCGAAGCCGAGCGCAAGGAAATGCGCCGGATGTGCGAGCAGGAACCGCCAGCTCGGGCGGACGGCGCTCATGGCGACGCTCTGCATCCCGTCACGCTTGCGGCTCGGCAGCGAAATGGTCGAATGCACGCGGGATCGCGCCGAGCGCGTTGCCGTGCTCGTCGATCACCACCAGCCCGCGTTCGGCGGTGATCCAGCCGATGCGCGTCAGCGCAATCTCGAGATCGCGCGAAAGCGCAGCGAGCGCCGGCGCGGACGACGGCGGCGCGGTGAACACGAGCTCGTAATCGTCGCCGCCCGCGAGCAGGCATTCGACCGCGACGTCGCGAGCCGATGTGGCGAGCAGCGCGTCGAGCCCACGCGAGCGCGGCATCGTCGCGAGCTCGATCGCCGCGCCTACACCCGACGCATCGAGGATGTGGCCGAGGTCGCCGGTCAAGCCATCCGACACATCGAGCATCGCCGTCGCGACACCGCGCAAACGCTCGCCGAGCGCGACGCGCGGCGCCGGCCAGTCGAGGCGTGCGCGCGCGTTCGCGAGCGCGTCGGCGTCGATCGCGACGCGATCGCGCAACGCGGCCACCGCGAGCGCCGCATCGCCGAGCTCGCCCGACGCGTAGACGTCGTCGCCGGCCTTGGCTCCGGCCCGGCGGACCGCCTGACCCGAAGGCACTTCGCCTGCGATCGTCACGCAAAGGTTGAGCGGCCCGTTGGTCGTATCGCCGCCGATCAAGTCAACGCCGTACGCATCGGCGAGATCGAAGAATCCGCGCGCGAATGCTTCGAGCCATTGCGCATCGGCAGCGGGCAGCGCTCCGGCGAGCAGCGCCCAACGCGGCGTCGCGCCCATCGCCGCCATGTCGGACAGGTTCACGGCGAGCGCCTTGTGTCCGAGCGCTCGCGGATCGACGTCGGCGAAGAAGTGCCGGCCTTCGACCAGCATGTCGACTGACAGCGCAATCTCGAAACCGGGTGTGGGCGCGATCAGCGCGGCGTCGTCGCCGCCCGCGAGCACGACCGACGACGAGCGCGCGGCACGCTGAAAGAAACGCTTGATCAGCTCGAATTCGGATAGAGCCACGCCGTGATTATAGAGGGGCGTGTCGAGTCGATCCGAACGACGCCGGGTCCCCGCGTTCGCGGGGACGACGAGCGACCAAGCGTGTCATTGCCGCGAACGCGGGAATCCAGCGACTGTCGTTCTACCGGCGCGCGTCGCCGATTTCCTTCTGCCAGCGCGCGAGGATTCGCCGCTTCTCGGCCGGTGCGCCGAATTTCGCCGGATCGATGTCGATCATCGGCGCGTTCGCGTAACGCGCGGCTTCGGGGCGGATTTCGGCGCCGCGATTGGCCGGCAGCAGCAGATTGCGCGTTCTGTTCGCGAGCTCCTGCGCGGACTTGGTGAGCGCCCAGTCATAGAACACGCGCGCTTCGTCGGCATGCGGCGCGTCGGCGATGATCGCCATGCCCCCGAGCGCGTCTCCGCTTCCTTCGCAGGGGATCGCGATGTCGACGGCGAATCCGGCGAGCTGCTGCGTGACGAACTCGTGCACGAACGTGATGCCGATCGCCACTTCGCCGCGCGCGACCGACGGGCCTTGCGCGGTTCCGGACTGCGTGTAGCGAAACACGTTAGCGTCGAGACGCTTGAGGTAGGCGAACGCCGCGTCCTCGCCGTTGAGCGCGATCAGCGTCTGCAGGATCGTGTAGCCGGTGCCACTTGTCACCGGATTCGACAGCTCGATCTCGCCCTTGTATTCGGGCTTGGCGAGATCCGACCAGCAGCGCGGCATCGACAAGCCGTTCTTCGCGAGAAGCGCCGGATTCGCGCCGATGCCGAGGATGATCCGTAGATCGCCACGGCGCGATCGCCGGTCTCGCGCAGCGCGCGCTGCGCCCACGGATGGAGCTCGGCCACGCGCGGCGAACGATATGCGGCGAACAGGCCTTCGGCCGCGCCCTGCAGGAACGAGTCGAACGTTCCGCCGTACCAGACATCGCCCTTCGGATTAGCGCGCTCGGCGCGGATCTGCGCGTAGAACTCGCCGGTCGGCTTGCGCGAGACCGTAACGGCCACGCCGGTGTCGCGCGTGAAGGTCTGCGCCGCGAGCTCGCACGCATCGGGATCGTGCGTGCAATAGAGGACGAGCGCGAACGACGGCGCGCCCGTCGCAATTGCAATCGCGGCAATCGCGCCGCGGATCAGGCGCCGCAGCGCGTGCGGGTCAACGTGCGCTCGGCGCATCCTCGCCCGCGGCGGCGATCTCGACTGCGCGCAGCGTGCCGGCGAGCTTGTCGAGCACGCCGTTGACGTACTTGTGGCCGTCGGTGCCGCCGTAGGCCTTCGCGAGCTCGACCGCCTCGTTGATCGCCACGCGATAGGGAACATCGAGCCGGTGCTTGAGCTCCCAGGCGCCGATGACGAGAATCGCCCGCTCGATCGGTGAGAGGGCGGCGGGCTTGCGATCGAGAAAGGGCGCGACCAGCGCGATCATCGCGTCGTACTCGACGATCGTGCCGCGCCAGAGCTCGTCGAAATACGCTTCGTCGACCTTGGCGAAACCCGCCGCTTCGCCCAGTTGCGAGCGGATCGCCTGCGGGTCGTTGCGCGATAGCTGGCGCTGATACAGGCCCTGCAGCGCGAACTCGCGCGCGCGGCGGCGCGGCGTCGTTCTCATGCGTCGGCCTCTTTGCACCCGCGTGCCAGAGCTTCGTCGCGCGTCGGCCTCCACGCAATCGCTCGCGGACGCGCCCTTCGGGCTTGGCTTCGTCCCGCCCTCTGATCGCACAATGGCGCGCCGCATGTCGGGCTCGCGGTTCGCCCCTGTGTAGTCTGCGCGCCCGCGGAGCGGGCACGTCTGCGCATGCTCGCTCGCTCTTCGCGCGATGGCGCCCCGCATGTCGGGCTCGCGGTTCGCCCCTGTGTAGTCCGCGCGCCCGCGGAGCGGGCACGTCTGCGCATGCTCGCTCGCTCTTCGCGCGATGGCGCCCCGCGTGTCGGGCTCGCGGTTCGCCCCTGTGTAGTCTGCGCGCCCGCGGAGCGGGCACGTCTGCGCATACTCGCTCGCTCTTCGCGCGATGGCGCCCCGCATGTCGGGCTCGCGGTTCGCCCCTGTGTAGTCCGCGCGCCCGCGGAGCGGGCACGTCTGCGCATGCTCGCTCGCTCTTCGCGCGATGGCGCCCCGCGTGTCGGGCTCGCGGTTCGCCCCTGCCTAGTCTGCGCGCCCGCGGAGCGGGCACGTCTGCGCATGCTCATGCGTCGTCGATCGCGTCGAGGACATTGGCGACCTCGAGCGCGGCGAGCGCTGCCTCGCCGCCCTTGGTGCCGGCGCGCGCACTCGCCTGAGCCTCGGTATCCGTGGTGAGAATGCCGTTGCCGATCGGGATGCCGAATTCGAGCTGCACGCTCGAAAGGCCGGACGCCGATTCGTTGGCGACGATCTCGAAGTGATACGTCTCGCCGCGAATGACGGCGCCGAGCGCGACCAGCGCGTCGAAGTCGCCGGTCTGAGCGAGGCGCTGCAGCGCGAGCGGAACCTCGAGTGCGCCGGGCACGGACACGACGGTGATTTCGCTTTCCGCGACGCCCGCGGCGATGAGCGCCTTCAACGCGCTGTCGAGCAGCGTGTCGCCGATCGGTGCGTTGAACCGCGCGACGACGATGCCGATGCGACGACCTTCGCCGCGAACAGCCCTGGGCAGACGTTTGACCGGCATGGTTCGGTACGCGGTTACGCCTGCGCGGCCGCGGGCGATTCGATGAAACCGGTTACCTCGAGATCGAATCCGGTCATGCTCGGCATCTTGCGCTGCCGCGCCATCAGCCGCATCCGGCCGACGTTCAGGTCGCGCAGGATCTGCGCGCCGATGCCGTAATTGCGCAAGTCCATTTTCTGCGATGGCGGGGGCTCGTCGGCAATCGCGCGAGAACGCAGCTCCTGCGCGCTTTCGGGCCGATGCAGCAGCACGATGACGCCGCGTCCGGCACGGGAGATGGCGTCGAGCGCCGCCGCGACGTTCCACGAGTGCGATTCGCTCTTCACGTCGAGGAGGTCGATGAGCGACACCGGCTCGTGCACGCGCACCAGCGTCTCGACGTCGGGCGCGATCGGCCCGCGCACCAGCGCGAGGTGCGTGGCGTCGGTCAGCTTGTCGCGGTAGACGACGAGACGGAAAGACCCGGCTTGCGTCATCAACGGCCGCTCGGCGATGCGCTCGACCAGCTTCTCCGTGCGGCTGCGGTAGTGGATGAGATCGGCGATGGCGCCGATCTTCAATCCATGCTCGCGCGCGAAGATCACGAGATCGGGAAGCCGCGCCATCGTGCCGTCGTCGTTCATGATCTCGCACAGCACGGCTGCCGCCGAATGTCCGGCGAGCCCGGCGAGATCGCAGCACGCTTCGGTATGGCCCGCGCGCGACAGCACGCCGCCCGGCTCGGCGACCAGCGGGAACACGTGACCGGGATGCACGATATCGGTCGGCTTCGCGCTCGGTGCGCACGCAACGCGGATCGTGTGCGCGCGATCGGCTGCCGAGATCCCGGTCGTCACGCCCTCGGCGGCCTCGATCGACACGGTGAAGTTGGTGCCGTGCATCGAGCGGTTGACCGGCGTCATCGGCGCAAGATTGAGTTGTCTCGCGCGCTCGGCGGTGATCGGCATGCAGATGAGCCCGCGACCGAAGCGCGCCATGAAGTTGATGATGTCCGGCGTGACGCAATCGGCGGCGACGACGAGATCGCCTTCGTTCTCGCGATCCTCTTCGTCGACCAGCACGACGATCCGGCCGGCCTTCAATTCGGCGATGATCTCGGGAATCGGCGTGATGGACATGGCGACGACGCTACGCGGTAAATCGTCATTCTACCGCAGGCCCCTCACCGCGCCCCTCACCCCGGCCCTCTCCCCGCTGCGCGCGGCGAGGAAGTCACGCCTGCGCGGGGCGAGGAAGTCACGCTGCGCGGGGCGGGGGAGTCACGCTGCGCGCGGCGACGGGGCGACGCGGAACCACGCGGCGTAGAGCGCGGGCAGGAAGACGAGCGTCAGCACCGTCGCGATCACGATGCCGCCCATCATCGCGACGGCCATCGGTCCGAAGAAATCGCTTCGCACCAGCGGAATCAGACCCATCACCGCCGCGGCAGCGGTCAGAACAATCGGGCGGAATCGTCGAACGCTCGCGCCGACGATCGCATCCCATTGCGAAGCGCCGGCCGCGATGTCCTTGTCGATCTGGTCGACCAGGATCACCGAGTTGCGCATGATGATGCCCGACAACGCGATCGTGCCGAGCATCGCGACGAAGCCGAAGGGCTTGCCGAACGCGAGCAACGCGGCCGCGACGCCGATCAAGCCGAGCGGCGCCGTCAGCACGACCATCGCCGTGCGCGCGAAGCTTTGCAGTTGAATCATCAGCAGCGTGAGCACGACGATCGCGAGCAGCGGGACACCAGCGGCGATCGACTTCTGTCCGCGCGCCGAATCCTCGATCGCGCCGCCCGCTTCGACGCGATAGCCGAGCGGCAACGCGGCGCGGATCGCGTCGAGCTTCGGATTGAGGCGCGCCGTCACGTCGGGCCCCTGCGCGTTGTCGCGAACGTCGGAGCGAACGGTCACCGTCGGCAGCCGGTCGCGGCGCCACACGATGCCTTCCTCGAGCTCATATTTCACCTCGGCGATCTGCGTGATAGGGACGGCCTTGCCGCTCTTGGTCGGCAGCGCGAGGTCCGGCAGCGACGAAAGCCGCGCCCGCTCGTCGGCGGAGCCGCGCAGCACGACATCGATCAGCTTGTCGCCGTCGCGATACTGCGTAACGGTGAACCCGGATACCGAGTTTTGCAGAAATGCCGCGATGTCCTGCGACGTGAACCCGAGCAGCCGCGCCTTGTTCTGATCGATCGCAAGGCGCACGGCCTTGGTCGGCTCGTCCCAGTCGTATTGGACGTCGACGATGCTCGGATCGTCGTGCATGACCGCGGCGACGTCGCGCGCGATCTTTCGCACCGTCGGAATGTCGTCCCCTGATACGCGGAACTGAACGGGAAAACCAACGGGCGGGCCATTTTCGAGCCGCGAAATACGGCCGCGCAGCGCGGGGAAGTCTTCGTCGAACAGCGTCAGCAGGCGCGTGCGCACCTTCTCGCGCTCGGCGTTGCTCTTCGCGACCAGCACGACCTGCGCGAAGTTCGATTGCGTCAGTTGCTGATCGAGCGGCAAGTAGAACCGAGGGCTGCCGCTGCCGACGTAGGTGACGAAGTGCTCGATACCGGGGTCCGCGGCGAGGACCGCCTCGAGCTTCTTCGCCTCTTTCATCGTCGCCGCGAACGAGCTTCCTTCCGGCAGCCGCAGATCGACGAGCAACTCGGGTCGCGCCGACGCCGGGAAGAATTGCTGCGGCACGAGCCGGAACATCGCGAGCGAGCCCGCGAACACGGCGATCGTCGCGACGATGACGGCGCGCCGATGCCCAACGCACCACGCGACGAGCGCGCGGAAGCGGCGGTAGAACGCCGTCTGATAGACCGCGTCGGCATCGTCGTGCGCGCGTTGTTGCGGGACCGGCACGGCGCGACCGCGCAACCGCGCCCAAAGCCGAGCGCGCAACGACGGCGCATGCGGCTTCGACGCGTCGGGCAGCATCCGGTAGCCGAGATAGGGAATGACGACGACGGCGACGATCCACGACGCGAGCAAAGCGAGCGCCGACACCTCGAAGATCGACCGCGTGTACTCGCCGGTCGAGCTCTTGGCGGTCGCGATCGGCAGGAAACCGGCAATGGTGATCAGCGTGCCGGTGAGCATCGGAAACGCCGTGCTCGTGTAGGCGAAGCTTGCCGCGCGGAACCGATCGAACCCCTGCTCGAGCTTGATCGCCATCATCTCGACCGCGATGATCGCGTCGTCGACCAGAAGGCCGAGCGACAGGATCAGCGCGCCGAGCGAGATCTTGTGCAAGCCGATGCCGAACACCCACATGCCGAGAAACGTCGCCGCGAGCACCAGCGGAATCGACACGGCGACGACGAGCCCGGTGCGAAGCCCGAGGCTCACGAGCGAGACGACGAGCACGATGACGACCGCCTCGGTGAGCGAGCGAACGAACTGATTGACCGACCGCTGCACCGCCTGCGGCATGCTCGCGACCGGCGCCACGTCGACGCCGACCGGCAGCTTCGCCTGCACGCGTGCCACTTCGCGGTCGAGATCGCGACCGAGCTCGATCACGTCGCCGCCGTTGACCATGGTGACGCCGAGGCCGAGCGCCTGGTGGCCGCGAAAGCGCATCTGCTGCTGCGGCGGATCGACGTAGCCGCGCGTCACTGTCGCGATGTCACCCAGGCGCAGGACGCGATTGTTCGCCCGCATCGTCGTGTCGCGGATCGCGTCGAGCGAGTCGAACGCGCCGGTCGGCCGCAGATAGATACGATCGCTCGCCGTGTCGAACACGCCGCTCGCGGCAACCGCGTTCTGCGCTGCGAGCGTCGCGAAGATCGCCGCAGGCTCGATGCCGAGTGTGGCGAGCTTGCTGTTCGAGAGCTCGACGAAGACTTTCTCCTCCTGTTCGCCGATGAAGTCGACTTTGGCCACGCCCGGCACCCGCAAGAGCTCCGCGCGCAGCCGGTCGCCGAAATCCTTGAGATCGCGGTAGCCGAATCCGTCGCCGGTGATCGCATAGACGTTCGTGTACGTGTCGCCGAACTCGTCGTTGAAGAACGGCCCCTGCAGGCCGGATGGCAACGTCTGCCGAATGTCGCCGATCTTCTTGCGCACCTGGTATTGCAATCCGGGCATGTCGGTCGCCGGCGTGCTGTCGCGGAAGGACACGAAAACCAGCGATTCGCCGGGCTTCGAGTAGCTCCTCACCCACTCGAGCGGCAGCTCCTGCAATTTGCGCTCGATCTTGTCGGTCACCTGCTGCTCGACCTCGCGCGCCGTCGCCCCGGGCCAATTCGTCTTCACCACCATCACCTTGAACGTGAATGGCGGGTCTTCCGATTGGCCGAGGCGTCCGTACGCGATGAAGCCGGCGGCGGCAACGACGAGGATCAGGTAGAGCAGCAGCGCGCGATGATGCAGCGCCCATTCCGAGAGATTGAAGCCGGCGCGGCCGCCGGGCGGCGTGATCGGGCTCATGGAAGGTCTCGAAGAGGGTTGGAGTTCGCGTCGCCCCCGCGTACGCGGGGACCCAGTGTCGTTGCGCGGTGAGTCACCGGGTTCCCGCCCCCCGATTCAAAACACTCGGGGCAGGGTTCGCGCGAATGACGTTTTTTGCGCGAATGACGGTTGCCTGCAGGTCAGCCGCGTGCGAGCGATCGGCCGGTGTCGGTCGAAGGCTTGTCGCGTGCGTTCGCGCCGCCGTCGTAGGGACGAACCTTCTGTCCGTCGGCGAGCTTGTGCACGCCGGCCGCGACGATCCATTCGCCGTTGCGCACGCCGTCGCTGACGAGGACGCCGTCCTCGCGATACTGCGCGACGGAGACCGGACGCAACGCGACCTGTTGCGCCTGAGGGTCGTACACCCAGACCGCCGGACGGTCGTTGTCGCGGTAGATCGCGGTGAGCGGCAGCAACGCGACATTGGCCGGCGCCTGCGTCGGCACGACGACGTTCGCCGTCATCCCCCATGCAAGCGCGGCGTCGGCGTCGAGCACGCTCACGCGAACGGCAAACGTGCGCGTCGTCGCATCGACCGCGGGCGCGATCTCGCGAATCTTCGCCCGATAGAGCTTGCCGGGCTGCGCCCACAGCGCGACGGCGAGCGAAGGCGCCGAGGTGAGCTCGGCGATCCGATTCTCGGGCACCGCAATCGCCACTTCGCGCTCGTCTTCGGCAGCAAGCTTCAGCACCGGCTGGCCGGCCGCGACGACCTGTCCCGCCTCGACGCTGATCGACGTGACGACACCGTCGCGATCGGCGACGAGCGTCGCGTAAGCGGCCTGGTTGCGCGACACCGCGAGCTGCGCTTGCGCCTGCTCGAGCTTCGCGCGATTGGTCTCGAACGCATTCCTCTTCTGGTCGAGCGCGCTCGCGCTGACGAACTTCTGCGCGAAGAGTCCCTGATAGCGCCCGTATTCGGCCTGCGCGTATGCAACCTCGGTGCGCGCGGCGATCATTGCAGCGTTCGCCGCCTCCGCTTGCAGTCCCACGTCGGTGGGGTCGATGCGCGCGAGCGGCTCGCCCTTGCGCACGCGCGTGCCGACGTCGACGCTTCGCGCGATCACTTTGCCGGCAATGCGAAAGCCGAGATCGGCTTCGTGGCGCGGCTTCACTTCACCGGCGAATACCGACGCGGCCGCGCCGCCGCCCGACGTAACCTGCACCAGCGCGACGGGCCGCACCGCTGCAGGCGGCGGCTCGTGCTTCGCGCAACCGGAGACGAGCGCGAATGCGGCGATGACGACCGTTATCGAAAGGGGCTTCATTGCGCGACTCCTCGTTCGCGACGGCCGAGTGCGCCGTGCCAAAGATCGCTTAGCGCGCGCTGAAGGTCGTCCGGATAGGTCACGTTGGAAACGCTCACGCGTGCATCGACCGGCAATCCCGAGACCGGACAATGCAGCGCGTCGCCTTTGGCGCCGTACATTTGCCAGAGACCGATGATCAGCGCGTAGCTGTGGCGCAGCAGCGTGACGCCGTCGCCCGGCTCGAGCTGCGGGAAGTGGCGCTCGATCCCGGCGCCCGCGCGCATGAGCCGCGTCATCATCCGCTCGTGGAAGGCAGCGGCCGCTTCCTCGGGAATCGCTTGCGCCATCATCCCGAAGCAACGCGATGCGAGCGGCAGGAACAGCGGCGGCGCGACGATGTGGTCGCGCGTGTGCTCGAACACATCGTCGATCGTCAGCGGCTCTCTCGATTCGAGCCGCTCGATCAGCGGCCGGAAGAATCCGTCGATGTTGCGTTCGTGCAGCGCAAGCAGCAGCTCTTCCTTGCTCGGGAAGTACAGATAGACGGTGCCTTTGGCGAGGCCGGCCTCGTCGGCGACTTCGGCAACGTTCGCGACGCGCTCCGGCGCACGCAGCAACAGCCGCTCGGCGGCGTCGAGGATCGCGTGGTGGCGCTCCCGCTTGTCTTCGGCCTGGATCGCACGTTGACGTATGACCATGGGTCAAATCCCTGCATTAACACGTAACTGACTGGCAGTCACTTGTTGCGCAGAGTAAATGACCGGTGGTCAGTTGTCAATAGCCGGCGTTCCTTTGTCCGACGCGCGCTGGCTTGGTCGCGCCGCGCAGCTCCCTTGCCGCGAACCCCGTCAGCTAGGAAACAGCGTCAGCGTCGCCCGGGTGAGCGCGCTCGATGCGTCGGCGTAATCGCTGACGACGCTGAAATGGTGCTTGCCGGGAATGATCAGCGGCCCGGCGGCGCCGGGCGGGCGCTGCGCGGGCCAGGCATCCCAAAGCAGGCGGGTCTGCCGGACGAACTCGGACGTCTCGCCCGCGCCGACCGCGGCGAGCAGCGGCGCAGCGACCGTCGGCGTGTAACCGAGCGGGGACATGCGCCGCGCTTCGTCATCGCTGAGCCGAATGTCGCCGTTGAACGAGAACAGCGGCAACGGCGCGAGGTCGTGAACACCCGAAAGCGATACACCCGCGTGGAACGGCGGCGCTTCGAAACCCTGCTCGCGCCAGTCCGTGACATACATCATCGCGACCACGTGTCCGCCCGCGGAATGCCCGCTGATGACGAGCGGCGCCGGCGCGCCATGGCGCGGACCTTCGCGCGCAAGCCACGCGACGGCGCGCCGGATCTCGTCGACGATCTGCGCGACGGTCGCGCCGGGGCACAGATCGTAGTTGACGTTCGCGACCGCGATGCGCTGCGCGAGAAAAGGCGGCGCGACGAAGCCGAAGTCGGACTTGTCGAGCGCGCGCCAATAGCCGCCGTGGATGAACGCGAACGTCGCGTGCGCCGGCTGCGGCGGAACGAACAGATCGAGCGTCTCCTTCGGACCTTCGCCATAGCGCAAATCGCGCCGGACGTCCGCAGCCGCGTACGCCGCCGCCGACTCGCGCGCCCAACGCTCGAGCCAGACGGGATGATCGGCGACCGCGGCGCGGTTGTTGTATTCGCGCTCGACGAACTCGGCCGTGTAGACCATTGCCGCCGTCAGCCCAGGATCGGCGCCGCGATCTCGATCGAAAGCGGGGTGAGGCCGGCGATATGGGCGTCCAGCCGGTCCCCCGGTTGTACCGGACCCACGCCCGCCGGCGTGCCCGTGAACACGAGATCGCCGGGCAGGAGCTCGTAATACTTCGACAGGAAAGCAAGCGTATGCGCGACGTCCCAGATCATGTCCGCAAGATCGCCCTGCTGACGGCGCTCGCTGTTGACGTCGAGGTGCATCGCGCCATGCGTCAACAATCCCGTCGAGGCGATCGGCGACAGCGGTGCGATCGGCGCCGCCTCGGCAAACGACTTGCCGATGTCCCACGGCCGTTTCTTTTCGCGCATCTCCGCCTGCAGATCGCGCCGCGTCATGTCGAGTCCAACGGCATAGCCAAATACGATGTCTTGCGCGTGCTCCGGGGCGAGGGAAACCCCGGGCGCGCCGATGGCGACGACGAGCTCGAGCTCGTGGTGATAGTTCTTCGTCGCGAGCGGATAGTGAATGCGTCCAACCGCCGGGGGCACGACCGATACGACCGAATCGGCGGCCTTGGTGAAGAAGAACGGCGGCTCCTTCGCCGCGTCGCCGCCCATCTCCTTGGCGTGCTCCGCATAGTTGCGGCCGACGCAGTAGACGTGGCGCACGGGGAAGCGCGCGTCGCTGCCGGCGATGGCGAGCGTCGGCAGGTTCCACGGCGCGATCGCGTAGTTCATGGGCTCACACCTCGCTATTCGGCATCGGGTTGACGCGCCGGCGCCGCATTCGCGAACGCCGGCAGCGCGACGCATTCGGCTTCGATGCGCGTGAGCGTCGTGTAGGCGTCCACGTCGACCTTGAGCCGGCGCGCGTTCGCGAGCTGCGGCACGAGGCAGATGTCGGCGATCGTCGGCGTGTCGCCGTGACAGAAGCGGCCGCTCGCCCGCTCGCGCGCAAGCTGCGTCTCGAGCGCCTCGAGTCCGACGTCGCACCAGTAGCGGTACCAGCCGTCGCGCTGCTGGTCGGTCGCGCCGAACGTCCCGGTCAGGTACTGCAGCACGCGCAGATTGTTCAGCGGATGGATGTCGCAGGCGACGGCGAGCGCAAGCGCGCGTACGCGAGCGCGTCCCGCGGCGTCCGAAGGCAACAGCGGCGGCGACGGATACGTCTCGTCGAGCCACTCGATGATCGCGAGCGACTGCGTGAGCACCGCTCCGTCGTCGGTCACGAGCGCCGGCACGAGTCCCTGCGCGTTCAACGCGAGATAATCGTCGCCGCGCTGCGCGCCTTTGCGCAGGTGCACGAAATTGCGCTCCGGCGCGACCCCCTTGAGGTTGAGCGCAATGCGCACGCGGAACGCGGCGGACGAGCGGAAGTAGTCGTAGAGCTTCATCGGAAAGTAGGGTCAGACTCGACTTTTCTTTGTCGGCCGATCAATGCCTTACGTCACGTGCAAAAGTCGAGTCTGACCCTACTTTTCACTACTTTTCAGAAAGTCGAGTCTGACCCTACTTTCAGTTGAACGCCGCAATCCCCGTCTGCGCGCGGCCGAGGATCAGCGCGTGGATGTCGTGCGTGCCCTCGTAGGTGTTGACCGTTTCGAGATTCAAGAGGTGACGGATCACGCCGAACTCGTCGACGATGCCGTTGCCGCCGTGCATGTCGCGTGCCATGCGGGCGATCTCCAGCGCCTTGCCGCACGAGTTGCGCTTGACGATCGACGTGATCTCCGGCGCCGCCTTGCCCTCGTCTTTCAGCCGCCCGAGGCGCAGGCAGCCTTGAAGCCCGAGCGTGATCTCGGTCTGCATGTCGGCGAGCTTCTTCTGGATCAACTGGTTCGCCGCGAGCGGCCGGCCGAACTGCTTGCGATCCATCACGTACGAGCGCGCCGCGTGCCAGCACGACTCGGCCGCCCCGAGCGCACCCCATGCGATGCCGTAGCGCGCCGTGTTGAGACAGCCGAACGGACCCTTGAGCCCTTGCACGTTGGGCAATCGATTGGCCTCCGGCACGAACACCTCGTCCATGACGATCTCGCCGGTGACCGACGTGCGCAGGCTGAACTTGCCTTCGATCGCCGGCGCGGAAAGGCCCTTCATCCCTTTTTCGAGGATGAAGCCGCGAATCACGCCATCGTCGGTTTTCGCCCAGACCACGAAAACGTCGGCGATCGGCGAATTCGAGATCCACATCTTGGCGCCGCTCAGCTTGTAGCCGCCCGGCGCGCTCCTCGCGCGCGTGACCATCGACCCGGGATCGGATCCGTGATCGGGCTCGGTGAGTCCGAAGCATCCAATCCACTCGCCGGTCGCGAGCTTGGGGAGAAACTTGCGCCGCTGTTCCTCCGAACCGTACGTATAGATCGGGAACATGACGAGCGAGCTTTGCACGGACAACATCGACCGATAACCGGAATCGACCCGCTCGATCTCGCGCGCGATCAATCCATACCCGACGTAGTTCAAGCCCGCTCCGCCGTACTCGGGCGGAACCGTCGGACCCAACAGGCCGAGCGCGCCCATCTCGGGAAAGATCGACGGATCGCTCGTCTCGTGACGGAACGACTCGAGCACGCGCGGCGCGAGCTTGTCCTGCGCGTAGGCGCGCGCCATGTCGCGAACCATCCGCTCTTCCTCGGTGAGCTGCTCGTCGAGGAGCAGCGGATCGTCCCAGACGAACTTCGGCGCAGCGGCGGTCTGCAATCGTTCGGGGGCGTTCATCGTGAAGCTCCTCGGGGAGTCGGCTCGTGCGGGGCAGCGGCGATTATCGCCCCGGCGTCGACCCCGGTAAACGGCAGGTCTTATTCTGTATCAAGGATCGGGCACGACGGCCGTCGCCTCGATCTCGACGCGCGCGCCTTCCTCGACGAGGCCCGCGACCTGGACGGCGCTCATCGCCGGGAAGTGGCGGCCGATCACGTCGCGATACGCGGCGCCGAGCGCACGCGCGCAGCCGAGATACTCGTGCTTGTCGACGACGTACCACGTCATGCGCACGATGTGCTCGGGCCGCGCGCCGGCCTCGGCGAGCACGGCGACGACGTTCTCGAGCGCTTGCCGCGCCTGCGAGACGAAATCGTCGCCGGCGATCCGTTGCTCGGCGTTCCAGCCGACCTGACCGGCGACGAACACGAGCGTGCCGCGCGCCGCGATGCCGTTCGCGTAACCCTTCGGCGCCGTCCAACCGGCCGGCTGCAGCGCGCGCTGCAAGTCCGTGCCTTCGCTTGCGTAGTTCATCGTGCCCGCTCCTTGTCCATTTGCCGCAATCGAAATCGCTGCAGCTTGCCCGTTTCGGTGCGCGGCAGCGCGTCGAGGAACTCGATCGCGCGCGGATACTTGTAAGGCGCGATCGTCTGCTTGACGAAATCCTGCAGCGCGTGCGCCGTCGATCCGTCGGGCGGCACGCCGGTCTTCAGCACGACGTAAGCCTTCACGATCTCGCCGCGTTCGGGATCGGCCGACCCGATGACGCCGCATTCGGCGACCGCCGGATGCATCATCAGCGCGCCTTCGACCTCGGGTCCGCCGATGTTGTAGCCCGCGCTGATGATCATGTCGTCGGTGCGCGCCTGATACACGAAGTAGCCGTCGGCATCGACGAGGTACGCATCACCCGTGTAGTTCCATCCGTCCTTGACGTACTGTGCCTGGCGGTCGTCGGCGAGATACCGGCAACCCGTCGGTCCCTTGACGGCGAGCTTGCCGACCACGCCCGCGTCGAGCGGACGACCGTCGTCGCCCATCACGCACGCCTGATAGCCCGGCACCGGCACGCCGGTTGCGCCGGGCTTCGCATGCGCTTCGTCGTGCGAGATGAAGATGTGCAGCATCTCGGTCGCGCCGATGCCGTCGATGATCTCGATCCCGGTCGCGTCCTTCCACAGCGCGCGCGTTGCCGCCGGCAGCGCCTCGCCCGCCGATACGCACTTGCGCAGCGTCGCGAGCGAACCGCCGATCGCCATCGCGTTCGCCTGCGCGGCCATCGCGCGGTACGATGTCGGCGCGGTGAAGAGCACGCTCGCTTTGTGCTCGGCGATGGCCGCGAGCAGCGCGTCGGGCGCGGGTCTTTCGATCAACAGCGTCGATGCGCCGATGCGCAGCGGAAACAGCAGCAATCCGCCGAGGCCGAACGTGAACGCGAGCGGCGGACTGCCGGTGAAAAGATCGTCGGGCGATGCACGCAACGTCGACTTCGGCCAGCAATCGCACGCCGCCATCACGTCGCGATGGAAATGCATCGTGCCTTTCGGCTTGCCCGTCGTGCCCGACGTGAAAGCGATCATGCAGGTGTCGTCGGCCGCGGTATCGGCGGCGGCGAACGTCGGCGGCTTTGCCGCGGCGAGCGCGTCGAGTCCGTCGGCAGCGTCGGTTCCGAAGTGCGACACGCGGACGAGCGTCGGACAGCTCGCCCGCGCGGTCGCGAGCTCGTCGGCAAGCCGCGCGTCGCACAACGCATGCGACACCTGCGCCTTGGAGACGATGTCGCAAAGCTCCTTCGAGCGAAGCAGCGGCATCGTTCCAACCGCGATGCCGCCGGCCTTGACGACGGCCAACCAGCACGCGGCCATCATCGGATTGTTTGGCGCGCGCAGCAGCACGCGGTTGCCCGGGACGAGCCGCATGTCCTCGACGAGGACGCGCGCGATGCGGTTCATCTGCGCGCCGAGATCGGCGTAAGTCCAGCGCACGCCGCCCTGCGCAACGATCGCCGTGCGCGCGCCGGCGCCGGCTTCCACCGCGCGGTCGACGAGCTCGACCGCGCAATTCATCCGGTCGGGGTACTGCAGCTCGGGAAGCTCGAAGACGAGCTCCGGCCACTGCGCGCGCGGCGGCAGGTTGTCGCGCGCGAAGGTGTCGATGTGAGCGGTCGCGGGGGGGATGTGGCGCCCGCCTGGTCCTATCATCGTTGCCTCCTCAGCTTGTCGTCCAGGCAACCGCGGCGACTGTCGTCCCCGCGCACGCGGGGACCCAGTGTCGCTCGTCGCAAGACACTGGATCCCCGCCTGCGCGGGAATGACGTCTGCAAGTAGGAGACCTTGAGATCGCACTGACGGTCGCGGCCCTGCCGGCGTTGGTCATTTGTCCCTCGCGGTCCGCCGCTGCAACCGCTCGCCGGTCTCCAACCCAAGCGACGACTTGAGCGTGCCGAGCAGCGCGTACAAACGGTCGCGATCGACGCGCGGCAGCGGCGCCGTCATTTCTTCGATCCAGCGCTCGTGCGCGCGTGCCATCGCGTCGAACGCATGCCGGCCCGCCGGCGTCAAGCGAACGAGATGCGCACGGCGGTCGCCGGAGATCGGTCGACGCTCTACCATGCCCTCGGCAACGAGCTGATCGGTGACGCCGGTGACGTTGCCGCTGGTCACCATCATCCGCCGCGAAAGCTCGCCCATCTTGAGGCCGTCGGGCGCGCGCTCGAGCTGCGCCATCAAGTCGAAGCGCGGAAGCGTCGTCGCGAAGCGCTCGCGCAGCCGCGCGCGAACGCGCCGCTCGATCATCTGCGTGCAGGTGAACAGCCGGAGCCAAAGCCGCACCGAGTCGTGGTCGCCGTCGCGCACCCGCGATTCGGCGTCGGCCGTGCGAATCGTGCCGTCGCGCGCGTTCATCCCGTCATCACCTCGCCGCCATCGACCGCGATCGCCTGGCCGTTGATCGATTGCGATTCCGGCAGGCACAGCCATCCGACAGTGGCCGCGACTTCGTCGGGATCGACGAGGCGCCGCTGCGGATTGCGCGCGGCGAGCTCGGCGCGCGCGTCGTCCGCGGTGCGCGCCGTCTTGGCGACGATCTTTGCGACGGCACGGGCGACGAGCTCCGTGTCGGTGTAGCCGGGGCACACGGCGTTGACGGTGACGCCCGTCGTGGCGAGCTCGAGCGCGAGCGCGCGCGTGAAGCCGATCACCCCGTGCTTCGCCGCGCAATACGCCGTGATGTAGCGGTACCCGACGAGCCCCGCGGTGCTCGCGACATTGACGATGCGACCGTGACTCGCGGCGGCGATCAGTGGCAATGCCGCGCGTGCGCAACGAAAGACGCCGGTGAGGTTCACGCGCAGCATCTCGTCCCACAACGCATCGTCGGTCGCCTCGAACTTGGCGCTGTGCGCCACACCCGCGTTGTTGACGAGGATCGCGAAGTCGCGATGCGCGGCGCCGATCGCCGCGAACGTCGTGTCGATCGCCGCGCCGTCGCCGACATCGACGGCGCGCCATTCGCAGCGCGCGCCGAGCTCCTCCGCGGTCGCCGCGAGACGCGCCGCATCGCGGCCGGTCACGGTAACCGACGCGCCCAGCGCGACGAGGCGCGCGGCAATCGAACGCCCGATGCCGCGGCCGCCTCCGGTGACCACCGCGTGACGGCCGGCGAGCGCCTGTTGCGCCACAGACGACATCATCGACCGTCATTCCCGCGAACGCGGGAATCCAGTGTCGTTGGACGCCGCTGGGTCCGCGCGTTCGCGGGGACGACAACCTGTGTCACCCGTTCAGCGACCACCGCGTGACGGCCGGCAAGCGGTTGCGACTGAACGCTCACGGCGCCTCGTCATTCCCGCGAACGCGGGAATCCAGTGTCGTCGGACGCCGCCGGGTCCCAGCGTTCGCGGGGACGACAACCTGTGTCACCCGTTCAGTGACCACCGCGTGACGGCCGGCAAGCGGTTGCGACTGAACGCTCACGGCGCCTCGTCATTCCCGCGAACGCGGGAATCCAGCGCCGTTGACGTGAAAGTCGCTGGGTCCCAGCGTTCGCGGGGACGACAAACGGCGCTCACCCGTTCGCCTCCGCGGTCTCGGCCGCGAGTTGCGCCGCGCGCGCGAGGTTGCGCTCGAGCTGCTCCTTGCCCGCCAGGTACTGCACCGGCCACGGCATGTCGCGATAGCCGAGCTGCGCGGCCGCATGCAATGTCCAGTACGGATCGGCGAGATGCGGACGCGCGAGCGCGCAAAGGTCGGCGCGGCCCGCCATGATGATGCTGTTCACGTGATCGGGCTCGAAGATCGCGCCGACCGCCATCGTCGCGATCGCCACCTCGTTGCGGATGCGATCGGCGAACGGCGTCTGGTACATCCGGCCGTACACCGGTTGTGCGGCGCGCGTCGTCTGCCCCGACGACACGTCGATCAGATCGGCGCCCGCCGCCTTGAACATCGCCGCGATCGCGACCGCGCTGTCCGGCGTATTGCCGCCCGGCGCCCAATCGTGCGCCGAGATGCGAACCGACATCGGCCGCTCGGCGGGCCACACCGCGCGCATCGCGGCGAAGACCTCGAGCGGAAAGCGACAGCGGTTTTCGAGCGAGCCGCCGTAATCGTCGCTTCTTCGATTGGTGAGCGGGCAGATGAACGCCGACAGCAGGTAGCCATGCGCGCAGTGGAGCTCGAGCCAGTCGAATCCGCATTGCGCGCCCCATTGCGCGGCGCGGACGAAATCCGCTGTTACACGGTCCATGTCCTCGCGCGTCATCGCGCGCGGAACCTGGTTGCGCGGACCGTACGCAATCGCCGACGGCGCGATCAGCGGCCAGTTCGCATCGGCTCCGTCGGCCGGCAACGGCTCGTCGGCCGCCTGCCAGCCGAGCTGCGTCGAGCCTTTCGGACCGGCGTGACCGAGCTGCAAGCCGATTTTGGCCGGTGTGCGCTGATGCACGTAGTCGACGATGCGCGTCCACGCATCGCGATGCTCGGGGCGATACATGCCCGCGCAGCCCGGCGAGATCCGCGCCTCGGCCGACACGCAGGTCATTTCCGTGAACACGAGGCCGGCGCCGCCGTGCGCGCGGCTGCCCAAATGGACGAGGTAGAAGTCGTCGGGCGTGCCGTCGCGGCACGAGTACTGCGCCATTGGCGAGACGACGACGCGGTTGGCGAGCGTGACGCCGCGAAGCCGGAACGGCGTGAACATCGGCGGCACCTGGTCCGGCTGCGCATTCTTGCGCGCGAACCAGCTCTCGACGTGCGCGACGAACGCACGGTCGCGCAGCCGCAGGTTCTCGTGCGAGATGCGCTGGCTGCGCGTGAGCAGGCTGTAGGCGAACTGCTCGGCTTCGAATTCTGTGTAGCGGTCCACGCTCTCGAACCATTCGGTCGAGTTGCGCGCGGCATTCTGGATCTTGAGCACTTCGACCATCCGCTCGCTTTCGTAGCGCGCGAGCGCGCCGCGAAGGTCCGGTCCGGCGTCGATCGCGCGCGCGAGCGCGATAGCGTCCTCGAGCGCGAGCTTGGTTCCGGAGCCGACGGAAAAATGCGCGGTATGCGCCGCATCGCCGACCAGCACGATCGGCGCGATGGTGCTCGTGTTCACCCAGGTGCGGTTCGCAATGCGAACGAAATTGATCCAGGCCGAGCCGCGCAGGTGACGCGCATTGGTCATCAACGCGTTGCCGTCGAGATAGCGGGCGAAAAGCCGCTCGCAGAACGCGACGCCCTCCGCGGTGCTCATGCGGTCGATACCCGCGGCGCGCCAGACCTCTTCAGGCGTCTCGACGATGAACGTCGACGTTTCGCGGTCGAATTTGTAAGCGTGCGCCTGGAACCAGCCCCACTCGGTCTTCTCGAACGCGAACGTGAACGCATCGAACAGCCGCCGCGTGCCGAGCCAGATATAGCGGCATTTGCGCCGTTCGATCGTCGGCTCGAACACGTGCGTGTACTTGCTGCGCAGCACGCTGTTGATGCCGTCGCTCGCGACGACGAGGTCATGCGCGCCGAACGCGTGCTCGTCGACGACATCCGTTTCGAACACGAGCCGCACGCCGAGCGCTTCGCAGCGCCGTTGCAGGATGTTCAGCAGCCGCTTGCGGCCGATGCCGCAGAAGCCGTGGCCGCCCGACGTGATCGTGCGCCCCTTGAAATGGACGTCGATGTCGTCCCAGTGACAGAACGCCTCCTCGATCTCGGCGTGCGTCTGTCCGTCGGCCTCCGCGAGATTGCCGAGCGTCTGATCGGAGAACACGACGCCCCAGCCGAACGTGTCGTACGGGCGATTGCGCTCGACGACGGTGATCTCGCGCCGCGGATCGGCCCTCTTCGCGAGCAACGCGAAATAGAGCCCGGCCGGACCCCCACCGACACAGAGAATGCGCATCGAGCCGCCGTGGTAGAAACCTTCGGTGTCAATATATTAAACCTAAACCAATGAACGTCAAGCGCGAAAGGCACCGTCCGCGCCGGCTGTCTTGGTGCGCCGGCCCGCCCGCCACGCGCGCGCAATTCGACCTTTGGCTGAGCCTCGCGCCCGATGGGCAGAGGCCCGCCGCTGCTCCACGCTGCGCCATCGACCCTGGCGGCGTGGAGAGGCGCATGGCGGCTCAGCGAAACGATCGACGCGGTGCGACCGTTGCCTTTGGCGGCCGCGGGGCGAACGGGTGGACGCTGGTCGAGCTGCTGGTCGCGCTCGCGATCGGCGCTGCGCTGGTGACGCTCGCGATTCCCTCGTACCACGCATGGATCGCCGATCAGAAGCTCGTCAACCATGCCCGCGCGCTCGCCACCAGCATGTCGGTCGCGAGGTCGGAGGCAATCAAGCGGGGGTTTCGCGTCAACCTGTGCAAGTCGGCCGATTTGCGAAGTTGCGCGACCGGAGGCTCGTGGGATGCAGGTTTCTTGATGTACGTCGACGTCAATCGCGACGGAACCGTGGATGCTGGCGAGCCCATCCTGAAGATCGAAGGGCCGGCGGCCGAGGGAATTCGTGTGAGCGCCAACGCACCTATCGACGACTACGTCTCCTACACATCGCTCGGACAGGCGCGAATGCTGAGCGGCGCGCTGCAGATGGGGACGATGCGCGTGTGCCTGCGCGGCCGCGCCGAATTGCAAGTGGTCCTCGCCAACAGTGGCCGCGTTCGCATTCAAAAGACGAGCTCGGTATGTCCGTAGCGTGGAATGCGGGTAATCGTGTCGATACTCGAGCGCAACCCGATGCGCGGTCGAAACACGGCGATTTGCGAAGTCGTCGCCGATGGCGGGAAACGACGGCTTCACCGCCCGTTCCCGCCTTACGGCCATTGGTCGGGCGCCATTGCGGCGACCCTTGCGCGGCCCTAGGATGCAGATGTCCTAAAGGGAGAATCAAAGTGACAGTGCCCGATTCCTCGTTCGCTCCGTCGACTGCCCGAGTAGCCGGCTTCACGTTGATTGAAGTCATGATCACCGTCGCGATCGTCGCCATTCTGGCGGCCATCGCGCTGCCGAGCTACAGCACGTTCGTGATGCGAAGCAAGATCATCGACGCGACGACGAAGCTCGGCGATCTGCGCAGCGACATGGAGAAGGCGTTCATGGACAGGCGGACGTACCTGCTGGGGGGCGTTTGCGCGTCGCAAGCCAAGATCGACGGGTACAACGCCGATCCCGCGAGCAATTTCCAGTTCACGTGTGCGCCCGCTGCGACGGATACGACATACACGCTGCGCGCCGACGGCATCCCGGCCAAGGGAATGGGCAGCTTCGCGTACACGATCGATCAACTGAACGGCAAGACGACCGACGGCGTGCCCGCGGCGTTGGGTTGGGCCAAGCCGTCGCCGAATGTGTGCTGGGCCACGCGCAAGGACGGCTCATGCGGTTAAGCAGTACACCTTCGCCGGCCGGCTTCACGTTGATCGAGCTGATGGTCTCGTTGTCGATCGCGGCTTTGCTCATCGTGCTTGCGACACCATCGTATTCGGTATGGCTCGCCGACTCGCAGATCCGCGCCGGCGCGCAGACGGTCGCCGGCGGACTGCGTTTCGCGCAGGCGGAGGCGATCAAGCGAAACGAGAACGTGCAGCTCGTCCTCGATAGCACGACCAAGAGCGGCGGCTGGACGGCGCAGCTCGTCAGCGCCAAGGCGCCTGCGCTTCAGACGGGCTTATTTCAGGAGGGCGCCGACCGCGCGCAGTTCACGACGACGCCCGCCGGCGACAACACGGTAACGTTCAACGGACTCGGCCAGATTGCGCCGATCAACGAAGACGGAAGCGCTCCGTTCGTCAGGGTTGACGTCGAGATTCCATCGGTCAGCGATTCGCGCGACTTGCGCGTGCTAGTGGGCAACGGCCTCACGGGCATCAAGATTTGCGATCCGAAGTGGCCTTCAACTGATCCGAAGGGGTGCCCGACGCCACCATGATGCGCCTTCCAAAAACGATGATACGTCGTGCGCAAGCCCGACCCGGCCGGGAGCAAGGCTCGTTCCTGCTCGAGGCGCTTATCTCCGTGTTGATCGTCGCGTTCGGAGTGCTCGGCTCGATCGGTCTGCTTGCGCGGTCGATGCAGACGATCGACGACGCCAAGTTCCGCGGCGAGGCCGCGTATCTCGCGAGCTCGCTAGTCGGCCAGATGTGGGTTGCCGACAGGACCACGTTAGGCGCCGAGTTCGACAGCACCGGCACCGGAGCCGGCTATACGGAATTCAAGACATTGGTCGGGCAACGTCTGCCCAACGCTGCGTCGCTCCCTCCGACCGTCACTGTATCGGGCGGTCCGACCCCGACCAGCACCAACGTCGTGATCACCATCCAGTGGCAGTCACCCGGAGACCCCGTGGTTCATCAATACCAGTCCACTGCGACGATAGGGTCGAACTGATGTCTGTGCTGCGCTCAAATGCCGGTCGCGCGCGTCAACGCGGCGCCGGGCTCGTCGAGACGATGATCGGCATCGTCATCGGGCTGCTCGTCGTCCTCGTCATTTACAACCTGCTCGCGGCGGCCGAGAACTTCAAGCGAATGTCGATCGGCGCCTCCGATGCGCAGATCACCGGACTGCTGGCCCAGTTCGTCCTCGGTCGCGACGCCGGCAACGGCGGCAATGGTCTCAGTGTCCCGACCATTACTCCGACCGGCTTGGCCGATTGCGTCGACTGGAAGCTGCGCCCCATCCCTGTGCTGATAACGGACGGAGGCGACGACGCCGTTTCCGAAAGCTTCATCTCGACCAGCAGCGGCTCACCGCATGTCGTCTGGCCGGTTGACTTTGTCGCCGACGCGGCGGCGGGCGCCACGTTCGATGTGATGACCGCCACCGGCTTCATGTCACCGGCCCCGTCGGCCGGCCTGCCGTACCTCGCCATCGCCATGACGAACGACGGCGCAGGCGGGTGCGAGCTCACGAGGGTGACCGCCGCGACCGCGCCGATCGCGCCGGATGGCCGGGTCACGCTGACGCACAGCGCAACGGCGCTGTCGTACAAAGCGGGCATTTCGAAATTGCTGAATCTCGGTCCGCTGGGCCAGGCGACTCGCGTCCAATACGACGTCAGCGCCGGCCAGCTTCGCAGCACGGATTTGACAACCGGCGCCGCCGCCAATCCGATTGCCCAGAATATCGTATTGATGAAAGCGCAATACGGCGTGGACACCGATAACAACGACAGCATCGATTGCTGGACGCCCGCCGACGACAAAACATGCGGCGATTTCAGCGAGGCGGCCGTTCGCGGCATGACCCTCGCGCAGCTCAATCGGATTCTCGCCGTGCGAATCGGCGTCGTCGTGCGCAGCGACGAGCCGGATTTGAAGGACGACACGCTCAAGTCGAGTGGGCCAACGCCGCGCCCGCCCGTCGTCCTGTTCAACTGCTCGGCCGATACCAAAGCCGCCTGCCAAAATCGGATCGTCGTTCCCGCGGGCGCGGGCGCTTCACTCGCGAGTCCCGATTGCGCTCCGGACATCATCTGCGATCATTGGCGCTATCGCACGTATGAAGCCGTGGTCCCTCTGCGTAATGCCATTTTCAACGCGACCTTGCCGCCATGAAACGCAACGACACTCCGCACCGCGTCATCGCGCCGATTCGCCGTCACCGCGGCGTCGTTCTATTCGTTGCGCTGATTGCGATGGTAGTCCTGAGCTTAGCCGGGATCGGACTCATGCGTTCCGTCGACACGGGTCAAGGCGTCGTCGGAAATCTCGCCTTCCGCCAGGCATCGATCGCGCCCGTCAATCTGGCCATCGAGAGGGCGGTAGACGCCATTTACAAGTCGAAGACGATAACAAACCTCACCGCCGACGACAGCGCCCATCGCTATTTCGCGACGCTACAGCCGGGCGAGAAAAGTAACGGCGTGCCCGCGGTCCTCGCCGGACCGTACCCGCCCGCGGCCTACCCCGCGGGCTTCGGCCTCGATTCGGACCCGACGACCCTGCTCGAGGTCCGTTCGGTAATCGAGCGCGTCTGCAACGCGCCGGCGGTGACACAGCCCGAAATCAACGAGCACTGCGACGTGATGCCGCCGAAAGTATCGACGGGGGGAACCGACAATGAAACCGGCCGGCCGCCGCTGCCGCCGATTCCGCATTTTCGGGTGACGGTCCGCGTCGATTGGCCCAATACGAATACTGTGTCGTTTGCGCAGGCGTTCCTGCGCTGAAGACGAACAATGCAAGGCGTAAGGGAGAGCTCCATGCTACCGACACCTTCACGGCGGCGCACCGCGTCACGCATGCTCGTCGCGTTCTTGAGCTGGACGCTCGTGCTAGGGCAAACCGTGCAGCCGGTGCTCGCGGCTCCGACGCCGCTGGCCGACGTGCCCATCGCCTCGAAGGTCCAGGCCAAGCCCAACATCGTCTACACCGTCGACGATTCGGGCAGCATGCAATTCACTTATCTGCCCGATTTCGCTGTCGGCAAATTCTGCCGAGGGGGTAACAACGTCGCGGCCTGCGCGGAGATCCGGTTGGCCAACTCGAGCTTCTACTATCCGCCCATTCTCGCGGCCGACTTCAACCGGCTCGCTTACGACCCGAACATCAATTACACGCCGCCGCTCAAGTACGACGGCACGCCGTACACGACTACCGCCCCCACCGACGCGCTCGGCAATCAGCCGTACACCGCTGCGCAAGACGAGCCGTTCCTGGCGCCGAAGCCCGGCACGAGGCGCAACCTTACCGCGAAGGTGAACGTCCTCCTCTACTGCAATACCGATTGGCCGCTCGATACGCTCTTTGGCAACGCGAACGGCGAATACATGGCGGGTACCGGCGCCTGGTGTCGGATCAACGGCACCAAGTACGACCTGTCGGCGGCGAGCGGAGCGCCCGCCGTCGCCGAGGATTACAACTACCCGTACCAACCGTCGGTCGCCGGCACGACCGGAACGCAGTATTTCTATCGCCAGCTCACATCGAAGACGATCTGGTGCGATACGACGTCGCCGAAGTGGCCGCGCGCAACGACGGGCGCGTCGTGCACGACGGTCTGCTCGGCCGGCGTTCCAACCTACACATCGCAAACGTGCAACGCCGGCGCAGCAAGCAAAGCGTGTTGCACGGCCATCGGCAGTCCGGCAGGTTGCGCAGCGGCGTCGACATATTCGCCGGGATCCTGCAACACGAGCCTTCTCTACTGCTCGCCTGGCCTCGGCTCGGCGCCCGAGTGCATCGGCGGATGCGCATGCAACACGCTACCCACCGGCACCAACGCTACTTGTAGCATCACGGGCGCGAGCTGCGGGTGCACCGGCGCCGGCTGTGTGCCGCTGAATCCGAACCCCGCCAAGTGCCCCGACCAGATCACCGGCTGTACGGCGGGCGGCGTGCGCGTGACCACATGCACGGGACCGATTGCCAGCGCGGCCTGCAACGCCAAGACGTGGGATCCCGTCGCGCTCGCGTATACGACGACCACCCTGCTCCAGGATTCGGACGCTGACGGGGAGGTGTGCCGGCACAACAATCTGGTCTACGCCGTCGGCGGCGTCGCCGCGGCACCGTTCACTTATCCGCGCACGCGATTGAGCGATGTCACCGCGGCGAATCAGGCATTGGGACAGCAAGGAAAGTTCATAACCGCGGCTACCTCCGGCGGTTGCCCCACCATCACGAATCCCGTGCAGATCCCGCGCCATTACTACACGGTCGATTCGGTCCAGTTCTGCAGCGGCGTCGACGGCACGGCCAACGGCCAGTGGAAAGGTTTTGGCGTCGCACCCTGCGGACCGAAGAACGATTTCGGTGCATTCACGAACGTCAAGTACGGCCAGTTCCATCGGATCAACCTCATCAACGACGGCCGCACGTTCGATTACACCGACCAGGTGTCGGGCGCGCCGAAGACGCGCACGTTCGCCGAGGAGAGCGTCAATTACGCGAACTGGTACGCCTACTATCGCTCGCGTCTGCTCGCAACCAAGACGACCTCGTCGATCGCGTTCTCCTACCTCGACGACACGTATCGCGTCGGCTTCGAGAACTTGGGTACGGAGCCGTCCCCCACGTACGGCGTGGGCGCCGCGATTGTATGGACGGACGTCGACGACTGGGTGCTTGGCGTCGGCAACCAGCGCGACAAGTGGTACACGTCGCTGTTCGGACTCGGATGCGCCAACTGCGTGACGACGACCGCTTCGGCGATGCTTCGCATCGGCAACCTGTTCCAGACGGGCGGCGCGGGTGGACTTCCGCCCGAAGTGAACCCGCTGCCGAGTGCGAAAGATCCGATCACGCTGAGCTGCCAGAGCAACTACCACATTCTGTTCACCGACGGACGCACGCAGCAGGTCGCGAAACCGGCGGTCGTCGGAAATGTGGACCAGACTGTGCCCGCGTGGGGCGCGACGATCGTCGACATCGTGCCGGACAACGTGATGCCGGTTCTGCGCCCCGCAGCCGGCGGTCCGTGGATGAGGCCGTTCGCCGAGTCTGGCGCACCTTCGGTGTCCGACTCGCTCGCCGACATCGCGACGCATTACTGGGTGACCGACCTTCGTCCGGGCATGAAAAACGACGTGCCGGCGCATTCGGGGCTGGGCGGTAACGACACGGACCCCACGAAGGACATCGCGTGGTGGCAGCACCTGAGCTTCAATGCCATATCGTTCGGCGCGGAAGGGGTTCTCGACGCGGCGGATCAGACGACGACCATGTCCGCGCTTACCGCCGGAACGAAGACCTGGACGCCGACGCTCAGGGGCGCGGCCGCAGACCCGTTCTATCCGAACAATCCCGCCGGCAATCCCGGCGCGAGCGCGGTCGACGACCTCTGGCACGCGGCGGTCAATTCGCGCGGCCAGTATGTCTATGCGAACTCGCCGCTGGAAGTCTCGTACGGTCTCGCCAAGATCCTGCTTGGCATCGGCAACCAGCGCAAGGCGCGTGTCGGCGCAGCGTTCGGCGGCCAAGTGCTCGACGCGGCGAACAACGTCATCTACGAGGCGGCCATCGAGCCTGGCTGGGCCGGCGACCTGATCAAGGTCGAGATCGACCCCGCGACAGGCGCCGAAGTGACGAGGCCGTGGCAGGCCAATTTCGTGCTCGGCCAACAGCTCGATCCTGTCTTCACCGGACAAGTCGAGCCGTGGTTCACCAACCGACGCATCGTCACGATCAACAGTTCTTCGGGTAGTGCCGTACCATTCCTGCATGCCAATCTGTCGGCAGCCCAAAAGGCGTCGTTGAGCCCGGACGCGACCACGCAGCAGAAGATGGTGGCGTATCTGCGTGGCGGCTCCTCGTTCGCCGCAAAGGCCATCGAGGGCACGAAGATCGGACAGTTCAGGCAGCGGCCGTCCGCGGGCAAGGACCCGGTCGACGGGCACCCGTACCCGGCCGGTCTGGGGGACATCAGCAATGCGCAACCGGTCATCGTCGGACCGCCGAAGCGGCCCTACGTCGACACCACCGATCCGGGTTACTCCGGCTTCAAAGCAGCGAACGCCGGACGCAGCACGCGCATTGTCGCTGCCGCCAATGACGGCATGGTGCACTCGTTCGACGCCGCGACGGGCAAAGAAGTATTCGCCTTCGTGCCGAAGGCGTTATTCCGTGGTACCGCCGGCAGCGTCGCGACCGAGGACGTCACTGCGATCCAGGCGTTGACGTATCAGGACGGCGGTGTTCCGATCTACCACCACCACTTCTACGTCGACTCGTCTCCTCGCTCCGCCGATGTCGACTTCGGCGGCGGCGATTGGCACACGATCGTCGTCGGCGGGCTTGGCAAAGGCGGAAACAGCTACTACGCGCTCGACCTCACCGACGCATCGGCAGTCGATGAAAGCGCGGCCGCAGCGAAAGTGATGTGGGAGTGGAGCAACGGAGACGTCAAGTACTCGTACGGCAGACCGGTGATCGTCAAGGTACGCGACTCGGGATTCCCGAACGGTCGCTGGGTGGTCCTGGTCACCTCCGGGTATAACAATCCCAGCGGAGTCGGCAAGCTCTTCATCCTGGACGCACGAACGGGCGCGTTGCTGAGCACCATCAGCACGGGCGCAGGATCGGGTAGCGAACCGAGCGGGTTTGCGCAAATACACGCCTTCGTGAAGGACCAGTCAAATCAGATCGCCGAGCAAATCTACGGCGGCGATCTGCTGGGCAATTTCTGGCGGATCGACGTGTCGGCAGTCGATTCTTATCTGGGCGCCCCGGCAGTCCTGTTCGCGCAGCTCACGGATTCTTCGGGTGCCCCTCAACCGGTGACGACGGCGCCGCAGATCGAGATCGACCTCAACAACGGTATTGACCGTTACGTGTTCATCGGTACCGGCCGCCTGCTCGACACGAGCGATCTCACGACGCCCAGTCCGCCGCAGCAACAGACCATGTACGCCATTCGCGACGGTACGTTCTCGAGCGTGCTGACTGCGGGGCTTCCGATCCAGCCGCGCGCCACGATGTCGCCCATTAACGCCGACGGCGTGAGCGCGATCGTCGGCGGCGCGCCGAACGGCTGGTACCACGACCTGCCGTCGACGCTGCCCGGTGCCGAAAGGATCGTCGTCGACGTGCAGGCGGACATCAACATCGCGCTCTATATCGGCACACAGATCCAGGACGATCCGTGCATCATTTCGTTGCCCGCCACGATTTACGCGCGCGACTATACAAGCGCGAAATCGCTGCTGCTCTCGGGTTCGGGTGGTGCGCCTGTCGCGTCGATCAACTTCGGGGGCGGCGCGGTCGGGTCCATGATTGTCGGTCTGGTCAAGAGTGACGGGAGTCAAACGTTGGGCGCGCTGATCAGCAAGGAAACGATTCAGTCTGAGCCGATCAACATCGCAAATCCCATAACGGGGCCGGGGAACCGGCTGTCGTGGCGTCTGCTGACGGGAGAGTGAGCACATCGCAGCCGATTCACAAGATGCGGGCGAAAGCGCGGCGGCCACGAACCCGATGGTTTGTTGGTCGCCGCTTGCGTGGTCTCGCAAGAGGCTGATCTTGGCGGTCGCAGCATCGGCAGCAGTCCACGTGGGCCTGTTCGCCGCCCCTTTCGCGGGCTTCGGCATGGGTTCCGGGAGGTTCGCCGAGCCGAGTCCGCCACTCCACGTTGCGCTCGAGCAAGAACACGAGGCCACGACGGCGGTCGAGAGCGAATCCGAATTCTTGTCGATGCCGGGCCCCCGCGAAGCGCCGCCACCACCCGTCGTCGTCGCGAGAGCCGCCGAACGCGTTTTGGCACCGCCCACGCAGCCGAGTGCACGAGCGGGCGTGCCCTTGGATATTCCGGTCGAAGCCGAGCCGGTGATCGCGATCACCCGCATCGGTGACGAGTTGCTGAAACGAACCATGGAGGAATTCCCGGTCGAGATCGGCTGGCCGGTTCGAATCCACGGCAAGATCCGCGCTCGTTATCCGCCAGCGGCGCTGGAAGCTGGACGCGAGGATACCGTCATCGTCTGGGTCGTCGTCGACGCGCAAGCCAACGTCGAGGAAATTCAAGTCGTCGAAGGCGCAGAAGAGTTCGTCGACGCCGCGATCGACGCCGTGAAGGCAGCGCAATTCCACCCGGCCGCGCTCGACGGCGTCGGCATCAGCTTTCCGATCGCGCTCGAGTTCCGTTTCGCGCTCGGCACATCGAATCCGCAGCGCAAAACGATCACCGCTGCGACGCCGTAGCCGTCAACCCATCAACGGCATATGAAACCCCGGCGCGGCGCTGCCGTCGTCGGGCCAGCGCGCGGTGACCGCCTTCGCCCGCGTGTAGAAGCGCACGCCGTCCATGCCGTGCACGTGCAGGTCGCCGAACAACGAATTTCGCCAGCCGCCGAACGAATAGAACGCCATCGGCACCGGAATCGGAACGTTGATGCCGACCATGCCGACCTCGACATCCTCCTGGAATCGCCGCGCAGCGTGTCCGGAGCGGGTGAACAGCGCGACACCATTCGCATAGGGATTCGCGTTGACGAGATCGATCGCTGATGCGAGCGAATCGGCGCGAACGATGATCAGCACCGGGCCGAAGATCTCCTCGCGATAGATCCTCATCTGCGGCGTCACGCGATCGAACAGCGTCGGGCCGACGAAGAAGCCCGCTTCGTGGCCCGCGATCGTCGGCTTGCGGCCGTCGACGACGAGCGCCGCGCCTTCGGCAACGCCCTGGTCGATCAAGCCCGTGATGCGATCGCGCGCCGCGCACGTGATCACCGGCCCCATTTCGATGTCGGCGACATGGCCCGGTCCGGTGCGGATGCGTTGCGCGCGCTCGGCGAGGCGATCGCGAATCGTATCCGCCGCATCGCCGACGGCGACGACCGCCGATACCGCCATGCAGCGCTCGCCGGCCGATCCGTACGCAGCGCCGATGATCGCTTCCGTGGCGAACGCCATGTCGGCGTCGGGCATGACGATCGCGTGGTTCTTCGCGCCGCCGAGCGCCTGCACGCGCTTGCCGTTCCTCGCGCCGGTCTCGTAGATGTATTTCGCGATCGGCGTCGATCCGACGAACGACACCGCCTTGATGCCCGGATGCGCGAGGATCGCGTCGACCGCCTCCTTGTCGCCGTGTACGACGTTGAACACGCCGTCCGGAAGTCCCGCCTCCTTCAGCAGCTCGGCCATGCGCAACGACATCGTCGGGTCGCGCTCCGAGGGCTTCAGGATGAACGCGTTGCCGCAAGCGATCGCGAGCGGAAACATCCACATCGGCACCATCGCGGGGAAGTTGAACGGCGTGATGCCCGCGCAAACGCCGACCGGCTGGCGCATCGAATACGCATCGACGTCGGTGCCGACGTTGTCGCTGTATTCGCCTTTGAGCAGATGCGCAATACCGGTGGCGAACTCGACGACTTCGATGCCGCGCGTGATCGATCCTTCCGCATCGGTGAGCGTCTTGCCGTGCTCTTCGGAGACAAGGCGCGCGAGATCTTTCTTGTGCGCTTCCATCACCTCGCGAAAACGCATCAGCACGCGCGCTCGGCGCAGCGGCGGCGCCGCGCGCCAGGCGGGAAACGCCGCCGCCGCCGCCTGCACGGCGGCATCGACGTCGGCGGCGTTGGCGAACGGCACGTGGCGAACCACTTCGCCGGTCGCGGGATTGGTCACTTCGCCGTATCGGGTCGTCTGCGCCGGCACCGCACGACCGCCGATCCACAGCGGCAACCGCTCGAGGGTGGTCAGATCCATGTCGTCTCCTCCATTGTCAGAGCGGCGCTGATCGCGACGTGCGCGGCGCTCATCCCTCGCTCAGCCGCGCGACGTAGCGAGCGACGAGGTCGACTTCGAGGTTGACGCTCGCGCCGGCGATAAGGTTTCGCAACGTCGTCACTTCCAGTGTATGCGGGATCAGGTTGACGTGAAAGCGCGCGGCGGCGACGCCGTTGACCGTGAGGCTCACGCCCTGCACGGCGATCGACCCTTTGGGCGCGATGAATCGCGCGAGCTCGCGAGGCGCTTCGATCTCGAGCCGCCAGCTCGCCGATTCGTCGCGCGCGTCGACCGGCGCGAACGCAAGCACTGTTCCCACGCCGTCGACGTGGCCGGTCATCAGATGGCCGCCGAGGCGATCGGCGAGGCGCAGCGCTTTTTCGAGATTGACGTCGGATTGGCCGTCGAGGCCCGACGTGCAGCGCAGCGTCTCCTGCGATACGTCGAACGCGAGGCGGCCGTCTTCGTTCGCGACGACGGTGAGGCAACAGCCGTTGACCGCGATGCTGTCGCCGATCGCGACGTCGGCGGCGTCGAAATGCCGGGCGGTGACGGTGAGCCGCACGCCGTCGCCGTGCGGCGTCGCCGACACGATGTGTCCGACCGCCTGTACGATCCCCGTGAACATCAGTCCCTCCGCGTTCGGGCGATGATGCGAACATCCTCGCCGATGCGATCGATGCTCGTGATCGCAAGCGGCACGCGCGAGGCAAGATCGGCGATCGGCTCGCGAAGCTCGACGATTCCTCGCCCGGGGTCGCCGATGAACGATGGCGCAAGATACAGCAGCCACTCGTCGACGAGCCCGGCGGCGACGAGCGCGCCCACCAGACGCGCACCGGCCTCGACGTGAACCTCGTTCATGCCGCGCTCGGCGAGCACGCGAAGGAGCTGCGCAAGATCGACGCGGCCATTGGCGTCGGGCAGCGCGAGCGCTTCGACCGTCGACGGCCATGCGGGATTGCGCGCGCCGGCGGTAACCACGAGAGCGCCCTGGCCGGCGAGCACTTTCGCGCCCGCCGGCGTGTCAGCGCGCGCGTCGACGACGACACGCAAAGGCTGGCGGGCAGTTTCGATCGCTCGAACGTTGAGCGCCGGATCGTCGGCGCGCACGGTGCCGATGCCGGTGAGCAGCGCACAGGCACGCGCACGAAAGCGATGACCGTCCGCGCGCGCGGCCTCGCCGGTGATCCATTGGCTGCGCCCGTTGTCGAGCGCCGTGCGTCCGTCGAGGCTTGCCGCCGCCTTGACGCGTACCCACGGCCGGCGACGCGTCAGTCTCGAGATGAAGCCGGCGTTGAGCTCGCGCGCGGCCGCTTCCTCGATGCCGATGTCCACGGCGACGCCGATCGCGCGCAGCCGTTCGGCCCCGTGCGCGGCCTGCGGATTCGGATCGGCCATTGCGGCGACCACGCGCGAAATGCCGGCGCCGATGACGGCATCGGTGCACGGCGGCGTGCGGCCGGTGTGATTGCACGGCTCGAGATTGACGTACAGCGTCGCGCCGCGCGGATCGCCGCCGCGAGCGCGCGCGTCGGCGATCGCGTTGACCTCCGCATGCGGCAAGCCCGCGCGCTCGTGCCAGCCCTCGCCGATCACGCGGCCGTCCTTCACCAGCACGCAGCCCACGCGCGGGTTGGGCGTCGTCGTGAAGAGCCCGCGCTCGGCGAGCTCGATCGCACGCGACATGAACGCGCGATCGGCTTCGCTGAACGCAGTGTCGTCCATTTCGTTAAGTAGGGTCAGACTCGACTTTTCATTAAGTAGGGTCAGACTCGACTTTCATGCAATCGGCTCGCGGATGGGGGCCGTGCGAGAAAAGTCGAGTCTGACCCTACTTAATGACCTGCCTAGCGCCGCCGCTTCGGCGTCTCGACTTCCTTCAGCGCGTCGCGGAAGTCGGACACGTCCTGGAACGAGCGGTACACCGACGCGAATCGAATGTACGCAACCTTGTCGAGCTTGTAGAGCTCCTGCATCACCATCTCGCCGATCCGCCGCGATGCGATCTCGCGTTCTCCGAGCGAGAGCACCTGCTGGACGACGCGGTCGATGGCCTGGTCGACGAACTCGGTGGGCACGGGCCGCTTGTGCAGCGCGCGCTGAAAGCCGGTGCGAACCTTGTCCACGTCGAAATCGGAACGCGTGCCGTTCGTCTTGACCACCTGCGGCAGTCGCAACTCGACGGTCTCGTACGTGGTGAACCGTTTCTGGCAGCCGAGGCAGCGGCGCCGGCGGCGGATCGAATCGCCCTGCTCCGAGACTCTCGAATCGATGACCTGCGTATCGGCGCTGCCGCAGAACGGGCACTTCATCCGTAAACGGGAAACTTGCGCGTCAACGCCGACACACCGGAGCGTACACGCGCGAGCGTCGCGCTGTCGGCGCGTGCGTCGAGCACGTCGGCGATCAGATGCGCAAGCTCCTCGCACTCGAGCTCGGAGAAGCCTCGCGTCGAGATCGCAGGGCTGCCGACGCGGATGCCCGACGTGACGAACGGCTTTTCTGGGTCGTTCGGTATCGAGTTCTTGTTCACGGTGATGTGCGCTTGCGCGAGCGCGGCTTCGGCGTCCTTGCCGGTGATCTTCTTCGCGCGCAGATCGACGAGAAACATGTGCGAGTCGGTGCCGTCGGAAACGATGCGCAGCCCGCGGTCCTGCATCACCTTCGCGAGCACGCGCGCGTTCACCAGCACCTGCTCCTGATAGCGACGGAAATCCTTGTGCAGCGCTTCGCCGAACGCAACCGCCTTGGCCGCGATCACGTGCATCAGCGGCCCTCCCTGCAAGCCGGGAAACACGGCCGAGTTGAGCGCCTTCTCGTGCTCGGCTTTCGCAAGGACGAAACCGCCGCGAGGACCGCGCAGCGTCTTGTGCGTCGTGCTCGTCACGTAATCGGCGATGCCGACCGGCGACGGGTAGACGCCGGCCGCGATCAGACCTGCGTAATGCGCCATGTCGACCATCAGCAGCGCGCCGACAGAATCGGCGATCGCTCGAAAGCGCTTCCAGTCGATCACGCGCGAGTAGGCCGATGCGCCCGCGATCACGAGCTTCGGCCTGTGCTCCTGCGCAAGTCGCTCGACGGCGTCGTAATCGATCAGCTCCGTTTCCGGATGCAGTCCATACGCAACGACCTTGAACCACTTGCCGCTGATGTTGACCGGCGAGCCGTGCGTCAGATGTCCGCCATGCGGCAGCGACATGCCGAGGATCGTGTCACCGGGCTGCAAGGCGGCGAAGAACACCGCCTGATTCGCTTGCGCGCCGGAGTGCGGTTGCACGTTCGCGCAGTCGGCGCGAAAGAGCTTCTTCAGCCGCTCGATCGCGAGCGATTCGGCGACGTCGACGAATTCGCAGCCACCGTAGTAGCGCTTGCCCGGGTAGCCCTCGGCGTACTTGTTGGTGAGCTGCGATCCTTGCGCGGCCAGCACCGCCGGGCTCGCGTAGTTCTCCGACGCGATCAGCTCGATGTGGTCTTCCTGCCGCTGGTTTTCCGCGGCAATCGCCGCCCAGAGATCCGGATCGGCCTGGGCGAGGGTAAGCGAACGATGGAACATGTCGGGCGCCCGAAGGCGGAAGGTGGCGCGGAAGCCGGACCAGGCAATTTTAGCATCCGGGCTCGCAAGCCGCCGGATATAATCGCCGGGGCCGCGCGCAAGTTTGCCGTCCGAACGCAACGGCGCGACGATACGATGTCTCACCGCCGCCTTCGAGGGGAGGTTTCGTGAACGCCCTGCTCGCCGTGTCCCGGCTGATCGACCGCGCGACCGATCGAATCGGCCACTCGGTCTATTGGCTTGTTTTGGCCGCAGTCCTCATCAGCGCCGCGAACGCCACCGTCCGCAAGATCTTCAACTACAGCTCGAACTCGTTCCTCGAGATCCAGTGGTACCTGTTCTCGGCGGTCTTTCTTTTTCTCGCCGGGTACACGCTGATGCACAACGAGCACGTGCGCATCGACATCGTCACCAGCCGCTTGTCTCCGCGCGTGCGAGCCGGCATCGACATCTTCGGCACGCTGTTGTTCCTGCTGCCGATGTCGTGCCTGATCATGTGGCTGTCTTGGCCGGTGTTTGTCGACGCGTACGTGCGCAACGAAGTGTCGACGAACGCTGGCGGTTTGATCATCTGGCCCGCCCGCCTGCTGGTGCCGATCGGGTTCTTCCTGTTGATCATGCAGGCGCTCTCCGAGCTGATCAAGCGCTTCGCGTTCCTCAAGGGGCTCATCCCCGACCCGAGCGAAAAGCACGTCGAGAAGACGATGGAGGAGCAGCTGGCCGAAGAAATCCTTCGATCGCGCGGCGACCGGGCGATCGCCCTGGAGATGGAGGACATCGCGCTGGGCCGCGCCGAGCGCGAAGAAAAGCGATGAGCGCGCCGAGCGGAACTCGGGCTCGAAGCGCATGCCCCGGCACGAGAGGCGCAGCCCACATCGCGACTCCTCGACTCGCACGACGCGTGCGGAGTTCGACGTGAGCGTCTTCCTCATAGAGTACATCGCGCCGCTGATGTTCGCGGCGCTCGTGATCGTGCTGCTTCTCGGCTACCCCGTGTCCTTCGCGCTCGGCGCGGTCGGTATCGGATTCGGACTGATCGGGATCCAGCTCGGATTGCTGCAGCCTACGTTGCTGCAGGCGCTGCCGGAGCGCATCTGGGGCGTGATGTCGAACGAGACGCTGCTTGCGGTGCCGTTCTTCACGTTCATGGGATTGATCCTCGAGCGAAGCGGCATGGCCGAGGACCTTCTTGACACGATCGGACAATTGTTCGGACCGGTCCGCGGCGGCCTTGCGTATGCAGTGATCTTCGTCGGTGCGCTGCTCGCCGCGACCACCGGGGTCGTCGCGGCGTCGGTCATCTCGATGGGCCTCATTTCGCTGCCGATCATGCTGCGCTACGGCTACGACCGAAGGCTCGCGACGGGCGTGATCGCAGCGTCCGGCACGCTTGCGCAGATCATTCCGCCGTCGCTCGTGTTGATCATCATGGCCGACCAACTCGGCCGCTCGGTCGGCGACATGTATGCCGGCGCCTTCCTCCCCGGCTTGACGCTCGCCGGGTTCTACGCGCTGTACGTGATCGGCGCCTCGGTTCTCAAGCCGCATTGGGCGCCGGCGCTGCCGATCGAGGCGCGGACGCTGCGCGAGCCCGACGGCACGTCCGGCAACCGTTCGCTGCTCGTGCTGACGCTGATCTCGGTCGCAGTCGCCACAGCGTGGTGGCTCGTCTACTACGATCGCTACAACCCGGAGACGGCGACCGACGAGAGAATCGTCATCACGATGGCGGTCGGCGTAGGCGTCGCGTTCGCCCTGGCCGTCTTGAACCGGCTGATCCGGATGCACCTGCTGTCACGCATCGCCGAGCGCGTCACCTTCGTGCTGATCCCGCCGCTCGCGCTGATCTTCTTGGTGCTCGGGACGATCTTTCTCGGCGTGGCGACGCCGACCGAGGGCGGCGCGATGGGAGCGACGGGGGCGCTGATCATGGCGCTCGTGCGCCGCCGGCTGTCGCTACCGCTGATCAAGCAGGCGATGAATACGACGGCGAAGCTCTCCACGTTCGTCGTGTTCATTCTCGTCGGCGCGCGCGTATTCAGCCTGACGTTCTACGGCGTCAACGGCCATGTCTGGGTCGAGCATCTGCTCACGGCGCTTCCCGGCGGGCAGCTCGGCTTTCTGATCGTCGTCAACATCCTGATCTTCGTGCTTGCCTTCTTCCTCGACTTCTTCGAGCTGTCGTTCATCATCATTCCGCTGATCGGGCCGGTCGCGGAAAAGCTCGGCGTCGACCTGATCTGGTTCGGCGTGCTGCTCGCCGTCAACATGCAGACGTCGTTCATGCACCCGCCGTTCGGCTTCGCGCTGTTCTACCTGCGCAGCGTCGCCCCGGCCAAGGAGTTCGTCGATCGCCTCACCCGCCTCAAAACGGCGCCGGTCACGACGGGCCAAATCTACTGGGGCGCGGTGCCGTTCGTGATCATTCAGGTAATCATGGTGGCGCTGATCATAGGGTTCCCGAACCTCGTGTCGGGCGGCCTCGCGACCAAGGAAAAGGTGGACATCCGCAACATCCGCATCGAAGTTCCCACCGAGCAGCTGGGCCCCGGAGGCAAGACGACCGGCGGCGCGGCCGAGCAGGACGAAGCGACGAAGGCGCTGGAGGACCTTTTCGGCGGCGAAGAAAAGGGCCAGCAGCAGGCGCCGAACGCGCCCGAGCAGGCGCCGGAGAAAACGCCCGCAACGAAGCAGTGACGCTTTCACGGCGGCGTCGCAATGCAAAACGCGCCCGGCGATCGCTCGCCGGACGCGCTCGAACGCAATACCGTCGCGCTACCGCTACGTGCTTGGCCCGGTCACGTCACTTCTTCGACTGACCCATCCGCTCGGCGGCGATCATGAAATTGTCGAATCGGCTTTCGGCGACCGCGAACCACTCGACCTGCTCGCTGCGGAACTTCTTCCACGGCTCGTAGATCTTGCGGAACTTCTCGTTCTTGGCGGCGATGTCCTCGTACGTATCGCGCGTCGCCTTGTAGCAAGCGGCGAGGATCTCGTTCGAGAAGGGCTGCAGCTTGACCCCGTTGCCGATCAGACGCTTCAGCGCCGCCGGATTGAGCGCGTCGTACTTGGCCATCATGTCGATGTTCGCCTCGGCGCATGCCACTTCCAGGATCGCCTGATAGTCCTTCGGCAGATCTGCGTACGCTTTGGTGTTGACGAACACGTCGAGCTCGGGGCCGCCTTCCCACCAGCCAGGGTAATAATAGAACTTCGCGACCTTGTAAAAGCCGAGCTTTTCATCGTCGTACGGCCCCACCCATTCGGCGGCGTCGATCGTGCCCTTCTCCAGCGCCGGGTAGATCTCGCCGCCCGGAATCTGCTGCGGCACGACGCCGAGCTTCTGTAACGGAAGGCCGCCCGTTCCCCCCACGCGGAACTTAAGGCCTTTGAGGTCGGCGACCGTCTTGATCTCCTTGCGGAACCAGCCGCCCATCTGGGCGCCGGTATTGCCGGCGCCGAAGCTCACGATGTTGTAGTCCTTCAGGAACTCGTTGTAGAGCTGGCGGCCACCACCATGCATCATCCAGGCGTTCTGCTGGCGGTTGTTCATGCCGAACGGGATCGCGCATCCGAACGCGAACGTCGGATCCTTGCCGAAGAAGTAGTACGGCGCGGTGTGACAGCACTGGACGGTCGCGTTCTGCACCGCATCGACGACGCCGAACGGCGGCACGATCTCGCCGCCTGCGAACACCTGGATCTGGAACTTGTTGTTCGTGCTCGCGGCGACGCGCTTCGAGATCACCTCGGCAGCACCGAAGATCGTGTCGAGGCTCCTCGGAAAGCTCGACGCGAGCCGCCATTTGATCTCAGGCGCGCCTTGCGCGAACGCAGGCGCCGACCCGGCCGCGAGAATGCCGGCGAGACCGGTGTGTTTGATGAAGGAACGACGTTCCATCAGCATCTCCTCGTTTACGATTGCGTCGGCGCAGCCGACGATTGACGACGCGCGTTGCCGCGCGCTTGAATTTCTCAAATCGGCGCCCGGTGTGCCTCCCTGACGGCCCGCTCGTTCGCTCGCAGCGAATTCTATCCGAATGCGACTACAGCTTGCGAACCGCGCTGAACAGGCCCCATGCCCAGCCCGCCTGTCGCTCGAGCGTCTGGGTGAACCGGATCAGATAGCGCGCGTTTCCGGTGTCCAGTTCGACCATGCCGCCGCCGCCGAACTTGTCGTCCGGGGCGATCAGGCTGCGCTGGGCCGACTGCCGGTTCTCCGGATGCGCCGGAAGATACAAACCGAAGAACGGCCGATCGGCGCCGGTTCCGGTCGTTCCCACGGTCGCCGGCGTCATCCAGCTTCGCAGCAACACGCGAACCAGGCGGCGCGCGATAATCTCTACGCCGACCGTCACTTCGTCGACCTGATGGCGCTGCATCCGCCGCACGACGGCGAGCGCCCAGCCATCGCCATCCTTCAGCGCGAGGATTTCGCCGAGCTTCGACGGAGCTTCCTTGGTCGGCGCGCTCATCCGACATCCCGAGTCGCTGCGATCGATCATCTTCCAGATCGTCCCGCGGATGCGGCGCGCCACCGATTCCGGATTGACCTGCGGGTTCACCATCTGGGTCACTTCGTCGTAGCTCGTCGTGACAGCCGGCGTGCGCGCGGCTTCCGGCAGCCGCTCGATCTCGGCGACCGCGCGGCACAGCGCCTGCAACCCTACGACGACGCGCACCTCGGCGTCGGTCGGGAACCGCGCCGCGCGCGGCGCCGTCGCGAGCGCATCCGGGCCGAACAGCGAAGCGAGCCGCATCAGCAGCAAGCGCTGTTCGCGCGCCGGCGGCTCGCCGGGCTTCGGCGCCGCATCGTCGTGCTCGGGCAGCCAGCGCATCCGCTCGACGACCCGCGCATAGACGGGCCCCGTGTCGAGGAACAGCACGCGACCGCCCGTCTGCGCGCGATCATGGCGGCGAAGGCCCTGCGTACCCGTGAAGTCGACGAAGAAGCTGGTGCCCGCGCCGGGCGGCGGCACGAGCGCGAGCGACGGCGCCCAGTCCTCGATCTGGCGCGCGACCCATTCGACCTGGTCGGGCGTGAAGTTGCCGGAGTCGAGCCGCATCAACATCAGCGTCTTGAGATATTCGTGCTCGACGCATACACCGGGGCGCGAGAATCCGCCGACGCCGAGCACGAGCTGTTCGCGCTGCCAACCGCGCATGCGGGCGAACTCGTAGAGCTCGTGGAATTCGCGCCACTGCGCGGGAATCCAGTGTCCGTATCGAAACAGCCGATATTTGCCGTCGATGCCTTTGTAGTACGCAAGCCGCACGAGCACCCATGGCAGCAGCGAGCGCCAACGCTTGTTGTCGGCACGAGGGTAGCCGGCACGCAACGTCATCGCGTACGCGGCCGAAAACGCCTTGACGAGATCGAACACCGAGTGCCAGAGGCGCGATTCCACGCCGGTGCTCTTCTGATAGTTGGTCGCGTACTGCTGCGTGAGCTGCGCGATCACCGGCTCGAGGCGTGCGTCGACCTTGAGCAGCGCTTCGACTTGCGACGGGCCGATGTCCTTGCGCGAGCCGGGGAACTCGGTGATGAGATCGAGCGCCTCCTTCTGGATCGCCATCGCGTCGTTCGCCGGCAGCGCCGCGATCCAGCGCTGCGCGGTACCCGATCCCGCGAGCGGGTCGTTGAGCGACCGAAGCCAATTTACGACCGGCGCAAGCATCGTCGTCGCGCCGGAACGCTCAGCGCCCGGCGACCGTCATCCGGCCGATGAGGATCGAACCGACGTGTCTCGAGCCCCGTCGATCGACGTCGCGCCCGATCGCGACGACGTCGCGGTACATGTCGATCAGGTTGCCGGCGATCGTGATCTCCTCGACCGGATAGGCGATTTCGCCGCCTTCGATCCAAAAGCCCGCCGCGCCGCGCGAGAAGTCGCCGGTGACCGCGTTCACGCCTTGGCCGAGCTGCTCGGTCACCAGCAGCCCGCGGCCCATGCGCCGCATCAGCGCGGCAAGATCGTCGTCGCCATGCGAAACGACGAGATTGTGGTTGCCGCCGGCGTTGCCGGTCGTCGTCATGCCGAGCTTGCGCGCGGAGTAGCTGCCGAGGAAATAGCCCTCGACGACGCCGTTCCTGACGACGTCGCGCGGCACGGTCGCGACGCCTTCGTTGTCGAACGGCGCGCTGCCGCGCATGCGCAGCAGGTGCGGCTCCTCGCGGATCGAGACATGCGGGGCGAATACCGGCTTTCCGAGCGAATCGAGCAGGAACGACGATCGGCGGTAGAGCGATCCACCGGAGACCGCCGCGACGAAGAAGCCGATCAGGTCGACCGCTTCGGGCGCCTCGAACAGCACCGGGCATTCGAGCGTGCCGAGCTTTCGTGCATCGAGGCGGCGTACCGTGCGCTCGCCCGCGATCCGCCCCACTTGGGCGGCGGGCTCGAGCTCCGCCGGCATACGCGCCGACGTGTACCAGTAGTCGCGCTGCATGCCGGCGTCGTCTTCGCCGATCACCGAGCAATCGATGTGGTGGCGCGAGCTGCGGTAGCCGCCGGCAAAGCCGTTCGTGTTGGCGTAGACGAACTCCGATTCGCCGCGCGAGACACTCGCGCCTTCGGTATTGGTGAGCCTCGGATCGACCGCAAGCGCGGCGGCCTCGGCCTCGCGACCGAGCGCGATCGCGGCGTCGACCGAGAGATCCCACGGGTGGTAGAGCTCGAGGTCGGGGAACCGCTGCGCGAGCCGATCGGGATCGGCAAGACCCGCGGCGGGATCGTCGGCGGTGTGGCGCGCGATCGCGACCGCCTTCGCGACGGTCGCTCGAATCGCATCGGACGAAAAATCGGCGGTGCTCGCGTGGCCGCGACGCTGACCGAAATAGACAGTGACGCCGATACCTTTGTCGCGGTTGTAGGCGATCGTCTCGACGTCCGCCTTGCGCACGGTGACGCTCTGTCCGACGCCTTGCGACACCTCGGTCTCGGCGGCCGTCGCGCCGCCGGCCTTCGCCGCGTCGAGAACTTCGGCCGCGACCCGCTCGAGCGCAGCAGTGGGATGCGGGAACCGGCCGGCAGGGGCCGCTGATGGGGGAACGGTGCTCATGGGCAAAACCAACGGTAGGCGCGACGCCGTCGCCGCGCTCGTGGTTCGAGATCGCTTCGACACGATCTGCCGGCGGGCGCGCGCCGATATGCGTAGGCTATGATAACAAACGCCTCGAACGACCCTCGCGCCGCTTTGCCGGCGCCCGATCGATCCAGCACGTGTCGACGACCGAAACCCGCAAGCGCCGGCAGCCCGAAAACGCAGCGGCTGGCCGCGCCGAGCCCCCGCCGTCGAAGACGCGGCGCAAGGCGCAGATGCACGACCTGCAGCACCTTGGCGAGGCGCTGGTCGCGCTGGACCCGCCGCACTTCGCGCGGATCGTGGCCGACTGCGCTCTGCCCGAGCGCTTGGTCGAGGCGATCAGCGAAGCGCGCGGCATCACCGCGTGGGGAGGCCGGCGGCGCCAACTGCAATACGTCGGCAAGCTGATGCGAGCCGTCGATCCCGAGCCGATTCGCCGCACGCTCGATGCATGGGCGCACAATCGCGGCGAGGATGCCGCGCGGCTGCACGCGCTCGAGCGCTGGCGCGAACGATTGCTCGCCGAGCCCGAAGCGCTCGACGATCTCGCCGCCGCGCATCCCGGTCTCGACCGTCCGTACTTCCGGGCGCTGGTTGCAAGAGCACGCGACGAGCGCGCGCGCGGCGGCCCGCCCCACGCGTATCGCGAGCTGTATCGACAATTGAAGGCGCTCGAACCGTGACTGACACGCTTCTGATCGGCCTCGTTTCCATTTCGGACCGCGCATCCGCCGGCGTCTACGAAGACAAGGGCCTACCCGGACTCGAGGAATGGTTCAACGCGGCCCTCGCGTCGCCGTGGACCATGCAGACGCGATTGATCCCCGACGAGCAGCCGACGATCGAGCGCACGCTGATCGAGCTCGTCGACGTCGTCGGCTGCCATCTCGTGCTCACGACGGGCGGCACCGGCCCTGCGCCGCGCGACGTGACGCCGGAAGCGACGCTCGCGGTCGCGCACAAAGTGTTGCCCGGATTCGGCGAGCAGATGCGCCAGGTGAGCCTCAAGTATGTGCCGACGGCGATCCTGTCGCGTCAGGTCGGCGTCGTGCGCGGCCGCGCGCTGATTCTCAATCTGCCGGGACAGCCGAAGGCGATCAAGGAAACGCTCGATGGCGTCTTCCCCGCCGTTCCCTACTGCATCGACCTCATCGGTGGCCCGTACATCGACACGCACGACGACGTCTGCAAGGCGTTCCGTCCCAAGTCCGCGATCAGAAAGTAGGGTCAGACTCGACTTTCCGGAAAGTAGGGTCAGACTCGACTTTCCGAAAAGTGGGGTCAGACTCGACTTTTCATTTTCACGTCGCCCGTCCGAAAAGTGGGGTCAGACTCGACTTTTCATTTTCACGTCGCACGCAAACAACTGATTTCACCGTGAGCGAAAAGTCGAGTCTGACCCTACTTTCCTGCTTGAGCGAAAAGTCGAGTCTGACCCTACTTTCCGGAACTTGACCCTGCTTTCGGGCGCCGCGCTCGTCATCGCATCCGCCGCCGCGTTCGGCACGATGGCGGTTCTCGCCCGGATCGCATACGCATCCGGCGTCGACACGGCGACGCTACTCGCGTTGCGCTTCACGCTCGCCGCGCTGATGATGTTCGCGATCGCGCGCGCTCGCGGCGTCGCGATGCCGCGCGGCGCGCTTCTCGTCGCCTGCGCGCTCCTCGGTGGTGTCGGATACGGCGGGCAAGCGTTCTCGTTCTTCACGGCGTTGACGCTCGCGCCCGCCGGCGTCGTTGCGCTGCTGCTCTATCTGTATCCCGCCGGCGTCGCACTGCTCGCCGCCGTCTTTCTGCACGATCGGCTGACGCCCGCCAAGATCGGCGCGCTGGTGCTCGCACTCGCCGGCATGGCGTTGACGGTCGCACCGGCGCTCAACGCTCAGACGCAAACCGCCGCGCCTGCGGGCATCGCGTTCGCCGTCGCGGCCGCCGCGATCTATGCGGTCTACATCGTCGTCGGCGCGCGCATCGGACGGCAAGTCGAGCCGCTCGCGCTGGCGACGATCGTCATCGCAAGCGCCGCGGTCGTGTTCGACGTCGCCGCGGCAGTCCACGGCCCGCGCTGGCCGATGTCGAGCGCCGGATGGCTCGCGATCGTCGGCATCGCGCTCGTTTCCACAGTCGCCGCGATTACGCTCTTCTTCGCGGGGCTCGCCCGCATCGGACCCACGCGCGCGTCGACGCTGTCCACCGTCGAGCCGGTCGTCACCGTCGCGCTCGCGGCGATCGTGCTCGGCGAGACGGTCGCACCGATCCAGCTCGCCGGCGGCGCGCTGATCCTCGCGGCGGTGATCCTGCTCGCGCGCGCGACCGAGCCGCGTTGAGGCCGCTACGCGATCACCTCGCCGGTGATGCTCGCCTCTCGCGCGGCCCAGTCGCGGAAAAGCCGAACCTTGCGCAGCCGCCCCTTGTCTTTGGGAAACACCAGGAAGTACGCGGTGTTGCCGCGCAGGCACAGGTCAATCGGCGCAACGAGCCGGCCGCGCTCGATTTCATCGACGACGAACGCTGCCTGCGCGATCGCCACACCGAGACCGTCGATGGCGCCCTGGTACGTCAGCGTCGAGTTCTCGAACGCGAGCGTCCGCTCGATCGCGACGTCCGGCATGCCCGCCGCCGCGAACCAGTCCGGCCAGTCGCTGGGTCGGCGGATCGAGTGCAGCAACACGTGGCGCGCGAGGTCGCGCGGCGCGCGAACCGCCGGTCGCAGCGCCGCGACCGCGGGGTTGCACACGGGCAGCAGCACCTCGCCGAACAGCTTCACCGACTCGAGATCCGCACCGGCACCGACGCCGTAGTGGACAGCCGCGTCGACGTCGTCGCGGCCGAAATCGACCGCATCGTGCGACGTCGTGAGCTGGATCGAGATGTCGGCATGGTCGGCGTGGAAATGCGCGAGCCGCGGCACCAGCCATCGCGCCGCGCATGTCGGCGGCACTTTGATGCGCAACAGCCGCTCGTCGAGACCGGCGGCGCGCGTCTTCGTCGTCGCGTGCGAAATGCGGACGAACGCCTCGCGGATCTCCTGCAGATACGCGCTGCCCTCGGGCGTCAGATCGACTTGCGCGTGCCGGCGGAAGAAGAGCTTCGCGCCGAGAAACGCTTCGAGCTTCAGCACGTGACGGCTGACCGCGCCGGGCGTCACGCACAACTCGTCGGCCGCGCGCTTGAAGCTCGAATGCCGCGCCGCAGCCTCGAACGCCCGCAGCGCGTTCAGCGGCGGAAGTCGCAGCATCGCGGGATGACTTTTTGTCGAAGCATCACGAGAAAACTTGGCTCGCCAGCGCCGGGCTGCGCGCGGTACAAACAGCGACCGAACGAACGCCGGCCCGATTGCAAGGCCGGCGCGCCGGGTGAGCATAACCCAAAGCCGGAGGAGCGCAAGTGGAGCTTGCGAATCACGTGCGGGCGCTCGACGCGCTCGCCACCGCGTCGGTTACGGCGCTGCTCGACGAGCCGCGAACGCAGGGGCTATCGCGCGGGACGCGCGCATCGGTCGCGTACATCGAACGCCATTACTGCGAGCGGGTGCGTCTTGCCGATCTCGCGGCGGCGAGCGGCGAATCGACTTTCCAGCTCATCCGCGCATTTCGTCGCGACATCGGCACGACGCCGCACGCGTTTCTCGTTCGCGTGCGGGTGTCCGTCGCCGCGGCGCTTCTCGCCGCAGGCGAGCCGATTGCCGCGATCGCAACCGCGGTCGGCTTCGTCGACCAGGCGCACTTCACGCGCCACTTCAAGCGGCTGCACGGCCGCACGCCGGCACGTCACCGCGCGGCGGCGCTGGCGCGTCGGTCTCCACGGAACGATGCGCAACCGTCACGTCGCGCGTCGGCCGCCGCACTCATGCCTCGGCCTGTTGGCGAGCGTGTGCCCGTGCCGCGGTGCGTGTCGGCGTCCGCGCAATCGCGTGGCGACGGGCGCTTCGCGCGCCTCGTTGCAAGCGATCGATCGTGCGACGCTCGCGCGTCGGCGCACCCGCTCGCGCGCGAACGTGCCCTGCGGGCCTCGGCTTCGCCTCGCGCGCTCGCGGGTCCTCTGCCTTCGGCCGCCGCGCTCACACGCGCCGATGCAGCCGATGGTCGATATGGAGCAGCAGCGTGCTGACGCCGGCGGCGAACACGACGATCATCAACGTGATCGCCATGATCTGCGGAACGTTGTGCAGGCCGATGCCCGTCATCAGCAGATAGCCAAGGCCTCGCTGCGACGCGAACATCTCGGCGAGCAGCGATCCGATCAGCGTCAGCGCAAAGCCGACACGCAGGCCCGTGAAGATCTCCGGGAGCGCGGCCGGGAACAGGATCGAGCGCATCATCTGCGCGGGCGAGAGCCTCAGCACGCGGCCCGTCTTGATCAGGATCGGACGCACGTTGCGCACGGCCGACAGCGTGAAAAGGATGATCGGGATCACGCCGTGCAGCGTCCCGAACGCGACTTTCGACGATAACCCGAGACCGAACGAGAGCAGCAGGATCGGGTAGAGTGTCACCTTCGGCAACGAATAGATCGCGACCACCATCGGCTCGAGAACGTCGCCGGAAAAGCGGTGGAAGCCGAGCCAGAAGCCCACCGCGAGCCCGATCACCACGGCGAGCGCGTAGGCGATCGCGAACGCCGTCAGCGTGTCGCGCAGGTGCGGACCGAACATGTCGCCGGCAAATAGCATCGCCGCGTAGCGCAGCGTTTCGGCGGGCGAGGCGAGCGCGGCGTCGCCGATCCACGCGTACAGCGCTTGCCAGATCGCGACCAGCGCCGCGATCAGGACGAGCGCGTTGGCGAACGGCGTCTTCACCGCAGGCCTCTGCGCGCGAGCAGCCGCTTCTCCCAGTGCGACAGCGCGCCGTTGATCGCGATCGACGTCGCGAGAATCAGCACGATCAGCGGATACATCGTCGCGTTGTCGAAATTGGTGTACGCGAACCCGATCTCGTAGCCGACGCCGCCGCGCGACATGATGAACTCGCTGCCGATGACGCCGATCAGCGAGTACGCGACCGCGAGCTTCACGCCGGTGAGGATGTTCGGCGCCGCGCTCGGCAGCGTGATCGTCAACGCGGTGCGCAGCCGCCCGAGCCGATGCACGCGCGCGGTCTTCGCGAGCACCGGCGGCACGCGGTCGAGGCCGTTCAGCGTGTTGACGATGACGGCGACCACGCCGAGCATGAAACCGATCAGCACCTGCGGCGTGTCGCCGAATCCGAACACGACGATGAAGAACGGATAGAACGCGAACACCGGCACCGCATAATAAGTCGCGAACAGCGGGTCGAGCGTATCGCGCGCGCGCCGGTAGCCGTGCAACAGCGCCGCGAACGCGATGCCGACGGCAAGCGCCAGCACGAGCGCGAGCGCTGAATTGCCGAGCGTCTTGCGGATCGCGCCGTTCATCGAGCCAGAGGCGAGAATGCGCCAGAGATCGCGCGCGATCTGATGCGGAGGCTGCATCGTGATCTTGTCGATGACGCCGGCGAGGCAAAATGCTTCGAGCAGCAGCACGAGCGCGACGACGACCAGCATCCGATACGCATTAAGGCGCATACGAATCCGCTCGTATATCGTCGACGGGCAGCTTGTCGGTGCCCGCTCGGCCGATCGTCTTCAGCGATTCCTCGCGCAACGTCTTCCAAAGCCGCGCGGTAATCGCGCCGAACTCGGGCCGCTCGACGATGCGGCTGTCGCGCTCGCGCGGCCAAGGGGTGCTGACGACGTCGATCATCCGTCCGGGCCGCGCCGACATCACGCCGATGCGATCGGCGAGCATCGTCGCCTCGTCGAGCGCATGCGTGATCAGAAATACCGTCGCGCCCGTCTGCCGCCAAACGCGCAGCACTTCGTCGCCCATCAGCAGCCGCGTTTGCTGGTCGAGCGCGCCGAACGGCTCGTCGAGCAGGATCAACCGCGGCTCGGTGACGAGCGTACGGGCAATGCAGACGCGCTGGCGCATGCCGCCCGAAAGCTGCGCCGGATAGCTGTGCGCGAAGTCGACGAGGCCCATCATTTCGAGCGCACGGCGCACGCGCGCCCGCTTGTCTTCGGCGGCGAGCGTCGCCCGCCGCAGGCCGAACGCGATATTGTCGGCCACGGTGAGCCAAGGCAGCGACGCATCCTCCTGGAACACGACGCCGATGCCGTCGGGCACGTTTCCTTCGACCCGCCGGCCCTCGAATGCGACCGTGCCCTCGCTCACCGTCGTAAGTCCGGCGATCACTTCGAGCAGCGTCGACTTGCCGCACCCGGACGGCCCGACGACAGCGAAGAACTCACCGGCCGCGATTTCGAGATCGACGGGGCCGAGCGCATCGACGGGGCGGCCTCCCGCGGCGGCGGGAAAGACCTTGCGAACGCCGGCAAGCGTGACGCTGGCCGCGGTCACTGCTACCGGATCTTCTTCAAGTCGTCCGGCAGGAAGCGCGTGTCGATGATCTTGTCGTAATCGACTTCACCTTTGATCGTTCCGAGACCGCGCTGCACTTCGATCATCCGCTTGAGCCCTTCGAGATGGAACTCGCCTTCGCCCCAATACGGTACGCCCTTCGTGCTGCTGGTCGTCAGGTTGCGCACGGCGCTTCGCGCGACCGCCTTGTCGATGTTGTACGCCTTCGCGACCAGATCGCCGGCCTCGTCGGGATTCGCTTTCATGAACTGCACCGCCTTGCGCCGCGCGCGGATCACGCCGCGGATGAAATCGCCACGCGCGGCCATTTGCGTCTCGGTGGTCACCCCCACGACGTTGTCGAGCGGCGGCAGCAGATCGGCCGCCGTCGCGATGACCCGATACTTGTCCTTGTATTTCGACCACAACGGCTCGGTGAGCGGCGCGATGTCGATCAGCCCCGATTCGAGCGCGGCGACGCCTTCGCCGAAGCCGCCGGTGCGAACGATCTCGATGTCCTCCGGCTTGAAGCCCGCGGCCTGCGCGACCATCCGCGCGAGCGCCTGGCTGGTCGAGCGCGGATTGGTGTAGCCGATCTTCTTGCCCTTGATGTCCTTCAACGTCTTGATCGGCGAATCGGCCTTGACGACCCACGCGAACTCGGCGACGGTGAGCGCATTGTCGCTGATGATCTTCAGATCGGCGCCCTGCTGGATCGCGTTGATGACCACGCCCGGATTGACTTCGCCGTACGGAACGTTGCCGGCGAGCATGTTGCGAAGCGACGTTCCGCCGCCGGCGGACGTGATGATGCCGGTGATGTTGAGCCCTTCCTCCTTGAAGTAGCCCTTCTCCATCGCGACCGCGAACGGCATGCCGTTCGCCGATACGCCGTAGTTGCCGACCGCGATCTCCTCGGCGCGCGCGGTCGCGCAAAGCACGGCGGCGAGCGCGAGCGCGCCGAGCCGCAATCCACATTGATGCCGATGCATGGTTCCTCCTGCCGATTTGGCGCCGCGTTAGGCGCTTCTGAGCGTGACGTTGACGTTCTTGATTTGCGTGCACGCGAGAAGCTCGTCGATCGACTCCTCGCGCCCCATTCCCGACTGCTTGTAACCGCCGAACGGCACGCCAACGTAATGCGTGCTGGCGCCGTTGATCCAGATGTAGCCCGCCTCGATGCGCGCAGCGAGCCGATGCGCACGGTCGAGATCGTGCGTCCATATCGACGCGGTGAGACCGTAGTCGAGCGCGTTCGCGCGTGCGATCACGTCGCGCTCGTCGGTCCAGCGCAGGATGCTCACCACCGGCCCGAAGATCTCCTCGCGCGCGATGCGCATGTCGTCGCGCACGTCGGCGAAGACCGTGGGCTCGACGAAATGCCCGCGCGCGAACTTGCCGTCGCTCGGCCGCCCGCCGCCGCACAGCAGTCGCGCGCCCTCATCCTGGCCGATCCCGATGTAGCTCATCGTCTTTTCGTATTGCGCGGCGCTCGACAGGCACCCCACTTCAGTATCGGCGTCGGTCGGCATGCCGACCTTCAGCGTGCGCACCCGATCGACGATCCGCGACAGCGCGCGATCGTGGATCGCGTCGTGCAGGTAGACGCGGCTCGTCGAGTTGCACGACTGGCCGGTCACGTAGCGGAAGTTCATACCGCGCACGACAGCGTCGGCGATCTCGTCCGGCGTGGAGTCGTCGCACGCGATCAGCGCGTTCTTGCCGCCGAGCTCGAGCGTAAGCGCCTTCAATGTCGCGCCGGCCGCGCTCATCACCGCGCGACCGCCGGCGACGCTGCCGATGAATCCGATCTTCGCCACTTTCGGATGCGCGACCAGCGCCGCGCCGGCGTCGCGCCCGCCGGTGACGACGTTGAACACGCCGGGCGGAAAGACGTCGTGCCACAGCTCGGCGATCCGCAGCGCTGAAAGCGGCGTCTGGTCGGCCGGCTTGACGATCAACGCATTGCCGGCAGCGAGCGGCGCGCCGGCCTTGCCCGCGACGAACAGCAGCGGATGATTGAACGCACCGATGCGCGCGACGACGCCGAGCGGCTCGCGCAGCGTGTAGTTGAGAACGCTGGACGAGATCGGAATCGTCGCGCCCTTAACTTCGGTCACGAGACCGGCGAAATACTCCATGTAATCGGCGCTGATGCCGACGTCGTAGTGCATCGCCTGATAGGGATTGCCGCCGTCCTGCGCATCGATCCACGCGAGCTCGTCGGCGTGCTCGCGCAGGATTGCCGCCGCCGCGCGGACCACGCGCGCACGCTCGCGAGCGGGCGTGTCGCGCCAAACGGCGAAGCCTTCGCGCGCGGCCGCGACGGCGAGGTCGACGTCGGCGTCGTCGGCGTCGAACGCTCGGCCGAGCGACTCGCCGGTCGACGGCGACGTGACCTCGATCGAACGCCCCGAGCGCGCGTCGTGCCACGCGCCGCCGTAGTAGAGCGCGCGGTGCTCGGGCAACGGTCGTGGGTCTGCTCGTGCCATCGCGCTCCTTCAGCGTTGTGCGGGAATATGACGCAGCAACGACGACGACACGGCGCGCGCGTACTCGGGTGCGACGCGCGCATCGACGACGCACAGTGCGCCGTCTCGCACGTGCCGCACACCGGCTTCGAGGTGAGCGACGAGCTCGTCGACCGATGCGGCCGGACCAAGCCCGATCGCACCCTGGGCCCGCGCGAGCGTCGCGAGATCGACCTCGGGATCGCTCATTCGCATGCCGATCCAGCGGTTCTCGACCGGGCGCCCACGCACACGCGCAACGCGCTCCTGATGCAGCTCGTCGTTGAAGAACGATTCGTTGTTCGCGACGATCACGAGCAGTGGCACGCGATGGTGGACGCCTGTCCACAGCGCGGTCGATCCCATGAGGAAATCGCCGTCGCCGACGACCGCAACGGGCAGGCGTCCGCAATCGCGAAGCGCAAGCGCCGCGCCGACCGCCATCCCGGGCCCCGAGCCGATGCCGCCGCCGCCGTCGAACCCGATGTAATCGAGAGGGTGTGCGAAGTGACAATGCTCGCCGGGCCACGACAGCGGCAACCGGATGTAGGACGGGCGATGCGCTGCCAGCGTCTGCACGGTCGTGCGCGCGAGGTCGTCGATCGATATGCGCTGCGCGGGGCTCGCCGGATCGGCAGGCGCCTCGGCCGCGGCCGGCTTTGCGATCGGCTGCACGCGCGCCCCGCGCGCTGTCACGACGCCGAGCAGCCGCGCGACCAGCCGATCGGGCGCGGCGAGGATCGTCACCTCGGCCGGCGGCAGCGACTGATAGTCCATGCTCCAGCCGTTGTGCACGTATTGGTCGAGCGAGCAATGCACGATCGTCGCGCGCGGCCATTCGCCGCCGCACGCCTGGCGCAGCGATCCGGCGAGATCGATCCAGTCGAAGCTCACGATCACGTCGGCGTCGCGGATGAGCGCACCGGCTTCGGCGCCGACGTACAGCCCGGGCGGATACGGATGCAGCGGATGGCGCGTCGGGAAGCTGGCGCCGGTCTTGATGTCGGTCAGCACGCGCGCGCCGACGCGCTCGGCGAGCGCGACACGCGCATCGAAGTCCGCCGTGTTCGCCGATACGCGGCCGATCATGAACAGCGGCCGGCTCGCCGCGGCAAGCGCCGCAGCGACTCTGGCGACGGCTTCATCGGGCGGATCGCCCGAATGCGGCGCCGGAAAGCGTTCGAGCGGCGGCATCGACGGAGGGCTTGCAAGCGGATCCTCCTGAAGCGTCGCGTCGAGGTTGACGTATACGGGGCCGCACGGCTCGGTCGTCGCGATCCGATAGGCGCGAACCATCGCCTCGAGCGCCGCGGGAATCGACGCCGGCTGGTCGTCCCACTTCGTGTAGCCGCGTACGAGCCCGCCCATGTCGCGCGCCGTGTGGATCCAATCGACCCACGGCCTGCGCTTGACCGAATCGATCGGGCCGACGCCGCCGAGCATGAAGATCGGGATGCGATCGCACCACGCATTGAAGATCGCCATCGTCGCGTGCATCAAACCGACGTTCGCGTGCAGCGCGACCGCCATCGGACGGCCGGCGACGCGCGCGTAGCCGTGCGCGATCGAAACCGCGTGCTCCTCGTGCAGGCACAACAGCAATTCGGGCGCGCGGTTGCCCAAATGGTTGACGAGACTGTCGTGCAGACCGCGGAAGCTCGCGCCCGGGGTGAGCGCGATGTAATCGAAGCGCAGCGCCCGCAACAGCTCGGCGATCGCGTCGCTGCCGAATGTCGCCGTCTGCACCGCTGCGGGCGGCGGCTGCTCTTTGGTTGCCATGGGTCCTCGTCAGCCCCGATCGCTTCCCTGCGGCGTTGCGAACTCGCGCTCGATCCGCTGCCAGCGCGCGAGGTCGAGCGCATCGTCCAGCGTCTGGCGGATCGAGCCCGCTCGCGGATCGGCATGCATCGCCGCGCTACCGGTCGCATGCGCACGCAATTGCGCGAGTCCATCGGCCATCGCAGCCGTCGCACGGAAGATCAGCGCAGCCGGATACGACACCTGATTGAAGCCCATCTCGGCAAGCGCTGCCGGCGCTGGCCATGGCATGCCGGGCGTTTCGAACACCGCCGCCGAGAGCAGCGTCGCGCCGCGCAACGCCGCACCGACGCGCTCGTAATCGCCGAGCGTCCTGAGCCCCGCGACGAAGACGCCGTCGGCGCCGAGTTCGAGAAAGCGCGCGCCGCGGGCGATCGCTTCGTCGATGCCATGGACGCCGTACGCGTCGGTGCGGCCGATGATCAGCGTTTCGGTCGAGCAGCGCGCCGCGATCGCCGCTCGGAGCTTCGATTCGATCGCTTGCCGCGAAACGACGCCTTTCGCATGGTCGGCGCGCGGCTGCTTCACGTCCCGCTGCTGGTCCTCGAGCAGGATGCCGCCAACGCCGAGCGACTCGTAGAGCTCGACGGTGCGCGCAACGCTCTTCGCGTCGCCGTATCCGTCGTCGCCGTCGGCCATGAACGGCAGGTCGGTGGCGCTCGCGATATCGCGAATGCCGGCCGCCATGTCGGCGAGCGCGGCGAGGCCGATGTCCGGCAGCGCGTAGCGGGCGGCGAGCATTGCCGAGCCGCCGATCGCGAACGCGCGAAACCCGGCGCGCGCGATCAACCGCGCACACAGCGCGTCGTGCGCGAGCGGCATGACGAGCGGCCGCTCGAGCGCGAGCGCTGCGCGCAGCGTCGTTCGGGTCACCGTTGGCTCCGTGGCAGTCGAATGGCGTAGATTAGACGCCGCCGCCTTGCGGCGATAGCACAAAATTGACGGGTCCTCCGATGCTCGAAACGCCGTTTCCCAATCAGCCGCCACGCTACGCGAATCGCAATTTCTATCGCGACGACCTGGCGCTCGCCGAAGCCGTAGCCCGATACGGGGCCGCCTGGGCGCATCCCGCGCTCCTCGATTGGGGCGAGCGCATGGGAAGCGATACGCTGGCTGAGCTGGGTGACGCGGCCAACCGCAACCCGCCGCAGCTTCGCGCGATCGATCCGGGCGGCGAGCGCATCGACGCGGTCGATTTCCACCCCGCGTGGCATGAGCTGATGCGCATCGCGGCGGCGGCCGGCGAGCACTGCGCGCCGTGGGACCAGACGCGACAGGGCGCCCAAGTCGCCCGCGCCGCGATGTATCTGATGCACGCGCAAGTCGAGAACGGCACGCAGTGCCCGCTGACGATGACCTACGCGAGCGTGCCGGCGTTGCGCCGCGCCGATTGCGACGTTCCCGCGCTCGAATCGACGTGGCTGCCGAAGATCGTCGCACGCGACTACGACCGGCGCGAGCTGCCGGCCTCGGACAAGCGCGCGCTGCTGATCGGCATGGGCATGACCGAGCGGCAGGGCGGCAGCGACGTGCGCAGCAACGTCACGCGCGCGGAACGCGACGGCGCGGGCGGCTACCGGGTAAGCGGGCACAAATGGTTCTTCTCGGCGCCGCAGTGCGATGCGCATCTGATCCTCGCGCAAGCGACCGACGGCCTGACCTGTTTCCTGTTGCCGAGGCTTCGTCCCGACGGGGCGCGCAACGCGATCCGCATCGCGCGGCTCAAGGACAAGCTCGGCAACCGCTCGAACGCATCGTCCGAAGTCGAGTTCGACGGCGCGCTCGCATGGCGCGTCGGCGCCGAAGGCCGCGGCATCGTCACGATCCTCGAGATGGTCCAGCACACGCGGCTCGACTGCGTCATCGGCAGCGCCGGCCTGATGCGCGCGTGCACGGCGCGGGCGCTGCACCATGCGGCGCATCGCGTTGCGTTCGGCCGCGTGCTCGCGGAACAGCCGCTGATGCGCGCCGTGCTCGCCGACCTCGCGCTCGAGTCCGAGGCGGCGACCGCGCTCGCGCTGCGTCTTGCGCGCGCTTTCGAGGCCGACGCCGAACGCTCCGACCAAGCGCTCGCGCGGCTCGCCACGCCGGCCGCGAAGTACTGGGTGTGCAAACGCGCGGCCGCGCACTGCGAAGAAGCGATCGAAGTGCTCGGCGGCAACGGCTACGTCGAAGAGAACACGCTTGCGCGTTTCTATCGCGAGGCGCCGCTCAACTCGATCTGGGAAGGATCGGGCAACGTGATGGCGCTCGACGTGCTGCGAGCGCTCGCGCGCGAGGCGGACTCTGCCGATGCGCTCGCCGCCGAGCTCGCTGCCGCGCGCGGCGCCGATCGGCGTTACGACGCCTTCGTCGCCGCGCTCGAAGCCGATCTTCGGGGCGCGCAGAGCGACGCGTCGAATGCGCGCTCGTTGACGCAGCGCATCGCGCTCGCGCTCGGCGCCTCGCTGCTGATCCGGCATGCGCCCCCGTTCGTCGGCGACGCATTCTGCGCATCGCGGCTTGCGTCGTCGAGCTTCGGCGGCGCAGCGTTCGGCGCGCTTGCATCCGGCCTCGACAGCGAAGCCATCATCGCGCGCGCGTTGCCGAGCTAGCGCCTCGCAAACGACGACGCCACGCGAGATCGCGTGGCGCCGTGGCGTGCGCGAACGGCTTCGCGCCCGAGATAGAGGACTATTTCACGTCGAGGATCTTCATCGCCTTCGCGAGCGTATCGATCGACTCCTGATGCTTGCCGGCCTTGTGCAGCGTCTCGCCCTCGGCGCGGTACTTCTTCACCTCATCCATCTGCGAGGCCGACAGCTTCGGGCTCTTCGCCAGCGCGTCGTCGATCTTCTTCATGTCCTGCGGGCAATGGAACGCGAACGCCGTGCCGGCGGCAAACAGCGTCGCGACGGCCAGTGCAAGAGCACGAACTTTCATGGAGCCTCCCCGAGAGAAGTAAACGATGATGCCGGGTCGCAGCACCGATCTTGTTGGCGCCGGTCCGGAACCCGGTGCGTAGGATACGCCGCCAGGGCCAAAGATCAACAGCTTCCGACGGTTTCGTATTCCGCCGATCGGCGGTCAGCGCGGCTGTGCGCGCGCGGCCGGGTCTTGCCGGTAGAACGCGCGAAACTGCGCATAGACGTCGGGATAATCGGCGGCGAGGAGCGCAGGCTCGGCAAAGAAGACTTCGGACAGCACGGCAAAGAACTCCGCCGGCGAATCGGCGGCGTACGGGTCGATCGCCGTATCCTCGTCGCGGTCGACGCGTGCGCTGAAATCGTCGAACGCCGCGCCGAGCGTTGCCTGCCATTGTTGCGCCGATATCGTCGGCGGCAGCGGCGGGCAGCCGTTGGCCTCGCCGTTGCGCATGTCGATCTTGTGCGCGAACTCGTGGATCACGAGGTTCATCCCGCACGACTCCCAGTCGGCCGACGCCTCGACGTCCGGCCACGACAGCACGACCGGTCCACCGGGCATCGCCTCGCCCGCAAGCGGATCGTCGCTGCGGTGGACGACGCCCGCTTCGTCCTCCCACTCGCGGACAGGCATGAACTCGTCGGGATAGACGATCACGTTCTCCCAACCGTCGTAGTAACTCGAGTCGAGATTGAGCACCGGCACGCACGCCTGGATTGCGATCACCACGCGCTGCATCGGCGTCATCTCGTGGCCGCGCGCGCCGACGATCGACTTCGCATCGAGAAACAGCACGACGTGCTCGCGCAAGCGGGCCAGCTCGTCGGTCGTGTAGATCGAGAGGAACGGCAGCGCGTCGACCGCCCCGCGCCACAGCGCGTCGGGAATCGCGGCGCGGCGCAGCACGCGCTCGCGGCGCCAATTGCGCAGCGCGCCGAACATCGCGCTACTTGACGTCGCCGGAGCCCGGGTCGCGCTCGGGGGGCAGCAGGCCCTCGAGAAGCGGCTGAACTTCGCCCGGCGCGTGCGCGGCGTTCGCATCGGCGCCGAGCAGGCGGTCGGCCTCATCCTGCGGTAGCGCTTCGACGTCGCGCAGCCGACGCACGATGGTCGTGCTCTTGCCGCGAGCCTCCTCGATCGTGTTGCTCGCCTCCTGCAGCTTCTTTTGCGTCTTCGCGAGGATATCGCCGAACTTGCCGAACTCGGCTTTGATCGCCCCGAGCACGCGCCAGACCTCGCTCGACCGCTGCTCGATCGCAAGCGTGCGGAAGCCCATCTGCAAGCTGTTGAGTAGCGCTGCGAGGTTCATCGGACCCGTCAGCAGCACACGGTGCTCGCGCTGCAGCGCATCGGCGAATCCCGGGCGCGCCATCATCTCCGCGTACAGGCTCTCGGTCGGCACGAACAGGATCGCGAAGTCGGTCGTGTGCGGCGGCTCGACGTAGAGCGCGCGGATCGTCTTGGCGGCGTCACGCATGAAAGCGGCGAGCGCCTTGCGCCATTCTTCGGCGGCCGGAGCGTCGGCGCGCTCGAGCGCGTCCTGCAGCCGCTGCCAATCCTCGAGCGGGAACTTGCAGTCGATCGGCAGCCAGCAGGGGCGGTCGCCATCGGACCTGCCCGGCAGCCGGATCGCGAATTCGACGCGCTTGTTGCTGCCCGGCCGCGTCTCGACATTCGAGGCGAACTGCTGCGGCGTCAGCATTTCGCCGAGCAACGCGCCGAGCTGGACTTCGCCCCACCCGCCACGCGTCTTGACGTTCGACAGCACGCGCTTCAAATCGCCGACGCCGGCGGCGAGGTTCTGCATCTCGCCCAACCCCTTGTGCACTTGCTCGAGACGCTCGGACACGAGCTTGAACGACTCGCCGAGGCGCGCCTCGAGCGTCGTCTGCAGCTTCTCGTCGACGGTCGCGCGCATTTCGTCGAGCTTTGTCGCGTTTTCGCTGCGAAGCACATCGAGGCGCTGCTCGACGGTGACGCGCACCGCCTCGAGCCGCTCTTGATTCGACTGCGCAAGCTTGTCCAGCCGATCGACGAACTGACCAAGACTCGCGGCGAGCTCGGCGCGCGCGCCGCGCGCAGCGGCCGCCTGCTCGGTGCGCGCGTTCGAAAGCTCGAGCTTCAAGTCGCGCTCGAAGTCGGCGCCCTGCGCGACGGCGACCTCGAGCCGCGTGCGCAGCTCGCGCGCTTCCCGCGCGGTATCGATTTGCGCCGCGACCAGGCGCCGCACGCGCGCAAGCAGCGCAACGCCGATGCTCGCGATGGCGAACAAAAGCACGAGGCCGCCGACGGCGACGAAGATGAGCATCGATTCCGGCATGGCGCGCCGAGTTTAGCAGGTTGCAACGTCCGCCCGACCGCGCGGTCAAACGACAAATGCGAAGGGCTTGCGCTGCGGCGCCAGCGGCCGCATCTTGTACGGATCGAAGTGCTGCCGCGAGCCAAGTCCGCGGGCTTTTCACGATGAATTTAAGGTTCCACTCGACCGGCTCCAACGTGCGCCCGCCCGCAGTGGCGGGGCTCTTCTATCCGGACGACCAAGCCGCGCTGCGGCGCGACGTCGACGCCGCGCTTGCGAGCGCCGAGCCGGCGCTCGCGCCCGGCGTTCCGAAGGCCGTGATCGTGCCGCACGCCGGCTACGTCTATTCCGCGCCGATCGCAGCGCACGCGTACGCTCGACTCGTGCCCGCGCGCGACATCGTCAAGCGCGTCGTAATCCTCGGCCCGTGCCACCGCGTTCCTGTGCGCGGGCTTGCGCTGCCCGCAGCGACCGTTTTCGCAACCCCGCTCGGCGGGATCGATGTCGACGCGCCTGCGCGTGACGCCGTCGCGGCGCTGCCGCAAGTGGTGACGTCCGACGCTGCGCACGCCGATGAGCACGCGCTCGAAGTGCAGCTCCCGTTCCTGCAACGGATCCTCGGCACGTTCACCGTCGTTCCGTTCGCCGTCGGCGACGCGTCGGCGGAACAGGTTTGCGAAGTGCTCGAGCGCCTCTATGGGGGTCCGGAAACCCTCGTTGTCATCAGCTCGGACCTCTCGCACTATCAGCGCTACGAGACGGCGCGCGCGATCGACGGCGCTACGGTACAGTCGATTCTCGCGCTCGACGCCTCGATCGACCATGATCAAGCGTGCGGCGCAACGCCGATCGCCGGTTTGATCGAACTCGCTCGTCGTCGCGGGCTCGCCGCCGAGCTTCTCGATCTGCGCAACTCGGGCGACACGGCCGGGGACAAGCGTCGCGTCGTCGGCTACGCGTCGTTCGCGTTCTGGGAAGGCGAGCCGCCGCAGGGCTACCGTGCCGAGCATGGCCGCGCGCTGTTGCGTCTTGCGCGCGCGGCGATCGCCGGCGCGCTCGGCCGCACCATTCCGCCGCAGCCCGGCGCGTCATGGCTCGAAGAGCGCCGTGCGACGTTTGTCACGCTGCGTCAGAACGGCGATCTTCGCGGCTGCATCGGCTCGCTCGAGCCGCGCCGGGCGCTCGGGCACGACGTCGCCGAGAACGCCGTCGCATCCGCTTTGTCCGACCCTCGTTTCGCCCCGCTCACCGTCGACGAGCTCGACCGCACCGAAGTCGAGGTCTCGCTGCTGTCGGCGCCCGCCGCAATTGCGTGTTCGACGCACGACGCGCTGATCGCGAGCCTCGTTCCCGCGCGGGACGGCGTGATCCTCGCGCACGGCAAGCAACGCGCGACGTTCCTTCCGCAGGTTTGGGAGCAGGTTCCCGACGCCAACGAATTCGTTGCGCAGCTCAAGCGCAAGGCCGGTCTCGCGCCGGACTTCCCGACCGAGCGGTGCACGGCGTTCCGCTACCGCGTCATCAAATGGACCGAGTCCGAGCTCGGCCGCACGTGAACATGGATACGACGACACCCGACATTCCCGCGCCCGAGACAGCGGCCGAAACGCTGCACGACGGCCGCTGGTGGCACATGCTCGACGACGGGCGCATGCAATGCGATCTGTGCCCGCGCGACTGCAAGCTGCACGAGGGTCAGCGCGGCTTGTGCTTCGTTCGCCAGCGCGTCGGCGACCGGATGTACCTGACGACGTACGGCCGCTCGTCGGGCTTTTGCGTCGATCCGGTCGAGAAGAAGCCGCTCAACCATTTCTATCCCGGCAGCTCGATCCTGTCGTTCGGCACCGCGGGCTGCAACCTCGCCTGCAAGTTCTGCCAGAACTGGGACATCTCGAAATCGCGCGAGATGGACACGTTGATGGACGACGCATCGCCGGCGACGATCGCGCGAGCCGCGAAGTCGATGGGCTGCAAGTCGGTCGCGTTCACGTACAACGATCCGGTGATCTTCGCCGAATACGCAATGGACGTCGCCGACGCTTGCCGCGACGCCGGCATCAAGACCGTCGCGGTGACGGCGGGCTACGTACATCCCGAGCCGCGGCGCGAGTTCTACGCGAAGATGGACGCGGCGAACGTCGATCTCAAGGCGTTCACCGACGAGTTCTACGTGAAGACCTGCGGCGCGCGGCTCGCGCCCGTGCTCGACACGCTCGCGTATCTCAAGCACGAGACCGACGTCTGGTTCGAGATCACGACGCTGCTGATTCCAGGCAAGAACGATTCGAGCGAGGAACTCGATGCGCTGACCACGTGGGTGATGAAGGAGCTCGGTGCCGACGTGCCGCTTCACTTCAGCGCGTTTCATCCGGACTGGAAGATGATGGATGTTGCGCCGACGCCTGCGAGCACGCTCACCCGGGCGCGCGACATCGGTCTTCGCAACGGACTGCGCTATGTCTACACCGGCAACGTGCACGACATGACCGGCGGCACGACGTATTGTCCCGGTTGCAAATCGCCGGTCATCGTGCGCGACTGGTACCGGATCATGAGCCACGCGTTGAGCGCGGACGGGTGCTGCAAGAGCTGCGGCGCCGCCGTGCCCGGCCGCTACGAAACGTTCACCAAGGCATTCGGTTCGCGCCGCATCCCCGTGCGGCTCGCAAGTCACGCCGCCTGATCGAGCGCGAGCGCCGCGAAGCTCGCGAGCCAGTGACTGCCGAGGTAATCGGCGCGCTCCATTCCGGCGAGTCCGGCGGCGAGGTGGACGTCCGCGGCGTGCTTGGCGATCTCGATGCGCGGATCGCGTGCGGGCAACGCCGCCGCGATGCCGCGAAAGCACCACGCACGCGACAGCGCGAGCCCGTCGAGATGCACGATCTGCGGATCGAGCCGATCGGTCACGACCGGCGGCGTGAACAGCGTCGGCGGCGTGCGTTGCGCGAAGCCCGGCAGCAAATGCGCGAGCCACTGAGCGAAAGTGTTCGCGTCGAGCACGCGACGCATCAGGTCCGCTTCGATCAGCACCGCAGAGAAGAAGTCGGCGCCCGACGGCTCCCACGCCGCGGGGGCATCGCGGTCGGCACCGAACCATTCGCGCGCCTTCGTCACGCACAGCGCCTCCAGATCGGCGACGCGTGCGGTGCGCGCGTAATCGAGCGCGAACGCGACGCCGAATGCGCTGTTCGGATGGACCCCGTAGCGGATCGGGTAATTCGCCTTCGGGAGATAGCTTCGGTAGCGGTCGACGAACGCGAGCGCGAGCGGCGCGAGCGCGCGCGACCAGCGTTGCGCGTGCTCGTCGTCGCAGCGGTGCAATTCGTCGGCAAGCTTCAGCAGCCACGCCCAGCCGTACGTGCGCTCGAATGCGCGCGCATCGGGCCTCGCGAGATACGCGCATTCGGCGGCGATCGTCTCGGCGTTGACATGCGCGTCGAACGTCGCCTCGATCGCATCGCGCTCGGGCACATCGGCGCAGCAGCGCCACAGGTGCGCGAGCAGCCAGTGCATATGCACGCACGAATGCCAATCGTAGCTGCCGTAGAACGCCGGGTGCAGCGATCGCGGTGCGCGCGCGTCGGCCGCCTCGCTCAATACGTGATCGGGCTTGTTCGGATACTCGCGGACGACGTTCGCGAGCGCGATCGCGGCGAAAGTCTGCGCGAGTCGACTATCGATTTGCGGTCGCTCCATCGGACACATCTCGTCGTTCACACATTTGTAGGCCACGCAACGTTCGCGTCAAGCCATTTGGTATGGCAATTGCATCGTATCGCGCAATGGATACGGATCCCCAACGCACACGACCGTTGGCGCTCGAGCCCATTGCATCGACGTCCGACGGCGACGCCCCGACGAAGCGCCAGCTTCGAATCACGATCGCCGACGAGTTCGTCGCGGAGGCAGCGCAAGAATATCAGGACGGTCATATCGACCAGGCGCTCTGGTCGCGCGCATCGCTCGCGGGAAGCGACGAAGCGTTGGTCGTTGCCGGCTACCTGCGCGCCCGGGCGACGGCGCTGCGAATGGAGCGCCGAAACAGGCAGACCGATGCTCGGCCGCACGATGCGGCGCGTCACGAGCGGCCTTCGCCGCCGCGTTCCGACGCCGAATCGACGACAGTCGCCACTCCGCGGCGCTGGACGAAGCGCCCGGTCGTGCTCGCGGCAGCCGCCGTCGCGCTCACCGTCGTTGTCGCGCTCGGGTTGATGATCGCCGCGCAGCGTCACGTCGAAACGGCCGGTCAGCCCGACGCGTCGCCGGTTCGGTCGTCCAACGGCTCTCCGACGACCGCCGCGCCCGCGCAACAGCAGCAGGCTCTCCCCGATTCGACCGCTAGCGCCGGGCGCAGCGAGGACTTGGCGGCGCTCGAGACCAAGGTGCGGCAATTCAAGGACGCCGCCAACTGGAACGTGCTCGTCCTGTACGCGTCCGAGTGGACGCGCAAGGAGCCGAAAAATCCCGCAGCATGGAGCGATCTCGGCGTCGGCTATGCGAACCTGCACCAATTCGACGATGCGCTCACCGCGGCCACGAAAGCCGTGCAACTTGCGCCCGCCGACGCGCTGCACTGGCGCAACCTCGCCCAGGTCAATCTGGCGTTGGAGCGCCTACCCGACGCCGCGACCGCGTTCGACAATGCGCTGCTCGCGAACCCGGGAGACGTCGGGGCGTTGTGCGGAGCATTAGCGGTCGCGCAGAAACAGGGACGATCGAAAGACGCCGACGCGATGTCGGCACGGGTCAAAACGATAAACGGCAGTTGCCCCGACATCGACAATGTCGAAAAGGCGGTGGCCGTGCATCCGGCGGCGCGCAAATCGCAAGCGTCCAACGGCCGCTGACAGAGGAAGGCCCGGGCGCGGCTCAAGCCTCGCTCACCGCCGCCGCTTCGCGCGACGCTTTCTTGCGCTCGTGCTCCTTCAGGTAGCGCTTGCGAATGCGAATCGACTTCGGCGTCACCTCGACCAGCTCATCGTCGGCGATGAATTCGACCGCGTACTCGAGCGTGAGCTGTATCGGCGGCGTCAGCAGCACCGCGTCGTCCTTGCCGGCGGCGCGCACATTGGTGAGCTTCTTGCCCTTGATCGGATTGACGACGAGATCGTTGTCGCGGGTGTGAATGCCGATCACCATGCCTTCGTAGAGCTTGTCGCCGGGCGACACGAACATCCGGCCGCGCTCCTGCAGGTTCCATAGCGCATAGGCGACGGCCTCGCCGTCCTCCTGCGACACGAGCACGCCGTTGCGACGCTCGGGAATCTCGCCCTTCACCGGCGCGTAACCGTCGAACACGTGGCTCATCAGTCCCGTGCCGCGGGTGGTGTTCATGAACTCGCCCTGGAAACCGATCAGGCCGCGCGCCGGAATGCGGTAGTCGAGGCGCGCACGGCCGCGGCCGTCCGATTCCATGTGCGTGAGATCGCCTTTGCGGCCGGCGAGCGCTTCCATGACCGCGCCCTGGTGGTGCTCCTCGACGTCGACGGTGAGCGCCTCGAACGGCTCGCACAGCGCACCGTCGATGTCTCGCGTGACCACGCGCGGCCGCGACACCGCGAGCTCATAGCCCTCGCGACGCATGTTCTCGATCAGGATCGTCAGATGCAGCTCGCCGCGTCCCGACACCAGGAACGCATCGGTGTCCACCGTGTCCTCGACGCGCAGCGCCATGTTCGTCAGCAGCTCCTTCTGCAAGCGGTCACGCAGGTTACGCGAGGTCACGTACTTGCCCTCGCGCCCGGCGAGCGGCGACGAGTTCACCTGGAAGTACATCGACAACGTCGGCTCGTCGACCGAGATCGGCGGCAGCGCCTCCGGCTTGTCCATCGAAGCGAGCGTCGTTCCGATGGCGAGATCGTCGACGCCGGTCACCATGACGATATCTCCCGCGTCGGCTGCTTCGACCGGCACGCGCTCGAGCCCCGAGAATGCGAACACCTGGCCGATTCGTGCTCTCGGCGCGATCGCGTCGGGCGCAAGCGGACCGTTCAGCACGGCGACTTCCTGTCCCGCCGCAAGCCGGCCGCGTCGAATGCGTCCAATGCCCAGACGCCCGACGTAGCTCGAATAATCGAGCGCCGCGACCTGGAACTGCAGCGGTGCATCGACTTCGGCCGCCGGCGCCGGCACGGCCGACAGGATCGTCTCGAACAACGGCCGCATGTCGGCGCCGACCGGTGTCGCATGGCTCTTCGCGACGTCGACGTCGAGCGTTGCCCAGCCATTGAGCGCGGACGCGTAGACCACCGGGAAGTCGAGCTGATCTTCGTTCGCGCCCAGCCGATCGAACAGCTCGAACGTCTGGTTGACGACCCATTCCGGACGCGCGCCGGGGCGGTCGACCTTGTTCACGACGACGATCGGCATCAAACCACGCTGCAATGCCTTCATCGTGACGAAACGCGTCTGCGGCATCGGGCCTTCGACCGCGTCGACCAGCAGCAGCACGCCGTCGACCATGCCGAGCACGCGCTCGACTTCACCGCCGAAGTCGGCGTGGCCCGGCGTATCGACGATGTTGATCCGCGTATCGCCGTAGCGGATCGCGCAGTTCTTGGCGAGGATCGTGATGCCGCGCTCGCGCTCGAGATCGTTGGTGTCCATCATGCGCTCGCCGACGTGCTGATGCTTGGCGAACGTTCCCGCCTGCACGAGCAGCTTGTCGACGAGCGTCGTCTTGCCGTGGTCGACGTGGGCGATGATGGCGATATTGCGCAACGCGGCGGACATTCGGCGGGACTCGTCGTGAAAACATTGACACTGCTCAACATTTTAGCATTGGCGCATCGGGTTTGACCCGGAAAAAGCGCGTGTCTTCCTATACTCGCCCCGATGAACGACCAACCGCCCCCGTCGCCGACGCGCCTCGCGCTCTACACGGCGCTCGGCTATTCCGCGTTCGGCCTTTGCTGGATCCTCGTCTCCGATCGGATCGTCGGCTGGCTCGTGACCGACGTTGCGCTCGCGACGCAAGTCCAGTCGGTCAAGGGCGTGGCTTTCGTCGCGCTGTCCGCGCTGCTGATCTATGGCCTGTTGCGCATGCTCACGGACGACACGACGTTGGCCGCGCCGCGCAGCGGTGGCACGCACCCGTCGCTTCGCGCGCAGCTTCTCGTGCTGTCCGGCGCTATCGCGATTCCGCTCGTCGCGCTTGCCGCTTTCAACGCGTATCGCGAAATGGACAACGACCAGCGTGACGCGTACGCGGAAGTGCAGAACGTCGCCGATGTGATCGCCGCTGCCGATTCGAGGTTCCTGCACGACACGCGCAATTTGGTGAGCGCCCTCGCGAAGCGGCCGGCGGTGCGCGCGCTCGATCCTGACACATGCGACAGCGCTTTCGTCGAGCTGGCTCGCGCCAACCCGCTGTTCGTCAACGCGCTGACGGTGCGCCGCGACGGAACGATTGCGTGCTCGGCACATCCGTCCGACAAACCGTGGCCGTCGATGGCCGATCGCGAGTGGTTGCGCGATGCGCTCGTCGCCGACGGCCCGATCGTGAGCCGACCGTTCGCCGGACGGCTGGCGCCCGGAACGCTGATCGCGGTTGCGAGCGCGATCCGTGACGATCGCGGCGTGCCGATCGGCACGGTGAACGTGGCGTTCGAGCCCGCGCAACTGACCGTCGCGCCGCGGTCCCGGCTCGGCGTCGAGGCGACGATGGCGGTCATCGACCGAGACGGCGACGTCATCGTAGCGGAGGGGGAAGGCTACCAGCGCTTCGACGCCCAGGTCGCGGCGGGACTGGCCAGCGCGCTTGCGAAAGCGGTCACCGTTCGACGCGAACCAGGCGCCGACGGCGTCGAGCGCTTCTACGGGCTCTCGCCGATCGAGGGGACCGGTTGGCATGTCGCGGTGGGCGCGCCGGCCGACGCGTTGCTCGCTGCGAGCCACGCGCTGGTGGCGCAAACCGTCGTGCTGGCCACGCTCACGCTGATGGCGATCGGGTGGGTGGCGTTCCGGTACGCGCGGCGTATCGAGCGCCCAATGCGGGCGATCGCCGAAACCGCGCGCGCGGTCATGCAGGGCAATCTCAGCGCCCGCGCGCCGGTTGCCGGTTCGCGCGAGAGCGCCGACACGGCGACGCAATTGAACGCGCTGCTCGATCGGCTGCCGGTGATCGAGGCCGAGCTGCGGGCGAGCGAGGACCTGTTGGTCAACGTGCTCTCGTCGGCGCAGGAAGGTGTGCTGATCTACGGACCGGACGAGCGCGTCACGTTCGCGAACGATGCCGTAGCCCGGATGTTGTGCCGGCGCGACGCCGACGACGTCATCGGCAAGTCGCTGCCGGAGCTGCTGCCAGACGATGTGCGCGAGTCCTCGAGGCAGCGGATGGTCGAACGACGGCACGGCGCGGGCGAGAGCTACGAGCTGCGCCTCGCGCACGACGAAGCGCGGCCGCGCTGGATGTCGATCTCGGCGACGGCGCTCGCCGCGCCGGACGGCTCGTTCTCAGGAGGTCTCGCCTTCGTCACCGACATCACCGCGCGCAAGACGAGCGACGCCCGCATCGCCCGCCTCGCGCGGCTTTACACGATGCTCGGACAAGTAAGCGAAGCGATCGTGCGCGTTTCCGACGCGGACGCGTTGTTCGCCGTCACCTGCAGGATCGCGATCGACGAAGGCGGCTTGCGCACCGCGTTCGTCGGCGTGCTCGACGAAGCGGCGCAGTGCATCCGTCCGGTGGGCGCCGCCGGACCTACCGACAGCGTCATCGGCGCGCTTCCAATCTCGCTTGCGCCTGGTCACCCCGGCCGCGGCGGCGCCATCGCGTCGGCGATCCGCACCGCGGAGATCCAGATCGTGAGCGACATGGCGAGCGACCCGCGCACGCAGTACGCGCGCGCGAGTATCGACAGGCTAGGCATCCGCTCGGTCGCCGCGTTGCCGCTGCGCTACGACGGCCGCATCGCCGGCGCGCTCGCGCTCTATGCAACCGCGCCGGCGTTCTTCGACGACGAGATGATCCTGCTGCTGACACGGATCGCCGACGATCTGTCGTTCGCGCTCGACAGCTATGCGCGCGCAACCGAGCGCGACCTCGCCGAGGCGGAGGTGCGCGCGCTCAATGCCACGCTCGAGCGGCGCGTCGCCGAGCGCACCGCCCAGCTCTCCAACGCGGTGCGCGAGCTCGAATCGTTCAGCTATTCGGCGTCGCACGATCTGCGTTCGCCGCTGCGCGCGATCCACGGTTTCGCGCGCGTGCTGCAGGACGACCACGCCGACAAGCTCGACGGCGAAGGACGCGAGATGCTCGACCGCATCGTCGCCGCGAGCATGCGCATGGCGCATCTGATCGACGATCTGCTGTCGTTCGCCCACGTCGGCCGCGGCGGCTTGACGCTGCAACCGATTCCGCTCGATCGGGTGTTCGACGTCGTCGCCGAGCAGACGCGGCCGACGCTGGACGCGAAGCAGGGACGGCTCGTCGTCGCCACGCCGATGCCCGTCGTGCTCGGCGACGAAACGCTGCTCACGCAAATCTTCTCGAATCTCGTCAGCAACGCGCTCGAGTATCAGCGCCCGGGCATCGCGCCGCGGGTCGACGTCGCCTGGCGCGCCGCGGGCGATCGCATCGAAGTGAGCGTGCGCGACAACGGCCTCGGCATCGATCCCGCATACCACCGGCAAGTCTTCGAGGTGTTCCGGCGGCTGCACTCGCAGGCCGATCATCCCGGGACCGGCATCGGGCTCGCGATCGTCGCCAAGGCGGTCTCTCTGCTGGACGGCGAGATCCGTCTCGATTCGGCGCTCGGCAAGGGCACCGTGTTCACCGTCTCGTTGCCCAAGCCGTATCCGTTCGAAGACAACGAAGCCAATCCGGGACTTACGCAGCAATCTTCACGAAGCGCCTAAATCGGATATAATGTCCGCTTCGGGCGGCCGTTCCGGTCACCGCCCATCGCACCGCGACAGACGATCGCCGCGGCTCCCAGGAACCACTTGCAACGCTGCCTGGACCGGAAACCGCGCTGCGGTAGGCCGCGACAGGAGCATCACCCTTGCACGCAACGAGCTTTGCCGAGCTCGGCTTGCGGCCCGAATTGCTGCGGGCCGTGGACGAGGCCGGCTATACGATACCCACCCCGATTCAGGCGCAGGCCATTCCGGTGATTCTCGCCGGTCGCGACGTCATGGGCGGCGCACAGACCGGCACCGGCAAGACCGCGGGCTTCGCGCTGCCGATCCTGCAGAAGCTGCTGCCGATGGCGAACGCGAGCCCGTCGCCGGCGCGCCATCCGGTCCGAGCGCTGATCCTGACGCCGACGCGCGAGCTCGCGATCCAGGTCGAAGAGGCGATGCGCACGTACGGCAAGCACACGAACCTGCGCTCGACCGTCGTCTACGGCGGAGTCGACATCAAGCAACAGCTCGCGATCGTTCGCGGCGGCGTCGAGATCCTCGTCGCGACGCCGGGGCGGCTGCTCGACCACATCGAGCAGAAGAGCGTCTATCTCGGTCAGGTCGAAATCCTCGTGCTCGACGAATCCGACCGCATGCTCGACATGGGCTTCATCCCGGACATCAAGCGCATCATGGCGTTGCTGCCGCCGGCGACGAAGCGGCAGAACCTGCTGTTCTCGGCCACCTTCAGCAACGAGATCAAGAAGCTCGCCGATGAGCTGTTGAACGCGCCGCAGCTCATCGAAGTCGCGCGCCGCAACACCGCGGCCGACACGGTGACGCAGAGCGCGTACAAGTGTCCGCAGGAAGCGAAGCGGGCGCTGCTCGGGCACATCGTGCGCTCGCGCGACCTCTGGCAGGTGCTCTGCTTCATGCGCACGAAACACGGCGCATCGCGGCTCGCCCGCCAGCTCGAGAAGGACGGGTTCGCGACCTCCGCGATCCACGGCGACAAGACGCAGGTGGCGCGTCTCGAGGCGCTGTCCGCATTCAAGGAAGGCAAGCTGCAGGTTCTCGTCGCGACCGACGTCGCCGCGCGCGGTCTGGATATCGACGATCTCCCGCTCGTCGTCAATTACGAGCTGCCGCACGTCGCCGAAGACTATATCCACCGCATCGGCCGCACCGGTCGTGCCGGCGCGAGCGGCGAGGCGGTTTCGCTCGTCGCGCCCGAGGAAGAGCGCTATCTCGCCGACATCGAGCGGCTGCTGAAGAAGAAAGTGACCGTGGCGATCGTCACCGACTTCGACATCGATTCGGCGGCTTCGGGCCATGTCTCCCGGGAGTCGCGCACGGCGCGCCCGTCCCGCGAGCCCCACCCGCGACACGCGCAGCGCGCGCTTCCGCACACGCCGTCCGACCGTGCACGCACGACGTCCGACCGTGCACGCGCACCGTCGGAGTCGCGCAGCGAACGCGAGCGCGCACGCGAGGAAGCGTACGCGAAGAATCCGGACCAGCCGTTGATCAAGCATCAGTCGGCGACCGATGCGTCGTCTGCATTGACGCAAGGCGGCAACGCACATCATCATCGGACCGTGCATGGCAAGCCGCGACCCGTGGCGGCGCTGCTGATGAAGCGACCGGCGAAGGAGCCGGAAAAGGTCTAGCAGCCCGTCGGGCTTGCTGTCGCGTGTGCGTTGCACGGTCGCTGCGCGCCGCGCATCGCCGATATAATGCGAGGGTCCCGCCGCTCGCCCGCAGCCGGCGGCCCATCGTCCCGCCCGGCTTGTCCGCCTCCCTGCCCACTGTCGCGCTCGCGGTCGACGGTCTGACCGTCGAATTCGCGACGACCGATCGCCTCGTCACCGCGGTTCGCGACGTGTCATTCGATGTCCGCCACGGCGAAACGGTGGCGGTCGTCGGCGAATCGGGATCCGGCAAGTCGGTCACCGCGCTTTCGGTCATGCGCCTGGTCGAGCATGGCGGCGGCCGCATCGCCAACGGCCGCATCGACTTCTCGCGCCCCGGCGGCGAACGCATCGATCTCGCGCGCGCGTCGGCAGCGGCGATGCGCGGGATCCGCGGCGCCGAGATCGCGATGATCTTCCAGGAGCCGATGACGTCGCTCAACCCCGTGTTCACCGTTGGCGACCAGATCGCCGAATCGATCCGGCTGCACCAGCGCAAGGATCGCTCGGCGTCGCGCGCGGAAGCGTTGCGCATGCTCGAGCTCGTACGCATTCCCGAACCGCGGCGTGCGCTCGACCGCTTCCCGCATCAGCTTTCGGGCGGCATGCGGCAGCGCGTGATGATCGCGATGGCGCTCTCGTGCAAGCCGGCGCTTCTGATCGCCGATGAGCCGACGACGGCGCTCGATGTGACGATCCAGGCGCAGATCCTCGCGCTGATCCGCCTGCTGCAGCAGGAAATGCGCATGGCGGTGATCTACATCACGCACGACATGGGCGTCGTTGCCGAAGTCGCCGATCGCATCGTCGTCATGTATCGCGGCGAAAAGGTCGAGCAAGGCGACGCGATGCAGGTCTTCGCATCGCCGCGTCATGCGTATACCAAGGCGCTCCTTTCCGCGGTGCCGGCGCTCGGCTCGATGCGCGGAACCGATGGTCCGCGCAAGTTCCCGCTGCCGGCGGTCGGCGAGTCGACGCAAGAAATCTCGACCGCGACGGGCGCGGGACGCGTGCAGGCATCGACAACGACGACGGCGCCGCTCCTTCGCGTTCACGAGCTCACGACGCATTTCGCGGTGAAGTCCGCGCCGTTCTCGCGTGTGCGCCGACGCGTGCATGCCGTCGAGAAGGTGAGCTTCGATCTCGCCGCCGGCGAGACGCTCGCGCTCGTCGGCGAGTCGGGGTGCGGCAAGTCGACGACTGGTCGATCGCTCCTTCGCCTCGTCGACATCGACGGCGGCCGAGTCGAGTTCGAAGGCCGCGACATCGCCGCGCTGCCGCGCAGCGAGCTGCGCCCCGTGCGCCGCGATATCCAGATGATCTTCCAGGACCCGTTCGCATCGCTCGACCCGCGGTTGACGGTCGGCTTCTCGATCGCCGAGCCGCTGTACGTGCACGGCGTCGCCAAAGGCCGCGAGGCCGAAGAGCGCGTCGCGTGGCTGCTTCGCCACGTCGGTCTCGATCCCGACCATGCGCACCGCTACCCGCACGAATTCTCCGGCGGCCAGCGGCAGCGCATAGCAATCGCACGCGCGCTGGCGTTGCAGCCCAAGATCATCATCGCCGACGAGGCGGTGTCCGCGCTCGACGTTTCGATCCAGGCGCAGATCGTGAATCTGCTGCTCGAGCTGCAGTCCGAGCTCAAGCTCTCGTATCTTTTCATCTCGCACGACATGGCGGTCGTCGAGCGCGTCAGTCACCGCGTTGCGGTCATGTACCTCGGCCAGATCGTCGAGATCGGACCGCGCCGTGCGGTATTCGAAGATCCGCGACACCCCTACACGCGCAAACTGATCGATGCCGTGCCGGTCGCCGACCCGGCGCGGCGACACCGCAAATTGGAGCTATCATCCGACGAGGTGCCGAGCCCGATCCGCGTGATCGGCGACGAGCCGGTGGTGGCGCCTCTGGTGGCGGTCGGACCCGGACATTTCGTTGCCGCGCACCGCGTCGGCGGCCAATACTGAACCAGCCCACGAGCGCGCACTGCGCGTGAACCCGCCGGCGCGCTCGACAGTCGACTTCTTTGCCACCCCGAACAGGAGATCCCATGAAACCGCTGTTGCGTTGCCTCGTCGCCGGTGCGCTCGCGCTCGCTGCCTTTGCGGCCGGTCCCGCGCTCGCCGCCAAGGACGTCGTGTTCGCGGTCGCGTCTACGTTCACGACGACCGATCCGTACGACGCGAACGATACGCTGTCGCAGGCGATGGCGAAGTCGTTCTACGAAGGGCTGTTCGGCTTCGACAAGGACATGAAGATGATTCCGGTGCTCGCCGAGAGCTATACGGTCAGTCCCGACGGTCTCGTCTACACGATCAAGCTCCGGCGCGGCGTGAAGTTTCACGACGGGACCGACTTCAAGGCCGACGCGGTCAAGGTCAATCTCGATCGCGTGACCAATCCCGACAACAAGCTGAAGCGCTACGGTCTTTACAACAACAACATCGCGAAGACCGAAGTCGTCGACGACTACACGGCGCGGATCACGCTGAAGACGCCGTTCTCGCCGTTCGTGAACCAGCTCGCGCACCCGTCGACGGTGATGATCAGCCCGGCGGCATTGAAGCAATACGGCAACAAGGACATCGCGTTCCATCCGGTCGGCACCGGCCCGTTCAAGTTCGTCGAGTGGAGGTCGACCGACTACCTGAAGGTCGAGAAATTCGCCGGCTATTGGCGCAAGGGCTATCCGAAGGTCGACACGATCATCTGGAAGCCGGTCGTCGACAACAACTCCCGCGCGGCGATGATGCAGACCGGCGAAGCGCACTTCACGTTCCCCGTTCCGTACGAAGTCGCGGAGGTGCTGAAGGCGAAGCCCGACCTCGAGGTCGTCGCGGCGCCGTCGATCGTGTTGCGGTATCTGTCGATGAACGTTCAACAGAAGCCGTTCGACAATCCGAAGGTACGTCAGGCGATCGCGTACGCGATCAACAAGGACGCGCTCGCGAAGGTCGCGTTCAATGGCTATGCCGAACCGGCGCAGGGCGTCGTGCCCGACGGCGTCCAATACGCGGTCAAGATCGGCGCGTGGCCCTATGACGTCGCCAAGGCGAAGCAGCTGATGACCGAAGCAGGCTACGCGAACGGATTCGAGACCGAGCTTTGGTCGGCGTACAACCACACGACGGCGCAGAAGGTCACGCAGTTCCTGCAACAGCAACTGCAGCAGATCGGCATCCGCACGAAGATTACGCTGCTCGAAGCCGGCCAACGCGTCGAGAAGGTCGAAAGCTGGCAGGACCCGGCGAGCGCGCCGGTGCGTCTGTACTACGTCGGCTGGTCGACGTCGACCGGCGAAGCCGACTGGGCGCTCCGTCCACTGCTCGGCGGCGAGTCGTGGCCGCCGCGGCTCTTCAATACGGCGTACTACAAGAACGCGCAGGTCGACGACGACATCAGGAAAGCGCAGCTCACGACGAACTCCGACGAAAAGGCGAAGCTGTACAAGGACGCGCAGGAGACGATCTACAAGGATGCGCCGTGGGCGCCGCTCGTGACCGAGCGGCTGCTGTCCGCTCACAGCAAGAAGCTCTCCGGTGTCTACGTGATTCCGGACGCGTCGTTCAACTTCACCGACATCGATCTGAAGTGACGCGGATGTCCGAGAGCAAGACGGGCAGCGTCGCGGCGATCGGAAACAGCCGCGTCATCCCCGCGCACGCGGGGATCCAGTGACTTAACGTCGAACGACACTGGGTCCCCGCGTTCGCGGGGACGACAAAGTCACGCCGCTCGCATGCTGCAATACATCGCACGACGCCTCGCAGGGCTCGTCCCGACGCTGCTGATCGTCGCGGTGTTGGTGTTCCTGTTCCTGCACCTGTTGCCCGGCGATCCGGCGCGGCTCGCAGCCGGTCCGGACGCGAATCAGGAAACGGTCGAGCTCGTGCGAAAGGACTTGGGGCTCGACCGCCCGCTGCACGAACAGTTCGTCCGCTTCGTCAGCGGCGCGGTGCGCGGCGATTTCGGCCGCTCGCTTCGCACCAAGCGCGAGGTCGCCACCGAGATCGGCGACCGCTTCATGCCGACGTTCTGGCTGACCTTGACGAGCATGGCATGGGCGGTCGCCTTCGGCCTCGTCATCGGCATGCTGTCCGCCGTGTGGCGCAATCGCTGGCCCGACCGCGTCGGCATGACGCTGGCGGTGTCCGGCATCTCGTTTCCCGCGTTCGCGCTCGGCATGGTGCTCATGCAGGTCTTCTCGGTTCAGCTCGGCTGGCTGCCCACGGTCGGCGCGGACACGTGGCGTCACTACATCCTGCCCTCCCTCACGCTGGGCGCCGCAGTCGCTGCGATCATGGCGCGATTCACGCGCTCGTCGTTCGTCGACATCCTCGGCGACGATTACATCCGCACCGCGCGCGCCAAGGGGCTCGCCGAATCGAGCGTCGTCGTCAAGCATGGTCTTCGCAACGCGCTGATCCCCGTCGTCACGATGATGGGCCTGCAATTCGGCTTCCTGCTCGGCGGGTCGATCGTCGTCGAAGTCGTCTTCAACTGGCCCGGCCTCGGTCGTCTGCTCGTCGATGCCGTCGACATGCGCGACTACCCGGTGATCCAGGCGCTCGTGCTGCTGTTCTCGCTCGAGTTCATCCTGATCAACCTGATCGTCGACGTGCTGTACGGGCTGATCAATCCGACGATCCGCTATCGCTGATCATGGACGCGGGAACCGATCTGGCCGCCGTCGCGCCGTCGCCCGAGCCGCCGCCCGAGCCCGTCGCGATCGCATCGGCCGAAACGGTTCGCTCGCCGTGGTTCGAGTTCTGGCGCAAGTTCCGCCGCCAGCGCGTTGCGCTTTTCGCCGGCGGCTTTGTCTTGCTGCTCGTTGTCGTTGCGATCGCCGCGCCGTTGATCGCGCCGTTCGACCCGGAGAATTACTTCGATTACGACAACCTGAACAAGGGACCGTCGGCGCGATACTGGTTCGGCGTCGATCCGCTCGGACGCGACATCTTCAGCCGCTTGGTCTGGGGCGCGCGGATCTCGCTCGCGGCGGGATTCGTGTCGGTCGCCGCGGGCGCGATCGTCGGAACGTTGCTGGGCCTCGTCGCCGGCTACTTCGAGGGGTGGTGGGACCGCATCATCATGCGGATCTGCGACGTGCTGTTCGCGTTTCCCGGCATCCTGCTCGCGATCGGCATCGTCGCGATTTTGGGCGGCGGCATGATCAACGTCGTCATCGCCGTCGCCGTGTTCAGCGTGCCGACGTTCGCGCGGCTCGTGCGCGGCAACACGCTCGCGCTGAAGCATCTGACCTACGTCGAGGCCGCGCGCAGCATCGGCGCGTCGGATGCGACGATCATCGGCCGTCACATCTTTCCGGGCACGATCTCGGCGGTCGTCGTTTATTTCTCGCTTCGCATCGGCACGTCGATCATCACCGCGGCGAGCCTCTCGTTTCTCGGTCTCGGTGCGCAGCCGCCGACGCCGGAATGGGGCGCGATGCTCAACAGCGCGCGCGCCGACATGATGGTCGCGCCGCACGTAGCGATCTTTCCCGCGATCGCGATCTTCGTCACCGTGCTCGCGTTCAACCTGCTCGGCGACGGCCTGCGCGACGCGCTCGACCCCAGGATCGAGCGGCGATGAATGAGGTTGCCGTCGCGCCCACGATCGGCGTCCTCCCTGCCGGACCGCGCGGCACGATCGCCGACGCGCATGGCGTCACCGTCGGGCACTGCACGATCGCCGACGGCGATCTGCAGACCGGCGTCACCGTCGTGCGGCCGCACGCGGACGATCCGTTCCGCGCCAAGGTTCCCGCCGCCGCCGTCGTGTTCAACGGCTTCGGCAAGAGCGTCGGGCTCATTCAGGTGAACGAGCTCGGCGTGCTCGAAACGCCGATCGCGCTCACCAACACGTTCTCGGTCGGCATGCTCGCAACCGCGCAGATCCGATCGGCAATCGCCGCGAATCCCGGCATCGCGCGCGAGACGACGTCCGTCAACCCGCTCGTGTTCGAATGCAGCGACGCGTATCTGTCCGACATGCAGGCGCTCGCCGTCACGGCCGATCACTATGAACGCGCGCTTGCCGCTGCGGCCGCGGACTTCGAGCGCGGCTCCGTGGGCGCGGGGCGCGGCATGACGTGCTTCGGCCTGAAAGGCGGCATCGGCACCGCGTCGCGCGCGGCGCAGGCAGGCGATCGTGCGTTCGTCGTCGGCGCGCTCGTGCTCGCGAATTTCGGCCGAGTCGACAATCTGACGATCGCCGGACGCCGCGTCGGTCCCGCGATCGCCTCGCGGCTTGCGAGCGCGACGAGGGCCACGCGCGACCACGGCTCGATCATCGTCGTGCTTGCGACCGACGCAGCGCTCGATCATCGCCAGCTTCGCCGGGTCGCGATGCGCGCGGCCGCGGGCATCGGCCGAACCGGCTCGTATTACGGTCACGGCAGCGGCGACATCGCGCTCGCTTTTTCGACTGCGTACACGGTCGCGCACGAGCCCGACGGAATCGAAGTCCTGACGAGGGTGCTCGCCGAGCCGTTGCTCGAAACGGTTTTCGACGCCGCAGCCGAGGCGACCGAGCAGGCGATCGTCGACGCGCTGTTCGCCGCGACGACCGTCACGGGATTTCGCGGCCACGCGCGGCGCGCGCTCGTCGACGTTGCGCCCGACTGGGCAACGCTGTCGGCTGCCACGACGTCGCCGGTTCGATGATCGCGCTCGTCGGCCACTGCCGCGCCGGATTCGAGCCGGAAGCGGGGGCCGACTTCGCGCGAATGGCGCGCGCCGCCGGTCGCGATGCGGCGATCGACGCGCCGCTCGCGCGCGGCTTCGTCGTAGCCGCGCTCGACGCGGTCGATCCCGCTACGCTCGTTTCGGCGCTCGGCAACGCAGCGCCGATCTTCGTGCGCTCGATGTTCGTCGGCATCGGTCCATGGCGATTGTTCGAACACGAACCATCTGCCGGAACGCGCCGTCCCGATCGCGTCGCCGCGCTCGTGCCGCTGCTCGCGCCGCTTGCGCGTGCGCTGCCGCGTTCGCTTCGCGCCCCGTACGGCGAGGTTCGCATCGAGATGCCGGACAGCAACGAAGGAAAGGCGCTGTCGGGGCTTTGCCGTGCGCTCGCCGCTCCGGTCTCCGACATGCTTCGCGAGCGCGGCCTGCTCGACGCCGGCGACGACGCGGCCGCGCGGCCGACATTGCACGTGCTGTTCGCCGACGGCGCGAACGCGTACGTCGGTGCGAGTGCGCCGCCCTGGCGTAGCGCGTGGCCAATGGGCATAGCGCGTTTGCGCATGCCCCACGCAGCACCGTCACGCTCGACGTTGAAGCTCGCCGAAGCGTTCGCGACTTTCCTGGGCGCCGATGAATCGCGACTGCTCCGCGCCGGCATGAAGGCGGTCGATCTCGGTGCCGCGCCCGGCGGCTGGACATGGCAGCTCGCGCATCGGGGCTTGCGGGTCATCGCAGTCGACAACGGAGCGCTCAAGGGTGAAGTCGCGTCCGATCCGCTCGTAACCCACGAGCGCGTCGACGGCCTCTCGTATCGACCGCGCAGGCCCGTCGACTGGATGGTCTGCGACATCGCCGAGCAGCCGGCGCGAATCGCGGCCATGGTCGGACGATGGCTCGCGCACCGCGATACCACGCGGTCGATCTTCAATCTGAAGCTGCCGATGAAGAAGCGCTACGACGAGGTGCTGCGTTGCGACGCGACGATCCGCGACGCGCTTGCGCGCGCCGGGTTGCGGCACGCGCTCGCATTCCGCCAGCTCTATCACGATCGCGAGGAGGTCACCGGCTATTGCGCGCGGCGAGATTGACGACGCGCAATCGGCACGGCGGGTGTCGAATTGTCACGTGTCGCAGTCGATCGGCCCCGGTACCCTTCGGAACACGGACCGCCTGTCGGTTCCTCGTGACGGCAGCAAGCGATGGTTGAAGATGACGCAATCGAACGACGTTATGCCGCTTTCGCGGCCGAACGCTCGAAGCCCGGCGCTTCGGCGGCGCGCCGGTCGTCTGCGTCGATCGTGGCCGGCATCTTCATCAACTACCGCCGCGACGACAGCGCGGGCTATGCCGGCCGGCTCGCGGACGATTTGAGCAAGCAGTTCGGCGCCGACAGGGTCTTCATGGACGTGACCGACATCGCGCCGGGGGCGGACTTTCGCAAGGAAATCGAACGGCAGATGGCCGCTTGCGGCGTCACGCTCGTGATGATCGGAAAATCGTGGCTGACCGACCACGGCAACGACGGCGCGCGTCGACTTTCGAAAGCCGACGACTTCGTGCGACTGGAGATTGCGACGGCGCTCAAGCGCGACATCTCCGTGATTCCGGTCCTCGTCGACGGCGCGGCGATGCCCGGCGCGCGCGATCTGCCGCCGGACCTCGAAGCGCTCGCCTGGCGCAACGCCGTCGAGTTGCGACACGCGTATTGGGAATCGGACCTGCGCGTGCTCGTCGCCGCGCTCCGGCAAATCGTTCCGGAGTCCGAGAACGCCGCGATGCCGACGTCTGCCGCGGCGTCCGCGCAAGTCGCCGCGTCAGATGTCGCACCCGCGCCTGCACCCGCGACGGCGACCGCACTCGCGACCACGCGTTGGCGTACATCGATCTTCGCGACCGCCGGATCGATTGCGCTCGCGCTTGTCGTCGGCGTCGCGCTGATTTCGCAGCGTCCAGCGCAGCCGGTTGACGCGCCGCCGGCCCTCGTTACGCCGGGAAGCGCTCCCGACAGCCTGTCTGCAACGCGCGCCGCCGTTGCGCCTGCGAGCGCTGCCGTTGCGACTCCGCCCGTCCGCGCGGTGGATCCCGGAGCCGGCAGGGTCATCGTCTCAGCGGTCGGACTCGCCGATGCAAGCACCGCGCGTTACCGCGGCGATACGTCGTCGCTGCAACGCGATGCGCTTACCGATTCGAACCGGCAGGTGATCGAAAAAGCGCTGGGACTGCTGGTCGATCGGCAGTCGCTCGCCGCGAACTACGACGCGCTCGAAACGCTGCTGTCGAACAGCGACGACTACATCGAAAGCGCCGTCAGGCAGAACGACCCGCGGATCGGCAAGGACGGTTTCGTATCGGTCACGACGCAGGCGGTCGTCAACGTGAAGGCACTGCAGAAGTCGCTGAACGAGATGTCGCGCCGCGATCGGCTGGAACTGATCCGCGCGCGCGGAGACCCGAAGATTTCGCTCAGCATCTCGGTGCGCGACTCCGACCAGCTCGGCGCACCGGCACACGCGTCGTCAGTGGCCGAAAACATCCTGAAGGAGCGCATCAAGTCGTTCGGATTTCGCACGTGGTCCGACGATGCGCCGAGTGCCGACGCACGTCGCGGCATGCCCGACTACACCGTGCGCGGCGAGGCGGGCCTGAAGAAGCTGTCGATGCGCCTCGAAGCGTCCGGCATCGTGATCACGAAGTTCACGCTGACGTCGTGGACCGTGAAATGCGTCGATCGCGCGACCGGCGAAGAGATTTATTTCAACACCACCTTGCCGATCGTCGTCGGTAGCTGGCCGAGCGAGGAACAGGCTCTCAGGGCGATCGGCGCGAAGGTTGCGGACGAGTTCTCGCGCGACTTCTTTCTCGATCATCTGGGCATCGCGTCGCGGACGGCGGTGATTGCGGTCGACGGCATGCCGAACGGAGCGATGCGAGCGGTGTTCGAGCGCGAGCTCGTCGGATTGCCGGCGGTCATCGCGGCGACTGCGCAACCGTCGCCGCGACGGGCGGTTTACGAGTTGCATCTCGCAGGTGGGGGTGCAATCGCCGACATCGTTGCCGCCGAGGTGCTGAAACCGCTGAACGCGAAGCTCGGTCAGCCGTGCTTCGGCATCGGCGCCGTCCAAGGCGATCAGGTGACGATCGTGTTCGATGGCCGCTGCGGCGAGCACCCGATCCTCGCCCGTCTCGAGACGTATCCGCCGGCGGGTCTTTACGGCGCGCCGATGGGACGCCGGCTCGCCGTCGTCAAGAATCCCGACACGCTGCGCAAGCTGACGACGTAGCATCGCCGCGCGGGTCGCACGCATCGCGTCGCGAGTGCCGTCGCTGTTCGCGCGGTGCCTACCAAGGCTCGACCCGCGTCTGATTGACAGGTAGCGCTCGGCATGCGTGAAATGGCCCCAGTCGCCAAAAACACACATCGCGAATGCGGACTGATCGCACGATCGGCCAACACGACATCGCCGCCTGGATCCTCACCGGCGTCGCCCTGGTCCTCGTCCTCGCCGTCCACCTGCTTCCCGCGCTGATCGGCGGGCTGCTCGTCCATCAGCTGGTGCACGTGCTGATCCGCACGGTCATCGTGCGGCGACTTGCGAGCGTCGGCGCACGGATGGTCGCCGTGGTGATGCTGTCCGTCGTGATCATCGCGCTGATCACCACCCTCGTGATCGGCGTGATGGCGTTCCTGCGAAGCGACGCCGGCAGCCTGCCCGCGCTGATGACGAAGCTCGCCGAGGTGCTCGATACGTCGCGGGCTCATCTGCCGGGTTGGATGGTCGACGATCTGCCAGCCGACGCGAGCGAGCTTACCGACGCCGCGGTGAAATGGCTGCGCACGCACGCATCGGCGGTCGAATCGATGGGCCGCGACGTCGGCCGCGTGCTGATTCAGCTCGCGATCGGCATGATCATCGGCGCGATGGTGTCATTGCGCGACGTCGAGCCCGACGACGAGTCCGGACCGCTTGCCGTCGCGCTGCGCGAGCGCGTGCGACGCGTCGCCGAGGCGTTTCGGCGGATCGTGTTCGCGCAGGTGCGCATCGCGGCGATCAACACCGCCCTCACCGGCGTTTATCTCGTGATCGCGCTACCGCTGCTCGGCATCAAGCTGCCTTACGGCAAGACGCTGATCGTCGTGACGTTCATCTGCGGGCTGATCCCAGTCGTCGGCAATCTGATCTCGAACGCCGTTATCGTGCTCGTGAGCCTGTCGCAGTCGGTCGCGCTCGCGATCGCGTCGCTCGTCTTCCTGATCGTCATCCACAAGCTCGAATATTTCCTGAACGCGCGAATCGTCGGCACGCAGATCCGCGCGCGACCATGGGAGCTGCTGGTCGCGATGCTCGTGATGGAAGCGGCGTTCGGTGCGGCCGGCGTCGTTGCGGCGCCGATCTATTACGCGTACGTCAAGGACGAGCTCGCGAACCGCGGCCTGATCTAGCCGGTCGGACTTACTTTCGCAAGTCAGGGACCGGCTCCTACCGCCCGCGGCGGCGGTGAATCGCCGCTTCGAGCCCCTGCAGCAGCGCGTCGATCGCGTAGCCGACGACGCCGATCGCGATCATGCCCGACATCACGATCGATGTGCTGATGTTCGCCTGCCCTTTCACCATCAGATAACCGACTCCGCTCGACGCGACGATCAGCTCGGCGCCGACCAGCGACTGCCAGCCGAGTCCCGCGCTCACGCGCAGGCCGGCGACGATCGACGGGACTGACGCAGGCAGCAACACTTCGGTAATGATCTGCCAATGCCGCGCCCCAAGCGTTTGCGCCGCTTCGATCAGCAGCGGATCGACATAGCGCGCGCCACGATAGGCGTTGATCAGACACGGCGGAAACGCGCCGGTGAAGATGAGCGGCAACGCGCCCGGCAGGAGCACTTCGCGCACCAGCATGGCACGAGTGACGCCGAGCGAGCTCGCTGCCTCGATCAAGTGCGGCTCGATCGAGCGCACTCCCGCGTAGAAGTTGATCACCGCGGGAACGAACGCAGCGAACCAGATGACGAGCACCTTCGCGGCGTCGCCCAGGCCAAGCCAAACGATCGCGAGCGGAATCCACGCGAGCGGCGGAATCGGGCGCAGCAACAGGAACACCGGATTGACGAGCGCCTCGGCGATCGTCCTGCCGATGCCCGAGCTCGCACCGGTGACGAGCGCAACGCGGCCTTCGAGGTCGAACAGATCGGCGACGGCCATGCGAGAGGCTAGACCTGCACCGGGTCGCCGCGCTCGAAGCGCTCGCCCGGAAAATACTTGGCGAGCCGGTCGTCGGCCGTGCGCGCATGCGCCTCCATGCCCTCGAGCCGCGAGATTCGCGCCGTCACTTGCGCGATGTCGCGATTGGCGTCGCGCGTCATTCGCTGCCACGTCAGCGTCTTGAGGAACTTGTGCACCGACAAGCCGCCCGAGTAGCGCGCAGCCCCTCTGGTTGGAAGTATGTGGTTCGGTCCCGACGCCTTGTCGCCGAACGCGACCGTCGTTTCCTCGCCGAGGAACAGGGAACGTAGCAGCCAGCGACGTTGACGGGAATCAGCCGCTGCCCCGCGACGAGTCCGGGTTGCACTTCGACCGAAAACTCGCGGATCGACTCGCGCTGCGCCGTTGCGAAGCGCTGCACGCGCTCGGTCGCGAAGTCGATGTCGTCACGCACGCTGCGCTCTATGGATGCGATGCGCCGCTCGATCTCGTCTCGCGCAACGACGATCGGACCCGTCCAGCGGTCGAGCGTTGCGGCGTACTCGCGCACCGCTGCCTCGCCCTCGCGCTCGATCTTCGCGAGCATGCGCTCGGCAACATCCCGTGCGTGGCCCGCTTCTGACCCCGGCGATTTCGCCGCCCGCTTCAGATACTCGATCGCCATCGCCGGCCCCTTGGCAGAACTGCGCGCCAAATACCAAGCGCGCTCGGCGCGGGTCAAATCGACGCGCCCCGAACGCATGCCCGACGGCGCGCGTCAACGGTGAGAACCAGCGGGGAAAAATGAAGCCCCGTCGGAGCGGGGGGCCTTGCGGGTCGCCCGGTGAATCGCTTACTTCTTGCGGCGGCGCCACCGGAGGGCGACGAGGCCGAGCGCGGTGAAGCCGATGGCAACGAGCGCGAGCGACTCGGGTTCGGGTACGGGAACCGCACCCGGAGACAATGCCGTCAGCACGCGGACGTAATCCCCCGGCGTACTCGCTGACGTGGCGAACCGGATCTGGCGAGCGCCGCTTATCGTCACCGAGTCGCCCGCCTCCAGTCCCCGCAAGCCGGGATTGAGGTAATTGACGCCGGTATTGGCGAGAAAATCGCTAGCCAGCAGTCGGGTGGTCGACGTAATGATCGCAAGGACGTCGGAATCGAAATCGACGGTCCCGACGATGGATTGGGTTGGGCCCGGATCGAAGAACACGTAGTGGCTCGCCACGGTCGTGCCGATCGGCAGCGGGCTCGTCCCGACGTCCACGAAAAGCGGCGCCGCGAGAACGATGTTCTGATCCTCGTCGAACGCGAACAAGTTCGGGCTCTGGAAGGTGTCGCTTCCGACGCTGTCGGGAGGTCCAAAAGGATTCGATAGCGGCGGCACCAACTCGACGAACGTACCACCCGCCGCGAATGCCGATCCGCCTGTCACGCTGCCGCCGACGATCGTGGCTGCCGCATGACCCGACACTGCGAGGGACAGACCAAGCGCCAAAAGGAGCTTCTTCATCTCGGTACTCCATGACTGCATTTGTCGAAGCGAACCGCAATGCCGCAAGATGCGCGCCCTAGAATGTTAAGTATCTGATACTTAAAATTATTATTGAACTGTACAAAATGATCAGCACACGAATCACCCGACATCTGTAAAGCTTGTCGACGGCCGCCGACAAGCGATCCGTCCTCGCCTGCCGTGCGGCAATTTCGCGCGCTTGGTTGACCTGCCCCAAGGTCTCGTTCGTAGCCGGGGCAAACAATGTGCGATCAGCGACGGCCAGGCGCGACTTGCGGCGGCCGTCCGGCGACAACGTCGATGATGGAGCGGAGGCGATGAACCGCCCCTTTACGCTTCGGGCAGTCTTGCTCGCGTCGTTCGCGGCGCTCGCTTCGCCGACGCATGCCGAGGACGGCGTAACGCCCGATGCGATCATCATCGGGCAAAGCGCGGGCTTCACCGGTCAAGTCGCCGCTCAGGTCAAGGAAATGACCGCCGGCGCCAAGGCTTGCTTTGACTACGTCAACAACCGCGGCGGCGTGCACGGCCGCAAGATCGTGCTGAAGTCGCTCGACGACGGTTACGACGCGAAGCGCGCCGCCGACAACGCGCGCACGCTCATCGTCCAGCAGAAGGTGTTCGCGCTCGCGCTCGCTCGCGGTACGCCGACGTCGGAGGCAATGGTGCCGGTCGTGACCGAGTACAAGGTGCCGTTGATTGGCTTGGGGACGGGCTCGCAATCGCTCTACGAGCCGTTCAACCGATACGTGTTCAACGTCCGCGCGAAGTATCGCAGCGAAGCGGTGCGCATCATCGAGCACCTGGTCGCGATGCGCGTCGATCGCATCGCCGTGCTCTACCAGAACAACGCCTTCGGCAAGGACGGTCTCGCCGGCTATGAGAAGGGACTGCGTGACCATGATCTCAAGGCGGTCGCCGAGATAGCGCTCGACGGTGCGCAGCCGGCAAAGGACGTCGCGATGGCGGTCGACAAGATCGCGGCGGCCGATCCGCAAGCAGTCGCGATTGTCGGGCCGCTCAAGCCGACAGCCGAGTTCATTCGAACGATGAAGGCGAAAGGCGTGATAGCGCAGTATCTCGTGCTGTCGAATCTGAGCGCCGACGCGTTCATCAGCGAGCTTGGCGACGCGGCACACGGGGTCGTCGTGACGCAAGTCGTGCCCTATCCGTGGAATGTCGCGACGCCGCTCGCGAGGGAGTTCAATCAGGCGATGCGCGAAGGCGGCGGCGCAGAGCCGGTCGTGTCCTATGCGGCGATGGAAGGCTACATCTACGCGAAAGTGATCGTCGAAGGTTTGCGTCAAGCGGGCAACAACCCGACGCGCGAGAGCTTCATACGTGCGCTCGAAGGCTTCCGCAACTACGACCTCGGCGGCTTCACCGTGCGCTACGGAGCGAAGAACCGTGATGGCTCGGATTACATCGACATCACGATGATCGGCAAGGACAAGACGTTTCGGCGTTAGCACACGCGGTTGAAGCCGACCCGGCGGCCTGCGCTTGCGGCAACGCAGCGACGCTCACTGTCGCTGGGTCTTACAGTCAGTATCACGGCGACTGCATTGAGCGCGCTAGTTCATTGATATTTCGCTGATTTCCGTGCAGGACCGGTACTTGCTTTCTACTCCCTTGCTCAGGGCAAACAAGGGGGAAATTCGATGACGAGACTGTTCGCTAAGCGCCGGCCGGTCGTGCTGGCATTGGGCATTGCAGCCGCCGTAATGTCCGTAAACGCTCGCGCGGACTTGCTGAACGGGATCGTCGACACTTGGACGGTCGGCGTTTCCACTGTGTTCAATACGACGACGATCTGCGACAGCACCGACGACTGCACTTCGCCCACGGGCGTTACCGTCGTCAACAGTCAGAGCTTGCGCTGGGGCGTCGATGGCGGCTCCGGGCTGAGCGGCCTCGACATCACGGATTCGCCCAGCGTCGCCAATGTCGATACCAACGGGCCGGCCGTCACGAACGTCTCGGTGACGCACCTCAATCGACCGATCACGGGCACGACGCTGAAGTCTGTCGATATCAACTCGACGTTGACACTGACGCCTTTCAGCCCTGTCGGTGCAGCTCTGCCGCCAGCGTTCATCACGTTCCCCGTGCATTTTCTCGAAACAACGAACGGCGACAACCCTTGCGCCGATGGAGGCGCGAATGGCGCCGGCGTGAATTCGGCGGGCTGCGCGGATATCTACGTCACTGATTCGAGCTCGCTGAACTTTCCGTTCTTCTATGACCTAGACGGCCCCGGCGGGCCTTTGCCGAACCAGGTTTACTTCATCAGCTTCTTCGAGGCGACGAGCGGACTGAACCCGCTGCCGGCTGCGGCCTGCACGGCGGTCATCGGCTCGCCGGTGTGCCTCGGCTTCGAGACGCCCGAAGGCGCGGACACGACGGTCCAGTTCGCGGCGATCATCACCACCGAGCCCGTGGTCATCAACGTGCCGGAGCCGGGCTCGCTCGCTTTGCTGGGCGCGGCGCTCGGCGCAATCGGCTTCGTGCGACGCCGCCGCGCAGGCTGATCGTTTCATATTCATCGAACAGCCCGCCACGCGCGGGCTGTTTTGTTTGCTGCGGGTGTTACTACGCAGTTGGCACCAGGATTGCGAATCGCCCATGTATTTCAGGGTCTAGGGTGCATCTCATTACTCTGGATTTCGCTCCACGAACGGAAGCCCGTTGAGGTGGCCCGATAGGCCCGTGTTCCAGGAAGCCCCCAATGCTTGCCCGATTCCGTTGCGAAGTGCGCGAACCAGGCCGTTAGGATTCACTTTTTCGGGGCCGCGGATGCCGACCGAACAAGCGCAGCCAAGTCAGTCGAGAGGGCCGCTCTTGTGTGTGAAGCGGAAAAGCAGAACGCGGCCAGCAGGTTCAAGCACGAGCAGTCGGGAGGAGGGCCGTTTGCGCACAGTGGCGGGATGGCACAGCTACTAAGCTTTATATGAAGAAGAAGGCTTGTTCGCAAATTGTCGGTGGACTTCGGGCTACCTATTGAAAATCGAGCGTACGCGCGCCGCGAGCCGTCTTCAGCTGACGACTGTCACCAAGTCGGTGTACTGCCCAAGCGTCGCGTCCACTGTGAGCAGCCGCAGCGGCTCGGCGAGCGCTTGCGCGACAAGCAGGCGGTCGAACGGGTCGGTATGGATGAGTTCGAGTTCAGCCACCCTCGCTGCATGGACCGCGCGCACAGGCAGTTCGACAAATCCGGCCTCCTCGATGCCGGCCAGCAAGTCGGTTGGGCTAACCTCGATTTTGCCGAGCCGTTGCTTGATAGCGACTTCCCAAACCGATGCCGCCGACACATACACCGCATCGGCGGCCTTGATGAGCCGCTTCGCTTCGCTCGGAAGGCGCACATGGCCCGCCAACGCCCATAGGACGATAGGCGTGTCGAGCAACAGCCGCATCAGCGACCCTCGAATTCAGCGAGGATGTGGCCCGGCATGGGCGCATCAAAGTCGTCGGCGATATGCAACTTTCCCTTCAGCACACCGAATTTGATGGGACGCTTGCCCCTTTCGAGGCGCGTAATGCGTGCCACCGGCTTCCCGTTACGGCAAACCACGACGGCAGGTCAAGGCACGTCAAGTCCGCAGTTTGGGTGCCCTCTGCCTAGTAACACCCTTTGCTGCGGCATCGATTCCACGCCGACAAGCTTGCTTACGAATCGCCGACGTCGATGCCTCGCGCGGCGTAGATCGGCCGCACGATCGTGCGCAGCACCGGCAGCTCGCGGGCGAACAGCAGCGCGGCGGCGAATGCGACGAGACCGTTCGCAAGGAACGTCGGCTGCACGCCGATCGCTCGCGCGAGCGCGCCGGCGGCGAGCTGACCGAGCGGTGCGACGCCGAGAAACGCCATCACGTAGAAGCCCGCCACGCGGCCGCGCAACCGGTCCTCGACGAGCGTTTGCAGGATCGTGTTCGCCGATGCCGCGGCGAGGATTACGCCGCCGCCGACGGCGACCATCAGCACGAGCGCAAGCGGCAGCACGGTGAGATACGAAAATGCTGCGAGCGCGATGCCTGCCGTTGCCGCCGCTGCGACGATCACGCGGCCGAGCCCCGCGACCGAGCGCCGGCTCGCGAGAAACGCGGTGCTCGCCAGAGCGCCTGCGCCGGCGGCGGCGAGCAGAAAGCCGAGCGTGTGCGGTCCACCGCCATAGATGTCCTTCGCGTAGATCGGCATCAGCGATGCGTACGGCGAAATGGTCCATGCGAGCACCGCGACGAGCGCGAGCAGCGCACGCGCCGGCGGAAAGCCGAGCGCATAACGCGCACCCTCGGTCCAGTGCGCGAGCCATCCGCCCGCGATGGCCACGCGCGGCTCGTCGCGCCAATCCATCCGCACGAAAGCGACGATCACCGCGACGAACGACAGCGCGTTCAGGGCGAAACAGACGGCCTCGCTCGCCGCGGCGAGCATCAGCCCGGCGAGCGCCGGGCCGACGACGCGCGCGGCGTTGACCATCAGCGAATTGAGCGCGATCGCGTTCGCCAGATCATCGCGATCGTCGACGAAGTGCACGTACGACGCCTGCCGCAGCGGCGCGTCGAACGCGGCAACGGTGCCGAGCCACAGCGCGAGCACGATCAAGTGCCAGATCTGCACGGCGTTCGTTGCCGTCAGCACGGCGAGCGTGGCCGCCTGTACGAGCATCAGCGACTGCGTGATGTAGAGCGCTCGCCGCTTGCGCACGCGATCGGCGAGCACGCCCGCGAGCGTTCCGAACAGCAGGATGCCGATATTGCCGCAGAAAGCGATCGCGCCGAGCAGCAACGCCGATCCGGTGACCCGGTACGCGAGCCAGCCCATCGCGACCTGCTGCAGCCACGTTCCGCACAGCGACAGTCCCTGACCGATGAAGAACAGCCGGTAGTTGCGATACCGCAGCGCGCGGAACGTGCGCGCGAGGTCGATGGTCACGCCGGCGGGCGTGGACCGCGCTGCGACGCGCGCAAGCGTTCGAGCTGCGGCCGAAGCTTCGCGAGGGTCGCCTCGAATCCGGCGAGTCGCTCGCGCATCTGATCGACGACGGAGGCTGGCGCGCGCGCGACGAAGCTCTCATTCGCGAGGTTGCCCTTCGCCTTGGCCGCCTCGCCCTCGATGCGCGTCTGTTCCTTCGTCAACCGCTCGAGCTCGGCGTCGATATCGACCTTGACATCCAACATTACGCGCAGCTCGCCGACAACCGCAATCGGCGCCGGCGACGTCGGCAAGTGCGGCATCAACGCGACATCGGAAAGCCGCGCGAGCGATTTCAAGTACGGCACGAGCGCCGCGACGCCTGCACTGGCGACATCGCCGTCGATCATCGCCGCGACCTTCTCGGCAGGCGACAAGCTCATCTCGCTGCGAAGCGAGCGAGCGGCGTCGACCAGCGCCTTCAGCGTCGCCACGTGCGCGGCGGCGGCCGGCGCGTGCTTCGCCGCGTCGGGCTGTGGATAGGGCGCCAAGGAGATCGTTTCCCCGGTCTTGCCAGCGAGCGGCGCCACCGTCTGCCAGATTTCCTCGGTGATGAACGGGATGAATGGATGCGCGAGACGCAGGATCGCTTCGAGCACGCGCACGAGTGTTCGCCGCGTGCCGCGCTGACCCGCTTCGTCGGCGGTCGCAAGCGACGTCTTGGCGAGCTCGACGTACCAGTCGCAATACTCGTTCCAGACGAACTCGTAGAGCGCTTTCGACGCGAGGTCGAAGCGGAAGTCCCCCAACTGGCGATTGATCTCCGCCTCGACCGTTTGCAGCTCGCCGATGATCCACGCGTCGCTGAACGATAGCGTCACCGGCTTCGATTCGTCGAGCCCGACGTCCCTGCCGTCGACGTTCATCAGCACGAAGCGCGCGGCGTTCCACAGCTTGTTGCAGAAGTTGCGGTAGCCTTCGCAGCGGTTGAGGTCGAAGTTGAGCGTGCGTCCGTACGTCGCGAGGCTCGCGAACGTGAAGCGCACGGCGTCGGCGCCGAATGCCGGTATGCCGTTCGGGAACTGCTTGCGCGTCCGCCGCTCGATCGGCGCGCGGTGCTTTTCCAGCATCAGTCCGTACGTGCGCTTTTCGATCAGCGTTTCGAGCGATACGCCGTCGACGAGATCGAGCGGGTCGAGCACGTTGCCCTTCGACTTCGACATCTTCTGGCCTTCCTCGTCGCGCACGATCGCGTTGATGTACACGCTGCGAAACGGGACTTCGCCGGTGAAGTAGACGGTCGTCATGATCATCCGCGCGACCCAGAAGAAGATGATGTCGGGTCCGGTCACCATCACCGACGACGGCAGGAACGCCGCGAGCTCCCGCGTCTTTTCGGGCCAGCCGAGCGTCGAATGGCACCACAGCGCCGAGCTGAACCACGTATCGAGAACGTCGTCGTCCTGCCGAAACGTCATCGGTGCGCGGTCGAGCGCCGCCGTCGCCTGCGCGAGCGCAGCCGACTCGTCGTGCGCGACATAGACGTTGCCGTCCTCGTCGTACCACGCCGGGATGCGGTGGCCCCACCACAGTTGGCGCGAGATGCACCAGTCCTGGATGTTCTCGATCCAGTTGAGATACGTCGACAGCCATTCCTTCGGCACGAATTCGACGCGCCCGATCGTGCCGTCGCGCGGGCTCTTCACGCCTTCGTCGACCGCGGCGAGACAAAGCTGCTGAATCGACTTGGCGGGAAAATACGGATGCGTTGCCGGCGCGGGCGTGCGCATCGCGACGAACCATTGGTCGGTCAGCATCGGCTCGACCACTTCGCCGGTGCGGCCGCAACGCGGCACGACCATCCGATGCGGCCTCTCGCTCGCGACGAGACCGGCGGCCTTGAGATCGGCGAGCACGGCAGCCCGCGCCGCATAGCGATCGAGACCGCGATATTTCGCCGGCGCAGCGTCGCTCACCGTTGCGTCGAGGTTCAAAATCGAGATCGCGCCGAGTCCGTGTCGCTGGCCGATCTGCCAGTCGTTGAAGTCGTGCGCCGGCGTGATCTTCACGCAACCGGTGCCGAATTCCTTGTCGACGTAATCATCGGCAATCACCGGAATGTGACGGCCGGTGAGCGGCAGCTCGACTTCCTTGCCGACGAGATCGCGATAGCGTTCGTCGGTGGGATTCACCGCGACCGCGACGTCGCCCAGCATCGTTTCCGGCCGTGTCGTGGCGACGGTGACGAAACCTTGTCCGTCGGCGCGCGGATAGCGGATCTCCCACAGCGTGCCTTGCTCTTCCTCGTTCTCGACCTCGAGGTCCGACACCGCCGTGCCAAGCGTCGGGTCCCAGTTGACCAGCCGCTTGCCGCGATAAATGAGCCCGTCCTGGTATAGCTGGACGAACGTCTCGAGCACCGCCGCCGAAAGTCCCGCGTCCATCGTGAAGCGCTCGCGCGACCAATCGCCCGACACGCCGAGCCTTCGCATCTGGCGCGTGATCGTCGAGCCCGATTCTTCCTTCCACGCCCACACGCGCTCGACGAACGTCTCGCGGCCGAGGTCGTGCCTCGACTTGCCCTCGGCCTTGAGTTGGTTTTCGACGACGATTTGCGTTGCGATGCCGGCGTGGTCGGTGCCCAGTTGCCACAGCGTGTTGTCGCCGCTCATCCGGTGCCAGCGGATCAGCACGTCCATCAGCGTGTGCTGAAAGGCGTGGCCCATGTGCAGCGTGCCGGTGACGTTGGGTGGCGGCAGCTGGATGCAAAACGCGCGCGCGCCCGGGCGCCACGACGGCTTGAACCAGCCGCGCGATTCCCACAGCGGATACCACCTGCCCTCGATCGCCTGGGGGTCGAAGCTCTTCGCGAGTTCCATCGACGGAATCGACGTTTCAAAACATGGAATTATAGCGGACGCCGAATGTCGTCCCTGCGCAGGCGGGGACCCAGTGGCGTTCGTCGGAAAGACGCTGGATTCCCGCGTTCGCGGGAATGACGGGCAGGCCGACGACGCCGCGTCCCTGGCTACTTCGCCGCTGCCAACGGCGTTGCGTCGACCTGCGCGGCGTCGGTGATCCGATACAGCAGCCCGCCCTCGTCGTTCTTGAGCACGGCGAAGCGGCCCGATACGACGATCGGTTCCAGTGCGTATTTCACCGGCGTATTCGCCTGCACCTCGACGACTCCTTCAGGGCCGGCCGGCATGCAGAACGGGCAATGCGGCGGGACAGCGGAGAGCAGAAACCGCTTTTGCTTGTCGCCCAGATCGAGCGGAATGATGAAGCCCTGGACTTTGACGTCCTTCTGGTCGAGACCGAGAATCTCGCGTGAGAACGACGGCACCATCTTGCCGTCTTGCTTGACCGGCTCGACTTGCGCGAGCGTGCGCCACGACACGATACCGGCGCGCTCCGGCAATGCGATCTGGCTGTAGTCCGTCGCGCTCGGCAGCCCTGCGCTCGGAATATCGCTGACGACCGCGAGCGCGGGGAACGTGGCGGCAACGGCGATTGTCAGCGCGGCAGCAGCAATCACGTGGCGCATTGCGGTTCCTCCATCGATCGGGCCCTCGGCCCGCCACGCGCGGATCGCGTCTTTCATTATAGCTCGAGCACGCCGACGTCCCCCCGAAACGCGTTGGCGGTTGTGCACGCCGATTCGCGGCAGGTTGCCTCCATCGTCAATGCACGGGAGCCGCCGCACGGTCGCGCCGTCAGCCTCCGCCGTAACGCCATTTCTCGATCTCGCGCTCGACCGCTTCGGCGACGTACGTTCGCAACAATTGCCTCACCTGCTCGTTGATCGTCGCGACGAGATCGGCGCTCGCACGGTCGACGATCGGCTTGAGCCGCACCGTGAGCTGCTCGTGCAGCCCAGTGTCGGTGAACATGTCGATCCGTTGCAGCACTTGCATGCGGATCTCTTCGGCGAGCGCGTCCCACTGCTCGTCGTCGTCGTCCGCCGCGCCGGAGGCCGGCGAAGGAGCTTCGCGAGGCGTGGCTAGCGTACTCGCGCTCGCAACGGGCTGCGTCGCCGACGTCGGCCCGGATGGCGGCGCGCTCGGCGCTTCGAGCTCGTCGAGCGCCAACTCGTCGACTTCGTCCGGTTGCGTCGGCGCGACGACACTCGTATCGCTCGATTGCGCCGCGGACGGATCGCCGGCGGTGCGCGCCTCCGAATCGTCAGGCGCCGGCGCCGCGCTATCGTCAAGGGTCCCCGAAGGCTTCACGTCGCGGTCCGCGGCGGTCGCGGTTACGGCGGGCACTTCGCCTGCGCGAACAGGCGCAGCGCGGTCGCGCTCGATTTCCCATTGCGAGGGCTCGTCGTCGTCGAAGCTCCCGGCGATGGTCGGCGCTTCGATCTCCTCGACGACGTCGGTGAGCACGGGTACATCGTCGAGCGCGAGCACCGGCGTCGGCGGCTCGATATCGGATTGCTTCGCTCGCCCGTCCTTTGCGTCGGCGGGGCGACGAGGCGACGACGGCGCGTCGGCGAAGCGCGCGGGCGCTTCGACCACTTCGGTCAGAACCGGAATGTCGACCGGACGCGGCGGCATTTCGCCCGCAGGCATTCGATTTCGCCGCATCAGCGCGTCGGCCTGCTCGAGCAGCTCGCGCGCCGTGGGCATCGCCTATCCGCGTCCCGACACGTTGTGCGAGCGCAGCTCGTAGCCGCGCTCCTTGTAGAAGCGCCACCGCGCGCGGCCGGCGGCGATCGCTTCGTCATCGCAGCCGACGATCTCGGCCAGCCGCTCGAAACGCGCGAAGAACGGCGGCGGTTGCGTGTGCAGATTGACGAGCACGGCGGCCGGGCCCTCGTGCTCGAGCGCATGGTCGACGAGCACCGGCGTTTCGGCGGCGAGCGGGCTCGCAAGGCGGCAATGCGGCAGGAAGCCGGTCGCCGGCTGACGCCACAGCAACTCGTCGAGCGCGGCGGTCGTCTGCGCATCGAGCGTCAGCACGCGCGCGCTGCCGCATTGCATCCACGCTTTCGCCGCGAGCCGTGCCGCGACTTCGAGAGGATCGTCGCAATGCGTGTAGAAGTCGATCGTCGTCATCGCCGGCGAATGCGTGAGCCTAGACTTTCCGACAGGCTAGGAAGCCGATTCGTTGGCAAGCAGCCACGTGGTCAGCATCGGCACCGGCCGTCCGGTTGCGCCCTTTTCCTTGCCTTCGCGGTACGCAGTGCCGGCGATGTCGACATGCGCCCAATCATACTTGCGAGTGAAACGCGACAGGAAGCAAGCCGCCGTGATGCTGCCGCCGGCGCGGCCGGCGATGTTCGCGAAATCGGCGAAATTGCTGTTGAGCCCCTCCTGGTAGTCTTCCCACAGCGGCATCGGCCAGCCGCGATCGTACGCATCGTCGCCCGCGGCGATCAGTGCGCGTGCGAGCGTGTCGCTGCTGCTGAAGACGCCCGAGGCGACGTGTCCGAGGGCGATCACCATCGCGCCGGTCAGCGTCGCGACATCGACGACCGCCTCCGGCTCGTAGCGCTCGGCGTAGGTCAGCGCGTCGGCGAGGATCAGGCGTCCCTCCGCGTCCGTGTTGAGGATCTCGATCGTCTGGCCCGACATGCTCTTCACGACGTCGCCGGGCTTCGTCGCCTTGCCCGACGGCATGTTCTCGCACGCCGGAACGAGTCCGATCAGATTGACTTTCGCCTTGAGCTCCGCGATTGCGCGAAACGTGCCGAGCACGCTCGCCGCGCCGCACATGTCGAACTTCATCTGATCCATATCGAGGCCCGGCTTCAACGAAATGCCGCCGGTGTCGAACGTGATGCCTTTGCCGACCAGCACGAACGGACGCTGCTTCTTCGCCGCGCCGTGGTACTCCATCACGATGAACTTCGGCGGCTCGGCCGTGCCGTTGGCGACCGACAGAAACGAGCCCATGGCGAGCTCCTCGATCTCCGTGCGGTCGAGCACCGTGACCTTGACGTCCGGGAACTCCTTGGTGAAATCCTGCGCCGCCGCGGCGAGGTACGTCGGCGTGCAGACATTCGCCGGGAGGTTGCCGAGATCGCGCGTGAGCTCGACGCCGTGCGCAATCGCGAGCCCGCGCGCGGCCGCTGCCTCGCCGGCGGCGAGATCGGAGCGCTGCGGCACCGACAACGTCAGCTTGCGCAGCGGCCGCCGGACCTCGGTCGGTTGGCTCTTCATCTGCTCGAAACGGTAGACGGCCTCCATCGCAACGACGACCGCGTGCTCGACGCGCCACTGGACTTCGCGGCGCTTTACTTTCTCTTCGGTGAGATAAATGACAGCTTCGTACGAACCGGTCTCATTAAGCAACTTGACCGCTGACTTGACCGCCGAACGGAACTCCTTGTCGCGGAAGTCGCGCTCCTTGCCGAGGCCGACGAGCAACACGCGATCGGCGAGCGTGCCGCGCACGTTGTGCAGCAGCAGCGTCGAGCCGAGCTTGCCCTCCATGTCGCCGCGACGGATGATTTCGCTGATATATCCGTTCGATGCGCGGTCGATGAGCTCCGCCGACAGCGAAAGCTTACGGTTATCGAACACCCCGACGACGACGCAGGCGCTGCGCTGCTTCTCGGGGCTACCACTTTTTATGGTAAATTCCATCGCTGTCCCCTGTGTGACTCGTTCGCTTTCTGTGCCGTAGAGCGGCGAGGCCCGCATTATCGGCAAACCCGGCCAAAAAAGTCAAAATTCTTCCGGCGTCATGATTTTTCGACGCAGCCTCGTACGGGAATTGACGGCGACCGCGATCGGGCTGTTCGTCATCCTGCTCTCGATCCTGTTCACCAATCTGGTTCTCCGGCTGCTCGGGCGCGCCGCCGGCGGCGCCGTTGCGCCCGAGGGAATACTCGCGCTGCTCGGCTTCAACGCCCTTTTCTATCTCAATATCCTGCTGTCGGTCGCGCTGTTCCTCACGGTGCTGCTGACGCTTTCGCGCTGGTACCGCGACAGCGAGATGGTCGTCTGGATGTCGTCGGGGCAGGGACCGACGGCGTGGCTGGTGCCGATCCTCCTGTTTGCGGCGCCGTTCCTGATCGCGATCATCGTGTTGTCGCTCTATCTTTCGCCGTGGGCGGAGCAGCGCAAGCTCGAGTACGAGCGACAGCTCGAATCGCGCGACGAGATCACGCTGATCTCGCCGGGGCTTTTCCACGAGTTCAAGCGCGCGAACGTCGTCGTCTTCGTCGAGAGCATCAACACCTTCGACGGCACGATCCACAACATCTTCCTGCATTCGGTGGAAAACGGTAAGGATGTCATCACCGTCGCGCGCACCGGCACGCTCGAGGAAAGCGACAACGGCGACCGCTTCATCGTGCTGTCCGAGGGCCGTCGCTACGAGGGCGACCCCGGCAGCAGCGACTATCGGATCGTCGAGTTCGAGCGGCTCGGACGACGGATCGAACCGGCGGAGCTTCGCGCCCTGCCGGTATCGACGAAGGCGATTCCAACGCCGACGCTCGCCGTGATCGACGGCAACGTCGAGCGTGCGGAGATGTTCTGGCGCGTCTCCGTTCCGATCTCGGCGCTGATGCTCACGCTGCTCGCGCTGCCGCTCGCGAAAGTCAATCCGCGGATGGGACGCTCGTTCAATCTCGTCGCGGCAGCCTTCCTGTACATGCTCTACAGCAACTGCCTGAACATCGTGCAGAGCTTCATCGCGCAGGGCAAGCTCGATTTCTGGCTCGGGCTCACGCTGCCGCACGTGATCGCGGCCGGCATCGTGCTGCTGCTGTTCGGCCGCGAGTTGAGGCCGTTCGGATTGCTGGGGCGCGGCGCGGCGCGTGGTGCACCGGCATGAGAACGCTCACGCGCTATATCGGACGCGAAGTTCTCGGCGCCGTGCTGTTCATCTTCGGCGCGCTGGTGATGCTGTTCGCGTTCTTCGACTTGATCCACGAGCTGGGCGACGTCGGCCGCGGCGGCTACACGATCACGCGCGCGCTGCTCTACGTCGCGCTGCAGCTACCTTCTCGGATGTACGAGCTGTTTCCGATCGCGGCGCTCATCGGCACGCTGTTCGCGCTCGCGAACCTCGTGTCGAATTCGGAATACACGGTGATGCGCGCGTCGGGCGCGTCGCTGGCCCAGGTTACATGGGCGCTGATGCGCGTCGGCATTCCGCTCGCGATCGTCACCTTCCTCGCGGGCGAGTTCGTCTCGCCGCCGGCCGAGCGCATTTCGCAAGCGGTGCGTGCATCGTCCAAGGGCGATACGCCGCGTTTCACCGCGCGACAGTTCGAATCGGGATTCTGGTTTCGCCAGGAGCGCGCGATGGTCAACATCCGCGGCGTGCTTCCCGATCTCACGCTGGTCGGCGTTCGCATCTACGAGTTCGACGATTCGCTTCGTCTCGCCGTGATGCGCGTGGCCGACTCGGCGACTTTCGCGGGCAACGGCCAGTTGCGATTGTCGAACGTTCATGTCACCAACGTGACGTCCGGACGCGTGCGGATGAGCCAAGCGGATACCGCGACGTGGGAAACGGTGCTGCGCCCCTCGCTGCTCAACGTCTACCAGGTTCCGCCGGAGCGGCTCGAGCTCAACACGTTGTGGGACAACATGCGGCTGCTCGGCACGGGTGCGCAAAAGACGACGCGGTTCGAGATCGCGTTCTGGAACAAGATCTTCTACCCGGCGGCCGTGCTGGTGATGATGCTGCTCGCGCTGCCGTTCGCGTATTTCCAGCGCCGCGGCGGCGGTGTCGGATTCCGCATTTTCGCGGGCACGATGCTCGGCCTCGCGTTCTTTCTGCTTGGTCGGCTGTTCACGAACCTCGGCGTGCTGAACGAGTGGCCGCCGTTGTTCTCCGCCGTATTCCCGCTGGTCGCGTTCGTCGCGCTCACCGCGGCGTTGCTGTGGAAGCTCGAGCGACGATGAGCGCGTGAAGCGCGCCAAACAAATCGGGGCTCCGACGTCGGCCGTCGGAGCCCCGTGGAACGCACGGTAGAGCGGCGCCAGCGATTCGCTTGGCGTCGCCAGCGGGTCAGTCGGCGTTCGCTGCCGCCACCGGCTCGACGCTCGCGACCTTGCGCTTGTTCTTGCCGCGCGTCGCGAAGCGGACGTGGCCGGTCACCAGCGCGAAGAGCGTGTGGTCCTTGCCGATGCCGACGTTGACGCCGGCGTGGATGGGCGTGCCGCGCTGACGGACGATGATCGCACCGGCGTTGATCAGTTCGCCGCCGTAGGATTTGACGCCGAGGCGCTTCGCCTGCGAATCGCGGCCGTTGCGCGAGCTTCCGCCCGCTTTTTTGTGTGCCATGGTTGCTGTCCCCCAGTCCGATCAGCCGACGATGCTCTCGATGGCGATCTCGGTATAGCCCTGCCGATGGCCCTGGTGCCTGCGATAGTTCTTGCGCCGGCGCATCTTGAAGATCTGCACCTTGTCGCCGCGGCCATGTCCGACGACGGTCGCCGTAACGCTCGCGCCGGCGAGCGTCGGCTGGCCGAGACGGACCGCTTCACCATCGCCGACCATCAGCACCTGGTCGAGCACGACCTGCGCGCCGACGTCCGCCGTGAGAAGCTCGACTTTGAGTTTTTCGCCGGGCGCGACCTTGTACTGCTTGCCGCCCGTCTTGATGACCGCATACATGTTCGCTGCCTCGTTTGAGCGCTTCGACAATCGGTAAGTATAGCTATTTTCTAGGTTTTCGGTCAAGGCTGTCCACCGCGGCCAGCACGCGGTTGGACCGTCGCCGGAAGATCGCCCGGCGACGTTCAACCGCCGACGCGCACGGCCGACTCGCGGCGACGACGTTTCATGAGCCTTCGGCAAAGCTCGGTAGCGATGCCGACAGCCAACCCGTTGCCGTGCGCTGCATGAGCTTCGGTGAACGCCCTGGGCATGTCGTCATGAGCCTTCGGCGAAGGTCGGTGGCGATGCCCGACAGCCGACCCGTGCCGTGCGCTGCATGAGCTTCGATGAACGCCCTGTGGGCATGTCGTCAACCAAGTTGAGCGAGCGCGATCGAGCATGCGGGGCATCCGGTACACTTTCGCGCCGCCTCGATGATCGCGCGCGGCAAAACGCTCACCGCCGCCCTTTGCCGACCAAACTGCTCCGCTCGCTCACCCCCGACATGGCGGAGGTCGACCGCGCGCTTCGCGCGAGTCTCGCCTCCGACGTCGCGCTCGTCCGTCAGGTGGGCGAATACCTGATCGAGAGCGGCGGCAAGCGGCTGCGACCCGCGCTGCTCGTGCTGTCCGCTCGCGCATGCGGCTATTCGGGACGCGATCATTTCACGCTCGCTGCGGTGATCGAGATGATCCACACGGCGACGCTGCTGCACGACGACGTCGTCGACGAATCGTCGCTGCGACGCGGCCACGCGACTGCTAACGCGACGTTCGGCAACGCCGCGTCGGTGCTCGTCGGCGACTTCCTGTATTCGCGCGCATTCCAGCTGATGGTCGGTCTCGGGTCGATGCGCATTCTCGAGATCGTCTCGCACGCGACCAACGTCATCGCCGAGGGCGAGGTGTTGCAGCTGATGAACTCCGGCGACGTCGACCTCGACGAGGCGCGCTACTTGAGCGTGATCCAGCGCAAGACCGCGAAGCTGTTCGAGGCGGCGGCGCAACTCGGCGCGGTGCTCGCCGGGGCGTCGGCCCCACGCGAAGCGGCGCTCGCCGCCTACGGCATGCATCTGGGCACCGCGTTCCAGCTCGTCGACGACGTGCTCGACTATTCGGGAGAGCTCGCGACGATCGGCAAGAATCTCGGCGATGATCTGGCCGAGGGGAAGATGACGCTGCCGCTGATCCGCGCGCTCGCCGTCGCGAATCCGGTCGACGCGGCCGTGGTGCGCAACGCGGTCACCGGCGCGAGGCTCACGGAGTTCGCACCCGTCGTCGACGTCCTCGCGCGGACCGGCGCGCTCGACTACGCACGCGAGCGCGCACGGCTCGAAAGCGAAGCGGCCGCGCGATGCGTGAGCGACTTGCCGGAGTCGCCGCAGCGGGAAAGTCTGCTAGAATTGGCGTCCTTCGCCGCGCAGCGCACGTTCTGAATCGCACGTCTTCCCGCCCGCGCGCGCGAGGTCTCCCGAGACCGCATGGCCACCGAAGATTCGGGGTGTAGCTTAGCCTGGTAGAGCGCTACGTTCGGGACGTAGAGGCCGGAGGTTCAAATCCTCTCACCCCGACCAATTCCCAAGCGTGTCGCCCGTCGCCGAGACGCGCTCCGGCGTGCCGGGCGTCACTGCGTGTTACTGTCAGCGCCGTTTACACCGGCTTGCAGCCGCCGCCGTCGACATGATCCGTCCGATTCGAACCTACACCGAAACCTATCTGCAAAGGCACCGGGACACTCACACCAAGCATCCCGAGTTCGGCACCCATCGCCACCCTTATCTGGTCGACACGATGCGCGAGATCGCCCAGAAGTGCGAGCAGGCGAGCGGCGCGCCGCCAAGCGTCCTCGACTACGGTTGCGGAAAAGGCGTCTTTCTCGACGAGCTGCGGCGGATGAACATCTTCAGCGAGCTCGCCGGCTTCGACCCGGCGATCCCGAAGTTTCGGGAGCGCCCGAGCCGACAATTCGACGTCGTCATCTGCCTCGACGTGCTCGATCAGCTCGAGGACCAGTTCGTCCGCGCCGCGATCGAGGACGTCGCCCAGCTCACGGCGCGCGTCGCCGTGTTCGACATCATCACCAAGCAATCGCCCAAGTTCGCTCACCTGCGGCCGAGGTCGGCATCGACCTGGAAACAGCTCGTCGAGCGCAGCATGCACGTCACCTCGAGCCAGATTCGCACGGCGACGCCCTGGGAGATGGCGATGGAGGGCGCGTGTCCCGAACGCACGATCGTCATCGCCGAGCCGAAGGCGCTGCCCGGCGCTTGAGGGAGCGGTGGTTCGGCGGTCCAGCATCTGTTCGACTTAGAACCAAGTCGAAGCGAATCGCGCGCCCGAGGCGATGCGTCGGTCGGATTTACAGGTCGCCTTCGACGGAGCGGGATGTTACGCGTTAACTTATTGTTTTTTTGGCGAAAACGTAACCGGGTATCATTTTTGCTACGAAGCTCGGCGGAGTACCTTTTAACGAAGTCCCCCCGGGAGGGAACGGTATGGATCTGAAGATCAAGAAGATCGTCCTGGCGATGGCCGCCGCAGGGATCGGTCTGGGAGTGGCGGCAACCGCTGATGCCGGCCGTGTCGTGCTAACAGGCCACGACAACGACTTCCACCGCAGCGGCGACGCCGTGGCGGCAACGACGGCCGAATTGACGTACGTTCGCGCCGGCTCGTCGCTGCCGGTGCTCGTCATCGACGATGGAAGCGAAGCAAGGCTCCTGGTTGAAGGCATCATAGGGGCGGCAAATGTCGTGACCAAGACCGTAGGCGCGGTCACGGGCGCGGACTTCGATCCCAGCGTCTACAGCGCGTTCCTGGTCGCGTCGGTTGCGACATGCGGCGGCTGCGACAATCCGGTTGGCACGGGAACGACGCTCGCCGCGTTCTCGACGGAGATCAATGCGTTCTTCAACGCGGGCCGCGGAATCATCGGCGAGACTGCCGCTTCCGATGCCGCCGGTTATGCGTACGTGCCGGACTCGGCGGGCAATCCGACGCCGATCTTCGCCTCGAGCGGCTTCGTGTCGACGGGTGCGTTCCCGGTGGCTGGCTTTACGGCGGTGAACGGTGACCAGACGCACAACCAGTTCAGCGAGCCCGGCACGGGCGGCGTCTCGGCTGTCTATCAAGTCGCCGAGCGCTTCGGGAGCGGCGGTCCTCCGATCACCATCTTCGCCGAAGGCACGATCGTTTGCATCCCCGGCACGCCGGACTGCGTGATCACGGGCGGTGGTGCGCCGGAACCCGGCACGATGAGCTTGCTGGGATTGGCGATGGCAGGCTTCGGAGCGATGTTCCGCCGGCGGTCCAAGAAGTAACAGGCGGCTACGTCTCGATCGAAAACCGGTGGGCCTGCGGGCCCGCCGGTTTTTTTATTGACTCTGTCGCACCGCCCGCTGCAAGATCGGCCCAGCGCCGAGCCCGCAAGTTTTGCCGGGCCGCGGACGCGCACCGTTGCGCCGCTGCCAGCGCGCGCACGCAATCTACGGAAATGTTGATGCCCATTCCCGCTCGCCTCGTCGCCGTCACAGTCGCCTGTGCGGCGGCGTTCGCATTGCCCGCCACCGCCACGCCCACCGACGTGACCGGGTCAACCATGGTTCCCGGCGCCTCGAAGGGCGCCAAACCCTCGCCGAAGACTGTCGATTCGCCGTTCGATGTCAAGATGAAAGCCGCCGCGACGGCGCTTGCGGCCGGCCAACTCGATGCCGCTCAGACGGCCTTCACGGAGGCGATGAAGCTCGACCCGAGGTCGCCGATGCCGATGCTCGCGCTCGCCGAGGTGGCGCGGGAAAGAAACAACGCTGCGGATTACGAGAAATGGCTCAAGCAGGCGATCGAGACGGCGCCCAGCAACGCCGACGCGCAGCGCGCATGGGGCCGCTACCAATACGCGTCCGGCAGGTACGCCGACGCCGAAGCGACGCTCAAGAGGGCCGCCGCGCTCGATCCCAAGTCGATCGTGACGCAGCTCGATCTGGGTACGCTGTACCTGCGTGGAATGAAGCGCCCCAACGACGCGGTGGGCGCCTTCCGGCAGGCGCTTGCGTTGCAGCCCAAGCACGGCGGCGCTCATTACGGCCTTGGGATGGCGCTGACAGCGTCCGGTCGGCCGAAGGAAGCCATTCCGGAGCTCGAGCAGGCGTCGATCGCGTTGGCGACCGATCCGGCGCCGTTGGCAGAGCTGGGGCGCGCCTACGCCGCGGCCAATCAACCGGACAAGGCGCTCGACAGCTATCAACGCGCGCTGGCGAGAAAAGCCGATTTCGTCCCCGCGCTGCTCGGCCGCGGCGACGCGCTGATGGAGCGCAACGACGCCGCGCATGCCGTTACCGACTTCGAGAAGGCGGCGACGCTCGAGCCGAAGAATGCGCAAGCGCAGTTCCGGCTGGGATCGGCCTACGACGTGCTCGGCAAGGGCGCCGACGCCGAGAAGAGCTATCGCGCCGCGATCGCGGCGGATCCGACCTACGCTGCCGCCTACAACAACCTCGCCGCACTCGCGCTCGATCGCAAGCAGAACCTCGATTCGGCGCTCGATTGGGCGCGCCGCGCGACGCAGCTCGCCCCTGAGGTCGGCGCATACGCCGACACGCTCGGAAGCGTCTACCTCGCCCGCGGCGATCTCGAATCGGCGATCACCGCGTTCCGCAAGGCGAGCGCCTCGAAACCGCCCGACGCGTCGTTCTACTACAACCTCGGCCAGGCGCTTGCTCGCAAGGGCAACAATCCGGAGGCAATCGAGGCGTTCAAGAAGACGCTGGCGGTGAACCCGCAATTCGCGCACGCGGCCGACGCGCGCAAGCGCATCGCCGAGCTCGGGGGCAAGTAGGCGCCGGCATGCGCTAACGCGCCGGCGCAAGCATCGTCGCGCCAGCGATCGAGCATCGGCAGCTTGACCCCGTTGGCCGTCGCGACTTCGATCGCTTTCGCGTAGCCGGTGTCGGCGTGGGGGATCACGCCCGTCGCCGGATCGTTCCACGGCGCGCGCTCGATGCGTTATTCGAACGCGCCCAAGTGCATCGCGGCGATGAAGTGCCGCGTCGCCACTTTCTTGCCCGATCGTCCGCTCGTGACTCCCTCTAGCGGTTTGGCACGCCGGGCTTTTCTTTGCTCCAAGTCAACTGCGCCTGCGCATTTCGGCAGCGACCTTTCGCGCCCGAGGCCGATATCGAACTGAATTGTGCCCGTTTCGCTGTTGATCCCCTCAGCGCGATTGAACCCGTCGACCAGCGTCGGCTCGGGAGGCTTGATGTCGAACCGATTCAAACAAAGGGCCGCGGTCCTTTTCGGCGCACTCCTTCTCGTTGGGGCGGCGCTCGCGTCGGCATACGCGACGGTTCCGCTCATCGAGTTCTACCATGCCGGTTCGGACCACTATTTCGTGACCGCCGACCCGTTGGAGATCGACGCGCTTGACCGCGGCATCTTCGCAGGTTGGACGCGCACCGGTGGCTCGTGGCCAGTCATCCCGTCGTCGGACCCAACGCCAGTCGGCGCCACCCCGGTGTGCCGCTTCTACGGGGTTCCCGCGGCCGGGCTTGACTCGCACTTCTATTCGGGGTTCCCCTCCGAATGCGCCGACGTCGAAACGAAGTTCGCTGGCCGGTGGGAGCTCGAATCGGACAACGTCTTCCAGGTTTACGTGCCGGACCTCGACACCGGTGCATGCCCAACCGGTACACAGCCGGTCTACCGGACGTGGAACAACCGTCGCGACTCGAACCACCGCTACACCACCGACGCTGCGGTTCAAGCTTCGATGGTCGCCAAGGGATACGTCGCCGAAGGCTACGGCAACCCGCCGGTCGCGATGTGCGCGCCGACGGCTGACGCTACGGCTACCCCGCAGCCCCGACCCGCGCCGTTCACCTGCAGCGCAAGCGCCAGCGCGAAAACCCCGGCGGCCGGCACTGCGATCCAGATCTCGAGCAGCTGCAATGCGCCGGTTCAGACGTATCGTTGGACGAACTATTCGGGTACGGACCCGAATCCCATCGTTACATCTGCAACGGCAGAAAGGGTAACTTACACGCTGACGGCCACGAGCACCAATGGTCACTTGGCCAAGGCCTCGGTCACCGTCGACTGGCAGGCAGCCGCCGCGATCGGCCCAGCACCCACGTGCCGGTTGTCCGTCAGCCCCACCTCAACCCCCACGGTCAACACGTACATCGCTGTGCTCATCGACTGTTCGGCGCCTCCGCCGTACGAATATTCCGGCTGTGGCGGTGGTGTGCATGGGACGGGTTCTTGCCACGCTGTTTCGAGCACGCCGGGTCCCGTGACCTACAGGGTGCGCGCCACCAATAGCGGGGGCACGGGTTCGTGGGCGTCGGCAACCGTGACCTGGCAACCGTAAGGCCGGCGAGCGAAAGGGTCGGCAGGTAAACCGAAAGCCTAGATCATCGGCAGCTTGAGCCCGTTGGCCTTCGCGACCTCGATCGCTTTCGCGTAGCCGGCGTCGGCGTGCCGCATCACGCCCGTCGCCGGATCGTTCCACAGCACGCGCTCGATGCGCTTCGCGGCGGCGTCGCTGCCGTCGCAAACGATCACGACGCCCGCGTGCTGCGCGTAACCCATGCCGACGCCACCGCCGTGGTGGAACGACACCCACGTCGCGCCGCTCGCGGTGTTGAGCAGCGCATTGAGCAGCGGCCAGTCCGACACGGCGTCCGAGCCGTCACGCATCGACTCCGTCTCTCGATTGGGCGAGGCGACGCTTCCGGTATCGAGATGATCGCGGCCGATGACAATCGGCGCCTTGAGCTCGCCGCTCGCGACCATCTCATTGAACGCGAGGCCCGCGCGATGCCGCTGGCCCAGCCCGAGCCAGCAGATGCGCGCCGGCAAGCCCTGGAACGCGATGCGCTCGTGCGCCATGTCGAGCCAGCGGTTGAGATGCGGGTCTTGCGGGAAGAGCTCGCGCACTCTGCGGTCGGTCTTGTGAATGTCCTCGGGATCGCCTGAAAGCGCGGCCCAGCGGAACGGCCCCTTGCCTTCGCAGAACAACGGTCGAATGTAAGCCGGCACGAAACCCGGGAACGCGAACGCGTCGGCCACGCCTTCGTCGCGCGCAACCTGACGGATGTTGTTGCCGTAGTCGAACGTCGGCACGCTTTGCGCATGGAACGCGAGCATCGCCTCGACATGCGCCTTGATCGAGCGCTTGGCCGCCGCGATGAGCGCGGCATGCTGCGACGAGTCGGCTTGCGCGGCCTTCCACTGCTCGACGCTCCAGGCCGCGGGCAAGTAGCCGTAGACCAGGTCGTGCGCCGACGTCTGATCGGTGACCATATCGGGACGCACGCCGCGGCGCACGAGCTCCGGCAGGATCTGCGACGCATTGCCCAAGAGTCCGATCGAGCTCGGCGTGCGGTGCGCGCACGCATCGCGGACGAGCGCGAGCGCGTCGTCGAGATCGCGCGCTTGCCGGTCGAGGTAGCGCGTCGCGAGCCGCATGTCGATTCGGCTCTGCTGGCATTCGATCGCGAGCATCGACGCGCCGGCCATCGTCGCGGCAAGGGGCTGCGCGCCGCCCATGCCGCCAAGTCCCGCGGTCAGGATCCATTTGTCGCCGACGTCGCCGCCGTAGTGCTGGCGCGCCGCTTCGGCAAACGTCTCGTACGTGCCTTGCACGATGCCTTGCGAGCCGATGTAGATCCATGAGCCGGCCGTCATCTGGCCGAACATCATCAGACCCTTGCGGTCGAGCTCGTTGAAGTGCTCCCACGTCGCCCATTTGGGAACGAGGTTCGAGTTCGCGATCAGCACGCGCGGCGCATCGGCATGCGTGCGGAAGACGCCGACCGGCTTGCCCGATTGAATCAGCAGCGACTCGTCGTCGTCCAGCTCGCGCAGCGCCGCGACGATCGCGTCGAAGCATTCCCAATTGCGAGCGGCGCGCCCGATGCCGCCGTAGACGACGAGCGCCTTCGGATTCTCGCCGACTTCGGGATCGAGGTTGTTCATCAGCATCCGCAGCGGCGCTTCGGTGAGCCACGACTTGCACGTGCGGGCGCTGCCGCGCGGCGCGCGGATCGTGCGCTCGGCGTAGCGCGTCCCGTGCTGCGCGGCGAGCTGCTTCGGATCGTCTCGGTGCATCGATCGCTCCTTCGGTGAATCTACAGTGCAATGCGGCCCGTCAGCACATCCGGCGCGAACGCCACGAAATCGCCGCGCTCGACGCGCGCGCGCACGTTGGCGATGTCGGGCGCGAACGCGCGGTCGCGGTCCCAGAAGGCCGCCGCGGCGCGCACAATCGCCATCGCCTCCGCGAGCGGCACCGACGTCTCGAGCGGACGTCGCAGCTCGACGCCCTGCGCGGCGGCGAGGAGCTCGATCGCGACGATCGACGCGACGTTCGCGGCGAGTGGCTGCAATCGCGCCGCGGCACCGGTCGCCATGCTGACATGATCTTCCTGATTCGCGGAGGTCGGCAACGAGTCGACGCTGCGCGGGTGCGCGAGCGCCTTGTTCTCCGACGCGAGCGCCGCGGCGGTCACCTGCGCGATCATGAAGCCCGAGTTGACGCCGCCGTCCTCGACGAGGAACGCGGGCAAGCCCGACAGGTTCGCGTCGATCATCAGCGCGATCCGCCGCTCCGACAGCGCGCCGATCTCGGCGGCGGCGAGCGCGATGTCGTCGGCGGCGAACGCAACCGATTCGGCGTGGAAGTTGCCGCCGGAGAGCACGTCGTCCGCTTCGCCGTTCGCGCCCGCGAACACGAGCGGATTGTCCGATACCGCATTCGCTTCGATCGCGAGCACCGATGCCGCGTGCGCGAGCTGATCGATGCACGCGCCCATCACCTGCGGCTGGCAGCGCAGGCTGTACGGATCCTGCACGCGATCGTCGCCGTAGCGATGCGACGCGCGGATCGCGCTGCCGGCAAGAAGCCTTCGATAGACCGCTGCGGCAACCGCCTGCCCGCGGTGCGCGCGCAACGCCTGAATACGCACGTCGAACGGCGTATCGCTTGCGAGGCACGCATCGACGGCGAGCGCGCCGGCGACGAACGCCGCGGCCAGCGCGCGCTCGATCGCGAAGAGCGCCGCCAGCGCGAGCGCGGTCGACACCTGCGTGCCGTTCAGGAGCGCGAGGCCCTCCTTCGGCGCGAGCTCGATCGGCGCAAGGCCGACGGCGGCGAGCGCGGCGCGCCCCGGCATCACGCGATCGCCGAGCCGCGCTTCGCCTTCGCCGATCAGCACAGAAGCAAGATGTGCGAGCGGTGCGAGATCGCCCGATGCGCCCACGGAGCCCTGCGACGGAATGCAGGGAACGAGCGGCGAATTGGCGAGCCGAACGAGCGCGTCGATCACCTCCCACCGCACGCCCGAATAGCCGCGCGCGAGCGCCGCGATCTTCAGGACGAGCACGAGTCGCACGACCGCGTCATCGAGAAATGTACCGGTACCGGCGCTGTGCGAGCGCACGAGCGCGCGCTGCAGTTCGGTCAAGCGGGCGGCGTCGATGCGCGTTCGAGCGAGCAAACCGAACCCGGTGTTGACGCCGTACACGGTGGCGCCGGACGCGAGCACGCGCGCGACCGCGGCGGCGGCGGCGTCGACGGGCGCCTTCGCGGCGGCGTCAATCTCGAGTGAACGGGGCGCCGCCCACAGCCCGCGCAGGTCGGCGAGCGTCAGATGCGAGGGAACGATGCGAAACGACATGGGTTCGCGACGCCAAACGTGCATTGTGCCTCAATCGATGACGCGAACAGACTCGAGACCGGACCACACCCGTGCAACCGTATAATTCCAACTCGCCGAGAGGGGCAGGGAGAATCCGTTGAGCTACGTCGAATCCATCATCGGGGCGAGCGAGCGCGTGCTCTATGTCGGCAAGGTCAGCTTCTTCGCGATCGTGCCGGCGCTGGTCGGCGGCATGCTGCTGATCGTCATCGGCGCCGCGTTGACGCTCGCCAATCCGCTCGCCGCGACGATCGCAGTGGCCGGTGTCGTCTGGCTCGTGAGCGGGCTGATCCGACGCAGTTCCACCGAGCTTGCCGTCACCAACCGCCGCGTGATCGCGAAGTTCGGCTTCGTTCGCCGCAGCACCGTCGAGCTCAACATCGCGAAGATCGAAAGCGTGCGCGTCGAGCAGAGCGTGCTCGGGCGCATGCTCGGCTACGGCTCGGTGTACGTCACGGGGACGGGCTCGACGATGGATCCGATTCCCTTCATCGCCAATCCGATCGCGTTCCGCCAGGCGGTGCAGTCGGCGACCGACACGGTCCAGGGGACAGTGCGTTGATTGCCAAGCTGAGCAACGGCAATGGCCCGAGTTCTACAAGCCCTTGCAAGGACCGACTGAAAATAGAGAGTCTGCTTGCGCTCGCAGGGTGAGCGGCCTACAGCCTAACGAGGCTCACGAGCCAGAGTGCGCATTCATTTCCACAATGCACTCATTTCTTGTGGTGCATCCAATGTTTATGAACGAATAATCGTTCAGGAGCGTGCCTCATGACACGAAATGTTCCTGTGAGTAGCTGCAACGAGAATGATCGCAGTGGAGGGCTCACACAGGGGATATCGCATATTCTCGCGGGTTGGTCTTTTGGCATCGCCTGCGTCGCAGGGGCGCTCACCTCCAGCGGGAGCGCCAACGCGATTCTGCTCTCGGTATCCGGCAACAACGCTGCCATGGGCGGGGGACCCGTGCAGAGATGGGTCTTGCCACCCCCGCTTCCGTTTGGCCCAACGCCGCCCACGGATCAGTTCATTCCCGACGGCGCGACCGTGCCGTTGGCGAACGGCCGAGCCTGGGGAGCCGACCAGGTTCGATATTATTACAGTGAGCTTAGCGGGGGCTTTGGGCCCAGCGACGGGATCCATGTCGTGCCTGTGGTTGCCAGTACGTTTGGCGGGCCCGACAGTTTTGTCTTTGCCAATCCGAGCCCATTGACCGGCATTCGCGATCTCGACGTCTCGATAGTTGATAACGACCTTTACGCATTCACCGGCTCCGCCTCCACGCCGCCGACCGTGTTCCGGCTAAGTCGCGTCGACGGCCACGTCATCGGGTCACCCGTGATCCTTCAAGCTCCGGCAGTTTGGGATTCCGACGGGTTTACGATTTTGCCAAACGGCAACTTCCTGGTGAACCTTGGTGATGCATCTCCCCTATATCAGGAATTCAATTCGGTCAGCGGAGCACCCGTCGGCACCGGATTCAGCGTTCCGTGCGGTAAGGCAACGGGAGTCGATGCCGGATTCAGTTCGCTCGTCATCCAGTGTGATTTCCACTCGTTCCTCGTGACCACGCTGAGCGGCGTCGTCTTCGAAACGTATCTGGTGTCGCCGAACAATATCGAGGACATTGAAGGTGTTTTCGGTCCGCCGCTCCCTGGGGTTTCAGAGCCGGCTGGCCACGCGTTGCTCGGTGCGGGTCTGATCGGCCTCGTATTGGCGCGGCGACGGGCGCTCGGTTCGCGAGCAATTCGAAAGTAAATCGAACCTGGAACAGCGCAGCCGACGGCCGCGTGCAATACCAACGAGCGGCCGCGGTACGCCTGCGCTTCGCGCCGTGATGCATTCTCCGTGCGCGGTGCGGCCGCGAAATGGACGACACAGGGACGTTTCGAGGATCGCAACAATGGGAGGCTCACAAAACGTTTCGCCGAACGTGCCGCTGCACACGCCGATGATGCAGCAGTATCTGCGCGTCAAGGCCGAGCACCCCGACAAGCTCGTGCTCTATCGGCTCGGCGATTTCTACGAGCTCTTCTACGACGACGCGAAGCGCGCTGCACGGATGCTCGACATCACGCTCACTGCGCGCGGCGCCTCGGCAGGCGCGCCGATCCCGATGGCGGGCGTGCCGTTCCACGCGGTCGATCACTATCTCGCGAAGCTGATGAAGCTCGGCGAGTCGGTCGCGATATGCGAGCAAATCGGCGACCCGGCGACGTCGAAAGGTCCGGTCGAGCGGCGCGTGACGCGCATCGTCACGCCGGGCACCGTGACCGACGCGAACCTGCTCGACGCGCGGCGCGACAGCCTGCTCGTCGCGGTCAATCCCGGCAAGCATCGATGCGGCATCGCATGGCTCAATCTCGCGTCCGGCCGTTTCGTGCTGAACGAGGTCGCGCCGGACGAGCTCGGCGCCGCCATCGAACGGCTCGATATCGCAGAAGTATTGACCCCCGACGGCGCGAGCGTCGACGCGTTGCGCACGTGCGCCGCGCCGACGCGCGTGCTTGCGCCGTGGCTATTCGATGCCGCATCGGCGACGCGTGCGCTCGCGAAGCACTTCGGCACGCAGGACCTCACCGCGTTCGGCGTCGACGATCGCGATCTCGCGCTCGGTGCCGCCGGCGCACTGTTCGGTTACGCGGCGGCCACACAGCAGGCGGCGCTCACGCACGTGCGCGCGCTTTCGGTCGAGACGCCGAGCGAGCAATTGCTGCTCGACGCTGCGACACGGCGCAATCTGGAGATCGCCGTCACGCTGCGCGGCGAGGCGGCGCCGACGCTGCTATCGCTGCTCGATACCTGCGCTACCGCGGCGGGCAGCCGCCTGCTGCGCCAATGGCTGTTGCAACCGTTGCGCAACCAGAAAGCCGCGGCGTCGCGCCAGGAGGCGGTCGCCGCGTGGCACGCGCGACCGGCCGCGCGACGATCGTTGACGCAGGAGCTCGGCCGCACGGTCGACCTCGAGCGAATCGGCGCGCGCATTGCGCTTCGCAACGCGCGTCCGCGCGAGCTCGCAGGGCTCGCCGACACGCTCATTCGCTTGCCGGGCATCGCGCAAGCCGTCGACGCAATCGTCGCCGACCATCGGTGTGCGCTGCTCGCCGAGCATGCGAGCGCGCTCGCCGTCGACGCGCAATGGGCAGCGCTGCTCCGCCGTGCGATCGCCGCGGAGCCAGCGGCGCAGGTCCGCGACGGCGGCGTCATCGCCAACGGCTACGACGACGAGCTCGACGAGTTGCGTGCGATCGACGGCGATTGCGGCGCGTTTCTGCTCGATCTCGAGACACGCGAGCGCGCGCGCAGCGGCATCGCGAACCTCAAAGTCGAGTACAACAAGGTGCACGGCTTCTACATCGAAGTCACCAACGCGAACGTCGCGAGGATTCCCGACGACTACCGCCGCCGGCAAACGTTGAAGAACGCCGAGCGCTATATCACGCCGGAGTTGAAAGCGTTCGAGGACAAGGCGCTCTCCGCGCAGGAGCGCGCGCTTGCCCGCGAGAAGGCGCTGTTCGACGCGCTGCTCGACGCGCTGGCGCCGGCGATACCCGCGCTGCAAGCGGCGGCCGCAGCGCTCGCGGCGCTCGACGTGCTCGCGACACTCGCCGAGCGCGCCGAAGCGCTCGGCTTCGCACGGCCGTCGTTTGTCGCCTCGACCGGCATGACGGTGCGCGCGGGCCGCCATCCGGTCGTCGAACAGCAGGTCGATACGTTCATTCCCAACGATCTCGCGTTGCGGCCGGACCGGCGGCTGCTGGTCGTCACCGGTCCGAACATGGGCGGCAAATCGACGTACATGCGCCAGGCGGCGGTCATCGCGCTGCTCGCCTATTGCGGCTCGTTCGTTCCCGCCGCGTCGGCCGAGATCGGACCGTTGGACGCAATCCACACGCGCATCGGTGCGGCCGACGATCTCGCCGGCGGCCGCTCGACGTTCATGGTCGAGATGACCGAAGCGGCGGCGATCCTGCATCGCGCGACGGCGCAAAGCCTCGTGCTGATCGACGAGATCGGCCGCGGCACGTCGACGTTCGACGGCCTCGCGCTCGCATGGGCGATCGCGCACCACCTCGCCGAGAGGAACCGCAGCCTCGCGCTGTTCGCGACGCATTACTTCGAGCTCACCGCGCTGCCCGCGGAAATCGACGGCTGCGCGAACATCCACTTCGACGCCGTCGAGCATGGCGATTCGATCGTGTTCATGCATGCGGTCGCCGACGGCCCCGCGAATCGCAGCTACGGGCTGCAGGTCGCGAAGCTCGCCGGCGTGCCGTCCGAAGCGATCCGCCGCGCGCGCAGCTACCTCGCAAGGCTCGACAAGTTCAACGCGGCGACTGCGACGCAGCACGATCTTTTCGCGCCCGCCGCCGCGACGACCGAAGTCGCGTCGGGCGAACGATCAGGCGATGCGCAGGACGTCGCGCAACGGCTCGTCGCGCTCGATCCCGATGCGATGACGCCGCGAGACGCGCTCGCCGCGCTGTACGAACTGCGCAAGCGGCTGACGCGCTGAGCGCGCCGCGTCAGTGGTGGTGCTCGTGCCCGCCAGCACCGTGCACATGTCCGTGCTGGATCTCTTCCTGCGTAGCGGGCCGCACATCGATGATCTTGCAATCGAAGCGCAGCCGCTTGCCGGCCCATGGGTGATTGCCGTCGAGCACGACCTTGCCGTCGGCCACATCGGTCACCGTGAACACGATCCCCGCGCCCGGCTCGGCGTCCGGCGACGCGTACGCCTCGAACTGCATGCCGACCTTGATGTCCGACGGCAGTGCCGACACCGGCTCGATTTTGACGAGGTCCGCGTCGTAATCGCCGAACGCGTCGAGCGGGTCGACGACGACCGACAGATCGTCGCCGACCTTCTTGTGCGACAGCGCCTCCTCGAGCTTCGGCAACATGCCCGAATGCCCGCCGTGCAGGTAAGCGATCGGCTCATCGGTCGCCTCGAGCAGCGTGCCGTCCTTCGTGCCGTCCATTTCATAGAGCTTGAAGGTCAGCGTGACGACGGTGTTGGCGAAGATGTTCATGGCGGTCTCGCGCACCGGGAAGGAGGCGCCGGCGTCGGCCCATTCTACAGTAGCGGCCCGCCTATAATCGCCGGATGCCGAAGGATGACGGATCGAAATCGCCGCTGCGCGCTTCCGCCACGCGAACGATGCTTGGCGAACGCTCGCCATCGGCATTCCTTCGCGAGTTCTGGCACAAGAAAGCGTTGCTCGTCCGCAACGCCGTGGCAGATCTTTCCGATCCGATGTCCTTTCGTGATCTTTGCTCGCTCGCGCAACGCGACGACGTCGAATCGCGGATCGTCGTGCGCAGCGGCCGGACGTGGTCGCTCGCGCACGGACCATTCCGGCGCGCCGACTTCAAGTCGCTGCCGGCGCGCAATTGGACGCTGCTCGTGCAAGGCGTGAACCTGCACGTGCCGGCGGCCGATGCGCTGTTGCGCCGCTTCGCGTTCGTGCCGTACGCGCGTCTCGATGACGTCATGGTGAGCTACGCCGCGCCCGGCGGCGGCGTCGGTCCGCATTTCGACTCTTACGACGTGTTCCTGCTGCAGGCAGCGGGACGCCGGCGCTGGCGCTACGGACCGCAGGCCGATCTCGCGCTGCGCCCGCGGCTGCCGGTCAAGATTCTTGCGCGCTTCGCGCCGCGCCACGAAGCGATCATCGGGCCGGGCGACCTCCTCTATTTGCCGCCGCGCTACGCGCATGACGGCGTTGCGCTCGATGCATCCACGACCTACTCGATCGGCTTTCGTGCGGCCGCGGCGACCGAGCTCGCGACCGCCTTTCTCGACCATCTGCGCGATCAGATCGATCTTCCCGGACGCTATGCGGATCCCGATCTCGAGCATGCAACCGAGCCCGCGCGTATCGGCGCGTCGATGCAGCGCCGATACGCGCAGCTGATCGAGCGCATCCGATGGGACCACTCGACGGTCGCGCGCTTCCTCGGCTGTTGGCTGTCCGAGCCCAAGCCGACGGTGTTCTTCGAACCGCCCGACGCGCCGTCATCCGCAACGGCGTTCGCACGCGCGGCGCGCGCCGGCGGCGTCCGCTTGGACGCGCGCACGCAGCTGCTCTACGATGACACACACGTCTACATCAACGGCGCGGCGGCGCGCTGGCCCGACAGCGATCGCGAAACGCTCGAGCGCCTCGCCAACGAGCGAGCGCTCGTCGCGAGCGAGATCGGCCCGCTCGCGCGCTCGACGATGAAGCTCCTCCACGATTGGTACCGCCATGGCTACGTCAACACCCGCACGCGCTGATCCCGCCGTCAAAGTCGACCCGAGCGAGCGCGCGCTGTCATCGATCGCCGAGCAGGTCGCGGCGATCGACGAGTTGCTCGACCTCGCCCGCGAGTCGATCCGCGTGTTCGACCGCGACCTGTCGGACATGGATTGGAATACGGCGTCGCGCGCCGAACGATTGATCGCCTTCCTGCGCCGCGGCCGCAACGTGAAGCTCGAGATCATCGTGCACGACACCCGGTGGATCGAGTCATCGTGCCCTCGGCTCGTCAATCTGCTGCGCACGTTCAGCCATTCGATTACGCTGTACAAAACGGGCGCGGAAGCGCGTGCGGCGACGGACCCGCTGATGATCGTCGATGGCCGACACTTCCTGCACCGCTTCCACGTCGATCGTGCGCGGGCGTCGCTCGGCATCGAGCAGCCGGTCGCCGCGAAGCCGCTGGCAACCCGATTCGACGAAATATGGGCGACCGGCGAGCCTGGATTGTCCGGCACCGTGCTCGGTCTTTGACGGTGCAGCGCGCAATCCCTTTGAATTGACAGGAGATTTGTGCTACCCTTTGCGAATCGGTAGCGTGCCGAGCGTCTTTCGAGCGATGGAGCACGCGCGGCGCTGCTGGTACCCCATCCTACTTGGACCAAGGACCCCCGCATGAACAAGACGATTATCCTCGCTGCGGCACTCGCGTTGGGCGTAGTTGCCTGTAGCGAACAGAAAGCACCTGCGCCGGCGCCGACACCCCCGGCCGCAATGCCTGCGCCCGCACCGGCACCAGCGCCTGCTCCTGCCCCGGCTGCCGAACCGCCCAAGGATGCTGCCGCGACGCCCGCGGCTCCGGCGACGCCGGAGCCCGATGCATCGAAGGACGCGATGAAGGAAGCGCCGAAGAAGTGAGCTCGAACGGCGGCAGCGAAAAGGCCGACCCGCGGGTCGGCCTTTTCATTTCCGGATGTTGCGCAGCGGATCAGGCGGTCACTCGCGCTCGCCTCCCTACAGCGGCGCGCCGATTCGCGTCGCAACCTCGCGATAGTGCTCGATGACGCTGCCGAGATCGCGACGGAAGCGATCCTTGTCGAGCTTTTCGCCGGTCTTCGCGTCCCACAATCGACAGCCGTCCGGCGTGAATTCGTCGCCGAGCACGAGCCCGCCGCGCGGATCCTCGGTCGGATGGCCGAACTCGAGCTTGTAATCGACGAGGTCGATGTCCGCCGACGCGAACATCGGCTTCAACACGGCGTTCGCCTTGTGCGTCAGCGCCTTCATCTGCGCGATCTCGTCGGTGCTCGCCCAACCGAGGACGCGGATGTGATCGTCGTTGACCAGAGGATCGTGCAGCGCATCGCTCTTGAGGAAGAACTCGAAAATGGGCTCCGGCAGCCGTTTGCCTTCTTCGATGCCGTAGCGCTTGGCCATCGAGCCTGCGCAGATGTTGCGCACGACGCATTCGACCGGAACCATCTTCATCGCCTTCACCAGCGACTCGCGCTCGTTCAGCAGCCGCACGAAATGCGTGGCGACGCCGGCCGCCGCGAGCTTGCCCATGACGAACGCGTTGATCTTGTTGTTCGTCTCTCCCTTCAACTCGAGCTTGGCTAGCTTGACGCCGTCGAACGCCGACACGTCGTCGCGGTAGTGCATGACGAGCCGGTGCGGATCGTCGGTCGCATAGACGGTCTTCGCCTTGCCGCGGTAGAGCTCTGCGCGCTTTTCCATGACATTCTCCCTAAACCGCCCGCCAGCCGACTCCGTTCGTCTGATCGGCGACCTCTATCCAATCGGGCTCGCAGCCGAGCGAGCGAGCAAGCGCCGCGCGCGCGAGCTCCGGCCGATTGTTCTGTTTCGATAAGTGCGCGGCGATCACGTGCTTCAGCCGCGAGCGGTCGAGCCGCGCGAGCAGCGCCGCCGCCGCCTCGTTGTGCAGATGACCGAAGCGGCCGGCGATCCGCTGCTTGAGCGAGAACGGATAGTCGCTCGTCGCGAGCATGTCGAGATCGTGGTTGCACTCGAGCACGAGCGCCTCGCAGCCGGACAACATCGATTCGACGTATGGCGTCGACATGCCGATGTCGGTCAGCACGCCGACGCGCGCGGCGCCGTCGCCGATCACGAACTGGACGGGCTCGCGCGCATCGTGCGGAACCGGAAAGGGCGTCACCTCGAGATCGCCGATGCCGAAGCGATCGTGGCTGTCGAAGCCGTAGACGTGATCGACGCCGTCGAAGCGATCGGCCGTGACCGTGAGCGTGCCGAAGGTCGCCCACACGGCGATCCGATAGCGCGCTGCGAACGCCGGCACGCCGCCGACATGGTCGTTGTGCTCATGCGTAACGACGATCGCCGTCAGCGATTCCGGCGCGAGACCGAGCCGCTCCAGGCGCTGCGCCGTGTCGCGCACGCCGAAACCGCAATCGATCAGGATGCGGGTGACGCCGGCCTCGACGACGAGGCCGTTGCCCTCGCTGCCGCTGCCGAGCGACGCGAAGCGCATGCGCCGCGCGCTAGCCGGTCTCGCGATCGAAACCGGAGGACATCATTTGAGCTGCTCCTGCAACAGCGCCAGGATCTTCTCGCTGTTCTGCGATTTCTCGGGGCCGCCGTTCGGATCCTGCACCAGCACGACGCTCTGCGCGCCCGACTCGTTCACCTGGATTCGATACTGCTCGGGCTTTATCGTCGTATCGCGCCAGAACATGAGCTTCGACAGCCAATCGCCGCTCGTCGTCTTCGGCGCATCCGGGTCGGCGTAGCGAACGAAGTACAAGCCCTTCGAACGATCGCGATCGACGACGGTGAAACCGATGCGGTCGAGCGCAAGGCCAACGCGTCTCCATGCGCGGTCGAAGTTGTCCTCGACGACGAGTTGTCGCACGCCGGTCGCGCTTTCGACGCGTGCGCGGTCGGGCGCCTTCGCCGACGCGTCGATTGCCTGCGCGGCCTGCTGCTCGGGCGTACCGAAACGAACCATGAGTCGCTGCAGGAACTCGGCCTCTACCAGTGGATCGGAGGGCACGACCATCCATCTGAAGCCCGACGGCGAGGAGTTGTCGATCTTTCCGGTCGGCATCTGCTCCATCCGCCGACTCGAAACGAATATCTCGACGGTTCCCGCTTCGACCCCCCGCTCGATGCGCGTGCGGAATTTGTCCTGGCGGTACGTCGTCACGAAGAAATCGCCGACCTTGCCGAGCGTGCGCTGGATCGCGTCGCGCGGCAGATCGCCGCGATTTTCGGCCCAGTCGGTTTCCATGATGCCGTTGGTGGGCTGATCCACGGCGAGCACGAACCCGGTGTCGATCCAGAACTGGTGCGCGACGTTCCACGCGTTCTCGGGCGTCGTCTTCACGACCAGCCAGCGCTCGTTGCCGCTTCGCGCGATGCGCGCTTCGCCGGCGGTATTCGCGGCGATCTGGTCGCCCGCCTTCGGCCGCGAGGCGTTTTGCGCGGCGAGAGCCGACGCCGTCGCCACCGCGTAGCGATCGTCGTATTGCGGCGAGGTGAGGTCCGGCGGAATTTCGAGCGCGGGCGCGCTCGTGACCGTCTTGTATTCGATGCGCTTGCCGAACGACGTTCCAACCGTTTCGCAGCCGGACAACAGTGCCGCGGCGACGAGCCCCGTTGCGCCGGCCCGCGCGAGCTTGGTCCAATCAATGCACTGCATGCGTGACACCTTTTGCCTCGAGACAGCCGGCCTCGCGAAGCGCGGCGCGCACCGCCTCGTGGAACTGCGCCGACAGCGGCGTCAGCGGCAGCCGCAAGTCGGGTTGAATCATTCCCATCTCCGCAAGCGCCCATTTGACGGGAATGGGATTCGCCTCGACGAAGAGCCTGCGATGCAGCGGCAGCAGCCGGTCGTTGCGTTCGCGCGCGGCGGCGATGTCACCGCCAAGCGCCGCTTTGCACATTTCGCTCATCAGCTTGGGCGCGACGTTCGCCGTAACCGAAATGATGCCGTGCCCGCCCATGAACAGCAGCGGCAGCGCCGTGATGTCGTCGCCGCTGTAGACGGCAAAGTCGCGCTTGCCCGCTGTGGCGAGCCCGCGGATCAGCTCGCTGCCGCGACCGAGATCGGCGGTTGCATCCTTGATTCCGATGATGCCGGGCACCTGCGCGAGACGAAGCACCGTGTCGTTGGCAAGATCGGCGACCGTGCGTCCCGGCACGTTGTACAGAACCATCGGCAAGTCGATCTTCTCCGCCACCGTGCGGAAATGCCGGTAGAGGCCGTCCTGCGTCGGCTTGTTGTAGTACGGCACGACGGACAATCCGGCATGTACGCCGGCGCTCTTCGCGTAGCGCGTGAGCTCGATCGCCTCCGTGGTCGAGTTCGCGCCGGTTCCCGCGATCACCGGGATGCGTCCGCGCGCATAGTCGACGGCGCTCTTGATCAGCAGGCAATGCTCGTCGAAGTCGACGGTGGGCGATTCTCCGGTCGTGCCGACGATGACGATGCCGGCGGTGCCGCTCGCGACGTGGAAATCGATCAGGCGGCCGAGCGCGGGAAGATCGAGCGCGCCGGCTGTGCGCATGGGCGTCGCAATCGCGACGAGGCTTCCGGTCAGCATAGGAAGAACCTTCGGAAAAAAACGATTTTACCGCATTCGATGCACCGGCACGCTGCCGGTTTCGCGGGACGCGAGCAACGGAGGCCACGCGCGCGAACGGCCGACTGCGGCAAGACGCTGCACGACCGCCCTGCGATCGCCGTCGGCGACGATCCCTTGCTCGAATGCGACGATCGAAAGACGCGGGCGCACGAGCTCGACGAGCTCGCAGGGCGCAAGTAGAAACGCCGGGTTCGTGGGCCGTCCGTACGCTTCGTTGCCGCGCGCGAACGTGTCGTACAGCATCACGCCGTCGTCGACAAGTGCATCGAGAAGAAAGGGCAGCAGCGGCCGGTGCAAGTAGTTGACGACGACGATTGCATCGAAGCGCTCGCCGGCGAGCGGCCACGCACCCGTCTCGAGATCGACGACGCGCGCATCGATACCGGCGACGCCGGAGAGCGACGCGATCGCGCCGGCGTCGCGGTCGACGGCGACGACATGCGCAGCGCGCGCTGCGAAAAAGCGCGCATGGCGGCCGCCGCCGCACGCGACGTCGAGCACCCGCGCACCGGCGGCGATCAGATGCGCGAAGCGCGCGATCCAACGCGATGGTGCGAGCGAAGCGTGCGCCGCCGCGCTTGGCTCGTCGCGGTTCGCGGGCACGTCGGTCATCGCGAAGGGCGCGCTCGATTGCCGGCCGCGCGCGGCGAACCACGCGCCGCACCGCGCTGGCGCGCCGCGCCGGCCGGCGGCTCGACGACGGCCGCGGCCGCGGCGCGCAGCCATTCGACGAACGCCTGCACGTCGGGACGATTGTGCGCGTGCGGCGCGATCAGCACATAGTAGCCGCGCGCCGAATCGAATTTCTTCGGGAACGGCGCCACGAGCCGGCCATCGCGCAAGTGCTCCCCGATCATCGGCAGCCGGCCGAGCGCGACGCCCTGGCCTCCGACCGCCGCCTGGACGACCTGATCGTAGAGCGTAAAGCGGAGCGACCCTGCGGGCTTCAGTGCGGGCTCGCCGTTCGCGGCGAGCCATGCGCGCCAATCGAGCCACGGCGTGCGGCCTTCGGGATCGTCGAGATGCAACAGCACGTGATGCGCGAGATCGGCCGGGCGACGCAGCGGCGTGCGCGGGTTGCGCGCGACCGCCGGGCTCACGACCGGCAGCATCCGCTCGCCGAACAGCCGCAAACCTTCGCGCGGCGCGGTTGCCTCGGCACAATAGCGGACGGCGAGATCGACGTCGCCGCGCGCAAGATCGACGGTGCGATCGTTCGCGGAGATATAGACCTCGACGTCCGGATGGCGCGCGCGAAACGTCGACAGCCGCGGAACGATCCACAACGACGCGAACGACACGGTGGTCGTGAGCGTCACGCCCGGCTCGCGTTCACGAACGCGATCGGCCGCCGCCGCGATCGCGGCGAGCGTCGACGCGATTTCACGATGGAACGCGGCGCCCGCGGCCGTCAGCGCAAGCGCGCGGTGTCGCCGCTCGAACAACGCGACGCCGAGCGCTGTCTCGAGTGCCTGCACCTGACGCGACAGCGCCGATTGCGTGACGAACAGCTCCTCGGCTGCGCGCGTGAACGACAGCAGCCGCCCGGCGGCCTCGAAGCCACGGAGGAAATCGAGCGACGGAAGCCGGCGCAATGTCCTCTGCATGCGTTCAGATCATGCGAATCATTCGCAATCAGCGTTTGAGGCTGCCTGTCCGGATGCGCACAATGGAATCGTAGAGAGGGCATCCGCGGGACGGCCCGGCGAATTCCGGGCCGCCATCCGACGATGCATTGTACGCATGAAAAACGGAGGCGAGCGATGCTGTGCGAAGGCTATACGAAGGTGTGGGACCTCGTGGCGGGCGAGATCGTTCGGCTCGACGGCGCGCGCGGTACGACGCTGCGCGTGACGCGCGGACGAATCTGGGTGACGCTCGAGCGCGAGCCGCAGGACTTCGTTCTCGAGGCGGGCGACGTGTTCACGATCGAGCGCGGCGGCCTGACGATCGTCGAGGCGCAGGGCGCGGCCGCCGTCTGCGTGATGGCGCGCCACGTCGACGAGCGGCACGTGCTGCCGGCGACAAGCGGGTGGCGACCCCAGGCGCCGCAATGGCTGCGAACATTCGAAGCGGCGCGGCGCTGGGTGCCGTACTTCTAGATGTCTTCCCGTGCAGGCGGGAATCCAGCGTCTTGCCGGCAAAGACACCGGGTCCCCGCGTTCGCGGGGACGACAAGCTACGCTTTCGCGAATCCGACCTCGCTGCCCGTCGCGGCCACTCTGATCGTATCGCCGGCGGCGTACTTGCCGGCGAGTATATCCTTCGCGAGCGGGTTTTCGATCTGCTGCTGAATCGCGCGCTTGAGCGGCCGGGCGCCGAATACCGGATCGAAGCCCGCCTGCGAGACGACCTTGAGCGCCGCAGGATTCACGTCGAGCTTGATGTCGAGCTTCGCGAGCCGCGCCTCGAGCGCTCGAAGCTGGATCTTCGCGATGTCGGCGATCTGCGCTTCGTTCAGCGCGTGGAACACGACGATCTCGTCGATGCGGTTGACGAACTCGGGCCGGAACTGCGTCTTCACCTCGGCCATCACGGCGACCTTCACCACCGCGTAGTCGCTGCCCGACATCTGCTGGATCATCTGCGACCCGAGATTCGACGTCATCACGATCACGGTGTTTTTGAAGTCCACCGTGCGTCCTTGTCCGTCGGTCATACGGCCGTCGTCGAGCACTTGCAGCAGCACGTTGAACACGTCCGGATGCGCCTTCTCGACCTCATCCAGCAGGATCACGCTGTACGGCTTGCGGCGCACCGCCTCGGTCAAGTGGCCGCCCTCTTCGTAGCCGATGTAACCCGGAGGCGCGCCGATCAACCGCGCGACCGAGTGCTTTTCCATGAACTCGGACATGTCGACGCGGATCAGGTGCTGCTCGGAGTCGAACAGGAATTCGGCGAGCGCCTTGCAAAGCTCTGTCTTACCGACGCCGGTCGGTCCGAGGAACAGGAACGAGCCGTACGGCCTGTTCGGATCGGAGAGCCCCGAGCGCGACCGACGGATCGCGTCGGACACGAGCCGCACGGCCTCGTCCTGGCCGACGACGCGCTTGTGCAGCGCTTCTTCCATGTGCAGCAGCTTGTCGCGCTCGCCCTGCATCATCTTCGAGACCGGAATGCCGGTCGCGCGCGAGACGACCTCGGCGATTTCCTCGGCGCCCACTTGCGTGCGAAGGAGCTTGAACTTCGCCTTGCCCGCCTCGGGCTTCGCCGCGGCCTGCTTCAACTGTGCTTCGAGCTGCGGCAGGCGGCCGTACTGCAGCTCGCTCATCTTCTGCCAGTCGCCCTTGCGGCGCGCCTCGTCCATCGCGAGCTTGATCTTGTCGATCTCTTCCTTGATGTGCGCGGAGCCCGCGACCTGCGCCTTCTCCGCCTGCCACACTTCGTCCAGGTCGGCGTATTCACGCTCGAGCCGGCCGATCTCCTGCTCGATCAGCTCGAGCCGCTTGCGCGACGCCTCGTCGCGCTCCTTCTTCACCGCTTCGCGCTCGATCTTGAGCTGGATGAGCCTGCGATCGAGCTTGTCCATCGCCTCGGGCTTCGAGTCGATTTCCATCTTGATGCGCGCTGCGGCTTCATCGATCAGGTCGATCGCCTTGTCGGGAAGGAAGCGGTCGCTGATGTATCGATGCGACAGCTCCGCCGCGGCGACGATTGCCGGGTCGGTGATCTCGACGCCGTGGTGGATCTCGTAGCGCTCCTGCAATCCGCGCAGGATCGCGATCGTCGCCTCGACCGACGGCTCGTCGACGAGCACCTTCTGGAAGCGGCGTTCGAGCGCGGCGTCCTTCTCGACGTACTTGCGGTATTCGTCGAGCGTCGTCGCCCCGACGCAGTGAAGCTCGCCGCGCGCGAGCGCCGGCTTCAGCATGTTGCCGGCGTCGATCGCGCCTTCGGCCTTGCCCGCGCCGACCATCGTATGAAGCTCGTCGATGAATACGATCGTGCGGCCCTGGTCGGCCGCGATGTCCTTCAGCACGGCCTTCAATCGCTCTTCGAACTCGCCGCGGTATTTCGCGCCGGCGAGCAGCGCCGCCATGTCGAGCGACAGCACGCGCTTCCCTTTCAGCGTCTCGGGAACTTCGCCGTTGACGATCCGTTGCGCGAGCCCCTCGACGATCGCGGTCTTGCCGACACCCGGCTCGCCGATCAGTACCGGATTGTTCTTCGTGCGCCGCTGCAGGATCTGGATCGTGCGGCGGATTTCGTCGTCGCGGCCGATCACCGGGTCGAGCTTGCCTTCGCTCGCGCGTTCGGTGAGATCGATCGTGTATTTCGTGAGCGCCTCGCGTTGCCCTTCGGCTTCCGCCGTGTCAATCCCGGCGCCGCCGCGGACCGCTTCGATTGCGGATTCGAGTGCCGCGCGCGTGAGCCCGAGCTCCTTCAGAAGACGCCCGGTCTCGCCCTTGTCGTCGGCGAGCGCGAGCAGGAAGAGCTCGCTCGCGATGAATTGATCGCCGCGCTTGGTCGCTTCCTTGTCGGTGAGATTCAGCAGGTTGGTCAGGTCTCGCGACGCCCCGATTTCGCCGCCGGTGCCTTCGACCTTCGCCAGCCGCGCGATCGACTGGTCGAGCGACTTGCGCAGCCGCGGGACGGCGACGCCCGCGCGCGCGAGCAGCGACGCGGTACCGCCGTCTTCCTGATTGAGCAGCGCGGAGAGAAGATGCTGCGGCTCGATATAGCCGTTGTCGTTGCCGAGCGCAATGCTCTGCGCGTCGGCGAGCGCCTGCTGGAACTTCGTCGTCAGCTTGTCGAACCGCATGGAAATTCCCCTACGCGTTCTCGGATTTCTCGGAACATGGGGGAACCGCGCGGCATTTCAAGCGAAACAAGTAGGGTCAGACTCGACTTTTCTGAAAGTAGGGTCAGACTCGACTTTTCGCCATTCGGTGGCCGAGCTGCAAGCCGGGCCGCGAAAAGTCGAGTCTGACCCTACTTGGTCTTGCCGGTCGGTCTCGCCCTATTGCCCGACGATCTGCGGCTTCAGACCCCCGAGCGCCGCGAGGAGCTCACCCTTTTCCCTGTCGGGAACCTTGAACTTGTCGAGCGTTTTCACCAGGTCCTCGACGAGTGCGTTGAATTGCCCGTCGCTGATGTTCATGCCCCGGTGCGCGCTCATCATGTCGCGGCCGCTGTACGCGCAAGGACCGCCGGACGCCTGGCAAACCTGGTCGACGAGCTGGCGCTTGAGGTGCGGCACGTCGGTGCGGGCGAAGAAGCCGTTGATGCGAGTGTCGCCGGCGACGTTGCCGACGAAGTCGTCGACGACCGCGGCGATCGCGGGCTGACCGCCGAGACGGTCGTACAGCGACTTCTGCGGCGTCATCGTCGTCTGGCAGGCGGCCAGCGTGACGGCGAGTCCCACCGCCGCGAAATAGGCTGCGACGGCCTTCGAGCGTTGAATCATGGTTGCCTCCATGGTGGACGGTTGTAATGGGGGTCCTGCACCCCGCATTACGCGAGCCGGCCCGATTCGGATGCGCCCGACTGTCGCGGAGGGAATGCCGGCCGCGGCATCGCGCAAGTATGCGATCGCGGCTCAGCAGATCGTCCAGAACAACCTTACGCTCAACAACCGGAATTTCGCGACGATGAACGTCGGCTGCACGACGGTTCCACCACCGACGACGGATCCATCGCGACCGCAAACCGACGTTCCCAATACGCCCGATTCGAGCATTCAATTCGTCGATCTCACGCAGCCCCCGTCGGGCGCGCCGGTTGCCGTCAACGGGTCGTACAACGCAGAGCTGTTCAAGCAGTTGAGCCGTCGGATGACGAGCGTGCTGAGGACGACGTTCCCGCAGCGCGGATGAGGTATCGGGGCCGGCGTCACCGCATCGGCTGCGATTGCGCGCCGGCGGCGCCGGTGCGAAGTGCACACGCTCGCGCGCTTGTGCTAGCGTGGGGGTGCCATCGTCCCCTCCGCCCCTTGCCTCGTCATGTCCGAGCCTTCGCAACCGCCGCAGGCCGATCCGCCGGCAGCCCCTCGCCCGGCGACGCTCGGACAGATCGTTTCCGCCGTGTTCTGGAGCTTCTTCGGCATACGCAAGGGCAAGGCGATGGAGCGAGACGCCGTCACCATCAAGCCGTTGCACGTGATCGTCGTCGGCGTCGTGCTCGCCGCGATCTTCGTGCTGACGCTGCTCGTGCTGGTTCGGGTGATCCTCGCCAACGCCTGACGGCGCGCGTTCGATCGACGTCAGAGGTTGCCTTTGGCGCTCGCGAGCGCGGTCGCGGCCGCGTCGAGCTCGGCCATCGTCGTGAGCAGATCGGGACAGAGCCTCAACCATTCGCCGCGCGCGTCGACGTCGACGCCGAGCGCGCGCAACGCGTCGGCGAGCGCGCGCGCTTTCGGCTCGCGCACGACGACGAACGCGCCGCGATCGGCGCGACCGCCGCCCGATGCGATGCCGCGGGTCTCGAGCAGCTTCACGAGTTGCGCCTGTTGCCACCACGAGTACGAGCGCAGCCGCGCGACGCCGATCGCGAGTGTGAACAGCAGCCCCGAGCGCGCCTGATAGAACGGTAGTACCGCCGGCGTCGATTCGAGCCATCCGTCGCCGCCGGCCGCGAATCGCGGCGGATCGGGCCTCTCGTAGTCGAACGGCGATTGCTTCGCGAACCATCCGGTGTCGAGCGTACGCAGCCCCGCGTCCAGATGCCGCGGATCCACGTATAGAAAGCATGCGCCCGGTCCGCCACGCAAATACTTGTAACTGCCGCCGACGGCGAAGTCGACGTCGAGCGCGCGCAAGTCGACGGGAAACACGCCGAGCGAGTGATAGACGTCCAGCAGCACGCGCGCGCCGGCCTTATGCGCCGCGGCGACGATCGCCGGCAGGTCGGCGAGCCGCTGGCCGGTGGTGAATATCACCTCGGACAGCACGACGAGGTCGGTGGCGCGGCCGATGCGCGCCAGGATGTCCGCGCTGTCGAAATGTCCGTCGGCGCGCGGCTCGACCATCACCAGCGCGATCCTCTTGCGCCGCGCGTACTCGCGCAGGACGAGGTCGAGCGAATCGAACTCGCCCCGCGTCGCGACGACGCGTGGCGGGGAGTCGTAACTGTTCAGCACCGCGCGCAGACCTTGCCCGGCGCTGGTCTTCGGTATCACGCTGTCGGGCCGCATGCCGCCCAGCAGCGCCGCGAGCCGCGAACGGAATGCCGCGATTTCCGCGTTCCACGGCGTCCAGGCGTTACCCATTCGCGCGTACCACGCGTTGACGGCTTCCTGCACGTCGTCGGCCATCGCGTCGAGCGGCCGCCCGAGCGAGTGATTGGCGAGATAGACACGGCCGCGCTGCGCGGCGAGCACGCGCGAGAACAGCGGCGCGATGCACGTCGACACGCCGGCTTCGGTCAGCGGCCCGGGGCCGAGCGCGGCAATTGCATCGGCCATCGCGACCGAACGAATCGAGGCATTGGTGTTCGACATCGTCGCGGATTTTAGCGCCCGAACGGCGCGGGCGCGAACCGGCGCGCAATTGGGGGGCTACCAGCGCCAGAAGACCAGGTACCAGGCCGCACCGACGAGGGCAAGCGGAACGGCGTAGAGCAGCAGCGCGAGCGAGCACGCCAACCGTCGGGCGCGGGCCGAGGCAATGATGCGCGCGCCGAGCGACGCCGACCACGCGATGCCGACGACGAGCAGCGCGGCGCGAATCGGCGCGAGATGCGCGATCGCGATGTGCTCGCCGCGAAGCTGCGCGACGGTGAGCATCGACAGCCCGAGGAAGAGTCCGATCCCGCCGAGCGGAACGAGCGCCATCGCGAGCACCTTCCAGTCGAAGCGATCGCCGCCGGCGATGCGCGACGCAGCGATGAGCGCTGCAAGCGTTGCGCCGCCGATTGCCGCCGCGAATGCGCCCGTGTACGCGACGATGCAAATGCCGTCGAGCCAGCTGAACGCGTCGTTTGCTTCCGGATAATGCGTGAGCAGCCACCACGGTGCCCGGTCGTCGAGCAATGCCAGCCATTCGTGCGCGACCAGCCAACGCGCGAACGTCTGCTTCATCGCGACGAACCACGGACTCGCCGTCCACTGGAACGCACCGGTCGCAAGGCCGAGTACGCCGAACACGAGCAGCAGCGCCATCGCGGTCCCGACGTCGTTCGGCCCGATCGCGAGGATCTCGCGATCGGGCGATCGCGGCGCGAGCGCGATCGCGCCGCGATGGCCGCTGCAGCGCCCGCATGCGTGACACTGCGAGGCGCTCTTCATGTGGCGAAGATCGACGAGCGGCGCGCAATCGACGCTCGGCACCCGCGCCGGCGAGCGTCTCCACGCATCGGCATCGACGCCGAAATGAATCGGCGCGACTTTGGCGAGAAGCTCGAAGACGCCGTTGACCGGACAAAGGTACCGGCACCAGACGCGCTTGCCTTTGCCGTAGACGAACCCGATCGCCGCCGCTCCGACGGTCGACCCGCCGAGCACGAGCAGCACGGCTTTCGGGTATTCGTAGACGCTAATGAGCTGACCGTAGACGGTGGTGAGCGCGAACGCGACCAACGGCCAGCCGCTCCAGCGCATCCAGTGCGGAATCGACTTTCCCAGCCCATGTCGGCTCGCGAACTCGGTGAGCGTCCCCTCTGGGCAGAGCAACCCGCACCACGCGCGGCCGATGAGCATCGTGCTCGCGATCACGAAAGGCCACCAGATGCCCCAAAACGCGAACTGCGCGAACAGCGTGAGATTGGTCACGATCGTCGCGCCGGCCGGCGGCAGCGCCAGCGTTGCCGGAACGACGACGAGCACGCCGTAGAACACGACGATGAACCATTGCAGCGCGAGGATCGCGCGACGGTGCCGGCGCAACGCGTCGCCGATGCGGGCGAGCACCGTGCGCTGCGCCACACGCAGGACCGGCGCCGGCAGGCTCGTGCTCACGATCGGCGCGACCTTCGACTATTTCGCGATCAACAGCATGTCGGGCGCATCCGGATGGAACTCGTCGAAGAAGCGGTACGTGCCCGGCTTGAGCGGCTGGACGACGACGAACGACTGCGCGCCCGGCGCGAGCACCTTTTCGACGCGCAAGTCGCGCCCTTCGAACTCGGCTGCGCCGCGACCCGTGTTGCGCAGTACGAGCTTGATCTTGGTGTTCGCAGGGACTTCGAGCCGCGACGGTTCGATGCGACCCGCGTCGAGCGACACCGTGTACGCGGGCAGCTCGGCTGCCGCTGCGTTGACCGCGATCGCGATCAGCACCGCCAGCGCGAACGACACCACGAGCAGTCGACGAGTCGTCGCCATGGCTAGAAGCCCACTGTCGCGCGAACGCCGCCGACGAGCACATCGGGCGCCGATCCGTCGCCTCCGGGCCGCTGGATCCATTGCACGTCGGGCGTGAGGTCGAACCGATGGTCGATGCGCAAGCGGTAATGGAGCTCGGCGATGCGCTCGGAGCCCGATGCCGCGTACCCGGCAAGCGGGCCGTCCGCCGTCGCCTCGCGATAGTCATTGCTCGTGCGCAGGAACCCAGCCGCGAGCCCGAGCGCATCGGCGGCGCGTCCCCAGCAATCGCCGCCTACCTCGGCACCGAACGTCAACGCAGCGAGCGGCAGCGGCACGCTGAGCGGGTAGCGCGCTTGCGCGACGATCGCGTACGAATCGTCGGGGACCGCAAGCGCTGTCAGGCGCGTCTCGGTCGCCCGCGCGGCGTCGAGTCGCCGCTCGAGATCGCCGTTGCGCTGCTCGAGCTTCCCGACGCGTTCGGCGAGCTTGCGGATCTCGGCGATCAGCGCGACGTCGTCGGCACGCGCGACTGGGGCTACGCCGATCGGCATCATCGCGAGCGCGAGCACCACCGCGCGGGCGGTTGCCCGCATTCGCACCCACGCACGCACGATCAGTACCCGCCTTTCTTCCCGATACCCGCGTACGTGAACTCCCACTCGACGTCGAATGGCTTGAACCACGGACGCACGCCGGTTGCGCGATCGGTGTGACGCCCGAAGTGCTGGCCGGTCGGATTCTCCTTCGCGTTCGGCGGATAGATCGTGTACCTCACTTTGTACTTGCCGGGGCCCGCGAGCTTCACATTGTCGCCGTAGTGCGGGCCGTCGCTCGCGACCATCGGCATGAAGTCGCCGCTGATCTTCTCGCCCGACGGCAGCTTGGTCAGCTCATAGCGCACGTGCAGGAACGCGACCCACGCGCCCTCCGGATACCCGTTCGGGTTGTTCGCGAGCGCATGGATATCGGCCTCGATGTGGACGTCCGATTCGGTTGCCTTGCGCATGTGGCCCTCGGGGTCCATCTCGACCGGCTGCAGATACACAGCCGCGATTTCCATGCCGGAGACGTTGTGCGGCGTGCCGATCGGATATTCGATCGCGAGCGCCGCGCTCGACGCGAGCGCAGCGGCGAGCGCCGAGGCGCGAGCGAGTGCTTTGGCGGTCATGGGTTCTACAATACGAATGAGAATGATTCGCATTATAGATACGCGAACGGACCTGTCAAGCCGCGCGATCGAGTCACATCAACGAATGGCGCAGCAGACCCGCTGCCGGCGTTCAGACGCGTGAAGTACCGATTTCGGTGCGTACGTCGATCAACTCGGGAAAGAAGCGGTGCTCGAGCGCGTGCTTGAGAAAGCCTACGCCCGACGATCCGCCGGTGCCCGGCTTGAAGCCGATGATCCGCTCGACGGTCTTGAGGTGACGGAAGCGCCACAGTTGAAACGCTTCCTCGACGTCGACGAGCTTCTCCGCCATTTCATAGGCGTCCCACCAATGCTCGGGATCCTCGTAGACGGTCTTGAACACGGCGACCACTGAGGGGCTGCCCTCATAAGGCTGCGTGAAATCGCGCTCGAGCCGATCGGCCGGAACAGGCAATCCGCGGCGGGCGAGATGGCGCAGGAACTCATCGTAGAGTCCGGGTGCATTGAGCAGCGCGGTGAGCTCCGCGTGCGCCGCCGGGTCGTAGCGAAACACCTCGACCGAAGACGCATGCTTGTTGCCGAGCAGGAATTCGAGCGCGCGGTACTGCGCGGACTGGAATCCCGATGCGTGGCCGAGCGATGGACGAATCGCCTCGTATTCGGTCGGCGTGAGCGTCTCCAGCACCGCCCACTGCTCGAACAGCTGCTTCTGGATGAGCTTCACGCGCGCGAGGATCTTGAAGCACGCGTCGAGCCTGTCGGCTTGCACGTTGCCGATCGCCGCCTTGAGCTCGTGGATCGCGAGCTTCATCCAGAGCTCGGAGGTCTGATGCTGGATGATGAATAGCATCTCGTCATGACGCGGCGACGCTCCGCCCGCGCCGGACAGCGGCTGCTGTGCGGTCAGCAGCCGGTCGAGGCAAAGATACCCCGCGTAGGTGAGCCGGTTGGTGAGATCGGTGACGATCCCGGGTTCGAGCTCGCGCGTGCTCATCGTGGCCTCGCTTGCGGAAGATCAGTATACGACTTGGGCGATTCGCGTCTCTGCTACCATCGCGCGCCATGTTGCGCATGATCGTGATCGTCGTGCACGCGCTCGGCTGCGCGATCGCGGCGGCGGTGCTCGTCGGCTGCGGCAGCGATCGAGGGAGCGCGCGCGCGCTCGCGCTCTCCGAATGCCGGCTGCCGAAGCTCACCATCGCGGCGCGATGCGCTACGCTCGACGTGCCCGAAGACCGGCGCAATCCGTCGCGACGAACGATCTCGATCACCGTCGCGGTGCTGGGGGCGAACACGCTCAATCCGAAGCCGGATCCTCTGTTCATTCTCGCTGGCGGACCGGGTCAGGCGGCCTCCCACCTCGGACCGCTCGCGAGCCAGCTCGTCGGCGTAAGAAAGGACCGCGACATCGTGCTGGTCGACCAGCGCGGAACCGGGCGCTCGTCGCCGCTCGATTGCGCCGCCTTCAGGCCTCACGACGACCTCGACTCGGCGCTCGAGCTCGACCCGAAGCCGAAAGCGAAGCAGTGCGCGCGCGAGCTCGCCGCCAAGCGCATCGACGCCGCGCAATACACGACCGCGGCATTCGTCGAGGATCTCGATGCGGTACGCGCCGCGCTCGGCTATTCGAGCGTCAACCTGTGGGGAGGGTCGTACGGGACGCGCGCAGCGCTCGAATACGTTCGCCGCCACGGCGATCGCGTGCGCAGCATCGTGCTCGATGGCGTCGCGCCGCCGTCGATGCGCGTGAGTCTCGACGTGTGGCCAACCCGCGACGCGGCGCTCGACGCGCTGATCCGCGCCTGCGACGACTCACCGAGCTGCGCTGCCGCGCATCCCGACCTCGGCGCGACGCTTGCGCGCATTCACGATCGGCTCGGCAAGGGCCGGCCGGTGAGCGTTGTCGATCCGCGCACCGGCGAGACGCGCGAGATCACGCTCACGTTCGAACACGTGATCGCCGCATTGCAACCGCTCACCTACTCGCCGCAACTTGGCGCGCTGATGCCGGAAGCGATCGCGCTCATGGACGCCGGCGACTTCGCTCCGCTGTACGCGATGGTGTCGCTCGCAACGTCCGACCTGGTCGAGCAAGTGAATGCCGCGCTCCACTACTCGGTCACGTGTGCGGAGGACGTGCCGCGCGTGAGCGCCGCCGACGTCGCGGCCTTGTCGAGCGTGCGCTCGCGCGAGTTGGCCCGCGCGCTGCTGTCGGTGTGCGAAGTCTGGCCGCGCGGCGACGTGCCGACCGATGCGGCGACGCCGGTCACGAGCGACGTGCCGGCGCTGCTGATTTCGGGTGGCCTCGATCCCGTCACGCCGCCCGCGTACGGCGCCGAAGTCGCGCGCACGCTTTCGCACAGCCGTCACGTCGTCGCGCGCGGCTATGGTCATATCGTGACGCCGCATGCGTGCGCGCCCAGGCTCGTTGCAGCGTTCATCGACGACCCGAGCTTCGCGTCGCTGCCGTCGGCGTGCATCGACTACTTCGAGCACAGCGCACGCACGCCGCTGTGGCCCGACCGTCTCGCGCCGCAGCCGTGATCAGCGTCGAATCGCTCGCCAAATCGTTCGGCAGGAAGGGCGAAGTAAGAGCCGTCGACGGCGTATCGCTCGCCGCGGCCGACGGCGAGATCACCGGTCTGCTCGGGCCGAACGGCGCCGGCAAGACGACGCTCCTGCGGATGCTAGCGACGCTGATCGTTCCGAGCGCGGGAACGGCGCGCATCGATGGGCTCGACATCGTTCGCGATCGCTTCGCCGTGCGCCGTTCGATCGGCGTGCTTTCCGACGCTCGCGGCCTTTATCCGCGCCTGACCGGCCGCGAGAACATCCGTTATTTCGGCGAATTGCATGGACTTGGCGGCAAAGCGCTCGACGCACGCATCGATGCGCTGGTCGACGTGCTCGGTCTCGGCGAAATCGCCGCGCGCCGCGCGCAAGGCTTCTCGCAAGGCGAGCGGATGAAGGTCGCGATCGCTCGCGCGCTCGTGCACGACCCGCGAACGGTGCTGCTCGACGAGCCCACCAACGGTCTCGACATCATGAGCACGCGTGCGCTGCGCGATTTGCTGCACGCGTTGCGCGCTGCCGGAAAGTGCCTGCTGTTCAGCTCCCACGTCATGCAGGAGGTGAGCGCGCTGTGCGACCGGATCGTCATTCTCGGTCGCGGTCGTGTCGTCGCCGAAGGCACTGCGAGCGCGCTCCTTGCGCAGACGGGCGCCGCATCGCTCGAGGACGCCTTCGTGCGGCTGCTCGGCTCCGGGGAAGGGCTCGCGGCGTGAGCGCAACCCCCCGCACCCGGTGCGTGACGTGAACGCTTCGACGCATCGATCGTCGCTCGCTCGCATCGGCACGATCGCGCGCAAGGAAGTCGTCGACACGTTCCGCGACCGCCGCACGATCGTGGTGACGCTCGTCACCGCGATCGTCGCGGGTCCGCTCTTCCTCGCACTGATTCTGAACCTCGTCGCCCGTCAAGCCGACAAGAGTCGCGAGCTGACGCTGCCCGTCGCCGGGCGCGAGCATGCGCCGGCGCTGGCCGCATTTCTCGAGCGCGAGCAAGTGAAGCTCGTCGCGGCGCCAACGGATGCCGAGCAGAAGGTTCGCAGCGGCGAGATCGACGTCGTGCTCGAGATCGACGCGAACTTCGCGGCCGACGTCGCGCGAGGCAAGCGCGCAACGGTGCGACTGGTGTTCGACCGCTCGCGTGATCGCGCGCGAGCGTCGATCGACCACGCCGAGGCGCTGCTTCGGGCCTACAACCGCGAATGGGGAAGCGGACGGCTGCTGCTGCGCGGCGTGGCGCCGGAAGTAGGCAGTCCGCTCAACATCGAAGCGCATGACCTCGCCACGCCGCAAAGCGCCGGTTCGCTCGTGCTGTTCCTCGTTGCGTATTACGGGCTGTTCGCGTCGCTGATCGGCGGCATCGCGGCATCGCTCGACGCGACCGCGGGCGAGCGCGAGCGAATGTCGCTCGAGCCGCTGCTCGCGACGCCGGCGGCGCCGGTCGAGCTTGCGGTGGGAAAATGGCTGGCGGTCGTCGTGCTCGATGCAACGGTCGTCGGCCTTACGCTGTCCGGTTTCTACCTGACGCTTCGCTTCGCGCCGCTGCCGGCGGTCGGCATCCCTTTCCTGTTCGGCGCGCGCGAATTCGCGCGCTTCGTCATCGTGCTGATCCCGCTTGTCATGCTGCTGCCGGCGGTGCTGCTCTACGTCGGCTCGCGCGGCCGCACGTACAAAGAGGCGCAGGCGAACGCGTCGGTGTTGCTGTTCATCGTGTCGATGCTGCCGGTCGTGCAACTGTTCCTGCAGCGCAGGGAGCCCGAATGGCTCACGCTCGTGCCGATCTCCGGGCAATACTCGCTGTTGAACCGCGCGCTTCGCGGCGAAGCGCTGCCGTCGCTCGAGCTCGCGCAATCGTACGCGGTGGCCGCGCTGATTGCGGTGCTCGCGCTGTTCGCAACCGCGCGGTTGCTGTCGCGCGAATCGATCCTCGCTGGGAAGTAGGTATCAGCGTCGGCGCATCACGCGGCGACGCGTCCACCATCCTGCGCACACGACGAGCAGCGCGAGCGCGGCAACATTGCGCCGATCGAGCGCCGGAATAGGCACGGTTGCCCCCGTAGGCGCGGCCGCTCCGACACCCGGCCCTCCCTGGTCGACGATGATGCCGTTGGCGGCGAGATCGTCGTCGCCGGTGCCGCCGTCGCTGATCGTGAACGTGACGGTGGCGCCGCTGAACACCGCGGGCACCGTGTACCAGTGCGGCGTCGGTGTGCTCGCGGTCGGCCCGAACTTCCAATAGTGAGCACCGGGCGCAATCGCCATCGGATACGTGATCGTGATCGAAACGGCGCCCCCCGCGGTGCAACTCGGACCGAGCGCGAAACCGAACAGACCCTGCGGGAACGAAACACCTGCCGGCGTGCTACCAGGCGAACCCGGCACCCCGCTCACCGGCAGGAATTCGTCGCTCGTAAATCCGCAGGTCGCGCCGCCGCCCGCGAGGTCCACCGTTGCGGTGCCGGTACCCGTGGCGGTGGCCCCGCTCACATGTGTCGTGACGATGCCGACGGACACGACGAGGTTCACCGCCGTCCCGGCCGCGACCGACGCGCCCGCAAGCGGTAGCTGCGAAATGACGCTGCCGGCGGCAACGCTGGCGGACGGTGCAAGCGTAATCGTTCCGACGACGAGTCCCGCGGTGCTGATCGCGCTCGTCGCTGCACCTTGCGTCAATCCGACGACGTCCGGCACGCTGACGGGCGCCGCGCCCGTCGAGATGATTAATGCGACAGCCGATCCCGCCGCAACCGATGCGCCGGCGAGTGGAAGCTGCGAAATGACGTGGTCGGCCGCAACGCTACTCGACGGCTGCAGCGTGATCGTGCCGACGACGAGCGCCGCGCCGGTGATGGCGCTCGTCGCAGCGGCTTGTGTGAGCCCGACGACGTTCGGCACGCTGACCGACGCCGGCCCCGACGAGACGATCAATGCGACGGCCGAGCCCGCGGCAACCGATGCGCCGGCGAGCGGAAGCTGCGAAATCACGTGGTCGGCAGGGACACTGCCCGACGGTTGCGTGGTGATCGTGCCGACGACGAGCCCCGCGCCGGTGATCGCGCTCGTCGCCGCGGCTTGTGTGAGCCCGACGACGTTCGGCACGCTCACCGTGCTCGTCGTGCCGACGTTGATCGTGCGCTGGACGACGTCGAAGTTGCGCTGCGCGTCGTACGCAGCGACGAAGAGGTCGCGCGGACCGTTCGGTCCCGAAAGCGCGGGCAGCGTCGCGGTGAACGAGGCTCCGGAAAGGCTCGCGGCGAACACCTCGGTCGCCTCGTCGATCACGCCATCGCCGTTGACGTCGAACGACACTTCGACGGAGACGACGGCGGTGTCGTCGGCAGCCGTGCCGCCGAGGCCGATCGAGCTACCGGACGCGAAAGTCGCTCCCGGCGCCGGCGTCGTCAGGGAAAGCGTCGGCGCGGTGACATCCTGCGGCCCGTCGCGCAGCTCGATCGTCTTCCACGTCATCGTTTCCGGCCCGGGCTTGTCCGGGAGGTCGGGTTCGATGCCGAACGCGTTGCCGATGCGGTCGAGGTGATGCGCAAACGTGTTGTCGATGTGATAGTGGTCGTTGAAGATCGCGTCGAGCACCGTCGAATACGTATCGACCGGGCACGTTGCCGCGCCGGCGGCGCTCGAAGGCATGCCTGAAGCGCAGTTCTCGTACAGGTAATTCATCAGGCTCCAGTACGTCGGCTTGTTGTTGCCATGGTTGTTGCCGCCGTGCTTCAACGTGATCAGATGGCCGATCTCGTGCGCGAGCGTCTGCCATTCCTCGCGGAATCGCCCCTGATACTTGAGCGGGCCGATCGCGAAGTAGCCGCCGAGTGTGATCGCCAAGTCGCGGCCCGGATTGAACGCGGAATCGCCGCGAAAGCCGGCGTGGCCCTCGCCGGCCGAGCCGTCGAACATCACGTACTTGCTCGTGGCGTCGGGCACGATCGTCCAAGGATCGAGCACGAAGATCTTGGTGCCGATGTTGTTCGACATGATGCGCACTTGTCCTGCGCCGGTGCCGGAGACGATCTTCAGCGTGTGCCCCGCGACCGCGCCGTCGCCGAACGTGAATCCCAGATCGATCAGGAAGTTCGAACCGGCCGACGCGACGCTTCCGATATAGGGTGTAGCGTTGTTGTCGATGGCGCCGGACGAATTGAAGCCGCCGAGCAGATGATGGAAATCGCCGAGCGTGATGAAATAGAACGCGAGCTCGCGCGCCCCCTTGTGCACAAGCGAGAAGTTCGCGTGCTTCAACGTGTCGAACGATACCGCCGTCACGCCGGCAACGCTGATCGAGCCGGGCATGCCGAAGTACGTCACGTCGATCGGCGTCCCACCCGCCCCGCTATGACGGAAACCGCCTCGCAGCGGTCCGACGCCCATGTTGCGCGAGAAGAACAGGCCCGTCTTGTCCTTGTCGGTTCCGGCGTCGATGTGCAGCAAGATCCCCGCGGGAATCCCGTTCGGCAGCGCCGGCAGCGACGCGTAGAAGCCGGCCAGGTGCCGGATCACGCCCGGCATCAGCTCGTGCAGCCGATGCACGTTATACGGCTCGGTGCGATCGACGGTGAGGTCGATGTGCACGAACATGTCGCGAATCGTCGGCGTCGCACCCATCGCCTTCAAGTCGAGATCGACGATGCCGTCCTGATCGATGTCGATGCCTTCTTCTTCCCAGTGGTCGAGCAGGCCGTCCTGATCGCTGTCGAGGTGCTCGCCGGACACGATGAGCTGCGCCGCGGCGGTCGACGCCCAGAACACGACGCGGTGGTCGCCGACGCGCTCGGTGCGAGAAACGCCGCTCACGGTGCTCGTCGCACGAGCGAGAGGCATGTTGACCGCGACGTCGGTGACCACGTGCGTGGTCCCGCCCGAGTGAATCTTGTCGCCAACCTGAACGACGGGAATCGGAGACGTACGAGAAAACAAGCCGTCATCGTCGGCTGCGGGTGCCGTCTCGCACGTGCCGTCCGTGCCCGCGACGATCCGGTCGTACTTGGGGACGGATCCGGAGACGAGCGTGTCGGTGGACTCGGCCGTCGAGTCGAGTGCGCCGTCCGGGCCGGCGGTTACGCAGACGCCGTTCATGCCGACGGGATCGAGTTCGACGCGGATCGTCCAGATGCCGCGTTGCCCGGTGAACGTCAGCGGGTTGCCCGTTGCGGGATTGGCGCGGCTCGCCGCGCTCGGCGTGCCGATGAACGACACGACGACACTCGCATTCGGCGCGCCGGCGGCGTCCGGCGTGTAGACGACGCCGACGCGGCTGTCGAGCTCGATCGACGAGAAATAGATCGGCCCTCCGCTCCCGTCGAAGCCGAGCTCGGGCTTGGTTTTGAAGCCGTTCTCGCCGGCCACGTTGTAGATCAGGAATTTTCCGGGCGAGCGCTCGACCGCGATGAATACGCCTTCGCCGTGCCCGCGATCTCCGGCGAATGCGATCACCTTGCCGTCGGGGGTGATGCTCGCCGCGTTGCCGATCTCGAAGAAGAGGCCGTCCGTGAAGTTCGCGATCTCCTTGGGCGTCGCGAGCCCGGGTTCGAACAGGAACAGCGGATCGCCGGGATTGCGCCCGCGCACGATGACGCGACCGGTGTCGGCGAGCATCGGTTTCGCGATCGTCGAATTGAAACCGAATTCCTTGTACGAGCCGAGATCGGCCGGGTTGGCCGGAAGCTTCAACGGCTCGACGAGCGTGCGCGTCGCCGATGCGGAATGAAACCCACCGAACACGACCTGCGGCAGACAGGTTTCGCCGCTGTCGCATGCACCGTCGAAGTTGCCGGTGCCGGCCGCGATGTCTTCGAGCGTTCTCGTGTTGTTGATCGTCGGAAACGGAAACAGCGAATCGAACGACTCGAGGTCGTTGCCACGAGCGATCACGCCCGCCGTACCGCTGGGCGGCCGATGCACCTTGATCTCGGTGAGAATGCCGCCGACGGTCGTGCGCCGTTCCTGCGTGACGATCTCGTTGCCGTCGTTGATCTGGGTACCGTCGCCCAGCACAGTGACGCCGCCCGCCGCGATGTCGACCGCAGCGGCGGTGCCGCTGCCAAAGTAGACCGACTGGTTCGTACCGACTTGACCGATGAAGCCGACGTTGCCGCGGCTGTTGATCGAGGGTCCTTTGCCGAAGCCGGTCAAACCTCCGACGCCCGTTTCAGCAACGACCCTGAATTTGTAGAACACACCCGCGTAAGCCGGCATGCCAACCAGCGCGATGCATGCGACCGATGCAACCGCGAGGCGCGCGACGCAGCACCGCAAAATAGACGAGCGCTCCGTCGCGCGACCCATGCTGCATTCCCCTCGGGACGATGCGTCCCTGTCAACCACAAGTGCGAGACATCGCGATGCGACGTTCGCATCTCGCGTCCAAAGTGCGTTCTTAGATGATCGTTGCGATGCTGCGCGCGAGTATTGCCACTTCGATTGCGCGGGTCAAGACATCATCGGTAACAACCGATCGACGGCGTCGAGCGCTGCCGACCAGTGCATCGCGTGTCTACTTGTTACGCATCCAGTCTGCGGTCTGGAAAAATGCGTCCATCAACGCGTCGACCAACGGCGGCTCGACCGCGGTGTCTACGAGCGCGCGGCGCATGCACGAGAGCCATTGGTCGCGCTCGGTCGTCGCAATCGCAAACGGCAGATGGCGAGCGCGCAACCTCGGATGGCCGTAGCGGTCGGTATAAAGCGACGGGCCGCCGAGCCAACCGGATAGAAACAGAAAGAGCTTCTCGCGTGCGCTCGCGAGCGACGCTCCATGCACGGAGCGCAGGTGCGCGAATTGCGGCTCCATCTCCATCAGATCGTAGAAGCGCTCGACGAGCGCACGCACGCCGGCTTCGCCGCCGAGACGAGCATATGGCGTCACTTCGCCAGTGGGCGGTGTGGTCATCCCAGTTGACGGATCACCGCGAGCGGCGGCTGACGCAACGTCGAGCGCGTGCCGAGCCAGCCGGCGAGCGTCACGACCACCGCCCCACCGCCCAATCCGTAGATCCAGACCAGCGGATTCGGCGTGAACGGGATCTGGAATACGCGATCGGCGAGCACCCATCCGATCGCCGTGGCGCCTGCGGCGGCGAGAAGCCCCGCGAGCGCGCCCAGCACGACGAATTCGGCGACCTGCGCCGCGGTGAGTTGCGCCTGCGACGCGCCGAGCGTGCGCAGGATGGCTGCGTCGAACCTGCGCTCGTCCTGCGTCGCGGCAATCGCGGCATGCAAGACGAGAATGCCGCCGGCGAGCGTGAACAGGAACACGAATTCGACCGCCTTCGCGACCTGGTCCATGATCGTTTGAACCTGGTGGATGATCTCGCCGACGTCGATCGCGAGCACGTTCGGATATTGCTGCACGAGCGCGCTGAGCCATGCGCTGCCGCCCGCCGTTTCCGGCACACGCACCGCGCCGAGATACGATTGCGGCATCGATTCGAGCACCCCCGGCGCGAACAGCGTGAAGAAGTTCGGCCGGAAGCTGTCCCAGTCGACCTTGCGCAAGCTCGTGATCTTGGCAGTGACCGTCGTGCCGGCGATGTCCCACGTCAGCGCGTCGCCGAGCTTGAGCTTCAGCGAGTGCGCGATGCCGTCCTCCATCGAGATTCCGGCCTGCGTGCCGCGCGTTGCCCCGAACCACGTGCCCGCGACGATGTGATTGGTGCGCGCAAGATCCGACGTATACGACAGGTTGAATTCGCGCTCGGCGAGCCGACGCGCACGCGTGTCCGCGTATTTCGTCGTGTCGAGCGGGACGCCGTTCACGGCGATCAGACGCCCGCGCACCATCGGGTAGAGCGGAGCGTCGGCGCCGGTCTCGCGCTTGATGAGCGCGCGCACGCCGTCGACCTGATCGCCGAGCACGTTGATGAGGAAGTGGTTCGGCGCATCGGGCGGAAGGCTCGCCCGCCAGTTGGTCACGAGGTCGCCGCGCACCACCGTCAGCAGCAGCAGCGCCATCAGCCCGAGCGCGAGCGCGCCGATCTGCAGGCTCGAGGCGAGCGGTCGCCGCCGCAGGTTCGCGAGGCCGAACCGCCATGTGATGCCGCGCTGCGGAAGCCGCTTCAACAGCGCGATCAGCGCGTTCGCCGTCAGCGCGGCAACGACGAGCAACGCCGCGATGCCGCCGACCATGATGCTGCCGGCGGTCACGTCTTGCGCCTGCCATCCGATCAACAGCGCGATCACCGCACCGCCGAGCGCGTAGGCGAGCAGCGCCGATGGCTTGGGTCGAGGCAAGTCGCGCCGCAGCACGCGCAGCGGCGGAACGCTCGCGAGCGCGATCAGCGGCGGCAACGCGAAGCCGAACAGCAACGCGAGACCCGTTGCGATCGACGCGAAGGCCGGAGCGACGCTCGGCCTCGGAAGCTCGGCGGCCGAAATCGTCGCGAGCAGCATCACCAGAAGCTGCTGACCGCCGAGCGCGAGCGCCACGCCGGCGAGCGTTGCGAGCGCGCCGAGCGCGGCGAATTGAAGCGTGAACAGCGCAAGCACGCGCCGCTCCGGCGCGCCGAAGCATCGAAGCATCGCCGCCGTGTCGAGATGACGGCGCAGGTAGCGCGACGCCGCGAGCGCGACGGCAACCGCGGCGAGTACGACCGCGACGAGCGCGGCGAGGCCGAGAAATTTCTCCGCGCGCTCGAGCGTCAGCCGCACTTCGGGACGCAGATCGCGCACGCTGTCGACGCGCTGGCCCGCCTTCACCGCCTGCTGCGCCCAATCGAGATAGCCGCCGAGCGCGTCGCGCGTGCCGCGGTCGGCAACGAACAGCCGCCACGTCGCGCGATTGCCCGGCTGCAGCAGGTTGGTCGCCGCGACGTCGTCGATGTTGATGAGGAGCCTCGGCCCGATCGCGAGAAGCCCCTGCGCGACCTCGGGCTCGCTCTGTACGATCGCGCCGACACGAAGCGTCGTTTCGCCGACGGCGAGCGAATCGCCGATCGCCGCGCCGAGCCGCTGCGCAAGCCGCGCGTCGGGCCACGCTTCGCCGCGCGGCGGAATTCCGGCTGCCGGCCGGCCGTCCGGCGACGCCGCATCGACCAGCATGATCGCGCTTCGCAGCGGATAGCCGGGAGCCACAGCCTTGACGTCGGCGAGCACGGCCGCGCCGGCGCCCTCGCGCTGGATCATGCTGTTGAACTTGATTCCTGGCGTGACATCGAGCCCGCGCGCCCGCGCTTCGCTCCCGAACTCCGGCGGCAGCGGGCGGTCGGCCGATACGAGCAGATCGGCGCCGAGCAGCACGTTCGCCTGTCGCGTGAGCGCGCCTTTGACGCGATCGGCGAAGAAGCCGACGGTGCCCACGCTCGCAACGGCGAGCACGAGCGCCGCGATCAGCACGCGCAGCTCGCCCGCGCGCCAGTCGCGCGACAGCATCCTCAGTGCGAGGCGAACCGTTGCCATCGCATCAAGCCGCCGTTTCGTCGCCGATGAGCCGGCCCGCGGCGAGCGCGAGGCGCCGGCGGCAGCGCGACGCGAGGTTCGCATCGTGCGTGACGAGCACGAGCGTGGTGCCGTGCTCTCGGTTCAGTCGGAACATGAGATCGGCGATCTCGGCGCCGGACGCGTTGTCGAGGTTGCCGGTAGGCTCATCGGCCATCAGGATCTTCGGCTCGCCGGCAAATGCGCGCGCGATCGCGACGCGTTGCTGCTCGCCGCCCGAAAGATGTTTCGGATAGTGCGTCGTGCGCTGCGCGAGGCCGACGCGATCGAGCCAGGTTCGCGCGCGGGCGACAGCGTCGGCGGCGCCGGCAAGCTCGAGCGGCAGCATCACGTTCTCCAACGCGGTAAGCGCGGGCAGTAGCTGGAACGACTGGAACACGAAGCCGAGCAGTTGCGCGCGCAACGCCGCGCGTGCGTCCTCGTCGAGCGGAGCGAGCTGATGCTCGTCGAGCCAGACGTCGCCGGCGCTGGGTCGGTCGAGTCCGGCGAGCAGGCCGAGCAGCGTCGTTTTCCCCGAGCCGGACGCACCGACGATCGCAACCGATGCGCCTGGTTCGAGGGCGAACGTCACGTCGTCGAGAATCGTCAGCGGTGCATCGCCGCTCAACACGGTCTTCGACAGGCCGGCGGCGCGCAGGATCGGCGAAGGCATCGACAAAGGATCGGACTTGGACGGTTGCACCGGCATGGCGCGCGGCGCGACGCTTACGCAGGTGGGGGCGGCCGGCGGCGACGCAACGGCCGCTGCGGTCAAAAGCGGTCCGGATCCTCGCTGTTCGGCCTCGCCTGTGCCGTGAACGCGTAAGGAATGCGGTCGGTGTCGGGCGGCAATCGCCAGTGATCGGGTGACTCGTATTCGTACGCCCGATCCGGAAGGTTCAGCAGCAGTGCGGGACTCGCGCTCAAGTTCTGCACGCCGTGCCATACGCCCGGCGGCACGACGATCAATGCCGGTCGGATCGTACCGCAGCGAAAAACATTGATGCGCCGTTCGGTCGGCGATCCGGCGCGCGCGTCGAACAGCACGATCTTGAGGAGGCCATGGTTCGCGAACAGCCGGTCGGTTGCACGGCGATGGACGTGCCACGCCGAAATGCCGTGCGGTTCGATCAGCGCCTGGAACACTTGAGCAACCGTCGACGGCGCGAGTCGCCAGTCGTCGCGCCAGATCTCCGTCAGGTAACCGTTGTCCTTCGCGACGTTCCTCATCTCGCGCACCTGCACGCCGTCGATCAGCGATTGCAGCGGCTGCCAGTCGCGCGTGATGCTTTGCGCGTCGCGCGTGCAACCCTCGAGAGCGCCTTCGTGTGGTGCGAGCCGAGTGGGATCGGACAGGGATTCAGGTGCGTTCAACGTGTGTGTTCGCGTGTAAATTGCGCCGCCTCGCTCGCGGGCGGCGTACGAGACGGCGCTTCGGTGCGCACGGATTCGCGCGATTGCGCTCCGGCGAGTCCTCGCCGGCGATAGAGCTCCGCAATGACGGCGCCGCGGATGGGAACAACGCCCCACTTCCTCGGAAACTTATAGTAGCAGTAAAGCGCCTCGGGATCGATGCCGACGGCGGCTGCGGCGCGCCCGAGCGCACGCATCGCGACCGCTCGCAACAACACCGATATTCGCAGCGCGCGCAAGTGAGTCGGATGCGGATGCTGCAGCGCATCGAGCAGCCGGCGTTCGCGGAAACGCGGGTCGGATGCGATCATCGCCGACACTTTCTCTTGCTCGCGCCATTGCCGGTCCGAGTAGACGTTCCGCCGTGTCGTCGCCGAAATCACGACAACCGTCGCGGCTGCCGTCGGGACGCACGACGCGCCGGCGCGCAGCGCGCGCCAGAACCAGTCGCGCGTCGGGTATGAGTACAGGCGCTCGCGGCGGACGAGCGCGCCGACGCGCGCCGCGAGCTCGCGGCGAAACACCCAACCACTCGCGTTCGGATGTATCGCCAGATCGAAGCCGTGCGGATAGACGGCGTTCACCCGCCAGTTGTCGTCGGGGTCGTATTCGAGCTGCACGACGAACGTGAAATCGGCGGCCGTTCGCTCGAGCGTCGCGACGCACTCCTCGAGATGATCGGCAAGCCACAGATCGTCGTGATTGAGCAGCGCGATATAGCGGCCGCGCGCGAGCCGGATCCCTTCGTTGGTCGGACCGGATTGGTCGCCGACGCGATCGATCGCGACGAAGCGAATGCGCGGATCGTCGAACGCCGCAACCACCTCCGCCGTGTCGTCGGTGCAGCCGTCGCCGATCACCAGCAATTCCCAGTTGCGATACGTCTGGGCGACCACCGAGCGAATCGCGTAGCCGACGATGTTGCTGCGGTTGTACGTCGCGATGACGATCGACACCAACGGCGCGTGGTCGCTCGCGGGCGCCTCGTCGACCTCGTTGCCGCAGCCCGTCCCCTGATCGACATTCGGCATAAATGCCATTGTAGCCGTTCGTCGTGCCGGCCTACGCATGGCGCCGATTTCGCGAACACAGAGCGAATCTATTGCCTGGACACTACAATTGAACCTATTGCCGTCGTTTGCTCCACTTCGCATGGGATTGCGCCGCTCCGTTGTCGTCCTGCTCGTCCTTGCGGCGATGCTTGCCGTCGCACTGCCGTCGCCCGCCGCGGCGCAGCAGACGCGCACGCTGCTCGTACTTGGCGACTCGATCTCCGCCGCCTACGGCCTCGCCCCCGGAACCGGCTGGGTCGACCTGCTCGCAAAGCGTCTCGCCGGCGAGCGCTATCCGTACCGAGTCGTCAATGCGAGCATCTCCGGCGACACGACGGCCGGCGGCCTCGCGCGTTTGCCGTCACTGCTGAGCCAGCACAAGCCGGCGGTCGTGATCGTCGAGCTCGGCGGCAACGACGGCCTTCGCGGTGGCGATCTCAAGGCAGCGCGCGGCAATCTCGATGCGATCGTCACCACGGTGCAGAAGGCGGGCGCGGCCGCGTTGATCGCCGCGATGCGCCTGCCGCCCAACTACGGCCCCGCCTACGTGCGCGAATTCGACGCGCTGTTCGCAAGCGTCGCCCGCGAGCGTCGCGTCGCGCTGGTGCCGTTCCTGTTCGAAGGGTTCGGCGAGAAGACCGAGATGTTCCAACCGGATCGCATCCATCCGACCGCCGTCGCGCAGTCGGCGATCGTCGACAACGTCTGGCCGCACTTGAAACCGCTGCTTTCGAAATGAACGGCAAGGACCCGCGCCTCGATCCTCGCGTCGGCGTCGACGCGATCGTCGACTATCCCGATCGAATCGACGTCCGCAGCCCGACCGAATTCGCACTCGATCACATCGCCCGCGCGACCAACCACCCGGTGCTGTCCGACGACGAGCGCGCGCGCATCGGCACCATGTACGTGCAAGGCTCGCCGTTCGCCGCGAAGCGCATCGGCGCCGCGTTGGTCGCGCGCAACATCGCATCGATGCTCGAGACCGCGTTCGCCGAGAAATCTCGCGACTGGGCGCCGCTCGTCTACTGCTGGCGCGGCGGACAGCGCAGCCGGGCGCTCGCGCACATGATGAACGAGATCGGCTGGCGCGCCGTGCAGCTCGACGGCGGCTACCGCGCGTACCGCCGGCATGTCGTCGCCGCGCTCCAGACGTTGCCGTCGCGCTTCAGCTATCGCGTCGTCTGCGGGCTGACCGGCTCCGGCAAGAGCCGATTGCTCGCGGCGATCGCCGCCGAGAACGCCCAGACGCTCGACCTCGAAGCGCTTGCACGCCATCGCGGATCGTTGCTCGGCGAGCGTCCGGACGATCCGCAGCCTTCGCAGAAGACGTTCGACAGCCTGCTCTGGGACGCGCTCGCGCGTCTCGATCCGGCGCGCCCGGTATTCGTCGAATCGGAGAGCAGGAAGATCGGCGCGCTGCAGGTGCCCGAGGCGCTTCTCGCCGCGATGCGCACTGCCGACTGCGTCAAGCTCGACACGCCGAGGGCGCTTCGCACGGCGCTGCTCAAGGACGAGTACGCGCACTTCCTGCGCGATCCGGTTGCGCTCGCCGAGCGACTCGCGCCGCTCGCGCCGCTCGTCGGCAACGCCGCGCTCGAGCGCTGGAATGCCGCGGCGCTTGCGGGCGATTGGGACGCGGTCGTCGGCGAGCTGCTCGAGCGGCACTACGACCCGTCGTACTCGCGCTCGATCGGCAAGAACTTCCCGCGCCACGCCGACGCGCTCGTCGTGTCGCCGCACGCGCTCGACGATGGCGCGTTCCGACAACTTGCGCGCGAGGTCATCGCTCGCCAACGCGACGCGATCGACGTCGCGCAGCTCGCGTAGGAGATCGCATGCCAACGTACACCTATCGCCTCGTCAACGTGTTCGCCGAGTCGACGCTCGCCGGCAATCCGCTGTGCGTGTTCGAGGACGCGCGCGCAATGGACGAAGCGACGATGCAGGCGCTCGCGCTGCAGTTCAATCTGTCGGAAACGACGTTCGTGCTGCCGTCGGTGCGCGCCACCGCGCACGTGCGCATCTTCACGCCGACGTTCGAGATGCCGTTCGCGGGACATCCGACGCTCGGCAGCGCGCACGTGGTGCGCTCGCTCGCAGCGTGCGGCGATCGGGTGACGCTCGAGATGCGAGCGGGGGTGATTCCCGTCACCGCGGTCGGCGACGAGTGGACGCTCGCTGCCAATGCGCCGCGGCATCGAGCTGCGGAGCCGTCGCGCGAGCGGCTCGCCGCGACGCTCGGACTTGCCGCCGACGACATCGCGCCCGATCCGAACCGGCCGCCGCTGTGGGTCGACACGGGCTCGGAGCAGCTGATCATTCCGCTCGCGTCCGCCGAGGCGGTGGCGCGCACGAAGCCCGACGCGCAGCGCCTGCTCGCCGACGGTCGAAACGGCGCGCGGGCGATGGCGTACGTGTTCGCGCCGGCCGCTGCGGCGCCCATGGAGAACGGCGCTCGGGCGTACGTCGCGCGCTTCTTCTTCTCCAAGCACGGCGCCGTGATCGAAGATCCCGGCACGGGATCGGCGTGCGCGAATCTCGGCGGCTGGCTGCTCGCCACCGGAGCCTCGCTGCCACAGCGCCTTTCGATCGCGCAGGGGGACGCCGTCGGGCGCCCGTGCAGGCTCGGCCTCGAGGTCACCGGCGAGCGCGAGATACGCGTGTCGGGACGCGTAATCGAGCTCGGTCGCGGCACGATCGCGCTGTAGCGAGCGGGGTCGCAACGCGTCGCGGCCTGCGTCGCGGGTGCTCTAGGCGAAGGTCGAGCTGTCGGCCTCGCCGCGGTGATTCGCGATTGCTCGCATCCCCGACTCGGTGCGCGAGTCGAGGCCCCTGCTCGCCGCTCACACCGCCGTTACGCGCTGTTACAACTCGCAACGCGCGCGCGGTCAACATCGGCCGAAACTGGCGCGTTGAGGTTCGCAACGCCGCGAGCGAGCGGCGTCGGAAATCCCGGACACGACAAAGGAGCCATCATGAAGATCATCGCCACGCTCGCCGCGGTCGCGCTCACCCTCGCCGCCGGCTCGGCGCTCGCCGGAAGCCGCGACCCCTCGATCAATCATCGCCAGGCGCAGCAGCATGCGCGTATTGCCGACGGTGTGGCGTCGGGCCAGCTCAGCGCGCGCGAAACCGCGCGTCTCAATGCAGAGCAGCGCGCGGTCGCCGCCGAGGAGCGCTTCTACAAACGCGACGGCTATCTGAGCGGATGGGAGCGCGCCGACCTGCAACGCGACCTCGACCACGCGAGCCGCGGCATCTACCGGCAAAAGCACGACGGGCAGACTCGCTGATGCGATTGGCGATCGCCTCGCTCGCGGTGGCGGTTGCGCTCACGGGCGCGACGGCCGTCGCGGCGCCGTCGGCCACGCTCGGCTACGACGACGCGCGTCATCTGCTCGCGCGCACCGGCTTCGGACCGACCGATGCCGAGGTGCGCGACTACGCGCCGCTGTCGCGCGCCGACGCCGTCGCGAAGCTGCTGAGCGAGACACGCACCGTTGCGCTGACGCCGCCGCCGGCGGCGATGCTCGATACCTCGCCGCTGCGTCCGCCGCGCGCGGAAGCGTCGACCGTGGAACAGCGGCAAGCGTTCGTCCGCGAACAGGCGCGCGAAACGCTCGAGCTTCGCGGATGGTGGTTGACGGAGATGCTCGCCACACCGTCGCCGCTCACCGAGCGAATGACGTTGTTCTGGCACAACCACTTCGTGTCGAGCCAGCAGAAAGTGCGCATCGCCCGGCTGATGTATCGGCAGAACGTTTTGCTGCGCGCGAACGCACTCGGCCGCTTCGACACGCTGTTGCACGCGATCGCGCGCGATCCCGCGATGGTGATCTACCTCGACAGCGTGCAGAATCGCAAGGGCGCACCGAACGAGAACTTCGCGCGCGAAGTGATGGAGCTTTTCACGCTCGGTGAAGGCCATTACACCGAGACCGACATCAAGGAGGCGGCGCGGGCGTTCACCGGCTGGAGCCTCGAACGCGAAACCGGCGCATTTCGCTTTCGACCGCTGCTGCACGACGACGGTTCGAAGACGGTGCTCGGCAGCAACGGACGCTTCGACGGCGACGATGTGCTCGACCTTCTTCTCGCGCGGCCGCAGGCGTCGACGTTCATCGTCACGAAGCTTTGGCGCGAATTCGTATCGCCGCAGCCCGATCGGCGCGAAGTCGAGCGGATCGCGCGGCGCTTTCGCGAATCGCGCTACGACATCAAGGTCGCGCTCGGCGATCTGCTGACGAGCGACGCGTTCTATGCGCCGGACAATCGCGGCGTGCTCGTGAAGTCGCCGGTCGACGTCGTTGTCGGTGCGCTGCGGCAATTCGCAATCGGCGTCGACACGGGATTGCCGTTCGCGCTCGCCGCCGCCGGCATGGGCCAGAACCTTCTCGCGCCGCCCAACGTCAAGGGATGGCCGGGCGGAGATGCCTGGATCAACACGCAGACGCTGCTCGCGCGCAAGCAATTCCTCGACCGGCTCACGCGCGCGGACGACACCGCGGCGATCGCCGTCGCGCTCGCCATGGACGCCGAAGCGCCGATGAAGGCAACGCGCGATGCGGCCGGCGACAGCCCGCCGGGCAGCGAGGCCGCTCGCGCGCAACGAATGCGCCGCGAGATCAATCGCGCGCTCGCGCAAGCCCGTTTCGACAGCGCGCGGTTCGTCGCGTCGTTTCCCGGTGCAACGCCTGACGAGCGCGGCCTCGCCGTGCAGCGATTGCTGCTCGCGGTGCCACCCGTGCACGCGGTCGACGCCGGTGCCGACTCGCTCACGCTCGCGCGATCGCTCGTGCTCGACACGGCGTATCAACTCAAATGACGCGCGCCTCGTCGATCGATCGCCGCCGGTTTCTCCTCGGCTCGCTCGGCGCCGCCGCGGCGGCGACCCTCGATTTCGGCGGCGCGAGCGTGTCGTGGGCGGCAACCGGAGCGCGGTATCGCAGCGTCTTGGTGCTGGTCGAGCTCAAGGGCGGCAACGACGGGCTCAACACGCTCGTACCGTTCGGCGATCCGGCCTATTACGCGCTGCGGCCGAAGCTCGCGATCGCGCGCGACGCGCTCGTGCCGCTGTCCGATCGCGCCGGCCTCCATCCGGCGCTCGCGCCGCTCGAGGCTCTGTGGGCCGCGCGCGAGCTCGCCGTGCTGCAAGGGGTCGGCTATCCGCAGCCGAATCTGTCGCACTTCCGCTCGATCGAGATCTGGGACACCGCGTCGTCGAGCGACGAGTATCTGCCGCAGGGCTGGCTCACGCGAGCGTTCGAGCAGACGCCTGCGCCGACGTCGTTCGCCGCCGACGGCGTAGTCGTCGGCTCGCAGGACCTGGGCCCGCTGTCCGGCGGTGCGCGCACGGTGGCGCTGGCGAACCCCGAGACGTTCGTGCGGCAGTCGCGCCTCGCAACGGCCGAAGGCTATGCCGACAACCGGGCGCTCGCGCACATTCTCAAGGTCGAGGCCGACGTGCTGCAGGCGGCGGCGGGTCTCGGTACGCCGACGACGTTCGCGACGTCATTCCCGACGAACCCGTTCGGCAACGCGGTTCGCGCCGCGTGCCAAGTGATCGCCAATCCGGCCGGTGTCGCGGTCGTGCGGCTTTCGCTCACCGGATTCGACACGCACAGCGGACAAGCGCCGGTGCAGGCGCGATTGCTCGGCGATCTTGCGCAGGGACTCGTCGCGCTCAAGGCGGCGCTCGACGAGCTCGGCCGCTGGAACGACGCGCTTGGTATGATCCCTTGCCGTTCGTGCGTGCTAGCTGAGTAGGGTCAGATAATTAGGGTCAGACTCGAATTCCAGTGCGCAAGCTCGCACAAATCGGGCCGTTTGCGGAATTCGAGTCTGACCCTAATTATCTGGCGCTATCTATCCCAGGCTGCGATGAATGGCTGCCAGTGCGCCGCGCCCGTCGCGCCGATCCGCTCGCGCACGAGCGCCATCTCGGCCGCGTACTCTTCGCTCGTGAGCTCGCCGCGCATCAAACGAAACCGCTGGTAGATGAGGTACGTGTTCAGCACGTCCGTTTCGCAGTACCGGCGAACCTCATCGATACGGCCCGCGCAGACCGCTGCGTACACCTCGCTGCCGTCCATGCCGAGCTTCCCCGGAAAGCCGCACAGACGCGCCATGGTATCGAGGCTCGCGCATGCGCGCGGCTGGTAACACGCAAGCACCTCCATCAGGTCGAGGTGGCGTGTGTGATAGCGCCCCAGGTAATTGTTGTACCGGAACTCCTTGTCGTCATCGCCCCAGTCCCAGTACTTCGCTGCCGGCACGCCATGGATGAGCGCGCGGTGGTGCAGCACCGGCAGGTCGAAGCCGCTGCCGTTCCACGAGACGAGCTGCGGAACGTAGCGGCCGATGCCTTCGAAAAAGCGCCGAATCAGCTCTTCTTCCGGATCGTGAGGCTCGCCGAGCGACCACACGCGAAAGCTCGCGCCCTCGCGCAGCGCGCAGCCGATCGCGACGACCTTCTGCAGCGCGTGCGCGGCGAAATCGCTGCCCGTCTGCGCCCGCCGCTGCTGCGCGTACCAGGCGAGCACCGCCGCGTCGTCGAGCTCCGCTGGCAGCGTGTGCACGCGGCGCAGACCGGCGACGTCGGGGCAGGTCTCGATGTCGAAAACCAGCGTCGGCGCCATTGTCGCTCGCGTCAGCCCGGGAACACGCCGGTCGAAAGATAGCGGTCGCCGCGATCGCAGACGACGAACACGATCGTCGCGCGCTCGACCTCTCGCGAAACGCGCAGCGCGACCGCGCAGGCGCCGCCCGACGAAATGCCGCCGAAGATCCCCTCTTCCACCGCCATCCGCCGCGCCATGTCCTCGGCATCGGCTTGCGACACGTACTCGAGACGGTCGACTCGACGTCGCTCGTAGATCTTGGGCAAGTAGGCATCCGGCCATTTGCGGATGCCCGGAATCTGCGAGCCTTCTTCCGGTTGCGCACCGATGATCTGCACGGCGACGTTGCGCTCCTTCAGATAACGCGACACGCCCATGATCGTTCCAGTCGTTCCCATCGCCGACACGAAATGCGTGATCGCACCATCGGTGTCGCGCCAGATCTCGGGTCCGGTGCCGTGATAATGGGCGAGCGGATTGTCCGGATTGGCGAACTGGTCGAGGATGACGCCCTTTCCTTCGGCGCGCATCTTCTCGGCGGTGTCGCGCGCGAGCTCCATCCCGCCGGCCTTGGACGTCAGCACGAACTCGGCGCCGTACGCGCGCATCGACTGACGGCGCTCGAGCGACAGATGCTCCGGCATGACGAGGATCATCCGGTAGCCCTTCATCGCCGCGACCATCGCGAGCGCGATGCCGGTGTTGCCCGACGTCGCTTCGATCAGCGTATCGCCTGGCTTGATGTCGCCGCGCTTCTCCGCCTCGGCGATCATCGACAGCGCCGGCCGGTCCTTGACGCTGCCGGCCGGGTTGTTGCCCTCGAGCTTCGCCAGCACGACGTTCGTGGTGGCGCCGGGCAACCGCACGAGCCGCACGAGCGGCGTGTTGCCGACGGTCGCTTCAAGCGTTGGGTAGTCGCGAGACATGCTGAGGGGCCGAGAAGCTCGCACCGTTCGAGTGGCGACGCCATCGGCCAGCAGGGTATTGTAGCGGAGCGACGGCGTGCATCCGTCAGGCAGACCGTCACTCATGGCGCGTGGGTGGGTTAAGCTTTTCGCTCACTATCGCTTCTTCGCCTCGGCGGCTTCGCCGTCCTTCCTTGCGCTCGCCTCAGTAATGCCGCTTCGACTTCGTGGCCCGCGCGGCCTTTACGTCGGTCGTGGGCACCGTTCGAGAGGAGCGCCACGCCGGCGCTAGCGCAATCCGACAGCCGTGCCGGATCGCGCGCGCATCGCTAACGGTCGACCACGGTCTCGGCGAGCAACGCGGCCACGTAGCGGGCGACGCCTTCGCTCGCCGCGAGCATCGGCGCCTTGTAACCGGCCGTGCGCAGCCGGCCGATATCGGCCTGCGTGAAGCTCTGATACTTGCCGGCGAGCGCGGGCGGGAACGCGACGTAGCGAATCACGCCGGCGTCGACGAGCTCGGTCAACGTGCGCGGCGGCTCGTTCGACGAGGCGCGCAGCGCGTTGATCGTCGCCACCGCGATGTCGTTGAACGTCGCGGCAGCGCCGCTGCCGAGATTGAATATGCCGCTGCGTTCGGGATGATCGAGAAAGTCGAGATTGACCTTGACGACGTCCTCGACCGACACGAAGTCGCGCCGCTGTTCCCCGGCGGCATACCCGCCGGAGCCCTCGAACAGCCGCACACAGCCTTCGGCGCGATACTCGTCGAAGAAGTGCAACGCCACCGACGCCATCCGGCCCTTGTGCCGCTCGCGCGGACCGTAGACGTTGAAATAACGAAAGCCCGCGATCTGCGCGGTGCGCTCGGGCATCAACCGCCGCACGTACTGGTCGAACAGGAACTTCGAGTACCCGTAGATGTTGAGCGGCGCTTCGTTCGCGCGCTCTTCGCGGAACGTCTTGCCGGCGCCGTACACCGAAGCGCTCGATGCGTACAGCAACGGCACGTCGTTGTTCTGGCACCAGTCGATGAGCGCGACCGAATAGCGGTAGTTGTTGCGCATCATGTAGCGGCCGTCGGCTTCCATCGTGTCCGAGCACGCGCCCTGATGCAGCACCGCGGCAATGTCGTCGTCGAAATCGCCATCGGCGAGACGCATCAGGAACTCGTCCTTGTCGACGTAGTCGGCGATGTCGCAATCGACGAGATTGCGGAACTTGTCGGCGCGCGTGAGATTGTCCACCGCGACCACGCGGTTCTCTCCGCGCGCGTTGAGCGCCTTGACGAGGTTCGCCCCGATGAAACCTGCCGCGCCGGTGACGACGATGTACATGCCCGCAGTCAGAAGCCGGCGATCACGGATCAGAGCTCGAGATCGACGCGACTGACGTTCGACACGACGAACGGCACGCGCGTCGCCACGGCGCACAGCAGCTCGTAGCCGACGGTCGCCGCGGCGCTTGCAACGTCGTCGACCGGAAGACCTTCGCCCCACAGCACCACGGGGCTGCCGACGGTGGCTTCGGGCACATCGGTCAGGTCGACGGTGATCATGTCCATCGACACGCGACCGGCCATTCGCACCTTCTTTCCGCAGACGAGCACCGGCGTCCCGTTCGGCGCATGCCTCGGATAGCCATCGGCGTAGCCGCACGCGACGACGCCGATCCGATGCGCGCGCGATGCCGTGTACGAGCCACCGTATCCGACGCTCTCGTTGGGCTTGAGCGACTGCACGGCTATGATCTCCGAGCGCAGCGTCATCACCGGTTGCACGCCGATCATCTCCGCGGTGTCGTAAGGAAAAGGCGTCGCGCCATAGAGCATGATGCCGGGCCGCACGATGTCGCCGCCGACCTCTGCATAGCGAACCACGCCGGCCGAATTCGCGATCGAGCGAGGATACGGCAGCCCCTTGCAGGCCGCCTCGAACACCGCGAGCTGCTCCTTCAACCCGTCGTCGTCCTCGGCGCGCGCAAGATGCGTCATCAGCCGAAGCGCGGCCACGGTGTCACAGTGCGACAGCCGTTCGACCGCGGCACCGACGGCGTCGGGACGCAGTCCGAGCCGATTCATGCCGGTGTTGACTTTGATGAAGACCTCGATCGGTCGTGTGAGCTTCGCATTCTCGAGCATGCGCACCTGCTCGGCCTGGTGGACGACCACCGCGAGCCGGCGCGCCGCGATCTCCGGCAGCTCGGCGGCGGCGAAGAACCCTTCGAGCAGAAGGATGCGGCGCGTGTAATGGGCGGCGCGCAATGCGAGCGCCGCATCGAGCTCGAGCAGCGCAAGACCATCGGCGTCGTCGAGCGCCGGCAGCACGCGCGTGAGGCCATGGCCATACGCGTTGGCCTTCGCGACGGCCAGCACCTGCGTCGCCGGTGCCTTCGCGCGCACGCGCGCGAGGTTCGCAGCAAGCGCGGCGAGATTGATCTGAGCAAACAGCGGGCGGGCCATCGGCGCCTGTTGACGACAAGGTTGTGCTCGCGTTCCGCCGCGAGCGCAGCACGCGGCGCAATGCGGATTTGCACCGCGTCATTCGGCCGCGTTCCGGTTCATGGTATAAAGCGCGGGCCGTGGACGGTTGGCAAGAATTATACCCACAGCGCCGTTTCCCGCCGCCAGGCGGGCTCGGAGGAAGATGAAGTCAGGTTTCTATACGATCATGGCGGCGCAGTTCTTCAGCTCGCTCGCCGACAATGCGCTCCTGATCGCCGCCATCTCGCTGCTGCGTGATCTCCAGGAACCGCCCTGGATGACGCCCGCGCTCAAACAGTGTTTCGTGCTCTCGTACGTGTTGCTCGCGCCGCTTGTCGGCGCGTTCGCCGACTCGATGCCGAAGGGCCGCGTAATGCTCATCTCGAACGCGGTGAAGATCCTCGGCTGCGCGTTGATGTTGTTTCTCGTGCATCCGCTCGCGGCCTACGCGATCGTAGGCTTTGGCGCAGCCGCGTATTCGCCAGCGAAGTACGGCATCCTCACCGAGCTCCTGCCGGCCGACAAACTCGTCGTCGCCAACGGATGGATCGAGGGCACGACCGTAGGCTCGATCATTCTGGGCGTGCTGACCGGCGGCCTGCTGATCAGCCAGCGCGTGTCTACGTATCTACTCGGCTTCGATCTGCCGTATTGGGACACCGGCATCGAGACGCCGCCCGAGGCGGCGATCGCCGTCATCATCACGCTCTACGCGATCGCGGCCGCGTTCAACTGGTTCATACCGGATACCGGTGTCGATCACCGGATGGTCAACCGCAATCCATGGCATCTCGTTCGCGCGTTCTCCCACGACAACTCGCTGCTGTGGCGTGACAAGCTCGGCCAAGTATCGCTCGCGACCACGACGCTGTTCTGGGGTGCCGGCGCAACGTTGCAGTTCATCGTACTCGACTGGGCGTCGAAGGCGCTCGGCCTCAACTTGTCGCAGGCGTCGATGCTGCAAGGCGTCGTTGCCGTCGGCATCGCGGTCGGCGCCGTGATCGCCGCCCGCTACGTCACGTTGCGCGGCTCGGTCAACGTGCTGCCGATCGGCATCGCGATGGGCGCCGTCGTGATCTCGATGATCTTCGTGAGCGAGGTTCACGTCGCCGTCGTGCTGATGCTGCTGATCGGCGCGTGCGCCGGCTTCTTCGTCGTCCCGATGAACGCGCTGCTGCAACATCGCGGCCACGTTCTGATGGGCGCCGGTCATTCGATCGCCGTGCAGAACTTCAACGAGAACATCGGCATTCTCGCGATGGTCGGCCTTTACGCGTTGATGCTGCGCTGGCGGATCTCGATCGACGGCGCGGTGGTTCTGTTCGGATTGTTCGTCTCCGCCGCGATGGCGCTCGTACTGCTGCGCTTCCGCATGAACCAACAGCACTTCGATTCGCTGCATCTGATCGGCATGGAAAAGCCGCCCGCGTAACTGCGCTACAAGAGCAGCGGCCGGTTCGCGAGCTCGTTCGCGCGGGCGCCGCCGTCGCCGGGAAAGTGCTGCTCGAGAAGCGCGTTCACCGCGGCGACGCCCGCCGCGAGCCCCTCGCCGAACCGCCGCTGCGCAAAGGCGGACTCCATGCGGCGGCAGATACCCTCCCACGCCTCGTCTCCGACCTTCGCGTGAATGCCGCGATCGGCGACGATCTCGACATCGCGGTCGGCGAGCAGAACATAGAGCAGCACGCCGCAATTGTCTTCGGTGTCCCAGACGCGCGCGAGACCGAACACTTCGAGCGCGCGGTCTCGCGGCGAGACCTTCGAGAACACGCGCGCAAGCGGCAGCGACGCTTCGATCGCAACGCAGACCTGACCGCGATGGCGCGCTTCGCCGTCGCCGATCGCGTGCTCGATCGCGTCGAGCTCCGTTGCCGAGAACCGCCGTCGCGCGCTCGCGTGATCGGTCACCATGTGCATCATCAGACGCCGCGCGAGTCCCATGGATCCTCGTCGCTTACCAGTTTCCCGACGAGCCGCCGCCACCGAAGCCGCCGCCGCCGCCCGAAAAACCGCCGCCGCTGCCACCGCCGAAGCCGCCGCCGCCCCAACCGCCGCCCGTCGGAATCCACACGCCGCCACGACGTCCGGCGAGCGCGCCGCCGCCGGCGAAGATCATGACGATGAAGCCGATGATCGCCGCGACGATCGAGATCGCGAGCGAGCCGATGACGAACCACGCTGCCGCGCCGACGATGCCGGCGCCCACCGTCGAGCCGAGAAAGCGGCCGAATATCGAACGCAGGATCGCGCCCACGAGCGGGACGACGATGAACAGCAGCAGCGCAAGCGTGCCGAAGTCGAATCGCTTGCCACCGCTCGCGCGCTTGGCGGGCTGCGCCGCGAGAGGCTCACCCTTGCCGACGACGTCGATGACGCGATCGACGCCGGCGTTGAGACCGGCGGCAAACTGTCCATCGCGAAAGCGCGGCGCAATGTCCTCCGCGATGATCCGCCGGGACGTGAGATCGGTAAGCGAGCCCTCCAAGCCGTAGCCGACCTCGAGCCTCACCTTGCGATCGCTCTTCGCCACGACGAGCAGCACGCCGTTGTCCTGCCCCTTGCGCCCGATCTTCCACGCATCGGCGACGCGGATCGAGTACGCTTCGATCGGCTCGGGTTGCGTCGACGGAACGATCAGGATGGCGAGCTGGTTGCCCGTTTTCGATTCCCAATCGGCAAGCTTGCTTTCGAGCTGCGCGCGCTCCGTTGAGGAAAGTGTTTGCGTCAGATCGGTGACGCGCGCGGCGAGCGGCGGAATGGGCGCGAGCCCGCCGCTGTCGGGCTCCCAATGCTGCGGTTGCGCGTACGCTGCCAGCGACATCGCGGTCGCGATCGCAAGGGCAATCCACGCGCATGCGCGCGCGATAGCAGGCACCATCACCGCACCAATCCGAACGATCGTTGCGCCAGTTGGCTAGTAGCCCTTCTTCATCAGATCGTTCGCGTCGGCGGGCGCTGTTGCCGCGGTCTTTCCAGCGGTGCCGGCATCCGACTTCGGAGCGGGCACGGCAGGTGGCGCCGGCGGCGGCGCAGGGGGTGCGGATGTCGACGGCGCAGGCGGCGGCGTAGCCGGTGCGGATGTCGACGGCGCAGGCTTGCCGAAATCGACCGTCGGCGGGCGACTGACCGCCGCCTCGTTCTCGACGGTGAAGTTCGGCTTCACGTCCATCTTGAACAGCATCGCCGTGAGGTTGGTCGGGAACGTGCGCACCGTCGTGTTGTACTCCTGAACGGACTTGATGTAGCGGTTGCGCGCCACCGTGATGCGGTTCTCCGTTCCTTCGAGCTGCGATTGCAGATCGCGGAACAGCGCGTCGGACTTGAGGTTCGGGTAGTTCTCAGCCACCGCGAGCAGACGCGACAGCGCGCCGGTTAGCTGGCTCTGTGCCTGAATGAATTTCTGGAACGCCGCGGGATCGTTGACGAGCTCGGGCGTGGCCTTGATCGCCGAGACGTTCGCGCGCGCGTTGGTCACTTCGGTCAGTACACGCTCCTCCTGCGCTGCGTAACCCTTGACGGTGTTGACGAGGTTCGGCACGAGGTCGGCGCGTCGCTGGTACTGGTTCAAGACCTCCGACCACGCCGCCTTGATTCCTTCGTCCTGCCGCTGCAGTTCGTTGTAGCCGCAGCCGGACAGCGCGAGCAGCGCGGCCAGCGCGACAAAAGCGGCGAGCTTGCGAATCATGGACTTCTCCCCGTTGTGGGCCACAGCCGGCCCGCCCGCCACAAGATAGGGCCGCATGCGACCTGACGCAAGACCCGAAACGAAATATGGCGATTGCCCGGCGATCGTTCAGCGAGGCGGCAGCGCGTTGGCCGCGTCGCGCTGCGAGGTCGTTCGCGCAAGCAGAAGGTCTTCCCACGCCTTCGCCTTGTCGGCGAGCGTGCGCAGCAGATACGCGGGGTGGTAGGTGACGATCAGCGGGACGCCCTGGTAGCGGTGGACGCGTCCGCGCAGGCTCGCGATCGACGCCTCGGTGCCGAGCAGCGTGGTCGCCGCGCTCTTGCCCAGCGCGACGATGATCTTCGGCGCGAGCAGCGCAATCTGCCGGTCGAGATAGGGTCGGCACGCGTCGACCTCGTTCGGCTCCGGATTGCGGTTTCCCGGCGGACGGCACTTGAGGACGTTCGCGATGTAGACGTCGTCGCCGCGCGCGAGGCCAATCGCCGCAAGCATCGAATCGAGCAGCTTGCCTGCCTGACCGACGAACGGCTCGCCGCGCGCATCTTCCTCGGCGCCGGGCGCTTCGCCGACGAACAACCAGTCGGCGCGCGTGTCACCGACGCCGGGAACGCTTCGCTTGCGCGTGCGGCACAACCCGCACGTCGTGCAAGCGTCGACGTCGGCGGCGAACGAATCCCAATCGAGCGCGGCGATACGCGCCAGGCGCGCCGCTGCGGGCGAAACGGGTGCGGGCGCGTCGCGAGCGACCGCGCTGGTGCCGGCGGCGCCGCTGCGATCGGCGGGCGAGCCGGCGCGCGCGCGCCACAGCGGCGCGATGCCGAGCTCGGCAAGCACATCGTCGCGCGTTGCCATGCGATCGTCAGGGCGGCGACGGATGGCCCAGCGCAACGCGCATCACGAGCGCGTCCTCGCGCGTGCCGTCGGCCGATGGCGGATAGTAGGAAACGCGCCGCGCGATCGACTGGAATCCTTCCGATTCGTACAACGTGATTGCCGACGCGTTCGAGACGCGGACTTCGAGGAAGAGCTGATCGGCCCCGAGGCGCCTTGCATCGGCGACGAATCGACGCAGCAGCGCACGACCGAAGCCGCGTCGTCGTGCGTCGGGCACGACGGATAGGTTCAGCAACTGCGCTTCGCCGGGCGCGAGCATCAGCACACCGTACGCGAGGATGCGCCCGTCGAGCTCGCCCACGCGCGCGCTGTAGCCGGCGGCGAGCGCATCGCGGAAGTTACCGATCGTCCACGGCGCGGCGTGGATCTGCGCCTCGAGCGCGGCGACGTAGCTCAAATCGCACTCGCGAAGCGGGCGCCACGCGGGATGCGTGTACGTCGTTGCGCGCGCCGGCGTGGCCATCAGAGGGTAGCGCCGGCCGCGCGTTCCGCGGCGGTCAATGCAACACGATGGCGAACGTAAAGCGGCAGCGCGTCGGCGGCGCAGACGCCCTCGCCGGCACACAGGCGCGGTAACGCGATCGCCGCGATCGCACGAGCTGTCGGCACGGCGCCGTCGTCGACGCTCGATAGCGCGAGCTGCGCGCGCAGCGCCGGGTAAGCGGCGAAGCCGTTGCCGGCGCCCCGCCAACGGTCGCCGCCAGGCCGCATCGCGCGTTCGGGCGCGATCACCGCCGGGGCCATCGTCTCGACGTAGCGCTCGCCTTCACGCTCGTAGGCGGCGATGTAGATTTCGCGCATCCGCGCATCGAGGCATGCGATCACGCGCTCGCCGCCATCGACGCGAGCGGTCGCTTCGAGCGTGCAGACGGGCAGGACCGGAAGATCGGCGCCGAGCGCGAGGCCCTGCGCAATCCCCGCCGCGATTCGCACACCGGTGAACGAGCCGGGACCGGCGCCGAATGCAATGCCGTCGAGGCTCGAAAGTGCGCATCCGAACGACGCGAGCGCGCGATCGACCATCGGCAGCACGTGCTCGGAGTGCGACTCGCGCGCGTGAAGGCGCTCTTCGAACCAGCACTCGCCATCGCCGGCCGCGACGCTGCACCACTCGGTGGACGTATCCAGCGCAAGAATTCTCATCGGCGGGATTTTACTTCGACCGCGCGTACAATCGCGTCCCTTCGTCGCCCCGACAGTGCCGCTGTGCCGCCCCGCTCGCATCCGCCGCTCGCCATTCGACCGCCGGCGTCGGAACTGACGCCGCTCGACGTCGTCTCGCTCGACCAGGAGGGGCGCGGCGTCGCGCGCGTCGAGGGCAAGGCGATCTTCGTCGAGGGCGCGTTGCCGGGCGAGCGCGTCCTCGCCGTGACGTTGAAGCGCAAGCCGAGCTTCGAAATCGCGCGGGCCGATGTGATCGTAAAGCCAAGCGCCGCGCGTGTGGAGCCCCGGTGTCCGCACTTCGATGTCTGCGGCGGCTGCTCGCTGCAGCACCTCGACGTGCCGGCGCAGGTCGCCGCGAAGCAACGCAGTCTCGAGGACGCGCTATGGCACATCGGACGCGTTCGGCCGCAGACGGTATTGCCCGCGATTCATGGACCATCGTGGGGCTACCGACAGCGCGCGCGCCTTTCCGTGCGGCACGTGCCGAAGAAGGGCGGTGTGCTCGTGGGCTTTCACGAACGCAAGTCGAGCTACGTCGCCGACATGACGTCGTGTGCGGTGTTGCCGCCAAAGATCTCGGCGCTGCTGCCCGCGCTTCGCGAGCTCACCGCGGCGCTGTCGATTCGAGACCGGCTGCCGCAGATGGAGCTCGCCGTCGGCGATGGGGTGCCTGGTCCGGACGATGCGGTCTACGTGCTCGTGCTGCGCATCCTCGAGCCGCTGTCGTCCGACGATCGAACGCTACTGCGCGAGTTCGCCGATCGGCATCGCGTGCAGTTCTACCTGCAGACGGGCGGCCCGGAAACCGCCGCGCCATTTCACCCGATCGAACCGCGGCTAGCGTATACGCTTCCCGAGTTCGGCCTCGTCTTCCCTTTCTCGCCGACCGAATTCACGCAGGTGAACGCGGCGATCAACCGCGTGCTCGTCCGCCGCGCGATTGCGCTGCTCGATCCGCAGCCGGGAGAGCGGATCGCCGATTTCTTCTGCGGGCTCGGCAATTTCACGCTGCCCATGGCGAAGCGCGGCGCTCGCGCCGTCGGCGTCGAAGGCAGCGCGGCGCTCGTGCGTCGCGCACAGCAGAATGCGCAGCACAACGGTCTCGCGGCGCAGGCGACCTTCGTTGCGGCGGACCTGTTCGCGGCGACGCCGGAAAGCATCGAAGCGCTGGGACCCTTCGACAAGATGCTGATCGATCCGCCGCGCGAGGGCGCGATCGCGCTCGTCAAGGCGATGCCCGGCGAAGCAGGGCCGCGACGCATCGTCTGCGTGTCGTGCAATCCGGCCACGCTCGCGCGCGACGCCGCCGTGCTCGTGCACGACCGCGGCTATGCGCTCGTGGGCGCGGGCGTTGTCAACATGTTTCCGCACACCGCGCATGTCGAGTCGGTGGCGCTGTTCGAGCGCTGAAGCTCCGCACACAAAGCGGGCGGCCAATCGGCCGCCCGCTTGATGTCGAGTCGACGGACGCGCTAGTCGCGCTGCCCCGAGAAGGCGAGCAGCAGGTTCAGCAGGCTGATGAAGACGTTGTAGATGTCGAGGAACAGCTTGAGCGTGGCCATCACGTAGTTCGTCTCGCCGCCGCGGACGATGCTGTTCACGTCGTACAGGATGTAGACGGAAAAGAGCAGCACCGCGACCGCCGAGATCGCGAGCGAGGCCGCAGGAACCTGGAAGAACAGGTTGGCGAGCGACGCGACGACCAGCAGGATCAGCCCGACGAACAGGAAATTCCCGAGGAACGAAAAATCGCGCTTCGACACGGTGGCGATCGCCGCCATCGCGAAGAAGATCGCCGCCGTCATACCGCCCGCGAGCGCTACGAGCTGGCCGCCGTTGCGAAACCCCGCCGCAACGGTAAGGATCGGCGTCAGGAACACGCCGGATATGAACGTGAAGCCGAACAGCGCGACGACGCCCCACGCGCTGTTGCGCAGCAGCGTGACGACGAACAGCGACCCCAACATCGCGCCGAACATCAGCAACGGCGTCGCGATCGGATGCGCAGCGAACAGCGCGAAGAAGTTGAGCTGCATTCCGACGAACGCGCCGGCGACCGTAGGCAGCAGCGACAGCGCAAGCAGCCAATACGTGTTGCGCAGGACCCGGTTCTGGTCGAGCGCGACGGCCGCGCCGCCCTGCCCCTGGCCCGCCACCGGGGTGCTACCGAACCGGACAGGTCCGAAATTGCGATCCATCTTGCCTCCACATATAGGCCCGCGAGGGGCCGGGGTGAGCCGTTAGACTAACAGAAAGCCTCGCCGTTTCAAGGGAATCAGCACCGGGAGTCGTCGCGCTCTCGCGTGCTAACATGGCGTCGAATCCTGCGAATTCAAGTGGTTGGCGTTGCCACCGCGGATGGGTGGCCGAGCGGTCGAAGGCACCGGTCTTGAAAACCGGCAGGGGCGCAAGCTCCTCGTGGGTTCGAATCCCACCCCATCCGCCCTGCACGACCCAAGAAATACCATGAGTGGAGCCGGCGGCCGGTCGAGCCGCGCGAGCTTGCCGATGGTGGCGGCCCCCCGCTTCATGCCATCGGCATGTAATCGCATTCGTCCGATACAAATTGATCATGACAACCGCCTGCCCCATGCGCGCGGATCGCTTGGCCTGGATCAATATTATGTGTCTTCGACTACGCAAGTGTTGACAGGGCGTCGAAATGGTCAGCAATATGACGTCGGAATAGCGCAGCCACAGCGGCATCGCGCAGTGCGCGCGGACGTTCGTTTCTTGCAATCGATGTACGCGGACCGAAAGGTCTGATAAGGGCACACCCGGCGAAAGCCGGCGTCGCAAAGTCACCGGTCTAAGGGGCCTAGGTCCTATGACGGCGGGACCGCCAGATACTCTCGAGACGCGGCGCTCGCGCCATCGTCGACGGGCGTGGACACCGATGCGTGTCCAATTCAGGTGGTTTCTGCTCCAAATCCCCGACCGGACAACTTGGAGCAGATCGTGGATCGTCAATCTGACCGTAGTCTCTCTCCTGATGCCGGACGTGTGTCGGCACTGATGCGCCGCTCGCGCGCGACCTTGAACGGGCTGCTGCGCACCGCGATTTCGGCGGCGGCCGTCGTCGCGATACTCGCAGCGTCGCCGGCTGTGGAAGCTCAACATGGCCATTCGCCGTACGGCTTCGCGAAGGGACGACTGCTGGTCCAGGCGAAGGCTGGTGTCGATGACGCAGACTTTCGGCAGGTTCTCTCCGCGCACGGCGGTCGATCAGAGGGCAAGCTCGCTGGACTCGATATTCATGTCGTGACGCTGCCGCCGGGTCAATCCGAACGCGACACGGCCGCTGCGCTCGCCCGGCACCCGCACGTCAAGTTCGCCGAGCTCGACGAGCTCGTCGCGCCTGACGGCACGACGAGCGACCCGCTTGCCTCGTACCAATGGCATCTCACGAAAGTGGGCGCGCCCACGGCGTGGGCGACGTCGACAGGTGCAGGCGTTGTCATCGCGATCGTGGACACCGGCGTCGACGGCACGCATCCCGACCTTTCGCCTCACATGGTCGCCGGCTGGAACTTCATCGACAACAACAGCAACGCTGCCGATCTGAACGGCCATGGAACAGCGGTTGCCGGAACGGCGGCCGCCACCGGCAACAACGCGATCGGCGTTGCATCGGTCGCTTGGAATGCCAGGATCATGCCGGTGCGCATCGCCGACGCGAACGGCTTCGCATACTGGAGCACGATCGCGCAGGGCGTGACCTGGGCTGCCGACCACGGCGCCCGCGTAGCCAACGTCAGCTATGCGGTCGGTTCGAGCTCGACGGTCCAGAGCGCCGCGCAGTACATGCGCAGCAAGGGCGGCGTCGTAGTCGTCAGCGCCGGCAATACCGGCACGGTCGACGCAACCGCACCATCCGATACGATGGTCATCGTTTCGGCCACCGGCTCCACCGACACGCGCACGTCGTGGTCGACGTACGGCAGCTTCGTCGATCTCGCCGCACCGGGGTACAACATCTACACGACCGTGCGCGGCGGCGGCTACGGCTACTGGTGGGGAACGTCGTTCTCCGCGCCGGTGGTATCCGGTGTGGCCGCGCTCGTCAAAGCGCTGCGGCCGGACTTCGGTGCCGCGCAAATCGAATCGGCTCTTTTCGCAAGCCCGGTGGACCTCGGTGCCGCCGGCAAGGACGCGTACTACGGCTACGGTCGCGTCAGCGCAGCGGGCGCCGTCGCGGCGGCGCTGGCCGCGCCGGCGTTCGACAGCACCCCGCCGTCGGTCGCCATCACCGCGCCAACGGGTGGCACGACGGTATACGGGTCCGTCACGGTCAACGTGACCGCGAGCGACAACGTCGGTGTGATGCGCATCGATCTGAAGGCGAAGGGTGTCGTCGTCGGCTCGGATTCGGTGGCGCCTTATAGCTTCGTCTGGAATTCGGCCAGCGTAGCCAACGGCTCGGCAACGCTCACCGCCGTCGCCTACGATGCCGCCGGCAATGCGACGACGTCGGCACCGGTCGCCGTGACCGTTTCGAATACCACAAACACCAGCAGCGCCGCGGCGCCGACGGTCGGGATCAGCAGCCCAGCCGGCGGCAGCAAAGTTGGCAACGGCAGCGTCTCGGTTTCGGCGTGGTCCAACGATCCGGCCGGCATTGCGTCGGCGAAGCTATCGATCGACGGCGTCGTCGTCGCCAGCGGCAACATGACAACGTTGAGCTACAACTGGAACGCGAAGAACGTCGCCTCCGGCTCGCACACGATTTCGATGTGGACGCAGGACGTTACGGGCAAGACCGCGTCGACGTCGATCACCGTTCGCAAATAGTCAACGCGCATCTCGAACTGCTCTCGTCGGCCGTCTTGGGGCGGCCGACTTTTTTCCCGGCGGCGAAGACGCTATGCGAGGCCCGGAATGAATCGATAACGCACCTTCGCCGCGTACGCCGCGTACTCGCCATCGACCTTTCTCAGGTGATCCTCCTCGGTCAGCGCGCGCATCACATAGAGCATGGTGACGCCGACAACCGACGCCACCGCAAGCACGCCGGTGGCGAAGGACGCCGCAAAGGCGGTCGACACCGATGGAATCGCGCCGATCCACCAGGCGGCGTTCTTGCAGGTGTAGGCGGGATGGCGCACGACGGCGTACGGTCCGCGCGAAACGATGCCGCGATGCGTCAGGTTGCTTGCCTTGAAACCGAGCGCAACCGAAGCCGATGCGAAGATTGCCATCAGCGCGAGCAGCGCGGCGTTCAGGACGAAATGCACGGTGGGGCTGTCGAACTGCGGGAAGTCGCTGGTTTCCGATCCGAGAATGGCGCCTGTCACGATATTGAACGGCGGATAGCAGGCGAGCGCGGCGGCCCAGCCGAGCAGCGTCGGATCGACCGAGCGGATCTCGTTGCCGAGGCGCGGCAGCTCGACAAGATAACCGACCGTGTAGATCAGCACGTCGACGAACAGGATCAACTGCATTGCGAACCAGAAGCCGTGCCGGTCGAACAGCGCTCTGAACCCGTCTGCGAGCGGCTCGCCTTGGACGATGCTCAGTCCATGCGCGAGCGCGCCCATGCAGAACGACATCAGCGCCGTCACCATCAAGGGCGCATAGAACCCCTTCAGCAATGTCGTCAGCACGGCGACACGATCCTCGCGCAAGAGGCCATTGCGCCAAACTTCGCGCGGCGAGCGCGCGAACGCGGCGATCGCACGGAAGCAGCGCAGCGACTTCGCAACGCCCGGCTCGCGCACGCAAGCGAGATAGAGGGCAAGAACGATCGCGTACAACGCCGATGCGATCGTCAGGAACTGCGCGCCCGTGAACGCATGGCCGGCCGGACCGTAGAGGTCGTCCATCAGCGTCCGGTTGTAAGGCGCGTAGCGATGGACGGCGCACGCGATGGCGACGACGGCTATCGATGCGACGATGTTCTTGCAGCGCAGGCCGAGCGATCGTACGGGGGCGAGCGTTGGTGAACGATTCATCGATGCGTCAATGTACACCGGCGTCGCTCGCCGGCGTTCGACGGGCTTCACCGATGCCCGACGCGCAAAGGCCGTTACTCAGCATCTGACCCTGCACTTGTCTCCAAGCCCTTCCCCGGTCCGAGCGGCGCCTGCCCGTTGCGATTGCAGTCGCCGCACGGTTTACGATGACGCCAAACTTGGCGGCGAGGCTCGACCTTGCCGGGCGCAGGTCCCACGTTCAACTTCGTATTAGCCGATGTCGAGCCCTCGAACCGCAGCGGCGTCCGTCACGATAGACGAACCGCTGGTGCACGGGCTGCTGGTCAGCCAGTTTCCGCAGTGGGCTGAATTGCCCATCGAGCGCGTGACGCCGGGCGGCTGGGACAACATGACTTTCCGTCTCGGCGACGACTTGCTCGTTCGCGTGCCGCGTGCCGCGGCCTATTCGGAGCAGGTACAGAAGGAACACCGCTGGCTGCCGGTTCTGGCGCATTCGCTGCCGTTGGAGATACCTACCCCTGTGGCGCTTGGCGCGCCGGGATGCGGGTTGCCTTGGAGCTGGGCCGTTTATCGTTGGATTGAAGGCGCTGCGCCATCGTTTGATGTAGCTGATTCGCCGGACTTCGCGAGTAGCCTCGCGCGCTTCCTCGCCGCCCTTCAGCGAGTTGACCCGTCGGGCGGGCCACCGCCGGGCCCGCACAACTTCCATCGTGGCGGCTCGTTGACGACGTACGACGCAGAGGTGCGGCAGGCACTCGCCGTGCTCGGTGGCAAGCTCGATACTCGCCGGGCCACGGCGGTTTGGGAAGCCGCACTGGGCACTCGCTGGCGCCATTCGGCGGTCTGGGTACATGGCGACGTCGCCGCGACGAACCTGCTGGTCCGTGGCGAGCGCTTGCGGGCGGTCATCGACTTCGGGCTCATGGCGGTGGGGGACCCGGCGTGCGACCTCAGCATTGCGTGGACGCTGTTCCGCAGAAAAGGCCGCGATGCTTTCCGGGCGATGCTGCCGCTGGATGCGGATGCATGGATTCGGGGTCGCGCCTGGACCTTGTGGAAAGCGGTCATCGTCGCGAGCGGCCTCTCGCCTGCCAACGCCGTCGACCCTTCGCCCGCGCTCCAGGTGATTGACGAGGTCCTCCTCGACAAGCCCGGCGAGCGACCGGCGCCGTTGCGCGGAGCACAGTAGGCGCGTCGTAGCACCGCGCGCAAAAGAAAACCCCGTTCGCACGGGGTTCCTCTTTGGCGCCAGGATGAAGCGCGTCTTATGCGTTCAGCGACCGCCGACGCATCCACAATGCCGCAGCGAGCATGCCAACGCCGAGCAGCGAGAGGATGCTCGAATTCGGCTCGGCAATCGTTCCCGAAGAACCGCTGCTGCTGCCGCTGCTGCTGCCACTACTGCCGCTGCTGCTGCCACTACTGCCGCTGGACGAGCCCGAGCTGCTCAACGGGACGTTCTGCGAATACAGGCTGCCGACCTTTCCGCCGTTCTGGGTGTTCGTGAACACGATTTGGAGATGCGGGCCGAGCGATGTGTCGACAGCCAGATTCGCCGAAAAATCGATCGTGTAAATGAAGTCGAACGGCAGCGCTCCCAACGCCACGTCCGGACTAAGGTCAAAGCAGATCGAGGGCGGGGGAGATCCCGGGGCCGAGCAGTGGACGTTGGACGCCGAGAGCTGCTTGTTGAGCCCGGCGAGATTCGTCGCACCCGGCCCGTTTGCAATGCCGGTGTTCGAACCGAAGTTGATTCCCAGATCCTTCAGGTCGAACGCACCCAAAAAGTTGACGCCCGTCCAATCGCCCGAAGGGGTGCCGGATAGCTCAAACGTGAGGGTGTCGGCGTCGACTTCGGTGAATGTGAACGTGACACCCTGGAACGTCGCCGAGTAGACGTCCAAAGGCGACGCCTCCACGGCGGACGCACCGAGCGTCATCGCGAACATTGCTACCGCAAGTGCGCCCTTCCTCATACTATTCTCCGATTTCACAAGCATGAAAGACCCTTTTCTTGAATTCATATGACTGTTGCATAGGAATACGCAAGAATCGGACCGTTACAACAACAGCTTGATCTCAGAGCAAAATGACTGTGTACAACAGGATCGGACGCGTTCACTGTAAAGAGTGCCGACGAACAACAAGCGGTGCCGCACATTGTGCGGGCTCTGGCGCAAGAACCCCGCCGTTTGGCGGGGTTCTTTGCGCGGGACTGCGTTGGACGGGGCAGCTAGTCCTTTTCTGCCCGCCGCCGCCGTGCAACGGAGAGCCCCGCGAGACCGAGGCCGAGCAACGCGATCGATGTCGGCTCGGGGATGCCGCCGAGACCACCGCCACCGACCGTCAAACCGCCGACCGCGTCAATCTCGTTGTCGCCGTCGCGCACGACCGCTCCCGGGCCGCCCCAGGTGACCGACACGTAGCGGAAGGTGGCGCCGCCTGGTAGCTGGTACACGGCAACGAATCCGTCGGCCACGTTCGGATCAGGCGACCAACCATCGCCGTAGACGTGAACGAGGGATGCCCGCGTCCACCCGGCGTCCGCCGCGTCCGGGTCATTCGATAGCCAGGCGGTGTTTTCGAGCACCTCTCCGGGCACCGGCCCGTGGTCGACGAATACGAACACTGCCACCTGGTTCGCCTGACCGCCAAGATCCCACACGATCCCGGTCGATGGTGCACTACCCACGGCGCCTTCGGGGTTCGCGTTGGGGCTCGTGTCCTGCACCCATGCGAAGTCGCGTCCGTTGGCGCTGCCGGGCACGGAACCGCCGAGCGCATACGCTCCAAGCACCGTCGGATCGGTCGCGAAACCAACGCCATCCGCGCCCTTGACGTAATTGCCGAGGCCGAAGCCGCTGGGATCGGCCCAAGTGCCATTTTCGATGCACGTCACCGTTGGATCGATGCCTAGACCGATGAACGTCCCCACGGTCGCGCCGAAGATTGGGTTGCCGACGGTATCGGCCGCACTCGTGAGACACGGAGCGGCCGACGTCATCGTCGACGCGCCTAGAGCCGCCGCCGCGGCGCCTGCAATGCATGCGAGTTTGAACTGGCGTTTCATGGTCGTTCTCCCCTTTCTTCGGGCGGCGTTAAATGAACAGCACTGAACCAAGTCGTATTCGTAATGGGATCACGGGTCTTGCGGCGACGAGAAGCGACAACCACTGCTGTGCCGCCAGCAGCGCGACCATCACCTTCGAACGTCGTGTAGCAGAGCGTCCCGCTGAAGAGGGTTGCAGCTGCGCCGGGTGCTGAATGCCGCAACGATTGTGGCCCGCGCAAACCGACCAAGTGCGCCCGCCTTCCAAGGACGTAGCTGGCTCGTCTCCCTGTTGCTTGGAGCCGCAACGCGGCACCGCGCAGACGCAAGGCATCATTCATGCCATCCCCGAGAAAACAAGCGGTTATCGTCGCGATGTCGCTTCTTTGTAAATCATGCCGACAGACCCGGGCGCGCCGGGCGCACGCCCATCGCGCCGTAGCGAACGCGTTGTTGGGATGGTCAGGGAGCGCGCGCGGCGGCGGCTTCTCGAGGGCGCCGTCGCGCCTGCTTCGCCCGTCGGCGGATCGATGCCGCCAGCGACGCAGCGAGCGTCGGCCGATCTCTTTCGGCCCTTGCGGCGGCGCTCGATAAGCGCTGCAACAGCCGGAGCACGTGCGGTTCCGGGCCGCGCAACCCGCGCACGCGCGCACGAGATCGAGCCGGCGCCGCCGATCGCGCACGATACGCGTCGACGACACCCGGATGCACGTAGCTCTTGCGGCACACGGCGACGGTATTGCCGAGCAGCGCGGCGGCGCGGTGAAGCGCGTCGTTCACCGTGCGCACCGCCTCGCGCTCCGATGCGGGCGGCTCGGCGCACATCAGCGCGCTCGCCGCTATCACCGTCGCGCCCCAGGTCCGGAAATCCTTCGCCGTGTAATCGGCGCCGCAAACCTCGCGCAGATAGTCGTTGACGTCGGATGCGTCGATGCTGCGGATCTCGCCATTGTCGACGTATTGAAAGAGCTCGTAGCCGGGCAGATCCCGGCAATGGCGCACGACGCGCGCAAGCCGCTTGTCGGAGAGCGACAGGTCGTGCTCCTTGCCGGACTTGCCGCGAAAGCGCAAGCGGATGCGATCGCCGTTGATCTGCACGTGGTGATTGCGCAGCGTCGTGAGCCCGTACGTGCGATTTTCGCGCCGGTAGCGCTCGTCTCCCACGCGAACGAACGTCGTGTCGAGCAACCCGACCATCGCGGCGAGAACCTTGCGCCGCGGCAGTTCCGGCAGCTTGAGATCGCGCTTGACCGCCGCGCGCAGCGCCGGCAGCGACTTGCCGAACGACGCGAGTCGATCGAATTTGTTGCTGTCGCGCTCGTGGCGCCAATCGGCGTGATAGCGATACTGTTTGCGTCCACGCGCGTCGCGACCGGTCGCTTGCAGATGCCCGCGCGGATCGGCGCAGATCCATACGTTCGTCCATGCAGGCGGAATCGCGAGCTTCGCGATGCGCGCAAGCACGCGCGCATCGTCGATGCGCCGACGATTCGCATCGACATAGGCAAAGCGGCCGGGCTCGCCGTCGCGACGCAAACCGGCATCGCCGTCACGAGAATAGCGGAGCCCGGTCGTCTCGAGGACGCTGTCGAGATCCGGAGGCGGTTTCGCAGCAGGCTTCTTCGCGCGCGGCATCACAATTGCGCCTCGCTTGGCGAATCGCAGCGTAGCCTGTTGCGTCGGGCGCGCGTGTCGTCGCGCGCCCGATTGCACTGTCGGATCCGCCTCACGCGCCGACCCTTGTCTTTCGCGCGCGGCGGCGACGCCCAACGCGACGCTCGGGCTGCGCAAGCGCGGTATCACTGACCTCCCGCGGACGACCCCCTGCCCGATGTCGCGCCGCTCGACGCACCACTCGTGCCCACCGTCGACGAGGGACCGCGCGCGGCGTCAGGGCTCGTGCCCGACCACATCGTCGATCCCGTCGCCGGCGCGCCCGCGCTTGTGCCGGGCGTGGTGCTGCTTCCGGTGCTGCCGGTCGCGGCCGTCCCGCTGCTCGTCGACATGTCCGTTCCCGACGTACCGCTCGACGTGTGGGCGCCCGACATGCCCCAAGTCGGCGGGTAGTCGGACCAACCCCAGTTGTTCGCGCTTTGGCGCATCGTGTGCGTACTTTGATCGTAGCGGTAGCCGAACCCGTAGCTCGATGCTGTGAACGGCAACAGCAGGGTATCGGCGATCGCCGACGATGCGGTGTCCATCGCGTTTGCCTTGCTTGCCGCGCTCGCCGCCTTGGTGCCGCTGTACGGAGTCCAATCCTGCACGTTGATGCGATCCATGGTGCTGCAGCCTTGAATCAGCGCCGCCGCGGCGAGCGCAACGAGCGCGGTGCAGTTGCTTCGAAGCATGGTGACCTCGCAAATCGTGCTGAAACGCCCAAGCGTTGCAACTTCCGCACCATGCGCAGTCGACTTCGGCGCCGGTGGAGTTGTTCGGCACGCGAACGCCTTGCCGCGCGTCCGATCGAGGGTGCACTTTTCAACGAAATTGCAAATGTTGCCGGGCGCAACGCACGAACGTGACCCACACCGCGAGCCTTTGCCCCTGCGCACATCGGATCGGAACGGAACGTGCTCGCTACTTGCACGGAGCTTCGCGGCGCGATGCGCCCGCAAGCGATTCGTCATTCCATCGAAGGACATCATCGAACATGGCTACCTCGCGCACACCCAAGAGGCTTGCGAACGGCGACGTCGAAATGCTCGACGAGCCGAAGCCGCCGTTTCCCGAACAACATCAGGACAAGCCGGGGCTCGAATCGAAGCTCGAGCCGCGTCCGCGCTACCAGGCGGAGCAATACAAGGCCGCGGGTAAGCTCGCCGGCAAGTCGGCCCTCATCACCGGCGCCGATTCCGGCATCGGCCGCGCGGTGGCGGTGCTGTACGCGCGCGAAGGCGCCGACGTCTCGATCGCGTACTTGCCCGCCGAGCAGTCCGACGCGGAGCAAACGCGCGATGCGATCGAGCGCGAAGGCCGACGCTGCCTGCTGCTGCCCGGCGATCTCACCGACCCGCCGTACTGCGAGCGCATCGTCGACGATACGGTGAAGCATTTCGGCAAGCTCGACATTCTCGTCTCCAACGCTGCGCATCAGAACCGCAAGGAATCGCTCGACGAGCTGACGGACGAGGAGCTCGACCGCACGTTCAGGACCAACATCTATGCCTATGTCCGGCTTGCGCGAGCGGCATTGCGCGTGATGGGCGAAGGCGGCGTCATCATCGCGACGAGCTCGGTCACCGGCTTGCTGGGCTCGGAGCGACTGCCCGATTACTCGGCGACGAAAGGGGCGATCAACGCCTTCACCAAGACGCTCGCGCAGGCGGTGGTCGAGCGCAAGATCCGCGTCAACGCGGTCGCGCCCGGTCCCGTGTGGACGCCGCTCAACGTCGCCGACTCGGGCGCGAGCGAACAGGACGTCGCGAAGTTCGGGCAGCAGGTGAAGATGGGACGGCCCGCTCAACCGGAGGAGCTCGCACCTTCGTACGTCTTTCTCGCGTCCAACGCGGATTCGTCTTACATCACCGGAACGATCCTTCAGGTCATGGGGGGCGAGACGACGGGCGGATAGCGATGAGAGCCAAATACCATCGGCGATGGAAGTTTTTGCACGATGGATAAATCTTTCCGGTGCACATCCCGTCGAAACAGGGCGTTGCGATATCGACGTCGTCGGAACGGAATTTGCGTCGCAGCGCCCAACGCTCCGAATGGAAAAGGAGAAACGATGCCGCACGCACTGATCGTCGACGACGACGAAATCTCGCGCCGAACCCTTGCCGAGCTGATCGCTCGCGACGGCTTCACCACCGCGGTCGCTTCGAGCCTCGCCGATGCGCGCAGCCGTTTCGACCCGATTCCGGACCTCGTGCTGGTGGACCTCGTGCTGCCCGACGGCAGCGGCATCGACCTTCTGACCGAGCCTGATCTTCCCAGGTCGAGCGACGTCGTCGTCATCACCGGACACGCGAGCGTCGAGACGTGCGTGAAGGGGATGCGACTCGGGGCGGTCGACTACTTGACCAAGCCGCTGAGCGTTCCGAAGCTGCAAAGCATCCTCGCGCGCGTATCGATGCCCGAGCGGGCCGAAGATGCGCCCGCCGATCGGCTCGGCGAGCTGATCGGCGCCTCGCCGGCGATGCGCAAGCTGTTCGACGAGATGAAGCGCATCGCGCCGACCGATGCAACGGTCCTCGTCATCGGCGAGAGCGGTACCGGCAAGGAGCTCGTCGCGAAGACCTTGCACGAGCTGTCGCTTCGGCGCAACGGACCGTACCTCGCGGTCAATTGCGGCGCGGTGTCGCCGGCGCTGATCGAAAGCGAGCTGTTCGGTCACGAGCGAGGAAGCTTCACCGGCGCGACGCGACAGCACGTCGGCTTCTTCGAGCGCGCGAGCGGCGGGACGCTGTTCCTCGACGAAGTGACCGAGATGCCGCTCGACCTGCAGGTGCGCCTGTTGCGCGTGCTCGAATCGCACACGGTCAGTCGCATCGGCTCGACCGGCGCGATCCCGGTCGACGTGCGCGTCATCGCGGCGACCAACCGGGACCCGTACGACGCGGTCAAGGACGGCAAGCTGCGCGAGGACCTGCTCTACCGGCTGCAGGTCGTGCCGTTGCAGGTGCCGCCGCTGCGCGAACGCGCGGGCGATATCACGCGGCTCACGCTGCACTTTCTCGATCTACTGAACCGGCGAGGCTCGCCGATCAAGTCGTTCAGTCCCGCGGCGCTCGCGCGCATGGAGCGCTACGATTGGCCCGGAAACGTGAGAGAGCTCTACAACATCGTCCAGCGTGCGTACATCCTCGCCGAAGGCAGGGCGATCACCCAGCCGGTGCTGCAGCGTGAAACCGTGCTGGGCTCGGTGCCGAGCGCAGCGACCGGCATTCGCGTCACCGTCGGAGAAACGCTCGCCGATGTCGAGCGACGCCTCATCCTGCACACGGTCAAGCAATGCCGAACGCAGGAAGAAGCCGCGCACATGCTCGGCATCAGCACCAAGACGCTGTACAACAAGCTGCGATCGTACGAGGCGGGCTCGCGATGGCGTCGTCCGGCGCCGTCTTTCGCGGAGAGCCCGGGCTGGCCGAAGCCGCTGCAATGAAAAGACGGGGCCCGCGCCGCTCGTCCTCGACGTTCCCAGAGTAAGACAAAACGGCGACCGCAGCCGCCGTTTTGCACATGCAGCGTCGACTGCTACTGCGTCGCGCGGTTGGCGTTGACCAGGCCGCTGCCGTAGTACGCATCCGTTCCGCGCGGACCCGCATCGATCGCGCTGCGTTGCAGAATGGCGCGCACCTGCGCCGGACCGGCATTCGGATAACGCTGCTTCACGAGCGCGGCCACGCCCGAGACCACCGGCGCCGCCATGCTCGTTCCGGCACGCCATGCGTAACCGCCCGGCGACGTGCTGAGCACCATGTCGAAGATCCAGCACGGACGGGTGAATCCGGCGACCGTGCAGCTTTCCTCGCCCGCGTACGCGACGTCGCCTCCGGGAGCTGCGACGTTGATCGCCGATGCACCGAAGTTCGAGTACGACGCGAAATGGCTTGCGTCGCTCGCACCCTTCGCCCAGCCGACCGGACCCGTCGACGAAACGGCGATCGCGCTTCCCGACTCGGCGGGTATCGCCATCATGTTGCCCTTGTCGAGATTGAGCGCATCGTTACCCGCGGCCGCGATGACCACCGCGCCGTTGCGCGTCGCGAAGTTGATGACCCTCTCGAGCGCGTTGATCAACCGCTGGTTCTTCGCGTTGCGTTCGATCGTCGTGCCGAGGCTGAGATTGATGACGTCCGCGCGCCCGGTCGTTGCCGCGTGCATGACGCCGCACAGAAGATCTGCGAACGTGCCCTCGCCGTTGTGCGCGACCTTGACGCCGATCAGCGTCGCATCCGGCGCGATGCCGAGCGTGCCGCCGCCGCCGAACGAAGCCGCGACGATGCCCGCCACGTGCGTGGCATGCCAGAACTCGCCGACGTCTTCGTCGAATCCGTAACCCGACACGCACGACTTCGACGCCGCTCGATCGATATTGCGCGCGAGGGCCGGATGCGATGCGGACAGCCCGCCGTCGACGATCGCGACGCGAACGCCGCGTCCCGTGTACCCGCGCTGCCAGGCGGACGCCGCGTCGACCGCGCGCGGTGCCCACTGGAACGCGTACAGCGGATTGCCCGCCGGAACCTGCGCGGTGCCGCTCTGCAGCAGATGAATGTCCAGCAGGTGGATGTCGAGCAGATGAATGTCCAGCAGGTGGATGTCGAGCAGGTGGATGTCGAGCAGATGGATATCCAGCAGATGGATGTCCAGCAAGTGGATGTCGAGCAGATGGATGTCGCGCGGCTGGAACAGCGCCGGCTGCTGGTAGAGCAGGTGGATGTCCTCGTCGGCGAACGTGATCGCCGGGTTGCGCTGGACCCGCGAAAGGAAATTCGGATCGCTCGATTCAACCACGCCGACGCCGGAGCTCGCGTGGCGCTGCAGGACAGTGCCGCCGGCAGCGACCACCGCGGCATCTTGCGCGGCACCCCATGTCGATGATTGAACGATGTAGCGTTGGCCTGCCTGCGCGCTGATCGCCACAGCCATGGTGACCGCCGCCAGCAGTGCGGCAATCGTCGTCTTCATGTTGTCTCCCTATTGCAGTGCACTCGTCTTGGTGTTCTGCTTGTGCCCCTCTTATCGGGGGATACGACGAGTACACTACAGCAGGAGGGGCGCGAACGTGCAACCCCAATAATCGATGTTTGCTTCAGCGCAAACTTTCCGAGCCGAAATTCTTACTGCTCCGCGACTGAAGGTCGCATGCAGTTTCGTGTTGCATTAGCGCAACATGAGAATGATTGTCGCTACCAGCAGCAGCACGATGACGACGGCGACGATGCCGCCGATGGCTAGAAGCGTGTGCCGCGTCTCGCCCTGGAACACCAGAAGCTCGTCGGCAAGTTCGGCGAGCTGCGCATTCGTCGCGAGCGCCCCCAATCCAGGGTGCTCGTCGTCAACCGCCGACGCCGCCATCGCGGGGGGCGTGGCGATCGGCAGAATCATCGAAAAGGCGGTCACCGGGAGAATCCGTTGTCCGCGGTTGTCCCACACTTTGGTGCGGCCTCCGTCGCGAAGCGCATAGCCGATGCCGCGCGTCCTCGTCGCCGACACCCGTTCGCCGGCCTCGACGAAGAACTTCGACGGCAATCCGCCCGCCAGCGCGACTTCGAGCAGCGCCGCGAACTTGCGCCCGTCGAGCGTCACGTCGATTTGAAATTTCGCCGCGGCGTCGGCGCCGCCCTTCGCGGAGCCGGGGACGAATAGCATCGAGCCGACGTGACGCGCCTTTTGGCGAGCGCGGGTTGCCCGGCGCTCGCGGATGCGAAGCGAGCCGCCGAGCGCTTCGAGCCTGCCGCCGCTCGCGAGTGCGATGCTTTCGCCGGCAGCGACCGAGACCTTCATCACGAGAACGCTGTCGCTGCCGTCGGCGAGCACGAGCCTCGCCTTGGTTGGCTTGAATCCGATCAGCGCCATACGGTCGGGCCGCCGAGCCGCGAGCACGATTCGTCGCGCCGAATCGCCGCCAGCCGAAGCGCGTCGCGTCGGCGGACGCATCGCGCGTCAACGTACGAGTTCATCGGCACCCGTGCAGTTGTGCCGACGCACGCTTTGCGGCCATCCTCTTCCTGCGGCCGCGTTGCGGCGGCCGCGTCCCCTTTGCGGGTCATTCCATGCCCCGCGCTCCCTGGCGGCCCCCAAGCGGTGGCCGCCACCTCGTCGAGCCGACCGTCACGCGAGCGGCACGACTCTGACAATCTCCTCGGCGGTAGTGATACCGGCGCCGACCTTCATCGCACCGGACACGCGCAGCGGCTTCATGCCGTCTTTGAATGCCTGCTCGCGCAGGACGCGATCGTCGTTGTCCGGCTGCACGAGACGCCGCAGCGCCGGCGTCATCAACATGATTTCGTATAGTCCGATGCGTCCGTAGTAGCCGGTCATCCGGCATTCGAGACAGCCGACCGGTCGCATCACCTGTGCGGGCTTTTCGCCGCGCCACGGCGCCGTCATCGCACGCCACGTATCGTCATCCGGCGCTTCGCCCATCGTCTTGCAATGCGGGCACAGCGTGCGTACGAGCCGCTGCGCCATAACGCCCAGCAACGTCGAGCTGATCAGGTAGGAAGGCACGCCGAGGTCGAGCAATCGCGTCACCGCCGTCGGCGCATCGTTGGTATGAAGCGACGACAGCACGAGGTGCCCGGTCAGCGCGGCCTGCACCGCCATATCCGCGGTGTCCCGATCGCGGATCTCGCCGACCATGATGATGTCCGGATCCTGCCGCAGCAGCGTGCGCACACCGTGCGCGAAGTCGACGCCGATCGTCGGTTGCACCTGCATCTGGTTGAACGCAGGCTCGATCATCTCGATCGGGTCTTCGACCGTGCAGACGTTCACTTCCGGTGTGGCGATCTGCTTCAACGACGAATACAGCGTCGTCGTCTTGCCGGAGCCGGTCGGACCGCTGACCAGGATGATGCCGTTCGGCTCTTTGATCATCCGCTGCCAGCGCTCCTGGTCCTCGGGGGTGAAGCCGAGCTCGACGAAGTCGCGCACCAGCACTTCCGGCGTGAAGATGCGCATGACGATCTTCTCGCCGAACGCCGTCGGCATCGTCGAGATGCGAAGCTCGACCTCCTGGCCGTCGGGCGCGAGCGTCTTGATCCGGCCATCCTGCGGGCGGCGCTTTTCGACGATCTCCATGCGTGCGAGCAGCTTGATCCGCGACGTCATCGCAACGAGGACGGGTATCGGGATCGCGTAGACCTGATGCAGCACGCCGTCGATTCGGAAACGCACGACGCCGACATCGCGACGCGGCTCGATATGGATGTCGGACGCGCGCTGCTCGAACGCGTATTGCCAGAGCCAGTCGACGATGTGGACGACGTGCTGATCGTTCGCGTCGAGGTTGCCGCGCCGGCCGAGCTCGACGAGCTGCTCGAAGTTGCGCGCGAGCGACAGATCGCCCTTCGACGTCTCCTGCGCTCGCTTCATCGAACGCGCAAGCGTGAAGAACTCGCCGAGGTAGCGCTTGATGTCCTGCGGGTTCGCGAATACGAACCGCACCTTGAGCCGAATGATCTTCTCGAGCTCGTCGGCCCACGCGCGCACGAACGGCTCCGACGTTGCCACCGTCAGCGTGTCGCGACTGACGTCGACCGGAAGGATCCGATAGCGCTCCGCGTAGGCGATCGACATCGTTTGCGTCACTGCCGAGAGGTCGATCTTCAGCGGATCGATGTGCCGATACGGCACGTCGAGCTTGCCGGCGAGCCACTCGACGAGCGTTTCGAGCGTCAGCACCTTGTGCGGCGACTTCGGATGGCGCCACTTGCGATCGGCGATCAGCTCGAGCGGATGATCGAAACGTGCGGTCCGGCTTCGCGCGAGCTGGTCCGCGTCGGCGGCGCCGACCAGCCCGTCGATAACCATCAACTTGAGGATATCTTCGAGTCGAAGGCGCCGATCCGGGACGCCAGCCGCTTGCGAAGGCACGGCGCCGTTGACCGCGGGAACGGGTGTAGCCATGCATGCGAATTTACACCGAAGAGGAGCCTTACGTCAGCGCATTGGGCAAATCGATCGCCTGTTGTCGTTTCGCCGTCCGACGAACGGCGCTACGATCGACGAATGCCGGCGCGCCTCGAAGCCCGAGTTGTCGACATTACCTCACTCGCGGTCGATGCGATCGTCAATGCCGCGAACAGCTCGCTGCTCGGCGGCGGCGGCGTCGACGGCGCGATCCACCGTGCGGCCGGCCCTGCGCTGAAGTCCGAATGCGCGACGCTTGGCGGCTGCGCGACGGGCGATGCGAAGATCACGAATGGTTACAATCTTCCCGCGCACTTTGTAATCCACACTGTAGGGCCGGTTTGGCGCGGCGGAACTCACGGCGAGTCCGAGCTCCTCGCGGCGTGCTATCGACGTTCGCTCGATCTCGCCGTCGCGCATTCGATCCGGCGGATCGCGTTTCCTGCGATCAGCTGCGGCGCATTCGGCTATCCGATCGCCGATGCGGTCGCGATCGCCGTCCGCGAGGTCACTGCCCACGCGGGCGTTGCAAGCGCAATCGACGAAGTGATCTTCGCGTGCTTCGACGCGACGATGCTCGCGCATTACCGGCGCGAGCTTGAAAAGTAGGGTCAGACTCGACTTTTCCTGCAGCCGTCTCAACCAGCGCAACCGCCACGCGAAAAGTCGAGTCTGACCCTACTTTTTCACGCTTCCTCGACCGGAGCCGGCAGCTTGACCTCCGGCACCTGAAACACCTCGCGCAAGTACGCGACGTACGATGGGTCGTAGTCCATCGTTTTCGACGGCTCGTCGCTGATCTTCGCGACCGGTTGACCGTTGCAGCGCGTCATCTTGATCACGATCTGCAGCGCTTCGATGCCGACGTCGTTGGTGAGGTTCGTGCCGACGCCGAATGCCGTCTGGATGCGACCGCGGAAGTACTCGAACAAGCGGATCGCGAGCGGAACGTTCAGCGAATCGGAGAACACGAGCGTCTTCGTGTGCGGGTCGACCCGCATCTTCTGGTAGTGCGCGATCATCTTCTCGCCCCATTCGAACGGGTCGCCCGAGTCGTGCCGCACGCCGTCGAACAGCTTGCAGAAGAAGAGATCGAAATCGCGCAGGAACGCTTCCATCCCGCAGACGTCGGAAAGCGCGATACCGAGATCGCCGCGGTATTCGCGCGCCCAGGTGTTGAACGCGAACGTCTGCGAATCGCGCAGCCTCGGTCCCACGGCCTGGCATGCCTGCAGGTATTCGTGCGCCATCGTTCCGAGCGGCGTAAGCCCATGGCGGAACGCGAGGTCCACGTTGCTGGTGCCGACGAACTTCGCGCCGATCTGCCGATGCAATGTGTCGACGACCTCCTCCTGCCACCGACGCGAAAAGCGGCGGCGAGTGCCATAGTCGGCAACCCGGAAATCGGGGTCGTGCACGGCGTTGATCGTCGCGATCTTGTGCGCGAGACGCCCGCGTCCTTCGGCAAGGTCGAGGCTCGCGTGCGCGTTGCGGTCGCGCACTTCGCTCACGATCGCGAGCACCGGCACTTCGAACAGGATCGTGTGCAGCCACGGTCCCTTGATCTTGATGTCGATCTCGCGCGGCGAGCCCGCGACGCGTCCGACGTCGATGAAGCGCTCGTCGAGCTGGAACAGCTTCAACAGGTCGACGTAGTCGCTCTTCATGAATCGCCAGCGCCGCAGGTAATCGAGCTCCTCGCTGCGAAAGCGCAGCGAGCACAGCGCACGGATCTCGTCGCGGATCTCGCCGATGTAGGGCGTCAGATCGAAATCGGCGTTGCGACACTTGAAGCGGTACTCGACCTGAGCAGTCGGAAAGTGATGCAGCACGACCTGCATCATCGTGAACTTGTAGAGGTCGGTATCGAGCAGCGACTGGATGATCATCGCGGGTGTCCGGCGGTCGGGCCGGGGAGCGTGGACGCCGATGTTAGCGAGGAAACGCGGCGATGTTAACGGCGGCCGACCGGAAGATTGACCATACGCCTTTTCATTCGACGACGCGAATGCGCTGCGCGAGCACGATGCAGCCGAGCGTGCACGCGACGGCGAGCCAGCCGACGATGCCGAAGTTCGTCAGGGCGCCGTCGGGCGCGCGGCCGATCAGAAAACCGCTCGTCATCGCGGCGAGTCCGGCGCCCAATTGCTGCAGCGACGCATTGAAGCTCATGAAGCTGCCGCGAAGCCGCGGCTGCGCGGATCCCGTGATCAGCGCCATCGCCGGACCGAAGCGCCCGGTCACGATCACGAAAAAGAGCGTCGACACCGCGACCGCGTGCGCGAGCGGTACGCGCGGCAGGTGCGTGCTCACGACGAGCGGCACGATCGAGGCAAGCGCGAGAATCGTGAACAGCCGCTTCTTGCCGTAGCGGTCGGCGAGCCGTCCGAAGACCTGCGCGGTGACGAGCGTCGCAAGGCCGCCGGCGAAGTAGATGATCGCGAGCTCGGACTCGGCGAGGCCTACGTTCGCGACGTTGTACGCCGCGATGAACGGGATCACCGTGAAGCCGGCGAACATCAGCGCGATCACGAACGCGAACGCGCGCAAATGGTTCGGCTCGCCGAAGATCAAGCGCAACTGCTCGACCGGATGCCGGACCTGCGCATGCTCGAGATGGGCGATCACCGGCTTCAGCACGAATTGCGCAATGGCGCCGACCACGACGCACATGGCGCCGAGCGCGAGAAACGGCGCGCGCCATGACAGATGCGCGGCGATCCACAACCCGAGCGGAACACCGGCGACGGAGGCCACCGAGAACGACGCCGCGACGATTGCGGTCGCGCTCGCGCGCCGCGCGTACGGGATCGTGTCGGCGACGATCGCGAGCACCAGCGCGCCCAGCACGCCGCCGAAGGCGCCGGCGACGACGCGCGCGCCCAGCAGCAGCAGATAGCTGTTGGCGAGGCCGCACAGCGCGGTCGCCACGATGAAGCCCAGATAGACGGCGATCAGCGCGCGCTTGCGATCGTAGCGGTCGATCCAGAACGCCGCGACGAAGCCGCTTGCCGAAGCGGCGAACGTGTATGCCGAAACGAGCAGGCTGAATTGGCCCGGCGCGAGCTCGAAGATGCGCATGAACTGCGGGCCGAGCGGCATGATCATCATGAAGTCGACGATGTGCGTGAACTGCACGGTCGCGAGGGTGAGCAGGATTGCCCACTCGCCGCGAGCGGGCCCGAGCCGCGCGGTGCTGCCCGGCGGCTCGGAAGGGGAAGTCGGCGCGCGATCGTTCAACGTGGAGAGTCGGGCCACAGGATGGCTGTCGCGGCCGACATGCGCGCCTGTTTCGAGTATAGCATCGCGCGTCGACGACATCGGAGGCGAGATCGCTCCGCGGCGTATCATCGGTCCCCTCGCACGCACAGCCCCGCACGGTCCATGCTGATCAATTGCGTCGTCTATCAGAACGGCCGCAAGCTCGCCGACATCCCGAAAGAGGACGTCAGCGAATACATCACGCGGCCCGATTGCTTCGTCTGGGTCGGGCTGGTCGAGCCTGCGCCGGGCGAGATCGACGAGATGGCCGAGGAATTCGGCCTGCATCCGCTCGCCGTCGAGGACGCGCGCAAGGGTCACCAGCGTCCCAAAATCGAGGAATACGACGAATGCCTGTTCGTCGTATTGCACACGGTCGAGCTCGAAACGGACGCGCAAAACGGCGAGCTGTGGGTCGGCGAGGTCGACATCTTCGCCGGGCTCAACTACGTCCTGTCCGTTCGCCATCGGACCAAGAAGGGATTCGTCGACGTTCGCACGCGCGTCGAGCGCGAGCCCGAGCTTCTCGCACATGGCTCCGGTTACGTGCTCTATGCGCTGATGGATGCAGTGGTCGACCGCTATTTCCCGATCCTCGATGTCCTTGGTTCCGTGCTTGAGCGAGCCGAGGACCGGATGTTCGACGAGACGTCGAGCCGCGACAAGATGGCCTCGCTCTACGCGCTGAAGCGGCGGCTGATGACGCTCAAGCACTCGGTGGCGCCGCTGCTCGACGCGGTCGGCAAGCTGCACGGCGGCCGCGTGCCGCCAGTGGCCGCCGGCCTGTCGGACTACTTCCGCGACGTCTACGATCACCTGACGCGCATCAACGCCGAGATCGAAAGCATTCGCGAAATGCTGACGACCGGCATCGAGGTCAACCTCGCGTTGATCGCGGTCGCGGACAATGAAGTGACCAAACGCCTCGCGGCGTGGGGCGCACTCATCACCGTGCCGACGTTGATCGCCGGCATCTACGGGATGAATTTTCGTCACATGCCCGAGCTCGACTGGCTCGGCGGCTATCCGTTCGCGCTCGCGCTGATGGCGGTGATCGACGGCGCGCTGTGGTGGCGGTTCCGCCGCGCGCGCTGGGTCTAGCGCCTGCTCGGCTCGTCCCGCGCAGAGACGCCGCGGGCGCTGTCGGCGACCACGGGCACGGGAACGCGGCGGCGCGCCGGCGGCTCGACCGGCCAGCTCGGCTGCAGCGTCACGTGGTCGATGCCGAAGTCGCGGGCGAGCAACCGTTGCGCCGCGGCGAGCACGCGCGGCCACATCGCACCGTCGGCGAGCACCACGTGCGCGGAGAGCGCCGGCCGATCCGAATCCATTTGCCAGACGTGCAGGTCGTGCAACCCGGTGACGCCGGGAAGCGCCGCGAGCGCCCGGCCGATCGCGTCGTAGGACAAGTGCGCCGGCACGCGCTCCATCAGCACGCCGGCCGATTGCCTCAACAGCGCGAACGTCGAGCGCAGGATCAGCAGCACGACGACGATCGACAGGATCGGGTCGATCGGCGTCCAGCCGGTGAAATAGATGACGGCACCGGCGACCAGCGCGGCAACCGAGCCCAAGAGATCGCCGATCACGTGCAACAGCGCGCCGCGTGCGTTGATGCTCGTCGATGCCGCGCGCGACAGCGTCCATGCGACCACCACGTTGACCGCCATGCCGGCGCTCGCGACCGCGATCACGATCGTTCCGACGACGGCGGTGGGCGCGAGCAGTCGCGCCACCGCTTCGACCGCGATCCAGACGACGAGCGCGAGCATCGCCAGCGCATTGACGAACGCGGCGAGCACTTCGGCGCGTTTGTAACCGTACGAGGCGCGCGTCGACGGCGGCCGACGCGCGAGCGCTTGCGCGAACAGCGCGACGACGAACGCCGCGGCGTCGGTCGCCATGTGTCCGGCGTCGGAGATCAGCGCGAGCGAACCCGATATCCACCCGGCGAACGCTTCGACCAAGGCGAACCCGGCGGTCAGCGCGAACGCGAGCCACAATGCGCGCGACGTCGCGTGATGCGCGTGATCGTGCCCCTGATCATGCGCATGATCATGGGCGTGGCCGTGCGCGTGGTCGTGCTCGCGGGTGCTGGAATGGGCCATGGTGACGGCGATCGGCAGCTTGCTTTATTGTCCGGCCGCGCGCGTTGACGTGCAACGGAGCGCTCGACGCACCGCCGGCCACTTCACCTCGCGCGGCGAATGGGCTTCGAGCGGGTCTCGGACGCCTCGGATTGCAAGTGTCGGCAAGCACGATACGTCCTCACGCCACGGCGGGAACTTATCGACCGGTTCGCGCGAATATAGCCGGAACCATGCGAGACGACGTGCGCTCCCCTGTTTCGCGTCCGAACGGCGACGCTCGACCCATGCCCGACCCGTTGCAGGCGTCGACGGTCGACGCTGCCGACGCGGACCTCGTCGGGCGTCTCGCCGCCGGTGAGGCGAACGCGCTGTCGTTGCTCTACGCGCGGCATCGGCGGCGCATCTATCAGTTCGCGCTGCTATGGACAGGACATGCGTCGTCGGCCGCCGATGTCACGCAAGACGTCTTCGTGCACCTGCCAACGCATTCACGGGAATTCGACGCGACGCGCGGCGCCGTTCTGCCGTGGCTGCTCGGCATCGCGCGCAACTTCTCGCGGCGGCGCACCGGCCGACCTCGGCACGCGCGAGTTCGAAGGCATCAAGCGCAGGGCACGCAGACGACGTACACGATTCCGGCCGGCGAGATCGGTAACGAGAAGCCGATCATCGTGTCGTCGGAACGCTGGTTCTCACCGGAGCTGCACGTCGTCGTCTACGCCAAGACGAGCGACCCGCGCGCGGGCGAGACGACGTATCGGCTGACGAACATCAAGCGCGGCGAGCCGCCCGCGGAGCTCTTTCGCGCGCCGGATAAATAGGCCGCTGAGGCGGTCGCTCGGCACGCTAAAATGGCCGCGTGGATATCGGTACCCGGCGGCTCGCCGATCGCATCGATGCGCTGTTGCCGCAGACGCAGTGTCGCGGCTGCGGACACGAGGGCTGTCGCCCTTACGCGCACGCGATCGCGAACGGCGCGCCGATCAACCGATGCGCGCCGGGTGGCGACGCGACGATCGCCGCGATCGCCGAGCTCACCGTGCGCGCGCCGGTCGCGCTCGATCCCTCGTTCGGCGTGCCGGCGCCGCTTGCTCGGGCGCTGATCGACGAGACCGCGTGCATCGGCTGCACGCTTTGCATCGACGCGTGCCCCGTCGATGCGATCATCGGAGCCGCGAAGCGGATGCACACGGTGCTGACCGCACTGTGCACCGGGTGCGGTCTTTGCGCGCCGCCGTGTCCCGTGGATTGCATTGCGATGGTAGCGGCCGGTCGGGCGTGGAGCACCACCGACGCGGCGGCGGCGCGCGCACGGTTCCAAGCCCGTACTGCTCGCCAGGCCACGCGGTCGCAGCGTTCGCGAACGGCCGTCGTCGGTGACCGCGCGATCGACGCCGAGCGGGCGAGACGACAGGACGCCATCGCGCGCGCGCTCGCCCGGGCGCGCGCGCGTCGCGCGGCGCTCGCGGGCTCGTCACGTTCATGAGCACGCAGCGCGCATTGCGCTTCGCACGAGCGATTGCATTGTCCATTGCTGTGATGGGAGCTTCCGCCATGAGCGTCGCCGCCGCCGATTTCGCCGCCGAACTGGACGCGATGTGGAATTTCGACAAGCCGGACGAATCGGAAGCGCGCTTTCGCGCCGAGCTCGACCGCTGGCCGCCGGATTCGCCGCAATACGCGGAAGTCCGTACGCAGATCGCGCGTACTTACTCGTTGCGCCGGCAGTTCGCCGAGGCGAACGCGACGCTCGACGGCGTCGAAGCGACGCTCGCAACGATGCCGGCGCACGTTCGCGTGCGCTACCTGCTCGAGCGCGGCCGAACGCACAATTCGTCGGGTGCACCGCAACGCGCGGTGCCGCTGTTCAAGCAGGCGCTCGATCTCGCCGAATGCAACGCCGATCCGTTTTACGCGATCGATGCCGCGCACATGCTCGGCATCGCCGTGCCGCCGGCCGAACGGCTCGACTGGAATCTCAAAGCGCTCGCGATGACGGAACAAGCGGCCGATGCGCGCTCGAAGCGCTGGCTCGCGTCGCTTTACAACAACATCGGCTACACGTATCAGGAACGCGGCGACTTCGCGACGGCGCTCGCTTACTACCGCAAGGCATTGCCGGCCTTCGAGACGCGCGGCGACCCATCTGCGGTTCGCGTCGCGCACTGGATGATCGCACGGGCGCAACGATCGCTCGGCCAGCTCGACGAGGCAGAGAAGACGCAGCGAATGCTGCTCGCCGACTACGAGAAGCTCGGCGAGCCCGACGGCTACGTCTTCGAGGAGCTCGCCGAGATCGCGCTTGCGCGCGGCGACGCGGCGGCGGCGAGACCGTGGGCGGCGAAGGCGTACGAGATACTGTCGACCGACGAAGGATTCGCCGCGGACAACCGCGAACGGCTCGCGCACCTCGCGAAGGTCGGCGGCGTCGCGGGCGCCAGCGCGAAGCCGGCCCGATGAACATGGCGAAGCGGCGCGCGATCTACGAGCGGCTGCGCGCCGCCAATCCGCATCCGAAATCCGAGCTCGATTACTCGACGCCGTTCGAGCTGCTGGTCGCCGTCGTATTGTCGGCGCAGGCGACCGACAAGGGCGTCAACAAGGCGACCGCGAAGCTTTTCAAGGTGGCCAACACGCCGGCGACGATCGCGAAGCTCGGCGTCGAAGGTCTGATCCCGTACGTGCAATCGATCGGCCTTTATCGCAACAAGGCGAAAAACGTCGTCGCCCTGTCGGAAATGCTGTTGCGAGAGCACGACGGCACCGTGCCGGCCGATCTCGACACGCTGACGCGACTTCCGGGCGTCGGACGCAAGACCGCGAACGTCGTGCTGAACGTCGCATTCGGCCGGCCGACGATCCCCGTCGACACGCACGTATTCCGAGTCGCGAACCGCACCAAGCTCGCGCCCGGCAGCGATCCTGACGAGGTCGAACGCAAGCTCGAGAAGTTCACGCCCGACGAATTCAAGACATTCGCGCATCACTGGCTGATCCTGCACGGCCGATACGTGTGCGTCGCACGGCTGCCGCGCTGTCCCGAATGCGTGATCAACGACTTGTGCGAGTACCGGCACAAGACGCCGATGCTCGCCGATTAGGTGCCCGATGTACGCGCCTTCGCGCGACCAATCGCGCCGCTTTCTCGCCGCCGCGTGGGAGAAGTTTCGTGCGGGGCAGTCGCTGAGCGCGCTCGAGCGACTTGCCGCCGAGCTGGTCGCGATGCACCCGGAGTACCACGCGCTGCTCGAAGACGCCGAGCAGCATCTCGACCGCGATTACGCGCCGGAAGCCGGCGAGACCAATCCGTTCCTGCACCTGTCGCTGCATCTCGCCGTCGCGGAGCAGCTCGCGATCGATCAGCCTGCAGGCATTCGCGCACATTACCAGCGGCTGAGCGCGGCACGCGGCGACGAGCATGCGGCGCTGCATGCGATCGTCGAGTGCCTCGGCGAGGTGATCTGGCAGTCGCAACGAGCGGCAACTGCACCTTCCGCGGCGCTGTACTTGTCGTGCCTGGAGCTGCAGCGCTAGGCGCTTGTCGTTCCCGCGAAAGCGGGGACCCAGTGTCGTCAGATCGAAAGTCACTGGATCCCCGCGTTCGCGGAGATGACAATCTCAGTGCTTCGCAATGACGACGCGCGGCTGCTCGGCGTAGTAGGCGGAGACGTTGTCGATGTCCTGCTTCGACAGCGCCGCGGCAAACCCGGCCATGATCGGATTCTTGCGCAATCCCGATTTGTAGTCGCGCAGCGCTTTCGCGAGGTAGTCGGGATGCTGACCGGCGAGACGCGGGTAGTCGGGTGTGGCGCTGTTGCCGTTTTCGCCGTGGCAGGCGGCGCACACTTCCTTCGCCTTCGCCCGGCCAGCCTCCAGATTGGCGGCGCCGGCGGTCGATGCCATGACGCATGCGGCGGCTGCGGCCATTAAAACTCGAACGACCATCGGAAGCCTCATTTCGCTGCCGTCTGCACGGAGGGTTGCGCGTAGTAAGCGGCGAGATTCGCGATGTCCTGGTCGGACAGCGTCGCGGCGATCGCGCGCATCGACGGGTGGCTGCGCTCGCCGCTCTTGTAGGCATGCAGCGCCTTCACGAGGTACGCCTCGTGCTGTCCGCCGATGCGCGGAACGTGGTAGACCTCCGGAAACGCGGTGCGCCACCCTTCGATGCCGTGGCAGCCGGCGCACATCTGCGTCTTTTCGCGGCCCGCGGCGGCGTTGCCCGCGGGCGTCTGCGCGGTCGCCTGCGTCGCGGCGAGCGCGATGGCAACGAGGGCAAAACGTATCATGGAGAGGATGGATCGTTATGGATGGCGACGCGCACGATCGGCGTCAAAAAACCCTGCGATTCTAGGGGCCGAAGCGGATGCGGTCAAACCGCGGCGTGCCGCGCTTTACCTTCACCGCTCGAGGTACTTGAGCTTGTCGCGGACGTCCTTCCATTGGTCGGCGTCGTCGGGCGCGGGCTTTCGCTCGATGATCGGCTTCCACTTTTTCGACAGCTCGGCGTTGATCGCAATGAAAGGCTTCTGGTCCGCGGGAACGTCGTCTTCCGCGAAGATCGCTTCGACGGGGCACTCGGCAACGCACAGCGTACAGTCGATGCACTCATCGGGATCGATGACGAGGAAGTTGGCCCCCTCGCGAAAGCAGTCGACCGGACAGACATCGACACAGTCGGTGTACTTACAGCGGATGCAGCTTTCGGTGACGACGTAAGTCATGTTGCGCCCGGCGAAAACATTGATTTTAGCAAACCCGGCCCCCATCTTGATCGGTGCCGGAACGCGCAAGACTTGCGGCGGACCGACCGATCGGCTACCGTTTGGCGGAGCAGCGTCCGGTTAATTCGTTCCGCGCCCGTGCCCGGAAGCCCAAAAGGATTCGTATGAGCGAGCAGATCAAGCATGTTTCCGATGCCACATTCGACCAGGAGGTGCTGCAATCGCAGACCCCCGTCCTCGTCGATTACTGGGCCGAGTGGTGCGGACCCTGCAAGATGATCGCGCCGGTGCTCGAGGACGTCGCCAAGAGCTACGCCGGCCGACTGACGGTGGCGAAGCTCGACATCGACGCAAACCCCGATGCCACGGCAAAGTTCGGCATCCGCGGCATTCCGACGCTGATCCTGTTCAAGGGCGGCAAGCCTGCCGCGCAAAAGGTCGGAGCGTTGTCGAGGTCGCAGCTCACCGCGTTTGTTGACAGCAACCTCTAATACCGCTACCCTCGTTCTGCCGTTGCGCCGGACCGCCTGCAGTCAGGTCCGGCAGCAGCCTCGCTTTTGGCGCCGCCTGACGTTTCAGGCGATTGTTTCGGCGCCCACCATTCCCGATCATCGCAGTGCGGCCTGAGAGCGCCGCCTTCGCCGTTCCGGCACGTTTGACCCCCCTCCCGCACCATGCACCTGTCCGAACTGAAAACCAAGCACGTAAGCGAGCTGCTCGACATCGCCAACACGATGGAGATCGACGGCGCGAACCGGATGCGCAAGCACGACCTGATCTTCGCGCTCTTGAAGACGCACGCGAAGAAGGGCGAGAGCATCTTCGGCGACGGCACGCTCGAGATCCTGCCCGACGGCTTCGGCTTCCTGCGCTCGCCCGACACGAGCTACCTCGCCGGCACCGACGACATCTACATCTCGCCGTCGCAGATCCGCCGCTTCAACCTGCACACCGGCGACACGATCGAAGGCGAGATCCGCACGCCGAAGGACGGCGAGCGCTACTTCGCGCTGGTCAAGGTCGACAAGGTCAACGGCGAGCCGCCGGAGGCGGCGAAGAACAAGATCCTGTTCGAGAACCTGACGCCTCTGTTCCCCGACGAGCCGATGGTCCTCGAGCGCGACATCAAGGCCGAGGAGAACATCACCGGCCGCGTGATCGACATCATCGCCCCGATCGGCAAGGGTCAGCGGGGACTGCTCGTCTCCTCGCCGAAGTCCGGCAAGACGGTGATGCTGCAGCACATCGCGCACTCGATCGCAGCGAACCACCCCGAGGTCGTGCTGATCGTGCTGCTGATCGACGAGCGGCCCGAGGAAGTGACCGAGATGCAGCGCACGGTGCGCGGCGAGGTCGTGTCGTCGACGTTCGACGAGCCGGCGACGCGGCACGTGCAGGTCGCCGAGATGGTGATCGAGAAAGCGAAGCGGCTGGTCGAGCACAAGAAGGACGTCGTGATCCTGCTCGACTCGATCACGCGTCTTGCCCGCGCGTACAACACCGTCGTTCCCGCGTCGGGCAAGGTGCTGACCGGTGGTGTCGATGCCAACGCGCTGCAGCGGCCGAAGCGCTTCTTCGGCGCTGCACGCAACATCGAGGAAGGCGGCTCGCTCACGATCATCGCCACCGCGCTGATCGACACCGGATCGCGAATGGACGACGTGATCTACGAGGAATTCAAGGGCACCGGCAACATGGAGATCCACCTCGACCGCCGGATGGCCGAGAAGCGAACGTATCCTGCGATCAACGTCAACCGCTCGGGCACGCGCAAGGAAGAGATGCTGCTCAAGCCCGAGGTGCTGCAGAAGGTGTGGGTGCTGCGCAAGGTGCTCTACCCGATGGACGATCTCGAAGCGACCGAGTTCCTCGTCGACAAGGTGAAGGCGACGAAGAGCAACGCGGAGTTCTTCGACAGCATGCGCAGGGGGTAGAGCGGTCTACTTGGATGGGAGCACGGAGGACGTCATGGCGAGCACGTGGAGCGTTTCCGGCACGTATTTCGAGGCCTGCAACTGCGAGGCCATTTGTCCTTGCGTGACGTTGAGCCCGCCGACCGACGGCGACTGCACGGTGCTCATCGCGTGGCATATCGATGAAGGCCGCTTCGAGAGCAACGACCTCGCCGGTCTCAACGTCGTGCTGATGGCGCATTCGCCCGGCCACATGATGCAGACCAAGTGGAGCGTCGCGCTCTATCTCGATCAACGCGCGAGCGCCCCGCAGCAAGCTGCGCTCGGCAAGGTGTTTTCCGGGCAGGCGGGCGGTCATCTCGCCGCGCTTGGACCGCTGATCGGTCAGGTGCTCGGCGCAAAGCCCGCCGCGATCACCTATGAAGCACGCGGCAAGGAGCGCCGCCTGCGGATCGACGGTGTCGCCGAGGCCGAGCTCGCGGAGCTCGAAGGCCAGGGCGGCGCGCAGGTGACGCTTGCCAACCATCCGTTCACCGCGGTTCCCGGCGAGCCCGCGGTCGTCTGCAAGTCCAAGTCGATGCGTTATGCCGACTACGGGATGAGCGTCGAGGTGAGCGGCCGCAATGGATTCCATTCGCCGTTCCGCTACGCCGGTTGACGGCCGCGGCGCGAGCGAGCGGCCGCCCGAGCTGCACGTATCGCGCCGCCGAGTCGCGCTCGCCGGCGCGATTCTGATCGCGCTCGCCGCGAGCTGGGCGTGGCTCGTCTGGCAGGACTGGGCGATGCGCCACATGGACGTCGTCGACATGGCGATGCCGGCGAATGGGCCGTGGGCGCTTGTCGACGTCGCGCTCGTCTTCACGATGTGGGCGGTAATGATGATCGCGATGATGCTGCCCACCGCGGTGCCGATGCTGGTCGGGTTCCGACGCACCGACGCGGCGCGCGGGACACCGCGAGACGCCGATCGGCGCACCGCGCTGTTCGCCGTCGGCTACCTTGCGACCTGGACGGCGTTCGGCGCAGCGGCGACGGCAGCGCAATGGGCGCTTCACGCCGTCGGGCAGATCTCAGCGGCGATGCAGATCACGAACGCGTGGGTCGGCGCCGGGGTGCTGATCGCGGCCGGCCTCTACCAATGGAGCCCTTGGAAGGATGTCTGCCTGCGAAGCTGCCGCTCGCCGCTTGCGTTCCTGCTCAATCGCTGGAGGCCGGGATCGGTCGGCGCAGTGCGGATGGGAATCGAGCACGGCGGGTATTGCATCGGATGTTGCTGGCTGCTGATGACGCTTCTCTTCGTCGTTGGAGTGATGAACGTCGCATGGATCGTTGCGCTGACGCTCTACGTGCTCGCGGAAAAGCTCGCCCCGGCGAGTCGCTGGCTCGCCCGCGCGAGCGGGGCGGCGCTGGTCGGTTGGGGCATCGGCGTCGCTTGGTCGCTGTCCTGATTGAAAATCGTCGCCGCGCCCCCACCTGCGGCCAAGGCACGGACGTCGCCATTGTCCGATTCCGTGCCGGCTGGCATAATATTTGTTTCCCGCGAACGGGTGCAGGGATTCCCCCAAACCACGCCGCCGCGGCGGACCGCCGGTCCGGAAAGCGAGGATGCGATGAAAGAGAAGATCCACCCCAAGTATTCCGAGATCAACGTGACGTGCAGCTGCGGCAACACGTTCGCGACGCGCTCGACGATCGGGAAACCGCTGCACGTCGAAGTCTGCTCGTCATGCCACCCGTTCTACACGGGCAAGCAGAAGGTGATGGACACGGCCGGCCGGATCGACAAGTTCCGTCAGCGCTACGGTGCGAAAAAGCCCGCCGCGGCGGCCTGACGCGTCACGGTCACGCGGGCGCCAGGCGCTTGCCCACAGAAAGGCAGCTTCGGCTGCCTTTTTTGTTATAACGCTCCTTTGTCCGTCCACTGATGCTTCGATCCGCGTTCCGCGCCGACGATGCGCTCGCCGATCCCGAGACGCTCTCCCCGTCCGGGCCCTGGCGGGCGCTGAAACAGTTTGGGCTCGTTTCGCTCTGCGGCGCGTGGGTCGTGCTCGGCCTGGTCGGACACGACCCGTGGAAGAGCGACGACGCAACGACGTTCGGCATCGCATGGGAGATGATGCGCGGCGGCAGCGTGCTCGCGCCGACGCTTGCAGGCGAGCCCTACGTTGACCGGCCGCCGCTCGTCCATGCGGCTGCCGCGCTGTCCGGCGCGCTCTTCTCCCCTCCGCTCGCGCCGTACGACGCCGCGCGGCTCGCCGTGGGTGCGATCCTCGCGTTGACGCTCGCGTTCGTCTCGCTTGCCGCGGTCGAGCTGTACGGGCGTCCATGGCGGTGGCTGCCCGCGCTGCTGTTCGCAGGTTCGCTCGGTCTCTGGGATCGAGGTCACCAGCTTTCGCCCGAGATCGGTCTCGTTCTCGGCATCGCGATCGCGACCTATGGATTCGCGCTGTCCTTGCGCCGTCCCGTTGCCGGCGGCATCGCGCTCGGTCTTGGCGCTGCGGTCGCGTTCCTGTCGCGCGGTCTGATGGGGCCGTTGTGGCTCGCGATTACGGCGATCGTGCTGGTCGCGTTCTCCGCCTGGCGAACTCGGCGCTACGCGACCGCGGCCGCGGTCGCGATCGTCGTCGCGCTCGCGATCGCGGTTTCGTGGATGGCGCTGCTGCAAGCGCGCGCGCCGGAGCATCTTGCCGCGTGGCGCGCGGCCGACGGTCTGGCAGCGTACTTCGCCACACCCGGATCCGACGGTAGTGACCCGCTGTACGTGCTGAAGAACCTGCCCTGGTTTGCGTGGCCGGCGCTCCCGCTCGCGTTGTGGACGTTGTGGCTTCGCGCTCGCGGCTTCAACGGCGGGCTCGCGATAGCCGGCATCGAGCTTTGCGCGACGCTTGCGGCCGTGATGATCGTCGCCGTGTCGTTGATGCCCGAGCCGCGCGCGACGTATTTGATGCCTGTGCTGGTGCCGCTGGTCCTGCTTGCGGCGATCGAGATCGACTCGCTCACGCGCGGATTTTCCGGCGCGCTCGACTGGTTCGGCATTCTGACGTTCGGATTGCTCGCGCTCGTCGTGTGGGCGCTGTGGTTCGATGCGCGGCTCTTCGGAATGACGCTTGGCGTCGCGGGGCTCTTCCGCGACGTCGAGGTCGGTTACGTGCCGCCGTTCCACGCACTCGCCCTCGGCGTGTCGTTGTTCCTTTCGCTGCTCTGGATCGCGCTGGTGCGGCCAGCGCGCCGCTCGAATCGGCGCGCCGTGCTGAACTGGACCGCAGGCATGGTGCTCGTCTGGGGTCTTTACACGACGATCTGGCTGCCCTATCTCGATTCGCGCCGCAGCTATCGCAGCGTCGCCGAGTCGCTCGCCGTCGCGCTGCCGCGCGAAGGCTGCGTGGCGAGCCGCAATCTGGGCGAGGCGCAGCGCGCGCTGTTCGCCTATTTCGCGACGCTCACGACCGTTCGCGAGGAAGACGAGCCCGACCACGACTGCGGGTATTTCCTCGTCCAGTACGGAAAGCTCGACAATCAGACGCCGTCCGAGCCGGGATGGGACGCGATCTGGGATGGGCGCCGTCGCGGTGACGACACCGAGCTCTACGTGCTCTATCGCAAGGCGAAGTCATGAAGTTCATCGATGAGGCGACGATCGAAGTCGTCGCCGGCGACGGCGGCAACGGAGCGGTGAGCTTCCGGCGCGAGAAGTACGTTCCGCGCGGCGGTCCCGACGGCGGCGACGGCGGCCGCGGCGGCAGCGTCTGGGCCGTCGCCGATCGCAACATCAATACGCTGATCGACTACCGCTATGCGCGCATTCACCGCGCGAAACGCGGCGAGAACGGCCGCGGCGCCGATCAGTACGGCCGCGGCGCCGACGACATCGTGTTGCGCATGCCGGTCGGCACGGTCGTCGCCGACGCCGATACCGGCGAGCGCATCGCCGATCTCGCGACCGACGGCGCTCGCGCACTGCTCGCGAAAGGCGGCGTCGGAGGATTGGGCAACCTGCATTTCAAATCGAGCACCAATCGCGCGCCTCGCCAATCGACGCCCGGTGAGAAGGGCGAGCAGCGAAAGCTTCGCCTCGAGCTCAAGGTGCTCGCCGACGTCGGCCTGCTCGGCATGCCCAACGCCGGCAAGAGCACCTTCATTCGCGCCGTGTCGGCCGCGCGGCCGAAGGTCGCCGACTATCCGTTCACGACGCTCGCGCCCAACCTTGGCGTCGTGCGCATCGACGAGAACGCGAGCTTCGTCGTCGCCGACATTCCCGGCTTGATCGAGGGCGCCGCCGAGGGCGCCGGGCTCGGCCACCAGTTCCTGCGCCATCTTGCGCGCACCCGGCTGTTGCTGCACATCGTCGACATCGCACCGCTCGACCCGGAAGCCGATCCCGTGCGCGACGCCAAAGCCGTCGTCGCGGAATTGAAGCGGTACGATCCCGACCTGCACGCGAAGCCGCGTTGGCTCGTTCTGAACAAGCTCGACCTCGTGGCACCGGACGAGCGAGACGCGCGCGTGAAAGCGTTCGTCAAGGCGTTTCGCTGGAAAGGGCCGGTGTTTGCGATCGCCGCGGTGAACGGCGAGGGCTGCCGCGCGCTCGCGGTCGACGTCCACCGATGGCTCGTCGCGCATCCGGCTGCCGAGGCCGCGCACGATACCGGTTCGAGCGACTCCGCAGCGGCAGGACAAGCATGACCGCACCGGTCGCGGCGTCGCGCCGCCTCGTCGTCAAGATCGGCTCGAGCCTCGTCACCGACGAAGGGCGCGGCCTCGACCACGCCGCCGTTGCGCGCTGGGCTTCTCAAGTCGCCCAGTTGAAGCGCGGCGGCCGTCAGGTCGTCGTCGTGTCGTCGGGCGCGATCGCCGAAGGCGTCAAACGGCTCGGCTGGAAGAAGCGTCCGAACGCGATCCACGAATTGCAGGCGGCCGCCGCCGTCGGACAGATGGGACTCGTGCAAGCGTACGAAGCGGCGTTCGCGAAGTATGCGCTGCATACAGCGCAGTTGCTGCTCACGCACGAGGACCTCGCCGACCGCCGCCGCTACCTCAACGCGCGCTCGACGCTGATCACGCTGCTCACGCTCGACGTGATTCCGATCATCAACGAAAACGACACGGTGACCACGGAAGAGATCAAGGTCGGCGACAACGACACGCTCGCCGCGCTCGTCACGAACCTGATCGAAGCCGACGCCATGGTGCTGCTCACCGACCAGGCCGGTCTGTACACGGCCGATCCGCGCAAGAATCCCGGCGCGACGCTGCTGCGCGAAGCGCGCGCCGGCGACAGCGCGCTCGAGGCGATGGCGGGCGGCGCCGGAAGCGCGATCGGGCGCGGCGGCATGCTGACGAAAGTGCTGGCGGCGAAACGCGCCGCGCGATCGGGCGCGTCGACGGTCATTGCGAGCGGACGCGAAGACGACGTGCTGACGCGGCTCGCCGCGGGCGAAGCGATCGGCACGGCGCTCGTCGCGGAGACGGCAACGCTCGCCGCCCGCAAGCAATGGCTCGCCGACCACGTGCAACTCGCCGGCCGCGTCGAACTCGACGACGGCGCCGTGCGCGCGCTCGCGCGCGACGGCAAGAGCCTGCTGCCGATCGGCGTCGTCGCCGTCGGCGGCGAGTTCGAGCGCGGAGAAGTCGTCGGCGTGTTCGCACCCGATGGCCGCGAGATCGCGCGCGGCCTCGCCAACTACAGCGCGCAGGAGACGGCGCGGATCATGCGGCGGCCGTCAACGGAGATCGAAGCGATCCTCGGTTACGTCGACGAGCCGGAGCTGATTCACCGCGACAATCTGGTCTTGCTTGCGTAGCATGCGAAACCAAATCGCGGCGTCCGCTAATCTGAGCCGCATCTTTGGCGCAGTTCAAGCGAGCGGTGCGCGCATCAACCTCGTTGCCGCCACGGAGCCCGTATGAATCTGGGTGACCGCATCAAGAACATCCTGCTCGCGCCGAAAGCGGAATGGTCGAAGATCGACACCGAAGTCGGCACGACGCAGACGATCTTCACCGGCTACGTGATGATCCTCGCCGCGATCGCGCCCGCGCTGATGGTCGTCGTATCGTTCGGGCACGCGATGCTCGCCGCGATCGGCCAGTACGTGATCGGGCTCGCGATGACGTTCGTTCTCGCGATCGTCGTCGATGCGCTGGCGCCCGCGTTCGGCGGAACCAAGAACCTGGTGAAGTCGCTCGCGCTGGTCGCGTATAGCTGGACAGGCGTCTGGCTCGCCGTCGGCGTCGGCGCGATCATTCCGGCGATCGCGGGGTTGCTCTGGATCGCCGCCGTCATCTACGCGTTCTACACGTTCTACCTCGGCGCGCCGATTCTCGGCCGCGCATCGGTAGAGAAAGCGGCCGGCTTCACCGTGGTCATCGTGCTGTGCAGCATCGCGCTCGTCGTCGTCCTCGGCGTCGTGCTGATGCCATTCGTGTTCGGAAGCTCGATGATCGGAATGGGCCGCATGTGGGTATGACGCAAAGACGAGGTGCGTAGGCGTGCGCAGCACGCCCCCCGCACCTCGCGCTGCTGTTTATCCGGTCGGGTCGGCGTACGAATCCGGCATCGCCGGATGGGCGAGACCGTAAAGACGCTCACGGCGCGTCTGCGGCCGCAAGTGCAAATAGCGCTCGAGCTCGGTCAGCGCGCGCCGGTAGACCTCGCGCTTGAACTCGATCACGCTGTCGAGCGGCACCCAGTAGTCGTGCCAACGCCACGCGTCGAATTCGGGATGCTCGGAAGCGCGCAGCGACACGTCGCTGTCGCGGCCGACGAGGCGCAACAGGTACCAGATCTGCTTCTGTCCCCTGTAGCTGCCGCGCCACTCGCGCTTGATCCAGTGTTGCGGTACCTCGTAACGCAGCCAATCGCGCGTGCGGCCTAGAACCCTGACGTGTTGCGGCTTGAGCCCGACTTCCTCGTGAAGCTCCCGGTACATCGCGCGCTCGGGCGCTTCACCGGGATTGATGCCGCCCTGCGGAAATTGCCACGAGTGTTCGCGGACCCTCTTGCCCCAAAAGACCTGGTTCTTGCCGTTTACGATGACGATGGCGACGTTCGGGCGATAACCGTCGCGATCCAGCATCGCGGGCCACCCCAAAACGATGAGTTGCGCCGATTGTTCCACGTTTCGACGCGCATGGCCAGACGGCTGCCGATGGGCGCGTGCTATCGCGGTGGCGTGCGCGGTGATTCGCGCGGCAATGCAGCAAGCGCGAGCTTGCGATCGCGTCGAACCAGCGTGATCTCGAGCGAGCGCCCGATCGCACCGGCGACCAGCGCGCGTTGCAGCGCATCGACGTCGGCGATCGGCGCCGCATCGACCGCGACGATGACATCGCCTGGCAGCACGCCTGCGATCGACGCCGGTGAGCCAGGCTCGACGGCGTCGATGCGCACGCCGGTTGCCGCCGGCAATTCGAAATAACGGACGATGCGCCGCGCGATCGGCACGGTGACGCCGCCGACGCCGAGCCACGCGCGACGTACGCGACCGTCGCGAATGAGCGCGATCACCACCCGCTCAGCCGTCGATGCCGCAATCGCGAAGCAGATCCCCTGCGCGGGCAGGATCACCGCCGTGTTGACGCCGATGACCTCGCCGCGAGCGTCGACCAGCGGACCGCCCGAGTTGCCGGGATTGAGCGCGGCGTCGGTCTGCAGTACGTTGTCGATGAGCCGCCCGCTCTGCGAGCGCATCGAGCGGCCGAGCGCGCTCACGATGCCGGCGGTGACCGAGTGCTGGAAGCCGTAGGGACTGCCGATCGCGATCGCGATTTGTCCGACCCGCGCATGCGTCGTATCGCCGAGACGGCAGTATGTAAGATCGCCGGCGGCAATCTTGAGCAACGCAAGATCGCTGTCCGGGTCGTCGCCGACGATGTCCGCCGGCACGACACGACCATCGGGCAGCGTCACTTCGATCGCGGCCGCCGCGCCTGCGACGTGGCTGTTGGTGAGCAGATAGCCGTCGGGTGTGATGACGAATCCCGAACCGGAGCCTTGCCGCGTGCCCCTGCGAGCGCGCGCGCTCGTCTCGACTTGCAAATGAGCGACTGCCGGCGCGACGCGCGCAACCGCCGACATCACGGCCTGCGAGTACGCATCGTGCAACGGCGCATCGGGAAGCGGCGCGGTCGGCTGGAACGCGTGCGCTTCGCCGTCGCCACTCGCAACGAGCGGTTCGCTGTGCTTCGGGCGAAGGGAGTCGAGGGGCATGTGCGCCAGATGGCTGCGCATCCGCGCGCTTTCAAGCCGACGTCGTCACGCTATCCCATGCCTGTGAAATGGTCTTGACGGCATGCAGGCGTCCGCACGCGGGGTTGCGCGTAGCGTCAGTGCCGAAGCATCGCGCCGATGCGGCGCACCGCCTCACCCATCATTTCGTAGAGCGCGTAGTAGCTATTGGTCAGCGCCGGCAGCGACGGAACGAGATCGAGCAACGTATGGGTCGTACCGATCGAGATTCCAGTCGCCGCGGGAATCGCGGTGATACCTGCGTCTGCGAATTCGGCGATCGCGCGCGGCATGTCGAAGCCGTGCGCGACGAGCACGACGCGGTCGATGCCTTCGGCCTTGAGGATTGCCGCGCTTAGCTGCGCGTTCTCGTGTGTGTTTCGCGAGCGGTCTTCGGCCCAGCGAACCGGTACTCCGAATTCCTGTTCGAGCGCGGCGCGCATCAACGATGCCTCCGTAGCGCCCTCGCCGAACCTGGAGCCGCCGGTGACGAGCACCGGTAGTCCTGTCGTCTTGGCGACGCGAGCACCATAGCGAATGCGCTCGAGCGTGAGCCGACCGAGCGTGTCGCCGCCGAATTCGACCGCGCTGTGGCGTACGCCGCCGCCGAGAATGACGATTGCGCGCGCGCCGGTCGCCCGCGACGGGTCGAACGCCGTCGAAGCATCGAGGCCGCGCAGCAGCAGCGCGCCGACCACGGGCATCGACAGCAGCAACAGCGCAACGACGCCCCCGAGCGCGAGCGCGCGCCCGGTCCGCGGACGCCTCGCCATCAGCACGAAGCCGGCGAGCGAGACGATCAGCGGCCCGGCAGGCGGCAGCACCAGCGTCCTCGCAAGCGCGCGCCACCAGAACGGGTCGCTAAACGATGGATCGACCACGCGTTGCGTTAACGCGCCTGGTCGAGCAGAGCGCGCAAATGGCGCGCGGGAACGGCGTACGTGATGCCGGACGGCTGCGTCAACGCGGCCTCCTTCGTGCCCTTCACGAACACCATGTTGACGATGCCAATCACTTCGCCGGTTGCGGGATCGAACAGCGGGCTGCCGCTGTTGCCGGGATACGCGGTCGCGTCGAGCTGGAATACCGGGAACACTCCGCTTTCGAGCCTTCGCACCGTCGCCGTGTTGAGCTGCGCGGCGCGCGCCTGTGGGATAGCGATCGGTGTAATCGCGCTGACGATTCCGCGGTGCGTTGCCGGATAGAGCCCGAGGATGGCGCCGATCGGAAAGCCGGTGAACATCACCTCCTGGCCTTCGCGAACGTCGTCGGTGCGAAGCGTAAGCGCCGCGAGCGGCGGACCGTTGATCCTGAGCAGCGCGAGATCGACGTTCGGGTCGATTGCGACCTGCCGCGCTTCGCGTAGCTGCATCTGCTGCTGGCCGTTCTTCGCCGGCGCCGGCAGCGCGACCGCGATCGACTCGGCGCGAACCGAATCGAGCGCGCCCGGCAGCACATGTGCGTTGGTCGCGATCAGCGTGCCGTCGCCGACCGCGAATCCGGTGCCGCGAAATTGGAACGGCGGCGAGCGCGTGCGCTGCACGGTGCCGACCGCGACGACCGCCGATTTCACGTGCTCGATCGTCGCCACGGCGTCGGCGGCACCCGCGGACCCGACTGCGGCGACAATGGCGGCCGCGAACACCGTCGCGGCGGCGCGATTCAGGCGTCGCCGCATCGCGCGCTCATCGCGGCCGCGGCGCGGCCGCGACGATCGGCGACGGATCGACGACGCTCGGGTCGTACGGATGGCGGTCGTGGCGGAACCAGCCGAGCACCTTGCCGACGTATTCGCGGGTTTCGGGGTACGGCGGTATGCCGCCATAGCGATCGACCGCACGTTCGCCGGCGTTGTAGGCGGCGATCGCGAGCGCAACCTCGCCCTGGTAGTACGCGAGCAGCCAGCGCAGGTACGTCAGGCCGCCGCGCAGGTTGTCGGCGAGGTTGTATGCGTTGCGCACGTTGAAGCGCGCCGCCGTTTCGGGAATGAGTTGCATCAGGCCCCGCGCGTCCTTGTTCGACCGCGCATCGGGATCGAAATTGGATTCCGCCGCGACGACCGCGAGCGCGAGACGCGGATCGACCGAGAATCGCGGCGCCGCGCGCATCACGAGATCCGCGATCTTCTTCTTGGTCGGCGACAGGTTCGCGAACGGATCGTCTTCGACCTCGGGCAGCGCAATCGTACCGCTGTCGGGGTCGACGACCATCGGCGCGTCGGCAGCCGATTGCATCAGACATTCTGGCCACGCGCCGCGTTCGGCGCCGACCAGACGTTGCATCTGCTGTGCCTGCGCAAGACCGGCCGCGGCGGCCTGCGCAAACAGCGCGCCGGCGACGGTGTCGTCGCGCGCAACGCCTCGGCCGTTCGCGTACATCCACCCGAGGCTGAACAGTGCGTCCGCGTTGCCCATTCGCGCGGCCTCGCAATACAACGTCGCGGCGCGCTGCGGGTCCTTCGGCACGCCTTCGCCGTGCTCATACGCGACCGCCTGGGTAATCAGGTTCGCCCCCGCGTCGTCGCGCGGCTGCGTCGGCGATTGCGCGAACGCGCAAACCGTCGCCAGCGCCAGCGCGAGCGACGCTACGCCGCTCGCCGCGCGACCGACGAGGTGACGATCAGGCGACACCGCGCATCCTTCGCGCCGGCGCCGCAGCCGTGCCGCCACCGGCGTGCGCCTCGTACCACGGCAGCGCCGCCGCCAAACCGGCGCGCACGTCGTGCGTCGGCTCGTACCCAAGCCGCGCGCGCGCCTTGCCGATGTCCGCTTGCGAATGGCGAACGTCGCCGGCACGGAAGTTTGCGTAGATCGCCGGCGCGATGGCGAGCTGCGGGTGACGGGCAGCGATCGCTTCTCGCATCATCGCGTACAGATCGTTGAGCGACAGACGGCCTCCGACGGCGACGTTGTAGACCTGCCCTGCCGCCTGCGGATCGGTGGCGGTGGCCGCAAGAAGGTTCGCCTGCACGACGTTTGCGACATAGCAGAAGTCGCGCGTCGTGTCGCCGTCGCCGTAGATCGTGATCGGCCGTCCTTCGAGCATCGCAGCGACCCAGCGCGGAATGACCGCGGCGTACGCGCCCTGGGGATCCTGCCGCGGACCGAACACGTTGAAGTAGCGAAGGCCGACCGTGGGGAGGCCATAGCACCGACCGAAGACGTCCGCGTAGAGCTCGTTCATGTACTTCGTCACCGCGTACGGCGACAGCGGGCGACCGATCGCATCCTCGACCTTCGGCAGGCCAGGATGGTCGCCGTATGTCGAGCTCGACGCCGCGTAGACGAAGCGCGAGACGCCGGCATCGCGCGCGGCGACCAGCATGTTGAGCGTACCGGTCGCATTGGCGGCGTGCGTGCCGAGCGGATCGTCGATCGAGCGCGGCACCGAGCCGATCGCGGCCTCGTGCAGCACGATGTCGACGTCCGCGCACGCGCGCCGGCAAAGCTGCGCGTCGGCGATGTCGCCCTCGATGAACTTGTGCGACCGCCACGCAGCTTCGCCGACGGCTTGCGCGACCTCGTCCAGATTGTGTCGGTAACCGGTGGCGAAGTTGTCGACGCTCACTACGGGCTGTCCGAGCCGCAGCAGCGCTTCGATCAGATGCGAGCCGATGAAGCCGGCGCTGCCGGTGACGAGCCAGCGCAGCGGCTTCGCGGCGAGCGCCTCGCGCGCCGCGGCGAATGCGGCTGCTGCGGGCGCCGCGTCGGTTACAGTCGCCATACGTTGACACCCAGGGCGCGCATCGCCGCAGCATCGACTTGGCACTTGACGTCGACGTAGAGTCCGCCGGACGCGAGCTTCGCCGCGTAATCGGCAAGCGGACGCGCGTTGAACTCTCGATGCGCGACGGCCGCGACGATCGCGTGCGCGCGCGGCAGCGCTTCCCACGACGCGAGCTCGACGCCGTACTCGTGGCGAGCCTCGGCAGCATCGGCAACCGGATCGTAGACGTGCACGCTCGCGCCGTACGACTGCAGCTCGTGAACGATGTCGATCACGCGCGAGTTGCGCAAGTCCGGGCAATTTTCCTTGAACGTGAGGCCGAGCACGATCACGTCCGCGCCTTTGACGGGAAAGCCGGCCTGGATCATCTGCTTCACCGTCTGCTCGGCGACATACTTGCCCATGCCGTCGTTGATCCGCCGTCCGGCGAGGATCACCTGCGGGTGGTAGCCGAGCTTGTCCGCCTTGTGCGTGAGGTAGTACGGATCGACGCCGATGCAGTGCCCGCCGACGAGCCCCGGCCGAAACGGCAGGAAGTTCCACTTCGTGCCGGCGGCCTCGAGCACTTCGGTCGTGTCGATGCCGATCTTGTGGAAGATCAGCGCGAGCTCGTTCATCAGCGCGATGTTCAGATCGCGCTGCGTGTTCTCGATCACCTTCGCCGCCTCGGCGACCTTGATGCTGCTCGCACGGTAGACACCGGCATCGACCACCGCGCCGTAGATCTCGGCGACGCGCTCGAGCGTCTGCGCGGTGTCGCCGGAAACGACTTTGGTGATCCGCCGCAGCGTGTGCTCCTTGTCGCCCGGGTTGATGCGCTCGGGCGAATAGCCGACGAAGAAGTCGCGCTTCCATTTGAGCCCGGAGTGCTTCTCGATGACCGGAACGCAGATTTCCTCGGTCGCCCCCGGATAGACGGTCGATTCGTACACGATGATCGCGCCGGGCTTCAGATGGCGCCCGACGGTCTCGCTCGCCGACAGCAGCGGTCCGAAATCGGGTTGATGCGCGTCGTCGACCGGCGTGGGCACTGCCACGATGACGAAATCGGCCTGTTGCAGCTGGGCGGGATCGTTGGTGACGCGAAGATGCACGGCGGCCTTGAGATCGGCCGGCGACACCTCGCCCGTCGGGTCGACGCCGTCGCGATACGCGTCGACCTTGGCAACGGAGAGGTCGAAGCCGATGGTCGGAAAGCGACGACCGAATTCGACGGCGAGCGGCAGACCGACGTAGCCGAGGCCGACGACGGCAAGCGTGAAGTTCGAAGCTTTGGTAGAGGTCACGTTGATGATCAAAGAAGAGCGCGGAGCGCGATAGTCATGGCAGGTCTTGGCGGCAATGCGCGATTCGCGGCCCGCGGATCACAGCTCGCTTCGCAGTTTGTCGGCCTCGGCGCGCACCGTCGCCGCCCGCGGCGATTTCGCCAACGCGTCGAGCTCGCGGCGCGCGCCGCCCTTGTCGCCGGACTTGGCGAGCGCCTTCGCGTAGTGCAATCGGATCGTCGGCTCATTGCCCGCAAGATTCGATGCCATCTGCAGCAGCGCCGTACCGCGCGGGAGGTCGTTCTGCTGGACGAGCAGCCACCCGTAGGTGTCGAGCACGTTGGGATTGAACGGCGCCTGCCGATACGCGTGCTCGGCATAGTCTCGTGCCTTCGGATCGTTGAGCTCTCCCAGCACCCAGGCGAGATTGTTGAGCGCGACCATGTTGTCGGGGTCGACGTCGAGCACGGCGCGGTAGTGCTGCGCGGCCGTGCGGTAGTCCTTTCGTTGCTGGCTCTGTTGCGCGAAGTACGACCGCAGCACGATGTCCTTGGGATTGTCGTGCAGCCACTTGTCCGCCATCGACGCCGCCTCGGCATCCTTGCCGGACTGTTGCAGCGCGATGTACAGACGAACGGCGAGCGCACCCGACGGCTCGCGCTTGAGCGCCTCACGCGCGGCCGTTGCCGCTTGCGGCCACTGGCCCTGCTGGGCGAGAACCTCCGCTTCGAGCGTATAGCCGAACGCACGCTCGGCGCGCTCGCGCTGCAGCTTGCGCGCCTCGGCGATCGCGTCCTGCGGTCGGCCTGCGGTCACATAGGCGCGGACGAGCGCGATCCACGCCTGCGGCAAATCGGGGTTGATCGCGAGCGCTTTGCGCGCCGAATCGGCGGCCCCGTCGTAGTCCTTGGTCGCGAGCTGCGCGCTCGCGTATCGCAGCAGCGAGTTGGGATTCTGTGGCTGTAACTGGACGAGCCGCTTGAACGTGTCGACGCTCTGGTTCCCCTCGCCGGCGGCCATTTGCGCCGTGGCGAACGCATCGACCACCGTGGGGTCCGTGCGGAACGTCGCCTGCGCCGTTTGCGCGATCGTCAGCGCCGTCTTGGCATCGCCGGCGCGAAGGTAATAGCTGATCGCCGCGACACGCGCACGCGACGACTCGGGATTCGCGGCGATGGCGCGGTCGAGCGCCGCCTTGATCTGATCGGGCGTGCCGCCGGTCATCGTTGCGAGCTGCGCGAGCGCGAGCAGCACTTGCTCGTTCTTCGGATCTTTCTCGAGCATCTTTTCGAAGCGCCGCCGAGCGTTGTCCGCCTTGCCGTCCTGCAGGTCGAGCAGCGCGAGGTTGTAGACGGCGGGAAAGTAGTCGGGCTGCAGCGTGAGCGCTTTTTCGTAACTTGCACGAGCCCCCGCCATGTCGCGCTTGGTCATCGAGATCAAGCCGCGCATATAGGGCCCGACGGCGCTGGTCGGCTGCTTCTTCTCGATCGTTTCGGCTGCGGCGAACGCCTTGGCGAATTCGCGACGCGCGAGGTGCGCCGAGATCAGCGCGAGATCGGCTTGCGTGTTGTCCGCTTCGGATTCCGACACGCTTTCCAGATCGGCGAATCCGCGCGCCGCATCGCCGGTCGCGAAACGCAGCTGCGCGAGCCGCACCCGGCTCTTGACGTCGGATTTGTCGACGGCGTTGGCGCGCTCATAGTACTGCGCCGCTTTCGCCGGATTCGCCGATTGCAGATAGCTTTCCGCAGCGATGCGCAGCAAGGCGGGATCGTTCGGCATGCGCTTCATCGCCGGCTCGAGCGCTTCCAGCGCCAAGGCCGCGCGGCCGGTGCGCAAGTAGACCGACGCGAGAATGCGCGTCGCGTTGTAGTGGCCCGGCGAGCGGCTGAGCACGCCGCGCATGGCCTCCTCTGCCGCCGCGTTGTTGCCGAGCTCGTAATTGACGAGACCCGAAAGATAGAGCGCCGGCAGATGACCAGGCCGCGCGGCGAGCACCTGCTGGACGAGATCGCGCGCCCTCGGAACGTCGTGCTTCGCGTACGCGACGATCGCGCCAGCGTAGAACGTGCGCAGATCGCGCGGCGCGATCTTGCGCATCTCCTCGAGCGGTGCGGTCGCTTTGTCGAGCTGGCGCGCGGCGACGAGCTGGTTGACGAGCGCCGCGCGCGTGGCGACGTCGTACGCATGCGCTCCGGCAGCGGCCTGGAGCGTCTTGATCGCATCGTCGCGCAAACCCTTGGCGACATCGAGCTCAGCCTTGAATATCGACGCCTCGGGATCGTTCGGCGCGGCGGCGAGCGCGGAATCGACGAACTTGGCCGCGGCAGCGATATCGCCGTTCTGGGCCGCAAGCTCTCCCTTGAGCACCAGCGCTCGCGGCAGATCCGGCTGGAGCGCGAGAGCTGCCTCGACGGCGGCGCTCCCCTTGTCGGTTTCACCGAGTGCCAACCAGCCGATTGCGAGCGTCGAGGACAGATCGGCCTGCGCCTTCGGATCGTCGAGCTTGCGGTCGGCGAACTCGTCGACGACCTTCCGGTATTCGCCGCGCGCGAGCAGCGCCCTCGCGATCAGCGGGACGGCCTCGTTCGCCGAATACTTGTAGTCGAGTGCCTTGCGCGCCTCGGTCTCGGCCGCCGTCGGATCGCCGCTTTCGATCAATGCGCGCGCGAGCAGCATGCGCGCCTCGGCGTTGTTGGGAGCCTCCTGCAACGCGTTCTTGAGCTGGATGATCGCGGCCGCGTAGTCGGATTTGGCGAGGTAGGTCTTCGCGGACCCGACGAGCGACTCGGGACTGTGGCTGCTGCAGGCGGTGAATACGCTCGCCGCGGCAAGCGCGACAAGGCCCCGGCGAAGGTTACGGACATCCATGGCGTTCGATCCCCAAACTTGTTGAATGGCGTTGAAAGATGATCAGCGAAGTCCGAACCGATGCATGAGGTCGTAGAGCGTCGGACGGCTCACGCCGAGCAACTCGGCGGCCTTGCTGAGGTTGCCGTTGACGCGGCCGAGCACTCGCAGCACGGCGTCCTTTTCGGCCTCGTCGCGCGCCTGCCGAAGATTGAGCACCGAACCTTCGGCCGCGACCGGTCCGAGCCCGATGTCGTCCGCGCCGAGCATCGTGCCATCCGCCATGATCACCGCGCGCTTGATCACGTTCTCGAGCTCGCGCACGTTGCCCGGCCACGAGTGCGCCTCGATCGCCGCGAGCGCGTCCGGCCCGAGCGTCATCGCGCCGCGGCGCTGTTCCTCGGCGAGCCGGCGTACGAATGCATGTGCGAGCAGCGCTGCGTCGCCCTTGCGTGCGCGCAGCGGCGGGGTGTCGACGACGATTTCGGCCAGACGGTAGTACAGATCCTCGCGAAAGCGACTGGCGGCGATTTGGTCGCGCAGGTTTTGATGCGTTGCGCAGACGATCCGCACGTCGACCGGAATTTCCTGACGCCCGCCGATGCGCTCGATCACGCGCTCCTGCAGGAAGCGCAACAGCTTCGCCTGCAATCCCATCGGCAGGTCGCCGATTTCATCGAGAAACAACGTGCCGTGATGCGCGGTCTCGAACTTGCCGAGCGTCTGCTTGACGGCGCCGGTGAAGGCGCCGCGCTCGTAGCCGAACAGCTCGCTTTCGAGCAGCGTATCCGGAATCGCGGCGCAATTGATCGCGACGAAGCGACTGGCGTGCCGCGGCGACAGATCGTGCAACGCGCGCGCGAGCAGCTCCTTGCCGGTGCCCGATTCGCCGAGCACGAGCACCGTCGCCGACGTCGGCGCGACTTTCTCGATCGTGCGGCAGATGCGTTGCATCTCGGGATCGCGCGTGATGATCCCCGCCATCGCGACCGACGTCGGACCCGCTTGCAACCGCTGATTTTCCTCCTGCAGTTCGTGCACGCGGAACGCGCGGTCGATCGTCCACGTGAGAATTTCCGGCTCGAAGGGCTTCGTGCAGAAGTCGTGCGCACCCAGAGCGATCGCCTTCAGCGCGTTGGTGCGGTCGTTCTGCCCGGTCAGCACGATCACCTTGGTATCGGGCGCGAGCGCATGGATCTGCTCGAGCAGCAACAGTCCCTCGCTCGGATCGTCCGGGTGCGGCGGCAAGCCGAGATCCATCGTTACGACGGCCGGCTCGTAGCGGCGAAGCTGCGCGAGCGCCGATTCGCGATCGTCGGCTACGACGGTCTCGTACTGATCGAACGCCCACCGCATTTGCTTTTGCAGCGCGGGGTCGTCCTCGACGATGAGCAGCGGCCTGCGCGTGTCGCTCACGCTGCCTCCCTATCGGCGGTTTGCGCGGCTGTTTCGGGAATCGGAAGCAGCACCCGCACGCGCGTGCCGCCGCGAGGCTCGCTGTCGACGAGTATCTGCCCGCCCAGCCCCGAGACATATTGCGCGCTCTCGTAAACCCCGATGCCCATGCCTGCCGCCTTGGTCGTTTCAAACGGCTTGAACAGCCGCTCGCGGATGAATTCCGCGCTCATGCCCACGCCGGTGTCGAGCACCTCGATCCTGGCAAACCGGCCATCGCGGTCGAGGCGCACTTCGACGCGGCCGCCGTGCGCGGTTGCGTCGAGCGCATTCTGCACGAGGTGCCCGATCACGTGTTCGAGACGCTCCTGGTCGCCGAGCGTCGTGACACCGGCCCGCAGGTCGAGCTCGATCGCCGCTTGCGCGCCCTTCTTGGCGGCACAAACGCGGCGGATCGCCGATTCGAGATCGACCGCATGCTGCCGCTCCACCGGCGCCGAGCCGGCGCGTAACTGCAGCATGAGGCCGTTCATGCGCTCCACGACGTGCTCGACGGTCGAGAGCATATCGCGCTGGAAGTCGGGATTGTCGCGATGGCGCTCGGCATTCTTCAGCATCAGCGACAGCTGGGCGACGAGGTTTTTCAAATCGTGCACGACAAACGCCGACATCCGATTGAACGCGTCGAACTTGCGCGCCTCGAGCAGCGCCTCGCTCGCACGGATCTCGCCGAGATAGCTGGCCGCTTGTCGGCTCGCGGTCTTCAGCAGGTCGTGGACCTCCCAGTCGACCTCGATCGGCGTGCGCGGCGTGGTGAGGACGACGAACCCGAGCAGCTCGCTGCCAGTGTCGAGCGGAACGATCAGCCATGCGCCGGGCACGGCCCCGAGCCACGACGGCAACGCCAGTCCGGCGTAGCGCCAGGGCGTGCTCTCGTATTCCTCGAGGTTGATGACCCACCCGGTCTGGCGCAGGAAGGCCGGCAGCGCGCCGTCGTTAGGCTCGACGCCGTCGGTCGCCGGCATGTTCCATCGGGCGGCTGGAACGAAACCGCGAGTCTCATCGGCGAGCCACACGGTGCCGCCCGGGCTCTCGATCAGGTTGGCGAGCGCCATGATGACGCGCTCGTGCACGCGGGGAATGGTCGAGTCGTCGTTGAGCGTCCGCGTAAATCGCAGCCATTCCTCCCGGTAATCGTAGCGGTACGAGAAGAAGTGCTTGCTGACGAAGACCTTGAGCCAGGCGCGAAAGCGGCCGGAGCCCGCGACCAACACGCCGAGCAGCACCGCGGCGAAGACGAGCTCGATCGAAAGCGCCGCTCCCCAATCGCCACCGAAGTAGCGGATGAAGTACCCGGCGCCCGCGACGACGAGCAGAAAGACGCCGGACACGAACAGCGCGGTGGTGTGGAACACGACGCCGCGCGAGATGTGCATCTCGACGGACCACCCCGTATTGCGCGCCGTCGACACGGCGATGAACGGAATCACCATCGCGTTGGCGACGGCGCGGGCAACCCATATGTCGACGTCGGGCCGGCCGAAGAGCATCGCGTCCGCGAAAAAGAACAGATCGAAGCCGAAAGTGCCGGCGAGGCCGACGCAAAGCGGCCGCACGCCCCAGCGAAGCTGCGCCGGCACGCGGCGCAGCAACTGCTCGACCAGCATCAGGCCGATGACCGCGATGCCCAGACGCACGCCGAAGGTCGCGCGTGCGCTCGCCAGGCCGAGCGCCTGCGGCATCGTCCAGCCGGGCGACAGCAGGACGCTTGCGACCAGCGCGAGCGCGATCAGGCCGATCCACCAGCGCTGCGACCCGCGCGCCGTCTCGGGCGACGCGTCGGGCGCCGAGCCGCCGCTGCCCTCGAGGAGCTTCGCGAGGAACAGGAACCAGGCGCCGTAGCGCAGCGCGTCCACGGCGTCGTACGAGAACAACGCGGCGGGGCTCTGGTAAACCCCCAGCATGATCCCGACCGCCGCCCACAGCGCGGTAGCCGACGTCGCCGCGATCAGACGTTTTGCCCGCACGCTGCCGTGACCGCCGAGCGCGACGCGAAGCGTGAACGCGACGTAGCCGGCGGTGGCGATGCCGTAGCTCCACAGGGCAGCGGTTGCAAGCGTGCTTGGGTTCACGGCGCGGGTGCGAGCTCTAGTCTAGGAGCCTATCGGACTTACTTTCGCGTACGCGAAGCATGCGATTTGGGAGCAGGTCACGGTTCGTTGGGAGCGTGCTCGGGCAGGGCCGGACAGGGCTAACGATACTCGGCGTCTGCGCCGCCCCGCACTGCCGGACGAACGTGGCGCTTCCGCCCCGCGAGCCGGCCAGCCAGCCGGGCGCGCTCCCCGTGCGGGGCTTACCGCGCGCCCTCGCCGAGGAGGACGACGCGGATCGTCTCGAGCAGGATCACCAAGTCGAGAACGAGGGTGTGATTCTTGACGTAATAGAGATCGTATTCAAGCTTTCTAACCGACTGCTCGACGGTGGCGCCGTAAGAGTACCGCACTTGCGCCCATCCGGTCAGTCCGGGCTTCACGCTGTGGCGCACGGCGTAGAACGGAATCTGCTCGGTCAGCATCGCGACGAACTCCGGACGCTCGGGTCGCGGGCCGACGAAGCTCATCTCGCCGCGCAGAACGTTGATGAGTTGCGGCAGTTCGTCGATTCGGAAGCGGCGAAGCACTCGACCGATGCGCGTAACGCGGGCGTCGTTCGCGGTCGCCCAGGTCGCCGCGCCGCCCTTCTCGGCGTCGCGCGCCATGCTGCGGAACTTGAGCACCGTGAATTTCTTTCCGCGCAGCCCGATCCGCTCCTGCCGATAGATGATCGGACCGCCGCCCTCCAGCGCGATCAAGAGCGCCGCGCCGGCCATGATCGGCAGCGTCAACAGCAACAGCACGGCGGCCACCGAGACATCGAAGATCCGCTTGACCAGCGAGCGAAGCCAGTTCTGCCGATAACCCTTGCCGTAGATCAGCCAGCTCACCTTCAGCGATTCGATCGGCACCTGCCCGTGCACGCGCTCGAAGAAGCGTGCGAGGTCGGTGATCTGCACGCCGTTCAATCGACACTCGAGCAATGCGCGCAATGGCAGCACGCCGCCGCGCTGCTGTCGCACCGCGACGATGATCTCGTCGATGCCGAGCGCCTTCACGGTCTCCTCGAACGGATCGCCCATCGCAATGACGCGACTCGGCGATACGACCATGTCCTGAACCTTCTCGAGCGCGTAAAAGCCGACCAGGCGCAGTCCGGGCGGATGCGATGCGGCGAGCGAGGCTTCGACCAGCCGGGCTTCCGGCCCGGTACCGAGCACCATGACCCGATGCGGCAGCATCATGCCGACCATCGGCAGGACGACGATGTGGCGGACCAGCAGCAGGCTCGTGAACGCGAACAGGACGACGACGCCCAGATGATCCTGGAACAGGAATCCGCCGGGCAGCGCTTCGGCGATCAGATAGGCGAGCGGAACGCCGATTGCGGGTGCGAGCAGCAGCCGGAGCACGTACGAGGCGACGGAGATCTTTTCCTGCCTGCGATAGATGCCGAACGCTCCGTTCAATGAAAGCATCAGCGCGGCGAAGACGAACGCGGGAGCGGCGGTCGTCGACAACGGCTTCGAGCCGCCGGCCTCGACGTAGATCACGACCATCCCGGCGAGGAAGAGCCACGACAGCTCGACCGCGACCTGCAATAGCGTCGCGGCCGACATGTTCTGGCGTAGTAAGCTGATCATTCTCGTCCCTGTGCTCGGAGCGGTCGCCGAATCGGAGCTCTGCTCCGTGGCACATCACGACGCGCGCTTTCCCTCGGCGCGCCTCCCGCTTGTGGTGCTGTCGTGTGCGTCCGTAGCTTCAAGTATTGTTCGATCGACGCCCGCGAGCAACGCCGTCGGTCAGATTAGAGCGCGACCGTTACGGGGGTGCGACACTGTGTACTGCAGCAATGCGACGTTCATTGTTTCGATGTGAAAAACGTGAGATAGCTCGCGCGCCCCGCAATGAGATCGTGTCGTCGACAAACCGTTCGTCGGTCGCTCGTTCGTTAAGTTGGCACGCGACTGTACACGGCGGTACCGAAGATTCTGCAGTTTGCTTATCGGATAGTCGCTAGGCGCCTATCGAGCCGATCACAAACGAGGGTCTCGTCGGCAACCGGCAGAAGCAGCCGACGCGCGATCGTCCAAGCTGACCGGGTCTGCCCACCCGCGGGAAGTCGCGATCGTTACATGACGCATGATGCGCGCGTTGCGCCGAAACCGAACCGACGACCGGCGGCTCCCGGCATTTCATTATGGAACGCACGAATTTATTACCGATCCGCGACGCACGCCGTGCAAGGGCGGAGAATGCCGCCGCGCCGGCAACGCTGCCTGAGTCAACGAGCCATAACTTCGCTGTAGCAACATTGGAGTGTATCGCGCGGACCGTTTGCACACCCGGATGCGCAAGACGTGCAGAATGCGCGGTCGTCGCTTTCCTCGACCGACGACGACCGCGTGTGAACAAGCTGTAGGCGTCAATTCATCAAGCTTTTGTTGACGGAACTCAATGCCCGACGCTAGTATGACATGGGAATATGCTATTGGCATGTATCCGTTCGTGGCCGGCGGTGTGAAATCGGTCGCTTGACTTCGGGATGACGTCGATGGATTCGCATTTGAGCCGATTGAGTTCGCACCTCGCGCTTCGCCGCTTTCGCGCAACGAACCATACACTTCGTTCCACCGCGGGACCACGCAAGTTCGCACAAACGTTGATCGTCCCGCTCGTCGCGGGTCTGTTGATGCTCCCCGCCGCGGGGCTTGCGGTGAACGCGAGCCGACCCGAGGTCGCGCAAAGCCTTGCGACCGCGGCGCCGCTCAGCGCGACGATCGTTGCGTCGCGCACGTCGGACGACACGTATTCGTTCAGCGGTGCCGGCAGCCTCAATGCAGACGGATCCATCGTCTCGTATGCATGGGAGTTCGGCGACGGCGACGTCGGAACGGGCATTTCGGTCATGCATCGGTACTCGTCGAGCGGTGTGTACAACGTTCGTCTGACGGTTGCAGACAGCAAGAAGACAGTCGGAACGGCGATGGCAGTGGTCAACTCCAAGGAGCCGACCACGAAGGCGACGACGACAGCGCTGCCGGCGCTGCCGTTGTCCGCCGATTTCATTCATCTGACGAGCGACCCCCGCGGCGGCACCAACGGCTTCAACACGTTCAAGCGGTTGCCCGACGGTCGCGGCATCAGCTTCGGCGGCTTCAGCCACGATCCGAAGGGCAACAATGCAGTGACGGTCTTCGACCCAACCACCAAGATCTCGAAGATCGTCGTCCCGCATACGCCATTCCCACTCGGCGTGCAGAGGCCGGACGGCTCGTACGACGTGCGAGGTCGCTCGTTCCTCGGCAACCGCGACAATCACAACACGCACGTGGTCGGCAACGAGCTCTGGGTGTCGAGCGGCGAGCGCGGCGGCGCGTTGGTCGGCAATTCGTCCGGCCGGCTCAATACGACCACGTGGAAATGGTCGGTCGACGACGATTCGTCGAAATTCGGCTCGCTCCCGGCGTTCCCTCGCTGGGAAAACAGCGCCGCCGGCACAATCGAAGCAACGGGCGTCAAATACGTCTGGGGCGGCGAGCGCGCGAACAATCCGTGGGATGGAATGCTCGTAGTCTATTCGGACGGCACGACGAAGCAGTGGATCAACATGTGGGGCAGCCCCGCTTTCCCGGGGGCCGAAAAGCTTCGCTCCGTCAACAACTCCCATTTCGTGCGCAACGGCAAGATCTACGTGTACGCGGGCACGCACGAGTTTCGCAACAACACGCGCGAGCCCGGGCATACGCTGTACCAAATCGAAGTGCCGGCGCAGGGAACCACGGCCACGCCGAAGATGAGCGTCGTGAGCGTCAACACGCTTCCGGACGGTCAGCGCGTTCAAGGTCCGTTCATGTTCGCGTATCACGTGCCCGCGCGCGATCTCATGGTCGCGACCAACGGTACGCTGGTCAACGTCTACGACTTTGCGACCAGCACGTGGCGCAACGTTCCGGTCATCACACAGCCGAACATTGCCGAAAAGGAAAGGCACTACGGCGCCGGCTTCTACTCGCCCGAAATCGACATGGGCATCGTGATGTACAAGAACCCGATCTACGGCTTGCGCCTGAACTACACAGGCACTCCGCCGCCGATTCCGGATCCGGTGCCATCGCCTACGCCCACGCCGACGCCGAGTCCGGATCCCACACCGACACCGACACCGACACCAACGCCGAGTCCGGATCCGACACCGACACCGACACCGACACCGACGCCGACGCCGACACCGACACCGACGCCAACCCCGACGCCGCCTCCGATCTCCGGCAAGCTTTCCGTCACCGTCACGCAGGTTCCGTACGTTGGCGTGGGCAAAGCGCTGGGTACATCGAAGCACCTCGCCTTCGCTCGCGTCGGCAACCGCTGGTACAAGGCATTCGGCGACCACAAGGGCACCGACACGCCGATTTCGCCCTCGATGGGCGGTCAGGGTGGTCGGCAGGAGATCTATTCGTTCAACGTCGCCGCGAACGATTGGCGGCAGGACTTCCCGTACTACGACCCCAATCCGACGCACGTGCAGGAAGCCTATCCGGACGACGGCTTCATCGTCGAGCGCAAGGGCGAGATCTGGGCGTTCTCCGGTGCGACGAATTACTCGGTAACACCGCCGTACACGCCGCCCGGGTACGCCAGGCAACTCTGGGGCCGCATGATGGCGTGGACGCCGGGCGGTGCATGGCGCGACGTGGCGCCGCTGCTGAGTGAGCTCAAGGGTAACCGCGCGTGGGGCGGCATGTGGGATCCGGTCAAGGATGTCTTCATCGTTCCGGCCAACCTCAACGAGCTCGTCTGGGTCGTGTTCCGCGGCAGCGATGGCGGCGACTTGACGAAAAGAACGAGCACCGGAACGCCGGCGGTGTCAGGTGCCCACGACTTCCACGTCGCCGGCATGGCCGTGGACTTCGCCAACCGCGTCGCTTATTGCTACGACCATCAGCGCTCCGAGTTGTGGAAGGTCGACATCGACAGCGTGATCAGCGGCAAGCCGTCCATGGTCAAGGTGGCGACGCTGCCGGAGCCGTCGCAGAGCCCGGAAGGCGGGGCAAAGATCGCCTGGTATCCCGACCTGCGCGCCGTCATCATCGGGGCATCCAAGCTTCACGCCTACCAGCCCGACACCAACGAATTGACGACGTGGCCGCGGCCCGACGGGTTCGTCAACGGTGTAGGCCACTTTGTCCGGCCGAGCACGATGTTCTACGACCCCGATACGCACGACATCGTCACCGTCGGCAGCATCGATTGGGATACGTCGATCACCTCGAAGGTGTACTGGCGCCTCACGTTCAAATAGGCGTTGCGTCGCCGTCGCGGAATCGACCCCGAGCCTGGGGTCGGTTCCGCGTTTCTCGTCGCAAGACGATCAGCGCGTCGAAGCGGCCGTCAGCCTGCGCAGCAGCGCGCACGGCTGCAGACGGGCGATCGCCGTCGACGACGTCGCGCTGGCCTTGTTGGGCGCACACACGCTCGCGCGAAGCAGGCGCGCGTCGATCGACGCCACGGCCTTCTTCGCGTCTTCGTCCGCGGACCATGCCGTGTAGGCGGCGACCAGCGCCGTGTAGTGTCCGAAATCGTTGTCGTTCGCGCTGATCCCATCGAGCGGAACCGCGGCGCGAATGCGGTTGCCGGCTAGCACTTGATCGAAGCGCGCATCCATTCCCCGCGCGCGTATGCCGGTGCCCCGGGCGAGGATCAGGTTCTTCTCGACGCGAACGTTGCGCGGCCAGTCGTGGTGCGGCTGGATCGCGATCGCGTCGCCGTGCGGATTGATGAAGACGTTGTGCGCGAGCACGAAGTTGCCTTCCCCCTGGAAGAGCGCCTCGCTCGGATTGTCGTAGAACAGGTTGCCGATCACCTCGTAATGGTCGTCGCGGCCCGGTCCATCCAGCGGAAAGTGGCCGACCAGCAGATTGGGCCTCGCCATTTCGATCGACGTCGCCGGACGCGACTTGGCGAATACGTTGTTGCGCAACGTCGTCACCGACGGCGTTTGCGGAGCGTCCGCCAGCGGTGGCCGCTCGGCCTGATGCTTGATCTCGATGTTGTAGCCGATGCTATCGATGATGACGTTGCGCTCGATCAGCCCGGCAATGAACGGCGCCGCGCCGTCCGAGTTGCCGAGATACATCCCCGTGCCGGCGCCGATGATCGTGTTGTCGCGGATCACCCAATTCCATGCGGGGCACTTGGTCGAGATCGCGATCACGTCCTGCGCCGCATCGTGGCGCACGATCGTCAGCCGTTCGACCGTGATGTGATGAACCGGTCGGCCGGTGCTCTCGGCCTTGACCGCGTCCACGCGCAGGTGGGCGCCGTCGACGACGAGATCGCTGATCGCGATGTAGCTCGCACCGGCCAGGCTCACCGTGTTGGCGTTCGGGCGGCCGAGCAGAATCGCAGGGGCTCCCTCGCGCGGCCCGCGGATCACAATCGGCCGAAGCGCCTCGCCGTGGATTTCGTGCAGCGGCAATCCGGCGCGATAGGTGCCCGCGCGCAATGACAGCGTGTCCCCAGGACGGAGCCGCAGCAACAGCTCTCGGTAATCCGCCGGGCCCGCAACGTACGAAGCGGCACTTGCAAGCGACGCCCCGAGCACCCCGAGCGCCGCCGCGCAGGCAATCAACGCCGTGCGTGTCGTCATCGGCAGACGCGCGCGAAAATGTCGGCCAGCTCGGCAGCGAGCGCGCTTCGCTCGAACTTGCGCAGCGCCTCGAGGCGCGCGCGGTGCGCGGCCAGATCGCCCGCGGTCCACGCGTCATAGGCGCTCGCCAGCGTTCGGTCGAGCGCGTCGTCGTCGCGCGGATCGACCGACCATCCGCCGCCGGTCGCCGCGAGCACTTCGGACGCCGCGCCCGGATGGACGAGCGCGATGACCGGCTTCTGCGCCCGCAAGTACTCGTAGAGCTTGGCCGGAACGAGTGCGACCGTGTCGGCGGAGGCCTGCAGCAGCAACAGTACGTCGGCGCGACCGAACTCGCGCAGCGCTTCGTCGAACGGAACGCGCGCGGCGAGCTCGACCTCGTCGGACAAGCCCGTCTGCGCGAGCGCCTCCTTGATCGGCGCGGATTGCCCATATTCGCCGCCGCCGATGAAACGAAGCCTGACGCGATCGCGCGCGATGCGACCGCGATCGATCAATCGGCGCAGCGAATGGAACAGCGGCCGCGGATCGCGATAGTCCGCATTGATGCTCCCCGCGTGCACGATCAGCAGACGATCGGAGCGCTCGGCTTGCGATTGCGCAAGCGCGGCGAAGTCCGCTTCGTCGTAGCCGTTGGCGATGGCGGTAATCCGCTCCGGCGGCAATAGCGCATAGCGCTCCCGCAGCGCGTCGCGAAGATGCGTGGTGCTCGTGACGACATGCGAGCAGCGCTCGATCACGCGCCTTTCGAGCCACGCGTTGACTCGCATGTACAGAGGCCCGGACGGCGCCCCCGGCTCGGGCGGATCCTCGAACCACGGATCGCGGAAATCGGTAACCCACGGCAGCCCCGAGGCACGGACGAGACGCAACGCGATCAGATGCGCCGTTGCGTGCGGACTCGTCGAATAGATGAGATCGGGCGGATCTTCGCGCAGGATGCGGCGCCCTGCCGCGACCGCCCAAGGCAACCAGCCGATCCACGTGTCGGGCAGGGCGAGAAGGGCCGGGTAGATGCCTCTGATCGACAGGTGCCGCTTCGTATTGACCCATCGCGTACGAACGACGCGCACCGATTGCGGGATCTGCCGCTCGAGTTGCGGATCGACGACGCCGTATGCGTCCCGTTCGGGCGCGATGACGGTCACGCGCCAGCCGTGGTTGCCCAGATGGCGTGTGTACTTCAACGTGCGCAGCACACCGCTGCTGCTCGCCTCGGGAGGATAGTGATACGCGACGAAAAGGGCGTGTCGCAAGGCTTGAGAGTCGTAGGTCGGCTCGACACGCCCCGCAACATGTCGGCGAGCATCGCGTGTCATGTTATTGTAGTTGATTGATGGTTAGCTGCGCCCGACCGGAGCCCGCGATGGCCGATTCGAGCGCGATCCACCGTCCGCGATTCGACTCGACTCCGCGGGACCGAATAACACGTCGCAGCTTCCGTATTTCGACGCGAGACCTCGCCTGTCGTGCCCAAGACTTCCAGGCCCCTTCTCCAGATTTCCACCGTCGTATCCGAACCGGAATTCATCGCGTTGCAGGACGCGTGGAACGAGCTCGCGAATGCGGCGCAGCCGCGATCGGTGTTTCTTCGTCACGAATGGTTCGCCGCTGCGTGGGCGTGGCGTCGATTGCAGGCGTCCCTGTTCATCATGATCGTGCGCGACGGCGGGCGCATCGCGGGAATCCTGCCGTTGATACACGTCGACCGTTCGCGCCCGCGGCGACGCGATTTCGAGCTGCTGACGGTTCCGGACACGCAGGTCGCCGACCTCATTTGCGCACCCGGCGACGCGGACGAAGTCGCCGACGCCCTCGCCTGCGAGCTCGCATCGACCACGTGCTTCTGGGACACGCTGCATCTCGATTACCTGCGGCCAACCGGCACGTGCGCGCAATCGCTTGCGACCGCGCTGCGCCGGCGCGGCCTTCGAGCCGTCGAACGCGATCGCGGACGCAACGTCTACGTGGATCTTTGCGGGACGTGGACCGCCTTTTACGACGGACGCTCGCGAAGCCTCAAGAAAGCATCCAATCTCGCCGCCAATCGCCTGCGCAAGGAGGGCGACTTACGCATTGAATCGATCGGCCGGCAACCGTGCGACGAAGCCGTGTTGCGCGACGCGCTCGCCGTAGCGATCGACATCTCGGCGCGCAGCTGGAAGCGCGATACCGGCAACGCACTCGATCGGCCTGGCCCGCAGGCGTTCATTCGCACGCTCTCGGCGAAGGCGTATGAGCGCGGATGGCTCGCGATCTGGCTGCTGTTCGTCGGCGACAAGCCGTTGGCGATGGAATACGAGCTGGTCTTCGAGGGCAACGTGCACGCGCTGCGCGCCGATTTCGACGCCGATTGCATCGCGATCTCTCCGGGCTCGCACCTGTTCCGTCATCTGCTCGAGCGGCTGTTCGGACAAGGCCTCGTCCGCTATTACATGGGCCCCGGCGACAACGCCTACAAGACACGCTGGAGCGAGCAAGGCGAGCCGCTGCAGCGGATGATCGTCTACAACCGCACGCTGCAAGGGCGCCTCCATTGGCTGCGCGAGGAGAAAGCGAAGCCGGCGCTGCGCCGGATACGCGATCGCCTTCGCCGTGGCGGCGATGAAGGACCAGAGGTTTCGACCGCGTCGGCGCATCCGATGCGCGCGATGCAACAACCGGAACGGAGTGCCGGCGATGCTGCCGCCGAATGAATCGTTCGGCTGGGTCGGTAGCGCGCCGTCCGAGGGACGAGCGGTGCTCTCGGCGATGTCGACGCCGGGCAACGCTTCGTCGATCGCTGGCGAATGCGGACCCGGATTCGGCATGGGAAGCGCGGGCCCGAAGGAGACGGCGGTTCTCCTTCGCCGCAACGGTCTGATCGCGGCGCTGCATGGGCATCCCGAATGGCATGACTCTAGCGGCGAACCGCGCAGAGGCATCGCCGACGTCGCGTCGGCGCTGCTCGACGCTTTCGCCTCTCGAGGGTTGGACGCGGTGCGCGAGCTGCGCGGCGATTTCGCGCTCGCCGTCCTCGAGCCCGCGCGAGCGCGGCTCGTTCTCGCGGTCGATCGAATGGCCGTGCGCAATCTCGTCTACGCGAGCACGAGCGACCGCATCGTGTTCGGCACGACGTGCGATGCGCTGTTGCGTCACCCGGGCCTGCGCGCGGAAGTCGACCCGCAATCGCTGTACTCGTACATCTATTTCCATATGGTGCCGGCGCCGGAAACGATCTTCCGCGGCTGGCGCCGCGTCGCGCCCGGCCACCACGTCGTATGGGAGAACGGGACGTGCAGCGCGCATGCGCACTGGCGCCCTACGTTCGACGAAGATGTCGATGCGCCGTTCGCCGAGCGCAAGGAAGAGTTCCGGCGGATACTCGAACGTTCGGTGCGCGCGCTTGCCGACGGCGCGGCGTGCGGCTCGTTTCTGAGCGGCGGCACCGACAGCTCGACGATCGCGGGACTGCTCGGATCGGTATCGGGCGCGCCTGCGCAAACGTTCTCGATCGGATTCGACGCCACCGGATTCGACGAGATGCATTACGCGAGGATCGCCGCCAAGCACTTCGCCACGGCGCACCACGAATACTACGTGACACCGCAGGACGTCGTCGACGCCATACCGCGCATCGCCAACGCGTACGACCAGCCGTTCGGCAACGCATCGGCGGTGCCCACCTACCATTGCGCGGTGTTCGCGCAGCGTCACGGCGTCGCGCGCATGCTCGGCGGCGACGGCGGCGACGAGCTCTTCGGCGGCAATTCACGTTACGCAAAACAACACCAGCTTGCGCGCTACGATCGGGTGCCGCGGCCGCTGCGCTCGGTCGTCGAGCCGTTGGCGAAGCGGTTGCCGTTCACGCAGCGATGGTCGTTGCTGCGCCGGGCGAGAAGCTATGTCGCGCAAGCGTCGATGCCGATGCCCGATCGCTACGAAAGCTACAACCTGCTCGAGCGGCTGGGGCCGGCCAACGTCTTCGAAGACGATTTTCTCGCCGCAGTGGACCCGGGCGCGCCGCTTCGCCACATTCGCAACGTCTACGCGCAAACGAACGCGCGCAGCCTGATCAATCGCATGCTTGCGCTCGATTTCCAATTCACGCTCGCCGACAACGACTTGCCGAAAGTCACGCGAATGTGCGAGCTCGCCGGCGTCGACGTCGCGTTCCCGATGTTGTGCGACGATCTGATCGACTACTCGTTGCGCCTGCCGCCGCGCGAGAAGCTGCGTGGCACGCAACTGCGCTACTTCTTCAAGCAGGCGCTGCGCGACTTCCTTCCGGCCGAGATCCTCGCAAAGACGAAGCACGGGTTCGGTCTTCCGGTCGGCACGTGGCTGCAATCGTATCGCCCGCTGCATTCGCTTGCCGCCGACAGTCTCGCGAGCCTTCGCGCACGCAGGATCGTGCGCGCGGCCTTCATCGATCAATTGCTCGACGAACATCTCGCGTCACATGCTGAATACTACGGCGCGATGATATGGGTGTTGATGATGCTCGAATGGTGGTTCCAGCGTCACGCCGGCGGCGCGGCGATGTAGAATCGCAAACAGGCGAATTCTCGATTTCTCGATGTGGAACGGCAATCTCAAGGTGCTGAAGACCGCGGTCAAGAACCAGATCAAGGTCGCCCGGACGTGGTACGCGCGAAGCTTCCGCTCCTATACGCCCGACGAATTGCATTGTTTTATCGCAAATCTCGGCGTCGCGCCCGGCGATACGCTGCTCGTCCACTGCTCGTACGATGCGTTCGAAGGATTCGCGGGAAAACCGACGGACGTCCTGCTCGCGTTGCAGCGCGCGGTCGGCGAGCGCGGCGCCGTCATGATGCCGACGATGCCCTTCACCGGCACCGCTGTCGATTACGTGGCGCGCCACCCCGTCTTCGACGTCGTCCGCACGCCGTCGCGGATGGGATTGTTGACCGAGCTTCTGCGCCGCTCGGCGGGTGTGGTTCGCAGCGTCCATCCGACGCACCCCGTCGCGGTCTGGGGCACCGACGCGCAAGCGATCATTGCGCGACATCACGAAGCGACGACGCCTTGCGGCGCCGGCAGCCCGTTCGCCCGTCTACACGAGCGCGGCGGCAATATCCTGCTGCTCGGCGCCGGCATCGACAGCCTGACGTTCTATCATTGGATCGAGGAGCGGCTCGAGCAGCGAATGCCGCAGTCGCCGTTCACGCGCGAGCGATTCCGCCTCGCATCGAAGGACGCCGACGGGCAGCTCGTATACACCGACACGCGGTTGTTCGAGCCTTCGGTGTCGCGGCGGCGCAACCTCTTCAAGCTCGTCCCCGAATTGAAGCGCCGCCTTGGCTGGCGCGAGCGCAAGATTGGCCGTCTGACCGCGATACTGCTTTCGACGAGCGACGTCGTCGCGTCGGCCGGCGAGCTCGCGGATCGTGGAATCTTCTGCTATGACTGATCGACAGCCGTTCGAAGTGCCGCCGCAAAACCTCGGCCCCGCCGATCGACTGCGGCAGGATGTCACGTCGTGTCTCGCCGCCGGTGACCTGCATCGGGCGACGCACGCCGCACGCGTGCTGCTCGAGCGCGATCCCGGCCGTCGCACGCATGCGTTCCTGCGCGAATGCGCACGAAAGTCCGGCGCGTCGAGCTCGGCATTGAAGCCGATCAAGGTCGCGCTGCTGTCGTCGTTCTCGATCGAGTTCCTGCACGATTCGCTGATCGCGCTCGGATTCGCCAGCGGACTCAACATCGAAATACACCAGTCGGGATTCGGGACGTTTCGCCAGGAGCTGCTCGATCCGTCGAGCAGCCTCTACCGTGCGGCACCCGACGTTGTGGTGCTCGCGGTCGAGGCCGCCGACTGGACGCGCAGCGCGGACGCCGGCTTCCTCGACACCGACGAAGGCGGCATCGGCGCCGCCGTCGACGCGTTTCGCAACGAGCTCGCCGCGCTCGTCGCTGCGTTGCGCTCGCGCTCGAACGCGCCGCTGCTCGTGCAGAATCTCGCGCTGCCGGCATGGCGCAAGCTCGGCATTTTCGACGCCAAGGCGAATAACGGCCAGGGGGCCTTGCTTGCCCGGCTGAACGACACCGTCGCCAAGGTCGCGCGCGAGTCCACCGACGTTCATGTCGTCGACTACGCCGCGCTCGTGAACCGTCACGGCGCCCTGAACTGGTTCGACGATCGCATGCGGCTGTACGCGCGCGCGCCGGTCGCCAATGCGATGCAGCCGCACCTGTCGGCCGAGTACGTGAAGTTCATGCTCGCTCTTGCGGGCCTCACCAAGAAATGCCTGGTCGTCGATCTCGACAACACGCTGTGGGGCGGCGTCATCGGCGAGGAAGGCGTCGACGGAATCGCGCTCGGGCCGACGTACCCTGGCAGCGCCTATGTCGAATTCCAGCGCTACGTGCTCGACCTGCACCGGCGCGGAATCATCATCGCGGCGGCGAGCAAGAACAACCCGGCCGACGTCGACGAGGCGCTGGAAAACCATCGCTTCATGCTGCTGCGAAAGGAGCACTTCGCGGACATGCAGATCCACTGGGAGCCGAAGAGCCAGTCGGTCGCGCGCATTGCGCAGAACCTGTCGATCGGGCTCGAGCACGTCGTTCTCGTCGACGACAATCCGGCGGAGTGCGAGGAAGTTCGCCGTGCGCTGCCGATGGTTCGCGTAATCGAGCTGCCGCCGCATCCGGAAATGTTCGTGCGCACGCTGCAGCAAGCCGCGCTGTTCGAGACGCTGGCGCTGTCGGACGAGGACCGGCGTCGCGGCGAGCTCTACCGGCAGCGCGCGCAGGCGGAAGCCGCCCGCAGCACGATGACGAGCCTCGAGGATTACTACCGCGATCTCGCGATGGAGGTGCGCATCGCGCCCGTCGACGCGGCGAGCCTCGCGCGCACCGCGCAGCTCACGCAGAAAACGAATCAGTTCAACGTCACGACGTTCCGCTATTCCGAGGCCGAAGTCGCCGACCGCGCGGCAAATCCTCAGTGGATCGTGCGCACGGTTGCGGTCAAGGACCGTTTCGGCGACAACGGCATCGTCGGCGTCATGATGGCGCAGGCGAACGGCACCGAGATGCGCATCGACACGTTCCTGCTGAGCTGTCGCGTCATCGGCCGCACGATCGAGACGGCGATGCTCGCCGAGCTTTGCAGCGACACGCGCCGTCGCGGGCTCGGCGCGCTGCGCGGGCAAGTCATCCCAACCGCCAAGAATTCGCCGGCGCGCGACCTGTTCGAGCGGCACGGCTTCTCGATGGCGCCCGGCGGCGAGCAGGGAACGACGCTCTGGCGCCTGGATACGGCGGCGCAGGACGTCGCATGGCCCGATTGGCTGGCCCGCGTCGGCTAGGGCGGTCCGACGTTCCTCGACACGTTCGACGCGCGAAAATGGTAGACAATATAGAAGGCAGGACGTGGGCGATCATGGCTGACCTGTTCCAATTGGACCCCGCGCGCATCGACGAGACCGCCTCGATGGACACGATCGACGCCTGGGATTCGGCGAACCATATCAGCCTGGTGCTCGCGCTCGAGGACGAATTCGGTATCTCGTTCGATGTTTCCGAGATCGAAGCGGTGACCTCGTTCTCGGACCTCGTGCAGACCGTCGCGAGCAAGACTTAAGTGCAGCGATCGACTGACCGCGGCGGGACTCGACCGCCGTACCGATCGGCGCCGTGACGGCCGTCCCGCCAGCGCCCGCAGCGGCACGTCTGACGTTCCGCGACATCGAGATCGACCAGGTGTTCGAGGTCGAGCGCGCATTCTCGCGCGACGACACGCTCGCGTTCGCTGCGGTGAGCGGCGATTACAGTCCGCTTCATGTCGATCCCGACTACGCCGCTGAAACCGAGTTCGGCGGTTGCGTCGTGCACGGCATGTTGCTCGCGTCGTTGTTTTCGCAGCTCGTCGGCATGCGCGTACCGGGCACGCACGCGCTCTATCTCGGACAGGATCTGACGTTTCGTCGACCGGTTCTCGTCGGCGAGACGGTGCGCGCGCTCGCCAAGGTCACCGCGAAGAGCGAAGCGACGCGAACGTTCGTGCTTGCAACCGAGATTCGCGGCGCCGACGGCAAGACCGCGGTGTCGGGGACGGCGCGGGTCAAAGTGCGCGAGGCGGCCGCCGCGGCGCCCGTCGACGTTGCGTCGGCGCAACCAACGTCGCACGCATCGGCGCCATCGCGCCCGGTGGCGCTGGTGACCGGAGCATCCCGCGGCATCGGCGCGCAAATCGCGAGAACGCTCGCGCGCCGCGGCATCGCCGTCGCCGTCAACTACCATCGAAGCGCCGATCGCGCCGCGGCGGTGGTCGACGAGATCGTCGCCGCCGGCGGCTGCGCGCGAACGATAGCGGCCGACGTGCGCGACGCGCAGGCGGTGAGCCAGATGTTCGACGTTTTGGCAACCGACATCGGCGAACCGACGATCGTCGTGAACGCGGCGATCGGAGAAATCGGCCTGCGCCCGTTCAACGAGCTTGCGTGGAACGATTTCGCCGCGCAGCTCGACTACGAGGTCAAGGCGGTCATGCAGGTCTGCCAAGCCGCGTATCCGGCGATGAAGCGCGCCGGCGCCGGCGCCATCGTCAACCTGCTGTCACAAGTGAGCACCGGCACGCCGCCCGCGCTGATGGCCGACTACGTGTGCGCCAAGCACGCGCTGGAAGGACTGTCGAAGGCGCTCGCCGCTGAATGGGCAACGGACAACATCCGCGTGAACATGGTGTCACCCGGTCTGACGCGCACCGACCTCACGCTGTTTCATCACGAACGCGTGTTCAAGATGGAAGCAGCGAGAACCCCGCTCAAGCGGATTGCAACGGCGCACGACGTCGCGAACGCCGTCGCTTTCCTCGCCACCGACGATTCGTCCTTTCTCACCGGCGCCAACCTGTTCGTGACCGGCGGGCAGGTCATGCTTTAGTGTGAGCGCGCGTGAGGCCAGCGACCTTCTATCGAATCGTCCGGGACGGCTACTTCAGGGGTGGCGTAAGGAACGGCTACTGGCGCTGCGCAGCGCTCGCCGCCGAGCTGCGGCGCCTCTTCCGGCCGCCGAACCGGCAGTTTCGGCGGCACGTGCTGCGCGATCAGGCGCGGTTCGCTTTCGGCTTGGTCCGTCCCGTCGAAGGTGAAACCGTTCAGCGCGCGCGCGCCGCGGTCGACTGGCTGCTGCGCGCGCAGCGCGCGACGCCCGACGATGGCGTATCGCTGGGCTTCTTTCCCTGCGACTCGCACGGCGCGCCGTGGCGGCCGTCGTACCCCGAGACGACCGGTTACATCATCACGTCGCTTCTCGCCTATTCCAGGCGATACGGCTCCGACGAAGCGTGCGAGGCGGCGCTCAGAATGGCGCGATGGGAAGCGCAGGTGCAAATGCCGTCCGGAGCGGTCCAGGGCGGGCCGGTGTGTCCGCCGGACCAGCAAACGGCGGCCGCGTTCAACACGGGCATGGTGCTCGACGGGCTGTGCTCGGCCCATGCGACCGAGCCCGATCCGGCGATCTTCGACGCGGCCCGACGCGCGGCCGATTTCCTCGTTGCCGATCTCGACAGCGACGGCTACTTCCGGACCAACGGCGCGTTCGTGAGCGCCGGCGAGATCAAGACGTACACGTGCCTGTGCGCGTGGGCGATCCATCGATTCGGTGATCTCTCGGCAGAAGCGCGCTACCGCGAGGCCGCGCTTCGCTGCATCGACGCCGCGCTTCGCCAGCAGCAGGCGAACGGATGGTTCGCGCACAATTGCCTCGTGCGCTCCGATGCACCGCTCACGCATACGATCGGCTACACGCTGCAGGGCGTGCTCGAAGTGGGCATCCTCGCCGGGCGCGAGGACTTCGTGGCCGCCGTGCGGCGCGCCGTCGATCAAATCGTGCCGAGAATGCACGACGACGGCTATTTGCCGGGTCTTTTCTACAACGACTGGACGCCGGCGCAGTTGTCGTCCTGCCTGACGGGCTCGGCGCAAATCGCGATCGTTTGCTACCGTCTGTTCCAGCAAACCGCAGTCGTCGTCTATCGACAAGCGGCAGACCGGCTGGTCAACTATCTCAAGGGATTGCAGCAGATCGACTCCGCGCTGCCAGAGATCAACGGAGCATTGGCGGGGTCGTTTCCACTGTTCGGCCAATACATGCGCGGCGGCTATCCGAACTGGGCGACGAAGTACTTGCTCGACGCGCTGCTGTTGCAGGACGACGTGAACACCGCCGGCAGCGGCGAGTCCGGACGTTGACGCGATGGCGCTGTCCGAATGGCGAGCCAATCCGTGACCACACGTCTGATGCTGACATCGGGATCCTGGATCGCGTCGGGCAGCACGCACGCTCGCGGCCAGGCGTTCGACGCATCCGGCACGCTGTTGCGCGCTTCGCAGCTCGCATCGCTTTTCGATCAGCTGCGCGATCCGGCCGGCTGGGCGTCGACGGCCGGCTCGCTCAACGGCTGCTTTGCTGCCGTACGCTGCGATGGCGACAACGTCTGCGCCGCGGTCGACCGCCTGCGCACGGTCCCGCTCTTCTTCGCAACGGACGATCACTCGCTCGTCGTTTCGGACTCGGCGGATCCGTTGCGAAGCGCCCTGTTGCCCCGCGCATCGATCGATGCGCATTCGGCGAGCGAGTTCAGGCTGACGGGCTACGTGACGGGCGCGCGCACGTTGATCGCCGGGCTGCAGCAAATACCGGCGGGCCACTGCCTGTTCCAGAACGCTCGCGACGCCGCGCCGCCGCGGTTGCTGCAGTACTACGTGTTTCGTCATCACGCTGCGCGAAGCGAAAGCGATGACGTGTTGATCGACCGTCTGCTCGGCGTTCATGAGCGCGTCTTTCGTCGCCTGCTCGCCGACGTCGCCGGCCGTCCTGTCGTCGTGCCGTTGAGCGGCGGATACGATTCGCGGCTGATCGGGGTGATGCTTCGCGATCTCGGCTATCGCGACGTGCTGTGCTACTCGTACGGCGTCGAAGGCAATTGGGAAGCGCGCCTTTCGAGCGAGCTCGCGCGCTTTCTCGGTTTCCGCTGGACGATGGTGCCGTATTCGGCCGATCGCTGGCGGCAGTGGGCAGCGACCGCGGAGTTCCGCGAGTATTTCCGCGCCGCCGGCAACCTCGCGTCGACGCCGCATATCCAGGATTGGCCGGCGGTCTACGAGTTGCGCGCGCGCTCGGCGCTACCCAGCGATGCCGTTTTCGTTCCGGGGCACAGCGGAGATTTTCTCGCGGGCAGTCACATCCCCAGGTGGTTTTCCGCGCGCACGAGCATCGGGCGCGACGAGCTGATACGCGCGATCTTCGACGCGCATTATTCGTTATGGCATTGGCCGCCCGGCGACGCCGATCGGCTGCGCGTCGAGTTCACGCGCAGGATCGAAGAGATCGTCGGCACGATCGAGGATGGCTCGCCGGAGCAAGCGGCCGATGTGTTCGAGCGGTGGGACTGCGCCGAGCGGCAGGCGAAGTTCATCGTGAACTCCGTCCGCGTCTACGAATCGTTCGGCTTCGAGTGGAGACTCCCGCTGTTCGACTCCGAGCTGATGGACTTCTGGTCGCGCGCGCCGTTGGGCGCGCGGGTAGGCCGGCGGCTATATTTCGAATTCGCGTCGCGACACCAGAGACTGCCGATCACCGAAGCGAACACCGACCGCGCCGCCCCCATCGCGGCGGGCGTTCGTCTGATCGGCCGTCTCGGTTTGCGTCCGTTGGCGAAGCGCCTGCAGTACGCGCTGCGGCGCATCCGCTACCGGCGCCAGTACGAACGTTCCGACATGGCATGGTTTGCGCTCGTCGACCGGGACGAGTTTCGACGGCGCTACACGGGCCGCGAAATCGGGCACTCTTTTTTCGCGTTGCAATACCTGACCGCGATCGATGCGCGATCCGGCGGCGCTTCTCGCTCGTCGCCGAGCCGCGAGCGACAGCCGACATGAAACGACGCGGTCAAGCACGTGCGGCCGATCGAGCGCCGAGCGGCTTCGACGAGCAGTGGCGCGAGCGTTTCATCGAGTTCGCAACACTGCGCGAAGACGACGCCGGCATCGCCGGATGGTCCGGCAGCGGTCTGGACACGCGGTTCCGCTGCTTCCGAAGCCTCTGGCGCCCGCCGTTCGCGGGAGCGCGTTACCTCGACGTCGGCTGTGGCGCGGCCACGTACACGCGATGGCTCGCCGAGCAGGGCGTCGATCCGCTCGGTGTGGATTACTCGCTGCCAACGCTTCGCAAAGCGCGCGCGCGCACGCCGCCGTCGATCTTCTTGTGCGCCGGCGATGCGACTCGATTGCCGTTTCGCAGCGCGTCGTTCGACGGCATTCTGTGCTTCGGCCTGCTGCAGGCGGTTTCGGATTCGGCGCGCGTGGCCGGCGAACTCGCCCGAGTGGTGAGGCCCGGCGGCGATCTGTGGATCGACGCGCTCAACCGCGGCGCAATCGCATCGCAAATCGAGCGCACGCGGCTGCGGCTGCGCGGCAAGGGCATGCACCTGCGTTACGAGCATGCATCGCGTCTCGCATCGGTCCTCGCCGCTGCCGGATTCGAGTCGGTGCAACGTCACTGGTTGCCGATCGTTCCAGCGCGATTTCCGAACGTCCAGCGCATGCTCGACTCGCATGCCGCGCGCGCGATCTTCGCAGCGGTCTATCCGCTGGGTCTCATGTTGAGCCACGCGTTCATCTTGCATGCGCGGCGTGCGGTGGTGCGGGCGGCCGGCCCATTCGAGCCGGCTCGCACGTAAAGCGCCGCCACGCTCAGCGCGACCCGCCTTTCGCCGCGGCGCGCTGTCCGCCATCATCGCGCTTTCGCAGCACGACCAGAATCCATCCCTGCAGAAAATTGAGCGCAGACACTTTGCTGATCGCCTTCTCGTAGCCGGTCGCCATCAGAAACAGCGGCCCGTTGAAGAGGAAATACGCCGGATATTGACCGAGATATTCGAACGATACGATCTCGAAGCGCGCGTCGCGCGCGAACTTGTCGACTGCACGACGTGTGTTCGTCTTGTACGCGACAGGGAACGTATCTCGTTCCTGTCGACCCTGCGTGCGTGCGACAATCCACGGGTGATACCGGTTTGGCACGAGCTTTGCGATAATCGCGGCGTAGTCCCACATGTTGCCCGTGAGGAACACGAAGTGACCGCCCGGACGCAGCACCCTGGACATCTCGCGATACGTCGCCGGAGGATCGGTGATGTGCTCCATGACGCTGCGCGACATGATCACGTCGACGCAGGCGTCGTCGAGGCCGGTGTCGGTCAGATCGCGATTGATCAGCTGCAATCCGGGCACGCCCGTGTCGAAGTCGACCAGATCCACGCCGATGAGCTTCGCGGCGGAACCGATGAACTTGCGCAGCACGGGGGCGCCGTGGCCGCAACCGGCGTCGAGCAGCGTGTCGCCGGCGCGCAGATGACGCCGAACCGCGTTCTCGAACGTCGCATATGGGTGCTCCGCGTCGCCGAAGTATTTTTCCGCTAAACGCTCTGCCCATGCACTCGTTGGCATGACACCTTCTCCTTCGTCCGCTGATGCCCCTGCGTGACTACGCCCTGACGGCGCTGGTGATCGGCCTGATCCCGGTGTGCTTCACGCGACCGTGGATCGGCATCCTGACGTGGTACTGGCTCGGGCTGATGAATCCGCATCGTCTCACGTGGGATTTCGCCTACAACATGCCGTTCGCGATGATGATCGGCGGCGCCACGCTGCTGGGAATGCCTTTCGCGAAGGACCGGCGGCCGATTCCCTGGGATCGTGAACTGGTCTTGATGGGAGTTCTGCTGCTGTATTTCTTGTTCACGACGTTCTTCGCATGGGCGCCCTTGGACGCATGGCTGCAGCTCGAGAAGGTCTCGAAGATCATCCTGATGACGTTCGTGGCGACGATGTTCATCTATGGCAAGGAGCGCATTCGGCCGCTGATGTTGGTCGTCGTCCTGAGCCTCGGATATTACGGATTGAAGGGCGGCGTGTGGTCGATCCTGACCGGCGGCAAGGAGCAGGTGCTCGGGCCCGAAGGCAGCTTCATCGAAGGCAATACGTTCATCAGTCTCGCTTTGAACATGGTGATTCCGCTGATGATCGCGGTGGCGCAAGACGAGGAGCGCAAATGGGTGCGCAACCTGCTTTACGTCACCGCGGCGTTCAGTGCAGTCGCCTCGTTCTTCGCATATTCCCGCGGCGGATGGCTCGGTCTCGCCGTCGTGACGTTGTTCATCATGCTCTGGCAGCTCAGCAACAAGCAGAGGGTAGTGCTGGTCGCCGCGCTGCTGACCGTCTTCCTCGCCGCGCAGACGCTGCTACCGCAACGCGTTTTCACGCGCGCCGAAACGCTCGAGAACTACCAAGAGGATTGCTCGGCCAACCAGCGCTTGATGTCGTGGACCGTGCACTGGAACGTCGCGGTCGCCTACCCGCTCACCGGCGCCGGCTTCGAGTTCGACGCGGCGCAGGACGGGCGCTTCCTCTCGTACGGCGACCCGAAGTATCTGTCCTGCTTCCGAAACGCGACGAGCACTTCGGCGCACAGCATCTATTTCCAGATTCTCGGACATCATGGATTCGTCGCGTTCTTCCTGTTCATGTTCCTGATCGTTGCCGTTCAGCTCAAGCTGTTGCGAATACGACGAGAGACCGCAAACCGCGACGACATCAAATGGGTCGGTCGATACGCGACGGGATTGCAGATCGGGCTTGCCGGCTATCTCGTCAGCGGGGCGTTCCTGAGCTCGGCGTATTTCGACCTGCCCTGGCTCTACTACGCGCTGACGGTGATTCTCTATCGCGAATTGGCCGTCAAAGCGGGCGCCGCGGCGCCGTCGGTGACCGCCGTCAGTCCAGCGCTCGTCCGCGAAACGAGGAGCTAGCCCGCATCATTGCACGTTGCGCGCGGTCGCGCCGCTGCCGTAGGTCGAGTCCATCTGCCGTTTGAGCTCCTCGGCGTCGAGCGGCTTCCACTGTCCGACGCGCGTCAACTTGTCGCGCAGTCCGGGCAGCTGAAATCCGAGCAGAGCGGCGAATTGCGCCTCCTGATTGGCGAGGTCGTATTGCTTGTTGTCGAAGTACGCGAGCCCCAGGTTGTAATGCGCATTCGCCGATGACGGATTGATCGCGATCGACGTCTTGTAGCTTTCGATCGCAGCGTCCGTGCGTTTGACGCGCTGCAGGTGCATGCCGTTGATCGCCCACGTCTGTGCGACCTTCGGATTGCGCTGGATGCCCCGGTTCATCAGCTCGTCGACGGCGCAATTCGGACTCTTCCACTTTTCGTCGCAGAGCTCCGACATCATCACCAGCGCCTGGGGGTGGTTCGGAAAGTATCGCAGAACGAATTCGAGGTGGCGGCGGGTATTCTCGTAATGCCCGGTCTTCATTTGCTCCACCGCCGGGCCCAAGTGGAATTCCTCGACGTTCCTGAGCGTTTGCCGGCCATCCTTGGTCGCCGCGACCGTATAGTAGTCGCGGTCCGCTTCGAGCGCGAAAGCGCTGCCCGCCGCGGCGGCGAGACCGCTGAAACAGACGATGGTCCAAAGACGTCTTGCGCGAATCGGCATGGTAGCTCCCCCTGGTTCTGCCCCGGTGATGCTTTCCAAAGCAAGTTTAGGCCTTCGCAGCCGATTCGCTCATGTCATCGAGTACAACGGAAGAAGGGTCGCGTCGAATTCGAGCTGTGTATGCCATCGCGATTGAAGCCCAACGGTTCGATATTGCGGAAGTGTCTGAAAATGTGACCATAGTCGGCCTGCGACGTGTTCTCGTGTCCTTCGAAATACAACGTGCCGCCGGTCAGATTGGCGATATTCTGCTCGAGCATCGACTTGTCGCGCACGTGGGCATAAAGAGAGAAGCAGAATACCGTGTCGAACTTGCGATCGATGGAAACGGGTGCGCCCAGGTCCTGCACGATCAGATCGATCCGCGCGTCGAGCACCGTGCTCAACCTGAGAGCGGCCGCGGCGATGCGCGGACTATACTCCATCGCCGTGACGCTGCGCGCTCCGAAATGCCAGGCGGTCATCGCGTTCACGGCGATATTGCTGCCCAGGTCGAGAACGCTCTTGCCCCGGATGTCGCCGGCGACGTCGAGCTTGCGAAATCGCTCGATGATGTCACGTCGTCTGCCCTTGAGCAGTTCGCGCTCCTTGTAGAAGATGCTCTGGTAGGGCCGGTTCCTGTTCTTGGTGCCGTAGAACTCGTCGTCGTTCGCGACGATGTCGAAGAGCTCCCGCCTCAGAGGCACTTCGGTATAGGGCGCATCCAGTCCCAGCGCATACGCGATGCTCGCTCGATGGTTGCCGTCGAGAAGTATCTTCCTGCCGTCGGGCGCGGTCACGATGGACAAGCCCTTCAACACGCCTTGCGACTTGATTTCCTTCATCAGCTGGACGAACGAGGCGATCCTCGCCAGCCGATTCTCGTGGGTATTGCGCGTCTCGTCGTAGTAGTACTTCCAGCTGCGAGCGAGATAGTCGTAGTAGAACCCCCTGTCCGGGTGCTCGCACTCGTGCTCTCTCCAGAAGACGTAATGAGGGAGATCCCGTAGCTCGACTCGGCTGTGCTGCCCGTAATGCTCATCGAAGAAGCCCTGATGATCAGGGTGCAACTGACCGAATAGCAACGCCCCGAGCTCGGAGCTGGCTATGAGCCGCGTGCGTCGCGACTCGGCAATTCTCAGAACGGGCGTGGCGATGGCGGCGAGCATGCGTATCCGGCGCGCAAGCACCGACGGGCAGACTTATGAACCGTGCGCCGACGGCAACCCCGAGATTCAGCGCCGGCGCGTCGTAGTCGTAAGAAAAATGCAATGTTCAAAGTCTAGCATGTTGTCATGATCGGCGTTCTGTCGCCGTGCTGGAAGCGGCCGCCATTCGTCGGCGCTATCCCCCTGCCGCAGCGCCCACAACACGGCGTCGCGGCCCCCAGCGGCGAGCGTCGCGGACGAGACATCTGGTTGAGCCGCCGAGCGGTCTTGGCGCCCGTGCAGCAACCACGTAATAATTACAATATCGGTCCCGAAGAGTGACCGCGCCAAATACGGTCTTTCTACAAAAAAGCAGTCGAGTGTCGGCGCACAGCAGGAAGTCGCTGATCAGGGAGCGGTCGAATGAAATGGCTATCACCCTTTCTACGCAATCGGTCGGAACGCGAGATTCAGGGCCACAAGATCTTCGTGATCGGCTCCGGACGATCCGGCACGCACTGGGTCGGCTACATGCTGGAAGGTCATCCCGATATTCACGTCACGATCGAGAAACCGCCGATCTTCGATTGGGTCACCGCGATGGCGCTCGACCCGAGCAAGAAAGCAAGCTTACTGCCCAAGTTGATCAAGCGTTACCGCCTCGAACACCAAGCGGTCTCGCCCAAGCATTACGCGGACAAGAGCCATCCGAACATCTGGATCGCCGAAGATCTGGCCGCCGCGTTCCCCGAAGCGCTTTTCGTCGGAATACAACGCAATCCGTACGCCACCGTCGCGAGCATGCTGAAACACGGCGGTGTGCTCGAATGGCATAAGCGCTGGCAGGAATTCCCGATTCCGAACCGATTCCTCGGCATCACGGGCGACAACCGGGCGACCTATGGAGCGATGCCTTTGGCGGCCAAGTGCGCGTTGCGTTGGAAGGTACATCTCGAGCGCCTGCAAAGCCTTCGGCAAACGTTGAATGCCCGGCTGCTGGTCCTGCAATACGAGGACGTGATCCTCCATGCCGAAGCTCAGCTTGCCTCGCTCACCAGGTTCCTCTCTTTGCCGTCCCCAATACCCAAGCCGAGTGTCAAGGCGGAGTCGCTGGAGCGCTGGAAATCGGAGCTCTCGGACGAGGTCAAGCAGCAGATCGCCGAGATCACCGGCGTGCCCGCCGACGGCAATCGCGTACTCGCAGCCTCGCATTGATGCGGGTTGCGCGCGTTCAGCGCCTCCAGGCGGCCATCGTTCAGCGGTTGCCGAAGCGCGTCGCGAAAAGGGCCGAGAACCGTTCGACGTCGTCATCGGGCAACTCGTTGATTCCCGCTGCGAGCTTTCGCCCGCCGCCCGTCGCGAAGCCGCGGCAGAAATCGTCGGCGCCGAGCGGACTGTGCGCCGGAACGCGAACGCTGACGGTGAATCCGCCGGCCGCTCTGGGCGACAGGATGGCGATGGCGGAATCGGGCTGCGCGCGCGTCAGTTCGTTTGCGAGGACTCCGATCGCTCGCCGAGCCCATGATTCGTTCGGTAACACCATGACCATCGCGCCCGGAATCTGGCGGGCGGGCTTGAGCGTTCGTGCGCGGCGCATGTCGTCGTCGTAGCAGGCGCCAAGCGTCTGATAAGCGTCGGAATGCCGGGCGAAATCCAACGGATCGCGAAACGGCAGCATTTCGGCAGCCAGCGTCTCGGGATCGAAGCAGAGATCGCTGATCGCCTCGCCGTACGCGTTGTAGTTCAAGCGAATCCCGAGCGTCTCCGTGATCGCCGTCGTCGGCGCATCGAGCCCGATCGCGTTCGCCAGCGCGGCCCCCATCGCGGGCAGACCATCGCCGAACGCCGCCACGACGGCCCACGCTCGATAGCGACCACCGAGGTAGCGGTCGACGAGCATGCTGGTGCAGACGTCGGCGCTCTCGTCGATGTGCGTCTCGAAGCGAGGGTGCTGCGGCCGCTCGCCGGCGTGATGATGGTCGAAATAGCGGACCGACGCTCCGGCCTGCAAGAGGCGTAGCACGTCGGCCCTGTTCTGATCGAGCGAGACATCGAGCACCGTCACGTGATCGCCGGCCTTTGCTTCGATCCGACGCAACAGCTTGATATCGCGCTTCACACCGGTGACGAGCGTCGCCTCGGAAGCCTCGGCGAGACGAAGCTGCTGCAGCGCGCACAAGCCATCGGCGTCGCCATTGAATGCGTAGTAGCGGTTCATCTCATGCGGCAGTCACGATAGTGGCATGCGGCAGCGGCGGCTGCCGCTTCGAGGCTTAGCGGCCTACGGATGGCCGGCTCAGAACGCCCATCACGCGCAGCCGATCGATGACGCCCTCGGCAGCCGCTTCCGGGTCGGCCGCGACGGTGTCTATCCTCAGCTCCGGATGTTCGGGCGGCTCATAAGGCGAGTCGATGCCGGTGAAGTTGATCAATTCGCCGCGGCGGGCCTTCTTGTAGAGTCCCTTGCGATCGCGCTGCTCGGCGACGTTCAGCGGAGTATCGACGAAGACCTCGCAGAACTCGTCCTCGCGAACGAGGCTGCGCGCCAGCCGGCGCTCGGCGCGAAATGGTGAGATGAACGACACCAGAACGATCAAGCCGGCATCGACCATGAGCCGCGCGACTTCCGCCACGCGACGTATGTTCTCGACGCGATCCGCCTCGGTGAAACCCAAGTCCTTGTTGAGACCGTGACGCACGTTGTCGCCGTCGAGCAGATAAGTGTGCCGTGCCATCGCATGCAGCTTCTTCTCGACGATATTCGCGATCGTCGATTTTCCGGAGCCCGACAGTCCGGTGAACCATACGACGCAAGGCTTATGGCCTTTGAGCGCGGCGTGCGCTTCCTTGTTGACTTCGATCGCTTGCCAGTGAATGTTCTGCGAGCGCCGCAATGCGAAGTGCAACAGACCGGCGCCGATCGTGTTGTTGGTCAGACGATCGATGAGGATGAATCCGCCGGTATCGCGGTTCTGCGTGTAGGGATCGAAGGCAATGGCCTCGTCGAGGCTCAGATTGCACACGCCGATCTCGTTCAGTTGCAGCGTCCTCGCAGCGAGATGCTCGAGGGTGTTGACGTTGAGCTTGTACTTCGGCGTCGCGAGCGCGGCGCCGGTCGTTTTCGCACCGATCTTCAGCAGATACGGACGCCCCGGCAGCATCTCCTCGTCATGCATCCAGATGACGGTAGCCTCGAACTGGTCGGCGATGGCGGGCGGCGAGTCTGCTGCTGCGATCATGTTGCCGCGGCTGACGTCGATTTCGTCGGCGAGCGTGATGGTGATCGAGTGACCGGCGACCGCGAAGTCGAGATCGCAATCCTTCGTCACGATCCGCTGGACGGTGCTTTCGTATCCGGACGGCAGTACGCGCACGCGATCGCCGCGGCGGATCGCTCCGCCGACCACCCGCCCCGCGAAGCCGCGAAAGTCCGAGCTGGCCCGATTGACCCATTGAACCGGCATTCGGAAAGGACCGGCTTGCAGCGTCTCTTCGATGCCCACGGTCTCGAGATAGCCCATGAGCGTCGGTCCGTGATACCACCGGGTGTTGGCGCTCGGCTGCGTCACGTTGTCGCCCTTGAGCGCCGACATCGGGATGCAGACGACCTCGCCGAGGCCGATCCGATCGGCGAAGGTCCGGTATTCGTCTTCGATCCGGTCGAACACGCCCTGCGCGTACGCGACGAGATCGAGCTTGTTGATCGCCAGCACGACCTTGCGGATGCCGATCAGCGATGCGAGGTAGCTGTGTCGGCGCGTTTGAGTCAGCAAGCCTTTGCGGGCGTCGACGAGGATCACCGCGACGTCGGCCGTCGAGGCGCCGGTCACCATGTTGCGCGTGTATTGCTCATGGCCCGGCGTGTCGGCCACGATGAAATGGCGCTTGTCGGTGGAGAAGAAGCGGTACGCCACGTCGATCGTGATGCCCTGCTCGCGCTCAGCGGTCAGTCCGTCGAGCAGCAGCGCGAAATCGAGATCGCCGCCTTGGGTACCGAACCGCTTGGAGTCGCTCTCGAGCGCGGCGAGCTGATCGTCGAACAGCATCTTCGACTCGTACAGCAGGCGTCCGATCAGCGTGCTCTTGCCGTCGTCGACGCTTCCGCACGTGATGAATCGAAGCAGGCCCTTGCGTTCGTGCGATTCCAGATATCGCTCGATGTCCGCGGTGATCGGGTCGGAGATGTGCGCCATCAGAAATAGCCCTCTTGCTTCTTCTTTTCCATCGACCCGGTCGAGTCGTGGTCGATCACCCGGCCCTGGCGCTCGGACGTCTTCGCGACCAGCATTTCCCGAATGATCGCGGTCAGCGTATCCGCTTCGCTCTCGATTGCGCCGGTCAGCGGGTAGCAGCCCAGCGTGCGGAAGCGCACCTTCTTCAGCAGCGGCTTCTCGCCGGGGGCGAGCGGCAACCGACCATCGTCCACCATGATCAACGAGCCGTCGCGCACGACCACGGACCGCTCCTTGGCGAAATACAGCGGGACGATGGCGATCCGTTCGCGATGGATGTACTGCCATACGTCGAGCTCGGTCCAGTTCGAAAGCGGGAACACCCGGATGCTCTCGCCCTTGTTCGTGCGGGCGTTGTACAGCCGCCACAGTTCCGGCCGCTGCATCTTCGGGTCCCAGCGGTGCTGAGCCGATCGGAACGAGAAGATGCGCTCTTTGGCGCGGGACTTCTCTTCGTCGCGACGCGCCCCGCCGAATGCCGCATCGAACCCGTAGTTGTCGAGCGCCTGCTTGAGGCCCTGGGTCTTCCAGATGTCCGTGTGAACGGCTGACCCGTGCGTAAACGGATTGATGTCCGCCGCGACGGCGTCGGGATTGACGTGAACGATCAACTCGACGCCGAGCTTTCGGGTCATCATGCCGCGGAACTCGATCATCTCGCGGAACTTCCACGTCGTATCCACATGGAGCAGCGGAAACGGCGGCTTCGCCGGGTAGAAAGCCTTCATCGCCAAGTGCAGCATCACCGAGCTGTCCTTGCCGATCGAGTACAGCATGACGGGCCGCTCGCTCTCCGCGACGGCCTCGCGCATGATGTCGATGCTCTCCGCCTCCAGACGGTCGAGGTGGCTAAGCGATGTCATCGGTTTCGATTCTCCCTGGTCGACGCGAGTCTGCGTCCACGGCGGCGTCAGACGGTCTCAGCGCGTCCATTGACGATATTGCGCGCCAGACGCAATACGAATTTGGTCGACGTTCGGTCCCACGGGGTGAATCTCGGCAGCTGAAACACGTCCGAGCCGGCTTTCGCCGTTCCCGGCGAAGTCGAGACAGCCGCCGAATACCCGGCTTCACGGACCATGCGCACGTGCTGCTCGCCATAGTCTTTCTTGGGCCTTCCGTTCGGATAGGCGAAGAGCCTTATCGGCGTGCGCAGCGCATCGGCGAGATATCGTCCGCTGTCGTTGATCTCGCGGCGCGCCTCGTCGCTCGACGCGTTGGCGAGAATCGGGTGCGTTATCGTGTGCGCGCCGATTTCCATGTTGGCCGCTTGCAGCGCGCGCAAGTGCTCGATCGTCATCATGAGGTCACTGTCGCGCGCGAGCCCCGCCTGCTCCGCCAAGCGCGAGGCGCGGCTTTCGCGCTCGGCGCTCGGCAGATATTTCAGCGCCGGCAAGACACGCTGGATGACCGCGCGACGGGCGACGCTGCCTTCGAGCGAAAGCGTCCCGAGACCCCAGTCGTCGAGATTCAGATACGCGCCAGGCATTCGACGAATCGCTTCGATCACGGTGTCGTTCCACATCCGCTCGCCGTTCAGGTAGCCCGTCGCGACGAAGAACGTGGCCGGTATCGCATGCCGCACGAGAATCGGCAGCGCGACTTCGGGGTTATCGGCGTAACCGTCATCGAAAGTGACGCAGGCGGCCCTGGGCGGCAAGTCTCCTGCGGCCAATCGATCGATCGCCTCCGACAACGGTAGCGTCGAAAAATGCGTTGCCAGCGCGCGCATCTGGACGTCGAATTGCGCTGCCGTGACGTCCCAAGTGTTCAGCGCGTCGTCGTCGCGCAGAACGCGGTGGTAGATCAATATCGACAAACGCCGGCCGCCTCCTCGCGCGTTCGCCGCGTCGACGAGCCGTCCAAGCAGGATATCGGAAAGCGATGCTCTCACGCTCGACGCTGCGGTCGCTGACGAATCGGCGTGGTCGATGACAGGCAACGTGCGCTCCGTTCAGCGACCGTGCGGCCACAGCGGCAGCAACTTGCGCGAAAAGGCCAGATACGCAAGCCCCCCGGGGGCGACCAGGCTTCCCAGATGATGGCGCAGCGCCGAGGCGTGCTGGCCCTCGGAGAGGTGCAGCGCCGCGAGGCCGTGGTGCGCACGTCCGAGCTTGCCGCGCAACGCTCGTCTGACGTCGGAGGGCAGGTCCATCGCTAGGATCTTGTTGAGGACGGCCACTTCGGCTTCGCGAAAATGCCGCGACTTCGACACCGATCCCGGCGAGTCGAGATGCACGCGGAACGTGGGGACGTCGAGAAAGGCGATCCGCCGCGTCAACGCGAGGCGATACGCGATCAGCGTCCATTCGTAGTGCTGCGTTTCCCCGTCGAAGTAGTCGATCGACACGCTGTTGGTCCGATACGTGCCTCCGCACGACGCCATCCAGTTCTCGGCGACGAGCCCGCGCAGCGGGTCGCGCGCGGCGCGGGCAAGATGGTCGAGCCGCAGCCGGTCGACGCCGTCGGCGCAGCCATAGCCGTTCGCGATCAGCACGTCGACGTCGGGTTGTTCCCGCAACGCTGCAACACGCATCGCCAGCGCACCGGGCAGAAACTCGTCGTCATCGTCGAGGAAGCAGAAGAATTCGGTGTCGACGAGGCTACGCCCCACGCGTTGCGCCTTCGCGACATTCGCCTCGGCCAGCCGCTCGACGCGGGTACGCGCAAAGCGCCGCGCCACGGCAAGCGTCGCCTCGTCGACGCGAGGTCCGTTTGCGACGACGACGATCGCTCCGTCGTCGGTCACTTGATCGACGACGCTTTCGATCGCGCGACGGAGCTCATCGCGGCGCGAGCAGGTGCTCGGAATGACGACGGTCACGCTCATCTACGCACGATAGCGTTGACGGACCTTTTCCAGCCGCTCCTGCAGCTCGGAGGTCACGTGTTCGATGCGCTCGCTCGCGCTCAGCAATGGAATCCCGTGGCGGATGATGTTGCGCAACGTGAGCGCGATCGCGCCGTGCTTGACCGAATACCACATCTTCACGAGGCGCGACGGTTGGGCGCCCATCGACCACAGCGTGGGCATTCGCGTCGGCTTGTAGTCGATCCCAAGCGACTGGCTCCAGTCGAGCCACTTCGTCTGCAAGATCGCCGACGACGTCGCCACGGGGATCCACGGAATTCGCAAAGCGTCGGCGACGATGGCCCCGTGCAGCGCTTCGGTGATCAGGATCTCGGTGGAGCGGATGCCTTGCAGCACGTCGTCGACGCAATGGTGAGGGTCGACGAAGCCGATGCCTGCCCGCCCGCAGATCGCCGACCAGTCCGCATTGCGGGCCGATGAACAGTGCGGCATGTACGCGAAGCGATGCGTCTTGCGAATGCCGTTGCCGAGGTCGATTGTTCGAACCAGAACGGCCGGATCGGTCACCGCCGCCGACTTTTCCAGCCCCAGCATCGCGGCGGTAACCGGCCCCCTGACGCAGGAAATATCCCAGGTCGAATCGAGCACGGGTACCGGTCCATAGCCGGCGCCCGTGCCGAACACGACCTTCTTCGGGCCGGCGGGAATGCTGTCGTTGAGCAGCGTCCCGATGCCCACGAAGAGCGTTTCATCGGCAATCGATCCGCTTCGCATCTTCGGCTCGTGCGGCAAGTACCCCCGTAAGAAGCCGGGAAGCAGGCGTTCCCACAACCACGGGTTGAGGTCATCGCCGAAATTGCCCTTCGGATCTTTGTGGTAGTACAGAAGCACGTGAGACCGAGTCGTGGAATCGCCGAGCGATGTCGTGCAATGCGCAGCGCGGGCCGCTTAGCGCCCGGATAACCGCAAGCGCTGCAAGATCGACCGCTCGGCGCCTTCGGGACGACCGGACGCGATCCAGAGCGCCAGCACGAAGATCGCGTACAACGCCGCGCCGGCTGCGACGTCGATCGCAAGTCTAACAACGGCCCGGTCGAGATGCTCGTGCGGAATCGCGTGCAGCGCCGCGAACATCAACACGCCGCTGACGGTGGGTCGCCAGACCGCAAGCCAAAGGTCCTTCCACCTTACCGATGTTCTGGCAATGAGCCAGTTCAGCGCCATCGGCGCAGTCAGAACCGACGCGACGAGCCGTGCCGTCGCGATCCCTATCAGCCCGGCGGTCGCGCCGAGCCACAAGGCGACGGCGACGAAGAACGCCAGTTGAATCCAGACCAATGCCGCAATCGCTCGCGTATCGCCCGTTGCGGTGAGCACCGACGACGCCGTGTATCGGAGCGCGCTGACGATGCCGACAATGGCGAGAATCGCGATGATCGGCGTCATATCGGTCCACTTCGGCCCGAGCAGCACCAGGATCGCGTCGTGCGCGGTCGCGCAGAGGCCCAGTCCGAGCGGTATCACGACCAGCGCGACGAGCTGCAGCACGCGCAGATAAGCCGAGCGCATCCGCGACGGATGTTCCTGCAAAAGCGCGAACGCCGGAAACAACGCCCGGTCCATCGGCGCGACGAGCTCGGACGTGGGCAACTGCGAAATCTCCGAGGCCACCGAGTACAGGCCCATCGCCCGCGTGCCGGCAAGGCCGCCGACGATGAATTGGTCGCTGCGCGCGACGGCGTAGATGCCGATGTTTCGAATCAGCATCCATTGCGAGAACGCCCAGAGCTTCGACCAGCCGGCGAGGCCGAACCGAGGTCGATACGGGTGCATCATGAAACTGAGCGCGAATCCGAGAACGTTGCCCGCGACCATCCCGATCACGAGCGCCCAGAAGCTTCGCAGCCACCACGCGGCGGCGATGACGACGACGAACGTGATGAGCCGCTTCGACACCATGAAGCGGAAGTCGCGCGCGAAATCGAGCTCGCGTCGAAAGGCGACGACGCCGATGTTCTCGGCGTTCAGGACCACGTAACCGGCCGCGAGCGCCCAGATCACCGGCTCGACACGCGGCTCGGCGAAATATTTCGCCGCGAACGGCGCCGCGGCGACGAGCAGCGCGGCAACGATGACGCCCTGGATCAGGCGCACCGTCCACGCGGTGTCGAAATCGCGGCGCGTCGCTTTGGTATTCTGGATCAGCGCCATGTCGACGCCGAGCGACGACACGGCATCGGTGAACCCGACGACGACCGACGCCATCGCGATGATGCCGAAGTCGCTCGGGTCGAGCAGCCGGGCGAGGATCAGCGTGCTCACGAACCCGATGCCGCGGATCACCCAGCGCATCGCGATCATCCACACCGAGCCGCGCTTCAGGCTAGCGGCAAGGGGTGGAACGGCGAGCGGCGCTTCTTTCTGCGGCGATTCGCTGCTCATCTGGGCGTCACGCCGGGCACGGATCGAGCGACGCCGTGTTGAGCGCGCGCGCATACACGGCAAAAAGTCGCGGCCGCACCTGCGCCCACGTATAGCGCGCAGCGCATTCGAGTCCGGCCTGCCGCAGAGCTGCAGCCAACCGCGGATCGGACAACACGGACACGGCGCGTTGCGCCATCGCCGCGGGATCGCGCGGCGCAACGAGCAGCGCGTTCACTCGATCGGATGCGAGATGCGGAATGCCGCCGACGTTCGTGCTCACGATCGGTACACCACTCGCCATCGCTTCGAGCAGCGAGTTCGGCATGTTGTCGGCGGTCGACGGATTGAGCATCACGTCGGCGGTGCGGTAGAGATCGGCGACGCGCTCGTTGTCGAGGCGACCCGTGAAGCAGACCGCCGAATCGATCGCGAGCGTGCGCGCGAGCGCTTGCAGCGCGTCCCTTTGCGGGCCTGATCCCGCGATGGTCAGCGTAGCGTCCGGGAACACCCGTCGTACCTGCGCGAACGCGCGCAATGCCGTGGGGATGTCGTAAATATCTTCGAGGTTGCGCGTGACGACTAGATGTCGTCCGGCCGCGCGCGCCTGGTCCGGCGAAAACCGCTCGAGATCGACGACATTGGGAACGATCTCGGTGCGAACGCCGAAACGGCCGAATATCGATTCGAGATAGCCGGACGGCACGATCACGGCGAACGCGCGCTTGAGCGTCGGCGTAACCCACGCGGCCTGGCGTTCGAGGAATGCCTCGGCTTCTCCGCCGCGGTAGTTGACGATCACGGGCGTGCCGCGCAGGCGCGCGATCCAGACCGCCGGCGCACCGCACATATGCCATGCCCAACCCGAGTTCGCCATGACGTGGAAGAGATCGACGCGGCCCGCGATGCGTATGAGCTGCGCTATGTAAGGCACGAGGCGAAACAGCGCGCGAGCGCCGCGGACGCGTCCGACCCAGCGCGGCCGGTACGGCGCATTCACCGGCACGAGCTCGACCACGAATCCGCTTTCGCCGAGCAGGCGCGCAAGCTGGCGCGTCTGGTTCGCCATGCCGCCCGATGGCGGCGGAACCGGACCGACGAGCCCGATGGCGATGGGCGTTCGGCGCTTCAAGCGCGGCTCCTCACGACGCGAGCTCCAGCCGGATCTGGATCGCGAGCGCGACGGCGAGCACGCCCGCGAGCGCGGCCGCGAACGTCAGCTTGCGGCGCAGCCTGGCGATGCGGCGGATCGGATCGGCGTTGCGATCGGTCGCGTAGACGCGCATTCGCGGCAGCACGCCCAACGCGTTGGCGGCGAAATCGGCGAACGCGCGCGAGAGGCGCGCGGCAACGCGCACGAGCGGCTGCTGGTGATACGTGAAGACCGCGTTCCCCCAGACGAGATACCATTGATCGATGCCGCGGCGGTAGTACTCGATCGCCTTTTCCGCCCGAACGAACCCGGGACGTCCAGGGCCGTTCGGCTGCATCGTCGCGGGCGCGCGCTCGCCCAGCAGCGCCGCGCGGTACTCGAGCGCGCCGAGCGGCTCGCCGTTTGCGGCATCGACGACGTGGAAATTGTTGTAGACGTCGAGCATCAGCCACTTTTGCCGCCGGCGATCGTAGACCTCGACGATCGTATGCCCGTGACCGCCGAATCCGTCGAACGTGAATCCCCATTGGCGCACGCCGAGGTGCGCGGCGTGCGCGAGTGCAATGAACACGCGCACGAAGTCCGCGCAGTAACCGAAGCCGTCGTCGATCGCGCGATACGTCGTATGCAGGTCGGCGCGTATCGGTCCCTTGTCCTTCGCGTTGCGAACCAGATGCGCGGCAAGACGCAACGCGCGCGCCCAATCGTCGCTCACCGCCTTCGCTCCGGCCTCCTCGACGACCGACACGAACAACGGATCGGGCGTTCGCGTTTCGCGCAGATAGCCGCTTGGAGGGCGCTCCGGCGGCCAGTCGAAATCGTCCGCCGACCCGGGTTCGACCAGGAATGCGTTACGCAAGCGCACCGCCTCGGTCGCAGGCGTCGCGCGCCGGGCGAGCCATCCGGCCAGCAGCGCGAGCAGCGCGACGTTCGCGACGATTCCCGGCGACATGGGACGCTACCAGCACAATCCTTCGTACGTGCCGCGCAAGCGCTCGGGCTCGCCGATGCTGACGAGATCGAGCACGAGCTGGCCGGGACGCACGTGCGCGGCGAGGCCTTCGACCGTGCGCCGATCGGACAGGCCGACGACGATCAGGTCAGACGCCGCGACGACGTCTGCGAGCTCGCTCCGAATCAATTGACCGAGATGCGGCACGTGCTGCTCGATGAAGCGGCGGTTCGCGCCGAGCAGGCTCGACAAGTGGACTTCGGGATCGTAGACGAGCACCGACAGCCCCTTGCCGATGCAGTGCTCGGCGAGCAACACGAGCGGAGATTCGCGCAAGTCGTCGGTGCCCGTCTTGAACGAGAGTCCGATCAGCCCGATGCGCCGCTTGCCCGACGCGAGGATCTTGTCGATCGCGTGATCGATGTGCTGGCGGTTCGAAGGCATGATGCCGGCGTGCATCGGCAGCTCGACGTCGCGCTGCTTCGCCAGGTGCAACGTCGCGCGCAGGTCCTTCGGCAGGCACGACCCGCCGAACGCGAATCCGGGCTTCAGGTACGCGGGCGAGATGTTGAGCTGGCGGTCCTTGCAGACCAAGTCCATCACTTCGAACGGATCGACGCCGAGCGCCTCGCACAAGCGCGCGGTCTCGTTGGCGAACACGATCTTCAGCGCATGGAAGTTGTTGCAGCAGAACTTCACCATTTCGGCCGAGCGCATCGACGTCGCGTAGAACTCGCACGGCAGATGTCCGAACAGCGCGCGCAGCTTGTCGACCGGTGCCTGCGCACTGGCGCCGACCACGGTGAACGGCGGCTTGTCGTAGTCGCGGATCGACGAGCCCTCGCGCAGGAACTCCGGCTGGAAGCACAAGTGAAAGTGCTCGCCGTCCTTCTTGCCGGATTGTTGCTCGACGATCGGGCGCAGCACGTCCTCGACGGTGCCGGGCACGAGCGTCGAGCGGAAGACGACGACGTGCGGCATGGACTTTTCGGCGAGCGCGCGCCCGAGTTCGTGCGCGAAGCGAAGCATCGCGCTTTGGTCCTGGCTGCCGTTGGGCGCCGACGGCGTCCCCACGCAGACCAGCGAAAGCTCGCTCGCCAGAAGCGCCTGCCGCACGTCGTTGGTGACCTTCACCCGGCCGGTCGCGACGACTTCCTCCATCAACTCGATCATGCCCTCCTCGACCACCGGCGTGCGGCCGCGCCGAATGAGATCGAGCTTCGCCGGGTCGATGTCGACGCCGACGACGTTGTGCCCGTCGCGTGCAAGACACGCGAGCGACACCGCTCCCACATAGCCAAGACCGAAAATGCTGATGTCCATCAACCGAGTTCCCTTGCACGTGTCGTTTCGATTGCGGCGCCGCGCGGCGCCGCGGGTGGGGCGGCGCGCCCCGCGTCGGGCCGGCGCGCGCCCGCATCGAGACAGCGCTCGATGATCGAGTCCAGGCGCCGCATCGAATGCTCCCAGTCGTGGTGCGAGCACATCCGCTCGCGGCCGGCGCGCGCGAGCCGCGCGCGCTCGGCCGGATCGTCGAGGATTGCGCCGATCGCGGCTTCATAGTCGGCCGGCGTGCGCGCGACGAGCAAGTGCTCGCCGGGCACGGCGTCGACACCGCCGGCGGCGATTGCGCTGGTGACGACCGGCACGCCCATCGCCATCGCTTCGAGGATCTTGTTCTGCGTACCGCGCGCGATGTTGAGCGGCGCGACCATCAGCGCCGAGTTGCGGACGTACGGCCGGACGTCGGGCACTGACCCCGTGACGACGACGCCCGGAAGATCGGCGAGCTTTCTGACCGCCGGCGAAGGATCGGCGCCGACGATGAGGAGCTTCAAGTCGGCGTAACGATTGCGCAAACGCGGCAGCGTGTTCGCGCAGAAGTCGAACATGCATTCCTGGTTCGGGTAATAGTCCATCCGCCCGACGAACGAAATCGTTCGCACGTCGTGCGCATTGCCGTCCGGGGCGAAGTACTCGCTGTCGACGCCATTCGGAAACCAGTCGGTCGGCGTGCCCGTTGCGAAGCTCTCGAGCGTCTCCCATTCGGCGCGCGTGGTCGCCGTGCAAAGATCGAAGCGCCGAGCGAGCGCTTTCTCGGCGGCGGCGAGCTTCACGCCTTCGAGCCGATAGCCGAGGCTCAACGGAAACGGCTTGTAGCGCGCGTACTCGAGCCACTTCTGCGAGTCCATGTCGCCGAAATCGAGGATCTTCGGCGTGCCCACGTGCGCGGCGACATACGGCGCAACCGACGAGCAGTGGACGAACACGAGATCGAAAAGCTCGTCTGCGAGCAAGCCGTCGATGCGCCGGGCCATCGCCGCGGAACGGAAAAAGCCCATCGACGACGGCATCGGCGTGGGAAGGCGCGCGATCATTCGCAGCGCCTGCACGGGATTGCTCACTCGATGGACGAAGAAGCGTGCGCAATGCGCCGCTATCCCCTGCGCCTCTTCGGCTTCCGCCGCCGAACGGGCGAGCGAGCACACGGTGATCTCGTGCCGCTGCGCCAGGTGGCGGATCATGTTGAACGGCCGGATCTTGCCGCCGCGCTTCGGCGGATAGGGAAAGCGGTGGCAGACGTAGAGAATTCTCACGCTGCCATCCGTCCCATCGCGTGCAGCTCGGCCGCGACGTCGGCGGCGTTTCGCCCGTCGAGATAGACGCGGCTCCAGATCTCGAGATTGACGAGCGCGAGCAGCCGATCGGTGCCGTCGAGGCGATTGGCGTCGTGATCGGCGATGAGCTTCTGCACGACCTGCGGCCGGAACAGTCCGCGCGCGGCGATCGAGCGCGGCGAGAGCACGCCGCGCAGCATCGGCGCGAGGTCGCGCTTCATCCATGCGCCCATCGGCGTGCCGAAGCCGCGCTTGCGGCGATTGAGGATCTCCGGCGGCAGCAGATCGGCGAGCGCACGCTTCATCAGATGCTTCAACTCGCCGCCTTTCATCTTGATGTCGGCGGGGATCTTCGCCGTCAACTCGACCAACTCGTGGTCGAGCAGCGGCACGCGGCACTCGAGCGACGTCGCCATCGTCATGCGGTCGGTCAGCATCAGCAAATCGTCCGGCAGCTGCGTCTGCGCGTCGACGACGAGCATGCGATTCAACGCGTCGCCACTGTCGGCGCGCGCGAACGCCGCGACGATCGCGTCGTCGCAGGCGGCCGGCCGCTCGAGCAGCGCGTCGATCTCGGATCGGGCATGCACGTGCAGAAACGCGCTGTAGCGCTCTTCCGGCGGCAGATCGGCGGCGGCGAGGAACGCCTTGGCGTAGCGTGCGACGTTCAGCAGCGGCGAATGGCGGTCGGCCGGCAGCCGCTTGCCGGTGCGCACGGCCAAGCCGCGCAACCAACCCGGCAACGCCGAAAAACGCCGATGCAGATGGTCGCCCAGGTAGCGCCGGTAACCGCCGAGGATCTCGTCGCCGCCGACGCCGGAAAGGATGACCGTCACATCCTCGCGCGCGAATTTCGACACGAGGTACGTCGTGATGAATGCGGTGTCGGCGATCGGCTCGTCGAGATGCCAGACGAGCTGCGGCAGCAGCCCGACGACATCGGGCTTGACGATGATCTCGCGATGGTCGGTGCCGAAGCGCTGCGCGATCGTGCGCGCGTACGGCAGCTCGTTGTAGTAGTCGTCGGCGTCGCTGCCGCCGAAGCCGATCGAGTACGTCTTGACCGGACCGTGGCTGTGCTTGGACATCATCCCGACCACCGCGCTCGAATCGATCCCGCCCGACAGGAACGCGCCGATCGGCACGTCGGCGACCATCTGCATGCGCACCGATTCTTCGAGCCGCGCCCGCAGGCGTGCAGCCCACTCGTCGGCACTCGTGCGCTCGTCGATCGACCCGTCGATTCGCCAATAGCAATGCTCCGATACGCGGCCGTCTTCGATGCTGACGACGGTCGCCGGCGCAAGCTTGCGGATACCCTTGAACAACGTCCGCGGCGCGCCGACGTAGCCCAGATGCAGATACCCGGGCAGCGCCTGCTCGTTCAGCTCCGCCGAAACGCCGGGCAACGCGAGAAGCGCCTTCGCTTCCGATGCGAACGCGAAGCGTCGCCCGTCGTGCAGCGTGTAGATCGGCTTGATGCCGAGCCGGTCGCGTCCGACGACCAGCCGTCGGCGTTTCGAGTCCCACAACGCGAAGCCGAACATGCCGTTCAGCCGCTCGACGAACGCGTCGCCCATCTCGCGATACAGCGGCAGGATCACTTCGCAATCGGAGTGCGTGCGAAACGTGTGGCCGCGCGCGGCGAGCTCGGCGCGAAGCTCGCGGTAGTTGTAGATCTCGCCGTTGCAGACGAGCCACAGCGTGCCGTCGACGCTGCGAAGCGGCTGGTGCCCTCCGGCGACGTCGATGATCGAAAGGCGCCGCATGCCGATCGCGCAAGCGCCGTCGACATGCACGCCGTCGTCGTCCGGCCCGCGATGGACGGTTACCGCGCCCATGGCGTCGAGCGGCTCGCGTGTCGCGGGCGCGCCGTCGAGACTCAGATAGCCGTGGATACCGCACATCGGTCATGCCCTCGACGGATCGAGCGTATGCGGCTCGTACGTGCCGCCGGCGAGACGCGCGTACACGGGCTCGTAGCGCGCGACCGATGTTCGCCAGTTGCGTTCGCTCTCGACGAATTGCCGGCCCGCGCGCTGCATCCGCGGCCAATCGACGCGGCGCGCGAGCACCTCGTCGAGCGTGCGCGCGAGCGCATCGGCGTCGCCGGCCGGAAAGAGGAATCCGGTCTCGCCGTCGCGGATCAGCTCGCGATGACCGCCGACGTCGGATGCGACGACGATTCGGCCCTGCGCCATCGCTTCCAGCGGCTTCAACGGCGTCACGAGCTCGGTGAGACGCATCCGCCGCCGCGGATAGACGAGGACGTCGATCAGATCGTAGTAGCGGCTGACGTCGGCATGCGGCACGCGTCCGGTGAACACGACGCGATCGGACAGTCCCAATGCCGCCGCACGTTCGCGCAGCGCGGCTTCCTGCGGTCCGCCGCCGAGCAGCAGGACACCGAGCGCGGCGTTGCGCGGCGCGAGGCGCGCGAACGCGTCGAGCAGCACGTCGAGCCCCTCGTAACCGTAGAACGAGCCGGCAAAGCCCAACACGGTTCGCCCGTCGAGACCGAGCGCGCGTCGCAGCGCCTCGTCGGGCGTCCCGTGCATCGTGAAGCTCTCGACGTCGACGGCATTGGGAACCACGGTGATGCGCTCGGGAGGAACGCCGCGGCTTGCAATCTCTTTGCGCAATCCTTCGCAGATCGTCGTCACGTGATCGGCTCGACGCACGGCGATCGTTTCGAGCCGGCGCGACAGCCGATAACGCGCGCTGCGCTCGGTTGCCGTACCGTGGTCGGTTGCCGCGTCCTCCCACAACGCGCGCACTTCGTAGACGACCGGAATGCCGGCGCGCCGGCCGGCCCAGAGCGCGGGGAACGCGTCGAGGATCGGCGAATGCGCGTGGATGACGTGCGGCGCGTGCTCGCGCGCGAGTTCCGCGATACGGCGTGCCGTCGCGAACATCTGGCGCAGCAGCGCCACTGGCGTGCTGCTTGCAGCGACTGCCTTCGTGACCGGCGTACGGTGAAACGTCCAGCCGTCGACCGTTTCCTCGCGCACGCTTGCGGCCCCCTGCTTGGGCGAGGTCAACTGCACGGTCTCCCAGCCCCGCCGCCGCTGCTCGCGCAGGATCGCGAGCGTGCGAAACGCGTAGCCGCTGTGCAGCGGGAGCGAATGGTCGAGCACATGGAGGATGCGAAGCGTCACTAGGCCACCGCCGCGCGATCGGGCGCGAGCTCGGCTTCGACCGAATTGCGAAGGAACGCGTCGAGCATCATCAACGTCCACAGCGGCGCGCTGTGGTCGCGCGCACCCGACTGATGCGCATCGACCAGCCGCGCAAGCGCGCGCGGATCGAACCAGCCGGTCTCGGCAAGTCTCGGACCGAGCAGAGAGTCGCGCACGCGCTGACGCAGCGGACCGCGGAACCAGCTCGCAAGCGGCACGGCGAAACCCATCTTCGGGCGGTACAACAGATCTCTTGGCAGCAGCGGCTCCATCGCCTTCTTCAGCAGATACTTGCCTTCGCCGTCGCGCACCTTGAGCGCCGTGGGCAGCCGCGCGAGCCATTCGACCAGCGGATGATCCATCAGCGGCTCGCGCACCTCGAGCGAATTCGCCATCGCCGCGCGGTCGACTTTCGTGTTGATGTCGCCGACGAGGTAGGTCTTGAGATCGAGATATTGCACGAGCGACAGCGGGTCGTAGCCCTGCGCCCGTCGCGCGTGGCGGCGGAACGTCTCGACCGCGTGATAGCCGCCCAGGCGACGGCGGAATGCGTCGCTGTACAGGCTTGCGCGCTCGCCGTCGCGCAGGATCGACATCGTGTGGAAATAGCCGTCGACCGCGTCGCGCGCGAGCGACTGCAGCGTCGACTTCGCGCGAAACACGCGTGGCGCCCAGTCGAGCTTCGGATACGCACGGCCGAGACCGCCGAACAGCGGCCGGCGCACGCCGGCGGGCACGAGCGAGCGCATCCGCTCCTCGGCGATCTGGAATCGGTATCGGCGATAGCCGGCGAAGTTCTCGTCGCCGCCGTCTCCGGACAGCGCCACCGTCACACTCTTGCGCGCGAGCTCGCAGACGCGAAACGTCGGTATCGCCGAGCTGTCGGCATACGGCTCGTCGTAGAACCCGGCGAGCCGATCGATCAGGCCGAAGTCGTCGACGGCGACCGTCTCGACGCGGTGGCGCGTGCGATAGCGCTCGGCCACCTGACGTGCGAACGCCGCCTCGTCGAACGCCGGATCGTCGAAGGCGATCGTGCACGTGTTGACCGGCGCGTCGGAAAGTCGCGCCATCGTCGCGACGACGGCGCTCGAATCGACGCCACCGGACAGGAATGCGCCGAGCGGGACCTCCGAGATCAACCGCAAGCGTACCGATTCGGTGAGCCGCGCGCGCAATTCGTCGAGCGCCGCGGCCTCGTCGATCGAATCGTCGGGCTCGAACACGACGTCCCAGTATTCGCGCTGCGCCGGCAGCGCGCGCTCGCCGACGCGCACGGCGAGCGTGTGCGCCGGCGCGAGCTTGTACACGCCGACGAACACCGTCTTCGGCTCGGGAACATAGCCGAGCGCAAGGTAATCCTCGATCGCCGAGGGATCGATGCTGCGCGCGAGACCGGGATGGCACAGCAGCGACTTCAACTCCGAGCCGAAAACGACCGCGCCGCTCGCAAGCTGCGCATAGAAAAGTGGCTTCACGCCGAGCCGATCGCGCGCGAGGAAGAGCGTCTGGCGGTTGCGGTCCCACAGCGCGAACGCGAACATGCCGCGAAAGCGTTTGACGCAATCCTCGCCCCACGCCTCCCACGCATGGACGATCACTTCGGTGTCCGAGCGCGTGCGGAAGCGGTGGCCGAGCGCGATCAGCTCCGCAACGAGCTCCTGGAAGTTGTAGATCTCGCCGTTGTAGATGACGACGACCGAGTGGTCCTCGTTCCACAGCGGTTGCTGTCCCGTCGCGACATCGATGATCGACAGGCGCCGATGGCCGAGGCCGACGCGCGGCTCGATGTGCACGTCGCCCGCGTCGGGGCCGCGATGGTGCTGCGACTCGTTCATCCGGTCCAGCAAATCGGCATCGATTGCCGGCGAACCGACGGGATGGAAGATTCCGGTGATTCCGCACATAGCCGCCTCTCGATGTGCGCCTATTCGACGCTCGGCCGCGTACGCGCCGCGCCGGTCACCGCGCGTGGAAGCCGACGCTCGAGCTCGCGATCGTACATTGCGGCGTAGCGCCGCACCATCTCGGCAAGGCTGAACAGCGCCAGCGCGCGGGCGCGCGCGGCGGCGCCGAGCCACGCGCGCAGCTCGGCCGAGCGCCCGATCTGCGCAATCGCGTCGGCGAGCGCTCGCGTGTCGTTCGGTGCGACCAGCATGCCAGTCGCACCATCGCTCACGAGCTCGACGTTACCGCCGACGGTGGTCGCGATCACCGGAAGACCGCATGCCATCGCTTCGAGAATCGTGTTCGAGATACCTTCCGCCTGCGAAGGCAACACGAACGCATCGAACTGCGGCAACAGCTTTGGCACGTCGGGACGCTCGCCGGGAAGCCATGCGAGATCGGCGACGCCCTTGCTTGCGAGCGTCTGATCGATCGCCGGCCGCAGCGAGCCGGCGCCGACGATCGCGAGCCGCAGCAGGCGGCGAGCGTGCGGATCTCGCTCGATCGCAGCCGCGAACGCGCGGGCAAGCGCGAGCTGATCCTTCACCGGTTCGAGCCGTCCGACCGTGCCGATCACCACCAACGCAGGATCGCGAAACGGCGGATACGGAAAGTCGGCGCGCGCGTTCTCGCGCGGACGGAACACGTCGCAGTCCACGCCGTTGCAAATGCGATCGATCCGCTGCGCGGCGATTCCGACGCGTTCGATCAGATACCGCTCGAGATGCGCCGAGAGCGCGACGTAGTGATGAACGAGCGGCGAATAGACGCGGCGAATCATCGCGAAGCGGCGGCTCGCGCCATCGGGATCGGCGACGTCCCAGCCGTGCTCGCCGTGGATGCGCACCGGAACGCCGGCGAGCGCGGCGGCGAATTGCGCTTCGAGCGCGCCGAGGTTGCGCGTGTGCACGACGTCGGGGCGCATCGCGCGAAAGACGCGATGGAAGCGACGATGGATCGATAGCGAATTGCCCGGCCGTTTGCGCAGCTCGACGATCGGCACGTCGGCGCGCCGAATGCGGTCGGCGAAATCGGTCGCTTCGGTCAAGCAGACGATCGCATGGCGAAAGCGATCAGCGGGCAGATGATTGATCAGGTTGACGACGCCGTTCTCGAGTCCGCCGACGGCAAGGCGGTGGATCACATGGACGACGAGCGGAGCGCGCTGAGCACTCATCGGGCGGGCTCCGCTTGCAGCCGTTTGCCGATGATCGCAGGCAGCGTCGTGGCCGCCTCGCGCGTCAGCTCGTCCAGAGCAACGGACGAAGGCTCGCCGTCGGGCGGCACCAGCGCGTAGACGACGATGATCGCTCCGGCGTCGCCGTGGCCTCGCAATCGCGCCTGCGCCTGCATGAACTTCGCCCTGATCGGGCTCGCGGTGACCTCGCCGTCGATCCAGAACCAGCTTCGCGCGAGGATCCGCTGGTAGCGGACCTGCAGCACCGATTCGACGACCTCGAGCGACGTGCTGCCGATCTCGATCGTGCGCTCGCGCTCCGATGCCTTGTAGCCGATGCGGGTCGTGCTGTGGATCAGCTGATTGCCGGTGCTCACGAGCTTGCTGTCGCTGTCCTGGTCGTAATAGAGCGCGACGTACAGCGCGGCGTGATCGGCGCCTCGCTCGTACGTCGAGGCAATCACCGCGCGCGGCGCCGTGAACTCGGGGACCCAATCGATGAGCGGAACGTCGATCGGCCGCCACTCGCCGAGCTGCAGAGCGCGCGTGTCGACGACACCGTGCACTCGCGGTCCCTGCAGGATCCAGGCGCTCGCGGGTACGATGGCAGCGACAACGAGCGCAACCGCGAGCACGGCGGTCCAACGGCTCGCATCGGCGGTGATGGGGCTCGCGGGAAGCGCTGCAACCAGGCCACGCGCATCGGTCGTCTCGCCGTCCTCGTCCTGGCGCCAGAGACTCCCGATCCAGAAGAGCAGCAGCATGACGAGCCCGAAGAATATCCAGCCGTAGATGATGTGATCGATGCCGACGGCGAGCCGGTTCGCCGAGAGGTGGCCGATCATCACGATCATGTACGCGCGCAGCCAATTGGCGATGATCGGCACGATGATCGAGGCCGCGACGAACGCGGCACGACGCATCGGCGACCGATAAGCGAGATACGCGAACAGCACGCCGACGGTCAGCGATGCGATCAGATAGCGCAACCCGCTGCACGCCTCGACAACCGACCACGAGCCGCTCGGGATGCGGAACGTCATTCCGTCGCGCAGCACCGGCACGCCGGTCGCGCGCAGCGCGGAGATGGTGAAGTTCGCCGTCCATTCGATCAGCGTCGGAATGAGGAATTCGCCGACCGGCACGGCGAAATACAGGAACGCGAGCGGGAACATCAGCCGCCGCGCGATCGTATCGCCGACGAGCAGCCAGATTCCCGCGATCAGCAGCGTGATCCACGCGAAGTGCCGTGCAGCGAGCACATCGCCCAGGTCGCCGAGCAACCACAGAACGCCGGCGAGCACCATCGCCGCGAGCGGCAGCGTCGATAACGCGGGACTCGGGGTCAGCAGCGCGAGCTCGTGCCGCTTTCGCCAGACGAGCCAGCCGGTGATCGGAAACACGACGAAACCGTGGGCGAACGTGTCCGACCGGTACCAGATCGCGACCATCGACGCCACCGTGTCCCAATACCATCCGACGAGCCACCCGACGTAGATGATCGTGGCGCCGAGCGCGACCGTCCAAGCGCGGGTGGCGGGCAGAGTCGGTGCGTCGAGGCGGGGAGAATCCATGTTCGTGCTTTACCGTTGGATGCGCCGATTCGTCAGGCGAGCGCGCGCACGATCAGCGGTCCGAGCCGATTCGCGAGCGGAACCGGCATTCGACGCCACAGCGCGATGAACGCCCGGTATTTCGGATTGGCGGGATTGTTCTGCGGGATCGCATCGCGTCGAAGCAACAGGTATTCGTAGTGAAGCGGCGTCGGCTCGAAGCCCCAGTTCTTCTTGAAGTGGAACGAGCCGGTGCCGGCCTTGCTGCGGCCGTAGTCGAACACCCGAAGGCGACGCTCGCATGCGCGGCGCATCAGCTCCCAGTATTTGAAGTCGTTGGCGGCGAGATCGCGCGCATCGAGCGAGTCGCCGGCGTAATAAGGCAGCACCTCGTCGCGGAAGTAGAAGCTCAGCACGGCGCTTACCGGTTTGCCGTGCGTGTCGACCACGGTCAGCACCTCGCACGCATCGCCGAACGTCTCGGTGAGCCGCCTGAAATAGCGTTGCGAGAACGGCGGCGTGCCGTGCCGATGCATGTTGTCGGCGTAGAGCGCGAAAAAGCGTTCGACGCCGGCGTCGATCTCGCTTGCGAGCCCGTTCTTGATCCCCTTGCGTACCATCGCGCGCTGCTTGCGCGGAATCGCGAGCATATTGGCTTCGACGTCGGGCTCGAGCGCCTTGCGAAACGTCACGTACAGATCCTGTCGCGGCCAATCCGCACGCCGAGGCGAACGGTTGCGCAGTTCGAGATGGTCGACGCCGAGTGAGCGCGCGAGCTCGGCCGCCGAGTCGATCAGAGCAGCGGACGCTTGCGCATCGAGCGTCGCCGGGCCGCCGTATACGCCGAACGGCATCGACGTCAACGCGTTGCCGAACAGACGGCTCTTCACCTGTGCGAGCGGCAGCACGCCGACCAACTCGCCGCCGCGCTCAGCCACCAGGTAATGCGTGCGATGGCGGAACTCGTTTTCGATGATGTCGCGCCATCCGAGACGATGGAAGAACGTCGCGTCCGCACAGACGTCGACGAACGCTTCCCAGCGCGCGGCGTCGGCGTCGCGCAGCGGCCGTACATCGACGCGTTGCGCGGCGCGCGCGAGCGCTTCGATCTGCGGCACGTGTGGGTCCATTACGCCGCCTCGCCCAGAAAAACGCGATCGACCCGGTTCCAGCGGAAGTCGCGGACGAGTCGCGCGAGGCGCGGCGCCATACGCTTGAGATTGACGTAATGGCGGAATCGCGTCTTCGCGCCGATGCCGTCGACGCGCGGCTGTTCGGGATCGAGCTCCCATGGATGGAAATAGAACATCGCCGGCTTGCCGTCGATCGCATTGATGCGCCGGATCGACCATTGCGACAGGCAATACGGCAACAGCCGGAAGTACCCGCCGCCCCCGGCCGGCCACGTCCGGCTCAAAAGCTGCACCGTCGCCACCGGCAGCTCGATCAAGCCGGGATGCACCTCGTGCGCGAAGCGCGGCGAATCCGGTGCGCCGTAGTGGTCGTGACGGATCGGATAGACGCTCGAGCTGTAGCGGTAGCCGGCGCGCGCGATGCACTCGAACGCCCAGGTGTTCGACGGGCCCACTGAAAAGCTCGGCGCACGGTAGCCGCTCACCCCGATGCCGGCCACATCCTCGATCACCGCCTTGGCGAGCGTGATGTCGGCGAGGAATTCGTCGGGCTCCTGCTCGGTCGCGCGCCGGTGCGCGAAGCCGTGGCTCGCGAGCTCGTGCCCTTGCTCGGAAATGCGGCGAACGACGTGCGGATAGCGCTCGGCGATCCAGCCCAGCGTGAAGAACGTCGCATGAACGTTGGCCGTGTCGAGCATCTCGAGGATGCGCTCGATATTGAGCTCGACGCGACACGGAAGCTCGTCCCACTTCGCGCGATCGATGTGCGGCGCGAATGCCGACACCTGGAAATAATCCTCGACGTCGATCGTCAATGCATTGACGACCGTTGTCGTTTGCGTCGTGGTCGCGCTCATCGGTCGTGGTCCCCGCGAACGCGGGGACCCAGAGTCTTTGGCTCCCGCGCGGGCGCGGTCGCAACGACCCTGGATTCCCGCCTCCGCGGGAATGACAGCAGGCGGTCCCGGCTCATCGATGGAACGCCTCAATTACGCCGCTGCGCCGCGCGGCGAGCCAGCGTTCGAGATCGACGGCGATGCGCTCGGCAGCGCGGCCATCCCAGAGCTCGGGCACGCGGCCGCGCTTGCCGCCGGTGGCGACGATGTCGTCGACCGCCGCGAGCACGCGGGCGTGGTCGCGGCCGACGAGCGTATTCGTGCCTTGCTCCACGGTGATCGGACGCTCGGTGTTGTCGCGCATCGTCAGGCATGGCACGGCGAGCGCGGTCGTCTCCTCCTGGATGCCGCCGGAGTCGGTGAGCACGACGCGCGCGTGCGCGAGCAATCCCAGCATCTCGAGGTAGCCCTGCGGCTCGAGCAGCGCGATGCGCGCGCCGGCGACGAGCGGGCGCAAATTGAAGCGATCGATGTTCGCGCGCGTGCGCGGATGCACGGGCCAGACGAGCGGAAGCCGTGCCGACACGTCGCGCAGGATCGCGAGCGCCTCGCCGAGCGCGTCGGGCTCATCGACATTCGAGGGTCGATGCAGCGTGACGACGCCGAAGCCGCTCGCACCGTCGACCCAATGCGCGGCCGCTCCCTCGCCAGCGAGCGTTCGCGCGGGCGCTTGCGCATGCGCGCGATGGCGCTGCACCGAGTCGATCATCGTGTTGCCGACGAACACGACGCGCGCGGCGGCAATGCCTTCGCGAGCGAGATTGGCGGCGGCGCTGCGTTCGGTCGTGTAGAGCCGATCGGCGATCTGATCGGTCAACAGCCGGTTGATCTCCTCCGGCATCTCGCGGTCGAAGCTGCGCAATCCCGCCTCGACATGGACGACCGGCGTGCGCAGCTTGACGGCGACGAGACTGCATGCGAGCGTCGAGTTGACGTCGCCGACGACGATGACGCAGCTCGGCGCGAGCTGCTGCACGACCGGCTCGAATCGGCGCATGATTTCCGCCGTTTGCACCGCGTGCGTACCCGAGCCCACTTCGAGGTTCATGTCGGCGGCCGGAAGCTCGAGCCCCTCGAACAGCCGCTCGTTCATCGCGACGTCGTAGTGCTGTCCCGTGTGGATCAGCACGGTGCCGGGCAGGTCGCTGCGCGCCGCGAAAGCGCGCACGAGCGGCGCCATCTTCATGTAATTGGGACGCGCGCCGACAATGCAGGCGAGCGGCCCTCCCGAGCGCATGATGTCACCCATCAGCGCCCCGCGGGCGAACCCGGCTTTGCGATCCTGTCCGGGTGCAGCACGTCGTGCAACAGATCGACCGCGGCGCCGATGGTCCTCTCGAGGCGGTCGATCCGCTCCTCGAGATGGCGAAATTGCGGCGTCCAATCCTGGTCGCCGGAAACGACGGGCACCGGCTCGGCACTCGGCGCCTCGGGCGCAGGGGCCGGCGCGAGCGGCGCGAGAACGACCTCCGGTCCGAGCTCGTCGCGTATCTCGCGCGCAATCGCCTGCACATCCGGCGTGTCGAGCACGTGCTTCTCGCCGAGAAAGCCCGCGAGCAACAGACGGTTGCACAGCATGTTGATCCGACGCGGGATACCGCCCGTCAATGCATGGATCTGCTCGAACGTTCCCGGCGTGAAACGCGGATCGTCCTTCCAGCCGACGTGATGCAGCCGGTGCTCGATGTACGCCTTGGTCTCGCCGGCATCGAGCGGACCGAGGTGGTACGACGCCGTCACGCGCTGGCGAAGCTGCTGCATCGACGGCTTTTGCAGCATCGAGCGCAATTCCGGCTGCCCGACCAGGAAGCTTTGCATCAGCCCCTGGTCGCCCAACTGGAAGTTCGACAGCATGCGCAGCTCCTCGATCGCCTGCGGCGTCAGGTTCTGCGCCTCGTCGACGATCAGCAGCGCGCGCTTCTTGTCCATCGCGAGCTGGCACAGGAACGCTTCGAGCGACACCAAGAGCACCGCCTTGTCGACCGATTTCACCGGAATGCCGAACGCGGCGCCGACGGAGCGCAGGATGTCGTCCGCGTCGAGCTGCGTGCTGACGAGCTGCGCAGCGACGACCTTCGCGCGATCGAGCTGTTCCATAAGACTGCGCACGATCGTCGTCTTGCCGGCGCCGATTTCGCCGGTGATGACGATGAACCCCTCGCTCTGATACAGACCGTACTGGAGGTACGCAAATGCGCGCTTGTGACCGCGGCTGCCGAAGAAGAACGTCGGATCGGGGTTGAGCTGGAACGGCTTGCCGGTGAGCCCGTAGAAGGATTCGTACATGGTCGTCAACGGAAAACGTGCGTGAACCCGGCGAAGATGGCGAACTCGTTGAAGTCTTCCGAGATCGTCGAGTGGCTCTGCTGGTAGCGCGCGCCCGCATGAACCGATGTATTGCGCGAGATCGCCGAGCTCAGTAGCGTGCGCAGACTGGTGAAGTCCGTCGTGCCGATCGTCTGCCCATTCGACGTCGTATGCGCGTAGTTGGCGGTCGTGCTGAGCGACCAGGAGGCCGCGATGTTGTACGACCAATGGACACCCACGCCGTTTTGGGTGTTGTCGTTCTGCGCCTGCGCGAGCGGCAGCGGCGACCCGAGATTGCCCGCGAGCGGCTCCAGCCGCGAGTGATAAGCCGTAAAGAAGACGGAATTGCGTGCGCCGATTATTCCGGCCGTCGCGGTTACGCGCTCGTGGATCGTGACAAGCTGGTTATAGACGCTGACCGGGCCGGTCAGTACGTCCGGAAGCGAGCGATCCTCGATGAACTGCTGGACGAACTGCTCGCGCGCCGCCGGATCCGGAATGCGCGACCTGAACAGAGAATCGAGAAGCGACGCGGTAATTCCGCCCGCCTGCAATTGCGCGAGAAGCTGCGGATAGCTGCTGATGTCGCGCGAGGCGTACAGACTCCACGATGTGAGCGGCGTGCGATGCTGGAAGTTGAACAGGTATGCCGAACCGAAGAACCGGTGCTCCCAGTTCGCGTCGACGTTCGTGCGCTCGGTCGGACGCCAGCGGAAGCCCACTCCGTAGGTGACGTTGTTGTAGCTCGTCGCGGGAAAGTCCGCCTCTTCGTAGCCGCCGCTGCCGCTGATCTCGAGTTGCGGATCCGGCCGATAGATCAGCCGGGCGTGAGAAATCATCGTCGTCTGCGATTCCGCTCCGTGGAACTTGAGGTCGGACCGCTTGTAGTCCAGCGCCCAGCCGAGCGGCACGGTTGGACGCGTCACGTCGGCCAGCAGCTCGTTGAGGTACGAGTCGCTGGTCGCGACGGGCGTGTTGGAAAGCTTCGTCCACACGTTGTTGTCGCGCACTTCGTAGCTGAGCTCGCCCGGCGTCGTGCCGCGAAAGTAAGGAGAAACGCGATAGTTTTCGGCGGTGTATTCGTTGTTCGTACGTGTGGCGAGGCTTTCCGAACGGGCACCGAACGGCGAAAAGTACTCCTGCGAAACGTTGGCGGATGCGTCGACGAACAGGTGTTCCTTGTAGAGCTCGGCGTGGCCATTCGCGGTTACTTGCGGCACGACGCGATTGTTTTCGGAACCCGTGCGCGCGTAGAAATACATCGGCAGCGACAGGCTCACGTCGCCGCTCGCGTAGGCGCTGCCGTTTGACATGCTCAGTCTGGGCGTGACCTCCGTTATGAAATCGCTGCGCCGCGCGTTGCTCTCGTGCAGGTTCACGTTGTTGGTCAATGTTTCCTCGACCGAGATCGACGTCACGAACTGCCGCCGTCGCCGCGTCTGCCCGGAGCCCTGCCCGCCCTCGGCCTCGCGTTGAGTAGCCTGCCCAGCCGCACCCGACGATACGGGAACCTCGCCGGAATATCCCTGGGCGCAGACGGCGGTAACCTCACAGGCGGAAGCTGCGGCGAGCGCGAGGTTCAGTGCGTGCGATCGAATCCGGTTAGCCCAGCAAGCGCGGCGGACGACGGCGGTTCGCGATCCCCGACGCGACGCGTCAAGGGGCCGCGTCGTCCGCGTAGTAGCCATAGTACGCGCCGACGTCGGTCGAGCTCGCCTTATTGAGCATCATCAGCACGATCTCGCAGCTTTCGATCGCCGCCAGCGCCAGGTTGACCTGGTGGTGCGTCGTCGTGTCGGCCGCAACGACCATCACGATCTGCCCCATGTGATTCGCGAGCACGCGTGCCTCGGTCGTCGGCAGCAGTGGCGGCGAGTCGAAGATGATGATGCGATCGTGGTAGCGCGCCGCGAGCTCGCGCAGCAGGCTTGCCATCTGCTCGCTCGCGAGAAGCTCCGTTGCCCGCCGATGGCGCGTGCCCGCCGGCAGGACCGTCAGCTTGTCGACGTTGGTCTTGACCAGCGCCTCGCCGAAATCGATATCGTCGCGCGTGAGCAGGTCCAGCAGGCCCGGCTCCTGCGGCACATCGAGCAGGTCCGGCAACGCCGGGTGCGCGACGTCGCCGTCGACCAGCAGCACGGTATTGTTGTATTCCATCGCGATGCTCATCGCGAGATTGACCGCCGTGAACGTCTTGCCCTCGCCGGGTAAGGCGCTGGTCACCATGATGAGGTTGGCGTTCTCCGGCTTGGCGGGACCGAGCGTGTTGCGGATGATCGGCCGCTTGATCAACCGGAATTCGTCGGCGATCTGCGATTTCGGCTCGTCGGGCGTGACGAAGCCGAGCGACTTGAGCTTGGCGAGATTGATCTCGATGCCGTTGGCGGTCGAGCTTGCGCCGGTCGCTTCGTTGCGCGCGGGCGGAAGCTTCGGCGCATGGTCGAGCGAGCGCGTCGCGCCGGCCGCTTCGACGGCGCGCATCATTGCTTCCGGCGTGGGTATGCGAAGTGCAGCGGGCGCTTCGACGACGACGGGAGCGGCGACATCGGCCGGCTCCGCGCCGGCGCGTCGGAGCTCCTCGAGCCGCTTCGCCGCTTGTTCGATCAGGCTCATCGTTCGATTACTCCTATACGCGTGTGGCGAGCAGCACCAGCGTCAACACCGCGGTGAACGATGCGACCAGTCCGGCCATCCCGCCGGCGAACAGGAATGCCCGTCGTCGACGTTGCCGGATCAAGTTGGGTCGCGGCAGCATCGAGACCATGCCGAGGATCGGCCGTTTGGTGACATCGCGCATCGTCCGCGTGTCGTGGAACGTCGGCAGCACCTGGCTCGCGACGAAGCTCGCCGCCATGCCGAAGAGCAGCGAAGCGCCGAACGCCGCGAGCAGCAGCACCAAGCGGTTGGGCGCGACCGGCTTCGGCTGCACGCGTGGCGGATCGATGACTCGGAACTGCGCGCCGCCGGCATCCTGCACGCCGACGCCCATCGCGGCGGCTTCGCGCCGCGCCAGCAGGTTCTCGTACGTCTTCTTTTGCACGGCGTAATCGCGATTGAGCTGCGCGAACTCTGCCTCGACCTTCGGAACGAGCTGCGCCTGCGCCTGCAGCTGCTGGTACTTCTCTTCATGGCCGGCGAGCTTCGCGCGCGAAGACGCGACGTTCGCTTCGGCTTCGGCGAGCGACAACCGCAATTGCTGGAACACCGGATTGCGCTCGGCAAGCGTCGCGGGCGAAGCAGTGACACCCTTCGCGGCCATCGCGCTGCGCCGCGCCTCGAGCTCCGTGCGACGTTGCTCCTCGAGCTGAGCGATCAGCCGTTTTGCGTTCTGCACGTCGGGATGTTGATCGGTGTACCTGCGCAGCAGTCCATCGACCTCCGCCCGCAGCGTGGCAATGCGTTGATCGAGCTCGGGTACGGCCTCGCTCTTTGCCACCGTCCCCGCTTCCGGCATGAACGTCGGCACTTCCCCGGCGAGCTCCCGCTTGTACGCGTCGCGCGACTGCTCGGCCGCATGCAACTCGAGCCGCGCAGCCTCGACCGACGACTTGAGCTCCGTCATCCGGGCGAAATAGTCCTCGCCCTCGCGGCTCGAATAGCCCATGTACTTGAGCCTGAACTCCTTCAGCCGGTCCTCGGCCGCTTGCAGGCTCGTCTCGTAGTGGCGGATCTGATCGTCGAGAAACTTGAACGCCGTGCGCGAATCCTGCCTCTTGTCGCCGAGGCTCGACTCGACAAAGATCGCGAGCAGTGACTGGACGACCTGTCGCGCCTGCTCGGGGCTCGTGTCGCGATAAGTGATCACGTACAGATTGGTTGCCGACGCGCCGGAAAGCTTGATGTCGGCGGTCACCTTGTCGATCAAGTCTTCGCGCTCCTTGTTCGACTTGACCTTGAGGTCGAGGTCGGCCATGCGCACGAGCTTCTCGACGTTGGGCCGGCTGATCAGCGTGCGGCTCATCAAGCGGACCTGCTGGTCGACGTTCGGTTGAATGGTCAGACCCGCGAGCAGCGGTTTGAGCAGCGATTCGGTATCGACGTAAACGCGCGCGCTCGCCTCGAACCGCTCCGGAATGCGGTACACGATGGTGACGCCCACGATCGCAGCGATCCACGCCGCTGCGAGGCCGATCCAGCGCCGCTGCCACATGCCGCGCAGATAGTTGAGTGCCTGTTGCAGGATCTCGTTCATAGCGTTCTAGGATTCCGTCGATGCGCTCCGGCCGATGTCAAAACCAACTCTGCGGGATGATCAGAATATCGCCTGGCTTCATTTCGACGTTGGCCGATATGTCGCCCCGCTTTACCAAGTCCTTGAGCCGCACGTTGTAGAGCTTGCCGCCTTCCGATTGCCTGTAGATGCTCGCGGCGTTGCCATCGGCGAAGTCGGTGAGGCCTCCGACCTCGATCATCACGTCGAGGACCGTCATGTTCTTGCGATAGGACAGGATCTGCGGCTTCACCGCCTCTCCGGCGACGCGCACCTGCTCGCTGGACGGGCCGATGAAGTGCGTAACCACGACGGTCACCACCGGGTCGCGGATGAACTTGCCGAGCGCCTTTTCGACGTCGCGCTCGAGCTCGGTCGGCGTCTTGCCGAGCGCCGGCAGATCGTCGATCAGCGGCGTCGAGATCTTTCCGTCCGGACGCACGGCGACCGACATCGACAGCTCCGGATTGCGCCAGACGATGATGTTGATCGCATCGAGTGGCCCGATGTGGTACGTGTAATCTTCGACTCCGGCTTCGCGCGGCGCCGGAGGATTTTTCGTCGCGCACGACGCGACGAACATCGCCAGCAATACGCCGACGAGCGCGCCGGCACGTATCGAGACTCTCGACGTGGCGCTTTCGAAGATCGACTTCATACGCAGTCTCCCGTTTGTCCGATGCGGCTGCCGCGGGGTGCTCATGTTAACACCGCTATCGAGCGCGGTGCCCGTGAATTCTCAGCACGGGTGATGTCGTATGCGATGTGTCGTGCACACGTTGCCGCGCGGGAACATCCGTTGCGGCGCGCCGCTGAGGCGCGAGGGGCGGCTCAATTCGCCGTATGCACGCGCAGTGCTATGTGCGCAGAATGCGCGCGTCCGGTAATTCAGATTCTGAATGACGAACGATGTTTGGCGAACAATGACCCGACCGAAGGTTCCATTAAGCCGTCCTTCGGCAGATCCGACTACGCCGATTCACTCGTCGACGCCGCGACGCATCGCTACAGTGCGTCCCGAGCTGCGCCGGCACCGGTGCGATGGCGCGACCGCAATGCGAAGCCTGCCGCGACACAAGGTCGCGTTAGCGTCTCGCTCGACATGCAGGTCAGACGGTGTCGATACACCATCCGCGGGGAAAAGTCGCTGCTAGGCCACCCGAGCGCGCGTACGCCTGCTCGCGCCGAGCGCGGCAAGGCCGACCGTCAGCAGCGTCCACGTCGCCGGCTCCGGAAGTGGAGGCGGCGGCGTTGTACCGGAGTTGTAGATGAACGTCACTTCGACGAAGTTCGGCGGAGCAAAGAGCCCGACGTCGTCCGACAGATCGACGAAGATCGAGAGGGCGCCATCGGCGAGCAACGCGTTGGTCGTCGCCGCCGACAGCGGGTACGTGCGCTGCCATTCGACGTTGCCGAGCGCTTGGATTTCGTGGCAGAAATCGAAAGGTCCCCCTTCGCCGCCGGCGCACGGTGGCACGAACCCGCCGACCGGGCCGGCGCTCGCGATCCCGCCGTCGATCCGCCAACTCAGCGTTTCCGTATCCAAGGGCGGCGGCAAGCCCTCGTAGTCGCCCTGTGCGCGCAGGATGAACGTGGCGCCGGTACCGTCGGAAGGATCCAAGCCGGTGAACGTGAACGTGAAGTCCTGCCCCGGAATGGTTTGGGTCTCGAGGTCGTTCAGCATGACCACGTCCGCCTGCGCGGTAGCCGCAACCAGCGCGATACCGGCGGCCACGAGAGTCGAGCCGATCGAAAGACGACGCATACCTTCCGCTTTCCTCAGATTCCGGTGCCGATAGCCGGTATAGCAATAGAAGCAATAATTGCGCCTTGTTATTAAATCCAACGATATCAATAAGATCAAAGATCAAGCCGCAATGGGCCTGTAAGAACGCCCGACAGCCCGCGCGGACGGGCTGCGGCGGTGAGCCGCATGCGCGGGCCTATTTGCCGAGCGCGCTCAAGCGCTTGCGCGCGTCGTCCGCGCCGGAGAAGCCGGCGTCGATCCCGAGCGCGCGATTCAGCGCGGCGGCCGCCTCGTCGTTGCGGCCCGACTCGGCATACACGATCCCGAGGTGATAGAAGAAATCCGCTCGCGGCTGTTCGGCCGCCGCCGCCTTGGACAGCGCGGCGATCGCAAGATCGTTCTCGCCGCGCGCCCGATGGACCCATCCGAGCGTGTCTTGGAAGCCGGGCTCGTCGGGGCCGAGCTCGACCGCCCTGTTCGCCCAGACGAGCGCATTGTCGAGGTCGGTTTTCGACTCCGCGGCCATCCAGGCGAGGAGGTTGTAAGCGAGCGAAAGATCCGGCTTCTCCTTCACCGCCTCGAGCAGCATCGCCTTGGCTTCCGCCTTGCGTCCGACGCGGTGGTAGAGCAGCCCGAGCCTCAACCGCGTGACGGCATCGGCTGGATTCGCTTTGACCAGCGTCTCGAAGTCTGCGATTGCCTGCTTGTCGCGCCCCATCTGTGCAAACACGGTCGCGCGATCGGACAAAGCCGGTAAGAACCGCGAGTTGATTCGCAAAGCGAGGTCGAACGCGGCGATCGCCTCGTCGAAGTGCTTCTGCTGCGCGTAAAGGCGGCCGAGCGCGTGGTAGGGCGCCGGATTGTTGCGGGCGAGTCCGGCTGCCGTGCGAAAATCCCTTACCGCTTCGTCGATGTTCTTAAGCTCCGCATGCGCGCGGCCGAGTCCAACGTACGCGGCCGCAAAGTCGGGCCGCTGCTTGATGATGAACTGGTATTCGGCGATCGCATCCGCCGGCCGTTTGAGCGGACCCACGTACAGATCGCCGAGACCCAGGTGCGCGGCGACACTGCGCGCGTCGAGCCCGATCGCTTCCTTGAACGACGCCTCTGCGCGCTCATACTCGCCCGTCATTGCGTAAACGCGACCGAAATCGGCTCGCACGAACGCGTTCTGCGGCGCGATCGACTGCGCTTGCTCGAGCCATGCGCGCGCTTGCGCCGGCTGATCACGCCGGATTGCGATCTCGGCAAGACCAAGCAACGGGCCCGGCTTATTCGGCGAGGCGGCGAGCGCTTCCTTGAACGCCGCTTCCGCTCCGGCGAGATCGTTCTTCTGGAGCAGCGTGACCCCGGTGCGTTCAGGGCCAGTGATCGCTGCGGCATCGGGTCGCGCGCTCGGCGCCGCCGCTGCATCGGTCGCGCAGCGTGCGGTCAACGGCATCGACACGGCGAGTGCGGCCGTGCAAGCGACGCACAGCCGAGCTACCGCGCGCGCCGGTGCGAATGGAATCGGTGGTCGACGTGTTGTACGTTTCATGCTCGCTCCGAAACGGCACACGAAGCGGCATCATCGCACGATTCCATTTGGGTGATAGCGCACCGGTACCATAGAATCGAGGGCCGCGAAGACGGCGCCGGTCGGACGAGCAGCCGTCTACCTGACTTTTCGGATCGAGCGAGCGCGAACGTTCCTCCCTGTTACCGGATCGACGAATGGACACTGCAATAACTGCAAACGGCATCGACAAACGCGGTGCGATCTCCGCGCAGACGGCGAGCGGCATCGGTATCCGCGACTTTCTGGTCGTCGCCGTACAGCTCGTGCTGGTGCTGATCCTGCTGCGCCAGTTCCAAATCGAGAGCACCGCATTCGTTCAGCTCGCCGCCGTGGCGTTCGGCGGCTTCGTCGTCAATGCGTTCCTGCCGCTGCGGCTGCGTCTCGCGTTCTTCAGCGGCCTGAGCCTGCTGACGATCCCGATGGTGCTCGGCCTCGCAAACGGCATCTGGCTGATCGGACTCGGTCTCGCGCTGATCGGCATCTGTCACTTGCCGACGTCGATCAGGGTCCGCGCATTGCTGCTGTGCGCTGCCGGCGCGCTGCTGATGGCGCAGCGCGCGAAGCTGCTGCCGTTTCCCTGGTCGGAAGCGATCTGGCCGATCCTCGGCTCGATGTTCATGTTCCGCATGATCGTCTACTTCTACGATCTGCGGCACGACAAGGTGCCGGTCACGCCGGCGCAGTCGCTCGGTTACTTCTTCATGCTGCCGAACGCGTGCTTCCCGCTGTTCCCGGTGATCGATTTCAAGACGTACCGGCGAACGTATTATTCAACCGATGCCTATCTCACCTATCAGAAGGGCATCGACTGGATGGTTCGCGGCGTCGTCCATCTGATCCTCTACCGCTACATCTACTATCACGTCACGCTCGCGCCGTCGGAGGTCACCGGTCCCGCCGAGCTCGGACGCTACCTCGTCTCCAATTTCCTGCTGTATCTGCGCGTGTCCGGCCTGTTCCACATGGTCGTCGGCATGCTGCACCTGTACGGCTTCCATCTGCCTGAAACGCACAACCGTTATCTTCTCGCGTCGAGCTTCACCGATTTCTGGCGGCGAATCAACATCTACTGGAAAGACTTCATGCAGAAGATCTTCTACTTTCCGGCGGTGTTCGCTTTGAAGCGCTTCGGGACGACGACGGCGATCACGGTGGCGACGCTGTTCGTGTTCATGCTCACGTGGGCGCTGCATTCGTACCAGTGGTTCTGGTTGCGCGGCTCCGTGCTGTTCGCGTGGCAGGACATCCTGTTCTGGGGCGTGCTCGGCATTCTCGTGGTCGCCAATTCGCTGTACGAGATCAAGTACGGACGCAACCGCAGCCTCGGCAAGCCGGAATGGACGTGGCGGCGCGGCGCCGTCGTCGTCGCCAAGACGTACGCGACGTTCTGGCTCATCTGCATCCTGTGGTCGCTGTGGACGTCGGAGTCCGTCTCCGACTGGCTTTCGCTGTGGTCGGCGCTCAAAGGGCCGTATACGTTCGGTGCGCTGCTCGTTCCCGGGTTGGTGCTCGCGGTGATCGTGCTCGGCAGCATCCCGCACCAGAAGGCCGAGACGGCCAAGACGCCCGACATCGCGCGCCGCGCGTTGGCGCGCGACACCGCGGTGACGATCGCCTCGATGGTCGCGCTCACCGTCGTATCGATCGAGTCGGTTCACACGAGGCTCGGCACCGAGGTCGCCACGCTCGTGCACTCGTTGCGCTCGGGGCACCTGAGCCGGCTCGACAACGCGAAGCTCGAGCGCGGCTATTACGAAGGCCTGCTTTCGGTCGACCGCTTCAACTCGCAGCTCTGGGAGGTCTATTCGAAGAAGCCCTCGACGTGGCTCGAAGTCGAGAACGCCGGTCTCAAGCGCTTCGTCGGCGGTTTTGCGCAGGTCGAGCTGATTCCGTCATTCGTGTCGTCGACCAAGTACGGGACGATCACGATCAATCGCTGGGGAATGCGGGATCGCGATTATTCGCAGGCACTGCCGCCGCAGACATTCCGTGCGGCCGTGCTGGGACCGTCGTCGGTGATGGGCTGGGGCGTGGGCGACGGCGGCACGTTCGAGGCACTGCTCGAGGAGCGGTTGAACCAGTCACCGCCGACGTCGGACTTCAAGCATTTCGAACTGCTGAATTACGGCGTGCCGGGATACCAGCCGCCGCAGCAGCTCGTCGCTTTCGACAAGTCGCTCGCGATGAATCCGACGGCGGTGTTCTACATCGCGACGGGCCGCGAAATCCAGCGATCGGCGTCGTACATGGCCGAGGTCGTGCGCAAGCGGATCGACATTCCGTACGACGGATTGCGCGCGATCGTCGAAAAGTCCGGCGTCAAAGCCGAGATGGACGAGCCCACCGCGTTGAAGCACCTTGAGCCGCACGGACAGGAGATCCTGCGCTGGGTGTACGGCTACATCGCGCAACGGTCGCACGAGCGCGGCATTCGGCCGGTATGGATCTTCCTGCCGCAAGTGCGCGGCGGAAGCTGGCAGGAGGAAACGCCCGAAGCCGTGCGCACCGCGCAGGACGCCGGCTTCGCCATCCTCAATCTGGCGGATGTCTACGAAGGCCGCGACATCGACTCGATCCGTCTCGCCGTATGGGACGACCATCCGAACGCGATCGGCCACCAGCTCGTCGCCGATCGCCTGTACCGCGAGCTCGCCGCCAATCATGGCGCTTTGCTGAGCGCGCTCGCCGCGAGCAAGTAATCAACCGACAGACCGGAGTCGCTTCGATGACCGACGATGCAAGCAAGAAGATCAAGGACTTTCTCATGAGCGAGTTCCTCCCCGGAGAGAATCCGGACGAGCTCACCGAGACGACGCCGCTCATCACGGGAGGCATTCTCGATTCGATCGCCACGTTGAAGCTCGTCATGTTCATCGAGGAGAACTACGGCGTGACGTTCGAGCCGCACGAGGTCGACAAGGAGAACCTCGACACGATCGATCGCATCGTGCGGCTGTTGAAGAGCAAGAATCCGTCGGTGGCGTAATGATCGGCAGCGAGTCGTTGCATCGATATTTCGTCGACAGTGCGCGGCGCGACCCCGGTGCGCTCGCCGTCGTCGAGCCCGAGCACGGCTCGGTCACGTACGGCGAGCTCGATATGCTTTCGGATCGCGTGCGCGATCGCCTCGCGGCGCTGGGCGTGGTCAAAGGCGACCGCGTCGGCCTCTACATGCGCAAGTCGATCGACACGCTCGCGGCGATCTTCGGCGCTTTGAAGGCGGGCGCCGCGTATGTGCCGGTCGATCCGGGCGCGCCGGTGGCTCGCGGGGCGTATATCCTGCACAACTGCGACGTCAAGGTCGCCGTGATCGAGACGGGCTACGCCGAGGCGTTTCGGCTCGAGACCGAGAAGCTCGGCGGCGCGCCGCATCTGCTCGTCGTCGCCGAGCCTGCCGCCGGCAAGGGCTTGCGCAATGCGCTGGACGCGCTCGACGCACGCGGCCATGCGCCGCGGGTCGCGAATGTCTTCGGCAGCGGAGCGGATCTCGCTTATATCCTCTACACGTCGGGCTCGACCGGTAGGCCCAAAGGCGTGATGCTCTCGCACGAGAACGCGGTGAGCTTCGTCGACTGGTGCTCCGAATCGTTCGCGCCCATGGCGACCGATCGCTTCTCGTCGCACGCGCCGTTCCATTTCGATCTTTCGATCCTCGACATCCACCTGAGCCTCAAGCACGGCGCGACGCTGGTGCTGATATCGGAAGCGCTCGGCAAGGACGCACCGAGGCTCGCGCAGCTGATCGCCGACGAAAAGATCTCGATCTGGTATTCGGCCCCGTCGATCCTCAGCCTTCTCGCGCAGTTCGGAAACCTTCCTATGCACGACTACACGTCGTTGCGCGAGGTGCTTTTCGCAGGCGAAGTGTTCCCGGTGAAGCACCTGCGCTCGCTTTGCGAGGTTTGGCCGCATCCGCGCTACTTCAATTTGTACGGTCCGACCGAGACCAACGTCTGCACGTACTACGAAGTGCCGCTGCCGGTGCCGTCCGAGCGCACGAAGCCCTACCCGATCGGCTATACGTGCTCGCACCTGCAATCGCGCGTGGTCGACGAAAGAGGCGTCGACGTGCCGCCCGCCACCGAGGGCGAGCTCTGCATCGCCGGTCGCGGCGTGATGCAGGGCTACTGGGCGCTTCCCGAGCAGACCGCGAAGGGGTTCTATCGCGACGCCGCCGGAACGTCGTGGTATCGGACCGGCGACATCGTCACCGAGGCGGACGACGGCTGCTACACGTACCGCGGGCGCCGCGACCGGATGGTGAAGCGGCGCGGCTATCGCGTCGAGCTCGGTGAGATCGAGGCGGGTCTCTATCGACATCCCAAGATCAAAGAAGCCGCCGTCATCGCGTTCCCCGACGAGGAAGCCGGCGTTCTCATCACCGCGTTTCTGAGCTGCCACGAAGCGAAACATCCGTCGCTGATCGAGATGAAGCGCTTCTGCGCCGAGAACCTTCCGCTGTATATGATCCCCGACACGTTCTCGTGGCACGAAAGCCTGCCGAAGACGTCGACGGACAAGCTAGACTACCAGCGGCTCAAACAGATGCGCTGATGGATTTCTCGCTCACCGACGAGCAGAAGATGCTGCGCGACGGCATCGTCAAGTTCGCCAAGGGCGAGCTCAATCACGACGTCGTGCAGCGCGATCGCGACGAGATCTTCTCGCGCGACATCTGGCGCAAGTGCGCCGAGATCGGCATCCAGGGCCTGCCGGTGCCGGAGGAATACGGCGGCAGCGGAGCCGATCCGCTTTCGTGCGCGATCGCGCTCGACGCGTTGGGCTATGGCTGCCACGACGGCGGGCTCGTGTTCTCCTTGTGCGCGCACCTGCTCGCCTGCGTCGTGCCCGTCTGGAAGCACGGCAGCGACGCGCACAAACGCCGGTACCTGCGAGGACTGTGCGATGGATCGTTGATCGGGTCGCACGCGATCACCGAACCGAACTCCGGCTCCGATTCGTTCGCGATGCGTCTTCGCGCCGATCGCGACAGCGGCGGCTGGCGGCTCAACGGCACGAAGACGTTCATCTCCAACGGTCCGGTCGCCGACGTCATCGTCGTTTTCGCGATGACCGACGCCGCCAAGGGATTCCACGGCGGCGTGACGGCGTTCCTCGTCGACCGAGAGCTGCGCGGATTCTCGGCGGGACAGAAGTTCGCGAAGATGGGGCTGCGCACATCGCCGGTCGGCGAGCTCGTATTCGAAGACGCGTTGGTCGGCGACGACGCCGTGCTCGGCAACGTCGGAGGCGGCGCGAACGTATTCGGCACCGCGATGGACTGGGAGCGGTCGCTGCTCGTCGCCGCGCACGTCGGAACGATCGAGCGCCTGCTCGAGACGTCGATCACCTACGCTCGCTCGCGCTCGCAGTTCGGTCAACCGATCGGCAAGTTCCAGGCGGTCGCGCACAAGATCGCCGACATGAAAGTTCAGCTCGAAGCGGCTCGCCTGCTCGCGTACCGGACCGCGTCGCGACTGACGAAGGTGCGCAGCATTTCGCTCGATGCGTCGATCACCAAGCTCTTCGTCAGCGAATCGCTGGTGAAGACCGCGCTCGACGCCGTCCAGCTGCACGGCGGTTACGGCTTCATGGTCGAATACGAGGTCGAGCGGGCGCTGCGCGACGCGATCGGCTCGACAATCTATTCGGGCACATCGGAAATGCAGCGCAACATCATCGCGCGGTGGCTCGGTTTGTAGCGGCCGATGCCGTCGATCACGATCCTGCTGCGCGACACGGCGGATATCGCGGCGGCGCTGCACGAACTAACCGATGCCGCCGGGCCTCGCGCGAGCGCGCTGCGGCCTCTGCACGCCGCGAGCACCGATGCGCGCTCGAAGCGCTATTACACGCTCGAAACGCCGGACGATGCCGCGCGGGACGTCGCCACGGCGCTGCGCCGCTGCCCGTCGGTCGAAGCGGCCTTCATCAAACCGCGCGACGCACTGCCTTGATCAGCGAAAGGGACTGACCAATGCCTACTCGGACAACGCCGGGACGCGAGCTCATCGTCGTCGCAAGATCCGAAGCTTCGCTGCGCGCTTCGGCCGGCGGCGTGAAGTCGCTCGCGGGCCGCGACGTCGCCGACCTCACCCACGCGCTGCAGGCGGCGAGCGCCGTGATGGTGCCGCTGTTCGGCGCGACGGAAGAGAAGCTCGTCGCCAAGTCATCGATGATGAAGTCCGCGGGCATCGAAGTGCCGCAGCTTTCCAAGTATTACCGCGTTCACGCCGCCGACGACCGCCTCGATGCGCTCGCCGATGCGCTGGCCACGTCGGCGCACGTGAGCGCGGCGTACGTGAAGCCGCCCGTGTATCCGGCCGAGTTGAACGACATGGTGACCAAAGCGGCCGAAGCGCCGCCGACGACCCCCGACTTCGGCGGCCGCCAAGGCTATCTCGACCCAGCTCCGGATGGCATCGACGCGAGATACGCGTGGACGTTGCCCGGGGGACGCGGCGCGGGGGTTCGCATCGTCGACGTCGAGGGCGGGTGGAATTTTGCGCACGAGGACCTCAACGCGAACCAGGGCGGCGTCGTTGGCGGCACGCCGACCGCCGATATGGCCTGGTTGAATCACGGCACCGCGGTGCTCGGCGTCTTCAGCGGCGACGGGATTGGCGTGACCGGCATCTGTCCCGATGCCAACGTCAGCGCGATCTCGGTGTTCGACTTGGGCTCGGCCGCTGCGATTCATCTCGCGGCCGACCGGCTCGGTCCCGGCGACATCATCCTGGTCGAGCTGCATCGCGCCGGTCCCAAGTTCAACTTTGCCGATCGTCCGGATCAGGCAGGCTTCATCGCGGTCGAGTGGTGGCCCGACGATTTCGATGCCATTCGTTACGCGACCAGCAAGGGCATCATCGTGGTCGCCGCAGCCGGCAACGGCGCCGAGAATCTCGACGACGCGCTCTACGACGCGCCGGCGGCGGGCTTTCCGGCCGACTGGAGCAACCCGTTCCGCCGTGCCGCACGCGACTCGGGGTCGATCCTCGTTGGCGCCGGTGCGCCGCCGGCCGGAACACACGGTTCGTCGTGGGGGCCCGATCGCTCGCGGCTGGCGTTCTCCAACTATGGGGCTGGCGTCGACGCGCAAGGCTGGGGGCAGGAGGTCACGACGACGGGCTACGGCGACCTGCAAGGCGGTTCCAGCATGAACGTCTGGTACACGGACCGTTTCGCCGGGACGTCGAGCGCGTCGCCGATCGTCGTGGGCGCGCTCGGTTGCGTTCAAGGCGTGCTGCGCGCGAACGGAGTGCCGCTGACCCCTGCGCAGGCGCGTGCAACGTTGCGCGCGACCGGGTCCGCGCAGCAGGACGGCACGGCGTCTGCCGCGACGCAGCGCATCGGCGCGCGTCCGGACATCCGCCAGCTCGTCGGCGCGACCAGCGTCGAGACCGATGTGCCGGCACCGATGCACCGCTACTGGAACGTGCAGATCTTCGATCACTTCTACACGACCAATTGGGCGGAGCTCGGCGCGGGAAACGCGGCTTGGGCGTACGAGAGCGTCGCGTTCCGCGTCCACCTGCAGGCGGTCGCCGGAACGATTCCGCTCTACCGCTACTTCAACGCGCAGGTCGGCGATCACATGTACACGACCGACTTCGGCGAGCTCGGCGCCGGACGGTTCGGATGGCTGTACGAGGGCGTCGCCGGCTATGTCCATGGGCAGCCCGCGACCAACACCGTGCCCCTCTATCGCTACTGGAACGCGACCGGCAGCGATCATTTTTACACGACCGACTGGAACGACCTCGGCAACGGCAAGTTCGGCTGGGTGTTCGAAAACATCGCGTGTCACGTTCATCCGCGCTGAGGGCGCCATCGATGCGACATTCGGCCACTGTCGGAAGACCTTACGGAAGTTGTGGCTACGTGCTGTCGATGACAACTACTTGATAATAAAACAGTAAGTTAAAGCCTCCGGCATCGTCCTTGCTCTGCTCCGTGGATCAACGGAGGCTTCCTCGAAATGATCATCAAGTCCACGCGGCTGTGGCTGACCGCTGCTGCGCTCGCGATTTCCTCGTCCGCGCTCGCCGACACCGTCACCGTCAACTGGGCTAATCCGGTCATTTCACCGGGTCCCTCCGACGCGATCAGCTGGTCCGGTTCCTCGGCAGCCGGTAGCGGCAGCGCGGGGTCGGGTCGCTTTCATGGTTCGGTAACCGCCTTCACCGGCACCCTCGTAGCGGCCGATTTCGTCGACTCGACGTCCGACCTCTACGCCTATTGCTACGATCTGCTGCAGTACCTGCACAGCGGCACGTATACGGTCGACTACACAATCGCCCCGCGCACGCTCGACTTTCTCGGCGCGGTCAACTACGTGCTGAACGGCAACAGCAACACGTGGGTCGACCCGTACGCATGGCTGCATCCCGCTAACGCGGCGGTCGGCGCCGCAGTCCAGGCAGGCATTTGGGAATCGCTGTACGACACGAGCGGATTCGAGCTTGCCTCGGGCAACTTCAGGCTCTCCCATCTTGAAGCCGGCGCGGTTGCCCAATACGCGCTGTTCAAGACCGCCGTGGCCGATCCAGGGGTGAACGATCTGCCGTCGTCGCTCGTCATGCGCTTCGTGAGTGGCGACAACCAGGACGTCATCACCGCCCGTGATCCGCCGCCGCCCCCGCGCCGCGACGTACCCGAACCGGGCACGCTGCTGTTGACGGGGCTTGGCGTCGCGTTGGCCGGCTGGAGAGCGCGACGCTGACGGCGGTGAATCGTTCTCCCTGCGTCTTCCGCGGGGCCTTCGGGCCCCGTTTTTTGGCCCCGACGGCAGTCGCGCGACGACGAAAGACCTGACTCTTGACGGTGTCTTGTAGTCCGGCCTCGGACATCTTGTCGAGCCGAACGTCCAATGGTGATCGCCGGGACATGCGCGTACGGTCGCAGCATGGGCGCCCGGTGGCGGTCCCGTCGCCGGCGCCGTACCGAGGGCGTGCGACATGACCGACCTTCTCGACCTGCACCGAATAGCGACCGACGCCGATTATTGCGACGCGCTCGACGAGCTCGAGCAACTGACCAACCTCGCCGAGTCCCACCGCAGCGCGCGGATGGAGGAGCTCACGGCGCTCATCGCCGAATACGAAGCGCGCGTCGCCCGTGTGCTGCTCGCCGCGCTCAAGGCGCGCGCGGCAACCAACTGACATCCGCGGCAAGCGGCGCCGAACGGCGCACAACCGGGCGCCTCCGTCCGCCAGCCGCGTTCCATCCCCGTTCGTCCCGACCGCTTGGCGCGAACCGGCGTCCAGTGCATCATCCTGCTCGTTCGCAAGCCCCGAGAGACCCGATCGAGCAATGAGCACGCCCAGCGCGGTTCCTTTGCCGCGTAGCGCCGCGGCGCCCGCTGCCCCGCGCTGGTCATGGCTTCCCGCGCCACGCACGTGGAAGTACTACGCGCTGCTCGGCGCGATCGGACTGTTCGTGCTCGGCCCGCTCGGCGGCGTCACCGCGTCGTACATGAATTTTTCGATCGGGTTTTTCATCGGCGGCCAGGTGCTTGCGGGCATCCTCGGCTCGACGGTGACGTACGGCTATGGGGCCGAGGGCAAGCACGGGGCGAATTACATTCAGACGATCGCCGCGTCCGTCGCCGGTCTCTCCGCCATGGCGGTCCTGATCCAGGCGATGGTGTGGCTCGGGCTTCCGCAGCCGCCCGCCTGGCAGCTCGTGCTCTACATCACGTGCATCGGCATGTTCGGTGTCGGCGTAGGGATGTTGTACACGCCGATCCTTGTCGATCGCCTGAAGCTCGCCTATCCGTCGGGCCTCGCGGTGGCGACGATCCTGCGCGCGCTGACCGACCCCGCTCTGCTCAGGCGCTCGATCGGCAAGCTCGGCAGCGGAATCGGCGTCGGCATCGCGAGCGGCCTCTTCGTCGACAAGATCGCGACGCTCGCGGCGACCGGCTTCAGCGCGTCGACGTTCGGCGCCGGCATGATCGTCGGCGCACGTATCGGGGTCCCGGCGATCGTCGGGGGGCTGATCGGCGTTGCGACCAAGCCCTTTTTCGTGTCGATCGGCTGGCTCGAGCAGACCGACCCGTTCAGGAAGATCACGTTCCTGATCGCGCTCGGCACGATCATGGGCGCCGCCATCGTCGATCTCGCCGTCATCTTCGGCCAGGCCGTCGCGAAAATTCGCGACGCCCGCGCGGCGAGACGAGAGGAGCCCGAGGAAGACTGGAAGCGCGTGGACACCGGTCGACTCGTGCTTTGGATCTTGTTCTGGGCAGCGGGTGTCGTCGCCGTCGGCTCGTGGGTGATGCACGTACCGGTTCTCTACCTGGTGTTCGCGCTCGCGCTCGTGTTCGTATTCGCGATGGTGAACGGCATTTCGGTCGGCATCAGCGACAGCAACCCGATCTCGTCGGCGTTCGTCGTCACCGTCGTCCTGTTCGCGTCGATCGGTCTTACCAGTCCCGGCATCGGACTGATCGCGGCGGCGATTCTGCTCGTATCGACGAGCGTCGCGTGCGATATGCAGCAGGACCGCTCGACCGGCTGGCGGCTCGGCACCAATCGGCGCATCCAGTTCCGCTTTCAGGTCGCCGGCGTCGTCGTCGGCGCGATGCTCGCCGTGCTGTTTGCGAAGTTTTTCATGTCCGCCTATCCGGCGTTGACGCTCGACCAGACCACGCTTACCGAAGCGCAGCAGCCGAAGGAGTGGACGTCGGCGATGACGTACAAGTTCGTCGGCACCTTGCGAAGCCTGACCGACGACAAGCCCTATCAGCGCACGGCGATCTGGATCGGTGTCGCGATCGGGTTCGCGATCGAGCTCGCGCGCAAGCTGTTGCGGGCGAGCCCGGCGTATCGGCGGTTCGCGTCGGCGAGTCGCGGCGGTCGCGTCACCGATTTCGTCGTCGATGCAGTCGTGCTGCCGTCGCCGTACGCGTTGTCGTTCGGCGGCTTCGTCAATCTGCAGACATCGGCGTGGTTCGCGGCGGGCGGCGTCGCGTCGAGCCTCGCCGATACGCTTGCGCACCGCAGGCGCCGCAAGCGCGAATCGCCCGAGCAGCACGGCGACGCGCTGCCGGCCGACATGAGCTCGATGTCACTCGTCGGCGGCGGCCTGATCGCAGGCGACGCGCTCGCTGCGCTCGGCATCGGAATGACCGGACTCATCGTCACGCTCGTCGCCAGTGGCTAGCGGCCGACCCTCGGACGCGAGCGCGAGAACACGATGGCGATGGTCACCCGGTATGCGGACGAAGAACCGACCCGCCAGCAGATCGATGCGCTCGACGGTCCCGCCGTCGTCGAGTTCGGCTCGCCGTGGTGCGGATATTGCCGCGCTACGCAGCCGCTGCTTGCGGCCGCGTTCGCCGACCACCCCGGCGTGCGTCACTTGAAGATCATCGATGGCAGCGGACGTCCGCTCGGACGCTCGTTTCGCGTGAAGCTCTGGCCGACGCTGGTGTTCCTGCGCGACGGCCGGGAAGTCGCGCGGCTGGTGAGACCGAGCGAGGCGAACTCGATCGGCCAGGCGCTCGCGAGGATCGATCCCGTCGACGTCGGCTGAAGGGTCTATCGGCCACCGAACCGGTCCGGCGCGCAGTCGTCCAAGGCTACTTGTCGCCGCCCCGTGCGACGACGATGCCTTCATTCGTTCGGACCTGTCGATTTCGACGGTTCCCGTTCGTCTAACAGGTAGCAGCACGGTTCGCGCGGCCACGGAGGCCGGGAGCCGGCTCACGACTCGAAACGACAGGAGACCACAATGCGATTCATGATGATCGTCAAGGCGACCAAGGACTCGGAAGCGGGCGTCATGCCCGAGGAAAAAATGATCGCGGCAATGACGAAGTACAACGAAGAGCTTGCCAAAGCCGGCGCGCTGCTGGATCTCTCCGGGCTGCAACCGAGCTCGAAGGGCTTTCGCATCAAGTACGCGGGCGACAAGCGCACCGTCGTCGACGGACCTTTTGCCGAAACGAAGGAACTGATCGCAGGCTACTGGCTGATCAAGACGAAATCGAAGGCGGAGGCGGTCGAATGGGCGAAGCGAGCGCCGAACCCTTACGGCGAAGGCGCTGCCGGCGAAATCGAGGTCCGCCAATTGTTCGAGCTCGACGACTTCGGCGACAGCGAAGCGGTCGAACGCGCGCGCGATCTCGAGAAGACGCTCGCGGCGAAGAAATAGCCGCTGTCGGCGGCGCAGCCCGCGCGCGTCGACCGCTGCGCGACACCCATCATCCGGAGGTGATCACGATGCAAAAGATCGATTCGTACCTGTTCTTCGACGGCAATTGCGCCGACGCGATGCGCTTCTACGAGCGCACGCTCGGCGGCAAGCTCGAAATGATGACGCACGCGCAGTCGCCGGTTGCCAACCAGGCGCCTCCTGGCAGCGCCGATCGGATCATGCACGCGCGTCTGGACTTCGGCGGTCGCGTGCTGATGGCGTCCGATTCAATGGCCGGACACCCGTACGACGGGATGAAAGGGTTCTCGCTTTCGCTGAGCTACCCCGACGTTGCGCAGGGCAAGCGCATATTCGATTCGCTCGCCGACGGCGGCCGTGTGACGATGCCGTTTCAGAAGACGTTCTGGGCCGAAGGCTTCGGCATGCTGGTCGACCGATTCGGCGCGCCGTGGATGATCAACGTCGAAAGCGGCAGCCATTGACGGCGATCAACGCCGTCGCCGAGCGATGAGGTTCGCTTTCGTGCGCAAGACGAACGCGAGCGCACCCGCGATCAACAACGCGCTTCCGCCGGCGACCGCCGTCGGCGGAAGCGCGAATGCGAGAAGCGAGCAGCCGCCCAACCCTGCGATGGCGACCCAGCGTGGCGAGCGCCGCTCGCCCCGCGCCAACGTGAGCGCGGACGCGTTGGCGATCGCGTAATACGTGAGGACGGCGAACGAGCTGAAGCCGATCGCATCGCGGATATCGGCGATCGCCGCGACCGTTGCGACGATCGCCCCGACGGCGAGCTCCGCCCGGTGCGGAATCCGGTAGCGCGGATGCACGGCCGCAAAGAAATGCGGCAGATCGCGATTCGCCGCCATCGCGAACGTCGTGCGGCTCACGCCGGCGAGCAGCGACAGCAGCACGCCGAGCGATGCGATCGTCGCGCCGACGCGCACGATCGGCGACCACGACGCAAAGCGACCGGCTTCGACCGCCTCTCGCAACGGCGCCGACGATTGTGCGAGCGCGGCGGCACCGACCGCGGCGAGCGCGCTGACCGCGACGGCGGCGTAGACGGCGAGCGTGATGGCGAGCGCCAACGGGATCGCGCGCGGGATCGTGCGAGCGGGATCGATCACTTCCTCGCCGAGCGTCGCGATCCTCGCATAGCCGGCGAAGGCGAAAAACAACAGTCCGGCCGACTGCAGGATGCCGTAGGCGCCGGCGTCGGTGAGCGGCCGCAAATGGTTCGGGTCGACCTCGCCGCCGAAGAGCGTCGCCGCGACGACGAACGCGAGCGAAGCAAGCACGACCGACACGATCGCACGCGTCAACAGTGCCGTCTTCGTCACGCCGAAGTAGTTGACGATCGTGAGTGCGAGCACCGCGGCGACGGCGAGCGGCCGCGACAGCGACGGCGCCGCGTAGAAGCCGAACGTGAGCGCCATCGCGGCGCAGCTCGCGAGCTTGCCGATGACGAATCCCCAGCCGGCGAGAAACCCCCAGAAGGCACCGAGGCGCTTGCGACCGTAGACGTACGTACCGCCCGACTCGGGATAGAGCGACGCCAGCTCGGCCGACGATGTCGCGTTGCAATACGCGACGAATGCCGCCATCAGAAGACCGAGCAGAAGACCCGCTCCGGCGGCGCGCGCCGCAGGGCCGATCGCAACGAATACGCCGGCACCGATCATCGAGCCGAGCCCGATGACGACCGCGTCGGTCGGCCCAAGCTTGCGCGCAAGGCGGGTCGGGTCGGTGCGCTCGGCGGTCGCGCGTGCGCTCATCGCGGCGGCGTACTCATCGCGGCATTGGCGCGATAACGGTTGGCGTAATAATAGAGCCTCGCATGATCGTACTGTTCACCGATTTCGGCGGCGACGACCTCTACGTCGGTCAGCTCAAGGCCTCGCTGCTCGCGCACGCGCCGGCCGCGACGCCGATCATCGACCTCGCGCACAGCGTCCCCAACTTTCATCCGCGCGCCGGCGCGCATCTGCTGGCCGCGCTGCAGCCGCGGTTTTCGGCCGGCGCCGTGTTCGTTGCGGTCGTCGATCCCGGTGTGGGCACCGAACGCGACGCGGTCGTCGTTCACGCCGACGACAAATGGTACGTCGGACCGGACAACGGCCTGCTGTCCGTCGTCGCGGCGCGCGCATGCGCGACGCGCACATGGCGCATCACCTGGCGGCCGCCGCGGCTGCCCGCTTCGTTCCATGGACGCGACGTGTTCGCGCCGATCGGCGCAGCGATTGCCGGCGGCAAGCTTCCGCTCGACAAGATCGAGGCAACCCCGCAGTTGCAGGTCGTTCTGGACGCCGACGATCTGTCGGAGGTGGTCTACATCGATCACTACGGCAATGCGCTGACCGGCTTGCGCGCGGAGCGTCTGTCGACCGACGCTGCGATTGTGCTGCGTGACCGGCGCATCGGACACGCGCGGACATTTGCCGACGCGCCGCAGCGCGGCGCGTTCTGGTACGAGAACAGCATCGGATTGGTCGAGATCGCGGCGAATCGGGCGAGCGCGGCCGACCTCCTCGGCATCGAGGTCGGCGATGCGTTCAGCGTGCTCGACGACGATTCGACGCAGGCGAGGAGAACGCGTTGACCGACCTCAATCCACAGGCCAGGCAAATGGCCGACGAATCGATGGTGCGCAACCTCGCCGCACAGGCTGAGGCGATCTGGCCGCAGGAAGTGCCGTTGCTTCGCCGCTACGCGCTCGCGCCCGACGCGCGGATCCTCGACGCCGGCTGCGGCACCGGCGAGGGGTCGTCGCGGCTCGCCGAGCTCTTTCCCCGCGCGCACGTGCTCGGCGTCGACATCCTCGATGCGCATCTCGACTTCGCCCGCCAACGCTACTCGATTCTCGCGCCGCGCCTTTCGTTCGAGCACCAAAGCGTGTACGAGATCGCCGCCGCCGATGCGACGTTCGACCTGACCGTCTGCCGCCACGTCGTTCATGCGATTCCCTATCCGGATCGCGTGATCGCCGAGCTCGTCCGGGTCACGCGGCCCGGAGGCTACCTGCATCTGATCGCCGAAGACTACGGCATGCTGCATTTCCAGCGCGGGCGGCTCGATCCGAGCGAGTTCTGGCACATCGTGCCGGCAGCTTTCGGCGCGAAGACCGAAACCGATCTGTTCGTCGGACGCAATGCGTTCTCCATTCTCGCCGCGATGAAGCTCGATCAAATCACCGTCGACTACGTCGTCGTCGACACCGTGCGCGTTGCGCGCGAATCGTTCGCTGCGATCCTCGAAGCGTGGCGCGACGGCTACGCGCAACCGATCGGCGAGCTCACGCCGATCTCGCACGAATCGGCGGTCGCCTATTTCGAGCAGATGATCGCCGACGTCCGCGATCCCCGCCGCTACGCGGTCTGGATAGTTCCGGTCTGGAGCGCGCGAGTCCCGGTCGCGAGCCGTTGAGCGCTCAGGCGCCCGTTCGCGCCGCGCGCACCGCACGTTCGGCGCGTCGCGCGCGCCAATGCCGGAGCAGCGGATAGCCGAGCGCCGCCACGACGAACACCATGACGACGCCGCTGATCGGCCGCGTGAAGAAGATCGTCCAGTCGTTCTGATAGCTGATCATGCTGGTCATGAACGCGCTCTCCGCTTGCGCGCCGAGAATGCAGCCGAGCACCATCGGCGCGATCGGGAAGCGGAAGCGCTCGAACAGGTAGCCGACGATGCCGAACGTGACGATCATCCACAGGTCGGTGATGTTGTTGCGCGCCGAAAACGCGCCGATGAAGCAGAACATCACGACGAACGCCGAGGTGACCGCTTCGGGCAGGTAGAGCACCTTGATCAGCGCCTTGATCGCGAAGTAGCCCATCAGGCACATGCCGATCACGCCGACGAACAGCGACGCGAAGATCGCGTAGACGAGTCCCGGATCCTTGACGAAGACCTGCGGGCCGGGCTGCACGCCATGCAGCAGGAACGCGCCGAGGATCACGGCGGTCGCGCCGCTGCCGGGAATGCCGAGCGTGATCAGCGGAACCATGTGACCGGCGACGGTCGCGGTGGACGCGGTCTGCGGCGCGACGATCCCTTCGGCGATGCCGCTGCCGAGAAGCTCGCGTCGCTTGCAGTACTGCGCCTCGGTGCCGTACGACACGAACGACGCGATCGTTGCACCGGCGCCCGGAATGATGCCGAGAACGATGCCGAGGATCGAGCTTCGCGCGAGCGTCGTCCGTATCGCCCAGGCCTCGCGAAACCCCGGAAAGCGCGTCGCCACCTTTCCGCCTGCCTGCACCGGCGCCGTCTCGAAGCCCTGCTCCAGCCGCACGAGCACTTCGCCGACGCCGTACGCGCCGACCATGACGGTCAAGTACTCGATGCCGTCCATCAGCATCGGCACGCCGAACGTGAAGCGCTCGGCGCCGTAGATCGAGTCGACGCCGACGCACGCGATCATCAGGCCCAGCAGCAGGCTGATGAATCCGTTGACGAGCGAAGCGCCGGACAGCGCGACGACGCTCGTCAAGCCGAACAGGATGATCGCGAAATATTCGGGCGAATCGAACTTCAGCGCGAAGGTCGCGAACGGATGCGCCATCGCGACCGCCGCGAGCGTCGAGAGCAAGCCGCCGTGGAACGCCGCGAACAACGTCCACCCGAGCGCTTTCGCCGGCTCGCCCTTGTGCGCCATCGCGTAGCCGTCCCACAACAGCGGCACGTCGAGCGGCTCGCCCGGGATCCGGAACAAGATCGCGGTGAACGCGCCGCCGTACGTTCCGGAGATGTACATCGCGGTGAGCAGAATGATCGACGGCGTGATCGCCATGCCGTAGGTGAACGGCAGCGCGAGCACGATGCCCATCACCAGCGTGAGCCCCGGCAGAACGGCGACCAGCATGCCGACCACCAGGCCGACGACGAGCGCGATCAGGTTGAGCGGCTGGAAGACGGTTTGAAACGCCGCCGCGAACGAAAGCGCGGTGTCGAGCACGGTGGGCTAGCGGATGCCCATCAGCCGCATCAGGAAGAACGTGACCTGCGAGAACGGCTCCTGACCGAGCGGCAGCGACACGTAGACGATCTTCATGAAAACGAACATGAACGCGAGGCTGCCGATCGCGCTCGACGCGAGCACGACGAGCGGACGCCGGTAGCGGCCGACCCACGTGAACGCGGCGAGGTAGGCGAACGTGCAGAGGAAGAAGCCCAGCCACTCGATCGCGAGAACGTACGCGATCGTGAGCACGATGCCCGCGATCAGCAGACGCGGATACTTCCGCTCGGGCGGCGAATCCGCCGGGGATTCCGCCGGCGCCTCTTCGATGATGCTTTCGAGCACCCCCGTCACCTGCTCGCCGGCGGCGTCGAAGAACAGCGCCTTGACGATCTGGTACGCGCACGTGGCCATCGCGAGGCCGAGGATCACCTTCGGCCAGAAATCGGGACCGATGCGTCCTCCCGGCGCAACGAAATCGATGCGCGTCGCGAGCACGAAGAGCGCCCCCGTGATCGCGAGCACGACCGCGTACGGAATCGTCCGGCGCAGGCGTGCCTCCTGCAGCGCGCTCACTTCTTCGCCGCCGTCTGCTCCGCCATCCGCTTCATCTGCGCGAGCTCGTCTTCCATGATCTTCGCGGCATCCCGGGCTGCGAAGTAGCTGTCGTCGGTCGCGTATTGTTCCTGCAGATACGTCTTGTACTCGCTGCTCGCAGCGACCTTCGCGAGCGCATCGGAGATCACCTTCACCTTCGCCGGATCGGTTCCGGCCTTCATCACGACCGCACGCCGCTGCGGCAGCGTGATGTCGTAGCCGAGCTCCTTCGACGCCGGGACGTCGGGAAACACGCGGAAGCGCTTGTCGGAGAAGATGATCACCGGATGGATCTGCTTGCTGTCGAGGAAGCTGCGCACGTCGCCGAGCTGCTCGTACAGGAGGTCGGCATGACCGCCAAGCACCGCCGTATAGCGTTCGCCGGGATTGGCAAACGGCACGGCGATCAACTTCAGCCCGCGTCCGACGAAGAAGTTGACCGTGATGTCGTCGGGACTGCCGAAGCCGGTGACCGCCACCTTCAGCGGCCTCGTCTTCGCCTCGCGCTCGACGTCGGCCCACGTGTTGAGGTTGCCGTTGGAGGCCGCCATGAACGCGGAAGGCTGTTTGATCATCAGCGCGACCGGAATGATGTCCTTCAGCGACCAGCGCGTGCTCGGGGTCGTCGCAAGGAGCGCATAGGTGTCCCACGTCATCACCGAGATCGCATAGCCGTCGGCCTGTCCGGCGAGGAGCTTCGCCATCCCGGTGTTGCCCGTCGCACCCGGAACGTTGACGACCGGGAACGACACTTTGAGATCCTCCTCCATCATCTTGCCCGACTTGCGCGCGACCTGGTCGGCGCCGCCGCCGGGGCCCCACGGCACGATGAATTCGATTGGGCGCGACGGGTATTTCTCTTGTGCCGCCGCGACGCATACGGCAGCGACGAGGACGCAGCCGCCGAGCACTCGCATTGCGCGCCGCGGCCAATCGACAACTTTCATGCTCTTCTCCTTGGTTGATGTCAGGTGATGCGCAGCAGGATCTTGCCCTTCGAGCGGCGCCCCTCGAGCAAGCGGTGCGCGTCGGCGGCGTTCGCAAGCGGCAGATCGGTGTCGATCGCAACGGTGAGAGTTCCGGCCGCGTACGCCGCGAAGAGCTCGTCCGCCCGCGCGCGCAACTCCGCCGGCGACGAAATGTAGTCCGCGAGATGCGGTCGCGTAAAGTATACCGAGCCCGCCTCGGCAAGCGCGAGCGGCTCGATCGACGCGACGAGGCCGGACGCGCCGCCGTAGTTCACGCACAGCCCTCGGCGCGCGAGGCTCTTCAAGCTGCGTTCGATCGTATCGCGGCCGACCGCGTCGTACACCACATCGACGCCGCGGCCGTCGGTCAAACGCCGCGCCGCTTCACTGAAATCGACGTCGCGGTAGACGATCACGTGATCGGCGCCGCGTTGACGTGCGATCGCGGCCTTTTCCTCGTTGCCGACCGTCGCGATCACCGTCGCGCCAAGGAGCTTCGCCAGCTGGATCAGCAGCTGACCGACGCCGCCGGCGCCGGCGTGGACCAGGCACGTCTTGCCGGGACGAAGCGGAAACGCCGAATGCGACAGGTAATGCGCGGTCAGTCCTTGCAGCATCAACGCGGTGGCGATCGGCATCGGCACGTGCGCAGGAATCGGCACGAGCTTCGCGGCGGGAACGGCGGCGTATTGCGCGTAGCTGCCGCGCACGATGCAGTAGGCAACACGATCGCCGACCGAAAATCCGGTGACGCCGTCGCCCAGCGCGGCGATCGTGCCGCCTCCCTCCATGCCGATCGTCATCGGCAACGGCGTCTGGTACGTATGCGAGCGCGCGTATTGGCCGCTTCGCATGTACACATCGATGAAATTGATCCCGGCGTATTCGAGCTCGACCAGTGCCTCTGCGGGTCGCGGCGCCGGTTTCGCGGCGTCGGTCAGTTCGAGCACTTCGGGGCCGCCGAAGCGGGCGATCGTGACCGCCTTCATCGCGCGATGACCCTGACCGCGCCGTTGCGGGTGAGCGCCGCCGCGTCGACGCGATACGGCGCAATGCGGTCGCGATCGAGCCTCGGCGTGAAACCGGGCGCGAGCACGATCGCCCCGTCCTCGAATGCGAGCGGCTCCGTCAGCAGGCGACCACGCGGCTTGAGGAACCCGTTCATCTCGCCGGCGTTGTCGATCGCGCGCGCCGCGACGCACGCTTCCATCCAGCAGCCCAGGTCACAGGCAACGCCGTTGCCGAGCACCGCGCGCATGCCGAGCGACTCGATCCGGGCAATCGCCGCCATGAGCCGCTCGAGCGTGACGAGCTTCATCAGCTTGACCTTGATGTAGCGAGCCGCGCGGAGCTCGGCCGCGCGCTCGATGTCGGCGAGGCCGTAGATCGATTCGTCGAGCATCATCGGCACCGAGGCGGCGCGCGCCACGGCGAGGTGCGCGTCCCAATCGCCGGCTGAACACGGTTGCTCGAACAGCTCGATGCCCTGCGGATCGAGCGCGCGCACGAACGCGACGCCCTCGTCGGCCGTGTAGCCCTGGTTCGCGTCGATGCGAATCTGCGCGCGGGCGGCGACGACGCGCTGCGCGATGCGCACGCGTTGCGCGTCGCGCTGGGCGTCGAAACCGACCTTGACCTTGATCGTGCGAAAACCCGCCATGAACAGCTTTTCGAATTCGGAAGCCATCGCGGCTTCGTCGTCGGCGTTCAGCAGACCGAGCAGCGGCACGCGAACCGTCTCGCGCACGTCGAGCACGGCGCTGCCGCCGAGCATCTCGAGCGCCGTGCCGAACGCGGTGGCGGTGAACGGATAGCGGACGCCGAGGCCGTCGATGCGCGTTGCGACATCGGCCCCGTCTGCCGTCGCGAGCGCCGCCGCGAGCTCGCGCGCAACGCGCCAGGCCCCGTCGATCGTCTCGTCGGTGTAGCCGGTGAGCACGGTCGCCTCGCCGAGGCCGACGCGCCCGTCGCGATCGGTGAGCTCGACGACGATCGTGTCGAAGTGCTCAACCGGCCCGAACGCGAGCCGGTAGGGCGTGGTGAGCGGCACGCGCAGCAAATGCACGTCGACCCGCTCGAAGCGCGCGACGCCGCTCATTCGCCTTCGCCCGCCGCGCTCATTCGATCCGATCGGGCAACAGCTTCGCGACCGGCTCCGACATCTCGTAGACGCTTTGCACGGCGAGATCCGGTCCGAACGCGATGCGGTCTCGCTCGGCGCGCTTGCGCAATCGCTCCTCGTGCAGATCGAGGACGTCGCGCGGAAACGGCATCAGGCCCGGATCGAGAATGCGCAGGTATCCGTCGACGTCGCGTGCCGGCAGTACGCGGCTCCTGCAATGACGGTTCGGCGACCACGGGATGTCCATCACGCCCGCCTCGAACGCTCGAACGGTGCCGATGGCGGCGTCGCCGTCACCCATTTCGAGCACCTTGTCGACGATCGCGCGCACCTCGCGCGCGATCAGCGCCTTCTCCCGCTCGTACGCCGCGAGCCCGTCGAGCCGGATGTCGCGCGCGAGGTAGATCGCCATCCGCGTCATCCGCAGCCCTTCGGCGTTCGCCTGCGGCGTCGGTATGCCGAACGCCTCGTGTGTCGACTTGGTCGTGACGCTCGCCGCGCCGCTGATGGCAGCGAGCGTGCCGCCGTAGCTGATCAGCGCCGCCGCTTGCGCTTCGTCTTGCGGCCACGCGCTCATCCAGTGCAGCAGCGTGACCGACGTGAACACGTCGCGATAGCCATTGCGCGCGAGATATTCCTGGCACAGCGACCCGCATGCTGCGACCGCGGCGGCGTCCTGCACAAGGTGCATCGTCTCGCCCATTTCGAGGCCGTAGTTGGTCACGCCCTGCGCGGCGGCGAGCAGACAGTCGAGCACGCAGGTGGCGATTGCGATCGACGGCGGAATGTTCGTCCCGGTGAGAAATCCCGGCTGACGCCGATGCAGCTCGACGCCGTGCTCAGCGTACCGCGCGGCGAGCCGGTCCAGATACTGATAGTTGCGGATGCCGTCCTCGATCGACAGCTCCTTGATGTACGACGTCGTGTACGCGATGCCGGAGCCCAGATAACCCGAATAGCCGCCGGCGAACGCGATCTCGCTCGTGAGCTTCGGCATCGTCGTGCCGGTCAGCATGATCGCCGGCTTGTCGATCGCCGCGATGAGCTCGCGCGCTCGTTCGACGCCGTAATTGACGATCGGATAGCCGTTCAGCATCGAGCGCCCGAGCCGCTCGGACTCTTCGATGCCCTTCTGCGCGAGCTCCCAATGCTCGTTGCGCGTATAGCTGTCGGTCGTCGTCGGCACGATGTCGGCGTGGCCGTCGCGATCGAGCGTCACCATCAGCGAGCGGTGCATCTCGAACGTGCCGAAGCCGCCGCGCGGCTGCGTCAGGCATCGCCGCTCGGCGACCGCGCGGCGCATCACGCGCCCGAGCTGCTTGTGCTCGGGCAACGCGCGCTGCAGCGCGACGGCTTCGTCGAAATCGACGGCCGTCCCCGTCGGCCAGCGCGCGAGGTTCTCGCGCCGCATCTGCGTGAACAGATCGTCCGCGATGCGCGCCTCGGACAGCGGCCGGCGCGTTGCTTCAGGCAGTGAGCGTGCGTTCAACGGAGCGTTCCTCGTCCAACGGTTCGAAACTCGCGAGCGCGAGCTCGAGCGCGGCCTTCGGCTCGACGGCGCCGAGGAGCCCACAGGCATACAGCAAATAGTGGCGATCGAGCAAGAGCTTCGGTGCCTTCGGCCGCAGCGACCGCGGCGCCGACGCATCGGCGAGCGCCATCCGCAGCACGCCGAGCGGATCCGTGCTGTGCACGAGTGCGCCACCGGTGCCGATGACCGCGGTCACGTCGGAAAGATCCTTTCCCGTCTGCACGGCAACCGGCCCGGTCACCGAATACACGGTGTCCACCGTGCCGCAATGGCGGATCACGGCATGACGCACCGCCGCCCGGACGAGCGCCCGATCGAGCGCGACCTCCTCTTTCGTGCGCGGCAGCCGCTCGATATCGGCGCCGACCTCGGCGACGATCGTATGAACGCGCGCGGCATCGAGGCCGGCATCGGCTGCAATCGCGTCGACGCCTGCGACTTCGACGATATTGGCCGCGTTATGCCGCATGCCGAGGTCGCCTTCGACGGTGCGCTTGACGCGCGGCTCGGGCAAGCCGTGAACGACGACACCCGGCGCCGACGGCTCGCCGGTCCCGACCGAATGCACGTCCGTCGTCGCGCCGCCCGGATCGACGACGAGCAGCGACCCCAGTCCCGAAATCCCGGGCCAGCCATCGGCGACCAGCCGCGCGCCTTCGAGCACCGCCGCCGGCGTGGGCATCAGCACATGGTCGAATTCGTCGTGCGCGCGATCGATGCCTTTCGCGTGCACGATACGATCGATGAACACCTGTCGAATCGCTGCGCGGGCGGGCTCGATATTGAGGACGTTGAACTCGGGCATCACGTTCTCGGTCGCGATCACCTCCTTGCCGGCGAGCGAAGCGCGCGCGTCGTCGGTAGCGTTGCGGTTGCCGGCGAGGACGATCGGGCACGCGAGCGCGCTGCTGCCGAGCGCGTCGGCGTTGTGCAGGATCACGTCGCTGTTGCCGCCGTCGGTGCCGCCGGCGAGCAGCAGGATGTCGGGGGCGAGCGCGACGATCCGATCGACGTCGCCATGCGTGAGCCGATAGGCGAACGCGCCGACGAGCTTCGCGCCGGCACCGAGCGCCGCACGGCGCGCCGCTTCGGCGGTGAGCTCGCGCACCAGGCCCACGGTGACCATTCGCAGCCCGCCGGCTGCGCTGCTCGACGCGAGGCGGTACTTGAAGCGCGGCAGGCCGCCAAGGCGCCGCTCGAGATCGTCGAGGCTCGCCTTCATCCCGATCATGATGTCGGTGGTCACCGTCGACGGGCCCTGGCCGGAGCCGACGATGCGCTGGCGGTCGAGATCGATCGCGCGCAGCTTCGTGTACGTGCTGCCGAAGTCGATCAGCAGGGCCGTGTTGGTCATCATCGCGCCTTGCGCGTGGCGAGGTCGGCGGTAAGCCATTCGAGCACCGTTTCGACGCGGGTGCCGGGCGCCGCTGCACGATCGAAGCCCATCTCGACGAACCGCTTCTCGACGTCCGGCCACGCCTGCTTTCCGACGACGAGGTTGCCGCCGACATAGAGCAGGATGTACTCGAGGCCCGCTTCGATGCACAGATCGCGAAAGCCGCGGCAGTCGAGCTCGCCTTGTCCGTAAAGCGACGACACGAGGATCGCATCGGCGTTCGTCTCGACCGCCGCCTTGACGAAGTCCGCGGCCGGAGTGAGCGCCCCGAGCGATACGACCTTGTAGCCCGCCTTCTCGAGCGCCATCGACAGGATGCGGTTACCGACGATGTGCGTGTCCGAGCCGATGACGCCGGTCACGATGACATTCGACGGCGACGAGTCGGGCGACGGCTGCGACGCCATCAGGCGGCCTCCTTTCGCGAACGTTCGCTAAGGATATCCCGAACCGCCTGCTGCGAACCGGCGACCAGTTGGCACATCGCGTCTTCGGCTGCTTGCGGTTCGCGAGCTTCGATCGCGCGGACCAGACGCTTCCATCCCTGTACCGACTTGCGCCGCCGCTCGACCGCTCGCAACGACAGCCGCGTGTAGCGTGCGACCTGCTGCGAGAACGAACGGATCAGCGCGGCAAGCCGTTCGCTGCCGGCGCCCTCGGCGACGAGCTGCGACAGCGCGTAAACTGCATCGAAGTACCGGCCTTGATCGCCGTCGCCGGCATGCGCGACCGCCTCGCCCAACAACGCACGCGCCTGGCCGATCAGCGGGCGGTCACCGCGCGCAGCCACGCGCCGCGCGGCGACGGTGAGCAGGCTCGCGCGAATTTCGTAGAGGTCGTCGACTTCCTCGGCCGACAGCAGCGTCACGCGCGCGCCGCGGCACGGCTCGAGCCGCACGAGCCCGCGCTTGTCGAGAAGGCGAAGCGCTTCGCGAATCGACGCCCTGCCGACGTCGTACGTCGTCGCCAGGTCGACTTCCTTGAGCCTTGCGCCGGGCGCAAGCCGCTCGGTCAGGATCTCGCCGGCAATGCGTTGCGCGAGCTGCTCGGAGAGCGTCTGCGAGCGCGAATGCAAGCCACGAGGGGAGATCGCAGAGCCGGCCATAGTCGCCTCGCGCGTACTTAACCCAGTGCCCGGCTGCCGCTTCCGCACGACGCCGCTCACGGAGTTGGTCGGATTCCTCGCGACGCGCACCGACATCGGCTATGCGCGAATCCGCTTCGCAGGAGCCGACATGACGATTGCGGCGTAGCGCACTTGGACGCCGTTACGCTGACCGCGTCCGTCACGATCGCCGCCATCGCAGGTCTCGTGCGCGGCATCACCGGGTTCGGCGGCGCGATGGTGATGACGCCGCCGCTCGCGCTGTTGCTCGGCCCCAGGCTCGCGGTGCCCGTCGTGCTGCTGCTCGAATCGGTCGTCGCGATGCCGATGCTGGTGCAGACGCGCCATCTCGTCCGATGGCGCGTGATCGGCGTCATCACCGTCGCCGCCTGCGTCACCGTGCCGCTCGGCACGCTGATTCTGGTCGCGACCGATCCGCAGATCATCCGCCGCGCGATCGCGGTGACGGTGATCGCGTTCGCCGCCGCGCTGCTGCGCGGTTGGCGTTATGCCGGCCGGCCGCGACTCGCGACGTCGCTCGGACTCGGCGCAATCAGCGGAACGATGCTCGGCGCGACCAGCATCGGCGCACCGCCGGTGATCCTCTACCTGCTTTCGGGTCCCGACCCGGTCGACGCGACGCGGGCCAATCTCACGCTCTATGTGACGGTGATTTCGCTCGCCGGCATCCTCATGCTCGGCTACTACGGCGTGTTCGATGCGCGAGCCGGCTGGACGTCGCTGTGGCTCGCGCCGGCGTACTACGCGGGGCTCGTCGTCGGCTGCGTCTTTTTCCGCGCTTCACCGACACGCGCTTCCGGCAACTGACGCTGATCCTGTTGATCGGCGTGTCGACCGGCATACTGCTTGCCTGATCGCAGGTTGTCGTCCCCGCGCACGCGGGGACCCAGTGTCGTTCGTCGACAAGACGCTGGGTCCCCGCCTGCGCGGGGACGACAAGTACGCCGCGCGTCGTTCCTGCGTCTCAGAGAACGTTTGTCGTTTCGTATCAGATCGAGAACGGCGCTTGCTTTGCGAACGCTTTGTCGGCGGCGCCGACGGTGAAATAGTTCGGCGTCTGGTCGGGCGGCATCAAATCGACGATCGCCTTGTGAAAGCGCGCATAGTTCTTCTTGAACTTGCCGTCGTGCCACACCTCGAGCAGGCGCGACGTGAACAGACCGTTGAAGTCGCCGTCCTGCGAAAGCTGGTTGTCCTGGCAGCCGGAAATGAGCAGCACCGACGCATCGATCGCATCCGAGCTCTCCGCGTTCGCCTTGACGGCGTTCTGGATGCCGTCGTAGAACTGCTTGTTCGCGAGATAAACGCGCAACGCGACGTCGCGCGGCATGGCACGATAGCGCGCCTGCCCGGCGTCGACGCGCGTCGCGGGCTTCGCCTGGTAGTACATCTCGCGCGTCACCGTTCCGCTGTGGCACGAATCGGACAGCACCAGAATGCGTACACCCGGCTTGAACTTGCCAAGCGCCGCGTAGAGCTCGTCGTCGACCAACTCGCCGTCGAACAGGCACCACGTTTCGTCCTTGTGGTCCGCCGCCTCGTCGCCGTTGGTGTCGGGGACCTGACCGCCATGGCCCGAATACGTGAGAAAGAAGATGTCGCCCTTGTCGAGCTTCGCGGCGGCGTCGGCCATCGCATCGAGCGCCGCCTTGCGCGTGGCGCGCTTGGTCAGAAACTTCGTCGGCGCGAATTCCTTCTTCTTGGCGATCGCCTCCATGTCGTTGGCGTCCGCCTCGCACGCGACCAGCTCGCCGCTCCAGCCCTGGTAGTGATGGGGATCGACGGCGTTCAATCCCAGATGCAGCGACATGCCCTTTGCCATGATGTGTCTCCCGTGCAATCAATGAAACGCGCGGCGGCGCGCGATGTCCGCTCGGCTCCGTATTCTCGAGTGCGCTCGATTGTAGTTCACACCTGTCGTGGAGGCGAAACCGAATATTCACGCGACACGGTCATTCGCGCGGCGCGAGCAGCGACACGTAGAGCCCATGCGCTTCGTCCCCCGGAAAGTGCGCGCTGTACGCGTATTTCTGCTGCAGCTCGGGCTCCGACCACACGTCGTTGTACTTGCTTCGGTAGTTGAAATAGAGCGACGGCCGACTGCCGCCGTGCTTGATGATGCGCGCGATCGCCTGCCGGTCGGGATGGCAGAAGTGATCGCCGTTCGACGACAGCAGGTAGTTCGGACACTCGATCAGCTTCAGCAACTCGACGTCAAGGTTGTTCTGGCTGCCGTGATGCGCGACTTTGAACGCGTTGACCTTGAGCCGATCGACGCGTCGCTGCTGCAACAGCCGCTGGATCGACGCCGAAAGAACCGGCGCGTAAGCATCGGCGCCGAGGATCGCTGCGGCGCCGCCGTATTCGGCCAGCAACGCGATGCTCGTTCCGTTCGGAGCGGCCGAGTCGCCGCTGAACGGCGTACCGGCGAGCGCGTCGACGTCGGTCGACGTCGACGGCGTGCCCTTGAGGAAGCGGCTGTAATCGACGCGCGAGCCCGGCTCGAGACCGTAACGCTTCATTTCGCGCATCCAGACCGGCGCGAGCTTCTTGAGCTCCGCCGGTTTCGGCGACAGCAGCGTGAGCTTCAGGCCGCCGGGCAGCGTGCACGTCGGCAGCTCGTCGCCGTCGACGACGATCGCGTTGCCGTCGCGCCACGCGTTCCACGGCAGCTTGAAGTCCTGCAGCGCCGTCGAGAACATCTCGCCCTGGCGCGCGCCGAGTTGACCCGACAGATGCCGCCAGCCGTTGAACCAGACGTCATCGAAGCGCAAGCCTTCCTTCACCGCGCGGAAGAACGGCAGCGCGCCCCCGATGTGGTCCGAATCGATGTGCGACATGACGAAGAGCTCGAGGCGCCGCTCGTTTGCCGGCACCAGGCCGACCCTCTTCATCAGCGGCGTCACCGTCTGCTGCGTTCCGCAATCGACCAGCACGCGATGGCATGCGCTCGCGTCGCCGTACTCGATCCACAGCGCATCGCCGTTGCCCGCCGGCAGCATCTCGATGTCGAAGAACGCGCCGTCGTGCCGGATCGGCGCGGAAGCGGGCTTCTTGGTGTCGACCGCAGCGTGAGCCGCTTCGGCGTTTGCCGCGTCGGCGGGCGCAGCCGGCGCGGCGCGCTCGCCCGTCGCGCGGGACGATTTCTTCGCAACCGCCGTTCGCCGCGGCGCCGGCGTTGCGCGAGGATCCGGCGCGGTCGAATGCGCGCCGTCGCGCTCGAGCTTGCGGATCAGCTCGCGCGCGGTGTCGAGCAGCGCTTGCCACGATGCGCGCGGCGTCTCGGCGCGCTCGCGAAGCGCCTGCTCGAAGCGCGAATCGCCCCACCAGTCAACGTAGCGGCGGAACTGCCGCAACGTCGACGTGACCGGAAACTCGGTCCGAAACGGGTAGGCGCCGACCAATTGGCTCGCGTGCTCGAGCGCACACGCCGTCACGTGTTGGCGCTCTTCCGGCGTGAGAGCGGGCTCGGCAAGCTTGATCAGGTACAGCTCAGCCAAGCTCGCGTATGCCCAGGCGCGCTCTTCGACGCTCGCATGCCCGCAATACAGGTCGGCTGAGAGCTTCGCCGTCTTCCAACGTTCCTCGGCGTCTTCCTTGCCGAGCACCGCGGCGAGCGACACCGCTTGCACGAGCACCCAATGCAGCGTCGCGACACGTTGCACGGTCGTGCCGTCGTTCACCAACAGCCGGCGAACGGCCTCGTTGTAATCGGCCCACGACTGCTCGAGCAGCTCGAAGGGGTCGCGCCACTGGACTTTCGCGCCGGAGCGCTCCTCGCTCAGCGTGAACGCCGCCTGCGCGAGCCTCTTTCTGCCGCTCGCGCGAAGACCGAGGCATTCGATCGCGTACTGTCCGGCGAACGGCATCCGCTGCACGGCGCGCTCGATCGCGGCATCGAGTTGTGCGAGCGATTCGTCGGACCTGCCGCGCACGGCGCGGTCGATCCGCTCCAGCGCCGCGTCCATTGCGCGACGCGCCTGGTGATAGCGCAGCGAATCGAGCTGGAGCGCGAGCGAATGCGGCAGCGCTTCGTACACGACGAGGCTCGCCCAGTCGTGCCACGTCGACGTATAGCGCGCGTGCAGCTCCGCGCGCAGACGCTGCAGCAGCACGAGCGGATGGTCGCCCCACATCAGGCCGTCGTACAGCTTGCGCGCGAGCGGCAGCGATCCCTCCATGCTGAGCGGAAACTGCGAGGCGACGACGAGAGGAACACCGGCCTGGTGCAACGCATGCGCGAAGCTCGCGCCCGGTATCGTCACCGTACCCACGTTGCCGCTGTCGCAGCTCGCCACCGTGACCACGGCCGGTCGATGCACGCAGTCGCGTCCGACCGACGTGAGCGCGCTCGCGAATCGCTCGCCCGACACGACGTCCGGCGCGTCGTCGGCGCCGCGGAAGACGAGCCCGTACGTGTCGCGCTCCGCTTCGTCCTGGTCGCCGTGCGTCAAAATGTGAACGTGCGTGTAAGCGGTCGCGTCGCACTCGCGCAGCACGTCGGTGAGCGTCGGGTTCTTCAGGATCGTCAGCAGCTCGCCGATCTGCTCGCGCGCGTCGTCGGCGGTTACCGCAACGTCCGGATAGCGGAACGGCTCGACCGCTTCGAGCAGCGCCTGCCGGTGCTCGTCGAACGGAACGACGGAGGGATCGCCCGAAATGAACAGAATGCGCGGCTTGTGCGGCCAGACGACGTCTTCCGACGACACGCTGCGGATGTTCCTCGTCAGACACACCGGCGGCCGCGTCTGGATCGCGAGCCAGCTCTCCGACGTGGCGCCCGCGCCGACGGGGACCTTCGCAAGCTCGAACGGCAGGTGGGCAAGCTCGGACGCCGACAACGTGAGCCGCAACCGAACGAGCGTCGCCGATTTGCTCGGATCGACCATCAGTGCGCCGGGCAGCCCCGGCACCGATCCGAGGATCTTGCCCATATCGACGCCCATGTCGTGCAGCATCGCGATCCGATCGGCCGGATCGCCGGTTTCATAACGCAGCTCCTTCAACCGCCGCTCGAACGCCGCCTGCTCGTACGGCACGTTGACGACGCCGGCACCGGCGTCGCCGCAGACGGCAAGGTATTGCGTCAGCGGCGACAGCAACTGATTGTGCGGCGGCCCCGCGCGAAGGAACTCGACGGTCACCGTACGGATTTCGATTTCGTCGGCCATGAATTAGGGCCTGTTCACACTATGTCCGCAAGTGCGAACGGGTGGCATGGGGCGCCAATTGAGGCGCCTGACGAAGCACAGACGTGCAAAAGTAGGGTCAGACTCGACTTTTGTACACCGCTCGCATAAGGCGGCGCCTGCGCAAAAGTCGAGGCTGACCCTACTCTTGCCGTGCAACGGACTCGTGGACATAGTGTGAACAGGCCCTGGCGTTCAGGCAAGCGCGACCGGCGATTGCGCGGCGAGGGCGGGCGACTGCGCGCTGCCGACCCATACGACGTCCGTCGGCAGGCGCTTGCAATATTCGTCGCCGCGCTCCTTCGCCGCGACGTGAACGTGAGACCCGGGTGCGATGGTCCGCCGCCGGTGGCGGTTCATTCGTCGCTCTTCGTTGCCCGTCGCGAAGTCGAAATGCCTCTTCGGCACGTATTCGGCGATGTGCCACGCGCCTTTGAGCGACTCGTGCGCCTGCGCCCGCGAATCGGGCGCGACGTAGGGCCCGCCGGCCTCACCCATGACGCGTCGGCGCTTTGCGGCGTCGATCGCAAGACCCGCCGCCTGCGCCTCGTCGAGCATCCATTGCAGCGCGATTTTCGCAAGCCCGCTTTCCGCTTCGGCATAGCCGCCGCCGACGTCGCAGTGGACGCCGGGGAACCACACCTGCTTCAAGTCCTTCGGTCCCTTCGGCCGGTCGTCGTCCGGCAAACGCCACAGATGATTGCGGAAGAACGCACGCCGCTCGTCGATCGCGATCGCGTGCCGGCCGATCTGGATGTCGGGATTGTTCGCGATGTAGGGAAGCTTCAGCGGGTTCTCGATCCAGCCGACCGAGCTCACCGTGTCCCAGACGCCGACGAACCACGGCTTGCATTCGACGCCCGACATCGCATCACGGAACTCGCGCGCGAGCGTGAAGAACTCATCGATCTGCGGGTCGCGGCCGCGCCGCCGCTGCGCGCGCTGGCTCGCCATCATCATGCGGATCGCATAGGGCACGAGCGGCTCGTTGCCCGGCCGGATCAATCCGTACATGTGAAGCAATGCCGCAACCGCGCGCACCGTGTACGCCCCGCGACTGAAGCCGAACAAGAAGAGTCGGTCGCCGTCGCGGAAATGGTTCATCACGAAGACGTACGCGTCGCGGATGTCGGCTGCGAGACCATAGCCGATCGCCATGCCCAGGACCTTGGTCGCCTTGCGCGCGAGCGTCGTCAGCGCGCCCGCGGGCTCCATCGTGCCGAGCCCGGGGTGATAGTAGGCGAGCTGGCGCTCGCGGTCGTGCTCGAGCACCGAATAGAGCTTGACGACGTTCGTGTTGTTGCGCGCGAATTCGTTCGCGGTGCCGTCGCAGCAGACGACGATGTTTCTCGGCATTGCCACTGCCTCCCGTCCCGATCCAGTCCGTGCTCTGCAATCGCTCCGGCAATCGGCGCTCGTCCGCGCGATCACTCGTCGAGCAACGCCCGCGCGTCGAGCGGCACCGCTTTGAATCCCCAGTCCTTCGCGAACTGCACGAGCTGTTCCGTTCCGCCCGGACCGTCCGCTTCGCGCTCCGGGTTGTAGAGCGCGATCAATGTCAGGTTCGGCGCCCCGGTGGCGATCGCATCGAACATCATCCACAGATTGTTGCGTTGCCAAAGGTCGTAGCCCGGCTTGTCGACCAGCCAATCCGGCAGCGCGTCGATCTCCTGCAATACGCGCGTTTCGAGCCGGCCGCAAAGCCTTCGATACCGCTCGACCCATTGCGGTCCGCCCCGCTCGACGGAGGCCGACATGTATTGCGCCTCGGGCAACGCGAGATGGAGCTGGCTCTTGATGCCCTTCTCGAGGCACGCTTCGTGGAACAGAATGTCGCCCCCGCATGCGCCGCCCGCGATCGCGACCGACACGCCGCCCTCTTCGGCGAGCTCCGCCGCGACGGCGTCACCGATCAACTTGCGTGCGGTCGCCTCCGCCTTCGCCGTCGGCGGGAATCGCATCTTGTCCTTCGGCCGGTCCGCCGCGTCGATCATGTGGCCGGTGAACAGCAGCACGCGTATGCGCGGCGCCTGCGTGATCGTCGTGCCGGCGAGCGCGTCGTCGATCACCGCGAGCGCCGCCGACGCGTTCGCTTCGAACACGCCGAGATCGCGGCAGATCTCGACGTTGCGGCGGATCGCCTCGATCGTGAATTGGTCGGCGTCGGTGATCGCGCGGCGGTACGCTTCGGCCACGCGCTCGGGATTGTCGGCGACGGTCACGAGCAGCAGATCGGCCTTGCTGCCCGCGGCCCACGCGTCCATGCTGGCCGGACGACCGACGAGCTCGTCGACGCCCAGCGCGAGCTGCAACAATGCGGTGATCCGCGTGGCTGCCTGGTCGTTGCGGCGCAGGGCGTCTTGGGCCGCGCGCGTGTCGTCGAACTTCGCTTGCCAGACATCGGGGAGCCTCTTCGCGAGCTCGCTTTGCGCCCGCAGCAGCCCCAGCGTGTTGACCGCCGGATAGTGCGCGTCGAGGTTCTCGCGCAACGCGCGCAGGTAACCGTCGACGGCGAGGTCGAGGTGCGGCGAGCGAAGCGCCTGTCCCGCCCGCCTGGGTGCATCGACGTTGCGAATCTCGTCGATCCAGCGCGCCTTCGCGTTGCTGCCGAGCAACGAGTAGGCCTCCGCGCGATCGCGCGGATTGTCCGATACCTCGAGCGCGCGCTGGATCGCCTGATCCGACCGCGTCAGCAGATCGGCACGCGCCTTGCCGCGCTCGGTTCTCGCGAGCCGCTGGTAAATCGTCGCGAGCCTCTGGTTAGCATGCAGGTCGTCGCTCTCGAATCGCCGCAACGCCTCGAACGAGTCCTTGGCGCCGCGAAACGCCTTCAGCTTGAACTGCGCGTCGCCGACGAGCCGCAGGCCCTCGGTCTGCCATTCGAGCCCCTGCACCTCGTACGCGAGCAGCCGAAGACCGCCGCGCTGACCCGCGCTGCGAGCGCGCTCGACCTCTTCGCGAAACGCCGTTGGAATCGTGATCAGGTCGGAACGCGGCTGCGGCTTGAGCTTCGGCAGCAGCAGGAAGACGGGACTGTTCTTCTCGCTGCTCGCGAGCGTCGAGCGAAGCGCGTCGGCCATTTCGCCGACGCGCGCGCCCGGTTGCGCCGGGTCGTAGGTGAAATAGCGGTCGGTTTGCAGATCGAACGGATACGGCCGCGGCACCGGGTCGGCGCGCATCAGGAACGTCCAGCGATCCTGCAGGCCGTGGCGGATGCCGAGCTCGTAGTACGCGTTCGCATTGTCGATCGACACGTCGGCGATGACGAGATCGGCGGTGACCAGCCGCTGGAACATGTCCTTGCGGATGTTTCCCTGGCGAATCACTTCCTGCGTCGTCGCGCCGCTCACTTGAACATCGTGCGTGTTCGCAAGCTCGGCGAGCGCGGGCTCGATCAGCTCGCGGTCGATTCGTTCGAAGTCGATCCCTTCCTTGGTTCCGAACGGACGCACGACGAAGACACGGATGGCGGCCATTGCTTACGCCAGGCGTGCCATGGCCGCGAGCGTGCGCAGCAATGCGCTCGCCGCCGCCTTCTCCGCGCCGCTCGCTCGCTCGGCATACGGGGCCAGCACGAATCTCGCCTGATCGTACAGCGAGCGCCACAACCAGGGCGCGCCGACGCGATTGTGCAGGTCATCGTAGTCGCGCTGGATCGCCGCGAGCGCCTTCGCGAGATCGCGCCGCGACAGCGCTTCGTACATATCGAGCTCGGTCAATGCCGCGATGCGCCAGAAGTCCGGGTCGTCGCGCGCTTTCTCGACAAGCTCGCCGCGAATCGCCGCCAGCACACGATCGTCGATCGCGTGCGCGCTCTTCCTGCCGACATCGGCGACGATTTCGGCGGCGACGCGGTTCATCGCCGGATAGAACGCGTCGGCTAGATTCGCCTCGCGTCCGATCGCTTCCGCGGCCTTGTAGTGCTTGACCGCTTGCGCGATCGCGCGCGCCCTCGCCGCTTCGTCGCCCGCGTCGCCCTCGATCAGCGCAAGCCGCTTGTACGCCGATCCGCACAGGCCCTCGCGTTCCATCGTCGGCCGAATTGCAAGCAGCGGCTCGAGTTGCGCCATCGCATCGCCGATGCTCCGCCGCGCATCGTCGATTGCCCGTCGAAGCTCGGCGCGCGCGGCGGCGAGCGTGCGGTCGGTGGCTGCCAGCTTCTTCTTTGCTTTGCCGCGCGTGACAGGCCGAGACTTCGTGCGCGCTTGCAATGCGTCGAGGCGCGCTCGCGCGTCGCTCACCGTCGTTTCGGCGAGGCGTGCGCGAGCGTTCGCGAGCTCCTCGGCCGCCTTCAGCGTCGCGCTCGCATCGTTCGCCGCGAGCGCCTTCTCGTACCACGCGATCGCGCTCGGCCAGTCGTTGGCGCCGGCGCGTGCGCGCGCGAACGCCTCCGCCACTTCGCCGCTTTCGCCCCATGTCGCGCCGAAGCGTCCTTCGAGGTACGCGATCTTGCGGTTTTGCGCGGCATCGTCTGCGTGCTGAAATTCGCTTTGCACGCGCAGCGTCTCGAGCGCGAGCAGCAGCGATGCCGGCGACGCGATGCCGCCGAACTCCTCGCCTGGCGGCGGCGTCGGTCGCTGTGCATCCGACGGGCCGCGGCGTAACACCCAGTCCGGATCGCCATAGCACTGGTACGCCGCCCACGTGTTGCCGCCGGCCTGCCATGCAGCTTCGCGCGCGTTCGCGACCGCGTCGATGAACCGCCTGCCGCAGACGAGCTGGTCGTAGAACGTCGTTGCGAACACGCTCGCCGCGTCGTCGTCGACCGCCCAGCCGGCTGCGACAACGCATCGCACGCCGATCTTGATGAGCTCCTCGGCGACGGTCGCTGCGAAGCGTGGACGATCGAAAACGGCGAGCAACTGCCGCCGGTCCGGCGCAGCGAGGTGACAGCAATTGACGAACACGAGCTCGGGCACGATGCGCATCTTCTCGATTTCGCGCGGCCCGAGAAAGACGTCGCCGGACAGCACGACGCCGCGCGGATTGGCCACGCGCTGCGGCGGATCGGTCGGACGCACGGGCTCGGGGCCGACGAGCTCCGGCGGCGCGCCGTGACCGGCGATGTGAACGATCCGCCAGTCGCGCTCGAGCAGCGCACCGACGATCGTCGCTGCGTCGGCGCCGCTGTTGTCCACGCCTTCGCGTCCGATCAGCCGGGTTATACGGTTCGCCGGCAGGCCGTCGGACGCCGAGAGTCTTTTGGCAACGGCGAGCGCCTCGGCGAACGCGCCTGGCAGTGGCGGATAGATCTGCTGGTCGCATTTCGGCTCGCCGATGACCAGCACGTGCGCGTCGGGACTCGCGTCGGCGACCTGCGCCCGGAAGCTGTCGGTGCGAAGCTTGCGCAGCAGCTTGGTCCGGATCGCCCACGGTCGGCGATCGCTGCCCTCGCGCGTCCCCGCGTCGGTGTCGAGAAGCTCCCATGGGATTCCCGCCGTCCCGCGATCGAGCTCGATCACCATGTCGGTCGTTCCGCCGAGGAACGACTCGAGCTCGAGCGGCACGAGCAGATTGAAGAGCGTCCGCGCAACACCCGAATCGCGATTGCCGGCGTCGGCGGCGCCAAGCACCAGCGCCTTGAGCAGCGCGCCCTGCGCCGCTTGCGCGCGCAGTTCGCTGCGTGCACGGCGTGTGTCGAGCGTGTACGCGATCTCGGATGCGCCATCGATGTCGTATCGCGTCTCGGCCGTGATGAAGTCGTAATCGGCGCCGCGATAGCTCGCATCGGGCGGCCGCCGCAGCGCGCCGATGCCGCGTTGAACGACGTCGTCGACCCGGTAGCGTGCCGGCGATGCGAGCGCTTGCACCTGCAGAGCGCGCCACGCTTCCGTTGCGCGATCGAGGTAGAGCTCGATCAGCCGAAGCCGCGTGACGAGCGGCCAGTACGTTTGCGCGTCGCGCTCGGCCGCGCGGTTGGTCCGCTGCAGCCGCGCATTCTCCTCGCCGATGCGCTGGTTCGCTTCCCATACGCCTTGCGCGACGAGTTGCGCAGCCTGCCCCGCCGACATGCGCGTACCGCCGCTGCCGATCAACGTTGCGGCAAGGTCGAATTGCACCGGCACGTCGTCGGCTTCCGTCAGCCGGCGCGACCATTCGATCGCACCCTGTCGCACGCTCGACACGAGATCGCTCGCCGCGAGCTTTCCTTCGTCGCCCAGGCCGACGACGATCACCGCTTCCGGGCGCGGCATCCGCCATGGATTGATCGGATCGCGACGCGTGTTGACGAAGATCTCGTGCGTGCCCGGCGCGTCGGCATAGAGCCCGGTGCGAAGCGACGCTTCCATCCGCTTGTCGAGAAAGCGGTCGACGACGCTTTCGGTGCCGGTCAATCGCAGCGACCGGTAGTGGCCGATCATCAGCGGCTCGCGCACGAACGTGACGTCGCCGTTGACCACGCTCACGCGCAACGCGCTGCCGGTAGCCACTGCACGAACGTCGCTCGTGGCCGGCGCGTAGATGTCGCTTTCCGTTTGCGGCGGCGTCGATTGGCGGGGCTCGCGAGCCGGACGACTCTTGACGTGCACCGCCGGCGCATCGCGCAAAGGCGCCATGTCCTCAACACGCTCGAGGCGCGCAGTGTCGCCGCGCTCGAGCAGATCGAGATAGCCATCGAACGCGAATTTGGCTTTCGGAAGATCGCCGTGCTCGCAGTCGATATGCCACGTGCGCACGCCGGGTAACATCGCGCTCGCGCGGGTGACGCGGCCATCGCCCGCCTCGGGTGCATCGAGGTAGAACAATCCGTCGGGGCCGACCTGGAACCCGTCCGGCGTGAACTTCGCCTTGCCGACGACGAGCGAGAGCTTGTCGGCGAACGCAGGCAGCCGATCGGCCACCTGCGCGTCGAGGCGCTTTCGCAGCGCGATCGCTCGATCGAGCACGGCTTGCGTCGGCACGCCCCACTCGTAGGGCGCCGCCTGCAACTCGTCGTGGTGCCAGTAGCTGAATTCGCGCACGAGGCGCAGATCGTCGTCGGCGAGCTTGCGCCACGTTTGCGCGTTGTCGAGTCCGAGCGTCGTATCGAGCAGCCCCCACTGCAGCTGCAGGAAGCCCGGCATGTCCGCCATCAGCTGCTTCGCCGCTTTATCGGCAAACGGCGCGCCGAGCGAAGCGAGCATGTTGCCGAACGAATCGTCGCCGGACAGCACCTGCATCGGCGCCCACGACCCGGCGTTCGGCGTGCCGAGCATCAGAACACGGGCGCCCGGTCGCGCCATCATGCGGTCCCAGACGTCGGGAGCCTCGAGCTGCATCGTCCGCGCGACGAGGCCGCCCATCGAATGCACGAGCAGCCGGACCGGCTGCGCGGTCGCGGCGCGTGCGGCGAGCGCAGCGTCGACGGCGCTCGCGAGGCGTCGCGCTTCCTCTTCGATCGGCCGGCGCCAATCGAACGCGAACTCGATCACTTCATGCGTCGCATCGAGGAACGCCATCAGGCCGTCGTAGACGTTCTCGATCGGCCGGTCCGGCAGCACGCCGTCCGGCTTTCCGGCCTTGTACGCGAGGCGTTTCAACCCGTTGACGATGCGAAACGAGAGCCAGATGCGCTTGCCGTCGGCCTTCAGGTTGCTGCCGAGAATGCCGGGCAGCACAAAGACCGCGGGCTTTTGGCTCGCGGCGCGCTCATCGCCCGACGCGGCACGCTTCCCCGTCGACGACTTGCCCGCCCACGACAGCGGTCCGATCGTGCGAAAGCCGCCCGGCGCGTCCTGCACGAGCGCATCGACGATCGCCTGCGCCGTGCGCTCGTTGCTGAAATACGCGAAATGCGAAACCGTGCCGCCTTCGTCGAGCAGGAAAGTCGCGCCGCCGGCGCGAGGGCTTCCGCCGTACATCGACCGCGTATCGACGACCAGATCGTTCTCGGTGCGATAGAACGCGTCGGCCATCAGAGTTTTCACCCACGAGACGACCGAATCGCCTTCGATGTCCCCCGCGACGACGCGAAGCTCGCCCGGAATCGGATCGTCGACGGCGTGCAGCCATTGCACGAGCGCGCTGCTCGGAATCTGCGCTTCGAGACCGGGCAGCGCGTTCTTGTCCTGCCGGCGCCGCGCGACTTCGCCCAGGAAGTCGACGAGCTCGGCAGCCACCGGCACGCCGGCAAGCTCGAGCGTCCACTTGAACACCGACACGTATGCGTCGAGCCTGCGCGACGCGAGAAGCGTCCCGCGCGCGGGACACGCGACGCGAACGACGCGCTCGACGGCGATGCCGCGCTTCTTCGCGAGCGCGGCGAGCGCCGCGAGGTCGTCGGCATCGCGGGTGCCGGCGAAGCGCGCAAGATCGGCCTTGATCCGATCGGGATTCGCGCACACGCGCGCGAGCGCTTCGGCGACGAGACCGCCGCGCGAATGCGTCATCAAATGCAGACGCGCGCCTTGCGGCATTGCCTGTGCGAGCGTCAACGCGTTCGCGATCGGGCTCACGCCCAACGTCGGATGGTCGAGCGCGTACACACGGCCTTCGTAGCGGTCGAACAGCGCGCGCACGCGTTGCGGATGCTGCGTCCAAAGATTGCCGAACGAGCTCGTCGTCGTGCTGAATGTGCCGTGGATCAGCACGAGCATCGGTCGGCCAGCCGCCGGCACCTCGGCGAGCTTGGCGCCGCTGCCCTTGAGCGGCTCGAGCTTTTCGGCGCGTAGCGCATAGACGCCGGCGTCGACCTGCGCATCGACCTTGCGCACGACGGCGCTCGCGACGAAATGGGCCGCGTCGTCTTTGCCAAGTCCCGCAACGATGTCGACGCCCGTTACGAGCGCGTCGCCGAGCCCGCCGCGCGCGATGCCTCGCGACGCGACGGCTTGCTCGAGCCCTCGCCATTGCAATCGCACGGGCACGCGCACTTCGTCGGGAAGCGACGAAGCGCGCTTGCCGCCTGCGCCGCTGTCGCGACGCCGATCGCTTTGCGCCAACATCAGGTCGCGCGCGTTCTCGGGATGCAGCACGAGCGATGGCCCGTTCGCGATATGCAGGACGACGACATCCTCGCCGGGATTCGCCGTAAGCCGCGTCTGCGCATCGGCGCCGCGCCGCGCGCCGATACGCACCGATGCCTTGACGCGGCCGCGTGGCAGCACCGTCGACTGCTGCGCGGCGGGCGCCGCGCGGCCGGTGACTTCCGCCGCAACCGGCGTGCCGGGAACGATGAACACGATCGGGCCGGACGCCGAGGCCATGGGCTGGTGTCTCCGCGCTGTGGAAAACTATTTGAGCACCGACACGATGTCGGCGATGATGCCGACGACGGACGCCGCGGCGCCGATGAACGCGACGGTGTCCTGCAGTCGGCTCAAGTCGTCGGCGAGCTGCGACGTCGCACGCGCAAGCTCGGCACGCCGCGATTGAAACGCCGCGTTCAGCATCGCGAGCTTCGCATTCTCGAGGTCTTCGAGCGCGAGCCTCGCGTCGGACAATGCATGCGCGCGCGCCTGCCGGTCGGCGAGCGTGAGCGCGGCGACCTCGTCCGCGCTCATGCCTTTCAGCCGTTCGACGACGCCTGAAACGACGTCGATCGTGCGTTCGATCTCGGCGATCTGATCAGCGGTCGCACCGATGGGCGTTGCCGCCTCGCGCGTTGCGCCGCTGCCGCTGCGCATCCTCGGCGGCATCAGCGATGAACGATGGACGGCGACCGCAGCGGTCGCAGCGGGCGCCGATTTGGCGCGCGGCCTGCGAGCGCGTGGGGTCGTCCGAGCCTTCCCCTTCTTGGTCGATTTGCGCGTCGCCATGCGGTCCTCGCTGCTCACTTCTTCTTTTCCGCTTCGTCGAACGCGCGGACCACGCCGGTGAACTCCTTGAGGTCGGCGAGGATCAGCCGAATCGACGACACGTCCGTTTGTCCCGATATCATGTCTTCCCACACGCTCCTCATGTAGGTCGCCGCCTGTTGCGCCTTCACGAACGATTCGACGTAGAAGCGCGACTGAACCCACTTGCGCCGGTACTCCATCCACGCGGCGCCGAGCCTGGCCGTGCCGTCGGCGTAAGGTCCGGCGACCTTCTCGCGATGGAGCTCGCGGAGGCGCCGCTCGTACTCCGCTTGCACCGGCTTCACGAGTGTGCCGAGCATCAATTCCTGCCATGCGAGCTGCCAGGCGATCGCTTCCTTGTCGCGCTCCAGCGCTTCGCGAAGCTTCGCCGACACGGCAGCCTTGACGCCGAGCTTGCCGATCTTCTCGACGTAGTTCAGTTGCGCGGGCGTCAGCACGGTTCCGGAACCGCCGGTCACCTTGTTGACATCCTGGATCGCCGCGCCGAGGCTTTTCAGCGCCGCGCCTGCTTCGTCGGGAAGGTTCGTCGTCGCCAACGCGTTGAGACTTTCGAAGTACGCGCGCAGCAGCCGCACGTTGTCGCGCAGTTGCGCCGTTTCGCGCACGGCGACGATCGCACGCTTGTCGAACTCGTCGATCGTAGACGGCAGCTCGGCGGCGAGTTGCGCGCCGAGCTTCTCCGCTCGCACGTCGAGCGCCGCGAGCGAGTTCGCATCGACGCGCGTGGTGAGATAGACGTCGAGCAATCCGCCGACGGCCTCCGTGTAGTCGGTGCCCGCCTTGCCGAACGTCGCGGCCTGCTGGATCGTCGGGCCGGCACAAGCGCCGACGATCGCCACGCACGCGATGATGGCCACCAAGCGTTCACACCGATTCATCGCTGGAGTCCCGGCTGAAATTGGCACGAACGCCACGGTGCGCCGTAGTAAACAAACAAAGCGACCGCATCGTCAAGTGGATGCCGAAAATTCATGGCCGCGGCAAGGTCTCTGTCGCCGGATCGATCGGGACCGATATCGCGTTGCGATCGCCGGGCGCGAGCGGTTTGCCGCGGAGCATCGCTACTTTGCGCTTGAAGTCTACAGGCAGTTCTGAAAGAATTCATGCGCCCTTTCGAGCCGCTGCGTAAGAGCATCGCTGCGTCGATGACTCCGGCGCCGCACTTCTTCGCTTCGCTGCAATGACCGACCTATTCGTCAGCTACCGACGCGGCGACGGCGAACGCGCTCGGCGCATCGCACGCGATCTCGGCGATCGATTCGACGTGTTCGTCGACGCCGATCGCGAGGCGATCGACTTCGGCGACGACTTTCCCGACCGCATCATGCAGGCGCTCGACGAATGCAGCGTCTGTCTCGCGGTGATCGGACCGTCCTGGTTGAGCGACGACAATCTTGCCCGCCTCGCCGACGCGAACGACTGGGTGCGTCGCGAGATCGCGCAGGCGCTCGCGAGCAAGCGCGTTCGCACGGTGCCCGTGCTGGTCGGCAACGCCGCGCTGCCCGACGTTTTGCGTCTGCCGCCGTTGCTGCAGCCGCTGATCGCGCGCAATGCGGCGAAGCTCACGCCCGACAATTGGGAGGCCGATTTCACCCAACTCGCGTCGCGTGCCGAGACGTGGCTCGTCGGCGGCCAACTGCCAGTCACCTCGGGCCGGCGGCCGATACCCGCGGTCCTGCCGTATCTGTGCGACCGCGTCGAGCAGCAGGATGCGCTGGTCGATCTGATCGGCGCCGGCAACGGGGGACAGCAGGCGTACGTCTGCATCCTGCATGGCCACAAGTGGGAGTTCCACGGCTCGTTTCTCGATCGTTTGCGCTATCGCCGCGTGCTCGAGAACCTTTTCGATGCGCGCGACGGCGTCGCGGTGTGCGCGTTGCAATGGAACCGCGAGAAAGCGAAATCCGGCCAATACGCCGATGTGCTCTCGCGCGCGCTCAAGGCGGACGCGATGCAGCGGCCCGCGGCGACGCAAGCGGAGCTTCTGGTCCACGTGCGCCGGCTGCCGCAGCCGCTGGTCGCGGTGATGCAGGTCACGTGGTCCGACCTCGAGCACTGCGGCGGCGCGCTGGTTCAGGGTTTCGTCGACGCGTGGCGGACGCTGCTCGTCGACGCCGCCAAGGCCGACCCCTCGTCGGGAATGCCGGCGGTTCTGTGGATCAACGTCACGTACGACGACGACGCGCAGACGCTCGCGAGCGGCGATCTCGTCGGGCTGCTGCCGCGCCTGTCGCCGGTCACGCAGGACAACGTCGCCGAATGGCTCGCCATCGACGAAGTGAAGCGCATGGTCACCGGTTTCGAGCCGAAGCTCCTCGCGCTGACCGATGACGAGACCGCGTGCGTCGCAAAGGGCAAGATGCGCATGTTGAATTTCGTCGATGGCGTGCGGCGGATTCTCGCGGCTGCCTGAGGAGCCTGCGACGATGTACTACGCCGCCGATACCGCCGACATCGCGCCTGCGGCCGCCGGCGCCGCCGCGGCCGACATTCCCGCGCTCGATCATCCGGCCGGGTATCAACCCGACGCCGGTCTCGTCGATGCGGTGAATGTCGCATTGGTGCTCAATCGGCCGCTGCTCGTGACCGGCGAGCCGGGGACGGGAAAGACGCAGCTCGCGTCGAGCGTCGCGTGGCAGCTCGCGCATCGCAAGCTTCTCAACGTCTCGTCCGAGCGCGTCGAGAAGTTCGAGACCAAGTCGACGACCGTCGCGCGGGACCTGTTCTATTCGTTCGACACGCTGCGCCGCTTCCAGGCCGCGCACACCGGCGGCAGCGACAACAACGTCGATTACATCACGTACAACGCGCTCGGGCGCAGCCTGATCAACGCGCTGCCCAAGGAAGCGGTTGCGCCGTTCCTGCCGCCGGATTTCGGTCACTGGGGTCCGATTCGCAGCATCGTGCTGATCGACGAGATCGACAAGGCGCCGCGCGACTTTCCGAACGATCTGCTGAACGAGATCGATCAGATGTACTTTCGCATCCCCGAGCTCAGGAATGCGCAGATCGGCGGACCGGGCACGCTCGCCGAAGATTACCGGCCGCTCGTCTTCATCACCAGCAATTCGGAAAAGAACCTGCCCGATCCGTTCCTGCGCCGCTGCATCTACTACAACATCCCGTTCCCCGATCCCGAGCGGCTGCAGAAGATCCTGCTTGCGCGCCTCACGCGCTTCGACGCCGTCAACGGAGCGCTGATCGACGACGCGCTGCGCTTCTTCCTGCAGCTGCGCGAGAACAACGTCACCAAACGCAAGATCTCGCCGGCCGAGCTGATTCAATGGCTCACGTTCATGTTGAGCCGAAAGGCGAACCCGGCAAAGCCGATGAAGGCCGCAGCCGACATCGCGCGCGCGGGCATCAGCGCGCTGTCCAAGGATCCCGACGACCAGGATCGCGTGCGCAGGGCGCTCGACACGTTCCTCGGCGGCAAGTAGCGATCGCACGCGATGGACGAATCGGCGAACGATCTCACGATCCTCGTCGAGCGATTGCGATCGAGCGGCTTTCGCGTCGACACGCGTCAATATCTGACGGCGCACGAGCTGTTGCTCGCGTTCGCGCGCCTCGGACGACCGCTCGACGACGCCACGGCGCTCGCATCGCATCTCGGGCCGATCTTCTGCACGCTGCCCGAAGAGCAACGTCGCTTCGCATCGGTGATCGAGTCGTGGCGCGGCACCGACACCGCTTCGCCCGCCGGCGAGCCCGCGCCGGTCGCCCCAAAGCCCTTCTACGTCTGGCGGCGCTGGCGCATGCGCGCGATCGGCATCGTGCTTGCGTCCGCGCTCGCGCTCGGCGTCCTGTTCATCGTCTATCTCGAATTCGCGCCTATCGGCCTCGACGGCGTCGTGGTGGTGCAAGCAACCGACGGGACGACACCGGCGCCGGAGGCGACGGTCCGCTTTCGTGGCAAACCGGTCGGTGTCGACTCGCAAGGGCGATTTCGCGTGACGACGACGCGCGCGGCCGGCGAGGGCCTGTTGCAGGCGGAGCTTCCCGGTTACGCGCCGGCCAGCGCAAGCGTCGATATCGATACCGAGCAACCAATCGTGCTCAAGCTGCAACTCGCGCCGGTCTCGCCGCCACCGCCTCCCGACGCGCCGTTCGTCGTCGACAAGGCGCAGATCGTCGCGTTGGGCACGCCGCTACGAACGGTTAACGCCGGCGGACCGCGTTGGAATGTCATCCTGACCGGTGCTGCGCTCGCGGGCGTCGCCGCGCTGCTCGCACTCTGGCTCGCCGGCCGCGAAAAGCGGCGCCTCGCGTTGAAGCGTCTCGAAGCACTGGGCGATGCGGAGGAGTGTACGCTTCGTCCGGCCGACGCGTCGGCGATCGTGCTCGCCGATCACGAAATGCGCCGTCTGGCCTCCGCGCTGCGGCGGCCGCGGGAGCAACCGGTCGTCGAACTCGATCCGGCGGCATCGGTTGAAGCAACGCTGCGCGCCGGGGGTCTATTCGTGCCCGTCTACGCGCCGCGACGCGCGACGCCCGAGTATCTCGTGCTCGTCGATCGCCACGGGATCGACGACCACTGGGCCGATTGGGTCGACCAATGGATCGAGCGGTTGAGCGACAGCGGCGTGGCGATCGAACGCTACACGTTCCGCGACGACCCTCGGATGTGCTTCGGCGACGACGACAAGCGGCGCGCGCATCGTCTGACCGAGCTCGTCGCGCATCATCACCGCGCCACGCTGATGATGTTCTGCGAGAGCGGCGTCTTTTTCGACGGCCTGCGCGACGCGCTCGAGCCATGGGTCGGTGCGCTCCATCCGTTGCCGCGCCGCGTCGTTTTCACGCCCGAGATGCCGTTTCGATGGGGCAACCGCGAGTGGCAGCTCGCAGCCGACGGTTTTGTCGTGCTTCCCGCAGGCGTCGAAGGTCTGCGGACGTACGCCGAGATTGCCGGCGACTGGCGGATCGAACGGCTTTTCCCGGCGCCGTACGCGCGCGCGTATCCGCGGGCGGTCGCCGACGAGCCGCGACGCTATCTCGACCGCAACGCCCCGCCCGATGCGATCGCCGACACGCTGATCCGTCAGGTGCGCGGCAGTCTCGGTCCCGACGGCTTCGCGTGGCTGTGCGCGTGTGCGGTCTATCCGCAGATATCGTGGCCGTTGACGCTGGCGCTTGCCCCGGCCGTTGGCGTGCCGCCGGGTCGCGACGGCGCCCGCGCGCAGTCGATGGATCTATTGCCCGCCCTCGCGCGACTGCCCTGGCTGCGGCGCGGGTTCATGCCCGACTGGTTGCGACAGGTCCTGATCGCGCAATTGTCGCCGGCGCAGCGGGCGTCGGTCCGCGCGACACTCGAATCGTTGCTCGAGCAGCTCGTGCTGGCTGCGTCACCCGAAGCGGTGAAAGCAGGTGTCGTGCAAGCCGCGCGACCGTCGCGCGGCCCGCCGATCGCGATCAGCCGATGGATCGGTCCGATCGATCTGTTGCGCGCCGCGCCGCCAGCGAGCCCGCTGCGGGACCGCATCTTTCTCGGCTTCATCGCCGGTGTTTCGCGCGACACACTGACGTTGGAAGTGCGCGACGCGTTTCGAAGACTGTTTCGTCGCGACGCCGGTGCGCTGCCCGAAGCGACGCGCGCACCGACGGGAACGAGCGCTGGCGCGGCCATGCCGGACGACGTGTCGTTGCCGGCGCGAGCCACGCACGCGGCCGACCGTGCGCGCCGTGTCGCGCGTGCACTGATCGAGCGCGTCGGCGGTTTGATGGCGCTGCATCCGACCGCGGCCAACGCGCTGATGAGCGCCGGCGTCGGCGTGGCCGCGTTTGCCGTGCTGGCGGCCGTGCTTCCGGCTGCGCGCGTGCCGGCGCCTTCGACGTCGTCGTTCGTCGCGTTCAGCCCTGACGGCAAATCGCTGGTCGCGAGCGCGGCCGACGGCGGTCTCGCGTGGGTTCGGACCGCCGATCGCGCGTCATCGCTTCGACCGCGCGTCGGCGCGGTCGCAACGGCAGCCGTGTTCAGCCGTGACGGCGCGACGCTCGCGGTCGGCTACGACGACGGCGGCGTCGATCTGATCGACGTCACCAATCGTAGGGCGTTGGGCGTGCGCGCGAAAGCGGCGTCGACGCGAATCCTGTCGATGAGCTACGACGCCGATGGGCGTTTGTGGACGGCGAGCGCCGACGCGCTCGCGCAGATCGATCCGAAGCGATCGCAAGTGCTGACGGTGCTGCCGCTGCCGGTGAGCGCAAATGTCGTGAAGGCAATCACACTCGACCATGCCGCCAGACGCTACGCGCTGCTGGACACGAATGGCACGCTGCGCTTGTCAGGCATCGGCGGCGCGGAGCAGGCAAGCACGTTCGACGAATTGTCGTGCAACACGATTGCCGCACCGGCTTTCAGTCCGGATGACCGTTACCTCGCTTGCGGTGGACCAAACGGTGCGGTGATATGGGACATCGCGACGGGCACGCTATCGAACGCTCCGATTGCGTGGACCCGAGACATTTCCCTGGCGCGGTCCGGCGATATCACAAGCATTGCGATCAGCGCCGATGGCTACTTCGTCGCCGTCGGCACGAGTGACGGCACCATCGAGTTCGTGGACTTGCTCACGCGGCAACAGTCGCGGGGCCCGCCCGACGTGATCGAAGGCGGCGCGCGCGCCGCGGCGTTCAGTCCCACGGGCGATTTGTTCGTCGCCGCCACGACGAGTGAAGTCGATCTGTGGCCGATGGCGGCGCGGCGGCCCGCACCGACGGCTGGCGATCCAAACGCGCAACAGGCGAGCACGACGACCTTGGGAACGGTCGAGCAACAATCACAAGCGCCCGCTCGCCGCGTCACGCTACCGTCGCTCGTCGGTCGCCCGGTTCGAACGGCGCTCATCCAGCTCGAGCGGCAGAAGCTTCAGCTCGCGCAACCGCAAACGCGCGCGTCGTCGGCGCCGAAGGACACGATCATCGCGCAGAACCCGGCCGGCGGCAGCCTGGTATTGCCGGGTTCGTCGGTCAGCGTCGTCGTTTCCGACGGCAGCCTCGCGCGCGTCCCGAACGTCGTCGGTGCGCCGATCGACGGCGCGCAGAAGATGCTTGCGCAAGTCGGCCTGTCGGTCGCGTCGGTTCAGTCGGCCGATTCGAATGAGCCGGCGGGCACTGTCATCAGCCAGCAGCCGCGAGCAGGTGTCGAAGTGTCGCCGAGGTCGTCGGTGACGCTGTATGTGGCAAAGGCAGCGGGCACGGCGCCGGTGACGCAAACGGCGCCGAACGCGCCCGCCGACGTCGTGCAAAGGAACGTTCCCGACCAGGCGCAGATCGTGCAGTCGCAAGGCTGGTGTTGCATCCGGCGCGGCGTCACCGCGCAGCAAAACGCGCTGCCCGAGCTCGCCGCCCAACCGGTCCGCAGCACCGCGGACGAGTGTCGCAAGCGAGGCGGCGAGTTTTCGACCGACGAGAAAGAGGCGCGCGCCCGCTGTCTTGGCAGCCCGCAGCCGCCGGTGTTGATGAAGTGAACGCGCCGTCGCCGTTCAGATTTCGAACGTGTCGCCGCCGTCGAAGCCGGAGCTGATGTCGCCGCCGTCGAAGCCGGAGCTGATGTCGCCGCCGTCGTCGAACGTCTGCGTCGGCGAGTGATCGGGCAAATCGCCGAAGGAATTCCCGCCGTCGGGATGCGCGTTGAAGAAATGTTGCGCGATCATGCTGCCGAGCACCGTACCGGCGACGCTGCCGAGCAGGCTGCTCGCGAAAAAGCTGCCGAACCCGGGTGTTCCCGGCGCCGCACCCAATCCGCCGAACGTACGCTCCAGCGCGCCCGGTTGCCGAACTTCCGCGCGCGTCGCGATGCGTGCGAGCTGCTCGGGACTGTCACCGGCGCGCGCGGCGGCCGCACGCTCGACTTCGGGCAATTCGTTGCAAAGCTCCTGCAGAACCTGGCGCCGTTGCTCGGGCGTCAACTGCGCGAACGCCTCGGCGTGCGCCTGCTCGATGGTTTCGGGCGGCGCCGTGCGCAACAGATAACGGTAGCGCGCGATGGCGACATCATCGGCGGACGATACCGCCGATTGCGAAGCTGGTCGTTGCACGCCGGTGCCGCGAAGACGATCGAATAATCCCATGACGCTCTCCTTCAGCGACTTGAACCGCGCCCGCTACATGCGGGTGCCGGCCGCCCGCTTCAACCCCCTGCGGGCGACGCATCACTTGGCGCCGCATGAGCGCCACGTAAGCTCGGGCCGATCGACCGCACGTAACGCTTGTGCAATCGCTTTCGACGCGTCCGACTCGTTGACGACGTCGTTCACCATCCGATCCATTTCACAGCGTGTCGCGTCCGACAGCAGCCATCCGAGCGCGACTCTTTTCGAGCCGAGCGGCGGCCGCAATTGGAACAGCGCGTCGTCGCGGCGCGTGAGCTCGCGGATCTCCCGAAGGTAGGTCGCCTCGTGTGCGGCGCCGGTCTGCGCGAGCACAGCGACGGGCTCGAGGATCGCGTCCGCGAGCGATGCGTCGAACGGGCCGGGCTTCGAGTCGGGCGCGTCGACGTCGCTTGCGAGCACCAGGACGATCGGCCGGATGTTGGCGCCGGTCTTGGGCAATACGACGCGAAGAAGGCTCGCAATCGACGCGGTGCCCGCGTTGTTGAAATAACCGCCGTCCACCAGCCGTACCAGGCGTTGTTTTCCCGCTTCGGTCACCGTGAACGTCGCCTCGGGGCTCACCAGCGGAAATCGCGCGCTCAGGAAGGCAGCCGTGCTCAAGCGAACGTTTTGTCCGAGTTGGGCTTCGACGTCCGGCTCGACCGTCAGCTCGCCCCGTGCCAGCAGATTGGAAACGACGATGCGACGTCCGTCTCGTGCCGACGTCGTGTTCAGGATGAGCGAGGGAACGCGAAAGGGATCGTCGTGCCACAGTGCCTGCAGCGGCTGCTCGAAGATGCGGCCTTCGGTGCTCGCGAACCAGGCGTACTCGAGGCTTTGCTCGAGATCGGCTGCGCGGCGGCGCTCGTGCCAGCCAAAAGGAATGTCGTTGAAGAGCAGCGCGCCGAGCGGCGGACCGAGCAGATCCCATCTCAAAACGTAGGCTACGCACTCGCGCAGGCCGTGAAGGCCGCCGTCGACGAGCGGCGCGCATCCCTTTTGCCCGCGCGACGGTAGCTCGCGATGCATCGCCGCGAACACGGCCGCTCCGACGCTGCCGCCCGATACGCCGCTGATGGCGTAGACGTGGTCGGTGAATCCCGGATAACGCTCCTGCAGCGCGGCGAGAAGCGTTGCCGTCCAGTACGCGGCGCGGATGCCGCCCCCTTGCGCCGCCACGAAGAACACCGGGTACGGATGGTCGGCGGCGATCGCAGCTGCGCGCGTTTGCAGCCACGCCGCGAAATGCTCCGACGGCGGTTGACGCCGTGAGGGCAACGGCTCGCTGTCCAGAACGCGCAACGGCTCGCGCCCGATCGGAGACAGGATGACCACTGCGGCGAAACCGAGCCAGGCGAGCCGCACGAGCACGGGGGATACGTGACACAACAGCGCGGCGAGCGCGTAAGCGATCGCGAGCAGAAACGAGAATCCGACCAGCACCAGACTCGGCGCGCCGACCAGCATCCGCCACGGCACGGCGGTGCTGGACAGGACGAGCGCGAGTATTGCAACGAGCAGCGCGACGCCGAGGCCGAACGACACCGATCGCTGGCCCGCTTCGAGATTGGGATTTCCGTCGCGGAAGTCGCGCCGCACCAGCGCGCAGAACACCGTCAGCGCGACCAGCGCGAAGCCGTAGAACACCAGGATCGGAGCGAAAACGAACGCGGCGAACAGCACGATCGAAGTGCCGGCGAAAAGGAAGACGAGCGTCGGCGACATCGTCGGTTTGGTCCACCACCAGACCGCGACGACGGAGCCCAGGACAAACCCGACGTTGGCGAGTCCGATACCCGCGTCCCAAAGCCGTGACTGCTGGGGACTCAGCTCGACGGCAACGGGATACATCAAGCCCACGGACAGCGCCAACACGGCCGGAAGCCAGACGCGGATGAAGCTGCGGTGGCCTTGCTTCGCGCGGTAGTTCCACTTGCCGAGCAGGAAATAGAGGAAGAAGAACGTCAGCACGCACGCGTACGACAGCACGCAGGCAACGACGAACCAGCTGATGTTCCACGGATCGGCGTTGAACATCGCCATCATCGCTTCCTCGCCCTGCCCGATGGCGACCAGCGGGTAGACGGCGACGAACGCGAGCGCGAACGCGACCGCGCATTTCAGGACCGCCTCGGCGAACGACACCAGCAAGCGCGCGATGACCCATGCCGGCCACAGCAGCCGCATCATCATGGCCGGCAGGTCGGCGCGCGGCCGCACGACGATTGGCCGAGGGTTTGCATCGGTGCGGCATCGTCGCACCGAAATGCTCGCCTTGACAATAGTTGCCTAGGCATATATACTCCACCCATGAATCCGCCTCGCGCACCTGCCGTCGCCACCGCCGAGCGGCAACCGGTTGCCGCCAAGCCCGGCATCATCCGGCTGATCAATCGCGTCCGCGTGGAATTGATCGATGCGCTCGATCGAGAGCTCGCGAAATTCGACATCTCCGCGGCGCAGCTCATCGTGCTCGCGTCGTTGGCGAACCAGGAGGCCGGGTCGGCGTCCGTGCTGTGCAAGAGCATTTCGTACGACCCTGGCGCGATGACGCGAATGATCGACCGCTTGCAGCAGAAGGGGTTGGTTCGTCGCGTACCGAATCCGGACGATCGGCGCGCGATGAATTTGGAGATTACCGCTGCCGGACGGGCGTTGTATCCGCAGCTCCTGGCCGCCAAGGAGGCGGTGCAGGAGCAGTTCTTGCGCCGGTTCAGCAAGGACGATGTGCGCACACTCGAAACCTTGCTCAATCGCTTGCTGGAGAATCGCTGAGTTTTTTTTCGGGCACATAGTTGCCTAGGCATCAATGGCTTGAGCAGCGATGTTCGCCCACGTTCGCGATAGGGCGGCACGGCGGGAAAGCGCAACTGACATCGGGGACGAGCAACGATCATGGCCTTGCAACTGTCCATTACGTATTCCGCGCGCTACGCCGATTGGCGTTGCCGGCGTGCGGCGAGCAGGCGGCGCGGCCTCAACGCGCGTCTCGCGGCGTTTGCCATTGCGACAGCGCTCGCCGTGCTGACGGCGTACGGCGAGCGCTGGATGTTGTCGGAAGCGCCCGCCGCTTCGAACGAGCTCGTCGTGGCGGCATGCGCGGTCGAAGCCGTCTACGGCGACCCGGCCGACTCATGCGTCGACCGCAAGGGCGCACCGGTCGCGCCGAGCGACAAGGCGAACGCACTATGAGTGATAGCGAGACTACCGAGAAGACGCCGCGCAACACGCGCAAACGCTGGCTTGCGATCGTCGCCTCGGCGTTCGCGCTGATCGGCACCGCGTACGCGACTTACTGGGCCGTCGCGCTGCGCTACACGCAGTCGACCGACGATGCGTACGTGAGCGGCAACGTCGTGCAGATCACGCCGCAGATCGCCGGCACGGTGGTCGGCATCGCGGCCGACGACACGCAGTTCGTCAAAGCGGGCGATACACTCGTGCAACTCGATCCCGCCGACGCAAAGATCGCGCTCGAGCAGGCCGACGCGAAGCTCGCGAGGACGGTGCGCGACGTGCGCGGCCTGTTCGCGACCAGCGGACAGCTCAGAGCGAATGTCGATATGCGCAGCGCCGACGTCGCTCGTGCGAACGAAGACCTGCGCCGGCGCGAGCGCTTGTCGGCGTCGGGCGCGGTGTCGGCCGAAGAGCTGCAGCACGCGCGCAATGCGTTCGCGAGCGCGAACGCGGCATTGATCGCGGCGCAGCAGGAGCTCGCCGCGAACCAGGTGCGCATCGATCGTACGTCGGTGGCCGATCATCCGGACGTGCTCGCGGCGGCGGCGCAGGTGCACGACGCGTATCTCGACGTTGCGCGGACGAAATTGCCCGCGCCTGTTTCGGGCTACGTCGCCAAGCGCGCCGTGCAGCTCGGTCAACGCGTCGCGCCGGGCACGCCGTTGATGGCAATCGTTCCGCTCGATCAGGTTTGGGTCGACGCGAACTTCAAGGAGCCGCAGCTCGCGGCAATGCGCGTCGGCCAGCCCGTGACGCTCACCGCCGACCTTTACGGCGGCAAGGTACGCTATCACGGCACGGTTGCCGGCTTCGGCGCGGGCACCGGGTCCGCTTTCGCCTTGCTGCCGCCGCAGAACGCGACCGGAAACTGGATCAAGATCGTTCAGCGCGTGCCGGTTCGTATCGTGCTCGACGCAGGCGAGCTCGCGCAGCATCCGCTGCAAGTCGGCTTGTCGATGCAGGTGGATGTCGACACGCACCAGCGCGACGGCGCCCGCTTGCCGCAGCTCCAGCCGCCGACCACGGCGACGACCGACGTGTACGACTCCGTCGACGCCGCGGCCGCGAAGCGCGTGAGCGCGATCATCGTGGCGAACGATCGCGGCGCAAAGGCCGCCGTCGCCTACGATGACATCGCCAACGGCGCGTCGGCAACACCCGCTTCGCCAGCCGCTTCGCATCGATTGGCCGCGGCGCCGGCGCGATGACGCCGTAGCTAAGCGATGAGCGCGCGCGACGACGGCATCGTTCGCGCCGAACCGGCGGCGCTCACGGGCGCGACGCTCGCGCTCGGCACGATCGCGCTGTCGCTCGCGACGTTCATGAACGTGCTCGACACGTCGATCGCGAACGTGTCGATTCCCGCGATCGCCGGCGATCTCGGCGTGTCGCCCGACCAGGGCACGTGGGTGATCACGTCGTTCGGCGTCGCGAACGCGATTTCGCTGCCGCTCACCGGATGGCTCACGCAACGCTACGGGCAGGTGCGGCTGTTCGTCGCCTCCGTCCTGCTGTTCGTCGCGGCGTCGATTCTCTGCGCGCTCGCGCCGTCGCTCGGTTTGCTGATCGTCTTTCGCGTGCTTCAGGGCGCGGTCGCCGGCCCGATGATTCCGCTATCGCAGTCGCTGTTGCTGTCGAGCTATCCGAAAGCGAAGGCCGGCAGCGCGCTCGCGATATGGGGCATGACGACACTCGTCGCTCCGGTCGTCGGCCCGCTGCTGGGCGGATGGATCACCGACAACATCGCGTGGCCGTGGATCTTCTACATCAACGTGCCGGTGGGCCTTGCGGCGGCGGCGGTCACATGGATGATCTACCGCGCGCGCGAAACGCCTACGCGCAAGCTGCCGATCGACGGCGTCGGGCTCGGTCTGCTCGTCATATGGGTGGGCGCGCTGCAGGTCATGCTCGACAAAGGCAAGGACCTCGACTGGTTCGGCTCGACGCAGATCACGATCCTCGCGATCACCGCGGTCGTCGGACTCGCGCTGTTCATCGTCTGGGAGATGACCGAAGAGCATCCGGTCGTCGATCTTCGTCTGTTCGCGCGACGCAACTTCTGGATCAGCGCGCTCGCGATGGCGCTCGCGTACGGAACGTTCTTCGGCAACGTCGTGCTGCTGCCGCTGTGGCTGCAGCAATACATGGGCTACACGGCGACGCAGGCCGGCATGGTGCTCGCTCCCGTCGGCCTACTCGCAATCCTGCTCACCCCGGCGGTCGGACGAACGGTGCACAAAGTCGATCCGCGGCTCTTCGCGACCGGTTCGTTCCTGATCTTCGCGCTCGTGCTCTACATGCGCTCGAAGTTCAACACCGACGCGGATTTCCGCACGCTGCTCATTCCGACGATCGTCCAGGGCGCGGCGGTGGCGATCTTCTTCATTCCGCTGGTCACGCTGAGCTTGTCCGGCCTGTCGGCCGACCGGATTCCGTCGGCGTCGGGCCTGTTCAACTTCGCACGCATCACCGCGGGATCGTTCGGCACATCGATCGCGACGACGTTGTGGGATCATCGTGCCACGCTTCACCACGCGCAGATCGTCGAGCGCATCAGCGGCAGCGACGCCGCCGCACGCGACACGCTCGCCGCGCTGCAGGCGAATGGAATGAGCGTCGAGCAGAGTTACGCTCTGATGAACCGCCTCGTCGACCAGCAGGCGTTCATGCTGTCGGCCAACGACGTCTTCTACGTCTCGGCGCTGCTGTTCCTCGCGCTGATCGGCGTCGTATGGCTGGCGAAGCCGGCGCGCGGCGCGCAGGCCGCGGCCGAAGCTGCGGCCGGTGCGCACTAGGGTTTCGACCGCGAAGCCGGACGCATTCGCGCACGCTCGAGCCCTCCGGGCGTCACGGCGGCCGACGTGCGGCACGCAACCGCCTTCGATGTCGGCGATCTCGGCAACACGCTGAGCACCGGGCCCTTCGCCGATCGACGAGCTTCGGATGCGGCGAGACCCGATCGATCCGCGCAGCATTGCGCGAATACCCGTGCGGTAGGCGCGCGCCGCATCTGCGCGGCGAGTCGATGCGCGTGCGTCAATTCGCCGCTCGCGCGGCACACTGGTCTTGACGCATCGTTACGTTTTCTGTCTACTACTACCAGAGCAGATTTCGACCTTTATCGCAGTCCGTTTATCCCGTAGGGCAGTCGAGGTTCGCCAAGGAATGGCAACGTCTGTTGGTTACAGCGACGTCTCGCCTCAATCCATGTCTTATCGAACAGCCGGCATTTGAGCAAACGTGTAATCCGTCATGGCGCGACGACACGTTCCGGGAGCACGCATCGCAAGGACACCGCTGACGAACACGGGCGGTTGATGCCGGAGGAATTCCGCGCTGACCCCGACTCGGCTTTTCCATTCTTCGCCTTGTGATCGGAGCCGTTCCATGTCATTGCGAATGTTGGCTGTGGCGCTCGTGTCGGCGCTGTCGCTCGCGGCAACGCCTGCGAGCAGCGGCCCTTCCGTGCTCACGCGCTCGTACGACAACGCGCGCACCGGTGCGAACACGTCCGAGACGATCCTGACGCCCGACAAGGTAGCTCTGGGCATGACCAAGCTCCTGAGCATTCAGATCCCGGACGACCCACGGATCGAAGCGCAGCCGCTTTACGTACCCGGAATGGTCATGCCGGACGGCCAGAAGCACGATGTGTTGTACGTTTTTTCGATGGCCAATACCGTCTGGGCCTTCGATGCCAACACAGGGGCTGCTCTGTGGCCGCACCCCGCGTTCCTCGGCAATCCGTTTCGGCCGCTGCCGGGCGACGGAGTCGATATGAATCCGCCGATAAACGTCGCCTGGGGCATCGTCAGCACGCCCGTCATCGATCTCGTGTCATCGACGATATTCGTGGTCAACTGGATCATCGATCAGGACGGCCAGCGAGCGCTTCGATTGCACGCTCTGCGCTTGCGCGACGGTAAGCCGAGACGCCAGGCGTTGCCCATTTCAGCGTCGATCACGAACGCTGCCGGCCAGAAGATCACGCTGAATCAATTGCAGAAGCAGCGAGCGGCGCTCCTGCTTCAGCCGTTGCGCGGCAATCCCGCTGCACCGGCGCGCAAGCTGCTGTACGTAGCATTCACCGGCTCGGAGAATCCGCCGCCCGACAGCGATCCGACCAAAGCCAATCACGGCTGGGTCGTGGCATTCGACGTAAAGGCATGGAAGCAGGCGGCCGCATGGGTCGTCACACCCAGCAGCTTCGGTGGCGGCATTTGGCACTCGTCCCAGGGGCCGGCCGCCGACGATCAGGGCAACGTCTATGTCATGACGGGTAACGGTGGCTGGCTTTCTTCGTCGCAGGGGATCCGCGATTTCAACGGCCAGACCGATTTCGCCGAAAGCTTCGTCAAGCTTGCCTACCGGCCGGGTCCACCTGCTTCACTCGCGGTTGTCGATTGGTTCTCACCGTTTCGGGATTCGGCGCGAAGGCAATGGGGTCAGAACGACGTCGCGCCTTTTCCGATGGGATACGGCTACAAGGACCAGGACCTGGCTGCAGGCGGACCTGTGTTACCGCCGGGCACTTCGTTGCTGCTCGGAGCGGGGAAGGACGGCGTGCTGTACGTGCTCGATCGCAACAACCTCGGAAAGGCGATCGGCGATTTCAGCAAGTTGAAGGCACCACCGTCGTTCTTCACGTGGATCCCCGATACTTCGATCCCGTCGTACGCCGGCGCTTCTCCCACGGGCAATCTCGATTTCAAGCCCGCCGGCGGAGTGAAGATGCGCCATTTGCACGGGACGCCCGTCTATTGGAAGAGCGCGGAGCGCGGCGGCATGCTGTTCGTGTGGGGCGAGAATGGCCCGTTGCGTGCATGGTCGCTGAGCGAGTCAGGCGCGACGACCCACGTTGCGCGCAGCGCCGAGATCTCGTCGGCCGCGCTCGCAGATCCCGCCGCGATGAACATGGGCGGCATGCCGGGAGCGCAGCTCACGTTGTCCGCCAACGGAGATCGCGACGGCATCGTGTGGGCGACGGTGCCGATCGACGGCGATGCCAACCGAAACGTCGTCGCGGGCATCGTGCGCGCCTACGACGCGACGCATTTCGATGCTACGCCGCATCCCGATGGGACGCCGCGGCTGCGCCTGCTGTGGTCTGCCGCCGGATTCAATTACAGCAAGTTCTGCCCGCCGGTGGTCGCCGACGGCAAGGTGTTCGTTCCGACCTACGACGGTCGTATCGACGTCTACGCGCTCAAGTAAGCGCAGGGAGGGCCTATGACGACGCCTCGCCGCCGCCACCATTGCGGTATTCGGCAGGACTTCGCACGCGCCTGCAACTTCGGGCTCATCGTCTTTCTCCTTGCGGTCGCCTCCGCGACCTCGGCATCGAGCCTCAAGGTTTCGATCAACTCGAACAGCCGCCTGCCGACCGAAGTCGAGGCCGACTACACGACGTCCCATCTTTTCGTCGACGAGGTGTCGGCCGACACGGTACCGATAACGATCTTCTTCGACCCGGGATTGTTGGGCGTCGAATCCGCCGAAATCTTCACCAACTTGAATCGGCGGGAGCGCGCGACGGTCGACGCCGATGGCGACGGCGTCGAAGACGGCATCCGAGCGCCGGCCGGAAACAGCATCGCGGCGGGCGATGATCGCCATTACTACAAGGCTTTCGCGATGCAGCCCACGCAAGGGGGGTATCAGCTGACGCTGACTGCCGCCAAGGCCGGGGCCTATCGGCTGACAGCTCGATATCGGCTCGTCGGCGATGCACAGGGTGCGTATCGATGGTACGGCGACGAAAGGAACGATCAAGGCATCCCGAAGCGCGATCACGCGATCGTCGTTTCGCCCGGCAAGGCGCGGGACTTGCGGCTCTACGAAGCGAATCCGCTCACCGTGCTCGCCACGGGAATGGCGCCCAATCAGCGCGGGACCATCACCGACCTCGCGAACGGATTGCCGGGCTCGAAAGGTCCACGCTTCAGTCTGGCCTACATGAAGCGTCTGGGCGTGAATACCCTCTGGCTGCAACCCATTCACCCGCGCGGCATAGCCGGCCGGGAGATCGATCCCAAGACGCAGAAGGCTTTCGTTCTCGGCAGTCCATACGCCGTCAAGAACTTCTTCGCCGCCATGCCGTTGCTCGCGAAGTCGTTCCAACCGGGAACGTCGCCGTCAGCGAACGATACAGTCGCTGGGCGCGAACGCGCGATGGCCGACATGCGCAGCTTTGTCACCGCTGCCGACGCCGCCGGCATCCAGGTAATGTTCGATGCGCCCTTCAACCATGCCGCGCCCGACATCGAACTCGCGGCTGCCGGGCAGAACTATTGGGGCAGCGGCGCGACCAGCGCCTCGACCGAGATACGCAACGTCGAGGCACGCGTCTTCTCGCTGAACGCCGAGTACGACATGCGCGCGCACGACGCGGCGAGTTCCGCCGCGGCGCCCGACCGCTTCGATTTCGGCAAATGGCTAGACGTGGTCGACATCTATTTCGGCCGCTACGCCGCGTTGGTCAGCAACGGAGTCCGGCGAGACGATTACAGAAACGAGGGCGACTGGATCGACTACAGCGTCGGAGCCGAAGATCGCGCCGGCGACGGCAACGGGCACTTCGACAGGATCACGCAGGACGTATGGCGCTACTTCGGTGACTATCTGCAGTCCTGGCTCACTCAGACCGGATACCCGGAAAACGCGGCGGGCGCCTCGCTCGACAGCGACGCCGGCATCGACGGACTGCGCGCCGATTTCGGCCAGGGCCTTCCCCCGCAGTGCTGGGAGTATTTGATCAATCGGACGCGCACGCGCAAGTGGAACTTCGTGTTCATGGCGGAGAGCCTCGACGGCGGGCCGGTGACGTACCGATCGGCGCGCCATTTCGACATCCTGAACGAGCGCATCATCTATGACTTGCATCACGCACGCGACACCAGCGCGTTTCGACGGCTATACGACGATCGGCGCAACAGCTACGGGTTGGCGCTCGTGCTGCTGAACACGACATCGCACGACGAGGACACCTACAAGGATCCGTTCGAAGGGCTGCTCCGTTATGCCGTACACGGCACGATCGACGGAGTGCCGATGATATTTTCGGGTCAGGAGCTCGGTTTGCGCGGAACGATCATTCCGCCGCACGACTCGGATGCCGCGGCGGGTCCGGCGTTCGGATACGAGCGATACGATGCACCGTTCTTCGGCAAGCCGATTCCCGCGTTCAAGGCCTACAACTCGATGATGCCGCTCTGGAAGCTCGATCCGAAGAGCGGCAATCCCGCGCGCCTGACGAACCTCTACGGCGGCATCAATGAAGCGCGGCGGAACAGCCGGGCGCTGCGCGGGGACAAGCGGATATTCCTCAATTTGAAGAACGGCACGCCGCACGAACAAATTTTCAGCGTCGCGAAGTTCGAACGGCGCAACGCAAGCCCCGATGAGCGCGATGTCGTATTCGCCTTCGTCAACCTGTCCGTCGGCGCCGATGAATCGACTCCGCAAGGCAACTGGTTCAGCGTGAACATCGATGCCGATCATGACGGAGTCAACGACTTCGGCATCAAGCCGGACCGGTTCTACAACGTGAAGAATCTTGCAGCGTTTACTGGAATCGACCCGGGTCGCCGAGACAAATGGGTGTGGGACACGGCGCGCTCGGGTGCGGATATCCTCGGCAACGGCATTTTCGTGCGTCTGAACCGCGTGCCCGCGAACAATGCCAAGTGGGCGACGGCTCCCTACGAACCGCAATATCTCAAGCTATTCGATACAACGGATGACGTCACGCCGCCGCACTGAACGCGCGGGCGCTGCACCGCGCCTGGCTGTGCTCGTCGGCCGGCTTCTTGCCGCCGCGCTGTTCCTTGCGTTTGCCCGAGCGAGCGAGGCAGGCGCGCTGCTCCTTCTGCAGCATCAACCTGGCGACGCGAAAAGGCCGTGGACATGGCGACTGATCATCGACCACCTTCCGATGATCAGCGCCGCCGGTTACACGGCGATCCTGCTGTCGCCCCATGAAAGCGCCTGTGGCGGCGGTTTCAGCCTCGGCTACGATCCCTTCGACTTTCGGTCGTTCGACAGCGCCCACGGCAACGCTCGCGAGCTTGCCGAGCTCATTCGCAAGGCACACGAGACGCGCGTTCAGGTTTACGCCGACATGGTGCTGAACCACATGTGCTCGAACAACTTCAATTACCCGCGATTCGGCAGGCGCGACTTCCACACGTTCGGAGCGATCATAGACTGGACCAATCAGTGGCAAATCGAGAACGGATCGCTGTTCGGTCTGGAGGACCTGGACCAGGACTCTCCATACGTTCGGGGAGAGTTGTGGAATTTCCTCGTGCAAACGAACAACATGGGTTTCGACGGCTATCGGTGGGACGCCGCCAAGCATGTGCCCCGCTGGTATTGGAGCGACCACGTCATTCCGAACGTGAAGCGCTGGGGCAAGTACAGCTTCGGCGAGGTCTACAGCAGCGATATCGGCTACCTGTCGTCGTACATCGCGACCGGAATGGCGGTATCCGATTACGCGCTCTATTACGCGATGCTCGACAACTTCAAACTCGGTGGCAATCTCGCGGCCCTCGACGGCGCCGGCGTGGCTGGCTTCGACGGACCGAATGCATTGACGTTCGTCGAGAACCACGACGTCGCGCCACCCGCCAATCGGATGCTCGCGTACGCGTTCATCGCAGCCTATCCGGGCTACCCGTCATTCTTCAACGTCGATCTGCGCGACACCGTGATCGACAATCTGGTGTGGATCCAGAACACGCTCGCCGTCGGCCAGTACGTCAATCGCTACAAGGACGCCGACACGATCGTCTTCACGCGAGGCGACCGGTTGCTTGCGGGGATCAATCAGCGCGGCACATGGGTAAGCCATTGGGTCGCGACGCCGTGGCGAGATACGCAAGTTCACGACTACAGCGGCCATGTCGAGGACAAGCGAACGAACGGCGATGGCTTCGTGGAATTGTCGATACCGCCGCAAGGTTACGTGATGATGGCGCCGTTGAGATGACCCGCTTCGTCGCCCACCTCTAGCCGACAGTCCGGCGCCGTTCCGGCAGACGATCGAATCGCTGGAGCGTAGTCATCGTCCTCGAGCGGTGCCGATGCGAACAGCCTAACGCATCTGCCAGATGTGCCACGCGGCGCCATCCTGGCCCATCACGAACGCTTCAAGGCGCCGATCCTGATTTGTTCCGATGGTCAATCGGTCCGCTTGTCTTAGCTTGGCAGGCGGACTGCCGAGGCTCTCCCACTTGCTCCAGAAGGGCGGTGCGTCGACCTGCCACGCGTGCCAAAGGGCGCCATCGTCGCCGAAGGCGAGCGTTTCCAGTCGATTTTCGAAATTGAGCGCTGCCTCGAGCGAGATCAAACCAACGTCAGGTCGGGGCTTGGGTTTCTCGTTCCAGCCCTGATGTCGCCACACAACCTTGTCCGGGCCTTCTCGCCACGTTTCCTGCCATCGATTGCAAAACGCTCCGTTCCCGGGCGCGAAAACCTCGAGGTGGCCGTCCGCGTTCTTACGCACGGTTGGATCGGAAAGATCGCGGGCCTTCGGCGGTTCGGAGCCGTCGAACGGATCCCGAGGTTTGCCCAGACTTTGCCAGTCGCTCCAACCGACGTTTGGCGCCAACTGCCAAACGTGCCAAAGCGCACCATCCTGTCCCATAGCGAACAATTCCTGGCGATGATCTTCGTTGCTGGCCCACGCAATGCGATCACCGCGCCGGATTCCAACCGGCGGCTGGCCCAACTTTCGCCACGGGCTCCAGCCGCCGTTCGGCGATGTTTGCCAGATTTGCCATATGTTTCCGTCGAACGCGAGAACGAACAGTTCTTGTCGGCCGTCTTGATTCGACCCCGCGGCGAACGTGTCGGTCAAGATAGCGGTGGTCGGTGCGCCAAGGCTCTTCCACTCGCTCCAGCCGTTGTTCGGCGCGACTTGCCAGAGTTGCCAGAGAGCATTGTCGTCGCCTATGGCAAAGATCTCCTGACGGCCGTCGGCATTCTGCCCGACGAGATGCGACTTTATGCCGGCAGTCGATGACGGCTTGCCTTTGTCGCGCCAGCCATCACTCCAGCCGCCGTTGGCAACCACCTGCCAGATATTGACTATTCCGTGCGCCGTGAGCGCAAACACTTCGAGCCTTCCATCCTGATTGTGATGCGCGACGGGGTGACGAAGGTCGGCACCGGGCGGCTTGCCCAACGACGCCCAAGCACTCCATTGAATGGCCATATGACCTCCAAGGACACTGAGCTTCGCGGCGGCTTTCGCAGCGAGTCGAGAGCATGATAGAGCTGTGTCACACGGCCGGTCATGCGCAATATTCGCCAAACGGTCCATTCGTGAGTCGAGGTCTGCGGTTGCGGTAACGTCAGAGATCGAATCGACGTCACCCGCCATTGACGCAAGCGCGATCGTCACCGCGACATCGCCTTTCTTCGTCGCCTTCGAGCTCTCGGAGAGGTCCAAAGAAGCCAAGCGGTTCAATGGGCTGCTGCAATTCTTCGCCGACGCGCCAGCGGCGCTGATCGGAATGAAAGCGTGCCCAAGCTCACACTGGTTGGCGCGCAAGCTGACGGGCTTCGGACACACCGTCCGGATCATCCTCGCTCAGTTCATGAAGCCATTCGTGAAGTCCGTTAAGAACGACACTGTCGATGCTGAAGCGATCGCCGAAGCCATCACACGACCGTGTATGCGATTCGTTGCCATCAAGCGCAGCGACCAGTTCGACATCCAAGTTCTCCACCGAATGCGTGATCGTCTCGTGTCCAGCCGCATCCTAGTCAGCGAAATGCGACCGTTCTTGCTCGAGTACGGCATCGCGCTGTGCAATGGCGCTGACCTCTTTCGCGGAAACTGCCCGCGGTCGTTGCGGACGATGCCAACGAGCTCACGCTCGCAATGCGAGCGGTGCTCGAAGAGAACTCGGTTGCGTATAGGTTGGACCGAGGCTTGTCCTTCGCAGGAATTGGCGTTGCACGTTTTGAGGCGCTTTGACTTCGTGAGGTGCTTAGATTTCTCGAGCCGAACTGAGCGCTAGTTCTTAGATCACCAGGAGTAGAGCGGCACGACGCCGATCTGCAACAGGCGCGAGAAGAGCAACGGCGGGGGATTGCCTTGTAGGCTACTTGCTGCTCTAATTTGAGACTATGCGCGCCCCACACAGTGGGTCGGTGCCAGGGAGGGGATGGTGAAGACTGGCGAACGCCGCATTGCAACGGCAGATCGTGCGAACAGGTTCATTGCCGTTGACCTGGTCAACGGGGTAGCAATTGATCGGTCCACCGCTCCCCCGGCTTCATGGCGCAGGCGCCTGCTTGGTCGCATCCGAGACCACCTCAACGCCGGCACAGCCACTAGCGCCGAAGCATTATCTTTCGGGGTTTTGAGCAGCGTCGCCAGACGCCCGCCTCATTGGCCTCGGCCGACGCGGCCGGCCTATTCGCTCCGGAAGCGAACAGGGTGAGCAGGCGGTCATCCCGCTCTGGCGCGCCGTCGGTTCAACGGCCATCGGGGGTGCAGCGCTGATCCTTGGTCGAATGATCCGTCTGCACAGACTTGCCATCGACCGGCCTCGTTATCTAGGACTAAGATGCATGATCTCAATGGCGCACGTGCGCCAATCACTGTGCTGATCGCCGCAGAGGTGCGACTTTATCGCGATGGCCTGGCGGCGACCTTAGCTGCGCGCGCGCACCTGCGGGTCGACGGAATTGCAGCAACGCCGCTTGAGGCAGTGAACGCAGTGCGCGATCTTGAACCCGATGTTGTCATCGTTGACGTCTCGCTCGATGACGTCCTCGGCCTAATGCGCGCTCTGCGTGCGGCCAGCGCGAAAAGCCACATCTTGGCGATCGCGGTTAGAGAGGAGCTCACGACCATTCTCAACTACGCCGAAGCCGGGGCGGATGGATTTGTCACGGCGAACAGCTCCCTTGCCGAACTGGTCGAGGCCATTGAACGAGCGGCTGCGGGAGAGCTGCTCTGCTCGCCGCGGATTGCCGCGCAACTTCTAAGGCGGGCAACCATTCAAGCGAATCCGCTAACGCAGAATGTCGTCGGTCACAGCCTTACCGGTCGAGAGCTCCAGGTCTTCGCGCAGCTAAAGCTGGGCCGATCCAACAAGCAAATCGCGATCACGCTCAGCATTGCGGAAGCCACTGTCAAGAATCACGTGCACCACGTACTCGAAAAGCTGCACGTTTCGACCCGGGCTCAGGCGGTTGCGGCGACCCTGCCGTCGCACATGGCCGTCATCGAGCGACACGGTTCCTCCCGCTCTTCGAGCTAATCCGCTTTCCGCACCGCATCTTCCTACTGCCGCTATCCTCCGGCGCGTGTGTCTACGCGAAGACGGCTCGAATCAAGCCCTCGCGCTGAATCTTTGGATCTAGATCGGATCAGTTCGCGATCCGGTCCCGGTGTCATTCGATGTAAATCTTCCGGGGGATTTCGTCGCGCGCCGCGGGCGTGAAGAATTCGCGCAACGTGAGAGAGCCCGTGCGCGTGCTGCTGCTGGAAGTTCCGCGACTGCTCCGCGGAATTCTCGAGCATGCCATCGAGGTCGATCGCGGCTGCGAGCTATTGAAGGACGTGGGACGCGACTTGTCGACTTGGGCGGAACAAGCGCAGCAGCCGGACGTCGTGATCCTCGGTCTTAGCGCCGCAGAAGACGTGGCGCTCGTGCTAGCGCTGTTCGCGCGGTGGCCGCAAGCGCAAGTGATCACCGTAATGCACGCCGGTGACGAAGCGGCTGTCTACGAACTCCGGCCACGACGACGAGCGCTTGGGGAAGTGTCGCCAGCCGAGATTGTCGAGAAGATGCGCGAGGTGGTTCACCGCAACCGCGAGCCTTCGCGGAAATAGGTGAGCACAGAATGGACGTCAAGGTCAGTCCGCCCTACGGCGATTGGATTGTTCAGCGCCGGTGAGATACGCAAGCATGTGCTGCCGGGTCGCAGGGCCGTGTGTGCCGGCGGGCGCGCGACGGCCGGGCAAGCGCAACTGAGACGAACGTGGTCGCGTCAATTGAGGAGCGAAACACATGCCGCAAATCAGCTACCCAGGCGTATACATCCAAGAGGTGCCGAGCGGGGTACTGTCCTCCGCAAATATTCGAATTGCGCGTCTCTCTCCAGACTTCTCGACGATGATTCAAGCATTCGACTGCGCGGCTCCAATCAAGTATTCGTGATGCAAGCGGCAAACGACCGACGCGAACTCGACGACGTGTAGACACTTCCTCTGCCGGACACAGCGTCCTAGCGCCATGGCCTCGCTCAAGATGGAGCTCTCGTCGAAACTCGACGCGTCGTCGTTGGTGGAAAGCTTCCTCTCCAACGTCGAAGGGCCCGCGAGCGCGCTCACGGGAATCGCCGACCCAACGCCGGCGTCTTCCGTCTCCGATATCAATTCGCAGATCGGCGGTCTGAACACCGAATCGCTCGGGTCGACGGTCGACGTGCTCGTTCAAGCGGCGACGTCGATCGTTGGGTCATTGCCGCTCGCCGCGGACATTGTCAAGCCGGTCACTGATGCGTTGGCGACGATCGAGCTTGTTGCGGCAAACCCGGACATTGGAGATCTCGAAACAAGCGTCAAGACGCTGATCGACAAACTGTCTGGAATTCTCGATGGTCCGCGCGACAACGGTGCTCTGGGCGCATTGCACGCGGCGGCGAGCGCACTCGGAGAATCGCAGCAAGGAAGCGCCATCACGACGCTGATTTCGCAGTTGACTGGTTCGAGCGGCGTTGGAATTGCGAACGTCCCTGTCATCGATGCCATTGAGGCGCTCGACGGCGCCGTGCGAGTCGTGGGCGGACTCATGGTGCTCGACGCCGTGACGTCCGACATCAAGCGGCTCACCGGAATCATGGCGGCGCGTCTCGATCCGCGAGTGCTCGATCGCGAGTTGACGTCGTTGGAGGCTGCGTTGTCGTTCGATGGTGCCGAGCTCGCGGATGCAATGGCATCGGTTGATGCCGCGGACCTCGGCAAGATCCAGCGAATCATATCGGCGGTTGCGGCGGCGGCGGCTGCGCTCGACAGAATCCGCGACGAATATTCCGCGGCAATGGGCTTGGGCGAGGCAACGCTCGTTTATCTCGACATCGACAAGCTCACCGCCGAGCTCGACACCGGGCGGACGCTCATTCGCACCGGAGATCTCGCACCGGTAAATCGGATTGCGACGCGACTCGCCGGCGGATTGCAGCCCTTCCTTCGGCAAGATCTGCTCGCCGGGCCGACCCAGGATCTCGATGCGTTGTTCGCGAATGCTGAAAGCCGGCTCGCTGACATCGCCAGTCGGATCACGGCAATCGACGTCGCCGAATTCGTTTCGCCGCTGGCGAGCGGTGTGGCGCTGCTAACCTCACCGATCGACAAGCTCACTGAACTGTTGGATCAGGTGCGAGTCGCCTATCAAGGCGCGTTGGGATCTGTGCGCGATGCGGTCGCCGCATTGCCGATCAAGTCGATCGCCGACGCCATTCGCGCGTTGCTCGCGCCGATCGAGGCGGTGATCAATGCATTGCGCGCGCTAATCGCCGGTGTGCTCACTGCGCTGAAGACCGCCGCGGACGCAACGACGGCGGCACTTGGAAGCGTCGAAGGCTTCGTCGATGACTTGCAGCACAGCGTCGACGCGCTGTTCGGCGAGGTCAAGGCGTTCATCGACTCACTGCATCTCGATCAGGCATTGGGCGCCGTCGAGGAAGGCATTCGCGCGATGGCAACCGCCCTCGAGCAAGCGCGAATGCAGCCGTACTTCGATACGGCCGCCAACGCGATCGACACGGCGGCTGATGTCATCAGCAAAGTGCCGTTCGACCTTATTCCCGATTCAATGAAGGCCGATGTCGACGCCGCGGTCGCTCCGATCAAGAATGCGGACGCGAGCGAGCTGGAGACGGAGGTCGAGTCGCTGCTGCAGATCACTCCCGAGGGTCACTTTGCGGCGCTCGCAGACTTGGATGCCGCCGTCGCGACGATACAGGCGAGCTACGACGCGTTGCTTGCCGAAGTTCGCGCGCACGAACCGCGCGCCGCCCTTGCCGACGTGGATTTGAAACTGCACGATCTATCGACGCAGATCGCCGCACTGTCGCCGGCTCTAGCATTGCAATCGGTGCGCGACGCTATCGACAACGTGAAGGCGGCGATCGCCAAAATCGACGTGGAAAGACCTCTCGCTCCGATCAACGCGGCGTTCGCGACAATCACGTCAACGGTGGAAGGCTTCAAGCCGTCGACGCTGCTCGGCGGCATCGAGGACCGGATCACCGCGGCGCGGACGCAGGTGATCTCGCTGCTCAGGCTCGACTCGATCGACGCCGCGCTCGACGACGTTCACGCTCGCGCCGTGGATCTGCTCGATCGCTACGACGCGGATCTCATTCAGGCGCGTCTCGAATCCGCGATGCAGGAGTTCTTGTCGCTTTTCGATAACACACCGCGTCTGCAGATGCTCGGCGGACTCGGTGCGATCGTGTCGGGCTTGCTCACCGGCATGGGTCTGCGGGTGTATCCGCATTCATTCGAGTCTGTGCTCCGATGGCTCGACAGCGCCTCGGCATCTGCGGAGTTGAATGCGCGTGTCGTGGATGCCGGCGCCAGTATGACCGCGGCGAATGCGACCGTGAGCTCGCTCGATTTTCAGGCCCGTGTCGCGACGGTGGCCGTGCGAGCGACGCGCGCTCGCGATGCGGTCGCTGGACTCGTCGCGAAAGTCGGCGCCGGTTCGCCTGAAGGATTGTCGCTCACGAACGCCGGGGCACGTCTCGATGCGGGAGCTGTTTTTGGCGGACTGGAGACAAACCGGGCGCGCTTTGCTGCATCGTTGGTCGACGCAACGAATCGGATTCAAGCGATCGTGACCGCCGGCTTCTCCGACGCTGACGTGCGCGTGACTAATCTCGCCGCGTCGATTGCGCCGCTCAATCCAGCCCGCGTCTATCTGCGTCAACTTCTGCAAAAGATCGGGCTCTCCGGATTCGAGCTGGGCTTGGCCGGCGTGTTGCGCGCGTTCTTCGCGATCGTTTCGCCGGCGCGCCTCGTTGGTCTCGTGCGGCCGATCTTCGATGCGCTCAGAGGGCGAGTTCAAGCGCTGGTCGATGCTGTTCTCGCTCCGCTCAAGGCCGGCATCGCGAGTGCGCGCGCGGCGCTCGACGCGATCGACCTCAAGCCGTTGCTCAACTCGCTCGACACGATTCACACCGAGGTGCTCGCACAGATCAATGCGCTGTCGCCTGCATCGCTGCTCGCGCCTGTACTCGCGGACGTCAACGCGCTCAAGGCGACGCTGACCTCGGCCGATCCGCTCGCGCCGGTGTTGGACATTTTGAATGCCGTCCGCGACACGATCGCGCGAGTGCTCGCCAAGTTGTCGCTCGAGCATATCCTTGCAATTCCACTCGCGGTGTACGACGAGCTGCTCGCCGCCCTGGCGAAGCTCGACGTTGGCAAGCTGATCGGACCCCTGCGCGCGCAGCTCGACGACATCGCGCATCAGGTCGACGAAGGGCTCGACAAAACCGTTTCGTCGTTCGAGCGCCTCCAGGCATCGCTGCCCAGTGGCGGTGGCGGTAGTTCGGTTGACGTCAGCGTGGCGGTGGGCTGAGCGATGCCCGGACCCATCACCTACGCCGCCATCACGCTGCTCGCTCGCGATCGCATCGGGCAGATCAAGCGTGCGCTGCTCAACAAGAAGGCCGCCGGCACTGCGCACGAGCTCGAGCTCCACGTTCTGCAGCTCGCCACGCAGGCCGAAGACATGATGAAGGCGACCGAGCCGGTGATCGAGCCGCCGGTGCGTTTGTATGGACCGCCGCTCACCGACCAAGTGTCGCGCTTCCTGCTGCTCGGCGCGATTGGTCCGGATCTGCCGCGGTACGCCGCGTACTTCAATCCCGGCCAACGGTGGCTGTTCGACACGCTGCACAAGGGAACGCCCGACGGCGATCGCGAACGCGTGCTGGCGAAGACGACGGATCTCGTCTTCGACTTCTGGAACCGCGTGCGGCCGTTGATCGACGGCAGCATCACCGATCAAAAGAAGGCTGCCGCTGCAAAACAGCAGATGCAGGCGTATGTGCTCGGGCACTTGTGCCACATCGCGGCGGACGTGCTGTCGCATCCGTACTTCGAGAGCATCGAGGCACGGCTCGCGGATTCCAGCGCCACGCCTGGCGTGCGACTCATGTCGAGGGACGACGTCGCCGGCGCGTTCGACGTCCGGATTGCCGACAAGTTCTTCGGTCGAGGAACCGACACGCACACGAAGAAATGGGCGGACTGGTTCCCGACGCCGAGCGAGGTGCCAGAAGCGTTCAGTCAGGCTATGGCCGACAGCATCGCTTTCATATATGGCGCGCACCCCGAAGGGCTGCCGGCGTTCGAGGAGGCTTTCAAGAAGATCGATCCAGCGCCGCTGCCGATCAGCGCCGACCTGATCCACGAGTCGATCGACTATTTCCGCACGATCATCGAGATCGAGCGCGTCTGGACGCTCGCGGACTGGCTCGGCGCGACGGCGGCGATGTTTCTGCCCGTCGGCTTCGCTTACTTCGGAGCATTGGTGCTGCCGATCGGCAAGGATCTCACGCGTCCGCTCACGCCCGCCGACGGCACCGATGCGCCCGCGAGGCGAACGTACGAGAGCATCGTCTACCCGGTCGCGGTGTCGTCGCTCGGACCGTTGGTCTCGATGATCATCGTGTCGGCCAGCGGTCGCGGACTCCGCGCAGAAGGGATCACTGGATGGATCCAGGCCGGGCTGTCGATCGTTGCGTCGATCGGGTTCTTCGCGACGTTGGGCGGCGCGGGCGCCGTACGCTGGACGCTCTGGTTCGCATTGCCGCTCGCCCTCGCGGTTGCGCAAATCATCTTCGTGCTCGCGCGCGGCGCGCGGGAGAACTCGCGGAAACTGCTGTTCTTGGGACCGCTCGTCCAGGTGCTTCTCGCCCTCGTCTTCATGCTCCTCTATCACGTCTGGCTGCACGATGGTGTCGAGGAGCTACAGAAAGACTCGGACAAGCGAAACAACCTGAGCGCATTCGGCGACTTCGCGGCCTGGCTGGGGATCGTCGCTGTGCTGTGGTTCGTGCACGCGCTGCTGTGGCGCTACGTGTTCTCGTCGTCGTTGCCCGACGACCAGGACGTCTTCGGAGACAGCGAGCCGCGTGAATTCCTGAGGCTGTACGACGACATGGCGCTGGTTCACGATGCAAAGGCGCCCCCGACGTCTGACAAGCTCGCGGACCTCTCGTATCCGCCGGCACGGCGGCCAATTCTCAGGATCTGGTGGCAAGCGGGAACGGCTCCTGGCGTACAGGTCAGGATCAGTCACGATCGACTGGAGTTTCACTGGCCGGCGCCAACGGGTATCAACAATCAGATCGTGTACGCGCCGATCACGCCGATCACGATTGCGCGCTATGGCGAGCTATTGGCCAACGCGATCACGCTCGATGGTACGCGAGGCACGCTCCACGTGTCGCCCGCGCGCGACGATGAGAAAGATCTCGAGCTCGCGCCGGGCGCGGTGTTCTCGGACAACGGCGACGATCAGACGACCGTCGCGTTGCACAATACCGAAGCTGCGAAGTTCAAGGATGTCGGCACGAGTGACGCGACGGCATTCACGATCTTTCATTCGAAGCGGCCAAATCTCGCGATCGCGATGGGCCGGACCGGGGCAGCAGCCGCGACGAAGCGAGACGCGAAGGAGAGTAAGGCCGGCTGCCTTCTGAAACTCATATCGGGACGGCTCTATCGGTCCGATCCGGCGGGCGATGGCACGTCGCCGCTGTTGCGCGGTCTCTTCTCGCCGGGCGACGTCATCGAGATCTCGCCCAGCACCGGTCCGAAAGAGCAGCGCATCATCGAGCAGGTGCCGAACGAGACCGACGTCATCGTGTCGTCGACGTTCACGACGACCATTCCAGCGGCTGGCATTCAGTTCGCTCGAGCAGCGAGCGACCGAGGCGTGCGCCTCGCCAAGGCGGCGCAAGTTCAGGTCGCGCCGATCACTGCTGGCATTGGGCCGAACAGCGTGCAGGTCGTGCTGCCACCGCCGCCCTCGCCGCCGAATGCGGCCCCGGCGATCGGCGCACAGTTCAAGGTCGGTGACGTGGTGGAATTCGCCAAAGCCGACCGGTCGACCGAAGTCTTCGCGCTCCGTACGATCACCGCAATCCGCGACACCGAGCGGATCGCCGTCACCATTGTCAACGGCGGAGCTGTCGGCACGGCGACATTCACTACACAGATCAGCGTTGGTCCCGTTTCGCCGACGCAGTTGACCGGCGCCGCCGTGCTGGTCGATGGTACCGCCGTCACGCTCTACTTCATCTCCGGCAACTACGTGGCCGGAGACACGTTCACGATCACCCCCGACGCCGTCGTCACTCGCGCGCCAAGCAACACGTCGACGGGGTTTCCCTCGCTCACGCCGCGACTGATTCTCACCGTGCAGACGGCCGGAGCGGTGGGCACCGCGACCTTCAGTCTCCGGATCGGGACCACGGACCAAGTCACAGTCACCATCGCAACGGGCGGAGCGCTCGGTGTGGCGACCTACACGACGCAGGTCGGCACCGACCCGGTGTCGGCTGCGTTGCCGACGGGGTCCGACGTGCCCGTGAGCGGAACGCTGGCCACACTCACGTTCTCCGGCGGCAACTACGTCGCGGGCGATACCTGGACGGTCTCGGCAGAAGGCGCCCACAAGAAGGCGGCCACGAATACGTCGACGGGCGACATCATCAGGACCGGACCGATCGCAGGACCGTTTACCACAGCGAGCAGTGTGCCGGTCGACGGAACGCTCACGACGCTGTTCTTCTCCACGACGGGCGTCTTCAACGCGCAAGATCACTGGATCGTCGATCCCGACGTTACGACGACACCGCATCTGGATCCGAACACACCGTCAACGGGAACGATGACCGCACAGGTCGAGCCGCGATTGATCGAGCTCGACGCGTCACCGCCACCGTTCACTGGCTGGGCGTTCCTCGACAGACTGAGCGATGACGAGGCCGACGGATTTTCGTTTGTGGCGGATGCCAGCGACGTGTTCGGCGATGGCGATGGTGTGATGAACGATTCGGCAGATCTCGCGGCATTGCTCTGTCTCGCAGCGACGTCGCGGATGGCGCCGAACAACGCACCGCCGACACCCGAGGGCGCCACGAAGCCGATTCACCGCGTGTCGCAAGTGTTCCGCAACTGGAACCTGGATCGCCGGCGCGTCGACGAGTGGAAGACAATCGTGAGCGGCAGCGCTACGAGCGAGCGGCGCGGCGATTTTGGCACCGCAGCCGAGGAATCGGTGTCGATCGACGCCGCGGATAGTGGTGAGCAGTTCACCGATACATTCGTCGATCAACGCCGCGCAGCGGACGCAGTCGTGCGAGATCTTGGATGGCTCGGCGTCTTCCGGAAGTGGGTCGACATGGCGGGGCGCGCACGGACGGACACCACGAGCGACGAGGTGTTCCGACCAGGCAATCCATCCAATCGGGACCTGAGCCGCGCGATGGCGTACCTGATCGACGCATCCGAGGGCGTCACGCCATGAATGCGCGCTGGGACTACGGCGATGAGTACGCAAGTCGATTTCACCAATGATCTCGGCTTGACGGACGAGCTTCGCGCCGATGTCGTCGACGCGTACGATGAACGTGAGCGGGAATCCGCGTTCAGCCAGGGGATCAGCGAGTTCGACTACAGCGAACTGCTCGAGATCGCGATCGACCACGCCGATGCAGCGAAGTCTCTACCTGGCGGCCCTGCATGGCGCTTCGTCGGACCACGGAACCTTGGTGGGCGCATCATTTCTATCGGCCAAGACCCAGAGGACCCGCGCATGCTCTACGTGGGCGGCGCACAAGGAGGTCTGTGGCGCTCGCTCGACGCGGGTGATACATGGGAGCGGCTCGGAAGCGACCAACACGTCTTCCCGGTAGGCGCGATTGGCGTCGCGCCGACGGCGCCGAACGTCGTGTACTTCGGCACCGGAGCGCCCTATCCGCCCGACGTTTCCGGGCGTGGCCTTTTCCGCGCGCTGGTCGGCCGCCGGCCCGGGGATCCACGCGCGGTCGAGCGACTCGTCGGGCCACACCCCGCGACGACTGCGCCGAGCAACGCGCCGCCTGGTGCCGCGCTTCGCTACACGCGAATCCGTGTGGATCCGTACGACGCGACGCGCTTCTGGGCAGCGAGCCAGTCGGGGCTTTGGCGCTGCGAGTGCCCACTCACGCAACCAGCGACGCCGCGCTTTACGCGCGACCTGCCGGACGGCGACAACAAGCCGGCTGCGGCCCAGGTTCCTTCGTCGTTGGACGCCCGCGGTCTCTGGCCTGGGCACTGCACTGACCTGTTGGTCGCTCGCGATCCGCGGGATGCGACGCTCGTCAAGTTGGGCGATGTGCAAGTACCGCGGTACCTGATTCTCTACGTCGGCATCGATGGCGCCGGTGTGTTCCGCGGGCGCTTCGATCGGAGCACCACGACCACGGTCTTCGACGACGAGCCGCTGAGCCTTCCGAACATGCCCGATAAGTTCGGTCGCGTGCGCCTCGCGCTATGCGAGCGCCAGCCACAGCACGTCTACGCCGTGTTCGCCAAGGTTGTGCAAGAGAACCTTCTCGCGAGGGAGAAGGGGTTCGCGACGGAGATCTACCACTCGGCCGATAACGGAAGTCACTGGACGAAGGGGACGAAACAGATCGAGCGCGGTGGTCAGGAAGACGGGCAGGCAACGTTCAATCTCTTCCTCGAGGCCGCTCCGGACGATCCGAGCGTCGTTGTGCTCGGCGAGGTCGAGGCGGCGATCAGCCGCGATTTCGGAAACTCTCTTACGCAAATCCTCGACAGACTTCGGTTCACGCAGGGTGATCAGGCGCAGCACGCCGACCAACACACCGCGCTGTTCGATAGCGGCGATCACCGAAAGCTTTGGATCGGCAACGACGGTGGCCTCGTGCTCGCGCGAAATCTCCGCCTGACGCCGCAGGCGCCCGGGTATTGGCGCAAGCGGAGCCACGGCATCTATGCAGGACAGTGCCAGGATGTTGCCGTCAATCCTTCGCTCCCGTTCATGAGCACGACGGGGCTGCAGGACAACGGCACGTGGCTCTCGCTTGGCGGGCCTACGTGGCAATTCGTCTGGGGCGGCGACGGTGGCGCGTCTGCCTTCGATCTGCCAAGCGCGCGACGTCTGTTCGCGACGAGTCAGGACGGCATCAGGCGAGTCGAAGCCGTCGCGGCCGATGCGCCACACCCTCTGATGCCCTTCTTCGTCCAGGCTCTCGTTCCCGCCGGCGACCTCCCCGATCGCGTAGCGAGGGGCCACCTGATCCGCTACCGCGGAACATCACTTACGGCCGGTCTGGAGGGAAAACCCCCCTTTCTCGCCGTGCTGGAACAGCATCCCACGACCGCGGGACAACTTCTCGCCGGACGCGTCAACGACGCGTACAGCAGCGTCGATGGCGGCGCGACATGGAACCCACTCATGTCGACGCAGTTGGCCCCAACCGCCGACGCTGAAGTGTCCGCGGCGACATTCGGACCACCCGACGCACACAATCCCACGCCGGGTGCCGTCGACGGTTGGGTCGGTACATCGGAAGGCAAGTTGTTCTTCACGAACAACGCTCCGACAGGTACGTGGCGGCAGCTCGGCCCAATTCCGCCAACTCCACCCGCGCCGCCTCCGCCGGCGTTCCGTGCCGCGCTCCCGCTCCCGGGTGCAACGATGCGCGTCAGCGAGATCGCCGTCCACCCGCTCGACCGCCGCATCGTTGCGGCGAGCTGCACAGGCCTCCAGGGCCGCGCGTTCATCTCGTTCAATCAAGGACGGGCGTGGACAGATATTACCGAGCCCGTGCCCACGTCGCTCAAGGTGTCGCCAGCCGGTGCGACGCTTGGCGTCAAACAACGACTCGGCTTTACCGCGCGCGCAACGTACGGCACGACGACGCTGGACGTGACCGCGCGCGCCGCATGGTTCTCGAACAACCTGAACACGCTCTTTATCGCCACGGCGCGGCTGACACCGGAAGGAGAGGTCAGGACCTTCGGCGTCGAGGGCCGAGCGATTGCCCTTGCCGCCGGGACGGCTACGATCACCGCGCGGCTGCTCCGCGGACCAGCAAGCGCCAGGGCGTCACAGCAAGTAACGGTGACCGACGCGGCAACACCGGAGGTGCCGTTCCAGACGCCGCCCAGGACGATCGTCCCAGGCAGCCTTCCGCCCGGCCCTCTGAGTTCTCTTATCTTCGACCCCGCTGTGCCGTCCGCCTCCGCGGCGACGCTGCTCGCCGGCACGTTGGCTGGCGTGTACGCGTTGCCGAACGTCCCCGTCATCGCGTCACTCAAGATCCAGCCGGCTGTCGCGCTCGTCACCTTCCAGACCAGTGCCGCACCCTTCCAGCTTCGGTGCGACGCAAAGTTCACGGACGGGACTGAGATCGACGTCACGCGCGACGTGGACTGGTCGAGTACTGCCAACGCCACTGCCTCTGTGAGCAACGTCGAGCCAAATCAGGGACAACTCACGATCGGCGCGGCTGGCAACGCAACGATTCGTGTCGACCGCGGCGGTGTGTCCGCACAACTGAAAGTGCACGTGCAGACGGGCGGAGCACCAGCGCCGCCGGCATTCGATCCCGCGCCTGCGGCGCTCGCACCGGCAGTGACGGCCGACTGGCAAAAGTACGGCGCTGGCTTGCCACACCTCCTAATCACACACCTCGAGCGCGTCGGTGCGACCAATGCGATCCGCGCGTCGACGTTCGGGCTCGGAATATTCGAGTGCGTTACCAATGGCGCCCCTCTCCAGCGCCTCAACATTCGGCAGACACTCGTGGAAGACGGACGCAGCGACACTCGGCCGGCGACGCCTCCATTGCCGGACGACCCCCGCCTGCCGGCGGGTGCAGTCGCGCTCGATTACACCCACGCGTTCGACATTCGCGTGGACGCGCCGCCGTTCACGTTCTTCGACGACGTCGTCGACGGAGCGGAGTTCGACGAGCAACTCGAGGCTGGCGACCCGATACCGACAGAGGACAACTACGTCTACGTGCAGGTACACAATCGCGGCACATCGCCGGTATCCGATGTCACCGTGCACCTGTACGCGGCGGCGTGCGCCGGCGGCGATGTCGTGAATCCCGTCGGGCCGTCGGCGACGCCTTTTCCTGCTTCGCTCGATGCCGGTGCGCCAATCGCGCACTTCTACGGTCAGCCAAACCGCGACCCGATTTCCACGAGCACGTGGAAGCGCGTCGGCGTCGCGAAGCTCGCGCAAGTGCCGCCGGACGCGCCGCGCGTCGCGCGCTTCACGTGGGCGCCGGATGCCTCGCTTCAGGATCAGAATGTCGCGCTTCTCGCTCTGTGCGACGCGGCCACGGATGCCCTCCCCAATGCTCCGGCAGCGCCGAAGCTCTCGGCGTTCATTCTGGCCGAGCGGCGCGCGGCACTTCGGATTGTTCACGTCGCGCCGCGGCCGGTTGCCTCTGTCTACATCCGCGATGGCGTGGCCGATGATACTCGCCTCGGCGGCTATCCTGTCGGCGGCCGCAGCCCCGACATCATGGTGTTGCAGCACGACATCACGAGCGCTCCCGAAGAGGCGTTCAAGGATTTCATATCGCGCCGGCCGTCGGATGCCATCAAAGGCACGGGGACCAACGTCATCTACGTGCGCGTACACAACCGACGCCGCTTCGATACGAAGGCGAAGGTGAAGGTGTTTGCGATTCACCTCGACGACGCGAACGCGCCGGATACGAACACGACGGCCTGGACCGAGCTGCCCGCGGGTGCAGCGTTCGCCGATGTCACGGTACCGGCGTCGGGCGTCGGGTACGCGCGGATCGAGTTTCCCAACGCCGGCGACCCGAATGCCGCGGGCAAGAACAAGACGTACCTGCTCCTCGCGCTGGTCAAGTCGGAAGACGATACCGATCCGCTTCCGAACAAGGATCGCGTCAACAGCGCGGATACCTTCTGGGACCTCGTGTCGAAGTACATCGACAGCGACAACGCCGCCGCGCGCGCGGTGCCCTGGATACCTTGACATGAGGTCTCTCGCATGCTCGTCAGACCGTTGATCGCAGGATGGTCGCCGCCAAGCATCGAACGCATCGCGTCGTTCGAGAGCCGGAGGCTCGCCGTCCTTCCCGTTCCCGGGCTCTCAGGCGATCTGCATCAGGACATGGGACGCGGCGCGCTCGCCATCGAAATCACCGGCTCGCTCGCGACGGACGACACGCGCGATCAATTCCTCAAGGATGTGCGCGAGAAGTTTCTCGCCGGCGATCCCGTCGATTTCGTCGCCGACATTTCGAAAGAATCGGAGCTCGAGCGCGTGCTCATCGAAGAACTTCGCTTCGAAGAGGCGGCGAACGACGCGAACATGTTCCGTTACGTCATCGTTCTTCGCGAGTACACCGAACCACCCGAGCCACCTGCGCCGTCGCTCGACCTCGGCGCCGAACTTGGCGTGGATCTCGACGATCTTGCGTCGCTCGGACTGGATGCGCTCGATCTGCCGGCACTACTTGGCAGCGTGCCTGAGGTTGGGGAGATTCTCGAGCCGATCAAACCTGCAGCTACCGTGCTGTCGACTGCGTTGAAAGGCGCCGCCGACGTGCTCGGTCCCCTCAAATCACTGTTCGGGGAGGGATGATCGTGGCCGAGACCTTCTTCCTCCAGAGTGTCGCCACGTATTTGTCGAGTGCCGGCTTGACGCCGGCCCCTGTGCAGGTCGGTGGCGCCGAACCCGCGGCGACGAGCGAGTTGCCGGCAATCGTGCTATCGCTCGAATCCTCGTCGCGAATCAATCCGGGGCTCGGTGAACGCGCTCAGCTCATCGTCGGCGGCGCGTTGCCGTGGACTGTGACGATCGATCTCGCGAATCCCGTGTTGCCCGATGAACCCGGGTTCTCATTGCTCGATGCGACCCGAAAGCAGTTGATTCTCCCGCACGGTGGTTTGGTCAAGAACGACGGCAGCGATCCCGGCACCGCACCGCTCGAACCCGCGGACATCACAGTTCTCATATCGGGTGCGCCGAGGGTCGTCGTTGCCGCGGCGCCCGGCCCGACGCAGGTCGTTGCGGACGGTCGCATCGGAAAATTGACGTTCGGCGGCGCACTGCCCGGCGTCGGTCTCGTCATCGTGTCGTACTTCCTCGGGCAGTGGGAGCAACGCCTCGAACGCATCGCGGGAACGATTCGTGTCGATGTGTGCGCGGACACTGCCGCGGATACGCTCGCGCTCTCCAACGCCGTGATCGATGCGATGCTGGCGCCCGCGGCGCAGAAGAGTGTGCGCCGGCTGATCTTGGTCGCGCCGGTGTCGATCGGCAGCATTGGAGTTCCAGAATCATCGCCTGCGCTGCGACGCCGTTCCGCGCGCATGACATTCTCGTTCGAACGCGAGATCAACCGGCCTGACTCGTCGGGCGGCATCATCGCGCGAATCCCCGTCACGTTGCAGATGGCGGATGGGTTGGATCCACCAGGTATCACGCCGGACAGCAACGAGCTCTTCACAATCCCTTCATGACGAGGACAGACCGCGGCTATTTCCAACGATAGGAGACGGGCATGAGTGAGACGATCACCGAAATGATCCTCCCGGGTACGTACATCGACGTTCGGGCCGAAGGTCTGATCGGCGTCGGCGGGATCTCGACCGGAAACATTGGCGTCGTTGGCACGGCGAGCCGCGGTTCGATCAACAAGCTGTTCGTGCTATCGAGTTACTCCGAAGCGCTCGACACGTTCGGCCCGTACGACGCGTGGCCGACCGCGAGTGCCGATCAACCAAATGCGCTCACGCTCACGCGAACGATCGAACAGCTGTTCCGCGGCGGCGCGTCGACGGTGTACGCCGTTCGTGTCGGCGATTTCGCTGCCGCACCGCCGGTTGCATCGTGGTCCATCGACGACGCCGCCGGATCCATACTCGGCTTGCAGGCGAACTCGCCGGGCACGTGGGCGAACGCGATCACGCTCACTTTCGATGCAACGACCAAGACGTTGACGGTGAAGTTTGGCACGACGAAGGAGACGCACGACGCATCGACAGCCGGCGCGCTCGCAACCGCGATTGCTGCCGACAGTCGTCTCCTCGTGGTCGCAACTCCCCCCGGAGATAACACGAAGGTACCGACCAAGGTCACGCCTGGCGCGGCTGTCGCAACGAACGGACAGAACGCCGGCGGCGGTACATCCGTGAGCGGCGGACTCGCTATCCTCGCTCCGGAGACGGTCAACATCGTCGTCATCGGCGGCGTGGGCTCAAAGGACGCGAAGGCCGACATGCTCGCGCACCTCGAGTCCACCGAGAACGACGGCAAGGAACGCATGGGCGTGATGGGCGTGACGAAAGACGGATTCAACGACATGTTGGCCGACGACATCGTTTCCAATCCGCGCGTCATTCTGGTGACGCCAGGCATCGTGGCTGACGATGCGAATCTGAAGACGCAGGTGACTCTGCCCGCAACATACGCCGCCGCACTCGTCGCTGGCCGCCTCAGCACACTCGGCGTTCATATAAGTCTAACGAACAAAGCCATTGCGGCAGCCGGTCTGGCGCAGGCCTATTCACGCGGACAGCAAAAGAACCTGCTCGGCAAGCAGTTGCTCGTTCTCCGGAACGACCTCGGCATTCGCGTCCTGAAAGGCATTACCACGGACACGGGCGCATTCCGACAGATCTCGGTGCGACGGACCGTCGACTATGCCAAAGCCGGAGTTCGCATCGGGAGCAACCCGTATATCGGCAGCCTCAACAACGTTCGCGTTCGCGCGGCACTCAAGGCGACACTCGACGGCTTCCTGTCGCAGATGGTGCTGGACGAGATGCTCGTTGGCTATACGCTCGACGTGTCGGCGACGCGCGCTCAGGAGATCGCCGGCCAGGCCATCGTGACGATGACGCTGCAGCCGACGTTCTCGATCGATTTCATCAAAGTCATCATGAACCTGCAATAGACGCGAGGGGCAACTACCATGGCAACGACAGTGTATACGGGCGGCGATGGGACGATCTCCGTCGCGGTGGAAGCAGGACCATCCGGCGATGCGGCAAAAGTCGTGGCCGATAAGTATTCTCTAACTCCGATCGGTCGGGCGACGGGTGTCACCGTCCGCGTGACGAACGCCACGAAGCCGTTCCACGAGCTGGGCCAGCGCTTCGCGACCGAACTGCGACCCGGCAACATCAACGTCACGGGAAGCATTGGCCGGGCGCATATCAATGGAGCGCTGTTGCGATTGATGCTCGGAGCGGCGGGCGACAACCGGCCGCAAGGCGCATTCGTCGCCCCGTCGTTCAATCTCAGCCTCCATTTGCAGAACCCCAACGTGCCTGATGCGAGCGCGACCGTCACCGTGATGGGCGTGCAGGTGAGCGAGTGGAACTACACCATGCCAGAAGACGACTACGTGCTCGAGAACGTGAGCTTCAGCGCGCTCTGGGTGAAGACCGAAGAGCAAGGCTGATGCACGCCAGGAAAGAATAGATCATGGCGACTCAACTCACGGCAGACGCGCTGCTCGCGTCGGGTTCGGCAACGCACGCGGTGCAGATCCCGCTGTCGTTGTTGCGCGGCGGCGTGAGCAGTGGTGGAAACGACGGCGACGGCGCCTGGAAGGCGTCGGGTGGAGAGGTGACGCTTCGTCCGCTACTCGTGCGCGACGTCGATCGAGTCGTTCGCGCGTCGCGCGAGCAGCGCGTGCTCGCGTCGGTGCTGATGGTACAGCAGTCGCTCGTCGCACCGAAAATGAGCGTCGAGCAGGTCGGCGATCTGCCGGCTGGCGTCGTGCAGTTCCTTGCGGATCGCGTCAATGCGATCAGTGGCCTTTCGATGAATGAAGACGAGTTGGAGCAGGCCGTGCGTGCACCGTTGGCGCGGGCGTGCTTCATTCTCGCGCGAGAATTCGGCTGGACTCCGGCGGAATGCTCAGAGCTCACCGTTGGGCAGGTGTTGCTGTATCTCGAAATGATCGCGCGCGAAGACAAGACGGAGGCCGCGTCGTGACACGGTCACCGCTCGCGGCGTGGCGTAGGTTGTTCGCGATCGGCGCTGCGCCGGCCGCGAGCCACGTCAGGCTATCGCGAGCACCGTCGTCCAATCGGTTGTTGGAACCCCTGTCGGGCGCGCGAGTCGCGCGTGCGACGGCGTTGGAGGCGTTGACCCAACCGCTCGATATCGGCGGCATGTTGGCGAAGGTTGCGACAGGATCGTCTCCAAACTCGACTGCTTCAGCGGAAGACGTCGTCGAGCGAACGCGTTCGAGGCGCGTGGTGGGTGTACCCACGGCGGGCGAATCGCGTGCGCCTCAGCGCGTCGAGTTACCGAGTGAGGTTGGATCGCGGTCGAGAGCACCGCACACAGGCGAATCAACCATGGAGCTTCCGCGCGCTCCGCGCGCTCTGCGCGCTGCCGCTTTGCTGACTGCCGATGTCGGCAAGACTTCCCGACGCATCGGCGCGGGCGCGAGTCACGGCGCGCATCGATTGTCGCCTCCATTGCCTGCGAGGCTTCCCCGCGACGCGGCGGGCGATGAACGGTTTGTCAACGCTCTCTCCCAGCCTGCGAACTTGGGGACAGAGTATCGACGCGACGACAACCTCGGGGGAACGTCCGACGTGGCAGCGCACGGCGCGAACGCACGCGTCGTCGTGAATCAGGCGACGAGCGATGTCGTTCGACTTCTCGAATCCGTCGATCCCGGCCAAGGCGTAGCGGCTCTGCGATCTTCCGCAGTCCAACGGGAGGATCCGAATAGCGCAGCCACGGGCACCGGCAGCTTACTCGCCGCAGCCGTAACTCGCGCCGGTTGTGCACTGGCGGCGCCGAAGGCCGTCGAAACCATCCCGGGATCTCTCGCGAACGAGCGCACGACCGCCGGAAGTGCAATCGATGCAACACGGGGCGCGACGACCAACGCTTCGGCGACGGCAAGCGAAGCGGTATCTCGCGGGGGATTCCGCGGCCTCGCTCAGCGTACGCTCACGACGAGCCGCGCTAGCTCGACCGTCGCACCACAGCGAGTCGAGCCCGAGTCCCGCATTTCCAGCGATCTTGCGATCGACACACTCGACTCGCGCGTCGCGGACAGCCTCGCGCGCATCCTCGAGCGCGAAGCACGACGCCACGGCATCGATATCGACGAGGCGCGCTCATGACGCTCGCCCGTCCTTCCGCCGTCGTCACACTCGACGGAAAACGCCTCACCTCGGCGGAAGGCGCGATCACGCGCGTCCGTGTGCGGCTGGGCGTGGGCCCGAAGCACGATGCGGTCGACATCTTTTGCTGGCCGTCATCGAAGCTGAAGGACGCGGCGCTCGGAGCCAAGGCGACCGTCGCGCTCGGAACCGTCGGCAGCGAGAAGGACGTGTGGGCCGGTGAAATCTCCGGCATCCGTCTCACACCCGACGGAGTGGCACTCGACGCCCTGGCGACGAGCATCGCCCTCTCGCGCACGTACCTGTCGCAGTTGTTCATTAGCGTTTCCGTATCGGAAATCGTGAAGCAACTCGCGTCGAAAGCCGGCGTCGACGTCGATAGCGCGACTGGCGATACATCGCTCCCGTCGTACGCCGTCGACGACCGCCGATCGCTGTGGGCGCACGTGAATGACCTCGCGCGGTTGATCGGCGCCGATGTCACCGTGACTGAGGCAGGCAAGCTCAAGTTCGTCGCGTCGACGGGCGGTTCCACGGGCGGCGCGCTCGGAGGACTCACGAACGCCGTCAGCAACATCGTCAGCAACGCGCTCGGCGGCGGCGCTGGAGGCCTGCGCTATGGCGCGAATGTGCTCGACTGGCGCGTGACGACGAGATCGATTCCCGACGCGCCTACCGTTCAGCCATTCGGCGCGGCGAGCGAAGAGGGGAGCGAGAAGTGGCATTGGATCCGCGCCGTTACCGACTCGGAGAAGCAAGTGCAGCAGATCGTTGCCGTTGCGCGCACGCAGGACGACGCGACCGCGTTTTCCGACGCCCTCACTATCCGCGCCAAACGTGCGCCGCGCCGAGCGGCGGTCGCCGTCGTCGGTGATGCGACGCTGCGGCCTGGACAGAAAACGCAGATCTCGGGCATTCGCGGAGACGGCGGAGGCGATCTGCGAATCGTTGCCGTGGAGCATCTGCTCGACAACGACGCGGGCTTTGTCAGCCGGCTGACCGTGGAGGTCACCGCATGAGCGCGGATATGATGACGACGCTGCGCGCGATCGTGCGCGAGGAGATGTCGCGCGTGCGTCCGCCGGCCCTCGGCGTTGTGACGAGAGTCTACGCGCGCGAGGACGATTCAAACGACGGCAATCATCAAGTGAACGTCTCGATGTGTGGCAGCGCCGTGGAGCTGCAGCGCGTGCCGCTGACGGTGTCGCGCACGGGATGGTCCGCGTTGCCGAACGTCGGCGATTTGCTGATCGTGAATTTCGTCGGTGGCGACCTCAACGCACCGGTGGCCGTTGGTGCCCTGTACTCCAACAAATCGCATCCGCCGGTGGCGAAGGAACACGAAATCGTCTATCTCGCCCCTGATGCCGATGACAGTTCGCTGCGCCGCATGCACTTCGAGCTCGCGAACGGGAACACGTTCACGATCAAGGACGACACGCTCGAGATCGTTATGGGCGGAACGACGGTCACGCTGAATACGGATGGCGACGTCGAGATCAAGTCGGCGGGAAAGGTGTCGTTCACCAGCGACGGTGATTTCTCGATCAAGGCGTCGGGCAGTGTGAGCATCGAGGCGCAGAGCGATCTCTCGTTGAAGGCTATGAGCTCGGCCACGCTCGACGGAACCGGCACAACAAAGGTGAAAGGAGCGCAGGTTTCGCTGGCCGGCATCACGCAATTCAGCCCTTCCTAGTCAGGAGACGACGATGCCAGGGTCTCCGGTTTCGATTGGTTGCGCCGTGCTGCTCTCGCCCGGAATGGCGGGGCCGCCCGATTCGGGCGTGATCACAGTTGTCGCACAAACCAACGCGACGGCAGGTGGACTTCCGTTGGCGACAGTAGGCTCGATTTGTCAGATGGTCAATTCTGTGAGCGGCGCGCCATATCCTTTGCCGATCGGGCCTGGCGGTTCGACGTCAGTCACTATCGGCGGCCAAGCGCTCGTCCGTCTGGGCGACGTGATCCCATCCGGTCCGGGCATGCTCACGATCCTCGGCCCGCCGGCCGCCCCATTCGTCTCCGACACGGGATCGCCATGACACGAAAGACCGAGTTGGAGCTCGTCACGCCGCACATGGGACGCGACCTGCGCCTCGACTACACGTTCGGTAGCGGATTCTTCGAAGACGCCGATCTCGCCAGCGCGACGCGTGCCGGCTTGCCGATCACGACGCGCGATTTATCAGTCGCCGACGGGGTCGATGCAATCACACAGGCGATCGCCAATCGGCTGAAGACGCGCAAGGGAGAGCTCGCGTCGCTTGGTCATCCGGACTACGGCTCCTTGCATCACACACTCGTGGGCGAACCGAACATCGAGCGCACGCGCGACCTCCTCAAGCTCTACGTGCTACAAGCGCTGCGACAGGAGCCACGCATTCAGAAAGTGCTCAAGGCGGACATCGTCGCCGAACACTCGCCGCCGCGCGACTCGGTGCGAATCACGCTGAGCGTCAAGCTCATCAACTCGCCGACGCCGTTGAATCTCGTTGTGCCGTTCTCGTTGGAAGCCGGACTGTGACATACGCCGCCGAACCATACGCGCAATTCGTCGATGATCTTCTGATGTCGCTCACCGGCGGCGTCTCTCGCACGCGATTCACGTTTTTACCCGAGTTCGCGCCCTATCAACTCTCCCCGGAAGGAACGCTCGTTCCGAGCACCCTCGTTGTGTTCGGTATCGTCGGCAATGCGTACTTCCGTTTCGAGGCCGGACGCGACTACACGCTTTCGACGGACTTCGCAATCGAATGGCGTGAGCAGCCCGACGGTACGCGCGCCGCTGACGCAACGTGGCCCGACGAAGCATCGACGTTCTTCGCGAACTACGATACGGTCGGCGTCGCAAGCGCCGTGCCCTTGCTCAACGATCGCAATCCTGGCTCGGTCACGCGATTGCTCGCCGAGAGTTTCGCGCGCGAATTCGCTGTGCTGTCGCGACAACTCGAGTCCATTTACCAGGCGGCATTCCTTTCGACCGCCGGCCGCCGCGACCTCGATCAGGTGGTAAGGCTCGTCGGAATCGAACGACGTACACGATCGTCCGCGACGGGTTCGGTGATCTTCGCCGCGAACTCTCCCGCGACGGGTGACATCGCGATCAACGCCGGCACTCGGCTATCGACGGCGCAGGCGCCGCTCGTGACGTTCGAGACTAGCGAAGACCGCACGCTGCGGCGCGGCGACCTCACGATCGATGTACCGATTCGCGCAATCGTCTCAGGTCCGGACGGCATCGTTCCCGCGCGCGCTATCACCGTCATCCACCGACCAATACTCGGCGTCGACTCCGTTTCGAACGCTCAGGGCACGACACTCGCCGGGGACGACGAGTCTGACGACGGTCTTCGCGAGCGCGCATCGCGCGCCCTCGAGGGTGCGGGTCGCGCGACGCCCGGTGCATTGCTCGCGGCGTTGGGCGCACTGCCGAACATGAAGGAAAAGTTCGCCCGCATCGAGGAAGACCATCTCACTCGGCCGGGCGTTGTCATCGTGAATGTCGCCGCACCGATGACGTCTGCCGACGCGGCTCGTGCGGTGCAACTGCTCGATGAGACGCGACCCGCCGGCGTCCGTCTGTTGACGAACATCGACGCGCCCGCGGCGTTGGCGACGAGCATTCCACCGAACGTGCGTGACGATCCGCTCGCGGCACCACCGCCGGATGCGGTGATCGAAGATCTATACCAGTTGATCAAGATCAACGCGCTGATTCTGCCGGCGCAGCCGTCGATGTCGAGCGCGGATCGAGCGACGCTACAGAGTAAGGCGCGCGATGCAATCTCGCTGCTCGTCGGCGACGCAGGCATCGGCGAAACGATCGTCTACAACCGCGTCGTCGCCACCGTCATGGCCCTCGACGGTGTGCTCGACGTCGCGCTCGAGATGTTTCCGAAGCTTCCCGGTGGTGGTGAGCCACCGTCGCGCATGCAAAACTTCTCGCCGCCCAAGACGCTTCGCCCAAAACTCGCCGACGACGATCTCGTTGTCGAACTCGCGAGCGAAATCGTCGCCTTCGACATCACGCTCACGATTCAACTCACTGCTTTCGCGCGGGCAACCGGCAATCCGGTCGACAATCTCGCCGACGCGCGTGCCGAGGTGACGGGGTTGCTGCAGGATCGCGTTGGCGGTGTCGCTCCGCCGATCACACCCGCTGCGCTCATGAGTCAGCTTCCGACAACGGTGAGCTACAGCGTTACAACGCTCTCATACACCGTTCACTACCTCGAGGCCGGTCTGCAAGTGAACGAACCGGATCCGGCGATTACCCTCGGCGAACTGGAACGGCCGTGGATTCGCAGTGTCACCCTCACGGTAACGTCTGGATGAGCGGCCGATCCGTCGTCGTGCTCTCACGTTTCCCGGCGCATCTCGATGCAACGCGACCGGGGAAGCAGCTTCATATCGTCGCGGATTCCGTATCGACGGGACTCGACGACCTGTCCGCGACGCTCGCCGCGATTCGTCGCTCGCACCGCATCGGTCACGCCGACGCGACCGTCGACATCAAGCGGCTTGGCGCGCTGCATCGACTTGGCCAAGACGAATACGCGCCCATTGATCTTCGCGCCGATCGACTGGCCGATGCGGCGAGCGATCTCAATGCGGCCGTAGCGGGCGGAGACAACGCCGCGCGCGATGCCGCGGCCGACGCACTCTGCGATCTCCTTGGCATCGTTGGCGCGTCGCCGCGGCTCGTGTTGTTCGCGACGCCGACAACCGGCGGCGGGTCACCGGATCTCAACGCGGCCGCGACCCGATTGGCGACCGGGGCACTGGCGTTAGCAAACTATGAAGGCAGGCGAGAGTCATACCGCGCGCTGGTGGTCGCCGAGTCAGCGATTCATTCGCGAGGAAACGGGACCGTGCCTGCGCTACTGGAGTCAACGGCCGCCGCGCTCGATATGCAGATCGACCCCGACGCGACGCTGGCGTTCAAGACGCAGCTGCGACCCGTTGTCGCGATCGCGCAGAATGGGACAGCCGGAAGCACGTCATACTCGTACATCGTCGTCGCGCGATCGCTGTCGAAGAACGTCGATCGGTCGAGCGCGGTTACCGTCACGACGACCGGCAATGCGACGCTCAGCGCATCCGACTCGAACGTTCTCAGCTGGACGCTTCCGCCGGACGCACGCGACTTTCTGGTATTTCGCGTCGCGAATGGAGGGAACGCGACGGACGTCGGCTTGCTCACGTCTACGGCGCTATCCGGAACGACGACGACATTTACCGATAGCGGATTACCGGCGCTTTCGGGCAGCGTCGATCCAGAGGCCGACGATCGCTTCTTCCATAGCATGGACCGATTCTGGCACGCCGCCTTCGTACGCGATCGCGCCTCGGTCGACGGCGCGCCGGACGGACCGGCCGAAATCGTCGGGATGGAAGAGAATCCCGTTCGCCGGGAGTTCACTCCGGATACGCCGCGCACCAACGCCGAACTCTTTCATATCTATAGAAGGGGCTTCGGCCGGTCGCTGCTGCAGATCCATGTCACCGGCACGGGAGATCGCACCATCGGCCCGATGCTTGTGAACCGTGACGAGGGAATCGGCATTGGGTACGCCGGCACGGTTCCAGACACCGCGGTCCTCGTGTTCGACGAGGCCGGTCACGTCACGCTCGATGCGGCTGACGTCACGGCAAACGCATTCTCGTGGAAAGGCGCGTGCTTCGCGTCGAACGACGACGATCCCGCGGCACCGCGCGACTTCGTCTTCGACGGTCCAGGCGTCGGTGTAGAGCGCCGCGCGGTGTTCGCCGTCGCGACACCGTTCGACGCGCTCGACGGTTCATTCGTGTTTCCTCATGCCGGCGATCCGCTCGCTGTTCCGGGTGTGAACGTCGGCACGACGCGCTACGCCTTCTTCGTTCAGGAAGCCCACTTCTCGGGCGAAGACGCGAGCGTTTCTCCCGCGGTACCGGTTCCAGTTTCGCCGCGAACGCACGTCGGATTCGTGCAGGGGTCCGTGTTCGCGCCACCGCCGGACGCCGATCAACAACCCGCGGCGAACGTCGCGCTGTCGTGGTTGGAGCACGAAGCGTATGCATTGCGGCTCATTCTTCCGCGCCGCTTTGCGTCGTTCGACATTACCGGACAACCGACGATGGCCGAGCTCGTTCGCCGGTCGCTTGAACGGCATCGGCCCGCCGGCGTCGACGTGCGCGTCGAGTATGTCGACGACCGCTGGATCCTCGGCTCCAGCGACGTCACGGCGGGCAACAGCGCCGATCCGATTCTCAGTCTTCGCAGCGGGAGCGTCCTCTGGACGTCGCCCGCGTAACCGCTCAGGAGAATTCGCTCATGCCTTTGACCTTCGTAAAGACAAACGTCCATCCAGGCGAGCCGGTTACGGCGCAGGCATGGAACGACATCGTCGACGGACTGTTCGACGTGCAGACCATTCTCTCCACCGGCAGCGGAACGGCGCGTGTCACCGTGACCGGCGACCAACGAGACATCGATGCCGCCCGTGTCGTGGCGACCGACGCGAGCGGTGTCCGCTACGAAGCCGTGCAACAACTCGCGCCCGGCGATCCTTTCGTCTTTCCAAAACTGACCGCCGGTGCGTACACCGTCGCGGTCACGGCGCCGTCGTGCACGACCGGGACGGCGACGGTCACAATCGCGAATGACGGAACGGCGACTCCCGATCCGATTCCGATCGCACTCGCGTTCAGCGGAAAGCGCATGCCCAACGTCCTCGGCGTCGCATGGAGTACGGCAGCGGCAACGCTCGCACCAATCAGCCCGCGCGTGCTCGACGCGTCCGGCAAGGGAATTCCGCTCACGGGCTTCGACACCGCGTACAACGACGTGCCCGTGATCATGCAATGGCCCGATCCCGACGAGATCGTTCCAGCCGGCAAGGATGCGTACGTCATCGTCGCGACGATCATCAAGCCCGCCGTTCTCGTGCCAACACCGAGCTTCATTGGGATGACCATTTCGCAGGCGCAGGCAGCCGCCGAAAGCGCCGGCTTGCACCTCAAGGTTGTTTGACGCGCCGCGACTATGCATTTGGAGAATCATGATGGCAACGTTTACAGCTGGTCCCGCGTCGCTGATGCGCGCCGCGATTTCGTCCGAAACGGCCGGCAAGATTTCAGATTACGTCACAATCAAACAGCCGCCGACGGTCGTGAGCCAGAATCCACCGGCGGGCACGCCGGTGATTCAGGGCATGACTATCGAGGTCAGGGCAACTTCGCTCTCCGACGTTCCGTGGCACGTCATCGACGGCGGAGTCATTCAGGCGGTGAAGAACGTTCCGGTCGCCGATATCGCGGCGCTGGTGCAGAACGATCCGGTGTTGGCGAACGCCGCCAAGACCGGCGTTATCAACGAAGCCGACGCCGCTGCAATCACCGCCAAGCTCAACACCGGACTCGCCGGCTCGGGATTGTCCGGTGAAATGAACGTCACCGACGCGACGAATCTCGTCAAATCGATCGGTGGATCGGGCTTCATCAATTTCTAAAGTCATTCTGCCTTCAGCGAGCGCACAACGATGGTGGCAACCGGCGGCAGGTCCCATTCCAACGTTCCAAAGAGCGACGTCGCGTACTACGTCAAAGGCGAGACGTGGCTGCAGTGGGTCAACGCGGACGGCATCCTGTCGAAGACGCTCGTCCGTTCGCTCGCGAAGAACGCGCTCGTGCGGAAATTCACCGTACGTGTCGTCGCGTCACGTGCCGACGGAACGACGCTGGACAACTCCGGCCAGGTTCGGCTGCAATCGGACAGTGGAGGGTCGAAGGTCGTCGTGGTCGACTTCGGCATGCTGCGCACCGTTTCCGGCGTCGGCCGGACTTCGAGCAGCGGACCGGCAATGACGATCTGCTCATTGCGTTCCTTCAGGGGCGACGCGTTCGACACGGTGGACCTCTATTTCGAGGATTGCGCGGCCGTCGATTCTGATTCCGCGAGGGTTCGCACCGCCGAGGAGAACACGTTCGAGACGAGGACGGAGAAGGTTCGGCTCAAGATCAAATCCAGTGCATCGTTGTCCGATCTGGCGTCGGCAGTCTATCTACAGTTTCCCGATCTTCCGTCGGATCTCGACATACGCATCAACGGCGGCGCACCAGTGTGGACCGCGCCGGGCGTTGCTCAGCCGAACACACACGGGTGGGACGCGGACACAAAGCAGGTTGTCGACCTCACCACGGCGCTTGCGGCACTCTCGGGCGATCCGCACGACACGACGGCGTTCGACGCGAACATCGTGCTGGGTTCGCGAATCCCAGGAATCTTCACGCTCGACCCGGTCGACGAGGACATTGCGTATCTGGCGCGCGTCGCGTTTGGTGACACTGAGGACACGACGGTCACGCTGAACGAAGAAGGGCAATACGACGTTGTGCTGCCGCTGCCGTCGTGGGCGGTCGCGGTTCAGGAAGTTCGGTTCACGTTCACGTCCACGGTTCCCTCGGAACGCATTCTCGAGCCCGTCGGTCCGCCGCGCGCAATGCAGTCTGGCGGTAGCGGCGCCGCGTACGACCTGCTCCTCGACGTGGATCATGCCGGCGCGGCGAGACTCGACGCCTCCGCACCATTTTCCGAACTCGCGGGTGTTCGACTTCCGTTGCGCGCCGGCGTGGATGGCTCGGAAGTTCGAGTAGTACTCCATAAAGGCACGTCCGATGGGCCTACTGCCTCGGTCGTCGGCGGAACGTCGAAGCCTGTCGACCTCGCGCCGAACGCCGATCCGACGAGCGACGTGTGGACGACTTTCACGATGCCCGCGCCAGTGAAGCTCGACCACACCCTGACGTATTGGGCGGTCGTCGTCGTTGGTCGGGGGACCGCTTCGTGGAGCCTGGGGAGCTTCGCCTCGTCGTCGACAGCGGTTCCAATCCGGCGTGGACCCGCGAACGGTCCATGGCACTCGCTCCCGAACGTCATTGGCGACGGATCCAACCTCGGCGCGCGGGTCCGGGCGATTGGTAAAGCTCCGGCGACCGCACCCGTCGCGCCAATCGTGGTAAGTGTCGCCGGTCATGAGACTTCTCATATCGACGTGACACCGACCGCAAAGGGTGTGAACGCGGTTTGGCTACCGGCAGGAGCGACGCCGCATCCATCGATTGCGCCGGACGACTCGGGATCGTCGCGCTCGATCACCCTTCGTCTCACGAGTCGCATGACCGGCGCGGTCAAGATCAGCAGCGTCGACGTCGTCGCAACGAAGTAGGACGCCGGAGGCCCCTTCGCATTCCGCGGTTCACAGTTCGGCACGTTCACGGAGGGTGTCATGGCTGAAGATGCTCGCACGCAGTTCATCGATGGTTTGCGCGTCACCGCCGATCATCTTCAGCACTTGCAAGATCGTCTCCGCGAGTCGGTGCTCGACGTTCGCAACGCGTTCGGACTGAGTCGCATTGCGTGGGGTCTGCGTGTCACGCCGAATGGAAATGCCGTCGATGTCGCGCCGGGCGTGGCCTTCGCGCGGAGCGGTGTGCGCCTCGCGGTTGATAGTCCGTTGTCGCTGACGGTGCCTGAAAGCGGCGATCCGCACGTCGTCATACTGCGCGCCGTCCACGGCGACCGCGAAGAATTGCGCCTCAACGGATTGCCGACACTCGTCACACTCGAGACACACGCCGAGGTGGGTCCGCCGCCGGCGGCGAGTGACTCGGATGCGTTGGTGATTGGCACGGTGACGAATAGCGCCGGTTCGCTTTCGGTCGCGCAGGACGACGCACTGTTCGTCGCGATCGGTCCGCACCGGCATACAGGAACTCATATTCAAGATTCCGACGGTCGCTGGCACTTCGACGGCACGGCGATCAGTGGAAGCGCCGAAGCTGGTCCCGCAGGTCCAAAGGGCGATCCGGGACCTGCGGGTGCCGACGGTCCTGCCGGGCCAAAGGGCGATCCGGGCGAAGCGGGTCCCGCCGGCCCGCCGGGTCCGCAAGGTGATCCCGGTCCGGCTGGCGCCGCGGGTCCCGTTGGCCCGCCAGGGTTGCAGGGTCCGTCAGGTCCGGAGGGTGCCGCCGGCGCGCCCGGTGTTTCCGACGTTCCAGGACCTGCTGGTCCACCGGGACCTCGAGGCGACCTTGGTCCCCAGGGACCTGCCGGCCCCCCGGGTCCAAAGGGAGACACCGGTGACGTCGGTCCGGCTGGTCCGCCCGGCGAGGCTGCCGCTCAGGGCGCGCCCGGTCCGAAGGGTGATACCGGCGATGCGGGTCCGCCCGGGCCGGAGGGTCCAGCGGGAGCAGCGGGACCGACCGGTTCCGCTGGTCCCGAGGGAGGCGCCGGTCCTCCAGGACCACAAGGGCCCACCGGTCCTGCCGGCGAAACGGGTCCGCAAGGAGCCGCTGGTCCCGCTGGCGAAGCGGGTCCGCAAGGAATCGCCGGTCCACAGGGAGAAACAGGGCCGCAGGGACCTGCTGGTCCTGCGGGTCCGCAGGGCAACAAAGGCGGCAAGGGCGACGCCGGCGCGGCAGGAGCTCCGGGCGCCCCCGGCGTCGCGGGTCCGGTCGGACCACAAGGAGCACAAGGTCCGCAAGGAGATCCGGGACCGGGGCTCGATCAGGATTGGGGCGTCATTCGAAAGATCAGTTGGGCGCACGACGAGACGATCAAAGTCGATGCGGCAACCACGCTGTTGCAGGGAGGACTGCAGGTCAACTTCAGCCGTCCATTGGATCCTGCACAACAGGAAAATCCGCCGCGCGTCGTCGAAGTGTGGTTTCAGCCTGACCCGAGCGGCGCAACGGCTGGCCCCGATACGCCGCTGCCGATCGTCTCGATTTTCGGAACTCTCAAAGCCACGGCGCAAGCACTGGCCTGGACGCCGAATACGACGCCTGCGGGCTTCAAGTCGATGATGCGGCCCGGCCGCGTCTTGATTCGGATTCACTGCGGTGCGCTCAAGGACGCGAAGGGCCGTCAATTCTCGGGAACGCTCTCTCCCATCCTCGGCCTCACGGGACTCACGCTCAGCGGCGGAACGTTCGAAAGCTGGTTCATCGTGCAGGCGTAGTGCGAGCGATTAGAATTACATCAAGACCGGCGTGAGCGACTCGCTCCGCCAGCCGAACCAGCGTCACGTGCACACCGCCGGCGCACACGCCGCAGAGCGCCATCATCCCGGTCATCGCGAACGTCGAGCGTCCATCGAACAGCGGGCGACGAGCACGTTCGCGAGTGCGCCGGTGAGCGTTTGCACCACCGCTCAACACGGCGCTCCATGTGCGTGTTGCTCGCGTTGCTTTCCCGGCTGTTTGACCGGCGCGATGCCCTGGTGGTCGTGTGTCCCGAGGCATTGATCCGCTGGCACCGGCCAGGCCGGCGCCTGTTCTGGCGCTGCAAGTCACGTCCGGCGGCGCAGCTCGGCACCGCGAAGCTCGCGTCGACGGGCGTGCTGTATCGCGGGCTCGAGTCGCTCGGCGGCGGCTCGGTCCTCGCCGGCATGATTCTCGGCGCGATCGCGGTGTTCATCATCGACGTCCGCCTGCGAAGCGCCGCGGCGTGGGCGTTCGCCGGCGCGATCCTCGCGTTCGTCGGGCTGATCCACGGCGCGCAACTCGGCTGGGCGGTCTCGCCGCTCGTTGCGCTCGGCTATGCGCTGTTCGGCGCGACCTGCCTCGCGCTCGCGGTGGGTCATCCCGACGCAACGGCGAAGACCTGAAACGACGTCAGTAACGCTTGCGGGGAACGCCATGAGCCTTGCGAAGATGAACGCCGAACCGTACGAGTTCGAGTTCGATCCGTCTCTATCCGAAACCCGGTGAAGTCGTCGTCGACAAGCCAGGCAAGGGGGCATTCTGCGCCACCGATCTCGACCTGATCCTGCACAACCGCGGCATCAAGTCGCTGATCGTCTGCGGCGTGACCACTGAAGTGTGCGTGAACACGACGGTTCGCGAGGCGAACGACCGCGGCTACGAATGCGTCGTGCTCGCCGACTGCGTCGGTTCGTACTTCCCGGAATTCCAGCGCGTCGCGCTCGAGATGATCAGGGCGCAAGGCGGCATCTTCGGATGGGTCTCCGACTCCACGCGCGCGCTCGAGGCGGTCAATTCGGTTCGACCGGCAGCGCCACGCCAATAGTCGGCGCGACGACGCAAACCCGCATCTTTCCCGGCGCCATTGACCCTGGACGGCGTCTGGGATCATGCTTCGCGGCGGAAACGTCGCACCGATGGCCGAAACATGGACTGCCCGTCGGCCGAATCGCCTGGCGGATAGTTCGCCGGCGATCGCGCCGTCACGCCCGAGGGCTCAATGATGGGTGATACCGACAGCGGAGCTGTGCCCGGTACCGATGACCGCCGGTCGAGCGCCGCCGATCCGGCAACCGAGCTTCGACTCGGTGCCGATCTCCTCATGCGGATCGCGCAGACCAAGGCGACGTGTCCGTTCATCGGGACTGCCGTGGCCACGGGGGTGCTCGCCGTGCGAAACGATGCGGACAACCCGCTCGCGAGCATCGACGATGTAAGAGCGCTGGGCAATACAGGGGGCGGCGACCTCGGCGATCTGCTGCAGGTGTTCGCAACCGGCAACCACTTGCGAATGCGCGGCGCGTCCGGGGACCTCGACACCAAAACCCCGCCGGGACTGTTCTCGCTGGAATTTCCGGGGTCACAGGGATCTCATGCGGGACACAGCGGCATACTGGAGGGCGATCCACGCGCATTGGCCTCCGGCAGACTGAGCCTCGATCACTTCAAGCGGCTCACCGCACGGGCGAAGAACGGCTTCGTCGCACGCATCGATGTCGCACACTTCATTGCGGAGAATCTGCACCGCGATCCCGGCTCGAAGGTCGGCGGCTCCGCGGCGACGTCGCTGCTCGCCGATCTCGGCGCTTTCGTGCGCACGATCGGTCCGGCACTGGTGAAGAAGCTCGCGGCGCCCGAGCGGAAATCGGCCGATGCTCATCGCGATCTAGAGCAGAAGCTCACCCGGCTCCTCGGCGAGGACAATCTGGTCGGATCGGCCGGCGAGTTCGGTCTGCTGTTCGCGTTTCTCGCCAACAAGCCCGGCACCATGATGCTCGACGGTGAACCGGCGATCGCCGTGAGCGATCTGGAAGCGATGTTCGTGCACAAACAATTCCCGCAAGGCTGGACGAGCTGGAAGAAATCGCGCGCGGACTGGGTCAGGAACACGACCGCCCTGCTGGTGGGCGCCGGCGCGGAATACCTTCGGCTGCGAACAGCGAAGTCCTGACCATCGAAACAACAAGAGGCCCGCTATGAAAGCGAAAATCGCGCAAGCGAACATCGCCAAGGCTCGCGTCCAGCGGGTCGACGTCGGCGAGGTGAAGATCGGGGCGGTTCACGTCGACCGTCTCGCGCTCGGCAACGTTCATGTGCAAAGCTCGACGGGCATCGCGCAGATGAAAAACGTCAGCGTGGCGCTCACGCTCGCGTTCGGTCTCGATTGGCGCGTCGGCGTCACGATCTCGATGCCCGACGGCATTCACGACGTCGATTTCTCCGATTCGGGCACGCTCGATCTCGGCACGCTGCGCCTCGGCGTCGGACTGGGAGACTTGACGTTGCCGGGTCTCGCGTCGCTCGCGTTCGACGTGCCCAGTCTCGCCGTGAGCGATCTCAACGCGGTCGTCGGACCGCTCAAGAACCTCAATCTCGGTGCTGCCGTGGCCGAGCGGATTCGCGCCCAGAACTTGGTCGCACCGGGCAGTGGCTTCACCGTCGCCGGGCTCGGGCTCACGGGCGCAACCGTAACCGGCGTCAGCGTTCCCGATGCGTCGCTCGCCTCCGCAACGATCGGGCGCGTGAGCGGTGGTACGCTGCCGCTGCCGGAGTTGACGATCCCGGGCGTGGAGCTGCCCGATGTTCTGCTGCCCGCCGTCGCGAGCCAGAATATCGATGCGACCAGCAATCCGGTGGTCTCGAAGATGCCGACGGCCGACGTCGGCCTGCTCGCCGCCACGCTAAAGGTCACGACGACGGCGACCTTTCACGTCGACGAGCTTCGCATCGAGAATGTCCGCGCCTCGACCTCGATCGGCGAGATCACGATGCAGAACGTCGTACTTCCCTACGAAGTGCTCGACATCACGCTGTCGCAGATCGGCATCGAGACGATCGAAGTTCCGCAGGTGGAGGTGAGCTAACATGGCAAAGAGCGCTCCGAAGACGACCGAGTCGATCACGCCGGGAAAGAACGCGCGCGTCAATAACGTGCTCAAGTTCGAAGACCTCGTCCAGCACGCGAAGCAAGGCGCGGCGAAACCAGCTCGAAGCCGCGCCGCCACCCCTGCGAAGCAGCGCGATCAGCTCGATGCGATAAAGCGCCTTGCCGCCGAGCTCGAGACGATGCTGCGCGCGCTTCGCGCTGCATCGCCCGACCAGCCGAGCGCGTCGCGGGCGCGCCGCGCGCGCAAGCGAAAGGCGTAGCGCTTGCCCTCCAGGCGGTCGACTCGGCGCGAGTAGAGCCAATGCAGTGTTCCAGCTGCTTGGCGAGCCTTCCCGAGGCGGCCAAGTTCTGCATCCAGTGCGGCGCGCCCGTGCTTTCGGTGTGCGCCGCGTGCGGATTCAAGAACGTCGCCTATGCGAGCTATTGCGCCGAATGCGGCGCGAAGCTCACCGCGGCCGGAGGCGGCGAGGAACCGAGCGCGCCTTCAGCGGGCGTTCCGCTCGCCGCCGACGGCAGTGACACGTCCGCCGAGCGGCGGCAGCTCACCGTCCTATTCTGCGACCTCGTCGGATCGACGCGGCTGTCGTCGCGGCTCGATCCGGAGGAGCTTCGCGAGGTGATCGGCGCCTGTCATCGCTGCGTCGCCGATACCGTCGAACGCCACGGCGGCTTCGTCGCCCGCTACATGGGCGACGGCGCGCTCGTCTACTTCGGTTATCCCCGCGCTTACGAGGACAGCGCCGAGCGTGCCGTGCGCGCCGCGCTCGCGCTGGTCGCGAACATCGTCGGCCTCGATGTTCTCGCCGAGCGTCTGCACGTGCGCATCGGTATCGCCACCGGCCTCGTCGTCGTCGGCGAGCTGGTGAACGCCGGCGCCGCGCGCGAGCAGACGGCGCTCGGCGAAACGCCGAACCTCGCGGCGCGGCTGCAAGCGATCGCGCAACCCGATTCGATCGTCATCGCCGGGCGCACGCGGCGTCTGATCGGCGGACTGTTCCAATGCCGCGACCTCGGCGCGATTCCGCTCGCCGGCTTCGCGCTTCCGGTGCAGGCGTTCCAGGTCGTCGGCGAAGAGCGCGGCATGCGCCGATTCAGCGCGCATGACGCGAGCCACGCACCGCCGCCGACGGCAACCGAAGGTGTAGCGCGTCCGTTGGTCGGCCGCTCGCAGGAACTGGGGCTCCTTCGCGAATGCTGGACGCAGGTGAGCGAAGGCCGCGGCCGCGTCGTTCTCGTGTCGGGCGACCCCGGCATCGGCAAGTCCCGCCTCGTGCAGGCGCTGCTCACCTCGCTCGAACGCGAGCCGCACGCGCATCTCGAATTCCGCTGCTCGGCGTACTACGCCAACAGCCCGCTGTATCCCGTCATCGCCTTGCTTCCGACCGTGCTCGGCTGGGGCCGCGACGACGCGAACGACGCGAGGCTCGACAAGCTCGAAGCGTTCTGCTCGCTCCATCGTCTGCCGGCTGGCGAGGCGATGCCGCTGCTCGCTTCGCTGCTGTCGCTGCCGGCGCCTGCCCGCTTCCCCTTGCAGTCGATGAGTCCCGAGCGGCAGCGGCAGCGAACGTTGCAGATGCTGATCGGGATTGTCGTGAGCTTCGCCGGCGAAAAGCCGCTGATGATGGTGATCGAGGACCTGCATTGGATCGATCCGACATCCGCACAACTGCTCGCGCTCATGATCGAGCACGTTCCGACGTTGCCGTTGTTCATGCTGCTGACCGCGCGGCCCGACTTCGATCCGCCGTGGCCGCCCGCGTCGTACGTGACGCCGCTCATGCTGATGCGCCTGACGCGAAGCGAGATCGAGCAGATGGTCGATCGGCTCGCAAGCGACAAGCCGCTGCCAGCGGAAGTCGTCGACGAGATCGTCGCGAAGACCGACGGCGTGCCGTTGTTCGTCGAAGAGCTCACGAAGATGGTGCTCGAGTCGGACCTGATCGAGGCGCACGACGATCGCTATGCGCTCAACGGTCCGCTTCCGCCGCTCGCCATTCCGACGACGCTGCAGGATTCGTTGGCGGCGCGCCTCGACAGGCTCGCCGCGGTCAAGCCTCTCGCCCAGCTTTGCGCGACGCTGGGCCGCGAGTTCTCGTATTCGCTGCTGAAGGCGGTGTCGGCACACGACGACGCGACGCTCGAGCGTTCGCTTGGCGAATTGGTCCACGCGGAGTTTCTGCACCAACGTGGCGTACCGTCCGAGACCGTCTACGTGTTCAAACACGCGATGATCCAGGAAGCGGCCTACCAGTCGCTGCTCAAGAGCAGGCGGGCGCAATACCATGAACGCATCGCACGCGTGATCGTCGAACAGTTCGCGGGCGAAGCCGACGCGCATCCCGAAGTCGTCGCGTTCCACCATACGCAGGCGGGCGACGTCGCCGCAGCGCTCCGCTGGTGGCAGAAAGCGGGCCAGCATGCGTTCCGCCGTGCATCGTACGCCGAGGCGATCGCCAACTATTCGAGCGGCTTGCGGGCGCTCGAGTCGTTGCCGGACGAGCGGCGGCGCGCGCAATACGAGCTCGGGTTGCAGGTCGAGCTCGGCTATTCGCTGATCCCGTTACGCGGCTGGAGCGCCCCCGAGACCGCGCAAGCGTTCGGCCGCGCCGGCGAGCTCTGCCGCACTATCGGCGATACGCCGAGTCAGTTTCGCGCGCTGTGGGGTGTCGGCGCGTTTCACTTCGTGCGCGGCGACCAGCGCGAAGCGAGCAGGATCGCGCTGCAATGTCTCGACCTCGCGCGGCAGGGGCACGACGAGGACGCGCTGATCGAGGCGCATTACCTGATGGGAATCGCGCATTGCGTGAGCGGCGATTTCGTCTCCGGCTGCTCGGACCTCGACGCGTGCATCCGGTTGTACGGCAACGAGGTTCGCGAGACGCACCGCGTCCTCTACGGCCAGGACGCCAAGGCGTCTGCGCTCGGCTGGCTTGCGATGGCGCTCTGGGTGCGCGGCTACCCCGACGAAGCGCTCGCACGAGCGAACGAAGCGCTTGCCTACGTCCGTGATGCGACGCAGCCGTTCCTCCTCGCGCGCGGCCTCGCGAGCGTCGGGTTCGTGCACGTGTTCCATCGCGAGCCGCGAGGAGCGGACACCGAGCTGCCGGCGGCGCTCGCGCTGTGCGTCGAGCAGGGCTTCACGTATTTCCGTGCCGTGGTCGCCGCGTTTCAAGGCGCCAATCTGGTCCTGCTGGGCGACACGCGCGAAGGCCTCGATCTGATGCACGCGAGCAGCGCCGCGCTTCGCGCCATGGGGTCGGCGTTGCTGTCGACGCCGATTGTTGCGGCGCTCGCGAGCGCACATCTCGCGTTGGGCGAGCTCGACGAAGCGCAAGCCGCGGTTGGCGAAGGGCTCGCTTCCGTCGATCGCAACGGCGAGCGCTGGGCGGAGTCCGAGCTGCTTCGCATCCGCGGACAGCTTTTCGATCTTCGCGAGCCCGACGCGGCGCAGGCCGAGGAATACCTGCGAAAGTCGCTCGACGTCGCGCACGCGCAACAAGCAAAGGCGTACGCGTTGCGCGCGGCGACCGCGCTGGCAATGCATTGGCATCGCCACGGCCGCGACGGCGAAGCAAGCGCATTGCTGTCGGAAGCGATCGGATCGTGGCCGTCGCGCCTCGACAGCGCCGACCTGCGCGACGCGCGCAACCTTGCGGCGAAGATTGGTTGATCGCGACGCTCACGCCGGCGCGTCGGTCGTCGCGAACTCCTTGCGCCACACGATCAGCGTCCACAGGCCCGTCAGCAGGTCCTGCAAACCCGCCGCCAGCGCCAGCGATCCGGGCAGCATTCCGAGCAACCAGAAGACGGCGAGAAGCGGTAGCACGAGCGGCCGATCGAGCAGACTTGCAAAGACGAAGCCCGTCGCGTTGAGGCGCCCGCTCAACAGGTAAAGCAACCCGATACCCGCGACCCAGACGCCCGCCAACCGGAAATACACGACGCCCTGGTCGACGAGCGGCGCGATCCCCAACAACGTCGCGACCGACTGAGGGAACGCCATGCAAGCCGCTCCTTCGAGCAGCAGCAGCCATCCGTAGATCTCGACCGTCTTCGCGGCGCGACCTTGCCCTTCCGCCGTGAGCAGGCGGTGCAGCATTCGCATCGAAACGGTTGCTGCGGTCACGGCTCCGGGACGCACGCCGGAGAATGAACGCGCGATTCGCCGCGGGTCGCTTCGACGTCGACCGTCGCGCGGTCTTGCTGCTGGTAGCGCAACTCACGGCGGATCTTGGCGAACGTCTTGCGAAGATCGGTTTCCACGCTGTTCGTGTAGCGGAACGAAGGATCGAGGATCGATTTCATCGGGACCTCCAACATCGTAACGTAAAGCTCGTCTGCAGTCGCCAAGTCGGATGCGCCGCGATTCGGACTACCGCGGTCCGACCACCCGGCGCAAACGGGAAGCGCCGCCGCGAAGCCGCGTCGCACCGATGCACGCGAACCCGTGCGCCGGACCTTGGATCGATCAGCGAGGAGCGACGGCTTCTATGCTACTTACGCCGGCAACAATTGCCGTGGCGCAAGCCGTTCGCGACGAAGCGAAAATTCACTTGACGCGCACGCGCGCGCGAACGCGCGTGCGCGATGCACTCGCCGCAGGAAGGCGAGGCGACTACTTCGGTTCGAACGCGAGTGCTGCCGAGTTGATGCAGTAACGAAGGCCGGTCGGCGGCGGGCCGTCGGTAAACACATGACCGAGGTGCGCATCGCAGACATTGCAGATGATCTCCGTGCGCTCCATTCCGTGCGACGCGTCGCGTCGCTCGCGCACGTTCGCGGGATCGAGCGGCTCGAAATAGCTCGGCCAACCGCAGCCGGAATCGAATTTCGTATCCGACGCGAACAGCGCCGTGCCGCAGCACACGCAACGATAGATTCCGCCCTCGTCGTGGTGGACGTACGCGCCGCTGCCGGGGGGTTCAGTCGCAGCCTGCCGGGCCACCTGGTATTGCATCGGTGTGAGCTGGCGCCGCCATTCGGCGTCGGATTTGATCACTTTGGCCATGTCAGTGTGCGATGGATGCGGTCGATCGCCGGATTTCACCGCCCCTTCTTCAAGCGTTCCTTGAGATCGGCGAACGGTTGATGGGTCGCCGGCGCCGATCGCGCCTCCCGCGGATCGCGGCCGTGCTCGGTGATGTAGCGCTGGTGCTCGTTCTCGTGGCAGTACGTGCACAGGAGCTCCCAATTGCTGCCGTCGGGCGGGTTGTTGTCGTGATTGTGATCGCGGTGATGCACCTCGAGTAATTGCAGATTCGCATGCGTGAATTCACGGCCGCAGCGTCCGCAAACCCACGGATACAGCTTGAGCGCGCGCTCGCGATAGCCCTGCGCACGCTCGTCGCGTTCCCGCCGCGCTTGCGCGACGACCCGGTCGAGACGGCCGTGGTCGGGTGTGGATTTCGCTGTCGGCATGTGTTCGACGCGCGCGCCCTCAGGGGCGAATGCGCCTCCGGTTGGGATCCGTCGAACGCCGAGACCGCCGCATGGGCGTTCCGGTTGCGCTACGCATCCACATTTCCGCCCGGCGCTCAGCGCGGGGCGTCACGGAATCCAAACCATGCCGACGTCATATGTTCGACGTAAGGCGGACTCTCGAAGCACGGGCCGACGAGTCGGCGCCATTGCTGAAAATCCTCCGATTGCCGGAAGTCGATCGTATGGCTCTCCAACGTGTCCCATTCAACGAAGAGCCGATAGCGGCTCGGCATTTCCGCTGACCGATGCAGTTCCATGCTTCGACAGCCCTTCGCGCGCCGGAACAACGGCATCGCCTCGGCCACCTTCGTCTCGAATTGCGCTTCCATGCCTTTCTTGACGTCGATTTGAGCGATCTCCAGCACCATACGGTCACCTCCGACGATCGTAGCGCGAGCCATGCGCGGAAAGCGATAGTTTTGCACGGCCGAGCGGAGAAGTGTTGCGCGCAACCGCGCTTGTACTAATAATGCCGCTTGCCGGCGTTGCGCTTTGTGTCGGTCGCGCGCACGACTCCGGCGATCGAGCCGCATTGTGCGCTCGGGCGACGACCGAGGTCCGCTCCAACAAGGGAGGAACCAAGCCATGCGTGCTCATCTGATGCGATCGATCGCCGCCGCCGGTTTCGTCGCGTGCGCGGCGCTTTTCGGTGCAACGCCCAGCGCGCTGGCGCAGGAAACGGTTCTCGAGGTCTGGACCCACGAAGCCGACGAGCCGGCGAAAGTCGCGTTTCGCGAGCTCGCAGCGAGGAACCTCGAAAAGGCGCATCCCGGCGTCAAGGTGAAGATCACGTGGTACGAAAAGAATCCGCTCTTCGCGGCGCTCAAGACGGCGCTCCCGGCAGGCAAGGGACCGGACGTCTTCTACGTCGAGCCCGACCAGGTCGAATACATCACCGCCGGCTATGTCGTTCCGCTCGACGACCTCGTCAACTGGAACAACATCGAGCCTTGGGCGCGCAAGGTGTGGACGCACAATGGCAAGACGTACGGCATCCCGCAAGAGGCATACACCGTCGAGCTCTACTACAACAAGGAAATGCTGAAGAAGCTCGGCGTCGCGCTGCCCGGGAACGCGCAATTCACGCAGGCGCAGTTCCTCGATCTCGTGAAGAAGGCGCGCGCGGCGGGCATGACGCCTATCTCGCAAGGCGTCGGCGATCGGCCTTATCCGGGCGCGTACATCAGCGCCGAAGCGCTGCTGCGCAAGCTCGGCCCTGACGACTACGAGAAGCTCTTCACCGGCAAGCTCTCGTTCGCCGATCCGCGCGTCGTCGAGGTGCTGAAATGGGTGAAGGAGCTGGTCGACGCCGGCGCATATCCGAAGAACTTCATGACGCTGAAGCTCGGCGAGTCGCACTACTACTTCTACAGCAAGCCGGGCGCGCTGATGCTGCCGATGGGAAGCTTCTACACGGGACGGGCGTTCGTTCCCGAGGACAAAGGCGGCCAGCCTCCGACGTTCCCGCTCGGGATCATGCAGTTCCCGGCGATGGACCGCGGCGCGTGCAACGAGTGCAAGACGTCGACGATCGGCGCGAGCTTCGCGATCAACGCGGCGAGCAAGCAAAAGAAGCTCGCGGCGGAGTTCCTCGACGCGATGTCGACGCCGCAAATGGGCAAGATGTGGATCGAGACCGTCTATCTGCAGACCGGCATCAAGGCGGACGTCAAGCAATTCTCCGGTCCGCACGCGGCGTATTTCACCGAGCTCATGGAGCGGCAGAAGGGCGAGAAGTACTTCATCGGCCAGCCGCGCGACATGGTGACCGGCGAATGCAAGGATTCGTTCGCGCAGGTGCTCAACTCGGGGTTCCCCGGCGGATTGCTGTCGGTCGATCAGACCGTCGGCATGATGAACAAAGCTTGCTACAAGGGTTAGACGTCGGCCGACGATCGCGAGGATGAGCGTTCCGGGCGCGCTCGTTCGTTTCGCCGAACGCAAGGACGCGAAGGGCGGCGTCGACGCGCGGCGAGGGAGCCTCGGCATTCTGCTGGCGTTCCTCGCGCCCGCGCTTGTCTTCTATGCAGCGTTCACGATCTATCCGGTCGTCCGCACCTTCTACAACGCGTTTCATGCGATCAAGCCGCACGGTGTGGTCGACTTCGTCGGCTTCGGCAACTTCGCGACGCTGCTCCTGTCCGACGCGGTCTTCTGGAAGGCGGTCGGCAACACCTCGCTGTTCACGCTCGTAGCGACGATCGTCGACGTCGTCGGGGGCTTACTGCTCGCGCTGTGCCTGTTCGCGCGCGCGCCGCTGGCGCCGCTGCTGCGCGTCATCTGGTTCACGCCGGTGCTGATGTCCTACGTCGTCGTCGGGATCCTCTGGGTGTGGATCTTCGACTACGACTGGGGACTCGCCAACGCGACGCTGCGCTTCCTCGGGTTGGGCGCTTTCGAGCAGTCGTGGCTGGGCCAGCCGTCGACCGCGCTGTGGTCGGTGCTGTTCGCGCACGAATGGAAGTGGCTCGGCTTCAACATGATCGTCTTTCTCGCCGCGCTCCACGCGTTGCCGGGCGAAGTGCTCGGAGCAGCCGAGCTCGACAACTGCGGGTGGGTCGCGAAGCTCGTCTACATCATCGTGCCGATGCTTCGCACGACGACGGTCAACCTGACGGTGCTGTCGTTCATCGGCAAGATGATGGTGTTCGACCTGATCTGGGTGATGACCGGCGGCGGACCGTTGTGGTCGACGGAAACCGTGTCGACGTACGTCTACAAGCGCGCGTTCGAATGGAACACGTTCGATCTCGGCTATCCGTCGGCGATCGCGGTGCTGTGGTTCGTCATCATCCTTGCGTTCGTGGCGATCGTCACGCGCGTCGCGCGCTCGCGCGAGCGGATCGAGTTCTAGCGTGGTCCCGCCACTCGGCTCCGGCTTCGCTTATCTGCGCCGAACGCCGCTCGTGCTCTTCGCGCTCGTCTACACGGTGATCAGCGGCGGTCCGCTGCTCTGGGTGGCGACGATGTCGCTGCGTACGACCGCCGAGATCTTCAAGGACCCGTACGGATTGCCGTCGCCGGTTCACTGGGAAAAGTTCGCCGACGCCTGGACCAAGTCGAACTACGGCACGTACTTCTGGAACAGCACGATCGTCGTGGTCGCGGCCGTCGCGCTGGTGACGGTGATCGGATCGATGGCCGCGCATTGCCTCGCCCGCTACAACTTCCGCGGCAACCGGCTCGCGCGCTTTCTGATCCTGTCCGGACTCGTGCTGCCGCCGCAGTTGCTGATCCTCGCGCTGTTCCAGATCCTGCTCGACGTCAACCTCTACAACACGCTCGCCGGCCTCGTGCTCGTCTACGTCGCGACGCACGTCGCGGTGACCGTCTACATCCTCGAAGGCTTTTTCGCGCAGATCCCGCAGGACCTGTTCGACGCCGCGCGCATGGACGGTTATTCGGACTTCGAGATCTTCTGGCGCGTCACGATGCCGATCGGCATGCCGGCGATTTTCACGACCATCACGCTCAATTTCATCATCCTTTGGAACGAGTTCCTGTTCGCCGTCGTGCTGCTGACCGACGACGACAAACGAACGTTGCCGCTCGGCATCATGCACTTCACCGGCAGCCATCAGCTCGACGTCGGCATGGCCGCGACCGGCCTGATGATCGCGATATTGCCGGTCATCGCGCTCTACGCGTTCTTTTCGGAAACGATGATCAAGGGCATGACCGCCGGCGCGGTTCGCTAGCCGCCGGGACACAAAGACGGCGGGCGAACGTGGCGGTCATAACGGTCGACAAGCTCTGCAAGCGCTACCCGGGTGCGAGCGCGCAGGCGGTGCATGAGGTGAGCTTCACCGTGGCCGACCGCCAGCTCATGGTGCTGCTCGGCCCTTCCGGATGCGGCAAGTCGACCGTGCTTCGGATGATCGCCGGCCTCGAGCCCATCACGTCGGGGACGGTGTCGATCGACGGTCGCGTCGTCAACGGCGTGCCGGCGAAAGCGCGCGACATCGCGATGGTGTTCCAATCGTACGCGCTCTACCCGCACATGACCGTCTTCGAAAATCTCTCGTTCGGATTGCGCCGGCGCGACGTCGACAGGAACGAGATCGCGCGGCGCGTCGACGCTGCCGCAGCGAAGCTCGGGCTGACCGAGTTTCTCGGCCGCAAACCGCACGCGCTGTCCGGTGGCCAACGGCAGCGCGTCGCGCTCGGCCGCGCGATCGTGCGCGATCCGAAGGTATTCCTGTTCGACGAGCCGTTGTCGAACCTCGACGCGGCGCTGCGCGTGACCACACGGAACGAGCTGATCAAGCAGCAGCACGAAATCGGCACGACGTCGATCTACGTCACGCACGACCAGGTCGAGGCGATGACGATGGGGGATCGCATCTGCATCATGAACCAGGGCAAGGTCGTGCAGATCGGCGCACCGCTCGACGTGTACCGAAAGCCGGCGGATACGTTCGTCGCGCGCTTTCTCGGCAATCCACCGATGAATCTGCTCAAAGCGACGCTCGACACACAGAGCGGCCGGCCCATTGCATGGGTTGGTGCGACCGCCGTCGCGCTCGCCGACACCATGGCGGCCACGCTCGCGACGCATGCCGGCCGCGACGTGATCGTCGGCATTCGCCCCGAGGACCTGTACGAGACGCCGCCCACCGGCACGCGCTCGGTCGCTCACCTGCCGGTGCGCGTCGTTGCCGTCGAGCCGCTCGGCGCGGAGACGTTGATCGTGTTGTCGCTCGATGCGTCGAACGAAGAGCTGATCGCACGCATCGGCCGCGATACGGCGCTCGACACCGGCGACGCGCTCGAGATCGTCGTCGACGCCGGCGAGATCCATCTCTTCGATCCCGCCACCACCCGGGCGATCGCTTGATGTGCAACGATGCGCGGGCACTCGCAGCCGCACCGCATGGCTGACGTCGTTCTGTGCGCCGATCTCGGCACGCAATCGCTGCGCGTGGGTGCGATGACGGCGCGGGGCGCGCTCAAGGCCTGGGCCCGCTCGCCGATCGCCGCCGAGCAACCGCATCGCGGCTGGAGCGTCGTCGATCCCGAGCGCTGGTGGCACGCGTTCGCCGAAACGGTGGCCGACGTGCTCGCGCGGCTGCCGCGGCGCGATCGCGTCGCGGGTGTCTGCGTGTGCGGGCCGACGCGCTCGCAGGTCCTGATCGATCGCGAGCATCGTGCGCTCGCTCCCGCGTTGCTATTCCGCGACCAGCGCGCCGTCGATGAAGCGTGCGAAGTGGCGCGCTATTTCGTCGCGGCAAATCCCGCCGACGCGATCACGCCGTTCCATCCGCTCGCGCGGCTCGCATGGTTCGCGCGACGCGAGGCGGCACTGTTCGATCGCGTCGATGGTGTTGTGGAGGCGAAGGACTTCATCAATCTCCGACTGACCGGCGAGCGCGCGGCGGACAGCGTGACGTATTCGCGTTTCGATTCGCTTCGCGCATCGCGACAGCCGCTCCCGGACTGGCTCGCGCGCTGCGTCGATCTGCTCGACGTCCGGCGAATAGCGCCGTGGAGCGCCGTCGGCTCAGTCACCGCGCGCGAGCCTCCGTTCGACCGTCTCGCAGGGATTCCCGCATTCGCCGGCGCGATGGATACCTGGGCGAGCGCGATCGGATCGGGCGTCATCGGCGTCGGTCAAGGCTATGACATCGGCGGCACGTCCGAAGCAGCCGGCCTCGTCACCAGCACGCGCGTCGACGCACCCGGCCTCGTGTCGCTGCAATGGGGTGAGCACGTTCATCAGGTTGGCGGACCGACGCAAGCGGGCGCCGACTGCGCCGCGTGGTGTCATCGGACTTTTCGCGTGCGCGGCCGCCTTGCAAGCGCCGTCGAGCGCGCCGGAAATCTCGCACCGAACGACGATCGTCCGCTATTCCTTCCCTACCTCGCCGGCGAGCGCGCGCCGATCTGGCGAGCCGATGTCCGCGGCGCGTTTCACGACGTAACGGGCGCGCACGACGGCGACGACTTCCTGTGGTCGGCGCTCGAAGGCGTCGCGCTCGCCGTGCACGACATCGTCTCGCGCGCCGTCGAGTCGAGCGGCCAGCGCCTCAGCGACGTGCGCGTTGCCGGCGGCGGCGCGCGCTCGAATGCCTGGTGCCAGATGAAGTCGGACGTTCTCGGTGTGCCGTTGAAGCGCAGCGCGCAGCAGGAGACCGGACTGATCGGCGCCGCGATCGCGGCAGCCGTCGGCCTCGGCTGGCATCCGACACTCGCCGCGGCGGTCGACGCGATGTGCGCGATCGACCGTGTGTTCGAGCCGCGAGCGGCGCTTGCGCGCCTCTATGCGCACCGCGCTCAGCGCTATGCACGGGCGCAAGCCCATGCGCTTGCGCTCGCCGACGCCGCGCTGCAGCACGCAACGCGAAAAGCCGACGTGGCGGAAGCCGGCCCGTGACCGCGCGCTCCGCTTCGACCGTGCTCGCGACCTACGGAACCGCGCTCGCGGCCGTTGCGCTGTTCGTCGCCTTCGCCGTCGCGGCGCCGAACTTCACGAACGCGACAAACCTGCTGAACGTGCTGAAACAGGTGAGCTTCCTCGCGATCCTCGGGCTCGGGTTCGCCATGGCGCTCATCACCGCCGAGCTCGATCTCTCGTTCGCGAACGTGTGCAGCTTCGCGGCGGTCGTCGTCGGAGGGCTGATCCACCATGGCGTATCGCCGGCGCTGGCGGTAGGGGCAGGCGTTGGCGCGGGCATCGCGGCGGGCGTGGTCAACGGGCTGCTCGTCACGCGCGTCAAGGTGCCCTCGCTGATTGCAACGCTTGCGACGGCGTCGGTCGCGAACGGCCTCGCGTTCGCGGTCACGGGCGGCATCGCATTCGTCGGCCGTTGGGATCCCGCATTTCTCGCGCTCGGCCGCGGCAACGTGCTCGGCGTGCCCGCGCTGATCCTGTGGACCGCCGCGGCGGCGCTGCTCGCGTTCTTCCTGCTGAAGCAAACGAAGCTCGGACTGCACATGACGTTCACCGGCGAGGCCGACGAGGCCGCGCGGCTTGCCGGTATCGACGTTCGCGCGATGAAGGTGCTGGGCCTTGCGCTGTCGGGCTTCGCCGCCGGGCTCGTCGCCGTGTTGCTGACGGCGACGCTCAATTCCGCCGCGCCGAACATGGCGGGGGATTACCTCTTGCATGCGATCGCAGCGGTGCTGCTCGGCATGACGATGTTCGAGCCGGGACGCTGCAACGTCCCTGGCACGCTGGTCGGTGCGGCGACGATCGGCATGCTCGGCAACGGTCTCGTGTTGATGGGCGCCGCGTACTACGTCCAGGACATCATGCTCGGAGTTATCATCGTCGCCTCGGTTGCGGTGTCGGCATCGACCTTGAAGAAAGCCGCGTTCAGTCTGTAACCGTTCCATTCAGCGGAGGAGCCTTCATGTTCAACAAGTTTCGCGCCAAGGCGATCATCGCGATCGCATTGGTCGTTGCATCGTCGCCTTCGTACGCGTTCAAGCTCGGCGTGATCGCGTTCCAGATGTCGTCGGAGACGCACGCGCGTGTGGCCAACTCCGCAGCCGACGCCGCCAAGGCGCTCGGTTGGACGGTCCAGGTGCTCAATTCCGAAGGCAGCCTGCCGAAGCATGCCGAGCAGATCGAGGCAATGATCCAAGCGAAGGTCGACGGACTGATCATCGCCATGGGCAAGCCGGTCGAAGCGGACGCGCAACTCGCCGATGCGAAGAAGGCCGGCATTCCGGTGATCACGACGGTGGCGGGAACGAGCCGCCACACGCTGTTCGACATCCAGGTGAACGACTACCAGATCGGCGCGCAGGCGGCGCTCTATCTGCTGTCCAAGATCAACTACAACGGCGCGATCCTGACCGAGCGCTACGAGAACAACGTCGCCTCGCGCATCCGCGGCAAGGTGCTCGACGTCGTGCTGTCCGAGAACACGGCGGTCAAGGTGCTGGGAAGCCACTCGATGGCGCGCACGGCGAGCTGGCAGGAGGACGTGCGCAACGGCATGCAGGCGCTGATCCTGCGCAACCAAGGCAAGTTCCAAGGCGTGTGGGCGTCGTTCGACGGCCAGGCGTACGTGATCGACGATCTGCTGAAAGCACAGGGGCTGAAGAAAGGCGACGTCGTGCTGGTGAGCATCGACGGCGGACCCGAGAGCTACCGACGCATCAAGTCGCCGGACAGCCTGTTCACCGCGACGGTCGGCATTCCGTTCGAAAAGATCGGACGCACGGCGGTCGAGGCGATGAACGAGATCGTCGTCAAGAAGACGCCGAGGAACAAGGTCGTCGCCGGCCCGTACCTTTGGATGGACGCCGTGCTGGTCGATGCGTCGAACGTCGACCAGATGTTGAAGTAAGCAACGTTCGGCTCACTGCTTGCAGCCGCTGCTTCGCCTCGCCGGCATCGGCAAGCGCTACGGCGCCGTCGATGCGCTGCACGGCATCGACCTCGCGATCGACGCCGGCGAGGTCGTTGCAATCTGCGGCGACAACGGCGCCGGCAAGTCGACGCTGATCCGCGTCGTATCGGGCGCGCACGAGCCAAGCCACGGTCGCATCGAGATCGACGGGCGCACGGTCGCCTTCCGTTCGCCGATCGACGCGCTCGGCGCGGGTGTCGCGACGATCTACCAGGACCTCGCGCTCGCGTCGCGACTGTCGATCTGGCAGAACGTCTTCGTCGGCGCCGAGCTCACGCGCAAGCTGTTGCCGGGCGTGCGCGTGCTCGACAAGCGTGCGATGCGCTCGCAAGCGCGGCATTATCTTGCGCGCGTGAAAGTGCACGTCGCGGATACGGACCGGCCGATCGAGCGACTGTCCGGCGGTCAGCGGCAGGCGGTCGCGATCGCTCGCGCGCTGCGCTGGAGTGCGCGCCTCGTTATCATGGACGAGCCCACCGCCGCGCTCGGCGTCGCCGAGAGCCGGCAGGTGCTCGATCTCATTCGCGAGCTCCGACGCAACGGCACGACGGTGATCCTCGTCAGTCACAACATGGCCGAAGTGGTCGACGTCGCCACGCGCGTCGTCGTGCTCAAGGGCGGCCGCATGATGGTCGACCGGCCGGCGGCGGGACTCGAAGCCGATGACCTCGCGCACCTGGTGATGACCGGCCAGCTGCCGCGACAAGCCTGAAGTCCGATGCCGCGCATCGTCATCGACACGGATCCGGGGCAGGACGATGCGGTTGCGCTGCTGCTCGCGCTCGCCGAGCGCGAGCGCATCGATGTCGCCGGTATCACCACCGTCGCCGGCAACGTGCCGCTCGAGCTGACGACGACCAATGCGCTTCGCATGGTCGAGCTCGCGCGCCGCGACGACGTGCCCGTGCATGCCGGCGCGAGCCGGCCGCTGCTGCGGGAGCTGCGCACGGCCGAATTCGTCTGCGGCGCCGACGGTATCGCGGGCGCCGACCTTCCGCTGCCTACCCTCCTGGCGCGTCGCGGGCACGCGGTGCCGTTCATCATCGACACGTTGGAGGCGGCGTCGGCGCGGTCGGTGACGATCTGCGCGCTGGGACCGCTCACGAACGTCGCGCTCGCATTCGCACAGCAACCGCAGCTTGCGGCGAAGGTCGAGCGCATCGTTCTGATGGGCGGCGCGCGCGATCTCGGCAACATCACTCCGGCGGCCGAGTTCAACTTCTACGTCGACCCGCACGCGGCGGCGATCGTTCTCCGGCTCGGCGTGCCGATCGTCATGTTCGGCCTGAACGCCACGCATCAGGCGATGGCGACACCCGAGCGCGTCGCGCGGATCGCCGCGCTCGCGACGCCGGTGTCGCGCGCGGTCGCCGGCATGCTCGCGCGGTCTCGGCCGAATGCGCTCGAGCGCTACGGTGCGCTCGGTCAGCCATTGCACGATCCGTGCGTGATCGCGTATCTGTTATGGCCGGAGCTCTTCGCCGGCCGCGACTGCCACGTCGCCATCGAGACCGCGAGCGAGGCGACGATGGGACGCAGCACGATCGACTGGTGGGGATCGCTGCACGCGGCGCCCAACGCGCATGTCATCGAGCGGGTGAACGCCGAGCCGATGTTCGAGCGGCTTACGCAGTCGCTCGCGAAGCTTCGATAGGAAGACGCGATGGCGCATCTCGTGCAAGAGCTTCAAGATTCGGCCGCCGAACGCATCGCGACGATGTGCGACGCGGCGTTGCGAGCGCGAGACGCGCACGCCCGCGCAGAGCTGATGCGGCACATGCTGATGACCGCGAGCCGTGTCACACACGATCCGACGCAGCAAGCCGTGCGCTTCATCGTCGACCACTGGCTCGAAGCGTGGAATCTCGAGCGCACGACGTGGCCGCACGTGCCGGCGATGGAGGCGTTCGCCGCCGCGTTCCATGCGTATGCCAACGCTCCGACCGACGAGAACGACGCGCGGGTGCGCAGCACGTGCGCGGCGCTGGACGCTTCGTTCTCCGGTGCCGGCATGCCGATCGCCGATCAAATGGCGTGGCGGTCGATGTGCGCACACGGATGGTGGGCGCAGGTGCGTCCGGCGCCGCCGGGACGCGGCCGATCCGATCGCGTTTGGCCCGATCGACCGTTCTGGGAGCAGGGATGCCTGCCGGAATGCTTGTGAAAGGGGCGGCGCATTGATGGCCGACTTCCCGCCGGGCAGCGTCGATTGTCACGCGCACATCATCGACGTGAAGCGTTTTCCATTGACCGACGGCCGCGGTTACAAGCCCCGCGCCGACGAAGGCGGAACGCGCGAGCAGTTCTGCGACGCGCTCGACCGCCACGGCATCGCGCACGGCGTGCTCGTGCAGTTGAGCGGATACGGCACCGACAATTCGCCGATGCTCGACGCGATGAAGGCGTACCCGGGCCGCTTCAAGGCGATCGCCGTCGTCGATTCGCAGGCGGGCGACCGCACGCTCGACGATCTCGCGGCCGCGGGCGTCGTCGGCGTGCGTTTCAATCTGGTGAGCTACGACCCCGATGCGTTGTCGCGCGGCGATGCGCCGCTGTTCCTGCAGCGTCTGAAGGCGATGCGATGGTTCGCGCAGATCTACGCCGACGACGCGCAGTGGCCCGCTGCGGCGAAGGCGCTGCGCGACAGCGGCGTGCAGGTGCTGGTCGATCATTTCGGCATACGCGACATCGACCGCGGCGTTCGCGACAAAGGCTTTCGATCGGTCCTCGCGCTCGGCCGCGAAGGCGACGCGACGGTCAAGCTGTCGTCGCTCTTTCGTGTCTCGCACAAGCTCGCGGGCTTCGAAGACCTCGATCCGTTCGTCGACGAGCTGATCGCGGCGTTCGGTATCGACCGGTGTTTGTGGGGATCGGACTGGCCGTTCATCAACGTGCCGCGTCGCCCCGACTATGCCGACCTGATGACGCCGCTCGCGCGCTGGCTGCCGGACGCACGCGACCGCGAGCGCGTTCTCGTGCACAATCCGCACCGACTGTTCGGATTCGCCGATAGCCGATGACCAAGCCGTTGAACGTCGCGCTCGCCGGCGCGGGGATGATCAGTTGGTTTCACCTGACCGCGTGGAAAGCGCTGGGCGATCGTGTGCGCATCGTCGCCGTCTGCGATCCCGATCGCGCGAAGGCGGCCAGGCGCGCCGGCGAGTTCGCGATCCCGGCCGTCTACGACGATGCCGAATCGATGTTCGCGTCCGAATCGTTCGACGCGCTCGACGTCGCGTCGCCGCGCGCGACGCACGCCGCGTGGGTCGACGCGGCGGCCGCGCGCGGCATCGACATTCTTTGCCAGAAACCGCTGACACCGACGCTCGCCGAATCGCGTGCGCTCGTCGATCGCGCGCGCGGCAAATGCCGGCTGATGGTGCACGAGAACTGGCGCTTCCGTCCGTGGTATCGCGAGCTCAAGCGATGGATCGACGCCGGCGAGCTCGGCGACGTGCTGCTCGCGCGAATGTCGATCATCTCGTCCGGCATGCTGGAGGACGAGAATGGCCGCCGGCCGGCGTTCGACCGCCAGCCGTTCATGCAGCACGAGCGGCAACTGATGATCGCCGAGACGCTGATCCATCACCTCGACGTCATGCGCTTCCTCTGCGGCGAGCTTCGCGTCGTGGCGGTACGGACCGCGCATACGCTCGACGACGTCGCCGGCGAGACGATCGCGGCGATCTTCATGGAGACGTCGACCGGCGCGCCGGTCGACGTCACCGGCACGATGGCGGCGCCAGGATATCCGGCACGACCGCCCGACCGCCTGGAAATCGTCGGCACGAAAGCGAGCGCGATGTTCGACGACTGGGATCTGCGCTTGCTCGGTCCTTCACCGCGCAGCGAACGCTATGACCGTGAGCAAGGTTACCAGGCGAGCTTCGACGGCGTGATCGCGCATTTCGTCGAGTGTGTGCAAGACGGCGCGCCGTTCGAGACGGACGCTGCGGAGAATCTCGAAACGTTGCGCCTGGTCGACGACGCGTATCGGCTTGCCGGCGAAGCGCGGCGCGCGCGAACGGCCAGGTAGAGGAGGTCCGTTTCTTTCCGGCCATTTCCCGTCGGTCATCGCTGCCGCTTAACTTTCCCTATAGCATCCATTGGGTGCGCGGCCCACCTTCAGGCGCGACAATCCAAGCGGCGAGTCATCGTCCGTTGTGCGCCTTGCCTCGCGATGATCCGGCTTGCCCATGGACGCTTTGCTGGTTGATCGACGCAGCGCGTGCGGCGGCGGAACGAGGTTCAAACGCGATATCCCACCATCTACTGTTTCGCCAGTTTCTCCAGCACCTCGCGCCGGAAGATCTTGAGGATCGGGTTCTCGTTGTTCTTCCGATGGGAGAACACCATCTCGACCGGGCGTGGCGGCTTCGTGGCCAGGCGACGAAGGAGGACGCCTTCGAAGTGAAGGCGCGCGGCGGTCTCCGGAATGAGCGCCACGCCGATGCCTGAGTCGACGAGCGCCAACATCGTGTGGATCTGCGGGACGTAGTCGACGATGTCAGGCTTCACGCCGTCGCGATCGAGGCAGGACTGCACGAGCTGGTAGAAGTAGCTCGCCTCGTAGGGCGAGTAGGTAATCAGGGGCTTCTGGTGCAGGCACGACGGCGTCGGCGACTGCGGCCAGCGCTTTGCCTGTGCCTCGGGAATGGCGAGCATCAACGCCTCGCGGCCCAACAGCACCGTCTCCAGGCCGCCTTGCGGAGGATGGGGACGCATCAGCCCGACGTCCAGCTGGCCGGCATCCAGCGCTGCGAGCTGTGCGCTCGTCACCATTTCCTTCAGCATCAGCGAAATGCCGGGCACCAACTGGTGGAGCCGGCGCACCATGCCGGGCAGCAGACCGTAGCCGAACGCCGCGGTAAACCCGATCGCGATCGACCCTTGCTCCCCATTCGCTATGCGCCGGGCGGACGTGGCGGCCTCTTCGGAGAGCCGCAGGATGCGCGTGGCCTCGGGGAAGAACGCCTTGCCTGCCGCCGTGAAGCGCACCACCCGGTTGTTTCTTTCCAGCAGCGGCGTGCCGACCTGATGCTCGAGCAGGCGGATCTGCCGGCTGAGCGGCGGCTGCGTCATGTTCAACCGCTCCGCGGCGCGTCCAAAGTGCAGCTCGTCGCCCACGGCGACGAAACAGCGAAGCTGGCTCAATTCGAACATGATTCAACTCCTGAATCAATCAAGTCAGTGATTGGCTTGATTGTGCATCAATCACGGCTGACAATGACCGCGATCGAAAAAACAAGACCGATGGCCGCGACCTGCGGCTGCCTTCGCCGGCAGACGCATGACGAAAGCGGTGCGCCTGGCGCTCCGGCGAAATCGGGCGCGTAGGGGGACAGCGAGAAGAAGAGGCAAGGCGTCGGGGTCGATCGCCTGCCGCGGCCGCACGACGCCGGCATCGCCGGGCATCGCGCCGCCGATGGCGATCGTGCTCTGCCGTTGCGGTTCGGCCGAATCCGCGCCGTGCCCACCGTCTGCGGCGGTCTCCTTGGCGTCACGATCGCGATCGGCTGCAGGGCCCGGTCCGCCGGATCGGACAACGGCAGGTTCGTGCATGTCGTCGGGCGCGCTTCAAGCAAAGCCCCCGCCGCACAGGGAGGACAAGCAGGATGACAATGCAATCGGGCACGCCGCGGGTTACCTCGATGCGGGTCATACCGGTGGCGGGGTACGACAGCATGCTGCTCAACCTGTGCGGCGCGCACGGCCCCATTTTCACGCGCAACGTCGTGATTCTCGAGGACAGCCTGGGCCACACGGGAGCAGGCGAAGTGCCCGGTGGTGAAGGCATCCGGCAAACGCTGGAGGCGGCGATCCCGGTGGTCGTCGGCCAGCCGATCGCGCTCTACAACAATGTCCTCAATGCGGTGAGGCAGGGCGTCCTGAGGCGGGGCGGATCGGCGCACGAGGCGACGGTGCACAAGGTCACCTCCGCGAGCGACGCTGCCGTGCTCAAGCAGCCGCACGAAATCAACCTGCGCACGGACAACGTCCTCACCGCCATCGAGGCGGCGATGCTCGACCTGTTCGGCCAGTTCCTCGGTGTGCCGGTAGCCGCGCTGCTGGGCTCCGGCCAGCACCGCAAGGCAGCGCGCATGTTGGGCTATCTGTTCTACGTTGGCGATCGTGGCAAGGCCGACCTGGCATACCCGGCCAGCGCTGGCAACGCGGACCACTGGTACACGGTACGGACCCAGGAGGCGGTCACGCCGGAAGGCATCGTGCGCCAGGCCGAAGCCGCCGTCGCGCTCTACGGATTCAACGACTTCAAGCTGAAGGGCGGTGTGATGTCCGGCGCTCGCGAGATCGACGCAATCGCCGCTCTCAAGAAACGCTTTCCCTCGGCCGGCGTCACGCTGGACCCGAATGGCGCCTGGTCGCTCGAGGAAGCCATCGCCCTGTGCAAGGGGCGGGGCCACATCCTGTCGTATGCCGAGGATCCCTGCGGCCCGGAGAACGGGTACTCCGGACGTGAAATCATGGCCGAGTTCAAGCGCGCGACCGGCATCCGCACCGCCACCAACATGGTGGCGACCGATTGGCGGCAGCTCAACCACTCGCTCGGCCTTCAAGCAGTGGACATACCGCTCGCCGATCCGCATTTCTGGACCATGCAAGGCTCGGTGCGCGTCGCGCAGCTCTGTCACGAGTTCGGACTGACGTGGGGCTCGCACTCGAACAACCACTTCGACATCTCGCTCGCCATGTTCACGCACGTGGCCGCGGCCGCGCCCGGCGACATCACCGCCATCGACACGCACTGGATCTGGCAGGAAGGGCAGGCGCGCCTGACGCGGGAACCCCTGAAGATCGTGGGAGGCGAGGTGGCCGTTCCCGACCGGGGCGGACTCGGCATCGAGATCGACATGGCGCACATCGAGCAGGCCCACGCGTTGTACCAACGGGTGGGCAGGGGCGCGCGCGACGACGCCATGGCCATGCAGTTCCTCGTCCCGGGCTGGACGTACGACCCGAAGCGGCCAAGCCTCGGCTGGTAGCGCGATGCCATTCACCCAGGAGCGTATATGACGGATTCGTCGAGCAACAGCGGCGTCAGCGGTGCTCCCACGATCACCGGGATGCAGGTCATTCCGGTGGCAGGCCGGGACAGCATGCTGCTCAACCTGAGCGGCGCGCATGGCCCCTTCTTCACCCGCAACATCGTGATCCTGAGGGACGATGCGGGCGGAACCGGACTGGGTGAGGTGCCCGGCGGCGAGAAGATCCGCCAGACCATCGAGGACGCGCGGCCGCTCATCGTCGGCAAGCAGTTGGGCGCGCACAACGAAATCCTGAGCGCGATGCGCCGCCGCTTCGCCGACCGCGACTCCGGCGGTCGCGGCACGCAGACGTTCGACCTGCGCACCACGATCCACGCGGTCACGGCGGTGGAGTCCGCGCTGCTCGACCTGATGGGTCAGTTCATGAACGTGCCGGTCGCATCGCTGCTCGGCGAAGGCATGCAGCGCGAAGCCGTCGACATCCTCGGGTACCTCTTCTACGTAGGCGACCGCACCAGGACCAGACTCGACTACCGCAGCGAGCCGGACGGCGACAACGCCTGGTTCCGCCTGCGCAACGAGGAAGCGCTGACGGCCGCGTCGGTCGTGCGGCTGGCAGAAGCGGCTCATGAGCGTTACGGCTTCAACGACTTCAAGCTGAAGGGCGGCGTGCTGGCCGGCGCACGGGAGATGGAGGCCGTCATGGCGCTCGCGGAGCGCTTTCCGAAGGCGCGCATCACGCTCGACCCCAACGGCGCCTGGTCGCTCGACGAGGCGATCCGCCTGTGCCACGACAAGCATGGCGTGCTCGCCTATGCGGAAGACCCGTGCGGCGACGAGAGCGGCTACTCCGGGCGCGAAGTGCTGGCTGAATTCCGCCGCGCCACCGGCCTGCCTACCGCGACCAACATGATCGCGACCGACTGGCGCCAGTTGGCTCATTCGATCCAGTTGCAGTCGGTCGACATCCCGCTTGCCGATCCGCACTTCTGGACCATGCAGGGCTCGGTACGGGTGGCGCAGCTATGCCAGATGTTCGGCCTCACCTGGGGCTCTCACTCCAACAACCACTTCGACATTTCGCTTGCGATGTTCACGCACGTCGGGGCAGCGGCACCCGGCAGGGTCACGGCGATCGACACCCATTGGATCTGGCAGGACGGCCAGCGCCTTACGAAGGCGCCGCTCACGATCGAGGGAGGGCAGATCCGGGTTCCGGCGAGATCTGGCCTCGGCATCGACATCGACATGGCCGAGGTGGAGAAGGCGCACCAGGCGTACCGGAACCTGGGGCTGGGTGCGCGCGACGACGCGGTTGCCATGCAGTTCCTTCTCCCGGGCTGGCAGTTCGACAGGAAGCGCCCGTGCCTGGTCCGATAGACGATTCCACCGAAGGGATGACGGGTAGGCGATGACTGCACAACCGTATTCGCCGTTTCCGAACCCGTTCCGGCGCGACATCATTGCGCACAAGCGGCTCATCGGCTGCTGGTCGTCGCTCGCGAGCCCGATCACGACCGAGGTTCTCGGACTGGCCGGCTTCGACTGGCTCCTGCTCGACGGCGAGCACGCGCCGAACGATCTCGCCACCTTCATTCCACAACTCATGGCGCTCAAGGACAGCCCGAGCGCCCCGGTGGTGCGCCCGACGTGGAACGACACGATCGCGATCAAGCGCCTGCTCGACGGCGGGTTCCACAATTTCCTGATCCCGTTCGTGGAGTCGGAGGAAGAGGCGCGGCGCGCGGTCGCCGCGACCCGCTATCCGCCGGCCGGCGTGCGCGGCGTCTCGGTGTCACAGCGCAACAATCGCTACGGAACGGTGCCCGACTACCTCGCCACGGTCAACGACAACATCTGCGTGCTCGTGCAGATCGAGAGCCGCGCCGGCGTGGACGCACTCGACGCGATTGCCGGCGTCGACGGCATTGACGGCATCTTCGTCGGACCGTCCGATCTCGCTGCGGCACTTGGTCACCTCGGCAACGCCGGTCATCCGGAAGTCCAGGAGGCGATTCGCCACATCTTCGCGCGCGCTGCAGCGGCGAAGAAGCCGAGTGGAATCCTGGCGCCGGTCGAGTCCGATGCCCGTCGCTATCTCGAATGGGGCGCGACCTTCGTCGCGGTCGGCAGCGATCTCGGGCTCTTCCGCGCCGCTACGCAGGGGCTGCGCGAGAAGTTCGCATCGCCGTGATTCCACATCCTTTTGCACGCATCACCGGAGGCAGGCAATGAGCAAGATCGGTTTCGTTGGCCTCGGCATCATGGGCACGCCCATGGCCGCGCACCTGATCAAGGGCGGCCACGAGTTGTACCTGTACAGCATCCCAAGCATTCCGCCGGCGCTGGTCGAAGCCGGCGGCTATGCGTGCGCGTCGGGCAGGGAAGTGGCGCAGAAGGCCGACGTTATCTTCGTCATGGTGCCCGACACGCCCCATGTCGCGGCGGCTCTGTTCGACACGAACGGCATCGCCGCGGGGTTGTCGCCGGGAAAGATCGTCGTGGACATGAGCTCGATCTCTCCGGTCGAGACCAAGACGTTCGCGCAGAAAGTCAACGCGCTCGGATGCGACTATCTCGATGCACCGGTCTCCGGCGGCGAGGTCGGTGCCAAGGCGGCAAGCCTGACCATCATGGTCGGCGGTCCGGACGCCGTGTTCGAGAAGGTGAAGCCACTGTTCGCGCTGATGGGAAAGAACGTCACGCTGGTGGGCGGCAACGGTGACGGCCAGACGTGCAAGGTCGCCAACCAGATCATCGTCGCGCTCAACATCGAGGCGGTGGCCGAAGCGCTACTGTTCGCCTCGAGGATGGGGGCCGATCCGGTCAAGGTGCGGCAGGCGCTGATGGGCGGCTTCGCGTCGTCGCGCATTCTCGAAGTCCACGGCGAGCGCATGATCAAGCGCACCTTCGATCCCGGATTTCGCATCGAGCTGCACCAGAAGGACCTCAACCTCGCGCTTTCGAGCGCGCGGGCCGTCGGCGTCTCGCTGCCCAATACGGCCACGGCGCAGGAGCTGTTCAATGCCTGTGCGGCGCATGGCGGCAGTGCGTGGGACCACTCCGCAATGGTTCGCGCGCTGGAGATGCTGGCCAATTTCGAAATCGGACAGAAGGCATAGGCTCGGAAGCAAGGACGACTGTGGCGGAGTGCTGAAGCATCTTCTTCGAGAGGATCGATCATGAGAAAGGCAATTGGATTCACCCTGATGGCAGCGGCAATGGCCCTTTCGACGGGCGCGTTCGCCCAGGCAGACGTGAAGTGGCCAACCAAACCGGTGCAGGTCATCGTCCCGGCGGGCGCGGGCGGCGACACCGACTTCAACGCCCGCCAGATGGCGCGCTATTTCGAGAAGATCACCGGGAAGCCGATGGTCGTCACCAACGTCAATGGCGGCGGCGGCACCATTGCCATGGCACAGGTTCAGGACGCGGCGCCGGACGGCAACACGCTGTTCTTCGGGCATACGGGCATGCTGATCGTCAACGAGGTGTCGGGGCTCATCAACTACAAGTTCGACGACAAGCTCGACATCTGCTGCATTCCCGCCGTCGACAAGAGCGTGGTCTTCATCGCCAGCAAGAAGTCCGGCCTGAAGAGCCTCCAGGACGTGATCGCGAAGGCCAAGGCCCAACCTGGCACGGTGATCTACGGAACCGAGCTCGGCGGCTTCTCGCATCTGCAGGGACTGATGTTCGCGAAGCAAGCTGGCGTCCAGCTCAAGATCGTGGACGTCGGCTCGGCTTCCGACAAGATCACCTCTCTCCTTGGCGGTCGCATCGACCTGGCCTCCATCTCGTTCGGCCCGGTCAAGGATTACGCCGCGACCGGCGACATGGTGATGCTTGCGCAATACAGCAAGGAGCGGAACCCGCTGCTCGGGGACATCAAGACCTTCAACGAGCAGGGCATCAAGTTCGACATGGAAAAGCCTTACATCATCGCCTTTCCCAAGGGTACCAACCCGGCTATCGTCAAGAAGATGGCGGACGTGATGCAAGAGATCACCAAGGATCCGGCCTACGCCAAGGCGCTGGAGCAGGGCTTCAAGCAGCCGGTGACGTACTACAACACCAAGGAAGCCGTCGTGGAGCTGAACAAGGTGCGCGACGAGTTGATGCAATACAAGGACCTGCTGCGCCAGAAGAAGCAATAGCGGCCGGCGTTCGGCGCTGTTCCGGAAGACCGGCGCAGCGGCCCCGTCTTCCGACCCTCGACCTCGCTCAAGGAGTCGCCATGGGCTACAAAAAGAAACGGGAATTCGCCATCGGCATCTTTTTTCTTGCCGTCGGGCTCGGATATCTCTACGTAACGAGCGCCCTGCCGCGCAAGCAGTTCATCGATGCCGCTTTCGTCCCCTATGTGCTCGCGATCACGATGTGCGTGCTGGGCTTGGTGCAATTGTGGCAGGCCCGCAGGATGGAGGCCGGCGATCCGTCCGGGACGGGCGAAAAGGCGGACTATCGCACGGTCGCCAAGACGCTCGGGCTGATCGTGGCCTACGCGGCCTTGCTGGAACCGGTCGGATTTCCCATCATGACCGCGGCCTACCTGTTCACGCAGTTCATCGTGCTGACGCCCCGGGAACGGAAGGTCAATCACCTGATGTATGCCGCCATCGCGATTGCCACTTCCGCCGCCGTTTACCTGACCTTCAGATACGCCTTTGACATGATCCTTCCGGTCGGGCTGATGAACGGGCTGCTGGACTAGGAGGCGCCACTTCGTGCTTACCCTACTGCAGCAGGGGCTCGAGACCGTATTCACGTTCCAGATTCTCGGACTGCTCTTCTTCGGGACGGTGGTCGGCATCGTCTTCGGCGCCATCCCGGGGCTGACCGCGACGATGGCGGTCGCGCTGTTTCTTCCGATCACCTACTCGCTTGGCGCCAGCGCAGGCATTTCGCTTCTGGTCGGACTCTACATCGGCGGTGTCTCCGGCGGCCTGATTTCGGCGATCCTCCTGAAGATCCCGGGAACGCCGGCCTCGGTCGCCACCACCTTCGACGGCGGCCCCATGATGGAGAAGGGCGAGGGCGCCAAGGCGCTCGGTGTCGGCATCTTCTATTCGTACGTCGGCACGCTGCTCAGCATCCTCGCCCTGATGTTCATAGCGCCGACCCTCGCGAAGATCGCCTTGAGCTTCGGGCCGCACGAGTATTTCTCGATCGCGATCTTCTCGCTGACGCTGATCATCACGCTCGCTACCGGCTCGATGGTCAAGGGCATCTTTTCGGGGGCGCTCGGTTTCGCGTTCTCGACCGTGGGCATCGCTCCGCTGGACGCGATTCCGCGCTTCACCCTCGGCCTGACGGCCCTGAATGGTGGCTTCGACATCCTGACGGTGCTGATCGGCCTTTTTGCCATCGCCGAAATCATCAAGGTCGCCGAGAACGCGAAGACCGAGCGGCAGGCGACGGTCATGGCCGTCACCCTGAAGGGATTCGGGTTCTCGCTCAAGGAATTCTTCGAGCAGGGCTGGAACTGCGTCCGTTCCTCGCTGATCGGCATCGGCATCGGCATTCTTCCCGGGATTGGCTCCGGCACGTCGAACATCGTGTCCTACATGGTGGCCAAGAAGCGGTCGAAGCATCCCGCGAAGTTCGGCACCGGAATCATCGACGGCATCGTCGCGTCGGAGGCGGCGTCGTGCTCGGCGGTCGGCGGGGCCATGATCCCGCTGCTGACCCTGGGCATTCCGGGGGACACGGTGACGGCCATGCTGCTGGGCGGCTTCATGATTCACGGCATCCAGCCGGGACCACTCCTGTTTGTCTCCCAGGGTCCGCTCGTCTATACGATCTTCGTCGCCATGCTGGTGTCGTCCCTGATGATGCTCGTTTGCGAACTCTACGGCGTGCGCCTCTTCGTCAAGCTGCTGGCCGTTCCCAAGCACATCCTCCTGCCGATCATCCTCGTGCTTTGCTTCGTCGGCGCCTTCGGCCTGGGAAACCGCATCTTCGACGTCGCCACCATCGTGTTCTTCGGATTGCTCGGCTATGGCTTCGTGAAGTGCGGCATTCCGCAGACGCCATTCATCATCGGGCTCATCCTCGGTCCGATGGCGGAGACCAATCTGCGTCGCGGCCTGATGCTGAGCGACGGCAGTTTCATGGGATTCCTGACCGAACCCATTTCGGCTTTCTTCCTTGCGATCGCAGCAGCTTCGGTCGGATTGCACCTCTACCAGGAGCACCGGGCGAGGCGGCCGAAGGCAGCGGCGGCGGCGTGAGCGGTCGTTGCACATTCCAGGCCGGCGTGGATGGGACGGCAGGCGAACCGCAGCTGCCTGGGTCGCCGAGGCGTCCGCAGAACTGCACCGAGGAGAACCCACATGGCCGATCAGAAGCTGCCACTTCCCCTGACCATCCGCATGCACGAGCGCGACAACGTCGCCATCGTCGCCAATGACGGCGGCCTGCCCGCGGGCACCGAGCTTCCCTTGGGGCTGAAGCTCCGCGATCGCGTGCCACAGGGGCACAAGGTGGCGCTGCTGGACCTGCCCGAAGGCACGGCGGTGCGGCGCTACAACGCCGTCATCGGGTACGCACTGAAGGACATACCTGCCGGCAGTTGGGTACACGAACGGCTGCTGAACATGCCATCGGCGCGTTCCCTCGACGACCTGCCGATCGCCACGGTCAAGCCGGGGGCGCAGCCACCGCTCGACGGTTACACCTTCGAGGGCTTCCGGAACGGCGACGGCTCGGTGGGGACGCGCAACATCCTTGCGATCACGCAGACGGTGCAGTGCGTGGCCGGCGTCACCGGGTTCGCGGTGCAGCGTATCAAGAGCGAGTTGCTGCCAAGATTCCCGAATGTCGACGACGTGGTGGCGCTCGAGCACACGTATGGCTGCGGCGTTGCCATCGATGCGCCCGACGCGGTCGTGCCCATCCGCACGCTGCGCAATATCAGCCTCAACCCGAACTTCGGCGGCGAGGTGATGGTGGTGAGCCTGGGCTGCGAGAAGTTGCAGCCGGAGCGCCTGCTGCCTGCAGGCGCCTTCCCGCTCGTCGACGAGCGCAGCGACGCGCACGCGGGCGACAAGGCCGATGCGGCGCTCGACGTGGTCTGCCTGCAGGACGACAGGCACGTTGGCTTCATGTCGATGATCGAATCGGTGATGGCGCAGGCCGAGAGGCACCTCGAGCGGTTGAACAGGCGCCGTCGCGAGACGGTCCCCGCCAGCGAACTGGTGGTGGGCGTGCAGTGCGGAGGCAGCGACGCGTTCTCCGGCGTCACCGCCAACCCGGCCGTCGGGTTCTGCACCGACCTTCTGGTGCGCGCGGGGGCCACGGTGATGTTTTCCGAGGTCACCGAGGTGCGCGACGGCATCGAGCAGCTGACGTCGCGTGCGGCGAGCCCCGAAGTCGCCGCGGCCATGATCAGGGAAATGGCCTGGTACGACGAATATCTCGCCAAGGGCCAGGTCGATCGCAGCGCCAACACGACGCCCGGCAACAAGAAGGGCGGCTTGTCGAACATCGTCGAGAAGGCGATGGGGTCGATCGTGAAGTCGGGCAGCGCGCCTATCTCGGGTGTTCTGGCACCGGGCGAGAAGGTCCGGCAAAAGGGGCTGATCTACGCGGCCACGCCGGCCAGCGATTTCATCTGCGGCACACTGCAGCTCGCGGCCGGGATGAACCTGCACGTCTTCACGACCGGCCGCGGCACCCCCTACGGCCTGGCACAGGTTCCCGTCATCAAGGTTGCGACCCGCAGTGACCTCGCGCGGCGCTGGCACGACCTCATGGACCTGGACGCCGGAACGATCGCCACCGGGCAGAAGAGCATCGAAGAGGTGGGCTGGGAATTGTTCCGACTGATGCTGGATGTGGCCAGCGGCCGCAAGAAGACCTGGGCCGAGCACTGGAAGCTGCACAATGCACTGGTTCTGTTCAACCCTGCGCCGGTGACCTGATCGGGCGAGCGGAAGTTAGGAGCACCAAGCGGCATCGTATGACTTGATTTGGCAGTGACTGCCACAGGCGCTGAGCCCTCGGCAGCAATGTGTCCAGCCATCTCGCGCCAGCGCCAGTCGGCAATTCAGGTGGCAGCTCCCGTGCCTCCGGCGACAGCCGCGGCGACCGGCGCGAGGGCGGTGACCGCCGCCAGCAGGGCGTTGGCGGGAGCACGCCGAAGTAACGATGGCGCGAACGTCAGCTTCCTCACATTCACAGTCAGCTTTCAGGAACATCGACAGGCGGCTCGAATCGCCAGATTCGAGGGCATCGACAACACCTACGTGAGCGCATAACCTTTCATTCACGGACGCCCGCCGGGCGAAGCTTCGCCCGCGCCGGTCGCCGATCAGCTACCGAGAGGCTGCGCGGGCCGCGTAAGGTAGAGAGGGGTAAGAGGAAGGCGAATGCGCAAGCGGATTATTGGCCAAGAACCGGAGAACGTCATACCCGGTGATCAAGGCTGGCTAGACTTGGAAAGCGTGGCGCGGGTTGAGCTGACATCCGAGGACGCGGCCAACCCCATTGAGGCTGCGCTGGTATCCAGCACCGGATTGGGCTGGCGGGCCGCACAAGGCGGGGAACAAACGATACGCCTGCTGTTTGGCGAGTTGCGGAGGTTGAGGCGTATTCAACTACTGTTTCACGAAGATCAGCAGGCACGCACGCAGGAGTTCGTGTTGCGGTGGTCGCCGGATGGCGGTCAATCTTACCGGGAGATCGTGCGTCAGCAATATAACTTCGGTCCACCAGATGCGACGCGTGAGTTTGAAGATTACGCGGTCGATCTCGCTGGCGTGACGGCACTGGAACTAAGAATCGTCCCAGACATAAGTGGAGGAGATGCCCGGGCATCTGTTGCGCAGTTACGCATCGCATAACGGTTGTAACCGCATTTGATCTGGCAACTAATGTCAGATCGTAGTGACCTCAACCTTACGAGTTCGGCCACCTCCGGCCATTCATGCGTCAAACAACTCACGTCAGGAATGACCGGAGTCAATCGTAACTTTCGAATTTCTTCGCGCGTGTCGTCAGACGCGGGGCTCGCCCTGCGCGTTGACCAAGATGGTTCTGCCCGGCGGGCTCGTGGTCTGCACATGGTGCTCGTACCCGCGGAAATTGTACGTGACGTCCCAGTAGTCCAGCGGTGCGGCCGTGGACACGTTCACGCACCGCTGCACATCCTGCGTATAAACTGTGCCGGGCGCGTCACGGCCCACGTTCGCTCCCAGCACTGCGCCGCCGGCCGCGCCGATGCCCGTCGCAAGATCTTGCCCGCGGCCACTCCCGATCTGATGGCCAAGGATGCCGCCGACGACGCCTCCCACTACTGCGCCCGGGACATTGATACCCGGTGAGCCGGTGTCCACGACCTGACGCTCTACCCAGCAGCGCTGCTGCGGTGGTCCCACGACTGCGCGCACCGAGGTCACCGGCGCCTCGTACAACGGCTCGTTCTCTCGGCGCCGGTAGTCATAAGCGGCCGGCGCGGCAGCCGCGAGACTGCGTGCCCGATCGGCCTGCCGCTGCGCTTCCGCCGCTTGTAACTGTGCTGCTGCGGCCTGTCGCTGGGTGACGTCGGCCTGGATACGCGCATCCGTTGCCGTGCGCTGCGCGACGAGCGCCGCCTGCTCGCTGCGAAGGCGCGCCACGTCCTGCGCCGCCCCGGCACGTTGATTCGCAAGTAAGGCAAGCTGGTGCACGTCGTCATACCGCCCACCGTTAGCCGCGAGGTCGTCGGCTTGGCGGAGCGTCACCGCCGCTTGGTCCAACTCGGCGGATGCATACATCACGACCTGAGGATTGCGTCGCGCTGCATCCAGCGATAATCGCGCGTCGTCCAGTGCGGGGTCGCGGCCAGGAAACGATGCACATCCTGAAGCGGCGAGGATTGCGAGGGCGACAGCGAACGTTGCAGATTTTCCGAACACGATAGCCTCCAACCTTCCTATTTGCCGACACGGCGTGAAGCATCGTGGACCGCCGGCCTTCTGGACAGCAGCCCTTCCCGAATGTTTGACTGCTATACGGATGCAAAAAATCGGACGCCGTCCGATTCGATTGTGGGCGCAACCTTACATATGCGAGCCGCTGAGCCTCCCGGGCCGTAGGAGTTGTCGACCCAAAGCTTACGTTCGCGGGAGCGTGCGAACGCACCGAATTCTGTTCTTCTCGCCGAATTCAGTGAACGGCGGCTTACAAAGTACTGCGGCCAGTCGGACAGAAAATCGCCTACGGCGAGTTTGGGTCCGAGAGCGGTCGCCGATGGCCGCTCAGACGCAACTTGTCCTCGGACTCCGATCGTGAATGGTCCCACGGTTACAGCCACACCCGGAATCGCCGCCGGCGGCCGGCAGTTGACCCTTGCGCCCAATCTCTGAATACTCCGATGCCCGCGATCAACTCACCCATGGAGAATGCGATGGCTGCGAGTTCGCAAGTTAGAACGACCACCGGACGCGGTCGTCTCTTCGACAGCGTGCTGGACACTGTCGGGGACACGCCCTGCATCCGCGTCAACAACATTGCACCGAAAACCGTGCGCATGTACGTCAAGGCCGAGGCCTTCAATCCGGCGGCCTCGGTCAAGGACAGGCTGGCGCTCAATATCATCGAGGCTGCGGAGCGCAACGGAACGCTGAAGCCCGGACAGACCATCGTAGAGGCTACGAGCGGCAACACGGGCATCGGTCTCGCCATGGTCTGCGCACAGAAGGGCTATCCACTCGTCGTCACGATGGCCGACAGCTTCTCGATCGAGCGCCGCCGGCTGATGCGCATCCTCGGCGCCAAGGTCGTCCTCACACCGCGTGCTCAGAAAGGCTTCGGCATGTACCAAAAGGCGGTCGAGCTTGCGAAGGCGAACGGCTGGTTTCTTGCGCGCCAGTTCGAGACCGACGCGAACGCGGAAATCCACGAAGCCACGACAGCGCGTGAAATCATCGGCGATTTCAAGGACGAGCGCCTCGACTATTTCGTGACCGGCTACGGCACCGGCGGCACGGTGACCGGAGTCGCACGCGTCCTGCGCCGCGAGCGTCCCGAGACGAAGATCATCTTGAGCGAACCGGCGAACGCGCAGCTCGTCGGCAGCGGCAAGGTCCAGCCCCGTGGCAGCGACGGCTCGCCAGCCGCCAGCCACCCGGCGTTCGAGCCGCATCCGATCCAGGGCTGGACGCCCGACTTCATTCCGCTCGTGCTGCAGGAGGCGATCGACAAGTCCTATTACGACGAGCTGATCCCGATCGCGGGCGCTGAGGCGGTCAAGTGGGCGAAGGCGCTGGCGCAGAAAGAGGGAATCTTCTGCGGCATTTCGAGCGGCGCCACGTTCGGCGTCGCGATGCGAATCGCCGAGAAGGCGCAGCCGGGCGCCGTGATTCTGGCGATGCTCCCCGACACGGGCGAGCGCTACCTGACCACACCGCTCTTCGAGGGTATACCCGAGGACATGGACGAGGAGGAACGAGCAATCTCGAAGTCGACGCCCGGATATCAAATGCCGTAGTCCGGGCGCGCAAGACTGTCGTCGTCCGCGCCCCATGACACGGCGAGGCGACGCGTCCTTCCGCTGCGCTGCCTAAAGCGATAACAGGTATTGGACGAGGTCCGACTTTTCCTGACTGGTCAGGGCAAGGCCCTTCACACTGTTGTAGTGCTCGATGACCTCCGACAGCGTCGCAAAGCGCCCGTCATGGTAGAAGCCACGTTCGGCCATATCCGCAACACGCCGGACCTGATCCCGTCGAAACTCCCGGCGTTGTGTTCCAGCCTCTTGCTCGCGCGTGCGCGCGCAGCATCGGCGAATCGGCCGCGGCCACGCTCGCTCAGCCGCACGGTGCGAACGGGCATGTCGCCGGCGTCCAGATCGGCGGGGCGGCAAACACGCGATCCGGCGCGGCGAAAAGCAAGCTGCGCCTGCTGAGCGCCGCCGAAGGCAGCACGTTCAAATACGACCTCGGCAGCGAGGATCGCGAGGGCAATCAGGACTCGACGGTGTCGGTGTTCACTCGCGATTCCGATGGGACGCTTCGTCACTTCTACAGCGCGCATCCCCGTATGGGCGACGACATCAGGGAACGCGGCATCGACCTGCTGACTCCTGCCTACAACGTTCTCGATCTCAGACCTCGCGGCCGCGGCGACTGGTACGCGTCGCTCGATTACGGGACGAAGGTGAAGCAAGACCGATAGTCGGCTCGTGAGCGGCGCGCTCAACCCAGAACCGTAATCTGCGATGAGCGGCAGCGAATCCGATCGCATGCTCATGTCCCGGAGTGGGGAGGACGGAGCCTTGGCAGAAGCGCTCGTTCGACAGCGCGTGGTGAGCCGTCGCTTCCTCGATCGGCCGCTCGATGCCCTCGAGCACGACCTGCAGCGTGAGCACGACGAATGGCAGATTGACCGCAACAATGCCGACGACAACGGCGAACTCCGTGTACATTGTGGCTGCGTGTTCGCCCCTGTAAACTCTTCGACGTGGTCGGCAGTTCACCAAGGCGTCGCCGCGCGATCATTCGCGAGCTAAACCTGCCAGTCTCTTCGGATCCTCTGCACCGTGCGTTCCGGTGGCGGCTCGGACCCGGCAAGTCGGCGACCCCCGGCATCGCCAGTGTGAGCGGTGCATCCGAGCGGCTACCGAACTGAGGAGCCGTACAAATGGCGCGGGAAGCCACCCCGTTGGTCGTGCCCGATCTGTCGATATTTGCCCGGAGTCTGGGTCGTGCGTTGAAGACACAGCACGCCCGTTCCACCGAGCCACTGGGCCACCTGCACCTGCAAAATCTCATCGCGCGAGCTGCCGGCTATCGCAACTTGCAAGCGTTGAAGGCGGCCGCACCTCGGCTGCCCGCCCCCGGCGTACATGCTCGCTTGTCCAACAATGCGCGCCGCGCGCTGCTGCAATTCGATCGGGAAGGCCGGCTCCTGCGCTGGCCAACCAAGTTTAGCGTGCAACGGCTCGCGATGTGGCTGCTGTGGACTCGTTTTGAGGGCAGGCGCGTCTACCGCGAGCGCGAGGTGAATGAACTATTGAAGGCCGCCAATGCTTTCGGCGACCATGTGACGCTTCGCCGAGAGCTCGTGAACCATCGGCCGCTCACTCGAAAGAGTGACTGCTCCGAGTACCGAAAGGTTTCGGCGCGACCGGATGAGGAAGTGCAGGCTCTTCTCGCCGCCTGGCGATCCAGGTCATTGACGCAATAAGCGGACGCCGCAACCGCGCCTCGTCCTGCGTACCATTTGGTTATGGCGGGCTTTCCCAGTTCGAGCGCGCGCAAGTCCATCCGGCGGTCTGCTGCACTGGCCAGGGCACTGGTTGCCCGGCGGCGCCGATCGTGAAATCAATCTGCCGGCAGGCAAAGCCGCTGCCGCCCTGAATATTTCGCAACGCGCATGTTGTCGATTCAACCTTATATGTCGTGCTCACTTTCGCGAGCCGTTCATTGTAGAGCCGTGCCGATATGAGTGCTTTGTAACAGTCGCGGTGAGGTTCCTTGTCCTTGACGGCATCCTGCAACCTGCATGCGATGTTAAGCGCCCTGCCGACGTATTCCTCGCGCTCGTTCATTGTCATCCTGATCAGATTCCCGGCTTCGACGCCCAGCGTGGCTCCCAGCACAGCCGGCAGGGTGCTCAAGTTCGGAATGATGTGCCGAGTCAGTTCTGCGTTGATCATTTCGCAGAGGCTGTACATGAACTTGACGAGAACTTCGCCACCAATTGTGTCAGGGAACAGCACGATCCAGCCGTCGCCGGTGAATTTGTACAGCTCGAAGCGACCCTTCGGTGGCGAATGCGCCTGGGTCCAATTCATCAGCCATCGTTTGATGCACGCGAGGAATGCTTCGTAGTGGTCGAACTTCTCGCTCAGCAGCAAGTCCTCCATGATTTGCGACGACGAGCACAAGTCGAGCACGACGACTATGCGCGCATGCCTTACAGTGAGGGGCATGGGAAGGGAGCGACTCATCGGCAAGCTGCCGACGATATTATCGCCTACTGCCCGGGGGCGACCGCGTCCGTGCAACCCTTACGCAGTCTGCCGCTGATCTGAAGACTGAAAGCAGCCCGCTGCGATCATTCGCAAGCACCGCTCACGCTTCACTACGATTGGGGACCGGTCAGTTTCGATACCGCCGGTGCGGGACCAGTTCGACGTAACCGTCAACCGACGCGTCGCCGTGATCAATACGAGTGCAAGCGCAGCGCCGAACGGCCAGGCGGTGAGCCCCGCGTGCTGGTCGTAGACCGTCGGCCCCATCATGTGAACGCGGGGCCGCTAAGCTTCCTATCGACCGAGCTGGGTGAGGCCCAGTCCTCGGGCCTGGGTAAGGCAGCCGTGACTTCTCATGCGTGTGTCTAGCTTTCCTGCGTCGACGGTTCGCCTGACCCGTGATAATCGATGCCATGGCCCGCGAGCAGATCACGAGCATCTTCGAAGTGGCAGCGCCGAGGCCTCCGGGCCAACGCACAAGCCGTGAGCGCAGGAAACTTGCTCTTGCGCTGCTGCTCTCCCTGCTGATTCACGCGCTGTTGCTGAGCCTCACGTTCAGTGGCAACGGACTTGGGCTCGTCGCTCTCGACTTCTCTTGGCGAGGTCGACGGATCGAGGTGCCTGATCTGCGCGTGGTGCTCTATCCGAGACGCGTTGCACCCGCGGAGCCAGCGGTCAAGTCGGTCGCGGAGTCGTCGCGGCAGGCATCGATCGAGCATCTTATTGCCGCCGAGCCGGCTCCGACCCCACCCAAGTCGACCGCGCTGCGTCCGCAGGAGAGAGCAGCGGCGAATGTGGCCGCGGCCACGCCGACGGCGGAGGCTAACGCGAAGCAAGACGCCGTGGCCGGTGCGGCCCCTGCGAAAGCGACCATGCGCGCCGAAGCAACCGATCGGGCGGCGCCTCCGCAGATCCCGGAGCGTGCCGTTGTCGATGAGGACAGGTCCGACGTGCCCACGTCGGTCCTGCACGCCGCTCCCTCGTCGCAAACGCCTGTCGTCGCGGCAACGCCGAGCGCTTCGAGCCCGGAGACTGTGTCGCCGACGTCTCGAGATGCGGGCGATGGAGCAGCGCAGGAGGCCGCTCGTCAGGAAGCGGCTCGCGTCGAGGCTGCGCGACTCGAGGCCGAACGTCAGGAAGCCGCGCGACAAGCAATGGCCCAGCTGGAGGCGCAACGGCAAGAGGCCGCTCGTCAGGAAGCAGCTCGAATCGAGGCTGCGCGACTCGAGACGGAACGCCAGGAAGTCGCACGACAAGCAGCGGACCAGCTGGAGGCGCAGCGGCAAGAGGCCGCTCGTCAGGAAGCGGCTCGCATCGAGGCCGCCCGACTCGAGGCCGAACGCCAGGAAGTCGCACGACAAGCAGCGGCCCAGCTGGAGGCGCAACGGCAAGAGGCCGCGCGTCAGGAAGCGGCTCGCATCGAGGCCGCCCGACTCGACGCCGAACGCCAGGAAGTCGCACGACAAGCAGCGGCCCAGCTGGAGGCGCAACGGCAAGAGGCCGCGCGTCACGAAGCGGCTCGCATCGAGGCCGCCCGACTCGACGCCGAACGCCAGGAAGTCGCGCGACAAGCAGCGGACCAGCGGGAAGCGCAGCGGCAAGAGGCCGCTCGTCAGGAAGCGGCTCGCATCGAGGCCGCCCGACTCGACGCCGAACGCCAGGAAGTCGCACGACAAGCAGCGGACCAGCGGGAAGCGCAGCGGCAAGAGGCCGCTCGTCAAGAGGCGGCTCGCATCGAGGCCGCCCGACTCGACGCCGAACGCCAGGAAGTCGCACGACAAGCAGCGGCCCAGCTGGAGGCGCAACGGCAAGAGGCCGCTCGTCAGGAAGCGGCTCGCATCGAGGCCGCCCGACTCGACGCCGAACGCCAGGAAGTCGCACGACAAGCAGCGGCCCAGCGGGAAGCGCAGCGGCAAGAGGCCGCTCGTCAAGAAGCGGCCCGCGTCGAGGCCACGCGACTCGACGCCGAACGCCAGGAAGCCGCGCGACAAGCAGCGGCTCAGGTCGAGGCGCAACGGCAAGACGCCACTCGTCAAGAAGCGGCGAAACGGGAAGCGGTGCTTCGGGCAATCGGACGTCAGCTCGACGAGGAAGCCGCTCAGCGTGAAGCAGCCTCGAATGCCGCTCGCCTGCCTAACACGCTACCCCTGTCGTTGAGCACCGCACGTCGAGTAAGGCTATGGGGGCGTACCCACGCCAACGTCGAACTCATTCAGTACGCAGAGGCGTGGGCCCAGAGAATCCAATTCAACACCCCTGTCGAAAGCGTGCGCGAAATGGCGAAACGGCCTCACACGCCCCCCATGGTGACGGTGGCCATTCGAAGCGACGGATCCGTGGAGTCGGTGACTATCCTTGTCTCGAGCGGCGTAACGGAAATCGATGAAGCGATACGGCGGATCGTGGAAGACCAGAGGCCCTACCAACCCTTCCCGCCTGCACTGGCCCGTGAGTTCGACGTGATCGAGATCCGGCGAACCTGGTACTTCGACTCTGCCGTCCGGCTGTACTGATGAGTGCCCGCCCGTCACATCGTCTTGCTCTGTCCGACCGGCATCGATGTTGGGAATTGCCCCACCGAATCAGCTCCTCGTCATCGGATTAGATTAGGGTCGCGCGCACGGCGCGGGCTGGTTGCCGGACGCACGCGACCGCGAGCGCGCTCTCGTGCACAAGCCGCACCGGCTGTTCGGATTCGCCGATCGACGATGACCAAGCCGTGGAACGTCGGCGCCGCGACTCCTGCGGAACGGCTCGTCGCGGAATGCGCGACACGGGGGCTCGCCGATGCGTGGGGCCGCGATCGCGTCGGCGAGCGCGGGCGAAGCTCTGCAGGTGGACGCCCCGCGAGTCTGCGTTCGGTCTCAGGCAGGCCTGATGTTCTGGTTCATGTGGAACAGGTTGGCGGGATCGTACTTCGTCTTGATCGCGACGAGCCGCTCGTAGTTGCCCTTGTAATTGTCGCGGACCCGGTCCTGGTCGTCGCCCGCCATGAAGTTGACGTAGCCACCGGCGCTCGAGTGCGGCTGGATTGCGGCATAGTAGTCCTTCACCCACTTAGTATTCTTCGCGTTATCCGCCGGATTCGGCCACATGCCCGCGATCACGGTCGCGAACTGAGCGTCGCGGTACGCGAATGCCGTCTCGTCCGGACGCACACGCATGCACGCGCCGTTGATCGGGTAGATGTGCATCGTCGAGTTGACGGCGGGGACCTTCGGGCCGTGCTCGATATGCGCCGCGATGGCCTCGTCGCTGAGCGTCGTCGCGAAGCTTGCCTTCCAGTAATGCTGCAGTCCCGGCGGCAGCAGGGCGTCGAAGGCGCTATTCAACGCGGGGAATGGCATCGGCGTCACCAGCTCTGCTGCGATCGGCCCGGCCTTGCGAATCGGCTGCAGTGATTGCTCGCCGCGCCCGAGCGGTCCCGCCCAACACGAGACGATCAGGCAGAACGGCTCGCCGTGCCGCTTCTCCGGAATGAACGGCAGCGGCGGGGCGATCTGCCAGGCGAAGAATGCACCCATCTCCTCGGGCGCCTTCGCGATGTAGTCGCGATAGAACTCGAGGACCTCCTTCGCCGCCGACAGCTCAAAGAAGAACAGGCCCACGAAGACGTCCTTTACCGGATGCAGCCGATATTCGAACGACGTGACGACGCCGAAGTTGCCGCCGCCGCCGCGCAAAGCCCAGAAGAGATCGGCGTTCTCGCGTTCGCTCGCCGTGACCATCTTGCCGTCGGCGGTGATGACGTCGGCGGAGAGCAGGTTGTCGATCGACAGGCCATGGCCCCGTCCGAGATGGCCGATGCCGCCGCCGAGTGTCAGGCCGCCGATCCCCGTCGTCGAGATGATGCCGCCTGTCGTCGCCAGTCCGAAGGGGTACGTCGCGTGGAAGAAGTCGCCCCACGTACAGCCCCCATCGGCGCGCGCGGTGCGCGTGGCGGGATCGACGCGAATGCCCTTCATCCGGCCGAGATCGAGGACGACGCCGCCGTCGTTGGTGCCGAAGCCCGGCACGCTGTGCGCGCCGCCGCGCACGGACAGGTCGAGCGAACTGTCGCGCGCGTAATCGACGGTCGCGATGACGTCGGCGACGTCGGCGGCACGGACGACGACCGCGGGCCGGCGATCGATCATTCCGTTGTAGACCTTGCGCGCAACGTCGTAGTCGGGGTCATCGCGCGTGACGACCTGTCCGCGGCACGCGCCGCGCAATTGCTCGAGGGTCGGCTTCGTCATGGGACCTTCTTACGATGCTCTATGGAGGATCGCCTATTATCCGACTCGCCCCGCGCGATGCAATCGACGAAATGTTTCGAATGTTTCAACGATCGCATCGACAAATGGTCGACATCGCGACGGGTCCACGTGCAGCAGCACGATTGCCGGTGGTATGACACCGGCCGAGCTTCGACTGCTGGCGCTGGACGGGCCGCGGGACTCTGAGCGCGCTTATTGATGGGCCCTGGGTCAGTTTCGATACCGACGGTGCGCAACCCAGTTGGACGTGACCGTCAACAAAAGCGTGGCCGTCATCAGCACGAACGCAAGCGCGGCGCCGAACGGCCAATTGCTGAGGCCCGCGAACTGGTTGTAGACCGTGGGACCCATCATGTGGAACGTCGGGCCGCCGAGCAGCACCGGCGTCGCGTAAGCGTTCATCGCGAGGATGAACGAGAGGATCGTGCCGGCGGTCACGCCCGGCATCGCGAGCGGGAGGATGACATGGCGGAACGTGCGCAGCGGGCCGGCGCCCAGTCCGAGCGCCGCTTCCTCGATCGGCCGTTCGATGCCCTCGAGCACGGCCTGCAGCGTGAGCACGACGAACGGCAGATTGACCGCGACGATGCCGACGACAACGGCGAACTCCGTGTACATGATCTGCAGCGGCTCGCGCACGAGGCCGAGGCCGATCGCCACCGTATTGACGAAGCCACGGTTGCCGAACAGCACCATCCAGCCCGCCGCGCGCACGGCGTTGCCGACGAAGAGCGGCAGGATCACGATCAGCAGCATCAGGTTCTTGTAGCGCGACCGCGTGCGGGCGAGCACGTAGGCCATCGGGAAGGCGAGGACCACGCAGATTGCCGTGCACGCCGCCGCAACCCGAATCGTGCGCAGCAGGACGGCGACGTAGAACGGGTCGGTGAAGAACTTGACGTAGTTCTCTGCCGTGAAGGCGTCGACCATCATCTTGGCCGGCGTGAACTGGTTCAGGCTGTACCGAAAGAGGATGACGATCGGGATCACGATGCCGATCGCCACGACGATCGACGCGGGCGCGAGCATCGCGGCGGCCGTCCATCCGAGCGCGCCTTCGTGCTCGCGGGGAGGCACCGCCGCGGTCATCGCCCGTCATTCCCGCGAACGCGGGAATCCAGTGTCGTTCGCACGAAAGTCGCTGGGTCCCCGCGTTCGCGGGGACGACGAGCGGCGGCCGTCCATCCGAGCGCGCCTTCGTGCTCGCGGGGAGGCACCGCCGCGGTCATCGCCCGTCATTCCCGCGAACGCGGGAATCCAGTGTCGTTCGCACGAAAGTCGCTGGGTCCCCGCGTTCGCGGGGACGACGAGCGGCGGCCGTCCATCCGAGCGCGCCTTCGTGCTCGCGGGGAGGCACCGCCGCGGTCATCGCCCGTCATTCCCGCGAACGCGGGAATCCAGTGTCGTTCGCACGAAAGTCGCTGGGTCCCCGCGTTCGCGGGGACGACGAGCGGCGGCCGTCCACCCGAGCGCGCCTTCGTGCTCGCGAGGGAGCGCCGCCGCGGTCATCGCCCGTCATTCCCGCGAACGCGGGAATCCAGTGTCGTTCGCACGAAAGTCGCTGGGTCCCCGCGTTCGCGGGGACGACGAGCGGCGGTCAACGCCGCGCGTGTCGACACAGGATGCCTCATTCCCGTTGTCCGATCCCGGGATGTCTCATCCCGTCGTCCGATCGCGATGCGAATGGTCAACCCTTGAACGTCTTGTCCCACCACTCCTTGAGCGCGGTGTCGTTCTTCGCCAAGTATCCGTAGTCGAGATCGATGAGCCGTTTGCGCTCCTCGGCGTTGAAGCCGATGCGCCGCTCGGTCTCCGGAGGGATCTTCGCGTTCGCCACGCTCGGGTTGTAGCCCATGTCCTCGGCGAAGGCTTCCTGCGCGGACGTGGCGAGCATCTCGTTCAGCCAAACGTGCGCGCCGTCCTTGTTCGGCGCGTTCTTCGGGATCACGAAGCCGGAGATGTAGAGCGGAATCCCTTCCTTCGGCGCGACGGTGTCGACCTTCGCGCCGGCCTTCTGCCACTGGACGGCGCGCGCTTTCCACATGATGCAGATGCCGACGTCCTCGTTCTGCAACGCCTGCGCCATCGCTTCGTTGGTCGGCAGGATCTTCGCACCGGCCCTGCGGCACGCCATGAGCCGCTCCTTGCCGGGCTCGTAATTGGTCATCGATCCGCCCGAAGCGAGTGCTGCCGCCATCATCGTGAACTGGTACTGGATGTCGATGATGCCGAGCTTCGCGCCGTGCTTCGGGTCGAGCGCGTCGGCGAAGCTCGTCGGCGGCGTGGCGATGAGCTTGGGGTTGTACAGGATCACCTTGCCCGAGTAGATGTGGCCGATGCCGTAGGGATAGCGCATCTGCGTCAGCAGGTTTTTCGCGTTCGGGATCTTCGAATAGTCGATCGGCAGACAGAGGCCTGCCTCGTTCATCTCGAACATCTGCGCAGCGGAGAGCCCCTGCAGGTCGCTGGTGCCGCGCGGCAGCCGCGCCTCGGCGCGCATCTTGGCGCGTCGTTCGGGGTCGCCGCCGATGTCGTGGACGACCTCGTACTTCTTCGGGACCATCAACGGTGTGTCGATGTTCTTCGCGAGCAGCTTCGAATAGTCGCCACCCCAGGTGCCGAGAACGATGCGTCCGCCCGACTGCGCGTACGCAGACGCCCATTCGCCCATCGCGGCGACGCCGGCGAGCGCGCCGGCGGACTTGATCCAACGACGCCGCGAGATGTCCAGCCGATAGTCTTCCATTGGGATACCCCTCCGATGTCGCGATGGCGTGTCGATTCAGCTCGCGTCGCCGCCATCGTCGGCGAGCACGAGACTGGCCTGGGCTGGCCACTGCAGATGGACGCGATCGCCGACGGCGTGCGCGTGCTCGCCTTGCTTGTTGGGCGTCTGCACGAGCAGGCGGTCGGCGGGTGTGAGCCGGACATGGTATTCCAGGATGCCGCCCAAGTACGACGCGAACTCGACCGTCCCCGGAAACGAGTTGTCGGCGGCCGCGGCCGCGTCGGCGGCGATGGACAAGCGCTCGGGACGCACCGCGAGCGTCCGCCCGTCGCGTGCCGCGCCGTCGGCGCACCGGATGCCGAGGCCGCTTCCGCTGCGGAAGAGCCCTGGCGCCTCGACGCGGCCGTGCAGGAAATTCGTACGGCCGACGAATCCGGCGACGAAGGCGTTGGCGGGATGCTCGTAGAGATCGCGCTGCGAGCCGATCTGCTGCACCTTGCCGTGCGACATCACGACCAAGCGGTCGGCCATCGTCAGCGCCTCTTCCTGATCGTGCGTCACCATCACGGTGGTCAGGCCGAGCTTGCGCTGCAGGTCCCGGATCTCGACGCGGACCTCGGCGCGAAGCTTCGCGTCGAGGTTCGACAGTGGCTCGTCGAGCAGCAGCACGAGCGGCTCGATCACCAGCGCGCGCGCAAGCGCCACGCGCTGCTGCTGGCCGCCTGACAGCTCCCGCGGCAACCGTTCGGACAGGCCCTCGAGGCGCACGAGCCGCAGCACCTCCGAAACCTTCGCGGCGATCTTCGCGTCGGGCACTCCACGCATCCGCAGACCGAACGCGATGTTGTCGCGCGCGCTCATGTGCGGGAACAACGCGTAGCTCTGGAACACGAGTCCGGTATTGCGCTTCCACGGCGGGCGCCGCGTGATGTCCTTGCCGGCGAGCCGGATCGCGCCTGCGGTCGGCGTGATGAAGCCCGCGATCATCCGCAGCGTCGTCGTCTTGCCGCAGCCCGACGGACCCAACAGCACGACCAGTTCGCCTTGCGCGATGTCGAGATCGATGCCGGCGACCGCGTGGAAGTCGCCGTACATCTTGGAGAGGCCTTGGAGCTCGAGGCGCGCCATGTCAGTGGCGCCGGGCCGCCCCAAGCCACTGACACGCCCCCTCTGGGGGAAGCGAGCGAAGCGAGCACGGGGGTCGTTTCATCTCACAACACGCGAGTGAGCTTGACGTAGCGGTCGCTGATCAGCATGCCGGCTGCGATCAACGCAATCTGCAGCACCGACACCGCGGCGATCGTCGGATCGATCCGCCATTGCAGGTACTGCAGGATCGCGATCGGCAGCGTCGTCTGCCCCGGGGCGACGAGGAACAGCGTCATCTCGAGGTTGCCGAACGAGACGATGAACGAGAACAGCGCGGCGGCGACGATGCCGGGCTTGATCGCCGGCAGCGTGACGCGCCAGAACGTTTTGAGCGGCGTGGCGCCGAGATTCTGCGCCGCTTCTTCGATCGAGCGGTCGACTCCGGCGAGGCTCGCCGTCAGCAGCCGCACGGTCCAGGGGATCGTGATCATGATGTGCGCGAGCACGAGCCCGGCGCGCGAGCCGAGGAGCGGCCACTCCGTCGCAAGCTCGATCTCGATCTGGAACACGTAGATCGCGGTTCCCGCGACGATGCCCGGAACCACCAGCGGGAGGACGAGCAGCGTGCTCAACGCCTCGTGGGCGAAGAAGCGTCGGCGTGCGAGAACGAGGCTCGCCGGGATCCCGAGAGCGAGCCCTCCGATCATCGCTGCGACGCCGACCTGCAGGCTGGTGAAGAATCCGCTGACGAAATTGTTCTGGTCGAAGATGTGCGCAAACCAGCGCAACGTGTAGCCCTGCGGCGGGAACGTCACGATCTCGTTCGCGAAAAAGCTCAACCAGCAGACGAATACGAGCGGTGTCAGGATGACCGCGTAGCCAACCGCGGCGGCCGCGAGCAGTGCGACGCGGCCGACCAGACGCGGATCGGCGAGCGGAACGTGTCGCGCACGAGGTTCCGGCGGAGCGTCGAGCGCCGCGTGCGCCATCAGGCAAGGCGGTTCTTGTGCAAGCGGCCGGCCTTCATGATGACGGACAGGTGCTCGCCTTGGCCCGTCAGCAGCTCGAGCTTGCGCATCGGATCGCCGTCGACGACGAGGATGTCGGCGAACGCTTCGGGCGTCACCACGCCGAGCTTGCCCGGCATGCGGACGATCTCGGCGCCGACGAGCGTCGCCTGGCGAATGATCTCGATGGGCGAGAGGACCTCGCGGCGCAGCAGGAACTCGCGACTCTGATCGACCTGGAGCTGGCCCAAAAGGTCGCTGCCGTAACCCACCTCGATACCGTGGCGCTTGCAAATCTCGAGCGAGCGCAGCCCGCCGTCGATCACGAGGTCGTTCTTCGCGAGCATGTCGGACGTCATGCCGAACTCGCGCGCACGTTCCTTCATCGCGTAGTAGGCGACGAGGTTCGCAACGAGGTACGCGCCCTTCTCCTTCATCAGCCTCGCCGACGGCTCGTCGATCAGGTTGCCGTGCTCGATCGTGCGAACGCCCTGGCTCACCGCGCGGGTGATCGCGTCGGGCGTGTACGCGTGCGCCTGCGCGTAGCGGCCGAACGCGTGCGCCTCCTCGACGGCGGCCGCGATCTCGGCGAGCGAGAACTGGCGGCTGTCGAGCGGGTCGTACGGGCTCGCGACGCCGCCCGAGACCATGATCTTGACTTGATCCACGCCCTGCCGAAGCTGCTCGCGCACCGCCGCGCGTACGGCATCGGCGCCATCGGCGATCTCGAGGCAAAAGCGCATCGCATTGCAGCAGTGGCAGGCCTCCTCGTGCACGTCGGTGCGGCGACGCGCGTCCGAGTGCCCGCCGGTCGGGCCGAGCGCGCGACCGGCAATGAACATCCGAGGGCCCGGCAGCAGACCTTGGGCAACGCCGTCACGCAGACCCCAGTCGGCGCCGCCGGTGTCGCGCACGGTCGTGAAGCCGCGATCGATCATCGCTCGCATCAGCGCGGCGGCGCGGACCGTCATCAGGGTCAGCGGGATCGCCTCGAGATAGCGGATGTTCACCTCCGACAGCATCACATGAACGTGACAGTCGATGAGGCCCGGCATCAGCGTGCGGCCGTCGCAGTCGATCACGGAGGCCGTCGGCGCCTTGATCGGTTGCGCCGAGACTTCGCGGACGAGCTCGTCCTCGACCAGGACCGACATCCCGCCCTGGACTGCGTCGGCGTGAGGATCGAGCAGGTTGGCGTTCTTGAACAGGATCTGGCCCATGCGGGGATCCTCGTCTCGGCGCGGCCGCGCAAAATTGGGGCTACGATCTTCCCACGGTCCGTTTCGGCTGTGCAACCGAGCACGCCGCGTCGCCGGCGCAAGCGGTGGGTTCCGTCGGCCAATGTCGAGGTTCGGTCGCCTATTCCTTCAGACGCGACGGGTCTGGAATGGGTCGACTCGCGAGAATTGAGCTTCGTCGCCGTTCGGCCACAAACTGTCGTAGCGCCTCATCTCCGAAGCGGACGCTCGACGGTTGTGCCCGACCATCTTCCCATCGGCCCCGGTCGCGTCAACTGCATGATAGTGTTACTCGCCGGCAACTTGCGGGTGTTCAAGATGCAATACTTTACGGACGAATCCGCGCTCGATCTCGAAGACGTCGCGTTATCACCTCAGAAGGAAACGGTGCGGGTGTTCTACAAGGAATTGTGGGACCACGCTGACAAGACCCTGATACCGAGGATCTTCCACGAGGGCTTTACATTCCGCGGTTCGCTGGGGCCTGCGCTTGTGGGGCACGATCAGTTCGCGAGCTACGTCGACTGGGTGACCGGCGCCTTCGGCCAATACACCACCGACATCCTGGCGATGATCGAGGAAGGCAACCGTGTCAGCGGCAAGATGCGATTCCACGGCTTCCATCGCAAGGAATTGTTCGGCGTGCCACCAAGTCTTCGCCACGTTTGGTGGACAGGCATGCCGATCTTCACCTTTGACGGAGCGAAAGTCCGCGACCTGTTCGTGCTTGGCGACATTCACGGCCTGATCGGCCGTCTCAAGGGCGAGGCTTAAACCTCGATCTATTAGGTTAGATAGCCCGCCGGCGGTAAGCCACGGCAGAAGTCGGCCACTTGCCGCCGTTGGTCGCGATTGCCCGGATGCTTCAGACGGTTAGGAGCCGTACGCCGCCGCTGAGGGAATGCGAACTATCGACCCGTTCCAGACTTCGACGCTACGAAAAGCCGACGTTCAACTGGCACGAACGCGATCCCGCCCGAACGCGCCATTGACGCTTCGCAAAGGGTGTCGCGATCAGACGAGAGCCACCGTCAGAGCCGCAATGACGGGAGCAGTTCCTGGACGGACGCCGCGCCACCATGCGAACGCCTCGGCCGCCTGCTCGACCAGCATGCCGACGCCGTCCGCGAGATGTCCTGCACCCGCCTTACGCGCGACGCGCAGAAAAGGGGTTAGCCCCCTGCCGTACACCAACTCGTACGCGAGGCACCCCGGCGTGAACGCGGTGGCAGCAACAGGAGGCAATTCGCCCCGCATGCTTGCCGACGTCGCATTGATCACGATGTCGTAAGTGCGCGAGCCGATGTCACGATAACCGCCGACCTCAATCGGCCCCATCGATTGGAACTGCTCGCCGAGCGTGACGGCCTTGGCGATCGTGCGATTCGCAACGGTCAGCACGGCGGGCCGATGTTCGAGGATCGGAAGCATCGCGCCTCTCGCCGCGCCACCCGCGCCCAACAGGAGGACCCTCTTGCCCGAGATCGGAAATCCGAGGTTTCGCTGGATGTCGTTGACCAACCCCACGCCGTCGAAATTCTCGGCCAGCAGGCGCTCGCCTTCGACCTTCAACGCATTGGCTGCACCGGCGAGGCGAGCGCGCTGCGACAGGTCCGTCGCAAGCGCGAATGCCTCGAGCTTGAACGGCATCGTCACGTTCATGCCGCGCCCACCCCGTGCGCGGAAATCCGCTACCGCTGCCGCGAAGCCGTCGAGCGGGGCCTCGATCAGCTCGTAGCTCATGTCTTGCCCGGTCTCGCGCCCGAACGTGCCGTGAATCAGCGGGGACTTGCTGTGGCCGAGCGGATTGCCGAACAGCGCGTATTGGTCGGTCATCGCCGTCCCCTGCGCTACACCGTGAGGCGGCTCACGGCATCCTCGGCGTAGAGGACGCCGTCGCGGACCATCGCGTCGATTTCGACATGCGGGTAGCCGAGGCCCGCCGCGATCTTGCGGTTGTGCTGCCCGAGCAACGGCGCCGTGCTTCGCGGCGATGTGTCGCAATCCGAGAAGCGGAACGGCAGGTTCGGCATGCGGATGCGGCCGAGGACCGGGTGGTCCTGCTCGACGATCATGCCGCGCGCCTGGACCTGCGGGTCCGCGAGCACTTCGTCGATGCGCTGGACCTTGGCACAGGGCACGTCGACCGACTTGAGCGCGGCAAGGCACGCGGCGACCGAAGGTTGCGCCTCTGCCCACGCGCGGACGATTGGCAGGATCACCTCGCGGTTGGCGTTGCGGCCTTCGGGACTGCGGAACCTTGCATCGTTGGCGAGTGGATCGCCTCCGATTAGCTTCGCTAGCCGCTCCCATGCGTCGTCGACCTGCGCCGCGATCACGAAATAACCGTCCCGTCCCTCAAACACGCCGTACAGCGTCGAATTGGGGAGGTCGTGTCCGGTCTGCACCGGGATCTCCCTGCCGTCGGAGAGCGTGTAGCACTGCACCGCATAGTCGTGCATCGACACCATGCAGTCGTAGAGCGCCATGTCGATGTGTTGACCGCGCCCCGACTTAACGCGGCCCAGCAACGCGGCGCAAACGGCCGCGACGCCGTGGATGCCGGTGTACATGTCGGCGAGCGCCATCCGGAACAGCGGCGGTGGCTCGCCGGGAACACCGACCATCGCCATCGCACCGCTTTTCGCCTCCGCAATCAGCCCGAAGCCCGGCTGAGCAGAATCGGGGCCGGTGTGACCGTACGCCGACACCGAGCAATAGACGAGCTTCGGATTGCGCTGCGCCAGCGATTGGTAGCCCAGCCCCAGCTTGTCGAGCGCGCCAGGCCGATAGTTCTCGACGAATACGTCCGCTGTGTCGGTCAGCTTGTGCATCAAGGCGAGGCCGCGCCGGTCCTTGAGGTTCACGCACAGCCCCTGCTTGCCCATGTTTTGCTGGATGTAGTAGCCGCTCTGCCCGTCCTTGAAATACGGATGCGCGCGACCGGCATCGCCCGCCTGTGGTCGTTCGACCTTGATGACCTCGGCGCCCATCGCCGCGAGGCAGCGCGAAAGGAAGGGACCGGCGAGGAAGTGGCTGTAATCGACGACGCGAATGCCGTCCAGAGGAAGTGGCTGCGACATGGGATGCCTGATTCGTGCGATGGGGCGCGAGACGGCGCTCAGAACGTGCCGGGTCGGCGAGGGATCATTAGCCGATGCTCGCCCTTCTGTACGACCTCGTCGCGCTGGTTGACGAGCTCGGAAGGCAGCACGACGATGCCCCAGCCGGGACGCTTCACCGTGCGCATGCTGCCCACGCGAAAGCGGACATGCAGCGTGTCGCCGATCTTGATGGGTGCGAGGAAGTCCCACGTCCAGCCCAGTGACATGCCGGGAACGAACCGATAGTCCGCGCGCGTCTTCAGGCCGTCTGCGAGCGACAGCCCGAACAGGCCGTGCGCGACGCGCGTGCCGAACGGCGTCGTCTTCGCGTATTCCTCGTCCGTGTGGACCGGCGTGTAGTCGCCGGTCAACTCGGCATACGTCATGATGTGCTGCTCGGTGACGGTTATCGAGGGCGTCACCGCCTCATCGCCGACCTTGGCGTCGTCCCAGTACCGTTCTGGCGCCTGGCTGCTCGCCCCTTGCGGTTGCGGCGTGCTCACTTCGTGTTCCCTTCGGCGATCGCAGCGACCGCTGCACGAAGCCCGAGCAAGTAGCTCTCGACGCCGAAGCCGCAGATTTGGCCCTTCGCCACCTCGGCGAATACCGAGTGATGGCGGAACGCCTCGCGCGCGTGGATGTTCGACATGTGGATCTCGACGATCGGCACGGTCAGGATCGCGAGCGCGTCCCGGATGCCGTAGCTGTAGTGCGTCCAGGCACCCGCGTTGATCACTACTGCGCCCTCACCATCAAGGAACGCCTTGTGGATGCGCTCGCACATCTCGCCTTCGCTGTTGGTCTGGAAGCTCGTCAGCATGACCCCGAGCTCCTTCGCGAGCTTCTGCATCGTTTCGTCGATCTGGGCGAGCGTGATCGTCCCGTACTGCTTCGGGTCACGCTTGCCGAACATGTTGTGATTGATGCCGTGGAGCATCAGGATCTTGGTCATCGCTGCCTCTGGTCGATCAGTACGAGTCGATAGAACTGGGTACGCGCGGGTTGATCGCAAGCGCCGCCTCGACAGCGCCGCCACTGGCTTGGATGAGCTCGATCGAGAGACCGTCGGGCAACTCGACCCAGTTACGTCCCTGCGGCAGCTCGCGAACGCCCCATTGGTAGACCTCCTCCAGCGCCGTCTCGAGGTCCTCCGTCATCACACCGAGGTGTCCGAGTCGTCCCTCGGCGCCCACGAACCCGGAATCGGCCATCAGTTGCACGCCACCGGTGAGCCAAACTTGACGCGGGTCGTCGGGGGATCCGTCGACCTCGCGGATCTCCATTCCGAGTGCCTCACGGAAGAACCGGATGTGCCAGCGAATGTCGCGGACGCGCACCGCGACGTGCTCGACGTAGGATCTGCGCGCGTAGGCCATGCTCTCTCCCGTTCCCGCCTCAAGCAGCCGCCCGCGCGCGCACGACCGCGTCGTGCTCCATCCGATACTCGATGCCCTTGATGCAGGCGACGAGTGCCTGATTTACCGGGGTGGGCACTGCGCACTTCATGCCCTCGCGCACCACGGCTCCATTGATGAAGTCGACTTCCGTCTTTGCACCCTTCTCGAGACTTTGCAGCATCGACGTCTTGAACTCTGGCGGCAGGCCCTCCGCGGCTTTCAGCCACGGACCTTCCGGATCGGCATACGACAGCCTTACGGCTTGGGCGTTGGCCACCGCAATTCCCTCGGCGATCGCAGCCAACGCGCAGGTCTTGACCTCCGCCACGCGGTACAGCGCCCCGTAGGTGAGCTGCGTGATTCCAGCCAGCGCGCCCGTTGCTACGTTGATGAGCAGCTTGTCCCAGATCGTGCCTCGGATGTTGTCGCTGACCCGCGTAACGAGCCCGGCACGGTTGAATGCATCGGCGATTCGTCGAACACGATCGGTAACCGAGCCGTCAAGCTCACCGATGATCGTTTCCTTGTCCTTCAGTCCCGCGATGACGTGACCGGGCGACAGCAGTACCCCGCCGAGATAGGTCTTGCCGCCAAGCACGCGGTCGCGTCCAACGACCTCGGCGAGGATGTCCTCGTGCCCCATGCCGTTTTGGAGCGACATCACGGCAGTGGAAGGACCGATGAGCGCTCCCGCCGACGCAATGGCTTCTCGCGTGTGGTACGACTTGACGAGAACGATGACGAGGTCCGCCGGAGGTAGCCCGTCCGGCCGGCATGCGGCTCGCACGCGGACGACCCGATCGACGCCGTTCTCGCGGAGCTTGAGGCCATCGCGGTTCATGGTCTCGACGTGCTCCGCCCATGCATCGATCAGGCAGACATCCGCGCCCGCTTCGGAAAGGGCACCGCCGATGGCACTGCCAAGGGCACCGGAACCCAGGAAGTAAATCTTCATGCTACGTTCGATCAAGGCGCGCGGACAAACACGGAGAAGCCGTGGTGGCGAAGCGACACGTTAGCGCGGCGAAGGCGCGGCCGACTGCGCTCACTTCGCCGCCCGAACCTTCTCGATTTCCGCGAAGACTTGCTTCGAGAATTCCGGCCCCACGTTGGCGCTGTACTTCTCGATGACAGGCTTCAGCTTGGTACGAATCTTTGCAATCTCGGCCGGAGGAAGTTCGGTGTACTCCATCTTCGTCTTCAGGATGGTGAGCGCTTTGTCCTGGGCGTCCCGGGAAACCTGACGCTGGTAGACCTGCGATTCCTTGGCGGCGTCAAGCAGGATCTGCTGTTCGTCCTTGTTCAAGCGGTCCCAGGTCTTCTTGCTGATCATCATTGTCTGCGGGTTGTAGATGTGCCGGCTGCCCGTCAGGTACTTCTGCACTTCGTAGAACTTGTTCGTCTCGATCACCGTGAACGGGTTCTCGTGACCATCGATGGTCTTCTGTTCCATCGCGGTGTAGACCTCGGTGATCGGCATCGGAACGGGATTGGCCCCGAGCGCAGCGAACGTGTCGACGTAGATGGGAGACTGAATGACACGGATCTTCAGCCCGGCGATGTCATCGGCCGTCTTGATCGGACGCTTGCTGTTCGTGAGTTGACGGAAGCCGAGGTCGTAATAGGCGAGGTGCACCAGGCCCTTCTCGGGTAGCTTGTCCGCAAGCGCCTTGCCGACAGGGCCGTCCAGCACCGCGTCCGCTTCCTTCGGATCGTTGAAAAGGAACGGGAAGTCGACGATCGCAAACTCCTTGACCTGGCTCTGGAGGATTCCCGAGTTCATCGACGTCATGTCGATCGTGCCGCCCTGCACGGCCGAGAGCACCTGAACGTCGCCACCCAGCACACCGCCAGCGAAAAGCTTGACCTGCATCTTGCCGCCGCTCTTTTGGGCGACGAGCTCCGCAAACTTCTGTCCACCCATTGGAATCGGGTGACCGACGGGGTTTGCCGTTGTCCAGCGGAACGTCTGCTCCCGCACGTCAGCCTCGGCGATGCTGCCTACGAACATCGCGCCGCAGGCGACGGCCACTGCGAATTTGGTATAGGTATTCACGACCCTCTCCTCGCGGGGAATTGGCGGGCCGCTCCGTTGCTCGATGGTTCTGGAGCTCCTGGGGCGGGCTCGGGAAGGATCATCGGATTGCAGGCATCATTTGTCCATGCAATGATTGCAAAGTCCGACATTGAGAATTTTAAAGTGGCATCTTCCGTCGAAGCGTTCACCCGCGATACCCGCCTGCTCGTGCTCTTCAATGAGATCTACACGGGGCTCAGCATGACCCGCGCGGCGGAGAAGCTCGGCCTGAGCCAGCCGACCGTCAGCATCTGGATCGCTAAGTTGCGACGACAGCTGCACGATCCGCTGTTCGTGAGGACGTCGATAGGAGTGAAGCCGACGCCTCGCGCGGATGCGCTGATCGGCCCTGTACGCCAGGCCCTCGACAGCCTGCGGCGGTTGTCGGGCGACGCGCCACTTTTCGATCCTGCCCAGGAAGCGCGCGTGTTCCGCATCGCCATGACGGACGCGAGCCATATCACGCTGCTGCCCATCCTGCTCGCACGCATTCGGGTGCTCGGTCCGAATCTGGGGCTGGAGGTCGTGCCGATCTCGGCCTCGACCGGGCACGACCTCGAGGAGGGGCGTGCCGACCTCGCCATTGGCTCGGTGGCTGGGCTCGAATCCGGGTTTCACGAGCAGAAGCTCTACGACCAGGACTTCGTTTGCCTGATCAGCGCTAAGCATCCGAGGATCGGAGCCGACGGCATGACCGCGCGCACATATCTCCAGGAGGCACATGTCGGCATCTTGTCCGGAGCGAGCTACAGCTCACTTAGCACGTCTCTCGCGACGCAACATCTCAAGCGCCGCGTCATGCTCGAGCTACCGGGTTTCCTCGGGCTCGCGACGATCGTGGCCTCTACCGATCTCGTGGCCACCGTGCCCCGCCACATAGGGGAGACGCTTGCGCAGGTGCGAGCGATCCGGGTCGTTCGATGTCCTGTAAAGATCGCCGGATTCACGGTGAAGCAGCACTGGCATGAGCGATATCATCATGACCCGGGGCATCGGTGGCTCCGGTCGCTCTCGTTCGAACTTTTCGGTCGGGGCCGCCCGCCTCAGCAGAATCGCTGATCCTCGATTCGCGACCACACCTAAGGTCCGCTTAAGGGCCGCGCCAGGAATGTCCGGTGCTGGCCGGTAGCTCCATTTCCGCCGGTGGCGGCGACAGGCTCCTTGCCGTCTGTGGAAACACAACTGATGGCTGGCCAGCGACCGCCGAGCCCGGCGGTCGTGCCCAGCGTGGCGAAACTACACCTTTGTCTGCTTCGCCATCTCCAATGCGTCGTCCACCTCGATTCCGAGGTACCGCACTGTGCTCTCCAGCTTGGTGTGACCGAGCAAGAGCTGAACGGCCCTGAGGTTCTTGGTCCGGCGATAGATCAGCGTCGGCTTGGTCCGGCGCGTCGAGTGCGTGCCGTACGCCGTCGAATCGAGACCAATTTCCTCGACCCAGCCGTCGACGATTCGCGCGTACTAGCGTGTGCCCAAGTGCGGCGATTCGTGGACCCGGCTAGGGAAGAGGTAGCTGTCAGACTTCAGGTCAGCCTGCTTGATCCACGCCACCACCTCCCGGGTCGACGGCGTGATCTCGAACTGGACCGGGCGTTGCGTCTCCTGCTGCAGCACGATCGCCCGCCCTGCCACCCTATCACCGTGGCACACGCAGGGCCGACTGCGGGAACTCGCCCTGTTTGATCTCGGCATCGATAGCAAGCTGCGCGCTTGCGATCTTCTAGGCTTGCGGGTTCGCGACTCTCCTTCAGCTTGAAGGGCGCCTTCTGGCCGACCAGCTTCCCCTTATTCCACGCGTCGTGATGATGAACCTGCGTCGATTCCATCGTTATCTCCTTTCGGTTAAAGGAGATCTCACTGTGCGCTGACCGGCGACGTGGACTTTCGTCCGCGTCAAGGTGATAGCGCCTGCGCTTCTCGCGACAGAGGGATCGGACCATGGATGCGCGCGATACGCATTCGTGGTCGTACAGCTCTGCGCCGCGTCGTATTCATTCAGTTGAGGCAGAATGCGGCTTGCCGTCCATCTCCCAGCGCTTTCATGCTCGACATCGCCGCCGCCTGCCTCGTCATCACCGCCCTGTTCTCGTGGTTCAATCACCGCTTCGTACGCCTTCCGACCACGATCGGCGTGATGGCGATCGCGCTGCTGGTGTCGTTGCTGATCGTCGGCCTCGATGCGGCCGGCCTGAGCCAGACTTTGCGGCAGTACGAGGACTCGCTGCTGCGCTCCATCGACTTCTCCGACGTGCTGATGCAGGGCATGCTCTCGTTGCTGCTGTTCGCGGGGGCCCTGCACGTCAACCTTGGCGAACTCAAGGCGCAGCGGTGGGCCGTCGCCGGACTGGCGCTCGTTGGTACCCTGCTGTCCACGCTGCTAGTCGGCTTTGGGCTCTGGTATGCGCTGACGCCGATGGCGCTGCCGCTCCCCTTGAGGTACTGCCTCGTCTTCGGGGCGCTGATCTCGCCCACCGATCCCATCGCAGTGATGGGGATCATGAAGTCGGCTGGCGCGCCGAAGAAGCTCGAACTGGTAATCGCCGGCGAATCGCTCTTCAACGACGGCGTGGGGGTCGTGATCTTCGCTGTCTTGGTCGGGATGCTGGCCAGCGGCGCGCCGCCAAGCGTCGAGACGGCAGGCACCATGCTGCTGCGCGAGGCCGGGGGCGGCATCGTGTTTGGATTGGCGCTGGGGTTTCTCACCTATGCCCTGTTGAAGAGCGTCGACAACTACCAGGTCGAAGTGCTGCTCACGCTGGCCGCCGTGACCGGCGGCTATGCGCTCGCCAACCGCCTCCATATATCCGGGCCACTGGCCATGGTCGTGACCGGGCTCATCGTCGGCAACTACGGCCGCGCCGATGCGATGTCCGACGTTACCCGGCGCTATGTCGACATGTTCTGGGAGCTACTCGACGAAATCCTCAATGCCGTGCTGTTCGTGCTCATCGGCATGGAGGTGCTACTCGTCTCGCTCGCGTCGACGCTGTTGCTTGCTGGTGGCACGGCGATCGTCGTGACGCTGTTCGCGCGCTGGCTGTCGGTGGGGCTGCCGATGAGCGCGCTAGGTGCCCGACTCGGGCTCCCAGCGAGATCCTGGCGAGTACTGACTTGGGGCGGCTTGCGCGGCGGCATCTCTGTCGCACTGGCGCTATCGCTCCCTGCCGGCCCGGAGCGCGACACGATCCTGACACTGACGTACTGCGTGGTCGTGTCGTCGATCCTCGTACAGGGACTAACGATCGGACGCGTGGTGCGGGCCTCGATGCGCTGCGCCGGTTGACAGGCACATCTACCATCGCATCCGCGTCACTGACGGAAGCGGACGATAAAACGTCCTCGAAACATGGATTGGCACCGACAATTGGCAAGCGGCGTTGAAATTCAAGTCGCGACCCTGAGCCGACAAAAAAGTGCGCGCCGAAACAGTCGCTTAAATCTGTGGAAGCAGCCGTTCAATTTCCCGCAACGAGCCTCCTTATCCTTCTCAGATTGGATGCCTAAAAGCGAGGGCAAGGATTGCGCCCGCCCGCGGCCCTCCGCTATGGGAGATGCCCGACGCGGGGGCGGGCACCCTCCACCGCTGCGCCCAGTCGGCACCGGAGTACGAGTTCGATCAACGCATCGCTCGGTAACCCGAACGTCGAGCGCCAGCAGCGCGGGACGCGGGGCCGGCGCACCCTGGCCGCCGGCGCGCACGCAGTGACGCTTCCCCGCTCCATTCGCGAAAATGGAGTTGGAGTTGCCCGGGTTTGGTGAACGGCTTGGCGCTTGGTTCTCGCACTGATCCCAAGACCTCCGAAAACGACGATGGGGTAGCGCTCGTGGTCAGCGCCACCCAAGCGCCGTACAGCTCCCAAGTACAAACGCTTTCAAAGGGAGCGGGCGCCTGTACCGGCTCTGCGCTCCCGTATTCGCGCCGGGGCGAGCCCCGGGTCGCTATGGATAAATCTGCACTTTGTCCTCTGCCTTCGTGAAGCCGGAAGCACTGTAATACCGGACGACGTTGTTATTGGCATCCACCTCGGAGCTGTAGTGCCTGGCAAACTCCCACAGCATGGGCGTCTCTGAGTAGATGTTGTTGTGTGAACGGTAGATGTCCTTGGTCACCTGAAAGACCGGAACCGTCGCGTTGCCAAACTGCTTGGTCCAGGTCCAGGTGCTGAACCTGTCCTGCCAGCCGCTGATAACCGCTCTTCCCTCGTCGGCAGCGGTCAATGCCAAACCGTTCACGCCGAGAAAGTACGCCGCCCACCGGTCGAGAGCGTTCGTAGTCGCGTCCCAAAGAGTACCGAGCAGGGTACTGAGATCGCCCTCACCATAGATCATGTAGTTCGGAACCATTCTGTTGCTGGCAGGATAGGTTGTGCCTTCGATATTCACGTTCATGCCGTTGAAATTATTGCTCGGCGCACCGGACGTGGAAGCTATTGCGGCGAAGAACTCGGGAAATGCAACGGCAAAGCTCTGACTCAAGAAACTGCCCGCCGACTGTCCGCTAAAGTAGAATCGAGTGGGATCGACGTCATAATTCTGGACTATCGCTTCTCTGAGCTGCTGCCAGAATTGAAGAGAATCGCCATGGCTCACCGAAATGGCGTTCGTGTTGATCTTCTCGCAAACGATCACGAGGATGAAGCCGTTGTCCTCAGCGACCTTCCACCATTGTGTCGAGTCTACGAACACTTTGTCCGTCTGGCTGTTGCCCGGCCAGACCCACATCACGGGCGCCGCCTTCTTCCACAGTTTCTTCGCGGATTTGGGCACGTAAACGAGATATTCGCGGGCGAAATTATTCACCATCATCGTGTGGATCTCGAAGCCCAGCTTCTTGTAGTCAGATCTGAGCACGAGCTGGTTACCGTAGGCGAAGAAGTTTTCGTAACGCGTGTAATAGGTGAGGAAGTCGCGGATGTCCTTGGTCCTCTCCTTCTTGAGGTAGTTGTCGGCCTTCTTGTCCGAATCCTTGCCCGGCTCATCGAGAACGGCAACCTCGGAGATCGGACCGGAATAGGAAGTCATCCATCGGCCGGAATCGTTGGCCTGTAAACAAATCTTACCGAGAACAGGGTCCTTGTGCTTGGATTCCACGCAGTCGTTCGCATACATCCAGTAATCGAGACTATCGGAAATCGTGGTCTTATCCGGATCGATGTACCAGGTGGGAAGCACTGTTTCCGCATACTTGATCAGCCGGAAACCCGGGGGGAATACAACGTCGGTACCGGGGGGGGCGGAAGTCCCGCCGAATTCCAATGAATAGAACTGATTGAAATAGCTTGCCGGCAATCCTTTCGAACCGACATAGACCTGGCCGATCACTTTCAGGGGATTCGCGGCAGCCCAGGCTTCGAGAGCGGGCCCCCCCGATCCATATCCCACGAGGTAGTGCTCACCGTAGATAGAGAAATAGCTGTTGCCCGTCCCGATATAGAAGTTCATCGCTGCGTTGACGTAGTTCTGCTCCGCGTCGAAACTGCCCCAGCCACCTGGTCCCGGCTCGAGTACGAATAAACCTTCCTGCGTCTTGTCGGCAAGATCCTTCCAGCCGGTTTCTTGCAGAAATGCTGCAGTGGCGACGCCATCCGGAACCGCAATCACGGTGAAGTAGGAACGAATCGGGGCCTGGGAAGCGATGTATATCTTGGCGGTGCGCGTAATGCCGTCTACCGTGAAGGACCGCTCAAAGTAGCCGGTCAGCGGAAGTCCGTTGGCGATGCTCGGATCACGCACCGGCGAAGGTGCGCCATTAAGGGAGATCGGGATCGCATCTTTGAAATCGTCTTTCTTGGCCAAGGCGTTCACGGAAAACAGAAGTGCCCCCATGCAGCTCGCCAGTAACAAAGCGAGGACTCTGTGGAAAAGTCGCATTTGGTTCCTCCGAATCGATAAGATTTCTCGGTGCCGCGCTGGACATCAGCTGCGCAATCATCCGCCCAACAGCATCGCGCGCCTTTATCCTCTATCGCCTCCTAGCGCGGATCAAGGCTGTCGGCTAAAAACTGTGCGCCTGTCGCACATAACGACTGCGCGGTAGAGCGCGTGAGGTGTCAGGCGCCCGCGACGGGTCTTCGATGGAAGCTTTCTGCGAATGACGATTGCGTCGCCGCAGTGCTCATTCGACGGCTACGCCGCGTCCGCGCCGATCGATTCCGCCGCTACTTCGGCATGCTTGCGCGAACGACCGCTCACGGGAAATTTTCGCGCCGACCGTGAACGACTGGAGGTGGCCGAACGCACCCGTTGATGAGTTGCCGCTAAACGGCGGGTATCGCGGCATTGCTGTCGTTGGCTTCGCTACGCGCAACGGCTGTAACGGGGTCGACCTGCGACCGTCATCGAACGGGCCGAATGCGCAAGAGCGTACGTTAGCTAGGCGCGCGTTTTCGGCACCATCGAACGTACGGCGCATTCTCATTTCGCATAGTTCATAGCACCGATCACGCGTCCCAGGAATTCATTCAACGCCGCCTCGTCCTTGATCCAGCGCACCACGACGACGAGGTCGTGCTCCCAGTCAATGTAGACGATGTTCGCGCCGTTGCCGACAAAGCGCACGGCGGAAGCGGGTGCGTTCGGTAGCAATTTGCGGTCCGTATTGAGATACCAGTTGGCGAACCCGTAGTTGGGATTCGCGGGGCCGGGGGTCCGCGCGAGTTTCATCCATCGCTCGGAGACGATTTCGCGACCGGCCCACTTGCCGTGGCGCAGGAACAGGTAGCCGAAGCGCGCCATGTCCCACGCACTGATGAACATTCCGCCTCCGAAATGACCCCCTCCGCTCACTGACTGCACGCGCTGCCCGTCGAGCTCGATCCACGAGGTCTCGTAGCCATACCAGCGCCACGTGTTCGAGGCACCGATCGGGTCCATCACTTCGTCGCGCAACACCTGCGGAAGCGGGCGGCGCCACACGTGCAGCGCGCACAGAGCCAGCAGGTTTACGCGGACATCGTTGTACTTGAAATAGGTGCCCGGCGCGTGCATCGGGCGGTTGGGCCAGTCGGCCGGCGTCGCGCCGACGGGGCGGTCGGCCCAGTCGGAGATGCCCCACAGCGTGCCCGACCAATCGCTCGTCTGCCGCAGCAGATGATCCCATGTGATGGTCGCGTTGTGCTCGTGGCCGAAGAGTTCCGCGCGTTCAGCGCTCGGCAGATAGGAGGACGCGCGGTCGTCGAGATCACCAATGAGTCCGCGTTGCCATGCGAGGCCGACGACGGTCGTGAGGAACGTCTTCGTGACGCTGTGCGCCATGTCGGCGCGCGCCGTATCGCCCCATTCCGCGGCGACATAGCCGCGATGGACGACGATGCCGTTGAGCGCTGCGCGCATTTGCGTTGGGCCGACGATCTTGAAGTTCGGCTCGCGCTTGCCGAACGTGTTCTTGAGATCCTCGGCGACATCCTTCGACGAGGGATTCTCGTTCGCGACCGCGTAGTCGATGGCCTCTTTCAGTTTCGCCGCATCGAAGCCGAGCTCGACGGGCGCCCTCCTTTCCCAGCCACCGCGCGGCGGAAAATAATCCGCCGCCAGCGCGCTCCAGGCGAGCAGCGCGGCAAGCGAAACGACAAGACGCAATCCGGCAAGTCTCATGACCCCCTGGCCCAGGCTGGACACCATATCGTAATTCTTAACATTCTGGCTCGGAGCGCAGTATGTGCCGAAAACGCTTGCGTAAACGCCATCATTCGGGTTCAGATTCACTCGGTAGGGACGACAGGGATGGTCGGACGTGGCCGTTAGCACTTTTGCTAACCTGCCGGGAAACGACATGGGTGCAAACTGAACGCACACTCGGCCACCTCTCTTACTTTCGCAAACGTCTGACCATGCCCAAGGAAACTCACGCGGCTGCTGTGTACCCTCTCGTCGGCAAACCGCTGTCGGCGCTCGACACGCCGGCGCTCGTCGTCGATCTCGACGTGATGGAGCGGAACATCGCGCGCATCGCCGCCGAATGCCGCGCGCACGGCGTCGCGTGGCGCCCGCATACGAAGGCGCACAAGACGCCGGAGATCGCGAAGCTGCAGATCGCCGCCGGTGCGATCGGGGTCACGTGCGCGAAGGTCGGCGAGGCGGAGGTGATGGCAGCGGCGGGCATTCGCGACGTTCTGATCGCGAACCAAGTCGTCGGACCGATCAAGATCGAGCGGCTGGTCGCGCTCGCCGATTATGCCGATCCGATCGTCTGTGTCGACAACGTCGACAACGTCGCCGCGCTCGACGCCGCGTTCGCGCGCGCCGGCAAGGGGCTGCGCATCGCGATCGAGGTCGACATCGGCATGAAGCGCGCCGGTGTTTTGCCGGGCGAACCGACGGTCGCGCTGGCCCGCGAAATCGTGAAGCGCGCCGCGCTTCGCTTCGTCGGCGTCGTCGCGTGGGAAAGCCAGGCGACGACGATTGCCGATCCCGCCGAGAAGGAGCACACGATTCGCGACGCGATCGCGAAGCTCGTCGCAACGGCGCGCCTGTGCACGCAGACGGGCTGTCGCGCCGACATCGTCTGTTGCGGCGGAACCGGCACGTTTCCCCATTGCATACGCCAGCCCGGCGTCACCGAGGTTCAGGTCGGCGGCGCCATCTTCAGCGATATGCACTACATCCGCGACTACCATGTCGATTTCGAACCGGCGCTGACGATCGTCGCGACGGTGACGAGCCGGCCGACGCCCACCCGGATCGTCATCGACGCCGGCAAGAAGGCGATGAGCGGCGACGCCGCGATGCCGGCGCCGCGCGGACTGCCGCCATTCGATTCCATCAAGCTTTCCGCCGAGCACACGAAGATCGAGCTCGCGCAGCCGAGCGACGCGCCGAGAGTCGGCGATCGAATCGAGCTCGTCGTCGGCTACTCCGACACGACGGTCCACCTGCACGAGGAGATCGTCGGCGTTCGCGATCGTCGCATCGAATCGGTGTGGCGCGTCGCCGCGCGCGGCAAGATCAAGTAGCGACTGTCATCGCCGCCGAGACCGCGGCGTCAATCGACGTGAATCTTGCCGTCGACGAGGCCGATCCGCTGATCGGCGACGGACGCGAACGTCGCATCGTGCGTGACGGCGACTACCGTCTTGCCGCTTTCGTGCGCGAGATCGTGCAGGATCTTCTGCACGTTCGCGCTCGACACCGAGTCGAGGTTGCCCGTCGGCTCGTCGGCAAGGATCACCAGCGGATCGTTGGCGAGGGCACGCGCGATCGCCACACGTTGCCGCTGGCCGCCGGAGAGCTGGTGCGGGCGTTTCGCGCTCTGGTCTCCGACGCCGAGTCGTTCCAGCAATTCGTTGGCGCGGGCGGTGATCGCCGCGTCACCCAACGCACCCAATCGGCGCATCGGCAGCGCGACGTTGTCCCGCACGGTGAACTCGGCAAGCAGGAAGTGGAACTGGAAAACGAAGCCGAGTTTCGCCAGTCGGCGGTTCGCGAGCTCGTCCTCGCCGTACGCCGACGTGTCCTCGCCGTCGAGGAACACGCGTCCTTCGGTCGGCACGTCGAGCAGCCCGAGCAGGTAGAGCAGCGACGACTTGCCCGACCCCGACGGCCCCATGATCGCGATGAAGTGGCCGCGTTCGATGTCGAGGCTCACGCCGTCGACGAGCGTGACCGGCACTTCGCCTTCGAGCCTTCGCACGACGTTCTCGGCGCGGAGCACGACGCTCATGGGTTGCCGTCCCCGCGAACGCGGGGACCCAGTGACTTTGTCACGGGCTTGCGATCGCGAAGGCTACGACGCTGGATTCCCGCGTTCGCGGGAATGACGGCGCGCATCCGAGCGCTCACGGATTGTCGTCCCCGCGAACGCGGGGACCCAGTGACTTTGTCGCGGGCTTGCGATCGCGAAGGCTACGACGCTGGATTCCCGCCTTCGCGGGAATGACGGCGCGCATCCGAGCGCTCACGGATTGTCGTCCCCGCGAACGCGGGGACCCAGTGACTTTGTCGCGGGCTTGCGATCGCGAAGGCTACGACGCTGGATTCCCGCCTTCGCGGGAATGACGGCGCGCATCCGAGCGCTCACGGATTGTCGTCCCCGCGAACGCGGGGACCCAGTGACTTTGTCACGGGCTTGCGATCGCGAAGGCTACGACGCTGGATTCCCGCCTTCGCGGGAATGACGGCGCGCATCCGAGCGCTCACGGATTGTCGTCCCCGCGAACGCGGGGACCCAGTGACTTTGTCGCGGGCTTGCGATCGCGAAGGCCACGACGCTGGATTCCCGCCTTCGCGGGAATGACGGCGCGCATCCGAGCGCTCATGGGTTGTCGTCCCCGCGAACGCGGGGACCCAGTGACTTTGTCGCGGGCTTGCGATCGCGAAGGCTACGACACTGGATTCCCGCCTTCGCGGGAATGACGGCGCGCATCCGAGCGCTCACGGATTGTCGTCCCCGCGAACGCGGGGACCCAGTGACTTTGTCGCGGGCTTGCGATCGCGAAGGCTACGACACTGGATTCCCGCCTTCGCGGGAACGACCGCACACAGCACGACGCTCATGGGTTGTCGTCCCCGCGAACGCGGGGACCCAGTGACTTTGTCGCGGGCTTGCGATCGCGAAGGCCACGACGCTGGATTCCCGCCTTCGCGGGAATGACGGCGCGCATCCGAGCGCTCATGGGTTGTCGTCCCCGCGAACGCGGGGACCCAGTGACTTTGTCGCGGGCTTGCGATCGCGAAGGCTACGACACTGGATTCCCGCCTTCGCGGGAATGACGGCGCGCACCCGAGCGCTCACGTCATCCCCCGCAAAATGTCGACCGGGTGCACGCGACCCGCGCGCCGCGCCGGTAGATACGCCGCCGCGATGCACGAGGCGAGCGCGAAGCCGGCGGCGAGCGCGTACTGCTCCGGGCCCCACCACACGGGCAGATTGATCATCTCGGTGGCGCCCGGCGGCTTGAGCGATACCTCGGACAGCATCTTCATCAGCACTACGCCAAACGCGAGCCCGAAGACGCTGCCGACCGTTCCGACGATGACGCCTTCGATCAGGAAGACCGAGCGGACGTCGCGCGCGTGAAAGCCCATCGACTTCATGATCGCGATGTCGCGCGTCTTCTCCATCACGATCGTGGAGAGCGTGTTGTAGATGCCAAACGACGCGACGACGAGGATCGCCGAGACGACGCTGTACATGATGATGTTGCGGATGATCAACACGCTGACGATGTCTTCGGACGCTTCGGCCCACGACACCGACTTGTAGCCGATCGTGCTCTCGATGTGCGTCGCGACGTCGCGCGCCTCGTAGGGATCGTCGAGCTGGATGATAAAGCGGTTGATGCGGTTCGGCCGGTCGAGCATGACTTGCGCGCGCTTGAGCAGCACGTACGTCTGCGTCTGATCGTAGTTCGCGTTGCCGGTGCGGAAGACGCCGACGACCTTCATCGACCGGCTGGTCTGGTTCGGCGCCGCGACGCCGAGCGTGCTTCCGATGTTGAGGTTGAACTTGTCGGCGAGCCCCTTGCCGATGACGATGCCGTTCGGATTGGCGGCCAGCGCATCGATCGAGCCGTCGATGATCTTTTCGTCGATCGTCGACACGCCCTTGATCGATGCCGGAACGACGCCGGAAAGCGTGACCCCCTCCTCGCGGCCGGCGAAGGTGAGCACTGCCGAGCCGACGAGCACCGGAGCGACGCGCACGCCGGGCAACGATTCGATGAACTCGAGCTTCTGCCGATAGCCGCGGATGCCGCGGGTCTCGGTCTGTGGCTTAACGTTGCTGATGCGGATCGCGCCGTCGGTCCAGCGCAGCACCGCCGGCTGCACGCGCGGCAGACGATATTCGTCCGATACCGTGATGTGCGGACTGTTGTCGACGAGCCGCTTGATGAAGTCCTTTTCCGAGCCGCGCATCAGCGAGGACACGGCGAGGAAGAACGCGACGCCGAGCACGACGCCGGATAGCGATACGAACGTTTGGCGCTTTCGGCTGGTGAGATGCGCGAGCGCGACGTCGAGTTGTAGCATCACACTTTGGCGTCGGAAGCTGGCCGCAGCTTGACCGCACGGCCTTCGCGCAGATCGGCTGCGGGCGAATCGACGACGCGCGCATCGGGCGCGAGGCCGTCGACGATTTCGGTGCGTCCGGAACCGGTGACGCCGACTTTCACCGTCTGCCGGCGCAAGCGCCCATTGTCGACGACCCAGACCGTGTTGTTCTGCACCGCGGTGGCTGGTACGAGCAGCGCGTTCGCGCGTTCGGCGACGATCAGGTTCGCATCGACGGTCATGCCCACTTTGAACTTGCTCGGATCGGCGAGTTTCACGCGCACGCGATAGCTGCGCGCGACCGGGTCGCCCTTCGGCGTGATTTCGCTCACCGTGCCGTCGAAGATTTCGCCGGGAAGCGCATCGGCGCGCAGCACGACTTTCTGGTTGACGCGCACGCGCGCGATGTCTTCCTCGTCCACTTCGGCCGTTACGCGCAACGGCGCGCAGCACGACAGCACGAACACCGCCTGTCCCACCGGGATGAACTGCCCGATCTCGCCGTCGCGGCGGATGATCAGCCCGTCGGCCGGCGAGTTGAGCGCCATGTAGTCGCGTTGCGAGCGCGCGCGTTTGACCGCGGCGACCGCCGCATCGAGGTCGGCGCGCGTCCTGTCGAGCTCGGCTTTCGCCATGAAGCCCTGGCGCACGAGGTTCTCGGCGCGCTCGTACGCCGATTGCGCGTACCGCGCGCGCGCCTCGAGCTCCTCGACGGTGCTCACCAGATCGGCGTCGTCGAGCCGGGCGAGCTGCTGCCCCTTGCGCACGCGGCTCCCTTCGTCGACGTTCAACTCGACGACTCGGCCTGCGACGCGAGGTGCGATCGGGAGCATCACCGTCGGCTCGACGATGCCGGTCGCGTAGATCGCATCGATCGCCGGACCGCGAGTCAGCGCGACGACGTTCACCGCGACGGGCGCCTCGCGCCACCACACGACACCTGCAATCGCGGCGACGGCGACGACTCCGAGGATCCAGATCCAGCGTTTTCGCATCGTTCACCGCTCACAACGCGGCATGTGGATTATCGTAGCAGGTGCTGCCCGGAGGATTGATCCCCGCCAATCTTGCGCGGGACCGTTGGTTGCAATCGTCGCAGACGCCTTGGCTAGCCCGTGTCATTGGAAGAACGCCGCATGATGGCTGTCGAACGCGCCGCCCAACGATCGTGGGTCTGCCCGAGCTGCGGCTCGACCGCAACCACGCTCTACTGCGGCGCGTGCGGCGAGCAACGGATGGGCGCTGTTGCCGCCGCTCCCGAAACGGCGGATCCGCGACGTTCGTTCGCAGGGCGTCTGTGGGCAAGCTTGCGGACGCTCGCGAGTCCACCCGGGAATCTCACCGCCGATTGGCTTCGCGGCAAGCGTGTCGGCTATCTCGCACCGCTGTCGTTGTTCCTGTGGATCAACGTCGCCTTCTTCGTCGTTCAGTCGCTGAGCGGCCTGGGTATCCTGACGTGGCCGCTGCGGGTTCATCTGTCGGACGATTCGTTCGCGTGGCTCACGACGCGATTGCTCGCGCAGCATCGGCCCGACGTCGTCGCGGCGTCGAATCACGCGTATGTCGACATGTTCGATGCGCTGGAAGGCGTGCACGCCAAGTCGCTGGTGATCGTGATGGTACCCGCATTCGCGATATCGCTCGCCGCGCTGCTGTTCGATCGCCGGGTACCCTTCACGCATTTGCTCGTCTTCTCGACGCATTTCTTCGCGTTCGCGCTGATATGGCTGTGCGCGCTGTTTCCCGCGGCTGCGATGGTGCTGCGCCTGATCGCGATCGGCGCCTGGCCTGCGCCGTTGCACCATTGGTTGGACCTCGTCGTATCCGGGCTCGAAGCGGCCGTGTTCGGCTGGTACCTCTATGTCGCGCTCGGCACGGTCTTCGGCCTGTCGAGGCGACGACTGCTCACCGTTCTCGCGCTGACGGCGGCGCTTTACGCCATACTCAAGGCCTATCACGTCGTCGTTTTCGCTGCCACGCTGTACTCGATTTGAGACGGCAACCGATCACGTTCGGCTGCGCTCGTTGCTCGCAGCGCGAAGCTGGAGTTCCGGGTGCGATGCGGTGAGCGGACCCGTCGGCATGATCTTGACCGCGCGCGCTCCCTTGCGGAATTCCCATGGTAACAGCACACCGCTGCGAAAACGCGTAACGATGCACGGCTGACCCGGCAGGTCCCGCGGAGTCTTCAGAGGCGGGCGGCCATCGAGGAAACTCGGCGCCGCTACGAGCACATAGCGTTCGGCGGGCCCGACGGAGGCACGCGTAGTACTTGTCCGACTCGCGACTATCCTTATTATCACTATCGTGGTTATGTCGGTCCGGGACCGATGGATTACCACTACAGCAATCGATATTGATCGTCGAATCCCCGGCTCAACGGCCGCCGATGCGGCCGTTTCTCCTGGCTGACGCGCGCGGTTATGGCGCGGCCGTCGCCGCGTCGAGCAATTTGCGCAACGTCGTCGCGGCGCGCTGGCCCTGGTCCTGATAGTTGGTGTTGAAGAGCACGTGCGTTCGCTTCGCGTTGCGCGACAGCGCCGTCACCTTGGCGGCGACATCACGAAGCTCGCGCTCGTCGTAATCGTAGTTGAAGCGTTGCGACGACGCGGTCAACCCCTTGCGGTTCCACGTGTCGCGATTGCGCCCGTGCAGCCGCACGACGGCGAGCGACGGATCGGTCACCTCCCACACGGCCGGTATCGTGTTGGCAATGCCCTGCGGCTCGTCGACGACGACGTTGGCGAGCCCGTTGTCGCGTTCGAACGCGAGCGTGCGCGTCGCGTGGCGCTCGCCTTCGAACCACGTTCGGTTGCGAAACTCGATCGCGAGCGGAAACCCGGCGAGCATCGCACGGCAGTGCTCGATGTAGTCGAAGCTTTGCGGATGGAACGCGACCCACGGCGCGAACTGGAAGTGCACGGCGCCGAGCTTGCCGGCGGCGCGCACGATCTCGAGCACGGCGCGAAATCGCCGCCACAGCTCGAGCGCGATCTCCGCGGGCACGTCCTCGCCGTAGACGTTGGCCTTCTTGACCGGGCCGAGCGCCGCGCGAATGTCCTTGGCGAGGCTCGCCACGGGCGTCTGATGCCGCGTGAACAACCGGTACGCCTTGACGTTGAAGACGAACCCGGGCGGCGTGCGCTCGACCCAGAGACGCGCATTCGATTCGACCGGAATGCCGTAGTAACTGCTGTCGATCTCGACGATCGGAAACTGCGACGCGTAGTAGCGCAGCCGCGCCTCGGCCGTCGTGATGCTCGGCGGATAGAAGCGTCCCGAGTCGATCAGCGACTTGTCGGTCCACGACGACGTTCCGACGAGGATCTGCGCCACGATCGATCGGATATCACTTCGCGGCAGGCGGCCCGACGCTGCACTGGTTGGGGTTCAGCACGCAGCGTCCGTCGGGGCACATCGTTCCGGAGCAGCAGACGCAGAGCTCGCTCACCTGGGGTATCGACAACAGATTGAGCGGCGGCGGCACATCGCTCAACGCGCCGGTCCAGTTGACGACGACCGGTTCCGGGCCGCCGAGGATGTCGGCCTTGAACAGGCGCACATTAGGGTTGACGTTGCAGAGCTGCTGGCCCTCCACATGGCCGAACCAAGGCCCGCTTCGCACGGTGCAGAACCACGGCAAGCCGATTCTCGTGCTCGGATGCGACGTCAGCTTGAAATACCTCGCCGGCAGTACGCCCGTCCCGATTGCGCGCGAAGCGGACCCTCGCGCCTCCTGTGCGAGAACGAGCCCGTCGTTGAGGTCCGTCGGCGGGTAGCAAACCGTCATCGGATACAGCACGTAGCCCTCGTAGATCGACGTGCATGCCTTGTTTATCGCGAGCGGCAGAGGTGTCGGCGCAGCGACGATCGGTGCTGTCGCCGCCGACACGGGCTTCGTCATCAGCACCGGAGCCGTGCGTGCAAGCGCCAGATCCCTGGCGAATTCCGCCGGCAATTCCGGAAGATCGCTCACCACTTTCGACGTCGACGCGCAGCCCGCCAGCGCGCAGACGACCAGCGCCGCGGGCAGCGTGGCCAGCGGGCTCGATTCCCATTGCCCGAATTTGATCATCGCTCCCTCCGTCTGACGAAGTCCTCGATCGGCACTTTGCACATATCGTAGAGCGGTTGCAAAAGCCGGCACGGATTCGATCGATGACAACGCGAAACGCCCCGACCGGGCGCGTGTTCACGGCGCGACGCTCGCACCGCCGCGGGGGGTCGAGCTCCCGATCATCCACCACGCACCCGCGGCGCCGGCGACCGCGAACAGCGCGGAGACGAGCATGATGCAACGAAACCCCGTCACGAACGCTTGCGCAACGGCGCGCTCGGCGACGTCCTTGCTTGCGGCGTCGATGCCGGCCGGCATTTCGATCGCCGCGAGCTTGCTTCGCTGCGCTTGCAACGCCTCGATCACCGCGGGCGGCATCGCTGCGCGCGCGAGCCGTTCGTGCATGCTGCGATTGAAGATCGGAACCATGACGATGCCGAACAGGGCGATCGCCAGCAGCCCGGCGATTCTCGATGCCGCGTTGTTGATACCCGACGCCGCGCCGGCGTACGCGCCGTCGACCGAGTTCATCACCGTGGCGGTCAACGGCGCCACGGTGATCGCAAGACCGAGACCCAGCACGACGATCGCCGGAAAGAACGTCGTCCAATAGCTTCCGCCCACGCCAGGAACGGCGAACAGCGCGAAACCGCACGCCGCGGTGACCGGACCGACGACCAGCGGTAATCGCGCACCGAAGCGTTCGACGAGCCGCGCGGCCCAGCGCGACAGCCCTGCGAGCAGCGCGACCAGGGGCAACAGCGCGGCACCGGCGGCGGTGGTCGAATAGTGCTGCACTTGAATGAGGTTCAGCGGCACGAAGAACAGACTGCCGCCGAGCGCGGCATAGAGCAGCAGCGTCAGCAGATTCGCGCCGGAGAACGCGCGCGAGCGGAACAAGTGGAGCGGGACCGTCGGCGACGGATGGCGCATTTCGACGACGACGAACGCGGCCAGCGCCGCGACGCCGGTCACGAGAGCGATCAGCACGCTCGCGCCACTCCAACCCAGCGACGGCGCTTCGATGAAGCCGTAAACGATGGCGCCGAGCCCGAGCGTGACGAGCAGCGCGCCGAGCCAATCGAGACGTCCCTGTGCCCGGTCGTTGCGGCTTTCGGGCACATGGCGCGGCGTCAGGAAGAGGACTATCGCGGCGAGCGGAACGTTGATGAAGAATGCGGCGCGCCACGACGCGTGATCGATCAGCCAACCGCCGACGACGGGTCCCAACGCCGTCGTCAGCGCCGTTGCCGCCGACCACGTCGCAATGGCTTTACCGCGATCGCGCTCGCCGAACGACGCGCGGATGATGGCGAGGCTGCCGGGAACGAGCAACGCGCCGCCGACACCCTGAACGGCGCGCGCGGCGATCAGCTCGCCGACGTTGCGCGAAAGCGCGCATCCGATCGATGCGACGGCGAACAGCGCGACGCCCAGCGAAAACACACGACGGCGCCCGAAGCGGTCACCGGCGGCGCCGCCCGCGAGCAGCAATGCGGCGAGGAACAGCGTATAGGCTTCGACGACCCACTGCACATCGGCGAGGCTCGCGCCGAGCTCGCGCTGCAATGCCGCAAGCGCGACGTTCACCAGCGTCCCGTCGATGAACACCATGCTCGACGCGAGGATCGTCGAGGCGAGCAGCCACCGCGCGTCGCGCGCGGCGCACGGCGCAGTGCTCGGCGCCGCGCAGATGAACGCGGCGTCCGAATGCGGTGAAGGGAGCGACGTCATCGACGGCCGAGATGAAACGGTACGACACGAGGCGCTCGACTTCGTTCAGGACGCGTAGCGAAGTCCCTCGGGAATCACCCAGCGCTCGCCGGCATTGAAAGCACCCTCGATCAGCAGCGCCAGTACCGCGGCGGGAAGCGCGCCGGCGAGCAGCATCGCGTGATCGTTGAGCGCGAGACCGGTGACGATCCGCTCGCCGTAGCCGCCGGCGCCGATGAACGCTGCGATCGTCGCCGTGCCGACGTTGATCACAGCCGACGTCTTGATCCCCGCCATGATCGTCGTCGCCGCGAGCGGCAGCTCGATCTTGCGAAGGATCGTTCCGTCCTGCATGCCGAGCGAACGCGCCGCGTCCTTGATGCCGCGCGGAATCTGCGTCAGCGCCGCATGCGTGTTGCGCACGATCGGCAGCAATGCATAGAGCGCGAGCGCGATGAACGCCGGCACGGCGCCGATGCGGCCGGTCAGCGGGATCAGCACGGCAAGCAGCGCGAGAGAGGGAATCGTCTGCACGACGCCGGTCGCGCCGAGGATCCATCCTTCGGTCGCCGGACGCCGGGCTGCGAGAACGCCGAGCGGAATGCCGACGACGATGCTCGCGGCGACCGACAGGAATACGAGCGCGAGATGCTCGAGCGTGAGGCGCATGAAATCGGGGCCGAAAAGCTTCTGCGCGAAACCGCCCTGCGCGGTCGCGCGCACGGTCTGCGTCGCGGCGGCGAATCGCTGCGCGACGAACGCGTGCGCGATCGACGCGAAGTCCTTGCCGTCGAGCTCGGCGCTTGCGTTCATCCGCCGCATCGACGCGTCATCGATGCTGCCCTCGAGTCGCGTGAGCGCCTGCCATGTCTTCGGCAGCCGTTGCGGCAGATCGGCTCGGTAAAGGAGCACGGCGTCGTATCGCGGAAAGTACTTCCGATCGTCGGTGAGCACGACGAGGCCATACTTGTCGATCTTGGCGTCGGTCGAGTAGATGTCGATGACGTCGACCTCCTTCTGCGCGATCGCCTCGTACGCAAGTCCGTGATCGAGGCCCCTCGGCGTTGCGAACGGCAAATCGTAGGTCTGCTTCAGCCCCGGCCAACCGTCGGCGCGGCCGATGAATTCCTGCGACAAGCCCAAGCGCAACTCGGCGTGCGTCTTGAGATCGGACAGGCGTGCAATGCCTTTCGAGCGCGCGTCATCGCCGCGAAGCGCCAGCGCATACGTGTTGTTGAAGCCGAGCGGCACCGCGACGGCGAGCCCCTTCGGTGCGAGCGCAGCGTTGAGCTCGGCGAGCGACGGGACGGCATCGAGCTTGAGGATCTCTTTGGCGATCGTCCCCGTGTATTCGGGGTAGACGTCGATGTTGCCCGACGTGAGCGCGTTCAGCACGATCGCCGTGTTGCCGAGCCCTTGCTGATGCACGGCGGTCGTCTCACCGGCGCTTTCAGCCGCCTGCTTCAGGATCTCGCCGAGGATGTACGACTCGGTAAAGCGCTTGGAGCCGACGTTGAGCGGCGCCGCCAACGCGGTCGCGGCGCACGCCGCGAGCAGCACGACTGACATCGACAATCGAAACGCGACGTTCGTCATCGCTTCGAAGCGCACGACGGGGCCGGTACGTCGGCGATCGCTATTTCAGCACGTCGCTGTCGATCGCCTGTTGAACCAGAACAGCCCAATCGTCGGCGACGCCGGGCGGTAACGTCGTCGTGCACTTGGCGCCCATCGATTGCGCCGTCGACCCCGCGAATAGATAGCCTTTTGCACGCGGCGTTGTCCGCTGCGGCTTTCACGGCGGCGACGTAACCATCGTGCGTTCCGTAGCGCTCTTCGAGCGATGGCCGCGGATCGTTCGGCAGACGCTCGGTGCGCTTGACGGCAAACGGCACCATGCCGCCGACGTAGTTGCACACCTGTCCGGCGTGGAACGGCCGCCCATCGTACACGGCTGCATCGGCCACGCCGGCGGTGATGTTCCACCCGAGATACGTGGCGAGCGGCGCGTCGCGCAGCACGGTCGGCACGCCACCGAGCTCGTTGCCGTCGGCGTCCACCTTCGGCACCAGCATCTTGACCACGTTCTTGATCGGCGGCGGGATGTTGGTGGGATTGCCGGTCGCGTTGAACTCGTCGAAGTCGAGACCCCAGTCGTAATCGAGAACGGGGAACACGAAATTATCCGCCGCGAAGATCGAGTCCGGTATGCCGGGAACGTTGCTGGGGAATCCCATCGACTCCTTGGTCGCTTCGACGAGCGTGCGCTCGCTCTTGCGACCGCGCATCCTCGGCCACACGCTCGGCGGTGGCTCGGTGCCGTTCACTACCCAGTCACGCAGCTCGACGCGCATGCGATTGACCAGCGCCGTCGCCGGAACGGAATTGGCGCGCAACGTCCCCCTGCCCCAGTTGTTGCCGGGACAATTGACCGGATTCGCCGGCGGAGCTGCGTCATCGCGCCGTTGCCACCGCCGTGCGTGGAGCTCGGCAAGTAATAGCGGCGAACGTTGTCCGGTAGCGGAAGGTCGTTGATCGGATCGGTTCCGACCCACGACGTCGTCATCTTGAGCGCAAAGACCTCCGCGCCACCGAACGTCTCGACGATCTTCGGGCACGTGTCGGTCGTCCGGCAGCGGTCGAGAATCCCGCCCGGCGGTCCTTTGCGTACGCGGTCGGGGTACGTGTGCCACCACTGCGGCCCTTCGCTGCCCATCTGATAGAGCTCGAGCACGCCGTCCGGCTGTCCCCAGCGCGAATTGTTCGCGACGCGCCTGCCGGCAATCAGCGGCCACGCGCCTTCGTGCACGATCCTTCCGGTCTCGTCCTCGTTCATGCCGAGGAAGATCAGATGACGCGTGAAGTTCCCCGACTGCGAAGAACCGCGGACGATCGCCCGCGTGATCTTGCCGGCGACCGGATTCGGCGTGCCGAGATCGTCGGCTGCCGCATATCGGAAGAACGACTGCACGTCGCGAAACGCGGCGGTACCGACGCCGAGCACATACGGATCCTTGGCCGTGTACACGAGCTGGTAGAGCTTCGTCGCGTCGAAGCCGCTCTTGATGCACACGCGCACCGGCAATATCGTGACCGGCGTCGGCGCGGCGAACGTTCCGCCGCCGCAGTATTTCCAATGGCTGTTCGGTACCGTCCCGCCTTCGGTGACGATGCCGGTGACCGTTTCGCTCGTATGGATCGTCAACGTGTCGCCCGAATTGTTGCTCGGGTCGGCCGGAAAATACGGTATCGGGTTACCCATCACGTTGAGCGGCGGCGCATCACCGGTCCGATTGACGATGCTCCGAGAATGCGCCCCTGCACGCCGACCAGTACCGGCGTCTTGACGTAATGTTTGGCGAAGGTCGGGGCGGCGCACGGCGACTCGTACGGCGGCAGGCAATCGACGTTGGCGGGAAGCGCTGTGCCGCCGGCGTTGTCGCCCTGCCAGCCCGCTCAGCAGCTGCACATCGTTCGCGGCGAACGAATCCTGCGGGAAGGCGACATTGCCGCCCCGATTCGGCACGTCGTGCCACATGAGGCCGCTCGCGGCGGTCATGTCCTTCAGCTTCCTCAGCCGCCAGCTTGCGATGTACTCGACCTTCCCGCGCGCGTTGCGCGGCGCGAGCGCGATGTCGGTTATGATCGCATTGTGCGCGTCGTTCGGATCGAGCTCGCCGAATGCGCGACCGGTAAGCTGCTCGTAAGCCGGCTGGCCCGTGATGGCCGCCGTCTCGTCGGTGACGATCCGGGTCACGCGCGCGTCGATCGCGAATGCTCCGAAGATTGTTCCGGCGGCGAGTGCGATGGCGCTCAACGTCGAAGCGCGAAACGGCTTCGCTCGCTTGCAGTGCATGGCGTGACCTCCTCCGACGACGTGTTCTGATTTTTTTGCGCGGTCGAACCGTGCATCGCCGAGCGTCCGCTCGGTCAATTTTGTCGTGCACGCTATGCGAACGACAAATTGCCGTCAACAACACCGCCATGGTGGTCTTTGCGAAACGCCACTATCGCGCGGATCCTGGGCGATGTTCCTCTTACTCGGTCCGCTTTCGTGCGAGCGCGCCCGGATAGAGGCGGTCGAGCGCCTCGCTCGCGGCATCGCGGAGCAGTTCGCGCAAATCGCGAGCGATGCGCTCGGCGTCGCACGTCGGCTCGCGTCCAGTCCACAGCATGGCCAGTCGATCGCGCCGCGCATCGACGACCTGCGCGACGAGCGGCGGCCAGAACGGCGGATACTCGGCCTCTGCCCAGTCGCCACGTCCGCGACCGTAGTGGGCGACGGCGAGATAGCGCAGCAGCGCCGACGCGACCAACCCCGAGAGAAACGCGTCGTCCCAGCGAAGCGCCGGTCCGGTCCTGCCGCGCGCAAGGTTCAACCCGCGCGCGATGCCCGCGCCTCCGAGCGCGCCGAGCACGGCGCCGGTCAGCATGCCGGCGCCCAACGTCAGTCCGCCCGCCGCGAGGTCCGCGGCAAGACCCGTGAGCGCACCCGATACGACGCCGCCCATCATCGCCGCCTTGCTCTCGCTCAGCGGCGCATCGACGACGACTCCGGCGGCGAGTCGCGCGAGCACGTCGCCTTTCGCGCGGCCGTCGAGACCGTGCAGGGTGATCAACTGGTCGGTGCTGCGCCGCAGCGCTTCGTCGAGCCGCGACGCCATCGCCTGCGCGGCGCGCGACCGGGCGTCTTCCGTGCTGTCTTTGCGTAGACCCAGGCTGCGGCCGATGTCGTGCAACGCTCCCGCGACCCCGGGCGCCGGAAGCTCTTCGCGGTCGCACGCAGCAGCCGCGATCGGTGCTGCGAGCGTGCTCATCGCTTCGTCGAACTGCGCGAAGCGGCGCGCTTGCCACGCATCGACGATGCGCGCGAACGCCGCGCGGCGCGCCTGCGGCAGCGCATCGGTGACAAGGCCGAGCAGCACGATCTCCTGCACCCAGCAGCGCGCGAAGGCGTCGAGCGTGCACACCGCGTGGATGATCGGACGCACACCGAGCGCGGTGCGCCAAGTCGTCTCTTCGGCCAGCTCCTCGTCGCGCGGCCGAGGGCGGCCCGTCTGGTTGATCAGCACGATCACCGGCTTGCCGATCCACTCGAGGATCGCGAGCTCCGGCAGCAGGTAGCCCGCGTCGGCGGGCGTTTCCGACGCGTTGACGAGATAGAGCACGACGTCGGCCCGCTCGCGGACGTTGCGCACGATCTGCTGGGATAGAAAGAAGGCGCGGTCGCGAAAGCGGTCCCAGACCTGCGACAGGAACCAGCCGACCGGATTTTCCTGCTGCGCGAGCCGGCGCGCGAGCCGCGCGCTGTCGCCGAATCCCGGCGTGTCCCACAACAGCAACGCGTCGCCGTCCGCGGTGTCGAGCAGCGGATAGCACGTCGCTTCCTGCGTGACGTGCTGTGCATCGCGCACGGAGCCGACGTCGTTGCCGAGCAGCGTTCGCGCGAGCGTGGTCTTGCCCGCGTTGGTGTGCGAGATCAGCGACAACGCGATCGTGGCCTTCGCCTCGGCGCTCATCGCGCACCGTTCGCGATCGCGACGTCGAGCGCCTCTTCGAAGGCCGCGAAATCGGGCGCCGCGAGATCGACGAACACGATGGGCACGCGAACCTCTTCGCCGAGCTCGCGCCATGCGGCACGACGATCGGCGACGCGCGCGCCGGCGCCCCAGCGCGCCACCCACGTGCTTTCGTCGACGAGCGCGAGCAACGCCTCGCCGCTTCGCCGATGGTCGAGCGCCGCGAGAAACGTGCCATGCACCTCGCGTTCGGGCGTCGCGCTCGCATTGAACAGCGCGACGAGCGTCGTGCCCGCCTTCGAATCCGCCGTGGGCGTAGCGTCGGCGCCATAGGCAACCGGTTCGCTGATCAGCAGAGCCGCGCTGCCTCCGAATGCGCGGGCGACCACGGCCTCGAGGCCGGCGACCACCGCCGGCGATAACGTGTAGCTGAACGGGATCACGCGCACGCGTGAGGGTCCACCGCGAAAGCCGCGTAACAGGCGCTGGAAATACGGCTCGTCCTGCGGCAGCGCGAAATGCGTGGCGCGATGGCGCTCGACCAAGCCCGCGACCAAGGCGAGCAGCAGCCGCGGCACGATGATGACGGCCACGACCGTCGCTGCGATCAAATGCAGCCAGCGCGCCGCGTTTTCGCCCGCGGGCGAGCGAATCGCGGCCACCGCGTCGACCGCCGGCACCGCGATGCCGGTCAGCAGCGAACCCGGCGCATACGCGAACGCGACGATCGAGCGCACGGTCGGCGCCTCGAGAAACGTGCTCTCCCAACTCGCGCGGTACTCGAACGCAAGGCCGCGCACATACAGACCCGCGATCACGCCGGCGGCAAGCGCAGCCGCGGCAACGTGCAGGATGCGCGCCGCGCGAACGCCGTAGAGCGGCGCGCAGTGCTGCGCCCAGGCGTCGAACAGCGCGACGAGCGCTTCGCGCATCGCGCCGCCGCGGCGCGGGCGCGCGGGGCCGCCGGCAACGCGCGCGATCGCGCCGCGCAGCGGTCCCGGCGTCGCGTCGTCGCCATAACGGACGACATAGCCGGCGGCGATGACGAGATAGACGACGAGATTCCAGATCAGCAGCGCGAGCACCGGCGGCGCGAGGATGTTGATCCGTTGCGTGCGGTCGACCTGGTCGACGAAGACGCCGAGCGCGAACGCCAGCGCGGTGACCGCGCCGCCGACCCAGGGGCGCCAGCGCAGCGCACGCACGCCGCGCGCAAACGCCGGTTGGCGCGCAGTGAGCTTCTCGATGGCGAGCTTCGCCCGGCGGGCGAGGAAAGCCTCCGGCGCCGCGCGCGCGCCGACGACTTCGGCGGCGGCGCGGCTCGCCCATGCGCGATCGTCATCGCTCCAGACGGCGCGCGCGCGGTCGGTCGTTTCGACGGCCCGCACCGCCACGACCTCGAGGGCGGAAGATTCGTCCATGCCGCTCGAATTCTACGCGGCGATTAGAATGAGCATTTGCCCATCCGCCCTTTCCCTTGCAGGTACCCCATGAACATTTCCATGTATCAGGTGAGCGTTCCACGATTCGTCAACATGCTCGGCAACCTGTCCAACATACTCGACAAGGCGCAGGCGTGCGTCGACGCCAAGAAGCTCGATCCTGCCGCACTGACGACCTACCGCCTGTTCCCCGACATGCTGCCCATGAAGTCTCAGGTGCAGATCGCCTGCGATACCGCCAAAGGCGCGGTCGCGCGCCTGGCCGGCGTCGAGATCCCGGTGCACGAGGACAACGAGGAGACGCTCGCCGATCTGAAGGCGCGCATCGCCAAGACGATCGCCTTCGTGCAGACGATGACGCCGGCGCAGATCGACGGCACCGAAGACAAGGACATCGTGATCAAGCGCCGCGACAAGGAGACGCGTTTCAAGGGCATGCAATTCCTGCTCGGCCAGGCATTGCCGAACTTCTATTTCCACGTGACGACCGCGTATGACATTCTGCGTCACAACGGCGTCGACGTCGGCAAGCGCGACTACCTGGGCAATCCTTAGACGACCCCGCCACGAACCCAGCGGACGGGCGAGCCCGGGTCGAGATCGATCGGTGTCGACAGCCGATCAGCCGACGTAACGCGGAACGCCGGGAACGCCGGGACTGCATTCCAGCGCAGCGCGGTCCCATCGGGCGCCGTCGGCCGCTGCTGCGTACGTGGAGTTGAAAAAAGCGAGCAGATCGGCGTCCGGGTCGGCCGACCGGCGCACCGCGTCGTAGGGCAGCAGGAACTCGCCAAGCGCTGAACTGTAGAACGCGGACGGCGGCTGGACGGCAGCGGTACGGAAGTCATCGGGTTCCGGATACGCGTACGAGTAGAACGAAGCATCGGCGACGCCCTCACCGCCGGGCCAGAAGCCGGCGCTGCTCACTTCGTGCGAATAGGCCTCGCGCAGAACAGCCTGCGGCAGATGCGGCACAACCCCGGGATGCAGCGGGGCCCGCCGGCCCGAAAAGCGTGTCACGGCGAGATCGAAGCTGCCCCAGAAGAAATGGACGGGGCTGCACTTGCCGAGGAATGACGTGCGGAACTGCGACAGCACGCGACCTGCCTGGATCAGGACTCGCCAGAAGCGTTGCGCGTGCGCCGCGTCGTACGCTCGATGCATCGTGTCCGCGCTGAATGGAATGGCGTCTGCGATCTCGTTGGGCATCTCGTGAATCTGCACGTGCAGTCCGACTTCTTCCAGCGCTGCCATCACTTGCGCATAGAAATCGGCCACCGTGCGCGGGCGCAACGCGATTTCCCGGTGGCCACCGTCGGTCGTATCGATCGTGACCTCGTGATCGATGAAATCGAAATCGACGGCGAAGCTGCGCTCACCGTGAGCGATTGGCGACGTCGTCAGCCCGCGAGCGGTCAGGTAGAGCGGCGCGTGCCACGAATGGTTGAGCCAGGGCGTGCAGGCGAGGCGGACCTTGCCGACGATCTGCGTCCACAGGTGCAGCGTCGCGCACGTGTCTTTCCAGTCCGAATACGCGAGCGCCGTCCAGGCTGTTGGCGTTGAATGTGTCATGTCGCAATCCCAAGGTAACGTTGCGCGATCGGTGCGACGTGCGGCCGGCCGAGAGCCCGGCGGAGTCAGAATTCAACCGGCGATCCCTGCCACGAATCGTCTCGCGGTCGCGCGCGCGCAAGAGCATGGGCAGCCTCGCACCATCCGTCACATGCGTTGCGGCCGGGGCGACGTCGCCAGGCATTCAACAGACCCTTGCACTTTGCATAGAAGTGGAAAAATCGAAGGACCTTTCGCCGCTCGTCGGCGTTCACCGGACGATCGCTGCAGACGAGCTTGTCGTCGGTCATGCCGCGGTCCGTCAGGATGACAGCCCCCCAAGCCTTGACGCGTAGCTGCGTGCCGAGCGGAAGGCGAGGTCCGAGCACGAGCGCGTCGAGCAGATCGCCTTCGAGTCCCACGTAGCTCGGCACGGAACCGTAATTGAATGGGCACGGCAGCGGTGAAATGAAATCGACCTGGCCGGTGGACCCGCGCTTGACGAAGCTGCCGCGCGGAATTTCGATCACGACGTCAACCTCCGGCACCGTTTGCGATGTCCGTTCACGACGGTATCGTTGGTGCGGCGCGTCATTCACGCCTACAGCGTACTCCAACGCGACGGTCCGAGTGACGATTGCTTCGTCATCCATTCTTCCCCGCGCGACATTCATAGAGTGCGTCGCATTCTTCTGAACGCCGCGATGCATAGCACTATCGCCGCCGCGAGCTGACCGGCCATCCCGACGAAGTGCCATGGCACGATCGCGGCTGCTGCGCCCTGCATCATATAGGCCTCGAGCGGGGGACCGGAAAAGGTCAGCGGAAACGCGTACGAAACGAGAACGACCGGCCACGACGCCTCGTCGATCGGGTAGATCGTTCCTGTCACCAGAATGAGCCCAATCAGATATACGGCAGACGTCAGGTAAGCCTCCTGCTGCGACCTGGTTATCGTCGAAACAGCGATGCCCAACAGCGCGGAGACGAGCGCAGCGAGGAGCTGGATCGCGAGCGTCGAAGCAAGCTCGGGCTTGATCCCGAAACCGTACGCGGAGCGGGCAACGACCAGCAACAGCAGCGACGCGACCATAGCCACGCACAGCGGGAGCACGAGCTTTCCCGCGACGATGCGGGTCCAGCTGCGCCCCGCCGCGAGTATCAGCGTCTCGAGTGTCCTCGCTTCCCGCTCTTTCGCGAAGCTTGCAGAAGCCACGAGGAACGGCAGGAAGACGGCCACGAGCCCGATGAACGCTGGCACGGTGGAACGATCGATGCGGGAGACGGGCGGATAGTAGGCGACGAGCCGGCTCGACGTCGCTGCGCCGATCACGGGAGTCGGCAATGCGGCACCCGCACGCAGCTCTCGCCCCAGACGCTCGACGAGACCTTGCGCCGCTACCCTCGCTTCCAGTTTCATCGGGCCTTCGGACAGCGCCGCGCCGAGCTCGCCGACGATTTCGAGCTCCCGTTGCAGCTTCGCGGCTCGCTCGATCGAAAGCGCAACGTCCTGAACGACGGCGGTCGCGAACTGCAGCCGGTAACGATTCGTAATGGGCGTGTAGAAACGCCACCCGCCTTCGGAATCGGCAATCGCGACCACGTCGACGTGTTCCCGCGCGGAACGGGTGCGCGCATCGGCAACCGCGGCCGGCCAGATGATCACGCAAACGCCGGAGTGTTCTCGCAAGGCTGATTCCAACCACGCCGCAGCGGAGGAACCGGACTGGGTACTCGCCCGCGGCTTGCCGGCGCCCGGCGTGCTGGTGCATTGGTCGCCCGCGCCTGCGGCCGACCCGGACGACACCACATCCGATTGCGCGCCGGCGTCGATGATGGCCACGCGCAGCATCGGCTCGCGCACGCGCAGATTGCCGATCAGCAACATCAGCACCACCGGCGCGACGAACACCAGTAGCAGCACCTCGCGACGGCGGGCGAACTCGGCCAGCTCCCTTGCGAAGATCCGCGCAACGCGCATCAAGTCGTCACTCGCCCTTCAGCGCAAATGCGCGGGTCGCCACGGGAAGGCCCTGCGCCGAGTGGTTCGTCAAGACGATGAACGCGAGCTCGTTGCGCGCCGATTCGAGTCCTTCCAGCAGCAGATCGCCGTGCGCGCGATCGATACCGCTCAGAGGCTCGTCGATGAACAGGCCGTGCGGCTTCGCTACGAATGCGCACGCGATGGCGGCAAGTCGCTGGTATCCGCCCGACAACTCGTCGCACCGCGCCTGCAAGTATCGATCCAGGCCGAGGTCCCGCACATACCATGGCTGCGCGAGATCGGCGGGTTCGCTCGTGCCGAACAGGCGCATCGAAAGCCGCAAGTTGTCCGCCAACGTCAGCGTCGGGTACAAGCCACCCGTTTGGGGAACGTAGCATACGCGAAGCGAATCGTATTCCGGCGCCCGCGTTACGCTGCCGCCGGAAAGCGGCGCCACGCCGGAAAGCACGCGAAGCAGTGTCGACTTGCCGCTGCCGTTGGCACCCGTGATCAGCAGGCACTCGTCGCGAAAGAGCTCCAGCCGTTGGATATGAAGAACGACGCGGTCTGCGTAGCGCTTCTGCGCGTTGTCCAGCGTAACCAGCGGGACGTCAGAAGAGGAGGAACGTGGCTGCGACATCGATCTCGCGCTCGGCCGCGCTCGCAGTCTGCGAAAGCAAGACGACCCGATAGTGGCTTACGTCTGACAGGAAACTGCGGGCAAAGTCGTTGACTCCCGCGTCGGGGTAGAGCTGAGCGGATTCGAAGAGATCGCGAGGTCGCATGAAGATGCCGAGCTTCGCCGGCGAGGATCGCGCCGAGAACTTCGCCGCGTCGACAAGATCGGAGTCGTTGCTCGACTCCTGGAGCCGCGTGAGCCATCGGCCAAGGATGCCGGCATCGCTTGCGAGCCATAACGTGCCGGCGACGTAGCTGCTGCAGGGACGGTACTTGTCCGCTTTGAGCTCTTGCTCGTCGACGCGCTTCGGATCCAACCGGTAGGCGAGGTCGTCGCCGGTAACGGGCGGGAATAGGTAGCGAAACACGAACGGGGTCCGTTCCTGACGGTACGCCTCGTCGCTGAAATCCTCACGGTCAAGCTCGGGATCCGCGACGACCTCGCCGCCGTTCAGCGCGTACCGCCGCCACAAGGGATGACGCTCGTCGGAGAGAAGCCCGCTCGCGCGCAACGACTCGATGTTGAAGTCCGCGTTGGAATCCGCGCGATATCGTGCGGCCGCCGCCCGCAGGATGTCTCGATCACGTTTCAGACGGACGGCGCGCTGCACATGGAAGACCAGATCGTCGGCTTCGTCGGAGGCCATCCGCAAACCGACGACCAAACCCGGCACCCGCTGGCTCTCTTCGGTCACTGCGACGCTCGCCCGATCGAACGTGCGCAAAGTCCGCAGCTCGGGTAGAAGTCCCGGGAACCGCTGATCGATCGGCGCCGTCTGCTCCGTCAGAAGATCGAGATATCGAAGGTAATACGGCAGCGAGGGGTCGACGAGCACCGCCGTCCCGTTGCCGCCCGTCAAGATCGCCCCGGTCAACGGAAGGCTGTCCGCGGGCAGCGCCGACAGGCGCTCCGACAGACTCGAGCCACCATCGGGCAACGTCGTCCTTGCGTTGAGCACCGCGGCGCGCTCGTCCATCGTCAACACGAACGTCAGGACGAGCTGAAGATCGCGCAGAGGCCCGTTCGAATCGTCTGCGACGATCAACGCCCCGCGCACCCATGCGTCCGAGCGGCGGTGAAGTGCGGAGACGAGCTCCCTGAAGTCGCGCAACAATCGGTCGCTGCTTCGGAAATAGGCGAGGTTGCGGTCTTGGTTGTCGAGCACGCTCGCAACGAGCTCGTCGTCGACGGAAACGACCGCGGCGCCGTCCGCTCCGAATCCGAAGTAGGCATCGCCGGACTTGTAGAGACGCGGACCGGCGTCGCGCCCCTGTTGAGGCTCGACCGGCTTTCCGGTCGCTTGAGCGAGCGTCTGCTTGAACTTCGCCTGATCGATTGTCGGCAGCGCAATCAGCGGGGTCGGATTGCTCCAGCCCCCGACGATCACGACCGCTGCATTGCCTTCGGGATCGATCCCCAGGTCCGGCAAGTCGTCGGGCGCACGCAGCTTGATCTTCTTGTCGTCCAGCGCCCGCCTCACGCCCCGCGCGAAATCGGTCGCCGCTGTCGACTTTGCCTTGCCGCTGGCGCCGGGTTGGTCCTCGAAAAACCGCTCGACGTGCGGGCGAGCGCCGGTCCACAGGCCGCGCAGCGACGACGTGACGATATACGCCGTGCTGGCAGGCGGGACGTACCGCATGCACGACGGCACGGCGGCGTACTGGATGAAGAAGTCGTAGCAGGCCGCGGCGACGACCGCGAGGCAGGCGTAGAGCAGAATGCGCTCGTGGTTGCGGTAAAACACGGTGCCGGTCAGCGCGCAACGGCGGTGATGACCGCCGCCGCGGTGGCGATTTCGCTGGTCGACCCGCTCTTCGCCGCTTCCGGGTCGGTGCGACCGCACGACGCCGATAACAGTTCCCGGATCGAGTGTTCGTCCGCAGGCGCACTGCCGGACAACCAGCGCTTCACTTTGTTCTTCTCGGCGCAGTCGCCCTGCACCAGCAACAGCTGTTCGCCGTACTCGGCAAAGAAATTGTTCCAGAAGGTGCGCTGCTCGACGGGCGTCAGACGGATCAGGCCGTTGGCGGAAAGGAACGACATCACCTCGAACGTTGCCTGCAGGGCTGCCATCGAAATCTCTTTGTCGGAGAGAAGACCGGCCCACGCGTCGTGGCTCCAGCCACTGACCCTGGACGTCTTCTTGCCTCCCTCTTCCGCACGTTCAGGCGTGATGAGGAAACTAAGCGACTTGCTCTGGCTGTCGAGATCATACCGGCTGCGGATGAAGATGCGCGGGTAACCGTATCGGTTGTCGTAGCCCGGAAGCTTCTCTCCGCCGGCGTAACGCAGGAATTCGGTCCTCGATACCTTGTCCGGCACGATCTTGATGCGATCGACGTTCTTGAAAGACACGTTGAACGCTTTCTTGACCGCCCTGAAGAGTTGCTCGGAGCGGTCGGTGGAATCGCCGTTCGGCGGCATGACGAACATCACTTCGAACGCGCTCGTCCTGGCTCTTTGAATCGCGACATCGCCGGTCATCGCCGCTGCGAGCACGACGAAGGAAACCGCGGCCGAAGCGGATGCCCTGGCAACGGTACCGAACAGATCCGGCGCGACGCGTTTGGCTGCGATGTACGCGACCACTAACGCTGCGAGCACGCCGGCACTCACGAACATCCCGCGGCGGGTGAGGACCGCGAAACCGAGCAGGCAGCCGGCGACGACGGCGACCACTCGCGCGGCGTTGCTCGGATCGCCGAGCACTGCGGACACCGCGAGCCGCTGCTGATCGAGAAATGCAACGAGAAAGATCAGCAGCACCAGCACGACCAGCACTGTCCCGCCGTCCTGTGCGCGATCGTTGATGAAATCGCGAAGACCGTTCGGGATGACCTCTTCGACACCCGCCCATCGCGCAAGCGGCTGTGCGGCATACAGGAGACCGACCGTTGCGATGGCCATTGCTGCCAGAACCGCCGGCAACATCCGCGTTCCCGGCGCAGTGCGCGGCTCGAGCCTTGGCGATGGCAGTCCGTCCACCTTCGCGAGCTGCTCGATGAGCTGGCCCGTGTCATAGTCCCATCGCTTATCGGTCAGCTCATGCGCTTGCCGGTGCGCCAGCGGCTTCAAACCGTCGGGCAAGTCCGCTTCGCCGGGCATCTGCGCGCCATCGACGAGTACCGGTATCACCAAGATGCCCTGCGCCAAGGCGATTTCGACTTCGCGGCGCGTAAAGTCCTTCGAATCGTCAATTCGACGCTTGCCGTCGTTGTCCTGGATCGCCAGCCATCGCGGGCCGATGATCGCAAGAAGCACGACGCACGAGCGAAGCGCGGTTTCGATCGCCGTAACGAAATCGGCGCCCGGCGTGATAGTGAGGACGTCGCGAAAGATCGCCTGCTTGCCGAACGCATATTCGAGCCCGTCGGCGAGCCTGCCGGTCGCACCCTGCGAGTCCTGACGGCGGTAGCTGATGAATATTCCGCTCATCGCGCTGTTGCGGTCGTTCTTTCGGCGCGTGACGCTTGCTTGCGCAAACCCACGCCGAGTGCTGGTCAGCGTATCACGGGGCTACCGGACCGAGCCAGCGCCCGCGACCGTGCGCGCGGTCGTCGCGGAACCCGGGCCCAGGCATGAGCTCGAAGCTGGAGGCTTCCACGCAACGACGCTCTCCCACCGTCAAAGGAGCTCGAGATGCTGCAAGACTTTCCGCTCTACGCCTATATCCCCGCCAAGGACGTGGCGCGCGCCCGCCAGTTCTACGAAGGCAAGCTCGGCCTTCGACCGAAGCAGGAGATCGCCGGCGGCGTCGTCTACGAGTTCGGCGAAAAGACCGCGTGCTTCCTCTATCCGACGCCGAATGCCGGCACGTCGCGCGCGAGCCAGGCGTTCTGGCAGGTCGACGACATCGAGCGCGAGGTCGCCGCGTTGAAGGCGCACGGCGTCGTGTTCGAGGACTACGACATGGCGGGCGAGAAAAGCCCGAGCGGTGTCGTCACGGCCGGCGGCGCGAAAGCCGCGTGGTTCAAGGACACCGAGGGCAACATTCTCGCCATCATCCAGGACGCGTCTGCAGCATCAACTGGTTCATGCGCTTGACGAACGCCGCCGGGTCGTCGAGCTGACCGCCCTCGGCGAGGATCGCCTGATCGAGCAGCACGGCCGCCCAGTCGTCGAAGCGCTCGTCCTCGCGCGTGAGCCGCTGCACGATCGCGTGCTGGGGATTGATCTCGAGGATCGGTTTCGCATCGGGCAGGCGCTGACCGGCGCTCTTGAGCATCCGCGCGAGGTTCGCGCTCAAGTCGTGCTCGTCCACGACCAGGCACGCCGGCGATTCGGTGAGCCTGCGTGTCGCGCGGACGTCCTTGACGCGCTCGCCGAGGCTCTTCTTCATCGCGTCGATCAGTGTCTTGAGCTCGTTCGCCTCCTCGTCACCTGCTTTGCGCTCGGCGTCGTCTTCGAGCGCGCCGAGGTCGAGGCCGCCTTTGGCGACCGAGACGAGCGTCTTTCCCTTGAACTCGGTGAGGTGGCTCACGACCCATTCGTCGACGCGGTCGGATAGCAACAGCACTTCGATGCCCTTCTTGCGAAAGACCTCGAGGTGAGGGCTGTTCTTCGCCGCGTTGAACGTCTCCGCGGTCACGTAATAGATCTTGTCCTGCCCCTCCTTCGCCCGGTCGACGTAGTCGGCGAGCGACACCGTTTCGTCGAGCGTATCGGCGTGCGTGGACGCGAAGCGCAAGAGGGTGGCGATCTTCTCGCGATTCGCGAGATCCTCGCCGACGCCTTCCTTCAGCACGCGGCCGAATTCGGTCCAGAATTTCGCGTACTGGTCCTTCTCGCTCTCGGCGAGGCTTTCGAGCAGCGCCAATATCCTCTTCGTCGAGCCGGCGCGAATCGCCTCGATGTCCTTCGACTCCTGCAGGATCTCGCGCGAGACGTTGAGCGGCAGGTCGTTCGAGTCGACGACGCCGCGGACGAAGCGCAGGTACGTCGGCAGCAGCTGCTCGGCGTCGTCCATGATGAACACGCGACGCACGTACAGCTTGATGCCGTGGCGCGCCTGACGGTCCCACAGATCGAACGGCGCGCGCGCCGGAATGTAGAGGAGCTGCGTGTACTCCTGACGACCTTCGACGCGCGCGTGCGTCCACGCGAGCGGGTCGTCGAAGTCGTGGCCGACGTGCTTGTAGAACTCCTTGTACTGCTCGTCGCTGATCTCGCTCTTCGGACGCGTCCACAGCGCCGAAGCCTGGTTGACGGTCTCTTCGTCCGCAGACTTCTGCGGCTTGCCGTCCTTCCAATCCTCCTTCCTCATGAAGATCGGGTGGACGATGTGGTCCGAATATCGGTGGATGATCGAGCGAAGCTTCGAACCGGTCAGCAGGTCGTCCAGCCCTTCGCGCACGTGCAGCGTCACCTCGGTGCCGCGCTTCGGCCTGTCGACCATTTCGACCGCGAACTCGCCGCCGCCGTCGGATTCCCAACGCACGCCTTGATCGGCGCGTTGTCCGGCGCGGCGCGTGAGAACCGTGACCTTGTCGGCGACGATGAACGACGAATAGAAGCCGACGCCGAACTGGCCGATCAGATGCGCATCTTTCTGCTGGTCGCCGGTGAGCTGCGCGAAGAACTCGCGCGTGCCCGACTTCGCGATCGTGCCGAGGTTCACGATCACTTCGTCGCGCGACATGCCGACGCCGTTGTCGGCGACGGTGAGCGTACGCGCTGCGGCGTCGTAGTCGACGCGGATCGCGAGGTCGGGATCGTCCTCGTACAACGCGCTGTCGTGTAACGCCTCGAAGCGAAGCTTGTCGCAGGCGTCGGACGCGTTGGAGATGAGCTCGCGCAGGAAGATGTCGCGATTGGAGTAAAGCGAATGGATCATCAGCTGCAGCAGCTGCTTGACCTCGGCCTGAAAGCCGCGCGTCTCGCGGCCGGCGTTCGGGGTTTCGGTGGCGGTCATAGGAGGACTCCAAGACAAGGTCGGCAAGGTCCGACCGGATGGCGCGCAATTCTAGCGCGCGGTCCCGGGAGCGCCGCTCGCGGCGCTCGACTGCGCGGACTGTCAGCCGAGCCTGCTCGGGACGATCGCGAGCCACTTCCTGCCGGGCGTTCGCTCGGCGACGAACGTGTCGTTGACGGCGTTCATCCGATACGTGAGGTACGTGCGGTGACGGACGTTCGACAGGCGAGCCGGGTTGAAGATGACCGCGTTGATGCCCTCGCAGCGCGCCGAACGCACGACGAGCCCGTTCTGGCTCTGCTCGTGCACATAAAGACCCACGCGCTGCGTGAACGCGTAGCTCGCGCGGCTCGTGAGCTCCGGATAGTCGGCATCCTTGCCCCGCAGATCGATCAGCAGCGCATCGCAGCGCACGTCGAACACACGGCGATCGGTCACGATCGCGCGGTTCTCGTCAGCGAAGCTGTCGAGCACGAAGCGATACCAATGCCAGGCCGTCTCGTAAACGGTCGTCTCGACGTCGAGCGATCCGTAGAAGACGCCGTAGCGCGAGCCGTCGGAAAAGCGCGTCGCCTGCCAGTGCGAAGATTCGAACGTATAGCTGATCACCGTGCCGTAGTCGAACGGCCGCGTGATCACCGCCGCGGCCGTCGGAATGCGCTGCGCGCTCTCGGCGGCGATGGCGATGTCCCAGTCGTCCGGGTCGGACGAAAGATCGTCGAACAGGTGCTGCGATTTGCGCGCGCCGGGAATGTTGCGCACGAGATCGCCGTGAAGATCGACGCTCGCCGAGAAAAGCTGCGGCTGCACCTTACTCGCCACGTTGAAAATCCAGATAGCGGCGAATAGCGAGCAGCCCTTCGAAGCCGTGCTCGAGAATCAGGTCCACCGGACGCGCGCCGAGCCGGCGGTTCGGCTGCGTCATCCAGCGGTACACGAGATCGCGATCGTGCGGGAAGAGCAGCCGCAACGACTTGTGGATCCCCAGCAGATGTCCCGCGCGATCCAGCAGGTCGCGGTTGTCGGCGAGCGGCTCGCCGCTGCGATAGCGGCCGAGCGTGCTGCGGCTGCCCGTCGAAAGGCCGAGCACGTCGGCCTGCTCGGCAGCGGAGAGCCTCCAGTGCTCGAGCAGTCGCATGACCATGGCCGCGAGCCGGCCGCGCGCCTCGCGGCTGCTCGGATCGGCCGGCGCGCGCTTCGGTGCGGTTTGCGGCATGTTCGGGTCGTGCTGACGCGTTTGTCTCTTTTGGTACGTCAAGTGTACCAAAGATGACACCGCTGTCAACCGTTGCGCGGCAGCTCGCCGGCGCTCGGGCCGCCCGCCGCGACGCTATGGCGCGGGAAGAAACGTCACGCACACCGGCGTCGGCACGTTCGCGACGTGGCCGGTGGGCTCGAGCATCCCGGTGCGTGCGTCGATGCGAAACGCGACGATCGTATCGCTGTCCTGGTTCGCGACGAGCAGGAATCGTCCGGCAGCGTCGATGGCGAAGCTGCGCGGCGTGAACCCTCGCGTCGGCTCGTGGCCGACGTAACCGAGCAGTCCGCGCCCCTGGTCGATGCGATGGATCACGATGCTGTCGTGGCCTCGGTTCGACGCATAGACGAACCGGCCCGACGGGTCGACGTGGATGTCGGCGCACGTGCCTGCGCCGCCGAAGCCATCGGGCAGCGTGCGCACGGTCTGCAAACGGTGCAACGCGCCGGCGCCGGCGTCGAACGACAGCACCGAGATCGTCGAGTCGAGCTCGTTCACGAGATAGGCAAAGCGGCCGTCCGGATGGAACGAAAGATGCCTCGGACCGGCGCCGGGAAGGCTATCGAGCCATGGCGTCGCATTCGCGTCCAGCGTGCCGCGCTCGGCGTCGAACCGATAGATCATCAGCTTGTCGAGCCCGAGATCGGGGACGAACGCGAAGCGGTTCGCCGCGTCGAGCGTGACTGAATGCGCGTGCGGTCCCGCTTGCCGGCTCGGATCGACGCTCGAACCGTGGTGCTGGACGAACGCACACGCCGCGCCGAGCGATCCGTCGTCGCGTACCGGCAGCACGCTCACGCTGCCGCTCATGAAATTCGCGACGAGCACGTGCTTGCGTCGCGCGTCGACGGTGACGTGGCACGGATCGGTGCCCCCGGTGCACCTCTCGTTGAGCAACGCGAGCGTGCCCGTGCCGCGGTCGACGGCAAACGCGCTGACCGTTCCCGTCGCTTCGCCTTCGTACGTCTTCAATTCGTTGACGGCGTAAAGGAACGTTCCGGCTGCGTCGAACGCGAGATAGGACGGATTGACGACGCCGGTCGTCTTGCTCACGAATTGCAGCTCACCCGACGACGGGTCGAGCCGGTACACGTAGATCCCTTCGCCTTTGCCCTGCAGCACCTTGCCGGTGCCGAAGAGGATCGGTTCGGTGTACGTTCCGATGAATGCCAGCATCAGAGCGGCCTCACGAGCGACTGAGCCAGATGCGGCCGACGAGGTCGCCGGATTCGAGCCGATGGGCCGCCCGCGCAATCTGTTCGATCGGATAGTACGCGCCGAGGACCGGCACGAGCTTTCCGCTGCCGACCAAGCCGACGACGTCGATCAAGTCCTGCTTCGTGCTGCCGCGGCAGCCGATGATCTGGAGCTCGGTCTTGAACAGCGGCATCGACGGCACTTCGAACGTCTCGTCGAGATACGCGACGACGAGAAACTTGCCGCCGGGCCGCAGCATCGCGAGGCCCTGGCGCACGCTCGCGCGATTGCCGATGTTGTCGACGACGACGTCGACGCCTTCGCCGCCGGCGAACGTGCGCACGGCGTCCTCGAGCGACTCGCGACCGGTGTCGACGACGACGGCGCCGTGCTGCTCGGCGAGAGCGAGTCGCTGCCGCTGGCGGCTCGTCGCGAGCACTTGCGCGCCTGCGCTCTTCGCGATCTGCACGCCGTGAATGCCGAGTCCGCCGACGCCGAGGATCAGCACGCGCTGTCCGATGCCGACGCCGCCCTGGTGAATGAGGCTGTGATACATGCAGGCGACGGCGTCGGGCAGAATCGCGGCCGCTTCGTACGCGATCGCTTCCGGTAGCGCGACCAGATTCGCCGCCGGCACCGCGACGTAATCGGCGTGCCCGCCGTCGCGCTCGAAGCCGATACGCTTCATCGTCCGGCACCGTTGCGTCTCGCCGGACAGGCAATGCCGGCAATGGCCGCACGTGACGTCGATCGCCGCGGTCACGCGATCGCCGAGCCGCCACTCGGTTACGCCGCTGCCCAATTCCACGACGTCGCCGGCGAGCTCGTGGCCGACGATACGCGGCAGCTCGCCCAACGGCTGGCGGCCCGACAGCAGATGCAGGTCGGTGCTGCAGAGGCCGCTCGCGCGCACGCGGACCAGCACTTCGCCGGACGCCGGGCGCGGAATCGGACGGCGTGCGGCCTGCAGTGATCCGCCGTAAGCCGCGATCACGACGGCGCGCATCGAATCGGGCATCGCTCGCCTATTCCTTGAGGCCGGTCGCCGCGATGCCCTGGATGAACGCGCGCTGCAGGAAGAAGAACAGCAGGATCATCGGCAGCGTTCCGAGCACGGCGATCGCCATCAGCTGGTCCCACGACGTGCCGTAGCTGCTCATGAACAGCGATATCCCGAGCGGCAGCGTACGAAGCGAGTCCTTGGTGATGATGATCAGCGGCCAGATGTACATGTCCCACGCTTCGCGGAACGTGAACACCGCGAGCGCGACGAGCGCCGGCCTGCACAGCGGCAGGATGATCGTCCAGAAGATGCGAAGCTCCGACGCGCCGTCGATGCGCGCCGAATCGATCAGATCCTTCGGAATGCTCAGCATGTACTGGCGCATCAGGAACACGCCGAAGCCGTCGACGAGAAACGGCACGATCAGCCCCTGGTAGCTGTTCGCCCAGTCGAGCCGCTTGACGATCAGGAACAGCGGCACCATCGTCACTTCGAGCGGCAGCATCATCGTGGAGAGGATCAGCAGGAAGGTGAGACCGCGGCCGCGATACTGAAACTTGGTCAAGCTGTAGCCGGCGAGCGAGCAGAGCAGCAGGTTGCTCAACGTGATCGCGATGGCGACGAATCCGCTGTTGAGGAAGTAGCGCGTGAAGTCCTGCGCCTTCCACGCGAGAACGTACGATTCCCAGTTCGGCGGCGACGGAATCCACTGGATGGGGATGCTGAACATCGTCTCCATCGTGCGCAGCGACGACGAGAACATCCAGTAGAACGGCAGCAGCGTAATGCACGCCACCGCGGCGAGCACGCAGAAAGCGGCGATCGTCGCGCGCCGGCGCGCGATGCGGCGCAGCCAGCCGCGCGGCGCACCGCGCTTCGACACCGGCATCGCGGTCGACTGCATCGCGGCGCTCACTGTTCGTCGTCCCCGCGAACGCGGGGACCCAGCGTCCTCAACCGTCCCTCGCGCCAGTAGTCGAAACGACGCCGGATTCCCGCGTTCGCGGGAATGACGGCATGCGGTCGCGAACTCATCGCGACTCGTCCCGTTGCGTGAACATGCGGACCTGCACGAACGAGAACAGCATGACGGCGACGAACAGGAACACGCTCATCGCCGCGGCGCGCCCCATGTCGAAGAACTCGAACGCCGTTTGGTAGATGAACAGCGGCAGCACGCGTGTCGAGTCGGCCGGTCCGCCGCCGGTCATGATCATTGGCACCGCGAACACCTTCATCGCGACGATGACGTTCATCACGATCACGAGCAGCAGCGTGGGCTTCAGCAACGGCAGCGTGATGTGGCGAAACGCCGCCCAGCTACCGGCGCCGTCGATCTTCGCCGCGTCGTAGTAGTCGGCCGGTATCGCCTGCAGCCCGGCGAGGAAGATCACCATGTAGTACGGCGTCGCGCGCCAGATGCCGATCAGGATCACCGCCCACAGCGACGTCGCGCTGCTGCGAAGCCACGGCACCGGATCGATGTCGAACCAGCCGAGGATGGTATTGATCACGCCGTCCTGCTGGTACATGAACGTCCAGACGACCGCCATCACGACGGCCGGCATGACGACCGGCATGAAGATCGCCGAGCGCAGCAGGTTCTTGATGAGCAGGCTGCGGTTGAACAGCACGGCGAGACCGAGCGACAACGGCAGCACCGGCACGACGCTGAACAGCACGTAGGTGAGCGACACCCGTGCCGACTTGAGGAACAGCGGATCCTGCAACAGGCTCGCGAAGTTGGCGAGACCGACGAACTTCGGCGGGTGAACGAGATCGTACGAGGTCAGGCTGAGATACAGCGCCTGGACCATCGGCAGGAAGCGGAAGATCGCGAGGATCGCGAGCGTCGGCAGGATGATCGCGATGCCGAACGCCGCCTGCTTCGACGCAAGGCTCCACCGCCTTCGCCGCCGCGCCGGCGTGCGCTCGACGCGAGCGGTCGACGGCAACCAGACCTGCTGCGTGGACGGCACGTTCGACACTGCGTATCGGGGCAAGGAGCGCAGGCTTGAACCGCCTGCGCCCCCGCCTCGCTCCCCTATTGCTTCAAGACTCTGTCGATCTCCGCTTGCGCTTGATCGAGAGAAGCCTTGGGATCGACGCCGTCATAGACGGTGCGCTCGATCGCGCGGCCGACCGCCTGGCCGATCTCGTTGGTGAACTCGGAGCGGATGTACCACGACGCCGTGGCGACATCCTTCATGTGAACGTCGAAGAACGGGAAGCTCTTGGCGACCGCCGTCTCGTTCACGCCCTTCACCGGCTGCACGAACGCGACCTTGGCGAGCCACTCGTCGGGCTTCGACAGCATGTAGCGGACGAAGTCCCACGCGACCACTTTCTGCGCCGCCGGCTTCGCCTTGTTCACGCCCCACATCCAGCCGTAGACGATCGTGTGCGGCTTCGCGGGATTGACCTGCGGATACGACACGACGGTGAAGCCGTCCTTGATCGCCGACTGCCGGATTTGCGACGTCGCCCACGGGCCCGTGACCCACATCGCCGTGCGCCCGTCGATGAAGTCCTGGTTCGGATTGCTCGGCGTGTTCATCGTCGTCTTCGGGTCGCCGGTCGCCTTCGTCACGTCACGCCACAACGCCAGCGCTTTGACCGCCTCGGGGCTGTTGACGCGCGCCGTCTTGCCGTCGTCGCTCAAGAGCTTGCCGCCGAACTGCTCGACCAGCGGCTGGAACATCTGCATTTCCCAACGCGGGCTGTGATACGGGAAGTCGAACGCCTTCTGCACGGTGCGCGTGCCCTGCACTTTCTTGAGCTTCGGCCCCAGCGCGATCATGTCGGTCCACGTCTTCGGCGCATCCTTCACGACGTCGAGACCCGCGGCAGCGAACGCCTTGTTGTTGAGGAACAGGCTCATCGAATTGCCCTGATACGGCAGCGCGTACACCTTGCCGCCGAACGTGCCCGCGGCGATGCCGCCCGGCGTGTAGCGCGCGATGAGCTCGTCGTAGCTCTTCGCGCCGAACACGTCGAGATTGAGCGGCTCGAGCACGCCCTTCGCGTAATAGAGCTCGTAGAACGACGCGTCCTGGTCCATGATGTCCGGGCCGGTGCCGGTAGCCAGTGCGACGGTGAGCTTCTGGTTGATGTCGCCCGACGACGTGATCACCGGATTGATCGTCACGTTCGGCCGCACCTTCTTGTACGACTCGATCAGCTCCTTCATGTACGCCGTGAACGGGCCGTACTCGTGCCACCAGATCTCGATGGTGACCGGATCTTTCGGAAAGCCGGCCGGCACGTCCGCCGCCGCGGCCGTCCCTCCCGCGATCAGCGTCAGCACCACGGCCGTCGCCAGCGAAGACAACGTCCGGGTCATGTTCCATTTCTTCATCTCAGTCTCCCGATTGTCGATGAACACTTGAGCGACCACGTCAGTTCAGAACCTTGCCGCTTGCCGAATCGAACACGTGGACGAGCTCGATCTTCGGCTGTACCCACAGCGTCTCGCCGGGCTTGAACGTGCAACGCTCGGCGACGACCGCACAGATTTGAGAGCCGCAGGCTTCGCAATACACGTGCGTCCCGGCGCCCGTCGGCTCGATCACCAGCACTTTCGCCGGGATTCCCTGGCCCGTCGCACCGAGGACGAGCTGCTCGGGCCTGAAGCTGTACATCACATCTTGTCCATCCTGTCCGCCATGATCGCGGCCGTTCGGCAACGCGCGGCCATCGACCGCGACGATCGAAACGTCATCGCCGTGACGGCGCAGGCGTCCCTTGATGAAGTTCATCGCCGGCGAGCCGATGAAGCCCGCGACGAAGAGGTTCGCCGGATGGTCGTAGAGCTCGAGCGGCGTTCCCACCTGCTCGACGCGGCCGTCCTGCAGCACGACAATGCGGTCGGCCATCGTCATCGCCTCGATCTGGTCGTGCGTGACGTAGACCGACGTCGCATGCAGCCGCTGGTGCAGCGCTTTGATCTCGACGCGCATCTGCACACGCAACTTGGCGTCGAGGTTCGACAGCGGCTCGTCGAACAGGAACACCTGCGGCTGGCGCACGATTGCGCGGCCCATCGCGACGCGCTGCCGTTGTCCGCCTGAAAGCTGACGCGGATACCGATCGAGATACGATGCGAGATCGAGCGTCTCGGCCGCTTCGGCGATCTTGCTCGCGACCGACGCCTTGCCCTCGCCGCGAAGCTTCAGGCTGAACGCCATGTTCCCGCTGACCGTCATGTGCGGATAGAGCGCGTAGTTCTGGAACACCATCGCGATGTCGCGGTCCTTCGGCGGCAGGTCGTTCACCACGCGGCCGCCGATGACGATCTCGCCGCCGGAGACCTCTTCCAGCCCCGCGATCAAGCGCAGCAGCGTCGACTTGCCGCATCCGGAAGGACCGACCAGGACGAGAAATTCGCCGTCGGCGACTTCGAGGTCGACGTCGTGCAGGACATGCGTTGCGCCGAACGACTTGTCGACGCCGCGAATTTCGATCGATGCCATCTGCAACCGGATTTCTCGCCCTTTGCAGGCGGACCCGGCTCCACCTTTCCAACTATCCGTTGCGATCACATCTCGATCGCTTCAGTGATGCCACCTCGGCGGGTCGAGTGGATCGCCATGCTCCGCGCCATTGGGCTCGATCACGACTTTGATCACGCCATCGCGACGGTTGACGAACGTGTCGAGGCCCTTGCCGAACTCCTCGAGCGGAAACGTGTGCGTCACCAGATCCTTCACCACGATGTGGCCGGAGGCGATCATGTCGATGATCTTGCGCGAGACGTTCGGATTCGCGCGCGATCCGAATATCGCGATCTCGTTGTGCACGATGTACTTGAACGGCAGCTCTTCGCGAACGGTGTCGGGCGGCACGCCGAGCAGTCCGACCTTGCCGCCCTTGCGCACCATGCGCACCGCCTGTGCGAACGTGCCGGGCGCGCCGGAGCATTCGAATGCCTCGTCGACGCCGAGCGCACCGGTGAGATCGCGAACCGCTTTCACCGGCTCGTCCTTCGCGAAGTTCACCACCGCGTCGGCGCCTTTCGCCGCCGCCGCTTCGAGTCGCGCGCCGCGGCCGACGACGATCACGCGCGCCGCACCGAGCGCCTTCGCGAAGCGCATGGCGATGAGCCCGATCGGGCCCGGCCCGATGACGGCAACCGTGCCGCCGGGCGTGATGCCGGTGAGCTCCATCCCGTGCAGCGTCACGCCGGCGGTGTCGACTAACGCTCCCTCTCGAAAGGACACCGCCGGCGGCAGATGATTGATGCTGCGGATCGAATAGACGTTGTATTGCGCGTACGCACCCTGCGAAACGAAGCCGTAATGACGGTGACCGGTCTCGCGTCGGCCGTAGTTCTCGCAGAGGTTGTAGCGACCTTGCAGGCAGTTGCGACAGTAGCCGCAGCCCTTGTGCGCTTCGCCGGCGACCGCGTCGCCGGGCTTGAAATCGAGAACGCCGTCGCCGATCTCGACCACCTCACCCGACCATTCGTGACCCGGGATGAACGGGTAAGACGGCGGCCATATGCCGGCGAGTCCGCCGCGGATGATTTCGGGGTCGCTGCCGCAGATCGCGACGCCGCGTATACGACACAGCACTTCGTGCGGACCCGGCTTCGGAACGGGAACTTCCCGGACCTCGAAGGCTCCCGGCGAAGGCAGGACAAGCGCCTTCATCATTTGTTGTTCCTTCGACCCGACCGGCGTCGCGTCCAAAACAAACGCGCACGTTCGGCCCGGCGGCGCAACGCGACAGGGGCGCGAATGCGCGCTCTTCTCGTGAGCGTTATGGTGCGCCTGCCCCGAAGGGGGTCGGGTTGAGCAGGATCAACCTTTGAAGGCGGCGGTGCAAAAGGCCGCGCAAACGATTCGCAATCGCTACATCGAAGCGGCCACCTCTTCCTGCTGCAACGCGAAGATCGACGTGTAGCCGCGCGACCAGTCGGGCGGCATCAGGCACGGCCGCGGATCATGGTGCGCCCATTGCGCCGGCCGGCCGCGGATGATCGCCTGGTCCCTGCTCGAGCGGATCGGATTGACGGTGTACGGAAACGCGTCCGCCGAGCTCAATGCGTAGAGCAGCAACGGACGGCCGAGATCGGATCTGTTCTTCGCCGAATAATGCAACATGCGGCAGTTGTGCAGCGTCAACGATCCGGGGGGTCCCGGCAAGGCCACCGCCTTCGAGAGGTCGAGCTTCGCGACGTCGGACTCGCGCAAGCACCCTGTCCAGCGCCCTTGCTCGTCGTATTGCGTGAACATCGGATCGATCAGATGGCTCCTCGGCAGAACTTGCAGCGGCGCCTGGTCCATGGCGCAATCGTAGATATACGTGCCGACGGTCAACGGCGAGTAGTTCGTGTGCGGCCAGAACGAGATGTCGTAGTGCCACTTCACCTCCTCGCCGCCGCGCGCCCACTTGAAGTTGAGCTTCGAGTGATGGAACTTGACGTCCGGTCCGACGAGGTCGGCGACGATGTCGCCCACCAGCGACTGCGAGATGTACTCCCAGTACGCAGGATGCTGGTCGACGGGAGCCGACACGCGGCGCAACCGCGGCGCATCCGCGCGGTGGTCGGGCTCCAGGTCCCACACCGCGTCCGACTTCGCGACCTTGCGGCTGCGCTCGATGAGCTCGTCGGTCGCAGCGCGCAGGCGGTCGATCCACTGCGCTGGAACGATGCCGGGAAGCAGAAGATAGCCTTCGCTGAAGTAGAACTCGCGTTGCGACTGGGTAAGCACGCGCGCCGGATGGGCGAGCACTTGTTCGGGCGTCATGTCGGTCTCCTGCGGCATACGCCCGAGTAATGGGCGAGCCTTCGATGCTGCGTATGATGTAAGCAGAGCGCGCTGTCGTCCAGCAGCGCGGGCGGGCGCTTTACGCGGCCTTCTCGCCGCGCGCCATCGGCTGCGGCGCGGGCTCGCCGCTGCGCATGAAGAGGTCCATCGAGATTTCGTCGCCGGGCTTCACGACGACGAACTCCTCATCGTCGACGGGCTGCCCGCCCATCTTCACCAGCGTCTCGATCAGCGCCGTCGAGCCGAGCGTTTCCTCGAGCACGACGTTGCCGAAGCGCTTGTCCATGAAGTCGGCGACCGCGCTCGCCTGCGCGCGATAGTCGTCGAGCTCCTGCTGCGAGAAGCCGACGAGGCAGATCTTGCGATAGTTCTTGTACTTCATCTCGAACAAGTAGTCGGCGGTCTCCTCGTCGAACTCTTTCACGTAATCGTAGTAGTCGGACAGCGGCTCGTCGCGCGCGTCGATCCAGCCTTTGGTGAGATAGTACGTGTTAGGACTGGCGAAGAAGCGCTGCACGTAGCGCTGGTGCGAGCCGAGGAAGATCGCGACGCAGTCGTGCGTGCGCGGAATGATCAGCGTGTGCGCTCGCGCCTTGACGCCGACCAGCCCGTTGCCGCACAGCCCGTAGCCCACGATGATGAAGCTCGGCTTGGCGATCGCGTCGATCTGCTCCTGCAGCGCGGCGCCGAGCTTCTTCGGCGAATTGTGCAGCATCACGTCGAGCCACACGGCCGGCGTGCCCGCGGGCAGCCGCTTGCCGAGCAGGTCCTCGAGCACCTTGCACGAGATGACAACGGTGGGGCGCGACGTCGCGGCATCGTCCATGGCGTTCACCCTCCGTCAGGCGCGCTGCGGCATCGGCGCCGCGGCGGCAAACAGCGGTACACGACCGGCGAGCACGCCGGATTCGGCGACGATCGAGCTCACCGTCTTCTCCTGCCGATAGGCCATCAGGTGGACGCCCGCGATGCCGGGGATCTCGCGGACGCCGCGGAGGAGCTCGACGCAGAGGCGCCGGCCTTCCTCTTTCGGGTCGGAGGCGTTTTCGAGACGCGCGATGACCCAGTCGGGGATTTGCACGCCGGGAACGTTCGAGCGCATCCAGCGGGCAGTCTTCGCCGACGCGATCGGACCGACACCGACGATGATATGCACGGCTTTGTCCAGGCCTTCGGCGCGCGCGAGGTCCATGAAGCGCTCGAGCCCATCGAGATCGAAACAGTATTGCGTCTGCACGAACTGCGCGCCGGCGGCGATCTTGCGCCGCAGCCGGTCGATCCGCAATTCGGTCGCCGCGGACAACGGATTGCCGGCGGCGCCGAGAAACAGCCGCGGCGCGTGCGCGAGCTTGCGCCCCGACAGGAACTCGCCCGCGTCGCGCATCTTGCGCGCGGTGGCGAGCAGCGTGACGCTGTCGAGGTCGCCGACGTGCTTCGCGCCCGGGTGGTCACCGTTGCCGACGTGATCGCCGGTGATGCACAGCACGTTGCGCACGCCGAGCGCCGCGGCGCCGAGAAGATCGCCCTGGATCGCGATGCGGTTGCGGTCGCGGCACGCGATCTGCATCACCGGTTCGCAGCCCGCCTGCATCAGCAGCACCGAAACGGCGAGGCTCGACATGTGGCAGTTCGCGCCCGACGCGTCGGTGATGTTCAACGCGTCGACGCAGCCGCGGAACGGATCGAGGCGCGGCATCACGTCGGCGGGATTGGCGGAATCGGGTGGCGCAAATTCCGCGGTGACGACGAACGCGCCGCTCGCCAACAGCGCTTCGAGCTTGCTGCCGGACGGCTGTACGGGTGCGTCGAAGGTGACGCACGTCGCCGGCTTCTCGCCGGTGATCAGCGGCAGCCACGTCGAGCGTCCGGCAAGGTTGTGCTCGGCGGGCGCGGTCGGCACGTCCGCCAGACGATGCGCTGCGGTGCGCGCAGCGCCGCGCCATCCTTCGAGGCCCACGCAGCGCATATCGGGCTTCACCTCGCACATGCCGTCGGGACGCACGCCGCCGCACGGGCCGTTGCGCACGTTCTTCGGACAGTTCATCGGGCACGCCATGCCGTTCGCGGAAAGCACGCAGCGGCCGCACATTTGGCAGTCGAACAGCGCACCCTTCACCGCGCGCTCGATCGCGGTAACGGGCCTTTCCAAGCGCTTGATGCCGACGACGCGCGCGAGCGGCCGCGTCGCTCGAAGCGCAGCGGCCACGCCATCGTACGCACGCTCCATCAATCCCGCGTGCCGCACTGCCCATCGTCTCATTGCGAGCATGACGTTCCCCGGTCAGGCGGTCTCGAGCGCTTGCGGCTGCGCCGCCAGCGCCGTGTGCGTGACGAACAAGTCCTGGAAGTCGTCGCGCGTCGAAAGCTCGAGCACGCTTACGCGCCGCGCGAGCAGCGTCGCGCGTCGCCGATAGCTGCGGTTGAAGAGCGCCATTCGAGCGCCGTCGCCCGCGGCGTTGCCGATCGAGCGCACGCGCTCCACGGGCACCGGCGGCACGAGGCCGATCCGCAGGATGTCTTCCGGCTCGAGATGGTTTCCGAACGTGCCGGCGAGATGGATGCGGTCGATGCCGGTGACGCCACGCTCGGCGAGCAGGATCTCGATGCCGGCGCGCAGCGCGGATTTGCCGAGCTGCACGCTGCGCACGTCCTGCTGCGTGAGCACGATGTCGCGTCCGGTGCGCGAGAACGGCGCCGTCGCCAGCACGATCTCCTGCGCGCGGCCGTGGGCGTTGCCGCGCAGACGCGGATGGCGATCGGGTTCCGCGAGCGCGCCATCCTCGGCGACGAGGCCGCTCGCGACGAAAGCCGCCACGCTCGAGATCACGCCGGACCCGCAGAGGCCGACGGGACGCGGATCGCCCTGGCCATCGGCTTCCTTGATCGCCGCGCTCTTGATCTTGCCGCTCGCATCGACCCACACGCGCTCGATCGCACCAGGCACCGCGCGCACGCCGCAACGGATGTGCGCACCCTCGTAAACCGGACCGGTCGCGCACGACGTCGCAACGAGCTCGCCGTCGTGCGCGAGCACCACCTCACCGTTGGTGCCGATATCGATCAGAAGCTGCGTTCCGCGGTAGAAATCGGCACCGCGCGTGAGCAGCGCCGCCAGCGTGTCGCCGCCGATGTAGCCTGCGATCGACGGAAACACGAACACGTGCGCGCGCGGCAACACGGCGAGCCCGACCTCGCAGGCGTGCACCTCGACACCGTCGGCCCACACAGGCAAATACGGCCCGCGGCCGAGCGGCTCGGGATTCACGCCGAGCAGGATGTGCTGCATCGTCGGATTGCCGACGACGACCGCATCGACGATGTCGGCGAGCGCAACGCCGGCCTCGTGCGCCGCTTCGTCTATCAGGCGATTGAGCTCGTCGATCAGAAGCCGGCGCATGTCGGCAAGCGCGGCGACGTCTTTCTGGATGTGCGTCATCCGCGAGATCACGTCCTCGCCGTAGATCGCCTGCGGATTGCCCGCCGTGCGCATCGACACGATGCGCCCGCGCGCGAGATCGCACAGGAACGCGACGACCGACGTCGTGCCGATGTCGATTGCAACACCGTACAACGCATCCGTGCGGCCGGCTTGCAACGCCATTACGTCGCGCTCGGCGTACATGGTGGCGGTGACCTCACGTGCCGCGTCGAACCCCGGCCGTGTCGAATAGTCGGCGATCACGCCAACGGGCAACTCGATCGACTTGCGCCCGAGCGACTTTGCGATCGATGCGCCGATGCGCTCGGTCAACGGGCGCTGCGGCGACTGGTACGCGCCGGGAACCTCGACGCAGACACGCGACACGATCGGCCGCGGCTCGACATCGGTCACCGTGTACGGCTTGCGCGGCGCGTTGCGTACCGCCTGGCTTTCCGGCGGCACCGAGAGCGCGACGTCGCCATGCACGTCGCACAGGCAGGCGAGTCGATAACTTCGTTCGGTGACCTCGCTCGGAAGCAGGTCGCGCTCGCTCACCGTAACGGGTGTCAACGCCTCCGCGACGGTAGTCGCCACATCGATCTCGACGAGGCAGCTGCCGCACTTGCCGTGTCCGCCGCAGACCGATTTGATGCCGACGCCGGCCTTCCACGCTGCGGTGAGCAACCGCTCGCCGTCGCGCACGTCGACCGTCCGTGAATCGGGATGGAAAGTGACGCGCGGCATGGCGGCGTCGACGCGGTCCGCGTCCTAAGCGCTGACGACGCCGCCGCGGAAGGCCTCGATCAGGCCCATGCAGTATTCGTCGCGGCCAAACACCGCGCGCGCCGCGTACATCGACGAAACGAGCTGCGGGTCGGTCGGATCGACGATCGCCGCATCCATGCCACGACTCATCGCGCCGACGAGGAACGTGCGGTTGATCAGCCTGCGCGCCGGAAGACCATGCGACACGTTGGTCAGGCCGCAGATCGTGTGAACGCCGGGGAAGCGCTGCATGATCGTGCCGATCGCTTCGATCGTCGCTTGCGCCGAAGCCGAATCGGTGCCGAGCGGAAACACCAGCGGATCGACGTAGATGTCGTCGAGCGCGATGCCCGCGCTCGTCAGCCGCTCGACCAACTCGCTGCCGAGCTCGACCTTCTGAGCGGCGCTCGCAGCCGGCACGCCTTCGCCCTGACAGAGCGCGATCAGCTTCGCGCGGTATTCGAGCGCAAGCGGCAGGATGCGCTCGTAGCGTTCGCGCTCGAGATTGATCGAGTTGATCATCGGCGGACGCGCCTTCGCCTTTGGCAACGCGGCGGCGAGCGCGGAGGCGTCCGGCGAATCGAGGCACAGCGGCTTGTCGGTCACCTGCTGCACCGTCTCGACGAGCCACGTCAGAAGCTCGGGCTCGCGACCGGGGAACGTGCCGCCGTTGACGTCGATGTAGTCGGCGCCCGCCGCGTCCTGCACGCGCGCCTCCTGCTGGATGGCGGCCGCATCCATCGTCTCGAGCGCGGCGCGAATCGCCTTGCGCGACGCGTTGATGCGTTCGGCGACGATCAGCATGGCGCCCTCCCGATCGGTTGCAGCGCCGCCGTCATTTGTACTTGCCGTATTTCTTGATTGCGCGCGACATCGCCCAGACGTTGTCGACCTTGCAGTAGTCGGTGATGCTGTTCGCGCTCGAGATCATGTAGCCGCCGCCCTTGCCCACCTTCTCGAGGCGGTTCTTGACCTCGGCCTCGGTTTCCTCGGGCGTGCCGAGCGTCAGCGTGTAGTCGAGATCGATGTTGCCGACGATCGCGACACGCTCGCCGTACTGCGCCTTGAGCTTGTTGATGTCCATCGCGGACGGCTGCACCGGATGCACGGCGTTCATGCCGAGCGTGACGAGCCCGTCGAGGATCGGGAACAGATTGCCGTCGCTGTGGAAGATCCACGGCTTCTTGATCTCCTTGGCAACGATCATCTGGTTGGGCTTCATGAACTCCTCGTACATCTCCATGTTGACCCACGGCGCCTTGGTGTCGGCGTGGTCGTCGTTCGCCCAGATGTAGTCGAAGTCCATCTTGTTCAGGTGCTGGACGACGCGCGCCGACCACTCGGAGAAGCGGCGGTGGATTTCCTTCACCAGGTCCGGATCGTCGTAGATCATCAGCGAGAACACGTCGAGACCCATGCTCTCGAACGTGCTCGCGCTGCCGAGGCGGATGCGCGCGAACACGGCGAAATCCTCGCGGTACTTCTGCAGCCACTCGTTGATCTTGTCGTAGCGCGCAGGGTGATCGGGGTCTGGCAGGAACTCGTCGAAGAGCTTCAGCGAATCGCGGCTCGTCAAGAGCCCGTGCTTGACGAACGTGCGGCCGCTCTTCGCGTCCACACCCATCTCGGCGATCCACGGCGGCACGAAGTCGAACGTGACGCGCGTCGGGTGGTACCAGGCCTCTTTCGCGCTTGCCGTGCCGCTTGTTTGCATCGCCTGGCCGGCCATCGCCTTCTGCCCGAGCGGGAAGTGATAGCCGAAACCGTCCATCCCCATCGTGCGGCAGAACTCGCCGGGCGTGAACTCGGTGCGTCCGCCCATCAGCTTGACCTGGATCTCCTCCTCGATGTCGTTCTCGACCCACGGTACCTGGTCCGGCTGCCCACGCTTCAGCACGGTCAATACACGTTCTCTCGGTGTCATGTCGGTCCTCGTTCCGATCGGCGCGTCGCGTCAGTGCACGAGCCGGTTGCAGGCCTGCACGCATTCGTAGGCGTCCGAGCCGTAGAAGTCGGCGCCGATCTCGTCGGCGAACTTCTGCGTGAGCGGCGCGCCGCCGACGCCGACCTTGACGTCGCCGCGCAGTCCCGCGGCCTTCAGCGCTTCGATCGTGCGCCGCGCGCTTTCCATCGTGAGCGTAATGAGCGCGCTCATCAGCACGAAGTCGGGCGACTCGTCGCGCACCGCGTCGACGAATTTGTCGGCGCCGACGTCCACACCGAGGTCGACCACCTCGTAGCCGGCGCCCTCCATCATCATCTTGACGATGTTCTTGCCGATGTCGTGGAAGTCGCCGGCGACCGTTCCGATCACCGCCTTGCCGCGCTTCTCCGCCGCCTCGCCGACCAGGTGCGGCTTGATCACCGGCAGCACCTCGGTCATCGCGCGCGCGGCGATCATCATCTGCGGCAGGAAGAACTCGCCGCTCGAGAACTTCTGCCCGACCACCGACATCGCGCCGACCAGCCCGTCCTTCATGATCGCACCGGCATCGACGCCGGCGGCCAGTGCTTTCTTCGCTTCCTCGACTGCTTCCTTGCGCTTGCCGCCGATGACAAAGTTCTTGATCGCCTCGATCTCGCCCGCCATTGTCGCCTCGCTCCTGCGTTGTGGGTGCGCGTATCGCCGCCGCGGCGCGGCCCCTGATATCCCAGTGATATGTTATGAGCGCCCCCCCGGGAGTCAACGACTTTCTGCCCCGGCCTTAATCCTCGTCAACAACGGGCGTGGCAGCCGGGGTCCTAGCGGCGGGCGCCGAGCGCCAACGCAGCGCTCGCGCGATCGAACGGGGTCGCGCCTTCGCCGCCCCACGACTTCCACTCGGCGTCGGAAATCGGACTTTGCGGTCGAAACAGCAGGTCGTCCGGAAGCTGCAGACGGCCGCCGATCGCGAGCCGCTGCACCGCAGCAAACGCCGGGTGTTCGACGCCGACATCGATGAGCCAGACGAGCGGCATGCGTTCATCGGCGAGCGTGCTCTGGAACCGGGCTCGCAAATCGTCGCGCTCGCACACGCTTCGGGCCGACGTCCGGCAATCGAGCGCGAATGCCGCCAGCGCGCCGGCCGCCTCTCCGATGTTCCATTCGACCGGATGCAGGCGATAGCAGCCGTTCGTGATGTGCGTCGTGCCGATGTTCTTCGCCGCGGCGAACAGGTTGTCGACGCGGATCGGCACCAGCGCGCCCAACGGGATCTGGAACGGGCGCGTGCGGCAGCTCACGCCGACGTCCTCGGGCCCGGCACGATGGATGTCGATCGGATACCAGCCGACGCCGACCGAATCGTCGCAATGGCGTGCCCGCGGCCCCGCCTGGGCGTGCACGGCGACATCCTGCTCGACGATCGTGCGCATCGCCACGATCCGGCGCGCTTCGCGGATGTAGGGATGCTTCGACAATCCATCGGCGCTGCCCATGATCGCCGGCTGCAGCGCAATCTCCGGCGCGCCGACGCGCTCGCCGGTCGCCGGCGCCTCGGTTTGCAGCCAGCGCAGGAATCCGAGACTTACGCGTTTGCCCGCTGACAGCGCGGCGGCGACGTCGCGGGCCGGCCGGTCGAGCAGACCGGCATCGCGATAGTCGTTGCCGGGCCAGTTGATCATCGAAAGATCGTTCGCGTACGCCGAGCCGAATTGCGCACGGTCGACAAGCCGCCGGTACGTCCACAGCGATCCCTTCGTCCCGGGCATCGTGTCGAAGAGCTTGTACGCAAGCCAGCCGCTCTGCTCGCCGTAGATCTCGCCGCCGTGCACCTCGATCGTCAGGCGGTACGGCTGCGACGCGCGGAAGCGCTCGTAGTCGGCCGGCAGCGCGATCGCATGGCGTTCCCCGTCGGGCCTTCGTTCGAGCCCGAATGTGTACGTGAAGCTCTGGACGCAGTCCGGCTTGCGTTCGAGGGGCTGAGCGTGCGGTTCGCCGGTGTCGGCCACGGTTTCAGCGCCCACACGGTAGGGCACGTCCGCGAGCGGCAGCACGTCGCCGAGCTCGGTCGCATCGAGGACGATCGTCGGATGGAAGCGCAGCATTCGTCCGCGGTCGAGCTCGAGCGCGCGGAGCGACGCGATTCGATCGCCGTCGACCGTCACCGCCGCGAGCTTGGTGCGCAGATGAACGTGCAGCCGCTTCGCCTCGACGTGCGGGCGCAGCAGCTCGCCGATCACATCGACGGCGACGGCCGGCTCGAACGCGAGCCGCGTCACCCAGCAGTTGCCCGGATTGAAATCGGGCCGCCGGCCGGCCTCGCCTGCGCGCACCCGATAGCGGTCGCGCAACGCGTTTCGCAACGCGTAGTAGCTCGCGGTGCCGCCGAAGCGCTCGATGTGCTCGTGCTCGTCGAGCGCGGAGACGCCTTGCGCGGTGAGCTGACCGCCCAGCCAGTCGGTCTCCTCGATCAGATGGACGACGCGGCCGCGACGCGCCGCGGCAAGCGCCGCGGCAACGCCGCCGGTGCCGCCGCCGACGACGAGCACGTCGCATTCGATGGCCGCGGCTGCGGCGGTGCGCGGCACGGCAACCACGGCGATCGACGGGTCGCCGCTCGCCGGCACCCGCATCACGTCGACCAGCGCGTCGACCGTTCTTTCCACGCGCGTTCCTAATTGCTCATCTTGCTCGGCAGCCAGAGCGCGATCTGCGGGAACGCGATCACGAGGCCGAGCACGATGAACTGTAGCCCCAGGTACGGCCAGACCGAGCGGAAGATCTCGCCCAGCTTGATGCTCTTTGGCGTGACGCCTTTGAGGTAGAACGCCGCGGGGCCGAACGGCGGCGAGATGTACGAGATCTGCATGTTGAGGCAGTAGAGCACGCCCAGCCACACCGGATCGAAGCCGAGCTTCTCCGCGACGGGGACGAAGATCGGCGCGGTCAGCAGCAAAATGCCGATCCAGTCGATGAAGCAGCCCAGAGTGATCCAGATGAGCTGGATCAGCAGTATCACGCCGAGCGGCCCGAGCGGCAATTCGGTCATCACGTTCTGGATGAGCTTGGTGCCGCCGGCAAGCGTGTAGACACCGATCAGCGCCGACGACCCGAAGAACAGCCAGTACAGCATGACCGTGACCTTGGTCGTGTCCTCGACCGCGCCCATCACCGCTCGCCACGAGTAGCGGCGGTTGACGAACATCGCAACGAACGCGCCGAGTACGCCAACGCCGGCCGCTTCGGTCGGCGTCGCGATGCCGAGGTACAGCGAGCCCAACACCGAGAACGCGACCAGCGTCGGCACGGCGAGCTCGCGCAGCATCACGATCTTTTCGCGCAGCGGCCGCGCGAGCTCCTCGGGCGGCGCCGGCGGCGCCAGCTCGGGCGAGACCGACGTGCGGATGAGGATGTAGGCGATATAGACGCCGGCGAGCATCAACCCGGGGACGACACCGGCGATGTAAAGCTGGCCAATCGACACGCCCGCGGTCAAGCCATACATGATGAATACGACGCTCGGCGGGATCAGCGTGGCGAGGCCGCCGCCCGCGCAGATGCAGCCGAGCGCGAGGTTCTTGTCGTATTTGCGCGCGAGCATCGCCGGCAGCGCAACGACACCCATCGTCACGATCTCGGCGCCGATGACGCCGACCATCGCCGCCATCAGTCCACACGAGATGATCACCGCGACCGCCAGCCCGCCCGGCAGCCGTCCCGACCACACGTGCACGGCGCGAAAGATCACCTCGGCCACGCCTGCGCGCTCGAGAATGCACGCCATGAAGATGAACAGCGGCACCGACACCAGAACGTAGTTGCCCATCAGCGTGAACACGCGGCTCACGACGAGCGTGAGTCCCGGCGCGCCGAACAGGAAGAACGTGAACACGACGGCCACTACGCCTGTCGCGAACGCGAGCGGCATCCCGAGCAGCAGGATGACGATGAAGACGCCGACGAACAGCAGGCTCAGCAGCTCGATGCTCACGGCACTTCCGCCGTTTCACCCGCGACGTCATTGCCTCCGGCCACGCCGAATTCACGCAGCAGGTTCGCGATGCCTTGCAACAGCAGCAGGAAGCCGGCGAGCGCGATCGCCATCTTCACCGGCCAGATCGGAGGATTCCACGGCGAACCGGTCGTCTCGCTTTGCAGGAACGACGTCCACGCCATCCGCCCGCCGACCCAGGTGAGCGTACCGGCGTAGATCAGGAAGAAGACGAACGTCACGAGGTCGACCCGCGCGCGCGTGCGCGGCGAGAACATCTGGTAGACGACGTCGATGCGCACGTGGCGGCGATGGCGCAGCGCGTAGCCACCGCCGATCAGATACGCCATCGCCGACAGATAGATCGTCGTCTCGTTCGACCAAAGCGTCGCGTTGCCGAACGCGCCTCGGGCAACGACCTCGTAGATGACCGCGAACGTGACGCCGAGGACCGTGACGCCCCAGGCTTTCCCCATCCACTCGTTGACGGCGTCGATCGCGTCGCAGAAGCGCGCCGCGAAGGAGCCTGGCGGCGGCGTGCTGCCGCCCGGCTCCCCCTGCTGCGCGAGGCTCACGCGACCACGCCCAGGTCCTTCAGCCACGCGAGCTGCGAATCGTAAGCCTGCTTCGCGAGCGGCGTCTTCTTCGACCAATCCTCCCACGTCTTGTGCGCGAGGTCGCGGATCTTCGTCATCTCGGCGTCGCTCCAGACGATCTGCTTGACGCCTTTCGCGGGGAACTCCTTCTGTGCGCGCACGTCGTCGACGGCTATGCGCTGCACCTGGTCCCATGTCCATTCGCGCGTCGTCGACGTCACGATCGCCTTCAGCTCGTCGGGCAGCTTCTTCCACGCGTCGATGTTGACGGTGAATTCCTGCACGGGCATCGAGTGATAGAGCTTGACCGAATACTTGGCGACGTCGAAGAACCCCATCCGCTGGTTCATCGACGGCGTCGCCCAGTCGGCGGCGTCGACGACACCCTTGTCGAGCGCGGAGAACACCTCGCCGCCCGGCAGCACGACGATCGACGCGCCGAGCTTGGTGAGGACCTCCGCGGTCATGCCCTGCGGCGAGCGGAACTTGATGCCTTTCACATCAGCCATCGTCTGCACCGGCTTCTTCGAGACGATCGATTCCACACCCCACCAGCTCACGCCGACCGGATACGCGTTGTACTTCGCGTACGCCTGGCGCAGCATGTCGAGCCCGCCCTTGTAGTAGAACCATGCTTCTGCCTGATGCGGATGCTGGTAGCCGAATACGAAGTCGCTGATGACGGCGAGCCCCGCGTCCTTGCCGGTGAAATAGCCGGGCCACGACGAGTGCGCCTGCAGCACGCCGGCGGTCACCGCATCGAGCGACTCGAACACGCCGGTCACCGCACCGGCCGCGAACGGCTCGATGACCAATCGACCGTGCGTGTTCGTCTTGACGCGGTCGCAGAAATCGACGAAGGCCTTGTAACTGAGCTCGGCCGAGCTCCACATCGACTGGCAGCGCCAGCGAATCGGCTCTTGCGCACGCACGATCGCAGGTGCCGCGATCGTGGCCGCACCTGCCGCCGCGATCGTGGTGGCTTTCAGGAATTTCCGTCTGCTCGAAATGCTCATGGCTCGCTCCTCCCTCGATTGGTTGTTGCACCGGCGACTGCAACGATGAAACCGCTTTCGACGCGCGAGGGTCGCCGCAGCCGTCGGCCCGCGCACCGACATACGTGTGATATGTTAGCTGTTTGAATCCGCGCAGCAAGGAGCGCCGCATGACCAGGATGCTCTCCGATGCCGCCGTTGCGGCCTACCGCCGAGACGGTTATTACTTTCCGGTCCGCGCGATCTCCAAGCCGGAGGCCGCCGACTTCCGCCGCCGGCTGGAAGCGCACGAAGCGCGCGCCGGCGCGCCGCTGCAGGGCAACTGGCGGCACAAGACGCACCTGCTCTTCACCTGGGCCGACGAGCTCGTCCATCACGCGACGATCCTCGACACTGTCGAGGACGTGATCGGCCCCGACATCCTCTGCTGGACGACGAACTTCTTCATCAAGGAAGCGCGAAGCCCCGGCTTCGTCTCGTGGCATCAGGACGCGACGTACTGGGGCCTCGAGCCCGACGACGTCGTCACCGCGTGGGTCGGGTTCACGAAGAGCGACCTCGACAGCGGCTGCATGAAGGTGATTCCCGGCACGCACCTGCAGGCGCAGATCCCGCACGTCGATACGTTCCACAAGGACAACCTGCTGTCGCGCGGGCAGGAGATCGCGGTGCAGGTCGACGAGACGAAGGCAGTCGACATCGTGATGCAGCCCGGCGAGATGTCGCTCCATCACATCAAGCTCGTGCACGGGTCGGCGCCGAACCGCTCGGCGGACCGGCGCATCGGCTTCGCGATCCGCTATATCCCGACGCACGTTCGCCAGACGAAAGTGCGCGATTCGGCGATGCTCGTGCGCGGCGTCGATCGCTATCATCACTTCGACGCCGAGCCTCGGCCCCGGCACGACATCGACGAAGCGGCGCTCGCCGCGCACGCCGATGCCGTCGGTCGCCAGGTCGCGGCGTTGTATCAGGGCACCGACAAGAGGGAATTCCGCGCCTGACTCGGGCGCGGCGTGTACGCGGCGCCGAGAAAGGACCGCCATGGCGGAAGAGCGCAAGAAACTCACCGTCCCCGATCTTCGGCTGCGCAAAGCGGCCGGCGAGAAAGTCGTGATGGCGTCGATACCCGACTATCCGTCCGCGACGTGGGCCGAGCGTGCGGGCATCGACATCGCCGCCGTCGGCGATTCGCTCGGCATGGTGAGCTACGGCCATCCGAACACGCTGCCCGTGACGGTCGACATGATGATCCAGCACGCGCAGGCGGTGCGCCGCGGCGCGCCCAACTGCATGATCATGGTGTCGATGCCGTACGGCTCGTACGCGACGCCGGACATCGGCGTGGTCAACGCGCTTCGGCTGATGAAGGAAGGCGGCGCCGACGTCGTCAAGATGCAGGGCGGCAAGGAGAAGGCGCCGATCATCCGCGCGATCGCCGACGCCGGCGTGCCGGTGATGAGCCACGTCGGCATGTGCCCGCACTTCGTCCATCAGTACGGCGGCTTCAAGCTTCAGGGACGCACCGCCGAGGAAGCGTTGCGCATCGTCGACGACGGCATCGCGATCGAGCAGGCCGGCGCGTGCGGCTTCGAGATCGAGGCGGTGCCGGCGCCGGTCGCGCAAGCGGTCGACGACGCCGTCGACATCTTCACGTTCGCGATCGGCGCCGGCCCCGCGTCGTGCGGCCAGTTGCTGCTCGCGTTCGATCTTCTCGGCGTGTTCGACCAGTTCAAGCCCAAGTTCACCAAGCGCTACGCGCAGATCGCCGATGTCGCCGTCGCCGCGCTCAAGCAGTACGCGAGCGAGGTGCGCACGGGAACGTTTCCCGACGCCGAGCATTCGTACGGCATGAAACCCGAGGAAGCGGCCAAGCTCGAGCAGGCGCTCGCGCAGCGAGGTCGGCGGCATTAGAAAAGTAGGGTCAGACTCGACTTTTCGGAAACCGCTGGCCATTGGTCGGTCGGACGCGCGAAAAGTCGAGTCTGACCCTACTTATCGAGCTTCGCGCCGTCGCGGCTCACGCGCGCACGGACGCCCTCGCCGCGCAGCTCGCGCGGCTCGCAACGGCCTTCGATGCACATCGCGGCGGCGTGGCCGATCGCGTGGCCGTAGGAAAAGCATTGCGCGGTCACGCGCGCGGACGCAACCGCCTCGTGCTGCGCCGACAGGCAACGTCCGGCGGTGAGCAGCCCTTCGCCGCGCTCGGGAACGAAGCAGCCGTACGGCACTTCGTAATAATCGTCGAGCAGCCATTCGACGCGCGGCTTCGCGCCGGCGTGGAGTTCGATCGGCCACGGCGAGCGCGCGATGCCGTCGGCGAACTTCGTGCCGCGCACGACGTCGTCGTTGGTGAGCGTTTTCGTGCCGCGCGCCTGGCGCGTCTGGCGCACGCCGACCTGCACGCCGGTGTCGTTGACGAAGCTCGCTTCGCAACCGGCGAGATGATCGCGGAAGAAGCGTGCGTACTCACGCATTTGCCGGCGGCCTTCGATCTCGGCGTCGGTGAAATCGGCGGCGACAAGCGTGTTGAGCTCGCGCCGATCCGACCCGATCACCCGCGTGCAATTGCACAAGAGCTCGTTCGGACGGGTCGTCGTGAACAGCCAGATCTTCGCGCGTGGCAGATCGTAGCCGGCGCCGTTATGGCGGCGGATGAGCTCCGACACCCGCTCCGGCATGATCGTGTCTGCGCCGTACGCGGCAAGGAAGCGCACGGTGTCCACACCGCCCAGACGGAAGATCATCGTCGGGTTCTGCACCCGGCCGTCGTCGCCGACGAACGACGGCAAGCCTGCCATGGCGACAATGTCCGCATCGCCGCTCGCGTCGATCGTCACCTTCGCAGCAACGTGAAGCTCGCCCTGCTTCGTGTACGCCACGAGTCCGCCGACGCGATCGCCGTCGAGGAGCGCGCGCGTTACCGTCGCGTGGTAGAGCACCTGCACGCCCGCTTCACGAAGCAGATGGTCGGCTGCCTCGCGCCACATCAGCGGATCGTGCACGCGCGTGAACGTCTTGCCGTAGCGCACCGGCGCCGTAAGCCCGCCGCGCGAAGCGAGGAGTCGCACGAACTCGTCGGCGAATCCGTAGACGACCTGCTCGGGTGCCGCTGCGGGATTGGCGCTCGCGGCGTACAGACCGCAGACGGTGCCCGACATGCCCGCGACCGCGCCGCCACCGCAGAAGCCATAGCGCTCGACCAGCACGACGCGCAGGCCTTGGCGGGCTGCGGTGACGGCAGCGGCCACCCCCGCTGCGCCGCCGCCGGCGACGACGACGTCGGCGTCGACCGAAAACGACGGGCGGCGATCGTTGGCGGTCGTCATTTCGCGGCGAGCAGCTTCGCGGGCAGCCACAACACGGTTTCAGGGAAGATCATCACGATGGCGAGCGTCACGACCTGCAGCACAATGAACGGCACGACGCCCTTGTACATGTCGAGCAGCGTGATCGACGGTGGCGATATGCCGCGCAGGTAGAAGATCGCCGGCGCCATCGGCGGCGTCAGGTAGCTCGTCTGGATCACGATAAGGAAAAGGATGCAGAACCAGACCGGGTCAAAGTGCGCCGCGTTGACGAGCGGCATGAAGATCGGGATGAAGATCAGCAGGATCGAGATCCAGTCGAGCACGAAGCCGGCGAGGAAGCAGATGCCGAGCATCAGGAACAGCAGCGCCCATGCGTGCAGGTTCAGATGCGAAACGAGCTGCGTGGTGAGGTTGATGCCGCCGGCGGCAAAGAACACGCCGGTGAACACCGTGCCCCCGAGCAGGATCGTCATGATCATCGACGTGATGCGCAGCGTCTTCAGCACCGACTCGTTGAGCGTCGCCATGCTGAACTTGCGATAGAAGAACGTCAGCAGGATCGCGCCGAACGCGCCGAGCGCGGCGGCCTCGGTCGGTGCGGCCCAGCCGAGCATCAGCGATCCCAGCACCGCGAAGATCATGGACAGCGGCGGCACCAACGCGTGCGCGGTCACCTTCAACCGCTGCGCGAGCGTCGGCTCGTCGGCCGCGGGCGGAATGCGCGGACCGTTTTCGGGCTTGATCAAGCACAGGAAGAAGATATAGACGATGTAGAAGCCGGCCATGATCAGCCCGGGGAACAGCATGCCGACCAGCAGATCGCCGACCGACACGTTCGCGACCGGCCCCAGCACGACGACGACGACGGAGGGCGGAATGATCGTGCCCAGCGAGCCGCCCGCGCAGATCGTGCCGCAGATCAGCGGCTTGTTGTACGCGTACTTGAGCATCACGGGGATCGCAAGCAGTCCGACCACCGTCTCCGTCGCGCCGATCACGCCGGTCGAGGCGGCGAAGATCACGCACATCACGACAGTGCCGAGCGCGAGGCCGCCGGGAAGCCGCCGGGTCCACAGGTGCACCGCCTCGTAGAGCTCCTCGGCGATGCCGGATCGCTCGAGCATCGTGCCCATGAACACGAACAGCGGCACCGCGGCGAGCACGTAGTTGCTCGCGATGTCCTCGATCTTCTCCATGAACTGGAAGATCACCGCGTCCTGGAACACGATGTAGCCGAAGATCAGCGCGGTGCCGCTCAACGCGAACGCAACCGGCACGCCGAGGAAGATGAACACGAACATCGCCAAGATCATGAAGAGCGGCAGGTACTCCATCACTGCTCTTCTCCCTCGGCGTGCGGCTGCCCGATCGGCGGTCGGTCGATCAGCGCGCGCCAGGTGCGGATCAGCTTCGCGATCGCCTGTAGCGCGAGCAGTGCGAACGCGGTGCACAACACGAGCCGAAACGGCCAGATCACCGGATTGAACGCCGACATTCCCGTGCGCTCATGGCTCGCGTAAGCCGCGGTCACCTTCTGCCACAGCCCGGCGGTAAGCCATAGCGCCGCAGGCAGCACCAGTACGACATAGGCGAACACGTCGAGCAGCGCGCGCTTTTTCGCCGACAGCTGGCCGTAGAAGAAATCAACGCGCACGTGCGCGTCCTCGCGCAGCGTGTACGCCATGCCGATTAGGAAGTGCGTGCCCATCACCATGTAGCCGACCTCGAACGCCCAGAGCGTCGGCGCGCCGAAGACGTAGCGGGACACGACCTCGTAGCACGAGGCGAAGATCAGCGGGATCACGAGCCAGGCGACGATTGCGCCTGTCGTGCCGGTGATACGGTCGAGAAACTTCAGCAGCGCAAGCATCGGCAGCGGGGTCCCACGAGAAGTCGGCGAGCGGGCAAGAAAAAGCCGGAATCCGCAACGTCCCGGCGATGGGCGGATTCCGGCGTTTCGTGCGCTCAAACCTTGATGTTCAGCTCCTTCATAACCTTGTCGATCGGCTCGGTCTTCACGTTGCGATAACGAGGCGCATCACGCCACTGTTCCTCGAACTGAATCTGACTGCGGAAGACCTTGTCGAACCAGGGATTGCCGGCGCGCGACTTGTCCGCCCATTTGAACGCGACGCGACGCGCCTGGTACTGGACCTCGGGCGCGAGGTCGATCACCTCGTTGCCTTCCTTGCGGTAGAACGCCAGCGCCTTCGCGTCTTCTTCGCCTATTCGCGTCCAGCTCTCGAACGTCACGAGCTTCGCGACCTGCTCGATCAGGTACTTGTCGGCCGGCGACAGCTTCGCCCACACGCCCTTGTTGATGCACAGCTCGAACGGCGCGGTCGGCTGGTGCACTCCGGGAATGATCAGGTACTTGGCGACCTTGTAGAACGCGGGCGTGATGTTCTCCCACAAAGTACCCCATTCGGTCGCGTCGATCACGCCGCGCTCGAGCGCGGGATAGATCTCGCCGCCGGGCGTCGTCACCGGGGACGCGCCGAGTTCCTTCGACATCTCGATCCAGCTGCCCGCTGTGCGCAGCTTGAGGCCTTTGAGGTCGGCGAGCGTGCGAATCGGCTTGCGCGAGTGTAGAAACACTTCGGCGGTGCGGATGAACAGGGGCAGCGATACGATGCCGAACTTCTCGTCGCGGAACTGCTTCTGCATGTCGTAGCCGCCCGCCTCGTAGATCCAATGCAGCATCTGCTCGGTATCGAAACTTCCGGCGTAGCCGCCGAACAGCACCGTCGTCGGATCCGCGCCCCAGTCATAACCCATCCACGTGTGGCCCATGTCAGCGACGCCGTTCTTGACCGTTTCGGGCACCTTGAGCGCGTTGCCAAGTGCCCCGCCGGGGAACGTCTGCACCTTCATCCGTCCGCCCGACAGCGCTTCGAGCTTCTGGGCGAACGCATTGGCGCCGATCTCCGTCAGCGGGCCCCCCGGCCACGCCGTCGCCATCTTCCAGTTGTAGGTCGTCGCGTTGTCGGCGTTGGCGACCTTCGCCGCCACGGCGGCCGCAGCAGCAGCCGCCGTGAGCGCACCGGCCTTCAAGAACTCACGCTTCCTCATCTGTAACTCCTCCGTGTGGTCGATCGGTGCCCGGTCAAGCCGCATGCTCGATTGCCGTCTCGCCGGCCATGCCCTGCTCCTCGTTGAGATGTTTCTCCACTTTCGCCCGCAGCGCGGGCTTGACGTGCTTCATGCTGTAGCCGTTGAACACGTGACCGACGAGCCCGCGATCGAGATCGCTCGTGCCCATGATCCAATCGGCGATCGGAAAGGTGAGATTCATGTTGACGTCCATCATGATCCCCTTGTTGTGGTGCATCGTATGGTGGCGGCGGATCGTGTTGATGAACGGCGCGAAGCGCACGAACGCGTTGTCGTGCACGTGACAGCAATAGTGGAACGTCTCGTAGATCAGGTACTGGCCGACGATCGTGATCATCAGGATGTACCCGGCGTTCGCGTTGACGACCCACGCAAGCAGCAGCGCGAACGGCACGCCGAGCGCCATGAACGTGAAGAGCGCCCGCCACGGGAAGAAGATGATCCGCCACTCGCGCGTCGTGTCGACCGTCATCTCGTTGTCGGTGAAGTACTGGTGGTGCTGCCGCGTGTGGCGGTCGTAGATCGCGCGCAGCGCCCAGACGTCAACGAGCCGGTGCATGACGTTCTTGTGCATCCACCATTCGAACAGATTCGAGAACACGAACACCGGCGCGATCAGCAGCCATTCCCACGTGGCGCCCTGCAAACTGCTCACGCACCACGCGATCGCCGCGATGCCGACGACGTAGATGACGCCGATGTGCAGCGGCCCGTTGTACAGCGGATGGATCTCCGAGCGGTACTGCGCGCGGAATTGCTCCTGCTTGCGGCTCATCGCGTGCCGTTCGAGCAGCGAGTCTCCGAGTTCGGCCATGTATGCCTCCTGGGGTTGGACGATCGACGCGCCGGCCGCCGCCGGCCACCTGACATATCACGCGTATATTGACGCGCCCGACCCTGTTCGTCCAACGCCTTCTTGGCCCTCCTTGATGCAGGCGGCGGGGTCCGGCGCTCGCCGCTCCCGGGCCGTGAGACGACAACCCGTCAGTTCGCGAGCCTCGCCGCCGGGGTCGTCAGCCGCTTCACCAGCCTGACCGCCTCGACCGCGTTCGGCGCATAGCCGTCGGCGCCAATCTGCTGCGCGAACGCCGCGCTCACCGGCGCGCCGCCGACGACGATCTTGCAATGCGCGTCGAGCTTGCGCTCCTTCAGGCCGGCGACGATCGCGCCCATTTCCATCATCGTCGTCGTCAGCAGCGACGACAGCCCCAGCACGTCGGGCCGGAACGTCGCGACCTCGTCGTAGAACTTGTCGCGCGCTACGTTGATGCCGAGGTCGCGCACATCGAAGCCTACGCCGCGCAGCATTGTCACCACGAGGTTCTTGCCGATGTCGTGCATGTCGCCGGTGACCGTGCCGATCAGCACCTTGCCGCGCTGCGCTTCGCCGCTCTTCGCGAGATGCGGCGCGAGCACGCCGACCGCGACCGTCATCGCGCGTGCCGCCAGCAACACTTCGGGAATGAACGCCTCGCCCGAAGCCATCCGGTCGCCGACCACCGTGATGGCGGCGATGAGCCCGTGCTCGAGGACGTCGCTCGCCGCCACGCCGCCGTCGAGAAGCTCTTGCACGTGGTTCTTGATGTCGACGTGCTTGCCGCGAAAGACGTCCTGGCGCACGGCGCTGTATTTCTCGCCGACGTCCGCGACCGGAGCATCGGCGACGAGCGCCGGTGTGGCCGCGGCGGCGACCGCCGGCCGGAACGCGCCGGCCGAAAGCGGCAGCCGTCCCTCGCGCTCGATGCGCTCGCCGATGCGCTGCAGCCGCGAGAAGACCGCCGACGGCGGCACCTCGTCGGCGACGCCGATGACGATCCGTCGGCCCGGCGCGACCGCACGGAAAAGCTCGTCCATGTACGCGTCGAAATCGGCGTCGCTCGTGCCTTGCATCACCACCGTCGACGGCACTCCGCCGAAGAGCGTCAGGTGGCCGCTCAAACGGCGGTAATACTCGGCGAGGCTCACCTTGGTCATCGGCGACGGGCAGAACGACTCGGCGATGTGCATGCCGGAATCGCGGATCAGGTCCATCAGACCGCGGTTCTCGCCGTCGGTGTGGCAGAGCACGAGCTTGCCGGCCGCCCCGAGCATGTCCGCCGCCTTGCGGATCCACGGCTGGATCTCCTGCGCGAAATACGGCGGGAACGTCAGCATGTCGTCGAAATTCGCGCCCCACCAGACGACTTCGGCCGGCGACTCGCACAGGATCTTCAGCATCTTCTCCTGCAGCGGGGCGATGCGCTCGGCGAGCCCCTTCATCGCCGCGTAGTGGTCCTTGTAATGGATGAAGAACTGCGTCGCATCCGACAGATCACGCTGGATCCAATGGAATGGCGACGCATCGAGCGAGCCGATGCAGATCGGCTGGCCGTTGTCGCCCATCTCGTCGGTCGCCCAACGGCGGAAGCGCTCGAAGTTCGGCACTACGTCCAGGTGCTCGAACAGGTAACCGGCGGCTGCGTAGTCCTCGGGTGTCTTGATCAGGTGCTCGACCAGCGCGGGGATCGTGATGCCATGGCGCTGGGAGTCGACATCGTAATGCGTCGTCGTGCTCACTACGCCGATCGGCGTGTGGTATTCGACGCGTGTGCGCGGTCCGTCGCGATGAACGCGCACCTCGACGTCCTTCGGCAGCACGACATCGAACACGGTGTCGCGGCTGTAGAACACGTTGATGCCGCGGTGCTGATATTGCGGCTGGAACGCCGGGTCGAGCTGGTTGTCGCAGAAGCGATGATGGAACGCCCAGCCCTCGGCTCGCGCGATCTCGTTCATCGCGGCGTCGGCGTACTTCTTGGGCAGCGTACCCGCGGTCGAATTGGCGAGGTACCACAGATCGAGGCGAGGCACGTACGGCAGCCGATCGACCAGCTCGCCGCGCAGAGCCGCAAGCACGCGCGCTTTGTGGGTGTACACGATCCCTCCCTCGCGGTGGACGCTTCGGCCCCGGCCGGTCGTCCTGTGTGCACGGAGCGCGCGGCGGCGGTATTCGGCTCCACCTTGTCGCGCCCTTGAAATATTAGGCGTATATCTGCGACGACGCGTCGCTTACCGGCGCCGACCGTTGACGTGGATCAACTCGCGCGCGCATCCGCCGCGGCGCGCCGGTGGCGCGGGCAACCGCGCCATCACCCACAGGGCGACGACTGCGCGCCTTCGCCAATTCACCCGACCACTGAACCGCCGGCGCCCGGCATCACATGTCAGCGCTCAGTGTTGCCCGGGTAAAGACCTCGATCTTGTCGAGCAGCCGATCCATCGCGTCGGCGGCTCGCGCCTCGTCGCCTGCGGCGATGCTGCGCGCGATGTCGGCATGCAGCTTCGCGGTCTCGGGCATGTCGGCCGCCTGCTTGTAATGGTGGTACCAGAACCGGCGCGACAACGCCTGCATCAGGCCCATCGCGCTCGTCGTGAACTCGTTACGCGCGGCGTTCACGCAGAGATCGTTGAACGCGCGGTCCACGCGCATGAACGCGATGTCGTCGTTGCGGCGCGCGCTCTTCTCGAACTGCTCGGCGAGCTGTGCGAACTGCGCGCGCTCGTCGGGCGTCGCCCGCCGCGCCGCGCAGCGCGCGACGAGCCGCTCGACCTCGCGGCGCAGCTCGAGCAGCCGCAGCTGCCGCTTCACGTCGATGTCGGAGACGATGACGCCGCGGCGGGGCAGGATCGTCACCAGCCGCTCGCGGGCGAGACGCTGCAGCGCTTCGCGGATCGGCGTGCGGCCGATGCCGAGACGCTCGGAGAGCATCGCTTCCGACACCGCCGAGCCCGGCGGCAGTTGCAATGTGACGATCAGCTCCTCGAGCGCCGTATACGCCTGGTCGGTGAGCGTCAGCGCGGAATCCGGCTCCGCCGCCGACGCACGCTTACCCCGCCGCTTCAGAGCTGCCGTCTTTTTTGCACCATTGCGAGGAATCGCTCGTACTCCTTGTCATCGACGCCGTAGCTATGATCGTCGTCGGGGAATGTGCCCGCCTTCACGTCTTTCACGTACGCCTCGATGCCGTGTACGGCCACTTCGGTCAGGTTGGCGTAACGCTTGGTGAACTTGGGCTTGAAATCGGTGAACACGCCCAGCAGATCGTAGCAGAGCAGGATCTGGCCGTCGGTGCCCACGCCGGCGCCGATACCGATCGTCGGAATTTCGAGCTGTTCGCTGATGACGCTCGCGATCTTCGCCGGCACCGCCTCGAACTCGAGCATGAAGCAGCCGGCGTCCTGGATCGCGAGCGCGTCCTCGAGGATCTTCATCGCTGCGTCGGCCGTGCGGCCCTGAATCTTGAATCCGCCGAACATCGCGATCGTGTGTGGCGTGAGTCCGATGTGCGACGCGGTCGGAATGCCGGCGTCGACCAGCGCCTTCAGAATGTGCGCCTGCGACTTGCCGCCCTGCGGCTTCACCGCGTCGCAGAGCGCCTCCTGCATGAACCGCGTTGAGTTCGCAAGCGCGCGATCGACGGTGTTGTAGCTCTGGTACGGCATGCAGCCGAGCACGAACGTGTTCGGCGCGCCGCGCCGCACGGCAAGCGCATGCAGCACCATCATGTCCATCGTCGCCGGGATCGTGTTCGGATGACCGTGCGCAACCATCGCGAGGCTATCGCCGACGACGGCGACGTCGACGTGCGCCATCTCGGCCCATTTTGCCGACGTGTAATCGGGCACCGACATGTAGACCATCTTCTCGCCGGTGTGCTTCGACGCGCGGATTTCGGTGATCGTGCGCTTCTTGTGCTCCGGGTCGGCCATCGATCCCCCTTGATATGTGGCTCGTATGTTAGCCGATTGCGGCAGCGCGCGCCGCGCCGCGAGCGCACGCCGGCCCGGCCCGACGTGCGCTCCGCGCCAGCGGCGCCGTCGGTCCGTTTGAGAATCGTTCGCAGGCGGCGTCAGCATCGCGCAAGTCAAACCTTGCCCCGCGTCAATGAATGGCATGCCCGTGCTGGCACAATCGAACTTCGGCGCGGCGAAGAGAATCTCTCGATGAGCAACCTGCTGACCCGTCTGCTCGAGCAAAAGGATGTCGTGGTCGCCGACGGCGCCATGGGCACGAACCTTTTCCTGCTCGGGCTCGGCAAAGGCGACAACGGCGCGGCGTGGAACGTCGAGCGCCCGGAAGCCGTCAAGAGCATCCACCAGGGCTTCGTCGACGCAGGCTCCGATATCCTGCTCACCAACACCTTCGGCGCGAACCGGATTCGCCTCGCGCTGCACCACCTCGAGGACCGCGCTCGCGAGTTCAATCTGGCCGGCGCTCGCATCGCGCGCGAAGTCGCCGCCGGCGCCGGGCGGCCGATCGTCGTCGCTGGCGACATCGGCCCGATCGGCGATGTGCTGGAGCCGCTCGGCACGCGCAGCGTCAAGGAGGCGGAAGACGCTTTCCACGAGCAGGCGGAAGCGCTCAAGGAAGGCGGCGTCGACATCGCGTGGATCGAGACGATGTTCGCCGACAACGAGCTCGACGCCGCCGTTCGAGCCGTACAGCGCGTCGGTCTCGGGTACGTCGCGACGATGACGTTCGACAGCGGCGGCCGCACGATGATGGGCGTTCGTCCCGAGGACGCGATGCGCCGCAGCCGCGAGTTCGCCTACAAGCCGATCGCGTTCGGCGCAAACTGCGGCGTCGGACCGTCGCAACTGATGGATTCCGTCATCGGTCTCGTGCAGGGCGCCGAGCGGAAAGCCATCGTTGTCGCAAAGAGCAACTGCGGCATTCCGGTGCTCGATAACGACATGCGGGTGCGCTACGACGGCACGCCCGAGGTCCTCGCGACGTACGCCTGCATGGCGCGTGATGCGGGCGCGCGCATCATCGGCGGTTGCTGCGGTACGACGCCCGAGCACATCCGCAGCATCGTGCAAGCGCTGGCGACGCACCCGAAGGCGGCGTCTCCTTCCTACGAGGAGATCGAGCGCAAGCTCGGTCCGCTCAAGATGACCACCGGCGCCGACGAAGCGGCGTGACGCCGATTCCTCGATCAGCGCGAATCGCAAGCGACCGCCGCCTATGAACGTCACGCTTCCGCGCGAGCTCGAGAACATGCTGAGGGCGAAGCTCGCTTCAGGCCTGTACGACTCGTGGACGCAGGTGATCCGCGAAGCGCTGATCCTTCTCGACGAGCGCGATCAGACGCGCGCGTTGCGGCGCGAACGGCTCGTGCGCGAGCTCGCGATCGGCATCGACCAGGCGAATGACCGGCAGCTCGTCGACGGCCTCGAAGTGTTCCGCCGCCTGCGCAACAAGCTGAGCGAGCCCGTCTGATGGATGCCGCGAGCCGCATGCAGTTCACGTTCCAGGCATGCGCCGACTTGAACGGCATCTGGGAGACGATCGCGATGCCGAGCGACCTGTGGGGATCAACCAACGCCGAGCACCTCGCTGCGGCACGAAGCTTCGCCGATCAGCTCGAGCAGCTCTGCCAACTGCTTACGCTGCATCCGGAGATGGGGCCGCCGCGCAACCGCTTGCAGGAAGGCATCCGCAGCCTCTTGTTCCAGCGCTTCGTGATCTTCTACCGGATCCGCGGCCATTGCGTCGAGGTGCTGCGGGTGCTTCGCGCAACGCGCGAGGTCGACGCCGTCGTATAGCCGGGGCGACGGGCAGCGATGCCCTTCCCTTTCTCCGCCGCGCCACCGCCTTGCGCCCTCGCCCTGCACGGCATGCCGCCGCATTTGATCTAGGTCATGGTTGCTCCGGCGCTGGCTACTAGCATACGACTAATATATCAGTAGCCCGAGGCGATTGCGGAGCGAACCCCATGCTGACCGACATCGAGATTGCTCAGAACGCTCGCATGCAGCCGATCGTGGCCATCGGCGCCAAGCTCGGCATCCCCGACGAGCATCTCGAGCCCTACGGCCACTACAAGGCGAAGATCTCGCTCGACTACGTCGACTCGCTCGCGCCGCGGCCCGACGGCCGGCTCGTACTGATGACGGCGATGAGCCCGACGCCGGCCGGCGAAGGCAAGACGACGACCTGCGTCGGTCTCGCCGACGCATTGAATCGCATCGGCAAGAAGGCGGTCGTGTGCCTGCGAGAGCCTTCGCTCGGTCCGGTGTTCGGCATGAAAGGCGGCGCCGCTGGGGGTGGTTACGCTCAGGTCGTGCCGATGGAGGACATCAACCTCCACTTCACCGGCGACTTCAGCGCGATCGCGCTGGCGAATAATCTGCTCGCCGCGCTGATCGACAACCACATTCACCACGGTAACGCGCTGGACATCGACGCCCGGCGGATCACGTGGAAGCGCGTGGTCGACATGAACGATCGCGCGCTGCGCGAGATCACCGTCGCGCTGGGCGGCGCTTCCAACGGTTACCCTCGACAGGACGGCTTCGACATCGTCGTCGCGTCCGAGGTGATGGCGATCCTGTGCCTTTCGACGAGCCTCGTCGATCTGAAGAAGCGCCTCGGCAACATCGTCGTCGCCTACACGCGCGACCAGAAGCCCGTCACGGCGCGTGACCTCGACGCCGACGGCGCGATGACCGTACTGCTGAAGGATGCGCTCAAGCCGAACCTCGTGCAGACGCTCGAGAACACGCCGGCGATCATCCATGGCGGCCCGTTCGCCAATATCGCGCACGGCTGCAATTCAGTCATCGCGACGCGCACCGCGTTGAAGCTCGCCGACTATGTCGTCACCGAGGCGGGCTTCGGCGCCGACCTCGGTGCCGAGAAGTTCTTCGACATCAAATGCCGCAAGTCCGGTTTGCGTCCGGACGCGGTCGTGATCGTCGCCACCGTACGCGCGCTCAAGTATCACGGCGGCGTCGAGGTCAAGGCGCTGTCGACGGAAAACGTCGCGGCGCTCGAACGCGGCATCGCCAACCTAGAGCGCCACGTGAACAACGTGCGCAACCATTTCGGCCTGCCGTGCATCGTGGCGATCAACGCATTCAGTCACGACACCGAAACCGAGATCGTCACGCTGCGCAAGCGCATGGCGCATCACGGCGTGCCAGTCGTGCTGAGCCAGCACTGGGCCGACGGCGGCAGAGGCGCCGAGGAACTCGCGCACACGGTGGTCCATCTGCTCGACACCACGTACAGCAATTTCAAGTTCGCGTACGACGACGCGGCGCCGCTGTGGGACAAGATCACCGCGATCGCGACCAAGCTTTACGGGGCGAGCGAGGTGACCGCCGACACGAAGATCCGCGCGCAGATCCGCAAGCTGCAGGAAGATGGCTACGGCGGCTACCCGGTCTGCGTCGCGAAGACCCAGTATTCGTTCTCCACGGATGCGCAGCTTCGCGGCGCGCCTTCCGGTCACGTGCTGAACATCCGCGAAGTGCGCCTCGCCGCCGGCGCCGAATTCATCGTGATGATCTGCGGCGACATCATGACGATGCCTGGACTGCCCAAGGTGCCGGCTGCGACGAAGATCGACCTCGACGCCAAGGGCTGCGTCGTCGGCCTGTTCTAGCTTTGGCGACGCATTGATTTCGAAGCGGGACGCTCCATCAAGCGGGGGCGAGATCGTCGAAGCGAAACGGGCGATCCGAGCCGCCGTGCTCGCCCGGCGCGACGCGCTCTCACCGCGCCGGCGAGCCGACGCCAGCGCGCGCATTTTCGAACGTATCGTCGCGCTTCCCGCATTCGTCGCAGCGCGAGTCGTGATGGCGTATTGCAGCTTCGGTAGCGAGCTCGATACGTCGCGCTTGGTGGCCGACGTCTGCGCAGCGGGCAAGACGCTCGTGCTGCCGAGGGTCGATCGGCAAAGCGGCACGCTCGCGCTGTTCGCCGTCCGCGATCCAAACGCCGATCTCGTCGCCAACGGCTGGGGCATACGCGAGCCCCGGCCCGACGTCTGCGAGCCGGCGAGCGCGTCGCGACTCGACTTCGCGCTGGTGCCGGGAATCGCGTTCGACGCGAGCGGCGGACGGCTCGGATACGGCAAAGGCTACTACGACAAGCTGTTCCACGAGTGCAAACGTGGAGGCGCGATGCCGTTCACCGTGGCCGGCGCATTCGACGTGCAGATCGTCGACGAGGTTCCGATGGAGGCGCACGATGTGCCGATCGGTCTGGTCATCACCGAGTCGCTTCCGGATCGGCGGACGCAGGGCACCTGCGGGGGGTAGCAATCGGATCAGTGCAAGTACCCGTCAACGCACGGCGTGTCGACGAGCGTGCTCGCGACCGCACGACTGATCCCGATGTCGCGCAATTGGCGTGCGCTCATGTTCGCGAGCGCTTCCCGGTCTTCCGCTGCGCGCTTCTTCGCTGTGCGCCACGCACCGACGCGCTGCGCCGCTACGCGCAGCATGCGGATCGCTTCGCTCAGCGCCGAGCCGAGCCTCGGCGGCGGCCCGGCGCTTGCGGTGGAGTACATCGGCGTGCTCATCGTCGCCTCGCGATTTCGATGTCGATCAGGCGCCCGGCTGCTGCGCGCGGTTGGGGGCGCAAACGCGCGCAGATGGCTGCTTTGGCACGTCGCGCATCGCACTGGCGCTTCGTCGGGCGACGGTCTTGATCGACACGCAGACGATCGGTGCGTCGGTTGGCGCCGACGCCCCGATCGCCACCGGCGCTCGAGCACCGACAGCATTGGCCTGCGCCTTGGCGCCGTCAGTCGGCTGTAGCGAGAGCGCGGCGAACATTCCTGCCGAGACGATCGTAGCGGCGCCGAGCAGTTCGTCGATATGCGGCATGGCATTCTCCTTCTCGTCTTGGTACGCTGGTAATGCTAGTCACCCAACGACCCCATTGGAATCGATATATTCTGACCGCCCTGGAAAGTATCACTTACCAGCCGAAACAGGCCCCATGCCGCCGCAGACACCCCGATTGCCGCTGAACACGCTGACGGCGTTCCGCACCGTCGCCGAGCTGCAGAACCTGCGCGCGGCCGCCGAAGTGCTGCATCTGACGCACAGCGCGGTGAGCCAGCAGATTCGCGGGCTCGAGGAGCAGTTGGGTTTCGAGCTCTTCGAGCGCCGAGGTCGCCGCGTCGTCCTCAATCCTGCCGGACAGGCGCTGTTGCGCAGCGTGCAGAGCGCGCTGTCGCTGCTCGACGACGGCGTGCAAGCGGCCGCTGCGGCGGCAGGAGGCGAAGCGCAACGGTTGCGCGTGACGGTGCTGCCGTCGTTCGCGAACCGATGGCTGCTGCCGCGCATCGGCCGCTGGCGCGAGCAGTATCCGTCGCTGCCGCTCGAAATCGATGCGTCGATGCGCACCGTCGATCTGCAGCGCGAAGGCTTCCACGCTGCCGTCCGCCAAGGGATCGGTCCGTGGCCGGGCCTTCAGTCCGAGCGATTGTTCGAGCAGCCGCCGATCATCGTCGTCGGATCGCAATCGGCCGCCCGCAGACTGCTCGGCGCGCAACCCGAAGCGCTCGCGCGCGAGCCGTTGTTGGGCGACAACGACCTGTGGAACGACTGGTTCGCCGCCGCCGGCGTTCGCACGAACGTACGGACAGTGGCGGTATTCAACGACGCGGGCCTGATGCTGCAAGCCGCTGAGCAGAACCTCGGTCTCGCGTTGTCGCGCGAACTGCTGGCTGCCGACGCGCTTTGCGACGGGCGGCTCGTGCGCCTGTCGCCGATCTCGATCAAGCACGCCGAGGCGCAGCCGTATCACCTCGTCTACCCGGCGGGCTTGCGCGACTGGCCGCCGCTCGCCTCGTTCCGCGACTGGCTCTACGATGAGGTCGACCGCTCGCTATCGGAACTGCGCGAGACAAACATCGATTGGACGGTGAAACCGCGCGCAAGACGCCGTGCGTCGATCGACAAGACGGCACGCGCGCGACCGCCGGCGCAAACGCGACGCCGGTAGCGTGTCGCGAATTTTCGCGCTGCGAGTACGCATGCGCGCTGATCGCGCGCAATCAGGTCGGACGGTTTCGCGTACTGCGTACGCTCACATACGTGAACCCCGCAATCCACTGCAGCGCGCGAAGCGTTTGCCCGGCAGGCGCAATGCCGGGTGCACGACGCCATGTCCTGGCGGGACTCACGCAGGTCTTGCGCGCCAATCGCTAGCGCTAGACGATCGCGGTCGCCCGCTTGGGAACGCCGAACGTGTCGAGCGCGCCTGCATTCGCACAGAACGCGCGGTAGTCGCCGGCGTCGGCTTGTCCGCCGCCCCATCGCCGGCACGCAAGCCCGTTCGTGCACGTCCTGCACTTCGAGCGAATCTCCTCGAGCGTCGTGACGTCGGCTTCGAGATGCGTGTATCCCAGCCGGGCAAGCACGCGCTGCAGCAGCTCCGTCGAGGCAAGCGGCGAAGCCGCGGGCGCGTGGAGCTGATCGCGTGACGCGCCAACGACTTCGAGCACGGCTTCGAGATCGCCGCTGTGCCCGAGCTCGTCGACGTACGCGCGATGCCGTGCGGCATGACGGCGCTCGTCGATGCGGCGGAGCACATAGGCGGCAAATTGTCGCGCGGCGCGCGCAAGCGTCGGCGGTCCGGGCCAGGGCGCTCGCGGTTGAATGTTCACGATCGGTTTCCTCGCAGGATCAAATGGCGAGCGTAATACCATCGTGCGCGCGTGTTTTGATGCGTGTCAAGAAGCGGCGTAAGCAGCCGCTCGCTACGGCGACATCCAGCGGACGAACGTAGGGAGATCCGGCTCGGGACGCTCCACGACGGGGCGCTCGAGATCGCGATAGCCGACGTTGATGGCGGCCATCACCCTCGCCGGCTCGCCCGGCAGGCCGAGCATCGCGCGCACCTCGTCCGACTCGACGATCTCTCCGGTCTTCAGCATCGACCCGACGCCTTCGGAGGCGAGCGACAGGAGCAGGTTCTCGATCGCTGCGGCGGTCGGGAATTCCTCCTCCTTTAGCTTCACCTTCGACTTGTCGAGCGCGGGCACGCAAGCGACGACGATCACCACCGGCGCATCGAGCGCGCGTTGTCGCGCGCGCTCGACATCGCGATCGAGCCGGCGCGCCGCCTGTTCGTACGTCGCTGCAAGTCGCTCGCGAGCCGGGCCCGCGAACACGAAGAACCGCCACGGCATCGTCCGACGATGATTGGGCGCGAGCAGCGCGAGCCGCAGTGCGCGCGCAATCATTCCGCGCGAAGCGACGCCGTATTGGCGCGGGCGCTCGCGCTACGTCTCGCAATTCCTGATGAAGCTCGGCTGCCCCATTCTCTATACCGTCCACGGCTACGGCGTCTGCGAGATCGGCGCGTCGGTACGGATGAGCGACGACTTCATCGTGCTGATGCTGTCGACCGACTGCAACCGCGACGTTGCCGAGCAGGTGATCCCGGTGCTGCACCGCGCCGGTTACAAGGAGGTGCTGCTCGCATCGAGCCCGGGCCCGCTCTACGGCTACCACGACGAAGTGCCGGGCTGGATGCACGCCGACATGTGGATCATGCCGCTCGACGCGCATCTCGCGTTGATCTATCCGCCGTGGTGCGATTACGAGACGATCCGCCGGCTGCACGCGATCGGCTACGAGCTGATCGAGGCGCCGCGCGAGGAAGTGAATCTCTATCCCGTGAACGCCATCACGATCGAGCCGCGGCGCGTGATCATGAACGCTTCCGCCGTCAAGACACGCGCGCTGCTCGAGCGGCACGGCGCCGAGGTCATCCCGATCGAGTACGACGAAGTACACAAGTACGGCGGCGGCATTCGCTGCAACACGATGCAGCTCGTCCGCGACAAGGGGCCGTGCACGTTCGGTTGATGGGCCCATTGGCGCGCCGATCCGCGTTTAGCCTCGGCGGCGGTGCGCAACGGGGCCCGCGGTCTGCGGTACAGTCAGTCAGCGCTACGCGCTATCGGATGAAGTGCGCGTGCGCCACGCGCCCAGGGCGGCGGCCGCCGCCGATACGACGTTCGCGACGATCTGCTCCCATGAATCGAACACGATCGCGCTGTACCCCCAAAGGAATGCGCTCGCGACCATGATGAGCCTGAGCTTCGCGCCGCTGAGGTAGAACATCGCGTACGTCACCATCACGGCCGCAAGTCCGGTGGCAAGGCTTGGCAGTCCCTCCCACGTGAAGTTGGTCGCTGCGATGTTGAGCACGATGAACGCAGCGCAGCTCAACGCCTGCAGCCGAGGACGCCGTTCGGTTGCAACCGAGCTCGCCTGGCGGCCGGCCGCGATCGCCGACAACATGGCGGCGGTCTGCGCACCGAGCAGCAGATTGTTGACGGCCCACAACACCGCCGCAACGCCGGTCGTCGCGCGAAGCCGGCCGTCGTGGCGCGTCAGCAAGCCGCGGATATTGAGACCGAGCGCCGCGAGCCCGGTCGCGTGTTCGAGAAAGCTGGTGACCATTCGAAGTGCCGAAAGGCGGCGACGTTGTCCGCGAGATGACGTCTAACGCCATCCTAAAGCAACCGGAAGCGCGCCAAAGCACCGAATAGAGGGCAATTCATGCGCGTCAAAACAGCGCCGCGCCCGGAAGTCGCCCGGGGCCGCAGACCGCGTCGGCCGCTACCGTGCGGTCAGGGAACGACGCTGCGCATCGACGCCGGATGGCCGGGCAGCTGGAAGCGCTTGCCGGTGTCGGTAACGGTCGTCCCATCCACCTTGAGGATCGAGATGTCGTCGTCCATGTAGTTACCGACGTAAAGATACTTGCCGTCCGGACTGAACACTGCCCCCTCGGGCAGACCTCGCACCTCGACTTCACCCACTTTCGTCACCTTCTTGCCGTCGATCTTCAGCACGGCGACGGATCCGTTGCGGTTGTAGAAGAACGCGGACTTTGCCGCATTGCTGCCGCGAAGCAGGATCGCCACGGCGAGATCGCCCGTCGGACTGAAGGCGAATCCCTCGGGGCCGTCGCCGACGACGACCTGGTCGATCACGCGCGGCGGCGCCGCCTCCAGATCGATGACGCTCACCGTGTCGATATTGCCGTCCGCCGAGCCGGACGCGCCGTTGTTCGCCGTCATCGCGAGCTTGCCGCTGGGAGCGATGCCGAGGTTGTACGGGAACAGCCCGACCAGCATGTCGTACTTCGAATAGGTGACCTTTTCGCCATCGATGTCCAGCACCGCGGCTTTGTTGTTGACGTTCTTCGTAGCGAGCGCCCGCTTGCCGTCGGGCGTGAACGCGACAGCCGAGACCTGCTCGCCCATCGCGACGGTATCGACGACCTTGACCTCTTTCCCGCGGATGGAAAGCACGGTGATCGAGTTGTCGGCGCGATTGGTCACCAGCGCGAGATTACCGGCGCGGTTGATCGCCATGCCGGACGGCTGCTTGCCGCCTTTGATGGTGGCGATCATCGCAGGTGGATTCGACTTGAGGTCGATCACGAAGATGTCGTTGCCGGGAACGCCTTTCCACGCGGTTCCGTCCTGCGACCAGTCCATCGAGTTGGCGACGAGCGCAAGGCTCTCGTCGGGCGTGATCGCGAGGTTCACCGGCGGACCGAACACCGAGTTCATCAGCGGCAACGTGGCGACGGCCTTTGGATTCACGCGATCGCTGATGTCCAACACGACGACCGAATCCTTGCCGGGCGGCGAAAAGACCGGCTTGCCTTCGGCATCCCAAAACACCTTGTTGTCGATGCCTACGATGATGCGCTGGGCGGAAACCGGCGCGACGGCGATCGACACGCAACCGGCCAGCGCAACGCAAAACACGCGCGCAAAACGCAAACGGCATTTCGTCATGGCGTCCTCCCCCCGGGGTTGGGCCAGCTATTATGCGCGCTCTGCCGCAACGAGCCGCGCGTCCAACTCAGTCGACCTTCAGCGTCAATCCACCCAAGATCGTTCCGTCGTCGGCAAGCTGCAGCAACGATCCATAGCCCTGCGGCGCCTTTGGGCTCAACACGAGGACCGCTGCATCGCCGCGAGTCCCATTGCGCTTGAGCGCGCGCAAGACTTGCCCCTTGCGCGGAGCGAACGCCGCCGACATGTCGACGCTTGCGTTGAGCGTGGGATTCGCTCCGAGCACGACCTCGAGATTGGCTTTTTCGCTCTTCGTGAGCTTCACGCGCTTGAGCCCCGAATCTTGCGCTTGCTTGGCCAGCGTCCTGCTCATCACGATGGCGCGGATCATCGCCGCCGCGGCGCGATCCGCCTCGAGCGTGAACCCGCCCGCCGCCGCTATCTGCAACGGGACCGCGAGCACCGCAGGCGCAACCGTGTGCGGCGGATTGACGATCAGCACATTCTTGAGCCCGCACTTCTTGTTGCCGGTCACGAGTTGCGCGATGTTGAGCTCGCTGGTCGCAATGGAATCGTTGTCCGCCGAGATGACGGCGAGCAACGCAAGCGTACCGGGCGCATCGGTCGACACCGTCCATTCGAACCCCGCGATCTGCGACGTGCCGCCATCGATTCGCGCAATCGTCCCATGCGGCGCGACGGGCTGCCACGGGGAGTCCGCCGGCAGCGCGTTGTTGGGAAAATCCGCCCAGAACCCGGTCGGCAAATCCGGGAACGTCAGACCACCGACAGCGAAGAACGCCTTGACCGTCACGTTGATCGCGGGCGCGACGCCGCGGTTGTGGACTTGCACGAACAGGCGCGCGGCGCTGCCGCGTTGCGGATTGCGGTGACGAAGCCCGGCGGCAAACTGGAATCCGTCTTCGATCATCGATTCCGTATCGCCGAAGAATTCGAAGTCCACGCCGGCAACATCGGGCGTCTGAAAGCTCGGCACGTCGACCTTGATGTCCGCGCATTGCCACCAGTACGTCTGCGCTCCGAAGCTGAACGGGTCGTCGACCCCTGTCGGCGACGGCGTCGTTCGCCCGGTGTCGACCGCGCTGTCACGCACGTAAATGTCGACGTCGGGCATCGACGCCGCATCGATGCTCATTTCCCACACGCCGCGTGCCTGCGTGCCCGCTCGAAGAAGGCGCGCCTGCGGATGCAGCACCAAGTCCTTTACCAGCGCGTTGGGAAGGCCATTGTTGAACAGGGTCCACGACGCTCCCGCGTTGGTGGTTCGATAGACGCCCAAGTCCAGCGCGACGAAAAGCGTATCCGGATTCGCAGGGTCGATTTCGATCGCGTTTGCGGCGATGTCGGGCAAGCCCGCGCTCGCGTCGGTCCAATTGAGGCCCGCGTTGTCGGAACGGAACACGTGGCTCGCGGTGGCGCTCGATTGATAGGCGACGAAGATGCGATTGGGATTGCTCGGATCCGCCAGCAAATCGCCGATGAAACCCGCGACGGGTTCTCCGAGGAACACCGGTGCGCTCCACGCGCCATCGTCGAAGTCGATCCGGTAGATGCGCCCGCGTAGCGTTCCGACGTAAACGCGGCTTGGGTTCGGGATTGCGATCGCCGAGGCGAAATTGTCGGCGTTCCCCGGTTTCGGCAGATCGATGCCGTCCCAGCGGCTGCCGCCATCACTCGAGATGAAGATCGTGCGACCGCCTTGCACGACGGTCGCTCCATTGACCTCGACCGGCGGATAGAACAGCGCCCCATCGGGATAGTCTTGCGATGCGTCGGCCGGCGGCCCCGTCGGCGCATCGGGCCATGTGTCCCAGCCGCCGCCCTGGCTCGAGCGAAAGACTCCCATCCCGTAGAACGTATGAAAACAGTTGTACGGCACGTCGCCATTCACGCCGACATCGCCCCCGTCTCCGTCGGAGATGTGGTACCAAATCTCGGCGCCCTGATAGCGCATCGTGCCGTTGTCCTGCGTGCCGACCAACAGCCACGCCTCGTGCTGCGGGTGCTGGGCCATGAACTCGATCTCGGTGATGTTCAGCCCCCTGTTCAGCGACTGCCACGTCGTCCCGCCGTCGGGCGAACGATAGATTCCACCGTCGCATCCGACGTAGACGACGTTGGGGTCGCTCGGCGAAAACGCGATCGCATGCTCGTCGGGATGGATCGACGTGCCGTCGGCGTGCGCCGAAAGGGTCGTCCAACGCATTTTTCCGCTGGCGGCCGAACGAACGCCTTTGTGCGTGTTGATGCCGCCGACGTAGAGCACATCCGGATTGTTCGGCGCAACCGCAGCAAACCAGTCGTACCACGCTTGCCCGGTTTGCAGATCGTGCGGCGGATCGAGCACGGTGAACGCGCTCGCGAACGCGCTGCGTCGCCAAAGCTTTGGCTTGGGCATCATCACCGGTCGCCGGCGCGTCGATTCGACGGGATCGCGCACATCGGGGGAACCGGCGGAGAACACGTACGCGACGTTGCCGTCGGCGCGTGCGTGGCAAACTTCGATGCGCTCGACGCTCTTCGACTCGCCGGTGAGCCCTACGCGGGTCCACGACGCGCCGCCATCGATCGAGCGGAATACGCCATCGCTGCATCCGGCGAACACTTCCTTGGTCGAAGCCGAATCGCCGGCGGCGATTGGATGCATGGACACGCTCCACGTGCGCCGAGCGCGGCGTCGAATCCAGTTGACGCCGCCGTCCGCGGATTCGAACAGGCCCGTCGTCGTGCCGGCCAGCAGATGCGCGCCGTCGAGCGGATCGACGACGATGTCGTAGAAGCCGGCATGCTGGAACGGCGCGCTCGCGTGAAGCGTCCAGCTCTTGCCGCCATCGGTGGAGCGCAAGAACCCCACGCCGAGCAGGTTGTCCGAATCGACGAACGTCGAGTCGCCCTCGCCCGTGCCCGCGTACACGATGTTCGGGTCCGTCGGATCGAACGCGATCGCACCGATGGCGAGCGACGCCTGGTCATCCGTGCGCGGCGCCCACGTCTTCCCCGTATCCCGCGTCTCCCATACGCCGCCGCTGCCCGATCCGATCAGCACGTGCCGCGCATCGTGCGGATCGACGGCGACGGCGACCACGCGACCGGACACGGAAGGCCGGCTTCCCGCGCCGGAACCGTAGGTCTGACCATGCGGAACGCCGAACGGCCCGATCGGGCGCCACGCCTGCTGTACCGACGTGGCAACGGCGGCGGCCGCCCGCAACCGAGTCTGATGCGCAAGCGTCGCCAACCGTGCGGAAAGCTGCGATGGCTTCGCTTTGGCGGCTGGCGTCCGGCTTTGCGCCGCCGACTGCGTTGTCAGGGCGCGCGTCGGCAACTTGCTCACGACCTTGCGCGCGTCGCGCGAAGCGACCTCGCGTTGGAGTTCGAAATACAGCAGCCGCGCGGCCACCTTGCCGCCCGGCACTCGCTTTGGCGTCGAAATAGCTGGCGGTTTCTGAGATGCCGTGCCGCGCCCCTTCGCGCCATTGCCCTTGACGCCGCCGGCACGCGAGCGTACTCGCGCAGTATTCGACACGGGCTCGCGCATCTCGGCCTCCTCTGGCGACAAGTGCGATCAGCAATGGGCCGCGCGATCGACAGCGAATGGTTACGCCGAGCGAATCCCCTTATGACTTCGCGCCGCCCGCTTTCTTGGCTAGCGTCTTCGCCCTCTTCTTTGCGGAAGATGGCGTCGCAACGGTCTCGACTCCGTGCTCCAGCCCGAATTGATATGCCCGAGCGGCTGCGCCGCCGCCGGGCCCGGGCGGCGCCTTGTGCCGGCGTTTGAAAGCTGCCTGCGTCTTCTTGGGTAACTTCATGATCGCGCACCTCGTTCCGCGGGTCGAACGCCGAACGACCTTATCACCGCGCGGCGCGTCGTGCCAGCACCCTCGCGGCGAAGCGCGCGATCGTTGCCGGATTGACCGTCGCTCGCGATCGCGCCAGGATTGCGACGTCCCGTTTCAGTCACCTCGCACGTCGAAGGCCCGCCGGGCGCAGCATCCGCAGCGCCTCGCAGCATCCGTTCGCATGACGATGAGTCAAGCCTGGGCCGCTTGTCGTCTTTGGCGCGCCTTTTGCGATTTCCCCCTCACCCTGCTCTGCGCCAATCGCACCGCGCTGATCCGTCGTCGTTCGCTCGTATCGCAGCATCCAAGGAGGCGTCCGTGGCAATCATCGAGGATGTCAGTCCAACGTTGTCCAACATGTCGTTCAATTCGTCGTTCAATTTCGCCACCGGGCGGATGCTTTCGCTCGCGAGCTCGGAGGACGGCAGACGGGTGTTCGCGGGGTCGCTTTCGAGCAACGTCTGGGTGTCCGAAGACGGCGGCGACAACTGGGCGCAAATCGAGTGGCCGCAGCCCGACGCGGGTCAGTTCGGCGTCCCCGGCGCGATGGGTGGCTCGTGCGTGCCGGCGTTGGCGGTCGGTCCCGATTCGTGCCGTTTTCGCGTGGAGCGCAATCCGCGCTTCCTCGCCGACATCACCGGCGATAAGCATGCCGACATCGTCGGCTTCGGCGACACCGGCGTGTGGACCGCGCTCGGCAACGGCGACGGCACGTTCCAACCGCCGCGGGTCGTGCTCGCGGACTTCGGACAAGAGGCCGGCGGTTGGCGCATCGACAAGCACCCGCGCTTTCTCGCCGACCTTCGCGGCAACGGTCGCGCCGACATCGTCGGCTTCGGCGACGCGGGCGTGTACGTAGCGCTCAGCAACGGCGACGGCACGTTCGGACCGGTTCGTTTCGTGCTCGCGGACTTCGGCGAGGAAGCCGGCGGCTGGCACGTCGACAAGCATCCGCGCTTCGTCGTCGATATCACCGGCAATGGCCACGCGGACATCGTAGGCTTCGGCGATGCCGGCGTGTATGTCGCGCTCGGCAACGGCGACGGTACGTTCCAGCCACCGCGCTTCGTGCTCGCGGACTTCGGGCTCGAAGCGGGCGGCTGGCGCGTCGACAAGCATCCGCGCTTGCTCGCCGACATCACCGGCGATGGCCGGATGGACATCGTCGGCTTCGGCGATGCCGGCGTCTATGTCGCGCTCGGTAACGGCGACGGCACGTTCCAGGACGTGCGCTTCGTCGTCGCCGACTTCGGTTTCGACAGCGGTTGGCGCGTCGACAAGCATCCGCGCTTGCTCGCCGATCTGCGCAGGACGCGCCGCGCCGATATCGTGGGCTTCGGCAACGCAGGCGTCTACGTCGCGTTGAGCAACGGCGACGGCACGTTCGCCTTTCAGCCGGTACCGGTCATCGACGATTTCGGCTTCGAAGCGGGCGGCTGGCGCGTCGACAAGCATCCGCGCTTCCTCGCCGACATCACGGCCGACGGCCGCGCGGACATCGTCGGGTTCGGCGACGCCGGCGTCTATGTCGCATTGAGCAACGGCGACGGCACGTTCCAGCAACCGCGGTTCGTGCTCGCGGACTTCGGTGAGGAAGCCGGCGGCTGGCACGTCGACAGGCATCCGCGCTTCCTCGCAGACCTGCGCGGCGGGCGCGCGGACATCGTCGGCTTCGGCGACGCCGGCGTGTACGTCGCGCTCTCGCGTCGCGATGGAACGTTCGAACCGCCGGCGCCGCGATTCGTGCTTCCCAATTTCGGCTTCGAGATCACCGTGCTCGCGCTGATGCGCGACGATCGCGAATCGAATGATGCCGGCATCTGGCGCTCGAGCGACGGTGGCACGAACTGGTCGCTCGTGCATTCGTTTCCGCGCGGATTGGGCAGCGCGACGCTTAACAACGCAGGCGAGATCGAGTGGGGACCTGGCACCGCGAACTATGCGTACGCCGCGGGTGGCAGCGCGTTGGCGGTGAGTCGCGACGGCGGCGCAACCTTCCAGAACGCGATGCTGATGCCGAACGGCCAGTTCCAGCCGATCAATCACGTCGCGGTCGCGGCGACGCCGCCGGGCGCTCTCACGCCGCCGGTCGTGTACGCGCTGATCAACAGCCAGATCGCCGTCTCCTTCGATGCCGGCGCGACCTGGATCAACGACCTCGGGGACATCCCGCCGCGGATCGGCGGCGGCTTCGGCATCGGCAACGCGCAGTCGGCGAAGGTGATGGTCGTCTCGCCGCGCTCGCCTCTCGAAGTGTTCGTCACCGCCGACAACGTCAACGCAGAGGGCCAGAGCCCCGGCGTGTTCCGCGGCGACTACATCCAGTTTCTCGGCACCAACAAGTCGCTGTGGGAGCCGGTCGTGCTGCCTAACATGGGCCAGCAGTTCAGCGGCAACGTGTTCATGGAAGCCACGCAGCCGCGACACGGCAACGTGATCTTCTACAGCCCGCAACGGTCGAAGACGTTCGCCGCGCCGCTCGACCCGACCGACGCGTCCGATTGGCACGAGCTCGACGACGGCCAGCACGTGCACCAGGACCTGCACGGTGTCTATCTATCCGCCGATTTCGAGGCAACGTTCGAGGACGGCGATTACAAGCACTTGCGCGGTTCGATGTGGATGACCAGCGACGGCGGCGTCCACCGCAGCACCGACGGCGGCAAGACGTTCACCCGCGGCCGCAACGTGAATTCGCTCTCCTGCGTGAACATCGCCGGCGTCTCGACGCAGGACCACGGTCCGGTCATTTCACTCAACACCGGCGACGACGACGGCTTCACGTCGAACGACGGCGGCCGTCACTGGCACCGCCAGCAGTACGGCGGCGGCGACAACGACTGCTCGTTTGCCGATCCGCTGCGACCGCACTCGATGCTGCTGTTCACGCCACGCTGGGACACGAACGGCGATTCGGTGCCGGCGAGCCTCGGCAACACGCTCGCGCTCTACGAAGCGGATCCGGGCGATCTTCCGGACGTCGGTGTCGACACCGACCAGCGCCACATGGTGCCGGGGCCGTCGCTACGCAAGGGGAGCTCGCTGTGGAACGCGAGCAGCGGATCGGGCTTGCGGGGCTTTCGTCCGATCGTGCTGAACATGCCGGGCGACGATCCGAAGCAGCCGGGCGACTACATCTTCATTCGCTTCTTCGGAAACTTCAAAGACGACACGACGACTCTTCCCAACAATCTCGCCATCCTGCTGCGCGCGCGCCGCATTCGCGACATCAAGAAGCGCACCGACTGGGACACGCCCGGCGGATGGCGCGTCGACAAGCATCCGCGCCTGCTCGCGGACATCACGGGCGAGGGACGCGCGGACATCGTCGGCTTCGGCGACGACGGCGTATGGACGGCGTTGAGCAAGCCCAACGGCACGTTCGCCGACCCGCAGTTCGTGCTTGCCGACTTCGGATTCGAAGCGGGAGGGTGGCGCGTCGACAAACACCCGCGCTTTCTCGCGGATCTGCGCGGTAATGGACGGTCCGACATCGTCGGGTTCGGCGACGCCGGTGTCTATGTCGCGCTCAGCAACGGCGACGGCACGTTCGGAACCGTTCAGTTCGTACTCGCCGACTTCGGTGAAGAAGCCGGCGGCTGGCACGTCGACAAGCACCCGCGATTGCTCGCCGATCTCACCGGTACCGGTCATGCCGACATCGTTGGCTTCGGCGATTCGGGTGTGTACGTCGCACTCGGCAACGGCGATGGTACGTTCGGACCCGTTCGATTCGTGCTCGACGACTTCGGCGCCGAAGCGGGCGGCTGGCGCGTCGACCGGCACCCGCGGTTGCTCGCCGACATCACCGGCGACGGTAAAGCGGACATCGTCGGCTTCGGCGATGACGGCGTGTGGGTTGCACTCGGCAACGGCGACGGCACGTTCCAGTCACCGCGGCTCGTGCTCGGCGACTTCGGCTTCGAAGCGGGCGGCTGGCGCGTCGACAAGCACCCGCGCTTTCTCGCCGACATCACCGGCGACGGTCGCGCCGACATCGTCGGGTTCGGCAACGACGGCGTCTATGTCGCATTGAGCAACGGCGACGGCACGTTCAGCTTCCAACCGATACCGGTCATCAACGACTTGGGCTTCGACGCCGGTGGCTGGCGCGTCGACAGGCATCCGCGCTTTCTCGCCGACGTCACCGGCAAAGGCCGCAACGATATCGTCGGGTTCGGCAACGACGGCGTCTACGTCGCGTTGAGCAACGGTGACGGCACGTTCACGTTCCAGCCGACACCGGTCGTCAACGACTTCGGCTTCGATGCCGGTGGTTGGCGCGTCGACAAGCACCCGCGCTTTCTCGCCGACCTCAGGGTCAGCAAGCGCGCGGACATCGTGGGCTTTGGTGATGCCGGCGTGCTGGTCTCGTTCAGCAATGGCGATGGCACATTCACGCAGCGGCCGCTGTTCGTCATTCCAAACTTCGGCTTTCGCGACAGCGGCCCCGTCGAGCAACAGGGACCGTTCCTACCGTCGATCAGCCCGACGCTGATCGCGCAGGCGTCGGGCGGACATACGGGAACGGTGTTCTACGTCTGCGACACCACGGGAGCGCTTCTATGGAAGTGGACCGAGGGAATGGCGAGCTGGCAGCAACTCGTTCCGGGCGGAGGTGCGACGCAAGCGCGCCGGTTCTTCGTGAATCCGTACTTTCCGAGCGTGGTCTACGTGCTGGACAAGGACCGCGTGATGCGATCGGACGACGGCGGCGTCAATTGGCAAGTCGATGCGAACCTCCAGCAACAACTGACGTGCGGCGGCCGCATTCCTGCCGGTCGCACCGAGGACGCCGACGGGCTAGGGGATCATCTCGATGTCATTCTGACCGACATGCAGTTCGATCCCTTCGACCCGAACCGGCGGTTCGCCGTGGGCCTCGGCGGGGCGTTCTGGACCCACGACGGCGCCAACTGGGAGCGGTTGCTCGATACCGGAGCTTTGCGCGGCCGGCCGTCGAACTGCTACTTCGACTGGATCTCGAACCCTTCCGATCCGGCGCTGTACGTGTCGTTCGCCGGTCGCAGCATCGTGAAGATCAGCGCGTTCGCGAACATCATCCTGTAGCGCGCATGGTCCTGACTCGCGCACGCGAAGGGGCCGGCCGATCGCGGCCCCTCTGCGTTACGAACCGTGGGCTATCGATGATCGGCTGCGATGAGCTCGACCTGGTACGTGCCGTCGGACTGTGGGGTGAGCCGCTCGGCGTCGATTACGAACGAACGGCCGTCGTCGAGCGTGAGCAATACGCGGTCGTCGGGCATCGCGAGCGTACTGGCGCCGTGCGTCTCGACCGTCTTGATGGTTTGGCGTGGGGGGCGTTGGATTGCCATGGCGTCTGCTCCTTCGAAATCGCGGTGCATGCCTGTATTTCGGCTGTTCGGGACGAGCGGTAAGAGTGAGCCGAAATCGGCCACTGCGCAAGCGATTCGAATGCGCTGACGAGGTGCCGCTTCGACGGCCCACGTTCGCCGCGCGCGCGTCATCCGCTCTTGCGCGACCAAGCGCTCAGAAAGTCGATGCGAAGGTAGCGAACCGATCGCCGCAGGAGGTCATTCCGCTCACGACAGCGGCGCGCTGAACGCACGCTCACAGCTACGCGAACTCGCACCAGTCGCGCTTGAATCGATGCAGTGGTCTGATATCACGCGAGCGATCGCCACAGCCTGTTCGAGCTGTCGCCGAGATGCACCATGAGCAATTGCGTGCCGTCGGGCGTGGCGACGAGTGCCGGCGTCGCCTTGCTCTTCTGGTCCGCGATCACGACGTTCGGCGTCCACTCGCCGCCGTCGTAGATCGACCACCAGAGCCGATTCGAGCTGTTGCCCAGGTGGACCATGTGCAGCGCACCGCCGAACGGTGCCAGCGCCGGCGACGCCTTGCTCTTCTGGCAGCGGATCCGCACGTTCGACCACCAATCGTTGCCGTCGAACGACGACCACCAGATGTCGTTGGACGACTCGCCGAGATGCACCATGTGCAGCCTGCCGCCGAACGCGGCGAGCGCCGGCGACGCCTTGCTCCGCTGTCCCTTGATGCGCGTGTTGCCGTCGGTTACGCCGTCGCCCTGCTTCCACGAAACGCCGTCGAACATCGACCACCAGATGTCGTTCGACGTATCGCCGAGGTGCACCATGTGCAATCGGCCGCCATAGACAGCGAGCGCGGGTGCCACCTTGCTCTTCTGGTTTGGGATGCGTTCGTTGCCGGGCGTTCCATCGCTCTTGTTCCAGGTCGTGCCGTCGAAGATCGACCACCAGATGTCGTTCGACGAGTTGCCGAGGTGCACCATGTGCAGGCGGTCGTTGAAGACCGCGAGCGCCGGAGTGGCCTTGCTCTTCTGATCGGGAATGCGCACATTCGGCGTCCAGTTGATGCCGTCGGTGCTCGTCGACCACCAGATGTCGTTCGACGAGTCGCCGAGGTGCACCATGTGAATGACGTCGCGAAATACCGCGAGCGCGGGCGCCGCCTTGCTCTTCTGGTCAGGGATCGGCACGTTCTCCGACCACGCCGCGGGATCGGGCGCCTGCAACGACCCCCACGGCAGCGGCGTCAGCTTGACGATGCCCCGGCCCGCGAATCCGACGTAGAGCGCACGCTGGCAGGGATCGCTGACCGCATCGTAGTAGCACGACGTCGCTCGCCCCGGAAGCGCCGAGGAGTCGAGCAGCCGGTTCCAATGGATGCCGTCCGCGGTGAAGAACGCGCCCGCCACACCGACCGCAAAACGCGCGCGAGCGTCGTCCGGATCGAACTGCATGTCTTGCAGCGCGACGTCCATCAGCGGCGTGCCGTTGCTTGGGTCGAGGCTCGTCGGAATCGCGCCGTCGTTGGTCGCCTGTCGCTCGAGCTCCTGATCGATGACCCAAGTGGCCCCCCCGTCATCGCTTCGCCAGACATGCACGGCGTCGACGACGAACAGAATGTCGGGCCGATACGGGTCGACGAAGAAACGGATCGCGCTCTGCGGTGCGATCGGAACCGGCGTCGGAAGGAAGGGCCCGGGAACAATCTGCCGCCAGCCGGCCATACCCTCTGTCCATTTCCACAATCGGCGGTTCGCATCGATGCCAACATAGAACACGGTATTCGTGTGCCCGCCGGACGCCTGCGCGACGCGCACGTCCGCCGACGGCAACGCCGGACCTTGCTGAAACACCTTGCCCTGTTCCGCTCTGGTGGCGACCGTATCCCATTCGTCGTCGCTGTCGACACTGCGAATCGCGTGCGTGCGCAGCAGCACCGCCGTTACGTCGGTCTTGTACCGGACGAAGATGTAATCGCCGTCATCGAGCGGTTCTTCGCCGCGCCGCGTGAGGACGATCGGACGAAAGCCGCGCAAGCCGAAACCGCTGATCGCGCTCCAGTTCGGCATGTCGAAGCCCACCGGAGGCAAGCTCGTGGGGTGCGCGGCGGGCGGCCCCGGTACTTCATGGCCTTGCGTAGTCCCCATTCGCGCGTCGGGCAGTTCACCGTCTGGATTGACGTAAACGGTGACCGATCGATTGTCGCCGCCGTTGCGCGGCGTGAACATGAGCATGCGATCGGGCTGCAGCGGATCGGCGTACGAGCAGTCGTTGTCGCCGCCCAGATACTGCTGCGTCTTCCATTTCGCGCCGCCGTTCAGCGAATAGAACGACGAGTTGTCGCCGGTGTTGAGGCAAAGCGCCGTAGCGCCTTCCTGCGCGACACCGCTGATATTCACCGCGCCCAAGGTCGTGAGGAGATCGACGGCGTGGAATGTGCGCCCGCCGTCGTCGCTGCGATCGACGCCTCCGTCGCTCAACAGCCACACCGTTCCCGCGCGCCGCTTGTACTCGCCGTCGATGAACGCCGCATCGAAGTCGGCGGAGAAGAACACGCCGTGCAGGTCGCGATGGACATTGGAGCCATCGTCGAGCGCTCGCCAGCCGCTCGCCTCACTCACATCGACGGGAGCGACGAACAAGCGCGATCTGCCGCAGAAGTAGACGAGCCCCGGCACCGGCGCGCTGACGAAACGATTGCCGCTGTCGGTGTCGAACGCGGGAAGCGGCACCTGCGTCCACGATGACATGCCCGTCGTCTCGAACGTGTCGTAGCTTCCTCGCCACAGCTCGGCTATCCCGTTGCCCGGTTTCGTCACCAACAACACCGTTCGCTGCTGTCCCGGTGGCGAAACCAGCACACTCGGCGCATCGGTGTTCGCTTCGCCGGTAGCCCCTCCCGAAGGCGCGGGAATCGGTCCTGCGTCGGCCGTCCACGTGATGCCGCGATCGAACGACACCCAGATCCGGCTGTTCCCGAGCGCATACAGCGGCCCGACCGCCGCAAGCGACAAGCCGACCGCCACGTGGAAGGCGGCGCCGGTTTGCGAGCCCCACGGCATCGTGTCGGTGAACGTCGCGCCGCTGTCGCGGCTGATCGCCACCGACGTCCCCCACGCTGCGAAGATCGTTCGGGGATCGTCTCGCGGCCAAATGATCTGGCCCGCGCGCGTCGGAAGACCGGGAAACTGATGCACGAGCGTCCATGAGATGCCGCCGTCGGTGGATCGATAGATGCCGTGGCGCGGCGCGGATCGCAAGTCGTAACGCGTGACAGCCACGATCACGTTCGAATCGACCGGCGAGACGGCGAGGTCGAACACCTCGCTGCCGTTCAGCGCGCCCGCGACGTCGAATTGGCCGGCTGCGGGCTGCGGACGAATGCATTGCGCAAACGCGCTTCCGCCGTCATCAGAGCGGAATAGGTTCGCGTAGCTGCCGACGTAGACGCGACCATCGGTACCGACCGTCATCGACAGCATGCGCCCGGACGCTGATTGGTAGTCGCTGCCCTCGGTCAGCGTTGTATTCGATCGCGTAGGGCTGACATCGATGATTTGCGTCACGTTCGCTTCCCCGCAGACGTTCCCCTGCCTTTCGCTTCGGCGGCGTCGAAGCCGCCATCGAGCAGTGGCAGAGGATGCGCCGAACGATCGCGCACTTCAACGCGAAAAATCGGCACGCTTGGCTGCGGTGCGTCTGCGAACGGAACCCCTGACGTCGATCGCTACTTCGACTCGATGCCGTGCGGGCGCGCCGGCCCGGTCGCGAACGCGGTGTTGAAATCGCGTCACCGACTATTTCCTCGACGAAGACGATTTCGGCAAGATCCCATTTCGAAGGCGATCACAAGGTGCACGTGATCAAGGTGTCGCGGCATCGGCTCGAGCTCGATACGCGTTTCAACCTCGCCGGGCACCGCGTTCAGCGTCGTCACCGGATTGATGAAGTCGCTGGTGACCATCAGGTTGCGCTCGGCCCGCACCGAATCCCGTGCGGATTGAAGCCGTCCGCCGGCGGTGACTCGGACCATTCCTCGACGCGTCGCAGATGCCTGTCGAATTCGGCGACACGTCCCGGTGCGGCGCCGCCGGCGGAGCCCATCTGGGTAATCAGAAATCCGCCCTGCGGGAGCGGGTAGAAATCATCGGTGACGCTCGACAGCGGCGCGTCGGTCGAAAACAGGAACTTCGGATTCCGATCGTCGGACACATCGAAAAAGAAGATGCCGTTTTGCGCGCGCAGCAGACTCAGCAAGCCGCCGCACGCGAGGATCTTCTTGTCGTGCGAAAGGTGGCAATGGTGCGGCTCGTTGCCCACGTTCCCGGGGGGCGGAATCGGGACGGTTTTCAGTACGCGGCCATACGTCTTCGAATGCTCGTCGAAGTCGATTACCGCGAGGAAGTCGGGCGCAACGCGCGCCTGATCGCCGGCGGCCCAGATGTTTGCTCGAGCAGAGGCGCCAGCGTGGGCGACACGATGTCGGGGATATCGGAAGTCGTCCTCGAAAGACGACATGTATTCCTGTGGACGAGCGTCCGGATCACTCGCCGACGTCGCGGGCAGCGAGTCGGCGAACCGTTGCGATGAACGGCCCCGCGGCCGGCGGCAGCGGCCGGTTCGCCCGCGTCACTCGAAGCGTAGCTGCTGCCGCCGGGTTCACCGGCGCTCGGCCAGCAGCGCCTTGCGCGCAGCCGCGAGCTCGGCGAGCTTGGCCGCATCGAGCTTCGGAAAGTGCAATCCCAGCGACGCGACCGCGTCCACGATCGCGGCGGCTACGACGATGCGCGTGTACCACTTCTGGTCGGCCGGCACGACATACCATGGCGCGTGCGGCGCCGACGTTTCGCGAATCATCGTCTGGTACGCGTCCATGTAGGCGTCCCAGTGTGATCGCTCCTCGACGTCAGCGGTGGAGAACTTCCAATTCTTCACCGGCTGGTCGATGCGCTCGAGGAACCGCTTCTTCTGCTCGTCCTTCGATACGTTGAGAAAGAACTTGAGAATCAGCGTGCCGTTGCGCGCGAGATAGCTTTCGAACGCGCGGATGTCCTTGTAGCGCTCGTCCCAGATCGACTTGCCGGCAAGCCCGGGCGGCAGCTTCTGGCCCGCGAGGAACTTCGGGTGCACCTTCACCACCAGCACCTCCTCGTAGTAGCTGCGATTGAAGATGCCGATACGGCCGCGCTCCGGCAACACGCGCCAGCAACGCCACAGCCAGTCGTGGTCGATCTCCTCCGCCGACGGTGCCTTGAACGAATAGACTTGGCAGCCCTGCGGATTGACGCCGGACATGACATGGCTGATCGCGCTGTCCTTGCCGGCCGCGTCCATCGCCTGGAAGATCAGCAGCACCGACCAGCGATCGTACGCGTAGAGCATCGGCTGCAACTGCGCGAGAGCTTCCTTGCCGGTTTCCAACGCCTGCCTCGCGAGCGTCTTGTCCTCGTCGCTCAACGGACCCGTGTCGGCCGGGCTGAAATCCTTCAACCGGAACTTCTTGCCTCGCGTGATGCGATAGGGTTTCGCAAGCTTGCGCATCCGATCGATGTCCATGAATCCCTCGTCGACGCTGTGAGCAAACGCGGACCGCCTCAATGCCCCTGCAGCGTGCGGTCGACAATGTCCTGCGCCTCCCGCGCCAGAATGCTCAAATGGTCGGCGCCGCGGAAACTCTCGACGTAGATCTTGTAGATGTCCTCGGTGCCGGACGGGCGCGCGGCAAACCATCCGCTCGCGGCGATCACCTTGATGCCGCCGATCGGTGCGTCATTGCCCGGCGCGCGATCGAGCACCTTGTCGATCGCTTCGCCGGCGAGCTCGGTGATCCGCATCTCGCGCGGCGAGAGCTTCGCGAGCTTCCGCTTTTGTTCGGGCGTCGCCGGCGCCTCGACCCGTTCGCTCACCGGGGCGCCGAGATCGCGCGTGAGATCACGATACAGCTCGGCGGGATCGAGACCCGTGCGCGCGGTCATCTCCGCCGAAAGGAGCGCCGACGCGATGCCGTCCTTGTCCGTCGTCCAAGCCGTGCCGTCGATGCGCAAGAACGACGCACCGGCGCTTTCTTCACAACCCAGGCCCAGCGAGCCGTCGAGCAATCCTTCGACGTACCATTTGAAGCCGACCGGAACCTCGTAGAGCCTGCGACCCAATCTGGCCGTCACGCGATCGATCATGGCGCTGCTGACCACGGTCTTGCCGACTGCCGCCGCCGGTTTCCAGCGGCTGCGGTTGCGAAACAAGTAGTCGATTGCTGCGGCCAGATAGTGATTTGCAGGGATCAGGCCTTCGCTTGGCGCCACGATGCCATGGCGATCGTGATCGGTGTCGCAGGCGAATGCGATGTCGTAACTGTCTTTGAGGCCGATCATTCGCCGCATCGCGTACGCCGACGAGGGATCCATGCGAATGCGGCCGTCCCAGTCCAGCGTCATGAAACCGAACGTCGGATCGACCTTGTCGCTGACGACGGTCAGGTCGAGCTGGTAGCGCTCGGCGATTCTGGCCCAATAATGGACACCGGCGCCGCCCATTGGATCGACACCCATGCGAATGCCGCAGTCGCGGATGGCATCGAGGTCGATCACGCTGCCGAGATCGTCGACATAGGCGCTCAGAAAATCATGCTCTCGCGTGGTGACCGTGCGCAACGCCCGATCGAACGGCATGCGCCGCACGTCCTTCAACCCGCCTTCGAGCAGCGCGTTCGCCCGGGCTTCGATCCAGCCGGTGGCGTCGGTGTCGGCGGGACCGCCGTTCGGCGGGTTGTACTTGAAGCCGCCGCTATCGGGGGGATTGTGCGAAGGCGTCACCACGATGCCGTCCGCCAACCCGGTTTCGCGTCGGCGGTTGTACACGAGAATGGCGTGCGACACTGCCGGCGTCGGCGTGAATGCATCACCCGTTGCACCGCCCTTTGCAATCAACGTTTCGATGCCGTTGGCGGCAAGAACTTCGAGCGCGGTCTCGAACGCCGGCCGAGATAAGGCGTGGGTGTCGATGCCGATGAAGAGCGGCCCGTCGATGTGCTGCGCCTGGCGATAAAGACAGATCGCCTGCGTAGTGGCGAGCACGTGCGCTTCGTTGAAGCTCTTGTCGAACGAGGTGCCGCGGTGGCCGGACGTGCCGAAGGACACGCGCTGCGCCGGCACCGAAGGATCGGGTCGAAGGCCGTAATAGGCCGCGACGAGCTTCGCGACATCCACGAGCTGCGAGGCTTGTGCGGGCTGTCCGGCCAGCGGACTGATATGGGTGCTCACCGGCGTGACGAGGGTTCTCGAAAAGCGGAATGGCGCATGTCGGCGATGATTCGCGGCGCTAACCGGCATGGGCAAGCGCTTCACTCTTGTCGGCGATGCGAGTCAGCAGCTCCTGCCACGACTTCACGAACGCCCGCGCGCCGTCACGCTGCAACTGAACGGCGAGCGCGTCGGTATCGATGCCGGCATTCGAGAAACGCTGCAGCGTCGCTTCGGCAGCTTCGCCGTCCTCGGCCATCACGCCCTTGATCTCGCCGTGCTCGGCGAAGGCGCGCAACGTCTTTTCCGGCACGGTGTCGATCGTGTCGGGCGCCGCCAACGCCTCGACGTACAACGTGTCCGACGCGGCGGGATCCTTGGTTCCGGTGCTCGCCCAAAGCAGGCGCTGCGCACGCGCGCCCGCCGCGGCGAGCTTGCGCCAGCGGGGCGACGCGAGCAACTCGCGATACGCACGGTAGGTGCGGCCGCCGATCGCGATGCCGAGCCGATTGCGCAACTCCGGGGGCACCTTGTCGCCCACCGCCTTGTCCCAGCGACTCACGAACAGCGAGGCAACCGATGCGACGCGTGGATCGCGTTTGGCGCCGATGCGCCGTTCGATGCCGCGCAGATAGGCTTCGGCCGCGGCCAGGTATTGCTCGCGCGAGAACAACAACGTGACGTTGATGGGCACTCCGTTGAAGATCGATTCCTCGATGGCCGGAAGGCCTTCCGGGGTCCCTGGGATCTTGACGAACAGATTGGGCCGCTCGCCTTGCCGGTGGATACGCGCCGCGGCGGCGATGCTGCCTGCGGTGTCGTTCGCGAGAAGCGGCGACACCTCCATCGACACCCAGCCGTCGACGCCGTCGGTGGCGTCGAAAACCGGACGGAACAGATCGGCCGCCCGCTGCAGATCTTCGATCGCGAGCTCCATGAACAGCGCTTCGCCGGATGTTCCCGACTTTGCCTTGTCGCGAATGCCTTGATCGTAAGCGGCGGTATTGCCGATCGCCTCGTCGAAAATGGTCGGGTTCGACGTCAGCCCCGTGATCGAGAATTCGTCGACGTAGCGGCGCAGCGTGCCGTTGTCGAGTATCTCGCGGGTAATGTTGTCCAGCCAGAGACTCTGGCCGCGGTCATGCAGTTCCTGCGCCTTGTTCATCGTTGCTCCTGATGCTTGACTGCGACGCTCAACGGCGACGCGCCGAGCAAGTCCGGCAGATCGCGATCGAGCAATTCGCCGATGTGCTCGATCTCGAGGTCGGGCGGCGGATCGACCGCCGTGGCAGCGGATTGCGCCGCGTAATGGCCTTGACGCACGAACACGGTCGTGAGCTTCCGGCCAAGCACGTTCTTCATTGCCGCCAGCAGCCGCGCCTTGTCGTCGACCATCACGTAGTGTCGCGCCGGGTAGCGGCGCTGCATCGCGTCGAGCGCGCGCTCTTTGTGAACGTAGATCAATACCCGTCCCTGCACCGCATCCCAGATGCCCGAGCGCTCGATCTTGCGCGGTTGGAATACCACGTCGCCGTCGGACAGGATCACCGGCAGCCCCAATTCGCCCAGGTGCGCGATCGCTTCGATCGCGTGCGGGTACAGCCGATTCGCAAACGGATAGTCGAGCATGAATGAGGACATGCGCAGCAAATCCGGGGCGTCGTCGAGCCCGACGCGAAATTTCTCGAGCGCGGCCAGATAGTCGACATACGACAACGCTTCGCGCAGCGCTTCGAGAATGGCCCAATAGCGATCGCGCTGCTCGACGCCGAAGGCCTGTTCCAAGCGTGCGCCGAGATCCGCGCCGAAGCGGTCATTGTCGAGCAGCGTGTTGTCGACGTCGAGCAGGAACACGACATCGGCTGCGCTCAACACGGTGAGCTCTCCTCGGGCTTCGGATCGTGCCAGCCCTCCCCGTCGGCGATGACTCCGCGCGCGGCTGTGGGGCCCCAGGTGCCCGGCTCGTATTCTTCGACCGGAACGCCGCTGCGCAGGATCGGATCGATCACGCGCCATGCGGCCTCGACGACGTCGTCGCGCGTGAAGAGCGAGGCGTCGCCGCGAATCGCATCACCCAGCAGGCGCGCGTAAGGGGATTTCTCGCCGGTAATGGCGTGCCGGGCGACCAGCTCCACGGCGTCTCCCACCATCGGCTCGCCCGGCCGCTTGACCCTTGCCCCGGTCGCGACCACGACCTCGGGACTCAGACGAAACCGAAAGTAGTTCGATTGCGCCGGACTGATCTCGTCGAAGATCGCCACCGGCGGGCATTTCAGGTCGACGATGACCTGAGTGGTCGTGATCGGAAGACACTTGCCGGTGCGAATGTAGAACGGCACGCCGGCCCAGCGCCACGTGTCGATATGCAGGCACAGCGCAGCGAAAGTTTCGACCGTCGTGTCGCGCTTCACGCCGGGTTCATCGCGGTAGCCGCGAAACTGGCCGCGCACCACCTGCTTCGGATCGAACGGCCGCATGGCGCGGAACAGGCGCAGCTTCTCGGCACGCATCGAATCCGGATCGCGACCCACAGGCGCGTCCATCGCCAGCAGCGCCACCACCTGCAGCAGATGGTTCTGCACCACGTCGCGGATCGCGCCGACCTCCTCGTAAAAGTTGCCGCGGCCCTGCACGCCGAAAGCTTCGGCCATCGTGATCTGCACACCGTCGACGAAATTGCGGTTCCAGACCGGCTCGAGGAAAGCGTTGGCAAATCGAAAATAGAGCAGGTTCTGCACCGCCTCCTTGCCCAGGTAATGGTCGATGCGGAACACCGCCGACTCGGGGAACACCTCGTGCAACGTCCGGTTGAGCGCCTGCGCCGAGGCAAGGTCGCGGCCGAATGGCTTTTCGACGATGACACGCGCGTCCTTCGCGCAACCCGCCTTCGCCAGACCCTGCACGACGGGGGCGAACATGCTCGGAGGAATGGCGAGATAGTGCAGCGGGCGCACCGCTGCGCGCAGCGTCTGCCGCAGTCGCTCGTAAGTCGCCGGATCCTGGTAGTTGCCGCCGACGTACTGCAATCGCTTCGACAGTTTGGCAAACGCGTCGGCATCGAGACCGCCATTGCGCTCGAGGCTGTCGCGCGCGCGATCGCGCAGCTTGTCCAGCGACCAGTCCGGGCGGGCCATGCCGATGATCGGCATGTCGAGCTGGCCGCCTCGGATCAGCGCCTGAAGCGCGGGAAAGATCTGCTTGTGGGCGAGATCGCCGGTCGCACCGAAGAAAACGAAAGCATCCGACCTTTCGGGCACTGCCATCTATCCACCCTTTACGCGCTGGGACCGCGGGACGACGCCAAGACAACGCGGCAGGAACCGTGTGAGTCGGATGTTCCGCCCGGCAAGATAGTTCCTGCGGGATCGCTGCCGCACATCCTGCGGTGCGCTTGTCCGCCGGCAGGAAATAGTACATCGGGTGGTGTCGGCGAGGAGGCGATCAAGTGCAACGCGCGCCACTGCTTGGTGGCTGCGGTCGTTTACTGCCGCTTGACTGACGGTCTACCACATTGGTATACACGGCGCACTCGCGCAGAGCAGTGGCCTGCCTCGCCGTGCGGTCGATCGCGATTTCGCTCGCGCACGTACGTCCCGACGGCGCCTCGAACGCGTTCGAGGGCAACATCTTGCAGCGCACGTTCCTCGGCGATCTGACGGAATACGTGGTCGGAACGACGGGGCCGCGCTGGCGCGTCCAGGCTCTGTCGTCGCAACCGCTCCGCTCGATCGACGAGCGCGTGTGGCTGTCGTTCGATCCGACGGCCGCCAACGTCGTGCTGGACACCTGACAATCCGCCTTTCTTCAAGCCCACTGGAGCCGCCATGCACTGGAATTCCGATCAGCAGAAGTTCGACGTCATCCGGCAGCGCCTGTACACCCCTGTCGTTTCCGACACGCTGGATCGGCTTGGCTTCATGAAACAGGCGATGCGCCACGACATTCGGCCGCTTCACCCCGACTTCACCATCGTCGGACGCGCGCGGACGCTGCTGTGGATGCAAACATACGAGCCGGTGCAGCCCAATCCGTATGTCAACGAGATCCGCGCGATCGATTCGCTGCGGCCCGGCGACGTCGCCGTGCACAGCACCGATCATTCGTGGAACGTGGCGCCGTGGGGCGAGCTTTTGTCGACCGCGTCGAAGATGCGCGGCGCGAACGGCACCGTCGCCGATGCGTGCGTTCGCGACGTGCGTCAAATCATTGCGATGGGCTTCCCAACGTTCGCGCGCGGCATCATGCCGCTCGACTCGTGGGGCCGCGGCTTCGTCGCCGACGTCGACGTCGCCGTCGAGTGCGGCGGTGTCCGCGTGACGCCGGGCGACCTCGTCTTCGCCGACTACGACGGCATCATCGTGATCCCGAAAGCGGTCGAGGACGAAGCGCTGAACCGCGCGCTCGAGAAAGTGACCGGCGAGAACCGCACGCGCGAGGCACTGCTGGAGGGACGGCTGCTGGCGGACGTATACGAACAGTACGGCGTGCTGTGAGCCGTTCGCTCAGGCCCGTGCTGGCGGTCAGCGCTTCGCGACGAGCACCGACTTCGCCGCGTGGCGGGATCCGTCCCGAGCTTCCGATTGGATCTTTCCGCCCGGCTACCAGGTCCGCCGATCAAGTTTCGGCACGGCGGCGAAATGCTCGTCGCGGCTAAGCACCGGAAGCCGGTGTTGTAGAGCAAGAGCCGCGATCCATGCATCGTTGGCCGGGATTGGCTTTCCCAATCGCTTCAGAGTGACTCGAAGCGCAGCGTATGCAATCGCCGTCTCGTCGGTGACCGGCAAGATATCGAAATTCGGCAGATGGGAGTCCAACCATGCTTCGTACTCGCCACGATGCCTTGATCCCACGATGCCGCAGCGAAACTCGCCGAGAACGATGACTGGAACGGCAGCTCGCGACTGACCGCGCAGAAGCTCACCAACGCCCGCATCGCCATCAATGAAGGCCCACAGCGCGTGAGTGTCCAGGATCACGCCCGATCCTCGGGCTCAATCACGTCGAATGCTTCCTCGATTCGAGCCTGGATTCGCGCGGTTTCCTTTCGCAGTCGGCGCAACTTGCCGTCGCTCTTCAGACGGCGGGCATATACTCATCGGACTGCAGACGTTCGAACGATCGCTCGAAGGCCGCTGTCAGAGCCGATAGTGCGGTACGGCACGGGCATCCATCTCGCCTTCTACTACGGCGGAAGACGTTTCGGCCGACACTCAAGAGCCGGGGCGCACCCACCGGCTGCCAGGCGACAAACATCACCAAGGAGTCGCGGATCCAAAGGGCCACCGCGCCATGCGTGAAGACAAGACGACCGTGGACCGGCTGACAACATTCTCGGACGCGGTCTTCGCGGTGATCGTGACCATCATGGTGCTGGAGCTCAAGGCACCGGAGCAGGCGGAATTCTCGGATCTCTGGCCGCTCGGGCCCACGGCCATCAGCTACGCGGTGAGCTATCTGTTCATCGCCATCATTTGGATAAACCACCATTACCTTATGCGGTTCGGGCTTCACCGCCGCGATGCTGGTTGCGTTCGTCGCGCCGCGCGTGGGATTCGGTCTGATATGCGCCGCGCTGCTCCTCCACGTGCGGCCTGATATCCGCGTCGGTCGGCCGTAAATGCGCCTCGGAAATCGAATCCGTTCACGCTTCACAAATCGATGACGACATCGCCAATCGGTTGCGAGCAGCAAACGAGAAGATTGCCGTCGGCGGGCTTGTCGAGCGGGTCCGGTCCATAGGCGACCGCGCCCGAAACCAAACCGCTCTCGCAGTTATGACAAACGCCGGTCCGACACGACCAACGGACCGGGACGTCGCACGCCTCCGCCAGCTCCAAAATGCTCTGATAAGCCGACGCCTTCCAGTGTGCGGCGATGCTGCTGCGCGCGAACGAGACCAGCGGACCGGTGTTGGCGTCGTCCGCCGGCAGATGCGGAGCTCGCGTTGCCGCGCCGACGACGCCAGGGGTCAATGACTCGCTGCCGTTGAAGATTTCGACGTGAATCCGATCCGGCGCAACGCCCAACGCTGCGAGCGCGTCTTTCATGTCCGCCATGAAACGAGTCGGCCCGCAGAGGTAGACATCGGCCTCTCGTGAAACGCCGGCTTGGTCGAACACCGATCGCGACAGGTGACCGGTCGCGTCAAACTCCTTGCCCATTTCGTCGCGCGAGCCGGGCCTGCTGTAACAAATGTAGCTGCGGCCGTGCGTGAGCGCTGGCATAAGGCGGCGAACCTCGGCGGCGAAGGGATGATGCTCCCGATCGCGAGCTGCGTGCAGCCACAAGACCTGCCGAGCTGAACGCGCCGCCGCCAGTGCGTAGAGCATCGCCAGAACCGGGGTTGCCCCGATTCCCGCGCTGAGCAGCACGACCGGCCGCTCACTCGACTGCAGAATGAAGCTTCCGCGCGGCGAGCTCACGTCGAGAGCATCGCCCACCCGCACATGCTCGCGCAGAAGAGTTCCTGCCGCCGCATTCGGCTCGATCTTCACGCTGATTCGATAGCGCTCCTTCGACAGGGGACCGGAAAGCGAGTAGCTGCGAAAGAGCGGTGCGCCGCCGACGGCCGGTTGAAGACGCACGACCACGTACTGGCCGGGCATCGCCGCTGGCAGCGGCTGACCGTCCGCGCTTTGCATCGTCAGTGAGAGGACATCCGCAGACTCCGGATCGATCGCCGTCACTGCAAGCGGCCGGAATCCTGGTGCAGCCGGATGCGCAGCCGCTTCCGGCACGAGCCCCGCATTGCCGCTCGTTTGGCCCCGCAGCAACGCTTCAAACGACGAGCGCCATCCGGGCGAAAGCGCCTCGATGCGCAACGCACGCTCCAGTCGATCGCGCGCATGATCGGGCGAATAGAGGAGCGCGTTGATCTCCGCGACGGTCATCGGCTCCTTGCCCTCTGCCACCTTCACGATTTCGTCACCGGCGCCGACGTCGCCTTCATGCAGCACGCGGAAGTAGAACCCCAGCCGTCCGCTCGATGTGAGCAACGCCGGCATCCGCGGCTCGTTCATCCGAATGCCGACGCGATAGCAAGTAACGCGAGGTTGCGTGACCTCGAACAGCGCGCTGCCGATCTGATAACGGTCGCCGATGCACACGACATTGTCGGGCAGTCCTTCGACCGTGAAGTTCTCGCCGAACTGTCCGTGGACGAAGTCGGTCCTCTCAAGCTGCTCCTGCCAATAGCGATACGATTCGATTTGGTAGACGAAGACGGCTCGCTGCTCGCCCCCGTGCCCGGCCATGTCGCCTTGACCGTCTCCATCGAGATTCAACCGGCCGACGCGGCGGCGGCCGCGCACGGAATCCTTCCAGATCCCGGTGTATACGGTGCGACCCTTCCACTCGATGTTGCGCGGAAGGCCGACATTCACCGATAGCAATCGAGCCATGTCGCTCGCTTAGATGGGACCGCTCGCAGGCGAGCGCGCCTCGGCGACGGTGAGGCCGCGATCTGGGCCGTGGCAAATCACTGCGACAAGCGGAACGCGTTGCGACGGTAACATTTCGATCAATATCGGCGGAGGGCGGGATTTGACCCGTGAGCGAAACGGGCTTCACTCTGCAACATGGGCTAAATTTGTCACCCCCAGGCCCGGGAACAGTGGGACACGACAGCGGAGCGTGGCTTGCCCTTGCACTTTCGCGTGATCCGCTTCATCTTGCAACCAGCGGGCGCCAAACTTCACGCCTCCGCCCCGGTCGTAATCGAGACGTTCACTTTTGTCGATCGCAACGCCAGCCGCGATGTGGCGCTGGCGTGGAAAGAGTCGATCCATAAGCCCCGAACGGTGAAGATCCTTCCCTGCGAGCTGCGCGATCTCAAAGATTCTTGGGAGTATTTCCGGCGCCGGGAAGTGCCTGGTAGCCGGGTGGTGAGGAAGTCAAAGCGATACGTTTCGAAGCGGGGGCGCTGTCGTTCGTATCGATGTTCATTGCCTCGGGGCTCTAGCGCAAGTTCTCTTCGGTGCTCATCAGTCGGCCGCGGCGCTCGCTCGCGCGGATCATGATGTCGTGCATCAGGTACGCGAGGCGACTGCGGCACCACGGTTGCCCCGATTGCGGGTCGTACTCGCCCGGCATCGCGAAGCCGGCCGGGGCGAACGCAGCCACGCCACACTGGCGCAACGTCGTCACGCAACGCCAAAGGTGATCGCCGAAGCCGACCACGCCGACCGTGCCGAGCGAGCGGCGGTCGACTTGCAGGGCGATGACCGCCGACACGACCCCGCCGGTGCTGAGATACACCGGCTCGGCGCGCTCGTCGCGCCCAGGATAGATCGGCGTGAGCTTCTCCCGCGTCACGCGGGACCCTATCGCCTCGGCCACCTCCCACTGCGCGTAGATTCTCGCGCCTTTCAGTCGATGCAAGCGGACCGCGACGTCGGCAAGCGCCTCGTTCACCGGCCCCGGTGCGCGGTTTCCGTTCGGCAGCATGCGGTTGCCGAACGTGAACGCCATGATGGTGTCGATTTGTGCCGGATCGGTCTGCGGCGCGCGCCACGAGAGCACGTCCTCGCCTAACAGATCGGCCAGTGCGCGTGCCGTCTCGCGATTGCCGAGCTCGCGCTCGAGATGCTCCGCGATGGCGGCGGTGAGGCTATCGGCTTCCATGATTCGGCTCCGCTGGATGTCGCACCGCGTGTTCGATCGAGGCAACGATGGCTGGGTGCACGATCACGCTCACTCCTTGATCCCGCCCGCCAAGAGGCCGTGCACGAGATACGAGCGCACGAAGAACGTGAAGACGACCACGGGAAGCATGACGAGCGATCCCGCGGCGGCGATCTTTCCCCATTCCCAGCCTTCGTACTGCATGAAATTCACGATCGCCACGGGCGCCGTCATCGCGCTGGTGCGCGTCAGAATCAGCGCGAAGAAGAAGTCGTTCCACGACAGGATGAAGCACAGCACGCCCGTGGCCGCGACCCCGGGTGCGGCGAGCGGCAGGGCGATGCGCCGGAACGCGCCCCAGACCGTGCAGCCGTCGATCCGGGCCGCTTCCTCGAGCTCGCGAGGCACGCTGTCGAAGAAGCTCTGCATCATCCAGATCACGAGCGCGAGGTTGAACGTGAGATAGATGACGACGAGCCCGGTCACCGTGTCGAGCAGATGAAGGTAGCGATAGGCGAGAAAAAACGGAATCGTGAACGCGATGGGCGGCGCCATACGGGTCGAGAGTATCCACAGAGCGATCGCCCGCCGTCCCCGGAACCGCCAGCGCGACAGCGCGTATGCCGCAGGCACCCCGATCAGCAGCGACAGCGCGGTAGAGCTTGCGCTCGCGGCGACGCTGTTGGCGAACGACCTCGGAAAGTTGCCGGTCCACAGGGCGCGGTAGTTCTCCAGTGTCGGCACGAAGCGCAGGCCGTAGCCCAGGATGTCCTCGCTCGGGCGCAGGGACATCAGCAGCATCCACAGAAACGGGCCGAGGACGACTACGAGCAGCGTGAGCGCCGCGCCGAGCCGCAGGACGCTCCGACGGTGATGACGCGACGCCCGAGGCAAGGCGCGCGCCATGCGGTCGAGGGCGGCGGCATGGCTATTCACGCTGCCCCGCCCTGGTGTCCAGGCGCCCGACGAACACGCTCAGCACAAAGACTCCGCCGACCATCATCGTGGCGATCGCGCTGCCGTAGCCCCAGTAGGAGAAGTTGAACGCCTGCACGAAGCCGTAGTAGTTGGTGACCTCGGTCGCGGTTCCGGGCCCGCCATTGGTGAGGACGAAGATGAGCGGGAACGCCTTGATGCTGTCGATCAGGCGGAACAGCGCGCAGACGACCAGCGTCGGCCGCAGGTAGGGCAGCACGATATAGCGGAACATCTGCCAGCCGTTCGCGCCATCGATGGCGGCCGCCTCGAGCGGATCGCCGGGGATCACCTGCAGCGCGGCGAGCGTCATCAACATCGTGAAGGGGAACCACTCCCAGGTCTCGGCAAGGACGATCGCCCAGATCGCCGTATCGGCGTTGGTGATCAGAGAGCCGAGCGGCAACCCGATCGCGGCCAGAGCGCGATGGACCGGGCTCACGTCCGGCGTGTAGATCACCTTCCATATGATGGCGACGACGATCGGCGGTAGCACCATCGGTATCAGGAACGCCGCGCGGACGGCCTCCAGCAGCCGCGAGTGCGCATTGAGGAGCAGCGCGACGCCCAGGCCGGCCGCAAGCTGCAGCACGACCGTCGCCACCGACAGCTCGATCTGCACCCAAACCGAATTGAGGAAGCGCGAATCGGTCAGTGCGTCCTGGTAGTTGCCCAATGGATGCGAAAAGTCCAATGCCGACAGCGGATTGACCAGGTTGAGCGGCGTCAGGCTCGTCACGACGAGATAGAGCGCCGGCGCGAGCGTGATCACGGTCAGCACCAGGAGCGCCGGAGCGAGACCCAGCGCGAACGCTCGCGAGCGGATCGACTCCCGGTCCGCCGACCTGATCGATGCAGCCACGCCGGCGGCTCAGAGCTTGATGCCGGAGCGCTTGAGCTGGGTCACCGAGCTCGCCTGCGCCTTCTGCATCGCTTCCTTGGCCGACATCTGCTTCGAGGCGATGTTCTGGATCGCGATGTCGATCTCCTTGTCGACCTGCGGATAGACCGGCACCGTCCTGTACTTCATGTAGCCCGTCGCGCCGAGCTCGACGGTATCGAGGTAGATCTTCGCGACGTCACGGCCGTTGATCATCAGCTTCTGCTTGAAGTCCGGATGCTCGATCAGCGAACGGCGCGTGATCGACGTATAGCCCTTCTCGCGCACCATGCGGTCGATCATCTGCTTGGACATCGCCCACTTGATGAATTCCCAAGCGGCGTCCTTGTTCTTCGAGCCGACGGGAATCCCCCAGGCGTGCGTCGATACGGCCGGAAACCGGCCTTTGGGGCCGGCGGGGAAGAGCGCGAAATCGCACGTCGACGCGACCTTGCTGTCGCTCGCGCCCATCTGCACGAGGAACGTCTGGTTGTTCGGCGAATAGTTCGCGCGTCCTTGTTTCAGGGCCGCGACGACCTGGTCGTAGGTGTAGGAAATCACGCCGTTCGGACCATAGGCGGTGAGCAGATTGGCGAAGAAATCCGCCGCAGCGACCGCTTCCGGCGTATCGAGCGTCGGCATCAGATCGCCGGGCGGGTCGCGGAAGACATTGCCTCCGAAGCCCTGCAGCCACGGAATCCAGGTCCAGCCATAGTGGTTGTCGATGATGAACCCGGGAATGCCGTCCTTGTTGTGGATGGCCTTCATCAGCGCACCCACCTCGTCAAACGTTTCGGGCATGTGCTTGCCCGCCTTCTGGATCAGGTCCGCGCGCGCCGCGCCGGACATGATCACGTCGGCGATCCACGGAATGCCATACAAGCGTCCGCTCTTGTCTTTCATCGATGCGGTGGTGCCGCCGAGAAAATCATTGGGCGCCCAGTCGGGTGGCGTCTTCTTCGGATCGTTCATGTAGCCATCGAGCGGCTCGAACCATCCGGCTCCGATCCAGCGGCCCGCGTAGATGAAAGTGATGTTGAGGACGTCGTAGGACGTTCCACCCGTCGACAGTTCGACGTCCATCCGCTGGTTGTAGATCGGGAACGAGGGCGTCTCGTAGTTGACCTTGGCGCCGGTCTGCTTCTCGAACTCCGGAATGTAGTCGGCAAGGTACTTCGGATACGGCGCGCTCCAGCACGAGACATTGAGCGTCGTGCCGGACAGGGGCCGGTCAGCGGCGCGCGCGACAAACGGAAATCCTGGCAAGAGGCCGGCCGCGCCCGCCATTGCGACGCCCGCCTTGGTCAGCACCCTCCGCCGCGTCTGCGAGGCGAGCCCTGGCAGCGCTGCGTCATGCCCGCCGGCCACCGATGTTTCCCTGCGCTGCGCGCTCAGCTTCGTCATCTTCATCCTCCGCAAGTTGGTCGTCGTTTGGAACAAGCGACTTCGGGATTTCAACTGCGCCGGCCTGCCCGCCGCGAGCCATTGCCCGGGGGCCCGCATGAGCCGCGAAGGTGCAGGACTGCTGCCATCGTCGCGACTTCGGGCGCGTGACGCTCGTTACGCTGCCCGATCCGTTTCAGCACCATCTCCACCGCCTTGGCGCCTATGGCTCCGGTCGGCTGCGCGATGGTGGTGAGACTCGGCGTGAACAGGCTCGCCTCCTCGAAGTCGTCGAACGCGGCGACCGATATCTCGTCGGGGCAGCGCAGCCCGAGCTCGCGGATGGCGCGCAGTAGCCCCAGCGCCATCAGGTTGTTCGAGGCGAAAACGGCAGTCGGGCGCCGCGTCATCCGCAACAGAGCCAGCGCCGCGTCGTGCGCGCTATCGGAGCGAAAATTTCCTTGCACGACCAACCCGGCAGGCAGCGGTAATCCATGCGCGGCCATGGCCTCGCGATAACCCTGGAGTCGCCCCCGGCTGGTCGAAAGTTGCGGCAGCCCGGTGATGAGCGCGATCCGACGGTGGCCAAGTCCGATCAGGTACTCGATCGCCTCACGCGTCGCGCGGACGTTGTCGACGACGACACCATCCATCGGCATGCCTTCGATCCGACGGTCGAGCGCAACCGTGGGCGCGCTCTGATGCGCCCGGAGATCCCGGTAGTCGGCAACATCTCCCGCTGGAGCCCAGATGAGCCCGTCGACGCGGCGCCGCCGCATCAACTCGAGACAGACGCGCTCCTTCTCGACGTCCTCGTCCGAGTTGCATAAGACGACCGCATAGCGCGCGAGATAGGCCGCGTCCTCGACACTGCGCGCGACTGCAGTGAAGAACGGATTGGTGATGTCGGTCACGATCAAACCCAGCGTCTGCGTCGTGCCGTTCTTCAGGCTTCGGGCCACGCCATGCGGCTGATAGCCGGTTGCCGCGATGGCGCGCCTGACCCGCCGCGCAAGCGGCTCGCTCACGTACTTCGTCCCGTTGGCGACCGCCGACACAGTCGCCACGGAGACCCGCGCGGCGCGCGCGATGTCCTTGATCGTCGCCATGCTGGCGAAACGTTTAGCTAAACGATTCGCCAGCCTACTGAAAGCACCATGAGCCGTCAAGGCGGCGGTCGCTGAAAGGCGTACCGCAGCTATACGCGCGACTCTGTGCGCGCCGTTACAGAGGGAGTCAACTCCAGCAATGGTTCGAGAAGCTGATCCTGCGGTGTGCCGACGAAGTTCTTGAGCACCCGCTCCTTCGCCAAAAGCCGGCAGACGTAGCGAAGCTTCAGCATCTTGTTGCGGGCCGCGTAGACGAAGTCGCGGTGGCCGTTGTTGATGACCACGAGGTTGCGCTCCGCGTCGAAACGCGAACGCCACAGCTCGCGGGCCGCCTTGTGGTAGGTGTACCCGGGCAGTCCTCGGTAGGTGGAATCGCCGCTCCCGGTCTTGCTGACCAGCGAGGCGGTCACAGTGATCTGCGCCTCGGCCTTGCTTCGAAGAACTGCCGCTGCGGTTCCGGGATTTCAGGGCCGGCGCCCGCCTCCATCGAGACGGCCTCCTCTTCGGCCTGCGCCGCTTCACCCGGCGCAGCGGACCAGCCTTAACGCGACGGCGGAGCTAACAGGAGAACTTCAGGTCGCTCGGTTTCGTTGCTCTTCTTAGCGAAGTGGAGGGGGAACGATATCCACCAATGCGAATCGTGGCGCATGCGGCCGGCAGACGACGCGCAAGTCGTCGGGACCTTGTTCGATTTGGACAACATCGCTGCACTCGTGGCAGCACTCGACGTCCACGTCGGGGCGTTCAGACCGCGGACAGACAACTCTTCCATCGACGCTGATGCGTACGGTCAACTCGCCACGGAAGAGTTCGAGAATACGCATGATCGCTTTTGGGGAGTTCGCTGGCTGCTTTTGAAAATAGAACGGGGAGCGGCAGCAAACCTTGACATAGGCCAAAAGAAATCGGGATGAGATGGAACGATTAGCGGCGCTGCACCGTGGCGTCGTAAACGGGTAATGCCAGCCGCTACACGTTGCATACGAACGCGTAATCGCGAGGGCGCCTTCCGCAATCCCATCGATACTCGCGCCGGTCGGTCTCCAGCTCGAGCCTTCAGCCGTCGCGAAGGCGAGGTTCCGTGGCTTGAGCTTCAGTCCTCGGGCCCGGCGCCAACCTCGGTCACGGTTTCCGTCTTCCGCGCACGAGCGGTGCAGCCGGGGTTCGGGTCCACGCTGCCCACGCAGGTAGTGCTTCGCGGCATCCCGGGTTTGCAATGACCTGAATTCCGAGAGGCAGGCATCGCGGTCCCGCCCGGGCTGCCTCGACCATCCCCAGCGTGTTGGCCGCGCGAGTCGTCATGGCTGCACGCTTGCGACGGCGCGCTCGAAGATATCCAGCGGGGGTCGGTAATAACCACCGGCGACGCGTCCGAGCCGGCCGAACTTATCGAGGACACCCAGGCTCACGATCGGCGTGCGCCGCGACTCGACGATGCGCTGAGCGCTGAGAACCATCCAGGGATGCGTGCGCCGGAAGCGCGGGTGCGGTTTGGCGAGAAGCGTCGGAGCGGCGTTATCTTCCACGAACGACGGAAGCGGCGACACATTGGCATTGCGCTGCTGCATGGTCATCATGGCGCCGAGGCCCAGGATGTCGACCACGGCGCTGTCTCCGATCGCGCCGAGCGGTTCGACGTCCGCCGCGAGCGAGCCGGGTGCGACGGCCGGGGCTGCGGCCGCGCAGACGAACCAGCGGTCGGGCTTCGAGGCGATCTGGATGCCGAACTCCACGCCGTTGCCGCCAGCGGCGGTGACGACAGTGCACCCGTCGATGCCCCGGGCCCCTTCGAGCATTGCCTTCGATGCCGCCATCCAGAGATTGAGGAAGAACGACGGGGATTCCCGCAGAAAGGCGCGGCAACGATCGGCCTGCGGGCCGGCAAGTCGAGGCCCCAGCATTCGCAACAGCGCGGACGTCGCAACGGCGGTGCGGCCGTGGCAATCGTCGCCGCCGGCGATACCTTCGTCGGCAACGTCGAGGATCGGGACCGGCGCGCTCAACGCGTCCGCGAACACCTCGGCGAACGGGCCGTTGATCCAGCGAAGGTGCTCGAGCACGTCAGCGCCAAGGACGCCGACACGCAGCACGTGATGCATCCCACCGTTTAGCGGACTCCAGCATCGGATCGCGTCGTCACCGACGGCGTGCAGCCACATCGACGGCGAGACCACATCGGCAAGCGGCACGACGCAGCGCAACTCCTGCGCTGGACGAAGCCGCACCGCTCCCCGGCGAATCAGCCTTTCGGCTTCTTCGGGCGAATCGGACCACCGCTCGAACAGGACCGCGGTGATAGCGGAATGGAGGATCGGCCGGCAGATGCGGTGCGGGTCCGCGATGCTCGGGCCCGCGTGGAGCAGCTCGTGACGATCAAGACCCAGGGCGCGGGAGGCACGCTCAACCCCGTGCAATCGCGGCTCGATCGCCAGGATCTTGCCGATGGCGAGCGCGTCAGGATCTCGCATCTGCGCTCGCGAGCCTCAGGACTCGGAACGGTCAGGCAGAACCCAGGTCTCGGAAAACGCGAGAAACGCCGTACTCATGCGGCGGTCGAGGAAGTCGCGCTGGATCACCTTGCCCGCGAGCCGCTCGCCGTTGAGCTCGATCGATCCGTCGGACGCCTCGACGAACACGCTGTACATCTGGTGGCTTCCCGTCGCCGACATCGCGGGCGGCACGTCAACAGCGAAAGGCGCTGCCAGCGACTCCCAGCGCAGCGCGACCGCGGCACGGTGACCAGCCACGAGCTCCTCATGGAAGGTTCGACCATCGCCGCTCGTCGTGAACCGGTCTGCCGCTTCGTAGGTCATTGCGCGCAAGCCCGCCGTGTCGCGAAACGAGGCGAACCGCGAGACGAAGTTGTCGACCAGCCAGCGCATCAGCGGCTGGTTGTTCGACAGGCACAGGTTCGGTGCTTCAGGATAGCCGGCGTCGACCGACGGCGCTCCGATGATGACCGCACCGGCGCCGACTCCGTGCGGCGAGGTCACGACGCGAAAATAGACGGCAAGCGATTGCCATCGACCCTCGGCATCCTTCAAGTAGATCCCCGGGTTTTCACCGGACCATTCGACTTTGCCTGGATTGACGGGCGACACCACGATTCGTCTCCTCCTGTGCATTCTCGGATTAATCGGAAACCACGACCGCATCATCGAAATGCCAGATCACGCGAACATCGTCGCCGACATTCCACATATCGTCGTTGGGTCGGGTTTCCACCACGAAGACAGACTCCGGTCCCAATTCCACCGCGTACTGCCTGACGTTGCCGCAGAACGTGTGGCCGATGATCCGGCCGTCGAGCGCGTTGCATCCGTTCAGCGGCGATCGAGGCGATTGAAGTGCCAAGCGCTCAGGGCGGATTGCCACGGTGATCGCGCTACCCGACGGCTGCCGTGCCGCGGCCACGATCAGCTTTCCCCCGGATGTCTCGATCGTCGCGTGATGTTGGCTTAGACCGCGGACCACACCGCCGAGGAAATTGACCTTGCCGACAAAGCCCGCGACGAATCGGGTCGCCGGGTGGCTGTAGATGTTCTCGGCGGAGTCCAGCTGCTCGATCTTCCCACGATTCATCACCGCGATCCGGTCGGACATCGTCATTGCCTCGGTCTGATCGTGGGTGACGTAGATCGCTGTCACGCCGAGCTGCTGCTGTATGCGACGCAGCTCGAGTTGCATGTGCTCGCGCATTTTGAGATCGAGCGCGCCGAGCGGCTCGTCCATCAATAGGACGCGTGGCGGGTACGCGATGGCGCGCGCAAGAGCGACTCGCTGCTGCTGTCCGCCGCTAAGCTCAGCAGGCAGGCGCTCTCCGATATCCGGCAGGCGGATCAGCTCGAGCAGCTCGCGCACGCGAGGCGCAATGCGTTCTCGGGGCGTGCGGCGCTCGACAAGTCCAAAGGCGATGTTCTCCGCGATCGTGAGATGCGGAAACAACGCATAATCCTGGAACACCATGCCGACCTGCCGCTTGCGCGGCTCGAGCGCGGTTACATCCTCGCCGCCGATGTAAATGCGACCGCCGGTCGGCTCGACGAACCCCGCCACCATCCTCAGCGTCGTCGTCTTGCCGCAGCCCGAGGGGCCAAGCAGTGTCAGAAACTCGCCCGGCCGGACATCGAGATCAAGCGTGTCGACAACAAGCGCGTTGCCATAGCGCTTGCAGATCCCGCGCAGGCCGACGTCAGACAAGCGGCTTCACTTTCGCGATCCGCCCGAGGCGTCGGTTGCGGTCGGCCGCCATGACGATGGGCGACCGCTTAGCGCGCGACGCTGCGGTTCCACTCCTGATCCCACTTGGCGAGATCAATCTTCGACGCATCGAGGCGGGCCATGTTGTCGATCTTCGCGGGATCGAGTACGACGAGCTCGCGAAGCAGCGGATCCTGCGCCATCGCAGCCCGCGCCTGCGGAACGATCGGAACGACGCCCACTTTAAGTGCGAATTTTTGCTGCGCCTCTGGCGAGAGGTAGGTGTTGATGAAGAACTGGGCCGCCTTCTCGTTCGGGGAGCCCTTGACCACCCCGATGAATCCCTCCTTCACCATTCCCTCGTGCTTACCCAACTTCGCCGGCACCGTCGCGACGGGCACGCCGGCCTTGGCGGTACGCAGCGCCCATCCAGCGTGCGCGATTGCGACCCAGATGTCCCCGGACTTGAACTGGGTGATCACTTCTCCACCCGACTTCCAGAATCGGACATTCGGCAGCTCGTTGATCAACTTGAGACCTGGCTCGATGTTCGTCTCGTTGCCACCCGCGGTCAGCGCAAACGCGCCCAGCGACTCAATGCCGCCTCCTGACGAGATGTCGGGAATCATGATGCGGCGGGCGAGCTTGGGATTGCGTAGGTCGGAGAGCGAGCGCGGCGGCGCTATACCGTTATCCTGGAATGCCTTCTTGTTGTAGATGATCATTTCCTCGGTGAGCCAGGTGGGCACCATCTGATCGGTCGTCCCGGGCAGTCCCTTGGCGTTGGGAATGTTGGCGAGGTTGAGCTTCGCGAGCACCTGACGGCCTTCGACCTCCGGGCGCATCGTCCCGAGGAACTCGATGACGTCGAACGGCACCTGCCCGTGCGCGGTGATGAGCTTCGCGAAATTGTCCTGCGGGCTGCCGATGACGAACTCGACCTTGGCGCCCCGCTTTTCGAGTTCGCTCGCTACGTAGTCGCGCAAGCCGTCGCGAGTCGCGCCGCCCCACGTCGCTACTCGCAGGGTAGCGCCTTTGAATTCCGAAGAATCCGCCGTCTGCGCGCAAACAGCACCGGAAAGCGACAGCATTAGCGCTACCGCAACGATCGGTCTCATCAGCTTGTCGATCATATCGTGGCCTCTCAAAGGATGATGCGCTTCAACAGCACGGCCGACGTGGATGGCGGCCGGCCCGTTGCGTGGTTGGGTTGAGAGCAGGCTCGCGCAGAAAGCATCACCGCAGAGAGCCGAAGTCTGCATGGCGAGGCGAGTGCGGCGGTCACTTCGACCGCGACTTGAGCAGCACGTCGAGACCGACTAAGCGCTGGGCGGTGAAGACCAGGACGATCGCGAACGCCGCGGCAAGCGACGCACTCGCGAGGCTGCTCGGCGTGAAGTCCTGCTCCATCGCATGGAACAGCTCGACCGGGAAAGTGGTTGCCTGCGGCGATGCGAGAAAGATCGCGACCGGCACGTCGACGAACGAGACGATGAAGGCGTACAAGACGCCGGTGAACACGCCGGGCATGATCACCGGCAGTGTCACTCGCCGAAAGGTGCGCCATGGCGATGCGCCGAGCACACACGCGGCCTCCTCGAGGCGAGGATTGAACCGGTGGAGAACGGCGCCGACGCTCCCGACCACGAACGGGGTGGCGAGGAACAGGTGGGCGAGGAACAGGCCGGCGGGCCCTCCCTGAAGGTACACGCCGGCGCGATCGCCGATCGCGTAATAGAGTTGCAGGAAAGCCATCCCGGTAACGACGTGTGGCACTTGCAGCGGCGCGCGCATGATGGCGCTGACCGCCGTCTTGCCGATGAAGCGGCCGCGGACGAGCCCGAACGCGGCCGGCACCCCCACCAGGCATGCGGCCACGGCGACGCTCAATGCAAGCACGAAGCTCACGCCGAGCGCACGCAACTGTGTGGCGGGAATCCGCTCGTACCATTGCAGCGTGAGCCGCTCGGGCGGAAATTGCACGTACGACATGACGACGTTGTCGTTCGGCGGGGCGCTGAACGAGCCGCCAATCACCACGACAAGCGGCGCGAGCAGGACAGTGAACACGACGATGAAATAGGCGATCGTGACAAGCTTGTGAACGTGCAGCCACCGCCGCGCGACGCCACGCGCTCGCGCCATCGTTACGTGAGACGCGGCGGGTATGTCGACGGCAGTCATACGGTGACCATCCGCGTCGTCCGGAACCGACGAAGAATGACGACGGAGACGAGGTTCAGGACCACGACGAAGAGAAGAAGCAGGCCCGCGAGCGCGCCGGCGATGCCGTACTTGACGTCGAGCAGCATCGAGCGCTGGACGAGCACCGGAATGGTGAGCACTCGGCCGCCGCCGAGCAGTGCCGCGGAGGTGAACGAGCCCATGCAGCTGTTGAAGATCGTCAAGAAGGCGATGATCAGGCCCGGCGCGCTCAACGGCAGCACGACACGCAGCAACGTGCGAAAGCGGGAGGCACCATGCACCGCGGCCGCCTCATCGAGCGACGCCGGAATCGTCAGCACGATGCCGTACATCAACATCACGCCGAATCCGAAGGACGCGTACACCAATCCGAAAACGACGCCGAGCGGCGTGCCGATCAGCTCGAAGGTGCGCTGCGTCAGGCCGAAGAAGTGCAGCAGGCTGTTGACCGGGCCGTCGGCGCGAAAAATAATGATCAGCCCGAAGATCTGGATCACCGTGGTGATGAACGACGTCAGCACGATCGTGCTGAGCAGGAATGTCGTCCAGCGCGAATGCTGCCGCGCCAGCACCTTGGCGATCGGAAACCCAACCAGGATGCACATCACCGCGACCGCGAGGGAGATGTACGTGGTGAGCCAGAGCGCATGCAGGTAATAGGGATCGGTGAGGATTTGCGTGAAGTTGTGCAGACTCCATCCCGCCGCCTGCTGCCCGAATCGCAGGTCGCGGTGAAAGCTCTGCTCGAGGAAGATGTATTGGGATCCGAACAGCAGCGCCGCGCTGATCAGGAACGGCGCGACGAGCAGTGAACCCCAACGCGCTTTCATGGCTGGCCTCCGATTAAGCGTGCCACGACGATTTCGGGAACGCTCGTCAGGCGAGATTCCTGAATTCGAAAATCTTTCCGCGGTTCGGATTGATCTCCTCGGTCGCGCCTTGGTTCAGTGGGCAGAGCCGTACGGCGATCGCAACGCGCCGCTCCGCATCCGGCAGCGATTCCGTCTCGGTGTAAGCCATCGCGATCTTCCTGCAGACCTCGCTGATCAGCTGCGCGTCATCACCGTCCTGCCGAGGAACGCGCAGCACCGTATCGCCGCCGACCGTCGCGATCGACCCCGCCTCGTTCGCCACGGGCCGGGCCGGCTCAACACCGTTCTGCAGATTCTCGATCTCCCGCTTCAAGCGACGGCGCAGCATCGCGATGCCGCGATCGGTCGTGGCGAGATGCTCCCGCGCATGGCTCGTGATCGGCCCGAGACCGCACCATGCTTCGTAATCGCCGGGCTTGTCCTGGCGCTCTTCGTACGGGCGCTCACCGCTCTGGCCGTAGAAGTCGGTCTTTCCGACGCCGACGTCGTCCGGCCGCCCGCGGTGATCCGGATCGTCGCGGTCGTTGAAGTGGCGCCAGGCGATGACGGCGGTGTGGGTGTCGTCGAGCGGGACGACCCAGCGGGTCAACCCGGGCCGTCCGAAGTACCGCACCCTGCTCACGTTTTCGAATATGGCGCCATTCTGTGAGAAGTTCGGCACCATGTGATCGTGCATGCGCACCCAGATGTAGTCGCCGACACGCCGCGCGTTCGTGTAGAAGAAGCCGTACCGCGTCTCGTGATATTCGATAATCGGCAACTCGGCGAAGACTTCGCTGAACTGCGGGCCGGCGACTCGCGTGTGCAGGAACGGCACGTGAAACGGGTCCATTGAATTCTCGCTCACCTGCTGCCAGTTGCACGGCGACTCGATGATGTAGGGCACCATCCGGTTATCGGGCATGACCATCGCATCGAACATCGGGAATTCGGGACGCAGCTCCGGAGGTCCGAGATACGCGAAGATCACTTCCTTGTATTCGACCGTCGGATACGCGCCTTGGCAGACCCGGCTCCTGTGCGGGCTCGTCGCCGGCTCTCCTGGCGTTTCGAGCAGCGTCCCGTCGTTGGCGAACATCCAGCCGTGATAGCAGCAGCGAATGCCATGCTCTCCGAGGATCCCGAATTCGAGCGACGCACCACGATGCGCGCAATGCTTGTGCAACAGCCCGATGTCGCCGGAGAGGTCCCGGTAGATCACCAACTCTTCGCCGAGCACGCGCACGAGACGCGGGCGCTTTCCGAGCTGCGTGGAGAGCAGGATCGGGTGCCAGAACCGCCGTAGGTACTCGCCACAAGCCGTTCCCGGTCCTACGCGGGCCGTGATCTCCTCGATTGGACGGTCCTTGGGCTGGTAGTAGCCACCGAACTTCACCGGCTGCGTGTTCGTCGCGCGTTGCGCCACAGGCGTCTCCGCAATTTGAAATGGAGGGACCTGACGTCGATCCGTGTGCGTTGACTATAGTCAAGAAGCGCGTACGCGCTCTACGCTTCGAAGCATATCTATTAACTTTAGTCGATACCGCTCATTAACTTCGCTAATGAATTGATTCGTTCTCAGCGACTCGTGTCCTACGCCGGTGCACCGAGTTCGGGAACGCTGATTTCATCGCGAAGGGCCGGGACCAGCGGCGCGATGTCCTCGGCGACGAGCGTCGACAGCACTTCGCGCGCCGTCATGGCTAGCCGCCGTGCCAAGTCATCGATTTCGCCGCGCCTGCAAAGCATGAATAGCTGCCGGTGGAACCGTTCGCCGGGGAACGGGACGATACGCACAACGCCAGTGAGATCGCGTGCACCCAGCAAGGCAAGCGGCGTCGTCACGCTCCAGCCGATTCCGGCCGCCACCATGGCGAGAAGCTTGTGCGTCGTATCGACCGACACGCGGCGCGAGAGGTGGACGTTCATGCGGTGAAAGCGCGCGTCGATCTGCGCGCCCATGAACGACGGCGCGTGGTAACGCACCACTGGCAGGGCTCGCGCCAGTGCGACCAGGTCCTCCGCCGCGCCCTCCCAGCGAACGTCCTTGGGCAGGAGTAGGACATACGGCTCGCGCAGCAGGATGAATCCGGTCACGCTCAGGTCCTCGACGAAGTCATCGTTGACCACGACGATGTCGAACCGCTTTTCGCTGAGCGCCGACATGAGCCGCGGCGTGATATCGGACCAAAGCGATAGGTTGACGGCCTCGTTCAGCATGCTTCTTATTAGGATCGGGCCGACCGCATTGGCGAACGAATCCACCATGCCGATGCGCAGCTCGGCGAGCTTCACGCGGTCGTGCTCACGAACGAGCGCCGAGAGCGATATCGCGTCTTCGAGCAGCGCCTGCGCACGGCTGCGAAAGAGCTCCCCGGCCGAGGTCAGCGACACCGACCGGCTGGTCCGGTTGACAAGGACGACGCCCAAGTCTTCCTCGAGCTGGCGCACCGCCTGCGACACCGCGGACTGTGTCTTCTGCAGACGCTTGGCGGCAGTCGTGAAGCTGCGGGTTTCGCAGACCGTCAGGAAGACGTTGATGCTACGTAAATCGATCATTGCTCGCTCATTCGCTCCGCCGAGTTGGAGTGCGCAGCGTCGAAGCGGCACCGCGTTTACCGGCGTCCGCTTCCGCCTCGGCCAGCGCGAAGGCGCTTTGAAACGCCTCGCTTAGATACTTCGGCCCGCATTTTCACCGGAACGACATTCGCCGACTGACCTGAGTCCGCTTCTTCGAGCCAGTCATTCCCGGAAAGTGGCTCGGTTGGGCTGGTCGTGAATGGTCGGATGGTGCAGCTTGAATTCTTGCGGGGTCAAGTAATCAACGCTCGAACGTAAGCGTCTGAAAAACGAGTCGAGCGGACCGAGACATAGGTAGAATCTTGGCGGAGAGGACGGGACACGAACCCGTGAGCGGAACGGGCTTCCCTCTGAAACGCGGGGCTGATACTGCTCCGGAAGCCGCTCAAATCCGATTATTCGCCACAAGATTTGCCAAACTTGCCGAGGCAAGTATCGCAGTTGATAGATTCTGCTTATCGCCGTTGGCCGGCGCCTGGCGCGCACGCTGCGCCGCTCGAGTCGGTGCCGCCGGTGACATTCCCTCGCGCGGCGCAGCAAACTTCTTGGCGATGCGCCAGTGCTAGCTTCGCGTCGCTGCCCTGGAGATCAAATCCCTTTGTAACCCGCTGCACGCTGGCTGCGCAGCGCGAGGACAAAGACCGTATCGACTTCGGCCACGTACCTGTATAGGGCTACGTAGCCGCGCGAGGCACGCCCGATGACGACAACCCATTCGAATCACACCGCCACTTCCCGCTGCTCCTGCCACATATCGAACTCCGCCGGGAGCAACTGCACGATCGCCGCGCCCGACATTCCGTAGATGTCGTACGTGAGATCGAGCTGCTGCAGCACGCGCACGAAACGACGAATCGTTCCCGGCGCAAGCGTCGTCCGCTGCGCGCCGCGCTTGGGCATCCCGCGCGAGCGATCGAGATAGAGCGCATTGAGCGCTTCGATGACACCGCGGCTTGCGAGCAGGTCCTGCCGGCTTGTGATCTCCTGGTACAGCGCGCTCTCGAAGTGCGGCGGGCCGGACAGCACGAGGATCGCGTAGCCGCGGTGGCGCCGGTACACGGCGAACGGCCCGAACAACAAATGCCGGTGGCGATACAGGAAGCCGAAATCCGGAATGTGCCGATAGTCGCGTCCGGGCTTGCGCGCGCCATCGGGTTGCCGCGGGCAGAGCTGATCGAAGTAGAAAAGCGCGAGCCACGACCAAAGCCCCGCATTGTCCTCGACCTCCTCCGGCGGCAGCGGCGCAAGACGTTCCGACAGATGCTGCGCGATTCCCCAGCGGCTCGCGAACGGCTTCGCGCCGACCCTCGCCTGTGCCGGCAAATCGCTTGTGCAATCGGGATCGTCCAGGAACTCTCGCGGCGGGTCGGCGTGCGAGCCGTTGCGCAGCGCCTCGAGATAAGCGCGAAACCGCGCGATGCCTTCGGCATTGAACGCGCGTACGAGCGAATCGGTCACAGTCCGCCTCGCTCGACCGCGCGCTCGAAGCGGATGCGCATCTCGCGCGAGCGGCAGAACGCATCGACCGCGCGCTCGATCCATTCGTGCTGCAACGCGCGCGCGCGTTCGTCGTTCCCGTCGGGCGGTTCGAACAAACCCGGCAGGCTGCACGCGTACGTCAGCCAAAGACCGGGCCAGTCGTCGTCGTCGAGGCCGGGGTCCGTGCATTCGAGCTCGATCACCGCTTCGTGCAGGATGCGGCGAACGACCTCCGGGTACACGAGCGCGGCGAACGAATCGGCCGAGCGTGCGACCTCGCCGAGATCGGCGATCCGCCGGTTGAGCTCGAGCACCGGCCAATCCGAAAGATCGAGGCGCCAGACGCGATTGCCGAGCTCGCGAAATTCGACGGGTAACAGCGACTGTCGCCGCGCAAGCTCCTCGTCGGGCCGCAACGGAATCAGCTTGTCGGCGACACCGACCAGCAGGCCGAACCGCGTGCGCGCGTCCACCACTTTCACGCGAAACTTCGGCAGCGGTCCGGCCGTGATGTCGGTGAGGCGCGTGTCGCGCGGCGGGATGATTGCGCCCACGGTGCCGAACGCGAAGCGCATGTACGACGTTGCGTTGTACGCCTCGACGAACACGCTCGCGTCGCGCGGGAACTGGTAGTCCGCGAGATCGAAGTCGGCGTCGAACGCCCAGCCGCCGCCCGACGCCGGCAGCAAACGCACGGTGACCCGCGAGCGCGCGATACGCTTGCGTCCGGTGTAATTCATGCGCCGGATCATGCGGCCGGCTCCTCGTCGAGCGGGATCGCCTTCACGCGCACGTCGCGGCGAGGATCGAAGCCTTGCACCGTCAGGCGGAACTGCGCATCGTCGATCCTCACCACCACTTCGTTCTCGCGCCGGCGCACGAAGGTTGCGCCGTCGAGCGCAAGCGCGATCGGCGGGCGGTCCATCTCGAAGTCGAACGGTTGGTAGAGCGCGAACGGATTGCCGCGGCGCACTTCGTAAGCGGCGCGCACGGCGAGATAACGCGGCAGCGCTTCGCCGTTCGCCACGCCGGCGACGCAGAAGCCGCCGTGAAGGCGCTGCAGCTCGAACGCGTGCGCGCTGCGCACCGTCGCGATGCCACGCGCTTCGCCGCTGCCGTCGAGCCCCGCGCGCGAGGGATTCGGCTCGCGCCGGCGCACGCTCTCCTCGGTCGGCAGGTCGAGCGAGAAGACGTGGCGCAGCAGCGCGAAGTCGCGGCCCTCGGCTGGGCGCGTCAGAAGCCGCACGATCTCGCGCGGCGCGGCCTTCACATAGCGCAACGTCGACGGCCCGTGACGATAGCGGTCCTTGAACCGCGGCGAGCGCTCCTGCCATTCGGTGTGCGCCGGGTTCTCCGAATCGCCAAGCAGCGCCGAGAGCGCGCGATCGCGCACGCACACGATCGCGCGAACGCCGGCCTGCACGCCGCCGCGAACGCCGGCAATCGTGATGCCGTCGCGGACGAACTGCTCGTCGGCCGCCGAGATCGTGTCGTCACGCTCGAGCCAGACTTCGAACATCGAGCGCGCAGGATCGCCTGCCGTCGGCTTCACCCATACGGGCGCCTGGATTGCGATCCGATCGCCGCGATTGAACGGCTCGCGCAGCGACGCAAGCGCCTGTTCGGTCGCCGCATCGCCGCTATAGCGTGGCGCGACCGATTGCACGGGCTCCGGCAGTCGAATCGGCGCGTCGGGCGCAAGCGCGAGTCCCCAGCGCGCGAGATCGACGAGCCGCGCGAGCGACGAAGCTTCGCTGCGGCCGATGCGTTCGACGACGCGCGCGAACGACTCGGCATTGAGTGTTTCGCGCTTGCCGTCGTGCTCGACGTCGATCGTGAGATCCCCGGCGAGTATCGGAACGAAGTAGTGGTGCGCGAGCGAGGGCAGCAGCGCTCGCGCTGTGAGCTCTCGATCGGGGAAAGGAATAACGACCGAAAGCCCCGGCTCCGCGACGCGAGCGAGTCCGAAGTCGCGTCGAAACGCCTCGACCAGCCCGGGCTCATCGATGGGCAAGGCGAAGTCGCCCTCGAAACACCCGAAGTAGCCATACGGGTAGTAGCGCGCGCCGTCGAGCTTGTGGATGCGGAGCACCGCCTGCCCCATCAGCAGCGGCTGCGGGTCGTTCGCGCGAATCGTGAGCGCAAAGAAAGCGCTCGCGCGCGACGCCGCCGCGAACACCGTCTTGCCGAGCCCCCAGCGCCCGAGATCGGAAGCACCCTTGCGCGAGCGGCCGACGTTGCGCCAGAAGTAGTAGAAGTCGTTGCGGAATGCGGACGCACCGATCTCGTCGTCCTCGCTCTGGCGCGGATCGCCTTGCAATCCGCGTGTGCCGAAGTCCTCGATCATGACGAAGTCGAGCGGTGCATCGCGCGCGAGCGCCCGATCGGCTCCGTCTCGTCCGGCAGCGACGTGCGCCATCAGTCCATCGAGGTAACGCTCGCGATGATCGCCGGTCAGCGATGCGGAAGGCCCGCAGAATGCAATGCGCACGCGCGCGGCCGTGCCCGGCCGGCGGGCGTCGAGCGAGTTCTGGATTGCCTCGCGCACCAGCGCGTCGGCAAGACTGCCAAGCGCTTCGGTCGAGAAGAACTCGCCCTCGATCGGGTCGACGTTCATCTCGCCTGGATGCATGCGGCGGAAGCGCCATGCGGGCCGCGCGCCGCTAGTCGATTGCGGGGACATCAGGTCTTGAGGAACGGGATACGGCGGTGGCAGCCGAAAGTGCGGTGGGCGCAGGTCGGCGACGATGGATTGTGCCGCATGCCGCGGCCGATCCGCAGTCTAACCCGACGATGGTTGAACTCTTGTTCGCGCGTCGGCCAATTCATGGACGATACGTAGTGTGAGACCTCGGCGAGACCCGGTGACATTCGGAATTACGCGCTTGCGGCGATTCGCCAAAGCAGGAGCGCCTGTGCCAACGACCGCGGCGAGTGAATGGTCACGCACTGAATCGTACGCTCCGTCAGACTTCGCCGCGGATGTCGCGCCCGCGAGAAGAACGGAGCGCACAATGACTCGCTACCGATTGGAAATCTTCCCGAGCGAGGAAGACAAGGGGTTCATTGCTGAGGCGCCCGATCGTCAACACCGACGCCGCGGGCACGGTACGCCTGCGCGGCCTCCGTGATGAACGCTGCGAGTCGCAGCATGCCTTGGCTTTCGAGCTCGCCGGCCAGCCGGGTGAGATCGTCGTAGCGAGCTCGCCCGGGGCGCAATAGTTCGTAGATCTCCAATACCCGTTCGTTGGACACGGCGGTGAGCTCGGCTGCGCGGCGCAAGTTCTCCGCGAGCTGCGGATGGTTGTCTGCCTGCGCCACGCGCGCCTGGGCTTCCAACTGGTCACGGCTGATGCCGAAATCGTCGGCAGTGAGCGCACCCGCGCGCAGGGCGTCGATCGTCAATTCGTCCAGCGCGCGACCGCTGCGGGACCGGGTTGTGGAAGTCATCGCGTGCACTCCTCGATCGAATGTCGCATCAAAGCTCGGGAACCGGCTGCACGCGGCCTCGCTGCGCCGTGCCGACGGCAGCGTTGGCATCGACGATGCGAAGATCGGTCGGTTGCCTGTGGCGCTCCACGCATTGCGTCTCGCGCAAGTGCAGCAGCGTGGTCTGCACGATCAAGCGCAGCCGAACCGTGTTATCGCTTCGCACCGGTATCGGCGCCGCCGGCTTGCCCAGTGCATGCAGCGCGGCGTTGCGCCCGATCTGGCGATAGGCCGTGAGATCGAGGTTCGGCGCCTGAGCGAACAGCTCCAGGTTTTCGAGCGGCACGAGACCGCGGCGGTGGATCACGGTCGTGCCCTTGGACTGGATGCCGACCGCGATGCCCGACCCGCTCAGTTGCGCGCCGGCATGTCCGATGAACGCGCAGTCCGATGAATGGAACACGCGGACCACGCGCGCCCGCACGTGCTCCGAGTGCAATCCGTCGATGATCGCGTTCAGGACGTCAATATGCTCGAGGCCACCGATGGTGCTCGTGATGGCGGCACCGAACGCCGGCCCGACCGCAATGACGACCTCGTTGCCTTCGCCGCGCTGTGACACACCGACCTCTTCGAGCTTTCGGTTGGCATGGGCGGTGTCGACCGTCTGTGCAAAACTTCGCGGGTCCCATGCCTGCGACAGCTCCTGCAGCGCCAGCCAGCGCTCGCCCTCGACGCGATAGCCGGTGCCTGGCCCGCGGTAGTCGTTCGGGTCGCTCACCGCGCTCAGCACGTTGAACTCCTTGTCGAAGATCGCAGCCGGCTGCAGGTAATCGCCGACCACGCGCTGGCGCTGCATCTCGAGAACACTTGCGGCGATGTCGGCGAAGCCGGCGGTGTCGAGCGAACGGATCACGTCGAGCACCGTCAGCTTGCCGTCGAGCAGGCGCTGCGCCGCATCGATATCGGCCACGCGATCGCGATCCGGCATGTCGTCCGAGCCGTATGCGCCGATCGCGGCCTGGATCTCCTCTTCTTCGATCGGCGGGAAGTCGAGTGCGGCGAACACTGCCTGCACCGCGCGCGCCGCGCGCTCGCGCACCGCGAGCACGCGCTCTTCTCCCACCGGCGTGATGCCGCCGTCGACGCGCATGTCACGCTGCAGCACGTACCAGTCGTCCAATTCGCTGACGTCGAAATTGCCGCCACCGAACATGTTGTCGTAACGCGGGATCGCGCCATACCCCGACGTGATGAAGTCGGTGCCCGGGATGAACTGCAGCATCAGCTTCGCGGCTTTGCGGATGTCCGAGTGCGACGCCAGCGCGTCGTTGCCCGACGCGACCTCCATGCCGAGCAGCATCGCGATCAGGTTCTCGGCCATCACGCCGCGCACACCATCCGGCAGCGATTCCGGCAGCGCGATGCAGCTGATCGAACCGTTCTGCGACCCTTGGCTGCCCGCCGCCCGGGTCGCGAGCAGGCTGCGGGCTTCGAGGTAGAGCATCGAGCGGCCCTGCGCGTGCCCCATCAAGGCCGGTGCGCCGGCGCCCGACGTGAAGCGCGTCTTGACGCCGCGGCTCGCGTACGCGGCGGCGAGGAACGACTTCGACCACGGCGTGTCGTCGCCGTCGATGAATGCGCGCTCGCTCGCGTACACCGACAGCGTCTCGGAATAGCTGGTGAGGCCTTTGAACGCCAGGCGAAGGTTGGTCGCTTCCTCGACGGCGCACTGCGTGAGCACGCCCGGTCGACCGGTCTGCGAGCCGATCAGGAGGGCGAGTGCGTTGAACGGCGCATAGCGACTGACTGCCGCCGTCGTCTCGACTTCAGCGAATCCGCGCAGCGCCGCCTCGGCCGCGTCGGCGGCCAGCAGCGCCGGGTTCTCCTTGCGGTTGGTGACATGCGCCTGATTGGCAGGCGTGCGTCGTGCGCGCATCTTCGCGAGGCCCATCATCATTTCGAGCACGTTCATCTGGTTGATGATGTCGACCAGCTTGGCAGGCGTGCAACCGCTCGCGATCTCGAGCACCGCGGCGCGCGATACGTTGATGTCGACGATCATGCGCGCGATCTCGCACGAACGCATCGCCATCGCACGCGGCGCGACCGCAACATCGATTGCGCGGCTCGCGATGAACCGCTCGACGAGATCGAACTCGTCGCAGCGCACGCCGTCCATCTCGACGATGAGGCCGTCCTCGATGGCGATGCCGGGCTGCGGATCGAGCGGGCTGAACGTCGTCGCAAGCCCGGCTTCGGGCCAAGGCTTGATGAACGTCTCCTTGTTGATCGGCCGCTCGGCCAATCGCTCGAATCGTTTCGACCGCATGCTTGTCTCCTGGTGCGTCGCGACGACGCATCCGGTCCGCCTGATTGCTAATCGCGCGCCAGATGCGTCGCGACGCGCGGCCCGCGTCGGCACGACACCGAGCCATGTTGCGCCGTCGAGCTCATGCCCCGCGAAGATCGTGGTGCTTGAGCGGCAGCGAGCGCACCCGCTTGCCCGTTGCTGCGAAGATCGCATTGCACACCGCGGGCGTCAGCGCGAGGATGCCCGGCTCGCCATGTCCACCCCAGAAGCCGCCGGTGGGCACGAGCACCGTGTCGACCTTCGGCATCTCCTCGATCCGTGGCAGCGGGAAGTCGTGAAAGTTCGATTCCACGACGCGCCCGTCCTTCACGTTGATCTCCTGATAGAGGATGCTGCCAAGGCCGTACACCACGTTGCTCTCGGCCTGCGCGCGACACGTGTCCGGATTGACGACGTAACCGGAGTCGATCGCGACGACGATGCGGGTCACCTTGAGCTCGCCGGCTGCGCTCACCGACACCTCCGCCACCATCGCGGTGTAGCTGCCGAAGCCGTCGGCGACGGCGACCCCGCGATGCACGCCCGCGGGTAGCGCGGATCCCCAACCCGCAGCGTTCGCCACCGCTTCGAGCACCAGGCGATTCTTGTCACCGTCCTTTAGCATCGCCAGTCGGAATTCGACCGGGTCCTTGCCCGCCGCGGCCGCGAGCTCGTCGATGAAGCATTCGCGGTAGAACACGTTCTGCTGGCCCGGCGCGCGCCAGAAGCCGACCGGCACGTGCCCGTTGCGCATCGCGTAGTCGACCTGCTGGTTCGCGACCGTGTACGGCATGTCGTTGAAGGAGCGCACGGCCGAGAAGTCGATGCCGTCCTTGTTGAGCGAGTTCGGCATCAGAACCTTGAGGATCGACGGACAGGCGATCGTCGTGTGCATGGCGGTGACCCGGCCTTGCGCATCGAGCCCCGCCTTCATCCGCACGATGCTCGCCGGGCGATAGAAGTCATGCTGCATGTCCTCTTCGCGCGACCACATCATCTTCACCGGCACGCCAGGCATCGCCTTCGCGATCGCTACGCCCTGCCGCACGAAATCCTGCGGGCCGCCGCGGCGACCGAATCCGCCGCCGAGCATCATCTTGTGCACCTCGACCTTCTCGAGCGGCAGACCGGCCGTCTCGGCCGCGGCCGCCATCGACGCCTCGCCGTTCTGCGTGGACGTCCACACCTCCAGGAATCCGTCCGGCCTGAGCCATGCCGTGCACGTTTGCGGCTCCATCGTCGCGTGGTTGAGATACGGCGACTGGTATTGCGCCTCGACCACCTTCGCCGCTGCAGCGATCGCGGCCTGCGCATCGCCGAGCTTGCGCGCCTGCGGCAGCTTCGAGTCGGCGAGGCCATCGCGCAGCATCGCCGCGATGCTGTCGTTGTCGGCACGCTCGTTGCCCAGCGTGTCCCACTCGATCTTCACCTTCTTCAGCGCCTCGTTCGCGCGCCACCAGTTGTCAGCGACCACCGCGACGAAATCTTCCTCGCGCACCACCTTCTTCACGCCGCGCATCGCGAGCGCGGCGCTCGCATCGACGCTCACCACCGTTCCGCCGAAAACGGGGCATTGCGCGATAGAGGCGTGCAGCATTCCGGGCAGCGTCACGTCGACGGCAAAAACCGGCTTGCCCCGCACCTTGTCGGGAATGTCGAGGCGGTGCAGCGGCTTGCCCGCGATCTTCCACTGCGCGGGATCGCGTAGCTTCACGTCCTTCGGTGGCGCGAGCTTCGCCGCGGCGCCCGCCACCTGACCGTAGCGAAGCTTCCGTCCGGTGGCTCCGTGCGCGATGACCCCGCTCGCCGCCGTGCACTGCGCGGCGGGAACCTTCCACTGCTCCGCTGCCGCCGCGATCAGCATCTCGCGCGCGCTGGCTCCGGCCTTGCGAACGTAGTCCTGCGACGAGCGCACGCCCATGCTGCCGCCCGTGGACATCGAACCCCAAATGCGATTTCGCCGGATGTGCTCGTTGGGCGACGCGAACTCGGCGCTCACTTTCGTCCAGTCGCAATCGAGCTCCTCGGCGACGAGCTGCGCGAGTGCGGTGTAGGTGCCCTGGCCCATTTCGGAGCGGGCGATCCGAATGACGACGCGGTCGTCAGGATGGATCACGATCCAGGCATTGACTTCGGTCGCAGCCGCGCCGCCGGTGGCCCCGGACGCGAGCGGGAACGAGAATTCGAGCGCGAGGCCGCCACCCAGCGCCGAGGAAACCTTGAGAAACTCGCGACGCGAAAGAGCGATCGTCATGGCCGTTCTCCTCACGCCTTCTTCGCCGCGGGCGCGACGGAATCTTCGGCGAGCGCATGGATCGCCTTCCTCACCCGCGCATAGGTACCGCAGCGGCACAGGTTGGTCATCGTCGCGTCGATGTCGGAATCGGTCGGCTTCGGATGCTTCGCGAGCAGCGCGGCCGCCGACATGATCATGCCGGTGTGGCAATAACCGCATTGCGGGACCTGATGCTCGATCCACGCCTTCTGGATGCGGTGCAGCCCCTTTTCCGACAGGCCCTCGATGGTGACGATCTTCTTGCCGACCGCGGCCGACACCGGCAACGTGCAGGAACGCACGGCCTCGCCGTCAATGTGCACCGTGCAGGCGCCACAGAGCGCAACGCCGCAACCGTACTTGGTTCCGGGGAGGTCAAGCTCGCCGCGCAAGACCCACAGCAGTGGCATTTCGGGCTCGACGTCGACGGTGCGGGTTCGGCCATTCACGGTCAATTTGAGCATTGGCTGATCCTTCGAGCGATTGGCAAGTAGCGGCGATGCGGTCGCAATGACATCCGCCGTTCACGCCGTCGCGTGTTCGTCGAGGGTGGGGTAGTCGACATAGCCGCGGGCGCCGCCGCCGTAGAATGTGCTCGCGTCGAAAGGGTTCAGCGGCGCGTCCTCGCGCAGGCGGCGCACGAGATCGGGGTTGCTGATGAACGGCCGTCCGAACGAGACAAGATCGGCCGCGCCGGACGCGACTGCCTCGAGCGCCATCTGCCGCTGGTATCCGTTGTTGACGATCCACGCGCCGCCGAATCCGCGGCGCAGCGCGGCATAGTCGAACGGCGCGAAGTCGCGCGCGCCGGCGGTCGCGCCCTCGACGATTTCGATGAAGGCGAGCTCGAGCGGCGCGAGCTTCGCCACCGCGTGCTCGTACACCGCTTGCGGGTTGCTGTCCTGCCCGGCGTCGTTGGATGGCGTGACCGGGGACAGGCGCAGCCCCGTGCGGCCGGCGCCGATCGACCCGGCGACCGCCTGCATCACCTCGACGAGGAGCCGCACGCGGTGGCCGATCGCGCCGCCGTATTCGTCGTCGCGGTCGTTGATGCTGTCGCGCAGGAACTGCTCGATCAGGTAGCCGTTCGCACCGTGCACCTCGACGCCGTCGAAGCCCGCATCCATCGCGCGGCGAGCTGCGTCGCGGTAGCTTGCAACCAGCGCCGGGATCTCGTCAGTGTGTAGCGCGCGCGGCGTCGACACCGGCACGAAGCCGTCGCGGGTGAACGTCTTGGTCTCGGCCCGCCGCACGGTCGACGAAACCGGCGCCTGCCCGTTCGGCTGCAGTGAAACGTGCGAGATGCGCCCGACGTGCCACAACTGCACGACGATGCGGCCGCCATCCGCATGCACTGCGTCGGTGACGCGCCGCCACCCCGCGACCTGCTCGGCGTTGTAGATGCCCGGCGTATCGATGTAGCCCTGTCCCTCGGGGCTGATCTGCGACCCCTCGGTGATGATCAGTCCCGCGCTCGCACGTTGCCGGTAGTACTCGACTGCGAGCGCCGACGGCACCCCTCGGGGCGCAGCACGATTGCGCGTGAGCGGTGCCATGACGATACGGTTGCCAACGTCCAGCTCTCCGATGCGAATGGGATCGAACAGTGTGGTCATCATGGGTTACTCTGGGGAAAGCGTCCGGAGGGCTCGCCATTGGCTGCGCGGACGTTCTGCGTGCCAGCGCGCAGTCCACGCCGCCGGAACATCCGATGATTACGCGCCCGATACCTGAGGGCCGTTTTGATATCGGTCAATGCAGCCCGCGAGCTCCGCTGCGGGTGGTCGGGCGAATCGCGACATTGACGGGCGGCCGCTGCGCTCGCCGCCCACAGCATTCATTGCGGCGGGCGACGTTCAATGCGACCAAGCGAAGGAGATTTGGGGGCAAGTATCTTGATCGATAGATTTTGCTTATTGCCTCGCGCCCGACCCGACGTCGTCGATCGTGACGGTCCACGACTGCGAGCTGTTTTCTTCGCGAACACACGTCCCCTCCCCAGTTTGACGTATGTCATCTGCAGTATTAAAGTGACACACATGGAAAAGACGCAGGTTTATCTGCCGAAGGAAGAGCTCGACGCTCTGCGCAAGGCAGCCGCCCGTTCCGGCCGCAGCGTCGCCGACCTCGTTCGGGAGGCGATCCGGAAGGTCGTATTGAAGACCCCGGCCGCCGGCCCGGTCGCAATATGGGACGGCGAGCCTCGGCGGCCCTCGGTCGAACACGACACCGTTCACGACGAACCCTGATGCGGCACGGCGAAGCCGTGTTCGTCGACAGCGGAGCGTGGATTGCCCTTGCTCTCTCGCGTGATCCGCTTCACCCCCAGGCACGGGAACAGTGGGACATCGTGCAGCGAGCGGGCGCCAAACTTCACACGTCCGTCCCGGTCCTAATCGAGACGTTCACTTTTCTCGATCGCAACACCAACCGCGATGTGGCGCTGGCGTGGAAAGAGTCGATCTATGAGCCCCGAACGGCGAAGATCCTTCCCTGCGAGCTGCGCGATCTCGACGCTTCCTGGGAGTATTTCCGGCGCCACGACCTCCACAAGCTCTCGGCGGTCGACGCAACGAGCTTTGCGATCATGAAACGATCGCGCATTCGACTCGCGTTCGCCTTCGATCACCACTTTTCGATGGCCGGATTCAGGCTGGTTGCGTGAAGACGCCACTTCTTGGCGCCGGATGACGCGCAGCGAGCCCAGACGTTTGGGATGACGTTTCTTTCTAGGCGGAGGCGGCGATGGAAACGGATCGGCATTCATGCCGCGCGCGCAAAGCTCTCCGAGCTCATCGACCGCGTCCAGTCCGGCGAGGAGGTGGTGCTGTAACTCGGCACGGAGAGCCAGTGGCGCGGCTGGTCCCGGAGAAACCGCTGCCAAAACGATCGCGAGCCGCCGCTATGACGCGCATTCGCGCACTCGCTGGGAGGCTCGATATTCGCGACGTTGACGTTCGCAACCTGATCGAATGCCGATAGTGGGGACGGCTACCACGCGCTCGCGCGCGAGGTCGGCAGCGTACGCGATCGCGGCGGCAATGTGCTCGGGTTTCCGAGTCGGGTACTGCTCGAGAATGCGCTCCGGCGTCTCGGCCGCCGCCAAGTTATCGAGTACTCGGACACGGGAATGCGCATCAAAGACGAGCCGCGCTTCTCCGGTAACCTGGCCAAGATTGAATGTGTCGTCCATGAGCATGAACTCGTCGACGTCATTCGGCTCAGGGCTTCGTTTCGGACCGTTGCGCTGCGCCGGGCCGCCCGTGACAGCGACTCTTCGCAGGCTTGCGAGTTGCTCGGGGCTCAGCTCTCAGTTGACCGAAGTGAGTTGCAGCCGCTCTCGCAGCCGCCGGACGATCTCCGGATCGAGCGGAGGATTCATCCGCGATCCGTCCCGCTCGATCTGAAGCACGAGCGCCTCCACCGCTTCGCGGCCCGCGGGATCCCGAGCCGCTTCGAGGGGCGTCCTGTTGCCCAGCGCGGGAAGCTTGTCGTTCACCCACTGCTCGTAATGCTTCGCCATGAGCTCGCGCAGCTTCGCCTTCACCTCGGGCAACTCGGCGAGGGCAGCGTGATCCTTCGCCGCCTGCGGTGGCCGGCCGGTTTCGGAAAGCAGCTTATCGAGCGACGCGATCTCGGTCACGCGATAGCGCGCACGGTCGCCGAGCGACTTCGCGACGATTTCGTTGAGCGTCTGCTCCCGCCGTTCGGAGTTCACCTCGGCGCAGAGGCGCGTGCCGTCGAGCTCGATCGTGCCGAGGAGCGTGTTGTCGAGTCCCGGGGTCCGCTCGTTTCCTCGCTTGAGCCAGGGAAAGCGCACGCGCTCGAGCCGACCGCTGGCATCGCGGACTGCGTCGCGGAGCAGATCGTCCTCGCTCTCGCCGAGCGCGAGATGCTTGAGCGCGTCGAAGGCTTCCTGCGCGCAGGACACGTCGAACACCACGCGGCGCAGGGAGAGCGGATCACCGTCGGTATTGTGCAGCTTCGGCATGGCCGGCTCGAAGATGCGCCGATCGATCTCACGGTAGAGAGCGACGATCTCGGCGTGAAGCTCGCGCACGCGCTGGCGCGTGGCGGGGCGATCGTCAGGGAAGTGCCGCTGGCGGAACGCGATGACCTCGATGCGGTGCACCGGCGGAACGACACAGCCCTGCGTGGCCTCGAGAATCGCCACGCCGCCCGCCTCCGCGATCTGGCCGAACACGAGATCTCCGTCATCCATGGCGTGGGAAGCGGAACGCTCGGTCACTTCGCGCACCTCTCCGGTGAACAGATCGCGCAGTAGAAAACCCCTCCCGGGATCGGCCCGCACGATCTCGAACGCACTGAGCGGCGCCGCGAGGCACGACTCGAGGTAGGCGCGCAGAAGCGGCTCGATGTTGCGGTGCCGGCGCAGGTAGTGCGCCGACGGCGGGGCGCCGAACAGCGAACCGTCGCGCACCGTCGTACGCTCGGGGCGCGGGGTCCAGAAGTGAAACAGCCACGGCATGAAGATCTGCAAGTGGCGGCTTTCCTCGTCGAACGTCGCCGTTTCGTCGGCCACGAAAACGCACCACGCCTCGTCGATCGCCTCGCGACCGTAGCTCTCCACGAAGAAGCGCAGCATGGCGCGCTGGTGCTCGTCGAGAAGGCGCCGCAAACGCCGCCAGACGAGCTCCTCCGGAGACACGTTCTCTGCCTTGGCCAGGCAGCACCGCTTGTATTTCTTGCCGCTGCCGCAGGGGCACGGGTCGTTGCGACCCACCTTCGGCGTGTCACGCACGTGCGGCGTCACCGCCTTGGCGATTTCGTCGGGCGTTTCGTCGTCGCTTCGCGAAGCGGTTGATGTCGATCTTGCGTCCTCCTCCGCCCATCGCTCCTGGCGCCGCGCGATCGCATCGGGCTCGTAGAAACGCCACGGATCGTCGAAGCTCCGCTGCCACTGCGGCTTGTCGCCGGTCGTGCCGGAGAATGCCTCCCGCACCTCGTCGGCAGTGAAGGCGCGGTCCTGAGGCCAGCGCTGGCGCGCGGCGAGATCGTCGACCAGCTTGCGATGGCGCTCGCGCGGAGCGTCGAGAAGCTTGCCGCCGACCATGAGGCGCAGCGTCCAGTTCTCCGTTTCGTCCGCCGCGATCGAGGCAGCCCAATCGAGCGCCACGTCGAGCGCTTGCGCGCCACTGCGCTCGCCGAGCGCGATCACGCTCTCGACGGCTGAGATCCGCATGTACCAGTCGACGCTCCGGTCCTGCGCGAGCTCGCGCAGCGGTTCGATGACGGCATCCGGTTTGTTCCCAAAGAGCGCCGGCCAGTAGCCGGCCAGCCAGTCCTGCAGGTTCTCATCCTCCGCTCGCTCCATGCGCCGCATGAACGCGATGAGCGCGAAGCCGGCGCTCTCGGAAGAGCTGAGGCCGAGCACCATGACTGCATGGAGGCGAAGCCACCACTCGCCGGGCGCGGCGTCAGCGCTCCAGTTTTCCGGCGCGACGAGGTCGTTGAGCGCTGCGACCATCTCCTCCCCTCGCCGCGCGCACTCGTCGATCACGTTGCGCGGAACGCGGTCCTCGTCGGTGGTCATGCGGCGAAGCAGTTCAGGAGTGGCGAGCCGCGACAGCGTCTCGCTGGAGTAGGTGGGAAGCGGATCCGACATGAACGAGTTCCTTGGCTTTCCTCGATGATCGGGCACGGCGTGTGGATGGTTCATCAATGGCTTGATGATCGACATCCGCTGGTCCCCGCCCGAGCTCCAGCGGCTCGCCTATGAGAAAGGGCTGATCCCATTCATCCCTGCCGAGCGCAGTAGCCGGGATCCATGAGCCGGATCACGCGCTACGCCCTCGCTGGTGCCGTGGCAAGGGTTCGGGGTCAACCCCCGAGCCAGTGACGGTACGCCTCGATCCATTCGACCCCTTCGGGCCTGGGCGATGGAAGCGGCCGAGAGGACCTCGGGTTGGCGATGACGTCACGCGAATGGATCCAGCACCTTCACGTGCGCTTTTCTGAAATCGTGCGTGTTTCTGGTGACGACGATGAAATCGTGAACGAGCGCCGTCGCTGCGATAAGGCTGTCCTTTATCGGCATCGATTCACCGGACTTGCGCAGCTCAGCCAGAAGTTTTGCCCATCGGAGGCCCGTGAGCGCATCCCATGGAATGCAGACGATTCTTGCGACGCCCTCGTCAAACCAGGTTTCGAGTCGACGACGTCGCTTCCCCGCAGGTAGGAGATGAATGCCGAAGCGAATCTCACCCAGAATTATGGGGTCTACCGCTATCGCACGCTCGTTGTGCCGCAACCATTCGATTGCATTGGAATTGGGGGCAGGCTTGGTGGCCTCGCTGAGGACATTAGCATCGACCAGATAGGTCACAGCGTATCGGTCGAGTCGGATTCAATAGGAACGAAATAACCCTTTTCCGGGCACGCCAGTAGCCAATCGACGAGCCCTTCATTAGGAGGAGGCTCTCGGCGCAAGAGGCGATAGACGCCACGATCGATACGCTCGACCTCAAACTCCTGGCCAGGCTCGATGTTGTCCCTCTGCCGGATCTCGGCGGGCAGTATAAGCTGCCCCTTCGTAGAAACAGTCGTCTTCATGTGGGGTAAGATAACGTCTTACATTGCGAAAGTCAACACCAAATCCGGGCTGCCCGCGCCACTGCGACAGACGTCGAGAAGCTGCGCCCCCACTTGAGACTCGCGAGTCGGTTCAGCCGCGGCGGGCCGAAGATTCTCGCGAGCAAACTCTGTTAGCCGCCCGCGCGCTGGTAGGCGCGCATGAATTGCTCGAAGAACCGTTGGACGTCATGACGATCGGCTGCAGCGCAGTCGAGCATTACTTCAAGAGTGGGAAGCGTCAAGCTGGCAATGCGCCGTTCGGGTCGTTCGATGACCCTTATCGTCCATTCGACATCGTGGGTACGACCCGCGATGCATTCGCCTTCGACGCGCAATTGCAACTGTCCCACCGCGACCGGCAGCAGCCGCAGAAACTCGGCGCGAGTGAGCGCCATCTCGAAGCGATACCCGTCGCAGGGCCTGCCCGTCATCAGCCGCCCGCGATCGGCGGCCAGATCGCGACGACGTCGCCATCTTTCAATCGGCGCTTGTTGCGCTCGGAACGCGGGACGAACACGCCGTTGATCAGGAGCAGGTGCGCGAGGTTGGCAGGCAGATGGAAGGGGGCGATCAACGCTTCGACCGTCGCATCCGACGGCACGTCGAGCCGAACGTGATTCGTTGCGCGCGCGGCGGCCGGCAGGTAGTCGGTCAGTGTCGCGTAGAGCTTTAGCGTAACCTGCATTGGCAACGTAAGGCGCGCCTCGGGCGCTGTCGATCATGATCTTAGCGCAAGACGCGACCGTTCAGAGCGCGAAGTTGCTCTTCCAGCAAAGCGACCTGTGGCCCGCCTCCTCCTTGCCCGACGCCGCGGCTTGCGTTCTCGCGACGGCCGCGTATGATCGACCGACGCCGGGCGACATCCCGGCTACGTGCACCTAAACGCTTGATCTGCCAATCGCGTGTGCCTCGCCAGGCGCGCGCTTGCACAGGAGTCCACCGTGCAGAAGTCCCTCCACATCGATCCCGCCAAATGCACCGGCTGCCTGCAGTGCGAAATGGCGTGCTCGTATGAAAACTACGGCGTGTTCGCACCCGCGAAGTCGCGCATCAAAGTCTTCGATTTCCATCACAGCGGACGCAAGGTTCCTTACACGTGTACGCAATGCGACGAGGCCTGGTGCCTGCATGCATGCCCTGTCGAGGCGATCCAGGTCGACAAGGCAACCGGCGCGAAGGTCGTCGTCGCCGACATTTGCGTAGGTTGCAAAGTCTGCACGATCGCATGTCCCTTCGGCACGATCAATTACGTGCAGGAACTCGGCAAGGTGCAGAAATGCGATCTGTGCGGCGGTGAGCCCGCCTGCGCCGATGCGTGCCCGACCGGCGCGATCACGTACATCGACGCCGATTGGACGGGTCTCGATCGGATGCGCCAGTGGGCGCAGAAGCTCGACTCGCAGCCGGTCGCGGGCCACGCCGACTGAGCCCCACGATCGCCAATCCTGCTCGTGAATCGGATTCGAGGAGACGAAAGATGTCATGGACCCGCAAAGTCCTTCGCGTGGATCTCACGCAAGGCACGTGCACGCCCGAGCCGCTCAACCTGGAATGGGCAATGCAGTATCTCGGCCAGCGCGGGCTCGCAACCCGTTACTTCACGTCGGAGGTCGATCCTCGAATCGACCCCCTTTCGCCGCAGAACAAGTTGATCTTCGCCACCGGCCCGCTGACGGGCACGATGGCGTCGACCGGTGGCCGCTATTCGGTCATCACGAAGGGTCCGCTAACCGGCGCCATCGCGTGCTCGAACTCGGGCGGCTATTTCGGCGCCGAGCTGAAGTTCGCCGGGTGGGACATGATCATCGTCGAAGGCAAGTCGCCGAAGCCCGTCTACCTGCACATCGAGGATGACCGCGCCGAACTCGTCGATGCTTCGGATCTCTGGGGCAAGACGACCTGGGACACCGAGGGCCTGCTGAAACAGAAATATCACGATCCTCAGGTTCGCGTGTCGTCTATCGGTCGCGCCGGTGAGACTCAGTGCTTGTTCGCCGGCGTGATCAACGATCTACACCGCGCCGCCGGCCGCTCGGGCGTCGGCGCGGTAATGGGCTCGAAGAATCTCAAGGCGATCGCGGTGCGCGGCACGAAGGGTGTGGGCAACGTGCGCGATCCGATGGCGTTCATGAAGGCAACGAAGGCAGCGAAGAAAGTGCTTGCCGACAACGCCGTGACCGGACAGGGGCTTCCCAAGTTCGGAACGCAAGTGCTGATGAACGTGATCAATGAAATCGGCGCGCTGCCAACGCGCAATCATCGCGACGTACAGTTCGATGGTGCGAAGGACATTTCCGCCGAGGCGATGCACGCACCGCGCAAGACCGATGGCAAGGCCAACCTCGTGACCAATCAGGCGTGCTTCGGCTGCACGATCGCGTGCGGACGGATTTCGAAGATCGACGAGACGCACTACACCGTCATCAACAAGCCGCAGTACTGGGGCGCTTCCGGCGGCCTCGAATACGAAGCGGCATGGGCGCTCGGCGCAGCGAACGGCGTCAACGATCTCGAGGCGCTGACATACGCTAACTTTATCTGCAACGAGGACGGCTACGATCCGATCTCGTTCGGCGCGACGGTCGGCGCGGTGATGGAGCTCTACGAGATGGGCGTCCTCACCAAGGAACAGATCGGCATCGAGGCGCCGTTTGGTTCCGCCAAGGCGCTCACGTACCTCGCCGAACTGACGGCACGCGGCGAGGGTTTCGGCAAGGAAGTCGGGTTGGGCTCGAAGCGGCTCACCGCGAAATACGGCCATCCCGAGCTTTCGATGACAGTCAAGGGACAGGAATTTCCCGCGTACGACTCGCGAGGCATCCAGGGCATGGGCCTTGCCTACGCGACGTCGAATCGCGGCGCGTGCCACCTGCGCGGCTATACGGTCGCCTCGGAGGTGCTCGGTATCCCTGTGAAGAGCGATCCCCTGACGACGGACGGCAAGGCGGGCCTCGTGAAGGCGTTCCAGGACGCGACCGCGGTCTTCGATTCGTCCGGGCTTTGCCTGTTCACGTCGTTCGCTTGGACGCTGCAGGACGTCGCACCGCAATTGCAGGCCGCCTGCGATGGCGATTGGTCCCTCGAAAATCTGGCCGTCGTCGGCGAGCGCATCTGGAATCTGGAAAAGGAGTTCAATCTCGCGGCGGGCCTCAGCAAGAAGGATGACGACCTGCCGCCTCGGCTGAAAACCGAGCCGGCGAAAACCGGCCCTGCGAAGGGGCTCGTCAGTGGACTCGACAAGATGCTGCCCGAGTACTACGAGCTGCGCGGATGGGACCCGAACGGTGTTCCCACGGCCAGCACGCGCGAACGGTTGGGCACGCAAGCGATCAGCTAAGCCGGAAGCATTCGCGGTGATCTTCAGGGCGGCGAAACGGCCGCCCGTTCTTTCTCGCGTAACACGGGGATCGCGATGAAGCACGTCATCATCGGCAATGGACCGGCGGGAGTCGTGGCCGCCGAAACGCTGCGCAAACGTGCGCCGCACGACCAGATCACGATGCTCGGCGACGAACCCGAACCGCCGTATTCGCGCATGGCGATTCCGTACCTGCTGATGGGCAATATCGGCGAAGAAGGAACTTATCTGCGCAAGGACGCGAGCCATTTCGCGACGCTCGGCATCGAACTCAGGAGGTGCCGCGCGACAGCCGTCGACACCGCGAAACGCGAAGTGCGCCTCGATTCGGGCGACCTGCTCTCCTACGACCGGCTGCTGATCGCGAGCGGGGTATCGTCGAACCGACCGCCTATCGAAGGCATCGATTCACCCAACGTGCTCGCGTGCTGGACGCTTGCCGACGCCCGGAAAATCCTCGCGGTCGCGAAACCGGGCGCGAGGGTGGTGCAGATGGGCGCCGGATTCATCGGCTGCATCATCATGGAAGCACTCGCGACTCGCGGCGTCGATCTGACTGTCGTCGAGATGGGCAACCGCATGGTGCCGCGGATGATGACCGAAGGCGCGGGCTCGATGATCAAGGCATGGTGCGAGCGCAAAGGCGTCCACGTGCTGACCGGCGCGAAGGTCATATCGATCGCGCCGCACGGCACGCGCCTCGCAGTGGCGCTCGACGGCGGCACGAAGCTCGATTGCGATCTCGTGATCTCGGCGACCGGCGTGCGGCCCAACATCGGCTTTCTCGAAGGCAGCGGCATCGTATGCGACCAGGGTGTGCTCGTGGACCGTCGGATGGAGACCAACGTCGGCGGCGTCTTCGCGGCGGGTGACGTCGCGCAGTCTCCCGAGTTTCCAACGGGTCATCGCATCATCAACGCCATTCAGCCGGTTGCGGTCGAAGAAGCTCGAATCGCGGCGGTCAACATGAGCGGCGGCTCGACTTCCATGCCGGGCAATCTGCAGATGAACGTGCTCGACACGCTGGGCCTCGTCGCATCGTCGTTCGGCCAGTGGGCGGGCGTGCCGCCCGAGGAGGGTGGCGCGTCGGTAGAAATGCGCGACGACGGAACCTTCCGCTACATTCGCCTCGAATTCCGCGACGACGTGCTGATCGGCGCGACGACGCTGGGATTCATCGATAACGTCGGCGTGATTCGCGGACTGATCCAGGGTCGCGTGAAGCTCGGCAAATGGAAGCAGGAGCTGCTCGAAAATCCGACGCGGCTCATGGACGCCTATCTTGCCAGCACACACCGGGCTGCCTGACAGACGCTGTCCGCACCGCCGGCAGCGCGACGATCGAATCGGCGGCGACTGCGCGCCCGCCGCGCTCAACTCCTGGTATCGACGAACGCATCGGTCACCAGTTGCGGGTCTTTGAGGAGCCTCTGCTTCCATGCACCGAGCTTGCGCCGCGTCTGGATCAGGCCGCGGATCGCGCCAACGCTGCGTCCCTGTCCGATGCTGATTGCGCCGACAAGGACGTCATCGTCGAAGCATAGGCGCGTGTAGAGAAACTGGTCTTCGTTGATGCTTTCCGCCGTTTCACCGCCATCAACACCCTGCCAGAGACCGAAGGTCTGCGAGATGAGTCCCACCGTATCGAGCACGTTCATGCCGAGACTGCCGCGATAGGGTACGTCCTTCCCCGCCATGTTGAGCGCGGCGACGCGGCCGTGCTCCGTGGCCGTGGGCTGCAGCGCATGGACCACCCACTCCCCAGTGGAAAAGTCACGCCCCTGTGCGACGTCTCCGGCGGCGTAGACGTTCGGCACCGTCGTTCGCATTCGATCGTCGATCACGATGCCTTGATCGATTTCGGCACCGGTGCTGTCCAGGAACGAAACGTTAGGGTGGACGCCCGTCGCGAGGATGATCAGATCGGCGTCGAGCGTGCGCGTGTCCATCACAAGTCGCGGACCCGGATCGATTCGATCGATCCGCCCCTGGGTGATGACATTGACGCCTTTGTCCTCCAGCCAGCGCTGCAGCAGGCGGCTGCCGACGGGCGTCATCATCGAGCGAAGTATCTGTCCCGTGCGTCCGGCGATGACCGATAGCTGAGCGCCACGTTCGACCAGCGACTTCATACACACGCCGGCAACGAACCCGGCACCCACCATGACGATCTTCGCGCCGGATTTCAATCTCGTGGCGATCGCGCGCGCGTCCTCGAGCGTCCAGCACGTGACGACACCGTCGAGATCGGTGCCGCTCAAAGGGGGCACCGTCGGAGATGAACCGGTCGCGACGAGCAATCGGTCATACTCGAGCGTCGAACCGTCGTCGAGATCGACACTGCCGCCATTCGCACTCGCGTGCACCTGCATCGCTTTGTGGTTGAGATAGCGAATGCCGAGGTCGTCGAAGTGTCCGGCGTGCTTACGTTGATGCGCGCCCGCCTCCGTGATGCGTCCGGCGAGGATGTACGGGATCGCCATGCGAGCGTACGGTTCACCGCGTTCGCCGCTTACGAGCGTTATCGCTGCGCGGGGATCCTGTTCACGCAGCGTTTCGGCGGCTATGACCCCGGCGGGTCCGGCACCAATGATCACGTGATTCATGTGCGGCACTCCCCTTCAATCGGACATCGCCTCGCTCACCAAATCTCAACTGGTTTACCTCAGTAGGTGTAGAACATCCGCTGAATGTCCTTGGTGTTGGTCGTCTTCGTCAGCGCGAGCATCAGCAGGACGCGCGCCTTTTGCGGATTCAGCGTATCGGACACGACGAAGTCGAGCTCGTCGTCGTTCGCTTCGCCGTTGCGAACCACTGGACCGCCGCCGGTACGCGAGCTGCGCACGACGACTACGCCTTTCTTACGCACTTCGATCAGCGCGGGCTTCACCTGCGCGGCGAGGCTGCCGTCGCCCACGCCGGCGTGAATAACGCCCTTGTCGCCGGCGGCGACGAACGCGTCGAGCGCGACGCGATTCATGTTGGCGTACCCGTAGACGATGTCGACTGCCGGCAGCGTCTCAACGTTGGTGATGTCGAACTCGCTGTCGATAGTGTGCTTGCGAGTGGACGCGCGATAGAACCAAGGCTGCCCGCCCACGACATAGCCGACGAGACCGAAATCGGGACCGCGAAACGTGTCGAGCGTCATTGTGTTGCTCTTGGTTACGTCCCGCGCGCCGCTGATCTGGTCGTTCAGGCTGACCAGAACGCCCCTGCCGACGGCTTCTTTGCTCGACGCAACCGCGACGGCGTTGTAGATGTTGAATGGCCCGTCCGCGCTCATCGCCGTCGACGGGCGCATCGCTCCGACCAGAACGACGGGCTTCGCGCTCTTCACGACGAGGTTCAGGAAATAGGCGGTCTCCTCGAGCGTGTCGGTGCCGTGTGTAATCACGACACCATCAACGTCCGGTTGCGCGAGCAGCGCGTTGACGCGCTTGGCGAGCTTCAGCCAGATGTCGTTCGTCATGCTTTCGCTCGCGACCTGCGCCACCTGCTCGCCCTTGACGTTCGCCATCTTCTTCAGATCCGGCACGGCATCGATCAATTGCTCGACGGGCACCTTCGCGGCTGTGTAGCCCGCGACCTGTGTCGCCGCCGCGGCAGTGCCGGCGATCGTGCCTCCCGTAGCGAGAATCACCACGTTGCGCAACTTATCCTGCTGGGCGGCAGCAGGTATCGAAAACATCGCGAGCAGCGTGCAGCCTACGACCAACGCTGCCCTTCGCATATCAGTCCCGAGCATCATGCTTCTCCTCGTTCCCGGTCGGTCCGGGCAGACGTCGCTTGCGCGCTTGCCGCGGCGACCCTCGCTGTTGCAGTTGTGCCGCCGGTCCGAATCCCACGCCGGACCTCGTTCGCCGTTCCCCGCTGCGGTGCGAGCTAGCGACGGCGGCGAGTTTCATTAGATGCCGGCGCGCGGGGCGCGTCAACGCCCCGAGGGCTGCATGTTCGATCGCGCGCGTGATCGCGAAGCGTTTGCGATCGTATCCAAGCAGCCCGGTTTGTGCACGGAATTGCCCGAGGTCGCGACGGGGACGACGCAGTGCGCGCATATCGTCTGAAGCAACGATGGGATTCGCGTCACAATCAAACCGAACCTCGTACATCAAGTTGGATGATTCAAAGCGCCGTTGCGGACTGATACCATCGATCAAGAAGTGGAATACTTGACTTGCCTAACCCGTCCTGACGCCGTCCGTCGCCACTTCGTCACAGCAAAAGCATAGCGGCGCACGAAAACAAGAAAGGGCTTACGGTGTTGGGGGCAGCGGACGCGCGGTGTATCCGGCAACGAGACCACCGACTAAAGGAATCTGGCTATCTGCGCGCGTGCATCCAGGCGCTCAGCCTTTGAGACCGCTCATCACGACGGTTTGGACAACCCAGCGCTGCAGCACGATGAATCTGACGAGAATGTCGCGAAACGCTCGACGTCGGCGGCGTTTACGTTGATTCGCGCAAGCCGAAGCTGCAAATGCCCGCAAGCAACCCGCGACTCAACGTGAACGTCACCGCACTGTCGTCGCCGGCGCGACCGTAAGCACTCCAAGGAGCTCGGCCATGAAATCCATCCTCGATCCTGACTTCGGGTACACGCCAAACGTGGAGGCCGACATCCGTGCGACGTTCGAACGTGTCTGGCGCGACGAATAGTCAATAAAGCACGCAACTCACTGTGTATATTTATTTCTATTGGCCGAGAGGGCGGGATTCGAAACCGTGTTACCGCCAGGCTGGATGCGGGTTTCCGGGTTTCTGTGACCAAAAAGTGACCAAACGAAATTCGAAATTTTTCGGCGATCTGTGGATAACTGCCTGCGATTTCCGGCATTGCGGACCATCGGTCTTGGTCCGAACGACGCACCTCTCCACACTTGTCAGTCCAACGTTGCCAAGAGCTTCATGAAGTTTCGCTTGGCCTTCCACGTCAGTCGCACCTCGACGAGCTCCCGCTTGAAGACGGCGTCCTGACTATGGGCGGCGCGTAGCTCCTGTATCGCCTTGACGATTTCGAATGCCGGCGGCGATTTCCAGCTACACCAAGAGCATCTCTGCCAGCGACCGCGGCGAGTAGATGGTTACGCCCTGAATCGTTCGGCCGTACAGAGCCCCGAAATGCGTGCGATCGCCAGTGACCAGCGCGGTGCAGCTTTGGCGGATGGCCGCTGCCAGTACCGGCCGATCCTTGGCCGGTAACGGCAATGACGCTTCGAGCGCAGTGTCGCTGCGCTGCGCACCCGCCGTCTTCATGCGCGACAACAGTCTCTCGAGAGCGACAACGCGGTCCGGCGCTTTGGCAACGAGGTTTCGGCGCGCTTCTTCGATCACGTAACCATCCACGCAACACTCGTGGCCGGACTTCTCGAGTAGCGTCAGCAGCTGGTGGACCGCGCCGTCAGACTTCGCCGCGGAAAAGAGCACATTCGCATCGAGAAAAATGCGCATCCGCCGGCGACTACCGGGCGATTTTCTTCGGACGGCTCCGGCGGTTCAGGACTTTGGCCAGTTCGGCCTCGGCCTCGTCGAATTCGCGGATTCGCTTCTCGCTGTAGATCTCGACCGGCAACGTCACCGCCGGCCGCAATAACAATCCCTCCGGCGTCGTCTCGGCAATGAGCTGGTCATCGGCCCTGAGGCCCAATGCTCGGCGAAGCTTCGCGGGGAGGGTCACCACGCCGCGGTTGGTAAGCGTAAGGGTAGCTTTCATAATTGCAGCTTAGCGGAATTACTGGATTTCTGCAAGCTTGGGTGCGGTCGGGAGTCGGCAAGCAGGACGCGCGCGCAGGCTTCTTTTAGCGTGGTGGGATTTGGTGTTGACTTTCGCAATGTAAGACGTTATCTTACTCACGCATGAAGACGACTGTTTCTACGAAGGGGCAGCTTATACTGCCCGCCGAGATCCGGCAGAGGGACAACATCGAGCCTGGCCAGGAGTTTGAGGTCGAGCGTATCGATCGTGGCGAGTATCGCCTCCTGCGCCGAGAGCCTCCTCCCAATGAAGGGCTCGTCGATTGGCTACTGGCGTGCCCGGAAAAGGGTTATTTCGTTCCTATTGAATCCGAATCGACCGATACGCTGTGACCTATCTGGTCGATGCTAATGTCCTCAGCGAGGCCACCAAGCCTGCCCCCAATTCCAATGCAATCGAATGGTTGCGGCACAACGAGCGTGCGATAGCGGTAGACCCCATAATTCTGGGTGAGATTCGCTTCGGCATTCATCTCCTACCTGCGGGGAAGCGACGTCGTCGACTCGAAACCTGGTTTGATGAGGGCGTCGCAAGAATCGTCTGCGTTCCATGGGATGCGCTCACGGGCCTCCGATGGGCAAAACTTCTGGCTGAACTGCGCAAGTCCGGTGAATCGATGCCGATAAAGGACAGCCTGATCGCAGCGACCGCGCTCGTTCACGATTTCATCGTCGTCACCAGAAACACGCACGATTTCAGAAAAGCGCACGTGAAGGTGCTGGATCCATTCGCGTGACGTCATCGCCAACCCGAGGTGCTCTCGGCTCCCGGGTAGCTTGCGCCTGCGACGCGATCCGAAGCTGGGTTTCGGAAACCTTCGAGTGAAAGCGCCCGGCGAAAGCAAGTCTCCGAACGACTCGCCCTCCGCACCGCGGGACCCGCTCGTCACTGAACTCGCGAAGGCAGAGTCGGACCTCGAGCAGATCGAAGCGCAGCGTATCGCGGCAAACGCCAGAATCGACGCGCTTCGAAAGGAGCTCGCAGCACTTGATGCGACTCCTCGGCCCGTGGTGCCCGAGCCGCTGCCGGGGTTTGCCCCCCGCACGCCAGCCGACAAGGTGAAACTGTTCCGTCAGCTCTTCCGCGGCCGTCCGGACCTCTACCCGACGCGCTTCGTCAGCAAGAAGACGGGCACGCCAGGGTATGCCCCAGCCTGCTCGAACAAGTTCGTGCCCGGTATCTGCGAGCTTCCGAAGGTGAAATGCGGCGACTGCACCCGGCAGGCGTTCAAGCCCGTCGATGACGCCGCGGTGATTGCCCACCTGAAGGGCCAGCATGTGATGGGCGTCTATCCGATGCAAGACGACGAGACCTGCTGGTTTCTGGCGGTCGACTTCGACAAGAGCGCGTGGATGGACGACGTACGTGCATTCGTGCAGACAAGCCGTCGAATGGGGCTGCCTCTGGCGGTTGAGCGCTCACGCTCGGGCAACGGAGCGCACGTCTGGTTTTTCTTCGCGACCCCCGTCGCGGCAGCGACGGCGCGCAAGATGGGTTGCCACCTACATCACCGAGACGATGGCGAGCCGACACGAGCTTGGCATGGACTCCTACGACCGGCTGTTTCCCAGCCAGGACACGATGCCGCGCGGTGGCTTCGGAAACCTGATCGCCCTGCCGCTCCAGCACGGACCGCGGCAGGAGGGCAATTCGGTCTTTCTCAACGACGACCTCGCAGCGTTCCCCGACGAGCAGCAGTGGGCTCACCTCGCGTCGATCAAGCGCATTGACGCGTTGACGGTGGAGCGAATCGCATCCGACGCGAGTCGCGCGGGAAGCGTCGTCGGAGTTCGTATGGCGGAAGTAGCCGACGAAGAGGATGCTGCGCCGTGGACGCGGCCGCCATCCGGGAAGGCGCGATCACCGCGCATCACGGGACCCCTGCCGAATCGAGTGTCAGCGGTACTCTCGCAGAGGCTCTTCGTCGCGAAGGCAGGCTTGCCCTCGCCGCTGCTCAACCAGATCAAGCGTATTGCGGCCTTCCAGAATCCGGAGTTCTACAAGAAGCAGAGCATGCGACTGTCGACGGCGCTCACCCCGCGGGTGATCTCCTGCGCCGAAGATCTCCCGCAGCATGTCGCGCTACCCCGAGGCTGCAGACCCGATCTTGAGGAGCTGCTGCGCGGTCTCGGTGTCGCTCTCGAGGTCGTCGACGAGCGCGTCTGCGGTGAGCCGCTTGCGCTGCGTTTCGCCGGAACACTCACGCCGGTTCAGGATCAAGCGGCCCGTGCGCTTCTCGCGAGCGACTGCGGCGTTCTTGTCGCCCCTCCTGGCACCGGCAAGACAGTCATTGGCACGTATCTGGTGGCCGCCCGTGCCTGCAGCACGTTGGTCCTGGTACATCGAAGACCGCTGCTCGACCAGTGGCGTGCGCAACTCGCCGTATTCCTAGGTGTCGACCCCAAGGGGATCGGGCAGATCGGTGCCGGAAAGCGCAACCCCACCGGCAGGATCGACGTGGCGATGATTCAGAGCCTGGTGCGCAACGAGTCCGTCGCGGATCTCGTGGCCGGCTACGGGCAGGTCATTGTCGACGAGTGCCACCATCTCCCGGCGGTCTCGTTCGAGCGCGTGCTGGCGTCAGCGAAGGCGCGTTACGTCGTCGGGCTGACCGCAACGCCGCAGCGCCGCGATGGGCGCCATCCCATCATCCAAATGCAGCTTGGTCCGGTGCGTTTCACGGTGAACGCTAAGACACAGGCGGGCCAGCGCCGGTTCGAGCACCGACTCATCGTGCGCGAGACCGCCTTCCGTCCTTCGACCGTTGCCTCCGACGGAGGGATCCAGGGTCTCTACGGCGCGCTGGCGCAGGACGAGACACGCAACGCGATGATCCTCAACGACGTCATCGGTGCCCTCGCAGATGGGCGCTCACCGATGCTCCTGACCGAGCGCAGGGACCACCTCGAGTACTTCGCGAGCAAGCTCCGGCCGTTTGCGCGGCATCTGGTCGTCCTGCAGGGAGGGATGGGAGCCAAGGCCGCTCGCGACATGCGTGACCGCCTCACCGCCATCCATGCCACTGAGGAACGACTCCTGCTCGCCACCGGCCGGTACATCGGTGAGGGATTCGACGATCCGCGGCTGGACACCCTCTTCCTGGCATTGCCCATATCCTGGAAGGGGACCCTCGTCCAATACACCGGGCGCCTGCATCGCCTCCACCCCGGCAAGTGCGATCTCCGCATCTTCGACTACGTTGACCGCGAAGTTCCGATGCTGCTGCGGATGTTCGAGAAACGCCTTCGAGGCTACCGCGCGATCGGCTACGCGCGAGGGGAGGCGCCGCTCGGGTACGCCGAGCCCGCGGACGAAACAACGGTCGAGTACGACGAGGGCGTACTTGCCGAACTCGACCGGAACGACGACTTTGCTTGAAGGGAATGTTCACATGCCACTGCGCGAACCAGCCAAGAAGGGGAGCAACACGGCGAGCCGGATCAGCAAGGCCCGGCTGGCCGCCATGATCGAAGAGGCCACGCTCGATGCGTACGGCGAGTCTGAGCAGACCACCGGTTGGTACACGATGCTCGAGGAACACCTCGCACTGCCGTTTGAAACCACCATGCTCGGTGCCCTGGTGAAAGTCGTCGCGCTCGACGTTCGTGGCGACAACGGCATCGTCGCCATCTGCACCCGCGGTCGCGAGCGACAGTCTGTGCCCATTCTTGATCTGCCGCTTCCGTGGCCCAGGCCCGAAGGGGTCGAATGGATCGAGGCGTACCGTCACTGGCTCGGGGGTTGACCCCGAACCCTTGCTGCGGCATCAGCGAGGGCGTAGCGCGTGATCCGGCTCATGGATCCGGGCTGCTGCCCTCGGCGGGGATGAAGGGGATCAACCCTTTCTCATAGGCGAGCCGCTGGAGCTCGGGCGGGGACCGACGGATGTCGATGATCAGACCATTGATCTGAACCATCCACACGAGCGGATTGTCAGCAAGCCGGCTGGGCAACGTCCAATTGCGAGACATCACCCCCATTCCGAGCGCATCCCTGATTTGCTTTGACTTGTTTTGCCCAGTGCTCTCGGCAATGTCGAAGAACTTGTAAATGGTCTTCGGGTTGCAGTGGGGAACCTGGGAGGGGTCATCGAGGAAATTGGCGCGGCCGACCGCGTGGACGGCGCCGGCGGCCCATGCATTTTCTTTGCCCTTGAGCAATGGCGACGGTCGCTTTCTTGCAAGAGCGCCGACCACCCGGTGAATCAGCACGCGGTATTCGTCGTTGAGGTGCCTTTCGCAGAAAGCGTCCGTGAGCGCGGTGACGGCAGAGAATTTCGCCGCCATGGCGCCGGGGACTCGTTCGAGCGAGGACATCGTGACAGCGGGCGAATGGATGCCGATTGGCACAGATCGGCCGGTGGGTGCCAACTTTCGGACGACGCGACCGCAGGCATCATCGAGCGCCCGGAGGACGGGTTCCATGCGTTTCTCCGAAATGAATCAATTGCACCTCAAAGGGCTCGGTTTCGTCTTTCCCTTTCCAGTCGACATCGCGCGTTTTGGACTGGGCTCTCGGCACCGGGTCGCACTGTATGCACACTCCATTGCGACTGCAGTGTGGCTTGACCCTTTCCGGACTGGCCCAGCACGGTGGAAGGCGCACCAGGGTCGCACTACAGGGCGATGCGATCGTCCGGAACAACGCCCGATCTCAATCAGATTAGAACCCGAGGGAATCACACCCCGCGCCAATGTCAAGCCTGGCGCGGCTTCGCGTGGCATTGCAGTCGCGAAGGAAACCTGTTCGGGCACCAATTAGGACGAATCTTGTTTGTCAAGCCGACTTTGCCGCATGCCTCTTGACGCGCTCGTCGCGCTCGTCAATACTCGTTCCGCTGCTTGTTCCTGTTCATCGCGAACAGATCTCGGAGATGAACACCGAGCGTTGCGGGCGATAACCGCCTCACGCAGTGCCGGGCCTCAAAGGCCTCGTATCTCAAGGTCGCGCTAGCGGCCTTTGCCACCGACCCTACGAATCGCCGCCTCAGAGCGCGATTCGCATCAGCGATGGGCCAGACCCATCGCTGCATCGACCCGATCGATGCTGACCTTTGCTTCTCGAAGTTGTTTCTTCCTGCGTACGCGTGATGCGCTCGATGTGAGCGCTCGGCGTGGCGTCGCGTTGCCCTTGAGGCTTCGCACCCACTGCTAAGTACGCGAACGATCAGACGGCCTGGTGGCAGGGCCGAGGATGCGATCGTGGAAGCGACATCACCCACAGAACACCGGAATTCCGGATCCGAGCACTGACTCGGATGCCGCGCTGGCGTCTTGACGCCGGTCGCGTCCGCCCTGATGGCGGAAGGGCATGCCTCGTAGAAATACGTGACACGCACTGCTCGCACGTTTTTAAGTTCGCCGATCGCCTTGCGCGATAAACCTTATCCGCTTCCGAACGCCTGCGGGGCTCTCGCGTTCAGGATTCGCTCCATGCCCCCGCTTCGAAGCGCTCACGGTCAAGCGCTTCGCTCGCGTGATAGCACCCGGCCGGACTATCTGCTCGCGTTCTGGCAGCGACGCGGCGTAACCGTCATAGGAGACGACGATGCCATCGCTCGATTATTCGCAAGCTGCACCCGCCACGGCCCGCGCCGCGCGCGCCACCCTTCGCACCGTACGCCCGTGCCCATTCCCGGCTTATCGCACGGGGAGGCTCGCATGAGCAACAACTCTAATTGGAAACGCCACCTTCAGGACAAGATCAACCAGCACAACCGCCACCACGGAAGCAAGCCTAAAGGCGTATCGAATAAAACCATGCACGAGCGTGCCTGCTCACTCTTTCGCTCGTTCACCCTGCTGCGTCGTCTTGGGTATCAGATCGATCCGGCCCAACTCGCTGGTCGGCACATTCAGATGCTCGTTGACTACTGGACCGGAAACGCACGCATCGCCGACCGGTGTCGGCAGCGCGGTGTAGCAATGTTGGAACGTCCGCACAGCACGCCGTACATAGAGCAGCAGTTGAGCTTTCTGCGTGTCTACGCCGACACCTGGATCGCGAAGCCCGGTATGGTGCATCCGCTCGCGGACTACGTCGACGACCCCGCTCGCTTCAAACGTTCCTATACCGCCAAGGAAGACCGCAGCTGGGAAGGCAACCAAGTCGAATTCACGAGAATCGTCGAAAAGGTTGATGCCATTGATCCGCGTGTCGCCGCCCAGTTGGCGCTACAGCTCGCCTTTGGCTTGCGGCGCAAGGAAGCGGTCATGTTCATGCCACATATCGCCGTCGTCCCTGCGGAGAGCGTACCGACCTCTCAGCACGCGTCTGACCGCTACGTGGTTTTCCTCAGAGTCCAGCGTGGCACCAAAGGTGGCCGCTTGCGCTTTGTGGCCATCCGTAACGACGATCAGCGCTCGGCGCTCGACCTCGCCCTGCAATTCGCGCCGCGCCCGTCATCACATCTGGGACATCCAGGCTTGTCGCTCAAACAGTCGCTCAAGCGCTTCGACAACGTGATGCAAAAGGTCGGTATTACCAAGCGTCAGCTCGGGGTAACGGCGCACGGTCTGCGTCACCAATTCGCCCACGAGTTCCACGTCGAGTTGACGGGCGTACAGGCTCCGGTGCGCGGCGGCGACGTATGCGCCGATCCGGAAACACTCGAGGCTGCGCTCCTCGAGATTGCCCGCCAGCTCGGGCACAGCCGTCCGCAGATCACAAACATGTACCTCGGGTCACCGGTTCGGTCGGCGCATTCGGTGCCGCCGTCCGAGACTAAGAAGGAGGCGCCGGCATAGTCAGACGCGATCGAGGCGCACAACCTTCGTTATATCGAACGCAGCGCCGACAAGTGGACCAAGGTTACTGAGGAGATTCTGCAGAAGGCACGACGTTGAGTCTGGGAGGCAGTTTCACGCCTTTCGCTTTCGCCATCGCTGAAGCGATCTTCTCCAGCAGTTCGAAACGTTCATCGGCAAGGGTGTGGGCCCACCGGCTCACCTCTTGCTCGATGTCGTTTTGGCACTTAACATCGCCCAGGTCGAGCCCGACTTGTCGGAGCTCCTCGACTTCGTTCGGTGTGAAGCGTACCGAGTTGCCTGATCGGATCATGGCGATGTCGTTCGTGTCGATCATGTAAGTCTAACAGCATGACCCACTCAAGCAGACGCGGCGAGGATCGACCGCGCGGCCGCATGCCGCTTCGGATCATCCAGCCACGAAACCGGGCAATTTGACCGCCCTCGCATCGAAGGTCGCCGTGGCCCGGCATCCCAGTCTGCGGTGGCGAGCTCCGATCAGGCAGTCTGCGAAATCGGCAGCGCTGTCCTTCCAGAGGTAAAGCGCTTCCTCGATCGTGGGCTCGTCTTCGAGCTCGAGCTCCGCGGCGTCGAGCAGTCCGGAAATGGCGTCCATGATTTGATTTTTTTGCAGACCGTATCGGCTGCGCAGCACCCATTCGGTCTCCAGCAGGACCAGGAGGCTGATCAACACCTTTTCCTGGGCACCGACCTCGCGCTTGATCAACCGGCGGGCTCGCTCGAACTGGGCCTCGTGGTCGCGCACCAGAAAGCGCACCAGCACATTGGTATCGAGGCCCAGCATCAGCGTGACAGGCGCGCGATCGCGACCGGCTTGCGGCCCTTCTTGCGCAGGAGTCCCGCCAGGTCCATGACGCTCTTGGTCTTCACCCGCATGACCACGGTTCCGTCGGGCATCAGCGTGAAGGTCATCCGATCCCCGGGTTGCAAGCCCAGGCTGTCGCGGATTTCCTTGGGGATGGTGGTCTGCCCCTTGCTGGTCAGCGTTGCGTCGGTCGTCATGGCTCTTCCTTTCCTTACTGTTATCAGTATAGTAAGGAACCGACCAGAGTGCAATCACCACGCCCTTAGTCGTCTCGCCGCGCGGGCCGCCGTCTACCGTGGGCGGCCCCACACCTTGCCGGCAGTCTCACAGGCTCGCAACGAAACGCCTGAAGCGTTGCGAGTCGACGCCATGACACTGGACTCACAGCCATGCCACGCAAATCGTCGACACGCAACCGTTTTGCGGGAGTCGGGGGCGGGATGACTCCTCGAAGAACGGATCGATCGCGGGCAGCCTGCAGCCGCGGTCGAGTGCCACGCGGGACGCTGGTGTCAGTCGCACCACTTGGGCGACACTTTCGAGCTCTGCGGTGAGCGGTCGTGGCCGCGAAAGCGGCACCCCATCGACACCCCGCAAACTTATCGCCTCGGAGACCGGCATGGCGTCCAACATCACGCGCAGGGACTTGTACGAACTCGTCTGGTCACGGCCAAGAAGCGAGATCGCAAAGGAATTCGGGGTCTCGGGCGTGCGCCTAGGCAAGATCTGCCGCGAGATGAACGTCCCAGCCCCGCCGCGCGGCTACTGGGCAAACCTCGCGGGCAAACGCAAGCGGCGGAAGTTCGCCAGGCCGCCGCTCTCGTACAGCGTCGCCGAGCGTATCGAGGAGGACCACGCCGCCGTCCGCGCGTCGCTCGCGGACTTCGACCCGCAGCGGCTGGAACAGCCGATTCCGCCGCCGCCGGTCTTTCCGTGCAGCGCGGAGGAGGCGCTCGAGCGCTATCGCGCGCTGATCGCCGCGACGCCGATACCTCACGAGAGCCGCGGCCTCCATCCGATCGCGCAGAAGTTCGTCCTCGAGGACGAGCGCCTCGCGGAGCTCGCAAAGAAATCGAGCTGGTACAAGCCGAAGTTCGCCGCACCCGAAGGCAAAGAGCTCCTCGAGGGACTCAACCGGCTGCTGTGGTTCTTCGTCGATCTCGGTCTGACGCCCAGGTCGAGCGGTTACCGCGATATCGTCATGCGGGTTGGCTGCGGAGGGCACTGGCGGACATTCGAGATCACAATCGCAGAGCAAGGGCTGGGCGGGGCTCGCGAAGCGAGGCGGGGTTCTGCCACTTTCGAATTCCGCTTCGACACCCACCGCTGGGAACGGCGGAGGGAGAAGCCGGCGTTCGCTTTCTCCCACTTCAACCGAAACGTCCTGCGCTCGATCGCGAAGCTCGTCGTCGCCGGTTGGGAAGACGACTTTCGGGCGTCGGTAAAGCACCACTACGAGTGGAACGTCTCGGAACGCAAGAGAACGATTGCGCAAATCGAGTTGGCACAACAGCACAAGCGCCAGCGAGAGGCGGCGGAGGTCAAGGCTCTCCTGGACTTGCGTAAGAGCCTGCTCGCGGACGCCCTTCGACACGCAGCGAAGTCGCAGGCGATCCGGTTGTCAAGCGACACCCGGTTTTGACCCCGGGGCGACATTTGGAATTGACCCCCGGGTTTAGCTCAACTTCTCCAACTCCTTCTCGGCCGATCGCTGCGGCATGAGTCCGGAGCGTCGCTTTTCACGCAACCGATAGCTGTCCCCGCGGATCGTAATGACGTGGCTGTGGTGCAGCAGCCGATCGAGAATCGCGGTGGCCACGACGCTGTCGCCGAACACCGTTCCCCATTCGCTCACCGCGCGATTGCTGGTCACGAGCATCGAGCCGCGCTCGTAGCGGCGCGATACGAGTTGAAAGAACAGGTGCGCAGCATTCGCCTCCAACGGCAGGTACCCGAGTTCATCAACGATCAACAGCTTCGGCTTGGCGTAGTGCACGAGGCGTTCTTCGAGTCGACCCGCGTGATGCGCCTTGGTCAACGCCGTAACCAGCGCCGTCGCCGAAGTGAACAGCGTCGAATAGCCGTTCTGGATCGCTTCGCGGCCGAGCGCAACGGCAAGATGTGTCTTGCCCACTCCGGGTGGCCCGAGCAGGAGCAGCGCATCGCCGTTGCCGACCCAGCGGCAGGTGGCAAGCTCGCGCACGAGCTTCGCGTCGAGCGAGGGCTGCGCAGCGAACTCGAAGCCGTCGAGGGTGCGCACGAACGGAAACTTGGCGATCGAGCTTGCCATCTGAATGCGCCGCTCGTCCTTGCGCGCGACTTCTGCTTCGCACAGCAACTTCACCGTGTCGAGCAACGTGAGCTTGCGCCGAGTCGCGGTGTCGAGCAGCGTATCGAGCTGATCGCGGATGGCGGTCAATTTCAGTCGCGTCAGCATCCGCGTCAGCGCATCAGGATCAGAGGTTGTGGTCTTCACCAGGCACCTCCAGTGATCGCTTCGTACTCGTGCAGCGAGCGCAGCAACTCAGGCGGTGTCGTTGCAGGCGCGTTGATCGCGCTCGGCTGCGGCCGCGGCTCGGTGCCCACGATGCCCATCAAGTGCTCGCGGTGAATCGACGCGCGACGCTGACCGGCAAGTCGCGTATGCACCGCCATTTCCTGGCCGGCGTGCATGATGCGTACCTGCTCGTTCACCAGCACGGTCACCGTTTCTCCGATCAAGCGCCACGGGACGCTGTAGCGGTTGGTTTCGAGTTCGATGCAGGCATCGGAGTGCACGCGCCGCACGCACTCGCGAATCGGCTGGAACGTGGTGCGTCCTTCCAGCGGTCGCAACGCCGCCGCTTCCTTGGCGCGGAAGCGCTCGATCGGAATCTCGCCGGTGGTTCCGTGCACCCGGCTGTCGGCCACTTCGCGCATCCACCACGCGAGATGAGCTTCCAGCCCGGCGAGCGAGTCGAAGGCATGGCCGGCGATCGCGTTGCGCTTCACATACGCCACGCCGCGCTCATCCTTGCCCTTCGTGCGCGCCCGATACGGCGCACACGCCTTCGGCAGCACATCCCAGTAGCGGCAGAACGCGTGGAAGCGCTCGTTGAAGCGAACCTCCCGCGTTTGCGCGTCGTGGAAGTCGACCAGCGGCTTGGCGTTGTCGATCAGCAACTCGCGGGTGCGACCGCCGAAGTGATGAAACGCGCCCTCGATACCCTGCCACCATGCCGACTGCCGCTCGTGACTGAACACCGCGACGTACGGTCGGCGCGAATAACCGAGTGTCGCCACAAACAGATGCACCCTCACGCGCTCGCCGGCGATCGCCACGTTCATTTCGCCAAAGTCAATCTGCAACTGCTCGCCCGGAGCCGTTTCAAACCGGATCGTAGCCACCTCGGCTGCGCGCAGCGCCCGGCGAAACGGCGCTACCGCGCGCTCCACCGTACGCAGCGACACCGTGACGCTGTGCTCGCGCTCCAGATCCTGTCGCACGACGTCTGCGTTGCCGCGATGTCGCTGCAGCCGCTCACCAAGCCACCCTTCGAGCCCGTGCAGCGCACTCGTGCGCTCAGGTCGCTTGTACGCCACCCAGCCGTCACTGCGCAGGTAACGGCGCACGGTGTTCTTCGAGCAATCCATCTTGCGCGCGATCGATTTGATCCCCAGCCCCGCAGCCTTCAGCCGCAGCATCTGCGCCACGTCCTCCGGCGTCTGCATCACCTGTCTCCCCGTCGAATTGATAACGGGCAGAGCTTGCACGACCACTTCCATCGGAATGTCCCTCCGGTTTCGGGGGGTCAATTCCTGCCGTCGTTCAGGGGGTCAATTTATCGTGTCGCCTGACACCGGTTACTTGTTGAGGCACTCGGCCAGCGCTTAGAAGCTCTCCCGCACGCGACTTCCGAGTTCAGCCGTTGGCGCGCCTGGGCGCTCGCGCAGGCCGATGCGATCGATCCCACCATGTGGTCAGCCGGCCGGCTCGACGATTGGTTTAAAGAGTTCCATCTCGACGGAGACTGCGTTGAAGAATAGCTAGACGGGAGAAGCGGCGGTCTGTCCGCGTTCCCTGAAACTGATGGTGGCGTGACGGATGGGTTTTGGATGGCTTCCTGCCAAGTGCGTTGCGGTTTCGGAGAAGGGAACCGACCGGGTGAAGACTATGCCCACTGGCAGCCCTGGCGCGACTGGCTTAACAAGCGCTGACCTGAGCGCACTGCGCGAAGAGCCCGGCCCGTTGGCGACGGCGCGGCAGCCTCGCGGCGCCGCACTCGCAACCAAACGCTTATTCTGTTGCGGGTTCCCGCGAGGGAGAGCGGGCACCTAAGGCGCAAACGTCGAGCGCCCGGGCACCTATGCCGTGGCGCCTGCGAGATCGCATCAACCCCGACTCCGTCGAACAACGGGAGGAGGCCCTGAACCTCGCGTCCTAGCCGCCGGAGCGTTGGTTCATTTCGCCACGGGCTTTCACACCGCGCCGGATGTCCACGCTGCCAAACGAACGAAGGCGTGGAAGGAGCAGTAGCGTACCGGACACACCACGCTCGGCGTGACCGCCCCGTCGGGCGCGATAGAGTGGCCACGCAAGGTCATCGTGTGGCCGGCGGAACAGGTCATGGTTGCTTTGAATTTCCGGACCGTCGACGGATGGCAGGGAATCCAGCGCAACGGTGGCGGCGGGTCGCCTGCGGCTTCGTGACGCTCGATGCTTAGAACGCGATAGCGTCGACGAAACCAGCGCGCCGTGCGCCCGCGCCTCGTGAAGAACCGAATGACACCCGCTAGAAATGCCGTGAGTCGTTGCATGCGCGCGTGTCCGGTATCAAAGCTCTAGGCGGCAGGAACGAGCAGGCGGACTTGACGGAGAAGAACGCCAAAGGTCAGTAGCGCGTGGGTGGTAGAGAACGATTCGACTTGAAACTCCCATGCCTCGCCCGTTACGTCGCGCAGTACCTCGTGGACATTGAACACGGGCCCGCTCTTGCGGAATCCGGCATGGCTCGAAATCAATTCGTACACCGCGGCGGGACCCACGTTCGAAAAACGGGTCCGGAACGCCGGGGAGCGAATGTAGTAGCGCCACGGATTGGGCCCGTCGTGCTTGCCGACCGACACGTGATTCGGATGGACGCTGATGACTCCGAACACGGCGTGACTGGGATCACGCTCCTCGACCGTTCGCCAGAACGTGGAAACGAGCGAGTTCTGATACCGCTTGGCCAACAACTTCATGGAGTCGAAAGTGAGCGCGAGGTCGCGCGCCTCAGTGCCGAACCGGTCTTGCAGGAAGAGGAGGCGCCCTGCGCCGTAATTGGCCTCCCCCTCAAGCGTCGCATGACATGCCGGATCAATGGTCTGCAGGTTGTCTCCCAGCAGGAACGCTTTATGCCATGGCGTTATGCTGTGCGTGACCTCATGCGCCTCTATCCACCGGTGCTTCGGCTTAGGAACCGTCTCGTCGACGAGAATCTTGGCGGAATCCGGCACCCAGAATGCGCAGAGCTGGGATTTGGCGAGCGCGCTGAGAAGGTGCTTTCCGACATCTGGGATGGTCTTCTTGGCAAATAGCTTGAAGCGATGGCTCAGTTCGGCTACGAGCCCAGCGTCCGAGCTGCTGTAGTACTGGAGATCCAATGACAAGAGCTTTCTGACATCCGAGAGGTTGAGCGGGGGCTCCGGGTGACCGAGGTCCCGAAGAATGCGGTCGACCTGATCGCGGATCTCCCGTTTCTCCAGCTCACCGATCTCCGTTTCGATCACGCGCCGCCCTTAGATCGCTCGTTGAGGAGTGCCACAAACCCATCGAGTGCTACTCTCTCTTCAGCAGTGAGCGTCGACACATCATCGGAGCACGCTGCATACTTCAATGCAGCGTTGTAGACGGTTCGCTCAACCGTGTGCGTCGCGCCCGACAACTGCGAAAGCATCACCAATGAAACTTTGAAGTAGTTGGAAAGCTGAAAGATCAGCCGAGGTGATGCGGTGTAGTGCGGGTCATGTTCCACCTGACGCAACTGGTCTTCCAATACCTGCGCGCGCTCGGCTAGCTGCGCCAGCGTCAAGCCTTCCTTCATGCGCAGTTGGCGCACCAACACGCCAAGCGCAATGCGCAAGCGCACCGCCTTTTGCTCGCCAATGGTCGCTACGTTGGCTTCCGCGGTGCCGGTGATGGAGGGTCCGGCCTCGGGGTCGGAATCGGGATCTGCGGCAATGCCTTGCCGCAGCCATTCATTCGTGAACAAGAGTTTCATATAAAGGCCGTCCTTCATTTTTTGGCGAGAAACGCGGCCGCCTGTGATTCGGTCATCTCGAAGTACCGCATCTTCTTATCGGCGTCGAAACCACAATCCGTGAACGCACGGGTTTCGACATACCACTCGACGGATTGAGGCAGCGAGTGAAGACCAATGCGCCCGTTGAAACCTTGGTCCGCGCTCAAGCTGATCGCCGTCGCAATCAGGACCCGGCCGACGCCCTTGTATTTCGGCGTGGGCGCAAACTTCGGTCGGTTCCACGGTGCGGTCGCGAGAAGCTCGACGTAGGCGAGTTCGCGGCCGGCAGCGGGCGCAACGCGGGCGAACTTGGCGAGGTTCACCAGCATCAGCCCCTGCGTCTGTCCGGCGCACTCGACGCAGAACGTCTCGTATTGCATGAGTCGCGCAGCGTCTTTCGCAACCTGGACCCAGTCCCAATGCGCATCCTGCACATTGGCGCTCGCGACATCCTCCGACGACGCGAATTGAGCACGGCGAGCCTTCAGCGCCGGCCACCACAACGTCTGGAAATCGTCGAAGTTCTTCTGGTCGAGGGTCTGGAAAAGCTCCGCCGTCTCGAACGCTTTGGTCGTTCGATCCTGCAAGTCAGGTCGGCCGAGCAGCTCCTTCATAACACCATCAGCTCCGTCTTGTCCTTGGTCGACGGATGTTCGACAAAGACCTTCTCCCCCGCGTCAATGCGCTCGGTGACCGATTGATAAAGCCGCAGGGCCTGGCGCACGAGCGCCGTTTTGGACATTCCCCGCCGCTCGGCAAGCTCGTCGAGGAGGGTCATCTCCTTGTTACTCAACATTAAAGTCATCTGTCGTCGGTCCATCTGGATCTCCTGGTCGTTCCAGAATCATATACTAGATATGGAGAAAATCAACATTATCTAGTACTACAAATAACTATTGACAGGCCAGTTAATGGCCAGTTATTATGTGCCATCTTAGCGTCCATCGGGTAAGGAGTGAGCTATGACTGACGAGCATCAGCAAGAAAACGAAGCTGCCAAGGAACACCCCGACCAGTTCTTGCGGGTGTCCATCTCCACCACCGCCGGATTCTTCCCGGCCGAGGGATTCAACCGGGTGCCGGTCCACCAAAAGGTGGAGGTTGAGCTGGACAAGGCCAAACACGCCCTGAAGATCAAGGACACAGCCGGTTGGGTGCCGTCCGTCGCAGACGCGGCCGGCAAGCGGCAGATCGACCCCGGGAAGAGCTACCTCGACAACAAGCTGGCGGGCGAGGTCGAGATCGACTGGGGCCCCAGTGAAGGCGGAGGCGGCGGCTAATGCATCCGACCGCGGCGAGAGCGTTGTTCGAGGAGCAGGTGCAGACGCTCTCGCCGGAACTCGCCCGTCGCAGGGGGTGGGAATTCCATTCCCTGGAGTTCCCGCTCATCGACTGTTCATTCCACACGGCGGGTCGCACGACCCTTCGCCTTCGTTTTCAGTGCGACGACTGGAACGACCTGCCACCGGCAATTAGTCTTCACGCCGCTGACGGTGCGTTTCTCACCGCGTTATTGCCCAACCCGACCGGCGTCTTCAATGCTGGCGGTCATCCGGTGACCCAGCGCCCCTTCGTCTGCATGAAGGGGGCGCGGGAGTATCACACGCACCCGAGCCATGTCGGCGATGCCTGGGAAAGCGTCAAGGATAGTTCGAGCTTCACGCTCGGGGGCATCCTCGAACAGCTGTGGCGCGCGTGGCTCAAAGGGAGCGGTTAAATGATTGTCACCTACCCACCGACCGTCCTCGCAACGACACTACGACAATTGCGCGAGGCCGGCACGCGTCGATGCGAATGCATCGTACTTTGGCTCGGTCGACTCACCAATGGCGTCATTCGTGTCGAGGAAGCGTACGTTCCACTGCACGAGGCGCGCGAGGACATGTTCCACATTCCGCCCGCCAGCATGGCGACGCTTCACGCCTACCTCCGCAAGCATCGCCTGATGGTCGCGGCGCAGGTTCATTCCCATCCGCGCGAAGCATTCCACTCCTTGGCGGATGACCGGTGGGCAATCATCCGCCACGAAGGCGCGCTGTCCCTCGTGCTTCCGTATTTTGCTGCGAGCACAACGCCGCTCAATTTCGGCGATGAGGTGAAGGTCTATCGCTTTTCGGATGCGGCGGAATGGGTCGAGGTCGCGCGAACGGAAGTCGAGGCGCTATGTCTGCAACTGTCCTAACCCCTGAGGCACGCCATGAGAATGCCATGGCGCTCGCCTCGGCGTTGGGCATCGCAATCGACGCCGCCGCCGAGGCGCTTGATCTCGATGTTGCAATAACGTCGGACCCGCTGGACGCGACGGCGCAGCAGGTCGCATCCGAACTTGGTCAACTTCTCGGCCGCACGGTGCGCCAGGTCTTCACTCAGGTGTTGACGACGCCGGTCGCGGTCGAGGTGGTCATCGGTGCCGCCGCAGCGCGAACGCCCGGTAAGCACCTCTATCTATCCGTCGCGAAAGCCGAAGCGGTCATGCGCCGTACAAGCGCTTCCCGCGAGGCATGCGAATCGATTCATCCGCTCTTCGGACTCATCGTTGCCTGCTACGCCGCTGCCGCAACGGTGGACTGCGCCCTCGACGGCATCTTTGGAATGCAAGACCCTTTCGTATTGCGCTTCGACGAATTCGCGGTCGCGCCGGAATCCCTGATGCAGCCCGTCGATCTCTGGCGCGCCTATCTTGCCGGCGCAGGCGCCATCGGCAACGGCTTTCTATGGGCGTCACGCTACCTCAATCTCGGGGGCGAGCTGAATGTCGTCGATGACGATGTAGTCAGCTCCGGCAACCTCAATCGGCAGCTTTGGTTCGAAGTTGACGATATTGGCACGCCCAAGGCGGACTGCTTGACGAGCAAAGCGCAACCACTGTTTCCGCGTCTCAAATTGCGGCCGCGTGTTTGTCGACTTCAGGACTTGCCCGAAAAATCAGATGGCCCTTGGCTGCGCCGCCTCATCGTTGCGGTCGATAGTCGACGCGCACGGAGGCAGTTGCAAAACGAGTTTCCGGGCGAGGTTTTCGACGCGTCGACCACCGATATTCGAGAAGTCGTGTTGCACTATCACGCCCAGCCGACGAGCGATGCCTGCCTCAGCTGTATCTATGCCACGGACGCGGAGGAGTCCTCGCGCGAGCACCACATTGCAGAGCATCTGGATGTGTCAGTTGAAGAAGTCCGCAGCGAGCGCATTTCGAGTGCAGCAGCGGGCATCATCGTGACGCGATTTCCTCACCTCGACGCGACTGCAATCACGGGCATGGCCTACGACTCCCTGTTCAAGAGGCTCTGCGGCGAAAGCAAGTTGCGCACACCTGCAGGACGAACCGTGATCGCTCCGTTTGCCTTCGTCTCGGTACTAGCCGGTTCCCTGCTGGCGCTCGAAGTGGTGCGCCGGTTGGGTGTGCATGCCGCGCCAGCAAATTTCAACTACTGGCGACTGAGTCCATGGCACCCGCCATTCGCCCGGCGTCGGATTCTTCGGAAGAGGCAATCCGACTGTGCGTTCTGCGGCAGTGCTCTCCTCCGAAAGGTTAATGCGGGACTCTGGGGTTAAGTCATTGGCAGCCTGCCGATGCACGCTGATCCTTTCGACAAGGACAAACTATGGTCAACACTAAACCAGAAGTATTCATCATCGAGACGCTGGACCCTGATGACGAAGGCAACGGCCGCTTCGAAGGCGCCATACTGTCACAAATCCTTTCGTTGCACGGCAAGAACTGCAAGTATCGCTACGTCCGCACACGCCAGGAGTTCGAGAAGGCGGTGAAGCAGTTCGGCAAATCGCGTTATCGTTACTTGCACATCTCCTCTCACGCCGACGTGGAAGGCATGCGCATGACAAACCAAGAGGACATCGACTTTGACGAACTGGCAGAGATACTGAATGTCCACTTGTCCGACCGCCGATTGTTCCTATCGGCATGCGAAATGGTTCACATCGATTGCGCGAAGGCGATCATTCCACGGAGTGGTTGCTTGTCCGTAATTGGGCCCAACGAGAACGTGTATTTTAGCGACGCCGCGGTTCTATGGGCTGCGCTCTACCATTTGATGTTCTCACACAACTCCGAGCAGATGAAACGGGCGGAATTGTTGAAATTTCTCCGGCGTACCTCCGTCCTGTTCGAGGTCAACATGAGCTACTTTTCCAAGAGCGCGTCCGCGCCTGATGGGGTAAGCGAGGATTTGCTTCGAAAGAGCGCGCAAGCGGACTAAGGCCCCACAGCCATTTGCGGAACCATTGCCCAACTCCGGTGCGAGACACAAGTGAACCCAGTGATCTGTCTAACCGGGGCTCCGGCCACAGGTAAATCCACGCTGTGCCGCAATCTAAAGGCCGTGACGCCGTCAATCGCGGTCTTTGCGTACAGCGAGGAGTTAGCCGGCCACGTTCGCGCACGAGCTGGGCTGGCAAGTCTTGCGAGTGATGAGATTCGGAGGCAGTCGGCGCAGTTGGTCACCCGGGCTGACGTAGCCGAGGTCGATGCCAAGTTACTGCAGTTTGTCGAACAGCAGCGTGGGAAGCGACCCATTCTGATTGATTCACATCCGGTGACCAAAGAGACCTTCGGGTTTCGCATTACGCCATTCAGCAACGCTGAGCTGCGCGCACTCGCTCCGGATGTGATCCTGTGCCTCTACCTCGATGGAGCCCAGGTGGCTGCGCGGATCAAGGCGTCGCCCATGGGCAGGCCGCTCCCAACGCAATTCGAGCTTGACCTGCACAATCACCTGCAGGCGAGTGTGGCTGTCCAGTACGCATTGGTCCTGGATAAGCCGGTTTACCTGTTGGATAGTTCAGTGGGCGAATCTGCATTAGTACAATCGGCACTGGAACGCACGGGACTACGGCCGGGTTAGATTGAGAGACGACAGGCGTCCGTCTCGGCGATCATGAGCGGGCCCAAGACAGAATTTAGGGGGGACGATGGCGTTCGATCTTCGCAAAGCGATCAACGCGATTTCTGACGTGGTGCACAATCGACCGCCGCCACTTCGCGAATTCGATCAGATTTACATGAAGGTGGCCGACATGGTCATCCAGGCCGAGTACGTCGCGCGCGTGTTCGACAAAAAAGACGTGGTATTCGTCGGCGACGGCGACGGGATTGCCCTCGCGTCCGCCCATCTTAAAGCGCAAGGGGTCGTTGACTACGGGCCAAGGTCCATCACGGTGCTGGACTTCGATGAGCGCGTGGTCAACTCAGTGCAGCGATTCGGTGAGAAGCTGGCACCCAGCATCGCCATCTCTGCCGAGCTGTACAACGTTGCAGACCCTTTGCCGGCGCCGCATTTCGGCGCGTACGATGGCTTCCACATCAACCCTCCCTGGGGGGCGAGCAACGGCGGCGAGAGTGTGCTTGCGTTCCTAGAAAGGGGCAGTCAAGCGACCAAAGAAAAGAGTCTCGGCATCGTCGTGATTGCTGATGACCCTGACTTGCCATGGACCCAGTCGGTGCTTCGCGACACCCAGCGACGCGCCCACGACCTCGGCTACGTGGTGGCGGAGCTGCAGCCACAACTGCACCAATATCATCTGGACGACGCGCCTGAGCTTTGTTCCTGTTCTTGCCTGTTTCGACGCGTCGTCGCGGACGGCATGGAGGAGTCTTCGGCGCCGCTCGCTGCGGCGAGACTTGCCAATTTTTATGGCCGAAGCGCCCCGCTTCGAGTCAGATACATTCGCGAACTGCCCACGCTGAATACGGGCAAGGAAACGGACCTGCGCTACAAGGTCGAGAAACTTTGAGGTGTCCGATGAACGATGCGATGAAGAATGCCGGTTTGATTTACATGAAGGTTGGGCTCCATGCCCAAGAGCCTATCGAAGAAATTGTCGCGCGCAAGCAAAAGGAATTCGAGGCGACGGGGTCGATCTTCTGGGGCTACGGGGGAAGCACTTGCCATCCGCTGACAATGGTCCAACCCTTTGCGAAGGAGTCCGAAAGCAGGGGTCAGGAGGTATTGATCATCATGCAGAAGATGGACTCCAAGCACGCCGCCCCTCCGGAGGTTGCGAAGGAGTACTCCGACGACGGCGTCAATTGGCAGCCGATTCCAAAGGGTATTCAGGTCCGCGGCTCACGCTACGCGCTTGTACTCGACGAGCTGCGCCTGCAAGAGTTCGACGTGGACCTGGCCGAGCTACAAGTCGGGGTTGGGCCAAGCCGCGGTCGGCCGGCGAATACTTACCTGGTCGGACAGGCTGACAAAGGTTGTTTCATCTACGTGCCGCGACCGCGCCCCGTCCCGCCCGAGGAGCAGGTCCTCAAGCACATTGGCTTGGTGGCCCGAGTCAAGGCCCCGTATGCTGTGCTCGTTAAGAACTGACGTATTGGTAGAGTAGGTCACCGGTGATTGTGCGCAGGTGCCCTTGGTACGAACGAAGCCCCTCCCGGACGGAGTCTAGCGACGCCGGAGCCGATGCGCCAAAGATGGCGGTGAGCGCTTTGTCTACCTCGGGTTTGGCCCGCACGCGCGATTGGGTGATTGAGAAATCACCGTCGGTCAGCATGGCGAAAACCATTTCGACCGCCACAATTCTTCCCGACAGCGCGGTGACGGCGTTGGCAACGGTCGGCGCCGAGCACAGTGCTGCCAGCGCGCGCTTGTCGCCAGTGACAATGAGCGCCGCAGATTGAGTGGCGGCGGCGGCGAAGAGCTGAGCCTCACCCACGTCAACGCCTGGTAACGCAATCAGTTCGTCCATCAACATTGCGTCGACCGCGCTTGGGTCCAGTACCCCCACGCTCATTAGGAACGCTTCCAGCCGGCCCGCGCTTGCTTCGTCCTTGCACCGGCGCAGTCGGTCTTTTTGCGGTATCAGCGAGTAGCGGGCAGTCGGCAGCACACGCACGTCGCCCGGCGTACAGTTAAGCGAACGCAGCGCCTCCTCCAGCAGCCCGTACTGGGCAAGCTTCAGCAAAGCATCGTTGTCGATGAAAATCGGGCGCCCCACGGACAGCCCTACGCAACGGCGGAGTCAGTCGTCTTACGCAGGAACTCGACGGTGTCCGGCGGCAGCGCCTCGGCGTCGATGTTGCGCCACATCGCCTCATTGATGACAGCAGACGCCACGGGATTGCTTCCTTGCAATATTTTCGCCGCCGCTTGCCCCACATCCCACCTGTTGCTGCTGTGCGCGTAGTTAAGCGCGATGTGTCCAGGGTCGACTTGGTGGCCCCTGCCAAACTCATAGGCCGCCGCCGCCAGCTCAGGACCATTAACTCGCGACTCGGAGGTCGCGTACGTCGCTTCCGGCCTGCCGTTGAGAAGCTCGATGGCGAAGCGGTCCGCAGCCTGTTCGTCGACATCACCGTCAGCAAGTGCGTAGGACGCCGCGCCTAACTCCTCATCGATCAGGATCTCGTCCGGTGCCACATGTCCCAAGGCGATGTGGCCAATCTCATGGGCCAGGATGAACAGTTGCCAAGCCCACAGCTGCGACCCCTTCGATAAAACGATGACGGGCCGGCCATCAGTGTGTACCACCATGCCATCCATCTTCGCGATTCCTGGGCCAAGCTCGGCGAGATAAATCACTGGCACACCACCGGCCCAGCAGCGCATTAACAAATTGCGCAAGCCCAGCCAGCGCCCACCAAAGCGGCTAAGTACTTCCTTTCGCATGGCCTCCGGGCTGGATTCGAAGCGTGAAAAGTCCTGAGTGCACGCTGCAGCCACCGACTCGGCGACAACTACCGCAATCGAGGTCGCCGCTGTTACGTCCTTGGACTTGTTCGGAATCGAGCGCTTGTATTTGGTCTCGTGGCGGCGCAGCACTTCCACACGAGGGCTCGACGCAAAGAGGTGACTCGCTCGGAGGCCGAGACGCTTCGCCAGGATGCCCGCAATCTCCGCCGACGCCGCATCATTGGCTAGTACATCGCTCGTGACCCAATCGGGCAACAGCGACCTCTGCAGGCTGCGCGGAAATCCCGCGGATTCAAGGGAGCCGAAGATTCGGTCGATGTGCCGATTACTGGTTGCCACGGGAACTCCTACGGCTGTTAGGCGTCGGCCTGATCAGACCCCTCAAGTCCTGAATCAGGATAAGTAACGCTTGACCACCTTCGTTCGTGCCATCCCAGGCGTCGAGAATCGCTTGGCGCAACAGATCATTGTAGTCACGAACGATGGTCTCATCCCCGGATACAGGTACGCGATAGAAACTGCATAGCTTATTGAATGACGTGCTCCATCGCGCGCGCGGGCTGCGCTCACTTAGAAGCCGCGAAACCGTTGGTTGGCTGACGCCCGCTTCCTGCGCAATCTTCGTAGCTGAACGCCCATCGTTCCTTAGGCGACGTAGCAGAAGGCGCAAGGCTTCCTGAAGTCGAGCGTGGTCCGTACGAGTCATTAAGTAACCACATTAACACTTATTGCATAGCGATGGTATATTCTGCTCAAGAACGATGAACGAGTTCCCATGAACATGCTGCCATCCACGTTTTGCTGGACAAAAATCGGCCCAGAGGCAGGCGAGGACCTAGCCGCCATTCGGTGCAGGAAGGAATGGGAGCGTCAGTTGGGGCGCGGGCAATTCTTCTGGGGCATCGGGCAATCACTCGGCGAAAATGCTCACCTGTCCGGGGCTTCTGGGGCAGCATTGCGGGTGCTGTTCTCTCCCATGCCGAGCAAACCGAAGGCCATCGATAGCACGCCGGCGGGAATCGTGCTCTGGAACGCCTGGGTGGACGGGGGAGGATGCGCCCAACCCCTGCCCGACCACTGTTTAATCACCAGCCGCTCCTGTCTACCGTCCGGAAAGGCCAAGGAGCGCCATTACGCGTTGGTCTGTACGTCTGACGAAGAACTTGGCGAACAGCTCGACTGTTGGGTGTCACCCCAACACCTGCGCAACATAGGAACCAATAGCTCGCTTGGCGCCTCGCAGGTTACGGCTGTCGTGCGCCTCACAGGTTCAACTGGCTTAGACGAAGAAGCGCGGCGGTATCCAGTCAGCTTCGCCGCAGACCTGAAGCCGCCATACTTCGTACGGTTGTCAGAACCAACCCCGTTGGCCGCGTCCGATGTTGCGCAAATCAGGGCCGTTTGCGCAGTGGGGGACATTGAGTCATGGCGCGCGCTCGTAAGCAGTCTAAGGTCGCGAACTCGCCCGGCCTCATTTGTAACGCAAGATTTGTTGAACTTCGGTCCACCAGACGGAGACGCGTTAAGACAGCATCTCGCGCCGCGTGCGTAAACTAACAATGCGAGTCACGGCCGTGGCGGTCTTTCGGTGCGCTTTGGCCCCTCGTTCGTTCTTCATGACCATCTCGGTCCCTTCGTTCCGCTAACTCGCGCGCACGCGTTACGGCGTCGCACTTCCGATTGTGAGCCGGCTCGCCGAGTTCCGCCGGTTTGCCCGGCCCACCGCCGTTCGGCTCGTGCGCCTCTTGCCTGGGATTCGTCGAACGTCGCTGGAGCCGATTGGCGCCAATAGAATCGTCTTGGACGCCGACGTCAGTGTAAACGTCTAGGCAAGAATGTTGACACGGTAAACACGCGGTGATAAAATAATACCGTCGAAACAGGAGGCGGTATGAATCCGGAAAACCTAGTCGGTACTAGCGAGATTGCCGGAATCGCCGGCGTGTCGCGCCAAGTCGTCAACAACTGGCGCCAGCGCTATGAACACTTCCCCAAGCCGATAACGACCCTTCAAAGCGGGCCTGTCTGGGACCGTGAGGCGGTTCAAGGTTGGGTGAAGAGCTTTCGTGGCGAAGAAACGCACGTCATCAGCTTCATCAATCTGAAAGGTGGCGTCGGCAAGACAACTACGGCCGTCGCGGTCGCTGAAATGCTGGCTCAAGAGGAACGGAAACACGTTCTTCTGATCGACCTCGACCCGCAGACGAACGCGACGGTCACGTTGATCTCAGAAGAGCAGTGGGCCGAAATGGACAAGGACGGCCGAACCATCGCGCAACTCTTCGAGGACCGACTCAACCCCCATAACGCGCCCAAGTTCGAGATAGAGAAGGCTATTGCGCGCCAGGTGTCTACGATCAACGACGGCATCGCTCGCCTTGATCTGCTGCCTTCGAGCATCCGCTTGATTGACCTCCAGGATCGCATCCCGATGATCGCGCTATCTGGGAATTTCACTGCGAATCCGCTGGAGATCTTGCGTGTGGCGCTGGAGCCAGTGAAGGACCGCTACGACTACATCATCATCGACTGCCCTCCCAGCCTCGGTACAGTCACGAAGAACGGCCTTCGCATCTCGACCGGCTACGTGATTCCGACGATCCCCGACATCGTCTCGACTTGGGGGATCTACCAGATCGTCGACAACGTCGAAAGATTCGCGCAGGACATTGGCCTGCCCATTCCGGCCCTTGGCATTGTTGCCACCAAAGTACAGAGCAACAATCTACACGCCCGCGTTATCGCAGACTTGAAGTCTGGACGCCTGGGTCGCTTCGGCGAGGCTGAGAGCCTGCCGCAACCGCCGCTGTTTTCCCATACCATTCCGCAAACCGTGCAAGTCGCTCGCGGGGCTGATGTTGATGCGGACATCCGCACTTTCAAAGGCAAATATGGACCTGCCTATGACGATTTGCATGGGCTGACACAGGAAATCAAGGCGCTATGCGAAAAGAAAAAGCACTGATCGGCTTGTTGCGCGGCTTGGTCGACGTGGTCGCGGCGGAATCTGCACGCAATCCGGAGTTCGCAGCGACGCTTGAAAACCTGCTTGCGGATATTCCGGAAGCGAAGAAGCCCGCTGCCCGCCGCTCAGCGGCGCGGTCGACAATGCAACTACCAGACCTCCACCAGGAATTGAACAGTCGCGGCGAGGCAGACTTTAGGCTGTGGCTTCGAGAGCAGCCCATTCCGACGTTACGTGCGTTGATTAGCAAGCACGATCTCGATGCAACCCGACGAACGAACAAATGGAGAGAGCCCGAAAAGCTGGCCGAATTCATCGCGGAGCATATGCGCTCCCGTCTCACACGAGGCGCCGCGTTTCTCGGCGCGCGTGGCACGCGGTGAATAGGTGCCCACCGTGATTCGCGCTTAGAGATCGCCCGACCAGCGCCATACGTACAGACAAGAAAACCACATGAGACTGACCCAACAACAACTCGAAGCCCATCTCTGGGGCGCCGCCAATATTCTTCGCGGCAAGACCGCCGGGCAGGATTACAAGAACTACATCCTGTCGTTGATGTTCTACAAGCGCCTCTGCGACCAATGGGAAAATGAGGCCGAAGAGGCAATTGCGGAGCTTGAGCGGCAGCAAGGCAGGAAGTTCACGGAGGCTCAAAAGTCCGTCTTCCGCACACGAGGGGAACATCGGTTCTCGATCCCTGATGGCAGTCGCTGGGGGAATGTTCTTGCGGAATCAGTCAACTTGGGGCAGAAACTCACGGAGGCGATGCGCAGCGTAGCGAGTGCCAATGACGAGTTACGCGGCGTCTTTACCGTCGACTGGAATCAGCCCGCACCAGACGGTAGCGGCAAGCCGCTCATCCCCAATGAAGTGGTCCACGCGCTGATTCAGCACTTTGACGCCCACGACCTTTCAAATGCCAGCGTGCCGCCAGACGTTCTTGGCCGCGCATACGAGTACTTGATCAAGCAATTTGCTGACGATGCCGGCGCCAAAGCGGGCGAATTCTTCACCCCGTCGGAAGTCGTCGACACGCTCGTCCGGATTCTGGAGCCACGGCCTGGCGATACCGTATATGACCCTACCGGCGGAAGCGGCGGCATGCTCGTACATTGCGCCGACTACCTCCGCGAGCAAGAGCATCCCGTGACTTCAGCGCAGTACTTCGCGCAGGAGGCGAACTGGGGCAACGCCGCCATCGGCAAGATCAACTCCGTGCTGCATGGCCTTGAAGCGACCATCGAGGCAGGGACAAGCACGATTACTGACCCGGCGTTCAAGAATGATGAGGGCAAGGTTCGCAGGTTTTCCTTGGTGCTCGCCAATTTCCCTTTCTCGGACGAGTTCTGGTGGCTAAAGCCCGAGCAGCAAACGGACGACAAGATTAAGAAGGACAAACTGAAGAAAGAGATCTTCGGCAAGGATGGCTACAAGGACCCCTTCGGTCGCTTCGGTCGCGGCACCGCCTTCAAAGCTCCGCCGCCCGGCTATGGTGACTACGCCTTCATCCTACACATTGTCGCCTCGCTCACTGATGACGGCCGTGCCGGCATTGTTTGCCCCCAGGGGGTGCTATTCCGAGGGCAGCCCGAGATGGAAGAAGAAGCCGGCGAGATCGACGATGACGGGAACCCCATCATCAAACGTCGCAAAGCCGACGACGAGCACCTGATACGCAAAACGCTGCTTGAGTCAGGGCTAGTCGACGCCGTCATTTCTTTGCCACTCAACGTATTCTATGGTGCTGGCGTGCCAGCTTGCCTAGTCATTCTAAGAAAGGAGCGGCCACCCGAACGGCACGACAAGTTGCTTCTTGTGTATGCCGCTCGCCACTACCGCGGGTTGTCCAATCAGAACGAACTGCGTCCACAGGACGTAATGCGGATGCTTGTGCACGCCCAAGCGTATGGTAATGGCGCCAAAGTACCCAGCCTCGTGGCTCGACACAGCCAACGCATCCGCGAGCAGATCAACGCCCGAGAGCATGAAGAGATAGAGCGCCTTGAAGCGGAGTATGCCGACCACGCCACTCGCTTGGCAAAGCTCGATACCCAGGTCGCCGAGGTAAAAGCAGAACTCGGCAAGATACCCCGCAAGGCGGCGAAAGACAAAGCCGAGGGTGCGTTAAGCAAGCTCGAAGGCCAGCGCGACAAGACCGCCGCCAAGATCGCCGAACGGGACGGAAAGATTGCCGAGGCCCGCCGTCGCGCCGAGGACGACCGGTGCGACGTGCAGCAGGTGGGCACCGAACTGGGCGCGCTCTACGGTGATCCCAACGAACTACTGAAGCACGCGCGCGTGATCGGCCTCGATGAGATCGAGGAAAACGATTTCAACCTCAACATCCCCCGTTACGTAGATACCTTTGAACCGGAGCTGACGATGACGGTCAACGATGCCCTGGCGGCGCTACGAACCGCAGAACGCGACGTAGCATCAGCAGAAGCGCGGCTAAGTACTCTTCTGAAGGCATTGGGTTATGCAGAGTGATTGCTTTCCTGACGCCACAAAAGACTGGCCCAAGTCGCCCGTCAGCGCACTTGCTCGGCAGAACCCGCGCTATTCGGTAAGGAAGGGAACGGAATACCCTTTCATTGAAATGGCCTCGGTCGGCGAAAACTTTCGTGGAATCCTAAGAATTGACACCCGGAAAATGGAGGGCTCGGGGCTAACGCGGTTCAAGGTCAACGACACCCTGTTCGCGAAGATCACCCCTTGCCCCGAAAACGGAAAGATAGCGTTCGTCGACGAGCTACCGGCTGAGCTTGGGATCGGTTCAACCGAATTCATTGTGCTGTCGCCTCGCCAAGGCACGAATCCCAGATTCCTTTTCCATCTCGCTTGTTCCCATGCACTTCGTGGCCGCGCAGCGGCACGAATGGAAGGGTCCACCGGACGCCAGCGTGTACCCGAGGACGTTTTTGATCGACGTTTGCTGGTACCCGTGCCCAGCCCCGACGAGCAAGCTGCCATCTCGCACGTCCTCGATGCCGTGGATACAGCGATTGAGAAGGCCCGTGAATCAGTAAGCAGGTCGACCACGCTGCGAAAGAGCTTGCTCGCAGATCTACTAAATCGGGGTGTGGACGAGCATGGCCACGTTCGCGATCCGGCACGATCAAAGGAACATTTCGCAAACACCCCGTTTGGTTTGTTCCCGAAATGTTGGCGATGGAGCCATGTCGGGAACGAATTCGACCTTCAAAATGGGTTCACATTGAACGAGACGCGGCGAGCACGGCTCAAGAGGCGCCGATATTTGCGTGTGGCCAACGTCCACCGCGACGCGCTGCGCCTCGACGACATCCAAGAACTTGAAGCCAACGATACTGAGTTTGCCCCGCGGGTGCTGGAGTTCGAAGATCTCCTTGTCGTTGAGGGACATGCTGATCGGATGCAGATTGGGCGGTGCGCTCGTGTTACGGGGCAGGCTGTGGGGCTTACCTTTCAAAATCACTTGTTTCGACTCCGTACACGAGGCGAAGTGTTGCCGTACTTTGGGTGCCTTTGGCTCAACTCTTCTCATGCCCAGCGTTACTGGAATGCTCGATGCGCCACAAGCTCGGGCCTCAACACCATCAATCAGAGAACTCTCAAGCGGCTTTATATGCCAGTGCCGTCTGAACCTGAGCAGAGAATTATTTCAAGCGTGATCGCAAGGCATCGAGAGCATCTGGATGGCCTGGATCGAAACCTCTCCAATTTGATGGCTGCTAAGAAATCCCTAATGCACGATCTTCTGACCGGTACGGTTCGTGTCGATCCTGCCTTGTTCCGGGAAGAAAGACCATCATGAGCGAAGCGGGCTACGTTGAACTACCTGTCATTCAGTGGCTCTCCGGCCACGGAAGCGTCACGCCGGGTGATAACGGGCTTGGCTGGATCTACCGCGGCGAGGCCGACATGGCGACTTTCGCGCGGCCACTGGAAGACCCGCTCGTAGAAAAACTGCTGGTCGAGGCGGTTCTGCGCATCAATGTTGATGTAAAGGGCCCCGCCCAAGCACTGATGGCAGTGAACGCATTGCGGAACACGATGGCCAAGCCGGACAAGCTGACGGCCAACCGCGAAACGCTGGATCGGCTGCGCGATGGCGTCAAGGTGGAGTTGGTGCCCGGGGGCGATGCGAAGACCGTTTATTTCATTGAATTCGACCCTGCCAAGCAGCACCTCAATGATTTCACTGCCACCAATCAATACCGAGTGCAGGGCGTTAAGCAATGCCGTGATGACACGGTACTGCTGGTCAACGGAATTCCCCTTGTGATCGCCGAATATAAGAGCTATCTCGCCAGTAGTAAGGACTGGACCGAAGCGGTGCATCAACTGCACCGCTACCAGCGGCAAGCACCGCTGATGCTAACGCCTAATGTGTTCTGCGTGGCGGCAGATGAGGATGCCTTTCGGTACGGGACGGTGCTGTTCAACGATGCCAAGAAGGAGGACATCGAATGCCATCTAGATACGTGGGGGCCGTGGCTCTCACGGTACCCCGAACACAAGGGTTGGTGGAACGAGCCGGATGCGGATGATCCGGACGACCCGCTGGAGGTTCCCGTCACGGGGTTATTGCGCTTGAAGCCCTGCCACGTATTGGATTTTTTGCAGCACTTTGTCGTGTTTGAAACCAGAAAAGGAAAGACCACCAAGAAGGTGGCCCGCTACCAGCAATTCGAGGCCGTGAATGACATCGTGGATCGCACACTGTCCTTGGTTGGCAAGCCGGTCGGCGCCCAGGATCGCACCGGCCTTATCTGGCACACCCAGGGCTCGGGGAAGTCGCTGACGATGGTGTGCGCCGCATACAAGCTGCGTCGCCAGCCAGCACTGAAAAACCCGACTGTGATGATTGTCGTTGACCGGCGCGACCTGAAAACTCAAATCTCCGACGATTTCGATGCCTGCGACTATCCCAACGTTGAGAAGGCGTTGGGTGTCGAAGATCTCAAGAGCAAGCTCAAGGCAATTTGGCGTGGAACGCTGGTGACGACCTTGCAGTCGTTCCAGAAGATGGGCGACCTAAAGCCGCTGGAGGAGGACAACATCATCGCCTTCGTGGACGAGTGCCACCGTTCGCAGAAAGGCACCGCGTCCGAGAGCTATGCAATGACGATGCGAGTTAAGCTACCCAACGCGTTCCGCTTTGGGTTGACCGGCACTCCCATCGACCGCGCCATGGTCAACACTTTCCGCGATTTTGGGCCAGTGTTTGATGGCACGCAGGAACGCTACCTCAGCTACTACGGCATCAAGCGGGCCATAAAGGATGGCGCGACATTGGAGGTCCACTACATCCGCGACAAAGTACCGTTCATCGTCGACGAAAAGAAATTGAATGTCGGCTTCGAAGAGATGTGCAAGGAAATGGAGCTAGAGGACGAGGAGGCGAAAGATCTGATCCAGCGCCAGCGCTCGCAGTGGAAAGAACTGGCCCGGCATCCTGATCGTGTGGAGATCGTGCTGGAAAAAATGCTCAAGCACTTTCTAGCCTATCCCGATCCCAGTGGTTTCAAGGCGCAGTTAGTTGGTGTGGATCGGATGGCGTGCGTTCGGTTCAAGGATTCCCTCGACGTGAAGCTCAAAGGACGCGGTTTGCCACCAGGGTGGTCCGACGTAATCATCTCCGAAGGACAAAACGATGATGTGGACCTGTCACGCTTCCACTACGGCAAGCAGAAGCAGGACGACCTGATCGACTATTTCAAGCTCACGCCGACGCAGTGGGAGGACTGGAACCGAGAGGCTTACGGCGAAGATCGCAGCAAGTGGCGGCCCCCACTGAAGATTCTCATCGTCTGCGACCGCCTATTGACTGGCTTCGACGCCCCTGTGGAAGGAGTAATGTACCTCGACAAGCCCCTGCGCGATCACAACCTCCTACAGGCCATCGCCCGCACAAACCGCCCGCTGCCGTCGATGGATAAACGCACTGGCGTTGTAATGGACTACTTTGGCGTATTCGCCGATTTGGCCAAGGCGCTCAACTTTGATGAAAACATCCGCGAGGAGGCGCTCATCGATTGGGATGCGCTCAAGGCCACCGTCCCCAGCGAGGTAGCTCGATGCATTGAGAGCTTCAAGGGAATCACCATTGCCGATACCCGCGAGTGCCTGCTGGCGGCGCTGCGCGCGATCAAGGACCCAGATGCCGCGAAGATCTTCGAACAGAATTTCAAGAGTCTGGAACGATTGTGGGAGGCGGTATCGCCCGACCCTTGTCTGTACGAACATCGCTACGTCTACAACTGGCTGTGCAGTATATACATCGCGCATCGTCGCCGGCAGAGCAACGCGAGCAAGAAGGCAACATTCGGGGAACTTTCGGCCAAGACACGCGAGTTGATTGAGGAAAATACCACGTTCATGGACATGGCGCTGTCGCTGCCGGTGTTTAAGATTGACAAGGACTACGTCACTAAGCTCGATGAGTTGCCAAGCGCAGCGGATAAAGCTGCCGCCTTAGAGGCGATGCTTACGGCAGAGCTGTCCGAGGACGATCCGAGCTTTACGTATCGGCAGTTGGGCGAACGCCTTGCGCACCTGAAGGCAGAGAAGGATAGCGCGGACAAATCAGCCGAAGCTCGCCTGAAAGCGTTGCAGGAAATCGCTGATGCGAAAGCCAAGACGGCCGAGGAGCCCGCTCGACTCTATTTGAGCCGGCCGGGCGAGTACGACTTGTTCACCGTGCTACGCGAGTATTCGACGAACAAGGAAGAGGTCTACCTGAGCGAGTGCGCTCGGCGCATGGTCACGCACTTGCGCGAAAACCAATTGCTAACGTCCGGGTGGAGCACCTCAAAAGGTGGACGAATGCGCGTCGAGCAGTCACTTCTCGCGGAGTCTTGGAATCCGTTCTACGCTGAGCTTCGGTTTAGTCACGACGATCCCAATCCACCATTCCTTCAACCGGGCGTGGGTGAATTGGTGAAGGCTGACGCAGCGGCGTGACGTGATTCAATCGAGTACTCGGCAAACCGTACTGCTAAATGGGCAGGAGTTGGTGTGCCACCTCGTCCGCTCGAAGGCTGCCAAGAAGCTACGGATTAGGGTCAGGCACGATTCCATCGAAGTGGTAGTGCCTGAATTCCGGAATGTTCAGGAGGGACTCACGTTCTTGGCGGAAAATGAAACGTGGGTAATCAATCAGCTGGGCCGGGCTCGGGAACTCCGAGCCATGCGGCGCCCCGAGAAGACGGTCCAGGGGCATATTCTGTTTAGAGGCACCCCCGTTTCGATCAAAGTGATTCGTAGCGAGAGGTGGTCCGCGCCGAACAAGGTGGAGCTGGAGGATGGCGGAATTTCTATCACGTGCGGGCCAGGCTCGCAGACACCATTGCCTAAATCGCTGGAGAACTGGTTACGAAAGCTCGCCCGGGAGAACATCGATAGGCATATGGCCAGTGTTCATGAACGGGTCAAGCGTACTCCGAACCGTGTCTACATCATGGGCCAGCGAACGAAGTGGGGAAACTGTTCGGGTCTAGGGAATTTGTCGTTCAACTGGCGCTTGGTCATGGCACCTGACGAAGTTCTGCGGTACATCGTCACGCATGAAATGGTTCACTTGGCGATTCCGGACCATTCGCAACGGTTCTGGCTGACGGTTCAGAGCATTTGCCCGGGCGCAGATCGTGCGAGACAGTGGCTCGTCGCGAATTCGCGCGAGCTTAGGGTTGACTTGGCGAAAGTGCTCCCATCCTAGCCGTTTGCGCTTTTCGCGCACGGCGCAAAAACGTCTATTGAGCCTTGAAGCTCGGCAACAGGGCGGGCCTCTCATTGCGCTTACCAACGTCGCCGCGGCCAGCGGGTGCGCGGAGGTCTGGGGAACAGTATCCGACTTTATTGTCTCGATGCACCTACGAAGTCACTAGCAACAGGACTGATCTATAAGACTTTTCCCCTTTCAATTAAAGTTACAACTCTTACTTTTCCAGTTTCAATTAAAGTTTTTCCTTTTCAATTACCGGAAATCAACGATCCCAACATCGTCTCGTCTCTACTCTACCGTAACCGACTTTGCAGGATTGCGTGTCTTGTGGACGTCGGTTGGGGGCAATGTCGCGGCGTGGTACTCAGCTGGCCGCAGCGGAAATGCGGCCACGTGCCTGAGAAGGATCTAATTGGCCTGCAACACGCGTTGCGGCGCGCATGTTCCAGTACGCCACCCGATGCGGATTATCCAGCGCAAACCGCCACTTGGTCGAATTGGGTCCAAGTGGAGGTGCGGCACCGCTTCGCGCGCACGCGCGCACGCAACCCGTGCCGATACGCGAGCAGGATCATCGCGTGGTTGCGGGCGCCGTGGCGCGGGCTTTTCTTGGCGGCGCGGAGGAGCGCGGTCACTTCGTCCCAGGTGAGATAGTCGCGGAGGCGTTGTTCGGTAGCCATGAATACAAGCTACCGCATGCGCCCTTCTCTGCAAGTGCGCGTGCCGAGAGCAACCAGGCTGCACGCGCGTCGTCGCGTCCAGCTTCGATCGCACGCGCCTTTTCTCCTGCCAAACCATTTTTTCAACGCCGCGACTCGCAACGAAACGCCCAAAGTGGTGCGAGCTCGCGTCGCGGCGCCGGAGCGCGTCGCTCATGCGGGCTCGTAGCGCTTCACTTTGAGGGTCTTCTCCCGTTCGCGTTGTCTGGCCAGGTCGAAAGCCAGCTGCATGCGCATCAGGTGGTCCATCTTCGGCCCGAATGCCTTCTCGATCCGCAGCGCCATCTCCGAGGACAAGCCCGTCCGCTCGTTCAACAGCAGCGACAACGCCTGGCGCGTCACGCCGAGAGTGGCCGCGGCGTCGGACACCGTGAGCCCCAAGGGGTCGATGACTTCCCGGCGAATGAGCCCCCCGGGATGGGGCGGATTCTTCATCGGCATGTCGCTCTCCGTTGGCTGCCGTTGCAAAGGATCTTCGTCAATGGTAGTCGACGAGATCGACGTCGAAGGCGTCACCCTGTTCGAACCGGAAAATCAGCCGCCAATTTCCGGTGATGGTCACGCTCCATAAACCCTTCAGTTCACCCTTCAGCGGGTGCAGACGCCAGCCGGGGAACAACGCGATGTCGGCGGGTTGCTCGGCCGTATCGATGGCGGCGAGAATGTCGGCGATCTTCTGCGCCTGACCCGCAGGCAGTCCGGCGGCGTCATCCGCTTCAAAGAAGCGCCGAAGCTTCTTGCTCTTGAAGCTTCGGATCATGCCCGAGAGTGTAATCCGTCAAATGACGGATTGCAAGGTGCCGACGTCGTTGCGGCTACCGCGAGAGTCCGGGACGTTGCGCCCGGGTCGCGTCCCGGTCGACTGCTCCGCTGGCTTTGAGCGACGTGTCTGTCACCTCTCGTTGCAACGCGCGCGCTGTCAAGACGGAAAGCACCCCAAAACGCCGTGCTTGTCGGCTTGCACCCTGCTTTTCGTCGCACAAGAGCCTTGAACTGGCGCACCGGCAGTGCAATACTCAAGTCGCTTGTCCGTGAGCGTCGTGCTCACACAGCCTTCATGTCGGCTGGTCATCCAGCCACACATGAAGTCCAGTACCTCGGTATTGGCGTTGCGGTCGTTACCCGCCCTTGAAGTGATCGGAAGCAATTCCGATCTCGTCGCGCAAGCGACTTAAAGTAGGTTGTGCGTTCGGTCTAGCGCCCGAACATAGCTGGCGCTGTCGGATCGCAAGGTCCGGCGGTGCCCGGTGATGTGCCTTCGGCCATGCCTCGTGCATGGACTCGACGGTTCGTCACACAGCAAGGCCCTCAGTTCGCAAGGACCGAGGGCTTTTTCTTTTCGTCTCCCGCAATGTGATCAGCGTCAGGCCGACTTCGCGCGGGGCGCTTTTGCAGCTGACGGCGTCGCCGCTAAAGCCAGCGGCGATCACGTGCCAGTGATCGCAGTTGCATTTGGCAGATCCCTTTCGCTTCTCGACATTCAGCGCCGAGTTGTTTGCTGATGCGTGCCGACGGCTCCATGCTGCCGCGATGCAGGACAACTGGTTAGCCGTGGAAACCGCTACGTTGGTAAAGGAATTTCGCTTAGCTTTAGTGGAAGTCGCAGGGCAGCCGCTTGAACAAATATCGATTAACGCACTAGTAGGAGGCATGATGAGTAAACGATGGAGTCGCTCGAGTCGCGGCGGGACTTCGCGCGCGTAGGGCGAAAAAGTTATTAATAGTTCCTCCGCCATGCGCTATGTGACGATCGAAAAGGCATCGGATCTCACCGGGTATACCCCGGATGCCATCCGGTCTAAGATCAAGCGTGGCGACTGGCTTGAAGGCGCCGTGTGGCATCGCGCACCGGACGGCCGGGTACTGATCGACCTGCAGGGATACGAGAAATGGGTAGAGGGAAGCTTGCAACACCTGGCGTGCGGGTTCGGACTGCGCAATCGATCGAGATCGACTTCTACTATCGCGGAGTCCGCTGTCGAGAGCGATTAAAGCTGGCGCCAAACACGGCGAATCGGCGCTATGCGAACCGCCTCAAGGCGGAAATCGAGAGCCGCATCGCGCGCGCCGAGTTCAACTACGCCGAGTTCTTTCCCGATTCGCCGCGAGCGCGGACCCTGTCGCGCCGCGCCGGCGACGCGATAACGGTGCGCGAGGTGTTACGCCGGTATATCGATACCGCCGAGCGCTCTCTACAGCGTTCCACATGGCTCGACTACAAGCGAAGCGTCGATTCGAAGCTGATCCCGGCATTTGGCGATCTGCATCTGACGGAGCTGACGCGCACCAAGCTGCGCGAATGGGCATCTGGACTCGACGTCACTCCAAAGCGCCTTGCAAACATTCTTCTGCCGCTGCGAGCGGTGCTCAAGGACGCTGCCGCCGACGAGATCATCGACCGCAACGTGCTGCACGGTTGGAAGCCCGAAATCAAGGCCAAGCTGCGCGACGAGACCGCAATCGATCCGTTCACGCCCGATGAGATCCGGCTGATATGCGCCGCGTGCGACGGCCAGATACGGAACGTCGTGCAGTTCGGGTTCTGGACCGGTGTGCGCACGAGCGAGCTCTTTGCGCTGCGCTGGGCGGATGTCGACTGGCGCCATGGATCAGTGCGCGTGCAGCGAGCGCGCGTGCGCGGTGAAATCAAAACCACCAAGACCGCGGCTGGTGTGCGCGATGTCAAGCTGTTGCCGCCGGCGCTCGAGGCACTACACGCGCAACGAACGCATACTGAATTGCTTGGCGGCGAGATTTTCCACGACATCAGAACCAATGCGCCATGGTTGGGCGATCAAGCGCTCAGATTGGGACCATGGCGTCGCGCGTTACGCGCTGCTAGGGTGCGCTACCGCTATCCGTATCAGATGCGGCACACCTACGCGAGCATGATGCTGTCGGCGGGTGAGAATCCGGCATGGATTGCTCGACAAATGGGCCACGCCGACTGGGGAATGATCCGCCGCACGTACGCGCGATGGATGCCTGATGTGGAGCCGAACGCCGGAGAAAAAGCTTCGTCTTGGTGGGCCAAAAATACTGCTCAAAATTTAAGCAAACCTGTGACCAAAAAGTGACCAAGCGATGCCCAAACAGGCCCAAAAGTGACCAAAATATGGTCACAGACAGAATTTTAAGTTGTTGATTTAAAATGATATACTGGCGGAGAGGGCGGGATTCGAACCCGCGTTAGGCGGTTAGCCTAAACACGCTTTCCAGGCGTGCGACTTAAACCACTCATCCACCTCTCCGGACCTGCGATTCTACTCGATCACCTTGCGGCAACCGGTCGCGACGCCGACTATGCGCCGCCTCGGATAGTGCCGCGGCACCGCCCAACCACCGCGAAGCTTCGCTACTCAATACGTGTAGAACATCCGCTGTATATCCTTGGTGTCCGTTGTCTTCGTCAGCGCCAGCATCAGCAGAATGCGGGCCTTCTGCGGGCTAAGCGTGTCGGATACGACGAAGTCGAGTTCGTCGTCGTTCGCTTCGCCGTTGCGCACGACCGGACCGCCGCCGGTCCGCGAGCTGCGCACGATGATCACGCCCTTTTTGCGGACCTCGATCAGCGCGGGCTTGACCTGCGCTGCGAGACTGCCGTCGCCGACGCCGGCGTGAATGATGCCTTTGTCACCCGCCGCGACGAACGCGTCGAGCGCGACGCGATTCATGTTGGCGTAGCCGTAGACGATGTCGACCGCGGGCAGTGTCTCGACGTTGGAGACATCGAACTCGCTGTCCGTCGTGTGTCTGCGGGTGGTCGCGCGGTAGAACCACGGCTGCCCGCCGACGACGTAGCCGACGAGACCGAAGTCGGGCGCGCGGAACGTGTCGAGCGTCATCGTGTTGGTCTTCGTCACGTCGCGTGCCCCGCTGATCTGGTCGTTTAGGCTGACGAGAACGCCTCTGCCCGCAGCCTCCTTGCTCGACGCGACCGCAACGCCGTTGTAGATGTTGAACGGTCCGTCCGCACTTATCGCCGTGGACGGGCGCATCGCTCCGACGAGCACGACCGGCTTTGCGCTCTTCACGACGAGGTTCAGGAAATAGGCAGTCTCCTCGAGCGTGTCGGTGCCATGCGTGATCACGATGCCGTCGACGTCCGGCTGCGCGAGCAGTGCGTTCACGCGCTTGGCGAGCTTGAGCCAGATGTCGTTCGTCATGCTCTCGCTCGCCACTTGCGCGACCTGCTCCCCCTTGACGTTCGCGAGCTTCTTCAGGTCCGGAACCGCGTCGATCAATTGCTCGACGGGCACCTTGGCTGCTGTATATCCGGCGACCTGCGTCGCCGCCGCGGCAGTGCCGGCGATCGTGCCGCCGGTGGCGAGAATCACGACGTTGCGCGGCTTGTCCTGCTGGGCCGCAGCAAGCGTCGAGTACATCGCGAGGAGCGCGCAACCTGCGACAAAGGCTGCGATCCGCACTTCAGTCCATCGAATCATGTCGTCCTCCTTTCCCGATCCGTCTGGGCAGGACGTGTGGACTGCCCGGCCGGAGCCGGGTTTTCGAAACAGGCGAAGAAGCGGGATAGGAGCGCTGTCTCACGGTTCCTCGTGAGCACGCCCCATACCTCTCCGAACCTGTGATTCTATGCTCGCATCGGAAGCGCAGATCACGCCCGCGCAAAATTGTATCGACCGGCCTTCCACCCCGCGGGCCAATCGTGCTACGGTCCTCGGCACGACGTCCGGACCCATGACGAACTTCGACAGCCTCCTCGACGATCTCGTCGCCTCCAACCGGATCCTGGCTGGGCTAAACGTCCTCGACGGCTTCGGCCACGTAAGCGTTCGCCATCCGGACGAACCGAACCAATACCTGCTCTCACGCTCGCTCGCGCCCGAGCTCGTTACGCGCGACGACATCATGACGTTCGACCTGGCGTCCGCGCCACAGGACAAAGACGGCAGACAACCCTATCTCGAGCGCTTCATCCACGGCGAGATCTACGCGAAGCGACCGGACGTCCACGCCATCGTCCACAGCCACTCGGCGGCCGTCGTTCCATTCGCCGCATCGACCGAACGCCTGCGCCCGGTTTATCACATGAGCGGGTTCCTCGGCGATGGCGCGACGGTGTTCGAGATGCGGCATCGATTCGGCATGACGGACCTGCTCGTGCGCAGCCGCGAGCAAGGCGCCGATCTTGCGAAGTCGCTCGCGAACGACGGCGTCGTGCTGATGCGCGGTCACGGCTTCTGCAGCGTCGGCGACAGCGTGCAGGTCGCCGTCTATCGCGCGTACTACACGCAGATGAACGCAGCGCTTCAGCAGCAGGCGATCGCGCTTGGTGGATCGGTCAAGTATCTCGCGGACGAGGAAGCGCGGTTGGCGGATGAGACGAATCGCAAAGTGATCAATCGGCCCTGGGAGTTGTGGAAGCGGAAGTACTATCCGCAGTCGAAGTCGTAGTCTTGGTCACCTGAACGACACTGGGTCCCCGCGTTCGCGGGGACGACAACCTTTGCCACCGCCATGACGCTCCCCAAAACGATCGCACTCTTCGCAATCGGCCTCGTTGTATCGCTGACAGCCGCGTTCGCTCACGCGCAGCAGGACCCCGCATACCCCACCAAACCGATCCGCATCGTCGTCCCGTTTCCTCCGGGCGGCGGCGCCGACCTCACCGCTCGCACGCTCGCGCAAAAGATGGGCGACGCAATGGGGCAATCGATGGTCGTCGACAATCGTCCAGGCGCCTGCCCGACGTGCCGACACTGGCCGAAGTGGGCGGTGGCGCCGACACGTTGATTCCGACGTACTTCGCACTCGCCGCGCCCGCCGGCACGCCGCCGGCGATCGTCGCGAAGCTCAATGCCGAGTTGAAGCGTCCGCTGGCAGCGCCCGACGTCGCCGAGAAGTTGATCGCCGCGGGACTCGTGCCTACCGGCAGTTCGCCCGAAGCGATGACGAACACGGTGCACGCGGACGTTGCGCGCTTCGCGGAGCTCGTGAAGACGATCGGCATCAAGCCCGAATAATGGCAAGCGCAGCGAAGTGTGCCCCGCCGCGCGTGAATATTCAGCACTAGCGTCCGCTCTCGCCGCTCTCTTGCGATCTCCCGTTTGCGCGTACGCTAATTCGCGCTGGGAGGGTCGACCATGAAGCAAGTGACGATTTGTTTCGCCGCGCTCACCTTGCTCGCGTTGCTGCAGGGCTTCGGAGCGGGTCCGACGCACGCGGCGACGCCTGAAGCACGCGCGATGCGGCTGCCGAATTGCAATCCGGCCGAAAACCCCGATTGCGAGCCGCCGCCCGACCACGGCGAGAAGTGCAACGCCGTGACCGGAGGTCCGCCTCCCGGCAACGGACGCTTCAGCTGCAACTTCGCGATCACCGACGCCTACGGGCGCCCGGCCGCGAAAGCGCCCGTGCGGATGGAAACGCGCTGGTGCAACAGGCAGGGCTCGAAGGTGCTCGCGACGTCGGAAGCGTTCACCGACGCGAACGGCCAGCTCAAGCTCACGATCAGCTCGCGCTCGCCCAATCAGATCGAATGCGCGCTCTCGGCCGGCGAGCCGCTCTTTCATGGTCCTTCGAGAGCCGTGAAGAAGTCGAACGCGAAGTTCCCGATCGGCACGTCGGTCGCGTTGACGACGCAAGTCCAGCCCGCGCCCGACGCGAGTCGCCAACTTGCGGGCATCGAAGCAGGCGCCGGCCGCATGGACCTCTACCAGTCCGGCCGATACGACAAGGTCATGCTGATCGCCGAGCAGTTCGATCAGAACGAGCACGGCCAATTCAACCGCGACCGCCGGCGCTTCTGGAAGCTGCTCTCGCCGCTGCTCACGCAGCTGTTCAGCAAAGGTTGGGACGTCTGGCTCGTTCAGCCGCACGACACCGGCGATTCGTTGCACGAGCAGGCGGCCGAATTCGCACAGGCGATCGCCGCTGCCGCTGCAGCGTATCCGGCACGGCCGCTGTGCTTCACGCCGACGGTCGCCGTGATGGGCTTCAACACCGGCGGGCTCGTTGCGCGCATCGCTGCCGCGCGATGGGAAGCCGATCCGGCGTGGCGCGCGCAGCTCGGCTTGCCTGCGACGTTGCCAGTCAAGTTCATCGCGACGGATGACGCGCCGCACTACGGCATGCATCTGAACCTCGACATGCAGAAATCGCTATGGAAGAACAGCGGCGGACAGGACATCCACCGCACGACGAACCTCGATTCGTGCGCGGCGTCCCAGATGCTGCGCGGCCGCTACGATCCGAAGAGCGAGGAGAAGACGAACAAGGACTTTCTCGCGTTCTTCGTTGACGGTGCGCCGACGCACTTCTTCTCGAAGATCGACAACACCGAGCACACATGCGCGCCGGGCCCGGCGGTCGCGACGCTGAACGCCACGCGGGGTGTCCCCGGTTGGCCCGCGAGCGCGATCCGCATCGGCTTCGCGCAGAGCCATCCCGACGACACGACGAAGTGCTTCACCACCGACGCGGACAACCAGAACGGCGGCGGACAGAACCTCTGTCAGCACGTGACCGAGCTTTGCGCGAAGTTCCAGTGCCCCCCTGGCGGCAGTTGCTTCTGCGCGCAGCACGTCTCGACCGACACGGCATTCACGCCTACGGCGGGCCAGACATGGTTACGCGTCTTCGAGGACGATCCGAGCTTGCCCGACCTTTGTCCCGACGAGTTCTGGGATGCCGAAGATCGCGCCGAATGGAGCGATATCACGCCGGGGAGCCGCAATCCGCTGTTCATCGAGGGCTTCCTCGGCAGCGGTAGCTTCGGCCCGATCTTCTGCAAGGCAACCGCGCATCAACGGTTCCCGACGACGCTCGTGCCTTTCGACAGCGCGGCGGGAACACAAGGACCGAGCGATTCGTCGCCGTACTCGACCGTGCGTTCTCCGTTCAACGAAATGCACACGGCCGCGCGCTCGCGCGTTGCCGATGTCATCGCCATCGCGGAGGGTAGTGAATTGCTCGAGCGCCTGAATGCGTTCCCGCCCGGCTGCACGCCGCCGGTGATCAATCCGAACTGAGCCGCCGCGGCTGACGCACTAGACCGTTACAGGCAACGCTTCCTCCGTGCCGGCAGGCGAGCTGACGATTTCGTCGGTGACGACCTTGAAGCTCGCAAGCCGGTTCGGGCCGAATGCGGTGGTGATCGCCACATCCGCCGCGTCGCGGCCGCGCGCGATCAGCACGCGGCCGATGCGCGGCGTGTTGTGGCGCGCGTCGAACACATACCACTTGCCGTCGAGGAACGCTTCGAACCAGCCGGAGAAGTCCATGGGCGCGGGCACCGGTGGAACGCCGATGTCGCCGAGATAGCCGGTGCAATAGCGCGCGGGAATGTTCATGCAACGGCAGAGCGTGATCGCGAGATGCGCGAAGTCGCGGCACACGCCTTGCCGCTCCTCGTGTGCATCGAACGCGGTCTTCGTCGATCGCGCGTACTCGTACCCGAACGTGATGCGCTCGTGAACGTATTGGCAGATCGCCTCGACGCGCGCCCAGCCCGCCGGTGCGCTGGCGAACAGCGACCACGCGGTCTGCATCATGCGATCGGTTTCGCAATAGCGGCTTGCGAGCAGATAGACCAACGCATCGTCGGGGAGCGCTTCGACCGGCGTCTGAACGGCCGTATCCACGACGGGATCGGGCTCGCCACTGTCACGGATCACGGCATCGGTGCTGATGCGCATCTCTCCCGGCGGCGCAAGAAGCCGCGTGCACCAGTTTCCGAAGCCATCGCGATAGCCGGTGAGCGGCACCTGCGGCGCCGTCACGATGCGGTCGGGCACGATGAGATCGCCCGACCGCGAGTAATGGACGTTCAGCATCAGAATCATGAACGTCGGTTGCGGGCAGTCGTAAGCGATCTCGTACCCGATGCGTATCTTCATGGTGCAGCTCCTCGACATGTGGACTGCGCGTGTCCGATGTCGGCGCAGCCGCGAGAGCCCCCGCGCCGTTACGGTGCGTAGAACCTACCTGCCGATCGGCTCGGTCGATTCCTCTACTCCACCGCTACTCAAGCGACAATGGGACAGCCAATAGCGCTGCCGCGTTCAATCACGCTCGTTCGAGCAGATCGATCGTCGATTGAACAATTTGCATGCGAAGGGCGTGCCAGCGCTTGCCGCCGGCCAGCGCATGCCTCTGGTTGATCTCGAGCTCGACGCCGAGATAGGCCGCCTCGTCGAAACGGCCGCGCAGAAAGGTCGTGAGCCCGTCGTAGTACCCGCGATAGGGATAGTTGCGTCGAACGCGCAGCGGTGCGATGCGCGCTCCGAGCAACGCGCTCCAGCGCTCGCACAGCGCGCTCTCGAATCGCCGCTTCGGATCGTACAGAATGCCGACGTCGGCGTTTCGCGTGACGCCGTCGAGCACCGGCGTGAAGCTGTGCGAGGACAGATGGAGCACGCGGCGTCCCTTCGCAATGCCTCCGCTCACGCGGTGCTCGACGTCGCGGCGGTACGGTTCGTAGTAACGCGCGGCAATGCGCGCTTTTTGTTCCGGCGCGAGATTGCGCGTCATCTCCGAGTGAACGGCGCGATTATTCGGCGATCGGTTGAGGTCGATCAGAAGCCGGCTGACCGTCGAGGCGACGAGCGGTGCCGCGAGCGCGGCGGCGAGCTCGTTGGCGAGCGTCAGCGCACCGAGATCGTAGCCGCGATGCGAGGCGAGTATCGCGTCGCAGCCGGCGAACAGCGGTCGGTAGTCGGCGGGGATGCGATGGCCGCCGTGCTCGCACGTCACCACGACGACCATCGGCGTGCGCTGCCGCACATCGGTCATCTGGAGTAACCGAGACGTGGTTCGTACGAACGTCCGCTCGAGCGGACGGTTGAGGGTGTCATTGCGCAAATTCCGCTAGTTCACGTTTGTTCAACTTTAAGAACAGCCGCTCTGCACGACCATCCTGAAGAGCAAACCATCGCCCATTGATGAGCCGCAATGGGAAGGGAGTGTGCTCTGGAAGCTCTCACGTTCATCCGGGTTGGACAGCGATCGCCTTCCTTGACAAGCAAAATCCGACCTGCTAAACGCTGCATCTTCTGCCCGTCCAGGTCAATGTCTCAATCAATTCTGTCAAAGAAATTCGAAGGAATCAGGGAGGAGTCATGAAACGAATCGGATGGTGCATGGTCGTGTCGCTGGCGGCGGCGATGTTCGCGGTTGCAATGCCCAGTGTGAGCGCCGCGCAGCAGAAAAAGCTGGTCCTGTGGACCCACTGGGATCAGAACCCTGACTTCAACAAGTGGTACGAGGTCAAAGGGAAAGAGTTCGCCAAGAAATCCGGCTATGAGGTCGAGGTGGTCACCATCCCGTACCAGGGATACGAGGCCAAGTATCTGGCTGCCCTCATGGCCAAGAGCAGCGCGCCCGACATCTTCATGGGGATGACGCACCAATGGTGCGGTCAGTACGATTTCTGCGACAAGATGCCCGCCGATCTCGCGAAGATCTACGACGAGAATCTGCCGAAATACATGGTCGAAGTCGGCAAGTGGAAGGGCGTGCGCTACGGGATCCCCATCGAGCACGGCAACTTCCAGCAGATGTACATCAACGTCGACATGTTCAAGAAGGCCGGCCTCAATCCGGACGATCCGCCCAAGACCTTCGACACTTGGCTAGCGGACCTGAAGAAGCTGACCATTGCCGACCCCAAGGGGGGTGAGCCGACGCAGGTGGGCTTCGCGATCCGCAGCAAGGGTGCTCCGGTGGGGATCACGGACAAGTTCCTCCCGTTCGCCCACGCCTGGGGCGCGCGGATGCTGAGCCCCGATATGGACAAGGCCACGGGTTTTGCCAACAGCCCGCAGATGGTGGCGGCGCTTACGTTCTTCGGCGATCTCGTCAACAAGGACAAGGTGGCGAGCCTCGCGTTCGGTAACCCCGAAGATGCATTCGGCCAGAAACGGGCCGCCGTCATCTTCCGCGAGTCCTGGTTCTTCGGCTGGCTCAAGAAGAACGCGCCCGATGTGAACTTCAAGGTATACGCGCTGCCCTGCGAAAAGGTTTGCCCCGGCGCGGGCGCCCTGTTCCCGTGGACGGACCTCGTTTACAAGAACAGCCCGAACAAGCAAGTGGCGTGGGAGTTCATGAGGTTCATCAGCAATGCCAAGGACGACATGGACCATCATCAACTGCAGGGGATACTCCCCGTGTGGACGGTGAACCTCGAAAGCGCCTACGTGAAGTCACGGCCCGACTATCAGTCCACCAAAGACATGCTCGCCCAGCAGGTACCGCCAACGTACTTCCACCCGAAATCGAACGAGTTGGCGACCGCCTTCGGTGAAGCCGTCGTCGGCGTTCTGTTCGGCAAAGGGCAGCCGAAGCCCTTGCTGGACGAAGCCGCCGCCAAGATGGACCGCATCCTCAAGGACTAGTCTTACCCATCCGTCCAAGAGATCACCGCTGGAAGCCCGATACACGGGCACCAGCGGTGCGTGCTCGTCAATACCATGCGCCAGTGGCTTCGCATCGCGTTCCCCAGGAATTACCTCGATCGCCGGAAACGCGCAGGGTTCCTGTTCGTCCTCCCGGCGCTGCTGTTCTTCGGTTCGGTTTTCCTCCTGCCGCTCGCGCAGTCGATCATGTATTCGTTCTACAAGATCGCCCCGGGCGGAGCGAAGGAGTTCGTCGGCCTGCGTCTTTATGAAAAGGTTCTAACCGACTCCACGTTCTGGCGCGCTATCGGGAACACCGTCCAACTCCTGTTGTTCTCCGTGCCCACGACGGTCGTCCTTGCCCTCGCCGTGGCGCTCGGGCTCAATCGGATCGCCAATCTCAAGTGGCGCAACGTCTGGGCTTCGATGTATTTCCTGCCCTTCGCCACTTCGCTGGTCGCCGCCGCGCTCATTTGGCAATGGATCTACGACCCGGTCTACGGCTTTCTCAACTATGCGCTGTCGTTCGTCGGCATTGCGCCTCAGAAGTGGCTGCAGAGCCTGGCCGAGGTGCGCCCCGCCATCGCCGCCGTGAGCGTCTGGGTTCGCATCGGCTTCGACACGATGATCTTCCTCGCCGCGCTGCAATCGATCCCGCAGGAGTATTACGAGGCGGCCAGCGTCGATGGCGCCAGTGTCGTCCAGCGACTGCGCTACATCACGCTGCCGCTGCTCAATCCGCAGATCATCATGGTCAGCATTCTCGAGCTCATATTCAATTTCAAGATCTTCGACCAGGTGTACGCCACGACCCAGGGCGGGCCCGCTGGCGCGAGTCAAACCATCATCATGTTGCTTTACGACACAGCCTTCAAATTCTTCCGGTTCGGAGACGCCTCGGTCATTGCGGTCTTCGTCTTCATCACGCTCATGGTCGTGACCTTGGTGCAATGGCGATTCTTCCGAAAGCCCGTCGAGTACTGAAAGAGCATGCGGTCCTCGGGACGACATGAATTCAATCGCGCCGTCGATCGAATCGGCTTCGCATGAAACGCGCGCCAACTCGCGCGTGCACGTCCGCTGGCTCAGCATGCTCGCGGTCGCCTGTGGCGCGATCGTCGTCTTCTTCCCGTTCTTCTGGATGGCGGTCACGTCGTTGAAGACCGCCCCGGAGATCCAGCGCGTGCCGCTCCAGATCGCCCCCGACAACTGGCTCAACTTCAGCAATTACGTCGAAGTCTTCAAGCGCGAGCCCTTCCTGCGCTACCTGCTCAACAGCACCATCGTCGCGTCGATCGCCGCTGCGAGCAGCGTGGTAGTGTCGTCGCTGGCGGGATTCGGATTTGCAAAGTACCAGTTCCCCGGACGCGACCTTTTCTTTCTCGCCGTCGTGGGCATCCTGATGGTCCCCTTCCAATCGGTCGTGGTACCGCTGTACGTCTGGATGAACGATCTGGGGCTGCTCGACACCTACGCGGGCATCGTGGCGCCGGATCTCGTCAGCGTCTTCGGCGTCTTCCTGATGCGGCAGGCGATCGAGATGATTCCCAACGACTACATCGACGCGGCGCGCATCGACGGCGCCAGCGAGCTCCGGATCTTCTTCCTGGTGATTCTGCCGTCGGTCAAGCCGGCCATCGCCACCTTGCTGATCATCAAGTTCATGTGGAGCTGGAACGAGTTCTTCTGGCCGATGGTGGTGATCAACAGTCCCCAGATGAAGGTGGTCACGATGGGCCTCATGAGTTTCACCAACATGTACTTCATCGAATACAACCTCCTCACCGCCGCCGCCGTGATCAGCATCCTGCCCATCCTCGTCATCTTCATCACGCTTCAGCGTTGGGTGGTCCAAGCGGTCGTGATGAGCGGCCTCAAGGGCTGAGAGGCTTTGCGAGAACCGGAACGCCAACGTCCGGTGTTCCTCAAGCCGGATGGTCGCTCAGGATCCGAACTCGGTCGTAAGCTAAACGGGCACGCGCTTGATCGAACACTATTTGACAGATCGAATTGCGACCAGCGCGGTCACCACTGCAAGCGAGGCAGCCTCGAAAAGACCTCGCGCGTTCCTTCGCTCCACGCCTTGCTCAGTGCGTCGAAGTACGCGTCGTGGTGCTGGAAGCGCCGGCGCATCGTCACCTCGAGCGCATCGCGTTCGTAGCACACCAGATCGATCGGCATGCCCACCGAGATGTTGCTGCGCATCGTCGAGTCGAACGACACCAGCACGCATTTCGCCGCGTCGGCGAGCGGCGTCGTGCGGGTGATGACGCGATCGATGATCGCCTTGCCGTACTTCACCTCGCCGGTCTGCAGGAAAGGCGTGTCGTCGCCGGCCTCGATGAAGTTGCCCTCGGCGTAGGTGCGGAACAGTCGCATCGGCTCGCCGCGAAGCTGCCCGCCGACGATCAGCGACGCATTGAAGCTGATGCCGCTGTCCGCGAGATACGGGCCGTCGCGCTGCTCGACCGCACGCATCGCGTCGGAAACGCACGTGACGACGTCGAACATCGTGCGCGCCGACCAGATGTTCGGCGACCCATCGCCCGCCTCGCTGCGCTCCTTCAGGATGCTGATGACCGCCTGCGTTCCGGCGAGGTTGCCGGAGCTCAGCATTACGACGACGCGATCGCCCTTACGCTCGAACACGGACATCTTGCAGAACGTCAGCACGTTGTCGAGCCCGGCGTTGGTGCGCGAGTCGGACGCGAACACCATCCCTTGATCGAGCAGCACGCCGACGCAATAGGTCATGCCACGGCCTGACGTCGAGGTCGGGTGCGGGTGCGAAGCGGATCGCGCCCAGTCGCCGCTGCGGCGATCACAGCAGTTGCGCCTGCTTCTGCATCGTCGCGTCGACGACCGTGAGCGCCGTCATGTTGACGATGCGCCGCACCGTCGCGGACGGCGTCAGGATGTGCATGGGTTTCGCGACGCCGAGCAGGATGGGTCCGAGCGTGACGCCGCTCGCCGAGGCCGTCTTCAGCAGGTTGAACGAGATGTTCGCCGCGTCGACCGTCGGCATGATCAGCAGGTTCGCGTCGCCCTTGAGCCGCGACGACGGCAACTGGTTCAATCGCACCGCTTCGTTCAGCGCCGCGTCGCCGTGCATCTCGCCGTCGACCTCGAGCTCGGGATCCATCGCGTTGACGAGGCCCAGCACCGCCTGCATCTTCCTCGCCTGCGGATGCGGGCTCGAGCCGAAGTTCGAGTGCGACAACAGCGCAACCTTGGGCGCCATGCCGAAGCGGCGGATCTCGTCGGCGGCAAGGATCGTGATCTCGGCGAGCTGTTCGGCGGTCGGATCGGCGTTGACGTACGTGTCGGCGATGAACACCGTGCGGTTGGGCAGGATCAGTGCGTTCATCGCTGCGTAGACGCGTGCGCCGCGCTTCTGGCCGATCACTTGGTCGACGTACGTAAGGTGCGCCGCGTGCGAGCCGATCGTGCCGCAGAGCGCGCCGTCGGCGTCGTCCATGTGCACCATCATCGCGGCGATCAGCGTGAGCCGCCGGCGCATCTCGAGCTTCGCGAACTCCTGCGAAACGCCGCGCCGCTGCGTCAATTCGAAATACCGCGTCCAGTAGTCGCGGTAGTGCGGGTCCTGGTCGGGATTGACGATCTCCACGCCCTTGCCCGGCCGCATCCGCAGCCCGAAGCGATCGAGCAGCGTTTCGATCACCGCCGGTCGACCGACGAGGATCGGCTTCGCGAGCCCTTCGTCGACAATGACCTGCGCAGCGCGCAGCACACGCTCGTCCTCGCCCTCGGCGTAGACGATGCGCTTCGGCGACTGCTTCGCCGCGTGGAAGATCGGCTTCATCAGCAGACCGGACTGGTAGACGAATGTCATCAGCCGATCGCGGTACGCGTCGAAGTCGGCGATCGGCCGCGTCGCGACGCCGGAGTCCATCGCCGCCTTCGCGACGGCCGGCGCGATGTTGACGATCAGTCGCGGATCGAACGGCTTGGGGATCAGGTACTCGGGGCCGAAGCAGAGGTCCTGCGTGCCGTACGCCGTCGCGACGATGTCCGACTGCTCGGCCATCGCGAGATCGGCGAGCGCGCGCACGGTGGCGAGCTTCATCTCCTCGTTGATCGTCGTGGCACCCACGTCGAGCGCGCCGCGAAAGATGAACGGGAAGCACAGCACGTTGTTCACCTGGTTCGGGAAGTCCGAGCGGCCCGTCGCGATGATCGCGTCGGGGCGCGTCGTCTTCGCAAGATCGGGCATGATCTCGGGCTCGGGATTGGCGAGCGCGAGGATCAAGGGTTTGTCCGCCATCAGCGGCAGCCACTCGGGCTTCAACACTCTACCGGCCGACAAGCCGAGGAAGATGTCCGCGCCCGGCAGGATATCGACGAGCTTGCGTGCGTCGGTGCGCTTCGCGTAGCGCGCCTTGTTGTCGTCCATCTCCTCCTGGCGGCCCTCGTAGACGACGCCGGCGATGTCGGACACGAAGATGTTCTCCATCCGCACGCCGAGCGAGACGAGAAGGTCGAGGCACGCCAGCGCGGCCGCGCCCGCGCCCGACGCGACGAGCTTCACTTTCGCGATGTCCTTGCCGACGACGCGCAGGCCGTTGAGCACCGCGGCGCCGACGATGATCGCCGTGCCGTGCTGGTCGTCGTGGAACACCGGGATCTTCATCCGCTCGCGGCACGTGCGCTCGACGTAGAAGCACTCCGGCGCCTTGATGTCCTCGAGGTTGATGCCGCCGAACGTCGGCTCGAGCGACGCGATGATGTCGACGAGCTTCTTCGGATCGCGCTCGTCGATCTCGATATCGAAGCAGTCGATTCCGGCGAACTTCTTGAACAGCACCGCCTTGCCTTCCATCACCGGCTTCGCGCCGAGCGGTCCGATCGGACCGAGGCCGAGCACCGCGGTGCCATTGGTCACCACGCCGATCAGGTTGCCGCGCGCGGTGAGTGAGCGCGCCTCGGCGGGATCGCGAACGATCTCGTCGCACGCCGCGGCGACGCCGGGCGAATACGCGAGCGCGAGGTCGCGCTGGTTGACGAGCTGCTTGGTGGGCGCGATCGAGATCTTTCCCGGGGGCGACTGGCGGTGATACTCCAGCGACGCCTGCCGGATGTCCTTGTCGGGCATGGGAATCTGGTTCGGAAGAGCGGAGGGAGGGTGAATGATACGCCGCTCGTTTTGCGCCTGCCCGGCGGGCGGGTTCCCTTGACCGCACGCAAGGTTGTAACGGGGGCAGTGGCTATAATCCCCTATGTTTTTGCGGCGAAATCGCCCATTCCCGGCGGTTTGGCCTCCAGGCAATGCTCGAAGCCCACGACCTCGCCGCCCGCCGCGGATTCGCCCTGCTCTTCACGGGACTTTCGTTCCGCGTCGAAAGCGGTCATGCGTTGGTCGTCACGGGCGCCAACGGCACCGGCAAGACGACGCTGCTGCGGATGCTCGCGGGACTGTCGGCGCCTGCCGACGGCGAAGTCCGCTGGAACGGCGCGGCGATGGCGCCGTTCGCGTCGGCGCTGCGGGCGATCCTCGCGTTCGCCGGCCACCTGCCCGCGCTCAAGGATGAGCTCACCGCCGAGGAGAACCTCGAGTCGCTGATGGCGTTGGCCGGTGAAAATCCGGACAAGAAGACATTGGAGGCCGCGCTCGACGCCGTCGCGCTCGGTCGCCAGCGCAGGCTTCCGGCGCGCGTACTGTCGCAGGGGCAGCGGCGGCGCATCGGCCTTGCGCGGCTGTCGCTGCTCGAGCGCCCGCTGTGGATCCTCGACGAGCCGGTCACCGCGCTCGACTCGGCCGGCTGCGCGTTTCTCGCCGACATGGTCAAGCGGCATCTCGAATCCGGTGGCGTTGCGGTGGCTGCCACGCACGCGCCGCTGGGGCTCCCCGAAACGCGCGTCCGCTCGCTCGCGCTCGCCTGAATGGACGCCATGGCAACCACCGCCGAACCGGCCGCGCCCGCGATCGACGCGAGCGCGTCGATCGTGCCGGGCTTCCGGTGGGCCTTGGTGCGCGACCTGAAGCTCGCGCTGCGCTCGCGCGCCGAGCTCGGCGTGCAGTTGCTGTTCTACGTGATCGTCGTCGCGCTGTTTCCGCTCGCGACCACCCCTGAAAAGACACTGCTCGTGACGATGGGTCCGGGCGTGCTGTGGGTCGCGGCGTTGCTCGCGTCGCTGCTGTCGATGCCGCGGCTCTTTGCCGCCGATTACGCCGACGGTACGCTCGAGCAAATCGCGCTGTCGCCGTCGCCGCTCGCCGCTCTGGTGTCCGGTAAAATAGCGGCGCATTGGCTGACGACCGGGCTGCCGGTCGCCGTGTTGGCGCCGCTGCTCGGCGTGCAGTACCAGATGGACGCCGAGTCGCTCGGGGTGCTCGCGCTCGCGCTGCTGATCGGAACGCCGATACTGTCGCTGTTGGGTGCGATCGGCGCGGCGCTGACCTTGGGACTGCGTGCGGGCGGAAGCCTGCTCGCGCTGTTGATCCTGCCGCTGTACGTGCCGGTGCTGATCTTCGGCGCCGGCGCGGTAGACGCGGCGCGTTTCGGGCTCGGCGCGGGCGCGAACTTTTCGCTGCTCGGCGCGGGATTGCTGATCGCGATCGTCGGAGCACCTTTCGCGGCGGCCGCGGCCGTGCGCATCGCACTGGATTAGAGATGACATACGCCCTAACCTACCTCGCTTCGCTCGCTACCCCCACGGGGGGCAGTCAGTCCCTTGGGGCGGCCCGGCGGGACTGACATGACGCTCAACTGGTTCAAGTACGCTTCGCCCGCGACGTTCTATCCGGTCGCCGGAAAGATGATTCCGTGGGCCGCGGGCATCGCCGCGGTGCTCGCCGCGGTCGGCCTGTACATCGGGCTGTCCATCGCGCCGACCGATTTCCAGCAGGGAGAGGCGTATCGGATCATCTTCATCCACGTGCCGGCGGCGTGGATGAGCATGTTCATCTACCTCGTGATGGCGTTCTGGAGCGCGCTCGCGCTGGGCTTCAACACGAAGCTCTCCGCGATGATGGCGCAGTCGCTCGCGCCGACCGGCGCGCTGATGACGTTCATCGCGCTGTTGACCGGATCGCTGTGGGGCCGGCCGACATGGGGCACGTACTGGGCGTGGGATGCGCGGATGACCTCCGAGCTGATCCTGCTCTTCCTCTATCTCGGCATCATCGCGCTGCGGCATGCGATCGACGATCCGCGCCGCGCCGACAAGGCGACCGCAGTGCTCTCGCTCGTCGGCGCGGTCAACATTCCGATCATCTACTTCTCGGTCAAGTGGTGGAACACGCTGCACCAGGGCGCGTCGGTGTCGCTGACGTCGTCGCCGAAGATGGCGTCGATCATGCTGACCGGCATGCTGGTCATGGCGCTCGCCGCGTGGGCGTACACGATCGCCGTGTCGCTTGCCCGCGTTCGCGCCATCATGATCGAGCGCGAGCGCGGCAGCTTGTGGGTGAAGGAGGCGATCGCGTGAGCCGAAATGAGGGTCAGACTCCACTTTCCGGAAATTGGGGTCAGACTCGACTTTTGCGAAAGTGGAGTCTGACCCTAATTTCCGTGCGCGAAAGTGGAGTCTGACCCTAATTTCCGGGGGATAACGAACGGATGATTGAATTTTTCGCAATGGGCGGCTACGGCTTCTACGTCTGGACGGCGTACGGCGTCACCGCGCTCGTCATCGTGATCGAGCTCGTCACGCTGCGCTCGCGCCGCCAGACGGCGATCGAGGAAGCGTCGTTGTCCGGTCCCGACACGAAAGAGATGCCGGCGTTCGAGCCGGCAGGAGAATCGAAATGAAAGCGCGTCATCGCAGATTCGCATGGATCGCCGGCGGCGTGGCGGTGATCGCCGCCGCCGTAGCGCTGGTGCTCAACGCGTTCCAGTCGAATCTCGTCTTCTTCTTCACGCCGTCGCAAGTCGCCGCCAACGAGGCGCCGCACGGACGCGCGTTTCGCATCGGCGGCCTCGTCGTGGACAAGAGTCTCAAGCGCGACAACGACGGGCTCACCGTGCATTTCAACGTCACCGACACCGCGAAGACGATCCCCGTCGTGTACAAGGGCATCCTTCCGGACCTGTTCAAGGAAGGCAAAGGCGTGGTCGCGCAGGGTGCGATCGGGCCCGACGGCGTCTTCAAGGCCACCGAAGTGCTCGCGAAGCACGACGAGAACTACATGCCGCCGGAAGCCGCTGCCGCGGTCGCCGACGCGCACGGCAAGAACGCCGCGGAACGAGCGGCGAAAACGCTCAAATACTAGGACGCCACGATGATTCCCGAGCTCGGTCATTTCGCGTTGATCCTCGCGCTGCTGCTCGCGACGGTGCAAGGCACGTTGCCGCTGATCGGCGCCGCGCGGCGCATTCCGGCCTGGACCGCGCTCGCGCGGCCCGCGGCGCAGGGACAAGCGATGTTCGTCGCGTTCGCGTGGTTGTGCCTCGCGTACTCGTTCGTCAGCAACGACTTTTCCGTGCTGAACGTCGCGACCAATTCGAACTCGCAGCTCCCGATCCAGTACCGGTTCGCCGCAACGTGGGGCTCGCACGAAGGGTCGATCCTGCTGTGGGTGTTCATGCTAAGCATGTGGACGCTCGCGGTGTCGATCCGCAGCAAGCATCTGCCGCAGGAAATGATCGCGCGCGTGCTCGGCGTGATGGGCCTCGTATCGGTCGGCTTTCTGCTCTTCCTGCTGCTCACGTCGAATCCGTTCGACCGCCTGTTCCCCGCCGCAGCCGACGGCCGCGACTTGAATCCGCTGCTGCAGGACCCCGGCATGGTGATCCACCCGCCGATGCTGTACATGGGCTACGTCGGCTTTTCGGTCGCGTTCGCGTTCTCGATCGCCGCGCTGATCGGAGGCCGGCTCGACGCGACGTGGGCGCGCTGGTCGCGGCCGTGGACCACGCTCGCGTGGTGCTTCCTCACCGTGGGCATCATGCTCGGAAGCTGGTGGGCGTACTACGAACTGGGCTGGGGCGGCTGGTGGTTCTGGGATCCGGTCGAAAACGCGTCGTTCATGCCGTGGCTCGTCGGCACTGCGCTGATCCACTCGCTCGCGGTCACCGAAAAGCGCGGCACGTTCAAGGCGTGGACGGTGCTGCTCGCGATCTGCGCGTTTTCGCTGTCGCTGCTCGGCACCTTCCTCGTGCGCTCGGGCGTCCTCACCTCGGTGCATGCGTTCGCGACCGACCCGCGGCGCGGCGTGTTCATCCTCGCGTTCCTGATCATCGTGATCGGCGGCTCGCTCATGCTGTTTGCGCTGCGCGCGCCGAAAGTCGGCGCCGGCGGGCGTTTCGACGTCGTGTCGCGCGAGTCCGCGCTGCTCGCGAACAACGTGATGCTGCTGGTCGCGTGCGGATCGGTGTTGCTCGGCACCCTCTACCCGTTGTTCCTCGACGCGCTGAACCTCGGCAAGATCTCGGTCGGCCCGCCGTACTTCAACAGCGTGTTCGTGCCGGTGATGACGCCGCTCGTGTTCCTGATGGGCATCGGTCCGCTCGCGCGCTGGAAGCAGGCGTCGCTGCCCGAGATAGCGCAGCGCTTGAAATGGGCGGCGGTTGTCGCGATCGCCACGGCGCTGCTGCTTCCGCTCACCGCCGGCGAGTTTCGCATCGGCGTGTCGTTCGGATTGCTGCTCGCGCTGTGGATCGTCGCGTCGACGGTCGTCATCGTTCGCGATCGCATTGCCGGCCTCGCTCGCAGCGGCACGACAATGCAAATGCGGGCGCAGCTCGCGCGCCAGCCGCGCGGATGGTGGGGCATGGTGACCGCGCACCTCGGCGTGGCCGTATTCATTACGGGCGTCACGCTGGTGAACGGCTATCAGGCCGAGCGCGACGTCAAGATGAACGTCGGCGACACGCTCACCGTGAGCGGCTACACGTTCCGTTTCGACGGCGTCACCGATCGCACCGGACCGAACTACCGCGCGGCACGTGGGATCGTGGACGTCAGTCGAAACGGCGAGCACGAGATCACGCTCTTCCCCGAAAAGCGCAATTACTTCTCGAACCAGATGCCGATGACCGAGGCTGCGATCTCGAGCGGGCTGACCGGCGACCTCTATGTGTCGCTCGGCGAGCCGATCGACGGTGGCGCGTGGAGCGTGCGCGTTTATCGCAAGCCGTTCGTCACGTGGATCTGGTGCGGCTGCATCCTGATGGCGATCGGCGGCTTGCTTGCGTTGTCCGATCGGCGCTACCGCTACGCCACGCAGCGCGCGACGATGACGACGGGAATTGCGGCGCAGGCGGCGGACTAGGATCGGCGCATGAACAAGAAGTTGCTCATTCCGCTCGCGATCTTTCTCGCGCTTTCCGCGTTCCTGTTCGTCGGGCTTTGGCGCGACCCGCGCGAGATTCCGTCGCCGCTGATCAACAAGCCGGCGCCGGCGTTCAAGCTCGCGGAGCTGCATCAACCTGCAAAACAACTCGGCACCGACGACATGAAGGGGCAGGTCTGGCTGCTGAACGTGTGGGCGTCATGGTGCGTGTCGTGCCGCGAAGAGCATCCGCTGCTGGTCGAGCTCGGCAAGGCGAAGATCGTCCCGATCATCGGCTTGAACTACAAGGACGAGCCCGTCGCTGGAAAGGGTTGGCTCACACAGAACGGCGACCCGTACACGACCTCGGTCGTCGATCGCGACGGCCGTGTGGGCATCGACTTCGGCGTCTACGGCGTGCCGGAGACGTTCGTCGTCGACAAGCAGGGCGTCATTCGCTACAAGCAGATCGGGCCGATCACCGCGCAAGCGCTCGAGCAGACGATCCTGCCGCTCGTGCGCAAGCTGCAGGCGCAATCGTGATGACGCGGTTGTTGCTGATCGCGCTCGTCGCCTTCGCACCGCTTGCGCACGCGGCCGACGCGGTGCCGACCGAGAAGGACGCGGTCTACGCATCTCGCGCGGTCAAGCTCGAGGAACAGCTTCGCTGCCTCGTCTGCCAGAACCAGACGATCGCCGAGTCGAACGCCGAGCTCGCCCAGGATCTGCGCAAGCAGGTGCGCGAGCAGATCGCCGCCGGTAAGAGCGACGCGGAGATCATCGACTTCATGACCAGCCGCTACGGCGATTTCGTCTTGTACCGGCCGCCGCTCAAGGCAACGACCGTGCTGTTGTGGGCGGGCCCGGCGCTGCTGCTCGTCGCCGGATTCGGCGTGCTGGTCGGCGTGCTGCGCAAGCGGCGCGCCGTGCAGGAGCCGCCGCCTCTGAGCGACGACGAGCACGAGCGCGCGGCGCGGCTCCTCGCGGCCGACCCGACGGAAAGCAAATCGTGACCGTTTTCATCATCATTGCCGCGCTGATGGCGGCGATCGCGTGCGCCTGGATCGTCTGGCCGCTGATGCGCGGACGTACGGCGCCGGACATCGTGCGCGAAGCGTCGAACGTGGCGATCCTGCGCGACCAGATGGGCGAGCTCGACCGCGACGTCGCGTCGGGGCTGATCGCGCGCGAGCAATACGACGTCGCGCGCCGTGAGCTCGAGCAGCGCGTGATCGAGGAATCACGTGCGGCGCCGGCGCCGAAGAGCGCGTCGGTTCCGCTGCGCGGCGGCGCGAAGATCGCCGTAGCGCTCGCAGGCGTGATTCCGATTGCCGCAGTGGCGATCTATTTCGGGCTCGGCAATCGCGACGCGTTCGATCCCGCGGTGCAGACGGCGCAGAACCCCGCCTCGCACGAGCTCTCCGGCCAGCAGGTCGAGGAGATGGTCGCGAAGCTCGCCGCGCGTCTCGAGAAGGAGCCCGACAATGCCGAGGGCTGGCTGATCCTCGCGCGAAGCTACTACTCGCTCGGTCGCATGTCCGAAGCGACGCGTGCGTTCGCCCGCGTGACGCAGCTCATGCCCGACAACGCCGAGGTCCTCGCCAACTACGCCGACGCGACCGCCGCGGTCGAAGGCACGCTCGACGGCAAGGCGAAGGGGCTGATCGAGCGCGCGCTGAAGGTCGATCCTACGCAGTGGAAGGCGCTCGCGCTCGCCGGCACCGCCGCGTTCAATCGCAAGGACTACGCGACGGCGATCGGGTACTGGGAGAATACGAAGAAGTCGGTGCCGGCCGACTCGCAGCTTGCGCAGTCGATCGACGCGAGCATCGCGGAAGCACGCGAGCTCGGCGGGCTCAAGAGCGCACTCGCCCAAGCTTCGCCGGCGACGGCGGGTGACGCGAAAACCGACGCGAACCAATCGGTCCGGGCGGCGGCGGATACGACGAAGTCGGGTGCGGCCGGCGCCGCATCGCCTGGCGCAACGCTCACCGGAGAAGTGAAGCTCGCAGCGGACGTGGCGGCGAAGGTCGCGCCGGGCGACACCGTGTTCGTCTTTGCGCGCGCCGTCCAAGGGCCGAAGATGCCGCTCGCGATCGTGCGCATGCAGGCGAAGGATCTGCCGGCGAAGTTCGCGTTCGACGATTCGATGGCGATGACGCCGCAGATGAAGCTGTCGAACCAGTCCGAGGTGGTCGTCGGTGCGCGCGTGTCGAAGTCGGGGCAGGCGATGCCGCAGAGCGGCGATCTCGAAGGCCTCTCGCCGCCGGTGAAGGTCGGCACGAGCGGCATCGCCGTCGTGATCGACAAGATGCTCCCGTAGATATTCTCTGATCTTTCCCGCTGCGACGCACGGTCGCAGTGCGGAACGCGCGTTGACATGCGTCAATCCGGTGCACATACCGGCGGCGCACACTCGGCGTCAATTTCGTGCGCCGCGCTTTCGCGGGACTGCGACGGCAATCGAAGTCCGCCGCCATGCCCATCGCGTCATTGCTACGAAGAAAGCGCTCGCTGCTCCTCGTTGCGGCAGCGGCCGCGCTCGTCCTCGTGTTCGTGATGATCGGTCCGCCGCAGGTGCTTGCGCGTAGCGAGGCGCCGGATTTCTGCGGCGGCTGCCACACGATGGAAGCGCAGTACGAGGCGTGGTTCCACACGGGCGCGCATCGGCGCAAGCAATGCGTCGAATGCCACTTGCCGAACGACAACCTCGCTCTGCATTACATCTGGAAGTCGATCGACGGCATGAAGGACGTCGCGTTTCAGTACACCGGACTCTACGGCGAGGACATCAAGCTGACCGCGCACGGCAGCGACGTCGTGCAGGCGAACTGCATCCGCTGCCACGGGACGACGGTCGAGATGATCGACACCACGCGCAAGTGCTGGGAGTGCCATCGGCGCTTGATCCACAGACGCAGCGGAGCGATGGAAACCGGCTGATCGGTCGCAGCTCGCGACGGATCGCACGAATATCGAGGCGATAGAGGTTTACATGAACAAAGCGAATGTCGTGTTGATGACGTGCGCGCTCGCGCTCGCCGCGGCGCTGACCGGCTGCGGCCAGCAGAAGCCGGAGCCGGTGAAGACCGTCACCATTCCAGCGAACGAGATCGATCCCGCCGTCTGGGGCAAGGCGTATCCGAGCGAGTACGAGCTGTGGAAGAAGACCGAGGAGCCGACACCCGCCGGCAAGAGCGTCTACAAACGCGGATGGGACGCCGACAAAGTCACGTACGACAAGCTCTCCGAATTCCCCTATCTCGCGCTGCTGTTCAACGGCTGGGGCTTCGGCGTCGAGTACAACGAGCCGCGCGGCCACGCGTATATGGTGCGCGACCAGCTCGACGTCGACCCGTCGCGCCTGAAGTCCGGCGGCGTGTGCCTGAGCTGCAAGACGCCGTACGCGCCGTCGCTCGTGAAGTCGAAGGGCATCGACTACTACTCGAAGCCGTACAAGGAAGTCCTCGGATTCATTCCCGAGAAGCACCGCACGCTCGGCGTCGCGTGCATCGACTGCCACGACAACAACGACATGTCGCTCAAGATCTCGCGCGACTTCACGCTGACCGCGGCGCTCAAGGACATGGGTCGCGAGCCCGAGTCGCTGACGCGACAGGAGAAGCGCAGCCTCGTGTGCGCGCAATGCCACGTGACGTACAACATCCCGAAGGACAAGGAGATGCATTCGGTCGGGGTGTTCTTCCCGTGGCAGAACAGCAAGTGGGGCGCGATCACGATCGAGGACGTCATCAAGAAGATCCGCAGCGACCCGGCCTACGGCGAATGGACGCAGAAGGTCACCGGCTTCAAGCTCGGCTTCATCCGCCATCCCGAGTTCGAGCTCTTCTCGAACAACAGCGTGCACTGGAAGGCCGGCGCCGCGTGCGGCGACTGCCACATGCCGTACACGAAGGTCGGCGTGAACAAGGTCTCCGACCACCGCGTGATGAGCCCGCTCAAGAACGACTTCAAAGGCTGTGTCCAATGCCACTCGGAAGGCGCCGAATGGCTGAAGGGTCAGGTCGTCGCGATCCAGGAACGCACGCTCGCGCTGATGAACCGGTCGGGGTATGCGACGGCGACGGTCGCGAAGCTCTTCGAGATCGCGAACAAGGCGAAGGCGGACGGCAAGGCGATCGACCAGCCACTGTACGATAAGGCCCGCGACTACTACGAAGAGGCGTTCTACCGCAACATCTTCATCGGCGCCGAGAACTCGGTCGGCTTCCACAATCCGACCGAAGCGATGCGCGTGCTCGGTGACTCCGTCGCGTTCGCGAGCAAGGCGGAAGGTTTGCTGCGGCAGGCGCTTGCGAAGGCGGGCATCGACGTGCCGCTGAAAGTCGACCTCGAGCTCGCGAAGTACCTCGACAACCGCGGCGAGAAGAAGCTGATGGGCAACCCGGCCGTCGAGATCAAGGACCCGACCGGCGTGCAGCAGCGGTTCTGACGCGCACGGCCGCTAGCGGCGGCCGCTGCGCTTCCGGGAGCGGCGCGCGGGCGAGGCATGGCCCGCGCGCCGCGGCGCACTTACCATAACCGCCGGCGCTTGCCCCTATATTCGCGCGGTATGGCGCCCGATGCGCAGCAGCTTCGCGACCGGCAATAGCGTCAGGCTCCAATCGCGCATAATGTCGGCCATGCCGGAACAACAAACCGATGTCGTCGTCGTCGGCGCAGGCGTTTCGGGCCTCGCGGCCGCGTTCGGACTGCGCAAGCGCGGCCACAGCGTCGAAGTGCTCGAGGCGTCGCCGAGCGCGGGCGGCGTCATCGGAACGCGCCGGCGCGATGGCTTCCTGTTCGAGACCGGACCGAACAGTACGCTCGACACGACGCCGCTGATTCGCGAGCTGCTTCACGACGTCGGCGTCGAGGACGAGCGCGCGAACGCGAATGCGGTCGCCGACACGCGCTACATCGTCCGCGATGGCGCGCTCAAGCCGCTGCCGACGTCGCCTGGCGGCTTCCTGACGACGCACGCGTTCTCGCTCGGCGCGAAACTGCGCCTGCTGCGCGAGCCGTTCATCGCGGCGGCGCCTCCGCACGTCGAGGAATCGATCGCCGATTTCGTCCGCCGCAGGCTCGGCGACGAATTCCTCGACTACGCGATCGACCCTTTCGTCGCGGGAATCTACGCGGGTGATCCGGAGCGGATTTCGGTTCCAGCGGCTTTCCCGCGCTTGCACGCGCTCGAGCAGCAATACGGAAGCTTGATCAAGGGCCAGATCAACGGCGCGAAGGCGCGACGCGACAATCCCGAGCAAGCGAAGAACGTCGCGAAGAGCTTCTCGTTCAAACCCGGCATGCAGGCGCTGACCGACGCGATCGCAAACGCCGTCGGCGGCGTCGCGACCGGCGTTCGCGTCGAGCGCATTGCCCGTAACGGCGGTTATGTCGTCGAAGGTATGCGCGCGGGAGAGGCCGTGACGCGCCGCGCTCGCGCCGTCGTTGTTGCCGTGCCCGCTTACGCCGCCGCGCCGCTCGTCAGGACTCTCGCGCCCGCCGCTTCGCGCGAGCTCGCCGCGATCGAATACGCGCCCGTCGCCGTCGTCGTGAGCGCGTATCGGCGAGCCGACGTCGCAAACCCGCTCGCCGGATTCGGCTTCCTCGTACCGCGCAAGGAAAAGCGGGCGATGCTCGGCACGTTGTTCTCGAGCAGCATGTTCGACGGTCGCGCGCCCGCCGATTCGGTGCTGCTGACGACGTTCGTCGGCGGCCGGCGCAATCCCGATCGCGTCGGTTTGCCGGATGAAAAGCTGACCGCTCTCGTCGCAACCGAGCTCGCGTCTCTCGTCGGCGCCAGCGCCAAGCCGCTGTGGACCGAGGTCGTGCGCTGGGAGCGGGCGATTCCGCAGTACGATCTGGGCCATCTGCAGCGGCTGCAGTCGGTCGAGACGGCAGAAGTCGCATTGCCCGGCCTGCGCTTCTGCGCAAATTATCGCGGCGGCGTCTCGGTCGGCGATTGCATCAAGTCGGCGCACACGGCGGCCGACGCGCTGCACACCTTCCTCACCTGCGGACGCTGAACGAATGACGCGAACGGACACGGCGTTGCACGACACGACGATGAAGCCGAGCTCCATCGTCCACTATCTCGACCAGTACGTGATCGGCCAGGACGAGGCGAAGAAGACGGTCGCCGTCGCCGTCTACTCGCACTACCGCAAGGTCGCGAAATCGCACGGCGACAACGCGCCGATCGTCAAGAGCAACCTGCTGCTGATCGGACCGTCGGGAACCGGCAAGACGCTGATGTGCGAGACGCTGTCGCACGGGCTCTCGGTTCCGTTCGTCACAGCCGAGGCAACGTCGCTCGCGCAGACGCGCTACGTGAACGAGGAGATCGACGCGATCCTGCAGCGGCTCGTCGACAAGGCGGACGGCGACATCGCCCGCGCGCAGAACGGCATCGTGTTCATCGACGAGATCGACAAGCTCAAGGCGAATAACGCGAAACCGGGCGGCGTGTCGGGCGAGAGCGTTCAGCACGCGCTGCTCAAGATCATGGAGGGCGCGCCGGTCAAGATCGGAACGGGTCGCTACATCGATACGACCAATATCCTGTTCATCTGCGGCGGCGCGTTCGTCGGCATCGACGATATCATGTCGCAGACGCACAGCTTCGGCTTCATCGCGACCAGCCAGGCCGACAGTCAGCGCATCCTCAACCGGCTCAACACGCGCGTGAAGCCGACCGACCTTTTCACGTTCGGCCTGATACCGGAATTCACCGGGCGGCTTCCGGTAGTCGCGCGCTTCCACGATCTGTCGCGCGAGTCGCTGGTGAGGATCATGACCGAGCCGCGCAACTCGATCTACGAGCAGTTCCGCCAGATCTTCGCAACCGAAGGCGTCGAGCTCGTCGTCGAGCGGCGGGTCTTCGAGCAGATCGCGGAGCTCGCCGAAGAATACAAGACGGGCGCGCGAAGCCTGCGCGGCATCTTCGAGGAGCTGATCACGCCGATCCTCTACATCGTTCCGGATACGCCCGAGATCAAGAAGGTCGTCGTCGCCTCGCTGTTCAGCGACCCGACGTACATGAGAATCGAGCGGGACGCGACATGAAGGTCACGCTAGTCGGATCGCGCTATTTCGGCGCGATGGTGTTCGAAGCGTTACGCAAGGACAACGTCGACATCGGGTGCGTCGTCGCGCCGGCGATCGACGATCGGCTCGCGATCGCGGCGGAGGCCGCCTGTGTGCCGGTGCACGTGCTCGAAGACCCGAAGATCGTCCCGCCGGGCGCGATTGCCGACGGAACCGATTTGATCGTAGCCGCGCACACGCACGCGCGCGTGAGCAATGAAGCGTTGGCGCGCTCGCGCCTTGGCGGCATCGGTTATCACCCGTCGCTGCTGCCGCGTCATCGCGGCATCGCCGCCGTCGAATGGACGATTCTGTCCGGCGATCCGATCGCTGGCGGAAGCGTCTATCACCTCGCCGACGGCTGGGATGCCGGCGCCGTCGCCGCGCAGGAGTGGTGCTTCGTCGCCAAAGGTGAGACGGCGCGCGAGCTATGGGAACGCGCGCTCTCTCCGATGGGACTCGAGCTCCTCGCGCGCGTCGTACGGCATGCCGCGATGCACGGAAGTCTTCCGGCGCACAAGCAGGACGAGCGCTTCGCGACCAAAGCGCCGAAGATCCGCAGCACCGTTTCGCTCACGAGCAAGCCCGATGCGGCGGTCACCTCGCTCGTCGTGACGGCTTTCGGTCACGATCGGCCGGGTCTCGTCAGTCTGTTGTCCGATCGCGGCCGCAATTACGGCGCGAATTGGGCGGGGAGCCGGATGGAAACGCTCGCCGGCGAGTTTGCCGGCATCGTGCATTTCCAGGTGCCCGCCGAGAATGCGGATGCGCTGGCGGATGCGCTCCGTTCGCTCGAGTCGTCGGGCGTGCGCGTCGTGATCGAAAAGAGCGAAGCGCCGGCGGCGCCAGCGGGACGACGCGTCGTCACGCTCGATCTCGTCGGTCCCGACCGACCGGGCATCGTGCGCGACTTGTCGCGCTTGCTCGCCGAACGCGGCGTCAGCATCGAAGAGATGCAAAGCGAGATCATCGACGGCGCGAGCGGCATGCCGCACCGGTTCAACGTCAAAGCGCACCTGGTCGTACCCGAAACGCTTCCGAACGACGAGCTCCGGCGCGCGCTCGATGCGCTCGCGAACGAGATGAGCGTCGACATCGCGCTCGGCGGAGTCTAGCGTACGACTCGATTCGCAAGTGGCCTGATCACGACGACGACTGCATCCGCCGTATCAGGATGTCGATCATGTCGTGACCGTCCGGCGATTTCAGCCGATGGTCGCGAAAGAGGTTGACCAGCTCCGTAGAAGCGATCGACCGATAGTCGGCACGAATCAGGATGCCGGCGATCGCCCGCTGAACGTTGATCGATGCAGCGCGCGCGAAGAGATTCGTCAGCTCGGCGATCGCGTCGGCGTCCGACAAGTGCAATCGCGCGAGCGTGTCGAGCGCGCGCACCTGCGCATCGGGCCGCGTCATCGCCGCGATACCGGCGGCAACGGTCCGAAGCTCGTTCGTGTCGGTGATCGGCCGGTGGTAGAAATAGATCTCGGCCATTCTCACGTCTGCTTCGTTCGCACTGGTGAGCGCGTTCAACATTCGCTCGTGATCGTCGACGCTGCCGAGGCACGCGAGCGCGGCCGCCCGATCGACGCGGTCCGACACGGCGAGCGCGCGCTGCATCGATTCGCGCTCGGCGTCGTAAGCGTGATTGCTGTTGCGCGCGCAGATCAGATCGACGTCGGAGCCGCTCATCGGCGTCCGCGCGAGCAGCTCGCCCATCAGGCCGACGATCTCGTTTCGATGCTCGTCCGGCGACAGCCATCGAAGCGTTTGCGCGACGTCGATCATTCGCGCACGGACCGACGGCTGCTCGGCGCCATGCGCGAGATCGAGGAAGCGCTCGCGCGCGGTACGATCGCCGGCAATGCCCTCCATCGCCTGCGTGTAGGACGGATCCTGCTTGTCGCCGTCGGACAGCGACGCGAGGAACGTCTCGATCCGATCGAAGAACATCCGGGCGTCACCGGTCTCGCGATCGAGAACTTGTCGGATGAAGGCGAGCTTCTGCGCGGCCGGCAGCCGATCATCGACGAAGCGGCACACCTCGCCGCGGTAGGCGGCGCGCGCATCGGAGGCGGTCGACCCCGCGACCGCCGTCATCGAGTTCGCCGCGAACGTCGACAGCAACGGCCGGTTCACGCGCCCGCTGAACAGCTCCGCGCCGGCACCCGACTGGAACGATCGATTGAGCAGCGACGCCGACAATGGCCCGAGCGGCGCCGCCGACGAGAACCCGTAGATCACGGGGACATTGACGAAGATGCGCCGCATGATGTCGCGATTGCTCTCGGCATGGCGTGCGCCGAGCTCGCGCGCGACACGCGCGGCGTCGGACGGCGAGCGGCCGGTGCGCACGAGGCTGCGCTCGATTTCACCGGCGGGACTCGTCGCGGCTTCCGCGTTCAGACTGTTGCAGCCGAACAGATAGACCTCTTTCAACTGCGAGAACAATCCCGGGCACGACGCGCTGCACGACGCGCGTTCCATCTCGGCCACCGGCAGGTGATCGTTGACGTCGAGGCGCGTCGTGTAGAAGTCGGTGCCGTTGAAATGGCCCGATACGACGAGCACGTCGCAGCGAACCTGCTGCCGGCACGCGGTGGCGAGCCAGTCCGCGCGCCCGTTCTCGACCAGCTCGACGAAGCGGAAGTCGCGCTCCGGAAGTCGGCGGCGCATCGCCTCCTTTTCGTCGGCCGAGTTGACGGTGATCGTGCAGACGGTGCGCTTTTCCGGCGCCGCGCCGGCGATCGAGGCCGACACGAAGAGTGTAACGAGGACAACGATTCTTGTAAGAGTTGACATCGGTGCGCGACGCCGCGCCCGTTGGCGGGCGCTTCGTGCCCGTGGTGCTTCGACGGAGCGAAATCCGCGCCAGCGGAACGGCCGCTCGCGCAGTCGACCGCCGATCCGCCCCCGAGTGTACTGGTTCGATTATTGCTGGACGTGCGGGCCTCCCGTGGCGGGCCGCGCAGATCTTCACGTTGCGCACGGGCGTCACGAGGGCGCTACGCAATGGCGTCTTAGCATGATGTTCAAATCGGTCTGTAACGGTTGCTTGCGATGCAGCGGTTCGATGGCAGCGAAGCGCACGATCACGCAACGTTCCAACACGAATAATCGATGATGATCTTAGGAGTTGATCGATGCTCGCTTCGAAATCGCGCCGTCCTGCGCCGAAACGTCCCACGATCAAGAAGACCGTCGAAAAGCGTACGGTGCGTTCGCGCGCGACGATAAGCGGTCCGGCGAACCTGCGCGGCGCAGGCAAAGACGCCGATGCGCTGACCGCCAAGCTCGAAGCGACGCAGGCGCTCGCCGCGGCGATGCCGCACAACGCCGCCAAGCCGGCCGAGCACGGAAAAGCCGCGACGACGCCGCCCGCGGGGCAAACCGTTCAGGCGAATCCGATCGCGACCGGCAGCACGCTAACGGAGCGCAACGCCTCGGACAAGACAGGCGACGGCCAACCGCGACTCGGCATCAATCCAAGCAACGGTCCGCTCGATCGCGTCCGCGTCGATTCGACGAGCCGGGTGCTGACGACCAATCAGGGCGTGCCGATCGCCGACAACCAGAATTCGCTCAAGGCGGGGCTGCGCGGCCCGACGCTGCTCGAAGATTTCATCCTACGCGAGAAGATCACGCACTTCGATCATGAGCGCATTCCCGAGCGCATCGTCCACGCTCGCGGGTCGGGCGCTCACGGCTACTTCGAATGCTACGAGTCGCTCGCGAAGATCACGCGCGCGTCGATCTTCGCCGCAGCGGGCAAGCGCACGCCCGTGTTCGTTCGCTTCTCGACGGTCGTCGGAGAACGCGGCTCGACCGACACCGCGCGCGATGTCCGCGGATTCGCCGTCAAGTTCTATACCGACGAGGGCAACTGGGACCTCGTCGGCAACAACATACCGGTCTTCTTCATCCAGGACGCGATGAAGTTCCCGGACCTCATTCACGCGGCGAAGCCCGAGCAGCACTTCGCAATGCCGCAAGCGGCCACCGCGCACGACACGTTCTGGGATTTCGTCTCGCTGATGCCCGAATCGATGCACATGCTGATGTGGGCGATGTCCGACCGCGCGATTCCGCGCAGCTACCGGATGATGCAGGGGTTCGGCGTGCACACGTTTCGCCTCGTCAACGCCGACGGCGAGTCGCGCTTCGTCAAATTCCACTGGCGACCGCTCGCCGGAACGCACTCGCTCGCATGGGACGAGGCCGTCAAGATATCCGGCGCGGATCCGGATTTTCACCGCCGCGATCTATGGGAAGCGATCGAAGCGGGCGACTATCCGCAGTACGAGCTGGGTCTGCAGGTGTTCGGCGAGCAGGAAGCAGAGCGATTCAGCTTCGACGTGCTCGATGCAACGAAGATCGTTCCCGAGGAGCTCGTTCCGCTAAAGCCGGTGGGCCGGCTCGTGCTCAACCGAAACCCCGACAACTTCTTCTCCGAAACCGAGCAGGTCGCGTTCTGCACGGCGCACATCGTGCCAGGCATCGACTTCAGCAACGATCCGCTGCTCGCCGGCCGCATCCATTCGTACGTCGACACGCAGATTTCCCGACTCGGCGGACCCAACTTTCACGAGATTCCGATCAACGCGCCGGTCGCGCAGGTCCACAACAACCAGCGCGACGGCATGCATCGGCAGGCAATCCCGCGCGGCCGTGTCGCGTACGAACCGAACTCGCTCGGCGGCGGTTGTCCGTTCCAGGCCGGCATGTCGGGCTTCACGTCGTTTGCGCAGCCGATGCGCGAGGACAAGGTACGCGGCAAGCCGGAGCTCTTTGCCGATCACTACACGCAAGCGACGTTGTTCTGGAACAGTCAGACGCCGGTCGAGAAGGCGCATATCGTGCGCGCGTTCCGCTTCGAGCTGACGCGCGTGCAAACGCCGGCCGTGCGCGAGCGCGTCGTCGCGATGATGGCGAACGTCGCCGACGAGCTTGCGGCCGCAGTGGCGCAGGGCCTCGGCATCGACGTTCCGCCGCCGCTTCCGAAGGCGCTGTCGAAAGTGCGCAAGCCTGAGGTGACGGTGTCCGGCGCACTCTCGTTGTTCGCGCGCCCGGGAGAAATCGGCATTCGGACGCGACGTGTGGCGATCATCGTCGCCGACGGCATCGACGGCGACAACGCCAAGCGCATTCAGGCCGCGCTCGCCGAGCAAGGCGCGACGCCGCGTTTCGTCGGCCCGCGTCTGGGTTCAGTCGTGACGTCGCAGGGCGAGGAGCTCGAGGTCGACGTCACGCTGGAAGCAGCGCCGTCGGTGCTCTTCGATGCGCTTGCATTGCCGGGCGGTGCGAAAGCGAACGAAGCGCTCGGCAACATCGGCTTCGCAATGGAGTTCATCAAGGATCAGTACCGGCACTGCAAGCCGATCTTCGCCGTCGGCGCCGCCGAAGATCTCGTCGAGAACGCGGGCGTGCCGAAGACGCTGCCGGACGGTGAATCGGATCCGGGTTTGGTGTTCGCCGACTCGGCGGAAGCCAGCTCCGCGCTCGATGCGTTTGTCGCCGCGATCGCGCGGCATCGGCATTTCGAGCGCGAGACGGACCCGCCGATGGTGTAGCCCGTGGTGTGCCGGCAGACGATGGCGGCACGGTTGCGTGATTGAGTTGCGATCAGGAGAAGAGCATGGACATGAACCAGTTCAAGGAACTGTTGCTGCAGTCGTTGGAACATGAGATGGGTGGCGTGAAAGTCTACGAGACCGCGGTGCAATGTGTGGTCAACGCCGAGTTGCGCGAGGAGTGGGAGAAGTATCTGGAGCAGACCCAGCGCCACGTCGCCATTCTGACGGACCTGTGCGTCCAGCTCGAGATCGACCCGCAAGAGGAATCGCCGGGTCGGCCGATCGTCCGCTCGCTGGGCGCGGCGCTGGTGCAGGCGATGGAGATGGCGCAGCAGGGAGGCAATTCCGCCGCGGCTCAAATCGTCGCCGCCGAATGCGTCGTGCTCGCGGAAACGAAGGACCATCTCGATTGGGAGCTGATCGGCAAGTGTGCCGACAAGCTGAAGGCGGAGCAGAAGAACGCCGTGCGCGAAGCGTACGAGACCGTCGAGGACGAGGAAGACGAGCACCTCTACCACACCAAAGGTTGGTGTCGCGAGCTCTGGATCGAAAGCCTCGGCATGAAGGCGATCCTGCCGCCGCCCGAAGAGGAAAAGGACGTGAAGACCGCGATCGGCGCCGCGCGTGCGGAACAGTCGGCGCGGAAGTCGCGCTAGCGGGGTGTGGCGTTCGCGAGCGAGCGCGGAAGAGGCGCAACCGCGCTCACTGCAACGACGATCCGCACTGCCAGCACAGATCGAACGTCGCCGGGTTTTCCTCGCCGCAGCGCGCGCAGACCAGCGTGCCGGTCCGATTGCGCTCGATTTGATACGCGCGCAACACCGCGTCGGCGCGCTCGCGGTCGGCGTCGTCGTCGAGCCACACTTGCGGCTGCGCGACGTCGGGCGGAACGTCGCCGACGATGCTCGACATGTTCTCGTTGAACACGTGCGCCTTGATCCCCGCGTGAGCGAGACGGTCGACGAGAAGGTACGCGTCGAAGCGGTTCGCCGCGGTGAAGATCCGCTGCATCAGGCCGCCCGCGCGAGTCGCCCACGCCGCTGCAGCCAGCCGACGAACACCATGAACGTGAGCGAGATCGCGATCAGCATCGTCGCCGCCGCGGTGATCGTAAGGCTGATGTTGTCGTTGATACCGGCGAACATCTGCCGCGGCAGCGTGCGCTGACCCGGTCCCGCGATCAGCAGCGCAACGACGACTTCGTCGAACGATGCCGCGAACGCGAACACGGCGCCCGACAGCACGCCGGGCAGGATCAGCGGCAGCGTCACGCGGCGAAACGCGACGAGCGGCGGCGCGCCGAGGCTCGACGCCGCGCGCAGCAGCGTGCGATCGAATCCGGACAGCGTCGCGAGGACCGTGATGACGACGAACGGCACGGCAAGCGTCGTGTGCGCAAGGATGAGACCCGCGTAGCCGTCGTTCAATCCGAGCGGCGCGAACGCGAAATAGACGCCGACGGCGACGATGATCGCCGGAACGACCATCGGCGAGATCAGCAGCGCAAGCAGCAAGGCGCTACCCGGAAATCGCGCACGCCACATGCCAAGCGCGGCCAGCGTGCCGAGCAGCGTTGCAAGAACCGTCGCGCTCGTGCCGACGAACAGGCTGTTCCACACCGACGGCAACCAGAACGACGACGTGAAGAAATCCTGGTACCAGCGAAGGCTGAATCCCGGCAGCGGATAGTAGAGGAACGAGCCCGCCGAGAACGACAGCGGGACGATGATCAGGATCGGCGCGACCAGGAACATCAGCACGAGCGCCGTCAGCGCGGCGAGCGCGACGCGCGTCAACCGCTGAACGATCGTGAGGTTGCTCTCGCGCATCGTCATCCCATTCGCATCTTGTCCAGACCGACGATCCGGTTGTACAGCGCGTAGAGCAGCAGCGTCGCGGCGAGTAGCATGATCGACAGCGCTGCCGCCATTCCCCAATTGACGGTGCGGCTTGCGTAGAAGGCGATGAAATAGCTGATCATCTGGTCATCGGCGCCGCCGACCAGCGCCGGCGTAATGTAGTAGCCGAGCGCCTGGATGAACACCATCAGGCAGCCGGCGCCGACGCCGGGCAGCGTCTGCGGCAGATACACGCGGCGAAACGCGACGAACGGCGTCGCTCCGAGCGACGAGGCGGCGCGCACGTACGTCGGCGAGATACCCTTCATCACGGCGTACAGCGGCAGCACCATGAACGGCAGCAGCACGTGCACCATCGCGACGTAGACGGCGACGCGGTTGAAGATCATCCGCAGCGGTTCGCCGATGAAGCCGAGCGAGATCAGCAGATTGTTCAGGATGCCCTCGCGCTGCAGCAGCACGACCCAGGCGACGGTGCGCACGAGCAGCGACGTCCAGAACGGCAGCAGCACGAGGAACAGCAGCAACGACGCGCGAGACGATGGTTGGCGCGCGATGAACAATGCCACCGGATAGCCCATCAGCAGGCATGCGAGCGTCACGACGCCCGAGATCCACAGCGTGCGCCCGAGCACGGTGCGGAACACGGTCTCGTTCGCCGGCGCCGCCGCGATCGCATCGTCCGCGTCGCGGCGGAGATCCAACGCCGCGAGGAGGTAGAAATCGGTGACGGGTCCTGCGGCGCGCCGGATTGCGCTCCACGTTTCCCGCTCGCCCCACTTCGCGTCGATCGCGATCAGTGCTTCGCGCGGCGCGCCAATCGCTTCACCGGAAACCCGCCGCGCGGTCGCGAACATCAGCGTGCGAAAGCCGGCGACGTCGTAATTCAACCGCGTCGCCGCGCTTGCGAGCGTACCCGCTTCGTGCGCGACGCGAACGTCGTCGACCAGCGCCGCGAACGCGGCGTCGGGCGGCAGCTCGCGCCCGTCCCAGCGCTTGAGCTCGGCGCTCACGCGCGGCAGGATCTCGGCGACGTCGTTGTCAACGATACCGCGTGCGAGCATCTCGCCGATGGGCACGATGAACGTCGCGAGAAGAAAGACGAACAGCGGCAGCACGAGCGCAGCCGCATGCAGCTGCTCGCGTCGCCCGCTGCGCTTCAGCGCGCGACGAAGGTCGGCAATCGCCGGCGCCGGTGTGGCAGTAGCACTTGCAACGCTCGCCACGGCTTCCCCTTAAGGCCGCATGCGCGGTCCGCTGAACGCCGTCATCGAACGTCGCCGGACCGTGCGCTCTCATCCATTCAGTCGGCAAACCTCTGCGCGGCGCGTGCGCGCGCCCGTGCCGCCTCCTCGATCCGATTCCTCGGCGGCGCGTTGGTCTCGAGCGAGTCGAGCAGGCTGCGCGACGTTGCAGCGACGGCTTCGACCGCGGCGTCGAACGCCTGCTCGTTCGCCTTCGACGGCTTGTTGAAGCCGCTGATCTTGCGCACGAATTGCAGCGACGCCGCCCGGATCTCCTCCTCGGTCACGGGCGGCTCGAAGTTGAAAAGAATTCTGATGTTCCTGCACATGGCGATGCCCGACGTCCTTCCGGTTCTCGCGCGGAGCGCTACTTCGCGACCCACGCGTTGAAGCGCTGGTTGAGCTTGTCGAGATGCTCGAGCCAGAACTTGTCGTTGATATAGAGCGCCGTCGAAATGTTCTGCGGGGCGGTCGCAAGATGCGGCAGCACCTTCTTGTCGATCAGCGCGGTCGCCGCTTTGGTCGTCACACCATACGGAATCTTCGGCGGCAGGTTCTTCTGATTCGCCGGGTCGTTGACGAACATCAGATACTTCTCGGCGTCCGCTTTGTTCGGGCTGCCCTTCATGATCACCCACGAGTCGATCGTGTAGAGGTTGTTCGTCCAGACGATCTTGAAGTTCTTCTTGTCTTTTTCGTTGGCCGCGGCGATGCGGCCGTTATACGCGTCGGTCATCGCGACTTCGCCGGACGCGAGGAGCTGCGGCGGCTGCGAGCCCTTCTCCCACCAGACGAGATTGGACTTCAACTGATCGAGCTTCTTGAACGCGCGCTCCACGCCCGCGTCGGTGCCGAGCGTCTTGTAAACGTCCTTCGGCGCGACGCCGTCGGCCATCAACGCGATCTCGAGCGTCGTCTTCGGCCCCTTGCGAAGCGCGCGCTTGCCGGGCCACTTCTGCACGTTCCAGAAGTCCGACCACGACTTTGGCGCGTCGCCTTTGATCTTGTCGGCGTCATACGCGAGGATGAAGCTGTAGACGATGGCGCCGACGCCGCAGTCGTGCACGGCATCGGGCAGGTACTTGTCCTTGCCGCCGAGCTTCGCCCAGTCGAGCTTCTCGTAGAGTCCTTCCTCGCAGCCCAGCAGCAATTCCTCCGACTCGACCTGCACGACGTCCCAGTTGTTGTTGCCCCCCTGGATCTTCGCGCGCAGCGTGCCGACGCCGCCGTCCCAGCTCTCCTCGGCCATCTTCACCTTCATCTTGTCCATGAACGGCTTGAAGTAGACCTCGCGTTGCGCGTCCTGGTACGCGCCGCCCCAGGACACGACCGTCAGATCGCGCGCAGCGGCGTAGCCGGCGAGCGCGGCGGCGCCGATCGCGACGGCTGCGACTTTCCATCCTCGTGCTTTCATGCTGCTGTCTCCTCTAGGTTGTTGCGTCGCTGTCCTCGCGCGCAAACGCGCGGCAGTGCTCGGGCGCCCACGCGAGCTCGACCGGCTCGCCGATCGCCGGCAGCCGGTGCGCCTCGTCGATCGGGCGCTTGACCGTGAAATCGTCGATGCCCGGCAGGCCGACGCGCGCGCGCACGTGGTCGCCGAGGTAGATCACTTCGCGCAGACGGCCGGTCAGCCGGCAGTGGCCATTGGCACCGATTGTAGGGGCGGCGGCGCCGATTTGCACCCGCTCCGGCCGCAGCGACACCGTCACGGGCATTCCCGCGGACAGCGGTGCCGCGAGCGAACCGTCGACGAGCGCGTCGCCGGCGATTCGCACCGTGCAGCGGGTCCCGTTCACGCCTTCGACGCGGCCCTCGAGACGGTTGTTCTCGCCGATGAAGCGTGCGACGAACGCGTTCGCCGGTTGCTCGTAGATGCGCTCGGGTTGGTCGAGCTGCTGGATACGGCCGCGATGGAAAACCGCGATGCGGTCCGACATCGTCAGCGCTTCGTGCTGGTCGTGCGTGACGTAGACCATCGTGACGCCGAGCCGCTGGTGCAGCCGGCGCACTTCGAGCTGCATCTGCTCGCGCAACTGCTTGTCGAGCGCGCCGAGCGGCTCGTCCATCAGCACGATCTTGGGCTCGAACACGAGCGCACGCGCGACGGCGACGCGCTGCTGCTGGCCGCCGGAAAGTTGCGCCGGACGACGCGCGCCGAATCCGGCGAGCTGCACCATGTCGAGCGCCCGCTCGACCCGCGTGATGATCTCGTCGCGCGGCATCGCGCGCACCGACAGCGGAAACCCGATGTTCTCGGCGACGCTCATGTGCGGGAACAGCGCATAGTTCTGGAACACCATGCCGATCGCGCGCCGGTGCGGCGGCAGCTTCGACAGCGGCTTGCCGTCGAGCAGAATCTCGCCGGCGGTCGGCATCTCGAAGCCCGCGAGCATCATCAGCGTCGTCGTCTTGCCCGAGCCCGACGGTCCGAGCAGCGTCAGGAACTCGCCGCGCTCGATGTCGAGGTCGAGATTCTCGACGACGCGCACGATGCCGTCGTACGTCTTGCTGATGCCGACGAAGCGGACGATCGGATCGGCCATGTCGTTGCTTTTCGCTCAACCGCGCGTCAGACGAGCGCCTTCTCCTTCGCCATCGTCCACGTGTCGTCGAGCGCCCGTTCGAAGCCGGCCAACATTTCGTCGATCTCGCGTTCGCTCACGATCAGCGGCGGACAGAATGCGACGATATCGCCGGGCATGTTGCGAAGGATCACGCCGTGGTGCTGCGCGCGCCGCACGAGGAACGCGGCGACCTCGGCCTTCGCGTCGAAGCTCTGTTTGGTCGCCTTGTCGCGCACGACCTCGACGGCGCCGATCAGACCCAGCCCTCGCGCCTCGCCGATCAGCGGATGGTCGGCGTAGCTGCGCAGTCCCTGTTGCATTCGCGGCGCGACGCGACGCACTTGCGCGACGATATCGCGCTCTTCGTAGATCTTGAGCGCTTCGAGCGCGACCGCCGCCGGCACCGGATGCGACGAATACGTGTAGCCATGACCGAAGATGCCGAGCTTGTCGCTCTGCGCGAGCAGGATCTCGTACAGCGGCGTGGACACGAGGCTTGCCGAGATCGGCAGGTAGCCGGCGGACAGCGCCTTGGCGAGCGTCATGATGTCCGGCCGCAAGTCGAACGTCTGCGTGCCGAACATGTTGCCCGTACGGCCGAAGCCGCAGATCACTTCGTCGACGACGAACAGGATCTCGTACTTGCGAAGGATCGGCTGAATGCGATCGAAGTACGTTGCCGGCGGCACGATGACGCCGCCCGCGCCCATCACGGGCTCGGCAAAGAAGGCAGCGACGGTATCCGGCCCCTCGCGCAGGATCAGCGCCTCGAGGTTCGCCGCGAGCCGCGCGGAAAATGCCTCCTCCGATTCGCCGGCAAGCGCGCCGCGGTAATAGTGCGGGCAGTCGGTGTGCAGAATGCGCGCAATCGGCAGGTCGAAATCGTTGTGCGCGAACGCGAGGCCGGTCAAGCTCGCCGCGGCGACGGTGACCCCGTGATAGGCGCGTTGGCGCGCGATGATCTTCTTCTTCTGCGGCCGGCCGAGCGCGTTGTTGACGTACCACGCAAGCTTCACCGCCGTGTCGTTCGCTTCCGAGCCCGAATTCGCGAACAGCACGCGCCCCATTCCCGCGGGCGCGATCCGAACCAGCCGCTCGGCAAGCTCGGTCGACACCGCCGGCACCTTGCCCGCAAAGGCATGATAGAACGGAAGTTCGAGCATTTGCCGGTACGCAGCCTCGGCGAGGCGGCGCTCGGAAAAGCCGAGCGATGCGCACCACAGGCCCGACATCCCTTCCAGGTAGCGCTTGCCTTCGTCGTCGTAAACGTAGACGCCTTCGCCGCGCGTGATGACGAGCGGCCCCTCGGTCTGCACGAGCCGCAGGTTCGTCGACGGATGCAGATGGAACGCGAGATCGCGGCGCGCGGCCGGCGTGGTGAGGGACATGTGGGTTCTCTCGAGCTTCGGGTGGAGTGATTGTTGGTCGCCGCAGCAACGAGCGTCAAGCGAACCTCACGCCGGCCGCCAGTCGGCGAGCGCATCGACGAGGCGGCGCAGCACCGCGACCAGCGCAACGGCGCGTGCGCCGTCCCACGGATACGGCGGCGCTTCGTCCATGTAGCACGCCTGCGCGATCTCGAGCTGTATCGCATGGACGCCGAGCGCCGGCTTGCCGTAATGGCGCGTCACGTAACCGCCTTTGAAGCGGCCGTTGACGATGTGCGTGAAGCCCGTGGCGTTGCCGATGAAGCCGTGCGCGATGCGCTGCAATGACACGGCACAGCTCGCGCCGTCTGCGGTCCCGAGGTTCAGGTCAGGCAGCCGGTCGGCGAAGAAGCGCGGCACGACGGAGCGGATCGAATGGCCGTCGAGCAGCACCGCGAAGCCGTGTTGCGACTTCACGCGCTCGATCTCCGCGCGCAGCCGCGCGTGATACGGATCGAAATACGCGGCGCGGCGGTCGACGATCTCGGCGATGTCCGGTGCGTCGCCGGCGTAGATTGGCTCGTCGGCGAACGTCCGCGTCGGACAGAGCTCGGTGTTGTCCGCGCCCGCATACCGTGCGGCGCCCGATGGATCGCGGTTGAGGTCGACGAGGTAGCGCGAATGCGTTGCGATCATGAGCGTAGCGCCCGCTTCGCGCGCAAATGCGTAGAGCTTTTCGACGTGCCAGTCGGTGTCGGGAAACGTGCGTGCCGCCGGCGTGAGCCGCGCGTCGAGCTCGGGCGGTACCAACGTCCCGGCGTGCGGAATGTCGATGACGAGCGGCGAATCGCCGCGCTCCAACGACCAGAGCGTCATGTCACGCCCCAGCTGCGCACGCGGCCGCCGCGAACGACGCCGGCGCACGGATTGCCGCCGATTGCGTAGGCGAGCTCGGCCGGCTCGGCGATGTTCCACAGCGCGAGATCGGCGCGCTGTCCGGCCGCAAGCGTGCCGCGATCGCGTAACCCGAGCGCGCGCGCCGCGTTGACCGTCACGCCGGCGAGCGCCTCTGCCGGCGTGAGGCGAAACAGCGTGCACGCCATGTTGATCATCAGCACGAGCGATCGTGTCGGCGACGTGCCGGGATTGCAGTCGGTCGAGACCGCGATCGGCAGCTGGGCCGCGCGCAACGCATCGATCGGCGGCAGCCGCGTCTCTCGCAACGCGTAGAACGCGCCCGGCAACAACACGGCAACCGTCCCGCTCTTAGCCATCGCGGCGACACCATCGGCGCTCGTCCATTCGAGGTGATCGGCGGAAAGCGCGCCGAACTGCGCCGCAAGCGCCGCGCCTCCGGAATCGGAGAGCTGATCGGCGTGCAGCTTGACCGGAACGCCGTGCATTTTGGCAGCGGTGAACACGCGACGAACCTGCGCGGGCGTGAACGCGATCGTTTCACAGAAGGCGTCGACGGCGTCGGCGAGCCCGCGTCTCGCCACCTCCGGAATCGTCTCGGTGCAGACGAGCTCGACGTAGTCGTCGGCGCGACCGGCGTATTCCGGCGGCAGCGCATGCGCGGCGAGCAGCGTGGTTCGAACATCCACGTCGAGGCGCGAGCCGAGCGTACGCGCCGCGGCGAGCTGCCGGCATTCGGTTGCCGTGTCGAGACCGTATCCCGACTTGATCTCGACCGTGGTCACGCCGTCGGCGCAAAGCGCGGCAAGCCGCGGTTCGCTCTGCGCGACCAATTCGCCTTCGCTCGCGGCGCGCGTCGCGCGCACCGTCGAGACGATGCCGCCGCCCGCGCGCGCGATGTCCTCGTACGTCGAGCCCGACAACCGGGCTTCGAACTCGTGCGCGCGGCTTCCGGCGTAGACGAGATGCGTGTGGCAATCGACGAGCCCCGGCGTGATCCAGCGTCCGCCGCCGTCGAGCGCCCGTGCGGCGGTTGCGTCGCGTGGAACGTCGGCGGCGCGTCCGATCCAGACGATGCGCTCGCCGGCGACACCGATCGCGCCGTCGCGGATCGCGCCGTACGGTGCGTCGCCCGCGAGCGTCGCGAGGTGCGCGCCGGTGATCAGCAAGTCGAATGCGCTGGTCAATGGGTAACCTTCCCCAGGCTTGCCCACTGCGTGGGCAGCGCCTTCCCCCTCCCGAGGAGGGAGCGAGCGCCTTCGGGCGGCCGTGCGGCGCTCATGCGATTGCGGCGAGCGCGCGCCGATAGTTGGCGAACACGCCGTCGCGATCGACGTGTCGCCCGTCGCGCACCCGCCAGCGTCCCGCGACCATGACGTCGCGCACGGGCCGGCGACACGGTCCGAAGATCGCCGCGTCGAGCAGGTCGTCGATCGCCTGATCGGCGAGCGCGGGATCTCGCGTGTCGAGCACCAGCAGATCTGCACGCTTTCCCGTGGCGATGGCGCCGACCGGCTGCGCGAGCGCGCGCGCGCCGCCCGCAAGCGAAGCATCGAACAGCGATCGGCCGACCGGGCGCACGTTCGTAGCGAGCACGTTGCGGCGCCGCTCGCGCAGCCGCTGCGAATATTCGAGCGCGCGCAGCTCGGCGAACGGATCGATGATCGTGTTGGAATCGCTGCCGATCGCGAATGCGCCGCCCGCTGCGTAGTAGCGCTCGGCGGCGAACGTACCATCGCCAAGATCGGCTTCGGTTGTCGGCGCGAGCCCGGCGACGGCGCCGCTGCGCGCGAGCGCTGTCACTTCATCGTCCGTCATGTGCGTCGCGTGGACGATGCACCAGCGTGCGTCGACGTCGGCGGTGTGAAGCAGCCATTCGACCGGACGTCTGCCACACCAGGCGACGCAGTCGTCGACCTCCTTCGTTTGCTCGGCTGCGTGAATGTGAATCGGCGTCCCGATGCGCACGATCGCGGCGAGCTCGTCGGGTGTCACCGCTCGCAGACTGTGCGGTGCGACGCCGATGAGGGCGCTGGTTTCGCGGGCGGCAGTCGCTGCGCGTTCGTGCAAGCGCGCGAACGAGGCCCGATCGGTAATGAAACGACGCTGGCCGGGGGCCGGCGGCGCGCCGCCGAATCCGCCATGCGCGTAGAACACCGGCAGCAACGTGAGCGCGATACCGGTTTGCGCGGCGGCGGCGACGACGCGAAGCGCGAGCTCCGCCGGGTTCGCGTACGCGCGTCCCGCCGGATCGTGATGGACGTAATGAAACTCGCCGACCGATGTGTAGCCCGCTTCGAGCATCTCGACATACGCTTGCGCCGCGATCGCGCCGAAGGCGTCAGCGTCGACGCGGTCGAGCAACGCGTACATCGCGCTGCGCCACGTCCAGAAGCTGTCGCCGTCGCCGCGCGCGCGGCCGGTGCGTCCGGCGATCGCGCGCTGGAACGCATGCGAATGGACGTTCGGCATTCCCGGCACCAGCGGTCCGGCAACCACATTGCAGCCGCGCGCGTCCGCTCCCGTTTCGATCGCGACGATCGAACCGTTGGCGTCGATTTCGACGGCGGCGTCGCGCGCCCAACCGGACGTCAGCAGCGCGTCGCTTGCGAAAAGCCTCATGCGAGCGTGTCGATCGAAGCGACAATCGCAACGGCGTCCGGCGCGAGCGGATTGACGGCGAGGTCGGCGTTGTCCGCACCGTCGTCGACGGTGATCTCGAGCGCATGCTCGGCCGGCAGCGAGACCGGCGGGTGCGCCGGCAACAGCGCTTCGACGGCGCCGGTGTGCGCGTACACGATTCGAATGCGCGCCGGGGCGATGCGCGCGCCGCCGTCGCGCACGACCGTCACGACGCCGCGCGCGCCATCGCGGCGCACCATCAGGTTGAAGTCGCGCACGGCGCCAGCGATCAACGTGCAATCGACCGCTTCGTCGCCATCGAACGTGTAGGGCTCGAACGGCGCGCGAAGCTCGACGTCTCGACCATCGAGCGCGAGCCGGATGCCGCTTCCGCCGACCAGCACGATCGTCCGCTCGACGCCGGGAAATCGCGAAAACGGGCCGTCGGCATCGACGTCGGCGACGCTCACGCGCCAATCGAACGTTTCGAGCGCCGCACCCGGCGGTCCCGACGCAATCTCGGTCGTGCGCCCGCGGCCGTTCTTCCACGGCGTGCGGCGATAGTCGGCGGGCGCGATCAGGCGGTGCACGGATGCGAAAATAGGGTCAGACTCGACTTTCACGAAATTAGGGTCAGACTCGACTTTCTGCTATAGCCGTTTGCCGCATCGTGACAAAACAAAGGCTTCCGCGCGCGGATACCCGGACTCTGCGGAAAGTCGAGTCTGACCCTAATTATCGATAAGTGGAGTCTGACCCTATTTTAGCTGCGATGGGCGAACTCACCCTGGTCTACCTGAACGCGCCGGACGTCGCGGCGCTCGCGCTGACCGACGACGAGATCCTCGATGCGGTGGCGACGGGTCTTCGCGCGCAGGGCGAGGGGCGAACGGTCATCGAGCCGCGGACGCACCTCGTGCCGGGCAAGACGGACGACGGTCGCGAGGTCCACGGCCATTTCAACGTGTTGCGCGGCTACGTCGCGCCGCTCGGTCTGGCCGGCGTGAAGATCGTCGGCGACTTCGTCGACAACTATCAGCGCGGCCTGCCCTCCGAGATGGGGCTGTTGAATCTGTTCGACCCCGAGAGCGGCCATCCGATCGCGGTGATCGACGCGGCGGGCCTTACCGACATGCGCACAGGTGCGGTCACGGCGATCGGCGCGAGCCATCTCGCGCGGCGCGACTCGCGCGTGCTCGCGCACATCGGCGCGCGCGGCACGGCTTACTGGAACGTGCGCCTGCTCGACCACCGGTTCGACTTCGCCGAGATCCGCGTTCATTCTCGCCGGCCGGAGTCGCGCAACGCGTTCGCCGACCGCCTTTCGCGCGAACTCGGCAAGAAAGTGGTCGCGACCGACGACTGGGAAACGTGCGTCCGCGGCGCCGACATCGTCGTCGAAGCGTCACGGCTTTCGCAACCGACGCCGATGCTGAAGACTGACTGGATCTCGCGCGGCGCATTCGTCGCGCCCTACGGAACGATGAGCGCCGTCGAGCTCTCGCTCACCGACTTCATGGACAAGATCGTCGTCGACGACTGGGGTCAGTGCAAGAGCGGGCAATTCGGATCGCTGCGCGCGCACGTCGACGCGGGGAAGCTCTCCGAGCACACGCTACACGCCGAGCTCGGCGAGATCGTCGCGGGCCGCAAGAGCGGCCGCGAGCGCGCCGACGAGACGATCCTCCTGTGGCATCGCGGTCTGTCGCTGTCCGACATCGCGCTCGGCGCGGCCATGCTCGCGAAGGCGAAACGGCTCGGAATCGGCCGCACGCTTCGTTATCGGTGACGCTCGTCGCGAACGCGCGCATGTACGTGGTCAACGCCGCCGTCGGCGCGCGTTGGCGCGAGCTGTTCGAGTGGATCGCGGCGCGCGCCGACGTCGCGCTCGACATCGTCGAACATCGACCGCCGGCGCCGCTCGGCGCTCTATGGCGACGCGACGATCTCGGCGCGGCGACGATGTGCGGTTACCCTCTTGTGTCATGGCGCGACGCGGTGCACGCGGCTCCCGTGCCGATCGCCGCGCCGGTGCCGCTGCCGTCGCGCTTCGGCGGACGCCCGCTGTACTGGACCGACATCGTCGTGCAGGCCGACTCGCGCTTTGCGACCGATGACGATCTTGCCGGCACGCGGTTCGGCTGGACGGTCGTGGATTCGCAAAGCGGTTATCAAGCGCCGCGACGCCATGTCGCCGATCGCGCGCTCGCTCGCGGCGGACGCTACTTCGGCGCGACGATCGGCCCGCTCGCGACACCTCGTCGCGTCGTCGAATCGATCATCGACGGCACGATCGACGCCGGTCCTCTCGACGCCTATTGGCACGCTCTGCTGCAACGGCACGAACCCGACACGGCGAGACAGTTGCGCATCGTTGCGACGACCGCGCCTACGCCAATGCCCTGCTTCGTCGCCGCTGCCGCGACGACCGGCGCGCTTCGCGAGCGGCTCGCACGGTCGTTTGTCGATGCCGGACGCGCGCCCGACTTGCTCGAGCTACGTCACGCGCTCGAGCTCGCCGGATTCGAGCGGACCGACATTCATGCGTACGACATCCTCGCTGCGAACGCACGCCACACCGACGCGCTCGGTTACACTGAGCTGCGCTAACCCCGCGAGACCGCGCAACCGTGAATCGATTGGCCGCCGCCTGTGTCGCCGCGTCCGTGCTCATCGCCGGCGACGCCCTCGCGCAAGCCGCGTATCCGGACCATGCGGTGCGTATCATCGTGCCGTTTCCGCCGGGCGGTCCGGCCGACGCGCTCGCCCGTCTCGCCGCCGATAAGCTCGCGCAATCGCTCGGCAAGCCGTTCGTCGTCGACAACAAAGTCGGCGCCGGCGGCAACATCGGCATGGAACAGGGCGCGCGGGCGGCAGCCGACGGCTATACGCTGACGCTCGCCCCGGTGGGCAATCTGACGGTCGCGCCCGCGCTGTATGCGAAGCTTCCCTACGATCCCGCCAAAGACTTTGCGCCCATCACGGTGCTCGCCGCGGTACCGAACGTGCTGATCGTTCATCCGTCGGTGCCCGCGAAGACGCTCGCCGAATTGATCGCGCTCGCGAAGGCGAAGCCGGGGACGCTCAATTACGCATCGCCGGGCAGCGGCAGCATTGCGCATCTTGCCGCCGAGCTCCTCAAGCGATCGGCGGGTCTCGACATCGTCCATATTCCGTTCAACGGCGTCGCGCCGGCGACCAACGCGGTGCTCGCGGGCGACGTGCAGCTCTTCTTCGCGCAGAGCTCGGCGGCGCTGCCGCAATGGCGCGCCGGGAAGGTCGTCGCGCTCGGCGTGGCGACGCGCACACGGCTCGCGTCTGCGCCCGAGCTGCCGACGATCGCCGAGCAGGGACTGCCCGACTTCGAAGCGACGTCGTGGTACGCGCTGGTTGCGCCTGCCGGCACGCCTGCCGCGATCATCGATCGACTGCATGCGCAAATCGTGCGCGCGCTCGCGCTGCCCGACGTGCGCGAAAAGATCGCCGCGCTGGGCGCCGAGGCCGTCGGCAATTCACCGGCCGAGCTCGCAGCCCTGCAACGCGCGGAGGCCGCGCGGTGGACTCGGCTCGCGAAAGAGGCGAACATCCGCGCCGATTGACGCTCGCGCCGGCCTGCCGTCACAATGCGCCGGGGAAGCCCGCGAAGGAGACAACGAATGAGTCCCGCCCGTTTCGTCGCCGTGCTCGCGTCGTTCGCCGTATTGGCGTTCGCGCAAGCGCATGCGCAGCAGCCGGTACGCGTCGGCTCGAAGAACTTCACCGAGCAGTTCATTCTCGGCGAGCTGTACGCGCAGGCGCTCGAAGCGAACGGCATCAAGACGGAAACGAAGCTCAACCTCGGCGGCACGCTGATCGCGCACAAGGCGCTCGAGGAGAAGCAGATCGACCTGTACCCCGAATACACCGGAACGATCCTGCTCGCCGTGCTGAAGCAGGAGTCGATGACCGACGCGAAGGCGGTCTACGACAAGGTCAAGAGCGAATATGCGGCGAAGGGGCTCGTCGTGCTGAACCAGGCGCCGTTCAACAACACGTACGTGCTCGTCGTACGGCCCGAGACGGCGCAAAAGTACAGGCTCGAAACCAACTCCGATCTCGCCAAGGTATCGAAGGAGTTGAAGCTCGGCGCGGGACCGGAATTCCGCGATCGCAAGGACGGCCTGCCGGGACTGCGCGCCAAATACGGCATGGAGTTCAAGGAAGATCTGCAGATGGCGATCGGGCTTCGCTATCAGGCGCTGAAGAGCGACCAGATCCAGGTGGTGAACGGCTATTCCACCGACGGAATGATCAGCGCAATGAAACTGAAGCGCCTGAAGGACGACAAGCACCTCTGGCCGCCGTATTACCTCGTGCCGGTCGTGCGCAAGGATGCGCTCGATGCCAACCCGAAGGTCGCCGACGTGTTGAATCGCGTGAGCGCGCTGCTCGACGAAGCGACGATGGCCGAGCTCAACTACAAGGTCGACGGCGACAAGATGGAGCCGAAGGACGTCGCGCGCGACTTCCTCAAGACGAAGGGCATGGTGAAATAGCCGACGTCCCCGGCATTGCGAACACCCGGCGCCGCCGGGTGTTTCGTTTTGGGAGGTGGTCTTGCCGCTCACGGTCACGCTCGGTGCTGCACGCACAACGATCGACGACGTCGTCGCCGTCGCGCGCGATCGCGCTCCGGTGACACTGGCGCCGAGCGTCGCACCCACGCTCGCTGCCGCGCGCGCCGTCGTGCTGCGTCTTGCGCAACGCGACGAGCCCATCTACGGCGTCAATTCGGCGCTCGGCGCGAACGTCGGCGCGCGCATCGATGCGGCGGACCTCGAGCCATTCCAGTCGGCGGCGATACGCGCGCGGGCGGTCGGTGTCGGTCCCGCCTACGACACGGCGTCGGTGCGCGCGATGCTCGTTGCCCGCGTATCGAGCCTCGCGGTGGGCGGCGCCGGCATTTCGCCGATCGTCGTCGACGCGCTGGTGGCGCTGTTGAACGCCGGCGTGCATCCGCGCGTTCCGCGCTACGGCTCGATCGGCGTCGCCGATCTGCCTCAACTGTCGCACCTCGCGCTGCCGTTGATCGGCGAAGGCGATGCCGAAGTCGGGGGCACGATGATGCCCGGCGCACGGGCGCTCGCGCATGCAGGTATCTTGCCGGTCGTGCTCGGGCCGAAGGACGCGCTCGCGCTCGTCAGCGCGAACAGCGCCACCGTCGGTCGCGCCGCGCTCGTGCTACACGACGCGTTCGCGCTGCTCGATGCGTGGAACGCCGCCGTCTCGCTTTCGTACGAGGGCTTTCGCGCCAACGTGAGCCCGCTCGATCCGCGCGTCGTTCGCGCACGCCCCGCCCCGGGACAAGTCGACGTCGCCGATCGGTTGCGCGAGCTGTTGGCGGGCTCCCGGTTGTTCGAGCCGGGCACCGCGCGGCGCGTACAGGACCCGCTATCGCTTCGATGCGTGCCCCAGGTTCACGGCGCGCTTTGGTGGATGCTCGGCGAAGCGCGCGCGCAGGTCGAGCTCGAGCTCAATCATGCGGGCGAGAGCCCGCTCGTGCTGGTCGGCGACGGAGAAATGCTGTCGACGTCGAACTTCCACGTTCCGGCGCTCGCGCTCGCGTTCGATGCGTGCGCGATCGCATTCGCGCAGGCGTCGGCACTCGCCGTCGAGCGCTGCGTCAAGTTCATGTCGCCCGCGATGACGGGGCTGCCGCTGCAACTCACGCGCTACGGTCCCGGCGAGTCGGGATTCGCGACGGTACAGAAGACGCTCACCGCGCTGTACAACGAGATCCGCTTGCGAGCGAACCCGGGGTCGCTCGATTTCCTGCCCGTCTCCGAACGCGTCGAGGACCATGCGCCGATGACGCTCGGCGGCGTCGAGAAGCTTGCCGAAATCGTCGATCGAGCCCGTTATCTGGTCGCGATCGAATGCATGATCGCAGCGCAGGCGGTCGACTTGCGCGGGCTCGAGCCCGACGCGTTGGGAATCGGCGCGCGCGCCGTTTACAGGCGCACGCGCGCCGAGGTGCCCGCGCTCGATCACGACCGCTCGCTCGGAGCGGACATCGACCGCCTCGAACAGGTCGTGCGACAGGGGCATCTCGCAGCGTGACCTGGTTCGCGCGCAACTGGCCACAGGTGCTGTTCGCGCTGTACGAGCACGTGCTGATTTCGCTCACCGCGCTCGTGATCGCAGCCGTCGTTTCACTCGCGCTCGGCATTTGGGCAGCGCGACGGCCACGCGTCTTCGCCGCAACGCTCGCGGTCACCGGTGCGCTTTATACCGTCCCCACGCTCGCGTTCCTCGCGTTGCTGATCCCGCTCGTCGGCCTCGGCAAGGCGAACGTGATCATCGCGATGGTCGCTTTCTCGCTCGTCATCATGACGCGCAACGTCGCCACCGGCATCCGCGACGTTCCCGCCGACATCGTCGAAGCGGCGAAAGGAATGGGAATGAGCGCCCGCCAGGTGCTCGCGCGCGTCGAGTTGCCGCTCGCGCTGCCGGTGATCGTAGCGGGACTGCGCGTCGCGACGGTGACCGTGGTCAGCGTGACGACCGTCGGCGCGTACGTGAACGCCGGCGGTCTCGGCACGCTGATCTTCAACGGCATCGCGACCGATCATGCGCCCAAGATCTGGACCGGCGCGCTCACCGCCTGCGCGCTCGCCGTCGTTGCCGATCTCGCGCTCGCGCAGCTCGAGCGCTCGCTCGAGACGCGGAGGGCGGGCTAGCATGTTCGCCGACGCGTGGACGTATCTCGCCGGCCACCCGCAGCAATTCGTCAAGGCGTTCGGCGTGCACGTGAGCCTGTCGGTCTGCGCGCTCGCGCTCGCATCGGCGATCGCGATCCCGGCCGGCATCGCTTTTGCGCATCGACGCCGCAGCGCGCTCGCGGCGATCAATGCGGCGAACGTCGGCCGAACGCTGCCCTCGCTTGCCGTGCTCGCACTCGCGATGCCGCTGCTCGGCACCGGCTTCATGCCGTCGCTCGTCGCGCTGACGCTGATCGCGCTGCCGCCGATCCTGATCAACACGATCATCGGGGTTCGCGAAATCGACCCCGACATCGTCGACGCCGCCCGCGGCATGGGCATGTCGGCGGTCGATGTGCTGCGCTCGATCGAGTTGCCGCTGGCGGTGCCCGTGATCTTCGCCGGGCTGCGCACGGCCGCCGTCCAAGTCGTTTCGGGCGCGGTGCTCGCGACGTTCATCGGCGGCGGCGGGCTCGGCGACTTCATCACGTCGGGGATTGCGATGATGGCGGTACCGCTGCTGCTGGTCGGCGCAATCCCTGTCACGCTGCTCTCGCTCGGCGCCGACGCGCTGTTCGGCGCGCTGCAGCGGCGATTGACGCCGCGAGGCATGCGGTGATCGCCGTCAAAGGTCTCACCAAGCGATTCGCCGGCGAAGCGCGACCGGCGGTCGACGCGCTGTCGCTCGACGTGCCCTCGGGCGACATCTGCGTGCTGATCGGACCGTCGGGCTGCGGCAAGACGACGACGATGCGAATGGTGAACCGCATGATCGAGCCCGATGCCGGCGCGATCGAAGTCGCCGGTCGCGACGTCACGCACGTCGATCCGATCGAGCTGCGCCGCTCGATCGGCTACGTGATCCAGCAGATCGGCCTCTTTCCGCACATGACGATCGCCGACAACGTCGCGACGGTGCCGCGGTTGCTCGGCTGGAATAGCGCTAAGATCGCCGCGCGCGTGGACGAGCTGCTCGATCTCGTCGGGTTGGACGCGCAGGCCTATCGCGACCGCTTTCCGCGCGAGCTGTCGGGCGGCCAACGCCAGCGCGTCGGCGTCGCGCGCGCTCTCGCGGCCGACCCTCCGGTGATGCTGATGGACGAACCGTTCGGCGCGATCGATCCGATCACGCGCGCGAAGCTGCAGGACGAGTTCCTGCGCATCCAGCAGCGGCTGAAGAAGACGATCGTGTTCGTCACCCACGATATCGACGAAGCGATCCGGATGGGCGATCGGATCGCGATCCTACGCAACGGCCGGCTCGTGCAGTACGACACGCCCGAGGCGATCCTCGCGCACCCGGCCGACACATTCGTCGAGGAGTTCGTCGGCAGCGACCGCGTGCTGAAGCGTCTGTCGCTGCTCGCCTGCGGCGCGTATGCCGAGCGGGGCGTCGTGCCGGCGTCGACCGTCGCTCGCGTCGGTGCGAGGGCCACGTTGCGCGACGCACTGACAGTACTGCTGGTGAACGGCATCGAAACCGTCGTGGTCGCCGACGACGCGGGCACCGTCGTCGGCGTGCTGTCGCTCGCGCGGATCCGCTCGGCGATCCACGACCACGACGCGTGAGTCGCGGACGTATACAGCGTTAAAATCTCGACATCAGCGCCGCCCGCGCGCCATCCCCGGAGAACTCCATGCGTGTCTTCCCCGCTCTCACGGCCGGCGCCTTCGCGCTGTCGGCGGCATTCCCCGCTTGCGCGCAAGATACGAAGGTTGCCGTCGGCTTCTCGGGCTGGACCGGCTTTGCGCCGCTCACGCTCGCCAAGGAAGCCGGCATCTTCAAGAAGCACGGGCTCGACGTCGATTTGAAGAAGATCCCGCAGAAGGATCGTCACCTCGCGATCGCATCGGGCGACATCCAGTGCGCGGCGACGACCGTCGAGACGTGGATCGTCTGGAACGCGAGCGGTGTCGCGACCAAGCAGATCTTCCAGATGGACAAGAGCTACGGCGCCGATGGCATGGCCGTGCGCAACGGCGTCCAGAAGATCACGGACCTCAAAGGCAAGACCGTCGCCGCATCGGCACCCGGCACGGCGCCGTACTTCACGCTCGCGTGGTTTCTGAAGAAGAACGGCCTTTCGGTCAAGGATGTCACCGTCGTCAACCTCGAGCCGGGGCCGGCCGCGCAGGCGTTCGTCGCGGGCCAGAACGACGCGGCGATGACGTACGAGCCGTATCTGTCGACGGTTCGCTCGAATCCTGCCGCGGGCAAGATCATCGCGACCACGCTCGATTATCCGATGATCATGGATACGTTCGGCTGCACGCCGAAATTCCTCGCCGACAACCCCAGGGCGGCGAAAGCGCTCGCCGACAGCTACTTTGACGCGATCGCGATGATCGCGAAGGAGCCGAAGAAGAGCTTCGAGATCATGGGCGCCGACGTCAAGCAGACCGGCGAGCAATTCGAGGCGTCGCAAAAGTACCTGCGCTGGCAGGATCGCGCCGCGAACAAGAACTTCTTTGCGACCGATTTTCAGTCGTTCAACAAGGAAGCGGCGGCGTTGCTGCTCGAGATCGGCATCATCAAGCAGGTGCCGGATCTCGCGTCGCTCGTCGATACGCGGTTCATTCAGTAGGAATCGCCGCATGGCCGTCGTCCCCGCGAACGCGGGGACCCAGTGCCGTTCGCCGCGAAGACGCTGGATTGCCGCCCCCCGCTTACAACGCGCGGAGGCAGGCTTCGCGGCAATGACGGGGGCCAGCCGATCGGCGCGCCGATGACGCCGCTCAAGCCGATCTCGCGCGCGCGCAAAGCGGCGCTCGGCGTCGCGTTCTTCGTGCTGTTCATCGCGGGGTGGAGCGCCGCGACGTTCGGTGGCTTCGTGTCGCCGACGTTTCTCGCCGATCCCGCAGCGATGTTGCGCGAGGGCTACACGCTGTTCGCGCAATACGGATTCGTCAAGGACGTAGGCATCACCGTGTGGCGCGTGCTCGGCGGTTTCGTGCTCGCGGCAATCGTCGCGGTTCCGCTCGGCATCGCGATGGGCGCGTACAAGCCGATCGAGGCGTTCTTCGAGCCGTTCGTGTCGTTCGCGCGCTACCTGCCCGCCTCGGCGTTCATTCCGCTGCTGATCCTGTGGGCGGGGATCGGCGAGCTGCAGAAGCTGCTGGTGATCTTCATCGGCTCCTTCTTCCAAATCGTGCTGATGGTCGCCGTCACCGTCGGCGCAACGCGGCGCGACCTGGTCGAAGCGGCTTACACGCTCGGCGCCGACGCGAGCGGCGTCGTGCGCCGCGTGCTCTTGCCGAGCTCGGCGCCGGCCATCGCGGAGACGCTGCGGCTCGTGCTCGGCTGGGCGTGGACGTACGTGATCGTCGCCGAGCTGATCGGCGCGTCGAGCGGGATCGGCCACATGATCACCGACAGCCAGGCGCTGCTCAATACCGGCCAGATCATCTTCGGCATTATCGTGATCGGCCTGATCGGGCTTGTGTCCGATTTCGCGTTCAAATGGGGAAATCAGAAGCTGTTCCCGTGGAGTCTTGCCTAAAGCGGGCTCGATCGCGGATCGGCGTCCCCGCGTACAATGGCGCGACGTTGCGCCGTCGAGTTTTGGTCGGCGAAGTGGAGAGGCTTGAAGTGGTCACAAAGCACACCCTGACGGCAATCGGATTCGTCTGCGTCGCCGCTGCGGCCGGCATCTCGTCGGACGCGGCAGCCGCCGGCAAGTGCCAGCTCGCGCGCGTCGCCGAATGGCCGGTCCGACTGGAACGCAACGCCCTGCTGATCGATGGCGCGATCAACGGCGCGAAGGTCGGGATCCTGCTCGACACCGGATCGACGCGGACATTGATCCTGCGTTCGGCGGCGCAGCGGCTCAACCTGACGCGGCAGACCGTTCACGGCGCCGGGGCATTCGGCGTCGGCGGCGAGAGCCAGCTCGAGGCCGCGATGGTCGCCGAGATCAAGATCGGCGAAGCGTCACGCAAGAACTGGCTGATGCTGGTCGCGGGCGAGCACGATTTCGGCGGCGCGATCGACGTCGTCGTCGGCGAGGACTTCTTCCGGCGGTTCGACGTCGAATTCGACCTGGCGGCAAGAACCGTCAGGCTGTTCCAGCCGGTGAATTGCCAGGATGTCGGGTTGGCGTACTGGACGAAGGAGAGCCCTCGTGTGGTCGATATCGAGCCGATCGACGACGCGCGCCCGCAAATCGTGTTGACCGTGCAGATAAACGACCATCCGGTGCGCGCATTGCTCGATTCGGGCGCCGGCGCGTCGGTGCTGAACAAAGGCCACGCGGTCGATGCCGGTGTCACGCCCGAGACCGCGGGCGTCGTAAGCGCCGGCCAGAACCTCGGAATCGGTCCGAAGAGGGTCGATACGTGGATCGGCCCGTTCAAGACCGTCACCATCGGTAACGAGCTCATCCGCGACACGACGCTCGCGTTTTCCGATATGTATCGAGACGCCACTTACACGCCGCCCGGCAGCTATCTGCCCAAACAAGCCTACGACCTGAAGCCGATGCTGCTCGGCGCGGATTTTCTGCGCGCGCATCGCGTACTCGTATCGCACAGTCAGCGCAGGATCTATTTCACGTACGTCGGCGGCACGGTGTTTCAAGCGGCCGCCATGGCGCAGCCGCGCGCCGATCCGTCGCAACCGGACGGTCGACGTTAGGACCGCGAACGATTGCTCGCCAAACGTCGCTCGGTTCGCACGCCGGATTGTCCAGCAGCCGCGGGATCGTTTGAGTGAGCAAGCTCGTCATCGACGCGATGAGCCGCACGTTCCCCGGAGGTCGCGGACACGCGGCGACCGTCGCGCTCGAACCGACGTCGCTCACCGTCGCCGACCGCGACTTCATCGCCATTCTGGGTCCGTCCGGTTGCGGCAAGTCGACGTTGTTGCGCATCGTCGCCGGCCTCGACACGCCGACGTCGGGTCGCGTGCTGCTCGACGGCGCCCCGGTGACGGGCCCGGGTGCCGATCGCGGCATGGTGTTCCAGTCGTACACGCTGTTCCCGTGGCTGACTGTGCGCCAGAACATCTGCTTCGGGCTGCGCGAGAAGGGCGTCGCGCAAGCGCGCCAGGACGAGATCGCCGCGCACTACATCGATCGCGTCGGCCTTACCGGCTTCGCAAATCACTATCCGAAGATGCTCTCCGGCGGCATGCAACAACGCACGGCGATCGCGCGGGCGCTCGCGAACGAGCCGAAGATCCTGTTGCTCGACGAGCCGTTCGGCGCGCTCGACAACCAGACGCGCGGTTTGATGCAGGAGCTGCTGCTCGGCATCTGGGAGGCGGAGAAGAAGACCGTGCTGTTCGTCACTCATGACATCGAGGAGGCGATCTTCGTCGCCGGTCGCGTCACGGTGATGACTGCACGGCCCGGCCGAATCAAATCCGAGGTGGCGATCGACCTGCCGCACCCGCGTCACTACACGGTCAAGACGACGCCGGCGTTCTCGGCGCTGAAGGCGCGGTTGACCGAAGAGATCCGCATCGAGGCGATCCGCGCGACAGCGACGGCAGAGCCATGAGTGCCGCCGCGTCGCTTCTCGAATCGCCATCGATCGCGGGCATTCCGCTCGAATTCCTGCTTTTCGCCGCCACGCTCGCCGGCGTCGCGCTGTTCCATCATCAAACGCTGCGCGTTGCACTGGCGGGTCTTGCCGCGATCGCCGGCTACAAGCTTGCGTTCACCGGCTTCAGGGAAGGCCCCGGCATCGCGGGACTTGTCGCGCACGTCGAGGCCGAAGGCGTGATTCTCGCCAACCTGTTCCTGCTGTTGACCGGCTTCGCGTTGCTGTCGCGACATTTCGAGAAGAGCCGCATTCCGAACGTGTTGCCGCGCTTTCTTCCCATCGACTGGAAAGGGTGCTTCCTTCTGCTCGTCATCATCTTCGTGCTGTCGTCGTTCCTCGACAACATTGCCGCGGCGCTGATCGGCGGCGCGATGGCGCATCAACTCTTCCATGCACGGGTGCACATCGGATATCTCGCTGCGATCGTCGCGGCGTCGAATGCCGGCGGCGCCGGCAGTGTCGTCGGCGACACGACGACGACGATGATGTGGCTCGACGGCGTTTCGCCGCTGACCGTGATCGACGCTTACGTCGCCGCGATCGTCGCGCTCATCGTCTGCGGCATTCCCGCGTCGAAGCAGCAGCACGCGTACTCGCCTCTACTCCGGCACGCGCACGAGCGCGCGCACATCGACTGGACGCGCGTCGGCATCGTCGTGCTGATCCTGATGTCGGCGATCATCGCGAACGTCACGATCAATCTGCAATTCCCGCAATACGGCGACGCATTTCCATTCATCGGTTTCGCCGTCTGGGTCGCGATCGCGATTTCGCTGCCGGCGCGACGTCCCGACTGGGAAGTGCTGCCCGAAACGGTCAAGGGGACGATCTTCCTGCTCGCGCTCGTGCTGTGCGCATCGATGATGCCGGTCGAGCGGTTGCCTGCGGCGTCGTGGGTGTCGGCGTTCGGACTGGGCTTCGTATCCGCCGTGTTCGACAACATCCCTCTCACCGCGCTCGCGTTGAAGCAAGGCGGCTATGATTGGGGCGTTCTCGCGTATGCGGTCGGCTTCGGCGGGTCGATGGTCTGGTTCGGCTCATCGGCCGGCGTCGCGTTGTCCAACCTGTATCCCGAGGCGAAATCCGTCGGCGCATGGCTGCGACACGGCTGGCATGTGGCCTTGGGATTCGTCATCGGCTTCTTCGTCATGCTCGCCGTGCTCGGCTGGCATCCCGATCCGAGCCACCGGCATCGGCAACCGGTGGTCGACGCGCGGCAATACCGTTCAGTACCGGCCGCCGTTGCGTTGCCAGCGCCACGCGTCTACGCAGATCGCATCGAGGCCGCGCGTCGCACGCCAGCCGAGGAGCTCCTGCGCGAGCGCCGGATCGGCATATGAGCAGCCGACATCGCCGGGCCTTCGCGGACCGACGATCCTCGTGATCCGACGTCCGCATGCGCGCTCGAACGCTGCGACGACTTCGAGCACCGAGTGGCCGCGCCCTATGCCGAGATTGATCGGTTGCGCGCCCGGTGCCGAAGCGAGGTAACGGATCGCGGCGACGTGGCCGGCCGCGAGATCCTGAACGTGCAGATAGTCGCGAATTCCGGTTCCATCGTCGGTCGGCCAGTCGGTGCCGTGAATCGTGAGCGACGACTGCTCACCGCCCGCGATTCGGCAGAGCAGTGGCACGAGATTGTTCGGCCGCCCGATCGGCGCTTCGCCGATCAGCCCGGAAGGATGCGCGCCGGCGGGGTTGAAGTAACGCAGGATTGCGATTCGCCAATTGCCGTTCGCACGCGCGAGGTCGCGAAGGAAGTCCTCGACGACGCGCTTGGTGCGGCCGTACACGTTTGCAGGCGCAAGCGGGGCGTCCTCTCGAACGGGCAATTGCTCCGGCTGCCCATACACGGTCGCCGACGAGCTGAACACGAGCGTCGCCACGCCCGCCTCGCCCATCACTTCGGCGAGCGCAAGCATCCCGCCGACGTTGACGTCGTAATACGTCAGCGGTCGCGTTCCCGACTCGCCCACTGCCTTGAGTCCCGCGCAATGAACGACCGCGGTGATCGGGTAATCGTGGAACGCGCGGCGAAGCGCCTCGACGTCGCGCACGTCCGCTTCCACATGCGGCACCGGGTGGCCGGCAAGTTGCGAGAGCCGCGGCAGGACGCCGCGATCGCTGGTGACGAAACTGTCGAACACGACCGGCGCGTAGCCTGCGTGCGCGAGCTCGACCACGATATGCGAGCCCACGTAGCCCGCCCCGCCGGTCACGAGGATCGTATCGGCCATCGATGGATGCTACCGCATCGTGGCCGAAAAAAAGCCGGATCGGTCGACGATCCGGCTCGCCCTTACGTGCGAACGCTTACGCGGCGGCTTTGCCCGTTTCGGTGGACTCGGCGCCCGGCCGGTCGACCAGTTCCACCAATGCCATCGGAGCCTTGTCGCCGACGCGAAAGCCGAACTTGAGGATCCGCAGATAGCCGCCCGGACGCGCCTTGTACCGCGGACCGAGCTCGTTGAAGAGCTTGGTCACGACATCGCGGTCGCGCAGCCGATTGAACGCGAGACGCCGATTCGCGACCGTCGCGTCCTTCGACAGCGTGATCAGCGGCTCGGCCACGCGGCGAAGCTCCTTTGCCTTCGGCAGCGTGGTCTTGATGACCTCGTGCGTGAACAGCGAGTTGGTCATGTTGCGCAGCATCGCCAAGCGATGGCTGCTCGTGCGGTTGAGTTTCCGTAGTCCGTGGAGGTGACGCATGGTCGTATTCCTCTTCGATGCGCGCAGAGCGCGCGGTTACGACTATTGTTCTTCCTATCGCGACGAGCACTGTTGCGCTACGCCACGCACCATTGCGCTACGGTCTTTCGTAGCTTTTCACAGAAAATCGTCTGGCTTCGCCAGCGATTTTTCATCTGACCCGACGGGCGCAGCGGCGAAGCCGCGGAGCCCGCCCCCCTGAAAAGTAGGTGTTTACTTTTCAGGGCCGATCGAGCCCTGCTGGAGGCCAGTTCTCGAGCTTCATGCCGAGCGAAAGCCCTCGCGACGCAAGCACTTCCTTGATTTCGTTCAGTGACTTGCGGCCGAGGTTCGGCGTCTTCAGCAATTCGGTCTCGGTGCGCTGGATCAGGTCGCCGATGTAGTAGATGTTCTCGGCCTTGAGGCAATTCGCCGAGCGCACGGTGAGCTCGAGATCATCGACCGGGCGCAGCAGGATCGGATCGACTTGCGGCGAGGCGCGCTCCGCCGTCGGCTGATCGGTGCCTTGCAAGTCGGCGAACACCGAAAGCTGCTCGACAAGCACGCTCGCAGCGTAGCGAACGGCTTGCTCGGGCTCGACGACGCCGTTCGTTTCGATGTCGAGCACGAGCTTGTCGAGGTCGGTGCGTTGCTCGACGCGCGCGCTCTCGACCGCGTAACTCACCTTGCGCACCGGCGAGAACGACGCGTCGAGCAGAATGCTGCCGATCGTGCGTCCGCCTTCGGGCTTGATGCGCGCGGTGGCCGGCTGATAGCCGCGGCCCTTCTCGACCTTGATTTCCATTTCGAGCTTGCCGCCGGCGGTGAGGTGCGCGATGACGTGCTCCGGATTGATGATCTCGACGTCGTGGTTGGGCTCGATGTCGGCTGCCGTGACCGGACCTTCGCCGGTCTTCGCGAGCTTCAACAGCACGTGGTCGCGGTTGTGCAGCTTCAACACGACGCCCTTCAAGTTCAACAGGATGTCGACGACGTCCTCCTGCACGCCGTCGAGCGCCGAATACTCGTGCAGCACGCCGGTAATGCGCACTTCCGTCGGCGCATAACCGGGCATCGACGACAGCAGCACGCGCCGCAGCGCGTTGCCGAGCGTGTGGCCGTAACCGCGCTCGAACGGCTCCATCACGACCTTCGCATGGAAAGGCGAAGTGGACTGGACGTCGATGATGCGGGGTTTCAACAGTACGTTGCTCTGCATGCGTAGCCTTTGTGCCGTGGAAAACGTCTGACGTATACCGGCGGCGAGCGGCGCAACGCGCCGCAGCCGAACATCCTCACTTGGAATACAGCTCGACGACCAGGCTTTCGTTGATGTCCTGCCCGAACTCCGATCGATCCGGCGCGCCCTTGAACGTGCCGGTCATCTTCTTGACGTCGACCTCGACCCACGACGGGAAGCCGACCTTCTCGGCGAGTTGCAGCGCGTCCTGGATGCGCAGCTGGCCCTTCGCCCGCTCGGTTACGGCGACGACATCACCGGCCTTGACGATGGCCGAGGGAATGCTGAGGACCTTGCCGTTGACCGTCACCGAGCAATGACCGACGAGCTGACGGGCCTCCGCTCGCGTCGAGCCGAGACCCATCCGATAGACGACGTTGTCGAGGCGCGACTCGAGCAGCTGAAGCAGGTTGGTGCCGGTCGAGCCCTTGCCGGCCGCGGCGGCCGCGAAATAGCGGCGGAACTGCCGCTCGAGCAGGCCATACATGCGGCGCAGCTTCTGCTTTTCGCGCAACTGCAAGCCGTAATCCGACGTGCGCATTCCCGACTTCACGCCGTGTTGCCCGGGCTTGGTCTCGAGCTTGCACTTCGAATCGAGCGAACGGCGCGCGCTCTTCAGGAACAGATCCGTTCCTTCTCGACGCGCCAACTTGCATTTGGGTCCAATATAACGAGCCATGCTTGTCCCTGTTACGTATTCGTCAGATGCGACGCCGCTTCGGCGGCCGGCAACCGTTGTGCGGGATCGGCGTCACGTCGGAGATCGACGTGATCTTCATGCCGAGCGCGTTCAACGCGCGCACCGCCGATTCGCGGCCGGGGCCCGGCCCCTTGATCCGCACTTCCAGATTCTTGACGCCATGCTCGACGGCGACGCGGCCCGCCTTTTCGGCAGCGACCTGCGCGGCGAACGGCGTCGACTTGCGCGATCCCTTGAAGCCGGCGCCCCCCGACGTCGCCCACGACAGCGCGTTGCCCTGCCGATCGGTGATCGTGATGATCGTGTTGTTGAACGACGCGTGAATGTGCGCGATGCCTTCGGCGACGTTCTTCTTGACTTTCTTGCGCGCGCGCGCCGCACCGGCTTTCTGCGTGGGTTGCTGTGCCATCTTCGACTCGTCCTCGACGTTACTTGGTTGCCGCGGGTTTCGCAGCCGCGGGCCGCCCCGAGGCCTGCCGCGCCTTGCGCGGTCCCTTGCGCGTGCGCGCGTTCGTGCGCGTGCGCTGGCCGCGCACCGGCAGGCCCTTGCGGTGGCGAACGCCGCGATAGCAGCCGAGGTCCATCAGCCGCTTGATGCTCATCGTCACCTCGCGCCGCAGGTCGCCCTCGACGGTGAACTTCTGCACCTGCTCGCGCAGCTTGTCCATTTCGGCGTCGGAGAGGTCCTTGATCTTGGTCGAGCCCTTGATGCCGACGGAGCTGCAAATCGCCTTCGCGCGGGGACGGCCGATGCCGTAGATCGCCGTCAACGCGATCTCGGCGTGCTGGTGATTGGGGATGTTGACGCCTGCAATGCGGGCCATATGCGTTACCTGTCGTCCGTTCCGTTAGCCTTGCCGCTGCTTGTGACGCGGATCCTCGCAGATCACGCGTACGACGCCGTTGCGCCGGATGATCTTGCACTTGCGGCAGATCTTCTTCACCGATGCCAGAACCTTCATGGTTGCCTTCCCTTTCGCTGCCGCGTCACTTGGCGCGGAACGTGATCCGCGCACGCGACAGGTCGTACGGCGTCAGCTCGACGGTAACCTTGTCACCCGGCAGTATCTTGATGTAGTGCATCCGCATCTTGCCCGAGATGTGTCCGAGCACGACGTGGCCGTTTTCCAGCTTCACCCGGAATGTCGCATTGGGCAACATTTCCAGGATCTCGCCCTGCATCTGGATCGTGTCTTCCTTCGCCATGCGTTCAGCCAGTCGCGCAGCGACTCAGTCCGAGCCCTCATCGCCCACCCCTCTCCCGGCGAGAGAAAGGGGGCACTTGCTTCCCCTCTGCCGCCGTGCGGGCGAGGGGAAAAGGGGGTGAGAGCTGGGGTGAGGGCCATCAACGCGTGGGCAATCCCCCTTTGAAATTCGCCTTGCGCAGCAGGCTCTCGTACTGCTGAGACATCAGATAGGCCTGCACCTGCGTCATGAAGTCCATCGTCACGACGACGATGATCAGAAGCGACGTGCCGCCGAAGTAGAACGGGACGTTCTTCCAGGCGATCAGGAAGTTGGGGATGAAGCACACGATTACCAGGTACATCGATCCCAGCAGCGTCAGGCGCAGCGAGATCTTCTCGATGTACTTCGCCGTCTGTTCGCCCGGCCGGTAGCCCGGAATGAAAGCGCCGCTCTTCTTCAGGTTCTCCGCCGTCTCCTTCGGGTTGTACTGCAGCGCGGTGTAGAAGAAACAGAAGAAGATGATCGCCGCCGCGTACAGGATCTCGTGCACCGGCTGCCCGGGCGCGAGCGTGGCCGCGAGGTCGCGAAGCCAGATCGTTCCTTCGCCCGAGCCGAACCACTGCGCGAGCGTCGCCGGGAACAGGATGATCGACGACGCGAAGATCGGCGGAATCACGCCCGACATGTTGATCTTGAGCGGCAGGTGCGAGCTCTGCCCCTGGTAGACCTTGTTGCCGACCTGGCGCTTCGCGTAGTTCACGAGGATCTTGCGCAGCGCGCGCTCCATGAACACGACGAACGCCGTGACGAGCACGACCAGCGCCGCGATGCCGAGCACCAGCGGAATCGAGTACGCACCCGTGCGCGCCTGCTCGAGCGTCTGCCCGATCGCGCGCGGAAGTCCCGCCGCGATGCCCGCGAAGATCAGCAGCGAGATGCCGTTGCCCAAACCTCGCTCCGTGATCTGCTCGCCGAGCCACATCAGGAACATCGTGCCGGTGACGAGCGTGATCGCCGTCACCATGCGGAACCCGAACCCGGGTGCGATCACCAGGCCCGCCTGTGCTTCGAGCGCGATCGAGATGCCGATCGCCTGGAAGAAGGCGAGACCGAGCGTCGCGTAGCGTGTGTATTGCGTGATCTTGCGCCGGCCGGCTTCGCCCTCCTTCTTCAGCGCTTCGAGCGTGGGCACGACCACGGTGCAAAGCTGCATGATGATCGACGCCGAGATGTACGGCATGATGCCGAGCGCGAGAATCGAGAAGCGTTGCAGCGCGCCTCCCGAGAACACGTTGAACAGTCCGAGGATGCCGCCCTGCTGGTTGCGGAACAGCTCGTCGAGCACTTGCGCGTTGATGCCGGGAACCGGGATGTGCGTCCCGACCCGGTAGACGACGAGCGCGCCGAGCAGGAACCACAGACGCCTCTTCAGATCGGCGTACTTGGAACCGCTTTTGAGCGCGGGATTGCTGGTGGCCACGTCGTTCTTTCCCGATTACGTTATGGTCGGACGGCCGCCCTAAGCGACGCTTCCGCCGGCAGCCTCGATCGCCGCCTTCGCGCCCTTGGTGACGGCGACGCCGGTCAACTTGACAGCTTTCGCAAGCTCACCGGCCTTGATCACCTTCGCCGCAGTCGCGATCGACGGCACCACGCCCGCCGCCTTCAGCGCGAGCAGGTCGATTTCGGCGACCGGCATTTTCGCGAGATCGGACAAGCGTACTTCCGCTGTGTCATTCTTCGCGCGCGACACGAATCCGCGCTTCGGCAGCCGGCGCTGCAACGGCATCTGTCCGCCTTCGAAACCTACTTTGTGAAACCCGCCCGAACGCGACTTCTGCCCCTTGTTGCCGCGGCCGGCGGTCTTGCCGAGGCCCGAGCCGGGACCGCGGCCGGGGCGGCGTTTCGCCTTCTTCGACCCGGCGGCGGGCTTGAGAGTGTTCAGACGCATCGCGTGCTCCGATGTTCCTATGCCGTCGTCCCCGCGAACGCGAGGACCCAGCGTCGTTCGTCGAAAGACACTGGATTCCCGCTCCCCGCTTCAAGCATGCGGGGACAAGCTTCGCGGCAATGACGTCCAGTAGTCGCCACAACCTTCATTGGTCCGTCACCTTCACCAGGTAGCCGACCTTGTTGATCATCCCGCGCGTGGCCGGGGTATCGACGACCTCGACCGAGTGGTTCGTCCACTTGAGGCCGAGCCCGCGCACCGTCGCCCGATGCGAGCGCTTCGTGCTCGCGATGCTTTTCACGAGCGTCACCCTGATCTTCTTTGGTGCGCTCATCGTCAACCCTCGAGGATCTGCTCGACCGTCATCCCGCGCTTGGCGGCGATCTCGGCAGGCGTGTTGAGCGACTCGAGCGCGTTGATCGTCGCGCGCACCAGGTTGTACGGGTTCGTCGATCCGTGGCATTTCGCCAGCACGTTGGTAACGCCGACGACCTCGCACACCGCGCGCATCGGGCCGCCGGCGATGACGCCGGTACCTTCCGCAGCGGGCTGCATGAATACCTTGGTCGCGCCATGGCGACCTTCGACCGCATGATGCAGCGTGCCGCTCTTCAAGCGCACCTTGACCATCCGGCGGCGAGCTTCTTCCATCGCCTTCTGCACGGCGACCGGCACTTCCTTCGACTTGCCCTTGCCCATGCCGACGCGGCCGTCACCATCACCGACCACGGTGAGCGCGGCGAAGCCCAGAATGCGGCCGCCCTTCACGACCTTGGTCACGCGGTTGATGCTGATCATCTTCTCTTTGAGGCCGTCGCCGCGGTCGTCCTGCTGCTGGGGCCCGCGCTGCTGAATCTTTGCCATGAGTAATGTCCCTTGCGGCGGCGTCAGAACTTCAGGCCGTGCTCGCGCGCGGCTTCGGCGAGCGCCTTCACGCGCCCGTGGTAGCGGTAGCCCGAACGATCGAATGCGACGGATTCGATGCCGAGCGCCTTCGCGCGGTCGGCGATCCGTTTGCCGACGATCGCCGCGGCCGCCTTGTTGCCGCCGTTCTTGACGTCCTTGCGCACCTCGCCTTCGGCGGTCGATGCGCTCGCGAGCACCTTGTCGCCTTGGGGCGCCACGAGCTGTGCGTAGATGTGGCAGTTCGATCGGCTCACGACGAGCCGCGTCGCGCGCTGCTGCGCGATGCGCAAACGCGTCTGCTTGGCGCGGCGAAGTCGAGCTTCCTTCTTGGTCAGCATGCTGTGCCTCTCGCGAACCTACTTCTTCTTCGTTTCCTTGATGACGACGCGCTCGTTGAAGTAGCGCACGCCCTTGCCCTTGTACGGCTCAGGCGGACGGTAGGCGCGAATCTCGGCCGCCACCTGTCCCACCTGCTGCTTGTCGATGCCGCGGACGATCACCTCGGTCTGCACCGGCGTCTCGACCTTCACGCCCTGCGGCATCGTGTGCACGATCGGATGCGAAAAGCCGAGCGACAGGTTGAGCTTGTCGCCGGCCGCTTGCGCGCGAAAACCGACGCCGACGAGCGTCAGGCGCCGTTCGAAGCCGTCGGTGACGCCTTTCACCATATTGGCGACGAGCGCGCGCACGGTGCCGTGCATCGCGTTCGCCTCTGCGTCGGCCGCCTTGCAGACGAGCGTCTCGCCGTCCTTCTCGATCGACACGCGGCCGTCGAGCTCGCGCGTGAGCGAGCCACGCGGACCCTTGACGGTGATTTGTCCCGGCGCGAGCGTAACCTCGACTTTCGGCGGCACTGGAATCGGATTGTTGCCGATGCGCGACATCGAATCTCTCCTACGCGACGATGCAGAGCACTTCGCCGCCCACACCGGTGGCGCGTGCCTTGCGATCGGTCATCACGCCGCGCGACGTCGAAACGATCGCGATGCCGAGCCCGTTCATCACGCGCGGAATCTCTTCCTTGCCCCGATAGATGCGCAAGCCGGGCTTCGACACTCGCTCGATCTTCTCGATCACCGGCCGGCCGGCGTAGTACTTGAGCGCTATCTCGAGCTGCGGCTTCGTTTCCTCGCCCGAGACCTTGAAGCCGTCGATGTAGCCCTCGTCCTTCAGCACTTTCGCGATGGCGAGCTTCACCTTCGACGATGGCATCGCGACGACCGCCTCCTCGCGCATCTGCGCGTTGCGGATGCGGGTCAGCATGTCGGCGATGGGATCGGTCATGCTCATGCGTTCACCTTGATTCCAAACAACACGGTTACCAGCTCGCCTTGACGATGCCGGGAATCTCGCCGCGCATCGCGTACTCGCGCAGCTTGTTGCGGCCCAAGCCGAACTTGCGGAAATACCCGCGCGGACGCCCGGTGATCGCGCAGCGATTGCGCAGCCGCGTCGGATTGGCGTTGCGCGGCAGCTGCTGCAGCTTGTGCCGCGCGGCGAGCCGCTCGTCTTCGGAGATGCGCATGTTCTCGATGATCGCGACCAGCGCCTCGCGCCGCTTCGCGTACTTCTTCACGAGCGCGTTGCGCTTCACATCGCGGTTGATCAATGCCAGCTTCGCCATGAAAGCCTCAATTTCTGAACGGGAACTTGAACGCGGCGAGCAGCGCCTTCGCTTCGGCGTCGCTCTTCGCGGTCGTCGCGATCGTGATGTTCATCCCCCGCACCGCGTCGATCTTGTCGTACTCGATCTCGGGGAAGATGATCTGTTCCTTCACACCCATGTTGAAATTGCCGCGGCCGTCGAACGAGCGGCCCGACACGCCGCGAAAGTCGCGCACGCGCGGCAGCGCCACGGTGACGAGCCGATCGAGGAACTCGTACATCCGCTCCTGGCGCAACGTCACCATGCAACCGATCGGGTAACCCTCACGGATCTTGAAACCGGCGATCGCCTTGCGCGCCTTGGTGATGACCGGCTTCTGGCCGGCGATCTTCGTCATGTCGCCGGACGCGTTGTCGAGCAGCTTCTTGTCGGAGGTCGCCTCGCCCACGCCCATGTTGAGCACGATCTTGGTGATCCGCGGCACCTGCATCGGCGACTTGTAGCCGAACTGCTTGGTGAGCGCGGGCGCGATCTCTTTCTTGTAGACGTCTTTCAACCGTGCCATGTCATGCTCCGATCTGCTCGCCGTTCGACTTGAAGAAGCGCACCTTGCGGCCGTCGTCGAGCACGCGGAAGCCGACGCGATCGGGCTTTTGCGTGACCGGATTCCAGATCGCGACGTTCGACACGTGGATCGGCATGTCCTTCGCTACGATGCCGCCCTGCTGGCCTTTCATCGGGTTCGGACGCGTGTGCTTCTTCACCGAGTTGACGCCGGCGACGACGACGTGCGCTGCATCGACGACGCGCGTCACGTCGCCCCGCTTGCCCTTGTCGCGCCCCGCAATGACGACGACGTTGTCGCCCGTTTTGATCTTGCGCATGGCATCGGCTCCTTACAGCACTTCCGGCGCGAGCGACACGATCTTCATGAAGCGCTCGGTGCGCAACTCCCGCGTCACCGGCCCGAAGATGCGCGTGCCGATCGGCTCGAGCTTGGCGTTGAGCAGCACGGCGGCGTTGGCGTCGAAGCGCACGCGCGCGCCGTCGTCGCGACGAACGCCCTGACGCGTGCGAACGACCACCGCGTGGTAGATCTCGCCCTTCTTCACGCGACCGCGCGGAGCGGCGTCCTTGATGCTGACCTTGATCACGTCGCCGATGTGCGCGTACCGGCGCTTGCTGCCGCCGAGCACCTTGATACACATGACTTGCCGGGCGCCGGTGTTATCGGCGACATCCAGCATCGACTGCATCTGGATCATTGCTCACTTCTCCAACTTGACTCCGCGGTGGGCGCCGCCGCGCACAAGCGCCGTAACGCGCGTCGCGTCGATCGCCGCTTCGCTTCGAGCCGCGGCCAGTTTTGGACCCCGTCAGGGCGTTCGCGCCGCCTGCTGCGTACCGCTGGCGCGCTTCCCGGGGGAAGAGTCCGCGGCGTTTCGGCCCGTCGCTCGCGCGGGACGCGCCTGCCGCGGCAGGCGAAGCTGAAATTATGACAGGATTCAGTAAGTTCGGCAAACGCAGCGGGCCCTCCGGCCGCGTCAAACGGCACGCGCCTTCTCGAGCAGCCGAATCACGCGCCACGCCTTGGTCTTGGCAAGCTTTCGGCACGCCTCGATCTCGACCAGGTCGCCCTCCTTGAACTCGTTCTTCTCGTCGTGCGCGTGATACTTGCTCGACTTCGTCACGACCTTGCCGTACAGCGCGTGCTTCACCCGCCGCTCGACCAGCACGGTAACCGTCTTGTCCATCTTGTCGCTCACCACGCGGCCGATCAGCGTCTGGATCATCGGCTTCTTCGCCGGCGCGGCGGATTGCTGTGCGTGCTCGGTCATGCCTTGCCTCGTTCGTTCGCTGCGGCCGTCTGAGCGATCCGCACGCCCGCGAGCGCGATCGCACGACGCCGAACGCTGGGCGGCGCGCCGGCCGCGGAGCGCTCGACGATCGCCCGGATCATGTCTGCCTGCCGCTCGGGTGCAAGCGGCTGCGACGCGCCACGCCCGCCTACGGTTGCCTTCGCTTCGCTCACCGCCTCGCCGATGCCTTCGCTCATGCCTTGCCTCCTTGTTGTGCTTGTTTCGCCTTCTGATGCATCAACGTGCGCGTGCGCGCGATCGAGCGGCGCACCTGCGCGAGCTTCGACGTATTCGTAAGCTGCTGCGTCGCCTTCTGCATCCGCAGCCCGAATTGCTCCTTCAGAAGCGCGTCGAGCTCGGTCTTGAGCTCCGCCGGCGACTTCGCAGCGAGGTCCTTTTTTGATTCGGATACCTTCATCGTCCGTTTCCTCGTCAGCCGACCAGCCGATGCACGAACGACGTGCGGATCGGCAGCTTCGCCGCGGCGAGCGCGAACGCCTCGCGCGCGAGCGCCTCGTCGACGCCGTCCATCTCGTAGAGCACCTTGCCGGGCACGATCTCGGCAACGTAGTACTCGGGATTGCCCTTGCCGTTGCCCATGCGCACTTCGGCGGGCTTCTGCGACACCGGCTTGTCGGGGAAGATGCGGATCCAGATGCGGCCCCCGCGCTTGACATGGCGCGTCATCGCGCGGCGCGCCGCTTCGATCTGGCGCGCCGTCAGTCGGCCGCGGCCGACCGCCTTCAGACCATATTCGCCGAAGGAGACCTTGTTGCCGACGGTCGCAACGCCTTTGTTGCGGCCCTTCTGCTCCTTGCGATACTTGCGTCTAGTTGGCTGCAGCATGCTTCGCTCCTGCTCCTGGTCCCGAGCGACGCGGGCGCTTCGGCGCTTCGGGTTGCGCGGCGGGCGCTGCCGCCGGCTCGGCGTTGTGCGCGAGCACCTCGCCCTTGAATACCCACACCTTGATGCCGATCACGCCGTACGTCGTGCGCGCTTCGGAAAAGCCGTATTCGATGTTTGCGCGCAACGTGTGAAGCGGCACACGTCCTTCGCGATACCACTCCGAACGGGCGATTTCGGCGCCGTTCAGGCGGCCCGCCGTCATGATCTTGATGCCCTGGGCGCCGAGGCGCATCGCGTTCTGCATCGCGCGCTTCATTGCGCGGCGAAACATGATGCGCTTCTCGAGCTGCTGCGCGATCGAGTCGGCGATCAGCTGCGCCTCGATCTCGGGCTTGCGGATTTCCTCGATGTTCAAGCCGACATCGCCGCCCATCATCCGGCGCAGATCCGAGCGCAACACCTCGATGTCCTCGCCCTTCTTGCCGATCACCACGCCAGGGCGCGCGCTGTGGATCGTGATGCGCGCATTCTTCGCCGGGCGCTCGATCGTGATCTTGCCGACCGAGGCATGCGCGAGCTTCTTCTTCAGGTATTCACGAATGCAGATGTCGGCCTTGAGCGTCGGCGCGAAGTGCTTGCTGTTGGCGAACCACTTCGACGTCCAGTCGCGGGTGACGGCAAGGCGATAGCCGGTCGGATGGATTTTCTGTCCCATGCTGGTCCTTATTTGCCGTCGCCGACGACGACGTGGATGTGGCAGGTCTGCTTCAAGATCGTGTTGCCGCGGCCCTTTGCGCGCGCGGTGAAGCGGCGAAGACTGTCGGCCTTGTCCACGTAGATCGTCTTCACCTTGAGCTCGTCGACGTCGGCGCCGTCGTTGTGCTCGGCATTGGCGATCGCCGACTCGAGCACCTTCTTGATGATCGCCGCGCCCTTCTTCGGGCTGAACGCGAGCAGGTTCAACGCGCGGTCGACGGGCAACCCGCGGATCTGATCGGCGACGAGCCGGCCCTTCTGCGCCGACAGGCGTACGCCGCGTAGCGTTGCGGATGTTTGCATCGTCGGCTCCTTACTTGCGCGCGCCGCGCGGGCCGGTGGTGGGAGCGGCCACCTTCTTGTCCGACGAGTGGCCCTTGAACGTGCGCGTCATGGCGAACTCGCCGAGCTTGTGGCCGACCATGTTTTCCGACACGTAGACCGGAATGTGCTGCTTGCCGTTGTGCACGGCGATCGTCAGTCCCACGAATTCCGGCGTGACGGTCGAGCGGCGCGACCACGTCTTGATCGGACGCTTGTCGGAGGTCGCGCGCGCCGCTTCCACCTTCTTCAGCAGGTGATCGTCGACGAACGGTCCCTTCTTGATTGAACGTGCCATGCGTTACCCCTTCTGAGCGTGCCGGCGGCGGACGATCATGCCGTCGGTGCGCTTGTTCTTGCGTGTCTTGTAGCCCTTCGTCGGCGTGCCCCAAGGCGACACCGGATGGCCGCCGCCGTTGGTGCGCCCGCCCATCGGGTGATCGACGGGGTTCATCGCCCATGCGCGCACCGTCGGCCGGATGCCGCGCCAGCGGTTCGCGCCGGCCTTGCCGATCGAGCGCAGGCTGTGCTCCTCGTTGCCGACTTCGCCGATCGTGGCGCGGCAGTCGACGTGCACCTTGCGGATCTCGCCCGAGCGCAACCGGAGCTGCGCGTACAGTCCTTCGCGCGCGAGCAACTGCACGCCGGCGCCGGCCGAGCGCGCGATCTGCGCACCCTTGCCGGGCATCATCTCGACGCAATGAATCGTCGTGCCGACCGGGATGTTGCGAAGCGGCAGGCAATTGCCGGGCTTGATCGCCGCTTCGCTGCCCGATGCGAGCGGCGTGCCGACCGCAACGCCCCGCGGCGCGATGATGTAACGGCGCTCGCCGTCGCCGTACAGCAGCAGCGCGAGATGCGCGCTTCGGTTCGGGTCGTACTCGAGCCGCTCGACCTTCGCCGCGACGCCGTCCTTGTTGCGACGGAAATCGATGACGCGGTAATGGTGCTTGTGGCCGCCGCCCTTGTGGCGAGTCGTGATGTGGCCGTGGTTGTTGCGGCCCGAGCCGCGCTTCTGGCTCTCGGTGAGCCCGTCGTGCGGCTTGCCCTTGTGCAGCTGCGGATGGACGACCTTGATCAGCGCTCGGCGGCCCGGCGACGTCGGTTTGACTTTTTGCAATGGCATGGCGTTACGCCTCCGCCGCGAAGTTGACTTCCTGACCGGGTGCGAGGCACACGTACGCCTTCTTCCAGCCGCGCCGCTTTCCGGTGAAGCGTCCGAAGCGCTTCGTCTTGCCGCCGACGTTCGCGATCTGCACGCTCTTCACCTGCACTTTGAGCATCGCCTCGACCGCGGCCTTCACCTCGGGCTTGGTCGCGTCGGCGATCACCTTGAAGATGATCTGATTGTGCTTGTCGCCGATGTAGGTGCCCTTTTCCGAGATCACGGGAGCGAGCAACACCGTCGCGAGGCGCTCGGAATTGAATTTGATCGCGGCGGTCATCCCAGCATCTCCTCGAATTGCGCGACTGCCGCCTTGGTGAGAACGACGTTCTCGAAGCGCAGCAGGCTGACCGGGTCGACCTGGCGCGTTTCGAGCACGAGCACGTCGGCCAGGTTGCGCGACGACAGGAACACGTTGTCGTCGAGCTTGTCGGTGACGACGAGCACCGTGCCGGCGAGTCCGAACGACTTGATCTTCTGCACGAATAGCTTCGTCTTCGGCGAGTCGACCGCGATGCCCTCGACCACGGCGAGTCGGTTCTCGCGCACCAGTTGCGACAGAATCGACGCAATGCCCGCGCGGTACATCTTGCGGTTCAGCTTCTGCGAGAAATCCTCGTCGGGCATGCTCGGAAAGATCTTGCCGCCGCCGCGCCACAGCGGGCTGTTCGCCTGGCCCGCGCGCGCGCGGCCGGTGCCCTTCTGTCGCCACGGCTTGCGGTGCGATTTGTTCACGTCGCCGCGACCCTTCTGCGCGCGATTGCCGCCGCGCGCGTTCGCCTGGTACGCGGTGACGACCTGATGGACGAGCGCCTCGTTGTACTCGCGTGCGAACAGCGCATCGGAGCCCGCGACCGTGGCCGCTTGACCGCTCGCGTCGATCAGCTTCAGATCCGCCATGGTCAGGCCCCCTTCTTCGCCGGAGCCTTGACCGCCGGCCGCACGATGATGTGGCCGCCATCGGCGCCGGGAACCGATCCCCTGACGAGCAGCAACCCGCGTTCGGCGTCGACCCGCACGACGGTGAGCGTCTGCACCGTGCGCGTGACGTTGCCGTACTGGCCGGCCATCCGCTTGCCGGGAAACACGCGGCCCGGGTCCTGCGCCATGCTGATCGAGCCGGGCGTGTTGTGCGAGCGCGAGTTGCCGTGCGACGCACGGTTCGAGCTGAAATTGTGCCGGCGAATGACGCCGGAAAAGCCGCGGCCCTTCGTCGTTCCGGTCACGTCGACGAGCTGACCGACGGCGAACGCATCGATCGGCAGCGTCGAGCCGACCTTGAGATCGGCGATCGCATCCGGCGCGACCTTGAATTCCTTCAGCATCACGCCCGCTTCGACGCCGGCCTTCGCGAGGTGGCCGGCTTGCGGCTTCGCGACACGCGATGCACGACGCTTGCCGTACGTCACCTGAACCGCCGCGTAGCCGTCGGTGTCGGGTGTCTTGATCTGCGTGATGCGATTGTCGGCGACATCGAGCACGGTCACCGGCACGGCGCTGCCGTCGTCGGTGAAGACCCTTGTCATGCCGATCTTGCGACCGACGAGTCCCAGTGTCATTTCAATCTCTCTTCTTCGTTGCTCCGGTCGCCCGGAGTGCCGACTGCAATGGGTCGGCCATACACTTATCGCTGCGCACTACGCTCGGTCCTTCGTTGCCTTTACTACACGAAAGGCGCCGGGCCGCCCCAAGCCTTTCGTGCTGACTCCATCCGGCGAAAAGTAGGTTTGTACTTTTCGCCGCTACTGTAGTTTGATCTCGACGTCGACGCCTGCCGGCAGATCGAGCTTCATCAATTGGTCGACGGTCTTGTCGGTCGGATCGATGATGTCCATCAGCCGCAGATGCGTGCGAATCTCGAACTGGTCGCGCGATGTCTTGTTCACATGCGGCGAGCGCAGCACGTTGTAGCGCTCGATCTTCGTCGGCAGCGGCACCGGTCCCTTGACCACTGCGCCCGAGCGCTTCGCCGTTTCGACGATCTCGAGCGCCGACTGATCGATCAGCTTGTAGTCGAACGCCTTGAGTCGAATGCGGATACGTTGGTTCGGCATGTCTACCTTTCGTCAACCGCTCGCCCACGCGCTCGGTTCTCGTTGCACTTGCCTCACGAAGAGCGCCGGGCCGCCCCCAAGCTCTCCGTGCTGACTTCATTCGGCGAAAAGTAGGGTTTCACTTTTCGCCGCCAATCTACTCGATGATTTTGGCGACGACACCGGCGCCGACGGTGCGACCGCCTTCGCGGATCGCGAAGCGCAACCCCTCTTCCATCGCGATCGGCGCGATCAGCGTCACCGTCATCGCGATGTTGTCCCCCGGCATCACCATCTCGGTGCCCGCCGGCAGCTCGCAGCTGCCCGTCACGTCGGTCGTGCGAAAGTAAAACTGCGGCCGATACCCCGGAAAGAACGGCGTGTGCCGCCCCCCTTCCTCCTTCGAGAGCACGTACACCTCGCAGCTGAACTTCGTGTGCGGCGTGATCGACCCCGGCTTCGCCAGCACCTGCCCGCGCTCCACCTCCTCGCGCTTCGTGCCCCGCAGCAGCACCCCGATGTTGTCCCCCGCCTGCCCCTGGTCCAGGAGCTTGCGAAACATCTCCACCCCCGTGCACACCGTGGAAAGCGTCGCCTTGAGCCCCACGATCTCCAGACTGTCCCCCACCTTCACCACCCCACGCTCCACCCGCCCCGTCACCACCGTCCCCCGACCCGAAATGCTGAACACGTCCTCCACCGGCATCAGAAACGGCCCGTCGATCGCGCGCTTCGGCTGCGGAATGTAGCTATCGAGCGCCTCGGCGAGCTTCATGATCGAGCCCGCCCCCATCTCGCTCGTGTCCCCTTCCAGCGCCATCTTCGCCGACCCAATCACGATCGGCGTCTGCTCCCCCGGAAACTGGTACTTGCTCAACAGCTCCCGCACCTCGATCTCCACCAGCTCCAACAGCTCCTTGTCATCAACCATGTCCGCCTTGTTCATGTACACGATGATGTAAGGCACCCCCACCTGGCGCGCCAGCAGAATGTGCTCGCGCGTCTGCGGCATCGGACCGTCGGCGGCACTGACCACCAGGATCGCGCCGTCCATCTGCGCCGCCCCCGTGATCATGTTCTTGATGTAGTCGGCATGCCCCGGACAGTCCACGTGCGCGTAGTGCCGGTTCGCCGTCTCGTACTCCACGTGCGCCGTGTTGATCGTGATCCCCCGCGCCTTCTCCTCCGGCGCGTTGTCGATCTGGTCGTACGCCTTCACCTCGCCGCCAAACTTCTTGCTCAGCACCAGCGTCATCGCCGCCGTCAGCGTCGTCTTGCCGTGATCGACGTGCCCGATCGTGCCCACGTTCACGTGCGGCTTGGTCCGTTCGAACTTGCCCTTTGCCATTTGCTGTCTCCAGCTCTTTCGTTGGTTTTGCTCACCGCAATCGACGGCCTTCGCCCGCGATTGCGGTCTGACTTTCCGGCCAAAAGTAGGGGTTCACTTTTGGCCGTCTGCATCAGGTCTTCTTGTTTATGACCGCCTCGGCGACGTTCTTCGGCGCCTCGGTGTAGTGCTTGAACTCCATCGAATACGTCGCGCGTCCCTGCGACAGCGAGCGCAGCGTCGTCGAATAGCCGAACATTTCCGCGAGCGGCACCTCGGCCTTGATCACCTTGCCGGTCGGATTCTCTTCCATGCCTTGAATCATGCCGCGACGCGACGACAGATCGCCGACGACGTTGCCCATGAAGTCCTCGGGCGTCTCCACTTCGACCGCCATCATCGGCTCGAGCAGCACGGGATGCGCCTGCCGCATGCCGTCCTTGAACGCGATCGACGCCGCCATCTTGAACGCGTTCTCGTTGCTGTCGACGTCGTGATAGCTGCCGTCGATCAGCGTCGCTTTGAGATCGACGACGGGGAAGCCCGCGAGCACGCCGTTCGGCAGCGAATCGACGAGGCCCTTCTGCACCGCCGGGATGTATTCGCGCGGCACCGAGCCGCCCTTGATCGCGTCGACGAACTCGAACCCCTTGCCCGGCAGGTTCGGCTCCATCTTGAGCCACACGTGACCGTACTGCCCGCGACCGCCCGACTGCTTGATGAATTTGCCTTCGACCTCGACCGGCTTCCTAATCGCCTCGCGATACGCGACCTGCGGCGCGCCGACGTTCGCTTCGACGCCGAACTCGCGCTTCATCCGGTCGACGAGAATCTCGAGATGGAGCTCGCCCATGCCCGAAATGATCGTCTGCCCCGATTCCTCGTCGGTACGCACGCGAAACGACGGGTCTTCCTGCGCGAGGCGATTGAGCGCGATGCCCATCTTCTCCTGGTCGGCCTTCGTCTTCGGCTCGACGGCAACGTGAATCACCGGCTCGGGGAACACCATCTTCTCGAGCGTGATCACGTGATCGGGCGCGCACAGCGTGTCGCCCGTGGTCGCTTCCTTCAGGCCCACCGCGGCGGCGATGTCGCCGGCGTAGACTTCCTTGATTTCGTCGCGCTGGTTCGCATGCATCTGCAGGATGCGCCCGAGCCTCTCCTTGCGCCCCTTGGTCGGGTTGAACACCATCTCGCCCGACTTGATGACGCCCGAATAGACACGGAAGAAGATCAGCTGACCGACATACGGGTCGGTCATGATCTTGAACGCGAGACCCGCGAACGGCTCGTCGTCGGACGCCTTGCGCTGCCCTTGCTTGCCGTTGTCGAGCTCGCCCTTGACCGGCGCAATGTCGGTCGGCGCGGGCATGTAGTCGATCACCGCGTCGAGCATCGCCTGCACGCCCTTGTTCTTGAACGCGGAGCCGCAGAGCATCGGCACGATCTCGCTGCCGATGGTGCGCAAGCGCAAGCCCTGCTTGATTTCCTCGACGCTGAGATCGCCCGAGTCGAGATACTTGTTCATCAGCGTCTCGTTCGCCTCGGCGGCGGACTCGACCATCTTCTCGCGCCATTCCTTCGCCTTGTCGGCGAGATTCGCCGGAATATCGCGCAGCTCGAACTTCATCCCCTGGGTCGAGTCGTCCCAGTAGATCGCCTTCTGCTGTACGAGATCGACGACGCCTTCGAACTTGTCCTCGGCGCCGATCGGAATCTGGATCGGCACCGGGTTCGCCTTGAGGCGCGCCTTCATCTGGTCGTAAACCTTGAAGAAGTCGGCGCCCTGCCGGTCCATCTTGTTGACGAACGCAAGCCGCGGCACCTTGTACTTGTTCGCCTGCCGCCACACCGTTTCCGACTGCGGCTGCACGCCGCCGACCGCGCAATAGACCATGCAGGCGCCGTCGAGCACGCGCATCGAGCGCTCGACCTCGATCGTGAAGTCGACGTGCCCCGGCGTATCGATGATGTTGATCCGATGCTCGGGAAGGCTCGAATCCATCCCCTTCCAGAAGCACGTGGTCGCCGCCGACGTGATCGTGATGCCGCGCTCGCGCTCCTGCTCCATCCAGTCCATGACGGCAGCGCCATCGTGCACCTCGCCCATCTTGTGCGAGACGCCGGTGTAGAACAGGATGCGTTCGGTAGTCGTGGTCTTACCGGCATCAATGTGCGCACTGATGCCGATGTTCCGATACCGTTCGATGGGGGTAGATCGCGCCACTTTTCGGATGCCTGGAATTTCGTACCGCGGAGCCCTCTCCGCGGATCACGTCGTCGATAGGTTGGGGCTCAGAAGCGGAAATGCGAGAACGCCTTGTTCGCTTCGGCCATCCGGTGCACTTCTTCGCGCTTCTTCACCGCGCCGCCGCGGCCTTCCGCGGCTTCGATCAGCTCGGCGGCGAGTCGCGCGCCCATCGATTTTTCACCGCGCTTTCTTGCCGCTTCGCGCAGCCAGCGCATCGCGAGCGCCATGCGGCGCACGGGCCGAACTTCGACGGGAACCTGGAAGTTCGCGCCGCCGACGCGGCGGCTCTTCACTTCGACCATCGGCCGCGCGTTGGACAGCGCCTGGTTGAACACTTCCAGCGGATCCTTGCCGCCCTTTTTCGAGATCGAGTCGAACGCGCCGTACAGGATGCGCTCGGCAACCGATTTCTTGCCCGCGGTCATCAGCACGTTGACGAACTTGGCGACGTCGCTCGAGCCGTATTTCGGATCGGCCAGGATTTCGCGCTTCGGGACTTCTCTACGACGAGGCATCGCTTTTTCCTTGCTCTTCTGCGTTGAATCGACCGGCTCCGCAGCGATTCAACGGTAGCTATTCCGGCCAAAAGCAGGTTTTCACTTTTGGCCGCTTCGGTTACGCCGCCTTCGGCTTCTTCGCGCCGTACTTCGAGCGCGCCTGCTTGCGGTCCTTCACACCGGCGGTGTCGAGGCTTCCGCGCACCATGTGGTAGCGAACGCCCGGGAGATCCTTCACGCGCCCGCCGCGGATCAGCACGACCGAGTGCTCCTGCAGGTTGTGACCTTCACCCCCGATGTAGCTGATCACCTCAAAGCCGTTGGTGAGACGCACCTTGGCAACCTTGCGCAACGCCGAGTTCGGCTTCTTCGGCGTCGTCGTGTACACGCGCGTGCACACGCCGCGCTTCTGCGGGCTCTGCTGCAGCGCCGGAACCTTGCTTTTCGTTACCACAGGCGCGCGGCCCTTGCGTACGAGCTGATTGATGGTAGGCATCCGAATTTTCCGTTTCGTGCAGCCTCGAGGCTGCAGGGCTCATGCGAAACAACTGCAGGCAGAACAAATCAAAGTGGCCCGCGCAAATCGCGCCTTGCGTTCGGCGCGTGCCCGGGCCACCTCTTTCGCGCCACGGTCGACCGGGGTGAGCCGCAATCCGCTGTGGCGCCTTGCGGCGGTACACGGCAGGAGCGCCGGCCCGGGCCGACGGCCGGGTACGCAGGCCTTGCGCCCGCGTTGCTTAGGCGAGCAAAAGGCGAAAAGACTGCGAGTTTAAGGCCTTATCGCGAAACTGTCAACGTGCGTTGTGCGCCGCGGCGAAGGAGGAAAGACGCCGGCTGACGCCTCCCGAAAAGCAGCAACTCGGCGATCGGGCGCTCCCGCGCCCGGTTCGCCGATGCGTATGACAGCCGACCCCGGCTAGAAGTAGCGGCCGCGAATGCTGTCGAGGTCGCGGATCCTGTCTTCCAGGTCGGCGAGGTTCTGCGCCTTGGCGAGATAGGCCTCGCGCTCCTTCTGAACCCGCCGCCACGCCCAGCGGTCGATGCGCTCCCAGAAGCCGACCCGCGGCGCGCGCTCGGATGCATCGACCGCCGCGCCCAACGTCGAAACGCGGGTCGGCGCGAACGATGCGTGGGACAGGGCATCCGCCATCAGCGCGAAGGCGCCGCCGAACACGCTGTCATCGATCGGAAAGAATCGAGCTTTCATCAATATCTCCGGAGGATCTGGGAGAAAGTGTGCCATCCAGGCACTTTTGGTGCTATGCACTACATCAATATCGGTCGCTAAGCCCATGAAATCCAATCGGCTCTTTTGATCGTCATCATCGGTTTCACCGATTGGCCGCGATCGACATATTGCGGTGCAACATCCGGCGTATACTGGAGTCGAATCGTCGGGAAAGGAAGCCCGGTGGAGCTCTATCAACTTCGTGGTTTCGTCGCTGTCGCCGAGCTCGGGCACCTCACCCGGGCGGCCGAACGGCTGCACGTCAGCCAGCCGGCGCTTTCCGCGCAGATCAAAGCGCTCGAAGACGAGCTGGGCGTCACGCTGTTCGACCGGGTGCCCACCGGCATGGCGCTGACGGCCGCCGGCCACCGTCTGCTGCCCGAAGCGCTGAAAGTCGTCGCGGCCGCGCAGGCGCTGCGCGGCGCCGCCGCGTCGATCAAGGGCGAGATCACCGGTCGCGTGAAGCTCGGCACGCTCGCGGATCCGACGTTCATCCGGCTGGGCGAGCTCCTGGCGCGCGCGACCGAGCGCTATCCGCTGGTCGACGTCGAGCTCCATCATGAGATCTCGGGTGCCGCGTTCGACAAAGTGCGCGACGGCGATCTCGACGCGAGCTTCTATTACGGCGATCGTGTGCATCCGGACGTTGCGAGCATCGCGCTGCGTCCGATGGTCTATCGCATCGCCGCGCCCGCGGCATGGCAGCCAATCGTTGACGGCGCACCGTGGCAGACGATCGCCGAGCAGCCCTGGATCATTCCGCCGCCGATCAGCACGCATCATGCGCTCGCCGCATCGTTGTTCGCGACGCGCGGGGGCGCGCCGGCGAAACTGGTCGAGGCCGACAACGAGGCGGTGCTGCGCTCGCTCGTCGTCGCGGGCATCGGCATTGCGCTGATGCGCGAAGACATCGCACTGCAGGCGCAGCAAGCCGGCGAAATCTGCATCTGGTCCGACACGCGACTCCGGACGTCGCTGCAATTCATCGTGCCGCGCGCGCGCGCCGACGAGCCGGTGCTCTGCGCGCTCTGCGGCGTCGTTGCCGATGTCTGGCATCCCGAAAGCGCGGTCGCGTCCAAGCGCACGGCGCTTCCTCGCGTCGCCTGAGATCCCCCATTGCGGTGTCGGACGCGGCCGACAGACGGCACCCGAGCGCCCGTCGACAATCCCGCCGTAGAGGCCGCGGGTCCCCGCGGTCCATTGGCGGACGATTCTTTTGGCCAACGAAACCGTTTCCGTATCGCCGGCTGCCACCGATAGCGAGCCGCGAGCGACGCCGGCATCCGAGCGCCTGCTCGAGGCCGGTCGCAATTGCTGGCGGATCGAGCGCGCCTCGCGTGTCGCGTTCCTCGTCGACGGCGATGTTTATTTCGGCGCCGTCCGCTCGGCGCTCGCGCAGGCCCGCCGTTCGGTGTTCATCCTGGGCTGGGACATCGATAGCCGGATGCGGCTCGTTCCCGGCGGGGCGAACGACGGATTGCCCGAGCCGCTCGGTGACTTTCTCAATGCGATCGTTTCGACGCGGCCGGGCTTGCACGCGTATGTGCTGTCGTGGGACTTTGCCATGCTCTACGCGCTCGAGCGCGAATGGCTTCCGGTCTACAAGCTCGACTGGCGCACGCACAAGAGGCTCCAGTTTCGTCTCGACGATCAGCATCCGGCGGGCGGATCGCATCATCAGAAGGTCATCGTGGTCGACGACGAAGTCGCGTTCGTCAGCGGCTACGACCTCACGCGCGCGCGCTGGGACACGTGTGCGCACGCCGCCATCGATCCGCGTCGCTGCACGAGCCCGGGGGAGCCCTACCCGCCATTCCACGACGTCGGCGTCGTCGTCGCCGGCGATTGCGCGCGCGCGTTGTCGGATCTCGCGCGCGAGCGTTGGCGACGCGCGACCGGCCATGCGCCGCAGCCTTCGGCACCGAACGACAATGCGGCGCCCGAGCCCTGGCCGGCCGGCATCGAGCCCGCTCTGACCGACATCGACGTCGCGATCGCGCGCACCGAGCCCGCATTCGCCGGACGCGCGGCCGTGCAGGAGATTCGCGCGCTGACGCTCGACGCGATCGCCGCAGCCCGCGAGGCGATTTTCGCCGAAAATCAGTATTTCACGTCGAAGACGATCGCCGACGCGTTTGCGCGAAACCTCGCCGCCGAGCAAGGGCCCGAGATCGCGGTCATCTCGCCGTATCTTCAAAGCGGCTGGCTCGAGATCAAGACGATGGGCGTGTTGCGCGGCCGCATCCATCGCGAGCTCGACGCTGCGGACCACCACGCTCGCTACGGGCTCTACTATCCGATGCTGCCATGGCTGCGGGAGCGCGACTCCTGCCTCAACGTGCACAGCAAGGTGCTCGCCGTCGACGATCGGCTGCTGATGATCGGCTCGGCCAACCTCTCGGACCGATCGCTAGGGCTCGACACCGAGTGCAATCTCGCGATCGAGGCGTGCGACGATCCCCGCGCGCGCTCCGCGATCGCAGGATTTCGCGACCGGCTCCTGGCCGAGCATCTCGACTGCGAACCGTCCGAAATCGCCGCCGCCGTCGAGCGCGAGCGGAGTCTGCTGCGCGCGATCGAAGTCCTTCGCGGAACCGGTCGCACGCTGATGCCGATGGACACATCGCTCGACCTGAGCCTCGACGCGCTCGTTCCCGATCACAGCGTGCTCGACCCGGAACGGCCGATCGACCCGGACGAGATCGTCGCCGATCTCGTGTCGCACGAGCGCTCGCGCGTCGGAACTCGCGCCCGCGTGTTCGCGTTCGGAGCTGCCGTTGTCGCGCTCGCGCTGCTCGCGCTCGCATGGCGCTTCACGCCGTTGCACGAATGGCTGTCGCTCGACCGGCTCGTCGACGCCGGCGAGGCGCTCGAAGGCCACGCCTATGCGCCGCTGATCGTGCTTCTCGCCTATGTCGTCGGCGGTCTGCTGGTCATTCCGCTGATGCTGCTGGTCGCGGGAACCGCAATCGTCTTCGGACCCGTGCTCGGCATCGTCTATGCGTTCGCGGGTGGGCTGCTGTCGGCCGCCGTCGTATACGCGATCGGCCGCAAGCTCGGCCGCGAAACGGTACGAAAGGTCGCCGGCCGCAAACTGAACGAGCTGTCGCGTCGCCTTGCGCGCCGCGGCCTTCTCGCGATCGTCTTCGTTCGCCTCGTTCCGGTCGCGCCGTTTTCGATCGTCAACGTCGTCGTCGGCGCTGCGCACATCGGCTGGCGCGATTTCCTCCTCGGCACCGCGATCGGTCTCGCGCCGGGGATCGTTCTGATCTCGCTTTTCATGGATCGCGCCACCGCTGCCATCCGCCACCCCGGCCCTGCAACCTTCGCAATGTTGACCGCCATCGCCGGCACCATCGTCGCGATTGCGTATCTGCTCAATCGCAAGCTTGGCGCGCCGACGCCCGCCTCCGAGCTGTCAGCAAGCCATGGCGGTTGAATCGCAAGCGACGATTGCCCCTGCGCGAACGGCCGCGCGCGCGCCGCTCAAGGCGCTCACCGTCGCAACCTGGAACATTCACGCCGCCGTCGGCGCGGACCGACGATACGCACCGACGCGGATCATCGACGTGCTGAGAGAAGTCGACGCCGACGTGGTCGCGCTGCAGGAGGTGGCGTCGCAACTCGAGCACGAGGACTTTCTCGCCGTCGTCGAGCAGGCGACCGGCTACAACATCGTCGCGGGACCGCTGCGCCAGCGTCGAGGTACCGATTTCGGCAACGCGATATTGTCGCGCTTCCCCGTGACGAGCGTGACCCATCTGGACCTCGCGATCGATCACTACGAGCCGCGCGGGGCGATCGACGTGTGCCTCGACATGGGCCAGCCGGCGCCGCTGCGCGTAATCGGCACACATCTGGGGCTGCGCCCGGGCGAGCGGCGCGAGCAGGTGAAGCGGCTGCTTGCGGTCGTCGAACGCGACGTCCCGCACCCCACGCTGTTGATGGGAGACCTGAACGAGTGGTATCTGTGGGGACGGCCGCTGCGCTGGTTGCACGCGCACTTCCAGGCGACGCCGTCGCCACCGACGTTCCCGTCGCGCCGCCCGGTGTTCGCGCTCGACCGTATCTGGGCGAGTCCCGCGCGTTGCCTCACACGCGTCGCGCGACACACGAGCCCGCTCGCGCGGATCGCGTCCGACCACTTGCCGCTGACTGCCGAGTTGCTGCTCTGAGGCCCGGCAGCACCCGGCTGCGCCCGAATGCCTACGCCCGACTGCCGATGGCGCGCTTGATCGCCTGCCGCAACCGGTCGCGCTCGCTCATCACCTTGGTCGCATACGCGGCGGCCGGATCGTCGGGTGTGCCGTTGTAGAGCTGCAGGCCGGCCGCCTCGGTGCCTGCGCGGCTGATGTACTCGCGCAACACCTGCGTTCCGACCTCGATGTTGATCTGCGGATCGAGCGCGGAGCCGTCGCGCCGCGCCAGCTTGTCCTCGTGAAAGCGCGGAACGATCTGCATCAGACCCACCGCCCCTTGGTCGCTCTGCGCGATCGGGTTGAAGCTCGACTCGATCCCGACGACGGCGAGGATCAGCAACGGATCGAGACCGTTGCGATTCGCCTCCTGGTAGGCGGTGCGGACTAGGTCGAGCGTCGCGTGACTCGATACCCGGTATCGCTTCGCGACGACGTCCGCGATCTGCGCGAAGTTCGTCTGCGCGACCAGCTTCGCCGGCACCACGGTGGATCCCGACGGCCCGCGCGCCATCGCCGGTACGGCGATCGGCTCGTCCGACTGGACCGGCGCATTCGCCGGCGCATCGACGTGCGCCGCCGACGCCGCGAACAGCGCAGCGATCATCGGTACGGTGAGCAACGGCGCCCGAACCGCGGCTCGCCGAAGCGAGTCCAGGACGCGGAAGCGCGGCTGCGGCGTTAGCAAGTTGAAGCGCGATCGTGTGACCACGATGGTCTCCTTTCTTGTTTGACTACCGCTGGTGCAGTGCAGCAAAACAACCGGATCGGCCGCCAGGCAATGGCGTCGGGCGCGGCCGCGGACAAGGCAGCGAGACTATAGCATAAGGCCATGTTTATCGGCAAGAATATTTCTCTCGCTCGCATGCGATCCAATGCCGCATATTGCAGTGCAGCAAAATGCGTCGAAACGACGCGTCGGAATGATCGAACGCGCGCCACGCGCGCGCGACTTCTCGTCTGCGGACGAGGGCCGGATCGCGAAGGCGGACGCCGAAAGCTCGAAGTAAAAACGGCCGGCCCCTCGCGGAGCCGGCCGTCGATTCGAAACGGCCGAACGCGTGAGCGAGCGCTTACGCGGCGTCGGCCGACACCTCGGGCGACGCCGGTGCGACCGGTTCGGCGGCGGCGGCGGCCGCGGCTTCCGCCGCGGCTGCTTCCTCGGAGGCCTGCGCGAGCAACTCGTCCGGCGTCATCTGCTTCTGACGACGGCGCGCGTTGTGATACGCGAGCCCGGTGCCGGCCGGGATCAGACGACCGACGATCACGTTCTCCTTCAGGCCGCGCAGGTCGTCCTTCTTGCCCATGATCGCCGCTTCGGTCAACACGCGCGTCGTCTCCTGGAACGATGCCGCCGAGATGAACGAATCCGTCGACAGCGACGCCTTGGTGATGCCGAGCAGCATGTGCTCGTAGGTCGCCGGCTGCTTGGTATCGGCGGTCGCCTTGTCGTTTTCGTCCAGAAGCTCCGAGCGCTCGACCTGCTCGCCGACGATGAACTTCGTCTCGCCCGGCTCGACCACCTGGATCCGGCGCAGCATCTGTCGCACGATCACCTCGATGTGCTTGTCGTTGATCTTCACCCCTTGCAGACGATAGACATCCTGCACTTCGTCGGTGATGTAGCGCGCGAGCGCCTCGACACCGAGGAGCCGCAGGATATCGTGCGGATCCGCGGGGCCGTCGACGATCGTCTCGCCCTTGTTGACCACTTGTCCGTCGTGCGCGGTCACGTGCTTGTCCTTCGGGATCAGGTACTCGTGCGCGACGCCGTCGAGATCGGTGATGACGAGCCGCTGCTTGCCCTTGGTGTCCTTGCCGAACGACACGGTGCCGGTGACCTCCGCCAACATGCCCGCGTCTTTCGGCGAGCGCGCTTCGAAGAGCTCGGCCACACGCGGCAAGCCACCGGTGATGTCGCGCGTCTTCGACGTCTCCTGCGGGATCCGCGCGAGCACTTCGCCGACCGTAACCTGCTGGCCATCCTTCACCGTGATGATCGAGCCGATCTGGAACGTGATGTTGACCGGGTGATCGGTGCCGGTGAGCATGATCTCGTTGCCGGCTTCGTCGAGCAGTTTCACTTGCGGCCGCACGCCGCGCGCCGACGATCCCGCGCGCCGCTTCGGGTCGATCACGACGAGCGTCGACAGGCCGGTCACTTCGTCGACCTGCTTCGCGACCGTGACGCCCTCCTCGACGTTCTCGAACTTCACGCGCCCGGCGTACTCGGTGACGATCGGACGGCTGGTCGCGTCCCACGACGCGAGCACCTTGCCCGCCCGCGCCTGCTCGCCGTCCTTCACTTGCAGCGTCGCACCGTAGGGCACCTTGTGGCGCTCGCGCTCGCGGCCGTTGTCGTCGTGGATCAGCACTTCGCCGGAACGTGCGATGACGACGAGCTCGCCCTTCGCGTTGGTGACGTAGCGCATCTGCGGCGAGAAGCGCACCGTGCCGGCCGACTTCGACTCGAGCTGCGAGGCCGCCGCCGTACGCGACGCCGCGCCGCCGATGTGGAACGTACGCATCGTGAGCTGCGTACCCGGCTCGCCGATCGACTGCGCGGCGATCACGCCGACCGCTTCGCCGACGTTGACCAGATGCCCGCGGCCCAGGTCGCGGCCGTAGCACTTCGCGCACAACCCGTAGCGCGTATCGCAGGTGAGCGGCGTGCGCACCTTGATCTCGTCGATGCCGAGCGCCTCGATCGTCTCGACCTCGTCTTCGCCGAGGAGCGTGGCCGCCTCGAACAGCGTCGCCTGCGTTTCCGGGTTCACGATGTCGGCGGCAGCGACGCGGCCGAGGATGCGCTCGCGCAGCGCCTCGATCACTTCGCCGCCTTCGACCAGCGCCTTCATCGCGACACCGTTGGTCGTGCCGCAATCCTCTTCGGTGACGACGAGGTCCTGCGTGACGTCGACCAGACGCCGCGTGAGGTAACCCGAGTTCGCCGTCTTCAACGCGGTGTCGGCCAAGCCCTTGCGCGCGCCGTGCGTGCTGATGAAGTACTGCAGCACGTTCAGACCCTCGCGGAAGTTCGCGGTGATCGGCGTCTCGATGATCGAGCCGTCCGGCTTCGCCATCAGGCCGCGCATACCGGCGAGCTGCCGAATCTGCGCCGCCGAGCCCCGCGCACCGGAGTCGGCCATCATGTAGATCGAGTTGAAGGAATCCTGCTTGACCTTCTCGCCCTTGCTGTTGGTCACCTCCATCGAGCCCAACTGATTCATCATCGCCTTCGCGATGTCGTCGCCGGCGCGGCCCCAGATGTCGACCACCTTGTTGTAGCGCTCGCCCTGCGTGACCAGACCCGATGTGTACTGCGCCTCGATCTCCTTCACCTGGCTTTCGGCGTCGGCGATGATGCGCACCTTCTCCTCGGGGATCAGCATGTCGTCGGCGGCGAACGAAATACCGCCGCGCGTGGCAAGCGTGTAGCCCGCCTGCATCAGCTTGTCGGCGAAGATCACCGTCTCACGCAGGCCGCAGCGGCGGAAGCTGCCGTTGATGATGCGCGAGATCTCCTTCTTCTTGAGCGGCTTGTTGATCACGTCGAACGGCAGGTTGATCGGCAGGATCTCGGACAGCAGCGCGCGGCCGACCGTCGTCTCGAAGCGCTTCAACTGCTCGGTCGCCTCGCCGCCGTTGACCTCGACCATCTGCTTCAGCCGCACGGTGATCGTCGCGTGCAGGTCGACCTGGCGCGATTCATAAGCGCGCTGAACTTCGGCGAGGTCGGAGAACATCATGCCCTCGCCCTTGGCGCCGATCTTCTCGCGCGTCGCATAGTAGAGGCCGAGCACGATGTCCTGCGACGGCACGATGCACGGCTCGCCGTTCGACGGCAGCAGCACGTTGTTCGACGCGAGCATCAGCGTGCGCGCTTCCATCTGCGCCTCGAGCGACAGCGGCACGTGGACAGCCATCTGGTCGCCGTCGAAGTCGGCGTTGAACGCCGTGCAGACGAGCGGATGCAGCTGGATCGCCTTGCCTTCGATCAGCACCGGCTCGAACGCCTGGATGCCGAGACGGTGCAGCGTCGGCGCACGGTTCAGCATCACCGGGTGCTCGCGGATCACGTCCTCGAGGATGTCCCAGACGACCGGCTCCTGCGACTCGACCATCTTCTTCGCCGCCTTGATCGTCGTCGCAAGCCCCATCGTCTCGAGCTTGTTGAAGATGTACGGCTTGAACAGCTCGAGCGCCATCAGCTTCGGCAGCCCGCATTGATGAAGCTTCAACTGCGGACCGACGACGATGACCGAGCGTCCCGAGTAGTCGACACGCTTGCCGAGCAGGTTCTGGCGGAACCGGCCGCCCTTGCCCTTGATCATGTCGGCGAGGCTCTTCAATGGCCGCTTGTTCGCGCCCGTCATCGCCTTGCCGCGGCGACCGTTGTCGAGCAGCGAATCGACGGCTTCCTGCAGCATCCGCTTCTCGTTGCGCACGATGATGTCGGGCGCTTTGAGCTCGAGCAGCCGCTTCAACCGGTTGTTGCGGTTGATCACGCGCCGATAGAGGTCGTTCAGGTCGGACGTCGCGAAGCGGCCGCCGTCGAGCGGAACGAGCGGACGCAATTCGGGCGGCAGCACCGGCAGCACTTCGAGGATCATCCACTCCGGCTTGATGCCCGACTTGTGGAACGCCTCGAGCACCTTTAGGCGCTTCGCGATCTTCTTGATCTTCGTGTCGGAGCCCGTGGTCTCGAGCTCCTTGCGAAGCTTGTCGATCTCGCGCGGCACCTCGAGCGCCTTCAAGAGCTCGCGGATGCCCTCGGCGCCCATCGACGCCGAGAAGTCGTCACCGAACTGCTCGAGCTTCGCGAGGTAATCGTCCTCGGTCAAAAGCTGCGCGCGGTTGAGCGGCGTGAGCCCCGGATCGGTCACGACGTACGCTTCGAAATAGAGCACGCGCTCGATGTCGCGCAGCGTCATGTCGAGCACCATCCCCATGCGCGACGGCAGGCTCTTCAGGAACCAGATGTGCGCGACCGGGCTCGCGAGCTCGATGTGGCCCATCCGCTCGCGGCGGACCTTCGCGAGCGTCACTTCGACGCCGCACTTCTCGCAGATCACGCCGCGGTGCTTCAGTCGCTTGTACTTGCCGCACAAGCACTCGTAGTCCTTGACCGGACCGAAGATCTTCGCGCAGAAGAGACCGTCGCGTTCCGGCTTGAACGTCCGATAGTTGATCGTTTCGGGCTTCTTCACCTCGCCGTACGACCACGAGCGGATCTTGTCCGGCGAGGCGAGCCCCGTCTTGATCGCGTCGAATTCCTCTTCCTGCGTGACCTGCTTGAAAAGATCTAGCAATGCTTTCATGCGTACTCCCGAATGATTTGATCTGCCCCGATGGCGCGCGTGGATTCAAACGGCGATTTCATCAGTAGCGTTCCAAATCGATGTCGATCGCGAGCGAGCGGATTTCCTTCACCAGCACGTTGAACGATTCCGGCATGCCGGCCTCGATCTTGTGGTCGCCCTTGACGATGTTCTCGTACACCTTCGTGCGGCCGTTGACGTCGTCGGACTTGACCGTGAGCATCTCCTGCAGCGTGTAGGCGGCGCCGTACGCTTCGAGCGCCCACACTTCCATTTCGCCGAAGCGCTGACCGCCGAACTGCGCCTTGCCGCCGAGCGGCTGCTGCGTGACGAGGCTGTACGGACCGGTCGAGCGCGCGTGCATCTTGTCGTCGACGAGGTGGTGCAGCTTCAACACGTGCATGTAGCCGACGGTGACGGGACGGTCGAACGCCTCGCCGGTGCGCCCGTCGTGCAGCTCGAGCTGCCCGCTGCGCGGCAGCCCGGCGAGCTCGAGCATGTTCTTGATCTCCTGCTCGGTCGCGCCGTCGAACACCGGCGTGGCAAACGGAACGCCGCGCGTGAGGTTCTCGGCGAGACGCACGATGTCGCCGTCGTCGAGCTTGCCGAGATCTTCGTGCTTGCCCGTCGTGTTGTAGATCCGCTCGAGAAACTTTCGCACCTCGGCAGCCTTGGCCTGCGCGTTGAGCATCTCGTCGATCTTGCGGCCGAGGCCCTTCGCCGCCCAGCCCAAATGCACTTCGAGGATCTGCCCGACGTTCATCCGCGACGGCACGCCGAGCGGATTCAACACGATGTCGACCGGCGTGCCGTTCGCCATGTACGGCATGTCCTCGACCGGAACGATCTTCGAGACCACACCCTTGTTGCCGTGACGTCCGGCCATCTTGTCGCCCGGCTGCAGACGGCGCTTAACCGCGACGTACACCTTGACCATCTTCTGCACGCCCGGCGGCAGCTCGTCGCCCTGCGTGAGCTTGCGCTTCTTCTGATCGAACATCGCGTCGAACTGCACGCGAAGCTGCGCGAGCGAATCCTTCATCTGCTCGAGCTGGTGCGCGGCGTCCTCGCCGGCGAGACGAATGTCGAACCAGTCGTGACGCGCAACGCCGTCGAGGTACTCCTTGGTGATCTTGGCGCCTTTGGCGATGCGCTTCGGACCGCCGTTGACCGTCTTGCCGAGCAGCATCTTCTCGATGCGCGCGTACGCGTCGTTCTCGACGATGCGAAGCTGGTCGTTCAGGTCCTTGCGGTAGCTTTTCAACTCGTCGTCGATGATCTGCGCGGCGCGCTTGTCGCGCTCGATGCCTTCGCGCGTGAACACCTGTACGTCGATCACCGTGCCCGAGATGCCCGACGGGACGCGCAGCGACGTGTCCTTCACGTCGGACGCTTTCTCGCCGAAGATTGCGCGCAAGAGCTTCTCTTCCGGCGTCAATTGCGTCTCGCCCTTCGGCGTGACCTTGCCGACCAGCACGTCACCGGCCTCGACTTCGGCGCCGATGTAGACGATGCCCGACTCGTCGAGCCGGCCGAGCTGCGCTTCGCCCAGGCTCGAGATGTCGCGTGTGATCTCCTCGGGACCGAGCTTGGTGTCGCGCGCGACGACCGAGAGCTCCTCGATATGGATCGACGTGTAGCGGTCTTCGCCGACGATCCGCTCGCTGATGAGGATCGAATCCTCGTAGTTGTAGCCGTTCCACGGCATGAACGCGACCAGCATGTTCTGGCCGAGCGCGAGCTCGCCCATGTCGGTGGACGCGCCGTCGGCAATGACGTCGCCGCGCGCGATCACGTCGCCGACGATGACCAGCGGCCGCTGGTTGATATTGGTGTTCTGATTGCTGCGCGTGTACTTGGTCAGGTTGTAGATGTCCACGCCGACGTCGCCCGCCGCCGTTTCGGTATCGTTCGCGCGAACGACGATGCGGTTCGCGTCGACGTAATCGACCTTGCCGCCGCGTCGCGCCTGCACCGCGGTGCCCGAGTCGAGCGCGGCCGTGCGCTCGACCCCCGTTCCGACCAGAGGCTTCTCGGCGCGAAGACACGGCACCGCCTGGCGCTGCATGTTCGAGCCCATCAACGCGCGGTTCGCGTCGTCGTGCTCGAGGAACGGAATCAAGGACGCTGCGACCGACACGATCTGCGCCGGCGCGACGTCCATGTAGTCGACCTTGTCGGAGGTGGACAGCATGAACTCGTTGTGATGGCGGCAGGACACGAGATCGCCGGTTAGGCGGCCGTTCTTGTCGAGCTCCGCGTTCGCCTGCGCGATCACGTACTGGCCTTCCTCGATCGCAGACAAGTACAGGATCTCGTCGGTGACCTTGCCGTCGTTGACCTTGCGGTACGGCGTCTCGAGGAAGCCGTACTCGTTGGTCCGCGCGTAGAGCGCGAGCGAGTTGATGAGGCCGATGTTCGGGCCTTCCGGCGTTTCGATCGGGCACACGCGTCCGTAGTGCGTCGGATGCACGTCGCGCACCTCGAAGCCCGCCCGCTCGCGCGTGAGGCCGCCTGGACCGAGCGCGGACACGCGCCGCTTGTGCGTGATTTCGGACAGCGGGTTCGTCTGGTCCATGAACTGCGAAAGCTGCGACGACCCGAAGAACTCCTTGATCGCCGCCGAGATCGGCTTCGCGTTGATGAGATCGTGCGGCAGCAGGTTCTCGCTCTCCGCCTGACCGAGGCGCTCGCGCACGGCGCGCTCGACGCGCACGAGGCCGGAGCGGAACTGATTTTCGGCGAGCTCGCCCACCGAGCGCACGCGGCGGTTGCCGAGGTGGTCGATGTCGTCGACTTCGCCGCGGCCGTTGCGCAACTCCACGAGAATGCGGATCACCGCGATGATGTCGTCGTTGGTGAGCGTGCCCGGTCCCTTGAGCTCGGCGCGGCCGACGCGGCGGTTGAACTTCATCCGGCCGACGGCCGACAGGTCGTAGCGCTCTTCGGAGAAGAAGAGCCCGTGGAACAGCGCTTCGACGGCGTCCTCGGTCGGGGGCTCGCCGGGGCGCATCATCCGGTAGATCGCGATGCGCGCGGCAAGCTGGTCCGGCGTGTCGTCGCTTCGCAGCGTCTGCGAGATGTAGGCGCCCTGGTCGAGGTCGTTCGTGTAGATCGTCTGGATCGTCTCGACGCCACGCTCGACCATCGTCTTCAGCAGGTCCTCGGTCACCTCGTCGTTCGCCTTGGCGACGATTTCACCGGTGCTCTTGTCGATGATGTTGGTCGCGAGCGCGCGGCCCAGCAGATAGTCGGCCGGCACGGCGATCTTCTTGATCCCCTGCTCGTGCAGCTCGCGCACGTGCTTGGCGGTGATCCGCTTGTCGCGCGCGACGATCGGCTTGCCGTCCTTGCCGACGATGTCGAACTTCGCCATCTCGCCGCGAAGCCGCTCGTGAACGAGCTCGAGCTGGACGCCCTTCGCCGAGACATGGAACGTGTCGAAGACGAAGAACTGCTTGAGGATGTCCTCGTTGGTGAGGCCGATCGCTTTCAGCAGCGTCGTCACCGGCATCTTGCGCCGGCGGTCGACCCGGAAGAACAGGAAATCCTTCGGGTCGAACTCGAAGTCGAGCCACGAGCCGCGGTACGGAATCACCCGCGCCGAGAACAGCAGCTTGCCCGAGCTGTGCGTCTTGCCGCGGTCGTGCTCGAAGAACACGCCGGGCGAGCGATGCAGCTGCGAAACGATCACGCGCTCGGTGCCGTTGATGACGAAGGAACCGTTGTCCGTCATGAGCGGGATTTCGCCCATGTAGACCTCCTGTTCCTTCACCTCCTTCACCGTGTCCTTCGCCGCTTCGCGATCCATGATGACGAGGCGGACCTTGGCGCGCAGCGCCGAGCAGTAGGTGAGGCCGCGCTGCTGGCATTCGGTGACGTCGAACGCCGGCGCGAGAAGGGAAAAGCTGACGAACTCGAGCCGGGCGTTGCCCGAATGGCTCGAGATCGGAAAGATCGAGGTGAAGGCGGCCTGCAGGCCCTCGTTCTTGCGCGCGTCGCCGGGCGTGTCCGCCTGCAGGAAGGCGCGATACGACGCGAGCTGCGTTTCGAGAAGAAACGGCACCTGCAGGACGCTCGCACGCTTGGCGAAGCTCTTGCGGATACGCTTTTTCTCGGTGAAAGAATACTCTTGCGAAGGGGTCACTTCGATCGCCATTAACCTTCTCCGAATCACGCGAGTCCGGCCGCTTACAGGCCGGAAGTCTCGAAGGCGCACGAGATGCGCCGGGTCGCTCATCGACTGGTCGTCGGGCGCGTTGCACGCCCTGGCTTGGCGGTTGGCCGCTACCAACCACTGGCTGACGACGGTCCCCTCACCACCGGGACCGTCCGACCATGCCTGCCCTCTGCAGTCGCATCAGAAGACGAAGCGAAGCGGTCGTTCGGGACCGTTTCGCTTCGGCCTCTAGCGACGGGCGTTGGTTCCGCCCGCCTCAAGACCGAAAACTACCGTTCAAGCAACGACGAACGCCGGCGGTCGCCCGCCGGCTCGCACCGCTGCCGTCTTACTTCACTTCGACCTTGGCGCCGGCATCTTCGAGCTTCTTCTTCGCCGCCTCGGCGTCGGCCTTCGACACGGCCTCCTTCACGGGCTTCGGGGCGCCGTCGACGAGGTCCTTCGCTTCCTTCAGACCGAGGCTGGTGAGCTCGCGTACCGCCTTGATCACGTTGACCTTGTTGTCGCCGATCGCGGACAGGATGACGGTGAACTCGGTCTGCTCTTCCGCCGGTGCGGCGGCTGCAGCACCGGCCGCGGGACCGGCAACGGCGACGGCAGCCGCGGCGGACACGCCGAACTTCTCTTCCATTGCCTTGATGAGGTCCGACAGCTCGAGGACCGTCATTCCGGCGATCTTGTCGAGGATTTCGGTTTGGACTGCTGACATGATGTCGTGCTCCTGAATTTTCAAGTGGGGATGAGGGTTAAGCGGCGGGCTTCGCGTCTCTGACGGCTGCGAGCGTGCGCACGAACTTCGACGGCACTTCGTTAAGCGTGCGGACGAACTTCGCGATCGGCGCCTGCATCGTGCCGAGAAGCTTGGCGATCAGTTCCTCGCGCGAAGGCAGCGACGCGAGCGCGGTGACTTCCTTGGCGGACATCACCTGCCCGGGCATCGCACCACCCGCGATCACGAACTTCTCGTGCCCCCTCGCGAAATCGTTCAGCAGCTTCGCGACGGCGACCGGATCGGGTCCGATGCCGTACGCGAGCGGGCCGACCATCTTGTCGGCCAGCTGGGCGAACGCCGTTTCGGCAACCGCCCGGCGCACCAGCGTGTTCTTCACCACGCGGAAATACACGCCGGAAGCGCGCGCCTTCGCGCGAAGCTGCGTCATCGCCGCCACGGGCAGGCCACGGTTCTCGGCCATTACGATGGCCTGAGCGCCGGCGACCTGCTTCGCGACTTCCGCTACTACCGCTTCCTTCTGTTGCAAGTTAAGACCCAAGGTCTACCTCCTTCTTTGATGCGGTGACCTTTCGTCCAGGAGCGACTCTCATTCCCGTACGAGGGTGCACCATCTGCGCCGGATCAGGGATCAGGTAACAGAGGTCAGGTGACAGCGACCGACCTCCGAACCCTCCGCCTGGTTTGAGCTTGCGCTCCAGCGGTCTTTGACGGCCCCCGGCAGTTTCGCCCGGACCCTCAAGGGAAAACTTCTCGTGTAAACGCGGTGTGCGATAACAGCTCGCACACCGCTCTTTATGTCGTTTATGCGACGGCCTGTTGAGTCAGCGTGGCGGTGTCGACCCGCACGCCCGCGCCCATCGTGCTCGAGACGCTGACCTTCTTCAAAAAGATGCCCTTCGTTCCCTGCGGCCTCGCCTTGTTCAACGCTTCGATCAGCGCGAGGAGGTTCGTCTTGAGCTGCTCGGGCGCGAACGACGCACGGCCGATCGTGCATTGGACGATGCCGCCTTTGTCGGTGCGGTACTGGACCTGACCGGCCTTCGCGTTCTTCACCGCAGTGGCGACGTCCGGCGTGACCGTACCGACCTTCGGGTTCGGCATCAGGCCGCGCGGACCGAGGATCTGGCCGAGCTGGCCGACGACCTTCATCGCGTCGGGCGAGGCGATGACGACGTCGAAATCCATGAAGCCTTCCTTGACCTTCGCGGCAAGGTCGTCGAAGCCGACGATGTCGGCGCCGGCATCCTGCGCGACCTTCTGCTTGTCACCTTGCGTGAACACGGCGACGCGCACCTTCTTGCCCGTGCCCGCCGGCAGCACGACCGAGCCGCGGACCGTTTGATCGGACTTCTTCGCGTCGACGCCGAGGTTCACCGCCACGTCAACCGACTCGTCGAACTTCGCGACCGCGGTTTCCTTGACGAGTTTCAGCGCCTCGTCCACCGGATACGCCTTGCCGTGGTTCACCTTCGCGCACACCGTCTTCATCCGCTTCGAAAGCTTCGGTTGCTTTTCGGTGGCCATGATCACTTAACTCCTTCGACGGTGATGCCCATGCTGCGGGCGCTGCCGGCGACGGTGCGAACGGCGGCGTCGAGGTCGGCGGCGGTGAGATCGGGCATCTTCGTCTTCGCGATCTCCTCGGCCTGCGCGCGCGTGAGCTTGCCCACCTTGTCCGTGTGCGGCTTGCTGCTGCCCTTGTCGACTTTCGCAGCCTTCTTGATTAGCACCGTTGCAGGCGGCGTCTTCATCACGAACGTGAAGCTCTTGTCCGCGTACGCCGTGATGACGACCGGGATCGGCAGGCCCGGCTCCACCTTCTGCGTCTGCGCGTTGAACGCCTTGCAGAATTCCATGATGTTCAGACCGCGCTGGCCGAGCGCGGGGCCGATCGGCGGGCTCGGATTCGCCTTGCCCGCCGGCACCTGCAGCTTGATGTATCCGACGACTTTCTTTGCCATCTCACTCTCCTGTGGGTGCTAACGGACGCCGATGCGCCCTCCCCATATTCACACCGTCATTCCCGCGAACGGAATCCAGCGACTTTCATCGAACGACGCTGGGTCCCCGCGTTCGCGGGGACGACGACCACTACGCCTTTTCTACCTGACTGAAATCCAGCTCCACCGGCGTCGAGCGACCGAAGATCGTCACCGAGACGCGCAACTTGCTCTTTTCGTAGTTCACGTCCTCCACGTTGCCGTGAAAATCGGTGAACGGACCTTCCTTCACGCGCACCGCCTCGCCGAGCTCGAACAGCACCTTCGGCCGCGGCTTCTCGACGCCTTCCTGCACCTGCTGCAGGATCGAATCGACTTCCTTCTGCGAAATCGGCGTCGGCTTGTTGGCCGTACCGCCGACGAATCCGGTCACCTTGGGCGTGCTCTTCACCAGATGCCACGTGTCGTCGGTCATTTCCATCTCGACGAGCACGTAACCGGGGAAGAATTTTCGCTCCGAGATCGCCTTCTGGCCGCCTTTCATCTCGACGACTTCCTCGACCGGCACTAGGATCTGGCCGAACTGGTCGGCGAGATCCGAGCGCTTGATCCGCTCGGTCAGCGCGCGCTGCACGCTCTTCTCGAAGCCGGAATACGCGTGCACGACGTACCAGCGCTTGCTCATCCTTCGGCCCGTCCGGTCAGCAGCCGCACGATCCAGGCGAGGCTCTGGTCGATGGCGAACAGGAACAGCGCCATCAGCACGACAAAGCCGAACACGATCGCCGTCGTCTGCACGGTCTCCTTGCGCGTCGGCCACGACACGCGGCCCGCTTCCTGCCACGCTTCCTGCGCGAATGTGAAGAACTCCTTGCCGGGCTGCGACAGGTACGCGACGACGCCCGCCGCGACGAGCCCGCCCAGCACCATCAGCACGCGCAGCACGAGCGCCGTGTCGGAGAAGTAGTAATAACCCCAAACGCCCGCGACGACGCATGCCACCGCCAGCGCGATCTTGATTCTGTCGACCATCATGCTTCCATTACCGCCTGCATCGTGGCAGGCCAGGAGGGAATCGAACCCCCAACCTGCGGTTTTGGAGACCGCCGCTCTGCCAATTGAGCTACTGGCCTATTTGTCCAGCGGACAAAAGTGAAAACCTACTTTTGTCCGATTAGTCTTCCGCCGAAGGCCCGGCAAAGCCGGATCCTTCGGCGCAGAACCGCCGTTTCGAAAAACCGAGCGCTCCCGCTCTCTTTCCAAAGACCAAGCCTTGTGTTTCCAGGCGCGCTTTGCGTTCACTCACTCGATGATTTTGGCGACGACACCGGCGCCGACGGTGCGACCGCCTTCGCGGATCGCGAAGCGCAACCCCTCTTCCATCGCGATCGGCGCGATCAGCGTCACCGTCATCGCGATGTTGTCCCCCGGCATCACCATCTCGGTGCCCGCCGGCAGCTCGCAGCTGCCCGTCACGTCGGTCGTGCGAAAGTAAAACTGCGGCCGATACCCCGGAAAGAACGGCGTGTGCCGCCCCCCTTCCTCCTTCGAGAGCACGTACACCTCGCAGCTGAACTTCGTGTGCGGCGTGATCGACCCCGGCTTCGCCAGCACCTGCCCGCGCTCCACCTCCTCGCGCTTCGTGCCCCGCAGCAGCACCCCGATGTTGTCCCCCGCCTGCCCCTGGTCCAGGAGCTTGCGAAACATCTCCACCCCCGTGCACACCGTGGAAAGCGTCGCCTTGAGCCCCACGATCTCCAGACTGTCCCCCACCTTCACCACCCCACGCTCCACCCGCCCCGTCACCACCGTCCCCCGACCCGAAATGCTGAACACGTCCTCCACCGGCATCAGAAACGGCCCGTCGATCGCGCGCTTCGGCTGCGGAATGTAGCTATCGAGCGCCTCGGCGAGCTTCATGATCGAGCCCGCCCCCATCTCGCTCGTGTCCCCTTCCAGCGCCATCTTCGCCGACCCAATCACGATCGGCGTCTGCTCCCCCGGAAACTGGTACTTGCTCAACAGCTCCCGCACCTCGATCTCCACCAGCTCCAACAGCTCCTTGTCATCAACCATGTCCGCCTTGTTCATGTACACGATGATGTAAGGCACCCCCACCTGGCGCGCCAGCAGAATGTGCTCGCGCGTCTGCGGCATCGGACCGTCGGCGGCACTGACCACCAGGATCGCGCCGTCCATCTGCGCCGCCCCCGTGATCATGTTCTTGATGTAGTCGGCATGCCCCGGACAGTCCACGTGCGCGTAGTGCCGGTTCGCCGTCTCGTACTCCACGTGCGCCGTGTTGATCGTGATCCCCCGCGCCTTCTCCTCCGGCGCGTTGTCGATCTGGTCGTACGCCTTCACCTCGCCGCCAAACTTCTTGCTCAGCACCAGCGTCATCGCCGCCGTCAGCGTCGTCTTGCCGTGATCGACGTGCCCGATCGTGCCCACGTTCACGTGCGGCTTGGTCCGTTCGAACTTGCCCTTTGCCATTTGCTGTCTCCAGCTCTTTCGTTGGTTTTGCTCACCGCAATCGACGGCCTTCGCCCGCGATTGCGGTCTGACTTTCCGGCCAAAAGTAGGGGTTCACTTTTGGCCGTTCTTCCCTGGTGCCCATGGTGTGGATTGAACACACGACCTCTCCCTTACCAAGGGAGTGCTCTACCACTGAGCTACATGGGCAAAGTCGGGTGCGCTAGCTCTGCCATTTGGAGCGGGTGAAGGGAATCGAACCCTCGTCGTAAGCTTGGAAGGCTTCTGCTCTACCATTGAGCTACACCCGCGTTTCAGGCTGTAAGAGTCAGGTACAGGTATCGGCAGAAACGTCGGGGTAACCGGAGGAGACGCGGCGGCCTTTGGATTGCCCACCCCTGTCTCCGGATTCCTGAATGGTGGAGGGGGAAGGATTCGAACCTTCGAAGGCAGAGCCGGCAGATTTACAGTCTGCTCCCTTTGACCGCTCGGGAACCCCTCCGACGAAACATGCGATTCTAGCAATTTATGGCGTTGGCTGTCAAACAGCGTGCCCGAGGCCGCCGCTCGGCCAGCCGGACGCCCTAACCGACTGATTGCAAAGTGAACCGCGCCGACGCCGCGATCACCGGCGCTGACCCAAAACGCACAAAATGCGAGTCTCGGCTCGCCTGCGCGTGACCAGCGCGCTTTTTCGCTAAACTTCCCGCGTTCGGCACAAGCGGGCGGAGGAGTTCCAGATGGGTTGCTGTCATGCCGATTTCGCCGCCCTGGAAGGCAGCGACCGCGGCTTCACCGTAGGATTTCCGACCTTCACGTTCGGATCGGGCGTGCTCGCCGAGGCGGGTCCGAATGCGCAGGAGCTCGGGTTGAAGCGCGTTGCGCTCTTCACCGACGCGCGATTGCGCCCGGGGGAGCATGTGGCCGAGGTCCTCGCGTCGTTACGCGGCGCCGGCGTCGATGTTGCCGTATACGACGAAGTCGTGATCGAGCCGACCGACGAATCGCTGCAGCACGCCGCGCGCTTCGCCGCCGAAGGTCGCTTCGACGGCTACGTCTCGGTCGGCGGCGGATCCGTCATGGACACGTGCAAGGCGGCCAATTTGTACGCGTCGCATCCGGCCGAGTTCATGACCTACGTGAACGCGCCGATCGGCGCGGGTCAGAAGGTGCCGGCAGTGCTCAAGCCGCATATCGCGTGCCCGACGACATCCGGCACCGGCTCCGAGACGACCGGCATCGCCATCTTCACGCTGCGCTCGCTCAACGCGAAGACCGGGCTCATTTCGCGGCGCCTGATTCCGACGGTCGCGCTGATCGATCCCGATACGGCGCGGTCTTTGCCGCGTTACACCGTCGCATCCACCGGCTTCGACTGCATGAGCCATGCGCTCGAGGCGCTGACGGCCCGCGCGTATCCGAGGCGGCTCAATCCCGCGCAGGGCGTCAATCGGCCGGTGTCGCAGGGCGCCAATCCGTTTTCGGACCTGCTCGCGGCCGAGGCGCTGCGCAGCGTCGGGAAGTTTCTCGTTCGCGCGGTCGACGATGCATCGGACATCGAGGCGCGCACCGAGATGATGTACGCCGCGATGCTCGCTGGGATCGCGTTCAATGCGGCGGGGTGCCACCTGCCGCACGGCTTGTCGTACGCGGTATCGGGCTTGACCAAGGATTGGCACGTGCCCGGCTACCCGGAGGGCAAGACTTTGGTGCCTCATGGGATGGCGGTCGTGCTCAACAATCCGTCGGTGTGGCGCTACACGGCCGCGTGCTCGCCGGAGCGGCACTTGAGCGCGGCGGCGACGTTGGGGGCCGACGTGCGCGACGCGCGCGCCGGCGATTCGGGTGACGTGCTTGCCGAGCGCGTCATCGACCTCATGCGCGCAACGAAGATGCCGAACGGGCTACAGGCGCTCGGATTCGATTCGAGTAACGTCGATGCGCTTGCGACTGGGGCGGAGCCGCAGTATCGCGTGATCAAGAACGCACCGAAGGACGTGTCGAAGGATGATCTGAAAGCGCTGTTCGGCGCGGCGATGAGGTATTGGTAGCCGCGTCACGAGCGAGCGAGCAAACCTCGAATCTGCTCGACGAGAGACGTCATGTCGATCGGCTTGCCATGGAAGTCATCGAATCCGGCCACGCGAAAGAACTGGCGATCCTGGGGCATCACCGACGCGCTGATCGCGATGAATTTGGTCGTTGCGAGCCCCGGCGATTCTTTCATGGCCTGCATCACCGCCGCCCCGTTGCGTCCGGGCAAATGGATGTCCATCAACACGACGTCGGGAAGCAACTGCGGGGCGAGACGAAGAGCCTCGTCGCCGTCCGCAGCATGGCGGACGCGAAATCCGTAGAACGGGAGAACATCGACAAACAGCTTCGCGCTGTCCGAATTGTCCTCCACGACCAGAATTAGCTCGTCGGCCATACTCGATCGATCAAGGTGAACCGGAACGTGGACCCGCGCCCGACTTCTGTTTCGACGTCGATCGACGAACCGTGCAGGTTCACGATGCGCTGGCTGAGCGCAAGGCCTAGCCCGGTGCCCTCACGCGCCGGGTCGGCCGGATGACGCAGTTGTCCGAAGTCGGTGAAAAGCGTTGCGAGCTGGTCACGCGGAATACCGATGCCCGTGTCGGATACGGAAAATCGCACACCGCCGGTTGAAGTCCTTTGCGGCCGCAGAACGTCCTCCACAGCGTTCGTTGCCGCCATTGCGGCGCTCGGGTCATCGGCCGAGCTCGCGCACGTGTCGCCGGCCGCCGGCGGGAGCACGCGCTCGACCCGAATGTCGACCTTTCCTCCGGGCGGCGTGAACTTCACCGCGTTACTGAGCAGATTCACGAGGACCTGCTTCAGTCGACGCCCATCGGCGATACACGCCGAAACCGATGGGTCGATGAACGTCTCGAGCGTGAGCTCCTTTTGGTAGGCGCGTTGTCGCACCAGCGCGGCGGAAGCTTCGACCACGCTCGCCACATCGACGGGCTCCCATGACAGATCCATCCGTCCAGCTTCGATCTTTGCCAGGTCGAGCAGGTCGTTGATCAGCGTCAGGAGGTGGTGCCCCGACCGGCGGATGTCCCGCACGTACTCGGTCTGCTTGTCGGTCAACGGGCCGAAATAGCGCGCGAGCAGCGCGTCCGAAAATCCGATGACGGCGTTGAGCGGCGTGCGCAGCTCGTGCGACATCTGCGCGAGAAACTCGGACTTGTGCCGATTCGCACGCTCGAGCTCCGCGGTCTTTTCGGCGACGCGCTCTTCCAGACGCCCATAGGACTCACGGAGCTGATCGACCATCGCGTTGAACTGTCGGGCGAGCCGGCTGATCTCGTCGTCGCCCAGAACTTGCGCGCTGGCGGAAAGATCGCCCTGGGCGACTCGTTGACTCGCGTCGGCGAGCGATGCCAGCGGTTTGGACATCCTGTGCGCCAGCAGCCAGGCGAGAAGTAGCGCGACGACGTTCGCGCCGAGCAGCACCGATGCCGTCCGCAAGACGTTGGATCGCATCTCGGCGCGCAGACCCTTCGACGGCGTGAGCGCGAAAACCGTCCATCCGAGCTTGTCGATGCGACGGTAGGCGCCAAACCACTCGTCGCCCACGGCGGGGTCGACGGAGACCTGAACGCGAACCTCTCCGAAGCTGCCTTCGCTGCTCGTCTTGCCCTCGAGTACGTTGGTCAGATTCGGAATCGCGCTCCATCCACGCAAGTCCGCTAGCGCCGCGACATTGTGCACGAGCGAAACGTCGAGCGGAGCAAGAATGGTTCCTCGACCGTCGACGACGAACACCCGGTTGCCGCCGGGATCGAGCAGACCAGCGAACGCTTTGTTGACGATGCCCATGCCGAAGTCGGCGATCTGCGTGTAGGCCGTCCCGCTCTCGCGGAAACCGACCGACCAGTCCGGTTGCGGATTTTCTGCGTTCCGCACCCGACGCAGCAGCACCATAGGTTTCCTGTCGGAGTCGCTCAAGAACCCATCCAGGTCACGCCGCTCGGTATCTTCAAGCGTGCGCGGACGTCCGTCTTGAGCGACGAAGTCGACGACCTGACCCGTCGGATCGACCCGCTGGACGCGGGTGATGTCGCCGAATTGTCGAGTCAACCGGCGGATCTCGGCCACGAATTCGTCACGCGTCGCCGAGGGCTGATTCCACGGCACCTTCGCAACGAGCTGCAGTCGCTCGATCGGCGGCAGCACCCATCGTTCTATCAGGTAAGCGGCCTGCCGCGCTTCGAGCGCCTGCCGCTCGAGGACTGCGTCGTAGCTACGCCGGTAGACCGATTCGCCGACGACAGCCGCCGCAAACATGATGGGCAGCGTCACCAGCATCGCAAGCCAAGCCCAGTACTTGCCGAAGAGTGAAAGGCGCTTCATCGAATCTCGGCCGCTTCCATTAACAGCTCGTACGGTAGTTCGATGCCGATCGCGGACGCCGCGTCCAGATTGATCGTCGTCTCCAGCCGCGAAGGTTCGGCCACGATGAGCCTGGATGCTTCCACGCCGTGGAGAACGAAGAAGACGTAGCGTGCTATCTGATCGTAGATTTCGGACGGCGGTGGATCCGTCGCGATGAGGCCACCCTCGCGAACCTGGTCGCGGCGCGAGTACGCGGCGGGTAAGCCGGTTGCCGCTACGAGTCGGGCGGCATCCTCAAATCGCCCGACCATCGCATGAGTGACGGGAATGAACAGGGCATCCGGGTTGACTTCCGGTACCGTCGCGCGCAATTCGCGTTCGAAGTCCGAGAAGCGCTCGTAGGTCCGAACTACCACATCTACGTGGCGTCGACGTGCCGTTTCCACGAATAGACCGTCGACACCAGCCGCAACGAGCTCGGAATCGAAAAACGCCAGGATTCGATGCAAGGGCCGCGGGGCTCTTATGGCGGCGAGATGATCGATCAGCTTGGGATGCGCGACCGAATACCAGGAGATGAACGCAATCTCGTTGCGTTTGCGGTGTTCCGCGTACAGGCGCTCTATGCTCGATTTCGGAAGTGCCGACGGCACGACAAAGCTACATGGGAATCGCCTGCTTTCGAGCGCGAGCAGAAAGCTCTCGTTCAGGAGCACGACGACCTTGGGCTTGAGCTCGTCGACGAGTGCCCCAAGGGTCGCAGGCTCGTCGGAGTCGATGCCGCGATACTGCCAATTGATCCGCTCGCCAGGAAACATGTACTCCTGCGGTTTGGTGAAGCGCGCGGGCGGTGGTCCGTCGGGCTCGTTGTACTGGATGGTCGCATCCTTCTCTTCGACGAGTAAGACGATCGGTTCTTGCGCGGCGCGCGCAACCGGATTCTCACGAGGCTCACGCAGTTCGACGGTCATGATCACCGCCACGACAACGGCCAATGCAAGTAGCGCTGCTGCGCGAATCATGTTCCCAGTCATGCGTTGCGCACCGTCTGTCATCCGGTTATCGTCGCGAAAATAAGGTTGAAGCGTTTCGGGGTCAACTCAATCGACCGAGGCCCCGCTCGATCGGGTGGGAAATCGATCGAATCGGTTGCGATTTCCGATCGACCAGCCGAAACTTGGCCGCGAAGCATCTCACTCGGGAGGGCAACTATGACAGCCGAAAGCAAGTACTTCTGGGTCTTCGCTCTTGAAGCATCGGAGCTGAGCTACGACAAATGGTCCGATTACGACACCAAAGGCAAGGGGACACCGCCGATTCGAACGTCAAGCGACCCCGGAACCGCTGAGCTAGCCTTCGTCGGCGTTCGCGCCAAGCACGAAGACATCGCCCATCCGGCTGACCTAGAACCGCCGCGTTGCGGTATCTACATGATAACGAGTCCTATCATGTCGGAGCAGGACGCCAATGATTACGTGGATGTCCCGGGTCACGATGGCTATGAGCTCTTCAGAGACGACTCGTGCAAGAACGCGGTGCTCTACGAGATGAAAGACGGATAACACGCGCACGCGCCGTCGAAGCGATGAATTCGCGGCACCGCTTGAGCCTCCTTACCGCCGCTGAGTGCGCCGAGCTACAGGCGTTGGCGCAGCGTTTGCCGCGCGAAACCGCGGCGACCGAGAAGGGCATCTCGGCTTATCGGCAAGGCACTGTTGCCTGGCTGTCTCGAGATACGGAAACCGAATGGCTCTTCGGCCGAATCGAGCGATTCGGCTTCGATTACGCGGCACGTTACGGCATCGACGTCGACGAGCTCTACGAGTCACTTCAATTCGCGGCGTATCGAGCCGGCGACGCATTCGACTGGCATATCGATACGGGACAAACCGACACGCATCGGCGCAAAGTCACGATTTCGGTGCAGCTGTCCAGTGGACACGAGTACGACGGCGGTGATCTGGAGATCATCGGAGAATACGGGTCCATTTGGCGACGTTCTCGGGGAAGCGCGGTCGCCTTCGCATCCGTGCTGGGCCACCGAGTCACTCGGATCGAAAGTGGCACGCGCTACGCGCTGGTCGGCTGGATGCACGGCCCGCCCTACCGCTGATCTCGGCAAGCGACCGAAAGTCCATCGAGTTGCGCCTGCCGGAGCATCCACACGGTTCCTACGGTTGGAGCCCTTTTATCACTGCTTCAGCGACTCTCGGCCCCAGCGCATCGAACACAGATGTCGATTGCGACTTGGCGAAGCCTGTGTGCGTTCGCGAGGCGGAATCCAGTACGCGTCATCACTTCGCCGCAACGGATTGCGCCAGCCGCAGCAGGCGGTCCATCACGTCGCCGCGATCGCTCACGCCAAGCCTCGCGTAGACCTGCTTCACGTGATAACTCGCCGTATTGAATGTGAGGCCGAGCTCTTCGCCGATCTCGCGGTTGCTCTTGCCCTGCGCGAGCAACAGCGCCACTTCGCGCTGCTGCGGTGACAGTCCCGAGACGCCCGTTCCGCGCACGAGCGACAGCCTGCGCGGCTCTTCGCGTCGTATCAGGAGTCCAACCTGTTGGGCACGCCGGCCTTTCGCATCCGCGAGCAGAAACGCGCGGACTACGAATCGTCCCCAAGCCGTCTCGAACTCGACGTCCGTCGGGCGTCGGGAATCCTCCGCCTGCTTCAACGCGCGCTCGCAGAGCTCGCGAAGAAACCGTTGAACGATGTCCATTTCATGCAAGGCGTGTTTCGGTGACACTTGCGCGAGGGCGGCGAGGCGTACCAGCGTTTGCCATGCGTCCGGTGCGCTGACGATTGCGCCGTCTTGCGTGGCAATTCCGAGCTGCTCGTCGACGACGACGTTGCCGTCATCCGAAATCATCGTTGACTCGGCAGGCGCCAAGCCCGTTGCGACATAGCGCAACACTTCGCGCAACGCGCTGATCTGCTCGCGTCCGAACGCCGGGTCGGCCCTACCGCGATAGAAGCTGATCTGTGCGAACGGGCGCCCGCCCTGCTTCAGCACTCCATACAGCACGTGGTACGCGTCCAACGGCGCGAGGACATCGTTGAAGTAGGCGCTCGATTGCTCCGCCTTCGTGTATGAGTGAACCGAGACCGGGTCGTCGTCTTGCGCGCGGCGGCGAAATGCGGATACGAAGCCGTCGCGCTGTTGATGGTAGTGGCGTTCGTAGTAGGCAGCCATCGCCGTCGGCGGAAGCAGACGTTCTGCATAAAGGCCGGTCATCTCGCCTTGTGCGTCGACCCAGAACACGCCGGCCGAATGCGACGGGATGATCTCTCGAAGCGCCGGGAGCAGTGCCTGGGCGAGCGTCTGCGGTGGCAGCCCCATCGCGCAGAGCTTGCGGATGAACGCCACATCGCGCACGCGGGTCACGACGCAGACTCCCGTTCATCGGCGCCGATCAGCCGGAAAGCTCCGACCGGATCGCGAAACCCTTTCAAGTTGAACGGGCCGGCGGGCTCGATGCGAAATTGTCCAGGCAAAGCGCTGGCGACGCGTGTGCTGATCAACATTTCGCCGCCGCGGGCCTCCGAGCACAAGCGCGCGGCCAGATTCGTCACCGAACCTATCGCTCCATAATCGACGCGATCGGCGAACCCGATCGCGCCGAGCGTCGCGTACCCGTACGCGATTCCCGCTCCCATGTCGATACTGAATCCACCCGCCCGCCAACGGGCGAGGAACGCAGCGCAGTCCATGAGCACCGCGCGCGCGAACAGCGCTGCTACCGCACAAGGCGCTTCGACCGGCTCCGGGTCGTTGAAGAAGATCATTACGCCGTCGCCGGCGAATCGCTCAACGGTGCCGCCGAAGCGCAGGACCGCCGCTCCCACCGCGCGGTGGAATTCGGCAAGTAGCCGCATGACATCTTCGGGCTCGGCCGCCTCCGCAAACGCGGTGAACCCGCGCAGATCGAAAAACACGACGGCGATGTCGCGGCGATGGGATTGCAGCGGATCGTGCTCGGCGCCCGCGATGATGCGCTCGGCAAGTTGCGGGGAAACGAAACGCTTGAGCCGCGATAGGCGCTGAACTTCGCCAACCTTTTGCGCAACCCGCTCTTCAAGCGCTTCGTTGAGCATCTGCAGCTGCCGCGCCTGCGCCTCGGTGCGGTCGAACAGCCGCTTCACGCGCACGAGCGAACGAACCCGCGCGATGAGCTCTGGACCGTTGATCGGCTTGCTCAGAAAATCGTCGGCGCCCGCTTCCAATCCACGTACGCGCTCGGTGTCGGGGTCGAGAGCGGTGACGAGCACGATCGGCAACGACGCGTGTCGAGGATCAGCGCGCAAACGCCTGCACACTTCCAATCCGCTCATGCTCGGCATCACGACGTCGAGAAGAACGATATCGGGTTGGCGCCGCTCGATTGATTCTATTGCGTCTGCGCCGTTGAACGCGCTTTCGATGCGGTAGCCATGTGGCTCCAGCGCGCTGATGAGTACGCGCACGTTGGCCGGCTGATCGTCGACCACCAGGACAACGGCCGATCCGGCGTCGAGCATGGAAGCGGGCTCCTCGTCGATGTGGACCAATGGCTCTCCGCTCGATGTCGAAGGCTGAACCTTAAAGCGACCCATCCGCGCTCGCGCCTGGGGCGGCTTCCCGCCGCCGCAGCCGATTTTACGCAACGGTCGCCTACGCGCAACCGGCGCGGCGGCACGGTCGCCTGCGTCTCGTTCGGAACCCTACCCAAACAGGTGTGTTGAGCGCGCTCGAATGAACGCTCGCACGCCACCCCACCCATTTAGGTGGCGAACCGTCCGTCGCGCTCACCTATCGTGCGCTGCGTGAAGAAGGTCTGCGTCGAGCCAAACAGCGAACGCAGAGCGATCCAGCAACAGGCGCCTATCTGGGTGTCGGACGGAGTGCCCGCAGCACCGGGGCCGCACATTCGAAGCAACAGTGAACGCAATGGAGAGGACGATGAACAAGCATCTGAAGACCTTGATTGTCGCAACGAGCATCGCGGTCGCCTCGACCAGCGTCGCATTCGCCGACGGCGGCGACGGCAGCGGCGGGGATAGCGGCAACAGCAGCATGAGCCGATGGACGGGCGAGTCGTACAAGGCGTTCGACCAGGCGCGCAGCGGCGCGGCGACCTTCAGCGCCGGCAACGCGCTGAAGGGGAAGGCCGGCAAGCTCGCCGCCTCATGCGACAACGGCATGAGCCAGTGGTGCGGCGACTCGTTCGCGGCGTTCCGTCAAGGCATGGTCGGCGACTTCTACACCGGACGTGACGAGCTCGCGAACTCCAGCGAAAGAATCATCGACCCGGCACGGCATGTCGTCGCATCGACGCTGTATGGCTGGCAAGTCGGCAGGGCGTTCCGCGACGACACGTCCGGGTGACCGGTCGACGAAACCAACGCACGGCCGGGGCGGATCGCGCAAGCGCTGATCGATCGATTCGCCCTCGCCCATCGAGCCATGTTCCTGCCCCTTGCTACGCCAAACGCCGGCCGCCGAATCGGTACGCCGCGCTCGCGCAGCCTTCGCGGAGGGCACCCCCGCGAATGGCGATCGACGCGGACGACCAAAGACATTCGACATCCGCGCGCGGCATGGATCGAGTGCAACCCGTGCAATTCGCCAGGAGAAACGTATGAACTGCAAAGACCGGTTGCCGAAGGCGATCGCCTTCGCGTGTTCCGTGGCGCTCGCCGCCGCCGCGTTCGCCGCGCTCGCCGGCTGGGGCTTCTCGCAGCTCGGTTCGACTGAGCAGCGAATTGTCTCGTCGAGCGGCATGGCCAACGGCTCGCTCTACATCGAAACGACTCACACAGGAGACGATCATGCTGAACCGTAAGACCGCAATCGCAGCGGCGCTGTCCGCGCTTTGCACGGGTGCAATGGCGTCCCCGACGCCGCCGGCATCGCTGACGCTCGGCGCCAATACCGCCGGCATTGCGTTCGATCCCGTTCTGCGCCACGCCTTCGTCACCAATTACGACGACGGCACGCTGTCGGAGATCGACGTCGACGCGCTGCGGATCGTGGCGACGATCCCGGCCGGCGAAAAGCCGCGGCGCGTCGTCGTCAACGCGGCGCTCGGACGCGTCTATTTCGTCAACGATACGACGCCGGGACAGCTCACGGTGCTCGATGCGTCCAACAACAACGTGGTCGCCCGCGTCGACGTCGGCGATCGTCCGCGCAACATCGCCGCCGACTTTCAGAAGGGCGAGGTCTACGTCAGCAATCGTGACAGCGACTCGCTGTCGATCATCGACGTCGCGAGCAACAGCCTCGTGGCGATCGCGCCGACAGGGCGCCGTCCGGGCGGGGTCGAGGTGAACTCCGGCGCAGGCCGCATCTACGTGGCGAGCGCGCAGGACGGCAGCTTGACGGTCATCGACCAGGGCAACCACGACGCGCAATGGTCCGTTCCGGTCGGACGCAATCCCGGCGCGGCCACGGTCGACGAGCGCACGGGCAAGGTCTACGTCAACAACATCGACGACAAGACCGTGTCCGTGCTCGACAGCGAAGGCAAGCTCATCGCCACGCTGCCAGTCGGCGCAGGGTCGACGTTCGGCGCGGTGTCCGGCGTCTACCATCGCTACTACCTGCCGAACGCCGACGACGGCACGCTCACGATCGTCGACACTGATCGAGATTTCGTGGCGAAAACGCTCGCCGTCGGTGCGTCACCGCAACAAGCGGTCATCGACGCATCGGCCGGCAAGATCTATGTCGTCAACCGCGCGGGCAACACGGTCACCATCGTCGATGCAGCGACGGAGACGGCGGAGCGCACGTTCGACGTCGGCATCAACCCGTGGCGAATCGCGACGGCGATGGGCAAGGTGCTCGTGCTGGACGAGAACGGCAGCGCCGCCGATTCGCTCACCGTCGCCGCGCAGCCGGAAGCGGCCGACCCGACCGCTGTGGTGACCGAGTACTACCACGCGGCGTCGGGAAGCTACTTTCACTCCGCCGATCCGCTCGAGAACCGCCTGCTCAACGATGGCGTGTTCGGCAACGAATGGAACCGTACGATGCGATTCTGGCGCGTGTGGACCACACCCGCCCCCGGACGCGTTGCCGTATGCCGCTTCGACGGCGCCGTCGCCGTCAACGTGACGGACCACTTGTTCCTGCCGTTCGAAGGCGATTGCGAACGGCTGAAAGCGAGCGGGTCGTGGGACTACGAGGGCATCGGCTATTACGTCGCGCTGCCCGACGCATCCGGCACGTGCGCGGACGCGACCGTTCCGCTCTATCGGGTGTTCGAGGGGACCGCCTCGGGGACGGTGAAGTATCGCTTTACAACCGACCCGGACGTTCTGGTGGCGATGCAGGACGGCGGCTGGGCACCGAAGAGCGGCACGAGAGCGGTCTTTGCATGCGTGCCCGAGCTGCGCGCAAAAGTGCAGCTCGTCGCTGACGCCGGCGTGCACGAGAAACCGGACGTGCGCCCGGTGCGCAGACCGCCCACTATCAATGTCCATCTGCCGTGACATCGCGCAGCCGGCGGCGCCGGGCGGGAGTCGGGCCCGGCACCGCCGCGAAGCGTAGTCAGTGACTGGTGGCCGGCGTCGATGTCGCCGGTGCGCGCTCCGGCACCATCCGCATCACGCGCGCGGCGGGAAGATGAACGGTGAAAACGCTGCCCTTACCGGGCTCGCTCTCGATCGCCAGTTCGCATTGGTGACGCAGCAATACATGCTTGACGATCGCGAGCCCCAATCCGGTACCGCCGGTCGCGCGCGAGCGGCTGCGATCGACGCGGTAGAAGCGCTCGGTCAAGCGCGGCAGATGCTCGACGGCGATGCCGATGCCGGTGTCGCCGACCATGAAGCGCGCGCCGCCGCCGGCGTCGAAGCGCCACGTCAGCGTCACCTTGCCGCCGTCCGGCGTGTAGCGTATCGCGTTCGAGACGAGGTTCCCGAATGCGCTCGCGAGCTCTTCGCGTGCGCCGACGACGCTCGCCGCCGCCTCGCTCGAATCGATCTCGGTCGCCACGGTGTGGCGGCCGCCCGACAGCGCACGCGCTTGCGCGGCGATCTCGGCGACGAGCGGACCAATCGGAAACGCGCTGTCCGCGAGCGGGTTCTGCTCGCTTTCGAGCGTCGACAGCGTCAGCAGATCGTCGACGAGTCGCTGCATGTTGCGCGCCTGCTCGTGCATCAAGCCGAGATATTGCTCGCGCTGGCGCTCGTCGAGATCGAGATCCTGCATCGTCTCGAGAAAGCCGGCGACGACGGTGAGCGGCGTCTTGAGCTCGTGCGACACGTTGGCGATGAAGTCGCGACGCATGCGCGCCACCGCTTCCAGTCGCGTGACGTCGCGCGAAAGCAGCAGCTTCTGCTCGTCGCCGTACGGAACGATCTGGATCGACAGCGTAACGCCGGGCTCGCGTTGCGAATCGACGACGACGGCCTCCGAGAAATCACCCGACTCGAGATAACGCATCACCTCGGGCTGGCGCACGAGATTGCCGACGGGCTGGCCGAGATCGCGATCCGCGTCGAGCCCGAGATGAGCGCGAGCCCGCGCGTTCGCGAAGCGGATCCGATTCGTCGCGTCGAGCACGACGATACCTTCGGGGATCGCTTCGGCCGCGGTCGCGAAACGCTCCAATCGATTGCCGAGCTCGCGTTCGACCGCGGCACGCATGCGCGTACGCCGGTAGAGCGCCGCGAACACCGGGCGCCAACTGCCGCGTCCTTCCGGCACGGTCGCATCGAGCGGACCGCTCGCCCAGCGAGCGACCTTATCGATATGCCAGAAGTGGAACGCGATCACACCCGCTGCACCGATCGCGAGGGTTGCGAGCGCCGCACCGGTTCCAAAGGCGAACCATGCGAGCAACGTCGCAACGGCAATAGCGAGTGGCGCAACGACCGCGCCCCACAGCACGGACCTCATAAACGACAAGCCTACCAGAGGCGACGCCCCCGCAGACCGCGTTCAGCGAGGCGCGACCAGTCGATACCCGGCCCCACGCACGGTCTCGATCATCGAATCGCAGCCGAACGGCTCCAATGCAAGCCGCAGCCGGCGTATGTGAACGTCGACGGTGCGCTCCTCGATCACGACGTGGTCGCCCCAGACCTGGTCGAGCAGCTGCGTGCGCGAGTGTACGCGCTCAGGCCGCGCCAGGAAGAAGCGGAGCAAACGAAACTCGGTCGGCCCGAGCGCGAGCGGCGTGTCGTCGACGCTCACGCGATGCGTCACCGGATCGAGCCTCACTCGCCCCACGACGAGCGTTTCCTGCGCAGCTTCCGGCGCTCGCCGGCGCAGCACTGCCTTGATTCGCGCCTTGAGCTCGCGCGGGCTGAAGGGCTTGGTGACATAGTCGTCGACCCAGCCCTCGAGCCCGGTGACCTTGTCGCTTTCATCGCTGCGCGCCGTGACCATGATCACAGGCAATTCACGCGTGCGCGCATCAGCGCGAAGCTGTTTCGCGAGCGCGAGCCCGGATTGCCCCGGCAGCATCCAGTCGAGGAGCAGCAGATCGGGGAGGACTTCCTTCAGCATCCGCTGCGCGCTTTCGGCGTCGGCGGCACCCTTGACTTCATAGCCCGCATCGACAAGGTTGATCTTGAGCAGCTCCAGGATCGCCGGCTCGTCCTCGACGACCATGATCGTCGGCATCATGGCTGTCCGATCTCGGCACGTATCTGCTCGGCCGAGACGTGACGCACGTCGATGCCCTTGACGACCTGAACGACCGCTTCGGCGATGTTCTTCGCGTGGTCGCCGACGCGCTCGATCGACTTGGCGATGAACACGATCTCGAGCGCCGGCGTGATCGTGCGCGGGTCCTCCATCATGTAGCTGATGAGCTGGCGCAGAATCGCCTTGAACGCGACGTCGACCGCCTCGTCGTCGCCGACGACCTCGGCGGCCGCGGAGGCGTCGAGCCGCGCGAACGCGTCGAGCGCGGCTTGCAGCATCGAGCGCACGGTGGTGAGCGCTCGCGCGACGTCGTAGTAGCGAATCTGCGCGAGGTTGGCCGTGCCGCGCGCCTGCTCGGCCTTGAACGCGATCTTCTTCACCTCGTCGCCGATGCGCTCGAGGTCGTTGACGACTTTGGTCACCGTCATGATCATCCGCAGGTCACCGGCGGCCGGCTGGCGCTTCGCGATGATCTGCGTGCACTGCTGGTCGATGTCCATCTGCATCCGGTTGATCGCCTGCTCGTCGGCGCCGACGGCCTCGATCGTCTCGGCGTCGTCGTCGTCCTGCAGCGCCGTGAGCGCTCGGGCGAGCTGCTTCTCGACGAGCCCGCCCATCGCGAGCACGCCGGTGCGAATCTGCTCGAGCTCGAGGTCGAATTGCTTCAGTGTGTGCTCAGCCATGGTCTGTCATCCGCCGCCGGTCAGCCGAAACGCCCGGTGATGTAATCCTCCGTCTCCTTGCGCCGCGGCTTGAGGAAGATCGAGTCGGTCGCGCCGAACTCGATCAGCTCGCCGAGATACATGTAGGCGGTGTAGTCTGACACCCGCGCCGCCTGTTGCATATTGTGCGTCACGATCGCGATCGTGTAATCGGCCTTGAGCTCGGTAATGAGCTCTTCGATCTTCGCCGTCGAGATCGGGTCGAGCGCCGACGTCGGCTCGTCGAGCAGCAGCACTTCGGGCTTAACCGAGACGGCGCGCGCGATGCAAAGACGCTGCTGCTGGCCGCCGGAGAGCGCCATGCCGCTCTGCTTCAACTTGTCCTTCGCCTCGTCCCACATCGCGGCCTTGCTCAGTGCCCATTCGACGCGCTCGTCCATCTGCCGCGGCGACAGCGATTCGTAGAGTCGCACGCCGAACGCGATGTTGTCATAAATCGACATCGGAAAGGGCGTCGGTTTCTGGAACACCATGCCGACCTTCGCGCGAAGCATGTTGAGGTCGGTGCCCGCCGCGAGAATGTTGTGGCCGTTTAACAGAATCTCGCCGACGGCACGCTGACCGGGGTAGAGCGAATACATGCGGTTGAGCGTACGAAGCAATGTCGACTTGCCGCAGCCGGACGGTCCGATGAACGCGGTGACGCGCCGCTCGGCGATGTCGAGGCTGATGTCCTTCAGGCCCTGGAAGCGGCCATAGAAGAAGTCGAGATCGCGGATCGCGAGCTTGGGCGGTAACTCCGCCGTATCGGACGGGGCGTATGTGGCGGCTGGCTGCGAAGCGAGGCTCGTGTCCATGGTCTGTTGTCAGCGCACGGCAGCCTGGCGGAACACCGTGCGCGCCAGGATGTTGAGGATCAGGACGGCAAGCGTGATCAACAGCGCTCCCGCCCAGGCAAGCGTCTTCCAATCATCGTAGGGGCTCATCGCGAACTGGAAGATGACGACCGGCAGGTTCGCCATCGGCTGGTTCATGTTCGAGCTCCAGAACTGGTTGTTGAGCGCGGTGAACAACAGCGGCGCCGTCTCCCCGGACATCCGTGCGACCGCGAGCAGTACGCCGGTGATGACGCCGCCGCGCACCGCGCGCAGCGTCACTTTGAGGATCACTTTCCACATCGGCGCGCCCAGCGCAACGGCCGCTTCGCGCAGGCTCGACGGTACCAGGTGCAGCATGTTCTCGGTCGTGCGCACGACCACCGGTATCGCGATCAATCCGAGCGCAGCCGAGCCGGCCCAACCGGAGAAGTGTCCGACCTGCATCACATAGACCGTGTAGACGAACAGGCCGAGGATGATCGATGGCGCGGAAAGCAGGATGTCGTTGATGAAGCGCGTGACCTTCGCGAGCCATCCCTGCTTGCCGAATTCGGCCAAGAAGATGCCCGCTAGAATGCCGATCGGCGTGGCGATGAGCGTCGCGACGGTCACGATTGCCGTGCTGCCGGCGATGGCATTGGCGAGGCCACCCGCCGATCCTGGAGGAGGCGTCATGGAGGTGAACAGCGTCGGCGACAGCGCGGAAAAGCCCTCGATGAACAGCACGGCCAGGATCCACAGCAGGAACACCATGCCGAACAGCATCGACACGAACGACATCACCAGGTTGAACCGGTTGATGAAGAGTCGCTTGCGGTATATCGCTGAGCGCGGCGCCTTCGTCGTTGCAGTCATGTCTTGCGTCCCTCCCCACGCGCGAGCTGCGCGATCAGAAGCCGCGACAGTGCGAGCACGATGAACGTCAGCACGAACAGCACGAGCCCGAGCGCGATCAGCGACGCGCGGTGCACGGGGTCGGCCGCCTCGTTGAACTCGTTGGCGAGCGCGGAAGCGATCGAATTGCCGGGCTCGAACAGCGACGTCGAGATCCGGTAGGCGTTGCCGATGACGAACGTGACCGCCATCGTCTCGCCGAGCGCGCGGCCGAGACCGAGCATGATGCCGCCGATGACGCCGACCTTCGTGTACGGCAGCACGACGTTCCAGACCACCTCCCACGTCGTTCCGCCCAGCCCGTACGCCGACTCCTTCAGCTGCGTTGGCACGATCTCGAACACGTCGCGCATCACCGAGGAGATGAACGGAATGATCATCACCGAAAGGATGATCCCGGCGGTCAGCATGCCGATGCCGTTCGGTGCGCCGGTGAAGAGCGCGCCCAGCAGCGGAATGCCTCCGAAGACCTTCGCAAGCCCGGGTTGAACGTAATCGCCGAACAGCGGCGCGAACACGAACAGTCCCCACATGCCGTAGATGATCGATGGCACCGCTGCGAGCAGCTCGATCGCGGTGCCGAGGGGGCGCTTGAGAACGACCGGGCACATCTCGGTCAGAAAGAGAGCGATGCCGAAGCTCACCGGCACGCCGATCAGCAGCGCGATCGTTGAAGTGACGAGCGTGCCGTAGATCGGGGCGAGAGCACCGAACTGGCTTTTGACCGGATCCCAGACGTTGGTGAAGAAGAACGAAAGCCCGAACTTGTCGAATGCCGGAACCGACGCCCACGCGAGCGCGCCGAGAATGCCGAGCAGCAGCGCAAGCACCAGCACGGCGAAGAACATCGTCGTTCGCCGGAACAGGTTGTCCTGCCAATGACCGCGCGAAACCGGCGCCGGCGGCGGTTCGGGCAGGGGCTCGTCTCGCGCGCCGGATTGCACGCTCATGGGGCTCGGAAGCGTCGCCGTGGCGGAAGAAGAGGCCATCATACCTTTGCCCAAACAAGATCCGGCCGCGGCATGCGTCCGCGGCCGGCAATGGTCAGCTTCGGCAGGAGGGGGAAACAGCCGTTGCGAACGGCGGCGCTACCGTCAATTCCAGACCGCCTTGCCCGCGGGGTCCTTGATCTGCGTCTTCCACGAGCTCTCGATCTGCGCGATCAGCGCCGCGGGCAGCGGGACGTAATCGAGCTCCTCCGCCATCTTCTGCCCGTTCTTGAACGACCAGTCGAAGAACTTGAGGACCTCGGCGGCATTCTGCGGCTTGCCCTGTTCTACGTGCATGAGGATGAAGCTCGTCGCGGCGATGGGCCAGGACGTCTTGCCTGGTGAGTCGGTGATGATCTGGTAGTACCCGGGCGCGTTCTTCCAGTCGGCGTACGCGGCCGCTGCCTGGAAGGTGTCGTTGTCGGGCTTCGGATACTGGCCTTCCTTGTTCTGGACCAACGCGTGCGCCATGTTGTTCTTCTTGGCGTAGGCGTATTCGACGTAGCCAATCGATCCCTTGATTCGCTGAACGTACGCGGCCACGCCTTCGTTCCCCTTGCCGCCCACACCTTCGGGCCAAGCGACAGCGGTGCTCGAGCCGACTTTCTGCTTCCACTCCGGGCTCACCTTCGACAGGTAATCGGTAAAGTTGAAGGTCGTTCCGGAGCCGTCCGAGCGGCGGACCACGGTGATCAGCTCGGCGGGCAGCTTGACGCCGGGATTGAGGTCGACAATCGCCTTGTCGTTCCACGACTTGATCTTGCCGAGATAAATGTCCGCGAGCACGGGACCGGTGAACTTGACGGCGCCGGGGCCGATGCCTTCGAGGTTCACAACGGGGACGATGCCGCCGATGATCGCGGGGAACTGCATCAGGCCGGCGGACTTTAGGTCGTCGGGCTTGAGCGGCATGTCGGAAGCGCCGAAATCGACGGTCTTCGCCTTGATCTGAGCGATGCCGCCGCCCGATCCGATCGACTGGTAGTTCATCCCGTTACCGGTCTTTTGCTTGTACGCCTCGGCCCACTTGGCATAAATCGGGTAGGGGAATGTCGCGCCGGCGCCGGTGATGTCGGCAGCCTGCGACGAAACGCCGAACGCCAGCACGGCGACGGCCAGGAATCCGCGGGGAAGTAGTCTTTGCATTGTCTTTGTCCGTTCTGAAGAGAACCAATGCAGACTACGCGGCGATTGTTACGGCGGAATGACGTGCGTGCGACCGCGTATGACAGCGGCTTCAACACCGTAACATCGCCCCTGCGACCCTGATATCACCGCGTCGCGTGGATTGCGCGCGGTTGCGCGCCAGTTATGCAATGACGTCAGACCTTGTGCCGGCGAAGCGCCTCCCTCGTGTTGCGAACGGTGAAGAGCAGCAGGTAGTCCTTGACTCGCGCACCAGGCTTGAGGCGGACGAGCTCACGCTCGTACGCACCACGGACAACATCGGAAGGAAGCTGCATTTCGGCGATGAGGGATTCAATCGCGTCCGCGTGCGCGTCCGCTTCGGCAGTGTTGTCGTAGAGCTTGTCCATAAGATCCGTTGGTAGGTGATGTGTGGCGGCTTGCGCCGCGTGTAGGACCGCCGCGCAAGAATGTGCCCTTGCGCGAAGAGCGGGGATGGCCTGGAGCAATGACGTTACGGACGTATTCGATCATCATCGACTACATGTGAGCGACCACTCGCCATCCGCACTTAACAAGTCCATGTAAGCGGCTGACGGGGCGACACTTTCGTTTGCACGGTACGGGTGCGCGACCTCCTGACGCGGACCGCCGACTGTTGTATTTGTGTCACTCCCGGGTCTTGTCGTCGATCGGTCGCGTCGGGGCACCCCTCTTGTCATCGATCGGTCACGTCCGCTCGCCATCCTTCTTGGCTTTGCTCATCGAATAGCCAATGGCCGGCAAGCTCTCCATCATCGACACGCTCGGCGAGGCATCGTTGCTGCTGCCCGCGCGCGTCAATGCGGCGCTCGCCGCGAACGACCGCGCCAAATTCCGCTTCGCGCTGCTGCAGACCGCCCGACAAGCAGCCGACCGTCCCGGTGCACCGACACCGCCGCTGCGCACCGAGCGCATTGCGAGCGGCGTGACCGACGAGACGCTCGACGGCGTCATCGCCGGCGCGACGCAACTCGACGGCGACCGCTATCGCATTGCGCACGCAAGCCGAGTCGTTGCGGAGCTCCTGTCGGACGTGCGCACGATGGTGGCGGCGCTACGCGAAACCGTCGACGGAAGCGCGCTCGCGAAACGTCTCGTCGCGCTCGAGCCGATGGTCGTCGCGACGAACGACGACGAAATCGCGGGCGCCTGCATCGACCGGATGACGTCAGGCGATCGAGCCGCCGGCGACAGCCTGCACCTGGTCGTCATGGATGCGCACAAGTGCCTGAACCGAATGCAGGCAACGCTTGCTTCCGAGCACATCGACGGCGCTAGCGCGTACGACGTGCGTCCGGCCGACCGCGAGCGCATTCATGCGTTCATGCGCGGCGTCAACCGCACGGCGCCGCTCAAGTTCGACCACCCGGGGCTCGCGACGACCGCCACGCGAAGCGGCGAACGGCTGGTGTTGCAGAACGACATCGGAACGACCGACGCGCACGTTCTCGTCGTCAACGTCGAGGCACCGGTCGTCACGGTGACGTACACCGATTTTCATCTGCCGCGCCTGCTGTTCTTCGAGTCGATGTTCGAGCCTTTTCACGTCGAATGGGAAGACGCCCGCTCACGCCACGACGCCTCGTTCGAGGATGGCGTCTTCCACCTCGGCGTCGGACGCTACCGCGCGGCCGACACGGCAGACCTCGACCGATTCGTCGAGTTTCTCGGCTCGCGGCTCGTGTTCCTGATCGACTGGAACAAGGCGCGTAAGCGATTGCGCAACTTCGTGCCGAACGGCGAGGCCATACGGCTGCTGCGCTGGGCCGCCGACGAGAATCTCGGGCACATGGCGTTCCTGCAAGCCGGCGGCGAGCGTCTGGTCTTCGACGCGATCGAGTTCGCGACCAAGGGGCAGTTCCCCGTCGGCGGTTCGTTGCACGAGACGCTCGGCGCGGCGAACACGCGCGAATTCCTGCGCAGCGTGCTGCGTAGCGCGAGCGAGCTGCTGCTGCGCGGCGAGGCCGAAACCCATGTGCAGGACGTCGTCAAGGCGGAGCTGACCGGATATTTCCGCTCGCGTCGCCAGGACCTGTTCGACATCGCCGTCGAGCACGCGTCGTTCGTGCACGAGATCGCCGGCGGCGTGCGCGACGGAATGCTCGCGCGCCATGCCGGCGAGAGCGCCGCGGCGTCGGAGCAGCGTGCCCAGCGCGCCAAGGCTTGGGAGAGCCGGGCCGACGAATGCGTGAACCGCGCACGTGAGGCTTTGAGAAACGCCGAGTCGGGCGAGTTCTTCCGCACGTTGCTCGAGGACGCCGACGACGTCGCCGACGAGCTCGAAGAAGCGGCGTTCCATCTAACGCTGCTGCAACAGACCGGCGGAACCGAGCTGCTTCCTCCGCTCGAACACTTGGCCGGCTTGCTCGTGCAGGGCGCGCAGGAATACGTCAAGGCGCTCGAGATCGCTCGCGACGTGCGTCGCGGCGGCGCGCGCGAGGACATGCAGGACTTCCTCGACGCGATCCACCGCCTCACGGCTCTCGAGAAACGCAGCGACGAGGCCGAGCGCAGCGTCGAGGCAAAAGCTGCCGCGGCGTCGGACTTTCGCGTGCTGCATTTCGTCACCGAGGCGGCACGCAATCTAGAACAAGCGGCCGATGCGTTGATGCATTGCGGGTTGCGGCTGCGCGACAACGTGCTCGGCGAAGTGTTGAGAGCTTAGAAGATGCCGATGGAGACAGCCCAGGAAGAGCGCCGGATGAGCGAACGCGTGGCGGCCATTTCACGCTCGACGCCGGGCGTCGTGACAATCGGCTTCGGTACGCACGGCGCGGCGCGGGAGACGCCCGCGCGCATCGGCTTCAAAGCGGCAAATCTTTTGCGCATGTCACACATCGGAATGCCGGTGCCCCAGGCGTTCGTGCTCGACACCGAGTGGGTGCGCGCGCTCGGCCGCAACGAAGCGGGCTCCGCCGCGACAGCGCTTCGCGACTCGCTGCAAGCGGCGGTGCGCGACCTCGAAGCGGCGACAGGACTCGGTTTCGGCAGCGTACGCCGGCCGCTTCTCGTGTCGGTACGCTCGGGCGCGGCTGTGTCGATGCCGGGGATGATGGAGACACTGCTCAACATCGGGCTGAACGACGCGACGGTACGCGCGCTCGTTCGGCTGACCGGCAATCCGCGTCTTGCCTGGAATTCGTACCGCCGGTTGATTCAGTCGTTTGCCGAAACCGTTCGCGGGCTCGACTGCGAACCGTTTGCGCAACGCGTCGCCGGCGAAGTCGAGCGGCAAGGTCTGCCGAGTGAACGGATGCTCGACTTCGCAAGCGAGCGCGCGCTCGTAGACGACTTCCTCGAGCTCTATCGGGCCATCGCTCGCGAGCCGTTTCCGCAGTTGCCGTCAGCGCAGCTCGACGCCGCCGTCCATGCCGTGATTGCGAGCGCGGACACGGACAAGGCGCGCGAATATCGAAAGCTGCACGACCTGCCCGTCGACTTGACGACCGCCGTCACAGTGCAGCGCATGGTGTACGGCAACGCCGGCGGCACGTCGGGCGCCGGCGTCGGCTTCACACGCGACCCGGCGAACGGCGAACGGGTGCGATATGTCGACTTCCTTTTCAACGCGCAAGGCGAGGATGTCGTGTCGGGGCGCGTGTACGCCGACGAGGGTGAGCGGATGGCGACCGTGCTTCCGGACGTCAGCGCGCAGCTCGACGACATCGCGGCGCGGCTCGAGCGGGAGTTCGGCGACGTGCAGGAATTCGAGTTCACCGTGCAGGACGGCGAGCTCTTCCTGTTGCAGACGCGCTCGGCCAAGCGCACGCCGCTTGCGATGCTGCGAAGCGCCGTCGACATGGTGGACGAGGGCGTGCTCGATCCGCACGGAGCGCTGGCGATGCTCGATCACGTCGACGTCGACGCGATCGCGGTCACGCGGCTCGACCCGTCGTCGGGAGCGAGGGCGATTGCGCGCGGCGTGGCGGCGGGCGTAGGGGTCGCAACCGGCGCAATAGCGCTCGACGCCGCCGCTGCGATTCGGGCGCGTGACGAGGGCCGTCGCGCGATCCTCGTGCGCGAGAACGCGGAGACGGCGGACATCGACGGCATCGCCGCGGCGGCGGCGCTGGTCACGATCGGCGGATCGCGTACGTCGCATGCAGCGGTGGTCGCGCGGCAACTGGCGAAGCCCTGCGTCGTCGCATGCGCCGGCGTTAGGGTCGATCTCGCAAGACGCGAGGCACGCTTCGGCGATGCGGTGTTGCGCGAGGGCGACGTCGTGTCGGTCGCAGCCGACGACGCAACCATCTTTCGCGGCGAGGTGAGGATCGTCAGCGACCGACCCGATGACTTGCTTTCGATCGTCGCGTCATGGCGCGCGGCAGCGAGGACGGCGCGAGTCGGGACGATCTCGACTTGATGGCATCGCTACCGGCGCTCGGCAGTCGACGTTTCGAGTCCTAGAGTGTGCCGGGCGTCCGTGCGCTGATCATCGCGTCGGCGAGTCGATAGCACGCCTGCGCGATCCTCGCGGCGGCGTCTGCATCGATGGCGTTTCGAGTGTACGGATCGAAATTGCCGCATAACCCCTGCAAAGCGATAGCGGCAAAGTGGTCGCGAAGGCTCATGCCGCGTTGACTCGGATAGTCGACGCCGTTCGGCCCGATCGCACGGGACGTTGCGAACGCCGGACCGCCATCGTCGATTTCGCCTGCCTTCATTTCGACCTCGTTTGCGCGGGTCAACTCCGCGACGCCATCCGCAATGTTGCAGCGCGTAATGTTGCAGGACGATGACACCCATGCGTACAAGAGCGCGGCGAAGCGCAAGGAACGGCGAACCATTGGGATCTCCGAACACGGAACGGGATGCGAAACTTCGGCGAGCTCAGGCCTGCGTTTCGTTACGTCTTGATGGCGATCTCGTGACGGACGCGGACAGCGTCGTCACGTGACTGCAATATTGAGCGCGTTCAATCGGACCGTCGCGGTTTGCGAGCGAGTGCTGCGCGCGCCGATTCGCGGCCCGCTCAAAACCAGTCCCGGATGTCCACGCTCGTTCCGCGCACATTACCCGTCGCCGGCTACGGCTCCGACAGCGCCGGTCTCGTCTGCGCGTTTCGATTCGCTCCCGGCGCACCGGGCGAGGCGATCGATGCGCCGGCGGTGGTCGAATCGCTTGCCAAGGCGACCGACGGCGGCACGTTCTTCTGGCTGCACTTCAACCTCGCGAACAACGCGGCCGGACGCTGGATGAGCGCGCACCTCACGCTGCCGGACGTCTTCTTCGACACCATCGCCGAGGGCTCGCGAACGACGCGCATCGAGTATGCCGGCGAGCGCTTGATCGCTGTCTTGAACGACGCCTTGTTCGACTTCGACGTGGCGATTCCCGACGCGTCGACGCTGTGGCTGTGCCTCGAGCACCGACTGCTCGTCAGCGCGCGCCGCAAGCCCTTGCGCTCGATCGATCGCCTTCGCCACTCCGTGCGGCAGGGAGAAGCGTTCGCATCGCCCGTTGCGCTTCTCGTACACCTGCTGCGTGACCAGGCAGACGTCCTCGCCAAGATCCTGCGCGAAGCGACGTCGCGCGTGGACGGCATCGAAGACAACGTGCTCGCCGAACGGATCGATCGCCGGCGCGCCGACCTCGGATCGCTGCGCCGCTCGCTCGTACGCCTCGGCCGGCTGTTTGCGCCGGAACCGGCGGCGCTCTTTCGCCTGCTCAACCGGCCTCCCGCATGGATGGCCGATGCCGACGTTCAGGAGCTTCGCCAGTCGAACGAGGAGTTCTCGGCGGCGCTCGCGGACATGGCGTCGCTGCTCGAACGCACGAAACTGCTGCAGGAGGAAATCGCGGCGCGCGTGAACGAGCAGACCAACCGCAGCCTCTTCCTGCTCACCGTGTTTACCGTTCTCGCGCTTCCGATCAACATCATCGCCGGACTCTTCGGCATGAACGTCGGCGGCGTTCCGCTCGCGCAGGACGACCACGGCTTCTGGGTCGTCGTCGGCATCGTCGCCACGCTGGCGGCGATCGGTGTGTGGCTCGTGTTCAGGCGGCGGCGCGGATAACGACGGAACTCCGCGTCGGCAATAATGTCTTTACGCTGGAGATCCATAACCAGTTGTTGACGATGACCCAATGGCGCAACACCGCTGAGCGCTACGGCGCTGCCGCGCAGTTCTTGCACTGGACGCTGTTGGGGCTGCTCGCCTTCCAGATGATCGGCGTGCAGTTCGTCGATGCATTTCCTCGCGACAGCACGGGACGCGCGTTCATGCTCGCATCGCACGAGAGCATCGGCATGACGGTGCTGCTGTTGGTTCTCGTGCGGCTCACGTGGAAAGCGTCAAACGAGGCGCCGCTCGAGTACGGCCCTCTTTGGCAGCAGTGGGTCGCGCGTCTCACGCACGTCTCGATGTACGCGCTGATGATCATGATTCCGCTCATTGGCTACGTCGTCGCGTCGGCGCGCGGACAGGATCCGGTGCTCTTCGGCACCGGCCTTCCCGCGGTGGTCGGCCGCGACCGGACGCTCGCGCGGACGACGAAGGACATCCACGAGGTGCTGTCGTGGGTGCTGGTCGCGATCGTCGCCGCGCACGCCGCCGCGGCGCTGTGGCACCACTTCGTCGCGCGCGACGACGTGCTGCGTCGAATGCTTCCGCGTCGCTACGCCGAGCGTCTCGCTCAGCGCGGCTAGTGTGCCGAGTCGCCGCTACGCGACCGAACCGACCGCCTCGCGGTGGCGGTCGATCCAGTAGCCCCAGGCGACGAACAGCCAACCGGCAATGCCGGTCCATACCAACACCTGAACCGACGGCGGCGGCGGACCGAACACGCTCATCAGGTAAATCGCCGCAAGCACGGCGACGAACGTCCACAACAGAACGTGGCCGAGCTTGTCGCGTGCGCGCGTGACGCGCGCGTACGCCGATGCTCCTAACACGAACAATCCGAGCTCGACGGCCAGCGACGCGGGCAACGAATTCCACAGCCCGAGGCCGATCTTCGGCCCGCCCGGCCACGTCGGCACGTCGGGCCGGTGCGAGATCACGTCGAGCACCCAGTGCGACAGCACGAGCGCGGCAATCCAGGCGGCGCCGGAACGATCACGTCGCAGCGCGTAGTAAGCGCCGCCGAGCAGTGCCGCCCACACGACGCCGGCGAGCAGGCTGTGCGTATAAGGATACGAAACGAACAACAGCGGCACGACCTTGGTGATCCCCGGCTGGATCTCGACCTTCTCCCAGCCCATGAGCGCGAACAGCGGCCAAACGCCGTCGACCAGTTGCGCGGCAAGCACCAGCGTGCCGAGCGAAGGGCGGGGTGCGACCCTCTTCGCCGCCATCGCAACGCCGAAGTGACCGATGAACACGGCCGTTGTCGTCTACGCGAGCATTTGCGCGAGCTTCAGCCGCTGCACCTTGCCCGACGGCCCCTTCGGCAGCTCGTCGACAAAGCGGAAATAGCGCGGCGTCTTGTAGCGGCCGAGCTCGGCGATGCAATGCTCGCGCAACGCCTGCTCGCTGCACTGCGCGCCGGGCTTCAGCACGACGCAACCGAGGATCTCCTGCCCGTAATCATCGTCGGCGACACCGACCGCGGCCGCTTCGAGGATGGCCGGATGCTTGAGCAGCGCTTCATCGATCTCGCGCGGCGCGATGTTCTCGCCGCCCTTGATGATCAGTTCCTTCAACCGGCCGGTGATGAAGTAGAAGCCGTCGTCGTCGCGATAGCCGATGTCGCCGGTGGCGAGCCAGCCGCCTGAACGGATCGTCGCCGCGGATGCTTGCGGCGACCTGAAATAGCCGATCATCACGTTGTCGCCGCGCAATTCGATCTCGCCACGCTCGCCGTTGTCCAGCACGGCACCGTGCGCATCGACGACGCGCGCTTCCATGCCGAGAGGCAGGCCCGGCGAGCCGTACTTGCGCTTCGCCGGATCGAGCGGATTGGAGAACGCGACCGACGCGCATTCGGTGAGGCCCATCGCCTCGATGACCGAGATGCCGAAGCGCTGCTCGAATGCGCGGTGCTGCTCGGGCGGCAGCGGAGCCGACGCCGAGCGGCCGAACCGTACGCACCTCGCAGCCTCGGCCTGCGCCGGCGTGAGATCGGCGCCGTGCAGCAGATACGCGATGATCGTCGGCACGAAATTGAGCCACGTCGGTCGATACCGCTCGACCAGCGGCCACCAGCGCGACGCGCTGAAGCGATGCGGCATGACGATGCTGCCGCCCGACACGAGCGGACTCACCGTGCCGATGCACTGGCCGTTGACGTGATAGAGCGGCAACGACGACAGCACGCGGTCGTCCGCCGAGAGTTGTTGCCAATCGGCCACGGCGCGCCCCGCGGCGATCATGTTGGCGTGCGACAGCAGCGCGCCTTTGGGTGTGCCCGTCGTGCCGGACGTGTACATCAGCATCGCGGCGTCGCGAGCACTGATCGGCGCGAGCGGCGGCGAGCTCGACAACGGCACGTCGATCGAGTCGGGGTCGGTCGCGACGACCGTCGTGGTGAGACCCGCACGCGTCGCGATAGCGCGAAGACGCGCCGCATGTTCGTGAGCGGCGAACACGAGCCGCGTGCCCGAATGCCCGAGCGTGTGTTCGATATCGGCATCGCCCGCGATCAGGCTGACCGGCGATACGACGCGGCCGGCGTACATCGTGCCGAGGAAGACCGACAACGCCGCCACGCCGTTCGGCAACATGAACGACACGACGTCGCCGGGCGCTACGCCGTGCGCATCGAGCAGCGCCGCGAACGCGCGGCATTGCTCGCGCAACGCGCCATAGGAAACGACGGCGTCGGCTTCGGGCGCGAGCAGGAACGGCGCATCCGCGCGCGCGTCGGCGTGGACATCGATCGCGTCGCGAATCGATTGCATCGGCGGGCGAGCGAGATGAAAGAAGCGCGGGCGGCGACCCAGGACGGGAACGAGCGCTCGCAGTTTGGCATAGCGAGCGAGGCCAGGCAAAGCCAGGCGTATTGCCAATCGCCGTCCGACTCTCTAAAGTCGCCGTCGCCGAGCACGCGATCTTCGACTCTTCGGGGGCGAAGACGGCGCGACGCGCGACCCGGTCACAACGAGGAGGAGCGATGATGAAACGGCTTTGGCTATCGACGAGCGCGGCCGCGCTCGCCGCCGTCACGCTTTACGCCGGATGCGCGTTTGCGCAACCGGCGCAACAACCGGTTCGCCTGCGCATCCAGACGGCGGTGCCGTCGGCGTCGATCTACTTCGAGCTGCTGAAGCGGATGGCCGACCGGATCGATCGCATGTCGGCGGGACGCGTGAAGATGGAAATCCTGCCCGACGGCGCGATCGTCCCCGCGTTCGAGATCCTCGACGCGGTCGACAAAGGTGTGGTCGAAGGCGGCTACGCGTGGACGCATTACTGGTCCGGCAAGAGTCCCGCTGCCGGGTTGTTCTCGAACCCGATGGCCGGTGCGGGCGTCGGCCTCGATCAGATGTCGCACGTCGCATGGATCTTCGAGGGCGGCGGCTACGAGCTCTACCGCAAGCTCTACAGCGACGTGCTGAAGGTGAACGTCGAGCCGATCTTCGTGCAGCCGATGGGCCCCGACCCGCTCGGCTGGTTCAAGAACCCGATCAACTCGACCGCCGATTTCAAGAAGATGAAATACCGCTCGCCGCCCGGCATCACCGGCGAGATCTTCAAGGAAATGGGCGTTGCGGCCGTCGCCTTGCCGGGCGGCGACATCGTGCCGTCGGCGCAGCGCGGCGTCATCGATGCGGCCGAGTGGATCGGGCCGGCCGACGACATGAACCTCGGCCTGCAGACCGTCTGGAAGCATTACTACCTGCAAGGGCTGCACCAGTCGACCGACATCGGCGAAGTGCTGATCAACAAGACCGTATGGAACAAGCTGTCGCCCGACCTGCAGGAGATCATCCGCACGGCGGCGATGGCGTCGATGACCGAGACGTACACGTACAACGTCTACCGCAACGCGCAGGCGGTCGTGAAGCTTCGCAACGAATTCAAGGTCACGATCCACGACACGCCGAAGGACTTCTTCCCCGAGTTCGTGCGCGCGACCAACGTCGTGCTCGACCGCTACGCGGCCAAGGACGCGTTCTTCAAGCAGGTGCTCGATTCGCAGCGCAACTTCGCGAAGACCGTCGTGCCGTACTGGACGAAGATCCTCGATCTGTACTCGAACCTCGGCAACGCCGCGCTCGCCGCGCCGCCGAAGTGATGACGCGCCGATTCTGACGCAACACCGGAGCCGGGCCTCGCGCCCGGCTCCTTTTTAGGGGGAATCCGCGCATGTCCCGAACGCTCGACCGCGTGACGGCGCTGCTCGACGCACCCGCGCGCGTCGTCGGCAAGGCCGTCGGTTGGCTGATCGTGCCGATGGTCGCGAGCCTCGTCTTCGAGGTGACGGCGCGCTACCTGTTCGACGCACCGACCGTGTGGGCGTACGACATGACGTTCATGCTGTACGGGACGTTCTTCATGCTGGGCTCGGCGTGGACGCTGCAGCGCGGCGGCCACATCCGTACCGACACTTATTACGCCAAGTGGAGCCCGCGCACGCGAGCGTGGGTCGATCTCGTCTGCTACGCCGCGTTCTTCTTTCCGGCGATGATCGTCTTCGGTTGGGCGGGCTGGGAGTTCTTCTGGAAGTCGTTCCAGCAGAACGAGCGGATCGTCACGAGCCCGTGGCTGCCGATCGTCTGGCCGTTCAAGTTCGTGATGCCGGTGTTCGCGGTGCTGCTCGTGCTGCAGGGCATCTCCGAATGCCTCAAGGCAGCGGCGCGCGCGTTCGGTCGCCGCGATGAAGGAAGCGACTCCGCCGATGAAGGCGAGGTCGCGACGTGAGCCCGGAGTGGTTCGGGCTGCTGCTGTTGGCCGTTCTGTTCGTCGCGATCTTCATCGGCTTCCCGATCGCGTTCACGCTGATCGCGATCGGGCTCGTCGGTGGCTACCTCGCGCTCGGACCGCTCGTGCTGTACCTGATGACGCTGCAATTCTTCGGCGTCATGCGCGACCCGACGCTCGCCTCCGTGCCCTTCTTCCTGTTCATGGGCTATCTGCTCGAGCAGTCGGGGCTGATGGAGCGACTGTTTCGCGGCGTGCAGCTCGCGCTCGCGTCGGTGCGCGGCTCGCTCTATCTCGCCGTGCTGGTCACCGCGACGATCTTCGCCGCGGCGACCGGCATCGTCGGCTCGTCGGTCACGCTGCTCGGCGTGATGGCCGCGCCGGTGATGAAGCGCTCGGGCTACGACGTGCGTCTTTCCGCCGGCACCATCACCGCCGGCGGCACGCTCGGGATTCTCATTCCGCCGTCGGTAATGCTGATCGTCATGGGGCCGGTCGTCGGCGTGCCGGCAACCGACCTGTTCGCGGCAGCGGTGATTCCGGGACTGCTGCTGTCGCTGCTCTACATCGCCTATGCGCTCGTGCGCAGCTATCTGAACCCCGCGCTGGGTCCCGCGCTGCCGCTCGAGGAGCGCGCCGGATCGATCGGCATCGTGATTCGCGAGCTCGTCGTCGGCATCGCGCCGGTGGTCATCGTCATTTTCGCGACGCTCGGCGTGATCCTCGCCGGCATCGCGACGCCGACCGACGCGGGCGCCGTCGGCGCGTTCGCCGTGCTGCTGCTCACGATCGGGTATCGGCGCATGACGTGGCCGGCGTTCCGCTCAGCCGTGTATTCGACGCTGCTCACGTCGTGCATGATCCTGCTGCTCGTCGCCGCGTCGAACTATTTCGGCGCGGTGTTCTCGCGGCTCGGCAGCGCGACGCTGATCGCCGAATCGCTGCTTTCGCTCGACTTGCCGCCGACGACCATGCTGCTGCTGATCCTCGGCATCATCTTCGTGCTGGGCTGGCCGCTCGAATGGGTTCCGATCGTGCTGATCGTCGTGCCGATCCTGCTGCCGCTCGTGCAGAAGCTCGGCATCGATCTCGTCTGGTTCTGCACGCTCGTCGCCGTCTGCCTGCAAACGGCGTGGCTGTCGCCGCCGGTCGCGCTGTCCGCGTATTTCCTGAAGGGCGTCGTCCCCGATTGGGACCTGGACGACATCTACAAGGGCATGATGCAGTTCATGGCGTTGCAGATCGTCGGGCTGCTGCTCATCCTCGCGTTTCCGCAGCTCGCGCTCTGGCTGCCCGCGGTGCTTCGCGACTAGCTGGAGCAAGCGTCGTCCCCGCGAACGCGGGCGCCCCGTGTCGTTGTTCGCGCCGCGACCAACGTCGCTCGTCGTCCCCGCGAACGCGGGCGCCCCGTGTCGTTGTTCGCGCCGCGACCAACGTCGCTCGTCGTCCCCGCGAACGCGGGGACCCAGTGTCGTCTTCCGCTCCGAGCAACGTCACTGGATTCCCGCGTTCGCGGGAATGACGATCACGTGGCGTTCGCGGGAATGACCATTAGCCAGCGTCACCCAAGATCAGGTCGCTCGCCTTCTCGGCGATCATCACGACAGGCGCCGCCGTGTTACCCGAGCAGATCGTCGGCATGATCGACGCGTCGACGACGCGAAGCCCCGCCGCGCCGCGCACGCGCAGCGCCGCGTCGACGACGGCGCTCGCGTCGTTACCCATCTTGCACGTCCCGACCGGGTGGAAGATCGTCGCGCCCCACTGCCGGCAGAAGTCGAGCAGATCGTCGTCGCGGGTCGCGGCGGCGCCCGGACGGTACTCCGATTTCACGTACGGCCGCATCGCGTTGGTCGACGCGAGGCGTCGCGCAAACTTGACGCCCGCAAGCGCACAGCGCCGGTCGTCGTCGGTCGCGAGGTAGTTGGCGTGCATCGCGGGTGCCGCCAACGGATCGGCGGATTTCAGTAGTACCCGTCCGCGCGACGTCGGCCTGAGCTGGCAGACGCTGAACGTGAATCCCGAGAATGGATGCACCTTCGCACCCGCCATATCGGCCGACAGCGTCGCGAAATGAAACTGTACATCCGGCGTCTTCGACTCGGGCAGCACGCGCGTGAACAACCCGCCCTGGTTGATGCCGATCGCAAGCGGCCCGCCGCGAAACAGAATCCATTGCAGTCCGATCTTCGCCGAACGCCACCACGAATTGAGGTCGTCGTTGGTCGTGATCGGTTTCGTGCATTCATAGATGAGCCGAAGCTGCAGATGGTCCTGCAGATTCTCGCCGACACCCGGAAGATCGAGGCGTACCGGTATGCCGTACTGCTGCAGATGGTTACCGGGACCGACGCCCGACAGCATCAACAATTGCGGTGTCTGCAGCGCGCCGGCGGCGAGAAGCACTTCCTTGCGAGCGCGCGCGTGCTTCGTCTCGCCGCCTTGGGCGTAGCCGACACCGGCGGCCCGCGCGCCGTCGAACGTGATGCCCGTCGCCTGCGCGTTCGTCTCCACGCGCAGGTTCGACCGGAGCATTGCGGGCTTCAGATAGCCGGTCGCCGTCGACGAGCGCCAGCCGTTCTTGGTATTCAACTGATAGTAGCCGATGCCTTCCTGCACAGGGCCATTGAAGTCGTCGGTGCGACGGATGCCGAGCTCCGCCGCACCGGCGATGATCGCTTCGATCAGCTCGTGCGTGGTCGGGATGTCGGTGCAGGCGAGCGGACCGCCCGCGCCGTGCCATTCGCTTTCGCCGCGCGAGTTCGATTCGAGCCGCTTGAAATACGGCAGCACGTCCTTCGACGACCAGCCTGCGTTGCCGTCGGCCGCCCACGCGTCGTAGTCCTCGCGCTGGCCGCGGATGTAGATCAACCCGTTGATCGACGAGCAGCCGCCGAGTCCCTTGCCGCGCGGCCAGTAGATCGCGCGCCCGTTCATCGTCGGCTCGGGCTCGGTGTAGAACCCCCAGTTGTACAGGGGGTGGAACATCGTCTTGCCGTAGCCGATCGGCACGTGAATCCAGATGTAGTTGTCCTTCGGCCCGGCTTCAAGCACGAGCACGCTGTGCCGTCCGTCGGCCGTCAGTCGATCGGCGAGCACGCAGCCCGCCGTGCCGGCCCCGACAACGATGTAGTCGAATTCGGGGGCGCGCTCCGCCGGCGTCATTGCATCACGTGCTCGGGCGCCGTGTACGCGTAGCCCAGCGCTTCGGCGACCGGCTCGCACGTCACCTTGCCGAACGCGATGTTCAGTCCATTGCGCAAATGCGGGTCGAAGACGAGCGCATCCTTCCACCCTTTGCCCGCGAGCGCGAGCACGAACGGCAGCGTCGCGTTGTTCAGCGCGAACGTCGACGTGCGCGGGACGCCGCCCGGCATGTTCGCCACACAGTAGTGCGTGACGCCGTCGACGACGTACGTCGGCTCGGCATGTGTCGTCGCACGCGATGTCTCGAAGCAGCCGCCCTGGTCGATTGCAACGTCGACGATGACCGAGCCCGGCTTCATCCGGCTCACGAGCTCGCGCGAAACGAGCTTCGGCGCCGACGCGCCGGGGATCAGCACGCCGCCGACGACGAGGTCGGCCGAGGTCACATGGCGCTCGATCGCATCGTGCGTCGAGAAAACGGTGTTGAGCGGTCTGCCGAACTGGCGCCACAACGCGCGCAGCACTTCGGTGTTGCGGTCGAGCACCCATACTTCGGCGCCCATGCCGAGCGCGATATGGCATGCGTGCGAGCCGACGACGCCGCCGCCGAGAATGACGACCTTCGCCGGGTCGACCCCCGGCACGCCGCCGAGCAGCATGCCGAGGCCGCCGTGCGGCTTCTCGAGGTAGTACGCGCCGGCCTGGATCGCCATCCGCCCGGCGACTTCCGACATCGGCGCGAGCAGCGGCAAGCCTCCGCTCGTTGATGTCACCGTCTCGTACGCAATGCAAACGGCGCCGCTCGCGACGAGATCCTTCGCCTGCTCGGGATCAGGCGCGAGGTGCAGGTAGGTGAAAAGGATTTGGCCGGGCTTGAGCATCTTGCGCTCGACCGCTTGCGGCTCCTTCACCTTGACGATCATTTCCGCGCTGGCAAAGATCTCGGCCGCCGTTTCGACGATCGTTGCGCCCGCCTTGCGATACGCGACGTCGTCCATGCCGATGCCTTGCCCGGCGTTGTGCTCGACGATCACCTCGTGGCCGTGCGAGGCGAGCTCGCGCACGCTGCCGGGAACGAGCCCGACGCGATTTTCGAGTACCTTGATCTCCTTCGGGACGCCGACGCGCATGGGGAAACCTCCCGGGTTGAGCGACCCGCGAAGTTACAGCAACGCGAACGCCCGCGCCAGCGGGCCGCGCGCTCGGCCTCTACAACCGTCGAGGTTGGCGCGCGCCCAGTTGTCGGCCTCGAGCGGCGATTCGCGATTGCTCGCATCCCCTTCTCGCTTCGCGACTTGGGGCCGCTGCTCGCCGCTCACGCCGCTAGCGCAGGATCTTGCCGTCGCGGCCGATGACGGTGAGATCGACGAAGCGCGAGCCGTTGTGGTCGGTCGGCGTGTAGGTGACGGTGAAGCCGCCGACGTCGTACTCGCGAAGCGTTTCGAGCGCCGAGATGAAGCTCTCGCGCGTGGGGTCGCGACCGGCGCGGCGCAGCCCTTCGACGAACACCCGCGCGGCGATATAGCCCTCGAGGCTGCCGAACGTGAAGTCTTCGCCGGCTCCGACCGCGACGTGCTTCTGGTATTCGCGAACGATTGGCGCTCCGAGGTTCCACGGGTAAGGGACGACCTGCGAGATGCCGACGCCGCGGCCGCTGTCGCCAAGCTCGGTAGCGAGCGCGCGGCTACCGACGAACGACACATTCATGAACTGCGGATGAGCGCCGGCGTTCTTCATCGCCTTGATGAACGCCGCGCACGACTTGTATGCCGAGATCATCACGACCGCCTGCGCATCGGCTTTGGCGATCGTCTGCACGGCGGTGGCGACGTCGACGGTGTTGCGCTCGACCGTGCCCATCGCGAGCACTTTCATCTTGCGCTTCTCCATCGCCCGCTCGACGCCGGCGAGTCCCGCTTTGCCGTACGAGTCGTTTTGGTAGAACACGGCGATGCGGGTGATGCTCAGTCGCGCGAGCAAGTCGACGATTGCGTCGGTTTCCGCGAAATAGCTCGCGCGCACGTTGAAGATGTAACGATTGAACGGCTCGCGCAGTAGCTCCGCGCCGGTGAACGCGCCGACGAACGGCACGCGCGCCTCGGTGAAGATGGGCTTCGCCGCTTCGGACGTCGGCGTGCCGACGTAGCCGAGCAACGCGAACACGCCGCCCTCGGCGATCAGCTTCTTCGTGTTCGCGGCGGCGCGCGTCGCTTCATAGCCGTCGTCGAGCGACTTCAGCACGAGCTTGCGTCCGTTGACGCCGCCGGCGTGATTGACGGAATCGAAATACGCCTGCACGCCCTTGCGCATCTCGATGCCGAGCTCCTGCGCCGGCCCCGAAAAGGCTGCCGACTGCCCGACGATGATCGAGCCCGCCGTGACGCCCGTTTCGGCGCGCGCGGCAACCGCGGCCAATGCCGCTGCAATCACGAAGACACGCAACGAGAGCCGACCGATCATGAGTTTCCCCGGGGCACATGTAGGCCGTGACACAGCAAACTTTGAGCCTGCCGGCAAGCCATTGAAACAATAATGCTTTTTCGGCGCCTTTCGATCCGGACTGCCGCCAGGCGTTGGCTTTGTCGCGTGCTGCGCAATCCGCAGTCCGAATCCCGCGGCGCAAAGCACCCGTCGTCAACCGATCGCGCCGCCCTCGCTTACCGCCGTCCTTCCGGGCTGAGCGACGGCGATGGCTTATGATTGCAGATTCGGGACAGCGACAAGAGTCGAGGAGCAACCATGGGCCACGCCGAACTGACGGTTCACGACACGCTCGCCGCGAGAACGATCTCGATGGACGAGTACTGGATGCCGTTCACGCCGAACCGCGATTTCAAGCACGACCCGAAGATGGTCGTGCGCGCGGAAGGCATGCACTTGTGGAACGAACGGGGCGGCAAGCTGATCGACGGCGCGTCGGGTCTGTTTTGCGTCAACGCCGGCCATGGACGCAAGGAGATCGCCGATGCGGTCGGCGCGCAGCTTCGCGAGCTCGACTTCGTCGCGCCGTTCACGCGCGGCCATCCGAAGCAGTTCGAGCTCGCGACGCGGGTCGCCGAGCTCACGCCGGGCGATCTCGATCGGATCTTCTTCGTCAACTCCGGTTCCGAGGCGGTCGACTCGGCGATGAAGGTCGCGCTCGCCTACCATCAGGCGCGTGGGCAGAGCGGCCGCACGATGTTCGTGTCGCGCGAGCGCGCGTACCACGGCGTCAATTTCGGCGGCATCGCGCTCGCGGGCATCGTCAACAACCGTCGCCGCTACGGACCGGGGGTGGCCGGCGTCGTGCACATGCGCCACACCCATCTGCCCGAGAACCTCTTCACGCCGGGCGAAGGCGCGCACGGAGCCGAGCTCGCCGACGATCTCACCCGCATCGTCAACCTGTACGGCGCCGAGAATATCGCGGCCTGCTTCGTCGAGCCGATCGCGGGGTCGACCGGCTGCCTGGTGCCGCCGAAAGGCTATCTGAAGCGGCTGCGCGAGATCTGCGACGCGCATGGGATCCTGCTCGTGTTCGACGAGGTGATCTGCGGGTTCGGGCGCACGGGTTCGGCGTTCGCCGCGCAAAGCTTCGGCGTTACGCCCGACATCATGACGATGGCGAAGGGTCTCACCAACGGTGCGCAGCCGATGGGCGCCGTCGCCGTAAGCGAGCGCATCCACGACGCGATCATGAACGCCGCGGCGGAAGGCTCGATCGAGTTCTTCCACGGCTATACGTACTCGGGACATCCCGCTCCGTGCGCCGCCGGACTCGCGACGCTCGACATCTACCGCAAGGAAGGGCTGTTCGAGCGCGCGCGCGAGCTCTCGCCGTATTTCCTCGACGCGATCTTCTCGCTGCGGGATTCGCCGATCGTCACCGACATCCGCGGCTACGGAATGATTGCCGCGTTCGACCTCAAGATGGACCAGGTGCCGGGCAAGCGGGGCCACGCACTCCAGAAGAAGCTGTTCGACAACGGCCTGCATCTGAAGGCGACCGGCGACTCGCTGATCGTCGCGCCTCCGCTCATCGCCGAGCGCGAGCACATCGACAGCATCGCCGCGATCTTGCGCAAGACTCTCGCGTCGCTCTAGCATCGCCGCTCACCCCGACAAGGAGACTCCGATGAAAGCCCTGCTCACGGGACTTGCGCTTGCGCTCGCCACGGTTGCGCCCGCACTTGCGCAGCAAAAGGAAGTGACGATCGGCTATCAGGACATGGTCGTGCCGTACCGCATTGCGCAGGAAGCGAAGGAGATCGAGAAGGCGACCGGCTACAAGATCAACTGGAAACAGTTCGGCGGCGGCGGCGAGGTCATCAAGGCGATGGCGTCGGGCGCGGTGCAGGTCGGCGAGGTCGGTTCCGCCGGCGTCGCGGCCGCCGTATCGCGCGGCGAGCCGCTCGAGCTGTTCTGGATTCTCGACGACATCGGCGATGCCGAAGCGCTGGTCGTGAAGAACGGGTCCGGCATCAACACGGTGGCCGATCTCAAGGGCAAGAAGATCGCGATGCCGTTCAACTCGACGACGCATTTCCACACGATGGTCGCGCTCGAGCAGGCGAAGGTCGATCCGAAGGACGTGCAGATCCTCAACATGCGCCCGCCGGAGGTGCGCGCCGCGTGGCAGCGCGGAGACATCCAGGCGACGTTCATCTGGGACCCGGTGTTGGCCGAGGTGAAGAAGGACGGCAAGGTGATCCTCACGTCGGGCAAGATCTCCGCCGACACCGGCAAGGCGACGTTCGACGGCTACGTCGTCAACAAGGACTGGGCGAAGGCGAACAAGGATTTCATGGTGAAGTTCGTCAAGATCCTCGCCGCCTCCGACGAGAAATACCGCAGCGCCAAGGCGAAGTGGACGCCCGATTCCGCGGAAGTGAAAGCGGTTGCCAAATGGTCTGGCGCAAAGCCGGAGGACGTTCCGAGCGGCATGGGCCTGTATCGCTTCCCTACGCTCGCCGAGCAGAACGGCAAATGGCTCGCGAAGGGCGGCGTTGCCGCGAAGGCGTTGCAGGCGACCGCGCAATTCCAGATGTCGCAGAAGCAGATCGAGAAGACGCTGCCCGATTATTCCGCCGTCGTGAACGCGAGCTACGCGCAAGACGCGAGCAAGTGACGTGACTGTCCGAGACCAGCACGCGGTGCGTCGCTGCCATCGGACACAGCCGCGTCATCCCCGCGAACGCGGGGATCCAGTGTCTTTGACGTAGCGCGTTTCAACGACACTGGGTTCCCGCGTGCGCGGGAACGACAACCAACGTGAGCAAACTCGAAGTGCGGCGCCTATCCGTCAACTACGCCGGCCGCGGCGGGCAGACGACGCACGCGCTGTCCGATATCAACCTCGCGCTCGATCCCGGTGATTTCGTCGTCGCGTTGGGCGCGTCCGGTTGCGGCAAGACGACGTTGCTGTCGTGCATCGCAGGCTTCATGCAAGCCTCCGAAGGCGACATCGTGCTCGACGGCAGCGTCGTGACCGGCCCCGGCGCCGAGCGCGGCGTCGTTTTCCAGAAGCACGCGCTGATGCCGTGGCTGTCGGTCGTCGAGAACGTCGAGTTCGGACTGCGCATGCGCGGCATCGAGCGCGCCGCGCGCCGCAAGGTCGCGCTCGACAAGCTCGCGCACGTCGGACTCACGAAGTTCGCCGACTACCCGATCTACGAGATCTCCGGCGGCATGCAGCAGCGCGTCGGACTCGCGCGCGCGCTTGCAAGCGACCCCGAAGTCATGCTGATGGACGAGCCGCTCGGGGCCCTCGACGCGCTCACGCGCGAACAGTTGCAGGAATTGATCCTCGTGCTGTGGCACGAGACGCGCAAGATGTTCTTCTTCATCACGCACAGCGTCGAGGAGGCGCTGTTCCTCGCCACCGAGCTGATCGTGATGACGCCGTCACCCGGCCGGATCGCGCACCGCTACAAGCTCGATTTCGGCCGCCGTTTCACCGAGTCGAGGGACGCGCGTGCGGTCAAGGCGGACAGCGAATTCATTCGGTTGCGCGAGGAGATCGTCCGTTTGATCCACGCGTCCGCGCCTCGAATAGAGGTCGCGGCTTGATCGGTACCGGCGCATGAGCGCACCCGAACCTCTCGCGAGTTCGACGGTGGGGGCATCGTCGGCGACGGCACCTCCGGCGCAGGGCCCGGCCGCGACGACGGCGCTCCCGCGCACGGTCGCCGGCTACAGCGTTCCCGGCGAAGGTCCGAGCACGCTGATCAGCATCGTCACGGTGATCGCGCTGTTCGCGCTGTGGTGGATCGCGACGCATTTCGGTTGGATCCGCGACATCTTCTTGCCCACACCGGAGCGGATCATCACGAGCTTCGCCGATGCGTGGAAAGGCGACATCCAAGGCGGCAAGCCGCTCTGGGAGCATTTCTGGTGGAGCCTCGTACGCGTGTTCGCCGCGTTCGTGCTCGCGGTCGTCACCGCCGTTCCGGTCGGCATCGCGATGGGTGTGTCGCGGATCGCGCGCGGCGTGTTCGACCCGCCGATCGAGTTCTACCGCCCGCTGCCCCCGCTCGCGTATCTGCCGTTGATCGTCATCTGGTTCGGCATCGAGGAGACCGCGAAGGTCATCCTGATCTACCTCGCGTGCTTCGCGCCGCTCGCGATGGCGGCGCGCGCAGGCGTGCGCAGCGTGATGATCGAGCAGATCAACGCCGCGTATTCGATGGGCGCGTCGAAGTGGCAGGTGATACGCCACGTCGTCATTCCAGCCGCGATGCCGGACGTCTTCACCGGAATGCGCATCGCGATCGGCTTCGGCTGGACGACGCTGGTCGCCGCCGAGATGGTCGCGGCGACCGTCGGTCTTGGTCAAATGGTGCTCAATGCGTCGAACTTCCTGCGCACCGACGTCGTGATCATGGGAATCGTGGTGATCGGCGGCGTCGCGTACCTGTTCGACCTGCTGATGCGCTACGTCGAGCGCGTCGTGGTTCCTTGGAAAGGGAAAGCGTGAACACGTCGTTTGCTTGGCCAAATCGCCGAATTCGCGCGTTTTCAGGTGCGAAGCCGCCGCGCGTAGCCCGTCGCTACCCATCCATCGGCCGGAGTTGACAACCCTTGGCCGGCTTGCCACGCTCCCGACATGGTTGCGCGTCCGCACTTGCAAAGCCTCGTCGAGCGCGTTCGCGTCCGGCAGTCACCGCTGCCCGCGGGCATCGTCTATCCGTGTGACAGCGACTCGCTGCAACTCGCACTTTCCGGTGCGTTTGCCGGATACCTCGCACCCGAGCTGATCGGTCCCGAGGCTCGCATTCGCGACGTTGCGAATCACGCCGGTTTCGACATCTCGCGTCTTCCTATCGTCGATACGCCCGACGACCCGCGCGCCGCCGGCGTTCGTGCAGCCGAGCGCGCGCGAGAGGGCTTGGTCCGCGCGCTCGTCAAAGGCTCGCTCGGCGACGAGGATTTGCTCGCGCCGGTTGCCGCGCCCCAGGCCGGATTGCGCGGCGATCGCAGGCTGTCGCACGCGTTCTTCCTCGATCTGCCCGGCCGCTCGCAAGGCTTGCTCGTCGCCGACGCGCTGCTCAACGTGACGCCCAATCTTGCCGCCAAGAAGGACATCGTCGCCAACACCATCGACCTCGCGTACGCGCTCGGCGTCACCACGCCCGCCGTCGCGCTGCTGGCGGCAATGGACACGGTGACGCCGGCGCTTCCGTCCACCGCCGAGGCGATGGCGCTGAAATCGATGGCGATGCAGGGCGTGTTTCGCGACGCGCGCGTCGATGGACCGCTGACCGTCGATACGGCGCTGTCGCGCGATGCAGCGCGCGCGAACAATTCGAAGTCCGAGATCGCCGGCGGCGCCGACGTGTTGATCGCGCCCGGTATGGAGGCCGCATCGATTCTCGTGCGCACGTTGATCGCGATGACGGGCGGCCTTGCCGCGGGATTGGTCATCGGCGCGAAGATTCCCGTCGTCGCGCCGGCGCGTACCGACTCGATGGAAGTGCGGATGGCGTCGTGCGTGCTCGCCTCGCTTGTCGTGCTCGCGGCACGCGATCCGGCGGCGAACGGCGCCCCCGTGACGAGCGGTGGGCGAATCACCGAAGGGTCGCGCGTCGCCGCCTGAGCGCTAGCGGCGCGACGAGACCACGATCCCGGCGACGATCAATCCGAACGCGATCGCGTGGTAGACGCGCGGCGGATCGCCAAGCAGCGCCGCCGACAACACGGCGGCAAACACCGGCGTCAGATTCGAAAAGAACGCGGCGGACGCCGGTCCAACCTTGGCGACGCCCAGCCCCCAGCATCGATACGCGATCACCGCCGGCCCGGCGGCGACGTAGACGATCACGGCAATCAACCACGGCGACCATTGCACGCCGGCATCGCGCGAGACGGCCGCTTCGACGCCCGCAGCCAACGCCGCCCACGCGAACCCGAACAAAGTCTGAACGAGCAGGAATTGCGCCCACGTCCATTTCGGCCACGCGCCGCCTGCCCATCGAGCCGGCGGCCGCGCAAGCATCCACGTGTACAGGCCCCATGTGAGCACGGCGCCGAGCATCAGCAGATCGCCGGGAACGAAACGCACGGCCGCGAGCTGCGCGATTTCACCGCGCGACAGAACGACCACTACGCCGGCGATCGACAGGATCGCGCCCGCGATCTCGCGCGGCCCTGGATGAATGCCGTAGAACGCCGCGCCGATCGCGAGCATGAACACCGGCGAGCTCGACCCGATCAGCGTTACGTTGATCGGCGTCGATGTCTGCAACGCCGCATATTGAAAGGCGTTGTAGCAGCCGACACCGAGCAGGCCCAGCAACGCGAGCGCCCGCCAGCGCCGCGCAATCTCGCGTCGCGACTTCGCGTCGCCGAGCACCGTCCACCCGAGCGGTAGCAGGATCGCCAAGGCCAGCGCCCAGCGCAGCGCATTCAGCAGCAGCGGCGGAATCGAACCGACGACCATCCGCCCGACGACGGCGTTGCCGGCCCACAACAGCGGCGGAACGGCCATCAGCAGCGCAAGACGCGGAGTGAGCGCCATCGGAAAGTAGGGTCAGACTCGACTTTTCGGAAAGTAGGGTCAGACTCGACTTCTGCTGCAGGAGGCTGCCTTCGCCGAGACGTTCGCGAAAAGTCGAGTCTGACCCTACTTTCCGACCTACGGCTGGCGCGGCCGCGCGCAATCCATGAAATATCGCGTGCTGCCCGCATCGACCTCCTCGACCAGTCCGTGGATGTCGGTCTCGAAGCCGGGGAATTGCGCGTTGAAGCTGCGCGCGAACTTCAGATACTCGACGATCGTGCGATTGAAGCGCTCGCCGGGAATCAGCAACGGGATTCCGGGCGGATACGGCGTCAGCAGCACCGCGGCGACGCGACCCTCGAGCTCGTCGATCTCGACGCGGTCGATCTCGCGGTGCGCCATGCATGCGTAGGCATCCGACGGCTTCATCGCCGGTTGCATGTCCGACAGATACATCTCGGTGGTCACGCGCGCGACGTCGTTCGCCTTGTACATGTCGTGGATCTGCTGGCAGAGGTCGCGCAATCCGACGCGCTCGTAACGCGGATGGCGCACGCAGAACTCGGGCAGGATCCGCCACAGCGGCTGGTTCTTGTCGTAGTCGTCCTTGAACTGCTGCAGCGCGGTCACCAGCGTGTTCCACCGGCCCTTCGTGATGCCGATGGTGAACATGATGAAGAACGAGTACAGGCCGGTCTTTTCGACGATGACGCCGTGCTCGGCGAGAAATCGTGTGACGATCGACGCCGGAATGCCGGTTTTAGCGAAGCGGCCCGACACGTCGAGCCCGGGCGTGATGATCGTCGCCTTGATCGGGTCGAGGATGTTGAATCCCGCCGCGAGATTGCCGAAGCCGTGCCACTTCTCGTTCGCGCGCAGCATCCAGTCCTCGCGCTTGATCCCCTCGGCGGCAAGCCGTTCCGGCCCCCACACCTTGAACCACCAGTCCTTGCCCCATTCTTCTTCCACCTTGCGCATCGCACGGCGGAAGTCGAGCGCCTCGATGATCGACTCCTCGACCAGCGCGGTTCCGCCCGGCGGCTCCATCATCGCCGCCGACACGTCGCACGAGGCGATGATCGCGTACTGCGGCGAGGTCGACGTGTGCATCAGGTACGCCTCGTTGAAGATGTGCCGGTCGAGCTTGCGCGACTCGGACTCCTGCACGAGGATCTGCGACGCCTGCGAGATGCCGGCGAGGAGCTTGTGCGTCGAATGCGTTGCGTAGATCAGCGCGTCCTTCGGTCGCGGCCGGCTCACGCCGATCGCGTGCATGTCCTTGTAGAATTCGTGGAACGCGGCGTGCGGCAGCCAAGCCTCATCGAAGTGCAGCGTGTCGACGGAATTGTTGAGCGTCTGCTTCAGCATTTCGACGTTGTACGCGATGCCGTCGTACGTGCTCTGCGTGATCGTGAGGATCCGCGGTTTCTTGTTGCGCGCTTCGCGTGCGAACGGATTCGCCTCGATCTTGCGTCGGATGTTTTCCGGGCGGAACTCGTCGAGCGAGATCGGCCCGATAATGCCGAGATGATTGCGCGTGGGGGTGAGGAACACCGGGATCGCGCCGGTCATCGTGATCGCGTGCAGGATCGACACGTGGCAGTTGCGGTCGACGACGACGATGTCGCCGGGCGCGACGTTTGCATGCCAAACCATCTTGTTCGACGTCGACGTGCCGTTGGTGACGAAGAAGCAGTGGTCGGCGTGGAAGATCCGCGCCGCGTTGCGCTCGGCGGCTCCGACCGGGCCGGAGTGGTCGAGCAACTGGCCGAGCTCGTCGACGGAGTTGCACACGTCGGCGCGCAGCATGTTCTCGCCGAAGAACTGGTGAAACATCTGCCCGACCGGGCTTTTGAGGAACGCGACGCCGCCCGAGTGGCCCGGGCAATGCCATGAATACGAGCCGTCTTGCGCGTACTCGACGAGCGCGCGAAAGAACGGCGGCGAGAGCGAATCGAGGTACGCTTTCACCTCGCGGATGATGTGGCGCGCGACGAACTCCGGCGTGTCCTCGAACATGTGAATGAAGCCGTGCAGCTCGCGCAGGATGTTGTTCGGGATATGCCGCGATGTGCGCGTTTCGCCGTACAGGTAAATCGGGATCTCGGCGTTCTTGAACCGGATCTCCTCGATGAAGCTGCGAAGCTTCAGCACGGCCGGGTCGAGCTCGGGCCCGGGCGTGAACTCCTCGTCGTCGATCGACAGGATGAAGCCCGACGCACGGCTCTGCTGCTGGGCGAACTGCGACAAGTCGCCGTAGCTCGTCACGCCGAGGATCTCCATGCCCTCCTTCTCGATCGCGGCGGCAAGCGCACGAATGCCGAGCCCCGACGCGTTCTCGGAGCGGAAATCCTCGTCGATGATGACGATCGGAAAACGGAATTTCATAGGGAACCGACCTTGGTGCGACAAACGGCCGTCACGGGCGCGGCGGGCGGCGGAGCGGTGTCCGTGCCCGGCCGGGACGGAAAGCGGAGCATTATGGGACCAATCGCCGCGCGAAGGGTAGCGATTGCCGGCGCGTCGACGACAAGCTGCGTGCTACACCCGTGCCCCGCCGCGACGCGCCGGATCGTCCCTCGACCACGGCTTCAAGTCTTCGGCAGCGTGACGCCCTGTTGACCCTGGTATTTGCCGCCGCGATCCCGGTACGACGTTTCGCATACTTCGTCGGACTCGAAGAAGATCACCTGGGCAACGCCCTCGTTGGCGTAGATCTTCGCCGGCAGCGGCGTCGTATTCGAGAACTCGAGCGTGACGAAGCCCTCCCACTCGGGCTCGAACGGCGTCACGTTGACGATGATGCCGCAGCGGGCGTACGTCGACTTGCCCAAGCAAATCGTCAGCACGTTGCGCGGGATGCGAAAGTACTCAAGCGTGCGCGCGAGCGCGAACGAGTTCGGCGGAATGATGCAGACATCGCCGTGGAAGTCGACGAACGACTTCTCGTCGAACGCCTTCGGGTCGACGATGGTCGAGTTGATGTTCGTAAAGATCTTGAATTCAGTCGAACAGCGGATGTCGTAGCCGTAGCTCGACGTCCCGTACGACACGATCTTTTGCCCCGCGACCTCGCGCACCTGGCGCGGCTCGAACGGCTCGATCATCCGATGCTCGGCGGCCATGCGCCGGATCCACTTGTCGGACTTGATCAAACTCGACCCCCGATTGTCGTTCCCGCGAACCATGCCCCCGAGTGCTTGAATCGGGGGCGGGAACCCAGAGTCCTTCTCGTCGCTCCGGGCAACGACGCCGGATCCCCGCGTTCGCGGGGATGACAGGCTACGTGTTCTGAATGACGATGCTCGGAAACTTGGCCGAGAAATCCTCTGCTTTTTGCGCGACGAACACCGCCGTGCGCCGCGCGATCTCGCGGTAGACATCGGCGATCTTGCCGTCCGGATCGGCGATAACCGTCGGACGGCCCGAATCGGCTTGCTCGCGAATGCGAATGTCGAGCGGAAGCCCGCCGAGGAACGGCACGCTGTAGTCGGCGCACATTCGCTTGGCGCCGCCTTCGCCGAAGATATGCTCGGCGTGGCCACAGTTGCTGCAAACGTGGATCGACATGTTCTCGACGACGCCGACGATCGGCACGCCGACCTTGTCGAACATCTTGAGCCCTTTGCGCGCGTCCATCAGCGCGATGTCCTGAGGTGTGGTCACGATCACCGCGCCGGTGACCGGAACTTTCTGGCACAGCGTGAGCTGGATGTCCCCCGTGCCCGGTGGCATGTCGACGATCAGGTAATCGAGATCGCGCCAATTCGTGTCTTTGAGCAACTGCTCGAGCGCCTGCGTCACCATCGGCCCGCGCCAGACCATCGGCGTGTCGGGATCGATCAGAAAACCGATCGACATCGCCTGCAGGCCATACGCTTCGAGAGGCTCGAGCGTCTTGCCGTCCTTCGATTCGGGCCGCCCCGCGATGCCCAACATCGTCGGCTGCGATGGTCCATAGATATCGGCGTCGAGGATACCGACGTTCGCGCCCTCGGAGGCAAGCGCAAGCGCAAGATTGACCGCCGTCGTCGACTTGCCAACCCCGCCCTTCCCCGACGCGACCGCGATGATGTTCTTCACTGCCGGAATGAGCTTCACGCCGCGCTGCACGCCGTGCGAAGTGATCTTTTGCGACAGGTTCACGTCGACACGCCCGACGCCCGGCAGCGACGTGAGCGCATCGACTATCAGCCGCCTGAGCTTTTCATGCTGCGATTTCGCGGGATAACCGAGCTGGACGTCGACGCTGACGTCGTTGCCTTCGATGCGCACTTTCTTGACCGCTTTGGCGCTGACGAAGTCCTTGCCGGTGTTCGGGTCGACGAGCGCGCGAAATCGCGCCTGGACGTCGCCGTCAGTGATGGCCATCGGTGAGCTCCGGGGGGAGGAGAACGCTGATAAATAGTTAATTTTAGCGAACTTCGGCTGCCGCTGCGAAGTTGGGGGTGTGCGCTTTGCTAGAATTCATACTTCTCCCTGCCGCATGCAAGGTCTTCGTCGATGTCCGCTGCCCGATCTGGCCACACGCTGTTCGTCACGACGGCGCTGCCGTACGCGAACGGCCCGTTCCATATCGGGCACATCATGGAGTACATCCAAGCGGACATCTGGGTGCGGTTTCAACGGATGCAAGGCCATCGCGTGCATTTCGTCTGCGCCGACGACACGCACGGCGCGGCGATCATGTTGAAGGCGCAAGCCGAAGGCGTTACGCCGCAGGCGCTCGTCGCGCGCATCGCCGCGACCCGCCCCAAGCATCTCGCCGGCTTCCACGTGAGCTTCGATCACTGGCATTCGACCGATTCGCCCGAGAACGTCGAGCTGTCGCAGGACGTCTATCGCAGGCTCAAGGGCGCGGGTCTCATCTACGCGAAGCCGGTCGAGCAGTTCTTCGACCCGGTGAAGGCGATGTTCCTGCCCGATCGCTACATCAAGGGCACGTGTCCGGTGTGCGGCACCAAGGACCAATGGGGCGATGCATGCGAAAACTGCAGCTCGACGTATGCACCGACGGACTTGATCGATCCGTATTCGACGCTGAGCGGCGTTCGGCCCGAGTTGCGCACGTCCGAGCATTTGTTCTTCAGGCTGTCGGACCCGGCTTGCGTCGCATTCCTGCGCGAGTGGACATCGGGGCGCGATCCCGCAGGCGAGCCGCGGCTTCAGCCCGAAGTGTTGAACAAGGCGCGCGAATGGCTCGGTGAAGGCGAGGGCAAGCTCGCCGACTGGGACATCTCGCGCGACGCGCCGTACTTCGGCATTCCGATTCCCGGCGCTCCGGGCAAGTACTTCTACGTTTGGCTCGACGCGCCGATCGGTTATCTCGCGAGCCTGCGGGCATACGTCAAGTCGGGCGAGGCGAGCGCAGCGGGCGATGCGCGCACGTTCGAGGAGATCCTGCAAGCCGCCGATACGCGGCAGATCCATTTCATCGGCAAGGACATCATCTATTTCCACACGTTGTTCTGGCCGGCGATGCTGAAGTTCGCGGGGCCGCCGTACAAAGTGCCGGACAACGTCTACGTGCACGGCTTCATCACGTTCACCGGCGAGAAGATGTCGAAGTCGCGCGGCACCGGCATCAGCCCCGACTTGTATCTCGATCTCGGGCTCAATCCCGAATGGCTTCGCTACTACCTCGCGGCCAAGCTCAACGATCGTGTCGAGGACCTCGATTTCAATCCCGAGGACTTCGTCGCGCGCGTGAACAGCGATCTCGTCGGCAAGTACGTCAACATCGCGAGCCGCGCCGCGGCGTTCGTCACGCGCCAGTTCGGCGGTGCGCTGTCGCCGCGGCTACGCGACGCGGCGGATCTTCGCAGGCGCGGCGGCGCAGCCGAGCTCGCATGGGCGGCGAAAGAGGTCGTCGGCGAAGCGTACGCGAAGCGCGAGTTCGGCAAGGTGCTGCGCGAGGTGATGCGCGTCGCCGATCGCGTGAACGAGCGTTTCGATCAGGCGAAGCCATGGGAGCTCGCGAAGGATCCGTCACGCCGCGACGAGCTGCACGACGTCTGCACCGATGCGCTGCTCGCCTTTCGCGCGCTGACGTACTACCTCGCGCCGGTGCTGCCGGCCGTCGCCGAGCGCGTCGCGGCGATGTTCGCGCTGCCGTGGCCGCTCACGTGGGGCGACATCGAGCGCTCCGCGGAGTCGATCCGGCCGTACCAACATTTGATGACGCGAGTCGATGCGAAGCAGATGGATCGGCTGCTCGAAGGGCCGCAGCACGCAGCCGCCGCGCTCGCCCCGCCCCCCTCTCGCGCAAGCGGACCCCCCTCGCCCCAGCCTTCGCCTCGCGCGCAAGGAGAGGCAGAAGCGGCGCCAATCTCGGTCGACGATTTCGCGAAGGTCGATCTTCGCATCGCACGCATCGTCAACGCGGAAGCGGTCGACGGCGCCGATAAGCTCGTCAAGTTGACGCTCGACGTCGGAGAGGCGCGCCAGCGCACGGTGTTCGCCGGCATCAAGTCGGCCTACAAGCCCGAACAGCTGATCGGACGGCTGACGCCGATGGTTGCCAATCTCGCGCCGCGAAAGATGAAGTTCGGCCTTTCCGAAGGCATGGTGCTCGCGGCCTCCGGCGACGGCCCCGGCATCTATCTGCTCGCGCCGGACACGGGCGCCGAGCCGGGAATGCGCGTCAAATGAGCGAGTCCGTCGTCCCCGCGCACGCGGGGACCCGGTGACTTTCGTGCGAACGACACTGGATTCCCGCCCCCCGCTTCAAGCCTGCGGGGGCAGGGTTCGCGGCGATGACGGACGCCGGCGCCGATGAGCGCGCTGTCGCTCCACCTCGTGCTCGCCGCGATCGCGGCGTGGCTTGCGATCGGCACGCTCGGACTCGTTGCGCTTCGCCGATTGCGCGTCGTGAGTCATGTTCTATTTCCGGCCGGCTCGGCGATCGCGGTCGCGCTCGCGATCCTCGCATTCACGGCGCTCGGCAGACCGCCGCGGACGCTCGTGCTGCCGTTCGGGTTGCCCGATCTTCCGTTCCACCTGCGGCTCGATTCGCTGTCGGCCTTCTTTCTCTTGCTGCTCGGCGTCGCGAGCGCCGCGGTATCGCTGTTTTCCGCCGGCTATTTCCGCTCGAGCGAAGGCGCGCCGCCGGGGCTGGTCTGTTTCCAGTATCACGGCTTCCTCGCCGCGATGGCGTTGGTCTTGATCGCCGACGACGGCTACGCGTTCATGGTCGCGTGGGAAGCGATGGCGCTCGCTTCGTATTTTCTCGTCACGACCGAGCATCGGATTGCGGAGATCCGCCGTGCCGGTTTCCTGTATCTGCTGATAGCCCATATCGGCGCGATCGGCATCCTGCTCTGCTTCGGCGTGCTGCAAGGCGGCCGCGGCGATTACACGTTCGATGCGATGCGCGCCATCTCGCTGTCGCCGGGCTGGTCGTCGATCGCGTTCTTTCTCGCGCTGTTCGGCTTCGGAGCGAAGGCCGGCATCCTTCCGCTGCACGTCTGGCTGCCCGAAGCGCATCCGGCCGCGCCTTCGCCCGTTTCCGCGCTGATGAGCGGCGTGATGCTGAAGACGGCGATCTACGGTCTGTTGCGCGTCGCGTTCGATCTGCTTCACACGCAGCTTTGGTGGTGGGGCGTGATCGCGCTTGCGCTCGGCCTCGTGACCGCTCTGTTCGGCGTGATCTTCGCCGCGGTTCAGACCGACATGAAGCGGCTGCTTGCGTATTCGTCCATCGAAAACATCGGCATCATCGTCGCCGGCATCGGCCTCACGATACTGTTCAAGGCGTACGACAAGTCGATTCTCGCGGCGATCGCGCTCACGGCGGTGCTCTATCACGCGCTCAACCACGCGCTGATGAAGAGCCTGCTGTTCCTCGCCACGGGCTCGGTGCTGCACGCGACCAAGGAGCGCAGCCTCGGCAAGCTCGGCGGACTCATCCACCGGATGCCGTGGGTCGCGTGGTTCGCGCTCGTCGGCACGCTCGCGATCGCGGGCCTGCCGCCGCTCAACGGATTCGTCTCCGAATGGCTGTTGCTGCAGGCGTTCCTGTTCACGCCGAGCCTTCCGCAGTCGTTCGTCAATATGCTGGTGCCGCTCGCCGCAGCGGCGCTGATGCTGGCAGCCGCGCTGGCCGGCTACGTCATGGTGAAGTTCTACGGCGTGATATTCCTCGGCCAGCCGCGCGAGCCGAACCTCGCCTATGCGCACGATGCGGGGCGATTCGAGCGCGCGGCGCTGTTCTTGCTCGCCGCCGGCTGCGTGCTGCTCGGCGTGTTGCCGGTGAACGTGATTCGCGCGCTCGACCCGGTCAACCAGATGCTGGTCGGCACGAGCATCAGTCAGGCGGCGAGCGGAAGCTGGCTGCTGCTCGCGCCGGTCGACGCCGACCGCTCGAGCTACAGTCCGCTGATCATGCTCGTCGTGATCGTCGCCGCCGTGCTGCTGACGATCCAGATCGTTCACCGCTTCTATCACGGCCGCATCCGCAAATCCGCGCCGTGGGACTGCGGCTATCCGATGCAGTCGCCGCGGATGCAGGACACGGCCGAGGGCTTCGGTCAGCCGATTCGCCAGGTGTTCGAGCCGTTCTTCCGCATCGAGCGCCATCTGCCCACGCCGTTCGACAGCGAGCCGCGCTATGCGATGAAAGCGGACGATCATTGGTGGCACTGGCTGTACGTTCCGATCACCCGCGCATCGGATTACGCGGCGCGCTTCGTCGGATTGATCCAGCAGGGCCGGATCTCCGTGTATCTGACGTACAGCTTCGTGACGCTGCTCGCGCTGCTGTTCTTCATCGGATGACCGCTTCCGGCCTCGTCTCGCAGTTGCTGCAGCTCGCGCTGGCGCTTGCGCTCGCGCCGTTGCTCGTCGGCTGGGTCAATCAGTGCCGCGCGTGGCTGCAGGGAAAGAGCGCGCCGTCGCTGCTGCTGCCGTACCGGACGATTCGCAAGCTTTTCGTCAAGGATGCGGTCGTCGCCGCCAACGCGTCGCCGATGTTTCGCATCACGCCGTATATCGTATTCGGCGCCATGTGCTGCGCGGCGGCTATCGTGCCGTCGCTCGCGACCGATCTGCCGTTCGCGAGCGCCGCCGACGCGATTGCGCTGGTCGGCCTGTTCGCGACCGCGCGCGTGTTCATCGCACTGGCCGCGATGGACATCGGCACGGCGTTCGGCTCGCTCGGCGCACGGCGCGAGATGTTCGTCGGCTTTCTCGCCGAGCCCGCGCTGCTGATGGTGCTGTTCACCGCGTCGCTGATCTCCGGATCGACATCGCTGCCGTCCATTGTCGACACGCTCGCGCATCGCGAGCTCGCCATCTACCCGAGCCTCGCCTTCGCGGGCGTCGCGTTCACGATGGTCTCGCTCGCGGAGAACGCGCGCATCCCGGTCGACAATCCGGCGACGCACCTCGAGCTCACGATGATCCACGAGGCGATGATCCTCGAATACTCGGCGCGCCATCTCGCTCTGATCGAATGGGCGAGCGCGCTCAAGCTGTTCAACTACTCGTGCATCGGCCTCGCGATCTTCTTCCCGTGGGGCATCGCCGAAGCCGGCAACTGGGTCGCGATCGCGGCCGCGGCGCCGACGCTGATCGTGAAGCTCGCGATCGGCGGCTTCGCGCTTGCGCTGATCGAAACGCTTTCGGCCAAGATGCGGATCTTTCGCGCGCCCGAGTTCCTGGGCACGGCGTTCCTCCTCGCCGTGCTCGCGATGCTCGTCAACCTGCTGCTCGGAAGCTAACGATGCCGCTATTGCACAGCGTCGAGACACTTGCCGTCATTGCCGCGAACCCTGCCCCCGCATGTTTGAAGCGGGGGGCGGGAATCCAGTGTCTCGCGTCGGGCGCCACCGGGTCCCCGCCAGCACGGGGACGATGTTGAGATGTCCGCGCTTCCGTTCTACGCACAACTGATCAACCTTCTCGCGGCGGTCCTGCTGCTGCTGGCGTTCGCGATGCTCGCGCAACGCCGCGTGCTGACGCTGATCGATCTGTTCGCCGCGCAGGGCGCGGCGCTCGCGATTTCCACGGCGATCGTCGCGTACGCGACCGGTCAACGCCACCTGTACTGGTCGGCCGGACTCACGCTCGCGCTCAAGGTGCTGCTGCTGCCGTGGATCCTCTACCGGCTGATCCAGCAGCTCGACGTCAAGTGGGACGTCGAAGGGCTGATCAACATTCCGACCACGATGCTGATCGGCATCGTGCTCGTCGTCTTCTCGTTCAACCTCGCGGTCCCGATTTCGCAGCTCGCGAGCACGGTGACGCGCGCAACACTCGGCATCGCGATGGCGAGCGTGATGCTGTCGTTCCTGATGATGATCACGCGGCGCAAGGCGATCCCGCAGGTGATCGGCTTCCTGTCGATGGAGAACGGGCTCTTCTTCGCGGCGACCAGCGCGACGTATGGGATGCCGATGGTCGTCGAGCTCGGCATCGCACTCGACGTGCTGGTCGGGACGCTGATCCTCGGCGTGTTCTTCTTCCAGATCCGCGAGCAGTTCGACAGCCTCGATCTCAAGCACCTCGAGAAGCTGAAAGAAGGCGAATAGGGTCCCGTGATCGAAATCCTCGCCGTTCTCGGCCTGCCGCTCGCGGGCGCCCTCGTGCTCGCGCTGATCGGCGAGCGCGACGAAGCGCCGGCGGTGAACGTCGTGGCGAGCTTCTTCACGCTCGCCGCCGCCGTCGCGCTCAGCGCGCGCGTCATCGACGAAGGCCCGCAGCTCGTGCTCGGCAAGCTCTTCTTCGTCGATCCGTTCAACGTGTTCCTGGTCGCGCTGACCGCGTTCGTCGGATTCACGACGGCGATCTTCTCGCGTCCTTACATGCGAATCGAGCACGAGCACGGCAAGCTCACCGCCGGCCGGCTGCGCCTCTATCACGCGATGTACCAGCTGTTCAACTTCACGATGCTCCTCGCGTTGCTCACCAACAACATGGGCATCCTGTGGGTCGCGATGGAAGCGGCAACGCTCACGACGGTGCTGCTGGTTTCGCTGTATCGAACGCCGGCGAGCCTCGAGGCGGCGTGGAAATACTTCATCCTGTGCGGCGTCGGCATCGCGCAGGCGCTGTTCGGGACGATCCTGCTCTTCTTCGCCGCGGAAAGGGTGCTCGGCGCCGAAGGCGGCGCGCTGCTGTGGACCGAGCTCAACAGCGTCAAGGGCGAGCTCGAGCCGACGGTGCTCGCGCTCGCGTTCGTGTTCCTGCTCGTCGGCTACGGCACGAAGGTCGGTCTCGTGCCGCTGCACAACTGGTTGCCCGACGCGCACGCCGAGGGCCCGACACCGGTGTCCGCGGTCCTGTCGGGACTGCTGCTCAATGTCGCGCTCTACGCGGTCGTGCGCTGCAAGGTGCTGGTCGACGGCGCAATGCCGAGCGCATTCGCGAAGAACCTGATGATGGGCTTCGGCCTGCTGTCGGTCGTCGTCGCGGCGTTCCTGTTGTCGCGGCAGAAGGACATCAAGCGCCTGTTCGCGTACTCGTCGATCGAGCACATGGGCATCATCACGTTCGCGTTCGGCATGGGCGGGCCGATCGCGAGCTTCGCCGGCCTGCTGCACATGACGGTGCACTCGCTCACGAAGTCGGCGATCTTCTTCGCCGTCGGTCACGCGGCGCAGAAGACCGGCACGCAGCTGATCGACGGCATTCGCGGCCTGGTGACGATCAGCCCGGCGATCGGATGGGGACTGATGGTCGGAACGCTCGCGATTCTCGGCATGCCGCCGTTCGGCGTGTTCGCGAGCGAGTTCCTGATCCTCACGACGGCGATGCGCGACCAGCCCTGGGCGACGCCGTTCCTGCTGGCGGCCCTCGGGCTGGCGTTCGCCGCCGTGTTCTCCAAAGTGCAGCCGATGGCGTTCGGCGACACCAATGCCAAGCGCTTGCCCGTGCGCCCGGCGATGACGCCGGTTTTCGTGCACATGTCGATCGTGCTGATGCTCGGGTTGTGGATCCCGCCGTTCCTCGCCGACTGGTACCGGCAGGCGGCGAAGTTGATCGGATGAAAGCACCGATGCCCACCGCAAGATCGTCATTCCCGCGGGACGACTGAGCCCGATGGACGTCGGCCGCCTCGGACTCGCCGCCGCGCCATTGCCCGCGCCATTGCCGGCGTGGCGCGTGCCGGTGAGTTCCGGTCAGCTGCTGCCGGCTTGCCGGCTGTCGTGGGAACAGGGCGGGCAGCTCGTCGCGTTGTGGGCGAGCGACGAACGCGACCGCCAGCGCGGCTTCCTGCTGCGCGTTGCGCTGCTCGATGCCGACGGCATCACCGTCCTCGAGCACACGCTGCCGGAAACCGCGGCAACCTGCCCGGACGTGAGCGCGATCTTCCCGGCTGCCAACCGCATGCAGCGCGCGGCGTTCGACCTGGTCGGCACTGTATCGGACGCCGACGATCAGCGTCCGTGGGCGTGGATGGCGAGCTGGCCGATCGACCAGTTTCCGTTGCGTCGCGATTTCGCGCCGTCGCCGAAATGGGAGCCGGGGCAGGAGGAGTACGCGTTCGTCAAGGTCGAGGGCGACGGCGTGCACGAGATTCCGGTCGGCCCCGTTCACGCGGGCATCATCGAGCCGGGACACTTCCGCTTCCAGGTCGTCGGCGAGAAAGTGCTGCGCCTCGAGGAGCGCCTCGGCTACGTGCACAAGGGCATCGAGAAGCGCTTCGAGCAGTTCTCGCTCGCCGACGGCGGTCGGCTCGCCGGACGCGTGTCGGGCGACAGCACGGTCGCGTACGCGTGGGCGTATGCGCAAGCGATCGAGGCGATCGGCGCGATGTCGATACCGCCGCGCGCAGCGTGGCTGCGTGCGCTCGCGCTCGAGCGTGAACGCATCGCGAATCACCTCGGCGATCTCGGCTATCTCGGCAACGACGGCGGATTCGCGTTCGGGCTCGCGCAGTTCTCACGGCTCAAGGAAGACGTGCTGCGCACGAATCTCGCCGCGCTCGGCCACCGGTTGATGATGGACGTCGTCGTGCCGGGCGGCGTCGCGCGGGATCTTGCGTCGGCGCACGTGGCCGCGATCCGCGACGAATGCACGCGGCTCGAGCGCGAGATCGCGACGCTGCGCGCGATCTACGACGATCACGCCGGCCTGCAGGATCGTTTCCGCACGTGCGGCTACGTCACGCCCGCGCTCGCGGCGAAGCTGGGATTGACCGGCATGGCCGGCCGCGCGAGCGGTCAGGCGCGCGACGTGCGGTGCGACTTTCCGCGCTCGCCGTACGACGCGCTCGCCGTGCGCAAGATCGTCCACGACGACGGCGACGTCGCGGCGCGCGTCGCGGTCCGCTTCGACGAGCTCGGCGAGTCGCTTCGCCTCGTGCGAGCGATCGTCGACGCGCTGCCGGGCGGCGACTTCCGCGCGCCGCTGCCGCCGCTGCCGGCGTTTCGCACGGGCATCGGGTTCGTCGAAGGCTGGCGCGGACCCGTGTTCGTGGCGATCGACAGCGGGCCGAACGAGACGATCCGCCGTGCTCGTACCCACGATCCGTCTTGGTCGAACTGGCCGGTTCTCGAGCACGCGGTGATCGGCAACATCGTTCCCGATTTCCCGCTGATCAACAAATCGTTCAATCTGTCGTACAGCGGCCAGGACCTATAGGCATTCCACATGTGGTACGTACTGCGACAGATCGCGAAGACCGGCATTCAGTCGGAGCCGCCGCCGGCGCCGGACGAGCAAATGGTCGTCGTCGCGCGTCTGCAGCAGCAGTTGCTGCGTACGCTGGGACGCGCGTTGACGATCCGCCAAGTCGACGCCGGCTCGTGCAACGGCTGCGAGCTCGAGATCCACGCGCTCGGCAATCCTTACTACAACATCGAAGGGCTCGGCATCAAATTCGTCGCGAGCCCGCGGCACGCCGACATGCTGCTCGTCACCGGACCGGTGTCCAAGCACATGGCGATCGCGCTCAGGCGCACGTACGACGCGACACCGGAACCGAAGCTCGTCGTAGCGGTCGGCGATTGCGGTTGCAGCGGCGGCATTTTCGGCGAGAGTTATGCGACGCTCGGCCGCGTCGCCAACGTCATTCCCGTCGACGTCGAAATTCCGGGCTGCCCGCCGACCCCCACCGCGCTGCTGCAGGGAATCCTCGCCGCGGTAACGAAGTCCGCGCCGCCGCAGGCTGCTCACGACGAAGCGCCCACAGCACGGGCCGAACCGATCTGACGAAGCCAATGCAAGGAACCTTTCCCCGCGCGCAGCGACGAAAGTTCGTTCGGCCGAACGGCAATCCCCTCCGAAAGGCGAACGATGGACGCGCAGCCCTGCGACCCGCTCGTACTCTTCGGCGTAACCGGCGACCTCGCCGGCAAGATGATCCTGCCGGCGATCGACAAGCTCACCGCAGGCGGCTCGCTCGAAGTGCCGGTGATCGGCGTTGCGCGCCACGACCGTGCTGCGCACCCCGGTATTCGCCCTTGGGGCGGCCCGGCGGGCTTGTGGGGACCCCCCGAAGCCGAGCGCGTGCTGCCGGCGGCCGAACGATGGCACAACCCGGCGCCAAAGTGAGCGCGCGACGGTGATGGCGCAACGGATCGAGGACTACGCGCTGATCGGCAACTCGCGCACGGCGGCGCTGGTCGGCCGCAACGGTTCGATCGACTGGATGTGCGTGCCGCGCTTCGACTCGCCGGCGGTTTTCGCCGCGCTCATCGGCAAGGCGGAGCACGGCCGCTGGCTGATCGCACCGCAGGGACGGGTAAAGGCGGTGCAGCGCCGCTACCGGCCGGGCACGATGATCCTCGAAACGGAAATCGCGACCGCCGAGGGCGTCGTGCGTCTTGTCGATTGCATGCCGCTGTGGGCCGGCCGAACCGATGTCATACGCGTGGTCGAGGGTGTGCGAGGTCACGTGCCGATGCGCATGCAGTTGGTGATCCGCTTCGGCTACGGAATCGTCGTTCCCTGGGTGCGCCGCTCCGATGGCGCGCTGCTCGCGACCGCGGGACCTGATTCGCTCGAGCTGCGAACGCCGGTGGAAACGCAAGGCAAGGACTTCACGACTGTCGCGCACTTCAGCGTCGGGCGCGGCGAGCGCGTTCCGTTCGTGTTGACGCATTTCCCGTCGCACGAGCGGAGGCCGCTGCCGATCGACGCCACCGCCGCGATCGGTGCGACCGAGCGCGAGTGGCGGACGTGGTGCGACGCGTGCACATACGAAGGGCGTTGGCACGAAGCAGTCCAGCGTTCGCTGCTGACGCTGAAGGCGCTCACGTACGCGCCGACCGGCGGCATCATCGCCGCGCCGACGACGTCGCTGCCGGAGCGTCTGCGCGGCGTTCGCAACTGGGACTATCGCTATTGCTGGGTGCGCGACGCGACGTTCATGCTGTACGCGCTGCTGCTCGCCGGCTATCGTGACGAGGCGCGCGCGTGGCGTCAATGGCTGCTGCGCGCGGCGGCCGGCCGGCCGCGCGACCTTCAGGTGCTCTATGGAATCGCAGGCGAACGGCAGGTTGCCGAGTTTGCGATCCCATGGCTGCCCGGCTACCGCGGCTCGCGGCCCGTGCGCATCGGCAACGCCGCATCGGGCCAATGGCAGCTCGATGTTTACGGCGAGGTCGTCGATATGCTCTGTCTCGCAACGCAGGCCGGGCTCGAGGTCTATGCCGATTCGTGGGCGTTCCAGCGCACGCTGCTCGAGTTCCTCGAATCGGAATGGACGGAACCGGACAACGGCATCTGGGAAGTGCGCGGCCGTCGCCGTCATTTCACGCATTCGAAGATCATGGCGTGGGTCGCCACCGACCGCGCGATCCGCACCGCCGAACGCTGCCGGCTCGACGCGCCGCTCGATCGGTGGCGCGCGTTGCGCGACCACATCCACGCCACCGTCTGCCGTCGCGGCTACGACGCAACGCGCAACACGTTCGTCCAGTATTTTGGCGCCAAGCATCTCGACGCGAGCCTGCTGCTGATCCCGATCGTGGGGTTCCTGCCGGCGAACGATCCGCGCGTGCACGGCACAATCGGCGCGATCGAGCGAGAACTCTCCGATCACGGATTCATTCGCCGCTATACCACGGGGGACGAAGTCGACGGATTGCCGCCGCAGGAGGGCGTGTTCCTGCCCTGCTCGTTCTGGCTCGCCGATGCACTCGCTCTCTGCGGCCAGCGTGCGCGGGCAGAGCGGCTGTTCGCGCGGCTCCTGGCGCTACGCAACGACGTCGGCTTGCTCGCGGAGGAGTACGACCCGCGCACGCGACGTCAGCTCGGCAACTTCCCGCAGGTGTTGACGCACGTCGCGCTGATCAATACCGCGCGCAATCTTTCGAAACGCGGCGGCCCGTCCGAGCATCGGAGCCACCGAACGACGAGGGCTCCAGGTTCCTCGTAGCAGCCAGTCAGCGCACCCGCGCGCTCTTGCGTTGCGTATCGGTGATGCGCGATGCCCGCATCGTCGCTCGAACGCGCGCGCGAGGCGTCGCGCGCACGTAGCGAACGTCGGCTTCTCCTTCCTCGTTGCCGCCGCCGTCGCCCAACTCGACGGCGACGAAGCCGTTGCGCTCGTAGAAGCGGCGCGCGCCGGCGTTGCGCGCGAACGTCCACAGCTCGAGCCGCGGCGATTCCGACAGCACGCGATCGAGCAGCCGCTGGCCGATGCCGCGTCCGCTCCAGCCCGGCGCGACGTACAGATGCATCAGCCATCCGCCCCTGCGCGCGGCGAAGCCGACGATGCGGCTGCCGCATTCGGCGAGCCATACCGACTGCGTGGCGAGAACGACTTCGCGAATGAACGCGAGCGCCTCGTCCGCCGTGTGCGGCTCGCGCAATCCCGGCAGCGCCGCGCGCCGCGACGCGAGCATGACCGTGCACACGGCGGCCGCCTCGACGTCGCGCTTCGCCGGATCCGAGCGGCGCAGCACTAGAAAAGTAGGGTCAGACTCGACTTTCCGCGAGCCGGACGGCTGATTGGAGGGCTTCATCAAAAGTCGAGTCTGACCCTACTTTTTCCTACTTTTTTCAGCCGAGCAGATCGCTCGACACCTTTCGGGCGCGCGCTTCCTCCGCCGGCTCCGCCGGCCGCGGCGACTGCGCGTCGAGGACGGGCTTCAGGTAGTGCGCGGTGTGGCTTTCGGGATGCTGCGCGACTTCCTCCGGCGGACCTTGCACGACGATGCGCCCCCCGCCGTCGCCGCCTTCGGGGCCGAGATCGACGATCCAGTCAGCGGTCTTGATGACATCGAGGTTGTGCTCGATCACGACGACCGTGTTGCCATGATCGCGCAGCCGGTGCAGCACGGTGAGCAGCATCTCGATGTCGTGGAAGTGCAGCCCCGTCGTCGGCTCGTCGAGGATGTAGAGCGTGCGGCCGGTGTCGCGCTTGGAGAGCTCGAGCGCGAGCTTCACGCGTTGCGCTTCGCCGCCCGACAGCGTCGTCGCCGATTGTCCCAGCGTGATGTAACCGAGGCCGACGTCGAGCAGCGTCTGCAGCTTTCTCGCGACCGCCGGGAGCGGCTCGAAGAACTCGTACGCGTGCTCGACGGTCATCGACAGCACTTCGTGGATGTTGCGCCCTTTGTAGCGGATCTCGAGCGTCTCGCGGTTGTAGCGCTGGCCGTGGCAGACATCGCACGGCACGTAGACGTCGGGCAGGAAATGCATCTCGACCTTGATCAGCCCGTCGCCCTGGCATGCCTCGCAACGGCCGCCCTTGACGTTGAACGAGAAGCGCCCCGGCCCGTAGCCGCGCTCGCGCGCTTCCTTGACCTGCGCGAAGATTTCGCGGATCGGCGTGAACAATCCGGTGTAGGTCGCCGGATTCGAGCGCGGCGTGCGGCCGATCGGGCTCTGATCGACGCTGATCACCTTGTCGAAATGCTCGAGCCCCTCCATCTCGACGAACGGCGCGGGCTCGGCCGTCGACCCGTAGAGCGCTCGCGCGACTGCGTGATAGAGCGTGTCGTTGATCAGCGTCGACTTGCCCGACCCCGAGACGCCGGTGATGCAGACGAAGAGCCCCACCGGCAGCTCGAAGGTGAGGCCTTTCAGGTTGTTGCCCGTCGCGCCGCTGATGACGAGCTTGCGTTCGTCGTCGGCGCGATGACGGCGCGCCGGGATCGGGATCTGCCGATGACCGGCGAGATACTGGCCGGTCAGCGAATGCGCAGCCATCCGGATCTCGTGCGGCGAGCCCTGCGCGACGATCTGCCCGCCGTGCTCGCCGGCGCCCGGACCCATGTCGACGACGTGATCGGCGGCGAGGATCGCGTCGGTGTCGTGCTCGACGACGATCACGCTGTTGCCGAGGTCGCGCAGATGTTTGAGCGTCGACAGCAGCCGATCATTGTCACGCTGATGCAGTCCGATCGACGGCTCGTCGAGCACGTACATCACGCCGGTGAGTCCCGAGCCGATCTGCGAGGCGAGGCGGATCCGCTGCGCCTCGCCGCCGGAGAGCGTCTCCGCCGAACGGTCGAGCGCGAGGTAGTCGAGACCGACGTTGTTGAGAAACGACAGCCGGCTCTCGATCTCTTTCACGATCTTGTCGGCGATCGCGCGCTTGTGGCCGTCGAGCTCGAGCGTCGCGAAGTACGCCGCGGTTTCTTTCAGCGGCAGCGCGGACACCTCGAAGATCGCGCGTGCCGATGCGCCCGAGCCGAGCTTCACGTGGCGCGCCTCGCGTTTCAGCCGCGTACCGCCGCATTCGGGACACGGCTTCGAGTTCAGATACTTCGCAAGCTCCTCGCGCACCATGACGGAGTCGGTCTCGCGATAGCGCCGCTCGAGGTTCGGGATGATGCCCTCGAACGGATGCTCGCGCACCGCCGGCTTGCCGCGCTCGGACAGATAGGTGAACGCGATCTTCTCGTCGCCGCTGCCGTAGAGCACGAGCTGTTGCACGCGCTCGGGCAGCCGGTTGAACGGCCGCTCGAGATCGAAGCCGGCGTGCTTGGCGAGACTGCCGAGCAACTGGAAGTAGAACTGGTTTCGCCGGTCCCAGCCCTTGATCGCGCCGGAGGCGAGCGAGAGCTGCGCAAACGCGACGACGCGCTTCGGATCGAAGAACGTGATCGTCCCGAGGCCGTCGCAGCGAGGGCACGCGCCCATCGGATTGTTGAACGAGAACAGCCTCGGCTCGAGCTCGGGCAGCGAGTAGTTGCAGATCGGGCACGCGAACTTCGCCGAGAACAGGTGCTCCCGCGGCCGGCCATTTTCGTCGACGTCCATCTCGACGGCGATCGCGCGGCCGTCGCCGACGCGAAGCGCGGTCTCGTACGACTCGGCGAGCCGCTGCTTCATGTCGGGCCGCACCTTGAGACGGTCGACGACGACTTCGATCGTGTGCTTGGCGGACTTCGCAAGACGCGGCACCGCGTCGACGTCATGGATCTCGCCGTCGACGCGCACGCGCACGAAACCCTTCGCGCGCAGCTCGATCAGCAGCTCGAGTTGCTCGCCCTTGCGATTGACGATCGCCGGCGCGAGGATCATCAGCCGCGTCTCCTCGTTCGCGTCCGCGGCGAGCGCAAGCGTCGCGTCGACCATCTGCGAGATCGTCATCGCCGCGAGCTTCTGCTCGGGATGGTCGGGACAATACGGGTCTCCGACGCGCGCGAACAGCAAGCGCAGGTAATCGTGGATTTCGGTGACGGTGCCAACCGTCGATCGCGGATTGTGCGAGCTCGCCTTCTGCTCGATCGAGATCGACGGCGACAGCCCTTCGATCAGGTCGACATCCGGCTTTTCCATCAGCTGCAGGAACTGCCGCGCGTACGCGGAGAGCGACTCGACGTAGCGGCGCTGCCCTTCGGCGTACAGCGTGTCGAACGCGAGCGAGCTCTTGCCGGACCCCGACAGCCCGGTGATGACGATCAAGCGGTGCCGCGGAAGATCGAGATTGATGTTCTTGAGGTTGTGCGTGCGGGCGCCGCGAATGCGGATGTAATCCATGCGATCGAATGAGTTTGCGTCGGCCCCGTGCGTTTTCAATGGCTGCGAGCGCTTGCGCTCGAAGACAACGTGCGCTCCCGCGCGACGGCGTTCGACGTTCGGCCTAGATCGAGCGGCGCATCGGAAAACGGCGAGGCAACCTGCTACTATACCGCCATTCCGCAGCCGTTTCTAAGCACGACTTTCCCCTGTTCGAAGAACCGATGCGCGATCGCGCCGAGCCCGCCGCTACTAAGGCCGTGCCCGCTGGCGGGCCGCTGCCGCGCGCGCGGATGACCGCGGTCGAGCGACGCGCAACGATGGGACTCGCCGGCATCTTCGGCCTGCGCATGCTCGGCATGTTCATCGTCCTTCCGGTGCTTGCGCTGTACGCCGAAACGCTTCCCGGAGGGCGCGATCACGCGCTGGTCGGACTCGCGCTCGGTGCGTACGGCCTCACGCAGGCGGTGCTGCAGATCCCGTTCGGTTGGGCGTCCGATCGCTGGGGACGCAAGCCCGTGATCGTCGGCGGATTGCTGGTTTTCGCGCTCGGCAGCTTCGTCGCTGCGTGGGCGCCGTCGATCGTGTGGACGATCATCGGCCGCACGGTGCAGGGCGCCGGAGCGATCTCCGCCGCCGTCATCGCGCTCACCGCCGACCTCACGCGTGACGAGGTGCGAACGCGCGCGATGGCGGCGATCGGCATGACGATCGGCGCGACGTTCGCGCTGTCGCTCGTCGCGGGCCCTGCGCTCACGTCGGTCATCGGCGTGCCGGGCATTTTCGTGCTGACCGGCGTGCTCGCGATCGGCGCGATCGGCGTACTGCTGAAGGCCGTGCCGCAATCCGAATTCGCAGCCCGACCGCCCGACACGCCGCGCCAGTGGCGGCGCGTGCTGGCCGACGGCCAGCTGTTGCGCCTCAATTACGGCATCTTCGCGCTGCATGCCGCGCTGATGGCGCTGTTCGTGCAGGTGCCGTTCATGCTGCGCGACGAGGGTGTGGAGACAGGCCGGCACTGGGCGATCTATCTGCCCGTGCTGATCGCTTCGGTCGTTCTGATGGCGCCCGCGATGATGCAGGCCGACCGCCCCGGCCGCAGCAAGCCGATCTTCGTCGGTGCCATCGCCGTGTTGTTCGTCGGGCAGGCGATCCTCGCGGCGGCCGGCGCGTCGCTCGCGTGGACGATCGCCGGGCTCGTCGTCTTCTTCACCGCGTTCAACCTGCTCGAAGCGAAGCTGCCGTCGCTCATCTCCAAATTCGCGCCCGCCGACGCGAAGGGCACGGCGGTCGGCGTCTATTCGAGCGTCCAGTTCTTCGGCACGTTCGTCGGCGCCGCGGTCGGCGGCTGGCTGTCGCAGCACTTCGGTCCGCCTGCCGTGTTCGCGCTGTGCCTCGTGTTCGCCGCGGCGTGGATCGTCGTCGGCGCATCGATGGCGCCGGTGCCCGCGTACAATCGCGGCAATTATTCGATGGGGGAAACGTAAATGGCGTCCGTCAACAAAGTGATCCTGATCGGCAACCTCGGCCGCGATCCCGAGACGCGCTATACGACGAGCGGCGATGCGGTGACGAACCTGCGCATCGCCACGACCGAGACGTGGAAGGACAAGAGCGGCGAGAAGCAGGAGAAGACCGAATGGCACACGGTCGTGCTGTTCGGACGGCAGGCGGAAGTCGCCGGCGAATACCTGAAGAAGGGCCGCTCCGTTTATATCGAAGGCCGTCTGCAGACGCGCAAGTACACCGACAAGGAGGGTGTCGAGAAGTACTCGACCGAGATCGTCGGCGACCGGATGCAACTGCTCGGCGGTCGTGAAGGCGGCGGCGGAAGCGGCGGCGATGTCGAGTTCAGCAACGCCGGCTCGCGTCCTGCGGGCACGACATCGCGTAGCGGCAGCAGCGCGGGCGCGAGCGGCGCAAAGAAGAACGTCGACGATTTCGACGACGACATCCCGTTCTAGGTCGTAGCGTCGTCGCGCGGCACGCGTGCGCGCTATCGCGTCGCGATCCGCGACGTCACTCCCGCGAACGCGGGAATCCAGTGTCTTGCGTGTCGAACGACGCTGGGTCCCCGCGTGCGCGGGGACGACGGACTGTCAGCGCTTGAGCTTGAGCTCCATCCCACTCGAGCGCGATCCGTGACGTCATTCCCGCGTACGCGGGAATCCAGTGTCTTGCGTGTCGAACGACGCTGGGTCCCCGCGTGCGCGGGGACGACGGACTGTCAGCGCTTGAGCTTGAGCTCCATCCCACTCGAGCGCGATCCGTGACGTCATTCCCGCGTACGCGGGAATCCAGTGTCTTGCGTGTCGAACGACGCTGGGTCCCCGCGTGCGCGGGGACGACGAACTATCAGCGCTTGAGCTTGACCTCCATCCCGCTCGAGCGCGATCCGTGACGTCATTCCCGCGTACGCGGGAATCCAGTGTCTTGCGTGTCGAACGACGCTGGGTCCCCGCGTGCGCGGGGACGACGAACTATCAGCGCTTGAGCTTGACCTCCATCCCGCTCAAGTCGAGCGAGACCTCGAGCCCGATCTGCTTGCCCTTGACCTTGAGCTCGACGCCGTTCGAGTTCTTGAGGTCGGCGACCCTTTCGCCACCGGCGACGGCGTACCCGGCACCGGTTGCCGTGTACGTACCTTCGATGTCGCCAACGCGCTTCAGATTGTGGACCTTGCCCACGAGCCGCGCCTTGGACGCGCCGATCGTGGCGCCGAGGCTCACGCCGCCGATGGTCACCGGATACGATCTGCCCTTGTAAGTGAGCGTGCCCGAGCCGCCGCTGCCGCCGACGATGAAGCCCGCCTTGAAGATATCGAGCGAGATCGTCGCGTCCGCCGCCGCCGCATTCGCCGGCGCGAAAACCGCGGTCGCGATCATCATCGCCGCCGCCACGGGAACGATCGATCTGCCGATCGTCGCAATGCGCATGTCGTCACCTAATGAATGTGCGGTTCGGCGTCGTCGATCGCCGGATGAACCGCATTTCCGGCGAACGGTTCGTTCATTGTCGTCGCAGGTTCGTTCGCTGCGCGCTCGATCACGCCTCCGCCGAGACAGACATCGCCATCGTAGAGAACCAGATACTGGCCGGGCGTGGGCACCCACTGCGGCGACTCGAACACGGCGTGCGCGCCGCCGCGCGAATCGATGGTGACGCCGCAGCTCGCGTCATTCATGCGGTAGCGCGTCTTGGCGGCAACGCGGGCGAGCGTGCGCGACGGCGGGGCGATGCCCGCGATCCAATGCATGTTCGCGGCGAACACGTCGCGTCGATACAGCGTGGGATGGTCGCGCCCCTGCACGACGACGAGCGCGTTACGTTCGAAGTCCTTGCCTGCGACGAACCACGGCAGCCGCTCGCCGTCGCGACGCCCGCCGACGCCGAGACCCTGCCGCTGACCGAGCGTGTAGTACGCGAGACCGTTGTGATGGCCGATCGTCGCTCCAGCGGGCGTCACGATGGGACCCGGCGTTCGCGGCAGATAGCGGGCGAGAAAATCGCGAAACGGCCGCTCGCCGATGAAGCAGATGCCGGTCGAATCCTTCTTCGCCCACGTCGGGATGCCGTGCTCCATCGCGAGCGCGCGCACGTCGCGCTTGTACATGTCGCCGAGCGGAAACAGCGCCGGCGCGAGCTGCCGCTGCGTGAGCTGATGCAGGAAGTACGATTGGTCCTTGCCCGCATCGACCGCCTTGCGCAGCTCGACGCGGCCTTCGACTCGGCGCACGCGCGCGTAGTGGCCGGTCGCGATGCAGTCGGCGCCGAGCGCAAGCGCGTGATCGAGGAACGCGCGGAACTTGATCTCGCTGTTGCAGAGCACGTCCGGGTTCGGTGTTCGGCCCGCGCGGTATTCGCGCAGGAAATGGGCGAACACGCGCTCGCGGTAGTCGGACGCGAAGTTGACGGCCTCGAGCTCGATGCCGATGACGTCGGCAACGCTTGCCGCGTCGACGAAATCCTGCCTCGACGTGCAATAGTCGTCGCTGTCGTCGTCTTCCCAGTTCTTCATGAAGAGGCCGACGACGTCGTGCCCCTGCTGTTTGAGCAGCCACGCGGCGACGGCCGAATCGACGCCGCCCGAAAGGCCGACGACTACGCGCACGTGATTACCCGATCTCGGTGATGAGGTCGAGCGGCACCTGGCGGCCGGCGCGGTAGTCGTCGACGCAGCGCAGGACCAGCGGGCTTCGGTGCTGCGGCTTGTGCGCGACCAGCTCGGCGTATGTCAGCCACAGCGCGCGCACGATCCCTTCGTCGAGCGGCCGCGAGGCGTCGTGCGACCCTGGCGTCGCCGCAAACGCGAAACGCACGAAGGTGGCGCCGTCGTCGGCCTGCCAACGGTAGATGCCGATCAGCGACTTCGCTTCGACGGTCCAGCCGGTCTCTTCGACGGTCTCGCGCTCGGCGGCGCTGGCGAGCGACTCGGCGGCTTCGAGATGGCCCGCCGGCTGGTTGAGCTTCAATCCGGACTTCGTGCGCTCCTCGACGAAAAGATAACGGCCGTCGCGCTCGACGACAGTGGCCACGGTGACCGCGGGACGCGGGATGTCGATTTCGCGCATGTGCGAATTGTGCGCTCGCGCGCTTGCGACCCAAAAAACAAAGGGCAGGGGTCGCGCCCCTGCCCTTGCGCCACGTGTAGGCGCGGACGTTCGCGTTACTGGGAGGCGCCCTTCTTCGTCGTCTCCGCGGTCGCCTTCGACCGTTCTTCCTTGGTCGCTTGCTCCTTGTACTTCGGCTGGGTCTTCGATGCGGCGGTCGCCTTCTTCGCCTCTGCGGAAGTCGCGGCGCCGGTGGTTTCGGTCGAGGCGGCCTTGGTCGCCGTTTCCGTCGCCTTCGCCTTCTCGCCCTTGGACATCTTCGCCGTCTTCTTCGACTCGGCGGTCGACTTCTTCGCTTCAGCGGCCGTTTGGGCGCCGGTCGTCGACTCGGCCGCGGCCTTTGTCGTGCTCTGGACCTGCTCCTGCTTTGCCTTGTTCTTCGCCGCTTTGTCCATCTTGGCCTTGTCGGCGTCGGAAGCGGCGGTCGCCTGCGCGGCGGCCATGACGGCGAACGCGCCCGCGATTAACGCAATGATCAGCTTTTTCATCTTCATCCTCGTGGTTGGTGGACGGGTGCCCCGGCGTCGACGAAGAGGCGCGGGCCGTATTGCTGCGCTGAAACCGTACGATTCTAGGGATTTTCGGGTCTGCCGGCAACGGGCATTACGCATGGCCTGCGCCGACCCGTGACTTCTGCTTGCTCGCGGGTGGCGACGCCACCGTGGTGGCAGACACATCGGCCGGCTTCTTCGTGGCGGGCTTCTTGGCCTTCTTGGTCTTCTTTTTCATCGCTGTCTTTTTGGTGGTGGCCTTCGTACTCGGCGCTTCGGTTGCCTTGGCCGGAGCCGGCGTGGCTGCCGGTGCCGGCGCGGGCGAAGGCGTCGCCGGCGCGGGTGTCTGCGCGTAGACCGTCGCGGCGAAGACGCCCGCCAGAAGGGCCGTCAAGAGCTTGCTCATGATTCTCCATTCCCCTTGGGTTTGCTTGGGTTGTGACACATTGCTGCCGTGTCGGGCCATAAACGCCCCCCTTCCGACCCCGGTTGACAAAAGTAGGGTCAGACTCGACTTTTTCGAAACTCGAGTCTGACCCTACTTTTTTTGTCGTCGCCCGACGACGCTCACAGCGACATCCGGCGCTGGAGCCAATCGCGAACGAACGGCACCGTAATCGGGCGCTGCGTCGCGAGCGAGGCTTTGTCCAGCGCGGCGAGCGCCGCGACGAGAGCACCCATGTCGCGACGGCCGTGCGCGAGCAGATAGTCGATCACGTCGACCGGCAGCCGGATGCCGCGACGCTTGGCGTACGCGGCGAGCGCCGCCGGCTTGTCGGCGTCAGCGAGCGGTCGGATCTCGTAGACGAGGCCCCACGATAGCCGCGTGCGAAGATCGTCGCGCAACGGCAACAGAGGCGGCGGCGCATCGCCGACGGCGATCAATCGACCGCCGCGCGCGGCGAGCGCGTTGAACAGCGTGAACAGCCGACCCTGCGCCGAGGCGTCCGCTGCACCGACATGATCGACGGCGACGAGCGCATGACCCGCGGCGAGACGTTCGGGATCGTACGCGGACAACGCTCCCGGATCCGACACGAACGCCGCCGTCCGTCCGAGCGACTGCGCCGCCGCCACGGTCGCGCGCGCGAGATGCGTCTTGCCGGCCCCCTCCGCACCCCATAGCTCGATGACCGATTCGGCCAATGTCGCGTCGGCACAACGCTTGAGCGCCGCGACGGCCTCGGCGTTGCTGCCGGGCAGGAAATTCTCGAACGACGGCGGCTCCTGCGGCGCGAGATCGAACGTGAGCTGCTCGGTCAATGGAGACCTTCGTGCTTCGCACTTCGGTATTCGCGCTCGGGGCGGCCCTTCGCGCTCATGGCTCGCGATAGAGCGGCGAGGCAACGTACGCCGCGCGCACGCGACGAAGCGCGACCAGGAGCGCGGCCGAAACGGGAAGCGCGAGAAGAACGCCGGCGAAGCCGAACAGCTGACCGAACGCGAGCAGCGCGAAGATCACCGCGAGCGGATGCAGACCGATACGATCGCCGACGAGATACGGAACCAGCACGTAGTTCTCGATGATCTGTCCGACGCCGTACACGCCGACCACGGCGAGAAAGCCCGGCCATCCATTCCATTGCAGCAAGGCGGCGAAAAGAGCCAGCACGAGGCCGAGCCCGAAGCCGACGTACGGAATGAACACGAGCAATCCGGTGAGCACGCCGATCGGTATCGCGAAGCGCAGTCCGACCGCCGACAGCGCGATCGTGTAATAGAGCGCGAGCGACACCATCACCAGGACTTGTCCTCGCACGAATTCCGCGAGCACGTGATCGACGTCGTGCACGATGCCGCGCGTCGCACCCGCCCATCGCCGCGGCACGAGGTCCGCGAGCCGCGCCGCGAAATCGTCCCAGTCGCGAAGCAGATAGAACATCACGACGGGGATCAGCACGACATTGACGACGAGCCCGATCAGCAGCAGGCCGCCGGACCTCACCCCCGACAGCAGCTTGAGCGAGAGTTCGCGCGCGCTGTCGAGGTTCGCCGCAACGAACTCCTTCGCGGTGTCGAGGTCGAATGCGATCGCCAAACCGAGCTTCTGCTCGATCCACGGCGCGACGTCGCGCGTGAACCGCACGCCGAGCTCGGGCAATCGCGCAAGCATCAACCCGAGCTCGGCCTGCATCAACGGAACGATGACGACGACGAGTGCGACGGCGATGATCATCAGCAGCGCGACGGCGATCAGCGTGCCGACGGTGCGCGGCATGCCGGCGCGCACGCAGCGATTGACGATCGGATTGCCGAGATAAGCGAGCGCCGCGCCGACGAGAAACGGCGTGAGCACCGCGGCGAGCCAGTGCAGCGCCGCTGCGAGCACGATGGCGGCGCCCAGCAGCCACAGATAGTGACGCGCCGCGATCGGTGCGCGTCCACGCGGCGGCGCATCGGCATCGACCGGCTTTCGCTCGACAGTCTGGGGTGGCTCCATTTCCGGTAAAGTATAGGGTCAGATGAAAAGTAGGGTCAGACTCGACTTTTCTCTCGGCGGATCGGCCAGCCCAACGATTCCGAAAAGTCGAGTCTGACCCTACTTTTCAGTCCGATCCGCTACTCGTGCCAATGAGCACCGATTCCGCGCCGAAGTCCGTCTCGTATCGCGACGCCGGCGTCGACATCGACGCCGGCGACGCGCTCGTCGAGCGCATCAAGCCGTTCGCGAAGCGCACGCTGCGTCCCGAAGTTCTCGCCGGCATCGGCGGCTTCGGCGCGCTGGTCGAGATCGGATCGCGTTACCGCCAGCCGGTGCTCGTCGCCGGCACCGACGGCGTCGGCACGAAACTGAAGCTCGCATTCGAGCTCGCGCGTCACGACACGGTCGGCATCGATCTGGTCGCGATGAGCGTGAACGACATTCTCGTCCATGGCGCCGAGCCGCTGTTCTTCCTGGATTACTTCGCGTGCGGACGGCTCGACGTCGACGTTGCCGCCGACGTGGTCAAGGGCATCGCGGTCGGCTGCGAGCAGGCGGGATGCGCGCTGATCGGCGGGGAGACGGCGGAAATGCCCGGCATGTACGCGGCGGGTGAATACGATCTGGCCGGATTCGCCGTCGGCGTGGTCGAGAAGAGCGCGATCATCGACGGGCGCTCGATCGTCGCGGGCGATGCGCTTCTCGGGCTCGCCTCGTCGGGCCCGCACTCGAACGGCTTTTCGCTCGTGCGACGAATCCTCGCAGTCGCGCACGCGGACCTGAGCGCGACGGTGTCGCGCGACGATGCGCGCCCGCTCGGCGAAGCGCTGCTCGCACCGACGCGCATCTACGTCAAACCGTTGCTCGCGCTCGCGCGCGCGATGCGCGTGAAGGGCATGGCGCACATCACCGGCGGCGGACTGGTCGAAAACGTTCCGCGCGTGCTTCCGCCGAACGTGCAGGCGCGCATCGATCGCACGCGCTGGCCGCGACCCGCGATCTTCGACTGGCTGCAGCGGCACGGCAACGTGACCGACGACGAGATGCATCGGGTTTTCAACTGCGGCATCGGCATGGTCGTCGTCGTCGCGGCGGAGGATGCCGAACGCGCGAGCACGCACCTCGCGCAGCACGGCGAAACCGTTTACCGCATCGGTGAGATCGCTGCGCGTCGCGAGGACATGCCCGCGGCCGTCGTCGTCTGATCGCTGCGCGGCACGTTAGCGATGGCGCTCGCGCGCATCGTCGTTCTGATCTCGGGGCGCGGGTCCAATCTCGCAGCGTTGCTCGACGCGCAAAGGACCGGTGCGCTCGGCGGCGCCGTTAGCGCGGTCGTCAGCAACCGCCCCGACGCGCCCGGCCTCGCCATCGCGGCGCGTCACGGCGTCGCAACGCGCGTCGTCGATCATCGCGGTTTCGTCGACCGCGACGCGTTCGAGACGACGCTCGGCGCAGCGATCGATTGCGCCGAGCCCGATCTCGTCGTGCTGGCGGGCTTCATGCGCGTACTGTCGGACAAGTTCGTCGCCCGCTACGAAGGGCGGATGCTCAACATCCACCCGTCGCTGCTGCCGGCGTACGCGGGCTTGCACACGCACCAGCGCGCGCTCGCCGATGGCGTGGCGCACCATGGATGCACCGTGCATTTCGTCACCGCCGATCTCGATGGCGGACCGATCGTCGCGCGGCAGCAGGTGCCGGTGCTCGCGACCGACGACGAAGCGACGCTCGCCGCGCGCGTGCTCGAAGCCGAGCATCGTCTGTTGCCGGCGGTGGTGCGCGCGTTCTGCGACGGAAAATTGTCGCTCGCCGACGGGAACGACGCACGCGCCGGTGTCTCCAATCTGCGTGCTCCCGACGCTTGACATGCGACCCGCCGACGCGTCCGACCAACGCCTGCCGTGGTGGCGCGCACGCTCGCCGTTCGTCGTCGCGCTCATCGCATCGGTCGCCGTACACCTCGCGCTTTCACTTTGGCCGGCCGAGATGCCCACCACGCCGCCGCTCGCGCCTCTCGCCGTGACGATCACCGAGCTTCCTCCGCCGCCGCTGCCCGAGCCGGCACCGAAAATCGTCAAGGCGAAACCGAAGCGCGCGAAACCCGCGCCACCTCCGCCGACGGCTGCGCCGCCGGCCGTTGCCGAAGACCCTCCGGCCGTTGTCGCCGAAGCCATGCCGCCAACCGAAGCGGCGCCGAGCGCGCCGCCCGAAGCGAGCACCGGCGCGCCGGAGTTCGCGCCCGAGCCGACGCCGGTCGAGCCTCCACCGGTCGTGCTGCCGCCGCGCGTCGATCTCGCGTATACGGTGTTCCTCGGCACGCAGGGCTTCATGATCGGCGAAGCCGTGTACCGGTTCGAGCACGACGGCAATCAATATCGGATCGAGACGGTCGGCGAAGCGCGCGGACTGGCTGCGCTGCTCGTTCGTGGTCAGGGACGCCTCGAAAGCCGCGGCACGATCACGTCCGCCGGATTGCAGCCGCTGGAGTTCGCCGTCGAGCGCGGCAGCCGCGAGCGGCGCGAGGTCGCGCATTTCGATTGGGAGACGGGACTCGTCACGCTGCACGAGGACAAGACGCTCGCGCTCGAGCTGCCGACGTTCGATCCCCTTGCGCTGATGTGGCAGTTCTATTTCGCGCCGCCGACCAGCGACGAGCAATCGTTCTTCGTCGCAACCACGCGCCGCGTGCAGCGCTACACGGCGATCCGCGAAGCCGTCGAATCGATTCCGTGGCGCGGCGGCGAGATCGAGACCGAGCGCTGGCATCGCGTGAGCGACGACGGCAAGAGCGACGGCTATGCATGGCTCGCGCCGTCGCTTCGATACGTGCCGGTGAAAATTCGACTGTCCGGCCCGCGGGCGACGCTCGAAGCGCTGCTCGACGCGATTCGCGTCGACGAGCCGCTCGCAACGAAATGAACGCGCAACCGCCGGTGCGCGCAAACCAGCTCGCGGCGCTTGCGGCCGCGATCGCCGAGCTCACGCCGCTGCCGGCGCCGGCCGACGCGATGCTGCACCGGTTCTTTCGCGCGCATCCCGACATCGGACGCGCCGACCGTGCATTCGTGAGCGACGCCGCGTTCGCATGGCTGCGTAGGCGGCGCTCGCTCGAAACGCTGGCGCAGACGGCCAACCCGCGTGCGCTCGCGCTCGCGACCGTCATGCGCGAGCTCGGCATTTCGGCTCGCGAGCTCGAGGCCGTGTTGAGCGAACGCGATGCGGCGTGGGTTCGCGAGTTCAAGTCGCGGCTTTCGATGCCGCTCGCGCCGGCTGTCGCCGCCGATCTGCCCGACTGGTTGTGGACGAAGCTCGGTAATGCCTACGGCGAGGAGGAGCGCACGGCGCTTGCGCGCGCGCTGCTGGCGGCGGCGCCGCTCGACCTTCGCGTCAATCCGATGAAGACGACGCGCGACGCGGCGCGTGCGGCGCTGGCGTCGTCGCGCATCGAAGCCGATGCGACGCCGTATTCGCCGCTCGGATTGCGCATCGCCGGGCGTCCCGCGCTTTCGCAGCATCCGCTCGTGCAAAGCGGAGCCGTTGAAGTGCAGGACGAGTCGAGCCAGCTCGTCGGCTATCTCGTCGCGCCGCGACGCTCCGATATGGTCGTCGACTTCTGCGCCGGCGCTGGCGGCAAGACGCTGCTGCTCGGCGCGCTGATGCGATCGCAAGGGCGGCTGTATGCGTTCGACGTCGTCGACACTCGGCTCGCAAAGTTGAAGCCGCGCCTTGCGCGATCGGGCTTGTCGAACGTACATCCGCAGCTCCTCGCTTCCGAACGCGATCCGCACGTGAAACGGCTCGCCGGCAAGATCGATCGCGTGCTGGTCGACGCGCCGTGCACGGGCTTCGGCACGCTGCGGCGCAATCCGGATCTCAAATGGCGCCAATCCGAGCAGGGGCTCGCCGAGCTCGCCGCGAAACAGGCGGCGATCCTCGACGCGGCAGCCACTCTGGTGAAGCCGGGCGGACGGCTCGTCTACGCGACATGCAGCATCCTGCCCGACGAGAACGACGCGATCGTCGACGCGTTCCTGGCCGCGCACCCCGAGTTCGAGCAACGCGACGCGTCGGCCGAGCTCGCTCGCGCCGAGATCCCGCTCGCGACCGGCCGAACGCTGACGCTGCTGCCGCACCGCCATGCGTGCGACGGCTTCTACGCTGCCGTCCTCGCCCGAAATTAGGGTCAGACTCCACTTTTCAGAAAGTAGGGTCAGACTCCACTTTTCGTTCCGAAGCGTGCTTGCGCGGACGGCCGATCGGCAGCCTCTCGGCGCGACGACTGAGCGTCGTGACATTGCGCCGGAACGTCGCGCTCCCCAACGCCCAGGCGTTCTGCGTCGCGTCGCGGATGTCGCGCACGGCGGCGTCCGGGATCGATTCACGGAACAATTCGCGGTACGCCGCCCGGCGCTCGGCCGCTGACCGCCCGAGCTGTCGGTAGGTATCGTGCGCGTCGATCAAAGCGTCCTGCGCTCCCCAGGCGTTTGCGCCGTAGCTTGACCAGCGGTACTCGTCGGGAGCGGGCACCAAGCCCGCGCGCACGGGGTTGAGCTCGATGTATCGCATACACGTGAGGACGTACGTCTCGTCGTCGACGATCGCGGCCTTGTAACGGCCTTCGCACAGCGTGCCGGTGCGCCAATGGACCGAGTTGAAGTAACGGACGTACACGCGTCCGATCGCTTGCATCATCTTCGGAATGCTGGACGGATGCGCCGGGGTCGCCAGCAGGTGCACATGATTGGTCATCAGCACGTAGGCGTGAATCGCCACGTCATGGCGAAGCGACGCATAGCCGGCGCATGCGACGTAGAAAGCGAAGTCACCGCTGCGAAGAAACATAGCCTGTCGATTGTTCCCTCGCTGAATGACGTGCAGCGGGACGCCTGGTAGGAAGAAGCGCGGCAGCCGGGACATGGCTTCAGCGTAGTGCGCCGCGACGGGGGTCGCCATCGGCCGAAAGTCGAGTCTGACCCTACTTTCTGAAAAGTCGAGTCTGACCCTACTTTTCGGAAAGTGGAGTCTGACCCTAATTTCGGGTCTGACCCCTATACTCTCGCCGTGCTCGCGCCGATCGACTACAGCCGCGTCGAAACCGCGCTCGCCACGCCGCACGGCTGGGTCGAGATCGCGATCGTGGCCGTCTGCTTCGCCGTCGGCTGGGCGGTCGACCGCCGGGTTCGGCTGCGTGCAGAACAGCGGCCCGAGATCGTTCGGCTCGGACTGGGCGGTTTCAATCGGCTGGTGCTGCCGTTGACGACGCTGATCCTGCTCGTGGTCGCGCACGAGTCATTCCGTCGCTTCTTCCCGCCCTTCTTCCTGTCGATAGCGTTGCCGCTCGTCGTCGCGCTTGCCGTGATCCGGCTCGTCGTGTACGCGCTGCGCGGCGTTTTCGGCAACGCGGCTTGGATGAAGACGTCGGAGCGCGCGATCGCATTCACCGTCTGGATCGGCGCGCTGCTCTATTTCATCGGCGTGCTGCCACAGATCCGCGACGAGCTCGCGGCAGTCAAGCTGCCGATCGGCAAGCCGCCGATCTCGGTTTTCGACGTGCTGCAGAGCATCGCCGTCGTCGTCGTGACGGTGGCGATCACGCTGTGGCTCTCCGGTCTCTTCGAGCGGCGCCTGATGCGCGCGACGCACCTCGAGATGAATTTCCGCGTCGCGCTCGGCCGCCTGATCCGCGCCGTGCTGCTCGCGCTCGGGGTGCTGATCGCGTTGCGAGCGGTCGGCTTCGATCTCACGCTCCTGTCCGTGTTCGGCGGCGCGCTCGGTGTGGGCATCGGCCTCGGGCTGCAACGGTACGCCGCGAACTACATCGCCGGCTTCACGATCCTGCTCGACCGTTCGATCCGTCTGGGCGATCTGATCACTGTCGACGATCGCACCGGCACGGTCGCCAAGGTGACGTCGCGCTACGTCATCGTGCGCGGCGGCGACGGCGTCGAGGCGATCGTGCCGAACGAAACGCTGATCACGAAGACCGTGCTCAATCACCATTCGCCGACGACGACGAGCGACATGCGCGTCGCGGTCAACGTCGCGGTGAGCTACGACAGCGACGTCGAGCGGGCGCTGAAGATCATGGAGGAGCTCGCGCTCGCCGAGCCGCGCGTCATCAAGTCGGCCAATACGCCGCAGGCGTTTCTCGTCCGGTTCGGCGACAGCGGCATCGAGCTCGAGCTTGGTGTCTGGATTCGCGATCCGGAGAACGGCCAGCTCAGCCTGAAGAGCTCGATCAACCGCGCGATATTGCGGGCGTTCGCCAAGAACGGCATCCGAATTCCGTCGCCGCAGCGGGACGTGCGCCTGGTAGGACCGCTGCCGTTCGACTTCTCCGGCGCGCCGGCGCCCACGGCGTCCGCGACCGAAGGCCGCGATAGCGCGCGCTCACCTACTCACGGACCTGCGAATACTTGACCGCCGTCACGAATGGAGCAGCTTCTTGCGGTATAATTTGCGGCTTCCCGTCGGCCGGACTGACCGCGCCGGCGTCGGATTATTAAGGACCCTATGTCAATCGATCTGTTGTCCCTGCTCGCGAACGGGTTGATGCCGTTGCCGTGGTGGGGCTACATCGTCGTTGCCCTCGCGCTCACGCACGTCACGATCGCGTCGGTGACGATCTTCCTGCATCGGGCGCAGGCGCATCGCGCGCTCGACCTGCACCCGATCACGAGCCACTTCTTCCGCTTCTGGCTGTGGCTCACGACCGGCATGGTCACCAAAGAATGGGTTGCGATCCACCGCAAGCATCACGCGAAGGTCGAGACACCCGACGATCCGCACAGCCCGCAGACGCGCGGCATCGAGACCGTGTTCTGGCAAGGCGCCGAACTCTACCGCGCCGAGGCGAAGAACCTCGAGACGCTCGACAAGTACGGCCGCGGCACGCCCGACGACTGGATCGAGCGCAACGTGTATTCGCGCTATAGCTGGGAAGGCGTCGGCCTGATGCTCGCCGTCAACCTCGTGTTGTTCGGACCGCTCGGCGCGACGATCTGGGCGGTACAGATGATGTGGATCCCGGTCACTGCCGCCGGCATCATCAACGGCATTGGTCACTACTGGGGCTATCGCAACTTCGCCTGCGCCGACGCATCGACGAACATCGTCCCCTGGGGCATTCTGATCGGCGGCGAGGAGCTGCACAACAACCACCACGCGTACGGCTCGTCGGCGAAGCTGTCGTCGCGCTGGTACGAATTCGACCTCGGATGGACGTACATCCGGCTGCTGTCGGCGGTGAAGCTCGCCAAGGTGCGCAAGGTGGCGCCGAAGCTCGTCGTCGCCCGCAGCGGCAAGCCAGTGCCCGACCTCGCGACGCTGCAGGCGGTCATGACGCACCGCTACGCCGTCGCCACCACGTACGCGCGCGCGCTGCGAGCGGCGTGCGCGAGCGAGCTCGCGCAGTTGCGCGTGCGGCTCGGCAACCACGAGCTGCCGCACCTCCCGAGCATGCGCAAGCTCAAGCATTGGCTGACCGCCGACGGCATCGGCCGGCTCGGCGACCGCGACAAGACGACGCTCGCGATCGCGCTGGAGAAGAGCAAGGCGCTCGCGACGATCTATGCGATGCGCCAGGAGTTGAACGCGCTGTGGGAGCGGTCGACCGAGTCGAGCGAGCAATTGCTCGCCCGGCTGCAGGACTGGTGTCACCGCGCCGAGTGCTCGGGCATTCCGCCGCTCGCGCAATTCTCGTTGCAGCTCAAGCGCTACGCCTGACGGCGCTGCAAAGTCGCTGGACGCCCCGGCCCTTGGCCGGCTAGTGTAGGAAACAAGTAAGCCCCGCGGGTTCGCCCCTGCGGGGCTTTTGTCTTTTTCTTGCGGCGGTTTCGGCAATACGGACGCTGTCGACGCGCGCCGACACCGTCACGGGCGGTGACGTGCTGATCGCTGTCGACGTGCCGCAAGTCGTGCCGCCGCAAAAGGTGCGCGTGTTGGCGAATGGGCACGACGTCACTTCGGCGATGCACTACGACGCGTCCACGCGAACGATGGTCGGTCTCGTCACCGGTCTTGCGCTTGGCGCGAACGAGATCGCCGTGCATTCCAACGGCAATGGCAAAGGTCGGCCATCCGCTTCGCTCGAGGTCACCAATTATCCGATCACCGGGCCGGTGATCTCGGGCCCACACGAGTCGCCGTTCATCTGCGAGACGGCCAACTTCTCGTTCCCCGATGGCACCAAGCCGCTCGGCCCGCCGCTCGATGACGACTGCTCGATCGCGACGCGCGTCGACTACTTCTACCGCACGACGGCAAACACGTGGAAGCGGCTCGATGATCTCGCGAGCCATCCGACCGACCTCGCGAGCACGACCACGATCGAAGGCAAGACCGTGCCATTCATCATCCGGATGGAAACCGGGACGGTGAACCGCGCGATCTACCAGACGACGATGCTGCACGACCCGAAAAGCGAGCCGACCCCCGGACTGTTCGTCCGCTCCAATGCGTGGAACGGGCGACTCGTCTTCCAGTTCGGCGGCGGCTGCACGGGCGGCTGGTATCGCCAGGGCTCGTCGACGGGCGGCGTCACCGACACGGTGATCCTCGGCCGCGGCTATGCGATGGCGTCGTCGACGCTCAACGTGTTCGGCAACAACTGCAATGACCTGCTCACGTCCGAATCGCTGATGATGACGAAGGAGCGCTTCATCGAGACCTACGGCGTGCCGGCGTACACGCTCGGCTTCGGCTGCTCCGGCGGTTCGTATCAGCAGCATCAGGCGGCGGACAATTATCCGGGCCTGCTCGACGGCATCATTCCCGGCTGCAGCTTCCCTGAAGTGAATTTCGCGACCGTGCACTCGATCACCGACGCGCGGCTGATCGCGAACTACTTCAACGCGAATGCCGCGCTGCCGTGGACCGACGAGCAGAAGCGTCAGGTCGTCGGGTTCCTGCGCCTGGTGACGATGACGACGTCGACCGTCTACGACGGCGCATTGCGCATCTCGCCCACGCGGTTCTGCCCGTCCGTGTTGCCGGTCCCGTTGCGCTACGATCCGATGACCAACCCGGGCGGCGCGCGCTGCGACGTCTACGATCATGCGGTGAACGTGTTCGGAAGCGATCCGGTGACGCACTTCGCGTTGCGGCCGCTCGATAACGTGGGCATCCAGTACGGCCTCCATGCGGTGCAGTCCGGCGCGATCTCGGTCGACCAGTTCCTCGACTTGAACGAGAAGGTCGGCGGCTACGACGTCGACGGCAACTTCCGTACCGCACGCAGCGTCGGCGACCTGCCGGCGATCCGCGCAGCGTATCGCAGCGGTCGACTGACCAACGCCGGCGGCGGGCTGCGAGACGTGCCGATCATCGACTATCGCGGCTACGCCGACGACGACCCGGCGGGCAACATCCATCTGCGCTACCACTCCTTCTCGATGCGCGAGCGGCTGAAGAAAGCGAACGGCGACCCCGACAACCAGGTGATGGTCGTCGAGGACAGCCGGTACGGACTGTATAGCTCGGCGAGTCCGCTGCTGCAATTCGCGCTCGCCAAGATGGACGAATGGGTCGCGAATATCCGCGCCGACGATTCCGATGTCCCGATGCACGCCAAAGTCGTCGCGAACAAGCCCGCGGACCTGCATGAAGGCTGCAACACGCGCGACCCGGTGCCGACTTTCATCATCGAGAAGCAGACGCGCGATCCGTCGCTGCAATGCGAGCAGCTTTATCCGTCGGCGCCGGCGCCGCGCGAAGTCGCCGCGCCAGCGTCGCGAGCGACATCATCAAGTGTCAGCTGCGACCGATCGATGTCTCGGAATATGGCGTCGCGCTTTCGCCGCTGCAGATGTCGCGGCTGCAGAATATCTTCCCGAACGGCGTGTGCGATTGGTCGAAGCCCGGCGTCGAGCAACAACCGCTCGCCGGCGTCTGGCAGTTCTTCTGACGGACGGGGCGCGACGCAAAAAGCCCGCCGACGGCGGGCTTTTTGTTACCGGCCGGGCAAATCGAGTGGACTCATCGGCGCGAACGAGGCTGCCGGACGGGCCGGCGAGCGTCAATCTGCGGCCCAAAAAACAAGAAGCCCGCCGAAACGGGCTTTCGAGTTCGATTGGAGACGCCGACGCACCGGCGCGCAACCGGCAGCCGCGACTACTTGAGCTTCGTCTCCTTGTACTCGACGTGCTTGCGCGCGACCGGATCGTACTTGCTGATCGTCATCTTCTCCGGCATCGTCTTCTTGTTCTTCGTCGTCGTGTAGAAGTGGCCGGTACCGGCCGACGATTCCAGCTTGATCTTTTCGCGAACCTTGGATGCCATGGCGTGACTCCTTGCGAGCTCAGACGTGCTGGCCGCGAGCGCGAAGCTCGGCGAGCACGACGTCGATGCCCTTCTTGTCGATCGTGCGAAGGCCGGCGTTGGTCAGGCGCAGCTTGACCCAGCGGTTTTCGGTATCGACCCAGAAGCGGCGTTCCTGCAAGTTGGGCAGGAAGCGGCGCTTGGTCTTGTTGTTCGCGTGCGAAACGTTGTTGCCCACGCGCGGGGCCTTTCCGGTGACTTGGCACACTCGAGCCATCGCTCGCTCCTTCGACCGGTCCGCGCGATTCGCGGGGCCGGCGTGACAATGAGGGTGAATCGGCAAAGTCGAACATTATAGCGGCGAAATGCGTGCCCGATCAAGCGTTTGGAGTCCTGCATGGCCGACGAAGCCCGTAGATACCTGACCCGCCAGTTCGAAACGGCGTGGAAGCTCGCCGAGATCCACCTCGACGGGCTCGACACCCGCGAGTGCCTATGGCGTCCCGCGCGCCGGGGCTCGCACGTCCATCGCGTCCGCGATGACGCATGGCGCGCCGACTGGCCGGATCGCGAAGGTTACGACATCGGTCCGCCGAGCATCGCGTGGCTCACGTGGCATGTCGGCTTCGGGTGGTCGATGGTGCTCGACCACTCGTTCGGCGGTGCGAGCCTCGCGCGCGAGGACGTCATGTGGCCGGGCGACGCCGGTGCGTGCGCGACTGGCTCGTCCGACTGCAGACCGAATGGAAAGCCGTGCTCGACCGCCTCACCGACAACGACCTGCAATCGGCGCAGCGGACGCGATGGCCGTTCAAGGACCGACCGTCGGCGACGTCGTGGCATGGGTCAACGTCGAGCTCACCAAGACCGCCGCCGAAATCGGCTACGCCCGCTTTCTCTATGCCGTTCAGAGCAATCCGCGTTCGGCGAACGACACCAGCCGCCCGCCGGCGACGACGAAATGATCGAGCGTGCGGATATCGACCAGCGCGAGCGCCTGGCGCAACGCCTGCGTGAGCAGCTCGTCGGCGCGACTGGGCTCGGCCACTCCCGATGGATGGTTGTGCGCGAAGATCATCGCCGCCGCGTTGTGCGCGAGCGCCGATTTGACGACCTCGCGCGGATAGACGCTCGTCTGCGCGAGCGTGCCGCGAAAGAGCTCCTCGACGGCAAGCAGACGGTTTTGACTGTCGAGATAGATGCCGACGAAGACCTCGTGCGGTCGAGTGCCCAGCGTGAGACGCAGGTAATCACGCACGGCCTGCGGAGAGGCGAGCGCGTCCTGTGCGGCGGCTTCGCGCGCGAGCGCGCGTCGCGCAAGCTCCCCCGCTGCGACGAATTGCGCGGCCTTGGCGACGCCGACGCCGCGCACCGATAGCTGCGCCGGCGCCGACGCGAGCAGGCTCGCGATCCCTCCGGCCGCCGCCAGCAGATCGCGCGCGACATCGAGCGCGCCACGGCCGCGGACGCCGGTTCGCAACATCAGCGCGACGAGCTCCGCGTCGGTGAGCGACGCTGCGCCATGCGCAAGCAGCCGCTCGCGCGGCCATTCGCTACGATCGTCGCCCGTCGCGTGCATGTTCGCGTCCACCGCTTGCATTGGGAGCGGCGAGTGTAAACTCACGCCGCGCTCATCTGCATCGGCCCGATGGTCGAGGGTGTGTTTGTCGTCCCCGCGAACGCGGGGACCCAGTGCCGTTCAAGACGCTGGATTCCCGCCTGCGCGGGAATGACACAATAGAACACTGACGCCATGTCCAGCTCACAGCTCCTTCGGCGCATCGTGCTCGGATTGACCGGCGGCATCGCCGCGTACAAGTCGGCCGAGCTTACGCGTCTGTTCGTCAAGGCAGGCGTCGCGGTCGACGTCGTCATGACACCGGCCGCGTGCCGATTCATCGCGCCGATTACGTTGCAAGCGCTGTCGGGACGCCCGGTGCGAACCGATCTGTGGGAGTCGGGCGCGGACAACGGCATGGGGCACATCGATCTGTCGCGCGGCGCCGATGCGATCGTCGTCGCGCCTGCGTCGGCCGACTTCCTCGCCAAGGTTGCCAATGGACACGCCGACGATCTCCTGTCGACGCTGTGCAGCGCGCGCGATTGTCGTCTCTTCGTCGCGCCGGCGATGAACCGCCAGATGTGGCACAACGCGGCGACGCAGCGCAACGTCGCGCGCCTCGCGCAGGACGGCGTCGCGATCCTCGGACCCGACAGCGGCGAGCAGGCCTGCGGCGAGGTGGGCGACGGCCGCATGCTCGAACCGGAAGCGATCTTCGATGCAATCGTCGCGGCGCTGCAGCCGAAGGTGCTCGCCGGCAAGCGCGTGCTCGTGACCGCGGGACCCACGTTCGAGGCGATCGATCCCGTGCGCGGCATCACCAACACGAGCTCGGGCAAGATGGGTTACGCGATTGCGCAGGCGGCGGCCGAGGCCGGCGCGCAGGTGACGATGGTGAGCGGGCCCACGGCGCTTGCAACACCCGCGGGCGTCGAGCGCGTCGACGTCGGCAGCGCGCAGCAGATGGCGAGCGCCGTAATCGCTCGCGTGCCGACGTGCGATCTGTTCATTGCCGTCGCGGCCGTCGCCGACTACACGCCGGCGAGCGTATCGGAGCGCAAGCTCAAGAAGAGCGGCGCGCCGCTCACGATCGAGCTCAAGCCGACCGTCGATATTCTCGCGACCGTCGCCGCGGCGGTCGGCGCACCGTACTGCGTGGGCTTCGCCGCGGAAAGCCACGACGTGCTCGCGCACGCCGAGGACAAGCGCAAGCGCAAGAAGCTGCCGCTGATCGTCGCCAATCGCGCGCAGGATGCCTTCGGCGCCGACGACAATGCCGTCACGCTGCTCGACGACGCGGGCGCGCATCCGTTGCCCGCGATGGACAAGCTCGCGCTCGCGCGGACGCTCGTGCGCGAGATCGCGCAGCGGATGGGCAGCCGCTGACGGGCGCTGCTTCCTCGATCGGCCTTCCGATCAATGTCGTTCGCTGCGCTGCCGGCCCAGGATGAGCAGGCAGCCGTTTGCGATCAGCCGCGGTAGATATACAGTTGTTGATGCATATCAAGCGGGAGAGACCGATGCGCGTATCGAAGTGGGGCAACAGTCTGGCCGTGCGCCTCCCCGCCGCGGTCGTGACTACGCTCGACCTGAAGGAAGGCGACGAGATTCAGACCGCCATCGTGGGCTCGCGTGCATTCGAGATCGCCAAGGCGCCTGGCCGCAGCGCCATTCTGCGTCGGCTGAGAAAGTACCGGGGTCGGGTGCCGGCCGACTTCCGGTTCGACCGGCTGGAAGCGAATGAAAGGCGCTGACGTCTTCTTCGTTACCGACGTCGTGCTGTACCTGCTGTCGGCCGATGCGGCACGGGCCGATCGCGCCGAGGAATTGATCGCCGAAGGCGGAATGGTCAGCGTACAGGTGCTGAACGAAATCGCCAATGTCGCGAGACGCAAGCTGCAGCTCTAATGGCCCGAGGTGCGCGACATCAGCGACCACTTGCGAGCGATATGTCCGGTCGACGCGATGACGGCGCAAACACACGAGCGCGGGTTGGAGCTCGCGGCTCGGCTCGGCATCTCGGTTGACGACGCGATGATCGTCGCCTCGGCGCTGATGGCCAGATGCACAACGCTCTATAGCGAGGATCTGCAGCACGGCCGCGTCGTCGAAGGAAAGCCCACTATTCGCAATCCTTTCGCCGATGCCTGACATGGCCGCTGCGACCATCGAGCTCAAGATCCTCGACGAGCGAATCCGCGCGCATTTGCCCGCGTACGCGACCGCAGGGTCCGCGGGAATGGACCTGCGCGCGTGCATCGACGCGCCGATCGAGCTCGCACCGGGTCGCTCCGAGCTCGTATCGACGGGCGTCGCGATTCACATTTCGCATCCCGGTCTCGCCGCGATGATCCTGCCGCGATCCGGCTTGGGCCATAAGCACGGCCTCGTGCTCGGCAATCTCGTCGGGCTGATCGATTCTGATTACCAGGGACCACTGATGGTGAGCTGCTGGAACCGCGGTAGCGCGCCGTACACGATCCACCCGCTCGATCGCATCGCGCAGCTCGTCGTCGTGCCCGTGTTGCAGGCGCAGTTCAACGTCGTTGAGGACTTCGAGGCGAGCGATCGCGGGCAGGGTGGGTTCGGAAGCAGCGGGCGATGACGCGGCGGTGTCGGCGACGGGTGGGCGTGCGCAGATCCGATCGATGACATTCGCTAAGCCGTGGCATCGACGATCGCTTTGGCGAGCCAGTAAGGCTACACTTGGCACGACTGTTGCTTCGCCTGCGCGGATGAGTCCGCTCGACCAGCCCAAGCCGATGCGATCAGCGAAAGAGATCCGTTCGTCTGCGGATCTCGCGATCAATGGCGCGCCGCCGATGTTCAGCCAACCGCTGCACGTCGGCCGCCCGAACATCGGCAACCACGAACAATTCCTCGAGCTTGCGCGCGACATTCTCGAGCGGCAGTGGCTGTCGAACAACGGACCGATGGCGCAACGGTTCGAGCATGTGATCGCCGACTATCTCGGCGTGAAACACTGCGTGGCGATGTGCAACGGAACGATCGCGCTCGAAATCGCAACGCGCGCGCTCGATATGCAGGGCGAAGTGATCGTACCGTCGTACACGTTCATTGCGACGGCGCACGCGCTGCAGTGGCAAGGGATCACGCCGATCTTCGCCGACATCGATCCGCACACGCACAACCTGGACCCGGACGCGGTGCGCAAGATGATCACGCCGCGCACGACGGGCATTCTGGGCGTTCATCTGTGGGGACGTTCGGCGCCGGTCGAGGCGCTGGAGGCGCTCGCCGACGAATTCCGGCTGCGCCTCATGTTCGACGCCTCTCACGGCTTCGCATGCTCGCGCGGCGGCCGGCTGCTCGGCAGCTTCGGACAATGCGAGGTATTCAGCTTTCACGCCACCAAATTCTTCAATACGTTCGAAGGCGGCGCCGTCGTCACCAACGACGATGACCTCGCCGAGAAGATGCGGCTGATGCGCAACTTCGGTTTCGTCGACTACGACAAAGTCATCTATCCCGGGACCAACGGAAAGCTGACCGAAATCGCCGCTGCGATGGGGCTCACCAATCTCGGGCAGCTCGATCGATTCATCGCGATCAACAAGGCGCACTACAGTTCGTACAAGGCGGCGATCGCGGAACTGCGCGGACTCGAGATGCTCGAGTACGACGAGTCCGAGCGCAATAATTTCCAGTACGTGGTGATCGAGGTTGGCGATGAATTTCCGGTATCACGCGACGAGGTGATCCGCTCGTTGCACGCCGAAAACGTGCTCGCCCGCCGGTACTTCTGGCCCGGTTGCCACAACATGGAGCCCTATCGGTCCTACTATCCGCATGCGGGCCTGATGCTGCCACACACCAAAGCGGTCGCAGAGAGGGTCGTCGTTTTGCCGACCGGCTCCGCGCTGCCGCAGGATGCGACCGACGGCATTTTGTCGGTACTGCGCTGCTTGTCGATGGGCGCCACGCGCGCCGGCAGCTAATCGGTCGGTCTGCTGCAAACAGCGTAGATCGTTGCGCAAAGCTCAGGATAAACGTCGGCAAGCGCCTGGCAGGCGTCGAGATACGCGTCGGTGATGATCCCCTGCGCGATAGCCGCGTCGAATTGATAGTTTGCGAGCGGCTTGACGAGAACGCCGCCGCAATCGTCGATCCGCAATCCCGCATCGCGCAGATCACTCGACAGGACGTCCATCGAATACGTGCGCCGATGGCCCTGCGCCGCTTCGGCCGGCGTGACGGCAGCGTTGAATTCGATCAGACCCATCTTGACAGCGAGTTGGCGCGACAGCGCGTTGGCGTTCGGCACGGCTACGAACAGGCGTCCCGCCGGGGTCAGCCATTCCCGTATCCGGCGCAACGCGATGACGGGATCGTCGAGATGTTCCAGTGTATGAACGAGGAAGATGTTGGCGTATTGGCGATCGATGTGAGCCGTAGCGACATCGTCGCTAATGACGGTCACCTTCGGGCCGAAGCGCCGCCGCACGATGTCCGCGAGATCGCTCGCCGCTTCGACCACCGTGATCGACGGAAAGTACGCGAGGATCTGTTCGGTCATGTCGCCCTTGTAGCAGCCGAGCTCGAGCGCATCTCCCGCGACGAAATGTCTTTTCAGCGTTCGTAGCAGGTAGCGCCGGATGATCGCGTCGAAGTCGTACGCGTACTTGCGCGAGGCATTGTCCCGGTACTCCTCATTGTGGTTACGCATGGGCGCTTCCTTCGCCGTCGGCCTCCGACGCATGATCTCGCGTCCTCTTCATCACGATGAGGTCGCCTCGCTCGCCGACTTCCTCGAAGCCGAGCCTTGAATAGAGCTTGCGGGCGCGACTGCTGACCTTGGACACCTCGAGATCGATGCGAGTCAGCCGTGCCGAGCGGGCGTGCTCGAACAACTCGGTCAACAGGCGCGTTGCGATGCCGCTGCCCGAGCGCTCGTTCGAGATGCTTACATTCGTTATGAAGCAGGATGATTCGCTGGGTGACAGATAGGCCGCGACGAGCCCGACGAGCTCGTCGCCCGCCCACGCCTCGACGGTCAACGCACGTTGTCTGATCTTGCGCGAGTAATCCGCAATATCGACGCGGGTGCTCAGCGCTGGCGCAAACGTTTGGTCGCACTTCTTCAGGTGCGCGCAGATGTCGGCTTCTGTACTGAGATTGACGGCGATGCCGACGTGCTCCCGTTTCATTCGAGCACGGCCAGGCCGAAGCCGAAGCGGCCGAATTGATTGCCGTTGTACAGCAGATATACGTTGTCGTTCCATGCGAACGCGTGGGGGTAGCACACCATGTCCGAATCCCATTCGCCCGGCGTGGGCTCGATGCCGGGCGCGCAATCATCGCGCGTCCAGTTGGATAGATCGTCCGAATACGCGTGGCCGATCCTGTAGCTACGCTCGCGATTCGTACGAAAATCCGATGAATGACGATAGCAGAAGAACATGTGATAGCGGCCGTCGATCTCGATTACCGTTGGCAACGCCTGGCTTTCGTCGGCACCGAGCCGGTCGTTCACAATCTGGCGTACTTCATCCTTGATCCAGCCGACACCGTCGCAAGACGTCGCGTGAGCGATCTTGTAGACGCGGTCGGGCGGCGCGCCCTCGCTGAATCGCCTCCACGCGGTGCCGAAGATGTACCACATGTGCATGCAATCGCCGATCGGCCTTACGAATCCATCGCCGACAAGAAAAGGCTCGGAGGTCGACGCGGTCAGCACCGGGCCGTCGCCGATCCGGCTGAAGGTCCTTCCATCATCGTCGCTGATCGCGAGGCCGATCGACGTCTCGACCGACACTGAGACCCGCCTGCTCCACCCGCATGTGTAGCCGAGGACGCGTCCGGCATCGCGCACGACGCTCATCGGAAAGATACCGTGTTCGTCGAAGCATCCGAGCTTGCCGAGCTCGATGACCGTGTGGTCGGATACGGCGACGACGGTGCGCAAGTCACTCTCCATGTCGACGTATGCGATGTGGCTTCGGTACTTGCCGCCGCCATCGACCGATCGAGTCGAGAAATAGATACGAACGAAGTCGTCGAACGCAAGCACTTGCGGCGCTTGGGCGAACTCCCTGCAGCCGTGAGGCAGCGAGAACTGCGCCGGATCGAATATTCGTCCGAGTTTGCGCCACTTCATCGGCCGCTCGTCCCGCTCATTCAAGTTGGCCAACCAATTCGGCGAGGCCAAAGCCTTCCCTGCCCACCTGGTTCCCGAGATAGGCCATGTAGATGCGGCCATCGACGTCGAACACGTGCGGATAGCTGATCGACTCGCAGTCCCATCCCTCGGCCGAAACTTCGATGCCCGCCTTTGTGTCGTCGCGATGCCAATGCTGCAAGTCTTCGCTGCTTGCGTATCCGATGCGGTAGCCTCTCGCGCTGTTGCGATAATCGGCGCTGTAGCGATAGCAGAAGAACATGTGGTACTTGCCTTGGGAAAAGAACACGTCCGGGCTCGCTTGCGCTTCGTCTTCCTCGAGCCTGCTCTCGATGAGATCGCGATTCATCCTGGACCAGTGGATTCCGTCTTCCGAGATCGCCATCCGTATCTTGTAGACCGGCTCCGGTCGCCCGTCGCAAAGCTTCCATTTCCTGCCTGCGATGTACCACAGATACCAGCTGTCGCCGAAGCGCCGCACCTTCGGACCGCTCAACACGAACGGCTCGTGCGTGGAATATGACAGGACCGGCCCTCTGCCGAACCTGCGGAACGTCGTGCCGCCATCCCGGCTGATCGCGAGGCCGATCGCGACATTGAACGGAACCGACTCGCACCGGGTCCAGCCGCCGTAATAGCCCCATATTTCGCTCCCGTTGGCAGCGACGCTGAACGGATAGGTGCCGAACTCGTCGAATTCTCCGAGCGATCCGAGCGGCAGCACCGGTTCATCGCCGACGCGTACGATGCGGTACAGGTCAGAGCGGTCGAGATCGACATAGCCCGAGTAACTGACGTACTGGCCGGCCATGTCCGGGGGCGGCCGGCACGAGAAATACACGCGGACAAATCGATCGAACTTGAGCGTCGCCGGTGCCTGCGCAAACGCCTTCAGCCAGTGCCGGCCGGTGACGGCTTGCGGCGTGAAGAGCTTTCCGAGCTTGCGCCAGGCGAACATCGCCGTGCTCGTTCAGATAGCGTGCGCGGCGCCGGGCACCAGCTCGAACCCGGTTTCGATGTGTTCCCTTACCGCTTCGGCGACGTTGAACATCATCACATCGATGATCGATAGCCACGGGACGAAATCTTCGCCGAATTGCGCATATATGAACGGAGCCGGCCGAAGAAAGGTCAGCGCGAGACCATTGGCCTCGAATACGTCGCTGCGGTAGAGCTCGATACCACCGATCGGATTGACATATTCGGTCGCGCCGACCGCCCGGCACAGCGCGATCACCTTGTCCTGCCCCCGCAACTCGTGGTCGATCGAGATCCGTGAGGATACGGCGATGGGTGTCGAAATGCCCAGGTGCTCGCAAATGCGAACGATGGCGTGATGCACGAAGCCGAACAGGTTTCGGTCCGGATAATGCACAACGGTCTCGACAAGCGGAAAGGCTTCGGCGAAGGCGGGCGCGCGTCGATACGCTTCCTTGATCCGATTGAGCAGGTTGTCTCGGTCGAAATCGGCAGCGAGCTCGCGTTCTCGCACATCCAGATGGTCGGAACCCGCTTTGAGCGGCACCGAGAACATCACGTCTTTACCGTCGCGCAGCATCCGGTTCCTGTTGATCCACCCCTTCTTGGTGTACTTGATGTTGTCATAGCAAATGAAGAGATCGGCGACGTCGATGAGCTGGAAATACCCGATGTAGGGAAGGAAGTAGGGCTGCATGATCGCAACTCTCATCGCGTGTCCCCGATCGCCGGTCATGTTTCATAACGGTTCGCCCGCGCGCATGCAAACCGACGTCGCGCCGGTACTAGGCGATTCGCCGAGCCTCCGAGTCCGCGATCGCCACATCGATGACCTGAGCGGGCAACCCAGCGCACCAGCGCTCCCACATGATCCGCAACGCGCGTTCGAACCCCGCAGCCACGACTTCCGGCCGGCCCAACGCCGATCGTTCGAAACGCCCTCTCAACCCCGAACGAAGCTCGGCCAATCCGCCGAGATTGCCGGCCCACGAAATTCCCCGCCGCTCGAAATCATCAGCGTCGATCGCGGTGAATTCATCGAGTCCCAACCACGCGAGCATCGCGGCGGCCTGTCGGCCGGGCGGCGTTGCACCGGCGCACGTAAGTGTCGGCACGCCCATCCAGAGCGCGAGCGCGGTGGTCGTTCCGCCTCCGTACGGGATCGGGTCCAGACACAAGTCGACGCGGTGGTGCAAGCCCAGATACGCTGCCGTGCCACAACGCGAATGAAATTCTAGTCGATCGCGGCCGACGCGCTCGCGCGCGAACTGCTCGATCAACGCATCGTATTCGCCCGGACCCGGCATCCCGCCCAACACCATTCGCGCATCGGGCAGCGCGCGCAGCAGGCGGCACCACAGCGCGATCGTGGACGGATTGAGCTTGCTGATCCGATTGAAGCTCGCGAACGTCACATATCCGTTGTCCAGTGCGGGCAACCGATTGACCGGCGGTGCGCGCTCGTCCGGTTGGAAGGGCACATTGGCGGGCAGGTACACCAGTTTCTCGGTGAACTGATCGTCGAACCGACCGGGGGGCAGGAAGTGCGGATCCGCGAGGTAGTAGTCCATCGATCGCAAACCCGTCGTTGCGGGATAGCCCATCCAGCTTGCTTGCACCGGCGCAGGCTTGCGAGCGAAAGTCAGCAACCGGTTCTCCGACGTATGTCCCGACAGATCGACGAGAATGTCGATGCCATCTTCACCGATTCGTTGCGCCAACACCGTATCCGACATTGCGGCAACCGAGCGCCAACCCTTGACGTAACCGCGCAGACGCCGCGTAATCTCGCCTTCCTCGGCGTGGTTGTAATAGGTGTAGAGCGACAGGTCCGGCGACCTCGCCAGGTGCGCGAGCACCGGCTCGATGAAATAGGTAACCGGGTGGTTGCGCAAGTCCGCAGAAACGAACCCGATCTTCAGGTGCCGTGCGGGATCGCGAGAATTGACATGTCGCGGCCAGCTTGGCCGCAGCGGCGATTCGAACCGTTCGGCGAAGCGGCAATGCTCGGCGAACAGCGCATCCGGGTCGAGCCGCTCCTGCTGGGCGAGGCAGAAGAGCAGGCTCGTGTGTACGGCCGCCTGATCGGGATCGAGACTCAGCGCGCAGCGATAGCTTGCCACCGCCTCGTCGATTCGCCCGAGGTCGTGCAGCGCGTTGCCCATGTTGATGTGCGCGTTGACCAGGTCCGGCTTGAGCTCCACGGCGCGGCGGCCGCTTGCCACGGCATCATCCAGCCGCCGGAGCGACATGAGCGCAGTGCTCAGATTGCAGTGCACTTCGGCATAGTCGGGATTGATCGCGAGTGCCCGCCGATAACACGCCACCGCCTCGTCAAGGCTCCCAAGGTCCTCCAGCAGGCAGCCAGCCGCCACTTCGGCATCCGCAAAATCGGGCTTTAGCGCAAGCGCGGCGCGGTAAGCGTCGAGCGCATCCGCGGGGCGATCGCATTTGGCATAAGCATTGCCGATGTTGTAGTGCGCCGCGGCGTAGCCGGGATCGAGGGCCAGCGCCGATTGGTACGAGCGGAGCGCGCCCGATCCGTCGCCCGTCGCGAGAAGGACGTTGCCGCGGTTGAGGTGCGCGCGCGCAAATTGCGGCGCCATGGATATCGCGGCGTCGTAGCGTTGCAGCGCTTCCGAGAGCCGGCCCTGGTCCTCGATCGCGTTACCCTCGTCGATGAGGTGCGACGCCTGCTGTTCGCGGGCAGCGTCGTGGTCCCCGTGCGAAGCGTGCGCGGGCTGTCCGGTCCGGCGAAATCGCTCGAAGAGGTTCATGCGGTGTCTTGGCAACGTCCCGTCACGCACGTACCACGGCAGCGGAGCGCCGCCCGCTCACATTGCCGCAAAATCCGGATCGCGCGACACTGCCGGCGAAATCCATAAATCCGAGGATGATATGGTACGGGGCTGGTTCGACGCGAGCGAAGCGCAGAGCTTTGCCCGGGAAATTGCGAGGGACATCAACACGCTGTTCCCGGCCGACCGAGCCGGCAGAAAGCCGATCTCGGCCCGGAAGAACGCGAAGAAGCTGGACGGATTGATTCGTCGCACGCGCACGTTCGCTCAGCAGCACAAATTGAACGTCTACAAGCGAGCCAAGCTGCTGAACACTGTCAAATGGCAGCTCAGGGAAGCCGGGCACGAGGATGCGCTCATCGACGAAGTCGTCGCGCTGCTTGCGCCACAGTTGACCTGACGCGCAATCGCGGTGCGCTCAAACGCTCATGCACGGCGTATCGCATATGCGTCTGGTAATAGAGAAGCCCGGCCGAAGCCGGGCTTCTCTGTACCGCAACTAGATTATCGGCAATTAGCCGGCAGGTACTTCTTGGGAATCGTCGTGCCGGCGCCGGAGCACGACCAGTCGAGCGAGCCGGTCGCGGTCGGAGCGGGCGTCAGCACAACGTCGCCCGCCGCGAGAACGTCGATAGCGCCAGCGCCGGTCAGCGCGGTCACCGTGATGACGCCGGTGTCGGCTGCGACGGTCAGCGCCGATACATACTTGCTGTTCACGTCGCTGCAGCCCGACGAAGCCAAGTCCGGCGGGAATACGTTAAGTGTTTGATAATATTCAGAAACAGAGGTCTTGCAAGCATCGGCCGCCACGATCAACTCGGTAATCTTCGAGCGGGTGATGTAGTCCTGGTACGCCGGCAGTGCGATCGCGGCCAGGATGCCGATAATAGCTACTACGATCATCAGTTCGATGAGCGTGAAGCCTTGTTGAACACGTTTCATAGTTGCGTCTCCGTTATATGATTGATCGGAACCCGACCTCTCGCACCCAGCGATGCTGGTGCTAGTCGAGCAATGCCTATGCCAAATGGACCGAGTGCTTTGACGATGCTCGGTGAGCGGTCAAAGGCCGTTGATCCGAAAGAGGATTTGCTTTAGCGTCAACCGACAAAAGGTCCCGAGACGGGAACGAACGGGCACCGCGGAGCGGCCGATTCGAGACGGATGCGACGCAACACGAAACTGGGGGGTGACGCTGAGCGGCACCCGCCCGCCGCCGAGTGACGTTCTCCGTACATGTCGGCTACAACAATAGCCACCCATCGCCCGCGTCGACGTCAACGGCTCCGCGGTATGACGAGCTGCAGCTTCGTGCCCGCGATCTCGATCTCGTCACCCGCTTTGAGCGCGACGCCGTCGGCTTGCACAATGCGACCGTTGACGCGAGCCGGCAACTTCGACTCGATCGGGCGCAGCGTAAAGGCATCGCCGCTCTTGCGGATCGCGGCAACTGCGACACCGACGCGGCCGACGGTCGTTTCTTCCTTGATCAGCGGCACCGACCGCCCTGCGTTGGCGCCGCTTAGCACCTTGATCGCCGCCATCGGCGGCAGCGATTGCGTGAGCTCGGGATTGGCGGGAGACGGCGTGCGCGAGGGCGACTGCGGTGGTGCGTCGGCCCGCTTCGGGACTACCTGCAGCGGCGGAAGCGTGTCCACGGGCTCGGCATGCGCCGCGCCGGCCATCGAATCGATCTGTGCCGAAACCTGCAAGCCCGAGAGGCCCTTCTCGAGCTCGTCGGAAAGCGCGCCGACGTCGGCGTTCGCGTGTCGCGCGGCAGAGCCGGCGTCGCTCGCGATGATCGGCTGCGCCGCCGGCTCGACGCGCTCGCCAAGCGTCCGCAGGGTGAGCGATCCGAGTGCGTGCCGAGGCGGCTCGTAGCGTTCGTCATCGCTCGCGAGATAGACGAGCTTCTGCTTGCCGATCTCGATCTGGTCTCGATCGCGCAGGAAATGCTTGATGATCGCTTTGCCGTTGACGAGCGTTCCGTTGGTGCTGCCGAGGTCCTCGAGGAAGGAATCGGGGAAGATCGTGACCACAGCCGCATGCTCGCCGCTGACAGCCGGATAGGGCAGGCAGACATCGTTGTCGGGTCGCCGGCCGATCGTGAGGCGCTCGCGATCGAGCCGCACGTTGAGCACCGAGTTGTCCGGCAGGACGAGAACGAGCTTGCTCATCGGGAAACCTCCCCCAGGCTCGCCCACTGCGCGGGCAGCGCCTCCCCTCGCCAAAGGAGGGGGCGAGCGCCTTCGCGCGGCCGTACGGCGTTCATGACGCGTTCTTCTTCGCGAGCCAGCGCTGCACCCACCCCGCCTGCGGGATGAAGTCGGATGGCACGCGAATCAGCACGACGGAGATATTGTCGCGCCCGCCATTCTTGTTGGCGAGATCGATCAGCTCGGCGGCGGCAAGCGCGAGATCGCTGCGCTTGTCGTCGACGATCGTGTGCACGACCTCCGGGTCGACCATGTCGGTCAGGCCGTCGGAGTTGAGCAGGTAGATGTCGTTCGCCTCGACGCGATATTCGACGATGTCGGCCGGCACGATCGCCTCGATGCCGAGCGCGCGCGTCACCAGGTTCTTGTTGAGCGAGTATTTCGCCTGCTCCGTGGTCAGCACGCCGCTGTCGATCTGCTCCTGCAACAGCGAATGGTCGTGCGTCAGTTGCTCGAACTTGTCGCCGCGCAGCCGATAGCACCGCGAATCGCCGATGTGTCCGATCGATACCCGGTTGCCGCAGAACACCGCGGCCACGATCGTCGTTCCCATCCCGGCGCATTCCGGACGCTGCTGCGCAGCCTCGTAGATGCCCTTGTTCGCGGCGGCGATCTGCTGTTGCAGCAAGAGCGCCGCATGCGTGAGACCCGTCGTCACGTCCACCTTCGACAGCTCGCGCCCCGATTTGAGCTCCGGCACCATGCCGTTGGTGACGACGTTGACGGCGATGCCGCTCGCGACTTCGCCCGCGTTGTAACCGCCCATCCCGTCCGCCAGAACGGCGATTCCGGCGTCCGCATCGACGAAGACGGTGTCCTCGTTGTGCGAGCGGACCATGCCGGGATGTGACAGCGAGGCGGTTTCGAGTGGGGGTTGGTCGGACATCGCGCTTGAGGCCGCGGGCGGCGTGCCCGGCAAGAATTGCTAGAGTCTAACGTAAACCATCATTCCGCAAAGGCATTCAGTCGGCAGCCGCGGGACTTCGCTGCCTGCGCGTGAGCCACACGCCGATCGCGACGACGAATGCGACGCCGAGCGTCGGCGCAAGCCAGTGAAGGTAGCCGGCGTGCGCGACCACCCAGTCCTTGATCGCGGTGTCCTCGACGGCGATCTCACCGGCGATGTAGCCGAGCAGGCCGCCCCCCGCGATAACGAGAAAGGGAAATCGCTCGATCAGCTTCATGATGAGCTGCGCGCCGACGACGACAAGCGGAATGCTGACGACCAGACCGAACACCAGCAGCAGCAAGCTCCCCTTCGCGGCGCCGGCGACGCCGATCACGTTGTCGATGCTCATCACGAGGTCGGCGAGGATGACGGTCTTCACCGCCGATATCAGCCGGTCGCTCGACTCGACCGCGTGCTCGCTATCGTCGTCCTCGGCGATCAGCTTGACGCCGATCCACAACAGCAGTGCCCCGCCCACGAGCTGAAGATACGGCAGTTGCAGCAGCGTCACCGCGAAGAACGTCAGGATCACGCGCAAGATGATCGCGCCGATCACGCCCCAGAAAATGCCGAGCTTGCGCTGGCGTTTCGGCAGATTGCGGCACGCTAGCGCGATCACCACCGCGTTGTCGCCCGACAACAGGATGTTGATGACGATGATCTCGACCGCCGCCACCCAGAACTGCGGCGTGAATGCCTCCAACCGACCCCTCCTCCAGCGGTCATTCCCGACAAAGCGGGAATCCAGTGCCTTGCCGCGCAAAAGTCACTGGGTCCCCGCGTTCGCGGGGACGACATGTCCCGCTTAGAGCACCGATCTCAACAACCGCCCCATTTCGGCGGGATTGCGCGTCACCTTGATGCCGCACTCTTCCATGACCGCGAGCTTTTCCTGCGCTGTCCCCTTGCCGCCCGAAATGATCGCGCCGGCGTGACCCATGCGCTTGCCCGCCGGCGCCGTCACGCCGGCGATGAATCCGACGATCGGCTTCTTCATGTTCGACTTGGCCCAGCGTGCGGCGGTTTCCTCGTCGCTGCCGCCGATCTCGCCGATCATCACGACCGCGTCGGTGTCGGGATCGTCGTTGAAGAGCTTCAACACGTCGATGTGCTTCAAGCCGTTGACCGGATCGCCGCCGATGCCCACCGCCGACGATTGACCCAGCGACAGGTCGGTCAACTGGCCGACGGCTTCGTACGTGAGCGTTCCGGAACGCGATACGACGCCGATGCGGCCCTTCTTGTGGATATGGCCGGGCATGATGCCGATCTTGAGCTCCTCGGGCGTGATGATGCCCGGGCAATTGGGGCCGAGCAGCAGCGTCTTCCTGCCTTGCATCTTGTAGCGCGTGCGGATCATGTCGCGCACCGGAATGCCCTCGGTGATGCAAACGACGAGGTCGAGCTCCGCATCGACGGCTTCGTCGATAGCCGCTGCGGCAAACGGCGGCGGCACGTAAATGACGCTGACCGTTGCGCCGGTCGCCTGTTTCGCCTCGCGCACGGTGCCGTAGATCGGAACGCCCTCGAAATCCTCGCCGGCCTTCTTCGGATTGACACCGGCGACGTAGCAGTTGCGACCGTTGGCGTATTCGCGGCACATCCGCGTGTGGAACTGGCCGGTCTTGCCGGTGATGCCCTGCGTGATGACCTTGGTGTCTTTGTTGATCAGGATGCTCATGGGTTCCGCCTACGCTTCCGTCGCCCCCGCGAACGCGGGGGCCCAGTGTCGTCCGATCCTAAGCCGCGATCTCATCGTAGAGGTCATTCCAATACGGGTTCATTTCTTCGATCAGGGTGACCTTCCATGCCCTGTTCCACCGCTTCAATTGCTTCTCCCGCCCGATCGCGGCTTCAGCCGATTCGTGCGGCTCGAACCAGACCAGCGACTTGACGCCGTATTTCTTCGTGAAGCCGTCGACGAATCCTTCCTTGTGCTGCCATACGCGTTTCACGAGGTCCGACGTGACGCCGATGTACAACGTCCCATTCCTTCCGCTTGCGAGCATGTAGACCCAGAACCTCTTCTGCATTCGGTCCGAAAGCCACTGGGTCCCCGCGTTCGCGGGGACGACGATCCTACTTTCCGCCGACCGCGGCGACGATCTTCTGCGCAGCGTCGGACATGTTGTCGGCGCTGATGATCGGAAGCCCCGAGTCCTTGAGGATCTGCTTGCCGATGTCCTCGTTCGTCCCTTTCATGCGAACGACGAGCGGGACCGAAAGCCGCGTCTCCTTCGCCGCCGCGACGATGCCGTTCGCGATCGTGTCGCAGCGCATGATGCCGCCGAAGATGTTGACGAGGATCCCCTTCACCTTCGGATTGCGCAGCATGATCTTGAACGCCTCGGTGACCTTTTCCTCGGTGGCGCCGCCGCCGACGTCGAGAAAGTTCGCGGGCTCGGCGCCGAAGAGCTTGATCGTGTCCATCGTCGCCATCGCGAGGCCGGCGCCGTTGACGAGGCAGCCGATGTTGCCGTCGAGCGAGATGTACGACAGGTCGAATTTCGACGCGTCGACCTCGGCCGGATCTTCCTCGTCCAAGTCGCGCATCTCGACGACGTCGGAATGGCGAAAGAGCGCGTTGTCGTCGAAGTTGAGCTTCGCGTCGAGCGCGATCACGCGCCCGTCACGCGTGAGGATCAACGGATTGATCTCGGCGAGCGAAGCATCGGTTTCATCGAACGCGCGGTAAAGACCTTGCAGCATCGCGCGCGCCTGCGGCACGCTCGCCTCGGGTACGCCGATCTTGCGCGCGACGTCGTCGGCTTCGGCGGCGGTCAATCCGCGCATCGGGTCGATGAACACCTTGTGGATGCGTTCCGGCGTCTTCGCCGCGACCTCCTCGATGTCCATCCCGCCTTCGGAGCTCGCCATCAGCGCGACGCGCTGCGTCTGCCGGTCGACGACCATGCCGACGTAGAGCTCCTTCTCGATATTCGCCCCCTCCTCGATCAGCAGACGCCGTACCTTTTGGCCATCGGGGCCGGTCTGGTGCGTGACGAGCTGCATGCCGAGGATCTCGCTCGCGCGCTGACGGACTTCATCGAGCGAGCGCGCGAGCTTCACGCCGCCGCCCTTGCCGCGTCCGCCGGCGTGGATTTGCGCCTTGACGACCCAGACACTGCCGCCGAGCGACTGCGCCGCCTTGACCGCTTCGTCGACCGAGAACGCCGGAATGCCGTGCGGCGTCGTCATGCCGAACCTGCGGAAGATTTCCTTGCCCTGGTATTCGTGGATCTTCACGGACTCTCCTCGCGGCCGCGTCACGCGGCGCCCTTGTACCACTTGGGATAGTAGCGGCGCACGACGTCGGACGACGTCTCGAGCGCATGACACCGGTCGAGCTGATAGGGCTTCTCGTTTTCGGCTCGCACTTCGCCATGCACGCCGGCGAACGTCTGCAGCGCCGCCGTCGGCAGAAACGCGATCAGCTCGGTCACGTGACTGCAGCCGCGCACGCCGCCGACGATGTCGTTCAGCTTCTGCCGAAAGCCGCGCATGAGATTCGTGCCCGCGAGCTTCGCGTAGTCGGGTGCGATGCGCTCGCAGCCCTCGTACGGAACGCGATCGCTCGCGACGACGAGCGCGTGCACGTTGAAGTGCTCGTCGATCGTCACGCGCGCCCACATTTCATGGATCGGCTCGCCGGCCGGCCGCACGCCCGACAGCAACGCGTAGTCGTCGTCCTTGGTGTCGACCAGCCTCGCTTCGATGTCGTAGAAGCCGTCTTCGCGCCGCCATCCCTCGTAGCGGATGTCGCGCACGTGGAGGCGCTTGCGCGGGACGGGACTCTTCGGGAGCGGCATCGGCGTCGCGGAAACAGCGTGTGAAGTGGCGCGGGAACACGAGCGGGGCGGGAGTGCTGCCAATTGGCCGCCGGGACGGGCGAACGCCACCGCAACGGTTTGATTTTACGCGGTCGTGCGCCGACCTAGCAACCGCGCCAAACGCGCGACAGCGCAGCGCAAATAAGTAGGGTCAGACTCGACTTTCCGGAATAAGTAGGGTCAGACTCGACTTTCCGGGCTGTCCGCCGATGCGAGCCGCTGCGTGGAAAGTGGAGTCTTGCGTGGAAAGTGGAGTCTGACCCTACTTATTTTTGGAAAGTGGAGTCTGACCCTACTTATTTTGTCGTACTTATTTGTCCCTATACTTGCGCATGGCCTTCGTTCTCGCGCTCGACCAAGGAACCACGAGCTCGCGCGCGCTGGTTTTCGACCACTCCGGCGACGTGCGCGCTGTCGCACAGGCGGAGTTCACCCAGCATTTTCCCCAACCTGGGTGGGTCGAGCATGACCCGACGGAGATCTGGGCGACGCAATCGGGCGTGCTGCACGAGGTGCTCGCGAAAGCGCATCTCGGCGCGCACGACATCGCGGCGATCGGCATCACGAACCAGCGCGAGACGACCGTTCTTTGGGAGCGGGCGACCGGGCGGCCGGTCGCGAACGCGATCGTCTGGCAGGACCGACGGACGGCACCGATGTGCGATGAGCTGCGTGCGCGCGGGCTCGCGCCGCTGTTCGCGCGCAAGACGGGCCTCGTGATCGATGCGTACTTCTCGGGCACCAAGCTCAAATGGCTGCTCGATCACGTCGACGACGCGCGCGTCCGCGCCGCTCGCGGCGAGCTCGCGTTCGGCACGATCGACAGCTGGCTCGTCTGGCATCTGTCGCGCGGCTCGACGCACGTCACCGACGCGTCGAACGCGAGCCGCACGCTGCTCTACGACATCCACGCCGGCGACTGGGACGACGAGTTGCTCGCGCTGCTCGACATTCCGCGCGAGGTGCTGCCGCGCGTGGTCGGCTCGTCGGAAATCGTCGCGACAGCGGCCGTCAATGGCGTCGACGTCGCGATCGCGGGAATCGCCGGCGATCAGCAGGCAGCGCTGTTCGGGCAGGCTTGCCATTCACCGGGCCTCGCGAAGAACACGTACGGGACCGGTTGCTTCCTGCTGCTCAACACCGGCACCAAGGCCGTCGCGTCCCAGAACAATCTCGTCTCCACCGTCGCCTGGCAGCGGCGCATCGATGGCGCCATCGTGCGCGACTACGCGCTCGAGGGCAGCGTGTTCATCGCCGGCGCCGTCGTGCAGTGGCTGCGCGACGGCCTCAAGCTGATCCGTCAGTCCTCCGACATCGAAGCGCTCGCGGCGAGCGTTGCCGACAACGGCGGCGTGTATCTCGTCCCGGCGTTCGCCGGGCTCGGCGCGCCGCATTGGGATCCGTATGCGCGCGGCGCGGTGTTCGGGCTCACGCGCGGCGTCACGGGCGGGCATCTCGCGCGCAGCGCATTGGAATCGATCGCGTTTCAGAGCGCCGACGTTCTTGCCGCGATGGAGAAGGACGCCGGCATGACGCTCGCCGAGCTTCGCGTCGACGGCGGCGCGGCAGCGAACAATCTGCTGATGCAGTTCCAGGCCGATATCCTGGGCGCGCCGGTCGTGCGTCCGAAGGTGCTCGAAACGACGGCGCTCGGCGCCGGCTATCTCGCCGGCCTCGCCGTCGGCTATTGGAAGAATGTCGGCGACGTCGCGGCAAACTGGCGGATCGATCGCCGCTTCGAGCCCGCGATGAGCCGCGACCGGGCGCTCGAGCTGCGGGCCGGCTGGGAAAAGGCCGTCGAGCGCGCGAAGGGCTGGGCCTGAAGGACGCTCGCGCGGCTGTTGGCGGGGCTTGACGCTATGCCGATACGTGCATATGCTCGCAACTATGTGCATATGCTCCTAATTGCCCTGCGCCGGCCATGGTCTCGCCGCCTCTAGCAGTCGCCTGCGCGTGCGGTCGCATGCGCCGCGCGACCCGCGCGCTCACGCAGCTCTACGACGACGAGATGGCGCCGGCGGGGTTGCGGGTGACGCAGTTCTCGCTGCTGCGCACGCTCGCGCGCGAAGGTCCGATGCGCATCGGCGCGCTGGCGGCGACGTCGCTGCTCGATCGCACGGCGTTGTCGCGCAACCTCGATCCGATGGTGGCGCGCGGCTTCGTCGAGATCGAGCCGGGAAGCGACGCGCGAACGCGCAACGTCGCGCTGACGCGCGCGGGCACGACGGCGCTCAAAGCGGCCGAGCCGCATTGGAGACGTGCGCAGGCGCGTGTGGCAAAGCGCCTCGGCGCGACGAAGCTCGAGACGCTGATCGAAACGCTCGCCGAAATCGAAACGCTGCATCCCGCGCCGGCAGGGCGCGACGCGTAGTCCGCGAGGAGCTCACCATGGCCAGCGCATCGCGCGCCGAGTGGCGCACACCGACCGTCGTTCTCGTCGCGAGCAGCCTGATCCTCACGCTTTCGCTCGGCGTGCGGCACGGATTCGGGCTCTTCCTGCAGCCGATGAGCGCCGATCTGCATTGGGGTCGCGAGACGTTCGCGTTCGCGATGGCCGTGCAGAACATCGTCTGGGGCGCGGCAACGCCCTTTGCCGGAATGCTCGCCGACCGCTTCGGCGCGCATCGCGTCGCGCTCGTCTGCGGGCTGTTCTACGCGGCGGGGCTCGTCACGATGGCGCATGCGAGCACGCCGCTCGGACTCGCGCTCACCGCCGGCGTGCTGATCGGGCTCGGTCTTTCCGGCGTGTCGTTCTCGACGATCGCCGGCGTGCTCGGCCGCGCCTATCCGCCGAAAAAGCGCAGCATGGCGCTCGGTGTTTCCGCCGCGGCGGGATCGTTCGGCCAGTTCGCGATGCTGCCGCTCACGCAAGTATTGCTGTCGACGCTCGGCTGGTACGGCGCGCTGGTCGTGCTCGCCGCGATCGCGGTGGTGATGGCGCCGCTCGCGCTCGTCATGTACGACCGCGTCGGCGGGCACGCGCATGCGTTCCAGCAATCGGCGGCGCAAGCGATCCGCGAAGCGATGGGCCACCGCGGCTACGTGCTGCTGACGATCGGCTTCTTCGTCTGCGGCTTCCAGGTCGTATTCGTCGGCGTGCACCTTCCCGCGTATCTCGCCGACAAAGGCATGCCGCCGCACGTCGCCGTGACGGCGCTCGCGCTCGTCGGCTTGTTCAATATCGTCGGCACGTGGACGACGGGCTGGCTCGGCGGCCGGATGCCGAAGCGCTACATCCTGTCGTTCATCTACTTCGCCCGCGCGATCGCGTTCGCGCTGTTCTTCCTGCTGCCGTTGTCGCAACTCTCGGTTTACGCGTTCGCCGTGGCGCTCGGATTGCTGTGGCTTTCGACGGTGCCGCCGACCAACGGCATCGTCGCGCAGGTGTTCGGTGTGCGCTATCTCGGGATGCTCGCAGGCGTCACGTTCTTCAGCCATCAGGTCGGAAGCTTCCTCGGCGCGTGGCTCGGCGGCAAGCTCTACGACACGACCGGAAGCTACGACGTCGTCTGGTGGATTGCGATCGCGCTCGGCATCGCGGCGGGGCTCATCAATCTGCCGATCGACGAACGCGAGATACGCCGGCCGGCCGCCGCCGCGGCGTGATGTCGTCCCCGCGAACGCGGGGACCCAGTGTCGTTCGTTCAAAGTCGCTGCATTCCCGCGTGCGCGGGAATGACGGTTGCCTTGGGCCGCGGCTGCGTGACATCGATACCGTCGTCCCCGCGAACGCGGGGACCCAGTGTCGTGCGGCGCAAAGACACTGGATTCCCGCGTGCGCGGGAATGACGGTTGCCTTGGGCCGCGGCTGCGTGACGTCGGTACCCGTCGTCCCCGCGAGCGCGGGGACCCAGCGTCGTTCGTTCAAAGTCGCTGCATTCCCGCGTGCGCGGGAATGACGGCTGCCTTGGGCTGACGGTTGCCTTAGGCCGCGGCTGCGTGACATCGATACCGTCGTCCCCGCGAACGCGGGGACCCAGTGTCGTTCGGCGCAAAGACACTGGATTCCCGCGTGCGCGGGAATGACGGTTGCCTTGGGCCGCGGCTGCGTGACATCGATACCGTCGTCCCCGCGTGCGCGGGAATGACGGTTGCCTTGGGCCGCGGCTGCGTGACATCGATACCGTCGTCCCCGCGAACGCGGGGACCCAGTGTCGTTCGTTCAAAGTCACTGCATTCCCGCGTGCGCGGGAATGACGTCAGCTCAACGGCGGCGCAGGCGGCAGCGAGTCGGCGGCGACATGGTCGACCGCGTCGGTGATCAGCGTGTCCACGCCGAAGGCCGCGAGCTCGTCGATGCGCTCGCGCTCGTTCGGCGTGTAGCACATCACGCGGTAGCCGGCGCGATGCGCCATGCCGACGATCTCCTCCGTCAGCGCCTCGTGATTCGCATCGAGCGCCACGCAGTCGAGTCGGCCCAGACGGTCCAGCCAGTCGTCGGGGAGCTCGTCGACCAACAGCGCGCGCGGCAGCGATTCGACCGCCTTGCGCGCGGCAGCGAGCGACGCTTCGGAGAACGACGACAACAGCGGCGGCACGTCGGCTTCGCGCCACAGAGTCGCGGCATCGAGCGCGACGGCAGCACCGGTTTCCGCCTCGCGGCCGGGTGTCGGCTTGATCTCGATGTTGCACGAGACGCCGTGCGCGCGGGCCCACCGCGCGATCGACGAGAGTGTGGGCACCGGCTCGCCCGCGTATTTCGCCGAGTGCCACCCGCCGGCATCGAGACGCGACAACTCGCGCCACGGCAGCGCGTCGGCGCGGCCGCGCCCGCTGGTCGTGCGATCGAGCGTCGCGTCGTGCAGCAGAAAGCTCACGTTGTCGGCGGCGAGCTTCACGTCGAACTCGACCATCCGATAGCCGTGAGCGTGGCCGACGCGCATCGCGGTCAGCGTGTTTTCGGGCGCGAGCTTGCCCGCGCCCCGGTGCGCGACGAGCCGCGGATACGGCCAATCGCGAGCAATCGCATCGGTCATCATCATCGGATCCTTTGCCCGTTCGACGCGTCGAACAGGAACACGCTACGGGGTTCCGCGGCGAGCGCGAACGTCGAGCCGACGTCCGGGTGCGTTCCGTGCGGAAGGCGCGCGACCACCGTCGTGTCGCCGTGGCCGACATGGACGAGCGAATCGGCGCCGAGGTGCTCGATCATCTCGACCGTTCCGGCGAGCACGCGTTCGCCGTCGCGCGCGGGCAGCATGTGCTCGGGACGAATGCCGACGACGACGTCGCGGCCGGCCACGAGCTTCCCGTCGCAAGCGTGCACGACGCCTCCCGCGTCGAGCTCGATCGCGCCGCTGCCATCGGCTTTGCCCGGCATGAAGTTCATCGCCGGCGACCCGATGAAGCCCGCGACGAACAGCGTCTGCGGGTTCGCGTAGACCTCCATCGGCGTTCCGACCTGCTCGGCGCGTCCCGCGTTCATCACGACGATCCGCTGCGCGAGCGTCATCGCCTCGACCTGGTCGTGCGTGACGTACAGGCTCGTCGTGCCGAGCCTTCGATGCAGCTTCTGGATCTCGAAGCGCATCTGCACGCGAAGCTTCGCATCGAGATTGGACAGCGGCTCGTCGAACAGGAACACGGCCGGCTCGCGCACGATCGCGCGGCCCATCGCGACGCGCTGCCGCTGGCCGCCGGATAGCTGGCGCGGCTTGCGATCGAGCAGCGCGCCAAGTTCGAGAATGTCGGCGGCGCGCTTCACCGTCGCGTCGATGTCGCTCTTGGGCTGGCCGCGGATTCGCAGCCCGTACGCCATGTTGTCGTACACGCTCATGTGCGGATAGAGCGCGTAGTTCTGGAACACCATCGCGATGTCGCGATCCTTCGGCTCCAGACGGTTGACGACACGCCCGCCGATCGCGATCTCGCCGCCGGTGGTCTCCTCCAGCCCGGCGACCATGCGAAGCACGGTGGACTTGCCGCATCCAGACGGTCCGACGATCACGACGAACTCGCCGTCGGCGACCGACAGGTCGATGCCGGGGATGACGGGATTGCCGACGTAAGTCTTGCTGACGTTGCGGAATTCGAGGCTGGCCATGGTTAGCCCGTCATACCCGCGGACGCGGGAATCCAGCGTCGTTGGCACGTTCGACGAAAGTCACTGGGTCCCCGCGGGGACGACGGTCGGCGCTCGTCATTTCTCGGCGTCGACCAGGCCCTTGACGAACCACTTCTGCATCAGCAGCACGACGGCCACCGGCGGCAGCATCGCGAGCATCGCGGTGGCCATGACCAGGTGCCATTCGGTCGCCGCCTCGCCGCCGCCGGTGATCATGCGCTTGATCCCGATCGCCGTCGTGTACATGTCCTCCTGCGTCGTCACGAGCAGCGGCCACAGGTACTGGTTCCAGCCGTAGATGAACAGGATCACGAAAAGCGCGGCGATGTTCGGCCGCGACAGCGGCACGACGATGTCGCGGAAGAAGCGCATCGGACCGGCGCCGTCGATTCGCGCGGCTTCGGCGAGCTCGTCGGGAATCGTGAGGAAGAACTGCCGGAACAGGAACGTCGCCGTCGCCGACGCGATCAGCGGCACGGTGAGCCCCGCGTAGGTGTCGAGCATGTGCAGGTCGGACACGACCTTGTATGTCGGCAGTATGCGCACCTCGACGGGCAGCATCAGCGTAACGAAGATCATCCAGAAGAAGAACGTGCGAAGCGGAAACCTGAAATAGACGATCGCGAACGCCGACAACAGCGAGATCGCGATCTTGCCGAGCGCGATCACCAGCGCGGAGATCAGGCTGTTCAGCATCATCCGCGCGACCGGCGCCGTCGACTGGCCCGCTCCCTGCGCGAGCGCCGTCATGTAGTTTTCGATCAGATGCGGGCCGGGCACGAGCGGCATCGGAGGCGCGAGCACCTGCTCGGCGGTGAGTGAGGAGGCGACGAATGTGACGTAGATCGGGAACGCGACGATCGCCACGCCCACGATGAGGACCGCGTGCGAGACGAAATTCAGGATCGGCCGATGCTCGACCATTTCAGTATTGCACCTTGCGCTCGACGTAACGGAACTGGACCACCGTGAGCGAAATGACGATCGCCATCAGGATCACCGACTGCGCCGCGGATCCGCCGAGATCGAGCCCCTTGAAGCCGTCCTTGTACACCTTGTAGACCAGGATGTCGGTCGCCTGCACCGGCCCGCCGCCGGTCGCCGCGTCGATGATCGCGAACGTCTCGAAGAACGCGTAGACGATGTTCACGACGAGCAGGAAGAAGGTCGTCGGCGACAGCAGCGGGAAGACGATGGTCGCAAAGCGGCGCACCGGGCCCGCGCCGTCGATCGCGGCCGCCTCGATCAGCGACTTCGGGATCGATTGCAGCCCGGCGAGGAAGAACAGGAAGTTGTAGCTCACCTGCTTCCATACCGCTGCGAGCGTGACGAGGATCAGCGCGTCGGTGCCGTCGAGCAGCGGGTCCCAGGGAATGCCCAGCTCGCGCAACCAGTACGCGACGATGCCGAGCGTCGGATTGAGCAGGAACAGCCACAGGACTGCCGCGACGACGGGCGCGACCGCGTACGGCCAGATCAGCAGCGTCTTGTAGACGGTTGCAGCGTGGATCACGCGATCGGCGAACACCGCGAGCACCAGCGAGAACGACAGGCCGATCGCCGCGACCAGCACCGAGAAGACCGCGGTGACCTTGAACGACGCGAGGTAGAACGGATCGTCGAAAAGTGCCCGGTAGTTGTCGGCGCCCACGAACTCGGTCGTCGTACCGAACGGGTCCTGCAGCAGCACGGACTGGTAGACCGCCTGCGTCGCGGGCCAGAAGAAGAAGACGACGGTGATGGCGAGCTGGGGAGCGACCAGCGCGTACGGCAGCCACAACGAATGGAACCGTGCGCGCTTTTCCATCGCCATCGCCCGACTCCGTGCCCGTTCAGCGAGGCGGCCGGCGCCTCATCGGCGCGCGACCGTGCGTTGCGCCGGGCGCCTCACGCGCGTGCGCACGCGCCGAGCGCGCGGGCGGCTGCGCCAGCAACCCGCGCGCGTGCTTGGTACCCTGCACCGGCGGCGGCGACGGGACCTAATACTCCTTCGCCGTCTTGGCAAACCGCGCGATCTGCTCGTTGCCCCGCGCGACGGCCGCGTCGAGCGCGGCCTTCGCGTCCTTCTTGCCGCTCCAGACCTGCTCGAGCTCCTCGTCGATGATGTCGCGGATCTGCACGAAGTTGCCGAGGCGGATACCGCGCGAGTTCGTCGTCGTCTTGACGATCATCTGCTGGACCGACACGTCGGTGCCCGGGTTCTTGTCGTAGAAGCCCGACTGCTTCGTGAGCTCGTAAGCGGCCATCGTGATTGGCAGATAGCCGGTCGCCTGGTGCCATTCGGCCTGGATCTCGGGGCGCGAAAGGAACGTCAGGAACTTGGCCACGCCCTTGTACTCTTCCTTCTTCTTGCCGCCCATCACCCACAGGCTCGCGCCGCCGATGATCGTGTTCTGCGGCGCACCTTGAACGTCGGCGTAGTAGGGCAGCGTCGACACGGCGAATTTGAACTTGGCGTTCTGCTTCACCGTCCCGTACGCGGCCGACGACGTCGTCATCATCGCGCATTCGCCGCTGTAGAACTTCGCTTCCGGCTCGTTCTTGCGCCCGCCGTAGACGAAATAGCCTTTCTTGATCCAGTCCTGCATGTTGGCGATGTGGCGCACCTGGATCGGGCCGTTGAACACGAGCTTCGGGTTGATGCCGGCGAAGCCGTTCTGCTCGGTCGCGAACGGCTGGTTGTGCCATGCCGAAAAGCTCTCGAGCTGCACCCACGATTGCCAGCCGGTCGTGAACGGGCACGCCACGCCGGCCGCCTTGAGCTTCGCCATGTCCGCGACGACGGCCTGCCACGTCACCGGCGCCTGGTTCGGGTCGATTCCCGCCTTCTGGAAGGCGTCCTTGTTGTACCAGAACACCGTCGTCGAGCTGTTGAAGGGGAACGACAGCATCTGGCCCTTCGGATTGGTGTAGTAGCCGGCGACCGCGGGAACGTAGCTCTTCGGGTCGAACTTCTCGCCCGACTCGGCCATCACCTCGAACACGGGCTTCACCGCTCCCTTCGCCGCCATCATCGTCGCGGTGCCGACCTCGAACACCTGCAGAATGTGCGGCGCGTTACCGGCACGAAACGCGGCGATCGCCGCCGCCATCGCCTCGGGATAGCTGCCCTTGAACACCGCGGTCACGCGATACTCGTTCTGGCTCTCGTTGAAGCGCTTCGCGAAGGCATTGACGCGATCGTTGTTCGCGCCGGTCATCGCGTGCCACCACTGGATCTCGGTCACCGCCTGCGCGGACGCGGCAAACGTGAGCAATGCGGACGCGAGTGCGAGCGTGGCGGCGCGTGGAATGCGAATCGACATGATCTCTCCTCTAACGAGCTTGCCGGGTAAAGCGGCTATGCTGCCGCCTGGGCGTGGCAATTCTATTGCAATTGATTGGGGTCGGTTCCCATTTTCCGAAAAAATAGGTGCGCCCCGCATTGAAGCGCCGATCGCGGCGCTTCGACGATCCGCTCAATCGGCCGCTGCCGGCGCCGGCGCGGGCGCCGGCAACTCGCCTTCGCGATGCTTGCGCGCTAGCAGCGTGTATGCGGTGGGTACGACGAACAGCGTGAGCAACGTGCCGATCGACATGCCGCCGACGATCACCCAGCCAATCTGGGTGCGCGACTCGGCGCCGGCGCCGTGCGCGAGCGCGAGCGGGATCGAGCCGAGAACCATGGCGCCGGTCGTCATCAGGATCGGCCGCAACCGCAGCGTCGCCGCATCGATGACGGCGTGCATCATGTCCTCGCCCTTGGCGCGAAGCTGGTTCGAGAATTCGACGATCAGGATGCCGTGCTTCGTGATGAGCCCGACGAGCGTGACGAGGCCGACCTGGCTGTAGATGTTGAGCGTTCCCCCGGCAAGCCACAGCACGAACAGCGCGCCGGTCATCGACAGCGGCACCGACAGCATGATGACGAGCGGATGGACGAAGCTCTCGAACTGCGCGGAGAGCACGAGATAGATGAACATCAGCGCGAGCACGAACGTGAAGTAGATCTCGCCGCCCGACTTCCTGAACTCGCGCGATTGACCGTCGAGATCGGTCTGCGCGGTCGGCGGCAACGCGTTCTTCGCCGCCGCGTCCATGAACTTCAGCGCTTCGTCGATCGTGTAGCCCGGCGCAAGCGTGCCGCTGATCTTGACCGAGCGGAGTCGATTGAAATGGTTGAGCGATTGCGGCGCCACGCCTTCCTTGATGTCGACCAGGTTCGAGAGCTGCACCATCTCGTTGCTGCGGCCGCGGACGTACGTGTCGCTGATGTCGGCCGGCGTGGTGCGATCGACCGGCGCGAGCTGCACGATCACGTCGTACTGCTCGCCTTCGCGCTTGAAGCGGGTGACCTGTCGCCCGCCGAGCATCGTCTCGAGCGTTCGTCCGACGGTGTCGACGTTGACGGCGACGTCGGAGAGCTTGTCGCGGTTGATGCGCACGCGCACTTCGGGCGTGTTGAGCCGCAGATCGGTCTGAAGGTTCTGCGCGCCGGGGAACTTGCGCATCTCGTCGACGAAGCGATCGACGATCCGCTGCAGCTCGGGGTACGGGACCTGCGACATGATGACGAACTCGATCGGCGTCGAGCGGAATTTCTGGCCGAGCGACGGCGGATTGATCGGGAACGCCAATGCGCCCGGAATGCTCGCGAGCTTGGGACGCAGCTCGTCGGCGATCTGCTGCTGGCGCTTGGCGCGCTCCTCCCACGGTTTCAGTCGAAGGATCGCGTTGCCGTCGGCGACCGTCGGGAACCCGGTGAACGACGTGTACGCGGCCGCCTCCGGGATCTTGCTGTAGAACTCCTCGATCGGCCTTGTTACGTCCGACGTGTATTGCGGAGTGGAGCCCTGCGGCGCGCTGACGATGCCGAACACGACGCCGCGGTCCTCGAGCGGCGCGAGCTCGGACTTCAGCGCCAGGAAGCACGTCGCGCCGAGCGCCGCCGTCGCGACCCACGCGCCGATGACGATCCATCGATGGTGGAGCACGAACGTCAACGCGCGCCGATATCCGGTCGTGAGCGCGACGATCCACGACTCGACGCGGTTGTAGATCCACGAATGGCGGTCCTGATGCTTCAGCAGCAGCGAGCACATCATCGGCGACAGCGTCAGCGCGACAAAGCCCGATACGAGCACGGCGCCGGCGAGCGTCAGCGCGAACTCGATGAACAGCCGCCCGGTGCGGCCGGTGGCGAACGCGAGCGGCGCGAATACCGACGCGAGCGTGAGCGTCATCGCCACCACGGCGAACGCGATCTCGCGCGCGCCCTGCATCGCCGCCTGCCTGCGCGGAATGCCCTCCTCGATGTGGCGGAAGATGTTCTCCAGCACGACGATCGCGTCGTCGACGACGAGGCCGATCGCGAGCACGATCGCGAGCAGCGACAGCGTGTTGATCGTGAAGCCGAACAGATACATCAACCCGAACGCGCCGATCAGCGACACCGGGATCGTCACGATCGGGATCACCGTGGCGCGCAGCGAGCGCAGGAAGAAGAAGATCACCAGCACGACCAGCGCGATCGCCTCGCCGATCGTCTCGAAGACGCTCTTGATCGAGCGGTCGATGAACACCGACGTGTCGTAGGCGACGACGAGGCGCATGCCGGACGGCAGCGACTCGTTCATGCGGTCGACCTCCTTGCGCACCGCGTTCGACAGGTCGAGCGGATTGGCGACCGCCTGCTTGATGACGCCGATGTTGAGCGACGACTTCCCGTTGAACCGCGAGATCGTTCTCTCGTCGACGGCGCCGATCTGCGCGTTGCCGATGTCGCGGATTCGCACCGGGTAGCCGCCGACGTTCGCGACGATGATGTCGCTGAACTGCTCGGGCGTCTGCAGGTCGGTTTCGGCGACGACGGTGAACTCGCGCGTCTGCGACTCGATGCGGCCGGCGGGAATCTCGGCGTTCTGCCGGCGGATCGCGTCCTCGACGTCCTGCACGGTGAGCTTGTAGCCGGCGAGCCGCGTGCGGTCGAGATTGATGCGCATCGACACCCGGCGCTCGCCGAAGATGCGCACGTCGGCCGCGCCGGGCAGCACGGAGAGCCGCGGCTGGATGTAGCGCTTGACGTAATCGGAAGCGTCCAGCGCCGACTGCCCGGTCTGCACGGCGATGTAGATGATCGGATTGGAATCGGCCTCGACCTTCGCGATCACCGGCTCGTCGATCGTGTCCGGAAGCTTCGCGCGCACGCGAGCGACCTTGTCGCGCACGTCGGCTGCCGCCGAATCGGGGTCGCGTTTCAACGTGAACTGGACGTTGATAAGGCTTCGCTCGGAGCGGCTTTGCGAGGTCATCACCTCGACACCCTCGATGCCGGCGAGCGAGTCCTCGAGAACCTTGGTCACCTGCGATTCGACCACTTCCGCCGACGCACCGCGGTACGTGGTGTCGACGCTCACAACCGGCTCGTCGATGCGCGGGTACTCGCGCACCGAGAGCCGTGTGTACGAGATCATCCCGATCAGCAGGACGACCAGCGACAGCACCGTCGCGAAGACCGGACGGCGGATGCAGGTTTCCGGCAGCGTCATTGCGGCAGAGCGCGTCCGCTCACGTGCGCGGGTTCGGCGGCGCGGGCGCCTCGTCCTTCGCCGGCGCGCCCGCCACCGCCGACGACGATCCGCCGTTCGCAACACGGACAGGCGTGCCGTCGCGAAGCTTCAGCTGACCCGCGGTGACGACGACGTCCTCGGCGGCGAGTCCCTGCACGATCTCGACCTTCGCATCGCGGCGCTGGCCGATGTCGACCTTCACGCGCTGCGCCTTGCCGTCGACGACCTTGAACACGAATTGCTCGGTGCCTTGCGGCACGAGCGCCTGCTCCGGCACGACAAGCGAATCCTGCCGATGATCGGTGATGAGCCGCACGCGGGCGAACATTCCGGGGCGAAGCGACGTGTCGGCGTTCTTCACCAACGCGCGAATGACGATCGAGCGTCCGGCGGCATCGACCAGCGGGTTGATCGCAAAGACCGTTCCCTGGTGCGTCTTGCCGGGGAGCGCGTCGAGCGCAACCTGCAGCGTCTGTCCGACCTTGACCTGCATCAGGTACAGCTCGGGGACGCGGAAGTCGACTTTCAGCGGATCGATCGACTCGAGGTTCACGAGATCCGTGCCCTCCTTGACGTAGTCGCCGACCGACACGGAACGCAATCCGATGATGCCCGAGAAGGGCGCGCGGATGTCCATCTTCTCGCGCTTCGCTTCGGCGAGCTGCAGCGCGGCATCGGCGACTTTCAAGTTGCTCTCCGCCTCGTCCTTCGCCTGGCCGGAGATGAAATTGCTCTTCGACAGATCGACGGCGCGATCGAATTTCGATTTGGCGAGCCATTGATTGGCGCGCGCCTGCGAGACCTCGGCGTCGTTCACCGTGGGATCCAGGCGCACGAGCAGCGCGCCCTTCGCCACGCGCTGTCCCTCGCTGAACGCGATCGTGCTGATGCGCCCGGCGACTTCGGGCCGCACGGTGATCGACTCGTCGGAGCGAAGGCTTCCGACGGTGGTGATCGCTTGCGGCAGCGACGCGACGGCGACCTTCGTGGCCTCCACCGCAACGCCGGCGCTGGCGCCGCCGACCCCGGCGCCCGGTGCAGACGCAGGCGCCTTGCCGACGCCATTGGCCATCGCGCCCGGCGCCGGTCGCTGGCCGAACCAGTAACCGCCGGCGGCCGCGACAGCCAGGGCGAGAACAACGAGCACGCCGATGACGCTGCTTTTCATTCGTGACGGGGAAACGACGGGAGGCGTCGCCGAAACGCCGAAATTAGCGATTATGCCCGCCGTCCAAGGCGACGGCAAACCGGGCCGATGGGCGCGCATGAAGTGCACAGCGCCGGCCGGTGGCGGTCCGCTGCGCTGTTAGAATCAGCCGATTCGAGTCCGTTCGTTGCAGGAGCGTGCGTTGCAGAAACTTTTCGTTACATTTCGCTGGCCCGCGCTGGCGCTTTTTGTCGGCATCGCAGCGCTCGCTGCTCCGATCGCCGATGCACAAACCTCGTACCCGTCGAGGCCCGTCAAGCTCGTCGTACCCTTTCCTCCCGGCGGTCCGTTGGACGCGGTTGGACGCGCGATTGCGCAGAAGCTCACGCAAGCCTGGGGACAGGCGGTCGTGGTCGAGAACAAGCCCGGCGCGGGCGGCAACATCGGCGCCGATTACGTTGCGAAAGCCGCGCCCGACGGTTACACGATGCTGATGGGCGCGCTGTCGACGCACGCCGTCAATCCGAGCCTCTATCCGAACATGCCGTACGACGCGGCAAAGGACTTCGCGCCGATCACGCTCGTCGCGACCACGCCGAACGTGCTGGTGGTGAACGCATCGTTACCGGTGCAATCGGCGCGGGCTTTCATTGCGTACGCCAAGGCGAACCCGGACAAGCTCAACTTCGGCTCGGGCAGCACCGGCAGCGCCGGTCATCTCGCCGGCGAGCTGTTCAACATCGAAGCCGGTACGCGGATGGTCCACATCCCGTTCAAGGGTGCCGCGCCCGCGACCCAGGCGCTGCTTGCCGGAGACACGCAGCTGATGTTCGACAACCTCGCCAACGCGATGCCGCACGTGAAGGCGGGGAAGCTGCGCGCGCTCGCCGTGACGACCGCGCAGCGCTCGAAGCTCGCGCCGGAGCTGCCGACGATGGCCGAAGCGGGCCTGCCGGGCTTCGACATCTCGACGTGGTTCGGTCTTTTCGCCCCGGCAGGAACGCCGCGAGACGTCGTTGCGAAGTGGAACGCCGACGTGGTGAAGATCCTCGACTCGGCGGAGATGCGCGAGCGCCTTGCGACGCAAGGGGCGGAGGCCGCGCCGACGTCGCCCGAGCAGTTCGGCGCGTTCGTCGCGAGCGAAGCACGCAAGTACGCGCGCATCGTCAAGGTGTCCGGCGCGAAGGTCGATTGATGCACCGGTCATTCCCGCGAGCGCGGGAATCCAGCGTCGTTGCGGCAAACGTCGCGGGGTCCCCGCGTTCGCGCGGACGCCCGGTCATTCCCGCGAACGCGGGAATCCAGCGTCGTTGCGGCAAACGTCGCTGGGTCCCCGCGTTCGCGGGGACGACGTCTTATTCGATCTTGCCGATCTTCTTCACGACGTCGGTCATCTTGGTCGCATCGGCGTCGACGTAGCGCGCGAAGTCCGGCGCGTCCTGGTAGAGGATCGGGCTGCCGGCGTTCTGCAGCACCGACTTCACTTTCGGATCGAAAGGTGGATTGATGCACGGGTCATTCCCGCGAACGCGGGAATCCAGCGTCGTTGCGGCAAACGTCGCTGGGTCCCGGCGTTCGCGCGGACGACGTGTTACTCGATCTTGCCGATCTTCTTCACGACGTCGGTCATCTTGGTCGCATCGGCGTCGACGTAGCGCGCGAAGTCCGGCGCGTCCTGGTAGAGGATCGGGCTGCCGGCGTTCTGCAGCACCGATTTCACCTTCGGATCGAAAGGTGGATTGATGCACGGGTCATTCCCGCGAACGCGGGAATCCAGCGTCGTTGCGGCAAACGTCGCTGGGTCCCCGCGTTCGCGCGGACGACGTGTTACTCGATCTTGCCGATCTTCTTCACGACGTCGGTCATCTTGGTCGCATCGGCGTCGACGTAGCGCGCGAAGTCCGGCGCGTCCTGGTAGAGGATCGGGCTGCCGGCGTTCTGCAGCACCGATTTCACCTTCGGGTCGTTCGCCGCCGTCTTGGCCGCTTCGCGCAGCTTCTCGACGATGGGCTCGGGTGTGTCGACGGGCACGAACAATCCCGACCACTGCGCGTAACTGATCGTCACCCCGAGGTCCTTGAGGCTCGGCACGTCCGGAAGTGACGACAGCCGTCCTTCGCCCCAATGCGCGAGCACGCGTACTTTGCCCGCGTTGACCTGCTGGACGATCGTCGCGGGCCCCGTGGACAGCGCGTCGACGTGGCCGCCGAGCAATCCGACGATCGCCGGCCCTGCGCCGGTGTAGGGCACATGCAGCATCTTCGCTCCCGTCCCGTTCATCAGCATCGCCATCGGAACGTGCATCGTGCCGTAGTTGCCCGACGATCCGTAGGTGTATTTGTCCGGCTTCGCCCGCACGTCGGCGATGAACTCCTGATACGTCTTCCACGGCGCGTCCGCGCGTACGGCGAGCACCGTCGGATCGGCGGTGAAGCGTGCGACCGGCTTTAGCTGATTGATCTGGAACGCCGGCGCGCGGCCGAGGATCTTGTCCGCTTCGGGCAGCACGACGAGCGAGGAGAGCGCGATGAGCACCGTGTAGCCGTCGGGCTTGGCCTTTGCCACGTACGCCATTCCGATCGCACCGCCCGCGCCGGACTTGTTTTCGATGATGACGGGTTGCTTCAGCGCGTTCGTCATCGCCTCGGCAACCGGTCGCCCCACGGTGTCGGCGAGGCCGCCCGGCGGAAACGGCACGACCATCGTGACGGGCCGCTCGGGGTATTGCGCATGCGCGATCGTCGTGCACAACGACAGGGCAATCGCAACGACGGCGGCTCGTGTATTCATGTCGGGCTCCTCCTACTCGCAGCCGCGAACGCGGCGGACAGTGTGCGCTGCAACTTTGCTTAGAGTGTAATGGATAGCCGAAAGGAGGCAGCGATGATCATCATGAAACGACATCTGGCGGCGGCGGCCATTGCCGCGGCCGGCTCTCTCGTGAGCAGCGCGGTCCTCGCGCAGCCGTACGCGCGAAGCTACTCCGACTCCGCGCGCGTGCTCTCGTCAACGCCGATCTACGACCGCGTGAGCGAGCCCCGCCGGGAATGCAGGACCGAATACCGGACCACCGACGAGTCGCGCACCGAATCGTCGCCGCCGGTGGGGGCGATTGCCGGTGGTGTCGTCGGCGGTCTGCTGGGTCACCAGTTCGGTAGCGGTCGCGGCAATACCGCCGCGACGATCGGCGGTGCGGTCGCGGGCGCGGCGATCGGCAACCAATACGACCGCGGCAACGCGCAGGCGTACGTCGAGCCGCAAACGCGTGCCGTCGAGCGATGCGAAACGATCGATGAAACGCGCGACGTCATCCGCGGTTACACCGTCGTTTACCGCTACGACGGACGCGAACACACCGCCGAGCTGCCGTACGATCCGGGCCCGCGGATCAACGTCGACGAGTCGGGACGCCCGATACGATGAACCTCGAACGACCGGAAAAAGGCCGCTCGCGGGCGGCCTTGCTTCGTGTCCGAGGGTGTTACTGCGAAGACGGCGCCGGCGTTATACTTTGCGCTGCTTTTCGGATAGCGCGGCAGCCGGGGCTTTTGTCATGGTGATGTTCGGCAGGAAATGGGCGTCTCGCGAATTGTGCTATCTGTATGACGAGGAGAGCACGTTCCTGAGCGAGGGCGGGGCCGCGGCCACGCTCGAAGTCGGCGGCGGCGGGTCGAGCCTCGATGATGTCGTTCGCCAGACAGGGACACTGGGCCCCGTTTTTCCGACGCGCGGGGTCGGATACCTCTACAACAAAGCCCGCACCCGGGAAATCGTGTTCCCGCTGCGCTTGCACGCGGCGCAGGTGGCAGCGCTCAACGAAGGTGACGCTGTCGAGTTTGCCGTCAACGGACGCGGAATGGTCACGCACATCGCGCCTTTGACTGCGTGATGCTCGACGCCTACGGGCAAGAGGTTCTTTCCCCTGCGGACGCAATGCTGGCGCCGCCCGAGCCGACGCTCGAGGCGTGCCGCTGGTGGCCGCCGTTGCCGCGTCTGGATGCGGCCGAAGGTGTTCGGTTGCCGAATCTGTTCGAATGGCAGCCCGGCGACATTGTCCTGTACTCAGGCAACGTTGCCGGCAAGGACACCGTTGCAAGCGCCATCGAGAAAGCTCAGCGCCTTCGCTTTCGCCAACAGGCCGCTCGTGCGCGCTGGGTTCACGCCGCGGTGTACCTGGGATGGGGCCTGTGCGTCGAATCGGTGAGAGCCGGTGTGCAGGTGAAGCTTCATGGCCTCGGGGAGCGCCTTGCGCTGAGTCTCGTGCGGGTGCGCCGGTTGCGCGAATCGGGCACGGGCAAGCCATGGTCCGCGCATCTGGGGCGCGACGTCGCTCACAGTGCTTTGTCCTATCTGGGCGAGCCGTATGCCGCCAAAACGAAGCTGGTGAAGTTTCTCACTGGGCCTGAATCCGCCCGGGTGAGACGGCACGAGGCCGGGTCTCAAGCGAAGCGGCGCGAATCCAAGTCTCAGGCGAAGCAGCGGAGCCAAGAAGCCGCCGTCCCGTTGTTGCCCAAGGAGGGCGTGTTCTGTTCCGAAATGTGCCGGCATGCGCTCAACGCAGCGGCGTATGTCGACTTCGTCTACAACACTTACAAGCTCGACGAGCCCTCGCCGGGCCTGTTGTCGCAGAGCAGTCTGCTGGCGGATATTCCGGTTCGTTGGCACGAAGCGACGGCGCATGCGGAGACAGCTTACGTCTGATCCGAGCGTCAGGTCCGCGCGATCGCCCATGCAAGGACGAGCCACGCGGCGAGAAACGCAAGGCCGCCCAACGGCGTGACCGCACCGAGACCGCGAACGCCGGTCAACGCGAGCGCATAGAGGCTGCCCGAGAACAGCACGATGCCGGCGGCCATCAGCCAGCCGGCGATCGCAAGATCGGCGCGCTCGGGCCAGTGCAGCATCAGCAAGCCGACGGCGAGCAACGCGAGCGCGTGCCACGCGTGGTATTGCACGGCCGTCTGCCACGTCGCGAGCAGGTCCGCGCCGAGACGTGACTTCAGCGCGTGCGCGCCGAACGCGCCGGCGGCCACGGCGACGAACATCAACAATGCCCCCAGTACGAGGGCGAGACGCGCGCTCATCGATTATCCCCGTGCGCATTGCACACCCGCGCCCGGCTCTTCGCAAGGGCGCTGCCGACAGCGTGCTCCGCGCGGCGATCGTCTACAATGGAGCCGTACCGTTCGTCTCGGGAATCCGCATGACCATCGAACGACGTCACGTCGGCAAGCGTCTTTCCGATCTCGTCATCAACCGCGCGTCGGGCACCGCGTACTTGGCCGGCCAGGTCGCCGACGATGCGACCGCCGATATCACCGGACAGACGCAGCAAGTGCTCGCGCAAATCGACGATTTGCTGTTCGAAGCCGGTTGCGACAAGACGAAGATCCTGTCGGCGACGATCTACCTCCCCGACATGGGCGATTTCGCGGCGATGAATGCCGTGTGGGAGAAGTGGGTGCCGGAAGGACAGACGCCGGCGCGCGCCACCGTGCAGGCGAAGCTTGCTCGCGCGGACTATCGCGTCGAGATCCAGGTCGTCGCAGCGGTTCCGATCCCGGCCTGACGACGATGCCGCCGCCGCTCTCCTCCGCTGCGCAAGCGGTCGTCAACGCGACGCCGCGTCGCGACGTCGCGCCGGCGCCGGGCGACGCGACGATGCGCGTCACGCGCGCCGATTTCGATGCGTACATGGTGCCGTGCTACGCGCCGGCGCCGTTCGTCCCGGTGCGCGGCGAGGGCTCGCGCGTCTGGGACCAGAGCGGTCGCATGTACATCGACTTCGCGAGCGGCGTCGCCGTCACGGCGCTCGGCCACTGCCATCCGGCGATCGTGAAGGCGCTCGACGAGCAGGCGCGCACGATCTGGCACGTGTCGAACTGGTTCACCAACGAGCCGGCGCTGCAGCTCGCGAAACGGCTGGTCGGCGCCACGTTCGCCGAGCGCGTGTTCTTCTGCAACTCGGGTGCCGAAGCGAACGAGGCGGCGTTGAAGCTCGCGCGCCGCTACGCGCACGACCGCCACGGTCCCGACAAGGTGCGCGTGATCTCGACGTTGAACGCGTTTCACGGTCGCACGCTCTTCACGGTGACGGCGGGCGGACAGGCGAAGTACTCGAGCGGGTTCGGTCCGCCGCCGGCGGGCATCACGCACGTTCCGTACAACGACGTCGCCGCGCTCGAAGCGGCGTTTCGTGATGAAGGCGGCGACGACGTTTGCGCCGTGATCCTCGAGCCGATGCAGGGCGAAGGCGGCATGCGTCCGGGGACGCCCGAGTTCCTGCAGGCGGCGCGGGGGCTGTGCACCGAGCACCATGCGCTGTTGATCCTCGACGAGATTCAGAGCGGCATGGGCCGAACGGGCTCGCTCTTTTCGTATATGCAGAAAGGCATCGTTCCCGACATCCTCACGTCGGCGAAAGGTCTCGGCGGCGGTTTCCCGATCGGTGCGATGCTGACAACAACGGAGATCGCGAGCGTCTTCACCGCGGGCGTGCACGGCACGACGTACGGCGGCAATCCGCTCGCCTGCGCGGTCGCCGGCGCGGTGTTCGACGTCATCAATACCACCGAGGTGCTCGACGGCGTCAGGGCGCGGCACGCGCTGTTCGTCGAGGGCCTGAAGGCGATCAACGTCCGCCGCAAGGTGTTCGCCGACATTCGCGGCGAAGGCGTCTGGATCGGCTGCGAGCTCGAGCAACCGTGGCGCGGCAAGGCGGCGGACGTGCTCGCCGCGGCCGGCGACGCGGGGCTCATCGTGCTGATGGCGGGACCCGACGTCGTTCGCATCGCTCCGTCGCTCGTGATCAGCCTCGACGAGATCCTCGAGGGCCTCGCGCGGCTCGAAACGGCACTCAACAAAGCGCTGGTGTAATCGGATGCATTACCGCACGCAGCGGCGTCATTCCCGCGAACCATGCCCCGCATGCTAAAGACGGGGGGCGGGGACCCGGTGTCTTGTGTCCAACGACACTGGATTCCCGCGTTCGCGGGAATGACAGGCAAAGCGCTCGCGTAAGCGGCGATGTTCTTCGTCCGGCCGATCGCGCGGGACGACCTGCCGGCGGTGTTCGCGCTGACCGAGCGCACGGGCGCCGGACTCACGTCGCTGCCTGCCGATCGCAACCGGCTCGGCGAACGCATCGAGCGCTCGCTCGCGTCGTTCGCCGGCGAAGCGAGCCGCGCCGACGAGTGCTACGTATTCGTGCTGGTCGACGCAGCAGACGCGCGCGTGGTCGGCATCTGCGGGATCGAGGCGGCCGTCGGCCTCACCGAGCCCTGGTACAACTACCACGTCGGAACGCTCGTGCACGCATCGCGCGCGCTCGGCGTCTACACGGTCGCGCCGACGCTCTTCCTCGCCAACGACCACACCGGCAGCAGCGAGCTCTGTTCGCTCTTCCTCGATCAGGCGGTAAGACGGCGCCACAACGGCGCGTTGCTCGCGAAAAGCCGGCTGCTGTTCATCGCCGAATTCCCCGATCGATTCGCGCCGAAGGTGATCGCGGAGATGCGCGGCCGCCTCGACGCCGACGGTCGCAGCCCGTTCTGGGAAGGGCTCGGCCGGCACTTCTTCGCGATGGAGTATTCGACCGCCGACTATCTGACGGGCATCGGCCAGAAGTCGTTCATCGCCGAGCTGATGCCGCACCACCCGGTATACGTGAGCCTGCTGCCCGAAGCGGCGCGCGCGGCGATCGGCGAAGTGCACGCCGACACGGTGCCCGCGCGCAATCTGCTCGAGCAGGAAGACTTTCGCTACGAAAATTACGTCGACATCTTCGACGCGGGACCGACGCTCGAATGTTTTCGCGACGACATCAACGCCGTGCGCCGCAGCAGCGTGTTCGCGGTCGCGCTCGGCGAAACGGACCCCGTGCCGGATAATCCGTCGGCGTCGATCGCATGGCTCGTGTCGAACCGCAAGTTCGCGCAATTCCGAGCGCTCGTCGTCTCGGCCGCGCCGCGGATCGGAGACCGCTTTCCTTTGCTGCCGTACGCCGCCGCGCAGCTCGGCGTCGACGAAGGCGATCCCGTACGCGCGGTGCCGCTGTCGGTGCGGGATCGCTAGAGCATGGCGATCGAAGTCAACTTCGACGCGATCCCGGGGCCGACGCACAACTACTCCGGGCTTTCGTTCGGCAATCTCGCCGCCGAACGGCATGCCGACCTCGTGTCCAATCCGCGCGAGGCGGCGTTGCAAGGTCTTGCCAAGATGCGTGCGCTCGCCGCGTTGGGCTATCCGCAGGCGATGCTGCCGCCGCACGAGCGGCCGGCGATGTGGGCGCTGCGCGAGCTCGGATTTGCCGGCACCGATGCCGACGTGCTTCGCCGTGCAGCGGCCGAAGCGCCGCGCTTGCTCGCCGCTTGCTCGTCGGCTGCCGCGATGTGGGCGGCGAACGCCGCGACGGTGAGCGCGTCGGCCGACACCGCCGACGGCCGCGTGCATTTCACGCCGGCCAATCTCGCGGCGAATTTCCACCGCACGCTCGAAGCCGCGACGACGACGCGCGTGCTGCGCGCGATCTTCGCCGATGCATCGCGCTTCGTCGTGCACGATCCGCTGCCGTGCGCGCCGCAGCTCGGCGACGAAGGCGCGGCCAATCACACGCGCTTCACGCGATCCGACGACGCCCGGGGCGTCGAGCTCTTCGTCTATGGCAGGCGTGCGTTCGGCGACGCTGCGGCGCCGTCGCGCTTTCCCGCGCGACAGACGTACGAAGCGTCCGCTGCGATCGGACGGCGACACGGACTCGACCCGGCGCGCGCGATTTTCGCGCAGCAGAGCCCCGCGGCGATCGACGCCGGCGTGTTCCACAACGACGTGATCGCGGTCGGCAGCGCAAACGTGCTGTTCTGTCACGAGCACGCGTACGTCGATCAGCATCGCGTGCTCGCGCAGTTGCGCACGGCGGTTGGCGAGGCGTTCGCACCGATCGTCGTCGCCGCGAGCGACGTGAGCGTCGACGACGCCGTGTCGACGTACCTCTTCAACAGCCAGCTTCTCGCGCGGCGCGACGGACGTTTGCTGCTGGTGGCACCCGCCGATATTCGCGACAACGCGCGCGTCGCCGCATACGTCGACGCGCTCGTCGCGTCGGGCGGGCCGATCGCGGAGGTGATCACGCTCGACCTGCGGCAGAGCATGCGTAACGGCGGCGGACCGGCGTGTATCCGGCTGCGCGTGCCGCTCACCGAAGCCGAGCGCGCGGCGATCGCATCGCGCGTGTTCGTCGACGACGCGCTAGCCGACGCCCTCGACGCCTGGATACGCCGTCACTATCGCGATCGTCTCCGGCCCGCGGATCTCGCCGACCCCTCGCTGCTCGACGAGTCGCGCCGCGCGCTCGACGAGCTCACGACGATCCTTTCGCTGCCGGGCGTCTATCCGTTCCAGCAACGATAGGATCGCCGAGCGCCGACGCGTCAGTCAGCGGCCGTGACCGGAAGCGTGCGATGCCGCCGAACCGGCGACCACGCTACCGCGGCGGCGGCGAGCAGCACGCCGAGCGCGGCGATCGACAACAGCGTGTAGCGCAACCCGATCGCCGTTGCGAGCGCGCCGCCCGCAAGCGAGCCCGCGGGCGCCGCCGCGACCGTGAGGAAGCGCATCGTCGCCGTCATGCGGCCCAGCAGCCGATCGGGCGTGATCGCCTGGCGCAGCGCGAGGTAGTTGATGCCCCACAGGATGCCGCCGAAGTCGAACACGAACATTGCGGCGCCGAGCGCAGCGGCGGCGAACCACGCGGGCCCGCTGACGAGCCCGAACGCCTGCCAGCCGACGACGGTTAGGATGAGGCCGAGCAGGATCGACGAGCCGACGCCGTAGCGCTTGCCGAGCCACTCGGCGAGCGAGGCGGCGATCACGCACCCGAGACCTCCGCAGGCGTACACGAGGCCGATCGCACCGGCCGAAAGACCGAGCTCGCGCGTGGCGAACAGCACGAGCACCGCCATTTGCATGTGGTGCAGCACTTGCCACGCCGCGGCAATGCACGCAAGCGCCCACAGCGTCCGGTTGCCGTGCACGAGCCGCAACCCTTCGATGATTTCGGAGGTCACCGACGATCTCGGACCCCGATGCGGCACGTCGCTCGGCGCGCGCACGCGACGCAGCATCAGCGCCGAGACGAAGAATCCGACCGCGTCGAGCACGATCGCGAACGGCGCGGTGAAGAGCTGGATCAATCCGCCCGCGAGTCCCGGGCCGACGAGCGCTGACGACGTCTCGCCGAGCGAGATCTTCGCATTGGCTTCGACCAGACGCTTGCGTCCGGCGAGCTGCGCGAGCAGCACCTGGTAGGCGGCGCCGCCGACGACGTTCTGCGTTCCGCAAAAGAACCCGACGATGTAGAGCACGTCGATCGACATCGTGCCCATCCACGCGGTGATCGGAATCGCGAGCAATGCGGCGCCGCGCGTGAGGTCGGCGAGAATCACGATCGGCAGCTTGCGCATGCGGTCGAGCAGCACGCCTGCGTGCAGCGACACGAGCGCGAACGGCAGCGTCTCGAGCGCGACGAGCACGCCCATCTGCATCGGCGTCGCGTGCAGCATCAGCGCCGCGGTGAGCGGCAGCGCGAGATTGGTGATCTGCGCGCCGAACGACGTGATCGTCAGCGACCCCCAGAGCTTGCGGAAGTCCGGTGACAGCCAAAGCCCGCGAAAGCGGCGGCGAAGCAACTGACGAAGCGTTGTCGTTTTCATGATCGACCCTATCGCTTCCAGGCGCCGGGGAAAAGATCGGCGCGCCGCACGAGAGCGGCGAAAAAAGTACGCGACAGGCGGGTGATGCTGGAACTGCGCTCGCTGCCGGAACCCGCCTGCTGCCTGGCGGGTTTGCCGGCCAGGCGATTATCGAGAACGACCGCCGAAGATCGGATGCGCCATTCGGCGCGCGGTCTGCCGGGAGATCCGGCCGTGGCGGCTGCCATCCACGCGCATGCGCGCGTCGCTGTCCGTGCTTCGGACGGCGATTTGCAGTTGCAGGTGCGCGTTGAACATGGGATCTCGCAGGTGTTCTCGTGTTGTTGTGGCGTGGATTCTACGCGGGCAGCGCAACTGCGGCAACTTGCCGCCACGGCGTTCGAGTGACGATTACCGCCGTTCGTCGCATACCGCTAGCTGCCGCGAGCGGCGCCGCCGGCAGGCGACAGCGTGCCTATTTCCCCGTTCGCAACCTTTCGGCAACGATCAACGGGGTCCGGCGTCGGAAATCCGCCTCCGTGCCTAGGCGAGGAAGAGGGTCGCGCGCTCCTCGTCGATCGTGAGCTTCGCAAGCTTGCCGATACTCTCCGTCGCAGCGGCGAGATCGGCCAAAGTAGCCGAGCGCTCGAGCTTCAGGACAAGGGGGCCGGCGTCCGCGCCGAACATCTCCATCACCAAGCCGACGAGGCTCGTCTTGATCGCGGAGGCATCGTGCGCCGGGATCGATGGTGCATCGGCCTCCTCGTGCATCGGCAGTGGCACCGCGTCCGCCGATCCATCCTGAACCGGTTCGATCAATCCCAGGCGAAGCAAGTCATCGGCGAGCTCGGAGAGCTGCGGCGAATCGCATCCGACCACGGAGCACAGGCGTCCGAGCGGGTGGCGCGGACGAGCGACGATCAGCAATACGCGCTGCGCCCGGGTCAGATGCAGCTTCCTCGATGCGACCTCGTCCGCGCCCGCTGTCGTCTTGCGGTAGGGAAGCTCGAGGTCCGCCATGGCGATGTTCACGACCGCAGCTCGCGCACGATTCCGTATACGAGTCGCAACGTGATCGTCACGTAGATCGCGCCGAAGAGGAAGATCAGCGAGACGACGATGCGCAGTACCTCCGCGGGCATCGTCGCGAGGAACGGCAGCACCATGTAGCCGAGCAGGAAAAGCACGACAAGCAGCGTCATGACGCTCCATCGCTTGCCGATCATGCCGCCATGCAGTTCCTTTCGCGTCGCGAGCGTGTAGAACAAGTTGTAGACCATGACCGCGACCGCCGAAAGGCCGAGGATTGCCACCAAATCGAACGTCATTGTTTTCTCCCTCAGTTCACAGCATTCGCACGACGGTCAAACGCATGCGATGGGGCCGCACGCACTTCTCGGCGATCGTCGTGAGCTCGCCGATCGTATCGTGAATTTGGCCGGGGCATTTTGATGCCGGTGAACGTTGCGTCATCGTCCGCGCGTCCGCGCCGCGTCGAACACTGCCGAACCAGGTCGCCCAAATCGGCAGAGATCGTGCGTCGTCACGTCGCACACGCGTCGACGAGGCTGCGGCGATCGCGCGAACGCGCCGCACCCGGCGCTGCATCGAAAATGCCAAGCCGCACCAGGAAGGTAGGCATGCGTACTCTGCCATTGGCCGATCGCAAGGCGGAAGCGACGCGTTCGTCGGCGCGTCGTGCGGCCCCACCGAGCCCACGCGCGCAGACTCACAAAGCAACCAAGCACAATTGATACCAGTCGGTACATCGGGACGAGCGCGGCGAGCGAGCGGTGTCCCGTGCGAGCGAGCGGCGGATCGCAGGTCGATTCAGCTCAAACCGCTCGGCACTCCAGGGCCCTAGTAATCGGTGCTCAGCCGCCCCATGTCGATGTCGAGGTACTTCCACGGGTGCTCGAGGTAGATGTGCTTGCGATACCCGATCACCCAGGGACGCACCAGCGTGTTCTCGTAGCGATAGACGCCGAGGTCCCACGGGTTGTAGGCGGCGACGATCCTCGCCATCTTCGCGTAGAGCTTCTGCCGTTCGGCGCCATGCGGCATGCGCTTGCTTTGCCGATAGAGCGCGTCGTACTCGGCATTGTGAAAGCGGCTCAGGTTCGACTGGCCCGAGTTCGGGCCGTAGAGAAGCTGCACGAAGGCGTCGCCGTCGCCCGACGTCGTGATCCAGCCGACCTGCCACACTTGCAGCTGGCCCGCGCGCGCCATCTTCAGCAGGTCGGGCCACTTCTGCTTGACGAAGTCGACGCGAACGCCGATCGCCGTCATGCTTCTCTTCCAGAGCTCGTCGCGCTCGCGGTCGCGCCCGCTCGGGCTCGAGCCCATGACGAGCGTGAACGGTTTGCCGTCGGGGAGCTCGCGAAAGCCATCGCCGTCGCGGTCCTTGTAGCCGAAGCGGTCGAGCAGCGCGCGTGCCGTGGCGGGATCGTACGGCACGGCAGCGTCGAGGCCGCCGACATGACCCTGCACATCGGGCGGCACCGGCTGCGTTGCCATCGTTGCCTGGCCCTGGTACCAGACGCGCGCGAGGTCCGGCTTGTTGAAGCCCATCACGATCGCGCGGCGCAACGCGACCTTGTCGGCCGTGTAACCGCCGACGATCGGGTCGTCCATGTTGAAGTACGAATACGCGAGCGACGGCTGCGTCGCGCGATGCAGCGTCACGCGCTGCTTCGCGTACTCGGGCAGCAGATGGTTGCTCGCGTCGAGCGCCTTCGGCACGAGGTCCGCCGGCACGTTGAAGTAGTCGAGCGCCTTCGAGTCGAACGCTAGCAGTTGCGGGTTCGACTCCTCGATGATCGAGATCTCGACGCGGCCGACCTGCGGCAGACGCTTGCCGCTCATCGCTCGCGCGAGCGATCGCGCGGCCTCGTCGGCGCCGGCCGCCGCTGCCGGGAAGTATTCCTCGCGATAGTTCGGATTCGCGTCGAGCACGATCTTCTGCCCGCGTCGCCAGTCCTTGAGCCGGTACGGTCCGGTGCCAACCGGGTGCGCCATCACCCAGCCGCTGGCGTCGCCGTTGGCGTCGACGACTTCGCGAGCGACCGCCGACATCGCCGTTTGCACGAGCGTGTCGAACAACGTGTAATCGGGCTCGGTCAGCTTCAGCACGATGGTGTAGCGGTCCGACGCGCGCAGTCCCTCGACGTCGGCGTCGTAATCGAAGTGCCCCGCGCCTTTCGCCTTCTCGACGGCGGCGTCGAGACCGACGAGCTTGCCGGCGACGTAGTAGGCGTTCGGCGAGCGGATCTTCGGGTCGACGAGCCGCTTCCACGAATAAACGTAGTCGCTCGCCGTGAGCTCGCGCTTCTTTCCGCCGAACGCGGGATCGTCGGCGAAATGGATGCCGCGACGCACGCGAATCGTCCATGTGAGACCGTCGGCCGATATCTGCGGCATCCCGTCCGCCGTATTCGGCGCGATGCTGTATGGCCGCGCGAGATAGTCGGGCATGTAGAGCGCATCGAACATCGCGCGGATCGCGAGCGACGAGTAGTAATCCTGCGTCGCCTGCGGATCGAAGCCCGTCTCGGCGATCGGAAACATCACGCGAATCGTCTTCGCGGGATCGGCCCACGCCGGCGCGGCAACGACGTGCGTGGCGGCGAGCGCGAGCAGCACCGCGAGCGCGGCCGCCGCGCGCGTCAGAACGGCCCGCGGCGACGCTCTACGTCGATGTCGTAGTACATCCACGGATGCGCGAAGAACGGGTTGTACTTGTAACCGACGACCCACGGCTGCACCAGCACGCTCTCGTAGCGGTAGACGCTCATGTTCCACGGCGCGTACAACGTCACGAGCTCCGACATCTTCTGCAGCAGCTTCGCACGGTCGGGCCCGTCGGGCATCGCTCGCGCCTGCTCGTAGATGCGGTCGTACTCCGGCAGCCTGAAACGCGCGAGATTCGAAAAGCCGGCGTGTCCGCCGTAAAGGAGGCCGAGAAAACCGAAGCCTTCCGGCGTCGTGTTGAAATTCCCAAGCGTGAACATCTGCAGCTGCCCGAACAGACCGGCCTTCAACAGGTCGGGCCACTTCTGCTTGACGAATTCGACCTTGAGGCCCACCGCCGACATGCTGCGCTGCCACAGCTCGTCGTACGGTCGATCGATCGCCGACGGCGCCGAAGCGAGCTTCAGCACCAGCGGTTGTCCGTTCGGCTGTTCGCGAACGCCGTCTCCATCTCGATCCTTGTAGCCGAAGCGGTCGAGCAACGCGCCCGCGGCCGCGGGATCGAAACGCACGGCGTTCCTGATGTTGGGGTTGTATCCGGTGACGTTCGGCGGCACCGGCTGCGTCGCCGGTATCGCTTGACCCTGGCGAAGCACGCGAATCTCTTCAGGCACGTTGTACGCCATGCCGATCGCGCGGCGCAACGCGATCTTGTCCGGCGTGTATCCGCCGACCACCGGATCCTCCATGTTGAAGTACGTGTACGTAATCGCGGGCATGATGCCGCGCGCGAGCGTCACGCCGCGCTGCGCGAGCCTCGGCTTGAGCTTGTTGCCGGGGTCGAGCACGTTGTCGACGAGATCGCTCGGCACGACGACGTAGTCGAGGTCGCCCTGCTCGAACGCGAGCAGCCGTGGATTCGACTCCTCGATGATGTTGATCTCCACGCGGCCGACGATCGGCAGCTTCTTGCCCCTGAGCTTCGCGACGATCGGGCGATCGGCGGCGTCGCTGCTGTCGGGATAGCGCTCGTCGCGAAACCGTGGATTGGCCTCGAGCACGATGCGCTGGCCGCGCCGCCATTCCTTCAGCACGTACGGACCGGTGCCGACCGGATTCGCCATCGCCCAGCCGCTCCCGTCGCCGTACGCCTCGATCACTTCGCGCGCGACGGCGACGAGAAACGACGTCGTCATGTTCGACAGGAGCTCGGTGTCCGGAAAGTTGAGCTTGAGCCGAATCGTGTACCGGTCGATCGCCTGCAGTCCTTCGATCGGCGCGTCGTAGTCGAACTTGCCGGTCTCCTTCGCCTTCGCGATCACCGGCTCGGCACCGACGATTCGTCCTTCGAGGACCTGCAATCCGTTCGAGCGCATCTTCGGATCGAGGATGCGCTTCCAGGCGTAGACGTAGTCGGCAGCGACGAGCTCGCGCTTCTTTCCTTTGAACGCCGGATCGTCGGTGAAATAGATGCCTGGCTTCACGCGTATCGTCCAGGTCTTGCCGTCGGCGGAGATCTCCGGCAACGCCGCCGCCGTGTTCGGCTCGAGCCGATGCGGCCGCGCCAGATAGTTGTATCGGAACAGCGGGTCGAAGATGGCGAGGTTGACGTGATTCGAGTAGAGGTCGCCGACCGCTTGCGGATCGAAGCCGGTTTCCGCGACCGGGAACGCGACTCGGAGCACTTTGTTCGGATCGGCGGCCCGCGCGGCCGCCGAAGCCAGCGCGACCATCAGCACGACCGCGCACGCGGCGACGAGCTTGTTCATCGCGTCTTCTACAGCAGCTTCTCGATATCGGCGGCGATGTCCTGGGGCTCGGTCTTCGGCGCAAAGCGCTCGACGACGCTGCCGCTGCGGTCGACGAGGAACTTGGTGAAGTTCCACTTGATCGCCTCGGAGCCCAGCAGTCCGGGCTTCGCCTGCTTCAGATACTTGTACAGCGGCGCCGCGTTGTCGCCGTTGACGTCGATCTTGGCGAACATCGCAAACGTGACGCCGTAGTTCACTTCGCAGAACGATTCGATCTCCTTTTCGCTTCCCGGCTCCTGCGCGCCGAATTGGTTGCACGGAAAGCCGAGAACGGCGAGCCCTTTGCCGGCGAGCCGCTGGTGCAACGCCTCGAGTCCCTTGTATTGGGGCGTGAAGCCGCATTCGCTCGCCGTGTTGACGATCAGCATCACTTTGCCCTTGAACTGATCGAGCTTGACGGTCTTGCCGTGAATATCCTTGACGCTGAAATCGTAGACGCTCGCCATCGCACCGCCTCATCGTCGTTCGGACCGACCATTATCCCCCCGTCGGAGGAACGCCTTCATGAATGCGGTGCCCTGCGAGCCCGCCGGCAGGAAGACGAACGCCGCTTCCGGCTTCGCGTCCTTGATTCGCTGCACGAACGGCGCGAAGTCGGGATTTTGCAACGGCACGCGGACCGAGTCGACGATCTTGCCGCCCATCGCCGAGAAGCTTCGCTTGAATTGCGCCTCGGCATCGAGGCCCGGCCCGTAATCGGAGACGAGCGTGTAGACCTCCTTCACGCCGTTCTTGGCAGCCCACGTGCCGAGCGGCGCGACGACTTGCGGCAGCGTCAACGAGACGCGAACGATGTACGGCGATTTCTCCGTAATGATCGACGTCGCCGCATTCATGATGATCATCGCCTTCTTCGCCTCCGTCGCCACGGGGGCCACCGCCAACGCTTCCGGCGTGAGGCCGAAGCCGGCGAGGAAATCGACCTTGTCGCGCACGACGAGCTCTTGCGCGAGACGCTTGGCGATGTCCGGCGACGGACCGGTCGTGTCCTTGACGACGATCTCGACGCGCTTGCCGGCGACGACGTCACCGTGCTGCTTCATGTAGGCCTTGATCCCGGCTTCGATTTCCTGACCGACGCTTGCGAACGGTCCGGAAAACGAAGCGATGACGCCGACCTTGATCGTGTCCTGCGCGCAGGCGACGTTCGCGCAGCACGCGAGAGTCGCACTGCCGACCATGGTTGCAATTCGCCGCATGACGTCCATCGCTGCGCTCCTCCGTTACGACGCGCCGAAGCCTCCTCCGCCGGGCGTCTGGACGACGAAGACGTCGCCGGCGTTCATCTCGACGGCGAACGTCGCGCCGAATTGCTCGCGCGTGCCGTCGACGCGTTCGACCCAGTTGCGGCCGACGGCGCCCGCGCGGCCGCCGCCGACACCGAACGGCGCGATCCGGCGGTGGTTCGCGAGCATCACCGCGGTCATCGGCTCGAGGAAGCGCACGCGACGCTCCGCGCCGTCACCGCCTCGATGCGCACCCGAGCCGCCGCTGCCGCGCCGGATCGCGAACGAGTCGAGGCGTACCGGAAAGCGCCATTCGAGCACTTCGGGGTCGGTGAGGCGCGAGTTGGTCATATGCGTCTGCACGACGCTCGCACCGTCGAAATCGGGACCGGCACCCGAGCCGCCGGCGATCGTTTCGTAATACTGGTAGCGCTCGTTGCCGAAGGTGAAATTGTTCATCGTGCCTTGCGAGGCCGCGAGCATGCCGAGCGCACCGTACAGCGTATCGGTGATCGCCTGCGACGTCTCGACGTTGCCGGCGACCACCGCCGCCGGGTAGCGCGGCGCGAGCATCGAACCGTCGGGGATGACGATATCGAGCGGCTTCAGGCAGCCGTCGTTCATCGGAATGTCGTCGTCGACGAGCGTGCGGAATACGTAGAGCACGGCCGCCTTGCATACGGCCGACGGCGCGTTGAAGTTGGTCGGCTGCTGCGCGCTCGTGCCGGTGAAGTCGATCGTCGCCTTGCGCGCATGCTTGTCGATCGCGATGGTCACCGCGATCTTCGCGCCGCTGTCCATTTCGTACTCGAAGTGGCCGTCGGTCAGCACGTCGAGCACGCGACGCACCGATTCCTCCGCGTTGTCCTGCACGTGTCGCATGTACGCGCGCACGACCGGCAGCGTGAAATGATCGACCATCTTCGCGAGCTCCGCCGAGCCCTTCGCGCAGGCGGCGACCTGAGCGCGCAGATCGGCGATGTTCTGCTCGACGTTGCGCGCGGGATAAGGTCCGCCTTCGAGCAGTGCGCGGATTTCCGATTCGAGAAAGCGCCCCCGTGCGACGAGCTGCACGTTGTCGAGCAGCACGCCCTCCTCGTCGACGTGCGTCGAGTCCGGCGGCATCGAGCCGGGCGTGATGCCGCCGATATCGGCGTGGTGGCCGCGCGAAGCGACGTAGAACTCGGGCGCATTGTCGTCCCCGCGCACGCGGGGACCCAGTGTCGTTCGGTCAAAGTCGCTGGGTCCCCGCGTTCGCGGGGACGACGGGCTCAGGAACACCGGTGCGATCACGGTGACGTCCGGCAGATGCGTTCCGCCGTTGTACGGCGCATTGAGCACGAACACGTCGCCGTCGCGCATCGTGCCGGCGCGCCGGTCGATGATCGTGCGCACGCTCTCGCCCATCGAGCCCAGATGCACGGGCATATGCGGCGCATTGGCGATCAGATGGCCCTCGGCATCGAACAGCGCGCACGAGAAGTCGAGCCGCTCTTTGATGTTGACCGAATACGACGTGTTCGCGAGCGTCACGCCCATCTGCTCGGCGATCGCCATGAAGAGGTTGTTGAACACTTCCAGCAGCACCGGATCGGCGGTGGTCCCGATGGCATGCGTGCGCTGCAGCGCTTGCACGCGTTCGAGCACGAGATCGCCGCGCGCGCTCATCGTGGCGCGCCAGCCCGGCTCTACCACGGTGGTCGCATTCGCTTCACTCACGACGGCCGGACCGTCGATCGCGTCATCAGGGCGCAGGTCGTCGCGCCGATAGACATCGGCATCGTGAAATCCGCCCGCCGTGTACACGCGCCGGCGCTTGAGCGGCTGCAACGGCGCGGCGCGCGGCGCGAACACCGGCGCGCTCTCCTCCGCTGCGTGCGGCCTGCCGATCGCTTCGACGGCGACCGCTTCGACGACGAGCGCCTTGCCGGGCATCAGGAAGCCGTATTGCTGGCGATACTTGCGTTCGAAATCGCGCACGACCGAGCCTTCGTCGCCGGCGGCGATCTCGAGCGTCGAATCGGTGCCCTCGTACTTCACGTGCAGCGTCCGAACCGCATGAACGCGCGCCGGCGCAACGCCTTGCGCCAGCACGTCGTCGGACGCCGCGCGCTCCAGTGCGGCCATCGCCGGTGCCACACCCGTAAGCGTCTGCGGGCTCAGTCGCGCCTCGACCGCCTGCTGCTTCAACGCGCGCAGGTCGGCGAGACCCATGCCGTATGCGGACAGCACGCCGGCGAACGGATGCAGCAGCACGCGCGTCATCCCGAGCGCATCGGCGACCGCGCATGCATGCTGACCGCCGGCGCCGCCGAAGCAGCACAGCGTGTACTCGGTGACGTCGTAGCCGCGCTGCACCGAGATATGCTTGATCGCGTTCGCCATGTTCTCGACGGCGATGCGCAGGAACCCGTCGGCAGCCGCCTCCGGCGAGCGGCGATGGCCGGTCGCGGTCTCGATTTCTCGGGCGAGCGTCTCGAACTTCGCCCGCACGACGTCGGCGTCGAGCGGCTCCATCGCGCTCGCGCCGAACACGGCGGGAAAGAGCTCGGGATCGAGCTTGCCGACCATCACGTTGCAGTCGGTGACCGTCAGCGGTCCGCCGCGCCGGTACGACGCGGGACCGGGGTTCGCGCCGGCCGATTGCGGGCCGACGCGAAAGCGCGACCCGTCGAACGAACAGATCGAGCCGCCGCCGGCGGCAACCGTGTGGATGCGCATCATCGGCGCGCGCAGCCGCACGCCGGCGACCTCGGTGACGAATGCGCGCTCGTACTCGCCGGCCCAGTGCGTGACGTCGGTCGACGTGCCGCCCATGTCGAAGCCGATGATCTTCTCGCAACCGGCAAGGCGCGACACCTCGACCGCGCCGACGACGCCGCCCGCGGGGCCGGACAGGATCGCATCCTTGCCCTGGAAGCGGTGCGCATCGGTCAACCCGCCGGAGCTTTGCATGAACTGCAGTCTCACGGCGCCGTCACCTCCGGAAAGTAGGGTCAGACTCGACTTTTCATCCAGGAGGTCGGTGCCGTCGACTCGTTCGCGAAAAGTCGAGTCTGACCCTACTTTTCCTGCTTTTCGAGGCAGAAGGTCGCGCTCGACTTGCTCGACGTAGCGACGAAGGATCGGCGACAGATACGCATCGACGACCGTCGTGTCGCCGCGCGAGACGAGCTTCATCAGCGGCGAAACTTCGTGGCTCACCGACACCTGCGTGAAGCCGATCTCGCGCGCGAGCGCTGCCAACGCCTGCTCGTGCCGAGGATAGCGATAACCGTGCATCAGGACGATCGCGATCGCGGCAATGCCGGTGTCGCGCGCCTGCGCGAACGCCTGTCGCGCGGCAGCGAGATCGAGCGAACGCACGAGCTCGCCGTGAGCGCCGATGCGCTCGTCGATCTCGATCACGCGCTCATAGAGCATCGTCGGCAACTCGATGCGCCGCACGAAAAGCTTGGGACGGTGCTGATAGGCGATGCGCAGGGCGTCGGCAAACCCGCGCGTGATCGCGAGCGCCGTGCGCTCCCCCTTGCGCTCGAGCAGCGCGTTGGTCGCGACCGTCGTGCCCATCTTGACCATGTCGATCGCGCCCGAAGGAATCGGCGCACCGGCCGCGAGGCCAAGCATCTCGCGAATGCCGTGAACGGCGGCGTCACGATACCGTTCGGGGTTCTCCGACAACAGCTTGTGCGTGGCAAGCGTCCCGTCGGGCTTTCGCGCGACAATGTCGGTGAACGTTCCGCCGCGGTCGATCCAGAACTGCCAGCCGGGATGCGGTGGGGTCATTCGGTGGGCGCGCGCGATGACGGCGTGCTCATTATATCGACGGCCGGCAGACGACCGGCATCGCGGCGATTGGGATTTGTGCAAGAATTGCGGCGACCGAATCGTCTCGTCTTCCTCGCTCGAACCCACGGAGATTCCGCTCATGAAACGCTTCGTTCTTGCCGGTGCGCTCGGTGTCGCGTTGGCGCTGCCCGCCGCTGCGCAAACCAAGTGGGACCTGCCGACCGCCTATCCGGCGAGCAACTTCCACACCGAGAACATCCAGCAATTCGCGAACGACGTCGACAAGGCAACCGGCGGCAAGCTCAAGATCACCGTTCACGCTAACGCATCGCTGTTCAAGGCCCCGGAGATCAAGCGCGCCGTGCAAGGCGGTCAGGCGCAGAGCGGCGAGATCCTGCTCGTCAATTTCGAGAACGAGGACCCGCTGTACGGTCTCGACGGCGTACCGTTCCTTGCGACGTCGTACGCGGACGCGCTGAAGCTCTACAAGGCCGAGAAGAAGGCGCTCGAGGAAAAGCTCGCGAAGCAGGGCATCAAGCTGCTCTACACGGTGCCGTGGCCGCCGCAAGGCATCTTCAGCAAGCGGACGCTCGCGAGCGTCAATGACATGAAGGGCCTTAAGTGGCGAGCGTACAGCCCCGCGACCGCGAAGATCGCCGAGCTCGTCGGCGCGCAACCGATGACCGTTCAGGCCGCCGAAGTGTCGCAGGCGCTCGCCACGGGCGTCATCGACTCCTACATGTCGTCGGGCGCGACCGGCTACGACTCGAAGACGTACGAGCACATCAAGAACTTCTACGATACGCAGGCGTGGCTGCCGAAGAATGCGATCATCGTCAACCAGAAGGCGTTCGATGCGCTCGACAAGCCGACGCAGGGCGCGCTGTTGAAGGCAGCCGCCGACGCCGAAGTGCGCGGCTGGAAGCTTTCCGAGGAAAAGACCGCCTGGTACGTCGACCAGCTGAAGCAGAAGGGCATGAACATCGTCAAGCCACCCGAGCAGCTCACCGCGGACCTCCGCAAGGTCGGCAACTACATGCTCGTCGAGTGGCTGCAAAAAGCGGGCGCCCAAGGGCGCCGCGTGGTCGACGCGTACCGCGCGATGTAACGTGTCGCTTCGCCGCCCGCTCGACTCGCTCTACGACGCCGCCGGCTATCTGGCGGCGTTTTTCTTGATGGGCACGCTCGCGATGGTGCTGACGGCGGTCGCCGGCCGTGCGCTCAACTTCCATCTTCCCGGCACCGATGCCTACGCCGGCTACTGCATGGCGGCATGCGGATTTCTGGCCCTCGCCCACACGCTGAAGCGCGGCGAGCACATCCGCGTGATTCTGCTGCTCGAGCATGCCGGCCCGCGCATGCGCGTTGCGCTCGAGCGCGCGTCGCTCGCGATCGCGACGCTGCTCGCAGCGCTGTTCGCGTTCTACAGCATTCGGCTCGCGTGGCAATCATGGCAGTTCAACGACATCTCGACGGCGAGCGATGCAACGCCGCTGTGGATTCCGCAAATCGGGATGGCGGCGGGCACGCTGCTGCTCGCGATCGCGTTCGTCGACGAGCTCGTGCTCGAGCTCGCCGGCAAGCGTCGCTTCGCAGCGCCCGCCGAAGCGCTGCGCAATGAGTGACTTGAAGAGGTTCGCCGGCGTCATTCCCGCGAACCTTGCCCCCGCATGGGGTAAGCGGGGGGCGGGAATCCGGCGTCTGTTGACGAACGACACCGGGTCTCCGCGTGCTCGGGGACGACGATACGCCGAATGATGCGATGGACGCTCTGATCACTGGATTGTTGATCGTTGCGCTGTTCGTGCTGCTCGGCAGCGGCGTGTGGATCGGGCTCGCGCTCGCCGGCGTCGCCTGGTTCGGCATGGAGCTCTTCAGCGCGCGGCCGGCCGGCGACGCGATGGCCGTGACGATCTGGGGCAGCTCGTCGTCATGGACGCTCACCGCGCTGCCGCTGTTCGTCTGGATGGGCGAGATCCTTTTCCGAACGCGGCTGTCCGAGGACATGTTTCGCGGCCTTGCGCCGTGGCTCGAGCGTCTGCCGGGCAGGCTGCTGCATACCAACATCATCGGTTGCACGATCTTCGCCGCCGTTTCGGGCAGTTCGGCCGCGACCTGCGCGACGATCGGCAAGATGACGCTGCCCGAGCTCGCGCGACGCGGCTATCCCGAGACGATTACGGTCGGGACGCTCGCCGGCGCGGGAACGCTCGGTCTGCTGATCCCGCCGTCGATCATCATGATCGTCTACGGCGTCAGCGCGAACGTCTCGATCGCGCAGCTCTTCATCGCCGGCGTCGTGCCGGGCATCCTGCTCGCGACGCTTTTCTCCGGCTATATCATCGTGTGGGCGCTCGCGCATCCGCGGTCGATTCCGCCGATCGCCGAGCACACGACGCTCGCGAACAAGATCGTCGCCGCGCGACATCTGATTCCCGTGGTCGCGCTGATCGCCGCGGTGCTGGGCTCGATCTACGCGGGCTTTGCGACCGCGACCGAAGCAGCGGCCTTCGGCGTCGTCGGCGCGCTCGCGATCTCGACATTGCAGCGTTCGATGAGCCGTCGCACGTTCATCGACAGTCTGCTCGGCGCAACGCGGCTGTACTGCATGATTGCGCTGATACTGGCGGGCGCGGCGTTCCTGACGCTCGCGATGGGCTACATCGGCCTGCCGCGGCACCTGGCCGAGTGGATTGGCGAGCTCAGGCTTTCGCCGTTCGCGCTGATCGTCGCGCTGGCGGCGTTCTACATCGTGCTCGGGTGTTTTCTCGATGGAATCTCGATGGTGGTCCTGACGATGGGCGTGATCCTTCCCACGGTCGAAAAGGCAGGAATCGACCTGCTGTGGTTCGGCGTTTTCATCGTACTGGTCGTCGAGATGGCGCAGATCACGCCGCCGGTCGGCTTCAACCTGTTCGTGCTGCAAGGCATGACGAAGAAGCAGATCACCTGGGTCGCGCGGCAAGCGGCGCCGATGTTCCTGTTGATGGTCGTCGCACTGCTCGCGATCTGGTACTTTCCGGATCTGGTCACCGCTCTGCCGAGGCAAATGAAGCTCGGATAGGATGCGCAGCATGGATGCCGCCGAAACGAACGCGCGCGCTTCGCTCGTTGCTCGCCGTCACACGTGGTCGGCGAAGCTGCGCGCGCCGTTCGCCGTGCTCGCGCTCGTCGCCGACGGTCGCGCGCTCACCGAGCTTCATTATCGGCCCGTCGACGAAGCCGAGCAGGCACCGACCGACGCGATCGCCGAGCTGGCGGTTCGAGAGCTCGAGCGTTATCTCGCCGACGCGCGGTACCGCTTCAGCGTTCCGCTCGCGCCGCGCGGCAGTGCGTTCCAGCGGCAGGTGTGGGACGCGATCGCGTCGGTTCCGGTCGGCGAGACGCGTACCTACGGCGATCTCGCGCGCTCGCTCGGCGCAACGGCGCGCGCGATCGGCCAGGCGTGCGGCGACAACCCGATCGCGCTGATCGTGCCGTGTCACCGCATCGTCGGCAGCGGCGGCGCGCTCGGCGGCTTCATGCACCGGCGCGCCGACGACGCGCTCGCGATCAAGCGCTGGCTGTTGATCCACGAAGCGGGCCGCTTCGAGTTGCGCTGAACGCCGCGATGCCAGCCGACGACGCGCCGGCGCTGATCGATGCGTTCTGCGATCAGGTCTGGTTGCAGGACGGTCTTGCCCCGACATCGCTTGCGAGCTATCGGCGCGATCTCGTCGCGTGGGCCGCCTGGCTCGCCAAGCGCGGCGGCGCGCTGCTCGGCGCGCGCCGCGGCGATGTCGAGTCATGGCTTGCGGAGCAGTTCCGCGCGAAGGCCAAGGCGACATCGATCGCGCGCCGGCTGTCGTCACTTCGCCGCTTTTACGGCTTGCAGATGCAGATGGGGCGGCTGTCCGCCGACCCGTCGCTTCGCGTCCGCTCGCCGAAGCTGCCGCGCCGCTTGCCGAAGAGCCTGACCGAGGCGCAGGTCGAAACGCTGCTCGCCGCTCCCGACGTCGAAACGACGCTCGGCGTGCGCGACCGCGCGATGCTCGAGACGCTGTACGCGACCGGACTGCGCGTCTCCGAGCTCGTCGGCTTGTCGATCGCGCAGCTCTCGCTCGAGATGGGGGTCGTGCGCGTGCTCGGCAAAGGCAGCAAGGAGCGGCTGGTTCCGCTCGGCGAGGAAGCGATTGCGTGGCTCGCGCGCTACCTGCGCGACGTGCGGCCGATCGTTGCCGCGAACGCCAAGACCGACGCGGTCTTTCTCACCGCGCGACACGCACCGCTGACGCGTCAGGGGTTCTGGGCGCTGATCAAACGCTATGCGGTGCGCGCCGGCATCGCCTCGGCGAAGCTGTCGCCGCACGTGCTGCGCCATGCGTTCGCGACGCACCTCATCAATCACGGCGCCGACCTTCGCGTCGTGCAGCTGCTGCTTGGACACGCCGACATCACGACGACGACGATCTACACGCACGTCGCTCGCGAGCGGCTCAAGCGCTTGCACGAGCAGCACCATCCGCGCGGATGACGGGCCGATGAGCGCGGCGGGCGAAGCCAAAGGCCCGCAGGGCCTGTCGCCGCGCGAGTCGGCGGAGGCCGACGCTGAGCGCCTCGGGTCTCGCAACTGCTGCGCGGAGGCCGAGCGATGAGCAAGGACAAGCACCCGATGACGGCCGCCGTGCGCGTGCTGCGCGAGCGCGGCGTCTCGTTCACGCATCATCGGTACGACTACGAAGAGCGCGGCGGCACCGCGGTGTCGGCGCGCGAGCTCGGCGTCGACGAGCACGCGGTCGTCAAAACGCTGATCATGGAAGACGACGCGAAGCGGCCCGTCGTCGTGCTGATGCACGGCGATCGGGAGGTGTCGACGAAGAGCCTCGCGCGCGCGCTCGGCGTGAAATCGATTGCCCCGTGTGCGCCGGCGGTCGCCGACCGGCACTCGGGCTACCAGGTCGGCGGCACGAGCCCATTCGGAACGCGACGCACCATGCCCGTGTACATGCAGCGAACGATCGCCGAGCTGCCCTACCTCTACGTGAATGGCGGCAAGCGCGGCTATCTCGTCGGCATGACGCCGGCCGATCTCATCGACGTCTTGCAGCCGACGCTCGTCGACGCGCAGGCCTGAAGATCAGGTCGCCGCGGGCCCGCGCCGCTCGATCTGCACGCCGAGCTCGCGCACGCCGGCGACGGCACCGAGCTTCGCGACGCGCACGCGCACCCACGGCGCGGCGAATTCGCCGAGCACGACGTCGGCGATCGCCTGCGCGAAACGCTCCAGCAGATGATGCGGATGGTCTGCCGCGAGCGCCTTCAGGCGAGCGACGATCGCCGAATAGTCGAGCGCGTCGGCGAAATCGTCGGAGCTGAACGCCGACGCCGATGGAACCTCGAGCTCGACGTCGAGGCGAATCGTCTGCGGCAGCTCGCGCTCCCACGAGTACACGCCGATGCGCGTCGACACGCGAAGGTCGTGGATGAAGATCGTGTTCATGCGCGAACCGGCGCCGCGATCGTTGCGCGATCCGTTTGCTAGAATCGCCGCAGCATTCTAACCGACGCGTGCATTGACCGGTGGCAGCCTCGCTCGCCTTCGTCGCGATCGCCTATCTGATAGGGTCGGTATCGTTCGCCGTCGTCGTGAGCAAAGCGTACGGGTTGCCCGACCCGCACGGCTACGGCAGCGGCAATCCGGGCGCAACCAACGTGCTGCGCACGGGCAACCGCGTCGCCGCCGCGCTGACGCTCGTCGGCGACGGCGCGAAAGGGTTTGTCGCCGTGTGGCTCGCGCAGAAATTCGCGCCGTCGTTCGCGACCGCCGAGTGGACGATCGCGGCGGTGATGCTCGCGGTCTTCATCGGCCATCTCTTTCCTCTGTTCCATCGCTTTCAGGGAGGCAAAGGCGTGGCGACGGCCGCCGGCATTCTGGTCGCGCTGCACTGGCCGCTCGTGCTTGCGCTCGCGCTCGTCTGGGTCGTGATGGCGTACGGCTTCAAGATCAGCTCGCTCGCCGCGCTCACCGCCGCCGCGCTTGCGCCGCTCGGCGCGTTCTACGTGTTCGGCAACGCGGCGGTCGCGTGGGCGATGGTGCCGATCGCGCTGCTGCTGTTCTGGCGGCACCGCGCGAACATCGCGAAGCTCATGGCGGGACAGGAACGGACGATCGGGCGGTGAAGCGCTGCGGCGCTAGCGCGGCGACGCGATCACGATGCGATCCGCCATGGGCGGGTCGATCGCCATCGCCGTGAGCTTCGCATTGGCAAACGACAGCCGTCGGCTGCCGCCGCCGGGAAGCACGTACGTCCATTCCTCGCGGTAGACGCGCCCTTCGCGAGACCGCTCGATACGGCTCGGCACGCCCCAGCCGGGCAGGTTCAGCGCTTCGTCGTCGGACATGCCGAGGGCGACTGCCGTGCGGCTGAACGCAACCTCGCGCGAAGAGGGCGCCGCTTGCCGCGGCGTTGGCGGCATCGGCGGCGGAGCGCTCTCCTGCAGCAACGTTCCAGCCTGTCCCGGCGCGCACGGCGCCGCTTGATAGACGACGCCCTGCGAGCTCGCGCATCGGTACACGTCGGCGCAGGCGAGCGCGGGCCAGACGGCGACGAGCGGGAGCCACCACGCGACGCGCATTGCGTAAACTCCGGATCGAGCGAAGGGCTACGCTGCTCCGAAGGGGTCGGTTACGCCATGGGCCGATGGCTGAACGGCGTGTAGGACGTTATCCGACCGCCGCAACCGACTCGAGATCCCAACGCGGACGTACCGAGAACGCCCAAGTGTCCGGTTGCGCGTCGCCGAGGCGCAACGCGCCGACCAGCGCGATCATCGCCCCATTGTCAGTGCAGAATTCGAGCGGTGGAAAAAAGACGCTGGCGCCGCGTGCATCAATCGCGCGGCAGAGCTTCGCGCGAAGCTCGCGGTTCGCGCCGACGCCCCCGGCAACGACGAGGCGCGAGCGCCCGGTTGCCGCGAGCGCGCCGATCGATTTCGCGACGAGCACGTCGACGACTGCGTGCTGGAACTCGCGCGCAAGGTCCGCCCTGCGTGCGTCGTTCAGCGACTCGCGCCGCGCAGCGGTGAGGACCGCGGTCTTCAAACCCGAGAAGCTCATGTCGAGATCGCCCGAATCGAGCATCGGGCGGGGCAGCGTCAGCGCGCCGTCGCGGCCCTTTTCCGCGAGCGCCGCCAATGCAGGGCCGCCGGGGTAGGGAAGACCGAGGAGCTTCGCCGTCTTGTCGAATGCTTCTCCGGCGGCGTCATCGAGCGTGTCGCCGAGCAGCCGGTAGCGGCCGACCGCGGTCACGTCGAAGAGCTGGCTGTGCCCGCCCGAGACGAGCAGCGCGACGAACGGAAACGTCGGCGCTGGTGTCGTGAGCAGCGGTGACAGCAGATGACCCTCGAGGTGATGCACGCCGAGCACCGGCTTTCCGAGCGCGTAGCCGAGCGCCTGCGCGACGCTCGCGCCGACGAGCAGCGCCCCGGCGAGCCCCGGGCCGCGCGTGTACGCGATGCCGTCGAGATCGGCGAGCCCGCAGCCCGCGTCGCCCAACACGCGCTGCACGAGCGGGACGACGCGGCGCACGTGGTCGCGCGACGCGAGCTCGGGCACGACGCCGCCGTACGCCGCGTGCAGCGCCACCTGCGAATGGAGCGCATCGGCGACGAGGCCGACGGCCGTGTCGTAGACGGCGACGCCGGTTTCATCGCAGGACGTTTCGATGCCGAGAACGCGCATCGACCGATTATAGGGGCGGCCTGCGTGCGGCCATGATCCCGACCATGATCCCGACTTGCCAGCCTATCGGCCGCCTGTTAAGATGGTGGGCTATCGTAATGGCCTACCCGAGAGTAGAGAGGACCGAGCTTCATGCCTAGCGTTCGCGTTCGCGAAAACGAGCCCTTCGAGGTGGCGCTTCGTCGCTTCAAGCGCACCATCGAAAAGACAGGCCTTCTCACCGAGCTTCGCGCCCGCGAGTTCTACGAAAAACCGACCGCCGAGCGCAAGCGCAAGCTCGCGGCCGCGGTCAAGCGCCATTACAAGCGCCTGCGCAGCCAGCAATTGCCGCCGAAGCTCTACTGAAGTAGATCCGACAACCAAAAAAGGGGCGAAGCGATTCGCCCCTTTTTCGTTTTGCGAGGAGACGCCATGACGCTCAAGGAGCGCATCACCGCCGAGATGAAGGACGCGATGCGGGCGAAGGACGCCGCGCGGCTGTCGACGATCCGGCTGTTGCTCGCGGCGATCAAGCAGCGCGAGGTCGACGAGCGCACCACGTTGTCGGACGCCGACGTTCTGGGCGTGATCGACAAGATGGTCAAACAACGGAAGGAATCGATCGCTCAGTTCGAGGCGGGCCATCGGCAGGATCTCGCCGACGCCGAGCGCGCCGAGATCGCCGTGCTCTCCGCCTACCTGCCGCAACCGCTGTCCGCCGCCGAGATCGACGCGATGATCCGCGACGCCATCGCTGCGACCGGCGCCTCCGGCGCGCCGGGAATGGGCAAGGTGATGGGCGTCCTGAAGCCCAAGCTCGCCGGCCGCGCCGACATGGGCGCGGTATCGGTCAAGGTCAAGTCGGCGCTTGGGCTGTAGGAGGAACCGGCAACGGCGCGCCGGGTCAACCTGCTATAGAACGCTCGTACGGCCGCCGATCGGCGGTCCTGGCGTCGCGGCTACGGTTGCCTATAATCCAGACGACCCCTTCGCAACGCGACGGCGCGGGCGCGGATTCAGGCGTCAACCCAATGATTCCGAACGATTTTATCCAGACGCTGCTCGCCCGCGTCGACATCGTCGACGTCGTCGACCGCCTTGTTCCGCTGAAAAAAGCGGGCACTAACTTCGTGGCCTGCTGCCCGTTCCACAGCGAGAAGACGCCTTCGTTCACCGTTAGCCCGACCAAGCAGTTCTATCATTGCTTCGGATGCGGCGCCCATGGGACGGCGATCGGCTTCCTGATGGAGCACGCCGGCAAATCGTTTCCCGACGCGGTCGAAGAGCTCGCGCGCGATGCCGGACTGCAAGTACCGCGAATCGAGCGGGCCGGCGAGTCGGAGCGTCGCGAGCAGGCGCAGGACTTGTCGGCGCTGCTGCTGACCGCGGCAAGGTTCTATCGCGCGCAGCTCAAGGACGCGCCGCGAGCGATCGACTATCTGAAGCAGCGGGGACTCACCGGCGCCATCGCCGCCCATTTCGGCATCGGCTACGCGCCGGACGCGTGGCAGCCGCTCGCCGCGGCGTTTGCGCGCTACGACGATCACGCGCTGGAGACGGCGGGTCTGGTGATCGCCGCCGACGGCGGCAAGCGCTACGACCGATTCCGCGACCGGATCATGTTTCCGATCCACGACACCCGCGGACAGGTCACCGGGTTTGGCGGTCGCGTGCTGGAATCCGGCGAACCGAAATACCTTAATTCGCCGGAAACTCCGCTCTTCATGAAGGGAAAAGAGCTCTACGGTCTCTATCTCGCCCGAAATGCCATTCGCGACACAGGCCGCGTGGTCGTCGTCGAGGGCTACATGGATGTCGTGGCGCTCGCCCAGCACGGCGTCGAGAACGCGGTCGCGACGCTGGGAACCGCGACGACGCCTTCGCACGCCCAGAAGCTCTTTCGCCTCGCCGACAGCGTCGTCTACTGTTTCGACGGCGACGCCGCGGGACGCAAGGCCGCCTGGCGCGCGCTCGAAAATACGCTGCCGGTGGTCATCGACGGGAAGAACGCTGCGTTCCTGTTCTTGCCGGACGGCGAGGATCCGGACGATTTCGTTCGCAAGCGCGGCAAGGCCGCGTTCGAGACCGCGGTCGCGCGAGCGGTACCGCTGTCCGAATTTCTACTCGCCGAGCTGACGCGCGAACATCCGCCGACGAGCGCCGAAGGCCGCGCGGCGCTGGTTGCGGCGGCCCGACCGCTGCTCGCGCCAATGACGGCCACGGCCCCGGTGCTCAGTGCCCTGTTGCGCCGCCGGCTGGGCGAGCTCACCGGGCTGCCGGAAACGGAGCTTCGCGGCTTGCTCGCGACCCACGAGCAGCCGCACGCCGATCGCCGCGCACCGCACACCGTGCGGGGCTCACCGGGGGTGCGGACGACGAACGCGAGACAAGCGCCGTCGCTCGCCCGCGAGTTGGTCCAGGCGCTGTTGCTGCAGCCCGAGCTCGCCAAGCCGTGGCAGGTACCCTCGATCGACCTTCGGGGCGCCGACGGCGCGGCACTTGCAGCGCTGGTGGCGTTCTGCTCGACCGCGAACCCGCCGCTCACCGCCGCCGGCGCGCTGCAACACTTCGTCGGAACGGATCACGAGGCGGTCCTCGCGCGCGCGCTCGCGACCGCCGAAGACCACGGCCTCACGCCCGAGTTGGCAGCGCAAAACCTGCGCGCGGGGATGGACCGTTATTGGCTGCAGGCGCGCCGAGACGGCGCATCGTCCGCGGCCGCCCCCGAAGTCTCGCCCGAGGAGGCGCGCCGGATCGCGCAGCTCGAAGCGGTACGCCGCGCCGGGAGCGTGGAGCAATGATCAGCAGCAAGCCTCAAACGGACGCTTTCCTGCTAAAATCTCCGGTTTTTCTGATTCGCCCCCATATCTAGGCAATCGACATCCAGCCGCCCAGGATCACCATGGCCAACAAGCCCGTCCGACCCGCCCGAAAAACCCCTGCCCGCTCGAAGGCCCGGCCCGCCGCGACCCGGCGAAACGCCAAGAGCTCGTCGCGCGCGGCGACGAGGAAGCCGGCAACCAAGGTGTCCGCTCGGCACGGGCCGAAAAAGCCTGTGCCGAAAACGGCGGCGGACAGGAAGACGCCGGCAAAGAATCCCGTCGCGAAAACCAAGTCGGGAAAACCGTTGCCCAAGGCCAAGCCGCATCTGACCCTCGTGAAGCCCGCGGCGAAGACGCCCCCAGCGAGACCTCCGAAAGTCCTCGTCGGAAAGGCCGGCAAAGCCGCCGTGACACCGGCAGTCCCGATCGTCAAGACCCCGACGCAGAAGCCCGTCGCGGCTCCGGCAGCGACGAGCGCGAAGTCGACCGCGAGCGAGATCGCCGCACGGCTTGCTGCGAAGCGCACCGAGGACGCCGCGGCCAAGAAGGGCAAGAACGGCAAGCAGGCGGAGATGGCGCCACGCGAGCTCACACCGGCGGACGTCGAGGCGCGCAAGCGGCGCCTGAAGAACCTGATCGTGCTCGGCAAGGAGCGCGGCTTCCTCACGTACGCCGAGATCAACGACCACCTGCCGGAAGACATCCTCGACGCCGAGCAGATCGAGGGCATCATCTCGATGATCAGCGACATGGGGATCCAGGTCTATGACCAGGCGCCCGATGCCGAAACGCTGATCATGTCCGAGAACGTCCCGGCAGTCGCCGCCGAGGACGCCGAAGAGGAAGCCGAGGCCGCGGTCTCGACGCTCGACTCGGAATTCGGCCGCACGACCGACCCGGTGCGCATGTACATGCGCGAGATGGGCTCGGTCGAGCTCCTCACGCGCGAAGGCGAAATCGAGATCGCGAAGCGCATCGAGGAAGGCCTCAAGCACATGATCATGGCGATCTCGGCGTGCCCGATGACCGTCGGCCAGATCCTCGAGCTCGCCGACAAGGTCGGCCGCGACGAGCTCAAGATCGACGACATCGTCGACGGGCTGATGGACTTCAACGAGCAGCTCGAGTCGATCGAGGAGACCGACGAGGAAATCGAGGAGGACGAGGACGAAGGCGACGCCGGCGCGATCGCCGCCGAGAATCTCGAGCGGTTGAAGGTCGCTGCGCTCGAGCGCTTCGCGACGATCCGCAAGTTCTACACGCGGATGCTCGCCGTGCTGCAGAAAGAAGGCCACAAAGCGCCGAAGTACCTCGAGCTGCAGAAGAAGATCTCGGCGGAGCTCATGCAGATCCGCTTCGCCGCACGTCAGGTCGAGCGCCTGTGCGACAGCGTGCGCACCGAGGTCGACAACATCCGGCAGACCGAGCGCAAGATCCAGGATCTCGTCGTGAACAAGGCGGGAATGCCGCGTCCCGATTTCATCCGCAAGTTCCCCGACAACGAGACGAGCCTGCGCTGGATCGATCGCGAAGTCTCCGCGCACCACGCGTACAGCGAGCAGCTTTCGAAGTACCGCCAGGCGATCGTCGAGCAGCAGCAAAAGCTCCTGAACCTGCAGGCGCGCGTGATGATCCCCTTGAAGGACCTGAAGGAGATCAACAAGCAGATGTCGACCGGCGAGGCGAAGGCGCGCAAGGCGAAGCGAGAGATGACGGAGGCGAACCTGCGCCTGGTGATCTCGATCGCGAAGAAGTACACGAACCGCGGCCTGCAGTTCCTCGACCTGATCCAGGAAGGCAACATCGGCCTGATGAAGGCGGTCGACAAGTTCGAGTACCGGCGCGGCTACAAATTCTCGACGTATGCGACGTGGTGGATCCGTCAGGCGATCACGCGCTCGATCGCCGACCAGGCGCGCACGATCCGCATCCCCGTGCACATGATCGAGACGATCAACAAGATGAACCGGATCTCGCGGCAGATCCTGCAGGAGACGGGACAGGAGCCCGATCCGGCGCTGCTCGCCGAGAAGATGGAGATGCCGGAAGAGAAGATCCGCAAGATCCTCAAGATCAGCAAGGAGCCGATCTCGATGGAGACGCCGATCGGCGACGACGACGACTCGCATCTGGGCGACTTCATCGAGGATCTGTCCACGGTCGCGCCGTCGGACGCCGCGGTCAACGCCAGCTTGCGCGACGTCTGCAAGGACGTGCTCGACACGCTGACGCCGCGCGAAGCGAAGGTGTTGCGGATGCGTTTTGGCATCGAGATGAACACCGACCACACGCTCGAGGAGGTCGGCAAGCAGTTCGACGTCACGCGCGAGCGCATCCGCCAGATCGAAGCGAAGGCGCTGCGCAAATTGCGCCATCCGTCGCGCTCGGAGAAGCTGCGCAGCTTTCTCGAGGGTGAAGGTTAGGCTTGTCGTCCCCGTGAATGCGGGGACCCAGTGTCGTTCGACCGAACGCCCCGGTGCCCCCGGGGCGTTTTTTTTGGTCGCAGCGATCAACGCCTCCGGCAACGTGCGTCGTGCCGCGGCGGCGGCGGGGTCCGCCGCTACTTGAATATCAGCACCGGCAGCTTGCTCGACGCAAGCACCTTCGTCGCAACCGATCCCATGACGAGGTTCGCAAGCGCCGTGTGGCCGTGCGTGCCCATCACGATGAGGTCGAAGCCCTCCGCGGCGGCCAACGACACGATCTCATGCGCCGGATCGCCGATCTTGGATTTCGTTTCGTAGGCGACGCCCTGCGCGTCGAGAAACTTGCTCGCTACCGAAAGCACCTGCTCACACTCTTCATCGTAGTAGCGCTGGACCGTGCTCTTGCCGACCCAACTCGCCGCCGCGCCCTGCGGCAGAGGCAGATGGACATAGAGAAGCGTGATCGCGGACTTTTCGCGAAACCACGAAAGGCGCTTCACCAGCGCTTCGAGCGTAGCGTTTGCATGGGATGAGCCGTCGATGGCAACGAGGATTTTCATGGAGGACCTCGATACGACGCGGATGCGCGCGGGCGCAAGTGTAGCGCAGCGGCCTCGCTACGCGAGCTCGAACACCATATTGACCTGGTCATGCTCCTGCGGATCGTCGTGCGCGACAAAGCCGATCCGCTCGCAAAAGCGGATCATGTTGGTGTTCTGCTTGAGCACGGCGCCCTCCAGTCGCGCGATGCCCCGCGTCTTCGCCGACGTGATCAAACGTTGCATCAGCGCGCGCGCCACACCGCGATTCTGCCAGGCGTCGGCGGTCACGACGGCGAACTCCGCGCTTTCGTGGTCCGGATTGGCGATGTAGCGCGCAACGGCGACGAATTGCGGCGCCGGTGACGTCTGGTCGATCGCGACGAGCGCGAGCTCCCGGTCGTAGTCGACCTGTGTGAAGCGCGCGAGCATCGCCGGCGTGAGCTCGTGCAGCCGATAGAAGAAGCGGAAATACTTCGTCTGTTCGGAGAGGCCGTTCACGAACGCGCGCTCGAGCTCGGCGTCTTCGGGTCGTATCGGTCGAACGTGGACGATCGCGCCGTCGCGTAGCTTGACGTCCTCGGCGAGCTCCACCGGGTACGGATGGATCGCCATGTGACGATAACCGCCGCCAGCGAGCTTGCGCTTGGGGTCGATCACGACGCGCGCGTTGCCGATCAGCACGTCCTGTACGCCGACATGGACCGGGTCGAGCGCGAGCGTGCGCACCCAGGGCAGCGCGCAGACGAGGCTCGATACCGCGAGCAGCATGCGCACGAGAATCTCCAGATCCGGCGGCTGGTCGCGCGACGTCTGCAGCGACGCCGCGGCACGCGTCCCGCTGATGAGGTCGAGCGCGAGCTTGCGATTGAGCGGAGGCAGCAGCACCGCCTTCTCGCGATCGACCAGCGCCGCGATGCCGCTGTTGCCGAACGTGATCACCGGCCCGAATACCGCTTCGGTGTGAACGCCGATCGCCACGTTGCGCGCGTCGGCGATCGTCTTCTCTTTCTGGACGACGACGCTCGGGCGGACCGCGTGATGCCCTCGAGGCGCTGGACCGACAAGATCGGAATACGCGCGCGTCAGCATTCGGCCGTTGCGCAGGTTGGTGCGCGACTGTACGCCGGTCGCGCTTCCCGTGCGCAGCGGCTCGTCGAGCGAAAGCGAGACCGGATAGCCGAGGCTGCGAGCCGCGGCATTCGCTGCGGCGAGGGTATGGGCGACCTCCGCACCGGCCACAGGCAGACCGAACGCCGCAAGCAAGCGTTGCGTCTGCACGCCCGTCAAGACCGTGCGATTCGCGTTGGCGGCTTCGTCGCGTATGCGCTCCGCCGTCGCGAGATCGGGCATCTGCGGCTCGGGTATCCACGACGGCACTTCGAGCAGCCATGCCTGATGCCGTCGATAATCGGCGAGAAACGAGAACGCCTCGACGGCGTTTTCAGGCGTGTAGAAGTTCGCGATACCGCCGGCTTCCAGAGCTGCCTGAACTTCGACCCGGTTGCGCGCGCCGAGCCACGCGGAGATCACCGGCTTGCGCGAGCCGCGGGCGACGCTCGCGACGGCGCGCGCGGCGTCGGTCGCCGCGATCGCCGGACGCGGCACGTGCAACGCGAGCACGGCATCGACGTTGGGATCGGCAAGTGTGGCACTCACGGCAGCGGCAAGGCGCTCGGGCGGCGCATCGCCGCGTACGTTCACCGGATTGGTCGGCGCAACCGGCGCCGGCAGTATCGTCGCGAGCGCGCGGCGGGTCTCCGCGGTGAAACGCGCGAGCGGCACGCCACGGTCGGCGGCGCAGTCGGCTGCGAGGGTGCCCGGTCCGTGGCCGTTGGTGACGATCGCAAGATGATCGCCGGCAGCGATCTTGCCCATCTTCAGAATGCGTGCCGCCGCGAACAGCTGAATGATCGTGCGCGCCCGCACCGTGCCCGCGCGTTGCAGCGCGGCGTCGAACACCGTATCGGGCAGCGGCGGCATGTCGATTCCTTCCGCCTGCGCGATTGCGCGCTCCTTCGAGCGTCCGCCCTTCAGCACGACGACGGGCTTCGTCCTTGCCGCCGCACGCAACGCCGACAGGAACCGCCGAGCGTTGTGCACGTTCTCGACGTAGAGCAAGATACCGTCGGTGTCGGAGTCGAGCAGCAGCGCATCGAGCAATTCGCCAAAGTGGATGTCCATCGCGCCGCCGAGCGCGATCACCGTCGAAAAGCCGATGCCGGCCGGGAACGCGAAGTCGAGCATCGCGGAGCAAACGGCGCCCGATTGCGCGACCAGCGCGAGGCGTCCTGCCATTGTCTGCGACGACGTCGTCGACGCATTGAGGCCGATCTGCGGGCGCAGCACGCCGAACGCGTGCGGACCGAGCAGCCGGATGCGGCGCTTGCGCGCGACCGCAGCGACATCTCGAAGCCAGCGTCTTGCGTCGCCTTCATCGGCCGGCGGCGGCGTGTAGATCACGGCCGTCGTCACGCGAATGCCGCTCGTCTCGTCGAGTATGTCAACGACCGCCTCGCATGGCGCGGCGATCAGCACGAGGTCGACCGGCTTGCCGATCGTGCGCAGCGCCGAATGACACTTGCGGCCCAGCACCTTGCGATGACGCGGATTGACGGCGAACAGATCGCCCGTGAATCCGCCGTCGAGCAGGTTCTCGTAGAGGATGCGGCCGAGCGAGGCCGGCCGGTCCGACGCGCCGACCAGCGCGATCGACGTCGGCATCAGAAGCGGCCGCAGATAGTGATGAAGCTGCATGCGCGATAGTTTGTGTGCGTGCGTTCGTACGCGCGGGAATTCTACCTTGCGCGAGACCGATGCCGACTATTCGCTGCCTGCTCGCGCGCTCCTTTGGTGCGGAGGCGGCAGTGCCGGCGCGAGGGTGTCCGCTATAATCGCCGTCCGCACGCGTGCCGCACGGACCGCGCGGCGCGCGAGGCCCCAGACGTTTCGCCGCGGGCCCGTAGCTCAGCGGTAAGAGCAGAGGACTCATAATCCTTTGGTCGCTGGTTCGAATCCAGCCGGGCCCACTTTTCGCGTGCTTCGCTTCGGGTTCCCGCGAGCCCGTTCACGCGCTCCCGTCGTAGCGGCGGCGAAGCGCGGCGAGGCGCTGTCGCTGCGCGCCGTTCCACTCGACGAGCATGATCAGCGCGAACAGCAGGCGCTCGCGCTGCAGGCCGGCGGCGATGTCGTCGGCGACGATGCGTGTTGTCGCGTCGACGTCGACGAAGGACACCGAATGCTCGGCGAAATAGCGTTCGGGGCCGCCACGCGCCGCGAACCATCGCTGCAGCCATTCGCGCATCGGCAGCGCGAATCCTTGCCTGCGGCGCGCATGGATGCGCTCCGGCAACCAGCGAGCCGCGATCCGCCGCAGCGCAATCTTGCTCGTGCTGCCGTTGATTCGCTGCGCCAGCGGCAACGCGAGCGCCGTTTCGACGAGATCGGGTGCAACGAACGGCGAGCGAGCTTCGAGGCCTGCGGCCATCGTCATCCGATCGAGTCGTACGAGCAGTTCGTCGGCGACGCACGTAACGAGATCGACTGCGCTCGCGCGTTGCAGAGAATCGTTGGCGCCGAGCAGCCACGCGAGTACATCGCGCTCCCACAAATCGCTCGACGGCGCATCGCCGGGCACGAGCAGCGCGCGCGTCGCGCTGTCGGTCAGCAGCGCAACGCCCGACGGCGTTTCGGCGCTCAGTCGATCGATGATCGACGTGCCGATCTCACGGCTGCGCTCGAGCGACACGCCGAAGCGGCCGCGTATCGCTTGCAAGAACCCGGGCTTCGACGCGAACGCGCGGTAATGACCGTGGCCGGCGAACGTCTCGTCGGCGCCCTCGCCGGCGAGCGAGACGGTTGCATAGCGCCGCGCTTCGCGGGCAAGCCAATAGAACGGCAGCATTGCGGCGTCGCCGAGCGGCTCGTCGAGCGCTGCCGCGATCGCCGGCACCAGCGCCTCGAAGCTCGTGTCGTCGAACACGAAGTGGTGATGCGTGCTGCCGATCGCGGTCGCGATCTCGCGCGCGTACGTGCTGTCGTCGTCGGCGGCGCCGCCAAAGCCCAGTGAGAACGTGGGGAGACCAGGCTTGTGGCGAGCGGCGATCGCGGCAACGAGCGAGCTGTCGACGCCGCCGGAAAGGAACACGCCGGCCGGCACATCGGCGACAAGGCGCGACGCGACGGCGCGCTCGACGAGCGCCGCGAGTGCGTCGTCATCGACTGCCCGAACGCTCGGCAGCGGCGGCACGTAATAGCGGACGCGTTGCGGTCGCGGATCGTCGAGCGATATGACCACCCGCTCGCCGGGCAGCACGCGGGCGACGCCGCGATAGATCGAAGCATCGCCCGGAATGTAGCGCAGCGCGAGATAGCGGCGCAGCGACAGCGGATCGAAGCTCGAATCGACCCATGGAAGCGCGGCGAGCATTCCGGCATCGGAACCGAAGGCGAAACGATCCGGCGCGTACGCATAGAGCAGCGGCTTTTCGCCGAAGCGGTCCCGTGCGATGTGCAGCATGCGCGTGTCGCGGTCGAGGATCGCGATCGCGTACATGCCGTCGATGCGCGCGAGCAGCCTTTCGATCCCCCACCGATCGTAGCCCTGCGCCAGGACCTCGGTGTCGCTTGCCGTAACGAAGCGCACGCCTTCACGCCCGAGCTCGGAGCGAAGCTCGCCGTAGTTGTAGATCTCGCCGTCCTGGAACGCGAGCACACGGCCGGCGCGCGCGGTGAGCGGTTGCCAGCCGTTCGCCACGTCGATCACGCAAAGCCGGCGCATGCCGAGCGCGACGCCGCCGTCGACGTAGACCCCTTCGCCGTCCGGACCGCGGTGCACGATCGCATCGAGCATCGCGCGCAACACGACGTCGACGCGCGGCGCTTGTGCGTCGACGAGTCCTGCGATGCCGGACATGCGCCTCAGCGCTCCCTGTGGTCAGGCGGCGGCGTCATGCGCGGGAAGATGCTCGGAAGGCACGTCGATGCAACCGCTGCGGGTACGAGACAGAAGCGACCAGCGTCGCCCCATTTATTATAGAGGCTCGACACATCGCTGTTGCTGTGGCGTCATTCCCGCGGCAATCCAGCGTCGTTGCAGCGAAAGTCACTGGATCCCCGCGTTCGCGGGGATGACAAGGCGCAGGGATTCGTCCACTGCATACAGGCTCCGCGCGGACGACGAGTGCGATACACTCCGAGCGGACTCGTTAGCCCCAGCCGCCGTGACGTACAACCCGCTCGTCTGGATCGGGCTCGCCGGGATCGACCCGAGCGAGAATGCGCGCGCGCTCCGCTGGGAGCAGCGACTGCACTGGGTAATGGTCGTAGTCGCGCTGCTTGCCGTGCCGGCGTACCTGCTCGACACGTCGAACCAGTTTCCGCAATTGCACGCGCTTGCCGTCGCACTCGATGCGATCATCTTCCTCGCCTTCTTGCTCGAGACCGTCTGGATGGTGCACGTATCGGACCGCCCGGGCCACTATCTTGCCGAGAATTGGCTGAACGTCGCGATCCTCGCCGGTTCGGCGGCGAGCATGCTGGGCGCGTCGACCGAGTGGATAGCGCTGGTGCGGCTTGCGCGCGTGGCGATCGTCGGTCTCGTCATGCTGCGCGCATTCGGGCAATTCCGCGAGCTGTTCACGCGCCGCGGCGCGCCAAAGCTCGTCGGCCTCGCGGTGTCGATGCTCGCGATAACGGGAGCGCTGATCTACTGGCTCGAGCCGACGGTGAGCAGCTATTGGGACGGCGTGTGGCTTGCGTTCGAGACAGCAACGACGATCGGCTATGGCGACTACGTCGCAACGAGCGCGGGCGCACGAGTCGTTTCAGTATTCGTTTCGCTGGTGGGCTTCGCGATCATCGCCGTGTTCACCGCGAACGTCGTCGCCTACTTCGTCGGCCGCGACGCGCCGGACGCCAACCGCGAGCTGCACGAGGACATCGCGCGGCTGCGTGCCGACATCGCGCGCATTTTGCGCGACAGCGAACGCGCCCATTCTCCGGCGGCGGAGATCGAAGCGCTGCGACGCGATGTCGCCGACCTCTCGGCGCGACTCACCGCGCTGTCGGCGCAGCTTGGCGCGCGCGACGCCGCGAACGAGACGAGCTCGCCGCAATCAATCGTGCGTCGTTGAGGGCTCGCTAACGGCGGTCGATGTAGCGGGCGTCGTCGAACGTCGCGACCCATCGCGGTCTATAGATCACCGCGAGCGTGAGAATCATCCCCGTGAGCATCGCTTCGCCCAAGCCGAGGTAAAGGAGCGACGGCACGTATTCGCCGAACACGAGCGCAGCGGGCCTTCCGCCGCCGAGCCACAGGCCCGTCGCTGCGACGATGCCTCCGGCGGCGAGCGAGAGTCCGGCGCCGAAATACGCGGCGACGAACACGTAGACGAAGAAATTCGGCGGCAGCCGCGATTGCGAAAGGCGCAGCACGAGATGCGTCACGCCGATCGGCAACGCGCCGAGCGTGACGAACGCGATAGCGGCGTTCTCCCACAGTCCGCCCAGGACGCCGAGCGAGACGGCGACGATCACGGCGACTCCGATCAACGCAAGCGGAACGCCGACGATGAGCGTGAGCGCGGCGGCACCGAGCAGATGGAACGTGAAGCCCGCACCGACGGTCGCTCGAAGGCTCCACAGCACGATCGCGGCGAAGATCGCACCGTACCAAACGTGCACCGATTCGCTGTCAGCGAAGCGTCCCCACGGCGCGTTGCGCACCGCCCACGCGATGAGCGGAATCGCGATCATCCAGCTCGTGGCCTGCCATGGCCATGGCAGCGGTACCGCGGTAAGGTCCATCGTCCGTTCCCCGATTCGGACGGATTGTAGAGTCCGCCTGCGAGCGCGAGCCATCAGTCATCGCCGCGTCCCAGGGTCGGACTGGTCCTACCGGATTGTTGTTCGGCTCGCGCTCGTCAGTCGGTGTAGCGCGGCGGATCGGGATCGAGCGCCCAATCGCGATCGGGTTTCGGAACCTTCTGCATCCACTGCTTGACGAGCGCGACGTGCTCGCGCTCCTCGTCGCGCAATTCGATCGCGGCTTCGCGGATTTCGGCGACCGATGCGATGTCGGCGAGGCGGGCGAAGAAGTGCTCGGCGCGCTCTTCGCTCGCGAGCGCGATGGACAGCGCATGCCACGGCTGCATCAGATAGTGGACGTCGTCGACCGGCGCCGTTTCCGGCGCCTCGAAGCCTCCCCACGGTGCGGGACCGGCGGGAATCTCCGGCGGCTCCTTCCAACCCATTTGCGACATGATGTGCGCAGCGTGCCTGCCCTCGATCGCGGCCATCTTGCGAAAGAGCTCGGTCACTTCGCGGTTGTTGTGCATCTCCATCGCGTCGGCGAGCTCGGCGTAGCGCTGCGAGGCTTCCACTTCCATCTGGTAGGCGTGCGCCATGAAGCTTTCGATCGTCTGCGGCGCGACCAGCGTGCCCTCCCTGATCGTGGTCACTGGATACCTCCGTGCTTCGCACTGCGGTATTCGCGCTTGGGGCGGCCCGGCGCGCTCACTGGACTACCCTCCGCGCTGCGCGCTTCGGGGCTAATTCGCGCTCGGGGCGGCCCTTCGCGCTCATGGCGCGAACCCCGCCTCGAGGTCGGCGAGCGTTGCGCGCGGCGGCCGCTGGCCCGCCGGGTAGGGCGTGCGCTCGCCGGCGTAGAGCACGCCGATGTTCATGCCGTCGTCGGTCATCACGCGACGCGCGGCGCGCGCCGGGTCGTTCGTGCGTTCGACCGGTGCCGGGTGAACGACCTGCTTCCATTCGCGCTGCTCCGGCCGGAACGTCACGCACGGGCTCAGGATCTCGACGAACGAGAAGCCCGGATGGCGGATGGCTTCGGCGATGATCGCCGCCGTGCCGTTCGGGTCGCCGGCGAATGCGCGCGCGACGAAATTGGCGCCGGAGGCGAGCGCGACGACCAGCGGATGGAACACGCGAACGCCGGTGCCGCCCGGCGAGAGCTTCGAGTCCCAATCGGGCTCGGTCGTCGGCGACGGTTGCCCCTTGGTCATTCCGTACACGTGGTTGTCCATGACGATATAGGTCAAGTCGACGTTGCGTCGGCACGCGTGGAGGAAGTGATTGCCACCGATCGAGTAGCCGTCTCCGTCACCGCCCGCGGCGAGCACGGTCAAGTCGGGCCGTGCGACCTTGAGGCCGGTCGCCGCGGCGAGCACGCGACCGTGCACGCCGTGAAAGCCATAGCACGTCGTATACGCGGGAATCCGCGACGAGCAGCCGATTCCGGATACCACCGCGATCTGATGCGGCGGCACGCCGACCGTCGCGAATGCCTTGGTGACGGCGCTCAAGACCGAATAGTCGCCACAGCCCGGGCACCAGATCGGCTTGTACGACGACTTGTAAGCCGCGTGCGTCAATGGCGGCGGTGCGCAGACATCGTTCATTGGGTAACCTCCCCCATGCTCGCCCCTTTCGTGGGCGGCTGTGCGGCGCTCATTGCGTAAACTCCCCGACGTATCTCGGGCGTGCGGGCAGCGCTCGCCCCCGGATTCGCCTTTGCGTAATCTGCGCGCCCGCGCAGCGGGCACGTTCGCGCATGCTCATGCGGCGAGCCTCTTCGCAAGGAGCGCGTTGGTGATGTCGCCGGGACGAAGCGGCAGCGGACCCGGCTTGTGAAAGCTCACGAGGTCGCGCGGCAAATCGAAATACGCGCGCAGGTACCGATAGAGCTGCGCGCCGTGGTTCTGCTCGACGACGATCGCGCGCGTGACGCCGCGTAACGCAGCGGCGAGCCGCTCGGGCTGCGCCGGCGCGAGCAGCCGCATCGCGATCAGCCGAGCGCGAACGCCTTGCGCCGCCGCACGCGCCAGCGCTTCGCGCGCCGCCGCCGTCGACGAGCCGAACGTGATCAGCGCGATGTCGCCATCGCCTTCGATATCGGCCCAGAAATCGCCATAGTCGTATTGCGCGAGCTTGCGTTCGCGCTTGTCGAGCTGGACCACGTGCTCGCGCGCGATGCTCGTCGGAATGCCGCCTTCGGTATGCTCGAGGCCGTCGGCGGTATAGACGGTGCCGGGCGTGCCGGGAATCGCCATCGGCGAAACGCCGGACTCGGTGTTGCGGTACCGCTTGTACTCGGGCGTGTTCTCCGCGGCCGTGAGCCGCGCGGCCACGTGGCCGCGATCGGCGGGCCGATCAATCACCGCGCGCGACTGGCCGATGAACTGGTCGGACAGCACGATCGCCGGCGACTGCAGTGCTTCGGCGAGCGCGACCGCCCATTGCGTCGTCGCCGCGCAATCGCCGATCGACGTCGGCGCGAGCACGAGCCTCGGCGCATCGCCGTGCAGGCCATTGAGCGCGTACGACAGGTCGCTCTGCTCGCTCTTGGCGGGAATTCCGGTCGACGGGCCGCCGCGCATCACGTCGACGACGACGATCGGCACTTCGGCCGCGACCGCGAGCCCGATGCCTTCGGTCATCAGCGACAGGCCGGGACCTGCCGTCGCCGTAAGCGAGGGCACGCCGCCGTACGACGCACCGATGATCATGTTGATCGACGCGAGCTCGTCTTCGGCCTGCAGCAATGTTCCGCCGACGTCTGCAAGCGCAGGCGCCATCCATTCGAGCAATTCGGTTGCCGGCGTGATCGGATAGGCGGCGACGAAGCGCACGCCGGCGCGGATCGCGCCGAACCCCGCTGCTTCGTTGCCGCTCACCACCCAGCGCGCACGGCCGTTCGGCTCGAGCGGCGCGCCGGCGAGCGTCGGCAGCGCGGCGCCCGCGTCGACCGCGGTTTCACGGATGCGTGCGGCAGCGTCGATCCCCGCAGCGACCGCTTTGAGATTCGCCGTCAGCGCGTCTTCGCCGCGTTTCCACGAGTCGCGCACCGCGGCTTCGAGCGCGTCGCGCCCGATGCCGGCGAGCGTGCCGGCAACGCCCAGCGCGATCATGTTCATCCAGCTTCCCGCGATCGACTTCGCCGTCTTCTTGAGCGCGATCGGCACGAACGTCGCGCCGCTCGCCTTGAACGCGTCGGGCACGTCGCCTTCGTCGGGATCGCCGATGATGACGCTTTGACGCCGCAGCGGGATCTCGTCGGCGAAGCGGTGAACGTTCTGCCAATCGATCGCGAGCAGCACGTCGAACGCGTCGTCGAGCGTGTCGAGCGGGGTCGAGGCGAGACGCACCAGCGCCGCCGCCTCGCCGCCACGAATCTGCGGCCCGCTGGTGCGCACCATCAGTCCGTACGCGCCCGCTTTCGCCGCCGCCGCAAGCAGCAGCGTGCCCGCCGTCATCACGCCGCTGCCGCCGCTGCCTGCAAGCGCGATCGACACGCTCGCTTGCGTGGCGCTCGCGCGCGCATCGCCGTTCGCCGTCATCGCTTGCGCTCCTTCTCGTTCGATGCGCCGAAGGTACAAGGCGCAAGGCCGGTTGCGGATTGACGCAGATCAATGCGATCGCAATCGACGTTCGTCATCATCTTGGCCATAAACTGGTATTGCGGTACCGTAATACGAGAATAGCCGCCGGAGCTCCCGGCCGTCAACCCGATGGAGAGGAAAACGATGCCGATCGACGCGTATCGGTGGCTGATGACGGCGCCCGGCGCGCCGCTCGTGCGCGACGCGTTTCGTCCCGAGCCCGGCGCAGGCGACGTCGTCGTCGAAGTCGCCGGCTGCGGCGTCTGCCACACCGACCTCGGCTACTACTACGACGGCGTTCGCACCAATCAGCCGCTGCCGCTTGCGCTCGGCCACGAAGTGAGCGGCCGCGTCATAGCGGCAGGAGCCGCGGCAAACGCATGGCTCGGCAAGGCCGTCATCGTTCCGGCGGTACTCCCTTGCGGCGAATGCGATCTGTGCAAGCGCGGCCTAGCGACGATCTGTCGCGGCCAGAAGATGCCCGGCAACGACATCCACGGCGGCTTCGCGTCGCACCTCGTCGTGCCCGGCCGCGGCCTGTGCGCGGTCGATGAGACGAAGCTCGCGCAAGCCGATCTCGCTCTCGCCGACGTGTCGATCGTCGCCGATGCGCTCACCACACCCTACCAGGCGGTGCAACGCGCCGGGGTCGTCCCCGGCTCGCTCGCGATCGTCGTCGGCGTCGGCGGCGTCGGCGGCTACTGCGTGCAAGTCGCGCATGCGTTCGGCGCGCAGGTCGTCGCGATCGACGTCGACGACGCGAAGCTCGCTGCGCTCGCCCCGCACGGCGCGGCGCTCACGTTGAATGCCAAAGCGCACGATGCGAAGGCGCTCAAGGCCGCGATCGCCGGGTTCGCGAAGCAGAACGGCCTGTTGTCGACCGAATGGCGCATCTTCGAATGTTCCGGCACCGCGGCCGGACAGCTGACGGCGTTCAGCTTGATGGTCCACGGCGCGACGCTCGCCGTCGTCGGCTTCACGATGGACAAGGTCGAAGTGCGCTTGTCGAATCTGATGGCGTACGACGCGCGCGCGCTCGGCAACTGGGGCTGTCCGCCCGATCGTTATCCGGCGGCGCTCGACCTCGTGCTCGAGCGCAAGGTCGCGATCAAGCCGTTCGTCGAGCAGCACCCGCTCGCCGACATCAATCACGTGTTCGAAGCCGTCCATCACCGCACGATCGGCAAGCGCGCGGTGCTCGTTCCCTGATCGCTGGAGTCCTCACTCGATGAACGCCCCCGACCTCATGCGCGCCCTCAAGAACCACGACCTCGTCGACGACAACAGCAAGCCCGGCATCCGCTTCGAGAAGCACGCAGCACGCAGACCCGACGGCACGCCGGTCGAAGGCCTGTACAACGCGTGGATCACGCTCGACAACCCGACGCAGTTCAACTCGTACACGACCGACATGGTGAAAGGCGTGATCCTCGCCTTTCGCGCCGCGTCGAACATGCGCGACGTCAACTGCGTCGTGTTCACCGGCGCCGGCGACAAGGCGTTCTGCACCGGCGGCAACACCAAGGAATACGCCGAGTACTACGCGGGCCACCCGCAGGAGTACCGGCAGTACATGCGGCTGTTCAACGACATGGTGAGCACGATCCTCGCGTGCGACAAGCCGGTGATCTGCCGCGTCAACGGCATGCGCATCGGCGGCGGCCAGGAGATCGGCATGGCGTGCGACTTCTCGGTCGCGCAGGATCTTGCGCGCTTCGGGCAGGCGGGCCCCAAGCACGGCTCGGCACCGATCGGCGGCGCGACCGACTTTCTGCCGGTGATCGCGGGCGCGGAGCGCTCGATGGCCGCGTGCGTGCTCTGCGAGCCCTTCTCCGCGCACAAGGCGTACTGGATGGGCGTTCTCACCGACATCGTGCCGGCGCTCAAGGTCGACGGCAAGTTCGTCGCGAACCCGCTGGTCGAAACGCAGCGAATGACCGACGAGTTCGGCCGCTTCGTGTTCGGCGAGCCGAAGGTCGGCGATGCGCTCGAGGCGGGCAAGGCGCTGATGAAGCGCGGCAGCGTCGATCTGTCGCTGCTCGACGGCAAGGTCGAAGAGCTCTGCGCGAAGATGCTGCTCACGTTCCCCGATTGCACGACGAAGACGCTCGAGGAGCTGCGCAAGCCGAAGCTGGAAGTGTGGAATCGCAACAAGGAGAACTCGCGCGCGTGGCTCGCGCTCAATATGGTGACCGAGGCGCGCGCGGGCTTCACGGCGTTCAATGAAGGCCCGAAGGACGACCGCGAGGTCGATTTCGTGCTGCTTCGTCAACGGCTCGCCGCCGGCGAAAGCTGGGTCGGTCCGCTGCACGACTCGATTCAGCCACGGGCCAAAGAGCGTTGACGTGACAGCGCCGCATCGCACATCGACTGTCATTCCCGCGGACGCGAGAGTCCAGCGTCTTGCGCCGAACGACGCTGGGTCCCCGCGTTCGCGGGGACGACGGGTGCAAACATTGCGGCACCACGCAGCCACATGACCTCCGATAGTCCGCTCAAGGTGTGGCTCGAGCGCGACGGCGCGCTCTTACGCGTGCGTCTCGCGCGGGCGAAAGCGAACATCGTCGACGCGGCGATGATCGCCGAACTCGCGACCGCTTTCACCGAGCACCGCGCGAGCGCGGGCCTGCGCGGCGTGCTGCTCGATGCCGAAGGGCCGCATTTCAGCTTCGGCGCGAGCGTGGAAGAGCATCTGCCCGACCGCTGCGCGGCGATGCTCGCGTCGTTGCACGCGCTGCTCGTGATGATGCTCGAATTCCCGGCGCCGATTCTCATCGCCGTGCAAGGTCAGTGTCTTGGCGGCGGCCTCGAGCTCGCGCTCGCGTGCGGCCCGATATTCGCCGCCGCCGATGCGCAGCTCGGTCAGCCGGAAATCAAGCTCGGCGTATTCGCGCCGGCAGCGTCCGTGCTGTTGCCGTACCGGGTCAACCAGCCCGCGGCGGAGGACCTGCTGTTGTCGGGCCGTTCGATGAGCGGCGAGCAAGCGAAGGCAATCGGTCTCGTTCACACCCTCGCCGCCGACCCGGCCGCCGCGGCGCTCGCCTACTTCGACGAGCACCTCGCAAGCCGCAGCGGCGCAGCACTCGGATGCGCGCTCGCCGCGGCGCGCGGCGCGCTCATCGCCGATGTGCGCCGACGTCTCGCCGACGTCGAACAGCTCTATCTCGACCGATTGATGAAAACGCGCGACGCGAACGAGGGATTGAACGCGTTCCTCGCCAAGCGCGCGCCGAAATGGGAGCACCACTGATGGCCGACACACCGCGCGTCCTGCAAATCGTCGAGCGTTGCCAGACGCTGTTCGACGACCTCAACTTCACAGCCGTCAAGGACTGGAAGGCCGCGGCGCCCGGACGCAAAGCGATCGGCTACATGCCGGTGTACGTTCCTCGCGAGCTGATCCATGCCGCGGGCATGTTGCCGGTCGGAATCCTCGGCGGCGGCGATCAGCTCGAGGTGATCCAGGGCGACGCGTACTACCAAAGCTACATCTGCCGGATCCCGCGCTCGACCATCGAGCTGGGGCTGACGGGTCGGCTCGATTGTCTCGACGGCATGCTGTTCCCATCGATCTGCGACGTGATCCGCAATCTCTCGGGCATGTGGCAGATCCTGTTCAAGGACAAGTACGTCCGCTACTTCGACGTGCCGCAGAACTACGAAGACGCGATCGGCGGCACGTTCTACGTGAACGAGCTCGAAGTTCTGCGCGAGGATCTCGGCAAGTTGCGCGGGTCGCCCATCACCGATGCCGAGCTGAACGCGTCGATCCGCGTCTACAACGACAATCGCGTCGCCGTGCAGGCGCTCTACGCGTACCGCGCGGCGAAACCGTGGCAGGCGCCGACCTCCGAGGTCTATCTGCTGCTGCGCGCCGGCATGGTGTTGCCACCCGAAGAGCACACAGCGCTCGTGCGCGAGTACATTGCCGCCGCTGACGCACTACCGCGGCCGAAGCGCGACAACGCACGCATCGTGCTGACCGGTGCGTTCTGCGAGCAGCCGCCGCTCGCGCTGATCAAGTCGATCGAGATGGCCGGCTGCTACATCGTCGACGACGACTTCATGCTCGTGACGCGCTGGCTGCTCGACGAGCTGCCGGCGGACGGCAAGCCGCTCGAGGAGCTGTCGAAGGCGTTCCTGCATCGTTCGGCATCGACCGCCGCGAAGTACGACACCAAGCGCGAGGACAAGGGTCAGTTCCTGCTGAAGCAGGTGAAGACGGGCGCTGCCGAAGGCGTCGTGTTCGCCGCGCCGTCGTTTTGCGACCCGGCGTTGCTCGAGCGTCCGATGCTGCAGGACGTGCTCGCGCAGCACAAGGTGCCGTACACCGCGTTCAAGTACGCCGAGAACACCGGCCAGATGGCGCCGATTCGCGAGCAGGCGGGTACGTTCGCCGATTCGATCAAATTGTGGAGCGCGGCATGATGTATGCGATCGCCCCCGCATTGCACGCCGTCGTCCCCGCGAACGCGGGGACCCAGCGGCGTTCGACCGAAGACACTGGATTCCCGCGTTCGCGGGAATGACGGGAGGAACCCATGACCACGAGCGCCACGATGCCCGCCAGCACGAAGAAGCCGCAGAACGTCCAGAAAGAAGACGCGATGTGGCTGCAGAAGGAGATGATCAACAGCAACTACCACGACCTCGCGAGCGCGCATTCGCAGGGACGCAAGGTCGCGGCGACGTTCGTGCCGGGAAACCTGAACGAGCTCCTGATGTGCTTCGACTTCGCACGGAGCCTCCCCGAAACGAACGCGCTGCAGAACGGCATGCGCAAGAAATCGGGCAAGTTCATCATGGATGCCGAGCGCGACGGACAGTCGGAGGACGTCTGCACGTACGTCAAGGCCGACCTCGGCATGATGATGGGCGGCGAGATCGGCCCCACCGGTGAAGTGCTGCCGCGGCCGGACCTGTTGCTGCTTTCCTACACCGGCTGCTTCACGTTCATGAAGTGGTTCGAGCTGATCCGTCACAAGTACGGCTGCGAGACGGTGATGCTGCACGTGCCGTACCAAGGCGAAGGGAAGATCGCGCCCAACATGCGCGACTACGTCGTCAAGCAGTTGAAGGACACGGTGATCCCGACCCTCGAGCGCATCTCCGGGGTCAAGTTCGACATCGATCGGCTGCGCCAGTACATGAGAGAGTCGCAGAAGGCCGAGCAGGATCTCGTCGCCGTGCTCGAGTCGGCGAAGAACCGCCCGTCGCCGATCGACGGCTACTTCGGCGCCGTCTACTACATCGGCCCGATCTTCACGGCGTTCCGCGGCACGACCGAGGCGACCGAGTACTACCGCGTGCTGCGCCAGGAAATCGAGCAGCGCGTGCGCGAGGGCAAGGGCCCGGTCACGCCGGACGGCGACATGGGCGAGGAAAAATACCGGCTGGTCGTCGAGGGCCCGCCGAACTGGACGAGCTTCCGCGACTTCTGGAAGATGTTCTACGAGGAGGGCGCGGTCGTCGTCTCGTCGACCTACGCAAAAGTCGGCGGCCTGTACGATTTCGGCTTCCGCCACGACGCCGACCGCCCGCTCGAATCGCTCGCCGAATACTGCCTCGGTTGCTACACGAACCTGAATCTCCCGTCGCGGATCGATATGATCTGCAAGTACATCGACGAATACCAGGCCGACGGGCTGCTGATCAATTCGATCAAGAGCTGCAACAGCTTCTCGGCAGGCCAGTTGTTGATCCTGCGCGAAGTGGAAAAGCGCACCGGCAAGCCGGCGGCGTTCATTGAAACCGACCTCGTCGACCCGCGCTATTTCTCGGCCGCGAACGTGAAGAACCGGCTCGAGAGCTATTTCCAGATGATCAAGCAGAAGCGCACCGCCGCGGCAGGCGCGCACTGAAGGGGAGCGGTCAAATGCGCAATACGAGCTGGGTTCCGTCATTCCCGCGAAAGCGGGAATCCAGTGTCGTTCGACAATAGTCGCTGGATCCCCGCGTTCGCGGGGATGGCAAGCGGAGGTATTGAAATGCGTGTGTTCATCGGCATCGATCTCGGCTCGACGACGACCAAGGCGGTCGTGATCGACGAGCAGCAGAACGTGCTCGGGCGCGGCATCACGAATTCGCGCTCGAACTACGACACTGCGGCGGCCATCGCGAAGCAGGAGGCGCTCGTCAACGGCCGCTTCCACTTGTTCCGGCAAGCGCTCGGGAGCACCGGGGCGCTCAACGGTGCGCTCGACGGATTCCTCGGCCAGCTCGAGCGCGACTTCCGCTCCGAGCAGTATCTGGAACAGCTCGCCGACCTCGAGGCGACGTGCCAGCGCAATCTCGCGACGGCAAAGTTCGGCGACAGCGTAAAGGCGGTCGGCGAGGCGCTCACCGAAGTGTTCAGGCGACTCGCCGTCGAGGCGCCGACGCTGTTCGCACCGGGCGCCAAGCGCAAGTCCGATTTTTTCCGCGACATCGCGGGAAGTCAGTATCTCGCCACGGGTGAGGCGGTGGCGAAGGAAACCGGCATCCGTTACGACTTCCTGCTCAACGTTTTCGATCGCTCGATCATCGAGGTCGAAAACCGCGTTTACGGCAACTCGATCAAGCGGCACCTGCTCGCTGCGCTCGAGCGCACGTTCGTCGCGCTGCCGGACACGGCGAGCCGCCGCGATCGCGTCGAAGCGCCGATCAAGGGCATCCTCGACACCGAGCTGGTCGAGACGTACGTCGTCGGCACGGGCTACGGGCGCGCGCGGCTGCCATTTTCGAAGGAGCACATCCGCTCCGAGATCCTCTGCCACGGGCTCGGTGCCCACGTGATGTATCCGGGAACGGCGACGGTGCTCGACATCGGCGGCCAGGACACCAAGGCGATCCAGGTCGACCCGAACGGCATCGTCGAGAGCTTCCAGATGAACGACCGCTGCGCCGCCGGTTGCGGCCGCTACCTGGGCTACATCGCCGATGAGATGAACATGGGCCTGCACGAGCTCGGCCCGATGGCGATGAAGTCGACGAAGACGATCCGCATCAACTCGACGTGCACGGTGTTCGCAGGCGCCGAATTGCGCGACCGGCTCTCGCTCGGCGACAAGCGTGAAGACATCATGGCGGGCCTGCACCGCGCGATCATCCTGCGCGCGATGTCGATCCTCGCGCGCTCCGGCGGCATCCGCAACGAGTTCACGTTCACCGGCGGTGTCGCGAAGAACGAGGCGGCGGTCAAGGCGCTGACCGACCTCGTCCGCGAGAACTACGGCGAGATCACGCTCAACATCAATCCCGACTCCATCTACACCGGCGCACTCGGCGGCGCGACGTTCGCGTACCGCGCGGTGGTGGAGGAAGGCAAGACGGCGGAAGCGCGGACATGACCAAAAGCCGTCGTCGCCGCGAACCATGCCCCCGAGTGGTTGAATCGGGGGGCGGGGACCCAGCGACTTTCGATGAACGACACTGGATTCCCGCGTTCGCGGTAATGACAAGCGAGGATTGGACATGACCACCACGATCGGCATCGATATTGGCTCCGGCGCGGTCAAGTCCGTGCTGTTCGCGAACGACGGCGGCCATCATCAGTGGCTCGCCAAGCGCTGCGAGCGCATTCGCCGCCGCGACCCGATGACGCTCGCGCGCGAAGGTTACGAAGCGGTGCTCGCCGACGCGAAGGTCGCACCGGACGCGGTCGCCTACATCGCGACGACCGGCGAAGGCGAGAACGTCAAGTTCGCGACCGGCCATTTCTACTCGATGACCACGCACGCGCGCGGCGGCGTCTTCCTCAACCCGGCCGCGCGCTCGGTCGTCGACATCGGTGCGCTCAACGGCCGCGCCATATCGGTCGACGAGCGCGGCAAGGTGCTCTCGTACAAGATGACGAGCCAGTGCGCATCCGGCTCGGGGCAGTTCCTCGAGAACATCGCACGCTATCTCGGCGTTGCCGTCGAGGAGATCGGCGCGCTGTCGCAGTCGTCGAAGGACCCGGAGAAGGTGAGCTCGATCTGCGCGGTCCTCGCCGAGACCGACGTGATCAACATGGTGTCGCGCGGCATCGCGACACCGGATATCCTGAAGGGAATTCACCTGTCGATGGCGTCGCGAATCGTCAAGCTGCTCAAGGTGACGGGCGTCAAGGACGGCACGGCGCTGCTGACCGGCGGACTTGCGCTCGACACGGGTCTGCTCGCCGCCATCCAGGAGGAAATGGTGAACGAGAAGGTTGCGGTGACCGCGGTCTCGCATCCCGACTCGATCTACGCGGGCGCGATTGGCGCTGCGCTGTGGGGCGCGTTCCGCCACGGCAAGCTCGCCGAGCTTTCCGAGCGCGCCGCGGCCTAGTACAAGCACGAGGACATCATGGCACTTCTCATCAACGACAACTGCACCGCCTGCGACGCGTGCAAGCCGGTCTGCCCGAACGAAGCGATCAGCGTCGGCGATCCGATCTACGTGATCGACCCTGCGCGCTGCACCGAATGCGTCGGCGCCGAGGACGAGCCGCAATGCAAGCTCGTCTGCCCGGCCGACTGCATCGTCGTTAACCCTGACGTTCGCGAGACGCCCGACGAGCTGATGGCGAAGTACGAGTCGCTGCACGGCTGACGCAGTAAACGTTCGCGCAGCCGACGCGAGGCGGCTGCGGCGCGGTAAGCTCGGGCATGGCCGCCCGAGCGCTCTTCATCGCCGAAGCCGCGACGCTCGCGCATGTGGGCCGCGCGATCCAGCTTGCGACATTCGCGCACCGAGCGGGGCATGACGTCGTGCTCGCCTGCGACGCGCGCTACTCGCGATTTGTCGCCGGTGCGCCATTTGCCACGCGCAGCATCGCGTCGATGCCGTCGGAGCGATTCCTCGACGCGCTCGCGCACGGCCGGCCGGTGTTCACGGCATCGATGCTGAGTGAGTATGTGCGTGATGACCTCGCGCTGCTCGCGGAGGTGGCGCCCGACGTCGTCGTCGGCGACTTTCGCCTCTCGCTGTCGGTGAGCGCGCGGCGGGCAGGCGTTTGCTACGTGAATGTCACCAACGCCTATTGGAGCCCTTACGCACGCCCGGACTTTCGCCTGCCGAGCCTCTCGTTCACACGCTACATTCCCGTCGCCCTCGCCGAGCCGGTGTTCAGGCTCGTGCGACCGCTCGCGTTCGCCGCGCACGCGCTGCCGCTGAATCGCGTCCGGCGTGCAAACGGACTGGCGCCGCTCGGGCTCGACATGCGTAACGCGTACTGCGACGGCGATCTCACGCTCTATACCGACGTGCCCGATCTGATTCCGCTGATCGGCGCGCCGTCGAGCCATCGGACGATCGGTCCGGTGTTGTGGTCGCCGGCGGTCGAGCCGCCGCCGTGGTGGCCGAACGTGATCGAAGGCGAGCCGCCGATCTATGTATCGCTTGGAAGCTCCGGTCCCGCGGGACTGCTCGGGATGGTCGTCGAAGCGCTGCGGCCGCTCGCGCGCCCGATCGTCGTCGCGACCGCCGGGCGCGGCGCCGATCCGCCTCGCGCAGCGGACGTCTGGGTCGCGGACTTCGTCGACGGCGAGGCGATCGCCGCGAAGGCATGCGTCGTCGTATGCAACGGCGGAAGCCCGACGACGCAACAGGCGCTCGTCCACGGGGTACCGGTCGTCGGCATCGCAAGCAACCTCGATCAGTTCCTCAACATGGCGTATATCGAGCATTTCGGCGCAGGGACGTTGCTGCGCGCGGATCGCACGCATGCCACCGAGGTGCGCGAGGCGACGCGTCGCGCCGTCGAAGATGCGGCGATGCGCGCGCGGGCGGGCGCGGTCGGAGCGCTCGCCGCCGGCTGCAGCGCCGAGGCCGCGTTTGCCGCAGCGATCGGCGAGCCGCCCGGCGGCAGGGCACAAGCGCCCACCGATGCGGTATCTTAGGTACGCGCGGCATAGGCGGTCCGCGCCGGAAAACGGAGATTCCTGATGGCAATCGGTAGGGCGATGTCGTGCGCCGGCGGTATGCTGCTGGTCGTGTTGATGATCACGGCTGCGGGCGTCGCGCAGGCGAGGCTGGCGGTGTCGGAGGAGCTGTCGGCGCTCGAAGCGCAGGTCCTGACGAGCCAGGAACGGCGCATCAAGAAGCTGATCGAGGCGAAGGAGCTGGACCAGGCGCTGAAGGAAGTCGACGCGCTCGAAAAGCGGCAACCCCGGGACGCGTCAGTCGCCAATCTCAAGGGCACCGTGTATCTGGCTCGCGGCGACTTCGCGAACGCCCGCACGAGCTTCGAGCGTGCGATGGCGCTGAAGCCGGATTCGATCGCCGCCGCCATGAACCTTGCACAAATCGACCTGACCCAAAACAAGCCCGATGCCGCGCGGGGGCGATTCAACGCCGTTCTTGCCGTCTCGCCGGGTAATGCGATGGCGATGCTCGGCCTCGCGGCGATCGCCTCGGCGGTCGGACAGGACGCCGATTACGTCTCGTGGCTCGAGAAGGCGACGCAGGCCGATCCGAAGCTCACCCGTCCGCGCGTGCTGTTGATGCAGCACTACCTCGCCAAGAAGGACGCGCGCAGGGCGCTCTCGATCGCCCGCGATGCGAAGGACGCGATTCCCGACGATCCCGCGGTGCTCGGCGCGGTCGGGACGGTGCAGCTCGCCGCGGGAGAAGCGAACGACGCCGTCAACACCTTCAGCGCGCTCGTGCGAATGCGGCCGAACGACGCGAGCGCGCGCTACCAGCTCGCGACCGCGTGGGTGGCGGTCGGCAACTACAGCTCGGCCGGGCTGGAGCTCGATCGGGCGATCGTGATCAAGCCCGACTACATCGACGCGAAGGTGCTGCTTGCGACGATAGCGCTCGATGCCCGCAGGTACGACGAGGCTCTGCGTCTCGCGCGCGACATCGAGAAGCTCAAGCCGAAGTCCGCCGCGGGCTTGACGCTCCAGGGCGACGCCCTGATGGGGCAGCGCCAGTACGCTGCCGCTCTCAAAGCGTACGAGGCTGCTTTCGCGGCCAGCAAGAGCGGCATCATCGCCGTCAAGGTGCACGAGGCGCTCGTCGCCAACGGCAAGCCGCGCGAAGCCGAAGCGGGCCTGCTGCGCTGGCTGAAAGAGCATCCGACGGAGATCGGACCACGTGCTTATCTCGGCGCGACGTATGTGCGAGCGCACGACTACAAGAAGGCAATTGAACAGTATCAGCTGATCATCGCGAACGAACCGGACAACGCCCGCGCGCACAACGATCTCGCGTGGCTGTATCAGCGCGAGAAGGATCCGCGCGCGCTCGCCACCGCCGAACGGGCGTACAAGCTCAACCCCGACGTCGCCGACACGATGGACACCCTCGGCTGGATTCTCGTCGAGCAGGGCAACGTCGAGCGCGGCCTGGATCTGCTGAAGAAGGCCGCTGAAAAGGCGCCGACGTCGACGACGATCCAGTACCACCGCGCGGTGGCGCTCGCCAAATCGGGCGACAAGGCGCGCGCGCGCAAAGGTCTCGAGGACCTGCTCGCGACCAAGCGCGATTTCCCGGAGCGCGCCGAGAGCGAGGCGTTGTTGAAGCAGCTCTAGTCGCTGCACTCGCGAGGCCGCGCGAGCCGTCCCGCCGCGAAGCGCGCATCCCTTGACTGACGTTTCGCCTCCGACCGCATCGACCCGCGCGCTCGCATCGGCGCACGAAGCGCTCGACCGCAAATGGGACGCGATCGTCGTCGGCACCGGCATGGCAGGGGCGACGATGGGCTACGCGCTCGCACGCGCCGGCCTTCGCGTGCTGTTCTGCGAGAAAGGCCGCTCGCACCTTGGCGCGGCCGACGTGCTGCGCGGTGAGTATCCGGAGCTGCTGTTTCCACGGCCCGCGGTTCCGGGGCCGCAGCATCGCGACTTACTGCTGCGCGCGGGCCGCTGGACCGATCCGCTCGAAGATGGGTCGCAGGTCCGGTCACGGTCGTTCGTGCCGTTCCTCGGCGCTGGGACCGGCGGCTCATCGGCGCTCTACGGCATGGCGCTCGAGCGCTTCGCGCCGAGCGACTTCGTTCCGCGCGAGCACCATCCCGATGCGCGAGAGGCGTTGCTGCCCGAGCGCTGGCCGATTTCTTATGCCGATCTCGCGCCCTATTACGCGCAAGCGGAGCGGTTGTATCGCGTGCGCGGAACGCCCGATCCGCTGCGCCGGGACGCCGACGGCCAATTGCCGGCGCCGCCCGCGCTGACCGGCGCCGGCCGCGCGCTGTTCGACTTTCTCGCGGGGAATGGGCTCCATCCGTATCGGCTGCCGCTCGCGTGCGAGTTCGTGTCCGGGTGCAACGGCTGCCAGGGATATCTGTGCGGGCGCAACTGCAAGAACGACGGCGGCCGCATCTGCATCGAGCCGGCGCTACGCGAGCACGGCGCGTCGCTGCTCGACGAATGCGACGTCGTCCGGCTCGAGGCGAGCAGCGACCGAGTCACCGGTATCGTCTGCGTCCGCCGCGGCGAGACGTTCACGCTGCGCGGCGACATCGTCGTGCTCGCTGCGGGCGCGCTCGCGACACCGCGGCTGCTGCTCGATTCGGCGTCGCCGCAATGGCCGACGGGACTCGCCAACGGCTCCGGTATGGTCGGCCGCAACCTGATGCGACATCACGTCGATCTGTTCGCGGTGTTCACGGGCACCGCGCCGGACGTCGCCGCAAATGCAAAGGAGCTCGCGTTCAACGACTTCTACGCGAAAGACGCCCGCAAGCTCGGCACCGTGCAGTCGTTCGGTCACTGCCGCCGTCGCCGATACTGCTCGCGACGATGACGCAGGACCTGCGCGACGGGGCGATGGCGTGGGCCGCCGTGCCGTTCGCGCTGGCGAAGCCGTTCCTCCGGCAGTTCTTCGACCGCGTGCTCGCGCGCGCGACGATCCTCGCGAGCGTGCTCGAAGACCTTCCTTATGGCGACAATCGCGTGCACCCGAGCAGCGATTCGGGCGCAGCGGCGCCGCAGCGCCTCGCATTCAGCTATCGACTGCGCGCACACGACAAGGCGCGGGTAGCGCAGATGCGCCGCCTTGTGTTGAACGCGATGAAGCCGAAGCGCGTCATGCTGATCCGGCAGGCGGAAAACAATCAGCGGCTCGCGCACGCGTGCGGCACCGTGCGCTTCGGAGTCGACCCCGCCGACAGCGTGCTCGATGCCAACAACCGCGCGCACGGGATCGCGAATCTGTACGTCGTCGACAGCTCGTTCTTCCCATCGAGCGGCGGCACCAACCCGGCGCTCACGATTGCTGCTAACGCGTTGCGAGTGGCGGCTCGCATCGGAGTGGGCGACACTGCGTGACGGGCGCGCCCGTCGGCCGGCGCGCACCACGATGACGGGGCGATCGATGGACATTCGGACGTGCAAGGGCGATTGGGCGCTCGTCACAGGAGCGTCATCGGGGATGGGCCGCGAATTCGCCGTCCAGCTTGCCGAGGCGGGCTGAACGTCGCGCTGGTCGCGCGGCGCAAGCCGCTTCTCGACGAGGTGCCGCGCAGGTCGCAGCGTAACGTCGCCGTGCGGTGCTGCCGTTCGATCTTGCGCGAGCCGACGCAGTAACCGCGATCCGTGCGCAACTCGCGACCGAAGGCGTGCGCGTGCGACTGCTGTGCAACAACGCCGCGTTCGGACGGTGGGGTCGTTTCGAGGCGGCGGACGCGGCAACGTATCAGGACATGGTTCAGGTCAACGTTGGGGCGGTCGTCGCCTTGTGCCATCACTTCCTGCCCGATCTCGCGTCGTTTCCCTCCAGTGCGATCATCAACGTGTCGTCGCCGGCCGCGCTGCAACCAGTGCCCTACATGGCGGTGTACGCGGCAACCAAGGCATTCGTCCACAGCCTGAGCCAGGCGCTTTACGGTGAATGGCAGGATCGCGGCGTGCTCGTGCAATGCTTCGTGCCCGGACCCACGGCCACCGAGTTCGACCGGCTCGCGCGCATACGACAGCGCGCTCGCGGCGAAGCGCGCCGACGCCGCGCATGTCGTGCGCGATGCGATCAAGCATCTCGCCAAGGCGCGCCCGTCGTGCGCACGGCGAAAGGGACGCGCCGCAGCAGATGTTCGCAGCGCTGTCGCCGCCAAGGTGGATCTCGACGTCGCGCGATTCAGCCGCCTGGCGAGGAACCTGCACGCCGCATTGTTAGCCGCGGATCTCCGCCGGCGCGATGTCCTTTAGCTTGCGGGCCGGGATGCCGCCCCATAACTCGTGCGGCGGAATGCGCGTGCCGACTGAAACGACAGCGTTCGCGGTCACTACCGCACCTTCGCCGATGTTGGCACCGGCAAACACCACGACGTTCGCCCCAATCGTTGCCGCCTGCCCGATGTTCACTTCACGCAGGATGATCTTGCCGCTGTTGATCGCATGCGGCGAGACAAGCGAATTGTGGCCCAGGATCGCCTCGTCGCCAATCGTGACCAGCACCGGCTCATTGATGCTGCCACCCACGGCGACGTCTCGTCCGATGTGCGCGCCGAAGAGCCTTGCGACCACCGGTCGTGCGAACACGGTCGTGAAAGGCAACAGTGCGCCGCGCCCGAACTCGTAGATGACCGTAAGGAGCTTCCAGCGCACGAAAACCGGGTGATCCATTGCGTATTCGCCGGGCGACAGCGGCCAGAAGCGCAGGAGGCCGCGTGCAAGGAGGGCGGCGATCAGGCCGAACCCCAGCATGAGCGCCGCCGCATCAACCAACACGTGGTACGCCCCGAGCCAGCGCGTCGACGCGGGGACAAGGACGCCTGCGACGATCGCGACATCGGCAGCCAGAATGACTCCCAACGCGAGCGCGGCGAGTATGAAATCGAGCGGCTGCGTCTTCATCGGTCGCGTCGCCGGAACCTCACTTGCGGAACTCGACGCCTGTGCAATGGCCCTCGTGGCGGGGTGACGGCAATGATACCTGGCGCGTACGCCCCGGCAGCCGCGGCCATGCGGCGCTAGCGCGCGCAGCGACAACAGCGCAAATCGGGATAGGGGCCGATCATCGCTGATCGGACCCCTCCCACCCGGCATGCGAGTCCGCACCGGGCGGGTCGAGAAGTTGAGGTCATGAGGCGCGGCACGCCGAGCCGGTCGGAATAGCCAACGGGCATGATCCGATTCAGCTCGTAGCGGCTGTTACGCCACCTTCTCGTTCGGCCCTTCGCCCCTTTACACGCGGCTACTACGGCCTTTGCTGACTTCTCGCTCCGGCTCATCACCGTCGTCCTTTCGGACATAAGGCGAGATCTCCCCAGGTAAGAACGCGATCCTTCCCCGCACAACCGCCGAATCTACGCCGGCGATCCTTGGCCACAAGAGCATCGCAGTTCTTTGCCTGCTCGCCCTGCTCGACGTCGCCTCGTATCCGGTTCTCGTTCATCGGCTCACGGTTTCGCTCCACGCTTCCTTCCCACGCTCGGTCGCCTTCACGCAGTTGCGCTTCGCTTTGCTCACTGTGGCCAGCTCGCAAGAGGACTTGCACCTCCAAGATCGCGCCCATGCCGGGCGCACAATGAGAAGGGGCCCGCAGGCCCCTCTCTGTGCAACGTTTCGAACGCGAGTCGTTAGCGATTGCGGCGGCGACCCAGCCCGAGTGCTCCGAGGCCGAGACCGAGAAGCGCGAGGCTGCCAGGCTCGGGAATGCCCGTCAACGGCGAGTTGAAGTCGGACTGCGCGATGAAATCAGGACCGCCACCAACGATCGCCCCATTGATCCCGCCGATGCTCGGCCGGATACCCGGAGCGGGCGGGACGTCCTGCGCGCTCATCAGGCCATTCACGTGTGCGGTCGTGCAGCCGCCGCCTGCTGAAACAGCACCCACCGCCACGCCACTCCCCGCTCCCGTGAAGCAGTCCGACGGATCGACCGACACGTACGGCAGGCCGATCGAAATGTTCGCGAACTGGATCCCAAATGTCGCAAGCGTCGACAGGAAGAACGTCGGGTCGGTCGTAAGGCTGTCGACCGGGACGTTGTCGCTGCTGCCCGTGCCCGTGCGCGTCGTTTGGCCCGTATACTGGTTCCCATTCGGCGACTGATCGAGCGCAACTGCGGCCGCGCCCGCGTGGGTCAGAAAGAGGCTCGCCGCACTCCCGACCGACGTACCCTGCAGAATCAGCGTGCCGTCGTTGAACCCGGAGCCACTCACGTCGACCGAATTCGGTGTTGAGTCAAAGTAAATTTCGAGTATCCCGCCCGCGCCCGGAACGGTGTCGAATGTCGCGATCGGGTTGGCCGCCGTGCCGGAGATGCCGGTAACGGTCTCCGTGTAGCGCGCGATCATCGTGAGCTCGAACGTCGTATTCAAGCCCGCCGGGTTGGGCAGTGCGCCGCCGGCATCGTTGAGGAAGCCGATGACCCGAGCATGCGTCAACAGATCGAAGTTGCAACTGCCGGCCGGGCAGGCGCCTCCTGATCCAACGAAACTGGCAATCGCTGCATTGCCGCCGAGCGCGAAGATGCTCGTCGGGCCCCAGTCGAATGCGCCGATCGACATGCTGCCGAGCGGTCCGCCGCCATCCGGGTCGAACGAAACCGCCGCCTGCGCGCCACTCGTCACGCCCAGTGCCAACGCCAACGCTACTACCAACTTCGTCTTGCTCATTTTAGACCCCTCGAACAGTGGATTCTCGGCAAACGCATCCTTCGCAGCTTTAAAAGCAGGTGCTGTGCCAGCGCTGAAATATACTTTTACATCAGCTGGTTGCGTTGCCTACCCGATTTAACAGTGCGGCGGCTGTAATATATTTCGACACCGCTGCACCGCTGCATCTTCTTCGGGCATCGACGCCAACCCCGTCGGGGCGCGCCGGGGGCAGGTCGCGATTCGTTCGCCCGCCGCCCGTCGCACACTGGGAACGCGCCGAGACGAACTGCGACGAGTGTAACAAAATCCGATAGCGTCCATCTGTCCCCGCGTGCGACAACTCACCGCGGAAGGCTACTCTCAGGCACAGTCCCAATGCTCGCCCCGTCCCCTTGCTGAGCCTCGCTCGCCCGATGTCGCCTTCTCCCCTCGCACTCGCCGCGCGCAACCTGATGCGCCATCGGATGCGGACGCTGATATCGCTGTCGGCGATCGCGTTCGGCGTGATCGCACTGATGATCGCGGGGGGATTCATCGAGTGGATTTTCTGGGCGATGCGCGAGGCGGCGATCCAGGCCGGTCTCGGGCATGTCCACATCACACGTCCGGGTTTTCAGGCGGCCGGGCACGCCAGTCCCGACGCCTACGTGTTGTCGGATCCGGCCAATCTGGCGCTCGTGCGCGCCGCGCCATCGGTCGAGGCGTTCGATCAGCGGCTTGCCGTGAGCGGCCTCGCGAGCAACGGAGACGTGACCGTGGCGTTCACCGGCGAAGCCGTCGACCCCGAGGCCGATAAGGTATTGAGCCGGGTTCTGCCGGTGACCGGCGAGCGGCTCAATCCCGCGAAGCCGTCGGGTGTTCTGCTCGGTCGGGGGCTTGCCGCGTCGCTCGCTGTAAAGCCCGGCGACATGGTCACGTTCGTGGTGCGATTGCCGCACGGCGGAATCAATGCGGTGGAAGGGCGCGTGCTCGGCACGTTCACGACGCAAGTGAAGTCGTTCGACGACAGCGCGGTGCGCATGCCGATCGCGCTCGGACGCAAGCTGCTGCGCACGTCGGGCGCGCACGAATGGGTGCTCGGTCTCGCGTCGACCGATCGCACGGATGCAACCGTCGCCTATCTGCGCAACGCGTTGCCCGCGGGGCGCTTCGAAATCGCGTCGTGGCTCGACCTGTCCGATTTCTATCGCAAAGCGGTGGTGTTGCTTTCGCAGCAGGTCGATGTCGTCGCGCTGTTGATCGGCGCCATCATCGTGCTCGGCATCTCCAACACGCTCACGATGAACATGCTCGAGCGCACCGGTGAAATCGGCACGCTGATGGCGCTCGGCACTTCGCGGCGCGCCGTGCTGCGTCTTTTCATATTGGAGGGTGTCCTTCTCGGCGTCGCCGGAGGCATCGCCGGGCTCGCGATCGGCATGCTGCTCGCCGCGGGCATCTCGTACGTCGGCATTCCGATGCCGCCTCCGCCCGGGCGCCAGTCGGGCTATTCCGCCGAGATCATGTTGACGCCGACGCTCGCGTTCGCCGCGTTCGCGGTAGCCGTCGTGTCGACGAGCCTCGCGAGCGTGTATCCCGCATGGCGCGCGTCGCGGCTGCCGATCGTCGACGCGCTGCGGCACAACCGCTGAGCCGGAGCGCGCTCCGTGTTTCGCATCGCCTTTCGCAACATCGTTCGCCAGCGCGAACGCGCCGGCCTCACGCTTGCGGCGATCGCGATCGGCGTTGCGAGCCTCGTGCTGAGCGGCGGTTTCGTCGCCGACATCCTGGCGCAACTGCGCGACGCGATGATCCACTCGCAGCTCGGGCATCTGCAGATCTACAAAGAAGGTCAGTTCGCGAGCGGCGGACACCGGCCGTTCGAATTCCTGATCGAGGAGAGCGACGGCGTCGAGCGCATCGTCGACACGTTGCCGGGCGTGGTCGTGCAGGGCCGGCGGCTCACGTTTTCCGCGCTGATCGGCAACGGCCGCGGCGAGCTTCCGATTATCGGTGAAGGCGTCGAGCCGGCCGCCGAAGCGCGCATCGGCTCGGCGCTCACGATGCTCGCCGGCAGAGCGCTCGCGGCGACCGACCAGTACGGCATCATCGTCGGCGAGGGACTCGCCAGCGCGCTGAAGCTCAAGGTCGGCGCACGGGTGAACCTGCTCGTCAGCACGCGCGAGGGCGCCGCGAACACGCTCGACTTCCAGGTGCTCGGCGTATTCCGCAGCCTGTCGAAGGAGTTCGACGCGCGCGCGGTGCGCGTGCCGCTCGCCGCCGCGCAGCAGCTCGCCGACACGACGGGCGTCACCGGCATCGTCGTGCTGCTCGCCGATACCGACGCGACCGAGCGCACGCGCGACGAGCTCGCCCGAAGGCTGCCGCCCGGCTTCGAAGTGAAGACATGGCAGGATCTCGCCGAGTTCTATCGCAATACCGCAGCGCTGTACGAGCGCCAGTTCGGATTCCTCCAGGCGATAATCCTGGTCATGGTGCTTCTCGGCGTCGCCAACGCGGTGAACATGACGCTGCACGAGCGCACGCCGGAGTTCGGCATCGTGCGCGCGCTCGGCCGCACGGGCCGCGACGTGTTCGCGCAAGCGCTCATCGAGACGGCGCTGCTCGGAGCGATCGGCGCGGCGATCGGCGTCGCGGTCGGCGTGCTGCTGGCGGTCGCGATCTCGGCGGTCGGCATTCCGATGGCGCCGCCGCCCAATTCCGAGAGCGGCTTCGTCGCGGCGATTCGCGTCGTGCCCGGCGTGCTCGCAACGGCATTCGCGTCGGGGCTCGTGGCGTCGATCGCCGCCGCGCTGTTGCCGGCCCGGCATCTCGCGCGGATGTCGGTCGTCGAGGCGCTGCGCCGCGGCGTGTAGCGAGACCAGCGGAGCCCGCGATGTTGGTGCGCGTCGAAAACGTGAGCAAGCAGTATTACCTCGGCGACCAGCCGGTGCCGGCGCTGCAACGCGTCAACCTCAACATCGAAGAAGGCGTGTTCATGGCGATCGCCGGGCCGTCGGGCAGCGGCAAGTCGACGCTCTTGAACTTGATCGGCTGCATCGACACGCCCACGAGCGGCAAGATCCACATCGCCGGCCGCGACGTTTCGGGCAAGACACCGGACGAGCTTGCGCGCCTGCGCGCGCGCACGATCGGGTTCATCTTCCAGACGTTCAACCTGCTGCCGGTGCTTTCCGCCGCGGAGAACGTCGAATACCCGCTGCTGCAGTTCAAGGAGCTCTCCGCGGCGGACCGCCGTCGCCGCGTGCGCCACTACCTCGAAATCGTCGGCCTCGCCGATCTCGGGCGCCATCGGCCGAACCAGTTGAGCGGCGGACAGCGGCAGCGCGTGGCGATCGCGCGCGCACTCGCCGTGCACCCGAAGATCATCCTCGCCGACGAGCCGACGGCGAACCTCGACCACAAGACCGGCGGACGCATCCTGCGGCTGATGCGCAGCATCAATCGCAAGACGGGCGCAACCTTCGTGTTCTCGACGCACGACAAGCGCGTGATCGACATGGCCGACCGCCGGGTCGATCTCGAAGACGGCGAGATCGTTCGCCTCGGCGTTCGCAAGGGAAAGGAATGGGGATACGCCGCGGAACGCGCGATCGAAACGAGCGACGACGAAGAAGACGCGGTCGACGACGCGTCGGTGAGCTAGCGTACCGACGAAGCTTCGGGCTGCAGCAACTTTTCGAGCGGCAGGCGCAGCGAGCGCGACGCGGCCGGAGTGCCGTCGCCGATCCGACCCAGGAAGACCGCCCGCCGGGCGACGTCCGCGCCGAGCAAGCGCTCGACGCGCGCGCAGACGTCGCGCGCTCGGCTCATCGCGCCATCGCTCTGCGAGAAGGCGAGCGAATCGCGGGCGTAGCGCGAGAAGATCAGCGGCGTGTATTCGGGCTGGAACTGCAGCCCTTGGCTCGTCGCGGTGAGCCAGAAGCGCTGCAGCGCCCGCCCTGCCGCGACATAGTCTTCGAGCGCCGTCGGCGCCCGCGTCGCCACGAACACGCAGTGCGCGGCGCACGCCAATCCGGGCACGAGATCGAGCTCGACCCTCGGCATCACCGTTCCTCCGAGAAAACGGTTCAGGAAGTCGATCCGCTTCCAGCTCGCCATCGCCCAGCGCATCAGCCGCAACGTCGGCGGCGCGGCGCCGAGCGACGCCGAGGGAATCCGGTCGTCGCTCGTTTGCGCATCCCACGCGATCACGTCGCGATGGACTTCGTAGGCCTCTGGAATCGTCAGGCGGATCTTCGCGCTCACGAAGTTGAGCCACGCGATCCGCGCGCGGCTTCGCAAGCCCTCGAACCAGATCACGCGGAAATCCGACCCCGCTGCGCGCTCGAGCGCCGCCTTATCCTGCGCCGACAACGGCCGCGTGCGCAGCGCGCGCCGCTGCACGCGACGCTGCTCGATGAACGCGACGAGCGGATCCTCGGCGACCGATGCATCGTGGCGGAAGCGGACGTCGAAGATCGGCCGCTCATCGGAAGAGCCTTCGCGACGGGCGATTTCGGTCGTCAAGCTGAACCGCGTCGCGGCGAGCGTCAACGTTTCGAGCAGCGCGCCCACCGAGATCTGGCTCGGGCGCCCGTCGAGGTCGTAGACGCAATGCGAGCGCGTGTCGTGCCCGAGTACCGCAACGCGATCGTCGCCGGTGATGGCGAAGCGCCACGGTTGCGTGTTGTCGCCGCTCGGCGCCCAGCGCGCGAGGTCGAGCACGTCGGTGAGCGGCATCGTCATCGTTCGGCCCCTCGCGCCAGCGCGCTTTCACCCATCGCGGCAAGCTGGCGGCGTGCGATCGCGATGGCGATCCGTTGCAGCGGATTGCGGTTGCCGCCGGGACGCCACGTCCGGACGAGCTTTCCGCGATAAGCGTCGAACTGGAGGCCCACCGGCGCCGCGTAGACCTTGCCGCGCTTGAGCACGATCTTCAGCACTTCGGTTGCCGCGATGCCCGCGCACAGGTGGCAGGCCATCACCGTCGACGGTCCCTTGTGACGCGCAAAATCGACGCGCGAGCGGTCGGCAAGGTAGCCCCGCTGCAGCATCGCAGGTGAAAGCCCGAGCAGGAAGCGCACGACCTTGTCGCTCTCCGGCAACCCCTGCAGGCGGAAATACTGCTCGAAGCTCATGCGCCCGGGGAGGAACGTGAGCAATGCCGCGCCCATGCCGAGCGGCGCGACCGTCGTCGCCGGAATTCCCGCGGCGTAACACGCGCCGAACATCCGCTCACGCGCGTCGAAGGCGAAGAAGTCCAGGCCGTCCACGTAGACGTCGACGCCCTCGAGGAACGCGTCCAGGTTCGTCGCGGAAATGCCCTGCGCGAAGAGCTTCAGCTCCATTTGCGGATTGATGTCGCGCGCCATCTTCGCGAGCACGTCGACCTTGGGCTCGCCGAGCGTCGACATCGTCGCGCCGGTCTGACGGTTGAAATTGGCGAGCGCGAACGTGTCGAAGTCGGCGATGTGCGCGCTGCCGATGCCCAGGCGCGCGAGCGCCAACAGATGGGCGCCGCCGACGCCGCCCAAACCGGCGATTGCGACGCGCTTGCCGCGCAGGAGCCGCTGCTCGTCCGCGGTCACCCAGCCGAGGTTGCGCGAAAATGCCTCGTCGTAGGCGAACGCGACGGCGTCTGGGTAGGACACGATGAGCGGGCGCGCGCTTGTCGATTCGCGTGACTAACGGGCACGGTTGCGCGCCGACGCGCTCGAACGTCGCCTTTGCGCGCGACGATCAGAAGTCGTATCGCAGTTCCGCATACGCGCGGTCGCGATTGTTGTAGCGACCGAAATAGCCGTCCGCGGGTCCGGTGAAGACGTCGACGCCGAAGCCGACCGTGTAATTCTTCGCCGGATACCAATTGAGGCGCGGACGAATGAGCCCGCCGGCATCCTTGAAGTTCTGGATCCACAGGATCTGCGGCTCGAAAGCGCGAGACACCTTCGACGACAGCAGCACCGTCGCGCCGAAGCCGTCGCCTTTGATCGCGATGTCCCCCGAGCCGCCTCCGAAGAATATGCGCTGGAACGCCTGCACGTTGAGGCGAGTCTCGTGCGGAAAGTTGAACTCCGCTCCGACGATGTAGTCGAGCGTGTTGCGCTTGATGACGCCGTCGCTCGCCGTCAAGTCGGTCGTCGTGAAGCCCTGGCCGTGCGCGTACACCATCTCGGCGCGCAACACGAAGTCGTTCAAGTCCTTGCTCATCGTCGCGCCGGTCTGCCAGATGCGGTCGTAGCGCGGATCGAAGACGAACGGCAGGCCCGGAACGTTCGAAGGTGCAGCGTAGAACGTCGGCGTGGTGCTGAAGCTTCGGTAGTAGAACGCAGCGAGGTCCCAGCCGTCGATCAGCGTATTGCCGCGGATGCCGAAGTTGCCGTTGCCCAACGTGCGCGACGGTTTCCTCGGATCGGGAAAGAGTTGGTCGAGGTTGGCGCCCGGCAACGACGAAATCGGCGCCGGATAGAAGTCGGAGCCCGGCTTGCCGATGTCGTCGAACAGCGGAACGGGGATCCAGATCGCCTCGACGTGCGAGTCGCCCGAGAAATATTCGGCGCGCGCGGCCCATTGTGGAATGCGGATGATGTCGAAGCTCGGCAGCAGGAACTCGCGCATGTCGCGCGCCGAGACGACGTCGGCGAAGAAGAGTCCGACGACCTCGCCCCAGACGATTTGCTGCGCGCCAAGCCGAAAATCCCAGTCGCCGGCCGAGATGTCGAGATAGTTCTCTCGATGAAAAAAGTCGGCGCGCTGGTCGCGCTTGACGCGGTCGTTGTAGAAATTCGACGAGTAGTAGACGGGGTCGACGTCGACGCGCGCGCCGAGCTTCCACTTTACGTCTTCGGAAAGCTCGCCCTGAGCGTTCAGCTGAAAGCGAGCGACCGCTTGCGACCAGTGCGATGGGTCCGCGTACGTATAAGCGGCGGTGCCGGCGAGAAAACCGTTCAACTTGACGCCGGACCGACCCGAGGCGGCGTCAGTCTCCTTCGCGTCGTCCGGTTTGTCGGCCGTGCGCGATCCCGACGTCCCGGATGTCGACTGCGCGACGACCGTCGGGCCGAACGCGCGCTCCGCGGCAACGGTCGGCGTCGAATCTGGCGTCGTATCCACGGCGCCCACGGGTGCGGAAAATGCGACCACCAGCGCGCTTGCCCACCACGTCCGCGCCGAAATGCCGGTCCGGCACGCCCGATCGATCGGTCCAGTCACGTCTGCGATCCCCTCGGCACACTCGAATGGGTTCATTATCAGCCATCCGGCCCGATTGCGGCGCTTCGGTGTCCCAATCAGGAGGGGTAAAATTCCGGGCTGCTGGAAGCCCCGAAGGCATGCGAAGGCAATGACACGACAGAGTTCGACCGAGCGCACCGCCCTCCGCGCGCTGAGGCTCGCATGCGTGTCGGCGATCATCGCCGCGTGCGGCCTCGTCTCGACCGACGCACCGGCCCAGAGCGGCCCGGACGACGACGGGGCGCTCGCGAAGACGATCGTTGAAAAGGCCGACGACGTGCGTTTTCCGCGCGAAGGCTTCGAAGTCGAAATCGCGATCGACACGACGTCGGCTGACGGAACGACGGAGGCGAGGAAGTATCGCGTGCTGTCGAAGGGCGGCCAGAACACGATCGTCATGACGCTCGAGCCCGCATCGGATCGCGGGCAGGCGATGCTGATGAAGGGACACGATCTCTGGGTGTTCCTGCCGTCGGTGTCGCAGCCGGTCCGCTTGTCGCTCGCGCAGCGGCTCACGGGGCAGGTCGCCAACGGCGATCTCGCTCGCGCCAACCTCGCCGGCGATTACACGCCGAAGATCGTTCGCACCGAGAAGGTCGACGGCGAGCCGACGTACGTGCTCGAACTCAACGCTGTCGATCGCAGCGTCACGTACCATCGCGTCGTGTACTGGGTTCGCCAGAACAGCTATCGTCCGTACAAGGCCGAGTTCTATTCGCTGTCCGATCGCCTGCTCAAGACGTGCCATTACGAGAACTACCGGCAGCTCGCAGGACGCATGCGGCCGGCACGTCTGATCATGAAGGACGCGCTCAGCGAGGGCGAGACCTCCGTGCTCGAATACAGCGACATGAAAGCGAAAAACCTGCCCGACAAGATGTTCACGAAGGACTACTTGAAGCGCGTCGAATGAGCGGTCGGCGCGAAGCGCAGGCCCGAAGGGCGCGTCCGCGAGCGATTGAGATCGTCCGATCGGCGCACGCATGGGAACGGTCGGAACCGAGCGGAGGCCGAATGAGCGTTGCCGAGAGAGCAAGACCGATCGCCGCGCGTTGAATGGGCATGCCCGGACATTCGACCGTCGGCTCGTCTCCAGGGGAGACCTTGAAAAAGACGCTGGAAAAGGTTCTGGCGAAGGTTCGCCGCCGCAAGGCTCGATCGGAGCTCGGCGGGACGGGCGAAGCGTCGTCGCCGGAGGGAGCGCCCACGGGTACGGCGCGGCCGGGAGCCACGGTGACCGGACGCACGATCTTCGGCGACCGGCCGCTGCGCTTCCGCCGCATGACGCTGCCGGACCCGGACATGCCGTCGCTCGACGACCCGTCGAACTTCGAATCGGCGTTCAAGATCCGTATCGCGCATCTGTCGCACACGCGCAGGGACGCGCAAGTCCTCGTCGAGCGCCAGTACGCCGGGCGCGGCTACCAGATTCCGGTCGTGAAGAAGGACCCGTACCTGATGACGTTCCTCGCCTACGACGAGGGGCAGATCGTCGGCACGGTGAGCATTCGGCTGGATTCGCCGGACAAGGGTCTGTCGAGCGACGACCTCTATCGGCTGGAGAACAACGCGCTGCGTGCCAAGGGCTGGCGCATCTGCGAATTCACGCAGCTCGCCGTCGACACGGAAGTCGCGAGCAAGCCGGTGCTCGCGAGCCTGTTTCATACCGCCTATCTGTATGCGGCGGTCGTTCGCGAGTACACGTTCTCCGTGATCGAAGTGAACCCGCGCCACGTGAGCTACTACGGCCGCGCGCTCAAATTCGATCAGATCGGTCCCGTCCGCATGAACCGGCGCGTGCAGGCGCCCGCCGTGCTGCTCGGCGTATCGTTCGCAACGATCGCCGAAGGCATCGCGCAGCACGCCGGCAAGCCGCGCTCGGCCGACACGCGCGGGCTGCTGTTTCGCTACGGATTTCCGCCCGATGAGCAGCTCGGCGTGCTCAACCGTTTGCGCGAGCTCGTCCAGACCGACTGATGCGCGCCGCTCTGCGAGTGCTTCTGATCGGCGTGACCATCGTGCTCGCCGGCTGCGCGACGCGCTCGGTCGTCATCGTCCAGAACGCGTCGGCGCGCAACAAGGAGCGCACGTCGCCGCCGCGCGTCGTCCCTCCCGACAAGGCGCTCGAGGACCGGATCCTTGCGCTCGATCCTGAGCGGATCACCGAACGCGACGTGCGCACCACACTCGCGGCCGGTCCGACGCCGAGGATCATCCTGCTGCACGGCAGCGTCTACCCGGCGCACCTGATGATGCGTTCGTTCGCCGAGTTCCTCGAGGGCATGGGCTATCCGAGCTCGAAGCTGCGCGATCCGGTCGACGGCGCGTACTCGCAAAGCCCGTATCAGAGCAGCGAGCGGCTCGCCGGCGAAGTCGCGTGGTATTACGAGCACGACGGCGTGCGGCCGATCATGATCGGGCACAGCCAGGGCGGCATGCAGACAGTCAAGGTCCTTTACCAACTCGCCGGCGACTTCGCGCCCAATGTCGCCGTGTGGAACGCGACGACCGACCGCTCCGAGGGCCGCTTCACGATCACCGATCCGATGAGCGGCGCCGAGCGTCCCGTCGTCGGGCTGTCCGTCGCGTACGCGTCTGTCGTCGGCGCCGGCGGCGCGGCGTTCATGCTGCCGAACCAGTGGGACATGCTGTTCCGGCTGCGGAAGATCCCCAACACGGTCGACGAATTCACCGGTTTTTCCATCCAGGGCGACATGGTCGCGTGGACGTTCCCGGGGACTTCGGGGGTCGACGCGTATCGCCGCGGCGCCGGCGCGCACGTGCGCAACGTCGTTCTGCCGATCACGTACAACCACATCATGGTCCCGGTCACGCACGCGTTGGCGACCGACACCGCGACGCGCAACTGGATCAACGCGTACGTACCGCGAGACGGCGCTCAGCCGGACGTTCCCGACGGCATCATCGGACACAACGTGCTGTGGGCGGCCGACGTCTGGTTCAGCATCAAGAAGCACTGGTGCATCGAAGCGCAACATCTCATCCGCGCACGGCGTGCCGCAGCCGAGCGAGCGACGCTCGACGTCAACGCCGTGCGGCCGATGTAACGGCAAGCCGGTCAGGGCACGAGAAATTCGACTGCGTGCTGCTCGACGCGCGCTGCGACCGCGGCGTCGGCGAAGCGCTCGCGTGACGCCTCCGGCCAAAGCCGGTCGTCCAGATGCAGATCGAAGCCGGTCCACTGCATCGTGAGCACGCGGCCACGTGCCGAGTCGAGCGGGGAGGACTCGTGCAGCGCCCCGCGCTGCCAGCTCGCGAGATGGTCGCGCAGACGCGCCCGGTCGCCATCGACGGCGAAGACCACGTCGAGCATGCCGTCGCCGGCGTGTCCGTCGGGTGCGAGATAGAGATTCGGTCCGACGAGCTGCGTGTTCATCGCTTCGAACAGCACGTAATCGCCGGAAATGTCGCGGCCGTCGAGCGACGCTCGAACGTGCGTCGTCGGGAACGCCCCGACGCGCTCCTTGAGGATCTGCAGCGATTTCGCGAGCCGCTCTTCCGGCGCAGCGTCGCTCGACTCGTCCATCATCGTCTTCGATTGCCGAATCGACCAGGCGAGGATGCCGCAGCCGAGGCCTTCGATCAGCGCCTCGCACCCCCAGGGTCCATCGGCCATCGCCACGTCGAACGGAAACCTCTTCGCGTTGGGCCATCTCGCGATCTGCTGCTGCAGCGTGAGGTCCTCGACGCCAAGCGTGAGCGCGATGTTGTTCGCCGTGCCGCCGGCGAGCACGGCAAGCGGTACACCGCGGCCGATCATGCGTCGCGCGACGCGGCCGATCGTGCCGTCTCCGCCTGATACGGCGACGAGATCGGCGCGCTGCGACAACGCGGCGCTCCAGTCGTGCGCATCCGATGACGCTACAAGAACGTCGTGGCCGGCGGCGCGGATCGCGCGTTCGATCTCGCCGCCGTCGGACGATCCCGACCCGGCGCCCGGATTGTGAATCAGCGTAATCCGCATGGCTCTGCCGTCATCCGCTTGAAACAATCGGCTTCGAACTTGTCGAAACCATCGGATCGCTTCGGGCTCGAATCCTCATGCGCATTCTGGTTACCAACGATGACGGCGTCTACAGCCCGGGTATTGCGGCGCTCGCGCACATCGCAAGTAAATTCGGCGACGTGCGCATCGTCGCGCCCGACGTCGAGATGTCGTCGGCCGGGCATGCGATCACCGCGACGCGCCCGCTGTCGTACAAGCGGACGCCGCTCGCGCAGCTCGATGCTTATCGCGTGAACGGCACGCCCGCCGACTGCGTGGCGCTCGGGCTGCACGGATGGGAGAGCGTCGACGTCGTGCTGTCGGGCATCAACCTCGGCAGCAATCTGGGTAATTCGATCTGGCATTCCGGAACGCTCGCCGGGGCGAAGCAGGCGGCGCTGTTGGGGCTTCGCGGCATCGCGCTCAGCACGCCGGTGACCGACGCCGAGCCGGATTTCGAGCGGCTGACGCCATGGGTCGCGAAGGTGCTCGCGCTGCTGCTGCCGGCGGGCGAGCTCAAGCTGCTCAACGTCAATCTCCCGGCCGGCGCGCCGCGCGGGCTTTGCTGGACGCGCCAGTCGGTGCGCCACTACGACGGCAAGGTCGTTCCGGGACACGACCCGATGGGCCGCCGACACTACTGGATGACCGTCGTGCCGATCGAATCGACCGACGAAGGGACCGACCGCTACGCAGTGGAGAACGGCTATGTCTCGATCACGCCGCTGCGGCTCGATCTCACCGACCACGCAGTGCTCGACGCCGCGCGCCGCAGCCGTCCGGCCAATGAAGTCACTTTCGAGACCGCGTGAGTTGACGGTCGTCGCGCCGCTCAAACGATGCGGCTGAACCACGACAGCGATAGCGCGGCGGCGGCGATCAGCAGTGCGCCCGCCGCCGCGCTCGCGACGGCCGAGATCTCGGTCTCCTTCTTCTCAAACATGAACTTCGCGTTGAGCCGCTCGTAAATCTTCGTGAGATCGGTCGCGCTCGCCGCCTGGAAATACTCGGCGCGCGTGATGTCGGCGATCGCGCGCAGCGTTTCCTCGTCGAAGCGCATGTAGATCGAATAACCGTCGATGTTGGCGGCGGCGCCCTCGGCGGTCCCGAAGCCCACCGTGTACACGCGGACGCCGTGATCGGCGGCCACGCGCGCCGCATCGAGCGAGTCCGGCCCCATCGTCCTGCGCCCATCGGTGAGCAGGATGATCGCCGCCGATGCGTAGGAGCCCGGGGCGAGCGGCGGCGCGGCTTTCTTGTCTTCCCTGCCGGCCCGCCCGAGCGCAGCGCCGCGTTGCGTCTCGCGCGGCCCCCCGCTGCCCATCAGCATCGCTTCGAGCTCCTCGCGCTCCTCCGGAAAGAGCGTTGCGAGCGACACGAGGATGCCGCTGCCGATCGCCGTGTGCCGCTGCAGATCGAGACGCTCGATCGCCGCAATAAGATCTTCGCGGTTGTGCGTCGGCGGCTGCACGACCGACGCCGTTCCTGCGAACGAGACGATTGCGACACGCACGTCGGGCGGCTGATCCTGGACGAATGCCTTGGCGGCGGCCTGCGACGCCTGCATGCGCGTCGGCGGGATGTCGTCGGCGCGCATGCTGAGCGAAACGTCCATCGCGAGCACGATCGTCCGCTGGTCCGACGGCAGCGTGATGACGGCGCTTGGACGCGCGATCGCGATGATCGCGGCGACCATCGCGACGAGGAAGATCAATGGCGGCACATGGCGGCGGAAGCGCTGCCGCGGACCCATCGCGTCCTTCAGCGTGGAAAGCGTGGCGAAGCGCAACGCGCGTTTCGCGCGGCGACGCAACGCGAGCGCGTACGCTGCGACGAGCGCGGGCACGGCGAGGAGCAGCCACAGCATATGCGGCCACAGGAAATGCATCCGACCCCCTTGCGGACGTCGCGCCCGGAGCTCTCCCGGTCCACCGCGAGCGCCATGAGCGCCTGCGTACTTTAGCACTCCGGCGCGCTAAGCTCGCGCGGGCGCCGGGCGCTTCGCCGCGAAGACGGCGACGGCGATTGTGACAATGAATGCCGCGAGCGCCGCCGCGTTGCCGATCGCCGCAGCTTTCAGCCAGCCGACATGACCGGTCGCGTCGGCGGCGAGTCGCGCGGCGAGTGTGGCATGCAGCAGCGCAAGCGGCGCGTAGAACCACCGCCGGTACGGCACCGAGACGCGCAACACTGCGGGTACGATGATCGGCGCGTGACCGAACACCATCGAGAAGACGAAGCCGAGCGCGAGCGCGTGCAGCGCGGCGTCTCGCGCGGCAGTACCGGGCGCGAGGCCGGCGGCGAGGATGATGACGGCACCGATTGCGAGCCACACGTAACCGGACAGCAGGCACACCGCGATATAGCGCGTCAGCGTGGCGCCGCGAACGGTGCGCCGGGCGATGTCCTGCTTCGCGAGCCACCCGGCGAGCGCGAGCAGGCCGGCGCCGAAGAGCGGCGTGCCCCATGGGCTCCGCGCGCCGACGAGACCGGCGCCGATCACGGCGACGATCGCGGCAAACAGCCATTGCGCGACAGGCGACGGCGGCAACAGGCGCGACAGCTCGAGCCGCTCGCCGGCGATGGTCAGGATCAGAAACGCGAGCCACCACGTCGTGAACTCGTGGACCGGCAGGCCCGCCGCCCACAACGCATTGCCTGCCACCCACGCGAGCGCGGCGACGACGAGCGTCGACGTGAAGAGCGCGCGCTGGCGGCGAAACACGTCGGCGGTCGCCGCGAGCAGCACGATGCTCGCAGCGAGCGTGAGCGAGGACGCAATGAACGTTGCGCCGGCGATCGTGCAGATGGCGCCGATGCCGCAGAGCAGCGGACCGGCGTAGGCCCAGCTCTTGCCGAGCGCAACCGCGCGCTCGAGCGAGATGACGACGCCGAAGAAGCCGCCGATCATCAGCGGCGCGTGTTGGGCGGCGGCGGCTGCCGCGATGTCCGGAACGACGACGCCGAGCCGCGAGAGACCGGCTGCGACGCCGACGACGAGGCCGGCGAATCCCAACAGCAGCAGAGGCACGCGCGCCGCCGGCGGCAATCCGCTGCGCCGCGCACTCGTCGACGCCGCCATCACGACCAGCCGAAGTGGTCCTTCGCGACGCCGGACATCATCGACGGATTCCAGATCGGCTCCCAGACGAGCTCGACGTCGACCGGCGTGCCCGCCGGAACCATCGCCGCAATCGCGGCACGCACCTGCTCGGTCAGCACGTCGGCGACGGGACACGCGGGCGTGGTCATCGTCATCTCGACGCGAATGGCCGCGTCGCCGACGTCGATCGCGTAGATGAGACCGAGATCGACGATGCTCATTCCCGCTTCGGGATCGTCGATCTCGCGCAGCGCGTCGCGGATCGCGCTCTCGTCGGGAAGCTCGGCCGCCACGATGTACCGATCAATCGATGCGGCGGACCAACGGCAGCCGCTGCGACGGCACGAAGCCGACGTCGTACAAGAAGCCGAGCAGGCCGAGGTCGCGCGGCGCGACCTCCGTCTCGACCCGCTCGATGCGAAGCGCGCCGAGATTGACGAACAGTTGCGACATCATCGCGTGCCCGATTCCGCGATGCTCGTATTCGGGGTCGACGCCGATCGTGTCGACGACGGCCGTCGGCTCCAGACGGCCGAAGTCGCCGAGGTCGGCGCGCGCCATCAGATAGCCGACGATCGCGCCGTCGAGTCTGGCGGTCAGCGAGACGCGCACATCGGAGTCGCCGAGCGCTTCTGCGAGCTTGCCGCGGACATACGATTCGCGATCGCGGCCCGTCAGAGCGCGATCGATCCTGAGGATTTCGTGCAGGTCGGCCGGCGTCATCGAGCGAACGTCGGCGGTATCGCGCGCGAGCCGCTCGAAGTCGTTCGAGCGCGGCGCGCCGAAGTCGATCTCGTTGGCGGGACCTTCGCCCTGCGGCACCGACAGCGCGTCGTCGCGCTCGGGCACGTATGCGCCGCCGTCGACCGCGCATTCGACGATGTGGTTCGGCGCGAGCGAGAATCCGCGCCGGTCGAGCCAGCGCAGCATCGAATGGTCGTTCCACGCCGCCGACGTGCGCAGCGCCCGTGCGGCGTGACCGCGTCCATGCTCGACGAGCGCTTCGAGCAGCCGCTTGCCGACGCCGCGACCGCGAAAGTCGTCGCGTACGCCGACGAGCTCGATGCGAAGCGCCGCTTCGGCGCGGCCGAATTCGCCGGCGAGCGTCCGCGCGAGAATGTAGCCGACGATGGTGCGGCCGTCGACGGCGGCGAACTGCGCATGTAGCGCCGGCTCGCGCAACGCCGCCGCGAGCCGGCGCTCGATGTACGCTCGCCGCGCGCGGCGCTCGATCGCGGCGTCGATCACGACGACGGAGTCGAGATCGGACCGCGCGAGCGGGCGCAAGCTGACGGTGGACGTGGCGGCTTGTTCCATGATCGCTTCTCCCATCGTTGCTCCAGCTCGACGCGTACGCGATCGCGAGATCGCGGTCGGCGTCGTCATCGAGCAGGTCGCCAAGCGGCGGCAACAGCTCGGGCGCTGCTCGCCGCGAAGCGCCCGGCTCGTCGGGCGCGTCGTCTCCAGCGGGTGATCTTATCGGTATTCCGGTACCGGTTTACTTGATTTGGCGCAAGACGTCGGCGCGTCTCCTGGTCGGACAAGCCGCGGCAGAACGCCGCCGCGCGGCCCTGCGCGCCCGCGACGAACTCCGGCGCGCGCGCTTCGGGCGAGGCGGCGAGCCGAATGCACACTTCGCGGCGCATGGCCCGTTGTCGGCCGAACGACCCGATTCGCGATCGCTCGCACGGGCTCGGCGCTTCGCGCCCGGAGCCGCCCTCGCCGCTCACGGCTCGATCTTGGAGGCGATGACGAGCTTCAGCACTTCGCTCGCGCCCTCGTAGATGCGCAGCGCGCGAATTTCCCGATACAGCCGCTCGACCGGCATGCCGCGCACGACGCCGAGCCCGCCGAAGAGCTGCAGAGCGGCGTCGATCACCTGCTGTGCCGCCTCGGTCGCGTACATCTTCGCCATCGACGCCTCGCGCGTCACGCGCGCGCCGAGCACGTCCTTCGTCCATGCGGCGCGATAGATGAGCAGCGCCGATGCGTCGATCGCGGTCGCCATCTCGCCGAGCTTCGCTTGCGTCAACTGCAGATCGATCAGCGTCTGGCCGAACAGCTTTCGCGCGCGCGCCCGACTCGTCGCCTCGTCGAACGCACGGCGCGCGAATCCGAGCGCCGCCGCTCCGACGCTCGACCGGAAGAGGTCGAGTGTGGCCATCGCGATCTTGAAGCCCTGCCCCGGCTCGCCCAGCAGTCGATCCGCCGGAATGCGGCAGTCGGTGAAGCGCAACGTTCCGAGCGGATGCGGCGCGATCACGTCGATCCGCTCGGACGCATCGAGCCCGCGCGTGTGCGCATCGACGATGAACGCCGACAATCCCTTCGCACCGGGCGCTCCACCGGTACGCGCGAACACGACGTAGCGATCGGCGATGCCGGCGTTCGAGATCCATGTCTTGACGCCATCCAGCCGCCAGCCGTCGCCGTCGCGATTTGCCGTCGTCGAGATTGCCGCGACGTCCGATCCCGCGTCCGGCTCCGACAACGCGAACGCGCCGACCAGCGTTCCGGCGGCGATTCCCGGCAGCATCGCCTGCTTCTGGTCTTCGCTGCCGAACAGCGAAACCGGCGTGCTGCCGAGGCCCTGCATCGCGAGCGCGAAATCGGCGAGCCCCGACGCGCGTCCGAGCGTCTCGCGGGCGATGCACAGGCTGCGCGCATCGACACTGTCGCGAAGCCCGCCATAACGAGCAGGCACGCACGCGCGCAGCAGTCCCGCGTCGCCAAGCTCGCGCACCAGCCGCTGCACGCAACGGTAGACGGCGTCGAGATCGTCGTCGGCGCCTTCGAGCAGCGGCGCGAGCGCGCGCTCGGTCCAATGCTCGTACGCGCGCGCGAGCTCGCGATGCCCGTCGTCGAAGAACGGCCAGCCGAGAAAGCTCTTGTCCGCCATCAATTCCCTTCGAACACCGGCTTCTGCTTCGCGACGAACGCGTGGTAAGCGCGCTCGAAGTCCTGCGTCTGCATGCAGATCGCCTGCGCCTGCGCCTCCGCCTCGATGCACTCGCCGAGGCTCGAGCTCCATTCCTGCCACAGCATCGTCTTGGTCATCGCGTGGCCGAACGTCGGACCCTCGGCGAGGCTCGTCGCCATCGCGGTCGCTTCGGCGAGCAGCTTCTCCGGCTCGACCAGCCGATTGTAGAACCCGAAGCGCTCGGCTTCCTCGCCGCCGACGACGCGGCCGGTGTAGAGCAGATCGGCGGCGCGCGACAGCCCGATCAGCCGCGGCAGCAGCGTGCACGCGCCCATGTCGGCGGCGGCGAGCCCGACGCGCGTGAACAGGAACGCGAGCTTGCTGCGCGCGGTCGCGAAGCGCATGTCGGATGCGCAGGCGATCATCGCGCCGGCGCCGGTGCACACGCCGTCGATCGCGGCGATGATCGGCTGCGGGCATTCGCGCATCGCCTTCACGAGCTCGCCGGTCATCCGCGTGAAGCGCAGCAGCCCCGGCATGTCCATCGCGACCAGCGGACCGATGATCTCGTGCACGTCGCCGCCCGAGCAGAAGTTGCCGCCCTCGCCGGTGAACACGACCGCCTTGACGTCGCTCGCGAGCGCCATCTTGCGAAACAGCGCGCCGAGCTCGAAGTACGACTCGAACGTCAGCGGGTTCTTGCGATCGGGCCGGTTGAGCGTGATGGTCGCGACCTTGCCTTGCGTCGCATAACGGAAGTGCGTCGCCTCGTATTTCGCTAGCTGGATCTGCTGCATGCTCGTCTCCTGTTCTAACCGACCATTGTCAGCCCGCCGCTGACGCTCAGCACCTGACCGGTAATGTAGCTGGACTTCTCGCCCGCGAAGAAGACGACGGCGTCGGCCACTTCGGACGGTTCGGCGAAGCGGCGCAACGGTATCGCCTTCTTGAACGCCTCGAGATGACCCTCCGGCACGGCGCGCAACAGCGGCGTGTCGGTCGGTCCCGGGCAGACGCAGTTGACGTTGATGCCGTAGCGCGCGGTCTCGCGCGCGAGCGATTTCGTGAACGCGATCAGCCCTCCCTTGGCGGCGGCGTACACGGTTTCGCCGAGGCTGCCGACGCGTCCCGCATCGCTCGCGACGTTGACGATGCGTCCGCTCTTGCGCTCCATCATCCGCGGCAACAGCGCCTTGGCGAGCGTCATCGGTCCGACGAGGTTCAGCGCGACGAGCTTCGTCCACAGCTCCGGCGTTCCTTCCCAGAACGGATGCGTGCGGCCCCAGCCGGCGCCGTTGACGAGGATGTCGACGGCGCCGTGGCGCGCTTGCGCCGCGTCGGCGAACGCGGCAATCGACGCCGCGTCGGTCATGTCGACGGCGATGAAATCGGCGGTGCCGCCCCGTCCGCGAAGCTCGGCCATCGTCGCTTCGCCTTGGTCGTGATTGATGTCCGCGACGATCACGCGTGCGCCTGCGGTGCCGAGCGCGATCGCGGTCGCGCGGCCGATGCCCGATGCAGCTCCGGTGACCACAGCGAGCTTGTCCTGCAGCGTCATGACATGTTCTCCTTCGGTTTGTCCGTGGCCGACTTCGGCCGATCGAGAAAAGCGCCGACGCGCTCGAGCGTCTGCGGTGCGGCGTAGAGCGTGCGCGTCGCTGCGATCTCGGCTGCGAAGCCTTCGGCCGATCCCGCGGCGGCGAGCGCGATGCAATGCTTGTTCGCCACGAGCGCGGCGCGGGGATGCGAAGCGATGCGCGCGGCAAGCTCCGCGGCGAAGTCGGCGAGCGCGACAGCCGGCGCCGACCACTGCACGAGGCCAAGCCGCTCGGCTTCGATTCCGTCGATCGTCTCGGCGCCGAGGATCAGGCGTCGGCTAACGGCAGGCCCGCAAAGCGCCGTCAATCGTTGCGTGCCGCCCGCCGCGGGCACAAGTCCCAATCCGACTTCCGGCAACGCGAGCTTCGCTTCGTGCGCGGCGACGCGCAGATCGCAAGCAAGCGCGAGCTCGAGTCCGCCGCCGAACGCGGCGCCGCCGATCTCGGCGAGCGTGACGAACGGCGCCCGCTCGATCCGGGCGAATACGCGCTGCATATCGCGCACGACGCCGATCATTGCTTCGGCACCGGCAGCTCCGGCGATGCACGCTCGCATCAGCGCGAGATCGGCGCCCGCACAGAACACCTTCTGCGCGCTGCGCACATGGACGAGCGAAACGCCGTCGTCGGCTTCCGCTTCGTCGAGCAGCGCATCGAGACGCGCCAACAGCGCTGCGTCGATCGCGTTGACGGGCGGGCGCGCGAGCGTCGCGACGAGCAGGCGTCCGCTGCGCTCAACGGCGAGCATCGTCACGCTCCGCAGCATCGCTCGCCATTTCGACGGCGAGCGTCGAATGAAGATCGCGCAGACGACGGCGCACGAGCTTGCCGGTCGGCGTGCGCGGCAACGCCTCGACCGGATGCAGCCAGCGCGGTCGCTGATACGGCGGAAGGCGATCGGCGTGCTCGCGCAGCGTCACCGCATCGAGCACCGGCGCACCCGGCTGCGCAACGAAGAACAGCGCCACCGCCTCGACGCCGTCGGCATCGGGGACGGCGACCGCAGCGGCCTCGGCAATGCCGGGGCACGTGAGCGCAATGTGCTGCTCGAGCTCGACCAGATCGACCCAGCGGCCGTGCACCTTGACGAGCGAATCGTCGCGCCCGGCGAAGCGCCAACCGCCGCCTTCGACTCGCTCGAACAGGTCCGACGGCGCGAATCCGCCGTCGCGGAAGTGCTCGGCCTGTGCGTCGGGTCGGTTCCAGTATCCGAGCGCGACGGTCGAGCCGCGGATCAGGATGCGTCCGGGCCCTTCGGGCATCGCGGATGTCGATTGCGCCCCGCGCGCTCGCCCATCGAACGCGGACACTTCGACGCCCGGCGAAGCGCGCAGCCCGCGCCCATCGTCGCTGTCGACGAGCACGAGAACGAGCGTTTCCGATGCGCCTAAGCCGTTGACGATCGTGCATCCGAGCTGCCGCTTCCATTCGTCGCGCAACGCCGGCGGCAACGCCTCGCCCGCGGAAACGAACAGGCGCACGCCGCATTGCGCGAGCTGTCCCGCGAGACCTTGCTTCAGCAGATCGCGGTACAGCGACGGCACGCTGAACAGCACGCTCGCGCGCCGTGCCATCACGGTCGCGACGACGCCCTGCGCGGTCGGCCAGTGCGGATCGACGATGATCGCAGCTCCGATCTTCACGCCGGTCAGGATGCAGTTGGCGAGCGGATACGCGAAGAAGAGCTTCGAGCTTGCATAGATGCGATCGCTTGCGGTGAGCCCGAGCCGCTCGCGACCGACGCGTTCGATTTCGAGCGCCATTCGGTGTGGATGCACGACGGCCTTCGGGTGTCCGCTCGTTCCGGACGAGTGCACCCACAGCGCCGGATCCTCGGCTTTCATCGGCTGCGCTTCGCATGGCGCGGCGTCCGCGAGCTCGCGCCGCCAGTCGGCGAGCAGGATCACTTGACTGCTCCAGGGCGCCGGCGTGTCGTCGTCCGGCTCGGCAAGGACGAAAAGGAATCCTGCCCGGTCGAGGATCGCGAGCCATTCGTTCGCGGGGACGCGCGGATTGACGCCGACCGCGACGCCGCCCGCCCAGATGACGCCCAGATACGCGACGACCCAGTCGAAGCCGTCGGACAGCTTGATCGCGACGCGGTCGCCGCGTCGAACGCCGCGGGCACGCCATTTCGCTCCGGCGCGCGCGACGGCGTCGCGAAGCTCGCCGCGACTCATCTCGTCGTTCCCGCAGACGAGCGCGACGCGCGCATCGTCGTGATCGGCCAACAACACCTGCGCGGCATTCATCGTCGCGGTCGCGGCGGCGCCTTGCGACAACGGTTCGTCGCGCGTCACGGTCGCCATCGGCGTCCCGCATTCGTGCTGCCGCGCGTGCTCGCTACGAAGCCAGGCAGCGTGCTCGCGCTCTTCGGCCGCGAGCTCGCCATAGAGCTGCTGCACCGCCGATCCGGGCGCGGCGGTTCGCGCGGTCGTCTCGAAAAGCGACGCCGCGCGCTCCTCCATGTCGATCGCGATGCGAAACAAGTCGTCAACATCGCCGACTCGACGATCGACGCCGGCGAATACGGCCGCGTTTTCCACGGCGTGCGCATCGAACACCGGCGCGAAATCGACGTGATAGCGACGCGCGAGCGTATCCATGTGCTCGCGCTCCATCATGGCGAAGCGGCCGAAAAGCTCGCGCAGCGCCGGATCGGACACGCTGACCGTCGCACGGTGGTAGAACGCCTGACCGCCGAGCTCGATTTCGAACGCCTTGCGCACCGCGCTCACCGCCGCTGCGTCGACCGCACCGGCCGGATCGGACAACTCGAGCTTGCCGCCGCACAGCGGACAACCGCCGTAGGGAAACGCGAAGCCCTCGCTCACCTTGGCGCATGAGCGGCAGCGCCAGCGCAGCGTCGCCGCGGCGCAGCAGACGTGCGGCTCGACATGTTCGTCGAGCGGACGACGGCAGTTCGGACAGAGCATCGTTTCCTCCTTCACGCGTCGCGCGTCCGCTCGAAGCGAGCGATGCGGCACGCGTGCCCGCTTCTTCAGGCGGCAAGCTCGCGCACGAGCCGCTGCGCCATCACCGCGGCGACCTGGCGACGATAGTTCGACTGCGTGACCGTCGTGCGCATCGGGCTCACCTGTTTTTGCACGAGCTTGCCCAGCGCTGCGAGCATCGCGTCGTCGACGCGCCGTCCGACGAGCGCGTCGGTGTCGGCAAGGCGCAACGGCCGCGAGTTCGTGCCGGTCAGCGCGATGCGAAGCTCCTGCAACACGCCGTCGCGTGCCGCGAGCGCGCAGGCGACGCCGGCGAGCGGAAAGTCGATGGCGCCGCGGGCGCGCGTCTTGCGATAGCCTGTTACGACCCCCGGCCCCGGCTGCGGCACGATCACGCGCGTGATCAGTTCATCGCGCCCGATCGCGAGGTGCGCCGCGCCATCGTCGCGGTAGAGATCGTCGAGCGCCATGCGCCTCGCGCCGCGGCTCGTGACGAGCTCGATCTGCGCGTCGAGCACGAGAAGCGCCGGCGCGAGCTCCCCGCAGAATGCGGCGTGGCACCGTTTGCCCTGCGGCGCGACGTGGCACGTGTCGCCGCGGAGCTTCAGGCAATACGCGTTCGCCGCGCGCCACCATTCGCTCTGGTTGTAGAACACGCAACGCGTATCGAGACAGAGGTTGCCGGCAACGGTGGCGACGCTGCGATGTCCCGGCGCCGCGATCGCGCGCGCGGCCTCGGCAAGCGCCGCGTAGCGTGTCGCGACGTCGGGGTGGACGGCGAGCTGCGCGAGCGTCGCGCCGGCGGCGAGTGTGAGCTTGTCATCGCTTGCGACGATGGCGTCGAAATCGGCAATGGCGCCGAGATCGATCAGCGTCGACGGCGTCTCTATGCCCCGCCGCAGATTCGGCACCAGATCGGTGCCCCCTGCGATGAGCCGCGCGCGCGGATCGGCTGCGATGAGCTTCGCGGCTTCGGCGATGCTCGCGGGCCTCTTGAGATCGAATGCGCTCATCCGGTCCATGCTCATCCCTCGACGTTTTCGCGCTGCTTGGTCGCGCTCGTGCGGGCGGAGAGCCGCTCCTTGCGCTTGCGCGCGTGGATCGCCTCGAGCACGCGATCGGGTGAGGCCGGCAGCTCGGTGAGGCGGATTCCGATTGCGTCGCAGATCGCATTGGCAAGCGCCGGTGGAAAGCCGTGCAGCGCCCCTTCGCTCGCTTCCTTGGCCCCGAACGGACCGAGCGGATCGTGCGTCTCGATGAGCTTCACGTCGATCGGCGGCGATTCGACGATCGTCGGAATGCGGTAGTCGAGCATGTTCGCACGCAACGGCAGGCCTTCGTGATACTGCGTCTCTTCGGAGAGCGCCTGACCCATGCCCATCCAGACACCGCCTTGCACTTGCCCCTCGACAGCGAGCGGATTGATCGCGAAGCCGCAATCGTGCGCGACCCACACACGCTCGACCGTGACCGCACCGGTGTCCTCGTCGACCGCAACTTCGACGACCTGTGCCGCGTACGAGAAGCCGGCCGTCGAGCCGACGGCCGCGCCGCGGAACTTGCCGCCGCGCGTCTCGGGAGGCGTCGACCAGACGCCCTTGACGGTCAGCGTGCCGCTGTCGACCAGCGCCTCTTCGACGACGTCGTTGAACGCGAGGCCACGGTCGGTGCCGGCGACGCGGCAGTGCTCGCCGTTCCACTCGATGTCCTCGACGTTGACTTCGAGCTTGCGCGCCGCCGCGGCGACGAGCACGCGCTTCATCTCCTGCGCCGCGTTGAGCGCCGCGTTGCCGACCATGAACGACACGCGCGACGAATACGAGCCGTTGTCCTTCGGCGTGAGCGCGCTGTCCGTCGCGACGACGCGAATGCGTTCCATCGGCAGCGCCGTCACTTCGGCGACGACCTGCGCAAGCAACGTCGACGAACCCTGTCCGATGTCGGAGGCGCCGGTGAGGATCGTGATGCCGCCGTCGAAGTCGAGCTTGAGGTTGATCACCGCGTGCGGCTCGCCGCTCCAGTGCACGGGCTTCGCCGAGCCCGACACGTAGTGCGAACACGCGAGGCCGAGGCCCCGCCCGCGCGGCAGCTTGCCGTGGCGCTCTTTCCATCGCGACGCCTGCTCGACCCAATCCAGGCATTGCGGGATGCCGTAGGAATTCACCTGCAATTCGTTCATCGTCCGGTACGGCGCGGAGATCAGATTGGCGCGGCGCACGGCGAACGGGTCCAGGCCGAGCTCGGCTGCGAGGATGTCGAGCATCGATTCGAACGCGTGCCTCGCGTCGACCGCACCGTGGCCGCGCATCGCGCCGCACGGCGGCGTGTTCGTGTACACGCGATAGCCGCGATACTTGACCGCCGCCACCTTGTAGATCGCGTGCAGCAGCGCACCGGCGTAGAGGATCGTCACGAGGCCGTAGCCGCCGTACGCGCCGCCGCGCTGGGTGATCTCGCAGTCGACCGCGGTGATCTCGCCCGATTTCTTCATCCCGAGCTTCAGCCTGATGTCGGTCTCGGGACGTCCGCGATGCGTGAGAAATCCGTCCTCGCGCGTGAGCTGCATCTTGACGGTGCCGCCGGCCGCGCGCGCGAGCGCCGCCGTGACCATCTCGAAGTTGAGCGGCTCGACGCGATGGCCGAATCCGCCGCCGACGAACGGCTTCACCACACGAATGCGCGATGCGTCCATGCCCAGACACTGCGCGAGCGTGAGGTGCAGGTAATACGGGACCTGGGTGACCGAATGCGTGGTCAGGCGATCGCGCTCCGGCTCGTACGCGGCGACCGCCGCGTTGAGCTCGATCTGACCGTGTGCGACCTCGGCGTAGTGGAACGTCTGCTCGCGTACGATGTCGGCGGCGGCGAACTCCGTGTCGACATCGCCGAACAACTGGTCGACCTCGCGCTCGATGTTGCCGGGCTTGTTGTCGTGCAATGTCACCGCATCGGCGGCGCGCGCGTCCGCGGCGCCGAAGTACGCGGGCAGCGGCTCGATATCGAGCACGATCGCCGCGAGCGCCGCCTGCGCGCTCGCTTCGTCGATTGCGGCAACGGCCGCGACCGGCTCGCCGCGGTATCGGACCTTGCCGCGGGCAAGCGCCCACTCGTTCTGCGCGATCGGGATCACGCCATACGGGGCGGCGAAGTCCTCGCCGGTGATGACCGCGCGAACACCGGGAAGCGCGCGCGCCTTGGTCGTATCAACGCCTCGGATCACGCCGTGCGCGATCGGACTGCGCAGGATGCGTCCGACGAGCGTCTCGCCGAACGGAAGGTCAGCGGTGTAGCGCGCGCGACCCGTGACCTTCTCGATGCCGTCGATCAATGGCGTCGGCTCGCCCACGGAGCGCGCGTGATGCTCGGGCGCCGTGTCTACCGGTTGGCCGGCGCCACTCCCCGCTTGTGCATGCTGCGACATCGTTCAATCTCCCGCGGCGGCTTGCACCGATTCGATGATCTTCACGTAGCCCGTGCATCGGCAGAGATTGCCGGCGAGCGCCTCACGGATCTGCGCTTCGCTCGGGCTCGCGTTCTTGCGCAGCAATGCTTCCGACGCCATGATCATGCCCGGCGTGCAAAAGCCGCATTGCGTGCCGAGCTTTTCGTGGAACGCCTGCTGCAGGCGGCTCATGCGGCCATCGACGGTAATGCCTTCGATCGTCTCGATGCGACGGCCTTCGCAGCTCGCGGCGAGCGTGATGCATGCGAGCCGCGGCTCGTCGTCGATCAGCACCGTGCAAGCGCCGCACTCGCCGCCATCGCAGCCCTGCTTGGTTCCGGTCAGGCCCGCGGTCTCGCGCAAGTAGTCGACGAGCAGCGTCTGGTCGGCGACCGCGTCTTCGCGCCGACGGCCGTTCACGGTGACGCAGAGAACCCGCTTCGACATGGCTATTGCCCTTTCCCCCGAAGATCGCGCACGCGCACCGCCTTGCCTTCCGAGCGCGGAATCGTTCCCGGCGCTTTGACGTTGACGTCCGTCGTGATTCCGACGAGCGACTTGATGTGGTGCGCGACGTCGTGCGCGGTGCTCGCGTACGCATCAGCCGGCAGGCTCGGCTCGGCCTCGACGTCGATCGTCACGTGATCGAGCGTGCCGCGCCGCTCGACAACGAGCTGGTAGTGCGGCGCGATCCGAGCGAGCCCCACGAGCACCGCCTCGACTTGCGACGGATAGACGTTGACGCCACGGATGATCAGCATGTCGTCGTTGCGGCCGGTGATGCGCATGATGCGCGCATGCGTGCGGCCGCACGCGCACGGCGCGCTCGTCATCCGCGTGATGTCGCGCGTTCGGTAACGCAACATCGGCAGCGCCTGCTTGGTGAGCGTCGTGATCACGAGCTCGCCGGCCTCGCCTTCGGCGACCGGCTCGCCGGTGTCCGGGTCGATCACTTCGAACAGGAAATGATCCTCCCATCCATGCAGACCGGACCGCACTTCGCACTCGCACGCGACACCGGGGCCCATGATCTCCGACAAGCCGTAGACGTCGAAAGCGCGCAGGCCGAGGCGCGCCTCGATCTCGGCTCGCATGCTTTCGCTCCACGGCTCGGCACCGAAGAGGCCGATCTCGAGCTTGCTCTTGCGCAAGTCGGCGCCTTGCTGTTCGGCGACCTCGGCGATCGCGAGCGCATACGAGGGCGTCGAGCACAGCACGCGCGCGCCGAAGTCGACGATCAGCGCGACCTGCCGCTCGGTCGCGCCACCGGACATCGGAACGACGACGGCGCCAAGGCGCTCGGCGCCGTAGTGCGTGCCGAGCCCGCCGGTGAACAGCCCGTAGCCATACGCGTTGTGCACGAGGTCGCCGGGCCGTACGCCGGCGCATGCCATCGAGCGCGCCATCAGTCCGGCCCAGACGTCGATGTCATGCGGCGTGTAACCGACGACGGTCGCCTTGCCGGTCGTCCCCGACGACGCATGCAACCTCGCGAGACTCTCGACGCCGCACGCGAACATTCCGAACGGATAGTGGTCGCGAAGGTCGTTCTTGACGGTGAACGGCAGCGCGCGCAAGTCGTCGCGCGTGCGCAGGTCGTCTGCGGCGACACCGGCTGCGAGCAGGCGGGCGCGATGCATCGGCACGCGCTCGTAAGCGTGCCGCACCGTCGCGCGCAACCGATGCAGCTGCAGCGTCTCGAGTCGCTCGCGCGGCATCGTTTCGGCATCGCCATCGAAGAGCAGCGGTGCAGCGGCGCGCGCTGCGACGTCGACTTCCGCTATCGTCGTTGCGCCCATGAAGCTCCTCCTCTGACCGTCATTCCCGCGAACGCGGGGATCCAGTGGCTTCACCGCAAAGACGCTGCATCCCCGCGTTCGCGGGGACGACGACCCGCAACGACGGAGGCGTCGGCATCATTCGCGTCGAACGCCGCGCACCGGCAGGTGCGCGATCGCGAAGCCCTGATTGAACCCGGCGCGCGTGATCAGCGCGTACTTGAAATAGCTGCCGGCGAGCGCCGCGAGGGCACCCGCGGTCGCTGCCAGTGGAACAATCGCTTCCGGTCCCGCCGCGCCGGTGGCGATCAACGCCAGCATCGCGAGCGGCGCGAGCGTGCCCGCGTATTGCAGCCATGCGCCTGCTCGATCGAGCGCGCCATCCGCTCGCGCATCGACACGGCCCGCGAGCCGCTTGCGATACGCGAGCCAGACGAACAGCCGGAGCACGACGAGCAGGCCGAACAATGCAACGGGCCACGACGTCCCCGATCGCGTGAGCGGCGAGGCGGCGAAGAACACACCGGCGCCCTCGGCGAGCGCCGTCGCGACGAAGAGCGGCACGACCAGCGGCTCGCGCCACGCCGGTATTCCGCGCGCGGCGCGGACGATGTTCGCCTGACACCAGACGAACGCGAGCGCGAACGCCGCGGCAAGCCACGCAAACGCCGGATCGACGAACAGCGCCGCGGCGCCGGCTGGCATCAGCAGCGCGGCAACGATCGCTTCGCGCGACATCCACGACGTGCGCGGATTGATGAAGACATTGAGCGCGCGCAGCGGACGGCCGGTCTCGAGCGACACGCAAAAGAGTCCCAGACCGACCAGCACGAGGCCCGCGAGCAGCAGCGCGAACTGCGAGGCGCCGGTCGCACCCGATGCGACGGTAAATACGACCAGGCCGCTGCCCGCGCCGCCGAACACGAAGTTCCCCGCTGCGCGAGCGTCCCAGCTCGTCTGATGCCAGGGGTTCCGGCCGTAGGGAATCGAACCGGTCTTGGGGTCGATCATGACGCCGTCCCGTCGCGGTCCCAAAGGTAATAGAAGCCGGGGCCGGTACCCAATTCCTCGTGCATCCTGAAATGGCGATTCTCGGCGAGCAGCCGCGACACGTTGCTCTGCCGGTCGTCGAGGTCGCCGAACGCCATCGCTTGCGTGATGCAGGCGTTGACGCACGCCGGCGTTGCATCGGGATCGACACCGGGCTTCAGCCCTTGAGCGAGTCCCGAATCGATTCGATCGACGCAGAACGTGCACTTGGTGGCGACCGCGAGCGTGCGCGCGTCGTGGCGTTTCGCTTCGTTTTCCATCGGGTCGCCGTAGGCGAAGCGCGCCCGCTCGGTCTTGTAGCGTGCCTGATACGGACATGCGACCGCGCAATACGCGCAGCCGATGCAAAGGTCGTAGTCGATCGCGACGATGCCGTCGGCGCGCTTTTTCGTCGCCGTCGTCGGGCAGACCGTCTCGCACGGCGGATCGTCGCAATGCTGGCAGCCGACCGGCAGGAACGCGCGCTGCACGTCGGGATACTCGCCGACTTCGACGTCGATCACCCGACGCCATTGCACGCCGGGCGGCGTCGCGTTGGCGTGACGGCACGACGCCGTACACGTCTGGCAGCCGATGCAGCGGCGCAGGTCGGCGACCATCGCCCAGCGTGTCACTGCAATACCCTCCGCGCTGCGCGCTCCGGGGCTAGTTCGCGCTCGGGGCGGCCCTTCGCGCTCACTGCGCGCGCTCCACGCGGACGCGAACGATGTCCGCCGACGAGCCCGTCGCATCGGTGAGATCGAGCGACATCGTGGCGAGGCTGTTGAGGCTCGGCACGCCGAAGTCTTTCGTGAACGGCGTCGCCCAATGATCGAACTGGCCGATCAGCAACAGCGTGTCGGGCCGAATCCCCTGCCTCACCACCGCACGCCCGCGCACGCTTCGCTGCGGCGTGGCGATCGTGACGATGTCGCCGTCGGCGATGCCGAGCTTGGCGGCGGCGCCGGCGTTGATGATGACGCCGCGGTGACCGGCGACGTTGTCGGCGACTTCCTTGATCAGTTGCATGCCGACGTTCGCGCCCCACGAATACTGCATGCTGCGCGCGGTGAGGAGCCAGAACGGAAAGCGCTCGGCCGTGCCACCCGCCTTCTCGAGCGCGGCGACCCACGGCAAACCGAAGTCCTTGCCTGACGGCAGCGGCTGGTATTCGGCGAGCTGCTTGTCCCACCAGTGCATGTCGTTCTCGTGCAGACGGCGGCCGAGCTCGACGCCGACGCGCGTGAGCCGTTCCTGGTACGGAAGCTCGAAGCGCAGTCCCTGCTTCACCATCGTAGGGAACAGGTACCAGCCGCTTTGCGCGAACGGCCTGGTCGCGACGCCGTGCGCTTTCCACCACGCAAGATCGTGCACGTCGTTGCCGTCGCTCACTTCTGCGCTCGCCGCGCGGCCGACCGCGTCCCAGATCGCCTCGGGTGAGTGTTCCTCGGTCGTCGACAGCGAGAAGTCCCAGCGGTCGCTCTTGAGCGGCACGCCCGCCGCGCCGCGATTGATCGCAGCGTTGTACTTGTCGAGCAGCCCCGTGCGTTGCGCGAGCTCGGTCGCGATCGCCGTGAAATCGCGCGCCTCGCCTCGCGGCGCGATCACCGGCTGGCGCAGCGCGAAGCCCTGCGTCTTCCAGAACTGCTCGACGAATTTCGAGCCGCCGATGCGGATCAACTGCAGGCTCTCGAGGTCGGTCGCCTCGGGAAGCAGCACGTCGGCGAAGTGGTTCGTCTCGTCGCGCGTGTAGGCAAAGGCAACAACGAACGGGAAGCGCGCCATCTTGTCGCCGATGGCAGCGGTGTCCCACAGCGATATCGCAGGATTGGTGCGGTAGACGATCCAGACGTCGGGCGGCGTGACGCGCGGCAGTCCTTTCGGTGTCTCGTCGAGGAACATCCACGAGAAGTGGCTCGGCCCGAGCGCCTGGCTCCATGGGCCGTTGCCCGCGAGCGGGATCATCGTCCGGTACGCGTTGCGGATGTTCGGATGCGGCGACCAGTGCGCCTTGTCGGTCGGGTTCAGCGGATACGCCATGAAGCCATCGGGTCCGGCCTGCACGCTGTCCTGCCGCGCGGTCACCTGGCGGTTGAGCCGCACCGTCGTGCCGAGCGTTCCGCCGGGCACTTCGAGCGCGCCAACGAGCGACGCGAGCATCGTGCGAGCCCACACGCACTCGTAGCCGCCCCAACCGTTGGTGACCGTCTTGCCGAGACTTACCGCGACCGGGCGGTACGGAAGCGTGATCCCATCGATGACGATCGTCTCGCCGACCTTGGCGTGATCGACGAACTCGCGCGCGATCGTTCGCATCGTCGCTGCCGGCACGTCGCAGATCGGCGCGGCCCATTCGGGCGAATAAGGCGCCATGTGCGCGACGAACTTCGAGAACGCGGTCTCGCCCTCGAGCCGTCCTTGCGCGAGCACCTCGTCGTCGGCGCCGATTTCGATCGCGTCGACCGTGTAGCGTCCTTCGAGCGCTTCATGCCCGTCCGCGGCGTCGTGAGGCACGGCAGCGTGGACGGCGGCGTCCCAGACGAGCGGCTTGCGCGTAGCCGCGTCTCGCAGGTAGTAGCCGTTCGGTCCGACGAGGTACGGCGATGCCGTGCAGTGCACGAGGAATGCGCCATCGAGCCGTTCGCGCGCGATCTCGTGCAGCATCACGTGGATCAGCGCAAACAGGAACGCCGCGTCGGTCTTGGGCTTGATCGGCACCCACTGCGCCGAGCACGCGCCGGTCACCGAAAGATGCGGCTCGACCTGCACGCGCTTCATGCCGCGAACGCGTGCCGACGCGTGCCGCCAGACGCCGACCACACCTCCCGACGCCTCGACATTCGCACCGCACGAGATCAGGTAGTTGGTGAGCGGCGTGTCGGGCGACACCGTGAATGCGCGATGCCAGAACTCGCCGTACAGATGTTCGGAGTGATAGCACTTCACGCCCTGCCCCGAGCCGATCCCCATGTCGACCGGGCCCCAGGCGGCGAGAAACGCCGGAAACGTGCCCATGTACGATTGCGGCGTCCCGCCACCGCCAAGGCTCACCGCGACGCGCGGATAACCCGACTCGTTGTTCAAGCCTTGTCGGCGAACGGCATTCAATCGCTCGGCGATGATCGTGAGCGCCTCGTCCCACGAGATGGGCACGAAACGCGGATCCTCGTCGCGGCCCTTGCGCGCATTCGTGCGCTTCATCGGCGTCAGGACCCGGTGCGGGTTGTACGTCTTCTGCACCAGACCGTAGGCCTTAACGCAGACCTTGCCGCCGCCCGGGTGTACGTCGGCGGCGCAGAAATTGGGCTCGACTTCGGTCGCGACGCCGTCGACGACCTTGACGGTCAGCAGATCGGGCCCGGCGACACACTGATAGCAATACGTCGCGACCCGCTTTGAGCCTTCTGGCATTGGCGTACCGCTTTACGCCTGCTGCGCTTTTTGCGCCTTGGCCGCGAGCCGCTGCTCGGTCTTCTTGACGTCGACGACGAAGCGGTTGTGACGGCCGCGGCAGATCGGCTCGACGCCGTCGCGCCCTTCGAATTCGAGCGACACCGCGCGGCCGTTGACCTCGACGATGCGCACGGTCAGCTCGACCGTCATGCCGAGAAGCGTCGCCGCGAGGTGATCGAGCTCGACGCGCGTGCCGACCGAATCCTCGCCGGCGTCGAGATGCGCAAGCAGCAGCCCGCGCGCCGTCATCTCGATGTCGCGCACGAGCATCGGCGTCGCGTAGACGCGCGCCGCTTCGCCCATGAAATCGATCGTGCGTGGCCGGTCGACGGCGAAACGATTCGTCGTTTGCAAACCGGGGACGAGCGAAGCCTTCATCGCCTTCCTCCTGGATCCGTGCATCGGATCTGCGACACTGGGCGTCGCCGTCCGACCCTTCGTTGTCGGCGCCGGTTTGACCCGCGCCCCGATTACAAGCTATTCTGGTAACGCAATGCGGTTTTTAACTTGATATGGGTCAATGACTGCTAAAGCCATCCGACGAGCTGCGGCCGCGCCGCGTGAGCGCTCGCAGCCGGCGGCCGCGCCGCGCCGAGCGCCGCAAGGCTCGACGAACGACATCGAAAGCGAGGCTCCGGTGCGCATCCGGCCCGTCCGTCGCGGCGATCTCGAGGCGATCGTCGCGCTCGACGCGCACGTGACCGGCGTCGAAAAGCGCGATTACTGGCGCTCGATCTACCGGCGCTACGGTACGCCCGGCGCCGAGCGCCAGTTCCTCGTCGCCGAGTCCGACGGCGACGTCATCGGCTTCGTCATCGGCGAGATGCGCGATTGGGAGTTCGGCTCACCGCGCTGCGGCTGGGTGTTCGCGATCGACGTCGACCCCGATGCGAGGCTCGCCGGCACCGGCGCGCGACTGTTCGAAGCCGTCTGCGCCGGGTTCCGCCGAGCCGGCGTGCGCAAAGTCCGCACGATGCTCGCGCGCGACAACACGCTCGTGATGTCGTTCTTCCGCAGCCAGGGCATGATGGCTGGGCCGTTCATTCCGCTCGAGATGAGCCTCGAGTGAATTGGAATGAAGCTGCAGAAAAATACGCGACTGGCGTTGTACAGCGTCCTGGAGTTCGCCACCCATCCGACGCGTCACATCTCGGCGGCTGAAATCGCCGACAAGTACGGCGTGTCGCCGCACCATCTGGCGAAAGTGTTGTCCGAGCTCGCGCGCGCGGGGATCGTGGCGTCGGTTCGCGGCGTTGGCGGAGGCTATCGCTTCGCCGGCAATGCGCGCCGTCTGACGCTGATGGACGTGATCGAGCAATTCGAGGATCTGTCGCCCGCGCCCGATGACGCCGGTGGAAGCACGCCGTCCGGCCAAGCGCTCGGCGTCGTGCTGTCCGAAATCGACGCCAATGCGCGGGCGACCTTCAGCTCGATCACGCTCGCGACGATGCTGCGGCTGATCGAGCGGCAGCGCGAACGCGCCGAAAGCTCGGGCGCTCGCCGCGCAGTGAATTGATGAAGTCAGGGCTATGCAACTGACAGGGCGGACGGCGATCGTCACCGGCGCGGCGCAAGGGATCGGCGCAGCGGTTGCCCGCGCGATGGCGCGCGATGGCGCGCAAGTGGCGGTCGTCGATCTTGCGCTCGATCGCGCGCAGCCGGTCGCCGACGCGATTGCACGCGCCGGCGGCACGGCTGCGGCATTCGCGTGCGACGTCGCACAGCGCGCGGCGGTCGACGCGATGGTCGCCGACGTCGCCTCGCGCTTCGGCCGCATCGACATTCTCGTCAACAACGCCGGCATCATCCGCCCGGCGATGCTGCACAAGATGAGTTCCGAACAGTGGGATCAGGTGCTCGGCGTTCACCTGACCGGCAGCTTCAACTGTCTGCAAGCCGTCGCCGGCGGCATGATCGACCGCCGTTACGGACGCATCGTCAACGTGACGTCGACCGCCGGCGTCCTCGGGACGATCGGCCAGATCAACTACAGCGCGGCGAAAGCGGGAATCCTCGGATTGACGTTCTCCGCCGCGAAAGAGCTCGCCAAGCATGGCATCACGGTGAACGCCATCGCGCCGGGCGCGGCTACGCCGATGACCGAAACGATCCGCACCGACGAGCGGTTCAAGGACAAGTACCTCGAACGCATTCCGATGGGCCGCTGGGCCGAGCCGGACGAGATCGCACCGGTGTTCGTGTTCGTCGCGTCCGACGCGGCGAGCTACGTCACGGGTCAGGTGATTGCCGCCGACGGCGGGATGACGATCCGCTAAACACCCGGCGCGCCGATCCGGCCGCGGCGGTCACGCGTCACGGCTCGTACTTGAACGACAGCGACAGTTTGGTCCGGTAGGCAACGACGACGCCGTCTTCGATCTTGACGTCCATCATCACGACTTCGGCGATGCGAAGCTCGCGCAGCGAACCCGCGGCCATTTCGACAGCGTTCTTCGCAGCGTCCTCCCACGACACCGGGCTCGAGCCGATCACCTCGATGACGCGGTAGACGCCATGTTCGCCCGAGGGTTTCGCTTTTCTTGCCGTCGATTTCTTCGCCATTGGCTTCTCCTCCTGGGATCGGCGGCGCGCGCGGCGCGCGCCATACGATTGCTTGAGCGCGTACGATCGAACCGTCGCCTTTGTGCGGAAGACGCGGTCGACGCTACTTTAGACCTGTCGATGCGGGTTTGGCGAGACGTCAGCGCAAGTTTGTGACGGCTAGACGACGAACCGTTCGAGCCGCGCCTTGAGATCGCCGTCGATCGCGACGGGACGGTGCGTCTCCATCGACGCGAGAACGACGATCAGCGTGGCACGGACGCGCGGCTCGCCCTGCGCGACGCCTTCAACGTCGAGTGTGGCGGACGTGCGCCCGATGCGCTTCACGGCGAGCGCGAGCGAAAGCGTCTCGCCGATCTTGCTCGGCGCGAGAAAGTCGCATTCGATGTGCGCCATCGGCATGCCGAGCCGCTGCTCGGTGTGGAAGCGCGCATAGTTGATGCCGAGCCCCGCGTTGAACCAGTCCTCGACCAGCTCGTTGAAGAGGACGAAATACTGCGGGTAGAAGACGATTCCGGCCGGATCGCAATGATGGAAACGGATCAGCTTGTCGCGGGTGAAGGGAGCGTTCGGCATCGGAAATTGGGGTGGAAATTGGGGTCAGACTCGACTTTTCGTCGAACGCTAACGCGTTGATCCGACAGTTTCGAAAAGTCGAGTCTGACCCCAATTTCCCAATTTCCGAAAAGTCGAGTCTGACCCTAATTTCCGGTGATGCGATCGACGAACGCGGTGATCGCCTCGAGCGTCGCTGCCGGCTGGTCCTTGTGCGGGGAATGTCGGCAATCGCTGAGCTCGAGGACTTCCGCGTCGGCCACGCGGCGCTGGATCGATTCGACCTGCGCCATCGTACCGTATTCGTCGTCCTGCCCCTGGATCGCGAGCACGGGACACGTGATGCGAGGCAACAACGCTTCGATGTTCCAAGAGCGGAATTCGGGCGACAGCCAGATGCGGTTCCAGCGCCGGAAGACGGCATCCGCATCGGCGTGGTAGCGGGCAAGCTTCGGGCGCATTTCGGTAGTGAGGAATGCTTCGTTGGTTGCGGCGATGCTCGCGACCGACAGATCCTCCACCATCACGTGCGGCGCCATCGCGACGAGTCCTGTAACCGAACGCCCCGACGCGCCGGCGTGGATCAGCGCAATCGATGCGCCGTCGCTATGTCCGACGAGGATCGGGCGCTCGATGCCGAGGCGGTCGAGCAGCACGGGGAGCGTCTGCAGCGCCTCGTCGTGCATGTATCCGACCGCGTGGTCGCGCACGGCGAGCGGCGAGCGGCCGTGGCCGTTGCGCGAATAGACGATCGTGTTGCATCCGGTCGAATGCGCGACGTGGCTCGGGAAGTCTTTCCACATCGCCGCCGATCCCAACCCTTCGTGCAGGAACACGAGCGAAGGCCGGCGCTGCGCGCCCACGTCGATGCGGTTCACTTCGAGTCGTTGGCCGCCTGCGTCGATCAGCATGGCGTCAGACACCAAGATGTTTGTGCAGCACGTCCGGCTGCGCGATGAGCGCCGCCGCCTCGCCCTCGAACACGACTCGACCCTTGACGAGCATGACGCAGCGGTGCGCGATCGCGCAGACGTGCGCGTGGTTCTTGTCGACGATCAATGTGGCGATGCCGTGCGCCCGGATCTCTCCGACGATCCGCCAAATCTCGCGCGCGATCTGCGGCGCGAGACCCTCGGTCGCCTCGTCGAGGATCAGCAGTTGCGGGTTGGTCAGCAACGCGCGGCCGATCGTGAGCATCTGCTGCTCGCCGCCGGACAGTTGCCAGCCGCCGTGCGAAAGCCGCTCGGCGAGCCGCGGAAACGTCGCGAGCACGCGATCGTACGTCCAGTCGCGGCGGCCGTCGGGACCCGCGCGCGCCGCCATCCGCAGGTTCTCCTTTACCGTGAGGTTCGGGAAGATACCGCGTCCTTCGGGCACGTACGCGATGCCCTGGCGCGCGACCAGATACGGCGCGGCGCCGGTCATCGGTGTGCCCTGCACCCACACTTCGCCGTAGCGGGGCTTCACCAGCCCGAGCATGCTGCGGATCAGCGTCGACTTGCCCATGCCGTTACGGCCCATCAGGCCGACGGTCTCGCCGCGATCGATGCGAAAGTCGATGCCGTGCAGGATGTGGCTCGAGCCGTAGTACGCGTGCAGTTCGCGCGCCTCGAGCAACGCCTCGCTCATCGCCCGGCCTCCGGCGAATCGCGCGGCGACATGCCCTTCGGGCTTCCGGCTTCGCCCGCCTCGCTCATCGCCCGGCCTCCGACGCGACGAGCGCGACGTCGTCGTCGCCGAGATACGCCTGGCGCACCGCCGCGCTCGCGCGGATCTGCATCGGCGGCCCGCTTTCGAGCACCTGGCCACTCACCATGACGGTGATCACGTCCGCCACGGCGAAGACAGCGTCCATGTCGTGCTCGACCAGCAGAATCGCGTGCTTCGGCGCGAGCTCCTTCAGCAGCGCAACCATCCGAGTCGCCTCTTCGGCGCCCATGCCGGCGAGCGGCTCGTCGAGCAGCAGCACGTCCGGCGCGGTCGCGAGCACCATCGCGATTTCGAGCTGCCGCTGCTCGCCGTGCGACAGCGCGGAGGCGACGGTGTCGCCGCGCGCCTCGAGACCGGCGGCGCACAGCGCGATCTGCGCCGCGACGTTGGTCGGCTCGTGCGCGGACGCGTCGGCGATCACATGCAGCGCGCGCGGCGCTCGCGATTGCGCGGCGAGCCGGCAGTTCTCGAACGCGGTGAACGCGGGAAAGATGTTCGTCTTCTGATAGCTTCTGCCGATGCCCAGTCGCGAGCGGCGATGCGCGGCCATCCCGGTGATATCGATGCCGCGATATCGAATCCGGCCGGCCGATGCTCGCAGATCCCCCGACAGCAGGTTGATCAGCGTCGTCTTGCCGGCGCCGTTGGGTCCCAGCACCGCATGTAACTGACCGATGGCGAGCTCGAGCGCGACGTTGCTGACCGCGGCGAGGCCGCCGAAGCGGCGCGACAGCGATTCCGTGCGCAGGATCGCATCAGCCATGATGCGGTCCACCGATCAGCTGGCGCTTCAACCGCCCGGACACGGTCGCGATCCCGCCCGGCAGGAACAGCACGAGCAGCACGATCGCCGCTCCGAGCAGCAGTTGCCAGTGGACCGTCAGGTACTGGAAGATTTCCTGCAGCGCGGCGAACGCGAACGCCCCGACGATCGCGCCGTTCAGCGTTCCGGTACCGCCGAGGATCAGCATCAGCAGCACGTTGCCCGACTGGTGCCAGGAGAGGAGCTCCGGGTTGACGAACCCGAACTGCAGCGCCGACAGGTACCCGGCGAGACCGGCGAGCGCGCCGGCAATCGCGAAGCTCGCGAGCTTGTAGAAGTACGTCGGATAGCCAAGCGAGGCCATCCGATGCTCGTTGCCGCGAATGCCCCTGAGCGCATGCCCAAATGCCGATCGCAGCAGCACGTGCAAGAACACGTACACGACGACGAGCACCACGAGCACCACGTAGTAGGCGTGATTCGCGTTGCCGAGATCGAACGGCGTGAACGAGCCGATCGCCGCGGTCGGCCTGAAGTTCATGGTGATGCCGTCCGAGCCGCGGCCGAACTCGGTGTCGTGGAACACGAAGTAGAACATCTGCGCGAACGCGAGCGTCACCATGATGAAGTAGATGCCGCGGGTGCGCACGACGAACGCGCCGACGACGAGCGCCGCGAAGCCGGCCAACAGCATCGCGAGCGGCAACGTGAGCCAGAGGCTCGCTGCCTCGTATTTCGGCGTGACCAGCGCGAGCGTGTACGCGCCGATGCCGAAATACGCGGCGTGGCCGAACGATACGAGGCCGGTGTAGCCGACGAGAAGATCGAGCGACAGCGCGAAGATCGCGAGGATCATCACCTTGGTTACGAGCTCCGTGTAGAACGCCGAGCCCGCGATCGGAAACAGCGCGAGCGCCGCGAGCGCGACGCCAAGCGCGATCCGCGTACGTTTGGGCATGCCGTTGATCGCCATCGTGCTCGTCAGACGCGACGGAACAGACCTTCGGGCCGCCACAACAGGATCGCCGCCATCAGCAGATAAACGATCACGCCCGCGGCCTCGGGAAGCAACACCTTGCCGAAGGTGTCGGCGAGCCCGATCAGCAGCGCCGCAACGAGCGCACCCCATACCGATCCGATGCCGCCGATGACGACGACGACGAAGCAGATGATGAGCACCTGCGTCCCCATGCCGGGATAGACCGACGACACCGGTGCGGCGAGCATGCCGGCGAACGCTGCGAGCGCAACGCCGAGCGCGAACACGAGCCGGTAGACGAGGTTGATGTTGACGCCGAGCGATTGCGTCATTTCGCGGTTCGACGCGCCGGCGCGGATCATCATCCCGACGCGCGTGCGTGCGATCAGCAGCCACAACAGCGCCGCGAGCACGATACAAACCGCCGACATGAACAGCCGGTAGACGGGATACGACAGCGTGTCGGTCAGCGGGATCGACCAGTTGAGAAGTTCCGGCACTTGGACGCCGTGGACGTCGTTGCCGACGATGATGCTGCGCAATTCCTCGAACACGAGGATGAGACCGTACGAGAGCAGCACCTGCTCGAGATGATCGCGGCGATACAGATGCGAGAACAGCGCCCACTCCAGCACGATGCCGAGCACGACGGAGAGCACGATGCCGACGATGATCGCGATGAACAGATTGCCGGTCAGCGCGGCCAGCGAGAACGCCATGTACGCGCCGATCATGTAGAAGCTGCCGTGGGCGAGGTTGATGATGCCCATGATGCCGAAGATCAGCGTGAGCCCGCTCGCGACGAGGAAGAGCAGCAGCCCGTACTGCAGTCCGTTCAGCAGTTGAATCAGGAACGAGTAGACGTCCATGGACTCGCGCTAACGCCTTTGCCTCACCACCCACTCTCCCCTTGATCGGCGGCGCGCTTGCGGACGACCGTGGCACGCGCCCTTCCGTCCTTCATACCCCAGGCGGACTCCAGGGCGCGTGCCACGGTCGTCCGTCACGGTCGCGCCATTGCGAGTCGGTGCCGACGCGACGCTACGCGAAATTCGCAGCGCTGTCAGTGGTTGGGGTTGGAAACTCGACCTGTCGAGGGCGACTGAACCCCGGTCCCTGGAGTCCGCCTGGGGTATGAAGGACGGTCGCCAGTCGGCCGGGGTTCAGTCGCCCCACTCCCGTCACCAACACCATCGCCTTGGCACGCAGGCAAGAAAGCGGCGACGGCTGCTCGACAGCCGCCGCCGTTGGGAACGTAGGGTCGGCTCAGAGCTTGCAGCCGCGCGGCGGGTCGGTGATGTTCTTCACCGCCACGCCGATCACCTTGTTCTGCTTGCCCTCGACACGACGCAGATAGATGTCCTGGATCGGCGCGTGCGACTTCGTGAACGACAGCGAGCCGCGCGGGCTGTCGATCTTCGCCGATTCCATCGCCTTGATGAGCTCGGCGCGCTTGCCGACGTCGCCGTTCACCGCTTTCAGTCCCGCGGCGAGCAGCTGCGCCGTATCGTAGCCTTGCATCGCGTAGACGTCGGGCTCCATCTTGTAAGCCTTTTCGTACGCGGCGCGAAACGCCTTGTTCTTCGCGTTGTCGAGACCGTCGCCATAATGCAGCGTCGTCAGAATTCCTTGCGCGGCCTCGCCCTGCGCCTCGAGCGTGCCGTCGGTGAGGAATCCCGGTCCGACCAGCTGGATCGTCTTGGTGAGCCCCGCCGCCGCGTAGTCCTTGACGAATTTCACCGCGCCGCCGCCGGCGAAGAACACATAGACGACGTCGGGCTTGAGCGCGGCGATCTCGGTGAGATACGACTGAAACTCGACCTGCGGGAACGGCAGGTAGAGCTGCTTGATGACCTTGCCGCCGCCCGCCTCGAACGCTTCCTTGAAGCCGCCGACCGAATCCTCGCCGGCCGCGTACTTCCACGTCAGCGTGACCGCCGTCTTCTTCTTCTGCTCGGCCATCACCTTGCCCATCGCGATGCCCGGCTGAGAATTCGAGAACGACGTGCGGAACACGTTCGCCGCGCACAGCGCGCCGGTGATCTCGTCAGCGCCCGCGTTGGGAATGACGAGCAGCGTATTGTTGTCGCGCGCGACCTTCGACATCGCGAGCGCGACGCCGGAGTGGACCGTCCCGACCAGCACGTCGACCGCATCGCGCTTGATCAGCTTGTTCGCGTTCTCGGGCGCCTTCGCCGGATCCGACTCGTCGTCGACGGTGAAATACTCGATGTCGCGGCCGCCGAGCTTGCCGCCGCTCTCTTCCACCGCGAGCTTGAAGCCGTTCGTGATGGCCGTGCCGAGCGCCGCATACGTGCCGGTGTACGGCAACATCAGCCCGACCTTGAGCTTCGCTTGCGCGCTGGCGGGGGCGGCGGCAGCGAACAGCGCCGCGGCGAGCGCCGCGGTCGCGAGCGAGCCGAGCTTCGGCGCTCGTACGATTAAGTTCATAGCGATTCCTCCTCCTGAATTTTGTCGAATGGAGCGCCGGCGCCGCCTGCAAGCATCAAGCGACCCTCGAGCGCAACTTGAAGCGCTGGATTTTACCTGTTGCGGTCTTCGGAAGCTCGTCGATGAACTCGATCCAGCGCGGATACTTGTACGGCGCGAGCCGCGATTTCACATGCTGCTGCAACGCGAGCGCGAGCTCGTCGGTGGGCTTTTCGCCCTGCTTCAACACGACGAACGCGATCGGCTTGACGAGCTGTTCCTCGTCGGGCCTGCCGATCACCGCCGCTTCGAGCACCGCCGGGTGCGTGATCAGCGCCGACTCGACCTCGATCGGGGAAACGTAGATGCCGGACACCTTGAGCATGTCGTCGCTGCGTCCGGCGTATGTGTAGTAGCCGTCCGCATCGACCGAGTACTTGTCGCCGCAGCGCGTCCACGATCCCTGGAACGTGCCGCGCGTCTTCTCGCGGTTGTTCCAGTAGCACATCGCCGCCGTCGGGCCGTTCACCTGCAGCTCGCCGACCTCGCCGGGCTTGACTGGCATGCCCTGATCGTCGAGCAGGCGCAAATCGTATCCCGGGATGCGAGTACCGGTCGTTCCGTAGCGAACCTTGCCCGGACGATTGCTGAGGAACACGTGCAGCATCTCGGTCGAGCCGATGCCATCGAGGACTTCGACGCCGAAGTGCTCGGTCCAGCGTCGCCCGATATCGGCGGGCAGCGCTTCACCGGCCGACGTGCAAAGGCGCATCTTCAACTCGCCGCGCTTCGGCAGGTCGGGACTCGCGAGCAACGCGGCGTACAACGTCGGAACGCCGTAGAAGATCGTCGGCTGGTGCTTGCGCAACCGCGCGAACACCGATTCCGGCGTCGGACGCTCGGCCATCAGCACGGTCGTCGCGCCGACCGACAGCGGAAAGCTCAACCCATTGCCGAGCCCGTACGCGAAAAAGAGCTTCGCGGCCGAGAACACGACGTCGTCTTCAAGGATGCCGACCACCGGCTTCGCGAAGAGCTCGGCCGTCTGGATCATGCTCGATTGCAAATGGACAGTGCCCTTCGGCGCACCTGTCGATCCCGACGAATAGAGCCAGAAGCATGCGTCGTCGCACGTCGTCGCTGCCGGCTCGAACGTCGTTGCGGCCTCGGCGACGAGCCGCTTGAACGAGAGATAGCGCCCGTCGTCGCCGCCGGACACGATGACGTGCGTGAGGTCGCGCAGGCGTCCAAGAAGCGGCGCGAACGTCGCGAGCAACGACTGCGAGACGATCAGCGCTTTCGCGCGGCTGTCGCGCAGCATGTACTCGTAATCGACGGTCGTGAGCAGCGTGTTCACGGCGACCGGCACGACTCCCGCCTTGATCGAACCGAGAAACGCGGTCGGAAAATCGATCGTATCGGTTGCACAGAGCAGCACGCGCTGCTCGCGCTGCACGCCGAGGCCGACGATTGCGTTGGCGAATCGATTGACACGCTCGGCGAGCTCGCCGTACGTGTACGCGCCCGCGTCGTCGATGTAGGCGACCTTGCCGGATCGCCCGGCGGCCAGATTGCGCTCGATCAGGTCGTAAGCGGCGTTGTACTCACGGGGAATGTCGACGCGCGGGGGGCTCGCCCGATGATCCGCCGTACTGAGTCCGGCCATGTCTTCTCCTCCAGGCGCCTCCAGTCGCTCGGACCGCGGCGTCAGCTCTTCGTGAATTCGATCGCGCCGTCGGGCAATAGATAGAGCACGAGCGCTCGACCGCCGCTCACGGTCGGCGTGTGCGCGCTGCCCGGACCGTAGACAACCCAGCCGGCGCCGTGCCCGTCGAACGCGGCGCCCGCATCGAGCGGCATCACGAGGTCGATCTCGCCGGTCGGATGGCGATGATGGCCGCCGGCCACGTCGTTCATGTCGACGACGTCGGCCGAGAATCCCTGCGTGGCCGGTCCCGGCTTGATGACGCGACCGTACTTGATGCCGGCGTGCTCGCGATTGCACATCCAGCCCGCGGCGATCGCTTCACGGCACGCGCTCAGAATCGACCGGCAAGTGTCGCCGTCGGCTGGAAAGCGACGGTTCAGCACCTCTTGCAACGACCGATCGAGGGGGGCGCCGGCGATCGCGCCGGTGACCGTCGCGATGAGATCGGTGAACTGCGCCTGCGTCATGCCTGGGTCGTCCTGCCGCCGTGGGGTGGTGCACTTTAGATCAGGGTCTTTGACGTGTCAAGTATAATAGCTCATGGTCGAGAATGGTCGCTACGGCCGAGTAATCCGCCACCGCCGCGCTGCGGAACGCTGGCGTCAAGCAGCGGCCGCATTCGCCTTGACACCGATCAAGAATGGGAAATATAGTTCGCGACCTCGAACCATAGTGCATCCCACCGACCCCATGACGCCGCTCGGCCAAGCCGACCCCGTCACCTCGCAGAACCACGGCGACACCGAAGACCACGCGTTCCTCGCGTCGATGGGGCGCACGGTGCGCGAGTTGCGCGAGCGGCGCGGCATGGCGCGCAAGGCGCTGTCGCAGGTCGCCGGCGTCTCCGAGCGCTACCTCGCGCAGCTCGAAGCCGGCGAGGGCAACGCGTCGGTGCTGCTGTTGCGCAACGTCGCGCGCGCGCTCGGCGTCCCGCTCGCCGACATCATCTCGCCGCGCGAAAGCTCGGTCGAGCAACGGTTGATCCGCCGCTTCCTCGAGCGGTTGCCCGAGCATCGTCTGGAGGACGTCGTGTTCAGGCTGATGCGCGACTTCGGACAGGAGGAGTCCTCGCGCCGGAAGCGAATCGCGCTCGTCGGCCTTCGAGGCGCCGGCAAGAGCACGCTCGGAGGCGCGCTCGCGCAGGACATCCGCTGCCCTTTCGTCGAGCTCGACCGCGAGATCGAGCGCGAGGCGGGCATCACGTTGTCGGAGATCTTCCTGCTCTACGGCCAGGCCGGCTACCGGCGCATCGAACGGCGCTGTCTCGAGCGGGCGTTCGCCGCGCACGATCGGTTCGTGCTCTCCGTCGGCGGCGGCATCGTCTCGGAGCCCGAGACATACAACCTGCTGCTGCTCAACTGCTTCACCGTCTGGGTCAAGGCGAGCCCCGACGAGCACATGGCGCGGGTGCTCGCACAAGGCGATCTGCGGCCGATGCAGGACAACGAAGAAGCGATGGACGATCTCAAGCGGATTCTCGACGCGCGCGAGCCGCTCTATCGCAAGGCCGACGCGACGCTCGAGACATCCGGCGAGCGGCCCGAACAGAGTCTCGCGAAGCTTCGTCAGATCGCACTCGTCTAATCAGAAGGAGGTAGCACCGATGGCAGAAATCGCCGCGTCGACAACGCGCTCGTCCGCCGCGGAGGCAACGCCGCTGCAGACCTACGACACGGACCCGCAGCATTACGCGCACTGGAAGCTCGCGTTCGACGGCGCGATTGCGACGCTGTCGCTCGACGTCGACGAGGACCGCGGCGTCAAGCCCGGCTACAAGCTCAAGTTGAACTCGTACGATCTCGGCGTCGACATCGAGCTTCACGACGCGTTGCAGCGTATCCGCTTCGAGCATCCCGAAGTGCGCGCGGTGATCATGACGAGCGCGAAGGACCGGATCTTCTGCTCGGGCGCGAACATCTTCATGCTGGGCCTCTCGTCGCACGCGTGGAAAGTCAACTTCTGCAAGTTCACCAACGAGACGCGCAATGGCTTCGAGGACTCGAGCCGCCATTCCGGTTTGAAGTTCGTCGCTGCGTGCAACGGCACGACCGCGGGCGGCGGCTACGAGCTCGCGCTCGCCTGCGACGAGATCTGGCTCGTCGACGACCGCTCGTCGGCGGTGAGCCTTCCCGAGGTGCCGCTGCTCGGCGTGCTGCCGGGAACCGGCGGCCTTACGCGCGTCACCGACAAGCGTCGCGTGCGCCGCGATCACGCCGACATCTTCTGCACGTTGGTCGAAGGCGTTCGCGCGCAGCGGGCGAAGGAATGGCGGCTGATCGACGGCCATGCCAAGCCGCAGCAGTTCGCCGCCTCGGTGCGCGAGCGCGCGCAAGCGCTCGCCGCGCAAAGCGATCGTCCGGCCGACGCGAAGGGCGTCGCGTTGACGCCGCTCGCGCGCACGGTCGACGCCACGGGTTATCACTACCAGCACGTCGACGTAGCGATCGACAGGATTGCGCGCAGTGCAACGATCACGGTGAAAGCGCCCGCATCGGCGCCGCCGCACGCGCTCGACGCGATCGTCGCGCAGGGTGCCGCATGGTGGCCGCTCGCGATGGCGCGCGAGCTCGACGATGCGATCCTGCTGTTGCGCACGAACGAATTGACGCTCGGCACGTGGGTGCTGAAGACCGAAGGCGACCGCGCAACCGTGCTCGCCGCCGACGCCGCGCTCGAAGAGCATTCGGGCAACTGGTTCGTCCGCGAAACGATCGGCATGCTGCGCCGAACGCTGTCGCGCCTCGACGTGAGCTCGCGCACGCTGTATGCGCTGATCGAGCCCGGTTCGTGCTTTGCGGGCACGCTGCTCGAGCTCGCGCTCGCCGCCGATCGCAGTTACATGCTTGCGGCGCCGGACGACGAAGACGCGCCCGCGATCGCGCTGTCGGCGATGAACTTCGGCCGCTACCCGATGGTGAACGGCCGCGCACGGATCGCCTCGCGCTTCTACGGCGAGGCCGAGCCGCTCGACGCCGCGCGAAGCGCCATCGGCGAGTCGATCGACGCCGACCGCGCCGTCGCGCTCGGCCTGGTCACCGCCGCGCCCGACAAGCTCGACTGGGACGACGAAGTTCGCATCGCGCTCGAGGAGCGCGCGAGCCTGTCGCCCGACGCGCTGACCGGCATGGAAGCGAACCTGCGCTTCGGTGCGGTCGAGACGATGGAGTCGCGCGTGTTCGCCCGGCTCTCGGCGTGGCAGAACTGGATCTTCATCCGGCCCAACGCCGTCGGCGAAGCCGGCGCGCTCAAAGTCTTCGGTACCGGCAGCAAGGCGAAATTCAATTGGGAACGCGTTTGAACGTCATTCCCGCGCAGGCGGGAATCCAGCGTCGTTCCCGCGAAAGTCACTGGGTCCCCGCCTGCGCGGGGACGGCGAACCGGAGCATGCAATGAGCATCGATTACAGCGAAAGGATTCCCAACAACGTCGACCTCGCCGGCAACAAGACGCTGCAGCGCGCGCTCGAGCACTGGCAACCGGAGTTCCGCAACTGGTGGGGCGAGATGGGCCCGGACGGATCGCAGAACTTCGACGTGTATCTGCGCACCGCGGTGAGCGTGGACCCGAAGGGCTGGGCGCATTTCGACTACGTGAAAATGCCGGACTATCGCTGGGGCATTTTTCTCAACCCCGCGGAGCCCGATCGCAAGGTGAACTTCGGCGCGCACAAGGGCGAGCCCGCGTGGCAGGAAGTGCCGGGCGAGCATCGCGCGAACCTTCGCCGGCTGATCGTCACGCAAGGCGACACCGAGCCCGCGTCGGTCGAGCAGCAGCGCCATCTCGGTCTCACCTGCCCGTCGCTCTACGATCTGCGCAACCTCTTCCAGGTCAACGTCGAGGAAGGCCGTCACCTGTGGGCGATGGTCTACCTTCTGCACGCGTACTTCGGCCGCGACGGCCGCGAGGAAGCCGAAGCGCTGCTCGAGCGCCGGTCGGGCGACGCCGACAACCCGCGCATCCTCGGCGCGTTCAACGAAAAGACGCCCGATTGGCTCGCCTTCTTCATGTTCACGTACTTCACCGACCGCGATGGCAAGTATCAGCTCTGCTCGCTCGCCGAATCGGGGTTCGATCCGCTCGCGCGGACGTGCCGGTTCATGCTGACCGAGGAAGCGCACCACATGTTCGTCGGCGAGACCGGCGTCGGCCGCGTGATCCAGCGCACGTGCGACGTGATGAACCAGTTGAAGACCGACGATCCGGCGAGGATCCGCGCGCAAGGCGTGATCGACCTGCCGACGGTCCAGCGATATTTGAACTTCCATTTCAGCGTGACGATGGACCTCTTCGGCGCCGACGTCTCGTCGAACGCGGCAACGTTCTATTCGAGTGGCCTCAAGGGGCGGTTCGACGAAACGAAAATCGACGACGACCACGTGCTCGCCGGCGCGTCGTACCCGGTGCTCGAAGTGCGCGACGGCAAGCTGATCGTCATTCAGGCGCCGACGCTCAACGCGCTGAACGAGAAGCTGCGCGACGACTACGTCAAGGACGCGCAGGCGGGAATCGAGCGTTGGAACCGCATCATCGAGAAGGCCGGCATTCCGGTTCGCCTGAAGGCGCCGCACAAGGCGTTCAACCGCAAGATCGGGCCGCTGTCGGCTGCGCGCATCGATCCCGACGGCAACGTCGTCTCCGAGGCCGAATGGCAGGCGAAGCAGGCGCAATGGCTGCCGTCGGAGGCGGACCGTGCGTTCGTCGCGTCGCTGATGGGGCGTGTTGCAGAGCCGGGAAAGTTCGCGAGCTGGATCGCGCCGCCGGCGCGCGGCATCAACAACCAGCCGGTCGACTTCGCGTACGTGCGTTTCGGCTGAACCGGCGTAGTCGGCGCACGATCTTTTGCAGTAGAGGCGAGCCGCCGCGGTGGCGGACGCCTCGATTCATGAAGGGGACTCGAGTGGGATCGCCCGCGAAAGAGAACGGTTTTCAAAGCCGTCGCCCATATCTGACTTAATCGAGGAGGAGCCCGCATGAACGATCGACGCACGACCGGCGCGCCGCGTTGCGCCCGGACACCATCGCTGCAATCCATGGCCGGCAGGCCGCCGGCAAGACGCATGTTCCTCGCAGCGATTTCTCTCGCGACGCTCGCGATATTGAACGGCTGCGGCGGCGGGGACGACAGCGGGACGCCGCTACTCACGTGCGACGACTCGATGAAGACCGCATTCAAGCCGGACGCGGCCACGACGGTGCTGCTGGTGAAGTCGTTCAAGCAGGGCGATCCGCTGCTGCTGACCGGCTCGCCGACGGCGAGCACGCCGACCGCGGCGGCGGACATGTGCGTGGTGAAGCTCAACGTCGGACCGGGTAACGCGGGCCCGGCGGGCGCGCCGTCGACATCGCCCGGCATCGGCATCGAGATCTGGCTGCCTTCGATGGCGAAATGGAACCATCGCATTCATGTCCTCGGCGGCGGCGGCTGGGCGGGCGGCAACGCCGGCTCGACCACGGCGCTCGCCGGAACGGGCGCGGCGAGCGCCGGATTGTCGGCGGCGGCAGTGGCAGGCATCGAGGGCGCCGCGAGCGCAGTGACCGACACCGGGCATTCGATCTCGAACGGCTCGTTCGCCATGAATCCGGACGGTACCGTCAACACGGTGCTCTGGTTCGACTTCGCGCAGCGCGGCATCCACGAGGAGGCGGTGAAGACGAAAGCGCTCGTCGTCGCCTATTACGGACAAGCGCAGCAGTTCGCGTATTGGGACGGCTTCTCGACCGGCGGTCGGCAGGGTCACATGGAAGCGCAGGCGAACCCGACCGACTTCAACGGCATCCTCGCGGGCGCACCGGCGTTCAACTGGAGCAAATTCATCACGACCGAGCTCTATCCGCAAATCGTCTACCAGCGCGATCTGGGGGGAACGCCGCTCACCTCAGGACAGCTGACCCAGCTCGGCAACGCCGCGATCAACGCGTGCGACGTCGTCGGAAGCCAGCATCTGGGCTACATCCCCGATCCGTCGCAATGCCGGTACGATCCGACCGCCGATCCGACCGTCATCTGCGCGGCGAACGGCGGAACCGACACCAGCGCAAATTGCGTAACGCCGGTGCAAGCCGCGGCGATGAACAAGATCTGGTATGGCCAGACGCCCGACGGATCGGTGCCCTCGCCGGCGGCGGACAACGGTTTTTCGATAACGCCGAGCACGAATCAGCGCTGGTTCGGCCTCACGCGGGGAACCAACCTCGGCGGCCTCGCCGGCGCGACGCCGTTCACGATCGCAACCGACCAGGTTGCATTGGAGCTGCAGGATCCGACGATCGCGACACCGACTTTCACCAACGCGACCGGCAACGGCGCGGACCGCTGGAAGACGTTGACCTACGCGGAACTTTCGAACGCGTTCGACCGCGGCGTCGCGCTGCAGAGCGCGTTCGCCAACATCAACACCGACAATCCGGATCTCGCGAAGCTTCGCGACGCCGGGGCGAAGATGATCATGTACCACGGGCTCGCCGACACGCTGATCCCGCCGCAGGGATCGATCAACTATTACAATCGCGTGTCGACGCAGATGGGCGGGTTTGCCGTGACTCAGGTGTTCTATCGCTTCTTCCTGGTGCCCGGAATGGCGCACGGGTTGTCGAACGGCACGACGAACGCCTCGGCGAATCCGCCGCTGCCGACGCATGACCAGCTCTACGGCGCGCTGACCGACTGGGTGGAAAAGGGCATCGCGCCGTCGCGCATCGAAATCTCGAGCGCCGTGACGTCGACCAATCCGGTCGCGAAATCGAGGCCGATCTGCATGTACCCGACGAAGGCCACCTACGTGAGCGGCGACGCGAACGTTGCGGCAAGTTACACGTGCTCGTGACGGATCGCCGACATCGCCTGCGGGACGCCGCGCATGGTCGCGGCGCGCCCGCCGTCACGGCGCTCGCCGAAGGAACCTGCGATGGCTGAAACGGCGACCGTCGAGATCCTTCGCCAGCATCTGATCGATCCCGAAATCTGCATCCGCTGCAATACGTGCGAAGAGACGTGTCCGATCGACGCGATCACGCACGACACGCGCAACTACGTCGTCGACCCGGCGAAATGCAACGGCTGCAACGATTGCATCTCGCCGTGTCCGACCGGCGCGATCGACAGCTGGCGCACCGTCGTGCACGCAGACGCCTACACGATCGAGCAGCAGCTTTCGTGGGATGCGCTGCCCGCGCCGAGCGACGTCGAAGCGGGCGACACGGCGGCATTGCCCGACGAAATCGCGAAGCTTACCGAGGCCGCGACAGCGGGACAAGGCGGACCCGTGTGCCCGCCGTGGTCCGCCGCGCATCCGTACATCCACCTGTATTCGAAGGAGCATCCCGCGATCGCGACCGTCGCCGGCAATTACCGCCTGACCGCCGACGACGCGAGCGCCGACATTCGCCACATCGTGCTCGACTTCGGCGGAACCGCGTTCCCGGTGCTCGAAGGGCAGAGCGTCGGTGTCCTACCTCCCGGAGTCGACGCATCGGGCCGAGAGCATCTGCCGCGGCTGTATTCGGTCGCAAGCCCGCGTGAAGGCGAACGGCCGCGTTACAACAACATCTCGCTCACGGTGAAGCGCGTCACCGAGGACCACGCGGGGCAGCCGGTTCGCGGCGTCGCGTCGAACTACGTTTGCGATCTCAAGAAAGGCGACCAGGTGCGCGTCGTCGGGCCGTTCGGCACGATGTTTCTGATGCCGAACCATCCGGGATCGAATCTGCTGATGGTGTGCACGGGGACCGGCTCCGCGCCGATGCGCGCGATGACCGAGCGACGACGACGCCGCATCGGACTCAAGGAAAAGGGCGAGCTGATGCTGTTCTTCGGCGCCCGCGCGCCGGGCGAGCTTCCCTATTTCGGACCGTTGATGAAGCTGCCGAAGGATTTCATCGACATCAACCTCGCGTTCTCGCGCGTCCCCGGCAAACCGAAGCAGTACGTGCAGGACCTGATCCGCGAACGCGCTACCGATGTCGCGCGTCTGATCGCCGATGAGAACACCTTCATCTACATCTGCGGTCTGAAGGGAATGGAGATGGGCGTCGACGAGGCATTTCGCGACGCCTGCCGACAAAACGGCAGCGACTGGAACGCGTTGCTGCCGACGTTGCGCGCGCAGGGCCGCTATCACGTCGAAACCTACTGAGGCGACTCGCGGTGGTCGTCAGTCGATGATCGCGGCCACGCGAATGCTGCGCGACGAGCACCTCGCGCTCGCCTCCGTGCTCTACGCGCTTCGGCGCACGGTGCGCCGGATCGATGCTGGCGCGCCAGCGGACTTCCGCCTGCTGCATGCGCTCATCGACTACATCGTCGAATTCCCCGAGCGCCTGCACCACCCCAAGGAAAGCCGGTACCTGTTCGGCGCGCTCGTCGAGCGAGCGCCCGCAACGCGTCGGCTCGTTGCCGAGCTCGAGCGCGAGCACGGGCTCGGCGCACGCATGATCGATGCACTGACCGACTCGCTGCGCCGCTTCCGCGATGGCGACGGCGCGCAGTTCACGTCGTTTGCTCGCGCGGTCGATGCGTACGCGCAGTTCCACGCGCAGCACATGAGCAAGGAAGAGGACCGGCTGCTGCCGCTTGCCGAACGGCATCTGACCGCGGCCGATTGGGCAGCCGTCGCCGAGGCCTTTCGCGACGGCGATCGCCCGCCGTTCGGGATTGCACCCAAAGAGCAGCTCGAAACGCTGTATCGGCGCGTGCTCGCGCTTTGGACGCCGTCGCCTGCGCGTTCGATCGCAGGCTAGGGTGCGCCCGCTCTTTACCTGCATCAAAGCCGGGTCAACTGCGGCGAGCGACAATCGAAACTGTCCGCGCGAACCGATATGACGATCGACTATAACTCCGTCAAGCACGTCCACATGAGCGCCGCCGCGCTGTCGCTCGGTTTGTTCGTACTCCGCGGCGCCTGGATGATGCGAGCGCCCGGCCAGCTCGCGCGCCGATGGGTGCGCATCGTACCGCACGTCGTCGATACGGTGCTGCTCGCTACTGCTCTGTGGCTCGCCTGGCAGATCGGGTTCGCCGCGAACTCGCCCTGGCTGTCGGCGAAGATCGTCGCGCTCCTCGCGTACATCGCGCTGGGCACCATCGCGCTCAAACGCGGTCGAACACGAGGAGTGCGGATTGCGGCCTTCGTTGCGGCGATCGCGACATTCGGCTATATCGTGAGCGTCGCGCTCACCAAGTCTCCGCTCGGGCTCCTCTCACGACTTTGACGATGGCAAGAGACCTCTTCCCCGAAAGGGCGGCGGCGAGCTTCGACGATCCGCTCGGCATGCTGAAGGCGTGCCACGGCCGGATCGAGCGGCAACTGATGACGCTGGGACGACTGCAGCGCCACCTGCCGCAATTCGGGTGCGACGACGATGCGCGTGCCGCCGCGCGCGCCATCCTGCGCTATTTCGACCTCGCAGCGCCCAACCATCATGCCGACGAGGAAGCGAGCGTCTTTCCGCGTCTCGCCGCCGTTTCGCCTGCGGCAAGGTCGCTGCTCGAAGACCTCGAGCGCGACCACGCGGCGCTCGCCGGAGGCTGGACGCGCCTGCGGCCGCTGCTCGCATCGATCGCCGCCGGGCAGCGCGCGAACCTATCCGCGAAGGACGTCGCGACCGTTCGCCGTGCCTACGAAGCGCACATCGCGCGCGAGGAGGGCGAGCTCATTCCGTTGGCTGCGGCGACGTTCGACGCCGAGACGCTCGCCGCGATCGGCCGGGAAATGGCCGAGCGACGCAACGTCGCCGGGTGACGTCGCGCGCGGCGGTGGCCCCCGGCGACGGGCGCAGCGCCGCTCAGCGTGCGCCGATGTCGGCTGCGCCGTCGGCCTGCCGTTCGTCGACCAACATCAGCAACAGTCCACCCGCGACGAACAGCACCGCCACCGCCAGCACCGAGGCGCGCGAGCTGCCGGTCGCAATCGCGGTCAATCCCATCGCGAGAGGACCCACGATCGCGGCAAGCTTGCCGAGCATGTTGTAGAAGCCGAAGAACTCGCCGGCGTTCGCGTGCGGGATCATGCGCGCGTACAGCGATCGCGACAGCGACTGCACGCCGCCCTGCACCAGGCCGATGACGATCGCGAGCGCGTAGAACTCCCACGTCGACGTCATCGCGTAACTCCAGAACGTTGCGACGACGTAGGCGACGATGCCGACGCCGATGCCCGCGCGCGCGCCGATGCGCTCCCCCAGACGACCGAACGCGATCGTCGCGGGAAATCCGACGAACTGCGTGACGAGCAGCGCGACGATCAGCGCTCGCTCGTCGAAGCCCAATGCCAAGCCGTAGTCGATCGCCATGCGGGCAACGGTGCCGACGCCGTCGATATACAGCCAGTACGCGAGAAGGAACAGCGCGACCGGCCGGTGGCGCCGCAGCCAACGCAACGCCGCGAGTAGATCGCGGATGCCGAGCGACAGCGCCGTCGAACCTGCGGGCCCGAGCCTTTGCGCCCGCTCGCGAACCAATACCACCAGCGGAATGGAGAACAACGCCCACCACACGGCGACGGTTATGAGCGACGCGCGCGCCGCCTGCGTCGCATCGGTCAGCCCGAACCGTTGCGGCCACAGCGTCATCGCAACGTTCGCGGCGAACAGCACGCCGCCGCCAAGGTAGCCGAGCCCGAAGCCGAGCCCGGACACGTAGTGATAGCGGCTCCTGTGCGCAACGTCCACCAGCAGCGCGTCGTAGAACTGATTGCTGGCGGCGAATCCGATCGACGCCGCGACGTAGAGCGCGATCGCAGGCACCGCCTGGCCGTGCCCGAGAAACGCCATCGCGGCGGTCGTCGCGATCGCAACCGCCGCGAACGCGACGAGATAGCGCTTTCGCGCACCGCCCCGATCAGCCATCGCGCCGAGCATCGGAGAGACGAGCGCGATCGCAACGCTGCCGAGCGCGTTGGCGACGCCGAGCTCGAATGTGCTGACGGCGGCGTCGGCACCCTCGCTCCAGTACCGCTTCAGCAGCAGCGGAAAGAACGCCGCGATGACGGTGACCGAGAACGCCGAGTTCGCCCAGTCGTAGAGCGCCCAGGCGATGACGGGCTTGTCGACACCGCGCGCGACGTCCGGTATTGCCTTTCGATCCATCTCGTGGCGCCGCTTGACCGTACGCTGAATGCGCGGACATTCTAGTGCGCGCGCGCCGAACGGACGGCGTTGCGGGCGATGACGAGAGGATCGCGGTGACCGAGCTCTTGCTCCAGCGTTCTCGCCGCCGCGCTGATTCGCTGCGATCGGCTGGGCGCTCTTGCGCCCGCTCCGAGCAAGAAGTCTACGGGCGCTGGCGGCGCAGGCCGGCTCCCCGCCCTAGGGTCAACTCTAAATGACCTTGGAGTACGTTGCGCCTTCGCGCGCCTCGCGCAGGTACCGGTCGAACTGCATCGCGACGATCCGCACGAGCAAGCGGCCGCGCGGCGTGACCGCGATGCGATCGGCGCCGATTTCGACGAGACCGTCGTCGGCGAGCGGCGCGAGCGCGCCTAGCTCCGGGCCGAAATAGTCGCAGAAGCGGATGCCGTGGCGCGCCCCGAATGCGCCGAAGTCGAGCTCGAAGTCGCACATCAGGCGCTGGATCGTGTCGCGTCGAACGAGGTCGTCGGCGTCGAGTTGGACGCCTCGCTTCACCGGCAGCGCGTTCGTATCGAGCCGCTCGTAGTATTCGTCGAGCGTCTTGACGTTGGCGACGTACGAAGCGCCGACCTTGCCGATCGCGGAAATGCCGAACGCGAGCATGTCGCAGTCGGGCTTGGTCGAATAACCCTGGAAGTTGCGATGGAGCTTGCGCTCGCGTTGCGCGACGGCGAGCTCGTCGGTCGGCCGCGCGAAATGGTCCATGCCGATGTACGTGTAGCCGGCCGCGCCGAGCTTGTCGATCGCGAGCGCGAGGATCGCAAGCTTCGCCTCGGGCGCCGGCAGATCGGCGAGCTCGATGCGCCGCTGCGGCTTGAAAAGATGCGGAACGTGCGCGTAGCTATAGAGCGCGATCCGGTCGGGCGCCACTGCGATCACTTTGTCGAGCGTGTGCGAGAAGCCGTCGACCGTCTGCTTGGGAAGCCCGTAGATCAAATCGGCGTTGACCGACACGAATCCGTTCGCGCGCGAAGCGTCGATCACCGTGAGCGTTTCCTCCTCGCTCTGAATCCGGTTGACCGCCTTCTGCACGACGGGATCGAAGTCCTGGATGCCGACCGATATCCGGTTGAAGCCCTGCGCCCCCAGGAAAGCGATCGTATCGGCGTCGACCTTGCGCGGATCGACCTCGATCGAAATCTCCGCGCGGGGCGAGAAATCGAACGCGCCGCGCAGCATCCCCATGAGCGTCGCCATCTCGTCGCGCGCGAGGAACGTCGGCGTGCCGCCGCCCCAGTGCAGCTGCTCGACCTTCGGCCCGCCCTCGATCATGCCGCCGACGATGCCGATCTCGCGGCCGAGATAACGGATGTACTTCGCCGAGCGCCCGTGGTCCTTCGTGATCACTTTGTTGCACGCGCAGTAGAAGCAGATCGTGTTGCAGAACGGCAGATGAACGTACAGCGACAGCGGCTGCGCAGCGCGGGCGTGATTGCGCGCATGCAACGCGTCGACGTAGTGCGCGGCGGTGAAACGTTCGTGGAAGCGGTCGGCAGTCGGATACGACGTGTAGCGGGGGCCGTAGCCGTCGTATTTCCTGACGAGAGCCGTGTCGAGAAGCAGATCGGCAGCGGTGCGGATCGGCGTCATGGTGGCCATTATTGTTCCCACCCCCGTTACAGGCCTTGACCGAAGTCAATCGCCCGGCCGCTCATCGCCTGCGCTGCCGGCGTGGCACGGGCTTGCCGCGCTCGGGGCTGTCTTTCAGCTGCACGGCGCGGCCGAAGAGCTCGTCGCGCGGGAGCCCGGTGGTGGCCGCGGCGACGCGCGCAGCGCGCGCCGGCGGCAATTCCTCGATCAATGCCCGCAACAGGCGATCGGCGTCGGTGACCGCCGGCTGCGCAGCCGCACGCTCCCGAGCGTCGACCAGCAGCACGAGCTCGCCGCGCTCGCGATTGGGATCGGCGTCGATCCACTCGACCGCGTGACCGAGTTGGATCACCGCGATCGTCTCGAACTTCTTCGTGAGCTCGCGCGCGACGACGAGCGTGCGTTCGCCGCCGAGCGCGTCGGCGAGCTCTGCAACGGTAGCGCGCACGCGATGCGGCGCCTCGTAGATCGCGAGCGCGAACGGCAACGCGGCGAGCGATGCGAGCAGCTCGCGGCGCGCTTTCGCGACCGCCGGCAGGAATCCGACGAATACGAATCGCTCGGCCGACAATCCCGCCGCCGATATCGCCGCGATGGCCGCGCACGGTCCGGCGATCGGAACGACCGGATGACCGGCTGCCCGTGCGGCCTGCACGACACGTGCGCCGGGGTCGCTGACCGCCGGGGTACCGGCGTCGCTCACCAGCGCCACACTCTTGCCGCTGGCGAGCGCGTCGACGATCGCCGCCGCGCGTCGCGCTTCGTTGTGTGCGTGCACGGACAATGGCCGCTTCGCAATGCCGAAGCGCGCAAGCAGCCCCGCGGTCACGCGCGTGTCTTCGGCGGCGACGACGTCGACTTGCGACAGCACGTCGAGCGCGCGCAGCGTGATGTCGCGCAGATTTCCGAGCGGCGTCGCGACCACATATAATGTTCCGCGCTCGGGCTTGTAGCTCGCCGCGCCGCGTCCGGTCGCGAGTAGCGTCTCGTCGCGCGCAGTCGCCTCGCTCAACTCAGCCCTTCCTTCTCGATGACTCGCGTTCGCGCTGCGTGGCTTTTCCGTTTCGCGTACGCCGTTGCAATCGTCGCGTCGTCGTGGCCGGCATTGTCGTCGGCGCAGCCCGCGACCGCAACCACGCCGGAGGCGAAGAGCGACGCGCCGCCCAACGCCCCCGCTGCGGCGCCGGAGGCTGCGCCGCTCGTGCCCGCGCGTGGCGGTGCGGCGATCGCGTTGGTGCTGCCGCTCGATTCGCCGGATTTCGGCCGCGCGGCCGATGCGGTGCGCGCCGGCTTTCTCGCCGCGGCCGCGGCGGCTCGCGCGAAGCCTCTCGTGATCGCGCATGCGGATGGCGGTGTACAGGACGCGTTCGCAAAGGCGGTCGCGGCCGGGGCGCGGGTGATCGTAGGGCCGCTGTTGCGCGACGACGTCAAATGGCTCGTCTCGAGCCCCGACCCGCTGCCGTGGACGATTGCGTTGAATCAGGTCGAGGAGACGACGCCGGTGTCCGACCACGTGATCGCGCTCACGCTGTCGGTCGAAAGCGATGCGCGGCAGATCGCCCGCCGCGTGAACGCAGACGGCGCGCAGAACGTCGCGATCGTCGGCGTCGACACCGCGCTCTCCAAGCGCTTCACCGCTGCGTTCGTCGGCGAATGGATCCTTCTCGGCAACGGTCCTGTGTTCGATATCGCATTCGAGCGCACACCCGGGGCACTGTCGTCGATGCGCGCCGCCGTGATGAAGAAGCCGATCGATGCTGTCATTCTCGCTGTGGACGCCGCCGACGCCGTGCTCGCCAAACCCTATCTCGGGCAACTGCCCGTTTACGCCGGAAGCCAGGTCAACGATCGCTTGTCGGCCGCAGCGATGCGCGACCTCGACAACGTCCGTTTCGTCGACATACCGTGGCTCACCGACCCGACCGCATCGGAGTTCGCGAAAATTCCGCGGCGCGACTATCCGAGTCCGGTGTTCGAGCGGCTCTACGCGCTCGGCATCGACGCGTTCCGGGTCGCGCAGGCATTTGTCGACGGCGCACCGCGCAGCCTCGAGTTCGACGGCGCGACCGGGCACTTGTCGCTCGACGCGTCGCGTCAATTGATCCGCGACACCAAGCTCATGCAATTTCGCAGCGGCGAGATCGTTCCCGCGGAATTGCGCTAGGCGCGCCCCACGATGATGGCACCCGCCCGCTCCGACAACGCCGACGCAGGTCGGCGCGCCGAAGCGCTGGCCGCGCTGCACCTCGAGCAGCACGGCCTCGTGATCGTCGCGCGCAACTTCCGCCGCCGGTTCGGCGAGATCGACCTGATCGCGCGCGACGGCGCCGCGCTCGTCTTCGTCGAGGTGCGCTTGCGCAGCCGCAACGACTATGGAGGCGCGGCAGCGAGCATCACCGCCGCGAAGCGGGCGCGGCTCACCAAGGCCGCCGAGCTCTATCTCGCCTCGTTGTCGCAGTGTCCGCCGTGCCGCTTCGACGCGATCCTGTTCTCATCGCTCGATCCACCGCGACTGGAATGGTTGCGCAATGTGGTCGAGTGAGTAGCCGTCTCGAAGGTCAGCGCGGTGGGCTCAGCCCAGGCGCGAAGCGCACGTCGCCGCGCGAATGAGGCTCCCACACGCCTGCTACAATCCATCGCCACGATGACGCAACGACCAATGAGCGCAGCCGAGGAACGGATCCGCAGCCAATTCGCCGACAGCGCGCAATTGAAGCTCACCGCGTCGGACAAGCTCGCGGCACCGATCGCGCGCGCCGCCGGCCTCATCACCGAAGCCCTTCTCGCCGACGGCAAGATACTCGCCTGCGGCAATGGCGGTTCTGCCGCGGATGCGCAGCATTTCGCCGCCGAGATGGTTGGCCGCTTCGAGCGCGAGCGTCCTGAACTGCCGGCGATCGCGCTCACCACCGATACGTCGATCCTGACGGCGGTTGCGAACGATTACACGTTCGAGCAGATCTTTGCGAAGCAGGTGCGCGCGCTCGGCAACAAGGGCGACGTGCTGCTGGCGTTCTCGACGTCGGGCAACTCGTCCAACGTGATCGCGGCGATCGACGCGGCGCACGACCGCGAGCTCGCGGTCGTCGCAATGACCGGCAAAGGCGGCGGAAGGATCGGGAACATGCTGCGTGACGGCGATGTCCACATCTGCGTCCCGCACGAGCGCACCGCGCGCATCCAGGAGGTGCACCTGCTCGCGCTGCACTGCTTGTGCGACGCCATTGACAACGCACTACTCGGAGACGACGCATGAATTTTCGCTCGATCGCGATGCTAGCCATGACGCTAACCGTAACCGCGATGCCGCCGCTGCTCGCCGGCTGCATGGCGATCGCCGCGGCCGGCGTCGCGGGCACGGCGCTCGTCGTTGCGGACCGCCGTTCCACCGGCGCGCAGCTCGACGACGAGACGATCGAGCTCAAGATCGGAAACGAGGCGAGGAGCCGCTTCGGCTCCGATTTGCATGTGAACGCGACGAGCTACAACGGTATCGTGCTGTTGACCGGCGAAGTGCCCAACGCCACCGTGCAACAAGACGTGATGCAGCTCGCGAAAGGCGTCGATCGCGTGCGCTCGGTGCACAACGAGACGGTCGTCGCGCCGGCGTCTTCGCTCGGCGACCGCTCGAACGACACGCTGATCACGTCGAACGTGAAGACGAGGCTGATCGAAGCGAATCAAGTATCGGCAAACCTCGTCAAAGTCGTCACCGAGCGCAGCGTCGTGTACCTGATGGGCATCCTGAGCCGTCAGGAAGCCGACGCCGCGACGAACATCGCCGCGACGACGTCCGGTGTCGCGCGGGTCGTGCGCGTGTTCGAATACACGAATTGATGCGCGCAACGCCCGTTCGCTTCGTTCGATGAGCGAGACGGCTGCGCTGCCGGCGCCGCGTTATCCGGCGAAGATCGCGGAGCCGGCGACCGCGCTTGCTCGAATCGGCGCGCTGCCGCGTCCGCTGGTGTTCACCAACGGCGTGTTCGACGTGCTGCACCGCGGCCACGTCACCTACCTCGAGCAGGCAAAGCGGCTCGGCGCATCGCTGGTCGTCGCCGTCAACTCCGATGCGTCGGTACGCCGTCTCGGAAAGGGCGATGACCGGCCGCTGAACCCGCTCGCCGATCGTATGGCAGTGCTTGCGGCGCTTGCCGCTGTCGATCTCGTCGTCGCGTTCGACGACGACACGCCGCGCGATCTGATCGTCGCCGCGCGCCCCGACGTGCTGGTCAAGGGCGGAGACTACGCGGCACAGACGACGGCCGGTGCGGCGGAGACGATCGCAGCCGGCGGTCGCTTCGTCGCGATTCCGTTCGCATTCGATCGGTCGACCAGCGCGCTGATCCGGCGCATTCGACAGGCACGCACATGAGGGCGGAGCGCTCTTTTTGCTACAATCGATGCCATGACAGACGCCAACGCCAACCCGACCGTCGCTGAGCTCACCACCGACACGTTCGAGGGTGCGATCCGCGGTCATCCGCTCGCGATCGTCGATTTCTGGGCACCGTGGTGCGCGCCGTGCCGCGCGTTCGCGCCGACGTTCGCCGCCGCCGCGCTGCGGCACGCCGACATTCTGTTCGCGAAGGTGAACACCGAGGACGAGCAGGCGCTCGCCGCCCAGTTCAACATCCGCTCGATTCCGACGCTGATGGTCTTCCGCGACGACATCATCGTGTTCTCGCAGGCCGGAGCGCTGCCCGCATCGGCGCTCGAGCAGGTGATCGCGGGCGCACGCGGCCTCGACATGGACGACGTGCGCCGCGAGATCGCCGCACAACAGGCGAACGAAGCCGCCGTCTGAGCGTCGCCCCGGGCGGCGGAGCGAAGCCGACGTGGCCGCAGCCCTCCTGCTGCTGCCGGACTTCCTGCTGATCGCGGGCGGTGCGGCGCTGCGTCGCATCCGTGGCTTCGATGGTGCGTTCTGGTCGGGCGTCGAGCGGCTCGTCTACTTCGTGCTGTTTCCGGCGCTGCTCTTCCGCTCGCTCGCGACCTCTCCCCTTGCACTCGCCGACGCCGGGCGTCTGGTCGGCGTCGGCGTCGCATTCACGCTCGCCGGGATGGCATTGTCATGGCTCGCACAGCCACTGTTGCGGCTGCCGGGAGCGACGTTCGCCGCTTGTTTCCAGTGCGGTTTCCGCTTCAACACGTACGTCGCGCTGGCAGCGGCGAGCCGCGTCGGCGGTGAGGCGGGCGTGGCGGCGATCGGGCTTCTGATCGGCGTGCTCGTTCCGATCGTCAACGTCGCCGCCGTCGGCATGCTCGCGCGCGGCCGCGACGTCCATTTCGCCGTCGCGCTTGCGCGGAATCCTTTGCTGCTTGCGTGCGTCGCGGGAATCGGATGGAAGCTCGCCGGCCTGCCGATGCCGGACATCGTCGCGCACATTCTCGCGCTGCTTGCCGCTGCGGCGTTGCCGCTCGGATTGCTTGCCGTGGGCGCCGGACTCTCGCTCACGCGCGGCACGCTTCCGCTACCTGCGCTCGTGTGGTGGAACGGCGTCAAGCTGTGCGCGCTGCCGGCGATCGCGCTGGCGCTCGCGCACGCGGTCGAGTTGCCGCCGGCCGAGCGCACGATCGCCGTCGTGATGGCGGCGGTGCCGACCGCGCCGTCGGCTTATATTCTCGCCGCGCAGATGACCGGAGAAGGAAGGCCCGTTGCGCTGTTGATCTCGACGGGAACGCTCATTGCGGCGCTGACGTTGCCGCTGTGGCTCGCGATCGTGCAAGCGGCGTGAGGTGTGATCGGGTTCCCGTGCGCGCAGCGGCGAAACCCGATGTGCGACGCCGCGCAATGCCGACGACGCGACCATCGAGCTCCGTCGACCGCTGCGAAGCCCGAGATCTGAACTAGCGCCGATACCGATTCAAGAATTCGGCGACGATGCCGCGCTGACTGCGGTCGATCGCCGCATCGAGCGTGCGATCGGCGGGATCGTATTGCTTCGCCTTGCGAAAGGCGTTGATCGCTTCCTGGTGATAGCCTTGCGCCTGCAGCGCCTGTCCGAGGCAGCGCCATGCGTCGGCGCTGCCGAGCTCGAGATCGGCCCACGCGCGACAAAGCTCGCCGGCGCGCCGCCAGTTGCCGACGTTCAGCATTCGCGGCCCTTCGCTGCGAAGCACCGCGATCCGAGCGCGACGCTCGGCGAATTGCGCGTCGATTTCCGGATCGACGGGCTCGCTGACCGACGTCACTCTCGGCGGCGGGGGAGCCGCGGCACTCGGCGCCGTGGTCGCGCCGCGCAGTCCGCCGATGATTCCGCCGCCGATGATGTTGCCGGGCATGAAAGAACCCGGTGACGGGACGAGGTCGGCGATCGACGATCGCGCCCACGCAATCGACTCCGCCATCGGCTCATGCCATGCCACTCCGTAAAGCCACAGCATCGCCGCGAGCCCGCAAACGCCCGTCACCGAATTGAGAACGCCCGGCGGGCCGTGCGTGACCAGAACGTCCTGCGCGAAGTCCCAGTCGGTTTCCTGGTTCTGCGCGATCTTCTCGTACGCAACGGCGATCAGGATCGGCGCGAGGAGCGGAAAGCCGCATCCGACGCCCTCCCACCAGACGCGCAGCGCGCGCCGCATGCCGCGGTCGAGCTGCGCGCCGACGTCGCGCCGCGCGTAGGCATCCGAGATCGAGAATTGCAGGTAGCAGCCGAACAGCCACTTGCCGGGCGTCGTCTGCAGCGCCGCAATCAGCAGCGCTTCGATCGGAACCCACGTGCCGGTGATCAGCACGGGCGCAACCAGCGGATGGCCGAGCCAGTAGGCGAGCGACTCGGGAATGACGCCGGCGCCGCGCAATTCGGATAGCAACAGCGCGAGCACGAGCCCCCAGATCGCGTAGTCGAACAGTCGCGCGGCGAGCCTGCTCCAGGGCCTCGGTTCGCTCGTGCGGCCGCTCTTCGCGCGCTCGAGCTCGGCCATGCGCAATTGAAAGATCCAGCTCGCGTCCTCCTGCGGCTGATTGGTACCGAGGAAAACGCTCTTCTCGCGACGCCAATTGAGGATCGCGAGATCGGTCTGCGGCACGAGCACCGCGCCGGGAACGATGCGCCGCCGCGACAGCCACGACAAACCATGGACGACGCCGTAGACCACGGTGAGCGCAAGCAGCGTCAGCGTGAGCCAGACGAGCACCTGCTTCGCGACCAGAATGGTATCGGCCGGCGTGAAGAAGACGATCGCCGCCGCGATGAACGCGCCGAACAGCGCGCACAGCGCGGCGGTGACGAACGTCGAGCGGCCGAAATTCGCGACGCGCTCGGTCAGTCCTGGGTGCGTGAACACCCGCTCCGGCAACGGCTCTTCGGCGTCGAGACCGGTCTCGAGCACCTCCTCCGGCGATGGCTCCGCCTCGGGGGCGCCGACGTCGGTGCGCTCGCCATCCTCGGCGACGGCGTTCTGCACGACGTGCGCGATCCGTTGCTCGGTCGTGCCGTCGGACAACGCGATCTCGGCATCGTAGCGCACGCGCCGGTCGTGGTCGCTCAGTATGCGGCTGGCATGATTGATGAAGCGCAGCGCCTCTTCGACATTGCCTTGGCCATCGCGCGTCTTCGCATAGTATTTGCGGATGAGCCGGCGCAGCGCCGCGCGAACTTCCTCGTCCGAGGCGGCCTGTGGAATTCCGAGCGCTTCGTACAGCGTTGCTTTCATGGTGGGGCGCGGAAACCGCGGTTCGCGCAATATTCGGCGAAAAGCCCTGGTGAGGCAAATAGTAATGGAGAGCAAGAAGCGCGCCGTCCGTTGCGAACGGTTCGCGCCGCTGGCGGGCCTTCCTTGTGGGCCGGCCTGACGCCAGCGCTGCACGCGACGGCCGCATCGACTGCCTCGCGCGGCAGCGAAAAAGGGCAGCCGCGCGGCTGCCCTTTTTCGGCAGAGACGCGCCGCGGCGCGCCGCGGTCAACCGGTCATTCGCCCTGCTTGTCGCGCGCCGTGAGCTTCTCGCGGATGCGCGCCGACTTGCCCGAGCGGTCGCGCAGATAATAGAGCTTCGCGCGGCGGACGTCGCCCCTGCGCTTCACCTCGATCGATGCGATCAGCGGTGAATAGGTTTGAAACGTACGCTCGACGCCCTCGCCGCTCGAGATCTTGCGCACGACGAACGACGAGTTCAAGCCGCGGTTGCGCTTGGCGATCACCACGCCTTCGTAAGCCTGAACGCGCTTGCGCTCGCCCTCGACGACGTTGACGTTGACGATGACCGTGTCTCCCGGCGAAAAAGTCGGGATCGTCTTGCCCAGCCGTGCGATTTCTTCCTGCTCGAGTTTCGCGATGATGTCCACTTCGTTCTCCGTTTCAGGGAACAGAGGTCAGGCAACGGGTATCCGAACCCGCAACCGTACATGCCCTGGTTTATTTGACCGTTACCTGCCCGCCGCCTGTTGCCTGAACTCCGACAGCAGCACGGCTTCTTCCTTCGAAAGCGTCCTGCGCTCGAGCAGATCGGGCCGTCGCTGCCAAGTCCTGCCCAGCGCCATCTTCAGCCGCCAGCGCCGGATCGCGGCGTGATCGCCCGAAAGCAGCACATCCGGCACGCGGCCGGCGACGTCCTCTTCGGGCCGCGTGTAATGAGGACAGTCGAGCATTCCGTCGACGAACGACTCCTGCACGGCGGAATCGACGTCGTTCAGCACGCCGGGCCGCTGCCGCACGATCGCATCGATCAGCATCAGCGCCGGCAATTCTCCACCTGAGACGACGAAATCGCCAATCGCGATCTCCTCGTCGACTTCGCTCGCGAGCAGCCGCTCGTCGATCCCCTCGTAGCGCCCTGCGACCAGCACGTACGCAGCGTCATCGGCGTCACGCGCGAGCGTCGCGACGCGCGCATGCGTGAGCGGCTCGCCGGCCGGCGACAAGTGCAGCGTCCGCGAGCGCGCAAAGCCGCTTTGTCGTTGCGCGTTGCGCGCCGAGGCGAGCGCCTTGCGCAGCGGGTCGGCAAGCATCACCATCCCCGGGCCGCCGCCGTAGGGCCGATCGTCGACGGTGCGGTAGCTGTCCGTTGCGAAGTCACGCGGATTCCAGGCGGCAAGCTGCCACAACCCGCGCTCGAGCGCGCGTCCGGTCACGCCGTAGGCCGCCGCATCCAGCACCATCTGCGGAAACAGCGTGATCACGTCGACGCGCATCACCACGGCATTTCAGTAATCGGTTTGCCAATCGACGTCGATCCGTCTCGCGGCGAGATCGACGCCATCCACATGCGCGGGCACGAACGGGATCAACCGCTGGCCTCCGCCCTCCGCGCGCTCGACGGCGAGCACCGGATGCGCGCCGAAGTTCTGCACCGCCGTAACGCGGCCGAGCCGCGTGCCGGCGCGGTTCACGACGTCGAGACCGACCAGATCGGCCTGATAGATCTCACCATCCGCGATCGGAGGCAGCGCTTCGCGCGGCACGCCCACGAGCGCGCCCCTCCACTGCATCGCCGACTCGCGCGATCCGATGCCGTCGAGCTCCGCGATCAACGACCCCGAATGCTCGCGCGCCTCGCGAACCGCAACCGCGTGCCAGTCGCCGTGCTGGCGCCGCACCCACCACGTCGGACAATCGGCCAGAGTCCGCGGCTGTTCCGTAAACGGCTTCACCTTCACCCAGCCTCGAACGCCGTACGCGGCGACGATCTCGCCCATCACGACGATCGTCTCGCTCGGAGGCTCGGCGGATGCCGGCGCGCTGCGTGCGCCGGCGATGCTCCGCTTGATCGTGCTCAGGCGGCCGCTGCGGGCGCCGCCGGCGCGGGCGCCGCCGCCGTGGGCGTCGCCGCTGCGGGCGTCTCCGCTGCGGGCGGGGCTGCCTTGGCCGAGCGCTTCACCAAGCCCGCGACAGTCTCCGACATCCGGGCGCCCTGGCCCTGCCAGTATCCGATGCGATCGAGCGACAGGCGCAGATCTTCCTCGCCTGCCCCGGCGATCGGGTTGTAGAAGCCGACGCGCTCGATGAACCGCCCGTCGCGACGATTGCGCGAATCGGCGACGACGACGTTGAAGAACGGGCGCTTCTTGGCGCCGCCGCGGGCAAGTCTGATCACGACCATGGCAAGAGTCCCCACCAACCTAAATATGCGATTATACTAAGATTTCGCTCGGTTTCGCAAGATTCTCCGGGGTGCCTTCCCCGCGCTTTGCGGCGGACGGTGGTCCGATGTGCAGGCGCGTTGGAGCGGACGGCTCGGTGATCGTGGCGTTTCTATAGAGCGTCGTGCCTCGCCGCCGCTCAACGCGCCCGCACGTCGTAGCACGCGTTGCGCGTGTTTGGCGTCGAATCGGCTCGTTTGGCGGAAGTTGGCGTCAATTGGGTCCAACCGCGACCGCTCGTTTCGGCGTGCAACGACGCGCAGGGCAGTTGACCGTCGTCCAACGCGACGCCACGGGCCCACTCCGAGCAGACGACGGTCCAACAGCCCTGCGCATCGAACCACCGCGCTGCGCACGACGCCGGTGTCAGTCAGCAACGAAGCTCAACGCATCCCAGGCAGCAGCCCCTTGAGACCGCGCGCAAACTTCTGCATCCCCCCTTTGGCCACCATCTTCATCATTTTTTGAGTTTGCTCGAACTGGTTGAGCAGCTGGTTCACCTCCTGCACCGACACGCCGGCCCCGCTCGCGATTCGCCGTTTGCGCGACGCCTTCAGGAGCTCGGGCTTCGCCCGCTCGAGCGGCGTCATCGAATTGATGATGCCCTCGATGCGGCCGATCCTGCGCTCGTCCACGCTCGCGCCTTGCGCGGCGCGCGCGAGCTCCGCGGGAAGCTTGTCGAGCATGCCGGCGAGGCCGCCCATCTTTCGCATCTGGCCGACCTGCGCGCGGAAATCTTCGAGGTCGAAGCCCTTGCCCGACTTGACCTTCTTCGCGAGCTTTTCCGCCTCCTTGACGTCGACGGTCTTGTGCGCCTCCTCGATCAGCGACAGCACGTCGCCCATGCCGAGAATGCGCGACGCCATCCGCTCCGGGTGGAACGTTTCGAGGCCGTCGATCTTCTCGGCGACGCCGATGAACTTGATCGGCGCCCCGGTCGCGTGACGAACCGACAGCGCGGCGCCGCCGCGGGCATCGCCGTCGAGCTTGGTGAGCACGACGCCGGTGAGCGGCAACACATCGCGGAACGCGCGCGCCGTGTTCACCGCGTCCTGACCCTGCATGGCGTCGACGACGAACAGCGTCTCGATCGGCGACAGCCCGGCGTGAAGGTCGGCAATCTCGCGCATCATCGCCTCGTCGATCGAAAGGCGGCCGGCGGTGTCGACGATCAGCACGTCGTGGTAGTGGCGGCGCGCCCAGTCGAGCGCGTCGCGCGCGATCGCAGCCGGCGTCTGCTGCGGCGTCGACGGGAAGAAGTCGACGCCGACCTGGGCGGCGAGCGTTGCGAGCTGCTCGATCGCGGCGGGGCGATAGACGTCGGCCGACACGACGAGCACTTTGCGCTTCTGCGCGGAGACGAGCCGCGCGAGCTTCGCGACCGTCGTCGTCTTGCCCGAACCCTGCAGGCCCGCCATCAGGATGACGGCCGGCGGTTGCGTCGAGAAATTGAGCGGAACGGCCGCGTCGCCCATCAGGTGCGCGAGCTCGCGATGGACGACGCCGACCAGCGCTTGTCCCGGCGTGAGCGAGCCGACGACTTCCTCGCCGATCGCCTTTTCCTTGACCGCGGCGATGAACTCCTTCACCACAGGAAGCGCGACGTCGGCTTCGAGCAGCGCGAGGCGCACTTCGCGCAGCGCGTCGGCGATGTTGGCGTCGGTGAGACGGGCTTCGCCGCGAAGCGTCTTGACGACTCGCGACAGCCGTTCGGTGAGGGTGTCGAGCATCGGAGATTCCGCTGAACGCGACAGCGGCGAAGCCCGCCGGACGCGTGATGTAAACTGGATGACGCGTAGACTTCCAGTCGCCTCGCGTTGCGAGCGACTGGTTGCCGCGCGGGTAGCAAATCGATGATTTTACTCCACCTGATCGTCGCTGCCCTGTACGCGCTCGCCGCGTGGACGCTGTGGCCCGTACACGCGGCGTCGGCGCCGCATGGCGATGGGTCGGCGACTACCGTGTCGGCGTCGCCGGCGCGCCCGCCCGCCGCTTGGGGCACCTGGCTCGTGCCGCTCGCGCTGCTGCTGCATGCGTGGGTTTCGGCGCGCGACGTCGCCACACCCGACGGTCTCGACTTGAGCCTCGACAACGCGCTATCGGTCGTCGCCGGGCTCGTGGCGACGGTCGCATGGGCGTCGGGGCTGCTGCGGACGCTGCCGGCGATCGGGAGCGTCGTGTTGCCGGTCGCCTGCGTGGCTGCGCTGCTGCCGATCTTCGCCACCAATCCGCATCGGTTCGCGTACGCCGAAGCGCCCTGGGCGGCGCTGCACGTCGGCATCGCGCTGGTCGCCTACGCGTTGTTCCTGGTCGCCGCCGTGCAGGCGCTCGTGCTGATGGGACTCGAGAAGCGTCTGCACCGGCGCGTCCTCGACCCATCCGCGGAGCGCATGCCGCCGCTGCTCACGCTCGAGCGATTTCTGTTTCGCTTGGTCGGCACCGGCTTCGTGCTGCTCACGCTGACGATCGCGAGCGGCGGGTTGTTTTCCGAAGAGGTGTTCGGCAAACCGTTCACGTTCACGCACAAGAGCGTCTTCTCGGTTCTTTCGTGGCTCGTCTTCGGCGCGCTCCTCTGGGGGCGCTGGCGATACGGCTGGCGTGGTCGCGTCGCGCTGCGCTGGATCCTGACCGGCACCGTGCTGCTCTTCCTCGCCTATCTCGGCAGCAAATTCGTGCTGGAAGTGGTGCTGCACAGGTGACAGGGATTAGGTAACAGGTAACAGAAACAGCGGGCTTCGCGACGGTTCTGTCACTTGGACCTGACCTCTGACACCGGATGGACGACATCCCGCTCGTAACGCTATTGAGCCTGCTCGCCGTCTTCATCGTGGCGGCTGGCTTCTTCTCGATCGCCGAGACGGCGATGATGGCGACCAATCGGTTTCGCCTGAAGCACCGCGCGCAGCGCGGCGTGCGCGGCGCGAAGCTCGCGATGGCGCTGCTCGCGCAGATCGAGCGCCTTCTCGGCGTGATCCTGCTCGGCAACACGCTGGTCGCCGCGGGCGCCGCCACGCTCACCGCCGTCATCACCAAGCGATTGTTCGGCGAGGGCGAGGTCGCGCTCGGGCTCGGCACGATCGCCATTTCGTTCGCGCTGCTCGTCTTTTCGGAGATCACGCCGAAAGTCGTCGGCGCGGCGCACGCCGACAAGCTCGCGCCTCTGGTCGCCTACGTGCTGACACCGATGCTGAAGGCTGCGCAGCCGGTCGTCTGGTTCGTCAACCTGTTCGTCCAGGCGTTGCTGCGGCTGCTGCGCATCCAGCCCGCGGCGGAGTCCGGCACGTTGCTCACGCAGGAGGAGCTCCGCTCGCTCGTGCTCGAAGGACAATATTTCCGCGGCAAGCATCGGTCGATGCTCGCCAACCTGATCGACCTCTCGACGGTGACCGTCGACGACGTGATGACACCGCGCAATCAGATTCACGCGCTCGACCTCGCCGCGAAGGCCTCGGCGCTTTCCCACCAGCTCGTCACGACCTACCACACGCGGGTGCCCGTTTGCGAAGACGGGCTCGACAACATCGTCGGCATCGTTCACGTGAAGCAGGTGCTGCCGCTCGCGCAGGCGGGCGACATCGATGCCGAGCACTTGCGGGAAATCCTGCGTTCGCCTTATTTCATTCCCGCCGGCACGCCGCTGTTGACGCAGCTACAACAATTCCAGGCGGATCACCAGAGGATGGGCCTCGTCGTCGACGAGTACGGCGAACTGCTCGGCTTGGTGACGATCGAGGACATCGTCGAGGAGATCATCGGCGACTTCACGACGCAGGCACCCGATGCCGCGGCGGCGTATCGCAAATCGCCCGACGGAAGCATCGTCGTCGACGGCATGGCGCAGCTTCGCTGGCTCAACCGCAAGCTCGGCACGCAGTTTCCGCTCGATGGGCCAAAAACCCTTAACGGCCTCATTGTCGAGCAGCTCGGGGAGATTCCGGAAGCCGGGACGCGTGTGCGCGCGGCGGGCCAGCCGCTCGAAATCCTGCAGACTCAGGACCGCGCGATCAAGGTCGTCCGCCTGCTCCCGCCGGTGGGACGTGCGCTCGCGTCGCCTTTACAAAGCCCAGGGGGACAGGCATGATCGCTGCGGATGTTTTTATGCGATTGGAATAATGGGGAAATTGGCCGTTGGGCATATCATTTGCTTCGGTGACCTGGTTGTTCGCCATTTTCTTGCGCTGAATAGCCGCTAATCCGACCCTCATGGCCACCCACGTCGCCAGCGCAGCCAACATCAGCGGCCTTGCCAGGGCGCTGGTCCAGCACGGCTTGGTCCCGGAGTACGAGGCGGAGGGACTGCAGGCGCAGGCGCAGGGCGCGGGCATCAGCTTCGTCGAGCAAATGCTCGTCGGCAAGCGGATGACGGCTATCCAGCTCGCCGTCTTCGCATCGCGGGCGTTCGGCGTGCCGCTGCTCGACCTCGCCGCGTTCGATCTCGACCAGATCCAGAAAGAGTACGTCGACGTCAAGGTTGCCGCGGCGCGGCGGGTTCTGCCGCTGCACAAACGCGGCAATCGGCTCTACGTTGCGACATCCGACCCGGCCAACCTGCAAGCGCTCGAGGAAGTGCGCTTCAGGACGAATCTCGTCGTCGAGCCGGTCGTCGTCGAGGACGACAAGCTCGCGCACGCGATCGCCAAGCTGCTCGAGGCGACCGGCTTGTCGCTCAAGGATGTCGCGTCGATGGACGACCTCGAGGTCGCGCTCGAGGAAGGCGGCGCCGGTCCGACGGCGTTCGAAGAAGACTCGGAGGTCGAGGACGCGCCCGTCGTCAAGTACATCCAGAAGATCCTGCTCGATGCGATCGGTTCCGGCGTCTCCGACATCCACTTCGAGCCGTACGAGAAGTATTACCGGATCCGCTACCGGCTCGACGGCATCATGATGGAGGTCGCGCAGCCCCCGCTCGCCATCAAGGACAAGCTCGCGTCACGGATCAAGGTCATCTCGAAGCTCGATATCGCCGAGAAACGCGTGCCGCAGGACGGGCGGATGAAGATCGTGCTGTCGAAGAACAAGGCGATCGACTTCCGCGTATCGACGCTGCCGACGCTGTTCGGCGAGAAGATCGTGCTGCGCATCCTGGACTCGTCGGGCGTGAAGCTCGGCATCGAGGCCTTGGGCTACGACCCGGACCAGCAACAGTCGCTGCTGCACGCAATCGGCCGGCCCTACGGGATGATCCTGGTCACCGGCCCGACGGGCAGCGGCAAGACGGTGTCGCTGTACACGTGTCTCAACATCCTGAATCAGCCGGGCATCAACATCTCGACCGCGGAAGACCCGGCCGAAATCCAGCTCGCCGGCATCAATCAGGTCAACGTCAACGAAAAGGCCGGCCTCACCTTCGCGAGCGCGCTGCGCTCGTTCCTGCGCCAGGACCCCGACATCATCATGGTCGGCGAAATCCGCGACCTCGAGACCGCCGACATCGCGATCAAGGCGGCGCAAACGGGTCACCTCGTGCTTTCGACGCTTCACACGAACGACGCGCCGACCACACTCACGCGGTTGCTCAACATGGGCGTCGCTCCGTTCAACGTCGCCTCTTCGGTGATCCTGATCACGGCGCAACGTCTTGGACGGCGGCTGTGCCAACAGTGCAAGAAGCCCGAGGACATTCCGCCGGAAGCGCTCATTCGCGCCGGTTTCGCCGAGGAAGATATCGACGGCACTTGGCAGCCGCTGGGGCCGGTTGGTTGCGACCACTGCAAGGGCACCGGGTACAAAGGACGCGTCGGCATCTATCAGGTGCTGCCGATCACCGACGACATGCGTCAGCTGATCATGCGTAACGGCAACGCGCTCGACATCGCCGACCAGGCGCGCAAGGAAGGCGTGCTCGATCTGCGCCAGGCGGGGTTGCGCAAGGTCAGATCCGGCATTACGTCGCTCGAGGAAATCGAAGCCGTCACCAACGAGTGACGCAACACGGAGTCATCATGGCAACCGCTACCGCCCAACGTCGCGACATCGTCAAGGAATATACGTATTTGTGGGAAGGCATCGACCGCGCGAACCGCCAGGTGCGCGGCGAATCGAAAGCCGCCTCGGAGACGGTCGTCACGACCAACCTTCGCCGCCAGGGCATCCGCGTCCAGAAGATCAAGCGCCAGACTTTTCGCGGCGGCCGCAGGATCGGCGACAAGGACGTCACGTTCTTCACGCGCCAGCTCGCGACGATGCTGCGCGCCGGCGTGCCGCTGCTGCAGTCGTTCGAGATCGTCGCGCGCGGCCACGGCAACGCGCGTTTCTCGCGATTGATGATGGACATCAAGAGCCGCATCGAGACCGGCTCGAGCCTGTCGCAGGCGTTTCGCGAGCATCCGGCGCAGTTCGACAACCTTTACTGCAATCTCGTCGCCGCCGGCGAGACCTCGGGCATGCTCGATGCAATCCTCGATCGGCTTGCAACGTACAAGGAGAAGATCCTCGCGATCAAGGGCAAGATCAAGTCGGCGTTGTTCTACCCGATCTCGGTCATCACCGTCGCGATCGTCGTGGTCTGGATCATCATGATCTGGGTGATTCCCGCGTTCAAGCAGGTTTTCACGAGCTTCGGCGCCGATCTGCCGGCGCCGACGCTGATGGTGATGGCGATCTCCGATTTCTTCGTCAGCTACTGGTGGCTGATGGTCGCTATCATAGTGGGCACCTTCATGGTGCTCGTCACGTTGAACAAGCGCTCGGCGGCATTCCGCTACGCGGTCGACCGGCTGTCGCTCAAGATACCCATTATCGGAAAGATTCTCGAAAAGGCGACGATCGCGCGCTGGACGCGAACGCTCGCGACGATGTTCGCGGCGGGCGTCCCGCTGGTGGAGTCGCTGGACGCCGTCGCCGGCGCGTCGGGCAACGTCGTCTACGCCACCGCGACCAAGCGCATCCAGACCGAGGTCAGCACCGGGTCGAGCCTCACCAATGCGATGGGCAACACGCGGCTGTTTCCGACGATGGTGCTGCAGATGACGCAGATCGGCGAGGAGTCGGGCTCGCTCGACAACATGCTGTCGAAGATCGCCGACTTCTTCGAGCAGGAGGTCGACGACGCGGTAGCGGCCCTTTCCAGCCTGCTCGAGCCGATGATCATCGTGTTCCTCGGCGTCATCATCGGCGGTCTCGTCGTCGCGATGTATCTGCCGATCTTCAAGCTCGGCTCCGTGGTCTGATCCTCGTTGCCCTTCGTGGCGGCCCGACGCGCGGCATGCGCCGTCGGCTCGCCCGCGGGCGGCCAAGTCGATAATGCCCGTCACGTCCGACCCGGTGCTCGCGACCTTTGCGGCTCTGGTGGTCGGGCTTTTCATCGGCAGCTTTCTCAACGTCGTCATCCATCGGCTGCCGAAAATGATGGAGCGCGACTGGCAGGCGCAGGCCGCCGAGCTGCGTGGCGAGCAGGCCGTGGAAGCGCCGCGCTACAACCTCGCCGTTCCGCGCTCGGCGTGTCCGGCCTGCGGGCATCCGATCCGCGCGTGGGAGAACATTCCGGTCGTTTCGTGGCTCGTCCTTCGCGGCAAGTGCTCCGCCTGCAAGAGCCCGATTGCGCTGCGCTATCCGGTCGTCGAGATCGTTGCCGGCGTGCTAGCGGCTTACGCGATCTGGCGATTCGGGCTGACCGTCAAGGGTATGGCCGCCTGCGGACTGCTCTGGTCGCTCGTCGCGCTGACGGCGATCGATATCGACACGCAATTGTTGCCCGACCAGATCACGATGCCGCTGCTGTGGGCGGGCCTGCTCGTCAACCTGTGGGACGCGTTCGTACCGCTGCGCACGGCGGTCGTCGGCGCGGTCGCCGGCTATCTGTCGCTGTGGACCGTCTACTGGCTGTTCAAGCTGATTCGCGGCAAGGAGGGCATGGGCTACGGCGACTTCAAGCTCCTCGCTGCGCTCGGTGCGTGGCTCGGTTGGCAGATGCTGTTGCCGATCGTGCTGCTTTCATCGATCGTCGGCGCGATCATCGGCATCGCGCTGATCGTCGCCAAGGGGCGCGATCACAACGTCCCGCTCGCCTTCGGTCCGTACCTCGCGATCGCGGGCGCGATCGCGTTGTTCTGGGGTCCCGCGATGGTCGCCGCGTACTTGCCGTGACGTGCCCAAATCGCCCCCGGTCGCATGCGTGAAAGTGGATCCGACAGGCTCCTGGTCGTCGGGCTCACCGGCGGAATCGGCAGCGGCAAGTCGGCGGTCGCCGATGCCTTCGCGGCGCGGGGCGCACCGGTCTGCGATACCGACCGGCTCGCGCACGCGTTGACCGCGCCCGGGCAGGCGGGGCTCTCCGCGATCGCCGCCGCGTTCGGCGACCGCTTCATCGGACCTGACGGCGGCCTCGATCGCACGCGGCTGCGCGAGCGCGTGTTCGCGGACGCCGGCGACCGTGCGAAGCTCGAAGCGATCCTTCATCCGCTGATCCGCAGCGCCGCGCTCGCCGCGGTGCGCAGTTGGCGAGCGCCGTACGGCTTGCTCGTCGTGCCGCTGCTGCTCGAACGCGGAGGTCTCGTCGGCGTCGTTCGCCGCGTGCTCGTCGTCGACTGTCCCGAGGACGAGCAGGTTCGTCGCGTCATGTCGCGCAGCGGACTTTCGCAATCGGCCGTGCGCGCCATCATGGCGACGCAGCTCGGCCGTGCCGAGCGGCTCGCTCGCGCCGACGACGTCATCGACAATTCGGGACCACAGGAGGCGCTCGAGCCGCAGGTGGCGATGCTCGATCGACGTTATCGAATGCTCGCCGCCGAGCCGGCGGCGCCGAAGGCTTAATGCCGGACGCGAGTTGGGGCAGAATGTCGCCCAGCCGCGCGCCTCGACGCCGGCCCGCCCGCCCGACGCTCACGTGATCCGCTACGAGCATCCGTTGAACGAGCGCATCCGCACGCTGATGCGGCTCGAAGACCTATACGCCCGCGCACGCCACTTCGCCGAACGAAGCGACGCCGCCGATCATCACGCCGCCCTCACGGCGTTATTCGAGATCACCGATGTCGCCGCGCGTGCCGATCTCAAAACGGACGTCTTGCAGGAGCTCGAGCGGCAGAAGCAAGTGCTTGCGCCGTTGCGCAACAATCCGGAGATCGACTGCGGCGCGCTCGAGGCGCTGATCGCCGATATCGACCGCGTCAACGTCGAGTTACTCGCGCAGACGGGCAAGCTCGGCACGCACTTGCGCGAAAACGAATGGCTGATGACGATCAAGCAGCGCACCGCGCTTCCGGGCGGCGTCTGCGAATTCGACTTGCCCGCTTATCATTACTGGCTGCACTCGGACGCCGGCGCGCGCCAGAACGACCTCAAGGGATGGCTTGCGCCATTGTCGCCGTTGCATGACGGACTTGCGATCATCCTGCGGCTGTTGCGCGAGAACGGGCGCTCCGGCCGGCAGGTTGCCTACCACGGCGTGTTCCAGCTCATGCTGACGACGTCGAAGGTTGCGCAACTGTTGCGCCTCGGCGTCGCACGCAACCTCACGTGCGTGCCCGAGATCAGCGCCAACAAGTACGCGCTCAACATCCGGTTCATCGGCGTGTCGGGAATGGAGCGCGGCACGGTCACCGACCGCGACGTCGAGTTCGATCTCACGTTCTGCAATCTCTAGACTCGAGCCAGCGGTCCACTGCGATCTTGCCGGGGCCGTAGAAGAACACCACGAGCATCAGCGCTCCCCAGAGGATGTGGTCCTTCAATCCCGCGTCGCTAAGGTCCGGATAGGACGTGGCGGCGACGATGTTGAAGACGAACAACGCGAGCACCGCGACGCGCGTGCCCACTCCCAGCGCAATGAACACGGGCAGCGACAGCTCGGCGGCCGTTCCGAGCAGCGCCGCGATCGCCGGCGACAGCAGCGGCACGTGATATTCGTTCTGGAACAGCGACAGCGTGATGTTCCAGTCCTGGATCTTCGTGAGCCCGGACATGAAGAAGACGCGCGCGAGGTACAGACGTACAACGAGCGCGAAGAACGGCTGAAGACTGTCGATGATCGCGGCGGCGTTGCGATACAGACGCGCCAATGGATTTTCGGAGGGTGCGGCAACGGCATGTTCGGCATTCATCGTGAATATCTCCGGACGTGAGCAGTGTTCGTTGGTCGCGCGAGCCGCGCATTACCTGACAGCGGGTCGCGCGACGCGCGCGATCGTACCGTCGCCGATATAGGCGCTGAAAGCTTTGCCAAGGTCGAATCCGTCGTCGCGCGCGCGCGCCGCGTCGAGTGCGTCGCCGAGCGATTGGCCACGAGCGAGCGCCGCAAGCCATGCGAACGTGCCGCCATCGATGCGTGTGATCCCGACGACGCCGGCCTCGCGCCGAATCATCAGCCGCTCCGAGCCTTCGCCAAGGTCGACCTGCATGTCGCCGGTGTAGTCGAGCTGATTGACGCGCCATATGCGCAGTACCGGAAACGGCGAAGCGATCAGCCGGCACGACGGATCGAGCTCGAGCGCGATAGTCGTGAGACGCTCGGGCGCAATCGCGGCAAGCGCGGCAGCCACAAGGGACGGCGCCGCGCCGTTATCTGCGGCGCGCTGCGCCTCGTCGATCGCCCATTCGAGGCGCGCCACATCGGGCAGATACGTGAGCTCTCGCGCGTACCTATAGCGCGCGAGAAACGATGCGAAATCGTCTCCGTAACCATTGAGATCGCCGGCGGTCGATGGACATTCGCGCACGAACGCGTCGACCGCCGTATCGAAGAAGAGCTCGCCGACGAGGCGGCGAACGACCGGATAGCTCGCGCCGAGCGCGTTTCGATAGTTCGAAAACACGTTGTTGCGATAGACCGCCATCCGTTGCGAGACATCGATATCGCCCGCGACGGCCACGTTCGCAGCGGCGTCTTCCGACAGCAGCGCCTCGGCGAAGCGGTGCTGGAAGTCACGCAATGACGACACGGCACCCGTCCAGAATCGTGGACGCCCTCGCCGCTTCGTCCAGTAACACGTCGAAGGACGGAATGTCGGTATCCCACTCGATCAGCGTCGGACACGGGCCGAAGCGCTCGAGCGCGTGCTCGTACAGAGTCCAGACCGCGGGCGCAACGCGCGCGCCATGCGTGTCGATCAAGCACGGTCCGCTCGCGTCGTGTCCGGCGAGGTGAATCTCGGCGACCGCGCTCGGCGGCAGCGCCGCCAGATACGCGTACGCATCGAAGCGATGATTCGTCGCGTTGACGTAGATGTTGTTGACATCGACCAGCAGCTTGCAGCCCGTGCGCGCGGACACGGCCGCGACGAATTCCCATTCGGCGATCGTCGCATCGGCAAAGCTCATGTAGGACGAAACGTTCTCGACGGCGATTTCGCGACCGAGGCGATCTTGAAGCGCGGCGACACGCGAGCAGACGTGCGACAGCGCCTCCTCGGTATAGGGCAGTGGAAGCAGATCGTTGAAGTGACGCCCCGCCACGCTGCCCCAGCACAGGTGCTCCGAGACGAGCGCCGGTTCGATGCGTGCGATCAGTCGCTCGAGCTTCGCGACGTGCGCGACGTCGATCGGATCGGTCGAGCCCAACGACAGGCCGACGCCGTGCAGCGAAATGGGGTAGTCGGCGCGGATCCGTTGCAGCGCGGCGATCGCATTGCCGCCGTCGGCGAAGTAATTTTCGCTGTGCACTTCGAACCATGCCACTTGCGGACGCGTCGCGATCACATGCGCGACATGCGGCGTCCTCAAACCGACGCCGGCGGCGACGGGCAACTCGAGATTCGGCGGCATGCGAATCGCGCCCGACGTCGAGCAAGCGACGCCGGGCGCCGGGGATAGCACCGCGCGGTTACGACTTCGCCGGCGCCATCATCTTGCCGCCCATATTGGTGCACGTGCCCTTCGCGACGTACTTCCACTCGCTCGGGTCCTTGTTCACCTTGGCGCCCTGCCCCGCGCATGCATGCTTCGCGGTGCCGCAATCGTTCTTGCCCGCCGGGGCGACGCCGTAGCACTTCTCGGTGTCCTTCGGCTGCGCAACGGGCTGCGCCTGGACGGATGCGACGGCAAAACCGAGCGCAAGGACGCTTGCGAGCGCGGCTTGAATCGTAACTTGCTGCTTCATCGAGATATCTCCGGGTCGGTGGTTACGGAAGCGACGGGTCGTTCGACTCGCCTGCCGCAATGGTCGGAGAACGCCGCGCTTCCTTACACGCGGCGACTGCCGATGTCGCGCGCAGCGCAGCGTTGCACGATTACGTCTGTAAGGACTCGTGGGTCTGCGCGACTAGTGAGCCGATCGGCGCCCCGCACGGCCCGCCGAACGACGCGGGGCGCGAGATCGCCCGCGAAGACGATCGATGTTCACGTTGCAACGACATGACGAGGACCCCATGGACGAAGCGAAGACGCGAAGCGCCTGCGAAGTGCGCATGCACGATACGAGCATCCGGCAAACGACGCTCGACGGCCAGCGCGCGGTCGTGACCGGCGCCAACTCGGGCATCGGCGAAGCAATCGCACGCGGCCTCGCCGAAGCGGGCGCTGCCGTCGTCGTCAACTACGTCAGCGGCGCGGATCGCGCCGAGCAGATCGTCGCCGACATTCGCGCCGCTGGCGGTCGCGCCATTGCCGTTCGCGCCGACGTCAGCAGCGAAGACGAGGTGCAGGCGATGTTCGCCCGCGCCAAGGACGAGTTCGGAACGATCGACATTCTGGTGAACAATGCCGGATTGCAGCAGGACGCGCCGTTTCACGAGATGACCTTGGCGCAGTGGCGCAAGGTGATCGATGTCAACCTGACCGGCCAGTTCCTGTGCGCGCGCGAAGCCGTGCGCGAATTCCTTCGTCGCGGCGTGATTCCCGAGCTCTCGTGCTCCGCCGGCAAGATCATCTGCATTTCATCGGTCCACGACGTGATTCCGTGGGCCGGGCACGCGAACTACGCGGCGAGCAAGGGCGGCGTCGCGATGCTGATGAAGACGATGGCGCAGGAGCTCGCGATGAAGAAGATCCGCATCAATTCGATCTCGCCGGGCGCGATCAAGACTCCGATCAACACCGCGGCGTGGGACACGGCAACCGCCGAAGCCGCGTTGCTGAAGCTGATCCCGTATTACCGGGTCGGCGAGACGCGCGACATCGCGCGCGCGGCTGTCTGGCTCGCTTCCGATCACTCGGACTACGTGACGGGCGCTACGCTGTACGTCGATGGCGGCATGACGTTGTATCCGGAGTTCCGCGAAGGCGGCTGACGTCCGCCGGCACCAGAACCGGCGGCTCGCGAAAGCAAAGCCGCCGCTGCTGCGACAAACGATCGAAGCTATCGCGGGAGTCGTCATGACGTACGACGCAATCGTCATCGGTTCGGGCGCCGGCGGTTCGGCGACCGCCTACGCGTTGACGCAAGCGGGCCGGCGCGTGCTGCTGCTGGAAAAAGGCTCGCAGCTCCCCACCGACGGCAGCACGCTCGATCCGGTAAGCGTGCTGCGAAACGGCCGCTTCCTGAGCACCGAAGCGTGGGTCGATCGCCACGGCCGGTCGATGATCCCCGAAGAGCACTTCAATCTCGGCGGAAAGACCAAGTGGTACGGCGCAGCGCTGCTGCGATTCGCGCCGCACGAATTCGAGCCCGATCCCGCGCATCAGTGTCTGGGCTGGCCGTTCGGATACGGCGAGCTCGCCCCTTCTTACGACGAGGCGGAGCGGCTGCTCGGCGTGCGCCGATTCCCGATCGAGGCCGACTTCCGAGAGATGGTGACGCGGCTCGCTCGGCAGGATCCGCGTTGGCGCAGCGAAGTGATTCCACTCGGACTGTCGGAGGACATCCTCGCGCATCTCGAGGAAGCGCGTTACTTCGACGCGTTCGCGACCGTGCGCGGATTGAAATGCGATGCCGAGACCAGGCTCCTCGCGCGCAGTCGCAACGAGCCGCACTTCACGATGCTCACCGACAAAGCGGTCAGCGAGCTCGTTCCGTCGGCCAGCGACAGCCGCAGCGTCGGCGGCGTCCGTTGCGAGGACGGCAGCACGTACGAGGCGGACGTCGTCGTACTGGCGGCGGGCGCGTTGCATAGCCCGCGGCTGTTGCAGCGTTATCTCGAGCGCCATGATGCGTCCGGTCAGAGCCTCGAGCACGTCGGGCGCAACTACAAGTCGCACGTATTGACCGCGATGCTCGCCTTCTCGCGCCGATCGGTCGCCGACATCCTTTGCAAGACGATGCTGCTGCTGCACGACGATTTTCCGCACAGCAGCGTGCAGACGCTCGGAGGCAGCCTTGCGGCGGAGATACTGCGCAGTCAGCTGCCGGGCTTCGTGCCGGCATGGTTGGCGACGCCCTTCGCGAGCCGCGTCTACGGCCTGTTCCTGCAAACCGAGGACGGCTCGCATCGCGACAATCGCATCGTCGCGCAATCCGGCGCATCGGCGCTTCCGCAGATCGACTACGATGCGGCGCGGATTCCTCGCGCGCAGACCGAGCACCGTGAGCTCGTGCGCCGGCTCGCACGTCAGTTGCTGCGCTCGGGCTACGTCGCGCTTTCCAAGCCCATCCCGCTGCAGGGCACCGCACACGCGTGCGGCACACTGGTGACCGGCAACGACCCGGCGCAGTCGGTCGTCGACCGCAACGGCAAGGTTCACGCAATGCACAACGTGTACGTCGGCGACGGCAGCGTGCTGCCGCGATCGAGTCGCGCGAATCCCGCGCTCAGCATCTACGCGTGGGGCTTGCGGCTCGGACATCATCTCGCCTCGGTCGCGCATCGATCGGATGTCGGACGTCGAAACGGCGCCGACGAACGCCGCTTGCCGGACATACTGCAATGAGCACCCCGGCCGAAGGCAGATTGGCAACCGCATCGCTGCCGCAGCTCGTGCGCTTCGGTCGCGAAACGTGCGGCGACCTCGCGGCGGCGGAGCGGCGCGAATGGTGGCTCGCGAACGGCTTGGGCGGCTACGCCGCGGGTACGATCGCCGGAACGCTGACGCGTCGCTACCACGGCCTGCTGCTCGCGCCGGTGAATCCGCCGCTCGGTCGCGTGCTGGTCTTCTCGAAAGCCGACGCGACCGTGCACGACGGCGAGCGCGCGTATCCTCTGTTCGCCAATCGCTGGGGCGACGGGTCGGTCGATCCGCGCGGGTTCGTGACGATCGAATCGTTCCATCTCGATGGCGGCACGCCGGTCTGGCGTTTCGCGCTGGGCGACGCAATCGTCGAGCAGCGCATCTTCATGGAGCACCGCGCCAACACGACGTACGTCGCGTTTCGGCTCGAGCCCGGCACGATGACGACGCCGCGCGAGCTCGGGCTGTCGATTGCGTTGCTCGTCAATGCGCGCGACCATCACGCGACGAGCGGAGCCGGAAGCTTCGATCCGCAGATAGAAGCCGGCGGCGCCCGCCTGACGGTTCGCCACGGCGACTGGTTCACGCTGCATCTCGCCGCGCAGCATGGGACGATCGCGCCGCGCCGCGACTGGCACGAGAACTTCGACTTGCCGCGCGAGCGCGACCGCGGCCTCGCCGACCGTGACAATCATCTATGCGTCGGCGTCGCAACGCTGCCGCTCACCGAAGGTCGCTGGACCGGTCTGATGGCGAGCCTCGACGAGCCCTCCGGCGTCGACATCGAGCGCGCGTTGTCCCGATCGCGCCAACGTCAGCAACGACAGCTCGCGCTCGCGAAGTCGAGCGCGGGCGCGCTCGCGAAAGCTCCAGAGTGGATCGACCAGCTCGTGCTCGCCGCGGACAGCTTCATCGTCGCGCGCCCGCTGCCGGGACTTCGCGACGGCGAATCGATCATCGCCGGTTATCCCTGGTTCGGTGACTGGGGACGCGACACGATGATCGCGCTCGCCGGACTGACGCTTGCGACCGGCCGCTTCGAGACCGCGTCGCGCATCCTGCGCACCTTCGCGCGTTTCGTCGATCGCGGCATGTTGCCGAACGTGTTTCCCGGCGCCGGGGACAAACCCCACTACAACACGGTCGACGCGGCGCTCTGGTACTTCGAAGCATGGCGCGCCTACGTCGACGCGTCGAAGAACGTGACCGAGCTGCGCGACGCGTTTCCCGTGCTGAAGGACATCATCGACTGCCACGTTCGCGGCACACGATATCGCATTGGAATGGACGCCGACGGGCTGCTGCACGCCGGCGAGCCCGGCGTGCAGCTCACGTGGATGGATGCGAAGCTCGGCGATTGGGTCGTGACGCCGCGAACCGGCAAGCCGGTCGAGATCAACGCGCTGTGGTTCAACGCGCTGTCGATCATGGCGCGATTCGCCGATATGCTCGGCGTTCCGGCAGACGACTATCGGTCGCTCGCCGAGCGCGCGAGGATCGGATTCCAGCGATTCGTCAATCCCGACAACGGCGGGCTCTACGACGTCGTCGACGCCGCGGCCAGCGATCCGACGGTCCGCCCCAACCAGATCTTCGCCGTGAGCCTGCCGCATTCGCCGTTGACCGCCGAGCAACAGCGAGGCGTCGTCAATCTTGTCGGCCGCGAACTGCTGACGTCATACGGCCTGCGGTCGCTCGAGCCCTCGCACTCCGCCTACAGCGACCGATACGACGGCGGCGTGTGGCAACGCGACGCGTCCTATCATCAGGGACCGGTCTGGGCGTGGCTGCTCGGTCATTACGCGCTCGCCGAGCTTCGAGTTCACGGCGATCCCGCGCGCGCGCAGCGGCGGCTGCTGCCGCTGCGCGATCACCTGCTCGACGCGGGGCTTGGAACCGTGAGCGAGATATTCGACGGCGCGGCTCCGCATGCTCCGCGCGGCTGCCCGAGCCAGGCGTGGTCGGTCGCTTGCACATTGGAAGCGTGGTTGCGACTGCAGCAACACGCGACTGCCCACAACGCACCCGCGCAACCGCGCCGACGCATGCGGCCACGCCGCGTCGAAATGGAGGAGGCATCGAAATGACGCTATCGCAATCTCTCAATGCCGAACAGCAGCGCATCGCGTCGCAGCGCGAAGGCCGCGACAACTGGCGCCTGTGGGGCCCCTATCTGGCCGAACGCGCTTGGGGAACGGTGCGCGAAGACTACAGCGAGAACGGGACGGCGTGGGAACACTTCGATCACGACCAGGCCCGCTCTCGCGTCTATCGCTGGAACGAGGACGGACTGGGCGGCATCAGCGATGACTGTCAGCGCCTGTGCTTCGCGCTCGCGCTGTGGAACGGCAAGGATCCGATCTTGAAGGAACGCGCGTTCGGATTGACCGGCAACCAAGGCAACCATGGCGAAGACGTCAAGGAGTACTACTTCTACCTCGATGCGACGCCGAGCCACAGCTGGATGCGCTATCTGTACAAGTATCCGCAGGCCGAGTATCCGTACGCGCAGCTCGTGCACGAGAACGCGCGCCGCACGCGCCGCGATCCGCCGTTCGCGCTGCTCGACACCGGCGTCTTCGAGGATGGCCGGTACTGGGACGTCGAGGTGCGCTACGCCAAGGCGTCGCCCGACGAGATTCACATTCGCATCATCGCGACCAACCGCGGTCCCGATACGGCGACGTTGCATCTGCTGCCCACGCTGTGGTTTCGCAACACCTGGTCGTGGGACGAGGCGTCCGACAAGCCGCGGATCAGCGAAGTCGTCGCGCCGGGCGACGCGCGCTGGGCCGTGTGCGCCGACCATCCGACGCTCGGCACGTATTTCCTGTACGGGCGCCACAAGGCTCGGACGCTCTTCACCGAAAACGAAAGCAACGTGCAACGGTTATGGGGCGGCCAAAATCCATCGCCCTATGTGAAGGATGCGTTCCATCGCCTCGTCGTCAATGGCGAAAAGGAAGCGGTACACCCGGCCTCGGCCGGAACGAAGTTCGCGGCGTGGCACACGATCACGGCCGAGCCCGGCCACGCCGTGACCATCGGCCTCACGCTCTCGCACGGCGCGCTCGCCACCCCCTTTGCACTGCGCGAGGTGGTGTTCTCGAAACGCGAGTCCGAGGCGGCCGTTTTCTACGACGAGCTGCTGCCGGAGGCGACCGCGCAGGACTACAACATCGCGCGACAGGCGCTCTCCGGCATGATCTGGAGCAAGCAGTTCTTTCATTACGACGTCGCGCGCTGGATCGACGGCGACGGCTATCCGCCGCCCGCCGCGCGCAACAGCGGCCGCAACCGATCGTGGCGGCATCTGCGCGCACACCACGTGATCTCGATGCCCGACAAATGGGAGTACCCGTGGTTCGCGGCGTGGGACCTCGCGTTTCACTGCGCGGCGCTCGCGCTGGTCGACGTTGACTTCGCGAAAGAGCAGATCGAGCTGCTGCTGAAGGAGTACTACCTCCATCCGAACGGACAGATTCCCGCTTACGAGTGGGCGTTCGGCGACGTCAATCCGCCGGTGCTCGCGATGGCGGCGCTCAAGGTGTTCCGCGCCGATCGCGTGCAGCGCGGCGCGAGCGACCGCAATTTCCTGCAGCGGGTGCTGAACAAGCTGCTGCTGAACTACGCGTGGTGGTTGAATCGCAAGGACACCGACGGCCACAACGTCTTCGAAGGCGGCTTTCTCGGCCTCGACAACATCTCGGTCTATGACCGGTCGCAGCCGCTGCCGTCCGGGTACTCGCTGAAGCAGGCCGACGCGACGGGATGGATGGCGATGTTCGCGCTCAACATGGCCGTCATGGCGCTCGAGCTCGCCGCCGAAGACTCCGACTACGAGGACATCGCGATCCAGTGCTACGAGCAGTTCCTCGGCATCGCCAACACGATCGCCGGCAACGGCATCGGCAAAGGACGCGGCCTGTCGCTTTGGGACCCCGACGACGGCTTCTTCAAGGACCTCGTCGTACGTCCCGACGGTACGACGCAGCGCATCGACGTATTCTCGTGGGTCGGCATCATTCCGCTGTTCGCGTGCGAGATCGTCGATCGGCGCCTGCTCGAGAACGCTCCGCGCTTCGTGCAGGTGATGCGTGCGCATGCGGGCGGAATGTTCGACGGCCGCGAGGTTTCCGCGTGTCCGCAGCGAGCGAACGATCGCGGCGAGCACCTGTTGTCGCTCGTCGACGATTCGATGCTGCCGCGCATCCTCCGCCACCTGCTGTCCGAAGACGAGTTCCTCTCCCGTTACGGCATACGCGGCGTCTCGCGCGTTCACGCCGAGCGGCAGGACCTCGGTTACATCGCGGGCGTCGGCCGCGCGCTGATCGAGTACGTGCCCGGCGAATCGAATTCGGGACTCTTTGGCGGCAACTCGAACTGGCGCGGACCGATCTGGATTCCGACCAACTACACGCTGATCCAGGCGATCGAGAAGTACCACCGCTTCCTCGGCGACGGCTACAAGATCGCCGTGCCGTGCCTCGGCGACCGGCTGATGACGCTGAAGGACATTTCGAATCTCCTGTCCGAGCGACTGGTCGACATGTTCCGGCGGGATTCCAGCGGTCGCGTTCCGGCGCTGCCCGAGAACAGCCCGTTCCAGCATGACGCCGCCTGGCGCGACTTGCTGCTCTTCAACGAGTACTTCCATGGCGAGACCGGGCTCGGGCTCGGCGCAATGCATCAAACCGGATGGACGGGATTGGTCGCGAACCTGGTCCAACGCAAGTACCGCACCGACATCCCCGCGTTCTGGCGCGAGCGGTCTTCCGTGGTCGAAGGCGAGCCGCGCGCGGACCGCGCAACACGAGCCGACGATCTTCGAGCGGCATGAAATCGATCGCGCAACACTGGCCCGAGTATGCGATCGAAGGCGCAGGCCTCGGCTTGTTCATGCTTTCGGCGTGCGCGTTCGTCGCGTTGATCGAACACCCGGTCTCCCCTGTCGTGGCCTTCGTCGGCGACGGCATGGCTCGCCGCTCGTTGATCGGACTTGCGATGGGCGCGACGGCGATTGCGCTCATCTACTCGCCGTGGGGCAAGCAATCGGGCGCGCATCTCAATCCCGCTGTCACGCTGACGTTCTATCGGTTGGGCAAGATCGAGCCGCAGGACGCGGCGTTCTACGTCGTCGCGCAATTTCTCGGCGCCATCGCCGGAATGGCGCTTGCTACGCTATTGCTCGGCCGGCGGCTGCTGTCGGATCCGAGCGTCAGTTACGTCGCGACGATCCCAGGGCCGAGCGGAAGCATCGCAGCGTTCGCTGCCGAAGGCTTGATTTCGTTCGGTTTGATGATGACGGTGCTCGCGCTCAGCAACCACCGCGCGTTCAATCGTCTGACCGGTGTCGCGGCGGGATTGCTGGTCGCGCTCTACATCACCGTCGAAGCGCCGATTTCGGGAATGAGCATGAATCCGGCGCGAACGTTCGGCTCGGCACTGGCGGCCAATAGCTGGACGTCGATCTGGATCTACTTCGTGGCGCCGCTCGCCGGAATGCTCGCGGCCGCCGAGGTCTACGTCCGAACGAAAGGAAAGTCGGCCGTGCTGTGCTGCAAGCTTCATCACGACAACGACAAGCGTTGCATCTTCCGCTGCGCGTATGTCGAGGCTGCGGCCGACCGACCAACGGCGGCCGGCGGGGCCTCTCCCTACCTGCGGAGAACAACCGATGGCTGAGACTGCGCCGAACCCCGCCGCGCGTTCCGACTGGATGGCGGTACCGCTCGACGTCGCGGCGACGACGCTGCGCGTAGTCGAGCGTTGGGCGAAGCCGTTCGTCGACCTCGCGATACGGCTGTGGCTTGCGCAGATGTTCTTCGTTTCCGCGGTCGTCAAGCTCGCCGATTGGAGCAATGCGCTCTATCTCTCGGCGCACGAATACCCGGTTTCATGGATGGATCCGATCACCGCCGCGTACGTCGGCGTGTCGATCGAATTCGTCGGATCGCTGCTGCTCGCGTTCGGGCTCGCAACGCGCTTTGCAGCGCTCGTGTCGCTGATTCTCGTCATCGTGGTCCACGTCAATTACCTCGCGATCGATCTCAACCTGCTGCAGGCGGCGCTGCTCGGCTCGCTGGTCGTCAACGGCGCGAGTGCGTTTTCGCTCGATCGGTTGCTCGGTCGCGGACTTGCCGACAGCGCGCTGCCGCTCGCGGCGCCGGTGCAGATGGCGCTCGCGCAACTGACACGCGTCGCCGCTCCGATCTACGCGCTGCTGCTCAGAATATGGGTCGCCGCGGCGATCGTCGCGGCGAGCTTCGCTGTCGCCATGATGCCGATCACCTGGTTCCCCGTCGCGTCGGCCGGCCAGTTCGCGACACCTTTGTCGGCGATCCTTGCCGTGTCGATCGTCGTCGGTTTCGGCACCCGCATCGCAGCGCTGGGGCTCGTCGCCGTTTCGATCGCCGTTCGGATGACCACCGGCAGCGACGAGGCTTACGCCGCATGGTTCTTCGTGCTCGCATTGCTGATGCTGAACGGTGCCGGTGCGATCTCGCTCGACGCGCTGATCGAGCGGGCGCTGCGCCAGCGCTTCCCGCAGCTCGACGGCAAGCCGGCGTTCTCGCTCGACGGGCTTCCGCGCGTCGTCGTCGTCGGAGCGGGCTTCGGCGGGCTCGCCTGCGCGGCGGCACTGTCGCGCACACGCGTATCGGTGACGCTGATCGACCGGCACAACTATCACCTGTTCCAGCCGCTTTTGTATCAGGTGGCGACCGCGAGCCTTTCGCCGGGCGACATCGCGGCGCCGATTCGCGGCATGTTTCGCGAGCATTTCAACGTTCGCGTCCTGCTCGGAGAAGTGACCGGCGTCGACTCGCACGATAGGTCGGTGCTGCTGCGCGATCAGCGCATCCCTTACGACTATCTCGTGCTCGCGACCGGCGCCACGCACAGCTACTTCGGCCGCGAGGACTGGGCGCGGTTCGCTCCCGGACTGAAGCGTGTGGAAGATGCAACGGAAGTGCGCCGTCGTCTGCTGACGGCGTTCGAATTGGCGGAGGCAACCGACGATGCGCACGCGCGCGCGAGCCTGCTCACGTTCCTGATCGTCGGAGGCGGCCCGACCGGCGTCGAACTCGCGGGGGCGATCGCGGAGCTCGCGCGCTGGGGAATGGACAAGGACTTTCGCCGCATCGACCCTGCAAAGGCACGCATCGTCCTCGTCCAGGCGGGCCCGCGACTGCTGCCGGCGTTTGCGCAGGACCTTTCGGAAAACAGTCGGCGCGCGCTCGAACGATTGGGCGTCGAAGTGCGTGTGAACAGCCGCGTCGAGAGCATCGACGACGAGGGCGCGATGGTGAACGGCGAGCGCATCGCGTCACGCACGGTGCTGTGGGCAGCCGGCGTCGTCGCATCGCCCGCCGCGAAGTGGTTGGGCGCGGACGCCGACGCAGCAGGGCGAGTGAAGGTCGCTGCGGACCTCTCGGTACCGGGACGGCGCAACGTGTTCGTCATCGGCGATGCGGCGGCATCCGACGCGTGGCACGGCAACCCGGTGCCCGGGCTCGCGCCGGCGGCGAAGCAGGCCGGTGCGCACGTGGCGAAATTGATCCGCTCGAGAGTCGAGCGACGCGCCGACCCTGGCGCGTTCGTGTACCGGCATCTCGGAAGTCTCGCCACGATCGGTCGAAAGGCCGCGGTCGTGGACTTCGGCTGGATCAAGCTCCGCGGCGTGCTTGCCTGGTGGTTCTGGGGCGCCGTGCACGTCGGCTTCCTGGTCGACGTGCGCAGCCGGTTATCGGTGATGTTCGACTGGTTCTGGGCCTATTTGACTTATCGCAGCGGCACGCGTCTTATAACCGGCCCGACAGCAACACCTGCTGCGGTTACGCCCGAAACGGCGGTTCACCCGCGCGCGTGATCGCGCGGCAACCTCGACGACGTGCCGTTGTCGAACCGATCGCACGACAGCCAAGGCCGACAAGGTGCCCCAACCCGCCTCCCGCATCGTCGCATGCCCGCAATGCGGCACGCCCGTCGAATGGAGCGCGCGCTCGGCGTTCCGGCCGTTCTGCTCGCAGCGTTGCAAGATGGTCGACCTCGGCGCGTGGGCCGCCGAGCGCTATCGCGTGCCGGACGACGAGCGGCCGCCGGACGACGACGACAGCTCGTCGAATCGCTAGTCGGTCCACGCGCCGCGGCGCAACGCGACGCCGTGCGCGCCGTGGTCGATCGCCGCGTCGAGATCGCCGAGCGTGAGTCCGCCCAGCGCGAATACCGGCACCGAAGCGCCCTTGGCCTGCGATGCGAAACCGCTCCAGCCGAGAAGCGTCGCGCTCGGGTGCGTCGGCGTCGCGGCAACGGGACCGAGCACGACGAAATCGAGTGCGAGCGCGCCTGCTTTCGCGACGTCCTCGCGCGTGTGGCACGACGCCGCGCAGACGAGATCGTCCGGCCGTTCGGTCGCCTGCGCGAGCGTTGCAGAGGTCCAGTGAACGCCGGCGAATCCCCACGCGCGCGCATGCGCGGCGTCGCCGTTCAACAGCAGCCGCACACGGTAAGGCGCGGCGAGCGCGAGCAGGCGATCGGCGAGCGCGCGCACCGTTGCCTGCTGCCAATCCTTCTCGCGCAGCTGCACGAGCCGCAAGCCGCGATCGAACGCCCGCCGCGCGCGATCGACGAACGCGTCTTCGCCGATGTCGCTCGCCATCGTAATGCCGTAGACGCCCGGCAGCTCGAGCGCGCGCAACACGAGCGTGTTCGCCGGCAACAACGGCTCGACGGTGAAGGCGCCGGGTATCTGCCACGCGAAGGCCTGGCCGTCGTGGCCGACCGGCTCGCCGTCCCAGTCGAACACGCGAAAGAAATGCAGCTCGACGTGCGCATGCGGATAGACATACCGCTGCGTGAGCCATGGCGCGGCGCGACGTACATGGAGCCCCAGCTCCTCGCGCAGCTCGCGATCGAGCGCATGACGCGGCGTTTCGCCGGGCTCGAACTTGCCGCCCGGAAATTCCCAATAGCCGGCGTACACCTTGCCGACGGGCCGCTGCGCGAGCAGAACTCGGCCGTCGCGCCGCACGATCACCGCAGCGGCGACGCGAACGACGCCGCTCACTTGCGCGACCGCGTCGTCCGCCCGAGCGCGGCGGCGCCCGCGTAGCCTCGCGCGAACTGCCATGCAACGCGCCCGCTGCGCGATCCGCGCTGAAGCGCGAATTGCAGCGCCTCGCGCTCGCGTACGGCGCGCTCGCGTGCCGACGTCGCGGCCTTCACGCCGAACGCGGCGAGCCACCCGGCGACCGCCGACAGGTAGTCGTCCTGACTGAATGGATAGAACGAGATCCACAGACCGAAGCGCTCGGACAGCGAGATCTTTTCCTCGACCGACTCGCCCGGATGCACTTCGTCGCCGACGTGCTTCGTCTCGAGGTTCTCGCTGAAGTATTCCGGCAGCAAGTGCCGGCGATTCGACGTCGCATAGATCAGCATGTTCGCCGCGGCGGCCGCAACCGTGCCGTCGAGCATGACTTTGAGCGCCTTGTATCCAGGCTCGCCGGCGTCGAACGTGAGGTCGTCGCAGAAGACGATGAAGCGCTCGCGCCGGCCCTGCGTGAGCTCGGCGATGTCCGGCAGGTCGATGAGATCGGATTTGTCGACTTCGATCAGCCGCAGGCCTTTGCCGGCGTATCGGCCGAGCATCGCTTTCACGAGCGATGACTTGCCGGTGCCGCGCGAGCCGGTCAGCAGCACGTTGTTCGCCGGCATGCCGGCGACGAACTGGCGCGTGTTCTGGTCGATCGCATGCTTCTGGTCGCCGATCGCGACGAGATCGTCGAGCCGGATCACGTGCGGATGCGCGACCGGCTGCAGATAGCCGCGGCCGGCGCGCTTGCGCCAGCGAAACGCCATCGCGTGCCAATCGGGCGGCGGCGGCGCGGGCGGCAGGATCGCTTCCAGCCGGTCGAGCACCGTCTCGGCGCGCGCGAGCAGGCGATTGAAGTCGGCGAAAGGCAGCATCAGCTGCGGTAGTCGGCGTTGATCGACACGTAGTCGTGCGACAGATCGCATGTCCAGATCGTCGCCGTCGCCTCGCCGCGGCCGAGTGCGACACGCACGACGATCTCGTCCTGTCTCATCACCCGCTGGCCGTCTTCCTCTCGATACGACTGCGCACGCCCGCCGTGCGAGACGACGAGCACATCGTCGAGCCAGAACGACACGCGCGTCGGATCGACATCGGCCGAGGCGGCGTTGCCGATCGCGCAAACGATACGCCCGAGGTTGGGATCGGACGCGAAGAACGCCGTCTTCACGAGCGGTGAATGCGCGATCGCGAGCGCGATGCGCCGGCACTCGGCGGCGTGGCGGCCTTGCTCGACTGCGATCGTGACGAACTTGGTTGCGCCCTCGCCGTCGCGAACGATCGCCTGCGCGAGCGTCGTAGCGACGTCGGTCAGCGCCGCGCGAATCAGCGCAAGCCGCGCATCGTCGATCCGATCGATCGCGACCGCCGCGCGACCCGTCGCCGCGATCACGAAGCTGTCGTTGGTCGACGTATCGCCGTCCACCGTTGCGCAGTTGAACGAGACGCCTGCGATTTCGCGTGCGAGCGTCGCGAGCACGGGCGCCGAAAGCGAAGCGTCGGTGGCGACGAACGCGAGCATCGTCGCCATGTTCGGGTGGATCATTCCCGATCCCTTCGCGATACCGGTCACGGTCACCGGCACGCCGCCGACCACGACACGACGCGACGCGCCTTTGGGCACCGTGTCCGTGGTCATGATCGCGCGCACCGCGTCGAGCCAGCGATTAGCGCCGAGCGCCGCCTTCGCCGCGGGCAGCGCAGCGACGATCTTCGCGACCGGCAGCGGCTCCATGATGACGCCGGTCGAAAAAGGCAGCACTTCATGCGCTTTGCAGCCGAGCTCGGCGGCTACGGCCGCGCACGTCGCGTCGGCATCGGCGACGCCGCTTGCACCGGTGCCCGCATTGGCATTGCCCGCGTTCACGACGAGCGCGCGTACCGCAGCGCCATTGGCGCCGAGATGACGTCGGCACGCGATGACCGGCGCGGCGCAGAAACGGTTCTGCGTGAACACGCCCGCGGCGGTGGTGCCCGCATCGAACGCGACGAGCAGCACATCGTCGCGCGACCAGCCCTTGATCTTCGCGGCGGCCGTGCCGAGCGTTACACCGGGCACCGGCAGCAGATCAGCGGCCGCAGGCGGCGTGTAACGAACCGGCATCGGGTCAGCGCTCGGTGTTCCGTCTGACCGGGCGACGGGCTCGGCGCGTTGAGCGGCGCGCGAGCGTCCGCTCCAACGCGACGGGCACGTCGCCGAAACTTCCGCCGGCTCGCGTGAACGCGCCACGAAGCGGCCGCTTCACGCGAGCCGGCCGTGGCAGTGTTTGTATTTCTTGCCCGACCCGCACGGGCACGGGTCGTTGCGCCCGACTTTCTCGCCTGCTCGCACGAACGGCGGCGGTGACGCGACGGCGGTCGCCGTGTCGCTGCCGCCGCCCGTTGCCGCCGTGGCGAGCGCTTCCTCGTAATCGGCGTGCTGATAGCGAACGTTCGACACCGGCGGCGCCTCCTCGACCGCCTGCACGTCCTCTTGCGTGCGCACCTGGACGGTCAGCACGATCTTGACGACGTCGCCCTTGATGCGGTCGAGCATGTCGGAGAACAGCTCGAACGCCTCTCGCTTGTATTCCTGCTTCGGATTCTTCTGCGCGTAGCCGCGAAGATGGATGCCCTGGCGAAGGTGATCGAGATTGGCGAGATGCTCGCGCCAGTGCTGATCGACCGTTTGCAGCATCAGGCTGCGCTCGAATTGACGCATGAGCTCCGGCCCGACCAGCGACTCCTTCGTCGCATACTGCGCGAGCGCCGCCTCGACCAACCGATCGCGCAGCGATTCGTCGGTGATGTCGGCATCGCTCTTCACCCATTCGGCGACCGGCGCCTGCATCTGAAACTCGGCGAGCAGCGACGATACGAGACCCGGAAGATCCCACTGCTCCTCGACCGACTCCGGCGGCACGAACCGCCGCACCGTGGCGTCCATTTCGCCGCGCACCATGTTGCGGATCGTGTCGGCGATGTCGCTCGACTCGAGCAATTCGTTGCGCTGCTGATAGATGACGCGGCGCTGATCGTTCGCGACGTCGTCGTATTCGAGCAGCTGCTTGCGGATGTCGAAGTTGCGCGACTCGACGCGTGTCTGCGCTTTGGCGATCGAGCGGTTGACGATCGGATGCTCGATCGGCTCGCCTTCGGGCATCTTGAGCTTCTGCATGATGACGCCGAGCCGCTCGCCGCCGAAGATGCGCAGCAGCGGGTCTTCGAGCGACAGGTAGAAGCGCGACGAGCCCGGGTCGCCCTGGCGGCCGGCGCGGCCGCGAAGCTGATTGTCGATGCGCCGCGATTCGTGCCGCTCGGTGCCGACGATGTGCAGGCCGCCGGCGGCGACCACCGCCTCGTGGCGCTTCTGCCACTCGCCGCGCTGCGCGGTGATTTCCTTCTCCTTTTCCTCGGCGGAAAGCTCGGCGCTGTCGCGGATCTTGAGAATCTGCTGCTCGATCGCGCCGCCCAATACGATGTCGGTGCCGCGGCCCGCCATGTTGGTCGCGATCGTGATGATTCCCGAGCGTCCGGCTTGCGCGACGATCTCGGCCTCACGCGCGTGCTGCTTCGCGTTCAGCACCTGGTGGGGCAGCTTCTCCTTGTCGAGATACTTCGACAGGAGCTCGGAGTTCTCGATCGACGTCGTGCCGACGAGCACCGGCTGCCCGCGCTGATGGCAATCCTTGATGTCGGCGATGATCGCGTCGACCTTCTCCTGGAACGTGCGGAAGACGAGGTCGTTCTCGTCCCTGCGCACCATCGGCATGTGCGTCGGAATCACCACTGTCTCGAGGTGGTAGATCTGCTGGAACTCGAACGCTTCGGTGTCCGCCGTGCCCGTCATGCCGGCGAGCTTGCCGTACATGCGGAAGTAGTTCTGAAACGTGATCGACGCGAGCGTCTGGTTCTCGCGCTGGATCGGCACGCCTTCTTTCGCCTCGACCGCCTGGTGCAAACCATCGGACCAGCGGCGACCTGCCATCAGACGTCCGGTGAACTCGTCGACGATGATCACTTCGCCGTTTTGCACGACGTAGTGCTGATCGCGATGAAACAGCGCGTGCGCGCGCAGCGCCGCGTACAGGTGGTGCATCAACGCGATGTTCTGCGCGTCGTAGAGCGACGAGCCGACCGGGGTGAGCCCGGCGCCGCCGAGGATCTGCTCGGCGTGCTCGTGGCCTTCCTCGGACAGCAGCACCTGATGCGCCTTCTCGTCGACCCAGTAGTCGCCGGGTCCCTTTTCCTCGGGTTGCCGCGTCAGGCGCGGAACCAGCTCGTTCAGCCGGTAGTAGAGGTCGATGTTGTCGTCGGCCTGGCCGGAGATGATGAGCGGCGTGCGCGCTTCGTCGATCAGGATCGAATCGACCTCGTCGACGATCGCGTAGGTGAGCCCGCGCTGCACGCGCTCGCTCGCCTGGAACACCATGTTGTCGCGCAGGTAGTCGAAGCCGAACTCGTTGTTGGTGCCGTATGTGATGTCGGCGCCGTACGCGACCTGTTTGTCGGCGTGCGCCATCTGCGAAAGATTCACGCCGACGGTCAAGCCGAGGAAGCGGTAGATCCGCCCCATCCAGTCGGCGTCGCGCTGCGCGAGGTAGTCGTTGACGGTTACGATGTGAACGCCCTTGCCGTTCAGCGCGTTCAGATACCCGGGCAACGTGGACACGAGCGTCTTGCCTTCGCCCGTGCGCATTTCGGAGATCTTGCCGTTGTGCAGCGCGATGCCTCCGAGAAGCTGCACGTCGAAGTGGCGCATGCCGAGCGTGCGCTTGCCGGCTTCACGGACGACGGCGAATGCCTCGACAAGCACCGCGTCGAGCGTCTCACCGTTGCCTACGCGGGCGCGCAACTCGTCGGTCTTCGCGCGCAGATCGGCGTCCGAGAGCGCCGAAATCTGGGGTTCCAGCGCGTTGATCTCCCGGACCGCCTGCGCGTACTGCTTGAGCAGACGTTCGTTGCGGCTGCCGAAAATGCGGGTGAGGATGGTTGAGATCATAGGTCCGGAAGTTTCGGCGCCAGCGTAAAAAACAAGGGGTGAGGACCCCCTCACCCCTCGCGCCAACGGAAATTAGGGTCAGACTCGACTTTTTATGCACCGACTTTGCTCATCGCAGCCGACGCGCGAAAAGTCGAGTCTGACCCTAATTTCCACTCAGCCCGCGGGCTGCAGGAACCGCGCTGGATTCTGCGGCACGCCATTCAGCCGCACCTCGAAGTGCAGGTGCGGTCCGGTCGAGCGGCCGGTCGATCCGACCGCCGCCACGCGCTGCCCGCGCACGACGAGGTCGCCCTCGTGGACGAACAGCAGCGACGTGTGGGCGTAGCGGGAGACGAGGCCGTTGCCGTGGTCGATCTCGACCATCTTACCATACTGGGGGTGCGGCCCCGCGGCGACGACCTTGCCGCTCGCCGCGGCGACGATCGGCGTCCCCACCTCGGCGGGAAAGTCGATCCCTTCGTGGAATGATTGCGAGCCGGTGAACGGATCGATCCGGTAGCCGAAGTTCGACGAGAACCAGCCGTCTACGATCGGCGCAAGCGTCGGCAGGAACTTGCGGTTCGCCGAGCTCTGCACGAGAAGCGCCTCCAGTACACCAAGCTGATCCGAGCGCTCGCCGACCTGGCGCGCGAGACGATCCAGCAGACCGGTAAATTCCTGAACGGAGAGGTTGCGCGAGGGCAGCGTCGACGACTCGGCGCCGCCGCGCCCCGGAATGAAACCCGATCGCAGCGCCGGCAGCTCCTGCGGCTTCAAGCCGGCGAGCTTCGCGAGGCGCTCCCCCAAGCCGTCGAGGCGCATCATCTGCGCCTGCAGCTCGCCCAGCCGTACCGCCATCGTCTTGAGGTAGGCCTCGACGAGCTGCTGCGTCCTGAGCGCCTCTTCGCGCTGGTCGGCGAGAACGATCGCGGCAAACCACGGATGTCCGATGGCGGCCGCGTATCTCAACGTGACGAAATTGAACGCGAACGTGAAGCCGACGAAGAGCACGGTCAGCGCAAACCCGCCGAACGTCCAGTGCCGCCAGTCCAGCGTGATCGTGCGAGCGCGCGACGCAGCGCCGGACACCAGTATGATGTTCAAGTGGCTTCCTCCCAGCGCGAGCGTCGATCGACGATGCGCGCGCGCAATCCAAGAGCCCGACCGAACATGCGATCCCCACAGCCGCTGCAACGCATTCTCGTCACCGACCCCGCGCTCGCAGCGTGGGATACACGGATGCGGCGCGAGCTCGCGCTCACGTGCGTCGTACGCAACGGCTTGCCGCGCCAGCTCGCCGCGCGAATCCGCGTCGTTGATGCGGAACGCGAGAGCCTCGAGATTGTGGCCGACAGCGGCGCTGTTGCCGCAGCGGTTCGGCAGCGGCTACCGGGCGTGTTGGCGCAGCTAGCAAAAGACGGTCACGAATTTACTGGAATACGGCTGCGCGTGCAAGTTCGGACGGCGCCGGAAATTGCTGCGAAAACCCCGCCAATTCCGATAGATAAGGTCGGAATTGCGCCGCTGGCCCGCCTCGCTTCGACGCTTGCTCCCGGACCGCTGAAGGCCTCGGTGGATCGGCTGCTCAAACGGGCCCGATGACGATCGGATCGCCCGATGCCCTGCGGTGACCTCGTTGCTCGATGCGCCGTTGGCAACCGTTTAGGACGATTCGTAGGTTACAAGAACAGCAACAGGCGCTCGAAAAGATAGAACAGCATGATGCCCGCAAGCAGCAGGATCGAATACTTAATCACCTGGGCAATGAAGCGCAGGTAACGGCGATCGCGCTTGAATAGATAGAACAACCCGGCGACGCCGATGGTCGCAAGCGCGAGGAACAGGAACAACCGGACGATCAGCACGCGCGGCTAGAGGTCGGTGCGCCCGTCCGGCGGCGCGAGTCGGCGCCGCAAACGACCGTCAGGCCGGTGCGAGACGCCAGTCCTGAAACGCCGTCGGCACGTCGGCCGCCGCGCTGAACGTCACGAGCTCGTAGCTGTCGGGACGCGCGAGCAGCGCGCGGGCGAGCGCGTTGTTGAGCGCGTGCCCGGACTTGAACGCCGTGTACTGGCCGATCATCGGATGGCCGAGCAGGTAGAGATCGCCGATCGCGTCGAGCACCTTGTGCTTGACGAATTCGTTGTCGTAGCGAAGGCCCTCGCTGTTCAGCACGCGGGTCTCGTCGAGCACGATCGCGTTCTGCAGGCTGCCCCCCAACGCAAGGCCCGCCTCGCGCAGCGCTTCGACGTCCTGCATGAAGCCGAACGTGCGCGCGCGCGCGACCTCCTTCACGTAGGAGTGCTCGGCGAAGTCGATCACGACGTGGCGGTTCTCCGACCCGAACACCGGATGCGGGAAGTCGATCGTGAAGTCGAGCCTGAAGCCGAAGCACGGCTCGAAGCGCGCCCACTTGTCGCCGTCGCGGACCTCGACCGGCGAAACGATGCGCAGATAGCGCTTGGGCGCCTGCTGCTCGACGATGCCCGCCGACTGCAGCAGGAACACGAAAGGGCCGGCGCTGCCGTCCATGATCGGAACCTCGGGCCCGGCGATGTCGACGTGAAGGTTGTCGATGCCCAATCCCGCGAGCGCCGACATGATGTGCTCGACGGTGGACACCGACGCGCCGTCGCGCTTCAACGTCGACGAAAGACGCGTGTCGCCGACGTTGTCGGCGCACGCCGGCAATGAAACCGGCTGCGCGAGGTCGATGCGATGAAAGACGATTCCGGTATCCGCCGCAGCCGGTCGCAGCACGAGATCGACGCGTGCCCCGGTGTGCAGGCCGACACCGGTCGTCTTGATCGTGCTCTTCAGCGTGCGTTGGAGCAGCATGGAAGCGGCCTCTGAGCGGACAACCGGTTCACGCGAACGACTCACGTATGCGCGGCCTCCCTCAACCTGTGATTCTAACATGTCCGCCCGACCCCTTCAGTCCGCCTGCTTGCGCAGGAACGCCGGAATCTCGGCCGCGTCGAATGCCGGCGCCGCCTGGGCCGCGGGCTGCGCGCGTCCGCGCCGCATCACGGCGGGCGCTTCCAGGTTTTCGTAGTTGATCGTCTCCACCGTCATGGCGATATTGTCGGTGCCCGTGCGAGCGACGACCGGCGGCTCGACGAGCTGAATCGCCGGCGGCCGTTGCTTGATCGCCGCCGCCATGCCGCCGAGGCCCGTTGCGACCATCGTCACGCGCAGACGATCGTCCATCACGTCGTCGATCACCGTGCCGACGATCACCATCGCGTCCTCGGCGGTGAACTCCTTGATGGTATTCATCACGTCGTGATACTCCTTCATCCGCAGCCCCGCGGACGCCGTGATGTTGACGAGCACGCCGCGCGCGCCGGCGAGATTGACGTCTTCGAGCAATGGGCTCTTCACCGCCTGCTGCGCGGCGAGCCGGGCGCGATCCATCCCCGCTGCGGTGGCCGAGCCCATCATCGCCATGCCGACCTCGCCCATCACGGTGCGCACGTCGGCGAAGTCGACATTGACCAGACCCGCGTTGTTGATCACCTCGGCGATGCCAGAAACGGCGCCGTGCAGCACGTCGTTCGCGGCGGCGTACGCGTCGAGCACCGAGACGTCCTCGCCGAGCACCTGCATCAGCTTGTCGTTCGGAATGACGATCAGCGAGTCGACCTTCTTGCCGAGCTCCTCGATGCCCTGCTGCGCGACTTTCTGGCGCTTGCCTTCGAACGCGAACGGTCGCGTGACGACGGCGACGGTCAGAATGCCCATGCTCTTTGCGATATCGGCGATCACCGGCGCGGCCCCCGTCCCGGTGCCGCCGCCCATGCCGGCGGTGATGAACAACATATCGGCGCCGTCGATCAGCTCGCCGATGCGCTCGCGGTCCTCGTTCGCCGCGTCGCGCCCGATCTCGGGCTTCGCGCCGGCGCCCAGACCGCGCGTGAGATTGCTGCCGAGCTGGAGCTGCGTGCTGGCAGTCGAGCGCCGGAGCGCCTGCGCATCGGTGTTGGCGCAGATGAACTCGACGCCCCCGAGGCCGCGAACGATCATGTGCTCGACGGCATTGCCGCCGCAACCGCCGACGCCGATGACCTTGATGATCGCGCCCTCGACGGACGGCTGGTCGATGATCTCAAACATGATGCGCTCCTTTCTTTCCTGTCAAAATAGAAACGGTGACTGCGATGTCAAGCTCTTTTTTTCCGCTTTTCTGCCGCAGACCGACGGGCTCTGCCCGCGATCTTCGGGTAGCTCATCCGGACAAAAGTAGGTTTTCACTCTTGTCCGTTATCAAAAATTCGCCTTGAACCATTGCCTCATCCGCTCGGCGACGCCGCCGACGCCGCCGCCTGCGCGCAGTTGCGCTTCGCGTATGAACTGGTTGCGCCCTTCGATGAGCAGTCCGACGGCGGTCGCGTAGCGCGGGCTGCGCACGACCTCGGCGAGCCCGCCGACGTACGAGGGCACGCCGATGCGCACCGGCAGATGAAACACTTCCTCGCCGAGCTCGCTCATCCCCTGCATCAGCGCGGTGCCGCCGGTCAGCACGACTCCCGAGGACAACAGCTCCTCGAATCCGCTGCGGCGCAGCTCCGCTTGCACGAGCGTGTAGAGCTCCTCGATGCGCGGCTCGATCACCTCGGCGAGCGTCTGGCGCGAAAGCTTTCGCGGCGCGCGCTCGCCGACGCCGGGCACTTCGATGACGTCGTTCACCGCCGCGAGCTGGCGCAGCGCGCAACCGTGACGAAGCTTCAACTCCTCGGCCTCCTTCGTCGGCGTGCGAAGCGTCATCGCGATGTCGTTGGTCACCTGATCGCCGGCGATGGGAATGACCGCCGTGTGCCGGATCGCACCGCCGGTGAACACGGCGATGTCTGTCGTGCCGCCGCCGATGTCCATCAGGCACACGCCGAGCTCCTTCTCGTCTTCGTTCAGCACGGCGGTCGACGAGGCGAGCGGCTGCAGCATCAGATCGTTCACTTCCAGCCCGCAGCGGCGAATGCACTTGGTGATGTTCTCGACGGCGGAAACCGCACCGGTGACGATGTGCACCTTGACCTCGAGCCGCACGCCGCTCATGCCGAGCGGCTCGCGCACGTCCTCCTGGCCGTCGATGATGAATTCCTGCGGCAGGATGTGCAGGATCTGCTGGTCGTTCGGAATCGCAATCGCCTTCGCCGTCTCGACGACGCGATCGACGTCCGCCTGCGTGACTTCCTTCTCCTTGATCGCGACCATGCCGCTCGAATTGAGGCTTCGGATGTGGCTGCCGGCGATCCCTGCGTACACCTCGGTAATGCGGCAATCGGCCATCAGCTCGGCTTCTTCGAGCACGTGCTGGATCGACGCCATCGTCGCTTCGATATTGACGACGACGCCGCGCTTCAGGCCGCGCGACGGCTGCGTGCCGAGGCCGACGATGTTGAGCTCGCCGTCGGGCGTCACCTCGGCGACGATCGCGACGATCTTCGACGTCCCGATGTCGAGGCCTACGATCAGATTCTTGTTCTCCCTTGCCATGGGTCCGCTCCGTCAGGCCGCTTTCTTGGCGGGCCGCTCCTTGAAGCCGGGGACACGCGCGGCGAAGCCGTTGCGATAGCGAAGATCGACCTGCTCGACCGCGGTACCGTTGCGCCCGAGCACGCCGAGCGTTCGCGCGAACACCGCGGCGAATCGCGCAAGCCGTGCCGACGGATCGTCGCGACCGAGCTCGATGTCGAGCGGCGCGGCGCCACCGACGGCGCGGACGCGCCAACTGCCGCGAGCGGAGAGCTTGACCTCGGCGGGCGAGAGCCCGAGCGGCGCGAGAGTTCCCCTCCACTCCCGGAAACGAGCGGCGACTTCCGCGGCGCGACCCTCAGGGCCTTCGAATCGCGGCAGCTCGCCGGCGAAGTCGGCGGCGAACACGTCGCCACCGACATCGACCAGCATGCCGTCGTTCCAGCGCGCGAGCGGCACGTGCTCGTCGATGTCGACTTCGAGCCGCCGCGGCCACTGCCGTCGCAGCGACACCGAACGCACCCAGGCGACTCTTCCGATCGTCGCCTTGGCGCGGTCGAGGTTCATCGTGAAGAACGTGCCGCGCAGTTCGCCGCGGATGACCGCTTCGAGCTGCGCAGCGTCCGCGCGCGTGAGCGGCGTGACGACGACGACCTCGCGAACGTCGAACACCGGCTGGCGCACGAGCCACGACAGCGCGCCCCACGCGAGCGCGACGATCGCGAGCGCGGCGAGCGTCGCCGCGGTTGCGTTCAATTGTCGGGCGCTATCCCACATGGGCGCTGCGCAAGATCGCGATGCAAAGGTCGGCGAACGCGATGCCCGCCTGTTTCGCCGCCATCGGAACGAGCGAATGACCGGTCATGCCGGGCGACGTGTTCAACTCGAGGAAGCTGAACGAGCCGTCCGCGCGCAGCATCAGATCGAGCCGTCCCCAGCCATAGCCGCCGAGCAGGCGGAATGCCGCGAGCGACGCGTCGCCGATCTCCTGCTCCTTTTCGTCGGCGAGTCCCGCCGGACAGAAATATTTGGTGTCGTCCGAGAAGTATTTGTTGTGGTAGTCGTAATTGCCCTGCGGCGCCTCGATGCGGATCGATGGCAGCGCGGTGTCGCCGAGGATGCCGACCGTGAGCTCCTTGCCTTCGACGAATTCCTCGATCAGCACGAGATCGTCGTACTTGGCCGCCACGCGATAGGCGATCGCTAGCTCGTCGTGATCGACGGCGCTCACCTTGGTGATGCCGATGGTCGAGCCTTCGCGCGCGGGCTTCACGATCAGCGGCAGGCCAAGCTCGGCGACAACGCGCATCCAATCGGTGCTCGCGGTGGCGATCCGATAGCGCGGCGTCGGAATGCCGCTCGAAAGCCAGACGAGCTTGGCACGCCATTTATCCATCGCGAGCGCGGAGGCCATCACGCCGCTGCCCGTGTATGCGATGCCGAGCACCTCGAGCGCGCCTTGCACCGTACCGTCTTCGCCGAAGCGGCCGTGCAGCGCAATGAACGCGCGGTCGAACGCGTCGCGCTTGAGCTCCCATAGATCGCGCTGCGCCGGGTCGAACGCGTAGGCGTCGACGCCCTTCTCGATCAACGCCTTCAGCACCGCGTTGCCCGAGAGAAACGAGATCTCGCGCTCCGACGAAGGGCCGCCCATGAGAACCGCCACCTTTCCGAATTCGTCGCGCAGGCTCATCGTGAGGGCCTGCGCGAGCCGTCGGAGCCCTGCGTCGCTCGGCGCGTCGGACCCCGGCGAATCGCACGCCGACGCCGCCTGCGGCCCTTGGCTTCGCCCGGCGTGCTCATCGTCCCTCGCCTACGATCCGCACTTCGGGCTCGAGCTCGACGCCGGTGCGTTCGCGCACCGTATTGCGTACGTGTGCGATCAACGCTTCGATATCGGTCGCGCTTCCCTCGCCGCCGGGATTGACGATGAAGTTCGCGTGCTTCTCCGACACGCGCACGCCGCCGATCGAGTAGCCCTTCAAGTCGCACGATTCGATCAGTCGAGCGGCGTGATCGCCGGGCGGATTGCGGAACACGCTGCCGGCGTTGGGCAACTGCAGCGGCTGGGTCGCGATGCGCCGCTTCAACAGCTCGCGAATGCACGCGCGCGCGTCGTCGGTGTCGCCGGCCGGAAAGTCGAACCACGCAGCGGTGAACACGCCATCGGGCGGCGAGCCGTCGACGCGGCGTACGCTGCGATAGCCGATCGAATAGGCGGCGGGCGAGCGCTGCTCGAACGAACCGGCGCGCGTCAGCACTTCGACGCGCGCGACGCAGCGCCACGTCTCTCCGCCATAGCAGCCCGCATTCATCGCAAGCGCACCGCCGACCGTCCCCGGAATGCCAGCGAGAAATTCGGCGCCGCCGCGAGCGTGCAGCGCGGCGAAGCGCGCGACCTTCGGGCTCGCCGCTCCCGCTTCGGCGTAGACCAGCGAGTCGCGCCATTCGATCGTCGCGTGGATCGTGTGCAGCACGATCGTCGCGCCGCGAACGCCGCCATCGCGCACGAGCAGGTTGCTGCCGAGGCCGATGACGCTGAGCGGCTCCGACGGCGGCCACTGACGCACGAACGCGGCGAGGTCGTCGCGGTCGGCCGGCACGTACAGCAAGTCCGCGGCGCCGCCGCAACGCCAGCTCGTGAAGCGTGCAAGGGACGCATTGCGCTGAAGCGTCCCGCGCAGCGCTTCGAAATGGAGGGCCTCGTTCATCATCATGTCGGTGGTGCAGCCATTTGTGCCGGCACTTGTCCGATCGAGCCTGCGCCCATCGTCAGCACGACGTCGCCGTCACGGATCAACGCGCGCAGCGCGTCGGGCACGTCGGCCACCGACTCGACGAACACCGGCTCGATCCTGCCGGCAACTCGCAGCGCGCGCGCGAGCGCACGCCCGTCGGCGGCGACGAGCGGCGTCTCCCCGGCCGGATAGACGTCGGCGAGCACCAGCGCGTCGGCCGTCGAAAGCACACGGACGAAATCTTCGAAAAGATCGCGTGTGCGCGTATAGCGATGCGGTTGGAAGGCGAGAACGAGTCGTCTTCCCGGAAAGCTCGCGCGTGCCGCCGCGAGCGTGGCCTCCATCTCTACCGGATGGTGGCCGTAGTCGTCGATCAGCGTGAAGTGTCCGCCTGCGTCGAGCGCGATATCACCGTAGCGCTGGAAACGCCGGCCGACGCCGCGGAATTCGGCGAGCGCCGATGCGATCGCCGAGTCGGCGACGCCCACTTCGCGGCCCACGGCGATCGCGGCGAGCGCGTTGCACACGTTGTGCACGCCGGCGAGGTTCAACTCGACCGGCAGGTCTGGCATCTTCGTGCTGCGCGCGACGAAGCGCATGCGGCCGCCGATATTGGCGACATCGGTTGCGCGAACCTGCGCGTCGGCGGCAAGCCCGTAGGTGACGACCGGCTTCGCGATCGACGGCGCGATTTCGCGGACGTTCGCGTCGTCGACGCACAGCACCGCGACGCCATAGAACGGCAGCCGCTGCGCGAAATCGACGAACGCACGCTTCAGCCGCGAAAAATCCTGGCCGTACGTCTCCATGTGGTCGGCATCGATGTTCGTAATCACCGCGAGCACCGGCTGCAGATAGAGAAACGACGCGTCGGACTCGTCGGCTTCGGCGACGAGGAAGTCGCCGTGGCCGAGCCGCGCGTTCGCGTCGGCGGAGAGCAGCCGTCCGCCGATGACGAACGTCGGATCGAGGCCGCCTTCGGCGAGCACCGAGGCGACGAGGCTCGTCGTCGTCGTCTTGCCGTGCGTGCCGGCGACCGCGATCCCCTGCTTCAGGCGCATCAGCTCGGCAAGCATCAGCGCGCGCGGCACGACGGGAATGCCGGCGGCACGCGCGGCGACCACTTCGGGATTGTCCGCAGCAACCGCCGTCGACACGACGACCGCATCGGCGCCGGCGACGTTCTCGCCCGCGTGACCGATCGCGATCTTCGCGCCGAGCGAGCCGAGCCGCCGCGTGAGCGCGCTCGCCGCGAGATCCGAGCCGGACACCTGATAACCCTGGTTGACGAGCACCTCGGCGATGCCGCTCATCCCGGCGCCGCCGATGCCGACGAAATGCACGCGTTTGACCTTGTGCTTCATGCGGCGCGCGCGAGCGTGAGACAGACGTCAGCGACCCGCTCGGTCGCGCCGAGCTTACGCAGCGTGCGCGCCGCGTTCGCCATTGCGAGGAGCTTGTCGCGCGAAGCGCCGGCGAGCCATCGCGCGAGCCGCTCGGGCGTGAAGTCGCGCTGCGCGATCATTTCCGCCGCTCCGCGCTCGGCGAGCCGCCGCGCGTTGTCGGTTTGATGATCGTCGGCGGCAAACGGGAACGGCACGAGCACGCTCGCGACGCCAACCGCGGCGAGCTCGGCGACCGTCGTGGCGCCGGAGCGGCAGACGACGACGTCGGCTTGCGCGTAGCGACGCGCCATGTCGTCGATGAATGGCAGGCATTCGGCTTCCACACCCGCGCTCGCATACGCTGCGCGCAACATGTCGATGTGCTGCTCGCCCGCCTGATGCACGACGCGCGGTCGCGCGTGCGAGGGCAGTAGCGCGAGCGCTCTCGGCACGCGCTCGTTCAAGGCAACCGCGCCGAGGCTTCCGCCGACGACGAGCAGCGCGAGCGGTCCGCTGCGACCGGCAAAGCGTTCATCGGGCGCGGGCACCGCGGCTATCTCCGGACGCAATGGATTGCCGACCCATTCCGGATTGCCGCCGGCGGTCGCACCGAACGTTCCCGAAAATCCCGTCAGCACGCGATCCGCGCCGAAGCGCAGCACGCGATTGGCGAGTCCCGGCCTCGCGTCGAGATTGTGAATGACCAGCGGCCGATTCTGCGCCACCGCCATCAACGCGCCGGGGAACGAGACGAATCCGCCGAAGCCGACGACGACATGCGGCTTGCGACGAGCGAGCACGCGGCGCGCCTGCAAACACGCCGAAAGAATCGCGTACGGCGCGAGCAGCAAGCGCTTCAATCCTTTGCCGCGAACGCCGTGGAAGTCGAGCCCTTCGAACTCCACGCCGTTGTTCGGCACGAGCCGCGATTCCATGCCGTCGTTGGTGCCGAGCCAGAAGACTCGCGCGCCCCGGCCCTTGAGCTCGGTCGCCACCGCGAGTCCGGGGAACACGTGCCCGCCGGTGCCGCCGGTGGTGATCATCACGGTGGCGGTCATTTTCGTCGTCTGCGGCCGGGCGGCGCTCATGTGGCGAATCCCCTCAACATGCGCCGGTTCTCGTAATCGGCGCGCAGCAGGATTGCGATCGCGATCGCATTGGCGACGATGCCGCTGCCGCCGAACGACAGCAGCGGCAGCGTGAGCCCTTTGGTCGGCAGCACGCCCATGTTGACGCCGATGTTGATGAACGCCTGCACGCCGATCCACACGCCGATCCCGTGCGAGACGAGCGCGGCGAACGGCCGCTCGAGCCGCGCCGCCTGCTGGCCGATGCCGTACGCGCGGAACAGAAGCCAGACGAACAACGCGATCACGACGAGCACGCCGACGAAGCCAAGCTCCTCGGCGATGACGGCGAGCAGGAAGTCGGTGTGCGCCTCGGGCAGGTAGAGCAGCTTCTCGACGCTGCCGCCGAGGCCGACGCCGAACGCTTCGCCGCGGCCGAACGCGATCAGCGAATGCGATAGCTGATAGCCCTTGCCGAACGGATCCGACCACGGGTCGACAAACGCGGTGAGCCGCTGCAGCCGGTACGGCGCGGCGACGAGGATCGCGCCGAGCGCGAACGGCAGCATCAACGCGAGTCCGAGGAAAAGCCGCCAGTCGAGACCGCCGAGGAACAGCACGCCGAAGGCGATCGCGACGATGACGACGAACGCGCCGAAATCGGGCTCGAGCAGCAGCAGCCCGCCGATGGCGACGGTGACGGCAAACAGCGGAAGAAAGCCGCGCACGAGCGTGCGCCGCATCGGCAACTCGGCGTGCAGAAAGCCGGCTTTGCGCACCGCGTAGCTCGCCGCGTACAGGACGACGGCGAGCTTCATGAACTCGGATGGCTGCAGATTGACGATCGCGAGCGACAGCCACCGGCGCGAGCCGTTGACCGAGCGGCCGACACCCGGCACCAGCACGAGCACCAGCAGCAGCGCGCCGCTGATGAAGAGGTACGGCGCGAGCCGTTGCCACCCCTTCATCGGCACCTGGAATGCGACGAACGCCGCGGCGAATCCGATGGCGACGAATGTCGCGTGCCGCGCGAGGAAATACCACGCGCGGTAGCCGGTGTGCGCGGACGCTTCGGACATCGCGATCGACGCCGAATACACCATGACGAGGCCGATAGCGAACAGCAGCAGCGCGGCCCACGCGAGCGACGCGTCGTAGCTCGCCATCGTGCGCGGATTGCTCGGGAGCGCGCCGATCGAGCCGAACGCGCGTAACGCCTCGAGCGGCCGGATCGTCGCCGTCGCCGCGATCGTCTTACGCATGGACGTCGTCCTGCGCGAGCGCGCGCACGCGCGCGGCGAACGCGTCGCCGCGGGCGATGTAGCTGTCGAACTGGTCGAGACTCGCGCATGCGGGCGACAGCAGCACCGCATCGCCTGGGCGCGCGAGCGTCGCCGCGCGCGCGACCGCGTTGTCGAGCGTGCCGGTCGTCTCGACGCTCGCGCCGCTGTCGGCCAGCGCGCGCTCGATGATCGGTGCGTCGCGGCCGATCAGCAGCACCGCGCGGCAATGCGCGGCAACCGGACGTTTGAGCGCGCGGAAATCCTGGCCTTTGCCATCGCCGCCGGCGATCAGCACGATGGGACGCGCAAGGCCCGCGAGCGCCGCTTCAGTCGCGGTCACCGTCGTGCCTTTGGAGTCGTTCACGTAGAGAACCCCGCCGACTTCGGCCACGCGCTGCATCCGGTGCGGCAACCCGTGAAAGCGCGCGAGCGCGGCGAGCACGTTGCGGTCGATCTTTGCGACAGCCGACGCGAGCGCGAGCGCGGCGAGCGCGTTCAACCAGTTGTGGCGGCCGACCAGAGCGAGCTCGCTCGCCGGCATCACCAGCGCGCCGCCGCGCGCGAGCCACACGCCACCCTCTTCGCTGCCGCGGTCGACGAGGCCCCACGCCTCTTCGGACAGCGGCACGCTCGCGCCGAACGTCTGCACGGTGCGACCCGCAAGTCGCATCAGCGGAACGATCCGATCGTCGCGGTTGAGCACCTGAACGCTCGCGCGCTCGAAGATGCGCGCCTTCGCCGCCGCATAGTCGGCGAGGCCCGCGTAGCGGTCGAGGTGGTTCGCGCTGACGTTCAACACGGTCGCGGCGACCGGCGAAAGCGAATGCGTCGTCTCGAGCTGGAAACTCGACAGCTCGAGCACGAACACGTCGGGCCATCTCGCCGCGGGTCCGTGCACGGGCGCGAACGCGTCGAGCACGTCGAGCACGGCATCGCCGATGTTGCCCGCGACGGTCGTCGAGAGTCCCGCGGCACGCGTGAGCTCGCCGGTGAGTGACGTCACGGTCGTCTTGCCGTTGGTCCCGGTTATCGCGAGGACCTTCTGGGCCGGCGGCAATGCACGCGCGAACAATTCGACGTCGCCGACGAGCTCGACGCCGCGTGCCACCGCCGCCGCGATCGCCGGCTGGTCCTTCGCCACGCCCGGGCTGATCGCGATCATGTCGGCGCCTTCGAACGTCGCGTCGTCGAACGCGCCGCTCGCCAGCCTGACGGCCGGAAGCTTCGAGCGCAGCCGACCGGCATACGGCGGCGCTGCGCGCGTGTCGGCGACGCGGACGCGCGCGCCGCGCGTCGCGAGGTGGCGCGCGAGCGAGAACCCGGTGAGCCCGAGCCCCAGCACGACGACGTTGCGGCCGGTGTAGTTCATCGTCAGCGCAGCTTCAACGTCGAGAGCCCGAACAGCACCAGCAGCATCGTGATGATCCAAAACCGCACGACGACCTGATTCTCCTTCCAGCCCTGCAGCTCGTAGTGGTGGTGGATCGGCGCCATCAGGAAAACGCGCCGCCCGATCAGCTTGAAAGACGCGACCTGGATCATCACCGACAGCGTCTCGACGACGAACACGCCGCCCATGATGAAGAGCACGATCTCCTGGCGGACGATCACCGCGATCGTGCCGAGCGCGCCGCCGAGCGCGAGCGCGCCGACGTCACCCATGAACACTTCGGCCGGATACGCGTTGAACCAGAGGAAGCCGAGCCCCGCGCCGGCGATCGCGCCGCAGATCACCGCGAGCTCGCCGGCGCCCGAGATCAGCGGAAATTGCAGGTAGCGCGCGAAGATCGCGTTGCCGGTGACGTACGCGAAGATGCCGAGCGCGGCGCCTATCATTACGGTGGGCATGATCGCGAGGCCGTCCAGGCCGTCGGTCAGGTTCACCGCGTTGCTCGTGCCGACGATCACGCAATACGTGAGCGCGATGAAGCCCCAGACGCCGAGCGGATACGAGATCGTCTTGAAGAACGGCACGATCAGGTCGGTTTTCGGCGACAGCGCGACGTTGAATCCGCTGCCGACCCATGCCTGCAGCAGTCGCAGGAATTGCGCGTTGTCCGGCGCCGAAATCGAAAACGCTAGATAGATCGCCGCAACGAGACCGATCAGCGATTGCCAGAGGAATTTCGAGCGCGCCGGAAGGCCCTTGGGATTGCGATGCACGACCTTGCGATAGTCGTCGACCCAGCCGACCGCGCCGAAGCCGAGCGTCACGAGCAGCACCACCCAGACGAAGCGATTGTCCAGCTCGCTCCACAGCAGCGTCGTGACGACGATCGACACGAGGATCAACGCGCCGCCCATCGTCGGCGTGCCGGCCTTGGCGAGGTGCGTGCTGGGCCCGTCGTCGCGCACCGACTGGCCGATCTTCATCCGCGTCAACCACGCGATCATGCGCGGACCGACGATGAACGAGATGAACAACGCCGTCATGCAGGCGAGCACGGCGCGCAGCGAAATGTAGCTGAACACGTTGAACGCGCGCACGTCCTTCGCGAGGAGATCGGCGAGCCACAGGAACATCAGTGCGCTCCCTTCGCGTCGCAGCGGCCCGTCAACGCGGCGACGACGCGCTCCATTCGCATGAAGCGCGAGCCCTTGACGAGCACCGTCGTTCGCCCGGCGCGCGCTGCTCGCAGGTCCGCCGCGACGCGCAACACCGCGTCGTCGACCGATTCGATATGCGTGCCGCCCTCGCCGAACGCCGCGACGGCTTCGGCCATCAGCGTCCCTGCGCCGTAGAGCCGCTCGATGCCAGCGGCACGTGCGTAGGCGCCGACCTCGCGGTGGAATTGCGGACCCTGTGCACCGACCTCGCCCATGTCGCCCAGCACGAGCCAGCGCGGCGCCTTGTGCGCGGCGAGCACATCGATCGCCGCGCGCACCGAATCCGGATTCGCGTTGTAAGTGTCGTCGATCACCGCCGTGCCGCCTGCGCCGCGCAGCGCGACCAATCGGCCCGCGACGGGACGGAACGATTCCAGACCGCGCACCACCGCGGTGAGCGATGCGCCGACCGCGAGTGCGGCCGCGGTCGCCGCGATCGCGTTCGCCGCGTTGTGCACGCCGGCGATCGCGAGCCGAACCGTCGCGCGGCCCGCGGGCGTCGTCAGCTCGACGCTCGTTTGCTCGCCGGCGTGCGCCGCGCCGCGCACGGCAGCCGGATGATCGAGCGCGAATTCGATCGCCGATACGCCCGGACGCTGCGCAACCGCTTCGCGCCAGACGACGATATGCGCGTCGTCGGCGTTGAGCACGGCGATGCCGCCCGGCGTCAGCGCGCGAATCGCGGCCGCATGCTCGACGGCGACGTCGGCGACGCTGCCCATGAACTCCTGGTGCTCGCGTTGCGCGTTGTTGACGAGCGCAACGGTCGGTTGCGCGATCGGCGCGAGCTCGGCCGTTTCGCCGCGATGGTTCATCCCGATCTCGATCGCGGCAACGCGGTGCTCGGCGCGCAATCGCAGCAGCGTGAGCGGCATGCCGATCGCGTTGTTCAGGTTGCCGCGCGTGGCGAGAACATGCGCTTCGCCGAAATGCGCGCGAAGAATCGATGCGAGCATCTCCTTCACCGTCGTCTTGCCGTTGCTGCCGACGACGACGATGACCGGTATCGGAAAGCGCCGCCGCCAATCCGCCGCGAGTGCGCCGAGCGCCGCGAGCGAATCGCGCACGACGACGAGGTTGCCGGCAAGCGAGCCGGCGCGCGCTTCGTCGACCATCGCCGCGGCAGCGCCCTGCGCGAGCGCGTTGGCGACGAAATCATGGCCGTCGAAATGCTCGCCTTTGAGTGCGACGAAAAGATCGCCGGGCTCGAGCTGACGGCTGTCGGTGATGACGCGCGTGAACGGCACGCGCTCGCCGGCGAGGCGTCCGGCGACAGCGTGGGCGGCGGCGGCGGTGTCCATCATGCGCCGCTCCAGCGCGCGAGCGCGGCCGTCGCCTCTTCCGCATCCGAATGGCGGGTGCGCACGCCGGCGTATTCCTGATAGTCCTCGTGACCTTTGCCCGCGACCAGCACGATGTCGCCCCACTTCGCTTCGGCCACCGCGTGCGCGAGGGCTTTGGCGCGATCGAGCTCGATGCTCCAGCGGCGATTCTCGGTTTCCATCACGCCCGCGACGACGGCTTGCGCGATCGCGCTCGGGTCCTCGCCTCGCGGGTTGTCGTTGGTGATGATCACGCGATCGGCGAGCCGCCCGGCGATGCGACCCATCTGCGGCCGCTTGCCGGCGTCGCGCTCGCCGCCGCATCCGAACACGCAGACGAGCTCGCCGCCGATCGGCGTCGTTTCGCGCAACGCGATCAGTACCTTCTCGAGAGCATCCGGCGAGTGCGCGTAGTCGACGACGACCAGCGGCTTCGCGTCGCCACCGATTCGCTGCATGCGTCCCGGCGGCGGCGTGATCTTCGCGAGCGCAGCGAACGCATCGGAAGGCGCGATGCCGCTTGCACCGAGCACGCCGAGCACGCCGAGCGCGTTCGCCGCATTGAACGCGCCGACCAGAGACGTCTGGACGTCGCCGTGTCCCCAGGGTGTCGCGATCGACATCGAAATCCCGCTCGACGTCGTCGCGAGCGCGGTGGGAACGATGTCGGCGTTCGCGAAGCCGTACGAGATCACGCGCTGGCCGCGCGCGCGCGCCGAGTCCGCAAGACCCTGACCGAACGGATCGTCGGTGTTGATCACGCAAGCCGTGAGACCGGGCCATGCGAAAAGCTTCGCCTTCGCCGCACCGTACGCAGCCATGGTCCCGTGGTAATCGAGGTGGTCGCGCGTGAGGTTGGTGAACAGCGCGACGTCGAAGGCAACGCCGTTCACGCGGCCCTGATCGAGGCCGTGCGACGACACTTCCATCGCGACCGCCCGGGCTCCCTGTGCGCGAAACCCCGCGAGCATCTCGTGCAGCACGGCGACGTCGGGCGTCGTGTTGATGGCGGGCTCGAGCGTGCCGAAAAGACCGTTGCCCAACGTGCCGACGACGCCCGCGCGCCATCCGCATGCGTCGAGGCATTGCGCGGTCCAGTGCGCGCACGACGTCTTGCCGTTGGTCCCGGTCACGCCAACGGTCCACAAGTGGCGCGACGGATTGCCGTAGATGAAGTCGGCGATGTAGCCGAGCTTGTTGCGCAGGTCGTCGACCGCGAGATTGGCGATGCGCCATTCGTCGCGCCAATGGAACGCGCGCGCTTCCCACAGCACGCTGCCCGCGCCTCGCGCGATCGCATCGGCAATGAACGCGCGGCCGTCGGCATGCATGCCGGGAAACGCGGCGAACGCGTCGCCGTCGCGCACCTGGCGGCTGTCCGCGCAAACGCGCCGCGGCGTGCTGCCAAGACGAGCGAGCAGCGTCACGACGTCTTCGTCCGCCAACGCCATCACGTCGGTCCTCCGCCTTCGGCCGGCACGTTCATTGCGTAACGCCCACGCACGTTCGGCGCGCGACCGTCGGCCGCCAGCGCTCGCCTTTGCGAAAACTGCGCGCCCGCGGAGCGGGCAAGTCCGCGCTTGCTCGATGCGTAACACCCACGCATGTCGATCGCGCGTGCCGTGGGCCGCCCGCGCTTTCGCCTTTGCGTAAACTGCTCGCCCGCGGAGCGGGCAAGTCCGCGCATGCTCGATGCGTAACACCCACGCATGTCGATCGCGCGTGCCGTGGCCGCCCGCGCTTTCGCCTTTGCGTAAACTGCGCGCCCGCGGAGCGGGCAAGTCCGCGCATGCTCGATGCGTAACACCCACGCATGTCGATCGCGCGTGCCGTGGGCCGCCCGCGCTTTCGCCTTTGCGTAAACTGCGCGCCCGCGGAGCGGGCAAGTCCGCGCATGCTCGATGCGTAACACCCACGCATGTCGATCGCGCGTGCCGTGGGCCGCCCGCGCTTTCGCCTTTGCGTAAACTGCGCGCCCGCGGAGCGGGCAAGTCCGCGCATGCTCGATGCGTAACACCCACGCATGTCGATCGCGCGTGCCGTGGGCCGCCCGCGCTTTCGCCTTTGCGTAAACTGCGCGCCCGCGGAGCGGGCAAGTCCGCGCATGCTCGATGCGTAACACCCACGCATGTCGATCGCGCGTGCCGTGGGCCGCCCGCGCTTTCGCCTTTGCGTAAACTGCGCGCCCGCGGAGCGGGCAAGTCCGCGCATGCTCATGTCTCTTCCCGCACGTCACCGCCGTCGCGCGGCAGGATCACGTTGTCGACCGGTGCATCGGTCGGCACGCCGAGCAAACGCAACGCGCCGCCCATCACCGTCGAAAAGACCGGCGCAGCGACGGCGCCGCCGTAGTATTCGCCCGCGTTCGGCTCGTCGAGCATGACGGCAACGATCAACCGCGGGTCGGAGACCGGCGCGAGTCCGACGAACGACGACACGTACTTGTTCGTGTAGCTGCGCCCTTCGAGCTTGTGCGCGGTACCCGTCTTTCCGGCGACGCGATAGCCCGGCACTTGCGCCTTGGGCGCCGTGCCGCCCGGCTGCACGGCGAGCTCGAGCATGTGACGCACCGCCGCCGCCGTCGCCGGCGACACGACGCGCCTTCCGCTCGCCGTGCCGCTGCCTTTGAGCAGTGTCGCGGGTTTGAGCTCGCCGTCGTTCGCGAACACCGTGTAGGCGCGCGCGAGTTGCACGAGGTTGACCGACAGTCCGTGGCCGTACGCGATCGTCGCCTGCTCGATCGGCTTCCAGGTCTTGGCCGGTCGCAGCCGTCCGCCGGCCTCGCCCGGAAAGCCGGTGCGCGGCGGCGTGCCAAAGCCGGCGTCGCTCAACGTCTGCCACATCAATTGCGGCGGCATCGCGAGCGCGATCTTCGCGGCGCCGACGTTCGACGACTTCTGGATCACCTGCTCGACGGTCAGCGCGCCGTTCGGATGCGCATCGTGGATCGTGTTCGGTCCTATCTTGAGCAGCCCGGGCGCCGTCTGGATCACCGTATCGACGCGTACCTTGCCCGCTTCGAGCGCGGTCGCGATCGTGAACGGCTTCATCGTCGAGCCGGGCTCGAACGTATCGGTCAGCGCGCGATTGCGCATTCGCTCGGGCGCGCTGCGGCGCGCCGCGTTCGGGTTGTAAGTCGGAAAGTTCGCGAGCGCGAGGATCTCGCCGCTCTTCGCGTCGAGCATCACCAGCGAGCCGGCCTTCGCCTTGTTGCGCTCGACGGCCGCTTTCAGTTCACGGAACGCGAGGTACTGCAGCTTGGAATCGAGCGACAGCGCGAGCTCGCGGCCCGCCTGCGGCGCACGGATCGCCTCGACGTCCTCGACGATGTCGCCGCGGCGGTTGATGACGACGCGGCGGCTGCCGGCGCGCCCGCCCAGCCATTCCTGCTGCGCGAGCTCGATGCCTTCCTGCCCGGCGTCGCGATCGCCGGTGAAGCCCAGAATGTGGCTCATCGTCTCGCCGCCCGGATAGAAGCGGCGGTACCCGCTTTCGTCGTTGAGCCCTTTGATGCGAAGCGCGGCGATGCGATCCGCCGTCTCGGGAGGAATCCGCTTGGCAAGGTAGACAAAGTCGCCGTCGCCGAGTTTCGCAGTGAGCTTCGCCGGCGTCGTCTCGAGCAGCTTCGCGAGCGCGGCGAGTTGCGCGGGCGTCGCGTCGAACTGCGCCGGGAACGCCCACAGCGACTTGACCGGCGTCGAAATGGCAAGCGGTTCGCCCGCTCGATCGACGATGCGGCCGCGATGCGCGGGCACTTCGATCTCGCGGCTCGAGCGCGCCGTGCCCTGCTCCTGCAGGAACTCGTTGTCGAAGCTTTGCAAATACAGCGAGCGGCCGGCGAGCGACGCGAACAGCAGCGCAAATGCGGCGAACATCGCGCTCGCCCGGCGCGTGGGCAGCGCAGGCGGCTTGGGCCGCTGATGTGCGCGCGCGCTCATCGCTCGGCCTGCGCGCCGCGTTCGCACAATGCGAAGCCCTCACCATCGGCCTCGGCCGACTCGCGCGGCGACAGGCCCTTCGGGCGCCTCCTTGCAAACGACCCATCATGCGAGGCTCGCGTGTCGGCGCGCCCGCTCTCGCGCGAACGGGCGCTTCGCGCCTTGGCTTCGCCTCGCGCGTTCGCGGGTCCTCTGGCTTCGCCCGCCGCGCTCATCGGCTCGTCCCTTTCACAACCTCGACGCGTCCGGCGCCCGGCAACTGCATCCGAAGCTCGCCGCGCGCGATCCTGTCGACGCGCGCCGGCATCGCCCACGTCGACTGCTCGAGCTGCAGCTGGCCGTATTCGGTTTCATAGCCGCGCGCACGCGCCTGCTCGCGCTCGAGGTCGACGAAGAGCTTGCGCGCCTGATGTCGCGACGTGACGAGCGACAGCGCGCACGCAACCAGCACCAGCAGCAGAACAAGATTGAGGCGCGTCATCGTGTGCCCGCGCGCGATAGCAGCCACTGCGGCGGAATCGGATGCGCGGTGCGCTCGGCCACGCGCAGCGTGGCGCTGCGCGCGCGCGGATTCGCCGCGATCTCCGCCTCGCTCGCGCGTACGGCGCGTCCGATTCGCGCAAGCGGCGTGCCGGGGAGCGCCGCCGCGGCGATCGGCAAGCGGGCAAGCCGCGGGTCGCCGCCGAACGGCTGCGACGCCGCCGCGAAGAACCGCTTGACGATCCGGTCCTCGAGCGAATGGAAGCTGATGACGGCCAGGCGGCCGCCTTCGTTCAACAGGGGCACGATCCGCGGCAGCGCTAGCGAGAGCTCCTCGAGCTCCCGATTGACGAAAATCCTAAGAGCCTGGAACGTGCGCGTGGCCGGATCCTGACTCCAATCACCCCGCGTGCGCGCGCCGACGGCTTTGGCCACGATCGCGGCCAGCTGACGCGTGCCGACGATGGCTGCGCTCGCGCGAGCCGCAACAATCGCTCTTGCAATCGATTGAGCAAACCGTTCTTCACCATAGTCGCGCAGGACCTCCGTCAAGTCGCGCACGTCGGCGCGGGCGATGAACGCGGCGGCGGATTCGCCGCGCGAGGGATCCATTCGCATGTCGAGCGGACCGTCGACGCGAAGCGAAAAGCCTCGCGCCGCGTCGTCGAGCTGTGGCGAGGAAACGCCGAGGTCGAGCAGCACGCCGTCGGCGTGCGCGATCGCGAGCGATTGCAACACTGCGGGAAACTCGGAGAACCACGCGCGGCGGAACGTGAAGCGCGCGTCGTCGAGCGTACGCGCCGCACGCTCGGCATCGGGATCGCGGTCGATCGCGAGCAGACGCCCGCGTGACGACAGCAGTTGCAGGATGCGCCGCGCATGACCGCCGCGGCCGAACGTCGCGTCGACGTAGGCGCCGTCGGGACGGATCGCCAGCGCGGCGACCGCTTCCTCGACGAGAACGGGGACGTGGCTGCCATCGTTCAAAGCGAGAATCCGTCGAGCTCGGGCGGCAGCGCGCCGTCGAACGTCGCGGTTCGCGCTGTCTCGTCCTGCCATTTCACCTCGTCCCACAGCTCGAACTTGCGTCCTTGGCCGACGAGCACGACGCGATGATCGAGCGACGCGTATTGGCGCAGCGAGGGCGGCACGAGAATGCGTCCGGCCGAATCGATGTCGACGTCGTCGGCATGCCCGACGAGCAGCCGCTGCAACGCGCGGATCTGCGCATTGAACGAGGAGAGCGCCATCAGCCGCGCCTGGATCGGTTCCCAGGCAGCGCGCGGATAGAGCAACAGGCAGCGGCTGGGATCGGCCGTCAGGACCAGCGATGCGGGCATTGCGCTGCCTGCGAGCGCTTCGCGATGACGCGCCGGAATGGCAAGCCGGCCCTTGGTATCGAGCGCGAGATGCGTGACGCCGCGAAAGAACGGGCCGTCGCCGGGCGAGCCCGCGCCGTCGCCGCCTCCCTGTGCTGCATCTTGTTGCGCCACCGCGCCTCTCCGTCACCGGGTGGTGAGTGGGCACTTAGTTTTTCCGACAGCGGCCTGTTTGCCGGCCCGCCGGATTTTCCCACTTCTACCCACAATTTCCCACCCGGCGCCACTATAGGAGAATCACCTCTGCGGGTCAACAGGATTTTTCGCCGCCGGACCAGGTTCAATCGACAGCAATTTACCTTGCCGTCTGCTAGTTTAAACATATAGTTACGCCCGATTGTGTGCGTAACTTGGCAGGAACATGGCGTCCGAGGGGATTTGCGATCGTACGATCGTTCGTTTGACCGGCTTCATGACAGCGGAATGGTTGGGAAGTCGTCGGCGAACAGGTACCATGGCGATGGCCCCTAGCTCCGTCCCTTGCAAGCCTCGTGACGCCATTGCTTCGCCCGCTGATCGCAGCCATTGTTGCCGGTACGCTGGGCGGCTGTGCGACGACCGTCGACCGGTACGGCACGACGAGCGTCGGCATCGGATGGTTCGGGTATTGCGATCCGGTGGCGCTCGCGATGGACTGGCCGACGGACGTGCCGGAGCTGCGCGCGGCCGAGCGGCGCGAAGTGGAGCCCCGCATGGCCGCCGTGCCGGAACTGCGTCCGCTGCGCGGCACGCTGGAGCTCTCCGGCTGGGCCGCGGACGCGCCCGAGTTGCGCGCACCGGAGCGGCGCGACATCGCGGCACGCTCGGCGGATCCGCTGACCGAGCTTCCGCCGACGCGCGGCGCTCCATGGCTTCCAGCGACGATGCTCGATATCCCCGAGTTGCTCGCCCCCGAACGTCGGGACATTGGAACGCGAGCGCCGCCCGCCACCGACCTTGGCGCACCGACGCGCTCGACGGACATAGGCTTCGGAAACGACCCGACTACCGTCGAAGCGCACGCTTGCAACCGGGCCCTTGCTCTTGCGTCGATCTCTTGCCGTCTCGCTTCTCGCGCTGATCCGCGCGAACCCACTCGGCGCAATCCGTAGCGCCGCCGCTCACGCCGACCCGGCACGCCGATGCCCGCCGCGTCGGCGCTCGACAATCGCGTCCCATCGACGCGAACAACGTTGGTTTTACAATCGCGATCCTTTCACGTTGATGCCCGGTTGAATCGGCTCGACCCAACTCATCCGACTTGATAACGCTCCGCCGCGACCGGCGTCGGGGTCTTCGTGTAACTTTGCCGAATGTCGCGTCGCCGTGTCCCGATGCATCACCGCCGCCAATCGATCCTCGTCGTCGCCATCGCGGCGCTCGCGATGTCGACGGGACACGCCGCGGACCCACAGTCCTATACGGTCACCTTCTCATCGACCGGCAAGGGTCCGCTCGACAACGCGATCAAGAGCAGCTCTCAGCTCGAATCGCTGCGCTCGAGTGGGCCGATCGCGCCGTTTGCGCTGGTGGGGCGCGCGCAAAAGGACGTCGATCGGCTGCAAACCGTCCTGCAAGGATTCGGTTACTACCAGGGAAAGATCACCGTCACCGTGGAAGGGCGAGCGCTGGATGATCCGGGGCTGCCCGCCGCAATCGACGCGCTGGCCAAGGAGACCGATGCCAAGGTCGATGTCGCGATCGACGTCGGCCCGCTGTATCACCTTCGCAAGGTGACCATCGATGGCGAGATCCCCGACGACGCGCGTGCGCAGCTCGGCATTGCAACGGGCGACCCAGCGGTCGCCGCGCAGGTGTTGAAGGCCCAGGAGCGGCTGCTCACCGCGCTGCATGAGGAGGGCTACGCGCTTGCCACGGTTGACTTGCCCGTCGCCTATGAGGACCCGGCGACGCAGGTGCTGGACGTGACGTACAAGGTGAGCGCGGGCCCGCGCGTCGATATCGGGGAGGTCAGCGTGAACGGCCTGCACGACGTGAATGCATCGCTTGTCAGGAATCGACTGCTGGTGCACACCGGCGAGCGATACAGCCCGAGCAAGATCGAAAAAGCACGGCAGGATCTGCTCTCGCTGGGCGTATTTTCAGGCATCAGCGTGCGCGCCGTCGATCAACTGGATTCGCTCGGCCGCATCCCCGTCGTGTTCGACGTGCAAGAACGATTGCGCCACGCCGTAGGGTTCACTGCAGCCTATTCCACCGATCTCGGCGTGAGCGCGAAAGCAACGTGGTCGCACCGTAATCTCTTCGGCAATGCGGAGCAGCTCAACCTGTCGGCCGGCGCGACCGGGCTGGCAGGCAGCGCGACGACGGGATTGGGTTACAACGTGACCGCTCAGTTCATCAAACCCGATTTCAAGCTTCGCGATCAGTCGCTCGAGCTCAATGTCGGCGCCATCAGACAGAAGCTCGACGCCTACGATCAAGACGCGATCACCGCCGGAGTTTCGCTGAACCGCAAGTTCTCCGACGTCTGGAGCGGCAGCGTCGGCGTTTCAGCCGTACGGGAGAGCATCCTGCAACAGATGGTGACACGTGACTACACGCTGCTCGCCATCCCTGTCAACGCCAAGTACGACAGCACCGGCCTCGCGAACCCCCTCGAGGACCCGCTGCACGGCATCCGGGCGTCGTTGACCGTCACGCCCACGCAGTCGCTCGGCGCCAACAACGCTACGTTCGTCATCATTCAAGGCAACGCCAGCGGTTACGTGGACCTGGCGTCGATCGGCGGGACGGCGCCTGGACGCAGTGTCATTGCGATGCGCGCGCTGCTCGGCACAGCGCAGGGCGCCTCGCTCTTCTCGCTGCCCCCGGACCAGCGCTTCTACGGTGGCGGCAGCGCCACGGTGCGGGGTTTCCGTTATCAGTCGATCGGCCCGACGTTTCCCGACGGCAGCCCGATCGGCGGCACGTCTATCGACGCCGCAACTATCGAGTTTCGCCAGCGTCTACCTGGAAGCTTCGGCGCCGTGGCGTTCGTCGACGCCGGACAGGTCGGCGACACCAGCACCCCCTTCCAAGGTACGGTGCACGTGGGCGCCGGCGTCGGGCTGCGCTACTACACGGCGATCGGGCCGATTCGCCTCGACGTGGCAGTGCCGCTCAACAAGCCATCGGGCGGCGACAGCTTCGAGATCTATATCGGATTGGGCCAGGCGTTCTGATGCGAACGATGCAATGCCAAGAGCGCTGAAGATCCTGGCGTGGACGCTCGGCGCGCTGATCGTGTTGCCGATCCTGTTGATCGCGTTCCTCGTGAGCGTGGCCAACATGGACGTGGGCCGGCGTCTGATCGAGGAAGTCACCGCCCAGCTATCGGGCGGACAGGTCACCGTCACCGGTCTTTCGGGCCATTTCCCGGACGACGTGCACGTTGCTCGTGCCGAGGTCCGCGATGCGCAGGGCCCGTGGCTAGTCGTGGACGATCTCAGGCTGCAATGGCTGCCATCGGCGCTGCGCGAGCGCCGCCTTCACGTCGATCTGTTGCAAGCCGGGCGCGTGAGCCTCCTGCGCCTGCCCGCCGTCACTTCGCCGAAGAGCAGCACGCAATCCTTCGAGTTGCCGGTACGTATCGACATCGATCGCCTCGACGTGGGCCGGATGGACATCAGCGCGCCGATTGCCGGCGCTGCGGCCTCGGTGGCGATCCAGGGTGATGCGCACGTTGCCTCGCTGCAGGAGGCCGAGACGGCGCTCGTCGTGACGCGCATCGATGCGCCCGGCACCTATAAGCTCAGCGGACGAATCGACGCTTCGTTCTTGAAGGCGGAGCTCACCGTCGACGAGCCTGAACGGGGCTTGCTCTCCGGGCTGGCGAACCTGCCGGATTTGGGCGCCGTGTCGGTCCAGCTCAGCATCGAAGGCCCCCGCAATGCAGAGGCGATGCGACTCGCGGTTGCCGCGGGCCCGCTGCGTGCCTCGGGCGAGGGCCTGGTCGACCTGATGGGCCGGACCGTCGATCTCGATGTGACCGCAAACGCACCGGCGATGGCGCCGCGGAAGGATTTGCGCTGGCAGAACGCCTCGCTGCAGGCGCACGTCCACGGGCCATTCACCCGGCCCGACGCCACGGGTCAGCTTCTTATCGACGGCCTGAATGCCGGCGGCGCAGAGCTGCGCAGCTTGCGTGCCGATGTACAGGGTAACCGCGGCGCGATGAGCCTGCACGCGGTGCTCGATCGGTTGCGCCTTCCGGGGCCGAAGCCGGACTTGCTGCAATCTACGCCGGTGGACGTTCGCGCCGACGTGCGCCTCGACGATCCGGCGCGTCCGGTGTCATTCGCCATTTCCCACCGGCTCGTCACCGTGCAGGGACAAGCAAAGACCGGTGGCGAGCCCAGCGCAGCGCTTACGGTTGTCGTGCCCGCGATCGCGCCGTTTGCCGCTGTCGCCGGAATCGACCTCAAGGGACAGACCACCGCCACCGCCAACGTGTCGACCCGCGACCAGGTGACCACCGTAGACGTCAAAGGCACTGTCGGCATTACCGGCGGCATGGCGCCGGTGCCGGATCTCGTCGGAAACGCCGCCGCGATAGACCTATCGGTGGTGCTCCAGGGACAGGAGATCACCGTCAAACGCGCGCAACTGAACGGCAAGACTTTGCGTGTTTCGGTCAACGGTACGAGCAAGCGCCAGGTAGTCGACTTGAACTGGCAAGCTGCACTGTCCAATCTCGCGGTGCTGACGCCCACCGTCTCCGGCCAGATCGAAGCACACGGCCGAGTGCAGGGCGCGCCGGACAGCCTGGACGTTGCGGCCGAAGCGAGCGGCGACGTAGCGACCGAGGCGTTTGCGCACGGGCCGATCACGGCGTCCGTTCGCATCCGCGGGTTACCGCAGGCGCCGTCGGGGAGGGTGGAAGCGCACGGCACGCTCGATGGATCGCCGCTGCAGCTCGCCGTCGCGCTCGAGCACGCGCGCGATGGCGCGCTGCGAGGCGTGATCGAACGCGCGGATTGGAAGAGCGCGCACGCCGAGGGAGCCGTAAGCCTTCGCGCGGGTGATCGGCTGCCGCAAGGCCGAGTGACCCTGCGCATCGCTCGGCTCGACGACTTGCGGCCGTGGATCGGCCAGGTTGTGCAGGGTAGCGTCACCGCGAACGTGGACCTGACGCAGGCGGCTGGACGCGCCCACGCCAAGATCCAGGTCGACGCGCGCAATGTGTCCGTGCCGGATGCTCACGTAGACGGTTTCACACTGGCGGGCACCGTGGAGGATCCAACCACCCATCCGATCGTAGCGCTTAACTTCGCGGCCGAGGGCATCGCCGCCAAAGGTGTCAGCGGCAGCGCGCGGATCGAAGCAATCGGTCCGCCGGAGGCGCTGACCGTCAAGCTCTCATCGGACCTGACCAACTTGGCTGAAGGCGATCTGCGCCTCGACTCGACCGCGACGCTCAACGTGACCAGAAAGGAAGTGACGCTGCGCGCACTGCAGGCGCAGTACAAGGGGCAGAGCATGCAGTTGCTCGCACCGGCACACGTTTCGCTTCGCGATGGAGTTGCGGTGGAACGTCTGCGCCTCGGCGTGCAGCAGGCCGTGTTGGAAGTAACCGGCCGCATTTCACCGACGCTTGATTTGACGGCATCGTTACGCAATGCGACGCCGACGCTCGCAAGAGCCCTCGTGCCCGATCTGCAGGCCGATGGCAGGTTGACGTTGGATGCACGGCTCAACGGCACGATGGCGCAACCGCGGGGAACGGTCCGGTTGAGCGCGAATGGATTGCACATGCGCACCGGGCCGGGCCGAAGTCTGCCGCCGGCCAACGTGTCGGCAACCGCGGAGCTGAACATGCAGTCGGCGCGTGTCGACGTGCAGCTCTCCGCAGGCTCTCAGATGCGACTGAGCGCAACCGGCCAAGTGCCGCTTTCGTCCGAGGGACCGATCGATGTGCGTGCCCGCGGCACGATCGAGGCGGCGATTGCAAACCCGATTCTGGAAGTCGACGGCCGCCGTGTCAAAGGCCAGATCACGGTCGATATCGGCATTCGCGGAGCGCTTGCTGCGCCGCGCATCAGCGGCAACGTGCGCGTCGCCGGAGGCGAGATCCAGGACCATGCGCTTGGCGCACAGCTCACCAAAATCGAGGCGCTGATCGAAGCCGACGGCGACAGCGTGCGGATCGCGAGTCTTACCGCGCACGCCGGCCCCGGTACTGTGTCGGCGAGCGGTACCGTCGGGGTCCTGGTGCCGGGCCGCCCGGTCGACGTGAGGCTCACCGCGCGCAACGCGCAGCCGCTCGCGACCGATCTGTTGACCGCCAACATGGACTTGGACCTCACGCTGCGCGGCCAGTCGAAAACGCGCGTCGATGCCGCCGGAAGCATCAAGATCAATCGCGCCGACATCAACGTTCCGAAAGCGCTGCCGCCCACGGTTGCGGTGCTGGATGTCCGGCGGCCGGGGCAGAAACCGCCGCCTGCGTCGCCGCCGCCGGCTGCGGTTATCGGCCTCAATCTCACCGTCGAAGCGCCGAGAGCGGTCTTCGTGCGCGGTCGTGGGCTCGACGCGGAAGTCGGCGGTGACCTGCACGTCGGCGGCACGCACGCATCCCCGCAAATCAGCGGCGGCTTCGACCTGCGACGCGGCGCGTTCGATTTGGCGGGCGCGTCGCTCAGGTTCACCTCGGGCAAGGTCAGCTTCAACGGGACCGGGGTGACGCAGAAGATCGATCCCACGCTCGACTTCGAGGCCGAAACCACATCCGGCAATATCACGGCAAAGCTCGATGTAACGGGCTACGCCGATGCGCCGAAGATAACGTTGACAAGCGTACCCGAACTGCCGCAGGACGAGGTTCTGGCCCATCTGTTGTTTGGCGTCAGCGTCAAGCAGCTCAACGCGCTTCAACTCGCTCAGATCGCCGCGGCGCTCGCTTCGCTCGGCGGAGTGAGCGGCGGAGGCGTCAACCCATTGCTGGCCGTACAAAAGAGCTTGGGTCTGGATCGGCTTTCCGTGGGCGGGACGGCCACAGGAGGCGCCAGCGTCGAAGCCGGCCGCTACGTGTCAGAGGGCGTCTATGTCGGTGCCAAGCAAAGCACATCGGGCAGCACGCAGGCCCAGGTGCAGGTCGATCTCAGCAAGCATCTGAAGCTACAGGCGACCGTCGGCACCGGCGGGACAGCACAAGGGGCTACACCGGACAACGATCCGGGCAGCAGCATCGGGCTTTCGTATCAGTTCGAATATTGAGCGTTGCGCACCGAGTCTTGGCGGCCGCCGGTCGCCGCCCCGCGCAACAGAGGAAATGCCACCGTATCATATGCAGACTGCGTGCGCGCTCGCGGCCGCCTCTCGTCCTCCAAAGCTCACTAACGATGAACGATCCGGGAACCCGATTCACGCTTGAAGTCACGCCGAAGGTCCCGCCGCGCATCGGGCGGCTCACGGAGCTCGCGAACGATCTCTGGTACAGCTGGGATCGCGGCGCGCGGCGCTTGTTCGCGCGGCTCGATCCGGCGCTGTGGCTTGCCGTCGGACACAGCCCGAAAGCGCTGCTGCAACAGGTCGACGAACAGCGGCTCACCGCAGCGGCCGAAGATCCGGTTTATCTGACGAGCTACAGCCGCGTGCTGTCCGCGTACGACACGTATCTCAGCCAGACCGCGAGGCGCATCGACAGCGAAGGCTTGCACAGCGACGACCTTGTCGCTTACTTCTGCGCTGAATTCGGTTTCCACGAAAGCTTGCCGACGTACTCAGGCGGCCTCGGCATTCTCGCCGGCGACCACTGCAAGGCGGCGAGCGACGCGCGGCTGCCGTTCGTCGGCGTCGGCCTGCTGTACCGGCAAGGCTATTTCCTGCAAACGATCGACGGCGACGGCAACCAGCGCGCAATCTACACCGACGCCGACTTCAACTCGCTTCCGATCGAGCAAGCGCTCGATGCGAGCGGCCACGGGCTGCTCGTCGATGTCGATCTGCCCGGGCGCACGATCAAGGTCAAGGTCTGGCTCGCGCGCGTCGGGCACGTGCGGCTGTACCTGCTCGACACCGACATCGAGCCGAACAACGAGCACGACCGCGACATCGGCCACCAGCTCTACGGCGGCGACCGCGCGACCCGCATCGAGCAGGAGATCGTGCTCGGCGTCGGCGGCGCACGTGCCCTCGCCGGGCTCGGTCTCAACCCGACCGTCTGGCATATCAATGAAGGGCACGCCGCCTTGCTCGTGCTCGAGCGCGCACGGCCGTTGATCAAGCAGGGCCTGTCGTTCGCAGCGGCGCTCGAGGCGGTCGCCGTCAACACCGTGTTCACCACGCATACGGCGGTACCGGCGGGCCACGACCACTTCAGCGACGACATGATCGCCGCGCATTTCACCGACTACTGCAAGGACAGCGGCGTCGAGCTGTCGGCGCTGCTCGCGCTCGGCCACACGCCGCAAAGCCCCGATTTCAACATGACGGCGCTCGCCATTCGCGGCTCGCGCCATCACAACGGCGTCTCGCGCATACACGCCGGGGTCTCCAGGGCGATGCTCGCCGACCTGTGGCCGCAGGTCCGCCCCGAAGAGAACCCGATCGACTACGTGACCAACGGCGTTCACGTGATGACGTTTCTCGCCGCCGAGTGGTACGACATCTTCGAGCGCTTTCTCGGCGTCGACTGGAGCCAGCGGCTCACCGATATCGAGTACTGGAACCGCGTCGAGCGCATTCCTGACGCGATGTTCTGGAGCGTGCGCGAATACCTCAAATCGCAGATGCTGGACATCGTCCGCCAGCGGGTGCGCGATCAGCTGTTGCGCAATCGAGGCAGCGAGTCGCATCTCGATCGGCTGTTCCGTTACGCCGATCCGCGCAATCCGAAGGTGCTCACGATCGGATTCGGCCGCCGCTTCGCAACCTACAAGCGATCGACGCTGCTGTTCGAGGATCTCGACGCGCTGAAGCAGATCGTCTCCGATCCCGCGCGCCCGGTGTTGTTTATCTTCACCGGCAAGGCGCACCCCGCCGACACGCCCGGCCAGGACCTGATCCGCCACATTATGCGGATCGCGAAGATGCCCGACTTCGTCGGCCGTCTGTTGCTGGTCGAGAACTACGATCTGCGGCTCGCCCGCCGGCTGGTCGCGGGGGTCGACGTTTGGCTGAACAATCCGATTCACCCGCTCGAGGCGTCGGGAACGTCCGGCATGAAGGCGGCGATGAACGGCGGCATCAACCTCTCGGTGCTCGACGGTTGGTGGGACGAGGCGTACGACGGCAACAACGGCTGGGCGATCAAGCCGGCGTCGACGCACCTCGACCAGGGCGGACGCAACAAGGACGAGGCGCACACGCTCTACGAGCTTTTGCAGGACCGCGTCGTTCCGCTGTTCTACGACCGCGAAGGCCTTGCATACTCGACGGGCTGGGTGGCGATGGCGAAGCACGCGATGGCGAGCGTGCTGCCGCGATTCAACGGCGAGCGCATGCTGAACGAATACGTGCGCAAGTTCTACGAGCCGGCAGCCAAGAGCAGCCGTGAATACCGCGCCGACGGCGGCGCAGGCGCGCGCGAGCTTGCCACGTGGAAGCAGCGCGTGCGCGCGGCGTGGCCCGGCGTCGCGCTGCGCCGCCTCGACACGCCCGCGCAACGGATCGCGTTCGGCGAACGCATGCGCATCGAAGTCGCGCTGAAGCTCGACGGGCTCGCGCCGCAGGACGTCGCCGTCGAGCTGCTGATCCAGGCGTCGCGCGGCACCGACGATGCGCCGGTGCAGAAGATGCAGTTCGTCGCGGTCGACCGCACCGGCGAAGGCGAGCAGCGCTACGCTCTCGACCTCGCGCCGGAGTTCTGCGGCAAGCTCGATTACCGCATTCGCGCGTACCCGCGCCATCCGAGGCTCACGCACCCCTTCGAGCTCGGGCTCATGCAGTGGGTGTGAATCTCGTCGCAAGCTGTTCGTAAAGGCGCGCGTATTGCGCGGCCGACTCGGCCCAACCGAAGCGGCGCGCCATCGCGCTCTTCTGCAGCCGTCGCCACGCGCGCTCGTCGCGCCAAACGTGCACGCACCGCTCGATTGCCGCGAGCATCGCGTCCTGCGTCGGCTCCGCAAACGCGAATCCGCTCGCCGTGCCGGCGTCGAGCGAATCCGCCTGGCGGTCGATCACGGAGTCGGCAAGACCGCCGGTCGCATGAACGATCGGCGGCGTGCCATAGCGCTGGCTGTACATCTGGTTCATCCCGCACGGCTCGAAGCGAGAGGGCATCAGGAACGCGTCGGCGCCGCCCTCGATCAGGTGCGCGAGCGCTTCGTCGAAGCGGATCTGCACAGCGATGCTGTCGGGATGGCGCGCAGCCGCCTGCGCGAGCGCGGCTTCCAGATCACGATCGCCTTCACCGAGCACGACGATCTGCGCGGGTATCGCGACGATGCGCTCGGCCGCCGCGGCAACGAGGTCCACGCCCTTCTGCTGCGTGAGCCGGCTGACGATGCCGAGCAGCGGCACGTCTTCGCGCGGCGCGAGACCGAACGCCCGCTGCAGCGCGAGCTTGTTGCGCGCCTTGCGCCATAGCGAGCTCGAGCTGTAGCGCGCCGGGATGAGAGGATCGCTGCGCGGGTCCCACGTTTGCTCGTCGATGCCGTTCAGGATGCCGTGCAGATCGACGCTACGGGCGGCGAGCAGACCTTCGAAGCCCATCCCGAGCGGCGCGGACTGAATCTCGCGCGCGTAGGTCGGGCTCACCGTCGTGATCGCATCGGCGTAATAGAGTCCGGCCTTCAGAAACGACAGCTTGCCGTAATACTCGACGCCGTACATCGACCACGACGATTCGGGCAATCCGAGCGGGTCCAGCCAGGCACGGTCGAACAGTCCCGGAAAAGCGAGGTTGTGGATCGTGATGATGCTCGCCGCGCGGTCGCCGCCGTGCATCGCGAGATACGCGGGCGCAAGCCCGGCCTGCCAGTCGTGCGCATGGACGATATCGGGACGCCATGGCAGCGGCGTCGAATTCATCGCGAGCAGCGACGCCGCACGGCCGAGCAGTCCGAACCTGCGTGCATTGTCGGGCCAGTCGATCCCCATCTCGTCCTGATAGGGGCCACCTCCGCGCGCGTAGAGCTCCGGGCAATCGAGCACGTAGCCGGCGACACCCGTCGGAAGCGCCGTCTCGAGCACCCGACAGCTTGGCAATCCCGACGTCGCGGCGAGGCGGACGCGCTCGGTCGCCTTCGGCAACGCCATCAGCACCTGCGGGTAGCCGGGAAGCATCACGCGCACGTCGACGTCGATGCCTGTAAGTGCTTTCGGCAACGCGGCGACTACGTCGGCAAGGCCCCCGGTCTTGACGAGGCCCGCGCACTCCGAAGCGACGAACAGAACGCGCGGCTTGGTCACAAAGGCGGTCGGAAGGCGAGCAACGGAACGCGATATTATCGGCAAAGGTCGGTGTTACATAGGACTCGCACGCGCTCGATGCGTGTATTGCAACATTTACCGATTACGCGCTGCCGTTTCATGACAATCGACTCGCGTCCCGCCGTTGTGCTTGCCGGCGATATCGGCGGCACCAACGCACGCTTGCGAGTGGCGCGCACGCAATCGGAACGGCTCGACGTGCTCGCCGAAGAGTCGCTTCGCGTTGCCGATTTTGCGGGTCTCGGGGACGCGATCGACGCGTTCGTCGCGCGTGCTCGTGACGCCGCCGACGCGCCGTTCGCGCTCGACCGCGCGTGCTTCGCCGTCGCCGGTCCAATCGCGGGCCGCAGCGCGAAGCTCACCAATGCCGCGTGGACGATCGACGCCGACGCGATCGCCGAGCGCTTTCACATCGCGCATGTGAGGCTCGTCAACGACTTCCACGCGGCCGCGGCAGGCGTCGACGAAATCGCTCCGGAGAAGATGCTCGTGTTGCAACAAGGGATCGCGATGGGCCGCGCACCGCGTCTGGTGATCGGCGCCGGCACCGGCCTCGGCGTTGCCTACGCGATTCCATTGGGCGGCGGCTTTCGCGTCGTGCCGGGCGAGGGCGGTCATGTGGGCTTCGCGCCGGCGGACGACGAGCAGATCGAGCTGATGCGTTTCGTGCGAGCGTCGGTCGGACGCGTGACCGCCGAACATCTGCTGTCCGGCTCGGGGATCGTGCGGCTCTACGCGTTCGCGAGCGCATCGCTTCGTCGCGGCGACGAGGACATTCCCGACGACGTCGCCCAGGACGGCGCAGCAGCGGTCGCGCGGCGCGCTCGCGAAGGCGAGCCGGCGGCGCAGCACGCGCTCGAGCTCTTCGCCGCCATTCTCGGCGCCGTCGCGGGCGACCACGCGTTGTCGGTGCTTGCATCGGGCGGCGTCTACATCGCAGGCGGTATCGCGGCCAAGCTCACCGATCATCTTCGCAGCGGTGCGTTCCTCGCCGCGTTCAACGCGAAGGGCGCGCATTCCGAGCTGATGGCGCGAATGCCGGTTCGCGTCGTGCTCGACGAGCGGCTTGGACTCGCCGGCGCGGCGCGGCTCGCGCTCGATGAGTCCGACGCCGAGCAGACGATGCGAGTGCGACCAACCGCCGCAGCGCAACCGTCATGACGCGCGAAGCGCACGATCTGTCGATCAAACTATGTCCAATGCTTGTGGCAAGATCGCCGATCGTCATCCCATTCGCAAGCCGCGTGCGGTACGCTTCGCTGCGACAGGCGAGACAGAGGATCCGGGTAGGAGATCGCCATGAACGAAGACGTTCCGCCGCGCCCGCTTGAAATCGCGACCGCCGCCGATAGCTCGAGTCCGGCTGCTTCAACGCTCGCGCGCAACACCGTCGCGATGGTGCTCGCCGGCGGTCGCGGCACGCGGCTCGGTCCGCTGACCGACTGGCGCGCAAAGCCGGCGGTCCCGTTCGCCGGCAAGTTCCGCATCATCGACTTCACGCTGTCGAACTGCGTGAATTCAGGCATCCGCCGCATCGGCATCGCCACGCAGTACAAGGCGCAGAGCCTGATCCGTCACATCCAACGAGGCTGGTCGTTTCTCGATGGCCGCTTCAACGAGTTCGTCGAACTGCTGCCCGCGCAGCAGCGCGTGACCGCCGATTGGTACAAGGGCACCGCCGACGCTGTCTATCAGAACCTCGACATCCTGCGCTCGCACCGGCCCGAGCACGTGCTGATCCTCGCCGGCGATCACGTCTACAAGATGGATTACACGCGGCTGCTCGCCGACCACGTGGCGCGCGAATCGGACATGACGATCGTCTGCATGGAAGTGCCGGTCGCCGAAGCGCGCGGCTTCGGCGTCATGCAGGTCGACGAGTCCGATCGCATCATCGGGTTCCAGGAAAAGCCGCGCGACCCGCGACCGTTGCCCGGTCGGTCCGATGTCGCGCTCGCGAGCATGGGCATCTACGCGTTCGACGCGCCGTTCCTCTACGGCGAATTGATCCGCGACGCCGCCGACGACCTGTCGTTGCACGACTTCGGGTCGGACATCATCCCGCATCTGATCAAGGGCGGCTACAAGGTGCTCGCGCACCGCTTCGCCGATAGCTGCGTCAACATGATCAAGGATCGGCCCTATTGGCGCGACGTCGGCACGATCGACGCATTTTGGGAGGCGAACCTCGATCTCACCCACGTGACGCCGGAGCTCAATCTCTACGATGAGCAATGGCCGATTTGGACGTATCAGGAGCAGCTGCCGCCGGCGAAGTTCGTTTTCGATGAAGACGGCCGTCGCGGCGCCGCCATCGATTCGCTCGTGTCCGGCGGCTGCATCATCAGCGGATCGACCGTGCGCCGCTCGCTGCTCTTCTCGAGCGTCAACGTGCACAGCTATTGCGTGATCGAGGATTCGGTCGTGCTCGGCAACGTCGACATCGGTCGTCATTGCGTGCTTCGCCGCGCCGTGATCGACAAGGATTGCCGGCTTGCGCCGGGCACGCGCGTGGGCGTCAACCCGGACGAGGATCGCCGCCACTTCCACGTGACCGATCGAGGCATCACGCTGGTTACGCCGGACATGCTGGGCAAGCCGGTCCATCACCTGCTGTGAGCGCGCCGGCGGCTGCGGCGGGCATCGACTTCGTGCTGGTGTGGCACATGCACCAGCCCGACTACCGCGACAGCGCGAGCGGAGAGTACCGCGAGCCGTGGGTGTACCTGCACGCGATCAAGGACTACGCCGACATGGCGGCGCACCTCGAGCAGAGCCCCGGCATGCGCGCGGTCGTCAATTTCGTTCCGGTGCTGCTCGACCAGCTCGACGACTACGTCGACCAGTTCGCGACGGGCAGCCTGCGCGATCCGTTGCTGCGTCTGCTCGCCAAGCCGGACGGCGAGCCGTACACCGACAGCGAGCGCGCGTACGCGTTGCGGCAATGCTTCTTCCCCGAGCACATGTTCACGCCGTATTCGCCGTTCGCGAGGCTGCACGCGCTTGCGAAGGCCTGCGGAGAGCACGCCGACTTGCACGGTCATCTTTCCGACCGCTATTTCGCCGATCTCGTCACGTGGTACCACCTCGCGTGGATCGGCGAGACGGTTCGCCGCGAATCGCCGTTCGTCGTCGAGATGATGAAGCAGGGCGGCGGCTTCAGCGCGAGCGCGCGAAAAGCCCTACTCGAGTTGATCGAAACCGTCGTGAACGGCGTCGTCGCCCGCTATCGGCGCCTAGAGGAGGCCGGAACGATCGAGCTCGCGACCTCTCCGTCGTGGCATCCACTCGCGCCGCTTCTGATCGACTTCAACTGCGCTCGCGACGCGCGGCCCGACGATCCGCTGCCGCTCGCGCCGCGCTATCCGGGCGGACGCGAGCGGATCGACTATCACATCGCCACTGCGCTCGAAAGCCACGCGCGCCGGTTCGGCCGCGCAGCCGACGGCGTGTGGCCGCCCGAGGGCGGCGTGAGCGACGATTTCGTGCGCGCGCTCGCCGCGCACCCCGTGCGATGGATCGCCTCGGGCAGCCAGGTGCTCGCGAACAGCCTTCATCGCGCCGGCGTGACGGCGCCGACACCGGGAGCCATGCATCATCCGTTCCTCCTGTCCGAGATCGCGCCGCGGCTCTTGTGTTTCTTCCGCAATGATCGGCTGTCCGATCTGATCGGGTTCGAATATCGCGGATGGCACAGCGGCGATGCCGCCGCGCACTTCGTCGGCGAGCTGGAGGCGATCGCGACCGCGGCTCCCCAGGGGACGCGGCCGGTCGTCACCTCCATCATCGACGGCGAGAACGCGTGGGAGTACTACCCGTACAACGGCTACTATTTCCTGAACGATCTCTACGCCCGACTCACGCAACATGCGACGATCCGCACGCGCACCTGCCGAGAGGTCGTCCTATCGCGCGATCGTGCGCTCGCCTCGGGCGCCGCCGACACGGCCGGCACACTGGCCGGGCTCGTCGCGGGCAGCTGGGTCTACGGCGACTTCACGACGTGGATCGGCTCGGCCGACAAGAACCGCGCATGGGATCTGCTGGTCGCCGCGAAGGCCGCGTGCGACGACGCGATCGCGAGCGGCCGGCTCGCGCGCGACGAGCTCGCCGCGCTGTCGCGCCAGCTCGCCGTTTGCGAAGGGTCCGATTGGTTCTGGTGGTTCGGCGATTACAATCCTGCCCCTGCCGTCGCTCGCTTCGACGCGCTGTATCGCGCCAATCTCGCGCGCCTCTACGCGATGATCGGCACGCCCCCGCCGCCCGCGCTCGACGACCCTGTCAGCATCGGCAACACGACGGCAGTGTCCGAGGGCACGATTCGCCGCGCCGCATGAGCATGCGCGGACGTGCCCGCTCCGCGGGCGCGCAGATTACCCAAAAGCGAAACCGCGCGGGGGCAGCGCCCGAGATACGTCGCAGAGGGTACTCAACGAGCGCGCCGGGCCGCCCCAAGCGCGAACACCGGAATGCGCAGCACGCAGGCGATGAGCATGCGCGGACGTGCCCGCTCCGCGGGCGCGCAGATTACCCAAAAGCGAAACCGCGCGGGGGCAGCGCCCGAGATACGTCGCAGAGGGTACTCAACGAGCGCGCCGGGCCGCCCCAAGCGCGAACACCGGAATGCGCAGCACGCAGGCGATGAGCATGCGCGGACGTGCCCGCTCCGCGGGCGCGCAGATTACCCAAAAGCGAAACCGCGCGGGGGCAGCGCCCGAGATACGTCGCAGAGGGTACTCAACGAGCGCGCCGCGCCGACCCAAGCGCGAACACCGGAATGCGCAGCACGCAGGCGGTCCGATGAGCACTGCGGCGCGATGACCGTCATGCCGAAGACCGATCGGGTCGCGCTCCTCTTCGGCGTGCACGCGCACCAGCCGGCCGGCAACTTCACCGAAGTGATCGCGCACGCCCACGAGCGCTGCTACGCGCCGTTCCTGCGCACGCTCGCCGAGTACCCTGCGTTCCGGTTCGCGATCCACATCAGCGGTCCACTGCTCGACCAGCTCGCCGACCTCTATCCCGACGATATCGAGCTTCTGCGCGACATGGTCTCGCGCGGCCAGGTGGAGCTCTTCGGCGCGGGCGATGCGGAGCCCGTGCTCGCATCGATCCCGCACCGCGATCGCGTGACCCAGATCGAGAGCCTTTCGGCGAAGCTCGCGCTTCGTTTCGGCAAGGTGCCGCACGGCGCATGGCTCACCGAGCGCGTCTGGGAATCGAGCGTCGTGCCCTCGCTCGCGCAGTGCGGCATCCGCTACGCGACCGTCGACGACTACCACTTCCTGTGCACGGGAATCGACGGCGTCGACCTCGACGGCTATTTCACGACCGAGGAAAGCGGCTCGACGCTCGACATCTTTCCGATCTCCGAAGCGCTGCGTTACCGGATACCCTTCTCGACCGCCGACGAAGCGGTCGGCTACCTCGAGTCGCTCGCGCGTCCGGGCCGTCCGCGAGCCGCGATCTACTTCGACGACATCGAGAAGCTCGGCGTGTGGCCGGAAACGTACAACTGGGTATACGAGCGCCGATGGCTGCGCGATTTCGTCGAGCGCGTGCTCGCGTCGAAGCGCGTGCATCCGATGCATTACGCCGAGTTCCACGCGCAAGCGCGCACCAGCGGCATCGTGTATCTGCCGACGACCTCGTACATCGAGATGAACGAGTGGACGCTGCCGCCGCCGGCTGCTGCCGAGTACGCTGCGCTGGTCGACGGCGAGAAGCAGGCGGGACGCTATGCGGCGCGCAAAGGCTACGTGCGCGGCGGCATCTGGCGCAATTTCCTGTCGCGCTATCCTGAATCGAACTGGATGCACAAACGGATGCTCGCATTGTCGACGCGACTCGCCGACAGCGTACGCGACGACAACGAGCTGCGATCGCTGCTCCACATCGCGCAGGCGAACGACGCGTATTGGCACGGCCTGTTCGGGGGCCTGTATCTGCCCCACCTGCGACGCTGCGTCTACTCGCACCTGCTCGAGCTCGAAGCGAAGCTCGACGCGATCGACCCGCGCCCGGCCGTCGAGCGCGTCGATCTCGACCACGACGGCGTCGACGAGCTCTTCCTGCGCACGCGCGACGTGCAGGCCGTGCTGCGCCTCGATGGCACGGCCGCGATCCGCGAGCTCGATTCCTATGCGCTCGCGCAGAACTTCGGCGACACGTTGCGCCGCCATCGCGAGCACTATCATCGCCTCGTCATCGCCGGCGCGTCGGTCGAGCATCACGGCGATGGCATCGCGTCGGCGCACGAGCGCATCACGTTTCGCCATTCGATCTCCGCCGCCGACGTCGCGCCGGAGCCTGCGCCGCGCGACATCGCGCGCGATACGTGGACCGTACGCGGCGGCGAGCCGCAGGCGATCGCAAGCTATGTGGAAGACGCGGGCGCCGACCCTGTTGCGGCGGCGTTCGTTGCGCGCCTCGACGGCATGTCCGTCGACAAGCGCGTAGCGCTCGACCGGAACGCGGTGGTCGTACGCTACGACGTGCGCACCGACGCGCCGGGCGTCCTTCGCACGACGCTCGATCTCGCGATGCCGAGCTGCGACGGCTTTTCCGGCCGCTACATCGTCGGCGACGACATTCCGTGCGGATTCGGCCAGCCGCTCGACCTGCCCACGGTCGGCGAGGTCGTGCTCGACGATCGCTGCATCGGCGGCAGCGTCACGCTGCGGTTCACGCCGGCCGCGAGGGTGAGCGGGCGCCCCTACCATACGGTTTCGCAGTCGGAAGACGGCTTCGAGAAGGTGATGCAATCGGCGACAATCGATGCGCAATGGACGATCGAGCCGCCGTCGGCGACGCTCGAATTGCGGCTCGTCGTCAAAGCCGACAGCGACTAGCCTTCGATCAACGCCCCCACGGCGCGCCCGCCTCGGCGTCGACGCCATACCGCTCGATCGCCTGCGCGACGACGTCACGCTCGATCGCGTCGGTATCAGCCAGCGCGGCGAGCGCCGCGATCACGACGTCGCGCCGCGACACTTCGAAGAACGTCCGTAACGCCGTGCGCGTATCGCTGCGGCCGAACCCATCGGTGCCGAGCAACGTCATCGGAGCGCGCACATATGCGGCGACGAGCTGCGGATACGCGCGCACGTAATCGGTCGCCGCGATGATCGGCGCATCGCCGGCGAGACACGTGTCGAGATAGCTGCGGCGGCGCTCACGCTCGGGATGCAGACGGTTCGCGCGCTCGGTCTCGCGCGCGTCGCGCGCGAGCTCGGCGAAGCTCGTCACGCTCCAGATTTCGCTCGACACGCGCCAATGATCGGCGAGCATCGCGCCCGCCTCGATCACCTCGCGCAGGATCGCGCCCGATCCGAGCAGCCGCACGTGGCCGCGTGCAACGTCGATCGCGTGATCGCGCAGACGGTACATGCCCTTGACGATGGCGTCGCTTGCCCCGTCGGGCAGCGACGGATGCGCGTAGTTCTCGTTGCCGACGGTGATGTAATAGAAGATGTCTTGTTGCCGCTCGATCATCTGCCGCGCGGCATGATCGACGATGACCGCGAGCTCGTATGCGAAAGCCGGGTCGTACGCGCGGCAATTGGGGACCGTCGCCGCGACGACGTGGCTCGAGCCGTCCTGATGCTGCAGCCCTTCGCCGGCGAGCGTCGTGCGTCCCGCGGTCGCGCCGATGAGGAATCCGCGAGCGCGCTGGTCGGCCGCCGCCCAGATCAGATCGCCGACGCGCTGAAAGCCGAACATCGAGTAATAGATGAAGAACGGCAGCATCGCCATACCGTGCGCGCTGTACGCCGTTGCCGCGGCACTCCACGACGCGAGCGCGCCGGCTTCGGTGATGCCTTCTTCGAGCAACTGCCCGTCGGTCGTCTCGCGGTAATACAGCAGCGACGCGGCGTCCTCGGGCGCGTAGAGCTGACCAACGGGCGAATAGATGCCGACCTGGCGGAAGAGATTCGCCATGCCGAACGTGCGCGCCTCATCCGCGACGATCGGAACGATCCGCGGACCGAGCGTCTTGTCCTTGAGCAGATTACCCAGCAGCCGCACGACGGCGGTGGTCGTCGACATCTCGTGGCCGCCGGCGTGAAGCGCGAAGTGCGCATAGTCGGCGCGCGCCGGCACGGCAACGCTTGGCGCGTCGCGCCGTCGCGCCGGCAGATAGCCGCCGAGCGCCTGCCGCCGCTCGCGCAGGTAGCGCATCTCGCGAGAGTCGTCGGCGGGACGGTAGAAGCGCATCGCTTCGACGTCGCCATCGGTGAGCGGCAGCGCGAAGCGGTCGCGGAAATCGCGTAGCGCGTCGACGTCGAGCTTCTTCTGCTGGTGCGACGTCATTCGCGATTGGCCCGCCGCCCCCATGCCGTAGCCCTTCTTCGTCTTCGCGAGGATCACCGTGGGCTCGCCGTCGTGATCGAGTGCCGCCGAGTACGCCGCGTAGAGCTTTCGCAGGTCGTGACCACCGCGCTTCAACGCGTCGATCTCGGCGAGCGAAAGATGCGCGATCAGCGCGCGCAGCTCCGGGTCCAGGTTGAAGAAGTGCTCCTGGTTGTATGCGCCGTCGTTCGCGCCGAGCGTCTGGTATTCGCCGTCGACGGTCGCCGAAAAGCGGCGCAGCAGCGCGTGGTGCGAGTCGAGCGCGAACAGCGGGTCCCAATCCGAGCCCCACAGTACCTTGATCACGTTCCATCCGGCGCCGGTGAAAAGCGCTTCGAGCTCCTGGATGATCTGCCCATTGCCGCGTACCGGACCGTCGAGCCGCTGCAGATTGCAATTGATGATGAACGTCAGGTTGTCGAGCCGCTCGCGCGCAGCGAGCGTGAGCGCGCCGACCGATTCGGGCTCGTCCATTTCGCCGTCGCCGAAGACACCCCAGACATGGCGACCGCGCGTCGTCGCAATGCCGCGATGCTCGAGATAGCGCATGAATCGCGCCTGATAGATCGAACTGATCGGACCGATGCCCATCGAGCCGGTCGGAAACTGCCAGAAATCGGGCATCAGCCACGGGTGCGGATACGACGAAAGACCGTTGCCGCCGACTTCCTGACGGTAGTTCGCGAGCTGCGCTTCGGTGAGCCGACCCTCGAGGTACGCGCGCGCATAGACGCCGGGCGCCGAGTGCGGCTGGAAGAACACGAGGTCGCCCGCCGACGATTCGTCGGCCGCGCGAAAGAAATGGTTGAAGCCGACCTCGAAGATCTCGGCCGCCGAAGCGTAACTCGCGATGTGGCCGCCGAGCTCGCCGTACGCCTTGTTCGCGCGAACCACCATCGCGAGCGCGTTCCAGCGAACGATCGACGTGAGCCGCTCTTCCAGCGCGGGATCGCCCGGATATGGACGCTGCCGCTCGAGCGGGATCGTGTTCTGGTACGCCGAGTACGGAGGGACACGGGAGACGATGCCCATCTGCTGCGCCTGCGCCTCGAGTTGCTTCAGCAGGAACAGTCCGCGCTCGTGCCCTTCGGCGCGCACGACGCCATCGAGCGCTTCGAGCCACTCGCGGGTTTCCTGCGGATCGCTGTCCTCGCTGTCGGCGCGATGAACGCCGGGCAACGAGGAAGGTTGTGCGTCACGCGCGGTCATCGGCGTCTAACCTCGGATCCTCAATCCGCCGGCTCGATATCGCCCGGCTTCCAAGTCTTGTCGAACCAGGGCTGCAGCGGCGCGCGTCCCGCATGATCTGGCGGAACGAGCCGATACTTGCCTTCCCGCGGTCGGCGCCGGTCGCTCCGACGTCGGCCACGAAACGGAAATAGGCGTCGTCGATCACTTGCGGAATACGTGGGCGAGGTTTGCGCGGGGGCCGAAGCGATGGTCACAAGCATTGCCGCGGACACGAGCGTCGCGAGGCACCACAGCCGATGGGAGCGCATCATCTTGACCCTTGCGCAGATGAAGCTCCACGATACTACATGGCGCGTACGCCGCGGCAGCGCTTGCTGTCTTGTTTGACGGACCGATCGCGTCGTTCGATGGTGACGGCGCTCGGGCAGCGCCATTGGCCGGATTGTTCGCTCACGACGCGAAATGGCAGAATGCACGACGCACGACACGGCACGATCGCTCACGCGCCGTATTCGTACGGACGCGCGTCGCGCACTCGCAATCGCATCGTCAGCTCGCCGACATGAATTCGACGTATGCCCGTTATCCGAGCCTCGCCGATCGCGTCGTGATCGTCACCGGCGGCGCGAGCGGCATCGGCGCGAGCATCGTCGAGCATTTCGTCGATCAGCGCGCGAAAGTCGCGTTCCTCGACGTCGATCGCCCGGCCGGCGACGCGCTGGCCTCGACGCTCGCCGGACACACGGCGCGCGATCCGCTGTTCATTGCCTGCGATCTGTGCGACGTCGCCGCGCTGCAGGCGGCGATCGCCCGCGTGCGAGCCCATTTCGGCCCGATCAACGTGCTCGTCAACAACGCGGCGAACGACCAGCGTCACGCGATGGATGGCGTCACCGTCGACGGCTGGGATGCGGGCATCGCGGTCAATCTGCGTCATCTGTTCTTCGCCTCGCAAGCGGTCGCGCCCGACATGCGGACGCTCGGCAGCGGCTCCATCATCAACCTCGGCTCGGTGAGTTGGATGATCAAGCAAGCCGGCATGCCGGTCTACACGACGTCGAAATCGGCTGTTCGAGGGCTCACGCGCACGCTCGCGCGCGAGCTTGGTCGGTATGGCATTCGCGTGAACACGATCGTTCCCGGTTGGGTGATGACCGAAAAGCAGCTTCGGATGTGGGTCACGCCCGAGAGCAGCCGGCAGATCGACGACAATCAATGCCTGCCGACGCGGCTGCAGTCGGACGACATCGCTCGGATGGCGCTTTTTCTCGCGGCCGACGACAGCGCGATGTGCACGGCGCAGGACTTCATCGTCGACGGCGGCTGGACTTGATCGCGTAGCCCGGCGCGCCGGTCGTCCTCGATCCGGCCCCCCCGCCCGGCGGACGGCGCTTACGGAAAACCTTTTCCGCAGCCGACTTGTTTGCCATACTCCCGACCGGAACGAGTCCCGCGCAGGACATGAAACCATCCGCGACAGCATCCGCAGCGCGATCGTCACCGGCGACCATTCGCGACGTCGCGGCGGCCGCCGGCGTGAGCGTCGGTACCGTTTCGAAGGGGCTCAACGGCACGGGCCAGCTGCGCCCCGAAACGCGCGAGCGCGTGCACCAGGCAGCGAAGCGACTGAACTTCCGGCCGAACGAGCTCGCGCAGAGTCTGTTGCGCGGCCGCAGCTTCACGGTCGGACTGATCTCGACCGACCGCTACGGCCGCTTCAGCATTCCGGTGCTCGAAGGCATCGAGGACGCGCTCGAAAACGCACGCATGTCGGTGTTCCTGTGCAACGGCGCCGACGATCCCGATCGCGAGCGAGGCCATATCGAACAGCTGCTCGCGAAACGCGTCGACGGCATCATCGTCACCGCTCGGCGGGCGGATCCGCGTCCGCCGCTCAAGGTTCCGCCCGGCGCCGTTCCCGTTCTCTACGCATTCGCGCAGGTCCGCGATCCGAAAGCGCTGTGCCTTCTTCCCGACGACAAGGGCGGCGGGCGCCTTGCGACCGACCACCTGATTGTGGCCGGCCGCAGGCGTATCGCGCATATCACGGGCCCCCGCGACTTCGAGGCCGTGCGCCATCGCCGCGCGGGCTTCCGAGAGGCACTGCGGCGCGGCGGCCTTCCATGGCGGTCCGACGATGTCATGACCGGCCGGTGGAGCGAGACGTGGGGCCGCGAGGCCGTCGAAGCGCTGCTCGCCCGCAATCCAAAAATCGATGCGATCTTCTGCGGCAGCGATCAGATCGCGCGCGGCGCCGTCGATGCGCTGCGCGACCGCGGCGTTCGCGTCCCCGACGACATCGCGATCGTCGGCTTCGACAACTGGCAGATCATCGCCGCAGCGACGCGGCCGCCGCTCACCACCGTCGACATGAACCTTCACGAGCTCGGACGGCAAGCCGGCCTGCGCCTGCTCGAGATGATCGACCGCAACGATGCGCGCGGCGGTGTCGTCAGGCTTCCGTGCACGTTGGTGACGCGGACCTCGTGCGGAACCGCGCGCCGCGCCAACCGCGCGCCGGTATCCGCATCGCAGCGGGTCGCGCATGAATGAGCGACCTTCCGCCCGCGAGCTTGCGCAACGACACGTTGCGGTGCCGTTCAATGCCGTCGAATTGCGCGACGGACTCTGGTCTCGCAGGCAGACGGCGATACGCGAGCACACGGTGCCGTTTCTGCATGCCCAATACGAGAAGAACGGCTTGTTCGAGGCGCTCGACGTCGACTCGCCGCCCGGGCCGTTGCGCATCCCGTTCAACAACCGGCCGAACACCGCGGTGATGTATTGGGACTCCGATATCGCGAAGTGGATCGAAATGGCGAGCTACGCGCTCGCGACGCGCTACGATGCCGACCTCGACGCCCGCATCGACGATCTGATCGCGCGCATCGCGAAGGCGCAGCGGCCCGACGGCTATTTCAACACGTATTTCATCCGCCGCGAGCCCGCCAAGCGCTGGACGAACCTGCGCGACTGGCATGAGCTCTACTGCGCCGGACACCTGATCGAGGCCGCCGTCGCGCACGCGCAGGTGACCGGCAAACGGAACCTGCTCGAAATCGTACGGCGCTACGCCGATTACATCGCGACGATGTTCGGTCCGGCGTCCGATCAGCGGCGCGGCTACTGCGGCCATCCCGAGATCGAGCTCGCGCTCGTGAAGCTCCATCGCCTCACCGACGAGCGGCGCTATCTCGACCTCGCGAAGTTCTTCATCGACGAGCGTGGCCGCCAGCCGCACTATTTCGATCAGGAAGCGATCGCGCGAGGCGAGGACCCCGCAGCCCAGTATTACAGCACGTACGAGTACAGCCAGTCGCACGAGCCGGTGCGCGAGCAGCGCGAAGTCGTCGGACACGCGGTGCGAGCGATGTATCTGTACAGCGCGATGGCCGATCTCGCCGCGGCATTCGATGATCGCGCGTTGATGGCTGCGTGCCGCGCGCTGTGGGACGACCTGACGAACAGGCGCCTCTACGTCACCGGCGGTCTGGGTCCTTCGGCTCGCAACGAGGGCTTCACCGCCGATTACGATCTGCCGAACGAAACCGCGTACGCGGAGACATGCGCGGCGGTCGGCCTCGTCTTCTGGTCGCATCGCATGGCGCTCGCCGAGCGCGACGCGCGCTACGCCGACATGATGGAGCTCGCGCTGTACAACGGCGCGCTCGCCGGCATTGCGCTCGACGGCGAGCATTTCTTCTACGACAACCCGCTCGCAAGCCGCGGCGCTCACGTCCGCTGGACGTGGCATCGCTGTCCTTGCTGCCCTCCGAACATCGGGCGCCTGATCGCATCGCTCGGGCAATACGTCTATTCGACGGCGGACGATGAAGTTGCCGTTCACCTCTACGTCGAGAGCAGCGCGCGAATGCATGTTGCGGGCGTGAACGTCGACCTGCGCCAGGCGACACGATATCCGTGGCACGGCGCAATCGATATCGTCATCGATCCCGCCGAGAGCGTCGAATTCTCGCTGCGGCTGCGTATTCCCGGCTGGTGTCGTGCCGCGCGCGCCGCGATCAACGGCGCGCCGCTCGACCTCGGCGCGATGACGGATCGTGGGTATGCGCATGTCCGGCGGCGCTGGCAGAAGGGCGACGTCGTGAAGCTCGACCTCGACATGCCGGCCGAGCGCATTTATGCCCATCCGGACGTCGCCGCCGACGTCGGCCGCGTCGCGCTGAAGCGTGGTCCGATCGTCTATTGCCTCGAGGCATCCGACAACGATGCCCCGGTGCATCGGATCGCGTTGCGACGCTCCGATCGTATCGATGCGCAATTCGAGCCGGAGTTGCTAGGCGGCGTCGCCATGCTCACCGCATCGGGCGTCGCCATCGGGACACCCGCGGGCGGCGCGCTCTACGCCACCGATCCGCCGCGCATGCAGCGAGCGTCGTTGCGCGCCATTCCGTACGCCTTTTGGTGCAATCGCGACCGCGGCGAGATGAACGTCTGGATACGCGAGGTTTGAGGAAGCTCATCGGCGGCCGTGTAGCGCCGTGGGCGACAACAACGAAGGAGGAGGCCATCATGTCCGCAACGTTCAAGCTGCTGCAGCGTCTTTCGAGCGCGTTCGCAATCGGTCTGACCGCCGTCTGGTGCGCGTCGGCGCAAGCCGCTAACCCGCAGACGATCGACGACATCATCAAGAACGGCAAGATCGTCGTCGGCGTGTCGACGACGACGCCGATCTTCGGTCTCATCGGCAAGGATGGCGAGCCGGAAGGGTACGATCCCGACGTGGCGCGTCTTCTCGCCAAGTACCTCGGCGTCAAGGTGGAGTTCGTGCCGGTCACCGGCGCGAATCGCATCCCGCAGTTGTTGAGCGGTCGCGTCGACGTGCTGATTTGCCTGTTCGGCATCACGCCCGAGCGCGCGCAGCAGGTCTGGTATTCGATGCCCTACGCGTACGAAGCGGCAACGCTCGTCGCGCCGGCGGCCGTCAACGTCAAGACGGTCGACGATCTGAAAGGCAAGCGCGTCGGCGTGCCGCGCGGCGCCATGCAGGACTTGATGCTGACGCCTCTCGCGCAGGAGAAAGGTTTCCAGCTTCAGCGTTTCGACGACGAGGCGACCGAGCTGCAGGCGTTGATCTCGGGCCAGATCGACCTCGGCGGCACCGGGTTGCTCGTCAATCAGCGGCTGAACCGCAACAACCCCGGCAAGGACTACCAGGTCAAGATCGTGTTGCGGCCGCTGCATTTCGGCATCGGCATCCGCCGCGGCGAGACCGACAAGCTGCAATGGCTCAACACGTTCGTCTACACGATCAAGAACAACGGCGAGCTCGACGCGATCAGCCGCAAGTGGCGGGACCGGCCGCTCGAGGACTTGCCGGTCTTCTGACGCCCCCGGCTCACGGACGCTAACCCAGGCGAGGCGCATGCCCATCACGCAACGCAGGCTCGGTCGCAGCGGACTCGAAGTGTCGTCGCTCTGTCTGGGCGCGATGATGTTCGGCGACCAGGCCGACGAGACCGAGGCCGACCGCATCGTGCGGCACGCGCGCGACGCGGGCATCAACTTCATCGACACCGCCGACGCGTACAACGGCGGCCGCTCGGAGGAGATCGTCGGCAAGACCGTCAACGGCGATCGCGATTGGTGGGTCGTCGCGACCAAGGTCGGCACGCGCTTGCCTCCGTTTGCGCCCAATCGAGGCGGCAACGGACGGCATTGGCTGTTGCGCGGAGCCGCCGAAAGCCTCATGCGCCTCGGCGTCGACTACATCGACCTCTATTACCTTCATCTCGACGATCTCGCAACGCCGCTCGAGGAAACCGTCGATGCGATGGGCACGCTCATCCGCGACGGCAAGATCCGCTACTGGGGCGTGAGCAACTTCAGCGGCTGGCGCATCGCGGAAATCGTTCGTCAGTGCGACCGCTCGGGCGTGCAACGACCGATTGCAGGCCAGCCTTACTACAACGCGGTCAATCGGATGCCCGAGGTCGAATACTTGCCCGTCTGCGCGTATCACGGCATCGGCGTCGTGCCGTACAGTCCGCTCGCGCGTGGCGTTCTGACCGGCAAATACCGGCCGAGAGCGGCGCCTGATCCCGCGACGCGGGCGGGTCGCAAGGACAAGCGGATGATGATGACCGAATTCCGCCAGGAGTCGATGGTGGTCGCGCAGATCGTCATGGAGCACGCCGAAGCGCGCGGACGCACGGCAATCGGCTTCGCGCTGAACTGGGTGCTCGCGAACTCGCTGGTGAGCTCGGTGATCGTCGGTCCCAATACGCAGGCGCAGCTGCAGACCTACGTTGCCGCGACCAACGAAGGCTTCGATGCCGACGACGAGGCGCTGCTCGACCGCCTCGTCTCGCCCGGACACCCATCGACGCCGGGCTATACCGATCCGCTCTACCCGGTGACGGGCAGGCGGGTCGCGTTCTGACGGCAGAGGCGCATGCCTCGACGCGCCGCGTGAACTATATCTTCCAGTTCGGATTCGTCGGCCGCGAATTCGACCTGCTGCTCGCGGGCGCCTGGCTTACGATCAAGCTGTCCGCGGGCGCGATGTTCTTCGGGCTGATCGTCGGCGTCGCCGGCGCGCTGGCCAAGAATTCGCGCTCCCTCGTATTGCGCACCGTCGCACAAGGCTACGTCGAAGCGATCCGCAACACGCCGTTCCTCGTGCAGCTCCTGCTGGTCTACCTTGGACTGCCGTCGATCGGCATCAGACTGCTGCCCTCGCAGGCAGCGTTACTTGCGATGATCGTCAATGTCGGCGCTTACGCGACGGAGATCGTGCGAGCGGGCATCGAATCGGTGCCGCGACAACATATCGAAGCGGGCCGCGCGCTCGGCCTGAAGCCGTGGCAGATCTTCCGCTTCATCGTGATCATTCCGGCGTTGCGCGCCGTTTTTCCGGCGCTTGGCAGCCAGTTCATCCTGATCATGCTCGCATCGAGCGTCGTGTCGGTAATCTCGGCAGAGGAGCTGACCGCCGTCACCGACATGATCGTCGCGCGAAATTTCCGCTCGTTCGAGTTCTATCTGACGGCAACCGGCATGTACCTCGTCATGGCGTTCGGGTTTCAGGCGATCTTTGCGCTGATCGACCGCTGGCTGTTCGCGCCGTGGAGCAAGCAGGCGTGATTCGCGAGTTCACGCTGAACGAGTTCTGGTATCTGCTGCTCGCGGCGCGCTGGACGATCGCGCTCGCCGTCGTCGCGTTCGCCGGCGGCAGCATCGTAGGGCTCGCGATCGCGCTGCTGCGCATTGCCAAGTCGGTCCCATCGAGGGCCGCCGCCATCGCCTACATCAAGTTCTTCCAGGGAACGCCGCTCCTGATGCAGTTGTATCTGATCTATTTCGGCGCGACGATGATGGGCGCACAGATCGACGCGTGGTCGGCAGCGGCCGTCGCGTTCACGCTCTACGCGAGCGCGTTCCTGGGCGAAATCTGGCGCGGCTGCATCCAGGCGATTCCGCGCGGACAATGGGAGGGCGCGCGATCGCTCGCGCTCAATTATCGCCAGCAGCTTCGCTTCGTCATCATGCCGCAGGCGCTGCGCATCGCCCTCCCGCCGACGGTCGGCTTTCTGGTGCAGCTTCTCAAGGGGACTTCGCTCGCTTCGATCATCGGCTTCGTCGAGCTCACGCGCGCCGCGCAGGTCGTCAACAATTCGACGTTCCGCCCGTTCACCGTCTACGCTCTCGTCGCGGCGATCTACTTCGCCCTGTGCTGGCCGCTGTCGCGGCTCGCCGACCGCTTCGAGCGTCGACTCGGCCGGCACGAAGTGCCCAAGCTGATGGGGCAGGTTTAAGCGGAGCGGGCGACGTCATCGCCGCATCGACAGGGATTCACGATGTCAGACCGATCTTCGACCGACACGACCCCGACCGAGCGCGCCAAGCCCGAATCCGACGTCGCGATCGAGATGGTCGCCGTCAACAAGTGGTTCGGCAGCTTCCAGGCGCTGAAGGACATCAACCTGACAGTGATGAAAGGCGAGCGGATTGTCGTTTGCGGCCCGTCGGGGTCCGGCAAGTCGACGATGATCCGCTGCATCAACCGGCTGGAGGAGCACGACAAGGGCCGTCTGGTCGTCGACGGGATCGAGCTCACCGGCGACGTCGCGCGCATCGACGAAGTGCGCCGCGAGGTCGGCATGGTGTTCCAGCATTTCAATCTCTTTCCACACATGACGATTCTCGAAAATTGCATGCTGGCACCGATCCAGGTGCGCAAGATTGCGAGGAAAGACGCCCACGCGACCGCGATGCGCTATCTCGAGCGCGTGAAGATCCCCGAACAGGCGGGAAAGTATCCGGGGCAACTGTCCGGCGGTCAGCAACAGCGCGTGGCGATCGCGCGCGCGTTGTGCATGAACCCTCGCATCATGCTGTTCGACGAACCGACGTCGGCGCTCGATCCCGAAACGATCAAGGAAGTGCTCGACGTGATGGTCGGCTTGGCCGAGGACGGGATGACGATGGTCGTGGTCACGCACGAGATGGGCTTCGCGCGGCAGGTCGCCGATCGTGTCGTCTTCATGGACGCAGGACGGATCATCGAACAGAACGAGCCGCGCGCGTTCTTCGAGCATCCCCAGAACGAGCGCACGAAGCTATTTCTCGGCCAGATTCTGCATTGACCGGCGAAATGGTCGGAGACTTGGCACTCCGAGCCCGCTAACGCGAGATGACAAGCCCCACCCGAAGCGCGGCCGTCGTCAACGCCGAATCGCGAGCTTACTGCTCGCGGCGGGAACAACCGTAACCCGCCACGGCCAGCGCAATGCCGAGCAGCGCGAGCGTGTCGGGTTCGGGGATCAAAGTTGCCTGCAAATTGAGAAACAGCGATGTCGGCCGCCGCGAGGTCGAGGCGCCGACGCTTGTGTCGTCCGACGACACGATGGCGAAGGTCGCGGAGTACGTCCCGGGCACGATGGCCTTGAATGCGGCGCTGCCGTCCACGCCACCGCCATCGGCGATCAAGTTGTCGAACGTCGGCAACAAGACGTCGAACGCCGCACAATCTCCGCTCATACAGCTGATGGTTGCTCCGTCCATCTTCGTCGTATCGCTCTCGTCTCCGAGGTTGAAGACGGAGAAGCCGAACGGATTGGCGCTCACGTCGAGCGCGAGCGCGTTCAGGTCGAAATCGTTGTCGAACGAAGCGTTCGCGTGGTGCAGATACGAATACGTGAGCAACTGGGTTCCCGCGAGACCCGTCAGCTCGAGGGCCGCTCTCGGGTTCGAGATCTTGAACGCGTTGGTGAGCGAGACGGAATTGGTCACTGACAGCGTCGACGACAACGGCAGAGCGCCGACGTACGCATCGAGGCTGGCGACATCGACGGTCGCTGTCGGGCTGAGCCAGCTCGTGTCGACCTTCTGCAGCGATGCATTTCCGCTGAGGTTTGCACCCGCGCTCGCAAAGCATTTGACCGCGCCGAGCCCGGAGCAAGAGTTCGACAGCGTATCGTTGATCGGCCCGAACAGCCCTGCGAGTCCAGGCAAATTCGAGCTCGCCGAGGCCGAACCGTTGGATGAGTAAGACGGGTTGCCGGAAGGAGCCGATGCAAGGGTTCCCGAAGCGCCCAGGCTGAGCAAGCCCGCGGTAAACGACAAACGCGACGACACGCCGGTCAACACGCCGGTGTCCGCATCGAACGGATTAAAGGACAGAGCCCTCGTGGCAACGGGAGTCGTGGTCGGAGTTCCGCCCGCCGAAGTGTCGAACACCGAATTGAAAATGGGTGTGATCGCTGCCGATTGAGTGACTTGAATCGGCGCCGCGCCGACGCTCGAACATGTTGCCAGCGCCAGCGCCGTCACCAGAAGCTTATTCATCGTATCGTCTCCCCTAGTTCGAAGCGCCGACCGACGAATCCCTCACTCGACGGTCGAACGTGCCTCGAGTCGTGCAAGGTCCGTGCCCGCCATCGCGTAGGTTCCATATTTCCGTTTAGAGATAATCGGTTAATGCGACCGATCTCGATTGGTTGTTGTGCACTGCAAGGTGCAATCGCCAAATCTCCCGACATAAGAATAACAGTCACTTTTGATTCGAATCAATCTATTCCCATCATGCTCACGTTGTACGACACCAAAATCATGATCTTTACCAACATATATCTGCTGTAAAACAAGTGCCTAGTGGGATTACTAGAATTGCACAATATTGCTATTATCTGTTGTCGCAGACATTCTAGTACTGTCAATAAATCCGACGCCTAATCAGTTCAAAAAAATGATTAATATCAATATTTATCAGCTCACATCGCACGTGGGTTGCCAGTCGATGACGTGCGGCCAGCGATCGAAGTCTATGCTCGGACAATAACCAATGTTGGCAGCTAGGACGAAATGGCTGGGCCGAACGAAACGTCTAGACGATCGTCATGGGAAGCACGGCGTCAGTGATGCGGCGCGCACGCTGGGCACCATGCAACGCGCCCGTATCGCGACTCTTGCCGAGGAACCGTCACGCGTCGTTGCCATCTGCCGGTGACTGCTGTGGCTGTCGCGTCGTGTCCCGCCGTGAAGCGGCAGCGATCGAAGGAAGCTGGCGCGGGTACTACATTCCGGGCGGTACAAATCCTGGTCAGCTTTCCCGGTCGATGTTGTTCGCCCACGAGAGGGCTTGCGCGAGACATCGGTTGATTTCGCCGGCATGCAAGCCGGGAAGCCGCGGAAGTATCGCTTCGATCCGTTCGATCTGATTGCGCTCCAGCAATTCCGTGACGCTCAACAGGTCACCGTGGCGCCCGCTGTGCTCGCAAAGCGCCGACTGAACGTCGCGGCTGAGCTTCAGGCCGGCAACGATACGCTCGATGCTCTGATTGAGCAGCGCCGGCGTGAGCGACAGGATACCGATCATGAAGCCATTGTCGGCGAACGCCTTGTCGTCGGGCGCAACACTTTGAGCCAGCAGCTCCATCATGCGACCGCGGGCGGCCGCGAGTTGAAGCAGTGGATTGGCGCGCCTGCCGGTGCCCGCGGTATAGAGCAGCAACTGCAGCCAACGCTGCAATTGCCGCCGCCCGAGCAGCGTGATGGCGTGGCGAAGCGAGGTTATCTTCACGGGCAGGCCGCTCGCAACCGAATTGGTGAGCCGCAGCAGGTTGAGCGTCAGTCCGGGCTCGTGCTTGAACACCGCTTCGATCTCGAAGCTTTCGGCATCAGCGATCAGCAGGTTCATCAGGCGCAGCAGCGCGAGCTGCGAATGATCGAGCTTCCTTCCTTCGATGATTGCCGGCCTCGCAAAGAAGTATCCCTGAAACAGGTCGAAGCCGAGATCGTGGCAACGTTGCATCTCCTCTCGATGGTCCACCTTCTCGGCAAGTAGCCGCTTGCCGAGTTGCTTGACCGCCCGCACCACTTCGGCAAGCCGCCGCGGCTCGATTGCCTTGAGGTCGACCTTGACCACCTCGATGTGCGGAAGCAACGGTACGAACGGTTCGTTGATCTGGACGACGTCATCGAGCGCCAGCACATAGCCTCTCGCTTTGAGTTCGGCGCAGCGTTCAATGACCTGTGGAGTCGGTACGACGGTTTCGAGAATTTCCAGCGCCACCGATTCCGTCGGAAGCAGCTCCAGCGCGCTCGAGAACAGCATGTCCTCGTCTACGTTGATGTAGCCGCGATACGCTCCCAGCACATCGCCGATCGAAAGTTCGGAGAACAGGTTGCGGATCACGGTCGCAGTCGCGGTTCGGCCATCGCTGAAGCTGGCGAAGTTCTGATGGCCGCTGCGAAACAGCAGTTCGTACGCGACCAGTTGCTGACCCCGGTTGAGGATCGGCTGTCTGCCAAGAAAGATGTCCGTGCTTGCGGTTTCCGTCACGATTCGGCGGTCCAGATCGGGGGAGGCACGTTTCGAACGCGGCGCAAGGGCAGAAATCTACCGTAAAGCGCGCTTGCTACGCGTCTCTCGCGTGATTGCGGTGACCATCTCGCCGAAGTATTTCGGGACATGTCGCGCCCCGGCGGCTGCAGCTAGATAGCTCGACCGGCGATCAGAAGAAGCCACGGTGTCCCAACAACGAGGAACACCCCCATGAAGAAGATCGTCAGCAGCAATCCGAGCCGGTAGAGTTCGCGCTGCGTGAGATAGGCGCTGCCGACGAAGATGACGTTCTGGCTTCCACCCTGTGGCGTGATCACGGAAAAGTAACTGCTGGCGAACAACAGCGCGAACGCCATCAGCGGCGCGGGAACGCCGCCCCGAATCCCCACGTCGAGGAATACGCCAAGGAGCGCGAGAACCTGCGACGATTGGCTTACGAACATGTAGTGGATCGCGACGTACAGTACGATCAGCGTCACATAGGTCACCGGCCACGAGAGACCGCCCAGGTGCGATGCAAGTCGCTGGCCGACGTAGCCCATGAACCCAAGCTCGTTCAGTTGACCGCTCAGCGCGAACAGCACCGCGAGCCAGAGAAACGTCGCAAGCGTGTCGCCCTGCCCGGCGATGTCGTCGAGCGTCAGCACGTTGGTCATCAGCAACAGACCAAGTCCGCCGAAGGCGATGCTCGTAACGTTGAGCTTCAGTGCGTCGGCGAATATCCAGCCCGAGACCATCAGCACGAACGCAACGGCGGTGATCCGCTCGTCGCGCGACAACGGGCCCAATTCACCGAGCGCCTTTCGCGCGGCCACCGGGGCCTCGGGCGTTTCCCCGACACCGGGTGAAAAGAGGCGCGCGATCACCCACGGCAACGCCAGGATGGCGGTCAATGCCGGCACCGACGCCGCGAGCAGCCACTTGCCGAAACCGATCTCGATTCCGTACTCGCGCACGACCTGGATTCCGATCGGATTGGCCGAGGTCGCCGTCATCCAGAGTGCCGACGAGACCGCAAGGCTCGCCATCCCGCAAAACATCAGATAGCCGCCGAGGCGGCGGCCCGCGGCGTGATCGGGCCGGGAACCCGATCCCTGCGCCACCGAGAGCACGATGGGAAAGAGCACGCCGCCACGCGCGGTGTTGCTCGGAAACGCCGGAGCGATGAAGGCGTCGGTGAGAACGATGCTGTAGGCGAGTCCCAGCGACGACTTGCCGAACCGACTCACCATGAACAGGCTGATGCGCCGGCCCAGGCCCGATTTCACGACGGCCTGAGCGACGAGGAACGCGATCACCACCAAGAGCACGCTCGCGTTCGCGAAGCCTCCAAACGCCTTGGCTGCGGAAACCGTATCCGTCATGACGACCGCCGCCACCGCCAGCATCGTCGAGGTGAGCAGCGGAAACGCGCCGACCAGAACCGACACGATCGCCGCGACGAACACCGCGAACAGATGCCAGGCAGTCGCGGTAAGCCCCGCCGGGACCGGCGCAAACCAGATGCCGATCGCGAGCGCGAACGGAACGGCTCGCCTCACCATCAGAGCGATGCTGGTCATGGCCGCGAACCTCCCGCAACAGGCGTGCCCTGCGGCGTGTCGAACCGCACCCGCCCATTGAGCCCGGCGGACTGACCTTGCACCGTCCCGTCCTCCGACTCCAGCACGAATCGCCACGAGAACTCGTAGGTGCCGGTCGCGCCGCGGTATCGCCCGGTGCCACCGAGAAAGGTCCCGACGATCCTGTTTCCGGTGTTCGTGCCCTCGCCTTTCAGTTCGCTGTAGGCCTGATCCCCATGCTCGTCCGTCCAAACCGCACGGCCGACCATGCCGGTGACGCTATCGTTGAGTACGATGGCTTCCGCGCGGAAACCGACGGCCGGCCGCGAGGCTCCGGAGAGCAGTACCGATCCCTCGAAACTCGCGAGGGATGCCCTGCGATCGCCACCGAGGCTAATCGCGTGGCGAGCGCCGGCCGCGGTCCACGTTCCCTGAAACTCGTGCCATGCGCCTTCCGCAACAGGCGTCTGCGGAGGCGGCGCGGCGGGACCGCACGCGGCCAATGCCATCAGCGCGCCAAGGATCGTCGTACGGCATCCGAAGCCGGCTTCGCAAGCGTTGCCCATAGCGTGTCCTCCACGGCGTTCAAGCACTTCCCCGTTCACTCGCCGTTTCACGAAAACGGCGCCGCAGCATCGCAAGAGTATCCGACCAGCGCCGAGGGCGCGCGCAGTCCGACGACGATCGCTCCGGGGTGTTCACGATCTATGGCGGCATCGCGCGCCGGGGACGTCGCGCAATGATCGATCGCTCGGCTCGATAGAACCCGTGTTTGCCGTATTCGGCGAGGACCAGGTAGAGCGCGACGAGCGCGATGGGCATCGCAAAGAACGGCCACGGAGGTGTCACGAAGCCCAAGAGCGTTCCCACCGGCGCGAACGGCAGCGCCAGCCCGACGGCGACCATCGCGAGCGAATGTCGTAGAGCAGATTGTTGAGCAGGATCTGTACCGGCAGCAGCGGCAGGAACGGCAACACGAGCGTGGCGACCGCCCTGCTCAGTATGTTGCCGAAGTTGGAGCTGGTGGCCATCATCACGCACTTCATGATGTTGGCTCGCAGCATCATGGCGCGGCGGATCGAAGAACGTCACGAAGCCCACGAACGTGAGCTCGTCCTCGTCTGCCGCCGTGATGCTGCTTCGGTCCGCAGGCATGCTCCGAGGGATGCCCACGGCGCGGGCTCATTGTCAGCGCGATGGAGATCGCCGTTGATATCTGTCAACATGGATAGCGATGGCGAGCCGCAGCACCACCACCGCCACCATCGCTCCGTCACATCCATGCTCTCGTCCGTCCTGCTCACTGATCTGTACGAGCTGACGATGCTCCAGGCGTACTTCGCCGAGCGGATGAACGCGACCGCTGTCTTCGAGCTCTACGTGCGAAAGCTGCCGGCGCAACGCAACTTCCTGCTCGCAGCGGGGCTCGCGCAGGTCGTCGACTACCTGATGAATCTGCGGTTCACGGATGCCGACCTCCAATGGCTTGGGCAGACGCGTCGCTTCCGACCGGATTTCCTGGAGTCGCTGCGCGACCTGCGTTTCACCGGCGACGTCGACGCGATGCGCGAAGGCACGACGTTTTTCGCCGACGAGCCCGTGCTGCGCATCGTCGCGCCGCTACGCGAGGCTCAGCTCGTCGAGAGCCGGGTCATGAACCTCGTGCATTACCAGACGCTCGTCGCGAGCAAAGCGGCGCGCTGCGTGCTGACCGCGCCCGGCCGACTGTTGGTGGACTTCGGTCTTCGCCGGGCGCACGGCGCCGAGGCGGGACTGCTGTCCGCCCGCGCGAGCTTCCTCGCCGGGTTCGGCGGCACCGCGACCGTCGAAGCCGGCCGCCGGTTCGGCATTCCCGTCTACGGCACGATGGCGCACTCGTACGTGCAGGCGCACGCGGACGAGACGGCGGCGTTCGAGTCGTTTCTGCGTACGCACGCCGGCGCCGCAATGCTGCTGATCGACACCTACGATACCGAGCGCGCCGCGCACAAGGTCGTCGAGCTCGCCGCGAAGCTCGCGCCCGAAGGCATCGCGATCAAGGGCGTGCGCATCGACAGCGGCGACCTGGGCGAGCATGCACGGCGCGTTCGCGCGATCCTGGACGCTGCGGGATTGTCGGCGATCACGATTTTCGCGAGCGGTAACCTCGACGAGTTCCGTCTGCGCGATCTTGGCGAGCAGCGGGCACCGATCGACGGTTTCGGCATCGGCACGCGGATGAACACGTCGGCTGACGCGCCGTCTCTCGATTGCGCGTACAAGCTGCAGGAGTACGACGGGCGCCCGCGGCGCAAGCGCTCCGAGGGCAAGGCGACGTGGCCGGGTCGCAAGCAGGTGTTCCGGCGGACGGCTCATGACGGACGATTGGAGAGCGACGTTCTGACGCTCGAAACCGAGTGCGCGCCGGGCCGTGCGCTATTAGAGCCGGTCATGCGCGGCGGAAGGCTGCTCGCATCGCTGCCTGCGCTGGAACGATCGCGCGAGCACGCCGCGAGCGAGCTTCGCGCACTGCCGCAACGTCTGCGATCGCTTGACCCGGGTGTGGCGTACGCGGTGGAGGTGTCGCCAGCGCTGCGCGCACTCGCCGCGGACGTCGACGCACAGACCTGACTCGCGAACGCTGCGCTTCGTTGAAGGCGTGCGCACAATTGACACCGATCACCTCGAACCGGGTGCGCCGGCGCACCCTCCGTTATCGAAAATGGCGCAGTCGATGGCCGAGGCTGCCGGTTTCTGAATGCAGCCGCATGCGCGGCGACGGAACCGAAGCGCAGATCATGCGATCGCGCCCATTCGATCGCCACCCACGGCCTGCGCAACGACGAGCTCGCACGCATCGCGCCCGAGCCGGTCTTGCTGGTTCACGACATGCACGTTGACTGACGACGCGACACCGCTGTCCGGCCGAGCTCATCCGACCTAGCGCGAATCGGTCTCGGGCCCGCGGATCAGCAATACGGGCACCGGAGACAAGCGGATCACGCCCTCCGCGACGCTGCCGAGCAGGATCTTGTTGAGACCGCGCCGACCGTGCGTGCCGACGACGATCAAATCGGCCTGCCAGCGCTGTGCGTCCTCCACGATGAGATCGGCCACCCGCCGGACGACCGCGCCGAACGTGCGCATCTCGAGCAACTTCGTCTCCGCTTCGAGCCCGACCATCAGGACACGAGCGTTGGCTGCGTCAAGAATGCGATCGCCGGCTTGGCGAGCGGCAATCCAGAATGCATCCGGAGTGGGGGTCTGTCCCAGATTCATCCCGAGCTCGTCGACGACGTGCAACAACCGCAGCTTCGCGTGCTGTTCGCTCGCGAGCTTGATCGCATGCTGCAACGCCCGCTCGGACGTCTCGCTCCCGTCCAACGCGGCCAGAATACGGTCATACATGACTCACTCCTTTGACCTTGACCCGCCGTGGCGCGGAAGCAACGAGTAGTGGACCGCGAGTTGGTCTGGGAGGCGGTATCGGTTGTTGTCGCCGTAAACCGTCGGTTCGGCCAGAGGCGGACACGGCTCGTGTCGCCGCGACGATCGAGTCGCCACGCCGCATCGGCAAATCAATCGGCTTGGTTACCGAACTTCGCTGCGAGGCGCTCGGAAAACCTGGCTAGATCGATCACCACCCGACCATGGGTGCCGCGGCCTATTTCCTCCGTTCCGTCTATCGCAGTCACTCGGAACTCGATTTGCCGGCCGTTACTGGCGATGACTTCGGCGTGTGCGACGATGCTGCGGCCGACTGGAGTGGGCGCAAGATGGCTGACATCGACCCGCGTGCCCACCGCGCTTTCGCCCGCCTCGAAGTAAGGCTTGATCGCTTCCAGCGCGGCGTTCTCCATGGCCATGATCATCACCGGCGTCGCCAGCACCGGCGGGAGCATTGCATCCTTGAATCGATTGGCAAGGTGTTCAGGAGATACGATCATCGTAAACGAGCCTCGAGCGCCGGTCGGTATTGTGCGCATGTAGTCTCCCGCTCAAGCAGAAAGCACGAGAAGAGTATAGGCCCAGTTCAAACGCGGCGGTCCGAGCGAAATCACCGTAGTAGTGGCGATGCGGCCAGCACGACTTGAGGTCCGCTTATGGTCAGTTCAACAAGCCCCAGCGCTCGATTGTCCGCCTCACCTTCTCGCTGCGTTACGCCCGAACACGGGCACCATTCATCCGGAGGGCTTGGTGGTCGGTGACATCGCAGCCGAGCTTGGCATCCCGAGCTCTACGCTCTCGCACCACCTCGAGAAGCTCAAGAACGAGGGTCTCGTCAACGTTCGCCGCGAAAACACGTCTGCGCCACTCGGCAAACACCGCCGCGCTGCAAGAGCTGCTCGGCTTTCTCTACGCGGAATGCATCACCCGCAATCGGGCGATCGAACCGCGCCGCATCGTTGCCCGCGAATATCGGGACAAGCTTGCGAATGCGGGCCTTACCGGCATCGGCATCGGAATCGAAATCACGCCCGTGTACGACAGTGGCGACGCGCGGAGCTTTCTTGCCGTCGAAGGTTTTCGGGACGACACGCTGGTCGACGCCGTCGAAGGCAAATTCGTGAGCGCGTTCATACGGGCGACGAAGCCGTCGGGCTGCTGCGCGCCCGCCGCTTGCTCACGCTACGGGATACACCCAGGGATTCTGGCGCGCCCGACAGGAGTCGAACCTGTGACCTTTGGCTTCGGAAACCAACACTCTATCCAACTGAGCTACGGGCGCGAATGCGACCATTTTACGCCGCGCCAACTTGCAATGCCACCACGCGTTTACGGTCTTTCTCGTCGCACGGTATAATCAAAAGTTGACTCATCGCGCGCTCGCATCGAGCGAGCAAAACGAATCGCCGCGACCAGCCGATCTCTCGACCTCCATGGAAACGCACCACGATCAGCACGCCTCCCCGATCCAGAACTGGAAGCAGCTCGTCATCGTGGTCGCCCTCGCTTTCATCGTCCCCATCGCGGTGATCGCGCTCGTCACGCAATTGGTAACCGGCGGCGGCGAGCCGGTCAGCGGCGACGATCACGGCATAATCGAGCGCATCAAGCCGATCGGCAACGTGTTGCTCGCCGCACCGAGCGGCCCCAAGGGGCAGATGACGGGCGAGCAGGTGTACAACCAGGTTTGCAAGACGTGTCACGAAGGCGGGCTCGCCGGAGCACCGAAGGTCGGTGATGCCGGCGCATGGTCGGCGCGGGTGAAGCAAGGCGAGAGCACGCTGTTCGCGCACGCGGTCGACGGCATTCGCGCGATGCCCGCGAAAGGCGGCAATCCCGACCTCGAACCGGTCGAGGTGCAACGCGCCGTCGTGTTCATGGCGAACAAGTCGGGCGCGAACCTCAAAGAGCCGGCAGCGCCCGCGACGAAAGCCGGCGGTGATCGAACCGGTGAACAGGTGGTCGCAGCGACATGCGGCAAGTGCCACGCGGCCGGCGAACGCGGCGCGCCGAAGATCGGCGATCGCACCGCGTGGATCCAGCGAGCGAAGCGCGGCTTGCAGAGCGTTTACGAATCGGCGTTGAAAGGCCACGCCGGCATGCCCGCTCGCGGCGGCATGGCGGAGCTCTCCGACGTCGAAGTGAAACGCGCCGTCGAGTTCATGATGAATTCAGGCTCGGCAACGGCACCGGTCGCGGCGGCCACGCCTGCGGCGCCGACGACGACAGCGGCCGCCGCCCCGGCCGCCGCCGCGGCCAAACCGGATGGCAAGAAGATCTACGACACGACGTGCACGGCGTGCCACGCGGCGGGTTTGGTCGGTGCGCCGAAGTTCGGCGACAAGGCCGCGTGGGCGCCGCGACTCGCGCAGGGAACCGCCGCGCTCTACAACAGCGCGCTCAAGGGCAAGGGCGCGATGCCACCGAAGGGCGGCAACAATGCGCTCGCCGACGACGACGTGAAAGCCGCGGTCGACTATCTGACCGCAGCGGCGAAGTAACGGCAGCGGAGCGCGGCGCGATCGCGCCGCGCCAATTCGGCGAATCAGTCGATCGCAAGCGACGTCGACGACTCGTTCGCCTGCAATTCCTCGTCGCCGCGGTTCTCGTGGCGCTCGATCGCAAGGTGCGACAGGTAGTCGGCGGTGATATCGCCGGTGATGTACTTGCCGTCGAAGCACGACGCCTCGAACTCGGTCAGCTTCGGATTGGCGGTGCGCACGGCATTCTTGAGCGCGTCGAGATCCTGATAGATCAGCAGGTCGGCGCCGATCTCGCGCGCGATCTCGGCCTCGGTGCGTCCGGTGGCGACGAGCTCGCGCTGGTTCGGCATGTCGATGCCGTAGACGTTCGGAAAGCGCACCGGCGGCGCCGCTGACGCGAAGTACACCTTGCGCGCGCCCGCTTCGCGCGCCATCTGCACGATTTCGCGCGACGTCGTGCCGCGAACGATCGAATCGTCGACCAGCAGCACGACCTTGCCTTTGAACTCGATGCCGATCGGATTCAACTTCTGGCGCACGCTCTTCTTGCGCAGTGCCTGCCCGGGCATGATGAACGTGCGGCCGATGTAGCGGCTCTTCACGAACCCTTCGCGATACGTGAGGCCGAGATCGTTCGCGAGCTGCAGCGCCGAAGGCCGGCTCGAATCGGGAATCGGGATCACGACGTCGATGTCGGCCGCTTCGGGAATGCGCCGGATCTTCTTCGCGAGCTCGTGCCCCATGTGCAGCCGCGCCTCGTAGACCGACGTGCCGTCGATCACCGAGTCGGGGCGAGCGAGATAGACGAACTCGAAGATGCACGGGCGCAGCACGGCGTTCTCGGCGCACTGGCGCGCGTGGAACGTCCCGGCGACGTCGACATAGATCGCCTCGCCCGGAGCGACGTCGCGCAACAGCCGGAACCCGAGCGCCTCGACGGCAACCGATTCGCTCGCCGCCATGTACTCGGTGCCGCCCATCGCATCGTTCACGCCGATGCACAACGGCCGGATGCCGAACGGATCGCGAAACGCGAGCAGCCCGTAGCCTGCGATCATCGCGACGACCGCGTACGCGCCGCGGCAGCGTTTGTGCACGCCGGCGACCGCGCGGAAGATCGCATGGGGGTCGAGCCTCGCGTGATGCGCCGCGCGCTCGAGCTCGAGCGCGAGCACGTTCAACAGCACTTCCGAGTCGGAGTTCGTGTTGACGTGGCGGAAGTCGAGCTGGAAGAGCTCGCGCTTGAGCGCTTCGCTGTTGGTGAGATTGCCGTTGTGGCCGAGCGTTACGCCGAACGGCGAATTGACATAGAAGGGTTGCGACTCGAGCTCGGAGAACGCCGAGCCTGCCGTCGGATAGCGGCAGTGCGCGATGCCGGCATGACCGACGAGCTCGCGCATGTTGCGCGTGCGAAACACGCTCTGCACCATGCCCGGTCCCTTGAACATATGGAACTTCGGGCCTTCGCTGGTCACGATGCCCGCAGCGTCCTGGCCGCGATGCTGCAGCAAGAGCAGGCTGTCGTAGAGAAGCTGGTTGACCGGCGTGTGAGCGACGACGCCTACGATTCCGCACATGGCGCTATTGGGCCGACGCGACGATACCGCTGTAGCCGTCGCTCTTGAGTTTCGTTCGCGCCTCGCTCGCGGCGTCGCGCGACGGGTACGCGCCGACGCGCACGCGCCATAGCGTGCCGCGGCTCGTCTGCACGGGCTCGGTGTACGCCGGATAGCCGGCGCGCTTCAGCTTTCCGGCGAGCGCGTTGGCGCCTTTGTCGTCGGCGAATGCCGCGAGCTGCACGACGAAACTTTCTGCCTTCGCCGCCGACGCCGTCGATGGGTTGGACACGCCGCTTGCAGCGACCGGATCCGGCTTCGGCGACTCGCTCTTGGGCGCAGCGGCTGCCTTCGAGGGTGCAGGCGGTTGCATCGGCGCCGTCTTCGTCTCGACCGTCGGCGCCGCCTTTTCGGCGGCTGGCACTGGCGCGCCGGCCGATTGCGCTGGCGGCGCGAGTACGCGTTGCTCGGCTTGGGTGATCGCCTTCTGCTGGGCGTTGCCGCCCACTTGCTTCGTCGACGCTGCAGCGGCCTCCCGCGGCGGTGCCGGGGGCAGCGAGACCTCGGGCTTCGGGACGATTTTCGCCGGGGCGTCGCCCTTCTGTTCGTTCAGCCGATTGATGAACTTGCCGTCGTCGACGGGCGGGATCTGCACCGATACGTCGTCGCCGAGCGGACGCGGGTCGCGCTCGAGCAGCATCGGCACGACGATTGCAGCGGCGAGCGCGAGCACGATCGCGCCGATAAGACGTCGACGCGCCTTGCGTTTGAGCTCGTCGACAGCAGCGTCGTCGGGTTCGGCGATTCGATCAGCCATGCCGGTGCGGCGTCGCGACGCGCTGGTTCATAGCGGCGAGCGCGGCCGCGACCGTGAGGAAAGATCCAAAAACGACGATTCTATCAGCTTCATCCGCGTCTTCTCGCGCCGCAGCAAACGCGACGTCGACATCGTCGTGCGGGAGAACGTCCTGCGGCGGCACCCCGGCGCGAATCAAGACTTCGCGAATCCGCGCCGCGCTTGCCCCGCGCGGGCCGGGTAAGGGCGCCGTGTGCCATCGATCCACGCGGCATTTCAGCGCGCTCACCACACCGGCGATGTCCTTGTCGCCGAACATGCCGACGACGGCGTGCGTGCGCGGGTGGAATCCCATGTCGCCCAACGTCGCGGCGAGCGCGCGCGCCGCTTGCGGATTGTGCGCAACGTCGAGCACGATCGTCGGCTTTCCCGGCAGCACTTGAAATCGGCCGGCGAGCTCGACCGCGGCGAGTCCTTCCCGGATCGCGAACGCGGGAATGACCAGGCGCTCGCGCAACAGGTCGACGACGGCGAGCGCGGTCGCGGCATTGGAAAGCTGGTAGCGGCCGCGCAACGCGGGCATCGGCAAGCCGTAGCGGCTTCCCGCCGGTCCCGTAAAGCGCCATTGCGTTTGCGATTCGACCACGCAATCGAAATCGCGTCCGATCAGAAACAGGGGCGCGCCGATCCCTTGCGCGTGCTCGACGAGCGAAGACGGCGGATCGCGGTCGGCGCACACCGCGGGCCGGCCGGCGCGAAAGATGCCGGCCTTTTCGCGCCCGATCTGCTCGCGCGTGTCGCCGAGATAGTCGACGTGATCGATGTCGATGCTCGTGACGACCGCGACGTTCGCATCGACGACGTTGACGGCGTCGAGCCGGCCACCCAGACCGACCTCGAGCACGAGCACGTCGAGTCGGGCCCGCGCGAACAGCCAAAGCGCGGCCAGCGTTCCGTATTCGAAGTAGGTGAGCGGCGTGTCGTCGCGGGCGTCCTCGACCGCATTGAACGCGGCGACCAGCTCGTCACCGCCGAGCGGCACACCATCGATGCGCACGCGCTCGTTGTAGCGCAACAGATGCGGCGACGTATACAGGCCCGTGCGATGTCCGGCGCGAAGCATGATCGCGTCGAGCATCGCGCAGGTGGAGCCTTTGCCGTTGGTGCCTCCGACGGTCACCACCGGGCATGCGATCGCGATCGGCAGGCGCGCGCCGACTTCGCGCACGCGATCGAGCCCCATCGCGATCGCCTTCGGGTGTCGCGTCTCGATGTACGCGAGCCAGCCGGCGAGCGTCGACGGACGCCGAATAGCAGGGTCAGACTCGAAGTTCCGCGACACGGTCGACGACTCCGTCACTGAAAAGTAGGGTCAGACTCGCCTTTCTGCGACGCGCTCGTCAATCCCACGTCCGCTCTGAAAGTCGAGTCTGACCCTACTTTTCAGCTCGCCGGCGCTGGCTGTCGCATCAGCAACGCGAGCAGCCGCGCGAGCTCGTCTTTTAGTTGCCGGCGGTCGACGATCATGTCGATCGCGCCCTTGTCGAGCAGGAACTCGGCGCGCTGGAAGCCTTCGGGCAATTTTTCGCGCACCGTCTGCTCGATTACGCGCGGGCCCGCGAAACCGATCAGCGCACCGGGTTCGGCGAGCACGAGGTCGGCGACGAACGCGAACGACGCCGATACGCCGCCCATGGTCGGATCGGTGAGGATCGACACGAACGGCAGACGCGCTTTCGTGAGCTCCTGCAGCACCGCGGTCGTCTTCGCCATCTGGAACAGCGAATTGACGCCTTCCTGCATGCGCGCGCCGCCGGATGCCGAGATGCAGATGAACGGGATGCGATTCTCATACGCGACCCGCACGCCGCGAACGAAGCGCTCGCCGACGACGGCGCCCATCGACCCGCCCATGAACTCGAACTCGAACACCGCGAGCACGAGCGGCACGCTCTTGATGCTTCCCTGCATCACGACCAGCGCGTCGGTTTCGCCGGTTTCCTCGAGTGCGGCCGACAGGCGTTCCGGATATTTCTTGGTATCCTTGAACTTCAGCACATCGACCGGCACGACGTCGGATCCGATCTCGAACCGGCCTTCGGGATCGAGCAGCTGCTCGATGCGTTCGCGTGCGCGCACGCGAGCGTGATGACTGCATTTGGGGCAGACGTCGAGATTGTTCTCGAGATCGGTCCGATAGAGAACGGCTTCGCACGCCGGGCACTTGACCCACAAGCCCTCGGGCACCGTCGCCTTGCGCTCGCCGGGCGTGCTCTTGATGCGCGGCGGCAGCAGCTTCTGCAACCAGGTCATCGGCGAATCGTAGGCTGGCGTTGGGACCGCGCGATCATGCCGCACGCGGGATGCGGGTGTCGAGCGCCGCGCGTATGCCGGCGAGCCACGCGCCGGCGCGCGCGGGCGCATCGTCCGGCGCGCCCGCCTCCATCTCCTGGATGATCCGGCTGCCGATCACGACGGCATCGGCATGCTGCGCGACGGCGAGCGCGCTCGCGGCATCGCGAATGCCGAATCCGACGCCGACCGGCAAGCACACATGGCGCCGGATCTGCGCGAGGTTGCGTCCGACGTCGTCGGCGTCGAGGTGGCTCGCGCCGGTCACGCCTTTGAGCGACACGTAATAGACGTAGCCGCGCGCGAGGCGCGCAACCGCCTGCATGCGCTCGACCGTCGTCGTCGGCGACATCAGGAAGATCGGCGCAACGCCGTGCGAATCGAGGAGCTGCGAAAAAAGTTCGGCTTCCTCCGGCGGATAGTCGACGACGATCACGCCGTCCACGCCGGCGCTCGCCGCGCGCGTGACGAACGCTTCAACGCCCATCGCCTCGATCGGATTCGCGTAGCCCATCAGCACGATCGGCGTGTGATTGTCGCGCCCGCGAAATTGCGCGACCACGTTCAATACGTCGGCAAGACGAACGCGATTGGCGAGCGCGCGTTCGGATGCGCGCTGGATCACCGGTCCGTCCGCCATCGGATCCGAGAAGGGGACGCCCAGCTCGACGATGTCGGCGCCCGCCTCGACGATGCTGTCCAGCACGCGCGCCGATACGGCGAGCGAGGGATCTCCAACGGTGATATACGGTATCAACGCCGTGCGACCGGCCGACTTGCAGGCGGCGAGCGTGGCGTCGATGCGGTTCATGTCGCGCGTCGCGCCGGATCGCATTCCGGCCGGCAATAGAACTTGAGCCCTGTGCGCTCGGCGAACGTGTTCATGTCCTTGTCGCCGCGTCCGGACAGATTGACGAGCAGAATCGTATCGCGCGAAAGCGTCGGCGCGAGCTTCGCCGCATACGCGAGCGCATGCGCCGACTCGAGGGCAGGAATGATGCCCTCGAGTCGGCAACACGTGCGAAAAGCGGCGAGCGCCTCGTCGTCGGTGATCGATACGTAGCGTGCGCGTTGCGTGTCCTTGAGCCACGCATGCTCGGGACCGACGCCCGGATAGTCGAGACCGGCCGACACCGAATGCGTCTCGACGATCTGCCCGTCGTCGTCCTGCAGCAGATAGGTTCGGTTGCCGTGCAGCACGCCCGGACGCCCGGCGCACAGCGATGCCGCGTGATGCCCGGTGGCGATGCCCTCGCCGGCCGCTTCGACGCCGACAAGCGCAACACTCGGGTTCGCGATGTACGGGTAGAAGATGCCCATCGCGTTCGAGCCGCCGCCGACGCACGCGATCACGTAATCGGGCTGCCTTCCCGCAGCAGCGGGCATCTGCTCGATGCACTCGCGGCCGATCACGCTCTGGAAGTCGCGCACCATCATCGGATAGGGATGCGGGCCGGCGACGGTGCCTATGATGTAGAACGTCGATTCGACGTTGGTGACCCAGTCGCGCATCGCCTCGTTCAGCGCGTCTTTGAGCGTCTTCGAGCCCGATTCGACGGGAACGACTTTCGCACCGAGCAGCGTCATCCGGAAAACGTTCTGCGCCTGCCGGCGAATGTCCTCCGAGCCCATGTAGACGACGCATTCCATGCCGTAGCGCGCGGCCACCGTCGCCGTCGCGACGCCATGCTGCCCGGCGCCCGTCTCCGCGATCACGCGCCGCTTGCCGAGCCGCGAAGCGAGCAGCGCCTGGCCGATGCAGTTGTTGATCTTGTGCGCGCCGGTGTGATTCAAGTCCTCGCGCTTGAACCAGATCTGCGCGCCGCCGAGCCCGTCCGACCAGCGCTTCGCATGGTAGACGGGCGACGGACGGCCGACGTAGTGCGCGAGCTCGTCTTCGAGCTCGGCGACGAACGCCGGGTCGTTGCGATAGCGCGCGTAGTGTTCCTTGAGCTCGTCGAGCGCGCGGATCAGCGTCTCGGCGACGAACACGCCGCCGTACGGTCCGAAATGGCCCCGCTCGTCGGGAAGGTTGTACGGGACGTCACCCATCTGCATTGCGCACGGCCTCGATAAATGCGGCGATTCGCACCGGATCCTTGACGCCCTTCACCGGCCGCCCGTCGGCACCCTGCACTTCCACGCCGCTCGACACATCGACCGCCCACGGACGCACACGCCGGATCGCGTCGCCGACGTTCGCCGCCGTGAGCCCCCCCGAGAGCACGATCTCCTTCGCGACGGTCCGCGGCAGCGCGTCCCAGTCGAAACGCTCACCCGTGCCGCCGGGCAATCCACCCGATGGGGGTGCGTCAAAAAGCAGCGCGCACGCGTCGGCGTAGCGGGCCGCATATTCTACCAGCGACGCCTCGCCAGCCCCGTCGGCAACCGCAATCGCCTTGATGTAGGGTCGGCCGAACGCGCGACACAGCGCGGAGTCCTCGTGGCCGTGGAATTGCAGCACGTCGACGGGCACCGCGGCGAGCGCCGCGCGCACGTCGGCGGGTGATGGATCGACGAAAAGTCCGACGATCGTCACGAACGGCGGCAGCGCCGCAGCGATCGCGCGCGCTCGGTCATGATCGACCGCGCGTGGCGTGCCTTGCCAGAACACGATGCCGATCGCATCGGCTCCGCAGCGCGCCGCGGCGAGCGCGTGCGCCGGCTCGCGCACGCCGCAGATCTTCACACGCGTGCGCCGCGCGTTCACGGCGCGAACGGCAACACGACCGGCCGCCGCGTCGGCGGCAGCGTCCACGCTGCGTCATAATCGGCGCCGGTGAAGTAAAGGCCGTCAGCGGCGAACGTCGGCGCTCCACGCGAGCGATCGCGGCCGGCGATGAGCTCGGCGATCCATTCCGGTCTCTGCTTGCCGGCGCCGACGTAGACGAGCGCGCCGATGATGTTGCGAATCATGTGGTGTAGGAACGCATCGGCGGAAAAGTCGAAGCGCACGATGCCGTCGTGCGCGCTCACCGCAGCCGCTGCGAGCATCTTCACCGGCGATCTCGCCTGGCATCCGGCGGCGCGAAACGCCGAAAAGTCGTGCCTTCCGCGGAGCGCCCGCGAAGCATTCGCCATCGCATCGACATCGAGCGGCCGATGGTACCAGCCCACACGGCCGGAAAGGAGCGCCGGGCGAACCGGGGCGACGGCGAGCAGATACGTGTAATGGCGCGCGGTGGCGACGAATCGGGCATGGAACGTCGCCGGCACTTCGTGCGACCACTGCACGGCCATCGCTTGCGTCAGGTGCGCGTTGACGCCGCGCACCCACGCGGAGGGGGGCCGCTCGACCGCCGTGTCGAAGTGCACGACCTGCATCGTCGCGTGCACGCCGGTATCGGTGCGTCCCGCCGCACTCGTCGCGACGCGCTCGCCGGCGATCGCCCCGAGCGCGCGCTCGAGCGCGTCCTGCGCGCCGCGACCGTCCGGCTGCGATTGCCAGCCGGTGAAGTCGCCGCCGGCGTACTCGAGTCCGAGCGCTATGCGCATCGCGTCGCGATAAAAGCAAAGCGGCGGATCATTCGACCCGCCGCCCGATGTTGCGTTGATGGCGTCAGCCGAGCTTCGTCAACAGCGACTGCGCCTCGGACTTCTGCTGATCGTCGCCTTCGTGCAGAACTTCCTGCAGGATCTCGCGCGCGCCCTCGACGTCGCCCATCTCCTGATAGGCCTTGGCGAGGTCGAGCTTCGTCGCAGCGTCGTGCCATTGGCCGTCGAGCACCGACGGCGTCGGATCTTCGAACGTCGACTTCTCGGGATCGAACGACAAGTCGAGCTTGTCGAGCTCGATCGCCGCCTGCGGACGCGCGAGCGACGAAGCCGCCGCCGTCGCAAGCGCCGGCTCGTGCTCGGGCTTGGGCGTCGGACGCAAAGGCGCCGGCTTTTCCGAGTCGTCGAGACTGAAGTCGAGATCCATCGGCGCGGGCTTCGGCGCTGGCGCGCTCGGCATCAAGCCGGCGTTGGACGCGGTCTTCGCCTTGTCGATCACGCTCTCGACATCGGAGGTCAGTGCGCTCGCACGTGCCGTCTTCTCGAGCTCGCTTTGCGCTCCGGCGAGAATCTCCATCGGCGACTTGGGCGCGGAACCGGACGTCGGCGAAATCGAGATCTCCTCGTCGAGCTTGAAGTCCACGTTCGACTCGCCGAGCGCGGGCGCGACTTCGTCCGGAACGGCCGGACGCGCGGTCTCGGGCGAGAGCTCCGGCGGCATCGCGCGGGCCTTCGCTTCGAGCGGTGCGGGCTCTTCCCTCGCCGCGGCGATGCCGGAAGCCGCTGCGCTCGCCGCTGCGGCCGCTACCGCCGCCCCGGCGGTGTCGTCGGCGAACATCGGATTGGTCGGGTCGAGCTGTCGGCCGAGAGCAACGGCCTTTTGCCAGACTTCGCCGTGACCCTGCGACACCGAGTAGAGCTCGGCCGCAACGGTCTCGAATGCCGACGGCTTGTTGTGCTGCGCGTGAATCTCGAGCAGCTTGAGGTAGATCTCCTGCCGCTGCGCGTCCTTCTTCAGCGCATCCTTCAGAATCTCCTCGGCTTGCGCGTCGCGACCGTACGCGAGATAGACCTCGGCTTCGGCAATCGGGTCGACCTCGTCGGTGTCGATGTTGCCGAGACCCTCGCGGCTGAAGTCGCTCACGAGCGAGTTGTCGCCGGTGTTGACGACGCCGCCGCCCGTCGAGCCGAACACGGTGTTCGTCTTGATGTCGGTTCCCGAGATGATGCTGTCCTCGAACTTCGTCGTCTTGCGGCGGCGCGCGGCGATCAGCGCAGCGATGCCGCCGATCACGGCGAGCACGGCAACGCCGATCGCCCACGACGGCGTGCTCGACAGCAGATCGTCGATGAACGAGGGCTCGGCTTTGGGAGCCTTCGCTGCCGCCTTGGCCGGCGTCTTCGCGACCTCGGCCTTCGGCGCTTCGGGGGCTTTCGGCGCTTCCGCTTTCGGTGCCTCGACCTTCGGCGGTTCAACCTTCGGCGGTTCAACCTTGGCCGGCTCGACCTTCGGCGGTTCGACCTTTGGCGGCTCGGGCGCCTTCACGGGCTCCGCTGCCTTGGGCTCGGATGCTTTGACGGGCTCGGGCGTCTTCGCCGGCTCGACTTTGGCGACAGGCGCGGGAGGCGGCGCGGCCGTGATCGGCGCCGCTTTTGGCGGTTGCGCTTTGCCCTTCGCGGCATCGGCCTGCGTCTGAAGCTGCGCCATCGATTGATTCTCGAGCTCGACCGCGCGCTGCAAATCCTTCAGCGTCTTCTCGAGGTCGGCGATGCGTTGCTGCGCGTCGCGCAATTGCTTGTCGCGCGCGACCGCTTCCTCGGCAGCCGCCGTCGATGCGGCCGCTTTGCCCTGACCCGCTTCGCGCGAAACACGCAGTTGATCGCGCCCCGCCGGTGTCGCGGGCGCCCTTTCCTCGACCGCCGTTCCGATACGTCCGCCGGCGGCGCGCCCTGGCGTTGCGCCCTCGGCGCTCGGCGCCGCGGCGGCGACGCTGTCGCGATAGGCGCGCCAATCGGACGCCTGGACACGCACCACCTTGTTCGCTTCGACGGGCGTCGTCGCTGCCGCGTCGTCCGCCGATGGAATCGTCACGATCGCACCGGTGCGAAGACGGTTCATGTTGGCGCCGTCGAACGCGTTCTGGTTGCCCTTGAACATCGCGACCAACATCTGTTCCAGCGTCACTGCTTCGGGCTTGTATTGCGTCGCGATCTTCGACAGCGTGTCGCCGCGCTTGACCGTATACGAATCGCCCGCCTGGCCGCGCGTTTGCGGCGCGGTCGCGGCCGCAGCCGGCTCCGGACGTGCAGGCGCCGCGCCAGACCGCGCCGGCATCACGGGTTCTACCGCCGCGACCTGCGGCACGCCCGGCGGATCGAGCAGGAACGTGTACGCGCGCACGACTCTGCCCGCCGACCAACTGAGCTCCACCATCAGGTCGAGATACGGTTCGTTGACCGCGCCGGCCGTACTGACCATCAGCACCGGCTGCGGGCCGGAGCGATCTAGGGTGACGCGGGCGCGCGTCAATACGCCCTGATACGTCAGATTGTTCTGACGATAAAGGGACGAGTCGCCGATTTTTGCGGCGAGCGAATCGAGTTCGTCTTTCTGAGCGGACGTGAGCTCGATCTGCGCGGAGAGCGGTTGGCCGAGCGAGGATTGCACGGTCAGCCTGCCGAGCCCGAGCGCCATCGCAACGCCCGGCAGCGCGAGCGCTGTTGCCACCACACTCAGTTTGAAAAAGAAATTTGCTCGCATTGCCAACCCTTTCCGAATATTCGGATAGCGCGGCCAACCATAACATCATGGATTTAGCGGCGCAAGCTAAACCCCGGTATTAGCTTGATTTTTCGCAAAAACTCAAGCCGTCTGCCGCGTGAAATCATGCCATTATGCTAGCGAAGGAAACGCAATCGATTGCGTCGGCACATCGCCCGCTCACAACATATTGTGTACAAGCGTGATCGTCGTCGAGCGCCGAACCAAGGCGACTCGCCTTTGCGTCGGCGCCGCCCGTACGCTCATGCCGCGTCGCCGCGCATAAAACCTGCGCAAAAGAGGCGACCCGCCGGCGCCCCTGCACCAGGCCGGCATAACATCACTGGCCCGGCAGCGGAGGCGCGCGGACGGCTAGCGGGCAAGCAGAATACGTACCATTCGGCGAAGCGGCTCTGCAGCACCCCAAAGGAGCTGATCGCCGACGGTGAATGCGCCGAGATACTCGCCACCCATCGCGAGTTTGCGCAACCGTCCAACCGGCACCTCCAGCGTACCGGTGACCGCGGCCGGCGTAAGGCTTCGGATGCTCTGCTCTCGGACGTTCGGAATCACGCGAACCCACTCGTTCGCCGACGCGACGATGCGCTCGATCTCGGCGAGCGGCAGATCGTGCTTGAGCTTGATCGTCAGCGCCTGCGAATGGCAACGCATCGCGCCGATGCGCACGCAGATCGAATCGACCGGAATCGACGCGGCACCCGAGCGCCCGAGAATCTTGTTCGTCTCGGCGCTGCCCTTCCACTCCTCCCGGCTCATGCCGTTGCCGAGGTCCTTGTCGATCCAGGGGATCAAGCTGCCGGCGAGCGGCACGCCGAAGTGCTCGGTGGGAAAGCGTTCATCGCGCAGGATGCCGGCGACCTCGCGATCGATGTCGAGGATCGCCGAGTTCGGGTCGTCGAGCAGATCCTTCGCGGCGAGATGCGCCTCGCCCATCTGCATCAGCAGCTCGCGCATGTTCTGCGCGCCGGCGCCGGAGGCCGCCTGATATGTCATGCACGTCATCCACTCGATCAGGTCGGCGCGGAACAGCCCCGCGAGCCCCATCATCATCAGGCTGACCGTGCAGTTGCCGCCGATGTAGTTCTTCACGCCCTTGGCGAGCGCGGCGTCGATCACGTCGCGGTTGACCGGATCGAGGATGATGACGGCGTCGTCCTTCATGCGCAGCGCCGACGCGGCGTCGACCCAGTAACCGTTCCACCCCGACGCGCGCAACTTCGGAAAGATCTCGTTCGTGTAATCGCCGCCCTGGCAGGTGACGATCGCATCGAGCTTGGCGAGCGCCGCGATATCGCCCGCGCTCTTCAGCGGCGCCGTCTTGCGTCCGATGGCAGGCCCATCGCCGCCGACCTTCGACGTCGAGAAGAACTCCGCTTCGATGTGGTCGAAATCGCGCTCGGCGATCATGCGTTGCATGAGCACCGAGCCGACCATTCCGCGCCAACCGACGAAACCGACTCGCATGGTTTTTACCTCGCCCCTCGTTGCGGTCCATCCCCGGAGCCGCTCGCGGGGACGAGGAGCGGGCCCGGCGACCGTCAGGTCGTCTTGTGCGTGATCGTCTTGATGCGGCCGAGACAGGCCGAGATGCCCGCGAGCACGGCCGAAAGCGGCAGCAAGCGATCGGCGAAGGTGGGCAGTGCGCGCATGGGGTTATCGTACCACGGACGCACGACAGCCTCGCAATGCAGCAATCACGGCGGCGCCCATTGCGCGCGTGCCGATCGTGCGCTCGCCGGGCGCGACGATATCGGCGGTGCGCTTGCCGTCACGGAGCACCGAGCGCACCGCCGTCTCGATTCGATCGGCGACGTCGTTGCGCGCGAACGTGTAGCGAAACATCATCGCGAGCGACAGGATCGTCGCGAGCGGATTCGCCTTGTCCTGACCTGCGATATCCGGCGCCGAGCCGTGGATCGGCTCGTACAAGCCTTTCTGTTTCGCGTCGAGAGACGCCGAAGGCAGCATGCCGATCGAGCCGGCGAGCATCGACGCTTCGTCGGAAAGGATGTCGCCGAAGAGGTTGCCCGTGACGATCACGTCGAACTGCTTCGGATTGCGCACGAGCTGCATCGCGGCGTTGTCGACGTACATGTGCGTGAGCGCGACGTCGGCGTAGTCGCGCGCGATCCGTGTCACGACCTCGCGCCACAGGATCGACGTGTCGAGCACGTTGGCCTTGTCGACGGAGCAGAGCTTGCGCGCGCGCCTTCGCGCCGTCTCGAAGCCCACGCGCGCGATGCGCTCGATCTCCGGCGCGCTGTAGCGCATCGTGTCGAAGCCCTCGTCGTGACCTTGCGCGTTCGTGCGCCGGCCGCGCGGCTCGCCGAAATAGATGTCGCCGGTCAGCTCGCGCACGATCATCAGATCGAGACCGGAAACGACGTCGGGCTTCAACGTCGATGCCGACGCGAGCTCCGGATAGAGCAGCGCCGGTCGCAAGTTGGCGAACAGCCCGAGCGCCTTGCGGATACCGAGGATCCCCTGCTCGGGGCGAAGCTCGCGCGGCAACGAGTCGTATCGGGGCCCGCCGACCGCGCCGAGCAAGACGGCGTCGGCCGATTGCGCGACGGCGAGCGTAGCTGCGGGCAACGGATGCTTTGCCGCGTCGTAGCCGGCACCGCCGATCGGTGCCGTCTCGGTTTCGATCGCCAGTCCGTCGCGCCGCAGCGCGTCCATCACGTTGACCGCCTCGGCGACGATCTCGGGACCGATGCCGTCGCCGGGAAGGATCGCGATCTTCACGCGAGCCAGGGCTGCTCGGCGAGGTGACGCGCCTCGTATGCGCGGATGTCGTCCGCGTGCGTGAGCGTAATGCCGATCTCGTCCAGGCCGTTCAGCAGGCAATGCTTGCGGAACGAATCGATGTCGAAGCCGCACGCGATCGCGCCGTCTTTGGTCGCGACGCTCTGCCGTTCGAGGTCGATCGTCAGCATGAAGTTCGGAAAGGCGGCGACCTCGTCGAACAGCCGGTCGACCTGAGCCTCGGTCAGCACGATCGGCAGCAGACCGTTCTTCAGACAGTTGGTCGTGAAGATGTCGGCGAACGACGGCGCGATCAGCGCGCGAAAGCCGTAGTCGGCGAGCGCCCACGGCGCATGCTCGCGCGAGCTGCCGCAGCCGAAGTTGCGCCGCGCGAGCAGGATCGTCGCGCCTTGATAGCGCGGCTCGTTCAGCACGAAGCCCGGGTTGAGCGGACGCCGCGCGTGATCCATTCCGGGCTCGCCATGATCGAGATAGCGCCACTCGTCGAACAGGTTGGGGCCGAATCCGGTCCGCTTGATCGACTTCAGGAATTGCTTCGGGATGATCGCGTCGGTGTCGACATTGGCGCGGTCGAGCGGCGCGACGAGCCCGGTATGAATGCGAAACGGTTGCACGTGATTCCTCGCTCAGTACGACTTCGCCTTCTGCGCTTCCTTCTCGACCTTCTCGCCGCCGGCCTTGACGTCCTTGCCGACGCCTTCGATCGTGTTGCAGCCGGCGAGCGCGAACGCGAAGCCGGCGAGTGCGAACAGCGCAGCGATCTTCTTCATCATCGTTCTCTCCTCTAGACGAATCGACGCACGTCGACGAAATGACCGGCGAGCGCGGCCGCCGCCGCCATGACCGGGCTCACCAGGTGCGTTCGGCCGCCGGCACCCTGCCGCCCCTCGAAATTGCGGTTCGACGTCGACGCGCAACGCTCACCGGGCTCGAGGCGGTCGTCGTTCATCGCGAGGCACATCGAGCAGCCCGGCTCGCGCCATTCGAAGCCCGCATCGCGGAACACGCGATCGAGCCCCTCGCGCTCGGCCTGCGCCTTGACAAGTCCCGAGCCCGGCACGACGAGCGCGAGCTTGATGCTTTTCGCAACGCGGTGGCCGCGCGCGATCGACGCCGCCGCGCGCAGGTCCTCGATCCGCGAGTTCGTGCACGATCCGATGAAGACCTTGTCGATCGCGATGTCCTCGATGCGCGTGTTGGGCTCGAGTCCCATGTAGGTGAGCGCGCGCTCGATGCCGTCGCGTCGCGACGCATCGCGTTCCTTGTCCGGATCGGGAACGCGATCGTCGATCGAGACGACCATCTCCGGCGACGTGCCCCACGTCACCTGCGGCGTGATTGCAGACGCGTCGACGTCCACCGTGCGGTCGAAGCGTGCGCCCTCGTCGCTCACGAGCGTGCGCCAGTAGGCGAGCGCGCGGTCCCACCGCTCGCCGGTCGGTGCAAGAGGACGCCCGCGCAGATAATCGAGCGTCGCGTCATCGACGCCGATCATGCCGGCGCGCGCGCCTGCTTCGATCGACATGTTGCAGATCGTCATCCGGCCCTCAATCGACAGCGCCCGAACGGCGGCGCCCGCGAACTCGATCGCGTGGCCGCTGCCCCCGGCCGTTCCGATCCGGCCGATGATCGACAGCACGAGGTCCTTCGCGGCGACGCCGCGCGCGAGCCTTCCTTCGGCGCGAATGCGCATCGACTTCGCCTTGCGCGTGAGCAGGCATTGCGTCGCGAGCACGTGCTCGACCTCGGACGTGCCGATGCCGAACGCAAGCGCGGCGAACGCGCCGTGCGTGCTCGTGTGCGAGTCGCCGCAGACGACGGTCATGCCGGGCAACGTCGCGCCCTGCTCGGGTCCGATTACGTGGACGATCCCTTGGCGAGCGTCGCGAAACGGAAAGTACGCTTTCGCCCCGTTCGCCTTGATGTTCGCGTCGAGCGTCTCGACTTGCGTGCGCGAGATCGGATCGCGGATGCCCTGATCCCAATCCTTCGTCGGCGTATTGTGGTCGGCGGTGGCGACGATCGAATCGCTTCGCCACGGCTTGCGTCCGGCGAGCTTCAATCCCTCGAACGCCTGCGGGCTCGTCACCTCGTGCACGAGATGACGATCGATATAGAGCAATGCCGTGCCGTCGGCCTCGGTGCGCACGACGTGGCTGTCGAAGACTTTGTCGTAGAGCGTGAGTGCGTGCATCGTTACCCGTCTGACAACGACTGATCGAACCGGATATCTTACCTTACCGGCGCAACGCCGACGACTCGAGCCAGGCACCCACGTCGCCCGCAAGCCGCGGCGAGCGTGCGTCGAACGCGGTCGCCGGCGTCGCGCGCAGCCACGTGAATTGCCGCTTCGCGAGCTGACGCGTCGCCGCGATCGCTGTTGCCCGAAACGTTGCGTGGTCTACAACGCCGTCCAGATACTCCCACGCCTGCCGATAGCCGACGCAGCGCATCGACGGCAAGCTCGGCGCAAGCGGAAGCCGCGCGCGCAGCGCTGCGAGCTCGTCGACGAGCCCGTGCGCGATCATCGCGTCGAATCGTTTCGCGATATCCACGTGCAGCCTCGCGCGATCGAACGGCATGATCGCGATCGCGACCGACGGCTCGAGCGTCGCGTCGGCGGCGCGCGCGCCGACGAGCTGCGACAACGGCGCTCCGGCGATCGCGTAGACTTCGAGCGCGCGTTGGATTCGTTGCGAGTCGGTCGGCGCGACACGCGCGGCGGTCGCCGGATCGACACGGGCAAGCTCGGCGTGCAGCGACGGCCAGCCCTCGCGCGCGGCGCGCGCGTCGATCGCCGCACGCACGATCGCATCGGCACGCGGCAGGTCGGAAAGTCCCTCGCGCAGCGCCTTGAAGTAAAGCATCGTGCCGCCGACCAGCAGCGGCACGCGGCCGCGGGCGCGAATCGCGTGCACCGCTGAAAGCGCGTCGGCGCGAAAGCGCGCCGCCGAATACGCTTCGGTCGGCTCGATCAAGTCGATCAGATGATGCGGCACGCGCGCGCGCGTCGCCGCATCGGGCTTCGCGGTGCCGACGTCCATGCCGCGGTACACCTGCGCCGAGTCGACGCTGACGATCTCTGCGCCGAACCGCTCGGCAAGCGCGAGCGCAAGCGCGCTCTTGCCCGACGCCGTCGGACCCATGATCAGCACCGCTGGAAGCATCGACTCAGCGACCGCGCATGAACAGACGGTCGAGATCGGCGAGGCTCAACTGATACCACGTCGGCCGTCCGTGATTGCACTGGCCGGCGCGCTCGGTCGCTTCCATCTCGCGCAGCAGCGCGTTCATTTCGGCCAACGCAAGGCCGCGATGCGCGCGCACCGCCGAGTGACACGCCATCGTCGCGAACAACTCGTCGCGGTGCGCGGTTGCGACGTCGGACGCGCCGAACTCGGACAGCTCGTGCAGCACGCTGCGCGCGAGCGTAACCGCGTCGCCGTCGGCGAGCGGCGCTGGCACGCCGCGCACGGCAAGCGTGTTCGGCCCAAGCGATCCGATCGAGAACCCGAGCTCGGCGAGCGCGTCGGCGTGCTCGGCCACGGCGAGCGCTTCGAGCGTCGTTGCAACGAACGGCGCCGGCACGAGCAACGGCTGCGACGGCACACGGCCGGCGGCCGTTTTCAACCGCTCGTAGACGATGCGCTCGTGCGCCGCATGCATGTCGACGAGCACGAGACCGGCGCGGTTCTGGGCGAGGATATAGACGCCGTGAAGCTGCGCGAGCGCGAAGCCGAGCGGATGGTCGTCGCCGGTGTCGGGCAGCGTCGGTGCCGCGGCCTCGCGCGGGCCGAACAGTTTGGCGTAGAACGCCGCCGGCTCGCGCGCGCCGAGCGCGATCGCGCTCTGCGACGGCGCATACGCGCGCGGCGAAAGCGGCGGCGCTCCGCTCAGCACGGCCTGCCCGCCGAGCGGCGGCGCATGCGCAGCGGCGAGTCCAAGCTTGTCGGCGGCCGACACCGCCGGCTGCTCGGCGCCGGTGGCCGCGAGCGCGCGCTCGACCGCTTGCTGGACGAACCGGTGAACCGCGCCCGAATCGCGGAACCGAACCTCGATCTTCTGCGGGTGCACGTTGACATCGACCAGGCGCGGATCGAGCGTGAGCCATAGCGCATACGCCGGCTGGCGATCGTGATGGAGGACGTCGCGGTACGCCTCGCGCAGCGCATGCGCGAGGACGCGATCGCGCACGAAGCGTCCGTTGACGAACGCGTATTGGCCGGTTGCGTTCGCCGCGGATGCGGGGCGCACCGCGTAACCGACGAGCGAAACCGGGCCGGCGTGTGCATCGACGTTCGCCGCGTGCAGCGCGAACGCGTCACCGAGCAGCGCTTCGACTCGCGCACGCCGCCCCTGCGCGAGCAGGCGATGAACGGCGCGGCTGTTGTGCGTCAGCGTGAAAGCGACGTCGGCGTGCGCGAGGGCGACGCGGCGAAACGCTTCCTCGCAGTGGCCCCACTCGGTCGCCTCGGCGCGCAGGAACTTGCGTCGCGCCGGCGTGTTGAAATAGAGCTCCTGCACGGTGACGGTCGTTCCGCTGGCGAGCGCCGCGGGCGCGATCACGCCGACGCTGCCGCCTTCGACCTCGATGCGCCATGCATGCGGCTTGGCGGCGGCGCGCGAAGTGAGCCCGAAGCGCGACACCGCGGCGATCGACGCAAGCGCCTCGCCGCGAAAGCCGAGAGTGGCGATTGCGTCGAGATCGTCGGGCGTCGCGAGCTTCGACGTCGCATGGCGCGCAACCGCGAGATGAAGATCTTCGCGCTCGATGCCGCTGCCGTTGTCGGCGACGCGAATGCGCGCGATGCCGCCGCCGGCGAGATCGACGTCGATCTGCGTCGCGCCGGCATCGAGCGCGTTCTCGAGCAGCTCTTTCAACGCGGCCGCGGGGCGCTCGACGACCTCGCCCGCGGCGATTTGATTGATGAGCTGATCGGACAGCGGATGGATTGCCGCCATCGGCGCTAACGGCAAAGGCGCGATGCCCAGCGCGCGTAGATATCGGACGCGACGTCGTGCAAAGCTTCCACCCGCGTCGCGAGATCGCACCGCATGTCGGCCGCGGACTGCATCGCCGCCGTCGACTCGGCGGGCAACTCGCCCGCGCCGGCTCCAAGCCACGTCTCGACCAGCGCCTCCGTCATCTCGACATGACACTGCAAGCCGATATGGCGATCGTCGACGACGTACGCCTGGTTCGCGGTGAACGCGTTGCCGAGCACGCGCGTTGCGCCCGGCGGCAACGCGAAGGCTTCGTAATGCCACTGGAACGTCGTGAACGATCGACGGCCGCCGAACCAGTTGCTTCGCGCGGCGGCGTCGGCGACGTCGACGTCGATCCATCCGATCTCCGGATTCGCCGCACGCGCGACCGGCGCGCCCAGCGCCTGCGCGAGAAGCTGCCCGCCGAGGCAGTGCCCGATGATCGGAACGTTCGCTGCGACGGCGTCACGAAGCAGCGTCGATAGCGGCGCGATCCACGGCAACGCGTCGTTGGCGCTCATCGGGCCGCCCATCATCGCGATGCCCGAGAACGCGCGCGGATCGCGCGGCACGCCGGCTCCTTCGTCGAGCGCAACGAGACGCCACGGCAACGCGCTCGCGTCGAGCCAGTCGGCGAAATAGGCGGGACCTTCGGTCGAGGAGAAGCGGAAGACGGCAATCGGCGCCATCGTTCGATTCTAGCAGCGAGTCACGGCGCAAACCGCGCCGCACGGCGCGATGCGTGCGCGGGCACGACGCGTCACATCTGACGGAACAGATGGAAGAACTGCCGAGAAACCGCAAGACGCTCCGGCCGCCCCTTGATCAGCACGTACTGCCTCTCGGCGTCCTCGCGCAGCACGCTCGCGATCGCCTCGACGTTGACGATCGTCCCGCGGTGCACCTGCCAGAAGCGCTCCGGGTCGAGCTCGTTCGCGAGGTCCTTGAGCGGCGTGCGGATCAGCGCCTCCGACTGCGAGAGCACGACGCGCGTGTACTTGGTGTCCGACTGGAAATACAGCACGTCCTCGACGGCGATCAGACGCACCTGCTTGCCGACGGCCGCCTTGATCCAGCGCAGCCGCGTCGGCGCGGCGGGATGCGTGGCGCGAAGCTGCGCGAGCAGCGACGAAAGATCGGGCGGCGGCGCCGCGAGCGTTCGCCGCATGCGCTCGACGCACGCCGCGAGCCGGTCGAGCTCGACCGGCTTCAACAGGTAATCGACGGCGCCCGTCTCGAATGCGCGCAGCGCGTATTGATCATAGGCGGTGACGAACACGATATGACATTCGTTGCCGATCGCCGCTGCGACGTCGAGCCCATCGCGGCCGGGCATTCGGATGTCGAGAAAGGCGATCGACGGCCGGTGAATTTCGAAGAGGGCGAGCGCCTCGTCGCCGTCGCCGGCCTCGGCGACGATCGCGAGCTCCGGCCACGTCTGCTGCAACTGCTCGCGCAGCCGCTCGCGCATCAGCGGCTCGTCTTCGGCAATGAGCGCGGTCGCTTCGGTCATGACGGATTCACGGATGAACGGCGCTTGCGTGCAGCGTCGACGCAGCGACGGCGTCGAACGGCAGCTCGAGGCAGGCAACGAATCCGCGCGGCGCTTTCGGGGTTAGCACCAGTTGCGCGCGTCCGTGATAGACAAGCGCAAGGCGCTCGCGGATGTTGGCGAGGCCGATGCCCTGCCCCGGCACGGTGCAGACACCCGCGCCCGTATCGGCGACGGTGATACACAGTCGCTCGCCCAGCGCATCCGAAACCCGCGCCGCGGTCAGTGAAATCCGACCCCCCTCAGACGACGGCTCGATGCCGTGCTTGATCGCGTTTTCGACCAACGTGATCAGAAGTCCCGGGGGAATGCGACAGGCGCCGAGGTCGTTCCCGATGTCGATCGCATAGTCGAGCCGGCCGGCAAGCCGCGCCTTCATGATGCCGAGATAGGCGCCGACGAGCGTCGCATCCTGCGCGAGCGTCGTCGTGTCTTCGCGCAGCGTCGGCGTCGAAGCGCGCAGGAAGCGGATGAGATCGGCGATCAGCCTGGCCGCCGCAGGCGCGCTGCGCTCGGCTAGCTGTTGCGCGCTGCCGAGCGTGTTGAACAGGAAGTGCGGCTCGATCTGCAGTTGCAGCAGCTTGAGCTTGGACTCGGCGAGCTGGCGCGAGAGCTCGCTCTGGCGCGCTTCGGCTTCGAGACGCGCGGTGAGCGCCGCGTATTCGCGATTGCGCAGCTTGGTGATCAATGCAAACAACAGGACGTACAGAAACGCGAACACCAGCGCGCCGGTGACGATGTGGCGCAGCTTCGCGCTGTTGAATAGCCACGACAGCGGCTCGCGACCGTGGACGATGTCGATCGCGGTGCCGGCGATGAACGCGCCGACGAACACGATCGCGACCGCGACCAGCACAAAACGGAAGAGCTGGCCGTGGAAGCGTCGATAGCCGAACCATGCGGACAGCCCGGTCCAGATCAGCGACAGCACGAGCGTGTTGAACACGACGGCCGCCTCGACGAACGTCATGTTCCACGGCAGCACCGACGCGACCCACGCCGAGAACGTCGTCGCGGCAATGATCGCGAGCAGCCAGCGCCACCCGCGTTCGCGGTAGAACCACGCATCGAATGCCTGGACGTCGCGGCGCTCGACTTCGGACAGCGAGGCCAGCAGCCGCTGCGCGAAGGCGTCGTAGCGATTCTTCATCGAAGCGAGCGTCATCAGCGGATTCCCCCGCCCGAATTGTAGGGCCGGCCGGCCCGAACGTGACGCCGATGGTTACGAACCGCGGGTATGGCGGAGCGAATCGCCGATCGGATGGGACCCGCAACGAATCCCGCGGCAGCCTTTCGGCCCCTTGCTAGAGTCCGCGCGCGATCCGCGCGTACGCGGAATGGTTATGAATGGACTCGAAGTTCTCCGCCTCCACGACGAAGCCTTCGATGCGCGCGTCGGCGAGCAGCCGCGCGGCCACGCCGCGAACCAGGTCTTCGACGAAGCGCGGATGGTTGTACGCGTGCTCGGTGACGTATTTCTCGTCGGCGCGCTTGAGCAGCCCGAAGAGCTCGCAGGAAGCTTCCTCTTCGGCAACGCGGATAAGGTCCATCAGGCGGACGGACCCCTTCGGGCGGGCAGCGATCACGATCATCGAGCGCTGATTGTGCGCGCCGTATTCGGAGATCTCCTTGGACGACGGACAGAGCGACGTCACGGGAACCGCCACGGTGATGACGTGCCGGTATTGGCCACCGACGAGCTCGGCCTCGATCTTCACGTCGTAGTCGAGACGGCTCGCGACACCTGAGATCGGCGCCGACTTCGACACGAAGAACGGAAACGCCATCTCGATCCGGCCATCGGGTGCTTCGAGCAGCGCGACCAGATCGCCGAGCAGCGCGTGGACGCCCTCGATCGTGAGCGGCGGCGAGGCGGGCTCGGTGTGCGTCTCGAGCAGCGCGACCAGCCGCGACATGTGCGTGCCTTTGCGATCCTCCGGCAGCGACACGTAGACGTTGAACGTGGCGATCGTCGGCTGGCCCGGGCCATCGCCGTCGGCGAACAGCAACGGGTAGCGAAGACCCTTGATGCCGACACGATCGATCGGGAGCTCGCGATCGTCGGGCCCGGCCTGCACGTCGGGCATCGGAATCAGCAATTGCGGACGATCGGGTCGGTTCATCGCATTCACCGGGCGCGGCCCGCAGCAGACGCCGCGGGGCACCGAAGCTTACCAAAACCGGCGCGAGCGTCCATGCGTGGGGCGCTACGCCGCGGGCTTGGCGACGACTTCGCGCGGACGCGCGCCGAAGCGCTCGCGCACCGACGCTGCGATGCCCTTCGCGTCGAGCCCGCATTCGGCGAGCAAGGCCGCGGGGTCGCCGTGATGGATGAAGCGATCGGGCAAGCCGAGGTGCAGCATCGGCAGCGTGATGCCCGCGGCGGCGAGCGCCTCGGCCGCGCCGCTGCCGGCGCCGCCCGCGACGACGTTTTCCTCGATCGTGACGAACGCTTCGTGCGTGCGCGCGAGCTCGCGCAGCAGATCGACGTCGAGCGGCTTCACGAAGCGCATGTTGACCACCGTCGCGTCGAGCTCCTCGCCGGCAGCGACCGCATGTGGGACGACGCTGCCGAACGCGAGCAACGCGATGCGCTCGGTCCGTCTTTTCGCTTCGCGCCGAAGCTCGGCCTTGCCGAGCGGCAACGCGGTCATCTCGCTCTTCACCGCGACCCCCGGGCCGGCTCCGCGCGGATAACGCACCGCGCACGGCGAGTCGAGCGTGAAGCCGGTGTAGAGCATCTGTCGACACTCGTTCTCGTCGGCCGGCGCCATCACCGTCGTATTCGGAAGGCAGCGCAGGTAGCAGAGGTCGAATGCACCGATGTGCGTCGCTCCGTCGGCACCGACGATGCCGGCGCGGTCGATGGCGAACAGCACCGGCAGATTTTGCAGCACGACGTCGTGAATGAGCTGGTCGTAGGCGCGCTGCAGGAACGTCGAATAGATCGCCACGACGGGCTTCAACCCTTCGCAGGCGAGCCCCGCGGCGAACGTCACCGCGTGCTGCTCGGCGATGCCGACGTCGAAATAGCGCTGCGGAAATTCCTGCGAAAAGCGCACGAGCCCCGATCCTTCGCGCATCGCGGGCGTGACGCCGATCAAGCGCGCGTCGCGCGCGGCCATGTCGCAGAGCCAGTCGCCGAAGATCTGCGTATACGACGGCTTGGCCACCGGCTTGGGCACGATGCCGACCGCCGGATCGAACTTCGTGACACTGTGGTAGACGATCGGATCTTCCTCCGCGCGTACATAACCGTAGCCTTTGCGGGTGATCACGTGCAGCAGCTGCGGCCCCGGGAGCTCGCGCACGTTCGCGAGCGTCTTCACCAGCGCATCGACGTCGTGTCCGTCGATCGGGCCGATATAGTTGAAGCCAAATTCCTCGAACAGCGTGCCGGGAAGCACCATGCCCTTCATGTGCTCTTCCCAGCGCTTGGCGAGCTCTTTCACCGGCGGAAGCTTGTCGAGCACTTCCTTGCTGCCGCGGCGCACCGTGTTGTAGAACCGGCTCGCGAGCACGCGCGCAAGGTACTGCGGCAGCGCGCCGACCGGCTCGGAAATCGACATCTCGTTGTCGTTGAGCACGACCAGCAGGTCCGCGCCCGCCGCGCGGGCGTTGTTGAGCGCTTCGAATGCCATGCCGGCACTCATCGCGCCGTCGCCGATCACCGCGACGACCTTGCGCGGCTCGCCAAGGCGCTTTGTTGCGACCGCCATGCCGAGCGCAGCCGAGATCGACGTCGACGAATGCGCAGTGCCGAACGTGTCGAACTCGCTCTCGCTGCGGCGGGGAAAGCCCGAAGGTCCGCCCGCCATCCGCAACCGCGACATCTGCGCGCGCCGCCCGGTCAGGATCTTGTGCGCGTACGTCTGGTGACCGACGTCCCAGACGAGACGGTCGCGCGGCGTGTCGAACACGTAGTGGAGCGCGATCGTGAGCTCGATCGTGCCGAGGTTCGACGACAGATGGCCGCCGGTCTGCGCGACCGTGGCGAGCACGCAGGCGCGAAGCTCGCGCGCGAGTTGCGGCAGCGCCGAGCGATCGAGCTTTCGCAGCGCCGTCGTATCGGTGACCTGATCGAGAAGCGGGTACATGAGCGCGCCCTAGCTCCGTCGGAGCACGATCCAGTCGACGAGTTCCGCGAGCCGCCGCGCATGTCCGCCGAGCGGCTCGAGTGCGCGCCGCGCGTCGTTTCGCAGCGCTTCGGCTCGAGCCTTGGCGGCATCGAGCCCGAGCAACGCGACGAACGTGGGCTTTGCGTGCATCGCGTCCTTGCCCGCGGTCTTGCCGAGCGAGGCCGCCGAGCCCTCGACGTCGAGCACGTCGTCGACGATCTGGAATGCAAGTCCGGCCGCGCATGCATACGCGTCGAGCGCGGCGTCGACGAGGGCCGACGGCGGTACGACCGCGCAGTGCGCGCCGAGCCGCACCGCGGCGCGAATCATCGCGCCCGTCTTCATCGCGTGCATTGTTTCCAGATCGGGCAGCGCAAGCGACTTGCCGACGTTGGCAAGATCGATCGCCTGGCCGCCCGCCATGCCTCGCGCACCGGCCGCTTCGCCCAGCAACGCACAGGCGGCGCCCACATCGCGAAGGCCGCCGCCGGCGAGCGCGGCGAACGCGAGCGCCTGAAGCGCGTCCCCGGCGAGCAGCGCCATCGCCTCGCCGTACGCGACGTGGCACGACGGCTTGCCGCGTCGAAGCGCGTCGTCGTCCATGCACGGCAGGTCGTCGTGAATGAGCGAATAGGCGTGGATCAATTCGACCGCCGCGGCGGCCGCGTCGACGGTCGCGGGATCGGCGCCAACGCATTCGCCGGCCGCGTACGCGAGCAGCGGTCGCACGCGCTTGCCGCCGCCGAGCGCCGCGTAGCGCATCGCTTCGGCAAGCGACGCCGCCGGGCCGTCGCATCGAGCAAGCGTGCGCGCGAGCACATGCTCGACGCGCTGCGCGCGCTCGCCCGCCCAGACGGCGAACGCGAGATCAGGGTTCATCGCTGCCGGCCGGCGCGTCGCGCGCGGACGCGTCGAACGCGCTCAAGACGCCGCGTTCCAGGATCTGGACCTGCTGCTGCGCATCGCGCAGCGCCTGTTGGCAGTACTGCAGCAGCTCGGCGCCGCGCTTGTACGCGGCGAGCGATTCGGCGAGCGGGAGCTGGCCGTCTTCCATCGTCGCGACGATTTTTTCCAGCTCGTCGAGCGCGGCTTCGAAACTTGGGGGAGTGGCGGGGGTCTGCATCATTGGCGGCGAGCGCGGGCGGTGCAAGCGTCGCGCGGATCGCGGGCTTGCGCGCAATCAACACGCCCGGTCGGCAGCGGCGCCGAAATTGCGGTCGCCGGGCGTTGACCTTGTACCGCAAGGCCTTATATAATATCACGTTTTGACGACGCGGCCTCACGCGAACCTTTCGCGCGGCTGACTTAGCAGAGCGGTCCGGGGCGGTAAGTTCCAAGTAGCTTGCCGTAATCGTCCCGGGTTGTTGGGTTGGGTTGGTTGTAACGGACGAAAGGAGCGCCGGCGCAAAGCCGGCGCGCAAGCGAAAGGATAGAGGCCATGTCGAATCTCGCCGCGGCGAGCCATTTGCGACGCGCGACGTCGCAGCTTCCCGTCTCCTGGTATTGCGATCCCGCCGTGTACGACGCCGAGCAGCGGCTGCTGTTCGCGCGTGCGCCCGGCTATGTCGGTCACGAGCTGATGGTGCCCAACGCTGGCGACTACTACGCGCTCGCATGGCGCGACAACGCGCAGGCGCTGGTGCGCAATGCCGAGGGCATCGAGCTCATCTCGAACGTCTGCCGCCACCGGCAGGCAATCATGCTGACCGGCCGCGGCAATGCGCCGAACATCGTCTGCCCGATTCACCGCTGGACGTACGACCTGAAGGGCGAGCTGCTCGGCGCTCCACACTTCGACGACAAGCCGTGCCTGAACCTCGGCCGCTCACCGCTCAAGCAGTGGAACGGGCTGTTGTTCGAAGGTGGGCGCGATGTCGCCGCCGATCTCGCGAAGCTCGGCCTCGGCGCGTTCGACTTTTCGAATCACGTGCTCGACCGCGTCGAGATCAAGGAGTGCAGTTACAACTGGAAGACGTTCATCGAGGTCTATCTCGAGGACTACCACGTCGGCCCGTTCCATCCGGGCCTCGGCAAGTTCGTCACCTGCGACAATCTCAAGTGGGAGTTCGCGCCGTGGGCGTCGTTGCAGACCGTCGGCATCACCGATCTCGGCAAGCCGGGCACCAAGACGTACGAGCGCTGGCACAAGGCGGTGCTCGACTACTATCGCGGCGAGTCGCCGAAGCACGGCGCGATATGGCTCACGTATTACCCGAACGTGATGCTCGAATGGTATCCGCACGTTCTGGTGATCAGCACGCTCATTCCTCGCGGTATCGACCGCACGACCAACGTCGTCGAGTTCTACTACCCCGAGGACATCGCGCTGTTCGAACGCGAGTTCGTCGAAGCCGAGCAGGCCGCTTATCTCGAAACATCACGCGAAGACGACGAGATCGCCGAGCGGATGGACGCCGGACGCCGCGCGCTGTACAAGCAAGGGCGCAGCGAGGAAGGGCCTTACCAGTCGCCGATGGAAGACGGCATGCAGCACTTCCACGAGTTCCTGCGCCGCGAGCTCGACGCGCAAATCGCACCGCGTTGAGCCGGTATCTGGATCGCGCGGGGCGAGAGGCCGCGCGCATTCCGCGCCTATTAGGAGGAGATCATGACCACTACGGTACGCAAGGTCGATTATTTCTACGTCACGCTGCCGAACACCGCCGGGCAAGGTGCAAAGGTCCTGTCGGATCTCGCAGCCGAGGGCGTCAATCTGCTTGCGCTCACCGCGTTTCCGAGCGGACGGCGCGCGCAGCTCGATCTCATAGCCGAGGACTCGGCGGCGCTCAAGCGCGCGGCGAAGAAGCTCGGGCTCGCGCTGTCTGCGCGCAAGGCGGCGTTCCTCGTCGAGGGTGACGATCGCGTCGGCGCGCTGACCGACGCGCTCGAAGCGCTCGCCAACGCGAAGATCAACGTGACCGCCGGCAATGCGGTCGCCACCGGCGATGGCCGCTACGGCGCGATCTTCTGGGTCAAGCCCGAATCGGTCGCGAAGGCGGCGAAGACGCTCGGCGCGCGCTAGCCGACGCGGCACGCGGGTCGCGTAGACTGAACGAAGGCGGCCGCGCTCGCGACGCTCGGTTCCACCGATCGTTCCGCGGCCCTCCTCGACTATTGGCGTCGGACAAAGGAGAGCGCATTTGAAGTGCAATTGGAGCGGCGTATTCCCCGCGGTCACGACGCAGTTCCGCGACGACCTGTCGCTCGATGTCGACGCGACGGGGCGCGTGATCGACGGCTTGATCCGTGACGGCGTCTCGGGGCTGATCGTCTGCGGCACCGTCGGCGAGAACACGTCGCTCGCGAAGCACGAGAAGGTCGCGATCATGGAGGCGGCGAAGGCCGTCGCACGCGGTCGCGTGCCGGTGCTGTGCGGCATCGCCGAATTCACGCCGGCGTTCGCGATCGACATGGCGAAGGAAGCGGCGCGCGTCGGCATCGACGGCATCATGTTGATGCCCGCGCTCGTCTATTCTTCGAAGCCGCACGAGACCGCCGCGCACTTCCGCGCCGTCGCGCAGGCGACCGATCTGCCGGTGATGGTCTACAACAACCCGCCGATCTACAAGAACGACGTGACGCCGCCGATCCTCGCGTCGCTCGCCGATTGCGACACCATCGTCTGCTTCAAGGAGTCGTCGGGCGACACGCGGCGCTTCACCGACGTGCGCAACCTGGTCGGAGATCGCTTCGTGCTGTTCGCCGGGCTCGACGACGTCGTGGTGGAGAGCGTCATGGTCGGCGCGGTCGGCTGGGTGTCGGGAATGTCGAACGCGTTTCCGCGCGAAGGCGAGACGCTCTTCCGGCTCGCGCGCGCGGGCCGGTATGCCGAGGCGATGGAGCTCTACGGCTGGTTCATGCCGCTGTTGCATCTCGATGCGCGGCCCGATCTGGTCCAGTGCATCAAGCTATGCGAGCACATCATGGGCCGCGGCACGCACCGCACGCGGCCGCCGCGCCTTGCGCTCGAGGCCGCCGAGCGCACGCAGATCGAGGACATGATGCGACGCGCGCTCGAGACGCGCCCCGCGTTGGCCGACGTCGGCCTGAAAATCGCCGCGTAGTCAGACATCGCCGCGCTGCATCGCGAGCAGCCGCTCGAATACGGCGTCGCTCGCGCGGAGCCCATTGTGCTCGAACTCGTTGGTGAGCCAGGGCTTGAGGCCCGCGATCGCGGCGGCCGTCCGCTCGGACAGCGCGCGCGGAACGTACATGTCCTCGGCATAGATCGCGGCGACGCACGGAACGCTGTTGCGCGCGAGCCGATCGCAATCGTAGAGCATCGGCCAGCGCGTCTCGTTCGCGAGCAGCTCGGCAACCTCGCGCAGCGGCCGCAGCCGCGGATAGTCGTCGAACATCCACGGATAGATCATCTCGCCGGTGAACGACGGCGCTCGCCCCGGCGCCCAGTTCACGTCGTCGAACTCGGCGCGCACGCGCTCGGCCGCCCACCGCGACGCCGTCCGCTGCGTGTAGCACGTCTCGTGCAACATCGCGAAGATCGGGTTCGTCTCGAACGGCTGCGCGTTCTCGACCGCGCGCAGGAACGGCAGGCTCAACGTCTCGCCGTCGACACCTTCGCATAACGCGCTTTCGACGAGGTAGTGCAGGTTCTCCATGCCGTCGTCGAAGCCGAGCATGAATCCGAGCTGCTGGAAGCGGCGCACCGTCAGCCGTCCGCCGGTCGGCAGCACGACGTCGTGCCGATGCAGGTGCTCCATGATCCGTGAGCAGGCATCGACGTCCGCCGGATAGCGCTCGAAGAACCGCCGAACCTTGCGCCGCACTTCGGGATACGTCTGGCGGTAATAGTCGTCGGCCGTTGCGGCGAGCGGCGGCAGGCCGCCGGTGATGAACGCTTCGCGCAACGCATGCGGATGCGCGGACAGGTAGTGCACGGCGCAGAACCCACCGTAGCTCTGCCCGAGCACGCTCCATCGCTCGTTCTCGCCGACCAACGCGCGGCGAATCGCCTCCGCGTCGCGCACGATGCCGTCGGCGCGAAAATGCATCAGGTAATCGGCCTGCGCGCGCGCGTCGCCGCGGCGCGCAAGCGTTTCGGACAGCACGACGCCGCTGCGCCCGTTGCCGCGCGAATCGAGCAGCAACACCCGATAGTCGTCGAGCGCGCGCTTCAACCAACCGGTGCGCGTCGTCGGTCGCGGTCCGGGAAAGCCGGGGCCGCCCTGCAGGAACAGCAACCACGGTTTCTCGGCGTGTGCGTCGTCGCTGCGCGTCACCGCGCGCGCGAACACCGTCAGCGACTCGCCGGAGGGGCGATCATGATCGAGCGGCACGGTGAACTCGAGCTCGGCGAGCTGCATCCCGTGGTGGCGGACGGTTGCAAGCGTGCGGAACGTCATCGCGGAGTCCTCGTCAGGGTGAACGCGCGGCGCTGAATCGCTGCGGCCGAAACGGCGCGACGTCGATCGGCGGCGACCGTCCGCCCAGCAGGTCGGCGACGATGCGCGCGGTCGCCGCCGCCTGCGTGAGCCCGAGGTGGCCGTGGCCGAACGCGTAGAGCACGCGCTCGTCGGAGCCGGCGGGGCCGATCGCCGGCAGCGAGTCGGGCAGCGACGGTCGAAAGCCCATCCATTCGGTGCCGCCTTCGGTGCGCAACGCGGGCATGAACCGCTTCGCCTTCGCGAGCATCGTCTTCGCTCGCGCGAAGTTCGGCGGCGCGTCGAGCCCGGCGAGCTCGACTGCGCCTCCGACGCGCACGCCGCAGGCGAGCGGCGTGACGACGAAGCCATGCGCGTCGAACGTGAGCTGGCGCTTCAGGTCGAACGCGCCAAGCGGCAGCGTCGTGTTGTAGCCGCGCTCGGTCTCGAGCGGAATGCGGTCGCCGAGCGTGCGCGCGAGGCGGTGCGACCACGCGCCGGCGGCGACGACGACGCGGCGCGCGGCAAGCGCCGCCCCTTCGGCGATGCGCACGGACACGTCTTGCGCGCCGGGCACGAGCGCAACCGCCTCGGCGTGACGAATCCGGCCGCCGTCGCGCTCGAACTGTCGTGCCAGCGCCTCGACCACGCGCAACGGATCGCTGACCGTCTTCCAGCCGGGCACGAACATCGCCGCGACGAACGCCGGGCTCAAGCCGGGCTGCAGCCGTTCGATCTCGCTCGCGCCGCGCAACGGCGTGAATGCGATCCCATGCGCGGCGCGAGCGTTCCATCCCGCTTGCGCCGCGGCGAGCTGCGCGTCGCTCTCGTACAGATGCAGCACGCCGTCGCTACGCATCATGTCGGCCGCGCCGGCGACATCGAGCATCGCGGGCGTCTCGGCCGCCGAAAGCCGCATCAGCGCAGCCTGAGCAGCCGTGCTCGCCTGGACGCGCCGGGGCATGCTCGCGCGCCAGAAGCGCCACAGCCAAGGCGCGATACGCGCGAGATACGCGGGGCGGATCGCGAGCGGACCGAGCGGATCGACGAGCCAGCGCGGCGCCTGGCGCACGATACCGGGAGAAGCGAGCGGGAGGATGTCGGAAAACGCGAGCGCGCCGGCGTTGCCGCCGCTCGCCTCGGCGGCGACGCCCGTGCGATCGATCAGCACGACGCTGCGGCCTTCGCGCCGCAAGCGCATCGCGATCGCGACGCCGACGACGCCGGCACCGATCACCAGCACGTCGGACGAGCGGTCGGCGGCGTCGGGCGCGCGCAGCGGCGATGCGCCCGCGCTCACGCGCGCGTGCTCACGCGCGTCCGCCCGCGCGTCACGCCAATCCCCATGCGAACGGATCGGCGGCGTCGAACACGAGCGAGGCATCCATCGTGACGAACGCGCGGCCGTGGATCGTCGGCAACACCGCGTTCGCCGGCGCGCCGGCAAGCGCGGTATCGGAATTCGCATAACGGCCGGTAAAGACGCTGCCGATGACGCTTTCCTGGCGCCAAGCGGCGCCCGGCGCAAGCCGGCCGTCGGCCGCGAGGCAAGCGAGCTTCGCGCTCGTGCCCGTTCCGCACGGCGAGCGATCGTACGCGCCGCCGGGACACAGCACGAAGTTGCGCGCGTCGTTGCGCGGATCGGCCGGCGGACCGACGAGCTCGATGTGGTCGATCTCGGCGCCGCCCGTGCCGCAGATACCGTGCCGCTGCAGCGCGTCACGCACGCGCGACGCGAACGCGGCGAGCTCGCCGACGCGCGACGCCTCGAGCGCGAGGCCGTGATCGCCGCACAGGAAGAACCAGTTGCCGCCCCACGCGACGTCGCCGTGCACGACGCCGCGACCCGGCACCTCGACGGCGACGCCGGTCGCGATCCGGTACGACGGGACGTTCGCGACCGAAACGCCGCCGTCCTCGTGCAGCGTCGCCGTCACCGTACCGACCGGCGTGTCGATCCGATGCTCACCCGGCCGAATGCGGCCGAGATACGCGAGCGTCGCGACGACGCCGATCGTGCCGTGGCCGCACATGCCGATGTAGCCGACGTTGTTGAAGAAGATCACGCCGCACGTGCTGCGCGCATCGGCCGGCTCGCACAGCAACGCTCCGACCAGCACGTCGGAGCCACGCGGCTCGTTGACGATCGCGCGCCGCCACGCATCGTGCTCGACGCGAAAGCGCTCGCGCCGCACGCCCATGCCGCCGCCGCCGAGCGCCGGACCGCCGGCGACGACGACGCGCGTCGGCTCGCCGGCGGTGTGCGAGTCGACGATACGGGTCGGTCCGGTAATCGAAGGCATGATGGATTATATTTCGACGCTTCGACGTCGAGGTGACGAGGCAGCCGCAATGCGGCATCCCGGCAGCGGCCGATGCGGGTCGCGCGTGCGCGTGGCGCTCGCGGCGGCGCTGTTCGCCCTCGGTAGCCACGACACGGCGCTCGCCGCCGACCCGGCCAAGGTGTTGCGTGTCGCGTTCACCAGCGCCGAGATGAGCTTCGACCCGCAGTTCTCCGCCGACGCCGCGACCGACGGCCTGATCGATCACGTCTTCGAGTCGATGCTCGACTATGACTACCTGGTGCGCCCGCCGCGGCTGGTGCCGCGCACGCTGGTCGCGATGCCCGCGGTCGAAGACGGCGGCGCGACGTTCGTGTTTCGTTTCAAGCGGGGCATCTTCTTCACGCCGGACGCGGCGTTCAATGGCGCGCCGCGCGAGCTGACCGCATCGGACCAGGCTTATGCGATCAAGCGCCTGCTCGATCCGGCGGTGAAGAGTCCGTGGCTGTGGCTAGTCGACGGCAAGGTCGTCGGCGCCGACGAGGCGCGCGCACGCGCGATCGAATCGGGCCGCTTCGACTACGATGCCGCGATTCGCGGGATCGAAGTCGTCGACCGCTACACGCTGCGCGTTCACCTGAAGCAGCCGGATTTGCGCTTTTTGTACGCGTTCGCGATACCGAACACCGCACCGGTCGCGCGCGAGGTCGTCGAAGCCTACGGTCCTGACGTCGGTGGGCATCCGGTCGGAACCGGCCCGTACATGCTGACCGGTTACCGGCGCAGCGCGAAAATCGAGCTCACCGCGAACCCGCGCTACCGCGAGACGACCTACGCTCCCGCCGGCCCGGTGCCGCCCGAGCTTCAACCGATCGCACGGGCGCTCGCCGGCAAGAGCCTGCCGATCGTCGGTCGCATCGAGATCGCGATCATCGAGGAAGGAACCTCGGCGTGGCTCGCGTTCGCCAACCGCGAGCTCGACCTGCTTTCCGGCATACCGGCGAATCTCGTCGATCGCGCGCTTGCGAACGGCAAGCTGCGCCCGGAGCTCGCCGCGCAGGGCGTCCGGCATCAGACGCTGCTGCGGCCGAATACGCGCTGGACGTACTTCAACATGGAAGACCCGGTCGTCGGCGGCTACAACCCGGAGAAGATCGCGCTGCGCCGCGCGATCGGCATGGCGTTCGACGTCGACGAGTACGTTCGCGTGCTGCTCAAAGGTCGCGGCGTGCCGGCCCAGGGACCGATTCCGGCGAACGTCGCCGGCTACGATCCCGCGCTGCGGACCGACGCGCAGCGCTACGATCCGGCAGCGGCGCGCGCGCTGCTCGACCGCTTCGGCTACGAGGACCGCGACGGCGACGGTTATCGCGACATGCCCGACGGCGCGCCGCTCGTCGTCGAGCGCTGGTCGCCGCCGACGTCGTTCTCCCGCCAGGAAGACGAGCTGTGGAAGAAGAACATGGACGCGATCGGCATCCGGTTCGCGTTCCGTCACGACCGGTTGCAGGAGCTTCGCAAGATGGCCCGACTGGGCCGCATCCCGACGCGAACCGACGGCTGGAATGCCGACTACCCGGATGCCGAGAATTTCATGCAGGTGCTGTACGGACCCAACGTCGGGCAGGAGAACCATGCGCGCTTCCGGCTGCCTGAGTTCGATAGGCTCTACGAGGCCGCACGCGCGCTGCCCGACTCACCCGAGCGAACGAAGCTGTTCGACCGAATGACACAGCTCGTCGTCGCCTACGCGCCGTGGCGGCTGATGGAGCACCGGATCGAGGATCACCTGCAGCACGCGTGGGTGCGAAACTACGCGCCGCATCCGATGCGCTTCGTGCTCTGGCGTTATCTCGACGTCGATTCGTCCCGACCCAAATGACGCGGCCGCGCAAGCGGCTTGCCAACAGCCCATGTTCACGAAACTGATTTCCACCGGCGACCTCGCCGCCCATCTCGACGACGCGACATTGGTCGTCGTCGACGTCCGTCACGACCTCGCGCAACCCGAACATTGGGGCCAGAACGCCTATTGCGCGTCGCACATCCCGCGGGCGCGCTTCGCACATCTCGATCGCGATCTGTCGGGGGCGAAGACCGGCAAGAACGGGCGCCATCCGCTCCCCTCGCCCGAGGTCGCCGCGTCGACATTCGGCCGTTGGGGCATCGACGGTACGAAGCAAGTGGTCGCGTACGACGCGCAGACCGGCGTGTTCGCGTCGCGGCTTTGGTGGATGTTGCGCTGGCTCGGCCACGACGCCGTTGCGGTGCTCGATGGCGGATTCGACAAATGGACGCGTGAGCATCGTCCGGTGACGGCCGACGTGCCGACTGTCATGCCGGCGAGCTTCGAGATTCGACGCATCGGTCCGGTCGTCGACGCCGGCGCTGTCCTCGCGAGCCGACGCGATGGCTCGCTTACGGTGGTCGACGGCCGCTCGCCGGAGCGCTTTCGCGGCGAGGTCGAGCCGATGGACCCGATTCCCGGCCGCATACCGGGGTCGCTCAATCGTCCGGCGTCGCAAAACCTCGGCGCCGACTTCACGTTCAAGCCGGCAGCGCAGTTGCGTGCCGAATACGAGCAACTGCTCAAAGGCGCTCCTGCCGACCGTGTCGTGCACTCGTGCGGCTCCGGCGTGACCGCTTGCCACAATCTACTCGCAATGGAAGTCGCGGGGTTTGCGCCAACGCGCCTCTATCCCGGATCGTGGAGCGAGTGGATCGCCGACCCATCGCGACCGACCGAACGCGGGTAGCTCGAGCTAGGCGAGCGGAAAGCCCGCGAGCTCGCGATAGTCGGATCCGTCGGCGCCGGTCGTCGACGCCATCAAAGCCACGCATGTGACGCGCCACGCGATCGGCGCGATCGGCGGCAGACGGACGCGGCGTGCGCAGCGGCGCGCGAGCGTCACGTGCGGGCGGAACTCGCGCGATTCGGTCGCGAAGCCGCGCTCGCCGAGCAATGCATCGAGCTTCTCGTGCAGCGCGATGAGCTCGCGCGCGAGCGCCACCGGCGCGACCCAGACGAGCTCGCCGTTGTGCGCGCCGCCCAGGCGTTCGAGCGACACGTCGATTGCGCCGATTTCGCGCGACGCCAGCACGCCTGCTTCGCATAAGGCATCGACGCGCTCGGGCGCGGTCGAGCCGATGAACGAGAGCGTCACGTGCAAGTTGCGCGCGGGGATCGCTCGCCCTTTGCCCTCTCGCGCGACGTCGACCGCGAGCTCTGCGAGCCGCTCGCGCGCGCGCGCGTCGGGCCACAGCGCGAAGAACACGCGCAGCGATTTCTGACGCGCGCTCGCACCGCGCTGCGGCGCATTGGAATCCATCGCGCTAGCATAGCGGCTTCGGCGAACGGAGAGACACGATGGGCAAGCTTGACGGCAAAGTGGCGCTCGTCACCGGAGGCGCACAAGGCATCGGCCGCGCATGCAGCGAGCGGCTTCTCGCCGAAGGCGCGCGCATCGTCGTGATGGACGTCAACGCCGAGCACGGCGCCGCCGCGGTTCGCGCGATCGACCCGTCGGGCACCGCCGCCGTGTTCGTCCATGGCGACGTGTCGACCAAGGACGCGGCGATCGCGCTGGTCGCTGCGGCGCTCGAGCGGTTCGGCCGCGTCGACGCGCTGGTCAACAACGCCGGCATCGTGCACGCCGCCGATTTCCTCGATCTCGACGAGGAAGACTTCGACCGCGTGCTGCGCGTCAATCTGAAATCGATGTTCCTGTGCGGACAGGCTGCGGCACGGCAGATGGTCGCGCAGGGCAACGGCGGCGCGATCGTCAACATGTCGTCGGTGAACGCGGTGATGACGATCGCCAATCAGATCCCGTACTGCGTGTCGAAGGGCGGCATCAATCAGCTCACGAAAGTGATGGCGCTCGCGCTCGCGTCGTACCGCATTCGCGTCAACGGCATCGGGCCGGGAACGATCTTGACCGAGCTCGCGCGCGGCGCGGTATTGGGCGATGCCGCCGCGCGGCGCAAGATCCTGTCGCGCACGCCGCTCGCGCGGCTCGGCGAGCCGTCCGAAGTCGCCGCGATCGCATCATTCCTGCTGAGCGATGACGCTTCGTACCTGACCGGTCAGACGATCTATCCCGACGGCGGAAGGCTCGCGCTCAACTACACGGTACCGGTCGACGAGGACGCCTAGCGGTGCGAGCGGCGAGGTCGCATCCGGGCGCGAAGCGCCGATCCCGTGCGAGCAATCGCGAGTCGCCGCTGGCGCTCGACAACTCGACCGCGGCATGGAGACGACGGCCCGCGGAAGAGCGCGGGAAAAGAAAACCGCGCCCCCTTTGCGGGCGGCGCGGCCGGAGGAGAACCGAATCGTTCAGCCGTTGGCGACCGACAGGCTCTTCTTCTTGTCGAAAAACTGCTCGTCTTCGGTCGAATGCGACAGTGCGGTCGTCGACGACTGGCTGCCCTGGACCGTCGTCGTCACCGCGTCGAAGTAACCGGTTCCCACCTCGCGCTGGTGACGCACCGCCGTGAATCCTCTTTCCACCGCCGCAAACTCGGCTTCCTGCATCTCGACGAACGCGCTCATGCCGCGGCGTGCGTAGCCGTGCGCGAGATTGAACATCGAGTAGTTGAGGCTGTGGAAGCCGGCGAGCGTGATGAACTGGAACTTGTAACCCATCGCGCCGAGCTCGCGCTGGAACCGCGCGATCGTCGCGTCGTCCAGGTTCTTCTTCCAGTTGAACGACGGCGAGCAATTGTAGGCAAGCTTCTTGTCCGGAAACTTCGCCTGGATCGCCTCGGCGAACTGCTGCGCAAACGCAAGATCCGGCTTGCCGGTCTCGCACCAGATGAGATCGGCGTACGGTGCGTACGCGAGCCCGCGCGAAACGGCTTGCTCGAGGCCATTGCGCACCTTGAAGAAACCCTCGACGGTGCGCTCGCCCGTGCAGAACGGCTTGTCGTTCTCATCGACGTCGGAGGTGAGCAGGTCGGCCGCTTCCGCATCGGTACGCGCGAGCAGAATCGTCGGCACGCCCATGCAGTCGGCAGCAAGCCGTGCGGCGACGAGCTTTTCGACGGCTTCTCGCGTCGGCACCAGAACTTTGCCGCCCATGTGCCCGCACTTCTTGACCGATGCGAGCTGGTCCTCGAAATGGACGCCGGCCGCGCCCGCTTCGATCATCGCCTTCATCAGCTCGAACGCATTCAGCACGCCGCCGAATCCCGCTTCGGCGTCGGCGACGATCGGCGCGAAGTAATCGACGTCGTCCTTGCCCTCCATGTGCTGGATCTGGTCGGCGCGCATGAACGCGTTGTTGATGCGTCGTACGACGTGCGGCACCGAGTTCACCGGGTACAACGACTGGTCCGGATACATCTCGCCGGAGATGTTGGCGTCGGCGGCGACCTGCCAGCCAGAGAGGTACACGGCTTTGAGTCCCGCTTTGACTTGTTGCATCGCCTGGTTGCCGGTCAGCGCGCCGAGCGTGCTGACATACGGCTCTTCTTGCATCAGCTTCCAGAGCTTTTCGGCGCCGCGGCGGGCGAGCGTGTGCTCGATATGGACCGAGCCGCGAAGGCGCACGACGTCTTCTGCCGTGTAGCCGCGGGTGAGACCCCTCCAGCGCGGGCTTTCGGACCATTCCTTTCGCAAACGGGCCGCTTCCAAATCGTAGTTCATGTTGGTTCTCCCATCATTTGCACTGGCCAATCCGGGAACCGCGCGCGCGGCGACCGGAACCTTGGTCGGCGGTTTCGAGTGCACGGGCACGCGATGGACCGCTTCGTGCGACGTTCGGCGAACCCAGCCGCCTGCGTCGCACTGCACGGACCGGAGAGGATCGCTCGGCCGGTCGGGCGGGCATGGATGGGGTGTGAACGTTACCCAAGCCCTACGCCGACCGCCGTCGAGGTTCGGACGGCGGTCGACTCGTGACAGATCGAAAGTTAGCAAAGCCGCACAGCGATGACAAGAGCTAATTTTGCAATGCGGTGTAAAAAACACTCGGAAAATCAGTTCATTAGAAGACGATTCCAGCATGCGGAAAGACCCGCGCCGGATTGGGCCCGAAATGATGCTGCGACGCGCTACCTTTTGGGTCGGCGCGGGCAATTCCACGTGGGCGTAGTGGATAGTAACTAACTGATCTATAAGTCCTAGCTTCAACTGCCCGCGTCAGGCGCGTCGCGGCGTCGCACCGGGAAGAATTGGAACGTGATTCCACATTGCGGAAGCCCGACCGCAACAGCAGGATTGGAGAGATAGCTCGATCCGCGCAAACCGATTTATGCTGGGCGAGCGCGCCCCGCGCGGCGATTTCGGGAGGACGACATGCGAAGACCATGGTTGCCGCTCACCGTTGCGCTCACCGCCGCAAGCATCGCATCGGCGCAAACGCCCGCGCCCACGGCAGGCCGCAGCCTCGCTGCGACCTGTGCGAACTGTCACGGCACCGGCGGGGTGAGCGTCGGCGACGTGCCGAGCCTCGCCGGCGTTTCCAAGGAAGAGATCGTGCGCAAGATGCAGGAGTTCAAGACCGGCGCGCGCCCGGCGACCGTAATGAATCAGCTTGCCAAAGGCTTCACCGACGAGCAGATCGAAACGGTAGCCGCATGGTTCGCGGCGCAGAAGCCGGCGCGATGAGGAGGCGATGATGCGCATGCAGCGACGAGCATTTCTGAAGGCCGCGGGCGCCGGCGCGCTGTCGATGCTGGGTGGCTGCGCCACGATGTCCGGCTCACCGTCGGCGGGCCGCGTCGTGGTCGTCGGCGGCGGATACGGCGGCGCAACGGCGGCCAAGTACCTGCGTCTTTGGAGCGACGGCCGTGTCGATGTCACGTTGATCGAGCCCAACGCCGAGTTCGTGTCGTGTCCGCTGTCGAATCTCGTTCTCGGCGGCAGCAAGCAGCTCGCGGACATCACGACGCCTTACGATAATCTTGCGCGTCGCCACGGCGTTCGGATCGTCCGCGACACCGCGGTCGCGGTCGACCCCGACAAGCGCACCGTCCGCATCGCCGGCGGCCGCGAGCTCGCGTACGACCGGCTCGTGCTCTCGCCCGCCATCGATTTCGAATGGTCCGCGCTGCCCGGCCTCGACAACGCCGACGCGCAGGCGCGCGTGCTGCACGCATGGAAGGCGGGCGCGCAGACGGTCGCGCTACGCCGTCAACTGGAGGCGATGCCCGATGGCGGCGTCTACGTGCTCGCCGTTCCTACCGCGCCCTATCGCTGTCCGCCCGGGCCTTACGAGCGCGCATGCCAGGTGGCGTGGTATTTCAAGCGCGCGAAACCGAGATCGAAGGTTCTGATCCTCGACGCCAATCCCGACGTCACCTCGAAGGGACCGCTGTTCAAGAAGGCATGGGCCGAAGAGTACAAAGGCATCGTCGAATATCGCAGCAACCACGCCGTCATCGACGTCGATGCGCGCACGCTAACCGCGAAGTCCGACGTGCAGAACGACGTCAAGGCCGACGTGCTGAACGTCGTGCCGCCGCACGGCGCCGGCGCGATCGCGCGCAATGCGGGCGTGATCACCGCCAACAATCGCTGGTGCGAGGTCGACTTCCTCACGTTCGAATCGGTCAGGGTGAAGAACGTGCACGTGCTCGGCGACGCCATCCAGATCGCGCAAGCGATGCCGAAGTCCGGCCACATGGCGAACCAGCATGCGAAAGTCTGCGCGGCGGCGGTGATCGCGCTCCTTGCGGGCGAGCCGCCGAATCCCACGCCGGTGCTGACCAACACGTGCTACAGCTTCATCACCGACAAGGACGTCGTGCACGTCGCGTCGGTCCACCAGTACGACAAGGAAAGGAAGACGTTGCTGCCGGTGCACGGCGCGGGCGGCTTGTCGAGCGCGATGAACGAGCTCGAAGGTCGATACGCGATGAACTGGGCGCGCAACATCTGGGCGGACGCATTGGCGTAGCGAAAAGTGGAAAAGTGGGGTCAGACTCGACTTTTTGCGCTGCGGTGCGCCATGTCGAGCCGAGGACGAAAAGTCGAGTCTGACCCTACTTTTCGGACCCTACTTTTCGACAGCCGCCGGCGCAAAACAAAACGGCGGGCCGTGCGCCCGCCGTTCTGTCGTTGCCTCAATCCATCGCTACGCGACCGCCTCCGGCTCGGGCGTCTGCGCCTCCTCGAACACGAGCTTCACCTTGTCGGCGTCGACGTCGATCGTCACCTTGCCGCCGTGGACCAGTCGGCCGAACAGCAATTCGTCGGCGAGCGCCTTGCGGATCGTGTCCTGAATCAAACGCGCCATCGGACGCGCGCCCATCCGCGGATCGAAGCCCCTCTTCGCCAGGAATTCCTTCAACGCGGGCGTGAACGATGGCTCGACCTTCTTTTCGTGGAGTTGCGCCTCGAGCTCGAGCAGGAACTTGTCGACGACCTTGAGGATCGTCTCGTGGTCGAGCTCGGCGAACGAGATCGTCGCGTCGAGCCGGTTGCGAAACTCCGGCGTGAACATCCGCTTGATCTCGGCCATCTCGTCGCCGGCTTCCTTCGTCTGCGTGAAGCCCATCGTCGCGCGATTCAGGAGCTCGGCGCCGGCATTCGTCGTCATGATGATCGTGACGTTGCGGAAGTCCGCCTTGCGACCGTTGTTGTCGGTCAGCGTGCCGTGGTCCATCACCTGCAGCAGGATGTTGAAGATGTCCGGATGCGCTTTCTCGATCTCGTCCATCAACAGCACGCTGTACGGATGCTTGGTGATCGCCTCGGTCAACTGTCCGCCCTGATCGAACCCGACGTAGCCCGGCGGCGCCCCGATCAACCGCGACACCGCGTGCCGTTCCATGTACTCCGACATGTCGAAGCGAATCAGCTCCACGCCCAGGCAGTACGCGAGCTGGCGCGCGACTTCGGTCTTGCCCACGCCGGTGGGGCCGCTGAACAGGAAGTTGCCGATCGGCTTGCGCGGGTTGCCAAGACCTGAACGCGCCATGCGAATCGCCGCGACCAGCGCGTCGATCGCCTTGTCCTGGCCGAACACGACGTTCTTCAAATCGCGGCCAAGCGTCCTGAGCGCGTTGCGGTCGTCCGAGCTCACGTTCTTCGCCGGGATGCGCGCGATCTTCGCGACGATCTCCTCGATCTCGGTCTTGCTGATCACCTTCTTCTGCCTCGACTTCGGCAGGATCTTCTGCGCCGCGCCGGCCTCGTCGATCACGTCGATCGCCTTGTCGGGCAGATGACGGTCATTGATGAAGCGCGCGGCGAGCTCGGCCGCCGACGACAGCGCCGCCGGCGCGTACTTGACCCCGTGATGCTGCTCGAAGCGCGACTTCAAGCCCTTCAGGATTTCGACGGTCTCGGCGATCGACGGCTCCGGAATGTCGACCTTCTGGAAACGCCGCGACAGCGCGTGATCCTTCTCGAAGATCTGCCGGTACTCGCCGTACGTCGTCGCGCCGATGCACTTGAGCGCGCCGGTGGAAAGCGCGGGCTTCAGCAGGTTCGACGCGTCGAGCGTGCCGCCCGACGCGGCGCCGGCGCCGATGATCGTGTGGATCTCGTCGATGAAGAGGATCGACTTCGGGTTGTCGGCGAGCTGCTTCAGTACGGCTTTGAGCCGTTGCTCGAAGTCGCCGCGATACTTGGTGCCCGCGAGAAGCGCGCCCATGTCGAGCGAATACACCTGATAGTCGCGCAGCAGCTCCGGCACTTCCTCGTCGTTGATCTTGCGTGCGAGTCCCTCGGCGATCGCCGTCTTGCCCACGCCCGCTTCGCCGACGAGCAGCGGATTGTTCTTGCGCCGCCGGCACAGCACCTGGATCACGCGCTCGATCTCGTTGTCGCGGCCGATCAGCGGGTCGGTCTTGCCGGCGCGCGCCATCTGATTCAAGTTCAGCGTGTACGCGTCGAGCGCGCCCTTGTCCTCGCTGCCGCCGTCGGACTCTTCCTTCGACTCCGCCTTGTCGGGCTTCTGTTGCGGCGTCTTCGTGATGCCGTGCGCGATGTAGTTGACAACGTCCAACCGGGTTACGCCGCGCTGGTTCAGGAAGTAGACGGCGTGCGACTCCTTTTCACCGAAGATCGCGACCAGCACATTCGCGCCGGTCACCTCTTTCTTGCCCGACGACTGCACGTGCAGGATCGCGCGCTGGATCACGCGCTGAAAGCCTTGGGTCGGCTGCGTATCGGCGTCGGAGTGCGGCGAAAGCCTGGGCGTGTGCTCGTTGATGAAGTCGGTCAGCACGCCGCGCAGCTCGTCGAGGTCGACGCCGCACGCCTTCAGCACCTCGGCCGCAGACGGGTTGTCGAGCATCGCGAGCAGCAGGTGCTCGACGGTGATGAACTCGTGCTGCTTCTGTCGAGCTTCGACAAAAGCCATATGGAGGGAAACTTCGAGTTCCTGCGCAATCATGATCAGCCTTCCGCCTGCCTGACCGTGCCGTCCGCCAACCCAATGTAAGCGATTCGACGCGCGTCAGCCCTTAACGCTCAAGTCTCCTCCATCGTGCACTGCAAAGGGTGCTGGTGGCGGCGCGCGATGTCGATCACCTGCTCGACCTTCGCGGATGCCACTTCTCTCGTATAAGTGCCGCACACACCCATTCCTTCGCGGTGGACCTGCAACATCACCGCCGTCGCCTTTTCCCGGCTCATCGCGAACACAGTCTGCAACACGACGACGACGAAGTCCATCGGCGTGTAGTCGTCGTTCAGCAACAGCACCTTATAGAGCGGCGGCGGCTTGAGCCGGGTTTTTTCGGCTTCGAGAAGCCCGCCGTCCTGCTGCTGAATGGCCATCGTCCACGTGGGGGACCAGGTTGTCCAACCCTATGTTTGATGATTGCAACAGATTTTTCAAGAGGAAGCGGACCGCCGGCGCCTCTGCTTGACGTCGTCGGGAGCATGCGCGTAAAAAGGGGCCGTTTGGCTCCTAAGTGGCTGCTGTTCCGGTTCGACCGCGCTTTTCCCGCGAGGCGCCTGCCGCGAGTGGTACTTGCCGTCCAAACACAAATCTCCCGTTCATCTCGAAGGATGTAGCACATATGGCAACCGGAACCGTCAAGTGGTTCAACGACGCGAAAGGCTACGGTTTCATAACCCCGGACGACGGCGGAGAGGACCTTTTCGCGCACTTCTCGGCGATCAACATGCAAGGCTTCAAGACGCTCAAGGAAGGCCAGAAGGTCAGCTTCGACGTGACCCAGGGGCCGAAGGGGAAGCAGGCGAGCAACATCCAAAGCGCCTGACCGATCCCGCGCGTCGATCGCCGCGCCGCCCATCGAGCGGCACGAAAAAAGCCCGCCGTTCGTCGGCGGGCTTTTTTTCCGGGATCTCGCCACGCGAGCCGCTGCCGACGCTACATCCGCTCGATCATCGCGCTGCCGAAGCCCGAGCAGGAAACCTGCTTCGCGCCCGGCATCAGGCGCGCGAAGTCGTACGTGACGACCTTGTCGCCGATCGCGCGCTCGAGTCCCTTGACGATCAGCGCCGCCGCCTCGCTCCAGCCCATGTGGACGAGCATCATCTCGGCGGACAGGATCTCCGAGCCCGGATTCACGTAGTCCTTGCCGGCGTACTTCGGCGCCGTGCCGTGCGTCGCCTCGAACATCGCGACCGAATCCGACAGGTTCGCGCCCGGCGCGATGCCGATGCCGCCCACCTCGGCGGCGAGCGCGTCGGAGATGTAGTCGCCGTTCAGGTTGAGCGTCGCGATCACGCTGTACTCGGCGGGTCGCAGCAGAATCTGCTGGAGGAACGCGTCAGCGATCACGTCCTTCACGACGATGTCGCCTCCGTTCTTCGGGCTCTTGATCTTGCACCACGGGCCGCCGTCGATCGGCACGGCGCCGAACTCCTGCTGCGCGATCTCGTAGCCCCAGTCGCGGAACCCGCCCTCGGTGAACTTCATGATGTTGCCCTTGTGCACGAGCGTCACCGACGGCTTGTCGTTCGCGATCGCGTACTGGATCGCCTTGCGCACGAGCCGCTTCGTGCCTTCGCTCGACACCGGCTTGATGCCGATCCCGGACGTCGCGGGGAAGCGGATCTTCTTGACCCCCATTTCGCGGATGAGGAAGTCGATCACCTTCTTCGCCTCCGCGGAGTCGGCGGCCCACTCGATGCCGGCATAGATGTCCTCCGAGTTCTCGCGGAAGATCACCATGTCGACCTTGTCCGGCTCTTTCACCGGCGACGGCACGCCGGCGAACCAGCGCACGGGCCGCAGGCAGACGTAGAGGTCGAGCTCCTGGCGCAGCGCGACGTTGAGCGATCGGATGCCGCCGCCGACCGGCGTCGTGAGCGGCCCCTTGATCGACACGACATAGTCGCGCAGGATCGCCATCGACTCCTCGGGCAGCCACACGTCGGGCCCGTAAACCTTGGTCGACTTCTCGCCGGCGTAGATTTCCATCCAGTGGATCCGGCGCTTGCCGCCGTACGCCTTGGCCACCGCCGCATCGACGACCTTGATCATCACCGGCGTGATGTCGAAGCCGGTACCGTCGCCCTCGATGTACGGGATGATCGGGTTATCCGGTACGTTGAGGCTGTAATCCTTGTTGACGGTGATCTTCCGGCCGTCGGCGGGAACCTTGACGTGCTGGTAGGACATGAACTCTCCTTGGAGGGCGCCGCAGTTTATGGCACGCGCGGACATTCGCGCGCGAGCGGTCGCGACGCCTGCGAGGACGCCGCCGCAAACCATCGATTATCCGCGATAGCGTTCAATCCTGCCATGCGAGCGGGGCGGCGGAATCGATCCAGATCAATGCAGCCGCCGCGCCGCGCGGCGCGCCTCGCCGGCCGTGGACGCTCGCGGGAGCGGCGCGGGCGCGACCAAGGCGCCATGCTATGATCGCGCCCCGTTCGATGAACGATCTCCACCAGTGCCGCGGCGAAGCCGCCGCGCCTGTCCCCTTCCCGCCCGCTCGCTCGGCCGCACGCGGCCCGCGCATCGCGCCGGAAGCGCGCCGATGATCCGACGTCTGATCGAACGCCTCCTTCCGGCGAGCGGACGCAGGCCGCGCATCTACGGCCCCGAGGACCACCCGATCCGCCGCTCGCAGATCTCGCGCGGCGCGCTGCAGGTGACCGACAAGCTCCACGAGGCCGGCCACAAGGCGTTCGTCGTCGGCGGAGCGGTGCGCGATCTGCTGCTCGGCCTCACGCCGAAGGACTTCGACATCGCAACCGACGCCGAGCCCGAAACGGTGAAGCCCCTTTTCCGACGCGCGTACATGATCGGCCGCCGATTCCGGCTCGTGCACGTGCACGTCGGCGCCGAGACGATCGAGGTGTCGACGTTCCGCGCCGCGCAGACCGGCGACGACGCGACCGACGAGCACGGCCGTCTGCTGACCGACAACGTCTACGGCACGCAGGCGGAGGACGCCGCGCGCCGCGACTTCACGATCAATGCGCTCTACTTCGATCCGGCGACCGAGCAAGTGTGGGATTTCGTCGGCGGCGTCGCCGACATCCGCGCGCGGCGTTTGAAGTTGATCGGCGCGCCGACGACGCGCTTTCGCGAAGACCCGGTACGAATGCTTCGCGCCGTGCGCTTCGCGGCGAAGCTCGGCGTCAAGCTCGATCCGAAGACCGCCGCGCCGATCTCGAAGCTCTCCGAGCTCGTTCAGAACGTGCCGCCGGCTCGGCTTTTCGACGAGATGGAGAAGATGCTGCTGTCCGGGCACGCCAACGAGACGGTGAAGGCGCTGCGCGCGCAGGGATTGCATCACGGCTTGCTGCCGCTGCTCGACGTGATTCTCGAGCAACCGCTCGGCCATCGTTTCATCGACCTTGCGCTCGCGAACACCGACGCGCGCGTGCGCGATGGCCGCGGCGCGTCGCCGGGCTTCCTGTTCGCGTGCCTGTTGTGGCACGAGGTGCTCGCGACGTGGAACGCGGCGAAAGCGAAGGGCGACCGGCCGATGCCGGCGCTGTTCGAAGCGATGGACAAGGTGCTCGATGCGCAGGCGCAGCGGCTCGCGATCCCGCGGCGCTTCGAAGCGACGATCAAGGAGATCTGGTCGTTGCAGCCGCGCTTCGAGCAGCGCTCGGGCGGCCGTCCTTTTCGTCTGCTCGACCATCCGCGTTATCGCGCCGGCTGGGACTTTCTCGAGCTGCGCTGCGCGAGCGGCGAGCTCGAGGGCGAGCGCGCATCGCTTGCGCGGTGGTGGGCAACGTTCGCCGATGCGAACCCGGAGGAGCGCGAACGAATGCTGCGCCCCGACGAAGGCGGCAAGCCGCGGCGGCGCTCGCGCGGACGAGGGCGCAAGCGGCGCGACGACGCCGATGCCGACGTGCCGCCGAAACCGCCACGCGAACCGACGTCCGATTGATGCCCGTTCGCGCTTACGTCGGGCTCGGCAGCAACCTCGACCACCCACGCCGTCGGCTCGCGCACGCGGTGCGCTCGCTGGCGCGCCTGCCGGCGACGCGCGTGCTTCGCGTATCGCCCAATTACGCGAGCGCGCCGCTCGGCACCGCGCAGCCGCAGCCCGATTATGTGAACGCCGTCGCGGAGATCTCGACGAGCCTCGCCGCGCGATCGCTTCTCGCGCAACTCCACGCGATCGAGCGCCGTGCCGGCCGCGAGCGCACGCACGGCGCAGCGCGCAACCTGCCGCGGAGGCTCGATCTCGATTTGCTACTATACGGAGCCCGTCGGATACGACTGCCGCAGCTCACGGTTCCGCATCCGCGGATGCACGAGCGCGCATTCGTGCTGCGGCCGCTCGTCGACGTGGCGCCGCATGCGAGGATTCCCCGCCGAGGACTCGCGCGGTCGCTGCTGCGATCGCTCGCGAGCCAGCGAATCGGACGCACGCGCAGGCATCGGCTTCACTAGAGCGCCTCCCAGTTGCCGCACCGATGGACCTCGACAAGTGCCGCTACGTCGTCGTCGAAGGCCCGATCGGCGCGGGCAAGACGAGCCTTGCGCTCGAGCTCGCGCAGCGGCTTTCGGCGGAGACGCTGCTCGAGCGTCCGGAGGACAATCCGTTCCTCGCGCGCTTCTACGAAGACATCGCGCGCTACGCGCTGCCCACGCAGCTCAACTTCCTGTTCCAGCGCGCCGACCAATTGACCAGTGTGGGCCAACTCGACATGTTCCGGCACGCGATCGTCGGCGATTTCCTGCTCGACAAGGACCCTCTGTTCGCGCGGCTCAACTTGAGCGACGCCGAGTACCGGTTGTACGAAAAGGTCTATTCGCACCTGAAGCCGCAAGCGCCCACGCCCGATCTGGTCGTCTATCTGCAGGCGCCGGTCGCAACGCTGGTCGAGCGCGTGCACCGTCGCGGCGTCGATTACGAGCGGCGGATCTCGGAGCACTATCTGGCGCGAATCGCCGACGCCTACAGCCGCTACTTCTATCAATACGATGCGGCGCCGCTGCTGATCGTCAACAGCGAACGGCTCAACTTCGTCGCCAACGCCGAGCACGTCGAGCTGCTGCTCGCGCGCATCGGCTCGATGCGCGGGCGGCGCGAGTTCTTCAATCTCGGACAGCCCGCCTGATCATGTCGACACCGTCCGAACCGTATCCGACCCCCGCGCCGCAAAGCACGTCTCGGTTGACCGTGCCGGCGCTCGCAACGATGTCGCAGCAAGGCGAGAAGATCGCGATGCTCACATGCTACGACGCGAGCTTCGCGGCGCTCTGCGAGCGGGCGGGTGTCGACGTGCTGCTCGTCGGCGATTCGCTGGGCATGGTGATCCAGGGACGACGGTCGACGCTCGGCGTAAGCCTCGGCGACGTCCTCTACCACACGCGCTGCGTGGTGGCGGGCTGCGCGCGGCCGCTCGTGGTCGCCGACATGCCGTTCGGCAGCTACCAGGCGAGCGTGCGCGACGCGTACGAGGCGTGCGCGGCGGCGCTCGCCGCCGGGGCGCAGATGGTCAAGCTCGAGGGCGGCGCGTGGCTCGCGCCGACGGTTGAATTCCTGGTGACGCGCGGCGTTCCCGTGTGCGGCCACATCGGCCTGCTGCCGCAATCGGTCAACGTGCTCGGCGGCTACAAGGTGCAGGGGAAGAGCGCCGACGCGGCGGGCGCGCTCGAGGCCGATGCACGAGCGCTCGTCGCTGCGGGTGCGGCGATGCTCGTCGTCGAGTGCGTGCCGCGCGACGTCGGCGCATCGCTCGCCGCGGCAGCGGGCGTGCCGGTGATCGGGATCGGTGCCGGACCGCAATGCTCGGGGCAGGTACTTGTGATATACGACGCCCTCGGCATCACGTCGGGGCGCCCGGCGCGGTTCGTCCGAAATTTCGCGACGGGTCTGTCCGGCGTGGAGCCGGCGCTCGCGGCGTACGTGGCCGCAGTCAAGGACGGGTCCTTCCCGGGACCCGAACATTGTTTCTGACGCTCGAGAGGGCGCGATGGAAGTCATCGAATCCGCCGACGTGTTGCGCAAGTATCTGAAGCGCTACAACCACGTCTCGTTCGTGCCGACGATGGGCAACCTGCATGCGGGCCATCTGTCGCTGTTGCGTATCGCGCGTGAGCACGGCGATGCGATCGTGACCAGCATCTTCGTCAACCGGCTTCAATTCCAGCCGAACGAGGACTTCGATCGCTATCCGCGCACGATCGAGGCGGACACGGCGGGGCTCGAGCGCGAAGGCTGCGACGTCCTGTTCGTACCGCTCGAAGCGGAGATGTATCCGCAGCCGCAGGTCTACCGCGTGCAGCCGGCGCCGCTCGCCGACGAGCTCGAAGGCGCGTTCAGGCCGGGGTTCTTCCACGGCGTCTGCACGGTCGTGCTGAAACTGTTCAACCTCGTGCAGCCGCACAGCGCCGTGTTCGGCAAGAAGGACCGCCAGCAGCTCAAGATCGTTCGCGGCATGATCCAGCAGTTCAACCTGCCGATCCAAATCATCCCGGCCGAGACGATCCGCGCCGACGACGGCCTCGCGCTCTCGTCTCGCAACTCCTACCTGTCGCAAGCCGAGCGCGCCGAGGCGCCGAGGCTCTATCGAACGCTGCGCTGGATCGCCGACGAAATCGCCGCCGGCCGCCACGATCATGCGAACCTCGAGTTCGCGGGCCGGCGCGAGCTCGCGAAACATGGATGGCAGGTCGACTATCTCGCCGTGCGCACCGGGTTGGGCTTGCGCGTGCCGCACCCCGAGGGCTTCGACCATCCGAATCTGCTGATCGTGCTCGCCGCGGCAAAGCTCGGCGTAACGCGCCTCATCGACAACGTGGATGTCATTCCAAAGCATGGCGAGGATTGAGACCATCGACATCCCCGTTCCGATGACGATATTCTCCCGCCGCCGCGCGCTCGGTGCACTGCTCGTCGCTGCATGCGCGCCGCTCGTGCCGCATGCCCTCGCCCAGAGCACGGGCGGCTACCCGTCGAAGCCGATCCGGCTGATCGTGCCTTTCCCTCCCGGCGCGGGCACCGACACGATTGCGCGCTTCGTCGCGCAGCGGCTGTCCGATGCCGTTCGCACGACCGTCGTGATCGAAAACAAGACCGGCGCCGGCGGCGCAATCGGCGCCGTCGAAGCGGCAAGATCCGACCCGGATGGCTACACGCTGCTGTTCGTCGCGTCGCCGTTCACGACGGTGGCCGCGGCGTCGCGCGTCGCTCCGTACGATCCGCTGCAGCAATTCGTGCCGGTCGCGCCAATCGCCGCGGGACCGCTCGCGTTCGTCGTGCATCCCGACGTGCCGGCGACGACGATGCGCGAGTTCATCGCGCTCGCCCGCGCGCGGCCGGGTACGTTGAACTACGGCTCGGCGGGAAACGGAAGCGTCAACCACCTCGCGCTCGAGCTCTTCATGGCGCGTACCGGCACCAACATCGTTCACGTGCCGTATCGAGGCATCGCCGACGCAACCAAGGACCTGCTGGGCGGCCAGATCCAGGCGATGACCGCATCGATTCCCGCGACGTTGCCGCAGCTCGCCGAGCGACGCGTGCGCGTGCTCGCGGTCACCGGCGCAAAGCGTATCGCGCTGTTGCCCGACGTGCCGAGCTGGCAGGAAGAAGGCGTCGGCAACGCCAACGTCATCAACTACTGGGGCATCGTCGCGCCGGCGGGCACGCCGGCCGACGTCGTCGCGAAGCTCTCGGCGGGCGTCCAGCACGTGCTTGCGCAGGCCGACGTGCGCGAGCGGCTCGAACGCGAAGGCGCGGAGCTCATTCCCGGAGGCCCCGATCGGCTCGGCGCGCTGATTGCCGCGGACCTTTCGTCCTGGCGCAAGCTGATCGCCGAAGCAAGGCTCACGTTCGAGTAGGCCGTCGCAGCACGAGCACGTTGCCTGCGGCCGCGAGCGCGACGCCCAAGATCGCGATCGCGCTCCATCGATAGCTTTCGAGCCACGTCGACAGCAGCATCGCGATCACCGGCGTCGACACGCCGACGTACGACGACGGCCCCGCCCCGACCTGCGACAGCAGCGTGAGGTACGCGCCGAATGCGACGACGCTGCCGAACACCGCCAGGTAGGCGAGCGATGCGACGTATGGCACGCGCGCATCGAACGTCCACGACACGCCGATGACGGTCGCGACAATCGCTGCGATCAGCGCGCCGTACGCCATGCCCCACGCGGTCGTCTCGAGGATCGGCAATTGCAGCCGCTGCATCTTCATCGAGACCAGATTGCCGGCGGCTGCGAGCAGCGTCGCGCCAAGGCCATAGGCAACGCCCGCGGTCACGTCGCCGTTCGCGCGCGCGTGCTCGAGCTCGGGCAGGAACAGCAGCGCGACGCCGCCGACGCCGAGCGACGCGCCGGCGAGCGCACGCGCGCGAATCGGGTTGCCGAACGCGAGCCGCGTGCCGATCAAGCTCCAGAAGACGATCGTCGAGAAGAGCACGGCGACAAGGCCCGAGGCGATGTGTTGCTCGGCCCGGTAGACGGCGACGTAATTCAGGCCAAACATCAGCAGACCTTGCGAGGCGAGCAGCGCATGCACGCGTGGACGAAACCGCAGCGACCGCCCGCTCGCCGCGCAGCCGATCGCGATCAGCGCAGCCGCCAGCGCGAAGCGGTAGGCAACCGACGCCTCGGGAGCGACGGAACCGAGCTGGAACGTGATCGCGAGCCACGTCGAGCCCCAGATCGCCGAGCACAGCAGGAACAATGGAATGGGGCCGATCGACACGCGTTACGCCTTCGCTTGCTTGCTCACGCCCTCGGCCTCGAGCGCCATCGGCGTCTCGTGACGCTTTCGCTGTCGGCCTCGCCGCTCACGCCGCGCGCAACGCATCGACGATCTTCATGCGCGCGGCGCGAGCCGCCGGCAGGAAACCGCCGACGAAGCCCATCGCGACCGCGAACGCGAGCGACCAGCCCACGATCGACGGCGTCAATGTGAACCCGAACGCGATCTCCGCGAATGTCTGGAAATTCACCGTCGAAAACGACAGCGTCTGCATCAGCGACGCGGCCGCGAGGCCGATGACCCCACCGACAAGTCCGAGCAGCAGCGACTCGACGAGGAAAGCGCCGAGGATCGCCGTTCGCCGGAAGCCGAGCGCGCGCAGCGTTCCGATCTCGGCGGTGCGCGAGGCGACGCTCGCGTACATCGTAATCATGGCGCCGATGATCGCGCCGATCGAGAAGATGATCGAGATCGAAGCGCCGAGGTAGCTGATGAACTTGGCGAGCGTTTCGGACTGGTCGGCGTAGAAGCGCTTCTCGCGCTTTGCCTCGATCGTGAGCCGCGGATCGGTTTCGAGCTGTTGCTTCACCGCGTCGAAGCGCTCGCTGTCGGCGAGCTTGAAGATCACCGACGAGAACGACGTGCGTCGAAACGCCTGCAGCATCTGCTCGGCATCGCCCCAGATCTCGGAGTCGAAACCGGTACGGCCCGCGTCGAAGATGCCGACGATCGTCCACTCGCGCGATGCGAAGCGAACGCTTTCGCCGACCGACGTGCCGGCGAATCCGCTGGCGATCGATCGTCCGACGACGATCTCGGAGGTGCCCGGCTTGAACATCCGTCCCTCGACGACGCGCACCTGCGGACGCAGCGCAAGACCCGCCGGCATGACGCCGCGGATCACGACGTTCGACGGCTTGCCGCTGTCGCGCTTGCCCAGCGTGATCAGCACCACCGTTTCCTTGGAGATCAGCCGACCGCCGTCGGCGCCTACGGCAATCTCGGGCAGCGTGTCGACGATCGCCGCCTGCTGGCGGTCGACGCCGCTCTGGACCTCGCTCTGCGACGAGCGGCGGATCACGATCACGTTGTCCTCCTGCCCCGTCGCCACCAGCGTCTGCCGCAGACCGGCGGCGAGCATGAGCACCGTGGCGAACACGTAGACGACGAGCGCCATGCCGCCGGCGGTGAGCAGCGTCGTGAGCCGCCGCGCGCCGAGATTGCGCACGATGTAGGTGAACGGGATCGTCATGCGACCGCGTGCAGACCCTCAGCGATGCGCATCCGCATGCTGCGCAATGCGGGAAAGACGGCGGCGACGACGCCGACGATCGTCGCCGCGGCGAGCTGCATCGCGACCGTCTCGTCGCTCACGAAAAAGATCGGAAAGAACTTGCCCATCGCGTCGGCGAACCCGTGCGCAACAGGAAAGGTGAGCACGACGCCGAGCAGTCCGCCGGCGAGCGCGATGCCGATCGATTCCGCGAAGATCAGCAGCGCGACGAATCCATTGCCGAAGCCGAGCGCCTTGAGCGTCGCGTACTCGGCGCCGCGCTCGCGCGCGGTCATCGCCATCGTGTTCGCCATGACCGCCATGATGATCAGGATCACGATGAACGACACCGATTGGATCACGAGCAGAATCGCCTCGGTCATCGAAATGAACGACAGTTGAAACGCCTTCTCCGTCTCGGTCAGCGTTTCGGCGAGCGAGTTCTTGAACATCGCGTCGATCGCGTTGGCGACTTCCGCCGCCCGATCGGGATCGGCGAGCGACACGACGTACAGGCCGACCTGGTCTGCCCGCCGCGGATAGAGCTTTCGAACCGACTCGTTCAGAAAGTCCCAATGGAAGTACAGCGACGTCACGTCGGTGGTTCGATCGGCGCCGTCGTAGATGCCGCGCAGCGTGAACGACCAGGTGCCCGGGAAGATCGTGCCGCGAAGCGGTATCGTGTCGCCGATCTTCCAGCCGTATTGCTCGGCGAGCTTGCGGCCGACGAGCGCTCCCTTGCGATCCAGCAGGAACGCCTTCTTCTGCGCGTCGTCGACGATGAACTCCGGGTACATCGCGAGATAGCTCGCCGCGTCGACGGCGAACTGCGGAAAGAAGTTGCTTTCGGAAATGTAGACGCCGCCGAACCAGTTCGCCCAGCTCACGCTCGTTACGCCGGAAACTTGCCGGATCTTGGCTGCGTACGTGAGCGGAAGCGGGAATACCAGCGACACGGAGCTCCGCGTGACCAGACGGGCACTGGAGCTTGCGTTGACGCCCGCGTACCAGGCGTCGACGATTGTGCGCAACAAGCCGAAGGCCACGATGGCGACGACGATGCCGACCACCGTCAACGATGTGCGCAGCTTGTGCCGGAATGCGTTGCGCAGAACGAGTAGCGTGACGAACACGGCTGCGGTGCGATCCGGTCATCCGACGGGCGGCGCGCCCCGAGTGGAGCAGCGATCGACAGTTTACCGGAACGCTGCACCGGCGTCGGTCGCGCGGCATGGAATTTGCTCAAATGTCCGTTGAGGCTTGCAACATTGCGCGCTGACATCATGTTCACGACGACTTCATCGCTGATTCCTGTTGCCGCGGCGTTCGCCGTCTTCGCAATCGCTGCGCTCGCGACGCTGTTCATGGGCCGCTCTCCAGCAACGACGAGGACAAACGCCGGGGAAAACGACGGCTCGACTCGATTGTCGGAGGGCGGATTCGCCGTTCCGTTCACGCATCTCGGCGTCGACGTCGAGCCGCCGGCCGCCCCCGACTGGCAGTCGCATGCCGCGCGCGCGTACGCCGCGCAGGCGACGAAGGCGAACGATCGGCCGCCGCACGAGCACGAATCGCTCCCGCTTTCGCACATCGATCGCGCAACGGCGATTCTGCACGACCATGTTCGCAGCGAATCGTCGTCGATCGCCGGATGGCTGATGCTGCTCGAGCTCTATCGGACGCACGGCCGGCAGCAGGCGCTCGCCGAGCTCGCCCGCGAATTCAGCGTACGCTTTCGAGCAACCGACACGCAAGCTCCCGACTCGGTTCGTCGCGGCGGAGCCGACGGCGGCCTCGAGGCGTTTCCGCCGGTGATGAAGCTGGTGACGATGCTGTGGGGCACGTCCGAATGCCGCGATCTGCTCGCACGCCTGCAACGCGACCGCAGCGAAGGCCGGCGGCTCGGTCTGTCGCGCGCCGCCTATGTCGACATCGCCACGCTCGCACGGCTTCTCGATACGCTGCTCGCTCAGCTCGAGGCCGACCGCGCGGAGGAAGCAAAAGTGCGCGCCGCGTGGGTGAGCGCGGCGTACGTCGCTCGCAGCTAGCGCGCGCTACGCCGCCAGCACGCCCTTCTCGAGATGGATCAGCCGGCGCGCCTTGCCGGCGGCCTTCGGATCGTGCGTGACCATCAGGATCGTCTTGCCGAGCTCGCGGTTCAATTGATCCAGCAGGCCCAGGATTTCCTCCGCCGTCGTGCGATCGAGATCGCCCGTCGGCTCGTCGGCGACGATCAGCGTCGGATCGGTGATCAGCGCGCGCGCGATCGCCACGCGCTGCTGCTGCCCGCCCGAGAGCTCGCTCGGGAAATGGTCGCTGCGATCGGACAGGCCGACCAATGCGAGCGCGGTCGCCACGCGCTCGCGACGCTGCGCACGCGAAAGAGGCGTCAACAACAGCGGCAACTCGACGTTGCCGAATGCCGTGAGCACCGGCATCAGGTTGTAGAACTGGAAGACGAACCCGACGTTCGCAGCGCGCCACGCGGCGAGATCGCCGTCGGACAACACGGCGATGTCCACGCCGGCGACGCGAATCGTTCCCGCGCTCGGCTTGTCGATGCCGGCGATCAGATTGAGCAGCGTCGACTTCCCGGAACCCGACGGTCCCATCAGCGCCACGTAGTCGCCGCGCGCGACATCGAGGCTGATGTCGGCGAGCACCGGTACGATCTGGTCGCCTCGCGTGTAGTGCTTGGACAGATTGCGAATCGCGACAAGAGGCGGCGAGCCTTCGCCCGCGTCGTTGCGCGGCGTCACTTGGCGGGCGTCTTGATCAGAACGCCGTTGACGACGTCGTCGCCGGGCTTCGCGACGACCTTGTCGCCGCTCTCGACGCCGCCTGCGATTGCCGTGACGTCGCCGATCTTCAACCCTGGCGTCACCACCGTCTCGACGGCACGACCGTCGCGCACCGCGAAAACGACGGCGCGTCCGCCGCGCGTGACGATCGCGTCGGAATTGACGGCGAGAAGGGCCTGTTGCTGGTCCGCGGTGACTTCGCGCGACAGGAACGCGACCTTCGCGCTCATCTCGGGCAAGATTCGCGGATCGATCGCGTCGAACTTCACCTTGGTCATCACCGTCGCCTTGGCGCGATCGACCGTGGGGACCATTCGGCTGATGCGGCCGCGGAGCCGAGTGTCGGGCAGCGCGTCGAGCGTCACCTCGACCGGCTGTCCGACGTGGACCTTGGCGAGGCTCGACTCGGAGACGTCAGCCTCGACTTCGAGCGTGCTCATGTCGGCCATCGTGACGACGGCGCCCTTGGAATCGGCCGCGCTCGAGAACGGCGTCACCATGTCGCCGACGTTCGCGCTCTTCGACAGGATGACACCGTCGAACGGGGCGCGAATCAGCGTGTAATCGACGGCGACCTGCGCGTTGCGCGCGCTCGCCTCGGCCGCGACGATCGTTGCGCGCGCATTGGCGACGCCCGCGGTGGCGCGCTCGGCGCGCGCCTTCGCGGTGTCGACCGTCGCCGCCGACACGAAGCCCTTCGCAAGCAGGTTCTGATTGCGCGCGAGCTGTGCGATCGCGTCGCGCTCCTCGGCCTGCGCCTGCTCGTGCGCGGCGCGCGCGGCGACGACATTGGCGCGCGCCGTATCCGCCTGCGCGGCGACGTCGCGGTTGTCGAGCCTAGCGATCACCTCGCCCGATTTCACGCGCGAGCCTTCGGCGACGCCGAGCCATTCGAGCCGTCCGGTCGCCTTCGAAGCGATCGCGGCCTTGCGCTGCGCGACGACATAGCCCGTTGCGTTCAGCACGACGAACTGTTGCGACGGATGCGCGGTGACGACGGCCGTCGTCTGCACGGTGAGCGCCCTCGGTTGCAGCGCCAACCAGGCGCCGCCGACGACGGCGATCGTTGCGACGATGCCCCACCACAGCCATCGACGGCGGCGACGAACCGGCGCGACGCTGCGGTCGATCGCGAGCTTGGAAATGTCTGGGCGAGACGGTGGTGTGCTCATCCCCGGAGCGGCGAAAAAATGCCGGCGGGGATGCCGGCAGACGTTCATTGTACGACATGCGCCGATGCGCTCCTTTTCGTTCCGTTCACCCGGAAAGGCGGTGTTTGGCGCGAGGAATTATTGATTTCGCTCAAGATCCCCCCCTTGCGCAATCGAGGCGCATCGAGCATAATGCGAACCATTCTCAATTGCATTCAACCTCGGCCCGCCCATGTTCGTCTGCGTCTGCAACGCCATCACCGACCGCGAGATTCGTGGCGCCGTCGCGCTTGGCGCTCGCTCGCTGGCGGACCTACAATCGACGCTCGGCGTCGCGACCTGTTGCGGCCGTTGCGCCGACTGTGCGCGCGCCATTGTGTGCGACGCGTCCGTGGAGACAGCCGACTGCGCCTGCTCGGGCGGCGACGATTGACGCGAGCCGCGCGTAATGCGCCGCTCGCAACCCTACGGGAGTAGCGACGCATGAAAGGCGACCCGGTCGTCATCACGCACTTGAACCGCGTGCTGCGCAACGAGCTGACTGCGATCAACCAGTATTTCCTCCACGCGCGGATGTTCGACAACTGGGGCTTCGAGCGGATCGGCGAGCACGAGCGGGACGAATCGATGGACGAGATGAAGCACGCCGATCGGCTGATCGAGCGCGTCCTCTTCCTCGAGGGGCTTCCCAATCTGCAGGACCTCGACAAGCTCCTGATCGGCGAATCCGTGAAGGAAGCGCTCGAATGCGATCTTGCGCTCGAGCGGCGCGCGCATCCGATGCTCAAGGAGGCGATCGCGCACTGCGAGTCCGTCGGCGACTACGTGTCGCGCGAGATCTTCGAGGACATCCTCGAGTCGGAGGAAGGGCACATCGACTTCCTTGAAACGCAGCTCGACCTGATCGTCGACGTCGGCCTGCAGAATTACCTGCAGTCGCAGATGAAGCCGGCGAGTAGCTGAACTCGTTCGCTCGGCCTCCACGCGCGGTCGAGATCTGCCGAACGTCAGCGGTCGGCCTCCGGCGGCGATTCGTGATTGCTCGTACGGGCTCGGCGCTGCCGCGCCCGGAGCCGACCTCGCCACTCACGCCGCTAACCGCCCTCCAGCGGTATCGGTCCCGTAACCGGCGACGCGCCGGCGTGCGCTTCGCGCCACGCGCGATACGACACGATCGCAAGCCCTATGCCGATGCAGCCGATACCGAGCCATTCGGTCGCCGAAAGCCGCTCGCCGAATACCGCCATCGACGACAGCAGCGCCACCACCGGAACCGTGAACATGCTGAGCGACGCGGTTCCCGCCGGCAGATAGCGCAACGCCGAGATCCAAAGCAGGAACCCGAATGCCGTGGACACGGCGCCGACTTGGATCAGCAGCAGCACTTGCGCGAAGCTCCAGCGCGTCGGCGCGAACTCGACGAGCATCGGCAGCAGCGTCAATGGCAGCACGCCGACGAGCATCTGCCACGCGATGAAGTTCGTCATGTCGAAGCGATAGCGTTGCTGGTAGTATTTGGTCGCCACCGTCCCGGCCGCCCACCCGAAGCCCGACAGCACCGCCCAGAGCTTCGGCGTGAGGTCGCCTCGCCAGTTCCACGGCTCGACGACGAGCGCGAGCCCGCTCGCTGCGGCGGCGATCGCGACCCACTGCGCGCCGCGCACGCGCTCGTGCAGCACCGGCCACGCGATCAGCATCGTCCAGAACGGCATCGTGAACACGAGCACCGACGTGCGGCCGGCGCCTCCGCCGGCGAGCGCCATCGTCGTCGAGCCGAAGTTCACCGTCGTCTGGAAGAACCCGGTCACGACGATCGCGCGCCACGATTGCGGCGCGAGCGGTCCGCCGCGCGCGACGAGCACCGCGAACAACACGGCGATCGCAAGCCACGTGCGATGCACGTTGAGCACGACTGGATCGGCGTTCGACAGCGCAAGCTTCATCGCGATCCAGTTGAAGCCCCAGATCATCGTCAGCACGACGAGCGCGGCATAGGCGCCGCGCCGGCTGCGGATACGCGGAAGCCGCGCCATCAAGCGGCGACAAAGGATTCGATCGCCGCGGCGACGGCAGCCGGCTGATCGTGATGCAGCATGTGACCGGCGCCCTCGACGACGACGAGACTGCCGTTGCGGATACTTGCGAGGCGGCTGCGAATGCCCGGCAGTCCCTCGACGCCGACCTCGCCTTCCGGGTGCGCGTCGAGCCAACGCGGGATGTGCGATTGCGCGCCGGCGACCCAAAGCGTCGGCGCTTCGATACGGCGCCAGACGGCGAAAACTTCCTCGAGGCGATAGGCGGCGGGAAACGGCAGCTTGTGTCGAGGGTCCGACTTGAGCCGCGCGGAGCCGTCGGGCAGCACGTCGGCCCAATAGGTGGCGAGGAACTCGGCCTTGTCGCGCGCAAGTCGCGGATTGTTCTTCTGCAATCGATCGGCGACCGCAGCGCGATCGCGATAGGGCGCGAACGTCGGCGGATCGGCGAGCGCGTCGAGCCACGCGCGAAACTTGTCGGGCGCCTTGTCGGCTGATTCCGGCGGAACGCCGAAGCCCTCGAGCGATACGAGCCGGCGCACGCGTGCAGGCCGCACGCCCGCGTAGAGCATGACGACGTTGCCGCCGAGACTGTGACCGACGAGATCGAGCGGTTCGCCAGGCGCGAAATGATCGGCCAGCGCTTCGAGATCGGCGATGTAATCGGCGAACCAATAACCCTGCGGCTGCCACGCGCTCGCGCCGAAGCCGCGCAGGTCGGGCGCGATCGCGTAACAATCGCGCGCAAGCGCATCGACGAGAAACTGGAACGACGCGGCGACGTCCATCCAGCCGTGGATGAAGAAGAGCTTCGGCGCCGCCGGATCGCCCCACGTCAGGACATTGTGGTCGAGACCGCGCAGCCGGACGCGGTGCGACGTGGCCTTCTTCGACGCGATCAACGCGCGCTCATTTCGGGGCTCCGCCGGGCGGTCTGCGCTCTCACTTCGGGCCTGCGCCCGCGACGAGAATCTCGAACACGCACGATGTCGTCCCGAGAAGATCGCGCGCCGACCGGCGCTTCGCGCGCCTCGTTGCAAGCGATCGATCGTGCGACGCTCGCGCATCGGCGCGCCCGCTCGCGCGCGAACGTGCGCCGCGGGCCTCGGCTTCGCCTCGCGCGCTCGCGGTTCCTTTGCCTGCGGCCTGCGCGTTCATTTCTTCCTGCACAACGCGACGCCGTCCTGCCATCCCGTTCGGTAGTTGCCGTCCGATGCGAAGCGCGACGCGTCCTTGCGCTCGCGACCGCCTGCGCTCGCGCAGCCGTCGGCATACCCTTGCCGGTACGGCAGTGGAAATCCCGACAGGTTGACGTTCGGCGGCGGCGGCTCGACGTCGGGCGCGATCGGCGTCGCGCCCGCGGGCGGCGGAATGGTGGCGCCCGAGCGCGGCGGTGTCTCGACGCAGCCCGCGATCGCGAGCGCGGCGATCGCGATGCACGTCGCGCAGCCGCGCGCATACGGCGTACGATGACGCATCGCGACGGCAGCACAGGTGAACACGTTCGACGATCGGCGCGCGAAAGGGCAGAGTAAAATTCTAGCACCCACGAGCGCGCCGGCCGAAGGAAAAGCCGCGAGCGCGCAAAGAGGCCGATTGATGAGCGCGCCCGTATTCGTCCATCTGCGATTGCATAGCGAATTCTCGATCGCCGACGGCACCGTACGGATCAACGAAGCGCTCGCTGCCGCGGTCGCCGATCGGATGCCGGCGCTCGCGCTGACCGATCTTTCCAACACGTTCGGGCTGGTCAAGTTCTACACCGCCGCGCGCGCCGCCGGCGTCAAACCGATCATCGGTTGCGACGCGTTCGTCACGCACGATGCCGAGCGCGATGCGCCGACGCGATCGTTGCTGCTCGCGCAGTCTCGCGACGGCTATTTGCGGCTCGCCGAATGGTTGACACGCGCGTACCGGACGAACCAGCACCGCGGGCGAGCGGAAATGCGCCGCGATTGGTTCCGCGAAGGGACCGACGGGCTGATCGCGCTTTCGGGTGCGCGCGACGGCGAGGTCGGACAGGCGCTGCTGCAAGGCAACGCCGCGGGCGCGATCAAGTCGGCTCGCGAATGGGATGCGCTCTTTCCGGGCCGCTTCTATCTCGAAGTCCAGCGCGCGGCACACAGCGACGACGATGCGCTGGTCGCGGCGACGTGCCGCGTCGCCGCTGAAGCCTCGTTGCCGATCGTCGCGACGCATCCGGTGCAATTCCAGCGGCGCGACGATTTCCGCGCTCACGAAGCGCGCGTGTGCATCTCCGAAGGTTATGTGCTCGCCGACCCGCGGCGCCCGAAGCGCTTCACGCCCGAGCAGTACTTCAAGACGCAACAGGAGATGGCGGACGCGTTCGCCGATCTTCCGCAAGCGCTCGCGAACAGCGTCGCCATCGCGCAGCGCTGCAATCTGACCATTCCTCTCGGCAAGAACTATCTGCCCGATTTTCCGACGCCCGCGGGCGTCACGCTCGATGAGCATTTGCGTCATGAAGCCGCTGCGGGCCTCGAGACGCGGCTCGCGGCGCTCTGCCCCGATGTGCGGGAGCGCGACGCCAAGCGCCCCGAATACGTCGCGCGGCTCGAGTTCGAGACGAAGACGATCGTTCAGATGGGCTTCGCCGGCTACTTCCTGATCGTCGCCGACTTCATCAACTGGGCAAAGCGAAACGGCGTGCCGGTCGGTCCGGGGCGCGGCTCGGGCGCGGGCTCGCTCGTCGCGTACGCGCTCGGCATCACCGACCTCGATCCGCTGCGATACGCACTGCTGTTCGAGCGTTTCTTGAATCCGGAGCGCGTGTCGATGCCGGACTTCGACATCGATTTCTGCCAGGACGGGCGCGACCGCGTCATCGACTACGTCAAGCAGAAATACGGCGCCGATTCGGTATCGCAGATCGCGACCTTCGGCACGATGGCGGCGAAGGCGGTCGTGCGTGACGTGGGCCGCGTGCTCGATCTGCCGTACAGCTTTTGCGACGGTATCGCGAAGCTCATACCATTCCAGCCGGGGAAGTTGATCACGCTCTCGCAAGCGCGCGAGATGGAGCCGCTGCTCGCCGAGCGCGAGAAAAGCGAAGAGGAGGTGCGCGAGCTGCTCGAGCTCGCCGGCTCGCTCGAGGGCCTGACGCGTAACGTCGGCATGCACGCCGGCGGCGTCCTGATCGCGCCGGGCAAGCTCACCGAATTCTGTCCGCTGTACACGCAACCCGGCTCCGAGGCGATCGTCTCGCAGTTCGACAAGGACGACGTCGAGGCGGTCGGTCTGGTCAAGTTCGACTTTCTCGGCCTCACCACGCTCACGATCCTCGACTGGACGCTTCGCTACGTGCGGATGCTCGATCCGCAGGCGACGATCGCGCTCGAGACGCTGCCGCTCGACGACAAGCCCGCGTACGACGTGTTCAAGGCGGGCAACACGACCGCCGTGTTCCAGTTTGAATCGCGCGGCATGCGCGACCTGTTGCAGCAGGCGCCGCCGACGCGCTTCGACGACATCGTGGCACTCGTCGCCCTCTATCGGCCCGGACCGATGGAGCTGATTCCCGATTACGTCGCGCGCAAGACGGGGCGCGAGCGGGTCGAATATCCCGATGCGCGGCTCGAGCCGATTCTCGGACCGACGTACGGCGTGATGGTCTATCAGGAACAGGTGATGCAGATCGCGCAGGTGATCGGCGGCTACACGCTCGGCGCCGCCGACCTGCTGCGCCGCGCAATGGGCAAGAAGAAGGCGGAGGAGATGGCGAAGCAGCGCGACATCTTCGTCGCCGGCGCGCAGGCGAACGGTGTGCCGAAAGCGAAAGCCTCGCTGCTGTTCGACCTCATGGAGAAGTTCGCCGGCTACGGGTTCAACAAGTCGCACGCTGCCGCGTACGCGCTGATTGCCTATCAGACGGCGTACTTCAAAGCGCATCATGCCGCTGCGTTCATGGCTGCGAACCTGTCGCTCGTCATGGACGACACCGACAAGATTCGCCAGTTTCACGACGATGCGCTCGCGCAGGGTCTCGTCGTCCTGCCGCCGGATGTCAACGCCTCGAATTTCCGTTTCGAGCCTGTCGACGCGAAGCGCATTCGCTACGGCCTGGGCGGCGTCAAGGGCACCGGCGAGCACGCGATCGCGGCGATCGTCTCGGCGCGCGCGTCCGGTGACCCGTTCTCAGACCTGTTCGACTTCTGCCGGCGCGTCGACAAGCGCGTCGTCAATCGGCGCGCCATCGAGGCGCTGATCAAAGCCGGCGCGTTCGACTCGATCGATCCGCGCCGCGCGACGCTCCACAACTCGGTTGGTGTTGCGCTCACCGAAGCCGAACGCGCGGAAGCCGCGGCGTCGCAAGTGTCGTTGTTCGGCGAGGAGACGCACGCGGCCGCGATGACGCTCGTTCCGGCGCGCGAGTGGACCGAAAGCGAGCGGCTCATCCACGAGAAATCCGCGCTCGGCTTCTATCTGTCGGGCCACCCGTACCGAAGCTATGCGGCGGAGCTCGCGCCGCTCGTTCGCACGTCGCTCGCAAACCTCCAACCGAAGAGAGAGCCGGTGCTGATCGCCGGCATCGTCACCGCGCTGCGCGTCCAGGCGGGCAAGCGCGGCAAGATGGCGTTCGTCACGCTGGACGACGGCGACGGGTCGCAGGAGATCGTCGTCTGGAACGAGACGTTCGACGCCGCGCGGCCGCTGCTGCGCGAGGACGAGCTCGTCGTCGTCGAGGCGCGCGTGTCGCCGCGGATGACCGACGACGGCCTGCAGACGGGGCTTCGCATCGTCGCCGACACCGTCCACGATCTGGCCGCGATCCGCCGCCGCTATGCGAAGCAGCTGCGGCTTTCGTGCAACGGCGGCGCGAGCGCACAGCGACTGCACGAGCTTCTTGCGCCGTTCAAGAGCGGCGCATGCCCGATCGTCGTCGAATACCGCAACGACGGCCGCGTCGGCGAGGTCGAGCTGCCTGACGCGTGGCGCGTCACGCCGGACAACGCGCTGATCGCGCAGCTCGCGGACTGGCTCGCGCCGGAAAACGTCCGCGTCATTTATTGAAGCTGGTCCCGTCGCGCTACGCCGCTCTGTTCGCGCAACGCGGCGCCGCGCGCTTCGTCGTGCTGTCGCTCATCATGCGGATGCCGCTCGGCACCGTCGGCCTTTCCGTGCTGCTGCACGTGCGCGAGCTCACGGGATCGATCGCGTTCGCGGGCAGCGTGGTCGGCGTGCAACTCATGTCCGCGGCGGTGGCCGCGCCCGTCGTCGGCCGAATCTCCGATCGCGTCGGGCCGCGCGGAGTGCTGATCGTCACCGGCGCGTTGTGCCCGCTCGCGTTGCTGCTGATCCTGTTCTCGCAGCCGCTGGCGCTGCCGCGCGCGGCGATGTTCGCGGCAGCGATCGCCGCGGGCGCCTTCTCGCCGCCGATTACCGTGCTCGTGCGCGCGTTGTGGCGACATCGCCTCGACGACGAGGGGTTGCGGCACACGGCGTTCGCGCTCGATGCCGTGCTGCTCGAGCTCGCCTACACGCTCGGTCCGCTTGCGGTCGCGCTCGCCGTCGCGCTCGCTTCGCCGCAGGCAGCGCTCGCGCTCGCCTGCGCGTTCGCGGCGCTGGCCGTTCCGCTGCTGTTCGCATCGGGCGCGCTCCCGTGGTGGAAACGCGAGCCTGCGGGGGAGCGGCATTTGCTCGGTCCATTGCGCGACCGCGAGTTGCTGCGCGTCTATGCGAGCACGTTCGCGCTCACGCTCGCGTTCGGCGCGACCGAGGTCGGCTACCAGGCGTTTGCACGCGCGGTCGGCGCCGACGCATGGGGTCCGACGCTGATCGCGATCAACTCGATCGGGAGCGCTGTGGGCGGCCTCGCCTACGGCGCGATGCATCCGGGGATGGCGATCGAGCGGCAACTGCCGCGCGCGTGCGCGCTGATGGCGCTGCCGCTTGCCGCGCAAGCATGGGTGACGACACCGCTCGCCATGCTGCCGTGGTCGTTCGCGGCCGGCGTCATGATCGCGCCGGCGATGACGGCCGTATCGCTGATCGTCGCGAAAAACGCGCCGCCGCGCTACGCGACGGAAGCTTTCACATGGTCGTCGACGGCGATCGTGACCGGCGTCGGAGCCGGCACCGCGATGAGCGGGGCGATCGCCGAGCGCTTCGGCCCGATGTGGAGCTTCGCATTCACCGCGGCCTGTGCGATCGCATCGAGCGCGCTCGCGCTGCGGCTGCGCACGGCGCGCTCGTCTTAATCACGTACGCGAATCGACGGCCGCCGTAACGGCTTCGCGCAACTCCCGCTTCAAGACCTTGCCGGTGCTGTTCTTCGGCAGCCCATCGACGAACACGTACGCGCGCGGCCGCTTGAACCGGGCGATGCGTGCAAGGCACGTGGCTTCGAGCTCGCGCTCGAGCGCGTGCCGAGCGGACGCGTCGAGCGGGGTGCGCGCGACGACGCAGGCGACGACCTCCTCGCCCCAGTCGGGATGCGCGCGGCCGATCACGGCGACCTCGGATACCGCCGCGTGCGCGAGCAACGCTTCCTCCACTTCGCGCGGATAGATGTTCGACCCTCCGCTGATGATCAGGTCCTTCGACCGGTCCTTCAGCGTGAGGAAGCCGTCGGCATCGAGCACGCCGACGTCGCCGGTGTGCAGCCAGCCGTTGGCGAGCGTCTTTGCCGTCGCCTCGGAATTGTTCCAATAGGCTCGCATCACCGTCGGGCCCCGAACGAGCACTTCGCCGATCTCGCCGGCTGGCAACGGCGAATCGTCGGCTGCACCGATCCGAAGCTCGATACCCGTCTGGGCGATTCCAACGGAGCCGAGCCGCGACTCGTCGTTTCGCTCGATTGCATCGGCGACGAGCGCGCGATCCATCGCGGTGATCGTCATCGGAGTTTCGCCCTGGCCGTAGATTTGCGCGAGCCGCGGTCCGAGCGTCGCATACGCGTCCTTGCAATCGGCGACGTACATCGGCCCCCCTCCATAGACGATGCACTTGAGCCGATCGAGCCGCGCCTTCGCGATCGCCGGCGAGGCGACCAGCCGCTTCACCATCGTGGGCGCGGCGAAGAAGCACGCGCGATCCCACGCGTCGAGAAGCGCGACGATCTCGGCGGCGTCGAAGCCGCCCGATTGCGGGATGACATTCACCGCGCCGCGCGCGATGTGCGGCAGCACGTAAAGACCCGAGCCGTGCGACAGCGGCGCCGGATGCAGCAGCGCATCGCCCGGCACGACCGATTCGACGTCGCACAGAAAGCATTGCGCCATCGCGCGCAGATTCGCGTGCGTGATCGTCACACCCTTCGGCCGTCCGGTCGTTCCGCTCGTGTAGAACAGCCACGCCGGATCGTCATCGCCGCAGGGCGACGGCGCGTGCGCCGCCTCCGCGTGCGCGAGTCGCCGGTACGCGTCGCCGCCGAACGCGATGACATGCGCTAGCGCACCGCTGCCGAGCTGCGCCGCGGCGATCGCGGCCTGCCATTCGCCATCGACGAATGCGCAACGCGCGCCGCTGTCGTCGAGCACGTAGGCAAGCTCGCTCGCATGAAGCTTCGCGTTGACCGGGACGGCGACCGCACCGGCCCACCAGCACGCAAACAGCGTCTCGATGTACTCGGGCACGTTGCGCGCGACGATCGCCACGCGCTCTCCGCGGTCGACGCCGCTTGCGGCGAGGCCACCGGCAATGCGTGCCGCGCGCTCAGCGAGCGCCGCATAGTCATGCAGCACGTGCGCTCCCAGCGCAACCGCGGGCAGACGTGGCCATGCGCGCGCCGTGCGCACGAGCAATGAAGCGAGATTGCGTGCCGGCGAAGCGGCCATGCCGTGTCGAAGCTAGTACGTCGCGCGTCCGCCCGAGAGATCGAACACCGCGCCTGTCGAAAACGAGCAGTCCTCGCTCGCGAGCCAGCCGATCAGCGCGCCGACCTCGTCGACGGTGCCGAAGCGTCCCATCGGGATCTTCGACAACATGAAATCGATGTGCTGCTGCGTCATCTGATCGAAGATCGCGGTTCGCACGGCGGCCGGCGTCACGCAATTGACGCGAACGCCGCTTTGCGCGAGCTCCTTGCCGAGCGACTTCGTGAGCCCGATCACCGCGGCTTTCGACGAGCTGTACGCCGACGCGTTGGGATTGCCTTCCTTGCCGGCGACGGAGGCGACGTTGACGATGCGGCCGTAATCGCGTTTTCGCATGATCGGCACGACCGCGCGATTGCAATAGAACAGACCGTGCACGTTGACGTCGAACACGTGCCTCCAGTCGGCGATCGGATAGTCTGCGAGCGTGCTGTTCGGCCCTGTGATGCCAGCAGAGCAGACTAGCGCGTCGATACGTCCGCATTCGCGATCGGCGGCCGCAGCGGCCGCAGCGACGGCGCCGGCGTCCGATACATCGAGCTCGCGGACGCCGCAAGGCTCTCCGAGCGTCTGGCGCGCGCTCGCAAGCGCGTCGCGGTCGCGGTCCCACAGCATGACGCGGCCGCCGCTGTCGACGATTCGCCGCGCTACCGCAAGGCCTATTCCCGCCGCGCCTCCGGTGACGACGACCACGCGGCCGTCGAAATCGAGTCGATTCATGGCTTGATCGTGCCTGTGGAGGTCATCGTGCGATCTTAGCAGCTCGATGGGCAGATTCTGCTTCTGCCGCCGTAAGAACTGCAACCCGATCGAAGGGTCGAACATGGATTTGGGCGGACGCTGCGACGAACCTCGTCATGGCACTCGCCTTGCTTTCGCGGTGTTTTGCAGTCCGACATCCATCGACGACAGGAGACCTCAATGGCTGACGATCCGAGCAAGCGCGGCATGTCCGATCGCACGCGCATCAATCTCGACCAGGACTACGAAGTACGCGAGGCCATGAAGACGTTCGGCGCTACGCGCGAGGAGATCGAAGCCGCGGTACACAAGGTTGGCAACCGACGCGCCGACGTCGAAGCCGAGCTTCACCGAGCCAAAGGCCGGTGAGCCTGCACGACCCGGCGTTGCGACCACGCGCAGCGCTTTCCGAAGACGCCGTTCGCGCGCTGCGCAACTTCCTCGCGGCATCGCGATTCGACACACGCGGCGGCATCGTCACCGATCTCGATGGCACCGCCGTCCATGAACGGCAAGGCCGCATCGTCATCGCCGAGCCGGTCGAAGCCGGATTGAAGGCGCTGCGCGAGCTTGGCCGACCGATCATCCTCAACTCGCTACGCTTTCCGCTGTCGGTCATTCGGACGTTCGGCCGCGAGTGGTATCGCGTCACGGGCGCGCCCGTGCCGACGGTTTCGCTCAACGGCAGCCAGATCGGACGTATCGTCAGCGACGCTTCCGGTCAGCTCGCATTCGAGGAGATCGACGCGTTTCCGCTCGCCGCCGCCGACATCGATGAGCTGCTCGCCGGCGTACGCGGTTTGCGCGACGGCGGCATCGACGATATCGCGCTGTTCTACTACCCGCGCGATTGGACGCGGGGCGAGTCGCTGTGGACGCCGGCGATCGCGCGCATCGCCGAGCTTCGAGAAAAATACACGAGCGCCTCGGAGGTCACGGCAATCCCGCTCGATGCGTTATCCGAACGGCTGCATGCCGAAGACATCTGCATGCTCGCTCTGATCGTCGACGTTCCGCAGGACCGGCGGATGGCCTATCAGCACACCAAGCGCAGCAGCTTCGTCACGCGGCGCAACGTCGACAAGCTATCGGGCGCGCGCGCAATCGCACGCCAGCTCGACGTGGACTTGGAGCAGAGCATCGGCGCCGGCGATACCGAGCTCGACACGTTTCTGGCCGGTGTGGGACTGTCGATCATCGTCGGTGGCGCCGAGCTCGACTTCAAGGGCCGCTTCGAAACGGTCCGGCTCGGCGACTCGCTCGCGCTCGGCGAGCTCTTTTTCGATCTCGCATCGATGATCCGCGCTCGGTAGCGCGATCGCGCGCTGATCAGCGGCGGGCGCTACGTCGCGCAGCGGACGCGCGAGCCCGCGGCGCGCGCGCCGATGGTCCCGCGACGAGCGATGCGTTGAGCGCGGTCGCAAGCGCTGCTTCGCCGTTTACGAATGCATCCCACGCGAGCTGATGGCCCTTGCGCTTGCCCTTGGGGACCAGCGAAAGTCCGTCCGCCGTAATCGTCAGCACGTAGGGATCGCCGTTTATGGTGATCTCGCGCCTGAGCGCTTTGTCGAGCTTCGTGATCATCGAACTCACCCCTTGGCGCTGAGCTACCAGTTGAACGGCCCCTTCACCTGCCCGCCGACATCACACCCGTCGGATCGGTGCGACAAGGTCCATTGTACGATCACCGCATGACTCGACGGCATTCAAGCGAAAAGAGCATCGAGGGGCCGACACCCTCGATGCGGACCGCGAGAGGATGAAAGCGCGCTCGAGTTGCCGACTCGCGGAACCGCGTTTCGATCGCTGCCGACCGAACGATTCCGAATGTTATTCTGTGCGGCCTGTCAGGAACGCCACTCGCATTCGTGAACCTGTCGTCTGACCCGAAGCGACGCGCGCGGCGCGCAAGTGCCCGCGCGCGCTGGCGTTCGTGGGTCGCGTGCTACACGCTGCTCGCGCTGACATGGCCGTCGCTCGGCGCATTGCCGTGGGTTATGGCAGGGATCGCGCCGGCCGCCGCGCACGGCGCGGCGCACGATCATGACGGCGCCGAGGCGCACTCGCATCATCACGCCGACGCATCCGATGTCCCGGGAAGCCCGACTCATCCGGCCGATCATGACTGCGCGCCGTGTCAGCTTCTCAAGCATCTGTCCCGATGTGCGCTTCTGCCATCTGAACCGCCGACGGTCGCGTTGCAGATCGCACCTTCGGTTTTGCCGCGAGCGGTCGCCGAGTCGCAGCGCGCGACACCTGTGGCAGCGCTTCCGCCCGTCCGCGGGCCGCCCTCGCGCATCGCCTGATCCCGCAGCTTCGCTCGACGGCTCCGGTTGCCGTTAAGCACCGTCGCGACGACGCTCTTCGCGCTCCCGCGGCGTGTGCCATGGCGCACGAGCCGTCTCCGCCACTTTCCGCAGGAGGCTCTTGCGATGCGACTTTCATCCGCAACGTCCGCTTCTGACGTGCGCGTCCGGCCGATCCGCGCGCTGGCTATCTCGGCCGCGCTCGGCGCGAGCATGGCGCTCGCGAACACCGTTCACGCTCACGGCATCATCGGCAAGCGGTTCTTCCCGGCGACGCTCGCCGTGGAGGACCCTTTCGTCGCCGACGAGCTTTCGATTCCAACATTCGAGCGGCGCAAGCTGCCAGCGTCGGGCGACGAGCCGGCAGCCACGGAGTCGGCGCTGTCGATCGACTTCACGAAACGCATCACACCGGATTTCGCGATCGGAATCGGCACGAGCTATCGACGGATCGCGCCGGAGGACGCCGACACGGTACGCGGCCTGGACAATCTGGAGCTCGGCGCAAAGTATCAATTGTGGAAGAGCGAAGCGCGCGAGGCGATCGTGTCGGTCGGCGTCGACTGGGACGTCGGCGGGACGGGCGCAAAGCGGATTGGAGAATCGTTCAGCGCGATCACGCCCGGGCTCCTCTTCGGCAAGGGCTTCGGAGACCTGCCCGACGAAGCGAAATATCTGCGCCCGCTTGCGCTCACCGGTTCGATCGGCGTCGCCTTTCCCACCCGCTCGAGCACCCGATCGGTGAACGACGAAGGCGAAGAGGAGGTCGAGCGCCATCCGGACGTTCTGCAATGGGGCTTTGCGCTCGAATACAGCGTTCCCTATCTGCAGTCGTCGGTCGCCGACATGGGCTGGCGCGAGCCCTTCAATCGGGTGATCCCCGTCGTCGAGTTCGTCATGGAGACGCCGCTCGACCGCGGGGGCGGCGGAACGACCGGAACCGTGAACCCGGGCTTCTTGTGGGCGGGCCGATACATGCAGCTCGGAATCGAGGCCGTCATTCCCGTGAACGGCCGAAGTGGCAGTCATACGGGCGTGATCGCGCAACTGCACTTCTACCTCGACGACCTCTTCCCGAAGTCGATCGGCAAACCGCTGTTCGACCGCCGATGAAGCTTCGCTTGGCCGTTGCGTTCGCGTGCGCGATGTCGGCGAGCTCCGCCGCGATCGCGCATGCGTTCCTCGATCACGCCGCACCGGCGGTGGGGAGCCAAATGCGCGGCTCCCCACCGTCAGTCACGCTATGGTTCACGCAGGAGCTCGAGCCGGCATTCACGACGCTCAAAGTGCTCGATGCGCAGGGGCGGCAAGTCGATCGCGGCGACAAGAGCGTCGATGCGCGCGATCCCGCGGTGGTTCGCGTGTCGTTGTCGCCGCTCGCGCCGGGGACGTATCGCGTCGTCTGGCGAGCGCTTTCCGTAGACGCGCACGTGACCGAGGGCGATTTCACGTTCACGGTCGTGCCGTGACCGTCGCCCGCCGTCTGCGCTCGTGAGCGCGCTCGTCGCCGCCCGCGTTGTCCACTACGTGGCGATCGCGCAGGCGTTCGGCGCGCTCGTTTTCGTGACGGCGATCGCGGGTCGGCGCCTCGACGTCGACGCCGCAATGCAGCCGCTTCGTCGTTCGATCGCCTCACTGTTGAACTTCAGCGGCGTCATCGCGCTCCTGTCGTGGCTCGCGTGGCTCGCGCTGCAGGTCCCTGCGATGACGGGCATTGCGCTCCCGCGTGCGTTCGTCGACTCGACGCTTTGGCGAGTGGTTCGCGACACGTCGTTTGGTCATGTCTGGTCTGCCCGGCTCTTGCTGCTCGTCGCGCTTGCGGCGCTACTCGCGATCCGCCGATCTTCGGTTGTTGCCGCGCATCGCGCCGTCATCGACGCAGCCGCCGCGGTGGCCGGCGCCGCGGCCATTGCGACGCTCGCGGCGGCCGGCCACTCGGCCGCCGATACCGGGTCCGACAAGGTCGTTCACATCGCCGCCAACGCGATGCATCTGATCGCGGCAGGCGCATGGCTTGGCGCACTCGTTCCGCTCGCCATGACGCTGCGCGTAACGACCGCTCCCGCGCAGGCGCACGCGCTGATCCGGCGCTTTTCGGCTGTCGGCATGGCCGCGGTGGCCGTTCTGATCGCGACCGGCATCGTGAACAGCGTCTATCTGGTCGCATCCTGGCCGGCGTTGTTCGGCACCGAATACGGCGGCCTTCTGATCGCGAAGATCGCCCTGTTCGTCGTCATGGTGGCATTGGCGGCGGCGAACCGGTTGCGTTCGACGCCGCAACTCGCGCGCGGCGTTGAGCCTGCCCACGCCGCCGCGCGCATTGCGCGTAACGCACGACGGGAAGCCGCGCTCGGCGTCGCGGTCCTCGCGATCGTCGGTTTGCTGGGCGTGTCGGTTCCGGCCGCGCACGACCAGCCAACATGGCCATTTCCGTTTCGCGTAGCGTTCGACGGATGGCGGCTGCCGTCGATCGCGCCCGCGTATCCGACGACGTACGCGCGCCCGCCGGTCCGCTACAGCGTCGCATCGGTCGCGCGCGGTTCGGCGCTGTACGAGACGAATTGCGCGAGTTGCCACGGTCCGCAAGGACACGGCGACGGACCCGCCGCCCGCGCGCTGGCGGCAAAGCCCGCCGATGTCGCCTCGAAGCACGTGCTCGATCACCGCGACGGCGATCTGTACTGGTGGATCACGCATGGAGTCTCGGGCACGCCGATGCCCGCGTTCGGCGCGAGCCTCGACGAGCGGTCGCGATGGGATCTCGTGAATTTCGTGAAGACGATCGCGGCGGCAAGCATCGTGCATGGCTCCCAGACGCCGACAATCGATGTCGAAGCGCCGGAGTTCACGTATCAGATCGATCTCGGCCCGCAGCAATCCATCGCGGGCAATGACGTACAAACGGCGACGCTGCTCGTCCTCTATACGCTGCCGCAATCGCGCGAGCGGCTGCTCGCGCTCGCGGTGGCCGCTTCGGACCTTGCGCGCGCCGGTCTTCGCGTCGTCGCGGTGCCGTTGCGCGGCGATGCGGCAGCGGCGATGGAAGCCCCACGCCTGGCGGAAATCGCGGCCGCGCCTTCGCCCGAACTTGCCGAAACTTACCGGCTTTTCGGACGCAACGTCGCATCCGCCGATCGCGAGCACCTGGAGTTTCTCATCGATCGCGACGGACGGTTACGCGCGCACTGGGGTGCGAGCGGCGTGCAACGCGCCGACCAACTCGTGCAACAGGTTCGAAGGCTGGATGCCGAGGGCGCGCGCACGCCGCAGCGTAGCGCACACCGGCGCGGGCACTGAGCGCGGGCACGATAGGACCCGACGGATACGCGTGCGATGCGCGCAAGCGAAGCTTAAGTGGCAAGGCGCCCAAACCCCAGGCAGACGCCTCACGCAGGTAGCAAACGGTCGTATTCACGTTTGACGACCGCATAGCACTCGCAGACTCTCGCCTCCAATCCAGGGCGATCAAGTACGGTGATGTGACCCCGGTGATAATCGATCAGGCCTGCTTTCTGCAGATTTCCGGCCGCCTCCGCAACGCCCTGCCGCCGCACGCCGAGCATGTTGGCGATCAACTCCTGCGTCATCGTCAAGTTACCTGAGCGCAGGCGGTCGAGACTCAATAGCAGCCAGCGACACAGTTGCTGGTCCAGCGAATGATGCCGATTACAGACGGCGGTTTGCGCCATCTGCGCAATCAGAGCCTGTGTGTAGAGCAGCAGCAGATGTTGCAACGGCCCACCCTGCTCGAATTCATGCTTGATTGCCTCTGCCCTGATCCGATACGAATAGCCTGCACTCTGGACGACCGCCTGGTTTGGCGTAGTCTGGCCACCAAGCAAGAGCGAAACGCCGAGCAAGCCTTCGTATCCCGTCACCGCGATCTCCGCCGACGAACCATTCGCCATGACGTAGACGAGCGAGACGATGCAGGTCGTCGGAAAATAGACGTACGGCAACTCGCCGCCTGAGGTGGACAGCACCTCGCCGAGGGACATCGGAACCAGTTCGAGATTCGGTAGCAGTCGTTCGTAGACTGCTTGAGGAAGGGCCGCGAGCAGGTGATTCTGCCGGGGAGTGGGTTGCATCGGCATTGCGAACTACCCTGTTGAATGCTTGCAAACCCCTTTGTGAGTGTGGCCAAGCGCCACGTCGCACCGAAGAATCATAACTGATCGGTTTCTCTGGGCGCAACGTATGGAATCGCTCTTGCGCGGGCGAAGCAATCTCAGCGAGCTTCCGAGGGATGTCGCGCAGATCGTGTCGCAGCCGTGCGTCCCCGCATCAGCGCAAATACGTCCGTTAACGGACAGACAGATAGCCTACCTAGCCATTAGCGTGTCACGACTCGGACTTCGTCTCCGCCTTTCGGAAAGTATCGGCAACCTAACAAAATATGCCGAAAAGCGGTCCGTATAGGGTGCGGCAAAGAGCGTTCATATGATGGTGTCGGTCTGGTGGGCGGTTGGAATGTTCCTGCTGGGCGCATACGCGGGGATACTTGTGTTCGCACTCATGAGCATGGCGGCGAGAGAACATGATCAGGGCGTCAAGGAAAGGGAAGCGTTCGAACGCGACGGCCTCGGAGGCGTAGAGCTGGAGGAAGAGTGGATCGCTAAGCGAGCCTTATCGAGCTCGCAGGTTCGATTTCTATGACCTTTCATCGACCGCCGGCTTGGATTCGTGCGTGCATGGTGATGCGCCCGCATGACTAAAATCTGGGTAGGCGAATAGCCGCGCGAGCTCGACGAGCGACTTACGCTCAGATGGCGCGAAGATACGGGGATTAGCGCGTCGCAGTTGCTCGGGCAGATCAACGCGAGCAGGTGGTCTCCGGTCGCATCGGATTGAAGTTCCGTAACCGGCTTCATCCCCCTGCTCAAAATATCCCTTTCCGAAGATCGGTGGTCATTACCTTCGCGTGTTTTTGCGTCGAATAGTTGTCTGCCATCAGGTGGACGTCGAGATCGGGCGGCACTGCGGTTTCGATCGCGTGCAGCGCGGTTTGGATCAACCCCGCGAACCGCTCGTCGTCGATCGAACACGGCTCACCCGGCCGCAGCTCATCGTACAAGTCGCTGGTGCGTGCCGCTCGACAAAACGTCGGCGCCGATTGCCCACCGTCGCGTGGTAAGCCCAAGCGCGCATCCGCAGGGCGACGTTACTTCGCGACAGGGAGCCTGCTAGGCAAGTCCACTCCTTTGGCTCTGGGGGGATCTCCGCAGCCCTTAATCCTATCGCAGTCCATGGGCGCGTTCTGAGAGCCGATGTCGGGAAGTCTTACAACCAATTCGGCGAACGCATCCCAACCAATTGATATTGTTATGGTTTAGGTTCTGGTCCAAATCATGCTAGTCAGGCCCTTTGCAGCCAAAGCGCTGAGATTGGTTATCGTTCTCGGTTCGGGCCCGGTCTTCCAAGGAGATAGAGCTATGACTAGGTTAGTGAAATACGCCGCATCCTGTGCCTTGTCGCTCTTGGCTTGTGCGGCGCAGGCGGGGCCTGCTCTTCCGAATCTGCTGAATCTCAACTTTCTCGATTACACGGGCTCGGCACCCAAGAATACCTTCAATGCCGTGAATCCGGTCGGCTGGACGGGCGGTAGCGGCCTGATCTTCATCGATGCTCCCGGCACTTCCGCGTCTGATCCAACGACCGCCTGCGGCCCGACTTATCTGAGCACTTACGGTTGTCCGAGCACCCTGTTGATTCCCGGGGGCTACAACGAGGTCGAGGCGGACGGCAATCCCATCTTTGCGAGCGGGTTCAACTACCTGGTAACGGGACTGACTCCCGGGGTAACCTACACGCTGACGTTCTATCAAGCGGCCAGTCAACAGCGCGGTTTTACGGGGGACACAACCGAGCAGTGGATCGTCTCGTTGGGCACGGCCGGACTGACCACCTGCATTGGCTGCGGCCCGTTCGATCCTACTTTCGGCAGCAATCAAAGCACGTATTCCAACGCGGATCCGAGTGCGTCCATAGTGGCAACCTCGTTGATGCACACGCCCTCGGGGGGCATGACGGATTGGAATTTCGTCTCGGTCGACCTGACAGCCGATGCGACGAGCGATTTGCTGAGTTTCCTGGCGTGGGGTAATAACGGCACCACCGCCAATCTGCCGCCGATGGTGTTTCTAGCCGGAGTCAATTCGGAACCGGGTCTCAATAATGCACCGGAGCCGGGAACGCTGCTGCTGCTCCTCTGTGCGGGAATTGTGGCCCTTGGCGCGAGGACACTGCGCAGCCGCGCAGCGGGCTGACGACGGCAGCGCCTGATATCCTGTCGGCTTACCGGCCCGGCGCGTCCGGGCCGGTAAGCCCTACAAGTCCACTGTCCTGTCAGTCGGGACAACATTTGTGCCTGCGTTCCTGGACCCGCACCATCTCCCCGCGTTCGTGTTGACCGTGGCAAGGCAGTGCGCGTGGCTGCTGCTGCTGGTGCTGATCTTCGTGCCGCTCGAGCGGCTGTTCGCATTGCACCCGAAAAAATTCTTCCGCAGGGCACTTGCCCAGGATGTCGGTTATTACTTCATCAGCAGCCTGGTGCCTGGCCTGCTGCTCGCTCTGCCGCTTTCCGTCGTCGCGGTCGCCGTCAGCGCTGTCGTTCCGCACGGTTTTCAGGCAACCGTCGCGGCCTGGCCTCTCTGGCAGCGTGTACTCGTGGGATTCTTCGTCGGCGAGATCGGCTTCTATTGGGGCCATCGCTGGGCCCATCAGATCCCTTTTCTTTGGCGCTTCCATTCCATCCACCACAGCGCGGAGCACGTCTACTTCCTGATCAGTTCGCGCGCCCATCCGATCGACAACGTCTTCATTCGGCTGTGCGGCCTGATTCCAGCCTATATTCTGGGAGTGGCGAGTCCCTTGACCCCCACGGGCAGCCTGGTCCCCGTGTTGATCGTGCTGGTGGCCACGATGTGGGGCTTCTTCATCCATTCCAATGTGCGCTGGCGGCTGGGTCCACTGGAATGGGTGATCGCCACACCAGGGTTCCACCACTGGCACCACACGCTCGGTGAGCAGCGAGACCGCAATTACGCATCGATGCTGCCATTGATGGACTGGATCTTCGGGACTTTCCATCTGCCCCGAAAGCAATGGCCATCGGCGTATGGCATCGATGCAAGGCTGCCCGGTTCACTGGCTGGGCAGCTGGTATATCCGCTACGCCCGCTGCCGCCCCAAGTTACGATACCCGGGCCCGTTGTGGAAAACCGCTAGCTGTCTGCCGAACGGCGAGCCGGGAATCTATGAGGTCGCTGGGCACCCACAGCCCACCCCGCCGCTGTCAGCTTTGCGCGTTTACCCTGTCTATGGTTGCTCCAATTTCAACGGTTATCGCGTGAGGTCGTCGTACTGACGCAGCCGGCGCCGGCAATCCACGATCACTTGCCCAGGCGTCTGACGCGTCTTCTTACTGAACGTCGACGACTACGACTGCGTCGTCCTCGAGGCGATAGCACAACCGCGGCGTGCATCCTGTCCCGTTCGCGCCAATAGTGCATTTGCGTGATTTCCCGCACGCCCTGGCGCTGGTACCGTGCCGGGCGATAAGAGCTATCCGCGAGGAGGAGACGATGTCAAAGAATTGCGCTGGGGCCATTGCGCTCGTTGCGCTCTTGTCGCTGCTTGCCGGTTGCCGCGGCGGTGGTGGCGACAACGACAATCCGTTTGCGGCGCGCCCGTCGTTTCTGCTCGCCGAGCCGACGCGAATCGACTACGACGGCGTGAGCGCCGGTCTGGTCACCGGCAGCGCGAAGGACCTGCCGTCGCTCATCGCATTCGCTGCGCCGGCCGGGGACCCGACACCGGCGACGCTGCGCACGCTGCAGATACAGAGTTCGTACTTCGGACTGATCGATCTGAGCCCGGGTGGCGGCTTCGGCACGTACTTCGGCAAGCTCGACGCGCGCGCGAACAAGGGCAGCGAATACATCGCGGTGTCCGACGACAGGACCGGACGGCAAAACGTGACCATGGTCGTGCAGCGCTCAACCGCCGCGCCGACAGCGCAGCGGACCTCCACTACCACGAGGTCACCGATGCCAATCACTCCGACGCGCTGGTGACCTTTTACCCCCGCGTGCTCGTGCCGCTGGTGATCTACGGGCAGCGCGCGCTCGATCTCATGTACGTGAAGCTCACCACCGGCGCCGCGTTGCCGCCGTCGCAGGTTGTGCGCGCGGTCGCGCGGGCGTCGGCAAGCGACACGCTAACCGATGCGAACGTTCCGCCAGTCGCCGCCGCGCCTGCAGCCGCCGATACAATCACTGTGGGTTCCGGGACGATTTCGGTCCCCGACTGAAAGCGATCTCGAAGCCTGGAGCACGCCCTGCGTGCTCCAGGCGAGGATTCTATGGGTCGTCCTGAGCGAGGCGCACCGCGAGGGCCGCCTTGTCGCCGATGCCGAGCTTGCGATAGACCTGTGCGAGCTGCGCGCGCACGGTGTTCGGCGACACTTGCAGCAACTGCGCGACTTCCTTGTGACTCATCCCCGGCGCGAAATGCTTGGCGACCAAACGTTCGCGCGCCGACAACTGCGTCCCGGTCCGGCGCGGCCGCGCGTGACACACGACGTGCGCTCCCAGCCGGCGGGAGCCGATTTCGATCGATCGCCCCTGAAACCGCTCTCCCGTGACCATTACGTCGACCACGTCTCGCGGCAGTCGCGCCACGTCGACCTCCGACCACTCGCCAGCGAGCAGCGCATGGAATCCCGGGTCGCCCGCTTCGATCGTGCCATGCGCGTCGACCAGCGCAAGCGAGCGCGACGGGCGGCGCGCCTCCTCGCGGTCGAGCGTCTGCGCGCGGTTCAGGTCGAGCGCGCAGGCAACATGCTGCCAGGCGACCCAGAGCCGCTCGCTCGCCGCGCAGTCGAAAGGCTCGTCGTTGCCGCGATACAGGACGACCCAGCGCAGCGGACCGTGCTCGCGCACCTGATCGCCGTAGAGCAGCAGATGCCGCAGCTCATGCCGCATCGCGAAATCGGCCACGCCTCGGTGCCGCCGGCCCGCGTAAGTGGCCCGCGCATCGACCACGATCGGACGAAGCGGACGCCCGAGAAACGCCGCCGTGACTGGATCGGCATGCGACACGCGTGCATAGTCTTCGAGTATCGCGGGATCACGGCGATGGACGCTCGCCGTCGCGATACGCAACGCCTGCGTGTGATGTTCGCCGAAGCCGAAGACCGCGCCGTCAAATTCGATCCAACGCCCGAGGCGACCGAGCACCGTGTCGGGAAAATCATCGACCGACGCCGACGCCGCAAGGCGATACAGATCGGCAAGCTCGGCGACGAGCGGTTCCATGTGGGGACGCGACGAATGAGCGGCGATGATACCCGCGGAGTCGTCTCCCGAGATGTCAAATTGTCAGTAGTCGAAACGATCCGGAAATGCCCACTGGTCGACGTAGATGACTCGTTGAGCCAGTTAACACCGTCAGCAAGAAGAGCATCGACCGCCTGACTCGGCGGCTCGGACCCCGCGCTAGGCGAGCTTCATGACGATCATGCCAAGCACGTTCGCTGCCGAGTCGGCGCGGTCGGACATGTTCGAGATGTGACGGTAGACTTCGCGTCGATAGAACAGTGCCGGCAGCCGCTGCGGGTCGGCCGCGCGCGCGAACAGGTCCTTGATCGCGTCACGGTAGAGCCGCTCGACCTTGCGCTCCTGCAGCCGCACCTTGTGGGCGTGGTCGCCGGCGACGCGCGGGTTCTTCGCGAGGCGCAATATCGCAAGCTCGAGCTCCTGCGCCTCGTCGCGCACCAGCGCGACCATCTGCCGGATGTAGTCGTCGGAGTCGACGCCGAGGATGCTCATCTCCTCCATCGTCGTCAGCGCGTAGCGCACCATGTCTTCGTAGCAATGCGACAGGTTGAAGATGTCCTCGCGGTCGAGCGGCGTGATGAAAGTCTTGTGCAGCTCGTCGATCAGCACGCGACGCAGCTCGCTCGCGGTATCGGCGAGCGCGTGCAGCGATGCAATGCCTGCCACGTCGACATGATCGATCGAGTTCTCGAGCAAGCGCACCCCTTCGATCGTCTTCGACGCCTGCGAGATCAGCATCGAGACGAACTGCCCGTTGTGCGTCGTGCTTCCGTCGAACCAGCCCATCATCTGCTCACGTAACGAAGTCCCGCGTCCGCCGCATAGAAGAGCGGCACCGCGACGAGTGCCGTCGCCGGCATCGTCAGCGCCCAGGCGACCAGCATATCGCCGAGCACCGCCCAGCGCACCTTCGACTTGCGCTCGGCGGCGCCTGCGCCGAGGATCGTCATGCTCACCACGTGCGTCGAGCTCACGGGTCCACCAAGCGCCGACGCGGCGAGAATGACACTTGCCGACGCCGTCTGCGACACCAAGGCGTCGAGCGGCCGGATCCGGTAGAAGCGCGACCCGAGCGTGCGGATGATGCGCCAGCCGCCCACTGCCGTGCCGACCGCGATGGTCGTCGCGCTCGCGATGATGGCCCACCACGGAACGACGAAATGCTGCGTGAAGCCGAGTGTCATGAGCGCGAGCGCGATGATGCCCATCGTCTTCTGCGCGTCATTCGAGCCGTGCGACAGTGCGACCGCTGCGCCGGTCAAAAGCTGCGCACGCAGCAGATAGCGTTGCACACCGGGCGTCGCGCGCCGCAGTAGGAAGCGCGCCGCCTGCATCAGCACGATCGCGGCCACGAGCCCTAGCACAGGAGAGATGAGCAGCGACAAAATGATCTTCCATACGCCAGCGACGCGAATCACCGCCGTCCCCGCGGCCGCCACCGCCGCGCCGATGATGCCGCCGATAAGGGCATGCGACGAGCTCACCGGTATGCCGAAGTACCACGCTGCGACATTCCAGGCGCTCGCCGCGAGGACCGCCGCGAACACGACGGCGATCGTCACGGCGTTCGGTTCGACGACCTCGGCGCCGACGGTCTGCGCCACGGCGACGCCGAAGAGGAAGGGTCCTGTCAGGTTGGCGAGCGCCGCCATCGCGAGCGCGCCGCGCGCGCTCATCGCATTCGACGCGACGATCGTTGCGACGACGTTCGCGCTGTCCATGAAGCCGTTCAGGAAGTCGAACAGCAGTGCCACCGCGATCAGCATGAGCAGCAGCGCGAGGGCCGACATGGCGTGATCCAAACCGTCAGCCGAACAGGCCGCCGACGCGTGTACCGGCGATACGGTTGACGATGTAGAGCGACAGCGCGCACAGCGCGATCAGGATCACGCCGAGCGCCGCCGCCTGGCTCTGCGAGCCGGCGATGTAGAAGCTGAAGATGCCGAACGGGATCATCTCGTTGCCGCCGGTCGTAAGGAAGATCGTCGACGACGCCTCCTGGATCGATGTGATGAACGAGAACAGCGCGCCGACCAGGATGCCCTTCCAGACGAGCGGCACGGTGATGTCGCGAAACGTCTGCAGCTTGGTCGCGCCGACGTTCTCGGCCGCCTCCTCCATCGACTTGTGCACGAGCAGCAGCGACGAGTAGCTGCCGCGCACCGTGTACGGCAGGCGCCGCACCGCAAGCACGAGCGGCAGGATCAGCCACATGCCCGTCAACGGAAGGTCGATCCACGGCAGCGGAAAGTTGAACGAGCGCACGTACGCGATGCCGACCGCAGTGCCGGGAATCGCGAGCATCAGCGTCGTGAGCGCGTCCATTGCGCCGCGCCCCGGCGCGTTGCTGCGGCTCATGATCCACGACATCGGCACGCCGATCACGAGGCAGAGGAACACGGCGATCCCGCAGAACCATAGCGAGTTGACGATGAACTTCGGCGTCTCGACGCTCACCTGCTCGAAGAATTCGAGTGTGTATTCAAGCGGGAACGGCGTGAGCGACCAGCCGCGGCCCACCGCGGCCAGAACGACACCGACCTGCGGCACGAACGACACGAACATCAGCAGCGCGAGGAAGGCAACCGCGAGCCAGCGCTTGACCGGTCCGAGGCTGCGTCGCTCGACACGGGAGTACGAAAGCGAGCTGTAATCCTTGATCGCAACGTACTGGCGCGCGGCGAGCACGAAGAAGATCGCGAGCAGCACGAGGAGCGCCGAGATCACGATGCCCATGCGGAAGATCCGCCGGTCGACGAACTGCACGATGTTGAGGTACGCCTGGGCGGCGAGCAGGTCCTGCACGCCGAGCACCAGCGGCGTCACGAAGTCGGCGAACGTCCAGATGAACACCAGCAGCGCGCCGGACACGAAGCCCGGCGTGGTCAACGGCAGCGTGATGTTGAAGAACCGACGCCACCCCCGCGCTCCCATCCCCTGCGCGGCCTCCTCGAGCGACGGATCGATGCGCGCCATCGCGTCGAGGATGCTCAACGTCATCATTGGAAACAGGTGCACGGTCTCGACCAGCAGCACGCCCTGCACGCCGTACATGAAGTTCACCGGATGCTGCAGGCCGAACCACTCCATCAGCAGCACGTTGACGGTGCCCGAGCGTCCCAGGATGAAGACGAAGCCGAGCACGCCGACGAGCGGCGGCAGGATCATCGGCAGCATCGTCAGGTACGAGAACAGGTTTCGGTATGGGAACTCGTAGCGAATGATCAGGAACGCGACGCCTATGCCGACGACGGACGTCGTGATGACGGCGCCGATGCCGAGCACCATCGATTTCCAAAGCGAACGCAGGTAGAACGAATCGGTGAAGAACTCGTAGAAGTTTTCGAGCGTCAGGCGTCCGGCTTCGTCGGTGAACGCATCGAAGAAGATCCGCATCAGCGGATAGAACACGAACACGATCAGGAACAGCCAGATCAGCGCGAAGCCCGAGACCGCAGCCGTCGAGCGAGGCAGCTTCATCATTGCGCCGGAATCGCGAGCGCCGTGCCCGCGGCGAACGCGAGCCGCGTCGGCGTGCCGAGCGCGAGCTCGCGATGGCGGCTCAGATCGCGAACGTCGACCTTGAAGCCGATCCCGTGACCGAGATCGACGTCGTAGCGCAGCGTGCTGCCGAGATAAGCGGCGAACGCGATCTTGCCGTCCAAACGGTTGCGGTCGGTCGGGTCGGTCGCGTCGTCCATCGACACGTTCTCCGGCCGCACGCAGATCACGCAGCGGTCTCCCGCCTTGAACGGCCCGTTCGCGAGCGCGTCGACGGCGCCGAGCGGCGTGTCGACGCGCACGGCACCGCTGTCGGCGCGCTGCACCGTGCCGTCGATCAGGTTGTTGATGCCGATGAAGTCGGCGACGAAGCGGTTGGCCGGCCGCTCGTAGAGGTCCTTCGGCGCGCCGAGCTGCTGCATCTTGCCGCGGTCGAAGACGGCGATCCGATCCGACAGCGTCAGCGCCTCCTCCTGGTCGTGCGTGACGTAGATCGTCGTGATGCCGAGGTCCTTCTGCAGCTTGCGGATCTCGGCGCGCACTTGCACGCGCACCTTGGCGTCGAGGTTCGACAGCGGCTCGTCGAGCAGCAGGATCTCGGGATTGAGCACGAGCGCCCGAGCGAGCGCGACGCGCTGCTGCTGTCCGCCGGAGAGCTGGCCGGGGTAGCGGTCGCCGAGACCTGCGAGCCGCACGTTGTCGAGCACGCCTTCGATGCGCGTCGCGATCTCCGAGCGCGCGAGCTTTCGCAGCCTGAGGCCGTACCCGATGTTGTCAGACACCGTCATATGCGGCCACAGCGCGTAGTTCTGGAACACCATGCCGATGCCGCGCTCGTGCGCCGGCACGTCGTTCACGCGGCGGTCGTCGAATCGGATTTCGCCGCCGTCGGCCGTGTAGAAACCGGCAATCAATCGAAGCAGCGTCGTCTTGCCGCACCCCGACGGGCCGAGCAGCGTGAACAGCTCGCCCTCGCCGATGGCAAATGTCGCGTGACTGACGACTTCCAGGGGCCCGAAGCGCTTGGTGAGGTCGTTAACCGCGATCCGCATGGCTTCGGGCCTCCTGGGCGATGCCTACATCTTCTTCTTGAGCTCTTCCGCGACGGATTCGATCTCCTTGCGGAACGTGCCGTTCACCGCCTCGTAGCGCTTCTGCGCGACGTCGTCGTCGTAGATGTTGTTCACGTCGACGTCGAAGTACGAGCGCAGCCCTCCGGTGAACTCGACCGCCATTTCGGCGCGCGACCCCGGCTCACCCTGCACACGATATTTCGGCGTGATCGGAAACACGCCGCGCTCCATCGCGACCTTCTGGCCGCGTTCGGACAACATGAACTCGACGAACGCGCGTGCGGCATTCGGATGCCTCGCGCCGGCGAGGATCGCGATCGGCTCCGGCGTGATCCATGCGGTCTTCGGGGCGACGAACTTGATGTCGAACCCTGCGAGCCGGTCTTCGAACGCCATGTAGCTCGGCACGGCGAAGCCCGCTGCGAACTCGCCCTTGGCGACGACCGACGGCACGTCGCGACTGCGCGCCGTGAAGATGCCGGTGTTGCCGCCGAGACGCTTCAGCCACGTCCAGCCTTTTTCGTCGCCGTCGCGTTGCAGGATCACTTCATACGTCGCGTGACTCGACGACGAGCGCGTCGGCGCACATTGCGCGACATTGCCCTTCAGCTTTGGATCGAGCAGATCGTCCCAGTCCTTCGGCGGCGCGATGCCAAGCCGTTGCAGCAAGCGCGGGTGATAGACGAGCCCGTACGGCTCAAGCACCGTGCCGATCCAGTAGCCCTTCGGATCCTTGAGCGGAATCGGCTTCGGCTTGCCGATCGTCGCCGGAATCGAATCGACGACTGCTTTGGGGAGATCCAGCGTCGCGAGTAGCTTCTGCTCCGCCAGCTTGTCGAATAGCGCGCTCTCGCCGCCCCAGAAGATGTCGGCCTGCGGGCGGCCTTTCCATTCGATGATTTGTCCGTATGCGACCGGCGTGCCGGCCGCGAGCGCACTCGTCTTGACGGTGACGTTCCACTTCTCCTTCGCGTATTTCGCGAAATCGGCGAGCGCGGGGTCGGTCAGCGTCTTCGCGACCGGCGTGATCAGGATGAGCTCGTCCTCGACCTGCTGCGCCAAGGCCGGCGTGGCGGCGACGAGCAACGCCGCGATTGCCGCGGTGACGATCTTCGATTGTCCAATCATCGGTCCTCCTTGGGATCGGTTGTGCAACCCGTTCAATGTAGGCGCGCGGTCGCTCCGCGCGGTTGACGCTGGTCAAGCGCACACTGCCGCGCAGGCATCGCACCATGGCTTTGCATCGAGGCGTGGACATCGCGCTATGCGGCATGGGTCAACGTGTCGCAGCCGCGGCTCGTGGTGACGGTCGACGATGCGATGCACCGCCGCACGAAAGCGAGCGAGTCGAGAAAGAAAGCCGACGCGCGCTCCTCACCCCAGCCTTCGAATCGACGTGGGTTCGAGTCGAGGATCTGATTCGGATGACGTCATTCCGAGCGTTCGCGGCACGAGCCCCATGGCGAGGCCGAGGAGCTGCGTCAACAGAAGCGGTCGAATTGCCGTCGAAGCGTTGCCGGCCTCGGCGTCGAAGCGAAGATAGCAATGCGGGCAAGCCGTGCAGATCCTTTCGGCACCCGCCGCAGCCGCATCGGAAAGCTTCGCGCGCGTCATGCGCTGCGCGAGCGTCGTGTCCGCAGCGCAGACGGGGTCGCCGCAACACTCGAGGCGAAGCGGCCAATCGACCGCCATCGCGCCGGTCGTCCGGATCAGCATCTCGAAGATCGTCGGATTCATCGGGTCGTCGATGGAGGACAGATCGCTCGGCCGCAGCGCGTGGCAGCCGTACTGCGCGGCGACGCGCATGCCGCTGCACGGTGATCGCACGGCTGCCGCGATCGCGTCGGGGCCGACGTCGCGTGCGAGCACCGAAAGCACGTGCTCGACTGTCGTTGCGGGCGAGGTGACGAGACCCTCCGACGCAAGCGCGCGCTCGACGCGCTCGCGAAGGCCGAGGTCCTCGTCGAGGACGCGGGTGGCGAGCCGCAGCGTTCCGAGGCAGCACGTACAAAGTGTCAGCACGTCGACGCGGGCGCGGCCGGCCAGCGCGAGATTGCGGGCGGCCGCGAATACAAAAGCGTCGCGAGAAGAGCCGCGCGAGCGATATCCGCAGCAGTCGAATGGCACGTCGACGATCTCGACACCCAGATGCGCGAGCACCGCACGCGCCGACGCCTCGTACGCCGGCAAGGAGGCGGGAATGGAGCAGCCGACGAACAGCGCGAATCTCACGATGCCGCCTCGCGTTCGCGAACCGCGCCGAGGCGGTTTACAGCCATCGACCGTAGCTCGAGCATGATCCGGGCGACTGGTATTCCCTCGGGGCAGTGCTCCTCGCACTGGTAGCACGCGGCGCAAGCGAGGACCATGCGGGAGCCGAGCGCGAGGTCGCCCCGTCCGAGCCGCAGCAGGTTCATCACCCTCTGAAGCGTGAGATCCGCGTGTCCGTCGGCGCCATGCGCGACGACAGGGCATACGCTCGTGCACGCCTGGCACTGGATGCAGCGTGCGAATATCGCGCGCTCGCTCGCGAGCCGCTCGGACGATGCTCGCGCATCCGCACCTTCCGTGCGCAAAGCTTCCGCCCACGCGAGCGGCGTACGTGCCCCGATCCATTGCTCGGGCGGCCCAAGGCCCGCGGCCGCGAGGTCACGCCGACCCGCTTCCCATAGATCCGTGAGATCGAGGTTTACCGGGCAGTTGCTCGTGCACCGTGCGCAATCGGTGCAGAGGAACGCGCCTTCGGCCGCTCGCAGGACTTCGCCGCGGATCGGTTGGATGACGTTTCCGGACAACGGCAGGCGTCCGTGTGCGATGTCGCCGACGATGCGCACCTTGCGCGACGGAAGCAGCGAATCATTGTCGAGCCAGCGCGACATCGGCGCGACCGAGCACGTCGTGTCGCATAGGCCGCAGCGAACGCACGCGTCGAGCGCGACCGCGCGCCGGACGGAACGCAACGCGGCGGTGCGCGCGAGATTGGGCGACGAGCCGCTTCGCGCGACCGCGTCGAACAGCATGGCGAACGGCGCCGCGATGGCGTGAAAGAAACGCGTAAACGGCAAAGTCGCGACGCCGGCGACGATCGCGAGTGCATGCAGATGCAGAAGCCACGCGCCTGCTCCCGCGGTGTCGAGCGAGCTTGCGAGCGGCACGAGCAGTCGCGAGAGCGGCCAGGAGACGAACGCGAACGCCGGTTTGGCGTGGCACGATGCGCACGCTTCATCGTGCAGCGCCTTTCCCTTCGCTGCCGACGCGTCGTCGAGCCGAGCGTCGGCGTGCTGGTACGGGACGCCGAATTCACGCGCCCACCACGCGCGAAGGCCCGCGCGGGCGTCGGCATCGGAGGCCGCGGCATATCGGTCGGCCATTCGCTCGAACGCGAGCGGCGACGCGATCTTCTGCGCCTCGAGCACGAAGCCGCTGACCAGCACGACGACAAGCAACGCCACGAACATCGACTCTCTCACAGCTTGCTTGCGGCTTCCTGCGTCGAGCGAGCGTCGTCGGGCAACTGCGAGCAGCAGCACGGCCGCGAGTGCGATCGCGCCGAACAGATCGCGCAAGAAGAGCCAGGGCTCGAGCGTCGGCTGATAGCCGGGAAAGAGACTCGACGTGACGACCGGTGCAAGCGCGTGCATCAGTAGCAGCCACGTGAAGCTCGCGAGCAGCAGGTGGTGCGCGATCGCGCGGAGCCGGTTCTGCGCGAAGAGCCTGCGCAGGAGCAGCGCGTCGAGTGCGAACGCGCCGAGGACGCTCAACGCGCGGCGGCCGAATGGCGCGCACGCGAGCGTTGCCGCGATCGCGACGGCGCGCGACATCGCTCCGGCGCTTCGCGCGTCGGGACCGATCTCCGTTCGCAGCCAACACGAGACTCGCCATGCAAGTCCCAGCGCGCAAATCACGAGCGATACGTATAGGGCGCCGGTGAGGAACGAGGACGACATCGCGCTACCTAGCACTCCACGCTCACGCCGAGGGCGCACGCGGCTTCGCGCGTCGCGGCCCATGCCGTCGCTACCGCGAGCCCCGCGCCGCACTTCTCGCGCATCCAGTCCTGCTTCGCGAGAATCGACCCGGCGGCAAAAAGCCGCGGCGACGCGGGATCGCCGCCCGCGGCGAGAGGCCGCCATGCGCCATCCGTGCGCACGCCCGCGCGGTTGATCGGATGTCCAGACGGGTCGAGGAAGTCGCGCCGATGCCATTCATCGCGCGCGCCGGGCTGCTCGACCGCGAGATCGAGGATGGGCTCGCGCACGCGATCGCGCCCTGCAACGAGTCCGCGTCCGACAAACCGCCCGGTCGCCAGAATCACCGTTCTCGCGACCACGCGAGCGGACCGTGTGTCGTGGTCGCCGTGATCGAAGGTGAGCGTGGCACCATCGTCGTCGAATGCGATCGTGCGCACGATCGCCCGGTTGTGGCGTTGCACGCCGCGTATGGCGACGGCCGCCTCCAGCCCCGCGCGCAGGCGCATCCCAGGGACCGAGATCGGCATCATCGGAATCTCGAACACGGGCACGCCGAGCGCGCGTTCGAATTCGGCGTGCACGTCGAGCGCACGCGAAAGGCCCAGGATCGCGGGAACGCCGAGCGCCTCGGCGCCGCGCAGCAACGGTTTCACGAGCGCGATCGTGCGCTCGCGTATGTCACGCTCGTCGAGCGCGCGGGCGAGATGCACGGCGTGGAGCTCGGCTGCGGTGCCTGATCCGGGAAAGGTGATGCACTCATCGCGTAGGCCCGGCCAACGCTCGCCCATTGCCTGCACGAACTGACGCCCGCTGAACTCGCGCAGCCCCCGGATTTCGACGACAAGACAAGGTCGCTGTTGATCGAGCGCGGTCGCGCCCGCCTTCATCGACTGCGGTATCCCGAAAGTGGTCTTGACCGTCCCGATCGCGGTCGGCACGCTCCGGTTCGCATGACCGAGCTCGGCGTACGGCAAGCGTGCGCGATCGAGCGCGGCGACGAAGGTCTCGAACGCAGCGCGGATCGATGACGCATCGACGCGTGCCAGCGGGTGCTCGGGCTCATCGTGCGCGAGCGCCTCGAGCGCCTCGAACGGCGACGTCCACGTCCGGCGATCGCGCAGCGGGTGCACACCGAGCAAATCCAGCAGACCGCTCGCGAAGGCGAGGCCACCGCCATTGCCGAGGTGGATGCACGAAAGCCCCCGCTCGCCGGCGAAAAGCGATGCGGCCATGCCCGCCATCCCCGCGCCGACCACGGCAATATCGAAGTGCTGGGTGGGCTCGCGGGTCATCGCGTCGGCACGTCGGCTGCATCTACATGGGCGGCTTCGTGAAGCTCTTCGCCGAAGAAGCCGCAATGAATCGCCTCGGCGAGCTCGGCCTGCGCGAGCTGCTCTCCCCAGAGGACGGCACGCTGATTGCGCCACCGCTCGGCAAGGAAGTCGCGAATCTCGGACAGGCCGCGCGCGCCATCGAAGTCCGCGCGTCGACACAAGTGCGCCGCCGCGCGCACCGAACAGAACGTTCCCTGGCAGGCGCCCTTACCGAGCCGGCTGCGCAAGCCGACGTCGATCAGCGACGCAGACCCTCCGTTGGCGCGCAGCGCATCGCAAATCGTGTCGACGGCGCTCGCGGCCGTCATCTCGCATTCGCACAGAATCGAATCCGACGTCACCCCCGCCCGCAACCACTCGAGCGCACCGTGACCTGGCTGCGTCCACGCGCTCTCGACGCTCGATGGAAGCAGCGTCGTCGAGGTCACGCACGGGCGATCGACGCCGAGACGGCGACAAACGAGGTCGGCGGTCCGCTCGGCCATCAGCCGGCAGGTCGTGAGCTTTCCCCCGGTGATCGTCGCGAAGTTGTCGAGGCCGTCGATCTCGTGGTCGAAGAGCGCGAATCCGCGCGAGATCGCTCGCGCGTCGCCGCCGCGTGCGCCGACCAGCGGCCGCACGCCCGCGAACGCGCGCACATAACGCATCGTCGCGAGCGCCGGCACCATCCGCGCCGATTCCTCGATGATCAGGTTCGCGTCGGCGGCTGTCGCGTGACCGCCATCGGGCGCGTCGATCGACGTCGACGTGGTGCCGACGATCGATACCGTGCCGCCCGGCATCACGATGTCTCCGTTGCCAGGGCGTCGCAGGCGGTTCAGCACGCGAGTCGCCACGCGCGCATGCGCGACGAGCAGCGTGCCTTTCGCGTACGTCATCGCGATCGGAGCGCCCGCGAGCGCGGCGACATCGCGCGCCCACGCACCGCCAGCGTTGACGACCTGCTCGAACTCGATGCGCGCGACGCTCGCCCCGGCGTCCGTGCTCACGCGCGCGGCACGAAGCCGCCGACCCTCGCGCTCGAACGCCTCGACGCGCGTGCGGCGGAGGAGGCGCGTGCCGAGTTGCTGCGCGTGCGCGACGGTCTCCAGCGAAAGCCGAAACGGATCGATCGACGCGTCGGGCACCTCGAACACTGCGATCGCGTCGGGCGAAATGGAAGGCTCGCGGGCACGAGCTTGCGTGACGTCCACGCTGCGCACAGCGATCCCGGCGCGCTCGCAGCACGACGGGAAATCGGCTACGTAGCGCTCGTCGTCACCCGCGACCGCGACGAAATAGCCGCCCGTGTCCTCGATCGCCTGCGCCGCGATGTGCTTGAGAATCGTGCCCTCGGCACTGCACTCGCGGGCCACATCGGCGTCGCCGGCGACGTAGCGCGCACCGCTGTGCAGCAGCCCGTGGTTGCGGCCCGACGCGCCTGCATTGATGTCGGACTTGTCGACGACGATCGACTCGACGCCTCGCAACGCGAGGTCGCGCGCGAGCGAAGTGCCCGTCGCGCCTGCGCCGATGATCAGAACTTGCGTCCACATCGATCGCGGGGAACTCAAGGTGGTCCCTTTTCGTTCGTGGCACCGGGGATTGGCGGCCCCATGCACGACACGCAGCTCGGATCCCGCATTGCGCCGGGTTCCCTCCGGTGGCCACTTGAACATGCTACCTGGGTCAGTCGAGCTGCTTGTTGATCATCGTCAGGACCGGTCACACCCGCGAACGTCAAGCGGCGCGCGTTCTGCGCCTGCGAGTCACGGGAGCCGTGACGGCACGTCGGCCGTGCCGTACCAGCGGCTACCCGGACACAGCCGTCCGGCACCGCGCGCGGATTGCCGGTGTGAGTCGGTGCGCGACGTCTCGCCGATCGGCCCACCTGCCGCCGGCTTGAAGTGCCCGAGATCAGTGCGCGCAGCACGGAGAGTTCAATGTCTCGCCCCCCACGATTCCGTTGTTGTATCCGACGGTGTTGTTGCCGGGACTGTAGATGACGAGCGTGCCGCTGCCGAGGAACTTGAACGCGCTGTCACTCATGTTGTTCATCGCGTTACCGTCCGCCATCGCCCTGCCGGCCTTCCCGGCAACCGCGAGCACCGAAATGTCGACCGCGGCATCGTCAGCGTCGAATTCGTCAGCATGATGCCGGTGTTCGCGTCGCCGGCGACGACCTCGACCCCGGTGGTGCCGTGCGCGAGCGTGCTTTTTGTTATGGTCACGTGCCTTCCCGATTGGATGAGCGCTCCCGTCGGGTGTTGCTGATCCGAACGTGGTCGAGTACCGCCTCGACCGCACCGCAGGAATGAAATCCGGTTGCAGTGTTGTTTCGCAGCACGGTGTTGGCCACGTTCACCAGTGCGCTTCCGGACACGACGACGTTGATTCCGTCCCCCCGTCGTATTCGCGATCTCGCAATCCTCGACGACGAGGCGTGAGCTGCCGGTGAGCTGCACACCCACACTGCCGCCTCGACCGTTGATCGACAGCCGCGCAGGACGACGTCGATTTTGTCCACGTCAATCCCGACGCCGACGCCTGACGCCGCGGATATGCCGGCGTAGACGCCCGGCGGGGCGATGATCGAGACCGACTTCCCGATCGAGACCGATCCGTACCCGCGACCGTCCAACACGATCACTTCGCCGTTGGCGTTTGTGTTCGCAAGCGCCGTGAAAAAAGTCCGACACGCCAGCGTGATGCTGCAAGGGTTTGCATCGTTTCCGCCCGAGGCGACGAACGTCCGTTGCACCGTTGCACTGGCTAGCGGTGACGTGGCGAGCATCGACGAGCAAACCGACAGCATCAGGCACGAAACCAGCGCGTGGCACTCCCTCAGGCGAGACCGCCAGCGGCAGAGCAGCAGGCGGGGAACCGCGAGCGCGCCACGTTCGGCGGGCTCAAGCCTAAAGACGCAAATGCTGTTCGAGTTACGCCACGGACCTGCGTTTGACCGCGGCGAGCCGGCGCATCGCCGACGATTCCACCACCGGTCTGGTCAACATGCAGCACTGGGGCCAGCACAGCGACGAGGCAGCGCTTGCAGGGAAGCAAGAGCGGGAGGACATCGTTTCACACCGGTCATCCGAGTGATCGCTGGTGCCGGCAGTAGGAATCGAACCCACGACCAACGGTTTACCGGCCTTCCCTTAGTACCTGGGCCGCGGTCTCACCATCGACCCGCGGCCGTCGATGTGACGGAACGTGATCCGGCCTTTGCTCAGATCGTAGGGGGAAAGCTCCAGCGATACCTTGTCACCGGCGATGATCTTGATGTGGTGCTTGCGCATCTTTCCAGCGCTATACGCGACCAGATTGTGGCCGTTGTCGAGCGTGACGCGATAGCGCGAATCCGGCAACACATCGACCACGATGCCGTTCATTTCGAGAAGTGGTTCCTTGGCCATTGACATCCTTCTGTCGAAAATTGGAAGCAAAAAGCCCGGCGATCGCCGGGCTTCGGGAAGGACTGACGGCGCGGCCGCAGGGGCACGCCTGCCCCGATAGTCATTCAGCCGCGCGAATGTTCGCCGCTTGCAGACCTTTGGGGCCCGTAGTGACGTCGAAGTTGACGCGCTGACCTTCCTTCAGTGTCTTGAAACCCTGTCCTTGGATCGCGGAGAAATGCGCGAAGAGATCCTTGCCGCCGTCTTCGGGAGTGACGAAGCCGAAGCCTTTGGAATCGTTGAACCATTTCACAGTACCCGTTGCCATGTCTTGAATATCCTAAAGAATGGAATGGGGGGTTGCCCCCGATGGGGCGAAGGTCAAGACGGCGAGATGATGAACGGAGAAGTACCGCAGAACTGCGCGTACCGGACCAGCCAACAACAGCACTGCTTGAAAATCGCTCTTTGTCATTATGCGCTTAAACACCTGCTTCTGCAAATGAGACCGTCGTGGCAGGTGAAATTCAGGAACCGCCGGCCCGGCGGCGCGCGCACCTGCTGAATTCTTCATGAGGCCGCGCTGTGCGAAGAAACGACGAAGGCGCGAGAAGCGCTGCGCGCCGCGTGCGGCGATGGTTTGGTGGCGGACGCCGAGAAGGCTTCGCCGAATTTGAAGACGCCGCCGAGCGGTTGTTGCCTGCGGCAATGACCTGGGTGCCGGCACCAGGGATCGAACCCGGGACCTTCGGTTTACAAATCGCTTTCGTACCGAAGTGCAGCATTGTCAATCAAATACTTGCAGTGCTCGCCAAACTCGAAATCAGTCTCACCACGGCACAATTACGGCGCACCCAATGCAGGCGAGACACGGACCCGCGCGGCCATGAGATCGCGATCGCGAATGTTCGGCGATCGTTTCAAACGCGCGGTTGTCGCCCGCGACTCGTATGCCAGAACGCAAGCAGATCGACAAACTCGCCCGACACCCGATAGTAGATGTAGTAGTGCACACGGGCCAGCGTCACCCGACGTACGCCCTTAGCGCGGCTGCGACGAGCCGGCGCGCCGATGCCCGGCTGCGCGCAGAGCACGTTGAGCATCTCGGCCACGTCATGGCGGATGGCGTCGGGCGCCGATGGCCGGTTACGGGTCCACCATTCCGCCGCCTGTTCGATTTGTGCGAGGGCCCGCGGAGAGACCCTGATCCTGAGCGGCGAAGTCAACCGAAGCGGCGCAAGCGGTCCAGCAGTTGCTCACCCGACACGAATTCCCCTCGCTCGATTTGAGCGATGGAGTCGAGCAGCTCGTTCTCCTCTTCAGGAGTTAGCTCGAATGTCTCTTGGTCGTCCCGAAGTACCACGGTAACGGTCGACCCTTCGGCCAGGGATTCGCCCTCGACCACGACCTTTCCGTCGACGACTACCCCGGTAGCGATTTTCATGCTTGCCATTCTACCCCTCACTGCGTAGGACGGCCTTAGGAACTCGCGCGCGGTTCCCACAGCCCAGCCCGCGGTCGTCAGCTTCGCGCGTTTCCGCTTGTGCATGTTTGCTCGAGTTTCAACGGCTATCTGCCGCTTAGGACGCGGGTTGCCGTTGTTAGTCGCGTAACTACACCGCACCGGGCGGCACTGCAAATCAGTGCCATAGCTGTTTTTTGCGGTGCCGGCACCAGGGATCGAACCCGGGACCTTCGGTTTACAAAACGCTTTCGTACCAACGTGGACTTTTGTTAATCAAACACTTGCAGCGCTTGCCAATCTCAAGACCAGCGTCATCAAGGCACAATTACGGCACAGTCAATCCAGCGATGGCACATCACAAGCGAACGGTGCGTTGAATCTCCGGCTCACCCCTGGTTCGATGCGACGTCACGTAGCTGCGATTCTGCGGCGCGGACGCAGTGCTTTGGCAATGTCGCCAGGTTGTGCCCCGAGCCTGAATAACGACTTGACGAGAAGGTCGACCGACACGCCGGGATCGGAAGCCTCCATCTTGGCGACGCGCGATTGACTGGAGTGCAGTCGTTTGGCAACGTCAACTTGCGACAACTCCTGGGCCGCACGCAATGCCTGCAGCGTCTTGCTCAGCGCGAGCTTGAACTCGACATACGCGGCCTCTTCGTCGGACAGCCCGAGAAACTCGCGTGGGGTGCCCACGGTCCAGCCAGCGGCCCTGAGTGTTGCGCGTTTCCGCTTGTCCATGTTTGCTCCAGTTCGATTGCCTATCGGGTCAACTCATCGTACTGACGCAGCCGGCGCCGGCAGTCCACGATCACTCGCCCAGGCGTCTGACGCGTCTTCTTGCTGAAAACATCGACGATCACGACGGCGTCGTCATCGAGGCGATAGATGATCCGCCATGTCGCGCCTTCGTCCACGATGCGCGATTCATGGCGACGAGCCATCGGTCGCGAATGCGGCAGGCCGAGCTTGGCGCCGCCCTGCAATTGCCGCAGCAATACGCCCGCCTCGACGCGGGCGGCTTGCGAGAACGGTGGTGTTTTGACCTCGCCCCGCAGCCACACAGGAGCGGCTTGTCTATGGTGGCCACCTAGACAATATATGTCAGATCGGACATACATGCAAATGCGACGATTGGCCGGCTATGGACCGTGCACAACGATGGGATCGCGTCGCACACTCCCCATCAATCACGACCTTTCCGTGTGTCCCAGTCGGACGGCGACGGTGTGGCCGGACGCCGGTACAACCAGTACAAGGTCTGCGGCCTTGGTGCGTTCTGAGGCGTCGCTGTCGGCGCGGCAACCTAACGCCCTGCTCTGACTCAGGAATTCAGACCTATTGACCCGAGGACCGGGCTGGTTCATAATGCTCACGTTATTAACGTGAGGAGTGTTACAATGCGCCTTCCCATGGAGCCCTACGCCACTAACGGCGTCCTCGCTGGATCGATCGAAGGCCAGAAGGCGTTTGCCGACTTGGTGCAGAAGACCCCGGCGGTTACAGCGCCTACCGTTTGCTTCCTCGACTTTCGCGGCGTCGATGTGGCGACCACTAGCTTCCTGCGCGACAGCATCGTCGCGTACCGCAATCATGCCCGCTCGACCTGGCCGAACGTCTACCCTGTCGCGGCAAACCTTGAACCCCGCGCTCGCGAGGATCTTGAAGTCATACTCAAAGCGCGCGGCGACGCGTTAGTGATCTGCCGCCTAGACCAGGACGGCAACGTCAGCGGAGTCGAACTCATGGGTCCGATCGATGGCAAGCAGCTTGTCGCGCTGCAGGAAGTCATCCGCCTGGGTGAGGCGGATGCGCCTTCGCTTGCCGCGCAGAGCCACGAGAAAGTCGCGCCGACAGCCTGGAACAACCGGCTGGGCGCGCTGGCCGCGAAGGGAATTCTTGTCGAGGTGAGCAGCGGCCGCAACAAACGCTATCGGCCGGTGCTGGAGGGCTTGCAGCATGGGGCTTGATTTCATCCGGCGCGCTGCGCCGAGTTTCACCAAGGGCTGGGACCGGGGCAAGACCGATCTCTCCAATCCGACACTCTTCACCAGGCATCCGGAGTGCCGAACCCGTACAACTGTCGCGAATGTCGATGACGGCGCCCGAGCAAAGGCCGGCGAGCAGGTCGCCGTCTGCGTCCGCGACAGCAAGCTGATCCTTGTTCGCGAGACGGCGCAGATCGGCGTCATCGAAAACCCGCCGCCGGATCTATTCCGCGCCATCGACGGCGCGGGCGGCTGCGCTCTTGGTCAAGTGGTTCACATCAACCCTCTTAGCGGAACTGCCGATGTCGAGATCGAATAACCGCGCCCCGGTCGAGAAGTTTCAGTTTCCGAATTCGAGGAAGCTGTGGCATGACGGCACGGAGTCCACCGAGTCTCTGGGCTGCCAGCAGTGCGCGTATCGGGACCAGTGCGGCGGCCTTCAGGTCGAAGCCGGCGTATTCGACTGCCTGACGTACTGCCGTTGTACAGATCCCGCGACGTGCGACAACGTCTGTCCCCGCAACCTGACGCATATGGTTGCGCGGTCCCAGGAGGTCGGCGGCTTTGATCTCGGTCGCGTCCGAGCAGCCCCGCGCATGAAGTTACCTGTCTTGCCCCTCGTTGTGCCGATGATCTACCACAGCGCCGCGCGCAGCCGGCCGCCGCGCACGGAAACCGTGGCGCTCTCCCTCTACGAACTCTTCAGCAAGAAAGACGGCACTCTGCGCTTCGCTTCTCGCGGGGCGCTGCTGGATCATTTCAAGCTGAGCGAGAACACGTCCGTGATCCTGAGCGGCACGGATCGCGATCCTTCCATTGAACGCTGGTGGAAACTGCCGGACCGCGAGGCGGTGACGCGCGGCCTCGCGCAGCTTGGGGTCAGCCTGATCTCGACGCCGAATTTCAGCCTGTTCGATGACGTCCCGCGCCTCGACAATCTCTTCAACATGAAGCGGATCGCGCTCATTTGGTCGGAGATACAGCGCGAAGGCGTTCCATGTGCGCTCCATTTGAATGCGCGTACTGAACGCGACTGGGAGCGGTGGATTGACTTCCTGAATGCGCATCCCGAAGTCGGGAGCGTCGCTTTCGAGTTCGGAACGGGCGCGGGCATGAAGCTGCGTATAGGCTGGCATATTGGCCATCTGCGGAACCTGACCGCTCAGGTAGAGCACCCTCTCCATCTCGTGATCCGGGGAGGCCTCACCGAACTCGCCTCCCTGCATAGCGCGTTCGCGGGTCTTACCGTGATCGAAACGAACGCCTTCATCAAGGCCCAGCACCGGCAGCGCGCCCTTGTCAAGGACGGCCAGCTACGGTCGGTAGCCGCGCCTACTCCCGCCGGCGCGCCGATTGACGACCTGCTCGATGCAAACATCGAAACATTCCGTGCGTACGCTACTGATGCAGTCGCGCCGAAGCGCGAGCGGCCGGCGATCAGTGTGGAGTCGATGTCGGTCTGAGGCGGCATACGACGCTCGCCACGAATCCCTGAAGACGGACTTTCTGGCTTAGGTGCGCCGTCATAAGTGACGGCGATGCGCCGTTGATGGTGAGCGAGTGATCGTCGCTTCGAAACCGCAGTTCACCGTTGAGATTCGCAAGGCCCACAAACAGGTCATGGAACCCGTGGCCACGGGCCGGATCGAGGTGGCGCAGGCGGGATTGCCCGTCCGCCAGCGCGATCTTGATCGCGGTCCCCGCGTCATCGAGATGCTGGTAGTCAGGCGATTGCCGAAGGCTCTTCAGGACGCCGATCCCGCTGTCGGCGACAACAAACTCGAACTCCTCCGTATTGCCGCGGAATCCAACGACGCCGTCGTGCGATCGTTCGCTGTGAACGTGGACATTATCTTCGATCTCGCGCAGCGCGCCGATCAATCCCAGTGCGGCGGCTTTCGGCAATGAAAGCTCCGCTGCCTCCTGCGCCTTCCGACAGAATGCCGTCCACTCAACGCGGTCCGCGGCTTGCGCCGTCCTGGTCGTTGTGACGAACCCCATGCGTTCGCTGTTCGTCGTCAGGTAGGCGCCCCGGCCGGCGTGATGAGCGGCTAAGGCCTGGCGTAGGGTTTGGCCCAACGGGCCGCCCGGGAATGCGTCCATCGGCAACGCGTTGCATCGCTGAAGTCCGAGCAATTCGAGGAAGGGTCCAAGCTGCTTCACCAGCGCAGATTTCAGGTGTGCGGCAGGATCCACGCGCCCTCGGGCAACGGCGAGGGCAAGATCGTCCAGGAATTCAAAGCTGAGTTCGGTTACGTCATCCTCCATTCAGACTTTCCATTCCTTCTTCTACTCACATGATCATGGTGCGAAGGGTGCCCGCAACAGACGTACTCATGCCGCTTGGGCCAAACCCATTTCCACCAAGAATCTCGACGGAGCCTTCTGCCAGCCGCGGTAGTTAGTCGCGCGGCTTAGAATCAGACACTCCTTTGCGCGCGTAATCGCAACAAAGCAATTGCGCCGCTCTTCCTCCATTTCCGGGCTCGTATCGCCCTTCTGCCGGCTCTGATAGGACGGCATGACGTCTTCAGCGAGTCCAATAAGATAGACCGTATCGAATTCGCGTCCCTTCGCTCCGTGGACCGTCATGAGTGTGACAGCACCAGCTCGGGGTGCCGGTTCCTTCGACCGCAATTGGAGCTCCTGCAAGAACTGATCGAGTGGAACGCTTCTGCCGGAATGCTTGGCAATATCCCTTGAGATCTCACGCCAAGCCGTCAGATCCTCCGATAGATCGGCTTGGTCAGTAGCTTCCGTAACGGAAGCCTCGAATTCCGAGAGCATTTCGCCTATCACCTTATGCGAACTGACAGGGTCAGCGATCAGCTTGGAAAGCAGGTCGGTCAATCGACCTTTTTGCGCTGCGCCACTCTCCCCCCGCACCACGCGTAGCCAACTGCTCAAATAGCTCTCGCCCGTGCTCTCGGCGTCTGCGACGATCTGGTCAACCGAAACCTCAACCTGGGCTATACGGTTGAACGCTTCCACGAATACTGCCATGTTACGGTGATCTAGCGGCCGGACGACCTGCTTCAGCGCAGCAACCAGCCAACGACACTCCGGCGAAAGGAAATCATCGCGGCGCTGCGCGATAACGGCCGACACTTGATGCTTCCCAAGCGCGGCATGCATCCGTTCAAGAAGGGCGCGCGTCCTTCCAAGAAGTGTTATGTTCCCCCACTGTACCGCTCCCTTCTCCGCGATCTCGGTTGCGATCCCCTCCGCCTCCTCATCTTCCGAACCAAACACCCGTAGTTGAATGTGCTCGCTTGGCGGAAGGCGAAGCTTCGTCTTCCCCGCTATGAGCGGGCTCTTATTGTCCGTACGCTGGAGGTTGTAAGCGACGAGACGGTTCGCCGCATCGACAATTGCCGGTGGGCAACGATAGTTAGTTGGAAGTTGAATGAGTTCCGCCGAATAGTCAGCGCGGAATCGCTGAATCTGCCGAAAGCTCGCGCCGTTCCATTCGTAGATGATCTGATCGTCATCCGCGACGGCGAATAAATTCCTGAACTCGGCGCCGGCCAGGCTTTGGACGAACTTATACTGCGCGTCGGTAGTGTCCTGAAATTCATCAATCAGCCAGTATGGGTGGGACCGCCGATAGCGGGCCGCAATCGCAGGAAACTTGATCGCTAGTCTGTAGGCTTCAAAAATCAGGGAGTTGAAATCCAGCGCGTTCAAAGTCCTAAGTTCATCTTCATAGAGCCGGTATGCGAGTGCGATGCGTTTGCGATCATTGTTGCGAGTAAGCCTCGCTTCTGCGTCGCCGGGTTCGATCAGACGTGTTTTCATTCCGTCTATGAGCCCTAGATACCGGACATCGTCAGCACTGGCTGGCTGTCCCTGGGACATTGCGCGCTTAAGGGCGTCCTCGAAGACCGCGAGCCGATCTGCGTCTTGCGAATAGATCGTGAAATCAGGCTTGATTCCAAGATGAACGCCATGCTGCCGCAGGATCTGTCCGCAGAAACTGTGGAACGTGCCAATGATGGCGCGGTCCTCCAGTCCTGGAACGAATGCAGCCACTCTATCCTTCATCTCGTCAGCCGCCTTGTTAGTGAAGGTCAGAGCAAGGACGCGGAAGTTAGCGTCTCTTGATCGATCCAGAATCCGCGCGATGCGGCAGGTAAGAACCTGCGTCTTTCCGGATCCAGGACCTGCGAGAACAAGCAGCGAGCCGCCTTCCCACTGGACCGCCTGCTTCTGGATGTCGGTTAGCTTCTCAAGCGCAACACTGAGCGTGGTGTCAGTCATGCTAGCCCTCGCAAATCGGCTACAGATCTGCGAAACGCTTCCGGCATTCGCCCTGCGAAAGCAGCATTCCCGCGCATCATCTTGGCGAGTTCCGCGGCATAGAGCGTGTTGTTGTCGTGCAGACGTCGCTTCAGGGTAGCCTGGTCGATCATCAAGGCATCGGCGTAGCCGTCGTTCTGTAGGATTCCGCGCAACTCGGGCTCCAAACCATCAGCCAACAACTGGTCTTCAAGATCGCCGGCAGCATGCGTACGGCAACGGTGCGCGACCACCGCGGGGTCAAAGTCCCTCGAACGAATGGCCTGGATATACTGCTGACCGGCTGCGTCGCCATCAAAGACCGCAAGCCACGGGATTCCGAGCGCACGGGCCAGGACTGCGAAGGTGCTGGGGTTGCCATTGTTGACGGCATCGATAAGCGATACACCGTACTCATCGAGGTCGTAGTTGAGCATCCTCGCCAGGGCATGGACGAGTAGATACTCCGCCTGCCCCTCAACAATCATCCAGCGGCGGGCAAAGAAGATCTCACCACGGATTCGACGCGCAAAGGTTTGCAGAGAATTCAACTCCTCGTCGTCAATAAACAATAGTGATCTGTCCTTTAGGTCCCGGAGTACCCCATGGATGACGGCACGATCCGGATGGGTTCCATAACATGCAAGAAGATCCCGGTATCGGTCCTCGGTGAGTCGTCCATGGACTGTAAGGCTCGCGGCGGCGCGGTCGTATTCCAGAAGTCCGGCACTGCCAGCGACCACCGCGTCGAGTGCCAGTAGATGCGGAACGGTTGCTGAAAAGTGAGCGGGCAACCATTTGATCTCGGTACCCTGATCAGTTAGCCGCACGAGTCGCAAATCCCGAAACGGTACGTGCTGCACGAAGTACGGGGAATGCGTGGTGATGAGTTTTTGCCCCGGCAACGCGCTGACGTGTGCCCACAGCGTTCGGGCAGCCTGCGGGTGCAAATGTGTCTCAGGCTCCTCAAGGGCTAGGACCGGAACGCTTTCTGCTTCGTACAGTTCCGCTAGAAGATGTTCGACGAAGGCCTGAAAGAGGAACATCACCGACAGGCTTTGAAGGCCTTGGCCATGCTGCTGCAAGGGAAGCCAGGGCCAATCGGGCTCATTCCGCAGAATGATCTCCGCCTTCGATAGAAGGTCCCATGCCTTGAGAGGCACAAGGCGCAAATCCACGCCTCCGGCTCGATCACGCGCCGCTACCTTCGTAGCCCCGGACAGTGTCTCTGCGATCTGGGCAAGGCGAGGGTCCGCCTGCAACAGTCTCTTATTCAGTCGGTCAAGCACTTTCTGGACCCTGGTTTCGAGCGCAGGAGGAATCTGCATCGCCTTGAGAAGGCGCCCCCAAAACTGCGAGCGCGGGGAAAATTCGTCTGCGGCGTCGCGCAGAGCCCCTAAGTAAAAGACCGGCATGTACTGCCAGAAACGCTCAAGATTGATCCGGCGCGCAGACTCACCCACCATCGGAGCACGGGCCGCGTTGAGAAACACCCATGCAGGCTGGAACGAGGCCTCCGCGGCACTCCACGCGCAACTTGCTCGAAGCGTGATGAAACTCTTTCCGGACGTTGGGTCAGTCTGGATAATGTTGTCGAGATCTTGCTGTAGAGCATCCGGCCAATCACCCGCCTGCCCCTCCTCCGCCCGAAGCTCAATAGCAACACACGGAGATGTCTTAGGATCAGCGTTCTCAGTAGCGAGATGAACGTCGTACTCAGTGAATCCGGTACCCCGTTGGCCCCATCTACGAGTTAGCGCGATGCGTACCGCGTCAAGGATGGCGGTCTTGCCGGAGTTGTTTGGACCGACAAAGACAGTCGTTTCCCCAAGTTCAATATCGAGAGCCTTGATGGATCGAAAGTTCTCTATGCGCAGGGATGTTATTCTCATGCCACCGCCACCGCTTTATGGCGCTGTCGCGCCATCGAATTTTCGTTTTGCGAGAACACCTTCGCCAGTAGAGCATTGAACGTCGCCTGTGCCGCTAGAGTTGCTGACTGACTCTGACGCTGAATGGAACGAATCTGCTCCGATAGCTCTACGAACGCGAGTTGAGGCTCAATCGGTGGAAGCATCACTGGCAAGCTTCGCAGTTGAGTCATGTTGATGCTGGCGAGATTCGTTGTACGCTTCGCGACCGAGAGAAAATAGCGGGCCGCAGCTGCTGTTTGCAGGTAGGCCTCGAAATAGTTTGACGTTGCAGCTTCAGGGTTCAACCGCACGCGGAAGACGTGGTTCTGGTGGATACAAGGATCAATTTCGCCCCGCCACTGCGCTCCACGTCCCAGCTTGTCGTGGTCGCCGCCTTCGGTAAGGACGATGTCGCCACTCTGTAACTTCAAGCCTTCTATTTCGGCGTTGGTTGCTTCTATCTCCTTCATCTCCTCCAAATTCAAAAATCCAGCTTGGACGTTTGCAACACGAAGATAAGGGACCGACTTGGTCGTTTTGCCGTTGAGTTTTCGCCCCTTGGTGATTCCGGACACAACAGTGGCGATATCTCCCAGGCGCTCTACCGGCCACCCTTTCGGATTCGTCGTCGGATCGCCGAATACATCGAGAAAGAGCGCGAGGACGATTTCGGCGGCCTTCTTCTGTGCCTCGAACCTCAGGTTGACAATGGCTTCCGCTCGGGACAGAAGGTCAACGATGTGTCGCTGCTCGCTGAGCGTTGATATTGGGATGAAAACCTTCTCCATGAAGGCCGCGGGCACCCGTTGTTGGCCGGCGGTTCCAGTGAAATTTCGCTTCGCTTCCTGTCTGAACGCCTCCCTGCGCACGAAGTAGTGGATCCATTCGGGAATGACGATGTGACTTGGTCGAAGAACGTGAAACTCAGTCGACCCGAATCCAACACCGCCTACCAGATCGCGGGCAATGGCGGCCTTGCCGTTCTCCATGCATGGTGTGATCTTTGCAACGAGAACGTCATTGTTCAGAAAGCTTGTGTACCCTCTTTTCACTGCTGCAAAACGACGCGTTTGTCGATCTGTAATAGTTCCGGACAGTCCGCTTATTGCGGCCATTGGAACGAACGACACTTCAGCGTCATCCGCGATGCTGTGTGCCTTCGGCAAACGCGGATTGATTTCACATACTTCGCTAAGGGGAACCAGCTTCATACTGCCTCTCGGAGCGCAGTCTTAAGAGCCTCTACCTCCTCCACGATCTCCAACTCGATCACGGCTAGCTCGTCCAAGAGTTCTCGCGGGTCCCGGTGCTCGACCTGCTTCTGACTCATCGGGCGATACTGCCCGGCCGACAGCTTGAAGTCGTTCGTCCGCAGCGCGGCTTCATCCGCGAACCACCACCTTTCCGTCCAGTCACCTTTCGGATCACGTGTGTCCCATTTCTTGAGAACTTCCGCTCGATGCTCATAAGTCGCGGTCAGCGCCGGAAGATCGTCGTCGAGAATCGGCGTGTCGTGGTTGGCATCAAGCTTGTAGCCATCGTTATCCGCATGCAAGAAAAGCACTTCGTCCGTCTTGCCGCCCTTGCGGAAAATCAGGACCGACGTCTTGACGCCCGAATAGGGCTGAAACACGCCGCCCGGCAGGCTCATGATTGCTTCCACGCGATTGTTCTCGATCAACTGGCGCCGCAGCTCCTTGTGCGCGCCCGTTGAGCCAAACAGAACGCCCTCCGGCACGATGACGCCGCAGCGTCCGCCGGGACGCAGAGAATCGATCATGTATTTGAGAAACAGCACCTCGGTCGCCGTTGTCGTGCCAACCTTCACGTCATCGACGATACGATCGCGATCCACACGCCCCGAGAATGGCGGATTTGCGAGGACAACGTGGTAGCCCTCCTGTGGTAGACCAAGCTCTTCCTTGCGTTCGGCATCGACCGTCGTCGTCAGGACGTTGCGTAGCAGGATGCGCACGTTCGGAAGACCGCGAAGGGTCAGATTCATGGTCGCCAAGCGAACCATCTTCGGATCGACGTCGTTGCCGAAAAACGTCTTTGATTGCAACGCCGAAACCTGCACCGACGAAAGCTTGTCGCCAAGCCCTCGCCGCTGCATCTTGCCATCCACCTCGACCTCCTGGACGGCGCCAGGCGATGAGTGCATCAGGCGTATATGGTTGTAAGCGGCAACGAGAAATCCGGCCGTTCCGGCCGCTGGGTCATAGATCGTCTGGCCGATTTTCGGATCGACCATCGCAACGATCGCACGGATGATGTGTCGGGGTGTGCGGAACTGGCCGAGCTCACCTGCCTGCTTGATCTGCTTTAGCACGTGTTCAAACAAGTCCCCCTTGGTATCGGCGTCTGAACGGTCTAGGCCCAGCCCGTCAACCAGGGTGACGACCTGCGTGAGCACAGTAGGCTCGTCGATGGCAAGACGGGCTCCGTTCATGAAGTTGAAGGCACCTCGCTCCGCGACTTCCGTATAGAACGCGAAGACCTCGTCGCGCACAAACCGCACGAGCGGCTCCCCGGAGAGACCTCGGGCCCAAATGGACCATCGGAATTGGCTCCGCGGTATGGCCTCAACGCCTTTCGACGGAGCATTGAGTGGATTCTTGAGCACCCAGTCACCTACGAAAAGGCTTCCGTATTTCTGTTTAAGGACTTTGGCCCGGGCCGCGTTCTCGGCATCGATGCCTTCAACCAAGTAGAAAAAGAACAGAAACGCAAGCTGCTCGGCGTTGCTGACGGGATCGGGGTATCCGCCGCCGTAGAGGTAATCGCGGATTTGGTCAATCGACCTTCGCATCTCTGGCGTCAAAGGCATGCTCCCTCCTATGATGCTGCAGCAAAGCTGCCGTCGGCCGCCCTGTTCTGCTCGTCGTTTCCGAACACACCAGCATTGAGAGACTCCAGTAAGGACTCGAGCTGACCTTCTCCACCGAAGACCCGAATGGCTTCCGGGACGCCACCCAGCAGCGTGAATGGATGAAAAGCGAAGTGGCCGGCGGTGAATTCATCCCAACCATCGGCGTTGGCGCGAAGCTGGCTGCCGATCATGCGGAGCCAGCGCTCCTGATCGGGTGTAATCGCGCCCTCCTGGGACAGAAGCCAAGCCTCGAAGCGCGCGCCCAGCTCTGCGGCTTTGGCTTCCGAGGCCTCCGGGAAGATCATGTTTCCGTTCTCATCGACGCTCACCCATTCGCGGGTGGTTGGATCGATGTGGTCATCGATATCCAGGGAAAGAAGTCGCCGTGGTTCGTACTGCTTCTTTCTTGGTCGCTCCGCGATGATGCCGCCCTCCCCGCCTTGATCCTCGTCGCCGTGGAAGTCGCTGACGCCGACGAAGTCGAACATGGTGAACAGCGGCTTGCCTTTGGCCTTGCGCGTACCTCTTCCCCGCATCTGCTGATAGAGGATCGCGGATCGGGTGAACCGCGCGAAGACAAGATTGACAACTTCTGGACAATCAAATCCCGTATCGAGCATGTTCACCGAGACGAGGATTACCGGGAATTCCTCTTTCTTGAAGCGCTTGATCTTGGTCATGCCATCGACCGTGTCATCGGTGCCCAAGCCAGAGACAACGTAATCGGCGTAGCGGACGTTGGCCGAACGCTTCCTGTCTGCGAAGGCCGTATCAAAAAGCTGTGCGAGGGTCTCGGCGTGGCGCTTGGTCACGGCGAAAACAATCGTCTTCCCGAGAAGAGGCTTGCGCACGTCACCCTTGGCGTCGGTGTATCCGTTCTCAAGCACGTCGCGGAACTCCCGGACAATCGCGCGATTCCGCTCGGGGATCGTGAACTTCCGCTCAAGCGCGGCCGGATCGACGATGATGCTCTGCTTGTCGGCAAAGGCGAGTTCGAAATCGGCCCGCGTAGCCGGGTCCATCGCGCTCCAATCGAGCTGGTTGCGCCTTACCTCGAAGCCGCCTTCCGCCGCTGTCTTGACAGTCTTCGCTCTGTATATCTGGTACGGAACGAGATAACCCTCCCGGATCGCGTCCTTGAGCTTGTAGGTGAACGTTGGGCGATCGACCTCGAAGAAGCGCAGTGTGTCGCGGATGAAAAGCTTGTCTTCCGCATCCCCGAAGTCCTGGTCGCTGGCGACGCAGGGTGTTGCAGTCAGGCCGAGCTGTATTCCGTCGAAGTGTTTCAGGACTCCGCTCCACTTGCCGTAGATGGAGCGGTGGCACTCGTCGCTGATGACAAGATCGAAATATCCTGAGGAATATTCTCTGTAGATGTTCACCATGCTCTGCAGCGTCGTGATCGTGATGCGCTTCTCGTCCTGGAATCGTCGCCCGGCCCTCAGGACATACGCCGGGAGTTCGGGCAAGTGCTCGGCGAACGCGTCCTCTGTTTGCTTGGCGAGTGGGATGCGGTCGACAAGGAAGAGAACGCGAGTAACGGCGTTCGCCTCGAACAGGCGCTTGATGAAGGCAGCCGCGGTCCGGGTCTTCCCGGTGCCGGTCGCCATCTCGACAAGCAACTTGCGGCGGCCAGCGTCGATCTCGCGGCAGAGCGTGTCGATGCAGGCAAGTTGATAGTCGCGCTCGACGATCCTCTTGTCGATCGGAATGGATAGTGGATCGCGCTTCACTTGGCCGGTGGCAGCGTGCCGTTCGAGATCGCCTTGCGAGAAGAAAGTCTTGACCGTTCGTGGGAAGGCCTCGGTCCTCCATTCCCAGAACCGTATCTCCTCGCCGTTGGCAAGGAAGATATAGGGCACTTTGAGTTGTTCGGCGTAGGCCTTCCCCTGGGCTTCGGCTTCAGCGGGGTTAATGGCAGCCTTTTTCGCCTCGATGACGGCAAGCGCGCGACCGTGCCGGTCGCAGAGCACATAGTCCGCCTTGGTACGATCGGGAAGGACGTACTCGAACCGTACCGCGTTGGGATTGATTACGTCCCAGCCCTGATCCCTGAGTTGGGCGTCGATCTTGACGCGCGAGAATGCTTCGTTAGTGCCCGGCATGTCCGTACCTGCCTAACCTGGCAGGCTCCCTGTTATCCGGATTTTTCTTTGGTCGCATCGTTGCGCCCGCTATTGTCGTTGACCGTTTCTAGTACTTCGTGCGCACATATACGCCGACGCGGCCGGGGCACTCATAGCCTCTCGGGTGCTTGTGCGGATTCAATGAACCATCCATCGATTTCCGCTCAAACATCTTCCTGCAGATGGTGCAGCGGAAAACATGGATCGGCCCGCTTTGCCCTGACGGCGCTGCATGGCGGCGCCCTCGGGCTGGTACCGAGCGTCGCGACACGCCTCGCTCGGTACGCGAGGGCGACGCGGCTTGCGCGACGGGCAGCGGTCCCTCCGGCGTCAGCTCGACGAGATAGCGTGGTGAGAACGTTTGGCTGGTGACCGATGCGGCCTGCATGCGGTCGACGCGGTACGAGCGGTGCTCGCCGGAATCACTGCGAATTGCGTGGAGCACGTAGTTTCCCTCCGCTGTCTGCCGCAGCGAATAAGGCTCGATGCGGCGGACTTGGCCGTCATAAGTCAGATCGACGCAGAGATGGTTGGCTCCGGCGAAGCGGATGATTTCGAGAGCCGAGCGGACGCGAACGGGAACACCCATCGGCAGAGCGCGGCTGCGGATTGCAACCTCCGCCGAGCCGGGCTCGATGCGTACGCGCTGTGGCGCTTCCGCGCCGCTCAAAATCCAGGCGAAAATCTCCGGCAGCGCATCCCAGAAGTCCTGTATGGGCGGCAGCATTGGAAGCTGATGGCCGAGCATGTTCTGCCACATGGCTTCCACGTCGGCGCGATGCGAAGCCAGCGTCTCGAACGTCGGCAGCGGGATACGCTTATAGGCGCATTTCTGTTCGAGGACATTGCGCAGGACCGCCGCCGGCGGACGGCTGTCACCATGCCGGTAGAGATTCACGACGTCATAAAGATCTCGGGGACGCGTGCGCTCACCGAGCGCCCTTATCTTCTCGCCGAAGGCCTCCTCGTAGGCATAGCAAAGGATTGAGATCCCAGTTTCCGGACGGTCCGAGTAGGGATGGAAAACCTCGCGCCCGACGGCGGCAAGCACAAGTCTTTCGTCCGCTGTGAGATCAAGCCTTATCTTCGGCCAGCCACCCGCAGGCGCGGTGGGAGAAACCGGCCCGCGATAGCCGATCCTCGCCTCGCACGAGACTCGGCCGCGCGGATTCTGGTAAAAGTCGAACACAAGCTGATCGGCAGGCATTGCAAGGCCGGATTGCTCCGAAATCCAGGCAACGACCTCACCGAGCGCACTTCTGAGAAAACCCTCGTTGAGATGGCCCTCATCACGCAGGGTGAAGTCGAGATCTTCGGAGAATCGGTAAGTCTCGAAGTAGCACTTCTTGAGACAGGTGCCTCCCTTGAACACCCATGATTCAGCGAGGGCAGCGTGAGCGTTGATTCCGGCGAGCACCCAGCCGAGAACGTAATCCTTCTCGACGACGCTCGGTAACAGCCCAAGGGCGGAGGCGGCTTCGAGGATTTCGCGCTTGTCGATCATGCGGCGTTCCGCTTCAAGCGCTCAGGCACCCACAGCCGCCAGGCGGTCACGAGTTGCCGGCACGAAAGCGCGGGATCAAGGCGGGCGTAGCCCTGGGTCAGCCGCTCGCGGCTGGCGGCAGCAAGTTCTTCGTCGTGGAGGAGTGTCTCAGCAAGAAAGCCGAGCCTCTTGAAAACGGCGCCGTTGCCGAACTGCTCGGCGTTGCGGATCAGGAGCGCGCGGTCACCGGTCGGTCCCTTGAGATATGCGGCCACGCAATCAGTAACGTGATCGATTCCGCCACCGGTATCCGGCATCGCCAGCATGTCGATCAGCGTGCGCGCCGGGTCCGAAATGCTCACGCGCGCTGTGCCGCGCCAAACGGTCTTAAGTCCGAAGAGACGGGCTTTGACGGCGTGATGGAGCAGGAAGACGACGCCCTGCGCGGTCACCCGCTTTTGGCTGATCCGGCGCGTTGTGAAGACGACCGTTTCATTGAAGAGCTGTTCGGTGAGCTCCCAATGATGGGCGGCTGTCCACCCGCCGATGTAGCATTGGCCGAACAATGTCGGGACCAACACCCAGGGGTCTTCGACGACCTGCGCGCTGCCAGCGAGATCCAGCGGCACAGGAACATAGAGCCCTTGCCCGACGCGCTGCAGCCAACCCTGCTGGCGCCAGCGCGACAACAGCTTCGCCGCGGCGGGCCGACCTAGGCCGAGCGTGCGCGCGGTGGCGTCGATCGAAACCACCTCCTTGGTTGCGCGGAGCACCGCGGCAAGCCGGGCGCGGGGAGTCGGCAAGGGTATGTCGTGCCGCATCATGGCTATACTCTAGCACGACAAATTCGCATTTTCCAGGAATTAGGCGCATTCTGGTGTAGCTGCGCCTTTGGCTTGCCGCTACACCGGCGGTCACCCGAATTCCCCGCACTTATCGATTAGGACTCGCGGTCTTTGTCTCTGGGGTCGTAGACCGTCAGCTTCGGATGCAGCTTGACACCTCGCGCCTCTGCCATCGCGTGCGCGATCTTTTCGAGCAAGTCCGGGCGGACCTCGGCAAGCAAGTCACACCACGTTGCAACCGCCGCTCCGAAGTCTTCAATCGTCCGAACACCAGTCACGTCAAGTCCGGCAGATCGGAATTCCTCAATTTCGGAGGAAGTGAAGCGAAGTAGGTCGCCGTTTCTGATCATGGTGTTTGGGTATTCAGCAGCTCAACGCGCAATTCCTCGGTCGGACCTAACGAGCAATCGTAGCGCCATTGGCGCTATGCTCAAGCCTGGGATATGAACGAACGGAACCGATCGATGGATACGACCACTCGTTGGACGGTGACGGTTTCTCAGGAGACCGACCAATCGTTGCGCTCGTTCTTCTCGGACCATCGAATGCGAGACGACGATCTGTCGAAGTTCGTTGAGCGAGCCGTACAGAAGGAACTCCTGAAGCAGACGGCTGCTGATGTGAAGCAGCGAAACGCTGATTTGGCAGGCGACGACCTTCAAGCGCTGATCGACAAGACAATTGCCGCCGTACGGAGTAAGCGCAAGCTGCGATAGACCCGACGGACGAGTGTCGTTCGGCGCGCGCCATTCTCCGAATGGCAGGTCGTCTCCGACCCTTTCGCAAGGGTCGCAACCGTTGTCAAGCCGACTTTCCCCCTGGTCCATTGACGCGAAGAAAAGTGACGGAGTAGAGTCGGTCTCGATTCACAGGAAGCTGGCCATCCCTGGCCGTCCATCGAGGGCGGCGAAGGCAAGCCTCAGACAGTACCTGAAAGCGATCTATCGGATTGGGCGTCGCAAGATGCCATAGGTGCAGCAAGGGCCGTCCCCTCGACGGTCGGAGCGATAGTCGCCGTCGTCACGGCGGCGACGTCAGTGCGGGTCGTCTTTGAGCCCCGCTAATAGACATCCCGTGCGGGATGACCAGGTGTTCGCGCTCAACGTGAGCGCCTGGGTTTTCGAGACGACTGGGCAAGGCTGTTAATTGCTCCGGTCGCGGACGCGACAGCGTCCGAAGGGACGTAACGGTCCGTGCGCTAGACGCTGGACCGATACGTCCGGTGCAACCTCAAGGGTAGCGGGAGCGGCGCGACTGTCCGTGCGCGTGCTCCTTACGCGCGTCCCCGTCCGTACGGCGGGGACCTTCGCGTCGTCCGCTGCCTTGAGCGTTGTCACCTCGGCCACGACGCCTGCAGAGCATCGCAGACGTCGCCGGCCGTCATCCGAGCCACAACCCCAGAGATGGCCGCCCACCGGCGGCGCGTGCTGTGCGAGACCTTCGCGCCGCTCGTGCGCGGGCCACAAGCCCGCTGCACGACGTGGCGTGAGGTCGTAGCGCGCGCGCATGCGCATCGCGCGCGTCGTGTACTAGCGGGAACCGCAAGCGGGAACCGCTAGTGACGTACGCGCGCAGTGCCACCGTCTCTGCCTCTACGCGGCATTCCGTCGCGTGACCGAGGGGCTCCGAATTACGTGATGGCCTCCCGAAGACCATCACGCCAGCTTCGCGAGGAGCGCAACGCTCCTCGCCGAATGATTCGCGTAACGGATCAAACAGCCGCGCCTTAACGGCGCTCCTTGAGCCCTGGGTTAATGGCTCTCGCGATCGGCGCTTCCCCGGGGAAGCGCCAGTTGCGACGCCAAACAAGCGCCGCGCGGCGCCGGCGAGCAGCAAACCAACCGCGCACAACGGGAGTGGTGTCCCGTGCTCAGGAGTTTCCCCTGCGGCTGCCACTGGCGCCCCAGGCGAGCAGAAACACTTACCCGACAGACCTACACCATCGGAATCGAGCAGGAAAGATTGGATCAACGCGGTGCCATTTTGAAAGGAGACGAATCATGCGGTTCAACGGAAGACCACCTCGCCGGGCGCCTCCGCTGCCAAGCCTGGCGGCGATGCTTCGACACATCGCCAACAGGGATGCGCCGGCACGTAAACCACCTCACCCACGGCCCAAGGGGAAATTCTCGATGCGCGATCTCAACTACGACTTGAAGCAGCTCTGCCGGCATAACCGTGATGGCAGCTATGCCACGCAAGCGGATCGGGAGCACATCCTCGACCTTATCGCCGATCAACTCCATGCGATGGGATTCCGGCATATGAACGCCCATAGCCTCAAGCCCAAGCACGTCGAGAGGTTGGTCGAGCGCTGGCTGGCCGAGAGCCTCTCGCCCGGCACGATCAAGAACCGCATGTCGACGTTGCGCTGGTGGGCACAGAAGACTGGCAAGGAAAACATTATCGCCCGCAGCAACGCCGCCTACGGCATTCCGGATCGCGTGTATGTCACTAACGTCTCGAGAGCACGCGAGCTCGCGGTCAAGACAATCGAGGACATTCGAACCGAAAGCATCAAGATCTCGCTGCGCCTACAAGCCGCGTTCGGGCTGCGGCGAGAGGAATCGATCAAGATCATTCCGAAGTGGGCGGATCGTGGCGATCGACTGGTGCTCAAGGATTCCTGGACCAAGGGCGGCCGCACGCGCGAGATTCCGATCGGCACTCCAGAGCAACGGCAGCTCGTCGACGAGGCGAAGGTGGTCGCTAAGGGCAAGAGTCTGATTCCGCCGCGCTACGCGACCTACGTCGGCTATCTGAAGCATTTTCGTTACGAGTGTGAGCGGATCGGTATTCATGCCTTTCATGGACATCGGCATTTCTACGCGCAAGCGCGCTACAAGGAATTGACCGGCTGGGAATGCCCGGCGCGCGGCGGACCGACCTCCAAGCAGCTCACGCGCGAGCAGAAAGTCATCGATCACGAGGCGCGCGTCGCCATCAGCCATGAGATGGGTCACGGTCGCGAGCAGATCACGGCCGTGTACTTGGGACGATAAGTCGCTTCTGCCGCATGGACAAGCTCGACGCCTCGGATAACGGTTCCATCCGCTCGCCTTTGCGGACGCTGTCGCTCTCCGAAGCTGCCGCCCTCCTCCGCATGCATCCAGAGGAAGTCCGGCGCCGAGCGAAATGCGGCGCGATTCCGGGAGCGAAGCCCGGCCGCTGCTGGATTTTCATCGAGGACGACCTTGCCGAGTACGTGCGTTCGTTCTACGCTACTCCTCGGCAAGCGTTGCAGGTGACACTGAGAAAGGAGCTGGAATGTCACTTCGCAAACGCGGCGGTATCTGGTGGGTCGACGTCGTCGCTCCAAACGGGGAGCGAATACGCCGCACTGCTGGGACTGCCAACAAAGCCCTAGCGCAAGAGTTTCACGACCGCCTGAAGTCGGAGCTGTGGCGGATCGCCAAGTTGGGTGAGAAGCCGCAGCGGACGTGGAACGACGCGGTGGTGCGGTGGTGCGGTGGTTGAAGGAAAAGGCGCACAAGGCCACAGTCAAGGGCGATGTCAACCTGCTGCGGCGGCTCGACCGTTTCCTCGCCGGTAAGGATCTCGCCACCATCACGCGTGCCACGCTCGACAAGATTGCGGACGAGAAGCTCGCGCAGGGCTGCAGTAATGCAACGGTAAATCGGTCGCTGGCGTTGGTGCGCGCGATTCTGCGCCAGTGCGTCAACGAGTGGGAGTGGCTAGCGAGGGCCCCGCAAGTTCGTCTGTTGCGGGAGCCGACCCGGCGCATTCGCTTTCTCACGCATGAAGAAGCACGACGGCTTCTGATCGAGTTACCCGAGCATCTTGCGGACATGGCCGCGTTCTCGCTCGCGACGGGCCTGCGGGCAGCGAATGTGACTGGTCTGCAATGGCAGCAAGTCGATTTGACGCGACAGTTGGCGTGGATTCATCCCGACCAGGCCAAAGCACGCAAGGCCATCGCGGTGCCGTTGAATACTGAAGCGATGGCGCTCGTGCGCAAGCAGGTGGGGAAGCATCCGAGGTACGTGTTCAGCTTCCACGGGAAGCCGATCAAGCAGGTCAGCACCAAAGCCTGGTACCAAGCGCTTGGGCGCGCCGGCATCGAGGATTTCCGCTGGCACGATCTTCGGCACTGCTGGGCCTCATGGCACGTACAGAACGGCACGCCGCTGTTCGCGTTGCAGGAGTTGGGCGGTTGGCAGAGTCCGGAGATGGTGCGGCGTTATGCGCACCTCGCGGCCGATCACCTCGCGCCCTATGCGGAACGCCTTGGCGCCGTACGTGCCGTCGCGGTAGAAAACGACGGCACAAATCCGTCACAGGCGTGAAAGTGAGTTAGGAGTTGCTAACTCGCGGAACCGCGTAGGGATTGGTGCCGGCAGTAGGAATCGAACCCACGACCAACGGTTTACAAAACCGCTGCTCTACCAGCTGAGCTATGCCGGCCGCGAGAGGAATTGTATCGCGGCGGTGCATCGAGCCGCTGCTGCGCCGACGCGCAGCGGCGCGCACCGCAGCACGTCACTTGATTACTTGCAAATGCGAAGGCCGGCCCTTGGGCTTGCCGTCGCCACCGTTGCCGGCGGGCCTCGCTTCGTCGAGCGCTACCGCATCGCTCGGAGCCGTCGCCGCCGTGAGCGACGCCACCGGGTCGGTGGCCACCGCGAACGCGAATCCGTAACCGGTTTCCTTGGCGAAGATTCCGGCTACCGCGTTCATCGGCACCGCGACTTCCTGCGACGCGCCGTTGAAGCGTGCCGAGAACTGTATCCATTCGTTGTCGATCGTCAGCCGGCGCGTCGCCGACGCGCTGACATTCAGCACGATCTCGCCGTTCTTGACGAACGCGCTCGGCACGCGCGTCTTGTCGTTCACCTTGACGGCGAGATACGGCGTGAGGCCGTTGTCGGCGCACCACTCGCAGATCGCGCGGACGAGATACGGCTTGGCGGACTGTTCGGACATGAGTGCAAGGATACGCGCGGCGCTCGCACCGTCAAGCGGCGGCCACGCTCACAGCGCTCATTTGCGCATTCCGCGTTCGGCGGATGTTAGCGCCTCGGAGAACGCGGGCCGCGAGAATAGCCGTTCGGCGTACTTCATCAGCGGCGCCGCCTGCTTGGGCATCTGGATGCCGTAATAATCGAGCCGCCACAGAAGCGGCGTGATCGCGACGTCGAGCATCGAGTACTCCTCGCCGAGCATGTGCTTGTGCTTGGTGAACACCGGCGCGATCTGCAGCAGGCTATCGCGCACGAGATTGCGTGCCTTCTCGATCTGCTTCTGGTTGTTGCCTTCGAGCGCGTCGATATGGATGAACAGCTCCTTCTCGAAGCGATGCAGGAACAGCCGCGCACGCGCGCGCATCACCGGATCGGCGGGCATCAGCTGCGGGTGCGGGAAGCGCTCGTCGATGTACTCGTTGATGATGTTCGACTCGTGCAGTACGAGGTCGCGCTCGACGAGCACGGGGACCTGGTTGTACGGGTTCATCACCGCCAGGTCCTCGGGCTTGTGGTCGAGGTCGACGTCGATGATCTGAAAATCCATTCCCTTCTCGTGCAGCACGATGCGGCAACGCTGGCTGAAAGGGTCGGTCGTCCCCGAGTAGAGCGTCATCATGGTTTGGTCTCCTCCGTCGGAGGGCTATTCGGATAAGTGGGGCCCGTGGCCCTGGAAAGCAACGGAGCAGGATCGGCTTTCCCTGCCCCGCTCGAGCGTTGCGGGAGCGCTCGCTCGGAAGCTGCCCGGCTGCGCTAGTGGACGTCCTTCCAATACTCGCGCTTCATCCAGTAGGCGAAAAAGAACAGCACGCCGAAGTACAGCAGCACGGCGAAACCGATGCTGATCCGCTTGTTCTTCGCGGGCTCCGCCATGTAGTCGAGGTAGTTCACCAGGTCGGCGACGAAACCGCGGTATTGCGCGGGCGTGAGCGTGCCCGGCGTTTCGAGCGTGAGCGAGCGCACGACGTACTTGTGCTCCTTCGCCGGAGCGACCACGGCGAGGCGCTTCGCCGCCAGCGCCTCGGCCTGCGCCTCGTGCAGGTTCTCGTGCAAGTTTTCGACGAGAGCGTACGTGCCGGAGAGCTCCCGCAGCACATGCGGCATGGCGACGTTGTCGAACACGAGATTGTTCCAGCCCGACGGCGTCTTGTCGTCCCTGTAGAAGCCGAGGAAATAGTTGTACAGCCAGTCCCGGCCGCGCACGCGGGCCTCGACCGAGAGATCGGGCGGCGGCGTACCGAACCAGAGCTTCGCGTCCGCGGGCTTCATCGCGACGCTCATCGAGTCGCCGATCTTCGCTTCGGTGAGGATCAGGTTGTCGCGGATCTGCGACTCGGTAAGCCCGAGGTCGGTGAGCCGGTTGTAGCGCATGTGCTTCGCGCTGTGGCAATTGAGACAGTAGTTGACGAAGTTGCGCGCGCCGCGTTGCAGCGATTCGACGTCGAGCCGGTTTATCGGCGCCGGCTCGAGCCGGATGTCGGGACCGATCGTTGCGGTCGCGGACGACGAAGCGAGCGCAATCAGCAGCGCGGCTGCAATCCGAAGCGTCGTCGTCTTCATTATCCGGTCACCCGCTGCGGTTCGGGCTTCGTCTTGTCGCGCGCCGTGTACCACGGCATCAGCGCGAAGAACAGCAGATAGATCACGGTGAAGACGCGCGCAACCACTGTCGCGATATCGGCGCCCCCGACGATCGGCAGCTTTTCGCCGAACTGTCCCCAGACGGTGACCGGCACCACCCCGAGGTAGCCCAGCACGAGGAAGCTCACGACGAAAAGCGCGAGCCACGTCTTGTACAGCGCGCCGCGGTAGCGGATCGACTTGACCGCGCCGCGGTCGAGCCACGGCAGGAAGAAGAACACCAGCACCGCGACGCCCATCACGATCACGCCCCAGACCTGCGTCGCGAAGAACGATGGCACGGCGCGAAGCATCGCGTAGTACGGCGTGAAGTACCACACCGGCGCAATGTGCTCGGGCGTCTTCAGCGGGTCGGCGGGAATGAAGTTGTTCGACTCGAGGAAGTAGCCGCCCATGTCGGGCGCGAAGAACATGATCGCGGAGAAAACGGCGAGGAAGACGACGACGCCGACGATGTCCTTCACCGTGTAGTACGGGTGAGAGTAGATGCCGTCGAGCGGAAGACCCGTCGCGGGATCCTTCGGCTGCTTCTTGATTTCGACGCCATCCGGATTGTTCGAGCCCGTTTCATGCAGCGCCATCAAGTGCGCGCCGACGAGCGCGAGCAGGACGAGCGGGACCGCGACGACGTGGAAAGCGAAGAAGCGGTTCAGCGTGACGTCCGAAATCGTGTAGTCGCCGCGAATCCAGATCGCGAGGTCCTCGCCGATGCCGGGAATCGTGCTGAACAGGTTCACGATCACCTGTGCGCCCCAGTACGACATCTGGCCCCACGGCAGCAGATACCCGAAGAACGCTTCGCCCATCAGCGCAAGGTAGACGGTGCAGCCGAGAATCCAAGTGAGCTCGCGCGGCTTGCGATAGCTGCCGTACATCAAGCCGCGGAACATGTGCAGGTAGACGACGACGAAGAACATCGACGCCCCGGTGGAATGCATGTAGCGGATGATCCAGCCGCCGGGGACGTCGCGCATGATGTACTCGACCGACTCGAACGCCTTCATCGCGTCGGGCTTGTAGCTCATCGTGAGGAAGATGCCGGTGACGATCTGCATCACCAGCACCAGCGCGGCAAGCGAGCCGAAGTAGTACCAGAAGTTGAAGTTCTTCGGCGCGACGTATTTGCCCCATTGGCTTTCCCACAGCGCAGTGAGCGGGAAGCGCTCGTCGATCCAGGTGAGCAGTTTTTGCATGGCTCGCGTTCGGTCGAGAGTGGGCGTCAGGCGGCGTCTTCGCCGATGACGATCTTCGTGTCGGTGGCGTACTTGTGAGGCGGCACGACGAGGTTCGTCGGCGCGGGAACGCCGGCGAACACACGGCCGGCGAGATCGAACTTCGACTGGTGGCACGGGCAGAAGAAGCCGCCGAGCCAGTCGGGGCCGAGGTCGGCCGGCGCGACTTCCGGCCGGTACGTCGGCGAGCAGCCGAGATGCGTGCAGATACCGACCGCGACCCACACGGCGGGCTTGATCGAGCGCGTCGGGTTCTGGCAGTAGTCGGGCTGCTGCTTCACTTCGGACTTCGGATCGGCGAGCCGCGCGTCGAGCTTGGGCAGCGACTCGAGCATTTGCGGCGTGCGGTTGATGATCCAGACGACCTTGCCACGCCACTCGACGTCGATCTTCTGACCCGGCTCGAGCTTCGAGATGTCGATCTCGACGGGCGCGCCGGCCGCCTTCGCGCGCTCGCTCGGGAAGAACGACATCACGAACGGCGTCGCCGCGGCGGCGACACCGATGCCGCCCACCGTGCTCGTCGCACCGATCAGAAAGCGCCGCTTGCCCTTGTTAACCGTGCCGTCGGCCATTTCGACCCCACCCCCTGACCCATGCCCCGCGCGTGCCGCGCGCCCAGCGGGCGGCGTCGATTCGCAAACTTTGCGAGTATAGCCGATTTCGTACGTCCGCCGAAAGCCTTTTGCCGGAATACAACGACGAATCAGACTGTTGGCCGCGATGACCGCCGTTGCAATGCGCCGCCGTACGGCGATGGCGCGACGGTGCCGAAGGCGCTTGCGCGCTGCAACATCGCTATAATCCGATCGTCCCGAAAGCTGCCGGTGCTGCGAAAGATCTGGCTCCTCTTCGCGCAGGCGTGCACGGTCTGCGTGGCGGCGCTCTTCGTCGTCGCGACGTTACGGCCCGACCTGCTGCCACGCGGTTCGCAACGCGGGAGCAGCGTCGTTCTGCTGCAGGAAGCCGCTTCGCCGGCATTGGCGGAGCGCGCGGGCACCTACGCGGACGCCGCGAAGAAGGCGATGCCCGCGGTCGTCAACGTCTACACGAGCAAGGCACTGCCGCAACGCCATCCGCTGGTCGACGACTCGCTGCTGCGCCGCTATTTCCCGAACCTAGCCGACGGGCTTCCGCAGCCGCGCGCGACGAGCCTCGGCTCCGGCGTCATCGTAAGCCCCGAGGGCTACGTGCTGACCAACCATCACGTGATCGACGGCGCCGACGACATCGAGCTCGTGCTCGCCGACGGCCGGCAGTTGAAGGCGCGCGTTCGCGGCGTCGATCCCGAGTCCGATCTCGCCGTGCTCAAGGCCGACGGCGACAACCTGCCCGCGATCACGTTCGGCATGCTCGAGAACCTGCAGGTCGGCGACGTCGTGCTCGCGATCGGCAATCCGTTCGGCTTCGGCAACACGGTGACGATGGGCATCGTGAGCGCGCTCGGCCGCAACCATCTCGGCATCAACCGCTACGAGGACTTCATCCAGACCGACGCGGCGATCAACCCCGGCAACTCCGGCGGCGCGCTCGTCGACAGCTCCGGCAACCTCGTCGGCATCAGCAGCACGATCTATTCGCAGTCGGGCGGCTCGCTCGGCATCGGCTTCGCGATTCCGGTGTCGCTCGCGCGCACGGTCCTCGAGCAGATCATCCGCGACGGCGAGGTGACGCGCGGCTGGTTCGGCATCGAGCCGCAGGACATCAGCAACGACATCTCGCAAGCGCTCGCGATCGACAGTGGCGTCGTGATTCGCGGCATCGTGCGCAACGGTCCGGCCGACCGCGCCGGCATCCAGGCGCGCGACGTCGTGCTCGAAGTCGACGGCAAGCCGACGCGCGACACGCCGACGCTGCTCACGCGTATCGCCGAACTGCCGCCGGGCGCTGCAGCGAAGGTGAAGCTCTGGCGCGATCGCAAGGCGCTCGAGCTCGAAGTGACGGTCGGCCGGCGACCGAAGCCCGAATTGCAATAGCAATAATTAGGGTCAGACTCGAATTTCCCCGTGACGTCCCGGTCCTTTTACGTCCCGCACGGAAATTCGAGTCTGACCCAGTAGTGTCCCAACGTTATTCGAACAGGAACAGTTGTTTACCAGAAATGCGGTCGATGTCGTTGGTCAAGGCGTGCGCAAGTAACTGATCCAACGGCGCCCGTTCGAACATGGTCAAGCTCAGGATCTGTAGGATTTCGTAGAGGCTGGCGGAGAGCCCGAGGCGCTTCTTGATAATGGCGACCAAGACGTAAACGGAGACCGCGATCCAGATTTGTGACTTGACGGCGTTCTCCGAGGTGCCGAAGAAGGCTTTGATCCGCAGATGCTGCTTGATCCATTTGAAGAACAACTCGACCTGCCAACGGCAGCGGTAGAGCTCGGTGATGGTGAACGCTGGCAAGGCGAAGTTGTTGGTCAGAAAGACCAGCGTCTTGGCGCTTTCGGGGTCCTTGAAACGAATGCGTCGCAGCGGGGCCTGGTAGTCCTGAGGCGAGTAGACACCGCTGAGGACGATGGTCTGATCGCAGATCAGCCCAGTGGCGCGGTCGACAGCGTGCGAGTATCGCCGCCTGACCTTGGTATTGGATTTGGCGCGAGTGACGAAGAAGCTGCCGGCCTGGTGGAAGCGGTACAGCCGCGCGAAGTCGAGGAAGCCTCGGTCCATGATGTAGAACGCGCCAGGCTCCGGAACCAACTGATCGAGGATGTTGACCTCGTGCAGCTTGCCGTCGCTGATATGGATGAAGGTCGGGATGTTGCCGCGCAGATCGAGCAGCGTGTGCAGCTTGACCGCCGCCTTGGTCGACAAGAACGGGGCCCACGGAAACACCGACAGGCACAAATCGATGGTCGTTGTGTCCAGGGCGTACACAGTGTCTTTGAGATCGACCCCGAACGGCTCGTCCACGTACAGGGGTCGCGCGATGCCGATCAGACTCTGCGCGAAGTCGGCGTAGATGCGCCAATCGCGCACCGCCTTCGCGTTGGCCAACGTATTGCGTGCCACCGTCGACCGAATGCCGAGGTGATAGAGCTTGGAGCGCTGCGCGCGCAGACACGCTTCGATGTCGCGCAAACTCTCCCGATAGGTGAGCTGCGCGAACGCCATGCACAGGAACTGGTCCAGGCAGGAGAACGATTTCACCTTGCGTTCGCCCTGATAGCGCGTCACACAACGCCGAAACGTGGTCAACGGAAGATGCTGCATCAGCTGCGCGAACACCAGCTTGCCTTGGTTCATCGATCGACCCCGCGAAGTGGTGCTGCGCAGGGTCGCAGAACCGGGCTTCGGAGTTCAAATCGAGACCAGGCAACTTCATTACTTACGCTTTCTTGATCAGTAACTTACCGACGAGCTCGGCCCAAACGTTGGGACACTACTGAGTCTGACCCTAATTATTTCTCGCGAGTCGGAATCGCGCTACTGCGCGGCCGGCGCCTCTTCCTTCTTCTCGGCCGGCCGCCAGAACCGCGCCACCGCGATACCGAGCTCGTAGAGCAACCACAACGGCACCGCGAGCAGCATCTGCGATATCACGTCCGGCGGCGTGAAGATCGCGCCGACGACGAACGCGCCGACGATCACGTACGGCCGGATCGACCGCAGCTTCTCGAGGCTCACCATGCCGAGCCGCACGAGCACGATCACGACGACCGGCACTTCGAACGTGACGCCGAACGCGATGAACATGGTCAGCACGAACGACAGATACTTGTCGATGTCGGTCATCATCTGCACGCCGGCGGGCGTGTAGCCGGCGAAGAATCCGAACGCGATCGGGAACACGACGAAGTAGGCGAACGACATGCCGATCACGAAGAAGATGAAGCTCGACACGATCACCGGCAGCGCGAGCTTCTTCTCGTGCTGATAGAGTCCGGGCGCGACGAACGCCCAGGCCTGCCACAGAACGTACGGCAGCGCGATCAGGATTCCCGCCATCAGCGTGACTTTCAGCGGCACGAGGAACGTGCCGGTGACGTCGGTCGCGATCATCGTCGCGCCCTTCGGCAGCGCGCGCAAAAGCGGCGCCGCGAGCGCGGCATAGATGTCCTTCGCGAACGGCACCAGCGCAATCGTCACGATCAGCACCGCCACCATCGACCGAACGAGCCGCGTGCGCAGCTCGATCAGGTGCGACATGAACGATTCCTGCGACGATTCCGGCTCGTTGTCGCTCATCGGGAATCCGTCCATCGGACCGGTCGGTCAGATCCGGTCGAAGCCCGGCAGCGTCGGTTGCCGCGGCGCCTCGGCTGGCGCCGCCGCGTGCGATGCAGGGGCGGACTGCCGCGCGGACTCGAGTAACGCCGCATCGGGCGGCGATGGCGCAGCCCCGTCGGTCTTGGTCGCCTCCGTCGCCACGGCGTTGAGCTCGGATTCGACCGTGCGCACGCCCGACTCGACCTCGCGCGCGACGCTCGTCATCGACGTCTCGAGATCGCGCGCCGCGCTTTGCACCGTCTGCTGGAGCTTGCGCAGCTCATCGAGCTCCATCTCGCGATTGATGTCGGCCTTGACCTCGTTCACGTAGCGCTGCAGCCGCCCGAACAAGTGCCCCATCGTGCGCGCGGCCTTCGGCAGCCGCTCGGGGCCGAGCACGATCAGCGCCACGACGGCGATGAGGACGAGCTCGGAGAAGCCGATATCGAACATCGTGTGCGAATGGGTGCGGGCGCCGTGGCGAGCGAGCCGCGCATCAGAGCTTGGTCGACGATTCCTTCTTGACCTCCGCATCGATCGTCTTTCCGGAGATCTGCTGCGGCGGCGTTTCCGTGTTCGCGGCGTCGGAATCCTCGGCACTCTTCATGCCTTCCTTGAACCCTTTGACGGCGCCGCCGAGATCCTGGCCGATGTTGCGCAGCTTCTTCGTGCCGAAGATCAGCAGCACGATGACCAGAACGATCAACCAGTGCCAGATGCTAAACGATCCCATATCTATCTCCTCGTGAAACCGGCGCACCGTGAGCGGTGTCAGCCGCGCGGCAGCATCGCCCCGAGCCGCTCGGGCCCGCCCAGCACGTGAAGGTGCACGTGCATCACATCCTGGCGGCCGATGCGGCCGTTGTTGACGATCGTGCGAAACCCGTCCGGCGAACCGTTCTCGCGTGCAATCCGCGGCGCGACCGAAAGCATGCGCCCGAGCGCCGGGGCGTCTTCCGCGCTCGCTTCGTCGAGCATCGCGATGTGCCGCTTCGGGACGACCAGCACGTGCAGCGGTGCCTGCGGCTTGATGTCGTTGAACGCGAGCACCAGCTCGTCCTCGTAGACCTTTTGCGCGGGAATCTCGCCGCGCACGATCTTGCAGAAGATGCAGTCCTCGTCGGTGCCGTCGGATCTCATTTGCCGTCTCGACCTCGTTCGTTCAGTCGCGCATCCCCGCGCGCCGCTTCGATCGCGCGAACCAGTGCATCGGCGGCGTCGGTGCCGATCATCACCACACGCTGCGAGACGAATTCGACGCGCACGGCGTCCCGTCCCGATACATTGTATAGCCAGCCGGACGGCGTCCAGTGCATTACCCATCCCCCTATGCGGGTGCGGATGCGATCGCAGGGCGGACGTCGGCAACGTCGAAGCACCGGCCGATCAATCCGACGCCGAACGGCGTCGATCGCTTTGGCATCGACTTCGACGACGAGCCAGCCGACAGCGCAACCGCGCCGATGATCAGCGCATACAACGCGTAGACCATCCACCCGGCCCTCGCGATCGTCCGCTCGGCGAGCGATTGCACGACGGCGGTCGCGAGAACGAGCGCAACGGCGGTCGCCGCGCCGATCACCCATCCGACCTGGCGGTGGCGGTAGAGCGTCGCGGTTCGTCTCGATGGCGGTGCCGACGCGGCGTACGTCACGCCGGGAACTCGCTCGTGCGCGCGTCAGCGACCGCGCGACGCCTTTTCGGCGTGGCCCGACACGCCCTCTCGGCGCGCGAGCTCGTCGCGAATCGCGTCGGGACCGAGCCCGTGCCGTGCGAGCAGCACGAGGCAATGGAACCACAGGTCCGCGACCTCGGCCACGAGACGGATTTTATCACCGTCCTTCGCGGCCATGACCGTCTCGGTTGCCTCCTCGCCGATCTTCTTGAGGATCGCGTCGTCGCCTTTCGCGAACAGCGATGCGACGTACGACGAGGCGGGATCGGCGCCGCGGCGCGACGCGATCGTCGCCGCCACGCGGTCGAGCGCGTCCTGCTGGTCGTCAGCCATGGCCGTAGATCGACTGCGGGTCCTTGATCACGGGCTCGACATCGATCCATCGCTCGCCGTCGAAGCGGCGGAAGAAGCAACGTTCGCGCCCGGTATGGCAGGCGATGCCGCCGACCTGTTCGACGACATAGAGCAGCGCATCGCCGTCGCAATCGAGCCGGATCTCACGTACGCGCTGCACATGACCCGATTGCTCGCCCTTTCGCCACAGCTTTGCCCGCGAGCGCGACCAGTAGTGCGCCTCGCCGCTCGCGGCCGTCTTGCCGAGCGCCTCGCGATTCGTCCACGCGAGCGTCAGCACCTTGCCGCTCGCCGCCTCCTGCGCGACGACCGGCGCGAGCCCTTCCGCGCTCCACTTGACGTCGTCGAGCCAGTCGCTCATTTCGATCACCATTGCATCGAACGCGACGGCTGTCGTTCCCGCGAACGCGGGAACCCAGTGTCTTGCGACGAACGCCACTGGGCCGCCGCGTTCGCGGGGGCGACCGATGCGGGCGTTGTGAGCGTCACCATTCAAACCTCGCGTATTTCGATGCCCGCGGCTTCCATCGCCGCCTTCGCCTGCGCGATCGTGTATTCGCCGTAGTGAAAGATCGACGCCGCCAGCACCGCGTCGGCGCCGGCGTCGCGAATGCCCTCGACCAGATGCTCGAGATCTCCGACGCCGCCCGAGGCGATCACGGGCACGTCGACGCTGTCGACAATCGCACGCGTGAGTGCGATATCGAAGCCCGTGCGCGCGCCGTCGCGGTCCATGCTCGTCAGCAGGATCTCGCCGGCGCCGCGCGCGACGACCTCGCGCGCCCACGCGACGGCATCGATGCCGGTGGCGCGCCGACCGCCGTGGGTGAACACTTCCCACGACTCGGGCGCAGTTTCCTTGGCGTCGATCGCCGCGACGATGCATTGGGCGCCGTAGCGGCTGGAAGCCTCCTGGTAGAGCACGGGGTTCAGCACGCCGGCCGTGTTGATGCTGACCTTGTCCGCTCCGGCGTTCAGCAGCGCGCGAATGTCTTCGACGGAGTTGACGCCGCCGCCGACGGTGAGCGGGATGAACACCTGGTCGGCGACCGCCTCGATCATGTGGTAGAGCAGCCCGCGCGTTTCGAGGCTCGCGCGAATGTCGAGAAACGCGAGCTCATCGGCACCCTGTTCGTCGTAACGGCGCGCGGCCTCGACGGGATCGCCGGCGTCGCGCAGGTTGACGAAGTTGACGCCTTTGACGACGCGCCCCTCGGCGATGTCGAGGCAGGGAATGATGCGCTTGGCAAGACCCATGCGGTGCGGCTCGCGTTGCGATCGCGCTCGCTACGCTTTTCCCTTCGCGGCCTTCAGCGCAGCCTTGAACTCGAGCTTGCCGTCGTAGAGCGCGCGGCCGGCGATCGCGCCGATGATCCCTTCCTTCTCGTAGGGCAACAGCGCCTTCACGTCGTCGAGCGACGCGATGCCACCGGAGGCGATGACCGGCACCTTGAGCTCGCGCGCGAGCTTCGCCGTGGCGTCGATGTTGATGCCGGTCAGCATGCCGTCGCGGCCGATGTCGGTGTAGACGACCGCCTCGACGCCGTAGTCCTCGAACTTCTTCGCGAGGTCGATCACGTCGTGGCCGGAGAGCTTCGACCAGCCGTCGGTCGCGACCTTGCCGTCGCGGGCGTCGAGACCGACGATGATATGGCCCGGGAACGCATAGCACGCGTCGTGCAGGAAACCCGGATTCTTGACCGCTGCCGTGCCGATGATCACGTAGCTGATGCCGTCGTCGAGGTAGCGCTCGATCGTGTCGAGATCGCGAATGCCGCCGCCGAGCTGCACCGGGATCTCCTCGCCGATGACGCTCACGATCTCGCGGATCGCGAGCTCGTTGCGCGGCACGCCCGCGATCGCCCCGTTCAGATCGACCAGATGCAGCCGCTCGGCGCCCTGCTCGAGCCAATGCTGCGCCATCGCCGCCGGATCCTCGGAGAACACGGTCGCCGTGTGCATCTCGCCCTGCTTCAGGCGCACGCAATGGCCGTCCTTGATGTCGATGGCGGGAATGATCTGCATGGCGGAGGTGTTGCGGAGGGGTGCGGGCCCGGCGATTCGAAACGATCCGGCGACGCGAGCGACGCGCGTGCTAGCTCCGGCCGTTCCAGGCGACAAAGTTGGCGAGGAGCCGCAATCCGGCGTGGTGGGATTTTTCCGGATGGAATTGCGTGGCGAAGATATTAGCCCGCGCCACGGCGCAAGTAAACGGCAATGGATAGTCGGTGGTCCCCGCGGTGTCGCCGGGGTCTTGCGGCTCGGGATGGAAGCTGTGCGCGAAATAGAATCGCGTGCCGTCCTCGATTCCGGACCACAGCGGATGCGAGCGCGTTTGGTGCACCGGGCTCCAGCCCATGTGCGGCACCTTGAGCCGCTCGCCGTCCGCGTTGGTCATCCGATCGTCACGAAAGCGTACGACACGCCCGGGCAGCACGCTCAGACAGCGCGTCGGACCCTCCTCGCTGTCGTCGAAGAGCATCTGCAAGCCGAGGCAGATGCCGAGGAAGGGCCGCGAGCGCGCCGCCTCGACGACGACGTCGCGAAGCCCGCACGCGTCGAGCGCGCGCATGCAGTCGGGCATGGCGCTCTGCCCCGGCAGCACGACGCGAGCCGCCTCGCCGATCACGGCGGCCTCGTCGGTGACGACGATCGAGCGCTCCGGCGCGACGTGAACGAGCGCCTTCGCCACCGAGCGAAGATTGCCCATTCCATAGTCGACGACGGCGATGTCGGGCATGCGGGACAGGGCCGTTGGACGGCCCGCGCGATCGAACGCTAGAGCGCGCCCTTCGTCGACGGCACGACGCCGGCCGAACGCGGGTCGCGCGCGACCGCCATGCGCAGCGCGCGCGCGAACGCCTTGAACACCGTCTCGGCCTGATGATGCGCGTTGTCGCCGCGCAGATTGTCGATGTGCAGCGTGGCGAGCGCGTGGTTCGCGAAGCCCTGGAAGAATTCGTGCACGAGATCGACGTCGAATTCGCCGATCCGTGCCCGCGTGAACGCGACGTGGAACTCGAGTCCCGGCCGGCCCGACAGATCCAGCACGACGCGCGACAGCGCCTCGTCGAGCGGCACGTACGCATGGCCGTAGCGGTTGAGACCTTTCTTGTCGCCGACTGCCTGCGCGAGCGCTTGCCCGACCGTGATGCCGATGTCCTCGACCGTGTGGTGCGCGTCGATATGCAGGTCCCCGCGCGCACGCACGGTGAGGTCGATCATCCCGTGTCGCGCCACCTGATCGAGCATGTGGTCGAGGAATGGCACGCCGGTCGCGAGCTCGGCACGACCCTCGCCGTCCAGATCGAGCTCGACGGCGATATCGGTCTCCGCCGTCTTGCGCGCGACGTTCGCGACGCGCGGCGGCATGCGCGCAATCGCTGCGTTCATCGAATCGCCTTCAGCGCCGCGAGTAGCGCGTCGTTTTCGGAGGGCGTGCCGACGGTGATCCGAAGGCAGTGCGCGAGCAACGCGTGCCAGCCGTGCAGGTTCTTCACCAGCAGGCCGGCTCCGGCAAGCGCGTCGAACCAGCGCGGCGCGTTGGGCACGCGTGCGAGCACGAAGTTGGTGCGAGTCGGATACACGGTCACATCGGGAAGCTCTTGCAGCGCCGTTTCGAGCCGAGCGCGCTCCGACTTCAACGTCGCCGCCCATCCGGCAATCGTCGGGGATTCGCGCAGCAACACCAAAGCAGCGGCCTGCGTCAGCGCGTTGAGATTATACGGTTGCCGAACCTTGTCGAGCTCGGCGATCCACGCCGGATCGGCGATCGCGTATCCGAGTCGCATGCCGGCCATTCCGATCTTCGATACCGTGCGCAGCACGAGCAGGTTCGCAAACTCGGCGACCCGCGGCACGAACGTCGCGTCGGCGAATGCGTGATACGCCTCGTCGACGACGACGAGCCCCGGCGTCGCGCGAGCGATGCGTTCGACGTGTGCGGCGGAAAACAGATTGCCGGTCGGGTTGTTCGGATACGCGATATAGACGAGCGCCGGCCGCTCGCGCGCGATCGCCGCGAGCATCGCGTCGATGTCGAGCGAAAAGTCCTCGTGCAGCGCGACCCCGACGAAGCGCATGCCGCTGTACAGCGCGTTGCGCGCGTACATGACGAACGAGGGCTCGGGCGCGAGCATCACCGCACCGGGACGCGCAAGAGCGCACGTGATGATCTGGATCAGCTCGTCCGAGCCGTTGCCGACCAGCACGCCCAACTCGCCCGGAATAGCAAAAGCGTCCCGAAGCGCCGCCTTGACGGCATCGGCGCCGCCATCGGGATAGCGGTTGACCGGCACCGCGGCGAGCGCGGCTGCGAGCTTCGTGCGCAATGGCTCCGGCAACGCGAACGGGCTCTCCATCGCGTCGAGCTTGATCATGCCGGGCGCCTTTGCGACCGCGTACGCGGTGAGCGCGGCGATCTCCGGCCGCACCACCGCAGCGACGGCGTCGGCGACGCCGACGGATCGGACGGTGCGTTGGTCGGCGCGTGCGGTCGCGTTCATCGGTCAGATCGGCGCGGTCTCGGCGATCATCAGCTCGACGCCGCCGGTCGCGAAATTCGCGAGGTCGTCCGCGGTCGCCTTGCCTTGCGCCGACGCGAGCCCGGCCTGCACGGCGGCGACCGAATCGAACGTGAGGATCGCGATCAGGTGATAGGGCGCGATGCCGTCCGGCGTCGTGATCGAGCCGCGCGTGATCTCGTATTGGCGCAGTCCCGGAATCGTCTTGGCAATCGGCACGTGCTTGTCGAAATAGTAACGATCGAAAGCCTCTCGATCCGTTGGTATGCCATACATCGCGATCACTTTGGCCATGGGATCCTCCTCGTGGGTTTTATTTTCTAGCGCCGGCGAAGCCGGTATTGCGCGCTCTTGGCGTGCGCGTGCAACCCCTCGCCTTGCGCGAGCGTCGCGGCAACCGGCCCGAGCGCCTGCGCGCCCGCGTCGGAAATCGCGATCACGCTCGAGCGCTTCTGGAAATCGTAGACACCGAGCGGCGATGAAAAACGCGCAGTGCGCCCCGTCGGCAGCACGTGGTTCGGCCCGGCGCAGTAATCGCCGAGCGATTCGGACGACGCGTGCCCCATGAAGATCGCGCCGGCGTGGCGGATTTTCGGGAGCAGTGCTTCGGCGTCGGCAACGGCGAGCTCGAGGTGCTCCGGTGCGACGCGATTCGCCACCGCGCACGCCTCGGCAAGATCGCGAACCTTGATCAGCGCGCCGCGATTCGCGAACGACGCCGCGATGATCGCGCGCCGCGGAAGCTCGGCGATCTGACGTAACGCGCTCGCGGCGACGGCGTCGAGCAGCGCAGCATCCGGCGTGACGAGGATCGCCTGCGCGAGCTCGTCGTGCTCGGCCTGCGCGAAAAGGTCCATCGCGACCCAGTCGGCGTGCGCCGACGAATCGGCGATGACCAGCACTTCGGACACGCCGGCAACCATGTCGATGCCGACCGCACCGAACACGCGCCGCTTCGCCGCCGCGACATACGCGTTGCCCGGACCGCAGATCTTGTCGACGGCCGCGACCGTTTGCGTCCCATACGCGAGCGCGGCGATCGCCTGCGCGCCGCCGATCGTGAACGCACGCGACACCCCCGCGATGTGCGCGGCGGCAAGTACCAGCGGATTGCGCGCGCCGTCGGGAGTGGGCACGACCATGACGATCTCGGCCACGCCGGCGACGTGCGCAGGGATCACGTTCATCAGCACCGACGACGGATACGCGGCCTTGCCGCCCGGCACGTAAACCCCGACGCGATCGAGCGCGGTCACCTGCTGGCCGAACACGCTGCCGTCCGCGTCGCGATACGTCCACGACGTGAGCTTCTGCCGTTCGTGGTACGCGCGGACGCGAGCGGCGGCGATCTCGAGCGCGTCGCGCTGCGCCGCCGGCAGGCTGTCGAACGCCGCTCGCATGTCGGCTGACGAAACCTCGAGCGAAGCGACGCTGCGCGCGTCGAGCCGATCGAATCGCGACGTGTATTCGAGCAGCGCCGCGTCGCCTCGCGCTCGAACGTCGGCAACGATCGCCGCGACCGTCACATCGATCGAAGGATCCTGCGCGGCCTCGAATGCGATCAACGCGTCGAGCTCGCCATCGAACGACGGTGACGCGCTGTCGAGCCGGCGCAACGTCAGCGCCGGCGCGTCATTGGCATTCATGGCGCGAGCAGCGCCGGCTCGCGGCGATGGACGACCGCGCGGCCGAGCGCGTCGAGCAACGGCTGCACACCGGCGCGCTTCAGCTTGAACGATGCGGGATTGACGATCAGCCGCGCGCTGATCGGCATGATCGTCTCGACTTCGACCAGGTCGTTCGCGGCGAGCGTGTTGCCGCTCGAGACCAGATCGACGATCGCCTCGGCGAGACCGCAAAGCGGCGCGAGCTCCATCGAGCCGTAGAGCTTGATCAGGTCTACATGCATGCCCTTCGCGGCGAAATGCTCGCGCGCCGTGCGAACGTATTTCGTCGCGACGCGAATGCGGGCGCCGCGCTGGACGTTGCCCAACCAGTCGAAGCCGCGCTTGGTCGCAACGGCGAGCCGACAACGCGCGATCTCGAGGTCGAGCGGCTGATAGAGGCCGTCGCCGCCCTGCTCGAGCAGTATGTCCTTGCCCGCGACGCCGAGGTCCGCGGCGCCGTATTCGACGTACGTCGGCACGTCGGAGGCGCGAACGACGACGATCGACACGTCGGAGCGGTTGGTGCCGAAGATCAGCTTGCGCGACGTTTCCGGCGCCTCGGACGGCACGATCCCCACCGCGGCGAGCAGCGGCAGCGTCTCGTCGAAAATACGCCCCTTCGAAAGGGCGAGCGTCAGCGTCGTCACAGCGCGAATCCCGGGGGAAACATTGATTCTACCGGATGGTGCCTCCACGACGGTCGCGGTTGGCGAGCGTTGAGCTGTCGGCTCCGCGCGGCGACTCGCGATTGCTCATACGGGCTCGGCGCTTCGCGCCCGCAGCCGCCTTCGCCGCTCGCACCGCGGCCTGCCGTCATTGCCGAGCGTGCCGCGCCTCCGGCGGCGCCGGCTCGTCGCCGCTCGTCCGGTAGGGATTGATGTCGACGCCGCCGCGGCGCGTGAACCGCGCATAGACGGCGAGCCGCTGCGGCGCGCAGCGGCGCCACAGGTCGGCGAAGATGCGCTCGACGCAATGCTCGTGAAATCCCGCATGACGGCGAAACGACACGAGATAGCGCAGCAGCCGCGCCCGGTCGATCCGCGGCCCGCGATAGGCGATTTCGACGGTCGCGTAATCGGGCTGGCCGGTGACCGGGCATACGGAGCGAAAGAGCTGCGTGTGCAGCGTCTCGTCGATCACATCGCCCGCGCTCGCCAGCACGTCGGGCTCGGGGGCGAAAGCATCGAACGCGACAGGCAACGCGTCGAGCGATTCGCCGCTCGGCGCAGCGATCGAAAGCGAGCCGAACTGCTCGGGCGTCACGAGCGTCAGCGCGACGCCGGCGCCGGTCGCCACGCCGATGTCGCGCGCAATCGTTGCCGCGACCGAGTCGCGATCGCGAAAGCGGGTGAGGTTGTAAGCGGTCAGATAGAGCTTGACCGATTTCGACTCGACGATGCGCGGCGAGGCGGCTGGAACGTCGAACGAGGCGATCGCGATCTGCGGCTTGCCGGCGGCGTCGAGCCACGACAGCTCGTACGCGTTCCAGCGATCGACGCCGCGAAACGGCAGCGCGTCGGATAAGCCGAGCTCGTCGCGCAGCGGCTTGCGTTCGACGGCGAACAGCAGAGCGGCGTCGTAGGCGTCGGCGTAGGTGGTCGCGTGGCCGAGCGGCGAGTCGCGAAGGTCCGTCATGCTCGCCGCTCGACCCGATCTACTTCACGCGCCGGATCGACGCACCGAGCGCACAGAGCTTGTCCTCGATCCGCTCGTAGCCGCGATCGAGGTGATAAATGCGGTCGATCGTCGTCTCGCCGTCGGCGACGAGTCCGGCGATCACGAGGCATGCCGACGCGCGCAGGTCGGTCGCCATCACGTTCGCGCCCGTGAGCGCGCCGACCCCCGTCACGATCGCCGTGTTGCCCTGCACTTCGATCTGCGCCCCGAGGCGAAGCAGCTCCTGCACGTGCATCATCCGGTTCTCGAAAATCGTCTCGGTGATGACCGACGTCCCGGCGGCACGCGCGGCGAGCGCCATCATCTGCGCCTGCATATCGGTGGGAAATCCGGGGTACGGCGCCGTGCGCAGTTGAATCGCCGCGAGCGGACCCTCGCGCGCGACGCGAATCGCGCCGTCTCGCGGCTCGATGGTGGCGCCGGCTTCGCGCAGTTTCGCGATCACGGCGTCGAGCGTGTCGGGCAGCGCGCCTTCGAGCGAAGCCTCGCCGCCGGCCGCCGCAACCGCGGCGAGGAACGTCGCCGTCTCGATGCGGTCCGGCATGATCGCGTGCGCCGTTCCATGCAGCTCGCGAACGCCCTCGATCACGATACGGTCGCTGCCGGCGCCATCGATGCGGGCACCCATCGCGGCGAGGCAGCGGGCGAGATCGACGACCTCCGGCTCGCGCGCCGCGTTCTCCAGCACGGTCGTGCCCTGCGCGAGCGTCGCCGCCATCAGCAGGTTCTCCGTGCCGGTGACGGTGACGACCTCGAACACGAAGCGGGTTCCCGTGAGCTTCGTTGCGCGCGCGTGAATGTAGCCGTGCGTCAAGTCGATTTCGACGCCCATCGCCTGCAGACCCTTGACGTGCTGATCGACCGGACGCAAGCCGATCGCGCAACCGCCCGGCAGCGACACGCGCGCCTCGCCGCAGCGTGCGACGAGCGGCCCCAGCGCAAGGATCGATGCGCGCATCGTCTTCACGAGCTCGTAGGGCGCCAGCGGCCAGTCGATGCGCTCGGCGACGAGCGCGAGCGTTCGCGCTTCGCCGGCGTCGATCGCGACACCCATCTGCGACAGTAGCGTGCGCATCGTGCGCACGTCGTTCAACGTCGGCACGTTGGTGAGCACCAGCGGCTCGCGAGTGAGCAGCGACGCGCAAAGAATCGGCAGCGCGGCGTTCTTCGCGCCGGACACGCGAATCGTTCCGGCAAGCGGGCGTCCGCCCGCGATCAGGAGTTTGTCCATGGGATATGCCGGGGCACGCGCCGGTTGCTAAGACCGGGCGGGTGGGCGCTCGTTCGGATGGAGGGCGGCTGCGCGTCGCGTCGGTGAGCTGCAATGCTACCCGAACCGCCAGCCGCCACCGGACACGCGCAACGAGCCCGACGAGCGCACGACGAACGGCATTGACCGATGCGAACGAGAATGATTATCATTCGCGCATGTCACAGCAACCCCCGTTGGCAACACCGCGTGCCGATGCGATCGAGACGCCGAACGAGCACAGCGCCGACGTGCGGCGCGTCGCAAGTCACGAGCTGCTGCGCGGGGCCGGCGAGATCGTGATCGAGCATCGCGGGCGCGAATACCGGCTGCGCATCACGCAGCACGGCAAGCTGATCCTGACAGCCTGAAACGCACGGCGATCAACGTCCGGCGCGGGCCCCCCATTCGGCCGGCGTCATGGTCGTCATCGACAGCGCGTGGATGTCGCCGCGCATGCGATCGCCGAGCGCCGCGTAGACGCGTTGATGGCGGCGCACGCGCGACAGGCCGTCGAACTCCGCCGATACGATGAGCGCCTGGAAATGCTCGCCGTCGCCGGCGACTTCGATATGGTCGCAGGCGAGTCCCGCGGCAATCGTGCGCTCGATGGATTCGGGGGTAACCATTGGATGTCTCGGTATGGGCGCTACGGCCGCAGCTTCCAGCCGCGCGCGAGCAACGCGAGCGTCGCGGACGAAAGCGCGGCGAACGCGCCGGCGACGATCGCGAGGCTCTGCCACGGCGGCGCGTCGGACAGGCCGAAAAAGCCGTAGCGGAAGCCGTCGATCATATAGAAGAAGGGATTGACGTGCGACATCGTCTGCCAGAACGGCGGCAGCGTCTGGATCGAATAGAACACGCCGGACAGGAACGTCAAGGGAACGATGATGAAATTCTGGAACGCCGCGAGCTGGTCGAACTTGTCTGCCCAAATGCCGGCGATCAATCCAAGCGTCGCGAGGATCGCACTCCCGAGCACCGCGAATGCCAGCGCCCACACCGGGCGCGCCAACATGAGCACCGCGGGATCGAACCACAGCGTGATCGCGAACACGCCGACGCCGACGGCGAGGCCGCGCACCATCGCGCCCAGCACGTAAGCGGCGAACAGATCGGCCGGCGACAACGGCGGCAGCAGGACGAAAATCATGTTGCCGGTGATCTTCGACTGGATCAGCGACGACGAGCTGTTGGCGAACGAGTTCTGCAGCACCGACATCATCACGAGGCCGGGAATGAGAAACGCCGTGTAGCGGACGTCGCCGCCGAAGACGGAGACGTGCGATTCCAGCACGTGCGAGAAGATCAGCAGGTAGAGCAGCGCGGTGAGCACCGGCGCGGCGACCGTCTGGAAGCTCACCTTCCAGAAACGCAGCATCTCCTTGTAGAACAGCGTGCGCCAGCCGGAGCTCATCACTCGGCCAACGCGTAGCGGTTGCAAGAGGGGAAGGGCCTCAGCGTCGGCCGCGACCGACTCGCGCGGCGACGGGCCCTTCGGGCTTTTGGCTTCGCCCGCCGCGCTCATCGGCTTCATCTCATGCCGCGGCCGACTCGCCCGCCATGATCCGCATGAACACGTGCTCGAGGTCGGTCTCGGTGAGCGACAGCTCGTTGATCGCGATGTTCTCGCCGCGAAGCGCCGCGAGAAGGTCCTCGAGCTCGGCGTGCCGCTCGAGGCCGATGTGAAAGACCCCGGGATCCTGTCGCAGCACGCGCGGCACCCACGTATCGGGAAGCCGATCGACGGCAAGACGCACGGTGAGGCGCGCGAATCGCGCAAGCAGCGCCTGCGTGGTATCGAGCGCGACGATGCGGCCGGCCTTCAGCATCGCGATGCGGCCGCACAGCGCCTCGGCTTCTTCGAGATAGTGCGTCGTCAGGATGATCGTATGGCCGTCGCGGTTCAACTTGCGCACGAACGCCCACAAGCTGTGCCGAAGCTCGACGTCCACGCCCGCCGTCGGCTCGTCGAGCACGATCACCGGCGGCTTGTGCACGAGCGCCTGGCCGATCAGCACGCGGCGCTTCATGCCGCCGGAGAGCGAGCGCATGTTGGCGTCGGCCTTCGATTCGAGATCGAGGTGATGCAGGATTTCGTCGATCCAGCCGTCGGCCGCGCGCAGGCCGAAATAGCCCGCCTGGATGCGAAGCGTCTCGCGCACCGAGAAGAACGGATCGAAGACGAGCTCCTGCGGCACGACGCCGAGCGCCCGGCGCGCCGACCGGTAATCGCCGACGACATCGTGGCCGAGAACGCGCGCGACGCCGTTGTCCGCGTGGATCAATCCAGCGACGATCGAGATCAGCGTCGTCTTGCCCGCACCGTTCGGGCCCAGCAAGCCGAAGAACTCACCCTGCTCGACACGAAGCGTGACGCGGTCGAGCGCTTGCACGCGGCCGAAACGGCGCGCGAGATCGACGGTTTCGACGGCGGCAACGGGCATGAACGGCGGACAGCGGGGCGACCGGTTCCGCAATGAGATGCGCGCGCGAGCGATGCACGCTCAGGAAACGAGGAGCTCGGCGACGCCGTAGACGCTCGCGAGCGCGATCAGCGGGCCCGGCACGTTGACGAACGCGATCGGCCTGTTCTCGGTGCGCGCGCGGCGCTTGAGAGCGAGCAACAGCGCCACCGCCGTCGAATCGACGACGCGCACGCCTTCGCAATCGACGACGCCGCTCGCCGGCAACGGCAGCGTGCCGGCATTTTCGACGATGCGCGCGGTCGTGCCGGCGGTCACTTCGCCCTGCAGCAGCCAGCGCGCGTTGTCGTCGACGGCCACGAAACCGGGCGACCCCGCGTCAGCGGCCGCGGCTTCGTTCGCGCACGTTACGCTCATTTCGAGCCGCCGGCGTTCTTGGCGGCGAGCGTCTTGATCAGGCCGTCGATGCCGCCGGAGCTCACCAATCCGTTGAACTCGTCGCGATAGTTGGTGACGAGCGATACCCCGCCTACGATGATGTCGTACGCCTTCCAGCCGTCGGCCGCCTTCGTCATGCTGTAATCGATCGGCACCGGCTGCTGACCTTGGCGGATCACCGCCGTGCGTACGATGACGTCGGTAGCATTGGGCTCGGCGCGAAGCGGCTTGTACTCGATCGTCTCGTTGCGATACTGCGAAAGCGCGCCGGAATACGTCCGGATCAGCAACGTGCGGAACTCGTCGGCTAGCCGTTTCTGCTGCTCCGGCGTTGCCTTGCGCCAGTTGCGGCCCATCGCGAGCGCCGTCATTCGCACGTAGTCGAAATGCGGCACGAGCTTCGTCTCGATCACTTCCTTGATGCGAGCCTCGTTGCCCGCCTGCACCTGCGGATCCGCGCGCACGATCTGCAGCACTTCCTGCGACACGCGCTTGACGAGCGCGTCCGCTGCTTCCTCTGCATGCGCGAGCGGCGGGATCAACGCGAGCGCAACGAGCATCGACGATGCAATCGCGCGTCGCCAGTCGGTATGGACCATCGTCATTCGTCCTCTTCTTTCTTGGGCGGCGGCTGACCGTCGTAGACCTGGTACTCGCGCCGCTGCAGGTACGACCTGCGGATGAACACGTAGCGATCGACGGCTGCCTTGTCGGCGAGGTCTTCGAACTCGAGCACGCGCGACTTGAGATCGAGCGCGCCGATGCCGTAGACGATGTTTCGCGTCGGGACATCGGGGATGAATCCGGTAGGCCCGACGGCGATCCGTATCACCCATCCGGTACCGTCGCGAACGGTGGTCGGGCCGACGAACGGAATGAACAAGTACGGTCCCTGCGGGATCCCCCAGAAACCCATCACCTGGCCGAAATCCTCGTCGCCGCGCTCGATGCCGATCTGCGACGCGAGATCGATCAGGCCGCCGAGGCCCATTCCCGTGTTGAGCGTCACGCGGCCGAAATCGTCGCCGGCCTTGTCCCATTTGCCTTGCAGCAAGCCGGAAACGCCGGAAAAGAAGTCTTCGATGTTGTTGAAGACGTTCGAGACCGCCGTCCGCAAGGGCTTCGGCGTGTACTGGACGTACATGCGGATCCAAGGACGGACGAGCTGGCGGTCGAACGTGTCGTGCACTTTGTAGGCGACCCGGTTCGCGGGCTCGAATGGATCGTCGCGGTTCGGCGCGCTCGCGCAAGCGCCGAGCAGCAGCGCCGAAGCGAGCGCGATCGACAGGCGCTTCGCGCTTCTGCCTGCGGCCGGCGCGCTCATTTCTGCTTCCCCCCTTCGCTCGCCTTGTCGAACAAGAACTGCCCGATCATCTTCTCGAGCACCACTGCCGACTGCGTCTTGGTGATCGTCGAGCCATCGGCGAGCATCTTCGTGTCGCCGCCGGCGTCGAGCCCGACGTAGACCTCGCCGAGCAATCCGGACGTCAGGATCGACGCGATCGTGTCCGCGGTGAATTGATAGCCGGGATTGATTCGCATCGTGACCACCGCCTGATACGTCTGCGGATCGAGTCGTACCGAATCGACGCGGCCGACGACCACGCCCGCCGCCTTGACCGGCGCGCGCTGCTTGAGCCCGCCGATGTTGTCGAACTTCGCCTCGAGCCGATAGCCGGGCGTCGACGTGATCGTCGTCAGGTTCCCCACCCGCAACGCGAGGAACACGATCGCGGCGATGCCGATCGTCACGAAGATGCCGACCCACAGATCGAGCGTTGCGCGGTTCACCGGACTCCCCTGAACATGAACACCGTCAGCACGAAATCGAGCGCGAGAATGGTGAGCGAGCTTGCGACCACCGTCCGTGTCGTTGCGCTCGACACGCCCTCTGCGGTCGGCTTGGCGACGTAGCCCTCGAACACCGCAATCAGACTCACCGCGAGGCCGAACACCACGCTCTTGATGATGCCGTTCACGACGTCGTAGCGAAAATCGACGCCGGCCTGCATGTTGCCCCAGAACGCGCCGGCGTCGATGCCGATCAGGCGCACGCCGACCAGGTACGCGCCGAAAACCCCGAGCGTCGAAAACAGCGCCGCGAGCAGCGGCATCGACACGACGCCGCCCCAGAACCGCGGAGCGACCACGCGCGCGAGCGGATCGACCGCCATCATTTCCATGGCCGCGAGCTGCTCGGTCGCCTTCATCAGACCGATCTCGGCGGTGATCGCGCTGCCTGCGCGGCTCGCAAACAGCAGACCCGCGACGACCGGTCCGAGTTCCCGAACGAGCGACAGCGCGACCAGGATACCGAGCGACTCGTCGGCGCCGTAGCGGTTGAGCACCTCGTAGCCCTGCAGCGCCAGCACCATCCCGACGAACATGCCCGACACGAGGATGATGACGAGCGACAGCACGCCCGAGAAATAGATTTCGCGCAATGTCAGATGCAAACGCCGGAACGCCGCCGGCGTGTTGAGCACGACGGCGAAGAAAAAGCGTGTCGTATATCCGAGACGCGCGACCGCGTCGACGGTCATCGCGCCGAGACGACGAACGGTGCGCGTTAAGCCGCTTTCGGCCGCGTTAGCCATTGGCGAACAGCTGCTCGCGGATGTCGGGCGCCGGGTAATGGAACGGCACCGGACCGTCGGGAAGGCCGTCGATGAACTGGCGCACGAAAGGGTCGGACGATGCGCGCACCTCCTGCGGCGTTCCCCGCGCGACGATGCGACCGGCCGACATGAAGTATAGGTAGTCGACGATCTTGAGCGACTCGTAGACGTCGTGCGTCACGACGACGGAGGTGATGCCGAGCGCATCGTTCAAGTCGCGAATGAGCTTTCCGACTACGCCGAGCGAAATCGGGTCGAGCCCTGCGAACGGCTCGTCGTAGAGCACGAGCATCGGATCGAGCGCGATCGCGCGAGCGAGCGCGACGCGGCGCGCCATGCCGCCGGAGAGCTCTGCAGGCATCAGCGACGCGGCCCCGCGCAGGCCGACGGCATGCAGCTTCATCAGCACCAGATCGCGCACGAGCTCTTCAGGCAGGTCGGTATGCTCGCGCAGCGTGAACGCGACGTTCTCGAACACGCTCATGTCGGTGAACAGCGCGCCGAACTGGAACAGCGTGCCGATCTTGCGGCGAAGGTCGAACAATCCATCGCGATCGAGATCGGGCACCGATACACCGCAGACGCGGACGCCGCCGTGCTGGGGGCGGAGCTGTCCGCCGATCAGCCGCAGCGTCGTCGTCTTGCCGCAACCCGACCCGCCGAGCAGCGCCACGACTTTGCCAGATGCGATCTTTAGATCGATACCCGAAAGCACCGGTCGATGCGGGTCATAACCGAACGTGACGTCGGAAAGCTCGACGGCGTTGACGTCGGCAGTCGCGGTGGGGCCGGAAGCGGCGAGTGCGGACAAGGTTATTGACCACGCGAAGGCGAAGCGTGCGATTGTAGCCGGTCGCCTCGGACGCTTCAATGACCGCGGGTCAGTTATCGCGGCGCCGGGCAACGTCAAGCAGCCAACAGCGCGACCTTCGCGATTCGACATCCGATACGGCCGCGCCAGCGCTCAGCCGTCGAGGAGCTTCTGCTCGGCGAGCGCAAGCTGCTCCGGCTTGCCGAGCAGCACCACGGCGTCGCCAGCCTCGAAACGCCATTGCAGATCCGGACGCTGCGAGCGCATGCCACGGCGTCGAACGCCTGTCACTTCGACCAATCCGTCCATGTCGATTTCGGCCAGCGTGCGCCCGTTCGCGTACGCTCTGTCGGGCAGCACGACCGAGTGCAACCGCGGCTGCAGGTTCTCCGCCGCGTTCGCCGCATCGGTCGCGCCATGAAAGAAGCCGCGAAACAGGCTGTAGCGCTCTTCGCGAATGCGGCGGATCTGCTTCAACACGCGATTGAGCGGAAGCCCGAGCACGAGCAGCGAATGCGTGGCGAGCATCAGGCTACCTTCGAGCACCTCGGGAATCACTTCGGTCGCGCCGGCGGCATACAAAGATTCCATTTCGCTGTCGTCGACGGTGCGCACGATCACCGGCAGGTCCGGACGTGCCTGCTGCACGTGGTGGAGAATGCGAAGCGCCACCGCGCTGCTCGCGAACGTGATCGCGACCGCGCGCGCCTTCGAAAGCCCGGCGGCACCGAGCGACTCGCGCCGGCTCGCGTCGCCATAGACGACGCTCGCACCGTCGGCGGCCGCCTCACGCACGCGCTGCGGATCGTTGTCGAGTGCGATCCAAGGGATGTCCTCGCGCTCGAGCAATCGCGCGAGGTTCTGGCCGCTGCGCCCGTAGCCGCAGATGATCACGTGCTCCTGCATCGCCATCGTCGTAGCCGCGATATTCGTCAGCTGCGCGGCGCGCGCGAGCCAGTCGTTCGCCGTCAGCTTGCGCACGATCGGGTCGGCGAACTGCATGACCACCGGCGCGGCGAGCATCGACAGGATCATCGCGGCGAGCACCGGCTGCGCGAGACCGGGCGCGATCAGTCCGTGCGGCACCGACAACGCGAGCATGACCAGCGCGAACTCGCCCGCTTGCGCGAGATAGAAGCCCGCCCGCAGCGCGGCGGCGATCGGCGATCCGAACGCCCGGGCAAGCACCGCGACGAGCACGAGCTTCACCGCGACCGGCACGACGAGCAGGAACAGCACCCAGCCCGCGTTTGCAGCGACCATCCGCAGGTCGAGCGCCATGCCGACAGTGACGAAAAACAGCCCGAGCAACACGTCGCGAAACGGCTTGATGTCCTCTTCGACCTGGTACCGGTACTCGGTCTCCGCGATCAGCATGCCGGCGAGGAACGCGCCGAGCGCGAGCGAAAGTCCGGCCGCCTCCGTCAGCGCCGCGAGCCCGAGCGTCACCAGCAACAGGTTCAGCATGAACAGCTCCGGCGAGCGCTGCCGGGCGACGAGATGGAACCACGCACGCATCGGCTTCTGCCCGACGTAGAGGATCAGCGTGAGCGCGATGATCGCCTTGGCCGCTGCGACCGCGAGCGCGGCGCCGAGCTCGGCGCCCGATCCCGCGAGCGACGGAATGACGATGAGGAACGCGACGACCGCGAGATCCTGGAACAGCAGGATTCCCATGATGTCGCGGCCGTGCGGCGTCGCGAGCTCCATGCGCTCGGCAAGGGTCTTCGACACGATAGCGGTCGAGCTCATCGCGAGCGCGCCGCCGAGTACGAGTCCCGACTGCCACGAAAAGCCGACGAGCTGCAGCGCGAGCAGCCCTGCAAGCGTGGTGATCGCAACCTGCGCGAGCCCGAGGCCGAACACCGCGCGGCGCATCGCGTGCAAATGCGCGAGGCTGAATTCGAGGCCGATCGAGAACATCAGGAAGACGATGCCGAACTCGCCGAGGTAGCGCGTCGACGCATCGTCCGGAACCCACGCGAGCGCATGCGGGCCCACGGCGACGCCGACGACCAGATAGCCGAGGATCGGCGGCAGCCGCACCAGCCGGCACACGACGACGACCACCACCGACGCGGCGAGCAGCACGAGGATCAGTTGCAGCGCATGCGGCATGATCTCGCGGGGAGCGCCGGGAACGAGAGGACGCGTCGAATGTAGCACGCCACGATTGGCGATTCCTGCGCCCCTCCGCGGCGCTCGACGTGTCGTTTCTTCCGTGACGCGAACGGAAGCGCGGGCACGGCGAAGGTCTCGCGCGAGAGGCGTCGGTTATACTGCATCCAATGGCCGCGACAGCCACCCGCGCGCGCAGCGACCCGACGGCTCCGCCGGCGACGCACGATCGCGTCGGCGTCGACGCAGCGCGCGCGCTCGCGCTCGCTCGCAAGGTGCTCGCGACCGAAGCCGCAGCGATCGAGGCGCTCGCTGCGCGACTGGGCGACCCGTTCGTCGCTGCTGTCGCGCTGATGCTCAATTGCCGCGGCCGCGTCGTCGTCTCGGGCATCGGCAAGTCGGGCCACGTCGCGCGAAAGCTCGCCGCGACGCTCGCGTCGACCGGCACGCCGGCGTTCTTCGTGCACGCCGGTGAGGCTTCGCACGGCGATCTCGGCATGATCACGCCCGCCGATGTCGTCGTGCTGCTGTCGAACTCCGGCGAGACCGACGAGCTCGTGTCACTCGCACCGCACGTCAAGCGTCAGGGCGCGACCATCGTCGCGCTGACCGGCAACGAACAGTCGTCGCTCGCGAAGAGCGCCGATGTCCATCTCGATGCCGCGGTCGACTCCGAGGCCTGTCCGCTCGGCCTCGCGCCAACGGCAAGCACGACCGCCGCGCTCGCGCTCGGCGACGCGCTCGCCGTCGCGCTGCTCGATGCGCGCGGCTTCTCGGTCGACGACTTCGCGCGCTCGCACCCTGGCGGCCCGCTCGGACGGCGCTTGCTCACGACGGTCAGGGATGTGATGCGCGAAGGTGCCGCGTTGCCGATCGTCGGCGTCGATGCGACGCTCGCGCAAGCCGTCGTCGAAATGAGCGGCAAGGCCATGGGAATGACGGCGATCGTCGACGCCGACGGCCGCGTAGCCGGTGTGTTCACCGACGGCGACCTTCGCCGGTGCCTGCCGCGGGTGCGCGACTTCGCTGCGGCGCGGGTGGCGGATTTCATGACGCGGACGCCGCGCACGATCGCGCCCGAGCGAATGGCGGTCGATTGTGTCGAGCTGATGGAAAAGCCGCCCAAGGTGATGGCGCTGCTGGTCGTCGAAGACGATCGGCTCGTTGGCGCGCTCAATGTGCACGATCTTTTCATCGCGCGGGTCGTGTGAACACGAACACGGCGGGCGAAGCCAAGACCCGAACGGCCTGTCACCGTGCGCTTGCTCGCGGCCGACGCTCGACGCGTTTCGCAATGACGAGGTCGAAGGAGGCCGCGGGGTGACGACGAACGATATCGCCGCTCGAGCGAGCGCCATTCGGCTGTTGACCTGCGATGTCGACGGCGTGCTGACCGATGGGCGTATCTACATCGGCGACGACGGACGCGAGATGAAGGCGTTTTCGGCGCTCGACGGTGTGGGCATTCGAATGCTCGCCGCCGCGGGCGTGATGATCGCTTGGATCACCGGCAGCAACGCGCCCGCCGTTGCGCTTCGCGCACGCTCGCTCGGCGTGACGATGCTCGTTCAAGGCGCCGAGGACAAGCTCGGGCCGTGGGAACGCCTTCGCACCGACCTCGAGCTTGCACCGAACGCGTGCGCGCACATCGGCGATGATCTTCCCGACCTACCGGTCCTCGAGCGTTGCGGATTGGCGCTCACGGTGCCGCACGCGCCGGCGGCGTTGCTCGCGCGTGCCCACTACGTCACGCGCCGCGACGGAGGCAACGGCGCCGTGCGTGAAGCGTGCGAGCTGATCCTCGGCGCGAAATCGTCGCCGGCGGTTCGCCGCGCGGACATCGACGCATGAGCGTTCGCGGCGCGAAGCTAGACCCGTGAGCATGCGATGACACGCGGACAGCGATTGGTCGACCGGCTCGTTGCATGGTCTCCGGCGCTGCTGCTCGGCGGTCTGGCCGCGCTCACCTATTGGCTCGATGCACAAGTGCAGCCGCCGTCGCCGCGCGCCGATGGCTCGCACCGGCATGCGGCCGACATCTTCATCGACAACTTCCGCGGCGACAGCTTCGATGCCGAGGGACGCCTCCGCCAGTCGCTCGGCGCGAAGCGCGCGCAGCATTACGCCGACGACGACACCATCGATTTCACCCAGCCGACGATGTCGTTGACCGATCCGGACCAGCCGCGCATCGACGTGAGCGCCGACTCGGGTTCGCTGTCCGGCGATCGCGAGACGGTGATGCTCAAGGGCAACGTGCACACTGCGCGCGAAGCGGGTTCGGCGCCCGCGAGCGAGGACGGGCAGTCGGCGGGCCCGATCACCGTGTCGAGCGAGACATTGCGCGTCGTTCCCAAGCGCGGGCTTGCATCCACCGACGGACCGGTGACGATCGAGGAGCCGCGTGGAATAATTCGCGCCGTCGGAATGGAGCTCGACAACAACGCGCACACGCTGAAGCTCAAGTCGAACGTGCGAGGCACGCTGCAGCCCCACACCGTCGATCGCCCGTTGAATCGATGAACGTCCATCGTTGCCGCTACCGTGCCGTCGTGCTGCTCGCACTCGCAGCGACCGCGTCGCCGGCATTCGCCGAGCAGGGCGACCGCGACAAGCCGATCAACTATTCGGCGGACACCGGCGACGTCAACTACCAGACGAAGGTCGGCGCGTTGCGCGGCAACGTCGTCATCACGCAGGGCACGATGACGATCCATGCCGACCGCATCGATTTCAAGCAGAACCCGGACAATTCGGTGTCCGCCACCGCGTACGGCGATCCGGTGACATTCAGGCAGAAACAGGACGGCAAGGACGAATACTTCGAGGGCTACGCGCAGCGCGCCGAATACGATGGCACGAAGACGCTGCTCGAGCTCTACGACAACGCGATGCTGCGCCGTGGACAGGACGAGCTTCGCAGCAACTACATTTCGTACAACTCGACGACCGAGCAGTTCAAGGCCGAGGGACGCGTTGCGAGTCAGGCTGCGCCGAGCGAAGGGCCCGGCGCGCGCGTACGCGGCGTGTTTCAGCCGAAATCCGATGCGCTGCCCAAGGTTCCGGGCGAAAAGGGCAAGTCCGACGCCGCGGCACCGAAGGATGCGCCAGCCGCGCCCGCGCTCAAGCCCGCCGACGAATTGCGGGCACCGGCCAAATGAGGCGATGAGCGCGGCGGGCGAAGCCGCAAGCCCGCAGGGCCTGTCGCCGCGCGAGTCGACCGAGGCCGACGCTCTGGACTTCGCATTGCGCAACCGCTGCGTGGAGGCCGGCCGATGAGTCAGCTGTCGGTCGCACGGCTGGAGAAGCGTTACAAGTCACGCACGGTCGTCCACGACGTCTCGCTCGATGTCGCGAGCGGCGAGGTCATCGGTCTGCTCGGCCCGAACGGCGCCGGCAAGACGACGTGCTTCTACATGATCGTCGGCCTCGTCGCGGCGGACGGCGGACGGATCGAGCTCGACGGCCGCGAGCTGTCGCGGATGCCCATTCACGCCCGCGCGCGGCTGGGCCTCTCGTATCTGCCGCAGGAAGCGTCGATCTTTCGCAAGCTCACCGTCGCGCAGAACGTTCGTGCGATACTCGAATTGCAGGACGAGCTCGACACCGACGCGGTCGCGAACCGTCTCGATGCGCTGCTCGAAGATCTCTCGATCGCGCACCTCGCCGATGCGCCCGCGCTGTCGCTTTCGGGTGGCGAGCGTCGCCGCGTCGAGATCGCGCGCGCTCTCGCGACGCGGCCGCGCTTCATCCTGCTCGACGAGCCGTTCGCCGGTGTGGATCCGATCGCCGTGCTCGACATCCAGAAGATCATCGGATTCCTGAAGGAGCGTGGAATCGGCGTGCTGATCACCGACCACAACGTGCGCGAAACGCTCGGCATCTGCGACCGCGCGTACATCATCAACGAGGGCCGTGTGCTCGCCTCGGGCGCGCCGGGCGAGATTGTCTATAATGAGGCGGTTCGCAAGGTCTATCTCGGCGAGCATTTCCGGCTCTGACGCGTGAAGCGTCGGGCGGGTCGCGGTCGAATCCGTCGTCGCAATGAAGCAGACGCTCCAGCTCAAGCTCTCGCAACACCTGACGCTGACGCCGCAGCTTCAGCAGTCCATTCGGCTGCTGCAGCTGTCGACGATCGAGTTGAATGCGGAGGTCGAGCGGCTGCTTCAGGAAAACCCTCTGCTCGAGAAGGCCGAGGAAGAGGACTCGGCTCCCGCCGAAGTCGCGGTGGGTGAGTCGGGACCGCCGCGCGAGCTCGAGACGCGCGAAAGCGAGGTGCGCGTCGACGACTTCGAGCGCACCGAAGTCGAAGCCGAGCGCGTTCCCGAAGTCCCCGACGTCGTCGAGGGTGGCGTCGAAGGCGGAGTCGATCGCTCCGACTTCGAAGACTTCTCGTCCGGCGATTCCGATTGGGGCGGCGGCACTGGAGCGGGCGACGAGGACGACGACGGCTTCTATCCGCAGCAGGTCGCGACGAGCACGCTGCGCGATCACCTCGGCAGCCAACTCGCCGTGCTCAACTTGCCGCTGCGCGACCGCCAGATCGTCGCGTCGCTTATCGATGCGCTCGATGACGACGGCTATCTCGCATCGTCGCTAGATGAGCTCGCCGAGCTCTTTCCCGCCGAGCTCGAGATCGAGCCCGACGAGATCAACATCGCATTGAAGTTTTTGCAGAGCTTCGAGCCCGCGGGGGTCGGCGCGCGCGATGCGTCCGAATGTCTCGCCTTGCAGTTGAGGGCGCTGCCCGAGTCAATACCGTTCCGCGCCGAGGCGCTTACGGTCGTTTGCGATTACCTTACGCTGCTCGCGGCGCGCGACTTCACCAAATTGAAGCGTCTGCTGCATACCGACGACACCGGCGTTCGTGCGGTGCGCTCGCTGATCACGAGCCTCAACCCGCGACCGGGCGCCGCATTCGCGAAAGCGGAAGCGAATTACGTCATTCCCGACGTGATCGTGCGCAAGGTGCGCAATCAATGGGTGGCGTCGCTCAACGAAGCGGCCATGCCGAAGCTGCGATTGAACCGCATCTACGCCGACATCCTCACGCGCAATCGCGAGGCGTCGAATCAGCAGCTCGCCGCGCAGCTGCAGGAGGCGAAGTGGCTGATCCGCAACGTGCAACAGCGCTTCGAGACGATCCTGCGCGTCGCGCAGGCGATCGTCGACCGCCAACGGCGCTTCTTCGAGCACGGGGAAGTCGCGATGCGCCCGATGGTGCTGCGCGAGATCGCCGACATGCTCGACCTGCACGAATCGACGATCTCGCGCGTCACCACGCAGAAGTACATGCTGACGCCGCGCGGCACCTACGAGCTCAAGTATTTCTTCGGCAGCCACGTCGCCACGGACACCGGCGGCGCAGCGTCGGCCACGGCGATCCGCGCCCTTATCAAACAGCTGATCGGCGCCGAGAATCCCAAGACGCCGCTCACCGACAGTCGGATCGCCGACCTGCTCGGCGACCAAGGCATCCTGGTCGCCCGCAGGACGATCGCCAAGTATCGGGAGTCGCTGCAAATCCCTCCGGTCAATCTGCGCAAGTCGCTGTAGCAGGCCGCGCTCCGTCCAGAGCGGAGCATCATCGAGGAGGAGGCTTAATGAACTTGAATCTCACCGGTCATCATCTGACGATCACGCCCGCGATCCGCGACTACGTCGTCGCCAAGCTCGATCGCGTCGTCCGCCATTTCGATCACGTGATCGACGTCAACGTCGTGATGACGGTGGACAAGCTGCAGCAGAAGATCGAAGCGAATCTTCATACGCGCGGCAAGGATATTCACGCCGAGGCGATCGACGCGGACCTCTACGCGGCGATCGACGCGCTCGCCGACAAGCTCGATCGCCAGGTGCTGAAGCACAAAGAAAAGCGCGAGGAGCGCAGGCACGACACGGCCGGCGCGAAGGACGAGCCTGCCGAGGCGCAATCGCAGTCGCCGCCGCCGGCGGCCCGCCCGCGCTAAAGGTCGGCGCTATATAATCCCGGCGCGCTCGATGCCGACGGGCCGTCAGCGGACTGACGGCCCGTTTTGCTTTGAAAAGTAGGGTCAGACTCGACTTTTCGTCAATCGCCCCCAATGAGCCCACGCCGTATGAAAAGTCGAGTCTGACCCTACTTTTCTACTTTTCAAAGGCGCCGAACAATCGATGAACCAGATCGCCGAGCTTCTGCCAGCCGCGAACATCATGCTCGACTTCGACGCGGCATCGAAGTCGCGGCTGTTCGAAGCGGTCGGCGATCTGTTCGAGCGCAATCACGGACTCGCGCGAAAGCTTGTCGTCGACAGTCTGCTTGCGCGCGAGAAGCTCGGCTCGACGGGCCTCGGGCAGAGCGTTGCGATTCCGCACGGTCGCATCAAGGGCCTTGCAAGCGCGCAGGGCGCGTTCGTGCGCCTCGCGTCGCCGATTCCGTTCGACGCACCGGACGGCAAACCGGTCGCGCAAGTTTTCGTGCTGCTTGTGCCGGAGCATGCAACCGAGCAACATCTGCAGATTCTTTCCGAGCTCGCGCAGATGTTTTCCGAGCGCTCGTTCCGCGAACGGCTCGCCGCCGCCGCCGATGCCGGCGCGCTGCACGCGTTGTTCGCAGGGTGGGAACCGACGTCGTGAACGACGATATCGGCGATGGAGTAATGCGCCAGGTCAGCATCGAGCGCTTCTTCACCGACAATCAGGCTCGTCTGGGACTTCGTTGGGTCGCCGGCCGCCAAGGCGGCAGCAAGGTGCTCTCGGGCGACAACGCGCTCAAGCCGACGATCGGCCAGGTCGGCCACATGAATTTCATCCACCCGTTCCGCATACAGATCCTCGGCGCGGCGGAGGTCGCGTGGCTGCGCTCGAAGTCAGACGCAGAGGCCGCGTCGTGGAGCGAACGGCTGTTCACTACGGAGCTCGCGGCGATCATCGTCGCGAACGGCGAGGAAGTGCCGGCGACGCTCACCGAGCGATGCAATGCGAAGCACGTCGCGCTGCTCACGTCGTCGCAGCCTTCGCCGCATCTCGTCGAAGTGATCCGCATCTATCTGTCGAGAATGCTCGCCGAGTCGACGACGCTGCACGGCGTCTTCCTCGACGTGCTCGAGATGGGCGTGCTCATCACCGGCGACTCGGCGATCGGCAAGAGCGAGCTCGCGCTCGAGCTGATCTCGCGCGGCAACGGACTGATCGCCGACGACATCGTCGAGCTCTACCGAATCTCGCCGGACACGCTCGAAGGGCGCTGCCCGGGCGTGCTGCGCGATTTTCTCGAAGTGCGCGGCATCGGCATCCTCAACATTCGAACGATCTTCGGCGAAACCGCCGTGCGGCCGCGCAAGCTGCTGCGGCTGATCGTCCACCTCGAGGACCACAGCCACGAGGCGTTCTCCGAGCTCGACCGGCTGCAGGTCAACGCGACCTACCAGGAGATTCTCGGCGTGCCGACCCGCAAGGTCACGATTCCGGTCGCAGCCGGCCGCAATCTCGCCGTGCTCGTCGAGGCCGCGGTGCGCAACTTCGTGCTCAATCAACGCGGCATCGACAGCACGAAGGAATTCATCGAGCGGCAGCAGAAGCTGATGGAAGACGGCGGCTGATCGCGAAAGCCCGATGGACGCGACGTGGACCTGATCCTCATCGGCGGCCTCTCGGGCTCGGGCAAGAGCGTCGCATTGGCGGCGCTCGAGGACGCCGGATACGACGCGGTGAACAATCTTCCGCTGCCGCTGGTGTCCGAGACCGTCCACTACCTGAAGCGAGCAGGCAAGGAGCGCGTCGCGATCGCGCTCGACATCAGCACGGCGCCGGGTTTGCCCGGGCTCACGGGCACGATCGGGCAACTGCGCGCCGCGGGCGACACCGTGCGCTTCGTCTACCTCGACGCGAAGAGCCAGACGCTCGTCAAGCGCTTCTCCGAGACGCGTCGGCGCCATCCGTTGTCGGACGATACGCGCACGCTCACCGAGGCGATCGAATACGAGCGGGCTCTGCTCGCCGATGCGCGCGAGCACGGCGTCCCGTTCGACACCAGCGATCTGCCGGCGGCGGCGCTGCGCCGCTGGATCAAGGATTTCATCAGCGTCGACGCGAGCAAGATGACGCTGCTGTTCGAGTCGTTCGGATTCAAGCACGGCGTGCCGCTCGACGCCGATCTGATGTTCGACGTCCGGTGCCTGCCCAACCCACATTACGAGCCGGCGCTCGCGCCGCAAACAGGGCGCGACGCCGAGGTGGTCGAATTTCTCGAGCGCATCCCCGAGGTCGAGCGGATGTACGTCGACATCTACACGTTCGTCGCCGGATGGCTACCCGACTACGCGCGCGACAACCGCACGTATCTGACGGTCGCGATCGGCTGCACCGGCGGTCGCCATCGCTCCGTGTATTTTGCCGAGCGACTGGCGCGCGCGTTCTCGCCGCGCCATCAGGTGCTCGTCCGCCACCGCGAGCTCGACTGAAGCGTCATGCCGCTGACGATCACGCTCGCGCTCACCGGTGCATCGGGCATGCCGTTCGGCTTGCGTCTGCTGCAGTGCCTGCTCGCGGCGAACGTGCGCGTGCACGTCGTCTATTCGGCCGCGGCACAGATCGTCGCCAAGCAGGAATGCGCGCTCGTCATTCCGACGCAGCCGCGCGAGGCGACGCGCGTGCTGTCGGATCGCTTCCATGCCGCCGACGGGCAGCTTATCGTCTACGGCCGCGACGACTGGATGGCGCCGATGGCGTCGGGCTCGAACCCGGGCGACGCGATGGCGATCTGTCCGTGCACGATGGGCACGCTGGGCGCCATCGCCCACGGGCTCGCCGACAACCTGATCGAGCGCGCGGCCGACGTGATGCTCAAGGAGCGACGCCCTCTGGTGCTCGTTCCGCGCGAGACGCCGTTCTCGGCGATCCACCTCGACAACATGCTGACGCTCGCACGGGCCGGCGCCGTGATACTTCCGCCGGCGCCGGGCTTTTACGCGCGCCCGCGCACGATCGACGACCTCGTCGATTTCGTCGTCGCGCGCGTGCTCGATCAACTGCACGTGCCGCATACGCTCGGACCCCGCTGGGGCGAGCCGGCGGTGCCTCGCGGCGAGATCGTCTGATGTTCGGCCGGCGCGAACCGCGGGCCACGACGGTGTTGCCGCTCTTTCCGCTGCACGCCGTGCTCTTTCCCGGCGGATTGCTGCCGCTCAAGGTATTCGAGCAGCGCTACATCGAAATGACCAAGGCGTGCGTGTCGAACGGCGAGCCGTTCGGCGTCTGCCTGATTCACAAGGGCGAGGAGGTCGCGCGCGGCGAGCATCCGCAGACGCCCGACTTCGCGCCGATCGGTACGCTCGCGCGCATCGTCGACTGGGAGATGCCGGAGGGCGTGCTGCACTTGCGTGCCGAGGGCGCCGAGCGCTTTCAGGTGCAGTCGCACACGACCCAGGCGGACGGGCTCGTCATCGGCACCGTCACGGCGATCGCAAACGAGCCGACGATGCCGCTCGCCGCCTCCTACCAGTCGCTCGCGCGGCTGCTCGAGCTTCTCGCCGAGCGTGTCGGACCGACTCGCTTTCCAGCGACGCATGCGTTCGGCGACGCATCGTGGGTCGGCTATCGGCTCGCCGAACTGATGCCGCTGCCGTTGTCCGTCAAGCAGAACATGCTCGAGATCAACGACAGCGAAGTGCGGCTCGCCGTGCTCGCGAAGTTCCTGCAGCAGCACGGGCTCTTGTGAGGCTTCGCCGCTTATGACCGCCGGTATAATTCGTAGCTACGAGATGCGGGCGGGGAACGGGCATGGCCGGTCACAGCAAATGGGCGAACATCAAGCACAAGAAGGCGCACGCCGACGCGAAGCGCGGCAAGATTTCGACTCGCCTGATCCGTGAAATCACTGTTGCCGCCAAGCTCGGCGGGAGCGACCCCTCCGCCAACCCGCGGCTACGCCTCGCCGTCGACAAGGCGATGGACAACAACATTCCGAAAGATACGATCGAGCGCGCGGCGAAGCGCGGCGCCGGCGAGCTCGAGACGGCGAACTACGAGGAGATCCGCTACGAAGGCTACGGCATCAACGGAGCGGCCGTCATCGTCGATTGCCTGACCGACAACCGGACGCGCACGGTTGCCGACGTGCGCCACGCGTTCTCGAAGCATGGCGGCAACATGGGCAGCGAAGGGTCGGTCGCGTTCCTGTTTCGTCATTGCGGGCAGATCGTGTTCGCTCCGGGAACGAGCGAGGACAAGGTGATGGAAACCGCGCTCGATGCCGGCGCCGAGGACGTCGTCACGCACGACGACGGCAGCATCGAAGTCGTCACGAGTCCGTACGATTTCGTCGCCGTGAAGGAAGCATTCGCGAAGTCGGGCCTCAAGCCGGAATTCGCCGACGTCACGATGAAGCCGTCGACCGACGTCGACATGAGCGGCGAGGACGCCGTCAAGATGCAGAAGCTGCTCGACGCGCTCGAGTCGCTCGACGACGTCCAGAACGTCTACACGACCGCAGTGATCGTCGATTGACGCGTCGATGCGCGTGCGGCGCATATTGGGAATCGACCCCGGCCTGAGAGTAACCGGATTCGGTTTGATCGTCTGCGACGGTCGCAAACTGATCTATGTCACCAGCGGTTGCATTCGCGCGAGCGGCGCGAGCCTGGCGACGCGGCTCGGCGTGATTGCGCGCGATCTCGCGTACGTCATCGCGGAGGAGCGCCCGAACGAGGTGGCGGTCGAAAAGGTGTTCGTCAACGTCAACCCGAATTCGACGCTGCTGCTCGGTCAAGCCCGCGGAGCGGCGATCGCGGCGGCGGTGTTGGCTGGCCTGCCGGTGACCGAGTACACGGCAGGCCAGGTCAAGCAAGCCGTCGTCGGCAAAGGGCGCGCGCAGAAGCCGCAGGTTCAGGCGATGGTTACGCGTCTGTTGTCGTTGCCGGGCGCGCCGTCGCCCGACGCCGCGGACGCGCTCGCCTGCGCGATCTGTCATGCGCACGGCGCCGACGGCCTCGGCGGTTTGCGTCGCGGCGGATTTCGCGTCCGCGCGGGTCGCCTCGTTTGATCGCGCGCTTCGTGCCGCAGCCCGCGCGCCGGCCGGCGGCGGTCATCCTGGACATGGACGGCGTGCTGCTCGACACCGAACCGCTTGCGGTCCGCGCGTGGAACGAAGCGGCCGCGGCGCTCGGCGTTACGTTCGATCCGTTGCTCGCGCACGCGATGATCGGTCGCAATTTCGCGGACTGCTGCACGCTCGTGCGCACGCATTACGACGCGCGCTATCCGATCGATTCGCTGCTCGCAAGCTGGCACGCGACGTACGATACGATCGTCGATCGCGAGGGACTCGCGCTCAAGCCCGGCGTGCACGAGCTGCTCGACTGGCTGGACACGCAGGCTCTTGCGCGCGCCGTCGCGACGTCGACTCGCCGCGCACGCGCACAGGCCAAGCTCGAGCGCGCGGACCTCTGGCGCCGGATCCATGCGCTCGTCGGCGGCGACGAGGTCGCGCGCGGCAAGCCGGAGCCGGACATCATCGTGACCGCTGCAGCGCGGCTCGGCGTCGACGTCGCCGAATGCATCGTGGTCGAAGATTCGGAACCCGGCGTGCAAGCCGCGCTCGCCGCAGGGGCGACGCCCCTGATGGTGCCCGATCTTGCGCCGCCGTCGCCGGCGCTTCGCGCAAAGAACGTCCTCGTGCTGGAATCGCTCGAGCACGTGCGCGCGCACCTCGCGGCGCTGCGCTGCGTGCGATAATCCGCCGGTCTTTCGCGACCGCGTCCAACGCCATGATCGGCCGTCTGTCCGGCCTGCTCGTCGAGAAGAATCCGCCGCAGATCCTGTTGGACGTTCAGGGGGTCGCGTACGAAGTCGATGTCCCGATGAGCACGTTCTACAATCTACCCGCGGTCGGCGAGCGGATCGTGCTGTTCACCCATCTCGTCGTTCGCGAGGACGCGCATCTGCTCTACGGATTCGGCACCGACAACGAGCGGCGCGCGTTCCGCCAGTTGACCAAGATCAGCGGCATCGGCGCGAAGATCGCGCTGGCGGTGCTGTCGGGTATGTCGGTCGCCGAGCTCGCGCAGGCGGTCACGATGCAGGAGAGCGGACGTCTCACCAAGGTTCCGGGCATCGGCAAGAAGACCGCCGAGCGGATTCTGCTCGAGTTGAAGGACAAGCTCGGCGCCGAGCTCACGAGCGCGGTCGGGGTCAACCGTCCGGCGCCGGTGTCGGCGGACGTGTTGAACGCGCTGGTGACGCTCGGCTACAGCGAGAAGGAAGCGCTCGCGAGCGTCAAGCAACTTCCGGACGGCGTCGCGGTCGCAGATGGCATTCGGCAGGCATTGAAGCTGCTCGCAAAGGCATGACGTCGCGATGATCGAGAACGATGAACTCAAGCGCGTGGTCGGCGGCGCGCTCGCCGGAGCGCAGGAAGAAGTCGTCGAGCGCGCGCTGCGGCCGCGACTTCTCGCCGAATACATCGGCCAGCACAAGATTCGCGGCCAGCTCGCGATCTTCATCGAGGCGGCGCGCAAGCGCAAGGAATCGCTCGACCACGTGCTGCTGTTCGGACCGCCCGGGCTCGGCAAGACGACGCTGTCGCACATCATCGCGCACGAGCTCGGCGTCAACATGCGCCAGACGTCCGGGCCGGTGCTCGAGCGCGCCGGCGATCTCGCTGCGCTGCTGACCAATCTCGAGCCGCACGACGTTCTGTTCATCGACGAGATCCATCGGCTGTCGCCGGTGGTCGAAGAAATCCTCTATCCGGCGCTCGAGGATTTCCAGATCGACATCATGATCGGCGAGGGACCCGCGGCGCGAAGCGTCAAGCTCGACCTGCCGCCGTTCACGCTGGTCGGCGCGACGACGCGCGCCGGCATGCTGACCAACCCGCTGCGCGATCGTTTCGGCATCGTCGCGCGCCTCGAGTTCTATTCGCCCGAAGAGCTGACGCAAATCGTCGCGCGTTCGGCGCGGCTGCTGGACATCGCGGTCGATCCGGCCGGGGCGCTCGAGATCGCGCGCCGCTCGCGCGGCACGCCGCGCGTGGCGAACCGGCTGCTTCGCCGCGTCCGCGACTATGCCGAAGTGCGCGCCGGCGGCGCGGTGACGAGCGAAGTGGCCGACGCCGCGCTCGTCATGCTCGATGTCGACGCGGCCGGCCTCGACGTGATGGATCGCAAGCTGCTGCAAACGGTCGTCGACAAGTTCGCCGGCGGTCCGGTCGGCATCGACAATCTTGCCGCAGCGATCGGCGAGGAACGTGACACCATCGAGGATGTGCTCGAGCCGTTCCTGATCCAGCAGGGATTCCTGCAGCGAACGTCGCGCGGCCGCGTCGCCACGGCGCTCGCGTTCCGCCACTTCGGCCTCGCGCCGCCCTCGGCCGGCGCCGCGGCCGATCTGTTTCCGAGCGAATGAGCACGGCGAACGCGGGAGCGCCGTTCACGTTGACCGTACGCGTCTACTATGAAGATACCGACGCCGGCGGCGTCGTCTACTACGCGAACTACCTGAAGTTCATGGAGCGTGCGCGCACCGAGTGGCTGTCTTCGCTCGGATTCGACGTCGCCGCGCTCGAACGCGACGAGCGCGTGTCGTTCGTCGTGCATCGAGCGGACGTCGTGTTCCGGGCGCCCGCGCGCCTGTCCGAGCGGCTCGACGTGAGCGTCTCGCTGGTCGATTGCGGCCGCGCGAGGCTCGTTGCCGAGCAGGAGGTCAAGCGCGCAAGCGACCTGATCGCCCGCGCGCGTATCACGCTCGCATGCGTCAATCATGACTCGTGGCGGCCGGCGCGAGTGCCGGCACGGCTCGCCGCGCGGCTGGAGGCGATTTGAACGTCCATCCCGACCTTTCGTTCGTGCTGCTCGTCCAGCAGGCGTCCGTCGTCGTGCAAGGCATTCTCGTGCTGCTCGGCAGCTTGTCGCTCTGGTCGTGGTGGCGAATCTTCATGAAGTACTTCCAGCTCTCCCGCGCGACCCGCGACGCCGATGGCTTCGAAGACCAGTTTTGGAAAGGCGGCGATCTGCTCGATCTCTATCAGCAGACGAGCCAGACGCGCGCGAACGGCGGGCTCGCGCAGATCTTCACCGCCGGCTTCCGCGAATTCTCGAAACACCGCAAGCAGGGCAGCTCGGCGAGCGTGACGATGGACAGCGCGCGACGGGCGATGCGGGCGGCGTACCAGCGCGATGTCGACGCACTCGACGCACATCTGTCGGGCCTCGCCACCGTTGGCTCCGTGAGTCCGTACATCGGGCTGTTCGGCACCGTGTGGGGCATCATGAACGCGTTTCGCGGTCTCGCCAGCGTGAGTCAGGCAACGCTCGCGAGCGTTGCTCCGGGCATTGCCGAAGCGCTGATCGCCACCGCGATCGGCCTGTTCGCCGCGATTCCCGCCGTCGTCGCGTACAACCGCTATACGCACGACGTCGATCGGCTCGCCGTGCGTTACGAGACGTTCATCGAGGAGTTCTCGAACATCCTGCAGCGTCAGGGGTGACACTCGATGCGCCGCGCGCGAAAGTCGATCAACCAGATCAACGTCGTGCCCTACATAGACGTCATGCTGGTGCTGCTGGTCATTTTCATGGTGACGGCGCCGCTGATCAATCCGGGCGAGATCGAGCTGCCGTCGGTCGGACAGAAGCTCGCGACTCCAGCGCAGCCACTCGAAGTGACGTTGCGCAACGACCGCACGCTCACGTTGCGCGACGCGCAGGTCGGCGGTGCCGCGTTCAACGTTTCGCGCGATGAGCTCGTCGAGCGCATCCGCGCGAAGCAGGCGCGCTTTCCCGAGCAGCCGGTGGTGATCGCCGCGGACCGCAACGCGCGCTACGAGGACGTGCTCGCCGTGCTCGATCTGCTTCAGCGCAACGGCGCGAAGCGCGTCGGCTTGCTCGCGCGACCGCCGGGAACGTGACGATGCCGCGCGACGGCCGGCCGGGCGAGCCGCATCGCATTCCGGGCAAATGGCTCGCGCTCGCTCTCGCGCTCGCAGTGCACGCGATCTTCATCGGCGTGCTCGTGTTCTCGGTGCGCTGGCAGAACCGCCCGGCGGGACCCGTTGCGGCCGAGCTTTACGCGCCGCCACCGAAGACCGTGGTTGCCGAAAAAACGGCGCCGCCCGAAGCCAAGCCGGAACCCAAACCCGAACCGAAACCGCAACCCAAACCGGAGCCGCGAAAGGAGGCTCCGAAACCGGAGCCCAAGGTCGAAAAGCCCGATCCGCATGCCGCCGAGATCGCGCTCAAGGCGAAGCAGGAGGAAGAAAAGAAACGGCGCGAGCAGATCGAGCGCGACCGCCAGGAGCAGGCGAAACGCGAAGCGGCGAAGAAAGCGGCGGACGAGAAGCGCGCCGCCGAAGCGCGCGAGCGACAGGCGCGCGAAGCGGAGGCGCTGCGAGCGCAAGCGGAGCGCGAACAGAAGGCGCAGGCTGACGCAGCGGCGCGCGCGCAGGCGCAAGCGGAAGCCGCGGCACGTTCGCGCGCCGAAGCGGATTGGATCCGCCGCATCCAGGCGAAGGTCAAGGGCAACGTGATCCTGCCGACCGAGCTCGCGGGCAATCCGGAGGCGATATTCGAGGTCGTGCAATTGCCGACCGGCGAGATCATCGATGTGCGCCTCGCGAAGTCGAGCGGCGTGCGCGCGTACGATGACGCCGTGCATCGCGCGATACTGAAGTCGACGCCGCTACCGAGACCGGAACGGCCCGAGCTTTTCCAGCGTTCGCTGACGCTCAAGTTCAGGCCGTTGGATTAGGCCCTGGCCACGCGAAGCATAGGCGGGCCGCTGTTCCACCTTATATCTTCGATTTCTTCTCGAGGATCTGGATCGCGGCCCAGCTCCAATCGGCGCGCTGCTCGATCAGGCTGCGCAACGCGAACGTGTAGACCGAGCGGCCGGTCGTGAGGATCACCTGCCGGCCGTCGGAGTACTCGGACGTCGGCACGATCATCGTCTTCACCGCGAGCGGCTTGTCGGGCCGCGACGGCGGCGGCAGATACAGCGCCTCGAAGCGCGCCCCCATCGTCGACACATCGATGCCGTCGACCTCGATGCCCAGGTTCTCCGGCGACTCGCGCTTCGCGGTGAGCGTGATGGTGACCACGCGCTCGGCGATGATCGACACCCCCGCTTCCACCTCGTCGCTCGACACCTTGTTCAGACGCCGAACGACGCCGAGCACCCAATCGGTGACGTCCGACTGGCGCACGGCCACGATCGCGCCAAGCGCGAGGCTTTGCCCGATCCCGCCCGACGCGGCGATGCGCAATCCCGCGACGCTGCGATCCTTCACTTGCCACATCGGATCCGAGAACGATCCGATCGACGCGGTGAGCGTGTCGTGAACGTCGGGCGCGCGACGGCGAACGCGCGGCCCGCCGGCGACCTCATAGACCTCGATCTGCTCGCCGCCTGCCGGCTGTTCGGGCGTGATCTCGCTTGCCTGCCGTGCGGCGAGATCTGCGCAGATCCTTGCCAGTCCGACACGCACCTTCGCGGCTGCGGCAACCGGGATACGCGGATCGCGCCGAAGGTCGGCGTTGAGATTCGGCGCGACCGCGGGGCGAACGCGCTCGAGGATTGCAATGCGCAACTGGTTGATCGGTGCAGCCGGTCCCTGATCGGTCGCCTCGGCCTGGCGCAGCGCCTGGATCGCGCGCTCGAGTTGATCGGCGAGCGCCGTCGTGTCGAGGTAGCGCAGCATCGAGCCCGCATCGTTGCCGGTGCGGCGCACGAGGCCGCCTTTGCCCGCGACGTCGACGAAAAAACCCTCGAGCGACCGCGGTACGGCGTCGAGCGTGAGACGGCGGCTCCAGGCGCGAAGCTGCGCGCTCGCCCAGTCGAGCTCGCCCGGCGACAGGTTGCCGGTGTTCAACTGGTGGATCAGCAGGACGAACAGGTATTCCTGCTCGATCGTCCACTGCGTCGCGTTGTTGCCGGCGGCGACTAGCGCCGTCGGCACGCGATCGACGCCGAGCTCGGTCGCGCGCATGTACAACCGATGCAGCTCGATCCATTTGGCGGGAATCCAGCGCTCGAAGCGAAACACGCGCAGCTTCGCGTCTGTGCCGTAGTAATGGATCAGACGTGACATCAACGTCGGTATCAGCGGCTTCCAGCGCGGGCTCGTCGGCTGGATCAGCGCCTGCTCGAGCGCCGACTGGTACGAACTCATGAAGCCCTGCGTCAGCTCGAACACCGCCTGCCAGATCCGCTCGGCGAGCCGTGCCGAGCTGTCGACGTTCTCGACGTATTGCTTGATCAGCTGGCGACGGTCGGCGGCGAGCGCGGCGTCGAGGAACTCGATCGCGGCGACGCGATTCGGATCGACCGCCTTGCGCGACGTACGAAAGCCCTCGAATGCTCGCATGACGCTTTGCTGACGGCCGATGATGTCGAGCGTCGGCAGATCGCGCAGCCACGCCGACGCCGAGCGCGTCGAACAAAGCGGATCGTTGAGATCCTTCGCGGGCGTGAGGAAGCCGAACATGGGAAGGGATACGAAAGCTTAACGTCGCCCGGATGCGGCCTGACGGCAGCTGGCGGCGCCCCGTCCACAGAACAGGCAATCATGTTTTATAGACCAATTCCCCGCGCGGCGCAAAAGGCAGCTTCTGTTCGCTACAATTCGCCGTCGAAACGAGTCATGTCGTGTCATCATTCGTCGTGCCGGTCCACGCGCGTGCCGACGCGAACCAACGAAGACTCCGATGCTCGAACTTACTTCCATCACACGTCGCAGCTCGTCATTAAGTATGCGCTTACTAGAGCTGGGGAGCCTTATCCGAAGCGCTGTTTCTCATCGGCCTCACCGCTTGGCCCGGCACGCTACCCGCGCAGACGCCGGGCGCGTCCCCGGGCGCCGGCGCCACGATGTCCAAACCCGGCACCAACAGTGCAAGCAAAATTGATGCCAATGTGACCGAGCTGAAAAAATCGATTCCAAACAAGGCACTGGCGGCGAAGCCCACGCCGGGAAAGCGGTCGTTGTCCATTACACGGGCTGGTTGTACGATCCCGGCGCACCCGATGGACACGGCAAGAAATTCGATAGTTCTGTCGACCGCGGCGTCCCATTCGGCTTCTTCCTGGGCGAAGGCAAAGTCATCAAGGGCTGGGACCAGGGTGTTGTCGGCATGAAAGTTGGCGGAAAGCGAACGCTCATCATTCCGCCCGACATGGCCTACGGCGAGCGCGGCGCCGGCGGCGTCATCCCGCCCAACGCGACGCTGATCTTCGACGTCGAGCTGCTGCAGCTTCCGTAACGGCGGGGCTCCTTCGCGACGCTTCGCCGCGCGCGACACGTCGGCTCGATTATCGGCCGCCGGCTTTCCTGGTCGACACGCTCGAGCTCACGTTGGCGCTCGACCCGGCGGCGACGCGCGTGACCGCGACGCTCGCGTTCCGGCGCAATCCTGCAGTGCACCCGCACCAGCGGAACGCGCCGCTGATCCTCGACGGCGAAGATCAGCGCGATGCCGCGGTCGCGTTCGACGGCGAGCTGCTTGCAAGCCGCCGGTACACGCTGACGGAATCGACGCTTGCGATCGTCGATCCGCCGCCGTCAGGCACGCTCACGGTAAGCGCGACGGTGAACCCGGCGGCGAACACCGCGCTCGAAGGGCTCTTCCTTTCGTCCGGTACATTCTGCACACAATGCGAACCGGAGGGATTCCGCCGCATTGCCTATTTCCCCGATCGACCCGACGTGCTCACGTCGTACACGGTCACGCTGGCGATGCCCTCGCTCGCTACCAGTACGTTTCGACCGTGATCTGACCCGGCTCCTTGCGTCGGTGGCGGCGCAAGCCGCGCGCGACAAGCGATTTCTGCGCGTCTTCGACCATCGCCGGATTGCCGCACAGCATCACGTGCGAGTTTTCGGCGTTCAACGCAACCCCGGCGCGCGCTTCGAGAAGGCCATCGTCGATCGCCGCCGGTATGCGCCCGGAAAGCGCGTCGCCGTGCGCCTCCCGACTCACCATCGGAACATAGGTGAACGCGCCAACGTGCGCAGCGGCGATCTGCGCGATGACGTCGCGGTACGTGAGCTCGTTCGGGTAGCGCACGCCATGCACGAGCACGACGCGCCCGAACTTCTCCCAGGGGTCGGCGGTGCGCAGGATCGACAGGTACGGTCCGATGCCCGTGCCCGTGGCGAGGCACCAGAGAACATCCGTCGCGGGGACCTCCGTAACCGAGAAGAAACCGTTCGCGGTGCGCAGCAACCAGACGTCCTCGCCAGACTCGAGCGCCGCGAGCCGCGGCGTCAGCGGTCCATCGGGAAGCACGATGAAGTAGAACTCGTGCGGTTCGCTGCTCGGACTGTTCACGAATGAATACGGCCGACCGACCATGTCTTCCGTGCTTCCCGCCGGTGCCGGCAACGCCAGGCGCCCGAACTGTCCGGCAACGAATGTGACGTCCGGCGCATCGACGCAAAGCGAAACGAGACGATCGGTCCACAGCCGCTTGCCTGCGACCTTGCCCTGCACCCACTTCCCCATTCGACGATGTCCGCGTTGGTAAGATTGCGATTATGCCAAGCCGTCCGCCCCGCGCACGTTCGACGCGCGCGCTCGCTTCGCGCGTCTACGTCCGACCGCCCACGCGCGCCGACGCCGCGGCCTTCCTCGCTGCCGTGAAGGCGAGCCGAAGACTGCACATGGGCTGGGTACAGCCGCCCGCAAGCGCCGAGCGATACGCGGCGTTCGTCGCTCGCTACGGCGTGCGCGCACGGGTCGATCCTCGCGAGCTCACCCACGCCGGCTATTTGGTGTTCCGACGCAGCGATGATGCACTCGTCGGCGTATTCAATTTGAGCGAGATCGTGCGCGGCGCGTTCCAGAGCGGCTACCTGGGCTACTACAGCTTCACGCCGCATGCAGGCGAAGGCTACATGGCGGGCGGGCTCATGCTGGTCCTGGCGGAAGCGTTTCGCACATTGCGCCTGCACCGCGTCGAAGCCAACATCCAGCCGACCAATGCGCGTTCGATGGCACTCGTCGAACGCGCCGGATTCGCGCGCGAAGGCTATTCGCGACGCTACGTGAAGATCGCCGGCCGCTGGCGCGATCACATACGCTTCGCCCTTCTCGCCGAAGACTGGCGAGCGCGCGCCGACGGCACGCGATGACCGCGCTCGCCCGCGTCGTCGCCGTCGGAGCGCTCATTGCCGGGGGCTGCGCCACCGATGTCGTCGACGGCCCGAAGCAGGTGACCGCACTCACGCTGTCGCCGTATGCGCTGCACGAGGAGTGCGCGAAGCTTGCGCCGGGCGATCGACTCGAATACACGTTCACCTCTGATGCGCCGCTCAAGTTCAACGTGCATTATCACGATGGCGCGGCGATCGTCGAACCGATCAGCCGCGACGGCGTCAGCGAGGACGCCGGCGTGTTTGCGCCGATCCTCACGCGGGATTACTGTCTGATGTGGGAAGCGGGACCGACCCCGGCAAGCCTCGACTATCGGATCGACATCCGTCGCGCTCGGCGATGACGGGCGCCGGCTTTCAAGCAGCGACGTCGCGGCGCGATCCCAGCGGTCGCAATAGCGGCGCCAACGTAGCCAGGCGCTGACGATCGAGCTTGCCGCCCGGCGTTTGCGGAAGACTCGCGACGAAGCACACGTGCCGCGGGCGTTTGTGCGGCGCGAGCCGCGACTCGATGTGCGCGAGCAGCGTCGCATCGGCCAGCGCCGATGCGTCACCGACCAGCGCTGCGGCAACGGTGCGCCCCCAAAGCTCGTCCGGCACGCCGAACACGCCGGCCGCGGCGACGCCGGCAAGCGCTTCGAGCTCGTGCTCGACTTCGGCCGGATAGACGTTCTCGCCGCCCGTCACGATCAGATCGGCGCGCCGCGCGAGCACAGCAAGACATCCGCGCGCGTCGATATCGCCGATGTCGCCGGTGTCGAACCATGCATCGCGCGCGAGCGGCGGAGCGTCCCAATAGCCGGCCATCAGCATGGCGCCGCGAACGTGAATGCGCCCGTCGACGACGCGGATCTCGACGCCGGGCAGCGGCGGGCCGGCGCTCGTGTCGGACGCGTCGAAACGGGCGCCGTAGCGCGTCGTCGTCACCTGAGAGCACGTCTCCGTCAAGCCGTAGGTCGCAAGGACGGGAACGCGCCGCTTGGCAGCGGTCTCGAGCAGCCGCGGCGACGCAGCCGCGCCGCCGAGGAGCACCGCGCGAAGACGCGCGGGCGGTTGCCATTGCGGGCTCGCGTCGAGCGCGCGCGCGAGCATCGTCGGCACGACCGAGGCCAATGTCACGCGCTGCGCCGAAATCCATCCGGGGAAGCCAGCGGCATCGAATCGTTCGGCGAGCGCGACACACCGCCTCGCCGCGAGGCAGCGCGTCACGATCGAGAGCCCGCCGATGTGCGCGACCGTCATGCACGCGAGCCAGCAATCGTCGTCATGCCATCCAAGATTCTCGGCGCTTGCGCGCGCCGACGCGATGAACGCGGCGCGCGTCAGGACGGCGCCGCGCGGCTCGCCCGTCGTTCCCGACGTGAACAGCACGGCCGCAGCATCGTCGTGCGTGAGCGGCCCGAGGCGCGCGGCGCTCGCGAGCAGCGCCGCACGCTCCGCGACCGTGAGCCGCGGGTGCAGCATCAGCGCTGGAACGCGCCGTTCGAGCAGCGCGTAGAACGTGACGAGCGTGTCGAGCGTGTTCGTGCCGACGAGCGGGTGTGGCATGCGCACGTCCGTACCGCGCTCGAGCGTCAGCGCGCGGGCTATCGCGAGATCGGCGAGTTGCGCGAACGTATACGAGCGAGCGCCGATGCGCAGCGCGACGGCGTCGCCCGCCTCGCGTGCGGCGTCGACGATCGACAGCGGATCGCTCGATGGTTTCTGCGCTGGAAGTGCGGACGAAGCGGAAGTCACGGCAACCGCTTGAACTTGCGGAAATCGGGCTTGCGCTTTTCGAGGTACGCGTTCTTGCCTTCCTGCCCTTCCTCGGACAGGTAGTAGAGCAGCGTCGCGTTGCCGGCGAGCTCCTGCAAGCCCGCCTGGCCGTCGCAATCGGCGTTGAGCGCGGCCTTGAGACAGCGCAGCGCGATCGGACTGTTCGCGAGCATCTCGCGGCACCAGCGCATCGTCTCCGCCTCGAGCTCTTCGTAGGGCACGACGCAATTGACGAGCCCCATTTCGAGCGCTTGCTTCGCGTCGTACTGGCGACACAGGAACCAGATCTCGCGTGCCTTTTTCTGTCCGACGATGCGCGCCATGTAGGCGGCGCCGTAGCCGCCGTCGAAGCTGCCGACTTTCGGACCCGTCTGACCAAAGCGAGCGTTGTCGGCGGCGATCGTGAGATCGCACATCATGTGCAGCACGTGGCCGCCGCCGATCGCGTAGCCCGCGACCATCGCGACGACGGGCTTGGGCAGCGTGCGGATCTGCCGTTGCAGATCGAGCACGTTCAAGCGCGGAACGCCGTCGCCGCCGACGTAGCCGCCCTTGCCGCGCACGCGTTGGTCGCCGCCGGAGCAGAACGCGTCGCGGCCCTGGCCGGTCAGCACAACGACGCCGATGTCCGGATCGTCGCGCGCGTCGGCAAAGGCCGCCTGCAGCTCGATCACCGTCTCCGGCCTGAACGCATTGCGCACCTCCGGCCGGTTGATCGTGACTTTGGCGATCCCCTCGTCGGCCTTCTCGTACAGGATGTCGCGATAGCTGCCGCAGTGCTTCCACTGCGCAATGCCCGGCTCGGTCGGTGCGTCCATCGAAATGATTCCCTCAGTCGACTTTGGCGCCGGATTGGCGGACGACTTTCGCCCACTTCTCCGTTTCCGCCTTGATGTGGCTCGCGAAGTCCTCGGGCGTACCCGGCACCGGCTGTGCGCCGCGCGCGAGCAGCGCGTCGCGAACTTCGCGATCGTCGAGCGCCTGCCGGATCGCCGCATTGAGCTTGTCGATGACGGCGGACGGTGTCCCCGCAGGCGCGAGTATCCCGTCCCACGCGCTCATCTCGAACCCGGCGATCCCCGATTCGGCGATCGTCGGGATCTCGGGCGCCGTCGGAAACCGTTTCGCCGTCGTCACCGCGAGCGCTCTCACCTTGCCGGACTTCGCCATTGGATAGGCGTTCGGCATCACGTCGATCATCATCTGCACCTGACCGCCGATCAAATCGGTCATCGCAAGCGCCCCGCCGCGATACGGCACGTGAACGATGTCGATGCCGGTCATCGAGCGGAACAACTCGCCCGCAAGATGCGACGTCGTGCCGTTGCCCGCCGAAGCGAAGTTGACCTTGCCCGGATTCTCCTGTGCGTAACGGATCAGCTCCGACACCGAACGGACCGCGAGCTGCGGATTGACGGTGAGCATTGCGGCGATCGACGTCATTCGCGACACCGGCGCGAAATCCTTGATCGGATCGAAACGCAGATTGCCGTAGAGCGTCTGGTTGATCGCGTGCGTTCCGTTGGTGCCGTAGAGCAGCGTGTAGCCGTCCGGTGCCGCGCGGGCGACGATCTCCGCACCGACGTTGCCGCCGGCGCCGGGCTTGTTGTCGACGATGATCGTCGTGCCGAGCACATCGGCGACCTTCGGCATGATCGTGCGTGCGAGGTTGTCGGCGCCTCCGCCCGGCGGAAACGGAACGACGAGCCGGATCGGCCTGTCCGGAAAATCCGCAGCCCGCGCCGGCGCGGACCACGGCACGCTCGCGGCGACGCAAAGTGAAGCGACGAGCGCTGCGATCGAACGAACGGAGGTCATCGGTGCGAACACTCTAGCCGAGGTCGGTATGAGAGTACACGCGGCCATGCTCGACCGGCGCGAGCACCAGCCGCTCGACAACGGCCGCCGCCACGTCGGCGGGCTCCTTCAGCAATCCCTGCTCCTTGAAGCCGCGGAACAGCGCCACGCTCGGGAAGCGAGCCGGATCGTGGCTTCGCATCTCGCGCTGCATGTCGGTCTCGAATATGCCGGGACGCAGCGAGATGCAGCGAAACGTCGGCGCCGTGCGATCGGCGGCGAGCGCGAGCGTCAACATCTCGATCGCCGCCTTACCGATCGAATAGACGCCGCTGCCGGCGATCGCGCGCACCGCGGCGCCCGACGAGATGTTGATGATCCGCCGCTCGACGCGATCGTCGTCGAACGTGCGACAGAAAAGATCCGCGAGCGCGAGCGGCGCGACGACGTTGGTCGCGAGCGCGCGTTCGGCTTGCGCGATGTCGAGCTCACCCACGAGCCCGATCGGCCCCGCGACGGCGGCGTTGTTGATCAGCGTGACGCTATGCGGCTGCTCGCCCGCAAGCGCGGCGAATGCCGGCCCGGCGGCGGTGGCGATCGCCGCCGTCTGCGCGAGATCGCATGCGATGAAGCGAAATCGGTTGCCGGCAAGCTTCGCGCTTGCGCTGCGGCCGATGCCGAGCACGACGAAGTCGCGGCCAAGCAGCGCCGCCGCGAGCGCTTCGCCGAGCCCGCGCGACACGCCGGTCACGATCGCTGCACGCATATCGCCTCCGTCAGCCGGCGGCTGCGCGCTGGCGCACGCGCGCGATCACGATGGCGGCGCCGATCAGCGCGATCTGCCAGATCGGCTTCAGCGCGAACACGAGCGCCGTCATCGCGCCGTGCGGCGCGATGAACGTCACGTAGAACGCGGCGAGCTCGAATGCGGCCGCCAACAGCGCGCCGGCGAGAAGGCCTGGAAGGTACCGCCACCAGACGACGATCAGCGCCAATATCCATGCGAGCATCAGCCAGAGCGCGAACAGATGCGTCGACAACCGAAACGCGCCGGGCGCTTTCAGCACGAACAGCAGGGCGTTGGCGGCGATCGCGAGCCCCGCGACGACACGCACGACGGCGGCGGCGACGCGATCGCGGCGGGCGACCACGGTTTGCGTCATCGCTAGCGCGCCGACGACAGCACGAGCACGACAACGATAAGGATCGCGAGCACGATCAGCGCGATCTTCCATGCGCTCTTCGGATACTCGCCCGCGATCGCGCCGGTGACGCCGTTCATCGCGCACTGATACGCGTTGCGCCCGTACGTGTACGACAGCAGCCAGACCGGCGCGAGGATGTGCTTGAACGTCTGACCGGCGTAGCTCGCCCGCACGTCGAGATTGCGGTACGTGTCGCCGGGGATCTGCCGCGCGGATATCTCGCGTAGCTTCGCGTCCATGGCGTCGCGCGCGCGCTGCGCGGCGGCGACCAGATCGATCTGATAGCGCTCGACGACCCAACCGGCGACGTACGCCGCGTCGTAGGCCCTGAGTTGCTCCGTCGGGAACGGCTCGATGCCGCGCAGCAGATTCGGGTGCACGCCGATCGACGCGCAGACGAGGTCGTCGTCGAAGAAATGCTCGAGCCGCCCGGCCGCGGGCTCCCAGCGCACGTGCTGCACCTGCCGCGTGCGCATTTGACCGTTCTCGACGTAGCTCTCCGTCGTGTAATAGTAGTAGCCGGCTTCGGCCGTCCACGCCGCGTCGACGTGCGCATCGAACGTCCAGTAAGGCAGGTAGACGCCGCGCACGGTGTCGGTCAGAGCCCTGCGCTTGAGCGCTCCGGGCGCGAGCCACAGCTTGCCGTACCATGCCCGGATGCGATCGCGCGCCGCGGGCTCGCTCACGGTGAACGGCAGCACGCTCTCCGGCCGGAACGCCGGCTTCGTCTCCTCGTAGGGCACGAGCTGCGCAGAGCCGCAGAACTCGCATGTCTGTGCCTGCCGTTTCGGATCGACAACCGAAATCGCGTTGCAGCTTTGACAGCGCACCTGGCGCTTGTCGGCCTGCCATCCGCGTCGATCGTCGCCGATACCGCGGATCGCCGCGACGAGATCGTGCTCGACGACGGCGCCGCTCGAATCGATCTTCATCGGCGATTCGGTGCCGCAGAACGGGCAGACGAGCTTCTGCTTCGCCGGCTCCCAGATGGCTTCGCCGCCGCACGCCGGACAGGCGAACTTCGCGAGCGCAACGCTCTCGTTCACCGCGGAGTCTTCACCGGATCACGTATCCGACGACGCGCCACACGCCGTCGCCCTCGCGTTCGAGCGTGACCGACTCGCTGCCCTGGCCTTTGGCGAACTGAGTGCGGAACAGAATCAGCACATAGTCGCCCTGGGGCTGTCCCGGGATGTTCGCCTTGAAGCCGGTGTTGACCATCGTGCGCCGCTCGACCTTCCCGCGCGACTCGCGTTCCCTGCGAAGCGCAGTCGTCCACACCCGCAGCGTCATCGCGTTCTTGAACTTGACTCCGGCGCGCTCGTGACTCGTCGCGGCGTCGAGCGCATCGGTGTAGACGAGCCACTGGCGAGCGGCGAGCTGCGCGCTCGTCGTGCGTGGGTCTTGCGCGAGCGCCGGCGCGATCAACGCAAAGGCGGCGAACGCGGCGGCGAAGCGGCGCCGCGATATCGATGTGCTTGCGGTCATGATGCGGCCTCCTAAACCAGCCGTGCTTTGCGGGGCATCCGGCGTCGGCCGCGCGCAATCGCGCCGCCGACGCCCGCGTCGCGCCTTGGCTTCGCCCGCCGCGCTCATCCGCGCAGGAAGGCGTCGACCGCCGCACGCGGGATGCGCCACTGCGTGCCGATCTTCTTGCCCTTGATATCGCCCGCCTCGAGACTCGCCATCACGTCCGCCTCACTGACGGCGAGCACTTGCGCGACCTGCGCCGGCGTCAGCAGCGCCGACGCACCGCCAGCATCGCCGCCGGCGGCAGAAGGCGTGCGAACGCCCGGCGTCGATTGCGCGGTGATGCCGCCGGCCTGATTGAGCATCTGGTTCGCCATCGCCATCCCGACCGCCATCTCGGCAGCCACGCCGCCCGCGCCCGCGCCGCCCTTTTCCATGCCGCGCGCCATCTGGAACTTGACGTAGTCGTTCAGGTTGCCCACCGCAGCCATGCTCGAGCGCTGATCGATCGCCTGCTCGACTTCCGGCGGAACGGAGACGTTCTCGACGATGAACGACGTCATCGCGAGCCCATACTTCTCGCCGATGATCGGATTGATCACGGGCAACAACGCCTCGCCGAGCTCGCCGTAGCGCGCCGCCACGTCGAGCGCGGGCACGTTGGCGGTCGCGAGCGCGTCGGAAAAGACGCTGACGATCCGCGAGCGCATCGTGTCGTTGAATTCATCCAGCCGGAAGTGGTCGTCGGTGCCGGCCACCTCCTTCAGGAACTTCCTCGGGTCGACGACGCGAAAATCGTATGTGCCATATGCCCGCAACCGCACCACGCCGAAGTCGGCGTCGCGCATCATCACCGGGTTCGCCGTGCCCCACTTGTTGCCGGTGAACACGCGCGTGACGACGAAGTAGACGTCGGCCTTGAACGGGCTTTCAAGCGCGTACTTCCAGCTCTTCAGATTGGTCAGGATCGGAATGTTGTCGGTGGTGAGCGTATGCTTGCCCGGACCGAACGTGTCGCCGAACTCGCCGAGATACACGAACTGCGCGACCTGCGATTCGCGCACGACAAGCTGCGCGCCGTTCTTGATCTCCTTGTCCTCGTCGGGAAAGCGGTAGCTCAACGTATCGCGCGAGTCGTCCGTCCACTCGATGATGTCGATGAACTGCTTTTTCAGGAAATCGATGATCGCCATCGCGGATTCTCCCGTTTACTTCTTCGCGGCGGTCTTGTTGAGCTCGGCTTCAGCCGACCGAAACTCGCTTTCGAGACGCTCGGGCGGCAACGCACCCGGCACGATCGACCCGTCGGCGAACACGAGCGTCGGCGTCGCGCTGACGCGGAGCTTTTCGCCGAGCGTCGCCGTTTCCGCAACGGGATTCGGACAGTCGCCGCCGTTTTCGGGCAGCTTGCCGCTCGCGAAGAACTCGTCCCACGCCTTGACCTTGTCCGACGAGCACCAGATGATCTTGGACTTGCGCGCCGAGTCCGGATGCAGCTGGTCGATCGGGTAGAGGAACGTGTAGATCGTCACGTTGTCGACGTCGCGCAGCGTCTTTTCGAGCTGCGCACAATACGGGCAGTCCGCATCGGAGAAGATCGCCAGCTTGCGCGCGCCGTTGCCCTTGACGCGCTTGAACGCGAGCTCGATCGGCAGGCTGTCGAATGCGATGCGGTTCAGCTGTCGCAGCTTGAGCTCGGTCAGGTTGGTCTTCGACGCGGCGTCGTAGATCGATCCGACGATGATGTACTGGACCTTCGAGTCCGTATAGATCATGCGGTCGTCGAACTGAGCTTCGTACAGACCGTAGTACGGGCTCTTCGAAACGCTCGTCACCTGCGCACCGGGAAACTTCTGTTCGAGCTGCTTCTTCACCGCCTGTGCGTCGGGCGTCATCTTCGCCGCGCCGGGCTCCGTTTGCGCGCACGCGAGCTGCGTCACAATGGCCAGCGATAACATGCCGATGGCCGGCAAGCGCGCGATGCGTGAAAGGACCGAGAATTCGAGCATGGAGGTATCTCCGATAAAGGGCAAACGTTGTCAGCGCAGCGCCGGTTGCGCGAGCAGGCGCTTTGCAAAGGGAAGGCGGTTCACGGCCGCAAGCCCGGCGTTGCGCACGGCAGCAACCCCCGGCGCCTGATTGCCGAACAGCGTTGCGAGGCCGTCGGTGACCATCTGCATGGCGAGCACGGGCTCGGCGCGACGTCTCGCGTAGCGCTCGAGCACGATCGGCGCGCCGGCGTCCAACGGAGCCCGCTCGCGCAAGACCGCGGCCAGCGCCGCGACGTCGCCGAAGCCGAGGTTGACGCCTTGGCCGGCGAGCGGGTGAACGCCGTGTGCGGCATCTCCGACCAGCGCCACGCGCGCGCCGACCGTCGCCGCGGGGCGCAGAAAGTTCAGCGGGAACGCCGCCGGCGGCGTGATGCACGTGAGCGCGCCGAGCGCATGCACGCCGGCTTCGGCGACGCGCGACGACAGCGACGCGGTATCGAGCGCGCGCAACTCGTCGGCTTGCCGCTCGGGCGCCGCCCACACGATCGACATGCGCCGTCCCGGCAACGGCAGCCAGGCGAGAACGCCGCCGTCAGCGCGGAACCATTGCCGCGCGCAACCGTGATGGGCTCGTTCGCAAGCGAAGTTCGCGACGATCGCCGTTTGACCGTAGCGACGCAGCGGCGCATCGAGCCCCGCTGCTTTGCGCACCCACGAGCGAATGCCGTCGGCGCCGACGACCAGACGCGCGCTCGCGACGCTGCCGTCGTCGAACGTGAGCGCCGCGCGATCGACCGCGCTCGCGAGCACGCGCGGCTCGACCGGAGCGAGAACGCTGACGCCGGCTGCGCGCACGAGCGGAATCAGCGCTGCGCGCAACGCGCGCTCCTCGACGATCCACGCGAGCGCGCGCTCGCCCAAATCGAACGCCGAGAACTCGAGCCGCGCGCCTCGATCGCCCTCGACGCGCATCGATTCGATCGCCGCGATGCGCGTGCCGTCGAGACTCTGCCAAACGCCGAGCGAATGCAGCAGCGTCGCGCTGCCGGGGCTCACGGCGTAAACACGCGAGTCCCAGTCGGAGTCCATTGCCGGCGGTGACGGCGAAACCACCGCCGCGCGATCGGCGATCGCGACGCGCAGGCCCGCGCGCGCCAACGCAACGGCGAGCGCAAGCCCGACCAGGCCGGCGCCGGCGATGACGACGTCGTGGTCCGGCGGCTGGGCATCGTGCTCAACTCGCGGCTTTTGCATCGAGCTCCTCGATCACATGATGCTGATTCGTGTAGATGCACAGGTCGCCGGCGATCGTCAGCGCGCGTTTGACGATTTCCGCGGCCGATAGCGTCGTCGTTTCGAGCATCGCGCGCGCCGCCGCCTGCGCATACGCGCCGCCCGATCCGATCGCGACGATGCCGTGCTCGGGTTCGAGCACGTCGCCGTTGCCGGTGATGACAAGCGACGCGCTGCGGTCTGCGACCGCGAGCATCGCCTCGAGCCGGCGCAAGATACGATCGGCGCGCCAATCCTTTGCGAGCTCGACCGCCGCGCGAGTCAGGTGTCCCTGGTGCTTGTCGAGCTTGCCCTCGAAGCGCTCGAACAACGTGAACGCATCCGCCGTTGCGCCGGCGAATCCGGCAAGCACGCGGTCATTGTAGAGCCTGCGCACCTTGCGCGCGGTCGCCTTGATGACGACGTTGCCGAGCGTCACCTGGCCGTCGCCGCCGAGCGCGACCGCGCCGTCGCGGCGAACGGACAGGATCGTGGTGCCGTGAAAGATCTCCATGTGCGACCTTGCAACGTCGGACTCGACTTTCCGCTACGCTCCGTTCAAGGCGCAACGAGCGGGAAATCAGGCGTCGGAGAAAGCGGGGTCAGACTCCAATTTGCGGTCGAGCCATCGACGCCGAAGCGCGGGCCGAAATTCGAGTCTGACCCCAATTCCCGAACGGGTCCGCCGCTATGTTGCCTTCTTGACGAAGTGGCGCGGCGAAATGCCGATGAGCAGCAGCAGCGCGCGGATAATCGGCGAAGCGCCTACGATCTGCACGGCGCGCCGCTGCGTCTCGACGCGATTGATCGCGTTCAGCAATGCGCCGGCGCACACGAAATCGATCCGTTCGACTTCGCTCATGTCGATCGGGATGACGGCGCGCGTCTGCGCGAATTCGATGACCCGGCCGAGCTGCGGCGACGTCGTGCCGGTCATCACGCCGGACACGCTGAGCATGTCGCCTTCGAGCTTGGCCGACGACGCGTCCTCGGTGCGCGCCTCGATGATGACCGGCACGACCGGGGGTTCCCATGACGGCGGAGACAGTTCGAAAGTCACGGCGAATTCGACGGCGCGGTCTTCGAACTTCGTCCGATCGTTTTGCCACTGCAGCATCTCGAGCGACAACAGCCAAGCGCCCTCGCCGGCCTCGCGGCCCTTCTTCACCAGCAGCTCGAGCGTCGGTTGCAGTCGTTCCGAGTGCTGCAGCTGCAGATTGAATTGCTGCCGCCGCGCTTCGCCGAGCACGTCGGCAAGAAGCCGTGCACCGGTGTCGTCGATACCGGTGAGCCCGGCAAGATCGAGCCGCGCGTGAGCGACGCGCTTGGCCATCGTGCGGCGTAACGTGTCCAGTTGCGCCGCGGTAGCGGCCGATAGCTTGCCGGACAGGCCGATATAGCCGCCGGCGACCGCCCGCGGCGTCGACTGCGGCGGGCTCGACTCTTCCCACCCGGGCGCCGAACGCTCGAATTGGACGACGTAGAGCAGCGCGAACTGATCGAACGCCGCGCGATCGCCGGCGCGTCGAAACAGGTCGAACAACGCGAGCCAGGCCAGCGGCGAGGGCTTCGCGTCGGGATCGTTCTGCACCCCCTGCTCGAGCAGCGCGCGCGCCGGCTGCGCCTGGCCGCTCGCGTACAGCAACGCCGCGTTCTCGAGCACCGCGCAAAGGCCAGGATTCGCCTGCGCGACCTCGATCGCCGAGTGTTGCGGCGTCCATTCGATCATGCTCGCGCCGGTGACCGTGATGTTGCCGATGCTTGGCTCCACGTGTCGATATTCGACGCCCGGCCGCGAGCCTGCCTGCGCAGCGACCTCGCGCGCCGACACCGGCCGCAGACCGCGCGCGGCTCCCCGCGCTTTCGCGTCGGGCTTAGGCGGTTCGGGCTTTTTGACCGGCGGTTTGGAAAAAAGGGCCATCCGTGGCGAGCATCCATCACCCGCGTGAGAGGGCCCACGCGGGTGCCAAGCAACCCATTATGTCTTCGTCATAGCGGCGCCACAAGCGCGCAACTTTGATCGATCTCAGCCGCCGGCGAGATTCTCCGCCGCGAACACCCAATTGACGAGCTTGTCGATCACCGCGTTCACGTAGTCCGCGCGGCGGTTCTGGTAATCGAGATAGTAGGCATGCTCCCACACGTCGATCGTCAACAATGCCGTGGCGCCCTTGGTCATCGGCAGGTCGGCGTTGCCGGTCTTCATGACCTTGACGGCGCCGCCTTCGGCGACGAGCCACGCCCACCCGCTGCCAAACTGGGTGACCGCGGCGTTCGCGAATTCCTTCTTGAAATTGTCGTAGCTTCCGAACGCCGCGTTGATCTTTTCGGCAAGAGGCCCCGTCGGCGTGCCGCCACCGCCGCCCTTGAGGCACTTCCAGTAGAACGTGTGGTTCCACACCTGCGCGGCGTTGTTGAACACGCCCTGCTTGTCGGGCTTGCCCGCCACGGCGCGAATCACGGCCTCGAGCGACTGGCCTTCGAGCTCGGTCCCTGCCACGAGCTTGTTGAGGTTATCGACGTACGTCTTGTGATGCTTGCCGTAGTGAAAGCTCAGCGTGTTCGCCGAGATCACGGGGGCGAGCGCATTGTCCGGATACGGCAGCGGGGGAAGCGTGAAGGCGTCGGCCATGAAGGTAACTCCTGACGGGAACGGGGAGTGCGAAATGAAGCGCGACGGCGCGAACGACGACGCACCGATATGTTAGCGCACGCCGCGCGTTCGCTTGCGGAGCAGTCTAGCGGCTTGCGCGAGCGGCTCGGACCGGCCGGCAGCGACCGCCAGCGCCGACCGTCCGATCAGTCGCCGTACAGGCGCTGGACGCGCTCACGGCGCTCCTGCGCTTCGAGCGACAGCGTCGCGGTGGGCCGCGCGAGCAGTCGCGGAATGCCGATCGGTTCGCCGGTCTCTTCGCAGTAGCCGTAGGTGCCGTCGTCGATCATCCGCAGCGACTTTTCGACCTTCTTGAGCAGCTTGCGTTCCCGGTCGCGAGTGCGTAACTCGAGCGTGTATTCTTCCTCGAGCGTCGCGCGATCGGACGGGTCCGTCGTGATCTCGTTCTCACGCAGATGCTGGCCGGTATCGTCGGCGTTCTGCAGCATCTGTTCGCGCAGGTCGAGCAGCCGTTGCTTGAAGAAACCGAGTTGCGCCTCGTTCATGTAGTCCTTTTCCGGCGCCTTCAGAAGGTCCTCCTCCGTGAGGATCTTCGGCTTCTTCGCGCCGGTTGCGGCGACTGCTGCGCTCTTGCCTGCCATGCTGACCTCTGGTGACATCGGCCCTGCCCGAAGAAAATCTCTCGACTTCCGCTGCGCGGCCAACTCGACGTTGGCCCCGGCGCGACGTAGCTCGTGGGTTCGCCGCAGTAAACTTGCCATTATAACGCGCCTTCTACCTTCGATGCCAAGGCCGCGCTTCGCGTACCGCGAGGCCGAACCCATTGCCGGGGCGCGTCAAATTGTCACAGAAAAACAAATGCCTAGCATGAGCACCCCGCGACGGACCGACCCGCTGACCCTCGTTCGCCCCGACGATTGGCATCTGCACCTGCGCGACGGCGAGGCCATGCGATCCGTGCTCGCCGCGACGGCGCGCGTCTTCGGCAGAGCAATCGTCATGCCCAACTTGAGACCGCCTGTCGCCACCGTAGCGATCGCCGGTGCCTACCGCGAGCGAATCCTGGCGGCGCGCCCGCTTGAAAGCCGCTTCGAGCCGTTGATGACGCTCTACCTGACCGACAATACGTCGGCCGGCGAGGTCGCGCACGCCAAGGCATCCGGCTTCGTCCACGCGATCAAGTATTACCCCGCGGGGGCGACGACGAACGCGGATTCGGGCGTCACGTCGCTCGATCGCGCATATCCGGCGCTCGCAGCGATGGAGCGCGAAGGCGTCGTGCTCGCCGTGCACGGCGAAGTGACCGACGCGGACATCGACGTGTTCGATCGCGAGCGCGTGTTCATCGATCGTCATCTGTCGCGGATCGTGCGCGACTTCCCCGCGCTTCGCATCGTGCTCGAGCACGCGACGACCGCCGAAGCCGTCGATTTCGTCTTGACGGCGCCGTCGACGGTGGCCGCGACGATCACGCCGCAGCATCTGCTGTATTCGCGCAACGCGATGCTGGTCGGCGGCGTGCGGCCGCATCTGTACTGCCTTCCGGTCCTCAAGCGCGAGACGCATCGCGAGGCGCTCGTCCGAGCGGCGACGTCGGGCAATCCGAAGTTCTTCCTCGGCACCGACAGCGCGCCGCATGCGCGGGCGACCAAGGAGCATGCCTGCGGATGCGCAGGATGCTATAGCGCGCCGGCTGCGCTCGAGCTCTACGCCGAAGCGTTCGAGGATGCGGGTGCGCTCGATCGGCTCGAGGCTTTCGCGAGCCTTCACGGCGCCGATTTCTACGGTCTGCCGCGAAACCGCGACACGGTGACGCTCGTGCGCAATGCGTGGCAAGTGCCCGCCGAGTTCGCGTTCGGCGCCGATACGATCGTGCCGCTGCGCGCCGGCGAGAGCGTGCGCTGGCGCGTCCAATAAGTAGTAAGTGGGGTCAGACTCGACTTTCGCGCATGGCTTGCCACCCGCACGACGTTCGGGAAAGTCGAGTCTCGCCGGCCCGGCAGCGGCGATCGAAGTGCGAAAAGTCGAGTCTGACCCTACTTATTGCGATATCCTAGCGGCCCGAAGCCAGCCAGGCCGTCGCTGCCTCGTTCTTCGAGCGAGGGAGAGGAAAGTCCGGGCTCCGCAGAGCAAGGATGCTGGGTAACGCCCAGACGCGATAAGTCGCCCGCGCAAGCGGCCGACGAACGCGAGGAACAGGGCCACAGAGACGAGTCGTTCGCGGTTTCGACCGCGGACGGGTGAAACGCGGCAACCTCCATCCGGAGCAACACCAAGCAGGCGGACGATGACGCTGCTCGCCGAGTCCGCGGGTAGGTGGCTCGAGCCCGTCGGTAACGGCGGGCCTAGAGGAATGACGGTCATAGCGTGCGTCTCGCACGCCGTAACAGAACCCGGCTTACCGGCTGACTTCGGTCTTCATTCGGGTCAGACTCGATCGCGCTCGCAATCGAGTCTGACCCGGTTCGTTTCAATCGACTTCAACCTTGGTGCCGGTGCGTATCGCGAGTTGGTACGCGCCGAGCGCGAAAGCGGCGCAACCCAGCAACACCCACGGCACGCGCGTGCGATCGGCGTCGATCGCGAAGAACGCCGCCAGCGCGAGCGGCGCGACCGCGCGCGCGAAGAGCTGCGGCATCGCGAGGCGTCCGAGCAGCGCGCCGTAATCGCGACGTCCAAATAGCTCCGCCGGCACGACGCCTCGTACGATCGTCATCACGCCGTTGCTCCAGCCGTAGAGCGCCGCGAACGCGACCGCGATCGCGAGGTTCGCCGACGCCTGCGTGAATACGGCGAACGAGCCGGCGAGCAGCGCGAACGCGAACGTGCCGACCGCTACCGCGCGAAAACGTCGCTCGAACGCGAACTCGACGATGCGGCCGGCGACCTGCATCGGACCGATCAGCGCGCCGACGGCGACCGCCTGGCCGGGGGTGAACCCTCTCGCCGTCAAGAGCCCGATCAAATGCGCCGATATGCCCCCGGCGAGCAGCGATGCGAGCGCGAGCGCCGCCGCGAGCCAGAAATAGACGCGCGCCGCCGCCGGGGAAACGGGCTCGCGCGCGGGCGAATGCACGCCCGCCGCGCCGCGACCGCCCCCGCGCGGCAGATAGATGACATGCAGCGGCAGGCAGAGCGCGAGATGGAGCAGCGCGTATGCGCCGAACACGCCCCGCCAGCCGACGTATTCCTGCAGCACGTGCGACAGCGGCCAGAACACCGTGCTCGCAAAGCCGCCGAACAACGTCAGCACCGTCACCGCGCGGCGGTACGAGCTGCCTGCTATCAGCGACAGCGCGGCGAATGCCGGATCGTAGAGCGTCGCCGCCATCGCCGCGCCAGCGAGCACCCACCCGGCGGTAAGACTTACCGGGCCCTGCGCGAGCGCAAGCGCCACGAGCGCCGCGGTGGCGAGCAGCGATCCGACGGCGAGAACGCTTCGACCGCCGAACGTGTCGATGCGCCGCCCGATCCACGGCGACGCAGCGCTCGACACGATCAGACCCGCCGTGTAGCCGCCGAACAGCGTCACGTCGCCGACGCCGAGCTCGTCGCGAATCGGCGCGGCAAGAACGCTGATCGAATAGAACAGCGTCCCCCACGAGACGATCTGCGCAACGCCGAGCGCGCAGATCGTCACGACAAGCCGCGGCCCGTCGCGCGGGCTCTCGCCCACGTCAGCGCCGCCGCCGCGCGTCGCGCAGGATCTCGCGCGCGGCGTTGTGGCCTGGCACTCCCGTCACCCCGCCGCCCGGATGCGTGCCGGAGCCGCACAGGTAGAGTCCGCGAACGGGCGCGCGGTAGTTGCCGTGGCCGAGCACCGGACGCGCGCTGAAGAGCTGATCGAGCGTCAGCGCACCGTGGAAGATATCGCCGCCGGTCAATCCGAAGTCGCGCTCCATGTCGAGCGGCGTCCACGCCCGGCGGCCGATCACGCTCGCACGGAAGTTCGGCGCGACGTGGTTGACGGTGTCGATCATCACGTCGGCGACTTCATCGCGAGCGTCGTCCCACGTGCGGCCCGGCACGACGCGACCGATTGCCGGATGCACGTGCTGGCAGAACAGGCTCGCGACGTGCGCGCCGCGAGGCGCGAGCGAATCGTCGACCACCGACGGGATCAGCACCTCGACGATCGGCGCGCGCGACCAGCCGAACGTCTTGGCATCGAAGTACGCGCGCTCCATGTAGGCGAGCGACGGCGCGATGATGATGCCGCTCGCGTGATGCGGCTGCGGATGCGTGCCGCGAAGTGCCGCGAAATCGGGAAGCTCGGAGAGCGCGACGTTGACGCGAAACGTTCCGGATGCGCACTTGTACGCCGCGATGCGCGCGCGAAAGTCTTCGTCCAGGTGCTCGGGCGCTACCAGCTTCTCGAACAGGAGCTTCGGCTCGACGCCCGCGATGACGCGCAGCGCCTCGACCACGTCGCCGCTTTCGAGCTCGACACCGGCCGCGCGCCCGGCCTTGACGAGCACGCGCGCCACCGGCGCGCCGGTGCGAAGCTCGACGCCGCGCGCTTCGCATTCGCGCGCCATCGCCTGCGTGATCGCCCCCATGCCGCCGATCGCGTGCCCCCATTGTCCGCGCTGGCCATTCGCTTCGCCGAACACATGGTGCAGCAGCACGTACGCCGAGCCGGGCGAATACGGACTCCCGAAGTTGCCGACGACGGAGTCGAATCCGAACGCCGCCTTGATCGGATCGGAGTCGAACCACCGATCGAGCACGTCGCCCGCGCTCTTCGCGAACAGATCGAGCACGTCGCGGCGCCCGGCGAGATCGAGCGCGCGAAACGCGCGAGCGGTCTTCCACGCGTCGAGCAGCGAGCCGAGGCTGAAACCGCCCGGCGCGCCGATGTTCGGCGGCGTGGCGAGCAGCAGCTCGCGCATGACGTCGGCGACGCGGTCGAGCATCGCGTAGTAGGACGGCAGCGTTTCGGCGTCGCGGCGCGAGAACCGCCCGACTTGCGCCTGCGTCGCGGCGAGACCGCCGCCGACCTTGATGTAATCGGGACCCGGCAGCGGCAGGAAATTCGAAAAAGGCCGCAGCACGATGCGAAGGCCGTGCTGCTCGAGCTTGAGATCGCGAATGACCTTCGGATGCAGCAGGCTTACCGTGTAGGCGAGCGACGAATTGCGAAATTCCGGGAAGAACTCCTCGGTGACGACCGCGCCGCCCAGGACGTTGCGCCGCTCGAGCACGCACACCGACAGTCCGCCGGCCGCAAGATACGCCGCGCAGACAAGTGCGTTGTGACCGCCGCCGACGATGACGGCGTCGTAGCGCTTCGCGTTTGCGATCATGTGCGGCGTCAATCTTCGGCGGCGCTCACCGCGACCGTCGAATAGCCGCAGTCGACGTACATGATCTCGCCGGTGATCGCGCTCGAAAGATCGGAGAACAGGAACGCGGCGGCATTGCCGACTTCGTCGATCGTCACGTTGCGCCGAAGCGGCGCCGCCTTCTCGAAGCGCGACAGCAGCTTGCCGAAATTGCCGATTCCTGCCGCGGCCAGCGTCTTGATCGGGCCGGCCGAGATGGCGTTGACGCGAATGTTCTGCGGGCCGAGACTCGCCGCCAGATAACGGACGTTCGCCTCGAGACTCGCCTTCGCGAGCCCCATCACGTTGTAGTTGGGCACCGACCGAACCGCGCCGAGATAGGTGAGCGTGACGAGCGAGCCCGCGCCGCCCTGCATCAGCGGCCGCGCGCCCTTCGCGAGCGCGGCGAAGCTGTACGAGCTCACGTCGTGCGCGATCGCGAACGCCTGTCGCGACAGCGAATCGAGATAATCGCCGGCGATCGCCTCGCGCGGCGCGAACGCGATCGAATGCAGCAGCGAATCAAGCGAGCCCCATTCGCGCGCGAGCGAATCGAACAGCGCGTCGATGTCGTCATCCTTGGTGACGTCGCACGGCAACAGCGGCACGGTACCGAACTCGGCGGCGATTCGCGCGACACGATCCTTCAGCTCGTCGTTGACGTAGGTGAACGCGAGATCGGCACCTTCGCGCTTGCAGGCGCGCGCGACGCCGAACGCAATCGAGCGATTCGACAGCACGCCCGTGATCAGGATCTTCTTGCCGGCGAGGAAGCCCATGACGGATCGACGATGACAGCGTTGAACGGCGCAATCAGAAGAACGAGTGCATCGGACCGATGACGCCGCATGCGACTCGACTGTTTGGCACGCCGGGCTGCGCGTCGAGCCCTCCGCTGCCGTCGTGCAACACGACCGCCTTGCCGAGCAGTCCGTCCGGTCCCTCGAGCTTGTAGCCGCGGAGCTTCACCGAGAGCGCTGCGTAGCCCTCGCTCGACGCGGGCACCCACAAGCGGGCGGGCTCGACACCCGGCGGCGCCCACGGCGGGCCCGCCGAGAACGCGTTCGGCGACGAGCAGTTGCCGGTCGCGTGGAAAGCGACGCTATAGCGCCCGGGCGTGAGTCCGCTCACACTGATCGAGATGGCCACGCCATCGTCGCGCTCGGCGATGCGCACGCTGCCGTTCGCGGCGCTGCCGTTCTTCGGCGCGAGCGTCGCGCCGTACGCGGACGAGCGCGGCGAAGGCTGCGCGTCCGATCCGAACAGGTCGGACGACGATTGGCAGCCGTCGAGCGCGACGCCGGCCGTCAGCGCCAGCGATACCGCGACAGCGAGCGCACGCGGATCGAACACGCCACGATCACCTAAGCGGACTTGCGAATCACGCCGCATGCAATGCGCGCGCCGGAATTGCCCGTCGGTTGCGTTTTGTAGTCGTCGGGGTCCTTGTGCACGATGACGCTCTTGCCGACGATGTCGGCGGGGCCCGTGCCGACGGCGATCGTATCGAGCGTTACCGTCAGCGTGGCGTTTCCCGCAGCATCGGCAACGATCGACGGCATGTCGCCGGCATGACGTTCGCTGCTTTCGTAATGCCCGTGCGGCTTACCCAACGGATTGAAATGGCCGCCCGCGCTCATGCCGTCGGGAGCGCTGCAATCGCCCTTTTCATGAACATGGAGGCCGTGCGGCCCGGCCGGGAGACCGGACAGGCTGGCGACGACTTTCACGCGATCGCCGGACTGCGTAAATGTGATGGTCCCGCGCGCGGTATTGCCCTGCGTCGGCGAAAGCTCCGCGGTCGCGCTGGGACCCGCACCGGGCATCGACGAGCAGCCCGTTGCGAAGACGGCGGATGCGAGAAGCGCAACGGTATGTCTCATGTTTGTCCCCATTTGTCGTGACGGCAAGCGCGGCATTCGCGTTCGACACTTCGCGGTTCGCCACCGCGGGCCGACCCGTGATTATAATCGGCGCAGGCGCGGCTCGATCGAAGCGATTGGTGGATCCGATTCCGGTTCGACAACAAAGGGGGAACGATGAGGATGCGAAGCGATGCACCGGCGCAGTTCCGCGGCCGGCAGTGCGTGCGGGCGGCGACGAGGACCTGTACGCTTGCCGTCGTGCTTGCGTCGGCCATTGGATTGCTCACCGGCTGCGGCGGCGGCGGCGATAACTTCATCACCAACGTGAAGCCGTCGTTCGTCGGCGCGGTGACCAAGACGACGTACGACGGGACGAGCGACGACCTGCTGACCGCCGGATTGGGCAAGACCGGTCTCGCCGGCGCGTCGCCGACGGTTGCGAACCCGACGGCGCCCACCGCAGCGGAGCTGCGCAAACTCGCGATCTACAACAACTACCGTGCGATCGTTCCGATTGCGGCCAACGGCGGTTACGGCACGCTGTTCGGCCCCAACATCGACTCGTCCGGGGCCAATACGCTCGGCGAAGGGAAGATCGCCGGCACCGAATACCTCGCGTACGCCGACGACGGCACCGGCGCGAAGAACGTGACGATGATGGTCCAGGTGCCGGCATCATTCAACAAGGACAAGCCGTGCATCGTGACCGGCGCGTCGTCGGGATCGCGCGGCGTCTATGGCGCGATCGGCACCGCCGGCGAATGGGGCCTGAAGCGCGGCTGCGCAGTGGCTTACACGGACAAGGGCACCGGCAGCGGCGTGCACGATCTCGCGACGAATACGGTGAATCTGCAGAACGGCGTGCGCAGCGACGCGACGGCCGCCGGCAAGAACTCGAACTTCACGGCGGCGTTGTCGGCGGCCGATCTCGCGGCATTCAACACTGCGACGCCGAATCGCATCGCCGTCAAGCACGCGCATTCGCAGCAGAATCCGGAAAAGGATTGGGGACGCGACACGCTGAACGCCGTGCGCTTCGCGTTGTACGTGCTGAACGAGCAGTTCTCGGACAAGTTCGACGACGGCACGTCGAAAGTTCAGATCAAGGCGGACAACACGATCGTCATCGCGTCGTCGGTGTCGAACGGCGGCGGCGCGTCCGTTGCAGCCGCCGAGCAGGACACCGAAGGGCTGATCGACGGCGTCGCCGTGACGGAGCCCAACGTCGAGCTCACGCCCAACACGACGCTCGTCGTACGCCGCGGCAGCACGACGACCGTCGGCGCCGGGAAGACGCTTTACGACTACTTCACGTTCGAAAACCTGTACGCGCCGTGCGCATCGTTGTCGACGCGTATGGCCAATGCAGCGGGTATCGCGCTCGTGCTGCCAGTGCCGGCGATCGCAACGAATCGCTGCGCGGGCTTGAAGGCGAAGGGCTTGCTCACCACGGCGACCGCGGCCGAGCAGGCCGAGGAGGCGCTCGACAAGATGCTCGCGTACGGCTGGCAGCCGGAATCGATTCCGATCATTCCGACGCACTACACGCAGGCGGTGCCGCCGATCACGATGACGTACTCGAACACGTACGGAAAGTTCAGCGTCAAGGACAACCTGTGCGCGTTGTCGTTCGCCGGCGTCGACGCCACGCAGAAGCCGGCGCCGCTTGCCGCCGCCGCGCTTGCGCAGGTCTTCGGCACCGGCAACGGCGTTCCGCCGACCGCCGGCATCCAGATCATCAGCAACAACTCGGTCGGCGGTGCCGTCAACAGCACGGTCTCGATATCGCCGTCGACCGGCGTGCAGGACTACAACCTCGACGCGGCGATCTGCCAGCGCAATCTCTTCACCGGCGGCGACGCGAACGCGCTGCGCGTGCAGAACGGCATCGTCGAGACGCTGCGCTCGGGCAATCTGCACGGCAAGCCGGCGATCATCGTGCACGGACGCTCCGACGCGCTCGTTCCCGTGTCGTTCACCTCGCGCGCCTATTTCGGGCAGAACAAGATCGTCGAAGGCGCCGCGAGCAAGCTCTCCTACATCGAAGTGACCAATGCGCAGCACTTCGATGCGTTCATCGACAACGCCGCGCTCCCCGGCTACGACACGCGCTTCATTCCGCTGCACGTGTATTTCAACCGCGCGATGGACGCGATGTGGGCGAACCTCACGCAGAACACGCCGCTGCCGCCGCCGCAAGTCGTGCGCACGACGCCGCGCGGCGGCACGCCGGGAGCGGCGCCCGCGATCACCGCGGCTAACGTGCCGCCGATTTCCGGATCGCCGGCAGCGGGCGATCAGATCACGTTCTCGAGCAACACGGTGACGGTTCCGGATTGATCGCGCGAGCTCGGAGTAAAATGAAGCGGCCGCCTGTCATGCGCGGCCGTTTTCTTTGCACGCCGCGCCCGCCATGTCGACGATGACCCCGCAGGAGATCGTTTCCGAGCTCGACAAGAACATCGTCGGGCAAGCGGCGGCCAAGCGTGCGGTCGCGATCGCGCTGCGTAACCGCTGGCGCCGCCAGCAGGTCCCGGAGCCGCTGCGGCAGGAAATCACGCCGAAGAACATCCTGCTGATCGGGCCGACCGGCGTCGGCAAGACCGAGATCGCCCGCCGGCTCGCGCGACTTGCCGATGCGCCGTTCATTAAGGTCGAGGCGACCAAGTTCACCGAAGTGGGTTACGTCGGCCGCGATGTCGACACGATCATCCGCGACCTCGCCGAAGTCGCGGTCAAGCAGACGCGCGAGGGCGAAGCGCGCAAAGTGCGCGACCGCGCCGCCGACGCCGCCGAGGAACGCATCCTCGACGTGCTGTTGCCGCCGGCGCGCGAAGTGAACTTCCACGACATGCAGCCGACCGACTCGGCGACGCGGCAGCGCTTCCGCAAGATGCTGCGCGAGGGAAAGCTCGACGACAAGGAGATCGAGATCGAGGTCGCGGCGCTCGCTCCCGCGCCCGAGATCATGGCGCCGCCCGGCATGGAGGATCTGACGAGCCAGATCCAGGGCATGTTCGCGCAACTGTCCGGCGGACGACGCAAATTGCGCAAGTTGAGCGTCGCCGAAGCGCTGAAGGCGTTGACCGACGAGGAAGCGGCGAAGCTCGTCAACGACGATGACATCAAGGCGCGCGCGCTTGCGAACGCCGAGCAGAACGGCATCGTGTTCCTCGACGAGATCGACAAGATCGCGAATCGGCAGGAAATGCACGGCGCTGACGTTTCGCGGCAGGGCGTGCAGCGCGATCTGCTGCCGCTCGTCGAAGGTACGACCGTGTCGACCAAGTATGGAATGATTCGCACCGATCACATCCTGTTCATCGCGTCGGGCGCCTTCCACCTGTCGAAGCCTTCCGATCTCATTCCCGAGCTGCAGGGCCGCTTTCCGATTCGCGTCGAGCTACAGTCGCTGTCGGTCGCCGACTTCGAGCAGATCCTGACCGCAACCGACGCATGCCTCACGCGCCAATACGAGGCGCTGCTCGCGACCGAGAACGTGAAGCTCGCGTTCGCGCCGGACGGTATCCGCCGGCTCGCCGAGATCGCATTCGCGGTGAACGAGCGGCAGGAGAACATCGGCGCCCGCCGCCTCTACACGGTGATGGAAAGGCTGCTCGAGGACCTGTCGTTCGACGCGACGCGGCGCGAGGGCGCCATCATCGCGATCGACGCCGCCTACGTCGACCAGCGCCTCGAGGGAATCGCCGGCGACGACAATCTCGCGCGCTACATCCTTTGAGCGCCGGCGCACCGTCGGCGCTCAACGACGCGCGCTAGCGCGAGACGCGATGCTTGCGCGCATCCTCGGAATCATCCTGCCGGTATTTTCGATCGTCGCCGTCGGCTATGTGTGGGCGCGCCGCGTGCGTCCCGACATGACGATGGTCAACCGCATCAGCATGAACGTGCTCGCGCCGGCGCTGATCTTCTCGGCGCTCTCCAGCAAGTCGTTCGACATCGCCGCCTACCAGCGGCTGATGCTCGGCAGCGTCGGTGTCGTGCTCGGCTCGGGACTGCTCGCGTGGCCGATCGCACGAATGCTGCGCGTCGATGCGCGTACGTTCGTGCCGCCGATGATGTTCAACAACTGCGGCAACATGGGGCTGCCGCTGTCGGTGCTCGCGTTCGGCGAAGCGGGCTTCGGCGCGATGGTCGCGGTGTTCAGCATTTCGAACCTGTTCCAGTTCACGCTCGGCACGTGGATCATGGACCACCGCGCTCGGTTCGGCAGCCTCGCGCGCAATCCGATGGTCGTCGCGACGTTCGCAGGCTTTGCATTCGCGATCGCGCATCCGCCGCTGCCGGACTGGGTCGCCACGACGTTCAAGCTCACCGGCGACGGACTGATCCCGATGATGCTGCTCGCGCTCGGCGTACGACTCACCGACATGCGATGGGACGATGCGCGGCTCGGCGTGATCGGCGCCATCGTCTGCCCCGTCACCGGCGTCGTCATGGCCGTGCTGCTCGCGCCGCTGCTCGGGCTCGACGCGATGCAACGCGGTCTACTGATCCTGTTCGGCTCGTTGCCACCCGCGGTGCTGAACTTCATGGTCGCCGAGCACTATCGGCAGGAGCCCGGCAAAGTTGCGTCGATCGTATTGATCGGCAACCTCGCCGCCGCGATGTTCATCCCGATAGGCCTCGCGCTCGCGCTCGCGTGACGAAGCCGGACGCGTGCGAGCGCGTCCGGCCGGGAATGCAACGTGGCTTAGTGGCGAACCGCCGCGGACGCACTCGGCGCGCGGGCTGTCGTAACGTCCCCGCCGGGGTCGGGCGCGTTCTCCACGCCTACGCCGTACACGTGCACCATGTGGCCGCCGAGCCAGCCCGACACGCCAAGGCCCGCGACGGCAATGATCGACAGCAGCAGCGGCAATCCGGCGACCGCCGATCCGTGCACGCGGAGCCAGATGTTGAAAGCGTACAGCGCGACGGCGATCAGGTTGATCGACATATGTACGGTCGCCGTCCGCTTGACCCGCGGGTTGCTCATGGATGAATAGTCGATCAGTCCCGGAATCGCGGCCGCGAGCGCGCCGACGAACCCGCCGACCATCGAGTAGAGCGACACCAGCGTCCAGTTGTCGGGCGTTGCGCTGCGCAGCGAAACGAGGTCGCAGACCAGCGAAAAGATGAACAGCGCGACCGGAAAGACGATCAGCATCGCATGGAGGGGGTGACCGGCGATGCTGGCAGGGGTACGCATAGTGCCTCCTTGGGTAGTGGAAGAACCATCCCATTAGATGAGCAGGCGCAATCGCGCGTTCCGGCGAATGATCGCGTCGGCGCTCGCGGACGGAAAAATTTGCGGGATAATCGACGCATGAACCTGCATCGCATGCTCTTGGCGCGGGCCGCCGAACGGCGACCGCTGACGATCGGGCTGATCGGCGCCGGCAAGTTCGGGTCGATGTATCTCGCGCAGGCAAAGCACACGCCCGGCATTCACATCGTCGCCATCGCCGATCTCGCGCCCGATCGCGCACGGGCATCGCTCGCGCGAACCGGGTGGCCCGCCGAAGGCTACGCCGCGCGCTCGTTCGCCGACGCCGAGCGAAGCGGCGCCACCTACGTCACCGACGATGCGAAGGCGCTGATCGCCGCGCGCGATGTCGGCATCGTCATCGATGCGACCGGCAATCCGGCCGCCGGCATCCGGCACGTGCTCGCATGCTGCGAACATCGCAAGCACATCGTGATGGTCAACGTCGAAGCCGATGCGCTCGCAGGTCCGCTGCTCGCGAGACGCGCGCGTGAGGCAGGCATCGTCTACTCGCTCGCGTATGGAGACCAGCCGGCACTGATTTGCGAAATGGTCGACTGGTGCCGCGCGGCCGGGTTCTCGGTCGTCGCGGCCGGCAAGGGAACGAAGTATCTGCCCGTGTATCACGAGTCGACGCCGTCGACCGTGTGGCCGCATTACGGATTCACCCCGGAAATGGTCGCAGCCGGCGACTTCAACGCGCAGATGTTCAACTCGTTCCTCGACGGCACGAAGAGCGCGATCGAGATGGCGGCGGTCGCGAACGCGACGGGTCTCGCGCCCGCGCCCGGCGGGCTCGCCTTTCCGCCCTGCGGCGTCGACGACCTGTCGCGCGTGCTGCGCCCGCGCGAGCAAGGCGGCTCACTGCATCATGCCGGTCAGGTCGAGGTGATCTCGAGCGTCGAGCGCGATGGCCGACCGGTGTTTCGCGACTTGCGCTGGGGCGTCTACGTGACGTTCGAGGCCGGCGATCGCGCCGGCGACGAGTACGTGCGCCGATGCTTCCGCGAATACGGCTTCTCGACCGATCCGTCGGGACGCTATTCGGCGATGTACAAGCCGTATCACGCGATCGGGCTCGAGCTCGGCATCAGCGTCGGCTGCGTCGGCCTGCGCAACGAACCGACCGGCTCCGCGATCGCGTGGCATGGCGACGTCGTCGCAACCGCGAAGCGAGCGCTTGCCGCAGGCGAAACGCTCGACGGCGAAGGCGGGTACACCGTCTACGGCAAGCTGATGTCGGCCGCCGATTCGGTTGCGCTCGGCGGCTTGCCGCTCGGTCTCGCGCACGGCGTCAAGCTCACGCGCGCAATCGCCGCTCACGCGCCGGTGCGATGGATCGACGTCGAACTCGACGAGCGCGGCGACGCCGTTCGATTCCGCCGCGAGATGGAATGCGCGTTCAGCGCTTAAGCCGCACGGCGGAACGTCGCGAGCAGCGCACCGGCCGCAACGAACAGACTCCCGAACGTGCGGTTCACGATGCGGACGTGATGCGGCTCGCGCAGCGCGGCGAGCACGCGTGATGCAAGCCCGGTGTAAGCGCTCATCACGACCAGATCGGTGAACGCGAGGGTGCCCGCGCAGATCGCGTACTGGACGAGCTGCGGCCTCGCCGGATCGATGAACTGCGGAAGCACCGCCAGCATGAACACGATGCCCTTGGGGTTGGTCGCGTTGACGAGAAACCCCTTGAGCACGAGCTCGCGGCGCGACGCACCGCCGCTGGTCCCGTTGGCACCCGCGAATGTCCGCGCCGGCGCGCGCCATTGCGAAACACCGAGCCATATCAGATAGGCGACGCCAAGCCACTTGATCGTCGCGAACGCGACGCTCGAAGCGGCAAGCAAGGCCCCCAATCCGGCGGCGACGATCGTCAGCACGAACAGGATGCCGAGCTGCAAGCCGAAGATGTTCCACAGTCCGCGCGCGTAACCGTAGCGCATTCCGGTCGTCATGCACGAAATGGCGCCCGCTCCCGGCGACAGACTGATCAGCCAGGAGGCGACGAAGAAAGCGAGCCAGGTCGACAGCGACATCGATTGCAGCCTTTGCGATTCAAGGCGGCCATTCTAGCGCACCGGCCCGGCGGCGGATCGAAACGGTGCGGGCGACTTCGCGGAAGCGTTCAATAGAAAAACATGTCATTGAGGGATGCTTCTTCGCTTGTTCGACTCCGGTGACCGCTCCGGCGACCGATTCGAGAAGCTAGTACCTCTGCCGGCCGCTCACAACGTGAATATTCACACCGGTTCCAACGCGTCGCGCGTGACGGCGTACGCTGAGCTCCGCGCACGATCGTCAACGGCCTGAAGAAGATGCCACCGTTCGGCTCGAATGCGGCACGCGTGGTTCTCGGCGTCGTGACAGCGCTCGTCGTCGGCTACGCCGGCGCATGCTGGTATCTGTGGGAAAAGCAGCGCGAGCTGATCTTCCTTCCCAGTCGCGATCTGCAGCAAACCCCGGCGAGTCTCGGTTTACAGCACGAGGACATCTGGCTGTCTTCGCACGGCGGTCGCGACACGTTGCATGGCTGGTGGCTGCAATCGAGCGACGTTTGGGCGTCCACGATCCTCTACCTCCACGGCAACGATCTCAATATCGGAGGCAATGTCGAGCGGATCGCGCGGCTTCACCGCATGGGATTCAACGTTCTCGCCGTCGATTACCGCGGCTACGGAAGGAGCACGGGGGCGCTGCCGTCCGAGGCTCGGGTGTACGAGGACGCCGAGACGGCCTGGACGTATCTCGTGCAGCTAAGGCACGTTGATCCTCGATCGACGTTGATCTTCGGTCACTCGCTCGGCGGTGTCATCGCGATCGACCTCGCGCTGCGTCATCCGGAAGCTGCCGGCCTCATCGTCGAAGGCACGTTTACGTCGATGTCCGAAGTGGCCGAGATCACGTATTGGATGTTTCCGGTCGATCGGCTGTTGAACCAGCGCTTCGACGCGCTTTCGAAGGTCGCCGGCCTTCGGCTGCCCGTGCTGTTCATCCACGGCACGGCCGACAGCGAGGTTCCTTCCACGATGAGCCAACGGCTGTTTGATGCGACTGGCGCACCCAAACGGCTGCTCCTCATTCCAGGTGGCGGACACGAAGACAGCGCAGCGGTGGGTGAAGCATCCTACACGCGCGCCATCCTGGATTTCGCGCACGGCGCACGGCGCGCCCGCTGATCGTTCCAACACCGCGAGCTCCGTATGACGCCCTTTCGTGCTTATCACCGGATTTCCGGCGCCGAGCACCAGCGCTGGTTCGATCAATTGTCGACGAGCGGCTACCGGATGATTTCGTTGTGCGTCTACGGGCCGCCCGACGACGCGCGCTACGCGGCGGTGTGGGTCCAGCGGCCGGGGCCGGCCTATATCGCGTTCCACAACCGATCCGCCAACGAATACCAGCGGTTGGCGGACACGCTGACGCCGCAGGGGTACGTACCCGTCTTGTTATCGGCCACCGGCGATTTCGCCAACGCGACGTTCGCCGGCGTGTTCGAGCAACTCAACATCGCGTGGCAAGGCCGCCATCAGATCACGCGCGAGGCATTCGATGCCGACGACGACGCGAACCAGAAGCGCGGTTTCGCGCTGCGCGATCTCTGTTGCTACGGCAGCGTCGGCCAACCGCTGGTCGCCGCGGTCTGGCTGCCGGCGTCCTTGTCCGTTCATCAGTCGACGTGGCGATTCTTCGACCGCGACACGTACCAGCAACTGTTCGACGCCCTGGCTCCGCGAGACAACCGGCCGTTCCTCGTCTCGGTTTCAGACGGGCCGCGCTATCACGCGTTGTTCCGAGACGATTCGGTGGGCGAGGGCGTCGCGCGGCATCACATCGACGGCGACGCCTATCAGCGCGAATTCGACGCCAACCTGGCGCAAGGTCGAATGCCGGTCTTCGTGCGCGCGGCCGGTAGGGTCCGCGATCAGGCGCGGGACCTCTATGCGGCGGTGTTCGCGCCAACCGACGTCGCGCTGCCGCGCCACTGGAGCGAGACCGGCGCCGCGCATCCGCAGTACGCAGCGATCGAATCGCTCATCAGGAGCTTCCTGCAAACACACGGCATTCGCTCGGCGACGCTGGCGATCGGCCGTGACGGGCACCTCGTGCATTCGCGAGGGTTCACGTGGGCGGAGAGCGGCTATCCCGTATGCCAGCCCGGCGCGCTGTTCCGTGTTGCGAGCGTTTCGAAGCTCTTTGCCGCGGCGGCGATCGAAACGCTGCGCCGCGCGCAGCCGTTCCCGCAGAACCTGCGCTATCTCAACAAGCACATCTTCCCGCTGCTCGGCATCTCCGGCGTTCTGCTGCCTGGGCAGACGGCCGACAGCCGCATCAACACGATCACGCTGCGTCACCTGCTCGTGCATGAAGGCGGCTGGCAGCGCAGCGCGGCAACGCCCAGCTTGCATCCTTCGAATCCGCCGGGCTTCGACCCGTGCTCGGGTCCGGCGCTGCGCCTCATCGGACGCGACTTGTCGTTCAACCACGTCGTGTCCCCCCGCGACGTCGCGCGCTACATGTACGGAGAGCCGCTGCAATTCGCGCCCGGAAGCACCGCGCTGTCGCCGCAGGAACGTTACTCGAACTTCGGATACTTGTTGCTGCAAATGGCGGTCGAGCGCCTGGCAGGCAAGCCGTTCCACGACTATCTGCGCGACAGCGTGCTCGCGCCGATCGGCGTCACCGACGTGTTCGTCGCAGGATCGTTCGGCGGAGCTCCGCGCGAAGTGCGATACCACTGCGTGAACGCGGTTCAATCGGTGTTTCGTCCGGACCTCGACCCCGCATGGGTGTCGGAACCGTACGGCGGGCTCGCGACGGAAGTTTCGCCGGGCGCCGGCGGCCTGCTCGCGTCGGCACCGGCGGTCGTCGGCACGATCGCGCACCATGCCGTCTGGGACTACGGCCCGCGCTCGCCGGGTTTCGCGCGCATCGGCGATATGGCGGGGACGTTCAGCTGCGCGAGCTCGCGCGGTAACGGCTTCGACTTCGCCGTGCTCTGCAACGGCAACGACGGCTTGAACGATGCGACGCGCGGCAAGTTCCTCGACGATCTCAATGTGGCGATCGACGCGCTGAGCTGACTTCGGCAACGCGCCGCTGACGATCGCCAAAGTACTCGAGTCCGAGTGCGCGCTTCACATCGCCCAGCGTTCGTGCGGCCTTCTCCCTCGCGCGGTCGGTACCCTGCGCGACGACGCGCAACACGTGCGCGCGATCGGCGGCGAATCGATTGCGTCGCTCGCGGATCGGCGCTATGACCTGCTGCAACCGATCGTCGAGAACGCTCTTCAGTGCCGTGTCGCCGAGCCCGCCGCGACGATAGCGCATCTTCAGATCATCGACACGTGCCTTGTCGGGCTCGAAAGCGTCGAGGAACGCGAACACGACATTGCCCTCGACCGTTCCGGGATCGGACGCGCGCAGATGCTTTTCGTCGGTATACATTCGCTTCACCGCCGCGCGAATCTCGTCGGGATTCGCTCCCAAGGCAAGCGCGTTCCCCAACGACTTGCTCATCTTGGACTTGCCGTCGATGCCGGGAAGTCGCGGGACCGCTGACAATTTCGGCGCGCACTCGACCAGTACGGAAGCGCCAACGGTCGCGTTGAAGCGCCGGACGATCTCGTTCGTTTGCTCGATCATCGGCACCTGATCCTCGCCCACCGGGACGAGTGTCGCACGGAACGCGGTGATGTCCGCAGCCTGGCTGACCGGATACGCGAGAAAGCCTGCGGGAATGTCCCGATCGAATCCACGCAGACGTATCTCGTCCTTGATGGTGGGATTGCGCTCGAGACGCGAGACGGTCACGAAATTCATCAGCAGTGTCGTGAGCTCCGCGAGCTCGGCTACCTGCGACTGTATGAAGATCGTCGACTTTTCCGGGTCGATGCCGACCGCGAGATAGTCGAGCGCGACTTCGATGACGTTCTCGGCGACTCTGCGATGTCGACCGATGTTGTCGGTGAGCGCCTGGCTATCGGCGAGCAGCACGAATTGGTCGCAGCGGTCCTGAAGCTCGATGCGCGCCTTCAGCGAACCGACGTAGTGGCCGAGATGGAGCGGCCCGGTGGTGCGGTCTCCCGTCACGACGACGGGTCTCGTTGGCGATGCGGACATGAATGGCTCCTGGTATGCGCAGGCCGCCGATCCGACGCGACACACGAGAAACGAGAATGCCGCCCGGAGCGGCGGCATTCTCGTTTGGAAGAGACGAAAAAGACGATCAGCCGCCTGCTGTCAGCGGCTCCACCAGCGCAACGAAACGTTGGATATGGGTCCCATGCGCAAAGGCTATCAGGCTCGACAAGCGATTGCAATTCGCGCGATCGCCGCGTACGCGAGCGTCCGGAAATCGCCAAGCTCGCGCGGCGGGCGTCTCGTTCGCGCGGCGTGCCCGCCCTGCGCTACGATCGCGGCTTTCGTTGCCTATCGTTGCCATGAAAGCCGCCGAGCACCCCACCGCGCTTCGCACGTCGCAATTGCTGCGCGAGGCGGGCGTCGACACCCGCGTCGTCGAGTTCGAACAGGCCACTCGCACGAGCGCCGAGGCGGCCGCGGCCATTGGCTGTTCGGTTGCCGAGATCGCGAAGTCGATCGTGTTTCGCGGCAAGACCAGTGGGCAAGCGGTCATCGTCGTGGCGAGCGGCGACAACCGCGTGAGCGAGTCGAAGGTCGCGATGCTGCTCGGCGAACCGCTGACGCGCGCCGACGCCGACTTCGTGCGCGCGTCCACCGGCTACGCGATCGGCGGCGTCGCGCCGATCGGCCACTCGCAACCCGTCAAGCTGCTGCTCGATCAGGATCTTCGCGGCTTCGACACGGTGTGGGCAGCAGGCGGCACGCCGTTCTCGGTTTTTCCGGTCAAACCCGATCAACTGCAAAGCCTCACCGGAGCCGACTGGGCCGACGTCAGGCTCTAGCACACGCGGCCGCGTCGTTCACTTGCCCGCGAATGCCGCCTCCAACGCCGCGATGTCGATCTTGACCATCTTGAGCATCGCGTCGGCCGCTCGCTTCGCGCTGGCTCGATCGGGGTCGCCCATCATCTTGCCCAGCACGGTCGGGACGATCTGCCACGACAGGCCATAGCGGTCTTTTAGCCAACCGCATTGCTCGGCCGACCCGCCCTCGAGAAGCGCGTTCCAGTAGCGGTCGATTTCCGCCTGATTGTCGCAGCTCACGACGAACGACACCGCGTGATTGAACGGGTCGAGCGGCCCCGCGGTCATGGCGGTGAACGACTGGCCAAAGAGCTCGAAGTCGACGATCTTCACCGAGCCGGGCGGGCCGCTGGGCGATTCGCTCGGCAACGACGTGACGCCGCGCACCCTCGAGTTGGGGAAAATCGACGCGTAGAACTTCGCGGCTTCTTCGGCTTGGGTCGAGTACCAGAGAAACGGGGTGATCTTCTGCATCGCAGCCTCCTTCGTCGTCTGACAGGGACGGGGCGGACAGGTTGCGGACAAACGTACGCTGCCGAACAACCGTTCCTATCATTAGTCGATCGGCACGGCGACGGATCGACATTGGTCTTGACGATGGACGGCGTTCGGGCATCCTATCGGCGCTTGACGGCTGACTGGGGATCCAAAGTGCGCGCGTTTGCGTATCTGGACGGTAGACCGATCCGACGCGAACCGGAGCTATTGGTATGGCCTTTCAGCACGTCGTCGACGCCCGTTGGCAAGTGTCCGTGCGCATGACGACCCCGCGCCAAGGCGGCGCCGGCCCGGCCGACGTGGCCGCGATACCGGTCGTCAAAGAGGAAACGCAACGCTCCGAGCTCGTTGCGTTGGTGCACAAGATGGCGGGCGGCGACGAGCGGGCGCTTGCCCAGTTCTATGACCGGACGGTCGGCAAGGCCTATGGCCTCGCGCTGCGCATCGTGTCGAGCAAGCCGCTCGCCGAGGAAATCGTCGCCGATTCGTTCTATCAGGCTTGGAAGCAGGCCGCGGCTTACGACAGCGGCCGCGCGAGTCCCATAACCTGGCTGCTGGTGATCTGCCGCAGCCGCGCGCTCGATGCGCTGCGGGCGCGCGATCCCGCGTCGCTTCACGAGTCGCCCGAGGAACTCGTGAGCGAAGACGACGCGCCGCGGGAGCGCGATTCGTTCGACCTGCTCGCGGCGCTGGAGACGCGCCATGCGGTGCACGCGGCCGTCGCAACCCTTTCCGCCTCGCAGCGTCAAATGATCGGGCTTGCGTTCTTCCGCGGACTTACCCACCAGGAGATCGCGCAGTTCGTCGGCCTGCCGCTCGGAACGGTCAAAAGCCAGATCCGCCGGGCGCTCGACGCGCTGAAGCGCAAGCTCCCCGACATCGAACAACCAGGACCAATAGCATGTCGTCAGCGCGAAAAACAATATTGAACGACGCGGTGCTGCCCGACGAGGTGACCGAGGCGCTGGCCGTTGCGATCGCGCCGGCCCCGCCGGATGCAGCGCGCTTTGCGCGCATCCGCGAGCGAATTGTCGACCGCGTGCGACGCGATCGTCAGCGCTTTCTGACGGTGCGCACGAGCGACGGAACGTGGTTGGCCATCGCCCCCGGCGTCGCCGTCAAGCATCTGCAGGATGACGGCACGATGCAGTCGTTCCTGCTGCGCCTCGATGCGGGCGCGCGTCTGCCTGCGCACGATCATCCGATTTGCGACGAGCATTGCATCGTCGTCGAGGGCAGCGTGCGGCTGGGCGACGTCGAGGTGAGCCGCGGCGATTACCACGTCGCGTACGCCGGAAGCTCGCACGGCGAATTGGTCAGCGACCGCGGCGCGATACTCTATCTGCGCACGGCGTCGGGTACGATCCCGCAGCTGTAGGCGCGCCAATAGCCGCCGACGCTCGCGGAACGTCCCTTCGTCATTCGAAGCGGCGCACGCGCTTCAAGATCACCATCGGAAGACTCGACGCCCGCCGCCCGGGCCCCGGCCGTAGCGCAACAGCGCCAGGCCGCCGATCATCCCGCCCAGGTGGGCGAAATGAGCCACACCTTCCTGCGTGCCGGTGACGCCGAGATAGAGCTCGATCGCGGCGTAGACGAGCACGAACATCCGCGCCGGCATCGGTATCGGCGGAAAGATCAGCATCACGCGATTGTTCGGGAAGTAGACGCCATACGCGAGCAGCAGCCCGAAGACGCCGCCGGAAGCGCCGACGGTCGGATAGAACCCGCCGGAAATCGCGGCGAACACCAATTGCGTGAGCGCGGCTGAAACAACGCACACGAAGTAATAAGTAAGGTATCGCCGCGGACCGAATACCCGCTCGATCGCGCCGCCGAACATGTAGAGCGCGAACATATTGAAGGCGAGGTGCAGCATTCCGCCGTGCAGGAATGCGTAAGTGACGAGCTGCCACGGGGCGAAACCCGGGCCGCCCGCCCGTCCGCCGCCGAGCGGCCACAGCGCGAGCGCGTAAATCAAACCGGGAGCGACCTGCTCCAGGAAGAACATCGCCACATTGGCGGCGATCAGAGCAGTCGTCATGGGCATCATGGCTGGTAGCTGGGGACGTCGCGCGCGGCCCTCAAGGGCTCGTCGCGCACGCTCGTCCGAGCCCGGTGCGTCGCCTCCAGTTCCTCCCCCAGGTCTTTTCGAGTGTCGGCGTCGGCCGGGGAACGAATTGCCCCTGGTTCGAGCGGTCGCTCCGAGAGCGCTCCAGAACGGTCGGATCGTTGTACATATTTCCGGCCGCTTTGTGCGGCATCACACATAATGCCCTGAATAATGGCCATCTGCATCTGAGGGCTCGATTTGCTGTCGGAGATCGCCTCGACCGCGTCTACGCGCAGTTGTCCGAAGCCATCGGCCGCCGACCGGGCGTCGTTCTAGTCCAATGTGCTTCTGAACACCCGCAATCCGATCAGAATCACCGCGAGCATGAACGCTGCGATCGGCCACAACTCGGCAGCGACAGCGGCGAGGCCGTTTCCCTTCAGCATGACGGCGCGCACGACACGCAGAAAATGCGTGAGCGGCAGCACCTCGCCGATGACCTGCGCCCATCCCGGCATGCCCCGGAACGGAAACATGAAGCCGGACAACAGCATCGACGGCAGAAAGAAGAAGAACGTCAACTGCATCGCCTGCAGTTGATTGCGCGCGAGCGCGCTGAACATCAGGCCGAGCGTCAGGTTCGCCGCGATGAACACGAGCACCGCCGAGTAGAGCACGATCAAGTTCCCGAGCATCGGAACGCCGAAGATCAGCCGCGCGAGAATCAGCACGATCGTCACCTGAATGAGTCCAATCGCCACGTAGGGCACGATCTTGCCGGTCATCACCTCGAGCGCGGTCGCCGGCGTTGCGAGCAGATTCTCCATCGTGCCACGCTCGGTCTCGCGCGTGACCGCGAGCCCGGTCATCAGCACCATCGTCATCGTCAGGATCACGCCCATCAATCCGGGCACGATGTTGTACTGCGTGATGGCTTCGGGGTTGTAGCGCGGATGAATTCGAACCTCGAACGGCGATACGCCGCCGGCGAGCGACGCGAGCGGCCCGGTGAGATCGCGTGCGAGCACCGTCTGCGCAAGCGTGTTCACCGCGGCGATCGCGTTGCCGGTCGCCGCCGGGTCGGTGGCGTCGGCTTCGATCAGCACCGCGGGCCGCTCGCCGCGTACGAGCGCGCGCGAGAAGCCGGTCGGGATCGTGACGACGAACTGCACGTCGCCGCTTGCCAGCAGCGCATCGACCTCGCGCTCGTCGGCCGCCTCGCGGACGAACGCGAAATACTCGCTGTTGCGAAGGCCGGCGACGATGCTGCGCGAGAACTCGCTGCGGTCGGCGTCGAGCATGGCCGTCGGCAGATGCTTCGGGTCGGAATTGATCGCGAAGCCGAACAGCACCAGCTGCACCACCGGGATGCCGACGATCATGCCGAACGTCAGCCGGTCGCGCTTGAGCTGGATGAACTCCTTGATGACGATCCCCAGCCAGCGCGATAGCGAGAAGAAGCTGGTCATTGCTGTGAGGGTGCCCTTTCCGCGCGGTCGACTTCGCGCATCAGATGGATGAACACGTCCTCGAGGCCCGGCTCGACTTCGCGCCAGACCCAGCCTGGCGCACCGCGAAGCGGCGCAAGCGCGCGCGCGATCGCGTCGCGATTCGATCCGGTGACGTGCAGCGTCGTGCCGAATGCCGCGACCTGCTCGACCGCGGGCAACTCGCGCAGCTTGTCCGCGAGCGCGGGCAAATCCGGGCCGGATACTTCCCAGGTCACGAGCGGCTGGCTCGCGATCACGTCGTGCGCCGTGCCCTGCACGAGCAGCCGGCCGTTGAGAATGTACGCGAGCTTGTGGCAGCGCTCCGCCTCGTCCATGTAGTGCGTGCTTACCAGCACGGTGATGCCGCGCGCGGCGAGCCCGTGCAGCTCCTCCCAGAAATCGCGGCGCGCCTTCGGGTCCACGCCTGCGGTCGGCTCGTCGAGCAGCAGCAACTGCGGCTCGTGCAGCAGACACGCGGCGAGCGCGAGCCGCTGCTTCCAACCGCCCGACAACGTTCCGGCGAGCTGGTCGGCGCGTGCGGCGAGCCCGAGATCGCGCAACGCCGACTCCACGCGCGCGTTGCGATCTTCCATGCCGTACATGCGCGCGATGAAGCGCAGGTTCTCGCGGATCGTCAAATCCTCCCAGAACGAGAACCGCTGCGTCATGTAGCCGACGTGGCGCTTGATCTGCCTCGTCTCGCGGACGATGTCGAAGCCGAGGCAGGTGCCTTCGCCGCTATCGGGTGTGAGCAGCCCGCAGAGCATTCGGATCGACGTCGTCTTGCCGCTGCCGTTCGGACCGAGGAAGCCGAAGATCTCGCCGCGGCGCACGGTAAGCGCGAGGTCCCTCACCGCGTGCAGCTTGCCGAAGTGCTTGTTCAGGCCGCGAACGTCGATCACGACGTCGCCGTTTTCGGCCGCGGCCGATGGACCGCCGTCGCGCGCGCTGCCGTTCCGACGGCCGGGCGAGCTCATGTCGCGGGCAGCGTCACATCCAACGGCTGGCCGGGCTTCAGCCGTTGCGCATCGGAGATTTGCGGCTTTGCCTCGACGAGAAATACGAGCTTCGCGCGGTTCTCCTTCGAATAGAGCACGGGCGGCGTGAACTCGACGCGGTCGGAGATGAACGAGATCGTCGCCGAAATCGGCGCACCGCAGCCGTCGCATGCGAGCGCGACGACATCGCCGCGCTTGAGCCTGCCAACGATCGGCTCCGGCACGTAGAAGCGCGCCTTGACGTTGCCGGGCGGAAGAATGGCGGCAACGGGACTGCCGGCGGGAACGAAGTCGCCGACGACGTAGTAGGTGTCGTGCACCAGCCCCGCTGTCGGCGTCGACACCTCGCGCTGCGCGAGCCGCCACTGCGATTGCGCGAGCGCTTCGCGCGCGGCGCGGACGTCCGCTTCGGCGGCGCGGATTTCATCGCTTCGCGCCGGAAGCTTGGCGGTCTCCATCGACGCCTTCATTTGCGCGACTTGCGCTTCATCGCGTTTGAGCGCGCTGCGCGCGTCGTCGAGCGTCGCCTGGCTCACGAAGCCGGAGCGAAACAGGTCCTGCTGGCGTCGCAAATTGGCGGCCGAAAGGTCAAGCGCCGCTTGCGCCTGGCGCATCTGCTCCGCGACCGTCTCGATCTCCGTCGGCCGCTTGCCGGTCTTGAGATTGGCGAGCCGCGCCTCGGCCGCGCGCAGTTGTTCGTCGGCCTGACGGCGTGCGGCCGACTCGTTCTCGGCTTCGAGCACGAACACCGGTGCTCCGGCCGTCACGGCATCGCCGCGTCTGACCGCGAGCTTGACGAGCGTTCCGGGAAACTGCGCGGCGACGCGAACGTATTCGCCTTCGACGTAACCCTGAATCGGCCTACCGACATCCTTCGAGCAGCCGGTGACGGAGAACGCCGCGACGAGCGACGCGAGGCCGCTGCAAACGACGGTGCGCGAAACGAGCGAATGCACGCGATCGACCGGTTGTCCTCCGCTGCGACGGCGAATCTTAGCATTGCACGTTGCGACGCTCGCCGCGCGCTGATGCCGACCGTTCTGTTGCAGACGAGCTGTTCGCGGCGATTCGAAGGCGAATCAGACGACCATGCATTCGACTCGTTCAAGCGCCACGGCATCTCGGCTCGCGTGTTCGCCGAGCTGATGCGACGGTTGAGCAAACAATCGGCGGCGGCCGACGGTGCGCTGCTGCGCTACCGGTCCACGCATCCCGCCACCGAAGAACGGATCCGCCGAGCCGAGTCGGCGCGCTGACGCCGACTCAGAGCGTCGCGAGCGCGTCGAGCACGACCTGCTTCTGCAACACTTCGGGCAGCAACAGTCGCGGCTTTCCGGGCCGGTAGAGCACGTAGACGGGCACACCGTTGCGGCCGAGCGCCGCCAGCGCCCTGGTGATGTCGTCGTCGCGTCGTGTCCAATCGGCGCGCAGCAGCGCGACGTTCTTGCGTGCGAACGCGGCGCGCACGTCGTCATCGGCGAGCACGAGTCGCTCGTTCACCTGGCATGTCACGCACCATGCGGCCGTGAAGTCGACGAACACCGCGCGATTCTGCGCGCTGAGATCGCTCACGGCTTGCGGTGAGAACGGGAGCCATCCATCGGCTGCGCCATTCGCGTCGGTCGAGCGCACGACCGCGTTCGCGGTGCCGCTCGTCGCGACCAACGGCCACGCGACGACGATTGCGGCGGCGAGCGCCGCCGCGCCCGCGAGTCCCCACGGTCGTGCGCCGCCGGTGCGCACGATGTGCCAGGCCCAAAGCGCGAAACCGATGCCGAGAAGCGCGAGCAGCAGCCTCGCGACCGCGTCGATGTCGCGCTGCGCACCCAGCACCCACGCGAGCCACACCACTGTCGCGTAGAGCGGAAACGCGAGCAATTGCTTGAAGCGCGCGAGCCACGGTCCGGATTTCGGCAGCTTGCGACGCCAGCCGGGAAAGAGCGCGAGCAGCACGTACGGCAACGCCATGCCGATGCCGAGCGCGACGAACACCGCGAGCGTGGTCGCGGTGCCGCCGGTCAACGCGTAGCCCAGCGCAGCGCCCATGAACGGCGCCGTGCACGGCGATGCGATGACGACGGCGAGCACGCCGGACCCGAAGGCATCGAACGTGCGATTGGCGGACGCCCATCCGGCCGCGCTCGACGGCGCAAGCTGACCGAACTCGAAGACGCCGGACAGGTTGAGCGCGAGCACGAAAAAGAGCATCGCGAGCGCCGTGACGACCGCGGGCGATTGGAGCTGGAATCCCCACCCGAGCTGCTCGCCGGCTGCGCGCAAGCCGGCGAGCGCAAGACCGAGCACGACGAACGTGACGATGACCCCGATCGAGAACGCGACCGCCTCGGCATGCAGCGTCGTGCGGTTGTCGTGGTGCGTTGCAAATCCCATCACCTTGAGCGACAGCACGGGAAAGACGCACGGCATCAGATTGAGGAGCCCGCCGCCGACGAGCGCGAACGCGATCGCAACGATCAGGCTCATGCCCGCCGCAGCCGGCGGCGCGAGGTTCAGCGCCGGCGCTTGCGCAAGCGCAGGCTTCGGTCCCGCGACGACCGTGCCGACGAGCGGCACGTCGATCGTTGCCGCGCTCACCATCGAGCCGGCGCCGTTGGCGAACCCTTTGCTCGCCGTCAACACGCCGTCGACGTTGACCAAGCCGGGCGCGAGTGCGCTCGACACCGGCAGCGTCAGCACGTACGCGTCGCCGTCGCGCGCGAGCGGCTGCGGCTTCGACGGTTCGATCCGCGAGTCGGCGTGCGCGAAGAAATACACGGCGCCAGGATCGCCGGCGGCAGGCGGCGCAACGAGCGTGAGCGCGATCGTCGACCCATGACCCTGGGCGCTCGCACGCCATCCGGCGAGCGGCTTTGGCAACGCCGCGCGCGTTGCCGCGATAGGTCCGCTCCACTTCGCATCGGGCGCGCTCGTCGTGTCGACGGGCAACGTAAGCGTGAGATCGGCGCCTTCGGGAATGCACGTTTCGCGGCAGACCAGCCAATCGGCGCGTGCGGCGAGTTTCACCGGCGTTCCCGCGGCGAGCGCTTGCGCAGGCGTCAGCGTAACGAGATGCAGCACCTCGCCTTCGTAGCCGTAGTTGACCAGCGGACCGACGGGCAGCGCATGCGGCGTCGGCCACTCGATCGGCGAAGCGACGACGCCGGCGGGAAGCTTCCACGCGAGTGTCGTCGGCAGCCCGGAATCGCCCGGATTGCGCCAGTACGTGTGCCAGCCGTCGGCGATCGCGAGCCGCAGCGCCACGGTCAGCGGCTGCCCCGGAACGATCGCCGTCCGCTCGGCGACGAGCTCGGCTTCGACGTTGTCGGTCTTCACCGGCGCTGCGACCGATGTGCCGATTGCAAACGCGATCGCCGCGCCGACGAGGGCGCGAGCGATTTGCGAGATCGTGCGTTGGGTTCGCATGGACATTGGACGCCGACCGTGTCAACACGCTGCGCCGAGACGACATTCCGGCGCGAAACGCAAGACGACCGCGCCCCTTCGCTCGAAGCTATAATTCTACCGGTCCGCGCCGGCACTCCCCTTGACGGACCACAACAAGCCGCGCGGGCGCACCGTCCGGCCCGACCGGCGGCGCGGCTGCACACCCGGCGCCGCGCCGTCTCCCGAATGGATACCTTCCTCGTCTCGGCCGCTGTCGTCGCGCTCGGCGAAATCGGCGACAAGACGCAATTGCTCGCGCTGATGCTTGCGGCGCGATTTCGCAAGCCCTGGCCGATCGTCGCGGGCATCCTCGTCGCGACGCTCGCGAACCATGCGCTCGCCGGTTACCTCGGCAACCTCTTCCGCACGTTCGTGCCGGACGACATCCTGCGCTGGGTCGTCGCGCTGTCGTTCTTCGCCGTCGCCGCGTGGGCGCTCAAGCCCGACACGCTCGACCAAGAGCCGCTGCCCGTTTCGCGCTGGGGTGTGTTCGGCGTCACGGTGATCGCGTTCTTCGTGGCCGAAATGGGCGACAAGACGCAGGTCGCCACCATCGTGCTCGCCGCGAAATTCGATTCGCTCACCGGCGTCGTGCTCGGAACGACATTCGGCATGCTGGTCGCGAACGTGCCAGTCGTGCTGCTCGGCAACGTTGCGTCGGCCCGAATTCCATTCAAGGCGATTCGCATCGCCGCCGCGCTGTTGTTCGTGGGCTTGGGCGTTTATGCGCTGGTCGCGACCGATCTCACCGGATGACGCGGCTGCGGCGATCATGCGGGCGGCGATTGCACGCCTGCGCGCTCCGACTCGCGACGGCGATACAGCAGACCGCGTCGCTTAAGCCACTTCTCGATCTCGACAGCGACGAACACAACGCCGGGGAGGAACACGCAGATCGCGAGTTCGCCACCGGTCAACGGCTGCGTCTTCATGATGTCATTCGCCGCCGGCAGGTAAACGACAGCAAGTTGCAATACGGCGCCGAGCAGTACCGCGCCCAGCAGCGGCAGGTTTGACGCCAACCCTTGCGTGAACAAGGACTCGCGCGACGAGCGGATCGCCATGATGTGGAAGAGCTGTGCGAACGTAAGGGTGGTGAACACCATCGTCTGCCAGTGCGGCGAACCGTCGGCGATCGCCCACGCCTGCGTGAGGATCGACAACCCGCCGATCAGCAGCCCGACCCACACGATATGCGGCCCGACCCCGCCCGCGAACAGGCTCTCGTCCGGGGCGCGGGGCGGCCGGCGCATGATGTCCTTCTCTTCGGGCTCGACGGCGAGCGCGAGCCCCGGCAATCCGTCCGTCACCAGGTTGACCCACAGGATCTGGATCGGCAGCAACGGGATCGGCAATCCCAGCAGCGGCGCGACCAGCAGCGTGACGATCTCGCCCGTGTTGCCGGCGAGCACGAACTTGACGAACTTGCGGATGTTCTCGTAGATGCGGCGGCCTTCGGCGACCGCTGCAACGATGCTCGCGAAATTGTCGTCGAGCAACACCAGGTCGGACGCTTCGCGTGCGACGTCGGTGCCGACCTTCCCCATCGCGATGCCGATGTCGGCGCTTTTCAGCGCGGGCGCGTCGTTGACGCCGTCGCCGGTCATCGCGACGAACTCGCCGCGGCGCTGCAGCGCCTGCACAATCCTGATCTTCTGCTCGGGATCGACCCGCGCGTAGACGCGCAGGTCGCGAACGCGGGCGGCGAAATCGTGGTCGGAAATACTCGCCAGTTCGCGGCCCGTAACGATCGACTGGTCGCCGTCGGCGACGATGCCGAGTCGGATTGCGATCGCACGCGCAGTGAGCGGATGATCGCCGGTGATCATGACCGGTGTGATGCCGGCTTGCCGGCATGCCGCCACCGCGGGTTCGGCTTCGGGCCGTGGAGGATCGATCAGGCCGACGAAGCCGATGAATATCAAGTCGCGCTCGACTTCCTCGGGCACGAGCTCGCGGGGCACGACCGCCCAGTCGCGGCGGGCGATTGCGAGCACGCGAAGCCCCGCGCTCGCCATCTGCTCGGCTTGTACGTTCAGCGCGGCGGCGTCGATCGGTAACGCGCCCTGCGAGGTGAGACACAGCGTGCATCTGTCGATCACGCGTTCAGGCGCGCCCTTGGTGAACGCGACGACGCTGTCCGTCGCATGGGCGTGATGAAGCGTCGTCATGCACTTGCGCGCGGAATCGAACGGCAGCTCGGCCACACGCGGCGCCTGCGCCCCGAGCGCCTGCTTGTCGTAGCCGGCTGCGCGCGCCACCGTGAGCAATGCAATCTCAGTCGGATCTCCGACCATTTCACCTCGCGCGTCCATGTCGGCGTCGTTGCTGAGCGCGAGCGCCGTCACGAACGACCTCCACGGCTCGTGTGCAATCGCGTCCGCCTCGGGCATCGCATGCCAGATCGTGGCGTCGAGGAAGAACGCGTCGGCACGCATCCGGTTTTGCGTGAGCGTGCCGGTCTTGTCTGAGCAAATGTAGGTGACCGATCCGAGCGTTTCGACTGCAGGCAGCCGCCGGGCGAGCGCGTTCTTGCGGACCATCCGTTGCGCGCCGAGCGCGAGCGCGATCGTGATCACCGCGGGCAGCGCCTCCGGCACCGCGGCGACCGCGAGGCTCACGGCGGTGAGAAACATCAGGACAGGCGATTCGCCGCGCAGGATTCCGAGCACGAAGACAACGACGCAGATCGCTATCGCGGCGATCGAAAGCTGACGGCCGAACTTCGCGAGACGCTTTTGCAGCGGCGTGCGCCCTTCCTCGGTCGTCGCGAGCAGCGTTGCGATCTTGCCGAGCTCGGTCTGCATCGCCGTGGCCACGACCAATCCGTGTCCGCGGCCATACGTGACGATCGTGCCGCTGTAGGCCATGTTGATGCGATCGCCGAGCGGAACATCGGCCTCGGTCAGCGGATTCACCTCCTTTTCGACCGGCTGCGATTCGCCGGTGAGCGCCGCCTCCTCGACGCGCAGCCGCACCGCCTCGGTCAGACGAAGATCGGCCGGCACGATGCTCCCTGCCTCCAGCACGACCGCGTCGCCCGGAACCAGGTCGGTCGCCGCAATCGTCACGACCTGCCTGTCGCGAACGGCCTTCGCCTTGAGCGCCGCGAGCTGCTTCAGCGCGCGCAGCGCCTGCTCGGCACGGTATTCCTGGATGAAGCCAACGATTGCATTGAGAATCACGATCGCAAGAATGGCAAACGCATCCTCGGGCTCCCCGATGATGCCGGAGATCACCGCCGCCGCGATCAGCAGCAGAATCATGAAATCGGTGAACTGACTCGCGAGCATGTGCCAGACGCTTCGCTGCGCCTGTTCGCGAATCTCGTTGCGGCCGTGAACCGCGAGGCGGCGCGCGGCTTCGCCGGCTGCGAGACCGGCGGCGGGCTCGCTCTCCAACCGGTCGGCCGTCTGCGACATCGACATCACGTGCCACGCCACGACGTCGGGTGCGCAGGGCCCGGCGCCCGCGGACGTCGCGTCCGGGTTCGTCGCGGCAGTGCGCTCGATCGCTGAGCGGTTCATGGTTCTTGTTCTTCCTTGCGTCCGTGATGGGGATTTTTGGCGAGCGTGACCGGTATCGTAGGGTCCATCCGATGAATCGCTTCGTGACTGACCGACGCGAGCAATAGCCGGGGCATTGCGTCCAGTCGGTGCGTCCCCATGACCATCCTGTCGCAACCGAGCTTTGTCGCCGATTCGGCGATCACTTGAGCCGCGTGTCCGACGACGGCGTGCATTTGGTAGGAGACGCCCGCGGCGTCGAGCAGCGCACGCGCGGGTGCCAACGCTTTCGCGGTCTCATCGTCATGGCAGCTTTTCACCGCGCTCGTGCTCACGAAAGCCGTGACGTCGCCATGCAGCGGCGGTTGCACGTTCAAAAGATGAATTTCGAGCGGCTCGCCGTCTCGAACGAGCTTGAGGACGCGCTGGATCGCGGCGAGCGAGTTGTCCGAACCGTCGACCGGAACCAATGCCTTGAGCATCGCGGACCTCCTGCCAAACGACAACGAAGCCGCTGCGCCCTTCGCGCTCGATGATCGCGAAGAGCACTGTCGACTTACCGTCTTTGGCAAAGGTCTTGCCGCGACGCTGCTTCGCGCCGCCCGTACGACCGGGGACGTTAGTCCCGTGCTGACGACCGTACGGCCTAAGCTACTCCCCTTTGGCGGGTAAGTACCCATCATCGTAAGGGTCGCGGCCGCAATGGGCAAGCGCCGCCCCGATCATCGACCGTGTCGATGTCCATCGCGGGCGTCGTCGCGCGAGCAATTCGCTTTGATGTACGCTAGTCACCTGCCCTATTCGATGCGGCCGCTGCCCATTCGACACGCATATCGCTGCTGCCAACATGCTCCACTCGCGCTGCGCCTTCTGCGGACACGATAATCCGGCCGGGTCCAAGTTCTGCAACGAATGCGGCTCGCCGTTGCATCTGAAGCCTTGCGCCGAGTGCGATGCGGTGAACGATTACGAAGCGGCCGCCTGCTACCGATGCGCCGCGGCGTTTACGCGGTCGCCGCCCGAAATGCACTACGCCGACAAGCCCGCTGCACACGAGGACAAGGGGACGTCCCTGCCGGAGGCATTCGCCGAGTCGTTGACCTCGGCGATGGCACGCGCCGACACACCGGCAGTCGACGTTGCGCGCAGCGTGCGCCACGATGCGCCATCGCTGCTGCCTGCGCCAAGTCCTGCTCCCTCCGCCCTATCGGACGTCGCCGCCGAGGTCGCCAGTTCGCTATCGGACGTCGCAGCCGATGTCGCCGGCTCGCCACCGGCTGCCGAGGTCGTCAGCGCCCCGACATCCGATCTCCCGAGCGCCGCATCGCTCGTCGTGCCGCCCGACGAAGAGCGCTTGAGCGCCGCTCGGGATGTCGCCGTCGCACGCCGCCGACGCCGGGTACGCGCAACAATTGCCGCTCTGCTCGTCATCGCGGCGGTGAGCGCCGTCTATTACGAGTATCTTGCCGCCAATCCAGTCGGCGACTGGCTGCGCGCAACGCACGCGGGCCTGCTCGAAGCCATCAAGAGCCGTATGCCGCAATCGCCCGCCGCCGTCGACGAAGCGGCACGCGCGAGCGAACCGGCGAGCCCGCCACCGGCGCTGAAGCCCGACGACGCCGCTGCGTCGCCGCCCGTCGCACCCGCGCAAAACGAGAACGCGGCGTCGCCGCCATCGAACCAGAACGCCGCGTCGCCCGCGTCGCCCGCGTCGCCCGCGTCGCCCGCTTCACCACCGACCGGCCCCTCGTCGACGCCCGCGGACGAGCCACAGGTAACCGCACCGTCGCCACCTGCCGAAGAGCCACAGCTAACCACCCCGGCGCCACCGAGCGCCGTCACGCCCGGCGCAACCGAAAGGCCGACTCCGAAGCGGCGTGCGCCCGATCGTAAGCGGCGCGCGACGCGCGGATCGCCGACTGCGTTCGTTTCGCCCACGCAAGCAATCCCCGAATCGGCACGAGAACCGACGTTGCGCGACGCGTGAGCTCGTCGCAGACCATCGGCGGGCGGACCGGGTGCACGGTGCGCGTGAAATAGCGGTCTTGCTCGAGAGCACGCAACGTTTCGGTCAACACCCGCTGCGAGATGTCGCCGATGGCGTGCCGGCGAATGGCAAGCGGCTCAGCGTCATGACGATCAACTTCCACACCGTCGTCGACGGCAGGCTCGCAGGCGCCTACGACGTCGGAGATTGGGCGGGCGCCGTGCGCCAACGTGCCGGGAAATGGCGCGGCGCCGAGTAACGCGGCGGCGAGCGAGATCAATCGCCGGCGGGCTCGAACAACTCGACCGGGTTGCCGGAGGGATCGTCGACGACGACCTGCTTGCCGCCCGGCCCTGAGACGACGTCGCTGCGAAGGTGCGCGCCGGCCCGCTTGGCCGCGGCGATCGAGGCCTCGATGTCATCCGTCTCGACGACCAGGCGATTCCAACCGCCCGGCTGCGGTTTCGATCCGTCGGCAAGCGGACGTGCGGCTGAGCTTGCGGGCCCGCTCAACCACAGCACGAGGTCGTCGCGCTTGACCATCGCGAACGCAGGGCCCCACTGCTGCTCGAGCTCGAATCCCAGCGTTTCGACGTAAAACTTCACGGCAATGTCGACGTCGGCGACGATGTAGCGGATGACGGCCACCGGATTCTCGCGGAGCGAAGCGCTGCCGCGATTGTCGGTCATCGGTCGCCAGGAAGACAAGACGGATCGATCGCGGCACCGAGCGAACGTCGCGCGTCGTCGTCGCTCATCGCCTTCGCCCGCGCGCTCACGTCGCCGGGCACCCAATGGGGAAACGCGATCTGCGTCGTTGCATGACGGCCGGACGACGTGTGCCGCTCGCGCACCTGTGCAACGTGATCGGGCGGCAATCGCTCGGCAAGCCTGACGAGCGCCGGCCAGATCCGGCGATGGACGAAGGTCACTTTGCCGCCGACGAGGCGACAGACGAGGATGTCGGGCGACTCGGCGAGCGCCTGCAGCACCGAGTAGACGTGGCGGCCTTTGGGATGGCCCCACCAGCTACCGCTGATCGATCCACCGACGATCGCCTCGGTCAGTCGCGGCGCGGGACCTTTCGCCGACACGAGAACGACGCCGTGGCGTTCGACGAAGGCCAGCGCTTCGGAGACCGTCATCGTCGGGGGCGCATGTGCTTGTGTCATCGCGATTTCGCCGGACGCTCAGGCGAACATTGTGGGAGTTTGCGCGTCAACACGATTGGACGAAAGCGCGGTGCACCGCGCTCCGCCGGTATAATCAACAGTTTAGAAACAAACCGCACGCCTGTTGCGACTTCAGCAGACCGACCGATGATCCCGTTCGAACCGACGAAGATCGAAGCTGCCACGCAGGCCGCGTGGAAAGCCGCCGACGCCTACCGGGCGACCGAGAAGCCCGGCGCAGGGAAGTTCTACTGCGTGTCGATGCTGCCGTATCCGTCGGGCAAGTTGCACATGGGGCACGTGCGCAACTACACGATCAACGACGTGATGTACCGCTATCTGCGGATGAACGGCTGGAACGTTCTGATGCCGATGGGCTGGGACGCGTTCGGCCTGCCCGCCGAGAACGCTGCGATGAAGAGCGGACAGGCGCCGGCGAAATGGACGCACGAGAACATCGCGTACATGAAGCAGCAGATGCTCTCGATGGGGCTTGCGATCGACTGGTCGCGCGAGATCGCCGCGTGCGATCCGAACTATTACAAGTGGAACCAGTGGATGTTCCTGCGCATGCTCGAAAAGGGCATCGCGTATCGCAAGACGCAGGTGGTCAACTGGGATCCGGTCGACCAGACGGTTCTTGCGAACGAGCAGGTGATCGACGGCCGCGGCTGGCGCACCGGCGCGTTGGTCGAGAAGCGCGAGATCCCCGGCTATTACCTCAAGATCACCGATTACGCCGAGGAGCTTCTCGCTTACCTCGACAAGATGCCGGGCTGGCCCGAGCGCGTGCGCACGATGCAGGCGAACTGGATCGGCAAGAGCCTCGGCGTGCGCTTCGCCTTCCCGCACGACATCAACGACGACGACGGCACGCCGATCGGCGGCGGCCGCATGTACGTGTTCACCACGCGCGCCGACACGATCATGGGCGTGACCTTCTGCGCGGTCGCCGCCGAGCACGCGCTCGCCGCGCACGCCGCGAAGAGCAACCCCGTGCTCGCGGCGTTCATCGACGAATGCAAGCGCGGCAGCGTGATGGAAGCCGATCTCGCGCTGATGGAAAAGAAGGGCATGCCGACCGGCCTGTTCGTCGCGCATCCGCTCACGGGCGAGAAGATCGAGGTCTGGGTCGGCAACTACGTGCTGATGGCGTACGGCGACGGCGCGGTGATGGGCGTGCCCGCGCACGACGAGCGCGATTTCGCGTTCGCGAAGAAGTACGGCCTCGCGATCAAGCAGGTCGTCGCGATCGACGGCGAGGCGTTTTCGACCGCCGCGTGGCAACCGTGGTACGAGGACAAGGCGCGCTGCCACTGCGTGAGCTCCGGCAAGTACGACGGGCTTCGCTACGAGGCGGCGGTCGATGCGATCGCCGCCGATCTCGCGGCGAAGGGTCTCGGCGAAAGGCAGACGACGTACCGGCTGCGCGACTGGGGCATCTCGCGGCAGCGCTACTGGGGCACGCCGATCCCGATCATCCACTGCGATCGATGCGGCGAAGTGCCGGTGCCCGACAAGGATCTTCCCGTCGTGCTGCCCGAGGACTGCATCCCGGACGGCACCGGCAACCCGCTCAACAAGCGCGACGACTTCCGCAACGTCGCCTGTCCGAAGTGCGGCGGTACGGCGCGGCGCGAAACCGACACGATGGACACGTTCGTAGACTCGTCGTGGTACTACATGCGCTACACGTGTCCCGATGCGCCGACGATGGTCGACTCGCGAAACGATTACTGGATGCCGATGGACCAGTACATCGGCGGCATCGAGCACGCGATCCTGCATCTGCTCTACGCGCGCTTCTGGACGAAAGCGATGCGCGATATGGGCCTGCTGCGCTTCGACGAGCCGTTCACGCGGCTGTTCACGCAGGGAATGCTGCTCAACCACATCTTCTTCCGCCGCACCGCGCACGGCGGCGTCGAATACGTCGCGCCCGACGACGTCAACGCGGTGTTCGATTCTGCCGGTCACATTACCGGCGGCCGCTCGAAGCTCGACGGCGGCCCGGTCGAATACGGCGGCGTGGGCAAGATGTCGAAGTCGGAGAAGAACGGCGTCGACCCGCAGGAAGTGATCGACCGCTACGGCGCCGACACCGCGCGCCACTTCGTCATGCACGCCGGACCGCCGAACGAGTCCGCCGTCTGGTCCGATCAAGGCGTTGAGGGCAGCTACCGGTTCCTGCGCCGCTTGTGGAATTTCGCGCACGACAAGGCCGAGCTCGTCGAATCGGCGCGCGACGCGTTCGCCTGGACCGACGCCGACGACGCGGTGAAGCGCGCGCGCCGCGAGATCCATCTCGTGCTGAAGCAGGCGAATTACGATTACGAGCAGATCCAGTACAACACGGTCGTATCGGCCGGCTACAAGATGCTGAACGCTCTCGAAAGCGTTCCGGATGCCGCCCCTGGCGCCGCGGCGCTGTATCGCGAAGGCCTTTCGGTGCTGCTGCGGATGCTCTATCCGGTCGTTCCGCATACGACGTGGACCGTGTGGAACGATCTCGGCTTCGGCGCGCAATTGGGCGACCTGCTCGACGCGCGCTGGCCGCAGCCGGACGCATCGGCGCTCGAGCAGAACGAGATCGAGCTCGTGCTGCAGGTCAACGGCAAGCTGCGCGGCAAGCTCGTCGTGCCGGCAGCGGCCGACCGCGCCGAGATCGAGGCGGCGGCCAAGGCATCCGCCGAAGTCGCCAAGCACGCGAACGGCGCGCCGGTGAAGAAGGTCGTCGTCGTACCCGGGCGGCTGGTCAATGTCGTGGTCTGACCGGATCGCGCGCGTCGCGGCGGCGCTCGCGCTCGGCGCGCTCGCCTCCTGCGGCTTTCATCTGCGCGGCGACGTTCCGTACGCGTTCGACACGCTATTCATCAATGCGCCGACCGCCGGGCCGCTCGTTGTCGAGCTCAAGCGCGCGTTGAGCGGCGGCAGCGGTGCGCGAGTCGTCGACACCGCGCAAGGCGCGCAGGCGATCCTCGACATCACCGCGTACGGCGACGACAAGCAGGTGCTGTCGCTTTCGGGCGGCGGTCGCGTGCGCGAATACACGCTGACCAAGCACGTCGCGTTTCGTGTGCGCGACACCGACGGCCGCGACTGGCTGCCCGCCGGCGACATCACGATCCGGCGCACGTATTCGTTCAACGAGTCGGAAGCGCTCGCGCGCGAGGCGCAGGAGGTGCGCCTGTTGCGCGAGATGCAAAGCGACGCCGTCCAGCAGATCGTGCGCAGGCTGCAGGCGGCGAAGAAGCCGGCTTGATGGACGTCCGCTTCCGGGACCTCTCCTCGCACCTCGAGCGCTCGCTCGCCCCGATTTACACGATTCACGGCGACGAGCCGCTGTTCGCGGTCGAAGCGGGCGATGCCATCCGCGCCGCCGCGCGGCGCGCGGGTGCCGCCGACCGCGAAGTGTTCGTCGCCGAGCCCGGGTTCAAGTGGGACGCGTTCAACGCGACCAATGCCAACCTGGGACTCTTCGGCGAGCGCAAGCTCGTCGACTTGCGTATCCCGTCCGGCAAGCCGGGCGTCGAGGGTGCGAAAGCGCTCGAGGCGTACGCGGGCAATCCGAATCCCGACCATCTGCTGCTCGTGACGCTGCCGAGACTCGATCGCGCCGCGCAGGCCTCCGCGTGGTTCACGGCGCTTGCCAAGGCCGGCGTTGCCGTTGCCGTGTACCCGGTCGAGCGCGATGAGCTCCCGGCGTGGATCGCCGCGCGCCTCGCGCGGCAGAAGCAGCGCGTGTCGTCCGACACGCTCGCGTTCCTTGCCGAGCGCTGCGAAGGCAACCTGCTCGCGGCACGCCAGGAAATCGAGAAGCTCGCGCTGCTGTTGCCTCCGGACGAGCTTGCGCATGACGACGTCGAGCACGCGGTTGCGGACGTCGCGCGCTACGATGTGTTCGAGCTTTCCGAAGCGTGGCTCGCCGGCGACGCGGCAAGAGCGCTGCGTGTGCTATCGGTGCTGCAGGCCGAAGGCGAAGGATTGCCGCTGATCGTCTGGCAGCTCACCGAAGACGTGCACGCGCTCGCGGCGGTTCTTGCGGCAACGTCCGCGGGGATGCCTTTGCAAGCCGCGGTCCGCAATACGCGCGTCTGGGGCAAGCGGCTGGCAGCGCTCGAGCGGGCGGCGCGGCGAGTCAAAGCGCACGACATCGCGCCGCTGCTCGCGGCGCTCGCGCGGCTCGACGAGCGCTCGAAGGGCATCGGTCGCGGCAACGCATGGGACGATCTCGCGTCGGTCGCGCTCGCGCTCACGGGGCGCGCCGTGCACGCCCTCACGTAGTCGGGGGTCAGACTCGACTCTTGCCTTCGGGTCGACGCAAGGCGTCATGGCGCCAACAAGAGTCGAGTCCGACCACCGACACGTCGTGAGCCGGCCGCTCATCGTCGCCACGGTGATGACCGGCACGATCGCGACGATCCTCGCCGCGACGATCGTCAACGTCGCGTTCCCCGCGCTGATCCGCGAGCTCGGCGTCGGCCACGACACGCTGCAGTGGGTGTCGGCGGGATTCCTTGCCGCCACGACGACGACGATGCTCGCCACCGCGTGGCTCGTCGGCGCGTTCGGCGAACGGCGGACGTTCGTCGCGACGCTCGCGCTGTTCTTCGCCGCGTCGGTGCTCGGCGCGACGGCATGGAACGCGACGGCGCTGATCGTCGCGCGCGTCGCCCAAGGCGCTGCGGCCGGTGTGCTTCAGCCGCTGGCGATGATCGCGCTCTTTCGCGTCTTTCCGGTGCAGGAGCGCGGACGCGCGATGGGCCTGTATGGCTTCGGCATCGTGCTCGCGCCGGCAATCGGGCCGGCGGTGGGCGGCGTGCTCGTCGACGCGTTCGGCTGGCGTTCGATCTTCCTGTTGTCGGTGCCGTTCTGTGCGGTCGGACTGGCGATGGGCAGCAAGTATCTGCCGACGTCGCGCGTGCATCCGCGCGCGGGCTTCGACTGGGTCGGGCTCGCGCTGCTTGCGCTCGCACTGGCGGCGCTGCTCAACATCACCGTCGTCGCGCATCGCTCGGGATGGCTGGGCTGGGCGTCGGTCGCGACCATGGCGTCGGCGCTCGCGCTCACCGTCGCGTTCGTCGTCTGGGAAACGCACACGGCATCACCGCTTCTCGCGCTGCGTCTGTTCGAGCAGAAGAGCTTCGTCGCCGCGACGCTGGTGTCGTTCGCCTACGGGCTCGGGCTGTTCGGGACGACGTACCTGCTGCCGGTGTTCGTGCAGGACGTCGCCGCCTACTCCGCGACGCAGGCGGGATGGCTGCTGCTGCCGCCTGGCCTCGCGCTCGCGTTCGCGCTCGCCGTTGGCGGGCGTCTCGCCGACCGCGTCGCGCCACGCTATGCCGTCACGGCGGGGCTCGCGCTGTTCGCGCTGTCGAGCCTCATGCTCTCGTCCACCGGTGCGCAAACGGCGTTCTGGCTGCTCGCCGCGATCCTGGTCCTCGGCCGAATTGGGCTCGGCCTCATAATTCCCGGGCTCAACGTCGGCGCCGTGCAGCCGTTCGAGGGCGCTGCGCTCGCCTACGCGTCGGCGGCCGTCAACTTCGTCCGTCAGCTCGGGGGCGCGGTCGGCGTCAACGCGCTCGCGGTGCTGCTCGAGTGGCGCCTTGGCGTCTGGGGACCCGACGGCGCGCTGGCGGCCTTCCACGAGTGCTTCATCGTGGTTACGATAGCATTCGCCCTGGCGCTGGTCCCGGCGTGGGCGATGCGCAGACCGAGGAGGTAACCATGTTCCGGCGGATTCTGGTGGCCTTCGACGGCTCGGCAGCGAGCCGTCTCGCGCTCGACGAATGCCTGCGCCTGAAACCAGGCGCCGACGCCGAAGTCCACCTCGTCGGCATCCTCCATCCGCCGCCGATCTATCTGCTTGCCGGCGAATTCGTCGCCGAGCCGCCGGTGGACGACGGCCGTGCAGTGCTGGAGGCCGATCTCGAAGCCGCCCGCGCGCAGCTCGTCGCCGCCGGCATGAGCGTACGCGCGCAACTGCAATCCGGCGACCCCATCGATATCATGACCAAGGTCGTGCAGAAGCTCGACATCGATCTCGTCATCCTCGGCCATCCGCGCAGCACGCGCTTCGCGCAGCGCTGGTGGCGCGGAGACGTCGATGCGCTGCTGATCGAGCGCGTACGCTGCAGCATCCTGATTGCAGCGGATCCGTTGCCGAAATCCTGACGTCAGGCCGCGTCGCCTGCCACGGCGGCGATCGTTGCGAGCGCCGCGGCCGCGGCCGTCTCGGCACGCAGGACGCGCGGTCCAAGATGGACGCGAACGACGCCGCAGCGATTTGCCAGCGCGAGCTCGGCGTCGGTGAAGCCGCCCTCCGGGCCGACGATCACCGCAGCGACGTCGGAGTCGCGCGCAAGACTTGCAAGCGAACGTGAAGCGCCCGGCGCGAGCATCGCGCGACACGCGGCGTCGCCGTCGCGCTCCAGCCATTGCGCGAGCGGCACGGGTGCATCGACCGGCGGAATGCGGTTGCGGCCGCATTGCTCGCAGGCGGCGACCGCGATCTGGCGCCAGTGCGCAAGACGCTTGTCGAGCCGCTCGCCGCCGCGCGCCACGTTGCTTCGCGCCGCGACCACCGGCACGACGCGGGCCGCACCGAGCTCGACTGCCTTGCGCAGTGCCCAATCCATCGCATCGGTTGCGACGATCGCCTGCACGAGCGTGAGCGGCCGCGTCGATTCGCGCTCGACGTCGACGAACGCCGCGATCGTCACGTCGACTCGATCGCGATCGATGCGCGCGATCGTCGCGGCGTACTCGCCGCCGGTGCCATCGAACAGCGTGACCGCATCGTCGGCCGCGAGCCGCAACACGCGCGACGCATGGTGAGCGACCGCGGCCGGCAGCCGCGCGGTCACGCCGGCCGCAAGCGGCACGTCGACGAAGAAGCGCGGAGCGACCGGATGGCCTTCGCGCTGCGCCCGGCCTTCGCCGTTGGATCGGCCCGGCGAGCTCATCGATCGATGAAGTCGTAGTGGTAGAAGTCATAGAGCGGACGGAATCCGACGCGCGCGTAGACGCTGTTCGAGGTCGGATTGGCCATGTCGGTGTCGAGCACGATCTCGCGGCGACCTGCGGCGAGCAATTCTCGCGATAGAGCCGCGACCAGCGCCGTCGCGTAGCCGCGCCGGCGCGCGCGGCGCGTCGTCCACACCGGGCCGATGCGCGCGGCGTCGGTCCCCGCCGGCGTCCAACGCGCGAACGCGAGCGGACCACCGTCGTCCCAAATGCGGATTTCGTCGCGCTCGATGTCCCTCGGCGCGAACTCAGCCGCACGTGTTGGATCGTCGGGCAGGCCGGCTTCGACGATGAACGCGGCGAGCGCCGCGGTTAGCCACCCGACGTCGGTCGCCGTCGCCGGTCGCATGGCGCCCGACGTTGCGGCAACGCCATTCACGTCGGTGAGCACATGCGATCGCAGATGAAAGCGCAGTGCGTGCGCGCGGCCGGTGAAGCTGTGCCACGCGCGCGCGAACGCAGCGCACGAGTCGAGCGTGCCGACGACGCCCTGGAGCTGCGGCCAATCGGTTGCGATGTCGTGCGCGAACGCGACGGCTGCCGCAGCGTCGCTGTTCTCGATGCGCACGGCGTAGTCACGGCGCCGAACCGCGAGCCCGAATGCGCCCGCGTCGTCGGCGTACGTGGCAAGGTAAGGAGCTTCGGCGGGCACCGGAGGTTCGCGCGTGATCCAATCCCTCCACGACGCGAGAACCGTCGCCGTCGCGACACCGCGCGCGAGCATCGGCGCAGCGGCGGCGAAGAACGCCTGTTGATCGCTGTGACGCGTGACCGTCATGCGCGTCACGCAACGAGCGCCCGGTACGCGTGCCATGTCGCGTGACCGATCACCGGCACGGCGACCGCGAGGCCGACGAACGCGAGCGCGAATCCCGCAGCGACCAGCGCGACGATCGCCACACCCCAGACGATCATCGCCGGCACGTTGTCGGTGAACGCCTTGAGGCTCGCAAGCCCGGCCACGATGCCGTCGACGTCGCGGTCGAGGATCATCGGTATCGAGACGACGCTCACCGCAAGCGTGAGCACGGCAAAGAAGCCACCGACGCAGAAGTAGGCGAACAGAAACTCGACGTTGCGCAGCGACACGATCTGCTCGAGAAAACCTTCGAGCGAGGGCATCTCGCTCGTATAGAAGAGCGCGAACACGATCAGCGACGCGCGTGCCCACACGAGCAGGATGATCGTGAGCACCAGCGCGAAGACTCCCACCGCGCCGATGTTCGCGCGCCACGCGACGAGCGAGGTCGCGAGGCGCACGGGCTCGCCGCGCTCGCGTGAGCGGGAGAGGTGGTAGAGACCGATCGCGAGAAACGGTCCGACGAGGAAGAAACCGGTGACGAGCGCCGACACGTATGCGTACGCGTGGCGCAACGTGAAAACGATCGCCCATCCCATCGCCGCGAAGCACGCGCCGTAGAAGAGGCTCGGCAGCGGATGCGCGATGAAGTCGCGCGCGCCGGCGGCGAGCCATGCGAACGGTGCGGCGGCGGACACCGCGCGGACCGCCGGCAGCAAACGTTGCGGTTGCAGCTCGGACGTCATTCCGGTCGCGCGAGCAGCTCTCGCAACGCATCGAGCACGGCGTCGGGCTGCTCGGCCATCAATGCATGTCCGGTGTCGGCGAGCGTGACGACGCGAGCGTCGGCGAGCGCGGCGATCAACGCCTGCGCGCCTTTCGGTGGCGCCATGATGTCGCGCGAGCCCATGACGACGAGCGCGGGACAGCGCACGGCCGCCGCCGCCTCTAGACCGTTCGCGTAGAGCCTGCATGCGTTGAGATCGGTTGCAAGGACGCCCGGAAGCGAGCGCTCCATCAGCCGCATGTTCACGCCGGTCATCCACAGGCCGGGAATCGTGTTGCCGCCGAGCTGCTTGTCGGCGCTGTGCGACCAGCCGTTGATCAGCTCGAACGCGACGTGATCGTCGCGGCGCGCTGCCTCGAGCAGATCGTCGGAGACCGCCATCGGCACCGCCGGTCCGAGCAATGCGAGATGCGTCACCCGCTCGGGCATCCGCGCCGCCGCCTCCAGCGAAGCGAGCGCGCCCATCGAATGTCCGACCAGCGCCGCCTCGCGAATGCCGGCTTCGTCGAGCACCGCGCCAAGCCACTGCGCAATTTCCTCGACCGACATCAATGCGGGCGCGTCCGAGCGGCCATGACCGGGCAGATCGACGGCGAGCACGCTGCGGCCGTGATGCGCGAAGTAGCGCGACTGCAAGCCGAATACACTGTGGTCGTTCGCGGCGCCATGGACGAACACGACGCAGGGCCGCGCCGGATCCATCGGACGCGATCCCGTATACGCGTAGACGTTGCCGGCACCGAGCGTGAGCTGCATGACTGGCCGCTACGTCTTGCCCGCGGCGTACAGCGCGCGCGACAGGTCCTCGATCAGATCGTCGGGGTCTTCTAGACCGACCGACAGCCGGATCGTGCCCTCGGTGATGCCGGCGCGCCCGAGGTCCGCCGCCGACATCCGGAAATGCGTCGTGCTCGCCGGATGGATGACGAGCGATTTCGCATCGCCGACGTTCGCCAGATGCGAGAAGATCCTGAGCGTCTCGATGAATCGACGGCCTTGCTCGCGCGTGCCCGCGAGGTTGAAGCTGAATACCGCGCCGCATCCTTTCGGCAGCAACGTTTTCGCGAGCGCATGATCGGGATGCGTCGGCAGCTCAGGGTAGCCAACCGAGGCGACCAGCGGCTGCTCGACGAGGAACGCGACGATCGTTCGCGCATTCTCGACGTGGCGCTGCATGCGCATCGGCAGCGTCTCGATGCCTTGCAGGATCTGCCAGGCGGTGAACGGCGCCATGCAAGCGCCGAAATCGCGGATGCCTTCGCGGCGCGCCCGCAACAGGAACGCCGCCGTCGTCGACTCCTCGGTGAACACCATGTCGTGGAATCCTGCGTAGGGCTCGGTCAGCGTCGGAAACTTGCCGCGCGCCGATGCGTTGCGGCCGACGCCGTCCCAGTCGAACGCGCCCGAATCGACGAGCAATCCGCCGATGACGACGCCATGACCCGACAGGAACTTCGTCGCCGAGTGGTAGACGAGATCGGCGCCGAGGTCGAACGGTCGCATCAGATACGGCGTCGTGAACGTCGAATCGACCAGCAGCGGAAGCCCATGCTCGTGCGCGAGCGCCGCAACGCGCGGAACGTCGAGCACGTCGAGGCCCGGATTGCCGAGCGTCTCGCCGAACAGGAGCCTCGTGTTCGGCCGAATCGCATCGCGCCAGCCGTCGAGGTTGCGCGGATCGACGAACGTCGTCTCGACGCCGAAGCGGGGCAGCGTGAAATCCAGTAGGTTGTGCGATCCGCCATACAGAGCGCGCGAGGCGACGATGTGCGACCCGGCGCCCATCAGCGTAACGATCGCGAGATGCAGCGCCGCCTGCCCGCTCGCGGTGGCGATCGCGCCGACGCCGCCTTCGAGCGCGGCGATGCGCTCTTCGAGCACTGCGCAGGTCGGATTCGAGATCCGCGAGTAGACGTGTCCCGCGCGTTCCATATTGAACAGCGCGGCGGCGTGGTCGGTGTCGGGAAACACGAACGATGCGGTCTGATGGATCGGCGTGGCGCGAGCGCCCGTCGCGGGGTCGGGCCGCGCGCCGGCGTGCAGCGACAGCGTGTCGAATCGATGCGTCCTGGGCTTGGTCATCGTGCTCTTTCGATCGAGTGCCAAATGGTAGCTCACCGGACAGGGGCATTGCGATGCTGGCCCCCGGGCCGTTTCCGCGCCAAAATCACGGCCACACGCGTCGCTTACCGAGGAGGCAGCATGCAAAGAAAAGCATCCGCCCGCTGGCAGGGCACGGCACAGGAAGGCGAGGGGACGCTGTCCGTGCAAAGCGGCACGTTGCGCGACACGCCCTACACGTTCAAGGCGCGCTTCGGCGATGGCGCCGGCACGAATCCCGAGGAGCTCATCGCGGCGGCGCACGCCGGCTGCTTCACGATGGCGCTCGCGTTCGCGCTCGGCAACGCCGGCCACGCGCCGCAGGCGATCGACACCGAAGCGCAGCTCACGATGGACAAGGTGAAGGACGCGTGGTCGATCACGGCCGTCCACCTCACCACGCGCGCTCGCGTACCGGACATCGATGCCGCCAAGTTCGCCGAAATCGCCAACGGCGCGAAAGCGAACTGCCCGGTGTCGCGCGTGCTGAACGCCTCGATCTCGCTCGACGCGCAGCTCGCTTCCTGAGGTCGTCGTCCCCGCGAACGCGGGGACTCAGTGTCTTTGGACTTCAGTCATGGGCTACGAGCGCGGTCGCGGCGCGACGTTCAATCCCGCCAATCGCTACCGGCGCGACAAGCGCGCGGCCGTCGACGACGGTTGGGCACCGCTTGCGCCCAACGCGGATGACGACGACGCGCCGCCGCCGCTCAAGACGACGGTCACGATACAGCCGGCGCGCACGATCATCGCGCGCAACACGTCGCCCGACATCGGCTTCAACCAATCGATCAATCCGTATCAAGGCTGCGAGCACGGCTGCATCTATTGCTACGCGCGGCCGACGCACGCTTATCTCGATCTGTCGCCGGGACTCGACTTCGAGACGAAACTCTTCGCGAAGCCGAACGCCGCCGAGCTCCTCCGCGCCGAGCTCGCGAAGCCCGGTTACGTCTGTGATCCGATCGCGCTCGGCACCAACACCGATCCCTACCAGCCGATCGAGCGCGAGTGGAAGGTGACGCGCTCGGTGCTCGAGGTGCTCGCCTCGTGCGAGCACCCGTTCTCGATCGTCACCAAGTCGTCCCTGGTCGAGCGCGACATCGACCTCATCGCGCCGATGGCGAAGAAGGGTATGGCGCGCGCGTTCCTGTCGATCACCACGCTGGACAAGGAGCTCGCGCGCAAGCTCGAGCCGCGCGCGGCGACGCCGGCGCGGCGCCTGCAGACGCTCGCGGCGCTGTCGTCGGCCGGCATTCCCGTCGGCGTGATGGTCGCGCCGGTGATTCCGCAATTGAACGACAAGGACCTCGAAGCGATTCTCGAAGCCGCCGCCGACGCCGGCGCGACATCGGCGGGCTGGGTGATGCTGCGATTGCCGCTCGAGGTCGCACCGCTCTTTCGCGACTGGCTCGCGACGCACTATCCGCTTCGCGCGGCGCACGTGATGAGCGTGCTGAACGACATCCGCGGCGGCCGCGACAACGATCCCAACTTCGGCAGCCGGATGCGCGGCCGCGGTGCCTTCGCCGACCTGATCGAGCAGCGCTTCCGCATCGCGGCGGCGAGTCTCAAGCTCGACGGCGGGGGCCCGCCGTTCGATACGTCAAGGTTCAAGCCGCCGGCGCCGCCCGCGAAAGCGCGCCCGCACGCCCCCGCGGACGATCGCCAGCTCGACCTGTTCTGATCGAGCTGGGGTCTCTATTTGAAAGCGTACCGCACGCTGCCGTACAGGAAGCGTGCTCGCGGATCGTAATACGACGGATCGAATCCGAGCTGGAAGGTGTTCTGCTGATTCGTCACCGGCGGGTTGGTGTCGAACAGATTCTTTACGCCGACGGTGAGCGTCGTGTTCTTGAACCCGGCGTAGCTCCCCTGCAAATCCCAAAGACTCATCGAGCCCACGCGCCGCTCGTTGCCGTCGAAGTCCGTCTGCCAGTCGATGTAGCTGCTCTGATAGCTGTTGGCGAGCGTGACGTTCCATGCACCGTAATCCCAGCCGACGGTCGCATACGTCTTCAGCCGCGGCGAGATGCCGGTGGCCGCGGACTGTTTTGCGTTGGACACCCCGCCAAGCCATGAGCCGTCGGCCTGTTGCGCGTCATAGCGGATGTAGTAGCTCGCCTGCAAGCCGAACCTCAGCCGTCCGATCGAGCTCTGCGGCGTCGCGTAGCGCGCGTCGATATCGAGCCCTTCGATGTGCAGGCCACCGAGGTTGATGTACTTCTGGTCGATGTCGACGATCGGTCCCGGGATGCCGGGAAACTGCGGCTGCACGGGAGCGCGCGTCACGAGGTGGCCGTACTGCGCGAGATCGTCGAGGATCGCCGACTGCGCGACGCCGTTGACGATGACCTCGGAAAGGCGCAGCTTGAAGTAGTCGATGCTGAGCGACATGCCTTCGAACGGCTCGAGAACGAACCCGACGCTCGCCTGCTCGGACTCCTCGGGCTTCAAGCTCGGGTTGCCGCCGAACGTGACCGGGAATTGCGTGTTGCAGTCGTTCGAATCGTTCGTGGTCGGACAGCGCAACGGATCGGAAAGGCCGGTCGACGACGTGCCCTGGACGTTGGGCGTCCAAAGCTGGAACAGCGACGGCGCAAGAAACCCGGTGCCCCACGATGCGCGCATCAGCAGCCACCGCGCAGGCTGCCAGCGCAGGCTCACCTTCGGGTTGGTCGTGCTGCCGAAGTCGCTGTAGTGGTCGTAGCGAACGGCGACGTTGCCCTCGAGATTCTTGATGATCGGCACGTTCAATTCGGTGAAAAGCGCCCACACGTCGCGGCTCTGATCGATCGGCAGGATGTTGCCGCCGAAGCCGGAGAGGTCGCCGGTCGCGAGCACCGGCGCCGGATCCTGCGTGAGCTGTTCGCGCCGCGTATCGACGCCGGCGGCCAGCGACAGCGGCCCTGCCGGTAGCTGCCAGATGTCTCCGGATGCCTTCGCGGTCACGCCGTAGTGCTTCGACGTGCCGTCGAACGTCGGGCCGACGTAGTTCGTCGCCTGCACCTGCGCCGTCACGTCGGCGCTATTGGGACCGAACGGATCGACGACGCCGCTGTTGAGCAGCGGCATGATCCTCGACAGCAACGGGAAGCCGCCGTTGATCTTCGACTTGGTGCGGCCCTCGTTGTACTGGAACGACGCATCGAAGTCCCAGTTCCACGCCGAGCCGCGGATGCCGGTGACGATCTGCCACGCCTCGTTCGTGTCGGTCGTATCGCGGTTGCCGTTCTCGACGGCGCGGTAGCGGATGTTGAGCGGCTCCCCGTCGACACCGGCGGCCGCCGCGAGGCCATGCGGATAGAACGGACTCGTCGGCGGCAGCAGGAAGCGCGAGAAGCCGAAATACGGCGCCTGCGCCGCGATCGGATTGACCGCCGGAATCGTGAACTGATCGGACAGCGGCACCGGCTGAATGACGTAGCGCGTCTCCTGGCGCGCGTACAGTCCGGTCGCATACGCTTGCCAGTCCTTGTTGATCTGGAACGTCCCCGACGCGTACGCGTTCCAGAGCTCGTTGTCGGGGATCATCTGCACGCCGGCCTGCTGCGCGGGGTCGTACCAGCAGCGCGCGCCGAAGACGTCGTCCCACTCGCGCCCGAGATCACGGCTCGGCGCGCAGTTCGGGAAACTCGGCACGCCGATGTCGCCGGTCGAGATGTGTCCGGGAAACGTGTTGCCGGAAAGGCCGAACAGTCCGATGCTCGGGATGAACGACGAATTCGCGAAGTCGCGGTCCCGCTGCTCGAGGTTTCGCTGCTTGTCGTAGGAAAACGAAAAGAACGCGTTGTAGCGGTCCTTCGATAGGTCGCCCCAACCGAGCGATCCTTGCAGCTTGTATTGATCGCCGCCGCCGCTGCGCGTCGGCGTCCCGGCGTAGGCGGTTGCCTCGGCACCCTGATAATTGTTGCTCACGATGAAGTTGATCACGCCGCCGATCGCATCGGAACCGTAGATCGCCGAAGCGCCGTCTTTCAGCACCTCGACGCGCTGGATCGCATTGAACGGTATCGCGGTGAGGTTGACGCCCTGCACGCCCTGGATCTCGCCGGCGAAGTTGGTGAGCCGCTTGCCGTTGAGGAGCACCAGCGTGCGTCCCCCGCCGAGACCGCGCAGCGACGCGGTCTGCGCCGAGAACGTCGTCGATCCGATGACGTTGCCGAGCGCGACGGCGCCGGCGCTGTTGTTGGCCGCCACGAGCGACAGCAGCTCCACCGCGCTGGTCGCGCCGCTGCGCTCGATGTCCTGGCGCGTCATGATCGTCACCGGCAATGACCCCTCGCCTTCGACGCGCTTGATGTTCGAGCCAGTCACCTCGATCTTGATGTCCTGTGCGTTGGCCGGCGTCGCGCCGCCCGCCACGAGCCCGGCCGCCATCCCTGCGGCGACGATCATCCGCTTGCGACGTGCCCTCATCGCTTTCATTCGCATCCCCCACGAGTTGGTTGACCCCGATGACGCAACGAAGCGTAGGAGGCGGCGAGAAACGCTCGCAAGGGCAAGTTGGCGAACCGATGATCGAGGTGGGCGAACCGGCGGGCGCGCGCGGCGAACGGCGCGCGCCGCCACTGCGAGAACGGGGTCAGATCAAATTTCGGCGACGAAACCTGACCTGACCGCGTTCGAGGGAAGCGCCGGGGCGACGATGAAGTCGCAGGCTGACTGGGGGGTCTACCGACAAACTTGAGTGCCAACGGCGCCCCGGCGTTGCCCATTCTAGGTAACGACGGCAGTCGCGCAACCGCGAGTTGGTCAAAGGCGCGCCTGCGCAGGCGAGCCGCGTGTGACAGGCGGCGAAACGCGACACGCGGCACTTTGCCTCATGGCGCGATTATCGCGTTCTGTCGTCCTCGGGTGCGTTTCGGCGCACCGGCGGGCGTCGCGTCGCGCACTCGTTGTGCATCGGCGCCACCCGCGCTATTGTTCGGAACGTATTGGATGTATATGCATCTATCTTTTGGAGCGCAGACCGACCCGTGTGCCGGACGACCCGGCCGGCGACGCGGCGGGCTCGACACCGGTGCGGCCACCCGCCGAACCGATGTCGGCACGGCGGCGTACGGAGGTCTTCGTGAGCACACGACAGGGATGGCTTTCGGGTAGCGGCGTTCGCGATTTGATCGACGCCGTGGAAAACGCCGCCGCGGGCGGCGCCGGCGCGACGATCGTTCCGCTCGCCGCCGAACGGGACGCGACGCGCGCTTCGGTGGTCAGCGCCGACACGGGCGGCCTGCCGCATCTCACGCGCATCGCCGTGCGATCGCTCAACCGGCTCGTGATCGTGCCGGTCGCGACGATCGTGCGCCTCGAGGCGGAAGACAATTACGTGCGCATCTGGGCGGACCGCCCGTATCTGCACAAGGACACGCTGACCGCGCTCGTCGCGAAGCTCGATCCGTCGCAGTTTCTGCGCGTGCATCGGTCGCACGCCGTCGCGATCGACGCGGTGCGCGAGCTGCATCCGCAATTGCACGGCGAATACCTGATCGTGTTGACCGACGGCACCGAGATCACGTCCGGCCGCAGCTACAGGGCGAAGATTCAGGACGCGTTCGGTCTCGCGCGCGGCGGCGACGACCGCTGAAGCGATTCCCGTTATCGGCGCAAGCGCTTCGTCAAATCAGCGCCGATTCGCTGGCGCGCCGCGTCGTAGTCCGCCCACGGATCGCGCACGCGCGCGGCGACCACGTCGGCGCCGTTGCGCCAGTTGAAGAATGTTCCGCGCACGTCGCGGTCGAGCGCGCCCCATTCGATCGGCATCGACACCGGCAAGCCCGGCCGTGCGCGCAACCCGTACGCGGCGATCGCGGTGGCGCCGTCGGCATTGCGAAGGTAGTCGACGAACACGCGGCCGCTGCGTTCGGCCTTGCTCATCGTTGCGGTGAAGACGCCGGGCCGCGCCGCGGCGAGATGGCGAGCGATCGCGCCGGCGAAGTCCTTGACCTCGTTCCACCCGTAGCGTCGCTCGATCGGAAGCACGAAGTGCAATCCTTTGCCGCCGGTCGTCTTGAGGAACCACTTGAGCCCCAGCTCGTCGAGCAGCGCGCGCACGTGCGCAGTCGCTTCGCGAAACGCCGGCCACGCGACCTCGACGTCCGGATCGAGGTCGAGCGTGATGCGGTCGGGACAGTCGATGCGCGGCATGCTCGAGCCCCACGAGTGAAGCTCGAACACGCCGTTCTGCACGGCCTCGATCAACGCGCGCAGCGTCGGCAGCAGCACGTACGGATCGTGCGGATCGCCGGCATTGCCTTGCTCGCGGCCCATATGCTTCTGGAAAAAGCATTGCGCGAGATCGCCTGCGGTGCAGCGAACGAGCGCCAACGGACGGTGCGCGATCTGCGGCAGCAACAGCGGCGCCATCCGCTCGTAGTAACGGGCGACATCGAGCTTGGTCGCGCCGCCGCTTTCGGTGACGAGGCGCTCGGGATGCGTGATCGTGACGCCGGCGATCTTCGCCGACGATCGACGGCCGCTTGCGGACGTCGACGATGATCGCGTGTCGTCGGCGCTCCTCGCACGGACCGGACACTTGAGCTCGAGCCACGCGCGCGAGCGGCCGCTTACGTACGGCGAATCCCTCCGTTTGGCGATCAAGCCGGCCAGACCGAGCCCGCAAGCCTCGCGCAACAGACTCGCGCCGTCCCCCGCGAGCTCGCCGGAGTAGACGAGCGGACTGGGCGGTACCGAACCCAGCACGCTTTCGAGCCGTGCGCGTCGCTCGAGCAGCGGGCGCGCGCGCAAATCCTCGCCGTCGACGAACATCAGATCGAACAGCGCGTAACGAACGCGCTCGCCGTCATCGTCCGCATCGTTGCCCGCCGTGTCCTTGCTCACCGGGACGACCTCTCCGTCGAGCCAGGCATCGTCGATGCCAAGCTCAACCAACGCGTGCGCAACCGCCGGATAGCGCGCCGTGCAATCGTCACCCGCGGCCGTGTGCAACGTGACCGTGCCGCCGTCGCAACGCGCGAGAACGCGATCGCCGTCGAAGTCGATCTCGTAGAGCCACGCGTCGCCGTGCGGCGGCCATACGGCGGGGATCGGTCTTTGCGCAGCGATGAAATCGGGCAGCGCCCGCCGACGCGCGCGCGCGCGCCGCGAGCGCTCGCCGGTGCGGGCGGAACCGCTCGAGCGCACCGAGGCGGCAGCGCGCGCTGCCGGCGGTTGAACGCGGATCGATCGCACCGGGATGGCCCGCGTCAGGCGCGCTTGCGCGACGTCGCGCGGTGCGCCGACGCGGCGCGTTTGCGCGGCGCCCGCGCGGGTTGTTTGGTCGCGCCGCGCTTGTGCGCGGCCTTGCCCTCGAGGCTTCGCTGCAGCGCCGCCATGAGGTCGATCACTTGCGCGCCGCCGCCCGCGGCCTTGCCTTCATGCGGCGCCTGCGTGACCGTTTCGGTCTTGCCTTCCTTCACGCGTCGCTCGATCTCCTCGGTCAATTGCGCTCTGTACGTGTCGCGATACTTGTCGGGCTCCCACTTTTCGCTCATGTCGTCGACGAGCCGCTTGGCGAGCGCGAGCTCCCTGTCCGAAACACCCGACTTCTTCGGCGATTCCGGCAACGCGAATTCGGCCGCATCGAGGATTTCGTTGTGCCAGCGCAATATCTCGAGCGTCAGCGCGTCGCCGACCGGCATCACCGCCGCGAGATACTGCTTGGTGCGCAACACGACGTAGGCGATGCCGATCTTGCCGGTCTCTTTGAGCGTGTCGCGCAGGAGCGCATATCCCTTTTCGCCGCGCTTGCCCGGAGCAAGCCGGTACGGCGTTTCGTAGTACGCGGGATCGATGGCGCCCGCCTCAACGAAGGCGACGATCTCGACGGTCTGCGTCGCCTTCGGATTCGCCGCCTTGAAGTCGGCGTCGGTCAAGATGACGTAACGGCCGTCCTCGTATTCGTAGCCCTTGACGATGTCCTCTTTCGGCACCGGCTTGCCGGTCACCTTGTTGATCCGCTGATAGCCGACCGGCGACATGTCGCGCTTGTCGATCCAGTCGAGATCGAACGACGTGCTCTTCGCGCCCGGGTACAGATCGACCGGAATGTTGACGAGCCCGAACGCGATCGCACCTTTCCAGACGACGCGAGCCATAAAGCCCCTTCGCTAGCGGTGCCGCCGACGGGCGCACGAACGCGCCGGTCGAGCGGCCGGAATGCATCGAACCGGCAAGACGCATACCAGCGGCGAGCCATTTGCGATTCAACGACATGCAGCGCGCACACGCGGCTCGACTCGCGCCGAATTGCGTGTCAGCGTGAAGAATTTGCACGCAGTCTCGTCGCCGACCTTGGTTGCCGGCCCGCGTGCCCGCCGCAATAAGTAGGGTCAGACTCGACTTTTCGTCCGCCGGTCGCCGAGGAGCTAAGTAGGGCCAGACTCGACTTTTCGTCCGGATGCCGTCCGCACGCAGGTGCATGAAAAGTCGAGTCTGACCCTACTTATTTAAAAGTCGAGTCTGACCCTACTTATTCCTACCTGTTTCGCGTCGCTGCTGCGCGCGCGAGCTCGCGCAGCGCGTCCACCGTCGAGTCCCAGCCGATGCACGCGTCGGTGATGCTCACGCCGTAGGCGAGCGGCCGGCCAGGCACCAACTCTTGCCGGCCGGCGTTGAGGTGGCTTTCGATCATCACGCCGATGATCCGTCGCTCGCCATTCGCGACTTGCGTGCCGACATCGCGGACGACATCGAGCTGACGCTCGTGCTGCTTGGCGCTGTTCGCGTGCGAGCAGTCGATCATCACGCGCGGCGGCAATCCCGCACGCTCGAGCGCGGCGCACGTCGCATCGACGCTCGCCGCACGGTAGTTCGGCTCGCGTCCCCCGCGCAGGATGATGTGGCAATCGTCGTTGCCGGTCGTGTGCACGATCGCCGAATGTCCGCCCTTGGTGACGCCCATGAAATGATGCGGCGCGCCGGCGGCGCGGATCGCATCGACTGCGATGCCGATGCCGCCGTCGGTGCCGTTCTTGAAGCCGACGGGGCACGACAAGCCCGACGCGAGCTGGCGATGCACCTGGCTTTCGGTCGTGCGCGCGCCGATCGCACCCCAGGCGATCAAGTCCGCGATGTACTGCGGCGTGATCATGTCCAGATATTCGGCGCCGGCGGCGACGCCGAGCTCGTTCACTTCGAGCAGTATCCGCCGCGCGAGGCGCAGCCCTTCATTGATGCGGAAGCTGTCGTCGAGGCGCGGATCGTTGATCAGACCCTTCCAGCCGACGGTCGTGCGCGGCTTCTCGAAATAGACGCGCATCACGACGATCAGCTCGCCGGCGAGCTCGCGCGCGAGCGACGCGAGGCGACCCGCGTAGTCGATCGCCGCGTCGTGATCGTGAATCGAGCACGGTCCGACCACGGCGACGAGCCGCGGGTCGGCGCCGGTCAGCGCGTCATGTATCGCCTGACGGGTCTCGAACGTCAGCCGCGCGACCTCCGCGGTCACCGGGAATTCGCGCAGCAGATGCGCGGGCGGCGCAAGCTCCTTGATCTCGCGCACGCGCGTGTCGTCGATGTGCCGCGGATCGGCGGCGAGGCTACGAATCGGGGTCGTCGGATTCATCGGTGCACTTGGGTCGCGCCGCGAGTAGCGGGCTCGGCAAGCCGCCATTGTCCCATACGGGCCGGCGGCGGGCCGGACGGCCACCGTCGCGCGAACGGCGCTAGCCGCGCTCCCCGAGCGGCGCTAGAATGGCGAATTACTTGCATAGCCAAGCATCACGATGCGATCGACGGTCGACCTCGCCGATTACAAGACGCGCGGCCTCGAGTGCTTCGCCGGCAACGCGCGCATGGCCGCGCGCTCTGCGACGAGGCTCTACGACGACTGGCTGCGCCCGTCGGGCGTGCGCGCGTCGCAACTGGCCGTGCTCTGGGCGGTTCTCGCGCTCGAGCCCGTCACGGCGCGGCGCATCGCCGCCGCCATCGTCAGCGACGAGACGACGCTGTCGCGCAATCTGAAGGTGCTCGCCGCTGACGGCTTGATCGAGCTCGAGCCCGGCTCGGATCGGCGCAGCCGGCTCGTCACGCTGACGCGCGCCGGACGCCGCGCGCTCGAACGCGCGCTGCCGCTGTGGGAGCACGCGCAAACGGATATCCGCAAGCGCCTCGGCGCGAACAATGCCGACGCGCTCGCGCGCGGACTGCTCAAGCTCGGCGCACTCGGGCGCTGAGAGCCCGCGCGAGAGCTTTTGATCGCAGTTCTCGTCTCGCCCGTCGTCGTCTCGCTCGGCGTCCTCGTCGCGCACTTTTGGCGCGCCGGCGACTTCGCGCTCGCGTTCGTCGTGCTCGTTTCGCTCGCCCTGCTGCTCGTACGGCGACGATGGGCGGCACGCGCGATACAGGCGATCCTCGTGCTGGGCGCGATCGAATGGCTGCGCACGCTCGCCGCGCTGGTGGCGATGCGCCAATCGATCGGGATGCCGTACGCGCGGCTTGCGTTGATCCTGGGGGCGGTCGCGCTCGCGACCGCCCTGTGCGCGCTCGTCTTCGAGCACCGCACGATGCGTCAGCGTTACCTGCGCTGAGCCGCTAGTCGGCCGGTCGCATCGGCATCGCGATGAACACGCCGAATTCCTTCGCGAAGTTCAAGCTCACGCGTGCATGGACGCGGCCCTGCTCGTCATGGAATCGCGACGGCGTCACCAGCGGAAACACCGCCTCGTGCCAGACGTTCGGATGAATGTACAGACCGCGACCGCCATCGACGTAGAACGTGACGAAATCGTCTGGCGCCACGTCGTCGCCGGGCGGCGCAAGCGCGGCGACGAACGGCGCGCCGTCCAGCGGGAAGAAGAGTTGCCCGCCGTCGGGATGATAGTTCGCATGCCATAGCAGCAGCCGTGTGCGCGGCGCGTGCGATGAATCGTCGGTCGTCGCGTCACCCGGATTGCGCGACCAGCCGAGCAGATACTCGTCGTTCACCGCCGTGTTGCGGCCGAACATGACGTCGCCGCGCCACCAGAAGTCGAACGTGCCGACCGCCGTGCCGCCTTGATCGCCGGTGCCGGGGTCGACCGGACGACGACCTGCCGCGGGCCAGCGAACGATCTCGATCGGGCAGTCGCGAGGATCGTCGACGAGCCGACCGTAGCCGTCGAGCGATCGCGCGGTCGCGCGCACGAGCGGCGTCTCGTGCCACGGCAGCGCCGGCGGGACGTCGGGCGCGAGATAGTCGACGGCGTCGCGCATCAAACGCGAAGCCTGCGCAACGGTGCTGTCATGCGAAGCGTCATTGTCGGCCTCGCCGCCCGATTCGCGATTGCTCGCAGCAACGGCTTTGCCGTGGGCGCCTGCTCGCCGCTCACGGGCGATACCACGTAACATACGTCGCGAGACCGATCAGCGCGACGAGCCAGTAGCCGGCAAGCGTGGCGCGCATCAGCGTCTTCCAGCGCGCCGTATGCCAGCGCGCGGGCAGCACGTCGTTCATCTGCAGAACGAGCCAGAGGCCCGACGCAAACGTCGCGGCGCCGACCGCGACGTGCAGCCACGTCACCCATGCCGGCGCCTGTGTGAAATCGCGCAAGTTCCCAGGGCCTCCCCGTGCGAGCGACGGCAGCATGATCGCCACGACGAGCGCTGCATTGGCGAGCACCCAGATCGTCTGGTTGCGCCGGTGCGCTCCGATGTTGCCGGCGCGCGCAAGCCGCATGCCGTACGTGAGTCCCAGCACGAGCACGATCTCGAGCACGACGTTGACGTCGGCGATACGCGGGCCGAGCCCGACGAAGCCGTCGCCGCCGCCGTCGGCGAAGCGATCGATCGCATAGACGCCAATGAAAACGGAAACGAACGCAAGCGCGCCAGCAGTGATCGCCTGACGATTCACGTCGCCTTGCCGCTCAGTGGCTTTCTTTGCCGACCGGCGCGCCGGAGTGACCGACCAGGAAGTCGAGGTCGACGCCTTCGTGCGCCTGGTTCACATGTTCGCAATAGAGCTTCACCCAGCCGCGATCGGAATGCGGCGGCGCAGGCTTCCATTTGGACTTGCGCCGCGCAAGCTCGGCGTCCGCTACATCGAGCTGCAGCAATCGCCGCTCGACGTCGAGCTCGATCGAATCGCCGTTCTCGACGAGCGCGAGCGGGCCGCCGACGGCGGCTTCGGGCGATGTGTGCAAGACGACCGTGCCGTACGCGGTGCCCGACATGCGTGCGTCCGATATGCGAATCATGTCGGTCACACCCTGCTTCAGGATTTTCGCCGGCAGCGCGAAGTTGCCCACTTCGGGAAAGCCCGGATAACCCTTCGGCCCGCAGTTCTTCAGCACGAGCACGTCATCGGGCTTCACGTCGAGGTTCGGATCGTCGATGCGCCGGTGCAAATCGTCGATATCGTCGAAGACGACGGCGCGCCCCCGGTGCCGCATCAGGGCCGGCGTTGCCGCCGAAGGCTTCAGCACGGCGCCGTTCGGCGCGAGATTGCCGCGCAACACGGCGATGCCGCCCTGCGGCTTGAACGGCTTGTCGAGCGGCGTGATCACCTTCGGGTCGTAATTGACCGCGTCTTTGACGTTCTCCCAGATCGTTTGCCCGTTGACGGTCAGCGCGTCCTTGTGCAGGAAGCTTGCGATTTCCTTGATGACCGTCGGCAGTCCGCCGGCGTAATAGAAGTCCTCCATCAGGTATTGCCCCGACGGCATCAGGTTCACGAGGCACGGCATCTCGCGGCCGAGACGATCCCAGTCGTCGAGCGCGAGATCGACGCCGACGCGGCCGGCGATCGCGAGCAAGTGCACGACCGCGTTGGTCGAGCCGCCGATCGCGCCGTTCACCATGATCGCGTTCTCGAACGCTTCGCGCGTGAGGATCTGCGACATCCGAACGTCGTCGTGAACCATCTCGACGATGCGCCGGCCGGCCAAACGCGCGAGCACCTTGCGCCGCGAATCGACGGCCGGGATGGCCGCGTTGGTCGGCAAGCCCATGCCGAGCGCCTCGACCATCGACGCCATCGTCGACGCCGTTCCCATCGTCATGCAGTGACCGGCCGAGCGCGACATGCACGCTTCCGCCTCGAGCATGTCGGCGTCGTTCATCTCGCCGGTCTTCAGCATCTCGGTGAACTTCCAGACGTGCGTGCCCGAGCCGATGTCCTCGCCGCGGAACTTGCCGTTGAGCATCGGACCGCCCGACACGCCGATCGTCGGCAGATCGCACGACGCCGCGCCCATCAAAAGCGACGGCGTCGTCTTGTCGCAACCCATCAGCAGCACGACGCCGTCGAAGGGATTCGCGCGGATCGTTTCCTCGACGTCCATCGCCGCCTGGTTGCGAAAGAGCATCGTCGTCGGACGCATCAACGTTTCGCCGAGACTCATCACCGGAAATTCGAGCGGGAACCCGCCGGCATCGAGCACGCCGCGGCGCACGTGCTCGGCCAACTCGCGGAAATGCGCATTGCACGGCGTGACTTCCGACCACGTGTTGCAGATGCCGATCACCGGCCTGCCGTCGAACTGATCGTGCGGAATGCCCTGGTTCTTCATCCACGACCGGTGGACGAGCGCATCGCGGTCGGGGCGGCCGAACCATTCGGCCGAGCGCAGCTTGCGAGTGACGGGTTTGTTGGCCATTTTTCGAAGAGTGCCGGTTACGCGGCGACGCGCGCGCCGGTTTGTCGGTTGAACAAGTGGACATCGGCGGGGTTGATCGCGAGACCGACTCGATCGCCGGGGTTGACCGTCGGCCGTCCGTGCGTACGCAGCAGCAGTTGCGATTCGCCGACCTTCAGCACGAATTCGGTTTCGGCACCGGTCGGCTCGACGACGACGATCTCGCCCTGAACCGGCTCGGCACCGCCGCCGAAGCTCATGTGCTCGGGGCGGATGCCGTAAGCGACCGGCTCACCGTCGGCGGCACGCAACGCCGGCGGAACCGGCCAACGCGTACCCTCCGCCTCGACCCAGGTGCCGCCGTTGACGCGCTTGACCACACCCTCGACGACGTTCATCGCCGGCGAGCCGATGAACTGCGCGACGAAGAGGTTTCCGGGCCGATCGTAGAGCTCCAGCGGCGTGCCGATCTGCTCGACGACGCCGTCGTGCATGACGACGATTCGGTCGGCCATCGTCATCGCTTCGACCTGGTCGTGCGTGACGTAAACGGTCGTCGTCTTCAGCCGTTGGTGCAGCGCCTTGATCTCGGCGCGCATCGCCACGCGAAGCTTGGCGTCGAGGTTGGACAGCGGCTCGTCGAACAGGAACACCTTCGGGTCGCGCACGATCGCGCGGCCCATCGCGACGCGCTGCCGCTGGCCGCCGGAGAGCTCGCGCGGGTAGCGCGCAAGGTACGGCTCGAGGTTGAGGATCTTCGCCGCGTGCGCGACGCGCTGCGCAATGACCTTCGCGTCGGCCTTGCGAAGCTTCAGGCTGAACGCCATGTTCTCGCTGACCGTCATGTGCGGATAGAGCGCGTAGCTCTGGAACACCATTGCGATGTCGCGGTCCTTCGACTCTACGTCGTTCACGACCTTGGCGTCGATCGAGATCGTGCCCGCGGTGATCTCCTCGAGCCCCGCGAGCATGCGCAGCAGTGTCGACTTGCCGCAACCGGACGGGCCGACGAGCACGGTGAACTCGCCGTCGGCGATGTCGAAGGAGATGCCGTGGATCACTTTCGTCGCGCCGAACGACTTCTCGACGCTCTTGAACGAGACGGATGCCATGGTCAGCAGTTGTAACGCGGTCGATCCATCATTTCGCCGTGCTGCCGCTCACATCACGGCGCCCAGCTGCCACGGCACGAATTCGCTCTGGCCATAGCCGTGCTGCTCGCTCTTCGTCTTCTTGCCCGACGCCGCGTCGAGCATCATCGCGAACAATTGCGCGCCGACCACTTCCACCGTGTCGTCGCCATCGACGATGCCGCCACAGTTGAGGTCGATGTCCTCCTGCTGGCGCACCCACAGCGGCGTGTTGGTCGCGAGCTTGAGCGACGGCGAAGGCGCGCATCCGTACGCGGAGCCACGTCCGGTCGTGAACACGATCATGTTGGCGCCGCCGGCGACCTGGCCGGTCGCGGAAACCGGATCGTAGCCCGGCGTATCCATGTAAACGAAGCCCTTCACCGTCACCGGCTCGGCGTATTCGTAAACGGCGACGAGGTTCGTCGTGCCGCCTTTGGCGACCGCGCCGAGCGACTTCTCGAGGATCGTCGTGAGCCCGCCGGCCTTGTTGCCCGGCGAAGGGTTGTTGTTCATCTCGCCGCGCTCGCGCGCCGTGTATTCCTCCCACCAGCGAATGCGCGACACCAGCTTTTCGCCGACGTCGCGCGACACCGCGCGGCGCGTGAGCAAATGCTCGGCGCCGTAGATTTCGGGCGTCTCCGACAGGATTGCCGTGCCGCCGTTGCGCACGAGCAGGTCGACGGCGGCGCCAAGCGCCGGATTGGCGGTGATGCCCGAATAGCCGTCGGATCCGCCGCATTGCAGGCCTACGGTGATGTGCGACGCAGGCACGGGTTTGCGTGCGACCGCGTTCGCGTGCGGCAGCATCTCGCGGACCATGTCGACGCCGTGCGCGATCGTCTTCGACGTGCCGCCGGTGTCCTGGATGCTGAACGTTCGCAGCAGCGGCCCTTCGCTGAGCTGCTCAGCGCCCAGGAGCGCGCTCACCTGATTCGCTTCGCAGCCGAGTCCGACGATGAGCACGCCGGCGAAGTTGACGTGGCGCGCGTAGCCGCCGAGCGTGCGCCGCAGCACCTGCATGCCCTCGCCTTTGGTGTCCATGCCGCAGCCCGAGCCGTGCGTGAGCGCGACCACGCCGTCGACGTTCGGGAACGCCGCGAGCTCGGTGCCGCGGAAGTGATCGGCGATGCCACGCACGACCGTAGCCGAGCAATTGACCGTCGACAGGATGCCGATGTAGTTGCGCGTGGCCACGCGCCCGTCCGGGCGCACGATGCCCATGAACGTCGCCGGCGGATCGACGAACGCCGTCGGCTTCGCGTCGGCGCCGAACGCGTAATCGCGCTCGAACGACGAGCCCATGGCGAGATTGTTCAAGTGCACGTGCTCACCGGCGGCGATGTCGCGGCTCGCGAAGCCGATGATCTGGTTGTAGCGACGGACCGGCTCGCCGGCGCGGATCGCGCGCGCCGCAACCTTGTGGCCCGGCGGGATCAAACCGGCGACGGTGACGTTCTCGTCGATCAACGACGTGCCGCCGACCAACTGCGTGCGGGCGATGACGACGTCGTCGTTGCGGTGCAGGCGGATCGTGAGGGCAGCGCGGGTAAGCATGGCATGTTCGTCCTGTCAGGCACCGAGGCGGGCGCGCCAGGTCGCACGCTCCTCGATAGCGGTGCGATTCCATTCGATGCCGAGCCCCGGCATCGACGACGGAATCGCATAACCGTTGTCGATCGAAAGCCGCGACGTCGTGATGTCGTCCAGCTGCGGGATATATTCGACCCACGCGGCATTGGGAACCGCCGCGCACAGCGCGACGTGCAGCTCCATCAGGAAATGGGGGCACACCGGCGCATTGAAAGCCTCGGCCATATGCGCGACCTTGAGCCACGGCGTGATGCCGCCGATGCGCGCGACGTCGACCTGAACGATCGAGCACGCGCGGCGCGCGAGGTACTCGCGGAAATGCGCGGCGCAGTACAGCGACTCGCCCACGGCGATCGGCATCGGCGCATGCCGCGCCAGCTCGACGTGGCCGGCGATGTCCTCCGCCGGCAGCGGCTCCTCGAACCATGCGAGCCCCAGCGACTCGAACGCGCGAGCGCGGCGGATTGCCTCGGCGACGTTGAAGCATTGGTTGGCGTCGACCATCAGCTCGAAGTCGTCGCCGACCGCCGCGCGCACCGCGGAAAGTCGCGCGACGTCCTCGCTGACGTGCGGTTTGCCGACCTTGATCTTCGCGCCGCCGAACCCTGAAGACTTCGCGGCCAGCGTTTCTTCGACCAGCGTCGCAACCGGGAGTTGCAGCCAGCCGCCCTCGGTCGTGTACAGCGGCACTTTGCGCTGCGCGCCGCCAGCGGCCTTCGCGAGCGCGAGGCCAGCGCGTCGGCAGCGCAGGTCCCACAGCGCGGAATCGATCGCCGCGAGCGCGAGGCTCGTGATCGCGCCGACCGCCGTCGCGTGCGTGTGAAAGAAGAGATCGCGCCAGATCGCTTCGATTTCGTCCGGATCGCGGCCGATGATGGGCGGCGCAAGATGGTCGCGCAAGAGCGCGACGACCGACGAGCCGCCTGTTCCGATCGTGTACGAGTAACCGGTGCCCTCGCTGCCGTCGATGCAGCCGATGCGAACGATCGGCGTTTCCTGGCGGACGAACGTCTGGATCGCGTCGCTTCTCGGCACTTTCGGCGCGAGGTCGACCTGGAGGATTTCGACGGAGCGGATCGTCGTCACGGATACAGGATTCCCGGCAGCCACAGGACGATCTGCGGAACGTAGGTGATCAGCGCGAGCGTGGCGAGCAGCGGCCACAGCCACGGCATCACCGCCTTCACCGTCTGCTCGAACGAGATCTTCGCGACCTTCTGCAGGATGAACAGCACCATGCCGACCGGCGGGGTCAGCAGGCCGATCATCAGGTTCAGCACCATGATCAGTCCGAAGTGGATCGGATCGATGCCGAGCTTCGCGATGATGGGCATGAACACGGGCACGAGGATCGTGATCGCCGCGATCGTCTCCATGAAGCAGCCGACGAACAGCAGGAAGAGATTCGCGAGCATCAGGAACACCCACGGCGAGCTCGAGATCGACAGCACCAGGCCCGCGATCTGGTCCGTCATCCCGGTCGTCGTGAGCACCCACGCGAAGATCGACGCCGACGCGACGATGAAGAGCACGGTCGCCGTCGTCTCGATCGTGTCCATCGACACCTTGACGAGCATCCGCACATTCAGGGTGCGATACCAGACGAAGCCGAGGAACAGTGCCCAGGCGACGGCAGCGACCGCGGCCTCGGTCGGCGTGAACAGGCCGCTCGCCATACCCCCGATCAGAATCACCGGTGTGAGCAGTGCCATGAACGCCTCGAACTTGAAGAGCTTGTCGGCGACCATGACGGCGATCAGCGGTATTCCGAAGCGGACGAAGCCGCCGAGAGCCTCATCCTTCCAGAGGAAATACAGAATGACCGACGTGACAGCGATCGCACCCGTCTCGATGAACGCGCGGCCCATCCGGGTCCACGAGAACGCGATGTCGGCGCCATATTTGCGGACGTGCGCGTAGTAGCCGACCATCACCATCATGAACAGCGCCATGACGGCGCCGGGGATGAAGCCGCCGGCGAACAGCTTGCCGATCGACGTGTTCGCCTGGACCCCGTAGATCACCATCGGAAGCGACGGCGGAATGATCGGACCCAGCGTCGCGGACGCGGCAGTGATGCCGACGGCGAACTCCGTCGGATAGCCGTGATCCTGCATGGCCTTGATCTCGATCGTGCCGAGACCGCCGGCGTCCGCGACGGCCGTCCCCGACATCCCGGCGAACACGACGCTGCCGACGACGTTGACGTGCCCGAGGCCGCCCTTCAACCATCCGACCAGCGCGAGCGCGTAGTTGTAGATACGGTTCGTGATGCCGGCGGAATTCATCAGGTTGCCGGCAAGAATGAAAAAAGGAACCGCGAGCAGCGGAAAGCTGTCGACGCCGCCGACCATCCGGTGGACGACGGTGAGCGGCGGCGTCGTCCCCGAGCCCCAGATGTAGATCAGCGATGCGATGCACATCGCGACCGCGATGGGCAGCCCGCTCATCATGAGCGCGAGGAAACCTCCGAGCAGCACGCTGTTCATGCGCCGGTCGCCTCCTCGGTGTCGCCTGGACGCTCGAGCACGCTCCAGCCCTGCCGCCAATGCCGCACGGTGACCTGCACGGCGCGCACGGTCATCAGCACGAAGCCGGCCCCGACCAGTCCGTAGACGTAGCTCATCGGAAAGTCGACTATGGTCATCTTCAGGTTCTGCATTCGCGGGATCAGCAGTGCCGTGAGGTATGTCGCGTAGGCGAAGAACGCGATCCGCATGACGTCGACCAGCGTCGAGAGCGCGCGCCCCGCGCCCGCCGGCAGATAGCGGTAGATGAACTCGACATGGATGTGGGTGTTGCGTCGCACGCCCATCGCCGCGCCGACGAACGTGACGACGATCAGCATGTAGCGCGCGATCTCCTCGGTCCACGCCGCGGAGTCGGACAACACGTAGCGCGTGAAGAACTGGTAAAACACGACGAGCGCGAGCAGCCAGAACACGGCGAGCGTGAACCAGTCCTCCCAAGCGTAGACCGACAGGTCGATCCGCTCGTCGGTCGCATGGAAATGGCCCTCGGCGTCGAGCACGTGCTCTTCGGTCGGCGGTGCGGCAGTGGTGTTCACCGTTTCACTCCGTCGTTCCCGCGAAGGCTGGAACCCAGTGGCTTTCGTCGCACACCGAAGACACTGGATCCCCGCGTTCGCGGGGATGACGCAGCGGGTCGCAGGCGACCAGTTGCGTCACTTGATTGCCTGGATCTTGTCCCAGTCGGCCTTCGAGTAGCCCATGGACTCCAGCGACACAGTCTTCATGATCGCGTCGCGGAAGCTCGACTTGTCGACGGTGTGCACGTCGAGCCCCTTCTTCTTGAACTCGTCGACGAGCTCCGTCTCGCGCTTCTTGATCTCGTTCGTCGCGTTCGCGGCGGCCTCCTGCGCGACTTCCGTGAAGATCTTCTTGTCGGCATCGGAGAGCTTGGTCCAGACGTGCGGCGCGATTTGCGTGGCGAGCGAGTCGACGATGTGGCCGGTCAGGATGATGTGCTTCTGCACCTCGAAGAACTTCTTCGCCTCGATCGTCGTGAGCGGGTTCTCCTGCGCATCGACGGTGCCGTTCTGCAGCGCCAGATAAACCTCCGCGAAAGCGATCGGCGTCGGGTTGGCGCCGCACGACTTCGGCAGCGCGAGGTATGCCGGCACGTCCGGCACTCGCATCTTGAGGCCCTTCATACCCGCGCAGTCCTTGAAATCGCGGTTCGACGTCGAGTGGCGCGTCCCGTAGTACGTCATTGCGACGACCTGGATGCCGGTCTTGTCCCGGTACATGTCGGCGAGCTCCCTGAACGAAGGAGATTTCGCCCATGCGAGCAGATGGTCGGCGTCGCGGAACGTGTACGGGTAGTAGCCGACGCCGAAGCGCGGCGTGCTGCGCGCGGCGAAAGACAGTCCCGAGATGATCATGTCGACCGTGCCGAGCTGCAGGCCCTGGTTGATGTCGGTTTCCTTGCCGAGCGAGCTCGCGGGGTATACGGTGATCTCGTACTTGCCGTTGGTGCGCTTCTTGATCTCGTCGGCCGCCCAAACGGACCACTTGTGGAACGGCTCGCTCGTCTCGTAGACGTGCGCCCACTTGAGCTTGGTCTGCGCGAGCGCTGGGCCGGCCGCGACGATCGCGGCCAGCGCGGCCGCAGCCGCGGCGACGAACATCCTGCGATGGCGTTGCATGCTTCTTCTCCTCCTCGATGCGGGGTGGGAACCTTCAGGCGCAGACGATCTGCACCTTCGTTGATTTTGTCTTGTCGGCCGCTGTGTGAAACGCCGCGACCGCATCGGACAACGGAAACTGCGCGGAAAGCAACGGCCGAACGTCGACGCGGCGCGTCGACAGGTACCGCACTGCCCAGTCGAACTCGATGCCCCAGCGGAACGCTCCGCACAGATCGAGCTCCTTCACCATCAGCTCGTTCACCAGGAAGGGCAGCGGCTCGTGCGGCAGCGTGCCGACCTGCACGATGCGCGAGCCCTTCTTGCATGCCGATACGCACGACTTCAGCGCCGCGAAGCTGCCCGAAACCTCCAGCGCCGCATCGAAGCGCGGCGTCGCGAACGCATCGCGCTCGACGTCGGCGCGAATCACACGATCGGCGCCGACTTCGCTCGCCTTTTCGAGCGGTCGCGCAAGCACGTCGCTTACCGCGATGTGCGCCGCGCCGGCAAGCCGCGCCGCGATCACCGTGAGGCAGCCGATCGTGCCCGCGCCGGTGATCAGCACCGACTTGCCCATCAGATCGCCGGCGCGATGGACGCCGTGCAACGCGACGGCAAGCGGTTCGGCGAAGGCAAGCTCGCCGAGCGACACGTCTCCCGCAACCGGATAGCACTGACGCTCGTTCATCACGAACTGTTCGCGGAAAAAGCCCTGCGTGTGCGGGAACACGCTCGCGCTGCCGAGGAACTTCATGTTCGTGCAGAGCTGCTCGCGGCCTTGCCGACAAAAGTCGCACCGGCCGCACGCATGCGACGGCGACACCGCCACCTTGTCGCCGGGCTTCACCCGCGTGACGTCGGCGCCGATCGCGGCGACCACGCCGGACGCCTCGTGGCCCGGGATCAACGGCTCGCGAATGATGAAGCTGCCGTTGCGGCCTTCGAAGTAGTAGTGCAGATCGGAGCCGCAGATGCCTCCGGCGCCCAAGCGAACGAGCACTTCGTCCGGTCGAACCTCGGGTACGGCCGCCGGATCGAGACGCAGATCTTCCTTACCGTGAATCGTGCATGCGAGCATCATCGTCCTCCTTGCGGTCGCGCGACCGATTCGCGCGGCCGTCTTCAGTGCAATGTATCCCAGCCGGTCGAAAAACGCTTGTACGCCTGATTGAGGTGGCGTTGCATCGCCGTGCGCGCGGCACCGGTGTCGTGCGCGGCGATGGCCTTGAGGACGGCGCGATGCTCGGCGATCGCGGACGTCCACAACTGCGGCGAATCGTAATGATGCTCGAGCTGCTTATACAGCGGTCCGGCTCGTTCATCCCACAGCATCTTGACGACGGCGACCAGCGCGCCGTTGCCGGTCGCCTCGGCGATACGCAAATGGAACAGCCGGTCGGCATCGAGCGGTTGCTTCGACGTGCCGATCTCGCGATCCATCTGGACGAGAGCTTCCTCGAGTGCGGCGATATGCGTCTTCTTGGCCGTTTTGGCCGCGAGCGCGGCACATTCGCTCTCGATCACGTAGCGCGCGCGCAGCAGCTCGAACGGGCCGGCGGCGGCTTCGGCGCGTTTCGAGTCGCGACCGGGCGCGAGCACGTAGATCCCCGAGCCGATGCGCACTTCGACCAATCCCTCGACCTCGAGCGCGATCAGCGCCTCCCGCACCGATGGCCGCGAGACGCCGAGCTGCTTCGCGAGGTCGCGCTCCGGCGGCAGCCGCGAGCCGGCGGGAAACTCTCCGGAGCGAATCAGCGTGCGAATCTGGTCCGCGATCTGACGATAGAGACGCCGGGGTTCGATACTTTGGATCGGCATGGGAAAGGCGACGGCGGAGCCGTTGAAGTTTGAACGCTTCGGTGAAACTGGTCAAGTGGTAAGACCAGTGGGGAGGATGCGGCTCATGGCGAGGGCGCGTACGCGACGTCACCTATGCCCCCAACAGGCCCTGCGCTCTATTGAATGCAGTGTTCGCGGCGGGCACTCCGCAATAGACCGCGGCCAGCAGCAGCACCTCCTTCAATTCGTACTCGGCGAGCTCGGCTGCCAGCCCTGCGCGCGCGTGCAGCTCGAACTCCTCCCAGCGACCGAGCGCGAGCGTCATCGCGAGCACGAGCATGCGCCGCGTACGGTCGTCGAGCACGTCGCGCGTCCAAAGCTCGCCCCACGCAAGGCGCGTGACCAGATCCTGGAACTCGGCGGTGAACGGCGTCGCGCGCTTCATCTTCTCGTCGACGTAACCGGCGCCGAGTGCCTGCTTGCGCCGAGCGAGACCCACGTCGAACCGCTTGCGCTCGGTCGTCACGGACTGTCTTGCAAGAAACCCGAGCAACGCGTGCGCGTAGAGTCCGGGAACCTCGATGATGGAAATGTGCGCGCACGGAAGCTCGATGTGTTCGGCGCCGGGAATGGCAGCGGCAATCGCTTCGCCGTGCTCTTTGGGCGCGGCGAGATCGTGCGCGCCGGTGATGACCAGCGTCGGCGCGTCGATCCGCGGCGCGAGGTCGCGCAGATCCATATCGCGGATCGCCGCGCAGCAGCCGATATAACCCTTGCGGTCCGTCGCTTCGAAGGTCGCGCGCGTGCTCGCGACGCGCTCGTCGTTGCGAGCGAGCAAACGCGCGCTGAACCATCGCTGCAGCACCGCGTCGACGACGGCGGCAGCGCCGCCGAAGCGTACCTTCGCGATCCGCTCGTCCCAGACCGCCGGGTCGAGCTTCGCTGACGTGTTGGACAGCACGAGCCGCAGCACACGATCGCCGGCGTTTGCGCCGATCCATTGACCGATCATGCCGCCGAGCGAGATGCCGGCGTAGCAGAAGCGCGTTGCACCGGCGGCGTCGGCGACGGCGAGCGCGTCGCGCGCAAGCATCTCGATCGAGTACTCGCCCGGCGTAACGTCCGATGCGCCGTGCCCGCGCATGTCGAAGCGAAGCACGCGGAAGTGGCGCATCAGCGCCGGCATCACCGGATCCCACAATGCGTGATCGCTGCCGAGCGAATTGGCGAGCAGCAGCGCATGCCGTGCCGGGTCGCCATCGCTTCGCCAATACAGTCTCGCGCCGTCACGACTTACGAAGGGCATGTCGCGCTCCTTTCACGTTGCCAATCAGGCTGCGTACGACCCGGCGCGCGCTTCGCGCCATGCATCGCGGCTCGGGCCGCCAGTATCGCGCATGCGCTGTGGAAGCGAGTATCGCTCTGGTATACTGCGCACGCGGCGTTGCTCCAGTCCTCTTCAGCCGCAGTCAATTTCGACTCTCCCGCAAGCTCCTCCCGCGGTTGACCTCGCCGGCCCGGACTGGCCGCTGCGCATTTGGCGACGGACCGGCTCAGAACAAAGGCAGTCATGTCATTCTCTTCGCTCGGCTTGTCCGACGCGCTCGTGCGCGCGGTCACCGACCAGGGCTACACCAAGCCCACCCCGATTCAGCGGCAGGCGATTCCCGCGGTGCTCGCCGGCGGCGATCTTCTCGCCGGCGCGCAAACCGGCACCGGCAAAACGGCTGGCTTCGTATTGCCGATGCTGCAACGGCTCGCGGCCCACTCCGCCGCACCGGCGGCAAACGGCTCGCGCGCCTCGCGTCGTGCGCTTCGCGCGTTGATCCTGACGCCTACGCGCGAGCTCGCCGCGCAGGTCGAGGCATCGGTGCGCGCGTACGGCAAGCACCTCAAGCTCTCGTCGATCGCCATCTTCGGCGGCGTCGGCATCCAGCCGCAGACCGCGCAGCTCAAACGCGGCGTCGATATCGTCGTCGCAACACCGGGCCGGCTGCTCGACCATCACGCTCAACGCAACGTCGACTTCTCGCGGGTCGAGATTTTCGTGCTCGACGAAGCGGACCGGATGCTCGACATGGGGTTCATCCGCGACATCAAGCGCGTGCTCGCGCTGCTTCCGAGGCGCCGGCAGAACCTGCTGTTCTCGGCGACGTTCTCCGACGAGATCAAGGCGCTGGCCGACTCGCTGCTCGATCGTCCCGCGATGATCGAAGTGGCGCCGCGCAACTCGACCGTCGACGTCATCGCGCAGGTCGTGCATCCGGTCGATCGCGACCGCAAGCAGCAGCTGCTGTCGACGCTGATCGAGCGCAACGACTGGCGCCAGGTGCTCGTGTTCACCCGCACCAAGCATGGCGCCGACAAGCTCACGCGACAGTTGAACGACGACGCCATCCGCGCGCTTGCGATCCACGGCAACAAGAGCCAGAGCGTTCGCACGCGCGCGCTCGCCGAGTTCAAGGACGGCGACCTTCGCGTGCTGGTCGCCACCGACATCGCGGCGCGCGGCATCGACATCGACGAGCTTCCGCACGTCGTCAACTTCGACCTGCCCAACGTCCCCGAAGACTACGTGCACCGCATCGGCCGCACCGGCCGCGCCGGCGCGTCCGGCGAGGCCATTTCGCTCGTATGCGTCGACGAGCTCGCCTTCCTGCGTGACATCGAGCGGCTGCTGCGCAAGCCGATCCGCCGCGAAGTCGTCGCCGGCTTCGAGCCCGATCCGCGCGAGCGCGCGCAGCCGATCCTGCAGCGGCAAGGGCGCGGCCAGACGCAACCTCGCCCGTCGTCGCATGCGAAAGGCCGCCAGCACAGCCCGAATGCCGCGCCGCTCGCCTCGCCGGCGCGAATGCGCGGCGATGCGCATCGGTTTCAACCGGGTACCCGCCCGAAGTAGCGTGATGGCGCACGGTTCGCTGCCCGCGGACATTCGCGGTGCGAACCGACTGGCGATCGACCTGGCGCTTTTCGTGGTCGAAACGGTCCATCGCACCGTCATGCGACGACCGGCGGCGCGGGCGTGGCGCGCGGCGACGGCCTCGTGCCGATTGCGAGCGCACTCGCCCGCCACGCCGATTCTCGCTTGGCGCTCGATCTGCCGCCTTCGCATCGGGTCGCGCCCCGGCAAAAACCGACCGCCAGGCCACGCGCGAGATCGCAAGCGGGGTGAAATTATTACCCGGTCGCGACGGCCCCGCTCCCATGAAGTCAATGCGTTATGCGCAGGCAGAGTCCTTGCATGCGATCGCTCACCAGCGGCCGCTGCGCTTCCGCGGCGCCGCAACCCTTAATGAGGAGAACACGATGACAAACGCATTGAGGCGATCGCTGTCTGCGCTGCTCGCATGCGCGTTCGGTTTCGGCACCAGCGTCGCGCTCGCCGCCGACACCGGTGCCGCGTCGCCGTCGTCGAGCGCGACCGCGACGACGTCGACCACCGGCGATCAGACAACCGGCAGCACGAGCTCGACGACAACGGGCTCGACCAGCACGACGACGAGCGGCAGCACGGCGAGCACGCCCGCGACGACGAGCCCGTCGACTGCGCAGGCGCCGAGCGGCGCAACGGCTGCCGACAGCCCGGCGCGCCGCGTGTTCGACCAACTCGATACGAACCACGACAGCATGCTAAGCTTCGAGGAGTTCTCGCGCGCCGTCATCCAGCGGCCGTAGGCGAATCCGCGCCGGAGGTCGGTCGGCGCGATGGCCGACCTCGTCAGCGCGGAGAGCTCAGAAGATCTCGGGCATCGGCACCGGCTCGGGCTCGGGCTCGGGCTTGCAGACGCCGCACCACAGCGCGTCGGCAATGACGACGGCCTTGGGGGTGTTCGCCGCTCCGACATAGACCGTCGCGATGAACGGCATCCGTTTGTCGGAGTGATCCTTGCACACGGCGCGGCCGCAGAAACGGCAAACGCCGCACGCCGTGTTGTCGTCGAAGAAGCAGGTCACCCGTTTCCCCCAGTCAAAGCGCGGTTTTCTGCGCGAGATGCCAGACGTGCCGCTGCGCCGTGCGGGTTCTCGCGTCGAGCGCTCGCTGCGCACGCGAGTAGAGGCCGTCGCCGGTCGACGCAGTCGAACGAGCCTTTGCATCGAGTGTGCGCCACAGGGTCGCGCCGCCCGAAGGCCGCTTTCCGAGCACGGGAACGAGCCGCGCCCACATCGACCACGCCGTCGCAGGAAAGATCGTGCGTACGTACAGCATGACGTAGACGCCGACGCTTCGCCGTTGCATGTCGATATCGCGCTCGATCGAGGCAGCCTGTTCGCCGAGCGCGCCGCGCCATTCGGGATCGGCCTTGCCGTCGGCTTGTCAACGCGCAGCCGCCCGACGGTCCCGCAACGGGCATCCTGGTCGCGCGGCGTAGAATGACCATCCCGCCCGCGCCGCCCGTTCGCCATGTCAGCCACGACGATCGCCTCGATCCGAGCCACCCCCGTCACCGTGCCGCTCGAAGCGCCGTTGTTGCACAGCAACGGCGCGCATTGGGGCCGATTCGTGCGCACGATCGTCGAAGTCGAGACGGCCGACGGATACGTCGGGCTCGGCGAGATGGGCGGCGGCGGCGAGGATGCGACGCGCGCCTTCGCGGCGCTCGAAGGTTATCTGCGGGGCCACGACGTGTTCCGTTTGGAGGCGATGCGCTACGCGATCTGCAATCCGACGGCGAGCCTCTACAACAACCGCACGCAGCTCCATGCGGCGCTCGAGTTCGCATGCCTCGACATCATGGGTCAGAAGCTCGGCGTGCCGGTTCATGCGCTGCTCGGCGGCAAGGTGCGTGATGCCGTCGAGTTCGCATCGTATCTGTTCTTCCGCTATCCCGAACCGAAGACGGGCGAGGGCGAAGTGCGAACCGCCGATCAGCTCGTCGCCAATGCGCGCGCACTGAAAGCGGAGCACGGTTTCCGCGTTCACAAGCTGAAGGGCGGCGTCTATCCGCCGGCGCACGAGCTCGCCTGCTATCGTGCGCTCGCCGATGCATTGGCCGGTGACCGTTTCCGCTACGACCCGAACAGCGCGCTGTCGCTCGCCGACGCGATCGATTTCGGCCGCGGCATTCTCGACATCCGCAACGACTACTTCGAGGATCCGGTGTGGGGCATGCCGCAGCTCGCGCGGCTCAAGGAATTCGTGCCGCTGCCGACGGCGACGAACACCGTCATCATCAACTTCGAGCAGCTCGCGTCGAACGTCGTGACGCGCGCCGTCGACGTGATCCTGCTCGACACCACGTTCTGGGGCGGCATCCGTCCCTGCATCAAGGCGGCGGGCGTTTGCGAGACGATGGGCCTCGGCGTCGCCGTGCACAGCTCCGGCGAGCTCGGCATCCAGCTCGCGACGATGCTGCATCTGGGCGCCGTCGTCGCGAACTTGGGCTACGCTGCCGATGCGCACTACCACCACGTGACCGACGACGTGATCGCGGGCGGCAAGCTTGCATATCGAAACGGCACGATCCGCGTTCCGGACGCGCCGGGACTCGGCGTAACGCTCGACCGCGACAAGCTCGCGCGTTATCACGAGCGCTTTCGCGAGCTCGGCGGCTATCCGTACGACCGCGATCCGGGGCGCCCCGGCTGGTATCCATTGATTCCCAATCACGACTGGGCCGATCCGCAGCGCTCGCTCTCGCCGCGTCTCGATTGATCGCGAGCGACCCCGCTCCCTTAACGGCGTCGTCGCCCGGGCGTAAACTTGCTGCCGCGCCAACGCAAAACCTCGCCGCGCGCCCGACAGGACGCGGCCTTCCAAACGCGGATCGGAGCATTGCCGCCATGAGCAATCGTCTTGCCGGCAAGACGGCCCTGATCACCGCCGCCGGCCAGGGCATCGGGCGCACTGCCGCGCTCGCGATGGCCGCCGAAGGCGCGACCGTCTACGCCACCGACGCCAATGCGAAGTCGATCGATTCGCTGCTCGGCGAGCGCAACATCGTGCCGAGCGTGCTCGACGTGCTCGACGATGCGGCGATCGCCAAGACGATCGGCGTGCTGCCACCGCTCGACGTGCTTTTCAACTGCGCCGGCTACGTGCACAACGGAACGGTGCTCGACTGCACGCCGAAGGATTGGGATTTCAGCTTCAATCTCAATGTTCGAGCGATGTACATGACGATCCGCTGCGCGCTGCCGAAGATGATCGCGAAGTTCGAGCAAAGCGGCCGCGGCTCGTCGATCGTCAACATGAGCTCGGTCGCTTCCAGCGTGAAGGGGCTGCCGAATCGTTTCGTCTACGGCGCGTCGAAGGCTGCGGTGATCGGTCTCACCAAGGCGGTCGCCGCCGACTTCGTCACCAAGGGCATCCGCTGCAATGCGATCGGCCCCGGCACCGTCGACACGCCATCGCTCGCCGATCGCATCAACGCATTTCCCGACCCTGTCGAGGCGCGCCGGATGTTCCTCGCGCGCCAGCCGATGGGTCGGCTCGCCAAGCCCGAGGAGATCGCGCCGATCGTCGTCTATCTCGCGTCCGACGAGAGCGCGGTCGTCACCGGCCAAATGTATCTGTGCGACGGCGGCATCACCATCTGACCCGTCCGCCGTCGTTATTCAACAACAAGACGAGGAGCAACGATGAAGCTCGTACGCTACGGCCCCGCCGGCAAGGAAAAGCCCGGAATGATCGATGCCGACGGCAAGTTGCGCGACCTCTCGCGCAAGATCAAGGACCTCGACGGGTCCACGCTCGATCCGTCGATACTCAAAGGCCTTGCGAAGATCGATCCGAAGCGCCTTCCGCTCGTTCCCGGCCGGCCGCGGCTCGGGCCGTGCGTCACCGGTGTGGGGAAATTCATCGCCATCGGCCTCAACTACATCGACCACGCGAAGGAGACCGGATCGCCGATTCCGGAGTATCCGATCGTGTTCTTCAAGTCGGAGACCTGCATCGTCGGGCCGAACGACTCGATCATGCTGCCGCGCGACTCGACGTCGACCGACTGGGAGGTCGAGCTCGGCGTCGTGGTCGGACGGCGCGCGCGCTACGTCGAGACGAAGGACGCGATGCGCTACGTCGCCGGCTACTGTCTGGTGAACGACGTGTCCGAGCGCGAGTATCAGCTGAAGAAGGGCGGAAGCCAGTGGAGCAAGGGCAAGGGATGCGACACGTTCGGCCCGATCGGCCCGTGGCTCGTCACCACCGACGAAATCAAGAATCCGCAGAGCCTCGACATGTGGCTCGACGTCAACGGCGAGCGCCGCCAGACCGGCAACACGCGCACGATGATCTTCGGCGTGACGCAGCTCATTGCCGATCTGTCGCGCTACATGACGCTCGAGCCCGGCGATGTCATCACGACGGGCACGCCGCCGGGTGTCGGGCTCGGCATGAAGCCGACGCCGGTCTATCTGAAGGCCGGCGACGTCGTCGAGCTCGGCATCCAGGGTCTCGGCGAACAGAAGCAGAAGGTGATCGCGTTCAAGGGACGTCGCGCCGCAGCGTAGCGAACGACGAGCCGATGCCCGCCCGCACGCAGTACGCGTGAAGCGGCGGCCTTCACATCGATACCAGGTCGTCGGCGACGGGCCGTTCGACCGGGTCTAGGTCCCGGCTGGCGGCGCCCGCATCGCGAAACACCGCCACGGCGGACGAGGTGCTGGTGTCGCCGACGGTGAAAGACCTCGTCGCCGGCGTGGGACTCTCGTTCGACGATCGCGGCGCGCCATAGATCGCGGGCGTGCCCGGCGAGTGGCGGCTGTACGCGGTCGTCTGACGCTCGCACCGCGCGGCGACATTGGCCGCTTCGCCGCCGGCCCACATCGGCCTTTGCGCTGGATCAACACGCGCAGAGCTTTCCTCGCTACATTGACGGCGAGGCAAAGCGCCGCCCGCTCGACATCCAACCCGCCGCAAGAAGGCCGACATCTACACGTTCGCCGACAAGTCGAAGCAGGAGCAGGTGCGCGTGTGCGGCTACCGGCATATCCGTCTCTAGAACGAACTGCCGCGATGCGACGTTCACCGTCGACAAGTGCATGCCGGGCACGGCTCGACGGTGGCGGGGCTCTTCGTGCGCACGCACACGTTCAACAAGGACCCGTCGCGGCCGAAGGCACTCACGGCGAGCGGCCAGGCGGTGCCGCAGAACGCGGCGAGCTAGACTACGAGGGAAGCAGGGCGCGAACGACGTCCGACAAGAAAGAAAACCGCGGCCTCGGCCGCGGTTTTCATTTGATCTGTCATTCCCGCGAACGCGGGAATCCAGGGTCTTTCCTCGAACGTCGCTGGGTGCCCGCGTTCGCGGGGACGACGGGCGGTCAAGGCGCCGTGTACGCCGTCTTGACGCTCGTATAGAACTCCGCCGCGTAACGTCCCTGCTCGCGCGGGCCGTAGCTCGATCCTTTGCGCCCGCCGAACGGCACGTGATAATCGACGCCCGCGGTCGGAAGGTTCGTCATCACCATGCCCGCCTGCGCGTTGCGCTTGAAATGCGACGCGTGCTTGAGCGACGTCGTGACCACGCCCGAGCAAAGCCCGAACTCGGTGTCGTTCGCGAGCGCGAGAGCCTCGTCGTAATCCTTGGCGCGGATGACCGCCGCCACCGGACCGAAGATCTCCTCGCGCGCGATGCGCATCGCATTCGTTGCGTCGGTGAACAGCGCCGGCGCGAGATAGTAGCCGTCCTTCGCGCGCGAGATGCGCTCGCCGCCGTGCGCGAGCGTCGCGCCCTCGCCGCGGCCGACGTCGATGTACTTCAAGTCCTGTGCGAGCTGACTGTCGTCGACGACCGGACCGATGTCCGTTCCCGGCGCGAGCGCATCGTCGACCTTGAGCGTGGCGAGCTTCTGCTTCATCGCGTCGACGAAACGGTCATGGATTCCTTGGGTGACGATCAGCCGCGACGACGCCGTGCAACGCTGGCCGGTGGAGAAGTACGCGCCCTGCGTCGCGCAGTTCACCGCGGTTGCGATGTCCGCATCGTCGAGCACGACCAGCGGGTTCTTGCCGCCCATCTCGAGTTGCACCTTCGCCATGCGTGCGATCGCCTTTTGCGCGATCGCGCGTCCGGTGTCGACCGAGCCGGTGAAGCTGATGCCGGCGACGTCCGGATGCGTGACCAGAACCTCGCCGACGACCGAGCCTCGGCCCATCACCAGATTGAACACGCCGGGCGGCAAGCCCGCACGCGCGAGGATGTCGGCAATCGCCCACGCGCATCCGGGCACGAGGTCGGCCGGCTTCATCACGACGGCGTTGCCGTACGCGAGCGCCGGCGCGATCTTCCACGCCGGGATCGCCATCGGGAAGTTCCACGGGGTGATCAGCGCAACGGTGCCGATCGGCTCGCGCGTGACCTCGACGTCGATGCCGGGACGAACGGACGCGATCTTCTCGCCGGATAGTCGCAGTGCTTCGCCGGCGAAGAATTTGAAGATGTAGCCGGCGCGCGCCGCTTCGCCGATGCCTTCGATCAGCGTCTTGCCTTCTTCGCGCGACAAGAGGCGGCCGAGCTCGTCCTTGCGCGCGAGGATCTCGCTGCCGGCGCGATCGAGGATGTCGGCACGATTCTGGATCGAGCCGGTCGACCACGACGCGAACGCGCGCTTCGCCGCGCCAATCGCGTCTCGCGCTTGCGCCGCGTCGGCTTGCGCGAACTCGCCGACGATGTCGGACAAGTCGGACGGATTGCGATCGACGGTCACGCTCGCGCCGTCGATCCATTCGCCGCCGATGTAGTTGCGATAGGCGCTCATCATCCGATCCCTCTCAGCTTTAGACGCCATGCCCTTCGAACAAACGCACCGATGACGTCGGCGCGAGCATGCCGCGTCTCGCGAGATGATGCATCAGCGCGCCGGCGCCGAACGTCCACGGCGCGATCGAATCCGAGGTATCGACGCGATTGATCAGCGCGCCGAGCGATGGCGTCGAGACGGTGACGACGTCGCCGACGACGTGCGTAAAGCCCTGTCCGGGCGCAAGACGGTCCTTCGTCGGCGCGAACATCGTGCCGAGGAACAGCATGAAGCCGTCCGGATACTGATGGTTCGGTCCGATCGCCTGAGAGACGAGATCGAGCGGATCGCGGCTGATCTTCGCCATCGAGCTCGATCCGTCGAGCGTGAAACCATCCGGCCCGTCGACTCGCATGGCCAGCTCGCAGCGGCGCACGGTGTCGATGTCGAAGCGATCGTCGAACAGGCGGATGAATGGCCCGATCGCGCACGAGGCGTTGTTGTCTTTCGCCTTGCCGAGCAGCAGCGCGCTACGACCCTCGAAGTCGCGCAGATTCACGTCGTTGCCCATCGTCGCGCCGACGGTGCGTCCGCGGCTGTCGACGACGAGCACGATCTCGGGCTCGGGATTGCTCCACTCCGATTTGGGATGGATGCCGATGTCGGCGCCGAGTCCGACCGCGGACATCGGCTGCGACTTGGTGAAGATCTCCGCGTCAGGGCCGATCCCGACTTCCAGATATTGCGACCACGCGTGCTGCTCGATCAGCACGTCCTTGAGCCGCGCCGCTTGCGGCGACCCGGGACGCACCGAGGCGAGGTTGTCGCCGATCACCGCGACGATCGCGCGGCGAACGCTCTCCGCTTTCGCAGCGTCACCGCGCGCCTGCTCTTCGATCACGCGCTCGAGCAGGCTTTCGACGAACGTGACGCCCGCCGCCTTGATCGCCTGCAGGTCGCATGGCGCGAGCAGCCATGGCGCAGCCGGGTCTCGCCCGCGCTGCGAAGAGTTGGCGAGCACGTCGGCAAGCGAAGCGATGCGCGGCAACGCGCTCGCAGCGCGGATCTCGCCGACCGGATCGTCGCGTTCGAGCAAGTCGCGCGCCGTCGGCGCGAGCATTGACAGGTCGACGATGTCGTCGCCGGTCACGGCGATCAGCAGAGGCCCCGCTTCCTGCGGCGACCACAGTCGGCCGATCAGCGTCGCCTGCTCGCGATCGGCCGGCAAGCACGCGGCCGCGCTCAATCGCTCTCTCATCGTGATTTCCACGGCAACGTTACGGAATCGGAAAGGATCGCGCCGCGATGCGCACGCGGCGCGGAGACACGATTATAGGATCATTCAAGCGCCATCCGCGTTTTGCTGCATACTTCGGATGTCGCCGCGCGCCGCGACGATCCGGCACCAAAACGCACCGCCTCGATGGCCGCTGCAAGCTCCGCCCGCGATCTCGCTTCTGACGCCGCGCTCTTTGCCGAGCTCGAGCCGCACGCGAGCGGACGACTTCCCGTCGACGCGCCGCACGTACTGCACTGGGAAGCGTGCGGCAACCCGGTGGGCACGCCCGTCGTCTTCCTGCACGGTGGCCCGGGTGGCGGATGCCTGCCGCATCACCGGCGCTTCTTCGACCCGGCGTTTTGGCGCATCGTGCTCGTCGACCAGCGCGGCGCGGGACGGTCGACGCCCGTCGCGGCCATCGAGAGCAACACGACGTCCGCACTCGTGGCGGATCTCGAGCGCTTGCGCGGTGCGCTGAGAGTCGAGCGCTGGCTGCTGTTCGGCGGCTCGTGGGGATCGACGCTCGCGCTCGCCTATGCGCAGGCGCATCCCGCGCGGTGCCTCGGGCTCGTGCTGCGCGGCATCTTCCTCGCGCGACCGGAGGAGATCGATTGGTTCATGCTCGGCATGCGCACGATCTTTCCGGAAGCGTGGCGCGCGTTCGCCGAGTTCTTGCCGCCGAATGAGCGAAGCGACCTGCTTGGCAATTATTACCGTCGTCTGACCGATCCCGATCCGACCGTCCATGTACCCGCCGCACAGGCGTGGGACCGCTACGAGGTCACTTGCTCGACGTTGCTGCCGCCCACCGAGATGCCGCCGGCGCTCGACAGCGACGCGACGGCGCTCGCGATCGCGCGAATCGAGGCGCACTACTTCGTCCATCGCGCATTCCTCGACGACAATCAGTTGCTGCGCGACATGCCGAGGATCGCGCATTTGCCGTGCACGATCGTGCAGGGTCGCTACGACATCGTCTGTCCGCCGGCGACCGCCGATGCGCTTGCGCGCGCATGGCCGGGCGCCGAATACATCATCGTTCCCGACGCGGGACACTCGGTGCGCGAGCCCGGCATTACCCGCGCGCTGGTCTCGGCGGTCGAACGGATGAAGGCGCGGATGCCCGAAAAGTAGCGAAAAGTAGGGTCAGACTCGACTTTTCGTTCACGTGCGCAATGCTCAGGCCGGTGCATGAAAAGTCGAGTCTGACCCCACTTTTCCCGTGAAAAGTCGAGTCTGACCCCACTTTTCCCGACCCTACTTTTCGAGTACGCCCTCGACCTGTATCGTCAGCACGACATCATCGCCGATGTCGTGCGGGAACGCCGTCATCCCGAACGCCGAGCGCTTGAACGTCGCTGCGATCTCGGTGCCGCAGACAGCGCGGCGTGTCACGAACTGCTCGCCGCATTTGAGCGGGCCGATGTCGATGTGCTGCGGGCGTGTGATGCCGCGCAGCGTGAGCTCGCCGTCGGCGCCGATCGGCCGGTCACCCTCGTAGGTCACGCGTGTGGCGCGGTACGTTGCCACCGGAAAGCGCGCCGTATCGAGGAAGTCCTCGCCGCCCAGCGCCCGGTCGCGCGGTCCATCGCCGGTGACGAGCGACGTCGTGTCGATCGCAACATCGACGATGCCGGTGCGCGCCGCGCGATCGAGCGTCACCGTGCCGGACGCCCGGCCGAACAATCCGCGCTGTGTCGAAATGCCCTGATGCGTGACGGCGAACATCGGCACCGTGTGCGCGGGGACGAGCGTGTACGTTTCGGGCGCGGCGAGCGCACCGTCGACCCACAACAGCGCCAGGACCGATGCGCGGAAGATGTTCATCGACACCGTTCAACTACCCGTTACGCCTACCGCCTCCACCGGGACGGTGATCTTCGCCACATCGGCGTGACCGCCTGACTTGCGCATGCCGAAGTCGCTGAGCGTTACGGATGTCGACACTTCGCCGGCGCACATCGGCCTGCGATTGCCCTGCGCCGGCAGGCATTTGAAGTTCGCGACCTTGACCGCAACCGGCTTGGTCACGCCGCGGATCGTGAGCTCGCCGTCCGCCCCGACGATGTTCTCGCCGTCGAACGCGAGCTTCGTCGCCTTGAATGTCGCCGTCGGGTATTTCGCGGAATCGAAATAGTCCTCGGCACGCAGGATCGCATCGCGGCGAGCCGATCCGGTGTTGATGGTCGACGTATCGATGATCGCTTCGACCGATCCCGTCTTGGCCGCGCGGTCGAGAACGACCTTGCCGGTCGTCTTCGAGAACATTCCGCGTTGCGTCGAGATGCCGCCCATGTGCGAGATCTCGAACGTCGGCACCGTGTGGTCGGTATCGATCAGGTAGGTTTCCTCCGCGAGCGCGGGCATGGCAACGGCCGCGACGATCAGCATGGTCAGGCGATGGCATTTCATGAGACCCCTCCGAAAGAATGTCATTTGGCCGGCGGCAGCACCATGCGCACGCGGACCTGCACTTCATTGGCAACGACGTCGGGATCGGACCACTGCCCGTCCCCGACCTTGAAATCGAGCCGCTTCACCGTGAACTCACCCTGAGCCACGTTGTTGCCGGCGGCATCCTTGCGCAGCGCGAGCGGCACGACGATGTCGCGCGTCGCGCCCTTCATCGAGAGACGGCCGGCGATCTCGTATTTTTCACCGCCGAGCGACTTGACCGCCGTCGACGAAAACGTCGCAACCGGAAACCGCGCGACGTCGAACCAGCGCGGCCGCTTGGTCTCGACCTCGGAATCCTCGCTCGCAAGATCGATGCTGGCGAGATCGATCTCGAAGTCGGCCTTCGAGTGCGCGAGATCGGCCGGGCGGAAGTCGACGTTCGCCTTCCACTTTCGAAAGAGCCCTTCGACGTTCGCGCCCATCTGCTTGGTCACGAAGCGGATCTCGCTCTTGTCGACGACGACGCCCTGCGCGCGAGCGCCACCGGCGGCGAGCAGCATCGCCGCGAGCATCGGCACCCACAGTCGCATCGCCATTGTCACGATCCGCTGCGCACGAGCGGCAGCATGCGCGCGAGCACGCCGTCACGATCGACGACGTGATGCTTGACGGCGGCGGCGACGTGCACGACGACGAGCGCTGCGAGCGTGAACACCAGCGAGATGTGCACGATCTTCAACACGGCGGCTAGCTCCTTGTCCTTGCCGACGAGGTCGGGCAGCGGTAGCACTCCTAGATAGACGACCTGCACGCCGGTCGCCGAGCTGTACACGTAGCCCGAGATCGGCGCGATCAGCATCAGCACGTAGAGCAGGACGTGCGTCGTGCTGGCCGCACGCTGCTGCCAGTCGGGCATCGCGACCGGCGGCGGCGCCGGATGTCGGGCACGCCACGCGAGGCGCGCGAGCGCGATCAGGAACACGGTGATGCCGATCCACTTGTGATACGCGTACGCGCGGAACTTGAGCGGGCTGATCGCGAGCTCGATCATCCATAGGCCGAGCGCGAAGCCGGCGATGATCAATATCGCGGCCGCCCAGTGAAGCGCGATCGCCGTGCGGGTATAGCGCAATGCCCGTTCGATCATCGCGACCCGCGTCCATCGTCGACGACATCGCGCAGGCTCGCGAGATCGCGCCGCATCCGTTCGAGTCGGGACGGTGCAAGCCGCGCGAACGCCCGGCGCACGTACGCGAGATGCTCGGGAAAGACCCGCGCGAACAGCCGCCGGCCCGGCGCGGTTAGCTCGACGAACGTGCGCCGTCCGTCCGCGGGGTCGGCGAGCCGGCGCACGATGCCGCGTCGCTCGAGCCTGTCGACGACACCCGTCAGCGTGCCCTTGGTGATCAGCGTGAGCTCCGAAAGCTCGCGCAGCGTCGTATCCGCGCGCGAACCGAGGATCGCGACGACGTCGAATTGCGCCGGCGTAAGGCCCAGCGTGCGCACATGGCGCGCCGAATAGCGCTGGATTGCGTGCTGGCACGACGCAAGCTCGTGCAGCATCGGCAGCAGGGGTTCGTCGGGCATCGCAGAAAATTGTACTAGTTCGAACTATTGTCTTTGCGCCGTTCGAGATGGTCAAGCACGCAGTCCCTTCGCCGTGGCCGCCCGCCGGTATAATCGGCCGCGAGCGCCATGGATCCGACTTCGCATTGCACCGCCTCGCCGCGCCGGGCTGCCGGCCGGCATCGATGCCGGTCGGTTCGCATGCGAACAGTCGGCCGCGAGATTCCATTCCACGGCGCGTGGCGATGACGGCCGCGCAGTGCACCACCAACGCGCAATGGCTCGCGCGAAGTCGCGCCGCCGTCTGGCACCCTTGTACGCAAATGAAGGTGCACGAGACGCTGCCGCTCGTGCCGGTCGCGCACGGGCGCGGCGCGTGGCTGTACGACTTCGACGGGCGCCGCTATCTCGATGCGGTGAGCTCGTGGTGGGTCAATCTGTTCGGCCACGCCGAGCCGCGCATCGGCGCCGCGATTGCGGCACAGCTCGATGACCTCGAGCACGTGATGCTCGCGGGCTTCACGCATCGGCCCGCCGTCGAGCTCGCCGAGCAGCTTGCCGCGCACGCGCCCGCGGGCCTCGGCCACGCGTTCTATGCGTCCGACGGCGCATCGGCAGTCGAGATCGCGCTCAAGATGGCGGCGCATACCTTTCGCAATCGCGGCGAGCCGCAGCGGACGTCGTTCGTCAGTCTCGCCGGCAGCTACCACGGCGAGACGCTCGGCGCGCTCGCCGTCACCGACGTCGCCCTGTTTCGCGACGCGTACGGTCCGCTGCTGATGCGAAACGCCGTCGTCGCTTCGCCGGCTGACGTCCGCGATGGCGAATCGCCGCGCGCGGCGGCCGAGCGCGCCGCAGCGGCGCTCGATGCGCATCTCGCGACGCACGCGTCGACGACCGCCGCTCTGATCGTCGAGCCGCTGGTGCAGGGCGCCGCCGGGATGAAGATGTACGACGCGCACTATCTGAAACTCGCTCGCGAGATCACGGCCCGGCACGCTGTGCTGCTGATCGACGACGAGATCATGACCGGATTCGGACGCACCGGAACGATGTTCGCGTGGGAACAGTCGGGCGCCGCATCGCCGGATTTCGTCTGCATGTCGAAAGGCATCACCGGCGGCTATCTCCCGCTCTCCGCGGTGCTCACGACGGACGACGTATACGCGGCGTTCTACGACGACGAGCTCGCGCACGGCTTCCTGCATTCGCACAGCTACAGCGGCAACGCCCTTGCGTGCCGCGCGGCGCTCGCCGTGCTCGACATCTTCCGCGACGACGACGTCATCGAACGCAACCGCGCGAAAGCCGCGGCGTGGGCGCAGCTCGCGCGGCCGCTCGCCCGCCATCCGCGCGTGCGCAGCTTCCGCCAGCGCGGCATGATCGTCGCGTTCGACGTCGCCACCGGCCGCGACGATTTCGCCCGCTGGTGCTTCGCGCAGGCGCTCGAACGCGAGCTGTTGCTGCGACCAATCGGAAGCACCGTCTACTTCATGCCGCCGTATAGCGTGACCGACGACGAATTCGCGTTGCTCGTCGAGCGCATGGTCTCGATAGTCGACGGCGCTTGAGAATGCTCCGCGCGCTTCGTCTTTGCGCAATGACCGTCGCGCTGGTCGCAGTCGACGCCGGCGCGGCGCTGCCGCGCGCGGTCGCTCGCGCGTTTCAGGACGCCGGCGTGCCGCTTTCCAGCGTCGCGATCGTCGTGCAGCAAACCGGCACGCGTTCGGCGCTGTTCCGACATCGGCCCGATCGTCCGATGAACCCTGCATCGACGATGAAGCTCGTTACGACGCTTGCGGCGCTCGAGCTCCTCGGCCGCGACTATCGCTGGAAGACCGAGGCCTATCTCGACGGCACGCTCGCCGACGGCGTGCTGCACGGCAACCTCGTGCTCAAGGGCTACGGCGACCCGAAGCTCACCATCGAGCAATGGCAGGCGATGATCGGCGCGTTGCGCATGAACGGGCTCGCGACGATCGAGGGCGACCTCGTGCAGGATCGCAGCTACTTCGCGCTGCCCGCGTACGATCCGGGCGCGTTCGACGGCGAGCCGTTCAAGCCGTACAACGTCGGTCCCGACGCGCTGCTCGTCAATTTCAAATCGCTCAAGCTCACGTTTGCGCCGAACGCCGCCGGCGATGCGACGGCGCTCGCGGTCGAGCCGCCGCTCGCGCCGGTGACGATCGGCGCTGCGCCCAGGCTCGACACCGGCGAGTGCAACGACTGGCGCGGCGCGACGGGCGCGACGTTCATCGATCGCCGCGCAAGCGCCGGCGCCGTGTTTCCCGGCCGCTATCCCGCCGCGTGCGGCGAGCGCGAGTGGTGGATCTCGCTGCTCGATCACCCGCACTACGTGCATGCGATGTTCGAGACGTATTTCCGAGCGGCGGGCGGAACGTTCTTCGGTCGCCTGCGTGAGGGACGTGCGCCGCGCGACGCCGCGCCGTTCACGACGCTGCGCTCGCCTCCGCTGTACGACATCGTCCGCGACGTCAACAAGCTGTCTAACAACGTGATGGCGCGCCAGCTGTTCCTGACGCTGTCGACGGCGGCGGCGCCGCCGCCCGCGACCGTGGCGGGCGCCAAGCGCGCGGTCGAGCGCTGGCTCGCGCAACGCAAGATCAAGATCCCCGGCCTCGTGCTCGAGAACGGCTCCGGGCTTTCGCGTCGCGAGCGCGTGAGCGCCGGCGGGCTCGCGCGGCTGCTGCTCGCCGCCGACGCGAGCCCGGCGCGCGACGAGTTCGAAAGCTCGCTCGCCGTCGCCGCGACCGACGGCACCGTCGCGCGCCGATTCCAGAACGGCTCGGTCGCCGGGCAGGCGCTATTGAAGACCGGCTCGCTCGAAGGCGTGCGCGCAATCGCAGGCTATGTCATCGACGCGGCGGGCCGTCGCTTCGCGGTCGTCGCGATCGTCAACCACGCCAATGCGAGCCAGTCGCAGAGCGCGCTCGACGCGCTCGTCCAATGGGTGTATCGCGACGGCGCGTCGTGGACCAAAGACCCGCCGACGTGACCGCGGTCACATTCCGGGCATCGGTTGCCGCTCGTTCAGCCGAAGGAATCCGCGAATCACGCGGTAGAGAATCCACAGCGACGTGACCGCCCAGACGGCGAGCGCGACGAAGAAGAGCACGATCGTCACCATGAACGCCCAACCGACCGCCGCCCACAGCAGCGCGAACCAGAACGTGCGGATCTGCCACGTGAAGTGCGACGCGAGCCACGTGCCCCGGGCGTCGTCGCGCTTGACGTAGGCGATGACCAGACCGATCAAGCCGATCAGACCGAACAACGGCGCGATCGCGAGGCCGGCCGAGACGAGCGAGCTGACGCCCGCGACAGCGTAAAGCGCGTAGACCAGCAGAGCCGTCCCGGTCGGAACGTCCGGCGATCCAACGGCGGAATTCGTGGTGTCGGGAGCGGGAAATTCGGCCATGCGACCTCCATCGGCGTCGACGCGGCCCGGTCGTGGCCGCGTCCGTTAGATTCGGCCGACGGGCGCGAATTCAACCCGGCATCGATCGATCGGCACTAGTAACGGCGGCCGTCCTTGTGCACCGCGTACACGCCGTTCTCGTCCTCGCACCACATCAGATCGTCGTCCGGATAGAACGCGTTGTCGCCATCGGTGCGATTGCCGATCTCGAGGTAGGTCGCCGGCGCCGCGCTGCGGTTGACGAAATGGTGGCCGTCGCGCGAGCCCGCCGGATAGCCGGCGCACGTTCCCGCCGTCAATGCCTGCTCGCCTGCGTTGGTGATCAGCACGACCTCGCCGGACAGCACGTAGACGAACTCGTCTTCCAGCGTGTGCCAGTGGCGAAGCGCCGACTGCCCGCCGGGCCCGAGCGTCACGAGGTTCACGCCGAAGCGCGTGAGCCCGCACGCCTCGCCGAGCCGGCGCTTCGCCCGATCGCCCATCCGCGAGCGAAACGGCTCCGGATAGATCGACCTGCGCACCTCGGGAACGGTCGCGGGATCGAGCGCCGGAAGCTTTTTCTCGTTCATGCGGTCATTATAGGGTGGTGGTGCCGCGAAACCCGTCTGCCATTGACCCGGTTCGCCGCAGCACGTGCCGGCATCGCCGCGGCTATAATCGGTCGATCCGAAGCCGCGTTCGCCTGCCGACGGACGCTCGTAGACAACGAAGGGAGCATCTGATGACCGCTGATCGCACCCGTGACAATCTGATCGACGAATTCTCCGGCATGCTCGGCGAAGCCGAAGACATGCTGAAACGCGCCGCCGACGAAACCGGCGAAAAGGCGCAGGACCTGCGCTCGCAGGTGGAGACGAAACTGCTGCACGCGAAGCTGCGCCTGCAGGAGCTCCAGGGTCAGGCGACCGACCAGGCGAAGGAGGCCGCTCGCGCGACCGATGACTACGTGCACGACCATCCGTGGACGTCGATCGGCGTCGCCGCGGCGGTCGGCTTCGTCGCAGGGCTGCTGCTCAATCGCAGGTAGCGGCGGCACGTCGTGGCCGACGCGCCTCTCGGCGGGCTGCGCCGTTCGCTCGGGCGTCTCGCGCAAGCCGCGGTCGCGCTGGTTCGTACGCGCGCCGAGCTTGCCGCGCTCGAGTTCGCCGAACAGAAGGAGCGAGCGAAGCAGCGCGTGCTGCTGCTCGCGATCGCCGGCGCGGGATTCGCGATGGCGTGGATCGCGGCGTGCGCGCTGATCGTCGCCTACTTCTGGGATTCTCATCGGCTGATGGCGCTGCTCGTCATCGCCGCCGCGCATTTCGCCGTCGGCGTCGCAGCGCTCTGGCGGCTCGATGTGCGCCGGCGCACCGATCCGCCGCCGTTCTCGGCGACGCTCGCCGAGCTCGAGCGTGACCGCGAGTGGCTGGGCGAGCAATTGCGCGACCGATGACGCGCCTCACCGCCGCGGGCATCGCCGAGCGCAAGGCCCAGCTCGCCACTCGCGCCGCGCTCGAGCGCATGCGACTCACGCTCGCATTGCATTCGGTGCGCACGGCATTGATGCCGCCGCCCAGCCCGACGGCGGCTTATCGGCGTCCGCTCGTCGCGATCCTGATCGGCATCGCCGCGAAGCGCGTCGGCTCGGCGACACTGCGCCGATGGCTTCGTATCGCGTCGGTCGCGACGATCGCATACCGGATCGTCAACAGCTTTCGGCGATAGCGCGCGCGTCGTATCGCCATCGCCGCGCCGGCATTGCCCGTGGTGGCATCGAACAACAAGGTACGTTTGCTGCACGCGGCTTTCCATGCGGCTTTCCGGAGCGTTGGTCTCGACGTCAGCCGCCACGTCGTCCCTTGCGGCGCGGTCGCTGCTTGGCCGACACGGACTTGATGACGAGCTCGCCGACTGCGCGCGTAGGAAGCGGCGCCTTGGCGCATGCGATCGCTTCGTCGATCAGTGCCCGTACGCCTGACGAACGAAGCGTCTGGACGTCCGGAAGGCGAACGAACCGATTTTGCTTTCCGCTTCCGAGCAGCAGGCGCTGCGGATCGGACAGCGATGCTCCGTAATAGAACGATAGTCAGACGCCGTTCGCCGCTGCGGCGAGCGAGACGATGCAGTCCGACGGCCGTCCGGTCGCGGAATAGCCGATGACGAAGAAATTGTAGTTGTCGTAGACGAGCTCGATCGCCGTCGGCAAGCGTTTTCGCAGCTCCGCCCGGCAATCTCGAATGAGCTTGGCGGTGGCGGGCTCGAACTTTGCAATGAACGACGCGAGTTGCTTCGACGCCGGCAGCGCCGGCGCAGGCCGTCTGCTCGTCGAAGCGATCATGCTTCGGCCGCCAGACGCGAGGCGAACACGCGGTCGCCCGGCTCGGTCTCGCCGTGCGGATATTGTGCCGGCGTCGCTTCGTCGAATCCCAATCGTTCGAGCAGACGGATCGAGCGGACGTTCTTCGGATCGACCGTCGCGAACAGCATGCCGACGCGCAATTGCCGCTGCATGAACGGCAGTGCCGCGCGACAGGCTTCGAAGGCGATGCCGCGCCCCCAATGCTGCGGCGCGAAAGCAAACGCGAAATCACCGGTGAGCTTCGGGTAGATCGTCGCCTGAACGAAGCCGGCGCATCGGCCCGAGGCCAGCCGCACGATCCAGTTGAGCCATCGTTGACGCCGATCGGCCGACCAGCCCCGCGCGAGCTGCGCGTAGCGGCCGCGCAACGCGTCGATCGACGCCGGCGGCGCGCCCGGCATGTAGTCGTACATCGCCGGCGACGACAGCGGCTCGAACATCTCGGTCGCATGCGCAATGGTTAGCGGCTCGAGACGCAGCGTGCTCGACACGATCACGCTCGGTGTGGTGTCGAGGGGATCAGCCCGCATGCTCGCCCTCCTCGGCGAGAGCCCGCAATTTGACGATCGTCGCCCAATTGCGAGTCGTCGCCGCATCTCGGCTGACGCGCGCAAAAGCCTTCAAGAGCTTCGACTCGATGATACCGTTCGCGCACCATAGATACGCAGCTTTGGGACCGATCGCGAGCGCCTCCGGCGTCCACGGCTGCGAAACGAGCGGGCGCGCCCTCGTCAGCAGCGCGCGTGAACGCACGAACGCGACAAGATACCTGGCCGGGTCGACGGCCACTTTCGACAGCGGATTCGCTTCGACGATGTCGGCGAGATCGGCCGCGGTCAGCACGACGACGGCGGCGTTGAACCCGAACGTCTTCTCGATCGCCGCTTCGACCGCCGGTGCGAGCCTCGTTGCGCGGGCGCGCGGCGCGTCGAAGACGACGTTGCCGCTGTTGAGCACGGTACGGACGTTGGTGCAGCCGAGCGCTTCGAATGCGCGGCGCAAGTCCGCCATGGCGATCCGCTTGGCTCGACCGACGTTGATGCCGCGCAGCAAAGCGACGCAGATGCTCATCGATGCCGATCGGCGGCGGCGGCAGTCTCCACGATCACCGCGTGATCGCCGTTGCCTTGAAGAACGTATAGCAAAAGACGCCGTCTGCTTGCGCGGTCCGATAAAGGTCGGCAACCCCTTGGTCGAAGTCGGCCTCGCTCATCAGTCCGGATTCGATGGCGGGCTTGCGAACGCCTTCGATCATCGCGGTGAACGTGCGCTTGGTGAACCCTTCGATGAGCTCGGGCCGGCTGCCGTCGACGTAGACCATGCGAGGCGAGACGTGAATGTCGGCAAAGCCGGCGTCGTTCAACAGCGGATAGAGCGCGCGTCCTATCAGCGCATTGCCGTGCGCCCTCGCCTGCAGCTCGACCAGGCAGCGGACGGCTCTTTGCGCACAGTCGCTCTGCGGATAGAAGTAAGCCGAACCATGGTCGCCTTCGATCACGGTGATCGTACCGCCGCGCTTGACGACGCGCTTCAGCGCTCGCAGCGCTTCGACGGGTTGCGCGAGATGTTCGAGCACGAAGCAGACGAACGCATGGTCGAACGATTCGGGCGGAAACGGCAATCGGAAGATATCGGCCTGCAGCAGCGTCACGTTGCCGATCGCCGCCGCTCGAACCGCTCGTTTCGCTTCGCCGAGCGAGGCTTCGGACACGTCGATCGATGTAATGCGCGCCATCGGACTGTTGCGCGCCAGCGTGACCGTTTGCGCACCAACGCCGCACCCGGCCTCCAGCACGCTGCTGCCTTGCGGATACGACGTGTCCCAATGCAGGATCTCGACGAGCGACGACGCCTGATCCTGCAGCCGCCGGCTTTCCCTCGGATCGTACCCGTGCACGTAGGCGCGCGGCGTCCGCCCGGAGCTCGCGCCGAACACCGAGCCCGCTTCGCGACGGCTCATCGGCCGGCCCCGTGCGCGATCCCCAGGCCACCGACGGGCTGCGTCACGGCGTTGCTCGCAAAGCCGGCGATCAGCGGCTTCCCGCGCACAATCGCGCGTTGGACCGAGGGAAGCGACAGCGACGCGCGATGACTCTGCTCGTCGTCCCAGACCTCCGTGATCCAGATCGCATTCTCGTCGGTCGGATCCTTTGCTACGACATAACTCAGGCATCCCGGCATTTCGCGTGCTGCTTCGAGCAGGATTTCGATCAATGCGTCGCGTTGGCCGGAAACCGCGATCATCTTGCCGATGAGACCGTACATCGATCGGGCTCTCACGGCGTGAGGTCGCGCCAGATCGCGTCGACGCGTGCCTTGACGGCGGCGTCCATCGCGATCGGCTTCCCCCATGCACGTTGCGTTTCGCCGGGCCATTTGTTGGTCGCGTCGATGCCCATCTTGCTGCCGAGTCCCGAAACCGGCGAAGCGAAGTCGAGATAGTCGATCGGCGTCGATTCGACGATCAACGTGTCGCGCGCCGGATCGACGCGCGTGGTGATCGCCCAGACGACCTCCTTCCAGTCGCGCACGTTCACGTCGTCGTCGGTCACCACGATCATTTTCGTGTACATGAACTGCCGCAGGAAGCTCCATATTCCGAACATCACGCGCTTGGCGTGGCCGGGATACTGCTTCTTCATCGACACGACGGCGATACGGTAGCTGCAGCCCTCGGGAGGCAGGTAGAAGTCGGCGATCTCCGGAAACTGCTTCTGCAGCAGCGGCACGAACACTTCGTTCAACGCGACGCCGAGGATCGCGGGCTCGTCCGGCGGCTTGCCGGTGTACGTCGAGTGGTAGATCGGATCGCGCCGCATCGTGATGCGCTCGACGGTCAGCACCGGAAAGCGTTCGACGTCGTTGTAGTAGCCGGTGTGATCGCCGAAGGGTCCCTCCATCGCCGTTTCGTATCCGGTCGCATCGCCCGCGTCCGGTTGCAGGAACCCTTCGAGCACGATTTCGGCCGACGCAGGCACGTCGACGTCGTGCGTGATGCACCTGACGATCTCGGTTCGCGCGCCGCGCAGCAATCCGGCGAACTGATATTCGGACAAGCTATCGGGGACCGGCGTCACCGCACCCAGTATCGTGGCCGGATCGGCCCCCAGTGCCACGGCCACTGGAAACGGGGTGCCGGGATCCGCGGCTGCGTGATCGCGAAAATCGAGCGCGCCGCCGCGATGAGCGAGCCAACGCATGATGACTTTGTTGCGCGCGATCACCTGCTGGCGGTAGATGCCGAGGTTCTGCCGCTTCTTGTGCGGACCGCGCGTGACCGTGAGCCCCCAGGTGATCAGCGGCCCGGCGTCACCCGGCCAGCACGTCTGCACCGGCAGCCGCGCGAGATCGACGTCGTTGCCCTCCCACACGACCTCCTGGCATGGCGCCGAGCGGCGCTCCTTCGGCGCCATGTTCATCACCTGGATCAGCATGGGCCGCGTCGTCTGCCACGCGTCGACGAGTCCCTTCGGCGGCTCCGGCTCTTTGAGAAACGCGAGCAGACGACCGACCTCGCGCAAAGCTTCGACCGACTCCTGGCCCATGCCAAGCGCGACGCGCTGCGCGGTTCCGAAGAGATTGCCGAGAACGGGAACGGTGTGACCCTTCGGCCGCTCGAACAGCAGCGCCGGACCGCCGGCCTTCAGCACGCGGTCGCAGATCTCCGTCATCTCGAGCCGCGGATCGACTTCGGTGCGCACACGCCTGAGCTCACCGCGCCGTTCGAGCTGCGCGAGAAAATCGCGAAGGTCGGAATAGTTCATCCGCAAAGTCGTGAATATCCGCCGCCGTGTGCAGCGGTTTTTTCTCGTCGTTCGGCCGACGAGCGCACGCCGAGCTTTGGCGATGCGTCGTGCGAGACGTAGCGAGTCACGCAGTCTAGCGTGACTTCTGATGCGGCGTCGACGCGACGTCGTCCGAGAAGAGCGTTCGATCCGCCGAACGTTCGCATCGTAACCTCGGCCCCCGGGACGCTTCGGCTCGCCGACAACGGCCACTGCGTCGCCGCACGATGCGCCGATCGCGCCGCTACAATGCGGCATGACTTCGCCGAGCAGCGGCGCGAAGCCGCGCGACGATCCGCGATTCATTCGTGCGCGCCGGACGGTGTTCGCGATCGTGCTCGCGAGCTTCGTGCTGTCGTTCTTCCACCGCACGGCGCCCGCGGCGATCGCGAACGAGCTCGCGCAGGCTTTTTCGATCGGCCGCGCGCTGCTCGGCGCGCTCGCGGCAACGTACTTCTACGTCTACACGGTGCTGCAGATCCCCGTCGGGGTGCTCGCCGACACATGGGGGCCGCGCCGGCTGCTCGCGGCGGGCTCGTTCACGGCAGCGATCGGATCCGTCGCGTTCGCGATCGCGCCGAATTGGGAGATCGCCGCCGCCGGCCGCACGCTCGTCGGCGTCGGCGTTGCGAGTGCGTTCATCGCGATCCTCAAAGTCAGCGCCGTTTGGTTTCCGGCGAACCGATTCGCGACGCTGAACGGCGTCACGATGCTCGCCGGCAACCTCGGCGCCGTCGCCGCCGGCGCGCCGCTCGCGTGGATCCTCGCGTTCACGTCATGGCGGACCGTGTTCGCCTGGCTCGCTGCGTTGTCGTTCGGGCTCGCGGTCGCAACCTGGTTCAAAGTGCGCGACCGTCCCGAAGAGCTCGGCTTCGCGCCCGTGCACGCTGCGGCGACGGCGGGTCCGGCGAGCGTCCGCTGGCCAAAGGCACTCGCGCGAGTGCTCGCGAACGGCGCGACGTGGCCGTCGTTCGTCGTCAACGTCGGTGTCGGCGGCAGCTACCTCGCGTTCGCCGGCCTTTGGGCGGTGCCGTATCTCGTCGAAATGCACAACATGTCGCGCGTCGCCGCGGCCGAGCACACGAGCGTGCTGCTGCTGGGCGTCGCGTTCGGTGCGCTGGGCGTCGGCGTGATCTCGGACCGCCTTCGCAATCGGCGCGCGGTGATGCGTGCTTACACCGCGCTCTACGCGCTGTCGTGGCTACCGTGGCTGTTGCATCTGCAGCTGCCCGCCGGAGCGACGCACGCGTGGTTCGCGCTGATGGGCGCGCTCATCCCGGGTTTCACGCTGTCGTGGACGATTGCGAAGGAAGCGAATCGTCCCGAGCACTCCGGCATCGCGACGTCGGTGGTCAATCTCGGCATCTTTCTCGGCACCGGCGTGCTGCAGCCGCTCGCGGGCTACCTGCTCGATCGCGGCCGCGCGAGCGGCGATCCGGTGGGTGGATGGGACCACGCGATCGGATTGCTCGCGGGCGCAGCGGCGCTCGGCGCGCTGGCGTCGTGGGCGGTGCGCGAGCCGAAGCGCCGCTAGCGGCGCGACGCGATCAGATCATCGAACCCGCGCCGCCGTCCATCGGCACGACGGCGCCGGTGACGTAGCTTGCGAGATCGGAGGCGAGGAACAGCGCGACTTGCGCGACTTCTTCGGGCGTTCCGATCCGTCGCAACGGTATGCGCTCGCGCGCCGCCGCGAGCAACGCTTCGGCGGAGCGGCCGGTCATCTTCGCTTCGGCGGCGAGCCCTTCCTGCACGCGTCCGGTCATCGTCTGTCCCGGATTGATCGCGTTGATCCGTATGCCGCGCGGGCCGTACGCCGCGGCGAGGCCGACGGTGGCGAGCATCAGCGCGGCGTTGGCGGCGCCTCCGGGCAGATGCACGGGGCTCGCAACCTTGCCGCCCGAGCCGATGATGTTGACGACCGCGCCGCGTCCGCGCGCGACCATCCGCGCAAGCGTCGCGTCGAGCGCGTGGATGTAGCTGAAGAACTTCGCGTCCATCGCCGCGTGCCAGGCGGCCGCATTCAGGTCATCGGGTGCGTAACGCTTCGCGGCGCCCGCGCTGTTGATGAGCACGTCGATGGGACCGATCGCCGATTCGGCCTCCGCGATCGCGCGCTGCGCGGCGCTCGCGTCGACGAAATCGGCGACGATCGCGACCGGCGGATGAACGGGCTGCTCGAACGTTGCGAGCGCCGCATCGAGATTCGCGCGGCTGCGCGAAACGATCGCAACGCGCGCGCCGGCCGCGGCGAACGCCCGCGCGCACGCGAGTCCGATGCCCTTGCTGCCGCCGGTGACGACGACGCTGCGATCGGTGTAGTCGATGTTCATCGTACGCTCCTGGTTCAGCGCGCGAGACGTTCGCGCAGGAAATCGTTCAGTCGCACGCGCGACGCCGCGGCGGCTTCCGGATTGGAGCCGAACGTGACGCCCGACGGATCGACGCCGTTCGGCACGTTCGTCCACCGCGTGAGCGGACCGAACGGCGCGTCGAAGCCGTGGTGACTGTTGGCGTAGACGACGACATCGAGCGGATCGCCGCGCGCCTTGGCTGCCTCGCCGAGATCGACGCACGACTTGGCCGGCGTCCAATCGTCGAGCGCGCCGATCATGATCAGCGTGGGCACCGCGGCGCGCCATCGGTTGCCCGCGCGTAGCGGCGCGGTGCAGCCCGGGTAGAACGCCACGGCCGCGCGGAAGAACGCCTCGCCGTCGCGTGCCCGCAATGCGGACACGGCAGCGTCCTTGGCGTTGATCGCCGCAAGCGCCGTGCTGCCGCCGTGCGACCATCCGATGACAGCGACGCGCGTGCGGTCGACGTCGCGCCGCGCGGCGAGATACGCGAGCGAGGCGAGCGCATCGAAGCGCCGCGTCGACGGTGGAACGGTTTGCTCGCGCGCCTTGACCGTGCACATCTCGCGCGTCCCGCGCGGGCGGAAGCTGTCGGGCAGCAGCACGACGTAGCCCTGAGCCGAGAGCTCCGCCGCGTACCTCGCGTAGCGCGCGGCGAGACGCAGCTCGCGCGCGTCCGGGTCCCTGTACAAGCCGGCGCAGCCATGCAAACCGACGATCGCCGGCCAACCGCCAGCAGGCACGGGCCCTCGCGGGTTGAAGACGAGCGCCTCGATCGACGCACGCGAGTCGCCAGCGGCGGCGGCGCTCTCGATCGTCACGCGCTCAGGCGTCACCGCGCCATTCGCCGACGTCGCGAAAGCGAGCGCGAGCGCCAACGCGATGCCCGCGTGTCGCATGCGCTGCCGGCGATGCGCGCATGCGATCACGCTATCGTCGCTCGCGTCACAGCCAGCGCGCCAACGCGCGCCACGCGGCAAGCTTTTCGCTGAACGGCCGCGTGTAGGCGGGGCTCGTCGACGGCATGACCAGCGTCGTGTACCCGGCCGCACGGTACGCCGCTTCCCGCCGCGCGGCGGTCTGGCCGTTGAAGCAGACGGCGGCAAGCGACGGCGCCGCGCCCGCGACGCGCGCGATCTCGCCATGCTCGGCGTTGCGGATCGACGCGTCGAGGCTGCCGTGTCGATCGCACGCGACGATCACGTCCCAAAGCCCGATGCCGCGCGCGCGAAACCGCGCGAGGCGGCCGCGATACGCCATCTCGGTGAGCGGCTCCTCGAGCAGCGCGGACATCAGCGGCCAGAAGTGATTGCGCGGATGCGCGTAGTACTGTCGCACGGCGAGCGACGCTGCGCCCGGAAAGCTGCCGAGGATCAGCACGCGCGTCGCGCGATCGAGCACGGGCGCGAGCCCGCGCTTGCGCGCGGCCGCCGCGGCCGGCGCGCCGCGCGACAACTGCACGCGCTCGCTCACAACCGCGGCCATGCGTGCTGCCGCACGGCGTAGTCGATCGCGACGCCGGCGAAAACGGCGAGCCCGAGCCAATGATTGTGCAGGAACGCCCGGAAGCACGCGCCGCGCTCGCGCGTGCGGATCAACCACAGATGGTAGAGCGCGCACGCCGCTGCGACGGCGATGCCGAGGTAGTAGATCGCGCCCATCCGCCACACGATGCCGAAATGGGCCATGCCTGCGATGTAGACCGCATAGCAGAGCGCCACCGCAGCGACGTCGAAGCGGCCGAAGGTAATAGCCGACGTGCGCAGCCCCAACCGGATGTCGTCGTCGCGGTCGACCATTGCGTACTCGGTGTCGTACGCGACGACCCAGAACAGGTTGATCGCGAGCAGCCACCATGCGATCGGGATGTTGCGGTCGAACGCGGCGGCGAACGCCATCGGGATGCCGAACGAGAACGCGATGCCGAGAAACGCCTGCGGCAGCGCGAAGAAGCGCTTGAAGAACGGATAGACGATCGTGATCGCGGCCGCCGGGAGCGACAGCAGCACGGTCGTCCAGTTGGTCGCGAGCGTCAGCACGAACGCGACGAATGCGAGCGCGGCGGCGACGACGAGCGCTTCCCACGGTGGAATCTCGCCGCTCGCGAGCGGCCGCTGCGCCGTGCGCTTGACATGCGCGTCGAATCGACGGTCCGCCCAGTCGTTGACCGCGCAGCCGGCCGAGCGCATCAGCACCGTTCCCGTGACGAACACGATCAGCTGCGTGAACGATGGCCGTCCGCTCGACGCGAACCACAGCGCGGACAGCGTCGGCCATAGCAGCAGCAGGATGCCGATCGGCTTGTCGAGGCGGATCAGTCGCTCGTACGCATCGAAGCGCGCGGCGATCCGCTGCCGGCGCGTCGGCGCAACCGCAGCTTCGACCGCGGGCTCGGGCTGCGAAGGGGTTGCCATCGTCGATGCGTGACGAGCGCCGCTACAGCGGCAGCGCGAGCTGGCGCTTCAAGTCGCGCGGTGCGATTTCGGCGAGCAAGCGCTCGGGCGTCGCGTAGCGAAGACGGACACGGAGCTCGCGCTTCATCCGAACGTTGGACAGCCTGCGCGATTCCGCCATGAACGACAGCAGCATCGGCGCGATCCGTTGCTCGGCCTCCTCCCAGCTCACGCGCGGAGGTCGCGCGAGATGGAACGCATCGGCGACCATATCGAACCAACGGCCCATCTTCATCTCGGCGTCGTCGGCGACGTTGTATGCGCGGTTGGGCTTCGCGCGGAACAGCGCTGCGACGACGGCTCGCGCGAGGTCATCGGCGTGGATGTGGTTGGTGAACACGTCGTCATCGGCAGCGAGCACGGGCGTGCCTTGCTTGATGCGCTCGATCGGAAGCCGCGTCGGCGCGTAGATCCCCGGCGCGCGCAAGATCGCCAGCGCCACGCCGTAGCGCGACGCCCATCGGCGCAATCGGATCTCGGCGGCCACGCGTCGACGCGCGCGCGGCGTCTGCGCGCGACGGGGACGACGCTCGTCGATGCGCGCGCCGGCGCAATCGCCGTACACGCCCGACGTCGAAACGTAGACGAAGCGCTGTGGTATGCTGCGCGAGCGGGTCAGCGCCGCGATCAGTCGTTGCGTGCGCGGATCGTCGTTGCCTTCCGACGGCGGCGGCGCGAAATGCAGCACGGCGAACGGCGCCATCTTGAGCCGTGCGAGCGATGGCAGGCGATCGAGATCGCCCTCGATCGGAACGACGCCGTGCGCTCGAAGTCGCGGCGCCTCGTCGGCGCGGCGTGTGAGCCCGTACAGTCGCGCGCGTCCGCGCAGCAGGTCGGCGGCGCGAAGCGCGACATCACCGCAGCCGATCAGCAGAATACGCAGCACGTCCGAGCTACCCGTTGCTTCGTGTCGGCTTGGCGATCGAATTCCAGATGCCGCATCAGATCATTATAAAGCCCAGCGACCACACGTTCGCGTGCGCCGACGGCGACACCGTCCTCGCCTCCGCGATGGCCGCCGACCTGATGATTCCTTACGGATGCCGCAACGGCGCGTGCGGCACGTGCAAGGGAAAGATCGTCTCCGGCAGCGTCGACTACGGCCCGTATCAGAAAGGGACGTTGACCGACGACGAGAAGGCGCGCGGGCTCGCGCTCTTCTGCTGCGCGAAGCCGCAAAGCGATCTCGTGATCGAAGTGAAGGAAGTGCGCCGCGCCGGCGATCTGCAGCTGAAGCGCCTGCCGTGCCGCGTCGAATCGATCGCCAAGCCGGCGGCCGACGTCGCGATCGTGAAGTTGAAGCTTCCGGCGAACGAACGGCTGCAGTTCCTCGCCGGCCAGTACATCGACTTCCTGCTGAAGGACGGCCACCGGCGCAGTTTCTCGCTCGCCAATCCGCCGCACGACGACGCGCTCTTGGAGTTGCACGTGCGCCATATCGCCGGCGGCATGTTCACCGACCCGCTGTTCACGCAGTACAGGGGACGCGAGATCCTTCGGCTGGAAGGGCCGCTTGGCAGCTTCTATCTGCGCGAGGAGTCCGACAAGCCGATCGTGTTCGTTGCCGGCGGCACGGGATTCGCACCGATCAAGTCGATCATCGAGCACGCGCTGCAACACCATCTCGACGCGCATCGGCCGATGGTGCTGTATTGGGGCGTGCGCGCGAAACGCGACCTCTATCTGCCCGACCTGCCGGGGCAATGGCAACAGCAGAGCCGCAACTTCACGTTCATTCCGGTGCTGTCCGAACCGGCGCCCGACGATGCGTGGCCGGGCCGGACGGGCTTCGTTCACGAGGCCGTCCTTGCCGACTTCGCGGACTTGTCCGGCTATCAGGTGTACGCGTGCGGAGGTCCGGCGATGATCGATGCGGCGCGCGCGAGCTTCACGACGATGCGCGCACTGCCTGAAGACCAATTCTTCGCCGACAGCTTCACGTACGGCGCCGTCGCCGAAAATTAGGGTCAGACTCGACTTTTCGTGCATCCGTTGCCCCAGTCGAGCGTGGGCGAAAAGTCGAGTCTGACCAGTAGTGTCCCAACGTTAGTCGAAGAGGAATAACTGTTTTTCAGGATTGAGCTCGACGTTGTCGGTCACGACTTGTGCAAGTAATTGATCCAACGGCATTCGTTCGAACATGGTCAGGCTCAGGATCTGTAGGATTTCGTAGAGGCTGGCCGAGAGCTTGAGGCGCTTCTTGACGATAGCGACCAGGACGTAAACGGAGACCGCGATCCAGATCTGTGACTTGACGGCGTTCTCCGAGGTGCCGAAAAAAGCTTTGATCCGCAGATGCTGCTTGATCCATTTGAAGAACAACTCGACCTGCCAGCGGCAGCGGTAGAGCTCGGTGATGGTGAAGGCCGGCAAGGCGAAGTTGTTGGTCAGGAAGACCAGCGTCTTGGCGGTTTCGGGATCCTTGAAACGGATGCGTCGCAGCGGGGCCTGGTAATCCTGAGGCGAATAGACACCGCTGAGAACGATGATCTGATCGCAGATCAGCCCGGTAGCGCGGTCGACTGGGCGCGAGTATCGGCGCCGGACCTTGGTATTGGATTTGGTGCGAGTCACGAAGAAGCTGCCGGCCTGCTGGAAGCGATACAGCCGCGCGAAGTCGAGGAAGCCCCGATCCATGATGTAGAACGCGCCGAGCTCGGGCACCAGCTGATCGAGGATGTTGACCTCGTGCAACTTGCCGTCGCTGATATGGATGAAGGTCGGGATGTTGCCGCGCAGATCGAGCAGCGTGTGCAGCTTGACCGCGGCCTTGGTCGATTGGAACGGTGCCCACGGAAACACCGACAGACACAGATCGATAGTCGTCGTGTCCAAGGCGTAGACGGTGTCCTTCAAATCGACCCCGAACAGCTCGTCCACGTACAGCGGTCGCGCGATGCCGATCAGGCTCTGGGCGAAGTCGGCGTAGATGCGCCAATCGCGCACCGCGTTGGCATTGGCCAGCGTATTGCGCGCTACCGTCGATCGAATCCCAAGGTGGTAGAGCTTGGAGCGCTGGGCGCGCAGACACGCTTCGATGTCGCGCAGACTCTCCCGAAAGGTGAGCTGCGCGAACGCCATGCTTAGGAACTGATCGAGGCAGGAGAACGACTTGACCTTGTGTTCGCCCTGATACCGAGTCACACACCGCCGAAACGTCGTCAACGGAAGATGCTGCATCAGCTGCGCGAACACCAACTTGCCTTGGTTCATCGACCATCCCCGCGAAGTAGTGCTGCGCAGGGTCGCAGAACCCGACTTCGAAGTTCAAATCGAGACCAAGCAATTCCATCATTTATGCATTTTTGATCAGAAGCTTACAGCCCAGCCCAGTCTAAACGTTGGGACACTACTGAGTCTGACCCTAATTTTCGAAAAGTCGAGTCTGACCCTACTTCTTCGATAGGTCGGTCAACGCGAGCTTCAACGCGGCAGCGAAATGCGCGTTCGCTTCCTCGTTGCGGCCGAGTCGCGCGAACAACTCGCCGAGCGCGACATGCGCCGGATACGCGTTGTCGAGCGCAACGCTCGCTTCGAGGTACGTCTGCGCCTTGCCCCACAATTGCTGTCGCTGGCACAGCATGCCGAGCGCGTACAGCAGCGCCGGGTCCTGATTGTGCGCGCCGAGCCAGCGCTCCGCCTGCTCGAGCTGCTTGGTCGCGTCGGGAACGCGACAATCGGCGTACAACAGCACGAGATCCGAGTTCCACTCGCGCTCGAGGCTGCGCGCCGCAATCTCGGCGGCTTCGCGGTCGCCGCCAAGCGTGAGGAAGCTCGTCGCGGCCGCACGGGCGATCCGCGGCGCCCGTTGCTCGGTATCGGAGAGCTTGCCCCAGTAAGCGCGAAGCCCGACCGAGTCGTAAACGCGGGCGCGAAGCTCCTCGGCGTGCGCGGCGGCTTTGAGCAACTCCCCTTCCGACGCGCCGTACACTTTGCGCTTGACGAGCTGGTCGACAGCGGCGGGAATTTCCGCGTGGCGGCCCGCCGCGTGGAGCGCGCGCAGCTCGAGCCGCAATGCCGCCGTGTGCGCGCCCGCTTCCTTGCGCAGTCCGGCGAGCAGCGTCAGCGCCTCGAGCGGTTGTCCCTGCTCGATCTTCATCTCCGCTTCCAGCATGTAACGAGGAACGGCAAGACTCTTGGCCTGCGCATCGGGACGCGCGAGCAGCGCCTCGGCGGCGCCAAAATCGCGCGTCTCGATCGCCGCGCGCGCGCCGATCAATGCGGCGAGACCCGATGAGCGCGGTATCGCGAGCGCCTCGTCGGCGAACTGCCGCGCCTTGCCGAATCGCCCCTCGAGCAACGCAACGACCGCGGCGTCCTGCTTCATCCGAGCGCGTTCCTCATGCTGACGCCGGCGATACGCGCGCACTTCGCGCGGCAGGTCGAGCGTGCGGCGGATCAACCGCAACAACACGTAGCCGCCGACAAAGCCGGCAATCGATGCGAGCAAGAACAGATTGAGCGAGACCTCGATGCGGTACGGCGGCGTGACGACGAGCACGTATCCAGCGGTCAATCGCGTCGCGAGCGCGACGGCGACGGCGGCGGCCGCGAGCAGCAGGAACCAGAAGAGGACTCGCACGATGCGCCGTCAGCGCGCCCGTTCGGGCGGCCGCGCCGGCGCGCGATCCTGCGCGAGCCGCAGCACGCGCAGCGCCTCGAGGCTCGCCGAGAGATCCGGCGCACCGCCCGGCATCGGCGAGCTCGCGAGCTGCTTCACCGTCGCCTGCACGACCTGGACCGATTTCGCGCGCGTGTCGAAATATTGCTTCAGCCATTCGTCGGCGGCGGCGAGATCGCTCTTGAAGCTCGCGTCGTCGCGCGACAGCACCGCGATGCGCGCCGACAGGAGCCGCAGCCGAAGGTTTTCGCGCACGTAGTATTCCTGCGACGGGGCAATGAGCGGCGCCGCCGGGCGATCCGACACTTCGATTCGTACCATCTGTCGCACGTCCGCCCATGCGTCGCGCAGGAAGCGCTCCCACGGCGACAAGTCCTTCGCCGGCGCCTCGGCCGGAGGCGGCGACGGCAGCCGCTCGTCGCGCGCGAGCGGCAGGCCCGGAACGGCGGCCGACGCCTGGTCGAGCTTGACGCTGATGCCGTTGATGTCGACGAACGGAACAGCCTTCAGCCGGTCGATGTCGCGCGCGAGCGCGCGGCGCAGCGGCAGGAACTGCGGCCGGTCGAGCCGCTGCAGCTTCGCGTCGGCGAGCTGCAATGCCGCGAGCGCGGATTGCACGTTGCCGGCGAGCTGCAATTGCTGGCTCGCGACGAGCAGCACCTGCTCGATCTCGGTCAACGCGATCTCGTCGCGCGATGGCGCGAGATCGCGGTACAACGCCTCGAGTGCCCCCTGCTGCGCCTGCGATTCCGCGAGCCTCGTTTCGAGAAGCGTGAGCTTCGCCTGCGCGTCGCGGATGTCGCTCGCGAGCTGCGTCTGAGCGGCCCTCGCAGCAGTTTGCGACGACTCGATCGCCGTGAGCTGCTGCGCGATCTCCGTGCGAAGCACACGATTGTCGTGTCGCGCGTCGAGCCAGACGGCGGCGATCGCGGCCAGCAAGACGACGAACGTCGCGACGAGCACCGGCCGCCGCATGGCGGCCGCGCCCGTCGGGCGTGTCGAACCTGCCTGCGCAGGCGCCGGCGACCCGGTGGCGGCTTCGGTGGGGGGATTCGGATCCTGCATGGCGGCAGAAGCGCGACGTCGCTCGATTCTAGCAGGGGCGTTGCGACACTCACCTTACGACTGGCCCCATGCGCAGCGCTCGCATACAATCGGACGCCGTGATCTGGATCCTGCTGCTCGTCGCCGTCGGCGTCGCATTCGCGGCCGGGTGGCTATACGGCAAGCAACCCGCGGCCGCCGGCAAACCCGCCTCGCCGCCACCGCAACCTCCCGACGATCGACGCGAGGACGCATCGGCGCTCGATGCCGAGCGTGCGCGCATCGTACGCAGCTTCGAAAGCGAAGCGGCGCGACTGCAAGCGGCATTGCGAGATCGCGAGGCGGAGCTTGCGCGCGAGCGAGCCGAGACGCTGCGCTATCGGCAGCTCGTGATCGACCTCGAGAACAATGCGCCTCCGCCGCTGCTCGACAGCCCGACGACGCCGGACGATCTGAAGATGATCGTCGGCGTGGGGCCGGTGCTCGAACGGATGCTCTATCAGCTCGGCATCGCGACGTACCGGCAGATCGCGCGTTGGACCGAGCGCGACATCGACGAGATCGATGCGCGGCTTCCCGAGTTTCCCGGGCGCATCCGCCGCGATGCGTGGGTGACGCAGGCGCGCGCGCTGCACCAGAGCAAGTATGGTGAATCGCTCTGACGGAGCCGCCGTCGGGCACACCGGCGTGGTCGAAAGACCTCAGTCCACCGCGAAGGCGCTGCTTCCGGTCGCGATCCTGACGCTGATCTGGGGCTGCAACTGGCCGGTGCTCAAGATGGGTGTGAGCGAAATTGCGCCGCTCAGCTTTCGCACGATCACGCTGTTGTTCGCCGGGTTGGGACTGCTGGGCGTGTCCCGACTTTCCGGCGATTCGATCCGCGTGCCGCGTCCGCTGTGGGGCAAGGTCGTTACGCTCGCATTCTTCAACATCGCCGCCTGGAACGGTCTCGTGCTCTTCGGCCTGCAACAGCTTCCGGCCGGCCGTAGTGCGATCCTCGCTTACACGATGCCGATCTGGACGCTGCTCTTCTCGCTGGCGCTGCTGCACGAGCCGCTGTCGGGACGCAAGATTGCGGGACTCGTGCTCGGGATGATCGGCATGGCGCTGCTGCTCGGCGACGACGTACGGCATTTTCAGCGCACGCCGGCGGCGGCGCTGCTGATTCTCGGTGCAGCGATCGCCTGGGCGCTGGGCACGGTGCTGCTGCGCAAATGGAAGCTGCCGCTGCCGCAGAACACGCTGTCGGGCTGGATGTTGCTGCTCGGCTGGGTGCCGCTTGCAATCGCCGCGCCGTTCTTCGCGCCCTATTTTCCCGACGCGCTGTCCGGCCGCGCTTGGTTCGCGATCCTCTACAACATCTTCCTGGCCGGAACCGTCGCGCACTGGGCGTGGTTCACGCTCGCGCGCACGCTGCCGGTCGCCGTGTCGTCGATGTCGTCGCTGCCGGTGCCGATGGTGGGCGTGCTCTCCGGCATGCTCGTGCTCGGCGAGCGCCCCGGTGCGTCGGAGTGGGCGGCGCTCGCGTTCGTCGTCGGCGCGATGTATCTCGTGCTGCGCACGCCGCGGCGGTGAGCCGCTTTCCGCGCTTGAACTACGCGAGCTCGGGAATCAGCGTCAGCGTTTTGCCTTCGCCGAACCACGCGTCGACGTTCGCCTTGCAAAGATCGCCCATCGCCTTGCGCGTTTCCCGCGTCGCGCTCCCGACGTGCGGCAGCAGCACGACGTTTTCCATCGAGCGCAGCGGCGCCGGAACGTTGGGCTCGTCGGCGAAGACGTCGAGTCCGGCTCCTTTGATCGTTCCCGCTTCGAGTGCGGCGACCAGCGCGGGCTCGTCGACGATCGAGCCGCGCGCGATGTTGACCAGCGTGCCGTTCTTGCCGAGCGCCGCGAGCACGTCGGCGTCGACGATGTTCTTCGTCGCCGCTCCGCCGGGACACGAAACGATCAGAAAGTCGCATTCGGCGGCGAGCGCTTCGAGCGTCGACACGAACCGGTACGGTACGTCGGGCTGCGGCTTGCGGCCGGTGTAGGTAATGTTCATTCCCATCGCCGACAGGCGCTTCGCGATCGCCTTGCCGATGCGGCCGAGGCCCAGTATGCCGGCCGTTCGGCCGCCGAGCTTCGTCGTCAACGGGAATGCGCGCTTGCCCCAATCGCCGGCGCGGACGTAGCGCTCGGCAGCGCCGAATCCGCGCGCCGTCATCAGCACGAGGCCGACGGCCACGTCGGCAACGTCATCGGTCAGCACGTCAGGCGTATGGGTGACCCTCAGACCGCGCGTCCGGCAGTAGTCGACCGGCACGCCGTCGTAACCGACGCCGAACACCGAGATGATCTCGAGCTTCGGCAACGCGTCGAGCAGCGACGCCGGCGTTACGCTGCCGCCGCCTTGCACGAGGCCGCGGATGCGCTCGCCCTCGGCGGCGAGAAGCCCCGGCTTGTCGCTCGACTGATAATAGTCGTGACAGCGGTAATCGGCCTTCAGCGGATCGTACAGGAACGGCGGCAGCGGCGCGGTGACGAGAATGTCGACGTTGGGCATGTCAGTGGTCGTTGGCGCGCGGATGCGCAGCAAACCATTCTAGCAATCCGGCGAGAAGACCGGCGTCGCCGCCCGCCGTTTCGACGCTGCGAAGCCCGATCTGCGTCGCTAGCGCGCCGATGCGCGGATGCGGGACGAACGTCGGACGCGCGCGCCAGATCTCGCGTGTCGGCGGTGCAACGACGCGCCAGAGGTTGTCGAGGCCTTCGCTCGACGTAATCGTGACCGCGTCGATGCGCGAGCCGGCGAACGCTTCGTCGAGGCCGCTCGCGCCCGCCGCCGGCGAAGCGCGCCGATAGCAGGCAATGGTGTCGACATGCGCGCCGCGCGCGCGAAGCGCATCGACGAGGAGCTCGCGTCCGCCTTCGCCGCGAAAGACGATGACGCGCCGACCGGCAACGTCGGCAAGCTCCGGCAGCGCGAGCAAGCCTTCGCTGTCCAGCGTGGTCGTCGGGATCCGAACGTCGCCGATGCCGATTGCCGCGAGCGCGCCGGCGGTGCCGGGCCCCGGCGCGAAGACCGCGAGCTTCGCCGGCCAGCGCGCGCGATCGGTCGCGCCGTACTCGACGGCGTTCGGCGACACGAACACGGCGATATCGTAGCCGTCGAGCGCCGCGTGCACGCGCGCGAGCGGCGCCGGATCGTCGACAGGCAGGATCACGATCGCGGGAAAGAGCACCGGCGATCCGCCGATCGCAGCGATCTTCTGCGCGAACGCTGCCGCTTGTCGCGCCGGCCGGGTGACGAGAACGCCCGCGCCGCGCAGCGGGCCGAGGAGCCTGTCCGACAGGCTCCTCATCAGGCCGCGGCGAGTCGCGCGGCGCCGCGCGCGAGGAATTCTTCGGCGAGGTCCCGCCCGAGCGCCTCCGCGGCGCTCACCTCCGCGACCGGCGCTCGGCGTTCGCCACGGATCACTTCGCTGCCGTCGCGACTTGCGAGCAATCCGCGCAGCCAGAGCTCGCTCAACAGCACCACGCCGTGCGCGGCGAGCGGCGTGTGGCAGCTTCCGGACAGCGCGCGCGAGAACGCGCGCTCCGCGGTCGACGTCAACGTCGTCGTCTTGTGCGCGAGCGGTGCGAGTGCGTCGATCACATCGGCGCGATCGGACCGGCATTCGAGCGCAAGCGCGCCTTGGCCCACAGCGGGCAGGCTTTCTTCCGGGTCGAGCAGCGACGCGATGCGCCCGCCGAAGCCGAGCCGCTTGAGTCCGGCGGCGGCGAGAATGATCGCATCGTATTGGCCCTCGTCCAGCTTGCGAAGGCGCGTGTTGACGTTGCCGCGCAGCGGCTCGATGCGAAGCAGCGGATCGCGCTCGCGCAGTTGCGCCTCGCGGCGAAGGCTCGACGTGCCGACCTTCGCGCCGCCTGGAAGTCCGTCGAGGCCGAGATAGCGATTGGACACGAACGCATCGCGCGGATCTTCGCGCTCGGTGATGGCGGCAAGCGTGAATCCGTCCGGCATGTCCATCGGCACATCCTTCAGCGAATGGACGGCGAGATCGGCGCGCCCGTCGGCCATCGCCTGCTCGAGCTCTTTGATGAACAGGCCCTTGCCGCCGATTTCGGCGAGCGACTGATCGAGGACACGATCGCCTTGCGTCGTGAGGCCGAGCAGAACGACTTCGCACGCTGGATACAACTCGTTGAGCCGCGCGCGGATGTGTTGTGCCTGCCAGAGCGCGAGCGCCGACTCGCGCGTCGCGATCACGAGGCGGCTGGGCACGCGGGTACCGGACATGGCGAGAGTATAGCGGCCCCGGAAAGTAGGGTCAGACTCGACTTTTCCCCTTCCCGCCCGGCGTGCGCGGCCGATGCGCGGAAAGTCGAGTCTGACCCTACTTTTCCGAAAGTCGAGTCTGACCCTACTTTCTCAGCGCCGGCGGAACCAGCCGGTCACGGCGAGCCGTGAGCGCGTGGCGGGAAGAACTTCATGCTCGAAACGCTCGGCGAGAAAGCACGCGAGCGTACCGCTTTGCGGCAGCACGTCGAGATGCGCACCCTCGTCGAAATGAAGCCGCAGCGCGCCGCCGTCGGTCGCCCGCCAGTCGTCGTTCAGATACACGACAAAGGACAAGACGCGCGACGGCGCATCCGGACGATCGGACGCGAAGCGGTCGCGGTGACGCGCATAGAACGCACCGGGTGGGTAGATCGCGTAGTGCGCCTCGAAATCCCACAGCCCGAGATAGAGCGCCGCATTGACGCGCTCGCGCAGAAGAGCGAGCGCACCGATGAGCGGCCGCTCGGCAGCCGCCGGCGTCGCTTCGTCGAGCCACAGGATTCGATCGCCGCGATCGTCGGGCCGCTCGGCCCTCGCATCGCCGCGCCCGACACCGGCCGGCCGAAACGCGCCCTGCGCGTCGCGCGCAATCGCATGCTCGCGCAGCGCACGCGCAACATCCGCCGCGATGAAGCCGGCAACGACCGCGAACCCGCGCGCTGCCAGCGACCCGACATCCATCGCGGCTATCATAAACGGATCGATCACCAGGAGACCGCCATGCGGATCGTCATCACCGGCGGCGCCGGCTTTCTCGGCCAACGCCTTGCTCGTGCAATCCTCGCCCGTCGCGCGCTCACCGATGCGCATGGCCACGCACGTGACGTCAGCGAGATCGTGCTGCTCGACGTCGCGTCGGCGCCGCGCATCGATGACGCCCGTGTACGCGAAATCGCCGGCGATCTTGCGGATCCCGCGGTGATCGAGCGCGCGATCACCGCCGACACCGCGAGCGTGTTCCACCTCGCCGCCGTCGTCAGCGGTCAGGCGGAAGCCGAATTCGATGTGGGCATGCGCGTCAACGTCGATGCGACGCGCACACTCCTCGAGCACTGCCGCACGCTTTCATCGCCGCCGAAATTCGTCTTCGCGAGCTCGCTGGCGGTTTTCGGCGGCAAGCTCCCCGACCCTGTCCCCGACGATGCGCCGATCACGCCGCAATCGTCGTACGGAACGCAGAAGGCCATCAGCGAACTGTTGGTCCACGACATGTCGCGCAAGGGCATGATCGACGGCCGCAGCCTTCGCCTGCCGACGGTGACGGTGCGGCCGGGCAAGCCGAACAAGGCCGCGTCATCGTTCGCGAGCGGCGTCATCCGCGAGCCGTTGGCCGGCGTCGACGCGATCTGTCCTGTTGCGCCGGAGACCGCGATGTGGGTGACGTCGCCGCGCACGGTGATCGACAATCTGATCGTCGGTCACGAAGCGGACGGCTCGGGGTTCGGGCCGCTGCGCGCGGTCAACGTTCCGGGATTCTCGGTGAGCGCCGGCGAAATGGTGGCAGCGTTGCGCCGCGTCGCCGGCGAAGCCGTCGCGGCCCGCGTCAAGTGGCAGCACGATCCCGCGATCGCGCGCATCGTCTCGACGTGGCCGGCGCGGTTCGAATCGGTGCGCGGGCGCACGCTCGGGATGCGGGCGGATACGGATTTCGAGACGGTGGTGCGCGAATACGTCGCCGACGAAATGGCGAAACCGTAGCAGCCCGGCAGCGACAGCCTCAGAGCGATGAAGGGTCGGCTGCCTTGACAGCGGCGTGCACGTCCAGCCGGCCGGAACCGTAGAGATAACTGCGATGACCGACCCAATCGCCATCGACGGGATCGACGCATTGTGCCGTGTCGCGCAGCTTGTCCCGGATCTGCTGCGACGTTAGCTTCTTGTTGATCGTCAGCATCAGCGCCGCCGTCGCGGCGACCATCGGACATGCGGCGGACGTGCCTTTGAACCGATACGCACCTCCCGTCGGCTTTACGGGCTGACAGGATCCACGCGGACCCGGAACCGTGCGCGTCGGATCGAAATAGAGTGACGGGGCAAGCTGCCCTTGCGCGCACAAATCGAGACGGTCGCCTTTGTTCGAAGTCGGCTCCCGAACCTCTTCGCCGGAGCTGTCGGCCGGTAGCGTGTTGCCGACGGCGATCACGTGCGGACCCGTCGCTAGCGCCTGAGTCCCCGTGATGTCGGTATTGCCGTTGCCGGCGGAATAGACGAGCACCGTGCCGAGTGCTTGGCCGGAGGCGGGGTCTTTCCGGCCTTCGTTGGTGACGCGGTTGAATACCTGCTCGATGGTGCTCGGCGTCGGCATGGTTCCGCTGCCATGCGAGCAGCTGATGATGTCCGCTGGCCGAGCGAGCGCCGGGAATACGCCCGTCAACGGATCGACGCCGCTCAGCCAGGTAATCATCTGCGAATACCACGTCGAATCCAACCAGTGCGTCTGCATTTGAATGGCGACGTGATGAACGCCGGGCGCGATACCGGAAATTCCCTTATTGTTGTTCGGCTGCGCGGATATGATCCCCAGCACGGCGATGCCGTGCGTGTCATTCGGCGAACGGAGACAGCTGCCGCAAAGGCTGATGTACTCAACTTTGCCTGCGGGAAGATCCGGATGTTGCTCGTTGATCCCGCAGTCGACGGTCGCGACGCAGACGTCGTCGCTGCCGAACCTCGACGCCGCCCCGAGCTTTTGCTCGAGAAAGCACCACGCGTCCGGAACGCCTTGCAGCAGCAGATTGGTCTGACATTTGGACCACGGATCATTCGTCGCGCTCGACGACGGAGCAGCTGAGCAGCTTGATCCAACGGCGCTGTCGGTGCATTGATGGTTGCTGACCTGGAAGATCAGGTTGGGCTCCGCGTACAGCACGTCGAACTCGGTTTGAGTTCGGATCGACTCGACCTTTCTCAGGTGGTCGCGATAGTTCGCTCGGTCGTTGAACTGGAACCGCCACGTGTTTACGAGGCCCTGGACCGGTTCGGCGACTGCGCCCTGGGACTCCGCGAATTGACGGATGCGGTCGGGCGAGAACGGCTTCGCGAACGCGACCACATACTGGTTGTCGAGGATCTTGATCTGCCCGGGGCGGTCGTCGATCGGCAGGCCGATTCTCACGCTGTCCTTTTCGAACAGCGCCGCCAGTTTGTCGACTACGCTCGCCCCCGGCGTGCCGTCGTCGGTGAAGATCTTCGCGCCTGGATCTCTCGCGCGGAAGTAGGCGATCGAACGATCCGCCACGAAGTACTTGTCCACCGTGGGATAAGCGCGGAGGCCGAGCGCGCGGACGCGAGCCAACAGCGCATCGAGCTGTTGCTTGGACGGTGGCTTTCCGACAAACGCCACCGCAACGCGATCGTCGTGGGGGTCGAATGGGACGATGCTGCGTCCCATTCGATACCAGGGCCACCCGGGCATGCCGAGATAAACCGGAATCGCCAGATCGTCGGTGCCGATCACGACGTCGTAGTCGACTTCGGCGAAGCCGGGCGCGTCGACGTGAAGACGATAGGTACCCGGCTCGACGCTCGCCTCGTACGTGAGCTTGCGGCCGATGCGCTGCAGTTCGATCGCCGCCTCGTCGCCGCGACGCACGCTCACGCGGGAACGCTTCTCGAGGTGGGCGCCACCGGGTTCGTGAACCGAAACGCTCAGGCGCGGCCGACCGGAACGCGAATCCGGCGCGCCCGGCGCACGTTCGCCTGCACCCGGCCGCGCGTCGCCCTGGCCCTGGGCCGCTACCCGCAACGGCAGCAGCGTGGCGGCCGCGAGCGCGGCCAACCGTTTGAGAACCTTTCTACGGGCGGTGCGCACGCGCGTCGAGCCCAATCGGGTCAGTAGCAGCAGCAGCCGCCCGAGAAACCGCAATGGCACGCCTTAGGAAAAGCGCACACGTCGGGGCCCTCCTCGTTCGCGCAATTGATGGTGCGGCCCGTATCGACTTCCGATATCCATTCGATCGCGAGCGCTTTCTCGCGAATGTCCTCGCCCACGAGCGGCCGTCCGACGCGCGGTCTCGGCTTTGCGAAGTCGATTCCATAGTAGATCGCGAAGACCGCGTCCTGTCCGATAACGGCTGTCGCTGTCGTATCGATCGGCTTCTTCGGCGGCTTCGGCACAGAGAAGTTCTTCGGCAGCCAGTTGAGATCGCGCTTCGCATCCGCCGGCACGATCTCGATATGAATCAGCTTCGGCTTGTTGTTGTCATCGAGCATGTAATAGAAGGCGCGGTACAGGCCGACCGTTTGATTGGCTGAGGTAAAGCGTGCCTGCGCAGACGCCGGCAGCGCCCCCAACGCGAGCGATGCTGCGAGCAGCGAAACGACAACGCGCACGATTCGGCCGACCCGCGCGCCCATTTGTCCGGTGTTTCGAATCATATTCGTCATCCTCTGGTTGATTGGCCTGTGAGTAACGGTGCGCCCCGCTAGAACGCGAACGCGGCGCGCAGAAAGAAAACGCGGTGCCTGGCAAATGCCGGCGTCAACGGATCCGTCTCCTGATACTGAAATGACTTGTCGAAGAGATTCTTGACTTCGGCGGTCACCATTCCGAGCCTCTTGGGGAAGCGATAACCAAGCGCTGCATCGACGACCCAGAACCGGCTCGATCCCGGTTCCGGATCGGGGCTGCCCGACGACGAGTAGAACATGCCGTGTTGATTCACACGCGTTGCGGTCGCGCGCGCGATGAATCCGGCCGGATGATGGAAATCGAGACGCAGCGGCATCGTGTGCGTCGTCACTTCGGTAAAGAATTCGACGCCGGGGAATTCGGGAGGTCTCTCGAATCGCTCGTACTTGTATCTGCCTGACAGCGCGACGCGGTCGTGCGGCGCCCAGTAGACATACGCCGATCCTTCATGCTCGCGCCAGTCGAACACTTCGTTGGTGGTGAAATCCTGCGGAATTTTCAGGAACCGGCGCTCCACATCGATGCCGGCGAACAATCGATCGGAGAAACGCTGCTCCAGTGCGGCACCGGCCCCTCGTGCGTCGGTGCCGTTCTGATCGTCGAAGAACTGGTTGAATCCCGCCACTTCCGTCGGCTCGAGCGTCTGGTTCGCGAAGAAGCGCCGTTTCAGCGTGCGAAAGCTCGCGACGCGAAGCACCGTCGAAGACGTAATCGCCCACGTGAGGCCCACTTTGGGATTCGTCTGATTCTTCGAGCCACCGAGCTGGTCCGTCGCGTCCAGATGGTCGAAGCTCACACCGACGAGAATACTCAGCGCGTCGCCGAATGGCCGCACGGTGCCGTAGGTGTAGATCGTGCTCGCTCGCGGCGTGGACTCGAAGACTTCACCGAAGAAAGCGGTATGGTTCTTTTCGGAATACGCGCCCACCCCGGTGACGATGTCGAACAACCGATCGCGCCACGTGTGCTGCACCTCGCCGATGTATGTCTTGAAGTCCTGGTCGATGATCGTGTTGCCGAACTGCCCGTTGGTGACTCCGCTGTCGAGTGCTATTGCTGACGCCACCAGCTCCGAGCGAGGGCTGAAGCGGTAACGAGCGCCGATCCGATACGACGTGAAGTCCTGCCGATTGCGATCGGGGAGGAACAGCTGCGGATCGAACCGCAGCACGGGGTCGCCGAACGTCCACTTCGACCTTCGAATCTCCGCCTGAACGCTGAACAACTCGTTCGCCTCGTACTGGACGAACGCATCGTAGATTGAATTCTTCGAATCGTTGTTCTCGCGAAACCCGTCAGTGTGGTAGGCGAGCTGGCCGATGCTGTAACCCCATCGCCCATGAATGCCCGACACGAGCAACTCGTCTCCGGCCGTGCTGTTGCCACCGACGATTGCGCTACCCTGTAGGCCCAGGCCATTCCGATTGAAGAGCGTGTTGAACTCGTTGAATCCCGCGGCAGTGGGACCGGCCCCGCGCAGCACGACGAAGCGCTCTTCGGCCAATTGCATTTGCGTGGGCGTCATCGTCAGCGGCTGACGCAGCTGGGATTGCAACAGCTCGCTCACCCGTGCGATGTTGCGCCGCGGCAGATCCACATACGTATCGGCGAGCAGCCGGTGCGCCGCCGAGTTCGTCGGGTCGGCCGCGAGCGAATCGGTGCCCGCGTTGAGCGCAAGCTGATCGAAGCCGATGTCGGTGTAGATCCTCGCCTCCGTAACAGTGCGCGCGGCCTGGTCCTCGTCGAGCAGCAAACGAGACCGATAGACGGCGCGATTGTTGTTGAGCTCGATCGATTTACGCACATCGTCGAGCGCCTCGACCGGCCGGTTCTGCGACTCCTTGAGAATCGCGTCATAGAACCACGATGTCGGGTCGTTCGGGTCGAGCGACTTCGCGATGCCGAACTGCGCAGCGGCGAGGTCTTCACGACGCTCCTCGTAATACGCCTTGCCGACGTAGCTTCGGATCAGCGCACGCTCGGGATCGAGGCTCAACGCAACTTCGATCTGCTCGCGCCCGCCCTGCAGATCGCCGTCGCGAATCATCGCGAGCCCCAATCCGAGCCGCGGCAGCGGGTCCGCATCGTCGAAAGCGATCGCCTCCTGGAACGCCGTCCTCGCGGCGGCCGTGTCGATGCGCGCGAGCGAGGCGAACCCGAGCACGCTTCGCGCCTTGGCCGATCGCGGGTCGATTTCCACTGCGCGCGTTGCGTCGGCCACGGCCGCGTCGAGATCACCGAGCGACATCTCGAGCTCGGCAAGTCGGGCCCGCGCAAGCGCATTGCGCCCGTCGAGCTCGATCGCCTTGCGCACGCTGTCGCGCGCAGGCTCGATATCGAACCGTGCCTGTTGCGCGTACGAGAGCGCGATCCACGCGGCCGGCGATCGCGGGTCGATCGCGACGGCCGCGTTCGCGCGTTCGAGCGCGCGCGCCGTGTCGTTCTCGACCACCGCGATGATCGATTGCAGCGCGAGCGCGTCGGCATTGCGCGCATCGAGCGAGATCGCGCGCTCGATCTGCGGTCGCGCTTCGTCGAGACGGCCGACGGCGAGCAGCAGCGCGGCACGAAACGTGAGCACGCGCGCGCTGCGCGCGTCAGCAGCAATCGTGTCGAGCCGCGAGAGCGCATCGGAAAGCCTGCGTTCGCGGTACAGCCGAAGCGCGTCCTGCAACGCGGGCTCCGCCGCCGTGCCCGACAGCGCGTTGGCTGCCTGCGCGTCGATCAACGTCGGGAAGTAGAGCGTCCACTGAACGGCTTCTCGCGGTCGTACCAGCGTTTCCTTCGTCGGCGCGGCGCCGCGCACCGCGACGGCTTGCTCGCCACTCATGACGGTGACGCTGCCGGCGTCGTTGTCGGCTACGACGCGGCCTTCGAACACGGCGACGCGGGCGCGATCCGCATCGACCTGCACGAGGAACTCCGTGCCTTCCACGTTGGCGTTGACGAACGGCGTGCGGACCCGGTAGGGCTGCGGCGTGCGCGAAATGACGTGAATCGCGCCGCCGAGTTGCTCGAGCAGCGTCGCCTTGCGCGGGTCGGGCGGCGAGACCGCGAGCTCGGTACCCTGGTCGAGGCGAACCGTCGTTTCATTGGCGAGCAGCAGTGCCGCGCGGGCCCGCTGACGAACGCGAATGGCGTCGCCGGCGCACAGCGCCGCATCGAGCTCCGCCGGCTTCCAGTCGGCGCCGCTCTTGCGCAGCTCCACGTCGCCCTGCAACGAGACGACCCGCGCCAGCGCCGGCGTGCACGTATCGGCCGCACGCGCGTCGAACGCGACCGATGCGTATAGCAGAGCGAGCGCGGCGAGCGCACGCGCCGCGCTCCCGGTCAGCGGCTTACACGGCAGATCCTTTGCTCTCCCTGTGTCGCTCGTCATTGGCGGGCCCGTCTACGTGCAACGCAGGATGCGACCTGCGTGGTCGTGTGGCCGATGGCCTGGCGTCGCCAAAGTATAGACTACAGCAATAGCGAATCAACCTGCCGTGGCACGCCTCGGCAACGTGTATGGTCCGCACTCGGATCACTTGACGTCGATGCGAAGCGTCGGGGTCCAGGTGGCGGGTGGACTGCGCAGCAGCTCCTCGCAGCGGCTGGCATAGAAGCGCGACGGGCCATCGTTGGGGTTGGGGCGCAGGATCGCAGCGAAACGCTCCGCCGCTTCGCGCCATCGGCCCGCACAATACTCGTCGAGCGCGGCCGCGAACATCGCGTGCAGCTCCACGCGTGCGCCATCGATCGCATCGACGAAGCCCGCGATCTCGACCACGGCGACGGCGCTCGTCTTGCCAGCCATCAGGAACGATCCGAGCGGGCGGGTCGCAAAGCGATGCAATCCCTCAACCGTTTGCGCCGAGGCGAGAAGCGTCGTGCCGAGCGTCTTGTTCAGGCCTTGGATGCGCGACGCCGTGTTGACGATGTCGCCGACGGCGCGGTATTCGTAATGGCGCGACGCCCCGATGCTGCCGAGGAGCATATGCCCCGAATGCAAGCCGAACCGCGTCGGTAGCGGCGGCCGTCCCGGTTTCGCACGGTTGAAGCGGTCGACCGCCGCGACGATTTCCAGCGCAGCCTCGCAAGCGTTGTCCCTCAAACGCGCATCGGCGGACGTCGCGGCCCAGACGGCGACCATCGCGTCGCCGACGACGTCGTCGACGATGCCACCCAGCCGCTCGACGGGTCCGAACATCTCCGCGTAGTACGCGTTCATCAGCGTGCCGAGCTCCTGCGGATCCATCGTTTCGGCGAGCGTCGTGTAGCGTTCGACGTCGGTGGCGAGGCATGCGCCGTAAACGAGCCGATTGGCCGATGTCACCGGTCCGATGGTCTGCGCAAGCTGGTCGACCACCGAGCTCGGAAGGAATTGGGCGAACGCCTGCTTGACGAGCTCGCGCTCACGCCGGCTTTCGCGATAGTTGAGCAACAGTCCGGCGACCAGCGCTGCGGGCAACTGGACGCCGAGCGGAACGATCGATGGCAGCCAGATCGAGGCGTCGGCGAAGCGCTCGAACGCGACGACCGCGTACGCCGAGGCGAGTACCGCGGCGAGCACGGCAGCGCGCCCGGGTCGCAACAGCCGGCATGCGACGCCGAGCACGAGGCCCCAGAGCGCGACGATCGCGATCTGGCCGAAGCGCTCGAGCCCCCTGATCGGCCGCCCGTCGAGCAGGTTGGCGAATGCGGTCGCAGCGATTTCGACGCCGCTGATGTCGAGTCCGCTCGACTGCGAGAACACCGTGCGGTAGTCGTCGCGGACCAGATCCTGCTCGGACTGCGAGGCGGCCGCATATCCTACGAACACTGCCTTGTCCCGGAACAGCGCGGCGAGGCCATCGGGTGCCGGCTGTGCGCCAAGCGAACGGGCTGCCTCGATCACCCGGTGGTACGGCACGGTGGCGATCGTGCGAGCAGGTCCGTAGAAGTCGAGGAAACTCATTTCGTCGGCCGAGTAGAGCGTGACCAGCGCGCGGACCAGGCGCTCCCGCTGCGACGAATTGTCGCGCCCGCCGGTGTCGCGCAGCCGGGCGAGCATCCGATGCGCAAGAGCGGGATCGCTGCGCATCGCCTCGCGTATCGATATCGCGAATCGGCGGCCCTCGTCGGCGTTCGCGACGGTGCGCTCGCCGATGCGATTCGGTAACGCGATTCGCGAATCGACCTGTCGCAGCAATGCGATGAAGTCGTCGGTCGCCCCCGATGCGTACAACTGCAGCGCCATGACCGGCAGCGTGGGCGCGTCGCCGGCACCGCCTCTGAACGTCCAGTACGCGTCGACACGCGAGCCTTTCGGCAGAAGGAACGGTGCGTGGCCGGCGGCGGCTTGCTCGAGCGTCGCGTTCGGCGGGACGGGCCGTTCGATTTCCACACCTCCGATGACGCGCCCGTCGGGCCCCTGCACACTGATGTTCTCCGTGCGTAACGAATCGCTCAGCAGCACGTTTCCCGCTTCGGCGATGGCCGAGGCAAACGCCTGATCGTCGACGGACGAGGCGCCGGCAGCGTCGAACGTGAGGTCGAAGCTGATGACGCGGGCTCCCGCTCGCGCGAGAAACCGCGTCGCGGCAGCGTGCAACTGCCGCGGCCATTCTCGCGGTTTTTCCGGCAGGCCGAGCTGCCGCGCCGACGCCCCGTCCATCGCGACGATCACGACGTCCGAGGGCGGGCGAACCGTACCGCGCACGGCGAACAGCCACTGCAAGCCGAGCGTTTGCTCGACGTCGGCCGCGCGAGGCACGGAGATCGCGAGCACTCCCGCAACGGCGATCGCAAGACCAAGGGTCAAGGCGTCGAAGCGACGATTCATGAGCTCGCTGTGGGTCCAATGGTCGACATGTCGCAGACGCGTCTCCGCCGATGAGCGCACCGAGCGGTGCGACAGAATACCGGCGCACCGGTCGCGGCGCGAGCACGCTGGCGACCGGCGCTCGCAGGGTCGCTTGCAGCGGCTTCCGTCCCGCGACACCGCGTTTCGTCGACGGCGGCACCTTCCCACCGTGCCGCCTATAATCCCCGCTCCACGCCCGCATCGACGATGTTCCACGCCGACACCCTTCCCGACGCGACGCTCTACACGTCCGCGGCCGTCGCGCTCGCGCTCGTCGCGATATGGCTCGCGCGGCCGTTGCGCCGGCCGATGGTGACGATGATCGGTGTGCTGCTGATCGGGCTCGCGCTGCTCGCCGCGCTCGAACGGTTCGGCCCTGCCGACCGCAACGACGTCGTCGCGCTCTCCGTGCGCGAGTTCACGCTCGCGCTGATTGCCGTAGGCGTGATGCGCGTCGCGATGATGTTCGCCTTCCAGGGATTGCTCGCGCGCGCACGCGTGCCGCGGATCGTGACCGACGTGCTGTTCGCGCTCGCGCTGATCGCTTACGCGCTCTATCGGATGCACGTGGGGGGCGTCAATCTCACCGGCATCATCACGACCAGCGCCGTCATCACCGCGGTGATCGCGTTCTCGCTGCAGGAGACGCTTGGAAACCTCTGGGGCGGCATCGCGCTGCAACTGGACAACACGTGCCGGCTCGGCGATTGGGTGCGCGTCGAGGGCGTAAGCGGCCAGATCGTCGGCATCCGCTGGCGCTGCGTCGCGGTCGCCACCAACGACGGCGAGACGGTGATGATCCCGAACGGGCAGCTCGTGAAGAGCAAGGTGGTCGTGCTCGCGCGCCGCGGCGATCAGCGCATCGGATGGCGCCGGCACGTGCCGTTCCGCGTCGCGTACTCGGCGTCGCCGTCGCAGGTGATCGCGATCGTCGACGAAGCGCTCGCGCGCGCCGAGATCGCGCACGTCGCTCGCGATCCGGCGCCGGCGTGCATCGTCGAGGCGACCGAGGACAGCGGCATCCGTTTCGCCGTGCTCTACTGGCTCGACGATCTCGTCTACGACGTGCAGACCGACGCGAACGTGCTCGCGCACGCGCTCGCCGCGCTCGTCCGCCACGACGTCGAATGGCCGCTGCCGCGCCGCGTCGTGTTGACGCCGTCGACGATGACGAGGCAACGCGAAGCCGACGCGGCGCAAAGCGCGCTCGAGCGCAGCGAGGTGCTCGCTCGGGTCGGCCTTTTCGCCGCATTCACCGAGGAGGAGCGACACGGGCTCGCCAAGCGGCTCGCCGACGCGAGCTACGTCGACGGCGACGTCATCTCGCAGCAAGGCGACCCGTCCGACTCGCTGTTCGTGCTCGCGAGCGGCCGCGTGAAGGTGCTGCGCGACGGACACGAGGCGCGCGGTCGCCGCCAGCAGCTCGCCGCGCTGGAGGCGCCGTCCTACTTCGGCGAAATGGGGCTGCTCACCGGCGAGCCGCGCACGGCGACGGTGCTCGCGCAAGGCGATGTGCTGTGCTACGTGCTGCCGCGTGCAGCATTCGACTCGGTGCTGAAAGCGCGACCCGAGCTCGCGAGCGCGCTGTCGCACGCGGTCGCAACGCGGCGCGCCGCGAACGACGCGACGCTTCGCGCGCTCGACCGCGACGCGCGCGCGAGGCACGCATCGAGCGCGGCCGCCGAGCTCGTGCGCCGTATCCGATCGTTCTTCGATCTCGGCTGAGCCAGCCGATGCCCGCTGCCACCGATGCCCTGATCGTCGTCGACGTGCAGAATTCGTTCATGCCGGGCGGCAGTCTTGCGGTTCCCGCGGGCGACGAGATCGTGCCGATCGTCAACCGTCTCGCATCGCGGTTCGTGAACGTCGTGCTGACGCAGGACTGGCACCCGGCAGGGCACGGCTCGTTCGCCTCGTCGCATCCGGGACGGCAGCCATTCGATCGCGTCACGCTGCCGTACGGCGAGCAGGTGCTGTGGCCGGACCACTGCGTGCAAGGCAGCGACGGCGCGCAGCTTCACCGCGACCTCGCGATCGACCATGCGCAATTGATCGTGCGCAAGGGCTATCACCGCGACGTCGACAGCTACTCGGCGTTCGTCGAAGCAGACGGCACGACGCGAACAGGTCTCGCCGGCTATCTGCGCGAACGACGAATCGACTCCGTTTACGTCTGCGGCCTCGCGACCGACTTCTGCGTCGCGTGGACCGCGATCGACGCACGGCGGTCGGGGTTTCGTGCGCGCGTGATCGAAGACGCATGTCGCGCGATCGACACCGGCGGCTCGCTCGCCTCGGCGTGGAAGGCGATGCACGACGCGGGCGTCGAGCGCATCCGCGCCGCCGACGTCTGAACAGTCAGGCGGCCACGGGCTCGCGCTCGACGACGGCGAGCGCCTCGAGCAGCAGCTTCGGGCCCCCGGTATTGAGCCGCGCCGCGTCCGACAGAATCCTGCGCCACGCGCGAGCGCCCCGAACGCCCTGATAGAGGCCGAGCACGTGGCGCGAGATCGCGCGAAGCGGCACGCCGCGACGCATCTGCGCTTCGACGTAGGGGACGAGCGCATGGACGATCTCGGCTCGCGAGCCCGCCACGGCCACGTCGCCGAACACGCGCGTATCGGCTTGCGCGAGCATCCACGGATCGTGATACGCGACGCGGCCGAGCATCACGCCGTCGACGCGCTCTAACGCGCGATCGATCGTCGGCCAATCGCTGATACCGCCGTTCAGCACGATCGTAAGCGCGGGAAATTCGCGCTTGAGCGCTTCGACGGTGTCGTAGCGAAGCGGCGGCACCTCGCGGTTCTCTTTCGGCGACAGGCCCTTCAACACGGCGTTGCGCGCGTGCACGATGAACGTATTGCAACCGGCGGCGGCGACGGCGGCGACGAAATCACGCACGAACTCGTAGCGGTTGTCGTGGTCGAGCCCGGTGCGATGCTTCACCGTGACGGGCAGCGAAACGGCGTCGCGCATCGCCTTGACGCAATCGGCGACGAGCGCCGCTTCGGCCATCAGGCAGGCGCCGTAGCTGCCTTTCTGGACGCGCTCGGACGGACAACCGCAGTTGAGATTGATCTCGTCGTAGCCCCATCGCTCGCCGAGCTTGGCGGCGTGCGCGAGTTGCTCCGGATCGCTGCCACCCAGCTGCAGCGCGAGCGGGCGCTCCGCCGGATCGAAGTCGAGATGATGCGGCACGTCACCGTGGACAAGCGCCGGCGCCGTGATCATCTCCGTGTAAAGCCGCGTTCGCCGCGTGATCAACCGAAGGAAGAACCGACAGTGGCGGTCGGTCCAATCCATCATGGGCGCAATGCAAAATCGATGCGACAAGCTGTTCATTCGTTGGAAATTCTTGACGCTCAGTCGGTCCAATACGTTATTGGAGCGACTGGTGATTTTACCGCCACGCGAGTACGACCGCCTTCGCTCTTGTGCGGCGTAGTACTCGCAGACTGGAAAGCGAGGGAGCCGGGAGCGTTGTCAGTGCACACGTAGCGCACACAGTCGGCCATCGGTGCGCGCTCACCGCCGCGTCGGAAAATCCCCACCGACCGGTCCATCGACCCAAAGCCGACCTGGGTGGCACGCGAAAGGGTCATTCGGCCGAGCGGCTACGGGCGTGCTGCCGTTAGTGTCACCAGCAAGATAGGCATCTGAGAAGACGATGACAGTCGAGCCAACGAGATACCCATCGAAATCCGACGGTGCGAGGACAAACTGAAAGGCATCTTGAACTGTTGGGAATCGGCACTGCGATAACTACCTGCGTATGACCTCGGCCTGGCAAGTGCGGTCGCCCCATCCACCGCTCAGCACGTAGCGATCGACGGTCAAGCGCCCGTCGAGGCGGATCTCGAAGGGTTGGCCGGTGCCGCGCCCCTGGTTGCCGATGCCGTTCCCCGTCAGGAGCAGCGTGCCGTCCGTGGCGGGGCGCCCCCGCATGACGTTGTAACCGGGCTGTCCCTGGACGCCGCGCTCGATGGTGAATTCGCCGCCACGGACGACGAAGTCGGCGGTGCGTGTGAATCCCGGCGAGTGCCTGTTCGCCGAGCACTGTTGCTTGATGAACCAGGGGCCGTCGTGACGCGACGCGTCGGTCGCGGCCGCCTCGGCCACTTTCGCAACGGCGGCGTCCTGCGCTGCCTTCGCCGCTAGGGCGTCCTGCGCCGCTTTCGCTACGCTGGCGTCCTGCGCAGCCTTCGCAACAGCGGCCTCTTGCGCCGCCTTCGCCTGCATCGCCGCGACGTCGGCTTCCGCTTTCGCCTTCGCTGCCCCGGCGTCGGACACTGCCTTCGACGTCAGAGCCGCGGCGTCCGCTTCGGCGCGCGCGCGTATCGCGTCCGCGTCGGACGCTTTCGACCGTGTCGCTTCCTGCGTGGCCTTTCCGCGCAACGTCGCGGCTTCCGATTGCGCCTTCGCTATGGTGTTCGCGGCCTCGGTCTCCGCCTTCGCACGCAGCGCCGCGGCTTCGGCGTTCGCACGCGCGCGGATCGCATCGGCATCGGACGTGGTGGCCCTCAGCTCGGCTTGCACACGCGCCTTCTCCGACGCCGCGAGATCCGCTTCCAGCTTCGCCTTCGCGTGATCGGGCGCGGCGATCCGCACATCCGCGGTACGCGGTGCGCCGATCCAACCCTGCTGCCAGCTGATGCCGGCGGCGATGGAGAGGAGCGCGACCGCTGAGATCGCGACGGCGAGCGCCCGCTTCCTGCCGGTCGTCGCTTCCCCTCCTCGCGCCGCGGTCCTCAACACGCGTCCCGCACCCGAGACGCTGAATGCCCGGATGGGGCGCGAGATGTTCTTGAGCGCCTGCTCACCCATGTCCTCGAAGCCGAGGTCGAGCTTGCCGGTGATCTGGTCGTAGACCGACGACGAGACCAGGATTCCTCCGGGGGCCGCGATGCTCTGCAGCCGCGCGGCGACGTTGACGCCGTCGCCGAGCAGGTCGTTGCCCTTGACGACAACCTCGCCGAGGTTGATGCCGATGCGGAACAACATGCGCTGCGCTTCGGGCAGCGATTCGTTGCGCGTTTTCAGCGCATCCTGAATCTCCACCGCGGCGCGCACGCCCCCGACCACGCTGCCGAACTCGGCGAGCACCGAATCGCCGGCGGTGTTGGCGATGCGACCGTCGTGGTAGGCGATGATGCCGTCGATGACCGCGCGATGCGCGGCGAGGATGCGCAGCGCCCCGGTCTCGTCCTCGTTGACGAGGCGGCTGTAGCCGAACGCGTCGGTGCAGAGGATGCAGGTGAGGCGGTGTTTGAGGCCCGGCGGATCCATGGCAGGTGTCGAAGGATCGGTGGCGCGTCAGCGTACGCGGATAAGGCGTCGAATGCTAGCTTTGTGTCGTCCGAAAAAGCCCATGAATACCCACCAGCCAACCAAGAACAGCGCGAACATGATTCCCGTAGGAATCGCCCAAATTGGAACGCCTTGCCGAGCCACTGAGCGCGTGTTTCATTCAAATCTCGAACGCGCGCAGGATAGAGTCCACCTACGGACGCGGCGTCACTTCGCGTGACGAATGCTTGCAGTGCACGCGTTCGCCCCTCAGGAAAATGGATTCACCGAATCGAACGACCGCGGTTGGCGAGAGTGCGCATCGTCGGCTTCTGGCCGGTCAGCGTCCTATGGCAACCGGGCCGATCGGCAACTCCCCCATGTAACGGCTACACCTCGGTCTGCTCGGCGATCTCGAGAGCGTCGTCAACGTCTATCCCGAGGTAGCGGACTGTGCTTTCAAGCTTGCTGTGACCCAGTAGCAGCTGCACCGCTCGGAGGTTCTTGGTGCGGCGATAGATCAGCGTCGGCTTGGTTCGGCGCCCGCGGCTAACGGTAGAAGGCCTCTACCTTGCCGTTGAGCTTGATCAGCAGCGGGCGGCCCTTCCGATCGACCGTTTTGTCAGCTGGCACTTTGACCCACCCTTCACTGATGCTGTATTCCTGGACGTCGTTGCGTTCCTTACCGTTCAGGAGAATGCCGATGTCGTGCTCGAAGATGGCTGCCACATAGTGGGGGCTGCCCGGATCCGCGGACAGACGATCGGGCAGAGGCGGTCGTTGCGGGATGTCGCTCATTGGGCGCTCTCGGTCGAATAGGGCAAACTTTAGCGACTGTACCGTTCGAGATTGAGCAATCGAGCGAACCGCGTCGCTCCGCTTAAGCGCAGTGGCAAGTGTCCGGTATGGCCGATTGCCGACAATCGAAGCGTACAAGAGCTGCCATATCTGGGTTGCTCCGACCGCTGCAAGACGACAAGCCAATGACTACGTAGCCGTCTTCCTCCAAACCCGCAGTGGACAGTGGCGCGCGGCGAGGACGAAATCGTTGTCGGTTGTCAGCAGCATCAGGCCGTGGCGAATGCAAAGCTGCGCGATCACGGCGTCGATCGTGCCGATCTGCGAGCCGGCGCGGCGGCAGCGATTGCGCAATTCCGCAGCGTCGATGTGATCCAGCCGATCCGGAGCCAGGAGCGGCAGCGCCGCAAAGCGGTCAATGATGTCCTTGCGCGCCTTCGGGCCGGCAAATCCTTGCAGCAATTCCTGCAAGACGAGACCCGTGACCACGATCGTCTCGCCGCCTTCGAGTGCGTCGCGCAATACGCGGACCTCAGGCGCGGTGGACACCTGGTCGCGGCGGAACGCGAGCGACCAGACGCTCGTATCGACGAACAGCGTCACCGGCGGGAGCGCTCGACCTTGTAGTCGAACGACTCATCCCATTCGAGCTTTCCCATCAAGTCGACCAGGCGCTTCTGGCTGCGGCGGGTGATGAACTCCTCCAGCGCGCGCGTAACGGCCGCCTTCTTGGTTTTTTCCCCGCTCACCTTGAGTGCGCGTTCGATCAGATCCGGGTCCAGGGCAAGATTAGTGGCCATGTGTCGCTCACTACACAGTAGTTTACACAGTCCAAGATTGGCAGGCAAGGGGCTGTCCGACGAGCAGCGATCATCGGAGGGATTCCGCAATGGAGCGCACTGGAGCGCAGTACAGCCAAGTGGGTGTGTGCACACGCCCTGCACACGCTGTATCTCAACCGCTTGATGTTGAGTGTGGATCCCACCGATCCATCATAGGCGCAATGCAAAATCGGTGGGACAAGTTATTCATTCGCTTGATGTTATTGATGCCCAGTCGGTCCAATAAGCCATTGGATCCATCGATCAGTCTATCGCCAAGCGAGTACCACCCTCTTCGTTTTTGTGCGACGTAGTACTCGCAGACTGGAAAGCGAGGGAGCCGGGCGTTGTCAGTGCACACGTAGCGCACACGAGTCGGCTATCGGTGCGCGCTCGCTGCCGCATCGGAAATCCCCACCGACGCCATCGACCCCTGTGCAGCCGGCGGAACTCTGGAAATGCGGCCGGTTCCGAAAGTGCTGGGCGCTCCGTCGCCGAGCGGGACGTTGACGGCGTCCCGGTGCTACCGAATACTGCGCTGCGGCCGCGGCGGCCGCGATCGTCATCGGGCGGCGCAGCGCGCACCTGCAGCCCCCGCGCGGAGGGCGGCATGGATCTGTTCCACCTGGCAGGAGGGGTCGGCGTCCTTTCTACGCTCATGGGACTCTGGCGATGCATCACCAATCTCCGGTTCCTCGCGCGCACGACAGCGGTCGAGGGCCACCTCGTCAAATGGGAGATCACTGAAGCGGGCAAGGTCGGCGGCCCCACCAGCGAAAATGGACGCCGCTCGTACCGACCGATCGTCGCTTTCAAGGCAGCCGACGGGTCCGAACGCCAAGTGACGGGCGCTGCGTACCGTCAGGCATTTCACAAGCCCGACACGCCGACGGGAACCCGATTTTCGGTTCGCTACAACGTAACCAACCCCAGCGATGCGCAGGTCGTCACCTTCACGGACTTCTGGATGTTCCCGCTGGGGGTCATTGCTGTCGGCATCATGTCCCTCGCGATCGCCGCGAATTCCTGACCCAACGCGGGTCGCCACTGCGCAGACAAGCGACGACGATGAGCACTCGATTCAGTGCAAACGGTTTGCGTCGAGTAATGGCTCCTAGGGCGACTGCTCGACGATGCCGGTGAGCACGAGGCGGTCACCGCAAAGATCGAAGTAGTAGTCGTTGAAGTACTTCTTGCCATTCGCCTTGAGGCCCTCGCCACGCACGTGGCCCGAGCCGGGCCTGCTCGATGCATCGCCCGTAGCGCCCGGTGCGAGAAACCGGTCGGCGAAGAGCAGGAAATCCGCGTCGATACCGTCCATGCCGCGGATCGCGGCGATCTGGCTGGCATCGAAGCCCAACGCCGACAGCGTCGCCTTGAGGTCCTTGCGCAGCGCCGCATCGCGCAACGTGACGTACGCGGCAGTCACCGCCTGCTCGGCCGGCGTTGGCGTTGCGGCTGCCAGCCGCCGCTTTTGCTCGCGGTCGCCGTAACTTAGTTCGTCGAATTTTGGATTCGACAACGGCAGGTCGAACTCGAATCGACCGTACTGTCGGTGCTGGACCTTCCCAACGACACGGCCCGCATCGGATTTGAGCGTACTCGACCAGCCGTGCAGATTGAAGTCGGCGAGACTGCCGCCAAACGGCGTGCCGGCGGCGAAATACTTCGACCGCCCCGCGGCATCGAGCGTCACCTCGACAAAGCTCGCGTTGCGCAGTTTCGACAGGGCGCGAGCGAGCGAAAGCGGGCAGGCCGACTCGGCCAGCATCGGCGAGGCGATGGGCTTGCTGGCGACGTACACAACGGTGCCCGCACCGGTCAAGGCGGGGTAGGCAATGCCGTCGACCAGGTCAAACGCGCCGATGTTCGCTTCCTTGATGTGCCCTTCGACCGGTGCCGCGTAGGCATAGGGCGGCACCTTGGTTTCAGCGACCCTTTCCGCGGCCTTCACGCCCGCAGTGGGTCGAGCGCCCGATGAGGATTCGTCGTTGCCGCAGCCTCCCGCGGCGAGCGCGGCGAAGAGGGCCGCCACGATGGCGAAGCGATTTCGCTTGAGAATCGAGATCGACGACGGCATCGGATTGCGAGCGGACGACGACGGATGGGAAGTCCAGTCCCAGGAGGCGGCGGCCTTGCCAGCAGTCACCGGTCGGCGCGCGCACACCGACAACCGGAGCGACGCTTCGGACGGCGTAGTGGCGGTGACCATCATCGGCGCCGCGCAAAATCGCCAGCGTAAGTTTTTAATTTAAGTAGTCTTTTTCGTTATTAGTCGGCCCAATCGATAATTGAATCGACTGGTTTTTCCAGCGGCCCGTTAGTGAAACTCTCCTCGGGATGCCAGCGATCCTATCGCAATGACCGCTCAGTTTTCGGGCTATTTTGCGTTGGCCCCGCACACGTAGCGCACACGCGTATCCGGGCACTCATTGTGAAGTCGCGGGTCTCGGTGCTATGATGCGCTGGTGTCGACGCACTAACTCACCACAGGATCGGAGACATGGCCCGATTGACCATCACTCTCAGCGACGAGCGGCATCTCGCGCTACGCGAGACGGCGGCCAAGCGTCGGAAGACGATTGGCCAGCTGATCGAGGAGAGCCTCGAGTTCTACGGGATCAAGACGACACGCAGCGCCGAGGAGCTCGTGGCGAAAGCACGTGCGCGCGCGTCACTCGGCGAAGCCGATGCCGTGCGCCTCGCTGCGGCCGAAACCCGCGCAGCACGGCGCAGGTGAAGTCGGTCGCGGCGGTCATCGATACGAACGTCGTTGTCGCGGCTCTACTGACCGGAGACGTCAACTCGCCGACCGCACGCATCCTCGACGGCATGTGCCGAGGCGAGTTCCCGTTTCTACTTTCCACTGCCCTTCTCGCCGAATACCGCGAAGTCCTTCTGCGCAAGAAGGTCCGTTCGCTCCACGGCTTGAGCGAGCACGAGGTGGATTCATTGCTGACCGCGCTCGCAGCCAATGCGATCGTTCGCGAACCCGCCCATCGCGACGGTGCACCAGACGCGAGCGACGCTCACGTCTGGTCACTTGTCGAAAGCGGGAAGAACTGCCTACTGGTTACCGGCGATAAGCTGCTGTTGGAACATCGTCCGCTGAAGGCGCACGTGATGACGCCGCGCCAATTCATAGAGTCGCTTGCGAAATAGTCTGCGCCCAGAAAAGGGCTGGTCGTGGCGGCACGACTCGTTTGGCCCAGAGGTCCGCACGTCGTAGAACACGAGCAGCGCGGTATACATCACGGGCAGCGCGTACAAACCCGCCTGCCCGAAAGTGATCAGCACATAGCAAAGAAAGGCGAAGGTTGCGATCAGCGTGACCTGGGCCGCGTCTGCCGCGAGCGAGCGCTTGGGGTCTCCGCGGGGTTTCCGACGACCGGACCGCCGTACGTCGGCGGTCCTCGCGGGCCGGTCGTCGTCGTCGCTTCGAACGAGCCCTGAAAGCGAACCGCCGCGAGCAGCGACATGAGGGCGGCGGAACCCAAAACCCCCGGGTTCGACATCAAGGCCCGCCAGTCGATGCCCGGTACGGCGATGACGGCGGCTTCGAGCGCCATGAAGAGGGCCGCTAGCACCACCGCGAGAACTCGCGAGATCAGCCAGCGCGAGCGCGGGTCGACGGTCATCGCGCCCTTGGCCTCGCTCGGGCCGCGTGTGGTTTTGAAGATCAGAACGAGGCCGAGCGACCAATCCGGGATGCATTGCGCTGGAATCGTTGCTCATCGATCGCATCGGCGGAAGGAAGCTTCCGCTCGATCTAGCGGGTGATCAGGCACTGCGCGCCATCGACTTTGAAGTTCTGCGTCGTCGTCTCGGTGCTCGTGCCATTCTTGTCTTTGGTCGTCTTCTTGACGGTCAATACCGCCGCGGGACCATCGACGACGAGCACGCCGTTGGACTTTATGTCGGCCGAATATTGCGCTTCCGTCTGCGACATGTCCTTCATCATGCCGGACATCATCGTCTTGTCCTTGGCGGGCATCGCTTTCCATTGGTCCTGCATTTCCTTGGTGGACAGCTTGTTGGCCTCCTCCATGTTGCCGGCATGCACGAGCCCCATCTGCTTGACGGCGACCTTGCCGCACGGGTGATCGAGAATCGCCGCGCCTTTCACTTCCGATTTCGCGGACACGGCGCCGGCGTACGCGCACAACGCGAATGAGATGACGGTGCCGCTGAGAATGGCCGAGCATCTACGGTTCATTTGAATTTTCCTTTCGATGGCGGGAAATGAAGTTGCTTCCACGCGAACAAGGCGAGCATTGCGATCAACAGCGCCAGTGAAGAAGGATCGAGCGTCGGGATCGGCTCGGCCGCCGATGGCGCGGATGGCGGGACGCCGACGCCGGTGAGCGTCAAGGTGACGTCGGGGGCATTGCTCGACAGGACGACGCCGGTCGTGAGCATTCCGAGGGCCGACGGTGTGAACGTGACATAGAGATTGCAGCTGGTGGTCGGCGCGAGCGTCTGCCCTGCCGCGCAGATATTGGGTCCCGCAGCATAAGCGAAGTCGTCGCCGCCGGCGAGCAGCGCGAACGGCGTCGCGAGCACGAGATTGCCGCCGCCGGTGTTGCCGATCGTCACGGTGCGCGCCGCGCTTGTCGTCGCGAGCACGTGGTCGCCGAAGTTGGCGGGTGGCGACAACAACGCGAGCACGGGCGGGCCGGCATCGTCGTTCAGGATGGTGCCGGTGGCCGTTGCGGTTGCGATCGTCGCGCCGCTCGGAGTCGACAGCGTCATGACGATGGTCTCGTCGGGCTCCACCTGGGTGTCGCCGACGACGTTGACGACAATATTCTGCGTGGTAATTCCCGGTGCGAACGTGAGCGTGCCGGTGCCGGCGACGGTGTAGTCGACGCCGTCGGTCGCCGTTCCGCCCGTCGCCGCGTAGTGCACGGTGATCGTGCTCGCGCTCACCGGCGACAACGTGACCGCAAATGTCATCGACGTGGTCCCGCTGTTGCCCTCCACGACCGGCGCGGCGTTCGCGATCGACAGAACCGGCAGCCCCGCGGCGGTTCCGACGCCGGTGAGTGTAAGCGTTGCCGGTGCCGCATTGCTCGTGAAATCGACGTTGAGCGTGCGCGTGCCAACGCTCTGCGGCGTAAACCTGAAGTCGAGCTGGCATTGCGTGCCGGGCAAAAGCGTTTGTCCGTTGGTGCAAGTGCTGAGAGCAGCGCCATGATCCGCTCGACGCACGGTTCGAGAAAGGGATCGTCCTGACCGAAAAAGAGCAAACCCGCGAGCAGCCCGGTGAGCGCAATCAGCTCCTCGTCGTGACTGTCCCAGCGAAATTCGCGGTCGCGCGCGATCGCGAGTGCCGCGATGTACTCGGGAAACCGCCGGTAGTTGGCCCGCAGTTGGGCCGTGATCAACAATGCCGCCGACGCGAGCGCGGCGTTCTTGACGTCCCCACGCGCGAGACAAGCGTCGAGCGCCGTATTGAGCAGCGCAAACGCGCTGTCCTCGCCCCGGTGCGATGCATCGAGTCCGGGCCGATAAGGTTCGGCATCGATGCGGCGTGCGGAGTCCATGCTCCGATTCTAGCGTAGCGACTCGGTTGTCCGAAGCGCAGCGGTGCGCTTCGGCATTCGGCTGCGTCGAGGCGATGCAAGCCTGCTTCTGCGGATTGTTCGTGCGCGAGCGAACTGGAGCGCAGACCCTTCGTGCACACGCCCTGCACACGCCGCATTGCAACCGATTGGTGTGAAGTGCGAATCCTATCGATCCATCATCGGCGCAATGCAAAATCTATGCGACAAGCTTTTCATTCGTTGGACGTTGTTGACGCTCAGTCGGTCCAATACATTATTGGAGCGACTGGTGATTTTACCGCCACGCGGGTACTACCGCCTTCGCTCCATCGCGGCTTAGTACTTCCAGACTGGAACGCGAAGACGCTGCGAACGTTGTCGGTGCACACGTAGCGCACACGAATCGGCTATCGGTGCGCGCTCACCGTCGCGCCAGAAATCCCCACCGACCGGTATCGACCCCAAAGCAGCCGCAGGCCAAAGTCGCCACGCGGCCGTTCGAAGCGGCTGACGTTCTAACGTAAGCGGCGCACTCGCGCTACGTGTTCAATGACGCCATTTTCGCGGCCAGCGCGTCACCAAGAGCGTCGGGACCGGATTGGGCTTCGACACATTCGTGCCCGGCCCATGCTCCGCGATATAGTTGTTGAACGCACCCGGGCGAGCCATGCCCGGTCATCGCGCTGGCCGACAAAACAGAGCGCCCCGGAAGCCGGCGGCTCAACGAGCTAAGGTAGGGGCGTGGCGTCCGCGGCGGCCTTCAAAATCGAGGAGCCTCGGCGGGCAGCTTCGTGGAATCGATGCCTTCGCATAGGGCGTTATCCACCGTCAGGTTGCCCTGCGCGTCGAGCGTCACCGTCCAGATGGTGTCATAGTCAGTGCGCGGCCACCCGCCAGCCGGCGGTCCTGTCGTGTCGAGAAGCGCGGGCAGGTAGCGCCGGGTAGGCCGCCGAAGGATGCAAATCGCTGTCGTAGGTGGCCAGGCTCGCGACGCCCGACGGCGATATCGATATCGCGTAAACGATGTTCGGACCCTTGTAGGTCCGGGGAATGTCCAGGCCGTAACCCTGGCTCACGTTGAGGTAGGTCATCAGGGCGCTGATGGTCTGCCACGGACCAGAAAAGACGTGATAACCCGCATTGGGCGGTGGTGCTTTGACGATACGGGAGACGAGCGCGTCGTTGGCACCGTTCGTGTTGTTGAAATCCAGCCCGACGCAATTGGGGCAAGCAGAAGCCGGCGGCGTCGCATCTGCGGGCGCGGCGTCCTTCGCATAGGACGCATTGATCGGGTGGCTGTTGGCGGAATAGAGGCGTGTCGGGCTGTCGGCGAGAGCGACAGGTTGCGTGGTCTGGTTGAGAAGGGCGAACTGTTGAATGTAGCCGAGCGACGTCATGTCGGGGTACTGACGAACGGTCTGACGATGGGTCATCGGCGAGAGCGCGTAAATGGCGGTGACGTTGTTGTTCCCTAAGACCTGTTGCTGCAGGTAGGTGGCCATGAGGAGCGAGCGCTGCAAGCCCTGGCGCGTCAGGTTGGCCGTGTCAGGCTGAACATCCCCATCCGCGTGGTGAGTCAGATCCGGGCTGGCCACGAATATCAGATTGAGGTTGTCGGCGCTTAAGGGCCGAGGCGCAACGGCTGAGCCGGAATCGGCTCCTCCGCATCCAGCAAGCAGCGTCGTCAGGGCAATCGCCAGGAGCACCGGCATCTCGGAAAGGATTCTGCACATACGAGTCCCACGCAAAGGGATTGCTATGAAGAGCGGTATCGGCCGGAGGGCGCCGTTCTGAAGGGGCGCGCGAGAGGTAGAGGTCGTGCCGTCGCGGCAGTAGGCGCGCCAGGTCTTGAATATTCCTGAACGCAGCCGATAGAGCACGCGCGGGCTCGGACGGCGCGGCTGGTACCGCCCAGGTGCGCGTTCCCTCCGGCACGCGCCGTCCATGCCTGCCCCTCGTCGAGCGCGGAGGCTGCGAACCTGTGCAGCGCGACCGTCAGTGTGCCCGCCGCTGCGATCGCCAGCGCAGCGTCGTCGTGCCGGTCCAGAAGCGCTGCTCAATCCGCCGGATCAATGCGAAAGCACCTGGCCAAGGAAAGAGCGGAGCCGCTGGCTCTGCGGGCGATCGAAGAAATCGTCGGGCTCGGCGCGTTCGATCACCTGGCCCTGGTCCATGAACACGACGTGATCGGCGACACGGCGCGCGAAGCCCATCTCATGGGTGACGACCAGCATCGTCATGCCGTCCGCCGCGAGCCTCTCCATCGTCTGCAGCACTTCGTTGACCATCTCGGGATCGAGCGACGCGGTCGGCTCGTCGAACAACACGACCTCGGGCTGCATGCACAGCGAGCGCGCGATCGCGACGCGCTGCTGCTGTCCGCCCGAGAGCTCCGCCGGATAACGCGCGGCGAAATCGGCAAGGCCGACGCGCTCGAGGTAGTGTCGGGCTCGTTCGTCCGCCTCGCGACGGTTCACGCCGAGTCCCCACACCGGACCGACGGTTAGGTTCTGCTGCACCGTCACGTGCGGGAAGAGGTTGAACTGCTGGAACACCATGCCCACGCGCCGATTGACCGCGAGGCGAGCGGCCCGGGTGATCGCGTCGGACACGATGTCGATGCCGCACACTCGCAAGCGTCCCTGCTGGAACGGCTCGAGCAGGTTGATCGTGCGGACCAGCGTCGACTTGCCCGAACCCGAAGGTCCGCAGATGACAATCTTCTCGCCGGAACGCACGTCGAGATCGACGTCGCGCAACGCATGGTACTCGCGATACCACTTGTTGACACCTAGCATCCGGATGACGGCGTCGTCGGCGGATCCCGGCGTCGAGCGATCGGTCATCGCCGCGTCTCCATTCGCCGGCTGTAGCGCGACAAGCCGTAGCACACGGCGAGGTAAACCATCGCGAGAAACACCTGGCCCGACGTGAGGATGTTCGCGTCCCCCATCCAGTCTGGCGACTTGGCACCGTTCTCCACGGCCCCGAGAAGATCACTGACGCCGATCACCGATAGCAGCGTCGTTTCCTTGATGACGGCGATCATGATGTTGACGAGCGCGGGCACAACGGCCGCGATCGCCTGCGGCAGCACGATCAGCCGCAGCGCCGCGAACTCGCTCAAGCCGACCGTCGTGGCGGCCTCGAGCTGACCTTTACCGACCGTTTGCAAGCCGCCGCGGAAGACTTCGGCCGCAAGCGCGGCGTTGAACAACGCGAACGCGCCGAGTGCACGGGCGAAGAGATCGATGTTCCACCCGCTTGGAAGCAGCAACGGCAGCAGCGTCGCGGCGATGAACAGCACGACGAGCAGCGGCACGCTGCGCATCCCCTCGACGAACGCGGCGCTCAGCACGCGGACGACCGGCAGGCGCGAACGCCTGCCGAGCGCGAGCAGCAGGCCCAACGGCAGCGCACTGGCGAACGTCGCGAGTGTCGCCACGAGCGTCAACAGCAGTCCGCCCCAGCGCGTGGGAGGCACGAACGGCAGCGGTCCGCCGCCGAGGAGGATCACGAAGAGAACGGCCGGCAGCAGCACGAACCCCCACAACGCGCGCGCCGTTGCTGCGCCGGGTGGTCGGCGCACGAGCCAGATCCAATACGCGATGAACGCAGCGAACGAAAGCCAAGCGCGCCACAGCTGGTCGACCGGATACGCGCCGACGAGCCACGGCCGCCAGCGTGCCGCCAGGAAGGCCCAGCAGGCACCGCCATCGGGCGGACACGCGTCGCTGCTCGATCCGCTCCAGTGCGCATGCACGATCGCCCACTGCAGGAAGCGCCAACCGAGCCAGACGATCGCAACGAGCAACACAAGCGACAGCAGGCTCATCGCCGGCGTCGGGAACCACAGGTGTTGCCAGCGGATGCGTAGAGGAACCGTGACTATCGGCGCACGCCGCGGCTCGATCATCGTGTCGCGCACGGCCGCCACGTCAGCGCATCGGACGCTTCATCGTCCGGCGGTTTGCCGCGTTCACCGCCAGCGCAATCAGCAGGTTGATACCGGCGTACAGAAGCACGACCAGCGTCATCGCTTCGAGCGCCTGGCTGGTCTGGCTCAGGATAGTGCCGCCGACGATCTGCATGATGTCCGGATAACCGATGGCGGCACCCAGCGAGGACGCTTTCGCAAGCGTCTGGTATTGCCCGGCTGCCGGCGGCAACGCGAGACGCAGCGCCTGCGGCAGGATGATCAGCACCGCCGCGCGCATCCGGGTCAAGCCAAGCGTCGTCGCCGCCTCCGACTGTCCGCGAGCGACCGAGAGAATCCCCGCTCGAAAGATCTCGGCAAGAAACGCGCTGTTGTAGATCGCGAGCCCCAGCGTAAGCGCGACAAGCTCGGGCAACAACGCAAAGCCGCCCTCGACGTTGAAGCCCTCGGCCTGCGGCCATTCGAGCGTAACGCCGTCGGTGAAATGCAGACGCGGAAGAAAGAGTCCGCGGTTGTTCAGGAGCACGCCGCCGAAGTGCAGACTGTCGCCCACCGGCGGCAGCACCGCAAGCACCGAGAAATACCAGAAGAAGATCTGCAACAGCAGCGGAATGTTGCGGAACGTCTCGACATACAGCGCCGACGTGCCGCGCACGAGCGGGTGCTCGGCCAGCCGCCCGAAGGCGATCAGCAGCGCGGCGACCGTGCTGAGCAGCGAAGCGAGCACAACGACGAGCAGCGTATTGAGTGTGGCGACGACGACGGCGCGGCCATAGTTCGCACCCGCCTCGAACGGGATGAGCGACTGCGCGATCTCGAAGCCCGCCTGGACGCCGAGAAAGCGAAAGCCGCTCGCGATGCGCAGCCGCGTGACGTTGTCGATAAAGTTCGAAGCGCCGGCGAATGCGAGCCACGCCACGACAGCGAGCAGTACCGCCTGACCGACGTAGCCCGGCAGCCGCTCTCGGAGGACGGCGCCGCGGATCTTCACGACGATGAAGGGCTTATCGCACCGGCACCGACATCATCAGGCCGCCGTTCACGACAAGCGCATTGCGGCCGCGATCGAGGCGCAGCGGCGTCTTCGGGCCGACGTTGCGGTCCCAGATCTCGCCGTAGTTGCCCACGGCCTTGATGGCCTTGTACGCGTAGTCGTCCGCGAGGCCCATCTGCTTGCCCAGTTCGCCGGTGGCTCCGAGCAGACGCTGCACGTCCGGTACCGGCGAGCTGCGCATCGGGTCGACGTTCGCCTGCGTGATCCCGAGCTCCTCGGCCGCGACCAGCGCGTTCAGCGTGAAGCGAACCACGTCCTCCCAGCGCGGCTGACCTTGCGCCACGACCGGCCCGATCGGCTCGTTGGAGACGGTTTCCGGCAGCACCTTGAAATCGTTCCGGTTCGCCAGCTTGGCGAGCCGCGCCGCGAGTCCCGAGCGGTCGTTGATCGCCGCATCGCAGCGGCCGCCGACGAACGCGTCCCACGCTTGCTCCTGCGAGGCGAACGTGACGATCTTGTACTTCATCTTGTTTGCGCGGAAGTAGTCGGCCACGATCAACTCAGACGTGCTGCCTTGCGCGGTGCAGATCGTCGCGTTGTTCAGGTCCGCGAGCTTGTTCGCGCGCGACTTCTTCGTGACGGCGAAGCCCTGGCCGTCGAAGAACATCACCTTCGCGAACTTCAGCCCGCCGACGTCGCGGCTCTGCGTCCACGTGAAACGGTGCGTCAGCACGTCGACGGCGCCGCCGGGCAGTCCCGCGAATGCGGTCTTCAGGTCCATCGGCACGAGCTGGATCTTGGTGTCGTCTCCCAGCGCCGCCGCAGCGATCGCCTTGCACAAGTCGACGTCGAAGCCGGTTCGCTTGCCGCTGTTATCCTCGGCCGAGAAGCCGGGCGCGGCGAGCGTCACTCCGCACTTCAGAACGCCGCGCGCCTTGACGTCGTCCAGCACGTCGGCGCGCGCGTAGCCCGCGATTGCCGCAAGCGTGGTAATCGCGACGACCGTCTTGAATTGGGAGATGCACGCGTACGTGCCGCAAATCGAAGTCATCGAGTCCTCCGCTGATGTGGAATGCCGGTTGCCTGCGCCCGGTATATTAAGTTCACCCCGGGCAAATGCCTATCCTTTGATTTCGGGGGCGCATCAATGTCCACTGTTGGCCGACTGCCGTCAATCCGCGCGTGGAGGAAGTGCCATAACTGCGTCCTGCAATCGCCGCAAGCGACAAGCCATTGACTATGTGGCCGTCTGCCTCCAAATCCGCAGCGGACAGTGTCGCGCGGCAAGGACGAAATCGTTGTCAGTTGTCAGCAGCATGAGGTCGTGACGAATGCACAACTGCGCGATTACCGCGTCGATCGTGCCGATCTGCAAGCCGGCGCGGCGGCAGCGATTGCGCAGCTCCGCAGCATCGATGTGATCCAGCCGGTCCGGCGCCAAGAGCGGCAGCGCCGCAAAGCGGTCAACGATGTCCTTTCGCGCCTTCGGGCCGGCAAATCCTTGCAGCAATTCCTGCAAGACGAGACCCGTGACCACGATCGTTTTGCCGCCTTCGAGCGCGTTGCGCAATACGCGGACCTGAGGGGCGGCAGCGACCTGGTCGCGACGGAACGCGAGCGACCAGCCGCTCGTATCGACTAACAGCGTCACCGGCGAGAGCGCTCGGCCTTGTAGTCGAACGACTCATCCCATTCGAGCTTTCCCATCAAGTCGACCAGGCGCTTCTGGCTGCGGCGGGTGATGAACTCCTCCAAGGCTCGCGTAACGGCCGCCTTCTTGGATTTCTCACCGCTCACCTCCAATGCAGCGCATCGAAGTGGGTGCGTGCACACGCCCTGCACACGCCGCATTGCAATCGATTGACATGGGAGCGTGAAACCTACCGATCCATCATCGGCGCGACGCAGAGCCTGTACGACAAGCGATGCATTCGACAGCGATCTCGACGCTCGGTCACGTTTGCGATCGGAGTGCATTCTATCGCCACGCCTCGCTCACCGAGACGCGGCTCGCGCGCCATCTCGTCGCCGTCGCCGTCGCCGGCAAATTGCGATTCGCGCAGCGGCCGATCGCCGCGCGGCGCGTCGAACTGCGGCCACAATCGCGATTGGCTTGCGCTCGATCAATCTTTCGGTCGCCTTCGCCTCAAGACCTGCTTCGTAGCCGTCGATACGCAGGATGCTCGCGCGGCGCGTTTCGCCGTTCGCATCATCATTCGCGAAGCGGTTCGGCAGCCACTGCGACCAACCTGAAGAAGAACAATCGGGACAACATGATGAAAAACCCTCGCGCTCGCGGCAGCGGTCCGGCCGTCGACTCCTTGCTCTCCAAGCTCACCGTCAATCAGCGTCTCATGATCTGCGGTGCGCTTCCGATTCTGCCGTTCGGCGCGTTCGCCTGCTGGCTGTGGGTGATGCTCGGCGACATCCGCTTCGATGTCGCGGTGAAGATCTCGACCGAAATGGACTATGCGATGCAGGCGAAGGACCTGCAGCGCAACGTCGTCCAGGTACAACAGTTCCTGTCCGACATTTCCGCCACGCGGGGGCAGGACGGGCTCGACGACGGCTTTGCCGAAGCAAAGATGAATCGCGACGAATTCGTCGAGGGCATGAAACGCTTTCGCGCGCGTTTCGACGGCGAGGGCGCGCAATCGCAGGTCGCGCTGGTCGACAAGGTCGTTGTCGACTTCAACGTCTACTACGACGCCGGCGTGACCATGGCGCAGGCGTACGTTCGCGGCGGCGCGGCAGAAGGCAACCGGATGATGGCGGGCTTCGACAAGGCGAGCGTGGCGCTGCAGCAGAGCATGGGCTCGTTCGTCGACGCGGAGATGCAGGGTATGCGTGCGAGGGCCGATCATGTGGCAGGGGAAGCCGATCTCACCCGCAAGCTCGCGGTCGGTTTGTGCATCGCGGTTCTCGCGCTGAGCTCGATCGTGGGCTTGGCGATCGGCCGAGGTCTGATCCGACAGCTCGGCGGCGAGCCGGCCTACACGAGAGAGGTCGCGAGGCGCGTAGCCGCCGGCGATCTCACGCGCGACGTCGTGATCCACGCGAACGACAGCAGCAGCGTGTTGGCTGCGATGAAGGAAATGCAGGACACGCTCGGTGACGTCGTCGGCCGCATCCGCGAGTCGACCGAGGCGGTCGGCATCGCGAGCCAGCAGATTGCAGCCGGCAACGCGGATCTGTCGCACCGTACGGAAGAGCAGGCGTCGAGCCTCGAGCAGACCGCCGCGTCGATGGAAGAGCTCACGTCGACGGTCAAGCAGAATGCCGAAAACGCCCGCCAGGCGAACCAGCTCGCGGCGAATGCCTCGACCGTGGCGGGCGAAGGCGGCAAAGTCGTCGGCGACGTCGTCTCGATGATGGCAGCGATCAGCGGGTCGTCGAGGAGAATCGCCGACATCATCAGCGTCATCGATGGGATCGCGTTCCAAACGAACATTCTGGCGCTCAATGCCGCGGTCGAAGCAGCACGTGCGGGCGAGCAGGGACGCGGCTTCGCCGTTGTCGCGGGCGAAGTGAGGAACCTCGCGCAGCGCAGCGCAGCGGCGGCGAGGAGATCAACGAGCTCATCACCGATTCCGTGACGAAGGTCGAGTCGGGCTCGAAGCTCGTGCAGGCCGCCGGACGGACAATGACCGGGGTCGTCGCCAGTGTGAAGCGCGTGACCGACATCATCGCGGAAATCGCGGCGGCGAGTCACGAGCAGAGCTCGGGTATCGAGCAGGTCAACCAGGCGATCGCGCAGATGGACCATGTGACGCAGCAGAATGCGGCGCTGGTCGAGCAAAGCGCGGCCGCGGCCGAATCGATGGAACAGCAAGCACGCGAGCTTGCTCATGCGGTCGCCGTGTTCACGGTGAGCGACACCGACGCGACGTCAGCGGCGCGAGCGGTGATCGAACGGGCGAGGACGGCGCCGCGTGGGGCGCAGCCCGGCGGCGTCGGGGGCGTCCGCGAAGCGGCGAAAACGGTTCACTGACCGATTCGATGGACGTCGTGCAGCAAGATTCGATCTACCGCGCGCGCAAGTGGCTTTCACGTCTATGCGCGGCGGCCATGATCATCGGCACGCCGCTCGCATTCGCCGCGCATCCGTCGTTGACCGAGGACACCGGAACGCAGGGCGAGGGTCGCTTCGAGCTCGAGCTCGGTGTGCAGCAGGCGCATGAAGGCGATACGCGATCGTTCGAGCTCGGGCCGCAGCTCTCTTATGGTCTTGCGGCGAACTTCGATCTGATCTTGCGGCCGACGTGGCTCGACAATCGCTCGAGCTCCGCCGACGGCAGCGAACGCGAGCGCGGCATCGGCGATACGGCGCTCGATTTCAAATGGCGATTCTACGAGGTCGACGCAGTGAGTCTCGGCGTGCGCGCGGGCGTCGATCTTCCGACGGGCAGCGAGTCGCGTGGGCTGGGATCGGGCACGCCTGCCTATCGCGGCGTGCTGATCGCGACGTTCGACGCCGCTCCGTGGTCGTTCAGCCTCAACGCCGGATACGTGTACAACGAGCCGACGGCCGAGCAGCGCCGCGACACATGGGTGGCGGCGGCCGGCGCGGTATGGGTCGTGCGGGAAGGGTTGAAGCTGACCGCCGACGTCGGCTCCGAGCGAAGCGCGGATCCTGCGCGCTCGACCTGGCCGACGGTTGCACGCATCGGCGTAATCTACACCGTCAATCAGTACTGGGACCTCGACGTCGGCTATCAGAGCCGGCTGAACGATTCGGCGCCGCGCGACGTCTTCCTGGCTGGCGCGACCGTGCGCTGGTAAGCGACTGCGCCGTCGCGCGGCGACGACCCAGCCGACAAACGCGCACCATAGCGCGCAAGCTCGTCGCTCCACGCGAGCGGACTGCCCAGAAAATGGCGGAACACGACCTGCGCGATCACGCAGGCGAACATGCCGGCGAACGTCGCGATCGCGAGCGTGTCGACCGCGCGCGGCGAGGCGGGCGAGCACGGTCACCGCAGGGTCGTCCCCGCGCACGCGGGGACCCAGCGTCGTTCGTCGAAACGACACTGGATTCCCGCGTTCGCGGGAATGACGGACATCAGCGGATCGCCTGGATCTTCTCGAACGTTCCGGCGCCCCACTTAGCCTCGAACAGCTTCGGCACCTTGGCGAGCACCGCCACGCGGAGCGCCGAAATTGGCGGCGCCTTCGGTGACGATCTGCTGCGCGCCGCTCGCCACTGCATCGATCATGTCGCGCGAGCCGCCGAGCTGCCCACCGGGAAACGACTGGATGACGATTCGGCCGTTGGACTTGCCCTTCACGTCCGCGGCGATGCGCTCGATCATCTGCACCGACGGATGCGTACCGCCGACGACGTCGCCCCAACGGATCGTCACCTGCTGCGCCGCGGGGAGGCTCGTCGCCGCGATACCGATCACGAATGCGATCGCACCGATGGAACGGTGCATGATCGGTGCCTCCTCGTTGTTGTCGCTTCTCGTTGCGTCGAGCCGCGCCGATTCTAACGCGTCCCGCGGCCGTCGGCCGGGGGACGCGAACGCAGCGCATGGCGCCACATCGCGAACGCGCACAAACCGCACAGCAACGCGGCGAGCCCGAACGCCATCCGCCCGATCCATTCGCCGGGATTGCCATCGGAGGCGAATGCGCCGAACGAAAGCGACATGCCGAAGTGGCGCTCGCCCGGGCCGAAGGCGATCCAGCCGCCGATCGCCGCGAACGCCGTGATGGCAAGCGCTGCGAGGATCGCGCTCGCCCGCGAGTCGCGCGGCAGCAGCGCGATGACGCTGCCGAGCGCGCAGACGGCGCCGACGACGCCGACGAGACCGCGCGGGACGCCGCGCGACGGTTCGACGTTCAGCCAGTGAAAGGCAACGCCGAGGCAGAACAACGCGAACGTCGCGAGCATGCCCGCGATCAGCACGCGGCCGACGGGACCCGGCTCCTCTTCCTCGCGCACGATGCGCTCGTCGTCCATATCAAATCTTGCGGTCCTTTCCTTCCCAGAACGCCGCGCGCATTTCCCGCTTGAGCGTCTTGCCGGCTGCATTACGCGGGAAGTCGGCCATCACGATCACGCGATGCAAACGCTGATACTTGGCGGCGACGTGCGCGTTGATCCATTCCTTCAACGCGTCAGCCTCGATCGACCCCGGCTCGCGCAGGATGACGGCCGCGACCGGCGTCTCCCCCCAGCGCTCGTGCGGAATGCCGAATACGGCGACCTCGCGTATCGCCGGATGGCGACACGCAATCTCTTCGATGTCCTTCGGATAGACCTTGACGCCGCCCGAATCGATCATGTCCTTCTTGCGGTCGACGAGGAACAGGAAGCCATCGTCGTCGACGTAGCCGAGATCGCCGGTGTAGAGCCAGCCGTCGCGAAGCGCCGACGCGGTCTGCTCGGGCCGGTTGTAATAGCCGGGCATCGTGATCGGGCCGCGGCCGACGATTTCGCCGATCGATCCCGCCGCGACCTCGCGCCCGTCGTCACCGACGACGCGCATCTCGTAGAACGGCGGCGGCACGCCGACGCTTCCAGCCTTGCGCTCGGCATCGTCGCGATCGAGCACGGTGATGAAGCCCTCGGTCAAGCCGTAGAGCTCGTAGAAGCGACGCGGCAACAAGCGCTTCAACCGATCCTTGTGCTCCTTCATCAGCGGCGCGCCGAGCGAAAGCAGCATTTCGAGCGACGCGAGCCGCGACGGCTCGAACCCCGCTGCGTTCATGATCGCGACGATCTGCGACGGCACGAGCATCGTATGCGTGACGCGCTCGAGCTCGACGGTCGCGATGAACGCCTCGGCATCGAACGCGCGATGCAGCACGTAAGTCGCGCCGCACATGAACGCCGGGAACATCGTCGTCATCGCGCCGTTGAAGACGATCGCGCCCGAATGCAGCACGACCGACTCGGGCGCCATCCGCCACGCGTTCGCCATCGTCGTCGCGTACATCGCGCGAATGAAATGCGTGTGCTGGATGCCCTTCGGCAAGCCGGTCGTTCCCGACGTATACATCAGCGTCAGCAGGTCGCCCACGTCGGCAACAGCCGCCGGCGGCGCGTCGCTCGCGTCGCCGACGAGCGCGCCGAACGCGCGAACTCCGATCGCTTCGTGATCGGCGGCGGCGTCGATCAGCACCCACACCGCGCGTTCGCAGACGGCACGAAGCTCGGACATCGAGCGCAGCGCTTCGATGACCGGCAACACGTCAGTCGACACGACGACCACTTTCGGCGGCGCGTCGGCGACGAGCGAAGCCATTCCCGTCGCCGTCAACAGCGGCGACAGCGGCACGATGACCGCGCCGAGCTTCGCGCACGCCCAGTACGTTGCGAGGAGCTCGAGCGAATTGCCGAGCACGGTTGCAACGCGCTCGCCGCGTTCCACGCCCAGGGTGGAAAGCGCGTTCGCCCAGCGATTGACGTACGCGTCGAGTTCCCGCCATGTGAGCCGGATCTCGCGCTCGCTCGCGTTTCGCGCCGCGACGATCACCGCCGTGTGATGCGGCCGGTAGCGTGCATGGCGCGCGACGAGCCCGCCCAGCGTGAGGCTTCGCATCGCGATCGGCGATTCCATCGTTACCTCTCCCCTTACAACCGGTGACGGCGATCGGCAAGCGCGAACCCCGGCCACGCGATGTCGTCGCTGCGCGAAAGCGCGATCACCTTGACGAGCTCGCCCATCTCGGCCGGCGAGAGCAGCTTCTGCACAGCCGCGGCCGCGCGTATGTAAGAAACGGACGTCGGATCGCCGATCGCCGACAATGCGTCGAGAATCCCGCTGCCCATCAGGAACGACGCTTGCGACGCGAATCCCGCAACGGCGAGCCCCGCCCGCTCGCCAGCGCTCGCGATCGCCGAGAAATCGACGTGCGCCGTCAGGTCCGACAGCCCCGGCCACAGGAACGGGTCGTCGTGTGCGTAGTGCCGGTAATGACCCATCAACGTGCCTTCGCTTCGTTGCGGATGATAGTACTCGGACGCCGGGAATCCGTAATCGATGTAGAGCGCTGCGCCTGCCTCGATCCGCCGCCCGACGGTCTCCACCAGCGCCTCGGCCGCGGGATTGATTTCGCTCACGTAGTCGCCCGTGTCGGGAAAGCGCGCCGTCGCAAGCGCACGCAGACGGGAATCGTCGAGCGGGCGCTCGGCCCATGCGAGCCGGGCGGACCCCTCGTTCCAGCCGACGCCGCGCTCGAACCAGCGGCCCGAACGTCGAGCGATCACGTGCGGCGCAATCGCGTCGAGCACCTCGTTCGCGATCACCGCGCCGTCGATCGACGCAGGCAGCGCGTCGAGCCACTGCACGCGCTCGACATGCACGCCCGCATCGCGCGCGATCGTCGCGCGCTGCCGTTCGCGCAGGTCGGGCGACGGCTCGAGGATCGCGTAACGCGACGGCGCGGCGCCGCGAGCGGCAAGGCAGACGAGCAGATCGGCAGCGAGGCGTCCGCTGCCGGCGCCGAGCTCGAACACCGATCGCCCGCTCGTCGCCGCCAGAATTGCATCGATCTGGACCGCGAGCGCCGTCGCGAACAACGGCGTCATTTCCGGCGCCGTGGTGAAGTCGCCTTGCGTGCCGAACTTCGTCGTGCCTGCCGCGTAGTAGCCCAAGCGCGGCGCATAAAGCACGAGCTCCATGTAATCGGCGAAGGAGAGAAACCCGCCCGCCGAGACGATCGCTGCCCGAACTTGCAGGACGACGCGATCGCTGTGCGCGCGCGCTTCGGCGGATGGCAACGGCAGGGCGGCGCTCATCGGTGCGAACGCGTCGTGGCCCGCGCGGACCCTGAAGCGCGGCGGACGACGTTGTGCTAGATTGCCGCGAAGTCTAGCAGCCTCGTGCGGGGCCCTATCGGCAGGGATAAGCGTGCAAGACAAGGTCGTGCTGATCACCGGAGGGGCCAAGCGCGTCGGCGCGGCGATCTGCCGGCGGCTGCATGCGTCGGGCGCGCGACTGATGCTGCACTATCGCGCGTCGGCCGGCGAGGCGCGGCTGCTGTCCGCCGAGCTCAATCACACGCGACCCGATTCGGTCGCGCTGATCCAGGCCGATCTGCTCGATCTCGCACAGCTTCCCGCGATGGTCGAGCAGACGCTGTCCGCTTTCGGGCAGCTCGACGCGCTCGTCAACAATGCGTCGTCGTTCTTCCCCACGCCCATCGGCGCGATCAGCGGCGACGATTGGGACGATCTCGTCGGCACCAACGTGCGCGCGCCGCTGTTCCTCGCGCAGGCCGCGGCGAGCGCGCTGCGCAAGGCGCAAGGCGCGATCGTCAACATCACCGACATCCACGCCGAACGGCCGCTCAAGAGCTATGTCGTCTACTCGACGGCGAAATCGGCGCTGGTTGGGCTCACGCGTTCGCTCGCCCGCGAGCTCGCGCCCGAGATTCGCGTCAACGCGGTTGCGCCGGGACCCGTGCTTTGGCCCGATGACGAGACGTTCGACGAGCTGTCGCGGCAGCGGATCATTTCGCAGACGCCGCTCAAGCGCGAGGGCACGCCGGAGGACATCGCGAAAGCCGTGCACTTCCTGCTCTCCGACGCGACGTATGTCACCGGCGAGACGATCAACGTCGACGGCGGACGTCACGTGGCGCTTTGACATGAGCGATTTGGATCATCGCCGCCAAGCACCGGGCGCCGTTGGACAGTATCCGGCAATGCATTGAGCCGCTCGGCGAAGCGAGCCCGAGATCACAGTCGTGCGGGATCTCGTCTACGGCAAGGGCGGAGACAGGGAACTGAAGCTCGATCTGGCAATGCCGAAACAAGGCGACGGGTCGTTTCCCGCGATCGTCTTCTTGCACGGCAAGGGCTGGAGGGACGGCAGCCGTGTCGACATGAATCATTTCATCGAGGGTGTCGCGCACATGGGGTATGTGGGCGTCGCCGTCGATTATCGGCTGGCGCCGAACGCCCGCTTTCCAGCCCAGGCGGAGGATTGCAAGGCGGCCGTGCGCTGGCTGCGGGCCAACGCCCCGAAGTACCGAGTCCGTCCCGAGCGCATCGGCGTGGTCGGCTTTTCCGCGGGCGGACATCTTGCTTACATGTTGGGTGTCACGCGCGAGAGCGACGCACTCGAGGGCAACGGCGGAAACACAGACCAGCCAGTCGGGTCCAAGCGGTCGTGGGCTTCTTCGCGCCGACCGACTTTTCGACCCGCGACTGGCCTGGGGATCTCGAGCAGGAGGTCATCGTTCCGTTCCTCAGAGGTTCCTTTGCGGACAAGCCAGACGTCTACGAGAAAGCTTCACCCGTCAGCTACGCGACCAAGGACGCTCCGCCGTTTCTGCTCTTCCACGGCAACGCGGACAGACTCGTTCGCGTTGATCAGTCGAGGCGCTTGGCGACGAAGCTTGGGAGCGTCGGCGTTCCGGCAACAATAGTCGTGCGATTGGTCGCGTCGTCGGAGCGGGGCGGGATCCTATCGGGGTACGCGTTGCCACAGCGCCGTTCTTCAACGTCCGCACCGTAGGTGACCAAGGTGATCCATCTCGATGACGACGCGGTGCGCGCCGCCCTTCGCTGGGATGCGCTGATTGCAGCGATGGAACGCGCGCTGACCGAATTCTCGTCGAGGCGCGTCGTGCAGCCCTTGCGCAATTGGCTCAACGTGGAGGAAGGCAGCCGCTTTCTCGGCGTGATGCCGGCTGCGACGGACGATGCGATGGGCGTGAAGCTGGTGACGTTCTACCCGCGCAATGCGGGCACGCCGGTCCCTACGGTCATGGCCGTCGTCGTGCTGTTCAGACCCGACACCGGCGAGCCGATCGCGCTGATCAACGCCAATGCGCTCACCGCGATGCGAACGGCGGCCGTTTCCGCCGCAGTGACGAACCGTTTGGCATCACCCGATAGCCGTGTTCTCGCGCTGCTCGGCAGCGGCGTGCAGGCGGCTTCGCATCTCGGGGCGCTCGGTCGCGTGCGCCGCTTCGACGAAGTGCGCGTGTGGAGTCGGACGCGAGAGCACGCGCAAGCGTTCGCGGTCCGGCATGGCGCGACTGCGATGGACGCCGAGTCCGCGGTGCGCGGCGCCGATGTGATCGTCACCGCGACGCCGTCGCGCGAGCCCATTCTGAAGGGTGCGTGGCTGAAGCCCGGCGCGCACGTGAACGCGGTCGGCGCTCCGATGCCGACGTGGCGCGAGCTCGACGATGAAGCGATGCGCAACGTCGTCGTCGTCGAGTCGCGCGAAGCGGTGGCTCACGAGTCCGGCGACGTCATCCTGTCGCACGCGCAGATCTACGCTGAAGCGGGAGAGCTCTTCGCCGGAGCAAAGCCAAGTCCGGTATCGCAGACGACGGTGTTCAAGTCGGTCGGCATGGCGGTCGAGGATGTCGCAGCCGCCAAGCTTGTCTTCGACGCGGCGTCTCGAAAAGTGGAGCGCAGCGAAACCGCACGTTGAACTGGAGCGAAGGCATGAGCGAATCGCAAACGTTTCCCTATGCGACCTACCTCGACGTCAAATTTCCGCCGTTGAGCGTGGTCGACGTTCCTCCGATGGTCGACGCCTGTACCGAGCGTTGGTACAACCAGACGCTGTGCAAAGTGAACGACTCGGTCGTGCGCCTCGGCGTCATGCAGGGCGAGTACCATTGGCACAAGCACGACAACGACGATGAGTTCTTCTTCGTGCTCGACGGACGATTCGTCATCGATCTGGAGAATCAGTCGGTCGAGCTCAAGGCGCGGCAGGGTTACGTGGTGCCCAAAGGCGTCGTTCACCGCACGCGAGCGCCAGAGCGCGCCATCATCCTGATGGTCGAGACCGCGTCGATCGTTCCGACCGGAGACGCTTGACGGTCCGCGGTGGCGCCGACGCCCGCGAACGAGCGCCGACGAAGCGGATACGTCACGGCGGCAATCGGTAGTGCTGCGGTCCCATGAGATCGACGCCGCAGCTCTGCTTGTCGACCCAGTCGATGAACTGCGCGCACATCGGCTTTCCCTTGAACGGCAGCCCGTGCTGCGGAACGATCCATTGCAGATCGATCTCGCGCGCCATGTCCGCCCACAGCTTGCAGATGCGGCCGGAAGCCATGTAGCGGCGGTGAAAGCCTTCCATGAACGGCACGTGCGACTTGAAATCGGCAACCGGCGCGTACGGACGTCCCGGTGGCAGGAACGACGTGCCGAGATCGCCGGAGAACAGAATTCTCGCGACCGGATCGTAGAACTGGAAATTGCCGTCGGCATGCAGGAAGTGCGCGGGAATGGCGACGAGCTCCGATCGTCCGAGCGCGATGCGGATGCCGCTGTCGGGAATCGCGACAATGCGCCCCTTGATCGTGCCGACGCCGCATACGTGCGGGATGAAGCGCTCCCACAGCTTCGAGATGTAGATCTTGCAGTTGCTCGACACGAGCCATTTGTTTGCCGAAGCGATGATGTCCGGATCGGCGTGCGACGCCAGCACGTACTCGAGTTGTTTCGGCGGAAAGTAGCTCGCGAGCGCCATGACGAGCGCGTTGTACGTCATGTTGCCGCCCGGGTCGATCACCGCGCCGTGGCCGTCGTCGATGACGAGGAACTGGTTCGCTTGGACCGCCTCGCCCTCGTCGTGAACGAGATCGGTGAACGCGAGACAGACATGCTTGCCGTCGTTGTGCAGCTCGAACGCCATGCCGGCCTCCGTCGCGATGGACTGTGATCGAGTCGCGGGGCGCCGCGGTCAACCGCCCGGCTCTGCCGCCGCGGGCACCGCGGGCGTTCCGCAACGCGCGGCGACCGCCGCGGCGACTGCTTCGAGATACCGATCGACGATGCCGTGCGCGACGAGCGCGACGCGCGTGCGTTCCAGATAATCGAGCGACGAGCCGAACGCGCCACATGCGCGCCCGATGACTTCGGCCTGTATCGCCATGTCGAGCCTGCCTGCGTATTGCGGATGACCGGTCTTTACGACGAACGCGAGCGCGACCAGCGGGCGGCCATCGGCGTCGACGCGCATCCAGCGCGGCTGATACGATCCGACGACCATCTCGCGCCGCCACAGCAGATGAAGCTCGTCCAACGCGAGCGGCGCCGGCAAGCGCAACGCGATGCCGCGGCACGCTCCGCCGCGCTCGAGACCGAGCACGAGTCCCGGCGCTTCGGGCGTCCCTCGCGTCGCGAGCGACCAGAGGCAGAAGCTCCTGTGCATGCCGCGAAGCGTCGCCGGCCGCATCTCGGCGACGGGAAACAGCGGATTCCACAGCAGCGAGCCATACGCGAAGACCCACCAGCCGGCACCTTTCGGCTTCTTCGCGAGGCACGATGTGAGCGACGCCGACAATTGCTCGTCGTCCAATGCCCGGTCGTCGTCGACGGCGGCGGCGTACATCGCGCGCATGCGGCCGAGCTCGAGGTCGCGGCGCGAAAGCGTCATTCGAGGCTCTCGGCATCGCGCGCGAGCTTGGCGGTCGCGATGTTGGCCGCCCGTCGCTTCGCCGCGGTCGTCTTGCCGTGCGCGCCTCCCTTGCCGAGCAGCGGCGAGCGCGCAACGGTATTGCGCACCTTCGGCGGCGCGTGCTTCTTCGCGCGCTTCATCGGGCAGCGCCGTGAGCGGCGAGGTCGGCGCCGGGCGCGAAGCGCCGCGCCCGTACGCACGACGCGGCGCGCAAGCGACGCGGCGCGTGGAGGCTAACCTCGAGCGCAAGCGAGAGGTTAAGCGAGGCGAAGCCGAGCGGCCGGAACTGCAATCGCGAATCGGCGCTCGAGTCGGACAACGCGAACTGCGCATGACGAATCCGTGGCGCAGGCCGAGCGTTCAGGCGAGCCCCCGGAACGGCAGCTTCGATTCGCACCACGCGGCGACCGCGAGCACGCGATCGTCGCGATCGACGGGCGCTGCGATCTGCAGCCCGAGCGGCAGGCCGTTCGGTGCGAGCGCGCACGGGATCGTGATCGCCGGGAACCCGACCAGCGACCACAACGTGCAGCACGACGGATCGCCGGTCGTGTCCAGACCGCGCGGCGCCGCGCCGGGCGCGGGAGGCGTCACGATGGCGTCGAACTCGGCAAGCCATGCCGTCAGCGCCGCGATAGCGCGCTCGCGTGCGGCGAGCGCAGCGTCGTAGTCGGCGCGCGAAATCGTCGCGCCCTCGTCGAGCGCGGCGTTGAGCTTCGTCGACAGCCGTGCGCGCTCGCGCTGCTGCAGCGAACCGAGCGCCTGCGCGGCTTCGTGGAACATGATCGTACGCAGCGTCAGATGGGCGGTGTGCCATTCGGTCGGCAACTCGACCGAAACAACGTCGGCGCCATGGCGTCGCAACAGCGTGAGCGCCGCCTCCTGCGCGTCATCGGTGTCGCAGTCGAGCGGCGTCCATGGAAACGCGCCGAGGTACGCGAGCCTCGGCGCATGCGCGAGCGGCACGATCGTGGGCGCAATGCACGCGCGCTCCGCGATCGCGGAAGCGAGCAGCGCCGCATCGGCGACGTTGCGGGTGAAAGTCCCCACCGCGTCGAGCGTTGCGCTGAACACGTTGACACCGTCGTAAGGAATCGCGCCGCACGTCGGCTTGAACCCGACGACACCGCAATACGCCGCCGGGCGGATCACCGAACCGTTCGTCTGCGTGCCGAGGGCTCCCGCGACGTGGCCCGCCGCGACGGCGGCGGCCGACCCCGACGACGAGCCGCCGGGCGTATGCGCAGCGTTCCATGGGTTCTTCGTCTTGCCCGGCTGCATGAACGCAAGCTCGGTCGTCACCGTCTTGCCGAACACGAATCCGCCGGCGTCCTTGAGTCGCGCGATGCATTGCGCGTCTTGCTCCGGGCGATGGTCGGCGTACACCGCCGAACCCATCTGCGTCGGCAGGTCCGCCGTCGCGATGATGTCCTTCACGCCGATGCCGCAGCCGGCAAGCGCGCCGCGCGCGGGCTCCGAATCGCAACGCTGCGCCTCCTCGCGCACGTGCGCCGGATCGAGATGCGCCCACGCCGCGATCGCGCCGTCGGTGGCCGCGATGCGCGCGAGTTGCGATTGCGCGAACGCCGGCGCGGTGGCTTGACCCGATGCGATCGCGCGCAGCGGACGGCGAAAGAGCTCGGTCGTCATGGCGTCATTGTGCCTTGTTCTCGCGCGCCCAGATGGGCACGGCGAGGGTCGATTCGGCATGCGGGTCCGCGTCTTTCGACGTACGCAGAAAGATCGCCTGCAGATCGTTGAGAAAGCGGCGGCCGCGCGCGGTCGGCTTGAGCATCGCCGGATCGGCGTCGAGCAACCCTCGCGCGACAGCCTCGCCGATCTCCCGCTCGATCAATGCGAGCGGAAACCCCGTGCGCTCGGCGAACAGCGATGCCGGAACCCCTGCTTCGAGGCGCAGCGCGTTCAGCATGAATTCGAAACCGGCGTCGTCGCGACCGACGTCGCTCTGCTCGAGCAGCGGCGCGCCAAGCGCGACCTGAGCGAGATACTGTTTCGGCTGCTTGTAACGCACCTCGCGAACGATGCGGTCGGCGAACGACACCTTCGAGTGGGCGCCTGCGCCGATGCCGAGATAGTCGCCGAAGCGCCAGTAGTTGACGTTGTGGCGGCATTCGCGACCTGGGTGCGCGAACGCGGACGTCTCGTAATGACTGTAACCGGCGTTCGCGAGCGCGCCGTGCACGGCATCCTCGATATCGGCGGCGAGATCGTCGTCGGGTAACGGCGGCGGATGGCGGTGGAACAACGTGTTCGGCTCGAGCGTGAGATGATAGAAGGAAAGATGCGGCGGCGCGAAGCCGATGGCCGTCGCCACGTCGGCCCGCGCTTCGTCGAGCGTCTGCGACGGCAACGCATACATCAAGTCGAAGTTGACGTTGTCGAACAGTGCAAGCGCCGCCGCGGCAGCAGTGCGCGCGTCGTCAGCGTCGTGCACGCGGCCGAGCGCGGCAAGATGATGCGGCGCGAAGCTTTGGATGCCGAGGGAAAGTCGGTTCACCCCGGCGCCGCGGAACCCGGCAAATTTCGCGCGCTCGAATGTCCCTGGATTCGCTTCCAGCGTGATCTCGGCGTCCGGCAACACCGGCACGCGCGCCCGAATGCCGGCAAGCAGCCGGTCGATCGATGCCGCAGAGAAGAGGCTCGGCGTGCCGCCGCCGATGAAGATCGTCGACACCTTGCGGCCCCAGATCGACGGCAGCGCGAGCTCGAGATCGGTCATCAATGCATCGACGTAAGCGCCTTCCGGGATTTCACCGCGCGCCTCGTGCGAATTGAAATCGCAGTACGGACACTTGCGCAGGCACCATGGAATGTGCACGTAAAGCACAAGCGGTGGCAACGCGGTGAAGCGCGGCTTGCCGGCGAGCGTCGCGACGGAGATCGGAGTGCTCATGCGGTCCTACGGAGCGTCGAGCGGGCGTCGCAAATGCGCGCCGGGCTCGTTCAGCTTCTCGATCAACGCGCGTATCGCCTTGCCCCGATGCGACAGCTCGTTCTTACGCTCGAGCGGCAGCTCCGCGCCGGTGAGCCCGGTGGCGTCGTCGCGAAAGTGCGGGTCGTAGCCGAAGCCGCCGCTTCCGCGCGCGACGTCGACGATCGTGCCGTGCCAGCGGCCCTCGGCGATGATCGGTTCCGGATCGCCGGCGTGACGGACGAGCGCGAGCACGCACGTGTAATGCGCACGCCGGTCGAGGACACCCTGAAGCGTAGCGACGAGCTTCGCGTTGTTGCGATGATCCGATTTCGGCTCCCCCGCGTAGCGCGCGCTTTGCACGCCCGGGGCGCCGCCGAGCGCCGCGACGCAGATACCCGAATCGTCGGCGAGCGCGGGACGCCTCGCATGCGCGCTCGCGTGACGCGCCTTCGCGAGCGCGTTCTCGACGAACGTCTGATGCGGCTCGTCCGCTTCGGCGATGCCGAGCTCGGTCTGCGACACGAGTTCGATGCCCAGCGGCGTCAACAACCGCCGGAATTCGCGCAACTTGCCTTCGTTGTTCGAGGCGAGGACGAGGCGATCCATTGCGCTCCGGTCCGCTACGCACGCACGGCGCTCGCCTCCAACGCTCCGAGCGCCGCCATCTGCGCGGCGATGAGATGCCGGATGCCACCCTCGGCGAGCTCGAGCAGCGCGTCCATTTCTGCGCGCGTGAACGGCGTGCGCTCGGCCGTGCCTTGCACTTCGACGAAGCCTCCGGTGCCGGTCATCACGACGTTCATGTCGGTGTCGCAGCGCGCGTCCTCGTCGTAGTCGAGGTCGAGCACCGGAAGGCCGTTGACGACGCCGACCGACACCGCGGCAACGAAGTCGCGCAGCGGCTCGCCGGTGACGAGGCCGCGTTCGCGGCACCAAGCGACGGCGTCGTGCAGCGCGACGCATGCACCGGTGATCGATGCGCAGCGCGTGCCGCCGTCCGCTTGCAGCACATCGCAATCGATGCGGATCGTGCGCTCACCGAGCAACGACAGATCGGTGATCGCGCGCAAGCTGCGTCCGATCAACCGCTGGATCTCCTGCGTGCGACCCGATTGCTTGCCCTCGGACGCCTCGCGTCGAACACGCGTGGTCGTCGAGCGCGGCAGCATGCCGTACTCGGCGGTGAGCCAACCCTGACCGGCGCCTTTCAGAAACGGCGGCACGCCGTCTTCAACGGTCGCCGTGCACAGCACCGTCGTATCGCCGGCCGCAACGAGCACCGAGCCCTCGGCGTGCTTCGTATAGTGGCGCGTGATGAACAGCGGCCGCAATTGATCGGGCGAGCGGCCCGAGGGGCGAGCATTCATGGAGGAGTCCGGGAAATGAACGGCCATTATAACGGCGCCGCACGGGTCGGCTCCCGTTCGTTGCGAGCTCGTCGAAGCGCGAACGGCGCCGCGCCGCACCCCGGTTGCGCACGTGCCCGAAGCTAGAGCGAGCGCCGCGCACGCCACCACGCCGCCGTCGCGGCGACGCCTTCGCTCAACGTATACGGCGGCGCGAAGCCGGTCGCGGCAGCGAACGACGACGCGTCGACTTCGAGCGGCGTGACGAGCCGCGCAGTCGCGCCGCCGCGACCCGTCAATGCGCCGGCAAGCGTGAGCAGCGCCGGCGCTACGGCGAACAGGCGGGCGGGTTTGCCGAGCGCGTCCCCGAGCGCTCGCGCGAGCTCGGCGACGGTCACGCTGTCCGCATCGGCGACGAAATGGGCGCCGACCGGCGCGAGCCGCGAGTCGAGCGCGGCTTCGACGGCCGCTGCGACGTTGCCGACGTAGACGATGCTGCGCCGCGCGGTGATCGCGGCCAGCGGCAAACGCCGGCCGTGCGCAACCGCTTCGAGCAACGTCGCGAAGTTTCCTTTGACGCCGGGACCGTAGACGAGCGGCAACCGCAACGTGAGCGGCGTCATCGACGTTCCAGAGGCGATTTCGATCAGCGTCCGCTCGGCGTCGCGCTTGCTGCGCGCGTAGGGGCCCTGCGGTGACAGCGGATCGTCAGGTCGCAGCGCGCGTCCGCGCGGCGACGCCTCGCCGTGGACTTTGACCGTGCTCGCGAGAATGAACCGCGTAACGCCCGCCCGCACGGCGGCGCGCGCGAGTCGATCCGTTGCAATGACGTTCGCGTCGCGGTAGGTGGCATCGACGTCCGTCGCCGTCTCGCGCATCACGTGCGCACGGCCGGCGAGATGCAGGACGGCGAGCGCACCGGCCAACGCGCCGGCGAGCGCGTCATCGGACGCGTGCGCGAGATTGCCGACTGCGACATTGGCCGGCTTCGGTGGAAGCGAAGGATCGATCGCGCGGACGAGACCGCGATAGCCCCTGCCTTGCCTCGCCCAGCGCGATGCGAGCGCGTGGCCGATGAACCCATCGGCGCCGGTGACGACGACAAGGCCGCCGGCCATCAGAACCACCGCCAGCCGTGCTTGCGATAGAAGCGGATGCCGCTCTTCGCGAACATCGACCAGTGATGCACGCCTTTTCGCGCGGCGTGTCCGCCATGGTGAATCGCGCGAAACGACGGCAGATAGACGGTGTGCGTGACCTTGTTCAGACGCACGCTCCAGTCGTAGTCCTCGAAGTAGAGGAAGAAATGGGGATCGAAGCCGCCGGTCGCGTCGATCGGCTTGCGCTTCACGAGCAGGCAAGCGCCCGACATGATGGGCACGCCGAGCACCGGCTTGTCGCTCGCCGGATCGATGTAGTCGCGAAGCTCGTAACGATCGAGTCGGCCCTTGAACACGCGCCGGATGAACCGCGGTGCGAAGCCGCGCAATGCCAGGTCGAAGATCGCGGGGTAGCGCTTGCAGAGGAAATCGGGCGCGCCGTCGGGACGACGCACGGCCGGCGCGGCGACCCCGACGTCGGGATGCGCGTCGAGCCAGCGCACGGCGTTGGTCAACGCGTCGCTGTCGAGCTCGATGTCAGGGTTCAGGACGAGCTGGTAATCCGCGCCGGTGCCATGCAAGACGAGGTTGTGCGCTGTGCCGTAGCCGATGTTCGCGTGTCCGTGCAGGTAGGTCATCTGCACGCCCGAATCGCCGAAGCGCGCACGGCCGAGCTCGACCACTTTTCCGGCGATGCGGCGGCTCTCGCTGTTGTCGATCAGCGCGAGCGCCACGGTGCGAATCGCGCCATCCTCCTGCGCGGCGCCGATCGCGAGCGCGAGCTTGCGAAGGCATCGATCGAGCAGCGCGCGGTCGGGACGATAGGTGACGACGCTGACGGTCAGCGAGGAAGGCAGCACGGGGTAGAATGTCGAAGAAACCCGCGTGCGCGTCAACTTGGCGACCCGGGACACCGGATCGCAACCTTCCGCAATGAACGACCGCGCTTCAACCCCGCTCCGCTATCCCGCCGCAGCGCTCGTCGAGCTCGCGACCACGCTGCTCGTTCGCATCGGCGTTCGCGCCGACATCGCGCACGATGTCGCCGACGTGCTCGTCACCGGCGACCTACTGGGCCATACGACGCACGGGCTCGCGCAATTGCCCGGCTATCTCGGCGAGCTCGACCGCGGTGCGATGGCGAAAAGCGGAGCGCCCGCGATCGTCACCGCACGCCCTGCCGCGCAAACGTGGGACGGCGAACGGCTGCCGGGGCCGTGGCTCACGCTACGCGCGCTCGACGTCGCGATCGTGATGGCGCGCGAGTACGGCACCGGCTGCGTCGCGATTCGCCGCTCGCATCACATCGGGTGTCTCGCCGCGTATCTCAAGCGCGCGACCGACGCCGGTTTGATGGCCATCGTGTGCTGCTCCGATCCGGGAATGTCGAGCGTTGCACCGTTCGGCGCGCTCACGCCGGTGTTCACGCCCAACCCGCTCGCCGCCGGCATTCCGACCTCGGGAGATCCGATCCTGTTCGACGTATCGGCGAGCTGCACGACCAACGGGTTGACCGGACGGCTGTTCAAAGCCGGTGAAAAGCTCGAGCACGCGTTCTTGCAAGACGCAAACGGCAACCCGACGAACGATCCCGCGGTGCTGTTCAACGAGCCCAAAGGAACGCTGTTGCCGTTGGGCGGTCTCGAAGCCGGGCACAAGGGTTTCGCGCTCGCGCTCTTGATCGAAGCGCTGACCGGCGGCCTTGCCGGATTCGGCCGCGCGGATCCGAACGAAGGCTGGGGCGCGACGGTGTTCGTGCAGGCGATCGATCCCGGCGCGTTCGGCGGCCGCGACGCGTTCGTGCGGCAAACACAGTGGCTCGTCGATGCGTGCCATGCGGCGACGCCGCGCTCGGGCGTCGAGCGCGTTCGGCTGCCGGGCGAGCGCGCGCTCGCACGATTGCGCGAGCAGTCCGCACATGGCGTCGAGCTGCATCCGACGATCCTTCCCGCGATCGCGCCTTGGGCCGAGAAGCTCGAGGTCGCAATGCCCGCTGCGCGGTGAAACGGAAGCCATAGACGTTTGTCCCGGACCGGTCTCGCGCATCTTCCTCTGCACGGCGGCAAGGCGCCGCGGTATCTGTTCGAGCGGATGGTTCCGCTGTCGCGCGAGATCGTCGTGTTTCTTGCGACCGAGTTCGGTCGACACTACGTATTGCGGCGGCTGTCCGATCCCCACTGGTTTCAAGCGTTCGGATGCGTGCTCGGATTCGACTGGCATTCGAGCGGACTCACGACGACCGTCTGCGGTGCGCTGAAGGAGGGGCTGCGCGGCCTCGAGGACGATCTCGGCATCTTCGTCGCCGGGGGAAAAGGGTCGACGTCGCGCAAGACACCGGCGGAGATCGGCGCCGCATGCGAGCGGACCGGACGCGATGCCGATGCGCTCGTCCATGCAAGCCGGATCGCTGCGAAGGTCGACAACGCCGCCGTGCAGGACGGCTACCAACTCTACCACCATACGTTCGTGTTCACGACCGACGGGCAATGGTGCATCGTGCAACAGGGCATGAACGATGCGACCGGCATGGCGCGCCGCTATCACTGGCTCTCGGACGGCGTCAGCGATTACGTCAACGAGCCGCACGCGGCCATCTGCTGCGATGCGACCGCGCCAACGCTCAACCTCGTCGCGGCCGAAAGCGCCGGCGTGCGATGCGCTTCAGCGACCCTCGCGGGACAGAAGCCGGATGTGACGCTCGAAGCGCTCGGCCATTTGCCGTTGCTCGAAATGCCGCGACGCCATCAGGTCGCGACGACCGACATCAACCCTCGCTATCTCGAGAAGGTCCTGTTGCGCACGTACGAAGCGGCGCCGTCCGATTTCGAGTCGCTGCTGTCGGTGCAAGGCGTGGGGCCGAAGACGCTTCGCGCGCTCGCGTTGTGCTCCGAGCTGATCTACGGAGCGCGTGCGAGCTGGACCGACCCGGCGCGCTTTTCGTTCGCGCATGGGGGCAAGGACGCAACGCCGTTCCCCGTCGATCGCGAGACGTACGACAAGACGATCGACGTGATCCGCGACGCGTTGAACCGCGCTCATATCGGCCGCGGCGAGAAAGTGCAGGCGTTTCGCAGACTCGCCGATTTTGCTGACGGCCACCTCAAGTAGGGTCAGACTCGACTGTTCGCGAACGCCTCGCGTTGTGCGGTCTAGCGGGCGAAAAGTCGAGTCTGACCCTACTTTCGCGAAAGTCGAGTCTGACCCTACTTCTTACGAGCGATGCGGCGACTCCGCGGCGGCGACCGCTTTCGCCGGGTTGACGAGCACGCGGCGTCCGTCCGCGGTCTTCTCGGCGGTGCTCTTGATGATCGCGATCACGTCGGCAGGCTTGAGCCCCGGGTTGACGGTCAGGATCTTCGCCGCGAGGTTCGCGACCTGCGGCGACGACATCGACGTTCCGGATTCGGCGAGCTTTTCTCCGCCGGGGATCACGCTCTCGACCTGATAGCCGTTCGCATGCACGGCAACGGTCGGGCCGTAACTCGTAAACGGCGCCTCGTCGCCCGACTTGTCGACCGCACCGACGGTGATCAGATTCGGTAACGCAATCGACGACGGAACCGACTCGTCGAACGACGCATCGCTGTTGCTATTGCCGGCGGCGGCGACGAACAGGATGTCGGGCGCGCTCGCGAACGCCTTCGTGAGCGCCGACTTCTCGCGCTCGAAGTATTCGCGCGCGATCGTCTTGCGCTCGTCCGGCGTCTTGCCGATGCCGCAAAGCTCGAGCGCGTGCTCGTAGTCCTTGACGTCGCCTCCCCAGCTCATGTTGACGACGCGCACGACGTGCTTCTTCATGTAGTCGACGAACACCTGGTACTTGCGCGCGCCCTTCTCGGACAGCTCGTTCGACGGGCACGGATCGGGAATCAGATGCCAATCGAATTCGAGCCGCGCGACGAGGATTCTCGCGTAAGGATTGCCGGCGACGGCGATGCCGGCGACGTGCGTGCCGTGGATGTAGCTGCCCGCGAGCGAGATCTCCTCGATCGCGCTCTTGTATTCGTCCGGCTTGAGCGTCGACAACCAACGCTTCACCTCGGTCGCCTCGGGGCTGTCGACATTCGACTGCAGATCCGAGAAGCCCTTGAGCCGCGACTTCAATTGCGGCACGCGCGAGCGAAGCTCTGCGGGAATCGGCGCGAGCTCGCCTTGTGCCGGATTCTCGAAGCGATCGTACGCGAGCACCGCCGGCTTGCCGCCTTCCCTGACGACGCGATCGCCGAACAGCGCCGTGTCCACACCGCTGTCCCAGACCGCGATGACGACCGGCTTGTACGCGGCGCCCGGCTTGAGCTCGACGCTGCGCGCGGCCCAGATGTCGGGCTTGTCGACCTTGTGCGCGGCGAGATAGCCGCCGTACGTTTCGATCAGCGCGTCCTTGATCGGCAATGCCGCCGCCAGCGCGAACTTCGCGCGCACGACGCCGGGCGCGAGATCGGACGACAACGAGCCTGCCTTGTCGACGGTCGGCTGCAGGACGTCGCGAAGATTGCCGAGCACGAGCGCCTCGCCGATCAGCTCCGCGCTCATCTTCGCCTGCTTCGCGTCGTTCTCGATCACCTCGTACGGCATGCCGTCGAGCTCGGCGCGAATGAGCCTCGCGACTTCGCCGCGGTACGCGGCGGAGTTGCGCGTGCCGACCCTCCGCTCGGCGGCGACGATCGCACGCAGCGTCTGACCCGACATCAGCTTGTCGGCCGGTTTTTCCTCGAGCTCGCGCACCTGCGCCGCATGCTTGAGCGCAGCGTCGTATTTGCCTTCGAGCCAGTCCAGGCGAACGAGCACGCCGAGCAAGTTTCGCAGCGCTGCCTTGTCGGAAATCTCGTAGCCCGCGAGCACCGATTCGGTGTCGCGCCGCAGCGCCTGGGCGAAGGGTTTGAACTTCGCGTCGTCGCGCACGAGCTCTTCGACCTTGCCGTCGATCTTGTAGCTGAAGCGCGGCAGGTCGGCGGCCTTGTCGATGCGCTGCTTCGTCTGCGCAAACGCCGGTGCCGCAACGGCGAGCGCGACAGCCAGCGCGGCGAGTCTTGTGAGCATCATGGGTATTCCTCGCAAATGCCGGAATCGGAGACCAGCAATTGTGCCAGACGCCCGCTGCCGGACCGGAGCATGCGACCAAGGGCGTTCAGCCGCGATGGACAGCGATCGATTCAGACGAGCCGGCCGGAGGCGACGCGCGCAAGGCCGGCGAGATCGCGCGCCGATCGGATGTCGGCGAATCCGGCGCGCTCGAAAAGCTGGCGAACGCGCTCCGCTTGATCGTAGCCGTGCTCGACGGCGAGCGTGCCGCCGGGCGCGAGCCGCGGCGCGGCGCCGGCGACGATCGCCCGAAGCGCCGCAAGTCCGTCGCTGCCCGACGCGAGCGCCGCGCGCGGCTCGAAACGCACGTCGCCGTCGGCGAGATGCGGATCGGCGGACGCGACGTACGGAGGGTTGCTCACGATCGCGTCGAAGCGCATGTCGGAAGGCAACGACGCGTACCAATCGGAACGGACGAACTCGACGTTCGACAACTTGAGCTGCAGTGCATTCGAGCGCGCGACCGCGAGCGCCGCTGCATCGACATCGACGGCAACCACGCGCGCGCGCGGCCGTTCGTGCGCGATCGCGAGCGCGACCGCGCCCGATCCCGTTCCGAGATCGAGCACGCGTGTTGCTTCGTCGCGCCGCAGTCTCGTCAGCGCAACCTCGACGAGCGTCTCGGTTTCCGGCCGCGGAATCAGCACGCCGCGCGTGATCGTCAACGGCAAGCCCCAGAACTCGCGCGTGCCGGTCAGATAAGCGACCGGCTCGCCGTCGCGGCGGCGTTTGGCGAGCGCGAAAAAGGCGTCGGCTTGGTCGCGCGGCAGCGGATCGGGTGCGTGCGCGACAAGCCACCCGCGGTCGCGTTCGAGCACGTGCGCGAGCAGCACCTGCGCGTCGAGCGGAACGATTCCGCTCTGCGCGATCGCGGCGCCGACCGTGCAATCGCTGGCCGTCACGAGCGCGCTCGCGACGAGAGCCAAGGCTCGCGTGTCGCGATGAAAAGCCGCAATCGCCGATCGTAATAGCGGCCCCAGCCGGCGTCGACGAGTCCCGCCTTCGTCAGCACGCGCTGCGATGCGACGTTGTCCGGATGCGTCACGCCGATGATTCGCTGCAATGCGACGTCTTCGAAGCCGTAGCGGACGAGCTCGATCGCGAGCTCGGTCGCGAAACCGCGTCCCCACGCGTTGCGACGCAACCGATAGCCGACTTCGACGTCGCAGGACCTGCCCGCGTATTTGAGCGAATACCAGCCGATGAACGCGCCGGTGTCGCGACGCATCGCGTACCAGATGCCGAGCTGCGGATAAAGCCTGCCGTAGCGACATATGCGCGCAAGGCCCGCGACAGCCGCCGCCCGCGTCATCGGCTTGCCGTCGCCGACATAGCGCGCGACGAGCGAATCGGCTTCCATACGAGCGAGCTCGTCGACATCGGAGGCGACGAACTCCCGTAGCGCGAGTCGCGCCGTTTCGAGCCACGGCGTCGACGGTGGCGACGGATCGCGAGACATCGGCGCTTGCATTGCGAGGGACGTGTGCGTGGCGGCTTGCACGTGGCCGGGCCGAAGTTCGATAATCGCCGCTCCCAAGACCGCCCGTCAACGAACCGCTCGGAGGTGGCCGCATGTCGTCACGACGCGATTTCATCAAAGTGACCGCGGGACTGGTCGCGGCGGCAGGAGGCTCGTGGCTCGCGAGCCATGCGCACGGCGCGCCCGTCGCGATGGGACCGGCGGAGCTTCCCGACGGCACGCTCGCCGCATCGATCCTCGAGGCGCTGCCCGGGAAAGTGCCGTTGATCAAGAAGAGCTGGCGCCCGCCGAACTACGAGACGCCGATCTCGTACTTTCGTGAGGTTTTCACGCCGAACGACGCGTTCTACGTTCGCTATCACCTCGCGAACATACCGGAGGTCGCGGCAGCGACGTGGCGCGTGAAGGTCGGCGGCGAAGCGGTAGCCACGCCGCTCGAGCTCTCGCTCGACGATCTCAAGCGCAACTACGAGCAGGTCGAGATCGCGGCAGTCAACCAGTGCTCGGGCAATCGCCGCGGCATGTTCCAGCCTCATGTGCCGGGCGTCGAATGGGGACTCGGCGCGATGGGCAACGCCAAATGGAAGGGCGTGCGGTTGAAGGACATCCTCGCGAAGGCAGGGCTTCGCAAGGATGCGCTCGAGATCGTTCTCGACGGTGCGGATTCGGGCGTCCTCCCGGCGACGCCGGACTTCGTCAAATCGATCCCGGCATGGAAGGCGACCGACGAGAACACGCTCATCGCCTACGAAATGAACGGCGCGCCGCTGCCGCACTGGAACGGCTTCCCGGCGCGCATCGTCGTGCCGGGTTGGACGGGAACGTATTGGATGAAGCACGTGACGTCGATCAGCGCGGTGACGAAGCCCTTCGACGGGTTCTGGGTGAAGTCGGCGTACCGCATACCGCGCGGCAAGTTTCCGGTCATCGACCGCTTCGTGAGCCAGGACACCGACGTCAACACGCCGATCACCGAGATGGTCGTCAATTCGCTGATCACGAGCATCGCGAGCGGCGACTCGGTGCAGGCGGGGCGTCCGGTCGACGTCAAGGGCATCGCGTGGGACGGCGGCTACGGCATCGCGCGCGTCGACGTGTCGGTCGACGGCGGTGCGACATGGCGAACCGCGACGCTAGGAGCGGACCACGGGCGCTTCTCGTTCCGTCCGTGGGGCTTCACGTTCACGCCGGCCGAGCGAGGGTCGGCGACGGTGATGGCGAGAGCGACCAACCGTGCCGGCGCGACGCAGACGTTCGAGCTGATCGCCAATCCCGCCGGCTACCACCACAACCTCGTGCAGCGCGTCACGCTCACCGTCGCCTGAGGACATCACGATGAAACCCGCACTCGTCGTCGCGGCGGCGCTCGCGCTTCTCGCAACCGCGGTGATCGCAGCCGAGCAGCGAATCGAGTTGAAGCCCGGACCGGGCCGCGACAAGGTCGAAGGCAACTGCGCTCAATGCCACAGCCTCGACTACGTCCTGACGAACTCGCCGTTCATGAACCGCAAGACGTGGGACGCCGAGGTCACCAAGATGATCAAGGCGTTCGGCGCACCGATAAGCGACGCCGACGCGAAGGAAATCGCCGAATATCTGACGACCAACTACGGCAAGCCGTGATCGGTCGGGGAAAAGTAGGGGGAAAAGTAGGGTCAGACTCGACTTTTGGCATCCGGCGCGCAATGCTGGATCAGCGTGCCAAAAGTCGAGTCTGACCCTACTTTTCCCTGACCCTACTTTTCCGCGGTCACGCCGCGCTCTCGCCAAGCGCGGCGAGCTGCTCCGCCTGGAATTCGCGCGCGAGCGCGTCGACGATCTCGTCGAGGTCGCCGTCCACGATCGCGTCGATCTTGTAGAGCGTCAGGTTGATCCGGTGGTCGGTCACGCGGCCCTGCGGGAAGTTGTACGTGCGGATGCGCTCGCTGCGGTCGCCGCTGCCGACGAGGCTCTTGCGCATCGACGCCTCGTGGCGTTGCCGCTCGCTCCTCTCCTTGTCGAGCAGACGTGATGCGAGCACCGCCATCGCCTGCGCGCGATTGCGATGCTGCGAGCGATCGTCCTGACATTCGACGACGATGCCGCTCGGCAGATGCGTGATGCGCACGGCCGAGTCGGTCTTGTTGACGTGCTGGCCGCCGGCGCCCGACGCGCGAAACGTGTCGATGCGGACCTCGGCCGGATTGATCGTGATGTCGGCGATCGGATCGGCTTCGGGCAGCACGGCCACTGTGCATGCGGACGTGTGGATGCGTCCCTGCGCTTCGGTTTGCGGAACGCGCTGCACGCGATGGACGCCCGACTCGAACTTGAGCTTCGAATACGCGTCCGTGCCGACGATGCGCAGGATCGCTTCCTTGTAGCCGCCGAGCTCGGACGACGACGACGACACGAGCTCGACCTGCCAACCTTTACGCTCGGCGTAACGCGTATACATGCGGAAAAGGTCGCCGGCGAAGAGCGCAGACTCGTCGCCGCCGGTGCCGGCGCGGATTTCGAGGAACACGTTGCGCTCGTCGTTCGGGTCTTTCGGCAGCAGCATCCGCTGCAGGTCGGCTTCGAGCGAATCCATCCGCGACTTCGCCGCGTCGACCTCCTCGTCGGCGAACGCGCGCATTTCGGGATCGGCCGCCATTTCCTGCGCGGCGGCGAGATCGTCGGCCGCTCGCTGGTAGTCGCGGTAGCGCCCGACGACCGGATCGATCTCGGCGTGCTCCTTCGTCCAGGCGCGATAGCGCTCGAGGTCGCGCGTCGCGTCCTCCGCGCAGAGCAGCGCGTTCAACTCCGCTTGCCGAAGCGAGAGCTGGTTGAGCTTGGTCTGCAGCGAAGCCTTCATCGTCGATCGTCGTCCCCGCGAACGCGGGGACCCAGTGTCTTTGGTGAACGTCGCTGGATTCCCGCCCCCCATTCAAGCACTCGGGGGCATGCTTCGCGGGAATGACAAGCGGAGCGTCGCGCGGCCGCGCGAGACAGCTAATGCCCGTCGGAGGGCAGCTTGTAGACGCGCTCGAACAGCGCGACGAGCTCGGCGCGCTCGGCGTCGCCGGCCGTGTTGAGCGCTTGCGTGGGCGCGTGAAGGAATTTGTTGGTGAGGCCGCGGGCGAGCTGCTCGAGCACGAGCTCGGGTGCTTCGCCCTTCTTCAGCAACTTGAGCGCGCGTTCCATTTCGGCGGCGCGAAGCTGCTCGTGATGTCCGTGCAGCGCGGTGATCGTCGGCACCACCGAGCGCCCCTCGAGCCAGCGCAGGAAGCTCTCCGCCTGCGCAGCGATCATCTGCTCGGCCTGCACGACCGCCTCCCGGCGCACCTGCAGGTTGTCCTTGACGATGTTGGCGAGGTCGTCGACCGTGTACAGGAACACGTCGTCGAGCTCGATTGCCTCCGGCTCGACGTCGCGCGGCACGGCAAGGTCGACGATGAACACCGGCGCGTGCCGGCGGGCCTTGATGACGCGCTCGAGCAAGCCTTTGCCGAGAATGGGCAGCGTGCTCGCCGTGCACGTCACGATGATGTCGAACTCCGGCAACCGCTCCGGCATGTCGGTAAGTGTGATCGCCTCGGCGCCGAATCGCTGCGCGAGCTCGCGGCCGCGCTCGATCGTGCGGTTGGCGATGGTTACCGATTTCGGCTTGCGGCTCGCGAAATGCGTCGCCGTGAGGTCGATCATTTCGCCGGCGCCGATCAGGAGCAGCCGCTGGTCGGCGATCGAAGGAAAGATCCGCTCGGCGAGCTTCACCGATGCGGCCGCCATCGAGATCGACGCGCTTCCGATGTCGGTTTGCGATCGCACTTCCTTCGCCACGGCGAACGTGCGCTGGAACAGGCGATTCAGCACGAGGCCGAGCGTGCCGGCGGCCTCGGCGTGACGGACGGCCTGCTTCATCTGACCGAGGATCTGCGGCTCGCCCAACACCATCGAATCGAGCCCGCTCGCCACGCGAAACGCGTGTGCGACCGCCCGCTCCTTCGGCAATGCGTAGACGTACGGCGCGAGCGACTCCTTCGGTACGCGGTGGAAGTCGGATAGCCATTCGACGACCGGCTGCGGCTCCGCGCCGTGGAAGTACACTTCGGTGCGGTTGCACGTCGACAGGATCGCCGCCTCCTTGACCCTCGGCCGCGCGAGCAAATCGCGCAGCGCATGGCCGAGCGACTCCTGCGCGAACGCCACCTGCTCGCGCACCTGCACGGGCGCGGTCCGGTGGTTCAAGCCGAGGGTGTAAAGGGGCATGACGGATGTAACGCTCCGGGTGCCATTCTATCGCAGGCAACGGGCAAAGCCAGAGCAAGACCTTGATTTCGGTCACGAAAGCGGCGCGGCCGATGGAGCACTCTACGTGGCGCGCCCGCACGCGGATGCATGGCGCGCCCGTGAGATCAGCCGAATGGACGACCGGCCATTCAACCGACCGGCGCTCGGCGTGGCGTACGATCTTGCGACGAGCATCAGCGGCCCAAGAGCCGCGGGAGGAAAACCACGCACATGCAGGTGGCCAATCACCGGCGCCACATCGCGGGTCTCATCGAGGGCGAGGACCGCACCGCGATTCGCGCCTACAACGCGCGCGTGCCGGAGGATTTGCGTCTGCAAACCGAGCTCGGTCCGTCACCGTACGAAGGCGACTTCAACCGCGCGCCGGTCGTCATGCTGCTTGGCGCGCTCGGCTACGACGAGACATCGACGCCGCACGACCATGCGTTCGAGCGCGACGGATGGCCCCTTGCGGGACTGCACCCCGACGCGCCGGCGGGAATCCGGCTGCGCTGGCACGCGCGGCTTGCACCGCTCGTCGATTCGTTCGGCGCGCAGCACGTTGCGAACAGCGTGCTTGCTCTGCATGCGACGCCCTGGGCATGCCGCCGCTTCGATCCCGGACTGCGGCTGCCGAGCCGGCGGCGCATGCTTCACCTCGCGAGCGACGCCGTGCGCCGAGGTGCGCTGCTGATGATGTTGCGCGGCGCCGAGCTCTGGACCGAGCACCCGGAGATCGCCGGCCTTCCTCCTTCTCGGCGTATCCATGCGCGGTCGTGGCGCGCTTCGCATCTGCATCCCGACAACATCGGCGACGAAGGTTGGGTCGCGGTTTGCCGGCGCGTCACGGCCCACGTCTGGAACGGCCACTAGGCGTCATCGTCCGCGCGAGCGGCGTCAGTCGAGCGCGAAGTCGACGACCGTGCACACCGCTTCTGGGATTGTCGATCGTCCGTAGCAAAGGTCGCGCAGCGCGATGACGTAGCCCGCCAGCAGTCGAAGCGAGAGGGTACGCACGCGCCCGGCGCTCGGACGATCGGTCGATCCTGACACGATCAATTCGCCGATGATTTCCAGCAACCCGTCGATGTTGCGCTGCGCGCGGTCGTGATCGTCGCCGCGCCAGAACCACAGATACCCGATGTACGCCTGGACGAGGTTGAGCCGGGGTTTGTCGAGCTCGAACAGATGCGTCGTGAGCTCGGTCAAGCGGCGCTTGAGGCCCGTTCGGTGCCCGATCGCTTCCTCGATCAGTCCGATCCGCGTCTGCCGATCCTCTTCGCTCAGCGCGAGCAGGATCGACGCCTTGCCGCCGACCGACTTGATCACCGCTGGCTTGGTGATTCCGGCGTCGGCGGCGAGGTCATCGAGCCGCAGTGCCTCGAATCCCTCCGCCAGCACCCTCGTGCGCGCCGATTGCAGGATCCGCCGGCGCGTTTCCTGCCCCCTGAGCACGTGCAGTGAATCGGGCCGTACGTGCCCGCGCTTGCCTCTGACCGCGACCGACATCGCCCGTCTCCCGGCCTGTTCGTTGGTCTGGATCTAATCAGTATACCTTGATTACCGGCTTTAGTATTGTATACTATGATCACTGCATTTGATATGCAATCTGTCTAGCGGCAACGGAGCCGCATCGAGCGAAGGAGTTCGTGCGTGCAAGCGCAAGGCGACTGGTGGCAATTGAGCGACGCGATCGCAAACGAGGATCGCGTCGCGGCGTGGAACTACAACGCGATTACGAGCAGCGATTTCAGGCTGCAGATGGAGCTCGGTCCGATGCCGTACCTCGGGGCCATCGCGACCGCGCCGATCGTGCTGCTGATCGCGCATCCGATCTTCGACGCAGGCTCGACGTTGCAGGACCACGCGTTCCGCCGCAGCGGTTGGCCGCTTGCCGCGCTGCACCCCGACGCGCCCAGCGGAACGCGCCGCTGGTGGCACGAGCGGCTCGAGCATCTGATCGTCGCGTTCGGCGCGCGCGCGGTCGCCAATGCCGTCGCCGCGGTGCCGCTGACGCCGTGGTCGAGCTTGCAATTCGATCGCGATCTGCGGCTGCCGAGTCGGCCGCGAATGCTCTCGCTCGGCGCGTCGGCTGCGCGCCGCGGCGGCCTGCTGATCACGATGCGCGAGCCGGCACTGTGGACGGAGACGCCGGAAATCGCCGCGATGCCACGATGGCAAAACCTGACCCCGCGTTCGTGGCGCGCCCACCTCGATCCGGTCAGCCTGGGCAGCGAAGGGTGGTCGCTGTTGTGCCGGCGCGTCGAAGCGCATCTCAGTAAACCCGACGTCATGCTTTGATGTACTCCTCGCGGCCGCCGAGCCAACGCGCAAGATGCGCCTGGGCGGCAGCCGGATCGGCGTCGATCAGCTCGTCGGCGAAATCGCGCGCCTGGTCGATCAGCGCAGTGTCGCGTTCGAGATCGGCGAAGCGCAGCAGCGGCACGCCGGACTGACGCGCGCCGAGGAACTCGCCGGGCCCGCGGATCGCTAGGTCCTGTCGCGCGATCTCGAAGCCGTCGTTGTTCTCGTAGACGACCTTGAGCCGCGCCTTCGCGGTCTCCGACATCGGCTCCTCGAACAGGAGATAGCACGTGCTGTCGGCGGCGCCGCGGCCGACGCGGCCGCGCAGCTGGTGCAGCTGCGCGAGGCCGAAGCGCTCGGCGTGCTCGATCGCCATCAGCGTCGCGTTCGGCACGTCGACGCCGACCTCGATCACCGTCGTCGCGACCAGCACGTGGACGCGTCCGGCGACGAAATCGCCCATGACAGCCGCCTTGGCGTCGGGCTTCATCCGGCCGTGCAGCAGACCGACGGCGAACTCCGGCAGCGCCGCCGCGAGCTCGGCGTGCAGCGCCACCGCCGTCTGCAGCTCGAGCTTCTCCGACTCTTCGATCAGCGGACAGACCCAGTACCCCTGGCGGCCGTCGGCGCACGCCTTGCGCACGCGCTCGATCACTTCGGCGCGACGCTTGTTGTTGACGAGCCTCGTCGCGACCGGCGTTCGGCCCGGTGGCATCTCGTCGAGCAGCGACACGTCGAGATCGGCGTAGAACGTCATCGCGAGCGTGCGCGGAATCGGCGTCGCGCTCATCATCAATTGATGCGCTTCGCCGGCGGCTTTGCCGCGCAGCGCGAGCCGCTGCGCGACGCCGAAGCGGTGCTGCTCGTCGACGATCGCGAGCCCGAGCCGGTCGAGCGGCACGTCCTCCTCGAACAGCGCATGCGTCCCGACGGCAAAGGCGGCTTCGCCGCTCGCGATCGACGCGAGCGCCGCCTTGCGTTGCTTCGCGCCGACGCTGCCCGACAGCCACGCGATCTTCACCGGCAGCCCCTCGAGCCATTGCCCGAGCTTGCGGTAATGCTGCTCGGCGAGGATTTCGGTCGGCGCCATGAACGCCACCTGCCGACCCGATTCGATCGCCTGCAATGCGGCGAGCGCCGCGACGATCGTCTTGCCGCTGCCGACGTCGCCCTGCAGCAGTCGCTGCATCGGCGTCGAGCGCCGCAGATCCGAAGCGATCTCGCGCCAGACGCGCTGCTGCGCTCGCGTGAGCTTGAACGGTATGCGGTCGAGCAGCAACCGCGTGAGCTCGCCGCTGCCGGTGAGCACGGGCGCATTGCGCGCGGCGCGCGCGCGTCGATGCAGCTTGAGCGAGAGTTGCTGCGCGACGAGCTCGTCGAACTTGAGTCGCGTCCACGCCGGATGCGTGCGCGCATCGAGCGCTTCGCGTTGCGCTTCCGACAGCCGTGGCGGCGGCGCATGCAGGAAGCGCACCGCGTCGCCGAACGTCCACAGCCGCCGTCGCGCGACTCGCTGCGCCGGCAACGTCTCCGCCGTCAACGCCGGATCGCTCGCAAGCGTACGCGCGATCACCTTGCGCAGCGTCTCCTGCGCGAGCCCGGCCGTCGTCGGATAGACGGGCGTCAGCCGATCGGGCAGCGGCGCGCCCGGCTCGACGACCTTGAACTGCGGATGCACGATCTCGAGGCCGAAATGGCCGTCGCGCACGTCGCCGAACACGCGCACGCGCCGCCCTTGCGCAAGCGTCTTCTGCTGGCTCGGATAGAAATGGAAGAAGCGCAGCACGAGCCGCGCGCCGCCGCGTTCGCTGTCGTCTTCGAGCAGGCAGACGAGTTGGCGGCGCGGGCGGTATTGCACGTCGGTGCGCGCGACCGTTCCCTCGGTCTGCACGACGGCGCCCGCGGCGATCGCATCGAGCGGTATCAAGCGGGTGTGGTCCTCGTAGCGAAGCGGCAGGTGCAGCACGAGATCCTGATCGCGCGAAAGTCCGAGCCGCACGAGCTGGTCGGCGAGCCCTCGGCTCGCGCTCTTCTTCGCCGTTGGCTGCTGCGCGGGCTCGGACTTCGTCGCCATTCAACCGGCACGCCAGGCGCGATGAGGGTCGATCGAACGAACGATGGCGATGAGCGAAACGCGCGCCGATGATGAGCGCCACGCAATCGCGCGCATGGCGCTTAATTGAGTCGCACGATTCTTCGTCACGGCGGGTTCCGCTTCTATTTCTTTTCGCGCGAAGAGACTCGTCTTCACGTTCACGTATCGCACGCCGAAGGCGGCGCGAAATTCTGGCTCGAGCCGAACATTGTGCCGGCGCAGAATCACGGCCTCAGCGCGTTGCAATTGCGTTCGGCCGAAGCGCTGATCCGAGCCCATGAAGACACGATCCGCATTGCCTGGCGTGCCTGTTTCGGCCGTTGAAATCCGTGACGTCTCCGCCAACGGGTTCCTGCTGGTTATCGGAGACGAGCAGCTTTTCGTGCCCTTCGACGATTTTCCCTGGTTCCGAGACGCCTCTATCAAGCGCCTGGTAAACGTCGAGCAGCCGCACGCGGGACACTTGTACTGGCCTGACCTCGACATCGACCTGGCGGTCGAGTCGATCCGCCACCCCGAGCGCTTTCCGCTCGTCCAGCGCACGACGCGCTGACACCGCTCTACTGTCCCTTCGCTCGATGCTCGTGCGAATCGGCGGCCGTCGAAATCGTGTCGGCCGGATGCAGGATCGCGATCCCCTCGACCTCGATTCGCGCGCCGCGCGGAAGTCCGGCGACCTGAAACGTTGCGCGAGCGGGATAGGGCACGCGGAAGTACGTCGCCATGATTTCGTTCGCCCTGGCGAAGTCGCCGAGGTCCGCGAGCATGACCGTGACTTTGACGATATCGTCGAGCTCGCCGCCGCCGGCCTGCATCACGGCGCGCAGGTTGCGGAAGACCTGGTGCGTCTGCGCGTCGAGACCCTCGACGAGCTGCCCGCTCGCCGGATCGAGCCCGATCTGGCCGGACAGGAAAAGCGTGTAGCCGATGCGGATCCCCTGCGAATACGGGCCGATCGCGCCTGGCGCGTGCTTGGAGGCAATCGCTTCCTTGTTCATCGCGGAACCTCCTTGATTGGAATCGTAAGTCCGGTCGGATGCACGACCGCTTCGCCGACGCCTTCGACCGCGAATCCCGACGCAATCCACGCATCGATTCCGCCGGCGAGCGGCCGCACGCGCTTGAAGCCGTGCTGGACCAGCGCCTTGGCGACCTTCGCCGCGGATGCTTCGTTCGGACACGCGCAGTAGACGACGACCTCACCTTGCGGCGAAACCGCCGACAGGCTCTCGCGCACCGAGTTGACGTCGATCGTGATCGCGCCGGGGATGCGTCCGGTGAACGCCTGCGCGAACGGCGATCGGACGTCGACGACGGTGCCGAGCTGGCCCTGAGTCATCAGCTCGTGCAGTTCCGCAACCGTGACCCGGTCCATCCGAAGCTGTCGCAGGAACCGTTGCCGCTGCACCCAGCGATAAACGATGTACGCGACGAAGGCGAGCCCGAGTAGGACGAGACCCCAGCGGCCCATCGCGTCGAACACGGCGATAATGTCGTTGATCGCCGCGCTGAAGATGTAACCGAGCGCGATCGCCACTCCTGACCACAGTGCGGCGCCGATCGCGTCGAAGACCACGAATCGCCACAGCGGGATGCGCACGGCACCCGCCATGGCGGTAGCGACGGACGCGAATCCGGGCACGAACTTGGCAACCGCGAGCGACGGCGCGCCGTAGCGCCCGAAAATGCCTTCGGTCTGCCGAACGCACGTGTCGGGCGACAGCGAGACGCGGCACAGCGTGCGAAGGACGCGCCCGCCGAAACGGCGGCCCGCGAGGTACCAGCCGGTGTCGGAGACCACCGATGCCCCGACCGCGGTGGCGACCAGCGCTGCTGCCGAATAGTGGCCCATCGCCGCCATGGCTCCCGTCACGACCAGCGTCGGATAGGCGGGCACCGGCAGCCCGGCCTGCAGTGCGAGCACATTGACGAAGACGAACGCGAGCCCGTAGAGCTCGATCAGATGGATGAGTTGTGCCATCGGTCGAATGCGTGCGGCAGATTCAGGCTAGTTGGGCATGATGGGCCACCGCCTCAACCCTACGGGGACCCGGGAATCCTGTGCCACGCAGTTTACGGCCTCCGGGGCATCCGGTATAATTTCGCCCCTCTGGGGACGTAGCTCAGCTGGGAGAGCGCCGCGTTCGCAATGCGGAGGTCGGGAGTTCGATCCTCCTCGTCTCCACCAGGTCTCAAGGCCACCGGTTGCCGCGGTGGCCTTTTTTTGTGGGCCTATTCCGCCTACCCCTCGGCCTCGCCTTTCGGCGTAGCCCCCACTAGCGCCGGTACCTCCTCCGGCCGCATCCGCAATAGCTCCGCGATCTGCGCATAGTCATCCGGCAGCGCCGCATTGTCCCAGCCGTCGGCCGAGTGGCGCGCGAGGTTCACGGCGAGCACGACGTTGCGCACCCGCGGCTGCTGCGCGGCGTTGTCGTCCATCAGCCGGAGCAGCAATTCCGAAAGCGCCCACTCGCGGATCAACGCGCGCTGCAGATCGAGCAGGGCGAAGCCGAACGTCTGCTGCTGGACATCGCGGCTGCGCAGCGTCGGATCGCGCCGTTGCGCGGCGCGAATGGCGAGCATCGTCTCCGGCGCGAAACACCACATCAGCAGATCCGCGAGATCGTGCAGCAGCGCGGCGATACGAACTTCCTCCCAACGCAGGTCGACCAGGCGGGCCGCCCATTCGGCCGCGTAGCGCGACGCACGCTGCGCGCGGCGCACCACTCGCAGCAGCGACGTCAACGCATCGGCGTTGCCGCGCAGAACGTCCTCGACAAGAGGCTCAGGGCGCACGTTCGCGAAGAACGCCTCCATGCCGAGCATCATCACCGCCTGCTCCACCTGGATCACGTCGTGCTGCTGACGCGCGCTGCGCCGCTGCTGGAAGTAGTGCAGCACCTTGACGGTCATCAGCGGATCGCGCGTGACGACCGCAGCGACGCCGCGCGCATCGATGCGATTGGGATCTTCGCGCAGCGCGGCGAGCGCGCGTGCGGTGGTGCGCAGCACCGGAATGTCGACCCGCGCGAGATGCGCGATCCAGCCCGCGAGGTCGCGAGTGTCCTGTTGCATGAATGTCAGCGCATGGCCACGCGCCGATCGCGCGCCGATATGCCAGTGTGAACGGGGACCGGCGACCATGGCAAGGTCGCGCGTCAACGGTCAGCCCGATCCTTGGCGCTCGTGGCCACGACCCAGCAGCGCTGCTGGTGGTCGTCCACGAGGCCGACGGCCTGCATGAACGCGTAGCAGATCGTCGTGCCGACGAAACGGAAGCCGCGCCGCTTGAGATCCTTGCTCATCGCGTCGCTCTCGGGTGTGGACGCCGGAATGTCGCGCAGCGAGGTCAGCCGGCGACGCCGTTTCGGCGGCGCGAACTGCCACAGATGGTCGTCGAGCGTCGTACCGCTGTCGATCAGATCGACGTACGCCCGGGCGTTCGCGATGAACGCCTCGATCTTCAGCCGGTTGCGTACGATCGCGGCGTTGCGCATCAGCCGTTCGATCCGCTTGGGCGTATAGCGCGCGATCTTGGCCGCATCGAAATCGTCGAACGCGCGCCGATAGGCATCGCGCTTGCGCAGCACGGTGATCCACGAAAGCCCCGCCTGCGCGCCCTCGAGGCAGAGCATTTCGAACAGGCGTCGATCGTCGTGAACCGGCACGCCCCATTCGAAGTCGTGATAGCGAACGTAGATCGGATCGGTCCCGCACCATCCGCAGCGCCAGCGTCCATCGGCGTGACGCACGACACCGGTCACAGCTTCCCCCTGGACGATCGCCCTCCCGAGCGCGTTTGTCGCATTGGTATCACCGCACCGCGAAACGACGCCGCTGGGGGTATGATCGCAACGAACCTTCGCGCGCCCCCCGCCAGATGACTCACGTCTTCCATCGCAGCTTACGCTACACGCCTCCGCTCGCCGTTTCGGGACGCGGCATGTACATTACAGACGCCGACGGCAAAGAGTACCTCGACGCATGCGGCGGCGCCGCCGTGTCGTGTCTCGGTCACGGCCATCCGGACGTGCTCGCGGCGATGCACGAGCAGACCGATCGGCTCGCCTACGCGCACACGAGCTTCTTCTCGTCGCAGCCAGCCGAGGCGCTCGCCGACCAGCTGATCCGCACCGCGCCGCAAGGCATGAGCCACGTGTATTTCGTGAGCGGCGGGTCGGAGGCGATCGAAGCGGCGCTCAAGATGGCACGGCAGTACTTCGTCGAGATCGGCGAGCCGCAGCGCTCGCGCTTCATCGCGCGCCGGCAAAGCTATCATGGCAACACGCTCGGCGCACTCGCGGTCGGCGGCAACGCGTGGCGGCGACGGCAATTCGCGCCGCTTCTGATCGACGTCGACCACGTCGCGCCCTGCTATCCGTACCGCGACCAGCACGCGTTCGAAAGCGCGGAAGTCTACGGAGTGCGGCTTGCCGCGGAGCTCGACGAAAAGATCCGCGCGGCGGGCCCCGATCGCGTGATCGCGTTCATCGCCGAGACGGTCGGCGGCGCGACGTCCGGCGCGCTCGTGCCGGTTCCCGGCTACTTCCATGCGATCCGCGACGTATGCAACCGCCACGGCGTGCTGCTGATCCTCGACGAGGTGATGTGCGGGATGGGGCGCACGGGAACGCTGCATGCATGCGAGCACGAAGGCATCGCCCCCGATCTGCTCACGGTCGCCAAAGGGCTGGGCGGCGGCTATCAACCGATCGGTGCGGTTCTCGCGCAGAAGAAGATCGTCGACGCGATGTCGCACGGCAGCGGATTCTTTCAGCACGGCCACACGTATCTCGGGCACCCGGTCGCTTGCGCCGCAGCGCTTGCGGTGCAGCGCGTGATCGAGCGCGACGGCCTGCTCGAAAAGGTGCGCGAGCTCGGCCACGAGCTCGAAGCGCGTCTCGCGAAGGCGTTCGCCGAGCACGCGCACGTCGGCGATATCCGCGGCCGCGGGCTCTTCTACGGCGTCGAGCTCGTCGCCGACCGAAGGACGAAGACGCCGTTCGACTCCGCGGCGCAACTGCATGCGCGCGTCAAACGCGAGGCAATGGCGCGCGGGCTGATGGTCTATCCGATGGGCGGCACGATCGACGGCCGCTCGGGTGATCACATCCTGCTCGCGCCGCCGTTCATCGCCGAATCCGAGCACCTCGATCTGATCACGAAACGGCTCGGCGAGGCCGTCGACGCGGCGATCGCGTCATCCACGCAATCGGACTGACCGCCGCGACGGTCCTACGTTCCGGCCGATGCGAGCGAGACGCCGCGCGCGCCCGCGCGCCGCCGTTGCGCGAACAGAATCGCCGCGAGCAGCACGAGCGCAGGCACGAACAGCCACTCCTTCGCGGGACGATCACGCTCGGTCTCGATGCCTGCGATCATGAAGCCTTGCTCGAAGCCGGCCTTGTCGGCCGCGCTGTTGAGCGCGACCGACATCACCTGGACGCCGCTCGGCAGGGCCATCACCCGAAGTCCCGACGCCGCCATCCGTTGAGCGGCATCGCCGGAATCGCCAAGGGGCAGGCGGACTGTCTTGTGCACGTTCTTGCCTTCGAGCGTCGTCCCTTCGATCCGCACGCGCAGCGCACCCCCGGCCGGCGCCGCCGCGGCGATCTGCGCCAGCTGCTGCGCCGGCGCGACCTGAAAGCGGGGCAGCGCGAGATCGAGCCAGAACCCGGGACGCAACAGCGTGAACGTCACCAGCAGCAGCAGCGCCGACTCGTACCAGCGGCTCCGCGTGAGGAACCAGCCCTGTGTGCCGGCAGCGAACGCGAGCATCGCGACGACCGCGGCAACGACGACGAGCACGAGGTTCCACCACGAATCGATGCCGATCATCAGCAGGTTCGGGTTGAACACGAACATGAACGGAAGGATCGCCGTGCGACTGCTGTACCAGAATGCGGTGATGCCTGTCTTGATCGGGTCCGCCCGTGAGATGGCGGAAGCGGCAAACGAGGCGAGCCCGACTGGCGGCGTGACGTCGGCCATCAGTCCGAAATAGAAAACGAACATGTGCACGGCCACGAGCGGCACGACCAGACCGGACTGCGCGCCCAGCTCGACGACCACGGGCGCCATCAGCGTCGACACCACGATGTAGCTCGCGGTCGTCGGCATCCCCATGCCGAGCACGAGGCAGATGAACGCGACGAGCAGCAGCATCGCGATGATGTTGCCCGCGGAGACGGTCTCGACGAACTCGGTCATCACGAGTCCGAGGCCGGTCACCGACACCGTTCCGACGACGATGCCGGCGGCTGCGGTCGCGAGCGCGATACCGATCATGTTTCGCGCGCCGCGCTCGAGGCCTCCGACGAGGTCGTCGAATCCCGCGCGGAACACCGCGAACTCGACGGGCTTCGCGCGAAAGTAGGCGAGCAACGGCTTCTGCGTCAGCAGGATGACGATCAAGAGCACCGTCGCGTAGAACGCAGACAGGCCCGGCGAGAGGTCTTCGACCAGCAGCGCCCACACAAGCACGACGACCGGCAGAAGGAAGTGGAGTCCGGCGAGCAGCGTCTCCTTCAGCGGCGGCAGCGACAGCACCGGCGCGTTCGGGTCGTCGACGACGAGATCGGGCTCCTTCGCGACCTGGCGTACGATCAGCACGTACGCGAGCGCGATCAGCGCGAGCACTACCCAGCCGGCGGCGGGTCCGAGCAGCGGGCGCATCCAGCCGAGCACGTAGTAGACGACGTTCGCGACGATCACGACGCCGGCGAGCGTCATAAACAGGCCGAGAAGCCGGCGCCAGCCCGAGTACGTGCCGTGCTGCGGAATGCCCGCGATACCCGCCTTGCAGGCTTCGAGGTGGACGATGTAGAAGAGCGCGATATACGAGATGATCGCCGGCAGGAATGCGTTCTTCACGATCTCCGAGTACGGGACTCCCACGTATTCGGCCATCAGGAACGCCGCGGCGCCCATGACCGGAGGCATGATCTGGCCGTCGACGCCGGCCGCGACCTCGATCGCTCCCGCCTTCTGCGCCGGATAGCCGACGCGCTTCATCAGCGGGATCGTGAACGTGCCGCAGGTGACGACGTTCGCCACCGACGATCCGGAGATCATCCCCATCAGGCCCGACGAGACGACGGCCGCCTTCGCCGGCCCGCCGCGCATGTGGCCGAGCAGCGCGAACGCGACTTTGATGAAATAGTTGCCGGCTCCGGCCTTCTCGAGCAGGGACCCGAACAGCACGAACAGGAAGATGTAGCTGGCCGACACGCCGAGCGCGACGCCGAACACGCCTTCGGTCGTGAGCCAGAAGTGCGACACCGCCTTGGCGAGCGAAACGCCCTTGTGAGAAATCACGTCGGGCATGTACGGCCCGGCAAAAGCGTAGCCGAGCATCGCGATCGCGATGATCGCAAGCGGCGGCCCAACGACGCGGCGGGTCGCCTCGAGCAGCAGCAGCATGCCGACGACCGCGGTGGCGATGTCGATCGGCGTCGGCTCGCCGGGACGCGCCGCGACCTCGCGGTAGAACAGGAACAGGTACGCACCGCAAAAGGCGGCGACGCCGGCGAGGATCCAGTCCTGCAGCGGGATCCATTTGCGCGGCGAGCGCTTGGCGAACGGAAAGGCGAGATAGGCGAGGAAGAGCCCGAAGCCGAGATGCAGCGAGCGCATCTCGGTCGAGTTCAGCACAAAGACGTTGAAGATGAACGGCAGCGGCGACGCGTACCAGATCTGCAGCAACGACCAGGCGAGGCACGTCCAGGCGATCACGCGGGCCGACGCCCCGGAGGGCATGCGCCCCCCGAGGTCGGCCTCCTGGACGAGCGCGGCGGCGTCGACGTCGCGCGTCACTTGATCCAGCCCTTTTCCTTGTAGTAGCGCATCGCGCCCTCGTGGATCGGTGCCGACAGGCCGTCCTTGATCATGTTCTCCGCGGAAAGATGCGCGAACGCCGGATGCAGCTTCTTGAACTCATCGAGGTTCTCAAACACCGCCTTGGTGATCGTGTAGACGACGTCGGCCGGAACCTTCGCCGAGCTGACCATCGTCGCGAGCACGCCGTAGGTCGGAGTCGGCTGCGGATTGTTCGCGTAAATGCCGCCGGGAATGACCACCTTCGCGTAGTACGGGTGCTTCTTGACGAGGTCATCGACGGCGGCGTCCTGCAGCGGCACGAGCTTCGCGCCGCAGGTCGTCGTCGGGTCCTGGATGTTCGCCGACGGGTGTCCGACGCCGTAGAAGAACGCATCGATCTTGTTGTCGCACAGCGCGGGACCGTGCTCGTCGGCCTTGAGCTCGGAAGCGAGCGCGAAGTCGGATGCCTTCATGTTCTCGGCCGCGAGCAACTCCTCCATGGCCGAGCGCGTGCCAGAGCCCGGATTGCCGATGTTGACGCGCTTGCCCTTCAAGTCGGTGAACTTGCCGATGTTGGCTTCCTTGCGCGCGACCAGCGTGAACGGCTCGGGGTGCACGGAGAACACCGCGCGAAGGTCCTTGTCGGCCTCTTTGAACGACCCGGTGCCGTGGGAGTCCTGGTACTGAACGTCCGATTGCGCCATGCCGAAGTCGAGCTCGCTCGACTTCACGGCGTTGACGTTGTAGACGGACCCGCCGGTCGACTCCACCGAACAACGGATGCCGGTCTTCGCGCGATCCTTGTTGACCAGACGACAGATCGCGCCGCCGACGGCATAGTAGACGCCGGTGACGCCGCCGGTGCCGATGGTGACGAACTTCTGCTGCGCAACCGCGACCGACGGCGCCAACATGAACGCAACCGCGAAGGCGACGATGGCCGCGCCCATGCTAAGCGTGCGACCGGCGAAACGAGAGTTGTGCATGATCAGCTTTCCTCCTAACGGAAGGTTATGATGCGCGGATCCCTAGTGGCCCGCCGCAGGCACGCGCGCAACGCATGCGGCGTTTTCATGCAGCCCGGCTTGCCGCTCGGCGAGACGAGTATGATTGTTGTCTACCCGGCGGCATTAACGCGGCGCGAGGTCAGGGTGGAAGTATAACCATTGCGCGACGGCACCGCCTCCGCGGCCTGTCCAGCATGATGACGCGCTCCCATTTCGCCGCCGTCTGCGCTGCACGCGAGTGAAAGACGACCCGCCCCGCATCGCGCTGATCCACGCGCTCGCCCACTCCATCGCGCCGATCAACGCGGAGTTCGATCGCGCGTGGTCGGAATGCACGCGCATGAACGTGCTCGACGACAGTCTGTCGACCGACCTCGCACGCGGGGGCGGTCTGGACGAGCGGATGACATCGCGCTTCATCTCGCTTGCCGCCTACGTCATCGGCACGGGCGCGCGCGGCATCTTGTTTTCCTGCTCGGCATTCGGACCCTGCATCGACGCGGTCTCCCGCCGGTGGCCCGACGTGCCGGTGCTCAAGCCGAACGAAACGATGATCGCCGAGGCCGCGCGCAGCGGCGTGCGCGTCGGGCTGGTCGCCTCGTTCGCGCCGACGCTCGTGACGATGCCGGCCGAGTTTCCGGACCCGGTGAAGGTGCTGCCGATGCTTGCCGACGGCGCACTCGACGCGCTCGATCGCGGCGACGCCGCTCTGCACGACCGGATCGTCGTCGACGCCGCACGGCGCGTCGTCGACCAGGGGGCCGAGCTGGTCGCGCTGGCCCAATTCAGCATCGCGCGCGCCGCGCCCGGAGTCGGCCGTGCGGTGTCGGTGCCGGTGTTGACGAGCATCGGCAGTGCGGTTCGCGCATTGCGCTCGCGCCTGGGAGAATAGGGTCGGACTCGATGGCTGTGTGGCTGGCTCACCCAGCCGATGCGCCGCAGGGCAATCGAGTCCGACGCCATTCAGTCGCAACGACGGCGGTTCGAGCCGGTCGAACGAAGATCGAGTCCGATGTCATTCGCATGTCCGCACGCGCCCGCGTTCGCTTGCTCGCAGTTGCCGCATTGCTCGCCGCCGGCTGCGCGTCGCCGCCGGCCGTTCCGCGCGATGGATCGGCGCTGCCCGCGCTTTCGGCGACGCTTGCCGAAATGCACGTGCGCGACCTGCGCGGACCTTATCGCGCCGCGCTGTGCGCACGCCCGGGCATGGCCGGCAAATGCAACAACACGCTGCACCGCTTCGCGGGCGAAAGCGCCGGCGTGCGTCCGCGCGCCGCGGATCCGTCAGCGTATCGGCTTGTGTTCGTACCCGGGTTTCTCGCAACGTGCTTTTCCGGCATCGCATCGTTCGCGGACGTCGTCGACGAAGCGCGCCGCGAAGGCTTCGACTCGCGCGTGCTCGAAATCGGCGGTCGCAGCTCGGTCGCCGCCAATGCGCGACTCATCGCCGAGCAGATCGAACGGCTGCCCGACGACGGCCGGCGCATCATCCTGATCGGTCACTCGAAAGGCGCGGTCGATGCGCTCGAATTGATCGCCGAGCGCAACGATCTCGCGCAACGGATCGTCGCGCTCGTCGCGGTTGCCGGCGCGTTCAGCGGCAGTCCGCTCGCGGATCGCTTGCGCCCGCTCTACGAGTTGGTCGTCGGCACCAATCCGTTCCTCGGTTGCGCGGCGGCGCAGGGCGACGCGCTCGACGACATGCGCCCGGCGACGCGCCGCGACTGGTGGGCGCGTCATCGCGCCAAGCTGCGCACGCCGACGTACTCGCTCGTTGCCGTGCCGGACCGCGACCGGGTGTCGCCGCTGCTCGCGCTCTTGCACGAGCAACTCGGCTTGTCGTCGCCGTGGAACGACGGCCAGTTGATCGCGCTCGATCAGATCGCGCCGGACGGTAATCTGCTCGGATTCGTCAACGCCGACCATCTGACGGCGGCCGTTCCGCGACCGTCGACGCTTCCGTGGAGCGTTTTGTGGGCCGCGGTCGACTATCCGCGATCCGACGTCATTCTCGCGGCGATCGACGTCGTCGCGGCCGACGCGCCGCCCGCAGTCCAGTCGGCCGGGGCGGCGTATCGCTCAGTCCACTAGAATCTCTTCTTTTCGAACCTTCGGAGTCGCCATGGCCACCGATCCAGCATCCCAGCTCGCCGAAGCCGGCATGGACGCGCAGTCGCTCTACCGCGAGGAAATCTACACCGACGCGAAGCTCGGCACGTTGCGCGTGATGGCGCCCGTCAAGGCGGACGGTTCTCCCGATGCCGCGCGCACGACGCTCTACACAGGCGAAGCGCGATTGATGACGCAAATGGGGCCGTTGCCGATCAGCTTCGAGATCGAGGCAACGACGCTTGCCGAAGCGGTGTCGAAGTACGGCGCCGCTGCGAAAGCCGGCGTCGAGCAGGCATTGCGCGAGCTGCAGGAGCTGCGCCGGCAGGCGTCGAGCTCGATCGTCATTCCGCAGGCTGGCGCCATTCCGGGCGGCGGCCTCGGCGGCGGCGGCAAGATCCAATTGCCCTAGGTTGCTCGCGCGAGCGCCGCGGAACTTCGGCTTTCCTCTCGCAGTCGTTATGGGATGCGCGCCGCTGCCGCGGCGCGCGCTCATTTGCGGAGGACTCCATGCGCAGCAACATGCAGGCAGGCGACGCGCTCAAAGGCAAGCGCGTCGCCATTCTCGCTACCGACGGATTCGAGCAGTCGGAGCTCATCGAGCCCCGCGCCGCGCTCGATCACGCCGGCGCGAAGACAGTCGTGATCGCCCCGCAGCCGGGCTCGATCAAGGGCTGGAAGCACAAGAACTGGGGCGACGATGTGGCCGTCGATTTGACCGTCGATCAAGCGGACCCCGACCAGTACGACGCGCTGATGCTGCCCGGCGGCGTAATGAACCCCGATCAATTGCGCCTCGTTCCGGCCGCCGTGAAATTCGTGCGCGCATTCTTCGACGCCGAGAAGCCCGTCGCGGCGATCTGCCATGCGCCGATCATGCTGATCGAGGCGAACGTGTTGCGCGATCGGCATTTGACGTCGTGGCCGTCGGTGCAGACCGACATCCGCAACGCGGGCGGCAGCTGGTCCGATCAAGAGGTCGTCGTCGACCGCGGGCTCGTCACGAGCCGCAAGCCTGACGATATTCCCGCATTCAATCGCAAGATGATCGAGGAAATCGCCGAAGGGACCACGACGTCGCGCACGGATCGAAGCACCGTCGAAACGTAACGCCTCGCGTTTATCGCTGCGACGCGATGTCGCGTGCGCTCGCAGCGCGTGCGCCGTCGCGCCGAGCCGGTGCATGGGTTGCGCGCGCTTGCACCGGATTGGGTCAGCGGGCGCAGCGGGCGGCGTGGCTCACGCGCAACTACCTGAGCCGATGTAACAAATTTCTTGGCACGCGATTGGCTAACGGAACGCCTGGGTTCTTCCACGTCCAGGGAGTCGTTCCATGAAGCGTCGCCAAGTATTCAAGCTGCTCGCAGTCTCCGCCGCGATCGCCGCGTCGGGCCTCACCGCGAACATCGCCGCCGCCGCCGATACGATCAAGGTCGGCATCCTTCATTCGCTGTCCGGAACGATGGCCATTTCCGAATCGGCGCTGAAGGAAACGGCGCTGATGACGATCGCCGAGATCAACGCCAAGGGCGGCGTGATGGGCAAGCAGCTCGAGCCCGTCGTCGTCGATCCCGCGTCGAACTGGCCGTTGTTCGCCGAGAAGGCGCGCCAGCTGCTCACGCAGGACAAGGTCGCGGTCGTGTTCGGCTGCTGGACGTCGGTGTCGCGCAAGTCGGTGCTGCCGGTGTTCAAGGAGCTGAATGGTCTGATTTTCTACCCGGTGCAGTACGAGGGTGAAGAGCTCGAGAAGAACGTGTTCTACACCGGCGCCGCGCCGAACCAGCAGGCGATTCCCGCCGTCGAGTACCTGATGAGCAAGGACGGCGGCGGCGCGAAGCGCTTCTTCCTGCTCGGCACCGACTACGTGTATCCGCGCACGACCAACAAGATCCTGCGCGCATTCCTCAAGAGCAAGGGCGTCGCCGAGAAGGACATCGAAGAGGTCTACACGCCGTTCGGTCACAGCGACTATCAGACGATCGTCGCCAACATCAAGAAGTTCTCGGCCGGCGGCAAGACCGCGGTCGTTTCGACGATCAACGGCGACTCGAACGTTCCGTTCTACAAGGAGCTCGGCAACGCGGGACTCAAGGCGACCGACGTGCCGGTCGTCGCGTTCTCGGTCGGCGAAGAAGAGCTTCGCGGCGTCGACACGAAGCCGCTCGTCGGCCACCTCGCGGCGTGGAACTACTTCATGTCGCTCAAGAACCCCGAGAACGAGAAGTTCATCAAGATGTACAAGGACTGGGCGGTGAAGGCGAAGCTGCCCAACGCCGACAAAGTCGTCACCAACGATCCGATGGAAGCAACGTACATCGGCATCCACATGTGGAAGCAGGCGGTCGAGAAGGCGAAGTCGACCGACGTCGACAAGGTGATCGCAGCGGTCGCGGGTCAGACCTTCAAGGCGCCGTCGGGCTTCACCGCGAAGATGGACGAGAAGAATCATCACCTGCACAAGCCGGTGTTCATCGGCGAAGTGAAGGCTGATGGCCAGTTCAATGTCGTCTGGAAGACGCCGGGTCCGGTGCGCGCCCAACCGTGGAGCCCGTTCATCCCGGGCAACGACAAGAAGAAGGACGTGCCGGAAGTTTGATGCCGGCCGCGTGATCGGCCGCAACGACACTGGATCCCCGCGTCCGCGGGGATGACGGCGAGCGATGCCGTCGTTCCCGCGAACGCGGGAACCCAGCGTCGTTCGCCCCGCACGACCGCTGCAATCGACGATCGATGCGTAGAATCCTTCTCCTGTTTATCGCGGCGTTCGCGTTCGCGACGCAAGCGTTCGGCGCGATCGATCCCGTAGTGCTGAAGCGCCTCGCCGCCGATGATTCCGACGAGAAGATCGCGGCGATCAACGCGCTCGTGCAGGCGTCGCCCGAGTCCGCGCTTCCCGTTCTGAAGGCGCTCGGCGACGATCGGCTCGCCATCGCGGGCGATCGCGTGCTGATCGTCGACGGCGACAAAGTCATCGACGCCGCGACGGGCGCCGAAGTGAAGCCCGCGCCCGAATCGCCGGAAGGCATCACGATCAACAATCGCGTGCGCCGCGAGGTTTCGTCCGCGATCGCCGCGTTGAGACTGTTCGCACCCGAGCAGGCGTTGCGATTGGCCGCGGCGCAGGAGTTGAGCGGCAGCGCCGACGCGGCGATGTTGCCGCTGCTCGATCGCGCGCTGTCGCATGAGACCGATCCCGAAATCAAGGCGCAGCTCGCGCTCGCGCGCGCGAAGGCGACGCTCGACTCCACCGACGCCGCGGTCCGTCTCGCCGCCGTCAAGGCGCTCGGCGAATCGGGCGATCCCAATACGAAGCAGCTTCTGGTCACGCTGCTGGAGAAGAACGGCGACACGTTCAACGAGCCCGACGAAGCGGTCCGTTCCGCGGCGAGCCTGTCGCTGCGCGCGATCGACGGCCGCCTCGCGTGGGGCGAGAACCTCGGCCGTGTCTTCACCGGCGTTTCGCTTGGCTCGGTGTTGCTGCTCGCCGCGCTCGGTCTTGCGATCACGTACGGCGTCATGGGCGTGATCAACATGGCGCACGGCGAGCTCCTGATGATCGGCGCGTACTCGGCGTGGACCGTGCAGTCCTTCTTCCGCGCGAATCTGCCGTCGCTCAACGACTGGTACCTGATCGCGGCGATTCCCGTGGGCTTCGTCGCCGCCGCGGCTGTCGGTGCGGTGATGGAGCGCGTGGTGATCCGCAAGCTCTATGGGCGGCCGCTCGAAACGCTGCTCGCGACCTGGGGACTGTCGCTGATGCTGATCCAGGCGGCGCGCACGATCTTCGGCCCGCAGAACGTCGAGGTCGCGAATCCGACGTGGATGTCCGGCGGCATCGCCGTGCTGCCCAATCTCGTGCTGCCGTACAACCGGATCGTCATCATCGGGTTCTCGATCGCGGTGCTCGCGGCGATGTGGGCGATCCTCAACGTCACGCGTCTCGGCATGTTCGTGCGCGCGGTCACGCAGAACCGCGCAATGGCGGGCTGCGTCGGCGTTCCGACCTCGCGTGTCGATACGCTCGCGTTCGCGCTCGGCGCCGGCATCGCCGGGCTCGGCGGCGTCGCGCTGTCGCAAATCAGTAACGTCGGCCCGGACATGGGCCAGAGCTACATCGTCGACTCGTTCATGGTCGTCGTGCTGGGCGGCGTCGGTCAGCTCGCCGGCGCCGTATGGGCGGCGCTCGGCCTGGGCGTCGTGTCGAAGTTCCTCGAAGGCTGGACCGGTGCGGTGATCGCAAAGATCCTCGTGCTGGTGTTCATCATCATCTTCATCCAGAAGCGGCCGCAGGGCTTGTTCGCGCTGCGAGGCCGTTCGCTGGAGACCTGATGAACGCGCCGATCCGCCTGCCGTCATTCCCGCGAAGGCGGGAATCCAGCGTCTTGCGACGAACGCCACTGGGTCCCCGCGTTCGCGGGGACGACAGTGCCGACATGTCGTCATTCCCGCGAAGGCGGGAATCCAGCGTCTTTGGTCTAACGCCACTGGGTCCCCGCGTTCGCGGGGACGACAGTGCCGACACGTCGTCATTCCCGCGAAGGCGGGAATCCAGCGTCTTGCGACGAACGCCACTGGGTCCCCGCGATCGCGGGGACGACAGTGCCGACACGTCGTCATTCCCGCGAACGCGGGAATCCAGCGTCTTGCGACGAACGCCACTGGGTCCCCGCGTTCGCGGGGACGACAGGCGTCGATGAACGCGCCCGCCGATCTCGTGACGATGTCCACGATCGCGACCAGCACGCGCGTGCCGATGACGCTGCGCGCGGTTCGGCGCATGCCGCGCAGCGCGCTCGTCGCGGGCGGCGTCTTCGCGCTGTTCGCCTTCGTCGCCGTTCCGTTGATGCACCTCGCTGTTCCGGCCGGCCATCCGCTTCACCTGTCGGACTATTTCGTCACGCTGGTCGGCAAGATCCTCTGTTACGCCATCGTCGCCGTCGCGCTCGACCTGGTCTGGGGCTACGGCGGGATACTTTCGCTCGGCCACGGCGTCTTCTTCGCGCTCGGCGGTTACGCGTTCGGCATGTATCTGATGCGCGAGATCGGACGCGACGGCAGCTATCGGATGGATCTGCCGGACTTCATGATCTTCCTCGACTGGAAGGCGCTGCCGTGGTACTGGCAGGGCAGCGATCACTTCCTGTGGTCGGCGTTCCTCGTGCTGACCGTGCCGGCTCTGCTCGCGTTCGGCTTCGGCTACTTCGCGTTCCGCTCGCGCATCAAGGGCGTCTACTTCTCGATCATCACGCAGGCGCTCACCTTCGCGTTCATGCTGCTGTTCTTTCGCAACGACACCGGGTTCGGCGGCAATAACGGCTTCACCGACTTCAAGCGCGTGCTCGGGATCCCGATCACCGCGCCGTCGACGCGCGTCGTGCTGTTCGCGCTGTCCGCCGCGGCACTGCTCGGCGCGCTCGCGCTCTGCCGCTACGTCGTCACGTCGAAGTTCGGCCGCGTGCTCACCGCGATCCGAGACGCCGAGTCGCGCGTGATGTTCTTAGGCTACGACCAGCTCTGGTACAAGCTCACCGCGTGGACGCTTTCGGCGCTGCTGTGCGGCATCGCCGGCGCGCTGTACGTGCCGCAGGTCGGCATCATCAATCCGAGCGAGATGAGCCCGGCGAATTCGATCGAGATCGCGATCTGGGTCGCGGTAGGCGGCCGCGGCACGTTGATCGGCGCGGTCGTCGGGGCGTTCCTGGTGAACCTCGCGAAAAGCTGGTTCACCGTCCGCTTTCCCGAATATTGGCTGTTCTTCCTCGGCGCGATCTTCATCGTCGTGACGCTGTACCTGCCGAACGGCGTCGTCGGACTGTGGGCGCAGCTTCGCGATCGGTTCAAGAGGCACTCATGAGCGCGGCGCGCGAAGCGAAAGGCCCGAAGGGCACGTCGCCGCGCGATGGCGAGAGGCCGACACGCGACCTCGACACTGCGCAGCGGTACAGAGAGGCCGAGGCATGAGCGCTCGTCATTCCCGCGAAGCCTGCCCCCGCATGCGTAAGGCGGGAGGCGGGAATCCAGCGTCGTTCGACGAAAGTCACCGGGTCCCCGCGTACGCGGGGACGACAGCGTGAGCATGTCCACCGTCGCGCCGAACCTGCCGTCGGCACGCGACGAAGCGGCGGGCCTCGCGCACGTTCTCGAGCCCGGCAAGCTCGATCTGTCGCACAAGGTGATCGTCTACCTCGAGGACATCACCGTGAGCTTCGACGGCTTCAAGGCGCTCAATGCGCTGACCTTGACGATCGACGCCGGCGAGCTTCGCTGCGTGATCGGGCCGAACGGCGCCGGCAAGACGACGATGATGGACGTCATTACCGGCAAGACGCGTCCCGACAGCGGGCGCGCGTATTTCGGCCAGACGATGGACCTCACGAAGATGTCCGAGCCGCAGATCGCGCACGCCGGTGTAGGCCGCAAGTTCCAGAAGCCGACGATCTTCGAGCGGCACACGGTGTTCGAGAACCTCGAGCTCGCGCGCAAGACCGACAAGCGCGTGCGCCGCGCCATGTTCGACGCGGTCGACTACGCGGTGCGCGACCGCGTCGCCGATACGCTCGGCAAGGTGCGGCTCGACCGCCATGCCGACCGGCCGGCGGGCTTGCTGTCGCATGGGCAGAAACAGTGGCTCGAGATCGGCATGCTGCTGATCCAGGAGCCGCGGTTGTTGTTGTTGGACGAGCCCGTCGCCGGCATGACCGACGAGGAGACCGAGCGCACCGCGGAGCTTTTCGTCTCGCTCGCCGGCGACCATTCGCTGATGGTCGTCGAGCACGACATGGCGTTCGTCAAGCAGCTCGGCGGCAAGGTCACGGTGCTGCACGAGGGCAGCGTGCTCGCCGAGGGCGATCTCGCAACGGTGCAGGCCGACGAGCGCGTGATCGAGGTCTACCTTGGCCGCTAGCCGCCGTCGTCCCCGCGAACGGGGGGACCCAGTGACTTTCGACGAACGACGCTGGGTCCCGGCGTTCGCGGGGACGACAAGCTCCATGTTGGTGCACGATCGCGCGTTCGGAGTGCGCGCATGCTGACGATCTCGAACCTCAATCAGTATTACGGCGGCAGCCACATCTTGCGCGACGTCGGCTTCGACGCGCCGTCCGGCAAGGTGACAGCGCTCCTCGGCCGCAACGGCGTCGGCAAGACGACGCTGCTGCGCTGCCTGATGGGCCTCGTGCCCGCCGCGTCCGGTGCGATCGAGTTCGACGGCGTCGATATCACGGGCGCGCCGTCGCATGCGCGCGTTCGCGCCGGCATCGGCTATGTGCCGCAGGGCCGCGAGATCTTCCCGCGATTGAGCGTGCACGAGAACCTGCAGATGGGGCTCGCGACGAAGCCCTCCGGAAGCGCGGTGCCGTCGTCGATCTTCGACATGTTCCCGGTGCTGAAGTCGATGCTGCGCCGCCGCGGCGGCGACTTGTCCGGCGGACAGCAGCAACAGCTCGCGATCGGCCGTGCGCTCGCGATGGCACCCAAATTGCTAATCCTCGATGAGCCGACCGAGGGCATCCAGCCGTCGATCATCAAGGACATCGAGCGGGCGATCCGCGCGCTGGCCGAGGCCGGTGAAATGGCGATCCTCCTGGTCGAGCAGTATTACGACTTCGCGCGATCCCTGGCCGATAATTACCTGGTCATGGAGCGGGGCGAAATCGTGATGCGGGGGCGCGGCGAGGACATGGATCGTGACGGCGTCAAGGGCACGCTTGCGGTGTGACGCACGAGCCGCGATCCCGAGCGGAAACGTCGGGATGGCGAGTGAATCACCGTTCGGGTCCGGTGACGCCTGCAATCGGACCGAGGACGAGCCGTATGTGCGCAACCACCGTGGCCCCACGCGAACTGGGGGCGAAACAACCTCCGAGCTCGCGCGAGCTTCGCCGTGGCATGCCACGCTCGCGCTGGGCTTCGCCAGCCGCGACGGCGCGACGATCCTCGAACGCCGGTCGCACACCGGTCCGCTGCGCATCCAGAAGCCGCTCTTCCCCGAAGGAGCGGCCGTATGCCACGCGATCGTGCTGCATCCACCGGGGGGTGTCGCGGGCGGCGACGTTCTGGAGTTGGAGGTCCGCGGAGCGCAGGGCGCGCATGCGCTTCTGACCACCCCTGGTGCCGGCAAGTGGTACCGCGCCGGCGCGCGCCGGGCGTCACAACGGGTGACGGTCGGCGTCAGTACGGACGCGGTCGTCGAATGGCTGCCGCAGCCGACGATCTTCTTCGACGGCGTCGACGCCGATATTTCGACGTACGTAACCCTTGCGCCGGGAGCGCTCTACGTCGGCTGGGAAGCGCTGTGCTTCGGACGCACGGCGTCGGGTGAGCGCTTCTCGCACGGCCGCGTGGCGACGCTCACGTCGATCGAGCGCGACGGCCGGCCGCTGTGGCGCGAGCGCGCGATTATCGACGGCGGATCGACGTGGCTCGCCTCGCGCGCGGGGCTTGGCGGGCGGCCGGTGAGCGCGACGCTGGTCGCTGCCGGCCGTTGCGTGGCGCGCGATGTCGTCGACGCCTGCCGCGCGGCGCCGATTCCGCCTGACGTCGACGCCGGCATCACCGCCTTGCCGGACGTCCTGCTCGCGCGCTGCCTCGCACCCGACACGGAACGCGCGACAATGTGGTTCGTCGCGCTGTGGGCGGCGCTGCGGCCGGCGCTCGCCGGCCGCGCCGCCGCACCGCTTCGCATCTGGAACACATAACGCAAACGATCGATGGGCGAAACCATGGTCCGAATCTGCTTGTGGTGTGTGCTCGCGCTGCTCGGCGCACCGGCGGTCGCGCAATCGCCGTCGCCTTACGCCGGCCAGCAGACGCGAGACATCAAGGCGCTGTCGCCGCAGGACGTTGCCGATTTGACGTCCGGTCGCGGCATGGGACTCGCCAAGGCGGGCGAGCTCAATGGCTATCCGGGTCCGGCGCACGTGCTCGAGATGCGCGAGGCGCTCGCGCTCACGGCCGATCAGAAGAGCAAGACCGAGGCGGTGTTCGGCCGAATGCAATCGCGCGCGATCGCCGTCGGCAATGAATTGCTGCAGCAAGAGCGTGCGCTGGACGCGCAGTTCGCGTCGCACACGGTGACCGCCGAAACGTTGGACCGCTCGCTCGCGCGCATCGCGAAGCTGCAAGGCGAGGTCCGCCTGGTACACCTGCAGGCGCATCTCGAACAAACCGCATTGCTGACGGCGGATCAGATCAACCGTTACAACCAGCTTCGCGGCTATGCAGACGACGCGACGGATGAAGCCCATCCGCATATGCATCACTGACGCCGCCCCTAGCAACGGATTGCGATTTAAGCCATGGAGCTCACGCCGCGCGAGAAAGACAAGCTGTTGATCTTCACCGCAGCGCTTGTCGCCGAACGGCGAAAGGCGCGCGGGCTCAAACTCAACTATCCGGAGGCGGTTGCGCTGATCAGCGCCGCGATCATGGAAGGTGCGCGCGATGGCCGCACGGTCGCCGAGCTGATGCAGTTCGGCACGACGCTGCTCGCTCGCACCGACGTCATGGAAGGTGTCGCGGAGATGGTTCCGGAAATTCAGGTCGAAGCGACCTTTCCCGACGGCACGAAGCTCGTCACCGTGCACTATCCGATCGTTTGAAATGATCCCAGGCGAAATCCGCGTCGAGCCGGGCGAGCTCGAATTGAACGTCGGACGTGCGACCGTTACCTTGACCGTCGCGAACACCGGCGACCGTCCGATCCAGGTCGGCTCGCACTACCACTTTGCCGAGACCAACGCGGCGCTCGCGTTCGACCGCGAGCGCGCGCGCGGCTTCCGACTCGACATCGCAGCCGGTACCGCCGTGCGTTTCGAGCCCGGGCAGTCGCGCACCGTGCAACTCGTTGCGCTTGCCGGCGATCGCGTCGTGTACGGGTTGCGCGGCCTCGTCAACGGAGCGCTCGAATGAGCGTGAAGATCTCGCGGCAGGCGTACGCGGAGATGTTCGGGCCGACGGTCGGCGACCGCGTGCGTCTCGCCGATACCGAGCTGTGGATCGAGGTCGAGCGCGACTACACGATCCATGGCGAGGAGGTGAAGTTCGGCGGCGGCAAGGTCATCCGCGACGGCATGGGACAAGGACAGCGCGTCGCGCGCGACGTTGCCGATACGGTGATCACCAACGCGTTGGTCGTCGATCACTGGGGCATCGTCAAGGCGGATATCGCGATCAAGGCTGGCCGCATCGCCGCGCTCGGCAAGGCGGGCAATCCGGATATCCAGCCCGGCGTGACGATTGCGATCGGCGCGGGGACCGAAGCGATCGCCGGCGAAGGCATGATCGTCACGGCCGGCGGCCTCGACTCGCATATCCACTTCATCTGCCCGCAGCAGATCGACGACGCGCTGATGTCGGGTATTACCACGATGCTCGGCGGCGGCACGGGGCCCGCAACGGGGACGTTCGCGACGACGTGCACGCCGGGGCCGTGGCACATCCATCGAATGCTCGAAGCGGCAGAAGCGTTTCCGATGAATCTCGGCTTCCTCGGCAAAGGCAACGCGAGCCTGCCCGAGCCGCTGCGCGAGCAGGTTCGCGCGGGCGCGATGGGGCTCAAGCTCCACGAGGACTGGGGCACGACGCCCGCGGCGATCGACAACTGCCTCGCCGTTGCCGACGAGATGGACGTGCAGGTTGCGATCCACACCGACACGCTCAATGAATCGGGCTTCGTCGAGACGACGCTCGCGGCGTTCAAGGGCCGCACGATCCACACGTTCCATACCGAGGGCGCCGGCGGCGGGCACGCGCCCGACATCATCAAGGCGGCCGGGCAGTCGAACGTGCTGCCGTCATCGACGAATCCGACGCGGCCGTACACCGTGAACACGATCGACGAGCATCTCGACATGCTGATGGTGTGCCACCACCTCGATCCGGCGATCGCCGAGGACATCGCGTTCGCCGAGTCGCGGATCCGCCGCGAGACGATCGCCGCCGAGGACATCCTGCACGACATCGGCGCGTTCTCGATGATGTCGTCCGACTCGCAGGCGATGGGCCGCGTCGGCGAAGTGATCATCCGCACTTGGCAGACGGCGCACAAGATGAAGGTGCAGCGCGGTGCGCTGCGCGAGGATACGGCACGTAACGACAACCAGCGCGTCAAGCGCTACGTCGCGAAATACACGATCAACCCGGCGATCACGCATGGCATCTCGCACATCGTCGGCTCGGTAGAGCCCGGCAAGCTCGCCGATCTGGTGCTGTGGAAACCGGCGTTCTTCGGCGTCAAGCCATCGCTGATACTGAAGGGCGGGATGATCGCTGCGGCGGCGATGGGCGATCCGAATGCGTCGATTCCGACGCCGCAGCCGGTCCACTACCGGCCGATGTTCGGCGCGTTCGGCAAGGCGCTCGGCTCATCGGTGACGTTCGTGTCGAGAGCGGCGATCGACAATCGGGACGTCGAAGCGCTGCGGCTTTCGAAGCCTCTTGTCGCCGTGCACGCGACGCGCGGGCTCTCCAAACGCGACATGGTGCACAACGGCGCGCTGCCGACGATCGACGTCGATCCGGAAACGTACGAGGTTCGCGCCGACGGCGAGCTTCTCGTCTGCGAGCCCGCGAGCGAGCTGCCGATGGCGCAGCGCTATTTCCTGTTCTAGCGTCGCATGCGCATCGCCAACGCGTTCGCGGATAGAAACGCCGTTGCGACGGAGCGCGTCGTGCTGCCGTACGACGCGCGACGCAAGAGTCGGTTGCTCGCGCGCGACGCATCGGGAGACGAGCTCGGCTATGTGTTGCCCCCCGGAACGGTGCTTCGTCACGGCGACAAGCTCACGGCCCCGGACGGCACCGTGATCGAGATCGTCGCCGCCGTCGAGCCGCTGCTCGAAGCGCGCGCTTCGAGTCCGCGGGAGCTTGCGCGCGCCGCGTATCACGTGGGTAACCGTCATGTGCCGCTCGAGTTGCGGGACGGCTGCCTGCGCTTGCAGCGCGACCATGTCCTTGCCGACATGCTGATCGGCCTCGGTTGCACGGTCGCAGACGTCGAGGCGCCGTTCGATCCCGAAGGCGGCGCCTATCCGTCGCACGCTCACGGGCGCGAGTTCGATCCGGGTCACGGCCCGCACCGCTCGACGTCGAAGATTCACGAGTTCAAAGCATGAGCGAGGCGGGCGAAGCCCCGGCGCGAAGTGCCCGTCGCCGAGCGATTGCGCTGATCGACTCGCGAGGGGTCGATGCGAGAAGGCCCGCCCAAGGAGATCAGGCGTGAGCGTCGCGCTCGCCCGACTGCTGCAACTGGCAAGCCCGGCGCTTCCCGTCGGGGCGTACACGTATTCGCAGGGCCTCGAGTCGGCGATCGAGGCCGGATGGATCGCCGACGAGGCGAGCGCGCTCGATTGGATCGGCGGCGTACTCGACAACGCGATCGGCGCGTTCGACGCACCGCTCGTTGCGTGCGCGCACCGCGCGTGGTCGCGCCGCGACGCCGACGAGGCGAAGCGCCTCGACGCGCTGTTCGTCGCGAGCCGCGAAAGCGCGGAGCTACGTGCCGAAACGCTGCAGATGGGATACTCGCTTATGCGAATGCTCGACGGCGTGCCGCGGATGCCGCGCCCGGACGGCGTCGACACGCACGACGCGGTGTCGTTTCCGATCATCTGGGCCGGCGTCGCTGCGGCGTGCGGCGTCAACGACGAGGACGCGGTCGCCGCCTATCTGTGGTCGTGGTGCGAAAACCAGACGATGGCTGCGCTGAAATCGGTGCCGCTCGGCCAATCCGCCGGGCAACGCACATTGACCGCGCTCGGTGGGCGATTGCCGGCGATCGCACGGCGCGCCATCGCGATTCCGGAACACGATTGGCGCAATTTCGCGCCGGGATTCGCGATCGCGTGCAGCCGCCACGAGACGCAATACTCGCGATTGTTCCGCTCGTAGCGACGATGACTACCGGTGCCACTGCGTTGCGGGTCGGTATCGGCGGGCCCGTCGGCTCGGGCAAAACCGCGCTCGCGCTCGCGCTGTGCCGCGCGCTGCGCGGCCGCTACAGCCTAGGCGTGGTCACCAACGACATCTACACCGCCGAGGACGCGCAGTTTCTCGTGCGTAACGAGGCGCTGCCGCCGGAGCGCATCATCGGCGTCGAGACCGGCGGCTGCCCGCACACGGCGATCCGCGAAGACGCCTCGATCAACCTCGAGGCGGTGGGCCGCCTCACGCGGGCGTTTCCCGACATCGAGATCGTGCTGGTCGAATCGGGCGGCGACAATCTCGCGGCGACGTTCTCGCCGGAGCTCTCCGATCTCACGCTCTACGTGATCGACGTCGCCGCCGGCGACAAGATCCCGCGCAAGGGCGGACCCGGCATCACCAAGTCCGATCTCCTGGTCATCAACAAGATCGATCTCGCGCCGATGGTCGGCGCGTCGCTCGATGTCATGGCACGCGACGCGCGAAAGATGCGCGGCGACCGAGCGTTCGTGTTCAGCAACCTGAAGACGGGCCAAGGGCTCCCCGAGATCATCGCCTTCATCGAGCGACATGGTTTAGTACGGGTCTAAAGCATTCGTCCAGCGCAGCGCATAATGCGCGCATGGCCGACACGCCGCTCACCATCGTTCACAACGTCGACCGCCACCGGTTCGAGGCGACGATCGGCGACGAAACGGCCCGCGCCGAGTACACCATCTCACGCGGCGTGCTGCACATCCGGCACACCGAAGTGCCGCCTTCGTTCCAGGGTCGCGGTATCGCGGCGGCGCTCGTTCGCGCGGCGATCGGCCATGCGCGCGAGCAGGGTCTGCGCGTCGTTCCGGACTGCCCTTATGCGCGCTCGTACATGGAGCGCCATGCGGACACTCACGCGCTGCTGCCCGACCATTTCGAGTTCTAGCGGCTCCGCCGGCATCGGCTGCCTGTCGGATAAGTCCCACACGCGAACGCGCCATCGACCGATCCGGCGCCCGTGGCGCGCTCTTTTACATTGGAGCCGTCGACTTTCCCGGGAACGGCCGTGATCATCCTTGCAGCACCGACGCCGATTCGAATGCCGGCCAGCGTCGTCATCGCGATTGCCGTCGGGCTGCTGTTTGTCACGCCGGTCTTCGCGGCCACGTCGTTTCGCCCGTTGATGATCCGCTGGGACGCGCTGATCGCGTTCGTCAGCGCCCATCAAGTCGCGCTGTTGCTCGGCTTTTCGCTGATGGTCGCGATTGCGCTGCTGCTGAAATCGCGACAGAAGGCTCAGAGCCCTTCGCCCGCCTGAGCGAGCAGCGCCGCATTGCCCCCGGCGGCAGCGGTGTTGACGCATACCGTCCGCTCGACGACGAGACGCGTCCAGTCATAACGCCCGTTCGCATCGGGCGCGATCGTGGCAAGCAGCGGCCCGTCTTCGCGCGCCGCAATCGCAGCGCGCACTCGACGACCGGCGTCGCCCCGCACATCGAGCAGCACCGCGTCGATCGAGTCGATGGTCGCCGCCGTCGTGTCGTCGGTGGCAAGCTCGCGCGCGACATTGCCGGTTGCCTGCACAATCGCGCGCTGTCGCGCCCGAGCCGCGTCATCGTCCGCGATGCAGGCGACGACGCCGCGCGGATGCAACTCGAGCACGTTGGATTCTCCGGTCGAGCCGGGAAGCGGTTGCGCCCAGAGCGCATCGGCGCGTGATCGTCGGCCGAACGGCGGCGCGTCGTCGTAGCCGCGGACGAGCCGGCGCACATAGAAGGGTCCGCCGGCTTTGGGACCGGTGCCGGACAGCCGGTGTCCGCCGAACGGCTGCACGCCGACGACGGCGCCGATGACGTTGCGGTTGACGTACACGTTGCCGGCTTGAATGCGCTCGAGGACTGCGCCGACGGTTTCATCGATGCGCGTATGAATGCCGTGCGTGAGCGCATACCCCGTTGCGTTGATCGCGGCGATCAGCGCGTCGAGCTCTTCGGCGCGCCAGCGCACCACGTGCAGCACCGGACCGAACACTTCGCGAGTGAGCAGGCGTATGCCATCGATGCCGCCGAGGTCGACGAGCGTCGGCGCGACGAACGTACCGCGCTCGCAGGGGGTCGACAGTGCATGGCGAACGACCGGCGATCCTGCCGCCTGCATCCGCGCGACATGCGCTTCGAGCATGGCTTGCGCGTCCTCGTCGATGACCGGTCCGACGTCGGTTGCGAGCCGGCGCGGGTCGCCGACCGACAGCTCGGCGAGCGCGTCGGTCAGCATCGCCATCATCGCCGGCGCGACGTCGTGTTGCAGGCAAAGGAGCCGCAGCGCCGAGCATCGCTGCCCGGCGCTGTCGAAAGCCGACACGAGCGCGTCGGTGATCACCTGCTCGGGCAATGCGGAGCTGTCGACGATCAGCGCGTTCTGCCCGCCGGTCTCGGCGATCAGCACCGGATCGTCGTCGCGGGTAGCGAGTGTCCGATTGATCTCGCGCGCGACCGCCGTCGATCCGGTGAACACGACGCCCGCGATGCGAGAATCGTCCACCAGCGCGGCGCCGATCGTTTCGCCGCGCCCGGGCAGCAATTGCAGCGCGGCGTGCGGCACACCGGCGCGATGCAGCAAGTGGACGGCGGCCGCGGCGATCAGCGGCGTCTGCTCGGCGGGCTTCGCGATCACCGGGTTGCCGGCCGCGAGCGCAGCGCCCACCTGGCCGACGAAGATCGACAACGGAAAATTCCACGGCGAGATGCACACGATCGGCCCGCGCGCGGTGACGCCGGGTCGCGAGCACACATCGCGCGCCTGCTGCGCATAGTAGCGGCAGAAGTCGACCGCTTCGCGCACTTCGGCGACGGCATCGGCGAGCGTCTTGCCCGCTTCGCGAATGGCGAGCGCGTAGAGCTGCGGCGCGCTCGCTTCGATGAGATCGGCGGCGCGCTCGAGACAGGCGGCACGCTCGCCGACCGGTGTCAGCGACCACCGGGCGCCGTCGGCCGACGCGAAGCGGACCGCATCGTGCGCATCGGACTCGGCTGCGTCGACGACGTAGCCCACGACGTCGTCGCGGTCGGCCGGATTGCGCACCGCGACCGGCGGACGCTTCGCGACATCGCCACCCGCGAGCAACGGATAGGCGGCGTGCTCGACCGGTTCGCTCATCGCATTCGCGAGCGCGGCGAGCGTCGCATCGTCGGCGAGGTCGACGCCGCGCGAATTCGCGCGCGGCGCGTAGAGCTTCGGCGGCGGTGGAATGCGAGGATGCTGCGCGCCGGCATCGGCTTCGGCTTGCGCGACCGGGTCGGCGACGAGGTCGGCGATGCGCACGTCGGGATCGACGACGCGGTTGACGAACGACGAGTTCGATCCGTTCTCGAGCAGCCGTCGAACGAGATAGGCGAGCAGCGTCTCGTGCGAGCCGACCGGCGCGTAGATCCGGCATGCGCGATCGAGCCGGTCGCGTCCGACGACCTGGTCGAACAGGCTTTCACCCATGCCGTGCAGGCACTGGAACTCGTAATCGGCGTCGCCGGCGATCGTGTGGATCGCTGCGAGCGTGAACGCGTTGTGCGTCGCGAACTGCGGATAGACGACATCGGGCGCGGCGAGCAGCGCCTTCGCGCAGGCGACATAGCAGACGTCGGTGTACGCCTTGCGCGTGAACACCGGATAGTCGGCAAGCCCGTCCACTTGCGCGCGCTTGACCTCGCTGTCCCAGTACGCGCCCTTGACCAAACGGATCATGATTCGCCGTCGGTTGTGTCGCGCCAACGCCACCAGCCAGTCGGTGACGAAGCGAGCGCGCTTCTGGTAAGACTGGACGACGAAGCCCAACCCATCCCAGCCCGCGAGCGATGGATCGGTCGCAAGCGCAGCGAACACGTCGAGCGTGAGCTCCAGCCGATCGGCTTCCTCGGCATCGACGTTGAAGCCGAGACCGAGCGATTTCGCGAGTTGCGCGAGTGCCGTCACGCGCGGGACGAGCTCGGCCATCACGCGCTCGCGTTGCGTTCGCGAAAAGCGCGGATGCAACGCCGACAGCTTGACCGAGATGCCGGGTCCTGCGCGCACGTCACGGCCACCGACAATGGCGCCGAGCGTGCGGATGCCTGCGTCGTAGGCGTCGAGGTAGCGCTTCGCGTCGCGCGCGGTGAGCGCCGCTTCGCCGAGCATGTCGTACGAATGCCGATAGCCGTGCAACTCGCGCTCTCGACCATTGGCGATCGCGTCGTCGATCGTGCGTCCGGCGACGAATTGGCGGCCCAGCACGCGCATCGCGAGATCGACGCCCTTGCGGATCAGCGGCTCGCCGCCCTTGCGCAGCAGCGAGGCCATCGCGCGCTCGAGCAGGCCCTCGCTGCGGGTGTCGACGACATGGCCGGTGACGACCAATCCCCACGCGGCGGCGTTCACGAACAGCGACGGCGACGCGCCGACGTGCGCTCGCCAGTCGCCGCGCGCGATCTTGTCACGGATCAACCGATCGCGCGTCGCCGCGTCGGGAATGCGCAGCAGCGCTTCGGCGAGGCACATCAAAGCGACCCCTTCGGCGCTGTCGAGCGAAAACTCGACCATCAGCGCATCGACCCCGCCCGCTCGCGACCGTTCGGCACGAACGCCTTCCGCGAGCCGCGCCGCGAGCGCCTGCGTGCGTTCGAGATTGGCCGGCGCGAGGCGCGCTTGTTCGATCAGCGCGCGAACGAGCGTCGGCTCGTCCGCGCGCATGTGCTCGGCAATGCGCGCACGCAACGCAGCGAGCCCGTCAGCAGCCTCGGGCGACGCGAGCGCGAAATCGAAACGGGCGGCCACGGCAGTCGGCACGGCAACAGGGTCGGAGTCGATCCATCATCGCACGTTACGCGTCGTGGCGCGGGGATGAATCGAGTCCGCCCCCTTGTCGTCTCAGAGGTAACGCACGTAAAGGTACACGTGCGCCATCGCGATGCTGATCAGCATCAGCGGGAACGCGACCTTCATGAACTCGACGAAGCGGAACGTCGTGCCGGCTCGCTCGGACAGTCCGGCGACGACGAGGTTCGCCGACGCCCCGATCAGCGTGCCGTTGCCGCCGAGGCAGGCGCCGAGCGACAGCGCCCACCACAGCGGCAGCAGCGCGTGCTCGCCGCCGAACGCCGGCGCCATCGCCTTGATCAGCGGGATCATCGTCGCGACGAACGGAATGTTGTCGATGAACGCCGACAGCACCGCCGACGCCCACAGGATCGCGACCGCGGTCACGCCGAACTGGCCTCCGGTCGCATCGAGCAGCATCCTCGCGAGCGCGTCGATCAGACCGACCTTGACGACGCCGTAGACGATCACGAACAGGCCGAGGAAGAACATGAGCGTGATCCACTCGGCTTCGGAGAGCGCCGCGTGCACGTTCCTCGACTGCTCCTCGCCGGGGCGGCCGAGATTGTCGATCAGCATCAAGAGCGCGGCGCCGAAGATCGACACCGACGCGGGCTCGACGCCGATCTGCCGCTGCAGCACGAAGCCGAGGATCACCAGCGCCAAGACGGAAAGAGCCTGTTTGAGCAGCCGTGGATCGGTGATCGCCTCGCGCTCGTTGAAGTTCATCACGCGCTGCCGATGCTCCTCGTCGGTGACCAGATGGCGACCCCAGAGGAAATACAGCGGTACCATCGTGGCGACGAACACGACGATGACGACGGGCGTCAGATGCCAGGCGAAGTCGTTGAAAGTCAATCCGGCCGCCGAGCCGATCATGATGTTCGGCGGGTCGCCGATCAGCGTCGCGGTGCCGCCGATGTTCGACGCGATGATCTGCGCGAACAAGTAAGGATACGGCTTCACGCGAAGCTCGTCGGTGATCAGCAGCGTCACGGGCACCGTCAGCAGCACCGTGGTGACGTTGTCGAGAAACGCGGAGAACACCGCGGTCACGGTCGACATCATCAACAGGATGCCCCAGGGCCTCGCCTGCACCTTCTTCGCCGACCAGATCGCGACGTATTGAAACAGCCCCGATCGGCGCGTGATGTTGACGATCAGCATCATGCCGAGCAGCAGCCCAAGCGTGTTGAAGTCGATCGCGTGCACTGCCTCGATCTGAGGCATGATGCCGATCATGATCAGGAACCCGGCGCCGACCAATGCGACGATCGCACGGTTGACCTTGTCGGTCATGATGACGCCGTACGCAACGATCAGAACGAGCGTCGCGACCCAGAGCGCGGGCAGACCGAACAGTACGTGCGTCGCCTGCGACGCGGTACCGTGCATCAAGCGCCTCCGTCGCTCTGCAGCGCCGCCAGCACGTCACGCGCCGACACCATGCCGATCAATCGGCCCGAAGCGGCGTCGGTTACGGGCAGGTTGTTCACGCCGCGGTAGATCAGCAGCACGATCTCGATCGCCGACGTATCCGGATGCACGACCTGCTCGGCGCGTACGCACATTTCGCGCACCGGGCGCACGGCGATCTCGCGCATGCGCTCGCGCAGCTGCTCGAGCGAATCGGCGACGAACGACAGATCCATGCCGAACCCGACCAGCGCGGCTTTCGGCAGCAGCGCCGCGAGCAGCCGATCGAGCTTGAACATGCCGACGAGCTTGCCGTCGCTGTCGACGACCGGCATGTCGGACACGCGATCGCCGAGCATCCGTCGCGTCGCGTCGGACACGAGGTCGCTGTCGTGCAACGCGGTGAACGAAGCGTTGTAAAGGGTAATAGGCATCGCGCTCCTCGTTTGCCGCGAGCCGCAGAATAAGAAAAGCGGCCGGCCGCATTGCACGGCCGGCCGCGCGGCCGCCGCAATGTTACACCGGGCGGCCGGGGGCAGACGAGACGTCTACTTGAGCATCAGGTTGTACGGCACCCCGACGGCGAGCAGCACGGCGAGGAAGATCACGCCGAAGATCAAGCCGAGGCGCCAGTAGTCGCGACTCGAGATGTAGCCGCTACCGTAGTACACCGGGCTCGGGCCCGTCGCGTACGGCGTGAGGATGCCCATGATGCCGAGCGTGAGCACGAGCATCATCGAGAACAGCGTCATGTCGAGCCCCGGGATCGTCGTGCCGACCGCGAGCATCACCGGCAGCAGCGCGGTAGCGTGCGCCGTTATGCTCGCGAACAGGTAGTGCGTGAAGAAGAACACCGCCACCAGCACGATCATCGCCAGCATCGGCGAGAAGCCGTTCATGTGCGCGGCAACCGCGGCGGCGAACCATTTCACGAAACCGACCCGACTCAACCCGTCGGCGAGCGCAACCAGCGTCGCAAACCATGCGAGCGTGTTCCACGCCTGCTTGTTCGCGACCATGTCTTCCCACGTGCAGATGCCCGTGACAAGCATCAGCGCGATCACGGCCAGCGCGGCGGTGGTCGCGTTGACGCCGACCTTGTCGCCGAAGATCCACAACGTCAGCGCGATCAGCACCAGCACGGCCAGCGTGATTTCCTTTGCGCTGACCTTGCCGAGCTTCGCGAGCTCGCCGCCCGCCCAATCGGCAACCTCGCCGCTTTGCTTGACCTGCGGCGGATAGAGCCAATACGCGAGCAACGGAACCAGCAGCAGCAACAACACGCCGACCGGCGCAAAGGCGACGAACCACTGCGTCCAGCTCACGTCGATCTTGGCGACCTTCTTCACGAACTCGAGCGCGAGCAGGTTGGGTGCGAGCGCGGTGATGAACATCGAGCTCGTCACGCAGGTTGCCGCGATCGCGGTCCACATCAGATAGCCGCCGATCTTGCGCGACGACGGATCGTTCGGCAGCGAGCCGTAAAGCGGCGGCAGGTTCTTGATGACCGGATAGACGGTACCGGCCGAGCGCGCGGTGTTCGACGGCGTGAACGGCGACAGCACGACGTCGGCGAACGTGATCGCGTAACCGAGCGACAGCGTGCGCCGACCCATCTTGTGCACGAGCGACAGCGAAATCCGGCGGCCAAGGCCGGTCTTGTCGTAGCCCAACGCGAACATGAACGCCGCGAAGATCAGCCAGACCGTGCTGTTCGAAAAGCCCGACAGCGCCCAGTTCAGCGCCGAATTGCCCGCCTTGAAGCCAGGCTTCGCGAGCTCGTCCGCGCCGTACAGCACCCACGGCGCGAGCAGCGCCGCGACGGTGACGCCGATCAGGCCGATCGCCGCACCCGGCAACGGCTCGAGCATCAAGCCGGCGATGACGCCGACGAAGATCGCGAAGAAATACCACGCGTGCTGCGGCAGTCCTTGCGGCGCCGGCAGCAGCGCGATGACGAGTGCGACGACAACCGGCGCCAATGCTCGCCAGTTGAAGTGATGCGGAGAAGGCGTCGCGACCGGACGCGCAGTGCCGATCGTGTGCCCTATCGCATGCGAGGGAGTGCTCATCGTATGCCCCTTCCCTTACCGGCAGGGGCGGGCGCGATCGCCCGATGCCTGATGATGTTCCCGCAATTGTTCTTCGCGACGCGGGCGATCCGAATGGATGACTGCATTGTCCATCGACGCGCGTGGTGCGCGTCTTGATTACGCGCAACGAGACATTCGCTAACTCGCTGTTTCTAATTGACAAAGTGCGGCGCTCTGTCGCACGTAGCGACGTCGTGTCGCAGCAGCGGTTGCGCGTGCTGCACGCGCGCGCACCACCGCTGCGCGCGCCGCTGCGTCAACGAGTACCGAGCGTGATGATCGCTTCGGCCGCGAGATCGGTTGCGCCGCCGGGAATGCGGCGACGAATGGCTTGCGGGAGTCGCGCTTCGGCGAGCGCTTCGAAGCCTGCGAAATCGATCGATTGCGCGTCCATGACGGCGGCGTCGACGTCAGGCACGCGCGCAGCGTGTTGCGCTTCGTCCGCGTTTGGCGCGCGCTGCCATCAACCACTGGCGCCACGCGCGCGCCGCCAAGCCGCCGGCGGCGTGCCAACGAGGCGCTTGAACGCGCGAGCGAACGCGGCCTCGGAGTCGTATCCCACTTCGAGCGCGATCGTCGCGACGGTCGCGCGCGTGTCGATCAGCATCCGCGCCGCTGCCTGCATCCGCCACTGCGCGAGGTACTGCATCGGTGGCACGCCGATCAACTGGACGAAGCGCTCGTGTAGCGCGGAGCGCGACAAGCCGATGCGCCGACCGAGCTCGTCGATCGTCCAGCCTTGCTCGGGATGCTCGTGCAACAGCTCCAGCACGCGACCGATCTGGCGATCGCGCAAGCCGGCGAGCCAGCCTGAGCTGTCGTCGGGAAGATCAGCCGTGTAGCGGCGCACGGCGTCGACGAACATCATTTCGCTCATTCGCGCGAGCATCGCTTCGCCGCCGGGACGCATCGCGCGCGATTCGGCGACAGCCTGATGCATGAACTGTGTGATCCAGCCGCCATCGCCGGGCGCGCGCAGATGCATCAGGTGCGGCAGGCTCGCGATCAGTGGATTGAACGGCTGCAGATCGCAGCCGAGAAAGCCGCAAACGATCGTCGTTTCGGCGTCTACCTCCGGCGGCGCCGTCGATGGAAAGTTCGACCCGTTGAACGCGACTCGAAGCGGCAGCCGGTTCGTCGCCGATTCGCCGAACCAGCGCAGGTTGGGTGGCTCGCCGCGCAAACCAGGCGCGCTCGACACCACATGCGCATCGCCGTGCGGAAACAACACCACGTCGCCGGCGGACAACCGGACGGCCGGTCCATTGGGTATCGCCGCCCAACAGCTTCCCTTTGCGACGGCGTGGTACTCGATCACGCGGTCGACGCCGCGCATCAACAGGGGTGCGATGTCCTTCGACGGCGGCGCCTCGGCAGCCCAATCGCTGCGGCCGCTGATGTAGAAGAAAACGGCGCCGCGCAGGCGAACGCCGCGCAACACATCCGACAGGGTGTCCTGACTCATCGTTCGGCTCGTGGCGGAGTCTCGATCAAGCCGCGCGGACGTTGGATCAAGGCGTGGAGTGTACGTCGACCAATGGAGGATGCGCGAGCAAGGTCGAACGACGCCAAGTCAAGCGGGCATCGCCGTCGGCGCGCACGATCGGACCACGCGCTGCAACCAAAACGCAGCGTCGACCAACACCTGCCGGAGGTTCACGTGCACACGATGCCCTACCTTACGCTCGATCGAGACGTGCGTCAGCTTTCAACCGCCGATGCCGATGCATTCGCCGCACGCATCAGCGGCGGTGTGCTCACCGCGGGCGATGGCGCTTACGACGACGCGCGCAGAATCTGGAACGGCATGGTCGATCGACGTCCGTTGCTGATCGCGCGCTGTCTCAGCGACGACGACGTTCAATCGGCGGTGCGCTTCGCGAGCGCGCATCGGATGCTGACGAGCGTGCGCGGAGGCGGTCATCACATCGCCGGCAACGCGGTCGCCGAAGGCGGCCTGATGATCGACCTGTCGGGTATGAACGCCGTGAGCGTCGATGCTGACAATCGCACCGCGCGCGTCGGTCCCGGCGCGCTGCTCGCCGATTTCGATCGCGCCGCGCAGGCGCACGGTCTCGCCACGCCGCTCGGCATCAACTCCACGACCGGCGTGGCCGGACTGACGCTCGGCGGCGGCTTCGGGTGGCTGTCGCGCCGCTTCGGCATGACGATCGACAATCTCCGCGCCGCGACGGTCGTCACCGCCGATGGCGCGATCCGCGTCGCATCGGAAGGTTCCGAGCCGGATCTCTTTTGGGCTCTGCGCGGCGGCGGCGGCAACTTCGGCGTCGTCACGTCGTTCGACTTTCGGTTGCACCGCGTCGGCCCCGAAATCTACTCCGGTCTCGTCGTCTATCCGTTCGAGCAAGCGCGCCAGGTGCTGCGCGCGTGGCGTGATTTCACCGCCGCGGCACCGGACGAGTTGAGCGTGTGGACGGTGATGCGCAAGGCACCCCCTCTGCCATTCCTTCCTGCTTCGGTCCATGGAACGCATGTCGTCGTGCTCGCCGTCGTTTACAGCGGAGACGTCGCCGAGGCACCACGCATTGCAGCGCCGGTGTTGCAATTCGGCGAGCCGGTCGGAAGCGCGTTGGGCCCGACGCTCTACGCGGGTTTCCAGACCGCGTTCGACCCGCTTCTCGCGCCGGGACGTCGCAACTACTGGAAGTCGCACAACTTCAGCACGCTTACCGATTCGGCGCTCGACGTCGTGATCGACGCGGCGGAGCGGCTGCCGGGACCGGAGTGCGAGATCTTCATCGCGCAGCTTGGCGCCGCGATGGCACGCGTCAATCCGTCGGCGACCGCTTATGTCGGACGCGACGCGCACTACATCATGAACGTGCACGGCCGCTGGGCCGATCCGGGCGACGATGAGCGCGTTCGCTCGTGGGCACGACAAGTCTTCCGCGACGCTGCGCCGCATGCGACCGGCAACGGCTACGTCAACTTCCTCACCGAGGACGAAGCCGAGCGCGTCGGCGCGAGCTATGGCAGCAACTACCCGCGGTTGCAGCGTGCGAAGCGGCAATTCGATCCCGACAACCTGTTCCGGATGAACCTCAACATCATCCCTACGATGCACGGCGGTGCAACGTTGGCGCAACGGCCAAGCCCGGTGTCATGAGCACGATCGACTTTCGCTCATGCGAGATCTCGGGCGCAACGCCCGCTGCGCTAACGGCGTTCGAACGCGCGCTCGCTGCATACCAGAGCTGGCGCAGCGGCGCCGAGCGCGATGTCGCGATCGCGCTGCAAGAGGCGCCTTCGTTCGTGATGGCGCACGTGCTCGACGCGTATCTTTCGCTTTGCAGCCGTGACCCGGCACGCGTGCGTTGTGCGCGCCCGGCGCTGGCGCGTGCCGCGTGCTTGCCTTGCAACGCGCGCGAACGGCGTCATGTCGCGGCAATCGCTGCCGTGCTCGGCGACGACTACGAGCGCGGCAAGACGCTGCTCGCCGAACTGCTGCACCAGCACCCGCGCGACGTGCTGGCACTGCAGGTCGCGCACGCTTTGGACTACGCCACCGGCGATGTCGCGCATATCGCGGGCCGCGTGGAGGCTGTCCTGCCCGCGTGGACCGACTCGTTGCCGGGGTACCACGCGGTCATCGCGATGCACGCGTTCGGGCTCGAGGAGCGCGGTGACTACGAACGCGCCGAAGATCTCGCCCATCGGGCGATCGAGCTCGAGCCTCGCGACGCGCGCGCATACCACGTCGTCGCCCACGTGTTCGAAATGACCGGACACGCGGCAGCGGGCATTCGATGGATGCGAGAGCACGCGCGCCATTGGGTCGAACACACCGTCGTCGCCCGGCATTGCTGGTGGCATCTCGCGCTCTTCCATGTCGCGCAAGGTCAGATCGAGCGCGCGCTCGCGCTCTACGACCGCCGCGTGCGACCGGATGGGACGACCGACGTCGCCGGCATGATCGACGCAACCGCGCTGCTGTGGCGGGTCGATCTCGCGGGCGGCGACAGCGGCACGCGTTGGCGCGAGCTGGCGTCGGCTTGGGCGCCGCACATCCAGGACGCCTTCTGCACGTTCACCGACCTGCACGCGATGCTCGCGTTCGTCGGAGCGCGGGACTTTCAGCTCGCGACAAAATTGGAGACCGAGCTCGCGTGGCGCCAGCGCGAACGCACGCGTCATGCGGAGACGACTCGCCTCATCGGTTTGCCGGCGAGCCGCGCGTTGATCGCCTTCGGTCGCGGCGACTACCTGTCGGCGGTCGAGCTTCTGGCCGCACTGCCCGCGATCGCACATCGCATCGGAGGCAGCCACGCGCAGCGCGATGTGCTGCATCTCACGCTGCTGCAGGCAGTCGAGCGCATCCGCCGGCCGAAGTCTCGGCCGCGCATTGCGGCTTGAGCTGCGGCGCGGCGCTTGACCGCGCTGCGCGGCCGGTGGCCGGTCAGAGCGCGACGAATTCCTTGTCCTTGTTCGGCGCGACGACATACTGGTAGAACGCCTCGTTCACCTTCGGCCAGCTCTTGAGCGCCTTCATGTTGCCGAGCCAACGGCACACGTTCGGATATGCGCCGAACGTGCACCGGATCGCTTCACCGCCGAGCGCCATGATGGAGCCGAGATAGTCGGCGAGCGTGATCTCGTTGCCGCAAAGATACGCGTTGTTCGCACCGATGATGCTCTCGTCGAGCACGTGCAGCCACTTGATCGCCTTGTCCTTGCCCCATGCGACGGTGCCTGCCTGCACGACCGGGTCTTCGCGCTTCATGAATGCGAAGATCTGCGGATAGAGGAAGCCGTACGCGAAATCGCGGTAGAAGCCGGTGTTGAGCCAGTCCATCCGCTCGTTCACGCGCGCGCGCTTGCGCAGGTCGGTCGGATACGCCGGGGAGGCGGCCTTGTCGGCGAGGTATTTGAGGATCGCCGAGCTCTCGGTCAGCCGGAAGTCGCCATCTTCGAGCACCGGCACCTGAGTGCTTGGATTGATCGCCGCGTATTGGGGCTTGTACTGCTCCCCGGTGAACAGATCGACCACCTGCAACTCGAGGTCGATGCCCGATTCGGCGGCGAACAGCACGACCGGGCGGCTGGTCGTCGACACCGGGTGGTAGTAGAGCTTCATCGTCGTTCCCTTCGAGAATATCGGGGTATGCGGAAGCGATGGCTCCCGGCGAGGGTGCGATGGTGGCACGTCGCGACGATGCGCTCAATGGCCGCGGCCGACGCGGGCTTTGCAGATCCCGCGTTCGTCCGCTGCGGCCCAACGTCGACGGCTCGACGGCGCGGCGAACGGGCGCGCGAGGCGCGGGTCGCGCTCGCGCCGACGATGGATGCTCAGTCCTTCTTGAACCCGATCATCACCATCTTGCGCCGCACGAATGCAATTTGCGTCGCAAGCGGAAGCTCCTTCGGGCAGACGTCGTGGCAGGCCAACAGCGACATGCAACCGAAGACGCCGCTGTCGTCACCGACAAGCTCGTAGAAATCGTCGTCGTTGCGTGTGTCGCGCGGATCGAGCCGGAAGCGCGCGATCTTGTTGAGGCCGACGGCACCGACAAAATCCTCCCGCATGCGCGCCGTGCCGCACCCGGCGACGCAGCAGCCGCATTCGATGCAGCGGTCGAGCTCGTAGATCTGCTCGGCGAGCGTGGGATCCATCCGCTGCTCGATGCGCGCGAGATCGATCTCCTGCTCCTTCGCGTGCACCCACGTTTCGAGCCGATCGCTCATCGCGCGCATCCATTTGCCGGTGTTCACCGACAGGTCGCCGATCAGCTCGAATACGGGCAGCGGCGCGAGCGTGATGTCCTCGCCGAAGTCCTTGGTGAGCGTGCGGCACGCGAGGCGCGGACGGCCATTTACGAGCATCGCGCAACTGCCGCAGATGCCGGCGCGACAGACGAAGTCGAACTGCAGCGACGGGTCCTGTTTCTCGCGGATCTCGGAGAGCGCGATGAACAGCGTCATGCCGGCCGCTTCCTCGATCGGATAGACCTGCAGGTGCGGCTCGCTCGCCGGCTGCTGCGGGTTGTAGCGCAGCACGTGGATGCGCAGATGCCGTACGGCGGCGGTGGTGGCGGTGCCGGTAGCGGCAGCGGCAGCAGCCGCACCTGCGGTGATGGTGTCGTCGCGCGTCATTCGGCGGCCTCTCTTGCGGGCTCAAACGGTTCGTCCAGTCGCTCGTTGCGCCCGCGATAACGATCGGGCAACAGCTCTTCGTAAGGCATCAACGTGCGCTGAACTTCGATGCGGCTCTGGCCCGTCATCTTCGCGCGGGTGGCGTCGATGTCGGACTGCCGCTTCGGCGTGTCGGGATGATCGATGTAGTCCTTCGCACCGTAGCCGCGCCATCCCGGCGGCAGCTCCATCTGCATTACGTCGAGCGGCTCGTAGTCGAGCGTCGGCAGCGTTGCGTTCGGATCGCGCCAGCTCGCGAGCGTGCGCTTCAGCCAGTGCGCGTCGTCGCGGTGTGGATAGTCCTCGCGGAAATGCGCGCCGCGGCTTTCGGTGCGGGTCAACGCGCCGAACGCGATGCACAGCGCGACCTTCAGCATCTTAGGCAGCCGATAGGCGAGCACGAGCTCGGGGTTCGAGCCGGGCGCCTGCGACTTCAAGCCGAGATTGCGGCTGCGTACGAGCAGCTCCTCGAGCTTCTCGACCGCCGCCTCGAGCTCCTTGCCCGTGCGGAAGATGCCGACGTTCGACGTCATCAATTGCTGCATCTCGGCCTTGATCGCCGCCGCGTCCTCGACGCCGCGGCCGTCGAGCAGCGTGTCGAGCGCCGCGCGCTCGCGCTGCACGAGCTCGCGCACGAGCCCGGTGGGGATGTTCGCATCGTTTTCCGGCCGATCGCAGAAGTCGGAAATGAACTCGCCGACGATCATGCCGGCGACGACCGTTTCGGCGACCGAGTTGCCACCCAGGCGGTTGAATCCGTGCATGTCCCAGCACGCGGCTTCGCCGGCGGAGAACAAGCCTTTCAGCGTCGGGCTCTCGCCCGTGTGGTTCGTGCGAACGCCCCCCATCGTGTAGTGCTGCGACGGACGGACGGCTGCCCACTGCTCGGCCGGATCGATACCGAGGAAGTAGTGGCAGATCTCCTTCACCTCGCGCAGATTCTTTTCGATGTGCGGGCGTCCCAGCAGCGTGATGTCGAGCCACAGATGCTCGCCGAAGCGCGTCTTCACACCCTTGCCCTTGCGAATGTGCTCTTCCATCCGCCGCGATACGACGTCGCGCGATGCGAGCTCTTTCTTCTCCGGCTCGTAGTCGGGCATGAAGCGGTGCCCGTCGACGTCCTTCAACAGGCCGCCGTCGCCGCGGCAGCCCTCGGTGAGGAGAATCCCCGCCGGAAAGATCGTCGTGGGATGGAACTGGACCGCCTCCATGTTGCCGATCGTCGCGACTCCGGTTTCGAGCGCGATCGCGCTGCCGATGCCTTCGCAGATCACCGCGTTGGTCGTTGCACGATACAGGCGCCCGGCGCCGCCGGTGCAGATCGCCGTGGCCTTCGCGACGTAGGCCGAAAGCTCGCCGGTGACGAGATCGCGCACGACGGCGCCGTAGCAGCGCCCGCCGTCGTGGATCAGCGCGATCGCTTCGGTGCGCTCATGGACGGGGATCGACGCCGCGATCGCCTGGTCGCTCACCGCGAACAGCATCGCGTGGCCCGTGCCGTCGGACACGTAGCAGGTGCGCCACTTCTTGGTGCCGCCGAAATCGCGTTGCGCGACCAAGCCGTGCGCCTCGTCGCGCTCGGTCAGCGTCACTTTCTGGCCATTGATGATGACTTCGCGGTCGCCCTTGCGAACGCGGCTCCACGGCACGCCCCACGCCGCGAGCTCGCGCACCGCTTTGGGCGCCGTGTTCACGAACATCCGTACGACGCGCTGGTCGGCACCCCAGTCGCTGCCGCGCACCGTGTCCTCGAAGTGGACGTCCTCGGTGTCGCCCTGCCCCTTGATCACGTTGGCGAGCGAGGCCTGCATGCCGCCCTGCGCTGCGCACGAGTGCGAACGCTTCGGCGGCACGAGCGAGAGGATGATCGAGTCGTGACCCCGCCGCTTCGCCGCGATCGCGAGCCGCAGCCCAGTGAGTCCGCCGCCGATCACCAGCACGTCGGTATAAACGATCTTCATGGCGTCCCCGCTTTCGCCGGTTGCACCCATGCGGGCGTGTACGGCTCGCCGTACTTCGGTGCATGCTGGATGCCGAGCTTCACGTACGCAGCGAGCGTTGCCAGCCCGAGCGCGAGGAAGAACACCGTCAGCACCCATTTGAGCGTCTTCAGCCGCTTGCGCGTCGCGTCGGGCGCAGCGACGCCGAACCAGCCCCACTTCACGCACAGCCGATACAGGCCGATGCCGGCGTGCAGCTCGACGACGAACAGCAGCACCAGATAGAGCGGCCAGTACAGATCGCTCCACATCCGATCGGCCGATTCGAAAGGTCCGATCCGCTCGGGCCGCGTCAGCATGACGTACAGGTGAACGGTCGCGAGGAAGAACAGCGCGAATCCGGTCACGACCTGCCAGAACCACAGCGTCGTGTCCTCGTGCTTCATGCCGTGCATGTGCTCGCGGAACGTGCGGAACTGCCGATAGTTGATCGGGAACTTGCGCACGGCGAGCGTCGCGTGAAGAACCAGCAGCACGATCACCGCGGCGACGACCACCGAGACGATGCCGGGATAGGCGCGACCGAGGAAGAAATAGCCCTCGAAGAACCGTGCCACCGTCCACATCGCATCGTTGCCAAGCAGGATCGTCGACACGAAGAACATGTGGCCCCACATGAAAAGGGCGAGCGCAAGACCGCTCGCGCTTTGCATGAAGTCGAGACGCGCGGGTACGCGGCTCCTGCTCTTGGCGCGCACGCGCACGCCGGCGACCAACTGCGACGAGGCATCCATGGTTTCTTTGACGGGGAAGAAAACCCGCTCATTCTTCGCCTTGCGACCCATGGGACGTGTTGACGCAGGTCAACGGCCAACGGCACAGCTGTGTCAAATTCGACGTGGATGCCGCAGCGAAGCGCCGGCGACGCGTTTCATAGCAAACGAAGGCGCAGGGCGCGCTTCACCGAAGCGCCCGACTGTTGATGCCGATCAATGGCTCCTGGCTCGAACCACGCGCAGCATGGAGCCCTTCAATTCGCGTCAGTCGGCACGCGACGGTCCATTGCAACCAAGGAAGCCCGAATGTTCCAGGTTCGAATCCACGGCCGCGGCGGTCAGGGCGTCGTCTCCGGCGCCGAGATGCTGTCGATCGCCGCGTTCCAGGAAGGCCGTTACGCGCAGGCGTTTCCGAGCTTCGGCTCCGAGCGAATGGGCGCCCCTGTCATGGCGTTTTGCCGGATCGACGACAAGGAGATCCGCCTGCGCGAGCCCGTGATGCAGCCCGACGCGCTGATCATCCAGGACCCGACGCTGCTGCACCAGGTCGATCTGTTCAGAGGCGTGAACACGTCGGGATACATCCTGATCAACTCGACGCGAAGCTTCGAGGAGCTCGGCCTCGGCGAGTTCACGCGCGAGTTCGCGCGTCACCGGCTGTGCACCGTACCCGCCACCGAGATCGCGATGAAGCACGTCGGCCGTCCGATGCCCAACGTTCCGCTGCTCGGCGGCTTCGCCGCGGTCAGCGGCTGGGTGCGGCTCGACTCGGTGATCGCTGCGATCCGCACGAAGTTCCCGCCGAAAATCGCCGAACCGAACGTCGCCGCCGCCGCCGAGGCCTACGCGGCCGCCATGAAAGTGCGGGAGGCCGCGCATGCTTAAGCAAACCGAAGGCTCGCGCGCGGTCGCCGAAGCGATCGCGCTCGCGCGTCCGCAGGTCATCTGCGCATACCCGATAACGCCGCAGACGCACATCGTCGAGGCGCTCGGCGAGTTCGTGAAGGACGGCGGGCTCACCGGCTGCGAATTCATCAACGTCGAATCGGAGTTCGCGGCGCTGTCGGTCGCGATCGGCTCGTCGTCGGCGGGCGCGCGCACGTACACGGCCACGTCGAGTCAGGGCCTGCTGTTCATGGCGGAGGCCGTATACAACGCGGCGGGCTTGGGTCTGCCGATCGTGATGACGATCGGCAACCGTGCGATCGGCGCGCCGATCAATATCTGGAACGACCATACCGACAGCATGTCGATGCGCGACGCCGGCTGGATCCAGCTCTACGCGGAGACCAACCAGGAAGCGCTCGACTTGCACATCCAGGCGTTCCGTCTCGCCGAAGAGCTGTCCTGCCCGGTGATGGTGTGCATGGACGGCTTCATCCTCACGCACGCGTACGATCGCGTCGACATCCCGACGCAGGCGCAGGTCGACGCGTTCCTGCCGCCGTTCGAACCGCGGCAAGTGCTCGACCCGAAGCAACCGGTGTCGATGGGCGCGATGGTCGGCCCCGAGGCGTTCACCGAGGTGCGCTACCTCGCACATCACAAGCAACTGCGTGCGCTGCAGCTCATTCCGCAGCTTTCAGTGGCGTTCGCCGCGCAATTCGGCCGCGCGTCGGGCGGTCTGATTCGCAGCTATCGCACGAGCGACGCCGAAACGATCGTCGTCTCGCTCGGCTCGGTCAACGGCACCGTGCAGGAAGTCGTCGACGAACTGCGCGATAGCGGCCAGAAGATCGGCTCGGTGGGCATCTGCTCGTTCCGGCCTTTCCCGCTCGCCGCGCTGCGCGAAGTGCTGCAAAACGCGAAGCGCGTCGTCGTGCTCGAAAAGTGCCTTGCCGTGGGCCTCGGCGGCATCGTTTCCGACGGCGTTCGCAAGTCGCTGTCGGGCGTGCAACTCAAAGGTTACACGGTGATCGCCGGCCTCGGCGGGCGCGCGATCACGCGCGCGTCGCTGCGCCAGCTGTTCCTCGACGCCGCGGCCGACGAGCTCGAACAGGTCACCTTCCTCGACTTAAACGCCGAAGTGGTGGCAGGCGAGCTCGAGCGCGAGCAGCAGGCGCGCCGCACCGGACCGACGGCCGAAGCAATCCTGCGCCGGCTCGGCATGGTCGGCTCGAAGATCGGATGAATGCGATGGACAGTCCCGAATTGAAGCTCGCCAACGTCACGGAACAGCAGACGGTCAAGTTCTACCAGACCGGCACGTTCACCGTCGGCAACCGGCTGCTCGCCGAGAACGAGCGCACCGTGCAGGCGAACATGGAGCGGACCAACTCGCTCAACTCCGGGCATCGCGCGTGCCAGGGCTGCGGCGAGGCATTGGGTGCTCGCTACGCGATCGACGCGGCGATGCGCGCGACGGCGAACCAGCTCGTCGCCGTGAACGCCACCGGTTGTCTCGAGGTGTTCTCGACGCCGTATCCCGAGACGTCGTGGCAGATCCCTTGGATCCACTCGCTGTTCGGCAACGCCGCGGCGGTGGCAAGCGGCGTGGCCGCCGCGCTGCGCGTGCAGGGTCGATCCGACGTGCGCGTCGTCGCCCAGGGCGGCGACGGCGGCACGACCGACATCGGCTTCGGTTGCTTGTCGGGCATGTTCGAGCGCAACGACGACGTGCTCTACATCTGCTACGACAACGAAGCGTACATGAACACCGGCGTGCAGCGCTCGAGCGCGACGCCGCCGGCGGCGCGCACGGCGACCACACCAGCCATTGGCCCGGAGCCGGGTAACGTCTTCGGCACCGGCAAGAACGTTCCGCTGATCGCGATGGCGCACAACATCCCGTACGTCGCGACCGCGAGTGTCTCGAACCTGCGCGACCTCGAGGCGAAGGTATCGAAGGCGATGGCGATCCGCGGCGCCCGCTACATCCACATTCACGTGCCGTGCCCGCTCGGCTGGGGCTCGCAGCCCGCCGACACGATCAAGGTCGCGCGGATGGCCGTGCAGTCGGGGCTCTTTCCGCTGTTCGAGGCGGAGGACGGCGAGATCACCGGGCGCACGAAGCTGCGCCGGCCGGTGCCGGTGGACGAATATCTGAAGCTGCAGAAGCGCTTCGCGCATCTTTTCGGCAAGGAGGAAGGGCCGCGCCTCGCGCGCATCCAGGCGATCGCCGACCGCAACATCAAGAAGTTCGGATTGCTCGACGAATCGGTGGGAGAAGTCGCAAATGCCAATGGATAAGCCCTTCGCAATCACGCTCGACGTCGGCAGCTCGCTCGCGAACAAGACCGGGTCGTGGCGCACGTCGCGTCCCATCTACGTCGACCGGCTGCCGCCGTGCAACAACGCGTGCCCGGCCGGAGAGAACATCCAGCAGTGGCTGTTCCACGCCGAGGGCGGCAACTACGAAGCCGCGTGGCGCCAGCTCACGCAGGACAATCCGTTGCCCGCGGTGATGGGACGCGTCTGCTACCACCCGTGCGAAACCGCGTGCAACCGCGGGCAGCTCGACGAGGCGGTGGGAATCAATTCCGTCGAGCGATTCCTCGGTGACGAAGCGCTCAGACGCGGCTGGAAGTTCGAGCCGCCGGCAACGGAAACGGGACGCCGCGTTCTCGTCGTCGGCGCAGGACCTTCGGGGTTGTCGGCAGCGTACCATCTGCGCCGCCTCGGCCACACGGTGAAGATCGTCGAGGCGGGCCCGTTCGCGGGCGGCATGATGCGCTTCGGCATCCCGAAATACCGGCTGCCGCGCGACGTGCTCGATGGCGAAGTGAAGCGCATCGCGGACCTGGGTGTGGAGATCGAGCTCAATCGCAAGATAAGCGACATCCGCGCCGAGATGAGGGCCGGCCGCTTCGACGCGGCATTTCTCGCCGTCGGCGCACACATCGGCAAGCGCGCGTACATTCCCGCCGGCGCCGCCGCGCGAATGCTCGACGCGGTATCGGTGTTGCGCAGCATGGAAGGCGAGGACAAGCCGCTGCTCGGCCGCCGTGTGGTCGTCTACGGCGGCGGCAACACGGCGCTCGACGTCGCGCGCACAGCGAAGCGGTTGGGCGCGAGCGAATCGATCATCGTGTACCGTCGCACGCGCGAGAAGATGCCCGCGCACGAATCCGAGGTCGAGGAAGCGCTGCAGGAAGGCATCATGATCAAGTGGCTCTCGACGATCAAGAGCATGGCCGACGAGGGCACGCTCACCGTCGAGAAGATGGCGCTCGACGAGAAAGGCTTCCCGCAGCCGACCGGCGAGTTCGAGACGCTCGAGGCCGATTCGCTCGTGCTCGCGCTCGGGCAGGACGTCGATCTGTCGTTGCTGAACGGCGTGCCGGGGCTCGTCGTCAACGACGGCGTCGTCGAGGTCGCGCCGAACATGATGACGGGCTATCCCGGGCTCTTCGCCGGCGGCGACATGGTCCCGTCCGAGCGCACCGTCACCGTCGCGGTTGGCCACGGCAAGAAAGCAGCGCGCAACATCGACGCCTGGCTCAGCGGCCGCACGTATGAAGCACCGCCGAAGCACGACATTGCGGCGTTCGACAAGCTCAATCCTTGGTACTACGCCGACGCGCCGAAGCGCGTGCGACCCACGCTCGACCTTGTGCGCCGCACGTCGACGTTCGACGAGGTCGTGCAGGGGCTCGACGAATCGAACGCGCTGTTCGAAGCGCGCCGCTGCCTGTCGTGCGGCAACTGCTTCGAATGCGACAACTGCTACGGCGTCTGCCCGGATAACGCCGTCGTGAAGCTTGGCCCCGGCAACCGCTTCAAGTTCAACTACGACTATTGCAAAGGCTGCGGCATCTGCGTGTCCGAATGTCCGTGCGGCGCGATCACGATGGTGCCGGAGACGATCTAGCCCGGGAAAGTAGGGTCAGACTCGACTTTTCGAAAAGTCGAGTCTGACCCTATTTTCCTGACTCTACTTACAGGTCCGACCCGTGCTTTCGTGACCAGCGCACCGGAGGAATACAACAATGACCAATGAAGGCCCGATGTTCGAGCGAGAACGCATCCCCGCCTGGTTTCCCCGCGGCATCGCGCTGCTGCACGACCCGTCGCTCAACAAGAGCACGGCATTCACCGAAGCCGAGCGCGACGCGCTCGGCTTGCGCGGCCTGCTGCCGCCGCACGTGTCGACGCAGGAGCAGCAAATGGCGCGCGTGCTGGAGAATTTCCACCGGCTCTCCTCGCCGCTCGAGAAGTACATTTCGCTCACGGCGCTGCACGACCGCAACGAAGCGTTGTTCTTCCGCGTCGTCACGACGTATCCCGACGAGATGATGCCGATCATCTACACGCCGACGGTCGGGCTCGCGTGCCAGCAGTTCGGGCATATCTTCCAGCGCCCGCGCGGCATCTTCATCACCGCGCGCGACCGCGGCCGGATCGAGCAGATCCTGCGCAACTGGCCGCATCGCAACGTTTCGATGATCGTCGTGACCGACGGCGAGCGCATTCTCGGGCTCGGCGACCTCGGTTCGAGCGGCATGGGCATCCCGGTCGGCAAGCTCTCGCTCTACACGGCGCTCGCCGGCGTCCATCCGAACGAGTGCCTTCCCGTGATGCTCGATGTCGGCACGAACAACGAAGGCTTGCGCAGCGATCCGCTCTACCTGGGCATTCCGCACCCACGGCTCACCGGCAGCGCGTACGACGAGCTCGTCGACGAGTTCATCACCGCCACGCAGGAGGTGTTCCCCGGCTGCGTCGTGCAGTTCGAGGACTTCGCCAATCACAATGCGTTCCGTCTGCTCGAACGGTATCGCAATCGCATTTGCACCTTCAACGACGACATCCAGGGCACGGCGGCGGTCGCGCTCGCCGGCATCTATTCGGCGCTGCGCGTGACCGGGCACGCACTCGCCGCGCAGAAGCTGCTGTTCCTCGGCGCCGGCGAAGCCGCAACCGGGATCGCCGATCTGACCGTCGCCGCCATGGTGGCGCACGGCACGCCCGTCGCGCAGGCGCGCAAGCGCTGCTGGCTCGTCGACTCCAAGGGCCTCGTCGTCGCGAGCCGCACCGGCCTCACGGCGCACAAGACGCCATACGCGCACGACCACGCGCCGATCACGAACTTCATCGATGCGATCCGCGCGCTGGAGCCCACGGCGATCATCGGCGTCGCTGCGGCCGGCGGCACGTTCACGCGCGAGGTGATCGAGGCGATGACGAAGCTCAATTCGCGGCCGATCATCTTCGCGCTGTCGAATCCGACGTCGAAGTCCGAATGCACGGCGCAGCAGGCGTACGAGTGGAGCGGCGGCCGCGCGCTGTTCGCGTCGGGCAGCCCGTTCGATCCCGTGACGTTCGGCGGCCAAACGCTGGTGTCGCGGCAGGGCAACAATTCGTACATCTTCCCGGGCGTGGGACTGGGCGCCATTGCAGTGCACTCGACGCGCATCACCGACGAGATGTTCCTCGCCGCCGCGCAAGCGCTCGCCGAGCGCGTTTCCGCCGAGGATCTCGCGCAAGGCAGCCTCTACCCGCCGCTTTCGCAGGTGCGCGACGTGTCGGCGCACATCGGCGCCGCCGTCGCGAACGTCGCGCTCACCCAGGGCCACGCGCGCATCGCGCGGCCGGACGATGTGGCCGCGTACGTGCGCTCGCAGATGTACGAGCCCGAATACGATTGCTACGCATGATTCATGCGTTTGTCATTGCAAGGGGGACAGAGGCGGCCATCGCGTCGCAAGGAAATCGCGTCGTTCCGTCCTCTCGCAGGTGCGATCGGCGCCGTTGATCGGAGTCACACCCTGCGGCGAGTACGCTCGATGCGGTATGGGGCGTTGATCTGCGTCAACTCGTCGCAGGCGCGCCACGCCTAGTCTTGGGCACGACGCACGGAACGGCCCTTCAAGCACGCCAGCGAATCCGTCCCCCAAACAATGAGCGCCTACGCCGTCTTCCTGCTGTATCTGCTCGCGATCCTCGGCTTCGTGTTCGTTACGTTGCTGATGAACCGCTTCCTCGGTCCGAAGCCGGTGGCGACCGCCGTCAAGCTCGAGCCGTTCGAATGCGGCGTAATGCCGATCGATCCGGTCAACGTGAAGGCGGTGCCGATCAAGTATTACGCGGTCGCAATCGTGTTCATTCTGTTCGACCTGGAGACCGTGTTCCTGTTCATCTGGGCACTTGGCGCCCAGCCGCTGACGGGCTCCATGGTCGCGACGTTCGGCATCTTCGTGTTCCTGCTGGTGCTGATCCTGCTCTACGTCTACCGCTCGCGCCTGATCGAGCAGGTCTCGGAGTGACGATGGCGACGGCTCCTTTCCCGATTGCGGTCAAGTCGTCGGCGCCGACGGCGAAAAGCGGCGCGCTCGAATACATGACGACGAAGAAGGACGAGCTCATCGGCTGGGCGCGCAAGTTCTCGCTGTTTCCCTATCCGTTCGTCACCGCGTGCTGCGCGATGGAGTTCATGGCGGTGAGCTCGTCGCCGTACGACACCGATCGCTTCGGTGCCGCGTTGCCGCGCTTCTCGCCGCGCCAGTCGGACCTGCTGATGGTCGTCGGGACGATCACGCACAAGCAGGCGCCGATCCTGCGCAAAGTCTACGAGCAGATGTGCGAGCCGAAATGGGTGATGGCGTTCGGCGCGTGCGCGACGTCGGGCGGTTTCTACCAGAACTACGCCGCGGTCGCGGGAATCGACCTGATCGTTCCGGTCGACGTCTACATTCCCGGCTGCCCGCCGCGGCCCGAGACGGTGATCGACGGGATCATGCAGCTGCAGGACCTGATCGCCCGCTCGAAGCATCCGGTCATCACGCAGACATTCTGACCATGGCCGACGTCTTCGAATCGATGCAGAAGCGCCTCGCCGCCCCCGGCCGAGAGATGAGCGTCGCTCACGACACGCTGATCGTTCGCATCGCCTCGAGCGACGTGCTCGCGACCGTGCAGCGGCTGCGCAACGAGCTCGGCTTCGATGTCTTCCTCGATGTCACCGCGGTCGACTGGCCCGGCGAGCAACAGCGCTTCGAGGTCGTCTGGCACTTCTATTCGACGCAGTCGCACGTGCGCGTGCGCGTGAAGACGCGCGTGCCGGAAGGCGATGCAGTGGTCGACTCGCTGACGTCGCTGTACGGCTCGGCGGCGTTCATGGAACGCGAGTGCCACGAGATGTACGGGATCGTGTTTCGCGGCAACTCGGACCTTCGTCCGGTGCTTCTCTACGAAGGCTTCGTCGGCCATCCGTTGCGCAAGGACTATCCGAAAGACCGTGAGCAGCCGCTGATCCCCTACCGCGACCCGCGAGGTCGCGCATGAGCGCCGCGGCCGAAGGCAGAGGCGTCGCGAGCGCGCGGGGCGAAGCCCAGGCCCGCAGCGCCCGTCCGCGCGCGAGCGGCGGCGCCGACGCGCGACCGCGGTTCGATCGGCTGTGCTTGCACAGGCGCCCGAAGACCGCGTCGCGGCGCGATTGCGCGCGGCCGATGCGACACGCTTCGCCGAACACCGACCGTCAACGAGGCCGCGCGTGAACCCGCCGTTCGACCTGAAGCCGGAAGCAGCGCTGCCGAACCCGATCCGGCCGGCGTTCGACAAGCCGAGCCGTGAGGATCACGTCATCGTCAACATCGGCCCGTCGCACCCGGCGACGCACGGCACCGTGCAGATCGTCGTTGAGCTCGACGGCGAGAGGGTGATCCGCACCGACGTCCACCCCGGTTACCTGCATCGCGGCTTCGAGAAGGAGTGCGAGGACCATACCTGGCACAACCTGATCCCGTACGTCGATCGCCTCAACTACGTTTCGGCGCTCATCAACGACTTCGCCTATTGCGAGGCGGTCGAGAGGCTGATGGGCATCGAGATGACGCCGCGCTGCAAGGTGCTGCGCACGCTGCTGTCCGAATACTCGCGCGTCATCGATCACCTCACGTGCGTTGCCGCCGGCCTGATGGAGCTCGGCGCGATGACCGCGTTCCTCTATCTGGTGATGATCCGAGACTACATGTACGAGCACGTCGCGGCGCTGACCGGCGCGCGCGTCACGCACTCGTACGGCCGCATCGGCGGGCTCGCGTGCGATCTGCCGGATGGATGGCTCGCACGGATGGAAGAAATCCTCGTCCAGTCGGACGACTTCCTCGGACGCGTGCACAAGCTCGTCGACCGCAACCGCATCTTCATCGACCGCATGCGCAACGTCGGCACGCTGTCCACCGCCGACGCGCTGTCGTACGCCTGCACGGGCCCGATGCTGCGCTCCACGGGAGTAGCACGCGATCTGCGCAAGGACACGCCGTACCTCGCCTACGCCGACCTCGACTTCGAAGTGCCGGTCGGCATCAACGGCGATAACTACGACCGCTACTACGTCCGCATGCGCGAGATCGACGAATCGATCCACATGATGCGCCAGCTCGCCGACATGCTGCCCGACGGCCCGATCTCGGTCGACGACCGGCGCTGCACGTTCCCGCCCAAGCCGCTCGTCTACGGCGAGATCGAATCGCTGATCAACCACTTCAAGCTCGTCATGGACGGTCCGAAGGTACCCGCCGGCGAAATCTACTTCGCGCACGAGTCGCCGAACGGCGAGCTCGGCTTCTATCTCGTCAGCACCGGCACCGGCACGCCGTACAAGGTGCACGTGCGCGCGCCGAGCTTCGTGCACATGGGTGTGGCAAGCAAAATGCTCGACGGATTTCAGCTCGCCGACATCGTGCCGACGTTCGGCTCGATCAACATGATCGGCGGGGAGTGCGATCGATGAAGCACCTGATCCCCGAGTTCGAGAAGATGAAGGCGCGCTTTCCGGCGGGCTTCGAACCATCGCTCGTGCTGCCGTGCCTTCGCCGAATTCAGGAGGACCGCGGCTACGTTGCCGACAGCGACATCGCCGAGCTCACCGAATACCTGAAAGTGCCGCGCATCCAGATCGAGGAGGTGCTGCGCTACTACACGCAGTTCCGCCGCGCGCCGATCGGCCGCTGGCACGTCGAAACGTGCCGCAACGTGAGCTGTTCGATGCGCGGGGCCGAGCGGCTGATCGACCATCTCGCGGCGAAGCTCGGCGTTGCGCCCGGCGAGACGAGCGCCGACGGCCGCTTCACGCTGTCGACCTGCGAATGCCTCGGCTCGTGCGGAACCGCGCCGGTGCTGGTCGTCAACGACGCGTACTACGAAAACATGGACGTCGAAAAGATCGACGCGCTGATCGACGGGTTGAAATAGCCATGCCCGGACGACAGCTCATCATGAATTTCCCGCTGACGGCAACGTCGCATACGCTTGCCGACTATCGTGCCCGCGGCGGCTACGAAGCGCTCGCCAAAGCGTTGACGTCGATGACGCCCGCGGAAGTGACCAAGCAGGTGACCGATTCCGGGCTGCTCGGCCACGGCGGCGCAGCGTTCCTCGTCGGCCGCAAATGGTCGGTCGTGAAGCTCGGCGACGGCCAGCCGCATCATCTGTGCGCGAACGCCGACGAAGGCGAGCCCGGCACGTTCAAGGACCGCTGGATCCTCGAGAACGCGCCGCATCTTCTCGTCGAGTCGATGCTGATCACCTCCTACGCGCTCGACGTGCGCAACGCGTTCGTCTACATCCGCGGCGAGTTCGATCTGCCGTGGCGGCGCATCCAGGGCGCTGTCGACGAGGCGTACGAAGCGGGGCTCCTCGGCAAACCGTTGCAGGGCACCGATTTCGCGCTCGACATCGTCGTCTATCGCGGCGCCGGCTCGTACGTCTGCGGCGAAGCGTCGGGACTGCTCGCCTCGGTCGAGGGCAAGAAGGGCTATCCGCGCAATCGTCCGCCGCGGTTGACCGTCAAGGGCCTCTATCAGCGACCGACGGTGGTCAACAACGTCGAGACGCTCGCCAATGTCGCCGGCATCATCCTTCACGGCGTGGAAGCCTTCCGCAGCGTCGGCACGCCGAAGAGTCCCGGCACGCAGCTCGTATCGATCTCCGGGCACATCCAGAAGCCCGGCGTCTACGAGGTCGAGCACGGTTATCCACTTGAAAAGTTTCTGTACGAAGACTGCGGCGGCATCACCGGCGGCAAGGCGCTCAAGTGCATCGTGCCCGGCGGCATATCGACGAAGGTGCTCAAGCGCGAGGACATATCCGGCCTCACGTACGACCACGCGTCGTTCAAGAAGGCGGGATCGCAGCTCGGGTCAGGCGGCATGATCGTCGTCGCCGAGGGTACGTGCATGGTGCGGCTGCTGCAGGTGATGCTGCGCTTTTATCACCACGAGTCGTGCGGCCAGTGCACGCCGTGCCGCGAAGGCATGGGCTGGCTGCACAGGATCATCGACCGCATCGTCGCCGGACAGGGACGGCCGGAGGACATCGAGCGGATGATCGAGATCTCCGACGCGAACGACGGCACGACGATCTGCGGCATGGGCGACGCCGCCGGTTACGCGACCGTGGGCATCATCGCCAAGTTCCGCGACGAGTTCGACTACTTCATCGAGCACAAGCGCTCGCGCTGCGACGGCAACCTCGAAGCGGAGATCGCGTATGCCTGACCTCTTCATCAACGGGCAACCGGTGCACGCCGAGGACGGCCAGACGGTCATGCAGGCCGCGCTTGCGAACGGCTTCTACATACCCTACTTCTGCTGGCATCCGAACCTGTCGGTGCACGGCAACTGCCGGATCTGCTGCGTCGAAGTCGAGGACGACAAGGGCGGCGAAGGCTGGGTCGAGATCGCCTGCAACATGCCGATCAGCGCAGGCATGCGCGTGCTCACCGACTCCGACAAGGTGAAGGCGCGGCGCAAGGCGACGCTGCAGTTCATCACGTTGAACCACCCCGTCGACTGCGGCATCTGCGACAAGGCCGGCGAGTGCATGCTGCAGGACGCGCACTACGAGTACAACGGTGAGCCGTCGAAATCGCGCGACCCGAAGGTGCACGCGACCAAGTTCCACCCGCTGTCGGAGCGGATCACGCTCGACAACGAGCGCTGCATCTTCTGCTCGCGCTGCGTGCGCTTCACGCGCGAGATCTCGAAGTCGATGAGCCTCGCGATCCAGGATCGCGGCGACCACTCGCTCGTGCGTGCCGCCGAGGACGGCAGCTTCGACAGGGACCCGTATTCCGAAAACGTCGTCGACATCTGCCCGGTTGGCGCGCTGCTGTCGAAGTCGTTCTTCTACCAGTCGCGCGTCTGGTATCTCGAGCCGACGCCGTCGGTGTGTCCCGGTTGCTCGCGCGGCTGCAACGTGCAGCTATGGCACCGCAAGAAGGCTTGGAAGCTCAATGCGCTCGACGCACGCAAGAACGAGCGTGTCGAGCGCGTGACGCCGCTGCAGAACGACGCCGTCAACGGCCCGTGGGTCTGCAACAAGGCGCGCGACCTCGTGCAGCTGTTCGAGCGGGCGCGCGCCGTGCAACCGATGATCAAGGGCAAGCCGGTAGCGATCGCGACCGCGTTGCGGGCGGCGCACGAGCTGATCGCGGCGGCGAAGCATCCGGTGGCGCTGGTGTCGAGCTGGGCGTCCAACGAGGAGCTCGTCGCGTTCAAGTGCACGGTCGGCCAGCGCTTCAAGACATTCGTCAAGGCCGACCAGGTCACGCAGCCCGGCGAGACGGTCGAGGACGACTTCCTGATCCGCGCCGACAAGAACCCCAACACGACGGCCGCTCGCGCGCTCTTCGGCGACGCGCCGATACGCTTCGACGACGACACCGATCTCGTGCTCGTCTGGGGCGAAGGGTTCGACTTCAGCGGGCTGCCCTCGCGCGCGAAGGTCGTGCTGCTCAATGCCTGGCTGGCGCCTGAAAACGGCCACGCCGACGTATTTTTCCCGATCAGCATCCAGACGGAGCGCGCCGGCCATTACACGAACTTCAAAGGCGTCGTGAGCGCGTTCGAGCCGTGCTTCGCGAAGAAGCCGTCGGTCGTCGACGCCGAGACGCTGTTCGCCGAGCTGGCGGTGGCAACCGAGGCGACCGTATGAGCGGCGAGCAGCGAACCCACGGGCGCAAAGAGGCCGTCGCATGATGCAGGACCTCGTCGTCTACGCGCTGTACATCGTCTACGGCATCGCCGTGCTGATGACGTTCGGCATCATCCTGACGTGGGTCGAGCGCAAGCAGGCCGCGGTGATGTCCGATCGCATCGGCGCGAACCGTGCCTACTTGAGACTTCCGTTCACGCAGGTGAAGCTCGTCTGGTGGGGGCTGTTCCACGGCATGGCCGACGGTCTGAAGATGCTGCTGAAGGAAGACTTCCGGCCGAAGACGTACGACTGGTACGCGTACGCGGTGGCGCCGTGGGTCGTCTTTGCGCCGGTGCTGCTCGTGTTCGCCGTCATCCCGTTCGGCGGCGTGCTCGTGCCGGGCAAGATCATTCCCGCGCTCGCCGGCTGGTTTGGCGATCGCGCATATCCGATGCAGATTGCGCGGCTCGATGCCGGACTGCTTATCGTGTTCGCGTTCGGCGGCCTCACGGTCATCGGCGCGATGCTCGCCGGGTGGTCGTCTTCGAACAAGTATTCGCTGCTCGGCGCGTTGCGAGCCGGCTCGCAGATGATCAGCTACGAGCTCGTGATGGGTCTCACCGTGCTCGGCCTGATCCTCGTGTACGGCACCGTCGATCTCACGTCGATCGTCCAGCAGCAGTCGGGCACGGTGCTTGGTGTGCTGCCGGCGTGGGGCATCGTCTACCAGCCGTTCGCCGCGACGCTGTTCATGGCGGCCGCGGTCGCCGAGAACAAGCGGATCCCGTTCGACCTGCCAGAAGCCGAGTCGGAGCTCATCTCCGGCTACTTCACCGAATACAGCGGCATGAAGATGGGTCTCTTCATGTTCGCCGAGTTCATCGAGATCGCGATCATCGGTGCGCTGTTCGCGACGCTGTTCCTCGGCGGCTATAACTTGCCCTACATGACCGACGCCGGATTCTCGTTCCCCGGCGGCCACGACGTCGCGCTGCCGCACGGCGCGGTCGTCGCGATCCAGGTCGTCACGTTCCTCGCCAAGGTGTTCCTGCTCTGCAGCTTCCAGATCCTGATCCGCTGGTCGCTACCGCGCTTCCGTTACGACCAGGTGCTGAAGTTCGCATGGAAGTTCATGTTCCCGCTTGCGATCGCGAATCTCGTCGTCACGGTCGTCGCCGTCTGGATGCTTGGGGGGATGGCATGAGTCGCCCCGCGCAACGCGTCGAATCGCAGACCGCTCCGCCGGCGCCCCACATCGCGCTCGCGAAGCCGACCGCGACCGTCCGCAAGCCGTACGTGCGCAAGCAGTACTGGAACCAGATGGAGATGGGCTGGTGGGAACGCGCGTATCTATTCGAGATCATCCGCGGGCTGATCGTCACCGGCACGGTGTTCCTGCGCAACATGGGCAAGTGGATGACGGGCCGCAAGGGTGCGCTCACCACGTACTACCCCGAAGAAGCGCGCTGGGACTACGCCCCAGCGAACCGCGGCAAGCATGTTCTCACGCAGCGTCCTGACGGCAGCCCGCAGTGCGTTGCCTGCAACATGTGCGCAACGGTGTGCCCGGCGAAGGTAATCGAGATCGAGGCGGCGTTCGACCCGAGCGATCCCGCGCATCCGAAGTACCCGATCCGCTTCGAGATCGATTATTCGCGCTGCGTGTTCTGCGGCATGTGCGTCGAGGCTTGCCCCGAGGATGCGATCCGCATGGTGAAGGAAGTGCCGGGGCTGCCGTCGAACGACCGGAACACGATGTGGCTCGGCCACGAGGAGCTGCTCCGCTGGAATCCGCAGAGCGATGTCGCGAAACCGTACCCGGCGCGAAAAGCCGCCGGCACCGCCGACTGAGGATCGCATGATCGAATCGCTGCTCGCCAACCTCGACACGCTGCTCCTCTACGTGTTCGCCGCGTGCGCGCTCGTGGGTTCGGTGCTGATGCTCGTGCTGCGCCAGCCGATGCGCGTCGCGATGGCGCTGATCTCGACGATGATCTTCCTCGGCGGGATCTACGGGATCCTCGGCGTGCACTTCATCGCAGCGTTCCAGGTGCTGATCTACGTCGGCGCCGTCATGGTGTTCATGGTCTACGTGATCATGCTGCTCGACGCGCGCGACCCGGCGAATCGCCAGCGCTTCTCCAGCCTGCTCGTTCCCGGCGTCGTCCTGGGCGTGCTGCTGATCTTCGTGCTCGCGTACGCGCTGCTGCATGGGCTGTACGCACCGGCGAGTGCGACGGTGTTCTTCGGGTTGCAGCAGTTCTCGGTCGCGTTCCTGAACGAATACTGGCTGCAGTTCGAGGTGACCTCCGTGCTGCTGGTCGCAGCAGTCGTCGCCGCGCTCGCGGTGATCAAAGGAGGCGCGCCCGATCATGGATAAGGTGCAGCTTCTGCTCACGCTGTCGGTCGCGATGTTCGCGATCGGCCTGCTCGGCGTCATCGTCCGGCGCAACCTGCTCGTCATGCTGATGTGCATGGAGGTGATGCTGAACGGCGTGAACCTCTCGCTCGTCACGTTCGCGCAGCAGACCGGAACGGCGGTGGGCGCCGTGCTCGTGTTCCTCGTCTTCGTCGTCGCCGCGGCCGAGATCGCGATCGCGATCCCCATCGTGCTGCTGCTGGTCCGTCAGAAGCGCACGCTCGACGCCGACGCCTTCGCCGACCTGAGAGGATAGCGGTGAACCACTTGCTCGCGCTGATCGTCCTACTGCCGCTCGCCGGTTTCGTCGCGAACGGCTTGTGGGGCAACCGGCTCGGTAACCGCTTTGTCACCGTCGTCGGTTGCGCGCTTCCGATCGCTTCCTTCGTGCTGGCGCTCATGGCGTACTCGCAGCTCGCGTCGACCGGCAAGCCGATCATCGACTTGGTCTACAGCTGGGCGGTGATCGACGGCAAGCCGCTCGAGGTCGCTTTCTACTTCGATCGTCTCGCCGCGGTGATGACGTTGATCGTGACCGGCGTCGGATCGGTGATCCATATCTACTCGATCGGCTACATGCACGAAGACAAGAGCTACGCGCGCTTTTTCGCGTATCTCAACCTGTTCCTGTTCTTCATGCTGTCGCTCGTGCTCGGGCGCTCGCTGCTCGTGCTGTTCGTCGGCTGGGAAGGCGTTGGCCTCGCGTCGTATCTGCTGATCGGCTTCTGGTTCGAGGACCCGGTCAACGCCCGGGCCGGAAAGAAGGCGTTCATCACCAACCGCGTCGGCGACGCCGGCTTCCTGCTGGGCATGTTCGTGCTATGGGCGACGTTCGGCACGCTCGACATGGACACGATCAACGCGGCGTTCCTGTCAGGCACGGCGCCGGCTGTCTCGGCGAGCCTGGTCGGCCTGCTGCTCTTCGTCGGCGCGACCGGCAAGTCGGCGCAGATTCCGCTGCACGTCTGGCTGCCCGACGCGATGGCGGGACCGACGCCGGTGTCCGCGTTGATCCACGCCGCGACGATGGTGACCGCCGGCGTCTATCTGGTCGCACGCATGTCCGGCATCTACATGCATGCGCCGGATGCATCGGCGATCGTCGCCGGCATCGGTGCGGCGACCGCGTTCTTCGCCGCGACGATCGCGATCACGCAAACCGACATCAAGCGCGTGCTCGCGTACTCGACGGTGTCGCAGTTGGGCTTCATGTTCGCCGCGCTCGGCGTCGGCGCCTATGGCGTGGCGATCTTCCACGTCTACACGCACGCGTTCTTCAAAGCCTGCCTGTTCCTCGGCGCGGGCAGCGTGATCCACGCGCTCGCCGGCGAGCAGGACATCCGCAAGATGGGCGGCATCGCGCGCAAGATCCCGATCACGTTCGCGACATTCGCGATTGCGACACTCGCGATCGCCGGCATCCCGCCGCTCGCCGGCTTCTTCTCGAAGGACGAGATCCTCTGGTTCGCGTTCGCCTCGAGCAAGGGCGGCTCGACTGCGTTGTGGGTCGTTCTCGCGGCGACCGCGCTGATGACGGCGTTCTACATGTTCCGGCTGCTCTATCTCGTGTTCCTCGGCCGCTCGCGCGTCGAGCCTGACGTCGAGGACCATGTCCACGAGTCGCCGTGGTCGATGACCGGCGTGCTGATCGTGCTCGCGATCGCATCGGCAGTCGGCGGCTTCGTCGCGCTGCCGCACTTCCTCGAACCGGTGCTGCCGCTGCCGGCCATCGCCGAGGAGCTGCATCACGTCGAAACGTCGCTCGTCGTCGTATCGGTCGTGATCGCCGTCGCCGGCATCGGCGGCGCGCTGCTGCTGTTCGGCGGGGGTCTCGAGCGCGCTGCGCGGCTGCGCGAGCGCTTCGTCGGCATGCACAAGCTGCTCTACAACAAGTACTTCATCGACGAGCTGTACGAAGCCGTGCTCGGCCGCCCGCTCAACTGGATCTCCGATCGCATCTTCCTGCGTCTGGGCGATCGGCTGCTGATCGACGGATCGCTCGACGGGCTCGCCGGGCTCGCGCGCAGAAGTGCCGGTGCGCTCGGCCGCATGCAGACCGGCAACCTCCACCTCTACGCATTCCTCGTGCTACTGGGCATCGTCGCCGCGCTTGCCTGGAGCTGGCGCCATGGCTAGCGCAACGCTTCTGAACGTCGTCCTCTATCTGCCGCTCGCCGGCATCCTGTTTCTCGTGCTGACGCCTGCTGCGCGCGAAGACCGGATGCGCTGGATCTCGCTCGCCGTCATGCTCGTCCAGTTCGTGCTGGCGGCCGTGCTGTACGTCGCTTTCGACGGGAGCGATCCGACGCTGCAATTCGAGACGCGCATCCCGTGGATAGCGGTCTGGGGCGTCTACTACGACATCGGCCTCGACGGCTTCAACGTCCTGCTCGTGCTGTTGACAGCGTTCCTCGGTCCGCTGGTGGTCGCCGGCGCGTTCTCGGCGATCACGAAGGATGTGAAGCTCTTCTATTCGATGGTGTTCCTGATCCAGTTCGCGATGCTCGGCACGTTCGTCGCGCAGGATCTGTTCGTCTTCTACGTGTTCTGGGAGGCGATGCTGATCCCGATGTTCCTGATCATCGGCATCTGGGGCGGCGAGCGGCGAATCTACGCGACGCTGAAGTTCGTTCTGTACACGGCGTTCGGCAGCATCCTGATGCTCGCCGCCGTCATCTATCTCGTCTGGTCCGTCAACGACGCCACCGGTCTCACGTCGTTCGCGTTCGCCGATCTCTACAAGACGCGGCTGCCGGTGTCGGCGCAGTCGCTGCTGCTCGCCGCGTTCGCGCTGTCGTTCGCGATCAAGGTGCCGATGGTGCCGTTGCATACGTGGCTGCCGGACGCGCACGTCGAGGCGCCGACGGCGGGCTCGGTGATCCTCGCCGGCGTGCTGCTGAAGATGGGGACGTACGGCTTCATGAAGCTCGGCTTCCCCCTCTTCCCGGACGCAACGCAGATCGCAACGCCCGCCATCATGATGCTCGCCGTCCTCAGCATCGTCTACGGCGCGTGCCTCGCGCTCGTGCAGACCGACATCAAGAAGATCATCGCGTATTCGTCGATCAGCCACCTGGGCTACGTGATGCTCGGGCTGGCCAGCCTCGACATCCTCGGCATCCAGGGCGCCGTGATCCAGATGGTGAGCCACGGCCTCACGGCGGCCGGGCTGTTCTTCATGATCGGCATGATCTACGAGCGCTGCCACACGCGCGATCTCGCCGCGTACGGCGGACTCGCCAAGGCGCTGCCGGTGTACTCGGTGTTCTTCATGATCCTCACGCTCGCTTCGATCGGCCTTCCGACGACGAGCGGCTTTACCGGTGAATTCCTCGTGCTGATGGGCTCGTTCACGTCGTCGTGGGCGCAGCATCAGCAGGGCGCATCGCTGCCGCTCGTGTTCTCGGTGATCGCCGTCTCGGGCGTCGTGTTGGGCGCACTCTACATGCTGTGGTTCGCGCAGCGCTTCCTGTTCGGCGTCGCGAAAGCACCGCACGAGCCGCTGCTCGATCTCAACCTGCGCGAGAAGTCGATCCTCGCGGCGATCGTCGTCGCCGTGTTCTGGCTCGGCCTCTTCCCCGACGAGCCGATGCGCAAGACCGAGCTCGCGGCGAAACAATACAAGCAACTGGTCGCGACCAGCCGCGCAACGCCGACGCCGGTCGCGCCGACCCAGCCGACGCGACTGCTCGACGCGGTCGCCGTGCAATCGATGGGGGGCTCGCGATGAGCGCGCTGGCCGCAGGCAGAACGCCGAAGGCGCTGTCGGCGCGCGAGTCGCCCGGGCCGACGACGGTGCCTGCCAAAATGCAACGACGGTGCGGAGGCCCGCGATGAGCTGGCAAGCCTTGTTCTACGCGATGCTGCCCGAGCACGCACTGCTCGCCGGCATCGTCGTCCTGATCGTCGCCGACGTGATGTCGCAGCGGGAGCGCGGCGCGCTCGGCGTTGCGCTGATAGCCGTCGCGGCTGCCGCGACCGCCGCGACGTGGCTGCATCTGACCGGTTACATCGAGACGCCGTTCCCCGGCCAATATTCGGTCGCGCCGGCCGATCTCGCCGCGAAAGCGCTCGTGCTGCTGCTCGCGATCCCCGTGTTGCTGCTGTCGCGCGACGACGTCTCCAGCACGCGGTTCCACGTGCTCGTGCTCTCCTCGCTGTACGGCATCTGCCTGATGCTCTCCGCAGACAGCTTCCTCACGCTGTTCCTCGGCCTGGAGCTGATGGCGGTGCCGGTCTACGTGCTGGTGCTGATCGCCTTCAGGCGTCCGGAAAGCGTCGAAGCGGCGTTGAAATACCTGGTGCTGTCGGGCACTGCGACGGCGACGTTCCTTATGGGTGTTTCGCTGCTCTACGGCGGCAGCGGCTCGATGGCGCTCTCGACGTTCGCGGCCGCGCTCGGATCGTCCGACATCATGACGCGCGCAGCCGTCGTTCTCATCGTCGTCGCGTTCTTCCTCAAGGCCGCCGTCGTGCCGTTCCATGCGTGGGCGCCCGATGCGTACGAAGCGGCAAGCGTGCCGGTCACCGGCTACATGGCGACGATCATCAAGGCCGGCGTGCTGCTCGCCGCGGTCCGATTGTTCGGTCAGGCGAGCGTCAGCGGAACGCTCGCCGATCTGCTCGCGCTGCTGCCGTTGATCTCCATCGTGTGGGGCAACCTCGCGGCGATGCGCCAGTCGAGCTTCCGGCGGATGATCGCGTACTCGTCGATCGCGCACGCGGGCTTCCTGTACTACGCGTTCCTCGGCGCGCCCGACGGCCGCTACGAGGCGGTGCTCTTCTACGTGCTCGCCTATGCGCTGATGAACCTGCTCGCGTTCGCGTCGCTGCCGATCGGCGACGACGACGCCGCGCAGGACCGGTTGTCGACGCTCAAGGGATTGTTCCAGCGCGATCCGTATGCGGCACTGATGATCGGTATCGCGATGCTGTCGCTCGCCGGCATTCCGCCGTTGCCGGGGTTCGTCGCCAAGTTCCTCATCTTCAAGAACGTGATCGCCGCGGGTTACACGACGTATGCCGTGCTCGGCCTTGTCGGAAGCTACCTCGGCATCTACTTCTACCTGCGCGTGATCCAGTACATGTTCATGGGCGTGCAGGAACCGACGGCCTCGATGCATGCGTCACGAACGCTCGCGCTCAGCGCCAGCGTCATCTGCCTCGTTCCGTCGGTGCTGCTGATCGTTTTTCCCGGCTGGGTGATCGGTCACATCGGGAGCTGAAGAAGTAGGGTCAGACTCGACTTTCCGGGCAGCCGAGTGCGCCTACCTACCCGCCTCCAAGAAAGTCGAGTCTGACCCTACTTTTTCATGGCGCTGCACCGGATCACCAAAGGTCTTGACCTGCCGCTTGCCGGGCCGCCGGTGCAAGCGGCGCAGCCGCGTCCAGTGTCGCGCGTTGCGCTCGTAGCCGCCGATTACGTCGGGCTGAAGGCGACGATGCGCGTCGCGGTCGGCGACGCGGTCAGCCGCGGTCAGACGCTGTTCGAAGATCGCAGGCACCCCGGCGTTCGCTTCACCGCGCCGGCGACGGGCATCGTCACTGCGATCAACCGCGGCGAGCGGCGCGCGTTGCAGTCGGTCGTGATCGACGTCGCGCCCGATGACGCGTCCGCAAATAAACCCGCGTTCGCGAGCTACACCGGCCGCGATCCATCGACGCTCGACGCATCGCAAGTCGAAGCGCTGTTAGTCGAATCGGGATTGTGGACGGCGCTGCGCGAGCGTCCGTTCGGCCAGGTCGCGCGGCCCGGAAAGCGTCCGCGCTCGATCTTCGTCACCGCGATCGATACACGGCCGCACGCGCCTTCACCCGACATCGTAATGGCCGGCCGCGACGACGACGTGAGACACGCGCTCGCAGCGCTGTCGACGCTGACCGACGGGCCGGTCTACGTGTGCGCGAGCGCGGCGCTGCGCTCGACCGCGCGCAACGGCTCGCGCGTGCGCGTCGAGCACTTCGCGGGGCGGCATCCGGCCGGGCTCCCCGGCACGCACATTCACATGCTCGATCCGGTCGGCCCGGGCGCCATCGTCTGGCACGTCGGCTATCAGGACGCGCTCGCGATCGGACGCCTGTTCGCAAGCGGCGAGCTCGACGTCGAGCGCGTCGTCGCGCTGGCCGGTCCCGCAGTGAGGCGCCCGCGGTTGTTGCGCACGCGCCTGGGCGCCTCGATCGACCAACTCACGGCGAACGAGATCGTCGACGGCGACGTGCGAACGATCTCGGGCTCGGTGCTCGACGGGCGCACCGCCCGCGGCGACGTGCATGGCTACCTCGGCCGCTATCACCTGCAAATCTCCGCGCTCGCCGAAGGACGCGAGCGCGAGCTCTTCGGCTGGTTCGCGCCCGGCCGCGACAAGTTCTCGCTGTGGCGCGTGGTCGCCGGCGCGTTCGCGCGCGGCGGTCTCGCATTGACGACGTCGACCAACGGCTCGGCGCGAGCGATGGTGCCGATCGGAGCGTACGAGCGCGTGATGCCGCTCGACATCCTACCGACGTTCCTGCTGCGCGCGCTCGTCACCGGCGACATCGAGCGCGCCGAGGCGCTCGGCGCGCTCGAGCTCGACGAAGAAGATCTCGCTCTGTGCACGCTCGTCTGCCCGGGCAAGATCGAGTACGGGCCGCTGTTGCGATCGATGCTCGACCGATTGCAGGAGGAGGCCGGGACATGAGCGGCGAACAGGGGCCGCCCCGTGCCGAAGGCAAGGCGATGAGAGCAATCGCGAATCGGCTCGATCGGCCGACGCTCGCTGCGCGTACACAGTCGGCCAACAAGGAGGCCGAGACGTGAGCGCGCTTCGCGACCTCCTCGACCGCGCGGGGAAACCGTTCGAAAAGGGCGGCAAGCTCGAGAAATTCGCGCCGCTCTACGAGGCGGCCGACACGTTCTTCTACACGCCGTCGCGCGTCACGCGCACCGGCGCGCACGTGCGCGATGCGCTCGACTTGAAGCGCATGATGATGCTCGTCGTCGTCGCCGCGCTGCCGTGCGTCGCGATGGCGCTCTACAACACCGGCCTGCAGGCGAATCTCGCGCTCGATCCGGCCAAGGTGTCACAGCTTTCCGGCTGGCGGCACGACGTGATGCGGCTGCTCGGCGTCGGTTATTCGCCATCGAGCGTGACCGCATGCGTGATTCACGGCGCGCTGTATTTCCTGCCGCTCTACATCCTGACGATGGTCGTCGGGTTGAGCTGGGAAGTGCTGTTCGCCGCGGTGCGCAAGGAAGAAGTGAACGAGGGCTTCTTCGTCACCGGCCTGCTGTTTCCGCTGATCCTGCCGCCGACGACTCCGTTGTGGCAGGCGGCGCTCGGCGTGAGCTTCGGCGTCGTCCTCGCGAAGGAAGTGTTCGGCGGCACCGGCATGAACTTCGTCAATCCGGCGCTTGCCGCGCGGGCGTTCCTGTTCTTCGCCTATCCCGCCGAAATCTCCGGGGACAAGGTGTGGACCGCGGTGCCGCCGGAGCTCGCGATCGACGGCTTCTCCGGGGCGACGGTGCTCGCGACGATGCGGCAGATGACCGGTGCGTTCGCCGACCAGCCGCTGTCGTGGTGGCATGCGTTCGTCGGTCTCGAGCCGGGGTCGATGGGCGAAACGTCGGCGCTCGCCTGCCTGATCGGCGCGGCGATCCTCATCGCGACCGGCATCGGCTCATGGCGGATCATCGTCGGCGTCGCGCTCGGCACGATTGCGATGTCGCTCGTGTTCAACGCGCTCGCCACACCCGCGCATCCGTATTTCGCCGTGCCGTTCTGGTGGCACATGGCAGCCGGCGGATGGGCGTTCGGCGCCGTCTACATGGCGACCGACCCGGTCACCGCGCCGTTCGCCGAAAACGGCAAGTGGATCTACGGTGCGATGATCGGCGCGCTCGTCGTGCTCGTGCGCACGGTCAATCCCGCCTATCCCGAAGCGATGATGCTCGCGATCCTGTTCATGAACGTGATCGCCCCCGTCGTCGACTACGGGTTCATCAAGGCGAACATCACGCGACGGTTGAAGCGCCATGCCGCGAACTGACGGAACCGGCTACACGATCGCGTTCGCGGCCGCGCTCTGCGTCGCCTGCGCGTTGCTCGTCGCGGGGTCGGCCGTCGGATTGCGCGACAAGCAGGAGACGCAAGCGCTCCTCTACCGGCAGAAGAACGTGCTGCTCGCCGCAGGAATCGTCAAGCCCGGTGCGCAGGTATCCGATCGCGAATTGCTTGCGCTGCTCGACGCGAACGTGAAGGTTCGGCTGGTCGATTTGCAAAGCGGCGAGCTCGTTCCCGAAGGCAAGATCGACGCACGCACGTACGACCAGCGCCGGGCGCGCAACGATCCGGCGCAAAGCCGCGCCGCGCCGCCGAACGCCGCGCAGGTGCAGCGGCTGCCCAATCTCGGCGCCGTCTACCTCGTCGTTCGCGGCAACGGCGTCGAGCAGGTCGTGCTGCCGATCGAAGGCGTCGGCATGTGGGGCACGTTGTACGGGTTCCTTTCGCTCGATCGAGACGGCAACACCGTGCGCGGGCTCACGTTCTACGAGCAGAAGGAGACGCCGGGACTCGGCGGCGAAATCGCGAACCCAAGCTGGCAGGCGTTGTGGGTCGGCCGCAAGGCGTACGACGCGAAGTGGGAGCCGAAGCTCGCCGTGATCAAGGGGCACGCGGGCCCGCCGGCCGACGATCCGCACCGCGTCGACGCGCTGTCGGGCGCGACGATCACGAGCAACGGCGTCTCACGGTTGATGGCGTTTTGGCTGTCCGCCGACGGCTACGGGCCATTCCTCGCCAAGTTCCGCAACGGGGCGGTGTCATGAAGGGCATACCCATTCTCACACGAGCGCAACGCGGTACGCTGCTTGCGCCCATCGTCGCCAACAATCCGATCGGCGTGCAGGTGCTCGGCATCTGCTCGGCGCTCGCGATCACGACGCGGCTCGACAAGGCGATCGTCATGGGGATCGGCGTCACGATCGTCACCGCGTGCGCGAACGTCGCCGTGAGCACGGTTCGCAACTGGATTCCGAACAGCATTCGCATCATCGTTCAGCTCGCGATCATCGCCTCGCTCGTCATCGTCGTCGACCAGGTGCTGCGCGCGTATTTGTACGAGCTCTCGCTCGAGCTCTCGGTGTTCGTCGGCCTGATCATCACCAACTGCATCGTCATGGGTCGCGCCGAAGGCTACGCAATGGCGAATCCGCCGTGGGAATCGTTCCTCGACGGTGTCGGCAACGGTCTGGGCTATTCGGCGGTGCTGCTGCTCGTTGCGGCAACGCGCGAGCTCTTCGGAGCCGGCAAGATCTTCGGCTACATGGTGTTTCGCACGACGCCCGACGGCGGCTGGTACGAGCCCAACTCGCTGGTGCTGATCGCACCCTCGGCGCTGTTCCTGATCGCGTTGCTCGTCTGGGCGCTGCGAACATGGAAGCCCGAGTTACAGGAAGAGGACTGACGATGGCGCAGCGCCATATTCGGGCGACCGTCGTCCCCGCGAACCCTGCCCCCGCATGCCGTAAGCGGGGGGCGGGGACCGAGCGACGTTCGTCGCACGACCCTGGATTCCCGCGTACGCGGGACTGACAGGCATATGCATTACGCCGATCTCTTCGTGAAGTCCATGTTCCTCGAGAACATGGCGCTCGCGTTCTTCCTCGGCATGTGCTCGTTCCTCGCGTGCTCGCGCAAGGTCGAAACCGCGATCGGGCTCGGCGTCGCCGTCGTGTTCGTGCAGGTGCTGACGGTTCCGCTCAACAACCTGATCCTGCATCATCTGCTCGCCGAGGGTGCGCTGAGCGGGCTTTCGCCGGCGCTTGCGCATGTCGATCTCGGATTCCTCGCGTTCATCCTGTTCATCTCGACGATCGCAGCGGCCGTGCAAGTGGTCGAGATGTCGGTCGACCGCTTCGTGCCCAAGCTCTACTCCACGCTCGGCGTCTTCCTGCCGCTGATTGCGGTCAATTGCGTGATCCTCGCCGGATCGCTGTTCATGCAGGAACGCGATTACACGTTCGGCGAAAGCGTCGTCTACGGCATCGGATCGGGCCTCGGGTGGGCGATCGCGATCGTCGCGATGGCCGCGGTGCGCGAGAAGATGCGCTACTCGAACGTGCCGGCAGGATTGAAAGGGCTCGGCATCACGTTCATCACGGCCGGGCTGATGTCGATCGCGTTCATGGTGTTCTCGGGGATCCAGCTATGAGCGGAGGCCCGTCGTGAGCGAGATCCTGCTCGGCGTCGCGATGTTTACCGGCGTCATTCTGCTGCTGGTCGCGTTGCTGCTCGCCGCCAAGCGCAAGCTCGTCGCCGCCGGCGACGTCGTGATCGTCATCAACGACGATGTGTCCAACGCACTGACCGTGCCGGCCGGCGGCACGCTGCTCGGCACGCTCGCCGAGCGGCGGATCTATATTCCGTCCGCCTGCGGCGGCAAGGGCGCGTGCGGCGTCTGCGAAGTCGTCGTCAAGGAAGGCGGCGGCGACCTGCTGCCGACCGAAACCGGCTTCATCGGACGCAAGGACGCGCGGCGCGGTGCGCGTCTTGCGTGCCAGGTCAAGGTCAAGCGCGATATGCGCATCGAAATCGCGCCGGAGATCTTTTCCGTGCGCAAGTGGCGCTGCCGCGTCGTTTCCAACCGCAACGTCGCCACGTTCGTCAAGGAGCTGAAGCTCGCGCTCCCCGAGGGCGAGGAGGTGCCGTTTCGCGCCGGCGGCTACGTGCAGATCGAGTGCCCGCCGCACGCGCTCGACTTCCACACGTTCGACATCGAGAAGCCGTTTCGAGACGACTGGGACAAGTTCGATCTGTGGCGCTTCAAGTCGACCGTCGATCATGCAGTCGAGCGCGCGTACTCGATGGCGAACTATCCGCTCGAGAAGGGCATGCTGCTCTTCACGATCCGCATCGCGTTCCCGCCCGGCTACGACGTTGCGATTCCGCCCGGCATCATGAGCTCGTGGGTGTTCAATCTGAAGCCCGGCGACGAAGTGACGGTGTCGGGACCATTCGGCGAGTTCTTCGCGCGCGAGACCGACAAGGAGATGTGCTTCATCGGCGGCGGCGCCGGCATGGCGCCGATGCGATCGCACATCTTCGACCAGCTCAAGCGCGTCCGCACGAGCCGTAAGATCACGTTCTGGTACGGCGCTCGGAGCTTGCGCGAGGCGTTCTACGTCGACGAGTTCGATGCGCTCGCCGCGGCGAGCCCGAACTTCCAATGGCGTCTCGCGCTGTCCGAGCCGTTGCCCGAGGACCAGTGGACCGGCGCGACCGGATTCATCCACAATGTGCTGCACGAGCAATACCTGAAGCAGCATGCGGCGCCCGAGGACGTCGAGTACTACATGTGCGGACCGGGCGTGATGAACAAGGCGGTGATCGCGATGCTCATCTCGCTCGGCGTCGATCGCGAGAACATCATGCTGGACGATTTCGGTTGATGGGGGAACAGGCGATGATGCAGTTGACCGTCGAGACAGTGCTGCGCGATCGCGCTACCGACGCGCTCTATTCGGTGCCCGCGTCGGGGACGGTCGCCGACGCCGTCGAGACGATGGCCGAGCACGACATCGGCGCAGTCCTCGCGATGACCGAGGACGGGCTCGTCGGCGGCATCTTCAGCGAGCGCGATCTGCTGACGCGCGTGGTGGCCGTCGGCCGCGATCCGAAGACGACGCCGCTGTCGCTGGTGATGACGCGCGACGTGCGCTTCACGTCGCCGGCGACGCCCATCGAGGCGGCGCTCGCGCTGATGCATGTGCTGCGTCACCGCCATCTGCTCGTCATCGACGGACCGAAAGTGTACGGATTGATTTCGATGCGCGACCTGGTCTATCAGCTCGTCCGTCATGGAAAAGGGCGGTTCGAGGCCGAGGTGCGCGCGGCGGCGAGCGCCGCGAACGAATGAAGCGAGATGCCATGGATGCGCTGATCTCACGTAGGCGACGAACGATCCTCCAGGCGGGCGGCGCGGCGGCGCTGCTTGCCGCATGCGCAGAACCGCATCGCGCGCTCGCGATCCCCGGTCTTCACACGTTGCACGGATTGGCGATGGGCTCCGCGTACACGGTCAAGCTTTTCGCGCCGGGTGTCGCCGACGCGCGTCTTGACGCCGCGCGCGATGCGGTGGCCGCCGCGTTCGACGGCGTCGTTGCGAAGATGTCCACGTACGATCCGGCCTCCGAGCTTTCGCGCTTCAACCGGCATGACGCGACGACGCGCTTCGCGGTTTCCGCCGACACGTTCCGCGTGTTCGAGATCGCGCGCGAAGTGAGCGAGTCGTCGGACGGCGCGTTCGACGTCACCGTCGCGCCTTCGGTCGACGTCTGGGGCTTCGGTCCCGACAAGACGCGCCGCGTGCCCGCCGACGACGTGCAGCGCGTCGCTCGGACGCGCATCGGCTACGACAACCTGGTTCTCGATTCGCGATCGTGCTCGGTCGCGAAGCGCACGCCCACCGTCATGGCGGACTTCTCGGGCATCGCACAAGGGTACGGCGCCGAGCTCGCCGCACGCGCGCTCGACACACTCGGCTTCGATCGCTACATGGTCGACATGAGCGGCGAGATCCGCACGCGCGGGCGCAATGCCGACGGCCGCGGCTGGCAAATCGCGATCGAGCGCCCCGACGCCGTGCCGCAGCGTGCGCATTTCATCGTGCCGGTTTCCGACACGTCGCTCGCGACGTCGGGCGACTATCGAATCTTCTTCGAGCAGGATGGCCGCCGCTATTCGCACGAGATCGACCCCGCGACCGGCGCGCCGGTCGCGCACAAGCTCGCGTCGGTGTCGGTCGTGACACCCGACTGCGCGCGCGCCGACGCGTGGGCAACGGCGCTGTTCGTGCTCGGGCCCGAACGAGGTTACGCGCTTGCCACGGCGCGCGGTCTCGCGGCGCACTTCATCGTGCGCGAGGCACCCGGGGTCTTCGTCGACCGGTCGACGCCGGCGTTCGCCGCGCTCGGCGGGCGGATGGCCTGAACGCTGCGATGGATCTCGACGCGTTCGCGCCGGTGTTGCTGGTCGTGATCGCCGTGATCGGCGTCGCGCTCGCGGCGATGTCGGTCGGTGTCATGTTCAAGCGGCCGTGCCTTCGCGGATCGTGCGGCGGCGCCGCGGTGCGTGGGCCGGACGGCGAATCGCTGTCGTGCGCGAACTGTCCGCGGCGACGGGCGAACGGCGATTGATCGGGCCACACCGGCTGCTGTCGGCGCCCGGTCGCAACAACGCAGGTCGCCAACCAAGCGCGGGGCCGCCGATGCAGAAGCGGGGTCGCCTTCTGTTGGGCAGCGCGCGCCTATTCTATCGAGTGCAGGCTCGGTCACCGAACATCGTTTCGAGTTGCATTTACGCCGCCGGGAAGAGAGAACGCACCGACAGAGAAGGAAAGACCGGGCTTGTCCCGATTCGCCTGGCTGAACAGCGCAACCGACTCGAGCTCCTCGCCGCTTGGAAGCGTAATGCGCGCTCTCAACCTTTCTCCCATGACTGGGGCGATGCCCGGCGCCGCGAGCTGGTGGTAACCCGCCCAGACCAACTTCACCTCCTGCGCTGGACGCTGAGGGGAGATCAGCGTCAATGTTCCCTTGAGGTTCTTGGTCTCGAGCGGGTTGCCTGCTTCGTCGTGGACGTAAAGGTTGAGCGTTCCCCTCTCCATGACGAATTCGACCACGATCTCGTCGCTTCCGCGGCCCACATTGCCGCCGTGCGTCGATTTGTGGTCGCCGTGTGCGCAGGCGTTCCCGAACGGGAGCAGAGTGGAAACGGATGCGATTGCGACGGCGAGCGCTTTCATGTGTTTCTCCCCCAAAGCAATCATCAGCGAATTCGATCGTCGTCATCCTTCGGCGAAGAAGGGTGGGCCCACGATGGCGTCGATTCGATCAGCGCACGCGTACGGTTGTCGCGTCCACAAGTCGGTAGAGTATGCCTTCGCCGTCATCCCTGACCACGATCAGCTTCCCGGCAAGCACGATCGGCTCGATCGAATACAACACCGATTCTTTCGCTTTCACCTCGACGATCGCTTCCGGCCCCGCCGGCAAGCAGAAGGGGCAATGCGGAGGGACGGCCGAGATCAGGAAGTGCCGCTGCTGCTCACCCAGGTCGATCGGTATCATGAATCCCTGCAGGCGCACGTTGGTTTGGTCGAGAGCGGTAATCGCGGGATCGAATTTCGGAACGATCTTCGTGTCTTGCTTGACGGGTTCGACTTTGGCGAGCGTTTTCCACGAGACGACGCCCGTTTTGTCCGGTAAGAGCGTTGCTCCATAGTCCGTCGCCGTCGGTAGCCCCTGGGACGGAACGTTGGCGTCGAAAGCCACTGCCGAGGTGATCGCCAGTGACAACGCGAGAGCGCTCAAGCATTGGGTTTTGCGTTTCATCGTGTGCTCCGCGATTCTTGACCAGCCAGCCGAGCAGTCGGCTTCGTACAGCGGTCGGTCGGAAGTTTTCTCACTCGCCGCGCAGGTGCGCCGCGGCGGATCGAGCTGTGATCGGTTTCTTCCGTTTCGAGTGATGCCGGCGCCGGCGATCAGCCGACCGCGCATCAAACGAACGTCGACAGAGCGGGCGGAGGTCCGCGGCTTTGATAGTAGGTTGGAGCGGCACCCGCGATGGCCGTGAATTTCGCGACGATGCCAGTCGCGGACAGGCTTACGCAGGCGAACGGGCGGTCGCTCGACGGCGACGCATGCGAGCCCGCGGCGAAGGATGCGCAGATCGGGCAGAGTTGGTCCGCGCCCGAAGTGACGAGCGTCGCGCCGTGCGGACAAGCGAGGCGCGCGCCGTCGTGCTCGAGGGCGTGGACCAGCGCGCCGAGCTGCATGACGAAGAGCAGCAGCGACAGCGCGATGGAGGCAATGAGGCGAAGCCTTGGCATCTGAACGGAGAGCTCAATCGCGACGACCGAACGTGCGTATCAGTCGGGATGCTTCATGCCGCAGTATTTGCCGTACGCGATATCTTTGCAAGCCTTGGCGAGCTCGGCGTTGCACGTATCTTCCTCCTTACCCGACTCCAGGCACTTCGCCGCCGCCTCGTGCGCGGTCGCGATCTGGCGGTGACGCTTGATGTCTTCCTTTTCGTGCTCGGCGGCCTTCGCGGGATCGACCGCCGAGCGGGCGGGCTTGGCCGGCGTCTTCGAAGCCGGTTGGTCGGCGGCGATCGCCAGCACCGGGATAGTCGTCAACAACGCCAATACCATCATGGCGCGCTTCAAGGAACCTCCTTCCTTCGTCAGTTGCGGCGCGCGAGCGTCGCCGAAATGTTCGCGCGCGCCGCGCGCCAGCTCGGCAACAGCGCCGTGATGGCCGCGGCGGCAAGCGAAGGCTCCAACAGGAGCAACTCCTTGGCCGAGAAGGTGCGGGCACTGATCCGAACGCTTTGGCAGTGATTGCTCGGAACCTCTGAAACGGCAGTAGCTCGTTAGCTCAGACCGGTTCCCCTTGCAGCGCGACACAAGGAGAATCACTTACCGCATGAAATTGGTCCCTGCGTGACGGGGCAGTCTTGCGCCTTCAACGCTTCCAGCTTGCCGTTGACGAACTCGCCTTCGTAGCGCACGCCCTTGGCGGAGACGTACACGCCCGGACCGTTCGCGACGCCCTTCCTGAACGTTCCGTCGAGACGCGCGCCATTTTCCCAGGTGTAGACGCCCTTGCCTTGCGGCCAGCCGTTGACGAACGTACCGACGTAACTGTCGGCGCCTTTCGCCTCGCCCTGTCCGTGGGCGGTCTCGCTCTTGTCGCAATCGCCCTCATAGGCGCCGCGCAAATACCCGGCGACGTCTCTCACGCGGCAATCATGTGCCAGCGCCGTTGATGAGACGACCGACGATACGAGAAGAACGATTGCCTCGAATGCACTGCGCTTCACCATCTTCACTCCGCGGTGGGCCCGCGCCGGTAGGAGCGAGCAGAAATGAGTTGAAGGGGGGCCCGACAAAAAAAGCGCGCCGCGAAGAGCGCGCCTATTCGGCAAAGACCGGCTCGACGCATTGCGCATCGAGCCGGTCGTCGTGCTCAAGACAGCGCTTGCGAATTCAGCTCAGGCTCCTGGTCTCGGATCGGCTTGTCGCTCTCGACGCGCTGCACCGTTACTGAATGGCCGGACATGTGCCGCCGGAGGCGACGATATTCTGCGCACATCCGGTCAGCTTCAAGATGTCCATGCCGGCGCCGTTGCGATCGACGATGTAGAGGAAGCCGCGGTTGTCGACCTCGACGTTGTTGGTCATGTAGCCGTCCGGGTCGGTGTTGGCGTTGGCTTCGGTGACGTAGAACGCCACTTGCGACGGCGACTGCGGCTCCCGGATGTCGAAGATGCGCAAGCCGCCGTTGAAATACGCGATGGCGGTCAGCTTGCCGTACATCGGGTTGGCGAAGTTCTCCTCGCTCGAGTGGACGCCGAACCGTGCGCCGCGGGCGCAATAGTTGCCGCGCGGATACCGCTCGCCGAAGGTCGGACTGACCATCAACGTCGAGAGCCCCATCGGCCCGTGGTAGATGTCATGCTCAACGCGCGTGCCCGGCGGGGCGGTTATCGAGTTTTCGACCGTCACGTCGACGATGAAGCTCCAGTGCGGCGCCTCGTTGCAGCGCCCCCCGACGCCGTCGGCCGTCGCTTCTGATGACACGATCACGACGTCGCGCGTCTGGAACTCGTTGAACTTCTGGTAGCTCTTCGGCTGCAACCCGAACACCGGCATCGACGTGTGACCGCCTTGATCGGGCGACATCAGGTAATACGCGACGGTGGGCGAGCTCGGGCCGATCAATTCGGCCTCGGTCGGAGCGTAAGCGCTATCGGCCGTGGCCGGAACCCACGTGCCGCCGTAGGCTGCGGGGAGCAGCTTCTTGCGGTCGATGATGGTCATCACGCCGTCGTCACCCACACCCCAAGCCGCGTAGATGCGGTTGCCGATGACGTCATCCGCGGTGGCGCCGCGCGCCAATTTGTCGGCCGCCCTCGGATGCTCGTGCGCGGAGATCGCGCCGTGCAGCGAGTTAGGCACCGTACCGGTTGCGCCCGGCTGTCCACCGGGCAGGCCGAACGTGCGGATATGGGTCGGCGTCGCATTCGGATCGCTCCAGTCGTAGATCAGCATCGCCTGCGACTGACGCCACAACGCGAGGCCGGCCGGCGTGCTGGCGGCGTTATTGCTGCCCGGCATGTACGCGATGCCCGTCTTGCATTCCCACCAGTCCTTGTGCGTGGAGCGGATGTCGCGAAGTGAAGATGTCATCACCGGCGCCGTGACGTCGGTCACGTCCCAGACCTCGTAGCCCGCGGAAGCGCCCCCCTGGACGTTGCGCAGCAGATAGACCTTGCCCGGCGTGCCGTGGGGAAGGTCGGAACCCAGGCACATGCGCGCCATTTGCGACTGGCCGCCCGGCGGTGCAGGTATCAGGAACTTCTCGACGGGGTTCGCGGTATCGGTAACGTCGATGATCATCGTCCCGTTGTTCTCGCACGCACCGCCGTTGAGCGGATTCGGCAGCGTGTTGTTAGGGCAGCCGCCGACGAGTCCGCGCGGATTGCCGCTGTGCATGCCGACGAACAGGATCGTGCGCCCATCGGGATACTGGATCACGTTGGGCTGGTAGCTCGGCCGACCCTGCAGGTCCGTGTGCCCCGTCCGATCCATGTTCTTCCTCTCGGCGCTCTGGGTCACGGCCCCCTGCGCGCCCGATGCCAACAACGCAAGCGCAACGGCGCTCGACAGCGCCGTGATGTGCATCTTGCTGCTCTCAATGAATGATGCGTGCATTGCTCCTCCTCCTGTGACCTGCGACCGTTTACAACGAGATGACGACGTCGTGACGGGGCGACCCGCTAACGTTGTACGTCGAACACGCGATGCTTGTTGTTGAATTTCACGACCCTGCCGTCCGCATAACGCCAGACCGAAACGCGACCGCTGCGGGGCTCGTCCTCGATTATTTCCTGCGGCTCGCCCAAGATCGTCGTCACTTCGTCGACGGTCATGCCGATGCGCGGCTCGCCCGTGCTGATCGGCTTGACGGGCGACGTGACCTTGACGGAGTCGCTCTTCGATTTTTGCGCGGCGGCCCTCGCGACGGACGGGTTCGATGGCAACGAACCGAGCGAATCGACGTTGCAGGGGAAATTCTGATAGAGCGGCGTCCCGTCCTTGGCCGCGCACTTGACGATATCGGAGGCGACCGCCGGAACGGCGACGAACGCCAAAAGGACAACGAGCGGAACGAAAGCGCGCCGACGCAGCGTACGCAACTGGCAAGCCATTTCGTCCCTCCCTTCGAGCGCAGAAAGCTACGACTTACGGTTTGGGCTTGTCAAGTACAAATGCGACAAAATTCTCATGTGTGCGTCGACGAACGTTCGCGCGACTCGCCGTCCGATGAGCGCACACCGCCGTTTCAGTCGCGATCGATGCACGCGAGATGCGCGCGCGAGAGCCGCGAGCGATCCTCGCGCCGCGCTTGTCGGCGCTCCGCTCGAACGTCGGGCGTGCCATCGATGACGGCGCAAACGGCGACGCCGACGCGCTTCCGCGCGCGTCGCCGTTTGCCGCGTCCGCGAGCTTACGACGTGCGACGCCTCGTCAACGCGAGACCGGCAAGTCCCAGGCCGACGAGCGCAGCGCTCATCGGCTCGGGGATTGTCACCGCCACGGCATCGAGACCCATGAACCCCGGATCATCGCGAAATTCGAATGCGAGCGTCGTCGTCGCGGCGGTGGCCGTGAAGAACGTTCTCGCGAATCGGAAATCGGAAATGGCCGGCGGATCGACCCGAGAGAAGAGCGGATGACCGTCGACGAGCGCGGTGAACAGCGCGGGCGTTCCGCCGTCCCACTTGAACGCGAACGACAACGCGTACGTCGTTCCCGGTGTCGTCGCGAAGCTCTGCGTCAAGGTGCCCTCGGTACCCTCTGCACCGAGAGCGGCCGCGCAGAACCCTTCCGCGACGTCGGACCCCGGACCCGGGCAGCTTACGACGGTGAACCCGCTCGGGTCGTCGAGCGTCCAGCCGGTGAAATCGCCCTCTTCGAAACCGCCATTGACAAGGAGCGGCGGGTCCACGGGGGTAGCGCTCGCGGGTACGGTGAATCCGGCGCCCAGTGCAATGGCGGCACCCGCGGCAACGATCAAGGGTGTTTTGCGCCGCTTGCTGCGGTTGATTGATGGGGTCGAGCCAAGCGCTGCGGTCTGCTTCATGGGTCCTCCTCCCGGGTGTCGCAAATGACCGCGCACTCGTAAGCAATAACCGTGCGGTTGTGGCAGACAATTCGTTTCCTAATGATTTTTCGACGTTTACTTTCGACGCTCCCTTCGTCGCCCCCAAAGCGGTGTAAGAAATCTCGACGTTCGCGACCGCCGCTGTTGCTCTGCAGCATCGACTTTCGTTAGGCTCCGAACGACCGGCCAGCCGTCGGGCATCGCTTCGCCCCGACATCGGCAAGTCGTTTCAGCGGCTCGGCATTTGGGCATTGTTTAACTTGACTGTTAAATACGAACCCGCTACAGTCGCCGCATGGATTCGATCGGCAACACCTTCGCCGCCCTCGCCGACCCAACGCGCCGCGCGATCGTCGCGCGACTCGCGCGCGGCGAGGCGACCGTCGGCGAGCTCGCCGCGCCGTTCCCGATTTCGTTGCCCGCGATCTCGCGCCATCTGCGCGTGCTCGAGGACGCGCGCCTGATCGAGCGGCGCGTCGACGCGCAATGGCGGCGTTGCCGGCTGCGGCCCGAAGCGCTGCGCGAAGCCGCGCGCTGGATCGACGACTATCGGGCGTTTTGGGAACAAGGCCTCGCACGGCTCGCGACGCTCCTAGAAACGCCCGCCGAGAGACCCCGCTCGACTCGTCCCCGGAGACAACGATGACCGCCGCACAAAGTACCGACCTCGCGATCACCCGCACGATCCGCGCGCCGCGCGACAAGGTGTTCGCCGCGTTCGTGCAGCCCGACCTGCTGTCGCGCTGGTTCGGCCAGCGCGGCGCCGCCGTCACGCAAGCGATGCTCGACGTGCGCGTCGGCGGGCGCTACCGGATCTCGATGCGCCCGCGGTCGGGCGAAACGTACACGGTCGGCGGCGAATACCGTGAAGTCCGCGCGCCCGAGCGGCTGGTGTTCACCTGGCGCTGGGAGGGCGAGGCGATGGGCGCGATGGGCGAATCGCTCGTCACCGTCACCTTCGCGCAGCACGGCGACGACACCGAAGTGCGCGTCCTGCATACCGGATTGCCCAATGCCGCGGCGCGCGACGCGCACGCGCAGGGCTGGAACGGCGGCCTGTCGAAGCTCGTCGACGCAACCAACGCGCGCGGCAGCGCCGCTTCGGTATTCGTCTACGGCGACCCGCGGTCGACCTATGTGCGCAGCGCGCGAATGGCGCTCGCCGAAAAAGGCGTCGCGTACACGCTCGAGCCCTGCGCGCCGCACAGCGACACGCTCGCCGCGCTGCATCCCTTCGGACGCGTACCGGCGTTGCGCGACGGCGACTTCGCGCTGTTCGAGACGACGGCGATCGTGCGCTACGTCGACGAAGCGTTCGACGGTCCGTCGCTCGTCGCCGGCAATCTGCGTACGCGCGCGCTGATGGAGCAATGGGCGAGCGCGATCAACGCGTACATGTACGACACGATGGTCCGCCGCTACGTCCTGCAGTACGTCTTCCCGCGCGGCGCGGAAGGCAAGCCCGACCGCGCGGTGATCGATGCGGCGATGAAGGAGATGCCGAAGCAGCTCGCATTGCTCGACGACGCGTACGGTGCGCGCAACACGCTTGCCGGCGATACGGTGACGCTCGCCGATCTGCTGCTCGCGCCGATCGTGTGCTATCTCGCGATGTTCCCGGAGGCAAGAGCCGCGCTCGCGGACGTGCCGAACGTGCGCCGCGCGCACGACTGGATCGCGCAACGCGAGAGCTTCACGGCGACGATGCCGCCGCGGTGACCTGCCGGATGGCGGCGCCGAAGCGCGTCAATCGGTGCGCCACTTGATCGAGCAGCCGAACGCCGGATTCTGAATCGCCGGGCCCATTCCGGTGCGCGCGATCGCGACCATCGCATCGTAGAGCTCGCGCGCCGCGTTCGGCGCCGGCTCCTTGCGCGACGCGTCGAGACGGCCGCGATAGCGCAGCACGCGCCTCGCGTCGAAGCCGTAGAACTCGGGCGTGCAAATCGCGCCGTACGCACGCGCGACGTCCTGCGACTGGTCGAACACGTACGGAAAATCGAACCGGTGCGCGGCGGCGAACACCTTCATGTTCTCGAACGAATCCTCGGGATAGTCGACCCCGTCGTTGGAGCTGATCGCGATCGCGCCGATGCCGTGCTCGCGCAGATCGCGCATGTCGCGCACGATGCGGTCGGCGACCGCCTTGACGTACGGGCAGTGATTGCAGATGAACATCACGACCGTGCCGTTTCGTCCGGCAACGTCGTCGAGCGCATGCGTGCGGTCGTCGACGCCGGGCAGCGAGAATTCCGGCGCACGCGCGCCGATGTCCAACGTTTCTGCATCTGTGGTCATCGAAAGCTCCTCACCGGCGCGCCGGTTCGCGCCGCCGCGGGCTCATCATGCCACAGCCGTCATGGATGATCGACGCCCGAGCGTTCGGTCTTCGGCTGACAAGCATATGCGCCGTCCGCTGACGCGCCGCCCGCGCACGAGGTTCCATAGTGGGGCGATGACGTCTGTGTGTCCCAGCCGGGCATGCGATCGGTTGTCGGTGCGCTCGCTCGCCGGCGCCGCGCTGTCGGTGATGCTGGCCGCGACGGCGCCTGCCGCAACGCATCCGGACGGGTCTGCCTACTCGCTTCGCACGAGCTACTGGACGTTGCAGAGCGAGATCGAGCGCAATGCGTTCGGCAGACCGTTGCATCTCGAGTCGACCGAGACGCCCGATACGCTCGCCGGCGACATCCATGCGGTGGTCGACTTTCCGTTCGCGACGGTGAGCGCGGCGCTCGGCGAATCGGGCAACTGGTGCGAGATCCTGATGCTGCATCCGAACGTCGAGCAATGCCGCGCTTCGGAGTCGTCGCGCGGCGGCGACGCGGCGATCTCGATCGACCTCGGGCGCGCGCTGCTGCCGATGACGCTGTCGTATCGTCTCGTGAGCGCCGGACCGGACTATCTGCACCTGAAGCTCGCGGCGGATCGCGGACCGATCGGCACGACCGACTATCGGATCGAGCTCGAGGCCGCGCCGCTCGACGCGCAGCGCTCGATTGTGCACCTGACGTTCTCGCACGGTTACGGCACGAGCGCGCGTCTCGCGATGCAGGCCTACCTTGCGACGCTTGGCCGAAGCAAGGTCGGCTTCACCCGGATCGGCTCCGAGCGCGACGGCCGCGCGCGTTACGTGCGCGACCTGCGCGGCGCGCTCGAGCGCAACGCGATGCGTTACTACCTCGCGATCGAAGCGTACCTCGGCTCGCTGTCGGCCTCGCCCGGCGAGCGCCGTGAAGCGCGGCTCGAAGCGTGGTACGCGTCGACGCAGCGCTACGCGCGCCAGTTACACGAGGACGCCGAGTATCTCGACATCAAGCGCAGGCAGTTGGCGAAGCAGCCGATGCTGTCGTGACGATGCGCGTCCCGCCCATCGCGCCGGTGCGGCCGCGACGCACATCGGACACTCGCGGCGACGGCCGCGCGCGTTCGTTGTTCGCGCCGGGACGCACTTGCTGGCGTGTGGAACGCGCGCAGCGGCTCGCCGTGCTGATCGACGGCGACGCCTACTTTCGCGCGGTCCGGCGCGCCATCGCAGCGGCGCGCCGCGACGTGTTCATCGTCGGCTGGGACATCGACAGTCGCGTGCGGCTGATACCGCAGGGAGCGGACGACGGGCTGCCCGATTCGCTCGGCGAGTTCCTCAACGCGGTCGCCGCCTCGCGCCGCGGCTTGCACATCCACGCGCTCGGCTGGGACTTCGCCATGCTCTATGCGCTCGAGCGCGAATGGCTCCCGCTCTTCAGGCTCGCCTGGAACACGCACCGGCGGCTCGCGTTCCGGCTCGACGGCGAGCATCCGGTCGGCGCATCGCATCACCAGAAGATCGTCGTCGTGGACGACGCCGTCGCGTTCGTCGGCGGACTCGACCTCACGCACGCGCGCTGGGATACGTCGGAGCACCGGGCCCACGATCCGCGGCGCAAGAATCCGCTCGGCCTCGACTACGCGCCGATGCACGACGTGCAGGCGATGGTCGACGGCGACGTGGCACGGGCGCTGGGCGAGCTCGCGCGCGAGCGCTGGCGACGCGCGACCGGCCGGCGCTTGCGCATGCCGCGCGACGCCGTCGCGCACGACCCATGGCCCGCGCATTGCGAACCCGACATCGTCGACATCGACGTCGCGATCGCGCGCACCGACCCGGCGTACGACGGTCGGCCGCAAGTCGAGGAGATCCGCGCGCTGCACCTCGATGCGATCGCTTCGGCGCGCCGCTCGCTCTTCGCCGAGAACCAGTACTTCAGCTCGCATTCGATTGCGCAGGCGATGGCGGCGCGGCTCGCCGAGGCCGATCCGCCCGAGATCGTCGTCGTCGGTCCGCGCGAGGAGAGCGGCTGGCTCGAGTCGTCGACGATGGGCGTGCTGCGCGCGCGCGTCGAGCGCGACGTGCGCGCGGCCGATCGCCACGGCCGCTTTCGAGCGTACTGCCCGACGCTGCCATCGAGCGAGCCCGAATGCATCAACGTGCACAGCAAGGTGCTCGTCGTCGACGACGCGTTTGCGACGATCGGCTCGGCGAACCTGAGCAACCGTTCGATGGGATTCGACACCGAGTGCAACATCGCGATCGAAGCGCGCGGCGACGCTCGCATCGAAGCGGCGATCGCCGGCATCCGCAACCGGTTGCTCGCCGAGCATCTTGGCGTTACCCCGGCGCGCGTCGCCGACGAAACGGCGCGGCGCAACAGCGTCATCGGCGCGATCGAGGCGCTTCGCGGCGGTGGCCGCACGCTCGCGCCGCACGAGCGCGAGCTGTCCGCCGAGGCCGACGCGATGGTCCCGGATCGTTCGGTGATCGATCCCGAGCGGCCGATCGACCCCGACCGTCTCGTCGACGATCTCGTTCCCACCGAGAGCCGGGGGCCGCTTCGCGCGCGCGTGATCGCGCTGATCGCGACGATCGTCGCGCTCGGGGCGATCGCAGCCGCGTGGCGGTTCACGCCGCTCGGCGAGTATCTTCATCTCACGGCGCTGGTCGAGCTGGGTGAACGTCTTCGCGGCGAGTGGTGGTCACCGCTCGCCGTTGTCGCCGCCTACGTGATCGGCGGCGTGCTCGTCGTGCCGATCATGCTGATGGTCGCGGCGACCGGCGTTTTGTTCGGACCGTGGCTCGGCGCGTTGTACGCATGCGCCGGCGTCATCGTCTCGGGCGTGACGACGTACGAGATCGGCCGCCATCTGGGCCGCGAGACGGTGCGGCGTATCGGCGGTCGACGATTGAACGAGCTGTCGCGCCGCCTGGCGAAGCGCGGACTGCTCGCCGTGTTCGTCATACGCCATTTGCCGATCGCGCCGTTCTCGATCGTCAATGTCGTCTGCGGCGCGTCGCATCTGCGGCTGCGCGACTTCATCTTCGGCACGGCGCTCGGGCTGTTCCCGGGAACGATCGTCGCCGTCGTGTTCATCGACCGCGCGATCGCGGCGATACTCGCGCCGAGCGTGTGGACCGTCGCGTTGCTCGCGGCCGCGGTCGCGGTCGCGCTCGCGGTGGTGATCTTCTTCCGCCGCCGCGTGCTCGTCGCGACGGCGGCGACCAACGCGGCCTGACGATCCTGGGGAAGGCTAGTGCAGCCGTTGCCGCGATTTGCGCGCGGCATCGGGCAACGCGCCGCGACGCGCGCCGGTACCGCGGTCCTTGGTCGCGCGCCGATCGTGCCAAAAGCGATAGATCAGCACCGAAGCAACCGGCAGCTCGTCGATCAGCCCTTCGCGCTTCTCGTCGCTGTCGACCCATTCGGTGAAGTCGTCGTCGCGGTCGCCGAACGCAAGTGCCTCGATCGGGAAGATCCAGTCGCGCGCATCCTGCGTGTCGTAGAGCGGCTGCCACTCGTCGTCGCGAAGCTTGACGCCCGCCATGTAGCCCTCGCACCATGCGGTCGCTTCCGGCGGCGTGCGGTCGCTCTTGCGTGCGTTCTCGTCGGGCATATACAACAACGGCCGGAAGCGCGTCGGCGATTCGGCGAGCGTGCGCTGGATGCCGACCATGTGGCGCAGCACGAGTCCCATGATCTGTTGCGCCTGGTCGTTGCCGGCGAACGCCGGCGACGCGCTGCGCCCGCCCTCGCTCCAGACTTGCGGCAGCCACTCCGAGGGCTGGATCGATTCCGGACCGGACACGATCGCCGTCAGGTAACCGTCGAGCATCTCGAGATCCATGCAATCCTGCGGCACGGCATCGGAGGCGAGAAACGCCTCGAGCTCGTCGAGTTCGGCGTCGGTCAACGGCTCGTCGACAACGCGGCTGTCGGTGCGGATCTCCGTCATGGCCATTTTTGAGATCGGGTTTCGGCTGTGAATCGGTAATGATGGCCGGTTGGCGCCGGTCACGCAACTTCTAGGCCATCACGGGTTTTCTGATCGGAGCTCGGTGCGCTGCGTGTTAGGCTAGCCGCGCCGCCCGCGACGCGATCCGCTTGCCATGCCGCCGCCGAAGATCAAGACCCAGGCCTTTCTCGCCAACCTGCCTCTTTTCAAGGAGCTTGCCGGCGAAGAGCTCGATCGCATTGCGGCGGGGACCTCGGAGCTTCACGTTCCGCGCGGCGAAATCGTCTTCAATCGAGGCGATCCGTGCGTCGGGTTCCACGTCGTCGTGTACGGGCAGGTGAAGCTCGCGTTCGTCACGCCGCATGGCGGCGAGAAGGTCGTCGAGATCATCGGTCCGGGCCATTCGTTCGGCGAAGCGCTGATGTTCATGGAGAAGCCCTACATCGTGATGGCGCAAACGCTAGCCGACTCGCTGCTGCTGCACGTGTCGAAGGGCGCGGTATTCGACGGCATCGAGCGCGATTCGGGCTTCGCTCGGCGCCTGCTTGCCGGGCTCTCGCAACGGCTGCACGGGCTGATGAGCGACGTCGAGTCGTATTCGTTGCAATCCGGCACGCAGCGCGTCATCGGCTACCTGTTGCGTGCGGATACCGGTGGCGACATCGGTCCGACGACGGTGACACTGCCCACGGCCAAGGCGATCGTCGCATCGCGGTTGAATCTCACGCCCGAGCACTTCTCTCGTATCCTGCACGAGCTGACCGAGGCGAAGTTGATCGAGGTCGACGGCCGCGACGTACGCATCGCCGACATCGCGAAGCTCAAGGCCTATACTGGCTGACCGGGACTACCCGGGAACGCGCTGCGTAATCCTGGTGAAACGCGATGCCTCGGCAGACGATATCGATCGACCATCCCGCGGCGAACGCGAATGCGCCGACGAGCGGGTTCGCGCTGTGGAACCTCGGTTTCCGCCCGTTCTACCTGCTCGCGAGCATCTTCGCGGCGCTGTCGGTCGCGCTGTGGGCATTGACGCAAGCTGGCGTGCTGCCCGCCGTCTACCGCGGCGATCCGACCTGGCATGGCCATGAAATGCTGTTCGGCTTCACGACAGCGGTCGTCGCCGGCTTTCTCTTTACCGCGGTGCGCAACTGGACGGGGCAACCGACGCCGACCGGCGCGCTGCTCGCCGCGTTCGCGCTTCTGTGGATCGCCGGCCGCGTGCTCGTGCTGACGCCGTTCGCGATCCCGTCGGCGATCGTCAACGCGGCGTTCCCCGCGGCAGTCGCCATCGGCATCGCGGTTCCGCTATTGCGCAGCGGCAATCGGCGCAACTACTTCTTCGTCGCGCTGCTCGCCGCGCTTTCCTGCGCGGTGCTCGCGCTCCATCTGGCGTACGCAGGGCTCGTCGAATGGCCGGCGCGTGCGAGCCTGCACGCAGCGCTCGACGTCGTCCTCTTCATCATGGCCGTTATGGCGGGGCGCGTCGTGCCGATGTTCACCAACAACGGCGTCCCCGGCACGCAAGCAACGCGTAATCGGATCGTCGAGAAGCTCGCGCTCGGCAGCGTCATCGTCCTGTTCGCCGCCGACGTCCTCGGATGGCCCGCCGGCTGGATGGCGGCGATCGCGCTCGTCGCCGCGCTCGCGCACGCCTTGCGTCTGTATCTGTGGCAGCCGCTGCGCACGCTCGCGACGCCGATCGTCTGGATCCTGCATGCGGCGTACGCATGGATCGTCGTTCATCTCGCGATGCGTGCGCTCGCAAGTGCTGGACTCATTGCCGCGTCGCTCGCCACGCATGCGCTGACGATCGGCGCGATCGGCGGCTTGACGATCGGCATGATGACGCGCACCGCGCGCGGCCACACCGGCAGGCCGCTCGTCGCCGACCGTTTCGAGATCGCGTGTTACGTTCTGATCATGATCAGCGCGCTCGTTCGCGTCGCGGGGGCGCTCGCATGGCCTTCGCTTTACGTCGACACGGTCGTCGCCTCGGCGATCTGCTGGTCGTCGGCCTACGCGCTGTACGCGATCCGTTATTGGCCGGTTCTGTCGCGCCCGCGCCTGGACGGCAAGCCCGGCTAGGCGCTCGCGCGCGGCCTCGGGGGAGAACATGGAAGGCAGCATCGAAGGCGGGCTCGCGCGCATCGAAGAGGTCGTCGCACTCGTACGCGAGCGGATTGCGTCCGACCGGCGCGCGACCGTCGAGCGCTTCGTGCGCGAATACTTTCGCCAGGTCGCGCCCGAGGATCTCGCCGAGCGTGCGCTCGCCGATCTCTACGGCGCGGCGCTGTCGCATTTCAACTACGCGCGCAAACGCGAGCCGGGCGAGCCGCGCGCCCGAATCGTCAATCCGACCCTCGAGGAGCACGGCTGGCAGTCGACGCACACGGTGATCGAGGTCGTGCACGACGACATGCCGTTCCTCGTCGATTCGGCGACGATGGAAGTGAACCGGCACGGGTTGACGCTGCATCTTTTCATCCATCCGATCCTTCACGTCGTCCGCGACGCGCATGGTTCGCTGATCGATGTGCTGGCGCCGGACGATTCGACGGCGTCGCAGCATCGCGAGTCGTTCATGCACGTCGAAGTCGATCGCATCGTCGACGCGGCGACGCTCGCGACGATCGGCGAAGACCTCGAGCGCGTGCTGCGCGACGTGCAGTACGCAACATCCGACTGGCCGAAGATGACCGCGGCGATGCGCGCGGCTGCGGCCGACCTCGAGCGGCATCCGCCGTCGCACGGCGCCGAGCCGCGCGACGAAGCGTGCGCGTTTCTCGCGTGGCTCGCCGACGGGCATTTCACGTTCCTCGGCTACCGCTGCAACGATCTCGTCGCGTTCGAAGGCGGCGATGCGCTGAAGTCGGTTCCGGGGACGGGCCTCGGCATCCTGCGCGAAAGCACCGCGACCGGCATGTCCGGCAGCTTCGCCGCGTTGCCGCCGAAGGCTCGCGCCACCGCGCATTCGCCCGAACCGCTCGTGCTGACGAAAGCCAATTCGCGCTCGACCGTGCATCGTCCCGGCTACCTCGACTACGTCGGTGTCAAGCGCTTCGACGAGCGGGGACGCGTGATCGGCGAGCATCGCTTCCTCGGCCTCTACACGTCTACGGCGTACAGCACGAACCCGGTCGCGATCCCGCTGCTTCGACGCAAGGTCGCGAGCGTCGTCTCGCGCGCGGGCGTTGCGCCCGGCAGTCACGCCGGCAAGGCGCTCACCAACATTCTCGAGACGTACCCTCGCGACGAGCTCTTCCAGATCGGCGACGACGAGCTGCTGTCGATCGCCACGGGAATCCTGCACCTGGGCGAGCGCCAGCGCTTCCGCCTGTTCGTGCGCCGCGACGCGTACGAGCGCTTCGTCACGTGCCTGCTGTATGCGCCGCGCGAAAACTACACGACCGATCTGCGGCTGAAATGGCAGAACGTGCTGCTGCAGGCGTTCAACGGCACGAGCGCCGAATTCAGCGTGTTTCTGTCCGAGTCGGTGCTCGCGCGCATCCTGATCACCGTGCGGACGACGCCGGGCAACATTCCCGACGTCGACATCGCCGCGCTCGAGTCGAAGCTCGCGTCGGTCGCACGCCGCTGGCAGGACGAGCTCGCGCAAGCGCTCGTGCAGCAGCTCGGCGAGGCGCGCGGCGCCGCGCTCAACAAACGATTCTCCGCCGCGTTTCCCGCGAGCTATCGCGAGGACGCGCCGGCGCGGCGGGCCGTTGCCGACGTCGAGATGCTCGCGCGCGTCGCCGAGTCGGGCGCGCTCGGCATGAGTCTCTACCGGCCGCTCGAGGCCGCGCCCGGAACGCTGCGCTTCAAGCTCTTCCGCCGGGGCGCGCCGGTCACATTGTCCGACAGCCTGCCGATGCTCGAGCGCATGGGCCTTAGAGTGCTCGACGAGCATCCGTACCGGATCGAGACCGCGGACGGCATCGTGACGTGGATTCACGATTTCGGGCTCGCCCTCGCCGCGGACGGCGACGTCGAGCTCGACGCCGTGCACGCGCTGTTCGAAGACGCGTTCGGCAAGGTGTTCGCGGGAACCGTCGACAACGACGGCTTCAATCGGCTCGTGCTCGCAGCGCGCCTCGCCGCCGACGACATCGCCGTGCTGCGGGCGTACGCGCGCTACATGCGCCAGATCGGCTTTCCGCTGTCGCAGACGTTCATCGAATCGACGCTCGCCGCGAACGCCGACATCGCGCGGCTGATCGTCAATCTGTTCCGTCTGCGCTTCGACCCGTCACCGCGGCCGGACGGCGGCGAGGACGCCGAAGCGCGCCAGCTCGCAGCGATCGAGTCGGCGCTCGACCGCGTCGACAACCTGAGCGAAGATCGCGTGCTGCGCGAGTACGTCGCGCTCGTGCAGGCGACGACGCGGACGAACTTCTGGCGCACGGACAAGGACGGCAGGCGTCGGCCCTTCCTGTCGTTCAAGTTCGACCCGTCGAAGGTGCCCGCGCTTGCCGAGCCGCGGCCGATGTTCGAGATCTTCGTCTACAGCACCCGCTTCGAGGGGGTTCATCTTCGCGGCGGCAAGGTCGCGCGCGGCGGACTGCGATGGTCCGACCGGCCCGAGGACTTTCGCACCGAGGTTCTCGGCCTGATGAAAGCGCAGATGGTGAAGAACATCGTCATCGTGCCGGTCGGCTCGAAGGGCGGCTTCGTGCTCAAGAAGGCGCCGCCCGCGTCCGAGCGCGAAGCGTTCATGAAGGAAGGCATCGCCTGCTACCAGGACTACCTGCGCGGCTTGCTCGACGTCACCGACAACCGCGCCGGCGACGCGGTCGTCGCGCCGGCGGACGTACGTCGCCACGACGGCGACGATCCGTATCTGGTCGTCGCCGCCGACAAGGGTACGGCGAGCTTCTCCGACTACGCCAACGCGGTGTCGGCCGAATACGGCTTCTGGCTTGGCGACGCGTTCGCGTCGGGCGGCTCGGCCGGTTACGACCACAAGTCGATGGGCATCACGGCGCGCGGCGCGTGGGAATCGGCGAAGCGGCACTTCCGCGAAATGGGCATCGACACGCAGAGCACCGACTTCACCGCCGTCGGGATCGGCGACATGTCGGGCGACGTGTTCGGCAACGGCATGCTGCAGTCGAAGCACATTCACCTCGTCGCGGCGTTCGATCATCGCCACGTGTTCCTCGATCCCAATCCCGACGCGGCGACGAGCTTCGCCGAGCGCGAACGGCTGTTCGAGCTCGCGCGCTCGTCGTGGGCCGACTACGACGAGAAGCTGATCTCCAAAGGCGGCGGCGTATGGCCGCGCAGCGCGAAATCGGTGCCGCTCTCCCCGGAAGTTCGCGCCGTGCTCGGCATCGCCGCCGAGACGCTTGCACCGGGCGAGCTGCTCAATGCGATCCTCAAAGCGCCGGTCGACCTGCTTTACAACGGCGGTATCGGCACGTACGTGAAGAGCTCGAAAGAGACGCACGCCGACGTCGGAGACCGCGCGAACGACGCGATCCGCGTCGACGCGGGCGAGCTTCGCTGCAAGGTCGTCGTCGAGGGCGGCAACCTCGGCTTGACGCAGCTCGGCCGGATCGAGTTCGCCCGCGCCGGCGGCCGCCTCTACACCGACGCGATCGACAATTCGGGCGGCGTCGACACGTCGGACCACGAAGTCAACATCAAGATCCTGCTCGGGCTCGCGATGGCCGACGGCGAGCTCACGGAAAAGCAGCGCAACGCCGTGCTCGCGTCGGCGACCGACGAGGTCGCCTCGCTGGTGCTGCGTGACAACTATTTCCAGACGCAATCGCTCTCGGTCGCCAATTGCCGCGCGACCGATTTGCTCGACCAGCAGGAGCGCTTCATGCGCTACCTCGAAAAGGCAGGACGGCTGCATCGGGCGATCGAGTATCTGCCGTCCGACGACGAGCTGGCCGAACGCCGCGCGCGCAAGGAAGGTCTCACGGCACCCGAGGCCGCCGTGCTGCTTGCCTATTCGAAGATGTGGCTCTACGACGAGCTGCTCGCCTCGGCGCTGCCCGATGACCGGTGGGTTGCGACCGCACTCGCGCGCTATTTCCCGCGGGCGATGCGCACGCGCTTCGCCCCTTACATGGCGCGCCATCCGCTGCGCCGCGAGATCATCGCGACGCACGTCACCAACAGCATGGTGAACCGCGTCGGTGCGACGTTCGTCCATCGCCTCGCGGAGGCGACGGGCGCGTCCGCGGCGGAAGTCGTCCGCGCGTACCTGCTCACGCGCGAGGTGTTCGAGTTCGTTCCCGTGTGGGATGCGATCGACGCGCTGGACAACGACGTGCCCGACCGCGTGCAGAGCGACATGCTGATCGAGACCGGACGCACGATCGTGCGCGCGACGAGCTGGTTCCTGCGCTCGCCGCGTCTCGCCGATGACATGGCGGCGACGATCGACGCGTTCCGCTCGGGCGTTCGCGCGGTTCGCGACGTGCTCGCCACGGCGCGCAACGGCTTGGGCGAATCGGCGATTGCCGATCGGTTCATCGCAGCGGGCGCACCGGAGGAGCTGGCGCGGCGCGTCGCCGAATACGAGCCGCTTGCCGGCGCGCTCGACATCAGCGAAATCGCCGCGGCCACGGCCCGGCCGATCCCGACCGTTGCCTCGGTTTACTTCGAGCTGTCCGAGCGCCTCGGTCTGCCCTGGCTGCGCGAGCGAATAAGTGCGCTGCCCGCGGACAGCCACTGGCGCGCGCTCGCGCGAACGGCGATGCGCGACGATCTGTCGGCGCTCGCACGCTCGCTCGCCTCGCGCGCGTTGACCGAGGCCGGTGAGGTCATCGACACGGCGACGCTTCTGGCCGCGTGGAAGGGCAAGCATGCGAACCAGCTCGCACGCGCCGAACGATTGTTGGGCGAGCTCAAGATGGCCGCCACGCCGGACGTGTCGATGCTGTCGGTTGCGTTGCAGGAGCTGCGAAATCTGGGTTGAGGAAAGGCGAGGAGCGTGCGATGCCGGAATACCTTGCGCCGGGGGTCTATCTCGAGGAAGTCGAGGCGTCGGTCACGCCCATTCCCGGCGTGTCGACGTCGACGGTGGACATTGAAACGGCGCGCGCGTTGCTGGTCGCAGTCGAGCCGATCATCAAGCGGGTTCAGCCGGATTGGACCGGCTCCAACGACTCGGATCCCGGCGTAGCGCTGGTGCAGCTTTTTGCATTCGTTGCCGAGAGTCTGATCTATCGACAGGATTCCGGCGATCGGCGGCAACTCGACGCGGTATTGCGCGCGGTAAGAGACGTTGCACGCGCGGCCGATTGCGCGGCGGAACACGCGACGTTGAAGCGCCCGACTTTCTTCGACGGGCAGCTGCTGGACGCGGCTTCGCTTCGGCGCGAACAGCAATACCATCTCGCGAAGCATCGGCGCCACAATCTGAACGTGCACGGATTCGGCATCGTGTCGGGTCTCGAGGTGAGCGTCGATACGAGCGACGATTCGGCCGGCGGTCGAGTCGTCGTCGAGCCCGGCTACGGAATCGATCGCTGCGGCGAGGAGGTCGGCCTGTGCGATCGCGTGCGAATCCCGCTGCCGGCGAGTGGCGACGAAGCGTTCGTGTCGCTGCGCCATTGGGAGCATCCGTGCGCGCAGTCGCCGGCGCAATCTCACGACCCCGTCGCCAGCTGCATCGAGGAGGCCTGTCTTGTTGCGCTTGGCGCCGGCGTCCCTTCTTCTGCGTTGGCGGTGGCGCGACTGGTTCGCTCGGACGGGCGCTGGGCGATCGACACGAGCTTCGTTGCGCCGCGCGCCGAATCGCGCTGAGCGCCCCCAACAGGAGCGAGCGCACCGATGCCCTATCAAATCATGTACTCGTCGCAGGCGGCGCACCCGATGACAGTCGCGGCCCTCGAGGAAATTCTCGTCGATGCGCGAACCGGCAACGAGAAACGCAACGTGACCGGCGCGCTGATCTACGTCGACAGCGTCTTTTTCCAGATCCTCGAAGGCGAAGAAGCGGCCGTGCGCGAGCTGATGGCAAGCATTGCCAACGATACCAGGCATCGCTCGGTCAAAGTCTTCTACGAGGCAGCGGTCGATGCACGCGCGTTCCAGTCGTGGAGGATGGCCTATCTCAGCACGACGGCGGAGCAGATGTCGAAGTGGGCGGGGCTTTCGGGGACCGCGACGATCGAGACGCTGCTGGCCGATATCAATCGCGATCCGACTCGCGCGCCCAAGATCCTCGTCAACATCCTGAACGCGTTGGCGGCGTGACCCTTCGCAGTCGTTCAGGCGGCGAAGTCGCCGTCTTCGAGATCGATCGGCCGACCGTGCGGCGTTCGTTCCGCCGCGTGCACCCACGCTCGCTGATAGCGCGTCAACTCGTCGCTGGAGGCGGCATTCTTCTCGGCGACGAGCTTCTCCAGCGCGACCAGCCAGTGGTGGTAGTACGTGTCGCCGAGATCGGCATCTCCGGCTGCCTGCGCGCGTACGATCTCATCGGCGAGCGCCTGCGCCCATTCGGCCCAGGTGAACAGACCCCGTTGATGCAACGCCAGCGTCATCGCAAATGCCTGCGCTTGCCACGGCTCGCCAAACACCGGACCGCTTTCGCCGGCAGGTTGTCCGGGCAACAGGATGGGCGAGTCGCTCATCGCAAAGCCTCGAGACAGGGCTCCCACGCGTCGATCGACACCCTCAGGCCATCGATCGCGTCATCGCCCCACAGTTCGCCTCCGTCGAAAACGACGTTATAGAGCCATTGCGGCTGCTCGCCCTGCCCGTGCGCATGCGGTTCGGCGAACACGTGAACGCCGTAGAGACGCTCGATTCGGCCGATCTTCCCTCGTGCGTAACCGGGCAGGCGCGTGTGATGCGCGACCACCGCCGCTCGCGTGCGCACGCGTTCGCCGACCGAGAAGCGCGCCGGCGCTGAGGCGTGCCGTGCGGTCGGCGAGCCTGCAGCCAGCACGCCCGCGACGTCGGCAGCGTGCAGCACACGCGGCAGCGGCCGCGCGGGGTGCAGCATGCGACCCGCGTCGATTTCGTCGGCGCTCACCAGGCCACGCTCGCGCATCAATCGCTCGAGTCCCTTGACCCAGATTTCGTAGTACGTCGACGCCGCGTAGTCGGGAAGCGTTTCGCGCGCGCTGCGGCTCATGTCGATGTTCCATGCGCCGGTCGCACCCATCGCAAGCGTCAGTGCGAGCGCCCGCGGTTCCCAGTCGGCATGGAAGAGCTCGCCTTCCGGCTCCGGAACAACGCGGCCGAAGCCTTCCCGACCACCGAGATCGGCATGCGATCGATAGCTCATGTCGCGTGCGACGGCGATCTTGCGAGCCCGGTTCCGATCATCGAGTCGCGCGTGACCAGCGCGGCGAGCTCCCCGTCGCTCAGCGCGTCCGTGTTCGGCGGGCGGCGCGGTATCACGAGGTAGCGAACTTCCGCCGTCGAGTCCCAAACTCGGATCTCGGTCGTCGCGGGCAGCGTCACGCCGAAATCCGCCAGTACACCCCGCGGATCCTTGACAGCTCGTGCGCGATACGGCGCGCTCTTGTACCACGTCGGCGGAAGTCCCAGCACCGGCCATGGATAGCAGCTGCAAAGCGTGCACACGACCATGTTGTGACGCGATTCGGTGTTCTCGACCGCGACGATGTGCTCGCCCTGACGGCCGGCGTAGCCGAGCGAGGCGATCGCGGGGGTCGCGTCGTCGAGCAGCCACCGGCGGTAGTCCGGATCGATCCAGGCGCGTGCGACGACGCGCGCGCCGTTGCGCGGGCCGATCTTCGTTTCATAGGTATCGATCAGCACGTCGAGCGCCCCGGCGTCGATGTAGCCCTTCTGCGCGAGCACCGTCTGCAATGCGCGCACGCGGACGTCCATCGGACCGAGCTCGCTGTGATCGGCGTCGCGGTGATGATCATGAGCCATGGCGCTATGCTACCGGAGTCTTGATCAAGCGTTCAGCTTGCGACGCCAAAGCCGTTGATCAAATGCCAGGCGAGATGGATGAGCGCGGCGAGGCTGGCCAAGACGATCCAAAGCCCCCAGAACATCCGCAATATCGCATGTTCGCTCGCATGGGCGGACGCCGAACTTGCCAATCGCTTGAACGGATCGTCCTCGAGCTTTCGCGCATCCAGATACTGTTGCACCGTTGCGTCGTCGTGACGGGAGAGCACGGCGAATAGCTGTTGGTAGGTAGAGAAGTGGCCGTCCGGAGATAGCCTCTTCCATTCTTCCTCGATCAGCAGCAGATGCGTGTTCGTGGCATCGACGAAGGCGCGGCCGCGCGTATCGACACGCATGAAGTAGAAGGAGATGATCAGCGGTGGAACGGCAATCAGAACGAGCGCCGTCAACGACAGCATCGAGAAACTCACCAGCGCGTCCTTCGCGAGCAATGCGAAGAACGCAAGGAACGCGGTCTGAATCGTCAGAAAATGGGCGAAGCGTTTTTGCTTCAAGTCCTCGTAGAACTTCAGCAAGTCGTTGTTAGCTTTCCATTCCTCCAATAGTCGTGTTGCAGTCTCCATTGCCGCAGCCCTTTCTTCAACGCCAGCGATCGGGATCTCTTGCCTGGTCGAGTGCCGTTTCCGATGCGGAAGCGCCACCTGACGGGACGCCATCGTTCAGACCCTCCTGCAGGCGATCGCCGTCGCTCGCTTTCTCGTCCGATTCGTTCTCCCACGTGTAGCGGACACGCGGCGGGACGTCCAGACGACGCAGCAGGATCGCCATCGCGACGCCGATCAACGCTGCCGCGAGGTGCGTCTCCCACGAGACGCCTTGGCGGATCGGCAGCACGCCCCAGACGAGCGCGCCGTACATGAACGAGACGATCAGCGACGCTGCGATCGCGCGCCGATCGCGGCGGATGATGCCTGCGAGCAGAACGTACGCGACCAAGCCGTAGACGAGCCCGCTCGCGCCGATGTGCACGCCGCCTCTCGCAAAGAGCCACACCGCGATTCCCGGTCCGAAATAGACGGCCGGCAGCACTTTGAGCGCCGAGTTCGGATAGAGGTACAGCATCATCGTCGCGAGCACCAGCAACGGCGGAGTGTTGGCGAGCAGATGCTCGAAGTTGGCATGCAACAGCGGCGCGAAGACGATGCCCACGAGGCCGCCGATCTCGCGGGGGCGGATGCCGAGATCGTCGGCTCCAAGGTCCATCGCCCAGTTCGTCAGCTGCATCAGCCACAGGAGTCCGACAAACGCTGCGGCGAGCTTGACCGCAAGCCCGAAATTGGCGCGCGACCGATCGCTGCGCGTGTACTCCGGATCGGGATTGTGAATCTGCATGACCTGAACGATACCTCAGCGCGCATTCGAGCGTGCCGAACGTCGGCGATTGGCGCTACCGGAACGTCGATGTTACGCGCCGCTCGCTCGAGCGAAGTAGCGCAGCGCGCGAATGCCGGGAAGGAAGAAGTACGCGCCGCCGCGAACCGAGACGAATCGAGGCATGGCGGAGACCCTCCGTCGCAGCGCGCCGTCTCTCGGAATGCTGAACTCGGAGATCGCCGATCCATCGACAGCGGTGCGGTTGCCGAGCACGGGATCGTTCTCGGCGTCGAGGCCCGAGAACTTCGCGTTCAGCGTCCACGCATTCTGCAGGAACTCGAACTGGCGGGAGATGTTCGCGTTGAGGCAGACGAAGTGCAATCCGCGCTCGGACTCGTTCGCGGGCTCTGGCCCGAGCGCGTCCGCCGGCGATAGCTCCGAGCCGTATTCGCGGCCGCGGCGCAGGATGCGATGGAAGCGCACCGCCGACGTGAGGTCGTCGCGAAAGCCGTCCGGCCCGAAGCCCAGCGCGGCGATCAGGCGTCCGAGCGCGGATGGACGCCCGACGTAGTCGGCATTGCGCGGATTGGAGCGGCGGATGTGCGCGCCGAACGGACAGGCGTTGCCGGCGGGATCGTCTTCGAACGTGAACTGATTCTGATCGAGGTTCTTCGCCACACCGGAAACCGGTCGTTGCCCGACCGGCACCAGCGGCTCGCCGTCCCTCGTGCGTCCGACCATCGCTGCGGCGAGCTTGTCGGCCGCGGCGAAATCGCCGCCGCACTGCGCGGCGACGTAACGCCAGAACGCGCGCACGTCCTGCTGCAACTGGCGCATGACGAGATACGTGCCGTTGCGGCCGACGTCCTTTCGATGCGGCGCGTCCTCGGCCGGCAACAGCGATTGACTCGCCGCGTCGCCGTCGACCAACGGTCGATTGGTGTACTTGCCGTACTCGTTGCGATAGCCGAGCAGGAATTCGCCCAGCGCCACGTTGTTCGTGTACTGGATATGCGGGCCGCTCGTATCGTATCGTTGGTGCCAGTCGATCTCGGGCTGGCTGATGCCGTCCTTGAACCCGAACGGCTCGTGCTCCTCGAGATCGCTCGTCTCCAACATCGCCGAAAGCTCGAACGCCTCGTCCCATCGAGGCCCGGTCACGCGATCGACGAAGCCGTCGAGATCGACGCTACCCTTGGCGAAAAACATCGCGAGCACGTGCGGTGTCGTCGCTTCGTCGCGACCCCAATCCCACTTCGAAGGCGCGTCGTCGCCGACATCACCCAGCCGCCGCGAGCGGCTCGGCTCGGTCATCCCCCCGAGAAACTCCTGCGAAAAGCCGCCGACGACCGTTGCCGGCACGCCGAGCCTGGTGAGACCCTCTGCGGTGAACGCGATCTGCAACGCGGTTGCCGGCGCTTCGGGAAGCTCGACCGCGTTGGTGACCGGCGCCGATGCGAGCCACGACCGCGCCGCGGCCGCGTCTCTGACTCGCAGCAGCGCGTAGCGCGCCTTCTTGAGCCCGCCGAATCCGTAGCGCGCGAGCCCCTGCGTATCCTCGAAATCGACGATGCTGTGCGTCATAGCAGGCTCACCCATTGGCGCGCTTGCGCTTCGCTCATCGACGTCGATTCGATGCCTTCGCGGATGCGCGAATTGCGCTCGAGATCGACCGCCGTCAGCTCGGGATAGGCCTTGTACCAGACCTGCGTCGCAAGCGTGTGCCGGCGCAGGAAGTTGCGGTATTTCTGCTCGTCCTTGCAGCCGTCGCGGATCAGCCAATTGGTCCTGGGATAGCCGATCGCGTTGCAGAAGATCGCGTTGAGGCCGAACCCCGCCTTGTTGATGAAGTCGTCCATGTAGCTCTCGACGGTGCCGTCGTAATTGCTGAAGAACGTTCCTCGCTGCTTGCCGTCGAGCAGCACCCAGCGCGCGAAGTGGATCGAGCGTATGCGTCCCAGCCGACCGGGCCGGACGATGTGCCGCGCCGCGTAATCGACGACCACGAGAACGCCGAGCAGTCCCAACAGGCGCGCGATACCGGGCTTGCGCCTCGCGAACGCCGTGAATTGATTGGTGACGATGCGGTCCTCGCAATGCGCGAGACCGTCGGAGTACGCGGCGTCGACGTGCCAGACGAGCTCGGGGTCGGTCTTCTCGAGCTGGCGGATCCGTATCGTCAGGATCGGCAGCAAGACGATCAGCAGCGGCAGCGCGAGCAACGTGATCAGCGGAACGCCGATCAGGTGCAGCATGTTGCGGACCCACCAGCCGGCCGGCGTCGGGCTCTCGCGGGACAACGTAAGGCGCCCTGCCGATTTCTCGCCGTCGACGAACCGCGCAAGCCTCGCGCGGATCTCGAGCGGCGCAACGCCGTCCAAACCGGCGGCGTTCGCTTCGAGATAGTCGTTCAACGCGACGCGCAGCGCCTGCTCTTCGCGAATGCGCCGCACCGTGCGGCCGCGCCAATTGACGTACGCCGCGATCGGCTTCGTGTTGCGTCGCTTCATCCATTCGGCGACGTCCGTGTCGTCGCCGAACCCTTCGCAACACGAAAAGATCGCCCGCAGTCCCGTCCCGGCGCGCTGCGCCAGCGCGTCCAGGAAGCCGTCGCGCTCGCCGTCGATGTCGCCGAGGAACGCGAGATACGTCGGATAGTCGCGAACGGGCATCCCGTGCGCGCGAGCGTCGCCGCGCGTGTCCTTGTCGTCCATGATGACGAAGCGCGCGAAGTGCAACGTCTCGAACTGCGCGAACGGCACGAGCGCATTGTCCGCCTTCACGCGACCCGGGCTTTCGTTCATCGACGCGAGCAGCGCGCGAAGCTCCGCCTCGCGCGCCCGATCGATCGGCGCGACGATCATGAAATGCGATTGGGGCGTCATCGCGCGCTACTCGAAGACCTCGTCCCCGGTCGGCTCGTAGTGCGGGACGTTGTTCATGTTGTGCCGCAGTTGCGATAGCTCGAAATACATCCGATGCCGGGCGCGGCTTTGATTGCCGAGCGGGCGGTGCTCCGCAATGCAATGCCACGGGTTGTACGACAGGCGCTTGGCGAATTCCATCTGCGCGCGCGAATCGAATTGCTGGCGCGGCAGGCGAATGGTCGCGACCGACACCCGAGGCGAAAGCTTCTCCGGCCACAGCACCGCATTGTTCTCGATCGGCATCAGGTACGGATCGGTTTGCAGCTGTATGCGGAAGTCGAGCTCGACGTCGCCGGCGGTCAGCGCCGCCACCATCGCGTCGCGCAGATAGTCGTCGGGCGGCCGCAATGGCAGATTCGGAATCTTCGTCCGCTTGTTCGACTTCGGCCATACCGAGTACTGCATCGCCTGTCCCTCGCCGAGCAGATACGGGACGCAGCTGAAGTACGGCGCCTCGAACGGGCTCGTCTGCGTCTTGATGTAGAGCCCCTGCATGATCAGGTCGAGAACGTGCGGGCGGTGGAGGTTGACGAAATGGAAGATCGATGCGTTCTTCACGCTCTCGATCTGCAACTGCGCGTTCGCCTTGGTGTCGGGCGTGACGAATGTGGCCGTCGAGACGCCGAACATGTCCTGCGTGAGCTTCTCCTCGTCCATCAGCTTGGGTCCCTCCACGCCCATCAACTTGATGCTGATGCTCATGAAGCCGACATCGTCGATGTCCGGCGTGATGTACGGCCCCGGACCGGAAAAGCGCACCCATGCGCGGTACGTTCGCGGTTTGGCGAAGACGCCGCGCCGCATGCTGGCCGGCAGGTCGTCATGGACGATGAATTCGCCGCGCACGATGCCGTGGGTCTTCGTGTTGCCGCCGCGCTCGAAGCCGCCCGGTTTCCACAGATCCTTCATCTGCGTCGTGAAGCTGTCGATGATCGACTGCAGATGCGCCTCCTCGTCCGGTATCGGTCGTTCCTCGGCGAGGCGAAACCCTTCGTTCGGGCGTTTGCGGTTGATCAGCCACGTGACGAAGCACGCGAGCGGATCCTTGAGAACGGCGTCGAACGCCGGACGGAAGAACGGATCGAACCGCCGCTCCAGATGCACGAACTTGAGCGACGCGTCGGAGATGAAGTTCTTGATCGCCGAGCCGGTGTTCGCCGGCGGCACCGGACGGCTCGCATTGGAATTGAAGTCCGGCCCGATCGGAGCGGGCATGGCGTGCTGTGTCTGTCCGTCGGGGAGCGGCTGCATATGGTCCCTCAGCGAGCGTTCGCCGCGTGCCGGCCACTGCTTGCCGGAAGGCACGAAGGCAGCTCTTCGTAGTTGTGCGCAAGCACGTTCGCGCGATCCGGCGGTCGGCCGGTACGAGTTTCGATGAGCTTCGCGGCGTACGCGGACATGGCGGCAAGATCGTCGCTCGCGCGCCACGCGTCGGCGGTGAGCTGGTAGCGTGCGAGCGCGACTTCCGGCGGCATTGGCGTCTTCGCATGCGCGTCCGACGGTCGCTGCCACATGCCGAGACGAGCGAAAATGCGCGGCGCGCATTGCGTCATCTTCTCACGCACCGCCGCGACGTCTCCGGCGAGGAAATTCGGCGGCACAGGCTCCTTGGTCAGATGGCACGCGCTGCAATATCGATAGAAACCTCGGAGCGCGACGATCTCAGCGCCCGTGCCCGACGCGGCGGTCGGAATCTCGGCCGCGGGAACCGCGTCGATCCGCGCAGCCGGCAGTGCGGCCTCGGCAATGCAACAGCCTTCGCGCGTCGGCATACCGAGCGCGGTGAAGAGCGCTGGCATCAGCTTCGCGCGGCGAAACGGGCGCGCATCGAACCCGTCGAATCGCCGCGCGCCGGCGTCGTTCAGCAGCCCATTCACCGCGGCATCGAGCTGCGTCGAGTCGCGCACGATCGATGCCTCGGCTTCGCCTTTCGTCCCATCGAAGCGCAGCGTCACGAGCTCGACGCCGTCGCCGCTCGCCGTGCGCGCGTGCAGATTGCCTCGGCGCGGCGCACCGTTGAGCGCTCCGCCGGACGAGCGTATCGCCGCGCGCGTGTCGACCAACGCGAGATCGATCATCGGAGCTTCGCCGGCAAGCTGCAGCCGCGTGAGCGCGACGATCGTCGGTGCGCCACCTCCCGTTTGCACTCGCGCCTGCACGCGCATGCTCGCCTGCGGCTCGTGCGAGTCGCTCGCGCAATCGAAGTCGATCGACTCGCCCGACGCGCGCGCCCTCACCCGGCGTACGTCGCAGCGTGCCCTCACCGTGATCCGCGGCACCGCCCGCGACCACGTCGACTCGAGTGCCGCGTCGAGTCGTGCGACGTCGGTGCCGGAAACGAATTCGGCGACCTCGCGGACAACGCGCGACGCGGACTGCGCGCCGTCGATCGTCCACACTTCCACCGAAGCGCGCGGCGTCAAAGGATCGAACGCGGACTCGATCTGCGGAAGCGGCTTGCGCTCGCGGTCGGACGACAGCGGATTGCGGTTGGGAATGTCGGGGTCGGCGATCGCGAGCCCGGCCGGCCAGCGCATGCGCGCCGACGCAACGAGCGGCGTGACGACCGACGCGTCGAACGGCGACGCGGCGCCGGCGGCGATCGGCTGGCCGCTCAATCGATAACGAAGCGCGGCAGCGAACAGACCGGCGCGGCAGCGCTGCGACGCCGCGCTGTCGTCGCCACACCCGTCGCGCCACACCAGTTGGGTCGCGGCGAAACGATTCGCGCGGTCGGTGGCGTTGTCGATCGCATACGGCACATCGACGCCGCGCGCGAGGTCGGCGCCGTAGCCGTCGCTGCGCGCTGACCGGATCATCGCGGCGACGTCGGGATTGGCCGATGTTTCGTCCCACTGTTGGCGCGAAAAGATCGGCGCCGCGTTCTGATGGCACGTCGTGCAAAGCGCGCGATTCGCGTAGACGACCTCGGGCGATCGCCCGGACGCGTAATTGCGCACGACCTGGAACTCGAACCGTCCGGCCGCTTCGTTGTAGCTGATGACTTCGACGACGTTCGCCTTCTCCTGGTAGCCCAGATACAGACGGTCCTTGAGATAGAACGGCGACGAGGCGGCAGGCTCGCCGTCGACGGCTGCGACCACGCGCGGAAACTCGAAATACTGCGGCGCCGCCGCGGAGCGCTGCAGCGAGCGGCCGAGCGGAATCAGTACCCGCTTGATCGGAGCGCCGGACTGGGCGTCGAGCTCGCGCGCAATGCGATCGACGAGCGCAGTGAATGGATAGGGCACGTCGTAGGTCGGCACGCCGCCCCTATCGACTGCCATCAAGTGGTCGAACAGCGAGCGGCCGACCGGTGGCACGTCGGCGCCGGGAATCGCGGGGTCCACGACCGCGACGGCGCCACGCTCGATCGCCGCGCGCGCGCCGCCATCGCAAGGCACGATTGCGACGACGCCGACGAGGCCCGCAGCGATGCACGCGGACAGGCGCAACTTGCGGATCGCCATCGCGGCGCCTCGCTATTTCGCACTCGCCGTCCGATGAGCTTGCGTGCCGACCCAGCAATCCTCGGCGTTCGTTCCGGTCTTCACGAAGCCATCGGTCTCGCGCTCGGCGATCTCGCGGTTGTAGAGCGTGAAGTTGAGCCCGAAGATCCGATCGAGATAGGCGCGGCCGAGATAGAAGCCGGGACGCACCATCCGGATCTCGTCGCGCACGCGCAAGCCGCGCCGGCCGGCGAGGTAGTCGGGCTTTTCCTGATAACCGGGGATCTCGTCAGTGAAGAAGTAATCGATGATGATCGACTCGCGTCTGGCGTCGAGCAGGCTCTGTCCGCAATAGAGCTTCGCGGGGAACAACAGCCACGTTTCGCTGTTGCCGACTTTCATCTTCTGCGGTTCCGCCTCGACAAGGCCGGCCTTTTTCAGGACGGCAAGATCCTCGATGCGATTGCGCAGCACCCGCTCGTCGCGATAGAACACCTTGCCTCTCCACAGCGACTCGGCGAAGTCCTCGAGCGCGAGCCCTTTCAACTGCAACGCGGTTGCGGCGAATCCTCCGGCGATTTCGGCGGCTCGAAATTGGCCGGTCGAGCCCTTCGGAAAGAGCACCTTGCCGTCGAACGGGCCGTTGGGAATCGGTCCGGGCGTCAACCGCGCGTAGATCTGGTCGATCTGCTCCTGATCGAGCTGCGCGAGATTGTCCGGCGTGATGCGCGCGCGTTCGGCGGCGGTCAGCGGAAACTCGTATTCGACCTGATTGAAGTCGGGCTTGCCCGCATAGCCTTTGCCGTAAGGCGCGAACGACACATCGGGAGGCTTCGGCTTGAACCAGTCGCAGCCGCTCAACGCGGCGAGCCCGACGATCGCCGCGAGCACCAGTCGGAACGACGAAGCGTATCGGCAACGCATGACGGCACCTCGCGCGTTGGTTACATCGTCGCCAGGAAGGCGATCAGCGCCTTCTTGTCGGCGTCGGGCAAGTCTTCGCCGAAGCGATGCCCTTCGTTCTCGATCTGCTGCATGCACGTCTCGTAGTGCTGCGACAGGAATTTGCGCTTGTCGGCGAGAACCTGCGGGAAGCTCTCCGGATTGTTCAGCACGCGCGCGGCGATCTCGCGCAGCTCCGGGATCGAATCCTTCTTTCCGGCCTGCTCGAGCTGCGACGGGTCGCGCATCGCGAGATAGAGATCGTCGATCAGCTCCTTGTGCATCAGGCCGTTGAGGAATCCCGCCGACGCGCCCTTCGGAATCGTCATGCGCCCTGAACCCGCGAGCGCCTTCTCGGTCTTGCCGTCCCACGTCCTGATGCCGACGTCGACGATGACGTCGGCAGTGGTGAGCGTCGCCTTGGCGCCGCGCTGCTTCGGATTGAGCAGGTCCTCCATCGAGCGCCGGTACAGCTCGAAGCGACCCTCCACGCTCGGGTCGAAGCGCATGCACGCGGGCTGCTGCGCGGCGAGCTTGCCGTCGCCGTCGACGTAGCGCGCCCTGAAGAAGTCGTTCTCGGCGTTCGCCGGCTTGCCGCAGAGCTCGGGGCCGATCGCGTTGTTGTGCATGAACGGCGCCGTCGCCCACGCGTTCAGCAGCGAGATGTTGCGGTAGTAGCCGCGACCGTCGTTCTTGAGCTCGTCGCGCTCCGGAATGTCCGCCACGATCTTGCGCGCATGGAGCGCGTCGGAACCGTATTCCATGTACAGGCGGCCGGCCATGTGATTCGAATGCAGCGCCCGGCAACGGAACGTGCCGACCTCGGTCGCAGGTGTCGCGACGTCGTTGCCGAGGAAGTCGGCGCGAACTTTGCGCGGATGGTTCTCGGCGATGGCGCCGAAATCGCGCGTCGCGAACGGCCCGCCCTTGTCTTCGGGAATGCTCGAATGGCAGCGCGCGCAATTCTCGGCGAACACCGTGCGGCCTCGTGCGACGGCACCGTTGCCGAATTGCTGTTCGAGATCCCGGACCAGATCGTTCTTCGTGTAGTCGGCCGCGTTCGGATTCTCGGCCTTGCGCGCGCTGTTGCGCGCGACGTCGAGATCGGTCGCGTCGCTTTCGGCGGAGACGAAGAAGTCGAGGACGTTGCCGAGCCGATCCTCGATCGCACGGAAGTTCGGGCAATCGCGCCGGCAGGCGCCAATGCTGAACGGCGTCTGGCCGAAGCCGCGCTGCTGCGGATCGAGCTGGCGGAAGTCGGTGAGATGCGTCGCCCAGCATTGTTCCGAGCACGAACCGATGTTGAAGTAGACGCGCTGGATCGCTTCGCGCGCGCCGATCGAATCCTCGCCGCCCTTGAGAATGTGATGGACCCCCGGCAGCGTGACCGGCTTGCCGCCGAGATCGAGCGCGGTGTTGTCGTCGCTTCGCGTCTCGCGCTTCCAGCACTTGCCCGTGCGGCCGGGCTCGCACCAGCAGCGGTCCTCATCCTGCTCGGCCGCGCAGGTGTCGGTCTTGCGCCACTTGGTGATCGACTCGCCGGTGAACGTCGGGCGCTGCGCCAAGTTGACGATCGCGTTGATGGTGCCCGGATTGTTGATCTGGTCGTGCGAAATCGCCGACGTATCGGTGACGCCCGGGCGTGCGTGCGCGAACATCTGCCACTCGAGGCTCGACGCCGGCATGCCGGAGCCCAGGAGCTCGCTCATGCGCGTGTACTGGTTGCCGATCAAACCCTTGATGTTCACCCATTCGGGGTGCGCCGGGTCCTTCGGCGGATTCGCCGGGTCGAATGCGATGTGACACGATCCGCACGTTGTCCCTATGAGGAAGGGCGGCTCGTACGATGCGTCCGCCATCCGGCTCACGCGCTCGTCGGAGGGAACGTTGGTCTTCTTGATCAGCGTCTGATCGTAGCCCTGCCATGTGTCGAGGCCGCCGTTCAACGCGCGCCATCGAGCGGCATCGAAGCGAGGATTGGGAAACTTGCGCAGGCCGAGCGCGCCGGTCGACGTGCCGAACTTCAAGTCGCACGCCGATTGCCGTTGATCGGTCTTGCCGCCCGCGGTGTGCGGATCGTTGCGATCGAGCGGAGCGTCCTTCAGCCCGCATGCGGGATCGACATAGCCGGTCTTGCCGACGTATTTCAGCAGCACGTCGTCGCCCGGACACCAATCGAAGCCGTACGTCTCGTCGCGGCTTTTCGCCGGACAGTTCGGATCGCCGGGCTTGCAGCACGCCGGATCGTTGATGATGCCCCAGGCGTAAAAACGATCGTCGCGCTGATCGGTGCGCAGCACCCGATACCAATCGACCAGCACGCCGACGCGCTGCTGGAACGTATACGTGTGGAAGCGATCGTTGCCGGCGGTCGCCTTGAACCAGATCAAGCGGCCGACGCATTCGGAGTCGGTGAGCTTCTCGCGCGCGCATGCCTCGAAATACGGCGCGTCCTGATCGGCGATCGACTTTTCGGGAACGGGCGCTGCGGCGACTGCCGGAGTCGGCGGCGCGGCGGGCGGTGTCTGCGCCGCAACGCTCGCGTGATCGCTACCGCTTCGCGGCAAGAACCCCAACAGCGCCGCAATCGCGACGCCCGCGACGCCGACGGACATCAGAACACGCGTCATGGCCCTCTCCTGTCGTATGCCGCACTTCCCCTGGCCGGCGTTGGGCTGTAGTGTTCAAATTTTGGCGCCATGATGACGCAACGTCCCGGAAAAATCGAGGGGGCGGATCGCTCACCGATTCGCACGCGGTCGCGCGCAATTACGGTACACGCGCAAAGCGCGCATCGCGTGCCGAATATTCGACAACGAACCGCTGCCATCACGCGTGTCGTCGGTGCAATGATCTCGACTGCCGACGCACGACGACGCGCGTGCGCTCGCGCGCTCATCACGTGTTGCGCGCCCTCATCGACCGAATGAGCGACACCGCGAGATGAAAGGCAGCATCTTCATAAGTTACAGACGCGACGACGCTGCGGGCTATGCGGGCCGGCTGTACGACCGGCTCGTCGCGCAGTTCGGACAAGCTCGCGTCTTCATGGATGTCGAGGGAATCGAGCCCGGCGCCGACTTCGTCGACGCGATCGAGCGCGCCGTCGGCTCGTGCGAAATCCTGATCGTCATCATCGGCCACGACTGGCTCGCCAAGGATCCCGCGGGCAAGCGACGCCTCGACGAGCCCGCCGATTTCGTCCGCCTCGAAACGGCAACCGCGCTCAAGCGGGGCATCCGCGTGGTTCCCGTGCTCGTCGAGGGCGCGACGATTCCGCGCGCGGAAGACTTGCCCGCAGACCTCGCCCCGCTCGTACGACGCCAGGCGGTCGAGCTCAATCACAAGCAGTGGGAAGCGACCACCGGCGAGCTGATCGGCACGCTCGAGCGAATTCTCGGGCAGGGTGAAGCGGCGCCGCGCGAAGCGCCGCGCGCGGACGCTTCGCCACTGAAGGAGCCGCCGGCGCAACCCGCGCCGCGTCGGTTCGATCGGCGGTATGCCGCGGCAGCGGTCGTCGCGCTGGCCGTCGCGGCTGCCCTCTTGTTCACGCGCCCGTGGTCTGATGAAACGCCGTCGGCGCTGCCGGTGCTCTACGTCACGCCCGGAAGCGTCCAATTCGCCGATCAGACGATTCGCGCCGCGGGTGCGCCAACGGCCGTGAAGCTCGAAAACGTCGGTCCCGGCGCGCTGCACGTGAAAAGCGTGAAGATCGAGGGCGCGCAGGCGCCCGACTTCGAGGTAAGCGACGACCGATGCAGCGGCCGCGAGCTCGAGGCCGGTCAATCGTGCTCGCTCAATCTCATCTTCAAGCCGCAGGGCGAGGGCGCGCGCAGCGCGGCGCTCGCGATCGCGCACGACGGCCGCAGCGTGCCGCCGTCCATCGCCGTGCAAGGCCGTGGCACCGCTGCGCTGGTCGCGAGCGCGAAGCCGCCCGCATCCGAACCTGCGGTCAAAACGCCGGCAGAAAGGGCACCGGTGGAAAAAACGCCGGCCGAGAAGGCGCCGGTCGAGAAGGCGCCGGCGGAGAAAGCGCGCGCCGACGTCGAAGCCAAACCCGCACCGCCCAAACCGGTTGCGCCGCCCGCGCCGCCGCCCGAGCGCAAACCGGAGGTCGCGGCCGCGCCGCCCAGGATCCTCAATTTCGAATCGCGCCTGTCGGAGCGCGGCGTGAATCTGTGCTACGGCGTCGACAACGCGGCGAGCGCGACGATCACGCCATTTCCCGGCGCGGTGAAGCCGTTGATGAAGGAGTGCGTGTCGGTCCCCGCCGATGCGAGCCGAACGTACGTGCTCACCGCGCGCAACGCCGCCGGCGCGCTCGTCAGCCGCTCGCTCGACGTCGAGATCCGCGCCAAGCCGCCTGCCGCACAGGTCGTCACCATCCCGAATCTGGTCGGGCAGTCGCGCCGCGCCGCGCTCGCCGAGCTCGAGAAGGCGGGATTGGAATCGCGCGTGCTCGAAGGCAAGGCGGAGCCGTTTACGTCCCCTGCTGCCGATTCGGTCGTCGCGCAGAAGCCGCAGGCAGGCGATACGCTGAAAGCCGGCGGCCGCGTCACGCTGTATGTCATGCCGGAAGGTGCGCCGCTCGCCGCGTTGTCGCCGAAGCTCCCGCGCGTCGGCGACACGTGGCAATACCAGTCGAAGAGCATCTGGAAGAACGTCGAGCCGAAGAGCTACGCCCACCAGGTGACCGCGGTCTCCGAGCGCGAGATCCGGGAGACGATGAGCGTGGTCGGCGGCGGCGAACGCGCGTCCGAAAGCAAGGCGTTCAACCCCGATGCGCGCTACGTCGAATGGCGCGGCAACGGCTATTACGTCGTCGAGTTCAATCCGTTTCTCGCGGCGTTCGACGTCCTGCGCCCCGACAGCGCGTGGAAATCGCTCGCAACGCCGGCGTACGACCCCTTCGTTTCGAACTGGTACAGCCACGGCCGGGTCACCGGCTGGGAGTCGGTGACCGTACCGGCGGGGACCTTCAAGGCGCTGCGCGTCGAGCTCAACAGCAGCCGGCAGGCGACGGCGAGCCTCGCGATGCGCGGCGCCGAGCCCGTGCGGGTGCTGCACGTCGCTTGGTATGCGCCGGACGCCAAGCGCACGGTCAAGCAGGTCCGCACGACGTGGTCGGCGACGGGCGGCAAGCTCGACGAAGACACGTTCGAGCTCGTCCGTTACAAGCTGCAATGACGGCGGCGATTCGAAGCCCCTTGACGATGACGCGCCGTCGGAGCGATATCATGCCGGTGTCGCAGCACCGGACTGCGGATCTTCGAAGCGCGAGCGAAGCGCAATCCATTCGTTGAAGGGGAGGCAGCGCCATGTTCTGCTCGAATTGCGGCAGTGCGAACGAGGACGGAGCGAAGTTCTGCCAGAAATGCGGCCACGCGCTCGGGGCCGAGGCACCGGCGGCGGCGGCGCCGGCTTCGCCGCCGCCGGACACACGGATGCGCGACACGCAAATCGCGTCGACCGCCGGCCAGACCGTCACCGGCAAGAACCCCGTGCTCGCGACCGTCCTCTCGGTGCTCATTCCCGGCGTCGGCCAGTTGTACAACGGCGACAACAAAAAAGGACTCGTGATGCTCGCGATTGCGATCGTGCTCGGCCCGTTCACGAGCGGCATCGCGTGGCTCGCGGTCCTCATATGGGCGGCGATCGATGCTTACCGCGTCGCCGACGGCAAGGGCAAGACCTGGTAGACGGGCATGGCGCACGTCAAGCTCCCGGGCTTGCGCCCGCAGGCGTACGAGCATCCGCTTGACACGCAGGCGCTCGATGCGCTGCAGAACACCGCGGGCCTCGACATCTTGGTGCGCAAGTGCAACGAGTGGGGGTTCGAGCGGCTGCTGCGCGTGCAGCTCACCGGAAACAACCTGCGCGTCACGGCAGATAGCTTTCCCGTCCTGCACGAGATGCTGCAGGAATCGGCGGCCGTGCTCGACGTTCCGAGGATACCCGAGCTCTTCATTGCCGCGGGCGGCGAGATCAACGCGTTCACCGCGGGCGTGGAGAAGCCGGTCATCGTGCTCACCACGGCGGGGGTCGATCTGCTCTCCGACGACGAGCTCTACTTCGTCATCGCGCACGAGGTCGGCCACGTCAAGAGCGGGCACGTGCTCTATTACCAGCTCGCGCAATTCCTTCCCGTGATCGGCGAGATCGCCGGCGGTGTCACGTTCGGGATCGGAAGCCTCTTCAGCACGGCGATCGAGATCGCACTGTTGAACTGGAAACGGACGGCGGAATTCACCGCCGACCGCGCGGCGCTTCTCGCGTGCCAGGATTTGAACGTCGCCATCACGACGATGATGAAGCTCGCCGGGCTGCCGCACCGCTTCTTCGATGCGATCAATACCGAGGACTTCGAGAAGCAGGCGCGCGACTTCCAGGCGATGGACGACGACAAGCTGTCGTGGATCGCGAAGGGCCTGTCGGTGATGGGGCAGACGCATCCGTGGACGGTGATGCGCGCGCAGGAATTCCTGACCTGGATCGACAGCGGCGCGTACGACCGCGTGCTCAAGGCCGACCATACGTCGCACGCGTCGCCTGCGGCGTCCGGCCAGTGCTTCTGCACGCAGTGCGGCCACGCGCTCGCGGGAACCGAGACGTTCTGCCCCGGTTGCGGCACGCGACGGCTGCAGGCGGCGGTCGCCGGATAGGCTTCGTTGCCGACCCGAATTCGAGCCCGATGATGGATGCGCCTCTGCGCGTGCTCGCCATGATCGCCGCGCCGAGCGACGCGCCGAGCTTCGATGCCGCCGGCTGCCGGCGCTCGCTCGAGGAAGCGCTTCGGCCCGCATGCGCGCAAGGCATCGCGTCGCTCGAGTTCCTGGCCGAGCCGACCGAAAACGCGTTACGCAAGCGTCTCGCGCAAGCGCCCGTCCACGCGTTCCACTTCATCGGCCACGGCCGCTCGCAGCAATCGGCGCAGTACGGCACGCTCGTATTCCAGGATTCGTCCGGGCGTGCGCGCGGCCTCAATGCTCCGTACCTCGCGACGCTGCTCAAGTCGCAACCGCAACTGCGCGTCGTGCTCCTGCAAGCGTGCGGCGCCGGCGACGATCCTCTCGGTCAGGTCGCGAGCGCGCTGGCGCAGCAGCTCGCCGTCGTGAGCGGCGCCTTCGGCGACGCCGCAAGCGAGTTCATGCGTCACTTCTACGCGGCGCTCGCGACGGGCGATGCCGCCGGCGCCGCGTTCGCGGCGGCGCAGCAAGCGCTGGTCGTTGCCGGACATGCGTGCGCACGTGCGGCGTTCCATTTGCGCGGCCGCGCAGCCGCTGTCGTCGGCGAAACGAAATCCGAGTCGCATGAGCCGGCGCCAATCGCAGCGTCGCCGCCGGCGCGCACGATCGCTCCTGCGGTCGCCGACGTCGTACGCAACGCCGAAGCCGATGCGGCCGCGCAGGAGATCCGGCGCAAGCGCGCGGCCGGCGCGTTCGATGTCTTCCTTTGCCACAACTGGGCCGACAAGACCGCGGTGAAGAGCATCGCCGCCGACCTCAAGGCGCGCGGCATATTGCCGTGGCTCGACGAATGGGAGCTTCCACCGGGCCAACCGTGGCAACCGTTGCTCGAGCAGCAGATCGGCAGCATCCGCTCGGCGGCGGTTTTCGTCGGCGCAGCAGGCATGGGCCCGTGGCAGGAGCAGGAGCTCTACAGCTTGCTGCGCGAGTTCGCCTCGCGCCGAAGCCCGGTGATTCCCGTCTGCCTGGGCGACGCACCCGACAAACCGGAACTGCCGATCTTCCTGCGCGCGATGACGTGGGTCGATTTTCGGCTGCATGACCCCGACCCGATGGAGCGCCTCGTCTGGGGTATCACCGGCAGGCGCGCCGACGAGTAGCCCCGCGCTTGGCGGCGCCGTCGTCAGCGAACGCTGATCTGCGGCACGTGCGCACGCAGCTTGTCGAGCAGCGCAGCCGTGATGGTGATCCCTCGCGGCGCGGCGGCAATCGTCGCTTCGTCTTCGCAGCCTTCGGCACGGAAACGCTGCAGCACCCAGCTTGCAACGCCCCGCTCGGCCAGCTCGCGGGCGAGGATCTGCAGCAGCGCCGGCGGCGTCAACAGCGGATGGACCGTCGTGCGCACCTCGTGCTCGAGGCCCGAGCGAACGAGCAGATCGAGCGACTCGAACGCCGCGATCCCGCTCGCGCCGATCGCCGTGACCGCTTGGTAGCCCGCGCGCGGCGCCTTGACGTCGAGGCCGACCCAGTCGAGATGCGGCAGCAGCGCATGCAGTCGCCGCGGATACGCACCTGCCGTGTGCAAGCCGGTTTGGAATCCGAGCGCGCGGACGGCGAGAACGGCGTCGACGATCGCGGCTTGCGCGGTCGGCTCGCCGCCGGAGAAGACGACGCCGTCGAGCAACGTGCGGCGCGTCGCGAGCCAGCGCAATACACCGGCCCAGTCGTGCTCGCGCGCGCCGGTGTCCGACAACGCAGGGACCAGATGCGGGTTGTGGCAATACGCGCATCGCCACGGGCAGCCCTGCATGAACAGCACCGCCGCGAGCCGGCCGGGAAAGTCGTTCGTCGTGAACGGGACGATGCCGCCGACGCGCGGCACGCGCTCGCGCAGCGGCGCCGCGTCGCGTTGCATCGATCGCGCGCGCGACGCGTCAGCAGTGCGCCGCGGCGCGCGACTCGCGGAAGAAGCGGCGCTCGGCATGCTCGGCCTTCTTGCCGACGTTGAACGATGCGACAGGCCGGTGATAGCCCATCACGCGCGTCCACACTTCGCAGCGCTGCCGCTCGTCGTCGGCGAGCGTGACCGCCTCGGCGATCGGAACGACGAGCTCTTCGTCGCTCTGCGCGGCGACAAGGTACTTCGCTTCGGTCATCGTGTTCATCGTTGCAATCTCCTCTAGGCTGCGAGCCGCCGGCGCTTTTGCGCCAGGCGCTCTTCGTCGCATTTCGGGCAGAACTCGTGCTCACCGTCGAGATAGCCATGCGTGGGACAGATCGAGAACGTCGGCGTGATCGTGATGTACGGCAGCCGAAAGCGCTCGAGCGCGCGGCGAACGAGCGTCTTGCAGGCCGCGGCCGACGACAGCCGCTCGCTCATGTACAGATGCAGCACGGTGCCGCCGGTGTACTTCGCCTGCAGCGGCTCCTGGCGCGCGAGCGCCTCGAACGGATCGTCGGTGAAGCCGACCGGAAGCTGCGAGCTGTTCGTGTAGTACGGACGCTCGGCGGTGCCCGCCTGCAGGATGTCGGACCAGCGCTTGCGGTCCTCCTTCGCGAAGCGATACGTCGTGCCCTCCGCCGGCGTCGCCTCGAGGTTGTACAGATGGCCCGTTTCTTCCTGGAAGGCGACGATGCGCGCGCGCAGATGGTCGAGCAGCCGCAATGCGAACGCGTGGCCCGAATCGCTCGTGATGTCGTCGCCGCCGCGCGTGAAGTTGCGGATCATCTCGTTCACGCCGTTCACGCCGATCGTCGCGAAGTGGTTTCGCAGCGTCCCGAGGTAGCGTTTCGTGTAGGGGAAGAGCCCCTGGTCGATCAGCCGCTGGATCACCTTGCGCTTGACTTCGAGGCTGTCCTTCGCGAGCACGAGCAGCTGGTCGAGCCGGCGGTACAGACCCACTTCGTCGCCCGCGTGCAGATAGCCGAGCCGGGCGCAGTTTATGGTGACGACACCGACCGAGCCGGTCTGCTCGGCGCTGCCGAAGAGTCCGTTGCCGCGCTTCAGGAGCTCGCGCAGATCGAGCTGCAGCCGGCAGCACATCGAGCGGATCATGTTCGGCTTCAACTCCGAGTTCACGAAGTTCTGGAAGTACGGCAGCCCGTACTTCGCCGTCATCGCGAACAGCGCTTCGCAGTTCGGGTGGTCCCAGTCGAAGTCGGGCGTGATGTTGTACGTCGGAATCGGAAACGTGAACACGCGGCCCTTCGCGTCGCCCGCGGTCATCACCTCGATGTACGCGCGGTTGATCATGTCCATCTCGGCCTGCAGGTCGCCGTACGCGAACGGCATCTCGCAGCCGGCGATCACCGGAATCTGGTCGCGCAGGTCCTCCGGGCACACCCAGTCGAACGTGAGGTTCGTGAACGGCGTCTGCGTGCCCCAGCGCGACGGCACGTTCAGGTTGTAGATCAGCTCCTGCACGCATTGGCGCACGTCGTCGTAGCACATCGCGTCGCGGCGCACGAACGGTGCCATGTAGGTATCGAACGAGCTGAACGCCTGCGCGCCCGCCCACTCGTTTTGCAGCGTGCCGAGGAAGTTGACGATCTGTCCCACCGCGCTCGACATGTGCTTCGGCGGCGCAGCCTCGACTTTCCCCGGAACGCCGTTCAGCCCCTCGTGCAGCAACTGCCGCAGCGACCATCCTGCGCAGTAGCCGGCGAGCATGTCGAGGTCGTGGATGTGCACGTCGCCGTCACGGTGCGCTCGGCCGATCTCGGATGCGTAAACGTGCGACAGCCAGTAGTTCGCGACGACCTTGCCCGACACGTTGAGGATCAACCCACCGAGCGAGTAGCCCTGGTTCGCGTTGGCATTGACGCGCCAGTCTTTCTGCTCGAGGTATTCGTCAACCGAGGCGGCGACGTCGACGAGCGTCTTGCGCTGGTCGCGAAGCCGCGCATGGCGATCGCGGTAGACGATGTAAGCGCGCGCGGTGTCGAAATAGCCGGCGGCGGCGAGCGAGTGCTCGACGATATCCTGGATGTGCTCGATCCCGGGCGAGCGGCCTTCGTAGCGATGCGCGAGCACGCGCCCGACGCCGGCTGCGAGGCGGTCGGCTTCACCGCGGTCGAATTCGCCGGTCGCAGCACCCGCGCGCGCAACGGCAGACGCAATCTTCGCGACATCGAAAGCGACGCTGCGTCCATCGCGCTTCAGCACGCGAACCGGCGTTCGCGCCGAACGCTCGCTCGGTGGCTGCGATCGCGGCTCGGTTGCGCGTGCGTCCGACATCAGTCCCCTCCGGTTGACCACTTCGCTGCGGCGGTGGCGCAGCGCCGACACGCGATGACCACAATATCTTGTGCCGTAATCCGGCTGCGGGTCCATAAGTTGTATGCAACGACGCCGGCCGGCCTTGATCCAGATCAATATTCGGCGGCGAATACAATCATGCAATGGAACGACCAAGGCCACCGCGCGTCGTGTACTTGCCGCTTGGCGCCGCCGTCGCGCTGTTCGCACTCGCCGCCGGCGCGCAAGTCGTCGTCTCCGATGCCTGGGTACGCGCGACCGTGCCCGGCCAGCACACCGCGGGCGCGTTCATGCAGCTCCAATCGGCCGTCGACGCGCGGATCGTCGGCGCGTCGTCCTCCATCGCGAAAGTCGTCGAGATCCACGAGATGAAGCTCGACGGGGGCGTCATGAAGATGCGCGCCGTCGAGACGCTCGCGCTTCCGGCCGGCCGGCCGGTCACGCTTTCGCCCGGCGGCTATCACGTCATGATGATGGGGATCGCGCAACCGCTGAGGGAAGGCGATCGCGTTCCGCTCACGTTCGTCGTCGAGGACAAATCGGGTAGACGCCACGACGTCGCCGTAACCGCGACGGTGAAGGCGATGACCGCCGGCGCAGCCAAATAGCTCGCCGCTCGCGACAGCCGCTCGCGCCGCCGTTGACAGCGTCGCGCCGGCGCGGTTTACTCGCCGGCCTGACCACCTGACCAGAAACGGGCAAGCCGAGCCCGCCGCAGCGGGTCATCAACCGGAGGAGATCACGATGCACGCTTTCACACGCGCCCTCGCGCGATGCCTCGCGCTTGCAACCTTCGCCTTCGCGTTCGGCGCGCACTCGCAGCCGATCACGCTGCACGGCGCCGTGCAGTTCAACGACGACCATGCGTTCACCAAGGCGCTCGTTCGCTTCCAGGAGCTGACCGTCAAGTACTACGGCAAGCCGGTCAACTTCGTGCTGCACAAGAACAGCGAGCTCGGGCTCGAGAAGGATTACTTCGCGTACATGAACCAGGGCATCTCCGTCGACTACGGCATCGTGTCGCCGGCGCACATGTCGACGTTCTCGAAGGCGGCGCCCTTCATCGACGCGCCGTTCTTGTTCCGTGATCTCGACCACTGGAACAAGGTACTCGACGCCGACACGCTGAAGCCCGTCGCCGACGAAGTGTCGCAGAAGGCCGACGTGATGCTGATCGGTTTTGCAGGCGGCGGGACGCGCAACATCTTCGCCAACAAGCCGGTTCACAACATGGCCGAGATGAAAGGCCTCAAGATCCGCGTTCAGGGCGCGCCGATCTGGAGCAAGACGTTCGCGGCGATCGGGATGTCGCCGACGGTGATCGCGTACGACGAGATCTACAACGCGATCCAGAACGGCGTGATCCAGGCCGGCGAGAACGAGGCGGCCGGGGTGGAGGCGATGAAGTTCTACGAGGTCGGCCCGAACATCAGCATGACGCAGCACGCGATCACGATCCGGCCGATCTGCTTTTCGGGCAAGACGTTCAAGAAGCTGCCGCCCGACCTGCAGGCGGCAATCCTCAAGGCGGGGAAGGAAGCGGGCATCTACGGACGGCAAGTCGAATCGGGCCAGGACGCGGCCAAGCTCGACGCGCTCGAGAAGGCGGGCAAGCTCAAGAAGATTCCGTTCGCCGATCGGGCGGCCATGAAGAAAGCGGCCGACCCGGTGATGGCCGAATACGCGAAGGAAATCGGCGCCGAAGCGATCTACAACAAGATCAACTCGATGTAACGACATCGGCCGAAAGCAGGGTCAGACTCGACTTTCTTGCGCGGGCTCGCGCTCGACGGACCGTTCACGAAAAGTCGAGTCTGACCCTACTTTTCCGACTTTTCGCGTATGCAAACGCTCCTCGATCGCTACTACCGGCTGCTCGACTGGCTGCTCGCCGCCACGGTCGGGATTCTCGTCGTGCCGGTCACGCTGCAAGTCATCGCGCGCTTCACCGAGTGGTTCCCGCATTGGATCTGGACCGAGGAAATGGCGCGCTTCCTCTTCATCTGGATGGTGATGCTCGGCGCGATGGTGGGCATCAGGGACGCGTCGCACTTCGAGGTCGACGTCTGGCCGGAGCTCGCGCCCGCTCCGGATGCGCTGCTGCGACTCGTGTCGAACCTCTTCGTGCTCGTGTTCGCACTCGTATTCATCTGGTACGGCATCAAGTTCGTGCAATTCGGATGGGATCAGAGCTCCGAGCTGGCCGAGATGCCGATGGTGTACATCTTCGCGGCGTGGCCGGTCGCCGGTGTCACCTGGATCCTGTTTCTCGGCCCGCGCTTCCGCGCCGACCTGCGCATCGTGGCAAGAGCTCTCGAGAAGTGACGGCCGCGGCGCTTTCGCCGGGAACCGCGTCGCTGCTGCTGTTCGGCTGCTTCTTCGCCCTGATGGTGCTGCGCGTGCCGGTCGCGTTCGCGCTGGGTCTCGCGTGCTTGCCCGTGCTATTCCTCGAGCCGCGGCTTTCGCCGATGGTCGTCTTCAACACGACGTTCAAGGCGTACAACTCGTTCATCCTGCTCGCGGTGCCATTCTTCCTGCTCACCGCGAACCTGATGAACGTCGGCGGGATCACCGACCGGCTCGTGCGGCTGTCGCGTGCGATGGTCGGCAACTTTCCCGGCGCGCTCGCACAGATCAACGTGCTGCTCTCGGTGTTCTTCGCCGGCATCTCGGGCTCGTCGACCGCCGACGCCGCGAGCCAGGGCAAGATCTTCATCGAGGCGCAGGTGAAGGAAGGCTACGACCTGTCGTTTTCGATCGCGATCACCGCGGTGTCCGCCGTGCTCGCCGTGATCATTCCGCCGTCGATCCTGATGGTGGTCTGGGGCGGCGTGCTGACGGTGTCGATCGGCGCGCTCTATCTAGCCGGCGTGATCCCCGGATTGCTGCTCGGCCTCGCGCAGATGGCAACCGTCCACGTCTACGCCAAGGTGCGCAAGTACCCGACGTATCCCGCCGCGACGTTCAAGGAATTCCTGGCCGCGGCCGCGGTGTCGATCCCGGCGCTGTTCACGCCGTTCATCATCGTCGGCGGCATCCTGCTCGGCTGGTTCACCGCCACCGAGTCCGCGGCCGTTGCGGTGCTCTACGCCGCCGCGCTGTCGATCTTCGTCTATCGCGAGATGGACCGCCATCATCTTTGGCACGCGCTGCTCGAAACCGGCAAGCTGTCGGCCATCGCGCTGTTCTGCGTCGGCACTGCTTCCGTGTTCGGCTGGCTGCTCGCGTATTTCCAGATCCCGAAGGCGCTGCTCGAGAACGTGACGTCGTGGGGGCTCGGCATCACCGGCGTCGGTTTCTTCATTGCCTTGGTGTTCCTGGTCGTCGGCTGCTTCCTCGACGCGATTCCCGCGATCATCATCGTCGGCACGACGCTGCAGCCGCTCGCGAACTCGGTGCACATGCACCCGGTTTCGTTCGCGATCATCGGCATCGTCGCGCTCGCGTTCGGCCTGGTCACGCCACCGTACGGTCTTTGCCTGCTGATCTCGTGCGCGGTCGCGAAGGTCCGCTTGCGCTACGCGCTGAAGGACACGATGATCATGCTCGTGCCGATGCTGCTGGTGCTCGGGGCGATGATCGTGTGGCCGCAGATCCCGCTGCTGATACCCGAGCTCGTGCGTCCCGATTTCCTGAAATGAGGATCACGCCCCTAGCAAAGAGCTTTGGCGCCGAGACCCGCGACATCGACCTGTCACAACCGATGTCCGACATGGCGTTCGCCGCGATCGAGCACGCGTTCTTCGCAGCCCAGGTGCTGGTGTTGCGCGCGCAGCACTTGACGCCGGCGCAATTCGTCGCGTGGGCGCGCCGCTTCGGGCCGCCCGAGCCGCACGTGATCGATCAGTTCCACCATCCGTCCGACGCGAACATCCTGATCCTTTCGAACCGCAGGGACGCGACCGGCGCGCCGGTCGGTCTCGCCGACGCCGGCACGTATTTTCACACCGACTACTCGTACCTGCAGGTTCCGGCGCGTGCGACGACGCTCTATTCGATCGAAATACCGAGCAAGGGCGGCGACACGCTGTTCGCCAACCAATATGCCGCGTACGACGATCTGCCTGCGACGATGAAGGCGCGCATCGATTCGCTCGTCGCGATCCACCACTACGGCAATCGCAACGATCAGGACGAGTCGAGCCGCACGGTCGCCTCCGTGCTCACCGACGAGCAGAAAGCGAAGATGCCGCTGATCACGCATCCGATCGCGCGCAAACACCCGGTGACCGGCCGCAAGGCCCTCTACGCGGTGTCGGGAAGCTCGTTCGGCATCGTCGGCATGGCGGACGACGAGGCATGGGCGCTGCTCGACGAGCTCGCCGCGCACGCGACGCAGCCCAAGTACGTGCTTCGCTTCACGTACGGCGTCGGCGACGTCGTCATCTGGGACAACGCATCGCTGTTGCACTCGGCCACGCTCACCGATCCCGCCGATCCGCGCACGCTCTGGCGGATCACGATCAAGGAATCGGTCACTGCCGCGTCGGATGTCATCGCGCCGTCGTTCGCCGGCCGGATGTAGACCAAGCGACCGGCGTCGATGCTGCCGCGCTGGATCACCATCGCCTATCTCGCCTATCTCGCGGCGCCGATCGCGCTGCTCGCGGTCGGATCGGTTGGCGAGCTTTGGCTGAACTCGCTGCTGCCCACGGGACTCACCGGCCAGTGGTACGCGCAGGTTGCGGCCGATCCGAGCTTTCGGCGCGCGTTCGCGTCGAGTCTGATCGTCGCGGTATCGACGTGCGTCGCGTGCATTGCGACGGGGCTGCCGCTCGCTTACGCGCTCTACCGAACGGAGCGTGCGAGCCTTCGCGCGATCGTGCGCGTGCTGTCGCTGATGCCGGTCGCGCTGCCGCCGCTCGTGCTCGCGTTCGGCTTCATCCTCGTCTTCTCGTCCGACACGCTGCCGTGGCTCGGCAGCCGTTCGCTGCTGATCGCCGGCCACTATGTCCTGTGCTTGCCGTATTTCCTGCAGACGGTCGTCGCCGACATGCAGCGGCTCGGCCTTCGCGCGCTCGAAGACGCCGCCGAATCGCTCGGCAGCAGCGGCGTACAGCGCTTCGTCCACATCGTGCTGCCGGCGTTGCGCCACTCGGTGCTGTCGGGGTTGATCGTCGTCGCCGCGCTGTCGATCGGCGAGTTCCAGCTATCGAATCTCGTCGCGGGCTTTCTCAATCGCACGTACCCCGTCGTCTTGCTGCAGGCGTTCTACGGCGCGACGGGCTTCGCGTGTGCGGCAACCGTCGTGCTGCTCGCGCTCGCGCTGGCGGCGTCGGTCACGGGCGCGCTGTCGACGCGCGGCGTCGCGCATCTATCCGCCGCACCTGGATGAGCGACACACCCGCCGTCCGGCTGACCGATCTGACGTTCCGCTATCCGGGGACCGACGTCGGCATCCATGGGGTTTCGCTCGACATCGCGCTCGGCGAGCTCGTCGTCTGCATCGGTCCGTCCGGTTGCGGCAAGACGACGCTCTTGAAGCTGATCGCCGGATTTCTCGCGCCGCAAACGGGCCGCGTCGCGCTCGACGGCGAGGACGTCACTTCTTTGAGCGTACGCTCGCGCGAGTGCGGCATCGTGTTCCAGTCGTACGCGCTGTTCCCGCATATGAGCGTTCGCGACAACGTGGCCTATCCGCTGCGCGTGCGCGACGTGCCGCTCGCCGAGCGCGCGCGGCGCGCCGACGCGATGCTCGAGCTCGTCGGGCTCGCGGGCTTCGGCGAGCGCCTTCCGGCGCAACTTTCCGGCGGCCAGCAGCAGCGCGTCGCGCTCGCCCGCGCACTGTCGTTCAAGCCGCGCGCACTGCTGCTCGACGAGCCGCTCTCGGCGCTCGACGCGGCGACGCGCGTGGCGATGCGCGACGAGCTTCGCCGCATCCAGCAACAGCAGCAGATCGCGTCGCTTCTGATCACGCACGACCAGGACGAGGCGCTTTCGCTCGCCGACCGCATCGCCGTGCTGCGCGAGGGACGGCTCGTCCAGGTCGCCTCGCCGCAGGCGCTCTACGACCACCCCGCCGATGCGTTCGTCGCGAGCTTCGTCGGCCGCGCGAATCTGATCGACGGCACCGCGTTCGCGGGTTGCGCCGTCGATACGCCGCTCGGCCGCATCGTCACGCAGCCGCACGGCCTCGCCGATGGCGCCCGCGTGCGGCTGCTCGTGCGCCCCGAGCGCGTCGAAGCGTCCGCGAGCGCTGCCGGCGAGAATGTATTCAACGTGGACGTCGTGCACGATCGCTTCTTCGGCGCGAGCCGCCAGCTCGAGCTCGCCGTCGGACATGGACGATTGAAGATCGACACAGCCGTACGCGGCGCGATCACGCATGTTCGCGTCCCCGCCAATGCGGTACAGTTCCTTCCCGGTTCACAAGGGAGCTCGACATGAGAATGAAGCAATATGTGGTCGCCGCGTTGGCCGCGCTGGTCGCGCTCGTTGCGTCGGCGCAGACGGTTGTCGATTCGCCGGAGCTCTATGGGGGCGAAAAGGCGCTCTACGACGCGGCGAAGAAGGAAGGCCTCGTCGTGAGCTTCGACACGGGCCCGACGTGGGCGAACTGGGCGGCGCAATTCGCGGCGTTCAAGAAGCGCTACCCGGAAGTGGAGATCGTCTACAACGACCTGGGCTCCGGCGCCACGGTCGTCGCGCTCGAAAAGTCGCGCAACCGCCCGCAGGCCGATACCGCGTATTACTTCGCCGCCTCGGCGATCGACGCCGTCAACAAGGGCGTGGTCGCGCCGTTCAAGCCGGTCAATTTCGACAAGCTGCCGCCGGTGTTCCGCGATCCCGACGGCAAGTGGTTCACGATCCATTCGCTCACCGTCGCGTTCATCGTCAACACGAAGCTCGTGAAGAACGTGCCGCAATCGTGGGCGGACCTACTGAAGCCCGAATACAAGAACTCGATCGTCTATCTCGATCCGCGCTCGACGGGCGTCGGGCAGGTGCTCGCGTTCGCGGCGAACTTCGGCGCCGGCGGCGACATGAACAACGTGCAGCCGGGCCTCGACTATCTCGGCAAGCTGCACAAGGCGGGCAACGTGCTGCGCGTGCTCGGCACGACGCCGTACGCGCAGTTCGTCAAGGGCGAGATCCCGATCTGGATCAGCTACGAAAACGACGGATTGAAGGCGAAATACACCGACGGTCTCGGCGACGCGGTCGCGGTCGTCATCCCGAAGGAAGCGTCCGCCGCCGCGCCGTACGGCATCAGCCTCGTCGAGAAGGCGCCGAACCCGAACGCCGGCAAGCTGTGGCTCAACTTCATCATGACCGATTTCGGGCAGGGCATCTTCGCGCAAGGGTTCGTGCGGCCGTCGGTGCCGGGCACGAAGCTTCCCGACAGCGTCGCCGACAAGCTGCCGGCGGCGCCGCAAGTGCGCCCGCTCGACGTCAAGGCGGCCGCGGCGAAGAAGAGCGACATCGACAAAGGCTGGGCGGCGGCGACCGAAGCGAAATAGCGCGCGATGCGCGTTTCGACGCAAGCGCTGCTCGCGCTGCCCGCCGCGGCGGCGCTCGCGCTCTTCTTCGGCGTGCCGGTCGCAGCGCTCGCCGTCGACGCGTTGTCCGACGGGTTTCGCGCCTTCGGCCGCGTGCTCGCGTTGCCGTCGTTCTGGCCATCGCTTGCCGGCAGCGCGTTGCTGACGTTGGTCGCGTCGACGCTGTCGAGCGCCGTCGGTGTCGCCGTCGCGCTGCATCTTGCGCGGCTGCCCGAACGCGCGCGCACGCTGCTCTCCTTCGTGATCGCGCTGCCGCTCACCTTCTCAGGGCTGATCGTCGCGTACGGATTCATTCTCGCGTACGGGCGCGCGGGCTTCTTCACGCAGCTTCTCGCCGCGGCGGGTTTCGACGCGGCGACGATCGGCAAGGCGTTGTTCACGCCGGTCGGTCTCGCGTTCGCTTCGTCGTATTACCTGATTCCGCGCATCGTCATGTCGATCCTGCCGGTGCTGGTGAACTTCGATCGCGCGCAAACGGCGGCAGCCGAATCGCTCGGCGCCACGCCGGCGCAGGCGTTTCGTCACGTGCTGCTGCCGCAGGTCGCAGCACCGATCGGCGCCGCGTTCTGTCTCGCCGCAGCGGTCGTATTCGGCGCGTACGGCACCGCACTCGCGCTCGTCGGCACGCGGCTGAACATCCTGCCGCTGCAACTCTACAGCCTGATCTCCGAGACCGGGTCCGACTTCCCGGCCGCCGCCGCGCTGGCGCTTTTGATCACGGCGGCGTGCTCGGCGATCATGACGACGGGCGAGTGGTTCGGCAGCCGACATGAGCGCCACCTTTAGGCTCGATCGCGAACGGCGTGCGCTGTTCGATTCGAGCGGACAGCGCTTCGACGCGTCGGCGCGGACGTGGCACATCGCGGGCGCGCCAACGGGCGAAGCCGTCGACGCGATCGAAGCCGCGCATTGGCTTCAGCACGACAGCGGCGCACCGATCCGCGCGCCGGTCGGCGTCATCGGACCGCGCGAGGCGACGTCGTCGCAACTCGCGAACGCGCGCGCGGTCGGCGCCGGTCTCGCCGATATCGGCTTAGCGATCGTGTGCGGCGGCCGCCACGGCGTCATGGAAGCCGTATGCGAAGGCGCCGCGTCGCACGGCGGCGTGACCGTCGGCCTGCTTCCCGACGCCGATCCGTCGTTCGCGAACCCGTTCGTGTCGATCGTCATCGCGACCGGCATCGGAGAAGCGCGCAACGCGCTGATCACGCGCGCGTCGCTTTGCCTCGTCGCGATCGGCGACAGCTACGGCACGCTGTCCGAAGTCGCGCTTGGCCGTCAATTCGGCAAATGCGTGATCGGCCTCGACGGCGCGGCGCAGGTCGACGGCGTCGTGCACGTCGCCAACGCGAGCGAAGCGATCGAACGGGTCGCGCGTTTCGCGCTCGGCGCCGGCTGAGGGAGCCGCCGCGCGACGCTGCAAGCCGACACGTCAATGCCCGTGCCGGTGATGCAGATCGGGCGTGTGCCCGTGCGCGTGCACGAGCGACTCGTGCGTGTGCGCGTGCACATGAGGCTCGGTGCCGTCCCATTCGAACGCATGACCGTGCCGATGGTGCTCGTCATGACTGTGCGGATGCGTGTGCGTCTGCGCCTCGTGCGCGTGTGCATGGCCATGCCGCTCGGTCAGATGCAGCCAGACGCCGATCGCCATCAACGGCAGCGCGATCGCGAAGCGTGCGTCGAGCGGCTCGTTCAGCAGGACGAACGCCGCGGCGACGCCGAAGAACGGCGCGCTGCCATAGTAGGCGCTTGCGCGAGCAACGCCGAGCGCGCGCAGCGAGACGACGAACAGAACGAGGCTCACGCCATAGCCGACAAAGCCTACGACGCCGGCGGCAAGCGCGTGCGCCGGCGACGGTACCGAAGGCTCCAACGTAGCGGCGAGCGCGAGATTGACGGCGCCGCCGACGCAGCCTTTGGCCGCGGCGATCGCCGTCGCGTCGTTCGCCGCCACGCGCCGCGTCAGATTGTTGTCGATCGCCCAACTCGCGCAAGCGAGCACGATCCAGGGTGCGCCCGCGCTCGCCGCGCCCGCCGCGGCGTCCACGCCTGGCCATCCGAGCACTGCGCAACCGGCGATGATCAGCGCCATGCCGATGACGACGCGCGCGTTGCGATGCTCGCCGAACGCGAACCAGGCGAGCGCGACGGTGAACACGATCTCGAGGTTGAGCAGCAGGCTCGCCGTCGCGCCGCTCGTGCGTGCAAGGCCGGTCGTAAACAGCACGGGCGCCACGATGCCGCCGGCGACGATCGCGCCCGCGAGCCAGCCGATGTCGGCGCGCGCGATGCGCGGCCCCGCGTCACGGCGTGGGCGCACGAGAAGCACGGCCGAAAGCCCGATGCCGGACCCCGCATAGAGCAGCGCCGCGAGCCACATCGGCGAAACGTCACCGGCAAGCGCGCGCGCAAACGCCGTACTCGCGCCGAACAGCGCGGATGACACGAGGACGTAAGCGATGGCGCGATGCGCAGTGGACATGCGTACGCTGGCAGCCGAGCGACCGGCACGGCCAGCATAGCATCGAGCGCCGCGCGACGCGGCGACGGGCTTCAGTCGGCAGCGCCCGTCGGTTCGGCGCGTGGCGTTGCGCGCGCGGCGCGCATCGCGAACGCAAATGCGAGCAGGACGCTCGCGACAACCGTCGTGCCGAAGAAGACTTCGCGGCCGTCCGCCCACGCGTCGACGGCGGGGACGAGCAGCTTGACGAGCGTGAACGAGCCGACGGCAAGGCTGACACCGGCGACGGTGAGCGCCATCACGCGCGAGGCAATCGCCGCGGTGCGATCGGCGCGGCGGATCAGCCGGCTGATCCAGAAGCCATTGACGCCGTCCACGGCGAGCATGCCGACGACGAACACGCCGGCCACCAGCAGCGCGGAAGCGAAACCGCCGAAGCGCCCGGCTGCAAGCGCGAACAGCGCCACCTGCGACACGGTGTCGAACGACAGCGCGAACAGCGCACCGACCATCGCGACCGCCCAGCCGCGGCGCACGGTGATCACGCGCCCGAGCAGCCGCGACTTGAGGCCCGCGGGCGCCACCACCGCACCGGGTGCGGCGACGAGCACCGCGCGCACGTTGACGAACGCGAGCCCGAACAGGAACGCAACCGACACCGCGATGCCGGAGACCTCGAGCCATTCCGGCGTCTGCCAGCCGCTCGCGAGCGATCCGGCGACGGCCGCCACCACCAGCACGACGGCGCCGTGGCCGAGCGAGAACAGCGTCCCGCAGAAGCGGGCAAGCCGCGGATTCGTTCGCGCATTGCAGCGCGTGAGCCCGTCGATCGTCGCCAGATGGTCGGCGTCCAGACCGTGCTTGGCGCCGAGCAGCAGCGCGAGCGCGCACAGCGCGGTCCAGGTGGCGGGCAAATCGCTCATCGAACGACTCCGAAGCTCCGGGCGTAGGAATAACACTATAAGAGTTCCTACTCGCGCGAGGCTGACCTGGCGCAAAGTTCAGCCTGAAAGCCGGCAACGGCGTCGGTCGGCCGGCGGCGGCCTAAGAGCGCGGTATCAGGTGCATATGGCCGTGATGGCGGTGGGCGCCCGGTACGACGTGCTCGTCGCCCGGCTGCACGGTCACCAGGTTGAGGCTCACGTGGCGCACGCCGCGCTCGGCCTGCGTGCGGTCGGCGAGCCCACGCACGGCCGCGGTCGACCCTTTGAGAATCACGCTTTCGAGGCAGTGCTCGTGGTCGAGATGCACGTGCATCGTGGAGACGACGAGATCGTGATGCTCGTGCTGCGCGGCGATCAGCCGCTCGGCCAGGTCGCGCGCGTGATGGTTGTACACGTACGAAAGGTTGGCGACGCAATACGAGCGCGGCTCGTAGGCGAAGCGGCGCGCCTCGAGCTCGCGGCGCAACAGGTCGCGCATCGCCTCCGAGCGGCTCGTGTAGCCGCGATCGGCGATCAGGCTGTCGAATTCCTTCGCGAGATCTTCGTCGAGCGACATCGTGATGCGTTCCATGCGTCCTCCGCGCGCGTCGGTTTCGTGCTCGGCCTCCGCAGCAGGCAAGGGAGACGACGGTCGAGTCGTCGGCCGCGAGCGGCGACTCGCGATTGCTCGCATCCCCAAATCGCTGCCGCGATTCGGGACCCCTGCTCGGCTCTCACGCCGCTAGCTTAAGCACGAACGCGCGCGCCGTCACGCGACGCTTGTTTACGATCCGAACGCGAGCGAAGACAGCAACGGCACGTCGAAGGCACGCTCGACGAACCAGACGCTTGCGAGCGTTGCAATCGCAAGCGAGCCTCCGGCGAGCGCGACGCGCCGGTACGCCTGGGTCGCGCGGATCGCGAACGCGAGCGGCAGGAACAGCGAGACGATGCCGAGCTGACCGAGTTCGACGCCGATGTTGAACCCGGCGAGCGATAGCGCAAGCGAACCGGTCGGCAGGCCGAGATCGGCGAGCGCACCGGCGAATCCGAAGCCGTGCAGAAGACCGAAGCCGAACGCCGCGATCCACCGTGCGTTCTCGACCCAGGGCTTAAGGTTGTTCAACGCGGCGAACACGACCGACAGCGCGATCGCCGATTCGACGACCCGCGACGGCAACGACACGACGCCCAACACGGCAAGCGACAGCGTGATCGAATGCGCGATCGTGAATGCTGTGACGACCTTCGCGACGTCGATGAAGGCTGCACGAAACGACCCGGTCGGCTCCCATGTGCGATCACGTCGGACGAGCACGGCCGGCAGCAGCAGCGACAGCAGGAACAGCATGTGATCGAAGCCGGTCCAGATGTGCCAGACGCCTTCATGCACGTACTGACCGAGCTGGACGAGCCAGCCACCGGCGTCGTCGCCCAACGCGTGCGACGGCTTGTCAGCGGAAAAGATCGCGCTGCGCGTCTCGCCACGTTCGACGTAGTTCAGCAAGCCCCGGTGCGTCGGATCGACGTCGAACAGCAGCCGGTAGTCGATGACGATGGTCGGCCCCGCTTCCTCGCACGCGCCGGAAAGCGTCATCACCGCGTATGCGCCGTCGGTGTGCGTGTCGATCGCGTGGCTCGTCGCGCGCAGCGTGCACGGCCGATTGCCGGAACGCACGGTGAGCCGCGACAGCGCATAGGCGGCGATCGCGTCGTGCTTCGCGCGCACCTCGCCCCACGTGATCGCGCCGTCGCCGTCCGCGTCGAGGCCGATCGCCGTCTCGAGATCGCGAAGCGCGACGTCCCACCGGCCGCTGAGCGTCGTGCCGTCGCGCGACAACGTCAGATACGCATCGCTCGGCTTGTGCGCGTGCGCGTGCCCGGCTGCGAACGACAGCAGCGCGGCGACGATGAGGAGTGCGCGCTTCATTTGCGCTCTGCGAGCCGGGCGGCGATCGTGATGTCCTCGATGCGGGTCTTCGCGATCCAATCGGCCGCCGTCGCGAGCGCCGCCTTGTCGTCGCAGGCGCGTGCGGCGTCGACCAGCACGCGAAGGTCGGCGGGCTCGTGCTGGACGCTCCAGTTCACTTTCGCGAGCTCGAGCGCGCCGCGCGCATCGTTCTCGATCAGCAGCCGAAAGCGCGCTTCCTCGCGTGCGTGCACGGCGTCGCCGCGCCGGCGCGCCGCGTCGAAGCGCGCGGCGAGGTCGGCGCGATGCTTGGCGAAATCCCGCGCCGCATCGGCGATCTGCGCTTCGGCGAGCACGAGCCGCAACAACAGCGGGTCGTTCTTCGTCTCCGGGGCGACCTGCGCGACCGCCTCTCCCGGGCGGTCGGCGTCGATCAGGAAGTCGGCGTATGCGCCGCGCGCGTACGCATCGCGCGGGTCCATTGCCAACGCGGCGCGAAAGTGCGCATCGGCGCGATCGAGCTCGCCTTGCCGCGCGGCGATCTCGGCGGCCAGCGTGAGCGCCCACGCGCGAACGCCGGGGTCGGATCGCACGTCGCCGTCGAGCGCCTGCACGAGATCACGATACGCGGCCTGCGCTCGGCCCGACAGGCTTTGCGCGCCGGCGCGGCACGTGACGACGATCAACTCGGGTGCGCGGCGCGCGAGCTGCATGCAATCGCGCTCCGCGTCGGCATAACGACCGACGACGGTGAGGATCGACGCCCGCGTGAGCAGCGCCTGTCCGTCGGCCGGATGCGCGGCGAGCAGGCTGTCGAGGTCGGCGAGCGCGCTCGGAAATTCGTGGCGGCTTTGCTTGATCATCGCGCGCAGCAGCAGCGCTGGCGCAGGGACGTCGGAGGAATTCCACCACGGCGCGAGCGCTGCCTGCGCATAGCCGAGAAAGCGCGGGTCGCCGGTGTGCCGCGACGCATTGATCGCGCGGCGAGCGAACGCCGCGGCGATAGCGAGGTCGTGCGGAGCGCGGGCCACCGCCGTGCGCAACGGCTTGAGCGCCGCGAGCGACGGATCGGCCGCCTCGGGCAAGCGCTCGAGCGCGACCGAATCGGATTCGGGAACAAAGGGCCGCGCGTGGCCGACGCCCCCAATGGCGAGTGCAATCATCGCCATGACGATCGACGACGCGCGGCGGAAAATCATTGTGCTTCCCCGAAAAGAGAGGCGGCCTCGCGACGATGGCGCGCAACCGCCATGCACGATCAGTTGCCTTTCACCTTGATAGCGTTGTCCTCGTTCGGCGATCCCTTGAGCGGCGCGAACAGGTAAGGGAAGCCGTCGTGGAAGAAGCCGTCGTAGATGTAGGCGCCGTCAGTGTAGTGCAGACCTCCGGCCGGCGCATTGGCCGGCACGCAGCCGCCGAGGTTCAACGTGCAGAGCACGCCCATCGCGACACGCAGCTCGATGTCGACGACGTCGTCGCCGGGCCGGCGACCGTTCGGGAAGCCGGCGTTGTCGCCGCCGAGCACGCCGAGGCGGTTCTGGCTGCCTTTGGGCATCGGGGCAATGGTGGTGTTGAGCCGCAGCATCTCGGAGGCCGTCACGGTGGCCGGCTTGTTCAGGCCATCGATGCCGGTCAGGAACGCCGCGACAAGGTCGGTGCGCGGGAAGTTCGTCGGCGCCTTGACGCCGGCGCTGCCGAACAGCAGCTCGAGCAGTGCCGGCAGCGTCGGATTGGTGACGTAATCGGCGAACTGCGCGTCGTCCTTCGGCTCGCTCGCGTTGAACTTGTTCTTGTCCTTGAGGCCGATCACAACCTCGTTCACCAGCGGCATGCCGAGCCGTGACACCTGAACGAAGCTGCCGGTTTGGGACGACGGCTCGAGACCGCTGCCGGGCGTAGCGCTCATCGTGCGCGTTGCCGGAACGCTCGCGGTCGTCCATCCGCCGATGATCGTGCCTTTGCCTTCGGTGAGGCACGCGATCGGCAGCTCCAGGATGATCGACGTCACGTTCGCGTCGGCGAGCGAGTCGACGGTCGCGAACTCGGCGAATTGCTGAAGCTCGGTCGCCGGGTACTTGATGTTGACGAGGTCGAAGGTCTCGCCGAGATTGACGACGAACGGATCCTTGCGCTGGCCGACGAAGACGCGGCCGACGCCGCCGCAGCCCGGAACCTCTATCGGAGCCACGTGGGCGTTCGCGTAGGCGAAATAGTTCGAGATCGTCTTCGTGCCGATGTAGTCGACCGGCTTGAAGAACGTCGTGCCGCCGTTCGCGAGGTTCGTCGCCGACGCCTTGGCGCCGGTTCGGCGATTGCCGCGGATCACGTCGACGGTGTACGTCTCGTGGACGTTCAGCGCGGGCGAATTCGGGACGTTGACGTCCGCCGAGCCGTTGATCGCGAGCGGAATCGACACCGGCTTGCCGCCGACGGTGAGCTTGTTGTCGTCGAGCGTGTTGGCGAACTTGAACTGGAACGTCAGGTTCTCGGCTGCGCCGCCGTCGTTCGAGATGTGGATCTCGTAGATCGCGTTCGGGTCGAGCTTGAAATAGTTCGGCCCGCCGTACGGGTCCTGCAACGGCAGGTAGTTCGCGATCATCGTGACGTACTGATCGCGGCCGGGCTCGTAGCTGCGGAACATGTAGAAATCGGTCGCGTCGACCTGCGGTTGCGACGCAATGAACGGCGCTTCGCGATGGCTCGATGCGTGCGCGGGCGGCGTCGCCCACGTGGCCGCGATCGCCGCGGCGACGAGCGCCGGCGCGAGCGCGCGGGCCATCGTGCGCGGAGGTTGTGCAAATGCTGGCATTTGACGGCTCCTGGGTTCGATCGGTCGCCGCCGCCGGTCGCGCTCGGGGCGCAACGGGCCGCGGCCGCGCCGGCGTGGACACCCCATGCGCCACGCGAACGCCGACCGTGCCCCGACATACGCGCCGGATTGGTCGCTGGATGCACCGAAGCATGCATTTCGGATCCGTTGTTTGCCGTCATTGCCGCGAACGCGGGAATCCAGTGTCTTTCGGCGAACGACGCTGGGTCGCCGCGTTCGCGGGGACGACGACCTCCCCCGCGGCCGCGGGGTCAGCGTACGAGCGCGAGCAGCTCGCCGATCATCGCCTCTGCTTGCGACCGGTAAGCGCCGCCGAAGAGGTTCAGGTGGTTCAGCACGTGGTAGAGGTTGTATACGGTGCGGCGGACTTCGTAATCGTCGGCGCGCGGCCACGCATCGTCGTACGCCGCGTAGAAATCGGCGCCGAACCCACCGAAGAGCTCGCTCATCGCCAAATCGGTCTCACGGTCGCCGTAATACACCGCCGGATCGAAGATCGCCGGTTCGCCGCTCGCGAGCCGTCCGGCGTTACCCGACCACAGGTCGCCATGGACGAGCGACGGCGACGGCTGGTGCCCGTCCAACAGCGCGGGCAGCTCGGCGAGCAACCGCTCGCCGTCGCGCTGCAACGCGCCGCCGTGGCCGTTACCCGCGGCGAGCGCGAGCTGGGGCGCGAGGCGGCGGTCGCGGAGGAAGTCGAGCCACGTGCCGCTCCACGTGTTGTCCTGCAACGTCGTGCCGATCGTATTGTCGCGATGCCAGCCGAAGCGCGGGCCGGCATGGCGATGCATCGCCGCGAGCGCTCGGCCCAGTGCGGCGTCGCGCCCACCGCGGCCGAACTCGAGCCATTCGAGGGCAAGAAATGCCACCGCGCCGGCAATTCCCGTGGCGATCGGTTGCGGCACGCGAATCGTTCCAGTGCGTCCGATCGCAGCGAGACCGTCGGCTTCCGCTTCGAGCATCGGCGCTCGATGCGCGGCGTTCATCTTCACGAAAAAGCGGCGGCGTCCTAACGACAGCACGGCGGTCGTGTTGAGCGCACTGCCGCCGGCCGCGCTCCACGCGGCGCTCGCCGTTCGCGGCAGCGCCGCCGCATCGCACACCGCGACGACAATTCGCGCGTAGGCGTCGTTCATCGCAATCGCAATAGCCCTGCCGATTGAGTGAGTATCGCATGCGTCTTCGTGGCTCGCTGTGGAGGCGTTATCCGCCTTGCGTCTTGTGCGCCGCTCTGTGCGCTGCTACCGTGCGGCGTAACCGTCGAATTCCGGCAAGCGCCGTGTCCTCACCTGTTCCTCCGTCGTCGCTGCGTCCGCTCGTGCACGAGCTGCGCAATGCGATCGCGCCCGTGCGAAACGCCGCTCATTTGCTGCGCAAGCGCGCCGGGGCGGATCCGATGGTCGCCTCGGCGGTGCAGACGATCGACGCCGCCGTCAACCAGTCGCTGCGCCTCCTCGACCGCGCGGTCGATGCCGAGCGCGTCATGCGAGGCGAGGTCGCCATCGCGAACAGCGAGCTCGATCTCACGTCGATCGTGCAGCGTGCCGTGGAGGAGACGGCGGCGGCAGTCGCGGAAAGAAAGCAGCACGTACGCGTCGGCGGGGGCGACGCGCTCGTTCCCGCGCGCGGCGATGCCGCCCGGCTCGCGCAGGTCGTCGCGACGCTGATCGACAACGCGAGCCGGTACAGCGACGACGGCGCCGGCATCGATGTTGCGATCGAGGCGCGCGACGGCGAGAGTATCGTGCGCGTTCGCGACAATGGCGTCGGAATCGCAGCGTCGTTCCTGCCGCGTGTGTTCGAGCCGTTCGCGCAACCCGACGGCGCGACCAGCGCAGGCGCTCGCTCGATTGCGATGAGCCTGCCGGTCGCACGCAGGCTCATCGAGCTGCACGGCGGACGGCTCGACGCGACGAGCGAAGGTCCGGGCCGCGGCAGCGAATTCGTCATCCATTTGCCGCGATCGACGCACGCATCGGACGCGATTGCGGCGCAACCCGCGACGACCGGCGATGGCGATCGTTCGCCGCCGGTTCGACGCGTCCTTCTCGTCGACGACAGTCGGGCGGTGCGCGAGACGTACGCCGATCTGCTCGCCGAGCTGGGCTGCGAAGTCCAGACCGCCGCCGACGGCGAACAGGCGATTGCGCGGGCCGTTGCATGGGCGCCGCGCTTCGTGATCCTCGACATCAACCTGCCGAAGCGCAACGGCTACGAGGTCGCGCGGGCGCTGCGCGCACGCTTCGCCCCCGAGGCCATGACGCTGGTCATGCTAAGCGGCACGCTGCTCGATCAGGCGACGCTTTCGCTTGCGCGCGCCGCCGGCTTCGACCACTGTCTGGACAAGGCAAGTGACGTGGCTGCGCTCGAACGCTTGCTTGCAAACGCCTGACGAGCGGACCTTGCGCCCAATTCCCGTTGCGCGCTCGCATCGGGGCGCAGACTGGAAAAATTTGCTTGATCCGCCGCGCACCCGCACGCGCGGCGCGGCGTTGCGCACGTCGACGGCGAAGGGCACAGTTACATGACTCGAGCGTAGCCCGATCCGATAGCGCGGATGAAAAGCGGCACGTATCCGACAGCAAAGGCGTGCCTCGCCCCTGCGGCGCGCGTGGGCGACCCGGCGTTGGACGATAACGCGCAGGTGCTCGCCGACTCCGCTGCAGGCGAGCCGCCGTACCGCCGGTTGATCGAAAGCCTGCCGGCGGCGGTCTTCGCCTGCGACGCCGCCATGCGGATCACGACGTTCAACGACGCCGTCGTAGCGCTCTGGGGCCGTTCGCCGCGGATCGGCGATCCGCTCTCGGCGGGCCCCTATCGGACGTACAGCCCCGACGGCAAGCTGTTGTCGGCCGACGAATTGCCGATGGCGTGCGTGATTCGCGAGGGCCGCGCCCTCGCCGAGCGGGAGCTCGTCTACGAGCGGCCCGACGGCACGCGTCGCTATGTGTTGTCGAACCCACAGCCGCTGCGAGATGCGTCGGGCGCGCTCGTCGGCGCGGTCAACATGCTGGTCGATATTACCGAGCGCAAGCGGGCCGACGAGTCGCGCCGGCGCAGCGAAGAGATGCTGCGCCTTGCGACCGACGCCGCGGGCATCGGCACGTGGACGCGCGACCTCGCGACCGACGTCGTGAGCTGGTCGCCGCAGCTCGAGCGCGTGTTCGGTGTCGCGCCCGGCGAGTTTGCCGGTACCGAGGAGGCGTTCTTCGCGTTCGTCCACCCCGATGACCGCGCGCTGATCGCATCGCATATCGAGCGCGCGATCGCGCAGTCGCGCGACTTCGAGTTCGAGTTTCGCTTTCGTCCCGGCAGCGGCAGCGAATGGCGCTGGATGATATCGCGGGGCCGCGCGTTCGCGGATGCGTTCGGCCGACCGATCCTGCTCGTCGGCACGGGCGAGGACGTCACCGAGCGCAAGCGCGCGGCCGACGAGCTCGCCGCGACCCGCGACGAGCTTGCCGCGCAGGTCGCGGCTCTCACGCGGCTGTCCGAACTGTCGCGGCGGCTTGCCGTCACGCACGACGTCGCGCCCGCGCTGCAAGCGATTTTGCAAACGCTGGTCGACCTGCACGACGGACAACACGGCCTGTTCGCGCTCTACGACAACGATTCGGGATGCCTTTCGATCGGCGCGAGCGTCGGCTTCGATGAGGCTGCGCTTGCGCCGGTGCGTCGAATCGTGCCGGGTCCCGACACCGGCGCGACCGGCACGGCGTTCGCTACGCGCGAGCGCGTGATCGTCGAGGACATCGAAACCGACACGCGTTTCGACTCGCTGCGGCGAAACGCGCGCGCCGCCGGCTTTCGCGCCGTGCACAGCACGCCGGTGCTCACCCGCGACGGCGCGATCCTCGGCGTGCTGTCGGTGTACTTCGCGGTGCCTCGCGTTCCTACGCAGCACGAGATGAATCTCGCCGACATGTGCGCGCTGCACGCCGCCGACGCGATCGAGGGCGCGCGCGACGAGCAGGCATTGCGCGAAAGCGAGCAGCGCTTTCGCACGATGGCCGATCACGCGCCGGTGATCATCTGGGTGCGCGATGCCGACGGCGCCTGCACGTTCCTGTCGCGCTCGTGGTACGAGTTCACCGGACAGACGACCGAGCGCTCGCTCGGCAACGGCTGGGTCGACGTGATCGATCCGATTGACCGGGCGTTCGTGCAGCGGATCTATCTTTCCGCCGCCGAGCGGCGCGAGCCACTGCGCATCGAGTATCGGCTGCGCGCGCGCAACGGCGAATATCGTTGGGTGATCGACACCGCGGCGCCGCGCTTCGACGATGACGGCACGTTCCATGGCTACGTCGGTTCGCTGATCGACATCACCGAGCGAAAGCGCACCGAGGTCGCGCTGCAGGAGAGCGAAGCGCGCTTCCGGCGGATGGCCGACAGCGCGCCGGTGCTGATCTGGGTGTCCGACACGGCCAAGCGGTGGACGTGGTTCAACCAGCCCTGGCTCGATTTCGTCGGACGCTCGATGGCCGATGAGCTCGGCGACGGCTGGACGCAGAACGTGCATCCGGCGGACCTCGACCGTTGCGTGCGAACTTACACCGAAGCGTTCGACACGCGCGAATCGTTCGCGATGGAGTACCGGCTGCGCCGGCACGACGGCGAGTATCGCTGGCTGCTCGATCAAGGCGTGCCGCTGTACGACGGCGCCGGAGGGTTCGCAGGCTACATCGGCTCGTGCTTCGACGTCACCGAGGAGCGGCGCAAGGAACAGGCGCTGCGCGCCGCGCGCAATCAGCTTCGCATGGTGACCGATACGATGGCCGCACTGGTGACGCGTGTAAGCCGCGACCTGCGCTTCGTCTGGACGAACAAGGCCTACATGCTGTGGCGCAACCTTCCGATCGACCGGATCGAGGGGCATTTGATTGAGGAGGTCGTCGGCACCGAGACGTTCGCGCGGCTGAAGCCGTTCATCGACCGCGTGCTCGGCGGCGAGACCGTCGAATTCGAAATCCAGGTGTCGGTGCCGCAGCGCGGGTCGCCGTGGTTATATGTGTCGTACGTGCCCACGTACGAGGATGGCACCGAGCGGCCCGACGGCTGGGTGTCGGTGGTGATCGACATCACGCAGCGCAAGGAGCTCGAGGAAGCGCTGAAAGATGCCGACCGGCGCAAGGACGAATTCCTCGCGAGCCTCGCGCACGAGCTTCGCAACCCGCTCGCTCCGATGCAGAACGCGCTGGAGATCATGAGCTTGCGCCGCGGCGATGCCGACGACGTCGAGCGCGCGCGCACGATGCTGCAACGGCAGATGCGGCAGATGGTGCGGCTGATCGACGATCTGCTCGACGTCAACCGCGTGAGCCGCGGCAAGATCCAGCTGCGCAAGGAGCGGATCGATCTCGCGGCGGCGCTGACGAGCGCGATCGAGACGAGCCGCCCGCTGATCGACGACTTCGGCCACTCGCTCGCGGTCACCACGCCCTCGCAGCCGATCGCGGTGGAGGCCGATCTCACGCGGCTCGCGCAGGTCTTCGCGAACCTGCTCAACAACGCGGCGAAGTACACCGAACGCAATGGCCGGATCGCCGTTCGCGTGACGCGCGACGGCGATTGCGCGGTCGTCGCCGTCGAGGACAATGGCGCGGGTATCACGTCGGACAAGATCGGCAGCGTGTTCGAGATGTTCACGCAGCTCAACTCCGGCCCCGAGCACGCGCACGGCGGGCTCGGCATCGGCCTCACGATCGCCAAGCGGCTCGTCGAGCTTCACGGCGGAACGATCGAGGCGGCGAGCGACGGGCCCGGACGCGGCAGCGTGTTCACCGTTCGCTTGCCAACGGTGCCGGGCAGCGAGGGCGTGACGCCGGCGCCGATCGCGAGCGCCGACGACCCAGGCGCAGCGGCGGCGCGGCAGCGCGTGCTGGTCGCCGAGGACCACAAGGACTCCGCGGCAAGCCTTGCACGACTGCTCGAGATCCTCGGCAATTCGGTGTGCATCGCACGCGACGGCGAGGAAGCGATCATGATCGCCGAGCAATTCAGGCCGCGCGTGATCCTGCTCGACATCGGCATGCCCAAGCTGAACGGCTACGAAGCGTGCCGGCGAATCCGCGAGCAGCCGTGGTCGCACGACGTCGTCATCGTCGCGCTGACCGGTTGGGGTCAGGAGGCGGACCGCCGCCGCTCGCGGGAGGCGGGATTCGACCACCATCTCGTGAAGCCGGTCGAGCTCGACGCGCTCGAAGCCGTGTTGAGCGCGCAGCGCAGCGTGTAGGAGCCTGTCGGGGCTTACTTGCGCAACGCGTCGATTCCGCGCGCGACACCGTCGAGCGTCAGCGCAAACATCTTCGGACCGATCGCGGAGAGCACGATCTGCGTGGAGCGCGTGTATTCCCAGCCGCGCTGCGGCTCGGGATTCCACCAGATCGTCTTCCTGAAGTGCTCGGCGAGCCGCTTCAACCACAGCACGCCCGGCTCGTCGTTTGCATATTCGATGCTGCCGCCGGTTTCGACCAGCTCGTACGGGCTCATCGCGGCGTCGCCGACGAAGATCAGCCGCCAATCGGGCCCGTAGGTGCGCAGCACGTCCCACGTCGCGACGCGCTCGTTGCGCCGCCTCGCGTTGTCGCGCCAGACGTAGTCGTAGACGCAGTTGTGGAAATAGAAGTGCTCGAGGTGGCGGAACTCGCTCTTGGCCGCCGCGAAGAGCTCCTCGCAAACCTGCACGTGCGGATCCATCGAGCCGCCGACGTCGAGGAAGAGCAGCACCTTCACGCGGTTGCGCCGCTCCGGCACGAGATGCAGGTCGAGCCAGCCGGCGTTCCTTGCCGTGCCCTCGATCGTGCCGTCCATGTCGAGCTCCTCCGGGACGCCTTCGCGCGCGAAGCGGCGGAGCTTGCGCAACGCGACTTTGAGGTTGCGCGTGTTGAGCTCGACGTCGCCATCGAGATTGCGGAAGGTCCGCTCGTCCCACACCTTGACCGCGCTTCGCTGGCCGCCACTCGCGTCGCCGATGCGGATGCCTTCCGGGTTGAAGCCATAGGCGCCGAACGGGCTGGTGCCCCCGGTGCCGATCCACTTGCGACCGCCGGCGTGACGGTCGCGCTGCTCGGCAAGGCGCTGCTTGAACGTCTGCATCAGCTTGTCGAAACCTCCGAGCGCTTCGATCTTGCGGCGATCCTCGTCGGTCAACAGGCGCTCGAACTCCTTGCGCAGCCACTCCTCGGGGATTTCGGCACGGATGTCGAAGATCGCGTCTGCACCCTTGAAGTACGACGCGAACGCGAGATCGAAGCGATCGAACTGCGCCTCGTCCTTGACGAGCGAGGTGCGCGCGAGGAAATAGAAGTCGTCGAGCGAAAGCGAGACCACACGCGCGTCGAGCGCCTCGAGCAGCGTCAGGAACTCGCGCGTCGAGACCGGAAGCCGCGCCGCCTTGAGGTGCAGGAAGAAGTCGATCAGCATGGGAAAGTAGGGTCAGACTCGACTTTTCATGCAGCACGTTGACTTGGCGAGCTCTGAAGAAAAGTCGAGTCTGACCCTACTTTCCTTACTTTCCAGGCCTGACCCTAATCTTCGTGCCGTTGCAATAACCACCGCAGGTGCGAGCTCACCGCCGGCCATTCGCTTTCGATGATGCTGAACACGACGGTGTCGCGATAGCTGCCGTCGGGCATCACCTGATGATTGCGCAACACGCCGTCCTGCTTCGCGCCGAGCCGCGCGATCGCCTCTCGCGAGCGATGATTGAACCAGTGCGTGCGAAACTCGACCGCGATGCAGCGAAGCGTCTCGAACGCGTGCGTGAGCAGCATCAGCTTGCACTCGGTATTGATGCCGGTGCGCTGAGCGCTCTTCGAATACCACGTGTGGCCGATCTCGAGCCGGCGGTTGGGGGCGTCGACGTTGAAATAGCGCGTGCTGCCGACGATCCGCCCGGTCAATTTGGACCGCACGACGAACGGCATCGCTCCCAGCCGCTCGCGCATGTCGAGCGCGGCGTCCAGCCACGCGGACGTCTTCTCGGGCGAAGGAACCGACGTGTACCAGAGCCGCCATAACTCGCCGTCGGCCGCCGCGCGCCGGATGTCCGGCTCGTGCTCGCGTGCGAGCGGCTCGAGCAACGCGTGTGTCCCGGTCAGCGCAACCGGCTCGACGAAGCGCGCCATCTAGCGTCCGCTGCGCGCGAGAAACGCGACGCGCTCGAACAGATGGACGTCCTGCTCGTTCTTCAGCAGCGCACCGTGCAACGGCGGGATGACGACCTTCTTGTCGCTGCTCTTGAGCGCGTCGGGTGGAATATCCTCGGCGAGCAGCAGCTTCAGCCAGTCGAGCAGCTCGGACGTCGACGGCTTCTTCTTGAGGCCCGGCACGTCGCGAAGGCCGAAGAACACCTCGAGCGCCTCGGCGAGCAGCGCTTTCTTCAAGCCCGGAAAATGGACGTCGACGATGCGCGTCATCGTCTCCCTGTCCGGGAAGCGGATGTAGTGGAAGAAGCAGCGGCGCAGGAACGCGTCCGGCAGCTCCTTCTCGTTGTTCGACGTGATCACGACCAGCGGACGATGGCGCGCGACGATCGTCTGATGCGTCTCGTACACGTAGAACTCCATCCGGTCGAGCTCGCGCAGCAAGTCGTTCGGAAACTCGATGTCGGCCTTGTCGATCTCGTCGATCAGCACGACCGCGGGCGCGTCGCTCGCGAACGCGTCCCACAGCACGCCGCGCTTGATGTAGTTCGCGATGTCGGCGACCCGGTCGTCGCCGAGCTGCGAGTCGCGCAGTCGAGAAACCGCATCGTATTCGTACAAGCCCTGCTGCGCCTTCGTCGTCGACTTGACGTGCCACTCGAAAAGCGGCCGGCCGAGTGCGCGCGCGACTTCGATCGCGAGCAGCGTCTTGCCGGTGCCGGGCTCGCCTTTGACGAGCAGCGGACGCTCGAGCGCGATCGCCGCATTGACCGCGAGCATCAGGTCGGCGGTCGCGACGTAGGTATCGGTGCCTTCGAATCGCATGGTCGGGGTCGTTGAAAAAGTTCGATGGTAGCGTATCTCGGTCACGCCGAAATGGCCTGCAGCGTCCACAGTGTCAGCATGCCCGCGGCCAGCGTCCAGCCGGTGCTTCGCTTGAACCATGCGACGATCGCCGCGACGACGACGGCAGGCAGGCGCGGATTTGTCGCGGCGACGCCGATGCCGGCACTGCCGAGCACCATCGGCACGATCAACGCCGCGAGCATCGCGACGGCGACGAAGCGCAGCGCGCGTCGAATGATCTCCGGGACCGGTGCGTTCGCGAGGAGTGCGATGAACGACAGCCGCACGAGGTAGTTGCTCGCACCGACGAGCGCGATCACGAGCCACAGCTTCGCAACGCCTTCCATCACGCCCGCTCGCGCCAGAGCTCGACGGCGGTTCCCGCGGCAATTCCGAGAAGGCCCGCCGTAATGACGTTGAGCCGCATCGGCAGCGCATCGAGCGCGACCACCGAAACGGCGGAGAGCGCGCCGGCAACGATCATCGGCCATTCGCGCAACAGCGGCGCAAGCAGCGCGACAAAGCACAGCGGCACGGCGAAATCGAGCGACCACGCCGCCGGAATCGCATGCCCCGCGTAATAACCGGTCATGTCGGAGACCTGCCAACCCGCCCATAACGTCGCGCCGCCGCCGAGGAAATGCGACATCGCCGAACCCTTGTCGGGATCGTCGTGCAAACGCCTGATCGATCCGGCGAACACCTGGTCGGTGACGACGTAGGCGAGCAGGTTGCGCCATCGCGCCGGCAACGTCTGCACGTGCGGCGCTACGGCGGCGCTGTACAAAGCGAGCCGTAAGCCGATGACGAAACACGTGAGTACCGTAACGGCAATCGGTGCACCGGAAGCGTACAGCTCGGTGATGATGATCTGCGCCGCACCCGAGAAGACGATCGCCGAAAGTCCCAACGCCGCGATCGGCGACACGCCGGCGTTCGCCGCGGCGACGCCGCAGACGAGCCCGAACGGAATGAGCGCGACCGCGTTCGGCAGCATCGCGAGCACGCCCGCGACGAACTCGCGGCGCGAGAACACGCGCACTAGCGGCGCACCCGCAAGCAACCCCTCTCGCGCAAGCGGACGACGGACAGCGCCGAGCGCCGACGTCCGCTCACTTCGGCGCAAACCCCGGCATGCCCGTCTGCCAGAAGACGAACGAGAAGATGTCGGCGTACTCGCGGAAGCGCTGTTCCTTCGTGCTGCCGATGCCATGACCCGCCTCGTAATCGACGTCGAGCAGCACCGGGTTGCCGCTCGAAGACGCGGCGAGCAAGCGCGCTGCCATCTTGGCCGACTCCCAGACGTCGACGCGCGGATCGTTGAATCCGTGCGTGAACAACACCGCCGGATACGCCGTTGCGTCTTTGACGTGCGCGTAAGCGCTCATCTCGAGCAATGCGCGGAACTCGTCCTCCTTCGCGACCGTGCCGAACTCGGTGATGTTCGAGTAGCCGTTGGTCGTCGTCTCCGCGCGAATCGTGTCCATTACGCCGACGGCGGACACGACAGCGGCGAATAGATCGGGCCGCTCGGTCATTGCGCGGCCGACGAGAATGCCACCGGCGCTGCCACCGAATATGCCGAGCTTCGCGCTCGCCGCATATTTCTCGTCGATCAGCCATTGCGCGCAAGCGATGAAGTCTTTCCACGTGTTCGGCTTGGTCGCCTTGAACCCGGCCCTGTACCAGTCCTCGCCGTACACCGCGCTGCCACGCACGTTAGCGACCGCGTAGACGCCGCCGCGGTCGAGCCATGCAAGCCGCGTCGGCGTGAAAACCGCCGACTCGGTGATGCCGTACGAGCCGTAACCATAGAGCAGCGTCGGATTGCGCCCGTCGAGCTTGATGCCCTTCTTGTGCACGATCGAAAGCGGCACCAGCGCGCCATCGGCGCTCTTCACCTTCACCTCGCGCGTGACGAGATCGTTCGGCTGGTCGTATTTGCCGACCGGATAGAGGCCGGTGTTGACCACGCGCCGCGCTTCGGGCTGGTACTCGTAGAGCTGCCACGCGCGGGTCCAGCCGGTCATCTCGATGAGCGCCCCGGGGACGCGGGGGTCGGGCGAGACGAGCGTTGCCGACCCCGAATACGGCAGCTCGACCTGCGACGCGCCGCCTTCGCCGTACGGGACGCGAACGATGCGATGCACGGCGCCGTCGCGCTGCGTCACGTAGAGTGCATCTCGCGTCGCGCCCACTTCTTCGGAAACGAGCTCGGATGCCGGCAGGACGGTCTTGGCGTCGACGATGCCGGTCGACGAAAGCTCGGCGCGCAGCACCGAGAAGCGGGGACTGTCACGATGCGTGAGCAGGTACACGAGGTCGCCCTTGACGGCGTAGCTGGTCACCTTGTCGTCCGGCGACACGAGCCGGCGCCATTGCGCGCTGCCGCCGATCGCATCGGCGAGCGGCGCGACATAGAGCGTGAGCTCGCGTTGCGTGCCGGACTCGAGCACGACGAGCGCCCATGAAGAACCGGGAGTCAGCTGCACGAACGGCGCGTCGATGCCCTCGAGGGCGATGCCAGGCGTGCCGTCTTTGACGATGATCCGGTCGGTGTCGGCGTCGGCGCCGAGTCGATGCAGGAACACTTGCGAGTATTGCTGCACGTCGACGGCGGGCGCGCCGGGCGGGAGCTTGCGCAACCGGTTGTAGAAGAATGCGCTGCCGTCGGGCACCCACGAGATCCCGCCGAAGCGCGCACGATCGATCGGCGTTCCGATCCGTTTGCCGGTTCGCGTCTCGAACACGTAGATCGACGCGTTCTCGCTTCCCGATTCCGAAATGCCGACGCCGACGTGGCGGCCGTCGGGCGAAGCGGCGTAGTAGTTGATCGCATGCGGCTTTCCCGTCGTCTTGCGCCACTGCTCCGGGTCGACCAGCAGCTTCTCGGCGCCGTGGTAGCCCTGACGCCAGTACAGCTTGAACTGATCGTCCTTGGCGCCGCGTTTCTCGTAGAACACGACGCCACCGGGCAATCGCTGGACGTCGGATACGCGCGCAGGCGTTGCCGCATCCATCGCGCGAAGCTGCTTCAGGATGTCGGCGCGCCCCGGGATCGAGTCGAGGACTTTTCGCGCGTAATCGGCTTGCGTACGAATCCACCCGGCCACCTCGGGATCCTTGAGATCCTCCATGTAGCGGTATGGATCGTCGACGGCGACGCCGAAATGCTTCTCCTGCACGTTCCTGACCGGCGCAGTCGCGACCGGTTGCGCCAGAACAGCCGTTGCGGTGACGGCGATGCCCACCGGGAGCCAGCGGAATCTCTCGATCATGGGATGACGAAACGGAAAACGGCGCGCCGCGCCGAATAGTTGAATGCTATAACGAGCGGCCGCGGCCCGGCTAGCCTTTGACGCCGCCCGCGGTAAGGCCCCCAACCACACGCTCCTGGAACAGCGCGATCAATATCGAGATCGGCACGATCGCGATGACCAGCGCCGCCGAAATCAGCGGCCACGGAAACGCGAACTCACCCTGGTAGAGCGTGATTCCGACCGACAGCGTGCGCATGTTCGCGCGATTCATCATCGTCAGCGCGAGCAGGAACTCGTCCCATGCGTTCACGAACGCGAGGATCGCGGCAGTGAACACGCCCGGCGCCGAGAGCGGCACGACGACCCGAAAGAGTGCGCCGACGCGCGAGCAGCCGTCGACCATCGCCGCTGCCTCGAGATCGGGCGGGATGTCCTGGAAGAAGCTCGCCATCACCAGCGTGCAGACGGGCATCGACAACACGGCGTACGGCAGAACCAGCGCTGCATAGGTGTTGAGCAAGCCGAGCTCGCGCATCACCTTGAACAGCGGCACCATCAGCGAGATCAGCGGGAACATCGCGACGGCGAGCAACGCGCCGAGGATCAGATTGCGTCGCGGCACGTCGAGACGCGTCAGCGCGTACGCCGCCAGCGCCGACACGAGCACGCACAGCAGCGTCGACAGCGAAGCGACGACGAAGCTGTTCCACATGAAGCGCAGGATCGGCTGAGCGGTGAACGCGGTGACGTAATTCGCGAGCGTCGCCGACTCGGGCAAATACGTGATCGGCGAGCGGATCAATTCCGTTTCGGTCTTGAGCGACGTCAGCAGGATCCAGACCGCCGGGAAGAACCCGTTGACCGCGACGATGATCCCGGCGAGCCAGACGGACGCGCGGCGTTTGAGGGGCAGCGCGTCGCTCATTTGGCGCTCCGTTCGGCGCTTCGCCGCGTATAGCGCAAGTACCCGGACGTCGCCGCCATCGACAGCACGAACATCAGCGCGGCGAGTGCCGAGCCGTAGCCGAAGTCGAGGAAGTCGAGCGTCGTCTTGTGGATGTACATCGCGAGCGTCTCGGTCGAATCGCCCGGTCCGCCTCCCGTCATCGCGTACGGAATGTCGAACGTCTGGATCGCCGTGATGGTGCGAAAGATCAACGCCACCGCAATCGCCGGCCGCAGCATCGGCAGCGTGATCTCGACGAATTGCTGCCAGCGCGTCGCGCCGTCGACCTCGGCGGCCTCGTACAGCGAGCGCGGGATCGTCTGCAGTCCCGCGAGCAACATCAGCGCCATGAACGACGCCGACTTCCACGTGATCGTGATCGCGATCGCGGCGAACGCGAGCGCGGGGTCGGACAGCCAGTTCCGCGGCTCGAGGCCGACGCGCGCGAGCACATCGTTGACGAAGCCGGCCTGATAGTCGAAGAACCAGCGAAAGATCAGGCCCGCGAAGACGAGCGGCAGCGCCCACGGCAGCAGCAGACCGAGCCGCACCGGCCAACGAATGCGAAACGGCTGGTTGGCGAGGAGCGCGAGCGCGAGGCCGATCAGCAGCGCTCCCGGCACGGTGACGACGATGTAGCCAAGCGTGTGCAGCGTCGAATTCCAGAACCGCTCGTCGCCGAACGCACGCAGGTAGTTGTCGATGCCGACGAACGACTCGCCCGCCGCCGGATTCGCGTTGTCGACGCTATGCAGACTGCTCCAGAACAGTGTGGCGATCGGGTAGACGACGATGACGAGCAGCAGCGCGCCCGCGGGCGCAAGGAGCGCGAACGCGAGCCCGCGTTCGGATAGATCGCGACGAAGGGCAGGCGGCATGCGGCACGTCGTCCCCGCCTGCGCGGGGAACCATCTCACCTGAACGGCGGCGTCAGCCGGCTCTTCATGTCCGACAGCGCGACATCGGTCGTCTTCGTGCCGGCAAGATACGCGTTCATGTTGCTGCGGATGACGTCGGATACTTGCGGGTACTGCGCCGATACCGGTCGCGCCTTCGCGCCCTCGATCACCGGCAGTGCTTCGGCGAACCATGGATTCGCCTTCAGCACGTCGGGGTCCTTGTAGACGCTTGGGAACACGGGCAGGTGCGAGGCGAGGATCGCCTGCATCTTCGACACCCCGGGGCTCGACAGATAGCGCGCGAACTTGACGGCCTCCCGCTTGTTCTTCGAATACGCCGACACCGCGATCTGCCAGCCGCCGATGCACGTCGCGCTGCGCCCGCCTTCGTCATGCGGCAGCGTGGTGACGCCGATCTTGCCCTTCACCTTCGTATCGGGGTCGTTCTCGAGGCGGTTCCACACGTAGCCCCAGCTCATCGCGAAGATCAGGTTGCCCGCTTGCATGTCGATGCGAATGCGGTCGGTCGGAATCTCGGCGATGTTCTTCGGCAGCACGCCGGCCTGCTTCATCCGTCCGTACAGTTGGAACGGCTGTCGCGCTTGCGGTGCGTCGAGGTTGAGCTTGCCGCCCTTGGTCAGCTCGCCGCCCATCCCCCACAGCGGCACGAGATACGTGCACACCGTTCCTTCGATCGGCGCGCCGGCCGTCGAAAAACCCTGCAATTGCGGGCTCTTCTCGCCGGCGGTGATGACTCGCGCCGTTTCCATCATCTCGTCCCACGTCTGGGGCACCGGCCGCTTGTACTTCTCGAGCAGATCCTTGCGGTAGTAGAGGAATTGCGCATCGGCGAAATATGGAAACGCCATCAGCTTGCCGCCGACCTGGTCGGCTTCGGCGTACGCCTTGAGGTACGTCGGCAGGAGCTTCGCCTTGTCCGCGCCCAGATACGGATCGAGCGGCTCGGCCCATCCTTGCGCCGCCCACTGCGCCGGCCGGATCACATCGATTAGGATCAAGTCGAGCACCGAGTCTTTGGCGGAAAGAACGGTCGACAGATACTGTTGCTGCGCTTCGGACGTTGCGCCGCCGACTTCGATGTCCACCTTCACGTTCGGATTGCGCTTCTGATATTCGTCGGCGATCTTGCGCATCACATCCGGCCGCTGTTGGCCGCCGGTGAAGATGCGCAGCGTCGTCTGCTGCGCCCAGGCGATCGTCGCGAACGCGGCGATCGCGACTCCAAGCAGCGATTGTTGTAGGACCTTCATGGTTCTCCTCCTTGCGTGGACATCGGATTACCAGCCGGCGCCGCGAATCGCGACGCCGGACTGCGGATCGAACAAATGGAACCGATCGAGCGCGAGCGTTACGGTGATCGTCTGACCGGGCGCGATGCCGGCATCCGGCGCGAAGCGCCCGCTGACCTCACCCGCGTCCTCGCGCGTGCCGAGCTTCATCAGAACCAGCGTTTCGGAGCCGAGCGGCTCGACGACGAGCGCGCGCGCGGACGCGGCGAGCGTGCCCGGCGCGGACGCGCTCACGTGCTCGGGCCGAAGCCCGAACACAAGCTCGCGGCCCGCGTGCGGCGCACATGCTGAGACGCGGCGCTCCGGCACGGGAACGTCGATGCCCCCGGCGACATCCAGCGTGCGCCCGCCGTCACCGACGACACAGCGCAGGAAATTCATCGGCGGCGAGCCGGTGAACCCGGCGACGAACTTCGCCGCGGGACGGTGATAGATGCCGTCCGGCGTGTCGTACTGAATGACGCGGCCGGCGGACAGCACGACGATGCGGTCGGCGAGCGTCATGGCCTCGACCTGATCGTGCGTGACGTAAACGATCGTCTTGCGCAACGTCTGATGGAGCCTCTTGATTTCGACGCGCATCTCGGCACGCAGCAGCGCATCGAGGTTCGACAGCGGCTCGTCGAACAGGAACGCTTTCGGATCGCGCACGATCGCGCGGCCCATCGCGACGCGCTGCCGTTGGCCGCCGGAAAGCTCGCGCGGGTGGCGCTCGAGCAGATGTCCGATTTGCAGGATGCCGGCCGCGCGCCCAACGCGCTCTCTGACTTCGGCTTCCGGGCGCTTACGCAACCGCAGGCCGAACGCCATGTTCTCGAACACCGACTTGTGCGGATAGAGCGCGTAGTCCTGGAATACCATCGCGATGTCGCGGCTTCGCGGCGGCAGATCGTTGACGATCGTGCCACCGATCGCGATCTCGCCCGCGCTGATCGGCTCGAGCCCCGCGATCATCCGCAACAGTGTCGACTTGCCGCAACCCGAGGGTCCGACGAACACGACGAACTCGCCCGAGCCGATCGCAAGATCGACGCCGTGGATCACCTCGTTGTTGCCGTACGACTTGGTGACGCTTCGCAGCGCGACGTCGGCCATCCGCGACCCTTTAGATGTACGCGCTCGTCTGCGCGAGCCCGCCGTCGACGACGAGCGTCTGGCCGGTGATCGCGCGCGCCTCGTCGGAAGCGAGGAACAGCGCCGCACGCGCGACGTCATCCTCGCACAAGCGGAACTTCAGGCATTGCTGCTCGATGAACCTGCGCTCGTGCTCCGGCGACGTCCAAAGCGCCCGCTGCCGCACGGTCGCGATCGCGCCGGGCGCGATGGAGTTGACACGAATCGCGCGCTCGCCGAGCTCGCGCGCAAGCGTGCGCGTGAGGCCGTGGATCGCCGCCTTCGCTGTCGTATAACCGGCGAGGTTCGGGCGCCCCCGCATCCACGAAACCGATCCGAGGTTGATGATCGCGCCGCCGCCCGCGGCGGCCATCGGCTCGGCGACCGCCTGCGCGGCGAAGAAGTGATGGCGCAGGTTCACCGCGAGCGCGTCGTCCCAGTAGTCCGGCGTCACCTCGGCCATCGCGTGACGATCATCGCGCGCGGCGCTGTTGACGAGCACGCGAATCGGGCCGAGCGCGGCTTGCGCGTCACCGATGACGTCCTGCAGCGCGCGTACATCGCGCACGTCGCAATGCCAATAGCGGGTCGCGGTAGCGTCAGCGAGTGCACGTGCCGGCCCGTCGTCGATGTCGACGAACGCCACGTTGCAGCGCTGCGAGGCGAATGCGCGAACGATCGCCGCCCCGATGCCGGTCGCTCCGCCCGAGACGAACACGGTACGCCCGGCAAGATCCGGATAACGGGCAACGACACCCGAGTCGCCGTCGCTCATCGGCGGTGTTCTCCAAGGGGAAGCCCGCCGCAGTCTTTCACATCGGGTCGAAAGCGTAAAGCGGTCGAGCGGTCCGACTGCTAGAATCGAGCGCTTCCGCCGCGCGCGCGGCGAATCGGTGCGAAGGGGTCACGCCATGCAGTTGCCCGTGAACGCATTCAAGCGAGCGATCGCGTCGAACGCCACACCGGTCGGCACGTGGCTATCGAGCGGATCGACCGCGACCGCCGAAGCGCTTGGCTGCGCGGGATTCGATTTCGTCGTCGTCGACACCGAGCATGCGCCGGTCGACCCACCGCAGATGGTCGAGCTGTTGCGCGCCGTCGCCGGCACGCCGGCGTCGGCGATCGTGCGTCCGCCGTGGAACGACATGGTGATGGTCAAGCGAGCGATGGACGCAGGCGCGCAGTCGCTGCTCTTTCCGTACGTGCAAAACGCCGACGAAGCGCGACGCGCGGTCGCGAACACGCGTTATCCGCCGGAAGGTACCCGCGGCGTGGCCGGTACGCATCGCGCGAGCCGCTTTGGGTTGATTCCCGACTACGTTCGCAGCGCGGCGCGCGAGGTCTGCGTGATCGTGCAGATCGAAACGCCGACTGCGCTCGCCGAGCTCGAATCGATTGCGGCGGTGCCCGGCGTCGATTCGATCTTCGTCGGACCGGCCGACCTGTCGGCCTCCGTCGGGCACTTGGGGGACATGGGGCATGCCGACGTGCAAGCGAGGCTCGCCGATGCCGCGGCGCGATGCCGGCGCGTCGGCAAGCCGTGCGGCATCATCGGCGGCACACCGGATCTCGTGGCTCGCTTTCTCGAGTACGGCTACTCGTGGGTCGCCGTCGCTTCCGACATGGCGATGATGGTGAGCCGCGCGCAGGAGTATCTGGCGAAGGTGCGAGCGAACGTCGCGGTGAAGCCGGCGGGGAGTTGAGCCGGGTTGCTGCGCAATGGGAGTATTAGTCTCGGCGCGAAAGTCATCGGCCCACCGCGTGCAGCGGATGGCTGCGCCCAAACATTAGCTCGGTCGAGCTCGGGTCGCACAATGGCACTCTACAGCGACGCCGCAATGGTTCTGTACTACGACATCGCGGGCGACAATGCCGATCATGACGACTGGCACACGTACGAGCACATGCACGAACGGCTGTCGATTCCAGGGTTCGAGCGCGCAACCCGGTGGGTCGCCCAAACGGGGTCGCCGACGTACATGGTCATCTATGAGGTGGCCGGCGTCGACGTAGCCACCTCCGCCGCGTACCTCGCGCGCCTGAACAATCCCACTCCCTGGACCGAGTCCATGATGGGTCGCTTTCGCGGCATGATTCGCGGATTCTGCACGGTCGTTGCGAGTGCCGGATTCGGCCTCGGCAAAACGGTGGTTTCGATGCGCTTCTCGGTCCCGGACGACAACGAGCGCGATATGCTGGATCGGCTTTCGCACGACGTTCTTCCGGCGATGGCGTCACGGCGTGGGATCGCGGGTGTCCATGTGCTGAAGCCCAGTCCGCCACCGCCGATGACCAGAGAGCAGTCGCTGCGTGGTCTGGATAGGCCTATGACTTGGCTGTTACTCGCGAGCGGTTACGATAGCGACGCATTGCGAGACGCAACCGTGGAGCATGTCGACTCTGAGGGCCTCCGGCGCTACGGCGCGTCCGTCGTAGGCGACATTGCGATGTATGAACTGCATTACACGGTGACTGCGCACGAGGTGGCGCGCACGGCGCCCAATCCGCCGCGCAACCGTAGCGGCGACTGAAATGACCGCGCGCAGGATGATCGGCGGGCGAAGCGAAGGCATGGGTTGGCGCGTTCACGTTCCGTCGACCACGCAAGCCCGCTGACCCATGCCCGGCGACATTACGACGTTCTTCGAGCATTATCGAGAACGTCGCACGCGCCCGTCAGCTTCCGGTAACGGCGCGCGCTTTTGTTTCGCTTGGGAGAGTCAAATGAAGAGAGTCACGGGGATCGGGGGAATCTTCTTCAAATCCAACGATCCGCTCGCATTGAGCGCTTGGTACAAGGAGCACCTCGGTATCGACGTGCAGGATTGGGGCGGCGCGGCGTTCACGTGGACCGATGAGACGGGAAAGCCGATGAAGGGCACGACGATCTGGACGATCGGCGATGCCAAGAGCGACCACTACGCGCCGAGCACGTCGTCGTTCATGGTCAATTACCGCGTGGCGGATTTGGCCGCGTTGCTGCAAGCGCTGCGTGATGAGGGCTGCAACGTGCTCGACAAGACGGACGACTCCGAGTACGGGAAGTTCGGTTGGGTGATGGACCCGGACGGCAACAAGGTGGAGCTCTGGCAGCCCCCTGAAGGGCAGTGAGCGTCGAGCGCGACGAGAAGCCGGAGCGCCCACATGGGAGCGGCACGCAACGCCGGCCTCGTCATCGGCGTGCTGATACTCGTCCAGATGGTCGGCGGGTTCCTTGTCAACTTCGTGTTGGCGGCGCCGCTCTTCGGCGCCCCGGGGTTCCTGCAGAACGCCGCACCGCACGCGACGCAGATCCGCGTATCGGTGCTGCTGGGACTCGCTACGGGCGCGCTTGCGTTGGGCATCGCGGTCACCGCGTTACCCGTATTCCGACGCTACAGCGAGGCGATGGCGTTCTGGTTCATCGCGCTCGCCGCCGTGAGCCTTTCCGCCGCAGCGCTCGAGCAGACGAGCGTGATGTCGATGCTGTCTTTGAGCGAGGCGTACGGCAAAGCGAGCGCGGCCGATCGCGACCGCTTTGAGCTGCTGCGGGTCGTCGTGGCGTCCGCGCGGAACTGGGCGCATTACATCGGTCTCATCATCGCCGGCGCGACGCTGTTCGTGTTCTATGCAGTGCTGTACCGATTCGCGCTGGTTCCGCGCGCGCTCGCCGCGTTCGGCTTGGCCGCGGTCACGCTGCAAATCGCCGCGGTCGCGATGCCGCTGTTCGGCCAAAGCATCGTGTTTCTCATGCTCGCGCCGTTGGGCGTGAGTCAGCTACTCCTCGCGCTTTGGCTGATTGCAAAAGGCTTTCGCAACGTAGACACTGTCGGCGGAGGCCGAAGTGAAACCTGAGCGGGTTGAGCGCCCACGCGGCGATCGTTGCCTGCCCGCCGCTGGCATGCCGGCCACCGCACAGGTGTCGCCAGTACAACCCGGAGCGAAATGCCGTGTCGAGACTTCGCGTCCACAGCTTCTCGATTTCAATCGACGGGTTTGGTGCCGGACCGAATCAGGACCTGCAACATCCGCTCGGTATCGGCGGTCCTGAGTTGTTCGACTGGTTCTTTCGCACGCGCACATGGCAGCGGATGCACGGCAACGACGGCGGCGAGACGGGCGCGGATGACGATATCGCGTCGCAGGGCTTCGCCGGATTCGGCGCGTGGATTCTCGGTCGAAACATGTTCGGCCCCATCCGCGGCCCGTGGCCCGACGACAGTTGGAAGGGCTGGTGGGGCGACGAGCCCCCATATCACAAGCCCGTCTTCGTGCTGACGCATCAACCACGCGCATCGCTGGCGATGAAGGGCGGCACCGTCTTTCATTTTGTCACCGCCGGGATTCAGGCCGCGCTCGAGCGCGCGAGGGATGCCGCCGGCGGACTCGATGTGCGCCTGGGCGGCGGCGTGTCGACGATTCGGCAGTATCTGTCGGCTCGCCTCGTCGACGAGCTGCATCTCGTCATCTCGCCCGTGTTGCTCGGCAGCGGCGAGCATCTGTTGCACGGCATCGACATGCGTGCGCTGGGCTATGAGTACGCGCAACACGTTGCGGGAAGCCGTGCGGCCGCACATGTCGTTATTCGCAAGCGCGTGCAGTAGCGCGGCACAGGCGATCTGTCGCGACGTCCCATGACACCTGACGCCGACGCGCCGTCACCGGAATTTCCGTCCACCGATCGCGTCGAGCGAAGCTTCATCATTCAGCAAGCGTTCTCCGAGCCCGCCGCGGCGACATGTTCGATTCAGTACCCCGCGCCTGTCTTCCAACCTCGGGGCGCGGTCTCGGGCGGGCGTACCGACTTCGCCAAGCGCACGCTTGCGTGGGCCGGTCGCGCTTGACATCGGACCCGAAGCGTTCGCGGCCAATCGAGGATGCCGAACGATTTCGTGCAAGTCGAGAACATCGAGTTCGAAGCGCAGGTCGACCTCTATCGCGCGGCGCCGCACGACATGCGCGCGACGTACGCCGTCGGCATCAGTCGCGTCGGCTCGGCAATCTGCTTCACCTGTCGGAGCTTCGAGCCGACTGCGATCTTTCGCCGCGCAGCCGGACTTGGCGTCGGTCGGGCGATTGGCGAGCAAGAGCTCGACGAGGACGTGGTTGCCCACATGAACGCGCGCCGGCTGCGATACGCCGTGCCGGTCGCGATGGAGTCGTTAGCAAACAGCTTTGCGCTGATTCTCGCACCCGGTCTGGCCGATCGGATATTCCCGGCCATTCCGGTCCCCGCCCTCATCGGCGCGGCTTCTCTGTGTCTTTGACTGCTTGTGAAACGTGTGAACGTCGAGAACGGCGTCGCTGCGAGCGCGCTGAGCGCAGTGGTTTGCTCTCATCTCCATTTCGACCATTGCGGCAACAATCGTCTGGCATTCGTCTAGACAGCTGTCGTCAATGCGACTGATCGACCCCGACCTCAGGCGGACATGGTTGTTCGGCCCCGCCGCCGACGCCGACGCGCACGACGCGATGCAGCGCAGCGGTGCCGACGCGCTGATCGCCGACCTCGAAGACTTCACGCCACCGCAACGCCGCGACCAAGCGCGCAGAGGCCTTGCGAGCCTGGTGCGGCGATGGCGCGGTGCCGGCCGAATCGTCGTCGTGCGCATCAATGCCCTCGACGCGGACGGACCGGCCGACCTTGCCGCGGCCATGCCGGCCCGGCCCGACGTGATTGCCTATCCGATGGCCGCGAGCGCTGAACAGATGCGCGCGCTGCACGAAACGCTCACGCGGTGGGAAGCCGCCGAGGGCATCGATGCGGGCTCGACGGAGATTCTGCCGGTCTGCGAGACCGCGCTCGGTGTGGTCGACGTTCGTGCCATTGCCGCTGCGACCCCGCGCATTAACGCGGCGTTGCTCGGAGCCGAAGACCTCGCCGCCGACCTTTGCGCCGAGCGCCAGCCGGATGCCGTCGAGCTGGACCACGCGCGCCGGCGCTTCTTGCTGGAATGCCGCGCGGCATCGATCGAGCCGATCGACGCACCTTACACATTCAGCGACGCCGAGGGCGCCGCTCGGGAGACGCGCTACGCGCGGCGGCTGGGATACCGGTGCAAAGCGTTGGTGCGGCCGGAGCACGCGCAAGCGCTCAACGAAGCGCTGACGCCCGGCGAGGACGAAGTGCGCCGAGCTACGGCGATCGTCCACGGCTTCGAGGCGGCACGCGCGCGCGGCGAAGACCGGGCGCTGGTCGACGGCCAGTGGATCGAAGTACCGACGTATCGCAATGCGGCGCGGCTCGTCGAGCGGGCGCGCCGGCTGAACCGCCCTGGCTGACGCGCCGGACATGATTCGCCAGGCCACCGACTGATCGGCAAAGGACCGCCATGAACATCGAACAGTTCATGCAAGGCTACAAGGCCGCATGGGAGCATAGGAGCGAATCGATGTTCTGTGCGCTCTTTGCGCAGGACGGCGAGTACCACAACACGCCGTTCGCCGTGCAGCGCGGCCACGCGGAGCTCGCCGAATATTGGCGCCGTGTGAAGCTACAGGAAGACGTGCACGTCGCATATGACATCCTTGCCAGCAGTCCGTCCGGCGGCATCGCGCATTGGCACGTCACGTACCGAGTGGCCTCCGAAGAGCTGTTCCGGATCTGGGCCAGCTCGACCGGCACGAACATGTTTGCGAGGAAGCCCGGCGATCCGTTGCCGCGAATGGTGCTCGACGGCGTGTTGCGCGCGCAGTTCGCAGGCGACTTCTGCAAGACGTGCCGCATCTGGTGGCACAGCATGCCGCTCACGCCATGATCGCACTGTTCCTAATCAGCGCAACGCTCCGTCGCGAACGTGCACGATGAACGCCTGCGCGCTCGCTGATCTGCCGGTGCGTTTCTTCGGCGGACAAGACCGGCTCAAGGGACCGCTGCCGGCGGAGCTGCGCACCGACTCATACGGCGCGGAAATCGTCGGCTTTCCGCCTCGCGGCATCTTCGACCAGGCGGGCCTGCTGCGCCAGATAGGCGTCTTACCGTCCGGTTAGATCGGCCGCGTCGCCGAGCGTGCGTCGATCACGACGCCGGCAACGTCGCGCGCGCAGCGCGATGATGGAACAACAACGCGATCGCGCACGATGCCACGCGCGATCGCGACGAGTCGGACTCGCACGCGAGAACGATCGGGACGCGCGCGCCGACGACGATGCCGGCGGCCTGCGCGTCGGCAAGCGCTTCGAGCTGCTTTACCAGCATCGTGCCCGACTGCAGGTCCGGCACGACGAGAATGTCGGCGAAGCCCGAGACGCCCGGGCCGATGCCTTGCGCGCTTTCCGTCGCGATCGACACCGCGTTGTCGAACGCGAGCGGACCATCGAGCACGCCGCCGGTGATCTGACCGCGATCGGCCATCTTGCACAACGCGGCGGCATCGAACGTCGAGCGCATCGACGATGTCACCGTATCGATGGCGGACAGGATCGCCACCTTCGGTTGCTCGATCGCGAGCGCATGCGCAAGATCGATCGCGCTTCGCACGATGTCGGCCTTCTGCTCGAGATCGGGCTCGGCGTTGATCGCCGCGTCGGTAAGCAGCAGCGGCTTCGGATACCGCGGAACGTCCAGCACGAACACATGGCTCATGCAACGTGCGGTATGGAGGCCGCTCGCGGGCGCGCTCACCGCGGCGATCAGCTCGTCGGGATTCGCATGAGCGTTCAACAGCGCGCTCACCTCCCCGGCCCTCGCCATCGCGACGGCCGCCGCCGCAGCTTCGCCGTCGCGTACGTCGACGATCCTATAGCCCGAAAGGTCGACGCCGATCGATCGCGCCAGCGCGCCGATGTCGGATGCACGGCCGACGAAGACCGGACGGATCAATCCGGCGTTCGCGGCGTCGAGCGCGCCTTCGAGGCCCTGCGCGTGCGAGGGATTGACGACCGCCGTCGCGATCGGCGCGAGACCCTGGGCGCGCGCAAGGAGCTCGCGATAGCGCTGCTCTCTGTCGGCAAGCAACACGTGAGGCAGCACGCTTCGCTCGCGGCGCACCTTTTCGGTCGGCGCGATCACTTCGGCAACGCCGCGAATCACCGCCTCGCCGGCATCGTTCGCGCACAGGCAATCGAGCAGCAATCGACGCTTGCTCGGGTCTTTCTCGGTCACCGTGACGCTGACCTTGATCGTGTCGCCGACGTGCACGGGACGCAAGAAACGGAGGCTTTGGCCGACGTAGATCGTTCCGGGGCCCGGAAGCTTCGTGCCGAGCAGCGCCGAGATCAACGCGCCGCCCCACATGCCGTGCGCGATGATCTCGCGAAAGCGACTCGCCTTCGCGTATTCGACGTCGAGGTGCGCCGGATTGACGTCGCCGGACATCACGGCGAAAAGCTGGATGTCCTCGCGCGTGAGCGTGCGCTCGAGCGTCGCCTGATCGCCGACCGTGATCTCTTCGAACGGACGGTTCTCGATGAACGATGCGCCACCGTCGGGCGGCAGTTGCGGCGCGGTCATTCCGATGATCTACCGCGAGCTGTTGCGAGCTCCATGTCGAAGAATCGTTTCGCGCGTCGATCATACTCTATGCCCGCATCTCCCTCCGGCACGTGCGATCATAACGCCGCTCGACCGATGATCGATCCGACCGCCCTGCCTGCCGACGGTGACGCACCCACCCCGACGAGCGTCGACCTCGTCGCCGGCGACGCGCGGGTCGAGCTCGTGCCCGACGTCGGAGGCGCGCTCGCGGCATTCACTCACCTGGGGCTCGACATCTTGCGTCCGACGTCCGAACAAGCCCGCGGCGAGCGCAACGTCCGCCGCTACGCGTGCTACCCGCTCGTTCCGTACTCCAACCGGATCGCGGATGCGCGGCTCGCGTTCGGCGGCAAGACGCACACGCTCGCGCGCAACTCCGGCGAGCATCCGCACGCGATACACGGCGTGGGCTGGCAACGGCCATGGACGATCGTCGAGCACGGTCGAGCGTCGGCTCTACTCGCGCTCGAGCATCGTCCGCTCGGCGACACGGCGCACGCGTGGCCGTGGCCGTTCGACGCGTGGCAGTCGATCGCGCTCACCGCGCTTGGCGACGCCGCGACGCTCACGCTTGCCCTGACGATTCGAAATGCCGGCGACGTTGCGTTTCCTTTCGGTCTCGGATGGCATCCGTATCTGCCCCGCGACAACGCAACGGTGCTCGGTTTTGGCGCGGACGGCCTTTGGCAGACCGATTCGACGCGGTTGCCCACGGCGCACATGTCGGCAACCGGCGAACTCTGCTTCGATCCGCCTCGCGCGATCGGCGCGACCGTCCTCGACAACGTCTACACGGGCTGGCGCGGCGAAGCTTCGCTCGTCGACGGCGCGCAACGAATGGTGACAACGATCCGAGCCGATCGCGCGTGCGCGTTCCTCGTCGTCTACGCGCCGTTTGCGCGCGGCTTCGTGGCGATCGAGCCGGTCACGCACATGACCGACGCATTCAATCGCGCCGATCGCGGCGAGCGCGCGACGGGATCGCGAGTGCTCGCGCCCGGGGCGGGGTTTTCTTGTACGATGCAGATCGAGGCCCGAACAATACAATGACCGCCGCCACCGCCGCGTCGCCGTTTCGCTGTGTGCTCGACGTTCGCGCGAGCCTCGGCGAATGTCCGCTGTGGTCAGTCGCCGAGCAGGCGCTGTACTGGGTCGACATCAATGCACCGTCGTTGAACCGTTTCGATCCGGCGAGCGGCAGTAACGTCGCGATGCCGATGCCCGAATCGATCGGTTGTTTTGCATTTCGACGCGCGGGCGGTTTCGTCGTCGCGCTTCGCGGCGGCATCTGGCTTGCACGCGCGGACGGCACGCTCGAGCGCAAGGTCGCCGACGCGCCGTACGATTCATCGCGCCATCGCTTCAACGATGGCCGCTGCGATGCGCGCGGACGCTTCTTTCCGGGTTACATGAACGAGAGGCGCGATGGACCGAGCGCCGCGCTGATGCGTCTCGATCCGGACTTCACGTTCACGCGCGTTCTTGCGGGCATGACGATCAGCAACGGCCTCGCATGGAGTCCCGACGGTCGCACGATGTACCACGCTGACACGCCGACGCACGCGGTCAACGCCTACGACTACGACGCCGACGCCGGCGTGCCGAGAAACCGGCGCACGTTCGCGCAATGGACCGGTGAAGCCGATCGTCCCGACGGCGCCACCGTCGATCGCGACGGCTGTTACTGGACGGCGTTCTATCGCGGTGGCAAGGTACTGCGCATTTCACCCGGCGGCCGCGTGCTAGGCGAATACGCGGTTGCGGCGATGTGCCCGACGATGTGCGCACTGGGCGGCGCGACGTTGACAACGCTCTACGTGACGACGGCACGCCAGCAGCGGCCCGACGAGGAGCTCGTGCGGCTACCTCAATCGGGCGGCATCTTCGCAATGGAGGTTACGACGCCGGGCTTGCCCGAGCCCGGGTTCGCCGGCTGACGCATCGCGACGACCGCATGCATTTCGACGCCTCCTCGTTCCTTCGCCTCGACGCGCCGCAGAGCTTGGGATCGACGGCGTCGGGCGCGTCGTTCGCGACGTCCACCGGCGACATCCTCGAAGTGTCCTGCTACGGACCTGGTGTATTCCGTCTGCGCGCCGGCCCGAAGACGCGCCCCGATTACGGCATCATCGAAGGTCGCACCAAAGCGTGCGCAACCGCGCTCGAGGACGGCGTCTGGCGCTTCACCTCGGGCGATGCGACGCTCGAGCTTCTCAGTGCGCCGCTGCGTTTCAGGCTCGTCTACAAGGGCGCGCTGGTGCTGCAATCGATCACCGACGAGCACTTCCGCGGCTTCACGCGGCTGCCGACGTTTGGCCGGATGCGATCCGGCGGACAATGGACCGCTTCTTTCGCGCTCTCGTCCGGCGAAGCGGTGTACGGTCTGGGCGAGAAGTTCGGCCCGCTCGACAAGCGCGGCCAGCTCGTCCATTCGCAGGTCGTCGACGCTCTGGGCGTCAACACCGGGCTCGCGTACAAGAACGTCCCGTTCGCGTGGAGTCCCGGCATCGGCAAGGGCGCATGGGGCGTGTTCGTGCACACGCCCGCGTACGTCGCGCATGGCGTCGGCTATCCCGACTGGTCGCACCGGTCGTACGCGGTGATGGTCGACGACGAAGCGCTCGATCTGTTCCTGTTCGCCGCGCCGACGCCCGCCGCGATCCTCGATGCGTACACGCAATTGACCGGCCGTGCGCCGGACGTGCCGTTGTGGAGTCTCGGGCTGTGGGTATCGCGCTGCTACTACAAGACGCCGGAGGAAGCGGCCGCCGTCGCGGCGAAGCTGCGCGAGCGCAAGATTCCGAGCGACGTGATCACGCTGGACGGCCGCGCGGCGTGGGAGACCGACACCCGGTTCGACTTCGTGTGGGACCGCCATCGCTACCGCGACCCGAAGGCGGCGCTCGCCCGCATTCGCGATCACGGCTATCGAATCTGCGTCTGGGAATATCCGTGCATCTCCGTGCATTCCGATCTGTTCCGCGATCTCGCGGCACGGCATTTTCTGCTGATGACGCCGGAGGGCGATCCCTACGTGTTCCAATGGGACTCGGCGCCCGCGTCGACGCCGTTCGGCCAAACGCTGACGCCGCTGCCCGAGAGCGGACTTGTCGACTTCACGCACCCCGCCGCGTACGCATGGTGGCGCGACGCGCACAAGGCGCTGTTCGATGCCGGCGTCGACGTGATCAAGAGCGACTTCGGCGAGCAGGTTCCCGATGACGCGATCGCGTTCAACGGCGATCGCGGCGCGCGTCTGCACAACGTGTACCCGCTGCTCTACAACCGCTGCATCTACGAAGCGACGGCACGCTTCCAGTCGAAATCGGATGGCCCGCCGATCGTATTCGGCCGCGCCGGCTGGGCCGGCAGCCAGCGCTATCCGATGCAATGGGGCGGCGACCCGCAAAGCGACTGGGAAGGCCTCGCGGCTTCGATCCGCGGCGGTTTGTCGTGGGGCATGAGCGGCGTGCCGTACCACACGAGCGACATCGGCGGCTTTTACGGGTCCACGCAACCGTCGCCGGAGTTGTACGTCCGATGGCTGCAGGCCTCCGTGTTCGCGTCGCACATGCGCGTGCACGGGATCGGCGAACGCGAGCCGTGGGCGTTCGGAGCGCAAGCCGAGGCGATCGCGCGAAAGTGGCTCGCGTTCCGTTACCGATTGATACCCTATCTGCAATCGACGATCGCGCAGGCGACGCAAACCGGATTGCCGGTGATGCGCGCGATGCCGCTCGCGTTTCCCGGCAGCGCGCTCGTGCGCGACTACGAAACGCAGTTCATGTGCGGCGACGCGCTTCTCGTCGCTCCGATCGTGCAGGAAGGCGGCGAAGTCGAGATCGCGCTGCCGCCCGGCGCGTGGTACGACCTCAACACGCGACAAAGGCTCACAGGCAGCCGCGTGCTGCGCTACAAGGCGACGCTCGACCAATATCCGGTGTTCGGGCGCGAGGGCTACGCGCTGCCGCTCGGCCGCTCGGTTCAACATACGGGCGAGATCGACACCGCGCGGCCGCTCGAGCGGCTATGGTTGTTCGGCAAGCCCGCGCAACCGCTCGCGGGCTACGCACAGGTCGCGATCGAAGGCGCCGACGGCGCATTCGAAGCTCGCGCGCAACCGGATGTAACGGTCGAATCGTTCTAGCGTGCCGAGTCTGGAGTTCCGAAGATAAAGGAGCGGACGAAATTGCGCGCTGGACAAGGCGCGAGGCCGACAGCCTACCCCGTGGTACGCTGAGGCCGCGCAACGCAGTAGGGCGCCCAATTTCGCCGCGAACCATCGCTTCTGACTCGGCACACTGGCAGCCTGTGAAGATCCGTCCGACAATTGCGGTCACCGCCGGCGAGCCCGCCGGCATCGGGCCCGAGCTCGTCGCGATGCTCGCCGAGCGGCAGCGCGAACGGCCGTTTCCCGCACGGCTCGTGGTGATCGGCGACCGCGACCTGCTCGAGCAACGCGCCGCGAGAATCGGTCTTTCGCCGCTGTACGCCGACTACGATCCGCTGTCGTTCACGCCGTCGGGAGGCGTGGTCGAGGTGTGGCATCAACCGCTCGGCGCGCCGGTCAATCCCGGGCACCCCGACCCGACCAACGCATACGCGGTGCACGCGATGCTCGCGGCGGCCTGCGATGCCTGTGCTGCCGGGGATTTCGATGCGCTCGTCACCGCGCCCGTGCAGAAGAGCTCGCTCGCCGACGCCGGGTTGCCGTTCACCGGCCATACCGAGTTCTTCGCGCAGCGCACGCGAACGCCGCGCGTCGTGATGATGCTGGTCGGCGGGGGCCTGCGCGTCGCACTGGTCACGACGCACCTGCCGCTCGCTGCGGTGTCGGAAGCGATCACGCGCGACGCCGTCGCGGAAACGGTTTCGATCGTCGACAAGGCGCTTCGCACGACGTTCGGCGTCGACGCGCCGCGAATCGCCGTCTGCGGCCTCAATCCGCATGCCGGCGAAGGTGGCCATCTCGGCCACGAAGAACGCGACGTGATCGCTCCGGCGCTCGATCGCGCGCGCACGCAAGGCATCGACGTCGACGGACCGCTTCCCGCCGATACGGTGTTCGTGCCGTCGCATGCGAAATCGTACGACGCCATCGTCGCGATGTATCACGACCAGGGCCTGCCCGTGCTCAAAGCGGCAAGCTTCGGCCGCGGCGTCAACGTCACGCTCGGCCTGCCGTTCGTGCGCACGTCGGTCGACCACGGTACCGCGCTCGATCTCGCGGCGTCGGCCGCGCGCGCAAAGGAAGCCGATGCCGGCAGCCTGTACGCCGCCGTCGAGCTCGCGATCGAGCTCGCCCAGCGTTCGAGTAGCGTTGGCGCGGCGTCGGCGTCCGGTTGACGCGGCGAGCGTCGACGCCGCTCGCGAACCGACGCACCCATGCACGGCCACCGCGCGCGCAAACGGTTCGGCCAGAATTTCCTCGCCGACGCGCATTACGTCGCGCGAATCGTCGATGCCGTCGACGCGAAGCCCGGCGACAACATCGTCGAAATCGGCCCCGGCCTCGCCGCGCTCACGCGCGCGCTGATCGAGCGCGCAGGTCACGTCACCGCGATCGAAATCGACCGCGACCTCGCCGCGCGACTCGCGTCCGAATTTCCGTCCGATCGGCTGACGCTGCATGTCGCCGACGCGCTCGAGTTCGACTTCGCGACGCTCGGGCCCGCGATGCGCATCGTCGGCAATCTGCCTTACAACATCAGCTCGCCGCTGCTGTTCCACCTCGCGGCGTTCGACTCGCGATTGCGCGACCTGCACACGATGCTGCAAAAGGAAGTCGTCGCGCGAATGACCGCCGAGCCGCGCACGCCCGACTACGGGCGGCTCACCGTGATGCTGCAGGCGAGGTTCGCGATCCGCCGCTTGTTCGTCGTCCCCCCCGGCGCGTTCAGCCCCGCGCCGCAAGTCGACTCGGCCGTCGCGCGTCTGGTGCCGCTGCACACGGCGAAGCCTGACATCATCGACGAAGCGCTGTTCGCGCGCATTGTCGCCGCGGCGTTCGCGCAGCGGCGCAAGACGTTGCGCAACGCGCTATCGGCGTTCGCCGACGAGGCCGCGCTCGCCTGCGCCGCGATCGACCCGAAGGCGCGCGGCGAGACGCTCGCGGTCGCCGACTTCGTGCGCCTCGCGAACCGGCTGGCGAGCGCGTCGCGCCCCGGTTAGTGCGGTCACGAGAATTCGCCGAGCCGGCGGCTGCGCGCGACTTCTCCACCGACGAATCGCTCGTGGTTCGCCTCGACGGCGTCGAGATCGTACAGATAGTTGACCATCACGCCGAACGATTCGCGCAGCCCCTTTGGCGAGGGATCGGCGTTGACGTTCACCCGCTCGAGCCGCGCGCCGTTGTCGAGGTGGAATCGCGCAACGGCGTCGCCGCGCGGCGTGGCGCTCTCGTACGCGAGGAACGTGGCGGCGCATTGCGCGAGTTGCGCCTGGTCTTGATCGGGCAGCGAGCCGCTGCGAACCGCCTCGGCGATAGCGTCCAAACCGTTTCCGTAACGGCTTCGCAACGCGGCGAGCGCGGCCGCAAGACCGCTGCGAACGTTCGCCGGCCAATGATCGGGAAGCGCGCTGGCATCGAGACTGACGAGCCAGCCGCGAAAAGACGGAATCGGCGACAGCGTGCAGAACCGGCGCAGGCTCGGCAAATCGCGTCGCAGCTCCTCCGCCACGCGCTTGATCAGGAAGTTGCCGAGCGACACGCCGCGCAGACCCGGCTCGCAATTGCTGATCGAATAGAAAGCCGCCACACGAGGCTGCGCGGTGCGCGGGTCGCTCGCGTGATCGCCGATCAGTTGTCCGATCGAGCGCGGGATCGTGTGAAGCAGCGCGACCTCGACGAAGATCAGCGGCTCGCCCGGAAGCTGCGGATGGAAGAACCCGAAGCAGCGGCGGTCCGATTGCAACCGGCGGCGCAGATCGGTCCAGTCCTTGATCGCATGCACAGCCTCGTGGCGAATGATCTTTTCGAGCAACGCGGCCGGCGAATCCCAGTCGACGCGCTGCATGGCGAGAAAGCCCGGGTTGAACCAGGACGACAGCAGGTGGACGAAGTCGCTGTCGACCGCACGCAGATCCGGATGCTGACCCAGTATGCTCGATAGATCGCGGCGCATCACGACGACAGCCGCGGTGCCGCCCGGCACGCGGTTGATTCGGCGCAAGAGCTCCTGGCGAGGCGGCTCGGTTACGCGCTGCAGCTCGAGCAGCCGCTCGGCATCCGGCTTTTCGGAGTAGCGCGTGGCGGCGGCAAGCACGCGCTGCGGATCGAGGCCCAGCGCCGTGTCGAGAAATTGGAAGAAGGCAAGGCGGGATTCGGCGCCGAGCGCGTCGTACGATTGCATGATTTGCGCGGCGATCGGCGCGCTGTTCGACTCGCCCGCTTCCGACAGCATGCGAGCGCAAAGCTGCTGCAGCGCCCTGACGGCCGCCGCCTGCTTCGCCTTGCTCGCTCGCTGGAAGAACTGGTTCAGCAACATCGGCGGTCGGCCTCGACTGCGGTACGGCTCCCTCGCTTCGAAGCGCGATCCGCGACTTAGTTCACGCCGGCCATTGGAGATCGGGACGGGTAGCCGGCGAATCGATCCGCACGACTTTGCGCCGCGACGTCTCGCCGCGCACCAGCGTCACCTGCTGTCGCGGCACGCCGAACGCATCGGCAAGAAAGCGAACGAGCTCGGCGTTGGCCTTGCCGTCGACCGGCGGCGCGGCAAGCCGGATCCTGAGCGCGTCCCCGTGGACGCCGGCAACTTCGGTGCGCCTCGCGCCGGGCTGCACGTGCAGCGTCAGCACGAGCGCGACGCCATCGTCGCGACGCCACATCAACCGCGAAACACACCGGCGATCGCCGCCTCGAGCCAGCGCATCGGCAGCATCAGGATCAGTTGCAGGATCACGATAAGGATCAGCGGCGACAGGTCGAGCGTACCGCCGATCGGCGGCACGAGGCGGCGGATCGGCGCGAGAAAGCGGAAGGTTAGAGCGTTCAGCAGTCCGGCGAGCGGACCGTCCGGCGCGACCCACGAAAGCACCGCCTGCACGATCACGACGATGATCAGCAGCCATATCGTCGTCTTCACGAGCTCGACCACGGCCATCACGGCGAGAAGCCCGAACGCACTGCCCGTCCACGGGCCTCCGACAAGGGCGAGCGTCGTCGCGATCAACCAGACGAATTGCGCGAGATAGGCGAGCAACAGCGTCGACCAGTCGATGCCGCCGAACCCGGGAAGCACGCGGCGCACGGGCTTCACCGCCCAGTCCGTTAGCGCGAGGATCGCCTGCGACAACGGATTGCGGAACGGCGCGCGCTGCCATTGCATCATGAAGCGCAGCAGGAACGCGTACGTGAAGAGCCCGAAGATGACATCGAGCACGAAACGAAGCGCCTGGTCGACCATCGTGCGTCCCTGTCAGCCGTCGCGCCCGAGCGCGTCACCGAGCTCGCGCGCACGTAGCGCGGCCGCCTTCACCGCGGTGACGATCGAGGCGCCGACGGCGGCGTCCTCCATCGACGCGATCGCGCGCTCGGTCGTGCCGCCTTTCGACGTCACTTGCGTGCGCAACGCCGAGGGATCCGCCGACGAAGCGCGGGCGAGGGCAATGGCGCCCTCGAACGTCGCATAGGCGAGCTGGCGCGAATCGGGCGCGTCGAACCCGAGCTCGCGCGCCGCGCGCTCGAGCGCCTCGAGGAAGTAGAAAACGTACGCAGGACCGCTGCCCGACACGCCGGTCACCGCGTCGAGCATCGATTCCTCGTCGACCCAGACGATTTCGCCGGCAGCGGCGAGCACGACTTCGGCCAGCCGACGGCCCTCCGCGTCGACCGACGACGGCGCGAACACCCCGGAGATGCCCTTGCCGATCAGCGCGGGGGTATTCGGCATTGCGCGTACGGTGCGCTCATGTCCGCCGAGCCAGCGGGCGATGTCCGCGATGCGCGTTCCGGCGGCGATCGACAATACGAGCGCATCGGCCGATGCAAGATAGCGGGCGAGCGCCTGGCAGGCGACGCGCATTTGCTGCGGCTTGACGGCGAGCACGACCACGCTCGCGCCGGCGAGCGCTTCGGGCGCCGGTTCGGCGAACGTCGCGATGCCGGGAAACTGTTTTGCGAGTCTGTCGCGCTGATCGGCGAGCGGCTCGACGGCTCGCAGTTGCGCCGGCTGCGCGCCGCGCGCGACGAGGCCGCCCGCAAGCGCGCTCGCCATGTTGCCGCCGCCGATGAATAGCGTGTTCATCGATTCCGATCCGCAAAGCGCGCAAGTGTCACGACGGAAGCGCCTCGGCGTCAAGCGCGGTCTGCGCCACGCGATGCGTGCCCGGCGCGACGTGGTATGCGGTGCGTCCGGGCTGCCAACGCACGATGCGCTCGATCCGACCTTCGGTGTACACGAACGCGGCGCCGTCGTCGATCGGCGAGGGCGTGTCTTCCATCATGAAGCCGCCGCCGCCGATGGCGACGATGCATCTCATTGCGCGCTCGCGGGCCGTGGCCCGAAGATCGCCGTTCCGACCCGCACGAGCGTCGCACCTTCGGCGATCGCGACCTCGAGGTCTCCCGACATGCCCATCGACAACGTGTCGACGGCGAGTCCCGCCGCGCGCAACGCGTCGAAACACTCCCGCAGCGCGCGGAACTGCGCGCGTTGCCGCTCGGTGTCGTCGGTCGGCTCGGGAATTCCCATGACGCCGCGCAGCGCAAGCCGCGGCAACCGCGCAACGGCAGTTGCAAGCGTCAGCGCTTCGCTCGGCGGCACGCCGGACTTGGTTGCTTCGCCGCTCGCGTTCACCTGCACGCACACGTTGAGCGGCGGCAGCGACGCGGGACGCGAATCGGACAAGCGGTGGGCGATCCTTTCGCGGTCGATCGTGTGCACCCAGGCAAACCGCTCGGCGGCAGGCTTCGCCTTGTTGCCCTGCAGCGGCCCGATCAAGTGCCATTCCACGTCACCCAGGGCGGCGAGCGCGTCCATCTTCGCGACCGCCTCCTGCACGTAGTTCTCGCCGAACGACGTCTGGCCGAGCGCATGCACGGCGCGGATGGCGGGAGGAGGAAAGGTCTTGCTCACCGCGAGCAGCCGCACCGACGCGGGTTCGCGGCCCGCCGCACGCGCGGCCGCCGCGATGCGCGCCTTCACGGCTTGCCACCGATTCTCGTAAGGGACCATAATCCAATGACGTCGGCATGGAACTGCCGGTTTTGGTACGTCTTTTGCATCGCAGATCGGCCCCCCTCAAAGCGGCCGAGATCGCCAGGATTGTAAATGGACATCACCGAACTGCTCGCCTTCGCCGTCAAGAACAAGGCGTCCGATCTGCATCTGTCCGCCGGGCTGCCGCCGATGATCCGCGTGCACGGCGACATCCGCCGCATCAATCTGCCGCCGATGGAGCACGAGGACGTGCACGCCATGGTGTACGACATCATGAGCGACGCGCAGCGCAAGATGTACGAAGAGACGCTCGAATGCGACTTCAGCTTCGGCGTGCCCAATCTCGCGCGCTTCCGCGTCAACGCGTTCAATCAGCAGCGCGGCGCCGCCGTCGCGTTCCGGACGATTCCGTCGAAGGTGCTCTCGCTCGACGAGCTCAACGCGCCGAAGATCTTCGCCGAGATGACCAATCGGCCACGCGGCCTGATTCTCGTCACGGGGCCGACCGGATCCGGCAAGTCGACCACGCTCGCCGCGCAAGTCAACCACGTGAACGAGAACGAGTACGGCCACATCCTCACGATCGAGGATCCGATCGAATTCGTGCACGAATCGAAGAAATGCCTGATCAACCAGCGCGAACTCGGGCCCCATACGCTGTCGTTCCCGAACGCGCTGCGCGCGGCGTTGCGCGAAGATCCCGACTACATCCTGGTCGGCGAGATGCGCGACCTCGAGACGATTCGCCTCGCGCTGACCGCCGCGGAAACCGGCCACCTCGTGTTCGCGACGCTGCACACGAGCTCCGCGGCGAAGACGATCGACCGCATCATCGACGTGTTTCCGGCGGCCGAGAAGGACATGGTGCGCGCGATGCTTTCGGAGTCGCTGGTCGCGGTGATCTCGCAGACGCTGCTCAAGACGAAGGACGGCCAGGGCCGCATCGCCGCGCACGAGATCATGATCGGCACGGCGGCAATCCGTAACCTCATCCGCGAAAACAAGGTCGCGCAGATGTATTCGGCGATCCAGACCAGCCAGTCGGTAGGCATGCAAACCCTCGATCAGTGCCTGGTCGAGATGGTGCGCCGCAATCAGATCAACATGGCGGATGCGCGCAACCGCGCCGTCAACAAGGACCTTTTCATGGCAGGGTGATCGCGCGACCGGGCGCTGCGCGCGCAGTGCCCATCCGCGAGAAGCCGCCCGGAGCACACGATGGAACGCGAACGCGCAACGATGTTCATCCACGAGCTGCTCGACCTTCTCGTCAAGCAGAAAGGGTCGGACCTGTTCATCACGGCCGGCTTCCCGCCGGCGCTCAAGGTCGACGGCAAGATCAGCCCGGTATCGAAGACCGCGCTGTCGCCGCAGCACACGATCGAGCTCGTGCGAAGCGTGATGAACGACAAGCAGGCGGCGGAGTTCGAGTCGACGAAGGAGTGCAACTTCGCGATCGCGCCGCCGGGCGTGGGCCGCTTTCGCGTCAACGCGTTCGTGCAGCAGGGGCGCATCGGCATGGTGCTGCGCACGATCATGACCAGCATCCCGAAGTTCGAGGAGCTGGGTCTGCCGCCGGTGCTGAAGGACGTCATCATGTCGAAGCGCGGCATCATGATGTTCATCGGCGCCACCGGCTGCGGCAAGTCGACGTCGATGGCGGCGCTGCTCGGCTATCGCAATTCGAACAGCTTCGGGCACATCATCACGATCGAGGATCCGATCGAGTTCGTCCACGAGCACGAAAACTGCATCGTCACGCAGCGCGAGGTTGGCGTCGACACCGACAGCTGGGACATCGCACTGCGCAACTCGATGCGGCAGGCACCCGACGTGATCCTGATCGGCGAGGTTCGCGAGCGGCAGACGATGGACTACGCGGTCGCCTTCGCCGAGACCGGCCACCTGCTGCTCGCCACGCTGCACGCGAACAGCACGAACCAGGCGCTCGACCGGATCATCAACTTCTTCCCGGAGGAGCGCCGTGCGCAGCTCCTGATGGACCTTTCGCTCAACGTGCGAGCGTTCGTCGCGCAGCGGCTGATCCCGCGCCGCGACGGCCGCGGCCGCGTGCCAGCGGTCGAAGTGATGTTGAATTCGCCGCTGATCTCCGACTTGATCTTCAAGGGCGACATCTCGGGCATCAAGGACATCATGAAGAAGTCGCGCGAGCTCGGCATGCAGACGTTCGACCAGTCGCTGTTCGACCTCTACGAGGCGGGGCTCATCAGCTACGAGGATGCGCTGCGCAATGCCGATTCGCTGAACGACCTGCGCCTCGAGATCAAGCTGCACGGCAAGGAAGCGAAGAACCGCAACGTGTTCTCGGGCCTCGGCAATCTCGACATCGTGCCGGACTCGGCCAACAACACGAACGTAACGTATTAGCTGGGCGCGCCGACGCTTGTGCTAGGCTAGATGTTCGCTGCTTCGCGGCGAACATCATGCAATCACAGCCCACCCCCACCGAGATCAAGCTGCACCAGGCGTCGCGTGTGCTCGAGCTCGCGTTCTCCGACGGCAAGACGTTCAAGCTTCCGTACGAGCTGCTTCGCGTGTATTCGCCGTCGGCGGAAGTGCGCGGGCATGGGCCGGGACAGGAAGTGCTGCAGGCGGGCAAGCGCGACGTGACGATCAAGGAGGTCGAACCGGTCGGCCACTACGCGATCCGGCCGACGTTCTCCGACGGTCACGACACGGGCATCTACTCGTGGGACTATCTCTACGATCTCGGCCGCCGCCAGGACGAGCTGTGGCAGCGCTATTTGGGCCGTCTCGAAGCGGCCGGCGCGAGCCGCGACAAGGCATGACATGAGCGACTCGACGGATTTCGGCTACCAGCAGGTTCGCGTCGAAGAGAAGGCGACGCGCGTTCGCGGCGTCTTCGATTCGGTCGCGCGCCGCTACGACCTGATGAACGACGTGATGTCGGCGGGAATGCACCGCTACTGGAAGCGCTTTGCCGTCGAGGCGACGCGACCGCGTCCGGGCATGCGCGTGCTCGATGTCGCCGGCGGCACCGGCGACATGGCGCGCCTGTTCGACCGCCGCGTGGGGCCGGGCGGACAGGTCGTGCTGACCGACATCAACGGCGCGATGCTCGAGGTCGGTCGCGACCAGATGATGAACGACGGACGTTTCATTCCCGTCGTCCAATGCGACGCCGAGAAGCTGCCGTTTCCCGGCGCGCATTTCGATCGCGTGTGCATCGCATTCGGGCTGCGCAACGTCACCCGCAAGGAAGTCGCGCTCGACGAGATGCGTCGTATCCTCAAGCCCGGCGGCGTCGCCGCGGTGCTCGAGTTCTCACGCGTGTGGGCGCCGCTCGCCCCCGTGTATGATTGGTACAGCTTCAATGTCCTGCCTCGACTCGGCGCGTGGATCGCGAAGGATGCGTCGAGCTATCGTTACCTCGCCGAGTCGATTCGCATGCATCCCGACCAGGCGACCCTTGCCGCGATGATGGAACAAGCGGGATTCGATCGGGTCGAAGTGCACAACCTGGCCGCGGGCGTCGTCGCGCTGCATCTTGGCTACGCGTACTGACCGAGGTCGTTGCGTTATCGAGGAGGTTGCCGTGAAACGATTGTCCATTCTCGCGCTCGCCGCGCTGACCGTCGCCGCGCTCGTCAGCGCCGACGTCGCCGACGCGAGGCGCCTCGGCGGCGGACGCAGCTTCGGCGCGCAACGCCAAAGCATCGCGCCGACGCCGCCTGCGGCCGCCCCGTCGACGCCTTCGGGCGCCGCGAGCAACCCGGTGATGCCGGCGAGCCCGACCAATCCCGCGACCGCGACGCCGGCGCGTCCGGCGATGCCCGCAGCGGCGCCGTCCGGCGCATCGCGTTGGCTCGGACCGATCGCCGGTCTTGCCGCCGGCATCGGCCTCGCCGCGCTGCTGTCGCATTTCGGACTGTCGGAATCGTTCGCGGGCTTCCTGTTGCTCGCGCTGCTCGTCGTCGGTGGCGTGCTCGTATTGCGCTGGCTGTTCGCGCGGCGCACGCCGGCTCCATCGCCGATCCGATACGCCGGTGGCGAGCCCGTCGAGGCGGCGGCCCCTCGCGGTTATGAAAGCCACGTCGGTCCGACGTGGGGCGCGGGTGCCGCTGCGGCCGTCGTCAATGCGAACGCGAAGATTCCGCCGGGATTCGACGTCGACGGCTTCGTGCGCCAGGCGAAGCAACAGTTCAACCGGTTGCAGGTCGCTTGGGATGCTGGCGATCGCACGGCGCTCGCCGATGTGATGACGCCGCCGATGTACGCCGAGGTCGAGCGCGATCTCGCTTCGCGCTCGACGCAGCATCCCACCGAGGTCGTAACGCTCGATGCCGACGTGCTCGAGGTCGTGACGGAGGGGACGCAGCACGTCGCGAGCATCCGCTTCCACGGCTTGATGCGCGAGGACGGCGCGACGACGCCGCAGCCGTTCGACGAAGTGTGGAACCTGCAGAAGCCGGTCGACGGATCGAGCGGATGGCTGCTGGCCGGAATACAACAGCTCGAGCAAGCGGCGTGACGCAGCGACCAACAGGTACATGAGCGCCGGCGCGAACCTGGCTGCGGTTCCGGCAGCCATCGCCAACCACTTGCTATCGCGCGAGGCATGGGCGCGCGAGCGGCTGTCAACGCACGCCGGGCGTACGTTCGCAATCGCCGTGGGTCCGGTATGGACGACGCTCGCGATCGACGAAAGCGGAATGCTCGGGGCGCCGACGCAAGCAGTCGACAAGCCCGATCTCGAGCTTCGCATATCGACGCTCGACGCGCCGTCGTTTCTCGCGGATCCGTCGCGCTGGAACGCGTTGGTCAGCGCGCAAGGCGACGCCGCGCTCGCTTCGACGCTTGGCGAGCTCGCACAGACGCTGCCGTGGTTCATCGAGCGTACGTTCGCATCGGTGCTGGGGCCGATCCTCGGCCAGCGCGTCGCCGACGCCGGACGCGCGATGCTCGCGTTTCCTGCCTACGCCGCAGCGCGCGTCGGCGACAGCGTCGCAAGCTACGCGAGCGACGAGGCGGGTGTTGCCACGCGCACGATCGAGTTGCAGGTGTTCGGCGAGCAGGTCGCCGCGCTCGCCGCAAGAGCCGATGCGCTGGCTGCTCGGCTCGTCGATGTCGAAACGCGCATCGACGCGACTGAAGCTCCGGCTGCGCCGGCTACTCCTCGAGCAGGACCGACCCGTCGTCGGTAAAGCGCATGCGCGCGGCCCCGGGCTCGGCTTGCTCGGTTGCGCTCAATCGGTCGCCGCAGCGACCGGCGCGTTCATGATGCGGCAGGCTGGCAAATCGGCAGCGTGACGCGGAACGTCGTGCCGCCGCCCGAGCTCTGCACGTCGATCGTGCCGTTATGCTTTTGCACGATGCCGTAGGCGATCGACAGCCCGAGTCCGGTGCCGGTGCCAGCCGGCTTCGTCGTAAAGAACGGATCGAATATGCGCGACAGGTTCTCCGCCGGAATGCCGCGGCCGTCGTCCTCGATGGAGAACCACACGATGTCGCCTTCGCAGCCCGTGCGAACGGTGATGCGGCCACGCTCGGCGCCTATCGCGTGGGCGGCGTTGACCAGCAGGTTCAGCACGATCTGGTTGATTTGAGACGGAATGCATTCGACTTCGGGAATCTCGGCGTAGCAGAGCTCGACGTCGGCCTTGTACTTGAGCTCGTTGTGGATGATGCCAAGCGTCGAATCGATGCAGCCGCGAAGGTCGGCCGAGCTGAATTCGAGCGCGCCGTCGGCACGCGAGAAATCCTGCAGATCCCGCACGATCTTGCGCACGCGACCGATGCCCTCCTTCGACTCGCGCATCAACGACGGGATGTCCTCCTTCAGGAAATCGAGCTCGATCCGAGCGCGCAGATCCTGCAGCGCGCCGAGCGTCGACGCGTGACCGACCGCCGGCTCGGCCGCCTCGTACGCGGCGAGCATCGCGAAGAGGTCGCGCAGGTACCCTTCGAGCGTGCTGAAGTTCGACAGAACGTAGCCGATCGGGTCGTTGATCTCGTGAGCGACGCCCGCGGCCAGCTGCCCGATCGAAGCGAGCCTCTCCGACTGCAGCAGTTGCTGCTGCGCCTCGGAATGCCTGGCATTGAGCGCCGTCAGCTCGGCGTTGCGGCGCTTCAACTCCACTTCGGCTGCTTCGCGTACGCACACGTCGTTAGCAAGCTGCCGATTGGCGAGCCCAAGCTGCGCGGTGCGCGCGGCGACCACACGCTCGAGATCGAGTTGCGCGGCGCGAAGCGCCTGCTCGGCGAACTTCTGCTCCGAGACGTCGCGCACGGTCTCGATTGCTCCATTGATGTGTCCGCTCGCGTCGTGCAGCGGCGCCGCCGTGAAGTGCAGCCAGAGACCGCGCGGACCGAGATGCGGGAAGAAGTCGGTCGCTTCGAACGCGTTGGCGCTGCTCGTCGAGCGGCGAAACTTGCCGCGGTAGAGCGCGTCGATCTCGCTTTCACGTGCGCCGTCGACAACGAAGTCGGCGAGTATCGGCCGCTGCTCGTGATAGAACGGGTGCCATTGCCGGCTGGTTCCGACCATCTCGTCGGCCGGGATCTGCAGCAGGCTTGTGCAAGCGCGGTTCCAGTGCGTAATCACGTGGTACGCGTCGATCAAGAACGTAGGCACAGGTCCGCTGTCGATGATTTCGGCGAGCGCGAACGGAGCCGGCGCAGCGGCGGTGTTGGCACCGTGCGGCATCGCAATCGCGTGGTCGCTCGCGATCATGAAGCGAGCGCTGCGCAGACGCCCGCGAACCGGCGTTCGGTTTCGGTGAATACCGCTTCGCATTGCGCGGCATTCAGTCCATGGGCACGCCACGTCGATGAGCAAGGCGGCGGAACCAGCTCGGTCTGCTCCCCGGCAAGATCGAGCGCATGGGAGAAGACGTCGGCGAGGTGCACGAGGCCGGTGAGCGCGCTGTCATGCTCGGGCGGCGGCGCATGATGGCCGGCGACCGCGGCCTGGATCGCGGGCGAGAAGCGCCACTGGCACGCGAGCGCCTCTCCGACCTGCGCGTGATCGACGCCGAGCAAGGCGCGCTCGGAATCGATCAGAGGACAATCGTCGCGGCGCGCGGTTGCGACGACCTGCGCGTACTCCTGGTAGCTGCTCGCGAGCACCAGACGCCCGATGTCGTGCAGCAAGCCCGCGACGAACGCCTCGTCCTCGCTTGCGCGAAGCACGCGCGCAAGCGAGCGCGCGGCCAACGCCGTTGCGACCGAGTGCCGCCAAAACTTGTCGAGGTCGAGCCCCGCCGCGACCGTTCCAGCGAACCGGTTGCGCAGCGCCACGGCGGTCACCAGCGTGCGGGTGCTGCGCAGCCCGAGCACGGCGATCGCCTCCCGAATGGTCTTCACCTCGCACGACATCCCGTAGAAGGACGAGTTCGCGAGCCGCAGCGTCCTCGCCGCGATCGCCTGGTCGCGCGCAATCCGCTCGGCGATCGCGTGCGTGCATACGTCCTGCTGCTCGAAACAGACAAGCAGCTCCGTTACGACGGCTGGTAGCGCCGGCAGCTCGCGCACGCGCGCGGCGATCGCTTCCACGTCGAGGTTCATTCGGCTGGCTCCATGCGGTAGCGCATCAGGGATTCGCGAAGCGTGCGCGTCACCTCGTCGTTGCCGCACGCGCGGAACAACCAGTCCAGGCGCTTGGCGATCGCGTCGACATCGTATGGGCCGCGATCGCCGAGCGCCTCGCCGCTGCTTTCTTCCACCAGGACCGCTACCGCGCCGCGGTCGCGAAGCTCCGCGAGCCGGCTCGCGTTCACCGCGGTGCCGCGGGGCAACAACAACAAGCCGTCACGATCACGCGCATCCTCGGCCAGCTTCATCGTCGTGCTCATCTGGGCTGGTCCGATCAGGCGATCGGCAGCAACACGAGAAGCTTGCCGCGCGACGACGACTGGTGTCCCATGTGGCGGCAGCTCACCCGGTAGCGGACCTCGTCGATATCGATATCGGCGCAGGCGCCATCGCCGCCGTCGAGCAACGCGATCAATGCCGTCGGAAGGATGTCGCCGGCCTCGGCGCCAAGCAGCGGCGCCGTCGATGAAAGCGCCGCCTCGGCGCTCGAGTTGACGAACGCGACGACGCGATCGTCGCTCAGGCCCACGATCGGCAGCGGCACGTACTGCAGCGCCTCACGGGCGACGTCGAGGCACATGCCGTCGCGCGCGGTGCGCTCGCGCAACCGTTCCAGTGTCAAGTGGAGCTCGGCATTGACGGCGGCAAGCGCGCGGTTGGTCGCTTCCAGCTCGCGCGTGAGCCGGCGGTTCTCGTCCGCCATCGATTTGTGGCAGAAAGCGTCCCGGATCTGCGTGCGCAACAGCGAGTCGTCCCAAGGTTTGGTCAGGAACTTGTAGATTGCGCCTTCGTTGATTGCGGCGGTGATTGACGACAGCTCGGTGGAACCCGACAGCACGATGCGAACGGTCTCGGGATAGGTATCCTTCGCGTGGCGCAGGAACTCGACGCCGGTCATGTTCGGCATGCGCTGATCGGACACGATGACGTCGACGTCGTTGCCCTCGAGCAGCTCGAGCCCTCGCGCTCCGCTGTTCGCCGTGAGGATGCGATAGCCGTCGCGGCGCAGCACGCGCTTCAGCGCGGAGACGATATTCTCTTCGTCGTCGACGAACAGCAACGTCGGCAGACGGGCGGGCGCAGGGCGAACGGGATCGCAGGCGCGACCGGCAACGCTCGCCCTGTCGTCGGGTCGACTGCACAGGGTTGTCGAATCGATCGTATCCATGACACCTGAGGGGTGATTGCTGGTGGCAATGCGAGCGCGCGCCGTGGGCCGCCCTTGGTTTATCGACACCGTTGCGGCGCGTCTTGACGAAGCGGCGAGCGCCGGCGTCCGGCGGAATTGATCAGGATCAATAGCGCACGAGACGGTCGCTTCGTCGGGCGCCGTGTTGCGCGACCCGAGCGATGAGCGCAATCGGCGTTACGCGACCGCCTGCTCGCGCGCAGGAAGCGGTCGAGCTCGCTCGCCGGCAGCAGATTGATCCCCGGCGCGGCCGCCGCCGTGTGGGAACTGCCGGCACAGTGCGTCCGCGCCGGCCGGCGCAGCGAGCGGCGCGCGAACGCTGACGACCTATACGGCGCCGGCGGGAGAGAGCACCGCATGAGCACGCCGCGGCGCGGCGACATCGCGCTTGACGCCGGTGACGGGCACCGATTCCCGCGGCCGAGCGAGCCGCGGCCGCACGAGCGAGCAGAGCCCGTCGGCGTCGCCGTTGAACGCGTCGTGGTGCATCAGGCGAATGCCCGGCGCGCGAGCGCTTCGACGCGAGCGCGATCCCACGTCGCGGCGCCGTCGCACTCGATCACATGCGGCTTCTCGACGTCGTCGAGCGGCTCGTATACGCGCTGCTGATGCTCGAGGATCGCGATATCGGCCTCGGAAGCATCGAGCGCGGCGCGCGCGCGGCGGGCAACGCGCTCGCGCAACGTCCGGTCCGGCGCGGACACCGACAGAATGACGAACGGAACGTCGAGCTCCTGTGCGAGCGCGCGCAACCGCTCGCGTTGCCATCGTTCGAGAAACGCACCGTCGACGAGCGCCGCGCAGCCCGCGTTCGCAGCGGCGCGCGCAAGGCTTGCGATCCGCTCGTAAACGGCATGCGTTGCCGCGTCGGCGTAGAGGCCGCCCGCCACGGCCGAGCCGCTGCGCGCATCGGCGGCCAGACCGTGCATCCGTTTGCGCTCGACATCGGTGCGGATGCGAACGGCGTCGGCGACCTCGGCGAGCGCCTGCGCGAGCGTCGACTTGCCGGAGCCCGCGAGCCCGTGCATGACGGCGATCGCCGGCCGCGCCGGCGCCGCGGCGCCCGCGGCGAGATCGACATAGCCGCGAAGCTCGGTATCGAGCGCATCGTGCGCGCGCGCTGCCGCGAGCTGGTCTTCGCGCATCGCCGCGACCTTCGCGCGTACGAGCGCCCGGTAGACGTAGTAGAAACGGTAAACGGCGAGACCCGCATAATCGCCGGTCCGCTCGAAATACGCATCGCGAAAGCGGCGCGCGAGGTCGCGGCGGCCGCGATCGTCGAGGTCCATCGCGACGAACGCGATCTCGTTCATCGTATCGATCCAGCGCAGCTCGGCGTTGAACTCGAGACAATCGAATACGACGAGCTCGTCGTCGACGCGCGCGATATTGTTCAAGTGCAAGTCGCCGTGGCATTCGCGAATGAAGCCGTCGCGAAGGCGGGCTTCGAACGCGTGCTCGCGGGCCGCGTATTCGTGTCGCGTCCATGCTTCGAGCGTGTCGAGCGTCGGGCGCTCCGACGCTGCAACCGGAAGCGCCGCGAGCTGCTCGAAGTTCTGCAGCGCGTAGTGGAGCAGGCGCTTGGGCGCGCCGAACGGCCCGTCGGCCGGCGCGACGTCGATATGCGCATGGAATGCGGCGACGATCGCGGCGAGAGCGTCGATGTCGGCAGCGCCGAGCTCGCCGCGAGCGAGCACGCGCGACAGCAGCGCGTCCTGCCGGAACTCGCGCATGCGCACCGCATATTCGATCGGCGGACCGTCGCCGCCGAGCCGCGGCGCATCGAACGTGCCGGTGATCGGCACGACGTCGAGATAGAGCTTGGGCGCGAGACGACGATTGAGCCGCAGCTCGTCATCGCAGTACCGGCGGCGCGCGTCGAGCGTCGTGAAATCGAGAAACCCGAGCGCGACCGCTTTCTTGATCTTGTAGGCGTGGCGGCCGGTCAACAGCACGTACGAGATGTGCGTCTCGACGACCATAGCGCGCCCGCCGCCGTCACCGTGCGCGGCCGGTTCGGCGAGCGCCGCGACGAGGCGATCCTGATCGGTTTCGGGCGCCGCCCGGAAAGTAGGGTCAGACTCGACTTTTCGTTGACGGCTTGTCGTGCGCATTCCAGTACATGAAAAGTCGAGTCTGACCCTACTTTCCGTCTCCTCGCGTTCGATTGTACATGCGGTAATCCGCTCGGTCCGGCGCGAGCGGGACGCAACGGCCGATCGCTTACAATCGGCGGATGCGCCTGCTGCGCCTTGCCGGCATCATCCTCGTCGCGCTGCGCTATGGACTCGACGAGTTCCTGACCGGGCACGAACGCTTCCGCGCGGTGCGACCGCTCGCGCGCGCGGTGACATTCTGGCGCGACACGTCCACACCGCGCGCGGTGCGACTGCGGCTTGCGTTGCAGGACCTCGGACCGATCTTCGTGAAGCTCGGTCAGATGCTGTCCACGCGCCGCGACTTGCTGCCCGCCGACATCGTCGACGAGCTCGCGAAGCTGCAGGACCGCGTGCCGCCGTTTCCGACCGAGCAGGTGATCGAAACACTCGAGCGCGCATACGGCAAGCCGGTCGACGCGGTGTTCAGGCACTTCGACCGCGTGCCGGTGGCGAGCGCTTCGGTCGCCCAGGTGCATTTCGGCCAGCTTCCGGACCGCGCCGATGGCGGCTCCGGACCGCTGGTCGCCGTCAAAGTGCTGCGGCCGAACATCACGGCGACGATCGCGCACGACATCGCGCTGATGTACACGGGCGCGATGCTCGTCGAGAAGCTCTGGTCGGACGGACGCCGTTTGCGGCCGCGCGAGGTGATCGCCGAGTTCGAGAAGACGCTCGCAACCGAGCTCGATCTGTCGCGCGAAGCGGCCAACTGCTCGCAGCTTCGGCGCAACTTCCTGCATTCGCCGTACCTGCTCGTACCCGAAGTGCATTGGGACTACTGTAGCGAAGACGTGATGGTGATGGAGCGAATGGAGGGCATTCCGATCGGTCGCGTCGACCAGCTCGTCGAAGCCGGCGTCGATCTGAAGCGCCTGTCGCGAGCCGGTGTCGAGCTCTTCTTCACGCAGGTCTTTCGCGATGCGTTCTTCCACGCCGACATGCACCCGGGCAACATCTTCATCGCGGTGGATCCGGCGAACTTCGGCAAGTACATTGCCGTGGATTTCGGCATCGTCGGCTCGCTGTCACCGGCCGACCAGGGCTATCTCGCGCAGAACTTTCTCGCCTTCTTTCGCCGCGACTACCGGCGCGTCGCGATCACGCACCTCGAATCGGGCTGGGTTCCGGCCGGCACGCGCGTCGACGAGCTCGAGGCGGAAATCCGCGTCGTCTGCGAGCCGGTATTCGACCGGCCGTTGAAGGAGATCTCGCTGTCCAAGGTGCTCATCCAACTGTTCAAGGCATCGCGCAAATTCAACGTCGAGATCCAGCCGCAGCTCGTGCTGCTGCAGAAGACGCTGTTCAACATCGAGGGGCTCGGCCGGATGCTCGATCCGGACCTCGACTTGTGGATCACCGCGAAGCCGTTTCTCGAGCGCTGGATGCGCGAGCAGATCGGGCCGAAGGCGCTGCAGCGGCGGCTGATCGCCGAAGCGCCGTACATCGTCAACGCGCTGCCCGAGTTGCCGCGGCTGCTGCATCAGCGTTTGCTGGCGCCGCCGGCCGCCTCCGACGTCGCGCTGAAGGAGCTCGCCGCGGCGCAGCGCGGCAGGAACCGCTGGCTCGCGCTCGTCGCGCTGCTGCTGGTCGCCGTCGTCGCGCTGCTGCTGTTACGACCGCCGTCGTAGCGGGCAACGCCGCTATCCGGCAGAAAGCGCCGGGCGACGGCGGCCAGATCGGCAGCCGCCGGTGGAGTGGGCACTAACACCCGCTCCAGCGGGCTTCACTTGGCGATGGCGAGCGTCGGACGGTGGTTGTGAAGGCCCGCGAGCGGCGCGCGGCGCAGGAACGTATTGGCTTCGCCCAGAATGAATCGGAGCATGTCCTCGAGCGCCGTATCGTCGATGCCGCCGCCGGCGAACTCGAGGCAAACCGACTCGAAGCGGTCGACGTTGCGAAGCGTCACTTCGACCACCTGCCGCCGGTAGTCGGGTTCGAACCGGACCGATGCGGTGATTTCCGGCGCGATGATGAACCTGCCGTAGCGCACAACGCGATTCGCGTCGGCTTCGGTCTGGTATTCGTAGGGAATATGAGCCGCCCGCAGCCGCTCCTCGGTCGCGCCGGCGGCCGTCGGCTGAACCTTGAGCTCGATCGCGCCGTCGCCTTGCAGCTTGTAGAAGAATTCGACGTGATCCATCACGTCCTGCCCGCCCACCGGCCTGCGCCGGTACGAGACGAACCCGGCGTCGTAGCGCGGCGCGGCAATCGTCATGACGCCGGGGATGGCGAAGTCGTGCGCGACGTGCGGCCGGATCACCTCGAGGTGCGACAGCGCCTCGTCGATCCACTTGAAAGCGCGCCAGAGCTGGCGGTCGATCTCCTTGATCGCCTCGTCGTGCGGACGCCGCTTGGCGCTTTGCTCGTCGCGCAGCGCGTCGGACTGGCGGCGCAGCCGGTCGAGCAGCGAAGTCTTGTGCGTTGAATCGGCCATGGCGAGAACTTTATTATGCCTCCAGCGTGCCTCGCGGCGATGCGTGGGCGGCTCATTCCGGCCGCCGATCGCACCCATGCAGCGTAAGCAGCTATCGTGCCGGAACCCCGCGCGCATCGGAATACGGCGAACGGACGATCGCGACGCGCGGACCGGCCGCGCGGCTGTTTGCTATAAAATCCGCTGCGCCCTGCCACTCGTTCCGGGAAGCGGGCGCCCATGGCGCTGCTCGAGATCCACGACGTCACCCGCCGTTTCGGCGATTTCACCGCTGTCGACAGCGTCTCGCTTGCGATCGAGGCGGGCGAATTCTTCACGCTGCTCGGACCATCCGGCTGCGGCAAGACTACGCTGCTGCGGATGATCGCCGGGTTCGACCTGCCGGACGCAGGGCGCATCGTCCTCGACGGCCGCGACCTCGCAGCCGACCCGCCCGAGCGGCGGCCGGTGCGCACGGTGTTCCAGAGCTATGCGCTGTTTCCGCACATGACGGTTGCCGGAAACGTCGCGTTTCCGCTGCAGATGGCGAAGACGCCGACGGCGCAGACCTCGGCCCGCGTGCGCGAGGCGCTCGCCGGCGTGCAGCTCGATGCCAAGGCGGACCGCTACCCGCACGAGCTCTCCGGCGGCCAGAAGCAGCGCGTCGCCATCGCCCGCGCGCTCGTCACCAAGCCGCGCGTGCTGCTGCTCGACGAGCCGCTCGCCGCGCTCGACGCGAAGCTTCGCGAGCAACTGCAGATCGAGCTCATCAATCTGCAAAAGAACGTCGGCATCACGTTCGTCTACGTCACGCACGATCAGACCGAGGCGCTCGCGCTGTCGCATCGGATCGCGGTGATGGACCACGGCCGCGTCGAGCAAGTCGACGAGCCGTCGAGGCTGTACGGCTATCCGCGAACGCGCTTCGTCGCCGACTTCATCGGCCACTGCAACCTGTTCGACGGCGCCGTGAGCGCAGTCGTGCCGGCGAATGGCGCCGCGCTGCTCGACCTCGACGTACCCGGCCTCGGCACGATCAGAGTCAAGCACCCGCCGGTGCCGGTCGGAAGCGCGGGCTCGCTCGCGCTGCGGCCCGAAAAGATACGCATCTCGGGCAGCGTGACGCAGACGGCGGACGAGAACCATTGCGCCGGCCGCGTCACCGGCCTGCTGTACATGGGGGATGTCACCGTCTACATGGTCGAAACCGCGGGTCGCGCGCGCATCGAGGCGTTGCTCGCGAACTCGGCGGCGGGGCGCGCGAAGTTCTTCGAGATCGGCGATGCCGTCGAGGTCGCCTGGCGAGTCGATGCCGGACACTTCATTACCGGTTGACGCGCCGGTGCGCGCGAGCTGGCAGGCGCGCGATCGCGGCGTCGGCCGGCTGCTCGTCACCGGACCGCCGCTCGTCTACCTCGTCGTCTTCTTCGCGATTCCGACGCTGATCATGGTCGCCGCGTCGTTCCGCGTGCCGGGCGAGTTCGGCGGGCTCGCGCCGCTCGTCGAGGACGGCGAGCTGCAGCTCTCGCTCGAGGCGTATCAGCGATTCGTCACCGAGCCGATCTACGCGGAGATATTCGCGAAATCGGTGGTCTACGCGGCGATCACCACGCTCGCGTGCCTCGCGCTCGCCTATCCGCTGGCGCTGCTGATCGCGCGCAGCCCGAAGAAGTACCGCGACGTGCTGATGCTGTTGATGATCCTGCCGTTCTGGAGCAACTTCCTGATCCGCATCTACGCGTGGATGATCATTCTCGGGCCGCAGTCGGCGTTCACTCGCGCGGCGAACGCGCTGATCGTGCCGCTCGGCTTCGAGCCGGTCGCGCCGCTGTTCAGCTCGTTCGCCGTGCTGATCGGCCTCGTCTACGTGCACCTGCCGTTCATGGTGCTGCCGCTGTACGCGAATCTCGAAAAGCACGATCCGGCGTTGCTCGACGCGGCGCAGGACCTGGGCGCGAACGCGTGGCATCGCTTCTGGCGGGTGACCTTTCCGCTGTCGCTTCCCGGCGTGTGGGCCGGCGCTGCGCTCGTGTTCATCCCGGCGCTCGGCATCTTCGCCATTCCCGACATCCTCGGCGGCACCAGCGACGCGCTGATCGGCAACGTGATCAAGCAGCAGTTCCTCGAGACGCGCGACTGGCCTTTCGGCAGCGTGTTGTCGATCGTATTGACCGCGGGGGCGTTGCTGCTCGCCGCCTTCGCCGCGTGGGTTGCGCGCCCGCGGCGCACGGTCTAAGGCGAGCGAGGCAATGCGCAAGCGCGCGTGGATGCTGATGGCGGCGGCGGCGTTCGGCTACCTGTTCCTCTATCTGCCGCTCGCGATCGTGGTCGCGTACTCGTTCAACGACTCGCGGTTGAACGCCGAGTGGGTCGGCTTCACGCTCGACTGGTACCGCGCGCTCGCCGCCGACGACCAGATGATCCTCGCCGCCGTCAATTCGCTCGTCATCGCGCTCGTCGCGAGCCTCGTGTCGACGGTGCTCGGCACGATGGCCGGGTTCGCGATGCACCGGCGCGGCTCGAAGATCCTGGCCGGGCTCGTGCTCGCGCCGATCGCGATCCCCGAGATCCTGATGGGCGTCGCGCTGCTGATCTTCTTCGTGCTGCTGAACTTCACGCTCGGCCTGCTGTCGGTCACCCTTGCGCACATCGCGTTCTGCATCGGGTTCGTTGCGATCGTCGTGCGCTCGCGGCTGGCGGGCATGGACGAGAGCCTCACCGAGGCGGCGCGCGACTGCGGCGCGACGCCGGCGCAGGCGTTCCGGCGGGTCACGCTGCCGCTGATCATGCCGGCGGTGATCGCCGGCGCGCTGATGGCATTCACGCTGTCGATCGACGACTTCGTGATCACGTTCTTCACCGCCGGCGCCGGCACGGTGACGCTGCCGTTGCAGATCTACTCGATGATCAAGATCGCCGTGACGCCCGAGGTCAACGCCGTGTCGTCGCTGCTGATGCTGCTCACCCTTGCGCTGATCCTGATCGCGTCCAAGCTTTCGCCCAACCTGCTGCGTTCCGACTAGGAGGATTGTCATGAAGCGATTGATCGTCACGCTCGCGTCGCTCGTCTTCGCCGCGCCAACGCTCGCCGCCGATCAGTTGCATCTGTACAACTGGAACAACTACATCGCGCCCGAGACCGTCAAGCGGTTCGAGGACCAATGCAAGTGCGAAGTCGTGCAGACGTATTACTCGGACAACGAGGAGCTGCTCGCGAAGCTCGCCGCGGGCGCCAAGGGCTACGACGTCCTCGTGCCGACGTCGAACGCCGTGCAAGCGCTCATTCGCGGCAATCAGCTGATGCCGCTCGACAAGAGCAAGCTTCCGAACGTGAAGAACGTCGACCCGGTGTATCTCAACACGCCGTTCGATCCCGGTAACAAGTATTCGGTCCCGTACGCGATGTCGACGACGATCATCGGCTACAACGACGTCAAGATCAAAGAGCTCGGCCTGCCGACCGATACGTGGGCGGTCGTGTTCGATCCGAAGTACCTCGAGAAGATCAAAGGTCGCATCACCGTGCTCGACAGCGCGAACGAGCTCTTCGCCTCCGCGCTCAAGTATCTCGGCTACTCGGCGAACGACGTCGATCCGAAGCACTGGGACGAGGCGGCCGCGCTGATGAAGAAGGCGAAGCCGTACTGGGCGGCGTTCAACGCGTCGTCCTACATCAAGGAGCTCACCGTCGGCAACATCTGGCTCGTGCACGGTTACTCGAACGACATCTTCCAGGCGAACCTCGATGCCGAGGCCGCGAAGCGTCCGTTCCATATCGTCCAGGGCGTGCCGAAGGAAGGTGCGGTGCTCGCCGTCGACAACATGGTGATCCACAAGAGCGCGCCGCGCCCCGACCTCGCGATCAAGTTCATCAATTTCATGCTGGACGGCAAGAACTCCGCGGAGCTCACGAACCTGATCGGCTCGGGCAACCCGAACATCGACGCGATGAAATCGATCAAGCCCGAGCTGCTCAAGTTCCCGGCGATCTTCCCTCCCAAGGAGCTGCAGGCCAAGCTCGAGCAGTTGAAGGACCTGACCCCGGCACAGCGGCGGCTGCGCAACAAGCTTTGGACGGAAATCAAGGCGAAATAACGTGGCGGCGCGGTGGCTCTGCTTTCGCTGCGGCGGCTGACCGGCGAGCCGGCCGAGATGGCCGCGCTGCAATGCGTGCTCGAAGCGGCGCCGCGCTACTTCGAGACGATCACCGGGCTGCCGCCGGGCGGCGCCGAGGCGCAGAGCACGTTCACCGCGCTGCCGCCCGGCAAGACGTACGACGACAAGCGCGTCTACGGGCTCTACGCAGGCGACGCGATGATCGGCTGCGCCGACGTCATCCGCGGCTATCCGGTGTCCGAAAAAGCGGTGATCGGATTGCTGCTGCTCGCCGAGCCGTGGCAGCGTCAGGGGTTCGGGCGCGCATTCGAGCGGCTCGTCGCGCGTACGCTCGCCGACTGGCCGGAGATCACGACGGTTCGCATCGGCGTCGTCGAGAACAACGCGGACGCGCTCGCGTTCTGGCGAAAGCTCGGTTACCGCGAAACCGGCGAAACGCGCGCGGCCGCACCGCCGTTGGTCGCCGATGTGCTGGTGCTCGAGCGGCCAATCGACGTGGTCGAATGAAGCGTACGTTCGACGGGAAACGATGAGCGATTCGACGCCTGCGCTACGCGTCGAGCGTCTGACGTCGGCGCGCCGCGATGACTACCTGCGCTTCTTCGATCACGAGCGCGGGGCCGCGTTCACCGACAATCCCGAATGGGCGCGCTGCTATTGCCATTTCTACGAGGTGCCGAAAGCGCTGCCGTGGGCCGACTTCTCCGCCGAGCAGAACCGCACGGCGATGGCGGCGCGCATCGACGCGGGCGAGATGGAAGGCTTCATCGCCTACGCGGGCGACGAGGTCGTCGGTTGGCTCAACGCGCAGCCGCGGCACAAGCTCATTCATTGCTGGCAGCGGCTCGGTGTCGAGCCGACGCCGCTCGACGTGCCGCCCGCTGAAGCGGCTGTGATCGTCTGCTTCGTCGTCGCTGCGCAGTGGCGCCGGCGCGGCGTCGCCAGTGCGCTGCTCGATGGCGCGCTTGCGTCGTTCGCGTTGCGCGCGATCCGCATCGTCGACGCGTTCCCGTTCCGTAGCGAGCCGAGCGTGGTGCCGGCCGATCACTATCACGGGCCGGCGTCGCTCTTCCGCGCCGCCGGCTTCGAAGCGATCGGCGAAACCGCGGACGTGACGATCGTGCGCAAGCGCCTGGTCGCCGCGTCGGAGCCTTCCAAGGCGTGACGCGATCACGCGCGAGCGCGATGCGCGCACGACCGGTCCTATAATCGGACGTCACCCTTTGCGGTCGCATGCCTCGATCGGGCCGGCGCCGCTCGGCGCCGATGCCCGCCTCCCGTCCGCACTCGCTGCTGCCGCACTGCTTCGCGCTGCTGTACGCGCTGTCGATCGTCTACGCGAGCCTGCAGCCGTTCTCGCCATGGATTGCGCCCGAGCCCGGTACGCGCTTCTTCCTGTTCGCATGGCAGCCGCGATTCACGCGCTACGACTTGATCGTCAACGTCTGCGCGTACGTGCCATTCGGCTTGTTCGTCGCGCTCGTTCCACGGCGTGCGTCGCCCAGACGGCGAGCCGTGCTTGCGCTCGCGGTCGGCGTCGCGCTGTCGTTCGCGATGGAAACGCTGCAGATGTTCGTGCCGCCGCGCGTCGCGAACACGATCGATTTGCTGTCGAATGGCGTCGGCGCGGCGTTGGGCGGCCTCGCCGGCGCATTGCTCGTACGCGCGCCCCGCGCACAGGGAGCGCTCGGCGGCATTCGCGAGCGTTGGTTCTTGCCGGGACGCGGCGTCGACGTCGGGCTCGCGTTGCTCGCGATCTGGCTCACCGCCCAGCTCAATCCAGGCATTCCGCTGCTTGCGACGACGTTCGATGCATCGCCGCAGCTTGCCAACGTCGTGCGCGGTGCAAGCGCGCAACCCGATCTCGCGGCGATCTTCGTCGAAGGCGCGCACAGCGGATTCCAATTGCTCGGCGTCGGACTGTTCCTCGCGCTGCTGCTGCGCGAGAGACGCTACGTCGGCGCCGCAGTGTTCGCGCTGATCGGCACCGCGTTGATCGTCAAGGGCGTTGCAGCGGCGTTGCTGTTGAAGCCCGCCGTGTGGGAGCAATGGCTGTCGCCCGGCGTCGCGACGGGCGTCGCCGCGGGCGCGCTCGCATTGACGACCGCGATCTGGGTGCCGCGCCCGGCGCAGGTCGCGCTCGCGACCGTTGCGCTGCTTTCGTCGTTGCTCGTTACGCTGCTCGCGCCCGACATGGTGCTTGCGCGCGCGCCGCTGTCGCTGTTTAGCGGGTCGTACGGCCATTTGTTGAATTTCAACGGCCTCACCCGCACCGTCCTGTCGATATGGCCGATCCTCGCGAGCGCCTACCTGTTCGCGCTCGCCGGGCGGCCCGGATGGGGGGCGCCGTGAGGAGCGAGCGGGGTCCCCCGAAGCGGGCTGCGAGCCATTCCGAATCGGCGCCCGCCGCCGACGACGCAACCACCGCGTAGCGTCCACCGGCGCGGAGGCGGCGCCTGCCGCGGGTTCGCTATAATTGACGATCGACCGCATCGCGCCCCTTCGAGCGCCCCTTCCGCGGCGATCCACCCGATGAGCTATTACCGGCGCCATGTTTTTTTCTGCATCAACCAACGCGAGCCGCCCGAGGCGTGTTGTGCGAACCGCGGCTCGGCCGAGATGCAGGCGTACGCGAAGCAGCGGATCAAGGAGCTCGGCCTCGCCGGCAAGGGCGCGATCCGCATCAACAAGTCCGGTTGCCTCGATCGCTGCGAGGAAGGCCCGGTGCTCGTCGTCTATCCCGATGCCGTCTGGTACACGTACGTCGATCGCGCCGACATCGACGAGATCATCGACCGGCACGTGATCGGCGGCGAGATCGTCGACAGGCTCAAGATTTGACGCCGCGCAACACCGAGCGCGTCGCCGTCAACGGCCCGGCAGGCAAGCTCGAGGTCGTGATCAATGCGCCGCCGGCGCCCTGCGGGATCGCGCTGGTCGCGCATCCGCACCCGCAACAGGGCGGAACGCTCGACAACAAGGTCGTGCAGACGCTCGCGAAGACCTTTTTCGCGCTGCGCTACGCCGCCGTGCGATTCAACTTTCGCGGCGTCGGCGCGAGCGAAGGGACGTTCGACGCCGGCACCGGCGAGACCGACGATGCGCTTTCGGCGCTCGCGTACGCGAAGTCGCGCTTCGGCGAGCTCCCGGTCGTGCTCGCCGGATTCTCGTTCGGCGCCTTCGTGCAAACGCGCGTCGCGCAGCGCGTCGCGTCCGAGCGGCTCGTTCTGATCGCGCCGGCGGTCAAGCGCTTCGCGGTTGCCACGGTGCCGGTCGACACGATCGTCGTGCACGGCGAGCAGGACGACGTCGTTGCGCTCGCGGACTTGCTCGAATGGGCGCGGCCGCAGCAGTTGCCGATCGTCGTGTTCCCCGGCTGCGGTCATTTCTTCCACGGCCGGCTTCCGCAGCTTCAACGCGCGGTGACCGGCATGTGGTACGCGCGTCATCATGCCAACATTCCCGGTGCCTGACGCGATGGACACACCGATCGACGCGCGCGCCGCGGCGGCGAAGCGTCCACTCGCCAATCACGACGCGGTGCTTCGCGTCGACGGTCTGCGCAAATCCTACGGTGCGCTCGAAGTCGTGCGCGGGCTCACGTTCGACATCCGCCGCGGCGAATGCTTCGGCCTACTCGGGCCGAACGGTGCCGGCAAGACGACGACGCTGCGCTGCTGTCTCGGGCTGATCGAGCCCGACGGCGGCACGATCGAGATGGTCGGCGAGCCGGTGCCGCAAGCGGCAAGGCGCGCGCGCATTCGCGTCGGCGTCGTTCCGCAGATGGACAATCTCGATCCCGACTTCACGGTCGTCGAGAACCTGCAGGTGTACGGCCGCTATTTCGGTATCGACCGCGCGGCGCTCGCGGCGCGCATTCCGAAGCTGCTCGAGTTCGCAGGGCTCTCGCACAAGGGCGACGCCGGTATTCGCACGCTGTCGGGCGGCATGAAGCGGCGCCTCACACTCGCCCGCGCGCTCGTCAACGATCCCGAGCTCCTCGTGCTCGACGAGCCGACGACGGGACTCGATCCGCAGGCGCGCCATCTCATCTGGGATGGGTTACGCCAGCTGCTGACGCAGGGCAAGACGATTCTGCTGACCACGCACTTCATGGACGAAGCCGAGCGGCTGTGCTCGCGCCTTGCGGTGATCGACCACGGAAACCTGATCGCCTCCGACACACCGCGGCGGCTGATCGCGGCGCACGTCGAACCGGAAGTGATCGAGGTGTACGGCGACGACGCGCGCGCATGGGGCGACACGCAGGGCCGCGCGCTCGCGCAGCGGATCGAGCTCGCCGGCGAGACCGCTTTCTGCTACACGAACGATCCCAAACCGCTGCTCGACGCGCTCGCGCACGCGCCGGCCGTGCGCTATCTGCATCGGCCGGCGAACCTCGAGGATCTGTTCATCAAGCTGACCGGACGCGAATTGAGGGATTGATCGCTTTGTCGTCCCCGCGAACGCGGGGACCCAGCGGCGTTCGACGCAAGACACTGGATTCCCGCGTTCGCGGGAACGATGTTGGGAGCATATCGAGCATGGCCACCACCGCATTGCGTTTCCTCAAACCGCCCGAGCTGTCGCTGCGCTTTGCGCCGGTGTGGCGGCGCAATCTGCTCGTCTGGCGCAAGCTCGCGATCGCGAGCGTGCTCGGCAACATCGCCGACCCGCTGCTCTACATGCTCGCGCTCGGCTACGGCATCGGCGCGTTCATCCCCGAAATCGCCGGCATGAAATACATCGCGTTCATCGGCACGGGCATGGTGTGCCAGAGCGCGATGTTCACCGCGAGCTTCGAGGGCATGTACTCGGCATTCTCGCGGATGTTCGTCCAGCGAACGTGGGATGCGATCGTCAACGCGCCGCTGTCGCTCGACGACGTCGTGTTCGCCGAATGGATCTGGTGCGCGTCGAAGGCGGTCGTGTCGACCAGCGCAATCCTGGCGGTGATCGCGATACTCGGCTACGCGCACTCGCCGCTCGCGCTCGCGATCATTCCGCTCGGGTTCCTGATCGGACTCACGTTCGGCGCATTCGGCCTGGTAATGAACGCGCTCGCGCCAGGCTACGACTTCTTCACGTACTTCTTCACGCTGGTGCTGACGCCGATGCTGCTGCTGTCCGGCGTGTTCTTTCCGGTCGACCAGCTTCCGGCCGGGCTGCAGGCGGTCGCGAACCTGCTGCCGTTGAAGCACGGCATCGATCTTGCTCGCCCGCTGCTCGCCGGGCGCCTCCCGGACGCGATCCTGCTGCACGTCGCCGTACTGCTCGCCTACGCCGCGCTGGCGTACTACGTCGCGCTCGCGCTCACCCGGCGTCGGCTTCTGAAATGAAACCGGCGCCGCGCGCATTTTCGCGACGCCGGGCCGCCGCGTTCAGGGCCACGAGCAGACCGGCGACCGACGTTGCGACCACCGTCCAGTAGATGAAGCGGTAGTTCGGCGCCAGCGAAACGAAGCCATAGGGAAGCAGGTACATCACGGCGGACGCGAGCAGCGCGGTCTCGAACGGTAGCGCCATACGCATCCGAATGATCAGCACCAGCAGGGCGACCGCCACGGCCAGCCACAACAAGCCGCCGAAAAGTCCGACCGCATCGAGCGCGTCCACCACCGCGTCGAGAGCTCGCGACAGCGGATTCGGCGTAAATGTGAAACCCCATGGATTGGGCTGCATCCCGGGCTGGAGCAGATAGCGGTCGTTCTTCGACGCAGCGCTCAAGCCGAGCAGGCCGGCGAAAGCGCGCACGTGATGGCGAACGTAAAGATCCGGGTGAGCAGTGACCGCGTCGAGCCATGCACCGCGCAACGCCTTGAACGCGGTGTCGTCCGACGACATTCGTAGCGGGCTATCCGGGAAGAAGAACAGGTTGTCGACCTGATTGGGATCGTACGCGCGGCAGAGCGCGGCCTCATCGCGGCCCGGCACGCGGAAAGCGTCGGGAACGCTCACGTCGGCGCCGCCGCATGCGATGCCGGCGAGATCGAACAGCAGGACGAGCTGCGACAGATGCTGGCGCCACGCATCGAGCATCCTGCGCTCGACGAGCTGCTGGACCGACAGCAAGAGCACGAGTGCGACGGCGCCTAGCGCAACGACCCGCGCCGATCGCAGACGCGGAACGACGGTGGCAACCCAATAGCATGCGATCGCGAACGTCGCCGCTGCGGCGTTCGCGCGGACCATCGTTGCATAGCCGATGAGAACGAGCGACATGACGATGGCGGCGATTCTCGTCGCGCGCCGGCATCGCGGCGCAACGTACAGCAGGCCGCCCGCGCAGAGCAGCGCACACGCCATGCCGACGTCCTTCCATATGACGCCCGCGATGTTGGCGACGGTCGGCAGCAATCCGACGAGCGGCACGAGCCACGAATGGCGCAGCCCGCGTCGGCGCGCGCCTTCGGCGATCGTCCAAAGGCCGCCCCACAGCAAGGCCAGATGAACGATCAACATGCCGGCGGGACCGGGCACGACGCGATCGGTCCAGGACCAAAGCCACGCCATGATCGGCGGATGCTGGTCGCCGTACTGACGCAGCAACGCCTGCGTGTACTGGACGACCGAGTCGACCGACATCAGACCCGGCCAGAACGCGAACAGCTCGAGCGCGAATCCGCTCAACACGACGATCGCCGTCGCGACCGCGGTGCCCTTGTCGCGGCCGGCGTGATTCACGACGACGACGCGATCGTGGCGATCGCCACGCGCCGCGCCGGACTGCGCCGCTGTCGCGCGATCGTCACAGCCGGCTCAATCCGGCGAGCGCGCGGGCTCGGACCGCAGCACGGATTCGAGCGTATCGTCGGCCCTGTGCTCGAGGATGCGCGGCGTCGCGATGCCCATACGCCATGCGACAAACGCGAGCGATCCGCGTATGACGCCGATCGCGTAGGTGACCGAGCGCGCGAAATTGATCGAGCTCGCTTCGGCGTGATAGGACGTCGGGCACGAGATTTCGCCGATCCGCAGCCGAGCTGCGATCGCCTGGATGATGATCTCGTTGTCGAACACGAAGTCGTCCGAGTTCGCGATCAACGGAAGCGACATCAGCGCGTGGCGCGAAAAGGCCCTGAATCCGGTGTGAAACTCGGAGAGCTTCGAGCCGAGCGCGATGTTCTGCGCGAGCGTGAGCAGACGATTGCCGACGTATTTCCAAATCGGCATGCCGCCGGTGCGCGCGGTGCCTCCGAGGATGCGCGATCCCAGCACGACATCGTAAACGTCCGAAGTGATCATCGAGGCAATCGGCGTGACGAGGCGCGGGTCGTATTGATAGTCCGGGTGAAGCATGACGACGACGTCGGCGCGCCGGCGCAGCGCTTCCGCGTAGCACGTCTTCTGGTTCGCGCCGTAGCCGCGGTTGGTGTCGTAGACGATCGTCCTGATGGCGAGCGATTTCGCGACCGCCGCCGTTTCGTCGTGCGAGGCATCGTCGGTGACGATGACGTCGTCGACGATATCGTGCGGAATAGCCTCGTACGTCGAGCGCAGCGTGCGCTCGGCGTTGAACGCGGGCATCACGACGACGATCCGCTTACCGTTCAGCACTGCGAAACACCCATTCGCGGTGCAGCCAATATCCCGGCCAGATCAAGATGACGGTGGTTGCGACCAGCGCTACGAGGTAATGAAGCCTCAATCCTTCATTGAGAACGGCGAAGACGCCGGCGTTGAGCGCGAACAGAATCGCGAGCGCAACGGCAAACCTCGCCGAAGCGACGGAATGCCGGGCCTTGCTGCGAAACGCCACCGAATAGTTGAGCCAATACTTGACGCACGCACCCACTGCGAATCCGGCGACCGTGGCCAAGAGCGGGCGCAAATGGCCCGCCTCCACCGCCACGGTGGTGACCGCATAGTGGCTGGCGGTAGCGATGCCGCCCGCGCCAACGTACAAAGGAAGACTGCGACGCGCCAGACGCGTAAGCTCGATCACATTGCGACTCCGTCGGAGCGACATGATAGCGCCTGGACGACGCGATCTGTCGGGCGGCCGCAAATCGACGGCCGTATCGTAACGACCTTTACGAATCGCCTGCCTGCCGTGACCGAATCATTCTTTGCACCGTGTCCGCGCGGACTCGAAGCCGCGCTCGCGTCCGAGCTACGCGCGCTCGATGCGCAACACGTGAGCGCGACCGACGGCGGCGTCGGCTTCGCCGGCGCGCTCGACCTCGGCTATCGCACCAATCTCGAGTCGAGGCTTGCAAGCCGCATCCTGTGGCGCGTCGGCCACGGCGGCTATCGCGACGAGAACGACCTGTATGCGCTCGTGCACCGCGTGCAATGGCCGCGACATTTCGACGCGAAGCGGACATTGCGCGTCGACGTCGCCGCGACGCGCTCGCCGCTCGCGAGCCTCGAGTTCGCCACGCTCAAAGTGAAGGACGCCGTCTGCGACCGGTTCCGAGCGGCCGCCGGCACGCGACCGTCGATCGACAAGAGGCGCCCCGACGTTCGCGTGCATGCGTTCCTCACCGAGCGCGAAGCGACGATCTATCTCGACACCTCGGGCGACGCGCTGTTCAAGCGAGGCTATCGTCGCGACGCGGACGTCGCGCCGCTGCGCGAGAACCTCGCCGCGGGGCTCGTCGCGCTCGCGCAGTGGAAGCCGGGAACGCCGTTGCTCGATCCGATGTGCGGCAGCGCAACGATCGCGATCGAGGCTGCGATGGTCGCAGCCGACCGCGCGCCCGGGCTCGCGCGCACGTTCGGTTTCCAGAAGCTTGCGTGGTTCGACGGCCCGACGTGGCAACGCATGCGCCAGCGCGCACGCGATCGCGTTCGTTCGCCGTCCGAGCCCGCGACGATCGTCGCAAGCGACAACGACGCCGACGCGCTTGCGCAGGCGCGACAAAACGCGGCCAGCGCGGGCGTATCGGATTGGATCCGTTTCGAGCACGCCGACGTGCTCGTTCGCGGCGCGCCATCGACCGCGGGTGTGCTGATCGCGAATCCGCCGTACGGCGTTCGGCTCGCGAACGATCATGCGCTGGCGGCGTTCTACCCGCGCCTCGGCGACGCGCTGAAGCGACGCTTTTCCGGTTGGGACGCCTATCTTTTCACCGGAGACCTGCGGTTGCCGAAGCTGATCGGTTTGAAGCCGACGCAACGAACGCCGATGTGGAACGGCGCGATCGAATGCCGGCTGTACCGCTTCCCGCTGGTCGCCGGACGTCCGGCGCGATAGCGTCGGCAAGTGATAAGATCGCGTCTTTGCAGAGTATTCCGCGCACTAGCATCATGATGCTTCCGGCCCGCCATTACGTGTCCGATCCGACGAAGTTCATTCGCGAGTTGCTGGCGCGCAAGCCGCAGCTCGCGCAGGAGCAGCAAAAGGCGCGCGCGATCTGGTGGGACAAGCGGCCTCGCGACCTCGCGGCACGCAAGGAGATGGACGAGGCTCGCGTGCCGCAGCAGCCGTACGTTTACCAGAACGAAGACTGACGCAGGACTTGGGCGGCGTGGCGACGTGAGGAGCGAGCGGGGACCCGCGAAGCGGGCTGCGAGCGATTCCGAATCGGCGCCGGGCCGCCGACAACGCGACCATCGGATGACGCCAAACGCCGTGGGGGCGGCCGGGTCCTGCGCCGTTCGCCTTCGCGCCGCCCGCTCCGACGACGGCGCTGCGCTATCCGACGTCCATGCGCGAGCGATTCGCGCGCATTGCACCGGCCACTACACGCCGGATGAAATCGAGGCGTGGTGCGCGCGCACGAGCGAGGCGTCGTTCGCGAAGCTGCTGACCGATCGGCGAATCGTCGTCGCCGAATCGATCGCAAGCGGCCGCGTCGTCGGCTTCGGACAGCTCCTTCCGGTCGAAGGTGTGATGGAGGCCGTGTACGTCGACCCCGATTGCAGCCATTGCGGCATCGGCACGGCGATCGTGCGCGAGCTCGAGCGCGTCGCGCGAAAGCTCGGGCTTCCCGGCCTCGTCCTCGACGCGTCGACCAATTCCGTCGGGTTCTACGCTGCGTTCGGCTTCAAGCACGAATGCGTTTCGCGCCATGCGCTCGCATCCGGCGTATCGATCGCCTGCACGGTGATGAGCAAGCGGCTCGATACGCATCGGCGCGAGCGCGGGCGCGCGAGCGGCACGCTGCTCGCGTTGCTCGGTATCGCGGCGCTGCTCGCTGCCGTCGAATTCTATGTGGTGTCGACGCACCGCCCGGCTCCGCCACCGATTGCGAGCGCGCAGACCGCCGCGCCGAGCGTTGCGGCAAAAGGCGTCGAAGCGCTCCCCACCGAAACTATCGGGTGGGTCGACACACCCGCAGAGGAAGTGATCGAAGGAACGCTCGCCACGATTCGCGGTTGGGCGCTCGACCGCACCGGCGTGAGCCGCGTCGAGGTTCGATTGGATGGAGCGCCGTTCGCCGCGCGCTACGGATTGCCGCGTCCGGACGTCGCCGCGGTGAAACCGGGTTATCCGAACGGCGCGAACAGCGGCTTCGAGTTCGAGCGCGATTTCGCCGACGTTGCCGCCATCCGTCACGAGATCGCCGTCGTAGCGATCGCCAACGATGGCCGCGAAACGGTGCTCGCGCGGCGCAGTCTCGTTCCCCGCGCCGCGGTGCGTCGCGCGAGCGCGTTCCTCGACGATGCTCCCGCGCTGGCGGCGAGCCCGTTCACGTTCCTGATGATGACGTCGGGTGTCTCGGCGGGCGGGGCCGACGAGCTCGACACGCAGTACCGCGGCTACGGGTCGCGCACTCAGCGCGTCGGCATGGCGGTCCCGATCCTCTACCTTCGCACGACTCGCGGCGCGGCGGACGACTGGCAATTCGACGCCGCGTTCGACCTCACGCGCAAATGCGGCGGCCGCGCGGTTGCCGACGACAATCTGGCCGGCGTCATTCGCCACGCGACCGCGAAGCGGCTGCCGGTGCAGTTCATCCTGAACGGCGGCATCTGGGCGGACGCGAGCTGCGACACGCCGCAATGGGACCTGAACGATCACCTCGAGCAGGACACGGCGAATTGCCAGTGGACCGCCGAGAACGAGGTGTTCCCCGACGACTATCTGAAGAACCTGCCCGGTTCGACCAACTCGCCGCAGCTCGGCCGCACGCTCACGTACAACGTCTATGCGTCGACGGTCCGTCAGTACAAACGACGCAACCTGCAAGCGGCCGCTCGCACGATCGCGCAGTTCGCCCGCGAGCACCCCGACCTCTTCGTCGGCGTTGCGCTCGACGCCGACAGCTACATGAATCCGTTCTTCATGCAGAAAGGGGTCTTCAAGATCTTCGACTACAACCCCGGAATGCTGAAGCAGTTCCGGCATTGGCTGCGCGGCGACGGCCCGTACGCTGGAAAAGCGGAGCCCGGCGTTCCCAATCTCGCCGCGTACCGTCGCCCCCATCCGCTGACGCTCGCCGACGTCAACCGCATTGCCGGCAAACAATGGACGTCGTGGGAGCAGGTCGATCCGCCGCGACGATTTCCCGGCGCGCCGGGCGCGCAGCCTGTGATTGCGGGACAGCCGGTGATCTTCGACGATCCGTGGTACCAGGAATGGCAGGTGTTCCGCCAGCACGTGATCGATCTGCATTACGACGAGCTCTCGCAATGGGCGCATGAGGCGGGCATTGCGAAGGAACGCATCTTCACCGCGCAGGGGTTCATCGCTCCCGATCCGGGAACGAAGCCGTTCGCCATTCGCGTAACCAGCCGCGGCCAGAACTACGATACGTCGGGTGTCTCGGTCGAAGGCGCGATCCCGCGCTTCGGTCATCTCGGCGTGATCATCTACGGCGAGGCGGCGCGAAACGACGTGCGCATGGAGCAGCCGCACAGCCTGTTCGCGACGTTCGCGCGGATGGATCCCGGCTGGGCGGTCGTCGAATACAACTCGACTGACCTCAAGCACCCGCTGGTGCAACCGGACTACGGGCAGGCGTATCGATCGTTTCGCGACATGTTCAATTACGGCGCGAGCGAAATCTCGGCGATGGCGTGGAACGGCTCGAACGGCATCTTCGCCGGTCAACCGGATTATCTGCCCTACACCGCGTGGCGCAACACGCCGGCCGAGGATGCGATGCGCGACTTCCTCGTCGCTCATGCCGACCTCCCTCGCGGCGCTCAGCTATGGACGTTCGGCACCGCGCGCCGCGCCGACGACGACGGATGGTCGGCCGAGCAAGGCAGCCGCGAAGCGCATCGAGGCTACCTCGCACTCGCGCCAGCCGATGGCAGCGTGATGCTGCGCTCGCCGGACGATCTCGTCGTGCGCCCGCGCACGATCGATCGGATCGTGCTCGATTTCGGCAGCGGCCCCAAGCCGCTTCGGGCTACGGTCTACGCGCGCGCGGACTCGACCGCACAATGGCAGACGGTGGGCGTCGCGAGCGACGCTTCGCGGATCGCGCTCGACTGGCCCGCGGCGTGGAAATCGCGCGACACGATCGTCGTGCAGCTCAAGATCTCGCTCGGCTTCACCGCCGACGTCCGCAGCACGCGACTCGAACGCGTGCTGCTCTACCCGGTCGATTCCCAACGCGTGCGATGAGCATCGCGTCGACGCGCGTGACTTGCGCCGGCGCGGCGACACAACCCGTACGCGCCGCCGATGTCGAGCGCGTACCCGCATTGACCGGCGTGCGCGCGCTTGCCGCCGGCTGGGTGCTCCTCTATCACGCGTGGCTCATTGCCGGATCGCCGCGCGTCGCATTGGCGCTGCCCGGTACGAGCGTCGCATTGAGCGGCGTATTCGCGACGGGCTGGCTCGGCGTCGATCTCTTTTTCGTGCTGTCGGGATTCGTGCTGACGTGGCAAGCGACGCAGCCCGGCGTCGCCGGCGCACCGTTCGATCTGCCGGGGTTCCTGGCGCGCCGTATCCTGCGCGTCTATCCGGCGTACTACGGGTGCCTGAGCGTGCTGCTTGCGCTCGCGTGGTTGCGGTTGCGCGACACGCCGCCCGACACGATCGATCTCGCGCTGCATCTGACGATGATGCACAACGGCGCGCGCGATACGGTCAGCACGATCAACGGCGTCTTCTGGTCACTGCCGTTCGAATGGCAGTTCTATCTGCTATTTCCGGCGATGCTTTGGTTTGCCCGCCGCGCGAGCCCGTTCGCGATGGTCGTCGCGTCGCTCGCGGCGGCAGCCGCTTGGCGGTGGTTCGCGCTGACTCGTGCGCCGACGCCCGCGGTATCGCTCGGACCCGTGGTGCTGGACGCGCTCGCACAGTTGCCTTTTCGCATCGACGAGTTCGCGGTCGGCATGGGCGCTGCGTTCGTCGCGCGACGCGTGCGATTTGGATCGACCGCAGCGCGTGCGTGCACGTGGATCGGCGCAGCCGCCTTCGCCGCGCTCGCCGCGTGGTGCGCCGTATTCGACGTCATCTGGTGGCAACCCGACGCGACGCCGTTCATTCGCTTGCCGTGGATGGCATTCGCAGCGGGCACGATGTTGATCGGCCTCGCTCGCGGCAACGAGCCGCTTGCACGCGCCTTTGCGTCGAAGCCCGTCGTCTGGCTCGGCGAAGTGAGCTACAGCGTCTATCTCTGGCATTTGCCGGTGCTCGCGTGGATCGGCGTTCACGGCGCCGCGCCGGCGACAACCGCGGCGCTCGGCGCGGTGATCGCGCTCGGCGCGCCAGCCGCGCTCGCGGTGAGCGCGGCGTCGTATTACGCGATCGAGCGTCCGTTCCTGCAGGCATCCGTCTGGAGTGCAAGCCGCGCGCGCAAGATCGCCATCCTCGTGCTTTGGGGAGGCGCACTGCTCGGAACCGGGGTGCTCGCGCACGGATGATCGCCTGCGCGCCTGCTCCGGCGTGCGACCGGTATAGAATCCGCCAACGCCGAGAAGATAGCGCAGATGAGAATTGGCGCCGTACCCGCGATGGAAAGACTTCGCAACGCAGTCGCGCGACACGTCGTCACGTTCGACTCGGTGGCAACGGGGCGCGACAACAATCTCAACCTGCTGCGGATGATCGCGGCGACGACGGTTCTCTTCTCCCATTCGTATCCGTTGACCGGCCACATCGCCGACGAGCCGCTGGTGGTCGCCACCGGCCGCACCGATACGGCGACTTTGGGCGTGATTGTCTTCTTCGGCATCAGCGGATTCCTGATCGCGCAGAGCCTCACGCGCAATCCGTCGCTCTACGCGTACGCGATCAATCGAGCGCTGCGCATCGTCCCGGGTCTCGCGCTCGCCACGCTCTTTTGCGTCATCGTCGGCTGGATGACGACGACGCTCTCCTCGGCCGCTTATTGGCAGGATCCGGCGACCTGGCGATATCTGCTCGGAACGCCGGTCTTGCTGATCGGCCAGTGGTTGCCCGGCGTGTTCGCGACGAATCCCTACCCGCAAACAGTGAACGGTTCGCTTTGGACGATTCCGCTCGAGGTCTGGTGCTACGTGGTCGCCGCATTCGTTGCGACGCTTCGCATCCTGCGCAACCGCGCCGTGTTCACTGCCGTCGCCCTCGCCGCCGTGATCGCCTTCGCGTTCTTCCCGGCGACCATTCAGGCGTGGGTTCCGGCCGAGGGGACTCCGATAGCGTCGCGCCTCGCCGGCACGTTCCTGCTCGGCGCTTCGATCTTCGTTCTTCGCCGATTCATTCCCGTCTCGGTCGCGCTCGCGGTGGGCGGACTCGTCGCAATGGAAGTCCTCAAGACAACGCCCTTCGGCGCGTACGCGTTCTATGGCGCGATCGCCTACGCGGCGCTCGTGTTCGCGTATCACCCTCGCCTGCGCTTACGCGCCTATCTCCGAGTCGGCGACTACTCGTACGGCACGTACGTGCTCGCGTTCCCTGTGCAGCAGCTGATCGTCTGGCGATTCGGCATCACCGATCCGCTGACGCTGTTCGCGCTCGCCTTCGTCGCAACGCTTGCGCTCGCGACGCTGTCGTGGCATTTCGTCGAAGCGCCGGCGCTCGCGCACAAACGGCGCGGGAGCGCGTGGCGACCGCGCGCGCCGATCTGGTGGCGAATCGGCGCGAAATCGTGACGCCGCCCGTGGAGGCGGGCGTCGTACGGCGAGCGGATGGAATCAGCCGCGCTCGTCCGCTTTGATTTCGACGTACGCGCGATCGCGCGTCTGCCGGACCCACTCCTGGAACGTCTCGTCCGACTTGCGCTGGCGCAATGACTGCCGAGCCTGCTCGCGCTGACGCTCGGCGGTGATGTCCTGCGTGCGTCGCTCGCTCACCTGAATCAGATGCCAGCCGAACGGCGAGCGGACGGGTTGTGAGATCTCGCCGATCTTGAGCTTCGCCATCGCCTGCTCGAATTCGGGAACCGTGTCACCCGGCGACACCCATCCGAGGTCGCCGCCCTTGGCTGCACTCGCGTCCTCGGAATTGAGCTTCGCCTGGTCGTCGAACTTCGCTCCCGTTTCCAGACGTTCGCGGATGCGCTCCGCTTTCGCCTTCGCGTCGGACTCCGACGTCACCTCGTTGACCCTGATCAGGATGTGCCGCACGCGCGTTTGCTCGACGACGGTCGGCGTATTGCGGCTTCGCGTTTCCTCGAGCTTGACGATGTGGAAGCCGGCTGCCGAGCGCAGGATCGGCGATATCTGTCCGGGTTTCATCGTGCGGACCTGGTCGGCGAACACCGTCGGCAGCCGCGCCGGCGCCCGCCAGCCCAGGCTACCGCCCTGCAACGCGTCGGGCGCGTCGGAAAAAGCCGCGGCCACCTGCTTGAAATCGGCGCCGGCCGCGAGTTGCTTCTGCGCTTCCTCCGCACGCAGGCGCTTCGCTTCGATCTGATCGGCCGACGCTTGCTCCGGCACGAGCACGAGCACGTGGGCGAGCCTGTATTCGGTGTCGCCACCGCTCTGGGCGCTCATCGTGGCGAGAAAGTTGTCCACCTCGGCGTCGCTCACCGTAATGCGGCTGTCGACCTCGCGTTCGCGCAGCCGCTGCATCGTGATCTCGCTGCGCATGTCCTCGCGATACTTGGGGAACGGAATCCCCTCTTTCTCGATCGCCTGGCGCAACCCGTCGACGGTGAGCTTGTTGTCCTGTGCGATACGCGCGAGCGTGCGCTCGACCTGCACGTCGTCGACGCGGATGCCCGTTTCCTTCGCGTACTGCATCAGCGCGCGCTCGGTGATCAGGCGCTCGAGCAACTGCTTTTCGAGCACGTCCGACGCCGGCGGCGCGATGTTCTGCTGTTTCATCTGCTGCAGCGTGATCCGCTTTTGCTCGGCGATCTCGTACTGCGTCAGCGCCTCGTCGTTGACGATGGCGACGACGCGATCGAGCGGCACGCCGAGCTCGGTCGACGGCGGCCGCTGCGCTGACGGCCTCGCCGCTGCCCCGGCCGGCGAAGGTCTCGACGCGGACGGGGCAGTCATTTGCGCCGCCGCGTCGAACGCGGGTGCGGCGAGCAGCATGGCGGCGACGGTCGCCGCGACACGATGGAGCAGTCTGAAATTCATCGATGGCCTCAGTACTCGGGGAACGGATCGCCGCGCTCGCGCGGTTGCAGCGCGGGATCGTTCGACCTCAGATAGCCGGGAACGCTACGCCGCAACAGATCGAGCGGATTGGTGCCGAAACGCGCAAGACCGTTCAACTCGATCTGCACGTAGATCGACGACGTCGTCGTCGTGGTGGTTGTCGTCAGCCGCTGACCGACGATGCGCAGCACCCAGCAGTCGGCATTGTACTCGACGCCGGCCAGCGCCTCCAGCGTCTTGCGGTCGGCGAGCGAGTAGTTCCAGCGGCCAAGCAGCGTGAGTCCCCATTTGAGCGGCCACTGCGTCGCGAGATCGAATTGCTCGAGCCGCGACGATGCCGCGCCGAGGATATCGGTCACGTTGCGCTGGAAGCGGTAGCTCGCCGCGAAGATCTTGCCGGGAGCGGGCGTGTAGCGCAGGCCCAGGTTGAAGCGCTCGGTTTGCGGCGCGTCGAAGTTGTACTGCATCAGACCCGCGAGCGCCCATGTTTCGGACAGCTGTCCTTCGGCCGCGAGCAGAACGTCGGATGTGCTCGCCGAGCGCGGTTGCTCGTTCAGTGTGACGCGCTGGTCGGCGAAGTAGAACCGCTGGCCGATCGCGACGCGCAACCGCTCGCCGCCCGATTGCGGGTCGATGACGCGCGACGACAGTGCGACGGTGAGCTGGTTCGCGTCGCCGATGCGGTCGTTGCCGAGATAGCGGTTCTCGCTGAAGAGTTGACCGAAGTTGAAATCGTCGAGCGCGCTGTCGAAGACCGGGATCTGGCTCTGCTCGCGAAACGGAATGTAGACATAGAACGCGCGCGGCTCGAGCGTCTGCACGAAAGGGCGGCCGAAGATCGTCTCGTCGCGTTCGAACACGAGGCCGCCGTCGATGCTCGCGATCGGCGTCGTGATATCGACATGGCCGGTTTGGCCTGCGCCCGTCGTCGTGGGCGCCTCGATCGAATACGTTCGATAGTGGACGCCGCCCTTCGCGCGCAGGAACCACGCCGCGCCTTGGCGCTCCCACGTCGCCGTCGGATAGACGTAGAAGCGATCGGCGCCAGGCGTCGGCAGCGCGCTCTGATGAAAGCGCACGTACTCGGCGTTGCCCGCGAAGTCGATGCCGGCCCATTCGGTGTCGGACAAGCTTGCCGACAGTTGCGGCAACCGGTTGTACGGCGGCGCAACCGGTGTGCTCGGATCCTGCAACGTCTGGAAGCTCTGCACGCGGGCGACGAGCCCCCACGGACCGTGACCGTATGCAAGCCCCGCCTCGCGCGGCAGCGTCGACTGCGACGTGACCGCGATGCGGTCGGCCAGATCGGCGAAATAGGTATCGTCGGACACCTTGTTGACATTGACGAACGCGCCGAGTCCCGGTACGGCCGGGATCCCCTGTTGATGCTTGAAGGCGAGCGCGTAGCGGTCGGTGTTGGCGATGCGGTCGTGCGGGATCACCTCGACATCGGCCTCGCCGGTCGCGTCGCCGAACAGGTAGCGGAACTGTCCGGCCAATGCGAGCCCGCGCTTGGTCATCAGGCGCGGCGTAAGGGTTGCGTCGTAGTTCGGCGCGAGATTGAAGTAGTACGGCGCAGCCACCTCGAAGCCCCGGTTGCCGCTCGAGCCGAACACCGGCGTCAGGAACCCCGACTTGCGCTCGTTCGACAGCGGGAATTCGACCCAAGGCGAATAGGCGACCGATGCGCCGAGGAAGTTCAACGTCGCCGAGTGCCCGGTGCCGACCATGCGCGTCTGATCGACCTCGAGCTCGTTCATCCGCAGATACCAGTCCTCGCGCGGCGCGACGCACGTCGTGTAGCGCGCTTCGGACGCCTCGTATTTTTGCGGGCCCGTGAAGCGCAGCTCGGCCGCGCTGCCGCGCGCGCCGTTCTCGCCGAGGTAGAAGCGCGGCGACGTGAAGAAGCCGAGCGCGCTTTGTTGCGTATAGCGCGCTTCGGGACCGGTCACCCAGTCGATGCCCTTGCGCAACACGACGTTGCCCTTGCCCCACACTTCGTCGGCCACGATGTCGTAGCGCAGCCAGTCGGCGAGCACGGTCTCGCGGCGCGTGCGAAGCTCGACGTTGCCTTCGGCTTCGATGAACTTCTCGCTGACGCCGTTGATGCGATCGGCACGCAGGAAGACCGCGCCGCTGTCGGCGTCGATCGGCGCAAGCTGCAACGGCACGCGAGCCGCGTCGGCCGACTCCGACGGAGCCGCAGGTGCCGCCGTCGGCGGCGGCTTCGGCGGCGGAGGAACGAGGATCGGCGCGAGCTTCAGCGTCGGCGCGGGCGTCGTGCCGGTATCGTCAGCGGCGGCGGCGCTCGCACAAGCGGCGAGCGCGAGCGCGATCGCGACCGGCGTGCGACGGAAGCGACAAGAGTTCGCGAACGGCAACGCGGCGAGCAGCAAGTCGGCCGATGAAGCACGCGCCCGAAGCGGGTGGTCGCGCGCGACGACTGATAAAATCGCATTGTAACGGCGTAGGGCCGCGTGTGCCGAGTGGGGAATTGCGAAGATAAAGGAACGCGAGCGCAATTGGCCGCCCGACGAGGCGCGAGAGCGCACGTCGCCCGTGCTACGGCGGGGCCGAGCATCACAGCATGGCGGCCAGGTCCGCCGCGAATCAACGAGTGAATTTCTGACTCGGCACACTTGCCCGCGACCGCACGATCGATGCCTGCCGCAACGCCCAACGCCGCCCCGCCCTCCGACCCCCGCCGCGACACGCTCGCCGACTGGATCGGTGGCGAGCTCGGCGCGCGGACGTTCACGCTCGCGCCGGCATCCGAGGACGCGAGCTTCCGCCGCTATTTCCGGGTGACGCCCGCGCGGCGCTGGCGCGGCCACGCGACGCTGATCGCGATGGACGCGCCGCCGCCGATGGAAGATTGCCGGCCGTACGTTCACGTCGCGTCGTTGATGCGCGCCGCCGGCGTCAATGCACCCGAAGTCTTCGCCGCCGACGTCGACCGCGGCTTCCTGCTGTTGACCGATCTCGGCGTTCGAACGTACCTCGATGCGCTCGACGAGGAGACGGCGCCGCACCTCTACATCGATGCGCTCGATTCGCTCGTGCGATGGCAGCGCGCATCGCGCGACGGCGAGCTCGCGCGCTACGGCGAGGCGTTGCTCGCGCGCGAGCTCGCGCTGTTTCCCGACTGGTACGTTGCACGCCATCTCGGCGTAACGCTCACCGCCGCGCAAGGCGCGACGCTCGAGCAGGCGTTTCGCCGCGTGCTCGACCGCGCGCTCGCGCAACCGACCGTCTACGTGCACCGCGATTATCATTCGCGCAATTTGATGGTCTGCGATGACAATCCCGGCGTGCTCGATTTCCAGGACGCGGTGCAAGGACCGATCACGTACGACCTCGTTTCGCTGCTGCGCGACGCGTATGTCGCGTGGGACGAGCAGCGGCAGATCGACTGGGCGGTGCGCTACTGGGAGCGCGCGCGCCGCGCCGGGCTTCCGGTAGACGCCGATTTCTCGACGTTCTGGAGCGACTTCGAGTGGATGGGCGTGCAGCGACAGCTCAAGGTGCTCGGTATCTTCGCGCGGCTCTGTCACCGCGATGGCAAGGCGCGTTACGTCGACGACATGCCGCGCGTCTCCGCGTATCTGCGTGCTGCGTGCTCGCGCTACGCGGCACTCACGCCGCTCGTCAAGCTGCTCGACGAGATCGAAGGCCGTGGCCGCGTGGTGGGCCACACGTTCTGACGATGCGAGCTCGCGTACCGACATGATCGGAGCGATGATCCTCGCCGCCGGCCGCGGCGATCGCATGCGACCGCTGACCGACGGCGTGCCCAAGCCGTTGCTCGAAGTCGGCGGCAAGCCGCTGATCGTCTGGCAGATGGAGGCGCTCGCACGCGCGGGCTTCCGCGACATCGTCGTCAACGCCGCGCATCTCGCCGATCGGCTGGTGAGCGCGTTCGGCGACGGCACGCGGCTCGGCGTGCGTCTCTCGTGGTCGATCGAGCCGCAGCCGCTGGAAGTCGCCGGCGGCATTGCGACGGCGCTGCCGCTGCTGCCGCCGGGTCCCGCGCTCGTCGTCTCGGGCGACGTGTGGACGACGTTCGACTACGCGTCGCTTCATCCGCGCATCCGTACGATGGCGATGGATCCGGCAAGCCCGCGTGCCCATCTGGTCATGGTGCCCAATCCGGATTACCACCCGGAAGGAGACTTCGTCCTTGCCGATGGAACGCTTTCGCTCGACGGCGCGGCGAAGCTTACGTTCGGCAACATCGGCGTCTACGACAGCGCGCTGTTCGGCGAACTCCCGCGCGGCGTGCGGCTCAAGATGCTGCCTCTCTATCGCGATTGGATCGCGCGCGGCGTTGCAAGCGGCGAACGCTTCGATGGCCCTTGGGCCAACGTCGGCACGCCCGGCGATCTTGCCCGTCTCGACGTTGCGCTACGCGCCTCTGCGTGATCCGCGATCACCGATCCTTCCCGTTGCATGGAATCACCGATGAATTCATCGAACCCATTGCTGGATTTCTCCGAGCTGCCTCGCTTCGATGCGATTCGCGTCGAGCATATTGCGCCGGCGATCGAGCGGCTGCTCGACGACGCGCGTGCGGCGGTTGAAACGATCGCGACCGATGCGCGGCCCGCCTCGTGGAACACCGTCGCGGAGCCGATCGCCGACGCGCTCGAGCCGCTCGAGCGCGCGTGGGGCGCGGTGTCGCATCTGAATGCCGTCGTGAGCACGCCCGAGCTTCGCGATTCCTACAACGCGATGCTGCCGAAGGTGACGGCGTTCTACACCGAGCTCGGACAGGATCTGCGGCTGTTCGACCGCTATCGCGCGCTCGCCGCATCGCGCGAATTCGAGACGCTCGACCCCGCGAAGCGCCGTCTCGTGCAGAACGAGCTGCGCGATTTCCGTTTGAGCGGCGCCGAATTGCCCGACGAGCGCAAGGCGCGCCTCAAGGTCGTTCGCGAGGAGCTCGCGACGCTCGCCGCGACATTCGACGACAACCTGCTCGACGAGACCAACGATTGGGCGTTGTACCTCGAGCGGATCGACGATCTCGCCGGCGTGCCCGACGACGTGCGCGACGCGGCGCGAGCCGCCGCGCAAGCCGACGGCCGCGACGGCTGGAAGCTCACGCTGCGCATGCCGTGCTATCTGCCCGTGATGCAGTATGCCGACAACCGGGAGCTTCGCCGCGCCATGCATCGCGCCTACGCGACACGCGCATCCGATCTCGGCCTCGACCGCGCGCGCGACAACGCGCCTCTGATCCGCAGCATCCTGCAATTGCGCCGCGAAGCCGCGGGCCTCCTCGGCTTCGCCAATTACGCCGAGCTGTCGCTCGTGCCGAAGATGGCGGCGAGCGCCGGCGAGGTGCTCGAGTTCCTGCGCGATCTCGGCCGCCGCGCGAAGCCGTTCGCCGAGCGCGATTACGCCGAGCTCACGCAGTTCGCGCGGGACGAGCTCGGCATCGACACGCTCGAAGCATTCGATCTCGCGTATGCATCGGAAAAGCTCAAGGCGGCGCGCTACGCGTTTTCCGAGCAGGAGGTGCGCCAGTATTTTCCCGAAGACCGCGTGCTCGCCGGTCTGTTCGGCGTCGTCGAGACGCTCTACGACGTGGCGATCCGCGAATCGAGCGCGCCGGCGTGGCATCCGGACGTGCGCTTCTTCGAGATCGCGCGCGACGGCGCGCTGATCGGCCAGTTCTATCTCGATTCGTACGCGCGCCCCGGCAAGCAGGGCGGCGCGTGGATGGACGACGCGATCAATCGCAGGCGCATCGGCGCGCGCGTCCAGCATCCGGTCGCGTATCTGACGTGCAATCTTTCGTCACCGGTCGGCGGCAAGCCGGCGACGTTCACGCACGACGAGGTGATCACGATCTTCCACGAGTTCGGCCATGGACTGCATCAGCTGCTGACGCAAGTCGACGTCGCCGGCGTGTCGGGTTTGCAGGGCGTCGAGTGGGACGCGGTCGAGCTGCCGAGCCAGTTCATGGAGAACTTCTGCTGGGAATGGGACGTCGTGCGCACGATGAGCGCGAAAGTCGGCGACGACGCGCAGCAGGGAGAGCCGCTGCCGAGGACGCTCTTCGACAAGATGCTCGCGGCGAAGAATTTCGAGAGTGGCCTCGCGACCGTGCGCCAGATCGAGCTCGCGTTGTTCGACATGCGGCTGCACGCCGAATGGAACCCCGACGGCGACATGAGCGCGCAGCAGCTGCTCGACGACGTCCGCCGCGAAGTCGCCGTCATTGCGCGACCCGCGTACGACCGCTTCATGCAATCATTCGCGCACGTCTTCGCCGGCGGCTATGCGGCTGGATACTATAGTTACAAGTGGTCGGAAGTGCTCTCTGCCGACGCATTCAGCCTGTTCGAGGAGACCGGCGTGCTATCGCCTACCACCGGTGCACGTTTCCGCGACGAGGTGCTCGCCCGCGGCGGCAGCCGGCCGGCGATCGAATCGTTCGTCGCGTTTCGCGGACGGGCGCCCCAACTCGACGCGCTTCTGCGGCATAATGGTATGACTACGGCATAGCCGGCGTACCGGTCGCAGGGAGTCATCATGAATCGCGCGTTCGTTCCCGTCGCTTTCGCGTGCGCAGCGGCGCTCGCAGCCATCGCATCGAGCGCGTCGGCGCAGGATCGTCAGGTCTATCGATACACGGACCCGGAAGGCCGCGTCATCTATTCGGACCGCGCGCCGCCGACCAATGCGCGCGACGTGCAGGCGAAGCGCCTCGGTGCGAACTTCATCGAGAACAATCAGTTGCCGCTCGCATCGCAGCAGGCGATGGAGCGCTTTCCGGTGACGCTCTACACGTTCAAGTGCGGCGAGCTGTGCCAGAACGCCGAAGCGCTGCTCAACCGCCGCGGCGTGCCGTTTTCGACGGTCAACGTCGAGGACGCGAAAGGCGCCGAGCAGCTCAAGAACCTGACCGGCGAATTGCAGGCGCCGGTGCTGCAGGTCGGCGACAAGATGGTCGCCAAGGGCTACAACGAGCAAAGATGGCAGGCGATGCTCGACGAAGCCGGCTATCCGAAGGCGCCGCCGCCGCGCCGTCCGACGACACCGACGACGCCCGCGCGCGCGAGCGAGCCGGCGACCGCGAAGGCCGAGGCCGACACGGCGACGCCGTCCGGCGGGTATCCGAAGAACTGAGCCAGTTGTCGTTCCCGCGAACGCGGGAACCCGGTGTCGTTCGACACGATACGCTGGACCCCCGCGTTCGCGGGGATGACAACCATTATTGAGCGTTACGTAACCGCATGACATCAAAACAGGTCGGCTTGCTGCCAGCACGCAGCGATGATGACGCTGCGGCGCTGTGCCGACTTGAGCTTGCCGCGAGCGGTGTGCCGCAGCTCGGCGAAGCTATCGGGACAGTAGTTGGCCAGTGCGTGGCGCTTGAGCCAGGCCCACAGAAACTCGACCGGATTGAGGTCAGGCGCATAGCCGGGAAGGAAGTGCAGCTTGATGCGGCCTTGCGTCGAGGCGACGTAGTCGCGCACCAAGTGGCTGCGATGGGCCTGAAGGCTGTCCCACAGGATGAGCAGCGGCCGGCGCCAGTGGGCGAGCAGCGCCTTGAGGAACTCGACCACTTGTTCCTTGGCGATCGCGCCGTCGTGCAGGCGAAAGCACACCCCGTTGAAATGCATGCCGGCGATCAGCGACAACTGATGCCAATTGAAGTGAAACTGCACAACTGGCGTTTCGCCTCTGATGCCCCAGGTCTTGATCCGAGTGGGCCGCTCCGAGACGCCGGATTCGTCGATGAAGACGATCAGTCGTCCCTCACGTCTGGCGTTTTTTTTAGAGCCGGCCAGGTGCGCCGACGCCACTCCTCGATGGCGACGGCATCGCGCTCCAAGGCACGCCGATCCGGCTTCTGGTTGGAGAACCCCAACTGCCCCAGCAAGCGCCAGACGTGGACCTCGCTGTATCGCACGCCGAACTCGCGCTCGATCCACAAGCGCACGCGCTTGAGCGTCCACAGCGGCGTCGTGAAGCCGTTCCTCTCGGGGCCCTCGAGCAACGCCACGTACAGTCGCGACAGCTCGGCCGCGCCTAACCGCGCTGGCCGCCCACCCTTGCTCATGTCGCGCAAGGCGTCGATCCCCTCGGCGTTGAGCACGTCGCGCCAGCGGTATACGGTTTGCCTTGGCGCCCCCACCGCGCGCGCCACTTCCGGTGGCGTCTTCCCCGCGAGCAGCAGGCGCCCGGCACGTATCCGCCGCTTGATTGCTGCGTCCAATTTGCTCTTTCCCGCCATGCGCACTCCTCGATGTCGAGCCGACATCGATATAACGCATGATAGGCGGATCGATTGTCACGCGGTTACGTAAGGCTCAATAGTCGATCGCCCCCACCATTCCTGCGGCGACCGTATCGTTGGTCGCCTCGTCGATCAGCACGAAGCTTCCCGTCGCGCGATTGACCGCGTACGCGTCGAGCGCGAGCGGCTGCGCGACGCGAAGCCGCGCGTGCGCAATGTCGTTCGCGTGCACGACGTCGACGTTCGCCTCCTGCGTCAGCCGATCGACATCGACGCGATAATCGATCGACCACACCTTCGCCTTGACGGTCTTCGTTCCGGCCTTGAGCACGAGGCGGCGCGAGCGATCGAGCGGCGCGGCGGCGAACCAGCACAGCAGCGCACCGAATTCGCTTGTCGCAGCAGGCGGCGAGCCCGCGTCGGCGATGACGTCGCCGCGCGAAACGTCGACGTCATCGCAAAGCTCCAGCATGACCGACTCGCCCGCGCACGCGGAAAGGCGTTTGCCGTCGTAGGTGTGGATCGCGGCGACGCGCGTGTGAACGGCCGACGGAAGCACGGCCACCGTGTCGCCGACAGCGACGCGCCCGGACTCGATGCGTCCGGCGATGCCGCGGAAATCGTGCCATCGCGTGCCCGCTTGCGTGCCCGTGGGCCGTACGCTGCCTTGCACCGGAAAGCGGAAAGGCAACGCCGTGCGATCGCGCTGCACCGCAATCTGCTCGAGCCGCGTGAGCAGCGGCGGGCCGGCGTACCACGGCATCCGTTGGCTCGGCGAGACGATGTTGTCGCCGTCGAGCGCGCTCACCGGGATCACGTCGACCGACGAAAAGCGCAGCCGTCCCGCAAACTCGCCGAGCTCGTTGGCAAGCGCGTCGAAGCGCGCGCGATCGAAGCCGACGAGATCCATCTTGTTCACCGCGAACGCGAGATGCGCGATGCCGAGCAGGCTCGCGAGATACGTGTGCCGTCGAGTCTGCGTGAGCACGCCGTTGCGCGCGTCGACCAGCACGACCGCGAGGTCCGCCGTCGAGGCCGCCGTCACCATGTTGCGCGTGTACTGCACGTGCCCCGGCGTGTCGGCGATGATGAACTTGCGTCGCGGCGTCGCGAAGTAGCGGTAGGCGACGTCGATGGTGATGCCCTGCTCGCGCTCGGCGACCAGGCCGTCGGTCAGAAGCGACAAGTCGAGCTCGCCGCGGCCGCGGCGGCGCGACGCGCCGGCGAGCGCGTCGAGCTGGTCGTCGAAGATGCCCTTCGAGTCGTACAGCAACCGTCCGATCAGTGTGCTCTTGCCGTCATCGACGCTGCCGGCGGCGATGAAGCGCAACAAGTCGGTCTCCGCGACGACCACGTCGTCCCTCGCACCCATCAGAAGTAACCTTCGCGCTTGCGAAGCTCCATCGACGACTCGGATGTCTGGTCGTCCATTCGCGTCGCGCCACGCTCGGTGACGCGCGTGGTCACCGTCTCGACGACGATCTCCTGCGGCGTGCTCGCCGTCGACGCGACCGGGCACGTGCAGGTGACGTCGCCGACGGTGCGGAATCGAACGGCGAGCCGCTCGATCGCCTCGCCCGGCTTCGCCGGCGCGAGCTCCGACACGGCGACGAGCTGGCCGCCGCGTCGCACGACCGCGCGCTCGTGCGAGTAGTACAGGCTCGGCACGGCAAGGCGCTCGCGCGCGATGTATTGCCAGACGTCGAGCTCGGTCCAGTTCGAAAGCGGAAACACGCGCACGTGCTCGCCGGGACGAACGCGCGCGTTGTAGAGGCTCCAAAGCTCGGGCCGCTGCTGCTTCGGGTTCCATTGCCCGAACTCGTCGCGGAACGAAAAGATCCGCTCCTTCGCTCGCGCCTTCTCCTCGTCGCGGCGCGCGCCGCCGATCAGCGCGTCGAAGCGGAACTCCTCGATCGTGTCGAGCAGCGTCACCGACTGGAACGCGTTGCGGCTTTGCGTCGGGCTCTTCAGCACCACGCGGCCTTTGGCGATCGATTCGTCGAGCGTGCGCACGATCAGCGTCTCGCCGAGCTCGGCCGCGCGCGCGTCGCGAAACGCGATCACCTCGGCAAAGTTGTGACCGGTGTCGATGTGCAGCAGCGGGAAGGGGAAACGACACGGGCGGAATGCTTTCTCGGCGAGGCGCAGCAGCACGATCGAATCCTTGCCGCCCGAGAACAGCAGCGCCGGACGCTCGGATTCGGCGGCGACCTCGCGCAGGATGTGGATCGCCTCGGACTCGAGCAGATCGAGTTGCGTGGGTCCATTGATCGCAATCGGATCGAAACGCGCGTTCATGTCGAGATCTCTTCGGTCTGTGCAATGCAAGTCGGAACGACGTGCAGCCCGCACTCCTTGTGCGCACCCTCGCGCTCCCACCACCAGCGGCCCGCTCGCAGCGGCTCGCCGGGTCGGATCGCGCGCGTGCACGGCTCGCAGCCGATGCTCGGGTAGCCGTGGTCGTGCAGCGCGTTGTACGGGACGCGATTGGCGCGGACATAGGTCCACACGTCGCCGGTCGTCCACGAAACGAGCGGATTGAACTTGAGGATGCCGTGAGCAACGTCGAATTGCTCGGCGTCGAGCTGCGCGCGACCGTCGTGCTGCTCGCGGCGCAAGCCGGTGATCCACGCACGCTTGCCGGCGAGCGCGCGGGCGAGCGGCCGCACTTTGCGCGCGTCGCAGCAGGCGTGGCGCGCGTTGACGCTGCCGTAGAAGCCGTCGCGTCCATAGGTGCGCACGTAGTCGGCGAGCTCCACGACGTCGGGCATATAGACGCGAACGTCGATCCGGTAGCGCCCGCGCGCGCGGCGGACGACGTCGTGCGTCTCGGCCGGCAGCCGGCCGGTGTCGAGCATGAACACCTCGATCGACGGCGCATGCGCGGCGATCAGGTCGACGAGCACCATGTCCTCGGCGCCGAAGCTCGACGCGAAAGCCGCCGGCGCGAAGTCGCGCGCGATGCGCGCGAGCGCAGCAGCCGCTTCATCGGCAAGCGCAACGAAACGGGGATCGTCGGCGTAATTCATCGCATCCTCTAGAAGACGAGCCGCACGCCGACGACGACGAGCAGCGTCGCGAGCACCGACGTGAGCCACCGCTCGGGCACGCGGTTCGCCGCATGGCTGCCGAGCCAGATGCCGGGGATCGATCCGACCACAAGGCTCGCGAGCAGCACCCAATCGACGCCGCCCAGCGCCGCGTGGCCGACGCCGGCTACGAGCGTGAGCGGAACGGCATGCGTAATGTCGGTGCCGACGATGCGGGCGGTCGCCTCGCGCGGAAACAGCATCAGCAGCGCGACCGTACCGAGCGCGCCCGCGCCGACCGACGACAGCGTGACCAGAATGCCCAGCACAACGCCGAGCGCGACGGTTGCCGTGACCCGAGGCGGCGCGCGCTCGCCGGTCGCGCCGGGAGCGGCGGCGACCGCGCGCGACAGACGACGGCGCAGCAGAAGTGCCGCCGCGGTCGCGAACAACGCAAACCCCAGCACCGTCGTGAGCAGCGTCGCCAACGTCTTCGGATTGGCGGCGAGTGCGTGCAACACCCATAATGTCGCGGCCGCTGCGGGGACGCTTCCCGCGGCGAGCCAGCGGGTCGTCCGCCAGTCGACGTTGCCGCGACGCGCATGAACGAGCGCGCCGGCCGTCTTGGTGAGCGACGCGTAGATCAGGTCCGTGCCGACTGCGGTCGCCGGCGCGACGCCAAAAGCGAGGATGAGCAGCGGCGTCATCAATGACCCGCCGCCGACGCCGGTCAAGCCGACGATCGTGCCGACGATGAAGCCTGACAGGGGATAAACGATATCCATGGGGGTTTGTCGCGCGCGAGCGACGATCGTAGCGTAGCGACCCTTATGCTTTGAAGGAATCAATAGCTCTGTGTATAGCGCACGAATGTATATAAGCCGGGCGCCCGGGGCGCCTGCCGATAGCCGATGGCCATGAAGCTCGCGACTTGGAACGTCAACTCGCTCAACATGCGGCTCGGCCGCGTGCTCGACTGGCTGTCGGCGAACAAGCCCGATGTCTTGTGCCTGCAGGAGACCAAGCTCGAAGACGCGACCTTCCCCCGTCTCGAGCTGGAGGCGGGCGGTTACGGCTGCGTGTTCACCGGCCAGCGCACGTACAACGGCGTCGCCATCGTGTGGCGCCGCGAGCTCGGCGAGGCGCTCGACGTCGTCGCCGGCCTCGACGATTTCGCCGATCAGGCGAAGCGCGTCGTCACGGCGACGATCGGCGGTGTTCGCGTCGTCTGCCTGTACGTTCCGAACGGACAGTCGGTCGGATCGGACAAGTACCGCTACAAGCTCGACTGGTGCGCGGCCGCGACGCGATATCTGCACCGGGAGCTTGCCGCTCACCCGCTGCTCGCCGTCGTCGGCGATTTCAACATCGCACCGGAGCCGCGCGACGTTCACGATCCGGCGGCATGGGAGGGCAGCGTCCTCTTCTCGCAACCCGAGCGCGCGGTCTTTCGCACATGGATCGAGCTCGGGCTCGTCGACAGCTTTCGACTGTTCGACCAGCCGCCGGCGACGTTCTCGTGGTGGGACTACCGGATGCTCGCGTTCCCGAAAAACCGCGGCCTTCGGATCGACCACATCCTGTTGTCGCCGGCGCTTGCCGCGCGCTGCACGTCGTGCCGGATCGATCGCAACGCGCGCAAGGGCGACAAGCCGTCCGATCACGCGCCCGTCGAAGTCGAGCTCGCCGGCTGATGCGCGCCGCTCGCGTGATGTCCGCGCTGCGCTCGCGTGCGATGCGGCTCTGGCGGCGCGAGTCCGTGCCGCAGCGCGCGAATACCGTGTCGACGCTGTTTCCAGCCGGACATTTCTATTCGCCGATCGTCGATCCGGCGACGGTCGATGCGGCGCGTACGTGGCCGCAATCGCCGGTGGTCGCCGGCGTCGACTTCAACGACGCGTCGCACGAGACGATCCTGCGGCGCGACTTCGCCCGCTTCCACCCGCTGTTCGACTACCCGCAGAGCCTGCCGCTCACCGACGACCTCGATCGCTTTTTCGTGCAGAACGATCAGTTCAGCTGGCTCGACTGCCGGGCGCTGTTCGTGCTGCTGCTCGCGTGGCGTCCGCGCCGTGTGATCGAAGTCGGATCGGGCTTCTCGTCACTGCTGCTGGCCGACGTCAACCGGCGCTTTCTCGACGGCTCGATGGAGGTGACATGCATCGAGCCTTACCCGCGCGCGTTCCTCAAGCGCGGGTTACCGGGAATCACGCGATTGATCGAGGACACCGTGCAGAACGTCGACGCCGCCGAGTTCGCGCGGCTCGAGGCGGGCGACGTGCTGTTCATCGACTCGTCGCATGTCGCGAAGACCGGCAGCGACGTCAATCACTTGTTCTTCGAGGTGCTGCCGCGTCTCGCGCCCGGCGTGAACGTGCACGTGCACGACATCTTCCTGCCGCACGACTACCCGCGCTCCTGGGTGATCGACCAGAACCGAAGCTGGAACGAGCAATACCTGCTGCGCGCGATGCTCGTCGGCGGGCGCCGCTTCGAAGTCGTGTTCGGCTGCAGCTACGCGTTCCACCGCCATCGCGACCTCGTCGTCGCGGCGCTCGCGCTGCCCGACGGCGCCGGTTTCGGCGGCGGCAGCTTTTGGATGCGCAGGACGACGGCGGTCTGAGCCGCCGCGGCAACGGCGATCGCTCGCGTTGGAACTGGCGCGCCGTCACGCCGCGGCGGGGCCGCCTTTGCGTAGCTCCGGCTCGAGCCCGAGCAGCTGGATCTTGCGCGTCAGCGTATTGCGGCCCCAGCCGAGCCACTGCGCGGCCTCCATCCGATGGCCGCCGGTGTGCGTGAGCGCGCGCAGGATCAGCGTCTTCTCGAATTCCTTCTCCAGTCGCTCGCCGACGCTTTTTTCGCCGCGCGCGAGCGCGAGCGCGAGCTCGCGGTCGAGCGCGTGCTGCCACGATGCCTCGCCGCCAGGCGCCGCGCCGGGGGCGTCGCGGACTTCCGGCGGAAGATCGGCCGCCTCGATCCGCTGCCCGGGCGCCATGACGGTGAGCCAGTGGCAGACGTTTTCGAGCTGGCGGACGTTGCCGGGAAAGGCGAATGCCGACAGCACTTTGAGCGCGCCGTCCGACATCAACTTCGGTTCGACAGCGAGCTCGCGCGCGCTCTTGGCGAGGAAATGGCGCGTGAGCGGTGCGATGTCGTCGGGCCGCTCGCGCAACGGCGGCAGCCGCAGCCGCACGACGTTCAGACGATGCAGCAGATCCTCGCGGAAGAGCCCTTGGCGAACGCGATCCTCGAGATTCTGGTGCGTGGCGGCGATCACGCGCACCGATGCCTTCAGCGGTGCATGTCCGCCGACGCGGTAATACTCGCCGTCGGCGAGCACGCGCAACAGCCGCACCTGCAGATCGGGCGGCATGTCGCCGATCTCGTCCAGGAACAGCGTGCCGCCCTCCGCCTGCTCGAAGCGTCCGCGCCGCGAGCTCTGCGCGCCGGTGAACGATCCGCGCTCGTGGCCGAAGAGCTCCGATTCGAGCAGGTCTTTCGGAATCGCCGCCGTGTTGATCGCAACGAACGGACCCGCGGCGCGCGGGCTGTGTCGGTGCAGCGCCCGAGCAACGAGCTCCTTGCCGGTGCCCGATTCGCCGGTGATCAGCACGGTCGCGTTCGATTGCGACAGCCGTCCGATCGCACGGAACACTTCCTGCATCGCGGGCGCCTGACCGAGCATTTCCGGCGCTTCGCTCGGCTGCGCGCCGTTCGACGGTGGAACAGCCGGCGTTTCGGTGGCCGCGCGGCGAATGAGCGCGAGCGCGTGATCGACGTCGAACGGCTTGGGCAGGTATTCGAACGCGCCGCCCTGGAATGCCGCCACCGCGCTGTCGAGATCCGAATACGCCGTCATGATGATGACCGGCATATGCGGGAAGCGCTCTTTGACGTTGCTCAGCAGCGCGAGGCCCGATTCGCCCGGCATACGAATGTCGGACACGAGCACCTGCGGCTGCGCGATGGCGAGCGCCTGGAGCACTTCGTACGCCGACGAGAACGTCTTGTAGGGGATGCCTTCGCGCTCGAGCGCTTTCTCGAGCACCCAGCGAATCGAGCGATCGTCGTCGACGATCCACACCGCCTTCATCGCGTTGTCGCGGACGGCTTCCGAGTCGTATGCGTACATGCCAACCTTTCCGTGTTTCAAGCGCCGGCGCGGGCGAGCTCGAGCGGCAGCAGGATCGTGAACATCGTCCGTCCCGGCGCGCTGTCGCATTCGATTGCGCCGCTGTGCTGCGCGATGAACGTCTGCGCGATCGTGAGGCCGAGACCGTTGCCGCCCTCGCGGCCCGACACCAGCGGATAGAAGATCTTGTCCTTGATCGCTTCGGGCACGCCCGGCCCGTTGTCGGCGATCACGACCGCGAGCGCGAGACGGTGCCGCTTGCGCGCGAGCGTCACGTAGCGCGCCACGCGCGTCTTCAAGCGGATCTCGGGATCGGCGGTCGTTCCGGCGAGCGCTTGCGCGGCGTTGCGCACGATGTTCATCACCGCCTGCGTGAGTTGTTCGGGATCGGCGTCGAACTCGGGCAGGCTGATGTCGAAATCGCAGACGATCGGAATCTGCGGGAACTCCGCTTGCACGACGCCTTTGACGCGCACGAGCACCTGATGGATATTGGTGCGCCGATACGTCGGCACGCGATGCGGCGTCAGCAGCCGGTTCACCAGCGATTGCAATCGGTCCGCTTCGCCGATGATCACTTGCGTGTATTCGATCAGCGGCGGCCGGTCGAGCTCGCGCTCGAGCAGTTGCGCGGCGCCGCGGATGCCGCCGAGCGGGTTCTTGATCTCGTGGGCGAGACTGCGGATCAGCTCGCGATTCGCCTGCTGCTGCTCGAGCAGCCGCTCCTCGCGGGCGATCTTCAATTGCTGGTCGATATGGCGAAGCTCGAGCATCAGCGCGGCGTCGGCCGTGTCGATCGGCGATACCGTGCAGGTCAGATGAAGCTTCGGCTTGCCGGCCGCACCGAGCTCGAGCTCCTGCTCGGTATACGAAGCGCCGCTCGCCACCGCCTTGCCGATCGCGGCCGCAATCGCGGCGGTGTCGCCGAACACGTCGGCGAGCGAATGGCCGACGAGCTGCTTCTTCGACAGCTCGAACAGGTTTTCGGCGGCGGAGTTCACGTACACGATCATGTGCGAGGCGTCGATCATCACGACCGCGGCGGCGAGCAGCTCGAGCCCCGCGTAAGAGCCGACCTTCGTCTCGGCAAAGCTGGGGAGGAAGGCGAGTTTCACGGATGCAACGCGGCGTTCGAGTCGCACGCGCGGGCGGTGCCGCCTGCGCGTCGTCGATCGCCCTTCTTTAGCAATAACCGCGCCGGTAGCGCCGATGCCGCATCAAACCGCAGGCGCGTCAGCGCATCGTCGAGAGCTCCTTGCGGATCGCCTCGATATTCTTCTCGTGCAGCATGACCGATTGGCGCAAGCGCGCGATGCGCTGGCGGTATTTCTCGGCGTCGGTGCGCTCCTCGGGAAGCGGCGCCGGCGCGCCGTCCGCATACGCGTTGCGCGCCTCGGCGAGCAGCTTTTCCTCGGCGCCGAGCTCGTCGCCGAGCACTTTGCGCCGGACGTCGTCGCGCCCCTTCTGCGTCTCCGGATCGACGCGCGGAAAGCCGGTCGGCGCGCTCGCCGGCGGCGTCGCGCGCGTGCCCGGGTGGCCGTTGCCATTGGGCGTCGCCGGCGGCGACGCCCGCTTGGTGGGCGAATCGTCGCCCAGCGTACAGGAAAGGCGCCGAAACCCCTTGTCGGGCGTGACGTTCGAGTAGTGGATGTTGCCTTCGGCGTCGATGTACTTGCAGATCTCCGCAGTCGCCGGTAATGCGAGCGTCGCCGTGGCCATCAGTAAGATCGCGTGACGGCACCAGTTCGGGGCAACGCTCCCCAGCAGCGTGCGCGGCGGTGGCATACGCAAGCAGTTTAGCAAACTCGCGGGGCCCGTCCGCCAGGACGCGGCTCGTCGCGGCGAGCCGATGTCGGCGGTCAAAACACAAGGCGGGCCCCGAGGGAACCCGCCCTGTCGTGCCGGCGCGAGGACCGGGAAATCGCACCGCCTAAAGGCTGTAGTACATCTCGAACTCGATCGGATGCGTCGTCATGCGAAAGCGTGTGACTTCCTCCATCTTGAGCGCGATGTACGCGTCGAGCATGTCGTCGGTGAACACACCGCCCTTGACGAGGAACGCCCGGTCCTTCTCGAGCGCCGCCAGCGCCTCGTCGAGCGATGCGCACGGATGCGGCACCTTCGCCGCCTCTTCCGGCTCGAGGTCGTACAGGTTCTTGTCGAGAGGATCGCCGGGGTGGATCTTGTTCTGCACGCCGTCGAGCCCCGCCATCAGCATCGCCGCGAAGGCGAGGTACGGATTGGTCGTCGGATCGGGGAAGCGCACTTCGATCCGCCGCGCCTTCGGGCTCGACACGTACGGCACGCGAATCGCCGCGGAGCGGTTGCGCGCCGAGTACGCGAGGTTGATCGGCGCCTCGAAGCCCGGAACCAGCCGCTTGTACGAGTTCGTGCCGGGATTGGTGATGGCGTTGAGCGCTTTCGCGTGCTTGATGATGCCGCCGATGTAGTAGAGCGCGAGCTCGGACAGTCCGGAATAGCCGTCGCCCGAGAACAAGTTCTTGCCGTCCTTCCAAATCGACTGGTGGACGTGCATGCCCGAGCCGTTGTCGCCGACGATCGGCTTCGGCATGAACGTCGCGGTCTTGCCGTACGCGTGCGCGGTGTTGTGCACGGCGTATTTCAGCCGCTGCAGCCAGTCGGCGCGCTGGACCAGCGGGGCGAACTTGGTGCCGATCTCGTTCTGGCCGGCCGCGGCGACTTCATGGTGGTGCACCTCGACCTCGACACCCATCTGCTCGAGCGCGAGACACATCGCCGAGCGGATGTCCTGCAGCGAATCGACCGGCGGGACCGGGAAATAGCCGCCCTTGACCGGGGGACGATGGCCCATGTTGCCGCCCTCGAACTTCTCGGCAGTCGACCACGGCGCCTCCGACGAAAAGATCTTGCAGTAGCTGCCCGACATGTCGACCGACCATTCGACGGCGTCGAAGATGAAAAACTCGGGCTCGGGCCCGAAGTACGCGACGTCGCCCAGGCCGGTCGACTTGAGATACGCCTCAGCGCGCTTCGCGAGCGAGCGCGGGTCGCGCTCGTACCCTTTGCCGTCGGACGGCTCGACGACGTCGCAGGTGATGTTGAGCGTCGTCTCGTCCATGAACGGATCGATGTACGCGCTGGTCGGATCGGGCATCAGCAGCATGTCGGATGCCTCGATGCCCTTCCAGCCGGCGATGGACGATCCGTCGAACGCGTGGCCGGACTCGAACTTCTCCATGCCCATCGCCCTGACCGGCACCGAAACGTGCTGCTCCTTGCCGCGGGTGTCGGTGAAACGGAAGTCGACGAACTTGACTTCTTTGTCCTTGATGAGCTTCAGCACTTCGGCTGCGGTGGTCATTTGCAATGCTCTCCTGATGGGCAACGGAAACGCGTGCGCGCGTGCGCCGCAAAACGGGCCGAACCTAAAAAGCTATAACTATGCCATAGCGATCAATGGCCAAAGTACCGGTTCCAACGCAAAACGACCGCCCCCGGCGGATTATTTGCACCACAAACGAACAGCTCTACCGCGCCGCGCAACAATCTGGTGCGCCGCCGCGCGATGACTAGCCGCTTGATTGCTGCTTTGCAGCATCGCTACGAGTAGAACAGGAAAAGGCGGTAGCCCGACTGCGTGGTAGCGCTCGCGTCGATGAAGAGCTTGAGCGCCGCTTCGCCGTTGGGCGGAATGCCACTCGAAAGATCCGCCGCTGCCCCCGCGTATTCGCTCGGCGAGAGCGCTCGCCGAACGACGGGCTGATCCTGCGAATCGGTCAGCGTGAGCTCGATGTTCGGGTACGCGACCGGCCACGGCGCGCGGTTTCGCACCGTCGCCGTGAGGATCAGCAGCCCCTTGTGCGCGGGATCGGCCTGCAGGTCGGACGCGTCGATCGCCAACGCGCTCGCGTCGCGCAGCGGCCGCACCGTGCATCCCAGCGCAGTGCACACGCGCGCGAGCGCAGGCTTCGCCATCGGCCAGTGCGCGGCGATCGCATCGCGAAAATGGATGCCGACCTGTGCGACGAGCAGCAGGATCAGCAGCGGAATCGCCGCGGCGATCAATCCCGTGAGCCGTCGGCGGCGCCGCTTCGTGCGCTGCGACCAGGCAAAGCGCTCTTCGTAGGCGATCTCGTCGATCGCTTCGCCGCGATCGGCGGTCGGCGCGCTCGTCGGCGGTGTTTCGGGCACCACCGGCTTGAGCGCCTGGGCGCTTCGCAGCGTGACCGTCGGCGGTCCGAGCGCGGCCTCGTCCAACTCGCCATCCGCGGGCGCCGCGCGAGGTTGCGGCGCGAGCGAGATCATGTTGATGTTGCCGTCGAACACCGTATGGCAGTGCCCGCAGCGCACCTGACCTTCGCGCATCGCGAGCTGCTGGGCCGTGACGCGGAAGATCGTTCTGCAGCCCGGGCAGCGCGTGTATTGTTCTTCGTGCATCGCGGCGGCAGGCGGCGTCGGTACGGGCGGAAGGCGCGCGTAACGAGCGCGGACTAAGTAGGTCGCGCGTCGTGTCGCACGCCCTCGAGCGCGACCCATCCCTCGTCGTCGCTCCAGACGCGCATTCTAAACCACGGCGCATACGTGGCGATCAGCTCGCCGGCCTGCGCGGTCAAGATGCCCGAAAGCAATATCCGCCGCGCTGCCCGCGCCGCGAGCGCAGGTGCGAGCGCGCGCAGCGGATTCGCCAGGATGTTGGCGACGACGACGTCGAACGGACCGGCCTCTCGTATCAGCGGCTCGTCCGGGAGAGCGAATTGCGCGCGGACGCCGTTTCGGTGCGCGTTGTCGCGGCTCGCCGCGATCGCCTGGGGATCGATATCGGTGCCGATGACGCGTCCTGCGCCGAGCTTCGCCGCCGCAATCGCGAGAATCCCCGAACCGCACCCGTAGTCGAGCACGCTTTCGCCGGCGCGCAACGCGCTCGCGAGCCATCGCACGCACAGCCGTGTCGTCGGGTGCGAGCCGGTGCCGAACGCAAGGCCCGGATCGAGCGCGATGTTGATCGCGTCCGGCGCGACAGGTTCGCACCACGACGGGACGATCCACACGCGCGGCGCGACTTCGAGCGGCGAGAACTGCGCCTGCGTCGCGCGCACCCAGTCGGTATCGGCGATACGAAACGCTTCGTGCGCCGGTATCGGGCGGTCGATCGAGCGGGCGGCGGCGGCGAGCACATACGCGGCGTCCGCGTCTTCGGCGAGCAACGCGGTAAGGCGGCTGGTCGTCCAGTGCGCGCATTGCGCTCGCTGCTCGCCCGGCTCGTCGAAAAGCGGCGTTTCGTCGGCAGTGCCGGCGGCGGCGTCGGCCGCATCAACCGAGAGCGCACCGACGTCGAGCAGCGCGTCGCCCCACGCGTCGGCGTCGGCTGCACCGACGTCGAAGCGCAGTGCAACGTAGCTCACGCGGCGGCCTCCCTGCCGGTGATGCAACGCGACGGTCGAGTCGTCGGCCTTGCGCGGCGATGCGCAATCGCTCGTACGGGATCGGCGCTCGCGCGCCCGGATCCGACCTCGCTGCTCACGCCGCGGACTCCTCGCCGGTGACGCTCACGGCGCCACGGCCTTGCGCTTGGCGAGCCGCTCCTCGAGATAATGGATCGACGTGCCGCCGAGCAGGAAGTTCTTGTCGAGCAGCAGCTCCTGGTGCAGCGGTATGTTCGTCTTGATGCCCTCGACGACCATTTCGGAAAGCGCGATGCGCATCCGTGCCATCGCCTGTTCGCGCGTCTGGCCGTATGCAATCACCTTGCCGATCAATGAATCGTAGTACGGCGGCACGAAGTAGTTCGTATAGACGTGCGAGTCGACGCGGATGCCGGGTCCCCCGGGCGCGTGCCACGACGTGATGCGCCCGGGCGATGGCACGAACGTGTACGGATCTTCCGCGTTGATCCGGCATTCGATCGCATGCCCCGTCCGCACGATATCGCGCTGGCGGAACCGCAGCTTCTGGCCGGCCGCGACGCGTATCTGTTCCTGGACGATGTCGACGCCGGTGACGAGCTCGGTCACCGGATGCTCGACCTGCACGCGCGTGTTCATTTCGATGAAATAGAACTCGTCGTCCTGGTACAGGAACTCGAACGTGCCCGCGCCGCGGTAGGCGATCTTGCGGCACGCGTCGGCACACCGCTCGGCGATCCGGATCAGCGCGCGTGCCGAGATGCCCGGCGCCGGCGCTTCCTCGATGATCTTCTGATGGCGGCGCTGCATCGAGCAGTCGCGGTCGAACAGATAGACCGCGTTCTTGTGCTCGTCGGCGAGCACCTGGATCTCGATGTGCCGCGGCGCCGGCAGGAACTTCTCCATGTAGACCATCGGATTGCCGAACGCCGCCTGCGCCTCCGCCCGGGTGAGCGTCGCCGCCGAAAGAAGCGCCGCCTCGGTGTGCACGACGCGCATGCCGCGCCCGCCGCCGCCGCCCGCCGCCTTGATGATCACCGGATAGCCGACGGCGCGAGCGACACGCACGATCTCCTTCGGGTCGTCCGGCAGCGCGCCCTCCGAGCCCGGCACGCAGGGCACGCCCGCTTTGATCATCGACGCCTTCGCGCTGATCTTGTCGCCCATCAGCCGGATCGTGTCCGGGCGTGGACCGATGAACACGAATCCGGAGCGCTCGACCTTTTCGGCGAAATCGGCGTTCTCGGAAAGGAAGCCGTAGCCCGGATGAATCGCCTGCGCGTCGGTCACCTCCGCCGCGGCGATGATCGCCGGAATATTGAGGTAGCTCTGCGCCGATGCCGGCGGCCCGATGCAGACGGATTCGTCGGCGAGGCGCACGTACTTCGCGTCGCGGTCCGCCTCGGAATGGACGACAACGGTACGGATGCCCAGCTCGCGGCAGGCGCGCTGGACGCGCAGCGCGATCTCGCCTCGGTTGGCAATCAGGATCTTGCCGAACAACTGGTTCGCGTTGCGGGTGACCACGCGCCCGCCGGCTCAGCGCGCCACCGCCGCGGCGTCCGCCGGGCTGTCGTCGGCCTCCGATTCGCAACGCCAGAGCGATGCGTCTGCGCGTCGGCCGAGCTCAATCGCTCGCGGACGGGCTTTGCGCGCCTGCGCTGCGCGCCGGTTACTCATTCGATGACGATCAACGGCTGGCCGAATTCGACCGGCTGACCGTTCTCGACAAGCACCTGTTTGACGATCCCAGCCTGATCCGCTTCGATTTCGTTCATCAGCTTCATCGCCTCGATGATGCATAGCGTGTCGCCGACCTGAACGATGTCGCCAACCTCCACGAAGGCCTTCGCACCGGGCTGGGCAGAGCGGTAGAACGTGCCGACCATCGGGCTCTTGACGATGTGGCCCGTCGGCTCGGCCGGCGCAGGAGCGGGCGACGGCGCGGCGGGAACGGCGATTGTCGTCGACGATGCGGTTGCCGGCGATGCGATCAGGCCGCTTTGCGCGAGTGCGCGCGTGATTCGGACGCGCTCCTCGCCTTCTTGGATTTCGAGCTCCGCAATGCCCGACGTCTCGACCAATTCGATCAGCGTCTTGAGCTTGCGCAAGTCCATCGGGCATCACCTTTGAAGCGCGTGCCACGCGCGGAGGCGAAGTTTGCCGCAGATGGCTGCAACTTGTCCAGCTTTGGACGCAGATCGCGGCTTATCGGATGAGCGCTAGAGCAAGTCTGCGACGATAGAACGCAGCTTTTCGTCCCGCAGCGGGCCAAGCTGCGTATGCACGACGTGACCCTCGCGGTCGACCACGACGGTGAAGGGCAACGCCATGATCGAATTGCCCATCGTCCTCGACAATTCCATCGCTCCGTAGCCGCCGATCAACGCCGGGTAGTTCAGATGCATTTCATCGGTGAATTGCGCGACTTTATCGACCGAATCGACGGCGATGCCGACAAATTGCAAGCCTTTAGGACCGAGGTCGCGTTGCGCACGAACAAATTCGGGCATCTCTTCCCGACACGGGGCGCACCAAGTCGCCCAGAAGTTGACGACGACGACCTTGCCCTTCCACTGGGCAAGGCTCTGCTGCGTGCCGCGGACGTCGGGCAACGTGACAGCCAGCAGCGTCGTCGCGTCGCGGCTGCCTCCCGTGCCTAGCGCGTAATAGAGGCCGCCGGCCAAGGCGAGACCACCCGCGAAGGCAAAGGTGATACCCGTGAGCCATCGACGCGGTGTCGAAGGATTGTGGGTGAGCGCTTGCTCCTGCTGCATCAGTGGAACCACCGCTTTTTCGCCGGATTCGCTTCGATCAGTGTGCCTGGGCCCGCACCCGCGTTTGGCAAAGCAAGCTTCACCTGCTGGACCTGGGGCGGATAGCAGACGCCGATGTCGGCGCAGCCCTGCGATTCTGCCTTGATGGTGACCTGCGAGCCAGCGGCCGGCCGCTCGAGCGACATTCGGACGACGACTTCGCCACGGTACGTTTCGACCCGGCCGAAGAACGCATCCTCCTTGACGAGTCCAGCCGGAAGCGCCGGCGCGCCCGACAGCGAAAGCGGCTCGACGGTGAAGCGCAGCTTTTCGCGGTAAAGGTAGTAACCGTTCGCGACGGCGAAGCGCGCCTCGATGGTGCCGGGGTCCAGCCCGCGCGCGCTGAAAGCAAATGCACGCTCGGGCGGCAGCAGATCAGGCGCCGCCGCGAGCGCGACACCGGCGAGCGTCGCGATGAGGCAAGCAACGGCGAAGCGCATCCGGTTACGCGCGTACGTCGTCAGCGGTTTCAGCATCGATCCAGGCGAGATATTCGGTGAGCGCGGCGCTGATCGGGACAGCGACGATCTCGGGAAGTTCGTACGGGTGCCGCGTGCGGATTGCAGCCTCGATCGCGCGATATCGCGATGCGCGCGTCTTGATCGCAAGCGGAATTTCCTTCGCTGTTTCGATTTGTCCTCGCCAGTGATAAAGTGAATCCACCTGCGTGCCGATATTCACGCAGGCCGCGAGGCGCCCTTCGACCAGCGCGCGTGCCAATGTGCGAGCGCTCGCGCGGTCCGGCATGTGCGTGAGCACGAGAATGGCCTCGTCGGGCAAGGAGACTCCATGCGGTTCGTATTGCTGGCGATTGTACTGGCTTTCCCGTTGCTCGATTTGTACGCCACCGTGCGCGTCGCGCGATGGACCGGCGTGCCGGTCTGGATCTGGCTCGCGCTGCCGATGACCGCCGGCTTCGTGCTGTTGCGAAACGAGCGCACGAACTTCCGCGCGAACCTCGCTGCGGCGATGCACGGCGAGCAGCCGCTGCTGCGCGGTCTGGTCGACAGCGGCCGCAAGGTCGCCGCGGCCGTGCTGTTCGTGCTGCCGGGGATCGTCAGCGACCTGATCGCGCTCGTGCTGCTCGCGCTGCCGATCAATCTCGGGCGCCGCGTCGCGGCGCACGCGGGCCCGGGCGGATATACGATGGACGGCAGCTACCGCCGAGTCGAGTAGGCGGCCGGCTCCCGGTCGGCCGCTGGCGCCGACTCGCAAGGGCTCGTACGGGATCGGCGCTTCGCGCCCCGATCCGACCTCGCTGCTCGCGTCGCTACCTCATCCTGTCGATCACCGTCGGCTCGGATTTGGCGGCGCGGCGGTAGGCCCAGACCATCATCGCCGCGCCGATCACGATCATCGGCAGCGATAGCCACTGGCCCATCGTGAGGCCGAGCGCGAGAAATCCGAGGAAGCTGTCGGGTTCGCGCGCGAATTCGACGACGAAACGGCACGCGCCGTATCCGAGCAGGAACAGCCCCGACGCGGCACCGAGCGGTTTGCGCCGTCGCGTGTACGTCCAGAGCACGACGAACAGCAGCAGCCCTTCGAGCCCGAACTCGTAGAGCTGCGACGGATGCCGCGGCTCGGGCCCCGCCGGCGGAAAGACCATGCCCCACGGACCGCTCGTCACGCGTCCCCACAACTCGCCGTTGATGAAATTGCCGAGCCTTCCGGCGGCGAGTCCGAGCGGGCACAGCGGCGCGACGAAGTCGGTGACGGCGAGCCATCGCTTGCCTCGCCGTCGCGAGAACAGCCAGAGCGCAACGAGCACGCCGAGAAATCCGCCGTGAAAGCTCATGCCGCCTTGCCACAGCGCGAACAGCTCGAGCGGGTTCGCCGCGTAATAGAGTGGCTTGTAGAACAGCACGTAGCCGAGACGCCCGCCCAGGATCACGCCGAACACGCCGTAGAACAGCATGTCGTCGACGTCGCGCGGATGCCAGCCGGTGAGCAGGTTCTGCCGCGCGCGCAGTTTGCCCAACACGACGAACAGCACGAAGCCGATCAGATACATCAACCCGTACCAGCGCACCGGCAGCGCGATCGTCAGCGAGCCCAGCGAAAAGGGACCGATGGTGAACGCTACGGGATCGAACTGCGGATGGACGAGCATGCGGATCCAATGCGGGCTGCGCTAAAATGCGGCGATTATACGCACTGAATTTCCAGCGCTTTTTCTTCGAAGGTTGCAGCCATGACCTACAACCGCCGTTCGCGGATCATCACCCAAGGTGTCGCACGCTCACCCAATCGCGCGATGCTGCGCGCCGTCGGCTTCGACGATCGCGATTTCGACAAGCCGATCGTCGGCGTCGCGAACGGCCACAGCACGATGAACCCCTGCAACGCGGGCATTCAGCCGCTCGTCGATCGCGCGATGGCCGCGTTGCAGGACTCGGGCGCGATGCCGCAGGTGTTCGGCTTTCCGACGGTCACCGACGGCATCGGCATGGGCACCGAAGGCATGAAGTACTCGCTCGTGTCGCGCGAGGTGATCGCCGACTCGATCGAGGTCGCCGTCAACGGCCAGTTGATGGACGGCGTGCTGTGCGTCGGCGGCTGCGACAAGAACATGCCGGGCAGCATGATGGCGATGGCGCGCATCGACGTCCCGGGCATCTTCGTCTACGCCGGCACGATCAAGCCCGGCATGTGGAAAGGCGAGAAGCTCACGATCGTCTCGCCGTTCGAGGCGGTCGGCGCGTTCGCCGCGGGCAAGCTTTCGAAAGAGGATTACGACGGCATCGAGCGCAACGCGTGCCCGACCGTGGGTGCGTGCGGCGGGCAGTACACGGCGAACACGATGAGCTCGTCGTTCGAGGCGCTCGGCATGAGCCTGCTCGGTTCGTCGCAGATGGCCTCGCCCGACGGGGAGAAGGCCGATTCCGCCGCGCTGTCGGCGCGCGTGCTCGTCGAGGCGGTCAAGCGTAACCTCAAAGCGCGCGACATCATCACGCGCAAGTCGATCGAGAACGCCGTCGCGCTCGTCATGGCGACCGGCGGTTCGACCAATGCGGTACTGCATTACCTCGCGATCGCGTCGGCCGCGGCCGTCGAATGGACGATCGACGACTTCGAGCGCGTGCGCCGGCGCGTGCCGGTGCTCTGCGAGCTCAAACCCTCGGGGCGCTTCGTCGCCACCGACTTCCATTCAGCGGGCGGTGTGCCCCAGGTGCTGCGCATGCTGCTCGATCACGGTCTCGTCGACGGCGAGTGCATGACGATCACCGGGCGCAAGCTCGGCGAGGAGCTCGAGCGCGTCGCGCCCGAGCCCAGATCCGACCAGGAAGTGATCCGGCCGTGGTCGAGACCGGTCTACGAGCACGGCCATCTCGCGATCCTCAAGGGCAACCTCGCCCCCGAAGGCTGCGTGGCGAAGATCACGGGGCTCAAGAACCCGGCAATCACGGGTCCTGCTCGCGTGTTCGATTCCGAGCCGCAGGCAATGGAAGCGATCCTCGCGAAGAAGATCCGCGCCGGCGACGTCATCGTCATCCGCTACGAGGGCCCGAAGGGCGGACCGGGCATGCAGGAAATGCTCGCGCCGACCTCCGCGCTGATCGGACAAGGGCTCGGCGAATCGGTCGGTCTCATTACCGACGGACGCTTTTCGGGTGGCACGTGGGGCATGGTCGTCGGGCACGTCGCGCCCGAAGCCTACGTCGGCGGCACGATCGCGCTCGTCCACGAAGGCGATTCGATCACGATCGACGCGCACAAGCTTCTTATCCAGCTCAACGTGCCAGACGACGAGCTTGCGCGACGGCGCGCGACGTGGCGAGCGCCGGCCCCCCACTACACGAAGGGCGTGCTCGCGAAATACATGCGGCTCGTGTCGACGGCAAGTCTCGGCGCGATCACCGACGGCGCGAGCTGACGCGCGTCGCGATCGTTGCCCGGCGCGGCCGCGTCCGCGGAACCGTGAGCTCGACCGTCGGTCAGTCGATCGAACAAAACGCGCCGCTGCGCTGTTTGCATCGGGTAAGCGCCGGAGGTCCCATGAACGCCTTCCTTTGCAGTGTGAGACGTTGGCTCTGCGTGGCCTCGGTGCCGCTGGTTGCCGCGTGTGTCGGTACGCCCTTCGGCGGCGCCGACGGCCCGCCTGCCGAGACACCGGGCTATCACGTCGGCGATCGCTGGGTCTATCAGGCGAAGGACGGATTCCGCGCTCCGGTCGTGTGGGAGGAAGTCCACGAGGTCACCGCGATCGGCAGCGACGGCATTAGCGTGCGCGTCACGCAATCGGGCCCGACGATCGCGAGCACCCGAGTCGAGCAGTTCGCCGCGCCGGGAGTCTTGCGTGTGGGCGCCGTGTTCGACGCCGAAACGCGTCGCTTCGCGCAGCCACTGCAGCGCTACGAGTTCCCGCTCACCCCGGGCCGGTCGTGGAGTCAGTTCGTCGTCAATTTCAACGAGGACACGCATAAGGAAGGCGAGATCAACCGCTACGTTCGCGTCGGCGGTTGGGACAAAGTCGCCACACCGGCGGGAACGTACGACGCGATCCGCATGACCGTCATCATGCGGCTCGACGACGAGGAATTCTGGCGCCGCGCGACCGACTGCGCCTACATCGTCTGGTACGCGCCGGCGGTGCGCGGGATCGTCCGCGAGGTGAAGGAGGCGCAATACCTCGAAAAGGGCGATGCGATGGATGGAATGTCGGCGATCCGCAGCCAGCACGCGGAGCTCGAGCTGATCCGCTTCGTGCCAGGGGCGTGAGCAGCGAGCAGGGGCCCCCCGAGCCGAAGGCAAGGGGATGCGCCTGGCCGTAGCCCCCCAGCTGTCGTTGTCTTTGTGAGCGGCGCTCGCCAGCCCGGAAGCTTGCCTTGGTTCGAAGCCGGCGATCGCGAGTGCCGTTGATCGCGTTCACGTCGGCCTCCTTTCAAGCGAAGGGCGACCTTCCCACGGTTTGCAAGTGCGCGCCCCGGCGCACCAGCGCGCTCGACCTTTGGGAGTCATTGAGGCATTCTCGTCATGCTCCTCCGTTCAGCCCTCAACAACGTTGGGCGGCGTCTTCCTTCATCTCGGAACAGCTTCGCTCGATGGGTCAGGTAACGTCCCTGCTCGCCGCCATCGGTCACGGTGAGCCCGATGCGCTCGGCGAGTTGTACGCGTTGCTGTATCCGGAGCTGCGCCGGCTGGCCCATTCGCGCGTGCGCCGCAGTGGCGCAATGACCCTGCTCGAGACGACTTCACTCGTGCACGAGTCTTTTCTACGGTTCGAGAAATCCGGCGCTGTGGCGATCGGCGACCGCTCCCAATTCATGGCCTATGCGGCGCGCGTGATGCGCTCGGTGGTCGTCGACCTGGTGCGCGCACGCCACAGCGAGCGGCGCGGCGGCAACGCGGTTCACGTCGAACTTGACGAAGCGGACGGCGAATCGGCGCCGCACCCGCAACAAGACGAAGTCCTTCGCGTGCACGAGTCGCTCGAAGAGCTGGCGGCCATCGACCCGCGGTTAGTCCGGGTCGTCGAGATGCGCTATTTTGCCGGCATGACCGAGCTCGAGGTCGCTCAGGTGCTGGACTTGGGCGTGCGCACGGTGGCTCGCGATTGGGAAAAGGCGAGGCTCTTTCTGCATGCCTGCCTCCGCTGATCCTGCATCGCGTCGCGACTGGCAAGAGATCTTCGCTCTGCTCGACACCGCGCTCGAGCTCGACGCCATCCAACGCTCGGCCTGGCTCGAAGCGTTGCCGGCCGGACAAGCGCGCCTGGCGCCAAAGCTGAAGGCGCTGCTCGAAGCGCACGCTGACATCGGCACCGCCGACTTCATGCGCACCCCGGCGACCTTCGCGCTCCCGACTGAGCCGACGCCGCCGGGGCTTGCCGCGCAATCGCTCGTCGGTCCGTATCGGCTGCTGCGCGAAATCGGCGAAGGCGGCATGGCGAGCGTATGGCTCGCCGAGCGATCCGATGGCCTGCTCGAACGCCGCGTCGCGTTGAAGTTGCCGCACGTGAGCTTTGGCATCGCCTCGTTTGCCGATCGCATGGCACGCGAACGCAACATCCTCGGATCGCTGACGCATCCCAATATCGCCCGCCTGTACGACGCGGGCATCGCAGCCGACGGCCGCCCTTTCCTGGCGCTGGAATACGTCGACGGCCAGCCGATCGACGCGTACGCTGCCGCCGCTGGACTCACGATTCGCGCACGAGTCGAGCTCATCGTGCAGGTCGCGCGAGCCGTCGCGTATGCGCACGCGCAGCTGGTTGTCCACCGCGACCTGAAGCCCTCGAACATCCTGGTCGACGCGCAGGGCGACGCTCATCTGCTCGACTTCGGAATCGCGAAGCTCGTCGACCCGCAGTTCGGCGACGTGGCCGATGAAGGCTCGGCGCTCACCTACGCCACGGGCCGGGCGCTCACACCCGACTACGCTTCGCCGGAACAGATTCGCGGTGACGCGATCGGGACCGCGTCCGACGTCTACTCGCTGGGCGTCGTGTCGTTCGAATTGCTCGCGGGCGCCCGCCCTTATCGGCTGGAACACGGCCTGGGCGCCGCTGCACTGGCCGAAGCCGTCGCGCGTATCGAGGCGCCTCGGGCCAGCATCGTCGCGAGCGAGGCAACGTTGCGCCGCGAACTGACCGGCGATCTCGATGCGATCCTGGGCAAAGCACTCGCCAAGCCCACCGGCGAGCGCTACGCCACCATCGACGCGCTCGCCGACGATCTCGAACGCCATCTGCGGGGGGAACCCGTGCAGGCGCGCCCCGCTTCGCGCTGGTATCTCGCCGAGCGCTGGGTTCGCCGGCACAAAGTCGAATCGGCGATCGCACTGGCAGTACTTCTCGCCGTGCTGGGCGGCGCGTATGCGCAGGTGCTGGTATTGCTGGCGCTCGGTGTCGGCGCGGTGGTGGCGATCTGGCAGCGCAACCGTGCGCTGCGCCAAGCGGAACTCGCCCGAGCCGCCTTGGCGCGCGCCGAGCACGTCAAGAACTTCATCGCGTCGATATTCACACAGGCGGTGCCGCGCGCGGGCCATGGCGGCGCCGTGACGGCGGTCGACCTGTTGCATGCCGCTGCGCTGCGCGTCGATACCGATCTTTCGGGTCAGGCCGAAGTAGCGGCTGAGCTTGGCGCTCTGATCGGTACCAGCTTCAATGATCTGGGCGACTACCGCGCCGCGCTGGATTGGCTGCCAAAGGTGGTCGAGCGCTGTACGCGCACCCTCGGCGCGACCCATCCCTTCACCTTGCAGAGCCGCCGCCACTTGGTCGAGGCGGCCAACTCGTTCGGCGACCTGTCGGTGTCCGAGTCGCTACTGCCGTCGCTGATCAGAGACCTTCGCGTTGTCGAGCCTGCGCACACGGAGTTCCTTGTCTATGCGCTGAGAAGCCAAGCCTTCGTGCACACCAAGCGCGGACGCGAGGCCGCGGCGATGGCAGCGCTGAACGAAGCCGTCGCCATTGCGACGCAACGACTGGGCGCGGCGAGCGAAGCCGCACTCGGGGCGCGAGCGGCGCTTTCGAACACCTTCACTCACTTCGGACGCGCGCGTGAGGCCCTGCAAGCCATCGAGCCGGCACTGGCACCCGCCCGTTCGGCCTTCGGTGCGCGGCGTCCACACCCGATCCTGTTGAACATCGAACGCTTCCACGCTGATGCGCTCGCGCGCCAGGACCGCCCGCGCGAAGCCGCGATCCTCTTGCGCCAGGTGCTCGCTGAACAGCTCGTCCTCGATGCCGAAGAAACAACGCGGGTGCGCATCGCGATGACGTTGCTGTCGAACGCGCTACAGCTGGGCGGCCATCTCGACGAGGCGGAATCGCTGGTGGCGCAGTCCGAAGCGCTGCACGAGCGCTTGACCGGCGGCGTCAATGATGAGGGCATTGGGCTCGCCAGCCGCCACAGCCTGGTCTGCGCGTTGCGCGGCGATGGCCAAGGTGCAGTGCGGCATCTCGCGCGTCTGGACGCGTTGGCCGCGGCGCGCGGCGAAGCCGAAGCGCTGGCCATCGACCGCTTCCCGCTGCGAGTGCTGGTGCTGGCAACGGCGGGCCAGTCCGCGCAGGCGTTGGCCCACGCCGATGCGATGCAGCCACATCTCGCCTCGCTGTCGGCCACCGCGCAGGTGCGGCTGCAGCGTGCACGAGCGCTTGCGCTGCGGCTTTCGGGCTCGACCACGGGCGCTCGCCGTGCCGCCGAATTGGCGCTGTCGATCGCGGCCGAAGGCGAGTGCGTCGGACTCGAGCATGGACTCGCTCTGGCCGAGTGCGCGCACTGCAACCTCGCGTGCGGTGCCGGTCACAAGGCCGCGCTGCAATGGCGCGCTGCGTTGGACGTCTGGGAAGCGGGTCAGGTCGACGGCCCGGAACTGCTGCAGCCGGTGCGGGCCGAGCTCGCCCTCCTGCAAACGGCGAACTGACGCCCGTTGCGGCCCTCCGCCGCACTGCGCCGATAACCGAGGTCGCCTCACGATTTCGGCGGCAAATGGCGTGTTGCTGGCGCGAATCGCGTTTCAGTGAACAGGAAGAAAGCGAAAGGGCATTGCGTCGGACCGTAAGTTCCGTTCGCGCTCGGTGCTCCTGCTCAATGACACGCGCGGGAACCGTTCATCACCTTTTCGAGTTGTCGAGCGCGGCCGGGACTCGTTCCGGCGCGACACGACCGTGCGCAAGTTCAGACGAAAGAACCCAATTCGGGAGCAAACATGAAACATGACCACTGCAACGGAACGCTGCTTGCAGCGCTCGCCCTGCTCGGTAGCATCATGCTCTCGGCGTGCGGCGGCGGGCACAGCGACGCCGCGGCGCCTGCTCCCGTCGTCGATCCCGACGCGTGCATCACGGGACCGGCGCTGCTGCCAGTCGATACCGCCTTGTGTCGAGGCAAGGCAAGCTTCCACGACCGGACGCTCGCGGGGCTTGGTGGTAACGGCCGAGCGTGTTCCGACTGCCACATGGATTCCGAAAGCTTCCAGCTGACTCCGGCAGCCGCGCAGGCAAGGTTTGCGCAAATGACCATGACCGGCATCGACGATCCGCTGTTCCGCGCGATCGACGCCGATGACTTCCGCGTGAACGGTGCGGCCGCGCACGACTTCACGAACCTCACGCAGAACGGCCTCATTCGCGTCACGATTCCGCTGCCCGCGAACATCAAGCTACTCGATTGCGGGTCGACGGTCCCGTGCCCGGCATCGGCACGCCCGACCAGCGAGACCGTCGCCGACGTCTTTCGCTCCGTCCCCTCGATCTTCGACGTCAGCATCACCGGCCCCGACGGAGTTGCTCCCGCGTGGCTGCGAGGGCCGAACCAGAACGGCGGCTATCAGCTCGACGGCCGCTTCGACACGCTGCAGAACCAGGCGCTCGGCGCGTTGCGCAACCATGCAGGAATCGCGTTCGACCCGCCGGCAAGGCTGTTGGACGACTTGGCAAGCTTCCAGAATGCACAGTTCTCATCGCCCGGAGTGAAGGCGCTTTCTGACGCAATCACCGCCGGCGCGAGCCCGCTGCCCGATCCCGATCCCGTCCTGAATGCGTTGGAGACCGCGGGAAAGGCTGTTTTCAATCGGTCCTGCGCCCAGTGCCATGGCAACCAGGGAGGCCATCCGAGCGGCAGCACACCGATCCTGCAGGGCACGCCGGGCACCCCGACGGCGATTGTCCGCTATCACGACATCTCGACCGCGTGCCCGAGGCCGGTCGACACCGTCAATCCGCCGCGCTTCTCGTTCGCGCCGTGCAGCGCAAGTCAGATGAAGAACGTTCGGACCTACGAGATCACCAACAGCGGCGTTGCGCCGGGCGGTACCCCATGCGGCGGCGCGTCTCCCCAGCCCGCCTGCGTCACCCGAATCACGACGTCAGACCCGGGCCGCCTGCTCCTTACCGGCTACCCGGCCGCGGGTGGCCCCGGCGATATTCAGCACATGGACATCCCGAATTTGCGGGGAATCAGCCGCACCGCGCCGTATTTCATGAACAACACCGCGGCGACGCTGGAAGAGATGCTCGAGCACTACAAGCAGTTCTTCAAGCGCGTGGAAATCCAAAATGCGGCGGCCCCGCTGCTGACGACGAAGCCGGGCGTCACTCCACCGGTGATCGATCGCCCGTTTACCGACGCCGAGGTCCCGGCGCTCCTCGCTTACCTGCGCAAGCTCTGATCGACTCCGAGCTCGCGCAACTGCGCGTTGCCGCGCCGTCCAGCACGAAAAAAGATTTCTTCCACCCCTTCGTTACAGCGCGCGGTATGAATCCCTTGAACTTGGTCAAGCTGACGGCGTTGATGGAGCGCACCAGCGGTTGCGCGAACGTGAAGGTCGGACTCGTCGACGGGCCGGTTGCAACGCGGCATCCCGACCTCGCTGCAGCGCACCTCCGCGAAATTCGCAGCGATGACGGCGCTACGTGCACTCGGCCAGGCAGCGCGGCGTGCGTGCACGGGACTTTTGTGGCCGGAATCCTGTTCGGAAAGCGCAATTCGTCCGCGCCCGCCATTTGCCCCGACTGCACCGTCGTAATTCGCCCCATCTTTGCTGAAGCGACGACGGGGTCCGAACAGATGCCGACGGCGGAGCCCGAAGCGCTCGCAACAGCGATCGTCGACTGCATCGACGCCGGCGCAAGAGTCATCAACTTGAGCCTCGCCGTTGCGCAACCGTCCGCCAACGGGGATCGCGCAATTGAACATGCGATCGGTCTCGCCGTCAGGCGCGGTGTGCTTATCGTGGCGGCATCGGGCAATCAAGGAACCATCGGGAGCTCCGCCATTACGCGCCATCCGTGGGTCATCCCGGTGGTTGCCTGCGACCTAATGGGTCGGCCGATGAATCAGTCGAATATCGGCGGCTCGATCGGCAGGCGCGGCTTGCTCGCGCCCGGTTACGGAATTACCAGCATCGGCGCAGAAGGACAACCGCTCACGCTCGCAGGAACGAGCGTCAGCGCACCCTTTGTGACCGGCGCGATCGCGCTTCTGTGGTCGGTGTTTGCCGACGCGACGGCGCTGCAAATCAAGTTCGCCGTTTCGGCGGCATCGTCGGTGCGGCGGGCATCGGTCGTGCCGCCGTTGCTCGACGCCGGGACGGCGTATCGATCGTTGCTCGCGGCCAACGCGACGAGGTTAACCGCATGACAACGCCAGGCGATTCCGACCAATCGCAGCAGCAGAGCGCACCTCCTTCACACCGACTGCGTCTTCCCGGATTCATCGTCGACGACGAGATCGGTTTGGGCGAGGTGATTGAACGGGCGACATCCTATATTGGTATACGGGCATGCGCCGGCTGCGAGCGCCGAGCGCGTGCGCTCAACCGCTGGATCGTCTTCACCCGTTGACCGTAAGACACGGAACTACTTCGAGTCCGGACGCTTACTTATCAAGTCATCGCAGGGCTTCGCATGAGGACGGGAAGACATGAACGAGCAAAACGAAACGATGGAACATCCGATGGCACTACACGCCAACGCCAATGACGTGCGATCTGTGGTTCCCTCTTCAGAGGTCCGTGCCACTACGCTCATCGCCCCGCAGTCGGGGTGCCCCGCGTGCGGCGACGCGGGCCAAGTAACCGACCGAAGGTCCAGCGGGATGGCGGCGTATGTCTACTCGATCGGCAAGGTGGAGGCACGGTTTCCGAATCTCGCCGCCGAGAAGGAATTCGCCCAGGCGAGCGGACGGACGGACACCACCGGAAAAACGGATCAGCAAACCTTCCACGCCGTTCTGTCAAGGCGCGAACATCGCTATCTCGCGCGGCAACTTTGCTGGGTGCTCAGCATCAACGGAATGGACACTTACCTGCTCGCGCCAGCGGATCCGGCAGATATCGAGTTGCTGGTGGAAACCATCCGGCCCACGCACAGCCCCAATCACATCGATGTCGTCATCGGCAGGCGGGGTCCTATCGCCCCACCCGAGATGTGCAATGGCTTGATGCTGCCGATCGTACTCTTCGACCAGATCTACTCTTTCGATCGGGATGCGCTCATCGACGCCATCCCGAAACCGGCGAACGCCGCGGATGAGCCGTTCGCCGCGGCGGCCAAGGAAGTCTTCAACAGGATACTGCAACTGACGGACAACGCCGGCGCGACGGACGAGCACCGTGCGCTGAACTACCTGGCGATGCGCTATCCCGCGATTTATGCCAGGACGGCCGAGGGCTTCGCGCTGAACTTCTCGCTGACCGGCGTCGAAGTGCACGCCTCGCCGCTGAGCATCAACCGTAACATCGTCGACGTCATCTTCACCTACACCAACCGCAACACCGATTTTGCGGAGAAGTCCTATGTGCGCGTCGATGTAACCGAGAAGTTCCCGTTCCTGGTGATGAAGATGTCACCGTATTGTGTTCGTTGACACAGGAGATTGAAATGAGCATGCCAGAATTCACCGCGCAAGCGTCGCTGTACAGGACGAGCAACCGTTACCATTCTCTCGGACAGCGAGGTCAGCCGCAAAGCGCTGTCGTAATCCCTCAACTCGGAGGCAGGGGGTTCAAGGGCTACAACGGGTGCGTAATGGACTGTCTGGAAAGAAATCCAAATCGGACCGTCACACAGTGCAGGCGAGACTGTCACGACCTCGGTATAGCCGGCACATCGTCGGACAGTTGGTTCAATGACCTTGCCTCAGAGGTCGGCATAAGCGCTTGGGAGGGGGCGTGCGGCCTTTTCGTGCACCCTACGGTTTGTGGCTGGGCCGCAGACGAAATGCGGCGACAGAGTTAGAGAGGAAACGCGGGGCTCACGAGTCGTCGCTGCGGCCCGATCCCAAACGTTCGCGCCGATTGACCCGCAAGTCGCATCGGTGTTCGGAAGCAGCGCTGTGGCCGCTGCGACGACGTGACCCGCGAACGCGCTCTACAGCCCCAGCCGCTGCCAGATCGTCGTCGTAAGACCCGCCTGGTTCAGCGTATAGAAGTGCAGGCCGGGCGCGCCGCGCGCGAGCAGGCCGGCGCAGAGCTCGGTGACGACGTCGACGCCGAATGCACGGATCGATGCCGTGTCGTCGCCGAACCCTTCGAGCTTGCGCCGCATCCAGCGCGGAATCTCGGCGCCGCAGTTATCGGCGAAACGCGCGAGCTTCGCAAAGCTTGCGATCGGCATGATGCCGGGAACGATCGGGACGGCGATTCCGCCGGCCGCGCAGTCGTCGACGAAACGCCAGTACGCGTCCGCATTGTAGAAGAACTGCGTGATCGCGGAATTCGCGCCCGCGTCGATCTTGCGCCGGAACGCGGCGATATCGTCCTGCGGCGTGCGCGCTTGCGGGTGGTACTCCGGATACGCGGCGACGTCGATGTGGAACCAGTTGCCGGTCTCGGCGCGAACGAACGCGACGAGCTCGCTCGCGTAACGCAGGTCGCCGGCAGCGGCGGTGCCCGACGGCAGATCGCCGCGTAGCGCGATGAGATGACGGATGTCGTGCCGCCGATACTCTGCCAGAACTTCGCGCAGGCTTTCGCGCGTCGAGCCGATGCACGACAGATGCGGCGCCGCGGGCAGGCCTTCGCGGATCATTTCGACGACGGTGCCGAGCGTACCCTCGCGCGTCGAGCCGCCCGCGCCGTAGGTGACCGAAAAGAACGCCGGCTTCAGTTGGGCGAGTTGTGCGCGCGTTGCGCGTAGCTTTGCCATGCCATCCGGCGTTTTCGGCGGAAAGAACTCGAAGCTCAGGTTGCGTGAGGCGCCGGTTTGCATCGATCGAGCTAATCGGACTTGGGCATCAGCAGCGCCGACAGAAGCCACGAGATGATGCTGTAGACAATCGCGCCAAAAACGCCCGACCAGAAGCCGCCGACGTGAAAGCCCTCGACGAACGATCCGACGGCCCAGAACAGCAGGCCGTTGATGACGAAGATGAAAAGGCCCAGCGTCAGCAGCGTCACCGGCAGCGTCAGCAGGACGAGCAGCGGGCGGATCAGCGTGTTGACGAGCCCGAGCACCAGCGCAGCGACGAGCGCCGTCCAAAACGAGTCGACGCGGATCGACGCGAAGATGTAAGGCAGCAGAAACAGCGCCGCCGCGTTGATCAGCCAAACGAGTATCAGGCGCATATCCGCTCCTTTCGATTAGCGCGAGGTTCCGTTGCAATACGGTTTGAGCGCCGCGTAGATCGTTGCGTTGACCGGCGCGTCGAGATTCGATTCCTTCGCCATCCGCGCGACGCCGCCGGCGAGCCATGGTGCTTCGAGGCGGTTGCCCGCGGCGAGGTCGTTCGCCATCGACGACGTCATCTCGTGCGGCAAGCCGTCGGCAAACGCGAGTTGCTGCGCGACGTAGTCGTCGGGGAGCGCGACGCCGCGAGCCCGCGCGAGCGCCCACGCTTCGCGGATCGCGGCCTCGAACACGCTTCGCATGTCAGGATCGCCGCGGATCACGCCGACCGGTTGCCGCGAGATGCTCGTCATGCCGGACATCGCGGCGAGGAAACCAAACTTCGCCCAAAGCGCCGCGCGAATGTCGGCGACGACCTCGACTTCCACGCGCGCTTCGCGGCACGCCGCGGCGAACGCGTCGGCGGCAGGCTGCTGTGACGGCAGCGTCGCGCCGACGCGAAGACGCGCCATCGTGCCGGTATGCGCGATCACGCCGGGCTCGGCGATCGTCGCGGCGATGAACGCGACGCCGCCCATCACACGCTCGCCGCCGAGCAGCGCACCGATGCGCTCGACGCTTTCCACGCCGTTCTGGAACGGAACGACGACACCGCCGCCGCGCACGAGCGGCGCGCACTGCGTCGCCGCCGCTTCCGTGTCCCAAAGCTTCACGGCGAAGAGCACGACGTCGACCGCACCAATCGTCGCCGCATCGGCGGTCACGCTCGGCTTGGCGATGTGCACGTCGCCAAGCGCGCTTCGGATCAGCAGACCGCGCTCGCGCATCGCTGCGAGATGGCGGCCGCGTGCGATGAACGCGACGTCGTGGCCGGCCGCGGCGAGCTTCGCGCCGAAAAAGCCACCGACACCACCGGCACCCATCACTGCAATGCGCATGGGCTCAACCTCCGCGTAACGCTTGGTTAGTCGTTCGACCGGCCGACTTCTCAATAGCGGTAGTGGTCCGATTTGTACGGACCCGCGACATCGACGCCGATGTAGCGAGCCTGCTTGTCGGATAGCGTCGTCAACATCGCGCCGAGCTTCTTCAACTGCAGACGTGCGACCTTCTCGTCGAGGTGCTTCGGCAGGATGTAGACGCCGACCGGATACTTGCCCGATCCCGCGCGCGCTTCGCCCCACAGCTCGATCTGTGCCATCACCTGGTTCGCGAACGACGAGCTCATCACATACGACGGATGGCCGGTCGCACAGCCGAGGTTCACGAGACGTCCTTCGGCGAGCAGGATGAGGCGCTTGCCGTCCGGGAAGATCACGTGATCCACCTGCGGCTTGATGTTCTCCCACTTGATCTCTTTCAGCGCGGCGACGTCGATCTCGTTGTCGAAGTGGCCGATGTTGCAGACGATCGCCTGGGCCTTCATCCGCCGCATGTGATCGAGCGTGATGACGTCGATGTTGCCGGTCGCCGACACGAAGATGTCCGCCTTGTCGCACGCGTAGTCCATCGTGACGACGCGATAGCCCTCCATCGCCGCTTGCAGCGCGCAGATCGGATCGACCTCGGTGATCCATACCTGCGCGGACAGCGCGCGCAGCGCCTGCGCCGAACCCTTGCCGACATCGCCATAGCCGCAAACGACCGCGACCTTGCCGGCGATCATCACGTCGGTCGCGCGCTTGATGCCGTCGACCAGCGATTCGCGGCAGCCGTACAGGTTGTCGAACTTCGACTTCGTCACCGAATCGTTGACGTTGATCGCCGGGAATCCGAGGCGTCCCTCGTTGTGCATTTGATAGAGCCGCTTGACGCCGGTGGTCGTTTCCTCGGTGACGCCGCGGATGTTCGCCTTGATCCGCGAGTAGAACTTCGGATCCTTCGCGAGCTTCGCCTTGATCGCAGCGAACAGCGCCGTCTCTTCTTCGCTGGTAGGATGCGTAATGCAAGCCGCATCGACTTCGGCCGCGGCGCCCAGATGCACGAGCAGCGTCGCATCGCCGCCGTCGTCTAGGATCATGTTCGGCCCGTTCGCGCCGTCGGGTCCGGCCGGCCACTCGAAGATCTTGTGCGTGAACGCCCAGTAGTCGTCGAGCGTCTCGCCCTTGTACGCGAACACCGGCGTGCCGCGTGCCGCGATGGCCGCGGCGGCATGATCCTGCGTCGAGTAGATGTTGCACGACGCCCAGCGGACGTCGGCGCCGAGCGCCTGCAGCGTCTCGATCAGCACGGCCGTCTGGATCGTCATGTGCAGCGAGCCGGCGATGCGCGCGCCGCGCAGCGGCTGCCCCGGCGCGAACTCGTCGCGGATCGCCATCAAGCCGGGCATTTCGGTCTCGGCAATCGCCATTTCCTTGCGCCCCCAATCGGCGAGCGCGAGATCGGCGACGCGGTAGTCGGCGAACTTCGTCGTTTCGGTCACAGCGTTCATGCGTCACTCCTTGTCGAGTGACTCGCTGCGTCGGAGGAAGGCGGCTGCCTTCGTCGCCCCGTGTGCGAGTCACGGTTCAACGAGCGCCGTTGCGGTGGAAATCCCGAGCCTGGCAGCGGCCGGCGGCCGCTGTTGCAACGCTCCTCGGGAACGTGCGATTTTACGTCAAATGCGACCGCTTGTGCGGCGGCGGACGGACGGCGCTCCGCTCTCCCAACAACACAGTTGGTTACAACTTCGGCGCAACGAACCGCGCCGGGACATGACAATCCAACGTTCGGCACCCCCACCGCCCGTTCAATGAACGAACGATCCAAATCGGGAAATAGTCCCTTCGTTCCGCCGCCCGATGCGCGGTCCGACCCAGCAGAGCCGGTAGACCCGTCCGACCCGCGGATGGGAGCGCCGGCCTTGCAGCGGCGCAACCGTCGTCGGGCATGGACCATTGCCGCGCTCGTCCTGCTGGTTGCGATCGCCGCCGGCGCGTGGCTCTGGCAGGGCCGCGGCGCCGAAGAGCCGATGGCCAAAGCGAAGGGCCGCGGCGACCCGAACGCGCGCACGATGCCGGTCGTCGCCCAGCCGGCCCGGCAAGGCACGATCGACGTCTATGTGAGCGCGCTCGGCACGGTGACGCCGCGCAACATGGTCGTCGTGCGTTCGCGCGTCGACGGACAGCTGGTGAGCGTCGCGTTCAACGAAGGACAGACCGTCAAGGCCGGCCAACTGCTCGCGCAGATCGATCCGCGGCCGTTCGAAGTACAGCTCACGCAAGCGAACGGTCAGATGGCGCGCGACCAGGCGCAATTGAACAACGCGCGCATCGATCTCGAACGCTACCGCACGCTGCTCGCGCAGGACTCGATCGCGAAGCAGCAGGTCGACACGCAGGCGGCGCTCGTGCGCCAGCTCGAAGGCACGATCGAGGCAGACAAGGGCGCTATCGACAGCGCCAAGCTGCAGCTCACCTACGCGCGAATCATCGCGCCGATCACCGGACGCGTCGGGTTGCGTCAGGTGGATCCCGGCAACATCGTGCACGCGTCCGACGCGAACGGGCTCGTGACGATCACACAAGTGCAGCCGATCACCGTCGTATTTCCCGTGCCCGAGGACAACGTGCGGCGCGTGATGAAGAGGATGCAGGCGATCGCGAACGTCGCGGTCGATGCGTACGATCGCGACGGCAAAGTGAAGCTCGCGACGGGTCGGCTCGTCACGATCGACAACCAGATCGACGCTGCTACGGGCACGATCAAGCTCAAGGCGGAGTTCGCGAACGACGACAGCGCGCTCTTTCCGAATCAATTCGTCAACGTGCGAATGGCGGTCGAGACGCACGACAACGTCACGCTCGTGCCGAGCCCGGCAATTCAGCGCGGCGCACCGGGAACGTTCGTCTATCGCGTCAACGACGACCGCACGGTGAAGGCGACGCCGGTCACGATCGGCGCCGTCGACGGTGAGACGACCGAAGTGCGCGGCGACGTTGCGCCCGGCGCGCTCGTCGTCGTCGACGGCGCCGACAAGCTGCGCGAAGGCGCGCGCGTCGAGCTGATCGACCGCAATGCCGCGCAAGCGCCCGCCGCCGCGCGCGCCGGGCCGCGGGAAGGCAAAGGCGGCGGCGAGCGGCGCAAGGGCAAGCAGGGCGGCTGAGCGTGAGCGTGACGGCGACGAACCATTGGCGCGGTCATTCCCGCGAAGCATGCCCTCGAGTGCTCGAAGCGGGGGGCGGGAATCCAGTGACGTTGGTCGAAAGACGCTGGGTCCCCGCGTTCGCGGGGACGACGTCCCGTTGCCGCCGTCGCGCCCAACGATGAATCCGTCCCGCCCGTTCATCCTGCGTCCGGTTGCGACATCGCTGCTGATGCTCGCGATCCTGCTCGCCGGCATCATCGCGTATCGCGTGCTGCCGATCTCGGCGCTGCCGCAGGTCGACTATCCGACGATCCAGGTCGTGACGCTCTATCCGGGCGCGAGCCCCGACGTGACGACCTCGTCGATCACCGCGCCGCTCGAGCGGCAGTTCGGCCAGATGCCGGGATTGAAGCAGATGTCGTCGACCAGCTCGGGCGGAGCGTCGGTGATCACGCTGCAGTTCGATCTGAACTTGCCGCTCGACGTCGCCGAGCAGGAAGTGCAGGCGGCGATCAACGGGTCCGGCAGTTTCCTACCCGCCGACCTGCCGACGCCGCCGATCTACAACAAGGTCAATCCGGCGGACACGCCGATCGTAACGCTCGCGCTCACGTCGACGACGCTGCCGCTGCCGAAGATCGAAGACCTCGCCGACACGCGGCTTGCGACCAAGCTCTCGCAGCTCGCGGGCGTGGGTCTCGTCAGCATCAGCGGCGGCCAGCGTCCGGCCGTGCGCATCCAGGCGAATCCGTCCGCGCTCGCCGCGTACGGCCTCGGGCTCGACGACATCCGCACCGCGATCTCGAACGCGAACACCAATCAGGCGAAAGGAAGCTTCGACGGCCCGACGCGCGCGTCGACGATCGACGCGAACGATCAGTTGCGCTCGGCGGCCGAATATCGCGGCATCGTCGTCGCTTATCGCAACGCTGCGCCGGTGCGCCTCGACGACGTCGCCGACGTCGTCGACGGCGCCGAGAACTCGAAGCTCGCCGCATGGGTGAACGACACGCCGGCCGTCATCGTCAACATCCAGCGGCAGCCCGGCGCGAACGTGATCGAGGTCGTCGATCGCATCAAGCGGCTGCTGCCCCAGCTTTCGGCGACGCTGCCGCCGGCCGTCGATCTCACGCTGCTGACCGACCGTACGGTGACGATCCGCGCGTCGGTGCACGACGTGCAGTTCGAGCTCTTCCTCGCCGTCGCGCTCGTCGTGATGGTGATCTTCGTGTTTCTGCGCAGCCTGTCGGCGACAGTGATCCCAAGCGTGGCCGTGCCGCTGTCGCTCGTCGGCACGTTCGGCGTCATGTATCTCGCGGGCTTCTCGATCAACAACCTCACGTTGATGGCGCTGACGATCGCGACCGGCTTCGTCGTCGACGACGCGATCGTGATGATCGAGAACATCGCCCGCTACATCGAGGCGGGCGAGCGGCCGCTCGACGCCGCGCTCAAGGGCGCCGAGCAGATCGGCTTCACGATCATCTCGCTCACCTTCTCGCTGATCGCCGTGCTGATCCCGCTGTTGTTCATGGGCGACGTCGTCGGGCGGCTGTTCCGCGAATTCGCGATCACGCTCGCCGTGTCGATCCTGATCTCGGCGGTCGTGTCGCTGACGCTCACGCCGATGATGTGCGCGCGCTTCCTTCGCCACACGCCGCCCGAGCGGCAAGGCCGGTTCTATCGGAAGAGCGGCGAGCTGTTCGAGCGCGTGATCGTGCGCTACGGCGAGATGCTCGATTGGGTGCTCGAGCGGCAGCGCGCGACGCTCGTCGTTGCCGTGCTCACGCTCGTGCTGACCGTCGTGCTCTACATCGTCATTCCGAAAGGCTTCTTCCCGGTGCAGGACACCGGCGCGATCCAAGGCGTCACCGAAGCCTCGCAGACGATCTCGTTCGCGGCGATGGCCGAGCGCCAGCAGGCGCTCGCGAAGGTGATCGCCGAGGATCCCGCGGTCGAAAGCCTGTCGTCGTTCATCGGCGTCGACGGCACGAATGCGACGTTGAACAGCGGCCGGATGCTCATCAATCTGAAGCCGCTCGGCGAGCGCAGCGGCCGCGCGGAGGACGTGATCCGCCGCCTGCAGCGCCGGATCGTCGATGTCGAAGGCATCACGCTCTACATGCAGCCGGTGCAGGACCTGACGATCGAAGACCGCGTGAGCCGCACGCAATACCAGTTCACCGTCGAGGACGCCGACGCCGACGAGCTCGAGCAATGGGTGCCGCGGCTGATCGAGCGGCTGCGCCGCGTGCCCGAGCTCGTCGACGTCGCGACCGACCTGCAAAGCGGCGGCCTGCAAGCCTATGTCGAGATCGATCGCGCGACGGCGAGCCGCTATGGCATCACGCCGGCGACGATCGACAACGCGCTGTACAACGCATTCGGCCAGCGCCTGATCTCGACGATCTTCACCCAGACGAACCAGTATCGCGTCGTGCTCGAAGTGAAGCCGGAATTCCAGATCGGTCCCGAGGCGCTTTCGCGAATCTACATTCCGGCGGGCAACGCCGTTGCGCCGGCAGCGAACGCCGCGACGCAGAACGCGCCCGGCGGCACCGGCTCGGCTGCGCTTGCGCCACCCGGCACCACGTCGGCTGCGTCATCGACGACGTCGTCCGGCCAACAACCCGCGCAGCAGGTTCCGTTGAGCGCGATCGCGCGCGTAAGCGAGCGTTCGGCACCGCTCGTCGTCAATCACATCGGACAGTTTCCGGCGGCAACGATCTCGTTCAATCTCGCGCCCGGCGCATCGCTCGGCGACGCCGTGCAGCAGATCGAACGCGTTCGGCGAGAGCTCGGAATGCCGGCGAGCGCGCAGCTCCAGCTTCAGGGCGCGGCGGCCGCGTTCCAAGGGTCGTTGCAAAACGAGCTTTGGCTGATCCTCGCCGCGATCGTCACGATGTACATCGTTCTCGGCGTGCTCTACGAAAGTTACATCCACCCGGTGACGATCCTGTCGACGTTGCCCTCCGCCGGCGTCGGCGCTCTGCTCGCGCTGATGATCTCGCGCCAAGATCTCGGCGTCATCGCGATCATCGGTATCGTTCTGCTGATCGGCATCGTGAAGAAGAACGCGATCATGATGATCGACTTCGCGCTCGACGCCGAGAGGCTCGAGGGCAAGCCTCCAGTCGAGGCGATCCGACAGGCCGCGCTGCTGCGCTTTCGGCCGATCATGATGACGACGATGTCGGCGCTGCTCGGCGCGTTGCCGCTGATGCTCGGCTGGGGCGTCGGATCGGAGCTGCGCCATCCGCTCGGCATCACGATGGTCGGCGGGCTGATCGTGAGCCAGGTGTTGACGCTGTTCACGACGCCGGTGATCTATCTCGCGTTCGACCGGCTCGCGCGGCGCGTCGAGGCGCGGCGGGCGCGCAAAGAACGCGAGCAGATCGCTCCGGGCGATTGACCGATGGCGCACAGCCGCGCACGACAAGCGATCGATCAGGTGAACCTGTCGCAGCCGTTCATCGATCGTCCCGTCGCGACCACGCTGCTGACGATCGGCATCGCGCTCGCCGGCGCGGTCGCGTTCACTCTGTTGCCGGTATCGCCGCTGCCGCAGGTCGACTATCCGACGATCTCGGTGCAGGCGCAGTTGCCCGGCGCGAGTCCGGAGACGATGGCGGCAACGGTGGCAACGCCGCTCGAGCGCTCGCTCGGGCGCATCGCCGGCGTGAACGAAATGACGTCGTCGAGCGCGCTCGGCTCGTCGCGCGTCACGTTGCAGTTCGATCTGAACCGCGACATCGACGGCGCCGCGCGCGACGTGCAGGCGGCATTGAACGCGGCGCGAAGCCTGTTACCGACGGGGTTGCCGAGCAATCCGACCTATCGCAAGCTGAATCCGGCCGATGCGCCCGTGATGATCCTCGCGCTCACCTCGGACACGATGACGCAGGGGCAGATGTACGACGCCGGCTCGACGATCATCGCGCAGAAGCTGTCGCAGATCTCGGGGGTCGGCCAGGTCCAGGTCGGCGGCAGCTCGCTACCGGCGGTGCGCGTCGAGCTCAATCCGCAAACGCTGAACAAGTACGCGATCTCGTTCGAGGACGTGCGCACCGTGCTGTCGTCGGCGAACGCGAACCGTCCGAAAGGCGCGGTCGAGGACGGCGATCGCCGCTGGCAGATCGCGGCGAACGATCAGGCGAAGAAAGCCGCCGACTATCTGCCGCTCGTGGTCGCGTACCGCAACGGGTCGGCGGTGCGGCTCGCCGATCTCGGCGACGTCGTCGATTCGGTGCAGGACTTGCGCAACGCGGGCTCGGCGAACGGCCGGCCGTCGGTGCTGATCATCATCAGCCGGCAGCCGAACGCGAACATCATCGAGACGGTCGACCGCGTAACCGAGGAGTTGCCGCTGCTGCGCGCGTCGATTCCGAGCGCGATCCGTCTCGACGTGATGATGGAGCGCACGTCGACGATCCGCGCGTCATTGCGCGAAGTCGAGCGCACGCTCGCGATCGCGGTGGGCCTCGTGATCCTCGTCGTGTTCGTCTTCCTGCGCAACGGCCGCGCGACGCTGATCCCGAGCGTGGCCGTGCCGGTGTCGCTGACGGCGACGTTCGCCGTCATGTATCTCGCGAACTTCAGTCTGAACAACCTTTCTTTGATGGCGCTCACCGTTGCGACGGGCTTCGTCGTCGACGACGCGATCGTCGTTCTCGAGAACGTGTCGCGGCACATCGAGCAGGGCGAGACGCCGATGAAGGCGGCCCTCGCCGGTGCGCGCGAGGTCGGATTCACCGTGCTGTCGATGAGCCTGTCGCTGATCGCCGTGTTCATCCCGATCCTGTTGATGGGCGGCATCGTCGGCCGCTATTTCCGCGAGTTCGCGGTAACGCTGTCGGCGGCGATCCTCGTTTCGCTGCTGTTGTCGCTCACGACGACGCCGATGATGTGCGCGCGGCTTCTCGCCAAACCGCAGCGGCGGCCGCACGGGCGCCTGTACCGCTGGAGCGAGCGCGCGTTCGCGACACTGCACGACGGCTACCGCGCGAGCCTCGCGTGGGTGCTCGACCACGGCATCATCATGATGGTGATATTGGCGGTCACGATCGCGCTCAACGTCTACCTGTACATCGCGATTCCGAAGGGATTCTTCCCGTCGCAGGACACCGGCCGGCTGATCGGATTCATCCAGGCCGACCAGAGCATCTCGTTCCAGGCGATGCGGCCGAAGCTCGCGGCATTCATCGACATCATTCGCTCCGATCCGGCGGTGGAAAACGTCGTCGGCTTCACCGGCGGCCAGCAGCGCAACACCGGGACGATGTTCGTGCAGCTGAAGCCGCTCGCCGAGCGCAAGGACAGCGCGGAGGCGATCATCGCGCGGCTTCGTGTGAAGCTCGCGAAGGAGCCTGGCGCGAATCTCTTCCTGAATCCGGTGCAGGACATCCGCATCGGCGGCCGGCAGTCGCAGGCGACCTACCAGTTCACGCTGCAGGCCGACGATCTCGACGAGTTGCGCGCGTGGGAACCGAAGATTCGGGCGGCGATGAGCGATTTGCCGCAACTGGTCGACGTCAACACCGATACCCAGGACAAGGGGCTGCAGACGTCGATCGTCATCGATCGCGACGCCGCCGCGCGCCTCGGCGTGACGACGCGCATGATCGACACGACGCTCAACGACGCGTTCGGGCAGCGGCAGGTGTCGACGATCTATTCGGCGCTCAACCAGTACCGCGTCGTGATGGAGGCCGCGCCGCGCTATTGGCAGTCGCCGCAAGCGCTCGACCACGTCTACGTGTCGACGACGCGGGGCGCGCAGGTGCCGCTGTCGGCGGTCGCGCATTACGCGCCGACGAACACGCCGCTCGGCGTCCAGCACCAGTCGCAATTCGTCGCATCGACGATCTCGTTCAATTTGCCGCAAGGCGTTTCGCTCGGTCAGGCGACGCGCGCGGTCAACGACGCGATGGCGCGCATCGGCGTACCCGATACGGTCCGCGGAAGCTTCCAGGGAACCGCGCGCGCGTTCCAGCAATCGCTCGAAAGCCAGCCGTGGCTGATTCTCGCCGCGCTGCTGACCGTCTATATCGTGCTGGGGATCCTGTACGAGAGCTACGTGCACCCGATCACGATCCTCTCCACGCTGCCGTCCGCGGGCGTCGGCGCGCTGCTCGCGCTGATGCTCTTCCGCACCGATTTCAGCGTCATGGCGCTGATCGGCGTGATCCTTCTCATCGGGATCGTCAAGAAGAACGCGATCATGATGATCGACTTCGCGCTCGACGCCGAGCGCCATCGTGGCCTCGAATCGCGCGACGCGATCTTCGAGGCGTGCCTGCTGCGATTCCGCCCGATCATGATGACGACGATGGCCGCGATGCTCGGCGCGATTCCGCTCGCGATCGGCAGCGGCTACGGCGCCGAGCTGCGCCGGCCGCTCGGCATCTCGATCGTCGGCGGCCTGATCGTGAGCCAGCTCCTGACGCTGTACACGACGCCGGTCGTCTATCTGTATCTCGATCGGATGAGCGTTCGGCTGCGCAATGCCCGTCGGCGCCGGCTCGCGGCCGCGGCGGCGCCGCTTCCTGCTTCCGACTGACGATGACGCGCCCGTTGCCGCTCGATCGCCCATTCGAGACGCCGGTTCGAGCGCTGGCGATCGCTGCCGCGCTCGCGCTGGCCGCATGCTCGATCGGACCGGACTACGTGCGTCCAAGCGCACCGGCGCCGGCGTCGTACAAGGAGGCCGAAGGCTGGAAGCGCGCGCAGCCGCAGGATCATCTGCCGCGCGGCGAATGGTGGGGCGTGTTCAACGATGCGCGGCTCGACGCGCTCGAAGCGCAGGTCGTCATCGACAACCAGACGATCAAGGCTGCCGAGGCGCGCGTGCGCGAGGCGCGCGCGTTGACGCAGGCCGCGCAGGCGGCGCTCTTCCCGATCGTCTCAGGCAACGCTTCGGCGGCACGAAGCGGCGTCGGCTCGCGCGGCAGCAATGGAAACGTCAACGTGCAAGGCGGCACCGGCAACCGCTACAGCATCGCGCTCGACGCGAACTGGGAGATCGACGTCTGGGGACGCGTGCGCCGGCAGATCGAAGCGGCCGGCGCGAACACGCAGGCGAGCACCGCCGATCTCGAGGCGGCGAAGCTCTCCGCGCAGGCGTTGCTCGCGCAGGACTACTTCCTGCTTCGCGTGCAGGACGCCGAGATCCGGCTGCTGAACGAGACGATCGCCGCTTACGCGCGATCATTGCAGCTCACGCAAAATCAGTACAACGTCGGCGTCGCCGCGCGCTCCGACGTCGTGCAGGCGCAAACGCAGCTCAAGTCGACGCAGGCGCAAGCGATCGACGCCGGCGTTACGCGTGCGCAGCTCGAGCATGCGATCGCAGCGTTGACCGGCAAGGCGCCGGCCGAGGTGTCGATCGCAGCGAACGAGACGCCGCTCGCGTATCCCGATATTCCGCTCGGCGTTCCATCCGAGCTGCTCGAGCGGCGCCCGGACATCGCCGCGGCCGAGCGACGCGCCGCGGCGGCGAACGCGCAAATCGGCGTCGCCGAAGCGGCGTTCTTTCCCTCGCTGACGTTGTCGGCGACCGGCGGATTCCAGAGCTCGGTGCTGTCGCAATTGCTGTCGCTGCCGAACCGCTTCTGGTCGCTCGGCCCGGCGATCGCGCAGACGATATTCGATGCCGGGCTCCGCCGCGCGCAGACCGAGCAGGCGATCGCTGCGTACGACGAGACGGTCGCGAACTACCGGCAAACCGTGCTGACCGGATTCCAGGAAGTCGAGGACAATCTCGCCGCGCTTCGCATTCTCGAGCAGGAGGCGGCGGTGCAGGCCGACGCCGTGAGCGCGGCTCGCGAGGCACTCACGATCGTCACGAACCAATACCGCGCCGGCATCGCCAATTACCTTGCCGTCGTCGTCATTCAGGCGGCGACGCTGTCGAACGAGCGCACCGCGCTCGCGATCGAGGCGCGCCGATTGACGGCGGCCGTGCAGCTCATCAAGGCGCTCGGCGGCGGATTCGAAGCGAGCGCGCTCGCGCAGTCGCGCTAGCGGTCGCTGGCGCCGTTCAGCGTCGCGAACAGCGCGTTCGCAAGCGACGACTCGCGCTTGTAGAAGCCCTCGGTGTGGAACGTCTCGTCGAGCGCGAACAGCTCGTAGTCGAGATGGTGGCAGACCTCGTGCACGACGGTGCGCAGGAACGTCTTGAACGCAACGACCTGCTTGCGCGCCGCCGTGCGCCGCCAGACGGTGATGCGCGCGCGCGTCGAACCGTCCTCCGGTTCGTAGAGCCCGTGCAGCTCGCCGCTCGCGTCCGAAGGTCTGCGCGCGAGGACGCGCACCTTGACCGGCGGCACCCGATAGCCGGCGGTCAACGCGTCGACCAGCCGCTGACACGCCGCTTGCGTTGCGGCTCGATCGTCGGCGGCGAGCGCCGCCGCGATCGCGGCGACCGGCGCCGCGACGCCGGCTCCAGGCGGCACGCCGAGCGAGGTGATCGCGTCGCTCTTGCGGTAGATCCGCTGGCGCTCGGGCGAGAGCTTGGCGTAATAGGCGAAAGGCACCGGCTCGATGGCGTCACGATGAAACGGCGAGGGCCGCGTCGCGCGGCCCTCGATTGTCGCCCGGCGCAATGCGCGCCGTGCAAAGCGATTATGCCTTCTTGATCTTCTCGAGCATCTTGAAGATGCCTTTGGGTGCGCCGACGAACAGTCGCTTGAACGATTTCGGCAGGCAACGTCGCTCGAGCGTATTGCGGCGGGTGCGGGAACGTTCGGCCATGCAGGCTCCCTGGCTTGGAATTGTCGAAAGTAGTCGATTCTACCGCATTTCGCGTTCGGGCCGGCTCTAGCGCTGTCCGAGCTTCGCCGCGCCGAAGATGTGCGCGCCCTCCTTCGTCAACGCTCGCCAGTACTGCGGAGCGCCGAGCACCGTGCCGCCGAGCTCGGTCGCCGCCCGCCAGGGCCACCGCGGTTCGCGCAAGAGCGCGCGGGCGAGCGCGATCAAATCGGCGTCGCCCGCGGCGACGATCGCCTCGGCCTGGCGCGGCTCGGTGATCAGGCCGACCGCCATCGTCGCGATGCCGGTGGCGCTGCGAATCGCGCGGGCAAACGGCACGTGCACGCCGGGCTGCACCGGGATCTTCTGCAGCGGCGACACGCCGCCGCTCGACACGTCGACCCAATCGCAGCCGCGCGATTTCAACCGTTCGACGAACGCGATGCACTCGTCGATCGTCCAGCCGCCGTCGACCCAATCGGTCGCCGACACGCGCACACCGAGCGGCCGCGACGGCGGCCACACGGCGCGCACGGCGTCGAACACCTCGAGGGGAAAGCGCACGCGGTGGTCGAAGTCGCCGCCGTAGCGATCGCGGCGCTTGTTCGCGATCGGCGACAGGAACTCGTGCAGCAGATAGCCGTGCGCCATGTGCAGCTCGATCGCGTCGATTCCGATGCGCTCGGCACGCCGCGCGGTTGCGGCGAACGCGTCGCGGATCCGATGGAGTCCCGCCGCATCGAGCGCCGCCGGCAACGGCTCGCCGTCCGCGTGCGCGACCGCCGACGGCGCGAGCGGAGTCCATCCGCCGCGCTCGGCTGCGATCAACGCGCCACCTTCCCACGGCCGCGCCGACGATCCCTTGCGGCCGGCGTGGGCGAGCTGGATCGCGACCGGCATCGCAGGCGCCTGCCGCCGCGCACGCCCGAGCGTCTCGCCGAGCGCCCGCTCGCTCGCGTCGTCGTAGAGCCCGAGACAGCCGGGACTGATTCGACCCTCGGCCGTGACCGCGGTCGCTTCGATCGTCATCAGCGCGGCGCCCGACAGCAAAAGCTGACCCCAATGGATCAGATGCCAGTCGGTTGCGCATCCCTCGACCGCCGAGTACTGGCACATCGGCGATACGACGATGCGATTGGCGAGCGCGAGCTCGCGAAGCTTGAACGGATCGAACAGCGCCATCGTGTCGCTAGCGGCCGCCTTCGTCGTCTCGCAAGCCGACGACTTGCGCGCGAAAGCGCTCGAATCCCGCGTCGCGGTCGGTGTAGCGCGCGGCGATCGCGGCGCGTGTGCGCGCGTGCTCGGCGGCGATGAACGCGGCGATCGCGTCGCGCTGATAGCGTTCGAGGTTGCGGTCGGCTGCGAGCAGTATCTCGGCTGCGAGCGCAACATCGACTTCGTCGCGCCCGGCAAGCCACAGCTTCGCGTCGCACGGAACGTGAACGAGCAGCTCGGCAAGCGCGTTGTCACCGCTCGGCGAACCGATCACGACGACGTCGGGAAAACGCGTCGGCGCGCCGACGGCCGGCGCCCATGCGGCGCCGAGATAATGATCAGGGGTAACGACACGCGTGCCGTCGATGTCGCGCGCCGCTTCGTCGATCGCGCGCACGACGACACCGATCCAACAGCCCGCCTGGTAGTGGCCGGCGAGGCGGTGCGAATGACGCGCAGGCCGAGCCGGCGGCATCGCATGCCCGACCGGCGCGAGCGCTAGGCGCGCAGCGGCGCGACTTCGCCGCGGATGCCCGCGGCCGCGCGCAGCGCCTCGACGCGGTCGAGGTTCTCCCACGTGAACTCCGGCTCGTCGCGGCCGAAGTGCCCGTACGCCGCGGTCTTCTGGTAGATCGGCCGCAGCAGGTCGAGCATCCGGATGATGCCTTTCGGGCGGAGGTCGAAATGCTCCTGCACGAGGTGCGCGATCTTCTCGTCGGAGATGCGGCCGGTGCCCTCGGTGTACACGGTGACGTTCATCGGCTTCGCGACGCCGATCGCGTACGCGACCTGCACCTGGCACTGGCGAGCGATTCCCGCTGCGACGACGTTCTTGGCGACGTAGCGCGCCGCGTAGGCCGCCGAGCGGTCGACCTTCGACGGATCCTTGCCGGAGAACGCCCCACCGCCGTGCGGCGCAGCGCCGCCGTACGTGTCGACGATGATCTTGCGGCCGGTGAGGCCGGCATCGCCGTGCGGACCGCCGATCTCGAAGCGCCCGGTCGGATTGACGAGATAACGCGTGCCCGAGAGCATCGACGCCGGCAGAACGGGCTTGATGATCTCCTCGACCACCGCCTCGGCGAGCTCCTTCTGGCGCTCGTTCATGCTCGGATGATGCTGCGTCGACACGACGACGGTCTCGATACCGGCGGGGCGTCCATCGACATAGCGAACGGTCACCTGCGATTTCGCGTCCGGCCGCAGGAACGGCAACCGGCCGTCTTTGCGAACCTCGCTCTGCCGCTGCATCAGGCGATGCGCGTAGTAGATGGGGAACGGCATCAGCGACGGCGTCTCGTCGCATGCGTAGCCGAACATCAGCCCCTGATCGCCGGCGCCCTGGTTCAGGTATTCGTCCGACGCGTGATCGACGCCGCGCGCAATGTCCGGCGACTGGCGTCCGTAGCAGACCATTACCGCGCAACCGTTCGCATCGAAGCGAAGCTCGGGATCGTTGTAGCCGATGCGACGGATCGTGTCCCGCGCGATCTTCGCGTAGTCGTGACCTTTCGACGTCGTGATCTCGCCGGTCATGACGACGAGGCCGGTCGACACGAGTGTCTCCGCCGCGACACGGCCGGTCGGCTCGTCCGCTAGAATCGCGTCGAGCACCGCATCGGAAATCTGGTCTGCGACCTTGTCAGGGTGTCCCTCCGAAACCGACTCCGACGTGAACAGGAATTCGCTCATTGCCACTCCAAGCTTGACGGTTGCGCGTCGCCTCGTCGCACGCGGCGGAGCGATGCGTAAAGGGTTGAATTCTAGCAGATTGCGCCCTCGCTCCGCCCGCCGTCCGTCGCCGTGACGCACGCCAAGATCGCAGCGGCGACGCCGGACGCGATTGCGCGCGCCGTCGAACTGCTGAGCGCAGGTGAGCTCGTCGCGTTTCCGACCGAGACGGTCTACGGGCTCGGCGCCGACGCGAGCGCGCGCGATGCGGTCGCGCGCATCTTCGCGGCGAAGGGGCGGCCGACCGAGCATCCGGTGATCGTTCATCTCGCGCAGGTTGCCGACGTCGCGCACTGGGCTCGCGAAGTACCCCCAGGCGCGCGATCGCTTGCCGAAGCGTTCTGGCCCGGGCCTTTGACGCTGATCCTGCCGCGCGCTTCGCATGTGGACGACATCGTGACCGGCGGCCAGGACACGGTCGGCGTACGCGTTCCCGCGCATCCGGTTGCGCGCGAGCTGCTCGCCGCGTTCGTGCGCGCCGGCGGCCGCGGGCTCGCCGCACCGTCGGCCAATCGGTTCGGGCGAATTTCGCCGACGACCGCCGCGCATGTGTACGAGGACCTCGGCGATGCGATCACGATGATCATCGATGGCGGCGCATGCCCCGTCGGCATCGAAAGCACGATCGTCTCGTTCGACGGCCGCGAACCGCTATTGTTGCGTCCAGGCGCGATCGGTCCGCGAGCGCTTTCGAACGTGCTCGGCCATCCGATCGCGCTGCGTGACGGCGACTCCGCCGCGCCGCGCGTGCCGGGCGCGTTGCCTTCGCACTACGCGCCGCGCACGCGGATGACGGTCGCGGCGCCCGGCGCGTTGCACGTCGAGATCGCGCACCGCGACGAGCGCGACGAACGCGTCGCCGTGTTGGCGCGCACCGTCGCGCGGCCGTCCGATTTCAGCGGCGACTGGATCAATGCGCCGAAGACCGCCGACGCGTATGCGCACGAGCTGTATGCGAATCTGCGCGCGCTCGATCGGGCCGGCGCCGACGAGATCCTTGTCGAGGCACCGCCGACCGACGACGACGATTGGCTTGCGGTGCGCGATCGGCTCGCGCGAGCGACGCATGCTGATGATGACGATCGGGATTGAGCGTGCGAGAACGGTTGGCGAGGCGGCCCCAGTCGAAGAGGCCGCGGCGCGGCCAGTACGTTCCCGCAACGCTTCCAGTTCGTCGCCGCGATGAACCCCTGTCCCTGCGGTTAGCTCAGCAGTGCGAGCCGCCTGCGCAACTGCAGGCTCAACGGGGGTGTTGCGTTCTCGCGCGCGTGCCACGCGTTGAAACAGCCACGTTACCGCTACACCGCTTGCGCAAGCTCCAATATCGACTGCGCATCCGCCCGCTCGACCATCCGCGTAACCCCACCCCACGACGCGAACTGCCGCACCGGATGCCCTACGAGCGGATCGCTTTCGATGCGCGCCGAAAGCGCCGCAGCGTCCAGGCCGGTGACGCGCGCAACCGCGTGCGGCGACATCGCGACCACGCGCGCGCCGTCGAGCGCGTAGAGCCGCGAGCTTTGCAGCGCGTTGACATAGAACGCAGCGCCTGCCCCTGTGCCCGCGAGCAGCCCCAGGACGTGATGGCCGCGCGCACGCAGTCGCGCGAGAACCGCCGCATGGTGCGCGAGGAACTGCGCGAGCCCGGCCGCTTCGGCACGTCGCGTCGTTTCGTGGCCCAGCGAATCCTCGACGACGACGAGTGTGGCACCCGATTGCGGCGATCCCCAGTCCAGGCGTGCGAGCAGCGCATCGTCGAGCGCCCACGCGCTTGCCGGACCGAACGTCGCCTTGCCGCAAGGGCGCGTCAGGTAAACGTCCGCGGCGCGCATTTTCCATAGCGCGCCGGCCGCATCGACGCGCTTCGCCAGGTCATCCGGCTCGCGCCTTCGCGAAAAGTCTCAGTGGACGGCGCCCATCAGGCGGTCGGGCAGCCAGGTCGCGATTTCCGGAAACACGCACAGGACGACGATCTGCAGCATCATGCAAAGCACGTACGGAATCGTGCCCCACATGATCCTCGTCACGGGAATGTCGGGCGCGATCGAGCTGACGATATAGATGTTGAGCCCGACCGGCGGATGGATCAAGCCGATCTCCATGTTGATCGTGAGGATCACGCCGAACCACACCGGGTCGAAGCCCGCGGCGCGGATGATCGGATAGAGAATCGGCGCCGTCATCAATATGATCGCCGCCGGCGGGATGAAGAATCCGCATACGAGCAGGAACACGTTGATCATCGCCATCAGCACCCAGCGATTGACGTGCATGTCGGCGATCGCCTGCGCGAGCGTCTGCGTGAGATACAGCGACGTCAGCATGTAACCGAACAGAACGGCGGTCGCGATGATCATCAGGATCATCACCGATTCGCGCGTGGTGTCGCGCAGGATCGCCCACCACTGCGCGGGGCGCCACATCCGGTAGATCACGACGGCGAGCACGACGCACAGCGCCGCGCCGACGCCGGCCGCCTCCGACGGCGTGGCGATGCCGCCGTAGAGCACGTACATCACGGCGACGATGATCGCGAGAAACGGCGCGATCTTCGGAATCGATTCGAGCTTTTGCTTCCAGCTGTAGCGGAAATTCAGCGCGTGCGAGCGGAACCCGCGTTTGCGGATGATGAAGACCGTCCACAGTATGAAAAGACCGGTCAGCATCACGCCCGGCAGGACGCCGGCGAGAAACAGTCGCCCGATCGACGTCTCGGTCGCGATGCCGTACAGAATGAACGTGATCGACGGCGGGATCAGGATGCCGAGCGTGCCGCCGGCGCAGATCGATCCGGCGGCGACGTCGTCGGGGTAACCGCGGCTGCGCATCTCCGGTATCCCCATCTTGCCGATTGCCGCGCAACAGGCCGGCGACGAGCCGGTCAGCGCGGCGAACAGCGCACACGCGCCGAGATTGGAGATGACGAGGCCGCCCGGCAACCGATAGAGCCAGCGGTCGAGCGCGATGTAGAGATCCTTGCCCGCGGGCGACGAGCCGATCGCCGCGCCCATCATGACGAACATCGGAATCGACACCAGCGTGAAGTCGTGCAGTCCGCCATACAGCGTTTCCGCAACGACTTGCAGCGCGTCGAGGCCCTGAAACACGACGATGAACGAAATCGCGATCGCGCCCAGGCCGAAGGCGACCGGCGCGCCCGACAGGAGGACAGCGAGCGTCACGACGAGCACGATCGCGCCCTGCCTCGTCGGGCTCATGGGGTAGGCTCCGCGCTCATTGGCGCGTCCGCTCGACCCGGATCCCGAACGGCGGTTCGCGTCCTGTCAGCAGATTGCCGAAATCGGCAACGCACTGCAGCGTGAGGATGCCGAGTCCGATCGGCATCGACAGGTACGGAATCCACAGCCGCGCCCGCCACATCGTGTCCGACACCCAGTTGCTGTCCCATGCCTGCTTCCAAAGATGGAACGTGAGCACGGTCGCGACAACGCAGAAGCCGAGCGTGAGCAGCGACGAGAACACCGCGAGCCCGAATCGCTTCTCCCTGCCGAGGTAATGCGGCAGCACGTCGACGTTGACGTGGCCGCGGATCATCAGCACGTACGGGCTGCCGATGAACGTCGCCGCGATCAGGCTGTACGTGACGAAGTCGGTCTGCCAGATGGTGTTCTCGTTGAGCGCATAGCGCACGAACACCATCTGGCAAACGACGATGACGCCGCAGCCGATCAGCGCGGCCGCGGCGAGCCCGCAGAGGTTGGAGAGAAATCGAACGCCGCGGACGAAAGACTCCATGGCCGTCATTCCCGCGAACGCGGGAATCCAGCGAGTCTCGATACAACGCCACTGGGTCCCCGCGTTTGCGGGGACGACGTCCGCACGGGCGCCCGCTACTTCACGCTCAGCGCATCGTCGATCAGTTGCTTGCCGTCCGGCACTTCCTTCGCGAACTGCTCGTATGAGCTCTTCTTCGCGACGTCGATCCACGCGTCGTACTCGGCCGGCGTGAGCGTCACCACCTCGACCTTGTGCTGCTTGAACACCTTGACCATTTCGTCGTCGAGCCCCTTGCCTTCCTTGGCGAAATAGTCCTCCGCTTTCTTGCCCGCCTTCAGCAGGGCCTCCTGCTGCTTCTTGTCGAGCTTGTCGAAGCTCTTCTTCGACATCAGAACGGGCTCGTACATGAACCACAGCGCGTTGTCGCCCGGCGCCGTGATGCACTTCACCTGCTCGTAGAGGCGGAACGACACGAAGCTTCCGGTGCTCGTGTCGGTGCCGTCCGCGACGCCGGTCTGCAGTGCGTTGTAGACCTCGTTGCTCGGAATCGAGACGATCGACGCGCCGGCCGCCTGCCACATCGCGGCGAACGTCGGGCCAGCCGAGCGCACCTTCTGCCCTCTGATGTCGGCAGGCGTACGGATGCACGCCTTCTTCGAGGCCACCGCGCCCGCGAGCCACGCGTCGGACAGCACGATCACGCCTGCCTTCTCGATCTTCGCGCGGATCGCCTTCATGAACTTGGACTCGCCGAGCCGCGCTGCGCGAGCGTGGCTGCGCACGAGGCCGGGCATCAGCGTGGCGCCGAATGCACGCTCCTTGCCGCTCGCGTAATCGAGCGGGAACGACGAGATGTCGAGTTGGCCGTTCACCATCGCGTTCCACTGCTCGTTCGGCTTGAACAGCGAGGCGCCGGGATAGACCTGGATTTCGAGATCGACGCCCGCCGCCTTAACGTCGCGCGCGATGATCTGCACCATCTCGTCGCGAACGTCGCCCTTGCCGCCGGGAAACTGATGCGAAGCCCGCAGCAGCGCGGGGGCGGCCACTGCGGAAGCGGCGAGCAACGCCGTTGCGGCAGACATCAGGATGCCGAGTTGGATGCTGATGCGCATGTTTTCACTCTCCTCCAAGTATCGATCGAGACCATCTTTGCCGGGAAGGCAAGCTGGCTGTTGTTGATGAGCCGCGAAGGCGGTTGCTAGTCTAACGCCGCGAACGTTGCGGCGCGAGCGGCGAGGTCGGCTCCGGGCGCGAAGCGCCGAGGCCGTACGAGCAATCGCGAGTCGCCGCTTGCGGCCGACGCGTGGCACAACGTGACCGTCACGGAGGCCGCGTCACAAACCGGAGAGCTGGTCGCCGCGGCGCGAAACGGCGCCGCGCACCGGCGATGTGAAATAATTCCTTGTCGAGCGCAACCGACCCGCGCTGATCCCTGGTCACGGGACCGCCCAATCGTGAACGCCAATCTCTACGCGCTGTTCGAGGACCACTTTCCGGAAGCCAGCGAAGAGCCCTGCCTCGTCGTGCCGAACGGACCGGTCATTCATTACGACGACGTCGCGGCGGAGTCCGCGCGCATGGCGAACGCGCTCGTCGCGGCGGGTGCACGTCGCGGCGATCGCATCGCCGTGCAGACCGACAAGCACTGGCAGGTGATGGCGCTCTACCTCGCGTGCCTTCGTGCGGGCCTTGTCTACCTTCCTCTCAACACCGGCTATCAGCGCTCCGAGCTCAAGTACTTCTTCGACGACGCCGAGCCACGCGTGATCGTCTGCCGGCCGGAAGCCGAGGGCGTGATCGCGCCGCTCGCGCCAGCCGCCAAGGTGCTCACGCTGGGTGCGGCCGGCGGTTCGCTGCCCGAGCGCGCGCGCGAGCAGTCCGCGGACTTCGCCACCGTGCAGTCGAAGCCGGACGATCTTGCCGCGATCGTCTACACGTCGGGAACGACGGGGCGCTCGAAGGGCGCGATGATCACGCACCGCAATCTCGCGTCGAACGCCGTGGCGCTCGTGCGCGAATGGCGCTTCGTCCATGGCGACGTGCTTCTGCACGCGCTGCCGGTCTATCACGTCCATGGGCTTTTCGTCGCGATCCACTGCGTGCTGCTTGCCGGCGCGAAAATGCTTTGGCTGCCGAAGTTCGACGTCCACGAGGTGATCCGGCTGCTGCCCCACGCGACTGTGCTGATGGGCGTGCCGACGTTCTACACGAGGCTTCTCGCCGAGTCGTCGTTCACCCGGCAAAGCGCGCGCACGATCCGGCTCTTCGTGTCGGGATCGGCGCCGCTCCTGCCCGAAACGTTCGAATCCTTCCGCGAGCGGGCCGGACAGGCGATCCTCGAGCGCTACGGCATGACAGAGACCGGAATGAACGCGTCGAACCCGCACGACGGTCCGCGCATCGGCGGCACCGTCGGACAGCCGTTGCCGGGCGTGTCGATCCGCATCGTCAACGGCGACGGCGAGCCATGCGGCGAAGGCGAAGTAGGATCGATTCAAGTCAAGGGACACAACGTGTTCGGCGGCTATTGGCGAATGCCCGACAAGACGCGCGAGGAGTTCACCGAAGACGGCTACTTTCGCACCGGCGATCTCGGCGAATGGACGCCCGAGCGTTACGTGCGCATCGTGGGACGCGCCAAGGACATGATCATCACCGGCGGGCTGAACGTCTATCCGAGCGAGATCGAAGATCGCATCGACGCGATGCCCGGTGTGGTCGAAAGCGCGGTGGTCGGCGTGCCCGACGCCGACTTCGGCGAAGCGGTAACCGCGGTCGTCGTGCCCAAACCGGGCACTCGGCTGACCGAGGATGGCATCGTCGGTGCGCTGCGCGGCGAAATCGCCACGTTCAAGATTCCCAAGCGCGTGTTCTTCGTCGCCGAGCTTCCGCGCAACGCGATGGGCAAGGTGCAGAAGAACGTCCTTCGCGACGGCTGCGCAAGCGGCCGGCTCGCGACAATCTAGCGGCGGGTCGCGGCTCTGCGCGAGCCAGGCTCGAACCGTTGCCCATCCAACGCCCATGACCACGCTACCTTCGCAATTGCGTTACATCGCGGTGCGCGAACCGGGTCCGCCGGACGTGCTCGCCATTGCCGACGGCCCGGTGCCGGAACCGCGTCCGGGCGAAGTGCTGATCCGCGTTGCGTATGCGGGCGTCAATCGTCCGGACTGCGCTCAGCGCTCGGGCGCTTATCCACCGCCGGCCGACGCTTCGCCGATCATCGGCCTCGAAGTGTCGGGGTTCGTGGCGGCCCTCGGCGACGGCGTCGACAATTGGCACATCGGAGAGGCGATTTGCGCGCTCACGCCGGGCGGCGGTTATGCCGAGTATTGCGTCGCGCTGGCCGGCCATTGCCTGCGGCCGCCGCGCAGGTTGTCGATGCTCGAATCGGCGGGCCTTTGCGAGAATTACTTCACCGTCTGGCACAACGTGTTCGAGCGCGGCGGGCTCGCACACGGCGAGACGATCCTGATCCACGGCGGGTCGAGCGGCATCGGCATCGCGGCGATCCAGCTCGCGAAGGCGTTCGGCGCTAACGTGATCACGACAGTGGGAACCGACGACAAGGCATCGGTATGCCTTTCGCTCGGCGCCGATCACGCGATCAATTACAGGAACGCCGACTTCGTCGCCGAAGTCGCCACGATCACCGGCAAGCGCGGCGTCGAGGTGGTGCTCGACATGGTCGGCGGCGACTACATCGCGAAGAACCTGCGCGCGCTCGCGATCGAAGGCCGCTTGGTCATCATCGGGTTCCAGCAAGGCAGCCGCGTTGAAGTCAACTGGTGGCCGATCATGTTCAAGCGCCTGACGGTCACCGGGTCGACGATGCGCGCGAGTCCTGCCGCGCGCAAAACGGCGATCGCAGCGGAGCTCGCCCAACGCGTCTGGCCGCTGTTCGAAGCGGGGCGCGTGAAGCCGGTGATCTACCGGGTGTTTCCACTCGCCGAAGCGGCCGCCGCGCACGCGCTGATGGAATCTTCCGCGCACATCGGCAAGATCATCCTGGAGGTCGCCTCCGCGGGAAACGAGTGACAGCGGCGCAGGCGCGCGGCACTACTCCGGCTCGGCCGGCGGCTTCGCGGGCACGTCACCCTTCGTACGCCGCGTGCGCGCCTCCTCCGCCATGGCCCGCCGGCGCCGCCGGATCGGCTGCATCCGGTCCTTCCACTGATCGACCGCCGCCGACATCAGCGGCCAGTAGAGCAGTGCGATCGCGAGCGTGACGATCGACGCGACGAGGCCGTTCGACCAGAAGACGGACAGGTCGCCTTGCGAGCCGATCATCGCCTGGCGGAACGCGCTCTCGGCACGATTGCCCAGAACGATCGCGAGCACCATCGGTGCCAGCGGATAGTCGAGCTTCTTGAACAAGTAGCCGATGACGCCGAACATGACCATGAACAAGAGGTCGGCCGGCGCGTTGGAGAGCGTGTACGAGCCAATCGCGCAGACCACGATGATGATCGGAGCGATGATCGAGAACGACACCCGCATGATCGAGGCCCACAGCGGCACGGTGGTCAACACGATCGCCAGCCCGACCACATTGCCGAGATAGATCGACGCAATGAGGCCCCAGACGAAGTCCTTCTGCTCGACGAACAGCAGCGGGCCGGGCTGCAGGCCCCAGATCAGCAGGCCCGCGAGCAGCACCGCCGCGGTTGGCGAGCCCGGAATGCCGAGCGTGAGCATCGGCAGCAGCGCGCTGGTGCCGGCCGCGTGCGCCGCGGTCTCGGGAGCCACGACGCCTTCCAGTTCGCCGGTGCCGAACTTGTCGCGATTCTTCGAGAACCGCCTGGCGAGGCCGTAGCTCATGAACGACGCCGGCGTCGCTCCGCCGGGCGTGACGCCGAGCCAGATGCCGACCGCGGTGCCGCGCAGGATCGTGCGCCAGTATTGCGGCAGCTTCTTCCACGTCTGCCAGACCACGAACGGATTCATCTTCGCGCTCTGGCCCTCGAAGTGCAGCCCTTCCTCGATGGTCACCAGGATCTCGCCGATGCCAAACAGGCCGATGACCGCAATCAGGAAGTGGAACCCCGTGAGCAGCGTCTCCGTGCCGAACACCAGCCGCACGCCCCCGGTCACCTCGTCGGTGCCGACCGAGGCGAAGGCGAAACCGAGCATCATCGACGCGATGACCTTGAGCGGCGAGCCGCGCCCCATCCCGACAAAGCTGCAGAACGTGAGCAGGTAGACCGCGAAATATTCGGGCGGGCCGAAATCGAGCGCGAAACTGGCGACCAGCGGCGCGAGGAAGGTCAGCACGAGCGTTGCGATCAGCGCCCCGATGAACGACGACGTGAGCGAGGCCGTGAGCGCTTCGCCGGCGCGACCCTGCTTAGCGAGCGGATGCCCGTCGAAGGTCGTCGCAACCGACCATGGCTCGCCCGGGATGTTGAACAGGATGGCGCTGATGCAACCGCCGAACAACGCGCCCCAGTAGATCGCCGCCAGCATGATGATGGCGGTGGTGTTGGGCATCGAGAAGGTGAGCGGCAGCAGGATCGCGATGCCGTTCGCTCCACCGACGCCCGGCAGGAACCCGAGCAAAACACCGAACAGGATGCCGACGACCATGTAGCCCAAGTTCATGGGCGTCATCAACACCTCGAAACCGTGCATCAGGGAAAAGAAGGCGTCCATTCAGTAGCCGAGCCAGGCTTCAAAAGGCCCCTTCGGCAGCGGCACCAGGAACCAGACCTCGAACACGATGAACAGCACGACCGGCACGACGATCGCGACCGGCAGTGTCTTGTAGATTGGAAAGTGGCCGTGCCAGGTCATGAAGAAGGCCATGAACAGCACCGTCGAGATGTAGATGCCGATGTAGATCGCCAGGACGACGAACACGGTCATCGGGATGACCACCTGCAGCACCATCTTCAGCTGGCCACGCGTAACGAAGCTTTCGTCATCGGCAGGTTTGCGTGACAGCAGGCCCTGGATCAGGACGGCGCCGCTCGCGGCAAACATGAATAGCGCGACATAGAACGGGAAATAGCCGGAATCGGGTCCGACGTCCTTGGCCCATCCGGCGCCCAGGCGGTAACTCGCGATCATCACCACCATCGCGACCGCCATCAACGCCAGCGCAACTGCGATGTTCATGACGCGGTAGGAAACGACGCCGCGTGAGGCTTTCTCGTCGTCAGAGGGATCAGCCATGGGAGGCACCTCGCACGTGCACCCACCACGCCCCTGCGCGGGCGTGGCGTTTCGGCGCTGAAAGACGGAGGGTCGGACAAGGCATGGCGCGAGCGCCGTTAAGAGCGCCCGCGCCAACGCGCTAGTGCTTCAGGAAACCGGCCTTTTCCATCAGTTGAGTGTGCCGGGCAGCCGCGTCCGTCAGCCATTTGTTGAACTCGGCGCCGGCCATGAAGCTCTGGTTGAACGCACCCTTGGCCATGTAGTCCTTCCATTCCGGCGTCTCCCTCACCTTCGTGAGCAGGCTCACGTAGTAATCGACCGCGTCCTTCTTGACGCCGGGCGCCGTCATGATGCCGCGAAGCATCAGGTATTCGACGTCGAGCCCCTGCGACTTGCAGGTCGGCACGTCCTGCCAAGACATGTCGCTCGTGAGCTTCTCCGGGTAGGGCATCGGCTTCGAGTCGAAGACGCAAAGCGGCCGCACCGAGCCCGCGCGCCAGTGCGCCACGCACTCGATCGGATTGTTGACCGACGAATCGATGTGTCCGCCGACGAGTTGGGTGCACACCTCCCCGCCGCCCTTGTATGGCACGTAAGTGAACTTGGCGCCGGTCCTCTGCTCGATCGCTGCGGTGATGATCTGATCCTCCTGCTTGGAGCCGGTGCCGCCCATCTTCATGCTGCTGCCTGCTTTCTTGACGGCGTCGATGTACGCGGCCGGCGTCTTGTAGTCGGTCTTGGCGTTGTCCCACAGCACGAACTCGTCGAGCGCCATCATGGCGACCGGCGTGTAGTCCTTCCACGAGAAGGGCGACCCGGTGGCGAGCGGAGTGGTGAACAGGTTGGACAGCGTGATGATGAGCTTGTGAGGATCGCCCTTCGCGTTCTTCACGTAAAGGAAGCCCTCGGCGCCGGAGCCGCCGGCCTTGCTGATGACCACTATCGAGCTCGGCATCAAATTGTGCTTCTGGATGATGCCCTGGATCAGCTGCGCCATCTGTCCGGCGCCGCCGCCGATGCCGGCCGGAACGATTAATTCTACGTTCTTGGTCGGTTCCCACGAGAAGGCGAGCGGCGCCTGCAGCGCCGCCGCCGCGATCGCGCACGACAGCGCAGCGCGTAGCGATTTGCGGTTCATGTCTCCTCCTAAGAAACGGTTCGAAATCGCGCGCCTGCTCTTGTTTCGCCCTTGCGGCGGGTGCGCGGGACCACCTTAACGTCGAGACCTCTGCTCGGGTTGTCAGTACATCACGCGAGCAGCCCGGCGCCGCGCGCCCATTTGTATTTGGCACCGAGCACCATCACCGGCATCTCCGTCGAGTACGGATACGCCGGAATGCCGTGGTCGAACAGGTACTCCGACGCCTCTTCGACCTGCACGTCGCCGGCGAGCGATGCGACGACCGGCTTTTGAATGCCCTTCGCCTTCATCTCGTCGACGACTTCAACCATGATCTTCGCGAACACCATCGGAGGCGTAATGATCGTATGCCAATAGCCGAGAATCAATGAGTGAATGCGCGGGTCCTCGAGACCGAGGCGAACGGTGTTCTGGTAGGTCTTGGGCGGCTCGCCCCCGGTAATATCGACCGGGTTGCCTGCAGCACCGAACGGCGGAATGAACTTGCGGAACGCCTTGTCGAGGTCGTCGGGCATCGCCATCAATTTGAGCCCGTTGTCCACGCATGCGTCGGACAACAGCACGCCCGAGCCGCCGGCGCCGGTGATGATGATGACGTTCTCGCCCTTCGGCGTCGGCAGCACCGGGATTGCGCGCGCATATTCGAGCATCTCGCGCAGCGCCTTCGCGCGGATCACGCCCGACTGCTTGAACACGTCGTCGTAGATCTTGTCGTTGCCCGCGAGCGCACCGGTGTGCGAGCTCGCCGCGCGCGCCCCCTGGCTCGTGCGTCCGGCTTTGAGCACCACCACCGGCTTCTTCTTCGACACGCGCTTCGCCACTTCGGCGAACGCGCGCCCGTCCTTCAAGTCTTCGCAGTGCTGCACGATGATGTGCGTGTTGTCGTCCTGCTCGAAGAAGGTCAGCAGATCGTCCTCGTCGATGTCGCTCTTGTTGCCGAGCCCCACGATCGCCGAGACCCCCATCTTCGCCGAGCGCGAGAAGCCGATGATCGCCATGCCGATGCCGCCCGACTGCGAGGAGAGCGCCGCGTGCCCTTTGACGTCGTAGGCGGTGCAGAACGTCGCGCACAGGTTCTTCCACGTGTAGTAGAAGCCGTAGATGTTCGGCCCCATCAGGCGCACGTTGTACTTGCGCCCGATCGCCTGGATCTCCTTCTGCCCCTCGACGTTGCCGGTCTCGGCGAAGCCCGAGGGAATCAGCACCGCGCCGGGGATCTTCTTCTCGCCCACCTCGGTCAGCGCGGCGGCGACGAACTTGGCCGGAATGGCGAACACGGCGACGTCGATGTCGCCGGGGACGTCTTTGACGCTCTTGTACGCCTTGCGCCCCATGATCTCGTCGGCCGACGGGTTGATCGGATAGATCTTGCCCTGGTAGCCGCCGTTGATCAGGTTCTTCATCACCGAGTTGCCGATCTTGCCCTCTTCCGAGGACGCGCCGATCACCGCGACCGCGTCCGGCTTCATGATGCGGTTCATCGCGCGCACGATCTCGTCCTGGCTCGGCCGGTACTTCGCCGGCGCCGGATTCCAATCGCAGACGATGCGAACGTCCGCCGCGGTCGCGCCCTTCGGCGTGGCGAACACCGGATTCAAGTCCATCTCGGCGATCTCGGGGAAGTCGCTTACAAGCTGCGACACGCCGGTGATCACATCGGCGAGCGCGTCGCGGCTGACCGCCTCGGCGCCGCGAACGCCCTTGAGGATCGGCGCGGCGGCGATCGCGTCGAGCATCGACAGCGCATCTTCTCGCGACGCCGGCGCGAGCCGGAACGTGATGTCCTTCAGCACCTCGACCAGCACGCCGCCCAGTCCGAATGCGACCAGCTTGCCGAACGACGGGTCGGTCACCGCGCCGACGATCACTTCCTGGCCGCCGGCGAGCATCTGCTGCACCTGCACGCCGAGGATCGACGCCTTCGGGTCGTATTTCTTCGCGTTGGCGACGATGGTGTCGTAGCCCTTCTGCGCCTCCTCCGCGCTCTTCACGCCGACCAGCACGCCGCCCGCTTCGGTCTTGTGCAGGATCTGCGGCGAGACGACCTTGAGCACAACCGGAAAGCCCATGCCGGTTGCAAGCTTCGCGGCATCGGCAGCGGAGCTCGCCACACCCTCCTTGGGCACCGCAATGCCGTACGCGTCGCAGACGAGCTTGCCTTCGGGGGCGGTAAGCGCCGCGCGGCCTTCGCTCTTGACCTTGTCGAGGATGCTGCGAACGGCCGTCTTGTCATGCGCCATCGTCGTTTCCTTTGTTATTCAGATCGCGCCCGCGGCGCGCAACGCCTCGATTTGATCCTTGCCGTAGCCGAGCTCGGCCAGCACTTCGTCGGTGTGCTCGCCGAGAAGCGGCGAACGTTTCACCTCGGTGACGCTGTCAGACATCTTGATCGGGTTTCCGACGGAGAGATACGTTCCGCGCTCGGGATGCTCGACTTCGACGACCGTCCCGGTCGCCCGCAGCGACGGCTCGTACGCGATCTCCTTCATCGACAGGATCGGACCGCATGGAACGTCGTACTTGTTTAGCATCTCCATCGCCTCGAATTTGTTCTTCGTCTTCGTCCACTCCTCGATCTTGTCGAAGATCTCCATCAGATGCGGCAGCCGGCCCTTCGGCGTCGAATAGCGCGGATCGGTCAGCCACTCCTCCCGGCCGATGACCTTGCAGATCGCCTCCCACACCGGCGCCTGCGTGATGAAATAGATGTACGCGTTGGGATCGGTCTCCCAGCCCTTGCACTTGAGGATCCAACCGGGCTGGCCGCCGCCGGACGCGTTGCCCGCTCGCGGCACCGCGTCGCCGAACTTGCCGTTCGGATACTGCGGATATTCCTCCATCACATGCGTTCGCTCGAGTCGCTGCTGATCGCGAAGCTTCACGCGGCAGAGGTTGAGCACGCCATCCTGCATCGCCGCGAGCACGCGCTGACCGCGGCCGGACGTGTTGCGCTGGTAGAGCGCGGCGACGATGCCGAGCGCGAGGTGGAGCCCCGTGCCGCTGTCGCCGATCTGCGCACCGGTGACCAGAGGCGGTCCGTCGTCGAAGCCCGTCGTCGATGCCGCGCCGCCCGCGCATTGCGCGACGTTCTCGTACACCTTGCAGTCCTCGTACGGCCCGGGGCCGAAGCCCTTGACCGACGCCATGATCATCCGCGGGTTGAGCTCCTGGATGCGTTCCCACGTGAAGCCCATCCGGTCGAGCGCGCCGGGCGCGAAATTCTCGACCAGCACGTCGCAATGCTTCACCAGCCGCTCGAGGACCTGCTTGCCCTGCGCATTCTTGGTGTCGATCGTGACCGACCGCTTGTTGTGGTTCAGCATCGTGAAGTAGAGGCTGTCCACGTTCGGAATGTCGCGCAATTGTCCGCGCGTGATGTCGCCGACTCCGGCGCGCTCGATCTTGATCACGTCGGCGCCGAACCATGCGAGAAGCTGCGTGCACGTCGGACCTGATTGCACGTGCGTGAAGTCGAGGATCCGAACGCCGTCGAGTGCCTTGCCCATTACGTTTCCCTTTGCAATGGCCGTCTTTGCGAAAGCGCCGCCGCGACTGCGATGGCCGTTACGGTTTCTTCTTCGCCGCGGGATTGAGACTCGTGATGCGGCCGCTTTCGGTGCCCGCCTTTTCGTCGATGACCGCGTTGATCAGCGTGGGCTTGCGCGAGCGGATCGCTTCTTCCATCGCGCCGCGAAGCTCGGCCGGCGTCGTGGCGAGCACACCCACGCCGCCGAAGGCCTCCATCAGCTTCTCGTAGCGCGCGCCCTTGACGAACACCAGCGGCGACGGATCGCGTCCTCCGGTCGGATTGACTTCGTCGCCGCGGTAGACGCCGTTGTTGTTGAGGATGACGACGCAGACCGGCAGGTTGTAGCGGCAGATCGTCTCGACTTCCATGCCCGAGAAACCGAACGCGCTGTCGCCCTCGACCGCGATCACCTGCTCGCCGCTCACCACGGCGGCCGCGACCGAATAGCCCATGCCGATGCCCATCACGCCCCACGTGCCGACGTCGAGTCGCTTGCGCGGCTTGTACATGTCCACGATGCTGCGCGTGAAGTCGAGCGCGTTCGCGCCCTCGTTGACGAGGATCGCCGCCGGATTCGCCTTGACGATGTCGCGCACGACGTTGAGCGCGCTGTGGAAGTTCATCGGCGTCGGGTTCTTCGCCAGCGCTTCCGCCATCTTCGCGACGTTCTTGGTCTTGCGCTCCGCGATGGCGTCGAGCCACTCGGCGGGCGGCGCGGGCCACGATCCCCCAGCCGCGTCGATCGCGCCGAGCATCGCCCGCACGCACGAACCGATGTCGCCGACGACCGGCGCATCGATACGGACGTTGCTGTCCGCTTCCTGCGGCGAGATGTCGATCTGGATGAACTTCTGGCCGCCCCATTCCTTGGCGCTCGCGCCGCCCCACGTCTTGCCCTTGCCGTGCGAAAGCAGCCAGTTCAGGCGCGCACCGATCACCATCGCCACGTCGGCCTCCGGCAGCACGTACGAGCGCGCGGCGGATGCGGACTGCGCGTGCGTGTCGGGCAGCAGGCCCTTGGCCATCGCCATGGACAGGTAGGGGATGGCGGTCTTTTCCACCAGCGCACGAATCTCCGCGTCGGCCTGCGCGTACGCCGCGCCCTTGCCGAGAATGATCAGCGGACGCTTCGCGCTTCTCAGCAGGTCGAGCGCGCGCTGCACGGCGTCGGGCGCCGGAATCTGGCGCGGCGCCGGATCGACAACCTTGATCAGCGACTTCCGTCCCGCTTCCGCGTCGATCGCCTGAGGGAACAACCTCGCCGGCAGGTCGAGATAGACACCGCCCGGACGGCCGGAGACAGCGGCACGGATCGCCCGCGCCACGCCGACGCCGATGTCCGCGGCGTGCAGCACGCGAAACGCGGCCTTGGCGTGGGGCTTGGCGATCGCGAGTTGGTCCATCTCCTCGTAGTCGCCCTGCTGCAAGTCGACGATCTCGCGCTCGCTCGAGCCGCTGATCAGGATCATCGGGAAGCAGTTCGTGGTGGCGTTGGCGAGCGCGGTGAGCCCGTTGAGGAAGCCGGGGGCGGACACCGTGAGGCAAATGCCCGGCTTTTGCGTCAAGAAGCCGGCGATCGAAGCGGCGTATCCTGCGTTCTGCTCATGGCGGAACGAGATCACCCGTATTCCGGCGGCCTGCGCCCTGCGCGTGAGGTCGGTGATCGGGATGCCAGGCAGACCGAAGATCGTATCGATGCCATTGAGCTTGAGCGCCTCGATGACCAGCTGAAAGCCGTCGGTCTCGGGTGATGGGGCGTTGATCTCGCCGCCGCTCGCGATTTTCGGCGTGTCTTGGGCGCTCGCCGCCGCCTTGGTCGCTACCTGTTCCATGGGCTCCTCCAGGGACGCCGTTCTGATGCCGGTCGCCGACTGTCTTACGGCCTTAAGGTATGTGATATACCAGGGCGCGTCAACACGAAATCCCGCGCAAGAAATGCTGCCCGAATACCCACACCCCTGGCAGAGCGACTGTCCGCATCGGGGGCGCCGCTGCCGGCGCCGCGACGCTGGCGCGCCGATTGGCTTCTGGTATATAAGATATCTGAAGCCGCGCAGGCGGTGATTTCGCGTCGTCGGGCCTCCGTTCGCGTGTCGTGTGAACGCGGCCCTGGAGGTGCAACCGGTGTCCACGATCGTCGCAAACGCTGCACCGTCGGTGCTCCTCACGCTGCAGCCGATCAACACGAACGTCAGCTTCCGCGATCAGGCGTACCAGGCGCTGAAGCAGGCAATCACCGCTGCCGACATCTACGGTCAGAAAGAGGAGATCCGCCTCGACGAGCGCCAGCTCTCGCACGCGCTCGGCGTGTCGCGCACGCCGATCCGCGAGGCAATGACACTGCTCGAGCAGGAAGGGTTCCTGCGCACCGTCCCGCGGCGGGGCGTATTCATCGTTCGCAAGACGAAGAAGCAGATCGTCGAGATGATCGAGCTCTGGGCGGCGGTCGAGAGCATGGCGGCGCGTCTCGCGACGCTCAACGCATCCGATCTCGAGATCTCGGCGCTGCGCAGCATGTTCGACGAATTTCGAAGCTCGACGCCGGCCGAACACATCCAGGAGTACTCGGACGCCAACATCGCGTTCCATCAATCGATCATCCGCCTGTCGGGGTCGCATCTGATCGGCAAGACGATCGAAAATCTCTTTCTGCACGTGCGCGCCATCCGCAGGCTGACGATCGCGCAAAGCGACCGCGCGACACGGTCGATCATCGACCACATGAGGATCATCGAGGCGCTCGAGAAACGCGACACCGAGCTCGCCGAACGGCTCGTGCGTCAGCATTCGCTCGATCTCGCCGCGCACGTGGAAAAGTACTGCGACTTCCTCGACTGATCGCTCATGGATCAGCCCTCCGTCATCGACACCTCGCGCCTGTCGCGCGGCCGCGGCGCGCGTGCGCATCCCAAGGGTCGCGCGGTCGATCCGCAGGCGCTCGCCGAAGTGCGCGCGCTGCTCGCCGACGCGCCGCGGCGACGCGATCTGCTGATCGAGTTCCTGCACAAGATCCAGGACACGTACGGTCATCTGTCCGCCGCGCATCTGGTTGCGCTTGCGCAGGAGATGAAGCTCGCGATGACCGAGGTCTACGAGGTGGCGACGTTCTATCATCACTTCGACGTGGTGAAGGACGGCGAGCCGGCGCCGCCGCCGCTGACGGTGCGCGTGTGCGAGACGCTGTCCTGCGCGATGGCGGGCGGCGAATCGCTGCTCGCGCTCGCGAAGCAGGCGTTCGGCGAGGAGGTTCGCGTCGTCGGCGCGCCGTGCATCGGCCGCTGCGACCGCGCGCCGGCGGCGCTGGTCGGCCGCCACGCGGTCGACGCGGCGACGATGGAAAAGCTCGCCGCCGCGGTGGCGGCCAATGTCACCGAAGCGGACGTCGAACCCTACGTCGACTATGCGGCGTATCGTGCGAACGGCGGCTACACGCTCTATCGCGACTGCATTGCCGGCAAGCGCACGGCGGACGAGCTGATCGGGATCCTCGAAAGCTCGTCGCTGCGCGGGCTTGGCGGAGCCGGCTTTCCGGCAGGGCGCAAATGGAAGATCGTGCGCGCCGAACCCGCGCCGCGTCTCATGGCGGTGAACATCGACGAAGGCGAGCCGGGCACGTTCAAGGACCGCCACTACCTCGAACGCGACCCGCACCGATTCCTCGAAGGCATGCTGATCGCGGCTTGGGCGGTCGGCATCGAGGCGCTCTACGTGTATCTGCGCGACGAATACGCGGGCTGCCGCGAGATCCTGACGCGCGAGCTCGCCGCGCTTGTGGCCGACCCGCCGGCGCCGCTGCCGCAGATCGAATTGCGCCGCGGGGCAGGCGCGTACATCTGCGGCGAAGAGTCGGCGATGATCGAGTCGGTCGAGGGCAAGCGCGGCATGCCGCGGCTGCGCCCGCCGTACGTCGCGCAGGTGGGCCTGTTCGGGCGGCCCACGCTCGAGCACAACATGGAGACGCTGTACTGGGTGCGCGACATCGTCGAAAAGGGCGCCGAATGGTTCGCGAGCCAGGGGCGAAACGGCCGCAAGGGGCTGCGCAGCTTCAGCGTGTCGGGAAGGGTGCGCAAGCCCGGCGTGCATCTTGCGCCGGCGGGAATCACGCTGCGGGAATTGGTCGACGAGCACTGCGGCGGCATGCTGCCCGGCCACGAGCTCTACGCGTACCTGCCCGGCGGTGCATCGGGCGGCATCCTGCCGGCGAGCCTCGCCGACATCCCGCTCGATTTCGACACGCTGCAGCCGTACGGATGCTTCATCGGCTCGGCGGCGGTGATCGTGCTGTCGCAACACGACCGCGCGAAAGACGCCGCATTGAACTTGATGCGCTTCTTCGCTGACGAATCGTGCGGGCAGTGCACGCCGTGCCGTGTGGGCACCGAAAAGGCGGTGGGCCTGATGCGCGAGCCGAAGTGGGATCTGCCGCTGCTCGACGATCTGTCCAAGGCGATGGCCGACGCGTCGATCTGCGGGCTCGGCCAGGCGGCGCCCAATCCGATCGCTTCGGTGGTGAAGTATTTCCCGAAGGAGCTGGAAGCATGACGCGCGAGACGATGACCGTTGCGGAGGCCGCTCGATGAACGCACCAGTCGAATTGCTGCCGGGCCTCGAGACGATCGAATTCGAGTTGAACGGCACCAAGGCCGCCGCGCTCGTCGGCGAGACGATCCTGCAGGCGGCCGACCGTCTCGGTCTTGGCGTGGACATTCCGCGCCTTTGCTACAAACCCGGCATGCGGCCCGACGGCAATTGCCGCGCGTGCATGGTCGAGATCAAGGGCGAGCGCGTGCTCGCGCCGTCGTGCTGCCGGGCACCCGCGTCGGGCATGGCGGTGTCGAGCGAGAGCGCGCGCGCGCGGCACGCGCAGCGGATCATCGTCGAGCTCCTCGCGTCCGATATACCCGAGCGCGTGTACAAGCCGGATTCCGAGCTCGACCACTGGAAGCGCGCGCTCGGTGTCGGCAAGCCGCGCTTCGAATCGCGCCGCCAACCGCACGCCGATCTTTCGCATCCGGCGATGGCCGTCAATCTCGACGCCTGCATCCAATGCACGCGCTGCGTGCGCGCGTGCCGCGAAGAGCAGGTGAACGACGTCATCGGCTACGCGTTTCGCGGCATGCATTCGAAGATCGTGTTCGACCTCGACGATCCGATGGGCACGTCGACGTGCGTCGCATGCGGCGAATGCGTGCAGGCATGCCCGACCGGCGCGCTGGCGCCGGCGCACGACGCGTATCTCGAAAAGATCGATCGCGAGGTCGCTTCGGTGTGCCCGTATTGCGGCGTCGGCTGCCAGCTGACGTACCACGTGCAGGACAACAGGATCGTTCGCGTCGAAGGTCGCGACGGCCTTGCCAACGAAAGCCGACTTTGCGTCAAAGGCCGGTTCGGTTTCGACTACGCCGCGCATCCGCATCGGCTGACGAAGCCGCTGATTCGCCGCGAAGGCGTGGCGAAAACGGCCGACTTCACCGTCGATCCCGCGAACCCGCTTTCGGTATTCCGCGAAGCGAGCTGGGACGAGGCGCTCGATCTTGCCGGCGGCGCGTTGAAGCGCATTCGCGACACCCGCGGCCCGAACGCGCTGTCGGGCTTCGGCTCGGCGAAAGGATCGAACGAAGAGGCGTACCTGTTCCAGAAGCTCGTGCGTACGGGCTTTCGGACGAACAACGTCGATCACTGCACGCGCTTGTGCCACGCATCGAGCGTCGCGGCGTTGCTCGAAGGCATCGGCTCGGGCGCGGTCTCGAACCCCGTGATGGACGTGCTCAAGGCCGACGTCGTGCTGCTGATCGGCGCCAATCCGGTCGTCAATCATCCAGTCGCGGCGACGTGGATCAAGAACGCCGCGAAAGCGGGCACGAAGCTGGTCCTCGCCGATCCTCGCCGCTCCGAGCTCGCGCGCCACGCGGCGTACTACCTGCAGTTCAAGCCCGACACCGACGTCGCGCTGCTCAATGCGATGATGCATACGATCGTCGAGGAGGGACTTGCGGCGCAATCGTTCATCGCCGATCGCACCAGCGGCTACGACGAGCTTCGGCGCAACGTCGAAGCGTACAGCCCCGAGGCGATGGCGCCGGTCTGCGGCATCGCCGCGCAGACGATCCGCGAAGTGGCGCGTCTTTTCGCGACGTCGCGCGCGTCGATGATCCTGTGGGGGATGGGGATTTCGCAGCACGTGCACGGCACCGACAACGCGCGTTGCCTGATCGCGCTGTCGATGCTGAGCGGCCAGATCGGGCGGCCGGGGACGGGTCTGCATCCGTTGCGCGGCCAGAACAACGTGCAAGGCGCGTCGGACTCGGGATTGATTCCGATGGTCTACCCCGATTATCGGCGCGTCGACGACGCGGACGCGCGCAGCGCGTTCGAAGCGCTGTGGGAGACGACGCTCGACCCGAAGCCGGGCCTTACCGTGGTCGAGATCATGAACGCCGTGCACGCCGGCGAAATCCGCGGCATGTACATCATGGGCGAGAACCCGGCGATGTCCGACCCGGACGTCGCGCACGCGCGCCAGGCGCTGTCCGAGCTCGAGATGCTCGTCGTGCAGGACATCTTCCTCACCGAAACGGCGTATCTCGCCGACGTCGTGCTGCCGGCTTCCGCATTCCCCGAGAAGACCGGCACGTTCACCAACACCGATCGTCTGGTGCAGCTCGGCCGGCAGGCGCTCAACCCGCCGGGCGACGCGAAGCACGACCTGTGGATCATCGTCGAGATGGCGAAGCGCCTGGGGCTCGATTGGCGCTACACGCATCCGCGCGAGGTGTTCGACGAGATGCGCAAAGCGATGCCGTCGATCGCGGGTATCACGTGGGAGCGGCTCGAACGCGAGCATGCGGTGACGTACCCGTGCGAGAAGGAAGGCGATCCCGGCGAGCGCGTCGTGTTCACCGATCGTTTCCCGACGCCGAGCGGTCGCGCGCGGCTCGTTCCGGCCGACATCATTCTCGCGGCCGAGCGTCCCGACGACGAGTATCCGATGGTGCTGATCACCGGACGCCAGCTCGAGCACTGGCACACCGGCAGCATGACGCGCCGCACGCAGGTGCTCGACGCGATCGAGCCCGCGCCGGTCGGATCGTTCAATCCGGCGGACCTCGCGGCGATCGGCGTCGCGCCCGGCGCGCCGATCGAAGTTCGTTCGCGCCGCGGCAGCGTGACCCTCGCCGCGCGCGCCGACGAAGGCACGCCGCGCGGCACGGTGTTCCTTCCGTTCTGCTACTACGAGGCGGCGGCGAACATGCTCACCAATCCGGTGCTCGACCCGTTCGGCAAGATCCCGGAGTTCAAATATTGCGCCGTGAAGGTGTTGCCCGGCGACGCGTCGACCGCTGCGCGCGGCTATGGCGGCGCGACGTCGGTCGAACCGCGAGCCGCCGCCGAACGAGTCTGATCAAGTCGTCTTCTTGCGCATCAATCGTTCGACGATGAACGACCACTGCGCGGGCTCGACCGGCGTGATCGACAACCGGTTGCCGCGCTGAAGAAGGCGCATCTGCGCGAGCTGCGACTGCTCGCGCAGCTCGGCGAGCGGCACGAGCCGCGTCTTCCCGACGAGCTTCACGTCGACATTGAGCCAGCGCGGCGCTTCGCGCGTCGACTTCGGATCGTAGTACGGACTCTTGCGATCGAATTGCGTGTCGTCGGGATACGCGGGCTTTGAAACCTCGACGATGCCCGCGATGCCGGGCTCCGGACAGCTCGAGTGGTAGAAGAACGCGCGGTCGCCGACTTTCATCTGGTCGCGCATGAAGTTGCGCGCCTGGTAGTTGCGCACGCCGAACCACGGCGTCGACTGTTTCGGCGCCGCCGCGAGATCGTCGATCGAGAACTCGTCAGGCTCGGATTTCATCAGCCAGTAGCGCATGGACTGTCCGCGAACGTTTATGGCCGGCGACATTTGCTTATCCTGCGCGGAGCTTACTAGAATCACATCGAACATGACCAGCCCGGCGAAGCCGAGGCGATCTCGACGATCCGTTCGACGATCCGTTTCCGAGTCCCCTGCGTGCGCTACCGGTACGGTATCGTTTTCACGGCGGTCGATTCCTTGCGACCTTTAGGCTGAGGCGCTGTGATCTCTCTCCAGTTCATGCGATCAGCGACGGACCGCGTTGGCGCGAGATGGGCTTCGCAGAGATTCTAGGCTTGCTTGCGGTCGTTGCGGCGGGGTGGTTTGTGTGGGACAGCCTCAAAGCACGAGAAGCGGCGAATGCCGCGATGCGCGTCGCCTGCAAGGCAGAGGGGATGCTGTTCCTCGATGACACCGTGGCACTCGAATCGCTGTGGCCGGTGCGCAACCACGATGGCCACGTGAGGCTGCGCCGCGTCTACCATTTCGAATACAGCGACACCGGCGACAATCGGCGCAAGGGCAGCATCACGATGGTCGCCGATACGGTGTCCGCGGTGAAGATCGACGTGCGCAGCACAGGAGCGATGCTTCGCTGACCGGCGCCGGCTTCGGTTGCCGCAAGAACTCCCCGGCCCGTCGTCGTACGTTCGGGCTCGCTCGACCGCCGGTTTGATGACCTCAAACGACGGCCGATTTCAAATATCGCAAGCCCGCCGTCTTCGCGTACAGCGTGCATCCGCGCACCGACCGTGGGCGATGGTGCGCACCTGCGGGGAATCGCAGCCAGCAGCCCGTCGCATACGATCCGGCGTCGTCGAAAAAATCGCCATCGAGAATGAACAGCTCCGCTCCTTGCTCATATTGGACGAGGCCGCGATCGACCTCCGGTGCCCACTGCTCGAGCAGAATCACGTCGGAGAAGCCGGTCTGTCGGTAGAGCGTCTTGCATGCGACGCCTGGAGTCGAACTCGGCTCCCACGCGAGCTTGTCGGTATCGATGCAGACGTGCCGCCGTTCGCGGCCGGCGAATTGCCTCAGTTTGACGAACAGCACGCAACCGGGCTCCGAAAAGGGGCGATGGCGAAATCCTTCGGGATTGAGAAGGAACGTACCGGCAGGCCAATCGCCGTGCTCGTCGGAGAACACGCCATCCAGCACGAAAATCTCTTCTCCGTCCGGATGATCGTGCGCGGGAAACGTTGAATGCGGCTCGTAGCGCACGACCGACGTGACCTGGCCTGACTCCGGAGCGCCGACCAGATGGACGCGCTTGCGGCAAACGGAGCCGCTCGGACTCGGCGTCCACTCCATGCGCGTCGTATCGGCAAAGGCGCGGACCGAGAGATCTCCGTTGATCGCGTCGTTCATGGCACCGATCGCGCTGCCGTGTTCGTGACCGCTCAGCGTGCAATGAAAATGCGGCAGCAAGTGGACCTTGCTGCCGCATCGATAGGCGCCCCCCGCCTGTGCCGTGTGACCGTCATCTTGAACCTGGGTTCAAGACCGGTCGCCGGCCCGGGCCATCAGGCGCTTCCGCATGGGAGCGCACACAAGCCCGTCATGGCCTAAGCAACCTCGCTAACATAGCATTGGTTCAAAGAGTATTTGGCCAACACGAACACCGCAGGGGACAAAGAACGATACGCCGACGCACGAGCGCACGGACGGTGGCTCTCGATGCAACGCCCGCTTGTGATTCAGAGCAGCTTGTCCTGCTCCGCGAGCGTCTGATCGATCGCCTGATGCATGCTTGCGATTCTACGCCGCGCGCCGCTCACGTCAATCGCATTAGGCGCTGCATTTGCGCTCGCCGCTTTGCGTTCGCGCAAGAGTTCGTGCGCGAGATTGAGCGCAGCCATCACGGCAACGCGCTCGGTTCCGGCGATCTTGCCGCCATCGCGAATCTCGCGCATTCGACGATCGAGCAGCGCGACCGCTTCGACAAGCTCCGCGCGCTCGCGTTCCTTGCAGGCGACCTTGTAATCGCGGCCGAGCAGCGAAACGTCGAGCGTGATCGAGCGTTCGGTCTCGGCCGCCGCCCCGCGCGTGCTCATTCGCCCTCCGCACGGTCGACATGCAACGCGAGGTTATGCCGTCGGGCGAACATCTCATTCGCCCGGCGACGCGCCCTGCGCGCCTGGGCTCCGCCCGCCGTGCTCATTCGCCTCCGCACGGTCACGACAATACGACGTGTTCCCGCATCGGCCGACCTCAATCTCTTGCGGACGGCCCCTTCGGGCATGCGCTGCGCGCCGCTCGCTCATTCGACTGCGGCGGGAATGCGCGTCAGCAGCGCATCGACGCGCTCGCGCACCGTGGCGATGCGCGCACCGAGCGTCTGGTTTTGCGCGCTCGCCGCCGCGAGCTCGCGGCGCAACGTGCTGTTCGCGACACGCAACGCGCGCGTGTGCGCAAGCAGCGTGGCGAGCCTCTGCTCCAGCCCGGCGATCTCACGTTCGAGCTCGCGTTCCGACGCTGTGTGCGGCGAATCCATTGCGGCGACTATAGGTCGCGCCAAAGCTCGTCGTCAACCGGCGGCCGACGTTTCGCCGGTCGCGAGCGGTTTGTAGGTCACATCAACGATATCGAGCTCTTCGATGCCCACCGGCGTTCGCAGCGTTACCGTATCACCTTCGCGCGCTTTGAGCAGCGCGCGTGCGATCGGCGACACCCAGCTCACGTAACCGCGCGACGTGTCGATTTCGTCGACGCCGACGATGCTGACCGTGCGTTGCTCGCCACGCGCGTTGGCAACGGTCACCGTTGCGCCGAAGAACACCTGGTCGCGCTCGTCGCGACGCGCGGCGGGATCGACAACCTCCGCCGCGTCGAGCCGCTTCAGCAGAAAGCGAATGCGCCGATCGATTTCGCGCAACCGCTTCTTGCCGTAGATGTAGTCGCCGTTTTCCGAGCGATCGCCGTTGCCCGCCGCCCAGGCGACGGTCGCGACCAGCGCAGGGCGCTCTTTTTTCACGAGATGGTCGAGCTCGGCGGACAGCCGCGCGAAGCCGCCCGCCGTCATGTAGTTGCGCGCACCCACCGGAAGCGGCGACGCCGCTTCGATCTCGTCGTCGTCCTCGGTGCTGTCTTCGCGCGTGAACGCTTTGCTCATGCTTCGCGATTATAGACTCTTGCTCGGGATCGCCGACCGGGGCTGCGCAACGCCGCTATACTCCGAACGCATGCACACGATAGCGTTCGCCACCCCCGTCACGCCGGCGCGCATCGCGGTAACGCTCGCCGTGCTCGCCGGCGTCGGACTTGCGGCGATTGCAATCGCGCTCGCTGTCGGCAGCGTCGCGCTCGATTCGACGTCCGTCGTGCGCGCTTTGAGCGGCGGCGAAGGCATCGACGCCGCGATCGTGCGCGAATTGCGGTTGCCGCGTGCGCTGGCGGCGTTCGCCACCGGCGGCCTGCTCGCGCTCGCCGGCGCGCTGATGCAGGTGCTGCTGCGCAATCCGCTCGCTGATCCGTACGTGTTAGGACTATCGGGCGGCGCCGCCGCTGCGGCGCTCGCGGCGATGCTCGCCGGTGCAACCGCGATCGCGGCTCCGGCGGCGTTCGGCGGCGCGCTGGTATCGACGCTGCTCGTATTCGGTCTGTCGCGCGCGCGCGGCGACCGCACGCCATGGACGGCGACGCGGTTGCTGTTGACCGGCGCGGTGATCGCCGCGGGATGGGGCGCACTGATCGCGTTGATGCTCGCGCTCGCGCCCGACGCGCAGGTGAAGGGAATGCTGTTCTGGCTGATCGGCGATCTCTCGACGGCAACATCGGCCACGCCCGCGATGATCGCGCTCGCAATCGCGGCAATCGCCGCGCTCGCTTTCGCACGCGACATGAACGTGCTCGCGCGCGGCGAAGACACCGCCGCCGCGCTCGGCGTCGCCGTGGCTCGCTTGACGTTCGCCGCGCACGTCACCGCCGCGTTCGCGACCGCCGTCGCGGTCACGACCGCCGGCAGCGTCGCGTTCGTCGGTCTCGTCGTTCCGCATGCGCTTCGTCTGGTGGTCGGTAACGATCAGCGTCTGCTGCTGCCGGCGGCGGCGCTCGGCGGCGGTGCGCTGCTCGTGCTCGCCGATACGCTCGCCCGAACCGTCGCCGCGCCGGTGCAATTGCCGGTGGGCGTTGTCACCGCGCTGATCGGCGTGCCGGTGTTCCTGTGGCTGCTGACGAGGAGCGGCAGTTGATCGAGACGAGCGTGGCGCAACGCGGTGCGACGAGCGCTGCGCCGCGCCTGTCCGTGCGCGGCATCGTGCTCGACGTCGCGAGGCGCACGCTGTGCCGCGATCTCGACGTCGACATCGGTCGCGGCGAAATCTGGGCGATCGTCGGACCGAACGGCGCCGGCAAAACGACGCTGATCGCGACGATGGCGGGCCTGCGCCCACCCTCGGCGGGCACGATTGCGTACCGCGGCCGAGCGCTGCAGTCGTTATCGCCGCGCCAACGTGCACTGGAGCGCGGCTATCTTCCGCAGGACAGCGTCGACTTCTTTCCGGCGAGCGTCCTCGAGACGGTTCTCGTCGGCCGCCATCCGCATCTTGCGCGCTGGCGATGGGAATCGGCCGCCGATTTCGACGCCGCACGCGCAGCGCTGACGGCATTCGGCCTCGACGCGCTCGCCACGCGCGACGTGCGCACGCTGTCGGGCGGCGAGCGCCGCCGCGTCGCGCTCGCCGCGCTGCTCGCGCAGGATCCCGCGCTGCTGTTGCTCGACGAACCGTCGTCGCATCTCGACCTCGGCCAGCAGATCGCGGTGCTCGACGTGCTCGCGGCGCTCGCGCGCGAGCGCGGCAAGGCGCTCGTCATGGTGCTGCACGACTTGCATCTCGCGCTGCGTTATGCCGACCATGCGATCGCAATGGGCGGCGGGCGCGCAACCAGCGGCCCCGTTCAGGCGATTCTCACCGAGGACGCGCTCTCTGCGCTGTTCGCGCATCGGTTGACCGCAGTCGGCACGGGCAGGACACGCGTGTTCGTGCCGCAGTGACGGTCATTTCGGCATCGATGCCGCCATCCGCGCACGCGCGGCATCGATCGCGACGCACAGCGCTTCGACTCCTTCGACGAAGCGCGGACCGGGCCGATGCAGCAGATTCGCGTCGACGGTTGCGAAATTGCCGTATCGCGTTGCCGGCAGCTGAGGCCACCGTCGCCACGCGCCCAGCCACTCCGGCGCGACGGCGCCGTCGGTGGCGGCGATGATCGCATCGGGTGCCGCAGCGAGGACCCCCTCGACGGTGACGGCGGGCGCCGGCGTGGTGAGCGATGCGAATACGTTGTCCGCAGCGCAGACGTCGAGCGCCTGCGTGATCAGGTGGCGTCCGCCGATCGTGTACACCGGCGAGTCCCAGATCTCGTAGAACACCCGGATGCGCCGCGCCTGACCGCGCGCCGTGCGCACGCGGGCAAGTCCCTCGCGAAACGCCGACGCGGCCTTGCGTGCGATGGCGTCGGTTCCGGCCAGAGTGCCGATGCGCTCGAGCGCGACCGCGACGCCGTCGATCGTCGCCGGATCGGTCATCAGCGCGGCGATGCCTTGCGCGCGCAACTGATCGACCTGCGCCGGCGTCGTGTACGGCCACGTCACGACGAGATCGGGCTTGAGTGCAATCACGCGCTCCAGATCGAGCGCGTGCACGTCGCCGATGCGCGGCAGCGCGCGCGCAGCCGCCGGCCAGTCGGACCTTGCAACCACACCGACCAGACGATCCCCTGCGCCGGCGGCGAACACGAGCTCGGTCGCGTGCGGCGCGAGGCTCACGATCCGCCGCGCGGGCACCGCGAGCGAAACGGTTACGCCGTTATCGTCGACGACGCTGATCGCGGCGGCCGCGGACGCGCTTGCGAGCATCGCCGCGGCGATCATCGCGAAGCCGACGAGCTTCAAAGCCGCCATCGAAAGCCGCCAAAAACCGTCGCGCCACCGGTCGAGAAGTCCGCCGCAAGCTCGTAGTCGCGGTCGAAAATGTTGTCTGCGCGCACGAACGCGCTGAGCCTCGGGTTCAACTGCCATTCGGCGGTGAGATTGACGATCGCGTAACCCGCGAGGCGCACGGTATTGGCGGCGTCGTCGAATCGGTGCGACGACGCGACGACCTCCGCACCGACGCGTACCGGGCCGAGCCGGTGTCCGACGTCGAGCGTACCGTGCTGGCGCGCGCGTCGGGGCAACAGCCTGCCGCTGTCCTCGTCCTTCGGCGACGCGAGATCGAGCGACGCGCCGAGAGTCGTGCCGGAGTCGACGCGCAGCTCGGCCGTAAGGCTCACGCCTTCCAGCGTGGCGCGCGCGACGTTCTGCGGCGCGCAGTTGAAGTCGGCGTCGCACTGGAACACGATCAGATCGCGCACGCGGTTGCGGTAGACGACCGCGCGCGCTTCGATCGCCGTGCTCGAGCCCGCGACCGCGATCGTGCGGGCCCAATGCACGCCGCCTTCGACGCTGCGCGACGTTTCAGGGGCGAGCGCGGGATTGGAGAAGCCCGGAAAGTACAAGTCGTTGAACGTCGGCGGCTTGAAGCCGGTGCCATAGCTTGCGTTCACGCGCCATTCGGGCGAGATGCGGTAGCCGTAGGCAATCGTGCCGGTCGTGCGGCCGCCGAACTGCGTCGACTCGTCGTGGCGCAGGTTGGCCTGCAGCGTATGCGCATCGCGTGCGAGCCGATAGATCGCGAACACGGCGTCGGTATCGCGCGATGTGACCGCGAATCCGGAATCGCCCGCGACCCGCTCCTCGCGCCGCTCGTAGCCTGCGGTCAGCGCGCCCGGCACCGGCGTGAACTGCGCGAGCGCGAGCTCGTTCTGCCACGTGTACTGGCGCTGCGTCGTGCGGAACGGAAAATCGCCGAACGCGCCCTTCGACACGCTGTCGTCGATGGCATCGGACGCGGCAAGCAGCGACTTCCAATACGGCGTCACCGCGTTGCGGCTTGCGACCTGCCACGTTTCGACGACGGTGATCGTGCGATCGTCGAAGTCGGGGTCCAAGTCGAATTGCGCATCGAGCCGGTTGCGCAGATACCGCGCCTCGACCGACTGCCCCGGCGCCCACTGCGCCGACACGTTTGCGCTCGCGTTGACGCTCGAGTAGCCATCGCGGTCGGGATTGAACGCGAAGCTCGTCGGATCGACGATCGCATTGAACCCGTCGCTCGCGCGCGCACCGATCTGGACCGCGTAGGACACCGGACCGGCGGTTCCGCCCGCGCCGCCGCTCGCGGTCCAGGTGCCATAGGTTCCGCCGCCTGCGCTTGCGTTCGCCGCGAACGCCGGCCCGCCGCGGCGCGTGAAGATCTGGATCACGCCGCCGATCGCGTCGGCGCCGTACAGCGACGATGCGGGTCCGCGCAGGATCTCGATGTGATCGATCTGCTCCAGCGGAATCGCTTCGAGCGTCGCGGCGCCGGTCGACGACGAGCCGACGCGCACACCGTCGATCAGCACCAGCGTCTGCGCTGCGTTCGCGCCGCGCAGGAAGACGCCCGACACGCCGCCGGGGCCGCCGTTACGAATGACCTCGACACCCGGCTGACGTTGCAGCAGGTCGAGCACTGCCTGCGCGCCGGCGCGGGCGATCTCGTCGGGCCCGATCACCGTGACGTCGGCGAGAAGGTCGGTCAGCGGCTGCTCGCTGCGCGAAGCGGTGACGACCAGCGGAGGAAGCGCGGCTGCGGCGAGTTGTGTCTGGCAAAGAGCCGTTACAGGAGCGAGCGCGGGCAGAAGCGCGAGCACAACGGCCCCCAGGCGTCGCGAGGAGCAGGCAAGCAAGCGCATGACGGCGACTCCGCGTTCGCCATGCCACCCGCACGGCGGATCGAGGATCGGCGCACGAGTCGGACGCGCCGCGTGCTCGTCCGGTACGCGTCCAAGCCGCGCACCGGTGTGCAGGCCGGTCTCCGGGCTCGCCAGTCTTGGCCGCTCCGCCTTCCCGCTCGCGGTCGAGCGCGAACAGTGGCGTGGTTGGAGCGGCCCGCACTGGCCTACCGTTGCGGGGGCAGCCGCGGCGTGGCGCGCGAATGGCAAGCGCGCGGCACCGCATTCCCGTTTCACCCGCCGCGAGGAATTCGCGACGGACACCTGCAGCGCAAATTCTACCGCCGAACGTGGCGTCGGCCAACGTCGGCGGCCTCCGTGACGGTCGAGCGTTGGCGACGTCGCGTCGTCGGCCGCTAGCGCCGACTCGCCGTTGCTCACACGGGATCGGCGCTGCGCGCCCGGATCCGACCTCGCCGCTCGCGTCGCGACCTTGACTTTTCTCAACGCGGGCTGGGGACCGGCGGTGGGTATAATCCGCGCTCTTTTTTCACGACCGAACCGCCTCCCCCGGATAAAGCCGGACCCGAGGTGAAACCAGTGTCCCGTAAGCTCTTTATTCGCACTTTCGGGTGCCAGATGAACGAGTACGACTCGGCGAAGATCGCCGACGTGCTCGCCGACGCCGAGGGTCTCGCGCTGACCGAGCGTCCCGACGACGCCGACGTCATCGTCTTCAACACGTGCTCGGTGCGCGAGAAGGCGCAGGAGCGCGTCTTCCACGATCTGGGTCGCGTGCGCGCGCTGAAGGCCGCGCGTCCCGACCTGATCATCGGTGTGGGCGGCTGCGTCGCGAGCCAGGAAGGCGCCGGCATCGTGCGCCGGGCGCCGTATGTCGACGTCGTGTTCGGCCCGCAGACGCTGCACCGGCTGCCGGCGATGATCCGCGCACGCCGTTCGAGCGGCGAAGCGCAAGTCGACGTGAGCTTTCCGGAGGTGGAGAAGTTCGACCACCTGCCGCCACCGCGCGTCGACGGCGCGAGCGCGTTCGTCTCCGTCATGGAGGGCTGCAGCAAGTACTGCACGTTCTGCGTGGTGCCGTATACGCGCGGCGAGGAAGTGTCGCGACCGTTCGACGACGTGCTCACCGAGATCGCGGATCTCGCCGACCACGGCGTCAAGGAAGTGACGCTGCTCGGGCAGAACGTCAACGCGTATCGCGCGCCGATGGTCGAGCGCGGCGAGACCGCTGATTTCGCCACGCTGCTCGAGTACGTCGCCGAGATTCCCGGCATCGAGCGCATTCGCTACACGACGTCGCATCCGAAAGAAATGACGCAGCGGCTGATCGACGTCTACGCGAACCTCGAAAAGGTCGTCTCGCACCTGCATCTGCCGGTGCAGTCCGGCGCCGACCGCGTGCTCGCCGCGATGAAGCGCGGCTACTCGGTGCTCGAGTACAAGTCGATCGCGCGCAGGCTTCGCGCGGTGAGGCCGCAGCTTTCGCTCACGTCCGATTTCATCGTCGGTTTTCCCGGCGAAAGCGACGACGATTTCGCGCGTACGCTCGATCTCGCCGAACGCGTCGAATTCGACGGCGCCTTCTCCTTCGCGTACAGCGCGCGGCCGGGAACACCCGCAGCCGAGCTCGCCGAACCCGTTCCGCCCGACGAGCAACAGGCGCGGCTAACGCGGTTGAACGCCGTGCTCGACCGCCAATACCGCGCCTGTAGCGAGGCCATGGTGGGCAAACGGGAGCGGGTTCTCGTCACCGGCCGATCGGCGAGGAATCCGCGCGAGTTGGCCGCGCGGACCGAGAACAACCGCGTCGTCAACTTCGCCGGCGACGAGACACTGATCGACACGTATGTCGACTTGTACATTACTGCTGCATATCCGCATTCGCTCCGGGGTGAAATAGCTCTCCCAGCGGCGAAAGAAATAGTGTAATTTTTGGAAACGCGTCGCGACGGTCGCTGTCCATCGATCGCCCATCGCGATATACGCCTTACCGAGGGATCCATGCCTGCGCCTGTACATCCGCCGCGCCGCCGAGACGCTTTCTCGCTACTTGCTCTTTCGCTCAGCCTCGGTGTCTCGCTCGCCGGTTGCGCGGCCATGCCGGGTCTCGGCGGCTATAGCGCCGGCGTGGCCGCGGCCGCCGCGGCAGGCGCAGCCGCTGCGGCGGAATCACCGGGTCGTGCCGGCCATCCGGGCGCCTCGCCGGCGGACGCCGCGCGCGTCGCCGCCGCGGCGGCCGCCGCGGCCATCGCCGGGCAAGCCCGCCCGTTCGGCGATGTCGTGCGCGACGCGAAGGAGCTGCCGGGACTGGTAAGGCTCTGGCAGAAGGACGACAAGGTCTGGATCGAGCTCGAGCCTTCGCAGTTCGACAAGCCGTATTTCCTCGTCTCGTCGCTCAATCAGGGAATCGGCGAGCACCGTCTGTACGGCGGCATGATGAGCTGGCCGGTGGGCGTCGAGGAAGTCGTGACGTTTCGCAGGCACGGCAACGCCGTGCAATTGATCGCGAAGAACGTCAAGTACGCGGCGAAGGAGAACACGCCGCAAGCGCGCGCCGTGGCCAACGGATTCTCCGACAGCCTGCTCGCGACGGCGCCGGTCGTCTCGCAGCCGCATCCCGAGCGCAAGTCGGTCCTGATCGACGCGTCCGGGCTCTTCTTCACCGACATGCCGGCGGCTGCGCAGGTGCTCGAGCGCAGCTTCCATCAGCCGTACGGATTCGATCCGCGCAACTCGTCGTTCGGCACGGTCCGCGCGCAGCCGGACATGGTGACCTTCGACGTTAGCGCCCATTATTCGATTGGACGCATCGCCACGGGATCGCCGCTGAGCCTGGCGGGCGCGCCGACGGTGCCTTCGGCGGTTCCCGATCCGCGCAGCCTGTTCCTCGGCTTCCATTACACGCTCGCAGCGCTGCCCGAGCCGCCGATGCGTCCGCGACTCGTCGACGAGCGCATCGGTCACTTCTGGATCGAGCGCGTCGATTTCAGCAACGACGTCTCCCGCGTGCCGATCACCCGCTACGTCGAGCGCTGGCGGCTCGAGAAGAAGGATCCGACCGCCGCGCTGTCCGAGCCGAAGCAGCCGATCGTCTACTGGCTCGACCGCACGATCCCGGAGCGCTATCGGTCCGCGGTCCGCGAGGGCATCCTCGAATGGAACAAGGCGTTCGAGCACATCGGCTTCAAGGACGCGATCCGCGTCGAGCAACAGCCCGACGACGCCGATTTCGATACGAGCGACCTGCATCGCGCGTCCGTGCGCTGGATTGCCAACGCGCGCTCGTCGTTCGTCGCGATCGGTCCGCGCGTCGTCGATCCGCGCACCGGCGAGATCCTCGACGCCGACATCGCGATCGACGGTAGCTGGATGCGCGTGTTCCGCAACCTGCGCGCCGAGACGCTGCAGCCGAGCGCACCGCCGCCGACGAGCGCATCGATCGCAAGTGCGTTCGATGGCACGCGTAACGCGATGGCCTGCGAATTCGGCGCGTACGCGGCCGAGCAAGCGGGTTTCGGCATGGCGCTGCTCGAGGCGCGCGGCGATCTCGACATGAACAGCGAGGACGCCGAGCGCTTCATCGCAGGGCTGGTCAAGGAGACGGTGATGCACGAGGTCGGCCACACGCTCGGCCTCACGCACAACTTCCGCGCGTCGACCGTGTACACCGAGGCGCAGCTTGCCGATCCGCAATTCACGCGCGCGAACGGGCTTTCCGGCTCGGTGATGGATTACAACCCATGGAACATCGCGCTCAAAGGCGAGCATCAGGGCGAATACCAGATGTCCACGCTCGGGCCATACGACTACTGGGCGATCGAGTACGCGTACGCGGAAATCCCGCAGGACGAGGAGGCGGCAAGCCTCGCGAAGATCGCAGCGCGATCGAACGAGCCGCTGCTCGCGTTCGCAATGGACGACACGTCGTTCTACAGCGGCCTCGATCCGGAGATCAACCAGTTCGACCTGACGGTGAATCCGCTTGGCTACGCGCAGAAGCGCTTCGCGCTCGCGCGCGAGCTGCTCGAGCGCACCGAACGGCGCGAGCTCAAGGCGGGCGAAAGCTACAGCCTGCTGCGGCGCAATCTCGTTCGCGGACTGGCCGACGCGCAGGAATCGGCCGCGCAAGCGGTCAAGTACATCGGTGGCCTCACCGTGCTGCGCGACCGCCCGGGGACCGGGCGTCCGCCGCTGATGCCGGTGGCACCGGACAAGCAGCGTGCCGCGCTCGATCTGGTGACGCGCGAAGTGCTTTCGCCCGACAGCTTCCGCATCAGTCCCAAGCTCTTGCGCGAGGCGAGCGTTTCGTTCTACGACCAGCTCGACGCCGAGGAGCTCGGCCGCGCGCAAATGCCGCTCGACTTCGCGATCGACCAGCGCGTGCTCGGCGTGCAGCGCGTCGTGCTGAATCAACTGATGAGCGAGCAGACCGCGCAGCGCCTGGTCAACAACGCGAGCCGCGTCGACGACAGCCGGCAATCGATCAAGCTCTCCGAGCTCTACACAACGTTGCACACGGCGATCTGGAGCGAGTTGAAGAGCGGCCGCGACATCAATCTGTTCCGCCGCAATCTGCAGCGCGAGCACGCATCTCGGATCGCGAGCGCGTTGCTGCGGCCCGCTGCGGCGATGCCCGCCGATGCGCGCGCGCTGATGCGAGACGAAGCGAAGACGTTGCGGCAGGAAATCTCTGTTGCGCAAGCCAAGCGCAGCGCGCGGTACTCGAAGGAGGCTCGCGCGCATCTCGCCGAGATCCAGGAAACGCTCGACGAAGCGTTGAAGGCGCCGCTGGTGCGGCAGGGCGTGTAGCGACGCGTCGTCGCGGGGAACGACGCTGGGTCCCCGCGTTCGCGGGGACGACGGCGTACGCAAGGGTGTGCTTGCAAAGTCGCTGAGTCCCCGCGTTCGGGGGGACGACGGCGTACGCAAGGGTGTTTGGAAAGTCGCTGGTCCCCGCGTTCGCGGGGACGCCATTTTCGGGCGCTTGCGCGTCCGGCCGCTTTGTCGCAGACTGACCTTCCGCCGCGCCGCCCGCACAACCAGCCTTTGTCCGCCAACGCCGTCACGCTCGCCCTCGAGCCGCTCGACAACCGCGCGCTCGCCAATCTCTGCGGGCCGCTCGACGCGAATCTGCGCCAGATCGAAGCCGCGCTCGACGTCGTCATCTCGCACCGATCGAATGAATTCGCGCTCAGCGGCTCGCGTGCGCAGGCGAATCGCGCCGCGGAAGCGCTGCGCCGCTTCTATGCGCAAGCGGAGAAGCCGCTCACCGTCGACGACATTCAGCTCGGCCTGATCGAGCTCGCGACGCAATCGAAGCCGCCGGCGGCCGCGAACGAAGCGGCGGTCGACGAGGGCATGCCGCTGCTGCGCACGCGCCGCGCCGACCTGCACGGAAGAACGCCCAACCAGATCGCGTACCTGCGCGACATCCAGGAGCACGACATCACGTTCGCGATCGGACCGGCGGGCACCGGCAAGACGTACCTCGCCGTCGCGTGCGCCGTCGACGCGCTCGAGCGCGATACGGTGAAGCGCCTCGTGCTCGTTCGCCCCGCCGTGGAGGCCGGCGAGCGGCTGGGCTTCCTGCCGGGCGACCTCGCGCAGAAAGTCGATCCGTATCTGCGTCCGCTCTATGATGCGCTCTACGACCTGATGGGGTTCGACAAGACCGGCAAACTGTTCGAGCGCGGAACGATCGAGATCGCGCCGCTCGCTTACATGCGCGGGCGCACGCTCAACCACTCGTTCATCATCCTCGACGAGGCGCAGAACACGACGCCCGAGCAGATGAAGATGTTTCTCACGCGAATCGGCTTCGGCACCAAAGCGGTGATCACCGGGGACGTGACGCAGATCGACCTCGCGCGCGGCCAGAAGAGCGGGCTCGTCGAAGCCGACCGCGTGCTCGCCGGCGTACGCGGCATCGCATTCACGCGGTTCAGCAGCGCGGACGTCGTCCGCCATCCGTTGGTACAGAAGATCATCAGCGCGTACGAGCGTGCGACAGCCGCCGACGCCGCCAAGGGTCCGCAATAGCGCAACGTGAGCTCCGCCCGCGCGCGGCGGCCGCCGCGTCTTACGCTTTCGGTGCAGTACGCGGTCGCGGCGGACACGCTGCCGAAACCCGCGGCGCTGCGCCGATGGGCGCGCGCGGCGCTCGAACGCGATGCGGCCGTCGCGCTGCGCTTCGTCGGCACGCGCGAGGGTCGCGCGCTCAACGCCCGCTACCGCGGAAAGGACCACGCCACCAACGTGCTGACGTTCGTGTACGATGACGTGTTGCCGCTCACGGGCGACCTCGTGCTGTGCGCGCCGATCCTGCGTCGGGAGGCGCGCGCGCAACGCAAGCCGCTCGCCGATCACTGCGCGCACCTCGTCGTCCACGGCATGCTGCATTTGCAGGGCTACGATCACGACAGCGACCGCCACGCGCGCGCGATGGAAGCGCGCGAGCGGGCGCTGCTCGCGCGCTTCGACGTCGCCGATCCGTACCGCCCGCCGGCCGACGACGCGGCCCGTGCGACGGCGCGTGTGCGCACCTGATGAGCGTCGTCGACTCGGGCGACAAGGACGACAAGCCGACGCTGCTCGAGCGGCTGTCGGCGTTTCTCACCCGCGAGCCGGAAGACCGCGAGGAGCTCGTCGATTTGATGCGAGGCGCATTCGAGCGGAAGCTGCTCGACGCCGACGCGCTTTCGATGATCGAGGGCGTGCTGCAGGTCTCCGAGATGACGGTGCGCGACATCATGATCCCGCGCGCGCAGATGGACGTCGTCGCGCAGGACGACGACCCGGCGTCGTTCATGCCGGTCGTGCTGGAGACGAAGCACTCGCGCTTCCCGGTGATCGGCGAGAGCAAGGACGACGTCGTCGGCATCCTGCTCGCGAAGGAGCTGCTCAACTTCTACGCCGATCCGCAGAGCTTCAACCTGCGCGACATGATGCGGCCGGCGGTGTTCGTGCCGGAGTCGAAGCGGCTGAACGTGCTGCTGCGCGAGTTTCGCGCCAACCGCAACCACATCGCGATCGTCGTCGACGAATACGGCGGCGTTTCCGGGCTCGTGACGATCGAGGACGTGCTCGAGCAGATCGTCGGCGACATCGAGGACGAATACGACTACGACGAGGGCGAGGACAATATCATCGCCGAGGCGTCCGGCCGCTATCGCGTGAAGGCGCAGACGGAGATCGCCGACTTCAACGAGCGGTTCGGCACCGACTTTTCCGACGACGAGTTCGACACCGTCGGCGGCCTCGTGCTGCAGGCATTCGGCCGGCTGCCCAAGCGCGCTGAATCGACGGCGATCGGCGGCTTCCGCTTCCGCGTCGTGCGCGCCGACAGCCGTCGGCTGCACACGCTGCAGGTCGAGCCGCCGCCACCGCCGCCGCCCGTCGAAACGGGCGCCGACTGAAGGTGGCCGCGAACGGCTGGCTCGCGCGTTCGTTGGCGTTCGCGGGCGGTGTGGCGACCGTGTTCGCGTTCGCGCCGTTCGGCGCGCCGGCGGCGACGCTGGTCACGATCGGCGGGCTGTTCCTCTTGTGGCAGCACGCGACGCCGCGCGAGGCGGCAGCGATCGGGTTCGCGTTCGGAGTCGGCCTGTTCGGCGCCGGTGCGTCGTGGGTGTACATCGCGCTGCACACGTTCGGCGAGATGCCCGCGCTGCTCGCCGCCATCGGCACCGCCGCGTTCTGCGCGTTTCTCTCGCTCTATCCCGCGGCGTCGGGCTGGGCCGCGGCGCGCTGGACCGAACAGGGGTCGGCGGCGCGCGCAATCGCTGCAGCCGGCGCGTGGACGTTGAGCGAATGGCTGCGCAGCGTCGTCTTCACCGGCTTTCCGTGGCTGTCGCTCGGCTACGCGCAGATTCCGCAGGGGTCGCCGACGACGCTCGCGTACTTCGCGCCGATCGGCGGCGTCTTTCTCGTCACGCTTGCCACGGCGCTGACCGCCGCTGCCGCCGTCGTCGCGCTCGAAGCGATCGCCGCCGTGCGCTACGCTTGGGCGATCGCGTTCACCATCGCCGCCGCGATGCCGTGGGCCACCGCCTCGGCGCTCGAGCGCATCGAATGGACGCAACCGCTTCCCGAGCCGCTCGCGGTGACGCTCGTCCAGGGCAACGTCTTGCAGGACCTCAAGTTCGACCCGGCGTTTCGCGACCGCACGTTCGAGATCTACACTGATCTCGTGATGAAGGCGCGCGGGCGCCTGATCGTGCTGCCCGAAAGCGCGTTCCCGATGTTCGCCGACGAAGTGCCCGAGGCCGTGCTGTCGCGACTTGCGCTCGCCGCGCAAGCGCGTCGCGGCGATCTGCTGCTCGGCCTGTTCACCCTCGAGCCGCCGCTTCCCGGCCGCGACGAGCCGCGCTATTACAACAGCGTGATCACGCTCGGCTCGTCGGACGCGCAACGCTACCGCAAGCGCCATCTCGTGCCGTTCGGCGAGACGATCCCGCTCGAGCCCGTCGTCGGCTGGTTCATTCGCTCCGTGCTCGCCATCCCGCTCGCGAGCCAGAGCGCGGGTGACGCCGACCAGCGTCCGCTCGCCGTCGCCGGCCAGCGCGTCGCGGTCAACATCTGCTACGAAGACGCGTTCGGCGCCGACATCCGCCCTCAGGCCGCCGAGGCAACGTTGCTCGTCAACGTCACCAACGACGCATGGTACGACCATTCGCTCGCGGCGCTCCAACACAATCAGATCGCCGCGATGCGCGCGCTCGAGACGGGCCGGCCGATGCTGCGCGCGACCAACACCGGCATCACGTCGGCGATCGACCATCGCGGCCGCGAAATCGAGCGGCTACCATGGTTCACGCGCGCCACACTCGAGGTTCGAATCGCCGGACGGCAAGGCGTCACGCCCTATGTCTATGCCGGAGACGTCGTCGCGATCGTCGCAGCGGCATTCGTGCTGATCGCGGCGCTCGCCTATGCAAAACTGCACGCCGGAGCGTCGCTCGTTGCGCGTCGCGAGGCATCGCAATGAGCGCGACGTGGCGGGGCCTTTTTCCCTTCTTGGGCTGGCCACGGCCCACGCTCAAGACGCTGCGCAAGGATGCGCTCGCCGGCCTCTCCGTAGGCCTCGTGCTCGTTCCCCAAGCGCTCGCCTATGCAACGCTCGCCGGCATGCCGGCCGAAACCGGCCTGTACGCGGCGTTGCTGCCCGCGATCGTCGGCGTGCTTTGGGGTTCTTCGGCGCTGCTCGCCGTCGGACCGGTTGCGCTCACGAGCCTGCTCACGTTCGCTTCGCTGCAACCGCTCGCTGCGCCGGGCGGCGCTGATTGGGTCCGTCTCGCGATGTGGCTCGCGATCTATGCAGGCGCGATACAACTGCTGCTCGGCGCGCTGCGCCTCGGCATCATCGCCAATTTCGTGTCGTATCCCGTCGTCTCCGGATTCGTCAACGCCGCTGCCTTGATCATCATCGTGTCGCAACTGCCGCTGCTGCTCGGGCTGCCCGCGCCGCGCGACGCGACGTGGCCCGCGAAGGCGGCGGCGGCGCTCGCCGACAGGCCGCGCGTCGTCGCCGAAACGGCGGCATTCGGACTCGCCGCGATCGTGCTCCTGGTCGTGCAGCGGCGATTCGTACCGCGGCTTCCGGGCGTGCTCGTGGCGTCCGTCGCAGCGATCGTCGTGAGTGCCGCCATAGGATTCGCGGCGGAGCGCGGCGCCGTCGTCGGAGCGATTCCGGGCGGACTGCCGCCGATCGCGTGGCCGCCGATGATTCCGCTCGATCAGCACCGCGCGTTGCTGCCGGCCGCGCTCATCATTGCGCTCTTGAGCTTCACCGAAGCGATGTCGAGCTGCCGCACGCTTGCGCGCCGGCGCGGCGAGTCGTGGGACCAGAACCAGGAGCTGATCGGACAAGGGCTCGCCAAGATCACGAGCGGCGTGTCCGGCGCATTTCCGGTGAGCGGCTCGTTCTCGCGCTCGGCGTTGAACCTGTTCGTCGGCGCCGAGAGCGCGTGGTCGACGCTGTTCACCGCCGCGTGCGTGCTCGCGTGCCTGCTGTGGGCGACGCCCTATCTCTATCATCTGCCGCTTGCGGTCCTTGCGGCGGTGATCATCGTACCGCTCGTCGGGCTGATCGATTTCGCCGTGTTCGGCGCGCTGTGGCGCGCGTCAGCCGACGACGGCGCGATCGCGCTCGTCACGTTCGTCGCGACGATCGTTTCGGTGCCGTACCTGCATTGGGGCGTTCTCGCCGGGTTCGTCCTGTCGCTGCTCGCGTATCTCTACCGGCGTAGCCGGCCGCGAATCATCGAAGTCGGCCCGCATCCCGATGGCACGCTGCGCGAGCGCGGTCATCACCGGCTGCCGCATGTCGCACCGAACGTGCTCGCCGTGCGGATGGACTCGGCGATTACCTACATCACCGCGCCGCTGCTCGAGCGCTTCGTCATCGAACGACTGCATCCGGCAGTTAAGACGGTGCTGATCGCGGCGAGTCCGGTCAACGACATCGACGCGACCGGCATCGAGATGCTGCGACAGCTTCGCCAGAAGCTCGCTGCGCAGCGCGTCGCGCTGCAGCTTGCGGGCGTCAAGAAGCAGGTCCACGAGGTCCTGCAGCGGACCGGCCTCGCCGCCGAGCTGGGTGAAGCCGCGTTCTTCGCGACCGATCGCGCGGCGATCGAAGCGCTCGGTTGCGTAGCCGAGCCGCAGGCGGACGCTCCGGCGTGATCAAGGCGCGATTGGCCTGCGCCGGCAGGATGGTCTAGCATCGCCATTCGGCACATACCGCGCATCCGGAGACGAGCGATGATTCATTTCGTATTGCACGACGCCAAGGACACGGTGGCCGTCGTCGTGGTCGAGGGCGTCAAGGCAGGTCAGGCGCTCACCGGCTGGATCATGGACGACGACCGCACGATCGAGCTTTCGGCACGCCAGGACATCCCGATCGGCCACAAGCTCGCGCTCGCCGACATGAAAGTGGGCGACACCGTCTACAAGTACGGCGAGGACATCGGCCGCGTCGTCGCGCCGATCCGCGCCGGCGAGCACGCGCACGTGCACAACATCAAGACCAAGCGCTGGTGAGGTTGTGGTCGCCGCGAACCTTGCCCACGAGTGTTTGAATCGGGGGCGGGGACCCGGCGTCGTTCGTCGAAAGTCACCGGATTCCCGCGGTCGCGGGAATGACGGGCAAACAAAGGATCCGCAATGATCGACCGTGACACCACCTTCCTCGGCTATCGGCGCGAGAACGGCCGCGTCGGCGTACGCAATCACGTGGTCATCCTGCCCGTCGACGACATCTCGAACGCGGCGTGCGAAGCGGTCGCGGGCAGCATCAAGGGTACGATGGCGCTGCCGCATCCGTACGGACGCCTGCAATTCGGCGCCGACCTCGACCTGCACTTCCGCACGCTGATCGGCACCGGCGCGAATCCCAACGTCGCCGCCGTCGTCGTCATCGGTATCGAGGAAGGCTGGGCGGGCAAGGTCGCCGACGGCATCAGGAAGACCGGCAAGCCGGTCGAGAGCTTCGGCATCGAGCTGCACGGCGACCACGACACGATCATGCGCGCGTCGCGTGCGGCGCGCGAGCTCGTTCAGTGGGCCTCCGAGCAGCAGCGCGTGCGCTGCCCGATCTCGGATCTGTGGGTGTCGACCAAGTGCGGCGAGTCCGATACGACATCCGGCTGCGGCGCGAACCCGACGGTGGGCAATGCGTTCGACAAGCTTTATCCGCTCGGCGCGACGCTCGTGTTCGGCGAGACGACCGAATTGACCGGCGGCGAGCACCTCGTCGCCGAACGCTGCCGCACACCGGAGGTGCGCGACCAGTTCATGGCGATGTTCAATCGCTATCAGGACGTCGTGAACCGACACAAAACGAACGACCTGTCCGACTCGCAGCCGACCAAGGGCAACATCGCCGGCGGTCTCACGACGATCGAGGAGAAAGCGCTCGGCAACATCCAGAAGATCGGCAAGGTCTGCAAGGTCGACGGCGTCCTCGACAAGGCCGAGACGCCGACCGGAACCGGTCTGTGGTTCATGGACAGTTCGTCGGCGGCCGCCGAAATGGTGACGCTGTGCGCGGCATCGGGCTACGTCGTGCACTTCTTCCCGACCGGCCAGGGCAACGTCATCGGCAACCCGATCCTGCCGGTGATCAAGCTCTGCGCGAACCCTCGTACGGTGCGCACGATGAGCGAGCACGTCGACGTCGACGTGACCGGGCTCCTGCAGCGCGAGATCAACCTCGACCAGGCGGGCGACAAGGCGCTCGATTGCATGCTGCGTACGGCGAACGGACGGCTCACTGCCGCCGAAGCGCTCGGCCATCGCGAGTTCGTGCTGACGCGACTCTACGAGAGCGCCTGATCGCCCGTGACGAGCGAGCCCGGAGAGCCTTCGCCGCTGCTCGATGTGCGCGGCGTCACGTTGCAGTACAAGACGGCGCAACATCTGGTCACCGCAACGTATCGGGTCGACTTCCAGGTCTACCGTTCCGATCGTTACGTTCTGCTCGGCCCGTCCGGCTGCGGCAAGTCCACGCTGCTCAAGGCGGTCGGCGGCTACCTGGCGCCGACCGAAGGCGAGATCCGGCTCAAAGGAAGGGTCGTCGACAAGCCCGGTCCCGACAGGATGATGATCTTCCAGGAGTTCGACCAGCTGCTGCCGTGGAAGACGGTCAAGGAGAACGTGATGTTCCCTCTGATCTCGTCGCGCAAGCTGCGCGGCAAGGCGGCCGAGGACAAGGCGATGCATTACATCAGGAAGGTGAAGCTCGCGCCGTTTGCGAACACCCATCCGCACATGCTGTCGGGCGGCATGAAGCAGCGCGTCGCGCTCGCGCGCGGCATGGCGATGGAGCCCGACATCCTGCTGATGGACGAGCCGTACGCGGCGCTCGATGCGCTCACTCGGCGTAAGATGCAGGACGAGCTGTTGCAGCTGTGGGACGACACGCACTTCACCGTGCTCTTCGTCACGCATTCGATCCCGGAAGCGGTGAAATGCGGCAGTCGCATCCTGCTGATGTCGCCGCATCCGGGCCAGGTGAAAGCCGAGCTCGCGAGCGTGCCGCGCGACGCCGATCCGCTGGTGTCGAAGGCGCTCGAAGTCGAGATCCACGACATCCTGTTCGCCGACGAGGTCGAGGAAGACGAGCGTCACCATGACGATGGATGATTCAACCGAGCCGCCGCCGCGGCGAACCACGGAGCGCGAAGCGCCACCTTCGTCCAGCTCGGGCGACGACGCGTTCGTTGCGCGTCCGGAGATCCGTCACGAGCCGATCGATTCGTCGGCATTCGGCGTCGTCGAGAAGCCGCTGTCCACGTTCGAGCGCATCTATAACAAAGGCGCCGTGCGCAAGGCGGCGATCCTGATCGCTCTCGCGCTGATCTGGGAAATCGGCGCACGTCTGCTCGACAACGAGCTGTTGTTCCCGACGTTCGTCGCAACCAACGTCGCGTTCATCAAGGGTGTGGCGAGCGGCGAGATCGTCGCGAGAGTCCTCACATCGCTCAACGTGCTACTCGCGGGCTACGCGATCGGCATCGCGGTGGCGGCCGCGCTGACCGCGTTGAGCGTCGCGACGCGCATCGGCACCGATCTCCTCGAGACGCTCACCGCGATGTTCAACCCGCTGCCCGCGATCGCGCTGCTGCCGATCGCGCTGATCTGGTTCGGGCTCGGCAAGGGCAGCCTCATCTTCGTGCTCGTCCACTCGGTGCTTTGGGCGGTCGCGCTCAACACGCACTCGGGGTTCCGGTCGGTGTCGAACACGCTACGGATGGTCGGCCGCAACTATGGACTCTCCGGCATCGCATACGTGACGAAGATCCTGATCCCCGCCGCGTTTCCGAGCATCCTCACCGGCTTGAAGATCGGCTGGGCGTTCGCGTGGCGCACGCTGATCGCCTCCGAGCTCGTGTTCGGCGTTTCGAGCGGCGCCGGCGGCCTCGGCTGGTTCATCTACGAGAACAAGAACCAGCTCGACATTCCCAATGTGTTCGCCGGGCTGTTCTCGGTGATCCTGATCGGGCTCGTCGTCGAGAACGTCGTCTTCCGCACGATCGAAGTCCGCACGGTCAAGCGCTGGGGGATGCAGCACTAGCGACCGAAAACAACAGCGCGGCGGCTGCGAGCGCTCGGCGGCACTTCGGTTCGCGGACTTGACCACGCGTCGGGCGTTCACTGCGCCACCGGTGGAGCAGAGCGTACAAAGTTGCGTCTGCGCTTTGTTGCTGCGCGGTTACCTAAGGGGTCCGGAAGGCTGCGCGGTCGTCGCAGTGAAAATGTCAAAGTGCATGACATCCTCGCGAGTGCCGAGCTTCGTGTACAACGCGATGGCCGGGGCGTCACCGTAGTCGGCCTGCACGAAAATGAGATAGGCACCGCGTGATGCCCCGATTCTCTGCAGCTCTGCGATCATGGCCGTGGCAATACCTCGCCTCCTGTGCGTCTCTGCCACCGCCAAGTCGTAGATATAGAGCTCGCTTCGCTCCTGCTCGAATTTCGGCAGCACATAGGCGGCGATTCCTCCAACGACCTGATCGCCTTCCATGGCGGCAAGAGCGATGAAAGTGTCCCCGCCAAGCAGACGCTCCAAGTAGGCCGTGCTGGGTTGAGCGTCGCTGTACGTGTCCACCTCAAGAAACGCCTCGCCAAACATGGACAGGACGGATCTCATCAATGTGACATCGCCGGGGCCGAGCGTGCGGATGGAAACTGCAGCAGACATGCGAGGATTTCCAGAACATGCTTTGCGACGCGACTGACCGTCTGTGCCGCCTAGTGGGCGCTAGCTAAACTGGCCCACACCCCAGGCGATAGGACAAAGAAGCGACGTGCCCCGGCCTGCGCATATCACTCGTTGCTCTCGGAGCGCGACGGCGGTGGAGACTGCAAATTCTCGGTAACGCGGAGCTTGCGAACGACGAGCTCGTCGATTTCCAGACGCCGGATTCGGGCGCGCCCAATCGCCAAGCGGCCAATCGCGAACGCACCGATGGCCAGCGCGCCAACCGCCACTGCGCCTAAAGCCAGCGCCCCAAGAGCCTGCGCACCGACCGCGAGAGTGCGCAACGCGCCTCTGTCTTGGCGACGTGAGTTGCGCGAGGATCGGGTTACCGAGAGATCACGAACGTCAAGGGCCATGGAAGGATTCTCGCACGCGAGCAGCGCGACCTGCCGGCTGGTCCTGCCGCGCCGCGATGCCTTGTGATCAGCCAAGCCAACACCGAAGCAACATACTCAGAATCGGTACACAGCTGCCGCGAGGATCGACGTGCGAGCGCCGAGCCCTCCCTCGACAAGAACAACGAAATCCTTGCCGAACTCGACGATGCCACCGAGCAGAGTGTTCCACGGTTTCGTCGGCGACTGGACGACGACAAATTGGAGGTCTGTGTCGGCGACGCTGCCCGCGACCGTTTGCTGGATGCGCTGATACATCGCACCGGTCCAGATCCCCGCGCTCATGGACGGGCCGACTGTGCCATGCAAGCCTACTCTGGCCGAGAAGACTGAAGCCACTGGCTTAGTGTCGGCGATCAACGTTTCATTTTCGAACGAAAGGTTGGTCTTGGTGCGATTCGCGTCGGCTACCACGAAGGCAGTCAGGTCCCGCCAGTCGCTGACCTTGGCCCCTCCCTGAAGCGTCACACCTCCACCGTAGGTCGGGCCTTTGAATGAGGCATTGAGCTGAAGTACCCTGGGCTCGATGATGCCGCCTATTGACTCGCCGGGAACCTGGATGAGTCCATTGGTGGTTCCCGTGGTATATCCGAGGAGGACGTAGACGTCGAGAAACGGCAAGACCAGGACGTCGATCTTCGCCGAGAGGTTCTGCTGGGACGTGTCCACCCGATTAATTTGCAGGAAGTTCGTGACCGATACCGGTGGATTTCCGTTGCGTCCCAATTGCAGGTCGTGGATATCCACCGGCTGCCGAGCCGAGTATGCGGTGACGCCGATCCCGAACGGGAGCGGAACTTGATAGCCTCTCGCCTCGGCTTCCGCGCCCCATATCGGCAACCCCGACCAGTGCGGCTCGGGCCTCGCGGCGTCGCCAGCCTGCGCGCCGCCGGAAAAGATGAAGAGCGCAAACACGCCGCTTGCAGTGAGCGGGGGCGGCGGTACGGGCCAGGATATTGTCATCGTCAAGCTCCCACCAAGACCGTGCGGCTACGGCTGCTGTTGGCCCGAACTCAGACGCGTGCCCGGCGGGTCCTTGTGAGCGCGTGTTTGGGCCGCACTGCAAATTCCCTGCACTCTAGAACCAATAGTCCGCTACACATCGACCATCTTGCGGCAGGTCTTCGAAGCTGTTGAGCCCTTCGAAATGGCGAATGGGAATCCGAGCGACAGGCTCTGGGGCGGTCAAGCGCAGGTTGACGGCGATCCGGCGGCGCCCCTCTCGGTTGGGTTCCAGCGCTCGCCAAAACGCTACGCAACCGCACGCAGCACAGAAATGGAATCCTATCCCCTCTCCTCGCACGTACACCTGGGTTGGACCAGAGACATCGATGCCTTCGCCTTCATAGTCGTAGGCCCACAGCACGCCATAGCGGCGGCATATCGTGCAATTACACGCTGTCGCAGATTCCGGCATTCCTTCGAAACGCCATTTGACCGCGCCGCAGTGGCAGGAACCGTGGAGCATTTCAGCACCCTTTTTCGAAGCCCAGAGTGTGGAACCGCGAAGGAATCGTCTGTGCCGCCTAGCGTTTGAGGTGTGGTCAGGATTTGTGTAACCACAATGATGAGGTTCTCTCGGTTTTTCGTCTTCCAAGGGCAAGGCATCATGCCGCAGTGTTCCCCTCATGCTGAGTCGCGATCCAGTCGTGCATGAGCTGAGTCGGCGATTTGTAGCCGAGCGTGGAGTGGCGGCGGCTGCGATTGTAAAACGGCTCGATGTAAGCAAAGAGATCGGCGATCGCGTCGTCCCGCGTCGCGCGCGACTTCCGCCCACCGATTCAAAGAGCCTTGCTCGATTTGGCCAGAAGCCTCAGGCCTCGACGAATGCGAGTCGGTCGTCATGGGGCCTAACGTTTGAGCGAAGCGGCTTGCCGCGGTGGGAAGAAGACGCCGGGCAAGAATGAAATGAGACCCAGGGCGGCTCGCCGTGGCACGTCCGCTTGAGCAAGGGGCTACGCGTCATAGCGCATCACGTATTGAGCTAACTTGCCACTCAGGCGGCAGCCGTAGAAGCGCCCGGCCCCCGCTTTGCCAGTAGCACCGTTGCACCGGTAGGCCCAGTGCGTTCGGTGTGCATGACGTTGGCAGCGAGTTCACAGACTTCGCCGGGACAATAGTTGGTTGTGCCATCTTCGAAGGCGAGGGTGAACTGCCCACCGACGACCAACAGCATCACTGAAAACTCATGCGCATGCAGCGGACCGTCCTTGTTGGGAACATAGTCCTTGGTCTGGAAATCACCATAGCCTTGTTCTTGTGCGCGTTGGCGAAACTGCTCTTCGTTCATCGTTGAATCTCCATACATGAGAGGAGTCTGCGCATCTGCCGTCTAGCGTTCCTTCCGAGTATCCGTGACGCCTCTGACGGAAACAAGTTAACCGGCCGCTCGGCGGGCGCGCAGCGCCGCCGGTAGCGGTCCGGTTGAACGTGCGGTTAGGCCACGCGCGATTAGGCAACACGCCGCAACTCTTCACGGATCACCTTTCGCAACGTGCGTTCTAGCCCGTGCTGCTGGATGTGTCCCTTCAGCGCGTCGTTGATAAGGCTCTGGTAGTTTCCGCCGCCTGCTTCGTTGACCTGAGCCTTGAACCAGTCGATGACTTCGGTATCTAGGCGGATCGTGATCCGGGTCTTGCCCGGTGCCGATGGTGCAACCGCTCCCCGCCGCGCTTTGGAAAAGTCGTACTCAGACTTCATAGAATTTTCGCTCCTGGTTCGTGGCAGGGCGCGCTGAAATGATGCGAATTCGCGAGCCGCGCTCCGTGAACGCCACGACCAGGAGGCGACCGAAGGCATCTTGGCCAAGCGTCACAAAGCGCTGTTCACCACGCGCCTCGGTGTCCGGACGAGTTAGAGCCAAGTCGTCTTCGAAGACCGCTACGCCATCGGCGAAGTCAACGCCGTGCTTGGCGGCATTCGCTCGATTCTTGGCCGCGTCCCATTCGAACCGCACGCCGCATTATATGCACAATTGTACACGGCCGCCAACAGTCCCTTGGCGTCGGAACGTGCTTCCCCAGCGTCGCATTCCACCTTGCCACAACGCGCTGGCCGCGGGTTTCGTCAACGCGATTTGCGGCATCAGACCGATGTAGCAATGGTGCGCATTGCCCGCGGGTTAGCGTGGACCTGGGTGACGTCATCGACATTGGTGAATCGGCTCGGCGGTTTGCCGCCGAGGGGGCGATATTCCGTTTGAGCGAGTGAGCACGACGACGTACCCGATCCAGCGCCACATTCCACGACTGATGATGGAGTAAGCCTTGGCGCAACGCAATCGCAGCCTTAACCTGAACGCCGGTCGATCCCGACAGGCGCTGAACTATCAGCCATCCCAACGCGGCTGGCATCGATATCGGCAGCGCATCCCACTACGTCGCGGTGCCGCCCGATCGAGACGAGCAACCGGTGCGCGAGTTCAAAAGCTTCACCGCTGACTTGCATCGGCTGGCCGACTGGCTCGACGCGTGCGGGGTGAACACCGTGGCGATGGAGTCTACCGGCGCGTACTGGATCCCGTTGTACGAGTTGCTCGACGCGCGCGGCATTAGGGTGTTGCTGGTCAACGCGCGGCACGTGAAGAACGTCTCGGGCCGCAAATCCGACGTGCTCGACTGCCAGTGGCTGCAGCAGCTGATGAGCTACGGACTGTTGCGCGGCGCCTTTCGCCCGGCCGACGAAGTCTGTGCGCTGCGCGCGCTATCGCGCCAGCGCGAGATGCTGCTCAAGAGCCAGGCGCGCCACGTGCAGCATATGCAGAAGGCGCTCACCCAAATGAATATCCAGCTGGCCAACGTCATCTGACGTGGTCGGCGAGACCGGCCAGAAAATCCTGCGCGCGATCATTGCCGGCGAGCGCGATGGCCAGGTGCTGGCCGCGATGAAGAACTCTCGCATCCACGCCAGCGCCGCAGAAATCGCCAAGAGCCTACATGGCACTTGGCGCGCCGAGCACCTGTTCGCTCTCAGGCAGGCGCTCGCCTTATTCGATTTCTACGCCACCCAGCTCAGCGAGTGCGACCACGAGATCGAGCAGCAACTGAAACGCCTGCACGTTCACGACGCCCAGCCCATTACAGCCAAGAAGCGCGGCCGCGCGCGCAATGCGCCGAAGTTTGACCTGCGCGCGCACTTGTTCAAAATGTGCGGTGTCGACCTCACGCGTATCGATGGGATCGACGTCACCACCGCGCTCGCGGTGCTCTCCGAGGTGGGCGCCGACATGTCCAAGTTCCCACCGTCAAGCAATTCACCTCGTGGCTGACCTTATGTCCGGGCACCAAGATCGCCGGCGGCAAGCCAGTCGGCTCTCGGCGCTTACTTCCGCCGCTTGTGCGCACGCATGGATAAACCCAAAGCCGTCACCGCCGCCGCCCACAAGCTCGCGCCCCTGATCTACGATGCTCACCAAGGGCGAGCAGTACACCGATCAGGGTCAGGACTACTACGAAGAGCGCTACCACGAGCGCGTCCTGCGCCAGCTATCCAAGCGCGCAGAAAAGCTCGGCATGAAACTAATCGCCTCCGAACAACCGGCTTAAGACCCTCCTAATCAATCAGTCACTTGAGTGGTGTTTCTTGAGAGAGCCGTCACTGACGCACCGTTGCTGCGACTTGTTGCAGCACAGCCAGAAGGCGCTCGTGATTGCCTGGGGCGCGGTTAACGAATAGCGGGCTTGGATGCGGCATACGTAGTATCCGCACGCCAGGCATGCGCGCAACCACGTGAGCCGCGGCGTACGCTGCCTTTTTCCCGAGAAATACCGCGACCGCGAGCCGTGGAAGAAGGCCAAGCAACCGATCCAAGCTACACAGTCCTAAGGAGATATCGTCTCTGCGCGCAGCGCGAATCTTTTGACCGTCGCCGATGTACCAAGGAACGATGTTCCAAGTAACTGTGAGCCGTCGATCGAGTCTCGCTTCTTGATTGAGGCTAAAAAAGTTCTTGGCCGTCTCGTCAGGGTTGTTGCGCGAGATGAAGCCTGAGCGGACCGCTTGCCGCCCCGGTGCTTCAAGGAGGAATAGTATTTCCGCCGACGTTCCACCGTCGTGTGGATCAAAGAACGGGATTGCGTAGTCACGACCCATTTCCGCGCGCAGTTCACGAACGAAGGACATCAGTGGCGCCATATGCGGCGCGTCGAGCATCCGCAAGCGCTCCTCGCGAAGCGCTGGATCGGCAAGCGACTTAGCGGCGTCCATGCCAGGAGTGACGGCTAACGTGCAAGGTAACCGGCGCGCCGGCAGGAAGTTCGCCCAGCAGAAGTCGTGAATCGGCGCGTCCGGTTGACCGCCGGGTTAGGCCGCACTCTCGCCGCCGAGGAGTTTGAGACCGAGGATGCCGCACACGATCAGTGCGATGCAACCGATGCGGGCGATGGTATGCGACTCGCCAAAGAACGCGATACCGAGTACGGCGGCCCCAACAGCGCCAATTCCAGTCCAGACAGCGTAGGCAGTTCCGACTGGGAGTTGCCGCAGCGCTAGCCCGAGCAGCCAGAAGCTGAGGAAAGCTGCGACGAGCGTTATTGCGGTGAAGTTGTGCTTCGTGAAGCCATGTGAGGCCTTCATGCTAATCGACCAAACAACCTCGAGCAGGCCGGCGACAAGAAGAAGCACCCACGCCAAGTTTGGTGAAAGTGTGACGGGCATCAGCGTTCTCGGTGATTGATTGCGTCTGGACGGCGGTGAACGACCCCGTGTGCGGCCTTAACGATAAATATGGAACCAAACGACGTCGAGAAAAGCCGACGAACGACGCTTCCAAAGCCGTCGCGGCGCTCCCAGATTATCCGTTAACTTCTGATCGATGAGCATGCCGCTTGGCGCCTTGGCGCCGCCATGACCGGCTCCGCCTTGACGCTGCGCCGCCTCTGCCGCATCCTGCGCCGGCTAAAACAGACGGAGAAGGGAACCGGGATGAAACGCCTCGCGCAGGTTGTTATCTCGCTTGCCGCCGCGTCGCTCGCCGGTTGCGCCGAGATGTCGCCGATGGTCGGCGACGGCTCGACCGCTCTGCTCGACGCAAACGGCTTCGACGACAACTGGCAGCGCATCGGTGCGGCTAATTGGCGCATCGTCGACGGGGTCGCCCAGGCCGACAGTGGCGAGAAGGGGAAAAGCAGCTTCCTGATGACGAAGAGGTCGTACGGCGACTTCATGCTGCGCGCCGAGTTCTGGGTGAGTGAGGACGCGAACAGCGGCATCTACATGCGCTGCCCGGACTTGAACAACATCACCGACCGCACGTGCACCGAGGCGAACATCTTCGATCAGCGGCGCGACCCGACGTAGGGGACCGGGGCGATCACGCACCTGTCGCCGATCAAGGACATGCCGAAGACGGGCGGCAAATGGAACACATTCGAGATCACCGCCAAGGGACCGCGCATCACCGTCGCGCTGAACGGCGTGCAGACAGCGCAGACGGACAAGGCTCACGCGCTCGCCGGCAACATCGGCCTGCAATGGGCGCAGGGCGTCGTCAAGTTTCGCAAGGTCGAGATCAAGCCGCTGTGACCCCGCAGCGGCGAACCGCGCAGTCCGAAACGCTGAAGACTTCGTAAACCAACAGGAGAAGCCATGGCCAAGAAGACCGCATCGCTCGCTGTCCTGATCGCCGCCGGACTGCTCACCGCCGGGGCGGCTCGCGCGCAACAAACGCCGGCGCCCAATCCGTTGGACAACGTTCCCGAGAAGATGCCGTTCGACGTTCCATACGGCGCGCCGATCTCGCTCGAGCGCGCGCAGGCCGCGATCGCGGCGACAGTCGCCGAGGCGAAGAAGCGCGACTGGAAGCTCAACGTCACCGTCGTCGACTCGGGCGGCAACATCGTCGCGTTCGCGCGCATGGACAGCGCGCAGCTCGCATCGATCCAGATCTCCGAGCACAAAGCGCGCGCGGCGAACCAGTTCCGGCGCGAAACGAAGGTGTTCGAGAGCGGCATCCAGCAGAACAACTTGAACTATCTGATCACGCTCGACGGCGTCATCGCGTCGCGCGGCGGTATTCCGCTGATCGAAGGCGGCAAGATCGTCGGCGCGATCGGCTGCTCCGGCGGCACGGGATCGCAGGACGAGGTCGCGTGCAAGGTCGGCGCAGCGACCGTGAAATAAGTCGCCGCGTGTCATCCGCCGCCGATGCCGGACCCTCGCCCGGCGCCGGCGCGCCCGACGCGTCGCTGCACGCGCGCGCCGCGGTTCGAGCGCTGCGCGCATCGAAGATCCGCGAGGTCGCCAACGCGGGGATGGGCCGCGACGACGTGCTCGCGTTCTGGTTCGGCGAGCCGGACGAGATCACGCCCGATTTCATTCGGCAGGCGGGCATCGACGCGCTGTCGGCGGGCGACACGTTCTACACGCAGAATCTCGGCATCCCGGAGTTGCGTCGCGAAATCGGCGCGTACGTCTCTCGATTGCACGGCCCGACGGACGCCGATCGCATCGCCGTGACGAACTCCGGCATGTCGGCGCTGATGATCACGACGCAGGCGCTGGTCGGGCCGGGCGACCGCGTCGTCGCGGTGACGCCGCTGTGGCCCAATCTGGTCGAGATTCCGAAGATCCTCGGCGCCGAAGTCGAATGCTGTCGTCTCGAATTCGGCGCCGCGGGCTGGACGCTCGACGTCGGCCGGTTGCTCGATCGGCTGACGCCCGCAACGCGAGCCGTGTACATCAACTCGCCGAACAATCCGACCGGATGGACGCTCGGCGCCGACGATCAACGCGCGATCCTCGAGCATTGCCGTAAGCACGGCACCTGGATCGTCGCCGACGACGCCTACGAGCGGCTCTACTACGGCGGCGATGCAGCCGCCGCGGCCCCTGCGTTTCTCGACATCGGCGAGCCGCATGATCGGATCGTCAGCACGAATACGTTCTCCAAATCGTGGCTGATGACGGGATGGCGACTCGGCTGGATCGTAGCGCCGCAAGCGCTCGTATCCGATCTCGCGACGCTGCTCGAGTACAACACGTCGTGCGCGCCGGGATTCGTTCAGCGCGCCGGCATCGTTGCGATGGCGAAAGGGGACGACGTCATCGCGGGGACGGTCGGGCGTTTGCGCCGCGCACGCGACTTCCTCGACGCACGGCTGCGCACGATACCCGGAATCGAGAACGTTCCCGCCGCGGGCGCGATGTACGCATTCTTCCGCGTCGACGGCATGCGCGACAGTCTCGCGTTTTGCAAGCGCCTCGTGGCCGAATCAGGTCTTGGCCTCGCACCGGGCGCGGCGTTCGGGTCCGAAGGCGAGGGATTCGTCCGCTGGTGCTTCGCGTCGAGCGAGGCGCGGCTCGCCGACGGCGTCGAGCGGCTGCGCGACAGGCTCGCGCATGCGGGCGGTTGAGCGCGGGTCGCCCGCATGGCGCGCATGGACTAGAATGGATCTCCGCCTCGGCCCGCCCGGGCCCGCGGGGCGCGACATCTCCACACTGCCCCATTTGCAAACGCCATGAATGACCGACCACCCGCAACGCCTTCGATCGAGGATTGGCAGAAAGCAGCGATGAAGTCGGCGGGTTCGCCGGAGAAACTGGTCTGGCATACGCCCGAGGGCATCGACGTCAAGGCGTTGTACACCGCCGAGGACATCAAGGGACTGCCCTACGCCGACACGCTGCCGGGCTTCGAGCCGTTTCTGCGTGGGCCGCAGGCGACGATGTACGCGGTGCGTCCGTGGACGATACGGCAGTATGCGGGCTTCTCGACCGCCGAGGAGTCGAACGCGTTCTACCGGCGGAACCTCGCCGCCGGCCAACAGGGCGTTTCGGTCGCGTTCGATCTCGCGACGCACCGCGGCTACGACTCCGATCACCCGCGCGTCGAAGGCGACGTCGGCAAGGCCGGCGTTGCGATCGACTCGGTCGAGGACATGAAGATCCTGTTCGGCGGGATCCCGCTCGACAAGGTGTCGGTGTCGATGACGATGAACGGCGCCGTTCTGCCGGTGCTTGCCGGCTATATCGTCGCCGCGGAAGAGCAAGGCGTGCGTCAGGACCAGCTCTCGGGGACGATCCAGAACGACATCCTCAAAGAGTTCATGGTCCGCAACACGTATATCTACCCGCCCGAGCCGTCGATGCGCATCGTCGCCGACATCATCGATCACACGGCGCGGCACATGCCGAAGTTCAACTCGATCTCGATCTCGGGCTACCACATCCAGGAGGCCGGCGCGACGCAGGCGCTCGAGCTCGCGTTCACGCTCGCCGACGGACGCGAGTACGTGCGCGCGGCGATCGCGCGCGGGCTCGACGTCGACGAATTTGCCGGGCCGGCTGTCGTTCTTCTTCTGCCTCGGGATGAACTTCTACCTCGAGATCGCGAAGCTTCGCGCCGCGCGTCTTCTGTGGTCGCGGATCATGCGCGATTTCGGCGCGAAGAAACCGCGCTCGCTGATGCTGCGCACGCACGTGCAGACGTCGGGCTGGTCGCTCACCGAGCAGGACCCGTACAACAACATCGTGCGCACGACGATCGAAGCGATGGCCGCGGTGTTCGGCGGCACGCAGTCGCTGCACACCAATTCGTTCGACGAAGCGATCGCGCTCCCTACCGACTTCTCGGCGCGCATCGCGCGCAACACGCAGATCATCATCCAGGAAGAGACGCACATCACCAGCGTCATCGATCCGTGGGCGGGCTCTTACATGATGGAGCGCCTCACGCAGCAGATGGCCGACAAGGCGTGGGCGATCATCGAGGAAGCGCAGTCGATGGGCGGCATGACCAAGGCCGTGCAATCGGGCTGGGCGAAGCTTCGCATCGAGGCATGCTCGGCCGAGAAACAGGCGCGCATCGACCGGCGCGAGGACGTGATCGTCGGCGTCAACAAGTACACGCTGGCCGAGCAGGCGCCGCTCGCGATCCGCGAGATCGACAACAGCGCGGTGCGCGACTCGCAGATCAAGCGCTTGCGCGACGTGCGGGCGAAACGCGATGCGGGCGCCGTCGAAGCCGCGCTCGCCGCGCTGACCGACGCCGCGCATACCGGCAAGGGCAACCTCCTTGCGCTTGCGGTCGATGCGATGCGGGCACGTGCGACGGTCGGCGAAGTGAGCGACGCGCTGGAAAAGGTCTGGGGCCGCTATCAGGCTCACGGGCAGACGGTCTCCGGCGTCTACGGCGCGGCGTTCGAGCAGGACGCCGGCTGGAACACGCTCAAGGCGGATGTCGAGCGTTTCGAAAGCGAGGAAGGCCGCCGGCCGCGAATCATGATCGCGAAAGTCGGCCAGGACGGGCACGACCGCGGCGCGAAAGTGATCGCCACGGCGTTCGCCGATCTCGGCTTCGACGTCGACATCGGCCCGCTGTTCCAAACGCCCGAGGAAGCCGCGCGACAGGCAATCGAGAACGACGTGCACGCGATCGGCGTCTCGACGCTCGCCGCAGGCCACAAGACGCTCGTTCCGCTGCTCGTGCAGGCGCTGCGCGAGCAAGGGGCGCCCGAGATCGTCGTCATCGTCGGCGGCGTGATCCCGCAGCAGGACTACGCGTTCCTTGAGGACGCCGGCGTCGCGGCGGTGTTCGGACCGGGAACGGCCATCTCGACGGCGGCGCAGACGGTGCTCAAAGCGATCCGCGACGCTCGCGTCGCCGCCAACGCCGCTTGAGCCGGCACACCGACGCCGCGGCGGGGACGGCGCTTCGCGATTCTGCCGAGGCCGTCGCCATGTCCGCCGCGTCGCGCGCTTCAACGCCCCCGAACCGCCTCGATACCGCCACGCGCGCACTTGCCGACGGCGTCCGGGCGCGCGACGTGCGGGCGATCGCGAAGGCGATCACGCTGATCGAATCGTCGCGCCGCGACCATCACGCGCGCGCCGATGCGTTGCTCGAGGAACTGCTGCCGCACACCGGAGGAAGCTTCCGGATCGGCGTGAGCGGCGCTCCGGGCGCCGGCAAGTCGACCTTCATCGAAGCGCTCGGCCTGCATCTGATCGCGCTCGGGCGTCGCGTCGCCGTGCTCGCCGTCGATCCGACCAGCGCGATCTCCGGCGGGTCGATCCTCGGCGACAAGACGCGGATGGAGCGCCTCGCGCGCGAGCCGAACGCCTTCATCCGGCCGAGCCCGTCCGGCGGCACGCTGGGCGGCGTCGCGCACAAGACGCGCGAGGCGCTCGCGCTGTGCGAGGCGGGCGGCTACGACGTCGTCATCGTCGAAACCGTCGGCGTCGGCCAATCGGAGACCGCGGTCGCCGGGATGACCGACTTCTTCGCGCTGATCGCGCTGCCCAACGCCGGCGACGACCTGCAGGCGATCAAGCGCGGCATCATCGAGCTCGTCGATCTCGTGCTGGTCAACAAGTCCGACATCGACGCCGCGGCGGCGGAGCTTGCCCGCACGCAGATCAGCAACGCGTTCACGATGCTGCGGCCGCGCGACGCGTGGTGGCTGCCGCCGGTGATCAAGGCGAGCGCCGCGCGCGGCGCCGGCATCGAGGCTTTCTGGGACGCCGCCGAGCGCTATCGTTCGGCGGCGACGGCCAACGGCACGCTCGCCGCGCGGCGCAAGGCGCAGGCGCTGTCGTGGATGGGCGCGCTCGTCGAGCACGAGCTGCACGCGCGCTTCTACCAGCATCCGGCGGTGCGACAGGAGCTCGCAGCCTTGCGGCAGGCAGTGACCGATGGGACGATGACGCCGGCGCGAGCGGCGGCGCGGTTGCTCGCGCTCGCGAAGTGACCAAAGCGGGCGAACGGAGAGAACCGACGATGCACAACATCATCAGGCAGCTCGACGAAAAGCGCGCCGCCGCACGCCTGGGCGGCGGCCAGAAGCGCATCGACGCGCAGCACGCCAAAGGCAAGCTCACGGCGCGCGAGCGCATCGAGCTCCTTCTCGATCCGGACACGTTCGAGGAATGGGACATGTTCGTCGAGCACCGCTGCACCGATTTCGGCATGGCCGACCAGAAGGTTCCCGGCGACGGCGTCGTCACCGGCTACGGCACGATCAACGGCCGTCTGGTGTTCGTCTTCAGCCAGGACTTCACGGTGTTCGGCGGCGCGCTGTCCGAAGCGCACGCCGAGAAGATCTGCAAGATCATGGACCACGCGATGAAAGTCGGCGCGCCGGTCATCGGCCTCAACGACTCCGGCGGCGCGCGCATCCAGGAAGGCGTGGCTTCGCTCGCCGGCTATGCCGACGTCTTCCAGCGCAACGTGATCGCCTCCGGCGTGATCCCGCAGATCTCGGTGATCATGGGACCGTGCGCGGGCGGCGCCGTCTATTCGCCGGCGATGACCGACTTCATCGTCATGGTGAAGGACAGCTCGTACATGTTCGTCACCGGACCCGAAGTGCTGAAGACGGTGACCAACGAGGAAGTGACGGCGGAGGAGCTGGGCGGCGCGGTCAGCCACTCGACGCGCTCGGGCGTTGCCGACCGCGCGTTCGAGAACGATGTCGAGACGCTCGTCATGGTGCGCCGGCTCGTCAACTATCTGCCGCCGAACAACCGCGAGAAGCCGCCGGTGCGACCGACGACCGACAGCGCGAACCGCATCGACTACTCGCTCGATACGCTGGTGCCGCGAAATCCGAACAAGGCGTACGACATGAAGGAGCTGATCCTCAAGATCGTCGACGACACCGATTTCTTCGAGCTGCAGCCGGATTACGCGAAGAACATCGTCATCGGACTGGCGCGGATGGAAGGGTCGACCGTCGGCATCGTCGCCAACCAGCCGATGGTGCTCGCGGGTTGCCTCGACATCAAGAGCGCGATCAAGGGCGCGCGCTTCGTGCGCTTCTGCGATGCGTTCAACATCCCGATCATCACGTTCGTCGACGTTCCCGGGTTCATGCCGGGCACGGCGCAGGAATTCGGCGGCATCATCAAGCACGGCGCGAAGCTTCTGTACGCCTATGCCGATGCGACGGTGCCGAAGGTGACGATCATCACGCGCAAGGCGTACGGCGGCGCCTACGACGTCATGAGCTCGAAGCACCTGCGCGGCGACGTCAACCTTGCCTGGCCGTCCGCCGAGATCGCGGTGATGGGATCGAAAGGCGCCGTCGAGATCATCTTCCGCAAGGACGCCGCCGACGCGATGGCGATCGACGCGCGCAACGAAGAGTACCGCAAGAAGTTCGCGAACCCGTTCGTCGCCGGCAGCCGCGGCTTCATCGACGACGTGATCATGCCGCGCGAGACGCGCAAGCGGATCTGCCGATCGCTCGCGATGCTGCGCGAGAAGAAGCTGGAGAACCCGTGGCGCAAGCACGGCAACATCCCGCTGTGACGAAGCCGGAAGCCGCGCCGCGCGAATCCGCATCGGCGCGGCGCGAATCGACGGCGATGTTCCGCAAGATCCTGATCGCCAACCGCGGCGAGATCGCGTGCCGGATCATCCGCACGGCGCGCGCGATGGGCATCGGCACCGTCGCCGTGTATTCGGAGGCCGATCGCGACGCGCGCCACGTGGCGCTTGCCGATGAAGCGGTGGCGATCGGCGCCGCGCCTTCGCGCGACAGCTATCTCGTGATGGAGCGCATCCTGCAGGCGTGCAAGGATACCGGCGCGCAGGCGGTGCACCCGGGGTACGGGTTCCTGTCGGAGAACGCGGCGTTCTGCGCGCTGCTCGAGAAGAACGGCATCGTCTTCATCGGCCCGAAAGCGCAATCGATCGAGATGATGGGCGACAAGATCGCGTCGAAGCGCCTCGCGCAGAAGGCGAAGGTGACGACGATTCCCGGCTACACCGACGTGATCGAAAGCGCCGAGCAGGCGGTGTCGATCGCGAAGGACGTCGGCTATCCGGTCATGATCAAGGCGAGCGCGGGCGGCGGCGGCAAAGGCCTTCGCGTCGCCTGGAACGACGGCGAGGCGCGCGAGGGCTATCAGAGCTGCCGCAACGAGGCGAAGGCGGCTTTCGGCGACGATCGCGTCTTCATCGAGAAGTTCATCGAGGAGCCGCGCCACATCGAGATCCAGGTTCTCGGCGACGCGCATGGCAACGTCGTCTATCTGGGCGAGCGCGAGTGCTCGATCCAGCGGCGGCATCAAAAGGTGATCGAGGAGGCACCGTCGCCATTCCTCGACGACGCGACGCGCCGCGCGATGGGCGAGCAGGCGGTCGCGCTCGCGAAGGCGGTCGATTACCAGTCGGCAGGCACCGTCGAATTCGTCGTCGGCAAGGATCGCCGCTTCTATTTTCTCGAGATGAACACGCGGCTGCAGGTCGAGCACCCGGTGACCGAGCTCGTCACCGGGCTAGACCTCGTCGAGCAGATGATCCGGGTCGCGGCCGGCGAGCGGCTCGCGTTAGCGCAGAAGGACGTGCTGGTCACCGGCTGGGCGATCGAGTGCCGCATCAACGCCGAGGACCCATTCCGAAACTTCCTGCCGTCGATCGGACGGCTGGTGAAATACATTCCGCCCGACGAGGTCGCCGGCGCGGTGCGCGTCGACACCGGCATCTTCGAAGGCGGCGAGATCTCGATGTACTACGACTCGATGATCGCGAAGCTCGTCACGCACGGCGCGACGCGCGACCTCGCGATCGCGCGCATGCGCGACGCGCTGAACGCGTTCGTGATCCGAGGCGTGTCGACCAACATTCCGTTCCAGGCGGCGCTGATGCAGCAGCCGCGCTTCGTCTCGGGCCACTTCAACACCGGCCTCATACCCGAGACGTATCCGAAAGGCTTTCGAGCCGAGGACGTGCCGCACGACGACCCGGCGCTGCTGATTTGCGTCGCCGCCGCGATCAACCAGCGCTACATGCAGCGCGCCGCGGGTATCACCGGTCAACTGCCGGGGCACGAGTACAAGGTCGGCGAAGACTGGACCGTCGTGCTCGGCGGCGCGCTGCACGCCGTCACGGTCACCACGCTCGCCGATCACGCGCAGGCGAGCGCGCAGCTCGTCCGCTACAACGGCGAGACGTTCACGATCCAGTCGGACTGGGCATTCGGTCATCCGATCTTCCGCGGCACGATCAACGGCCGCGAGGTCTGCATGCAGGTCGAGCGCCGCAACCTCCACTACCGGCTGTTCCATTGGGGCAAGCAGGTCGACGTGATGGTATTGACGGCGCGCGCGGCGGAGCTCTACGCGCTGATGCCGAAGAAGCGGGCGTCGGATATGTCGCGCTTCCTGATCTCGCCGATGCCGGGGCTTCTCACCGAGGTCGCGCCCGCCGTGGGCCAGGAAGTGAAGGCAGGCGAGAAGCTCGTCGTGATCGAGGCGATGAAGATGGAGAACGTGCTGCGCGCGGACAACGACGTGCGCGTCAAGGCGCTTCTCGCCAAGCCCGGCGACACGCTCGCCGTCGATCAGCCGATCATCGAGTTCGAGTGACGGCGTCTTTCAATCCAAGCGCAGCCGAATATCAACCGGTGTCGAAGTGCCGCGGCGATTGTAATTTGTGCGCTATCGCACATAGCGGCGCGCAACGCGCCGTGAGCGTCGAAATCGGGTCTTACTGCGCGCTCGCTGCCTCACGGAATCTTCCCGGTTCGAGCAGAGCACCGGGAGCCCGCATTCAGTACGGTTCGCAAAAATGCGAACCGCCATCGGTCGACATCCGCTGGCTACTTTCATGCGAACAGGGTTCCTCGGGATCGCTTGAAGCGGCGGCGGTGATGCTATCGCCGCGCCTCCGCGCCGTACGCGGCAACCACGTCCGGCGGCGCCTGCACGAGCTCGATCAGCACACCTTCGCCGCCGATAGGAAACTGTTCGTTCGCCTTCGGGTGGATGAAGCAGATATCGTAGCCGGCGCCGCCGCGACGAATGCCCCCGGGTGCGAAGCGCACGCCTTGCGCCGTGAGCCACTCCATCGCCTTCGGCAGGTCATCGACCCACAATCCTACGTGGTTCAGCGGCGTCTCGTGTACCGCCGGCTTCTTCGCCGCGTCGACCGGTTGCATCAAGTCGACCTCGACCTTGTGCGCGCCGCTGCCGAGCGCGAGGATGTCCTCGTCGACGTTCTCGCGCTCGCTGCGGTAGTTGCCGGTCACCGGCACGCCGAGCGTGTCGACCCACAGCTTCGCGAGCCGGCTCTTGTCGATGCCGCCGATCGCGATCTGCTGCAGCCCCAATATGCGAAACGGTCGAGTGCTCATCGCGCACCTCCTCGTCAGTGGCCGCCGGCGCCCATCAACGCGAGCAGCACGCCGCCCGCGACGACGCTCGCGACCTGGCCGGCGGCGTTCGCGCCCATCGCGTGCATCAACAGGAAATTCTCGAAGTCCTCGTCCTGCACCGCGCGCTGAACGACGCGAGCGGCCATTGGAAACGCGCTGATGCCAGCCGCGCCGATCAGCGGGTTGATCTTGCCGCCGCTCATCACGTTCAACAGCTTCGCGAACAGCACGCCGGCCGCCGTGTCGACGCCGAACGCAATGATGCCGAGCACGAGGATCACGAGCGTGCTCACTTTCAGGAACTCGGTCCCGACCATCGTCGAGCCGATCGCAAGACCGAGGAACAGCGTCACTGTATTGGCGATCTCCTGCGACGACGCCTTGGTGAGCCGTTCGACGGCGCCGGACTCCTTCATCAGGTTGCCGAGCATCAGCATGCCGATCAGCGGCGTGGCGAACGGCACGAGCGTGCCGATCAAGACCGTCACGATGATCGGGAACAGGATGCGCGTGCGGCGGCTGATCTTGCGCTGACTGTACGGCATCCGGATCCGCCGTTCCTTCTCGGTCGTCAAGAGCCGCATGATCGGCGGCATGATGATCGGCACGAGCGACATGTAGCTGTACGCCGCCACCGTGATCGGCGCGAGCAGATGCGGCGCGAGGATTCCGCTCACGTAGATCGACGTCGGTCCGTCGATCGCGCCGATGATTCCGATCGACGCCGCTTCCTTCTGCGTGAATCCGAACACCAGCGCGAGGATCAGCGTGAGGAAGATGCCGAACTGGCCGGCCGCGCCCAGCAGCACCGTGCGCGGGTTCTCGAGCAGCGGTCCGAAGTCGGTCAGCGCGCCGATGCCGATGAAGATCAGCAGCGGGAAGAGCTCGTTGCCGATGCCCATGTTGTAGAGGATGCGCAGCATCCCATCCTCGGCGATCAGCGGCGACAGCGGCAGGTTCGCGAGCATGCAGCCGGCGCCGATCGGCAGCAGCAGCAGCGGCTCGTAATCCTTGACGATCGCGAAATAGAACAGCACGAGCGAAACGCCGATCATCACCAACGATTGCGGCGAGACGTTGGCGATGCCCACCATCAGCAGGCGCAGCGTTTCTTCGCTGAACATCGCCTAATCCTCCTGATAACGGACGATCGCATCGCCGTGGCCAACCGCCTGCCCAGCGGCAACGCACACTTCGGCGATCGTGCCCGCACGGGGCGACTTGATGCTGTTTTGCATCTTCATCGCCTCGAGCACGGCGACCTGCTGGCCGCGCACGACTGCGTCGCCCACCTTGACGTCGACAGCAAGCACAACACCCGGCATCGGCGCGGCGAGCGTGTTGGCACCTGCGCGCCCGGCGGGCATGCGCGGCGCGACGGGTACCGCGGCGGCGGGCTCGCGCTTGACTTGCGCGACCTTGCTTTCGGCCGACGCTGCGCGCGGCGCACTGGAGGCGCGCGTCGGAGTGAAGCCCGGCGTGATCGTCGCTTCGGGAAGATCCTCGTCGCTCGACAGCTCCACGTCGTACGTTTCGTCGCCGACGACGACGGAGAAGCGATTCGCGGCGAGCTCGTCGATGTCGATAAGGAATTCGCGACCGCGGATGTCGAGTCGGTAGCGTCGCATCACCTGCCTCCGCGCTGCCAGCTGTTGTTTTGCCGCGTGCGTCCGCTCGTCACCCAGCGCGATGCATAGAGCTGACTGCCCGGCCACGTGCTGCGCATCATCGGCGCAGCTTCCTTGCGACGCACTTCGCGGTGCGTAAGCGTCGCGACCATGATCGCGGCGACGAGGTCGGCATCCATCCCCTGTACGGTCGGCGTCACCGGAACCTGCGCGCCGATGGCGTCGTCGGCCGCTGCGGCGATCTTTTCGGCGTTGACGATCGATGCTTCGGCCGACACGGGCTCGACGGACGACTTGTCGAGCTTCAGCACGAGATGCAGCAGACCCCACAACAGCGCGAGCAACGCGAAGACGAGCCCCATGCCGACGACCGTCATCTGTATGCCCCAGCCGAGATTTTCCATCGATGTTCTCTCGCGGCGCCGGCTTTAGCGCCGGGCGCGCATTCTAGGAGGGGAAGAGCCCGTGCTTCTTGGGCGGATTCTGCTGCACTTTGGTCCGCAAGACCTCGAGCGCGCGAGCGAGGCGCGGCCGCGTCTCGCGCGGTTCGATCACCTCGTCGATCTGCCCGACGTCGGCCGCTCGATAGGGGTTGTAGAACTGCTCGCGATAGTAGGCGATCAGCTCGCGCTCTTTCGCCGCGGGATCCGCCGCGCTTTGCACGTCGTCGCGAAACAGGATGCGCACGGCGGGCGCGGCGCCCATCACGGCGATCTGCGCGGTCGGCCATGCGAACGCGAGGTCGGTGCGCATCTGCTTCGAGCACATCGCGACGTACGCGCCGCCCATCGCCTTGCGCGTGACGATCGAGATCTTCGGCACCGTCGCTTCGCAGTACGCGTAGATGATCTTCGCGCCGTGACGGATGACGCCACCGTATTCTTGAGCGGTTCCCGGCAGGAAGCCCGGGCAGTCGACGAACGTCACGAGCGGAATGTTGTACGCGTCGCACGTACGGATGAAGCGCGAGATCTTGTCGCTCGCATCGATGTTGAGCGCGCCCGACATGTACGCCGGCTGGTTCGCGACGATGCCCACCGAAAATCCGTCGAGACGCGCGAAGCCGACGACGGCATTGGGCGCGAACTCGGGCTGGATCTCGAGAAAGCTCTGCCGGTCGAAGATCATCGCAACGGCATCGCGGATGTCGTACGGCTCGTTCTCGGCGAGCGGAATCAGCGTGTTCAGCGCCTCGTCCATCCGATCGGTCGGATCGTACGGCGTGAGCTGCGGCGGATCCTCGCTGTTGTTCTGCGGCAGGTAGCCGAGCAGGTGCTTCACCAGCTCGATCGCCGCCGCCTCGGTGTCGGTCGCAAGATGAGCGTTGCCGCTGCGGCTCATGTGCACGTCGGCGCCGCCGAGCGTCTGCGACGTCACTTCCTCGCCGGTGGTCGCCTTGATGACATCGGGACCGGTGAGGAACATGAAGCTGTCGCTCGCCATGATGACGAAGTCGGTCAACGCGGGCGAATACACGGCGCCGCCCGCGCAAGGACCGAGGATCAGCGAGATCTGCGGAATCACGCCGGACGACATCACGTTGCGAACGAACACCTCGCCATACGCCGCGAGACTGCGCACGCCTTCCTGAATGCGCGCGCCGCCCGAATCGTTGAGACCGATCAGCGGAATGCCGCTTTGAAGCGCAAGATCCTGGATGCGTGAGATCTTGTGCGATTGCACCTCGGAGAACGAGCCGCCGAGCACCGTGAAGTCCTGCGCGAAGACCGCGACGCGCCGGCCGTTGATCTTGCCGAATCCGCTGACGATGCCGTCGCCGGGAAAACGCTGATCGGCGAGCCCGAATTCGCTGACGTTATGCGTCGCGAGCGCGCCGAATTCCTGAAACGACCCTTCGTCGAGCAGCAGCGCCAAGCGCTCGCGCGCGGTCAGCTTGCCGCGCGCATGCTGTTGCTCGATGCGCTTCTGCCCGCCGCCGAGGACGGCGCGGCTTCGCATCTCGCGCAACGTGCCCAGATGGTCGTTTGTCGTGCTGTCCGCCATCGTTCCTCCTCGCGCCGTGCGTTCTGCCGCGCTGGGCGCTGGCGGTGTCGACCGCGATCAACCCGCCGGGATGGCGATATTACCGGATTACCGAATGAGCGTCGCTCCCGGCCGCACGCGCGTGAACGCGACTGGCTCGTGCGCTACGTGGACATGACCATCGTGCTGGCGCACGGCGGTGTACGCCGACGACGCGATGTCACCGGCATTGGGAAAATCGTCGCGATAATGCGCGCCGCGCGAGCTCTCGCGCGCGAGCGCGGCCGATGCAATCACGCGGCTCACGTCGATCAGGCTCTTCAGATTGAGCGCATCGTGCCACGTCAGATTGAACGCGCGATCGCGGCTCGCGACGCCGGTTCGCGCGAGCTCGTCGTCGAGCGAAGCGAGCTTCGCGAGCGCGCGCCGCAATCCGTCGCCGCTGCGCACGATGCCGACGTCGTCCCACATGCAGTCGTAGAGCGCATCGCGGATCGCCTCGAGGTCGCCGGCCGGTCGCGCGAACGGCGCCTCGCATTGTGCGACCGCGCGCTCAATCGCCGCGTCGTCGGCCTGCCGCAGCGCGTCGTGGCGCGCGACCCACGCCGCCATCGTCTCGCCGGCGATTCCGCCGAACACCGTCGAGTTCGCCACGCCGTTGCCGCCGAGACGGTTCGCGCCATGCACGCCGCCCGTGTCCTCGCCCGCGGCGAACAAGCCGGTGAGCGCGGTCGTGCAATCGGGCGCGAACACGACGCCGCCCATCATGTAATGCGCGGTCGGAACGACTTCGACGAGCCCGCCGGCCAGATCGAATCCGCAATCGGCGCAACGATCGACCATGCCCTTGAATTGGCGGCGCACATTGTCGGCGCCCAGGTGATGCATCTGGATGTACACGCCGCCGTTGCGCGTCGTGCGGCCGGCGCGCATTTCGGCGAAGATCGCGCGCGAAACGATGTCGCGCGTCGCGCGCTCCGCGTTGTCGTCGTAGCGCTGCATGAAGCGCTCGCCGGCGCCGTTCAACAGATAGCCGCCCGATCCGCGCAGCCCTTCCTCGAGTACGGTGCCGGTCATCCGCGTGTGCGCGCCGGCGAGAAGTCCGGTCGGATGGAATTGCACCATCTCCATATCGCGCAGCGCGAGCCCCGCGCGCAGCGCCATCGCGAGGCCGTCACAGCTCTTGTCGCCCGACGGCGTGTGGAACTTGTACATCGTCGGGCCGCCGCCGGTTGCGAGCAGCACCGCCTTCGCTTGCACGAACACGAACTCGCCGGTTCGCATGTCGATCATCAGCGCACCCGCGATGGCAACGCCGTCGACCGTCTTGATCAGCTCGACGGCGCGATGCTCCTCGAGCCGCGAGATGTCGCGCGCCCATACCTGCTCGGCGAGCCGATTGATGATCTCGATGCCGGTCAGGTCGCCCTTGTGCACGGTGCGATCGAACGTCTGACCGGCAAACGCTTTCTGATGGATCGTGCCGTCGGGATTGCGATCGAAGAAGCAGCCGAGCTCGTTTTCGAGCTCGTGAATGCGCTCGACCGCTTTCGTGACGAGCGTCCACGCGAGGTCCTGGTTCGGCAGCCACTTGCCCCCCTCGATCGTGTCCATGAAGTGTCGCTCGACGGAGTCGCCGGCGGCGAGCGCGACGTTGTAGCCGCCCTGGACCATGCGCGTGCAGCCGCATTTTCCGAGCAGGCCTTTGACGGCGACCGTGATCGAAAGCTTCGGATTCGCCTGCTGCGCGTGCAGCGCGGCGAACAGTCCGGCGCCGCCCGAGCCGAGGATCAGGATGTCGGTGGAAATGCGCTTCACGCGGACAGCGACCGCAATCCCGGATTGCGTTCGCGACGCGCTTCCCGACGCGTCATGCGATGAGTCGCATGCCTGCTTTCGCAGCGGCCTTGTCGAAGGTTGCCGTGTATTGGCACGCGTGAGCAGCCGCGATTCGATCGATCAAGCAATCCGCCAAGTCCGCCTGGCCCGACGCGAACAGTCGAACGGCTTTCCAGGCCGTATCCGCATCCTCGACGACGAGCTGTTTCGCTCGCAGAATCCGTTCGAGAACGGCGACGATGTCCGACTTCGCGACGTCGTAGCAGTCTTCGAGAACCCACACGAGCTCGGCAAGGACCACGATTGCGATGAACCCTGGACTGTTCTCGTTACAGCCGTTTTCGATCAGATCGACCGCCTTTGGCGTTTGGCGCGCGTCGTCGTGCACGATGTAGCGCACCAGCACATTCGTATCGAGGCCGATCACCGGCCCGTACCGCGACGCTTGATGGCGGCATTCATCGCGCTGATCGAAACCGGTTTTCGCGGCCGCCGTACCATTCCCTTGAGCGCACGGACGTCGCCGGTCGCTGCCTTGAGGGCAAACTCGCCGGGCGCGAGCTCGACGAATTCGACGCGATCGCCCGACGCAACGCCCAGCTTCTCGCGTACGGCGAGCGGAATGGTGATCTGCCCCTTGCTGGTGACGGTAGCGGTTGTCATACCGACTGCTCCTTACTTATTCTGGTAAATCTTACTTTACAGTACGGAGCTCGTCAAGGTCAGCGCATCTTCACGCCGGCGGCGACTTCACGCCGAGGCTTGCGAGTACCTGCGCGCGGCGCGCGTTGACGTCGTCGCGCACTGCGTCGTAGACGCTCGCGCCGTGGCTGTCCATTGCGACCAGCAACGGGCCGAAGTCGCGCACGCGAAACTTCCACAGCGACTCGGGATTGAGATCGTCGAGGTCGACGTCCTCGATCGCCTCGATCCACGTCGTCTCGAGCGCCGCCGTTCCGCCGATGATCGCGAGATAGATGCCACCCAACTCGCGAAACGCTTCGAGCGAACCTTCGCGCAGGCCGCCCTTGCCGATGACGATGCGAACGCCGTACGCCGCCATCAGCGGCCGCGTGAAGCGCTCCATCCGGTCGGAGGTCGTCGTGCCGACGCACAGCGGTTGGTAGCCCGCCGGATGCGTCGCGCTCTTCTGCACCGCGCGCACGTTCGGTGCCGTGTGGATCACCGCGTGGCCATTCATGTCGAAGCGCGTCGTTCGGCCGCGGTCGAACAGATCGATCTGCGTCGCGTCGCGAATCCCGTAGAGCGTCCCTTGCAGCGTGACGGTGTCGTTGATGCGCAGCGCGCGGACCTGCGCATCGCTCACCGGCGTCGTCAAGTCGTGATGCGCCACGCTCAGAATCCGTAGTCGACGCCCGCCGGCGTGAACGTCGCTCTCGCGCGGCGCGCCGAATGGCACTGCATGTTGACGGCAACGGGATTCATCGTGATGTGCGTCGCCGCGAGCTCGATGTGCACGGCGAACGCGGTCGAATCGCCGCCAAGCCCCTGCGGACCGACGCCAAGCGCATTGACAGCGTCGGACAATTGCGCTTCGAGCGCGGCGCCCTCCGCGTCGGCGCAGCGCGTGCCGAGCGCGCGCGTCGCCGCGCGTTTCGCGAGCGCGACGCACTGGTCCGACGTGCCGCCGATGCCGACGCCGACGATCGTCGGTGGACACGTCTTGCCGCCGGCGGAGATCACGCAGTCGACGACGAAGCGCTTGATCGCGTCGGATCCGTCGGCGGGAATCGCCATCTTGAGGAACGAGTTGTTCTCCGAGCCGCTACCCTTCGGGATCATCTCGATCTCGAGCGTATCCGTCGCCTCGGCGAAATCGATATGGATCACCGGCATCTCGATGCCGCACGACGTGTGGTCGTTGCGCCGCGTGAGCGGATGCACGACCGACGAGCGCAGCGGATACTCGCGGGTGGCGCGCGCGCAGCCGTTACGGATCGCATCCTTCAGCGCGACGCCATCGACGACGACGCCGCGCCCGATCGTGACGTTGTAGATCGGAAGCCCCGTGTCCTGGCACAGCAGGTTGTCGGTGCGCTCGGCGACGGCGATGTTCGCGATCATCGTGCCGAGCACGTCCTTCGCGCGCGCGACACTCTCGTGCGACTGCAGTCGTGCGAAACCGTCCTTGACGTCGGGCGGCAGCACCTTGAGCGCGCGAATGTACAGCGTCTTCGCGGCGTCCTCGACGGCGGCGAGATCGATCTTCATGTCAGTCCCGCCGGGCCGCCCCAAGGGACTGACTGCCCCCTGGGGGGGTAGCGAGCGAAGCGAGCTTGGGGGGGTGTCATCCTAGTCCCGCCGGGCCGCCCCAAGGGACTGACTCCCCCCGGGGGGTAGCGAGCGAAGCGAGCTTGGGGGGTGTCATCCTAGTGCACGAGCGACATGGCGAACGCGAGCCCGGCGGATAGCGCGAAGGCGACGCCGTAGGCGATCCAGTCCTTACGCAACCCGGTCCAGGGGCCGAACTCGATCAACAGCACGCGCAATCCGCCGGCAAGATGGACCGACAGCAGCACGACCAGCACCCATTCGGACACCTCGACCGCCGGCGCGTCGGTCAGCACGAGAAAGCGGTCGAGCGCCGCGTTGCCGCCGAGCGCCTGGCCGAGCGCCCAGAAATGCAACGGCAGGAACGCGGCGAGCGCGATACCGGACACGCGATGAACGACGAACGCCCAGTACGCCGAATGGCCATGCGCGCGCACGTCGATCGCGCGCTTCATCCGACCACCACCGCGTAAACCGCGCGAAGCCCCGCGGCCAGGATCAGCGCCGCAACCAGCAGCGCACCGAGGTTCGCGGCGCGCTCGCGCCACCCGAGCCATTCGCGCGCGATCGCCGAAAGCCCGATCGGAGCGTGCACGGCGCACGCGATCACGAACAGCGTATAGAACGCGCCGAAGCTCGCGCTGCCGCGCGTGCGGCCGAGGATTTCCGCCGCACTGAGCCCACCGCGCACCGCGTAGACGATGATCGCGAGATGCACGGCGACGAGCACGGCCAGGACGGCCGCGCTCGCCCGCTGCCAGAACCAGAGCTTCGCCTGCGCCGCGGCGCTCGTCACAGCGCGCCTCGCAACGCGGCCCGCGCGGCAAGGCGTTTCAGGCCGGCAATACCGGCGGTCGGCGCGATCGCCTTCGGACAACGTTCGCTGCACGAGCCGAGCGTATGGCATGCGTGGCACCCGGCGTCGCCGGCAACGGCGCGCAGCCGCTGCGCTCGCTGCGCGTCGCGAACATCGTTCGCGAGTGTCCACGCGCGGTTGAGCGCCGCCGGACCGAGATAATCGGAGCGCCACGCGACGACGTCGCACGACGCGTAGCAGATGCCGCAGCCGATGCATTCGATGCCGGCGTTGGCGGCGGCGCGCGCTTTCGACGCGGGATCGATGCGCGCGAAGTCGTCGTGCCGCGTGCGATCACCGCTGAACTGCCCCTTCGCGCGCGCCCACTTGTCGAAGAACTCGCGCATGTCGGTGACCAGGTCGCGGATCACCGGAAGATTCGCGAGCGGCGCGACTTCGAGCCGGCCGTCGGCGGCGACTTTCGAGACGTGCGTGCGGCACGTCCAGCGCGCGCGGCCGTTCACCGTCATCGCGCACGAGCCGCACATACCGACGCGGCACGCGAACCGATAGGCGAGCGACGGGTCGAGCCGCCGCTGGATGTACGTGACGACGTCGAGCACCGTCTGGCTTTCGCGCTTCGGCACGTCGTACGACGCGAATTGCCCGTCGGCGCCGCCGCGCCAGACGCGCACGGTGAGCGTTGCTGCCATCGGCCGATTATCGCTCGCGTCCGATTGGAAAGAAAAGCTAGTTTTTTTGTTCGTGAGATAAAGGAGAACTCTATAATCGACGACCGATGGTCTCGCTTCGCACGTTGAAGACGTTTCTCGCCGTCGTCCGTCACGGGACGTTCGCCGCGGCCGGCGACGAAATCGGCCTTACCGCCGCGGCGATCGGGCTGCAGATCCGCACGCTCGAGCAGGCGCTCGATTACCCGCTGTTCGACCGCAGCGGGCGCGCCGTCGTGTTGAATACCGCGGGGCGCGACGCCGTGCAGCCGATCGAGGACGTCGTCGCCCGCTTCGACGCGCTGGTCGCCGGTCACCACGTCGACGATCTGTCGGGGACGATCGCCGTCGGCGCGATCGTCTCGGCGCTGATGGGCGCGTTCGCCGATGCGCTGTGGACGCTCAAGCGGGACCATCCGCAGCTCGACGTCAAGCTCTTCGCGGGCCTGTCGAGCGATTTCGCGCGCAAGGTCGAGCAGGGCGAGCTCGACGCGGCAATCGTTTCGCAATCGCCGCGGCCGCTGCCGGCTCGGCTGCTGTGGACGCCGCTCTATCGCGAGCCGATGGTGATGATCGTGCCCCGGCGGCCGCACTTCGAGCTCGCCGCGAAGCCGCTCGACGCTCTGCGCGCCGCGCCGTTCATCCGCTTCGACCCGCAGGCCTGGACCGGGCGTCTGGTCAAGCGCGTGCTCGCGCAATGCGACGTCGTCGCGCGCGACGCGATGGAGCTCAATTCGGTCGAAGCGATCGTCGAGCTCGTCCGGCAGGGATTCGGCGTTTCGATCGTCCCGAAGCTTGCGAACGTGCAGTGGGAACGCGATCGCGCGCTGGTCGTCGTGCGGCTGCCCAGCGTCGACGTCGAGCGCCATGTCGGCTTGCTCGAACGGCGCCGGCACGGCCGCATGCGGTTCACCGCGGCGATCAAGGCGTATTTCGGCGCCGCTGCCGGCGCGCACCGGAAAACCGCTAAAATCCGGGCACTTTCGAGCGCGTCGCGATGATCACGTTTGCGCAACTGATCCTGCAGCTACAGAACTATTGGAGCGCCCGCGGCTGTGCTTTGCTGCAGCCATACGACATGGAGGTCGGCGCCGGCACGTCGCACACGGCGACGTTCCTGCGCGCGCTCGGCCCCGAGCCCTGGCGAGCCGCGTACGTGCAGCCGTCGCGCCGGCCGAAGGACGGCCGCTACGGCGAGAACCCGAACCGGATGCAACACTACTATCAGTACCAGGTCGTGCTGAAGCCGTCGCCGGCCGACATTCTCGATCTCTATCTCGGATCGCTCGAAGCGCTCGGCTTCGACTTGAAGAAGAACGACGTGCGCTTCGTCGAGGACGACTGGGAGAACCCGACGCTCGGCGCGTGGGGGCTCGGCTGGGAAGTGTGGCTGAACGGCATGGAGGTGACGCAATTCACGTATTTCCAGCAGGTCGGCGGCATCGACTGCAACCCGATCACCGGCGAGATCACGTACGGCCTCGAGCGGCTCGCGATGTACCTGCAGGGCAAGGACAACGTGTTCGATCTCGTCTGGACCGAAGGCTTGAGCTACGGCGACGTCTATCATCAGAACGAGGTCGAGCAATCGATCTACAACTTCGAGCAATCGAACGCGGCAAAGCTCTTCGACCTCTTCGCGTTCTTCGAGAGCGAGGCGATGCGGCTGCTCGCAGCGAAGCTGCCGCTTCCCGGCTACGAGATGATCCTCAAGGCGGCGCACACGTTCAACCTGCTCGACGCGCGCGGCGCGATTTCGGTCACCGCGCGCGCCGGTTACATCGCGCGCATCCGCACGCTGTCGCGGCTGGTCGCGACCGCTTACCTCGATTCGCGCCGCGAACGCGGTTATCCGATGCTGCCGGACGCGCAGCGCGCGACGATGCCGGCGGTCTACGCGATGCAACCGACATGAGCAATGCGACGCTCGCGGTCGAGCTGTTCACCGAGGAGCTGCCGCCGAAGGCGCTGCCGCGCCTCGGCGAGGAATTCGCCGAGCGCATCGTCGACCGGTTGCGCGACCGCGGCTTTCTCACTGCGCCGAGCGCGATCGCGCGGTATGCGACGCCGCGCCGGCTCGCGGTCTCGATCACCCATGTGCTCGCGCGCTCGCCCGACCAGCCGCTCACGCGAAAGCTGATGCCCGCGTCGGTGGCGCTCGACAGCGCCGGCAGGCCGACGATCGCGCTGCGCAAGAAGCTCGAATCGCTCGGTCGAACGGCGCTTGCCGACGTCGAAGCCGGTACCGTCGTCAACGGCGAGCGCTGGACTCGCGAGCCCGACGGCAAGACCGAGTCGATCTTCCTGTATTCGATTACGCCCGGCAGCCCGTTGCAACACGGCTTGCAGCAAGCTCTCGACGAGGCGATCGCGAAGCTGCCGATCCCCAAGGTGATGAGCTACGCGCAGGCGGGCGGGTACTGGAACGACACGAAGTTCGTGCGGCCCGCGCATTCGCTGCTCGCGCTGCACGGCGCGGATGTCGTCCCGGTCGCGGCGCTCGCGCTCGACGCCGGGCGCACGACAGGCGGCCATCGCTTTCTCGGCCGCACGTCGGTCGACATCGCCACCGCCGACGCCTACGCGGAGACGCTCGTCGCCGAGGGCAAGGTGATTGCGAGCTTCGCCGAACGACGCGCGAAGATCGTCAAGGGTCTGCAGCAGGCGGCCGGCACCGACAAGCCAATCGTGCCCGACGCGCTGCTCGACGAGGTCACCGCGCTCGTCGAATGGCCGAAGGTCTACGCGGGCACGTTCGACGCCGCGTTTCTCGACGTGCCGCCGGAGTGTCTGATCCTCACGATGCAGCAGAACCAGAAATACTTCGCGCTTGCCGGACGCTACGGCAAGCTCGTCAACCGGTTCCTGCTCGTGTCGAACCTCGATGTGGTCGACCCGTCGGCGGTCATTCACGGCAACGAGCGCGTGCTGCGTGCGCGGCTCGCCGACGCGAAGTTCTTCTTCGACCACGATCGCAAGGCCCCGCTTGCAGGCCGCGTCGACAAGCTCGCCGCGATCGTCTATCACAACCGGCTCGGCTCGCAGGCGGAGCGCGTCGAGCGGCTGCGCGCGATCGCGACCGGGATCGCCGCGAAAACCGGCGCCAACGTCACGCACGTCGCCCGTGCCGCCGACCTCGCGAAGGCCGATCTCGTCACCGACATGGTCGGCGAGTTTCCGGAGCTGCAGGGCCTGATGGGCCGCTATTACGCGCAGCACGATGGCGAGCCGGCGGATGTCGCCGCGGCGATCGAGCAGCATTATTGGCCGCGCTTTGCCGGCGACGCGCTTCCCGAAGGCGGCGTCGCGCAAGCGGTCGCGGTCGCCGACAAGCTGGAGACGCTCGCCGCGCACTTCGGCCTCGGCGACGAGCCCACGGGAGACAAGGATCCGTTCGGGCTTCGCCGAGCGGCGCTCGGCATGCTGAGGATCGTGATCGAGCGCGCGCTTGCGCTGCCGCTGCCGGATCTCACGGCGCTCGCGTTCGATGCATTCGCGTCGGTAGCCGCGGTCAAGCCCGCGCACGAAGCGCTCGAAGCATTCGTCTACGACCGCTTGCGCGGCTACCTGCGCGAGCAAGGCTATACGGCAAACCAGATCGCCGCCGTCGTCGACGCGCGGCCCGCCGATATTCATCTCGTGCCGGCGAAGCTCGCCGCGGTGCAGGCGTTCGAAGCGCTGCCCGAGGCGGCCGCGCTCGCCGCCGCCAACAAGCGCATCGTCAACATCCTGCGCAAATCCGGCGTCGAAGCGTCGACGACGGTCGATCCGGCGCGCTTCGCCGACGGCGCCGAGCGCGATCTGCACGCGGCGTTCGCGCAGCTCGCGCCCGAGGTCGAGGCGCGCTGCGAGCGCGGCGACTACGCGGGCGCGCTGAAGGCGCTGGCGACGACGAAGCCGGTGGTCGACCGCTTCTTCGACGACGTGATGGTGATGGCCGACGACGCGGCGATCCGCGCCAATCGTCTGTCGCTTCTCACCGGAGTCGCGCGGACGATGAATCGCGTGGCGGACATCTCCAAGTTGGCTGCCTAGCATGGTCCAGTTCGCTACCGAGTCGATCGCGCCAACGCGCGCCGTAAAGCTGATCGTGCTCGACCGCGACGGCGTCATCAATCACGACAGCGAAGCGTTCATCAAGTCGCCGGAAGAATGGCGGCCGATCCCCGGCAGCCTCGAAGCGATCGCGCGGTTGAGTCACGCCGGCTATCGGGTCGTCGTCGCGACCAACCAGTCGGGCGTGGCGCGCGGACTGCTCAACATCGGCACGCTGAACGCGATCCACGAGAAGATGCACAAGGCGCTCGCGCTCGTCGGCGGGCGCGTCGACGCGATCTTCTACTGCCCGCACTCGGCCGACGCCTATTGCGAGTGCCGCAAGCCGAAGGCGGGAATGCTCAAGGAGATCGGCATCCGCTTCGGCGTCGATCTCACCGGCGTGCCGGTCGTCGGCGACGGCCTGCGCGACTTGAAGTCCGCCGAGCTCGTCGGCGCGCAGCCGATGCTCGTGCTGACCGGCAAGGGCGAGCGCACGCTGCGCGAGGGCGGCTTCCCCAAGAACACCCTGATCTTCCCGGATCTCGCGTTCGCGGCGTCCGCGCTGCTCGCGTCGGGCGACGGCTGAAGGCCCGCGCGCCGGATGTCGGACGTCCGCTCGCTGCTGTTCCTGCTGTTCCAGACGATCGTCACGCCACTCTATGCGTTGACGATGATCGCGACGTTCTGGCTGCCGCGGGTGCCGCGGTATCTGATCGCCGCGCACTGGTGCAAGGTCAACGTCTACGCCGCGCGCTGGATCTGCGGCATTCGCTGGCGCGTGATCGGCATGGACAACGTTCCGGCCGATGCCGCCGCGCACCCCCATGTGCTGATGTCCAAGCACAGCTCGACGTGGGAGACGCTCGCGCTCAATCTCTATTTTCCGCCGCTCGCGTTCGTCGCCAAGAAGGAGCTGCTGTCGATACCGTTCTTCGGCTGGGGGTTCGCGCTCGCCTCGCCGATCACGATCGACCGCTCGGCCGGCATCGATGCGATGCAGCAGATGGCCCAGCAGGGACGCGAGCGCTTCGCCGACGGCTTCTGGATCGTCGTCTATCCCGAGGGCACGCGCATCCGGGCGGGCACGCGGGCGAAGTACAAGACCGGCGGCGCACGGCTCGCGACGCTGCTCGACGTGCCGCTGCTGCCGGTCGCGCACAATGCCGGCTATCTTTGGCCGAAGGGTCTGTTCGGCAAACGGCCCGGGACCATCACGCTTTCGATCGGACCGTCTATCATGCCAGCCGGCAAGGACGTACAAGCGCTGACCGCGGAAATCGAACAATGGATCGAAAGGGAGGTCGCACGCCTTGGGGTCCCGTAAACATTCGGCCGTAACGGACGCTCGACGCGAGCGCCCGCTGCGCCGCTGCGCGCTCGCAGGACACGTCGTCGATTACCGCCTGGTGCGCGCACGCCGGCGCTCGATCGGCATGCATATCTCGCTCGACGGGCTCACCGTGCGCGCGCCGCGATGGGTGACGGTTCGCGAGGTCGAGGAGACGCTCGCCGGGCACGCGCGATGGATCCTGCGCACGCTCGACGAGTGGCGCGGCCGGCGCCGCTACGCGATGCCGCGCGCGTGGGTGAGCGGTGCGCCGATCGTCTATCAGGGGCGCGACCTCACGCTCGCGTTGCACGCGGACCGCCCGTGCTCGATCGTCGCCGATCAGGCGCAGCTCACGGTCCGCCATCCGGCGGTCGACGACGAGGACGAAGTCGCGTCGTTCGTCTGCGGCTGGCTTCGCGAGCAGACGATGCGCTTCGCGGCGCCGCGCGTCGACGCGTACGCCGCGCGCGTCCCGGCGCGGCCGCCGACGCTCAAGCTGTCCAACGCACGCAGCGAATGGGGAAGCTGCAATCAACGCGGCGAGCTCCGGTTGTCGTGGCGGCTCGTGCAGCTTCCGCCCAGGCTCGCCGATTACGTGATCGCGCACGAGGTCGCCCATCTCGCCGAGCTCAATCATTCGCCGCGCTTCTGGGCGCTGGTCGAGACGCTGTATCCGGGTCATGCGGCCGCGCGCCGGACGCTCGACGACTGGACGGCGGTGCTGGAGGGCTGAGCGTTACGCCGGCGCGGCGAGCGCAGGCAACTTCAGCGAGAGCCGGCACTGCGCGGCGACGAGCGACGTGAGCGCGCTCGCAAGCTCCTCGCCAGACCGCGTGTCCCGCCACGCGCCATCGCGCGGCGCGAAGTGAAAGCCGCCGGCGCGCGCCGCGATCCACAGCTCGCGGTTCGGCACGTGGCGATTGACGATCAGCTTGCCGCCGGCCTCGTCCTCGATCTGGAGGATGCCGTCGTTCAGGCTCCAGTCGATGTCGAGGTCCGACGCTTCGAGCGCCGCGTCGAGCGCGTCGCCGATCGCGGCGAGCGTCGCGTCGGCGGCTGCGATGAAGGCGCTGTCGGTCAGCATGGGCTTGCGTTCGCAGCGCGCGCATCGGCGAAGCGCCCGCATGCGCCGTGCTACGATTGACTTCAAATGTTACGACACTTTGCCGTTGTATCGCGCGCGCTCGGCACGCTGCTGCTGACGGGCGCGTTGGTCGCCTGCGGCATCAAGGGGCCGCTGCGTCCGGCGCCTGGCCCGCCGGCCGCTCCTGCGGCGCAACCGACGAATCCCGAAGCGCGTCCGCCGCTGCTGCCGTCGGAGCCGCCATCCGCGATCGAGCCGCCCGAGCCGGCGAAGAAGCCGTGAGCGCTGCGGCCGAAGGCAAAGGCGCGAAGCGCGCGTCGCCGCGCGAAGCGGCGCGGCCGACGCGTTCGCATCGTCATGCGCAAACGGTACAAGGAGGCCGTCCGTGAGCGCGGCGGCCGAAGGCAAAGGCGCGAAGCGCGCGTCGCCGCGCGAAGCGGCGCGGCCGACGCGTTCGCGTCGTCATGCGCAAACGGTACGAAGAGGCCGTCGGTGAGCGCGTTCGCGTCGATCGACGGCGAGCTTTGCGCCGAGCGGGTGCCGCTCACGGCGATCGCCGAGCGCTTCGGCACGCCGTGCTACGTCTATTCGCGCGCCGCGATCGAGCACGCGTACCGGACCTACGACGAAGCGTTCGCCGGCATACCGCACCTCGTGTGCTACGCAATGAAGGCGAACTCGAACCTCGGCGTTCTGTCGGTGCTCGCGCGGCTCGGATGCGGTTTCGACATCGTTTCCGGCGGCGAGCTCGCGCGCGTCGCGGCGGCCGGCGCCGACACGTCGAAGGTCGTGTTCTCCGGCGTTGGCAAGAGCGCGGACGAAATGGAAGCGGCGCTCGCCGCGGACATTCTGTGCTTCAACGTCGAATCGCAATCGGAGCTCGAGCTGCTGGGCGCCGTCGCGCAGCGCATGGGCCGGCACGCGCGCGTGAGCTTTCGCGTCAACCCCGACGTCGATGCGCGCACGCATCCGTACATCTCGACGGGCTTGAGAGAGAGCAAGTTCGGCGTCGCGTACGCCGACGCTCGGCCGCTGTACCGGCGCGCCGCCTCGATGGCCGGCATCGCGGTGCGCGGCATCGATTGTCATATCGGCTCGCAGATCACCGACCTCGGCGCCTGCGTCGAGGCCGCCGAGAAGCTGTTCGCGCTTGCCGACCGCATCGAGAGCGACGGCATCGCGCTCGAGCACGTCGACGTCGGAGGCGGTCTCGGGATTCGCTATTCGGACGAGCAGACGATCGACCCGCTCGCCTACGCGAAGGAAATCCGGCGCGCGCGCGGCACGCGATCGCATCGCCTGCTGATGGAGCCCGGCCGCTTCATCGTGGGCGCGGCCGGTGTTCTGCTCACGCGCGTGAGCTACCTCAAGACGGGCGCCGAGCGCAATTTCGCGATCGTCGACGCCGCGATGAACGACCTGATCCGGCCTGCGCTTTACGACGCTTGGCATCCGGTCGATCCGGTGCGCCCGCGCACTGGTGCCGCGGTGCGCTGGCAGATCGTCGGGCCGATTTGCGAGAGCGCCGACTTTCTCGCGGCTGACCGCGACCTCGCGCTCGCGCAAGGCGACCTGCTCGCGATCGGCGCCGCGGGCGCGTACGGGTTCGCGATGAGCTCGAACTACAACTCGCGGCCCCGTGCCGCCGAGGTGATCGTCGACGGCGAGCGCGTGCATCTCGCTCGCTCGCGCGAGCGCGTCGACGAGCTCTTCGAACACGAATCTCCATTGCCGTAACGCGAGCGCGCTCTCGCGCACGACGCATGAAAACAGCGTGTGCGAATACGCAACAGCCGCGCGCGCAACCCGTGGAATCGGCGACGAAATCTTGCATTCCGGAAAAACGTGGCTACAATGCAGCCAGCAGGTAGCGGCGAATTTGTCAAGAGCAGCGCAGTTTTTCGACGATTCCGACGCGCACCTGCGATGAAGCAGAAGCACATAACAGTCAAGGCAACTCAGACAGGAGAACCGAAATGGCTGACATGATGTCGATGATGACGCCGGCCGCTGCAACGCCGGCGCCGAAGAAGAAGGCGACTCGCAAGAAGGCCGCGAAGAAGGGCGGCGCGAAGAAGGCTGCGAAGAAGGGCGGCGCGAAGAAAGCCACCAAGAAACGCGGCGCCAAGAAGGCGACCAAGAAGCGCGGCGCCAAGAAGGGCGCCAAGAAGGGCGCGAAAAAAGCGACCAAGAAGCGCGGCGCCAAGAAGGCCACCAAGAAGCGCGGCGCCAAGAAGGCGACCAAGCGCAAGTCAGCCAAGAAGGCGACCAAGCGCAAGTCCGCCAAGAAGGCGACCAAGCGCAAGTCCGCCAAGAAGGCGGCAAAGCGCAAGACAGCCAAGAAGGCCGGCAAGAAGAAGTAACCTCGCGCGGCATCAAGGTCCGCTTCAGACATGTAGCGGACGAAAAACAGGCGACGCTCGATGCGTCGCCTGTTTTCATTTGCGGCCTCGACGCGCGGGTCTTTTAGCGGCGCGCTTCGGCGTTTCGCTTGACCCTCGGCTTCGCCGCGAGACTGCCGCCGCCTTTCGCCGCGGCCGGTCGTGCGCGCGCCGACTTCGACTTGGCCGGCTTGCCGCCGGCGCGCTTCGCATGGCCCGCGCTCGGCGCGAGGTCGCTCGTGATGCGAAGCATCTGCCCGGCGGCAATCGGCTTCCGTCCGAGCGCGTTCCAGCCGCGAAGCTCGTGCGCCGTGACCCCGTAACGCGCGGCGATCGCGTTCAACGTGTCGCCGCGGCGGACGCGATAGTAGAACGTGCGCCCTTGCGGCACGGTCGTGAACACCGCGCGCGTCAGCCCGTCGGCCGTTTCCTCGGTCGGCTGCTGTGCGGGAACGAGCAGCATGTGTCCGGCCGGCACGCGCGCGCGGGGTCCGATTCCATTGACGGCGCGAAGCGTCTCGACCGACAGCGAGAACTTCGCGGCGACGTGCGGCAGCGTTTCGCCCGCGCGCAGCCGATACGCCTGCCACGACACGAGCGGCTGATTGCTGAGCTCGAGCTTCGCCGCGAAAAGCTCCGCCTTGTCGATCGGCAACAGGATCGTGTACTCGTCGCCGCCGGCGATCACCGGGCGATTGTGCTGCGGATTGAGGTACTGGAACTCCTCGACCGACATCTCGGCGAGCTCGGCGGCACGCTTGACGTCCATCTCGCGCGTCGTCTTCACGACCGCGAAATAGGGCGCATCGGGAACGTCGGCGAGGTCGAGGCCGTACTTGTCGGGATCGCGGACGATGTTCTTCACCGCCTGGAGCTTCGGCAGGTAATTGCGCGTCTCGTCCGGCATCTTGAGGCTCGCGTAATCGGTCGGCTTGCCGGCGCGCTGATTGCGCTCGATCGCGCGCGCGACGTTGCCCTCGCCCCAGTTGTATGCGGCGAGCGCGAGCTGCCAGTCGCCGAATTGCGCGTAGAGCTTCTGCAGATAATCGAGCGCGCTGCCGGTCGCGGCGATCACGTCGCGTCGCGAGTCGAACCAGAACGTCTGCTTGAGACCGAAGTGACGTCCGGTCGACGGCACGAACTGCCAGATGCCCGAGGCGCGTGACGTCGACATCGCGACCGGGTTGTACGCGCTTTCGATCATCGGCAGCAATGCGATCTCGAGCGGCAGCCCGCGCGACTCGACTTCGGCGACGATGTGGTACAGATAGCGCCGGCTGCGATCGATCATCCGCTCGACGTAGTCGGGCCGCTCCGAATACCACTGCTCCCACTTGCCGACGTAGGAATCGTCGACGTCGGCGATCGTGAAGCCCTTGCGAATGCGCTCCCACAGGTCGTCGGCGGCTGGCGGCAGCGGTTCGAGCTCGGCCGCAACAGGCTCCGCAAACGGCGTCATCAACGTAACGCGCGGCGCGATGACGATCGGCGGCACCGACGCCGCCGCCGATTCCTCGCTCGGCGGCGCGACCGGCGTTTGCGACGATTGCGCCGGCGGCTCGACCGCGACGGACGGCGGCGTTGGCGTTGCGGGGGCGGTCGGTGTCGGCGGCGCGGTCGCGCAAGCGGCGACGCCGAGCGCGACGGCGACAGTCAAGACGCGCGGCAGTTGCAATCGAATCTGCAAGGGATCGACGTTGGGGCGTGGCGCCGGAAAAAACCTCGGCGATGGTAGGCGGCGGCGAGGGAGCGCGTCAACCGACCGCCCGGCGGACACGACGTGCCCGCCGACGTTGCGCGCGCCGCGGCCGTCGTCAAAACGCGTTCTTCCAGGCCCGCAGCGTCGCGAACGATTCGACGGCATCGGCAAGCGGACGGCCGGCGTGCCGTTGCGCCGCCGACCACACGGTGGGCTCGGCTGCGCGCAGGAACGGATTGGTCGCGCGCTCGTCGGCAATCGTCGACGGCAGCGTCGGCAGCCCGCGCTCGCGCTTGCCCTTCTCGCGCGCCTCGCGCTCGGCGAGCGCCGCGCTCGAGGGCTCGACGGCGCGCGCAAAGCGCAGGTTCGCGAGCGTGTACTCGTGCCCGCAGTAGATCTCGGTCGACGGCGCGAGCGCTGCAAGCTTCGCGAGCGAAGCGCTCATCTGCGCCGGCGTGCCCTCGAACAGCCGACCGCATCCGGCGGCGAAAAGCGTGTCGCCGACGAACGCGACCGGCACGCCGTCGTTGTCGCCGACGTACGCGATGTGTCCCGCGGTGTGGCCGGGGATGTCGAGCACTCGAAGATGCAGCGCGAGGCCGGCGACGTCGATCTCGTCGCCTTCGCGCAGCGCGTGCGTGCGATGCGGAATCGCTTCACCGGCGGGCCCGTAGACCGGAACGTCGCGCTCGGCGACGAGCGCATCGATGCCGCCGACGTGGTCCGCATGGTGATGCGTCGCGAGGATCGCGCAGAGCGCGAGACGCTCGCGGGCGAGCCAGTCGCGGACCGGAGCCGGATCGCCGGGATCGACGACCGCGGCTCTGCCGCCGTCGCGGATAGCCCAGATATAGTTGTCGCGAAACGCCGGTATCGGGATAATCGCAGGCATGGACGCATCTTCCGGAGCGCCCGCGCCGCTGTCAACGACGCTCAATGGATGGCTCGCGACGCCGCTCGGACGTTACGTGCTCGAGCGCGAGCTCGCGTGGTTCGACCGCACGGTGAGCGACATCTTCGGCTACCACGCGATCCAGGTCGGGCTCCCCGAATATCCCTACCTCGCGCAGAGCCGCATCGCCGATCGCTGGACCGTCGATTACGAGCCGCCGGCGACGCTGCTCGCCGATCCGCACTGGCTGCCATTCCCCGAGAATGCGCTCGACTTGATCGTGCTGCCGCATGCGCTCGAGTTCACCGAGGACCCGCACCGCATGCTGCGCGAAGCGTATCGTGCGATTCGTCCCGGCGGGCAGATCGTCATCGCCGGCTTCAATCCGTTCTCGCTGTTCGGCGCGCGACGCTACTTCGGTCGCGGTCAGACGCCGCCGTGGACGGGCAATTTCATCGCGCTCTACCGGCTGAAGGACTGGCTGAAGCTGCTCGGCTTTGAAGTGACCGGGGGTGGGCTCGACTGCTACGTGCCCCCGTTCACCAACGAGCAGTGGTTGCGCCGCGCGAACTTTTTCGAGCCTGCCGGCGATCGCTGGTGGCCGATCGGCGGCGGGGTCTACTTTCTTCGCGCAACGAAGAACGTGCTCGGGACGCGCGTCATCACGCCGGCGTGGCAGCGCAAGAAGAGCGCGCTCGCGGGCGCGCCACGCCAAGTGCGCGAGTGCATCGAGCGCAACCCGCTGCACACGCCTTGAACGTGGCCCAAAGGGTCACGATCTACACCGACGGCGCGTGCAAAGGCAACCCGGGACCGGGTGGCTGGGGCGCGCTGCTCGTCGCCGGGGCGCGCGAAAAGGAGCTCTGCGGCGGCGAGCCGATGACGACCAACAATCGGATGGAGCTCACCGCGGTCATCCGCGCGCTCGAAGCGCTCAGGCGCGCGAGCGAGGTCGACCTCTACACCGATTCGCAATACGTGAAGAACGGCATCGAGACGTGGATCCACGCCTGGAAGAAGAACGGCTGGAAGACGGCCGAGCGCAAGCCGGTCAAGAACGTCGAGCTTTGGGAGGAGCTCGATGCGCTGCGCGCCCGCCACTCGATCCGTTGGCATTGGGTCAAGGGGCACAGCGACCACCCCGGTAACACGCGTGCCGACGCGCTCGCGAACCGCGGGTGCCGCAACGGCCCCGAAAAGTAGGGTCAGACTCGACTTTTCGAGCACTCGCGCCCCCGCGGCTGCCCGCTCGGAACCCTAATTTCCGAGCCGCCTCGCGAACACCCGCATTTCCTTCTCAGCCTGCTTGTCGCCCTTGGCCGCTGCGACCTCGATGCCGCGTCGATAGGCGGCGAGCGCGTCGACATCGCGACCGGCCGCCGCGAGCGCCTTGCCGTAGAGCTTCCACGCCGCCGTGTACTGCGGATCGAGCTCGACGGCGCGAGCGAGATGCTCCGCGGCGCGCGCCGCGTCACCGATCTTCAGATATTCGTTGCCGAGCGAATAGCGCAGCAGCGCCGAGTCCTTGCCGGCCGCGAGCATGCGCTCGAAGTTGGCAAGCGCGGCGCTCGTCATTTGCGAATGAGCTCGCCGCTTTCGCAGTCGATGCGACGCATCGGATAGATCACCTTACGTTCGGCGCCGCTCACCGTTCCGTCGACTTGCGCGTACAGCCAGCCTTCGGTGCCGCGCCGGTAGCGGACGTGCTGCGGAAACTCGTCGCGCGGGTTGCTGAACGTGAACGTGCTTGCATCGGGTTCCGATGCAACGTCGGTTAGCTTGAATGCCGTCTCGGGTTTGCCCGGCTGCAGCGCAACGTACCAGACGGCATCGGCGCGCAGCTCCAGCCGCAGATACTCGTAGTCCTGCGTCTTGTTGCTCATGACCGTGTGGCTCGCGCCGAGCATCAGGTCGCCGCGCAGCGGCAGCCAGTGCTCGCGAAATTCGCGTTTGGCGACCTCGCCGCGCCAGCATCCCTCGAGCCAACCGAGCGCAGCGAGCGGCCCTCCCGAGGCGCCAGCGTCCGCCGCCGGCGCGCTTTGCGCGGGCTCGTACGACTTCGCAGGGGGCGATGGGGGCTGTTGTGCACGAAGCGGCGCCGCCGCGAACAGGGTAAGCAGGATCAAGTGGACGATGCGCATGGCAATCATTGGTGCCGGGCAAGCGGCAGATTGAGCAGAAGGTTCTGCGGCTTGAGCTTGAGCCGCTGCGCGCCGTCGATCGCCATCGCGAGGTAGACCGGACGGCCGGCGATCGACGCGCGCATGTCGGCCGCATTGGCGAACGCCAGCTCGAACAGACAAAGCAGCCGGCCCATTCGTTCCTCGTCGACGTCGACGCGATTGTACAGATCGTTCAGCAGCGCGCTCGCCTCGGCGTCGAGCCCGACGTGCCACACCCATCGCTTGTCGTCGATCTCGCGCCGGGGCGTAATCGTGACCGTGCATCCGTGGAAATGCGCGATCCAGCGCTCGAGCACACGCGCAAGCGCCGCGAGCGCCGGCCGGCCGCGGTTGAGGCTCACCGCGAGATCGAACCGCTCGTCGCGCTCCCAGTAGAGCGTCGCGTTGTCCGCGTCGAGCACGTCGAGGTCGATGGTGCGCAGCGGCGTGCGATTGGCAAGCAACAGCTCGCCCAGATTGCCGAAGCCGCCGGTCGTCGCATAGAGGTCGACCGTTTGCTCGTCGCCCGCCATGACCGCGCCCTCGGGCAACACCCCGATCTTCTGCGTGCGGAACAGCATCTCGGCCGCGCGCGCCTCGATCGGGTCGGCGCGCTCGCCGAGAATATGCCGCAGCAGCACCTGCGTGAGCTGGTGGACGAGCATCGGCGCAACGTCGACGCCTTCGCGGAACAACGTCATGTAGGCGGCTTCGATCGACGCTGCCGCCGTGAGCCGGGCGCGAAAGCGCAGGAAGATCGAGTAATTGTCGCGCGCATCGGCATCGGCGATCGCGGCGATCGCCGCCTCGTCGACCGCTGCGCGCGGCGCGGCGAGCAAGTGGTCATGCAGCGCGAGCTCGGCAGCGCACGATTCGGGAATCGGCGCAAGCTCGGGGCGCAGCAGCAGCGAGCGCAGGAAGTCGTCGGTCAGAACGAGACGACCGTCGGCGCCGACCTGCAGCAACCGGAAGCCGCACGAGCGCCAGAAGTCGGGCAAGCGGAGCGTCTCCTCGTGAGCGCTTCAACCGCCCAGCATCGCCTTCTTCAAGTCGGACTGCACCGGCTTGTCGCCGAGCCACACCTTGATGAGCGCCTGGTTGAACGATTCGCCGGCGATCGAGCCCTTCGGCGTGCCGTTGAACCCGATCTTCGTTGCGCCATCGACGAAATCGAGCGTGACGACGTTGCCTTCCTTCACTTCGCCGAACGCCTTCATGATCGACACGAGCTGATCGGTCTCCCGCTTGATCGCGGCGAGCTCCGCTTCGCTGTTGTTCTCCTTCAGGCCGTCGACCAGCGCATCGACGAGCTGGTCGGGCGAGAGGTTGCGCAGCAGGTTCAACTGGACGCGGCGCGGCGCCTTCGCGAGCACGCCGGCGAGGTCTGGCGTCTTCGCAGGCACGTAGAGGCTTCCGACATAGACCTTGAAGATCGCACGCGTGCGAACCCCGGCGCCGTTCAGCACGAGCTCCTGCGATCCGACGCTCACCTTGTCGTCGAGCTTGACGCCGCCGACTTCCGCCGCCCACGCAGGCGCGGCAAGCAACATCGTGGCGACGAGCATTGCGATTCTGCCCAGCATGGCTCTCTCCTCTTCTTCGACCCGCAACGGCTCGAAAGATGCCCGACGAAAACGGCGCGCGGCCGGGTTCGCCGGCCGCACGAGTTACACCATTTCCGAGTCGACCGACGTCAGAACGTATAGGTGAACTGGCCGGAGAAGATCGTCACGTTCGCGTCGTAATTGCCGTTGATGAGCCCGTTCGCCGCGGTGCTGCCGGCGTTCTGGTTCATGCTCGCGTTGTCGGCGAAGATGTAGGTGAACCCGGCATCGAGCTTCATGTTCGGCGCGAACTTGTACTGCGCGCCGATGGCGAGCCACACGCGATCCGAGTCGGGCAGCCGCACGGTGCGATCGGTGTCGTTGACCGGCGTCTCGTCGTATGCGAGGCCGCCGCGGAACATCCACTGGTCGTTGTAGCGGTAGTTCGCGCCGACCGAATAGCGCCACGAGTCCTTGAAGTTCTCCGGCGTGTTCTGCAGGATCACGCCGCTCGTGCGCACGAACTTGAGCTCCTTGATGCTGCTCCAGCCCGTCCACTGCACGTCCGCCATGATGTCCCAGCGATCGTTCAACATGCGGAAGTACGAGAGGTTCGCCTTGTCCGGGACTTCGATGTCCGCCCGAACGCCGCTGTCGGGCAGTTGCGCGTTCACCGCGTTCGCAAGCGTCGCGACGATCGGCGCGAGCGTCGGCGGCAACGTCGGCAACGCCGGCTTGTCGATGCGCACGTTGCCTTCGACGTCATACTTGATCTTCGAGCGGTAGTGCACGCCTAGGCGCGAATTCTTGTCGATGTCCCACAGCAGGCCGATGTTCCAGCCCCATGCGCTGTCATCGCCGTCGATGTTCGCCTTCGCATCGAGGCCGGGCGTGGCGGCGATGATCGACGGGATCACCGCGGCCGGAATCAGGCCCCCGGCGGCGGCCTGCCCCGCCGCCTGCGCGAGCGCGCCGGAATAGTTGATCGCGCTGGTGAACGTCGCGTCGATTCGCTGGTAGTTCGCGCCGACGCCGACGCTGAAGTTGGGCGCGAACCGCCAGGAGATGACCGGACTGACGTTGATGGTCCTCACATCGGACTTGATGCCCTGATAGCGGCCGAGCCAGCCTTCGCCATAGTCGGTGACCAGACCGAACGGCACGTTGACGCCGAGGCCGAGCGCCCAGTCCTTGGCGAGCGGCATCGTGAGCGCGAGGTTCGGCACGACGTTCAGCGTTCCGGCGTCGCCGCCTTCGTGTCCGAGCGGCTGGTTGGTCGCCGCGACCGACCCTTCGTTGTGGAACTTGATCGACGGCGTGACGAAGTGAACCGACGCGGCGATCTCGGGCCGCGCGAGCCTCGACATGCCGGCCGGGTTGTGCCACACCGTGCTCGCGTCGTCGGCGATTGCCGCGCCGCCGGCGAACGCGTTGCCCAGTCCGCTGCCCGATTGCTCGGCAAGCCCGAAGGCCGCGCCGTGCGCTTGGCCCGCTCCGAATGCCAGTGCGACGCCGCCGACGGCGAGCGCGATCCGAGTGCGCCGATGAGGGGTCTTCATCACTTCTCTCCTTGTGGCTCGTTGATGGCGCGCGCCCCGCGACGTGCGAGCACCGCCTTATTTTGTCGATGAAACCGCTGGGATACGAGGCGCCGGCCTCCCCGCCGGCTTGACTTTCGACTATACACCGCACCTGCGGACAGGCGGTCCGACGGCGTCAAGTATCGCCATCTGGCCCGCCCCGCTGTCGCATTCTCGTCGCATCGGCTGCGACGTTGCGACGCGACCCCTCACTCGCCCTCTTCGTTCCGTGCAAGCAAGGATGAAGTGTCGAGCGTCGGGCGAACATCTCGCTCGCGCGCCAACAGGCCCTGCGGGCTTCTGGCTTCGCCTGGCGCCCTCACTCGGGCGCGAGTTCGCGCGGCCGCCCGTCGGCGCCGACGGCGACGTAAGTGAGTGTCGCTTCCGTAACCTTGACCGTTACCTCGTCGGTCGGATTGCGCTGCGCGTACACCTCGACGTTGACGGTGATCGACGTGCGCCCTACGCGCAGGATCGTCGCGAAGAAGCTCACGAGATCGCCGATCGACACCGGCTGCTTGAACACGAACTCGTTCACGGCAACGGTCATGACGCGGCCGCGCGCGCGGCGCTGCGCGGGAACCGCGCCCGCGATGTCGACCTGCGACATGATCCACCCGCCGAAGATGTCGCCGTTCTGGTTGGCGTCGGCCGGCATCGGCACGACGCGCAGCGCCGGCTGGCCGGGCGGAAGTGCGACGGGCGCGTCCATGTTGGCCGCGCTAGGCGGCCTTTTTCTTGTGCGCCTCGTCACGCAGTTCGCGGCGCAGGATCTTGCCGACGTTCGACTTCGGCAGTTCGACGCGGAACTCGACGTCGCGCGGCACCTTGTAAGCGGTCAGGTGATGACGACAATGCTCGAGCACTTCCTCGGCGGTGAGCTTGGCGTCTTTCTTGACCACGAACAGCCTGACCGCCTCGCCGGACTTCTTGTCGGGAACGCCGACGGCCGCGCACTCGAGGACTCCCGGATGCATGACGGCGATCCCCTCGACCTCGTTCGGATAAACGTTGAAGCCCGACACGAGGATCATGTCCTTCTTGCGGTCGACGATGCGCACGTACCCGCGATCGTCCATCACGCCCACGTCGCCGGTGGCGAACCAGCCGTCGGCGTCGAGCACCTTCGCCGTTTCGTGCGGATGCTGCCAGTAGCCCTTCATCACCTGCGGGCCACGGATGCAGATCTCGCCCGGCTCGCCAAGCGCGACTTCTTTGCCGCTGTCGTCGCGCAGGATCAGATCGGTCGACGGAATCGGCAGTCCGATCGAGCCGTTGTACGCGGGCAGATCGAGCGGATTGATCGTCGCCGCCGGCGACGTCTCGGTCAGTCCGTATGCCTCGATCAGCGGCTTGCCGGTGATGGTCTTCCACTTCTCGGCGACGGCTTCCTGCACGGCCATGCCGCCGCCGAGCGTCAGTTGCAGCGCCGAGAAATCGAGCTTCGCGAACTCGGGCTTGTTGACGAGCGCGTTGAACAGCGTGTTGACGCCCGTTATCGCCGTGAAGCGATGCTTCGCCATTTCTTTGATGAATCCGGGGATGTCGCGCGGATTGGTGATCAGGACGTTTTCGGCGCCGAACGTCATGAACGCGAGGCAATTCGCGGTGAGCGAGAAGATGTGATAGAGCGGCAGCGGCGTGATGATCACTTCCTGGTGCGAGGCCTTGAGAAACGGCTTCACCCACGCGCGCGCCTGCAGCAGGTTCGCGATGATGTTCCGATGGACCAGCATCGCGCCCTTCGCGACGCCGGTCGTGCCGCCGGTGTACTGCAGGAACGCGATGTCGTCATGCGTGAGCGCAACGGCTTCGAGCGTGCGCGTGCGCCCGTCGGCAAGCGCGTCGGAGAGCCTTATCGCGCCGTGCAGCGAATAGCGGGGGATCATCTTCTTGACGCGGCGCAGCACGAAGTCGACGATCAGACCCTTGAAGCCGAGCAGCTCGCCGATCGACGTGAGCACGGTCTGCCGGACCTTCGTGCGCGCGATGACCTGCTGCAGCGTGTGCGCGAAATTCTCGACGACGACGATCATCTCGGCGCCCGAGTCCTTGAGCTGATGCTCGAGCTCGCGCGCCGTGTAGAGCGGGTTGACGTTGACCACCGTGCAACCGGCCCGCAGGATGCCGAACAGGCAGATCGGGTACTGCAGGATGTTGGGCATCATCAGCGCGATGCGCGTGCCCTTCTTGCATCCGTTCGCCTGCAGCCATGCACCGAACGCGGCGGAGAGCGTATCGAGCTCGGCGAACGTGATCGACTTGCCCATGCACGTATACGCGCTGCGCTTCGCGTATTTGCGCACGCTCTCGTCGAAGAGGTCGCGCAGCGATCCGTATTCGTTCACGTCGATTTCGGCGGGCACCCCCTTCGGATAATGCTTGAGCCAGATCTTTTCCACGTTCTCCTCCCGCGCGGCGTGCTGTCGGTCGCGACGATTCGTCGCGCCGCGGCGTTGCGCGCCGCCCCCTACTCTAGCGCACCGTCGCACCATAGTGCAGTGGACCGCCGCGGAACGGTGCGAATCCCGTGCCGAAGATGGCACCGGCGTCGACCAGGTCCGCGTCGGCGACGATGCCCTCGGCGAGCGCTCGCTTCGCCTCGCTGACGAACGGCTCGATCAGCCGTTCGGCGAGGCCGGCGGGCGGCACGCTTGCCGCGCGTTTCGCCGGCCTGCCGCTCGCGTAGTCGTAGAACCCGCGCTTGGTCTTTCGGCCCAGATGCCCGGCGGCGACGAGCTCGGCGAGCTTTCGCGGCGGCTGCGCATCGGCAGCGAGCAGCTTGCCGACGGCCAGGGCGATGTCGAGACCCACGGTGTCGGCGAGCTCGATCGGCCCCATCGGCATGCCGAACGCGAGCGCCGCCTCGTCGACCGTCTCCGGTGAGATGCCTTCGTCGACGGCGCGCATCGCCGCCATCATGTACGGCGCCAGCACGCGATTGACGAGAAAGCCCGGCGCGCTCTTCACCGGCAGCGGCAGCTTGTCGATCTCGCGCACGAACGCAGCCGCCTTCGCGACGAGGTCGTCTCGCGTGTCGCGGCCGACGACGATCTCGACCAGCATCATCTTCGCGACTGGATTGAAGAAGTGCACGCCGACCAGTCGCGACGGGTCCGCCATCGCGGCCGCGATGTCTTCGAGCGGAATCGACGATGTATTGGTCGCGAGGATCGCCGACGGTTTCGCGTTGCGCTCAACGTGCGCGAACAGCGCGCGCTTCGCGTCGCGGTCCTCGAAGATCGCCTCGATCACGACGTCGGCGCGCGCCACGCCGTCACCGGCGACGTCCGGGATCAGCCGGTCGAGCGCGTCGCGCACGCGGCGCGGATCCTTCAGCCGATCGGCGAAAAGCTTCGCCGCTCGCCCCATCGCCGGCACCAGCCGCTCGGCGTTCTGGTCCTGCAGCGTGACGGTGAGCCCGCGCAGCGCGCACCACGCGGCGATGTCGCCGCCCATCGTGCCCGCGCCTACGACGTGCACGCGCGCCGCTTCGAAGTCGACGTCCTTGCCGATCGCCTTCAGACGCTCCTGCAGCCGAAACACGCGGATCAGGTTCCCCGCCGTCGGGCTTGCCAACAGCGACGGGATCGACGCCGGATCGTCGGGCGCCGCGGCGAGCGCGTTGCCGTCGTGCTTCACCCAGAGCTCGAGGATCGCGTAAGGCGCCGGATAGTGCTCGCGCCGCGCGCGTTTCGCGACCTGCGCTTTGGCCTTGTTGGCGATGAATCGGCGCGCGAGCGGCGAGAGCGTCAGCGACAGCGGAAACGCGAGCCTTCTCGGCGGCGGCAGCGCGCGCAGCACTCCGTGCGCCGTGTTGTCCATGATGCGCGCGGGAACGCTCTCATCGGCAAGGCCCATCTTCTTCGCGCGACGCGCGTCGATCGTGCGCCCGGTGAGCATCATGTCGAGCGCCGCCGGCGCGCCGACGAGCTTCGGCAGGCGCTTCATGCCGCCCCAGCCGGGGACGATGCCGAGCATCACTTCGGGCAGGCCGAGACGCGTACCGGGTTCGTCGACGACGACGCGGTAGCGGCAGGCGAGCGCGAGCTCGAGGCCGCCGCCCAGACAGAAGCCGCGAATGAGCGCGAGCGTCGGGTAGCGGACGTTTGCAAGACGTTCGAACGTGTCCCATCCGCGGCGCACGATCGCGACCGCTTGGTCGCCGCTCTCGATATCGGCTAGTTCGTCGACGTCGGCGCCGGCGATGAATCCGTTCGCCTTGCCCGAGCGGATGACGAGACCCTTCGGCGGATCTTGATCGAGCTGGTCGAGCACCTGATTCAACTCGGCCATTACAGCCTTCGACAGCGTGTTCGTCGACGCACCCGCCTTGTCCAGCGCGAGAACCGCGACGCCGTCGGTATCGCGGGTGAGCTTCCAATGCTGCAGCACGATCGCCGTCGCGAGATGGTGTGCGTCGCGGGGAGCATTCATGGTCAGATCCTTTCGACGAGCATCGCGCCGCCCAGCCCGCCACCGATGCAGATAGCGGCCATACCGCGCTTGCCGCCGGTGCGCTCGAGCACGTTCAGCACGTGCAGCACGATGCGCGCGCCCGATGCGCCGACCGGATGGCCGAGCGCGATCGCGCCGCCGTCGACGTTGAGCTTCGCCTCGTCGAGCGTGCCGAGCGCGCCGGACAGTCCGAGCTCATTGCGACAGTAGTCGTCGTCCTGCCACGCGCGCAGGCAGCCGATCACCTGCGCGGCGAATGCCTCGTTGATCTCCCATGCGTCGAGGTCGTTCAAGCCGAGATCCTGCCGTTTCAGGATCGGCGTCGCCGCGTGCACGGGGCCGAGACCCATCTGCGCCGGATCGAGTCCCGCCCATTCGGAATCGACGATCCGGCCCTTCGGCTGAAGCCCGAACTTGTCGACCGCGCGCTCGGATGCGATGACGAGCCACGCGCCGCCATCGGTCACCTGCGAGCTGTTGCCGGCCGTGACGTTGCCGTATTTGCGGTCGAAGAACGGCCTGAGCTTCGCGAGGTTCTCCGGCGTGGAATCCTCGCGCACGCCGTCATCGAGCGCGTACAGCTTGCCGCTCTTGTCGTACAGCGGCACGACCTCGCGATCGAACGCGCCGGATTTCTGCGCCGCGAGCACGCGTTGGTGACTGCGCGCGGCGTACGCGTCCATCTCGGCACGCGAGATGCCGAATCGATAGGCGACGTTTTCGGCCGTCTGGCCCATCAGCAGCCCGACGATCGGATCGGTGAGCCCTTTCATGAGACCGATGACCGGCGCGAGGTACGCGGGCTTGAACTTCGCGACCAGCGCCGCGCGCGCGCCGAGCGTCTTCGCCGCATACCAGCTCGCGAGCCAATGCACCATCGCGTCGGAAAACAGCAGCGGCGCGCGCGACAGCGCATCGACGCCGCCGGCGAGCACGAGGTTCGAGCGGCCCGAGCGGATGTTCGCGATCGCCGAATCGATCGACTGCATGCCCGACGCGCAGTTGCGCATCACAGTCCAGCCGGGAACCTTCTGGCCGCAGCCCATGCGAAGCGACGCCACGCGGCCGATGTTCACTTCGTCGGGGGAGGGCGCCGCGCAACCGAGAATGACTTCGTCGAGGTCGGTCGGGTCGAAGCGTTGACGAACGAGGAGCGCGCGGCCCGCCGCGGTCGCGAGATCCGACGCGGCGAAAGGGCCGGGGCGGTTGCGCGATTTGAGGAACGGCGTGCGTGCGCCGTCGACGATGTAGATGGGTTCGTTCATGCTCGCATCCTCACGCGGCGGCGAGATCCGCGGGCGCGGCGACGACCTTCGGCGCAGCGCCGGCGACGCTCGTCGCGACGAGGCGCATGTCGGACGCTCCGAGATCCTGCGGGAAATCGTCGACGCGGATCACCCGCGCGACCAACTCGCGTGCGAGCGCAAGCGCCGCCGCCTCTTCGCTGGTGATGATTCCCGCGGCGAGCGCGCGTTCGGTGAGCTCCGCCGCACCCGCGCCCGGATCGAGCGCGGTGTCGAATCGCTTCGCTTTGACTGCGACGTTCACCTTGGCCTCGATCGGATCGGCGACGATCGTCGCTGCGAGCGCGCGGTCGATCAGCCCGACCGGATCGTCGTCCGACTTCGGCGTCGCCATGCCGGCGGTCAACCGATCGCGCGTCGCCGAGGGCTCGACCAGCAATCGCGCGACCTTGTGACCGAGGTGGTCGGACGGCACGACGTACGGGCGACCGAGCGGGAAGACGAGCCGGCGCACGACGACTGAGATCACGCGATTCGGGAAATTCGAGATCACGCCCTCGAACGCGTTCTGCGCCTTGAACATCGCGTCCCAGATCGCCCAGTGCATCAGCGGCGCGTCGGCCTGCTGGCGGCCTTCGTCCTCGTAGCGCTTGAGCGTTGCCGAGCACAGATAGAGAAGCGAGAGGATGTCGCCCAGGCGCGCGGAGAGCTTTTCCTTGCGCTTCAGCGCGCCGCCGAGCACGCCGAGCGACACGTCGGCGAGGAAGGCGAGCGCCGCCGAGAAGCGCGTGAGCTGCTGATAGTAGCGGCGCGTTTCCGGCGCGACGTCGGCCGGCACGTTGACGAAGTGCGAGCCGGTGACGCCCATCACCAGCGAACGCGCCATGTTGGCGAGCGCGAATCGGACATGGCCGAACAGCGCCGCGTCGTAAGCGATCGATGCTCTTGCGGGGTTCGCCTCTCGCGCGGCGGCCATCTCGCTCAGCACGTACGGGTGGCAGCGGATGGCGCCCTGCCCGAACACGATCAGGCTTCGCGTCAGGATGTTCGCGCCTTCGACGGTGATCGACACCGGTGTCTGCACGTACGCCGCGCCGAGAAAGTTCGACGGTCCCATGCAGATGCCTTTGCCGCCGACGATGTCCATGCCGTCATTGACGACCTGTCGCTGACGCTCGGTGATATGCAGCTTGGCGATGCCCGACAGCACGGCGGGCTTCTCGCCGAGGTCGACCGCGGTCGCCGTCAGCACGCGCGTCGCGTCCATCATGTACAGGTTGCCGCCCATTCGCGCGAGCGGCTCCTCGATGCCTTCGAAGCGCGCGATCGGCGTCTTGAACTGCGAGCGCACGCGCGCGTAGCCGCCGGTCGCGCGCACGACGAGCTTCGCCGCGCCGGTGTTCGACGCCGGAAGCGAAATGCCGCGGCCCGCGGCGAGACACTCCATCAGCATCCGCCAGCCGCGGCCGAGCATTGCCTGGCCGCCGATCACCCAGTCCATCGGGATGAACACGTCGTTTCCCCAATTGGGCCCGTTCTGGAACACGCAGTTCAGCGGCATGTGGCGCCGGCCGATCTCCACGCCCGGATGCGTCGTCGGAATCAGCGCGCACGTAATGCCAAGGTCTTCCTTATCGCCGGCGAGATGGTCGGGGTCGTACGCGCGAAAAGCGAGCCCGAGCAGCGTTGCGACCGGCCCGAGCGTGATGTAGCGCTTGTCCCACGTCACGCGCAGACCCAGCACGCGCTTGCCCTCGTGATCGCCCCAGCAGAGCACGCCGTAGTCGGGAATCGACGCGGCGTCCGACCCGGCATAAGGGTTGGTCAGCCCGAAGCACGGAATCTCGAGGCCCTTGGCAAGCCGGGGCAAGTAATGGCGCTTCTGGGCCTCGGTGCCGTAGTGCAGCAACAGCTCGCCGGGGCCGAGCGAGTTCGGGACGAGCACGGTCACCGCAACGGCGCCGCAACGCGTCGAGAGCTTCATCACGACCTGCGAATGCGCGAACGCGGAAAATCCGAGCCCACCGTACTCCTTCGGGATGATCATCCCGAGGAAGCCCTTGTCCTTGATGTACTGCCACACGTGCGGCGGCACGTCCCGATAGACGCTGGCCGTTTCCCATTCGCTGACCATCGTCGCGAGCGTCTCGGCCTCGTTGTCGAGGAAGTGCTGCTCTTCCGCCGTGAGCGTCGGTCGCTTGGTTGCGAGCAGCTTCGTCCAATTCGGCTTGCCCGAGAACAGCTCGCCGTCCCACCAGACGGTGCCGGCCTCGATCGCTTCGCGTTCGGTCTGCGACATCGGCGGCAGCATCTTGCGAAACACCGCGAGCACGCCGTCGCTGATCAGACGGCGCCGCAGCGTCGGTACGGCGAGCGCGGCGCCAAGGACGCCGTACGCGAGCGACGCGATCAGATTGAGCCAAGGCGGCAGCGCATGGGTCGCCCACGATGCAGCGAGCGCGATGCCGACGCCGACCAGCCATGCAGTGCCCGACGCACTGACGTAGGCGAGCCACACGGCACCGATTACGGCAACGAGCAACCAGAGGACGGTGATCATCGAGGCTCCTTGGAGAACTTGAACCGGTTATCGCAGCGGCGCGCGAGGTCAGCTTTCATCGGCGAGAGGATCCGCGAGATCGGGCATCGGCGACGTGAGGCCGGCGAGCAGGAACGGCGCGAGCCGCCGCAGCAGCATTTCGTCGTTGGGCGTCTCGGTTGGCGTGAGCTCGGCGATCAGCTTCAGCGCGTCCGTGCCGGCGAGCGTGTACGACAGCGCGCCCATGATGAAATGCAGCCGCCACGACAGCTCGCGCTTGGGCAACTCGGGCAACGCGCGGCCGAACGCGGCCTTGAAGCGGGCGATCATCACCGCGTACTGCTCGGACAGAAAACGGCGAATGAACGGCGCCGGATCGGCGTACGCGCGGCCCAACAACCGCAGAAAGTCCTTGCCGCCACGCTGCGGATCGCGCGCGAGCTCCAGAGCGGGAATGAACATCGCCGACAGGATCCGATCGCACGGCACCGGGTCGGGCGCCGAATCGACCTCCATCTGCGTCAACAGCGCAACGCGCGCCTGATTCATCGGATCGAGCCTTCGCGTGAGCACCGCCTGGAAGAGCTCTTCCTTGCTGCCGAAGTGATAGTTGACGGCGGCGAGATTCACCTCCGCAGCCGCGGTGATCGCGCGTAGCGTCGTAGCCTCGAAGCCGTGCTCCATGAACAGCGCCTCGGCGGCCTCGAGGATGCGGACCTTGGTTGCCGCGCGTCCGCGCACTTCACCCAGCGGAATGACCTTTCCATGCATGACGCGCTCCCAGGGTTGGGTTCGAGAATCGAGCCTCGGATAGGCGAACGCCCGTCCGAATCAAACGTTTGTTTGAATGCTACGCCGACCCGGCGGCTGCGTCAATCGCACCAGCGCGGTGGCCCCCGACTGTCCCGATTGACCGCGAGAATCGGTCGCGACGCGTCAGTACGCGCCGGATTCTTCGTCGCCGCTCGCCTCCGTGTCGTCCGCTTCCCTGTCCACGTCCTCGCCTTCGATTTCGCGGTCGTTGTCGGTACGCAGCGTCTGGTCGACCGGCTTCGCCGAATCGCGCCCCGCGGCGCCCCGCTCGCCGGTCCCGTAGCGGTCGCTGTCGCTGTCGAGGTCGGCGTCCCCAATGTCGGGGCCCGCCGACGCGGGGCCTCTGTCGACGTCGGGATCCGACGTGCTTCCGGTGCGCGGGCCCAAGCCGTCTTCGTGATTGAGGCCCGGACCGCCGGCGACGTCGCTGCCCGAATCGCTCGAATCCGACGGACCGAGCGCATCGGTGCCGTGGCCCTTCGCCGTCGATGGCGGCGTATTCTGCGGGTGCAAAAGGCTGCTTTCGTCCATTGCGGTCTCCATGGGCTCACCGCGCAGCCGCAAATCGCGACGACGCAATGCCATGGAAATGACGTTGCGGCAATCGCATCGGCGCCGAAGTCAGCGGCTGCGCCGCGTATCTGTGGGCCGCGGCCGACAGGGCCTCCGCCAATCGCTATACTCGTCGCGCGAGCGAACGCATGGCGACCATCTCGATCTCGAAGAAGCATCAACTCGGCCACAAGGCCGCGCTGGAGGCCGCGCGCAACGTCGCTGACGACTTGAGACAGCGCTTCGGACTGCGCTACGAGTGGGACGGCGATCGTTGCCGGTTCGAGCGTCCCGGGCTTGCCGGCGAACTGGTCGTCGGCGCGGGCGATGTGCGGCTCGATTGCAGGCTCGGGTTGCTGCTCGGCGCGATCAAGCCCGCGATCGAGACCGCCGTGCACCGCGAGTTCGACCACCGCTTCGCAACGCCCCCCCAGGAAGCGAAGGGCGCAAAGCGGCGTTGATCCGTTACGGCGCCGGTTCGATCGCCGCGGCCGCTGCCGGGGTCGTCGGCGGTTGCAGCGGATCGCCGAACGGCGCAGTGTCGCCGGCGAACATCGCATCCATCAGCGCCGTCTCGCGCGCGACGATCGTGGTCAGAAACTCCTGCGCACCGCCCATTCGCCGAAAGGCGTAGAAGCCGCGCTCGAGAAAGTCGTGCAACTGGCCCAGCCCGGCGAGCCGAGCGGGCCGGTACATCATCGTAAGCGCGGTGCGGATCAGCGGCTTCGTCACGTAGCCGTCGATCGCCTTGCCGATTTCGCCGATCAGCCGGATCTGACGCTCGCGAGCCGGACGATTGCCCATCCTGCGATACGCTTTGCAGTACTCAGCCACCGAGAAGCGGCCGTCGGCGCGCGGCAACCGCGTGAGCAGCGCGCGATCGAGCTCCTGCGACAGCGCGTTCACTTCCATCGCCTGCGCAATCGTCGCGATGACCCGCGTCGGGAGCATTCGCGCCATCATCGGCACGACGCGCGCGAGGTCGGCATCGCGCTGTGCGTAATCGGCGTTGCTGTACAGATCGCTCTGGAAGAACGCGACGGCCGCGGCGTAACGCGGTTGCGCCGCGATGTCCGCATAGGTTCGCCCGAGACGAACCGACTGCCACGCGGCGATCCGCTCGAGCGCGCCGGCAAGAATGGGGTTGGCGCGCCGCTCGTCGTGCAGCCGCGCGACGCGCGCGAGCTCGCGCACGAGCGCCTGCTGCGGCGAGGTCGACAATGGCGGCGGCGAGTAGGACATCCGGAGCCCTCGCCGACAGTCTAGCCGACACTTCGTATCCTTGGCACGTTCAGCGGATCGACGGCAGGCTTTAGGTTGTTTCATCTAATCGACGCCATTACAGTGAATCGACCGTGGCCGCAGCGCGCGTCTCGCTGCGCCACTCAGTTGCGACTTTCTCGATGATCAGCCGCCGCACGTTCATCGCCGCCGGCATCGCGGGCGGCGCAGCACTGACCGCCGCGTATTGGTGGCGGCAATCGCCGTTCGCGCCGCGCGGCGAGTCGCTCGGCGTCGATGCGCAAGCGCTCGCGATCGTCGCCGCGATTGTCCCGGCGATGCTGCAAGGCGTGCTGCCGCCGCACGATCCGCAGCGCGCGGCGTCGATCGCGGTAACGGTGAACGGCGTGCGCCAGGCGATCGCGGGTTTGCCGCCGGCGGCGCAAGCGGAGCTCGCGCAATTGTTCGCGCTGCTCGACTTCGCGCCGGCACGCGTCGCGCTCGCGCGCGTGAAGTCGCCATGGTCGGAAGCGTCGACGCAGGACGTCGACGCGTTTCTCGAGCGATGGCATCGGAGCGGCTTCCTGCTCTTTCGCTCGGCTTACGACGCGCTGCATCAACTCGTGCTCGCCGCCTGGTACGGCCAGCCGGCCGCGTGGCCGGCGATCGGTTACGCGGGCCCGCCGCGACTGACATCATGAGCGAGCTTTCGCCGCTGTCCGATCCGTATCGCAGCGCGAGCGCCGCGCGCTGGAAAGTGATCGACGCATCGAAGCTCGAGCGCGATCTCGCGCTCGACGCCGACGTCGTCATCGTCGGCACCGGCGCCGGCGGCGGAACGGCGGCGGAGATCCTCGCGTCGGCGGGCCTCGCCGTCGTTCTGATCGAGGAAGGGCCGCTCGCGTCATCGTCGCAGTTCAGGATGCGCGAGGCCGAAGCGTACCCGCAGCTCTACCAGGAATCGGCGGCGCGCAAGACGCGCGACAAGGCGATCAACATCCTGCAGGGACGCTGCGTCGGCGGCGGGACGACGGTCAACTGGACGAGCTCGTTCCGCACGCCGCCCGCGACGCTCGCGCGCTGGTCGAGCGCGCACGGCGTCGCCGGATTCGGCGTCGACGATCTCGCGCCGTATTTCGAGCGGATGGAGCAACGGCTCGCGATCGCGCCGTGGGACGTCGCGCCGAACGCGAACAACGCAGCGCTCGCGCGCGGCGCCGACGCGCTCGGCATTGCCACCGGCGCGATCCGCCGCAACGTCAAGGGTTGCTGGAACCTCGGCTATTGCGGGATGGGCTGCCCGACCAACGCGAAGCAATCGATGCTGGTCACGACGATTCCGGCGGCGCTCGAGCACGGCGCGACACTGGTCACGCGCGCACGCGCGTTGGCGTTCGAATGGCGCGGCGACCGCGTGAGCGCGCTGTCGTGCATCGCGATGGATGCGAGCGGCGTGCGTCCCGCCACGGCGCACGTGAGCGTCCGGGCACGCGCCTACGTCTCGTCGGCCGGCGCGATCGGATCGCCCGCGTTGCTGCTGCGAAGCCGGGTGCCCGACCCCGCCGGCGTTCTCGGCACGCGGACGTTCCTGCATCCGACCGTCGTTTCGGCGGCGCTGATGCCGGAACGCGTCGGTGGCTTCTCCGGCGCGCCGCAGACGATCTATTGCGATCACTTTCTCGACGCGCCGGCCGACGCTCCGATCGGCTTCAAGCTCGAAGCGCCGCCGATTCACCCGATCCTCGCCGCGATCACGCTGCCGGGCCACGGTAGCGCGCACGCGCGGTGGATGAACGAGCTGCCGCGAATGCACGTGCTCATCGCTTTGCTGCGCGACGGCTTCCACGCCGACAGCGCCGGCGGCACCGTGTCACTGCGAGACGACGCGACGCCGGTGCTCGACTACCCGTTGACGCCGTACGTCTGGGACGGCGTGCGTCGCGCCCTGCGCGCGATGGCCGAAATCCAGTTCGCCGCGGGCGCGCGCATGGTGGTGCCGGTGCACGGGGGCGGCGACGCGTATGCGAACTACTCCGGCGCTCGCGCGGCGATCGACGGCTTCGAGCTTGCGCCGCTCGTCACACCCGTGGTGAGCGCGCACGTGATGGGCGGCTGCGCGTTCGGCCCGGACGCGAGACATGCGGCCGTCGACCTTGCCGGACGCCACCATCATCTCGCCAATCTCTACGTGCTCGACGGCTCGATCTTTCCGACGTCGATCGGCGCGAATCCGCAGCTTTCGATCTACGCGATCGTCGCGCGCCTCGCCGACGCGCTGCGCCGCACGCTCGCGCCCCCACGCGCCGCGTGACCCCCGCGTCGCATTGATTAGTGTGTTTGCTCTAGGCGATCCACGTAGGCTACTTATGAGCGCCGGATGATTCGGCGTGAGACAACGTCAACCGAATCCAAAGGAGAACCCGATGCTCAGGACCAATTCGATTTATCGCGAAGCGGCACTCGCGCCGCGGCAAGTGTGGCTCGCCGGCCTCGGCGCAGCCGTCATCACGCGCGACTGGGTGCAGAACGAGGCGAGTCCCGTGTTCAAGTCGCTGGTGAAGCAGGGCACGACCGTCGAGTCGCGCGCGATTCGCTTGGTCGGCGATCGCATCGAAACGTCGATGACGCGTGCGAACACGCTGTGGCGCAAGACGCGCTCGACCGTCGAGCACACGGTCAAGGTCTACGCCGACAAGGCGGTCACGCTCGCGCAACAGGCATTGCCGAAATCGCTGCCCGAAATCGAGCTGCCGTTCATGAGGGCGCCCGTGAAGGCGCCGGCCAAGCGTGCAGCGAAGACGGTGCGCGCCAGAGCGGCGAGCGTCGCGCGCAAGACCAAACGGGGCGCGAAGGCGGCAACGAAGCGCTGACGTAGTAGTATCCGGCGGCGGTCCACCACGACAATAAAGGGGGAGATCCATGCCGGAACGCAACAGCGGGCGCGCCCGGCGCCCGGCGCGCTCGCGCACGGGAGTCGGGCTCGCCGTCGCCGGCGGCGGCCCGCTCGGCGGCATTTACGAAGTCGGCACGCTGCTCGCGCTCGCCGATTCGCTCGAAGGCGTCGACTTCAACGATCTCGACGTCTACGTCGGCGTGTCGTCGGGCAGCTACGTCGCGGCGGCGCTCGCGAACGGCATATCGCCGGCGCAGATGTATCGTCTGTTCATCGAGGACGGCATCGATGCGGCGCTCACGCCGGAGGTATTCCTGCGACCGGCGCTCGCCGAGTTCGTCCGCCGCGTCGCGATGCTGCCGCAGCTCGCGATGGGCGCGGCGTTGCAGTATCTGCGCAATCCCGGCCGCAACGCGTTCATGGAGTCGCTCGCGATGCTTTCGCGGGCGATGCCGACCGGCGTCTTCGACAATGCCTCGATCGACCGCGTGCTGCGCGATCTATTCGCAGCGCCGGGGAGAACCAACGATTTCCGCGAGCTGCCGAACAAGCTCTTCCTCGTCGCGACCAATCTCGATACCGGCGCGTCGGTGACTTTCGGCGCGCGCGGACGCGACCACGTGCCGATCTCGCGCGCGATCGAGGCGTCGTCCGCGCTGCCGGGGCTGTTTCCTCCGGTCGAGATCGAAGGCGAGCATTACGTCGACGGCGCGCTCAACAAGACGCTGCACGCATCGGTGGCGCTCGACCAGGGCGTCGATTTGCTGATCGGCGTCAATCCGCTGGTGCCGTTCGACGCGAGCCGCGCGCGTCATGCGGCGCATCTCACCGTGCGCAAGCTCAACCAAGGCGGCCTGCCGCTCGTGCTCTCGCAGACGTTTCGCGCGATCATCCATTCGCGGATGAAAGCGGGCATGGAGAAATACGGCGCGCAGTACCCGCACGCGCACATCCTGCTGTTCGAGCCCGATCGCGAGGACGCCGACATGTTCTTCGCGAACATCTTCAGCTATTCGCAGCGCAAGCGCCTGTGCGCGTCGGCGTTCCGCACGACGCGCCACAGCCTGATCGCGCGCGCCGCGACGATCGCGCCGCAGCTCGCGCGGCAGGGCATTCGGCTGCGCCTCGACCGTCTCGACGACGCCGATCGAACGGTTCGCGACGCGATCCTCGACCCGCGTCCGCTGCGCACGCGCATGCGGGGCGGCGACGTGCGGCAGACGGCGCGCGATCTCGCCCACACGCTCGACCAGCTCGAGCGCTGGCTCGTCGGCGCCGTTTGACGCGGCCTCGCGCGTCGGGCCGATGTCGGCGTTGGTTCGCGCGCTCATCGTCGGCGGCGCCGCGCTCGCCGCGACCGCGTGCTGGCAACGCGACGCCCTGCCGCCGCCCGAGCAACTCGATGCCGCGCTCGGCGAAGAGCCGGTGCAGACGGCAGTCGAGCGCGAGCCGTTCGCGACAACCGTCGGCGGCATCACGTACATGGTGCGTCCGCTCTACGCGTACGACCTCTACGGCCTCGTCGTGAGCAAGCACGATGCCGATACGTGGTGGGACTGGATCCACGAAGCGGCGAACGACAAGCTCAACGTCACCGATCTTTGCGTCGTCTGGGGCGTGAATGCGAAGAGCGGCAGCTACCGGTCGATCGATTTCTCGAGCGGCGAATTCGTCTGCTACGCGCAAGCACGTTCTCGCGAGCAGTGGGATGCATTCGACATGACCGCGCTGTCGAACAACCACCTCCTCACCGACGATCGATCGATCGCGAAAGTGTTGAAGTCCGTGCGCACCGGCGACCAGATCCATTTCCGCGGCTACCTCGCCGAGTACTCGCACAACCATGGCTTCGCGTTCCACCGCGGCACGAGCATCACGCGCACCGACACCGGCAACGGCGCGTGCGAGACGGTCTTCGCGACCGACGCGCGGATCGTGCGCGCAGGCAATCGAGGCTGGCGCGTCGCACTTTGGATCGGCGTCGCGACGCTCGCCGCAGGCTTCGTCGCCTGGGCGGCGTCACCCGTTCGCGGCGGCGATTGATCGGCACGGCGTTTGCCAGCCCCGGCGGCCGCCTCTACACTCTCGACGCTCCATTCCGAACGGGTCGGCCATGGCGGACAGGAAGCGGCCCCGCCGCACGCGCGAGCGCATCCTCGAAACGAGTCTCGAGCTGTTCAACCGCTTCGGCGAGCCGCACGTCACGACGGCCGACATCGCCGACGAGATGAACATCAGCCCGGGCAACCTCTACTATCATTTCCGCAATAAGAACGAGATCATCGGCGAGCTCGCGGCGGCGTTCGACGCGAGCGTCTCGCCGCTGCTCGCCGCGCCCAGCGGCCCCGCGAACATCGAAGACCTTTGGCTACTGCTGCACCTGTTGTTCGAGCGGATGGGCGAATACCGCTTTCTCTACCGCGATCTCGACGAGCTCGCATCGCGCGACCGCAAGCTCGCCGCGAGGATGTCCGGTCTCGTGCACCGCGGCGTCGCCGCCTTCAGCGCCGCATGCGAGGGCCTGGTCGCCGCCGGAGCGATGCGCGCATCGTCGCGCGAGATCGCCGCCCTCGCGCAGAACATCGTGCTCGTGTCGACCTACTGGATGTCGTTTCAGCGCCTGTCGCGAAAGCCCGCGCATGACGGCGTCGCGTTCGACGTCGGCCGCGCCGTGTACCAGGTCATGACGTTGATCGCGCCGTATGTCGAGCGCGACGCGCGCGCGCTGCTCGACCGGTTGGGCGCCGACTATCTTTGACGGAGGAGCGAATGGCCAGGAAATGGGCGAAGTTCCCGCACGCGGACAAGGCGTATCGATACGATGCCGCGGCGCTGAAGAAGAACTGGGGCCGCCTGCATCGCGGCGACACCGAGCCGCTGCCCAAAGACGCGGCCGCTCTCGATGCATGGCGGCAGTATCACGCCGGCGAATTCGCCGCCGCGGTCGATGCGGCGCGCGCGGCCGGCGGCGCGGCGGTCAATGCCGCGGCGAAAGCGCAGGCGATCTACGCGAATTATCTCGAGAAGAGCGACAAGGCGAAGCTGGAGCTGTTCGAAGAAGCGGCCGAATGGGCCGACGCGAGGCGCCGCGAAGCGCCGAAGGACGCCAACGCGCACTATCTGTACGCGTACGCGCTCGGCCGCTACGGACAGGGCATTTCGGTCGCGAAGGCGCTTGCGCAAGGATTTGGCGGCAAGATCAAGGAGGCGCTGATCGCGGCCATGAAGCTCGAACCCAAGCACGCCGACGCCAACATCGCGTACGGCGCGTATCAGGCCGAAGTGATCGACAAAGTGGGCGGTCTGGTCGCCGGCATGACGTACGGCGCGAAAAAGGATTCGGCGCTTGCGCACTTCCAACAGGCGCTCAAGCTCAATCCGGACTCGGCGATCGCGCGCGTCGAATACGCGAACGGGCTGATCCTGCTGTTCGGCAAGGGCCGTCTCGACGATGCTCAGAAGCTCTACGAAGAAGCCGCCGCATGCACGCCCGCCGATGCAATGGAGCGCCTTGACGTCGAGCTCGCCCGATCGGAGCTAGAATGAACCCACGGCGCGACGCTGCGCCGTGAGATTTTCAATGCTCGCCCTACGCGATCATGTTGCGCAAGGGCGAGCCGCAGGTCGAACGCATCGTCAACCGCGCACTGGCCGAACTGTTCCAGTCGGGCGAGATCCGGCGCGTCTATGCGAAATGGTTCTCGACCACGGAACTGACGGTGCCGATGAATCAGTACATGAAGGAAGTGTTCGCCGTTCCGAATACGTATCCGGCGTGGCCCTGATCGTCATGCCGCGGCCTCCGCAACGCTCATCGTGTTGCAAGAGCTCGCGTGGTCGGCCCCGCGCGGCGATTCGCAATTGCTCGTACGGGATCGGCGCTTCGCGCCCGGATCCGACCTCGCTGCTCACACCGCGACCGCCTGCGCGGCGGCTTGCGCGTCGAGATCGCCGTGCCAAGGCGGCGCCAGCAGCGCGGTCAGCACGAGCTTCTCGAACTCGGGCGCGAAGCGCGCAATCACCCGTTGCGGGTCCGGTACCAGCCCGCGATCGGTGATCAGGCCGAACTGCACTTCACCGTTGTACGACAGGATCGAGACGCCCATTCCGATGTCGCCGGACTGCGGCACCCAGAACATCAGACTCTCCATCCGAGCGCCGGCGAAGTAGAGCGGCTGCTGCGGCCCCGGCACGTTGGTCATCACCGCAGTCGCGTTGCGCGCGAGCGCATCGAGTAGTTGCTCCTGCAGCAGTTTCGGACCGCTGCCCATCGCCGCGAGCAGCCCGAGCGCGAGGATCGGCTGGTAGCTGCCCTTGAGCGCGCGCATGTTCGCGCGCACCGCGTAGAGCCGCTCGACGGGGTTCTCGATGCCGATCGGCAGCTCGAGGAACACGAGACCGAACTGGTTGCCGAGCCGGTAGGCCTTTTCGAGCGGCCGCAGGTTGACGGGCACCAGCGCGCGAATCATCACGCCGTCGACCGCGTCCCCCTTGCGCACCAGATACTCGCGCAGCGCCCCGGCGACGCACGACAGCAGCACGTCGTTGATCGACGCGCCGAGCGCCTTGCCGACGGCCTTCACTTCGGCGAGCGGCAGCGGCTGCGCCCACGCGACCCTCTTGCCCACGCCCGGCGTGCCCTTGAAGCGCGTCTGCGAATCGCGCGTCATCAGCGCGAGCTTGGCGATCTCGGCGGTGAGCGCCGTTCCTTGCCCGGCGAGCGTGAGCGCCTTGGTCGGATCGAGCCAGAGCTCGGTGCCCTTCTCGATCAGCGTCGTTCCGATCTTCATCGCCGTCTGCATGACATTGGCGAGCGGCTGCATCAGCTGCCACAGCGCTTCGTCGGCGCGGGCGGCACGTTCGCGGCGAACGGGCGGCGGCGGCATCGCCGGAGGTCCGTCGCGACCGGAATCGGTCATCGACAGCATCACCTGGATCAGCGCGATGCCGTCGGCGTAGCAATGGTGGATGCGCATGACAATCGCGCTGCCGCGACCGAAATTCTCGATCAGATGGAACTTCCACAACGGCCGCTGCGGATCGAGCGGCCGGCTTGCGAGCCGGCTCACGAACGCCTGCAGCGAGCGCGTCGGATCGCCCGCGGGCAGCGTTACTTCGATCACATGCCGGTCGAGGTCGAACGCGTCATCGGTCTCCCAATAGGCGGCGGTCGGCGTCTGCACGGGCCGCTGACGGAAGCGCGCGAAGCGCAGGAAGCGCTCGTCGATCGTCGACTTGAGCCGCGCGAGGTCGATGCGTGCGTCGTACAGCAGCACGCCGCAAATCACCATCAGGTTGCCGGGACGATCCATCCGCAGCCACGCGGTGTCGACCGCGGAAATCTTTTCGCGCCGAGGCGACGTCATGGGATCATTGGTGCACTTCGGTATTCGCCCTCACGCGGCACCGCGGAGCCGGCGCGCATTGCGAACGCTTTCGGCTTCGCGCTAAAGTAGCACAACGCCGCATGCGCAACCAATCCGCCGCCGGAGACACGTGATGGCCGCTGCCCCGAAGAAGGAACTTGCGAAGAAGGACGATCTCAAGTCACGTTTCGAAGCCGCGGCCGCCGCTGCCAAGCAAACGAAGAAGAAGCCGGACAACGCGACGTTGCTGAAGCTGTACTCGTATTACAAACAGGCAACCGAAGGCGACGTCAAGGGCGAGCGGCCCGGCGGATTCGACTTCGTCGGCGGCGCCAAGTACGACGCGTGGGCGAAGCTCAAGGGGTCGAGCCGCGAGGACGCGATGACGAACTACGTCAAGCAGGTCGAAAGGCTCAATCGCGACTGAAACGCCCCGCCCCGGGACCCGGACAGGATCGAGCCCGCCGCACGGCGGGCTTTTTTTGACTTCACGCACACAAAAACCAGTCGGCTTGTGTATTATGACATTGTCAAGTCGACGGCAGCGCGAGCGAATACGCACGACGTGGCCGATCGGCCGGTCGTCGCCGCCTTGACCCCTGTTGGTTATCCCTCGACGCGTCGCATTGCGCGAAGCGCGTGCGCGGTCGCTTTGCCTTCAAAAACCGTCGGAATCCGTGATGACTCGATGCTTTCGCCTTTCCATTGTCTCGCTCGCTTTCCTGCTGAGCGGGCCGCTGTTCGCCCATGGAGCACCGGCCCCGCGAACGCGCGCGCCTCGACGAAGGTGACGAGCGGGGGCGCCGCCGTTTCGGGCGCGACGGCGAATGTGCGTGTGCGCGACCCGTCAGGCGCCGTGACGACACTGACCGGCCAGACCGACAGCAGCGGCCTGTGGTCGGTCGACTATCCGCTGAGCGCGGCGAGCGCCCCGGGCCCTTACACGGTGACGAGCACGGCGACGCTCGGCGCGCTCACGACGACGGCGAGCGGATCGTTCAGCGTGCAATAAGTTCGACCCAAGCCGGGGGGCGGGGCTTGGGTCGAAGCCTCCCGCGCGCCGCTGATCCCCGTGCGGGGTCAGCCGGCAGTGGTCTTGCGCGCGCGGGCAGCGACCGATTTGCGCGGCTTGGACTTGGGTGCGGCCTTGGCCGCGCCCGCGGTGCGCTTCGACCGTTTCGCCGGCGTCGTGCCCGAGCGCAGCAACGCATCGACGCGCGCCGACAATTCGTCGACCCGCTCGGCAAGGCGTTGCACATCGTTCTGCGTGTACACGCCGAGCTTCGACAGCGCCCGCGCGACACGATCTTCGAACACCTGCTCGAGCTTGTCCCACGTGCCGCCGGCCATTTCCTGCATCTCCCTTGCCTTGGCTTTCGCGGCGCCGCGGGCGGCCGCGGCCGTGTCCGCGGCGGCCTGCCGCGTCTTGTGTTCGAGATGCTCACCCTGCTTCACCAGCGTCTCGAACATCTTCATGCCTTCCTGCTGCGCGCGCGAAAACGCGCCCAAGCCGGCGAGCCAGATTTGATGCGACGAGTTGAATACCGCCTGCGACAACTCCTTCGCCTGCTCCAGCGGCTTCATGCCGGCATCCGCCTTCGCCTTCTTCAGCATCGCGCCCCCTCCTCACCTCGGCCGACGTCGCGGCCGTCGATGTTCATTGTAGGCGTGCCGCGCTAGACGAATCATACTAAACGCGCCGCATGAGGCGGCCGTATAATCGGCGCGCCCTGCGCGTCGTGCGAACGCGCAACGCCGCACCGGGGAGCGAGCCGACGGCAGCGGCCCATCGTTGGAGGAAACCCATGGCGTACTTCGTCACCGGCGGGACCGGGTTCATCGGTCGCTTTCTCGTTGCGAACCTGGTCAAGCGCGGCGAGCCGATCTACCTGCTCGTGCGCAAAGGCTCGATCGCGAAGGTCGCCGGGCTGATGGAATTCTGGGGCGCCGACGACAAGCAGATCATCGCCGTAGCGGGCGATCTCGCGCAGAAGAACCTCGGCGTGTCGCCGGCCGACCAGCGCAAGCTCAAAGGCAAGCTGCGTCATTTCTTTCACGTCGCCGCGATCTACGATCTCACCGCGACCGCCGAAGCGCAGCAGCTCGCGAACGTCGACGGCACGCGCAACGCCGTGCAATTCGCCAATGCGGTCGAGGCGGGCTGCTTCCACCATGTGAGCTCGATCGCCGCGGCGGGATTGTACGAGGGCGTGTTCCGCGAGGACATGTTCGAAGAGGCCGAAGAGCTCGATCATCCCTATTTCCGCACCAAGCACGATTCGGAAGGCGTCGTGCGCCGCGAATGCAAGCGTCCGTTTCGCATCTACCGGCCGGGGTTCGTCGTCGGCCACTCGAAGAGCGGATACACCGACAAGATCGACGGCCCGTACTATTTCTTCAAGCTGCTGCAGAAGATGCGCGACCTGCTGCCGCCGTGGATGCCGACGATCGGCGTCGAGGGCGGGCGCATCAACATCGTGCCGGTCGATTTCGTCGCCGACGCGCTCGACTACATCGCACACAAGCGGGGACTCGACGGCAAGTGCTTCCATCTGACCGATCCGGCACCGTCTCGGATCGGCGAAGTGCTCAACATCTTCGCGCGGGCCGCGCACGCACCGCAGCTCACGATGCGCCTCAACGCCCGCATGTTCGGGTTCATCCCGGCGCCGATCCTCTACGGGCTCGGCTCGCTCGCGCCGGTCAAGCGGATGATCCGAGTCGTGCTGACCGACCTCGGCATTCCGAAGGACGTCTTTCAGTTCGTCAACTGGCCGACGCGCTACGACAATCGCGAGGCGGTGAAGGCGCTCAAAGGATCCGACATCGAAGTGCCGCAGCTCGATACGTACGCGGCGAAGCTGTGGGACTACTGGGAGCGCAACCTCGACCCGGACCTGTTCATCGACCGGACGCTCTCGGGTCGCGTCAAGAACAAGGTCATCGTCGTGACCGGCGGTTCGTCGGGTATCGGTAAGGCAGCCGCGCTCAAGCTCGCGTCGGCCGGCGCAAAGGTGATCCTCGTTGCGCGCGGCGAAGAGAAGCTCGTCGAAACGAAGAACGAGATCGAGGCCGCGGGCGGCAAGTGCTGGATGTACACCGCCGATATCTCGGACATGGCCTCGTGCGATGCGCTGGTCGCACGCGTGCTGAAGGAGCACGGCGGCTGCGATTACCTGATCAACAACGCCGGCCGCTCGATCCGCCGGGGTGTCATCAATTCGTTCGACCGCTTCCACGACTTCGAGCGGACGATGCAGCTCAACTACTTCGGTGCGCTGCGGCTCATTTTCGGCTTCCTGCCGAAGATGATCGAGAACAAGCGCGGCCACATCGTCAATATTTCGTCGATCGGCGTGCTGTCGAACGCACCGCGCTTCTCGGCGTACGTCGCGTCGAAATCGGCGCTCGACTCGTTCGCCGCCTGCGCGGCGTCGGAATTTCTGGACAAGGGCATCAACTTCACGACGATCAACATGCCGCTCGTGCGCACGCCGATGATCGCGCCGACGAAGATGTACGAGAGCGTGCCGACGCTGTCGCCCGAGCAGGCCGCCGAGCTCGTCGTCGAGGCGATCGTCTACAAGCCGGTGCGAATCGCGACGCGGCTCGGCATCTTCGGCGCGATCGCGCATGCCGCCGCGCCGAAGCTCACGCAGGTGCTGCTCAACGCCGCTTTCAACATGTTCCCCGACTCACCCGCTGCGCAGGGCAAGAAGGCCGGCGAAGCGAGGCAGGAGCTCACGCCGGAGCAGATGGCGTTCGCGCAGCTCACGCAAGGGATTCACTGGTAGACGCGGCCGGCCTGGGCGTTCGCGCAGCGTCGTCCGCAGCCGCGCGCCGGACTTGCGCCGCGACTCGGGCGACGACTTCCTCGTCGTCGAGCAGCGCGTTGTGACCGATTCCGCTCAGCACGATATTCTCGGCCCAATCGAGGTGCGACGACGTTTGCGGTGTCACCATCGAGTCGTGCCACGACCACAACGAGACGACGGGCACGCCCTGCGCGCGCTCGACGTTGAGCTCGTCGAGCCAATCGTTGTCGGGTCGCATCTCGGCGAGGCTTCGGCCGGGGAAGAATCGCGCATGCATGCTGCCGCGATGCGGTGCGCCGATCGTGATCAAGCGCCGGACCTTCGCGCCGCCGTAGCGCCGCAGGTATGCACGGCTCACGAGGCCGCCCATGCTGTGCGCGACGATGACGACGCCGCGCGCGCCGGTCGCGGCCAGCACGGCGTCGATCTTCGCGCCGAGCTGCTCGGCGAATCGCTCGATCGAGGCAAGCGGCGGTCCATACGTCATCGCGTAGATCGGCGCGACGCCCGATGCCGCGAGCCGGCGCCGGAATCCGAACCACACGCCGGCATTGCACAGCACGCCATGGACCAGCAGGACGGGAAGACCGCCGGGGGCCGGCGGCGGATCGCGCATCAACGCGCGATACAGCGCCATGCGCGGAGCCGAGCGCGCGAGGGCGCGCATTTCACGCCAGAACATGTGCAATCGCTGCGCCGTCGTCAGTCGAACGTCTTCGGGCCGCCGCGCGCCGAATCGCCAGGCGAGCGAGAACCAGAGCACGGTGAACACGAACGGAATCGCGTACCACGCTATCGGCAGGCCGAGCACGAACCACCACGGGCTCGCGCCCTGCGCGATCGCGGCGAGCGCTGCGGCGAGATACGCGACGCATCCGCCGACGATCAGCGTGCCGAGGATGATTGCGGTGAACATGATCGGTGATGAGCGTCAGCCGGCCGCGACCGGCTGCGCCGGCGCCGTCTGCGTTGCGAACAGCCGCCAGCTCTTGAGCGCGGGCACCGTGGCGGCGAGCTCGGCGATCAACAGGACGCCGGGCAACGTCTTGCGCACGCGCCGGGTCATTTCGCCGCCTGCCCACAGCGCGATCGCTGCCGGCAGCTGACGTCGCAGCGTGGCAAGCCCTTCGCTTGCCTGGCGGACCGGGAACGCGGAAGAGAACGACAGCGCGAGGACGTTCGCCTTGTGCGCGATCGCCGCGCGGCGAATGTCATCGAGCGGCGTCTGCGGACCGAGCGACAAACATTGCGCCCCCTCGGGGACCAGCAGCGCCTCGACCATCAGCAGGCCGAGCCCATGCGGCTCGCCGGGAAACGTCGTCAGCAACACGCGCGGCGCGCCGGTCGAGCGCGGGAACGCGTTGATCGCCGTGCGAAGCGCGACCTGGAGCTGCTCGGTGTAGACGTGCTCCTCGAACACCTGCAGCTCGCCGCGCATCCATGCATCGCCAACGGCGCGGTTCAGCAACGTGATCGTATCGACGACGAACGCCTGCAACCCTTGCCTCATCAGAAGATTCGCGAGCGCATGCTGCAGCGCCGGCGCATCGTGCGCTTGCAGCAACGCGAGGATTTCGCGTTCGAGCGGCAGCGCGCTCTTTTCGCCGCGCGCGGCCGTACGCGCGTCCGCCAACGCGGCGAGCTCGTCGTGCGTGTTGGCGATGAGCTTGCCTGGGCGCATGCCGATGTCCATCAGTCGCTTCATCGCGCGAAGCTTCTGCACGTCGGCTTGCGTATACCGGCGCTCGCCGTTGTCGTCGCGGGCAGGCTTTGGAAAACCGTAGCGGCGCTCCCACATGCGCAGCACGTCCTTCGACAGACCCGTCTCGCGCTCGACCGCGCTGATGTTCAAGGCGAAACCTGCGCCGTCCATGCCGATATCCAAGCTTTGACTAAACAAACGAAGATTCTAGGGCGAATCGCCGTCGCAGCGTCCAATCAAATCGGAGCCAAGGGCGAGGCGCAGCGCTCGGCTGGACGGCCGCCGCCGCCTTGCGCGATAATGGAGGGCTAAGGCGAGCTAGCTCAGTTGGTTAGAGCAGAGGAATCATAATCCTTTGGTCGGGGGTTCGAGTCCCTCGCTCGCTACCGATTTCCAATCCGGGGCTGCCACGAACGGCGGCCCTTTTTGTTGGCGTCGGACCGCGCTCACGCACGCTCAGATGTGGGCGGCGGTCTCGTCGGTTGCGTGCGGTTGCATGCGCCGCACGAACGCAGGGATGTCGTTCGCGCATATCGGCTTGCTCAACCAGTACCCCTGCAAGTGATCGCATTGCGCGCCGACGAGAAACGCGCGCTGCGCGGCGGTCTCGGCGCCTTCGGCGACGACGCGTTTGCCGAGCGCATGCGCCATCGCAATGATGGCGCGGACGATCGCGGCCGAGCCTTCGTCAGCCGGCAGATCCTTGATGAAGGTGCGGTCGATCTTGACCGTGCCGACGCTGAAGCGCTTGAGATACGCGAGAGACGAGTAGCCGGTGCCGAAATCATCGAGCGCGATCATGACGCCGCGCTGTTGAAGTCTTGCAAGCGTTTCCTCGACGCCACGCTCGGCGTCGACCAGCAGGCTTTCGGTGATCTCCAGCTCAAGCGTGGCGGAATCGACGCCGCACTCCCGGACGATGGCGTCAACGCGGTCGGCAAAGTCCTTCTGCCTGAATTGCCGCGCCGATACGTTGACCGCGAGGCGCGGCATCGCGATTCCATCCGCGAGCCACGCGCGATGTTGACGGCACGCGTCGCGCAAGACCCAATCTCCGATGGGATCGATGAGGCCCGTCTCTTCCGCCACCTCGATGAAGCGCGGCGGCAACAACACGCCGAGCGTCGGATGACGCCACCGCAGCAGCGCCTCGACGCCGGAAATGCGTCCCGACCGCAAGTCCTGCTGCGCCTGATAGACGAGGAAGAACTCGTCGCGTTCCAGCGCACCGCGCAAATCGCGATCGACGGACATGCGCAGCAGCGTCGCCGCGTTCATCTCTTCCTCGAAGTAGACGAATCGATCGCGTCCGCTGTCCTTGGCCCGATACATCGCCGTATCGGCATTGCGTAGAAGGTCATCGACGTCAGCTCCATCGGTCGGATACACGGCGATACCGATGCTCGCGCCGAGAAAGTGGTCCACGCCCGCGACGCGAAACGGCTCTCGCAGCGCCGCGATGATGTGCTCGGCCAGTACTTCAGCGTCGCGGGGCGACTTGACCGGGTAGGCGATCACCGTGAACTCGTCGCCACCGAGCCGGGCGACGATGTCCGAGTCGCGCAAGCAACCTCTCAGACGCTCGCCGGCCAGACGCAATACTTCGTCTCCCGCGGCGTGCCCGAGGCCGTCGTTGATGTTCTTGAAGTGATCGAGATCGATGAACAGCAGCGCAAACTGCCTTTGATCGCGGCGCGCCTGGCCGACGAGACGCGCGAGCTGGTCCTTGAAGAAGTGGCGATTGGGAAGGCTCGTCAGCGCATCGTAGTTCGCCTGGTAGTAGAGCTGCTCGTCCTTTGCCGCCGTCGCGAACGCGACGCCGAGCCGATCGCCGAGATCGTGCGCGAGCGCGTTCGCGTCCGCGCCGAACGCGTCGGCATCGCGAAAGCCGAGAACGATCGCGCCAACGACATCGTCTTGGCAGACGATAGGCAACGCGCACAACGACTGCGCGCCGAATCGCACGACCGAGTCCAGATAACCCGGCGCACGCTGCTGGCGATCGAAGCGGAACCCGTTCGTGTGCGATCGCAATTGCTGCAGCTCCTCGGCCCGGCAAGCGCGCCGCTCGCAGCGAATTGCCGCCCGCGCGGCGCGGTCGCACGTGTAGATGCGCATCATGCCGGCGGCGTCGCGATCGCGTATGGCGATGCTGACGAAGTCCGCCGCCACGATGTCGTGCGCCCGCCGAACCACGGTTTCCACGATCCGATCGAGATCGAGCCGCGCAAGAATCGCGTGATCGATTTCGGCGAGCATCGTGAGCGTGGCGAACTGACTGCCCAGCCGCGACGTCATCGTGTTGAACGACTGCGCGAGCTCGCCGAACTCGTCGTCGGTCGGCACTTCCACGCGCGTCGCAAAGTCCCTGTTCGCCGCGCGCCGCGTCGCTGCGATGATCTTTTCCAACGGCCCGAGCGTGCGGCGGACTTGAACGACGCTCAACAGCGAGACGACCAGCAACGACAGACCAAGCGCCGGCAGGAAGACGGCGTTGAAAGCGCCGATCGGCGCGAGCGCTTCCGCTTCGGGCTTCGCCGCGAGAATCGTCCAGCCGCGCACGCCGAACGTCGGCTTCAGGAAGAGCTCGCGCCGGTCGGCGAGCTGCGTTTCACCGGCAAACGTGAACGTGAATCGGCCCAACGCATCCCGCGAGGAAGTCGAAGCCGACGCCGCAATCGGCATCCCGGGACGGGAGCAATACATCGGCTTCGCGTTCTCGTTCGTCACGCATACGTCGGTCAGCGCCGGCAACGCCGTTGCATCGCCCCACAGATAGTCGGGCAGGATTTCCGCGACGAGCATTCCGTCCAGCGGACGACTCGCGTCGATCGCGCGTCGCAAGAATATTCGGCTCGGGCCGCCTTGCGCCGCGATGCTCACGATGCGGGCCTTGCCTTGCGCGAGGTGCTGGATCTCGAAATCGTCCGGCAGGGGCAGGCCGATCGGCGCTCCGACGAACGGCGTGTTTCGTCCGCCGGCATCGATCACGTAGATCGCGGCAAACTTGCGTTCGAATCGCTGCTCGAGGTCGCTGCCGCGCAACGCGTCTCGTCTAAACCGGTCGGCGATTTCCATCGTTTGCTCGTCGGCCGCCAGCAACCGATCGAACAGCGACGTCGCGTACGCTTCGCTTGCCTGGGCGAGGCGCGCATGGCCCTGCTCGGCGAGCAGCGAGCGCACCTGACTCAACGAAAGAATGGCCGTCGCGAAGATCGGCACCAGCGCCGAGAGCACGAATAGCGCGACGATGCGCCGCGCGAGCTTGCTACGAAGGAAAGCGCGCTCGATCCTCACGGGTCATAGTCCGACGCCAACCCGAAAAACGCGCCGTCATTGGCCCGCACGATGTCGTCCCGACTGACCTTCGCCGTCAAAGGCGGCCTGGAGTCCCGGTCTTTGCCGTCGCTGAATACGTCGAAATCGCTGTTGAGCGGGACGATCCTCTTGTCGCGCCGCCACTGGCCGCGCGTTTTCGGGTCGTCATGGTTCACATACTGGTAGGGAGTGCCCCAAGGGTCGCGCATGCCATCGCGTCTGACGTCGGCAAGACTCGCGGGGTTGGCGCGGTTGTCCAAGGCGTAACGCGCCACGTCCGCGGAAATCGCTCCGATGTCGACGACGGCTTGCATCACCCTCGCTCGCTCGACGTGATTCTGATAGGTCGGCACCGCGATCGCGGCCAGCACAGCGACGATCGCGACCACGAGCATCAGTTCGACAACGGTAAACCCGCGTCGCATCGTCCGGGCAGATGCAACGCCGAGCATATGTGCTCTGTCACCTACAGAACTCGAAACCATCGCTAATCACCGAATGGGCGGCCGTCAAAGGCAGCGCGCAAAACGCGTACCCGAGCGCGCGTGCAGCGACGCCGCTGTCGGGGGCCGATGCGAGCGCGCGTTCGGGTCAATCGGCTTATCGGCGGAACGACGCGAAAATGAAGCCTGATCGCCTCATTTCGGCGCAGTGAATCCAGCGTAATTACCCGTTTCGACCTCGGCGCCATCACCGTCATGCAACGACGGGGACGGCGTGTCGTAGAGTCATCTGCCGTATTGAGCGGGTCTCTGACGAAACTGGTGCGCCGCGCATGGGCGTTGCTCGCCGACCAGCGTGTAGCGGACACGCTGTGCGCAACGAAACGGCGCTCGATCGTGCGCCATACCATGCGTTGCTTACGTGTATTGGGTCAGACGCGCCCGACACCCGATTCGCAGCGCCCCCGACAGCAGCGCCGAGTTGCGGACCCTAGCCTGAGCGTTGGACTCGCGGCCACGACGTGGTCGCGGACTTCGACAATGTCTTGGTTGACAGCGAACGACCGTGGCGAACAGACGAGCTTCGGTTCATCACTCGCCGGACAAGTCCGGCGGCGCAGGCACGCGAATGCACGTCGAGGGTCCGGTGACCGACGATCCGAAGCCCCACTCGCCGCTGCTGCCTCACGAGCGCGACGAGTCGCCCGAGGTCGCACCCGGTCCGCGTGCCACGCGCATCAAGCAGGGTGAGCGCGATCTCGCGCAGGGCCGCGTCGATACCGAAGCGCGGTCAAATGCCGTGCGTCATTTCGAACGCGCGGCGCACGATCGCCTGCCAGCGCACTCCGTCCGCGACCGTCGCGGAAGAAAGGATCAGAGCACATGATGCACACTCGCAAGACCGTAATCATCGCAGGCCTCGCGCTTGCCACCGTCGCGTCGGCGGCATCGGCCGAGATCACCTTCTATGGCCGCGAAGAGTTCCGCGGCCGCTCGTACACGGTAGACGATGCGATCAGCAATCTGGACAACACCGGCTTCAACGATCGTGCGTCGTCGGTCGTGATTCACGGTGGACCCTGGCTCGTCTGCAGCGACGCGTACTTTCGTGGCCACTGCACGACGTTGCGGGCGGGCGAGTACCCGTCGCTCGCGTCGATGGGTATGAACGACTCGGTCTCCTCGGCGCGTGAATTGCGCGGCCGTGGTCGCGCGGGCAGCGGCAATGGTCGCGATTCGCGTGTGACGCTGTACGAGGGGCCGGATTTCAGCGGCAACTCGCTCGTGATCGACGGCGACGCCGTGCGTAACCTCGACGCCTCCGGATTCAACGATCGCGCCACATCGATGCGCGTCGATGGTGCCCCCTGGACGATGTGCAGCGACGCGGGGTTCCGCGGCGAGTGCAGAACGTTCAATCCGGGCGACTATCCCTACCTGCCTCCGGATCTGAACAACCGCATCTCGTCCGGTCATCGCACCGGCCCGGAGCCGTACGCGTACTACCCGCGTTAGCAACGACGCAACGCATTCGAGTCCGCGCGGCCGAAAGGCTCGCGCGGATTTTTTCGCGCTGGTGGCGCGCATCTTGCGGCTGACCGAGCGACCCCGAATCGCACCGCCGCGCGCAGCACGGCATCGCCTGCAAAGTGATCAGCGGCGTCACCGCGGCGTTGCGGCGGCCACGATAGGGCTGACCGACAGGACGCCGCGACGCGATCACTCCCGCACGCGAACAGCGGTTCGCGGCGACGGCATGTTCTCGCACCGGCGCAGCTTGATGCGCGGTTGGCCGCACCGCCCCTTCGGTACGGCTTGCGCGTCAGTGTTCGCGTTTGCCTTGGGCGTCGGGCGTCTTGCGCGGCGTCGGCCGTGTCAGTGCCGGCTCTTCGCCCTTGCTGCGTGCGCGCGCCTCGCGCTCGGCCGCTTCGAGCTCGCGCGCCTCGGCGTCCGATTTCGGCGCCGCATTCCCAGCGGCTGCTTCGGCTTTGCCCGAGGCGACGAACTCGTTCTCCGCCTTGTTGAAGTCCCGCGACGCCTTGTAGTTGCCTTCGCCGTAGACGTTCTCGCCGGATCGTTTGCCCATCATTTCTCCTTTCGCTGGAAGACAGCGGCCGCCCCTCGAGGCGGCCGCATCGTCGGTTACCGCGCGAAAAACGTCAACGCGGTTTCGCTTGGTCAGCCGACTTCTCGATAGCACGACCCGATGCCTTCACGTCCTGGCCAAAGCCTTCGACGGTATTGCAACCGGTCACGAGCGCCGTGAAACCGGCAAGGACCAGCAGTGCCGCGATCTTGCTCAACATGGCGATACTCCCTCGCTTTTGTTTCCGGGAATGGTCTCGTGAACGGTAGCTGTTCACTTGCCGGCATTGTCATGATCGATGCTCGCAGCATATGTCGGCTCCTCGCGCATTCGGGTGTCGGACATCGACTACAGTGGGAACCGCGGTGCAAGCGCTGCGCACCGCGTGGGTTCGCTGCGCGAAGCGCCAGGATTTTTCAAGCCCGCTTGGAAATATTGCAGCCCGCCGGCGAACGCGCGACACGTGTCGATACTGTGGCGACACGTGGGATTGCGCGAGCGCATCGATGGCACCCTCCTTGCTCGTAGAGAACACGTGGAGACTGCAGCGCGCACTCCCCTTCTGCCGTAATGATGGTTCGGCCGGTTGCCCGGATTGTCATTACGCGCGTTGTGGTCTCCACCCTCCGACGCGCCCTGCGCGCTTGACGTCGCGCTTAGAGCCCGCCGACACTCTGCGGCTCACCCGCACGGGTCGACCATGCCGCGCCGCATCTTTCTGTTCTGCTGTCTGCTGCTAGCGCTCGCCGCTCTGTACACAATCGGATCGGCGTGGATCACCGTCGAACGTATCGGACGATTGCAGGCGGCCGGCGCCGCAACCGCGCAGAGCCAGCAAGTGCTCTCGGCCGTGCACGCGTTCGCGACCGCGGCCGTCGACATCGAAAGCAGCGCGCGCGGCTTCGCGCTCACCGGTAACGAGTCGTATCTGCAGCCGTTCGAGATCGCGCGACGCCAGGCGCCGCTGCGGATCGACGAGCTGCGCGATCTGTTGCGCGATGAGCCGAAACAGCTCGCGCGTGTCGAACAGCTCACGTCTCTGCTCGCCGAGCGCATCGCGATTTCCGAGCACGGCATTGCACAGAAGCGTGCGGCGCCTGACGAGCCGTTCGCGCTGCGATTCGGATCGCGGGGTCGCGAATCGTCGGACGAGATCCGACGCCTCGTCGAGGACATCGAGGCGGACGAGCGCCAGGACCTCGCGACGCGCAAGAGCGTCTGGCAGCAGGAGCTCGAGCGAGCCCGCACGACCGAGGCGCTGTCCGCGCTGTCGAGCCTCACGGTCATCACGTTGTCGCTCTGGGCGCTGCTTCGGCTGCGCCGCGCGGAAACCGAGCCGTTGGCGGCCGCCCCGGGCGCATCGGGACCGCGCGCGCCGTCCCCGCCGCAGTTGTCGGCCCCCGCGCCCGACTTCGAAGGGCTCGTCGACGAGACGCTGCGCAGGGCCGCGCTGTTGCACGCATCGCATCCGGCCGGTACCGTCGAGCGCGCGCGAATCGAGATGCTTCGAGACGCTATCGAAGCGGCGCGCTCGGGCGTCGTGCCAACCGAAGCGCTGGCTGTGATCGAGCGGCTTGGACTGCCACTTGCGCTTTCGGCGCTTGCACAGACGGTCCGCGAGCGCGATGGGTGCACGGTGCGCGAGTCGATCGCGACGGCGACGCCGCGCTTGCCCGCCGCGCAGGGCTCGCTGTTGTTTCGAGCCGCCGACTGGGCGCTCGCCGTGTTGTGCACTCCGAACAGCGAACGCGAAATCGGAGTCGGACTCGCTGCCGACGACTCGCGCATCGTCTTGCGCGTCGAATCGCCCGCGCGTCCAGCGATACCGATTGCCTCGGCGCAGCAGGCGCTCGCGGCAACGCTCTCGCAGCGAATCGGTGCCGTCGGCGGCACGTGGCAGTGGAGCGCCGGCGAAACGGGACAGGGTCTCACCGTCACGTTGCCGTTACCCGAGAAGGCTCCCGCCGAGAGCTCGGAGACGGAATCCGCGCGCGCATAGCGGGTGCGCCGGTCGATTGCGTCGCGACCGCCGCGGGGTCGCATGGAAATTCTTCTACGCGGACCTGCGTAATTTTCTGCGGCCATCGCCCTTTTTCGACTCGCAACGCGTTGAATTCAGAATCGAAATCCGATTGGCATGGGCAATGCATCCACCCTCGGCACAGCGCCGGCATTTGCCGGCAATCAAATCGAATGGAGTGACGAATGAACTGGGACCGCATCGAGGGCAACTGGAAGCAGCTACGGGGCAAGCTCAAGGAACGCTGGGGCAAGCTGACCGACGATCAACTGGACATCATCGCGGGCAAGCGAGACCAGCTCGCCGGAAGAGTTCAGGAGCTCTACGGTCTGTCGCGCGACGAAGCCGAAAAGCAAGTGACCGAATTCGAAGACCGCTATTACGACTGGACACCCGAAACCGCCGAGAGCGCCGAAATGAAGACGGACCGCTCGACGAGCACCCGAATCTGATCGAGGAGGCGACATGAAGCGATTCTGGAACAGTCCGGCACGGTTGCTCGACGCCGTAGTGGTCGCGTTGGCGGTACCGACGATCGCGATCGCGGCAACGATGACGAGCACCGAGTACGGTCAGGCGAAGGACCACGCGAAGGCCGACTACAAGGCGGCCGTCGCGCGCTGCGATACGCTCAAGGGCAACGACAAGGACGTTTGCAAAGCCGAAGCGAAGGCGGCCGAGAAGAAGACCGTGGCGGAAGCCGAGGCAGCGTACAAGAACACCGACAAGGCGCGGCGCGACGCGCGCATCGACGTCGCCGAAGCCGACTACATGCTGGCGAAGGCGAAATGCGACGCGATGAAGGGCAACGAACGCGACGTCTGCGTAAAGGAAGCGAAAGCTGCCGAGGTCAAGGCGAAGGCCGACGCGAAGGCGACGGAGAAGGTCGCAGCCGTCCGGCAGGATGCCGCCGAGGACAAGCGGGACGCCGACTACAAGGTCGCGGTCGAGAAGTGCGACGCGATGTCCGGTCCTTCGAAGGACGCGTGCGTCGCGAGCGCGAAATCGCGCTACGGAAAGTGACCACGGCCACGACGAACCTCTCCCCCCGCCGGCTTTGAACGCGGCGGGCTTCGTCCCCGCTTTTCCGTGGTGGGACTCCAGGGCGGACTTCGGGTCCGCCCTTTTTTTCGCCAGCGTGTGCAATGAAAACGCATCGACCGTTCTTGCGAATGCACGCGGCGTCAAGCGTAGGCGCTTGCCTACATGAAGAGCGCGTGGCGTCCGATGCGTCAACCCTCGCACGCAACGTAGATTGTTTTCATGCCGGCAAACGACCATCATCGTCACCCGCTTACCACCCCCGTGTTCTGGGCGATGGTTGCGTTGCTGCTCGTGTATGCCTGCGCAGGCGCCCTCGTGATGGCTGGAGCGGGGCCCAGCGCCGTCGGTAGGATCGTCGGTGTTCTCGAGGCGCTCGTGCTTGTCGCGATCGGCGCCATATTCGCCATCGCGCTCGCCAAGCCGGAATGGCTTCGCGATCTCATGGGCGACGACGACAACTCTTGACGTACGCGTCGTTGCTCCTCAAGAAGGGAGAATTGAAATGAATGTGAACCCGTACGCGGCCACGGCCGCCATTGCCGCCATGCTGCTGGTCGGATGTCAGCAGCACGAAAATGCCGCGCAGACGAGCGTCGCGCCACCGCCGGTCCAGGTCGGTGCCACCGACGGAGCCACGACCAGCGACCCGTCGCTGCCGCCTGCGGAGTCCGCGGTGGGCGCGAAGTCCGACCAGGATGCGGCAAAGACGCCCTACAACTCGGTGCATCCGTCTCCGGCGCCGGCCGCTGAAACCGGAGGCGATGCGAGGACGGATTCGGCCGTGACGCCGACCGAGCGCGACCGCGAGATGCCGATGAAAGGACAGGTCAACGACCACAGCACGCCGGATCGTGCCAAGGAAGGCGACCAACCGAATACGGCGTCGAAGGAACCGGGCGGGCAGGAAGCCCATCCCGGGAACCTGACGAGCAATGCGAAGGAGGCGAAGCAATGAATCGGACGAATCACTGGATGACGGCGTGTGCGCTCGGCTCGGCCCTCGTGCTGGGCGCGTGCGCGTCGCCGTATCGCTACGAGACCTACGACGATTCGGGTCCTGTGCGCTATTACGCGCCGGTTGCGTACGACTCGGGCACCGTCGAGCGGATCGAGGTGCTGCGCTACGGCGGCGGACCGCCGGTCGGAGTCGGCGCCATTCTGGGCGGCGTAACGGGCGGCATCATCGGCCATCAGATCGGCGGCGGCCGCGGCAACACCGCAGCGACGATCGCCGGCGCCGTTGGCGGCGCGCTGGTCGGCAACGAGATCGAGAAAGGACAACGTGTCGAGGGTGACCGGTATCGCGTCACTGTCCGACTCGACTCGGGCGGCGTCCTGACGGTCGAACAGAGCGAGAGCATGGCGCTGCGCGTCGGCGATCGCGTGCGCGTGGAAAACGGCCGTTTGTACCTGGCCTAGACCGCGGGCCTTGCAACGGAACACCGCAGGCGGGCCGATGCGCCCGCCTTTTTTCGGAAGCTGCGCGGGCTAGTTGAGCCGCCAGATCGCGACCGAAATTCCGACCATCGCCGTCGCCCAGACGAATACGGGCGTGTATAACCACGCCGCGCGGCGGTCGATTTGATAGAACAGCCAAAGCGTGGCCGTGGCGGCAAGCCATAACGTGACCCCCGCCACGAGCGCCACCATTTCCGACTGCGATCGGAAAAGCGCCGGCAGCCATGCCGCGTTCAGCGCGAGCTGCACGACGAAATACGACAGCGCGATCGAGGCATCGGGATGGCGCGAGCGCGTGATGCGCGCGGCGGCGAATCCCATCAGCACGTAGAGCGCGAGCCATACGAGCGGCAGGATCCGGTCGGGCGGCATCCAGTCGGGCTTGATGAGGCCGCGGTAGGACGCGTCCGGCTGGACGAGTAACGCACTGGCAATTCCGATGACCGTGCAGAGCACGACCCAGGACGCCAAGACGACGCGCCGAGGGGGGCGCCGCCGAACGCGCAGTTGCAATGAATCCGATCGCGTCGTCATTTGCATTCCGAAAGCATCCTATCCTCATTCGAATCTGTAGTCCACAGGAAAATTTGCCGATCGACCAATGCGCGGGCGAGGGCCGCGCCGAGCAGGAACATCTGCGCCGAGTAGTAGACCCACAACAAATCACGACGACCAGCGACGCCGACGCACCGAACGCGGATGCGCCCGCCACGCGCCCGATGTACGCGGCAAGCGCGTACTTGCCGAGCGCAAACAGCACGGCGGCGGCGCTGCCGCCGATCGCTGCCGCGCGCCAGGGGACGCGGCGGGCGGGCAGCAACGCGGTCAGCGCGACGAAGACGATCGCGACGACGATGAACGTCACGAGCTCGGACGCCGCCACGGCGAGCGCCGTCCCCAACGAGCCGCCATCGACCGTGGCAACCGTCGCGGACACCGCAGTGCTTGCGAGCAGCGTCACGCTGAGCAGCAGACCGGCCCCGATCGCGAGCACCAGAGCGAGCGCGCGCGTACGCGCCGAGCCTGGGACCGTCGGCGTCGCGCCACACCGAAAAGGCATGGCGCGCGACGGCGAACCAGCCATCAGGTCTTTGCGTTTCCATTGCGCGTGTCGGGGCCGAGAAACTCCGACCATTGCGCAAGTGTTTCGGTTCGCTGCGCCCAGATCTTGACGACGAGCATGATCGGCACCGCCAGGACCATGCCGGCAACGCCCCATAGCCAGGCCCAGAACAACAGGCTCACCACGACAACGACCGGATTGAGCGCGACGCGCCGCCCGACGATCATCGGCGTGATCACCTGCCCCTCGGCGATCGTGATGCACGCGAAAAGCAGCGGAACGACGAGCGCCTCGGAAAGGGTCGCGAATTTGGCCGCCGACGCGATGGTGATCAGCATGAAGCTCGCGAGCGGGCCGACGTAAGGAACGAAGTTGAACGTCGTGACGATCGCGCCCCATAGCAGAGCGTTGGGCAGCTCGAAGTACCAGCAGACGAGACCGATGACGGTGCCGAGCGCCACGTTGATCAGCGTGACGGTGATGAAATAGTGGCTGACCTCGTCCTGTACGGTGCGCACGATTCGCACGGCGTTGAACTTGTCGCGAATGCGCGGCAGCGCTTGCACGAGCTTCTGCAGAAAGTGATCGCCGCTCGCGAGCAGAAAGAACGTGAGCAGGATGACGGTGCCGATTCCGAGCGATGCCCCCGCGGCGCCGGCGAACAGGTGAGCTGAGAGCGTTCCGCTTTGCTGCTGCGCCAACTCGTCGAATCGCAGCCTCAGCCAGTCGCCGTACGGTTCGCCAAGCAGTTGCCGAGATACCCGCGTGAGCCGCGCGATCAGCGCTTGCATCGAAGGCAGCTCGTCGAGCAGGCGCGCGAGCGGGTCGATCAGTATCTCCGCGACCAGGAACAGCGCGAACAGCACGACGGCAATCGCGGCCACCGCGCCCGCCGTGCGCGGCACCCGCATCGCCTCGAGCCGCGAGACGAGCGGCGAAAGGACCATCGCGAGCACGATCGCGCCCGTCAACGGTACGAAGAACGTCCGTCCGACCGCGAGCGTCGCAATGACGGCGAGGACGAACAGGCCGACCATCGCGACGCGCGCCGGCGACAGATGGCGCAGGACCGCGCGCGGCGCGTCGAGCGGGATCGACGGCGCTTGCGGCGCAGCCGTGGGTGGCGCCGTCGGGGCTGCAGTCGCCACGCGCAGCCGGCCGTGCCCGGCGCCACCGGCTGCGTCGGCGTCGCTCACTTGCGTGCCTGGCGCTCCAGCGACAGATCGGCCGCCATCAGGTTCGCGATGTCGTCGGCGTGCTCTTCCTCGACCGCCAGAATCTGCTCGAACAGCCGTCGCGTCGTTGGATCGGTGTCGCCGATGAACTTGATGATCTCGCGATAGCTGTCGATCGCGATGCGCTCGGCGACGAGATCTTCCTTCAGCATGTCGCGCAAGTTGGCGCCCTCGACGTACTCGGAATGGCTTCGCGCCGCGAGACCGTCAGGCGAGAAATTCGGTTCGCCGCCGAGCTGGACGATGCGCGCGGCGAGCGAGTCGGCGTGCTCCTGCTCCTGCGTCGCGTGCTCGAGAAATTCGGCCGCGGCCGCTTCAGCTTGCGGACCCTTGGCCATGTAGTAGTGGCGCTTGTAACGCAACACGCAGACGAGCTCGGTGGCAAGCGCTTCGTTCAACAAACGCAACACTTCCTCTCGATCGGCGCGGTAGCTCTCGGTCACCGGACCGTTGTCGATGTCGCGCCGCGCGCGCTCGCGCAGCGTACCGACATCGGTAAGCGGTCGCGCCCCGCCGTTGCCGCCGGCTACGCCGGTGCTCATTCCTGCTGCCATCGGGGTCAACCTCGTAGGTGTGGGCGGCGCGCGAACAGACGGCCCGCGGCGCGCGCCGCAGTCATGAACATCACGCCGCGCCGAATCAGGCGCGGACCTCGAATGCGACCGGCGAGCCAGATGCTGCCCGCAGCGGCGCCGACCTTGAGCATCGTCGCGACGCCTTGCGCAACGGCGAGCGCACCTCGTTCCCGCTGACGGATCACACTCGTCAACGACCGCCAGTCCGCGGCGACCTCGGCGCGCTGGCGCTCGATACGAGCCAGCGCCATGTCACGCCGCTCAGGCAGCGGAATCCGCGCGTCAGCCACGCAATTCCTCCGCATCGCGGCGAAGCTCGTACATGCTCGACTTGAACAGCGTCGTCGCCCGCGATGTGAGACTGCGCAGCCACGCGTACGAGCCCACGGCGATCAGCGCGAACGCGACGGGCAACAGCGCGACGACCGGCATCCTGTAGTCGGTGTCCCATGCCCAGACGATCAGCAGCACACCGGCGAAGGTGATCGCGAGCACGACGGTGAGCACCATGACGGCTGCGGCGATCACCGTGTAGACGACGCGCTGCTTCTCCTCGGCGATCTCGACCGCGAGCAGCTCCGCACGCGCGGCGAGGTGCGCCAGAATCGCCGTTGCGAGCCGACGCAGCGCGATCAGGAAACCGGTCGCAGGGCCGTTGCCGACCTCGACATGGTCCATCGCTAACGACGGGCGAGCAGCACGCCCACGAGGAAGGCGACGCCCGCGGCCGCGCCGACGGAGATCCACGGGCTCTCGCGAACGTAGTCGTCGGCCATCCGCGCGGCTTCGCGTCCTCGCACGCGCGCGACGTCGCCCAGGTCGTACATCTTCGAGCGCGCATCGGCGAGCCGGGCGCGGAAGCGCTCGCGCGCCAACGAGAGCGCGTCGCCGGAGAGGTTCGAGGTCTGGCGCATCAACTCCTCGCCTTCGTTGATCAGCGTCTTGAACTCGTTCACAAGATCGTCTTTCGTCTTGGCGAGGTCCGCGATGGTGTCGTTCATGTGCAGTCCCGAAGTTTCCTCAATCGTGTGTGTCATCAATCGGTCTCCTTTACGGCGAGCGGTTACCCGCGATGAGCCCCCAGACGAGACTCACGAGGAACAGGATCACGAAGATGAAGAACAGCACCTTCGCGATCTCGACGGCGCCGGCCGCGATGCCGCCAAAGCCGAACAACGCGGCGACGAGCGCAATCACGAAGAATATGGCGGCGTATCGCAACATGCGGAACCTCCGTTTATCGACGCGGGAGCACGCGGTAACAAATGAAGCCGCGTGCGAGTTTTCAGCAGCCTCCATGCCAACGGGTGCCGCTACCCTAAGTGCCGGAATCTATGCGTTTTGCGCGGCCGCTCAGGCGCGCGCGCGCGGAGCGCGGTGCACTATCTACTGACGCCGCGTGAAATTAGTTCAGATAACCGCGCCGCCCGCAGCAAAAGCGCGCTGCGGACTTGGCGACGGGACTCAATGCACGCGTTCGCGCAGCACTGACAGCAGCTGCTTCACCGCGCCGAACTGCGTCGACTTGTCGAAGAAGAAGTCCGCGCCGCGCTGGCGGCACGCGATTTCGTACTCCGGAAATGCATAGTTCGTCAGCACGACGATCGTCGGCGGCGCCTTCGGATTCTGCGCCCGCATCGCCTCGATGACGCCGAAGCCGCTGCCGCCCTTGAGGTTGAGATCGACGATCGCGACGTCCACCGATCCGTTGCGCATCTTGGCGAGCGACGCGTCCTGACTCTCGGCGAATCCCACGATCTCGACGTTGCCGGGGTCGGCGAGCAGCTCGATCAGTCGATCACGAACGGAGATCGAATCCTCGACGAGGAAGACCTTGAGCGGCGGACGCGCGAGCATGGGCTGCATGTCGGCGCCCTTGCCCAAGTCATTGCGACGTGCCGCATCGGGCACGTGGTGTTCGAGCATCGCGGCGCGTCCCCGTTACTGGATGATCCCGTTCTTGATCGCATAGTAAGTAAGATCGGCGTTGCTCGAAAGATTCATCTTCTCGAGGACGCGAGCGCGGTACGTGCTGACTGTCTTGTTCGACAGGTGCAGCTCGTCGGCGATGTCGCCAACCGATTTGCCTGCGGCGATCTTGCAGAATATCTGGAATTCGCGCTCGGAGAGCGCCGAATGCAATGGCCGCCCGCCGCCGTCGACGTCGTCGGCCAGAAGCTGCGCCACCTCATTGCTGATGTACTTGCGACCCGCGAGCAGCGTGCGCAGCGCGGCCACCACCTGCTCGGGCACGGAGTCCTTGGTGAGATACCCGGTCGCTCCCGCGCGCAGCAGGTTTACCGCGTACTGATCCTCCGGATACATGCTGAGAATCAGTATCGGCATGTTCGGTTTGTGCGGCCGGACCTGGCGCAAGATATCGATGCCAGAGCGATCGGGCATCGATATGTCGAGCAGCACGGCGTCCCAATCCTCGCTCTTCATGAGCCTGAGCGCTTCGTCGCCGGTCGATGCCTCGCCGGCGACCTCCCAGTCGGTATGCTCTTCCAGCAGCGCTCGCACACCCGCGCGGAAAAGCGCGTGATCGTCGGCGATCAGAATCCGTCGTTTGGCAAAGCCCATGGGGCGGATTCTACTCGCGCCCGTTCCCTGCGTAAGCATGGCGGCGTCCATGTCGTTCGCTAGCTCGCGTTGGCAAGACGCGACCGGCCGTCTTCGGCGCCGTACTCGGCGAGCTTGTTGTAGACGGTCTTGAGGCTGATGCCCAGCACGTCCGCCGCTTTGCGCTTGCTGCCGCCGCAGTGGTGAATCGTGGCGAGAATCATCTCGCGTTCCGCCTGCGCGACCGTGGATCCGAGCGGAACGCGCAGGCACCCGTCGGGCCCAACGCGAATCGCCGCCGCCGATGTGTGAACCGGGCATTCGAGCGTCACTTCGTTCTCCGCGAGGATATAGGCGCGCTCGACGCTGTTGCGCAGCTCGCGCACGTTACCCGGCCATGACGCCGCGCGCATCGTCGCGAGCGCGGTATCGCCGAAGCGCTTGTGCGTGCCGTACTTCGCATTGAGCGAGTCGAGGAACGCTTGCGCGATCAGCGTCACGTCGTCGCCGCGTTCACGAAGCGCCGGCAAGCGCAGCGGGAACACGGTCAGCCGGTAGTACAGGTCTTCGCGCAGTCGTCCTTCGTGCACCGCCTGCAGCGGATCGCGATTGGTCGCCGCGATCACACGGACGTCGATCGCCGTCTCCTCGATGCCCCCGACGCGCGAGATCGTTCCCGTCTCGAGCACGCGCAGCAGCTTCACCTGCAAATCCATCGGCATCTCGGTGATTTCGTCGAGGAACAACGTGCCGCCGTTCGCCCGTTCGAAATGTCCGATGTGCTGCCGTTGCGCGCCGGTGAACGAGCCCTTTTCGAAGCCGAAGAATTCGGCCTCGGCGAGGTTGGCCGGAATCGCGCCGCAGTTGACCGCGATGAACGACTGCTGCCGGCGCGGGCTCAAATCGTGCAAGGCCTGCGCGGCGAGCTCTTTGCCGGTGCCCGATTCGCCGACGATCGTGACCGTGGTGTCCGACGGTCCGACGCGCTGGATCTGCGAGAAGACCTGCCGCATGACCTCGGAGCGACCGACCATGCCTGCGAACGAGTTTTCGGCATCGTCGGAGGTCATCCGGGCGGAGGCTCGCCGGCCCCGCGCGGGCGCGGGAGGACGAGCGAACGTCGCGATGACTGCGGCACGCTCCAGGTCTGTCTGGCCTTCTATGAGCGTGCCGTCGGCTGAGCTGTCAAACGGAGAATCAACGCGGTGGTCCATGGAATCCCTCTCTGCCTTGCTGCCGATGGCAGCCTCGGAGCGATTGTGGTGTGCCGGGCAGGGCGCAACCGTAGGGAGCAGGCTCAAACGCTTTGTAGTTTTTATCCTCCGGGGCTGTAGGATTTGCCCTACATTGCCGTATTTACCGTCGTCTCTACCCTTTCGTCCGTAATGATTACCGCCGGCGCTGTGCCGCGACCCGCCCGCCCGACCCGTATCTACGCGAGGCTGGGCTACCTCGCACTGCTGCTTGCGGCGGTGTTCAACCTCGGCGCGCTCTGGGTGACCGAGACGAGCTACGACCGTGTGCGCTCTCTCGCCGATGCCGTCCTCGACGCCCAGCGCAGAACGTCCGCGATCGAGCGCATTGCGTTGCATCTGGTCAACGCCGAGACGGGGCTTCGCGGTTACGTGATCACCGGCGACCAAGCGTATCTCGCGCCGATGCGCACCGCGCAGCAGGAGCTCGACGGCGAGATCGCTGGGCTCGCCGACCGGCTGCGCGGCAATCCGGTGCAGATGTCGCTGATCGACAGTCTGACGCGTCTCGCCAAGCAAGAGATGGCCGAGCTCGAGGCAACCTTCGCGCTGCGCCGCGACCAGGGCTTCGCCCCGGCACAGGCAGCGATCTCGACGCATTTCGGCAAGCTGACGATGGACACGCTGCGCCTTACGCTCGACGGCATGATGCGCGAGGAAGATCGCGTGCGAGCCGCGCGCCTCGACGATCTGCGTACGAACCAGGTCGCGATCCGTCTGGGAGTGTTCGCGATCGCGCTGCTCAACCTCATGCTGGTGAGCTTCGGCGCGATTTTCCTGTGGCGCGAGCTTCGGCGGCAGGCGAGCGCCGCATCCGCCCTGTCGCAGCGGGGCGCGCAGCTTGAAGCGGAAGTCGAGGAACGCACGGCGGAGCTGCGCGAGCTCTCGCACTTCCTCGAGCGGGTTCGCGAGCAGGAAAAGGGCCTCGTCGCGCGGGAGCTTCACGACGAGCTCGGCGGCACGCTTACGGCGGCCAAAATCGACCTGCAGCTCATGAGCGAGCGCCTGAAGACCGATACCAAGGTCGCCACGCGGCTTGCGCGCGTGAGCTCCGCGCTCGACGAAGCGATCGCGGTGAAGCGCCGAATCATCGAGGACCTGCGGCCGACGCTGCTCGACAACCTCGGTATCGGTGCCGCGCTGCGTTGGCAATGCGAGCAGTACACGAAGCGCAGCGGCTGCCCGTGCACGATCGAGCTGCACGAGGACGAGCTGATGCTGCCGCCGGAGATTTCGATCGCGTTCTATCGAATCGCGCAGGAAGCGCTCACCAACATCACCAAGTACGCGAAGGCGACGAAAGTGGCCGTTTCGCTGCGCCGCGACGGCGACCGCTGGTACTTGCGCGTGCGCGACGACGGCGTCGGCATCGATCTCGCGAAGCAGCACAACCCGACGTCGCACGGTCTCACGTCGATCCGCGAACGCGCGCGCGCGCTTGGCGGCGAAGCGCGCTTTTCCGGCGGTCCGGGCGAAGGCACCACCGTCGAAGTATGGCTGCCGTCGGAGCGCGCGATCCCCGTCGCAGCACCGGAGCGGGCAGCGTCGTAGATTGGGAGCCTGTCGGACTTGAATCTTTGACTCGCGCGATTGGCGCGTAGGGGGCTTCCTACGCGTTGATGGACGTCCGCCCGATGGATCGGCGGAGCTCGGCGCGACATCATGGCGGCCATGCCGCGTTGTCCGATGTTCTATTTCCTGGGTGCGCTCGCCGGCCTTGCGCTGTGGCTGGTCGAGGCGCCGACGCCCTTTCCCTTCCTCGGGCTTACTGCGCTCGCTTGCGGCGCGCTGGGGCTCCTCCTTTCGCTGATCTACATCGCGAGCTTCGAGCGGTGGCAGTGGCGGTCGATGCTCGCGGCAGCGCGCCGTTCGGCGCGCGCCATCGATCGTCTGCTCGATCGGCTCGACACACCGCCGTTGCGGGCAAGCGAGATCAGGGCGTCGCGCGCGAGGTCTTCAGCGGGCGCGCGCGCACCGAAAGCGGTTCGCGTGTGAGTCGCTCGTACTCGGCGATCACCTGGGCGCCGAGCAGCAACACGATGCCGGCGATCTCGACGGACAGCAGCACGGCGATCGCCGTGGTGAGCGAGCCGTAGACGACGCGGATCTGCGAAATCGTCGCGAAATACCAGACGATCGCGTGTCGCGTGATCTCCCATAGAACGGTCGCGGTCGCGCCGCCGAGCAGCGCATGTCGCCACGATAGACGGCCGACGGGCATTACCAGATAGATCGCAGACAGCACGAACACCTCGCCTACGACGCCAAGCAGATAGAGCAGACTCGCCGACAGTTTGTCGAGCGACCGAAGCTGTCCGAAAATCACGACGTCGCGCGTGGCGAGCGCGGCGAGACTTCCCGCGACGACGGTGACCACGAGAAAGCCCAGCGTCAGAAAGACGATGAATAGATAGGGCATGGTCGCCGAGACGACGAACCTGCGTCGTCGCACCGCGACGCGATGGAAGAAGATCACCGACATCGCGTTTTCCAGGACCGTGAAGGCCAGGGCGCTGAAGAACACCATCGTGACGAGCAGCAAAGGCCCGATCGATTTGCCGTTGGCGATGAACAGTCGCACCTCATCGACGAGCGCACCCGATTGTCCGGGCACGACGAACTCGAGGTATTGCGCGAGGGTGGCGAGCAGCAGCGACTCGTCGACGACATGCGACAGTCCGATGACGACGAGGATCAGCAGCGGAACGAGCGACAGCAGCGCGTAGTAGGCGACCGCGCCGGCGAGCAGCAACCCCTGGTTTGCGCGAAACCCCTTCAGGACACGAAGCGCGAACGCCGCCGGATGCGCAGCGATCTCGGCGCTACCGTGGATCGCGCGGGACATAGCGGCTCGCCCGAGGCGGCGCGGGCGTTCCCCTTCTAGGCGGCCGCTGCGCGCAGCCCGTCGGTCAGCGCGCGGGTGTACTCGGGCTGCAGCAGGCTCACCGCCAGCGCATGACCGATCGGCACGAGCGCCGCGAGCCGCGTCGCCCCGTCGAGCGCCACTGCGGTGATGCCGACCTGGCGATTGCGGCTAAGCGTTCGACAGAGCGCGTCGAACGCTTTCGCGCTGCGCCGGTCGCTTGCGGCGAGACAGAGCGGCTCGCCGAAGCAGCGCGCGGGAATCTTGTCGCCGTCGACGATCGCATAGAGCGAAACCGGCTGCGGACGGCGTCGAAGCCGACGTTCGACTGCCCCATCGCCGGTGGATCGGGTTGCTCGCATCGAACGCCTCCCTTCGATGGTGACGGCGCCAGTGTCGCGGCGCGGTGGGTGCGGCACAGTCGTCTCGGCCGCCATTCGCCTGTAGGATCGCGCCGACATAGGATGATCGTTCTTCCCGGCCCTGCCATGACCCAGGACAAGAAGAGTCTGCTCACCGCGCTGCATACGTTCGAGCACGGCAAGATCGTCGGCGCACGCGAGGCGGTCGCGCTGGTGCGCGACGGCGATACGCTCGCGACCACCGGCTTCGTCGGCATCGGTTTCGCCGAGAACATCGCGGTCGCGCTCGAGCGACGCTTCCTCGATGCGGCCGGGCAAAGCACCGACGGCATCGGCAGTCCGCGCGGGCTGACGCTGGTCTACGCCGCCGGGCAAGGCGACGGCAACGACCGCGGGTTGAACCACCTCGGCCACCCGGGCCTCGTCCGCCGCGTCATCGGCGGGCACTGGGGCCTCGTGCCGAAGCTGCAGACGCTCGCCGTGACGAATCAAATCGAGGCGTACAACCTGCCGCAGGGCGTGATCACGCATCTTTTCCGCGACATCGCCGCCGGCAAGCCGGGCCATCTGTCGCGCATAGGACTCGGCACGTTCGTCGATCCGCGTTACGGCGGCGGCAAGATCAACGTCCGGACCACTGCCGACATCGTCACGCTGATGCGTATCGACGGCGACGAATACCTGTTCTATCGCGCGCTGCCGATCGACGTCGGAATCGTGCGCGGCACGACCGCCGATCCGGACGGCAACCTGACGATGGAGCGCGAGGCGCTCACGCTCGAAGGTCTCGCGATCGCGATGGCCGCGCGCAACTCGGGCGGCATCGTCATCGCGCAGGTCGAGCGCGTTGCCGAGCGCGGGACGCTCAATCCGCGCCAGGTGAAGATCCCCGGAATCCTCGTCGATTGCGTCGTCGTCGCCGAGAAGCCCGAATACCACATGCAGACCTTCGTCGAGCCGTACAGCCCCGCGTTTGCCGCCGAGATTCGCGTGCCGGCGTCGACGATCGCGCCGATGCCGATGTCGGAGCGCAAGATCATCGCGCGGCGCGCCGCGCTCGAGCTCAAGCCGAACGCGGTGGTGAACCTCGGAATCGGCATGCCGGAGGGGGTCGCGAGCGTCGCCGCGGAGGAGCGCGTGATCGATCTGGTCACGCTGACCGCCGAGCCGGGCGTGGTCGGAGGCATTCCGGCCGGGGGTTTGAACTTCGGTGCCGCCACCAACACGCAGGCGATCATCGACCAGCCGTACCAGTTCGACTTCTACGACGGCGGCGGGCTCGATGTAGCGTTCCTCGGGCTCGCGCAGGCCGATCGCGAAGGCAATCTCAACGTGAGCAGGTTCGGGCCGCGGCTCGCCGGCGCGGGCGGGTTCATCAACATCAGCCAGAGCGCGAAGGAGGTCGTCTTCGTCGGCACGTTCACCACCGGACGACTCACCGTCGGCGTGCACGACGGCAGGCTCGCGATCTTGCAGGAAGGCACGTCCCGCAAGTTCGTTCCGGAAGTCGAGCACCGAACGTTTTCCGGCGCGCAGGCGTGCAAGCGGCGCCAGCCGGTGCTGTACGTCACCGAGCGCTGCGTCTTCCGTCTCTGCGATGACGGCCTCGAGTTGGTCGAGGTCGCGCCCGGCATCGACATCGAGCGCGATATCCTCGCACAGATGGGCTTCCGGCCGGTCATGCGATCGACGCCCCGGTTGATGGATGCGGCGATCTTCCGCGAGGCGCCGATCGGGCTTCGCGAGCGCATGCTCGCCGTTCCGCTCGACAAGCGGTTGACCTACGACGCCGAACAGAACATCTTCTTCATCAACTTCGAGCGACTCGCCGTGCGAACGCGCGATGACATCGAAACGATTCGCGCCGAGATCGAGCGGCGGCTTGCACCGATCGGACGCAAGATCTACGCGATCGTCAACTACGACAACTTCTCGATCGTGCCCGAGCTCGTCGACGCGTGGTCCGACATGGTCGCGGCACTGGTCGACCGCTATTACTGGGGGGTGACGCGCTACACGACGTCGGGCTTCCTGCGCGCGAAGCTGGGCGATGCGCTTTCGCAGCGCGGCGTCGCGCCGCACATCTACGAGTCGGCCGAGGAAGCGCATCATCACCTCGCCGATTTCGGCCCCGCGGGCGAAGATTGACGCCGCGAGGTTCGCCATTGCCATGAGCGCTCCCGATTTCGCCGCCGAGCTCGAAGCGCACCGCGGGTATCTGCTGCGCGTCGCGCAGCTGCAATTGCGCGACACCGACCTCGCCGAGGACGTCGTGCAGGAAACGCTGCTCGCAGCGCTTTCGGGCAGCGGCTTTTCAGGCAAGTCGACGCTGAAGACGTGGCTCACGGGGATTCTCAAGCACAAGATCGTCGACGCGATTCGCCGCAAGCAGCGCTCGCCCGTGGCGATCGCGGCGTTCGGCGATCTCGACAGCGAGCTCGATGTCGACGAGTTCGACGCGCTGTTCAAGGAAAACGGCGCGTGGGAGTCGAAGCCGGCCGACTGGGGCGACCCCGAGGCCGCGCTCGACCGCCGGCAGTTCTTCGACGTGATGGATCTGTGCCTGGAGAAGCTCCCCGCCAACACCGCGCGGGTGTTCATCATGCGGGAGGTGATGGAGCTCGACACCGAAGAAATTTGTAAGGAACTGCGTATCACGGCGAATAATCTGTGGGTCATCCTGTACCGGGCCCGGATGGCGCTTCGTCTCTGCCTCGAGCAAAACTGGTTCGCCGGCGCGGCCAGATAGCTCGGCTTTCATCGTCCCCGGCTCATTTTCAATGTCGATACATCGCCTTACGCACGTGGTCTCATGCAAGGAAGCGAGCCTGCTCTTGAGCGAAGCCGAGGACCGCCGGCTCACGCTCGTCGAGCGCATCAAGCTTCGCTTGCACCTGGCCGTATGCGATGCCTGCACGCGCTTCTCGCAGCAAATCGCGTTCTTGCGTAAGGCGATGCAGCGGTATCGGGCATGAGCTCGCTAGTAAGCACTGACTTCATGCGGATCGCCGTCAACGGCTCGACACGCTCCGTCAGTCTGGCGACGACCGTTGCCGATCTCGTCGACGCGCTGGGGCTAAAAGGCAAGCGCATCGCCATCGAGCGCAACGGCGAGATCGTGCCGCGCAGCCGCTATGCGGAAACGTCGCTCGCCGACGGCGACAAGCTCGAGATCGTCGGCGCCGTCGGCGGGGGTTAATCGCGGCTTCGGGAAGACCCGTCGCGGGCGGTACAATTCGCCCGATGAACGCTCCGCACGCTGCGCTCGCCGCCGATCCGCTCGTCATCGCAGGACGCGCGTACCGGTCGCGGCTTCTGATCGGCACGGGAAAGTACCGGGATTTCCGAGAGACGCGCGACGCGGTCGTCGCGTCCGGCGCCGAGATCGTTACCGTCGCGATCCGGCGGACGAACATCGGCCAGGATCCGAACGCGCCGTCGCTGCTCGATGCATTGCCGCCGGCCGAATTCACCTACCTGCCGAACACCGCAGGCTGCTACAGCGCGGAGGACGCGGTGCGCACGCTGCGCCTTGCGCGCGAGCTGCTCGACGGCCACAAGCTCGCCAAGCTCGAAGTGCTCGGCGATCCGCAGACGCTGTTCCCGAACGTGCGCGAGACGATCAAAGCCGCCGACACGCTCGTTCGCGACGGCTTCGACGTCATGGTCTACACGTCCGACGACCCGATCGTCGCCCGCGAGCTCGAGGCGGTCGGCTGCGTCGCGATCATGCCGCTCGCCTCGCTGATCGGGTCCGGCATGGGCATTCTCAATCCGTGGAACCTGCGCCTGATCATCGAGCAATCGAAGGTGCCGGTGCTGGTCGACGCCGGCGTCGGAACCGCCTCCGATGCGGCGATCGCGATGGAATTGGGTTGCAGCGGCGTTCTGATGAACACCGCGATCGCGCTCGCGAAGGATCCGGTCCGGATGGCGCGCGCGATGCGGCTCGCGATCGACGCGGGGCGCGAGGCATTCCTCGCCGGTCGGATGCCGCGCAAGCTCTACGCCGGCAGCCCGAGCTCGCCCGCCGCCGGCCTCATTTCATAGCGCGGTGAGCGCGCCGGGCGAGCCAAGGGCTGCAGGCGGCGTCGGCGCGCTCATCGCATGGCGGCCGACGTGTGGACCTTCGCATGTCTTGTCGCGTGCAAAGAGGCCGCGATGAGCCGCGCGCGAATCGCGGGCGGCGCGCTCGCCCTGTCGCTCGCCGCCGGCTCGGTCAGCGCATTACCGCTCACGAGCGCGGAGGTCGCGGCGCTCTGCGCGGACGCCGACGGCCCGGCTCACTGCGCGCGTCGGGTCGAGGACGTGCAGCTCAAGCGATTGCCGAATCTCGCGACACGCGACGGCAGCGCGCTCAAGGTGTCGCTCTATCCGGCGGGCGTTGCAACGTTCGCCGACACCGAAGCGCGCAACGGCGGGCGCAGCTACAGCCTGTGGGACTTCGTGAACGAGATCAACGCGGTCGTGCTTTTCACCACCGACGGCGACGATGCGAGCTTCACGTTGCTGTTGCGCACCAGCGGACGCTCGTACGATCTGCCGGCCGAGCCGAAGGTCTCGCCGGATCGGCGCAAGATCGTCACCGCCGATTTCTGCCCTACGCGCTGCGCGAACGAGCTCGCGGTATGGATCGTCACGCGCGAATCGGTGCGCAAGGACGTCGTCTGGCGTCCCGCCGAATCGTGGACCGACGCCGCGGCCTCGTGGAAGGACGCCGACACGATCGGCATCGAATACACGCCTGCCGGCGAGACGACGTCGCGCGTGCTCGAGCGGCGACTCGCGGCGGCCGGATGGTCGCGCGTCGCGTCGCCGTGAGCGCTGCCGGCGCGCTTGCGCAGCGTCGGCCGATCCGCAGCTTCGTGCTGCGGCAAGGGCGGATGTCCGCGGCGCAACAGCGCGCGCTCGACGAGCTCGCGCCGCGCTACTCGATTGCGTTTGCGCCGCAGCCGATCGATACCGTGCGCGTGTTCGGACGGCGCGCACCGTGCGTGCTCGAAATCGGCTTCGGCATGGGTGAAACGACGGCGGCCATCGCGCACGCGCACCGCGACACCGATTTCATCGCGATCGACGTTCACGCGCCCGGCGTCGGCAGCCTGCTCAAGCGCATCGGCGAGCTCGGCCTGGACAACGTGCGCATCGTGCGCCACGACGCGGTCGATGTCGTCGGCTCGATGATCCCCGCGGCGTCGCTGGCGGGAATCCATGTGTTCTTTCCCGATCCGTGGCCGAAGAAGCGGCATCACAAGCGCCGTCTGTTGCAGCCGGCGCTCGTGCATGCGCTCGCGTCGCGGCTCGCTCCCGGCGGTTACCTGCACGCAGCCACCGATTGGGAGGATTACGCGCGCGAGATCCTCGCGACGTTCACCGCGTGTCCACTGCTCGAAAACACTGCGGATGGCTTCGCCGCGCGGCCTGCGCATCGGCCGCAGACCAAGTTCGAGCGGCGCGGCGTCGCGCTCGGCCACGACGTTCGCGACATCGTCTTCCGTCGCGTGCACGAGCGTTGATGACGGGCGATCCAGGCGCGTCCGTCCAGATGCCGGGTTCAGCCGCTGCGATCCTGCATCTGAGCGCTGCGGCAGGCGGCGGCGTCGATCGCTATATCCGCGACGCGGCAGCGACGAGCTCGCGCCGCCATTTCGTCTGGCATGCCGGCGATGCGATCGACGTGATAGAAGACGTCGCCGCGCGCCGCTTCTTCCCGTTGCGCGACGTTCTCGGCGTGACGAGCGCTGCGGCAGCGCTCGAGCAGTGGCGACGCGGCGAAGGCATCGGTCTCGTGCACGTGCACGGCGTCGACCGGGCGGTTCGTGCCCGGCTTGCGCTGATGGATTCGTCGCTGCCTGCCGTCGCGACGCTGCACGATGTCGCGTTCATCGCCCCCGACGCTTTCGAAGCGCGCTCGATGCCGACACCCGATCCGACGTGGATCGGCGAGGTCGCTGCATCGCTCGCGCGCGTCGCAGCGCTGACCGTGCCTTCCGCATTCATTCGTCGGCAAGCCGAGCGTGCGTTTCCCGCGGCGGCGATCGTCGACGTCGAGCCCGGCGTCACGGCAGACGGCCGGCGTCCGCGCCCGCTTTCGGCGTCCGACGAGTTCGCCGCTCGCGCCCCGCGCCACGTTGTCGCAATCGTTGGTGCCATTGGACCGCACAAGGGGAGCGAGCTCGTCGACGGCATCGCCGGCGCGCTCGCCGGCACCCACGTCGGCCTCGTCGTCATCGGCTACACGGACAAGCGGCTTGCGCGCGGCTGGGCCGACGGCTATTACGTGCACGGGCCGTATCGCGATGCGGATCTGCCGGCCTTGGTTGCGGCCTACGGCGTCGAAATCGTGCTCTTCGTCAACCGGCTGCCCGAAAGCTTCAGCTACACGTTGTCCGAAGCATGGTCGTGCGGGATTCCCGTGATCGTGCCCGCCGACGGCGCGCTCGGCGAGCGCGTTGCGCGGCACGGCGGCGGCTGGCGTCTTGCACCGGGCTTCGGCGCTTCGGACGCAGCAGCTCTGATCGCGCGCCTGCTCAGCGCCGACGGCGCGGCCGAGCACGCGCGCGTAAAATCGCAGATCGACCCACTCGACGCCGACCGCATCCCGACGCTCACCTCGATGTCGCGCGCCCTCGAACGGCTCTACGAACGCTTCGCGGCGCCGGCGCAGCAATCGACCGGCAGCGCGCCGCTCGAGGCTCTATCGCCGCTGCTCGCGGCCAATCTCGACGGCTTCACGTTTCGCGCCGAGCTCGTGCGCTTAGCCGAGGATTTGGACAGCGCGCAGGAACGGGCGCGCAAGGCCGAAGCGAACGGTACGGCGTGGGCGGCGAAGCTCGAGACCGACATCGCCGAGCTGCGCCGTGAAATCCGGTCGCGCGACGACCAGTTGGAGCTCTTGCCTCGACCGATACGCGCGTGGCTCAGGAAGCGAGCGCTTCGTGACAGCGGTTGACGTCAGCGTCGTCACGTTCCGGCCGGATCTCGCGCTGCTCGGCACGCTGTTCGAGAGCGTTGCCGAACAGCTTGGCGCTGTGGAAGCATCGCTGTTCGTCCACGACAACAGCCCCGAGGATGAGATCACCGCGCGCATCGACGCGCTGCCGGCGCTGTGGGAGCCCGAGCGCTTCGCCACGATCCAGATCTACCGCTCGCAGACGAACGTCGGCTTCGGCCGTGGCCACAACGCCAACGCCGCGCGCGGCAGGGCGCCGTATCTGCTGGTGTTGAATCAGGACTGCATCGTCGAGCCCGACGTCGTGCAGCCGTTGCTTGCGATAGCCGAAGCCGACCGTGCCGACGTCGCCGCGTGGGAGTTGCGCCAGATCCCGTACGAGCATCCGAAAGCCTACGACCCGGTGACGCTCGACATGCCATGGGTGAGCGGCGCCGCGGTGTTGTTCCGCCGCAGCGCGTTCGAGGCTGTCGGCGGGTTCGAGCCACGGATTTTCATGTACGGCGAGGACGTCGATCTGTCGTGGCGATTGCGCGCCGCGGGTCGCCGATTGCGTTACGTGCCGCGCCTCGCGGTCGTGCATCGGACCTACGATCGACCGGCGCAGGTGAAGCCGCTGCAGGTGCTCGGCGGCGTGCAGACGAACCTGTGCCTGCGTGCGCGCTTCGGCGGCGTCCGCAACACGATCAAGGGGCTCGTCATGCTCGGTGCGGAAATCGCAGCGCCGCAGAGCTTTCCGGGACGGCGGCTCGGTCTCGTCAAGGCGCTGCTGCGTTTCTTGCGTAATTGGCCCCATTTCGTGTCGACGCGCGTGCGGCCCAACGAAGCGTTCGTGCCGGTCTTTCACGGCTGGGGATACGAACTGCGACGCGACGGCGCGTTCGTGCCGTTCCGGTCGCGCCGCGAATCGCCATCGCGGCCGGAGCCGCTCGTTTCGATCCTCATCCGCACCGTCGACCGCGGCGCATCGCTCGCGCAGGCGCTCGAGACGGTCGCGCAGCAGACCTGGCGCAACATCGAGACGATCGTCGTCGAAGACGGCCCACCGTGCTCGCAAGCCGTCGTCGAATCGTTTCGCGACAGACTCAACGTGCGCTACCACGCGACAGAATCGAAAGTCGGCCGCGCGCGCGCCGGCAACATGGCGCTTTCGATGGCGCGCGGAGAATGGCTCAACTTCCTCGACGACGACGACGTGCTGTTCGCCGACCATGTCGAAGCGCTGCTCGACGCGGCGCTCGCCGCGAACGCGAAGGGCGCGTATGCGCTAGCATGGGAAACGCGCTGCGAAGTGATCGACCGCGAACGCGGCGTCGTTCACGAGGTCTCGTACGCGACGCGGTACCGTCAGCCTTTCGACCGGCTGATGCTCTGGCACCACAACTACCTGCCGATCCAGGCCGTGCTGTTCCATCGCAGCCTCTACGAGCGCTACGGCGGCTTCGCGGAAGACATGGACCAGCTCGAGGACTGGAACCTGTGGACCCGCTACACGCTCGAGAACGACTTCGTGCTCGTCGAGAAGACGACGTCGAAGTATCGCGTTCCGGCAAGCGCGAAGGAGGCCGCCGGCCGCCAGCAGTTGCTCGACCGCGCGTATCGCGATGCCGTCGAGCGCCAGCGCGCGATGCGGATTAGTTTGTCGCCGCGCGAGATTTCCGAGATGGCCGACACCTACATACGCACGCAATCGCTGATCGTCGTCAGCCGCCCGGACGTTCGCCGCTTCGTCGGCGCACGTCCGTGGCTCGCGCGGCTCGCCGCGTGGCGCGGGCCGGTATTGCGACGGCTGCGCGCGCTGGTCTCCAAGGGTTAGCCCAACGTTACGATCACCGGCTGGTGGTCGGATGACTGGGTGTCCTGTTCGACGTCGAACGCGCGAACGTGAGTCGCGAGATCGCCGTTGACGAACACGAGGTCGCAGTGAAGCTCCGGATCGCCGGGCTTCTCCTTTTCGTGTATGCGGAACGTCGCCGGATGCGGCGCGCCGGGGTGCACGCGCGTCCACGCGTCGACGAGCGGCGGCGTCGCGTCGGCGAAAGCGTGCAGCACGCGCGCATGCTCGGGCGTGTTCGGCTCGAAATTGCAATCGCCGCAGATGAGCGTCGCGCGCGGATAGCGAAACGTCTCGAACGGGCCTTCTGTCTCGGGCGTTCGCAGGCTGTCGAGCGCGTGCGCGTAGCCGTCGGCGTAGATCGAGCGCAGCGCGGCGATCTGCGCAAAGCGCGCGCTCTGCGAGTAGTACTCGAGGTGCGTCGTGATCACGCGGACATCGCCGAACGGCGCGCTCACGACCGCTTCGACGGCGCCGCGCGGCATGCCGGGAATACCGGGATCGCACGGGTACGGCAGCAGGTGTCGATAGATCTGGCGCACCGGCAGCCGCGACAGGATCATGTTGCCGAATCGACGGCGACGGCCGTCGTCCGTCGGCTGATCGACGGCCACGCCTTCGACGGCGGTATACCCCGGCAACCTTCGCGCGAGCTCGGCGAACTGGTTGCCGCCGCGGCTTCCCGGCAGCCGCGGATGCGGATAGCAGTCGGCGACTTCCTGCAGGCACAGCACGTCGAAATCGGCGATCGCCTTCGCCGTGTCGACGATGCGCCCGGGATCGACGTTGCCGTCGACGCCGCGACACCATTGGACGTTCCAGGTGATGAGGATCATGGTCAGCGGATGCCGGCTCGCATGAACGATTGAACGAATTGACGTTGAAAGAGCAGGAACGCCACCAACAGCGGCGCGGTCGTCATCAGCGTGGCCGCACTGATGATCGACCAGTCGATGCCTTGGTCGGTTGCCGAGAATACCTGCAAGCCGACGGTGAGCGGCCGCGATTCGACCGAGTTCGTGATGATCAGCGGCCACAGGAAGTTGTTCCAATGGTAGCTCACGCTCACCAGCGCATACGCGAGATAGACGGGACGCGCGAGCGGCACGTACACGTTCCACAGCACCTGCAACGGTGAGCATCCCTCGACGCGCGCCGCCTCGTCGAGCTCGCGCGGCACGGTCTTGAACGTTTGGCGCAGCAGGAAGATGCCGAATGCGCTCGCCATGTAGGGCAAGCCGATGGCGAGGATCGTGTCCTTGAGGCCCAGCGCCGTCATCGTCCGGTAGTTTTCGACGATCAGCACGTCCGGCATGATCATCAGCTGAACGAGCACCAGCGCAAACAGCACGCCGCGTCCGGGAAACTCGAAGCGCGCGAAAGCATAGGCCGCGAGCGTGACCAGCACGAGCTGCGCGGCGAGCACCATCGCGACGAGCAGCGTCGTATTGAGGAAATAGCGGGCAAATGGCGCGGCATGCCATGCGTTGACGAAATTGTCGAACGTAAATGGCGCGCTCAGCGTGAAGTGCGTCGAAAACTCGGCCGGATGAAACGCCGTCCAGAATGCATACGCGAGAGGCAGCACCCATAACACACCGAGCACCCACGCGGCAAGGCTCTCGAGCGCATGGGTGAAGCCGCGCGGTGCGAAGACCGCGCTCATTGGTCGGCCTCTGCACGGGGCCGAGCGCTCCCGCGTCGAGTTGTCGGCCTCGCCGAATCGCGCGGCGACAGGCCCTGCGGGCGCCTCCGCCACGACCTCGAATGATCGGACCGTGGAGCGTCGGCGCCCTCGCTCGCGCGCGGACGCACCCTTCGGGCGTTGGCTTCGCCCCGCGCGCTCGCGAGTCCTCCGGCTGCGCCCGCCGCGCTCATCGGTAGTGAACCCTGCGCTCGAGAAAGCCGAACTGCAGCAGCGCCGCGGCTGCGAGCACCGCGAGCAGCACGATCGTAAGCGCCGCCGCGTACGCCGAATCCCAGAAGCGGAAGCCGATCTCGTAGATGTAGTAGAGCAGCAGCGACGTCGCGTTGTCCGGGCCGCCGCGCGTCATGACGACGACGTGATCGACGAGACGGAACGCGTTGATGACGGCATTCACCAGCACGAACAGCGTCGTCGGCATCAGCAGCGGGAACGTGACGCGGCGGAAGAAATACCAGCGCGACGCACCCTCGATCGCGGCCGCGTCGGCGAGATGCGGTGACATCGACTGGAATGCGGCGAGATAGAAGATCATGAAAAAGCCGGCTTCCTTCCACACGGTGACCGCCATCAGGCAGCCGAGTGCCGTGCTCTTGCTGCCGAGCCAGTTGTGGCTGCCGGCGCCCAGCGCACCGAGCACCTGCTCGAGCAGCCCGTATTCGGGCGTGAAGAAGAAGAGCCAGATGTTCGCGACCGCGATCATCGGCAAGACGGTCGGCGTGAAATAGGCGAGGCGCAGAAAGCCCCGCCCCGCGATGCGACCGTTGACCCACGCCGCCATCGCGAGCGCGAGCGCGATCGACAGCGGAATCGTTCCGGCGGCGAACCACAAATTGTTCGACAGCGCCTGCCAGAAGATCGGATCGTCGGCGAGCGCGCGATAGTTGTCGGCGCCGACGAACGCGGCCCCGCGCGAGCCGCGCGGCGTAGCGAAGACGCTGTGCCACGCCGTCGCCATCGCGGGATAGTGCGTGAACAGCGCGAGCAACGCCATCGCCGGCAGCAACAGCAGCCAGCCGTAGATCCATTGCGTCGTCCGCGTCATCGGGCCGGGGCGCTCGAAGCGTTCTCCCCCTCCCCGCTCGCGGGGACAGGGCTGGGGTGAAGGGCGTTGAGCACGGCGAAGATTTGTTCGACCACGAGAACTGTCCGGGTCAGCGCGTCGTTGTCCCAGAATCGAACAACACGCCAACCGGTTCGTTCCCTATACAGCGTCCGTCCGAGATCGCGTTCAGCGTGATCGGCGTGCCGACTTCCGTCGATCTCGATGATCGACGCTGCGCGCTGTCGGCCATTCAGCGGAACGAGCGCAGCAGGCGCTCCGCTTCGCGCTGGGCGTCCTTCATCGCCTGGTCCGCCGGCTTCGAACCGGTCAATGCCGCCTGCAGACCATCGTTCAGCGCCTTGGTCACGCGCTGGTTGTCATGCGTGGACAGCTCGGCCTTCGCATAGGGCAACTGATCGCGCGCAACAGCCGCCGCCGAGAAGCCGGCAACGTACTGCTTCATGACCGGGGTCTCCCACGCGTCGGCACGCACGGCGACGTAACCGGTGTCGATACCCCATTGCGCGGCGCGCTGCGGCGTGGTCATCCACTTGATGAACTTGAGCGCGGCCTCGCGCTGCTGCGGGGTGGTCTTCTTGAAAAGATAGAAATTGCCGCCGCCCGTGGGGCTGCCGCGTTGCTTGCCGGACGGCAGCATCGCCACGCCGAAGTCGAACTTGGCGTTCGCCTTGACGTTGGTGAGATTGCCGGTCGTCGTCCACATCATCGCCATCTTGCGCTCGAAGAAGTCCTTCGGCGTCGTCCCCCAGTCGACCACGCCCTCGGGATGCACCTTCTGCTTCTTCGCGAGATCGACCCAGTACTGCAGCGCCTCGATCACTTCGGGTCGGTCGTAGTACGTCTGCGTGCCGGCGTCGTTCATCAGCTGCACGCCATTCTGGATCGCGAGCGCCTGGAACAGCCAATACGGAAATCCCGACGACGGAATCTGGATGCCCCACTGCGTTACCTTGCCCGACGCGTCACGCTTGGTGAGCTTCTGCGCGTACTCGAGCTGTTCCTTCCATGTCGCGGGCGGGCGGTTCGGATCGAGGCCCGCGTCTTTGAACATCTCCTTGTTCCAGTACAGCACGATCGTCGAGCGCTGGAACGGGATGCCCCACGTCTTGCCGCCGGTGCGACTGTTCTCCATGAACGCCGGGTAGAAGCTCTTCAACCACACCTGGTCGTCGGCCGTCTTGATCAGATCGTCGTACGGAACGATCGCGTCCTCGTCGATCAGCGTGAACATGTCGGTCGACAGGAGGATCGACGTGACCGGCGGTTCGCCCGACTTCACGGCGGTGAGCGCCTTCGTGATCGACTCCTGATAGCTGCCCGAATAGATCGGCCTGATCTTGATCCCGGGGTTTTCCTTCTCGAAGTCTGCGGCGTAGCCGTCGATGATCTTCGTAATCGGCCCGCCGACCGCCACCGGGTAGTAGAACGAAACCTCGACGGGCGCTTGCGCGACCGCGACCGACGCGACGAGCGCGACGGCGCCAACCAGCCCCCGCACGATTGTCTGCAGCGACATGCTCTGTTCCTCCCTGATGAAAGCGGCTTAACCTACGCAACGAGCGTTGCGCTCGGATGACGGACCGCATCCGCGCGGCGGCGGCCGTCGTGATCGAACAAGTGCTGTGCGCCGGGTGCCCAGACGAGCCACGCGACGTCGCCGCTCGCGAGCGCAACGTTGCCCGGCACGCGCGCGGCGAGCGACGCCGTGCCCGCGCGGCACGAGATCAGCGAATCGGCGCCCAGATATTCGACGCGCTCGACCGTCGCACGAAGCCCGCGGTCGAGCGCGAGCGTCAAGTGCTCGGGACGCACGCCGAGCGTCATGCCCGCGCATTCCGCGGGCGCGACGATCGGCCCCGTCGTGCCCGCGACGACCGCGCCGTCCGGGTAACGCTCGAGCGGCAGCAGATTCATCGGCGGCGTGCCGATGAAACGCGCGACGAACGTGTTCGCCGGCGTATCGTAGAGCTCGACCGGCGTCGCGTCCTGTTCGATGCGACCGTGATTGAGCAGCACGACGCGGTCGGCCATCGACATCGCTTCGACCTGGTCGTGCGTCACGTAGACCATCGTGATGCCGAGCTTCTTCTGCAGCGCGCGGATCTCGCTTCGCATCTCGTGGCGAAGCTGCGCGTCGAGATTGGACAGCGGCTCGTCCATCAGGCACACCGGCGCCTGCGCAATGATCGCGCGGCCCAGCGCGACGCGCTGCTGCTGGCCGCCCGACAACTGCGACGGCTTGCGGTCGAGCAGCGCGGCGAGACCGAGCAGATCCGCGACGCGCGAAAGCCGCGAGCGCACTTCGTCGGAAGGGAGCTTTCGCACCTTCAGGCCGAACACGATGTTCTCGGCAACCGAAAGGTGCGGGAACAGCGCATACGATTGGAACACCATCGAGATGTTGCGCTGCGGCGGCGGCCGGCCGGTAACGTCGCGGCCGCCGATCAGAATGCGGCCGCCGTCGCTCTGCTCGAGGCCGGCGATCAGCCGCAGCGTCGTGGACTTGCCGCAGCCCGACGGGCCGAGCAAAACGTTGAGCGTGCCCTCGTCGAACGCGAACGACACGCCGTCGACCGCGTGGACCTTGCCCTCGGCGGTCGTCCAGTGCTTGCTGACGTTCTCCGCGGCGATGGCCGACACGCGCTGTTCCTGCGGCAAAAAGGCAGACCAGCGCGATTCTAGCCGAACAGTGTCGCGAGCGCGGCGCCGGGGTCGTCCGCGCGCATGAATGCTTCGCCGACGAGGAACGCCTGGACGCCGTGCGCGCGCATCGTCGCGACGTGCTCGGGCGCAACAATGCCGCTTTCGGTGACGACCATCCGATCGGCCGGAATGCGCGGCAGCAGATCGAGTGTGATCGCGAGCGATACGGCGAACGTGCGCAGGTCGCGATTGTTGATGCCGATCAGTCGCGCGTCGAGCTCGAGCGCGCGCTCGAGCTCGGCGGCGTTGTGCACTTCCGCGAGCACCGCGAGCCCGAGCTCGCGTGCGGCGTCGGCAAGCTCGTGCAACAGCGCATCGTCCAGCGCTGCGACGATCAGCAGGATCGCGTCGGCGCCGAGCGCCCGCGACTCGGCAACCTGATAGTCGTCGACGACGAAGTCCTTGCGCAACACCGGCAGCCCGCACGCCGCACGCGCCGCCATCAGATAATCGGGCGCGCCGTGGAAATAGTCGCGGTCGGTCAGCACCGACAGGCATGCCGCGCCGCCGGCTTCGTACGAGCGAGCGATCGCCACCGGATCGAAGCTCGCGCGCAGCACGCCGCGGCTCGGGCTCGCTTTCTTGATCTCGGCGATCACCGCCGGCCTTCCCGACGCAACCTTGGCGCGCAGCGCGCCGGCGAAATCGCGCACCGGCGGTGCGGCCTTTGCATCGCTCGCGATATCCGCGCGCGAGCGCAATCGCTTCGCATCGGCGACCTCGATTGCCTTGGTCGCGAGGATGCGCGTGAGGATGTCGCTCACTTCGTCGTCGTCCCCGCGTGCCTGTCATTCCCGCGAACGCGGGAATCCAGCGTCTTTCGCGGCAACGACGCTCGGTCCCGCGCTCGCCGGGACGACGAAGCGTTCATGCGGGGGTCGCGAGCTTTCGCGTCGCCTCGACGAACTGCGCGAGCTTGCGTTTCGCTGCGCCGCTTGCGACCGCTTCGCGCGCGCGATCGATCCCTTCCTTGATCGAAACGGCGCCGTTCGCCGCATAGAGCGCGGTGCCGGCATTGAGCAGCACGATCTCGCGCGGCGTGCCTTCGACGTTGTCGAGCGCTTCCAATACCATCGTCTTGGACTCGATCGCATCGGCGACTTTGAGCCCGCGATTCGACTTCATCGACAAACCGAAGTCCTCCGGATGGATTTCGTATTCGCGTACCTCGCCGTCCTTGAGCTCACCCACCATCGTCGCGGCGCCGAGCGACACTTCGTCCATGCCGTCCTTGCCGTAGACGACCAGCACGTGCTTGCTGCCGAGTCGCTCGAGCACGCGCACCTGGATGCCGACGAGATCGGGGTGGAAGACGCCGAGCAGTTGGTTCGGTGCGCCTGCGGGATTGGTGAGCGGCCCGAGGATGTTGAAGATCGTGCGAACGCCGAGCTCCTTGCGCACGGGCGCCGCATGCTTCATCGCAGCGTGGTGATTCGGCGCGAACATGAAGCCGATGCCGGTCTCGGCGATGCAGGTCGCAACCTGCGCCGGCGTGAGCATGATGTTCGCGCCGAGCGCCTCGAGCACGTCCGCGCTGCCCGATTTCGACGACACCGAGCGGCCGCCGTGCTTTGCTACGCGCGCGCCGGCCGCCGCGGCGACGAACATCGACGCGGTCGAGATATTGAACGTATGCGACGCGTCGCCACCGGTGCCCACGATGTCGACCAGCTTGTCGCGGTCGGGAACGTCGACCTTGGTCGCGAACTCGCGCATCACCTGCGCGGCCGCCGCGATCTCGCCGACGGTCTCCTTCTTCACACGCAGCCCGATGGTGAGCGCGGCGATCATCACCGGCGTCGCCTCGCCGCTCATGATCCTGCGCATCAGCGCGAGCATCTCGTCGTGGAAGATCTCGCGGTGCTCGACGGTTCGCTGGATGGCTTCCTGAAGCGTGATCGGCATGGCGCTCCCTTTGTCGTATGGATGAGGCTTCAGCGAGCGGCGCTCACCGCGCTGCGCTCGAGAAAGTTGCGTAGCAAGTCGTGGCCGTGCTCGGTGAGGATCGCCTCGGGGTGGAACTGCACGCCTTCGATCGGCAGGCTCTTGTGGCGAACGCCCATGATCTCGCCGTCTTCGCTGCGCGCGCTCACCTCGAGGCACGACGGCAAGCTCGGCTCGTCGATCGCGAGCGAATGGTAGCGCGTGACCGTCAGCGGGTTCGGCACGCCCGTGAAAACGCCGGTGCCGTCGTGCGTGATCGACGAAAGCTTGCCGTGCATGACGCGTTGCGCGCGAACGATCTTGCCGCCGAACGCCTGCCCGATCGCCTGATGGCCGAGACAGACGCCGAGAATCGGGATCTTGCCCGCCAGACGCTGGACCGCCTCGACCGAGATGCCGGCCTCGTTCGGCGTGCACGGCCCCGGCGAGATCACGATCTGCTCGGGTTGCCACGCTTCGATCTCTGCGACGGTGATCGCGTCGTTTCGATAGACGCCCACCTCCGCGCCGAGCTCGCCCAGGTACTGCGCGAGGTTGTACGTGAAGCTGTCGTAGTTGTCGATCAGGAGCAGCATTGGCGATCCAACTTATTGATTTACAGGTGCTTATGTTGCCGACCGACGGGTTCCAACCCGTTGGGGCAGCAGCGGCGGCGCTACCCGGCTCACGCCGGAGCGCGGAGGCTAGCGGATCGCTATCGCCATCGCCGTTGCGGCGCGGCGCCGTGACTTTGCGCAATGCGGGTTGAGGGCATGCCGGCAAGACACTACCACAATGAACGAACCCGTTGCCGCGCGCCGCGCAACGCCTCGACGCTGCCGTATCACGTGCAGTCGGGATCGGACCAAAGCGACAGCACTTTGAAGCGGGATCCTTCGTGGCGGAATCGCCGCGCAGGCGTCAGTACGCAAGACGAGGGCCGGCTCGCGGCCGGCCCTCAAGGCAAGACGATGGCTTGCTCGAGCTTCCAGCCAACGGACGTGGTGACAGCGAACGGTTCGTCCGACGCGACGTCGGGCAGGGGGCGGCTATGCATTTGCCGCGGCGGGCACATCACCCGGCTGGGCAGGAACTACGCGTTGGCGCACAAAACAAACGCCCCGCGCGGGCGGGGCGTTTGTGGCCGGCATTTGGCGGGCCGGCTACCTCAGGCAACCCGCCGCTAAGGCGAACGCCGCATGAGTCCTGCGATCAGCGAGACAACGAACAGTACCAGGAACACCATGAACAGAATCTTCGCGATCGCGGCGAAGCTGACGGCGAGGCCGGTGAAGCCCAGCAGTGCCGCAACCAGCGCGATGACGAAAAATACCGCTGCCCAGTAAAGCATCGCGATCCTCCCGACGTTTGCGTAAAGTGATCCCAATATGCGCGCGCCGACGCGCCGCGAAAGTCGGACAAGCGAGGTTCGCGTTGTAGGACTCGACCTGAGAACGCATCGGGGCAGCGGGCTATACCGTCAAGACAGCGAGACGCCGAGCAGCGCGCCAGCGCCGTACGTGACCGCCGCGGCAAGGCATCCGAACGTCACCTGCCGGGCGGCGGAAAACCACGCGGTGCGGCCGTTGAACAGCGACGTCAGTGTTCCGATCGCCCCCAGCGCGACCGCACTCGCAGCGACGCTCGCCGCCGTCGCGGTCGCGCCGTGAAGCCAGATGAACGGCAGGATCGGAAACAGCGCGCCGAGCGCGAACAGCGCGAACGACGTGCCCGCCGCGCTCCAGGGATTGCCGCCGAGCTCTGCGGGATCGATTCCAAGCTCCTCGCGTGCGAGCGTGTCGAGCGCGCCTTTCTTGTCGCGCATGATCTGCGCGGCGACGCGGCGCGCCTCGAGCTTCGCGACGCCTTTCGCCTGGAAGATCAGCGCGAGCTCGTGCTGCTCGGCTTGCGGCGTCTGCTCGATCTCCTCGGCTTCGCGCGCGAGCTGCGTGGCCGCGAGCTCGCGCGCGTTGGTCACCGACAACCACTCGCCGAGCGCCATCGAGCACGCGCCCGCGATCAGCCCGGCGACGCCGGTCAGCAGGACGACGGCGTTCGCCGTACCGGCGCCGGCGACACCCATCATCAGGCAGAAGTTCGACACGAGGCCGTCGTTCGCGCCGAGCACCGCCGCGCGCAGGTTGTTGCCCGAGGCGCCGCGATGCCACGGCTCGGCGCGCGCGATATCGGCGCCGGTCGTCACCCCGGGCGCGCCGGCCGACCGCTGTGCGATCGCCTGCACGACGGCGGCATGGCCGCGCTCCTCGGCGGAGATCGCGTGCGCGTCCGATTGCCCGGCGTATTTGTTGCGATCGGCGAACTCGGCGGCGGCGATCGTCGGCAACACGAACCGGATGCCGAAGCGCATCGCGAGACGGCCGAGCATGCGCGTGCGCCAGCTCGGGGCGAACGCCTCGGGCTCGACGCCGGCCGCGATGAGTTTGTCGCGCCAGAGATTGGCGTGATTCGCCTCGGCCTGCGCGAGTTGCAGGAAGAGATCCTTGCGATCGGGATCGGCCTCCGCCGCCGCAAGCGCGCGATACAGCGCGGCGCCGTTCAGCTCGTCGCGAAGGTTGTCGGCGTAGCGCTTGATGTCGTCGTTCGGCATGGCGGTCGTCGGGGATGTCACGCTTCGGCATCGAGGCCGAGCTGCACCATCTCCGCGGCGCGCATCACCGCTCGCGCTTTCGACAGCGTCTCCTGCCATTCGGTGTCGGGGACCGAGTCGTGGACGATGCCCGCGCCCGCTTGCACATAGAGCATGCCGTCCTTGACGAGCGCCGTGCGGATCGCGATCGCCGTGTCCATGTCGTCCTGGAAGCTCACGTAACCGACGGCGCCCGCGTACACGCCGCGGCGCGACGGCTCGAGCTCGTCGATGATCTCCATCGCGCGCACCTTCGGCGCGCCGCTGACGGTGCCGGCAGGGAACGCCGCGCGTAGCACGTCGAGGCTGGTGAGACCGGGTTTGAGCGTTCCCTCGACGTTGGTGACGATGTGCATCACGTGCGAATACCGTTCGATCACCATGCGGTCGGTCACCTTGACGCTGCCCACTTGCGCGACGCGGCCGACGTCGTTGCGCCCGAGATCGACCAGCATCACGTGCTCGGCGAGCTCCTTCGGATCGGCAAGGAGCTCGGCGGCGAGCGCGTCGTCCGACTCGCGCGTCGCGCCGCGCGGACGCGTGCCGGCGATCGGCCGCAGCGTCACCGTCTGCGCTTCCTTGCGCACGAGGATTTCCGGCGACGCGCCGACGACGTGGAAGTCGCCGAAGTCGTAATAGAACATGTACGGCGACGGATTGAGCGAGCGCAGCGCGCGGTACAGCGACAAGGGCGACGCCGTGAACGGCCGCTTCAGCCGCTGCGACAGCACCACCTGCATGATGTCGCCGGCGGCGATGTAATCCTTCGCGCGGCGCACCGCGTCGCAAAATCGCTCGGCGCCGACTTCGCTTTGCGCTTGCGTCACGGCGCTTGCGGTCTGGAACGGGATTGCGACCGGCTCGCGCAGCTTGCGCCGCAACGCCTGCAGCCGGTCGTGCGCATTCCAGTAGGCATTCGCTTCGGCGGGATCCGCGTACACGATCAGATAGATCTTGCCGGCGAGGTTGTCGACGACCGCGAGCTCCTCGGTCAGCAGCAGCAGCATGTCGGGAACGTCGGCGAGCTCGGCGGAGGCAGGCGGCGCCGATGCAGCAAGCTTCGTCTCGACGTGTCGGACGACGTCGTAGCCGAAGTAGCCGGCGAGCCCCCCGCAAAAGCGCGGCAGCCCCGCGCGCGGCGCGGCCCTGTAGCGGCGCATGAACTCGGCGACGAACGCGAGCGGATCGCCGTCGTGGCGCTCGGCGATGCCGCCGCGGTCCTCGACTTCGATCGACGTGCCACGGGCGCGAATGCGAATCTTCGCGGCGAGCCCGATGAACGAGTAGCGTCCGAACCGCTCGCCGCCGACAACCGATTCGAGCAGATACGTGTAGCGCTGGCCGGCCAGCTTCAAATACAGCGACAGCGGCGTGTCGAGGTCGGCGAACGACTCGAGAACCAGCGGAATCCGGTTGTAGCCAAGTGCTGCGAGCGCGCGAAATTCGGCTTCGGTCATGACGCTTCCGCTTTACCCGTCAGCGTGCCTCAGAAGGCGGTCACGCGAGGAAGGCGTCGCTTTGAAGGTCGGCGCGACGCCGGGGCGCGATCGAATCAGCGGCGCCAGCGGCGCCGTTCGATCGCGCGCCATCGCCAGCGGATCGGCGATGCGAACTTCGCGATGCAGGAGCTCGTCATGGCGAGGGCGCGTCGGTCGGAACCGGCCGGATGCGATCGGCGACCTCCGCCAGCGTCGCGACTATACCATCGGCATCGACGTCCTGCACCGCGCGTCCCTCGTTGTAGCCATAGGGCAACAGCAACACCGGACAGCCCGCCGCGCGCGCCGCCTGCGCGTCGTTGATCGAATCGCCGACCATCAGCAGCCGCGACAGCGGCACGCCGAGCCGCTGCGCGACGTGCACGAGTTGCCCCGGATCGGGCTTCTTCGCCGGCAAATCGTCGCCGCCGACGATGACGCTGAAGTATCCGGCGATGCCGGCTTCGTGCAGGTGCGGGCCGACGAAACGCGACGCCTTGTTCGTGACCACCGCGAGCGGAAGGCCCATCGCGCGCAGCCGATCGAGCCCTTCGACCATCCGCGGGAACGGCCGCGTTTCGCGCCCGAGGAGCTTCGCGTAATGCTCCTGGTAGCGCGTCAGCGCGTCCTTGAGCTCGTCATCGTCGATCGCCGCCGGCGAGACGCCCGTCGCGCGCGCGAGCGCCCGGCGCACGAGGTTCGCCATCCCCTTGCCGACGAACGAGCGGACGATCTCCTTGTCGAGCGGCGCGTGGTCCAGATCCATCAGCAGCGCGTTCACCGCCGCGGCGAGATCGTGGATCGTATCGAGCAGCGTGCCGTCGAGGTCGAACGCGACGGCGCTCACGTCGATGGCGCGACGCGTGTCGATCAAGCCGGCTGCGCGAGCGCGCTGCGCATCTTGGCGATCGTCGCGCGGTAATCAGGCGTGCCGAAGATCGCCGAGCCCGCGACGAACGTATCGGCGCCGGCGCGCGCGATCGCGGCGATGTTGTCGATCTTCACGCCACCGTCCACCTCGAGCATCACGCTGCGTCCGGTGCGCCGCTCGAGCGCATCGATGCGAGTGCGCGCGGCCTTCAGCTTGTCGAGCGAATGCGCGATGAACGACTGTCCGCCGAAGCCCGGATTCACCGACATGATCAGCACGAGGTCGAGCTTGTCGAGCGTGTAATCGAGCCAGTCGAGCGGGGTGGCCGGATTGAACACCAGGCCCGCCTTGCAGCCGCAGTCGTGGATCAGCCCGATCGTGCGATCGATGTGCTCGGACGCCTCGGGGTGGAAGCTCACGATCGACGCGCCCGCCTTGGCGAAGTCCGGAATGATGCGGTCGACCGGCTTCACCATCAGGTGGACATCGATCGGTACGCTCGCGTGCGGACGGATCGCATCGCAAACGAGCGGTCCCACCGTGAGGTTGGGAACATAATGGTTGTCCATCACGTCGAAGTGGATCAGGTCGGCGCCGGCGGCGACGACCGCGCGAACTTCCTCGCCCAGGCGCGCGAAGTCCGCGGACAGCAACGACGGTGCGATTCGGTATTCGGCCATTTCGTTATAATCTCCCGCGACTCCGCTGCCGCGCCTGCTTGTCATGTCCGAGCGCACGAAGTACCAGATCACCGTCGTGCCGCGCGCTGCGTATCTCGCCGAGCAGTCCGACCCATCGCGTAGCCAGTACGTCTTCGCGTACACGATCACGATCACGAACAGCGGCGAAGCCGCGGCCACGCTGATCAGTCGTCATTGGATCATCACCGATGCCGACCATCATGTGCAAGAAGTCAAGGGGCTCGGCGTCGTCGGCCAACAGCCGCTGTTGAAGCCCGGCGAGAGCTACGAGTACACGAGCGGAGCGAGCATCCCGACGCCGGTCGGCACGATGCGCGGCACCTACCAGATGCGCGCCGACGACGGCCACGAGTTCGATGCGCAGATCCCGCCGTTCACGCTTTCGGTGCCGCGCGTGTTGCATTGAGCGGCGCTCAACGGTCGTGTCCGCGGTGCGGCGGCTTGCGCCGGGATGCCATCGTCCACCAGACGATCGCAACGGCGATCAGCAGCACGACCAGCGATTCCAGCAATATCCAGCCCATCGTGTCGCGCGCTTTCCTTCGTTATTGCGCGACGGCGCTCGTCGTCGCGGTTGCGCTCGCCGCCTGTGTCGCGACGCCGCCGGCGCCGCCCGCGGCACCGTCGCTGCCTGCGCGTTACGAGCCCGTCGCGTGGAGCGAGCTCCCGGGCTGGTCCGTCGATCGCGTTCGCGAGGCGTGGCCGGCGTTTCGCGTCGGCTGCGCTGCGCTCGTCGCCTCCGCGTCGCGGCCGCTGTGGGAGGCCGCGTGCTCGACGGGCGCCGGCGTCGACGCAACCGACGATCGCGCCGTCCGCGCATTCTTCGAGACACATTTTATCGCATACCGCGTCGTCGCCGCGGGCGGCAGCGATACGGGCCTCGTCACCGGCTATTACGAGCCGCTGCTCGAAGGCAGCCGGGAGCCGGACGCGCGGCATCGCGTGCCGCTGTACGCGCCGCCCGACGATCTCGTCGCGATCGATCTCGTGTCGCTCTATCCCGATCTCGCCGGCAAACGCTTGCGCGGCCGCGTCGACGGCCGCCGCGTCGTGCCGTACTGGACGCGCGCCGAGATCGAAAGCGGCCATCGACCGCAGCGCGACAAGATCCTCGCGTACGTCGCCGATCCCGTCGACGCGTTCTTTCTCGAGATCCAGGGGTCGGGCCGCATCCAGCTCGCCGACGGGAACGTGCTGCGCCTGGGTTACGCCGATCAGAACGGGCATCCGTATCGATCGGTCGGTCGCGTGCTGGTCGAACTCGGCGAGCTGAGCGCCGAGCAGGCGTCGCTCGCCGGCATTCGCGACTGGACGCACCGCAACCCGGACAAGCTCCGCGCGCTGCTCGACGAGAATCCGAGCTACGTGTTCTTTCGCGAGGTCGCGCCGTTTGCGCCCGGGACGCTCGAGGCGTCGATCGATGGTCCTATCGGATCGCTCGGCGTGCCGCTCGCGCGCGAACGGGCGATCGCCGTCGATCCGCGCGCTATTCCACTGGGAGCGCCGGTGTTTCTCGCCACGACGTATCCGCTATCGACCCGGCCGCTCGAGCGGCTCGTGCTAGCACAGGATACGGGCGGCGCGATCCGTGGCGCGGTGCGCGCCGATTACTTCTGGGGATTCGGCGACGAAGCCGGACGCGAAGCGGGACGCATGCGTCAGCAAGGCAGGCTGTTCCTGCTGTGGCCGAAAGGCGCGCGGCCGCCGGCTACGCAGACCGCGAATCAGCAAGCCGGCAAACCTTGAGCTAGCGCGCCGCCGCGTCGAGCACGTTCTCGGCCTGCGCGTCCGCGTGGTACGACGAGCGCACGAGGGCGCCGACCGCGGCATGCTTGAACCCCAACGCGTACGCTTCGCGTTCGAACATCGCGAAGACGTCGGGGTGCGCGTAGCGCAGCACCGGCAGATGCCCGGCCGTCGGTTGCAGATACTGGCCGATCGTCAGCATGTCGATCGAGTGCGCGCGCATGTCGCGCATGACGGCGAGTATTTCGTCGTCGGTTTCGCCGAGCCCGACCATCAATCCCGATTTGGTCGGAATGCGCGCGAATCGCGTCTTGAACTGCTGCAGGAGCCGCAGCGAGTGGTCGTAATCGGAACCGGGCCGCGCCTGTTTGTACAAACGCGGCACCGTCTCGAGGTTGTGGTTCATCACGTCGGGCGGTGCCGCGGCGAGAACGTCGAGCGCACGATCGAGCCGGCCTCGAAAGTCCGGCACGAGAATCTCGATTTGCGTGGCGGGCGAGCGCGCGCGGACCGCTCGGATGCAATCGACGAAATGCTGCGCGCCGCCGTCGCGCAGATCATCGCGATCGACGCTCGTGATCACGACGTAGCGAAGGCTCATCGCCGCAATCGTCTCGGCGAGGTTCGCCGGCTCCTGTGCGTCGAGCGGCAGCGGGCGGCCGTGGCCGACGTCGCAGAACGGACAGCGGCGCGTGCAGATGTCGCCCATGATCATGAACGTCGCCGTTCCCTTGCCGAAGCACTCGCCGATATTCGGGCACGACGCTTCCTCGCAGACCGTGTGCAGGTTGTGCTCGCGCAGGATGCGCTTGATCTCGGCGAAGCGCGGCGAGGACGCCGCGCGAACGCGAATCCATTCCGGCTTCTTCAGCCGCTCCGCGGGGACGACCTTGATCGGGATGCGCGCGGTCTTCGCGTCGCCCTTTTGCTTGATGCCGGGCGCGTTGACGGCAGGCATGACGGGCGCGGCGCTCACGACGCCACCGGTTCCGCTGCACCAACCGCTGCGCGTTTGAGCGACGCGTCGCCAAGACGGGCGGCGACGATCGGCGCGAGCTCCCGCCCCGCGGCCTCGACCGATCGCACGACGCCGAGGTCGGCGAGCTGCGTAACCGCCAGGCCCGGGTAACCGCAGGGATCGATGTCGTCGAACGGCGAAAGGTCCATGGCGACGTTGAGCGCGAGCCCGTGATACGTGCAACCGCTACGCACGCGAAGCCCGAGCGCGGCGATCTTCGCTTCGGCGGCGCCCACGTCCACATAGACGCCCGGGGCGTCCTCACGGCCCCGCGCGCGGATGCGCAGCCGCTCGAGCCAGTCTATCACGGCGCGCTCGAGCGTCCGGACGAGCTCGCGCACGAACAGACCCGAGCGTCGCAAATCGAGCATGACGTAGACGACGAGCTGGCCCGGGCCGTGATACGTGATCTGCCCGCCCCGATCCGACTTGACCACCGGAATGCCGTTGTCCCGCCGCAGATGCTCGCGACGACCCGCAAGGCCGAGCGTATAGACAGGCGGATGCTCGGTGAGCCAGATCATGTCGGACGTACGCGCGTCGCGCGACGCGGTGAACTCGCGCATCGCGCGCCACGTCGCGTCGTAGTCGGTGCGCCCGAGCGCCCGGATCTCGATCACCCGCGAAGCGTCGGCTGCGGCGACCGCGGGCGCGCGCATCAGAGCACCATCGCGACCATCGGATGCGACGTCAGATCCCGGTACAGATTGTCGAGCTGCTCGCGCGAGCACGCGTTGATCGTCGCCGTCACCGACAGATAGTTGCCGGCAGCGGAGGCGCGCATTTCGAGCGTCGAGGCGTCGAAGTCCGGCGCGTGCTTCTGCACGACCGCGACGATCGCCTGCGCGAAGCCATCGCGCGTGCGTCCCATGACTTTGATGGGGAAAAGCGTCGGAAACTTGAGCGGCGACTCTTGCGGCGTTGACATGGCGATGGTCATGGCGATGACTCGCAAAAAGCACCTATATGCGGCCGAACGACGACCGCTCAACTCCTGGCGGCTGATCAGCCGGTCGAAACCGCCGGGCCGCCGTCACTCCGCGTGGTAGAAGTCTTCGCGGGTCAGCGGATGCGGCAGCCGCCCGTCGGGCAACGGCCTGCCGGCGAGCACCTGCCACAGCGACAGCCATCCGCGCTCGAATGCGTGCGCCGAGCCTGCCATGTAGATTCGCCAGACGCGGAAGCGTTCTTCGCCCACGTCGCGCCGCGCGTCGTCGGCGTGCGCCTCGAGCCGTTCGGTCCAGTGCCACAGCGTCTTTGCATAGTGCTCGCGCAGCGCCTCGGCGTCGATCGCCTCCAGCCCAGCGGCGCTCATGCGTTCGATCACCTTGGACACATGCGTGAGCTCGCCGCCCGGAAATACGTATTGGTCGACAAAATCGCCGATGCCGCTGCCGAGGCTGTGCGCGCCGAGCGGGTTGTGCGTGATGCCGTGGTTCAGCACGAAGCCGCCGGGCCGCAGCAGCCGGTGGATCTTGCGAAAATAGGCATCGAAGCGTCTGACGCCGACATGCTCGAACATGCCGACGCTTGCGATCTTGTCGTAGTGCGCGTCGTCGGGAAGGTCGCGGTAGTCGAGGAGCTCGACGCGAACACGGCCGGAAAGTCCCCGCGCGTCGATCTCGGCGCGAACGTGGTCGTACTGATTCTGCGACAGCGTGATTCCGGTCGCCACGACATCGTAGTGCGTCGCTGCCCAGAACATCAGGCCGCCCCAGCCGCAGCCGATGTCGAGGAACCGCTCGCCCGGTTGCAGCCGCAGCTTGCGGCAAATGTGGTCGAGCTTTTGGGCCTGTGCGTCGTCGAGCGAGTCGTCTTCGGCCCGGAAGTACGCGCACGAGTAGACCATCCGCGCGTCGAGCCAGAGTTTGTAGAACTCGTTGGAGACGTCGTAGTGGTGCTGGATGTTCGCCTTGTTGTTGCGCTGCTGATGCAGCCAGTGCCGCACCCGTGTCGACACCGGGTCGCGGCCGTGCGCGATATCGCCGACCATCGCCTCGGCGATCGCAAGCGCGCGCCGCGCATTGCCGCTGAAGTCGATGTCGTTGTGGACGTATGCGCGGGCGAGGGTTCCCAGCGCCGGCGCGGCGAGCGCTTTGAGCCCTCGCCACGTGCGCGCGACGATCTCGAGATCGGGCCGGGCGGAAAGCGCCACCCGGCCGCCGTCGGGAAGGACGAGCGCGACCGGAAGGTCTCGCCCGCCGTAACGGCTTTCGATGATCTTCTTGAGCGCCGCAGCCATGGAACGGGAAGTTTATCAATTTCGCGGCTGGCCGCGCTATCGGCGGCTCCCTACATTCTTGGGGGCCCGGCGAGCGCTTTTGAACCCACGACTCGGCTGCTACCATCGTGACCGTTCGTCGCATGCCGCGACCCGCGCTACCCGGGCTATGACTTGACCTCGTCCGCGAAAGAGTCCCATCGCTCGGCGCCGTTCTCGGAGCGCCAGTTCCGCGACGCCATGGCGCAGCTTGCGACGGGCGTGAGCGTCATTTGCGCCCGCACGTCGGACGCCCGTTTCGTGGGATTCACCGCCGGGTCGTTCAATTCCGTGTCGCTCGATCCGCCGCTCGTCGTCTGGTCGCTCGCGCACAATGCGGCGAACATCGCGGCGTTCGAGTCGGCCGACCGCTACGCGGTGAACGTACTCGCGCACGACCAGGTCGAGCTCGCGCGCCGCTTCTCGCGCCCGCACGCGGATCGCTTCGCCGGCGTACCGTACCGACTCGGATCGTCGGGCGCCCCGCTGATCGAGGGCTGCATCGCGTGGTTCGAATGCAAGCAGCACATGCAGCTCAAAGCCGGTGACCACGTGCTGTTCCTGGCGGAGGTCGAGCACTGCGAGCGGCGAACTGGCACCGGCCTCATCTTCCACCACAGCCGATACGCGATGCCGCACCCGATTAGCGACGCCGGCTGAATCAGCGTCGCAGCGCGGCCTTGCGCTGCTGGAACAGGTCGTAGACGCGGCGAAATACGGGCCCCGGCGTGCCGCCTGCAAACGCGCGGCCGTCGACGGTCGTCACCGCGAGCACTTCCTTCGTCGACGAGGTCAGCCACATTTCGCTCGCGCCGAGGGTCTCGTCCTTCGTCACGGGCCGCAGATCGAACGCCATGCCCGCCTCGCGTGCGAACTCGAACGCGGCGTCGTATGTGATGCCCGGCAAGATGAGATTGTCTTTCGGCGGCGCGACGATCGTGCCGTCGATGACGACGAGGACGTTGGACGCCGACGCTTCGGTGAGATAGCCGTCGCGGAACATCACGGTTTCGATCGCGCCGGCGTCCGCGGCAAGTTGTCGCATCAGCACGTTGCCGACGAGAGAGATCGTCTTGAGGTCGCACCGGTGCCAGCGGTTGTCTTCGGCGGTGACGACGGCGACACCGCGCTCGATCTGTTCGCGCCCTGGCGTCGCCAGCGGATTGCTCATGATGAACACCGTCGGCGCGACGCCGGTCGGAAACGCGTGATCGCGCTTGGCGACGCCTCGGGTCACCTGCAGATACACGCCTTGATCGTCGAACGGTTGCGCCGCGACGACTTTGCGGATGACGGCCTCCCAGTCCGCATCGTTGTGCGGATTGGCGAGGCGGATACCGTCGAGGCTTCGTTGCAGGCGCCGCAGGTGATGCGGCATCCGGAACGGCTCGCGCTTGTAGACCGGTATCAGCTCGTAGACGCCGTCGCCGTAGATGAACCCGCGGTCGAGCACGGAAATCGTCGCGTCCTCGAGGGGAAGGAGGCGGCCATTCAGGTAGACGGTCATGAAAGCCTCGTCGGTTGGTGAAGCGAGTGCTAGCGGAACCACAGACGCATTGTGTCCCAGGCGCGACCGAGCAGGTTGGCGGGAGCGACGTCGGCGAGCGCCACGATCGGGAACTCGGCGGCGGGACGCCCTTCGAGCGTGACTTTGACGACGCCGATCCTCTGGCCCTTGGTGACGGGCGCCACCAGCGGCTCGATCGCGGCGAGCGTGAGCTGCAGCTTGTCGGCCTTGCCTTTGGGCAACGTCAGATACTGATCGGAAGCGAAGCCCGCGGCCACGTCGTTCGCGTCGCCCTTCCAGACACGAAGCGACGATACCGGCTTGCCCGACGGATAGAGCTGAATCGTGTCGTACGCCTGAAAGCCGTAGTTCAGAAGCTTCTGCGCCTCGCTCGCGCGCGAGGCGTCCGACGCCGCGCCGAGCACCACTGCGACAAGCCGGCGGTCGCCGCGCTTCGCCGAACCGACGAGACACCAGCCGGCCGTGTCGGTGTGCCCGGTCTTGACGCCGTCGGCGTAGGGATCGATCCACAGCAGCCGGTTGCGGTTCGGCTGCGTGATGTTGTTGTACCGATATTCCTTGATCGAATACAGCGAATAGAAATCCGGGAAATCGCGAATGAGCGCCGACGCGAGACGGCCCATGTCGGCGGCGGTCGAATAGTGCTGCGGATCGGAAAGGCCGGTCGCGTTGACGAAATGCGTGTTGGCGAGGCCCAAGCGCTTCGCTTCCGCGTTCATCCGATCGGCGAACGCCTTCTCGTCGCCGGCGACGAGCTCGGCGAGCGCGATCGACGCATCGTTTCCCGACTGCACGATCATGCCGTGCAGCAGCTCGTCGACCGACACCGACTTGCGCGGCTCGATGAACATCCGCGAGCCTTCGACGCGCCACGCCGCTTGCGAGACGCGAACCATTTGCGACGGCGCGATCGACTTGTCGGCGAGAGCGGCGAAGGCGAGATACGCGGTCATCAGCTTGGTGAGCGATGCCGGCTCGCGCCGCTCGTCGGCGTTCTGCGCGACAATCGTCTGACCGCTGCGCGCATCGAGCAGGAACCAGGCCGCGGCGGCAACGGTGGGCGCGGGCTGTTGCGTCGGAATCGCCGCCGCGGGCGCCGCGACCGGATCGCGGGCGCTTTGCGCGGCCGCCCCCAACACGAACATCGCTGCGGCGACGGCGAGAATGACGCGAGGCAACATGACGGACATCGACGCGAAGTTGGAAATTATAGCCGCGCCGGTCGGTTCGACCGCGAGTTCGATTCGATTGGGCATGAAAGGCTTCGCTCCCTCGTTGTGGCTTTCAATCTCCGGCGCCGTTGTCGTCGCGCTCGCCGCGTGCGCCGCTGTCGCACCGTCCGGCGACGATGCGGCATTGCACTCGCTGACCGAGGCCGAGCGTGCGTTCGCCGCGATGTCGGTGGCCTCCGGCATACGTGCCGCGTTCGCCGCCAACTTCGCGGCCGACGGTATCGCGTTCGAGCCGGCGCCCGTCGACGCGTCGCGCGCGTTCTTCTCGCGGCCGGAGCCTGCGAACGCAAGACCGCTGATGCTCGACTGGGCCCCTGCTGCGGCAGGCGTCGCCGCGTCCGGCGACTTCGGCTTCACCACCGGACCGTTCACGTTGACCGATCGGGCGAGCGGACGTTCACTGCGAAACGGCGTCTATTTCTCGGTCTGGAAACGCGACGGCGGTGGACCATGGCGCGTCGCGCTCGACTTGGGCATCACGACGCGAGATTCGATCGCGGCGCGCACGCTCGCGCCTTCGCCGGCGCTCGCGCACGCGCGCGCCAATCCGCTGCGCGCGGGCGGCGAAATCGCGGCGATCGAATCGCGCGCCGTCGATGCGACGGACTACGCCGCATGGTTCGCCGCGGACGGCAGGCTGCATCGCGAAGGCTTCGCACCGATCGTTGGTAGCGCAAGCGTACGCGCGCATCTTGCGTCGTCCGCGGGCTCGGCGCTTGCTTTCGCCGCGCAGGGCCGCGCCGTCGCGTCGTCGGGCGACCTCGCGTACACGTACGGCGCGCTCGCCGCGATGCCGCAGCGGCCGGAAGGACTCGAGTCCGGCTATTACGCGCATCTATGGGCACGCGATGCAGCCGGCGCCTGGAAGATCGTCGTGGCCGTGTTGGTACCGACGAACTGACCTGGCATCACACGCCGGTGAACGCGAAATCGGCCGTCGGCTTGCGGCCGCTGACGATATCGGCGAGCGCACGACCCGAGCCGCAGGCCATCGTCCAGCCGAGCGTCCCGTGTCCGGTGTCGACGTACAGATTGCGGTAGCGCGTACGCCCGACCAGCGGCACGTTCGACGGCGTGGCGGGACGCAGCCCAGTCCAGAATCGAACGCCTTCGCGCGCGCCGGCGTCGGGGAAGAGGTCGAATGTCCGGCGCACGAGCGCATCGCAGCGCACGCCGTTCAACGACGTGTCGTAGCCGTTGACTTCGGCCGTGCCGGCGACGCGCAGCCGCTCGCCCAAACGCGAGATGACGATCTTCGCGTCGACGTCGGTGAGCGATGTCGTCGGCGCGCCGCGATGCGCGTCGACGTCGATCGTCGCCGAGTAGCCTTTCAGCGGATAGACGAGCGCCGCTACGCCGATCGGTCGCAGCACGAGCGGACTGTAGCTCCCCAACGCGACCACGTACGCATCGGCCACGGCCATTTCGACGCGGCCGCCCGCATCGCGACAGCGAACAGCGGAAACGGCGTCGCCGTCGACCGCGATCGCTTCGATCGTCGAGCCGCAGCGGAACCGAACGCCGCGGTCGACGGCGAGCCGTGCAAGCTCGACCGTGAACCGGTATGCGTCGCCCGATTCGTCGGTTGCCGTATAGATGCCGCCGACCAGCCGCTCACGGCATTGCGCGAGCGCCGGCTCGATCGCGACGCACGCGTCGACGCTCTTGTCGACGAGATCGCAGCCGTGCTCGCGCATGAGCGCCGCTGCATGCACCGCGTGATCGAACTCGCCGCCGTCGGTGTAGAACGTCAGTATGCCGCGCTCGAGCGCGTCGTACACGATGCCGGTGTCGTTACGCAGCGCGCGCAGACAGTCGCGCGAGTACAGCGCGAGATTGAGGCATTGGATCGTATTGCGCCGCGTGCGGCTCGGCAGACACTCGATCAGGAATTGCATTGCGAACCGCCATTGCCAGGGGTCGGCGCGAAGTCGGAACAGCAGTGGCGCATCCTCGCGGCCGAGCCATTGCAGGATCTTGCGCGGCGCCTGCGGATTGGCCCATGGCTCGGCATGCGATGCCGAAATCTGACCGCCGTTCGCGAACGACGTTTCGAGACCGACGCCGTCGCGACGTTCGATCAGCGTGACTTCGTGCCCGTCGGCGGCGAGATACCACGCGGCGGCGACGCCGACGACGCCGCCGCCCAAAATCGCAACGTGCATCGTCAGCCCGCGGGTTCGACGGCGAGCGGCGCTGCGTCGTCGGCGAGCTCCTGTGTCGGAATGCAGCTGCAGAACAGGTTGCGGTCGCCGTAGACGTTGTCGACGCGCCCGACCGGTGGCCAGTACTTCGCGCCGCGCAGCGAACGCAGCGGATACGCGGCCTGCGCGCGTCCGTATGCGTGCGGCCAATCGTCGGAGGCGATCGTCTCCGCCGTGTGCGGCGCGTGCTTCAGCGGATTGTCGTCGCGGTCGGCGCGACCCTGCTCGATCGCGCGAATCTCGTCTCGGATCGCGATCATCGCGTCGATGAAGCGGTCGAGCTCGTGCTTCGATTCGCTTTCCGTCGGCTCGACCATCAGCGTGCCCGGGACGGGAAAGCTCATCGTCGGCGCGTGGAAGCCGTAGTCCATCAGTCGCTTCGCGACGTCGTCGACGCTCACGCCGGCCGCATCCTTGAGCGGCCGCAGGTCGAGAATGCACTCGTGCGCGACGTGCCCGTGCGGCCCCGAATAGAGGACCGGATAGTGTTCGTCGAGCCGTTTGGCGATGTAGTTCGCCGCGAGGATCGCGCATTCGGTCGCCGCCGTAAGGCCGCTGCCACCCATCATCGCGATGTACATCCAGGAAATCGGCAGGATGCTCGCGCTGCCGTACGGCGCGGCACAGACGGGACCGGCCTTAAACTCTTCGCCCGCTTGCGCAAGCGGCCGAGGCGAATATCGATGACCCGGCAAGAACGGCGCGAGATGCGCGGCAACGCCGATCGGCCCTACGCCGGGTCCTCCACCGCCGTGCGGGATGCAGAACGTCTTGTGCAGGTTGAGATGCGAAACGTCGGCGCCGAATTCGCCGGGTGCGGCGAGCCCGACCAGCGCGTTGAGATTCGCGCCGTCGACATAGACCTGGCCGCCCTGTGCATGGACGATCTCGCAGATTCGCTTGATGCCCGCTTCGAACACGCCATGCGTCGACGGATACGTCACCATGATCGCGGCGAGACGGTCGCGGTGCTTCGCCGCCTTCGCCTCGAGATCGGCGACGTCGACATTGCCGTCGTCGTCGCACGCGACGACGACCACCTGCATGCCGGCCATCTGCGCGGACGCCGGATTCGTGCCGTGCGCCGAAGCGGGAATGAGGCAGACGTTGCGCTCGCCTTCGCCGCGGCTGCGGTGATAGGCGGCGATCGCGAGCAGCCCTGCGTATTCGCCCTGCGATCCGGCGTTCGGCTGCAACGACACCGCCGCGTAACCGGTCGCCGCGCAGAGCATCCGCTCGAGATCCGCGACGAGCTCGGCGTACCCTTGCGCTTGTTCCGCGGGCGCGAACGGATGCAGCGCGCCGAACGCGGACCACGTAATGGGGATCATCTCGGCCGTTGCGTTGAGCTTCATCGTGCAGGAGCCCAACGGGATCATCGAGCGGTCGAGCGCGATGTCGCGGTCGGCGAGCTTGCGCAGATAACGCAACATCTCGGTTTCGCTCTGATAGCGGTTGAAGACCGGGTGCGCAAGGAATGCGGAACTTCGCGCCAGCGCGGCGGGAATCGGATCGGCGATTCGCGGCTCGAGCGCGGCGACGTCGAATGAGGCATCGGCGCCGCCGAAGATCGACCATATGAGCTCGACGTCGGCGCGCGTCGTCGTCTCGTCGAGCGAAATGCCGAGCGTGCGCGCGTCGACAGCGCGAAAGTTCGCGCCACGCGCAACGCCGCGCGCGAGGATTTCGCCCGTGCGCTCGCCGGTTGCGACGGTCAGCGTGTCGAAGAACGCGCGCGTCGGCACGTCGAAGCCGAGCTTTTCCAGGCCTGCCTTCGCGATCGCCGTCAGTCGATTCACGCGTCGGGCGATCGTCGCGAGACCTTGCGGACCGTGATACGCGGCGTACATGCCGGCGATCACCGCGAGCAGCACCTGCGCCGTGCAGATGTTCGACGTCGCCTTCTCGCGGCGAATGTGCTGCTCTCGCGTCTGCAACGCGAGCCGGTACGCCGGATCGCCGTGCGAATCGACGGTGACGCCGACGAGCCGTCCCGGCAATTGGCGCTTGAACTCGTCGCGCGTCGCCATGAACGCCGCGTGCGGGCCGCCATAGCCCATCGGCACGCCGAAGCGCTGCGACGACCCGACGACGACGTCGGCCCCCCACTCGCCGGGCGGACGCAGCAGCGTCAACGCGAGAAGATCGGTGGCGACGATGGCGAGCGCTCCGCTTGAATGGAGCGCATCGACGATCGTCGCCGCATCGGTCAGATCGCCGTTCGCGCCCGGAAATTGCAGCAGCGCGGCGAATGCGCCGGCGTTTGGCGCCTCGGACGCCGGTCCGACGACGACGTCGATGCCGAGCGGCCGCGCGCGCGTGCGAACGACGTCCTGCGTCTGCGCGAACACGTCGGAGGCGACGAAGAAGCGCCGGCTCGTCGACTTGCCCACGCGTTGCGCGAGCGTCATTGCCTCGGCCGCCGCCGTCGCCTCGTCGAGCATCGACGCGTTCGCGATCGCCATGGCGGTGAGATCGCGGACCATGGTCTGGAAGTTGACCAGCGCCTCGAGGCGGCCTTGCGAGATTTCCGGCTGGTACGGCGTGTACGCGGTGTACCACGCGGGATTCTCGAGCACGTTGCGAAGGATCACCCCCGGCGTGTGCGTCCCGTAGTAGCCCTGGCCGATGAACGAGCGCAGCACCTTGTTCTTCGCCGCGATCGCGGCAAGCCTCGCGAGCGCTTCCTCTTCGGCGAGCGGCTCCGGCAGGTCGAGCGGGCGGCGACGTCGGATCGACTCGGGAACGATCGCGTCGATGAGCGCCGGGCGCGACGAATATCCGAGCGCCGCGAGCATCGCGTGCTGCTCGGCCGGCGAAGGTCCGATGTGCCGCGCGACGAATCGGTCGTGCCGCTCGAGCGCCGCCAGCGTCGTTGGGGTGGAGAGCTCGTTCATCTTCATCTCGCTACTCGGCGATCAGCGCCTCGTACGCCTTCGAATCGAGGAGCTTCGCGACGTCGTTCGTGTCCGATGGCTTGACCTTGAAGAGCCACGCGGCGTACGCATCCTCGTTCACCTTTTCCGGTGCATCGGCGAGCTCGGCGTTGACCGCGATCACCTCGCCGCCGAGCGGCGCGTAGACGTCGGAAGCAGCCTTTACCGACTCGACGACGGCGCACGCATCGCCGGCGGCAAGCTTGCGTCCCACGTCGGGCAGCTCGAGATAGACGAGATCGCCGAGCGCCGCCTGCGCGTGGTCGGTAATGCCGACGGTGAACGTTCCGTCCGCTTCGCTTTTCACCCATTCGTGCTCGGACGTGTACTTGAGATTCGCCGGAACGTTCATTTCGCCTCCGTGGCGGAAGAGGAAAGTGAATCGATGCGCATCGTCATGTGGACCTTGTCGAATGCGACGCCGTCGACCTTGATCGCGGCGGGCGACGTGCCCCACGCGATGAATCCCGCACGCTCGTAGAGGTCCTTCGCGGCGTTGCCGGCGGTCACCGTCAACGCGAGCTGCTCGACGCCTGCGATGCTGCGCGAACGCGCGACCAGCGCGTCGAGCAGGCGGCGACCGACGCCCGCGCCGCGCCATGGCCCGGCGACGTACATGCCGAACACATGAGCGACGTGACGCACTTTGCGCCGCGGATCGATGTCCATTCCGACGACGCCGACGAGCGCGCCGTCGGTTGCGAACGCGCCGAGCACGACGTCGTGCGGCGCGTCGGCTTTCGGGCCGATGCGCCGCTCGGTCCAGGCGAGCGGCTTCATCGCCTCTTCTTCGGCGTCCGACGTAAAAGCGTCCGGATGCTCGGCGAGGCCGCGCAGCCGCAGCGCCCGGTAAGCGGGAGCGTCGGTCTTGACGAGCGGACGCACGACGACACGACCGTCCGCGCTCACGTGACGAGGCTCTTGCCGTTGCGCGCGAACGGCGGCCTCACCACGCGCGCGGCAAGCGGCTTGTCGCGCACGATGACGTGAACGATCGCACCCAGCTTGACCGCTATCGGCAGCCGCGCGAGCGCGATCGAAGCGTTGAGCGTCGGACTGAACGTGCCGCTGGTGACCTCGCCCTCGCCGTCGGGCGTGCGCACGCGCTGATGCGCGCGCAGCACGCCGCCCTTGTCCTGCAGCAGCAAGCCGGCGAGCTGGCGGTCGGGCGTGCTCGCTTCGAGCGCGCGCTTGCCGACGAAGTCTCGCCCGCTCGCGAGATCGATCGTCCATCCGAGGCCCGACACGAGCGGCGTCACCGTCTCGTCCATGTCCTGGCCGTACAGATTCATGCCCGCTTCGAGCCGAAGCGTGTCGCGCGCGCCGAGCCCGCATGGACGCACGCCAGCGCTCGCGAGCGCGTTCCACAGGTCCGTGACATGCGTGGCCGGCACGACGATCTCGAAGCCGTCCTCGCCAGTGTAGCCGGTGCGCGCGATGAACAGCTCGCCCCAGGGCTCGCGCATCGTCGTCGCCGTGAAGGGCTTCAGCGTGCCGGACACCGCTTCGCTTCCCGGCACCGCCTGCCACACTTTGGCGCGCGCGTGCGGTCCCTGAACGGCGATCATCGCGAGATCGTCGCGCGGCGTGATCGAAAACGCTTGCGCGTTCGAGCCGGCGAGCCTGCGCAGCCACGCGATGTCCTTTGGCGCGGTGCCCGCGTTGACGACGAGCCGGAAGAAGTCCTCGCGCAGAAAATAGACGATCAGGTCGTCGACGACGCCGCCGTCTTCCTGCAACAGGCACGAATAGAGCGCCTTGCCCGCGTCCTTCAGCTTGTCGACGTTGTTCGCGAGCGCGTAGCGAAGGAAATCGCGCACGCCGTGGCCCTCGAAATCGACGACGCGCATGTGCGAGACGTCGAACATGCCGGCGTCGCGCCGGACAGCGTGATGCTCGTCGATTTGCGAGCCGTAATGGACCGGCATATCCCAGCCGCCGAAATCCACCATGCGCGCGCCGGCCGCGCGATGCACGGCGTTCAACGGCGTCTTGCGCAGCGGCGAGTCGGGCATGCAGTTCTCCGGACGAGAAAAAGGGCGAAGCGCATTCGCACGCTTCGCCCCATCTGTCCTTTTACCTGAGAGATTGCCGACCGGACCAATGCGCCGCTCGGGTGCCCCTTCGGTGGGCCGCTCGCGACGCATTCAACGTCGCGCGGCCGCTCTCCAGATCAGTCGTCGTCCGGCAGTCCATTTGCCTGAGCGATTGCGGGGAGTTGCGCCTTCGGCGGCAGGACCGGTCGCCCGGTCCGCGCTCTCCTGCACGGACCGGTGAATTTTAGCACCGAAGCAAGGCGTCGGGCACGCGTTCGCCCGGGCCCGACGGCGTCATTTCTTCAACGACAGGATATAGCCGATTATCGTCTTCAATTCGTCGTCCTTGACCTGCGGGTTCGGTGGCATCGGAACTTGACCCCAGACGCCGCTGCCGCCGGCTTTCACCTTCGCCATCAGCTTCGTCGCCGCGCTTGCATCGCCCTTGTACTTCGCCGCGACGTCGTTGTACGCCGGGCCCACGATCTTCTTGTCGATCGCGTGGCACGCGGTGCAACCGTTCTTCTTGATCAGGTCCGCGCCGGATTGCGCGCTCGCCGCCGAGGCAGCGGCGGCGATCGTGGCCGCAAGAACAAGGTTTGCGATCTTCATCGGTTCTCCAAGGTCATCGGGATGAAACGCGCATTTTACCGCACCGAGTCGGCGACACCGCCGAGGCGATCAACCGAGTGCAGCCTCGAGCGCGGCGAGCGAATCGACGGGCGCGAGGCACTGCGTACCGACGCAGACCCACGCGCGCGCACCTTGCGACGGCGCGTCGCCTTTCGCGAGCTCGGCGGGCAACGGCGTATCGCCAATGGCGAACACGCGAACCGCGGGCCGCAGCGATCGGCCGAGCTCCCGTTGCCAGTCCGCGCACGCCGCGGGGTCGCCGGCGATCAACACCGACGTCGGCGGCAGCAGCGCGTCTTCGAGCGCCTCGATCAGCGTCGAATAACCGCTCGGCGATTGTGCGATTGCAGGAGCGAACAGCCGCACTGCGCGCTCGCCCGCTTCGACGTAGCGCGGCTCGCCGGCGAGATGGCCGAGCGCAATCAACGACCGGGCCGCTACGCCGTTGCCCGATGGCGTCGCGTCGTCGTGGCCGGGCTTCGTGCGATGGAACAGCGGCTCGTGGTCGTGACTCGTGAAGAAGAAGCCGCCATCGGTGCGATCTTCGAACTGCGCAAGCAGCACGTCGGCGATGTCACGCGCCCACGCGTAATCCGCGCTGCGAAAGCGCAGTTGCATCAGCTCGAGCAGCGCGTCGAGAACGAATGCGTAATCGTCGAGATACGCATTGAGGTGCGCGCGCTCGCCCTTGCGCGTGGCCGTCAGTCGACCGTCGCGCCATGCGTGGCGACGCAGCGAATCGGCCGCGGCGAATGCGATTTCGGCCCAGCGCGGCTCGTCCAGGGCGCGCGCGGCGCGCGCGAGCCCCGCGACGGCCAGCGCGTTCCACGAGGTGAGCACCTTGTCGTCGCGGCCCGGCCGCACGCGCGTTGCGCGCAGCGCGAACAACGCGGCCTTCGCGGCGGCGAGACGCGTCGCCGCATCGGCGAGGCCGATGCCGAGCCGCTGCGCGACCTTCTCCAGCGGCGCGACGACGCGTAGATGCCACGCGTGGCCCTCGAAATTCTGCGGTCCGTCGACACCCCAGTGCGGCGCGGCGACCGCGTATTCGTCGTCGGAAAGCGTGGCGCGCACCTCGTCGCGCGAGAACACGTAGAACTTGCCTTCCTCGCCTTCGCTGTCCGCATCGAGGCTCGAAAAGAATGCACCGTCAGCGGCCTGCATCTCGCGCGTCATCCAGCCGACGATGCCGCGCGCGACCTCGGCGAAGCGCGGCTCGCGCGTGAGCCGGCCGGTCTGCGCGTACAGCGCGAGCAGCGGTCCGTTGTCGTAGAGCATCTTCTCGAAGTGCGGAATCGACCAATGCGCGTCGACGCTGTAGCGACAAAAGCCGCCGCCGAGCTGATCGTGGATACCGCCGTCGGCCATGCGAGCGAGCGTGGTGGTCACGATCGCAAGCGCACCGGCCTCGTCGGTGCGCGCCCACTCGCGCAGGCAGAACGCGAGCTCGGCCGGATGCGGGAATTTCGGCGCACCGCCGAATCCGCCGTTCGCGGCGTCGAACGTCTGCTCGAGCCCGGCGAGCGCAACGGCCGGCGCCTGGTCCGGCAGCGACGCCTCACGCGAATCGATCCGCGGTTCGAGGCTCACGAGCGCATCGGCGAGCCGCCCGCCCTGTTCGGCGATCGCCTCACCCTGCTCGCGATAGGCAGCGGCGACGCGCGGCAACAGATCGAGAAATCCGCCGATGCCGTAACGGCTGTGCTTGGGGAAGTACGTGCCGCCGAAGAACGGCGAGCCCGACGGCGTGAGAAACATCGTCAGCGGCCAACCGCCGGATCGGCGGGTGAGCAATGCGTGCGCCGTCTGGTAGATCTTGTCGAGATCGGGCCGCTCCTCGCGGTCGACCTTGATGTTGACGAAGTGATCGTTCATCGCCGCGGCGACCGCCGGGTCCTCGAACGATTCGTGCGCCATCACGTGGCACCAATGGCACGCCGAGTAACCGACCGACAGCAGGATCGGCTTGTTCTCGCGGCGCGCGCGGGCGAGCGCTTCCGCGCCCCATGGATACCAATCGACCGGGTTTTCGGCGTGCTGCAGCAGGTACGGGCTCGTTTCGCCGGCAAGACGGTTCATTCGACTTGGACTCGAGCGCGCGGGGGCCGTTCGGAAATACGAGCGGCGGACGGCCGTTTCGCGCAGCGAAACGGCACCCGCGCGCTCGGGTCCTAAGTCGATTCCTCGAACGCGACGCGCTCGAAGTCGGCGCCGCGTTGAACGAGGCGCGTCAGCCGGAATTTGCGCTCGGCGCCGGCGTCGATCGTGCGCAGAGCGCGGCTTGGGTTGAACGTGCGCGGCGGCACGATCAGGCACGCCTTGTCGTCGGGCGTCTCGGGCAGCAGCAACACCGGAATCGGCGGTTCCTCGGTCACGGCAACCGAAGCTGGCCGAACGGGAATCGCCTTCGGATTGGCCGACCATAAACGCAACGACAGCGCGAGATCGTCCTTAGGCCCGAACGCGACGCGCGAAATGTAGCCCAGCCGTACGCGCTCGTCGTCGCGCACGATGACGAGTTGGTCGAGATGCCATCGATGCTGTGCGGCGCCGGTTCGCGTGACCGATGCCTCACGCCATTCGTACACGCCGTGCCAGCGCTCCCACACGTACAGGCGCTCGGCGTCGTCGCGACCGCGATCGTAATCGGTCAGCGCGCCGAGCGTCTGCAGGTACTGGGCGCCGTGGAACGACAGCCTGCCGAGCGGATCCTTGCGGTCGAACGTGCGGCCGCTGACGCGGAAATACGCCGCCGGGATGCCGCCGCCGCAAAGCTCGACCGCCGCGCGCGGAAGTCCTGCGCTGTTGCGCGGCAGCTGATACCAGTGCGAATCGAGGTGGCTCAGCAAATGCGTGCATTGCTCGACGCTGCAGTCGTGGCCAAGCTGCAGCTCCGCGGGGTTCGCGCCGGTCTGCAGCCGCTTCAGGCGCCCGCGCACGCTGGTCGCGAGCTTGCCCGGATAGCCGAAGCGCATCGATGGAGGCGAAGCGGCCGGCGGCGTGGCGACCAATGCCGCCGGCGCGTTGCCGTCGAGATCCACGACGACGATCGGACCTTCGCTCTCGCGCTGGTCGCCGTACGGGAACACCTTGCGCGCCCACATCGCGAGCCAGCGGTCGGTGAGCTCGATCTGTTTGACCGTCATCGCGCAGGGATCGGCGAGCGCGAGCAGCAGCGCGTGGCTGTACATCGAATAGCACGAGATGCCGATGCCGTTGGGGATCAGATTGTCGGAGACCGCGGTCACCGCGCATTCGAGCATCTCCGCGAGCCGGTAATACGCGTGCAGCTCCTGCCACAAGGTCGGCTGCGGAATGCGGCGCGCGAGACCGTGGACGAGCACGAGCTGCTTGCCGACGTACAGGCCGCGCTGCAACAGCTTCGGCTTCACGCCGGCGAGCTCGGGGTCGCCTTCGAGCAGCGGCTTCAGGCACGCCGAATACTGCTCCCACAACGCCTGCCAGATCGCCACGGCCTGATCCGCGGCTTCGAGCTCGCGGTCGACTGCCGGCTGCGGCTTGCCGGCGTAACGGCGCGCGAGCTCGGTATGCAGGTAGGCGACCTGGTCGCGCATGACCTCGGCGATCGTCGCGCGCTCGCGCGGCGAGAACTCGGCCGCCGACATCGCGCGAAGCTGCCCGAGCAGAGCGTCGTAGACCTGCGAGACGTTGGTGAGCGGAAGCGACTTCGTCCACTCCAACACGCCTTCGGCGTCAGCGAACGCGAGAGGCGGCGCGCCCGACTTTGCGGCCGCGGCGGGCGGCGTCAGCGCGGGCGAAATCGGCTCGGGCATTGTGGAGAGCAGGGTCGGGCTGGCGGTCGTCGCGCGACCGAACACCGAGTTCACGAAGCCGATCGCGATTTCGGCCTCTTATAGCACAAACGAAACCGCCGAGCCCCGGCCGGCCGCCGCGCGGCTTCGGTGGGCAACCGACCGGCGTGAATTTTCCGCATGGAGTGGGGCGAATGGTCGCGTGTGCGCGTCCGGCGCATCGCCTAACGTTGCGGCAACGGAGAGCAAAAAGTTGCCTCCACCCCGCGCGCCGCCGGCACGCCAGCCCAAAGACGATGCGGGGCTTTTTATTCAAGGCCACAAACGCCCAACAAGGATCACGATGGACCGAATTCTTCCGCCCGATCCGACGCGGCCGAGCGTCGTCTATTCGGTCGCCGCGCCGCGTCGCGTTCGCGGACGCAGCGTCGTCGCCGGTGTTTGCGCGCTCGCCGCGGTCTATCTCGCGTTTGCCGTCGGAACACCGTGGCTGCTGCGCGACGCGCCGCCGGACACGTACACCGTCGTCGCGAACCAAGCCACCTGCCCCGCCGCCGCCGATCCGACGTGGCCTTGCACGCCGCCGCATCCCTGAACCGCTGACGCGCGCTTCGCTTCGCACGCCCTGTGGCGTAGCAACCGCCGCAGGGCGCTCGTGCGTCACACGAGCACCCTTTCGATGCCGCCGTTGTGGGCGCTGGCGACGTAATCGGCCATCCAGTTCGCCCCGAGCAAGTGCTTCGCGATCTCGACGACGATGTAGTCGGCGCCGGTCGCGGCATCCTCACTGAAGCGCGACAGACCCTGCAGGCACGACGGACACGACGTGAGCACCTTGATGTCGCCGGCGAAGCCGTCCGCGCGCAACGCCACGGCGCCCTTGCGCATCTCGGCTTCCTTGCGAAAGCGCACTTGCGTCGACACGTCGGGGCGCGACGTCGCGAGCGTGCCCGATTCGCCGCAACAACGGTCGCTCAACGGCACCTTCGTGCCCATCAGCTCGCTCACAACCTTGAGCGGCGCATACGTCTTCATCGGCGTGTGGCAGGGATCGTGATACAGGTAGCGCACGCCGTCGATGCCCGCAAGCTTGACGCCCTTTTCGAGCAGATATTCGTGGATGTCGAGCAACCGGCACCCCGGAAAGATCTTGTCAAATTCGTATTTCGCGAGCTGATCCATGCACGTGCCGCACGACACGACGACCGTCTTGATATCGAGGTAGTTGAGCGTGTTCGCGACGCGATGGAACAGCACGCGGTTGTCGGTGATGATCTGCTGGCCGCGGTCGTGGTTGCCGGCGGACGTCTGCGGGTAGCCGCAGCACAGATAGCCGGGCGGCAGCACGCACTGCGCGCCGATGTGATAGAGCATCGCCTGCGTCGCGAGCCCGACCTGCGAGAACAGCCGCTCGGAGCCGCAGCCTGGGAAGTAGAACACGGCGTCCGATTCCTCGTTGACCTTCGCGGGGTCGCGGATGATCGGCACGATCGTGTCGTCCTCGACGTCGAGCAGCGCGCGCGCCGTGCGCAGCGGCACGCCCGCGGGCATCGGCTTGTTGATGAAGTGCACGACCTGCGCGACGAGCGGCCGCGCGCCGGTCGTCGATGGCGGCCGCTCGGTCTGCTTGCGCGCGAGGCCGAGACCTTTGGCAACGCCGTACGCGATCCGCTGCGCGCGATAGCCGACATCGATCATCATCGCCTTCGCGAGCTTCACCGTCGACGGGTCGGTCGCGTTGAGGAAGAACATCGACGCCGCGGTTCCCGGGTTGAAGCGCTTCTTGCCTTCGCGGCGCAGGAAGTTGCGCATCGCGATCGACACGTCGCCGAAGTCGATGTCGACCGGACACGGGTTCTTGCACTTGTGGCAGACGGTGCAGTGATCGCCGACGTCGGAGAACTCGTCGAAGTGGCGCAGCGAAACGCCGCGGCGCGTCTGCTCCTCGTAGAGAAACGCTTCGGTCAAGAGCGACGTCGCGAGGATCTTGTTGCGCGGGCTGTACAAGAGGTTCGCGCGCGGCGAATGCGTCGCGCACGGCATCTTGCATTTGCCGCAGCGCAGGCAGTCTTTGATCATCTCGGTGATGTCGCCGATGTCGCTCGCCTCGAGGATCAGGCTCTCGTGGCCGATCAATGAAAAACTGGGCGTGTACGCGTTGGTGAGATCGGACGGCAGCGCGGGTTGGCGCAGGAGCTTGCCGGCGTTGAACCGCCCCTCGGGATCGACTTCGCGCTTGTATGCAACGAACGGCGCGATTTCCTCTTCGGTCAGGTATTCGAGCTTCGTGATGCCGATGCCATGCTCCCCGGAGATGACGCCGCCCAGATCCCGCGCGAGCGCCATGATGCGCGCGACCGCCGCGTTCGCTTGCTGCAGCATCCCGTAATCGTCCGAGTTCACCGGAATGTTGGTGTGCACGTTGCCGTCGCCTGCGTGCATGTGCAGCGCGACGAACACGCGGCGGCGCAGCACTTCGCGGTGGATCGCGTTCACCCGCGCGAGCACCGGTGCGCACAGCGTGCCGGCGAAAATCTCTTCGAGCGGCGCTTTCAGCTCGCGCTTCCACGACACGACGGTCGTGTGATCGCGCAGCGGCACGAACGTCTCGTCGAGACGATCGAGCAGCTCGCGCCAGCGGGCGCGCGTCGCCGCGACGAGCGCTCGCGCTTCGTCGCGCTTTTCGTCGATCACCTCCTGCGCCGGGCGCTCCTCGGTATCCGGTCCCCATGAATGCAGGAATGCGGGGCTCGCGAAGAAGTGCTCGAGCGCGTCGCAGAGCTCGATCTTGTTGCCGATCGAGAACTCGATGTTGATCCGCTCGACGCCGTCGGTGTAGTCGCCGAGGCGCTCGAGCGGAATGACGACGTCCTCGTTGATCTTGAACGCGTTGGTGTGCTTCGCGATCGCCGCGGTGCGCGCGCGGTCGAGCCAGAACTTGCGCCGCATCTCGGCGCTCACCGCGATGAAGCCCTCGGCGCCGCGCGCGTTCGCGATACGCACGACCTCGGATGCCGCCTTCGCAACGGCATCGTCGCTCTCGCCGACGATGTCGCCCAAGAGCAGCATCTTCGGCCGGCCGTGGCGCTTCGCCTTGGTCGCGTAGCCGACGGCCTTCACGTAGCGCTCGTCGAGGTGCTCGAGGCCGGCGAGAATCGCACCGTGCGGCCGCGTGTCGAGGAAGTCCTTGATCTCGACGATCGCCGGCGTCGACTCGTGCGCGGTGCCGAAGAACTCGAGGCAGACGGTGCGAACGGCGGGCGGCATCCGATGCAGCACGAAGCGCGCGCTCGTCACGATGCCGTCGCAGCCCTCCTTCTGCACACCGGGAAGCCCCGCGAGAAACTTGTCGGTGACGTCCTTGCCGAGCCCCGTCTTGCGAAACGTCGCGCCCGGTATCCCGAGCGTTCGCGTGCGTTTGACCTTGTCGCCCTTCGCATCGAGCCAGCGGATCTCGAACGTCGCCTGCGCGGCATCGTGAATCTTGCCCATGTTGTGGTCGAGCCGCGTCACCTCCAGCCACTCGGCGTCGGGCGTCACCATGCGCCACGAGAGCAGATTGTCGAGCGCCGTCCCCCACAGCACCGCCTTCTTGCCGCCGGCGTTCACGGCGACGTTGCCGCCGATGCACGACGCGTCGGCGGACGTGGGATCGCACGCGAACACGAGGCCGGCGGCTTCGGCCGCCTCCATCGCGCGCTTGGTGACCACGCCCGCGCCGCAATCGAGCGTGGCCACCGGCTCGGCGCGACCGGCGATCGGCATCGGCTCGATCGCCGACATGCGTTCGAGCTTTTCGGTGTTGATCACCGCCGAGCGCGGCGACAGCGGGATCGCGCCGCCGGTGTAACCGGTGCCGCCGCCGCGCGGAACGATCGTGAGGCCGAGCTCGATGCAACCCTCGACCAGGCCGCGCACTTCGTCCTCGGTATCGGGAAAGAGCACGACGAACGGATATTCGACGCGCCAGTCGGTCGCGTCGGTCACGTGCGACACGCGCGCGAAGCCGTCGAACCCGATGTTGTCCTTGTGCGTGTGACGCGAGAGCACCCGCACCGTGCGCGCGCGCAAGGCCGCGGTGTCCGGGAACGATGCGGCGAAGCGATCGACCGCGCGTCGCGCCGCGTCGACGAGCCGCGCGACCTTCGCATCGCGCTCGCGATCGGTGTCGGTCGTGCCCGCCTGCGCCGTGCGCCGTTTCTCGATCTCGGTGAGGCGGTGCCGAAGCGCGTCGACGAGAAGGCGCGCCCGCCCGGGATTGTCGAGCAGATCGTCCTGCAGATAGGGATTGCGCTCGACGACCCAGACGTCGCCCAGCACTTCGAACAACATCCGCGCGGAGCGCCCCGTTCGACGCTCGCCGCGAAGCTCCTCGAGCAAGCGCCACATGTCGGCGCCGAGCAGCCGAATGACGATCTCGCGATCGGAGAACGACGTGTAGTTGTACGGGATCTCGCGAACGCGCGGCGTTTCGCTGCGCGCGTCGGTCTCGACGAATGGGTCGCTGAGCGTGTTCATGGAACCGTATATTTTAGCGCAGCGTTCGAATGCGCTCTCTGCTACGCTGCGCGTCAAAGGCGAACCGTCAGGGAGATCGAATGTCGCGATCGGCAATGGTCGCGGTCGTCGCGCTGCTCGCGCTCGCGGGCGATACGCTCGCGGCCGACAGCGCGCACGGCCGCGCGCTCTACGACACGCGCTGCGTCGAGTGTCATGCGACGAGCGTTCATTCGCGCCCGAAGCGCATCGCCGCGAGCTGTGTGGAAATCCGCGAACAGGTCGTCCGTTGGAGCCGCCAGCAAGGCGGCGCGTGGACGGACGAGGAAATCGAGGACGTGACGCTCTACCTGAACGAGCGCTATTACGCGTTCCCGGTTCGTGACGGCAAGTGTGTCACGACGCTGGCGCGCGCGAGCGCGTTACGCTAGCTCGCGCGTTCAACTCGCCGATACGCGATCGCCTCGGCGATGTGTCGTGCGTCGTCCGGTCGCGGCATCGAGGTCGGCGGTCGTGCGCGCGACCTTCAGTATCCGCCCGTTGGTCGCAGTAACCCGCATCTTGGCGCGCCGATCGAGCTCGTCGTACTCGAAGCTTGAGCGGTTGTTGTTGGAGTCGGTGAGCGTCGCGAGCACGCCGTTGAGGGACTAGGTGTAGCCGACTCGCCAAGGACGTTCTGATCGCACGCAGCGTCGGTTTAGCCCCAAGTATGTTTCAGCTATGCTTCATGAGGAGAACATACACCAAAACCAGAATTGCAATCGGCGGGATAATCCATTTCAAGCCATCAATGACGAGTCGGCGTGCAGGGATGGACATCACTTGTCGAGCGTATGCGATGACTGCCTCGACCTCGGACTGATCGAACCGATACGCCTTGCCGGCTCGAATGTCAGCGGCGATGGCCTTAAGCTCGTCAAGCGACTTACCACGGTAAACGCCGTCGATCTCGTACGCTGTCGAAAGGATCAACGATTGGGCCTTATCCTCATCGGTTTGGGGCACGAAGCCGCATTTCGGACACTTCTCTATTGGTCGCCGTTTTGGTGTTCCGCACCGAATGCAAACAGCGTAGCTCATTGGCGCACCGGCATCACTTTGGTGGCTTAGTACCGCGGTTCATAAGTCCGCACACGTATTGGTTGGATCATGCGGCGAGTCGGAGCATCGGGTCTGGTACGGAGCCGAGCTTATTGAGCAGTTTGGCCAGATCGCGGCGAGTGAATGTCCAGGCGAAGGGTTGGCCAATCGCTTCGTAGTAGTCCTGGAACGCCAGCAGTCGCTCTTCGACGGCAGCCAACGAGGGGAAGTCATTGGGCGTAAGGACCTTGCGCTGGACGATGGAGAAATAGATCTCGATCTGGTTGAGCCAACTGGCATGCACGGGACCATGGACGGGAATCACGCGGGGATATTTCTGCTGGAGTCGGGCGACGCATTTGGCGCCGCGATGCGACGAGCCGTTGTCCATGATCCAGAACACCCGGCGCGCCTCGTTGTACGGCGGCTGGCGCATGACTTGGTCGACCAATCGCGCGAACGGAGCGATACCGGTCTTGGCTTCGCAGCGGCCAAACACTTTGGCGCGATGAACGTCGAGCGCGGCCAAGTAGGCCCAAGCGCCGCGCCGCTCGTATTCGCTCTCGACGCGCATGGCGATGCCGGGCGCGGGCGGCAGCGTCGGATGGCAGCGTGCCCGCGCCTGAATGCTGGTCTTCTCATCGGTGGACAGCACGAACTCGTCGGCGCGCAATGGCTGCCCCTGCCAGTGCCGCGCATAAAGGTCGAGGATGCGCCCGGCCTTGAGTGCGAACTGCGGATCACGCGGAAAGATCCAGCAGCGGTGCTGCCACGGCCGAATGGCGTCGGCGTTGAGCCAGCGCCACACCGCTATCGGCGCCACCGACGAACCGCCGCTCGTCGCGCTAGCGCTGCTTGTATCAATCGCGCGACTGCCGATCTCGTAACCGGCATATCCAGACACACCCGCAAGACCCGGGACTCCGAGTTGGATGCCCCACCTCATCGCTTGAGCGGCCGTTCCTTGCGTACCACCCCAGTTCGGCGCGAACCCCAACCACCTGTTCCAGCTAGCCGGCATCTCCAATAGATTCCAACCGCCGTTGGCGAGCCCTTGCGGTACAGCACCGCCGCGGGCGGCAGCTTGAGAGACCGCCCAGTGGTCCAAGCTCATTCCGTTCGCTCCTCCGCGGGCAGCCCAGTACGTGCGGCTAATGGATGAAAAGCTATTTGAGTTCCAAAGGAAATTGCCAATACCCCTAAGACCTGCCCGAGCGACAATTCCTACACCCGATCCAGTAAGCGCCCACGAGCCAACCTCCCACCAGTTCACGGACCGGAAATTTCCACCGTTGTTGTACAACTGAATAGTCAAATTGCCGAGCCCGGCAATTGCTCCACCAAGCAGCCCTGCCTCACCTGTCGGGTCCCTTGCGCCAATCGGGTTCGCGTCGACATAGGTGTACAGATTCAACCCTGCTTCATAGCCCAGTGGATCTACCTGGAGAAACCGTCCAAGGTAGGGTGAATAAAACCGCGCCTTATAGTGATAAAGATTGAGCGGCGCGATGAATTGCTGACCTGTATAGCCGAAGCGCGTCGGCGTCGTGCTTCCCGGCTCACCGTAGGGGCCGTAGGTCAGCGTACCGTTGGCATTGCCAGCCGCATCCGCGCTCGCCACGATGCTTCCGAGGTGGTCGGCGTAGTACCAGCTCTTGCTCGTCGCTCCGGCGCCTTCGTATTTCACCAACGGTTCGTCGATACCGGGTCCATGCACGTAGCGTCGCAGCGCTCCCGCCGCGTCGTACTCGGCGATGAGCCTATCGCCATCGTAGAGAAGCTGGGTCGTAATGCCGCCAGCGGTCTGCCGCAGTCGCCCGACGGCATCCCATGCGAGAGTTAAGACAGTACCGCCCGAAGTCGCGGAACGCAACCTGTTGTCAGCGTCGTAGACGTAATTCCATGCCCCGTCACCGCTGAGATTGCCATTGCTATCGTAGGCGAGAATCACGCTCGCTACATTCGTGTACTGGTTGAGCCCATTGGGCGTAAACGTGCGAGTGCCATTCACGTAACCGGTCCAGCGGTAGAGATCGTTGTTCCAGCCAAGGCTCTTGATCTCCTGCGCCTGGTTGCGCGTGTAGGTGAAGGTGACATCTTGTGCGCTGCCGCCGAGGTTGTGCGCAAGCGTCGCGAGCGCCGACTGAGTGTCGTAGGTGTAGCCGGTTGTCGTGCCGTTGCCCAAGGTGAGCGTGGTGCGCCGCGACAGGTCATCATAGCCGTAGGTCGCGAGCACGCTCGCGCCCAGCTCCAGGATCGAGGCCGGCCGGTTGAGCGCGTCGTAGGTGGTGGTGACGTAGAACGGCGTCGCCTCGGGCCATGTCGTGCGGATGCGATTGCCGGCGGCATCGTACTGATAGTCGAGCTTCTTGCCGCCGGCCGTGGTGGAGGTGAGCCGCCCGGCGTTGTCCCAAACGTAGCCAATCGCGTAGCCGCCGTTCGCGTAGTTGGCGAGCGTGGGACGTCCCAACAGGTCGTAGCCGAAGTTGAGGTTGTCGGTCGGAGCGCTCGCGTAGCTGCGGCTGAGTACGCGGTTGAGGTTATCGTAGCCGAGCGTGATGGTCTGCCCGCTGCGCCGGCGCAGCGTGGTGAGGTTGCCGTTGGCGTCGTAGCCGTATTGCTCGTAGTCGGTGGCCGACGACGTCCCGTGGTTGGTCGGGTCGGGAAAGGATGTCTTGACGCGGCGATCGTGTCCGTCGTACTCGTAGGTCGTGCGATTGTTGTTCGCGTCGGTGAGGGTTGCGAGCGCGCCGTTGGGTGTGTAGGTGTAGCTCGCTTCGGCTTGTGCGAGCGCGGTGCCCACCGCGCGGCGCGCGGCCTGCACCGAGCCGTGCAGGTTGTAGTCGGTCTCGGTGATCCGGTTGCCGCCTTCCGAAGTCGGCAAATTCGCGGTGACACTGCGCAAACGGTCGAGATCGTCGTACGCGTAGTCGGTCACCGGTACCGGCGCGGCCGCCGTTGGACACGTCGTGTCGATCGAGGTGAGCCCAGGACCCCAAGCCTTCAGGAGCTTGCCGCTCGGCGTATAGCTTCGACACGACACCAGCCATTGCGTGCCGATCTGCGGCCGCACGCACCAGTCGACCATCCGCGTCGTAGGCTTGCCGCGTCTGCTTCGCCAGCGCGTCGGTGATCTGTGTCCTTCGGCGTTCGGCGTCATAGGCGTACGTGATGGTATCGACGACGTCGCTGCGCGGCCCATCAACCTGCGTCAAATTGCCAAAGGCATCGTAAGTGTAGGTCGTGGTGAGATTCAGCTTGCCGCTACCCGCATCGACGACCGTGTTCTGCGGAACGTACAGATTCGGACCGCTGAACGCCATCGTGGTGTCGACCACGACGCCCAAGCTGATGAGTGCGCTCACTTTCGTCGGCAGGTAAAACGTGGGGTATCCACCCGGGGTGTAAGCGGTGTATGTGTACGTGACCTGAGGGCGCACGCCGGCAGAATCAGGCGGACGCGTCACCGTCGATGTGCTTCCTTGCGCGGTGCAGGCATAGTCGGTCACCTTCCCGAGCGGATCGGTAGCCGTCGCGACAAGGTTGAACGCGTTCTCATAGGTGAAACCGCTCACCAGAGTCGGCAGGCCCGAACCGAGCTTCGGGATCTGTCGGACCGTCTTCACATTGTGGGTACACCGCAGCTGCGCTGCACACGGAGCATCGTCGTAGTCGTATTCGACGCTGTTGCCTTCGGGCAGCACGGTTCTCGTGAGGCGCGACTGCCCGTCGTATGTATTGGTCGTCACTCGGCCGAGCGGATTCACGGCGCGCAAGACCTTGCCCAGCGGGTCGATGTACGAGACGCTGCTGGTGACATCCGGGGCCACTTCCTCCGACCGCGTTCCGGCAAAGTAATAGGTGTAGACCTTGCCGTTGGCGTTCGTCTGGGTTTGTACTCGTCCGAGGGTGTCGTAAACGTTGGTGACCGCGGGGATCGCAGGATTGCTGGGGTAGAAGATCTGGGTCAACCGCCCCGGCAGGTCGTACTGAAACGTGGTGGGCTTGCTCGTCGCGTCGGTGAACTGGGTGAGATTGCCGGTCGTGCCGTTGTACGTGTAGGTAACGCTCCGCGTTGCCGAGTTCGCTAAGCGCTTCGCTCGAAGCGCCGATACGCAATCGCCTCGGCAATATGGCGTGCGTCGATCGTCGTCGCGGCATCGAGGTCGGCGATCGTTCGCGCGACTTTGAGGATCCGGTGATACGCGCGCGCTGACAGCGACAGGCGCGTGAGCGCTTGCGCAAGCATCGCTGCGCCAGCGCTATCGGGCACGCAATGGAGGTCGATGTCGCGCGCCGTGAGCATCGCGTTCGGACATCGCTGTCGCGCCAACGCGAGCGCACGCGCGGCCCCGACGCGCGCGCGCACGACCTCGCTCGTTTCCTCACCGTCGCGCGACGCCCCTGCCGCGAGCGCCTCGACTGCAACCGCCGGCACCTCGATGCCGAGATCGATGCGATCGAGCAGGGGCCCGGAGATACGTGCGCGGTAACGCAGCACCTGGTCGGGCGTGCAACGACACCGACCGCTCGTGTGTCCCAGCCACCCACATGGACAGGGATTCATCGCGGCGATGAACTGGAAGCGCGCCGGAAAGGTGCTTTGCCGCGCCGCGCGCGAGATATGGATCGAGCCCGACTCGAGCGGCTCGCGCAGCACCTCGAGCACCCGTCGATCCCATTCCGGCAGCTCATCGAGAAAGAGCACGCCGTGATGCGCAAGCGAAATCTCGCCCGGGCGGGGATCGCTGCCGCCGCCAACGAGCGCGACGCCGCTCGCCGTGTGATGCGGCGCGCGATACGGCGGCATGCCCCAACGCGAAACGTCGAAGCAGCCGGCGAGCGAAGCGATGGCCGCGGTCGCGAGCGCTTCGTCTTCGGTCAACGGCGGCAACAAGGCGGGAAGCCGCTGCGCGAGCATCGACTTGCCCGTGCCGGGCGGCCCGATCAGGAGCGCGCTATGAGCGCCGGCGGCGGCGATCTCGAGCGCGCGCTTGGCCGGCGCTTGCCCGCGTACATCGGCGAGATCGACCGCGAAGGCGTTGCCGTTCACGCGAGCGAGCACGTTGGCCGCAAGCGGCACGAGCGGCGTCCGGCCGGTCAGATGCGCACAGACGGCGAGCAGACTCGGCGCCGGCAGCACGTTGAGACCGCGAACGAATGCCGCCTCGGTCGCGCTTGCCGCCGGCAGCACGAACGCGCGCCCGTCGCGCCGCGCGCAGAGCGCCATCGGCAGCGCGCCGCGGATCGGTCGTAATTCGCCGGTCAGCGCGAGCTCGCCGGCGAATTCGGCTTGCGCAAGCGCGCCCGCGGGGATCTGTCCGGTTGCCGCGAGGATACCGAGCGCGATCGGAAGGTCGAAGCGTCCCGACTCCTTGCGAAGATCGGCGGGCGCAAGGTTCACGGTGATCTTGCGGGCTGGAAAATCGAACTGCGCGTTGGCAAGCGCCGCGCGCACCCGCTCGCGCGCTTCCTTTACTTCCGTATCGGGCAATCCGACGAGGTTGAACGCGGGCAGTCCGCCGGACAGGTGGACCTCGACGGTGACGAGCGGAGCATCGACGCCGGCGAGGCCCCGCGACAGCACGACGGCAACCGGCATGGCGGCCCTTGCGACGGCATCGATCGGAACGGACGAGTCAGTCTAGGGGCAACGCCAAAACGGCGCGCTCGACCGAACGACCGATCACTCGCTTGCGCCGCGAACCCGCGCGAACAGGCGCATCTCAGCCTGCCGCAGTTGCAAGCCGTGCCGAAAAGCGGTCAGGAGCGCCGCCGGTTCCTATTGCGCCTTGGCGGCGATGCTCGCCTCGAGCTCGGCGATGCGGCGCTCGAGCACCTCGAGCTTTTCGCGCGTGCGCAGCAAGACCTGCGCTTGCACCTCGAATTCCGCTCGCGGAACGAGATCGAGCCGCGCCAGGCCGCTCGAGAGCATCGCCTTGATGTTCTTCTCGAGGTCCTTCGCGGGGCTGTTCTCGAACGCTTTCGCGATACGCGACGCGATCTCGTCGAATGCCTTTGAATTGATCATCACCACCTCCGCATCGCAGCGCGCCGGCGACCGACGCGTCGTTACGCGAGTCTAGCAAACGGCCCGTCGCGCGCCCTTCGTCATGCACTTGGCGACCCGATCCGGCCGCGCGCCATTATTGTGCCCACGGGGACGCGCCGCGCACCAAAGCGGTGCCGATGAAATCGCCCGATATTTGTTGCGGCGCGAGATTTACGCAGCAACACGTTGAAAACGCTATGTTTTTATCTATGGCACACGAAATGCTGTGCGAACCGGGCATTCACTCACACCCTTCAAGAAGGCCACAGGAGCCACGCCATGCCCGCACGTCCCGTGCTTCGCCCGTCCCTCGCCACCTTTGCCGTCGCTTCGATCGTCGCCGGCAACGCGTTGGGCCAGACGCCCGCACCCGCCCCCACGCCGCCTCCGCCGGAGCACACGATCACCGCCAACGTCGGACTGTTCAGCGAGTACATCTTCCGCGGCATCGCGCAGACCGCCGGCAAGCCCGCGGTGCAGGGCGGCTTCGACTACGCGCATTCCAGCGGCTTTTACCTCGGAACCTGGGGCTCGAACATCAGCTGGCTCGAGGACTTCGGCGCCTACAACCGCTCGAGCCTCGAGTGGGACTTCTACGGCGGCTACAAGAACACCTTCCCCGGCGCCGACGACTGGAGCTACGACGTCGGCACGCTCTACTACTACTACCCGGGATCGAAGAACGCCGGCGTGGTCAGTGCCGACACCTGGGAGCTTTATGGCGGCATCGGCTGGAAGTGGATCAGCGGCAAGATCTCCTACACCGTCTCCAATGACTATTTCGGGATTCGCCCGAATGGACAGAAGACCGACGGCACCTGGTACTTCGACCTCTCCGCGACCTACCCCGTGCCCGACACCGGCTGGGCAGTGCTCGGCCACTACGGGCATCTCGACGTCCGTCACGACGGCAGCGGCGATTTCGAGGCCTCGTACGACGACTGGAAGCTGGGCGTCTCCTACACGGTGCCCGACGGCGCGTTGAAGGGCATCGAGTTCGGCGCGTACTACACGGGCAACAACGCAAAGGAGCCGTTCTATACCGACCTCACAGGCTATGACACGTCGAAGGATCGGGGCGTCGTCTACCTGAAGAAGACGTTCTGATCCGCGGCCCAGAAGCTTTCGAACCGCTTTCCCGAGGACACCATGAAACTGGTCACCGCCATCATCAAGCCGTTCAAGCTCGACGAGGTCCGCGAGGCCCTCTCCGCGATCGGCGTGCAAGGGATTACCGTCACCGAAGTCAAGGGGTTCGGCCGGCAGAAGGGGCACACCGAGCTCTATCGCGGCGCCGAGTACGTCGTCGACTTCCTTCCGAAAGTGAAGATCGAGGCTGCGATCAAGAGCGAGCTGCTCGACCGCGTCATCGAAGCGATCGAGAAGGCCGCGAACACGGGCAAGATCGGCGACGGCAAGATCTTCGTCTTCGAACTCGAGCAGGTCGTGCGCATCCGCACCGGCGAAACCGGCGCTGAAGCGCTGTAACGGGAGGAATGGCTATGAAGCGATTGTTCGCAGTGCTCGCGCTCTTGGGCGCTCTCGGCCTGGCGGCGCCCGCGCTCGCGCAGGACAAGGCGGCAACGCCACCCGCGGCTGAAGCCGCCAAGGAAGCGCCGAAGGCGGATGCAGCAGCACCCGCCGCTGCGGCTGCGGCGCCGGCCGCTACCGCCGCACCAGCGCCGACGCCGAACAAGGGCGACATCGCGTGGATGCTGACGTCCACCGCGCTCGTGCTGATGATGAGCGTCCCGGCGCTCGCGCTGTTCTACGGCGGCATGGTCCGCTCGAAGAACATGCTGTCAGTGCTGATGCAGGTGTTCGTCGTGTTCTCGATGATCAGCGTGCTGTGGTGCATCTACGGCTACAGCCTCGCGTTCACCGAGGGCAACGCATTCTTCGGCAGCCTCGACCGGCTGTTCCTCAAGGGGACGTTCGATTCGTCGAAGGGCGAGTTCGCGATGGCCGCGACGTTCAGCAAGAACACGCCGCTGCCCGAGCTCGTGTTCGTCGCATTCCAGGCGACGTTCGCAGCCATCACCGTGTGCCTGATCGTCGGCGCGTTCGCCGAACGCATGAAGTTCTCGGCGGTGCTGCTGTTCTGCGCGCTGTGGTTCACGTTCGCGTATGCGCCGATCGCGCACATGGTCTGGTTCTGGCCCGGACCGGATGCGTATACGGCCGCGAACGTCGTCGACGCGACCAACGCGAAGGCCGGCTTCATCTGGCAAATGGGCGCGCTCGACTTCGCGGGCGGCACCGTCGTGCATATCAACGCGGGAATCGCCGGCATCGTCGGTGCGATCGTGCTCGGCAAGCGCATCGGCTACGGCAAGGAGTCGATGGCGCCGCACAACCTGCCGATGACGATGATCGGCGCGTCGCTTCTGTGGACGGGCTGGTTCGGTTTCAACGCGGGGTCCGCGCTGGAAGCGAATGGCTCGGCCGCGCTTGCGTTCATGAACACGTTCCTCGCGACCGCGTGCGCCGTGCTCTCGTGGACGTTCGGCGAATGGCTGCTCAAGGGCAAACCGTCGATGCTCGGTGCCGCTTCGGGGGCCGTTGCGGGCCTCGTCGCGATCACGCCGGCCGCCGGTAACGTTGGCATCCCGGGCGCGTTCGTCATTGGCGCCGCCGCGGGTCTCGTCTGCCTGTGGGGCGTCAACGGATTGAAGCGAATGATCGGCGTCGACGACTCGCTCGACGTGTTCGGCGTGCACGCCGTCGGCGGGATTCTGGGTGCGCTCCTGACCGGCATCTTCGTGTCGCCCGACCTCGGCGGTCCAAGCGTCGTCGCCGATTGGGTAACCGGCAAGACCGAGTATCCCGGCTACCTCGCTCAACTGTGGATCCAAGCAAAGGCGGTAGGGATCACGATCGTGTGGTCGGGGGTCGTCGCGTTCATCGCGTACAAGATCGTCGACCTCGTCATCGGTCTGCGCGTGACCGAGGAAGAGGAGCGCGAAGGACTCGACATCAGCTCGCACGGCGAATCGGCGTACCGCGCATGAGCGCGCCGGCCGCCCCAAGCGCGAATTGACCGCGAAGCGCGCAACGCGGAGGGTAGTCCAGTGAGCCCGCGCCAAACCTTTACGTGCGCATCGCGCGTCTCCTCCCGCGCGATGCAGCGTAAATCGAGGACACTCTGGGTCTTCGACGGCAGTAGGTAGTTTCTCCTCAGTGGCTTTAGGGGCGCCCGCAACGGTGCCCCTTTTTTTTGGGAGGGTCGGCCGGCATGTCGGCATCGACCGATCGCGTGCGCAGATCGACACGTGTAGTCGCCGTCCGTGCGTCGAAGGCAACGCGCTAGAATGCATCTCCCCAGTCGATGCCGCCGATCATGGTCCCTCACCTGACTACCGCGCTCACCGGTCCGCTGCTCGACCTCGAGCGGCGCATCCTCGAGCACATGCCCGACATCGAGCGTTGGCTGCGCACGCAATGGCAGGAGCACGCGGTGCCCTTCTACGCGTCGGTCGATCTGCGTAACGCAGGGTTCAAGCTCGCCCCGATCGACACCAATCTGTTCCCGGGCGGCTTCAACAATCTGAGCCCGGCGTTCGTCCCGCTTTGCGTGCAGGCGATCCAGGCGGCCGTCGAGCGTGTGTGCCCGGACGCGCGCGGTGTGCTGCTCGTTCCCGAGAATCACACGCGCAACACTTTCTATCTGCAGAATGTCGCGGCGATCGTCGCGATCCTTCGCCGCGCCGGCATGAACGTGCGGATCGGCTCGCTGCTGCAGGAGATCGCGTCGGCAACGCGGATCGATCTGCCCAACGGCGAGGCGATCACGCTGGAGCCGATCCGCCGTAACGGCCGCCGCGTGGAGATCGACGGCTTCGATCCGTGCATGGTCCTTCTGAACAACGACCTCTCGGCCGGCGTGCCCGAAGTACTGCGCGACATCGACCAGCCGATCGCGCCGCCGCTTTCCGCGGGATGGTACAACCGCAAGAAGTCGCACCACTTCGACGCCTATCAGCGCGTCGCGAAGGAGTTCGCCGATCTCGTCGACATCGATCGGTGGCTGATCGATCCATTCTTCGGCGTATGCGGCGAGATCGACTTCCGCGAGCATGCCGGCGAAGAATGCCTTGCGTCGAACGTCGACCTCGTGCTTGGACGCATCGCGAAGAAGTACGCGCAATACGGCATCACCGAGAAGCCGTTCGTCATCGTCAAGGCGGATGCCGGCACCTACGGCATGGGCATCATGACCGTGCGCGACGCGAGCGAAGTGATCGGGCTCAACCGCAAGCAGCGCAACAAGATGGCGGTCGTCAAAGAGGGTCTCAGCGTCACGTCGGTCATCATCCAGGAAGGCGTGCCGACGTTCGAGTCGATCGACGATGCGATCGCGGAGCCCGTGATCTACATGATCGACCGCTTCGTCGTCGGCGGCTTCTATCGCGTGCACACCGAACGCGGCAAGGACGAGAACCTCAATGCACCCGGCGCTCAATTCGTGCCGCTCGCGTTCGAGTCGCCGTGCATCGCGGATCCTGCCGAGCCCGCCGGGTGTCCGCCGAACCGCTTCTACGCGTACGGTGTCATCGCGCGGCTCGCGCAGCTCGCCGCCGCGATCGAGATCGAGGAGCTCGAGCTCGCCGCCGATACCGCAACCGCGTGATCGGATGGTCGATCCCGCGTACTGCCAGTTGCTCGCCCGCTACAACCGCTGGATGAACGAGCGGTTGTACGCGGTCGTCGGCGCGTTCGACGAAGCAGAGCGAACGCGCGATCGCGGCGCATTTTTCGGATCGATGCAGCGCACGTTGAGCCATCTCGTCTGGGCAGACCGCGCATGGCTCGCGCGCTTCACCGGCGAGCCGTTTCACGATCCGGCGTACGGCGCCGATCAATACGCCGATTTCGCCACGCTCGCGCGCGAACGCGACGCGGCCGATACGCGGATTCTCGATTGGGCGGGCCAGCTCACATCCGAATGCCTTGCCGGGACTCTCGTCTACCGTTCGGCCGCCGACGGTCGACTGCGCGGGCTTCCGAACTGGGTCGCGGCGGTGCATCTGTTCAATCACTCGACGCACCATCGAGGCCAGCTCACGACGCTGATCAAGCAAGCAGGCGGTGACGCCGGCATCACCGATCTTCCCTGGCTGCCAGGCGTCGCGCGGGTATTGGACGAAGCTCCGGTGCAGACATGACGCGCGACCGCCGAGGCCGCGCAAAAGAGCGCGCCGACGGTCCGCCAACGTTGGGCCTCCGCGCCGTCGAGCCCGATCGCAACCTGCGCGCGTCGTGCCGGCCCCACCGTTAGGGTTAGGGTGCTGCGCGAGCACGACACTCGCCGATCGAAGGTCGGCATCAGCCCAGCCGCCGGCAGGTATCGAAGCGTCCAGGCAGCGCGACGATTCGCCGCGTCGCGGGGTGGCGGACCCGTCAACTAACTAACACAAACTAACGCGACTTGGCCGCACGCTTTCTTCGGGCGCGCGGATGCGCCTGATCGTAGACTTTGGCGAGCGCCTGGAAATCGAGGTGCGTGTAGACCTGCGTGCTCGCGATGCTCGCGTGACCGAGCATCTCCTGCACCGCCCGCAGATCGCCCGACGACTGCAGCACGTGCGAAGCGAACGAATGCCTCAGCATGTGTGGATGGACATGGCGCGACAGCCCTTGCGAGCGTGCCCACATCGCGAGGCGCCGCTCGATCGCGCGCACATTGACCCGCCAGCCGCGCGCGCCGACGAAGAGCGCTCGTTCGCCCGCGTCGGCGATCGCCGCGCGTTCGGCAAGCCAGCGCCCGATCGCGTCGCGCGCAGCCGTGCCGACGGGAACGATGCGCTCTTTCGAGCCTTTGCCGATGACGCGCACCTCGCCCGAGTCGAGATCGATGCGATCGACGTCGAGACCGGCGAGCTCGGCAAGGCGCAGCCCCGACGAGTACGCGAGCTCGAAGAGCGCGCGGTCGCGTATCGCGAGCGCATCGCCGGCAGGGATCTCGACAAGCCGCGAAGCCTCGTCGGGCGACAGCGCGGACGGCAGCCGTCGCGGCGAGCGCGGCGCGCGCAATCCGGCGCAAGGGCTCTCGACGATCGAAGCATCGCGGTCGAGCTGGAAGCGATAGAACGCGCGCCACGCCGAAAGCATCCGCGCGAGGCTGCGACCGGAGAGCCCGCGTGCGTGAAGCACGGCGAGATGACGGCGCAGCATCGGCGCCGTTTGGCTCACCAGCGGCGTATCGCCGCAAAGGCGCGCAAGCGCCGTCACATCGCGGACATACGCTGCGCGTGTATGTTGCGGTCGCATCGCGAGATGGCGCGCAAACGCGTCGACGGCTGAGGCGTTCGCAGCCGAAATCGGCGGGTCGGGATCGCGCGGCGCCGTGCGCGGCCGGTGAATCTTCGAGGGCCGGCGCGCGGTCACATCGGCGGCAAGTAACGCGCGGTGGCGACGCTCGCGAGCTCGGCGAGGCGCGTCAGATAGAGCGTTCCCATGCCGGCGTAATAGCGGTCCGCGTCTTCGCTCGCGAGGCCGAGCATGCCGAACGTGTGCGCGGTGCGAAGCGGCAGAAACGCGAACGAGCGGCAGGCCTCGCCGAATTCGAACCAATCGCGCGACTCGAACGGCGCCGAGCTCCCGCAATAGGGCGCGCCGAGCTGATCGGCGTACTCGCGCAGCTCGGCGCTCGTCGCGGCGAGCTCGGGCAAGTACGACTGCTCGGGAACGCGGCCCCACAGCCTGCTCGCGACGTGCGGCACGCCGAAGTCCTCCATCAGACTGTGGTAGAGCACGCCGAGCGTCGTTTCGAGATCCGGCGCCGCGAACAGCGCGAGCGTCGAGCGGTGGAGCTTCTCGCCGATCGATTCGTTCTCAGCGCCGTAGCTGATCAGCTCGCGCAGTCGCGTTTCGAGCTCGCTGTTCTTTTCGCGCAACGCAATGATCTGTCGCTCGGCGATGGGAATCGCGTGGCCGCCGTGCGGGTGCGGAACGAAGATCTCGGCGAGCAGGTCCGCGTAGTCGGCGAAGAATTGCGGGTTGTCCTTGAGATAACCGGCGACGGCGCTGGCGTCCATCCGCGAAGTCCTGGTGTATTCGGTTGTCGTGTCGGCGGTGTGAGCGCGGCGTCGAGATGCAGCAACGCCGCTCACGGCGTCACGTGCCATTCGCCGTCGAACGTCTTCGCCGCGGGGCCCGTCATGCGCACGCTAGCAGTGCCGCCGGGCCAATCGACCGTCAACGTTCCCCCGCGCGTGTGCACGCGCACCGGCGAGTCGAGCAGTCCTCGCCGGATCCCGGCGACCACCGCTGCGCACGCGCCGGTGCCGCATGCGAGCGTCTCGCCCACGCCTCGCTCCCACACGCGCAGGCGAATGGTAGCGCGATCGACGACCTGCATGTAACCGGCGTTCACGCGGTTGGGAAATCGCGGGTGATGCTCGATTCGCGGTCCTTGCGTCTGTACCGGAGCGCGGTCGATGTCGGCAACGATCTGGACCGCGTGCGGATTGCCCATCGACAGCGCGCTCACGTCGACGCTCCCGCCGTCGATGTCGAGCGGCGCGAAGATCGTCGGGCTGCCCGCAATGAACGGGATCTCAGCCGGCTCGAAGCGAGGCGCTCCCATGTCGACGGTCACCTCGCCGCTCGGCTCGAGCGCCGGCGTGATCAGCCCGCCCGCCGTCTCGACGCGAATCGTGCGCTTGTCGGTCAATCCTTCGTCGCGAACGAACTTGACGAAGCAGCGCGCGCCGTTGCCGCATTGCTCGACCTCGCCGCCGTCCGCATTGAAGATCCGGTAGCGGAAATCGGCGTCGGCACGCGTCGCGCGCTCGACGACGAGCACCTGGTCGCAGCCGACGCCGAAGCGCCGGTCGGCGAGCGTGCGAATCTGCTGCGGCGCGAGCTCGATGCGCTGGCGTACGCCGTCGAACACGACGAAGTCGTTGCCGCAGCCGTGCATCTTGGAAAAGCGAAACGTCGTCATCGGGCGCTTAGACGTTGAAACGGAAGTGCATGACGTCTCCCTCGTGCACGACGTATTCCTTGCCTTCGAGGCGCATCTTGCCCGCTTCCTTCGCGCCGTGCTCGCCGTTGCAGGCGAGGTAGTCGGCGTACGTGATCACCTCGGCGCGGATGAAGCCGCGCTCGAAGTCGGTATGAATGACGCCGGCTGCTTGCGGCGCGGTGGCACCTACCGGGATCGTCCATGCGCGCACTTCCTTCGGACCCGCGGTGAAGTACGTCTGCAGCCCGAGGAGCTTGTAGCCGGCATGCGCCACGCGATCGAGCCCGGGCTCGGCGAGGCCGAGATCGGCTAGAAACGCGAGCTTGTCGTCGCCGTCGAGGTCGGCGATCTCGGCTTCGAGCGCTGCGCACACCGGCACGACGGGAGCGCCCTCCTGCTTCGCGTGCGCTTCGACCGCGTCGAGCAGCGGATTGTCGTGGAAGCCTTTCTCGGCGACGTTCGCGACATACATCGTCGGCTTCATCGTCAGCAGGAAGAACGGTTTCACGAGCGCGCGCTCTTCTGCGTAGAGCTCGGCGGTTCGCGCCGGCCGGCCCTGATCGAGCACCGCTTCCACCTTCTTCAGCACCGCATGGAGACGCTGCGCCTCCTTGTCGCCGCCGGCGCGCGCAACCTTCTCGACCTTCGCGATTTGCTTTTCGACCGTTGAGAGATCGGCGAGCGCGAGCTCGGTGTTGATCGTCTCGATGTCGGACACCGGATCGATCCGGCCGGAGACGTGCACGACGTTGTCGTCCTCGAAGCAGCGGACGACGTGTGCGATCGCGTCGGTTTCGCGGATGGTGGCGAGAAACTGGTTGCCGAGGCCCTCGCCCTTCGATGCACCGGCGACAAGCCCCGCGATGTCGACGAACTCGACGGTCGCCGGGATCACCTTCTCGGGTTTCGCGATCGCCGCGAGCGCCGCGAGTCGTGGATCGGGCACTTCGACGATGCCGACGTTCGGCTCGATCGTGCAGAACGGATAGTTCTCCGCTGCGATGCCCGCGCGCGTCAAAGCGTTGAAGAGCGTCGACTTGCCGACGTTCGGGAGACCGACGATGCCGCAGCGAACGCTCATGGCGCCGAACCCTTTTCCTTCGTATGAAGCGCGGTCATCGCGCGCTCGAATTCGCCGGCGGCAATCGCCGGCCACGCGTCGAGCGCGCGATCGATCGACGCGACGATCGCCGAGCGCTCGTCGCCGCGCGGCGGCCGCAGCACGTAATCGACGACCGGTTGTTGGGAAAACTCCGAATCGCGCGGATGACCGATGCCGACGCGAAGACGCCAGAAATCGGCCGTGCCCAGTTGCGCAACGATGTCGCGCAATCCGTTGTGGCCGGCGAAGCCGCCGCCGAACTTGAGCTTCGCATCGCCGGGCTTCAGGTCGAGCTCATCATGCGCGACGAGCATTTCCTCCGGACCGACGGCAAAAAAGCGCGCGAGCGATGAAACCGAACGCCCGCTCACGTTCATGTATGTCATCGGCTTCAGCAGTCGAAGCTCGCCCGCACGCGCGACATGCCCGAAGAACTTCGACTCGTTCGCAAACGCTGCGCCGAGCTTCGAAGCGAGCGCGTCGGCGAACCAGAAGCCCGCGTTGTGCCGCGTCGCGTCGTGCTCGCGCCCGGGGTTGCCCAGGCCGACGACGAGTCGAATCGATGTGCTCATCGGTCAACGAAGCGCGCTGTGGATGGCGCAAAAACAAAGGCCCGCCGCGTTCAACTCGCGCGGGCGGGCCTTCGCAGTGCGGCGTCCGCTTTGCGCGGCTACTTCTTCTTCTCTTCCTTCTTTTCCGGCGCCTTTGCCTCGGCAGCCGGCGCGGCGGCCGGCGTGCCTGCTGCCGGCGCGGCACCTTCGGCCGTTGCGGCCGCTGCGGCAGCCTCGGCGGCGGCCGCTTCTTCCTCGGCCTCGATCGCGGCCTTCGGTACGACCGCGGCGGCGACCACCGGATCGAGCTTGCCGTGCGTCACCGCGTTGACCCCGGCCGGAAGCGCAAGCTCCGACACGTGGATCGGCTTGCCGACGTCGAGCGCCGACAAGTCGACCTCGATGAACTCGGGCAGATCGCGCGGCAGACACGAAACGTCGAGGTCGTTCGCGACGTGGCTCACGACCGCTCCCGACATCTTCACCGCCGGCGAGATATCGGCGTTGACGAAGTGCAGCGGCACCTTGACGTGGATCTTCTTGTTCTCGTCGACGCGCTGGAAGTCGACGTGCAGGATCGCGTCCTTGAACGGATGCATCTGCACGTCGCGCAGCAGCACCTTCGTCGCGGCGCCGTCGAGCTTCATCGTGAGGATCGACGCGTGAAACGCCTCGTTGCGAAGCGCGTGATAGAGCGCGTTGTGGTCGAGCTCGATCGGCGTGGGCGTCGTCGTGCCGCCGTAAACGATGCCGGGCGCCCTGCCCGAGCGGCGCAACCGGCGGCTCGCGCCGCGGCCTTCGGTCGCGCGCGCAAATGCGGTGAATTCGAATGCCATTGCGAGTTACTCCGATGTCTGCGGCCTTCCGGCTGCGCTAGCTGCGTTGACGCCCGGTCGTCCGCGGTTGGCGACATCCGGCTCGCGTCGATCGCGGCGCGAACCGGAAAAGCTTTGAATTATAGCGGTTTTATGGCGAAGCTCGCAAGCGTTCGCCCGCGGCGCTCACTCGGTGAACAGCGAGCTCACCGATTCCTCGTTCGACACGCGCGTCATCGTCTCGGCGAGCAACTGCGCGCACGAAAGCGCCCGGATGCGCGGGCACGCCTGCGCTTCCGCGGTGAGTGGAATCGTGTCGGTGACGACGATCTCGTCCATGTCCGAGCTGGTGATCCGCGCGACGGCGCCGCCGGAGAGCACCGCGTGCGTGCAATACGCGACGACTTTCTTCGCGCCGTGCTCCTTCAGCGCGGTCGCCGCCTTGCACAGCGTGTTCGCGGTATCGACGATGTCGTCCATGATGACGCACGTGCGGCCGCCGACGTCGCCGATGATGTTCATCACTTCGGAGACGTTCGCGCGCGGACGCCGCTTGTCGATGATCGCGAGGTCCGAATCGAGCCGCTTCGCGATCGCGCGTGCGCGCACGACGCCGCCGACGTCGGGCGACACCACGAGCAGGTCGTCGTAGCTCTGCTTCCACAGATCGCCGAGCAGGATCGGCGTCGCGTAGATGTTGTCGACCGGGATGTTGAAAAAGCCCTGGATCTGATCGGCGTGAAGGTCCATCACCATCATGCGTTGCACGCCGACCGTCTGCAGCATGTCGGCGATGACTTTCGCGGTGATCGGCACCCGCGCCGAGCGCGGACGGCGGTCCTGCCGCGCGTAGCCGTAATACGGAATGCACGCGGTGATGCGCGCGGCCGACGCGCGCTTGAGCGCATCGACCATCACCATGATCTCCATCAGATTGTCGTTGGTCGGCTGGCAGGTCGACTGCAGCACGAAGATGTCGCGCCCGCGCACGTTCTCGAGCAGCTCGACCATCACCTCGCCGTCGGAAAAGCGGCCGACGATCGCGCGCCCAAGGCTGATGTTGAGGTGTCGGCAAACGGCCTCGGCAAGCTTCGGATTGCCGTTACCGGTGAAGATTCTCATCCGCTCGAAGGCCATGGACGATTTCCGAGACACATTGGGCGGACGCGGGTTCGCGCGCGATCTGCCCGACGAGGAAGGGCTGGGGAGGAAGGATTCGAACCCTCGAATGCCGGAATCAAAATCCGGTGCCTTAACCAACTTGGCGACTCCCCAGCGGGGTGAAGCGAAAAGCGGCGCATTACGCGGCAGGCTGGAACCCTTTCGAGCGTCATGCGAGCGTTGCGAGCGGATGGCGCGCGAGCGTCCGGGCGACGACGCCGCGCATGCGCACGGGAAGATCGGCGCACGCGGCACGGGCATCCGCTTCGGCGATGAACGGTGCGAATACGCAGGCCCCCGACCCCGTCATCCGCGCCGCTTTCGACCGCGCAGCGAGCCACGCGAGCGCTTCGGCGACATCCGGGTAACGTGCCGCGACGACGCCTTCGAGATCGTTGCGGCCATAACTCTCGGAAAAGACGTTTATTTTCGCCGACGACGTGTCACGTGTCAATTCAGATGCGGCGAAAATCGCTGCCGTCGCCACGGTGCACGGCGGAAAGAGCAGCGCAATCCACATCGACGGCAACGTCACCGGCGTCAGTTGCTCGCCGACGCCGCGCGCGAGTGCCGGCCCCTCGCCCAAGAAGAACGGAACGTCGGAGCCGAGTCGCGCGCCGATCGCTGCGAGCCGCGCCCGCGGCAGACGCGTATTCCACAGCGCGTTGAGCGCGATCAGCACCGACGCTGCGTCCGAGCTGCCGCCGCCGAGACCGCCGCCTTGCGGAATGCGCTTGTCGATCGCGATGTCGACGCCGGCCTCGCAGTGCGTTTCGTGCTGCAGCGCGCGCGCCGCGCGAACCGCGAGGTCGTCGTCGACGGCAACGCCGGCGATTTCGCGCGCACGCACGATCGCGCCGTCATCGCGCGCGACGAGCGACACGGTATCGCCGAAGTCGAGCGACACCATCAGCGATTCGAGCGAGTGATAGCCGTCGGCGCGACGGCCGATCACATGCAGAAACAGGTTGATCTTCGCAGGCGCGGGGACGGTCAGCGCGCGCATCGAGTTCCTACGGCTCGCGCCAGCGATCGGCAACGATGCGCACTTCGACGCCAGGGTAAGCGAGGCGGATTCGTTTCGGCTCGCGCGACGCGTCGTCGTAGTCGTAAACGATCTCCCAGCCGTCCTGGCGCAGCAGCGACGTGCGTCCCGCGGCGTCGGTTTCGCGCGACGCCGCGGAACCTTCGTGCGCGCCGCCGCGCGCCCACGCGGAAAGGCCCTCGACGGGCAACGCAAAGCCGAGCGCACGTTCGGTGAGCGACGTCCAGTCGGACGCTTGCTCGGTCGTGCCGTCGCTTCGTGTCAGCGTGACGCGCCGCGCCGACGCATCGCCCTGGAGCTCGGCGATCACCTGTCCGAGCGGTGTCGACACGGTGAGCGTGTCGCGCGGCGGCGCGTGGATCCACGTGAAGTTCGCGGCGACGCCGTCGCGATCTCGGCGCGCCGACAAGCGGCCGTCGAGCGCGAACGGCGTATCGGGAAGCACGGCCGGCGCGCCCGGCGCTTGCGACGGCGGTGCCGTCGCGCAGCCGGCGAGCGTCAACGCAGCGAAGCCGAACGCGATCGTCCGACGCGCAGTCATGCGCCGGCTTTTTTGCAGCGCGATACAAGGCGCGCGGTTCGCCTTTGCGTAAACTGCGCGCCCGCGGAGCGGGCACGTCTGCGCATGCTATTGCGCAAGACGGCGCATCGTCTCGCGCAACACGGGGCTGTCCGGCGTCGACTTGAGCTGCGATTGCCAGACTTCGCGGGCGCGGTCGGGCTCGCCCTTCTTCCACAGCACTTCACCGAGGTGCGCGGCGATCTCGGCGTCGGGGCGCTCCTGCATCGCCTGGCGCAGATAGCGCTCGGCGTCGTCGAGCCGGCCGAGCCGGTAGTTCGCCCATCCCATGCTGTCGAGGATGAACGGGTCGGCGGGCTGCAGCTTGTGCGCCTTCTCGATCAGAGCAAGCCCTTCGGCGGCGCGCTCGGTGCGATCGACGAGCGTGTAGCCGAGTGCGTTCAGCGCCTGCGCGCTGTCGGGCTTGAGCGCGATCAGCCGCGACAGCCGCGACTCGACGACATCGATCCGATCGAGCTTTTCGGCGACCATCGCGATGTCGTAGAGCAAGTCGGGCTCGTCCGGATGCTCGGCGAGCGCTTTGTCGAGCACCGCATAGGCACCCGCGTTGTCGCCGGCATCGCGCAGCAATTGCGATTCCGCCTGCCGCACCTGCACGCGCTGCTCGATCGTCACCGCGGGAAGATCGGCGAGCCAAGCGCGCGCGGCGGCGAGCTTGCCTTGCTTCGCGAGCACGCCGGCGACGCGAAGCTGCGCCGTCCAACCGCGGTCGCCGGCCGGCACGGCCTTGTAGCGCTCGATCGCGACGTCGAGCTTGCCCATCTCCTCGGCGACCTGCGCGAGATAGAGCTCGACCACGCCCGCGTCGCCGTATTGCGCATCGTGCAACGCCTGAAGCTCGCTTTCGGCGGTGTTCCAATCCTGCATCTGGATCGCGATCACGGCGATCGCGAACTGCACCTCGCGGTCGTCCGGATCGGATTTACGCAACGCCTCGAACACCGCCCGCGCGTCGCCGTAGCGCTTCTGCTCGACGTAGAGCTGCGCGAGCGCTCCGGCCGCCGGCCGCGAAGCGGGTTCGTCCTTGCGGAACGCCTCGAGATAAGCGATCGCGTCTTCCGGCGATTGGCGCGCGAGGATCTCGGACTTCAGCAGCACCGCGCGCTCCCATCCGGGACGCAGCGCGAGCGCGCGTTCGACGCCGTCGCGTGCGGCCTTTACGGCGTTCGCGTCCGCCGCGCCGGCGTTGAAGGCGGCGAGCGCGATCGCGAATTGCGCTTCGGGCACGAGCGGATAGGGCTGCGCGAGCCGCTCGATCACCGTATACGCCTGCTGCTTGTCCGACTGCTGCGAAAGCAAGCGAGGAAGCTGGAGGAACGCTTCACCGAGCGCGCCCGGGGTCGTCGCCGCTTGCGCGAGCGCGCGTTCGAGCGCGACGTGCAGCTCGGACGATTCGGACGGCGACTCGAGCATCTTGCCGAACGATCCGCTCGCGAGCGCCGTGACGAGCTGCTTCGGCCGCTCCGCTTGCGGATCGAGCTCGGCCCAGAGCTTCGCCGCTTCGAGCGCATAGTTTCGCTGGCGCGCGGACAGCGCCACTTCGGTCGCCCGCCGGGCAAGCGCCGGATCGCGCGCCTCGCGAGCCGCTTCGAGATACGCGCGTGCGGCGACGACCGGTTCGCCGCGTTGCAGTGCGATATCGCCGATCAGCACGCGGTACATCACATCCGCGGAGAGCCCGCTCTCGCGCCCCGCGGAAGGCGGATCGGTCGGCGCCTGGGCGATCGCGGCGAGCGGCGAAAAGCTTGCCGCTGCGGCGATGACTGCGACCGTGAAGCGAATTCGTGATACGGGCATGTCTGGCGTCCTGCTGGGCCGCCCTCTCGGCGAGGCGACCGATTTGCGGCCGAGGAACGATCTTAGGCCGAGGAACGATCTTAGGATATATTCGGCGGCGCACCAAACGCGCCGTGCGAGCGCGCGAACCTTCGCACCGCAAATGCCCGAGCTTCCCGAAGTCGAGACCACGCGCCGCGGCGTCGCGCCACATGTCGTCGGCCGTCGCATTTCGGCGCTGCGAGTCTACGACCGGCGGCTACGCTGGCCGGTTCCCGCCGGTCTTGCGAAGCGGATCGCCGGACGAACGGTCGATGCGCTCGATCGCAGGAGCAAGTACTTGCTGTTCCGCATCGGCACGGACACGCTGCTCGTGCATTTCGGCATGACGGGAAGCCTTCGCGTTTACACCGGTCCGCCGCCGACGCGCAGGCCGCACGACCACATCGACCTCGTGCTCGATTCGGGCGCGACGCTGCGCTACCACGATCCCCGCCGCTTCGGCGCGATGCTTTGGCTCCCGGCTCCGGCGGATCGACATCCGCTCCTCGCGGCGCTGGGCCCCGAGCCGTTCGACGCCGCGTTCGATGCCGATTACTTGTACCGCGAGACGCGCCGGCGCGCCACGGCGATCAAGCTCGCGCTGATGGACAACGGGCTCGTCGTCGGCGTCGGCAACATCTATGCGAACGAGTCGCTCTTTCGTGCCGGGATCCGGCCGACGACACCGGCGCGGAGATTGTCGATGACGAGGCTCGCCCGCCTCGTCGACGCCGTGCGCGCAACGCTGTCGGATGCGATCGCACGCGGCGGGTCGACGCTGCGCGACTACGTCGACGGTGACGGCCAGCCGGGCGAGTTTCAGACGACGCTCTACGTCTACGGTCGCGAAGGCGCGGCCTGTCGCGTCTGCGGCACGCCGATCCGCTCCGTCCGGCAAGGCGGCCGCGCGACGACGTTCTGTCCGCGCTGCCAGCCGCGGTGACGCTGGGCGTCACAAGGTGGGCGCGGGCGGCCCGCACGATCGAAGGCGAGATACCGCGCGGCCGCGCCGTGCGGGGCGCGGCGCTCGTCGGCACGGCTTCTGCTTCGTCCCTGTGATAGATTGCCCGTCGCTTGCGTCTCAAGTACACGCCGCCCAGGCAACCGAAACGCGACAACCCGATGGCTCCCTCGCGCGAACTCGCGGCACGATTCGAAGCGTACAGCGACTGGCGCCGCCGGCTGTCGAGCGCGATCTCGTCGTTGCATCAATGGCTGGGTGACCACGATCTCACCGACGCGCAGATCGACCTGCGGGTGCAGCATCTGCTCGAGCGCCTCCATCAGGACAAGCTCGTCGTCGCGTTCGTCGCCGAGTTCTCGCGCGGCAAGTCCGAACTGATCAACGCAATCTTCTTCGCGGATTTCGGAGCCCGGCTGCTGCCGTCGTCGGCCGGTCGCACGACGATGTGTCCGACGGAGCTGCTCTACGACGCAACGCGGCCGCCGTCGATCCGACTGCTGCCGATCGAGACGCGCGCGAAGGACGCGACCGTCGCCGAGTTCAAGAACTACGCCGACGAGTGGGTGACGCTGGCGCTCGATCTGTCGTCGGCCGAGCGGATGGGCGAGGCACTGTCGAGCGTGTCGCAAGTCAAGCGCGTGCCGCTCGCGCTCGCGCGCAAGTACGGCCTCTACGACGACGCCGACGTCATGGACGCGCTCGCCGACGCCGATGAAGGCAGCGTCGACGTGCCGTGCTGGCGCCATGCGGTGATCAACTTCCCGCATCCGCTGTTGCAGCAGGGCCTCGTCATTCTCGACACGCCGGGGCTCAACGCGATCGGCACCGAGCCGGAGCTTACGCTGTCGCTGCTGCCGAATGCGCACGCCGTGCTGTTCATCCTCGCCGCGGACGCGGGCGTGACCAAGACCGATCTCGACGTTTGGACGCAGCATCTTGCCGGCGACGATCCGGCGACGAGCGCGGGCCGCATCGTGATCCTGAACAAGATCGACGGCCTGTGGGACGACCTGAAGAGCGCAGCCGAAGTCGACGCCGAGATCGATCGCCAGTGCAGGAATACCGCCGCGCTGCTCGACATCCCGCCGCAGCAGGTGTTCGCCGCCTCCGCTCAGAAAGCGCTGCTCGCCAAGGTCAACGGCGACGACGCGCTGCTTGCGAAGACGCGGTTGCCTCGCCTTGAAGACGCGCTGTCGCGCAAGCTGATCCCCTCCAAGCGCGAGATCGTCGGCGCGGCAACGCAAGCCGAGGTGAAGGCGATCGTCGCCGGGGTGAGCTCGCTGCTGAAGGCACGCCGCGACGGCGTGGGCGAACAACTCGCCGAGTTGCGCGCGCTGCGCGGCAAGAACCAGGACGTGGTCGAGCACATGATGGAGCGCGTGCGCAGCGAGAAGGAGCTCTTCGAGCGCGGCCTCGCCCGCTACACGGCGCTGCGCAACGTCTTCACGACACACACGAACGAGCTGTTCGACGTCATCGGTCTCGAAGCGCTTCGGCAGAACGCGGGGCGCACGCGGCGCACGATCGAGGAGCGCAAGTTCACCAAGGGCGTGCGCGGCGCGATGAACGAGTTCTTCACGACGATCCGCCACGATTTCGAGCGCGGCGCCGTGAAGTGCGGCGAGATCCACGACATGATGCAGGCGATGTATACGCGCTTCGCGAAGGATCAGGGCCTCGAGCGCTACTCCCCGCCGCCGTTCTCGATGCTCAAGTACCAGAAGGAGACCGACCGGCTCGAGCGCGCGTACAACCAGCACTTCAACACGCTGTGGAACATGGTGAGCAAGGCGAAATACGCGCTGATGCGGCGCTTCTTCGAGACCGTCGCCTCGCGCGTGAAGCACGTCTACCAGATCGCGAACCGAGATCTGGAAAGCTGGCTGAAGGCGGTCATGGCGCCGCTCGAGACGCAGGTGCGCGAGCACCACCTGCAGCTGCGCCGGCGCCTCGAGAGCATCCGGCGCATCCACCACGCGAGCGGCGAGCTCGACGGTCGCGTGCTCGACCTGCAACAGGCGGAGGAAGCGCTGTCATCGGAGATGGCCGCGCTCGAGCGCGAAATTGCCGCGGTCAACGCGGTGGTCGAGCAGTCCGACGGCCTGCCGCTCGCGGCGAACGGGTAGGGTGAACGGTAGCGCTAAACCGCAGCTTTGGCGGCCATCAACCCTTCATACTTGAGCCGAAGCTGCTCTCGCGTTTCGACGCGGTCCGGATTGACGGGAATGCAGTTGACCGGACATACCTCGACGCATTGCGGCCGATCGAAATGGCCGACGCATTCGGTGCACTTGTCCGGATCGATGACGTAGATCTCCGCGCCCTGCGAGATCGCGCCGTTCGGGCACTCGGGCTCGCAAACGTCGCAGTTGATGCACTCGTCGGTGATCAGAAGCGCCATCGGACGGTACCGCTAATTGCGGCCGAACTTCTCGCGCAGCTTCTGATGCACGAGCGGATGTACGAACTGCGACACGTCGCCGCCGAACTTGGCGATTTCGCGGACGATCGTCGCTGACACGAACATATATTGCTCGGACGGCGTGAGGAACAGTGTTTCGACCTCGGGATAGAGGTTGCGGTTCATTCCCGCCATCTGGAACTCGTACTCGAAATCGGACACCGCGCGCAGGCCGCGCAGGATGATGCGCGCATTCTGCTGGTGGACGAAATCCATCAGCAGCGACGAGAACGCCGCCACTTCGACGTTCGCGATCGGCGCGACGACGTCGCGGGTCATCGCGACGCGTTCCGCGGTCGTGAAGAACGGCCGCTTCGACTGGCTGTCGGCGACGCCGATCACGACGCGGTCGAAAAGCTTCGCGGCGCGACGCGCGAGGTCCTCGTGGCCGCGGGTGAACGGATCGAACGTGCCCGGATAGACGATCTTCAGCATCGCGAACGCCCGACGATCACGCGCGGGCGAGCAGATGATAATGCACCTGCCCCGCCTTCGCATGACGACGCGCCGCGAGACCGGATGGCGGCGCGATCTCGCGGCCGGCCTCTGCATAGACGACGCCGCCGCCAGCGAGCTTCGCCGCGCACGCGGGCAACAGCCACGGCCACGGATCGTCGCCGAACGGCGGATCGAGAAAGATCACGTCGAACGCGCGCGTCTCTCGCGCGAGCCAATCGCGTGCATCGCCGACGTGCACTTCGAGCGCGCCCGCGCCGATCGCCGCAGCATTGGCGCGAATCGCGTCGGCGAGCCCGCGGTTGCGCTCGATCGCAACGGCAAGCAGCGCGCCGCGCGACGCCGCCTCGAGCGACAGCGCGCCGCTTCCCGCGAAAAGATCGAGGCAACGCCGACCGTTGAGCTGCTGGCCGAGCCAGTTGAAGAGTGTCTCGCGCACCCGATCGGGCGTAGGCCGCAGGCCCTGCGCCGCGGGAAAGCGGATCACGCGTCCGCGATGGGTGCCGCCGATGATGCGGACGCGGCCGGCGAGGGCAGAAGGCACGGGTTACGGAATGCGGCGTGGCGGGCAGCGCGGGGGCTGGGTTGCCGCGCGCGGTAAAATTAGCGTTTTGCGCGCACTCGCGCCAGACGCAGTCCTTGTAACCTCGATGTTCGACCTCTTCAAGCGCAAGTCCGCCGAGGACGAGAAGAAGCCCTGGAGCGAGCGGTTGAAGGAGGGGCTCGGCCGCTCGCGCGAGCGCCTGACGGGCGCGCTCACCGCCGTCTTCACGCGTCGCGAGCTCGACGACGAGACGCTCGAGGCGCTCGAAACCGCGCTGATCGCGGCCGACGTCGGGATGCCGGCGACGCAGGCACTCCTCGTGAGTCTGCGCGCCCGCTGGAAGCGCGCCGGCGACGACGGCGACGCGAAGACAATGCTCAAGGCGAGCCTGACCGAGCTCCTCGCGCCGCTCGAAAAGCCCTTCGTGATCGGGGAGGAGCGGCCGTTCGTCATCATGCTCGCCGGCGTCAACGGGGCGGGCAAGACGACTTCGATCGGCAAGCTTGCCAAGCTGTTGCAGCACCAGGGCTACTCGGTGCTGCTCGCTGCCGGCGACACGTTCCGCGCCGCCGCCCGCGAGCAGCTTGCCGTTTGGGGCGAACGCAACAACGTCGCTGTCATCGCTCAACAGGGCGGCGATGCGGCGGCGGTCGTGTTCGACGCCATCGGCGCGGCCAAGGCGCGCGGCATCGACGTGGTCCTCGCCGACACCGCGGGACGGTTGCCGACGCAGCTCAATTTGATGGACGAAATCCGCAAGGTCCGCCGCGTGATCCAGAAGGCCGATCCGACGGCGCCGCACGAGACGCTCCTCGTGCTCGACGCGAACACGGGCCAGAACGCGCTCGCACAGGTTGCCGCGTTCGATGACGCGCTTTCGCTGACCGGCCTCGTGCTCACCAAACTCGACGGCAGCGCCAAGGGCGGCGTCGTCGCGGCGATCGCCAAGCAGCGGCCGGTGCCGCTTCGCTTTATCGGCGTCGGCGAAGGCGTCGACGACCTCAAGCCGTTCGTGGCGGCCGAGTTCGTCGAGGCCTTGGTCGGATAGCCCCGAAGGAGTAAGCGTGCGCTCACATTGGAAGCCCGACTGAACTTGGGCGCAATCGAGACGCCCAACCTAATGCGAGAGATAGCCGACTAAATCAGTCGGGAACTATTGGCCATTTTGGCACTCTGATGGACCGAGTGCTAAAATCGCCGGCAGCGCTCGCCACCACATGACCCGACCGGCACCAACAGGAGATCCCACGATGACGAGTACCGCGCTGGCGTTCCCGACCCCTGCTTCGCTGGGGAGTTTGGATCACTACATCCAGGCGGTAAACCGGTTTCCGCTGCTCACCGCCGAGCAGGAGGTCGCGCTCGGCCGTCGCCTCCAGCGCGACAATGACCTCGATGCCGCGCGCGAGCTCGTGCTGTCGCATCTGCGGCTGGTCGTCGCGGTAAGCCGTAACTACTTGGGCTACGGGCTGCCGCAGGCGGACCTGATCCAGGAAGGCAACGTCGGACTGATGAAGGCGGTGCGCCGCTTCGATCCCGAGCGCGGCGTGCGGCTGGTGTCGTTCGCGCTGCATTGGATCAAGGCCGAGATGCACGAATACATCCTGCGCAATTGGCGGCTCGTGAAGATCGCGACGACCAAGGCGCAGCGCAAGCTGTTCTTCAATCTGCGCAGCATGAAGAGCGGTTCGGGCTCGCTCACCACAGGTGATGCGGCGGCGATCGCGCGCGAGCTCGGCGTCAAACCCGCTGAAGTTCGCGAGATGGAAATGCGCTTGAGCGGGCAGGACGTCGCGCTCGAACCGCCGGCGGGCGACGAAGGCGAAGTCGTGACGCCGATCGCCTATCTGACCGACGCCGACGACGAGCCCGCGCAAATCCTCGAGCGCGCACAGACCGCCGCGAACCGCAGCTCGGGGCTTCAGACGGCGCTCACGAAGCTCGATCCGCGCAGCCGTCGGATCATCGAAGCGAGGTGGCTTGCCGAGGAGAATCCCGCGACGCTGCAACAGCTCGCCGACGAGTACGGCGTATCTGCGGAACGCATCCGCCAGATCGAGAGCAAGGCGCTGAAGACGATGAAAGTGCAGATGGGCGCCGCGTAGGCGCGCCCCGTCGCAACAAGACGCCGGCCCCGCGGCCGGCGTTCCTTTTTTGTGCGCGGCGCTCGGGCGGCGGCACGCCGCCGTGCGCGCGCGCAGGTCCATCTAAATTGGATCTAGTCTAGAGCTCGACTTGGGTGCCCAATTCGACGACGCGATTCGTCGGCACGCGGAAGAAGTCGGTTGCCTTCACCGCGTTGCGCGACATCGACGCGAACAGCCGCTCGCGCCAGAGCGCCATGCCGGGGGCAACCGAAGGGATCAGCGTCTCGCGCGAGACGAAGAACGACGTATCCATCATCTCGAACTCGAACCCCAGCCGGCCGCATGCGTCGAGCAGCGACGGCACGTCCGGATCTTCGGTGAATCCGTAGTACGCGTCGATCGTCCAGAACGCCGCCGGAAGCGGATGGATCTCGACGCGCTCCTTCGCCGGCACGCGAGGAATGTCACGCGTGTGCACGGTCAGCACGACGACCCGCTCGTGCAGCACCTTGTTGTGCTTCAAGTTGTGCAGCATCGCGTGCGGCGCCCGGTTGCCCGTCGACGTGAGGAAGACCGCCGTGCCCGGCACGCGCGGCGGCGGGCTCGCGCCGATGCTCTCGATGAACACGTCGAGCGGCATCGTGTCGTCGGCGAGGCGTTCCATCAGCACCATCCGTCCACGCTTCCACGTCGTGAGCAGCGTGAACACGACGGCGCCCGTCACCAGCGGGAACCAGCCGCCCTCCGGGATCTTGAGCGAATTCGACGCGAGGAACGCGACATCGATCAAGAGTAGCGGCAGCGCGATCGCCGTGGCGAGCGGACGGCTCCAATTCCATATCCGCCGCATGACGACGTAGACGAGCACCGAGTCGATGAGCATCGCGAGCGTCACGGCGATGCCGTACGCAGCGGCGAGGTTGTCCGAGCTGCGGAAGCTCAGCACGAGCAGCATCACAGCAATCAGCAGCGTCCAGTTGACGAACGGCACGTAAATCTGACCGATCTGGCGCTCGGACGTGTGCAGGATGCGCAACCTCGGCGCGTAGCCCATCTGGATCGCCGCGCGCGTGAGCGAGAACGCGCCGGAGATCACCGCCTGCGACGCGATGATCGCGGCAAGCGTCGCGAGGATCAAAAGCGGCAGCAGCGCCCAACCGGGAGCGAGCAGGTAGAACGGGTTCTTGATGGCGGTCGGATCGGCGAGCAGCAGCGCGCCCTGGCCGAAGTAGTTGAGGGTGAGCGCCGGCAGTACGATCGCAAGCCACGCGAAACGGATCGGCAGCGCGCCGAAGTGCCCCATGTCGGCGTACAGCGCTTCGGTCCCCGTGACGGCGAGAACGACCGCGCCGAGCGCGAGGAATGTCGCGAGCGGGTTGTCGACGATGAATCCGATCGCGTAGGTCGGCGACAGCGCGAGCAGCACTTCCGGGTGGCTCACGATCTGCGTCGTGCCCAGCACGGCGAGCACGATGAACCAGAGCAGCGTGATCGGTCCGAAGAACATGCCGACCGACGCCGTTCCGTGCTTCTGGATCGCGAACAGCACGACCAGGATCGCGAGCGAAGCTGGAACGACGAACGCGTGCAACGCCGGCGCGATCACCTCGAGGCCTTCGACGGCGCCCAACACCGAGATCGCCGGCGTGATCATGCCGTCACCGTAGAACATCGCCGCGCCGAAGATGCCGAACCCGACGAGCCACCATCGGCGCAGCGCTTGATTCTCGAGGCCGCGCGCGACCAGCGCGGTGAGCGCGAGAATGCCACCCTCGCCGCGGTTGTCGGCACGCATGATCAGTGTGACGTACTTGATCGTGACGACGACCATCAGAGCCCAGAAGACGATCGACAGCAGGCCGAGAACGGTGCCGTGCGTGAGCGGAAGCTTGTGTTCGCCGGTGAACACGACGCGCATCGTGTACAGCGGCGACGTTCCGATGTCGCCGAACACGACGCCGAGCGCGCCGATGACGAGCGCCGCGCGCCTAGAGCGGTGCGCCGTCGGCACGCCGACGAGATCAGGCTTCGCTGCCGTTGCCGTCGGCCGCTGCGCCATTGGCGGCGTCCTCGCCACGCCGAGCGAACCGGATATTCAACTGTTTCAGCTTGCGATACAGGTGCGTGCGCTCGAGGCCCGCTCGCTCGGCGACGCGGCTCATGTTCGCCTGTTCGCGGCCGAGCAGCTGTTCGAAATAGATCCGCTCGAACGCCTCGCGCGCTTCGCGCAGCGGCAGCTCGAAGAAGCGCGCAGTAATCTCGGCCGATACCTGGTGCGGCGCGGCAACCGCTTCGCCGAGCAGCCGCTTGACGTGATCCGGCGTCACGTCGCCGCTGCCGCCGGTGAGCGCCAGGTTCGCGACGACGCTTTGCAAGTGATCGAGGTTGCCCGGCCAATACGCGCCGGCGAGCGTTGTCATCGCGGCCGGCGTGAGCGAAATGATCGAGCGCGACACCGCCTGTTGTGCGCCCTGCTGCGTTGCGTTGACCTCGCGCCAGAAGCGTTCGATCAGCGCAGGGATGTCTTCGCGGCGCGCGCGCAGCGGCGGCAGCATCACGGCGCCGATCGATAGCGCGGACAGGAGCGACGGATCGAAGCGGCCCTCGGCGGCAAGGTTCCCGAGCGGCTCGCTGCTCGTGCAGACGAGCGCCACGTTCGCGCGCTCGAGCTTGCCGAGCAGGAACGCAAGGCCTTTCTGCTCGCTCTTGCCGTAGTGGCCGACCTCGGCGCAATAGAGCGTGCCGTCGCGCGCTTCGTCGAGCGGCGCGAGCGGATTCGCCGCAAGCCTCGCGCCATTGGGCAATTCGACCCACGCGCTGTCGGTGGCCTGCAGCGCGCGCGCGGCAATTTCGTGCCCAGCACCCGGCTCGCCGAGCAAGAGCAGCGGCCTGCGCGCAGCGAGCACTTGCTCCATCTGTCGCTCGACATCGTGGATGGCCGCGCTCGAGCCGATCGCCGCGAGCGACACGCGGCGCGGCTCCTTCGTTTGCGCGGTCTTCAATGCACGCGCAACGGTGCCGAGGAGCTTTTGCAAACCGACCGGCTTTTCGAGGAAATCGAACGCGCCGATCTTGGTTGCCTCCACGGCGGTCTCGATCGTGCCGTGGCCCGACATCATGACCACCGGCATCGTCAGCTGCCCCGCGGCGGCCCATTCGCGAAGCAACGTGACGCCGTCGGTATCGGGCATCCAGATGTCGAGGAGCACGAGCGCGGGCTGCTGTCGATGCCGGTAGGCGCGCGCCTCGGTCGCGTTCTCCGCGAGCGACACGCGATAGCCTTCATCCTGCAGGATCTCGGATAGAAGCTCGCGAATACCGACCTCGTCGTCGACGATCAGAATGTCCTTGGCGGCCGTCGGGATCGTGCTCATGATGCGGCGCTCGCCCTCACGGGCAACGGAAATGCCAGCGTCACGCGCGCGCCGTGCGGCTCGCGGATGCCGAGCTCGACGCGGCCCCCGTGTTCGTCGACGATCTTCTTGACGATCGCGAGCCCGAGGCCCGTGCCCTTGGGCTTCGTCGTCACGTACGGTTCGAAGGCGCGCTGCGCGACGTCCGCCGCGAACCCGGGCCCTGCGTCGGCGAAGGTCAGCACCGCCTCGACGTCCTCTGCGCTCTCGCGCGATTCGAGCGAGATCTCGAAGCGGGGATTGTCGCTTTCGGCCTGCGCGTCGATCGAGTTCTGGAGGAGGTTGTGGAACACCTGGCGGAGGCGGGTCGGCTCGCCGTGGACGACGAGCGGCTCGGCGGGAAGCGACAGCGTGGTATGCGACCGTAGATTGTCGTATAACGCCAGCACATCGAGCAAGAGGCTTCCGAGATCGATCGCCTGCATCCGCCCGGGTCGGGGCTGGCGCGCGTAGACGGCGAAATCGTCGACCATGTGCTTCATTGCCGCCACTTGCGCGACGATCGTCTGCGTACTGCGCTTGAGCGCGTCGCGATCGGGGCCGTCGAGCTTGCCGACGAGCTTCAGCTCGAGCCGTTCGGCGGAGAGCTGGATGGGCGTCAACGGATTCTTGATCTCATGCGCGAGCCGGCGTGCCACTTCCGCCCAGGCGGCGTCGCGTTGCGCTTGCGCAAGGTCGGTGACGTCATCGAACACGACGACGTAGCCCGCCCCTGGCGTACCCGGCAGCCGCGATCCGCGCAACAGCAGCACCCGCGTCATGTTCGCGACCGCGAGCTCCGCTTGCTTCTGCCATTGCCCGTCGCGGCTCGCACGAAAGCCTTCGGCGACGAGCTCGGCAAACGACGACAGCGCCGGCAGCGCGCGCGCCCAATCGGCGAGCGGGGTCCCCATGAGCTCGGCAAGCGGTTGCTGCAGAATCACCGCGGCGCTCGCGTTCGCCGTGCGAAGCCGATAGCGTTCGTCGAACGCGAGCACGCCTGCGGAGAGGTTGCCGAGGATGCTCTCGAGATACGCGCGCGTCGTCTCGGTCGCGCGGCGGCTGTCCTCCGCTTTCTGTTGCGCTTCCGCGAGCTGCGCCGTCATGGTGTTGAACGATTCGGTCAGTACGCCGAGCTCGTCGCGCGAGGTCACCGGCTGGCGCCGCGTGAAGTCGCCCTGCGCGACCGCGCGCGTGCCTTCGGCGAGCAAGCCGAGCGGCGTCGCGAAGCGTTCGGACAACACGACGGCAAGACCGAGCGCGAACGTGAGCGCAAGCAGCAGCGTCAGCGTGAGCGTCATCCAATAGAGCCGCTTCAACGCCTGCCGCGAGAATGAAATCTCCTGGTAGTCGCGCCAGCCGGTCTGAACTTTCTCGGCGTCCTGCGCAAGCGAGCGCGGAACCGGTTCGATGACCTGAAGCACTTTCAACGGCTCGAGCCGGTCGTCGCTGTTGACCGGCACGACGACGCGCAGCACGAGCGCGCCTTCGGCGACCTGCTCGATCGCCGCGCTCGTCTGCTGCAATCGCGCGCGGCGCATCGCGGCGGCCGACGGCGGTTCCGGAGTAGTCGTGCCGGTTCCCGCGACGGCGATCACCGCCCCGCCGGTCGAGAAGATCGCCGCTTCGGTCAACCCCGTCTGCTCGACCGCGCGCGACAAGCGTGAAGCGACCGGCGCCGAACCGGGCTCGGCGAGGACGGTCGCGACCTGCGCGGCGCGATTGGTCGTCTCCTGCAGCAGATAGTCGAGCGTGCGCCGGCCGAGGTTCAAGCCGCCTTCGAGCGCGCGGTCCACACGCACGTCGAACCAGCTCTCGATGCTCTTGCCGAGGAACTGCACCGAGACCGCGTACACGAGCGCGCCCGGAACGCCGGCGACGAGCGCGAACAGGAACACGAGGCGCACGGCGAGTCGCGAGCCGAAGACGCCTTGGCGCAGGTTGCGCCGCAGCCGCAGCAACTGATAGCCGACGAGCAGCATCAACAGCACGACCATCGCACCGTTGACGACGAGCAACAAGTCGTAGCGTCCGGCGAAGAGCGAGGTATTCGCCGACGCCGTCGCGAGCAGGAACATCAGGATCGCGCCGAGGCCGGCAAGGCCGAGCAGCAGCCAGCGCACCCGACGTGCGGTGAGCGTGCCCTTCATGGCGTGTAGCTCCACCGATGCCACTCCGAGGCAAGCGACCATTCACGCGACGCGAGCGCGTTCACCTGGAAGGGCTTCGGCAGCTGATTGCCGTCGAGCCGAAGCCGCACGGCGGCCTCGTACGTCACGCCGGCCTGGAGCTCATCGATGCGCGCCACCGGCCGCGACGTGACGCGCGAGAGCAGCCGCTCGGCTTCCTCGAGCGAGTCGAGCGTCTGGCCGAGCAAGCCGCTCGCGAGGCGGTACTGGCGCGTGAGCGGGTTGAACGACAGCCGATATTGCGTCGTCGTCGATACGACTTTCTCATCGACCCACCACCGTCGCGGCCGCACGAGCTCGAACTCGAGCAGGAAGTAGAGCGGTACCCCGCGCTGCAGCGCCTCTTCGAGCGTCGGATTGATCGCGAAGTCGAACTCGGCGTTCAGCACGTACGCATCCTCTTCGGCGCGAAGCTCCGCCGATTTCACCGCGATCGTGTCGCCGCGCGCGCCGATCGGTGCCGCCGCGGCGATCGCGACGGCGATCGCGACGATGTAGCGCGCGCAGCGCGTTGCAGCCGCACGCCACGGCGCTGCGCGAAAGCGGGCATCGGAGCAGCGAACGGAGGCCATGCCGACGGGAGCCACGGGAGAGGAGACGTTGGCGCCGGAAGAACCGGCCGGCAGGCCGCGGGACTTTCGCGCATCGCGCAAATGGAACGGCCGCCCTTGGCGAGCCCGCTCACAGGGCCTGCGGAGTCAGGCCTTGCGCAGCCGCGCGTAGAAGAACCCGTCCTGATTGTGGCTCGCCCCCGGCGGCGAAGGCAAGAGTTGGTCGCCGCGGCGCACGGCATCGGCCGGGAAGGTGAGGGTTTCGCGCAACGCCTCGCCATGGCGGGCGACGAACGCGTCGATCTGAGCGTCGTTTTCGTCGCGAAACACCGAACAGGTCGCGTAGAGCAGCAGCCCGCCGGGCGCGAGCACGCTCCACAGCGCGTCGAGGATGCGGGCTTGCGTTTGCGCGAACGTGACGACGTCGCTTTCGCGGCGTATCCATTTGCCGTCGGGATGTCGGCGCACGACGCCCGACGCGGTGCACGGTACATCGGCGAGAACGCGCTCGAACGCGCGACCGTCCCACCACCGCGCCGGTGTCGCCGCATCGCCCTGGATCACGCGCACGTCGGGGCCCGCGACACGCAATCGCGCGAGATTGTCGCGTATGCGCGCAAGCCGGGTGTCGTCGTTGTCGAGCGCGATGAGCTCGACGTCCGCCCTCTCCGCGATGTGTGCCGTCTTGCCGCCGGGTGCCGCACACGCATCGAGCACACGAAGCCCGGTCGCGAGATCGAGCAGCGGAACGGCGCACTGGGCGCCGAGATCCTGTACCGCGAATGCTCCGTCGGCATATCCCGGCAGCTGCGCAACCGGTTTGGGTGAGTCGATGATCACGCCGGCAGCCCCTGCCGCTCGCGCGGCGACGCCCTCGCGCGCGCACAAGGCGAGATAGCGATCGCGCGTGATGTGACGCGAGTTGACGCGCAGCACCAGTGGCGGGCGCGTATTGCCGGCATCGAGGATCGCTTGCCAGTCGTCGGGATAGTCGCGCCGCACGCGCTCGATCCACCAGCGCGGATACGAAAAGCGCCCGACCGGGTCATCGAGGATCGCCCTATCGAGCGCCTCGCGCTCGCGCAGGTAACGGCGCAGAAGCGCGTTGACGAGCGACTTCGCCGCGGGTCGTACCAGCACGGCCGCGGCGGCGACCGCGCGGTCGACCACGGCGAACGCCGGCGCACGCGTGTGCGCAAGCTGATAAAGGGCAACGGCGACCAGCGTGGCGAGCACCGGATCGGCAAACGGCTTCGCCGCAAGCCGTTTCGTCAAAGCGTCGAGCGTGCCCCAGTGGCGCAGCGTGCCGTACGCGAGCTCCTGCACGAGCGAGCGACGGCGTCCGGCGTCCGCGGCCTCGTCGGGCGCGACGGCGGCAAGCGCGGCGGGAAGCGTCGCGCCGTCGAGCACGCGGCGCACGGCGAGCGCCGCCTGGCGTTGCGCTTCCTCCAAGCTCGCGAAACCCTATGCCGCCATCGCGAAGAGCCGCCGCACGCGTTCCTCGAGCGGAGGGTGCGTGCTGAACAGGCCGGCGAGACCTCCGCCGGAAAGCGGGTTGACGATCATCATCTGCGCGGTCGCGGGATGCGCCTGCGCGGTTTCGAGCGGAACGCCCTTCACATAATGCTCGATCTTGATCAGCGCGTCGGCGAGCGCGCGCGGGTCGCCGGCGAGCTCGGCGCCGCCGCGGTCGGCTTCGAATTCGCGCGAACGCGAGATCGCGAACTGGATCAGCATCGCCGCGACCGGCGCGACGATCATCACGGCGAGAGCGAGCAGCGGATTGCGATCGTCGTCGCGCCCGCCGAAGAACATGCCGAAGTTCGCGAGCGTCGAAATGGCGCCGGCAATCGAAGCGGTGATCGTCGACGTGAGGATGTCGCGATGCTTGACGTGCGAAAGCTCGTGCGCCATCACGCCGCGAAGCTCGCGCGCGGACAGCAGCCGCAGGATGCCCGTCGTCGCCGCGATTGCGGCGCGCTCGGGGTTTCGTCCGGTCGCGAATGCGTTCGGCTGCGGCTCGTCGATCAAGTAGACGCGCGGCATGGGCAGGCCCGCGCGCGACGCGAGCTCGGCGACGAGTCCGTAGAGCTGCGGCGCCGAGTGTTGGTCGACTTCGCGCGCGTTGTACAGGCGCAACACCATCGTATCGGAGAACCAATACGCCCAGAGGTTCATCGCCGCAGCGATCGCGAGCGCGAGCAGCATCCCCTGACCGCCGCCGAACAAGGCGCCGACGGTGCCGAACAGCGCCATGATGCCTGCCATCAGCAGGCCGGTCTTCATCCAGTTGCCGATCATCGTGAGTTCAGGTGTTCGCCCGCGCGAAGCCGGCGGGCTCGAAAGCGCCGGCGAAGCTGCCGGCAACCCTTAGATGCGCATAACGCGACGGGATTCAACGCTTCGTGCCGTCCGGGCGGCGATCGGTCGCGATCGCGCCCGCCTCGTCGAAGCGCGCACCGTGCGCAAGCGGGTGACCGGCGAGAAAATCGCCGGCGCTCATCCGCCTGCGTCCCGCCGGCTGGAGATCGACGATGCGCGCGAGCCCCTTGCCGCAGGCGACGACGATCCCGTCGCGTCCCGCGGCGAGCACCGACCCCGCAGCGGCGCCGCCGACGGGCGATGCCGAAGGCTCCACGCGCCACACCTTGAGCAACTCGCCGCCGATCGACGTCACGGCGCCGGGAGCGGGATCGAATGCGCGCACTCTTCGATCGATCGACGCGGCGTCGTCCTGCCAGTCGAGCACGGCTTCGCTGCGCTCGATCTTCGCGGCGTAGCTCACGCCCTCCGCCGGTTGCGGTTTCGCATCGATGCGACCGTCGCGCGCAAGGCGGCCGAGCAGGTCGACGATCGCGACGGCACCGCCGGCAGCAAGCGCGCGCTCGACCGACCCGGCGGTGTCGCGCGCGCCGATCGGCGCGCGAACGACGTCGATCATCGGACCCGTGTCGAGGCCTTCGTCCATCCGCATCAGCGTAACGCCGGTCTCGCGATCGCCGGCGAGGATCGCCCGCTGGATCGGTGCGGCGCCGCGCCAGCGCGGTAGCAGCGAAGCGTGGATGTTGACGCAACCGTGGCGCGGCCAGCCGAGGACCTCGCGCGGCAGGATGAGCCCATAGGCGGCAACCACGAGAACGTCGAGCGCGACGGCGAGCGCGTCGCGGCGCGCCGCTTCGCTACGCAACGTCGGCGGCTGCAGCACCGGAACGCCGCGCGAGCTCGCGATCACCTTCACCGGCGAAGGCTCGAGCTTCATGCCGCGCCCTCGCGGCCGATCGGGCCGCGTAAGCGCGAGCGCGACGTCGAATCCCGCGTCGAGAATCGCCGAGAGCGCGCTCGCCGCGAAGGTCGGCGTGCCGGCGAAGCCGACGCGCATCGAAGGGCCCGCGCCGGCCGCTAACCGGCGAGGCGCTGCTTCTTGCGAAGCCGGTTGTTCAGTCGCGCGCGCTTGAGCGGCGACAAGCGGTCGACGAAGACTTTGCCCACGAGGTGGTCCATTTCGTGCTGGATGCAGACGGCTAGCATGCCGTCGGCGTCGAGCTCGAACGGCTCGCCGCGCTCGTTCAACGCACGTACGCGAACCGTGGCGGGCCGCACGACCTTGTCGTAGTAGCCGGGCACCGACAGACAGCCCTCCTCGTACTCGGTTTCGCCGTCCGCGAACACGAGCTCGGGGTTGATGAACACACGCAACTCGTCGCGAGCGTCCGAAAGGTCCATGACGATGACGCGTTTGTGGACGTCGACCTGAGTGGCGGCAAGACCGATGCCGGGCGCCGCATACATGGTCTCGGCCATGTCGCGGACGAGCTTTTGGATGTCGGGCGTGACGGCTGCGACCGGCGCGGCGACCTTGCGCAGGCGCGGATCAGGGTATTCGAGAATAGTGAGCAGGGCCATGGCACGGGTTTCTAGCTTGCAAAACGCAGACTTGGCATGCAAAATCTGTCCTAAGCGCTTATTTTGCGGCGGTTTAGGACGATAGCAAGCCCCGCCCAACTCGGAGAGGCTTTATGCGTCAGAAGTTTAGCATGGCGATTCGAGTCGCCGCGGCCGCTGCCGCGTGGGCGGTTGTAGCCGCATTCCCGGCGTGGGCGGATGACGTCGCGGTCAGCGACACCGCTCCCGACCGCTACACCGTGCAAAAAGGCGACACGCTGTGGGGAATCGCGGGGAAGTTCCTCAAGACGCCGTGGCGCTGGCCGGACCTCTGGCGACTCAACCGTGAGCAGATCAAGAATCCGCACCTGATCTATCCGGGCGATGTCCTAGTGCTCGATCGCAGTCAGATGCGCCTGTCCGTCGAGCGCGGCGGCGCGCCGTCCGCCAACACCGTAAGGCTCTCGCCGAGCGTGCGCGCCTCGCCGCTCGACGCAGAGGCGATCCCGAGCATTCCGCCGGGCGACATCGAACCGTACATCTCGCGCCCGCTCGTCACCGGTCCCGAGGGGCTCGCCGGCGCGTCGGAAATCATCTCCGGCCGCGACCGACGCGTCGTGCGCGGCGAGAACGACGTCGTTTATGTGACGGGGCTCGACCCGGCGCAAGGCGACATGCTGTTTATCTATCGTGCGGGGCGAACACTCACCTCGCTCGATGGCGAAGTGCTCGGCTATGAGCAGCGCTTCCTCGGCACCGCGCGAGTCGAGCGCTTCGCCGACGTGTCGACCGTGCGCCTCGGCGCGACGAACGAGGAGATCTTCGTCGGCGACCGGCTGGTGCCGCCGCCGCGCGAACAGCTCATCAACTATGCGCCGCATCCGCCCGAACGGGCCGTCGACGGACGCATCATCGCAACCAGTCGCGACTCGATCGAAGTCGGCCGCGGCTGGGTCGTCACGATCGACAAGGGTATCGCCGACGGCATGGACATCGGCACGGTGCTCGCGATCTATCGAGGCGTCGAGCCGATCGTCGATCCGCGGCCGTCGAACGAGCAGGAATGGCTCGTCCGTTTCACCGAGCCGACAAAAGTCTTCAAACCCGAACACTACCTCTCGATTCCCGACGAGCGCACCGGATTGATGTTCGTGTTCCGCGTCTTCGACCGTGTCTCGTACGCGCTCGTTCTGAACACGACCGACCCGGTCAACATCGGCGACTTCGTCAGGAAGCCCTAGCGACGCGAGCAGCGAGGTCGGCTCCGGGCGCGAAGCGCCGAGCCCGTACGAGCACGTGCGAGTCGGCGCTCCAGGCCGACGACTCGCGATTGCCCATCGCGCGAGGGCTCGGAGGCTGGCGACGCGAGCAGCGAGGTCGGGCGCGATCGGTGATCGCTCGACCGCGCGGAAGCCCAGCAGTCGCCGTGCGGCTTATTGCGTTGCAGCCTCACCGGCGCGGTAGCATCGCGCTGTCGCGTCCGCTCGCACGCCCCCGATGCTCGTCGATGCCCGTGCCCGCGCCTGGGCATCCTTGAACGTCGCTGCCGTCGCGCCAGCGCCGCTGGCCGCGCTGCTGCGCGCGTTCGGCAGCGCTGAAGCGGTCGTCGCCGCCAGGCCGGCACAACGCCATGCCGTGGTCGCGGCACCGGACGTGCAGGCTCTCGACCGCCTCGACGATATCCGCCTCGGATGCGCGCTCGATTGGCTCGCCGCCGACGGCCACGCGCTCATCGCCTGGGACGATCGCGACTATCCGCCCTTGCTACTCGAAACCGCGAACCCGCCCCCGATGCTCTACTGCGTCGGACGGCGGGCGTTGCTCGCCGAGCCTGCGTTCGCGATCGTCGGCAGCCGGAACGCAACGCCTCAAGGTTGTGAAGACGCGCAAGCGTTCGGCGCGGCGCTTGCCGGCGCCGGGCTCGTCATCGTGAGCGGACTCGCGCTCGGCATCGACGCCGCCGCGCATCGCGGCGGACTTTCTCAAGCCGGACGCAGCATCGGCGTCGTCGGGACCGGCCCCGATCGCATCTACCCGGCCCGAAATCGCGACCTCGCACACGCGCTCGCCGACGACGGGTTGTTGCTCTCCGAGTTCGCACCCGGTACGCCGCCGCTTCGCGCGAACTTCCCTCGCCGCAACCGCGTGATCAGCGGACTCGCGCGCGGCCTGCTCGTCGTCGAGGCGACGCTTTCCTCCGGTTCGCTGATCACCGCGCGCCTCGCCGCGGAACAGGGTCGGGACGTGTTCGCATTGCCGGGCTCGATCCATTCGCCGTTCTCGAAGGGTTGTCACAAGCTGATCCGCGAGGGCGCAAAACTCGTCGAGACCGCGACCGACATCCTCGACGAGCTGCGCCTTCCCGACGTCGCGCGCGTTGAAAGGCAAGCGCCGCGCGAACGTTCGGTCGACGAGCCGACCGCCCGGGCGATCCTCGCGGCCATCGGCCATTCGCCTGCGGACGGTGACACGATCGCGGCGCGAAGCGGTCTTAGCGCATCGACGGTGCTCGCCACGTTGACGGCGCTCGAGCTCGCGGGTCGCGTCGCCGCCCTCCCCGGTGGGCGATATCAACGCATTGAGTGAGTGCATGCTTTCGCGCTAGAGCGTGCACTGCATGGCTGTTCCGTCCGCGACCGGCAGCAGCGGCCCGGCGCTAGTCCGAACGTTTCCTTGCTTGCGCTCGTTTGCTTTCGGTACTATCTGCGGCTCTTTGCACCGCACCCAAGCCCGTGGCCAAGTCGCTCATCATCGCCGAGAAGCCCTCCGTCGCCGCCGACGTCGCGCGCGCGCTTGGCGGCTTCACGAAGCATGACGACTACTTCGAAAGCGACCGCTACGTGCTCTCGTCGGCCGTCGGCCACCTGCTCGAGATCGGCATGCCCGAAGAGGAGGAGGTCAAGCGCGGTAAGTGGACGTTCGCGCACTTGCCGGCGATCCCGTCGCGCTTCGCGCTGAAGCCGATCGAGAAGAACGCGAAGCGGCTCTCCACGCTGCTGAAGCTCATCCGCCGAAAGGACGTCGGTGCGTTGATCAACGCCTGCGACGCCGGCCGCGAGGGCGAGTTGATCTTCCGCTACATCGTCCAGTATGCGAAGAGCGGCAAGCCGATTACGCGGCTGTGGCTGCAATCGATGACGCCGGCGGCGATTCGCGACGCGTTCGGCGCGCTTCGGACCGAAGCCCAGATGCGCCCTCTCGCCGACGCGGCAGTCTGCCGGTCGGAGTCCGACTGGCTCGTCGGCATCAACGGGACGCGGGCGATGACCGCGTTCAACTCGAAGTCCGGCGGATTCCAGCTCACCACCGTCGGGCGCGTGCAGACGCCCACGCTCGCGATCCTGGTCGAGCGCGAGGAGAAGATTCGAGCGTTCGTCCCGCGCGACTACTGGGAAGTGATCGGCACGTTCCGCGGCAGCGGCGGCGAGTACACGGGCCGCTGGTTCGACGAGGCGTGGAGGAAGCGCGAAGACGATCCGGATGCGCGCGCCGAGCGGCTGTGGGACGACGCGAAGGCTAACGCTCTCGCGGCGAAGTGCGAAGGCAAACCCGGCGTCGTAACCGAAGAGTCGAAGTCATCGACGCAGGGCGCGCCGATGCTCTACGACCTCACGAGCCTCCAGCGCGAGGCGAACGGCCGCTTCGGCTTTTCGGCGAAGACGACGCTCTCGCTTGCGCAGTCGCTCTACGAGAAGCACAAGGCGCTCACTTATCCGCGCACCGACTCACGCGCGCTGCCCGAGGACTACATCGATACGGTCAAGGCGACGATGGAGTCGCTCGCCGAGTCGAACGTCTACGGCCGCTTCGCCCGCGAGGTGACCAAGCAGAAGTGGGTCAAGCCGAACAAGCGGATCTTCGACGACGCCAAGGTTTCGGATCACTTCGCGATCATCCCGACACTCGTGCGCCCGAAGCACCTGAACGAGATCGAGGCGAAGCTCTACGATTTCGTCGTCAAGCGCTTTCTCGCCGCGTTCTATCCGCCGGCCGAGTTCCTCGTCTCGACGCGGATCACCCGCGTCGAGAACGAGCCCTTCAAGTCGGAAGGCAAAGTGCTGGTGACGCCGGGTTGGCTCGCCGTCTACGGCAAGGACGCCGCGGGCGAAGAGCCCACGCTCGCGCCCGTCAAGGCGAACGAGAAGGTCGCCACCGAGAGGGTCGAAGTGGTCGCGAACCGGACGCGGCCGCCGGCGCGCTTCACCGAGGCGACGCTGCTCTCGGCGATGGAAGGCGCCGGCAAATTGATCGAGGACGAGGAGCTGCGCGAGGCGATGCGCGAGAAGGGACTCGGCACGCCGGCCACGCGCGCCCAGATCATCGAGGGTCTGATTTCCGAGAAGTACGTGCTGCGCGAAGGCAAGGAGCTGCAGCCCACGGCGAAAGCGTTTTCGCTGATGACGCTGCTGCACGGACTCGGCGTGCCCGAGCTCTTCTCGCCCGAGCTCACCGCCGACTGGGAGTTCCAACTTGCCCAGATGGAGCACGGCAAGTTGAAGCGCGAGACGTTCATGCGCGAGATCGTCGGAATGACGAAGCACATCGTCGCGCAGGCGAAAAACTACGAGAGCGACACGATACCCGGCGATTTCGCGACGCTCGAAGCTCGCTGCCCGAAGTGCGGCGGCGAAATGCACGAGCAGTACAAGAGGTTCCAATGCCAGTCGTGCGACTTCGGGTTCTGGAAGATCATGGCCGGGCGTCAGTTGGACGTCAACGAAGCCGAAACGCTGCTGACCGAGCGCGCGCTGGGCCCACTCGATGGCTTTCGCAGCAAGATGGGCCGTCCGTTTTCCGCCTCGATCAAGCTCACCGACGACAACGAGGTGAAGTTCGACTTCCCCCAGTCGGACGGCGACGACGAGGCACCCGACTTCAGCGGCCAGACGCCGCTCGGTGCCTGTCCGAAGTGCGGTGCCAATGTCTACGAGTCGCCGCAGGCCTACGTTTGCGAAAAGGCGGTCGGGCCCGACAAGATCTGCGACTTCCGTTCCGGCCGCACGATCCTGCAGCGGCCGGTCGAGCGAGAGCAGATGGCGAAGCTCCTTGCCACCGGCAAGACCGATCTGCTGCAGTTCGTGTCGGCGCGCACGCGGCGGCCGTTCTCGGCCTTTCTCGTCCGCCAGTCCGACGGCAAGATCGGTTTCGAGTTCGAGAAGAAGGAAGCGGGCGAAGGCAAGTCGCGCCGCTTCTCGCGCGCGCCTGCAGCGATCCGCGTGCTCGGCGCGCATCCGAAGGACAAGAAGCCGATCGAGCTCTACTCGGGCCGCTACGGACCGTACGTGAAGCACGGCGACGTCAACGCGACGTTGCCCGATCGCGATCGCATGTCCTCGCTCACGCTCGACGAGGCGGTCGGCATTCTCGCCGCGAAGGCCGCGCGGTCGGCCGGCGACGCGCCCGCGCGCCCGACGGCGGCCGCGACGAAACGCGCGCCGACCAAACGCGCGACGGCGACGCCGGCGCCGCGCAAGCCGGCGGCGACCGAACGCGCGCGCGGCGCGAGCGTCAAACGTCCAGTGGCGCGCGGCAAGCGACGTTAGCCGGCGGCGTGAGAGGCGAGCGGGGACCCGCTAGGCGGGCTGCGAGCAATCTCGAATCGCCGCTTGCCGCCGACGAGGCGACGCTGATTCACCACAACGCTATGTGGAGGCCGCGCGCGGCTTTCGATGCAGCGCTTTCTGATCATTCTGGGCGGCGTGCTCGTCGTCGCCGGTCTTGCGTGGCCGTTGCTCGCGCGCATCGGCCTGGGCCGGCTGCCCGGCGACATTCACATCGAGCGCGACGGGTTTTCGTTCCACTTTCCGCTCGCGACGAGCCTTCTCGTGTCCGCGGTGCTGTCGCTGCTGATCTGGCTGTTCCGGCGTTAGCGGCACCGGACGCGCGCCGAAGCGCGCGTCAGACGTCGAGGTTGCGCACGGCGAGGGCATTCGACTCGATGAACGCGCGGCGCGGCTCGACCTGCTCGCCCATCAACGTCGAGAAGATCTCTTCGGAGGCGATCGCGTCCTCGATCTGCACCCTGAGGAGCCGCCGCACTTTGGGGTCCATCGTCGTTTCCCACAACTGCTCGGGGTTCATCTCGCCCAGCCCCTTGTAGCGCTGGATCGTCACGCTCCCTCGCGCGTCTTCGAGCAGCCACTCGAGCGCCTCGGCGAACGTCGCGATCGCGCGCTGCTTGTCGCCGCGCTTGACCGCCGCGCCGGGATGCAGCAGATCGCGCTGCACGTCGGCGGCCGCCGCGATCTGCACGAAATCGCCGCTCGCGACCAGGTCGGCGTCGATCGCGGTCGCATGCGGCGTACCGTGCTGCATGCGCACGATGACGATGCGCCTGGCGCCGGTGGCGGCGTCGTAGCGCGTCTCGACGCGCACGTTCGCGTCGGCGATCGCCTTCTCGAGCGCAGCGGCGCTCGCTTGCGCGCCCGCTTCGCTCGCGAGATCGATGCGAACGCCGCCGAGGATCGCCTTGAGCGCCGCCGGATCGACGACGCGCGCGAGCCGCTCGGCAACGGCTTCGGCGAGCAGGTAGTCGCGCGCGATGCTCGCGAACGTTTCCGCCGCGAGCGCGGGCCGATCGCTCGCCGGAACGAGCTCGGCGCCTTTGAGCGCGACCTTGAGCAGGTGCTGCTTCAACTCGTGGTCGTCCTTCAGATACGCGTCCTCCTTGCCCTGGCGGACCTTGTACAGCGGCGGTTGCGCGATGTAGATGTGGCCGCGTTCGACGAGATCGGGCATCTGCCGATAGAAGAACGTCAGCAGCAGCGTGCGGATGTGCGAGCCGTCGACATCCGCGTCGGTCATGATGATGATGCGGTGGTAGCGCAGCTTGTCGGCGTCGAAGACGTCCTTCTCGTCCTTGTCGCCATTGGTCGGCTTGCCGAAGCCGGTGCCGAGCGCGGTGATCAGCGTGATGATCTCCTGCGACGACAAGAGCTTCTCGACGCGCGCGCGCTCGACGTTGAGGATCTTGCCGCGCAGCGGCAGGATCGCCTGGAACTTGCGGTCGCGGCCCTGCTTCGCCGAGCCGCCGGCGGAGTCGCCCTCGACGAGATAGATTTCGCAGAGCGCCGGATCGCGCTCCTGGCAGTCGGCGAGCTTGCCGGGGAGTCCCATGCCGTCGAGCACGCCCTTGCGGCGCGTCAATTCACGAGCCTTGCGCGCCGCTTCACGCGCGCGCGCCGCCTCGACGATCTTCGTGCAGATGATCCGCGCGTCGTTCGGCTGCTCGAGCAGGAACTCGGCGAGCTTCGCCGACACGATCTCCTGCACGACCGGCTGCACTTCGGAGGAGACGAGCTTGTCCTTCGTCTGCGAGCTGAACTTCGGCTCGGGCACCTTGATCGACAGCACGCAGGTCAGGCCCTCGCGCATGTCGTCGCCGGTCGTCTCGACCTTCGCCTTCTTCGCGACCTCTTCCTTCTCGATGTAATTGTTGAGCGTGCGCGTCATCGCCTGGCGCAGACCGGTCAAGTGCGTGCCGCCGTCTCGCTGCGGGATGTTGTTGGTGAAGCACTGGACGTTCTCGACGTAGGAATCGTTCCACTGCATCGCGACTTCGACGATCGTGCCGTCCTTCTCGCCGACGCCGTGGAAGACCTTCGGGTGCAGCACGGTCTTGCTGCGGTTCATGTACTCGACGAAGCCCTTGATGCCGCCCGAGTACTTGAAGTTCTCGCTCTTGCCGTCGCGCTGGTCGATCAACTCGATCGCCACGCCGTTGTTGAGGAACGACAGTTCGCGGATGCGCTTGGCGAGGATCTCGTAGTGATATTCGATGCGTCCAAAGGTTTCCGGCGACGCCATGAAATGCACTTCGGTGCCACGCCGGTCGGTGTCGCCGACCACCGCGAGCGGCGCGACCGCTACGCCGCGGCGGAACTCCATCTGGTGGACCTTGCCGTTGCGCCAGATGCGAAGCTTGAGCCAATCCGAAAGCGCATTCACCACCGACACACCGACGCCGTGCAGGCCGCCGGAGACCTTGTAGCTGTTTTGATCGAACTTGCCACCCGCATGCAACTCGGTCATCACGATCTCGGCCGCCGAGCGCTTCTGCTCGTCGTCGTCCTTGATGTCGGTCGGAATGCCGCGGCCGTTGTCGACGACGGACACCGAATTGTCGGCGTGGATGACGACCTTGATGTCGTCGCAACAGCCTGCGAGCGCCTCGTCGATCGCGTTGTCGAGAACCTCGAACACCATGTGGTGCAAGCCGGTGCCGTCGGACGTGTCGCCGATGTACATGCCGGGACGCTTGCGCACCGCGTCGAGGCCTTTCAACACTTTGATGCTGTCGGCGTCGTAGTCGGCGCCGTTGCCGTTTGCCGTGAGCTTCTGGTTCTGCGCTGGATTCATCTTCACTTTCGATAACACGTGCACAACGCGCCGGCACCGACGGGTACTCGTCGGCGCCGGTTCATTTCATGTCCGCTGCTCGGCCCGTCAGATTCGCATCGGCATCACGACGTACTTGTAGTCGTCGCGGTCCGGCACGGTGACGAGCGCGCTCGAGTTGGCATCACCGAACGCGAACAGCACGCGCTCAGCGGTCTGGTTTTGCAGCACGTCGAGCAAATAGGTGACGTTGAAGCCGATGTCGAGCGGGTCGCCGGTGTAGCCGACTTCGAGCTCCTCTTCAGCTTCCTCCTGTTCGCTGTTCGTGCAAATGATTCGAAGGTGCTCCGGTGCGAGGACGAGCCGCACGCCGCGGAATTTCTCGTTCGACAGGATCGCCGCGCGCTGCAGCGCCGACAAGAGCTCCGCTCGGGCGAGCTCGATGCGCTTCGCATGCCCGGTCGGGATCACGCGGTTGTAGTCCGGGAACTTGCCGTCGACGACCTTGCTCACGAGCTCGACGGTGCCGAAGCGGAAACGCACCTGGTTCGCGAGAATGTCGATCGTGACCGGATCATCGGCGTCGGCGAGGAGCTTCCCGAGCTCGAGCACCGTCTTGCGCGGCAGGATCACTTCCTGGCGCGAATAGTCGCCGGCGACCGCAAGGCTCGCCCATGACAGCCGATGACCGTCGGTCGCCACCGCCTGCAGCGTGCCCTTGTCGAGCACGAGCAGCATGCCGTTCAGGTAGTAGCGGATATCCTGCTGCGCCATCGCGAACTCGGCCGACTTCAGCAATGCGCGAAGGTCCTTCTGCGGCAACTGCAGCGATTGCAACTGCTCGTCGTTGAGGCCGATGCGCGGATAGTCCGCGGCGGGAAGCGTTTGCAGATTGAAACGCGAGCGGCCCGCGCGAACGGTCATCTTGCTCGCCGCCGCATCGACATTGAGCGTCGTGCCGTCGGGCAATGCGCGCAGCAGGTCCTGCAGCTTGCGCGCAGCCACCGTTACGGCCTGCGACTCCTTTCCGGCTAGCTCGCTGTGCGCGGTGATCTGCATCTCGAGATCGGTCGCCGTGACGAAGAGCTTGCCGTCCTTCTGCTCGAGCAGCACGTTTGCGAGAATCGGCAACGTGTGGCGTCGCTCGACGATGCCCGATACCGCCTGCAACGGTTTCAGCAGCGCGTCCCGCGGGATCTGCTTTAGTTGCATTGTCTAAACCGTATAGCAGTTAATAGGAAACGGCGCAAAGCTCTTCATATCGCGAAAAGCACCTGGCTTTTCAGCGGGTTGCTTGTAGGATGACCTTGTGGATAACCGCCTGCGGCGCCGTGGATCGTTTGGGGGCTTTTCGGCGACTTCCGGCGGGCGCTTCGTAATCCACAAATTATAGACCGAAAAACGACTGCTTTCCAGCCGGTCGAAGCGCTTTCGGCGGGTGCGAAATTGCGCTGCCGGCGCGGCTTTCAGACCGGTGCCGTCCACCCTTCAGTTGCGAAGCACCTGGAGCAGAAAATTGACGTCGTGGTTGATCTCGGGAACGGTGTCGCGCAGCTTAGCGATCTGCCGGCACGCGTGCAGCACCGTCGTGTGATCGCGGCCGCCGAAGTTGCTGCCGATCTCAGGCAGCGAAAGCTGCGTCAACTCCTTGGCGAGCGCCATCGCAACCTGACGCGGACGCGCAACTGCACGCGAGCGCTTCTTCGAGTGCATGTCCGAGATCCGGATCTTGTAATAGTCGGCGACGGTCTTCTGGATGTTCTCGATCGATATCTGCCGGTTCTGCACGGCGAGCAGGTCTCGCAGCGATTCCTTCGCGACGGCGAGCGTGATCTCTTGTCCGTGGAAGTTCGAATAGGCGAGCACACGCTTGAGCGCACCTTCGAGCTCGCGCACGTTGCTACGGATGTGCTTCGCAATGAAGAACGCGACCTGCTCGTCGAGCTTCAGACCGCTGCCCGCCGCCTTAGACAGCAGGATCGCGACGCGCATCTCGAGCTCCGGCGGTTCGAGCCCGACGGTGAGCCCCCAGCCGAACCGTGAGATCAGCCGCTCTTCGATGCCGGAAATCTCTTTCGGATAGGTGTCGCACGTGATGACGACCTGCTTGTGCGCTTCGATCAGCGTGTTGAACAGATAGAAGAACTCTTCCTGCGTACGGCTCTTGCCGTTGAAGAACTGGATGTCGTCGATCAGGAGCAGATCGAGCGATCGGTAGTAGCGCTTGAAGTCGTCGAACGCCTTGTGCTGGTATGCGCGCACGACGTCCGATACGTACGTCTCGGCATGGATGTAGCGGATCTTCGCAGCGGGGTTGCTCGCGAGAATATGGTTGCCGATGGCCTGGATCAGATGCGTCTTGCCGAGGCCGACGCCGCCGTAAACGAACAACGGGTTGTACGACGTCGGATGCTCGGCGACCTGCAACCCGGCGGCGCGTGCGAGCTGGTTCGCCTTGCCGGCGACGAACGCGGCGAAGTTGAACGTGGGATTGAGGCTCGTCGTATCGTGTCGCCGCGACGGCGCCAACGTCGCCGCCGCGGCTGTCGAAACCGGCGGCGCCGCGACCGGAGCCGGCAGCATCCGCGGTTCCGATTCGCGGCCGGGCAACGGCCGCGCTGCGGCCGGCTGCGCGGGCGCCGGTGTCGGCGCAGAGTCCACGTTCGGCGCTGCGACGCCGAGTGAAATCGCGATCGCGTGGCCCTCGGCCGCTTCGGCGAGCTGCTCGATTCGCGGCGCGAAGCGCTCCTTCACCCACTGCAGCACGAACCGGTTGGGCGCGAGCACGCGGTAACCGGCGTCGTCACGGGCGACGGCGAGCGGCCGGATCCAGGTGTTGAATTGTTGCGGCGTGAGCTCGGCGCGAAATGCGTCGAGGCAGCTTTGCCAGAAAGCGGGGACGGACGTCATGGGGGAGCGCTTCCAATCGAGCCGGCCGGCGGCGCGTGAGGAGCGTCCCGATCGAGGGCGCGATTCTAGCCGGATGGATCGAAGTTATCCACAGCGGTTGGTATCTCCTTCAGCGGACAGCAGATTCTTGGGGGAGCGCGCGGCCGGCGTTTGACAGGGAACCCAATAACGCGCTCTAATGTAAGGCTTTTTCGATTTCGAGGTCGTCCACGATGAAACGCACTTACCAGCCATCCGTCGTCAAGCGCAAGCGGACGCACGGCTTTCGCGCCCGGATGAAGACCGTCGGCGGCCGTAGAGTTCTTTCAGCGCGTCGCGCGAAGGGTCGCGCGCGTCTCGCCCCCTGACCTCCGACCGGGCGCAGCCGAAGCACGGACACCCCCGTCGAGGAGCGCGCGCCCATCGACTCACCGGCGTTGGCGCGTTCGACACGCTGCTTCGGTCGGGCCGACGCCGTGAAGGCCGCTATTTGCAGATCGTCAGCGCGCCCGCACAGCGAGAAACCGGCCGCGCCGGGTTCGTCATCGGCCGCAAGGCGCTGCCGCTTGCCGTCGATCGAAATCGGCTGCGCCGCTTGCTGCGCGTCACGCTCGAGCGTGCGCGCCCCGAAATCGAGGCCTACGACGTGATCGTGCGCCTTACGCGCGGGTGTGCGAGAAGCGAGCTTTGCGCCGTCGCGGCGGAAGCCGAACGGCTGCTTCAGCCGCTCGCGCGCGCACCGGCGACCCCCGTCGAATCGCCATGAGGACGTTGCTCTTGGCGCTGCTGCGCGGCTATCAGTACGCCGTGCGCCCGCTGCTTGGAGCGAACTGCCGCTTCTATCCGAGCTGCTCCGACTATGCGCGCGAGGCGGTCGAGCGGCACGGCGCGGCGCGCGGCGCGTGGCTCGCGTTGCGGCGCGTTCTTCGCTGCCACCCGTATCATCCCGGTGGCTACGACCCGGTGCCCTAACGCGCGAGCGGCACGACGGTTCGCTCGCTCGCGAAATTCCACACCCTCATGGAAACCCAACGCCTGATCCTTCTGGTCATCTTCTTCTTCTCCGGTTACGTGCTGTGGATGAACTGGGAGAAGACGAACCGGCTGCCAGCGCCCGCGACGACGACCGCGACCAAGCCGTCCGCGACGCCGGGCGACTTGCCGTCGCCATCGGCACCGAAGGCTCCCGCCACGCCTGCCCCCGCCACCGCTTCGGGCGTGCCGGCCGCGCCGGGCGTACCGAGCGCGCCATCGGCCGCTGCGCCGGGTGGCCAGACGATCACGATCAAGACCGATCTTTACACGGCCGACATCGATCTGACCGGCGGCGTCATTGCAATGGACGCGCTCACCAAGCACCGCGATGCGATCGATCTGTCGAAGCCGTATCTCGTGCTGTTGCACACGCCCGAGCGCACGCTTGTCGCACAGAGCGGTCTGCTCGGAGTCGGGCTCCCCAATCACCGCAGCGTCTACGAGCCGCTGCCCGGACCCCGCGAGCTCGCGCCCGGCGCCGACACGCTCGAGTTGCGCCTTGCGGCGACCGGCGGCGGCGCGTTCGAGAAGGTCGTGCAGGTGCTGACGTTCCATCGCGCGAGCTACCTGATCGACGTCGCGTACGAGATCGCCAACACCGGCACGGCGCCGATTTCACCGTTCGCGTACTTCCAGTTGACGCGCGACACCAAGGCACCCGTCGTGCAGAGCTCGATGGCGCCCGCAGCGTACGTCGGGCCGGTCATCTACAACGAAGCCGACAAGTTCAAGAAGATCGAGTTCTCCGAGATCGACAAGGAAGCGGCGGACCCGAACCGAAAGCCGCCCTACACGAAGAACACCGACAACGGCTGGGTCGGCATGGTCGAGCACTACTTCGTCGCCGCGTGGCTGCCGTCCGACGAGAAGAAGCTTCCGCGCGAGTTCTACGCGAAGAAGCTCGACAACGGTTTGTATTCGGCCGGTGTCATCGTGCCGGTCGGCACGATCGCGCCGGGCCAGACCGCGCGCATCGACGTGCCGCTGTACGCCGGCCCGCAGGAGCAGGAGGCGCTCGCGAAGTACGCGAAAGGGCTCAACCTCGTCGTCGACTACGGCATTTTCACTGTGATCGCCGCGCCGCTGTTCTGGTTGCTGAAGTGGCTGCACACGCTGATCGGCAACTGGGGCTGGGCGATCATCGCGATGACGATCCTCATCAAGAGCGCGTTCTATCCGCTCAACCACGCGAGCGCGCGCTCGATGGCGAAGATGAAGGTGATCGCGCCGAAGATGAAAGCGCTGCAGGAGCAGTACGCGAACGACAAGCAGCAGCTCCAGGTCAAGATGATGGAGATGTACAAGACCGAGAAGATCAATCCGCTCGGCGGCTGCCTTCCGATCGTCGTACAGATACCGGTGTTCATCGCGCTCTATTGGGTGTTGCTGTCCGCGGTCGAGCTGCGCCACGCGCCGTGGATCGGCTGGATCCACGATCTGTCGGCGCCCGATCCTTTCTACGTGCTGCCGATCGTCTATGCGATCACCGCATTCCTGCAGGTGAAGCTCTCGCCGACGCCGATATCCGATCCCGTGCAGGCGAAGGTGATGCAGATCATGCCGATCGCGTTCTCGGTGATGTTCGTGTTCTTCCCGTCGGGCCTCGTGCTGTACTGGCTGATCAACAACTGCATCCAGATCTTCCAGCAGTGGCACATGAACTACCTGCTCGAGAAGGAAGCGAAGACGGCGGCGGCGAAGCGACGCTGACGGCGGCGTCGGCATGAAAGTCTCCGCCGACACCATCGCAGCGATCGCAACGCCGCCCGGTCGAGGCGGCATCGGCGTCGTGCGCGTTTCGGGCGCACGAGTGCCGGCGTTGATCGACGCGATCGTCGGCAAGCCGCTCGAGCCGCGCGAAGCGACGCTCGCGACGTTTCGCGGCGATCATGGCGAGCCGCTCGACCGGGGGCTCGCGCTCTACTTTCCCGCGCCAAGCTCGTACACCGGCGAAGCCGTGCTGGAGCTCCACGGCCACGGCGGGCCGGCGGTGCTGCATCTGCTGCTCGCGCGGTGCATCGCGCTCGGCGCGCGACTTGCGCAGCCGGGAGAGTTCACGCAGCGCGCGTTCCTGAACGACAAGCTCGATCTCGCGCAGGCGGAAGGCGTTGCCGATCTGATCGACGCTGCCACTGCGACCGCGGCGCGCGCCGCCATGCGGAGCCTCACCGGCGCGTTCTCGCGCGAGATCGACGCGCTCGTCGGCGCGCTCACCGAGCTGCGGATGTTGACCGAGGCGACGCTCGATTTCCCCGACGAGGAGCTCGACTTCCTGCGCGCCGACGATGCGAAGGGGCGGCTCGATGCCATTCGCGGCAAGCTTGCGCGCGTGCTCGCGCAGGCCTCGCAAGGCGCGCTTCTCCGCGAGGGCCTGACCGTCGTGCTGGTCGGTGCGCCGAACGTCGGCAAGTCGAGCCTTCTCAATCAGCTTGCAGGCGACGAGGTCGCGATCGTCACGCCGTTTCCCGGCACGACGCGCGACGCCGTGCAGCGACAGATCGACGTGCACGGCGTGCCGCTCACCGTCGTCGACACGGCGGGCTTGCGGCCGACGGACGACGCGATCGAGACGCTGGGCATCGAGCGCACGTGGGCGTCGATCCGAAGCGCCGACGTCGCGCTCGTCGTCGTCGACGCGCGCGATGGCGCGACGGCGATTCCCGAATCCGACCGCGACATCCTCGAGCGGCTGCCGCAATCGCTGTCGCGGATCATCGTTTACAACAAGATCGATCTCGTCTCGCCGCCGCGGGGCGGTGCGGTCGATGTCGACGCGAGGCCGATGCGCGTCTGGCTGTCGGCAAAGACAGGCGAGGGCGTCGAAGGGTTGCGCGCTGCGCTGCTCGCGACCGCCGGTGCGCACGAGGACATGGAAGGTACGTTCCTCGCACGCGAGCGTCACCTCGCGGCGCTTGCCGATGCGCGATCGCATCTCGACGCCGCAGCGTCGCATCTCGCGACGGCGCAACCGCCGCTCGAGCTCTTCGCCGAGGAGCTTCGCGAGGCGCAGCGCGCGCTTTGCGCGATCACCGGCGAGTTCACCGCCGACGATCTTCTCGGCGCGATCTTCTCGCGGTTCTGCATCGGAAAATAATCGCGGACCCTGCTCGCGACGAGCGCCGACGCGGCGTTGGAGCGACGCGAACCGTTACGGCGCGCCGGATGCGGACTTCCGAGCGCGACAGCGGATCGGGAACGCGGTTCAACCGCGCGTCGCAGGATTTTTCGCCAGTTACGCGACGGCCGCGTGGTTGGCATCGCGCGCCCGCAGGGCTACAGTCCGTCGTCCTGCAGCAATTCGCCGGAGACCCTGTGCAGTCCGCCCCTCACGACACCATCATCCTGTTCACCGACATCGAGGGCAGCTCCCGCCTTTGGGAGCAGGACAGCGACAAGATGTCGAAGGTGCTCGCGGCGCACGACCGGCTCGCGCACGCGGCCGTGGCTGCCCACTCGGGCGAGCTCGTGAAGATGGTGGGTGATGGTCTTTACGCCGTCTTCCGCGATCCCGTCGACGCGGTGGCCACCACGCTCGTGCTGCAGCGCTCGATGCGCGAGCTCGAGGCGGAGCTCGGCATTCCGCTGCGTGTGCGCTGCGGGCTGCACGCCGGCGTCGTCGAGCGGCGCGACAACGATCTCTTCGGCAGCCAGGTCAATCGAGCGGCGCGCATCATGAGCGCCGCGCACGGGGGGCAGATCCTGCTGTCGCAAGCCGTGGTCGACCGCTTGGGAGACCGTTTGCCGCCGCCGTCGACGCTGCGCAACCTGGGCGGCGTCCGCCTGCGCGATCTCATCACCCCCGAGCGGCTCTATCAGCTCGTCCATCCGGAATTGCGCGCCGATTTCCCGGCGCTGCGCTCGCTGGAGGTCACGCCGAACAACCTGCCGCAGCAGGCCACCTCGTTCATCGGCCGCGAGCGCGAGCTCTCGGAAGCGAAAGCGCTGCTCGAGCGCATGCGCCTGGTGACGCTGCTCGGCATGGGCGGCATGGGCAAGACCCGGCTGTCGCTGCAGATCGCCGCGGACGTGATGGACAGCTATCCGGATGGCGCGTGGTTCGTCGACCTGGCGCCGGTGCGCGACGGCGAGCTCGTCGCGAACGAAGTCGGCCAGGTGCTCGACATACCGGAAGAGCCCGGCCGCACGCTGGTCCAGACGCTGTGCGCGCATCTTCGCAAGCGCAAGCTCCTGCTCGTGTTCGACAATTGCGAGCACCTGGTGAGCGTGTGCGCAGACCTCGCGCACGCCATCCTGCGCGGCGCGCCGGACGTGAAGATCCTCGCGACGAGCCGCGAGGCTTTGCGCATCCCGGGCGAGCAGACGTATCCGGTGCTGCCGTTTGCATTGCCCGATCGGAAGATGAGCGTCGAGCAGCTCGCGCGCTCCGAGGCCGTGCAGCTCTTCCTCGAGCGCGCGCGCCTGCACAAGCCCGGGTTCGGCCTCAACGAGCGCGATGCGCCGGCGATCGCCGAACTGTGCGCGCGCGTCGAAGGCATTCCGCTCGCGCTCGAGCTCGCGGCGGCGCGCGTGCAATCGCTGTCGATCGACGAGATCAACCGCCGCCTGAATGACCGCTACAAGCTTCTGTCCGGCGGCAGCCGCGTACTCCTCGAGCGGCAGCAGACGCTGCGGGCGCTGGTCGGCTGGTCGTACGATCTGCTGCAGGAGAGCGAGCGGATATTTCTCGACCGGCTGAGCGTGTTCGCCGGCGGCTTCAACGTCGCGGCGGCCGAGACGATCTGCGGGGCCGATCCGCTGTGCTCCGACGACGTGATCGACCTTCTCGCCTCGCTGGTCGAGAAGTCGCTCGTCATGGTCGAGCAGGACGGCAGCACCACGCGCTACCGGTTGCTCGAGACGATCTGCGACTTCGCGCGCGAGCGCCTGGTCAAGCGCGACGACGTCGCGGCGACGGCCGCGCGCCATTGCAGCTACTACCTCGCATTCGCGCAGGCGGCGCGGCAGAAGCTCGGCGGCCCGGAGCAGGCCGAGTGGATGCGCCGGCTCGAGCTCGAGCTCGACAACCTGCGTGCCGCCATTGCGCGTTCGCTTTCCGGCGGCACCGACGCGCCGACGGCGGTGAAGCTCCAGGTTGCCTTGATGCGCTTCTGGATGCTGCGCGGCTACTCGTCGGAGGGCCGCAACAACAGCCGCGCCGTGCTCGCGCTGCCCGAGCTGCAATCGCCGGGCCTGCCGCGTGCGCATGCGCTATACGCCGCAGGCGCATTGGCCGTGAACCAGAGCGATTACGCAGAGGCGAAGCCGCTTCTCACCGAATGTCTCGCGCTGCGTCGCGCGCTCGGCAATCCTCGCGAGATCGCCGCGACGTTGTCCACGCTGTCGATCGTGCACTTGCAGCAGAACGATCCGGCGACCGCGCGCGAATACGAGCTGCAAGCGCTCGCGATCTTTCGCGAGCTCGGCGACCGGATGGGCGAAGGCATCGGCCTCGTGCATCTCGGCGAGATTTGCGTGGAGCTTCGCGAGCACGGCCCGGCGCGCGAATACTTCGCGCAGTGCCTCGCGATTGCGCGCGAGTTGCGCTACCAGGAGCTCGAGAGCGAATGCGAGTGCAAGGTCGGCGAAATTGCGTTGCTCGCGAAGGACCTCGCGCAGGCACGGGACTGCTTCTCGCGCGCGCTGAAGCTCTGCCATGTCGCCGAGGACAAGCGCGGCGAAGCGACGGCCATCGCATGGCTCGGTCGCGTCGACGCCGCGGCGGGCGACTCCGAATCGGCGCGGCGCCGCCTCACCGAGGCGCAGCGCGCGTTCCATGCGTTCGACATGAACGCCGAAGCGCTGGACTGCCTAGAGGATTTCGCGCAGCTGCTGCAATTCGGCGGCGAATGCGCAGTCGCCGTGCGCTTGTACGCCGCTGCGGCGGGCGCGCGCGAGGCGCTCGCGCTACCTCGTTCGACGCAGCGCGACGAGCGATGGCAGGCGAACCTGGAAGGGGCGCGGGCTGCGCTGGATGCAAGCGGCTTCGACGCGGCGTGGGCCGAAGGCCACGCGTGGACGCTCGACCACGCGGTCGAGCACGCATTGGCCGCAACGGGCGAGACGGCGCTCAGCCACTGACGCGCGCGGCGAGCGCCGCGACAGTATCAACGCCGCTTCGTTGCGCGGCGTCGTACCCGGGCGCGACCGACAATTTGTGTCACGCTAGAGCTAGAGCTAGACGCGCCGCTTGCGACGGCGCGCGAGCCAAGCGGCGCCCGCGCCGCCGAGCACCAGCGCGAGCGAAGCGGGCTCAGGCGCCGGAAGCGCTGCATCGATCACATACACGCCGCGATCGTCGACGGAGCAGCTTACGAGCGACGTGGTGTTGTCGCTGAACAGTCGCAACGTCGCCGTCGTACCGCATTGCCCGTCGCTGCTGACCAGGGTCAGCGTCACGGGGCGCGAATCGAACGCGATGAGGCGATGCGTCTCGAAATCGACGACGATCGCGCCCTCCGGATCGGCCACGTCGAGGAACGGCGACGGCAGCAACCATTCATCGCCAATCGAGTCCACGACGTCCGTCGTCAGCAGATCGAGCAGGCACCGGATGTCGGAGTCCGACAAGCAGATGTCGTTGTTGACGCGCACCGCTCCCGGGCCCGTCGGCGGATCGTAGTGCACTGGATAGATGATGGCCTGCGCGACGGTGCTGATAACCCCGACTGCAGCCGCCAGCACTGCGCCACGTACGGTTCGCCATGTCCGGTTCGCCATCGCACCCCCTCGTTTTTCCATCCGGCGCGGCGGCTTGCCGCGGCCGGGCGAGAATCCACACAGCCGAAATGGCGTCAGCAAGAACCATACGCGGTTCGCCAGGGGAAGGTCAACTCATTGAAAAAACGTACAGGTGGGAACGATGCACGCGATGTGCCGAGGCCGGACAAGGGTTGCGCTGTCAAGATTCTCGACAGTGGCGGGCCGTGAGACACGACCCGGCGGCATTCATCCGTGCGGCCATGCGCGCTACACTGCTCGCGTCCAAGGAAGCAATGCATGTTCGCTGGTTGCCGCGCAGTCGCTACGGTGTTCGCCCTCATCGCGGCGTGCGCGGCTGTCGACGCGGCAAGCCAGACCGTCGTGCCGCCGTTGCCGACGACCGGCGCTTATCCGGTCGGATGCACGAACGTCGAGCAGGACTTCTCGCGCGTGCCGAGCGGCGAGACCGCGCAGATGTACTGGCGCGGTGCGGCGAGCGGCGGCGAGGAGCGCTACGTCGACGCGTTGCTCGTAGCGCCGTCGGCGGCGCTCGCATCGACGTTGCTCGCGCCGCCCGATGCCGAGCTCTACGACCGTTGGGCCGGCCAGCCGGTGTCGTACGTGTTCATCGCGTGTTATCCGACGACGGCTGCGAATCTGCGCGCCGATTACGTTTTGCCGGGCGGCGACGTCGTGCCGAAGATGCAACGCGGCGCCGAGGCGCCGATCCTGCCGGCAACCCCGTCGCGGATTCCCGTGCTCCTGTATTCGCACGGTTACGGAGGCAGCCCGCTCACCGGCAACTACCTGCGGTCATTGATCGCGTTCGCGTCGTGGGGCTACATCACCGTCGCCCCGTTCCACGGCGATCTGCGCTACTCGGTGTTCGGCCCCGATGCGTTCGGCGTCGCGGCGAAGATCCACGTGCCGCTCTGGAGCGAGTTCGTCGCGATGCAGGCGCTGCGTCCGCTGTCGATGTCGGCGGCGCTCGACGCTCTGCTGTCGCGCGTGGAGTGGCGCGATCGCGTCGACACCGGGCGCGTCGGTGCATTCGGCATCAGCCAGGGCGGCGAGACGTTGATGCTCCTCGGCGGCGCCGAGCTCACGTACGATCTCTTCAATTTTGATCGCCACAAGCGCGTGACGCTCGACACGCGCGTTCGCGCCGCTGTCGGGTACGTCCCTTACTTCGGCATCGAAGCGGTACCCGCGTTCGGGACGGACCAGGCCGGCGCGCAGGCGATTGCGCTGCCGTTCCTCGCGCTGTCGGGAACCGACGATCCGATTGCGCCGGAAGGGGTCGTGCGAACGGCGCTCGACCGGATGGGGGGTCCGCGCGGCCACGTTCTACTGAACGGGCAGGGACACGACCTCGACCCGGGAAGCGGCGCCGACATCATCACGTGGTCGCTCGGCTTTCTCGCCGCGTGGGCGAACGACGATGCGTCCGCGAAGGCGCGGCTCGCGCAGGTCGAACACGTCGACGGCGGGCTCGATGATCACAAGATGCTCTACATCGATCCGACAGGTGGCGGTGTGTCGCCGGCCGAAGTGGTCGACACGATCGAGTATTACAACGCCGCGCTCGATCACTACTTCATTACCGCGTTTGCCGATGAGGTCGCCATGCTCGACGCGGGCGTGCTGGTGCCGGGCTGGACGCGCACCGGCTACACGTTCCACAGCTGGAAGTCGGGCACGGGTCCCGGCAACGAAGCGTGCCGCTTCTACGGGACGCCGGGCAGCGGGATCAACTCGCACTTCTACACGATCAACCTCGCCGAGTGCGACGGCGTCAAGTCGAATCCCGTCTGGACGTTCGAGGGGCTCGCGTTTCGCGCCGTGGAGCCGCTGTCGAACGGCTGCGCGCCGGAATACGCGACGGTCACGCGGCTGTACAACAATGGCATGGGCGGTCAGCCGAACCATCGCTTTCTGACCGATCCTGCAGCGATCGAAGCGACGGTCGCGCGAGGGTGGATGGTCGAAGGACCGGTGTTCTGCGTTCCGCGGTAGATCCCCAGACGCATCGGAAAGATACGCGCCGGCGCGAATCGCGCCTCGATGATGAAAAGAATGCCCGCGCGCCGACAAGACGATCGATTGGCCTAACGTGGTGTCGATCGAGCGCGATCGAATGAGCGTTCGCTGGCGGCGCTCGTCGAAGCGGGCGCAGCGGTGAGCTCGCCGTCGCCGCCCGCGTCGGCGCAGCGGCACGCGATGGCTGCGCAGCTCGCGTGCCTCGTCGCGGCCGCCGCCGCGGGCTACGTCTTCAGCCGGTTGCGAACGCCAATACCGTGGATGCTCGGACCGCTGTGCACGGTCGCGGTGTTGCGCGTGTCGGGCGCGCCCGTCGTCGCGCCGCGCGGCGCGCGCCAGATCGGACAATGGGTGATCGGCACCGCACTGGGCCTCTACTTCACGCCGCATGTCGTACGCGAGGTCGCCGGCTGGTGGCCGCTGCTCGCCGCGGGCGCGCTGTTCGCGATCGTCGTCGGCTACGGCGCCGGCGTCATGCTCGCAACACTTGCCGGCGTCGATCGGACGACGGGAATCTTCGCGAGCGTCCCCGGCGGCGCCGCGGAAATGTCCGTTCTGGGCGAGCGTTTCGGCGCGCGCGTCGATCGCGTGGCGGCGGCGCAAAGCCTTCGCATCCTGATCGTCGTGATTGTCGTTCCTGCCGCTTATGCGCTGATCAACGTGCACGGCGCGGACGTCTACGTGCCGGGAACGACCGTGTTCTCGACGTCGGGCTTTCCGTTGCTGATGCTCGCCACCGCGATCGGTGGCGCGATCGGAACGTGGATCGGCGTGCCGAACCCCTTCGTGCTGGGCTCGCTTGCCGTTGCGATTCCGCTGACCGCGGCCGAGATCAATCTGTCGGCGATGCCGACGCTCGCGACCAATGCCGGTCAGTGCCTGCTCGGTTGTGCGCTCGGCGCGCGCTTCCAGCCCGATTTCCTGCGCGGCGCGCCACGCTTCGTCGGCGCCGTCGTGCTGACGGTCGCCGCGACAATCGCGGTCTCCGCGGCATTCGGTGCGTCGCTTGCGATGATCTCGGGCCTGCACCCGGCCACGCTCGTGCTCGGTACCGCTCCGGGCGGCATCGCCGAGATGTGCATCACCGCGAAAGTGCTGCAGTTCGGCGTTCCGCTCGTCACCGCCTTTCACGTCACCCGCGTGGTCGTGCTGCTGATCGCGACGGTGCCGCTGTTTTCGCGCGTGCGCAGGTGGCGCCGCGAGCGCCCCGACGACGACGACTGAGCACGAAAGGGACCGCAATGGCCTGGAACCCGGCGCAATACCTCAAGTTCGCCGACGACCGCCGCCGTCCGGCGATCGATCTTCTCGCCCGCATCGCGCTCGCTGCGCCGCGCGCGATCGTCGATCTCGGCTGCGGCGCGGGTAACGTCACGCGACTGCTTGCCGAACGCTGGCCCGACGCGCGCATCACGGGTGTCGACAACTCGCCCACGATGCTCGCCTCCGCGCGCAGCGCGACCGCCGGCGACGCGCGGTTCGATTGGATCGAGGCCGATGTCGGATCGTGGACGCCGCGCGAAGGCGAGCGGCCTGATCTCATTTTCAGCAATGCAGCGCTGCACTGGCTCGACGATCATGAAACGTTGATGCCGAAGCTTGTGAATGCGGTGGCTGACGGCGGCGCGCTCGCCGTCCAGATGCCCGACAACTTCGGCTCACCGGCGCACGTGACGCTGTTCGACGTCGCGCGCTCGGCACGCTTTCGCGACCGTCTGGCGGAACGCGTTCGTGCAGCGCCGGTTGCGCCCGCCGAGGTCTATTTCGCGTGGCTCGCGCCGCACGCTTCGCGGCTCGATGTGTGGACGACCGAATACCTGCACGTGCTCGCGTCGTCGAGCGACGGCGAGCATCCGGTCGTCGCGTGGTTGTCGTCGACCGCGATGACGCCGTTCACGAGCGTGCTCGCCGCCGACGAGCTGCGGGCGTTCGTCGACGAATACCGTGCGCGCGTCGTGCCGCTCTATCGGCCGCGCACGGACGGACGCGTGCTGTTCCCGTTTCGGCGGCGATTCATCGTCGCCGAGCGCGTGAACCGGTAAGGCCACCGGACCTCGAGCCGCGACAATCTGCCAGCGTGCTCGTAAGCGCCTCGCGTGTTAGAGTTTTCGGCTCCGCGGCGCGCGGCGCGGAAGCGGTACCCGGTCGCGCGACCTTCCATACGACTCTGGGCCCTTATCTCGTATGAACGCACCTGATTCGATTCACTCACTCGCCGCCGCGGTTTCCGCGCCCGAGTATGTCCGACATCCGCGCCTTCTGCTGTGGGTGCGCGAGATCGCGGAGCTCGCGAAGCCCGAGCGCATCGTCTGGTGCGACGGCAGCGACGCCGAATACGATCGCCTCTGCAACGAGATGGTCGACGCGGGAATGCTGCACCGGCTGAATCCGCAAAAGCGACCGAATAGCTATCTCGCGTGGTCCGACCCGTCAGACGTCGCCCGCGTCGAGGACCGCACGTTCATCTGCAGCGAATCGGAAAGCGATGCCGGCCCGACCAACAACTGGGTCGCGCCGCCGCAGATGCGCACGACGCTGAACGGGCTGTTCGCCGGTTGCATGCGCGGGCGCACGATGTACGTCGTGCCGTTCTCGATGGGCCCGCTCGGCAGTCATATCTCGCATATCGGTGTCGAGCTCTCCGATAGTCCCTACGTCGTCGTCAACATGAAGCTGATGACGCGGATGGGTCGCGCCGTCTTCGACGTGCTGCGCTCCGACGGACGCTTCGTTCCGTGCGTGCATTCGGTCGGCGCGCCGCTCGGGCCCGGCCAGCGCGACGTCGCATGGCCGTGCAACGCTGAGCACAAGTACATCGTGCACTTTCCCGAGACGCGCGAGATCTGGTCGTACGGATCGGGTTACGGCGGCAACGCACTGCTCGGCAAGAAGTGCTTCGCGCTGCGGATCGCGTCGGTGATGGGCCGCGACGAAGGCTGGCTCGCCGAGCACATGCTGATCCTCGGCGTTCGCAACCCGGCCGGCGACAAGTCGTACATCTGTGCCGCATTCCCGAGCGCCTGCGGCAAGACGAATTTTTCGATGCTGATTCCGCCGACCGGCTTCGACGGCTGGGAAGTGACCACGATCGGCGACGACATCGCCTGGATCAAGCCGCACGACGGCCGCTACTACGCGATCAATCCCGAGGCGGGCTACTTCGGCGTCGCCCCGGGCACGTCCTACGAGACGAACGCGAACGCGATGGAGATGCTGCGCAAGAACGTCATCTTCACCAACGTCGCGCTGACCGACGACGGCGACGTGTGGTGGGAGGGCATGACCAAGACGCCGCCCGCGCACCTCATCGACTGGCAGGGCAACTCCTGGACGCCGGACTGCGGACGCAAGGCCGCGCATCCGAATTCGCGCTTCACCGTCGCGTCGCTCCAGTGCCCGTCGCTCGATCCGCATTGGGACGATCCCCAGGGGGTCCCGATCGACGCCATCGTGTTCGGCGGCCGCCGCAGCGACACGATGCCGCTCGTCGTCGAGGCGCGTTCGTGGGAGGAGGGCGTCTACAAGGCAGCGACGATGGGCTCGGAGACGACGGCCGCGGCGACCGGCAAGGTGGGCGAAGTGCGCCGCGATCCGTTCGCGATGCTGCCTTTCTGCGGTTACCACATGGGCGACTATTTCGCGCACTGGCTCGCGATGGGCAAGGCGGTGCCGGTGCCTCCGAAGATCTTCAACGTCAACTGGTTCCGGACCGACCAGAACGGCAAGTTCGCCTGGCCAGGCTTCGGCCAGAACATGCGCGTGCTGCAATGGATCGTCGAGCGGTGTCGTCACCGCGGTCATGCCGTCGAGACGCCGCTCGGCCTCGAGCCCTCCTACGCGGATCTCGACTGGACGGGGCTCACGTTCTCGGCTGAGCGCTTCAACAAGATGATGAGCATCGATCGCGGCACATGGTCGCACGAGCTCGGGGCGCACGACGCGTTCTTTGCGAAGCTCGGTGCGAAGCGGCCCGCGGCGCTCGCCGCCGAACGTGACAAGCTCGGCTCGAGACTGTCTTCCAAGTAGCTGTATATTAAGCTATTTCGTCGGTCGCGACGACGACCCGGCAAGGCCTCGTCGTGCTGCCGATGTTCCACGTGAAACGGCGTGGTCGCCCCAGGTTTCACGTGGAACATCGGTTGGTCGAGCCGCCGCTTTGCCGTATGATGCCGCCTTGCTGCGGCGCGATGTCGTGGCGGCCGAAAGCGGTTGAAATCATGTTTTTCCCCACGCGTTTCGAGGTGATCGTCGTCGGTGGCGGCCATGCCGGAACCGAAGCGGCGCTCGCGAGCGCGCGGATGGGGCGGCGCACGCTGCTGCTCACGCACAGCATCGAGACGCTCGGGCAGATGTCCTGCAACCCGTCGATCGGCGGTATCGGCAAGGGGCATCTGGTGAAGGAAGTGGACGCGCTCGGCGGCGCGATGGCGATCGCCACCGACGAGGCCGGCATCCAGTTCCGCACGCTCAATTCGAGCAAGGGCCCGGCAGTGCGAGCCACGCGCGCGCAGGCCGACCGGCTTCTCTACAAACAGGCCATTCGGTCGCGTCTGGAGCGGCAGCCGAATCTCACGTTGTTCCAGCAAGCGGTCGACGATCTCACCCTCAACGGCGATGGCGATGGTGCGCGCGTGACCGGCGTCGCCACGCAAATCGGCCTGCGCTTCGAAGCGGACGCGGTGGTGCTGACGACCGGGACGTTCCTGTCCGGCCTGATCCATGTCGGGCTTCGCAACTACGAAGCGGGCCGAGCGGGCGAACCCCCGGCGAAGACGCTGGGCGCGAGGCTTCGCGAGCTCGCATTGCCGCAGGGAAGGCTCAAGACCGGTACGCCGCCGCGACTCGATGGCCGGACGATCGACTTCTCCGCGCTCGACGTGCAGCCCGGCGATGACCCGCCGCCCGTGTTCTCGTTCATGGGAACGCGCGCGCTGCACCCCCGCCAGGTGCCGTGCTGGATCACGCACACGAATCGGCGCACGCACGAGGTGATCCGGGCCGGGCTCGACCGCTCGCCGCTCTTCACCGGCGTGATCAAAGGCATCGGTCCGCGCTACTGCCCGTCGATCGAGGACAAGGTCGTTCGCTTCGCCGAGCGCGACTCGCACCAGATCTACCTCGAGCCGGAGGGGCTTACGACGACCGAGATCTACCCGAACGGCATCTCGACGTCGCTGCCGTTCGACGTGCAGCTCGCGCTCGTTCGGACAATGACGGGCTGTGAGAACGCGCACATCCTGCGGCCGGGCTATTCGATCGAATACGATTTCTTCGACCCGAGGGCGCTCAGGACGACGCTTGAGACCAAGGCGATCGGCGGACTCTTCTTCGCCGGCCAGATCAACGGCACGACCGGCTACGAGGAGGCCGCCGCGCAGGGCCTTCTCGCCGGCATCAATGCCGCCCGCTTCGTTCGCGGCGAGCCGGGCTGGTATCCGCGTCGCGACGAAGCCTATCTTGGCGTGCTCGTCGACGATCTCACGACGGCAGGCGTTTCGGAGCCGTACCGGATGTTCACGTCGCGGGCCGAATACCGGCTGCAATTGCGCGAGGACAACGCCGACGTGCGCCTGACCGAGATCGGCCGCTCGCTCGGAGTCGTCGACGACGCGCGCTGGGACGCGTACGCGCGCAAGCGGGACGCCGTCGCGCGCGAGCACGCACGGATCCGATCGACGTACGTCGGGCCGAAGACGCTGTCCGAAGAGGCCGCGACGCGTCTGTTCGGGCTGCCGCTTGATCGTGAGCGCTCACTTTCAGACTTGCTTCGACGCCCCGGCGTGTCCTATGCGACGCTGGAGGAGGTTGCAGACGCCGTCGCAGCGATCGATCCCGGCGTTGCGGCCCAAGTCGAAATCGAGACCAAGTACGAAGGCTATGTCGGGCGCCAGCGCGAGGAGATCGAGCGCGACCGCGCGCGGCACGGCCTCGCGCTGCCGCCGAGTCTCGATTATCGCCACGTGCGCGGCCTGTCGACGGAAGTGCAGCAGAAGCTCAACGCGCACAAGCCCCAGACGATCGGGCAGGCGAGCCGCATCTCCGGCGTGACGCCGGCCGCGATCTCGCTGTTGCTCGTGCATCTGAAGCGTGCGCTGGCCGAGGCATCGGGCGCCACGTCGAACGGGCGGCGCTCGGCGTGATTGCGGCGAGCGGACTGGACGAAGGGCTCGCTGCCCTCGCTTCACGCGACATCGCGCTGCCGCGCGGGGCCGCCGAGCGGCTCGCGCGCTACGTCGACCTGCTCGACAAATGGAATCGCACGTACAACCTGACGGCGATCCGAGAGCCCGAGCGCATCGTCACGCATCACGTCCTCGACGCCCTTGCCGTGCTGCCGCATCTCGCGCAGCGCGAGACGCTGTCGCTGCTCGACGTCGGCAGCGGCGGCGGCGTTCCGGGCATCCCGCTTGCGATCGCACGACCGCAATGGCGCATCGTGCTGCTCGACAGCAACCACAAGAAGGGCGCGTTCCTCACACAGGCGGTGATCGAGCTCGAGCTCGCGAACGCGAGCGCGGCGATCGAGCGCGTCGAAACGTACACGCCGCCGGAACGCTTCGACATCGTCATCTCGCGCGCGTTCGCCGAGCTTCCCGTGTTCGTGGAGTCGGCGATGCGCCACGTCGCGCCCGACGGCCGGCTCGTGGCGATGAAAGGGGTGCACCCGCACGAGGAAATCGAGCAGCTGCCGCCGTCGGTGCGCCTGGTCGCGGCGCAGCGGATCGACGTGCCCGGCCTCGACGCCGAACGCCATCTGATCGTGCTCGCGCACGCCGACGCATGACGAAGATCATCGCGATCGCCAATCAAAAGGGCGGCGTCGGAAAGACCACCACAGCGGTCAACCTCGCCGCAAGTCTTGCGGCGATGAAACGGCGCGTGCTGCTCGTCGATCTCGATCCGCAGGGCAACGCCACGACCGGCGCCGGACTCGACAAGCGCGCTCTCGCGCGCACCGTGTACCAGGTGCTGCTCGGCGAGCAGAAGATCGTCGACGTGCGCGTCGCGTCGCCGTCGGGCGCGTTCGACGTCGTGCCGTCCAATCGCGAGCTCGCTGGTGCCGAGATCGAGCTCGTCGACCTCCCCGAGCGCGAGACGCGACTCAAAGACGCGCTCGCCGAGGCGCTGTCGCAGATGAAAGCCGCGATCAGCGAGGTCACAACCGAATACGACTTCATCCTGCTCGACTGTCCACCGTCGCTATCGCTGCTCACGCTCAACGGTCTGTGCGCGGCGAACTCGGTGCTGATTCCGATGCAATGCGAGTACTACGCGCTCGAGGGGTTGTCCGATCTCGTGCAAACGTTGAAGAAAGTGCGCGCGCATCTGAATCCCGGACTCGAGATCGAAGGGCTGCTGCGCACGATGTACGACCCGCGCAACACGCTCGCGCAGAACGTCGCGTCCGAGCTCGAGCGCCACTTCGGCGAGCGGCTCTATCGCACGGTGATTCCGCGCAACATTCGCCTTGCCGAGGCGCCGTCGCATGGCGTGCCGGTGCTGCAGCTCGACAAGGCATCGAAGGGCGCGCAGGCGTACTTGGCGCTCGCCGGCGAAATGCTGCGCCGGATGGAAGCCGAAGCGCCGCCGGCGACCGCCGCTGCGGCCTGACGCGGGAGCGAGCGACGATGATCCGACCGAAGGGACTCGGGCGCGGGCTCGACGCGCTGCTCGCGGGATCGGATACGGCATCTTCGGCGTCCGACTCGTTGCAAACGCTCGCCGTCGATCGGCTGCGGCCCGGGCGGTTTCAGCCGCGCACGAAGATGGACAACGCGTCGCTCGACGAGCTCGCCGCGTCGATTCGCGAGCAGGGCGTCATGCAACCGATCCTCGTTCGTCCGATCGAAGGCGGCCGCTTCGAGATCGTCGCCGGCGAGCGGCGATGGCGAGCGGCGCAGCGCGCGGGCCTCGACCAGGTTCCCGCGCTCGTGCGCAACGTTCCAGATCAGGGCGCGCTCGCGCTTGCGCTGATCGAGAACATTCAGCGCGAAGATCTGAATCCGCTCGAGGAAGCCAACGGTCTCGCGCGCCTCATCGAAGAATTCGGACTGACGCACGAATCGGCGGCGACCGCGGTCGGCCGCTCGCGAAGCGCGGTGACGAACTTGCTGCGGCTTCGCGAGCTCGCGAAGCCGGTCCAACAATATCTGCTCGATGGCGCGATCGACATGGGGCACGCGCGCGCGCTGCTCGCGTTGTCGGGCGGCGCGCAAACCGCAGCCGCGGCGCGCGTGGTCGCACACGGATTGTCGGTGCGCGAAACGGAGAAGCTCGTTGCCACGCTCGCCGGCGGCAGCAAACCGCGCGCGCGACGCGCGACCGAGCCGCGCGACGCCGACGTCGCGCGCCTCGAGCAGGAGATCGCCGAGGCGCTCGGCGCGCGCGTGACGATCGAGCCGCGCAAGCACGGCGCAGGCCGCGTCGTGATCTCCTACGCGTCGCTCGACGAGCTCGACGGAATCCTCAGCAAGCTCCGCTGAGGGGCGAACGGCGAGCGCGCCGCACGAGGGCGTGCGCTCGCCTCCGAAGTCGCACGGCGCGTCAGCCGACCTGCTTCAGCATCGTCTCCGCGCCCGACACTTCGTACTTGCCGGCCTGCTCGACGTTCAACGACTTGACGACGCCGTTGTCGACGAGCATCGAATAGCGTTGCGACCGCGTGCCCATGCCGCGCGCGTTCAGGTCGAGCTCGAGGCCGAGCGCTTTCGTCCACGTACCGCTGCCGTCGCCGAGCATGCGCACCTTGCCGCCCGCGTGCTGGTCGCGCGCCCACGCACCCATGACGAACGCGTCGTTGACCGACACGCAGACGACCTCGTCGACGCCCTTCGACTTGAGCGCGTCGATGTGCGCAACGTAGCTCGGCACGTGCTTCGCCGAGCAGGTCGGCGTGAACGCGCCGGGAAGACCGAAGATCACGACCTTCTTGTTCTTCGTGAGCTCGTCGACCGATACGGGCGCCGGCCCCACCGGGCAGCCCGGCGTTTCCGTTTCGTTGTATTCGTACAGCGTGCCGGACGGAAGCTTGTCGCCAACCTTGATCGTCATGAATTCTCCTTGGAGCCGCCTTCGAAACAAAGCGAGCTCCGCAAGAATTGCAGGCTCGCACGCGGATTGCAACCCCGCCGCTTGATGGGTTTCGCCAAGCGGCGTAGCGTTGCGCGTTTTAAAGGGGGACGACGATGGCGACGGGGACGAGATCCCGCGCTGGCGGCGCACGCACGCAGCTGTTGATCGCCACGCGCAAGGGACTGTGGACAATGACGAGCGACGCGACCAGGCGCGCGTGGACATTGTCGGGTCCTGCATTCCTCGGCAACATCGTGCATCACGCGGTGCTCGACCCGCGCGACGGCAAGACGCTGCTTGCCGCTGCGCGCACCGGACATCTCGGGCCCACGGTGTTCCGCTCGACCGATCGCGGCCGAACGTGGAAGGAAGCGACAACGCCGCCCGCGTTCAAGCCGGGCAGCGGGCGCACGGTCGATCACACGTTCTGGCTTGCGCCCGCGCACGCGAGCGAGCCGGGCGCATGGTACGCCGGAACGTCGCCGCAAGGGCTGTTCCGCTCGCAGGACAGCGGCGTCACGTGGCAGGGCGTCGACGGCTTCAACGAACATCCGCAACGCAAAGCGTGGTGCGCCGGTGATCAGGACGGCACGCCCGACGGGGCGAAGCTGCACTCGATCAATGTCGACCCGCGCGACGCGCGGCATCTGTACATCGGCATGTCGAGCGGCGGCGTTTTCGAATCGGTCGACGGCGGCGCGGACTGGAAGCCCCTCAACAAAGGCGTGCGCGCCGATTTCCTTCCCGATCCCGATCCCGAATACGGGCACGATCCGCATTGCGTGCGCCTGCATCCGGCGGATCCCGATCGCCTCTATCAGCAAAACCACTGCGGCATCTACCGTCTCGACCGCCCATCGACGCAATGGCAGGACATCGGCGCGTCGATGCCGAAATCCGTCGGTGCAATCGGCTTTCCGATGGTCGCGCATCCACGCGATCCGGATACGCTATGGGTATTTCCGATGGATGGGTCGTCGGTGTGGCCGCGCGTGTCGCCCGGCGGAAGGCCCGCCGTGTACCGATCGGTCAACGGCGGGCGGACGTGGCAGCGCCAAGCGAGCGGATTGCCGGCCGCGCAGGCATGGTGGACGGTGAAGCGGCAGGCGATGACCGCCGACAGCGCTTCGTCGGTCGGCGTCTACTTCGGAACGACCAGCGGCGAAGTGTGGGGCAGCCGCGACGAAGGGCGCACCTGGAAGCAACTCGCGCGGCATCTTCCGCATGTCTACGCCGTCGAATGCGCATGAGAGCGGGGCGCGAGGCGCAGGTCCGAACGGCGCGTCGCGGCTCGACCGTGCGGGGCGCGACACGCAGCGCGGCCGCTGCACGACGATCCAAAGCGGCCCGCGCCTGAAACGCGGCGCGTCGGCCATGCGCCGCATGCGCAGCGACACGAAGCGATGACCGTCGCCGCGCTGATTCCGGGCTTGCTGCGCAGCTACACGCAGGGCGCTGCGCGCGTCGACATTGCGCTCGGCGCCGACGCGACCGTCGATACGGCGCTTCGCGCGCTTGACCAACGGTACGCGGGTTTTCGATTCCGCATCATCGACGAGCAGGACTCGATTCGACCGCACATCAAGATCTTCGTCGATCGGCGGCAAGTCCGCGGGTTGAGCGAAGCGCTGCGTGACGGCGCCGAGCTGATGATCGTCGGCGCGCTGTCCGGGGGCTGACGGTCGGAACGTTCGTTCGTCGTTGAAGTGGTGGCGCTCGTCCGTTGCGCCGCAGCAGTGCGTAACGCTATACTTCAAAGGTTTGCTTTTTGTCGGATCGCGCGCGATCAAGCACTTCTACCGTCGCGTGCCCGCGTGAATCCGCCGCTTTCGAACAAGCCGGTCCTCAACATTCTCAAGTGGCAGGCGATCGCCACGCTCGCGATCGCCGTCATCGCCGGGATGTGGATCGGTGGCCACGGGGCGCTTTCGGCCGTGCTGGGCGGAGCGGTGAACGCTTCGGCGACGGTCGTGTATGCGTTCGTGCTGCGGACCGGACTCAATGCGCGCGGGCCGACGCCAGCGGGGAAGGGGCTCGCGGCGATGTTCAGGGCGGAAGCGGCGAAGCTTCTGGTGATCGTGATCCAGTTATGGTTTGTGCTAACGCAATACCGCGATCTCGCCGCTGCGGCATTCTTCGCCGCGTTCATCGTCACGGTCTTGCTGTCGAGCGTCGGGCTGCTCGCGCGTAGCGAAAGAACAAGCGACTAGGAATACCGATGGCCCAGTACGACTCTCCCACCGAGTACATCCAGCACCACCTCACTTTCCTCGCGAAGCCGGTCAAGGCAGCGGGCGGCTTCTGGACGCTCCACTGGGATACGTTGATCGTGTCGATCGTGCTCGGCGTGGCGACGCTCGGGTTCCTGTGGCTGGTCACGCGCAAGGCGACGAGCGGCGTGCCGTCGAAGAAGCAGGCGTTCGTCGAGCTGTCGGTCGACTTCGTCAACGACCAGGTGCGGAGCCTTTTCCATCACGACATCCGAATCGTCGCGCCGATCGCGCTCACGGTGTTCGTGTGGGTGCTGTTCATGAACGCGATGGACTTCCTGCCCGTCGACATCATGGCGTGGTTCTACGAGCACGTGCTGCAGCAGCACACCTTCCGCGGCGTGCCGACCGCCGACGTCAACACGACGTTCGCGCTCGCGCTCTCGGTGTTCGGGCTGATGATCTTCTACAGCATCAAGGTGAAGGGCATCGGCGGCTGGCTGCATGAGCTGCTCGCCTCGCCGTTCGGTATCCGTCCGTTGTGGGCATCGCCGCTGCTGATCTTCTTCAACCTGCTGTTCAACGCGATCGAGTATCTGTCGAAGCCGCTTTCGCACAGCCTGCGGCTGTACGGCAACATGTACGCGGGCGAGATCATCTTCCTGTTGCTCGGGATGTGGGCTGCGACCGGCGTCGTCGGCGCGGTGTTCGGCGCCGTGCTCCATCTCGGCTGGTCGATCTTCCACATCCTTATCGTCGTGTTGCAGGCGTACATCTTCATGATGCTGACCGTCGTCTATATCGCGATGGCGCACGAGCATCACTGACGCACCGCTTCTACCGTCCCCATCCGCAAACGAAAGGAAACAAAGATGGATCCCAAACTGCAACTGCTCGCGATGATCCAGGCGTACACCGGCGTCGGCATCGGCCTGATGATCGGTCTCGGCGCCCTGGGCGCGTGCGTCGGTGTGGGCATCATGTGCTCGCGCTTCCTCGAAGGCGCCGCACGCCAGCCGGAGCTGATGCCACAGCTGCAGGCGAAGGTGTTCCTGCTGCTCGGCCTGATCGACGCGTCGTTCATCATCGGTCTGGGTATCGCGATGCTGTTCGCGTTCGGCAACCCGCTGCTCGGCGTCGTGCGCTGACGTCCGCGGCAGCTATCCGGCAAGGTCGGTCATGAACATCAATCTCACGCTGATCATGCAGGCGGTCGCCTTCGGCGTGTTCATCTGGTTCTGCGCGCGCTTCATATGGCCGCCGCTGATGCGGGCGATCGACACGCGGCAATCGCAGATCGCCGAAGGGCTTGCCGCGGGCGAGCAGGGTAAGCAGAGCCTCGCGAGCGCCGAAAAGCGCGTCGCCGATCTGCTCGCCGAAGCGAAGGCGCGCAGCTCGGAAATCATCGCGCAGGGCGAAAAGCTGAAGGGCGAAGCGATCGACGCCGCACGCGGCGAGGCGAAGACCGAGGCGGAGCGCATCCTCGTCCAGGCGAAGGCCGAGATCGAGCAGGAAGTCGCGCGCGCGAAGCAGGCGTTGCGCGACCAGGTCGCCGATCTCGCGGTAGCCGGCGCGTCGAAGATCCTCAAGCGCGAGATCGACGCTCGCGCGCATTCCGAGCTGCTCGCGCAGTTGCGCGAGCAATTGTAGAGTCGGGCGATGGCCGAACTCACGACGATCGCAAGGCCTTACGCCGAGGCGGTGTTCGCTCTCGCCCGCGACGCCGACGCGCTGGCGCCGTGGGCTTCGCTGCTGCGTGTGGCAAGCGCAGTCGTCGCCGATCCGAAGGTGGCGGCGGCGCTCGACAACCCGAATCTGACCGCAGCTGACAAGGGGGCGCTGCTGCTCTCCGTGCTCGCGCCCGAGTTGCAGCGCCTTTCGCTCGACCAAGACGGACGCAATTTCATCCGCGTACTCGTCGAGGCCGAACGGGTCGCGCTGCTGCCCTACATCGCGGACCTGTTCGACGTGTTGAAGAACGAGGCCGAGGGTGTCGCGAGCGCGCAGATCACGACAGCGTTCCCGCTCGACGAGGCCACGCTGGGCGAGATCAAAGCCGCGCTCGAGCGCCGCTTCGGCAAGAAGATCGATGCCGAGGTAGCCGTCGATCCCGAGTTGATCGGCGGCGCGCGCATCACCGTCGGCGATCGCGTGATCGACGTCTCGGTGCAGGGTCAGCTCGCCGCGATGACGACCCAGTTGCGGGTCTGATCACAACGAACACACGCGCCATTCAAGCCCGGCGCGACGCGAGGACATCATGCAGTTGAATCCTTCCGAAATCAGCGAACTGATCAAGTCGCGGATCCAGAATCTCGATACGCGCGCCGAAGTACGCACGCAGGGCAGCGTCGTCTCGGTCACCGACGGCATCTGTCGTGTCCACGGCCTGTCCGACGCGATGGCGGGCGAGATGCTCGAATTCCCGCGCAACACGTTCGGCCTTGCGCTCAATCTCGAGCGCGACTCGGTCGGCGCGGTCGTCCTCGGCGAGTACGAGCACATCACCGAAGGCGATGCGGTCAAGACGACCGGGCGCATCCTGTCGGTGCCGGTGGGGCCCGAGCTGATCGGCCGCGTCGTCAATTCGCTGGGTCAGCCGATCGACGGCAAGGGTCCGATCAACGCCAAGGAAACCGACGTCATCGAGAAAGTCGCGCCCGGTGTCATCTGGCGCAAATCGGTGTCGCAGCCGGTGCAGACGGGACTCAAGTCGATCGACGCGATGGTGCCGATCGGCCGCGGCCAGCGCGAGCTCATCATCGGCGACCGCCAGACCGGCAAGACCGCGGTGGCGATCGACACGATCATCAACCAGAAGGGCAAGGACCTCTTCTGCATCTACGTCGCGATCGGGCAGAAGGCATCGTCGATCAAGAACGTGATCCGCAAGCTCGAAGAGTCGGGCGCGATGGCATACACGATCGTCGTCGCGGCCTCTGCCTCCGAATCGGCGGCGATGCAGTATATCGCGCCGTATTCAGGCTGCACGATGGGCGAGTACTTCCGCGATCGCGGGCAGGATGCGCTGATCATCTACGACGACCTCACCAAGCAGGCGTGGGCGTACCGTCAGGTGTCGCTGCTGCTGCGCCGTCCGCCGGGCCGCGAGGCGTATCCGGGCGACGTGTTCTACCTGCACTCGCGACTGCTCGAGCGTGCCGCACGCGTGAACGAGGAGTACGTCGAGCGTTTCACCAAGGGCGCCGTCAAGGGCAAGACCGGCTCGCTCACCGCGCTGCCGATCATCGAAACGCAAGCCGGTGACGTGACCGCGTTCGTGCCGACGAACGTGATCTCCATCACCGACGGTCAGATCTTCCTCGAAACCGATCTGTTCAACGCCGGCATCCGCCCGGCGATCAACGCCGGCATCTCGGTGTCGCGCGTCGGCGGCGCGGCGCAGACGAAGGTGATCAAGAAGCTCGGCGGCGGCGTGCGCCTCGCGCTCGCGCAATACCGCGAGCTCGCGGCGTTCGCGCAGTTCGCGTCCGACCTCGACGAAGCGACCCGCAAGCAGCTCGATCGCGGCCGTCTCGTCACCGAGCTGATGAAGCAGCCGCAATATCAGCCGCTGCAGGTGAACGACATGGCGATCACGCTGTTCGCGGTCAACCGCGGCTATCTGGACGACGTGCCCGTCGAGAAGGCGCTCGCGTTCGAATCCGCGCTGCGCGCGTATCTGAAGAGCAAATACGCGGCGCTCACCGAATCGATCGAAAAGACGAAGGACTTGAGCGCCGACGACGAGAAAGCGCTCGCCGCCGCGATCGAGGACTTCAAGAAGAACGGCGCTTACTAACCGTCGTCCCCGCGAAGGCGGGACCCAGTGACTTTCGAAACGACACTGGATTCCCGCCGTCGCGGGAATGACAAGCGAGGCGGACATGGCGGGCACGAAGGAAATCCGCAACAAGATCAAGAGCGTGCAAAGCACGCGCAAGATCACCAAGGCGATGGAGATGGTCGCGGCCTCGAAGATGAAAAGGGCCCAGGACCGGATGCGAGCCTCGCGTCCCTATGTGCAGCGCGCGTTTCGCATCGCGATGCACATCGCGAAGGCGAACACCGAGTATCGCCATCCGTTGCTCGTCCGGCGCGACACGATCAAGCGCGCAGGCGCGATCGTCGTCACCACCGACAAAGGGTTGTGCGGCGGTCTCAACACGAACGTGCTGCGCGCCGTGCTGAACCAGCACAAGGAGTGGAGAGCCAAGGGCATCGACGTCGACTACGTCGCGATCGGCAACAAGGGCTTCGGGTTCCTGCAACGACTGGGCGCGAACATCGTCTCGCACGCCGTGCAGCTTGGCGACCGTCCGCACCTCGAGCGTCTGGTCGGCCCGGTCAAGGTGCTGATGGACAAGTTCATGGCGGGCAGCGTCGACGAAGTGCACGTGTTCTACACGACGTTCATCAACACGATGAAGCAGGAGCCGCGGCACGGCGTCATCGCGCCGATTCCCGACGTGTTCCACGGCGCGACCGGAGACGTCACGGCGCAGGTCGAGTCGACGCAGTGGGACTACATCTACGAGCCCGATGCCCGCTCGCTGCTCGATTCGATGATGCGCCGCTACGTCGAAGCGGTGATCTTCCAAATCGTCAACGAGAACATGGCGTCGGAGATGTCGGCGCGAATGGTGGCGATGAAAGCCGCATCGGACAATGCCGCCAAGATCATCGACGAGCTGCAGCTGATCTACAACAAGTCGCGCCAGGCTGCGATCACCAAGGAACTGGCGGAAATCGTGGGCGGCGCTGCCGCGGTCTGATCAAGGAAGACAAATGAACGAAGGAACCATCGTCCAATGCATCGGCGCCGTCGTCGACGTCGAGTTCGCGCGCGCCGACATGCCGGGAATCTACGACGCGCTCAAGATGGATGAGATCGGCCTCACGCTCGAGGTGCAGCAGCAGCTCGGCGACGGTGTCGTTCGCACGATCGCGCTCGGCAGCTCGGACGGGCTGCGTCGCGGCATGAAGGTCGTCAACACTGGCGCGCCGATCATGGTGCCTGTCGGCGCGAAGACGCTCGGCCGCATCATGGACGTGCTCGGGCGCCCGATCGACGAGCAGGGGCCCGTCAACGCCGAGAAGACGATGTCGATCCATCGGTCCGCGCCGTCGTTCGAGGAGCTGTCGCCATCGCAGGAGCTGCTCGAGACCGGCATCAAGGTCATCGACCTTGTCTGTCCGTTCGCGAAGGGCGGCAAGATCGGCCTGTTCGGCGGCGCCGGCGTCGGCAAGACGGTGGCGATGATGGAGCTCATCAACAACATCGCGAAGGAGCACGGCGGCCACTCGGTGTTCGCGGGCGTCGGCGAGCGCACGCGCGAGGGCAACGACTTCTATCACGAGATGAAGGACAGCAACGTTCTCGACAAGGTCGCGCTCGTCTATGGACAGATGAACGAGCCGCCGGGCAACCGTCTTCGCGTCGCGTTGACGGGGCTAACGATCGCCGAGAACTTCCGCGACGAAGGCCGCGACGTGCTGCTCTTCATCGACAACATTTACCGCTACACGCTCGCGGGGACCGAGGTTTCCGCATTGCTCGGCCGCATGCCGTCCGCCGTCGGTTATCAGCCGACGCTTGCCGAGGAAATGGGCCGGCTGCAGGAGCGCATCACGTCGACGAAGACCGGGTCGATCACCTCCGTGCAGGCGGTGTACGTGCCGGCGGACGACCTCACCGATCCGTCGCCGGCGACGACGTTCGGCCACCTCGACGCGACGGTGGTGCTGTCGCGCGACATCGCGTCGCTCGGCATCTATCCGGCAGTCGACCCGCTCGACTCGACGTCGCGCCAGGTGGACCCGAACGTGATCGGCGACGAGCACTACGAGACGACGCGCCGCGTCCAGCAGACGTTGCAGCGCTACAAGGAGTTGCGCGACATCATCGCGATCCTGGGCATGGACGAGCTCTCGCCCGAGGACAAGCTCGTTGTCTCACGTGCGCGCAAGGTCCAGCGCTTCCTGTCGCAACCGTTCAGCGTAGCCGAGGTGTTCACCGGCTCGCCGGGCAAGTACGTGTCGCTCAAGGAGACGATCAAGGGCTTCAAGATGATCGTCGACGGCGAATGCGACGCGCTGCCGGAGCAGGCTTTCTACATGGTCGGACCGATCGAGGAAGCCTTCGAGAAGGCCAAGACGCTGCAATAGCGGGAGCGGGCGATGGCGAATACGATTCGCGTCGAAGTGGTGAGCGCCGAAGAGCAGATCTTCGCCGGCGAGGCGGAGTTCGTCGTGCTTCCGGGCATCGCAGGCGAGCTCGGCATCTATCCGCGCCATACGCCGTTGCTCACGCAGATCAAGCCCGGCGCCGTGCGCCTCAAGTTGCCCGGACAGGACCAGGAGGAGCTCGTGTTCGTGCAGGGCGGCTTCCTCGAGGTGCAGCCGAACCTCGTCACCGTGTTGGCCGACACCGCAATTCGCGGCAAGGACCTCGACGAGGCGGAGGCTACAGCGGCGAAGAAAGCCGCCGAAGAGGCGATGCAGAACAAGACGACCAAGGAAGAGATCGCCACCGCCGAAGCCGAGCTCGCGATCGCCCTCGCGCAGCTCGAGGCGATCCGCAAGATGCGTCACCGCGCCTAGCGGACCGACGCGAGCCGCGAGGAGCGATCGTCGTGCAGGACTACCGCAATCACACGTTCGACGAGATCGCGATCGGGGCGAGCGTATCGGCGAGCCGCACGCTCACCGCGACCGACGTCGAGGCGCTCGCGCTCGCCGCCGGCGACGTCGAGGGTTATCACATCAAGGACCGCGATACCGGTCACCCGCCGTACGCGCAGGCGGCTGCCGCGATCGCGCTGGTTGCGGGGCTCATCAATCGCCGTTTGCCCGGTCCCGGCAGCGCGATCGTCGGCACGAAATTCAGGTACGCCGGCAAAGTGCGAATCGGCGATCGTCTCGACGCGAAGATCGTCGTGCTCGCGAAATACCCGGAAGAGCACTTCATCGATTTCGAATGTCAGTGCGTGAACCAGGACGACGACCTGCTGATCGAGGGCATCGCGACGGTCCGCGCACCAACGTCGCGCATCGCATACACCGACATCGCGACGCCCGAGCTGATCCTGCGACGCAACGACGGCTTCGCGAAGCTGATCCAGAGCGCCGGCGGTCTCGCGCCGGTCACATGCGCGGTGGTGCATCCATGCGACCGCGATTCGCTCAGCGGCGCGATCGAAGCGGCGAGACGCGGCATGATCGTGCCGGTCCTGGTCGGTCCGCAGAAGCGCATCCTGACCGAGGCGGCGAATGCCGGATACGACGTCACGCCGTACCGGATCGTCGACGTCGAGCACAGCCATGCGGCGGCCGAGAAAGCGGTCGCGCTCGCGCGCAAGGGCGACGTCGAAGCGCTGATGAAGGGAAGTCTTCACACCGACGAGCTGATGGCCGCAGTCGTCTCGACGGCGACCGGGCTGCGCACGGCGCGGCGCATATCGCACGTGTTCGTGCTCGACGTGCCGACCTATCCGCGGTTGCTGTTCGTGACCGATGCGGCGATCAACATCGCGCCCGACCTCGAGTGCAAGGCCGATATCTGCCGCAACGCCATCGATCTCGCGCACGTGCTCGGAATCGCGAAGCCGTATGTGGCGATCCTTTCGGCCGTTGAAACCGTCAACCCCAAGATACCCGGCACGCTCGATGCCGCGGCGCTCTGCAAGATGGCCGATCGCGGCCAGATCGTCGGCGGCGTGCTCGACGGTCCGCTCGCGTACGACAACGCCGTGTCGGCCGAAGCCGCGCTCACCAAGGGAATCAAATCGACGGTCGCAGGCCGTGTCGACATCCTGGTCGTGCCGGACCTCGAAGCGGGCAACATGCTCGCGAAGCAGCTGATATTTCTCGCCGGCGCCGACTCGGCCGGCATCGTGCTCGGCACGCGCGTGCCGATCGTGCTGACCTCGCGCGCGGACAACGTGCGCTCGCGGCTGGCGTCGACCGCGGTGATGAAGCTGCTTGCGCACGCACGGCGCGAGAAGATGCTGACGCCGGTGGTGTGAACGGCGAGGCTGGCTGCGGGCGCGAAGCGCCGAGCCGCTACGGACGTCGCGAATCGTCGCGACCAGCCGACAACTACGTCCCCAGTTGCTGCTCGGCGAGCGTCACCCAGTAGCTCGCGCCGATCGCGAGCGCTTCGTCGTTGAAGTCGTAGTGCGGGTTGTGCAGTCCCGGCCCTCCGTCGTCATGACCGTTGCCGCGGCCGGCCCCGAGCCAAACGTAGCAGCCGGGCTTCTCCTCGAGCATGAACGCGAAGTCCTCGCTGCCCATTTCCGGCATCGGGTTCAGGTCGACGTTCGCGGCGCCGACGACGTGCGCAGCGGCGCGTGCAGCATGAGATGTCTCGGCTTCGGAGTTGACGGTGGCCGGGTAACGCCGCTCGTAGCGCACCGAAGCGGTCATCTCGAACATCGCGGCAATTCCGGAGACGATCGTGCGCATCCGCTGCTCGATCAGGTCCTGCACGCCACGCTTGAAAGTTCGCACGGTGCCGCGCAGCACGATCTCCTGCGGGATGACGTTCCACGTGTCGCCGGCGTGCACCTGCGTCACGCTCACCACCCCGGCGTCGAGCGGATGCAGGTTGCGCGCGACGATCGTCTGCAGCGCGCTGATCGCATGCGCTGCGAACAGCATCGGGTCCTTGCCCTGATACGCCATCGCCGCGTGCGCCCCCTTGCCGGTCGCAACGATCTCGAAGATGTCGTACGCGCCCATCAGCGGTCCAGCCTTGAGCGCAATCTGCCCGAGCGGCAGCCGCGGCCAGTTGTGCATGCCGTAGACGGCGCGCATCGGAAAGCGCTCGAACAGCCCTTCGGCGACCATCACGCGGCCGCCGCCCTCGTTCTCCTCGGCGGGCTGAAAGATGAAGTAACAGTCGCCGGCGAGGTCGCGCCGTTTGGCGAGCACGGCCGCCGCGCCCAACAACATCGTCGTGTGCCCGTCGTGGCCGCACGCATGCATGCGCCCTTCGTGCCGCGAAGCATGCGCGACGCCGGACCGCTCGCGGATGTGCAGCGCGTCGAGATCGGCGCGCAGGCCGATAGCACGCGACGCGTCGCTGCCGCCGCGCCCGCGCAGCACGCCGACCACGCCGGTGCGCGCGAGCCCGGTATGCACATCGAGCCCGAAGCCGCGAAGCTTGGCGGCGACGAACGCGCTCGTCGCGGTCTCCTCGAAAGCGGTTTCGGGATGCGCGTGCAAGTGGTGACGCCAATCCTTCAATTGCGTAACCAGCGAGACGACTTCGGGGACGAGATTCACGGCGGTTCTCCTGACGGATCGCGCGTGCGGCGGCACGGGGCGGGCCGGCCGAGCGAGCTTAGCACGGTGCGCGCCGGGCGGAATGCGGGCGAGCTTGCGGTACAATGCCGCGCGATTCAGCTTATCAACGCGGCTTGGTGACTTCGAACAACACGATCTACGACCTGCTGGTCGTCGGCGCAGGCATCAATGGCGCCGGCATCGCGCGCGATGCAGCGGGCCGCGGCCTCTCGGTCGTGCTGATCGATCAGGACGACATCGCGGCCGCCACGTCGCAATGGAGCACGAAGCTCATCCACGGCGGCCTGCGCTACCTCGAATACTACGAGTTCCGTCTCGTGCGCGAGTCGCTGACCGAGCGCGAGGTGTTGCTCAAGGAAGCGCCGCACCTCGTGCAGCCGATGACGTTCGTGCTCCCGCACGAGCCGCATCTGCGTCCGGCGTGGATGATCCGCGCCGGCCTGTTCCTCTACGACCACCTCGGCCATCGCACACTCCTGCACGCGTCGTTCGGCGTCGACCTTCGCGGCTCGAAGTGGGGCGCCGGGCTGAAGCCGCAGTTCGAGCGCGGCTTCGCGTATGCCGACGCGCGCGTCGACGACGCACGGCTCGTCGTCGCCATCGCACGCGATGCGCACGAGCACGGTGCCGACGTGCGCGTTCGCACGCGGCTCGCCGCCGCGCGCCGCAACGGCTCGAACTGGATCGCCACGCTTGCCGAGCCCGACGGCGCGCGCAGCGAGATCGCCGTGCGCGCCATCGTCAACGTCGCAGGTCCGTGGGTGCAGAAGGTCCGCGACATGGTCGGCAGCGCGCCGTCGCGCGAACGCGTCCGCCACGTCAAGGGAAGCCACATCGTCGTGCCTCGCGTGCACGAGGGCGACCACGCGTACATTCTGCAGAACGCCGACAAGCGCATCGTGTTCGTCATTCCGTTCCTCGACCGCTATTCGCTGATCGGCACGACCGACGCGCCGGTCGAGGAATTCGAGCATCCGCACATCTCCGACGCGGAAATCGATTACCTGCTGAGGCTCGCGAACGGCTATCTCGCGAAGCCGCTGTCGCGCGCCGACATCGTCTGGACGTTCAGCGGCGTGCGGCCGCTCTACGACGATGGTCAATCCGACCCTTCGGCGATCACGCGAGACTACGTGCTGAAGCTCGACGCCGTGCCCGGGCTTGCGCCGTCGCTTTCCGTCTATGGCGGCAAGCTCACCACCTACCGTAAGCTCGCCGAGCACGCCTTGGACGCGCTCGCGCCCTACTTTCCGAACGCAGGGCCCCGCTGGACGCTCGACGCGACGCTCCCGGGCGGCGATCTTCCACCCGGCGGACTCGCCGCATGGCTGGATGAAATGGAGCGATCCCATCACGCGCTGCCGGCAGCGCTCGTGCGCGGCATTGCGAAGCGACACGGCACGCGCGCGAAACGCGTGCTTGCCGACGCGAAGACGGTCGTGGGTTTGGGCGAGATCTTCGCCAACGATCTCGCCGCGGCGGAGATCGACTACGTCGTGCGCGAAGAATGGGCGCGTTGCGCCGACGACGTGCTGTGGCGGCGGACGAAGGCCGGTCTCGGCATGCCGGACGACGAGCGCGCACGCGTCGACGCGTACGTGCGCAAGGCAGTCGCCGCGGCCGGTTTTCGGCCGGCGTGACGTCGCCCGCGCCGATGCGGCCGCTCGCGACGATGCCGCTCGACGTGCGGCGGGCGGTGCGTGGCGTTCTGTGCGACATCGACGACACGCTCACGACGGACGGACGGCTCACCGCGACGGCGTACAGGGCGATCGAGTGTCTGCACGAGTCGGGGCTTCGCGTCGTTCCGATCACCGGGCGGCCTGCCGGCTGGTGCGATCACATCGCCCGCATGTGGCCGGTCGCCGCCGTCGTCGGCGAGAACGGCGCGCTCGCGATGCGCTACGACCACGCGACGCGCAAGCTCGTCACACGGTTCGCCGTCGACGCGCACACACGCGCAGACCATCGGGCGAAGCTCGTCGCAATCGGCGAGAAGATCATCGCCGCGGTGCCCGGCTCTGCGCTCGCGTCCGACCAACCGTATCGCGAAAGCGACCTCGCGATCGACTTCCGCGAGGACGTCGCGCCGCTCGATCGAGCGGACATCGACCGTATCGTCGCGATGATGGAACGCGAAGGGCTCACCGCGAAGGTCAGCTCGATCCACGTCAACGGCTGGTTCGGCCGCTACGACAAGCTCGCGATGACGCGCACGCTGTTCGCCGCCGATTTCGATGTCGATCTGGACGCCGAGCGGGAGCGCTACGTCTTCGTCGGCGACTCGCCCAACGACGCGCCGATGTTCGCGCATTTTCCGAACGCCGTCGGTGTGGCGAACGTCCGCGATTTCGCCGATCGGATCGCGACGTTGCCGGCGTACGTCACGCATGCGCGGGCAGGAGCGGGATTCGCCGAGCTTGCCGACTGGCTGCTCACGGCGAGGACTTAGAACTTATCCGTAAATAATGTTTACCTTCGCTGGCACACGCCGGAAGCTAATGATGGCAGCGGCGAGCATGGTCAGGGCCAGGTAGGAACGATGCAGTTTCTCGTAGCGAACGAGCAGTTTGCGGAAACGCGTGAACCACGAGTGGGCAACTTCGACCACCCAGCGCCGCGGGCGCTTGCCTTGAGCGCGTTGCGTGCGTTCCTCGCCGCGCGGTCGCACGTGGGGAGTGTAGTCACGGTCGAGCATGTCCTGTGCGGCGGCGGCGCCAACGAAGCCAGCATCCGCGCACAGATGCTGTCGAGCGCGTGGGGCCACGGCCGGACGCGGTACGACGACGGCATCCAGCGTCGGCACCAGCTGCGTGATGTCGTTGCGGTTAGCCGCGGTCACGATGATCGACAGCGGGACACCACGGGCGTCGACCAGCAACATCCGCTTGCTTCCATTTTTTTCCCCGGTCTGTGGGGTTCGGCCCCACTGACTCTTGTGCCAGGGGTGCCTTCAGTAATGCCCCGTCGATGCTCTGCCATCGCCAAGCGATACCCTCCATCTCGTCGTACTCGGCGAGTCCGGCCTGCCACAGCGCAACGAAGAAGCCGGCCTTTTCCCATTCCAGAAACCGCTTATGGATGGCACTCGCGCTGCCGAACCGTTCGTGGGGCAACGCCTTCCATTGGCAGCCGGTACGCAACACGTACACGATGGCCTCGAAGACCACGCGCGCATCTTTGGGCTTGCGTCCGCCGCCCGGCTTGCGGGCAAACTTCTGTCGCGCCGGTCGCCCCGGCCGTCGCGGGATCAGCGGCTCGACCCGCTGCCAAAATGCATCCGACACGACCCATGACTCAAGTCTCGCTTTCGCCATCGCGTTCCTCCGTCCCGCGCACTGGCGCGGACGGAAGAACAGTGTACTCCATTATTTACGGATAAGCTCTTAGTCTTATTAATAGTCCGGCGGCCACGGCACGGGCAGCGCGGCCGCGCCGGCGAACGTCGCGTTCGCGCCGAGCGCTTCTTCGATCCGCAGCACCTCGTTCCATTTCGCCGTACGCTCGCCGCGCGCGAACGAGCCGACCTTGAGCTGCCCGGCGTTCCAGCCGACGGCCAGATGCGCGATCGAGGTGTCTTCGGTCTCGCCCGAGCGCGCCGAGACGATCGTGCCGAACTTCGCACGCTTGCCGGCGTCGAGCGCGCTTTGCGCTTCGGTCAGCGTGCCGACCTGATTCGGCTTGACCAGCACGGCGTTGCACGCGGCGTCGGCGGCGGCGGCGTCGACGCTCGCAGCGTTTGTCGTCAGGTAATCGTCGCCGACGATCTGAACGCGCCGACCGGTGGCGTGTGCGAACGCGACCCACGCGATGCGGTCGTCCTCGGCGAACGGGTCCTCGATCGACGCGATCGGATAGCGATCGATCCAGCCCAGCAGCATTTCGGCGAGGCTGTCGCGATCGAGCTCGCGCCCGTCGAGCGCGAGCCGGTAGACGCCGTCGCGACCGAACTCGCTCGCCGCGATGTCGAGCGAAATCGCAACGTCGCTGCCGGGATGCGCGCCGGCGCGCTCGATCGAGCGGACGAGCGTTTCGAGCGCTTGCTCGTTCGACTCGAATTGCGGCCAGTATCCGCCTTCGTCCGCGACGCCCGCGAGCCGCCCCTCGTCGCGCATCAACTCGCCGGCGGCGCGATAGATCTCGGCGACGATCGACAGCGCATCGCTCCACGTCCACGCACCGACCGGCATGATCATCAGATCCTGAATGTCGATGCGCCGGCCCGCGTGGGCGCCGCCACCGAAGATCTGCACTTCGGGCAGGGGTAAGGTGACGGCGTTGCGGCCCGCGAGGTGGCGCCACAACGGAAGGTTCTGCGCGGCCGCGGCGGCGTGCGCGACGGCGAGCGATACGGCGACGGTCGCGTTCGCGCCGAGCTTCGATTTGTTCGCCGTGCCGTCCGCGGCGGCGAGACGCGCATCGATCGTCGGCTGATCGAGCGCGTCGCGGCCGGCGAGCGTGCGCGCGATCGGGCCTTCGACGTTGGCGATCGCGAGGGCGACGTCGTAGCCGCCGAAGCGTGACCCGCCGTCGCGTAAATCGATCGCTTCGCGCGAACCGCGTGACGCGCCCGCCGGCGCGATCGCGCGTCCGACCGCGCCGCCGGCGAGCGTCACTTCGGCTTCGAGCGTCGGACGACCGCGCGAATCCCAGACGCGGCGCGCGTGCACGCGGGCGATCGTCGTCTTCATCGTGTCATCGACGCGTCGCGCCAGCGCGCCCCGATCGTCGCGAGCGAGGCGACCGGTGACGCGAGCAACGCGCGCGCGAAGTCGCGTATCGGTTGCTTGTCGGCGTCGGTCAGGTACTCGGCCGGCGATTTGCCGTCGACGCGTCCGAGCAGCAAGCCGGGAAGGAGCGCCGCCGTGCGCGCGTCGAGCGCCGGCCATGGCTCCCAATGGACGTGCGCGCGGTAGGCATCGACGAGCGCGGCGAACGCGTCGATGTAGCGTGCGCGCCACTGCGGGCGCCAGATGCCTTTGAGCAGCAAATGGTTCAACACGAAGGCGACGTCGAACGCGGGATCGCCGTACCAGGCACACTCGGCGTCGAGAATCACCGGACCGCGCGGGCCGATCAGGATGTTCTTCGGGCTGAAATCGCCGTGAACGAGCACCCGTTTGGTCGTGGCGGTCGTATCGACGAGCGACATCAGCCGTGCGCCGAGATCGGGATGCGCGCGCGCCGTCGCGACCAGATACGGCTCGAGACGGATCGCGTAGAAAATGTCGTCGGTCGCGAATTGCGCCGCGATGTCGCCGCGGTCGGCGGTCGCGGCGTGAATGCATCCGAGCGTCGAACCCAACTCCGCCGCGCTCGCCGGCTCGATGGCGCCGTCGCGCAGCAGATTCTTCCAGACCGGATGGCGCTGCGGCGCGAGCCATGCCATCGCGAAACAACCGGCCGCCGCGTCTTCGGCCAGGATTGCCGGCACTGCGTTCGGCACGACAGTCGCGGCAACGCGCATCCACTCGACTTCAAAGCGATTGCGCTCGATCGGCGCCTGCCAATCTGCGGCAACCTTGAGCTTAGGCAGGGCACGCTTGATGCACGCGTCGCCGCCCGGCCAGCTCACATGGAAGATGTCCGACGAGACGCCGCCTGGAAGGGGTTCGACGCGCAACGACGTGTGAGCGCCCACTTTCATGCAGCGGTCCATGAAATCGAGCAGCCAAAAGGGCGCTTGCGGCAACGCTCACCCGCTTGCGTGGTCCGCAGCGGGGGTTACCGGCTGTCGGCGCGCAGGTCGTTTCACGGCAAATTGCGGCTTGTTTGACGAGTTCGGCACATTTCTTGATGCATCATACCAACCCTCGTACGCAGAGGCTTGATCCGTAACGGGTCATCAACGAGGGCCGCAGACTATCGGTACGGGGAGGGCATCGAGATGGTCCGATTCGGTTTCAGCCTCAAGACGCGCAGCGGCCAGCGCGTGGACAACATCATGATCATGGCCGGATCGCAGGCCGACGCCGAGCGACGTCTGCGCCAGATGTATCAGCAATGCGAAATCCTCCAGTGCACGATGCAAGCGGTGCCGCGTCGCGTCGATACGCTCGACGTCGAGGAAGTGATCGGACTGATCAGCAACAGCATCGATCCGGCCGTGCTGCGCGTCAGGCAATGAAGCCGGCGTTCGCGAGCTCGCTCGCGAGCGCTTGATAATCCTGCGCGCCCTTGCTGCCGGGCGCGTGCCGGAACACATCGAGCTCGACCGCGGGACTCTCGGCGAGCTTCACGTTCTCGCGAATGCGCGTGCTGCAGATCTCGTCGGCACGAAACGACTCCGACATTTTGGCGAGCACTTCGGCGCTCATTCGCCGCCGTGCGTCGAACCGCGTCAGCAGATAGCGTCTGGGCAGCCGACGCTTGAACACCGGCTCGAGCGCGTTCAACGCCCGCTCGACGGCGTGCGCGCCGCGAAGCGACAGGTAGTCGCACGACACGGGGACGATCAGCATGTCGCAGGCGAAGATCGCATTGAGCGACAGCACGTTGAGCAGCGGCGAGCAATCGATGACGACGGGACCGGTGACCGCATCGGGTGCGCGCAACGCGACGTGAAGCCGGGTGACGACGTTGACGCCCTTACCGAGCAGCGAGTCCAGCTTCGCGAGATCGAGATGCGCGGGACAGACGATGACGCCGGAGCGCGTGATCATCGCGACCTCGGCGAGCGGACGCTGGCGAATGAAGAAGCTGTACACCGAATCGTCGGCAATCCGCGGGTGCGTGCCGAACACATGCGACAGATGCGCTTGCGGGTCGAGGTCGATTCCGACCGGACGCTGGCCGCGCTGCGCCATTGCGGCGAGCAGATTGAGCGCGGTGGTCGTCTTGCCGACGCCGCCCTTCTGGTTGAACACCGCGATGATCGTCACGAGCCGCGCCTGTCGAGCACGCGTTTGACCTTCGACGTCCGCGACGCCCCGGTGAGCGAGTCGAGTGCGCCGCGCGACTTCGGCGTCACGACCACCTTCACGCCGGGCACTTCCTTCATCCGTCGCTCGAGGTCCGTTTTGACGAGCGCCTGATCGCCACCAACGCGAACGCCTGCAGCGCGCGCACGATGATCGATTTCACGGATGCCTCCCTGGGCAGGACGGTGACGCGCCGAAGCGAGCGCTTCGGGCTCGATGCGACTGACGTTGCGAAGCGCAAGAGGCGCGAAGTATAGCGCCGCGAACTATCAGAGCGTCACCTCGACGGGCGCGAGTCCTTCGAACGTCGCGCGCACGAGGCGCCCCGGCGACACACCGTGCACGCCGATGCACGAGCCCGTCGTGACGACCTGCCCCGCGCGCAAGCCGCCGCAGCGCGCGCCGGCGTGGTTGGCGAGCCACGCGAGCAGACGGAACACGTCGCCCGCGGTGTTGCCGCCGGTCGCTTCGATTTCGCGCACGCCGTCGACGTCGACGCGCACCATTGCGCAGCGCTGATCGACACGCGTGTCAGTGGTGCGGCCCGCTCCGACGACGAGCGCGCCGTTGTTCTGCAAATCGCCGAGCTGCGACAGCGGATCCTGATCGCGAAACGAGACGAAGCGCGAGGCGACCACTTCGATCGCCGCGTGCACCGAGCCGATCGCGGTGGCGACGTCGTCGGCCGTGTACGGCTGCGCTCGCCGCGGCAGATCGCGCGACAGCGTGAACGCGAGCTCGGCTTCGACGAGATGGAGCGGGAAGCGGCCGGCAAAGCGCTGCGGCGAGCGGAACACGAGCGATGCGGGCAACGGCGAGCAATTGGGCTCGGAATCGGGCGAGCGCGCGCCGACCTTCCAGCCGCCGATCGGGCCGAGAACGCGTAGCTGCGCATCCTGCAATGCGTACGCGCCGGCGGCCGACTGCGGGCGCGCGTGCGCCGGCAGCGCGTCGATCGGTCGGCGCTGTTCGCGCGCGTCGAGCAGCAGGCGCGCGGCGGCGGCAATGTCGGTCATCGCGTCGCTTCTCCCGTCGATTGCGCGACCCGCAACGCGCGCGCGAGCACTTGCACGGCGTGCACGGCCTCACGCTTCGTCGCGTCGGTGATTTGATGGCGGCAGCTCGTGCCGTCGGCGACGATCAGCGTGTCGCTCGCAGCGGCGCGAACCGCGGGCAGCAGCGAAAGCTCGGCCATCCGCATCGACACGTCGTAATGCGCGGCCTCGTAGCCGAAGCTTCCCGCCATGCCGCAGCAGCTCGATTCGATCGCTTCCACGGCGAGCCCGGGAACGAGCTTCAGCGCGTCGAGTGTGGGCGCGAACGCGTCGAACGCCTTCTGGTGGCAATGGCCGTGAACGAGCGCGCGCTGTTGCGGCAGCGCTCCGAGCGCAAGATGCAAACGCCCCGCGCGATGCTCGCGGGCGAGGAGCTCGTCGACGAGCAGCGCTTGCTGCGACAGCGCCCGCGCCGAATCGCCGAGGCGCATCGCGAGAAACTCGTCGCGCAGCGTGAGAAGGCACGACGGCTCGAGTCCCACGACGACGGCGCCGCGCTCGACGAACGGCGCGAGCGCCGCGATCATCCGGCGCGCTTCGCGTTTCGCGTCGTCGACGAGACCGCTCGCGAGGAACGTCCGCCCGCAGCAAAGCGGTCGCGACGGCTCGGCATCGCCGGGGCTCGCACGCGCGACGTGAACGCGGCGGCCGGCTGCGCGCAGCACGTCGAGCGCCGCACGCGCGTTGTCGGGCTCGAAGTAGTTGTTGAACGTGTCGATGAACAACACCGTGTCGGCTGCTGCGTCCTGCGGCAGCGACCGGTCACGGAGGAAGGCGTCGCGACGAAAGCGCGGCAGCGTGCGGCGCGCGGAAAAGCCGGCAAGCTTCTCGCTCAATCGGGCGGCGCCGGGAACCGTGTCGCGCGCGTTGGCAAGCGACGGAAAGCGCGATGCCCACGGCGCCCAGCGCGGCAACGACGCGATCGCGCGCTCCTTCCACCGCAGCCCATGCGTGCGCTGCCAATGGTGGAGAAACTCGATCTTCATCTTCGCCATGTCGACGCCGGTCGGGCAGTCGCGGCGGCAGCCCTTGCAACTGACGCACAGATCGAGCGCTGCGCGTACGGGCTCCGATGCGAAGTCGTCGCCGAAACGGCTGGCGAGCGCGAGCCGAAGCGTGTTCGCGCGGCCGCGCGTCAGATGCTCTTCGTCGCGCGTAGCTCGATAGCTCGGGCACATCGTGCCGGCATCGAATTTGCGGCAGTGGCCGTTGTTGTTGCACATCTCGATCGCCTTGGCGAAGCCGCCGGCGGGGTCGCCGCCCGTGCCGGGCGCGCTCACCGTGTCGGTCAGCGGGTCGTTGTCGACGTTCCACGCGCTCCAGTCGAGCGCCGGCGTCAACGGCAGCGTGCGGTGTCCGGGCGGATAACGGAACAGCGTCGCGTCGTCCATCTTCGTCGAGCGGACGATCTTGCCGGGATTCATCAGGGCGGCCGGATCGAATAGGTCCTTCACCTCCTCGAACGCGCGCGTGAGCCGCGGGCCGAACTGCCACGCAACCCATTCGCTTCGCACGAGGCCGTCGCCGTGCTCGCCCGAATAGGCGCCTTTGTATTCGCGCACCATCGCGCTCGCCTCCTCGGCGATCGCACGCATCTTCTTCGCGCCGTCGCGGCGCATGTCGAGGATCGGCCGCACGTGCAACGTACCGACCGACGCATGCGCATACCACGTGCCGCGCGTGCCATGCTTGGCGAACACCGCGGTGAGCCGATCGACGTATTCGGCGAGGTGCTCGAGCGGCACCGCGCAATCCTCGATGAACGACACCGGCTTGCCGTCGCCGCGCATGCTCATCATGATATTGAGTCCCGCCTTGCGCACTTCCCACAGCGACTTCTGCGCGCCGGCGTCGCTCATGCGCACGACGCTGCCCGGCAAGCCGAGGTCCGCCATCAGCGACACGAGATCGTCGAGCTTGCGTGAGGCTACGTCGGCGGCGTCGCCGATGAACTCGGTGAGGAGGATCGCGTCGGGCTCGCCGACCAGTGCGCTGTCGATGATCGGCCGGAACGCGGGATTGGTGCGCGCAAGCTCGATCATCGTACGGTCGACGAGCTCGACGGCCGACGGCCCGAGCCGCACGATGTGCTGTGCGCACTCCATCGCGCGGAACAGTGACGGGAAGTTGACGACGCCGAGCGTCCGATGCTTCGGCAGCGTTGCGACACGCAGCGTGAGCGCGCGTGTCCACGCGAGCGTGCCTTCGCTGCCGACCAGGAGATGCGCGTAGTTGATGCTGCCGTCGGCGCTGTAGGGCCGCTCGCTTTGCGGATGGAAGACGTCGACGTTGTAGCCGCCGACGCGACGCACCACCTTTGGAACGCGGCGCTCGATCTCGTCACGCTCTCGCGCGGCGATCGCCGTCAGTCGCTCGACCAGCGCGGCGGCGCGCGGCGACGCGCCGGTCATCTCGCCGGCGACACCGAAGCGCGCCGTCGTACCGTCGGACAGTCGCGCGTCGATCGCAAGCACGTTGTGCACCATGTTGCCGTACGCGATCGATCGCGAGCCGCACGAGTTGTTGCCTGCCATCCCGCCGAGCGTCGCCTGCGCGGACGTGCTGACGTCGACCGGAAACCACAGTCCGTGCGGTCGAAGGAATGCGTTCAGCGCATCGAGGACGACGCCGGGTTCGACGGTGACGGTCATCGCGTCGCGATCGAAGTCGACGATGCGGCGAAGATGCTTGCTGTGATCGATGACGAGCGCCGCCCCGACCGTCTGGCCGCATTGCGAGCTGCCGGCGCCACGCGCGAGCACCGGCACGCGAAGCTCGCGGCACACGTCGATCGCGGCGTGAACGTCGTCGTCGCGCGCGGGCACGAGCACGCCGAGCGGCTCGATCTGGTAAATCGACGCGTCGGTCGAATAGCGTCCGCGCGACGCCGCGTCGAACAGGACGTCGCTTCGAGGCTCGGCAGTGTCTGCGCCAACGGCTTTGCGTAACCGCCGTGCGAGCTCGGCGTCGCCGCGGGCGTGGAAAACGACCGGCTGCGGCGCGGGTGCGTTCATCGGGCGCTCGCGACGGACGGGTCGCGGTCGTCGCTCGCATCATCGGGCGGCGACGCATGCGTGAGCCGCAGCGATTCGAGCACCGCTTCGCCCTTGAGGCGCAAGTGCGAGCGCAGGATCGTCGCGAGGCGGCCGTCGTCGCGGGCTTCGAGCGCGTCGACCATGTCGCGGTGGTCCTTCATCGCGAGGTCCCACTTGCGAGCGTCGAAGTTCGAGCGGAAGCGCAGGTTCTGAATGCGAAGGTTGAGCGTCCGGTACGTCCGCGTCAGCAACTGGTTGCGTGCCGCGTGGTTGATGCGATCGTGGATCATCCGATTGAGCCTGTAGTACGCGGGCAGATCGCGCCGCGCATGGCACGCGTGCATCTCGAACGTGAGCGCCTTGATCTCGGCGACCTCCGCATCGCTCACGCGACGGCACGCGAGCTCGCCGGAGAGCGCTTCGAGCGCGCCCATCACTTCGAAGCTCTCTCGAATGTCGTGCTCGGAAAGCGCGGCGACGTGCGCGCCGCGATTCGGCGTGAGCTCGATCAACCCTTCGGCGGCAAGGACGCGAAACGCTTCGCGCAACGGCGTGCGCGAAACGCCGAGCCGATCGCAGAGCACCCGCTCGTTCAACCGGGCGCCCGGTGCGATCTCGCCCTCGATGATCAATTCGCGCAGCCGCTCGGCAACCGATGCCGGAAGCGTCGGCGACAGGAAGTCCGTCACGCTCATTTGGTATACCGCCGTCGATCGGAATCGCGTACTGCGGCCGGCATTGCCTCGTCGGCGACCGCTCCTATACTATTCGATTTTGTATACCAACGGCTTTGCGAGGCGTGCATGATCCCTTTGAGCAGCCATTCGTCCGGCCGCCACTTCCTGCAGATTCCGGGGCCGACGAACGTTCCCGATCGCGTGCTGCGCGCGATCGATCAGCCGACCATCGACCACCGCGGTCCCGAGTTCGCCGTTCTCACGAAGAACGTGATCGCCGGGATGAAGAAGGTCTTCCGCACCGAAGGCGACGTCGTCATCTATCCGTCGTCGGGAACCGGCGCGTGGGAAGCGGCGCTCGCGAACACGCTGTCGCCGGGCGATCGCGTGCTGATGGCCGAGACGGGCCACTTCGCGACGCTGTGGAAGCGCATCGCCGAGCGGCTTGGGCTCGCGGTCGAATTCATCCCGGGCGATTGGCGTCATGGCGCCGACGCCACGGCGATCGAGGCGAAGCTCGCGGCCGACGCCGCGCATGCGATCAAAGCGGTGTGCATCGTTCACAACGAGACGTCGACCGCCGTCACGACCAACGTCGCAAGCATCCGCGCGGCGATCGACCGTGCGCGCCATCCGGCGCTGCTGATGGTCGACACGATCAGCTCGCTCGCGTCGATCGACTACCGCCATGATGCGTGGGGTGTCGACGTGACGGTCGGCGGCTCGCAGAAAGGGTTGATGCTGCCGCCCGGCCTGTCGTTCAACGCGATCGGCGCCAAAGCGCTCGCGGCGTCGAAGAGCGCGAAGCTTGCGCGCTCGTACTGGGACTGGCAGGACATGCTCGCAATCAACGCGAAGGGCTATTTCCCGTACACGCCGGCGACGAACCTTCTGTACGGGTTGCATGAAGCGCTCGAGATGCTGTTCGCCGAAGGGCTCGATCGCGTATTCGCGAGGCACGATCGGCTCGCCGAGGCGACGCGGCGCGCGGTGCGCGCCTGGGGGCTCGAGCTCCTGTGCGCGAATCCGGCCGAATACAGTTCGTCGTTGACCGCGGTGATGATGCCCGAGGGCCACAGCGCCGACGCGATGCGTGACGCGATCCTCGAGCGATTCGATCTGTCGCTCGGCCAAGGACTCGGAAAAGTCGCCGGCAAGATCTTTCGCATCGGGCATCTCGGCTGGTTCAACGACCTGATGCTCTGCGGTACGCTCGCGGGGGTCGAGATGGGCCTTGCGATCGCGGGCGTGCCGCATCGCAAGGGCGGCGTCGATGCGGCAATGACGTATCTCGCGGAGACTGACGCGGCGAAGCTCGCGCGGGCAGCGTAGGCAGATAGACACAGGATCCGTGGCGCCATGCATGCGCGCAGGCCGCCCGATCGTTCAGCGAAACACCTAGGAGGAGACATGAGCATTGCGAGTCCTGTTGCGCGCGTCGCGCGCCGCCGCTTCGTTCAACTCGTTACCGCGATGGCGCTCGTCGCGCTCGGCGCGCATGCGCCCGCAGCCCTGGCGCAGCTCGAGATCAAGCTCGGCCACGTCGGCGAGCCGGGCTCGCTGTTCCAGAAGAGCGCCGACGAGTTCGCGAAACGCGCAAATGCGAAGCTCGCCGGCAAAGCCAAGGTCATCACGTACGGCTCGAGTCAGCTCGGCGGCGACAACGAGATGATTCAGAAGCTCAAGCTCGGCACGCTCGACATGGCACTGCCATCGACGGTCATGAGCTCGCAGGTCGACCTGTTCGGCATTTTCGAGATGCCTTATATCGTGAAGGACCGCGCCCACATGGCGAAGATCGAGAAGGAGATCTTCTGGCCGAGGCTCGAGCCCGAGGCCGAAAAGAAGGCGCTCAAGGTACTCGCCGTCTGGGAGAACGGCGTGCGCCACATCACCAACAACAAACGGCCGATCAAGGTGCCGGCCGACCTCGCCGGCATCAAGCTGCGCGTGCCGGAAGGCAAGTGGAGAGTGAAGATGTTCCAGGCCTACGGCGCGAATCCGAGTCCGATGAAGTTCTCCGAGCTCTTCGCGGCGCTGCAGACCGGCGTAATGGACGGCGAAGAGAATCCATTCACTCAGATCTATTCGGCCAAGCTGCAGGAAGTGCAGAAGTACCTGTCGCTTTCGGGGCACGTGTATACGCCGGCCTATTTGACCGTCGGCAGCCGCAAGTGGGAGTCGCTGCCCGCGGACGTGCGCAAAGTCCTCGAGGACACGGCGAAGGAGACGCAGGCATTCGTCTACCAGACCGCGGCGAAGGACGATGAAGAGCTGCTCGGAAAGCTCAAGCAGGCTGGCATGCAGGTGAACGAGGTGGACAAGGACGCTTTCATCGCCGCAAGCAGATCGATCTACGAAGAGTTCGGCAAGGAGGTGCCGGGCGCAAAGGATCTGATCGACCGTGCCGTGGCGCTCGGAAAATGACGTGGCGCGTCAGGCAAAGCCTGCGTCAACGAACGCGCCCCGGGCCCTCACGATGGCACGCTTCCGGGCGGGGTACGGCCGCGTGCTCGAGTGGCTGGTTGTCGGCCTCATGGTCGTGCTGTTCGTCGAGGTTACCGTCGGCGTCGTGTTCCGCGTCATTGGGCAGTCGCTGTCGTGGTACGACGAGGTTGCCTCGCATCTGCTCGCGTGGCTCACGTTCTACGGCGCCGCGCTTGCTTCGGTGAAGCGCGCGCACATCGGCTGCCCGGAGGTCGTGGAGCTGCTGCCGCCGCCGGCACGGCGAACCGTCAACATCGTCGCCCAAGTCATCGTCATCGCATTCTTCGCGCTGCTCGGCGGCGTCGGCGTATCGATCATTCCGATCCTCGCCACCGATTCGTTGATCAGCATCCCTGCCATTCCGATGAGCGTCGTGCAGTCGGTGATTCCGATCTCCGCGGTATTGATCGTGATCGCCGAGATCACTTATCTGCACGAGCTGATCACGCTCGCGGGCGCGTCGCGCGCCACCGTCGGGGTCAGCGCGGCGGACGGATTGCACTGATCGAGCGGCGCTCATGGCGATGATGCTCGGACTGTTCGGCGCGGTGCTCGCGCTGGTCGTGATCAACGTGCCGATTGCCGTTTCGCTCGGCGTGGTCGCGTTATGTGCGATGCTGGCGAGCCACGGGGCCGATGTCCTGCCCAATCTCGTCGTCGTCACCTACAACGGCGCGACCAGCTTCCCGCTACTGGCGATCCCGCTGTTCATCCTGGCCGGCGCGATCATGAACGCGTCGGGAATCTCGCGTCGCTTGATCGATTTCGCCTCGGCGCTATTCGGTTGGGTACGGGGCGGGCTTGCCTGCGTATCGATCGGATCGATGATGTTCTTCGCCGAGATCTCGGGCTCGGCGGTCGCGGGCGTCGCCGCGCTCGGCTCGATCCTGATCCCGGGCATGAAGGCCAAGGGCTATCCGGCCGCGCTAGCCGCGGCGACGATGTCGTCGGCGGCGACCCTCGCCGTCATCATTCCGCCGTCGATCCCGATGATCCTCTACGCGGTGATGGCGGAAACCTCGGTCGTCCAGATGTTCGTCGCCGGAATCGTACCCGGGATTCTCGGCGGACTCGGTCTGATGGCGATGGCGTACGTGTTCGCGCGGCGCTACGACCTGCCGCGCGAGAACGCGTTCTCGCTGCGTCGAGTGGCGAGCTCGGCGCGCGAAGCGCTTTGGGCGTTCCTGATGCCGATCATCATCCTCGGCGGGATCTTCGGCGGCGTCGTAACGGCCACCGAGGGAGCGGCGCTCGCGGTGTGCGCCGCGCTGTTCGTCGGCCTCGTCATCTATCGCGAGCTCGATCTCGAGCATCTGTACAAGTCGATTCTCGAAGGTGGCGTCCAGACCGCCGTCGTCATGCTGCTGGTGGCGACCAGCGCGCTGCTCGGAACATACCTGTCCGAGGTGCAGGCGCCGCAGCAGCTCGCGCAGGGGGTGGCGGAGCTCACGCGCAACAAATGGATCGTGCTTGCACTGCTGAACGTGCTCTTCTTGTTGCTCGGCATGTTTCTCCATTCGGCGGCGGCCATCATCCTCGTGGTTCCGGTCGTCATGCCGCTGGTGAAGGCGGCCGGAATCGACCCGGTCCACTTTGGCCTGATCGTCACCATCAATCTCGGCGTCGGCCAGCAGACGCCGCCGGTGGCGAGCGTGCTGATGGTCGCGAGCGCGATCGCGAAGGAGTCGATCTGGAACGTCACGCGCGTCAACGTCTGGTTCGTCGGCGTGCTTCTCGCCGTGCTGCTGCTGGTCACCTACGTGCCGGTGACCGGCCTCGGGCTCGTGCAGCTCTTCTATCGGTAACAATGCGGATGAGCACGTCGGCCGGAGGCAACAGCCCGAAGCGCCTGTCGACGAGCGATTGCGCGCGCGCGGCGGCTCCGAATCCCCATATGCACGCGCGCGCTGCGGAGAGCGCATGAGCATCGTCGTCTCGCGCGACGGCCCGATCGCGACCGTCATCCTCAATCGCCCGGACAAGCTCAACGCGCTCACCAAGGCGATGTGGCGGGACCTCGGCAACGCGATCGACACGCTGTCGTCCGACGATGCGCTTCGTTGCGTGATCGTTCGCGGCGCCGGCGAAAAGGCGTTCTCGCCGGGCAACGACATCGGCGAATTCGCGAACGAGCGGTCGAACAAAGCGCAAGCGATCGTCTACGGCCGAGTGATGCATTCGACCGCGCGCGCGCTCGCAGCTTGTCGCCATCCGCTGGTCGCGCAGATCCATGGCGTCTGCGTGGGCGGCGGCCTCGAGATCGCGGCGCTGTGCGACCTGCGAATCTGCGGCGAGTCGAGCCGCTTCGGCGCGCCGATCAAGAATCTCGGGCTGACGATGGCGTATCCCGAGATGACGCCGCTCGTGCGTCTTGCCGGCGCCGACGTCGCGCTCGAGATCCTGCTCGAAGGCAGGATCTTCGATGCGATCGAGGCAAAGGAGAAGCGGCTCGTGACGCGCGTCGTGCCCGACAGCGATGTCGCGACCGAAGCGCGCGCGACCGCGCAGCGGATCGCCGAGGGCGCGCCGCTCGTCGCGCGCTGGCACAAGCAGTTCGCTCGACGGCTCGCCGAGGGCCGGCCGATCGAGCCGCACGAATACGACGCTTGCTTCGACTGTTTCGACACCGAGGACTTCCGCATCGGTTACGCGGCGTTCCTCGCCAAGACGAAACCGGTCTTCCAAGGCCGTTGACGATGGCGACGCGCGCTCACCCCGGCCCGCTCGCCGGCATGCGCGTGCTCGAGCTCGCGCAGGTGATGGCCGGCCCGACGTGCGGCATGATGCTCGCTGACCTCGGTGCCGACGTGATCAAGGTCGAGAAGCTTCCGGGCGGCGACGACGCGCGCGGCTACCGCGAGCCGCGGGTGAACGGCGTGTCGGCGCCGTTCCTGATGCTCAATCGCAACAAGCGCGGCATCGCGCTCAACCTGAAGCATGCGGACAGCCGCGCGATCCTGCTCCGTCTCGTTCGCCGCACCGACGTACTGTTCGACAACTACCGCACCGGCACGCTCGACAAGATGGGCTTCGGCTATGAGGTCCTTTCGCGCGAGAACCCCGGGCTCATCTATTGCGCGATCACCGGTTACGGACGCGACGGACCGCTCGCGAGCAAGGGCGGCTTCGATCTGATCGCGCAAGGATTCGCCGGCTTGATGTCGATCACAGGCGAGCCGGGCCGGCCGCCGGTCAAGACGGGCAATCCGGTTTCCGATATCGCCGCCGGCATGCTCGGCGTCATCGGCATTCTCGCCGCGTTCGCGCACAAGCAGCGGACGGGCAATGGCCAGATCGTCGACACGTCGCTCGCCGAGGCCGCGCTGCAGCAAACGTACTGGCACGCGGCGGCCTATTTCGCGACGGGCGAATCGCCGCCGCCGACCGGCTCGGCTCATCTGCTCACCGCGCCGTACCAGGCATTCCGCGCGGCGGACGGTTGGATCAACATCGGCGGCGCGAACCAGGCGAATTGGGAACGGATCGCCGATGTGCTCGGCCATCCCGAATGGCGCGCCGATCCGCGTTTCGCGACCAACACGGACCGGATGGCGAACCTTGCGGCGCTCACCGAGCAGATGAATGCGGTGCTCGCGACGCGCAGCAGGGACGAATGGATCGCGGCGTTCGACGCTGCGGGCGTTCCGGTCGGATCGGTGCAGTCGATCGGCGAAGCGCTGTCTCATCCGCATACGCTCGCACGCGGGATGGTCGTCGAGACCGACCATCCGCAAGCGGGCATCACGCGATCGATCGGATGTCCGGTTCATTTCTCCGCCACGCCGACGCGCGTCGACCGTCCGGCGCCGCTGCTGGGCGAACATACGCGTGAGATTCTGCGCGAGCATGGCTACGACGATCGTGAAATCGATCGCTTCATCGCCGACGGCCTCGTCGGATCGGCAGAGAGCACTGCTGCCGTGTAACGGTTACAAGCCGAACGAACCGGCGCCAACGGCAACGCGGGCCGCAACGGTCAATCGCCGCGTCGCGCGGTAACCGACCGACGAGTGAAGACACGCTTCCTTGCGAACGGTCGACGCACGCGGCACGTTGTTTGCTCGACTCGTGGGATCACTGATCTTCCAGGAGGCGATCATGCCCGAGAAGAAAACGCTGGAGCGCGCGCAAGAGGACAAGCGCGAAGGCAAGGCCCCGTCCACGCAGGCGGGCGAATTCGTGCGCGAAGAAATGGAGCACATCCGCGAAGGCAAGCACGGCGCCCGCTCGACCAAGCAGGCGATCGCGATCGGGTTGTCAAAGGCTCGTCGCGCCGGCGTCAAGCTCACTCCGCCGAAGACCGGGACCACAACCGAAAAGACGCGCGAGAGCGCTACGCGCGCCTACAAGAAAGGCCAGACGGGTGATACGACCGTGTCGCCAAGACGCTCGCGGGCCACCCGCGCGGCGTTGAAGCGCGAAGGTCGCGGCGCTGCGTCGGGGAAGGCGCTCTCGAAGCAGGCGAAGACATCGGCGCGTCAACGCGGCGCGACCGCGCGCTCGGCCGCGGCAAGAAAAGCGGTTCGAACCAAAGGACCGGCAGTGCGCTCGCAGGCCGCGCGCAAAGCGGCCCGCACCCGCGCAAGCAAACGCACGAGCGGTTGAACGGCGCGGTCGTCCGCAGCCGGCGCGTCCGATCACGCGCCGGCGCACCTGCGTGACGACGATCTCCGCGACGATCACCGGCGCATGATCGCGAGCGGGATCACGGCGACGCGGTCCCCTGAAAGAGGTTCAGCGCCGCGTCGCGTGCCATGGCTATCCAGCCGGTGCCGACGACGCCGAGCACCGCGGCCCCGCCTACGTCGACGTCCCAGCGGAAGAGCGCGATCGCCATCTGCCGTTAGCCGCCAAACATCTAACTCCATCTCAGTAGTGTCCCAACGTTAGTCGAAGAGGAATAACTGTTTTTCAGGATTGAGCTCGACGTTGTCGGTCACGACTTGTGCAAGTAATTGATCCAACGGCATTCGTTCGAACATGGTCAGGCTCAGGATCTGTAGGATTTCGTAGAGGCTGGCCGAGAGCTTGAGGCGCTTCTTGACGATAGCGACCAGGACGTAAACGGAGACCGCGATCCAGATCTGTGACTTGACGGCGTTCTCCGAGGTGCCGAAAAAAGCTTTGATCCGCAGATGCTGCTTGATCCATTTGAAGAACAACTCGACCTGCCAGCGGCAGCGGTAGAGCTCGGTGATGGTGAAGGCCGGCAAGGCGAAGTTGTTGGTCAGGAAGACCAGCGTCTTGGCGGTTTCGGGATCCTTGAAACGGATGCGTCGCAGCGGGGCCTGGTAATCCTGAGGCGAATAGACACCGCTGAGAACGATGATCTGATCGCAGATCAGCCCGGTAGCGCGGTCGACTGGGCGCGAGTATCGGCGCCGGACCTTGGTATTGGATTTGGTGCGAGTCACGAAGAAGCTGCCGGCCTGCTGGAAGCGATACAGCCGCGCGAAGTCGAGGAAGCCCCGATCCATGATGTAGAACGCGCCGAGCTCGGGCACCAGCTGATCGAGGATGTTGACCTCGTGCAACTTGCCGTCGCTGATATGGATGAAGGTCGGGATGTTGCCGCGCAGATCGAGCAGCGTGTGCAGCTTGACCGCGGCCTTGGTCGATTGGAACGGTGCCCACGGAAACACCGACAGACACAGATCGATAGTCGTCGTGTCCAAGGCGTAGACGGTGTCCTTCAAATCGACCCCGAACAGCTCGTCCACGTACAGCGGTCGCGCGATGCCGATCAGGCTCTGGGCGAAGTCGGCGTAGATGCGCCAATCGCGCACCGCGTTGGCATTGGCCAGCGTATTGCGCGCTACCGTCGATCGAATCCCAAGGTGGTAGAGCTTGGAGCGCTGGGCGCGCAGACACGCTTCGATGTCGCGCAGACTCTCCCGAAAGGTGAGCTGCGCGAACGCCATGCTTAGGAACTGATCGAGGCAGGAGAACGACTTGACCTTGTGTTCGCCCTGATACCGAGTCACACACCGCCGAAACGTCGTCAACGGAAGATGCTGCATCAGCTGCGCGAACACCAACTTGCCTTGGTTCATCGACCATCCCCGCGAAGTAGTGCTGCGCAGGGTCGCAGAACCCGACTTCGAAGTTCAAATCGAGACCAAGCAATTCCATCATTTATGCATTTTTGATCAGAAGCTTACAGCCCAGCCCAGTCTAAACGTTGGGACACTACTGACTCCATCTAAATCCTCCCGGATGTTGTTCGAGACGTCCGCGGGCGCTTGAATCGCCTGCCGGCGTGCGACCGCTCGCCGCGCGTGTGCCTGGCGTTGCTTACCTATCCGCGATCGACCCGCCGACAGGCGCCTACGAGGCTCCGGACGGTCGATCGAAGCATTGGGCGGGCGCATCCGATGCCGTATGATCAATATCCCGCGCCGTCGTGCCATCCACCGTTCGTCGTCCGCCGTGTCTCCGTCATCAGCGTCGTCGATCCAAGTCATCATCCTGGCAGCCGGCCAAGGCAAGCGAATGCGCTCGGCGCAGCCCAAGGTGCTGCATCAGCTCGGCGGCCGGCCGTTGATCGAGCACGTCGTGAGCGCCGCACGCTCCGTCGATCCGCGCGCGATCGCCGTCGTCGTGGCACCGGGCGCCGACGACGTGCGCGCGGCGATGCAACGCTTCGAGCTCACGTTCGTCGAGCAGGATCCGCCGCGCGGCACCGGCGACGCCGTTCGGATCGCGCTTCGCGCGCTGCCGCCCGACGGCATTACGATGGTGCTGATCGGTGACGCGCCGCTCGTACAGCCGGCCGCGCTCAAACGACTCGCCGACGCCGCCGCGCGCAACCGCCTTGCGTTGCTCACGGCGAGAGTGCCCGATCCGACCGGACTGGGGCGCATCGTGCGCGACCCGTACGGCCACGTGCGCGCGATCGTCGAGGAACGCGACGCAACGGAAACGCAACTCGCGATCAACGAGATCAACGCCGGCATGATGGCGGCGCCGACGTCGCGTCTCGCGCGCTGGGTTGCCGCACTGAAGGACGACAACAGGCAACGCGAGTTCTATCTGACCGACGTCATCGCGATGGCGGCCGCGGAGTCCGTCGCGATCGAGGCGATCCTCGTCGACGACGAGCGCGACGTGCGCGGCATCAACGATCGCGCCCAGCTCGCCGCGCTCGAACGCATCCTGCAGCGGCGCCGGGCCGACGCGTTGCTCGCAGTCGGCGCGTCGATCGCCGATCCCGACCGCATCGACATCCGCGGCACGCTCGAATGCGGTCGCGACGTCGCGATCGACGTCGGCTGCGTGTTCGAAGGCGACGTGCGCCTCGGTGACGGCGTCGCAATCGGACCCTATTGCGTGCTGCGCAACGTCACCGCGGGCGCCGGCACGCGCGTCGAGGCGTTCTCGTACGTCGTCGACGCGACCATCGGCGCGAATTGCCGTATCGGCCCGTACGCGAGACTGCGCCCGGGCACCGAGCTCGCCGAAGACGTGCACATCGGCAATTTCGTCGAGGTGAAGGCCGCGACGATCGGGGCGCGCAGCAAGGTGAATCATCTGTCGTACGTCGGCGATGCGAGCATCGGCCGCGACGTGAACGTCGGCGCCGGCACGATCACATGCAATTACGACGGAGCTTACAAGCATCGGACGGTGATCGAAGACGACGTCCATATCGGCTCGGACACGCAGCTCGTCGCGCCGGTAACCGTTCGGCGCGGCGCTACGTTGGGCGCCGGCACGACATTGACGCGCGAGGCGCCGGCCGACGCGCTGACGCTGTCGCGGGCGCCTCAGGTGAGCAAGTCCGGGTGGCAGAGGCCGCGCAAGAAATGAGCGCTGTCGCGATGCCATTCCGCAGAGCTCTTGCGCTGTTCGCGCTCATGCCGATTCCGATGCTCGCGGCGGCGCAGACGGCCGACTGCGCGAAGCAACCTGCGTCCGAGCGTGTCCGATGCGAGCAGGCGGCGCGCGCCGCCGCGCTCTGCGGCGATTTCGCCGGCAACGCGCGCACGGCATGCGAAAAGCACTTCGTCGACACGCCAGTGCTCGAAGACTGCGCGCGGCTCGACGGCTACGGCAGGACGAAATGCGAGACGTACAATCAAGGCGTGCTCGTGGAGTTTCCGTGCGCGGGCAAGGCAGGCGCGACGCTTGCCGTGTGCGCACGCGAGCAGGCGCAAAGGGTTCCGGCGGAAAAATGACGCGAATTGGTCTTGGCCGAGGCGGCGGTTCGCTCGGCGCGGGGCTCGAATGAAAGGGAAGCCATGTGCGGCATCGTCGGCGCGGCATCGAATCGTGACATCGTTCCAATCCTGATCGACGGCATTCGGCGTCTCGAGTATCGCGGTTACGATTCGACCGGGCTCGCGGTCATCAACGGCACCGAGCAGAGCCCGCGGCTGCTGCGGTTGGTGAGCACGGCGCGCGTGGCCAATCTCGCCGCGCAAGCGGAGTCGGCGCGGCTTACCGGCACGACCGGCATCTCGCATACGCGCTGGGCGACGCACGGCGCGCCGACGCCGGTCAATGCGCATCCGCACGTGTCGAACGGCGAGATCGCGGTCGTGCACAACGGCATCATCGAGAACTACGAGCTCCTGCGCGACCGGCTCAAGGGCGCCGGCTACGTCTTCCAGACGCAGACCGACACCGAGGTGATCGGCCATCTCATCCATTTCCACTGGCATGGACCGGGCGGCGGCGATTTGCTGCACGCCGTTCAGGCGGCAACGGCGGAATTCCACGGCGCGTACGCGATCGCGGTGATCTCGACGCGCGAGCCCGGCCGTGTCGTCGGCGCGCGCTTCGGCAGCCCGCTGGTCGTCGGCATCGGCGAGGCCGATCATTTCCTTGCGTCAGACGCCGCGGCGCTCCTGTCGGTCACGCGTCGCATCGTCTATCTGGAAGAGGGTGACGTCGCCGATGTTCGCCGCGAAAGCTACACGATTTACGACGCGCGCGGCGAGCCGGTCGGACGCCCGGTGACGATCATCGAGGCGTCGGGGTCGTCGGTCGAGCTCGGGCCGTACCGTCATTTCATGCAGAAGGAGATCTTCGAGCAACCGCGCGCGGTGAGCGACACGCTCGATGGCGTCGCGACGATCGTCCCCGAGATCTTCGGCGCCGCGGCGGCTTCCCTCGCGAACGTCGATCGCGTGCTGATCCTCGCCTGCGGCACGAGCCACTATTCGGCGCTCGTCGCGAAGCAATGGATCGAGTCGCTCGCGCGCATTCCGTGCGCCGTGGAGGTGGCGAGCGAGTATCGCTACCGCGACAGCGTTCCCGATCCTGCCGCGCTCGTCGTCGTGGTCTCGCAGTCCGGTGAGACGGCCGATACGCTCGCCGCGTTGAAGCACGCGAAGGCGCTCGGCCACTCGCACACGCTCGCGATCTGCAATGTCGCGACCAGCACGATGATGCGCCAGACCGCGCTGTCGTACCTCACGCGGGCGGGCGCCGAGATCGGCGTGGCGTCGACGAAGGCGTTCACGACGCAGCTGATCGCGCTGTTCCTGCTCGCGCTCACGCTCGCGAAGCTTCGCAGCCGGCTCACCGCGGAGGAAGAAACGTACTGGTTGCGCGGTTTGCGACACCTTCCCGCCGCGTTGCAGGCGGCGCTCGCGCTCGAGCCGCAGGTGATCGCGTGGGCCGAACACTTCGCGAAGAAGCAGCATGCGCTGTTCCTCGGCCGCGGCTTGCACTATCCGATCGCGCTCGAAGGCGCGCTCAAGCTGAAGGAGATCTCGTACATCCATGCCGAGGCGTATCCTGCGGGCGAGTTGAAGCACGGGCCGCTCGCGCTGGTCGACGCCGACATGCCGGTCGTCGCGATCGCGCCGAACGACGCGCTGCTCGAGAAGCTCAAGAGCAATCTGCAGGAAGTCCGCGCGCGCGGCGGCGAGCTCTACGTCGTCGCCGATCTCGACAGCAAGCTGACGCCGGGCGACGGCATTCATTTGATTCGGCTTCCCGAGCACGCGGGCTTGCTATCGCCTGTCGTGCATGTCATCCCGCTGCAGTTGCTCGCCTATCATGCGGCGGCGCTGCGTGGCACCGACGTCGACAAGCCACGCAATCTCGCGAAGAGCGTGACGGTGGAATAGGACGAGGTTCGCACGGTGTCATCCCGCCGTCCCCACCGGAAGCGATCCGTTGCGCAGCCACATGGCGCTTTCCTGGATTCGGGCCAGCGAGTCGAGCGTCAGAATTTCGGCTTCGTCGAGGTACGCCAGCAACGCCAGAAGCATTTGCGCCATCACGACTACATCGTGTACGGCATCGTGTGGCGCCGGCCCTTCGGTGCGCATCTTCGTGACCCAGCGGTCGACATCCGCGTAGTCGTGGCGCTCGCCATTAACGACGCGAGCGACTGCGGCGAGGTCGAGCCAGTCCGCCGTTGCGCAGGCGAGGCGCCGGGTCCGGCGAGAGCGCCCGATCATCTCCTTCACGAAGCGGGGATTGATCGTCACGAGGACGCTTTCGGCGACCAGAGCCCGCAAGGTGTTCAGCGCCTCGCTCGAGCCGTCGGGTGGCTCCGAGCTCGGACGTTTCGTCCGCGGGACGCCGTAGCGCACGAGATCGGACAACCGATAGGCGCCAGCGACGACGGGTAGCGCCGCTATTGCCGTCATGCGGTCGCGCCGTATGTCGGTTCCAGTGACCTCGACGTCCAATACAAGGAACCGGGCGCGTTCGAGTAGACGTTCTCCGCACGGTGCCTGCGTCGGCCTGCGCCGCAGGAGTCCCGCCAGCCAATCGGCAAGGCTCATCCGCCCAAGTCCAACTGGAGGCGTTCCTGGAGGCTCGCCGCCTGGCGCAGCGATTCCCGCAGGATGCGCTGCTCGAGCTCGTCCAGCGTGTAAGGATCCACCCGGTTAGGATCGCCGCCGTCGGCGAGCGAGGCGAGTTGCCTTCGAAGCCGCGCCGCCTGGACGAGGCGGAACGCGGCGATGTCCCCTTCAGTGCTGGCGGCCGAGCGCCGGATGCGGGGGCCGATGATGCGCAGCCTGGCAATGGTGTTGGCGGAGCGAACGCCGTTGGCGAGCGCGTACGTGCGCGCGACGTCCACGAAGAGGCGGGTGCCCTGCGTTTTGAGATCGACGGTGCCCGCGTCGTCGGAGGTCACGAAACGGCTGAGCCTGCCGAGAGGCGGCTTGACCTTGAGCGCGATCGAGGTCAGCTGGTGAAGGAAGATCGTATTGCCCGCCGATTCCGCCAGCAGATGTTCCAGCAGACTCTCGCCCAGCCGGCGATCGCCGTGCATCGGACGCAGATCGAAGAAGATCGTCGCATTCAACAGTGCCTCCGGCGCCGGAGTCCGGATCCACGACGTGAACTTGGATTGCCATTCCGGCAGCGAAAGGCACCACTGCGGGTTGCCCGCCATGATGTTGCCCTTGCAACGCGGGAAGCCGCACGCTTGCAGCGCATCGTTGGCGTCCGTCGCAAAAGCGAGCAGCCGCTGGCGAATCTCCTCGACGTCGCCGGACGCGGGCGGCGCGAACACGAGGCCGTTGTCCTGGTCGGTGACGAATCCCTGTTCCTCGCGCGCTTCCGACCCGAATGCGAGCCAGCAGAACGGTATTCCCGCAAACCGGTCGCCTCCGACCAGTGTCAGAACCCGCCGCGTGATCCGGTCGTTCAGCGACGACACCAAGTGGCTGAACTGGACCACCTCCATCCCCTGCTGGAAGACGCGCGTGCTGAACAGCTGGATCGCGCGCGCTACGTCGGCCAGCTCGTCGATGCTGCGGGCGTTATCGACGGGCTTGAAGACGTCCGTGATCCCGTGCTGCAGCGCACGAAAGACGTCGCGCTCCGAGATCAGCGCGGCGACGCGGCCTTTCGGGTCGCGAAGGGGCAGATGCCGGAATCGGCCGTTGGCCATCGCCGTGCCCGCTTCAATGACCGACACGGAATCATTCATGATGGTCGGATCCGGCGTCATGACATCGGCCACCTTCGCGTCGTGGGACAGACGCAGCGCCAACGCACGCCGTATGAGGTCGGATTCGGTGACAATCCCGACCACCGAGTTCTCCGCTCCGACGAGCAACGAGCCGATTCCGTGTTCCGCCATGCGCGCCGCCGCATCGGCGATCGAGAGATCCGCGGGAACGCAGACCGGGTTGTCCACCCCGATGGATCGCACGGGCATCGCCAGCGCCTGGTCGGCGTGCTGCCGCGCTTCGACGAGATCGACCACCGCCTCGCGCAGCCGCCGCTGCTCGTCCCGCAACTGGGTCGCCACCCATTGCGCGATCGCGGGCTCCGCCCTCCATCGCGCAACCTCGTCGCCTTCGATCTTCCACGCGTACGAGTCCCGTTCCGCGGCGTAGACCCGCCAACTCCTAACCGCCGGGGTGAGGACGGCTTCGGGCGGAAACAGCGCACCGGCTTCGAGGTGGACATCGCCTCCGGGGAATGCCAGCGTTGAGCTCGCCTCGCACCCTCGCACACGGCCCTCCCGCAGGACCCAGAAGCGGGGGCCATCGGCCACGACTTCCGGGTGCACGAGGGTGCTCCCGCGACGAAAGAACAGGACGCGAGAGTCGGAAAGGAGGGCCAGCAGGCGATCCCCCGGGACCGCGTCGAACGGCGGGACCCGCCGAAGCCGTTCTACCTCGGCGTGCCCGACGTATCGGATGGACGCGTCCACGTCAGGAGAGCGCGAGCACGCGCCGTCGCGCGGCGGGGCGGCGGTGGAAACGGGCGCACGAGCTCCGCGACCGGATGCCTCCGCACGGACCGCCATCAGCAATGCGAGCAGGCAAATGCATCATCCACGGGCGAGAACCAGGGCGCGGAAGGGCACGGAAAAAACGTCAGACCGGGACGCGACAAGATACTATTGGCCGCGATATTATCCGCCTCGCGTACGCAGGCGCACGCATCGATCGTAATGCCGATCGTAATGCAGCATAACGGGGACAAGAGGAGGAACGATGAACAAAGACGGCAGCGCGTACTGGAAGGCTACCCTTGGTCTTCTTTGGAAGGTCCTCGCGGTCTGGTTCCTCGTTTCATTCGGGGCCGGCATCCTTTTCGCCGAACAGCTCAACCGAATCCACCTGGGAGGGTATCCGCTTGGATTCTGGTTCGCGCAGCAAGGGTCGATCTACATCTTCATCGCGCTTATCTTCTATTACGCTTGGCGGATGAACCAGATCGACCGCGAATTTGACGTCCACGAAGACTGAGAGCCCGTCCATGAGCCTCCAAGCAACGATTTACCTGATCGTCGGCCTGAGCTTCGCCTTGTACATCGGGATCGCGCTCTGGGCACGCGCCGGCTCGACCAGCGACTTCTACGTCGCCGGCGGCAAGGTCCACCCGGTGATGAACGGGATGGCGACCGCGGCCGACTGGATGAGCGCCGCGTCGTTCATCTCGATGGCCGGCCTGATCTCGAACATGGGCTACGGCGGAGCCCTGTTCCTTATGGGCTGGACCGGCGGTTACGTTCTGCTGGCGATGCTGCTGGCGCCGTACCTGCGCAAGTTCGGAAAGTTCACCGTGCCGCAGTTCATCGGCGACCGCTTCTACTCGAAGTCGGCCAGCACAGTGGCGGTCGCATGCCTGCTGATCGCCTCGCTGACCTACATCATTGGCCAGATGACGGGCGTCGGCATCGCGTTCGCGCGCTTCCTCGAGGTTCCCAGCGACGTCGGCATCTACGTCGGCATGGGCATCGTGTTCCTCTACGCGGTGTTCGGCGGCATGAAGGGGATCACGTACACGCAGGTCGCGCAGTACGTCGTGCTGATCCTCGCCTACACGATCCCGGCGATCTTCATCTCGCTCCAGCTCACGGGCAACGCCATTCCGCAATTGGGTCTCGGCGGCACTCTTGTCGGTCACGACGTGTCGCTGCTGACCAAGCTCGACCAGGTCGTGACCGAGCTGGGCTTCGGCACGTATACGACCGCCCTTCCCGGCAGCAAGCTCAACATGTTCGTGTACACGATGTCGCTCATGATCGGCACCGCCGGTCTGCCGCATGTGATCATGCGCTTCTTCACGGTTCCGAGTGTCAGGGCGGCGCGTTCGTCGGCGGGTTGGGCACTGGTGTTCATCGCGCTCCTCTACACGACCGCGCCCGCCGTGGCTGCGATGGCCAAGATGAACCTGCTGCGGACGATCACGCCCGGCGTCGTGATGGGCACTGCGGATCCGTACGCCAACAACGCGGCCATCGAGTATGCCAACCGGCCCGACTGGATGAAGCGGTGGGAGAAGACCGGCTTGCTGAAGTTCACCGACAAGAACGGCGACGGCCGCATTCAGTACTACAACGACCAGACCAAGAATCCCGAAATCCAGCAGAAGACGGCGGCTGCCGGCTGGAAGGGCAACGAGCTCAACGTGAACGCCGACATCATCGTGCTCGCGAATCCCGAGATTGCGCTGCTGCCGAACTGGGTGATCGCTCTGGTCGCGGCCGGGGGACTCGCGGCCGCCTTGTCGACCGCCGCGGGGCTGCTGATGGCGATCTCCGCGGCCGTGTCGCACGACCTGATCAAGAATGTCTTTATGCCCGACATTGGCGAGAAGGGCGAGCTCATGGCAGGAAAGATCTCGATGGCAGTCGCGATCGTCGTCGCGGGGTATCTGGGACTGAACCCGCCAGGTTTTGCGGCGGGCACGGTGGCGCTGGCGTTCGGCATTGCAGCGAGTTCGCTGTTCCCGGCGATCATGATGGGCATCTTCAGCAAGAAGATGAACAAGGAGGGCGCTATGGCCGGGATGCTCGCCGGCCTCTTCGTCACCCTGTTCTACGTATTCGCGCACAAGGGCATCTTCTTCATCAAGGGAACGGAGTATCTAGGGCTGATCGGGGGGGCGAACAGCTTCTTCGGGATCACGCCCGAGGCATTCGGTGCCATCGGCGCCCTGGTCAATTTCGCGGTCGCCTTCGTCGTCGACAAGGTGACGGCCGAGCCGCCGGAGCACATCCAACACCTGGTGGAGGCGGTGCGGACACCCCGCGGCGCGACGGCGGTGAACGGCGCTCATGCATGAGTGCGCGCGCGTTCGGCGGCTGATCGCGACGACGCGCCGTGCATCGGCGGATCTCGCCCGACCGCAGGCGAGGTTCGTCGTCAGGATCGGTCAACGCAGTCGACCGCATACGGATCGGGCCTCGCGCCGCGACAGGCGAGGGCCGTGATTCTCGACGTCAGTGTCGCCCTGACGTGGATCCTGTTCCTGGCGCTTTTCCCGATGGCTTTCATCTGGCTGCGCCGGGCTTGGCGTATTCTCGTCCGGCGCGATTACTCTCAGGTCGCGCTAAAGCGCGGAATTGCGCCGCCCGATGCCCGGAAGTTCGCACCGTTCGAAGCCGCCATCGATCTCGCGGCGGGTATGGTCGCGGCGGCGGTCATCGCGGCGGTGCTGATGGGGCAAGTCGATTACGGAACGTGGACGGCGATAGCGGGATCGACGATCTGGATGAAGCTCTTTGCGAGCTTCATCCTGGCTCGTCACGCGCATTCACCCCTGCGTTCGGCACGCAACGTCCGGTCCTGACCAACGTCCAGCGCTGCCTGGCAGAGTAAGCGGGCCCGGGGTCGACTGGCGGCGCTTCCTCGCCCGGAGCAATGCATCGGGCTGGGCGATGCGCGACGGCGCCGATTCGCCGGCGCCCCGCACGGCCGCGGTCTAACCGGCCACGAATTGGATAGGGTGCCCGCCTCGAGCGGACGCCGTACCGACATTTCACCGATGCTGTACGGCGCGCCAACTGCTTGGATTTGGTGCCGCCCATGCTGAGCAGCAGGCCGACTGCGGCCGCCACGATGCGGTGTGCAGTCTTCACTCGGTGTCCTTTTGATCTTGTGCTGTCAAGGTCCATCGCGATAGCACGCGGGTGCGCTGCGACCGAGTCTCACCTGGGTCACGGCCCGACTGCGGCCGCGGCTGCGCGTACCATTGCGGGCTAGGCTCGACCGCGCACCCTTGTCGGCGGAATTCGGAGGAACGATGCTCGAAGGCTGCACGCCATGGCCAGCCGATCTCGCGCGGCAGTACCGCGAGCAGGGACTGTGGCAAGGGATCACGATCGCGGGCATGCTCGGGCGCACGATCGCGCGAATGCCGCACAAGACGGCGCTGGTCTACGGAGCGCAGCGTATCTCGTATCGATCGCTTGGCGCGACGATCGACCGCCTCGCGTGCGGTTTGCTCGACGCCGGCGTGAAGGCGCTCGATCGCGTCGTCGTCCAGTTGCCGAACATTCCCGAGTTCGTCTACACGTACTTCGCGCTCGTGCGCATCGGCGCAATCCCCGTCACCGCGCTGCGCGCGCATCGGCACAGCGAAGTGCGCCATTTCCTGGCCGCATCGGGCGCGACGGCATACGTCATCCCCGACCACATCAAGGATTTCGACTACCGGGCGATGGCGCGCGACGTCGGCGCCGACGCACCGGCGCTTCGCAACGTGTTCGTCGTCGGCGGGCCGGCCGACGGTCAGCGCTCGCTCGGCGCACTGATCGACGATCGCCGCACCGATGCCGACATCGCGCGGCAGCTCGCCGGCGTCGGGCTCGATCCGTCCGAAGTCGCGACGATGCTGCTGTCGGGCGGAACGACGTCGCTGTCGAAGCTCATTCCGCGCACGCACGACGACTACGTGCTGAACGCGCGCGCATGCGGCGCCGTCGGCGGCTTCGACGAGCGGACGGTGTTCATGGCGATCCTTCCGCTCGGGCACAACTACAACCTCGCATCGCCCGGCATGCTCGGCGCGTTCTACCACGGCGGCACCGTCGTGCTCGCGCCGTCGGGAGACGCGTCCGATGTGTTCGCGCTGGTCGAGCGCGAGCGCGTCACGACGATCGCCGCCGTCGTGCCGCTGATCTCGAACTGGCTGGGCAGCGATGTGCCGCGACGGTTCGATCTGTCGTCGCTGCGCGCGATCCAGAACGGCGGCGCGCGCCTTGCACCCGAGCTTCGCGCACGGCTGCGCGATCGGTTCGGCTGCATACCGCAGGAGATCTACGGCACGGCGGAAGGTCTGATCAATATGACGCGCCTCGACGACGACGACGACGCGTTGCTCGAAAGCTCCGGCGCGCCGGTGCTGCCGGAAGACGAAATCAAGGTCGTCGACGACGCCGGCGACGACGTCGAAGACGGCGCGCAGGGCGAGCTCGTCACGCGCGGCCCGTACACGATTCGCGGCTACTACAACGCGCCGCAGAAGAACGCCGAAGCGTTCACCGCCGACGGCTTCTACCGGATGGGCGATCTCGTTCGCAAACGCGGCCGCTATGTCTACACCGAAGGCCGGCGCAAGGACCTGATCAATCGAGGCGGCGAGAAGATCAGCTGCGAGGAAGTGGAGAATCTGATCTACGGACATCCGAAGGTGAAGGTCGCCACGCTGGTGGCGATGCCCGACGCGGTGTTCGGCGAGAAAGCGTGTGCGTTCGTCGTGCCGAAGCCGGGCCAGACGCTGACGTTCGACGAGCTCGTCGCGTACTTGCGCGAGCAGAAGATCGCGACGTTCAAGTTGCCCGAACGGCTCGAGGTCGTGAGCGAGCTGCCGACATCACCGGTCGGCAAGATCCTGAAGCGCGAGCTGCGCGACATGATCACCGCGAAGCTCGCGCGGGAAGCGACGGAGCGCGCCGGTCGATGAACGTCGGCATCGCCGGCGGCGGCCCGGCCGGCCTCTTCTTCGCCTATCTGCTGAAGCGCCATGATGCGTCGCACGCCGTGCGCATCGTCGAGCGCGATCCGGCCGACGCGACTTACGGCTGGGGCGTCGTGTTCTCCGACGTGGCGCTCGCGTTCGTCCGGGACGCCGCGCCAATGCTCTACGACGCGATGACGCGCGGCCAGGAAGTGCATCGCGACATGCGAATCGTCCACCGCGGCCGATCGGTGACGCTCGCGAACAACGCGTTTCACCGGATGGCGCGCAGCGATCTGCTCCGTGCGCTGCGAGAGCACTGCGCGCAGCTCGGCGTGGTCATCGAGTTCGGCCGCAAGGCCACCGACGTCGGTGAGTTTGCCGATTGCGATCTGATCGTCGCCGCCGACGGCGCCGCCAGCACGCTGCGCACGCGTTACGCCGAGCGCTTCGAGCCCGCGCTCGACGAGCGGCCGAACTGGCTCGCGTGGTACGGCACGACGCAACCGTTCGATCCGCTGTCGCTGATCTTCCGACCGTTCGACGCCGGCCTGCTGATCGCGCACGCCTACCGCTACAGCCGCACGCACAGCACGTTCCTCGTCGAAGCCGATCCGCGGACGTTTCAGGACGCGGGCCTGCACCGGGCGACGATCGCCGACAGCCTCGCCTGCTGCGAACGTGTGTTCGCCGACGATCTCGGCGGTCATCCGCTACTGTCGAACAACTCGAACTGGTTTCGCTACACGATCGTGCGCAACGCGCGCTGGCATTTCGACAACGTCGTGCTGCTGGGCGACGCGCTTCGCACCGGCCATCCGTCGGTCGGCTCGGGGACGCGGCTCGCGATGCAGGATTCGATTGCGCTGTTCGACGCGTGCCTCGCGTGCGGCTACGATGTTTCGCGCTCGCTCGTCGAGTTCGAGCGGCGGCGCCGCCCCGGCTCGGACGCATTGCAGCAGGCGGCGATCCGCAGCACGCAATGGTACGAAACGGTTCGCTCGAAGCTTCATCTCGATCCCGTCTCGTTCGCGTACGACTATCTTCGCCGCACCGGTCGAGTGAGCCACGCCGATGTCCGCGAGCGCGATCCCGAGCTCGCCGCGGCGTACGAGGCGCTGCATCCGCAGGGCGCCGCGCCCTGAGCGCCGAGCACGAACGTTGATCCACGTAAAGGCCGACGGCCGCCGCGTCGGCTAACGTCGTCGGACTGCGCTGCCAGCCGGCGCAATCCCGCGGAGCATCGATCGTGCAGTCAGGCGAACTCAAGCTTCCCCAACTCTTCCGGCCCGGACGCATCGGCCGGCTCGCGACGAAGAACATGATCAAGTACGGCGCGTGCTGCGTGTCGAACTACAACACGCGCGACGGCTTCATCAGCGAGCGCGAGCTTGCGCGCACCAAAGTGATCGCCGCCACCGGATGCGGCATCGTGACCAACCAGGGCGCGTATCCCGATCCGCTCGGCGAAGGCAAGGCGTACTTCCGCCAGATCGCGATCCACGACGACAAGTTCCTGCCGCAGTTCGAGAAGATCGCCGGCTACATCCACGATGCCGGTGCGGTGGCGATCCAGCAGATCCTGCATGCCGGCCGTTACGGCGGCATCGATCTCGGCTACTGCCTGCAGCCGTCGCTCGTCCCGCAGACGCTGCCGCACTTCAGGCCGCCGCGGGAAATCACAGTCGAGCAGATTCGCGACGTGGTTCGCCAGCATGCCGACGCCGCGCGTCGCGCGGTGAAGGCGGGCTTCGACGGCACCGAGATCACGAGCTTCATGGGCTATCTGCTCGCGACGTTCAATTCGCGCTTCACCAATCAGCGCACCGACGCGTACGGCGGCTCGATCGACAACCGCGGCCGCTTCATGCGCGAGCTGATCGACGCGATCAAGCAGGCCACACCCGACCATCCGCTGATCATCCGGCTGAACGGCGCCGAGCTGATGGACCGCTGGGGCGGCAACAGCGAAGACGAATGCTTCGAGCTGATGCAACAGGCGGTCGATCGCGGCGTGGACATGATCAGCGTCACCGTCGGCTGGCAGGAGGCGCCCGAGTCGTCGATCGGCCGCGACATCGCGCCCGGCCATTGGAACTATCTGGCGGCTCGCGCAAAGAAGCTGTTCCCGCAAACGCTGATCGCGTTCGGCAATCGACTGCCCGATCCGGTGATGGCGAACGCGTGCATCGCGAACGGCGAGTTCGACTTCTGGGAGGTGTGCCGGCCGCTGCTCGCCGACCCCGAGCTCGTGCACAAGGCGGCGGAGGACCGGTTGGACGAAGTGCGTCGCTGCGTCGGCTCGCTCAACTGTCTGTCGCGACTGTTCCGCGATTTGCCGTACACGTGCACGATGAACCCGGCGCTCGGGCACGAGGTCGAGCCCGAATATGCGGTCGGGCCGGCGGCGGTGAAGAAGAAGATCATGGTGATCGGCGCCGGCCCGGCGGGGCTCGAATGCGCGATTACCGCGGCGAAGCGCGGCCACGACGTCGTCGTTTTCGAGAAGGCGTCGCAGATCGGCGGCAACCTCGTCGCTTACGCCGCCAGCGATCTCGCGCGTCGTGACGACCTCGACAGCATCGTCCGCTACTACGACACGATGACGAAGAAGTCCGGCGTCGACGTGCGGCTGGGCGTCGAGGCGACGCCGAAGCTCATGCGCAGCGTGCTTCATCAGTTCGACGTCGCCGTCGTCGCCGCTGGCGCGCGCATCGACCGCGATCGGCTTGCTGCGATCGAAGGCGCGGAGCGGATCGTCGATGCGCTCGACGTCGCGCACGGCCGCGTCCAGGCCGGGCGCACGGTTGTCGTCATCGGCGGCGGCAAGATCGGCCTCGCCGTCGCCGAGAAGCTCGCGAGCGGCGGCGCGCAGGTGACGATCGTCGAAGCGGACAAGCGGATCGCCGGCGACGTGATGCCGTCGTTCAAATGGCGTCACTCGACGTGGGTCGACGAGCTTGGCATCGCGACGCTCACGGGCTCGCGCGTGCGCCGCGTGACCGCCGACGCCGTGCACGTCGCCGCGAACAACGGCGAGGAGCGCATCGTCGCCGCGGACACGGTCATCGCAGCCGCTCCGCGCGTGCCGAACCAGCAGCTGTTCCACGAGCTCGAATGGATGATCGACGAGCTGCACGGTTGCGGCGACGCGCTCGTGCCGCGCGGCCTCGATGCCGCAATCCACGAGGGCTTCCGACTCGGCGTTCGGATTTGACGCAACGCTCGCACGCAATGATCGACATCGCGGCCACGTTCGATCGCGTCGCCGCGCGGTGGCAGGCGCTGTTCGACGCCGGCGCACCCGTGTTCGCCGAACTCGTCGACGGCGCGCGCATCGGCTTCGTCGCGCGCACCGAATTCGCGGCGATCAGCGGCCGTCGGCTGCAAGGGCTCGTGCAGGCGGGCGCGCGCGCAACGGGAGCGCCGATGCTCGCGTTCGAAGCGCAAGACGCCCGCATGAGCGTCGAGAGCGCGCGCTTCGACGGGTTCGAGCAGGCGCGTGTCGATCTGCTGTTCGTCGCCGACGACGAGGCGCTCGGCGAGTTGACCGCGAGCGGTGATACGCTTGCGGTGATCAAGCGCGCGGTTCGCCGCGGCAGCGTGATGTTCTACGCGCTGAAGCCGAAGCACGAGTTACAGGACGCCGGTTACGAGGACTTTCTCGATGCGCTCGGGCTCGCGTTCCTCGGGGCGTGCCGCTAGCCCGGGCTTGCGATGATCTTCCGCAATCCGTCCGGGGCGCCCGAGCTTGCGTGTGACGCTTGCGGTTGCCGCTGGTTCGATCGCATGAAAAACGCGTGTTATGAATGCGGCGAACCGGTGCCGGCGAGCGACATCGAAGCGTTCGAGCAGGCGATCGACGAATGGCGCGCGCATCTTGAGGCTGCGCAATCAGCCGCGAAGCAGGCGCGCTAAAGCTGCGCAGCCGCGCCAACGCCCGTCGAGCGCGCGGCGACCGGGCGTAAACTTCGCCCTTCGCCCTCACCCGTCGACGCTGCCCGTGCGTGCTCTCGCGCTTTTGCTGCTGACCGCCATGCTCACTCTCACATCCGAAGCGGCCGAGACCACGGCCGATCGTTGGAACCTCTCCGATCTTTACGCGGCGGCCGACGCATGGAATGCGGACGCGCGCAGACTCGACGCCCAGATCGGCGAGCTCGCCGCATGTCGAGGCCACGTCAGCGACAGCGCGTCGCGGCTGCGGCAATGCCTCGACTTGCGGGCCGACATGGCGAAACGGATGTCGAGGCTTGCCGTGTTCTCGCGCGAGCAGCTCGCCGAGGATACCGGGTCGCCCGCGAGCCTCGCGCTGGATCAACGGGCGACGCTGTTGCGTAACCGCCTCGAGGAAGCCGCGTCGTTCGTCGAGCCGGAGATCATCCGCGTTGGATCCGAGCGCATCGAGCGCTTCTTCGCCGAGGATGCGGCGCTTCGCCTTCACCGCTATCCGGTCGAACGCGCGCTGCGCATGGCGGCGCACACGCTCGACGATGCGAGCGAGGCGCTGATCGCCAAGTTCGGCCAGAGCGGGCGCGCGGGCAACGACGCCTATTCGGTACTGTCGAACGCGGACCTCCCGTGGCCGACGGTGACGCTATCGGCCGGCGAGCAGATCCGTCTCGACCAGTCCGCGTACACCAAGTATCGCGAGGCGGCGAACCGCGACGATCGCAAGAAGGTGATGGACGCCTTCTTCGGCGCGTGGAAGACCTACGAGCGCACCGTCGGCGTCACGCTCTATGCGCAGCTCAAGGAGGCCAAGGTTCACGCGGAAGTGCGCAAGTATCGCGATTCGATCACGCACGTGCTCGACCGCGAGCGCATCCCCGTTGCCGTGTACGACACGCTGATCGCGCAGACGAACGCCAACCTCCCGACGCTGCACCGCTATTTCCGGCTGCGAGCGCGCATGCTGGGCGTCGACCGAATGGCGTACTACGATATCTACACGCCGCTCGTTCACGGCGACTTCCGCTTCCCGCTCGCGCAGGGCAAGGGGCTCGCCGTCGAAGCGGCGACGCCGCTCGGCGGCGCGTACGTCGAGGCCATGCGCGGCGGGCTCGACGGACGGTGGATGGACGCCTACCCGCGGCCGCGCAAGATGGCGGGCGCGCACGCGGCGGGCGCAGCGTACGACGTGCATCCGTACGTGCTGATGAACTACAACGACGATTACGAATCGGTGACCACACTCGCGCACGAGTGGGGCCACGCGATGCATTCGTATCTCGCCAACCGCGCGCAACCGTTCGTCACGTCCCGCTACACGATATTCGTCGCCGAGATCGCGTCGACGTTCAACGAGTATCTGCTGCTCGATCTCATGCTGAAGCGAGCTCGGTCCGACGACGAGCGGCTGTTCTACCTCGGCAGCGCGCTCGAAAACCTGCGCGCGACGTTCTTCCGGCAGGCGATGTTCGCCGAATTCGAGCGCGACATACACGCGCGCGTCGACCGCGGCGAGCCGCTGACCGGCGACGGCCTTTCAAAGGCGTATTGCGACATCCTGCGACGCTACCACGGCAGCGCGCAGGGCGTGGTGGCGATCGACGATGCGTACTGCGTCGAATGGGCGTACATCCCGCATTTCTACAGCAGCTTCTACGTCTATCAATACGCGACGTCGATTGCGGCGAGCTCGCTTTTCGCGCAGCAAGTGACGAGCGGCGACAAGGCGGCGCTCGACCGCTATTTGACGCTGTTGCGCGCCGGCGGCTCGGACTACTCCTATGATCTTGTAAAGGCTGCCGGCGTCGATCTCGCTACGCCCGCACCGTACCAAGCGCTCGTGCGAAGGATGAATACGATCATGGACGAGATCGAGGCGATACTCGCGAAGAAGCACGCTTAGCGCGAGCGGACACGCGATCGGCATGAGACCGCCGGGCCGCCCCAAGGTCGAATACCGGAGTGCGAAGCACGAAGGTGGTCCAATAGACATGGATCGGCGAACGTTCATCGGCGCTGTCGCGGCATGGCTCGCGGCGCACGGGCAACGAACGGCCGCGCAATCGCCGATCGACGGCGCGACGGCGATCCCGCCGCTTGGCACGCCGATCGCCATTCCGGACATCGTGCAGCTCGACGGCGCGCGCGTGCCGCGCTCGTACTGGCGCGGCAAGGTCGTCGTCGTCGAGCTCTGGGCGAGCTGGTGCCCGTTCTGCGCGAGACAGAACCCGCTGCTCGACCGCTTGCACCGCGAGCATGCGGTGCAGGGGCTCGAGGTGCTCGCGCTTTCGATCGACCGCAAGCCCGACGACGCGGCGAAATATCTGCGCGAGCACGGCTACGTCATTCGCGCCGCGATGTTCGACGCGCGCTGGCAGGCTGCGATCGGCAGGCCGAAGCAGATTCCGGCGATTTGGGTCGTCGGGCGCGATGGCCGTCTCGCGTTTTTCGAAGCCCGCGAGATGTTTCCCGAAGACGTCGCCGAGCTCGCGCGCTTCGCTCGGAGCTAGCGCGGTCGCGCGTCGCCGGCGCACAGCCGGCGAGCGTCGGCCTGCAACGCCAGATAGCATTCTTTCCAAGCGCCTTCGTGTGGCGTGACGCGCGCAAGCGTGGCGATCACGCCTTCGAGCGCCGCGATGCGCTCTTCCGCCTGCTCGAGCGCATGCAGCGCGTTGGCATGATCGTGCGCGCCGACGACCTCGACCTTTCGGTACTCGCAGACGCCGATGCAGTCCTGTGGCGCTTCCAGTCGGCCGCAACCGATGCATTGCCACGCCTTTATCGTCTCGGGCAGCGCCGTTTCGTCGGTTGAGGCTTGCGACATCGCGTCATTCCACATCAAATGCGCGGCGCCTTCATCGGGCGACGCGCGTCGCCGGCATCGCGAGAACCTTCGCGAGCGCGCGGTGGTTTTCGACGAGATCGGCGAGCGTGTATTTCGCAAGAACCGCATCGAACGCGCGAACCGCTTCGGCGAGCACGCCGCGAAGCCGGCAATGAGGTGCGATCGAGCACGTGTTCGTGCGTCGATCGAAGCATTCGGCCGGCATGACGCTCGTCTCGGTAGCGTGTACGACGGCGCCGACGTTGATCGATGCCGCCGGCCGCGCGAGCTCGATGCCGCCGCCGCGCCCGCGCACGTTGGCGAGAAAGCCGGCCTTGCCGAGCGCGTGCACGATCTTGGTCAGGTGGTTTTCCGAGATGTCGAATGCCGTCGCGATTTCGGCGATGGTCGTACGTTGATCCGGATGCACGGCGACGTAGATCAGCACACGCAGCGCGTAATCGGTGAACGTCGTCAGTCGCATCGCGTTCCCTCCTCGACGGAAAAGGGCGGCGCCGCGTCCGCGGTGCCGCCCTCCCTCATCGCGCCATCAGACCGGCGCCTGCACGACCTGCGAAGCCTGCGTCTGCGTGCGCCGCGAGCGTCGCAGCAGCGCGATCGCATAGACGGCAAGGAACACGCCGCCCATTGCGAACACGACGTCGCCCGGAACGCGCAGCCACACGAGCGTCTCCATCAGCTTCGAGTGCACGATTTCCGGCGAGCGCGCGAACCACACGCCTCGCGACACGCTCGCCCACGCTTGATAGATGCCCGCGGGCAGGAGCGACATGAACACCATCATCGCGAGTCCGATGTTGAGTCCCCAGAACGCCGGCGCGAGCCAGCGGTCCGCGTGCAGTTGACGCGCGTACAGTCCGCGCAAGCAGAAGAGCAGCAGGCCGATGCCGAGCATCCCGTAGACGCCGAACAGCGCCGCATGGCCATGCGCCGGCGTGAGGTTCAGCCCCTGAACGTAGTAGAGCGATGCCGGCGGATTGATGGCGAAGCCCAGCAATCCGGCGCCGACGGTGTTCCAGAAGCCGACGGCGACGAACGACAGGATCGGCCAGCGATACGCGGCGACCCATGGCGCGGCGCGGCTGCGGCGATAGTTCCTCCAGCCCTCGAAGCCGAGCAGCGCGAGCGGAACCACTTCGAGCGCGGAGAACACGGCGCCGACGGCGATCACCGATGTCGGCGTGCCCGTCCAATAAAGGTGATGCAGCGTGCCGAGGATCCCGCCGAACAGGAACACGATCGTCTCGGCGACGATCGCGCGGTTCGCGCTCGACGCCGACACCAGCCCGAGTCGCGTGAAGATCAGCGCAACGACGGCGGTGGCGAATACCTCGAAGAAGCCCTCGACCCACAGGTGCACGAGCCACCAACGCCAGTATTCGATCATCGAGTAGTGCGTGTGCTGGCCCCATGCGAGCGACGTCGCATAGAAGCCGCCGATGCACGCCGCCGACAGGAACACCATCGCGATCAAACCACGCGTTTCGGACGGACGCGTCAACGCCGGCCACAACGCGCGTCCCATCAGCGCGAGCCAGAACAGCAGGCCGACGAACAGCAGCACCTGCCAGACGCGGCCCATGCTCGTGAATTCGAGGCCCTGATTGCCGAGCCAGAAGCTGAAGTCGACGCCGTTACGCTGCAGCGTTCCGAGCCACCCGCACGCGGTCGACCCGACGACGATCGCGATCAACGCCCAGAACAGCAGGTTGACGCCGAGCTTCTGGAACTTCGGTTCGTGTCCCGAGAGAAGCGGCGCGATGTAGAGGCCGGTCGCGAGCCAAGCGGTGGCGATCCAGAAGATGCCGAACTGTGTGTGCACGGTGCGGCTCACCACGTACGGCAGCACGTCGGCGAGCGGCAGCCCGAAGAACGCGCGACCCTCGACCGCGTAGTGCGCGGTGATCGCGCCCATGCCGATCTGCGCGAGGATCAGTCCGATCACCGTGAAGAAATACTTGCGAGTCGCCTTCATCGAAGGTGTCGCGACGGCAGCGAGCAGCGGGTCGCTCGCCGGGGCGACCGGATCGGCGGGCTCCGCGTGCGCGGTGTGATACCAGACCATGCCGGCGATACCGGCGATCAGCAGGATGATGCTGACGACCGTCCAGATCGATGCGCCGGTTGCGAGCGTGTTGCCGACGAGCGGCTCGTGCGGCCAATTGCTCGTGTACGAAAGACCGGTCTCGCCGGGGCGATCGGTCGCAGCCGACCACGCCGACCAGAAGAAGAATGCACCGAGCGCGCGACGATCTTCGGCGCGCGGCAACGCGTTGTCGCTCATCGCATAGTTGTCGCGCAGCTTCGCAAGCGCCGGCTCGTCGCCGAACAATCCGGCGTAGTGCCGCGCGACGACGTCGATCGCTTGTGCGCGCTCGGCGGAGACGACGAGAACGTCCGTGGCGGCGTCGTACGTGTTGCGCCGAAGCTCCTGCTTGACGGTCGATTCGACGGCCGCGCGCTCGGCGTCGGAAAGCGCGTCGAACGCTCGCGCGTAAACGCGCTGCGCGACGAGATTGCGATAGGCGACCGCTTCGCGATGCAGCCAGTCCGCGGACCAATCGGGCGCGACGTAGCTACCGTGACCCCACACGGTCCCGAGCTGTTGGCCGCCGGCGGACAGCCACGCCTGCTGGCCGTGAACGATGTCGTCGCCGGTGTAAAGGAGCTCGCCCTGCACGGTCTTGACCGACGCCGGAATCGGCGGCTTCGCGAGGTAGATCTCGCGGCCGAGCCATCCAAGAGCAGCGAACGACAGAACGAAGACGAGCCCCAGCCATTGCCAGAGTCTGCGCGTCGGTTTCATTGCGGTCTTTTCGTGGTCGCGAAAAAATGTAGGTGTATTCTAGATACATCTTTAAAGCGGCCACTTGACGTACGTCAATTCCAGCGGGGTGCGCGGGGCGAAGGAACGTCGACGCAACGCGAACGGTGAAGGCTGTAAGGGTTGCGCCGCACATGCAATTGTTACATCGTCGCGCGTGGCTTGCGCGCGTCATTTCCCTGCTCATTCAGCCGCCTGCAACCGGCACGCTTGTTGCGAAATCGTGCGGGATCGAGCTTGCTGCGGGATCGAGCTTGCTTTGACCAGCCATCCCCATGCGATGAGGAGAACTTTCATGGCCCAATCGAAACGACGGCGCTCCGGCCGCTCGCAACCGTCGCTGCAACGCAGAGGGGCGGGCACGGCGCGAAGTCGAGACGCCCAGCAGCTGGAGCGCTCGAGCGATCGACAACCGCGCGAGGAGCCGAACCGTCAAAACATCGAAGCGCCGTCGGAGCGCAAAGACGATCGCAATCCCTCGGTGAACGACGCGACCCAGGACGAGCCGTCGCAATCACGGCGACCGGGCGGCAGCGGCGACGTATCGCCCTAACCGACACGCGCATCCGCGCAGGGGAGCATTCGATGCAACAGCCGAACGCAACAATGCCGACGATCGTCGACCCGGTACCGCAGTTACCCGGCGATCCCGTGCCTCAACGCGATCAGCACGAACACGAGCACGAGCATCCGACTCCGACGCCGAACGAGCTGCCGTCGGAGCCGAGGCCGCCTCATCCGTCGCCCGACCCGAAGGAAGTGACGAAGGAGCCGCGCACGCCGCACCCGCGCGAGCCGCGGCCTTCGCACCCCGAACGCAATGGCGCTCGGGCTCGATCGCGTGAGCGCACGAACGCAGTGCGTGCAACTGAACGAGACCATCGATGACCACGATCGTCGCCGCTCAATACGAAACGTTCGACCAGGCCGCGCAAGCAAGCCAACGGCTGCGCGCGGGGGGTTCGATCAGGGCGCGATCGCGGTGTTCTTCAACAACGCGCCCGGTCGGCACGCGACATACCCGATCGGGGGCGATGAGTTCGCCGATCCCGAGGCGCACGTGCTCGACGAGGGCGCGGCGAAAGGCGCCGCGGCCGGCGCCGGCGCAGGCCTCGCGGGCGCCGTCGGTGGTCCGCTCGTCGCCGGCGCCGCCGCCGGCGTCGGCGCTTATATCGGAGGTCTCGCGGGTGCCGCTGCGCAATCGGAGGCGACCGACAAGGACGACCCGCACAAGATCTGGCGGCGACCCGCGGGTGTGATGGTCGCCGTCGCACTGCCGGACCGATCGCGCGAGCAAGCGGCGCTGCACGCGTTGCGCGATGCGGGCGGGCGCCACATCGAGCGCGCGGTCGGCACGATACGCGACGGCAACTGGGTCGATTTCGATCCGCTCGCTTCGCCGAGACTCGTCGATGAAACGCATCGCTCGACGGCCGAAAGCTGACGTTTCATCACGGGCGAGGAACACCATGTCGACCGCAATGAGAGCGTTCGCGGCCGCGATCGTCGCGATCACGGTGGCGCTGCCAGCTTATGCCGATCCGCCGGGGCGCGTCGGTCGCCTGTCGCTCGTTTCGGGCTCGGTATCGCTCGCTCCCGCCGGACTCGACGATCAGTGGTCCGAGGCGTACGTCAACCGTCCGATCACGACCGGCGATCGCCTGTGGACCGCCGAGCGCAGTCGCGCCGAAATTCGCGTCGGCTCGGCGGCGGTACGGCTCGACGCAACGACCAGCGCCGATATGCTGAACGTCGACGACCGCCTCGTGCAGATTCGTCTCGGCGAAGGCCGCATGCAACTTCGCGTTCGTGCGCTTCCCCCGGACGGACTCTACGAAATCGACACGCCCGGCGCGGCCGTCGTGATTCGCGAGCCCGGCGTATACCGCATCGACGTGCGGCCCGACGCCGACGTCACGACGCTCGTCGTTCGAAACGGCGGCGCCGACATCTCGGGTAGCCGCGCCAGCATCGAGGTTCGCGCCGGCGAGTCGATCGCTTTCGAGAACGGCGGCGAGTCGTACGACTTTCGCTCGCTCGCGCAGCAGGACGACTTCGATCGCTTCTATCTTGCGCGTGACGCCCGCGACGATCAGCGACGTCCGCGCTACGTATCGGTCGAGATGACCGGCTACGAGGACCTCGACGAGAACGGCTCGTGGAGCGACGTGGCCGAATATGGAAACGTCTGGTTCCCGACGCGGATCGACGCCGGTTGGGTACCCTATCGCGACGGCCGCTGGGTTTGGGTCGAGCCGTGGGGATGGACGTGGGTCGACAATGCGGCGTGGGGATTCGCACCGTTCCACTATGGCCGGTGGGTTCGCGTGCGCGACCGCTGGGGTTGGTGTCCCGGCGAGATCAACGCGCGGCCGGTCTATGCGCCGGCGCTCGTCGCGTGGGTCGGCGGTCCCGGCTTCAGCGTATCGGTCTCCAGTGGAGCCGCGCCGGTCGTCGGGTGGTTCCCGCTCGCTTACCGAGAACCGTACGTCCCGTGGTACGAGACGTCGCCCACGTACCTGCGCGAAGTGAACCTCGCCGCGAGGGTAACGAACATCAACGTCACCAACATCAATGTGACGCAGTTCAACTACAAGTATCGCCGCGATTCCGTCGCCGTCACCGCAGTGCCGGCAACCGTTGTCACGCAAGCGCAACCGGTCACGCGCGCGGCGGTGCGGTTGCCGCCGCAACGGCTCGAGCAGGCGTCGATCGTCGCCGGCGCGACGCCGGTCGCGCCGGCGCGGCAAAGCGTGATCGTGCGCCAGGCGTCGGCGAGGCCGCCGGCATCGGTCGAACGTCGGCAGGTCGTCGCCGTGCAGACGCCTCCGCCGGCGCCGGCCCCGTTCTCCGAACGCGAGCGCGCTCTCGCGCAGAGGGGCAACCAGCCATTCAAGGTCCAACCGTTGCCGCCGCGCGCTCCGACCGCGGCCTCGGCATCGGGTGCGGGAAGTCCAACCGGTGCCGCTTCGGGAGCGACCGCCCCGGCGCCGCGCGCGCCGGTTGCGGGCACGACGGCCGTTGCGACCGTCGCGCCCGTCCGGGTCATCAAGCCGCCGCCGGCACAAGCGCGTATCGCCGGCGCGCCACCGCCCAGCGCGCGAGCGCCCGCGGCCCGAACGCCCGAGACCGCAGGGGCGCGCGATACCACCGCCGCGCCGCCGGGGAGACAAGCGAACGAAGAACGCGCCCGCGCCGCGCCCGCCACGACCGAACGCCCGAACACACCCGGCGCCGCGGCCGTAGCTCCGCCGCGCATGCAGCAGGCGCCGAAGGCTGCGACGGAACCGCCGAAGGCCGCGTCCGACGCCGCGAAGCAAGCACCCCAATCGCCGACGCCCGCCGGCGCGTCTGGGCCATCGTCCGAGCGACCCGGCCCGGTGCGCGAGAACGAGCGCGCTCGTCCGTCCGCCACGCCGACGGCGCCGCCTCGCGAGCTGGCGCCCTCGACGCGCGCGATGCCGGAGTCCGCTCTGACGGTTCGCACGCCGCCCGAGCGGGCGGCGCCTCGCGCGCCGGTCGAGCAGACGATCCCGTCGCGCGCAGCGCCGGTCCCGCTTCCCGACGAGCGCGTTGCGCCGGTACCGGAGCGCGCGACGCCGCGCGAAATGGCTCCGCCAACGCCGCGTGCGGCGCCGCCGTCGCCCGAGCGCATCGTTCCGCAGGCGCAGGAGCGAGGAGGGCACGAACGGGCGGCGCCGGCGGCACCGGCGCCTCGGGTCGCTCCCCAGCCGCCCGTCGAGCGCGCCGCTCCGCGCGAAACGCCCAAGGCTGCGCGACCTTCGCCTGAGCGCTCGGTGCAGCCGATGCCGGAGCGCGCCGCTCCTGCCGCGCCAACGCCCGAGCGCGCTGCGCCGCGTGAAGCGCCGGCGGCACCTCGTGCGGCTCCGCCATCGCAGCGAGGCGCCGAAGGTGCCGGCCGCGCGCCGCCGAAGGAACAGCCGGAGAAGGGCCGAAGCCCTGACGAAAAAGCGCGCGAAGAGCAGCGCGGTTGAGCGCCGCGGGCCTGCCGATCACGAGGGACGACGCGGCAGGTCCGTTCGGGTAGTGCGGTAGCATGGCGGTCCACGCTTGCGTGCCGCCATGGACTTCGCCTTCATCGTCGATCCGCTGCCCTCGCTCAAGGCCTACAAGGATTCGAGCGTGGCGATGATGCGCGCGCTCGTCTCGCGCGGACATGCGATCCATGCGCTTGGCCCTGCCGACTTGTGCTGGGACGCACGCGGCGTTCGCGCCCGCGCCGTTGCGCTGACGATCAACGACGACGACCACGACTGGTATGTCGCGTCCGATCCCGTCGAGCGCGAGCTCGGTGCCTTCGCCGCGGTGCTGCAACGCAAGGATCCGCCGTTCGACATGGAGTACGTGTACGCGACGTACGTGCTCGAGGCGGCGGAGCGCAACGGCGCGCGTGTGTTCAACCGACCGCGCGCGATCCGCGACCACAACGAGAAGTTCGCGATCGCGAAATTCACCGACTTCATCGCGCCCACGCAGGTCACCCGCGACATGGAGCGCATCCACGCGTTCATCGACGAGCACGCCGACACGATCCTCAAGCCGCTCGACGGCATGGGTGGCACGTCGATCTTCCGCGTTCGCCGTGACGATCCCAACCGCAACGTGATCGTCGAGACGGTCGGCCATTGCGGAGCGCGTTCGGTGATGGCGCAGCGCTACATCCCAGCGATCAGCGAAGGCGACAAGCGCGTGCTCGTCATCGGCGGCGAGCCCGTTCCGTACGCACTCGCGCGGATCCCCAAGCCGGGAGAGACGCGCGGCAATCTCGCAGCGGGCGGCCGCGGCGTCGCGCAGCCGCTCACGCCGCGCGAGCGCGAGATCGCCGAGTCGATCGGTCCGACGCTCGCCGCCGAAGGGCTTCTCGTCGTCGGACTCGACGTGATCGGCGGCTTCCTGACCGAGGTCAACGTCACCAGTCCGACGTGCTTCGTCGAGATCACGCAGCAGACGGGATTCGACGTTGCGTCGATGTTCGCCGATGCGCTGCTGCGACGCCTGGGAAATTAGGGTCAGACTCGAATTTCTGTCCGGCTCTTCGGGTGTCGACGCGACGCGCGAAATTCGAGCCTGACCGAGTCTGACCCTAATTTCCCAAGGCTGACCCTACTCGCGACCGTGCTACCATGATCGTCGAATCGCTCGCGCCTCGGCGTGCCGCGGCGCGCACACGGGCCACGACATGATCGGCATCCTGATCGTCGCGCACGACCAACTCGGCGAGAGCCTGGTGAAGGCCGTCACTCACGTGCTCGGCACGCGGCCGCCGCAGTTCGAAGTGCTCTCGGTTGCCGCGACCGACGATCCGACGGTGTTGCTGCCTGCCGCGCGCGAGCAGGTCCGTCGCCTCGACGGCGGTGACGGCGTGCTGATCTTCTCCGACATCTTCGGCGCGACGCCCTGCAACCTCGCCTGCAAGCTGCTCGAGGCCGGGCACGTCGAAGGCATCGCCGGCGTCAATCTGCCGATGCTCGTGCGCGCGTTCACCTACCGCACGCGCGATCTCGACACGATGGTGAGGAAGGCGGTTTCCGGTGGCTGCGACGGCGTGCTGCACATCGACGTGGACCCTGTCTATGCAGCAACGCGAGGTTGAGATTGTCAACAAGCTCGGGCTTCACGCGCGCGCTTCGGCCAAGCTCACGCAGCTCGCCGCCAAGTATCAGAGCAACGTCATGCTGTCGCGCAATGGCCGCAAGGTGAACGCGAAGAGCATCATGGGCGTGATGATGCTCGCCGCCGGCAAGGGCGCGCGCGTGACGCTCGAGACCGATGGTCCGGACGAGGCCGACGCAATCGACGCGATTACGGCGCTGATCGCCGACTGTTTCGGCGAAGGACAGTGACGCGCGCGCAGCGGCGGGGGCGCTGATGGCGAGCTTCGCGCTGCACGGTATCGGCGTTTCCAACGGCATCGCGATCGGCCGCGCGCAGCTCGTTTCGCACGCCACGCTCGAGGTCGCGCACTACTCGATCTCGCCGAGCCGCATCGACGCCGAGATCGCGCGCTTCCAGCACGCGCTCGACGACGTCAAGCACGACCTCGAGAACTTGCATAGCGCGATGACCGGCGGCGACGCGCCCGCCGAGTTCGGTGCGTTCCTCGACGTGCACTGGATGATCCTCACCGATCCGACGCTCGCCGAGATGCCGAAGCGCATCATCGTCGAACAGCGCTGCAACGCCGAATGGGCGCTCACGCAGCAGATGAACGTGCTGGTCGAGCAATTCGATCAGATCGAGGACCCGTATCTTCGCGAGCGGCGCGCCGATGTCGTGCAAGTCGTCGAGCGCGTGCTCAAGCGCCTGCTCGGCAAGCCGGGCTCGATCGTGCCGACCAACGCCGAGCAGCACACGATCCTCGTCGCGCACGATCTCTCGCCGGCCGACGTCATTCAGTTCAAGCACCATCGTTTCGCCGCGTTCCTGACCGAAGTCGGCGGCGTCACGTCGCACACGGCGATCGTCGCGCGCAGCCTCAACGTTCCGGCGGTGGTCGCGACGCACAATGCGCGCCAGCTCATTCGCGAGAACGAGCTTCTGATCGTCGATGGAACGCATCACGTCGTCATCGTCAATCCCGACAAGGCGGTGCTCGCCGAGTACCGGGTGAAGCAGGGCGACGTCGAGGTCGAGCGGGCGAAGCTCAAACGGCTCAAGAGCAAGACCGCGACGACGATCGACGGCGCGCGCGTCGAGCTGCATGCGAATATCGAGTTGCCCGAGGATCTCGGGCAGGCGCTCGACAACGGCGCCGGCGGAATCGGGCTCTTCCGCTCGGAGTTCCTCTACCTCAATCGCGAGGGCCTGCCGACCGAGGAAGAACAGTTCGTCGCCTACCGCAGCGTCGCCGAAGGCATGGCCGGCAAGCCAGTGGTGATCCGCACGTTCGACCTCGGCGCCGACAAGGCGAAGGAGGGATTGGACGGGCTCGCGCGCGTCGCGCCGAACCCGGCGCTCGGCCTTCGCGCCGTGCGCTTCTGTCTCGCCGAGCCACGCCTGTTCCTCACGCAACTGCGCGCGATCCTGCGTGCGTCGCATTACGGCAAGATCCGTATCCTCGTGCCGATGCTGGCGTCGGTCGGCGAGATCGACCAGACGCTTGTGCTGCTCGCGCAGGCGAAGGAGACGCTGCGTGAGCAAGGCGTGCCGTTCGACTCGGGCATCGAGGTCGGCGGCATGATCGAGGTCCCCGCCGCGGTTCTCGCGATCCACTCGTTCCTGTCGCGGCTCGACTTCCTGTCGATCGGCACCAATGACCTGATCCAGTACACGCTCGCGGTCGACCGGGCCGACGATGCGGTCGCGCACTTGTACGATCCGCTGCATCCGGCCGTGTTGAAGCTGCTCGCGCTTGCGATCGGCGCGGCGAACAAGGTGAAAAAGCCGATCGCCGTCTGCGGCGAGATGGCCGGCGACGCGCGGCTGACGCGGCTGTTGCTCGGCCTGGGCCTGCGCAATTTCTCGATGCATCCGGCGCATCTGCTCGAGATCAAGCAGCGCGTGCTCGCAAGCGATTGCCGCGAGATGAAGCTCGCGGTGGGCCGGCTGCGCCGCTTGGACGATCCCGCAAAGATCGCCGCGGCGCTCGATAGGTTGAATGCGTAGCGCCGAGCCCGTACGAGCGATCGGAATAACGCGAGCGCGCCGCTTGTTCTCGGACACGTGCGCACGCTCGTCTTCATAACGGCGCTGATCGGCGCGTCGCTCGCGGGCGCCACATCTGCATTCGCGGCGGCCGTCGGCGAGAACGCGCCGTCGTTTTCGCTCCCCACCGCCACGGGCGAACCGATCGCGCTCGACACGCTGCGAGGCAAGATCGTCTACGTCGATTTCTGGGCGTCGTGGTGCGGACCCTGCCGCCGCTCGTTCCCGTGGATGAGCGAAATGCATGACAAGTACGCCGCGCGCGGCCTCGCGATTGTCGCGATCAACGTCGATCGCAAGCTCGCCGACGCCGAGCGCTTCCTCGGCCAGTTGCCGCCGGCGCGCTTCGCTGTCGTATTCGATCCGGCAGGCGTTACGCCGGCGTCCTACGCGGTGCGCGCGATGCCGAGCTCGTACCTGATCGACGCGCGCGGTGCCATCGTCGAGGTGGAATCCGGATTTCGCGATGAGCGCAAGGCAACGCTCGAGGCGCGAATCCGCGCGCTGGTCGACACCCATTGACGATTCTCCCAAGCGCATGACGCCGAATCGCCTGATCGCCGTGGCGCTTGCCGCGGCGCTGTGCGGATGCACGACGCTCGCGCCGCCGAAGCCCTGGGAGAAGGGCACGCTCGCCAAACGAGAAATGCAGTTCGACACCGACCCGCTCGGCGCGAAGCTCGACGATCACGTCTACGCGAGCAAAGAGGCCGTGAGCGGCGGCCTCGGTGTCGGCGGAGGCGGGTGTGGATGCAACTGACGACGGTGAGGCACGTGCCGCGAGATCCCCCGCCGGCGCGCTGTTCGCCGCCGCGCTCGCACTGCCGGGGCTCGTTCCGACGACGGCAGCCGCGCAGTCGGCGCCCGATCAGGGGATCGTCGCGGCGAAGTATCTCGACTACCGCGACTGGCAGCCCGGCGCTCGCCGGATCGAGGTGACGAGCCCGTCGTTCTACGTGCTGCAGCCGCTCTCCGACTCGCTCGCGATCGAGGCGTCGATCGTGCACGACGCGATCAGCGGCGCATCGCCGCTCTTTCACAACACGCTGAGCGGTGCGTCCGGCGTCGGCGTCCACGACTATCGCAAGGCCGGCGACGTCAAGGTGACGACGTACATCGACCGCTGGGCGATCGGCGTCGGCGCCGCGGTGTCGACCGAGCACGATTATCTGTCGCGCGCCGCTTCGCTCGACGTCCGCTATTCGACCGACGATCGCAACCGCACGTACGCGTTGGGAATCGGCGGGGCATCGGATCGGATCGACAGCGAAAACGGCATCGCCCTCGGCGAGAAGCGACATACGGTCGACTTTCTCGTCGGCGTGACGCAAGCGCTCAGCGCGGACGCGATCGTGCAGTCGAACCTCACGTATTCACACGGACACGGCTATTATTCAGACCCGTACAAGTCGCTCGACAAGCGGCCCGATGCACGGCGCGTGTTCGCGTGGCTCACCCGTTTCAACCAGTACGTTCCGGCATACGACGCGACGCTGAAGCTTTCGTATCGCTATCTGCACGATTCGTTCGGCGTCGATTCGCACGCGCTCGAAGCGGCGTGGCGGCAACCGCTTTCCGCCGGCTTCGCGCTGACGCCGGGCATTCGTTACTACACGCAGAGCGCGGCCGATTTCTATCACGACCCGCCGTTCGGAGAGGGCTTCACCTCCGGGGCGCCCTACACAGGGGACACGCGTCTTTCCGCGTTCGGCGCGCTGACGCCCGCGCTTCGCGTCGACAAGGCTTTCAGTGGCGGCTGGAGCATCGACGTGACGTTTGCGTTCTATCGGCAGCGCTCGGCTTGGCGCGTGGGGGGCAACGGCAGTCCCGGTCTCGAGCCGTTCTCGGCGCGCTGGATCGAAGCCGGCCTCACGAAAACCTTCTGAACGATTGTCGTGGCCGCGAACGGGGGATGACAATCATCGGATGCAGCTTCGCCGCTTCCCGTTTTACGCGATGGCGTCCGGCCACGAACTGCTGTTGTGGTGCGATGATGCCGCGCGCGCGCAGGCGACCGCCGACGCGATCGTCGCCGACGTCCATCGGATCGAGGCGAAGTATTCGCGCTACCGCGGCGACAGCGTCACCACGCGCATCAATCGCGCCGCCGGCGGCGCGCCGGTCGTAATCGATGCCGAGACCGCTGCGCTGCTGCGCTATGCCGATCGATGCCACGCGCTGTCCCGCGGGCGCTTCGACATCACGTCGGGCGTGCTGCGCCGGGCATGGGACTTCACGCGTCGGCCGCCGGTGTTGCCGGACGACGCCGCGCTCGCCGCCGCGCTCGCGCTGGTCGGCTGGCACGACGTCGAATGGAGCGACACCGCGATCCGACTTCCGCGCGCGGGGATGGAAATCGACTTCGGCGGCATCGGCAAGGAATACGCGGCCGATCGCGCCGCCACCATTGCCGTCGAGTGCGCCATCCCTCATGCGCTCGTCAACCTCGGCGGCGACGTCCGCGCTGCGGGGCCGCAAGCGAGCGGCGAGCCGTGGCGCGTCGGCATCAAGCATCCGCGCCACGAAGGCGCCGTCATCGCGACCGTCGAGCTTTGCGCCGGCGCGGTCGCGACCAGCGGCGACTACGAGCGCTACTTCGAGCTCGACGGTCGCCGCTACTGCCACGTGCTCGACCCGCGCACTGGCTATCCGGTCGCGTATTGGCAATCGGTCAGCGTGCTCTCTCCGCTTTGCGTGGTTGCCGGCAGCTTCGCGACGGTCGCGATGTTGCTCGGCGCCGACGCCGAAGCTTTGCTCGATGAGCAACGTGTCGCCTATCTCGCCTTCGGACCGGATGGCACGGCGGTTCGATCGCACGCCGTCGGGGTGAGAAGCGCCCACGCGATGACGCGAACGAATTGATGCGCGCGGCTGGTACGATTGCCTCGTGCGCGTTGCTCGATCGTGCAGCAGTGGGCAAACGACGTCGCGTGCTCAATGGCCCCGACGTCAAGGCCGGGATTCCCCCCACTGGCCGAAGGAGATACACTGACGTCTGCGCCGATTTGGACCGGCTTGCGGGCGCGATACAAATTCGGCTAAAGCGGTGCGGTAAGGAGACAGCTCCAAGCCAACCCGATTGAGCGAATCGAGCCGGTCGGGTTTTTTGTTGCCGCCGCCGCGGCTCGCATCTCGCCTTCAACTGCCATGGCTTCCTTCGCCGCCACCACCGGCGGCGCCGACACCGATGTGAAGCACGCGCCGCTTCCCGGTCGTTCCGTCGGCGCCGTCGTCGCCAAACAGGCGCGTTTCACGCGTCCGCTGCCGCTCGCGTGCGGCCGCGCGCTGAACGACTACGAGCTCGCGTACGAGACGTACGGCATGCTCAATTCCGATGCGACCAACGCGGTGCTCGTTTGCCACGCGCTCAACGCGTCGCATCACGTCGCCGGCTTCTACGAGGACGAGCCGGACAACGTCGGCTGGTGGGACAACATGGTCGGGCCGGGGAAGGCGCTCGACACGGATCATTTCTTCGTCGTCGGCGTGAACAACCTCGGCAGTTGTTTCGGATCGACCGGGCCGATGACGATCAATCCGGCGACGGGCGAGGCATGGGGCGCCGATTTTCCGCTGGTCACCGTCGAGGACTGGGTCGACGCGCAGGCGCAGCTCGCCGACCGACTCGGCATTCGTCAGTGGGCGGCCGTGATGGGCGGAAGCCTCGGCGGCATGCAAGCGCTATGCTGGGCGATCCGGTATCCGGCACGCATCCGTCATGCGATCGTCATTGCCGCGGCGCTCAACCTGTCGGCCGAGAACATCGCGTTCAACGAAGTCGCACGGCAGGCGATCCTCACCGACCCCGATTTCCACGATGGCCATTTCGCCGCGGCCGACACCAAGCCGCGGCGCGGTTTGCGCGTCGCGCGCATGATCGGCCACATCACGTATCTGTCCGATCAGCAGATGGAGGAAAAATTCGGGCGCAAGCTGCGCGACGGACTCAAGTTCTCGTTCGCGCCCGAGTTCCAAATCGAATCGTATCTGCGCTACCAAGGCGAGAAGTTCGCCGAGTACTACGACGCGAACACCTATCTGCGGATCACCAAGGCGCTCGACTACTTCGATCCGGCGAGCGCGACCGGCGGCGACCTCGTGCAGGCGCTCGCGCCGGCGAAGTGCAGCTTTCTCGTCGTGTCGTTCAAGACCGATTGGCGCTTCCCGCCGTCGCGTTCGCGCGAGATCGTCAAGGCGCTGATCGAGCGCAAGCTCGACGTGTCGTACGCCGAGATCGACGCGCCGCACGGCCACGACGCGTTCCTGCTGGAAAACCCGCAGTACCACGCGGTCGTGCGCGCCTATTTCGATCGCGCCGAGAGGGACGTCAACGAGTATTCGACGTTTCGCCTGGGCAAGCCGCTCAAGAAGAGCGTCGCCGAGCGCGAAGCGATCGCGCGGCGCGCCGACTACGCGCTGATCGCGAGCTGGCTGAAGTCGCAAGCGCGCGTGCTCGATTTGGGCTGCGGCGACGGCGGCCTGCTCGCGTACCTCGCCGCCGAGCGCAACGTCGGGGGCTACGGGATCGAGATCGACGATAAGCTGGTGCGTGCGAGCGTCGAGCACGGGATCAACGTGCTGCAGAGCGATCTCGAGAGCGGGCTCGCCGGGCTGGTCGACGCCTCGTTCGACGTCGTCATCCTGTCGCAGACGTTGCAGGCGATGCGTCACATCGAGGAGATCGTCGCCGAGATGTTGCGCGTGGGCCGCGAGGCGATCGTAACGTTTCCGAATTTCGGCCACTGGTCGCATCGGCTGCAGGTATTGAAAGGACGCATGCCGGTATCGAAATCGCTTCCTTATGAATGGTTCAACACGCCGAACATCCATCTGTGCACGGTCGCCGACTTCGATCGCTTCCTCGCCGAACGCCGCTTCGCCGTGCAGGACCGCGTCGTGCTCGCCGGCGGACGAGCGGTCGACGTGCTGCCCAATCTGCGCGGCGAGCTCGCGATCTATCGTTTCGCAGGGCGTGGCGGGAAATGAGGTCGCAGCGGTAACGGACAGCCGGACACTCCGTTTCATCGTCAGCTTCGATCCCTATTTCGGCGCCGTTACAATCGCGCGATGAGCGACGCCGCGCGTAACGCCCCGCCCGCACTTTCCGCTTCTTCCGCTACGCCGACACCCGCCGCGACGTCCGCCCGGCCGCCGACGTGGCGTGAAGCGCTGTTCAACCGGCGGATGCTCGCCTGCGTGTTCATCGGCTTCAGCGCGGGCCTGCCGCTCTATCTGCTGCTCAATCTGCTGCCGGCGTGGCTGCGCACCGAGCACGTCGACCTCAAGTCGATCGGCCTGTTCACGCTCGTACAGTTTCCCTACACGTGGAAGTTCGTCTGGTCGCCGTTGATGGACCGCTACGCGCTGCCGATTCTCGGGCGCCGGCGCGGCTGGATGCTCGCGACGCAGGTGCTGCTGCTCGCGTCGATCCCGTTGTTCGGCTATCTGCGGCCAACGCTCGATCTGTGGACGATCGCCTATCTCGCCGCGGCGGTCGCGTTCTTCAGCGCGAGCCAGGACATCGTGCTCGACGCGTTTCGCCGCGAGATCCTGCCCGATGTCGAGCTCGGTCTGGGCAACGCGATCTACGTCAATGCCTATCGGATCTCGAGCCTCGTGCCCGGCGCGCTTGCGTTGATCCTCGCCGATCACTTGCCATGGACGCAGGTGTTCCTCGTCACCGCGCTGTTCATGCTGCCCGGTATTGCGATGACGCTCGCCGTGAACGAACCCCCGCTCGTGCACGGCAAGCCGCACACGCTCATCGATGCGGTCGTCGAGCCGTTCGTCGAATTTTTCCGGCGAGCGGGCTGGCGACAGGCGCTTTTCGTGCTTGCGTTCGTGTTCTGCTACAAGCTCGGCGACAGCATGGCCACCGCGCTCGCGACGCCGTTCTACATCGACATGGGGTTCTCGCTGTCGCAGATCGGCCTGATCGCGAAGAACGTCGGCCTCGCCGCGAGCATCGTCGGCGCGATGCTCGGCGGATTGTGGATGCTGCGCATCGGCATCCATCGAGCGCTCTGGCTGTTCGGCGTCATGCAAGTCGTGTCGATCCTCGGCTTCGCGTGGCTCGCGTACGCAAATCGTCCCGATCCGCTGCTGCTCTCCGTCGTCATCGCGATCGAAGCGCTCGGCGCCGGCCTCGGCACCGTCGCGTTCACCGCGTTCATCGCGCGCACGACCGACCCCCGCCACTCGGCGACGCAATTCGCGCTGTTCACGAGCCTGTTCTCGTTGCCACGGGCCGTGGTCAACGCGTCGACCGGCTGGATCGTCGACCAGACGGGGTGGTTCGTGTTCTTCCTGATCTGCACAGCTTTGGCGACGCCGGGAATGGCACTACTTTTGCGTGTCGCTCCGTGGAACGAGCGGCCGAGGGAGGGGACAGCGGCATGAACCCGCAGAAATTCAGCGCCATCGCGCATCGCGATCACGATTATTGCAATCCGATCTCGGCGGCGAAAGTCGAACGGCTGCTCGACCTGCTGCCGCTCGACGAGAGCTCGCGGGTGCTCGATCTCGGCTGCGGTCGCGCCGAGCTCGCGCTGCGCATCATCGAGCGGTTCGGCTCGACGGTGATCGCGGTGGACAACTCGTCGCTGATGCTCGACGCCGCGCGCGAGCGCGCCGAGTGGACCGGCGCCTTGAACAAGCTGCATCTGGACGACAGCGACATCCGCGAGTTTCGCGCCGACCCGGAAACGTTTCATCTGTCGGTCATGCTCGGCGCCGGCGGCGTCGACGGCGGCATGGACGGCATGTGCAAGAAGCTCAAGGGTTGGACGACCAGCGGCGGGTACATCTTGATCGGCCACGGCTATTGGCGGGCGCGGCCGCACGCCGATTACCTCGCGCTGTTGCAGGGAAGCGAGAACGAGTTCGTCGATCACGCGGGCAACGTCAAGGCGGGGGTGGACGCCGGCCTCATTCCGATGCACGCGACGCCCGCCTCCGACGACGAATGGGACGAGTACGAGTGGAAGTACTGCCGCTCGATCGAGCGCTACGCGCGCGAGCAGCCGGACGACCCCGACGTGCCGGCGATGCTCGAACGCATTCGCAAGTGGCGTGACGGCTACCTGCGCTGGGGACGGCAAACGCTCGGCTTCGCCGTGTATCTGTTCTACAGGCCCGGCGCGCGCATCGGCTGAGCGCGCAGCGGTGGCATCGACGGCCGGCTATTCGGGCAGCGCGCTGCCGGCGAAGCTCGGACTTCGCGCCGGCGCGCGGCTTTTCGTCGTATCGCCGCCGCCCGACCTCGGCGACCTTCTCGCCGGCGCGCCGCAAACGCGGCCGCTCGCGCGACTCGCGCCGTTCGACGTGGCGCTTGCGTTCGTCGCCGACGCGCGCGCGCTCGAGCGCGAGTTCGCACGGCTCGCGCCGAAGCTCGACGACGCCGGCATGATATGGATCGCCTGGCCCAAGAAGAGCTCAGGTGTCGCCACCGATCTCACCGAGGATCGCGTGCGGGCGATCGGCCTCGCCACCGATCTGGTCGACGTCAAGGTGTGCGCGATCGACGCGACGTGGTCCGGCCTCACGTTCGTGCGCCGGAGGGCGGATCGGCGGCGATAGCGTCGAGCGCTTCGCTCACCTCGAGCCATCGCGCCTCGAGCCGTGCGAGCTGCCATTGAATGTCGCCCTGGCGGGTGAGCTTGTCGGCGAGCGAATCCTTGGCGTCGCCGACGTAGGCCTGCGGCGATGCGAGCCAGGTGTCGAGCGCTTGCTTCTCCTGCGTGAGCGCTTCCATCTCGCGCTCGAGCCGCGCGAGCTCGTCGGCGAGCGGCTTTCGCCGCGCGTACGAGCGCTGTCTCGCTTCGGCCTGCGCGCGCTTGATCGCCCTGCGATCGACGTCGCCGTCGCCCGCCGTGCGAGCGGGCTCGACGTCGCTGCCCGGCTTTCGTGCGAGCACCCAGTCGCGATAGTCGTCGAGATCGCCGTCGAACGGCGCAACGCGGCCGCCATCGACGAGCCAGAGCGTATCGGTCGTCGCGCGCAGCAGATGGCGGTCGTGCGCGACGACGACCAGCGTTCCCGCGTAGTCCTGCAGTGCTTCGGCGAGCGCCTCGCGCATCTCGATGTCCAGGTGGTTGGTCGGCTCGTCGAGCAGCAGCAGGTTCGGCGCGCGGCGCACGATCAGTGCGAGCGTGAGCCGCGCTTTCTCGCCGCCCGAGAACGGACCGACCTTAGACGTCACCATGTCGCCGCGGAAATCGAAGCCGCCGAGGTAATCGCGCAGCTCCTGCTCGCGCGTGCCCGGATCGATCCGCGCGAGATGCCAAAGCGGCGTCTCGTCGGCGCGAAGCTGATCGACCTGATGCTGCGCAAAGTAGCCGACGTTCAAGCCCTGCGCGGTGAGCCGCTCGCCGGCCGACAGCGCGAGCTCGCCGGCGAGCGCCTTGAGCAGCGTCGATTTGCCGGCGCCGTTCGGGCCGAGCAATCCGATGCGATCACCGGCGAGCAGGTTGAAATCGCAATCGGCGAGCACTGGCGGGCGGCCGCCGTAGCCGACGCTCGCGTGCTCGAGGCGCACGACCTGGCGCGCGGTGAGCTTCACCGGCGCGAACACGAGCTCGAACGGGCTGTCGACGTGCGCCGCGGCGATGCGCTCCATCCGCTCGAGCGCCTTGATCCGGCTCTGCGCCTGCTTCGCCTTCGTCGCCTTGGCGCGGAATCGATCGACGAACGCCTGCAGGTGCGCGATCTGCCGCTGCTGCTTCGCGTAGGCCGCCTGCTGCTGCGCGAGCTGCAATGCGCGCTCGGCCTCGAACTGCGAATAGTTGCCGGAGTAGGTCCGCAGCGTCTTGCGATCGACGTGCAGGATCGTGTCGGCGACCGCGTCGAGGAAGTCGCGGTCGTGCGTGACGAGCACGAGCGTCCCCGGATAGCGCGCGAGCCAGTCCTCGAGCCACAGAACCGCGTCCAGATCGAGATGGTTGGTCGGCTCGTCGAGCAGCAGCAGGTCCGAGCGCGCCATCAGCGCCTGCGCGAGATTGAGCCGCATCCGCCAGCCGCCGGAGAAGCTCGCGACCGGATCGTCGTGACGCGCCTGCGCGAAGCCGAGCCCCGCGAGCAACCCGGCGGCGCGCGCGCGTGCCGCGTATCCGCCGATCAGGTCGAAGCGGTGGTGCAGCTCGGCGAGCGCGGCGCCGCCGGCGTGCGGATCGGCGTCGTGCGCGGCTTCGGCCGCGGCGAGCCCGCGCTCGATCGCGCGTAGCTCGCGGTCGCCGTCGAGCGTGTGATCGAGCGCCGAGCGCGAATCCGCCGGCGTCTCCTGCGCGACGTGCGCGATCGTCCAAGCGGCGGGAAGCTCGATCTCGCCGGCGTCGGGCGCGAGCTCGCCGCGGATCGCCGCGAGCAGGCTCGATTTGCCGCTGCCGTTCGCGCCGACGAGGCCGACGCGATGACCGGCGTGCACGGTCGCGCTCGCGCCTTCGAGCAGGCGCTTCGCGCCGCGGGCGAGCGTGAGGTTCGCGATGCGGATCAAGGCTTACAGCGTGTAGTCGTAGTCGACGATCAGCGGCGCGTGATCGGAGAAGCGCCGGCGCTTGTAGATCGCAGCGGCGGTCGCCTTCGCCGCGATGCCGGGCGTCGCGATCTGGTAGTCGATCCGCCAGCCGACGTTCTTCGCCCACGACTGGCCGCGATTGGACCACCACGTGTACTGCTCCGGCCGCGGATCGACGCGGCGAAACACGTCGACGAATCCGATCTCGTCGAACACCTGCGTGAGCCACGCGCGCTCCTCCGGCAGGAAGCCGCTGTTCTTCTGGTTGCTGCGCCAGTTGCGCAGGTCGATCGGCTGATGGGCGATGTTCCAGTCGCCGCAGAGCACGATCTCTTTCTTCTGCCGTTTGCGCAGCGTGATCAGATGCGGAAGGAACACGTCGAGGAAGCGGAACTTCGACGCCTGCCGGTGCGCTCCCGCCGAACCCGAGGGGAGGTAGACGCTGATGACGGCGAGCTCGCCGAAGTCCGCCTCGAGGTAGCGGCCTTCGCAATCGAACTCGTCGCAGCCGAAGCCCGTCGTCACGCGCGGCGGCTTGCGCGAATAGACGGCCACCCCCGAATACCCTTTGCGCCGCGCCGCGCTGAACGTCGCGTGCGCGCGCCGCGGCGCGCGCATCGCATGCGGGATGTCGTCGTCGGTGCACTTGATTTCCTGCAGGCAGACGACGTCCCACGGCGTGCCGCGGGCAAGCCAGTGCGCGAGCCCTTTGCGCTCGGCGGAGCGGATGCCATTGACGTTGAGCGTGATGATGCGCACGAGACCCTCTGCTGAGCGCGTGCAAGTCTACCGCGGCGGCGCGCCGGCGCGATCCGAGGCAGCGCAAGCGCTATACTGCGGCGCTCGCGCGATTGCCTCGGCGCGCCGCTTGCTCCATGGCCGACTTCCGACAGGACTTCCTCGCTTTCGCGTTGGCACGCGACGTGCTGCGCTTCGGTGAGTTCATCACCAAAGCGGGGCGCAAGAGCCCGTACTTCTTCAACGCAGGGTTGTTCAGCGACGGCGAAAGCCTGCGCCGGCTCGGCGCCTTCTACGCACAAGCGTGGCTTGCGTCCGGCGCGGCGAGCGATCAGCTGTTCGGTCCGGCGTACAAGGGCATTACCCTTGCCGCCGCGACGGCTATTGCGCTTGCCGAAAAGGGTCACAATCTGCCCTTCAGTTTCAACCGCAAAGAGGCGAAGGATCACGGCGAAGGCGGTACGATCGTGGGCGCGCCGCTCGCGGGACGGGTGCTGATCGTCGATGATGTGATCACCGCCGGAACGTCGATTCGCGAAGCGGTCGAAACGATCAGGCGTCATGGCGCGAACCCTGCTGGCGTGCTGATTGCGTTGGATCGGATGGAGCGCGGGCAAGGCGACCGATCGGCGGTCCAGGAAGTGCGCGACACGTACGGCATTCCGGTGATTGCGATTGCCACGCTCGACGATGTGATGCGCTTCATCGCGGGCAACGAGCGGCTGGCGGCCTACCAGCCGGCGGTGAGCGCGTATCGTCAACAATACGGCGCGGCGTAGCGCGGCGCTGCAAGCGCGCGAGGCACGCGGAGAAGCCATGCGGCAACAACGACAGCCACTGCTGACGAGCGACGATCGGACGACGGCGATTTCGCGGACACGCGCGCTGGCTGCTGCGACGATCGCGATCGCCATGGCCGTCATGCCCTGCGCCGCGATCGCCGCAACGTACAAGTGGACCGACGACAACGGCGTCGTCCATTACACCGACAAGCTGCCTCCCGAGCAGATCGACAAGGCACGTGTCGAGCTCAATACGCAGGGCGTGCCGGTGAAGAAGATCGACCCGGCGCTCACGCCTGCACAGCGCAAGGCGAAGGAAGCCGACGAAGCACGGGCACGCGACGTCGCGCGTGCGCAGGAAGAGATCGCGCGCAAGAACCGCGCGCTGTTGCAGTCGTACACGAGCGAAGCCGAGATCGAGCTCGCGCGCAAGCGGGCGATCTCGACGCTGGACGACATCATCCAGTCGGCGCAGTCGTACAGCGAGCAGCTCGTCAAGCGCAAGAACGAGGTCGAGCGCAAGAAGGCGACGTTCGGCGACAACGGCGTTCCGGCCGCGCTCGAGCGCGAAGCGACCACCGTCGACATCGAGCTCGTCCGCCAGTCGGAGCTCATTGCGCAGAAGAAGCGCGAGGTGGCGCAGGTGAACGCCAAATACGCTGCCGAGCTTGCGCGCTGGCGCGAGCTCACGAGCAACCGCGAAGCGACCGAAGCCGCGATGAGCGCACTGCCCGCTCCCGCCAGCGGCTACACGCCCGAAGCCGCGAAGAAGTAGCAAGCACGCGATCGCTCGCCCGCCGTGTAGCACTAACGCGAATCGGCGGAAAGCGTTCTACCGCTCTGCGATAATAGCGGTTTTCCCGTCTCGCGAAGAAGCATTGCCGATGGCTCAGTACGTCTTCACGATGAACCGCGTGGGCAAGATCGTTCCGCCCAAGCGCGTGATCCTCAAGGACATCTCGTTGTCGTTCTTCCCGGGCGCGAAGATCGGCGTGCTCGGGTTGAACGGCTCCGGCAAGTCGAGCCTGCTCAAGATCATGGCGGGCGCCGATCGCGAATACGAAGGCGAGGCGGTACCGATGCCCGGCATGCGGATCGGCTTTCTGCCGCAGGAGCCGCAGCTCGACCCGGGCCAGACCGTGCGCGAAGCCGTCGAGCAAGGCATGAGCGACGTGCTCGACGCGAAGAGGAAGCTCGACGAGATTTACGCCGCGTACGCGGAACCTGAGGCCGATTTCGACACGCTCGCCGCCGAGCAGGCGAAATACGAAGCGGTGATCGCCGCCGCCGGTGCCGATTCGGACGTGCAGATGGAAATCGCCGCCGATGCGCTGCGGCTGCCGCCGTGGGAAGCCACCATCGCGACGCTTTCGGGCGGCGAGAAGCGTCGCGTCGCGCTGTGCCGGCTGCTGCTTTCGAAGCCCGACATGCTGCTGCTCGACGAGCCGACGAACCACCTCGATGCCGAGAGCGTCGATTGGCTCGAGCAGTTCCTGCAGAAGTTTCCCGGCACCGTCGTCGCCGTGACGCACGACCGCTACTTTCTCGACAACGCCGCCGAGTGGATCCTCGAGCTCGACCGCGGCCACGGCATTCCGTGGAAGGGCAACTACAGCTCGTGGCTCGAGCAGAAGGAAGCGCGGCTCTTGCTCGAGTCGAAGCAGGAAGCGGCGCGGATCAAGGCGATGCAGACCGAGCTTGCCTGGGTGCGCAGCAACGCGAAGGCCCGTCAGGCGAAGAGCAAGGCGAGAATCGCACGCTTCGAGGAGCTCGCCTCCTACGAGCACCAGACGCGAAACGAGACGCAGGAGATCTTCATTCCGGTCGCCGAGCGGCTCGGCGCTCTCGTGATCGAGTTCCGCAACGTGAAGAAGGGCTTCGGCGACCGGCTGCTGATCGACGATCTGTCGTTCAAGATTCCGGCCGGCGCGATCGTCGGGATCATCGGCCCGAACGGAGCCGGCAAGACAACGCTCTTCCGGATGATCACCGGCGGCGAAAAGCCGGACGCCGGCGAGATCGTCATCGGGCCGACGGTGCGGCTCGCCGTCGTCGATCAGACGCGCGAGGCGCTGCCGAACGACAAGACCGCATGGGAAGCGATTTCCAACGGCCAGGACATCCTGACCGTCGGCAAGTTCGAGATGCCCTCGCGTGCCTACCTCGGCCGCTTCAACTTCAAGGGGCCCGATCAACAGAAGAACGTCGGGCAGCTGTCTGGCGGCGAGCGCGGACGGCTGCATCTCGCCGCGACGCTGCTCAAAGGCGGCAACGTACTGTTGCTCGACGAGCCGTCGAACGACCTCGATGTCGAGACGCTTCGCGCGCTCGAAGACGCGCTCGGCGAGTTCGCCGGCACCGTTCTCGTCATCAGTCACGATCGCTGGTTCCTCGACCGCATCGCGACGCACATCCTCGCCGCGGAAGACGACTCGAAGTGGGCGTTCTTCGAAGGCAACTACCAGGAATACGAAGCGGACAAGAAGAAGCGCCTCGGCGAAGAGGGCGCGCGTCCGCATCGACCGCGCTACAAGCCGCTGATGCAGTGAAACGGCTTCGTTCAACCGTTCGCGTACTCGTCGCCGTCGCGATCGCATGGCTCGCGCTCGCGCCGGCCGCGTTCGCGCAAAAGCCCGATGCGCGGCAGCTTCTTGCCGAAGCGAAGGCTGCGACCGGCGGCGCGGCGTGGGATGCGCTGCGCTCGCAGCACAGCCGCGTGAACATCAAGGCCGGCGAGCTGCGCGGAAGCGGCGAACGATGGGCGTCGATCGCGACCGGCCGGTCGCTCTTTCGCTATGAGATCGGGCCTCTCACCGGCATGCAGGGCTTCGACGGCCTCACCGTCTGGTCGCAGGATGCCGCCGGCGAGACGCGCATCGAAGGCGACGCCGATGCGCGCGAGCTCGCCGCGAACGCCGCCTACCGCGATCGGCTCGCTTTCTGGTTTCCCGAGCGCCAGGCGGCCGCGATCGAGTATGCGCGGCGCGATCGCGCGGACGGCATCGACTTCGACGTCGTCCGCCTTACGCCGGAGGGCGGGCGCGCGTACGACATCTGGATCGACATGCTGACGCATCGGATCTCGCGGCTCACCGAGCGCGAGGGCGAGGCGACGCGCACCGAGATCTACGGCGACTTTCGTACCGTGCAGGGCGTCACGCTGCCGTTCCGCGTGCGCACGACGCGCGGCGATCCGCGGCACGACGAGGAGTACACGATCGAGGCGATCGAATACAACGTGCCGCTCGACGGCGTCGAGTTCGACGTTCCGCCGCCGCCGCCGGGCGACGTCGTGTTCGTGCCGGGCAAGGATGCGGTCGACGTGCCGATGCAAGTGCGCAACGGCCACGTATTCATCGACGTCCGGCTGAACGGCAAAGGGCCGTTTCGCATGCTGTTCGACGCCGGCGGCGCCAACGTGCTGTTGCCGTCTGCCGTCGCCGCGCTCGGCCTCGCGCCGCAGCCGTCCGGCGTCGCGAAGGACGTCGGCGTCGTTGCGATCGAGCGGCTCGACGTCGGCGGCATTGCGTTCGAGCAGCAGGCGTTCGCCGCGATCGATCTCGCCTCGGTCATGCGTCGCGTCGAGGGCGTCGACGATGTCGCCGGCATCGTCGGCTACGAGCTCTTGAAGCGGTTGCCGGCGCGCATCGATTACGAGCAGCAGAAAGTCACGTTCTACCGGCCGCGCGCGTTCAAGGCGCCGGCGCGCGCCGTCCGCGTGCCGTTCGTGTTCAATCACACCATGCCGCAGATGCGTGCCCGCGTCGACGGGATCGACGGCGCATTCGACATCGACACGGGCTCGCGCGCATCGCTTACGCTCGCAGGGCCCTTCGTTCAAGCCAATGGTCTCGCCGCCAAGTACGGCGCGACGCGCGAAGTCATTTCCGGCGCCGGCGCAGGCGGCCGTTCGCGCGCGCTGCTCGCGCGGGCGGGCAAGCTATCGTTCGGCGGCTTCGACATCGACGCGCCGATCACGTACCTCGCCCGCGCCGACAGCGGGCCGCTCGCCGATCCGGCGATCGCGGGCAACATCGGCTATGGCGTGCTGCGCCGCTTCGCCGTCACGTTCGATTACGTGCGCAAGGTGCTCTACTTCGAGAAGAGCGCGAGCTTCGGCGAGCCCGACGTGCACGATCGCGCCGGTCTGTGGCTCGAGCGCGGCGATCGCGGATTCGACGTCGTCGATGTCGTCGCGGACGGTCCGGCGCAGGCGGCAGGTCTGGTTGCCGGCGATGTGATCGTCGCCGTCAACGGCAAGCCCGCGAAGTCGGTTTCATTGTCGGAGCTTCGCGCGCAGCTGCGCGGTGCGCCGGGCACCAAAGTGCGTTTGACGGTGGCGCGCAAAGGCGCGAAGCAGGCGCAGGTCGTGCTGCGCGATCTCGTCTAGGCGCGGCGAGGCGCGGCGATCGGCGAGACGCGCTGGCGTCGGCGCGCAAGAATTGATCGCAATCATCGAGCCTGCGCGCACGCGTGCTGCTACATTGAGCACTCCGCCAGCGTCGATCGATCGCCGTGTCGTCCTCGAAGAAACGCCGCGCGTCGCGCCGCTCGGCGTCGCCCGCGAAAGCCGCGCCGACGTCTGCGCAGCCGCGCGAAGCCGCGCCGCCGGCGCCGGTTCCGGCTCTGCTCGTGGCGCGCGACCCGTGGCCCGCGATGCCGATCGCGCCGGCGCACCGGGCGTTCATGAGTTGGAAGCCGCTCGCGATCGCCGGCGCAGCAGCGCTTGTCGTCGTCGCTGTCGTCCTCGCGATCTGGCGACCGGGCACGGCACCAAAGGGCGCGGCCGTCGCGCGATTCGTCGGCAGCACCGCGTGCGCGTCGTGTCACGCGCGCGAGCATGACGCATGGCAAGCGTCGCGGCACGCGCGCGCCATGCAGCGAGCGACCGAGGCGAGCGTGCGCGGCCGGTTCGGCGGCGGGCGATTTCGCTACGCGGGCGTTGAATCGACGTTCATGCGCCGCGACGGAAAGTTCGTCGTGCGCACCGATGGTCCCGGCGGCAAGCTCGACGACTTCGAAGTGAAGTACACGATCGGCATCGAGCCGCTGCAGCAATATCTGATCGAGCTTGCCGGCGGCAAGCTGCAAGCGCTTTCGATTGCGTGGGACTCGCGGCCGAAAGCGCAAGGCGGCGAGCGCTGGTTCCATCTCTATCCGCTCGACAAGATCAATCATCGCGACGAGCTTCACTGGACGCGCCGCGCGCAGAACTGGAACTTCGCGTGCGCCGATTGCCATTCGGTGGACGTGCGCAAGAACTACGATGCCGCAAGCGACACGTACCGCACGACATGGTCGGATCCAAGCGTCGGCTGCGAGGCATGCCATGGCCCGGGGTCGCTTCATGTCGACGCCGCGACCGCGAGACGCGCCGACGTCGGCAAGACGCTTACGGTAGCGCTCGACGAGCGCCGTGGCGCGCGCTGGACGATCGACGTCGCCACCGGCAACGCGGTGCGTAGCCGCGCGCGCAGCGCCGACACCGAGATCGAGGTCTGCGCGCCGTGCCACGCGGCGCGCACGCCGATCGCCGAAGGCTGGGCCGCCGGCAAGCGCTTCCTCGATTTCTATCGACCGGCGCTGCTCGAGGCGGGTCTGTACCATCCCGACGGACAGCAGCGCGAACAGGTGTACGAATGGGGGTCGTTCGTGCAAAGCCGCATGTATCGTCAGGGCGTGACCTGCGGCGACTGCCACGACCCGCATGGCGGAGGCGCTCGCGTGCAAGGCGATGCGCTGTGTGCGCAGTGCCATCTCGCGTCGAAGTACGGGGCGTCGGCGCATCATCACCATCGTAACGAAGGCGCCGGCACGCATTGCGTCGACTGCCATATGCCGGCGACGACGTATATGGGGATCGATCCGAGGCGCGATCACATGCTCGGCATTCCGCGCCCCGATCTTTCGGTAGTGCTCGGTACGCCCAACGCGTGCAACCGTTGCCATCGGCAGAAGTCGGCGCAGTGGGCCGACGAGACGGTGCGCGTCTGGTACGGTCATCGTCCCGAGGGCCTGCAGCGCTACGCAGCGGCGTTCGCCTACGCCGAGCGCGGGGCGGCCGAGGCGGGCCGCAGTCTCGCCACGGTCGCGCGCGATCTGTCGCAACCGCCGTTCGCGCGCGCGAGCGCGTTGCAGGCGCTGGCGCGCTTTCCGTCGGCAGGCGCGCGCGAAGTGGCCCAGGGGGCGGTGAGCGACGCCGATCCGCTGGTGCGCCATGCAAGCGTCGCGGCGCTTGCGAGCGCGCCGCCGTCCGAGCGATGGGCGGCGCTTTCGCCGTTGCTTGCCGATCCCATTCGCACGATTCGAGTCGACGCCGCGGCGGCGCTGTCCGACACGCCGCGCGCAGCGTCCGACGCCGCCTTCCAGCGCGCCGCCGCCGAATACGAGGCGGCGCTTCGCTACAGTGCAGAACGCCCCGAAGCGCGTGTCGCGCTCGGCACGCTGTACGCGCGCCTCAAGCGCTCTGCCGATGCCGATGCGGCGTTCCGATCGGCGATCGCGCTCGATCCGACGTACGTTCCCGCGTACGTCGATTTTGCCGATGCGTTTCGCGCGCTCGATCGCGACGCCGACGCGACACGCGTGCTGCGCGAAGGCCTCGCGCGGGCACCCGACGACGCGGCGCTGCACCGGGCGCTCGGGCTCGCGCTGGTGCGGATGAAGCGCGCGAACGATGGGCTTCGCGAGCTCGCGCGCGCCACGCAGCTCGCGCCGAACGATGCGCACGTCGCCTATGTCTATGCGGTAGCGCTGAACGCGCACGGCCGGACGAAGGACGCGCTGCGCGAAATCGATCGCGCGCTCGCGCGCCATCCCGACGATCGCGAGCTCAACGTCGCCGCGATCACGTTCCGCCGCGATGCGGGCGACAGGGCGGCCGCGGCACGATTCGCGCGCCGCTTCGCCGAGCGCTATCCCGACGATGCGCAGGCACAGCGGCTCGCCGCCGAGACCGCCGCGCGGTAACGCGCTTGCGTCACGCGGCCATCGACCCCACCTAACTCCATCGATTACGAGAGGAGCTTTCGATGAGACCGCGCAACCCCGTTCGTCTCGCCCGCGGCGTGCCGACGTCCGACGGCGCCGGCGTGCGCCTCACCCGGCTGATGGGCGAGGGCACACACGTCCCGTCGATCGATCCGTTCCTTCTGCTCGACCATTTCGACAGTCCGCAAGCGCAGGACTACCTCGCCGGCTTTCCCGACCACCCGCATCGCGGATTCGAGACGGTGACGTACATGCTCGACGGGCGCATCCGCCACAAGGACAACCACGGTCACGAAGGTGTGATCGAGACCGGCGACGTGCAATGGATGACCGCTGGCCGGGGCCTCGTGCATTCGGAAATGCCCGAGCAGCGCGACGGCCGGATGCGCGGCTTTCAGCTTTGGGTGAACCTGCCTGCGCGGCTCAAGATGCAGGCGCCCGCGTACCAGGAGCATCCGAATGCGCAGATGCCGGTCGAAGTGCGCGAAGGCGGCGTGCGAGTGAAGGTCATCGCAGGAACGACATCGCGCGGCGCGCGCGGTCCGATTTCGACCGAAGCAACCGAGGCGCACTACTTCGATGTCGCGCTTCCCGACGGCGCGACGTTCGAGGAGCCGCTCGCGTCCGATCTTGCCGGTTTCGTCGTCATCTACGAAGGCGCGCTGCGCTTCGACGACGGGCGGACGCAGGACAAGGTCGGCATTGCGCAGCTCGGCGCCGGGGACACCGTTCGCTTCACTGCGACGGGGGGCGAGGCGCGCGCACTGGTGATCGCCGGCAAGCCGCTGCGCGAGCCCGTCGCGTGGCACGGCCCGTTCGTCATGAACACGCGCGAGGAGATCCTGCAGGCGGTCGACGACTTCCAGGCAGGGCGCTTCTAGAGCGAGCGCTGCTCGCTAGAGCGAAAGCTCCCAGTTCTGACCGACGAGGTTCTGGCCGAAGCTGTGATGCTTCTCCTCGGCGACGAGCACGAAGCCCGCTTCCTCATAAAGGTGGCGGGCGGCGTGCAAGATGTCGTTGGTCCAAAGCACGAGCTTGCGGTAGCCGACGGCGCGCGTGAAGCGGACGCATTCGGCAACGAGCCGGCGGCCGAGACCGCATCCGCGCGCGCTCGGCTCGATCAGCAACAGGCGTAGCTTCGCAACGCGCGCCGACTGGCGCACGACCAGCACGCAGCCCACGCGCTCGCCGTCGCGCTCGGCGATCCAACAGCGCTCGGTTCTGGCGTCGAACGTGCGCAGGAACTTCGCCGCGATGTCGGCGACGAGCGCCTCGAACGTCATGTCCCAGCCGTACTCCTGCGCGTAGAGCGCGCCGTGGCGCGACACGATCCAGCCCAAGTCGCCCGGCTCGTGCGAGCGCAGCACGAACGGATCGGACGACGGCGGCGAGCCGCCGAGCAGCCGTTCGATCGCGGCCATCGCGCCGACCAGGCGCTTCTCGTCCTCGTGCGCGAGCCGCGCGAGCATCGCAGCGACCTGCTCGCGCGAGCGCGCATCGAGCGTGGCGAAGGCCTTGCGGCCCGCCGGCGTCAGAGCAAGCGGCTGGCGACGAGCATCCTTCGGATCGCGCGCGGGGCGCACGAGACCCTTGCGCGCGAGATCACGCAACATCCGCGACAGATAGCTCGTGTCGACGTCGAGCGTCCGCGCGAGCTCTCCGGCGGTGACGCCGTCACGTTGCGCGAGCTCGAACAGCACGCGCGCCTGCGGCAGCGGGAATGGGCTCGCGAGCAGACCCTCGTCGAGCGCGCCGATGCACTGCGTGTAGAACCGGTTGAAGCGGCGCACGGCGTCGATGCGCCGCGCGCAGTCGTCGTTCGCCATCGCGCGACCTCCCCGATGGAGGACAGCATCCACCGATTAGTGGACATTGTCAACTATCGGTCGGTAGGCATCCGCCGACGTGCGTGGCGGAGCGCCTGCGCGCGCGAGGCGTCAGCGTGGCGCTGACGGTGCGGGGCTTTGTGGCGCGGACGTGGGCTCCTGCACCGTCGGCTGCGCGACGTTGCGTGCCCATACCGGATTTTCGTGCGTATTCGGCAGCAGCTGCTCGTACGTCAACGGCGGTCCGCGCGGAACGCTCGCGCACGCGGACAACGCGACGACGGCCGCGACGGGCAACGAAAGGCGCTTCATGCTGATTCCTTGGCGATTGCAACGCGCTGCGAAATCGGACCGCGCTGAATGCTCGGAGAGGTTCCTCCGCGCAAACGTCGCGAGCAGCGGGCGCTACGCGCGAGCTTGCGCCCTATTCACTCGCGTTGCAATCGCTGCGCTCTCGAATGGCGATGCCAGCGGCCGATAGCGGACGCGCGCCCGCTATCCGGACCGCGAGGTCGATCAGCCGGTCGCGAAGTCCCGGTACAGCCGCTCGACCGTCGGCATCGTCACGCGCTCGCGCGGAGCGGGCGGCACGGCGTTCTGCAACGCGAGCCTTCGCCCTTCGAGGCGATAGCGCGGCTGCTCGGACGTGAGCAGCGTGTCGCTTTCCGACTGCTGCGCGAGCTGGTCGTATGAGAGCGCGGGCCGCGCCAAGCGCGCGGTGCCGGCCGGCGGATCGACGCGCGCGAGCCGGCCGTTGACGATCCGGTACTCGGCCGAGCGCCAGTGACCGCTGGCGTCGCCGGCGCCTTCGACCCATTGCAGCTCATCGGCCATTGCCGAAGCCGACACGCCGATCGCGGCAAGAATGCCGATGACGAGTGCAGAACGCTTCATGTTTCGCTTCCTTTCGTTTCGAGCGGAAAAGCGTGCCTATCGTCGCAGTCCCGTGGACCGCAACGACCTCAACCGAACTGAAGGCGCGATTTTCCCGCCGGATGTTGCAAAGCTCCCGCGGCCGATCGGTTGCATCGATCGCGGGCATTGATTGCGCCGATCGACGACGCGCTCGCCTTGTAACGCCCGTGTTGCAGCGACTGCGAATCGCCGTTCGATCGCCACGCTTTGACTGCGTGTCGGGGTTCGGGAGTTCCTGCGGAAAATTCGACAGCGGCCCTTCAAGCGCCGAGCTTGCGCTTGAGGGTCGCGTTGACCTGCGCGGGGTTCGCCTTGCCCTTGCTCGCTGCCATCGCCTTGCCGACGAGCGAGTTGAACGCCTTCTCCTTGCCGGCGCGAAATTCGGCGACGATCGCCGCGTTCGCCGCGATCACGTCGTCGACGAGTCGCTCGATCGCGCCTTCGTCGGAGATCTGCTTCCAGCCTTTTTCGCGGATGACTTCATCGGCTGTCGCGGTGCCGGGAATCGGCTGAGCACGCGCGATGATGGTTGCTCCGGAGGCGTAACCCGGCGAGCCTCGCTTCCACATCTCGTCGAACACTTCCTTCGCGATCTTGCCCGAGATCGTGTTGTCGGCCACGCGCGCGAGCAGTCCGGCAAGTTGCGCCGGCGTCACGCGCGACTCGCCAATGTCGAGCTCGTCGCGATTGAGCGCCGCCGACACTTCGCCCAACACCCAGTTTGCGACCATCTTCGCGTCGCCGAACGCGCGCGCGGCGTCCTCGAAATAGGCGGCCGTTTCGCGCGACGCGGTGAGCGTTGCCGCTTCGTGCGCCGACAACCCGTACTGCGACTCGAATCGCGCCTTCATCGCCACCGGCAGCTCGGGCAGATCGGCCTTGACGCGTTCGATCCACGCCGAGTCGATCACGAGCGGCGGCAGATCGGGATCGGGAAAGTAGCGATAGTCGTGCGCCTCCTCCTTGCTGCGCATCGACCGCGTTTCCCCCTTGTCCGGGTCGTAGAGCCGGGTCTCCTGCGTGACGGTGCCGCCGTCCTCGATCAGTTCGATCTGCCGGCGCGCTTCGTATTCGATCGCCTTCTCGAGAAAGCGGAAGCTGTTGAGGTTCTTGATCTCGCAGCGCGTTCCGAGCGCATCAAAGTCGGAGCGGCGCACCGACACGTTCGCATCGCAGCGGAAGCTTCCCTCCTGCATGTTGCCGTCGCAGATGCCGATCCAGCGCACGAGCGCGTGCAGCATCTTCGCGTACGCGACGGCCTCCTGGGCGCTGCGCATCTCGGGCTCCGAAACGATCTCGAGCAGCGGCGTGCCGGCGCGATTGAGGTCGATGCCGGTCATGCCGTGGAAATCCTCGTGCAGGCTCTTGCCCGCGTCTTCCTCGAGGTGCGCGCGCGTCAAGCGCACGACCTTGTCGCCGTTCTTCGTCGCGATCGTGATCGAGCCGCCCTGCACGATCGGGATCTCGTACTGCGAGATCTGGTAGCCCTTCGGAAGATCGGGGTAGAAGTAGTTCTTGCGCGCGAACACGTTGCGCGCGTTGATCGTGCCGCCGACCGCGAGGCCGAAGCGTATCGCGCGATCGACGGCGCCGCGATTCAAGACGGGCAGCACGCCCGGCAGCGCAATGTCGACGGCGCTCGCCTGTGTGTTCGGCGGCGCGCCGAACGCCGTCGACGCGCCGGAAAAGATCTTCGACGCCGTCGACAGTTGCGCGTGCGTTTCGAGCCCGACGACGATTTCCCAGCTCATCGCGCTTCGGTTCCTACTCGTAACCGGCCGGCACGCGCGCGTGCCAGTCGGTCGCCTGCTGGTAGCGATGCGCGATGTCGACGATGCGCGCCTCGCCGAATGCCGGCGCCTGGATCTGCAGCCCGATCGGCAAACCGCGGCGATCGAAGCCGCACGGGACCGACATCGCCGGTGCGCCGGTCAGGTTGCCCGAGACGGTGAAGATGTCGTTCAGATACATCTGCACCGGATCGTCGGCCTTCGCGCCGATCTCGAACGCCGCCGTCGGCGCCGTCGGTCCGACGATCACGTCGCAGTCGCGATACGCGCGCAGAAAATCGTCGGCGATCAGCCGCCGCACCTGCTGCGCCTTCAGATAATAGGCATCGTAGTAGCCGTGCGACAGCACGTACGTGCCCACCAGGATGCGCCGCTTCACCTCGACGCCGAAGCCTTCGGCGCGCGTCTTGCGGTACATGTCGGCGAGATCGGTGTACTTCGCGGCGCGGTGACCGTAGCGCACGCCGTCGAAGCGCGACAGGTTCGACGACGCTTCGGCCGGCGCGATCACGTAATAGACGGGCACCGCCAGCTTGACGTTCGGCAAGCCGACGTCGACGGTTGTGGCCCCGAGCGCGCGCAGCTGCGCGAGCGCGTCATCGATTGCGACGGCGACGTCGCGATCGACGCCGTCGCCGAAATACTCGCGCGGAAGCCCGATACGCAAACGCGCGAGCGGCTGCGCGCTGCGCGGCTCGCGCGCAAGACGTGTGTAGTCTTCGTTCGGACGGTCGAGCGACGTCGAATCGCGCGCATCGTGACCGGCCATCGCGTTCAGCATCAGCGCGCAATCGTACGCGGTCTGCGCGAACGGCCCCGGCGTGTCGAGGCTCGACGCGAATGCGATCAGCCCGTAGCGTGAGCAGACGCCGTACGTCGGCTTCAGGCCGCACACACCCGACAGTGCCGCCGGTTGTCGGATCGAGCCGCCGGTGTCGGTGCCGGTCGTGGCCGGAACGATGCGCGCGGCGACGGCCGCCGCGGATCCACCGGAGCTGCCGCCCGGAACGAACGCCGTGTTCCAGGGGTTGCGCACCGGCCCGAAATAGCTCGTCTCGCTCGACGAGCCCATCGCGAACTCGTCCATGTTCGTCTTGCCGACGAGCACCGCGCCCGCGCGCGCGAGGCGTTCGACGACGTGGGCGTCGTACGGCGCGGTGAACGGCTCGAGGATGCGTGAGCCGCACGTCGTGCGGATGCCGGCCGTCATCAGAACGTCCTTGTGCGCGATCGGAATGCCGGCGAGCGGGCCTGCATCGCCGCGCGATCGCGCATCGTCGGCGGCGCGCGCGCAGGTGAGCGCGCGATCTGCATCGACGGTGATGAACGCGTTCAGCGCCTTGTCGAAGCGCTCGATGCGCGCAAGCGAGCGCTGCACGAGCTCGACGCTGGACACTTCCTTCGCGGCGAGCGAGCGGGAGAGTTCGGCGAGCGTAGCTATTCGATGACCTTCGGGACGAGGTAGAGGCCGTCCTCGACCGCCGGCGCGGCCTGTTGATAGAGCGCGTGACGATCCGGCTCGGTTACGACGTCGTCGCGAAGCGGCAGCCTGACGTCCTGCGCATGCGCCATCGGCACGACGCCGGCGGTGTCGATCGCGTTCAACTGGTCGATCAGTCCGAAGATCGCCGCAAGCTTCGCGCGCACGTCGTCGGCTTGCGCGGCGTCGATCTCGATGCGCGCGAGCTCGGCGAGACGGTGGACGTCGGCGGCGGTGATCGTCATCGATTGACGCAGCGGCTGCGTGCGCGGAGGAAAGCCCGATAAGGTATCATATTGTCATATTTCGCGAGGTTGCCGGCGGTTCGGCGCGTGGAGAGGGTGCGTGCGCCGCCCGCCGGCATTTTCCAACGTTTTCCCGCAGCGCACGGGACGGGCCCGCCCCTTCATGTTCGAATCGTTCAAAGGCTATTTTTCAAGCGATCTCGCCATCGACCTCGGCACGGCGAACACGCTGATCTACGTGCGCGGCAAAGGCATCGTGCTCGACGAGCCATCGGTGGTCGCGATCCGCCAGGAGGGCGGGCCCAACGGCAAGCGCGTGATCCAGGAGGTCGGCAACGCGGCGAAGATGATGCTCGGGCGCACGCCGGGCAACATCAACGCGATCCGGCCGATGAAGGACGGCGTGATCGCCGACTTCACCGTGACCGAGCAGATGCTGAAGCAGTTCATCAAGAAGGTGCTCGATTCGCGGCTGTTCTCGCCGAGCCCCCGGATCATCATCTGCGTGCCGTGCGGATCGACGCAGGTCGAGCGGCGCGCGATCCGCGAATCGGCGCTCGGCGCCGGCGCGTCGAAGGTCTACCTGATCGAGGAGCCGATGGCCGCCGCGATCGGCGCCGAGCTCCCCGTGGGTGATGCGACCGGCTCGATGGTCGTCGACATCGGCGGCGGCACGACGGAAGTGGGCGTCATTTCTCTGGGCGGCATGGTGTACGCAGGCAGCGTGCGCGTGGGCGGCGACAAGTTCGACGAGGCGATCGTCAACTATATCCGCCGTAATTACGGCATGCTGATCGGCGAGACGACCGCGGAGACGATCAAGAAGACGATCGGTTCGGCGTTCCCCGGCTCGGAAGTGAAGGAAATGGAAGTGAAGGGCCGTAACCTCGCAGAGGGCATCCCGCGCAGCTTCACCGTGTCGTCGAACGAGATCCTGGAAGCGCTGACCGATCCGCTGAACAGCATCGTGTCGGCGGTGAAGAGCGCGCTCGAGCGCACGCCGCCGGAGCTCGGCGCCGACATCGCCGAGCGCGGAATGGTGCTCACCGGCGGCGGCGCCTTGCTTCGCGACGTCGATCGGCTCTTAATGGAGGAGACCGGATTGCCGGTGATCGTCGCCGACGATCCGCTCACCTGCGTGGTACGCGGCTGCGGCAAGGCGCTCGAAAACATGGAAAAGCTCTCGACGATCTTCACCACGGACTGAGGGCCCCGAAGCGCTGCGGCCCGTGGGTAGCGGGTCTCGTCCGCCATGCACCATATCTCGGTAGAGCCGCCGCCGTTCTTCCATCGCGGTCCGTCTCCGCTCACGCGGCTCACGTTCTTCGGCGTGATCTCGCTAGCGCTGCTGTTCGCCGACACGCGGTTCCACTATCTCGAGCACGTCCGCTACGTCGCGGCGATCGTGCTGTATCCGCTGCAGCGCGCAGCGCAGCTCCCGGGCGAAGCGGTCGCGTCGGTCGGCGCTTATTTGTCGACTGTCTCCGCGTTGCGCGCCGAGAACGAGCAGTTGCGCCGGCAGCTCGCCGAGTCCGCGCCGGCCGCGCAGGGGTACGCCATCGCGCAACAGGAAAAGGCGAGCCTCGCCGCGCTGCTCGACGTTCGCACGCGCTACAACCGCGAATCGGCGACCGCGGTCGCGGTCCTCTACACGGGTCGCGATCCGTTCGCGCAGAAGCTCTTCGTCGACAAGGGCGGCGACGCCGGGCTCGCGCCGGGCGAAGCGGTGATCGACGCGCACGGTGTCGTCGGACAGGTGACGCGCGTCTTTCCGTACATGGCCGAAGTGACGCTCGTCACCGACAAGGACCACGCGGTGCCGGTCAAGGTCGAAAGGAGCGGCGTGCGCTCGGTGCTGTTCGGCGCCGGCGCGGGCCGAGCGCCGGCGCTGCGCTTTCTCGCGCCGTCGGCCGACATCCAGGTCGGCGACGTGCTGGTGACCTCCGGGCTCGACGGCACGTATCCACCCGGACTCGCCGTTGCCCGCGTGGCCACGCTCGAGCGCGAAACCGGTCAGATGTTCGCGCGCGTCACCTGCGTACCGCTCGCGGGCGTGGATCGCAGCGAGCAGTTGCTCGTGCTGGGCCGCGCCGCCGCGCTGCAGCCCCGCCCCGAGGAACCGACGGAGTCCGACACGGCGAAAAAGCTCGGCAAGGGTAAGGCGAGGCGCGGATGATGGCGCTGCCCGGCATTTCGCTGTCGCCGGCAGGACCGGAGGAGATCCTGCTGCCGGCGCGGCGCTGGTTCATCGCGCTATCGCTGCTGGTGGGGTTGCTGTTCAATCTGGTGCCGTCGTCGGGTTTCGCGGCGGTCTTGCATCCCGATTTCCTTGCGCTGGTGCTGCTCTACTGGTGCATCCAGGAGCCGCGCTTCGTCGGCGTCGGCGTCGCGTGGTGGGTCGGTCTGGTCATGGATGTCGCCGACGCGACGCTCTTCGGCCAGCATGCGCTCGCCTACGCGGTGCTCGCGTATGCCGCCGAATACTTCCGCCGTCGCGTGCTGCGTTTTCCCCTTTGGCAGCAGGCGGTTCAGGTCGGCGCGCTGCTCGCGTTCACCGCTGCGCTCGTGTTGCTGATTCGCTACGTCGGCGGAGCGCCGCTGCCGCGCTGGACGTACGTGCTGCCGCCGATCGTCGGCGCGCTGTTGTGGCCGCCGCTGTCCGTGGTGCTACAGTGGCCGCAGCGCCCGCCGCGCTCGCCGGCCGAGCTCTAGCGTGGCGTCCAGCGCCGACGGCAATAGTGCGACGTCATTCCCGCGAACGCGGGCACCCGGCGTCTTTGACCGGACGACGCCGGGTGCCCGCCCCCCGATTCAACCACTCGGGGGCATGGTGGGCGGCGACGACATTCGAGGTTGACGATGGCGCGATACCTGTTCGGTTCGAGACGACGACACCGCGACGACAGCGGCTTCGGCTCGCCCGAGCTTCGCAACCTCGAGCGCGAAGTGTTCCTGTTCAAGCGCCGCCTCGCGGTCGCCGCGGTGCTGATCGTCGTCGCGTTCGGGGGCTTGTTCGCGCGCTTCTTCTATCTGCAGGTCGTCCAGCACGAGCACTACCAGACGCTCGCCGAGACGAACCGCATCGCGATCGTGCCGATCGTGCCCAATCGCGGTGTTATCACCGACCGCAACGGCGTCGTGCTCGCGCAGAGCTACTCCGCATACACGCTCGAGATCCAGCCGTCGCGCGTGAAGAACCTCGACGAGACGATCGATGCGCTCGGCGAGATCGTCGACGTGCAGCCGCGCGATCGCAAGCGATTCCGCAAGCTCCTCGAGGAGTCGAAGAACTTCGAAAGCCTGCCGCTTCGCACCAAGCTCACCGACGAGGAGGTCGCGCGCTTCGCGGTCAACCGCTACCGCTTTCCCGGCGTCGACATCAAGGCGCGGCTGTTCCGCCACTATCCGTACGGCGACGTCGCGTCTCACGCGATCGGCTACATCGGACGCATCAACGACAAGGACGTGCAGCGTATCGAGGACTGGCACGAGACGGCGAATTACAAGGGCTCCGACTACATCGGCAAGGTCGGCGTCGAGCTCTCCTACGAGCGCGAGTTGCACGGCACGACCGGCTGGGAGGAGGTCGAAGTCGACTCCGGAGGACGCGCGGTGCGCACGCTGTCGCGCACGCCGCCGACGTCGGGCAACAACCTGCAGCTCTCGCTCGACATCAAGCTGCAGGAAGTCGCCGAGAGCGCGTTCGGCGAACGGCGCGGTGCGCTGGTCGCGATCGACCCCTCCAACGGCGACGTCCTCGCGTTCGTGTCGAAGCCCGGCTTCGATCCGAATCTCTTCGTCGACGGCATCGATCCGGCGAACTGGGAAGCGCTGAACGAATCGCCCGACAAGCCGCTGCTCAATCGCCCGCTGCGCGGTGCCTATCCGCCGGGCTCGACGATAAAGCCGTTCCTCGCGTTGGGCGCCCTCACTTCGGGCAAGCGCACGGCGACGCAGGTGATCAACGATCCGGGTTTCTTCCAGATCCCGGGCGCCGCGCACCGCTTCCGCGACGACAAGCCCGGCGGCCATGGCGTCGTCGACATGTACAAGTCGATCGTCGTGTCGTGCGACACGTACTACTACATGCTCGCCAACGAGACCGACATCGACGATACCGCGCGCTTCATGTCGCAGCTCGGTTTCGGCGGCAAGACCGGCATCGATATCGAAGGCGAGCTCCCCGGCGTGCTGCCGTCGCGCGACTGGAAGCGCGCGCGCTTCGCCGGCAAGAGCTACCGCGACGAGCATCGCAAGTGGTATCTCGGCGATTCGATTTCAGCGGGCATCGGACAAGGCTACAACGCGTTCACGCCGATCCAGCAGGCGCATGCGATCGCGATCATCGCGAACGACGGCGTCGCGTTTCGCCCGCATCTCGGCAAGTCGATCCGCAATCTCGTGACCGGTGAAGTGCGCCAAGTCGAGCCGCAGCCGACGCACTCGATCGCGGTCAAGCCCGAGCATCTCGCGCTCGTTCAGCGAGCGCTCGCCGGCGTGCCGAAGGAGGGCACGAGCGCCGCCGCGTTCCGCGGCACGCCGTACGTGTCCGCCGGCAAGACCGGCACGGCGCAGGTATTCTCGCTGAAGCAGGGCGAGAAGTACTCCGAGCACAAGATCGACGAGAGGCTGCGCGACCACGCGTGGTACATCGCGTACGCGCCGGCCGACAAGCCGAAGATCGCGCTCGCCGTGCTGGTGGAAAACGGCGGCTTCGGTGCGCAGGCGGCCGCGCCGGTCGCGCGCCAGGTGTTCGACTATTGGCTTCTCGGCTTGCGCAAACAGGGAGCGGCGCCGGCCGGCCCCGGTGCGAGCGAGTCCGACGAAAGCGACTAGCGCGCGGGAGACCGACGATGCGAAACGTGCTGTCGCAAATTTGGGAGGTGCTGGTCCGGCGCATCGACAGCTTCCTGTTCGGCTGCGCGCTCGCGATCGTCGGCGTCGGCCTGATCACGCTGTTCTCCGCCGCCGATCAGAGCGTCGCGCGCGTGTCGACGCAGGCGACGAGCTTCGCGCTTGCGCTCGCGCTGATGTGGGTCGTCGCGAACGTTCCGCCGCAGACGCTCGCGCGCGCCGCGGTGCCGTTGTATGCGCTCGCCGTGCTGCTCCTGATCGGCGTCGCGCTGTTCGGCACCGTCGTCAACGGATCCCGTCGCTGGTTGAACCTCGGCGTCGCGCGCATCCAGCCGTCCGAGCTGATGAAGATCGCGCTGCCAGTGATGCTCGCCTGGTATTTTCAGAAGTTCGAGGGCCGCATCGGCTGGCGCGACTTCGCGTTCGCCGGCATGCTGATCGTCGTGCCGGTCGTGCTGATCAAGCGGCAGCCCGATCTCGGCACGGCGCTGATGATCGGCGCGTCGGGCTTCTACGTGCTGTATCTGGCGGGTCTTTCGTGGAAGATCATCGTCGGGTTGACGGCCGCCGGCGCCGCCGCCGCTCCGCTGATGTGGACGCTGCTGCACGACTATCAGCGCGAGCGCATCCTCACGTTCATCGATCCGTCGCGCGATCCGCTCGGCGCCGGCTATCACTCGACGCAGGCGTCGATCGCGCTCGGCTCCGGCGGCATCGTCGGTAAAGGCTGGCTGAACGGCACGCAGACGCATCTCGACTTCCTGCCCGAGAAGCACACCGACTTCATCTTCGCGGTGTTCGGCGAGGAGTTCGGGCTGATCGGCAATGCTTTTCTGCTGCTGCTCTATCTGCTGCTCGTCGGCCGTGCGATGGTGATCACCGCCAACGCATCGACGCTGTTCGGGCGCCTGCTCGCCGGCGCGGTCACGCTGATGTTCTTCACCTACGCGTTCGTCAACATGGCGATGGTGAGCGGCGTGCTGCCCGTGGTCGGCGTGCCGCTGCCGCTCGTGTCCTACGGCGGCACCGCGCTGGTGTCGCTTTTCATCGGCCTCGGCGTGCTGATGAGCGTGCACGCGCATCGAAAGCTCGTGAATACGTAACACGACGGACGATCCCGATGAGCACGTTCGACGACGAGATCGCGCGCAAGATCAAGGAGGCGGCCGACTCGGGCGAGCTGCGCCTCGCCAAGGACTACGGCAGGCCGATCGCCGACGATCCGGGCTGGGATGCGACGCCCGACGCGCTGCGCATGCCAATGAAGATCCTGAAGGACGCCGGCGCATCGCCGCCGGAGATCGCGATGTTCCACCAGCGGGCACGGCTGCGCGAGGCGGTCGGCGCCGAAGCGGACGCGCGAAAGCGCGCGGTAATGCAGAAGCAGCTGACCGAGCTCGAGCAGAACATTGCGCTACGACTCGAGGCGTTGCGCGTCAACGCAAGCTTCCGGCGATAGCTGCGCGGCGACGATCGACCGCCCGTCGCCGCGTCGATACCCCGTACGCGATCCGACGCGCCGCTAATCGGCAGCCGCTCGCGCCCCTTCGCGCGCCGATCCCGCCTCAACCACGGCGAACGCGCTCATGTTGACGACGCGCCGCACGGTCGCCGTCGGCGTGAGGATGTGCGCGGGCTTCGCGGCGCCGAGCAGGATCGGCCCCACCGTCACGCCTTCGCCGGACACGGTGCGCAGCAGGTTGTACGAGATGTTCGCCGCGTCGAGGTTCGGCATGATCAGCAGGTTCGCCTCGCCCTTCAGCCGAGACTCCGGGAACTCGCGTTCACGGACCGCACCGTTCAGCGCCGAATCGCCGTGCATCTCGCCGTCGCATTCGAGGTCGGGTGCGAGCTTGTCGAGAAGCTCGCGAGCCGCGCGCATCTTTCGCGCCGACGCCGTCGGGTTGCTGCCGAAGTTCGAGTGCGACAGCAACGCCACCTTCGGCGTCAACCCGAATCGACGCACCTCCGCGGCGGCCATCAGCGTGATTTCGGCGAGCTCTTCGGGCGTCGGATCGGCATTGACGTAGGTGTCGCAGATGAACAGCGTGCGCCGCGGCAGGATCAGCATGTTCATCGCCGCGTAGATCGAGCGGCCCGGCGCGCGACCGAGCACGTTGTGGATGTCGACGAGGTGGCGCTGATGCTGGCCCACCATGCCGCAGATCATCGCGTCGGCGGAGCCTTTGTAGATCAGCATCGCCGCGATCAGCGTCGCGCGACGGCGCATTTCGAGCTTCGCGACCTCCGGGCTCACGCCGTTGCGCGCGGCGAGCTTGTGGTAAGTGGCAGAGTAGTCGAGGTGGCGCGGATCGTCGTCGGGGTTCACGAGCTCGACGTCGGTGCCGACGCGAAGCCGCAAGCCCAGCCGCGCGGCGCGCCGCGCGATGAGCTCGGGGCGTCCGATGAGGATCGGCTTCGCGATCCCTTCGTCGAGCACGACCTGCACGGCGCGCAGCACGCGCTCGTCCTCGCCTTCAGCGTAGACGAGCCGTTGCGGCGTGCGCTTGGCCGCCTCGAACACGGGCATCATGACGATACCGGTCTGATAGACGTATTGCGACAGCGAGCGACGGTAGGCGGGAAGGTCCGCGATCGGTCGTGTCGCCACGCCCGAATCCATCGCGGCCTTCGCGACCGCGTACGGGACGTTGATGATCAGCCGTGGATCGAGCGGCTTCGGAATCAGGTATTCGGGACCGAACGTCAGGTCTTCGCCGGGATACGCGGCGGCGACGATCTCGGATGGCTCGGCGTGCGTGAGATCCGCAAGCGCGCGCACGCAGGCGAGCTTCATCTCCTCGTTGATCGTCGTCGCGCCGACGTCGAGCGCGCCGCGGAACATGAACGGAAAGCAGAGCACGTTGTTGACCTGGTTCGCGTAATCGGAGCGCCCGGTCGCAATGATCGAATCGGGACGCACGGCCTTCGCCTCCTCCGGCATGATCTCCGGCGTCGGGTTGGCGAGCGCGAGGATGATCGGCCGCTTCGCCATCGACTTCACCATCTCCGGCTTGAGCACGCCCGCCGTCGAAAGCCCGAGGAACAGGTCGGCGCCTTCGCACGCGTCGCCGAGCGTGCGAGCCGCGTTTCGCGTCGCGTAGCGCGCCTTGCTCGGGTCGACCGAGTCGCGCCGGCCTTCGTGGATCACGCCCTTGCTGTCGAGCATGATGACGTTGTCGCGTTTCAGTCCGAGGCCGATCAGCAGATCGAGGCATGCGATTGCCGCAGCGCCGGCGCCCGAGCAGACGAGCTTGACGTCGCCGATCTTCTTGCCGACGACCTCGAGCGCGTTGATCACGGCGGCGCCGGTGACGATCGCCGTGCCGTGCTGGTCGTCGTGGAAAACCGGGATCTTCAGTCGCTCGCGCAGCTTCTTCTCGATGTAGAAGCACTCGGGTGCCTTGATGTCCTCGAGGTTGATGCCGCCGAAGGTCGGCTCGAGCATCGCCACCGCGTCGACGATCTTGTCGGGGTCACTCTCGCCGAGCTCGATGTCGAACACGTCGATGCCGGCGAATTTCTTGAACAGGCACGCCTTGCCCTCCATCACCGGCTTGCCGGCCAGCGCGCCGATATTGCCGAGTCCCAGCACCGCGCTGCCGTTGGTGATGACGGCGACCAGATTGCCGCGCGACGTGAGGCTTAATGCTTCTCCCGGATTCGCGGCGATCGCTTCGCACGCGGCCGCTACACCCGGCGAATAGGCGAGCGACAGGTCGCGCTGGCTTACCATCGGCTTCGTCGGCACGATCGAAATCTTGCCGGGCCGAGGATTGCGGTGATACTCGAGCGCGGCGTTGCGCAGTTGCTCTTCCATGTTCTGTCTCCTCACGAGAGGCTCGACGTCGAAAGCCGTCGTCGCCCTATAGGATGGACCCGCGGCCGGTCGCGGTCGAGTAGGGAGTTGCTGCGCCGGCGCTGCCGAGTGCGGCGTAAGCCGTCGTCAGTCGTGCGACTCGGCGAAGTGCGGCGCTTGCAGTCCGGCCGTCGAGCGGCCGGGGATTCCCTTGGTCGCGAGATGCGCGCGGACCATTTCGAGCGCCGTGCGCTCGCAGGGCGGAAGCTCGATCGACGCGTTGTCCAGCGGCTCGGTGCGAGCGCCCCAGCGGATGAGGTGCGCGCACCACGTGAGCCCGCCGCCGAACGCGGGCGTGAGCACGAGCGAATGCTCTTTGACGCGTCCATGCTCGATCGCCTCGACCAGCGCAACGGGCACGGTCGCCGCCGACATGTTGCCGTAGCGCTCGACGGTCACGAAGACCTTGTCCATCGGGGCGCCGAGCTTCTTCGCGACCGATTCGATGATGCGCAGGTTCGCCTGGTGCGGGACGACGACATCGACGTCGGCGATCGAATGCCCGCATTTCGCGAGCACGTCGGTCGACGCATGCGTCATCCCCACGACGGCACGCTTGAAGATCTCCTGGCCGTCGAAGTCCCACTGCGTGTCGCCGTAGTGCACCGCGCCCGTCGCGTAGATGAGGCCGGTGCCGCGCACGCGAAGCGCGGCGCGCGCGCTGGCGAAGCAGCCGAGCTTTTCGCCAAGCACGCCGATCGCTTCGGCGGTCGATTGCAGCACGACCGCGGCGGCGCCGTCGCCGAAGAGCACGGCGACGTTGCGGTTGCGCCAGTCCATGAACGGCGAGATCAGCTCGACGCCGACGACGAGCGCGCTCTTGACCGCGCCGGTACGGATCAGCGCCGAGGCCGTCGACAATCCATACAGGAAGCTCGTGCACGCGGCATTGACATCCATCGCCGCGGCGTTGCCGCATCCGAGCAACAGCGAAAGCGCCGAGGCGGTGTTCGGGATCTGCTCGTCGGTGCTGCAGCTACCGTAGACGATGAGCTCGATGTCGCTCGCCGCGAGGCCCGCGCAGGCGAGCGCGCGGGCCGAAGCGACGTGCGCAAGCGTGATGCCCGGGACGTGCGACACGCGTCGCTCGTGAATGCCCGTTCGCGTGGTGATCCACTCGTCGTCGGTTTCCATGAGCGACGCGAGGTCCGCATTGGTGAGGATGGCGGGCGGCATGCACTTGCCCCAGCCGGTGATCGCGGCGTGGCTCATCGGGTTCCCTGGTCGCCTCTGCGGAGAGTGCCGCTCATTCTACGAGCGCCGCGGACGCAACCCTTGCGCTGCGTCAGAATTGCACGCGAACCGGCGTGCTCACGCGCAGCACGGCGTCCTGGCGGAAGCGCGTGCGATAGTCGGCGCGCACCGCCTGCACCGCTTGCTCCGAGGCGGCGTCGTCGGCGTGAACGATCTCGAGAACGAAGCTCGCCTCGCGTACGATCGCGCCGCTCGCTGCCACGCGAGCGCGAGAACTCGCGCTCGAACGGGCAATGGCATCGATCGGGTCAGCGCTTGCGTGCGCTGCGTTTGGCGGCGCTCGAGCGCTCCGACGGCGGGGTGGACGGGCGCTCGGGCGTTTGCTCGGCGCTTTCTTTGTAATCGCCGATCACGCCCTTGAGTGGGCAGATCGAAACGGCGGGGCACTTGCGGCAACCGGCGACAACGGCGATCGGGCACAGCGTCATCTGCGTGCTCCTTCGGGGCAAGCGGGTGTCTCAGTGTATACGCTTGGCGCAAGAGCGGCCAGCTGCCGGTCGTGCAGTCGCGCGAGCAGCGCGAGCGCGCTCACGCCGCCGATCAACGCCGCGAACATGTCGGACTGCGTGTCCCAAGGGTCGCCTTGCGTGCCGAGGAATTCGTCGGCGCCTTGGCCGAGCGCGAGCGCCGACGCCCATTCGACCAGCTCGTAGCAGGCGCTCACCGCGAGCACGATCGACAGCACGATGAAGGCCAGCATCCGCCGGCCGCGGACGAAGTCGCCGCGCAGCAGGATTTCGCGCGCGACAATCGCCGGCACGAAGCCTTGCATGAAGTGGCCGAGCTTGTCGTACGGATTGCGCGCGAGGCCGAAGAGCTGCGCGACGTCATGGCCGATCGGCACGCGAGCGTACGTGTAGGCCCCGCCGATCATCAGCACGACGGCGTGGGCGAAGATCAGCGTATAGGCAAGCGTGGACAGCGGAAACCGCCGATACGTCGCGACCAGCAAAGGCAATACGATCAGCACCGGCGCAACCTCCAGCAGCCACGTGGGCCGGTCGAACGGACGCAAGCCCGAAACGGCGAGCAGCGCGAGCAGCCCGCCGGCAGCCGCAAGGAGTCGGCGCTCGCGGGCGTCACGCAAGCGGATCGGCGACACGGTCGGCCGGCTCTTGCGTTTCGTCCGGCGGCGCGCGCAGGACGCGGTTCAGCACGTAACCGAGCTCCTCGACGGTATCGGGCTTGAGGATGATCGCGCGCACGCCGAGCCCCGCCGCGGTCTGTTGATCTTCGGGTCGAATGAATCCGGACATCATGACGACCGGCAAATCGGGCCGCAACGAGAGCACGTCTCGCGCGACGTCGAAGCCCGACATGCCGGCCATCGCGAGATCGGTTACCACGGCGTCGAAGCTCTGCGGCTCGCGGCGAAAGAGCGCGAGCGCCTTTTCGGCATCCGACGTTGCGGACACGCGATAGCCCAGGCGCTCGAGCATGCGCGACACCAGTACGACGAGCGGCGGCTCGTCGTCGACGAACAGCACGTGGGCGCCGCGCGCGAGCGCCGACTCGCTTGGCGTGGCGCGCGGCTGCGCGGGCGGGCCGTGCGCGGCCGGGAAGTAGATGCGAAACGCCGTGCCCTTGCCGAGCTCGCTGTAGACGGTGACCGCACCGTCGTAGCTCTTGACGATGCCGTGCACGACGGAAAGCCCGAGTCCGGTGCCGAGTCCCTGCGGTTTGGTGGTGAAGAAGGGATCGAAGATCCGCTCGAGCGTTTCGCGGTCCATGCCGCAGCCGTCGTCGGCGACTTCGAGCCGCACGTAACGGCCTTCGCGCAGCCCGGCTGCGTGGCTCGCGAAATCCGGTCCGACGCCGACCGCGTCGATGCGCACGTCGATATGGCCGCCGTGCGCGCCGATCGCGTGCGCCGCATTGGTCGCGAGGTTGACGATGATTTGATGGACTTGCGTCGGGTCGATCAGCACCGGCGGTGCGTCGCGGTCGTAACGCGTCCGGATTTCGATCATGGCGGGCAACGTCGCGCGCACCAGCTTGAGCGCTTCGTCGACGACGGGCACGAGCGCCATCACGTCGCGCTTGTGATCATAGGGGCGGCTGAACGTCAGGATGCGGCGCACCAGATCGACGGCGCGCGCGCCGGCGCGGGCGATCTCGTCGAGACTTTCCTGCGCCGGGTGGCCGAGCGGCAGATCGGCTTTGGCGAGCTTGGTGTTGCCGGTGATCGCGACCAGGATGTTGTTGAAGTCGTGCGCGATGCCGCCGGCGAGCGTGCCGAGCGCCTCGAGCTTCTGCGAACGGAGCTGCGATTCCTCGGCGCGCTTGCGGTTCGTGATGTCGACGTTGATGCCGATGACACGAACCGGCCGGCCGGCCGCGTCGCGCTCGGCGCGCGCCGTGTACTCGATCCAGCGCGTCGAACCGTCGGCCTGCGCGATCCGGTATTCGCCCGATGCGTGCGCGCCTTCGCGCAGCAGCGCGTCGATGCTCGCGCGCACACGCGGGCGATCGGCCGAGTGCATCAGCTCGACCAGCGAGGCGAAGGTCGCGCGCGCGGCATCGTCGCGATCGATGCCGAGCACGCGCAAGCCCGATTCGTCCCACGTGAATCGGTCGTTCGCGACGTCCCACGTCCAGACTCCCATTCCGCCCGCGTCGAGCGCGGCGATCAACTGCGAGCGCGACGTGCGCAGCGCTTCCTCCATCCGCTTGCGCTGGGTGATGTCGTGCAGGATGCCGTGCCAGACGACGGTTCCATCGGCTTCGCGCAGCGGCGCCGAGTGGCCCTCGACCCAGATCTCGCCCTTGTCGGGATGGAGGACGCGAAACTCCTCGCGCCACGGCGTCATCGTGCGCGCTGAATCATCGACGCTCGCCCACAGCCGCGGCGCGTCGTCGCGATGGATATGTCTCAAGCCGACCATCGCGTCGCGGGTCATCGTCTCGGCGTCGACGCCATAGATTTCGCTCACGCGCGGGCTCAGATAGCGAAACGCCGGCGTGCCGTCAGCCGACAGCGCGAACGTGTGCACGACGCCGGGCGCAGCCGAGGCAAGCTGCACGAAGCGCTCCTTCTCGCGGCGCAGCGTTTCGCGCAGCTCGCGTGCCTCCTCGATGTCGGACGCGAGGCCGAGCCACTTGACGACGCGCCCACTGTCGTCGCGCATCGGGACCGCGCGCCCGTCGAACCAGCGATGCGTGCCGTCATAACGGCGCATCCGGAACTCGCCCCGGTATTCCTCACCGGTCGAGTGCGCCGATTCCCACGCCGCGTACATCGTTTCGCGGTCGTCGGGATGCACGAAATCACGCCAGCCGCGGCCGTAGTGCGAATCGGCACCCGCACCCGTGTACGCGAGGCACTGCGGACTCGCGTAGTCGCAGTTGCCGTCGGCATCGCACGTCCAGACGAGCTGCGGCAGCGTTTCGATCAATTGGCGGAAGCGCGCTTCGCTCTCGCGCAGCGCCGACTCGGCGCGCCGCGTCGCCGTGATGTCGCTACAAAACGCCATCAGCGTACCGTCGTCGAGCCGGACGCCGCGTACCGACGCCCATAGCTGGCGGCCGTCGCGTGGCAGCGCACGACATTCGCCGGCCATGTGACCCGTGGAGACCGCTTGGTCGAACCCGCGCGCGGCGCGGTCGCGATCCTCGGGCGCGATCAGATCCCACACGAACATGCCGCGCAGCGTGGTGGCGTCGTAGCCGAGCAGCTCGACCGCCGCGGGATTGCTGTCGATGATTCGCGCATCGCGCGCGGCCGCGAGCAGCGCGATCGGCGCGTTCTCGACGTACGAGCGGAAGCGCAGCTCGCTTTCGAGCAGCGCTTCCTGTGCGCGCCGCCGGTCGGTGATGTCCATGTCGACGCCGCTGAATCGCAGCGGCCGGCCCTGCGCGTCGCGCGACAGCGTCCCGCGGCCCGCGAGCCAACGCTCCCCACGGCTGGGATGCGCGACGCGAAACTCGACGCTCCACTCGGCGCCCGCTTCGAACAGCTTGCGTCGCGCATCGCGCAGCTTCGCGCGATCGTCGCCGTGCACGCGTTCGAAGCGCGCGTCGAAGTCGACGTGCCGATCCCAGGGCAGCCCGTAGAGATCGCAATCCTCCGGCGAGCAGTACGTGCGGCCGGTCACGAAGTCGACGTCCCAGACGCCGCTCGCGCTTGCGCGCTGCGCGAGCGCGAGCACGTCGTGAGCGTGGCGCAGCTCGTCCTCGGAGCGCTTTCGTTCGGAGATGTCGACCGTGACGCCGAGCACGCGGTACGGCGTGCCGTCATCGCGGCGCAACGACGTGCCCTTCGTCGCGAGCCAGCGCTCTTCGCCGGATGGCTTGACGATGCGGAACTCCAGGTCGAAAGGCTCTCTCGCGGCGACGGCGCGCCGCCATTCGCGCTCGACGCGCTCGACGTCGTCCGGATGGACGAGCCGCGGCCAATCGTCGTAACGATCGATCACCGCACCGGGCGGCAGGCCGTAGATGTCCGCAAGACTGCGCGACCACGTCAGCCGACCGCTGTCGAGGTCGTAGTCGTAGACGCCGACGCCGACGGTTTCCTGCGCAACGCGCAGCCGTTCCTCGCTCGCGCGCAGCGCTTCCTCGGCCTCGCGGCGCTCCGAGCAATCGCGGAAGACGACGACGACGCCGCGCAGCGTGCCGTCGGGCGCGCGGATCGGCGCGCCACTGTCGTCGACCGCGAGCTCGCGGCCGTCGCGGGCGATCAACGCGACGTCGTGCTCGAGCTTGATCGGCGCCGCAGCGCCCAGGATTTGAGCGACCGGATCGGCGAGCGGCTCGCGTGTTCCCGCGCGCACGACGTGCAGCACGGCACTCAACGGTTGCCCGGCCGCCTCCGCGGACGTCCAGCCGGTCAGGCGCTCGGCTTCCGCGTTGAGGAATGCAACGCGTCCGTCGACGTCGGTCGTCACGACCCCATCCGCGATGCTCGCGAGCGTGACGCCGCTCAGCCGCTCGGCCGCTTCGAGGCGCCGACGCGACCGATGCAAGGCCTCGATCAGTACGCTGATCAGCGCGCCGATCGAGATCATGACGATCCATCCCACCGCATTCGTGAGTTTGGCCATCGCGAAGCTGTAATGCGGCGCCATCAGGAAGTAGGGGACGGTGATGGCGGCGGTCGCGGTCGCGACCAACCCGGGCCCGATGCCTCCGATGATCGCGGAAAGCACGATCGGAACCACGAACAGGACGACGATCGGTTGGTCGCCGATCTGGAAGTTTGCGGCAAGGCGCGCGGCCAATGCGGCGAGCGTGAAAAGGACGGCGAACGCGTACGCGTGCCAGCGTGGACGCGCATCGGGATCGAGCAGCCGCCATGACCACCGACGCGACGGATCGAGACGCGATGACGAGCGGATTGTGCTCATCCTGTGACTTCCGGCGCCAACCGAGCTAGCGGACCGCGCGGGCGATACCGAATCCGGCACCGCACGGCGAACGCGCGCGCATCAATCGGGATCCCGCGCGATGCGCTGCGACTTTGCGCGCATCGAGGCGTCGAACCGATCGCGGTCGACGACGAATCGCTCGTGCGAGCCGCGGGCGATGACGTCGACGCCGTCGTTCGCGTCGACGTCGAAGCGCAGCCTCCGTCCGTCGACGGCGACCAGTCGGACGCTCGCCGTGACGACCATGCCGGGCGGCGTCGCCCTCTCGTGGCTCATGTCGACGCGCGTGCCCAGCGTTTGCTCGCGCGGCCAGTCGAGATGCGGCATCAGCGCAAGCACGCACGCCCACTCGATCAGTCCAACGAGGAAGCCGGTCGCGAGCACATCGGGCATCGCCTGGAACTCGATCGCCTCGGGATAAAGCGCCGGCACCGTCTTCGCGGCCGGAATGCGAAAACGAAGCTGATGCGAAAGTCCGGGTCGCAGCGTTTCTTTCATCGGCGCAACGGCAGTGGGGCCAATTACTATAGGGCGGCCGCGAGGCGCGGTCAAAACGCCGGTTGGACGGCGTGCCGGCCGCGTGTACAGTCGCGCGAGGATTCCCGCGGCGAGGACAAGAGATGACCGACGTGACAACGCGCTTCGGCCGGCCGCTTCGGCTCGGCATCGTGGGCGGCGGCCCCGAATCGTGGATCGGCCGCATGCATCGCGGCGCAGCGCAGTACGACGGCCTGTGGCGCGCCGTCGCCGGCGTGTTTTCGAGCGATCCGGCACGCTCGCGCAGCGCGGGCGTGCAGATGGGCTTCGACGCCGAGCGAAGCTACGGCGACGTCGCCGAGATGATCGCGCGCGAGCACGAGCGCGACGACGGCATCGAGGCGGTCGCGATCATGACGCCGAACGACACGCACCATCCGTTCTCCGCCGCAGCGCTCGACGCGGGGCTCGACGTCGTCTGCGACAAGCCGGTTACGATCGACCTCGCGCAGGCGCGCGATCTCGTGCTGCGCACGCGGCGCAATGGTCGCTTGTTCGCGATCGCGCACGGCTACGCCGCGTACCCGATGACGCGCTACGCGCGGATGCTGCTCCGCGACGGCGCGCTCGGCGCGCTGCGCTTCGTGCAGGTCGAGTACATCCAGAGCGGGCTTGCGACGCGGCTCGAGGACGCGCCGCAGACCAACCGGCTGCGCTGGATTCTCGACCCCGCGCGCAGCGGCCTCGCGCTCGTGATGAGCTCGATCGGCTGCCATGCGCAGCATCTCGCGTGCTTCGTGACCGGTCGCAATGTCGTGCGCGTCTGCGCGGACGTCGGCAGCGTCGTTCCCGGTCGCGTCGTTGTCGATCACGCGTCCGCGTTGCTCGAGCTCGAAGGCGGGCTGCACGGGACGTTTACCGCGATGCAGGCTGCCGCGGGTGGCGAGAACGACATCCGGCTCAAGATCTACGGCGAAAAGGGACTGCTCGAGTGGTCGCACCGCAACGAGAGCTATCTCGTCCACGCGCCGCAGGGCGAAGCGGTGCGCGTCATCACGCGAGGCGATCCGTTCCTGCCGCCGGAGATCGTCGCGCTCGGCCGAACCCCGCGCGGTCATCCCGAGGGTCTGAAAGAGGCGTTCGCGAACATCTACGGCGAGCTCGCGCGCGAGCGGATGGCGCGAGCGCTTGGCGAGACGCCGCCGTCGTATCCGTATCCGAGCATCGAGGAGGGCGCGCACACGATGGCGTTCATCGAGGCGTGCGTCGCCTCGCAGAAGGCCGGCGGGTGGATCGACGTGGCGAGCTGACGCGTGAGTGTCGCGACGACGTGTCCTATCGCGGCGGTTTCAGCGCGAGCGAAAGCATCATCGCGGTCGCTGCCATCCCGGCAGCCATCAGATAACTGCTCGCGAAGTTGCCGCTGGCTTCGGCCAGCAGGCCGGCGAGTGCCGGCCCGCTCACCTGACCGATGCCGAACACGAACGTGATGGTGCCGAAGCCCGAGACGGCATTTGCGGGGCCCACGTAGTCGCCCACCGCGGCGGCCATGATCCCCGGCACGCTCCACGCGGCGAAGCCGAACAAGCCGATCGAGGCGTAGAGAAACGGGTCCGGAAGCTGCAGTCCGGCCAGCAGATACGCCACGGCGTGCACGCTGAACACAGCCGCGAGTCCGAGCCGACGGCCAAGGCGGTCGGACAGAATGCCGAAGACCGGCCCGGAGAACAGACTCAGCAGACCCACCCAAAACCAGAAACGCCCGGCCAGGCTCTCGCTGAATCCGCGTTCCTTGACGAGGGTGGTGACGATGAACGTCGCATAGATGACGTAGGTGAACCCGAACAGGAAGTAGATCGCCCCGAGGTGGGCGAGCACGCGGCGGCGGTAGGCCGCCGGCGGCGCGGACGCATCGGCGCTCGACGTGTCTCGCGGGCCGCATGGCGTCAGTCGCATCTGAGCCGGCGAATTGCGCAGCAATGCGACGGCGACCAGCGCGATGACGAGAACGATCAGGCCGAGGACGGCCCAGCCGTAGCGCCAGCCGGAGGCGCCCCAGCGGGCGTTGATTTCCGGGATCAGAACGCCCGACAGCATGATCGCGACGCCGCTGCCGATCACCATCACGCCGGCGGCGCGGCCTCGCAACCGGCGAGTGAACCATTGCGACACGAGGCCCATCGTGGGCACGTTCGCCGCGCCACTGCCGATGCCGGTCAGCAGGTAGAACACGAGCGCCGCGGCGAAGCCCTGCGCGCGCGACACGGCGAGCAGCGTCACGCCGACGGTGACCAGAGCGAGAAAGATGACCGTGCGCGCGCCAAGCCGGCGCACGAGCGCGCCGCATGCGAGCACGGCGAGCAGATAACCGATGAAATTGCCGGTGCCGACGAAGCCCATCTGCGCATACGTCAACCCCAGCTCGGCGCCCATCGAAGGCAGCAGCATGCCGAGCGAGAAGCGGCCGATGCCCAGGCAAGCGAGGATCGCGAGGAAACCGACCGCGGCCACCACCCACGCGTAGTGAAAAGGCGGCCGCGCAGTGCGTGTGACGAGCGGTCGGGGCGAGACCACCGCGACAGTATCCTCGCGATACTGCTCGACGCAAAGGCGCGGGGGCGCTTCGGCTAGCGGTGCTTGAAGAACTGTACGGCGCGCTCGTGCTTCATCGCCTGCTCGCGCGTTGGAAACGTCCCAAGGTTGCGGCGCTTGCCGGTCTTGGGATCGATCTTGCGCGAATACAGACGATAGTCGCCCGACTTCAACTTGCGGATCATGGAGAGACCTCCGCTCGTTAGGTCGTCCGGCGCGCCGTTTGGTTCGCGCAACGTCCGCTGTCACCAGCGCGTGCCGCGCACGGCCCAGGCGCGTGCGACGAGCGGAATCGATCCGTCGAGCGCGGCCGGCAACGCGGCGCGCAGGCGTTCGCGCAGCGCATCGCGCGCCGGCTCGGCCAACGCGCGCGCGTACGTCGGCGCGGGGCCCTGACCGCCGAGGAACGGCGACCAATAGTCGTCGAAATCGCGAAAATCGGTGTCGATGTCGATCGCGCGCACGCTCACGTCATGCAGTCCGGCCGAGGCGAACAGCTCGCGCAGCGGCGCCGGTCTGCACAGCGGAAAGCGGCGGCCCTCATCGATCTCGGCTGCCGACGGGTCGAGCGAACCTGCAGCGTTCCAGAAATGGCGCATCAGCTGCATCTTGCCGGCGTAGTCCCAGACGTACGCGGCGACGGTACCGCCAGCGCGCACGACGCGCGCCATTTCTGCAATCGCCCGCGGCGGCTGCGGCACGAAGTTCACGACGAGGCCGGCGACGGCGACATCGAATTCGGCCGCTTCGCACGGCAGCTCGCGCGCATCGGCCACGGCGAACTGCGCGCGCGCGTCGGTAATGTTCGCTCGCGCGAAGCCGACGAACGCGTCCGACGCATCGACGCCGCGCAACCGCGACGGGTCGGCGATGTCGAGGACGGCCCGTGAAAGCGCGCCGGTGCCGCAGCCGACGTCGAGCCAGGCGAGCCGCGCCGGCTGCGCGAGCCACTGCACGAACTCGCTGGCAACGCGTCGGCTCCAGCGTCCGACGTAGGGTTCGTACGCGGCCCCGCTTGCCCATACGTCGGCGGGAATGGAAGGCTTGGTCATGGCTTGCGCAAGAGGCCGGCGTACGCACCGGGCGTCGACCCCTCGATCGGCACGGCGCCGACCGCTTTCGAGTAGAACGCTTGCGGGCCGACGCCGCCGATGATCGCGTAAGCGTAGCCAGCGTCGCGTTGCGCGGTCAACGCCGCGAGCAACAGCGCGCGGCCGATGCCGTGGCCGCGCTCGCGTTCGACGACACCCGATGGGCCGAAGAAGTTGCGTGCGAATGCATCGTGGCAGGCGAAGCCGAGGAGCTCCGACCCGCGCACGGCGACGAAGCACGCCACCGGCATGCGCGCGTAGCTCGCATCGACTTCGGCGACCCAGACGGCGAAATGCGCGCGAACCCAGTCGACGACGATGGGCTTTTCAGGCAGAAGCGACTGTCGAACCGCCACGCCGTCGCGAGCGAGCGCCGCGCGCGCCTGCTCGGCACTCGGCAGCGCGTAGAGCCTTACCAGCATGTCGATCACGTGAGCTCCGTCGCGGAACGGCGTCGGCGATCGGTCGTCAGCGAGGCGAGCGCAACGGGCGTTTGTACAGACGCCGCAACGCGTCCTTCGCGGCCTCGAGTCGCGCGCGGCGCCGAGCGGGGAGCTTGCTGCCCGCGCGGTTGATATAGAACACGAGCATCGACATCGCCGAGCGGAAGGGATCGGACTTGCGGCGGCGACTGCGTTCGGCGGACCGCTTGAGCGAGCGGGCGATGCTCGCCGGATCGTCGCGTGCGAACACGCCCTTGTCGAGATCGAGCGCGTTGCTCGTTTCGATCACGCGCTTCGACCATCGGCGGCTTGCGCCTCGCGGCTTGCGAGTCGATGCGGTGGCCATGGAGTTATCCCTTCGGCGGTTCGGGCGGCTCACAGACGACTTCGGTGCGCACCGAATTGGCGATGAAGCATTCGGCGTGCGCCTGGCGATGCATTTCGGCGATCTCGTCGTCGCTCGGGCATCGATCGCCGGAGAACGCGATGTCCGGCCGCAGCACGACGCGCGTCATCGCGAGCTTGCCCTGGTCGTTCTTCGCCATCGTTCCGACCGCGGCATCGGCGTAATGGTCGACGCGAAACCCGCGCTCGGCGGCGATCGACAGGAACCACAGCATATGACAGCTCGCGAGCGCCGCGACGAGCGCTTCCTCCGGATCGACGGCGTTCAAGTCCGTGTACGGCACACGCACGGTGTGCGGCGATGACGACGCGGGGACGGTGATGCCGCCGTCGAAGATCCATGCGTGCGCGCGGCTGTAGCGATTGTCGACAAAGCGCGCTTCACCGCGGTCCCAGCGGACCGTCGCCGTATGGCTCGACATCGCGCGCGCTCCTTTGGTTAGACCCGGCCGTTCGCACGATCGGTTCCGTTGCTACGATTGTAACAATGTGCCGGTGCTTGCAGAAGGCAATCCACCGACCATCGCATGAGGCGCGCTCGCGCTATGCGGCTGGGCGCGCGCGCACCAACGTCCACGCGACCGCGAGCACGAGACGAACGCTGCGCGTCATCCCGCCGTCCCCGCGTTTCGAAAGATGACCGATAGATTGTTCGCCGGCATTTCGGCGATTTCGGCCAACACAAAGCCCGCGGCGCGCGCGATCGCGATCACGTCATCGACGTCGCGAACGCCCCAATGCGGATCACGCGCGCGCAGCGCCGCGTCGAATTGCGCGTTGCTCGGCGCCGTGTGTCGTCCGGTGCGCATGAAAGGGCCGTAGAGGAAGACGATTCCATCGCTTCGAACGACGTTGCGCGCGCCATCGAACAGCGCGGCGCTCGCCGACCACGGCGACACGTGCAGGACGTTGATCGCGACGACGGCGTCGACGACCACGACAGGCCACGACGCGTCGTGCACGTCGAGCAACACCGGCGGGCGCACGTTGGCGAGCTCTTCCTTGTCGATCCACCGGCCGACCGAGTGGCGGTACGCGATGTCGGCATCGCTCGGCTGCCATTGCAGATCCGGCATAGCTTTCGCGAAATGCGCGACGTGCTGCCCCGTGCCGCTGCCGATCTCGAGCACGAGGCCACGCGTCGGCAGCACGCGCGCGAGCACCGCGAGGATCGGATCCTTGTTGCGCTCCGCCGACGGCGCGATCCACCGGCCGTCGTCCGATTGCTCGTCGATCGGCCACGCCGGCATCGGACGGCTCAAGGCTCGACGCGACTGCGGCGCTTGCCTCGTCGCGCATGCGAGCGGCCGCAGCAGATCACGACCGCTCCGAGCGCGAGCGCAATGGGTAGCGGAGAGACGAGAAGCGCCGCAAGCCCGTTCCAAGTCTCATCCGGCGCAAGCAGCTTGAGGCTCGTATAGACAAGCGCGCCGGTGCCGATCGCCGCAGCGAGAGCCGCCGTCGTCGTGTCGGCAAACACGCGTTCGGATACCACTCCGATCAGCAGCGGCAGCAGCACCAGAATGATCAACGGCTCCATGGCGCGACCTGGCGATTGCGTGTTCAACAAGATCTTAGGCGCGTGCGGCTCGCACTTCAATCGACCCCAATTCCGCAATGTCCGTACGGGCAAGGCGCCGCCTCGAAGCCGCGCTCGGTCGCCGTCGTGGCTCCAGGCGATCCGCGGGCGGCCGGGCGGCACGCTGAGCAATTAGCGCGTCAGCCGAACGACGTGCCGGGGAGCGGGCTCGACGCGTGCTCGCCAGCAGCGCCGTTGGGCGCAATCGCTGCGACGTGAGGTTATAGGCGCGGCGTCGCGATATACCCAACCTGCGTGGTCCTCCAGCGAGCCTTTGATTTGGATCAACTGCGGCGGCCACTCGCCTCAAGAGCGCTGCGGGTTCGCCGTTACGAGGTTAATCAGGCGGCAGGGGCTCGCGGGGAAGGCACTTGGCAAGCGAAACGGATTCAGCCGGCGGGCGCGCCATCCTGGCTCGGCTTCAGCGGTTCTTGCGCGCGGGCTCGGGATTCGATCGAGCGATTGCGCTCGTCGTCACGGCGGCGATCGTCGTCGTCTGGGTGCTGACCGTCGAGCGCGTGCGCTTCGAGGAGTCGAACGCGGCGACGGAGGCGTTGCGCCAGGCGACCAATCTCGCGATCGCCGCCGAGCAGCATGCGCTCAGCACGCTGGAGGACGTCGAGCAAACGGTCGAGCTCGTCGCGCGCGAATACACGCAGCGCGGCGCGCCGCCGCGGCTGCAGGAGCTCTTCGACCGCGGCGCGATCACGACAGGGCTGTACAAAGTGTTCGTCATCGCGAACGAGCACGGCGATTTCGTCGCCGGCAGCAGACCGTTCGCGCCGACGAACGTCGCCGACCGCGAATATTTTCGCTACCACAAGCTTCACGGCACGACGAGCATCGTCGTCAATCCGCCGGTGATCGGGCGGGTGTCCGGCGACTGGATCATTCCGGTGTCGCGCCGAATCGACAAGCCCGACGGTTCGTTCGGCGGGATCGTCGTCGGATCGATCGAACCGCGCTACTTCTCGGATTACTATCGCAAGCTCGACGTCGGCGAGCACGGCTTGATCAATCTCGTCGGCTTGGACGGCATTTCGCGCGTAAGACGCGTCGGGGACGTGGTCGAGTTTGCGAAGGACCTCAGGGACACGCCGTTCTTCGCGAAGGTGTACGATCGGCCGACAGGGACGCTGTTCGGACCCGGCGGCATCGACGGCGTCCGCCGCTACATCAGCTACCGCACGTTCGGCCGCTATTCGCTCGCGATCACCGTCGGCTTGAGCGAGGCGGATGTGCTGCAAGATTTCAGCGCCCGCAAGACGACGTACTACGCGTCCGCCGCGATCGCGAGCGCGGCGTTGGCGCTCGTCGCCGTGGGGTTCATCGCGGCTGCGCGCCGCCAGAGGCGCGTCAACGAGGCGCTTCGCCGCAACGATGCGCGGCTGCGGGCGACCTTCGACGAGGCGGCTGTCGGCATCATTCATGCCGACCTCGAGCTCCGGTTCCTGCGAGCCAACCCGAAGTTCTGCGAGATGCTGGGCTACAGCGAGGCGGAGTTGCTCGAGCTCACCATCGCCGACGTCACGCATCCCGACGACACGGGCCAATCGAACAAGCTTCGCGACCGGCTGCTCGCCGACGATGGCGCGTCCTCGCCGTCGATCGAAAAGCGCTACCTGCGCAAGGACGGATCGGTCACGTGGGTGGAGATCGCCACCGCCATCGCGCGCGACCAGCTCGGCCGTGCGGATTACTTCATCACGATCGTCCAGGACATCAACGCGCGCAAGGAGGCGCAGCAACGGCACCGCGCAACGTTCGACCAGGCGGCCGTGGGCATCTCATTTTCGTCGGTCGACGGCCACTTCATCCAGGTGAACGGCCCGCTCGCCGAGATGTTCGGCTGTGCGCCTGCCGACGTCGCCGGGCGCAGCGTGTTCGAGTTCATCGCGCCCGAGCATGGGGACGCCGTGCGAGACGAGCACCGCAGGATGGTCGCTGAAAAGCTCGATTCGACGACGCTCGAGTTCCAGTATCTGCGCAGGGACGGCGGACGCGGATGGGTCATGCGCAGCCTGTCGCCGGTGCGCGACGCGGTCGGTCGAATCGACTATTGCATCTCGGTCGTGCAGGACATCACCGAGCGCAAGCTCACCGAGGAGGCGTTGCGCGAGAGCAAGGAGCTGTTCGACCAGCTGGTGACTCATATCCCCGAAGCGTTCTGGATCATGGACGTCGAGCGCAACGAGTTGCTCTATTTGAGTCCAGCCTACGAGCGCGTGTGCGGCGTGAGCTTCGATTCGTTGTCGCAGGCTTCGCTCAAGTGGCTCGACGTGATCCATGCGGACGATCGCGCGAAGGCCATCGCCGCGCTGCGCGGCATGAAGACCGAGATGTTCGATCAGCGGCTGCGCATTGTTCGTCGCGACAACGCAATCCGTTGGGTGCACCTGCGCGGCTTCCCCGTCCATGACCCGAGCGGCCGCGTGTATCGCGTCGCCGGAACGATCGAGGATACGACCGAGCGCCAGCTGCTGGTCGACCAGTTGCAGTATCGCGCGCACTACGACGCCCTGACCGACCTTCCGAACCGCGTGCTCTGCTCGGATCGCCTCAACCAGACGCTCAAGCAGGCGCGGCGCAAGAAGTGGCTCGCCGCGGTGCTCTTCCTCGACCTCGACCGCTTCAAGCTGGTGAACGATACGCTCGGCCATATCTTCGGCGATCACCTGCTGCGGCTCGTCTCCAAGCGGCTCGTCACGTGCGTGCGCGCCGGCGACACCGTCGGCCGGCTCGGCGGCGACGAGTTCGCGATCGTGCTGTCCGAGCTTGCGCAATCGCAGGACGCCGGGCTGATCGCGCAAAAGGTGCTCGAATCGCTTGCCGCGCCGTTCAATCTCGACGGCCACGAGGTCTTCGTCACGGCGAGCATCGGAATCGCAACGCATCCGGGCGACGGCGACGATGCCGAGACGCTGCTCAAGAACGCCGACGCGGCCATGTTCAGCGCGAAGAACCTCGGCAAGAACAACTATCAGTTCTACACCGCCGAGATGAACGAGCGCGCGCTCGAGCGTCTGCTGCTCGAATCCAATCTGCGCCGTGCGCTCGAGCGCGACGAATTCGTGCTGCACCTTCAGCCGAAGGCGAATATCGGGAGCGGCGCGATCGACGGCTGCGAGGCGCTGCTTCGTTGGCGCGTGCCCGGCAATGGACTTGTCTTGCCGGTGCAGTTCATCCCGCTGCTGGAGGAATCGGGGCTGATCGTCCCCGTCGGTGAATGGGTCATTCGCTCCGCGTGCGAGCAGTTGCGCGCATGGCAGGACGCGGGCATCGCCCCGGTGCCGATCGCGGTGAATCTGTCGGCGAAGCAGCTCCAACACCCCAACATCTGTGCGGTCGTCGAGAGCGCGCTGCGCGATTGCGGCGTCGACGCGGCGTTGCTCGAGCTCGAGGTCACCGAGGGCACCGCGATGCACAACGCCGAGAAGGCGATCGTCACGCTCGGCCGATTGAAGGCGCTGGGCGTGCGGATCTCGATCGACGACTTCGGCACCGGCTATTCGAGCTTGAGCTACCTCAAGCGGTTTCCGGTCGACTCGCTGAAGCTCGACCGCTCGTTCGTGAAGGACCTTCCCGGCGACGCCGAGGACGCCGCGATCGCGCGCGCGGTGATCAGCCTCGCGCACAGCCTCGACCTCGAGCTCATTGCCGAGGGCGTCGAGACCGAAGCGCAGCTCTCCTTTCTCGCGGCCAACGGTTGCGATGCAATCCAGGGCTATTACTTCTCGCGGCCGCTGCCCGTCGACCAATTCAGGCATTGGCTTGCGCAACGGCCGCGATTGCGCGCCCACCAACATACGCGGGCGCCGCAGGCAGCTCCCGAAACCACCCTCTGAAGCACGCTGCACTGCAATAGCTCCGGAAATTCTTACAGCCGTCGGCCATGCGCGGCGCGCGCCTTCCTTGAGTTTGCGTTTGTACGGTACTAGACTCTGCCCTCGCTTGCAGCGCGGGAATCCCCGCGAACTTCCGGAGGAGAGCGAGCATGACGCGATCGCATCGAGCACTAACGGGTGTCGCCGTTGCCGCGGCGGTGTTCGGGTTGCAGGGAACGGCGTGGTGCGCGGACGTCGATTCGAAACGGATCGCGGACGCCGACAAGGCGCCCGCCGACTGGCTCACGTACCACGGCTCGTACAAGTCGTGGCATTACAGCGGCCTCGACCAGATCAACGCGACGAACGTCAAAAACCTCAAGGTCGCATGGAGCCACGTGATGCCGCGGTCGACGCGCGGCCTGCAGTCGTTCCCGCTGGTCGCCGACGGCATCCTCTATTACTCGGGCTCGTACAACCAGGTCTACGCGCTCGACGGCGCGACCGGCGAGATGAAGTGGGCGTACAAGCAGAAGCTCAACGAGGACCTCGTCGCGAAACAGACGCACTCGCCGTACAACCGCGGTATCGCAATGGGGCTCGGCAACCTCTACATGGGCACGCTCGACGGCAAGCTCGTCGCCATCGATATGCAGACGGGCAAGCAGAAATGGGAGACGAAGCTCGTCAACTCCGAGAAGCTCACCGTCGGCTTCACGGGAGCGCCTCTGTTCGTCAAGGACAAAGTGATCATCGGCTCGCAGGGCGGCGAATGGCCTTATCGCGGACCGATCTTCGGCGTGAACGCCGCTGACGGGAAGCTCGTCTGGACGTTCTTCACCGTCGGCGGCAACGACGACAGCGACCCCGCGATGAAAACATGGGGCGGCGACTCGTGGAAGACGGGCGGCGGCGGCGGCTGGATGGCGGGCGGCTACGATCCGTCGACGAACACCGTGTATTGGGGCACGGCGAATCCCGCGCCGCTGTACGACTGGGGCGGCGCCGACTGGAAGACGAAGGGCGCGCGCCCGGGCGACAACCTGTACACGACGTCGGTGCTCGCGATGGACCCGGATACCGGCAAACTCAAGTCGTACCACCAGGAGCTGCCGCACGACGCATGGGACTTCGACAGCGCGGTCGGCGAGTTCGTGATGATCGAGCGCGACGGCAAGAAGTACATCGTGCATCCGAACAAGGGCGGCTTCGTGTTCGTCTACGATCCGCAACTGAAGGTGCAGAACGTCTGGCAGGGCGTGAAGAACATCAACTTCGTCAAGAGCATCGATCCGAAGACCGGCGAGCTGATCGGCCGGCGCGACCTGGCCGAAGGCAAGCACCAGGCGCTCTGCCCGTACATCTCCGGCGGCTATAGCTGGAATGCCGGCTCGTACAACCCGGTCACCGGTCTCTACTACAAGGTCGGCAACGAGTGGTGCATGGATCTCGAGGTCGTCAAGACGACGCCGGTGCTCGAGCCGATGGCGCAACTGAACATCGGATCGAACTTCACGGTGAACAAGACGACACCCGACGGCGGCAAGGCGCGCGGTCATGTGAGCGGTCGCGATCCGATCACAGGCGCGATCAAGTGGCAGGTGGAATACGCGGAGCCGCCGCTCGCAAGCCTGCTGTCGACGAAGGGCAACCTGGTGTTCGTTCCCGACGCGCGCGGCTGGCTGCACGCGCTCGACGCGCGCACCGGCGCCGAACTGTGGAAGCACAACGACGGTCAGGGCCACAACGGCGGCATCATCAGCTACATGGCCAAGGGCAAGCAGTACGTCGCCGTCGCGACCGGTTGGGGCGGCCTTGCCGGCGACGATTACAAGGTGCTCTACGGCGAGCCGTGGTTGAGCATGCCGACCGATCAGGGCGCGCTCGTCGTGTTCGGCCTGTAAACGTTGACGCGCAATCGCGGTCGAACGGGCGGGGGGCGATTCCCCCGCCTGTTCTTTCGTGCATGCGGTTCAATGGCTAGCCCAAAGCTCGCTCCATACGTCGCGGCCGCGGTGATGCTCGGTGTCACGGCCGCATCGGCGCAAGGCCCGATGTCGTCGACGAAGCCGCCGGAGCCGCCGTCGGGATCGCCTCCGCCCGCTGCCGCAGCGGCCGGCGGCGACTTCGACGTCAATCAGCTCTTCGCCAACACGTGCGGCTGGTGTCACAGCAACGGCGGCCGCGCGCCCGGAAAGGGCCCTAAGCTCATGGGAACGACGCTCACCGACGAAGAGATCATCCACCGCATCAAGACCGGCAAGCCGGGCGCGATGCCGGCGTTCGGATCGAGCTTCAACGACGCGCAGCTGCACGCGATCGTCCGCTACATCCGCTCGCTGCACGAATGATCTTCCGGAGCCTTGCGGTTGCGGTACCCGCGGCGCTGCTGCTGTGCGCACCGGCGGCGGCGCGCACGTTCGACGAGGTCCACGCGCGCGGCGTGATCTCGCTTTGCGCGAATCCCGATGCGCTTCCGCACGCGAGCAATCGCGCCGACACGCCGGGCTTCCAGATCGAGATCGGCCGCGCGCTCGCCGCGGGCCTCGGCGTGGAGCTCGCCATCGAATGGATCGTGCCGCGCATCCGCGCCAGCCTCGTGAACTGCGATCTGCTGCTCGATACGATTGCCGTGCCCGGTGTACAGGAGGGTCCGGTCAAGCTGTCGCACGCGTATCAGAAGAGCGGCGTTGCGCTCGCGTGGCGCGCAGGCGTGCCCGAGATGCGCGGGTTCGGCGATCTCGTGCCGGCGCAGCGCGTGGGCGTGATGGTGAACTCGCTCGCGAGCAAGGTGCTCGGCCAACGCGGCGCGCACACCGTTCCCTACGCGTTCGAAAGCGATATGGTCGACGATCTTGCCAAAGGCGACCTCGATGCGTGCGCGGTGTCGCCGGCGACGATCGCGTATTACGTTCAGCGCCATCCTGCGTCGGGCCTTCGCTTCGTCCACGCGTACGACGACGAGCCGGAGCTGCGCTGGAACCTCGCCGTCGGGGTGCGCAGGAGCGACGACAAGCTCGTCGACGCGCTGAATGCGTCGCTCGACAAGCTGATCGCCGACGGCACGCTCGCGCGAATCTACGAGCGCTACGGCGTGAGCTACCGAAAGCCTTAGCGGCGTGAGCGGCGAGCTGGGACCCGCGAAGCGGGCTGCTAGCGCTAGCAATCGCGAATCGCTGCTGCGGGCCGACGGGCCCGACCGTGGCAAAACGCTAGATCGTGGTGGAGGCCGAGCGACGTTTCGCGCGGCTGAGCCGCCGCAAATTGGCCAGGGCGGTTTCGTGCAGGGGCGCAAGCGAGGCGTCGAAGGCGCGACCGATCGAGCGGTGCCAGTGTTGCTCGAGCGCGCTGCGGCCGCGGCGCGGCCGCGCGAACGCAGCGGTCGTCCACGGCGCGAGCCACCAGTTCCACCATTCCCGCATCAACACGAACGGCCATTCGAGGCCGGCGCGAAGCCATTGTTCGTTCATCGCCGCGATGGAGCGGGTGAACGCGTCGGCCTTTTCGGTGGTCATCAGCGTCCACTCGCGGCGGTCGCGCGCCGTGGGTCCATCCCAGGCGGCGAGCGTTCGCAACGACCGTAGAGCGACTACTTGGGGCGCAGCAAGCGCGAGCTGGTAAGCCCGCGTAGCGGAGCGGCGGCGAATCGACGAGCGAGCCATCGCCGTTGGAGCGCGTCCGCGGTGGCGCGGTTCACTGCGTTAGCGTCGGCTTCCCGGTTTCGACGAAGAGCTTGAGCCGCTGAAATTGGTCGCGGAGCACGCCGTCAACCGGGCTCGCGATCTTCTCGAGGCCGCCCTCCATGAAGCCGCCGACGCTGTAGGTGAGCTGCACCGTCGTCCCATTCGCCGTCGCGTTTAGCTTCCACGTCAAGCTGCCGGCGACACCATGCGGCTGCAGCGGGCCGAGCGCACCGCTCAACCGCAATGCTTGCGCGGGCGCGGCGTAAACGACCCGCGCATGCTCGACCCCGCCGTCCTTGAGGCGCTCGCAGAAACAACCGCCGGGGCGTGCGTCGATCGTCATGTTCTTCGCGTCGCCCGAATACGTGTGATCGGAATTCCACCACGACCCGACGCTTACCAGCGCGTCGTAGATCTTCGCTGGCGTCGCCGCGATCGTCGTCTCGTGACGGATCGCGAAGCCGTTCGGCGTCACCTGCACGACGGCGGCGCGCGTTGTGGGCGCGACAGACGCGATCGCGGCCGTCGTCAGTACAACCATCATCGCGGTTCGAGCGCGCGTCATCGTGCGTCGTACTTGTTTGCGATCGTGCGCGCTGCCCGTTCGCCACGCAGCGGCAGGAAACCGGCAGCATCGCGCGAACGGCGCAGCTCGCGCCACGCCGGATTCGGGGATGATGACGCGCGCGGGGCTGCCGAGCGCGCGTCGAGCGTACGCCGCCGCGCCGCCGCTAACCGATGGCGGGCGTAGGCTTCTTCGGTTGCTTCGGTTTCTTCGGTTCCTTGCGCTGCCTGTCACGGTTGCCCATGGTGGTCTCCTCTCCTCGAGGTGGTGGCGGTGGTCGAAGCGCCGACGCGCGAGTTTAACCTGTGCTGGCCACGGCGAGGGAAGCGGGCGTCGGCGGTCGACGCCATGCAATGGTCACGTGGTCGGCGGCGGACGCCCATTGGGAATTGCTCGCAGCCCGCTTCGCGGGTCCCCGCTCGCTCCTCACGGCGCCGCATTGCTCTTCGATGGTGCGTGCGCGCTCGCAACGGGCAGCTCGATCAGGCGGGCTTGGACGTCGTTCGCGTCGACGACGATTTCGCCCACCGAGATCGGAAGACTGAATCGCCGCGGTCCGGCGCTGCCCGGATTGACGTAGAGAACACCGTCGCGTCGGGCGATCGACGGCCGATGCGAATGGCCGGACACGACGGCGCGAAAGCGCTGTTCCGCGGGGTCGATCGTCAGCGCACCGATATCGTGGATGACGAAGACCGACGCGCCGCCGACGACGAGTGTGGCCGTTTCGGGAACGGCGTTCGCCCATCGGTCGCGGTCGTTGTTTCCCCGCACAGCGGTCACCGGTGCGATCGCCGCGAGCATTTCGATGATCGCCGGGTCTCCGATGTCGCCGGCGTGCACGATGAAGTCGCTGCCAGCGAGCGCCGCGAGCGCGTCGCCGCGCAGGAGCCCGTGCGTGTCCGAGATCAATCCGACGCGCACGCGTCGGCCGATCAACGCTTGTTTTCGAGCCGGCATGCGAGAACCGCGCGCCGATCGCTTCGGCTCGCGAGCCCGAACCGGCGGTACAGTGCGATCGCCGCGTCGTTCGCTTCGGCGACTTCGACGTGCAGCGCGACGACGCCGCGCCGGTGGCACTCTTCGACGAGCGCGTGCAACAGCGCCGTTCCGCAGCCCGCTCGCCGATACGACGCACGCACGAACAGGTCGTCGATCGACGCTTGCAGCCCGCCGTGCTCCATGCCGAAGCGCAGCGACAGCACGACGTAGCCGGCAGGCTCGGCGCCGGCCCGCGCGATCCAAACGCCGCCCAGCGAAGGATCCGCCAGCAGTGCGACGAAGCTGCGCGCGGCCCAATCGCGGTCGAGCGGATAGTGCGATTCGGCGTAGAACTCGCGCATCAGCTCGACGAGCATCGGCACGTCGGGCGCGCGTGCGGCGGCGATGTCGATCGACGTTCCGCCCGCCGCCTCAGGGATCGTCATACGTCGAGACTTCGACGAGGTTCGCGTCCGGATCGCGGAAATACACCGACTGCATCGGCCCTCGAGCGCCGGTCTTCGCGACCGGGCCCTCGAGAATGTCGACGCCGCACGAAACGAGGTGCTCGATCACGCGCGCGAGCGGCACGGCGGCGATCAGGCAGAAGTCCGCCGAGCCGGGCGTCGGTCGCTGCGCCTTCGGCTCGAACTCGCGCCCCGCCTCGTGCAGGTTGATCTTCTGCGCACCGAACGCAAGCGCCGTGCGCCCTGCGCCGAACGTGACGACGTCCATGCCGAGCGCGCGCGAATAGAACTCGCACGTCGCGGCGATGCTCCGTACCGTCAGCACGAAATGGTCGACGCGGTCGATCTTCACGATGGCGCAATCGCCCGCGCTGCTCGCGATCGCAGTATCCGCTCTTCGTCGCTGCCGGCGAACGGCGCTGCCGCGACGAACGCACGGACGAACGCGAACGCCTGCCCGTCCGTTTCTCGCGCGGCGTCGAGCTCGCGTGCAAGCCGCGATCGTTGCTCGTAAAGATGATTGAACTGCGCGTCGCAGCGCGGGATCGGTGTCGGATAGTGCCGGATCTCGTCGTCGACCGCGCGGTGCGCACGCTCGAGAAAGCCGCCGATCTCGGCCGCAAGCGCTTGCAGCGAGGACTCGGTCGACGTGTCGGCCATTGCGTGCAGCCTCCCTAGCGGCCGATCAGCCGCCCGAGCAGCGTCGCGAGCACCGAACGCTTGCGAGGGGGCGTGTATTCGAAGTAGCGACGGTGGAGGTAGCACCACGACCACGTTTCGCTGCGCTCGAGCGGCACGATGATCGGATGTCCGGTCGTCTTGAAATGCTGCAGCGCGTGCGCATGCTGCGAGTCTTCGCAACATCCGACGTGACCGCAGGTCATGCAGACGCGAAGCTCGGTCCATTTCGCGCCGATGGCGAGACAATCCTCGCAGCCTTTGGCGCGCGGCTCGACCGCGTTGACGGCCGCAAAGTGCTCGCAGAGCTCTGCCATCGTCGCGGCGGGCGTTACTTGATCAACGGAAACATGACGGCGATATCGTACGCCTGAAGGGCGCGTGCCTTCGATTCGACCTGCAGATACCGTGCCGCTTTTCTCGCCGGCAACGCACGCATCACGCGATTGTGCAGCGTGCGCCGCGCCTTGATCTCCGCTTCGTCGGCGGCGATCGTCTCGACGGCGAGGCTCTTGGCGTAAAGGTCCGACGCGGGGCGTTCGCGCGCGACGAGTCCCTCGAGCACGACCGTGCGCTGCCTGTCGGATGCATCGAGGCTTCGTTGATAGGCGGCGTAGATCGGCCAGAACTTCTTCGCCTCGGCGGGCGTGAGGTTCAGCACGGATTCAACGAGAGCCTTCTTGTCGCTGCTTATCGCCTTGCGCAGCGCCTCCATGTCGGTGAGCTCGGGTACCTTGTCCTGGGCGAGACACGATCCCATCGCGGCCATCGCGATGCCGAAGAAGATAGCGGCAGCGGTTCTTTTCATCGTCCGTCCTTGTCGTTGGTGGGAGCGTTCGGGCAGCGCGCGGCGCGGACCCCCAGCGCCGGACCGTCGCAAACCGCGAAGTATGCCGTGATGACCGGCGACGCGCAGCCTCATGCCGTCGGTCAAAGGACGATACGGTAGCGCAGTCCGTCCTTGTTCCCGTATGGTGCCGGCTTGCGAAAGCGCTCGACCAGCACGCCGCCGTTCGCAAGAACGACCTTCTGCGAGGCGGTGTTGTGCGGGTCGGTCGTAATCTCGACGTGGCGAAGCCCTTCGGCGCGCACGCGGCGCAGCAGCAGCCGAAGCGCGGCGGTCGCGTAGCCTCGGCCCTGTTTCCACGGCACGACGGCGTAGCCGATGTGACCGAGCACGTGCGGCGGCAGCGCCGTGGTTCCGGGTTGCCAGCGGAAGCCGATCACACCGCAGAACTCGCCGTCCCACAGCCATAGCTGATAGCCGGGAATACGCTTCGCTTTCGAACCGTCGGGCAGTTCGACCGGCGGACCTTTTGCTTCGCGATCGGTCAATCGGGCGACGAATCCGCGCGGATCCCGCGCGGCCCGCGCACGTTGCTCGAGCGCCGCGTCGCGGCCGCGGATGTTGTCCGGCGACCAACCGCGCTCGAGCGCATCGACGTAGGCGGGCAGCCGAGCGAGCGAAGGCTTGACGATCCGAATGTCCGGCGACGCGGCACGTGGCGTCGATCCCACCGCGCCTAGATCCCCTCCTGGACGATCAGCCTCGACACCGACGCCTGCTGCCGTAGGTCGCGCAGCGGCCGGTACTCGGGGCAGTCGTACCACGCCTCGAGCTTCGCCATCGTCGGGAACTCGACGATGACGAGGCGCTTCGGCGACCAATCGCCCTCGAGCACGCTCACGCCGGCGCCGCGCGTGAGATACCGGCCCCCGTATGCGCCGATCGTTGCGGCGACGCCGTTCTTGTAGCCTTGGTACGCGTCGGGGTCGGTGATTTCGATGTCGGCGATGAGATATGCCGCCATGTGCTCTCCTCGATGAAACGACAAGGATACCGAGCCGCGTCACACGGGGGAAGCGCAAGCCGAGCGCACGCTAATCGTCGCGGTCACGAAGAACCGACTCTAGCGATCGTCGCCAGAACCTGTCCGGAGAGCTTGCCGCCAACGCGCCGCAGATCGCGGCCAACCCGAAGACCCAAGGCGCTGCGTCTGGATCGAGCAACGACGGCGACGGTCCCGGTCCGGACGAGACGAAGCCGTAGCCGATCGTGGCGCCCAAGAGCGAGCCGAGGACGAAATAGAACGCGCGCTTCGCGGCGCTCGGAGCGCTTGCGGCGGATTTCGGTGCCCGCGCCTTCATCGCCGACCGCTCGCGGCGACTGCGCCGCGCCGCGCTCTTGCTGCGACAACGGCCCACGCAACGAACGGCAGCAGCAACAGCCCGCGCGGCATGAATCGGTCGTCGTCGGCCCAGAACATCGCTTCGAGCAGCGTCGCCGCGACGATGCCGGCGAGCGAGGCGACGATCAACCCGAAGCGCGTGGCGCGCTGCTGCTCTGCGGGATAGCGCAACGCGACGCTCGCGGCCGCCGCGACGCCGATGGCGAAGAACGCGTACAGCAGCATCAGCTTGGTCCCATACGCCGCAAACAGGTCGCGGTACCACGCCTGCGCGAGCAGCGAGTAGGCGATGTAGCCGGCGCCTGTCAACGCGAGCGCGACCAGCGGGACGGAAATGATGGCAGCGACCAGAAGCGCAAGCCGCGAACGGACGTCCATGCGGTCAGTGCGCATGCCGATGCGACGCCGCGGCTACGCTTGCGGCTGAAAAAGTATATAGCGCCATACGACGCGCCACCGTGGGCCGATTCGTGACAGGACGAACTGATCGGAGCCGCTTTCGGTTTGCGGTCGATCGTCGCGCCGGTAGGTCATCGTCCAACGGTACGCGCAGATCGCGACGTCGCCGAAGATCTCGATCAGCGGTTCCGCTTCGGAATAGTCGAGCACCGCCGCGCCCGTGGCGAACTCGCGATAGCTATCGACGAAGAACGCGCGTCCGCGCCCGAGTTCGACGTAGTCGGGTCCGGTCATCACGGCGTCTTCGGCGAAACATTCAGGCAACGCGGCGAAGTCGTGGTTGCGCCACGCGCGGTTGATTTGCGCAATGACGCCGCGCACCTCGTCCTTCGCCGTGTCCTGAATCGTCATGGCGTCAGGCCCCGCCATCGAGCCGTTCGACGAGCGTGCGCGGCGCCGCAAGTCGATAACTCGATTTCACGATCGCCGCGACTTCGTCCCAATCGATGTGGGGAAGATCCAACCGCAATCCGACCCACCCGCGCGCTCCGACATAGGCGGGAATATAGAAGCGCTCAGGTTCACGCAGCGCTCTGTCGACGTTTTGGCCGAGCTCCGTCTTGCAGCACACCGAGACGATGCCGTCGCCGTGATGATTGTTGAGGAAGTACGCGAACACCCTGCCGCGCACCCGGAAGTCCGCGTGATCGCCGGTGAGCGTGCGCTTCGCCTCGGGCAGCTTCGTGCAGATCGCCGATAGCTTGCGAAGGCGGGGCTCTTCCCGTTGCGTCGTGGCCATGGTGCTCCGCAGGACAGCCGTACGCGACATGGCCGCCGATGACGTGTCCGTGGGAGTCGGCGACGCGCATACGCAGATCGATCCATTCTGAGCGACGGTCCCGGCCAGGGTCAAGATTTCGAGATCGATCGCGCCATTGCGACGGCGCGATTGCCCGCGAAGCGGACGAGCCAAATCGACCGCAGCATCGTGAGCAGTGCCGCAGTCAAGCTCGCCGCGCCGAGCAGCGGAATCACGACCGCCCAAAGCACGGCGAACGACAATGATTCGAGCAACGATGCGTCGCATTGGACCGCTAACCAGCCAACGACGAGCAGCACGGCGGCCTCGATCGACCAGCCCATGGCGAGACGCGCCCAGCGGACGAGGTAAGCGCTCTGCGACTCGCCGCGGATGCGCGTGGGGCCGATCGGAAAGAAAAGAATGCGCGCAAGCAAGCTGCGAGGAAAGCAGACCGCTAGCCGGATCGCGACGAATACGACCAGCCAATAGGACGCCATGTAGACCAGATGCCGCATCACGCCACCAGGAGCCAACACGCTCCGAACTGCGGCGGCGTGTATCGGCGGGCGACGCGAAAGCCCGCCTTTTCGAACGCGCGACGCGCCGAAATGGTGTCGATCGACGTGGAAACGCCGACGAGCGGGACCGACGCGTCGGCACGAAGCGACGCGAGCAGCAGGTTGAGCGCCCGGGGCCCGATGCCTTTGCCGATCCGTTCGCCTTCGCCGACGAGGAGATCGGCATCGACCGAATTGTCGGGAATCTCGAACAGACCCACGGCGTCGAGCGCCGCGCGAGACACTCGTTGCCATCGCAGGTAGCCGACCGCGAGGCCGTCGACGGCGATGATCGCGTGCGCGCCGCCGGGTGGCGGATTGCGAGCCCATTCAACGTGCTCATGCGCATCGCCGAACCAGCGGGCGACATGCGGCCGGCAAAGCCAGGCGCCCAGCAGGTCGAGGTGCCGTGGCGCGAAAGGCTGCAGCGAAACGTCGGGATCTGCCATCGATCGCGTCAATCGCGCAAGTGAGAACCGATCAGACCCAACAGGTTACCGAACGGGTCGGCAATCTGACAAATGCCCATCCTCGATTCGATCGCCAACGGCCCTCGATAGACTTCAGTGCAGGCCGCGACGAATCGTGGTCGAGCGCTTGTAGCGAAGTGGGGCCCATTCCCTGTCAGGAGCTTGCGTCGGACGCGGCGGAAGCGCGCGCGAGCTGCCAACCGAGCGTCAGTGCGATCGCGACCAGAAAGGGAGCGGTAGCGAGGCCTGGCCGGTAAGCACGCGCCATCGCGGCCCAGCCGAGGTGGCGCAACCGTTCGCCGTCTCGAGCACGACCCAGAACCACGCGAGGGTGGCCGCGTAACGAGCACCGCGAAGCACCGGACCGAGAAAGCACCAAAGCGCGAAGGCGATCAGCATCGCGTTGATGATCGCGAAGCCCAGGCTGAGGTCATCCGAAACGAGACCGCTCACGAAGCGCGTAGGCGCGAGCACATCGTAAAGCTGCGTCGAATACTCTTCGATCGAGTGGCCCGTCTGCGCGACGATCAGCGCGAGGAACGCAAGTTTGGCCGCGCGGCTAATCGGTCGTCGCCTCCGGCGCCGTGGGCGTCGACGGCGCGTTGTCGTTGCAGAATCGTCAGCCGCGGCAGTCGTTGATACGAACGTCGGCGATCCAGCCGCGTCTCCTGCGCGCAAGACGCGACTCGACATCCTCGCCTTCGAAACTGGCGGCCGCCCGGCGCAGCCACGACGGGTCGACATTGTCCAATGCGTTGACGTTGACGACCGCGTAGAGACGATCGTCGATCTCGCTCGTAACGACGGGCACGACGCCGCAGCGCGAACAAACGTGAAACGTCGCGGTCCGCGTTCCGAACGCGTACGTCGACACGAGCGTCGGGTCGTCGATGGTGATGACCAGCCGGGAACGCGGATTGGACGTCCACACGCCGCCATGCTTGACGCAGAACGAGCAACCACATGCACGCGCCGGGATTTCGGGCGGGTCGACATCCCATTCGAGGCGAAACGCGATATTGCCGCAGTGACACTTCCCGTTGATGAGCATACGAATGCCTACGCTTTCACTTATGGTTTGCCGCGACACCGCGGCCGCCGGAGACCATCATCACGACATTCGCGGCGGCGAGGCCCCCGCACGGGTCGGAACTGGCCACTGCCGCGACGGTGACGGTCGACACGTCACGCATTCCGAGCCGCCGCCCGTTGGCGCCGTCGAATCGCATCGCTCATCGGAGCGCAACGCCGGTACTTTGATGGAATCGAAGCTGCCATAGACCTTCGCGCCGCTCCCACAGAGAGATTCGCAACGAATGGCCGACCGTCTCGCCCGATGAATCGAATCCGGTCGTGCGAAACGTAACCAGGAATAGCTCGGGATGCAAACAGCGCGCCTTGAACTCGCTGATCGTCGTGACGAAGGGCGGCTGGTCGGCTAACGCTGCAAGCACGGACGCCTTGTCGTACACGATGCCCGACGTACCGAATTCGACGAAGTCGTCCGCGAGCAAGCGCGACACCGTTTCGCGCGATCGACGCACGAGCGGATCGAGCAGCGATTGCTCGAGTCGATGGAGCTCGGCATCGACGGTTGCGCGTGCTGGCATGTCTAGGGGCAGGCCAAGATGCACAGACTAATCGTTCACGGACGCGACCACTTCCGTCGCGAAACCCGCGGGCAGAACGACCTCCAGTTGTGCAGCTTGTTTATTTGATTTAGACCTGCGCCACCCATGTAGTGACCAGCGCGGTCGAAGATCGCGAATTCGTAGGCGTCGCCGCTTTCCCACTCGGCGTCACACTTGTCCAGCCACGCGACGCTCTCCGGCTGTTTGTACTCGGCGTGACACCACGACATCCAGCGACCGACGGTCTCAACGGACTCGACCGCGGCCGCATGCAGCGGAGTCGCGAATTCCCTGCGGCACCTTCGCAGTGAAATTCGTTCTCCGCTCAACTCGGCGGTCGAAATGATTGCGGTCTCCTGACGGCACCAAGTCGCCGGTCGCAATTCGGCCGCCGAGCGCGTGGCAGAGCCGGTTCCGGTGCCGACGCGGCTCGCCCGGTCTAACCTCGATAGCCGAGAAGCCGCGCAGGGAGAAAGAGCACCGCTTTGAACAGAGCGAACGCAGCGGACCATAGAAGCCCAACGAGTCCAAAGGCCGACGAAACGACCCCTATCAGCGGCGCAAGAAGAACGACCAGCAGCGCGAGTGGCCAACAGAGAACCAGAAGAATGAGCCAGCCGACGACGAAGAGCAGCAATTTCATGGTCACAAGCCGCGCGGTTCAGGTCTTGTCGAGCGTTCGGGTCAGAAAGACGCTGTTCGGGTCATCGCCGTAGTCGCCGAACGGCGAACAGTATGCGAAGCCGAAGCTTTCATATAGCCGACGCGCGGGCTCGAAGGCGGGGATCGAGCCCGTCTCGAGGCTCAGTCGGCAGTACGTGCGCCTCTGCGCCTCGGCAATGATGTGTTCGAGCATCGCACGCGCTACACCTTTGCGTCGATGTGCGGTGGCCGTTCGCATCGATTTGACTTCGCCATGCACCGGCGTGATCTGCTTCAACGCGCCACAGCCAAGCAGCTCATCGTGAGACCAAATGGTCCAGAAGGTGATATCCGGTCGCAGGAGACCGGCGAGATCGAGTGCATGCACGCTCTCGGGAGGAGATAGCTGATGCATGTTGTGAAGATGCTCGGCGAGCAATGCGCGGATGGCGGCACCTGACAGGTCATCGAGTCGGATCTGCATGGCGGTTCGCAATGGATCGTTTGCGTCAACCCCGTCGGCGATGTCGCAGTAGTCGCCTCTCTCAGACAATTGTAGGTTACGCTGACTCGCTCTGAATGCCGGGTTGGCCGGCAACATCGTAGACAAGACGGATCTCGTCGAGCGCGACGCCGCCGAATTCAGCAGGCTTGCGCGAGCGACGGTCTTCGGCAAAGCCCGCTCTCTCGTAGAACCGGCATGCACGCTCGTTTGCGGCAAGCACCCAGAGCGTGATACGCGAGAAGCCCTCGGCGACCAACGCCGCTCGCGCCGCGAGCCACAATGAGCGCCCGACGCCGCGAGACCAACGGTCGGGGCAGGCGTACACGGCCCAAATTTCGCCGGTATCGGCCGATTGATCGGCGTCGCGGCATTTACCAAAAGCAATCCAGCCGACAATACGATTCGGCTCGGCCGCGACAAGAATCTGCGGGCGTCGTTGCTCGATAGCGAAGCGCCAATTGGCTGCGCGCTTGTCGACCGACAGATCGGCCAGCAACGCATCCGGCATGATGCCGCGATACGCAGCGCGCCAACCCGCGACGTGAATCGCTGCGATCGCGCACGCATCATCAATCGTGGCACCCCGTATCAACATGCGCAGAGGCGGCTAACGTTCGAGCTGGGTTTTCAGTCTCGCCCCGCATCATGGTGCAGAAGGCAAAGGCGGCTGGCATGAGTCGGATCGGGGTCTCAGAGCGCACGGCGATGCCTCGCGAGCAGCCAAGCCAGCAAGGACGCAACATACCAATAGATGACGAGCCAGACGACAAGGACGAGCGTCCACCCCAGAGCGGTTGGAGGAGGAAACATCCATGCCGTTTGCCGAAACACCGGCAGACCGAGCCGAGCGAACGGCCACAACGGCAGGTAGATGGAACCCGCCACGATCGCGGCCACTCGATCGCCGCCGCCCAGCCAGCCCGAGGCGCCGGCACCAAGGTGAGCCGCGACGAGCCCAAGCCAGACCTGCACGCGCGCACGAGAAGGCATCCTCAGTCGAGGTACTTCCACGTGTTCGCCCCGTCGAGACGGCGGACGCGCACAGAATCCAGGATGCTTGGATCGAAGTTCCTCGCATTGACTCCCAGATAGCTCACTTTACGAGCGCGCACGCGCACCCAATTCATGATGCACCCGCATGTGCCGCAGCGGACAAAGCGCAACGCCTTCGGCCCCCAGGAATACGCGTTGGTGGCGCCCGGTCGGCAGATGACCCGAACGTCGGATGCCTTGTAATACGCCCAAAGAACACCGTAGCGCCGGCAGATTGAACAGTTGCAGTCGGTGAGCGTGCGCGGCCGACGTGGAATCTCGATTCGAACTGCTCCGCAGTGACAACTGCCGGCGAGCATCGGTTGGTCTCCTAACGGAACGCGAGGAAGCCGAGCGCGAACACCATCCACCGCACCAAACGTTGGCGTGACGCACCTGTGCGAAGGAGGAGAGCACGACGCCTGCGATTACTCCGGTAATCCTCCCGGGTGCTCGTCTTCGGAAGAGTCGTGTCCATTTTCGTGCGCCGGAACGTCCTTCGGCTCTCGCCCCGGGTCAATAGCACTCGCATCGAAGCGGGCCAACCCCGCGTCTGGCATTCTCGGCGTTGGCGTACTGCGGGACCATTCGCGACATCCTGTTGATCTCGGCGCAATGCGTCCTGCACCGCTGCGCGGGCGACGGAACCCTTGAAAAGACGTATGCGATGGAGACATACGCGACATTGACACCGAGAAAGGCGATCAGCACGATCAACCCAGGATTGAGGCGTCGCGATGCCATGTGCGGCCAGCTAACCGGCCGAGCCGGCAGCGCCTTCGCTCACGTCCGCTTTCGAATGCGTGACGATTTCGTATTTGATGCCCTCGAGGTCTTTGAAGAACAGCGCGTAGTAGCCGGGCGGTGTGTATTCGGGATACTCGCGCGGCGGTGTAACGATTACAGCCCCAATGGCCTTCAGCTCAGCGTAGAGTCTGTCGACTTCGGCCCGAGATCCCGCTCGGAAAGCGAGATGGTGCAGCGCCCCCGGCCTTCTTCGATGAATTGTTTCATTCCGGAAGGCGCTTCGAGGAGACGTGATGGCGAAGGCCATCCGCGGATGGCTGTACTCGATGACGTGGAATTCGTGTGCATCTATGACCGCGCTCGCTTTGCTTTGTGGGCTGAAGCCGAGCAGCGGCAGCAATTTGTCGTAGAAGGGACCGGCAACCGACATGTCCCGAACTGTAATTTGAATATGGTCGATTATGGGTTGCATTCGTTTCAGCCAGGCGTGGAAATCGGCTGCCGCTCGCCCGCTGTCGGCGCCGTGAATCGTACGTCGCGCAGCGCCTCTTCGGGCAGCACGTACGTCGCCTTGATCGGCTCGTCGTCCTCGTCGACGATCGCGGGGAAGCGCGCGCCGGCGAGCGCCTGCACGGCGAAGATCTCCTCGACGGACGCACTGAACTTCAGAAACGCGATGGTTTGGGCCGTCTCGATGTTGACGACCCACATCCCGCTCATGCGATCGGCGTTGTCGTCGGTTATCGGGATGTCGGTGAAGGGGTTCGACTCGCGCAGCTGGGAGAGCCCGACGAAGGCGAGCGGGCCCATGAAGTCGAGCCCGCGGGTGAAGCCGGGCAACTGCACGACCGTCTCCATCCTGCCGGAGGCGAGGTCGACGGTGGCGAGCCTGCCACGCCCGGACTCGAGCAACCACAGCCGGCCGCGGTACCAGCGCGGGCTGTGCGGCATCGACAGGCCGCGGACGATTGGCTCGCGACTCGCGTAGTCGAGCAGGATGCTGCCGTCCTTTTTGTTCGCGCGCCAGCCTTCCGGCGCATCGGTCGCCCCCAGCGCGGTGAGGAACGCGGGCTTGCCGTCGACCATCGCCAAGCCGTTGAGGTGACAGCGATCCTCCGGCGCGAGGCCGGTCACCGTCAGCAGCTCAGCGCTGATGTTTTCGCGATCGGTAAGCGCGCAGCGCACGATGAGGCAAGAGAAGGCAGGTTCATCGAAGTGCGGGGCTCAACCGAACCAAGCTGACCGACGACCCGCGGCGCGGGCGAAGCCGCGCACACGGGGCGTCCGTGTTGACCGTGTGGTCAGGCAACCCGCAGCACCTGGCTCACGCCAACAGCACATACATAGAGCCCGAATCCGAAGACTGTGTGCGCCATAAGACTTCGCAGCCTGGCCTGCATCGGCTGGGGCGTTCTTGACGCGGCAATGCCGAGTCCGAACGAAGGCTGCATGATTAGGTATGGCACCAGCACACTACCAATGCCGAAGAGCATGGCTGGCAACAAGGTTGGCCGCGCAAGCCAGCTACCTGAAACAAAGGCGACGAGCAAGAGTGCGTACACGGTACCAATGACGTAGTGGGCGATCCAGCCCACCGTGCACTCGGAACGCTTCTGCGCGGCGGCGGCGATACTCGCATGTGTGAACGTGCCTTCGGGCATATGGCGAAGCCAGCGCCCGACCAGGCAATAGTTGGCCGAAGGAATGCCCAACGCACGCTTCAGGAATAGCGCGCAAACATCCATGAACAGAGTTGCGCCTAGACCAACGACAACTGCGGCTACGAAGTAAGTGGCTTCAGTGCTCACAATCTGCCTCCGGTCGATGTTCATGCCTAACGTTCGACGCGGGCGGCGGTCGAAAGCAGGCGAAGGCCGCTTTTGGACAACCGCTCGACGGAGCGGTTAGGCCGCGGCCGCACCGACCACCGCCTTTCGGATAGCAAGCGCGATTGGGACACCAAACAGCAGCATGTGCGACAACACGTCGAGGGCGGTCGCAACCGGCTTGAAAGTTACCGGATAGGGAAAGGCCGAAAGCGGCAGAACGACGAGCCGCATCACGAGGAAGACAATGATGCCAAACAAGACGCCGGAGACATAGGGATTGAGGATGAGCGACGGCCTGAGCCACGCCAGCCCCAGAAACACACCCGCCCACAGGCAGGAGAGCCCGAAGTGCAACGCGAGGCCCAATGCCGCCATTGGGACGCCGCCGGTGAACGCCGCCTTGCCGAAAAGGCCGCTCGCGACGGTTTGCAGGAGGCGAATCGGTGCCATGCCGTGGCAGGCGGCGAACGAGATAGCAAAGGCGATATCAAGAGCGCCCGCGATGACGCCTCCCGTTAGCACCGCCCCGACGTACGCCCTCTTCATCGCTCCAGCGGTCTAACGAGTGAGGTAACCGGCAACCACGGCGCGGGCGAAGCCCCGCCGGTCGGCGTCCGCGTTGACCGCGTGGTTACGCCTCGCCACGCTTACCCTGAAGAAGGAAGGAAACATATTGTGCGCGGGCTGCGCCATCAACGGGCAATTTCCGCGCGTCACACCATTGCACCAGCTCAGAAACCTGCACGGAAACTGACTTGACTTTGAGCCCCCGCGTTTTCATCTCGGCGAGGGAACGCAGCGCACTCGCTTCCCATTCCTCGAAGCTATCGTCCAGTTGCGACCGATCGGGGACAACTTGGCACAACCGTTCCCATTGTTCCCGGTCGAACCACGCGATGCCAACCACGAGATCACCGTCGCGATGATGTTTGCGCATTGGAGGCAGGAGCGGGTGCCTCTAACGGATCTAAGTTAGCCGGCCGCCCGCCGGGCGCGGGGCGCTTGCCGATGGCGGTCCGCGTTGAATGATGGGATGGACTCCCCCTGATCTTTCGGCATCATCGTGCCGGCTGGCCTCATGTGGTGTGGGGTGTCAGCGCTCAATCAAGGAGAGTCCGACATGAATGCTACCGCCGTTGTGCCCGTCGTGGCAGTCGATGTTGCGAAGGCCGTCTTCCAGCTCGCGGTCGCCGATCAGACTTGGCGCGTCGTCGAGCAACTGCGGCTCAGCCGCACCCAGTTTGAGCGCTGGTTCGTCAACCGCGCGGTCGGCCTGGTGGTCATGGAAGCCTGCGGCAGTGCCCATCACTGGGCGCGCTGGTTGAGCGGGCTGGGCATCGAGGTGCGGCTGCTGCCGGCGGCCTACATTCGCGCTTACGTGAAGCGCAACAAGACCGATGCGGCTGATGCCCGCGCGCTGCTCGAAGCCACGCGCTGCGCCGAGATCACTCCGGTGAAGATCAAGTCGATCGAGCAGCAGGCGCTGCAGGGACTGCATCGCACGCGCTCGCTGTGGATGGCCACGCGCACCTCGCGCATCAACGCGCTGCGCGGCTTCTGCCGCGAGTTCGGCATCGTCATCGCGCAGGGCAGCCGCCTCGGCGTCGAGCAGATCGGCCGCGTGCTTGCCGATCCGCGCTCGTCGGTGCCCATGCTCATCCGCGGCACCATGACGTTGCTCATCGAGGAGATCCGACTGCTCGAAGTGCGCATCGCCCAGCTCGAAGGCGGGTTGACCGCGCTGGCACGACAATCGGCGGCGTGCGCCACGCTACTGTCCATTCCCGGCGTCGGCGACCACCGCTACCTGCGCATGCTGCTCACCCACGGCGCGCGTGCAGTACTGCGCGCTGCTACGGCCGCGCTGCACAGCGGCAAGAAGATCGATGCTCTGCGTCAATGGGCACTGACCGTGCAGACGCGCTCGAACCACAATAAGGCAACCTGTGCACTCGCCAACAAGCTGGCAAGAATCTGCTACGCCACGCTGCGTGACCACCAACCCTACGGCGCCGCCCGCCTGAACAACAAGATCGCGCGCACGGCGTTCGCGCTGCCGGCCTGAAAAACACCTCGCCTCCTATTCACCTCACCCCGAGCCTTGCGTAGAGAATTGATCGCCCATCATGGCCAACCGGGTCGTCCCCACATCGCCTGACGCCGATAACTCTGCCGGCAGCTTCACGCTTGCCGCTTGCAACGATTGGCGCAGCGCTGTCCGCAGATTCCATGTCGGCACGGGCCACTATGAGCCCACTTCAGATGCCGGATATACGACTGCGGGCTCACCCTTGTTGCCACAACGATCGATCAATCTCTTGCTTTGTCGGGGGAGTCCATATACGGAGTTAGCGCCGCAACTTCGACGATTTCGCTGGAGGAATTGGGCGTAGGGGTGAGTTGACCGTCTTCCTTCAGCCCCTCCAAGTGAATTTCGATCGCCTCTTGGATCGAGGCGAAGACATCTTCGCGTGTTTCGCCGACGGCGATAAAGCCTGGAAGATCGGGTACGTACGCCCCAAGCGAGGTGGGGCCCTTTTTCGACGACGACGAGATAGCGCATTTGTTGTTGTTACTCCGGCTTCTTGAGCCACCTACTCCTCAAAGCGACCCGTGGCGTCACGATCGCGCTCGTATCGTCTCGTGAGCGGAAACGGCGGCAACCACGACTCGCGACGGACGATCCAGCTTTCGTAGGTTGGCATCAGTTGGTCAGGGGCATCCAGGGATCCTAGGTTCACTTCGATTTCGTCTGCAGTGCGTGCGAATATTGACGAGCCGCAGCGAGGACAGAAAAACCGCCCGGCGTAGTCGCGTGTTTCGCCATCGATCGTCACCGCATCCTGAGGGAACACCGCGGAAGCGTGAAAAAGGGCCCCATGATGCTTGCGGCAGTCGAGACAGTGACAAAGGCCGACCCGGTAGGGGAGTCCCGACGCCACAATTCGGACGTTGCCGCAAAGGCAACCGCCCGTGAATCGGTCCATGCTGCGTCTCCTCTAAAATCAAGCGGTCGGAATGTTTACAACGAACCGCGTCGGGCGTCCATGAAGGATGCGCCAGCCTTTTCGGCTGTAGGCTTTACAGCGTCGAGAAAATAAACCTTCGACTGCGCGCCCGACGCGCACGCAATTCGAGCGCCGGTTCGTCAACCGTGCAGTGAGCTTGGTGGCCATGGGGGTTAGGCCTCGGGTTCGTGGCAAACCACTTCGATGTTGTGCCCGTCCGGACCAATGACGAAAGCCGCATAGTAGTTCGCGTGGTAGTGCGGGCGCAGACCAGGCGCACCATTGTCTTTGCCACCCGCCTCCAGAGCCGCGCGATAGAAAGCATCGACTTGCTGGCGATTCTCCGCCGTGAACGCCAAGTGAAGATGCGCCGGCTTCTCCTCGATTTGGTACAGGCACAATGAACCCTTACCCTTTGGGCTAAGCTCGACACCGTACGTCGGCGGCCCCTCCGCGACAACAGCTACGCTGAGCGATTCGAGTGCCTTGAGGAAGAACGCTTTGCTCGCTGCATAGTCGCTGACTCCGAATTTGACGTGGTCAAACATGAGTTCTCCTGAAGTGTGTGGGCCTGCGCGAGGCCTAACGAAACCAGTTAACCGGCCCACCCGGCCGAGGCGAAGCCCCGCCGGCGAGGGTCCGTGTTGAACACGGGGTTAGGTGGCGTTGTTGGCATCGGGACTCATTGCGACCTACCATCAACATTGGAGGCCCGGACTTGTCATGCGTAACGATAACCGAAGAGATGTCGTTCGCGAAGAACGGTACCTTCCAAAATCGGACAACCCGGTGAGGTCAATGTAACCGGCAACGTGAGGAACTCGCTCGAAGCAGCGTCCATCGCTCAGGACAATCGTAAGTAGTTGGTAGTCCATGCCCGACTCGCGCTGGTCGCTCAAGATTACCGCTCAAGGTTACCGTCCACTCCAGGTTCAGCTGCAGCGCCGTCGAAGGGTCGCTATGATGGAGCACGTAGGGGCGACGATTGGACATGAGCAAATGCCAGTGGATGGACGGTGCGCTCGATGCGTCGCGGTTTGCCTACGCCATGTGCTCGACGCCTGGAGGCATGGACACCCAGCTGTGCATGCACTCCTCGTAGACCGAGAACGTGGGACTCGGAAACTTCGGGTCGGCGAACGCACCGACCGGAATTGCGATAGAGCCTTCAAGGCCTTCGGCTGTGTAGAACACCGTTGACCCGCACTCAGGACAGAACCTGAAAGTGGTTCGTGAGCCTTCGTCTCCGACACGGACACACTCCTTGGTGGCGCCCGTGATAGTTATGGAACTGGAAGCGAAGCGAGCTTGAGCGCCGAAGACACTTCCGGTCCGACGCTGGCAGGCAAGGCAGTGGCAGACAGAAACCCGAATCGGGTCAGACGTGACGTGAGCTTGAAGCTGGCCGCAACTGCAGGAGGCGGTTCGATGAATCATCGGCCTGTAGGATGGGAATTGCGACGCCTAACGAGATCAAGTTACGTAACCGGCCGCTCGGCGGGCGCGCAGCGCCGTCGGTAGCGGTCCGGGTGAATGATGGGATGGACTCCTCCTGATCTTTCGCCATCGTCGCGCCGGCTGACCTCATGTCGTGTGGGGTGTCAGCGCTCGACCAAGGAGAGTCCGACGTGAATGCTATCGCCGCTTGGCCCGTCGTGGCAGTCGATGTTGCGAAGTCCGTCTTCCAGCTCGCGGTCGCCGATCACACTTGGCGCGTCGTCGAGCAGCATCGGCTCAGCCGTACCCAGTTCGAGCGCCGGTTCATCAAGAGGAAGACGTCTAGACGGGAGGATACCAATAGGTCGCAAGGCTAGAAGTCAACAAAAAAAGGCGCGGCCATCAGCACTATGCCGATGGCGGACAGCCAGAACAAACTGTCAACGAAGTACGGATAGACGCACAGGAGAACACCGGCAAGCATTGGCACGAACTTAGTCTGCCGCTTGCCGTAGATGAAGTAGCCGGCTCCGATTGCGCCGGCGAAAATGCTGATGACGAGACTATTCACGACGCATCGAGTTCACGTTGTGTGCGGCTAACGGAACCAAGTTAGTAACCGGCCGCTTGGCGGGCGCGCAGCGCCACCGGTAGCGGTCGGGTTGAACGCGTCGTTACGCAACTTCCACGACTTCGCTTGACGAGCTGGGCGGAGGAACGGGTTGACCGTCCTCCTTCAACCCCTCCAAGTGAAATTCGATGGCCTCTTGGATCGTGGCAAGAACCTCTTCGCGTGTTTGGCCAACCGCGATACAACCCGGAAGATCGGGTACGTATGCTCCGTATGAGGAAGCACCTGTCGTCACTCCGGCTTCTTGAGCCCGCCTGCTTCAGGGCACTATTCAATGTTCTGGGCGGGACATCGATGCTCGGTTTCCCGGCAACAGTAACGGCGCCCGGTTTCGCCCTGTGATGAAACTGTCGATTGCTTCCCTTCACTCGAACCTGGAACCAGCCATCGGCCTCAAGCAAGGCGATAAGTTCGCGGACCTTCACCGTACCACTGTAGCAAACGGCGCTGCGGCGTCAATGTTGCGGCCTAACGGAACCAATTTAACCGGCCGCTCGGCGGCGCGCAGCGCCGCCGATAGCGGTCCGGTTGAACGCGCGGTTACGCCGCAATTTCCACGTAGCGCACTGCGCTTGAAGGCTCGGGAACAGCTATACCGTCCTTGCGCAGGCCTTCAATGTGAAATTCGATCGCCTCGCGGATTTCACGCTCGGCCTCTTCAATCGTGGCGCCGGTTGCCACGCAGCCAGGAAGGTCGGGAACGTACGCCGAATAGTTGGGACCGGCATTCTCAATCACGATCGCGTAGCGCATCTTTCGCCTCACTTCTTGAAACCGGCTTGCTTGCGGATGCTGTTCAGCGTACCCGGCGCTAGTTCGTCGCTGGGCTTCCCGGGAACTGTGACACGTCCCGCTTTTGACGCATGCTTGAACTGGCGATCGCTCCCGCGAGTTGCAACCAACACCCAGCCGTCTTCCGAGAGCTGCCGGAGGATCTCACTGACCTTCACCGGTTGAATTATGCGCGTGCGGCGGCGCGTACCTCAAAATGCGGCCTAACGGAACCAAGTTACAGTAACCGGCCACTCGGCGGGCGCGCAGCGCTGCCGGTAGCGGTCCGGTTGAACGCAGGATTGGGCGTCTTACAGTTCGGGGACTTCGAGATCCTTGCAGATCTTTCGAGCAAGGAAGTCGTTGATTTCGCGATGTCTCGGAATCGTTGATGCTTTGCGTTTGGCGCGGTTGACATAGACCGTGTGTTTCGAGCCCTCTCGATGAAACGTGCAGCCGTGCTGCTCGAGGTGTCGAATCAAATCAACACGCTTCATTAATCCGCGATGACGATCGGCTCGCGGATGACATCTTGACCTTGAATGGACTCTTCGGACATCGCTCTATTGGCCTCAAGCACAAGTTCGACGGCTTCGACAAGACTCGACCGCGCTTCATCAAGGGTCGCGGCTTGCGTATTCGCGCCCGGCAACTCTTCTACGAAGGCAACGTAGCCCTCAGCGACGCGACGATAGACTGCAGTGAGCTGCATGGGAGACCCCGAAAACGTTGGCTGTGCTCGCAGTATAGCGCCGGAGCTAACGCGAGACGCCCAACAACAAGCAGCAGTTAACCGGCCGCTCGGCGGGCGCACAGCGCCGCCGGTAGCGGTCCGGTTGAACGCGTGGTTACGCCGCAACCTGTTCGTACGAAAAGCTCGGAATGTCCGCCCGCTCGGAAGCGTGCTCGACGGTGATGGCGCAGATGTTTCCGCTGGCGTCGACGTCGAGTAACGTATTTTCATCGAGGTCGCGTGTTTCCGCGACGGGAGCGTCGCGGAACTCGTAACAAATGGCCGCGCCGCGTCAATGTTGCGGCCTAACGAGACCAAGTTAACCGGCCGCTCGGCGGGCGCGCAGCGCCGCCGATAGCGGTCCGGTTGAACGCGTGGTTGGGCGTCATCGGTCTAATTGCGTTAGCTTAACGAGCCTTGGTACCAAGTGGCGTACGGTTTTTGCGATAGGAGTTCTTCAGGGCGATCTTGCCATCTCGAAAGGTAAACAGGTCACAACCGTGGACTTCGACGCATGTGCCGTCGGTACGTGTTCCCGTGAATGTCCACTCCGACACTCCACGGTCGCCTACGACAAAATGACGTGCGCTGCCCCAGTGGGCGTCGGGGAAAGTTGCCCAAACCTCGGCAAAGCCGGCGCGCACCGAATCGAAGCCTACATATCGTGTGCCGCAGATCTCAGAACCTGCAGAGGCTTCGAAGACGCAATCGCTCGTCATGAAGGACATGAGGGCATCGACATCATGGCGATTCCAAGCATCCGCAAAGGCCTGCAGAGTCTCCTCGGCAACCTGAGCACTCGCGGTCAGCATGATTTGGCTCCTCCTTTCGCTCTCTGCGGCGATGTTGCAATGTGATGACGCTCAACGGAACCAAGTTAACCGGCCGCTCGGCGGGCGCGCAGCGCCGCCGATAGCGGTCCGGTTGAACGAATAGAAAGGACTTCCCCTACTCGGGTCGGCAGCGAACTGCCACGATTGAATTTGCACGTTCAATCACGAGAGGGGAAGTCATGAGCGAGATTACTACTGCGGGGTTGGATTTGGCAAAGCGGGTCGTGCAGCTGCATGCGGAGGATCGAGCGGGGCAAGCGGTGACGCGCCGGCCCTTGAAGCGCGAGAGCGTGCTGAGCTGGTTCGCGCAGCGCCCGCGCCGTGCGTGGTGGGGATGGAAGCGTGCGCGAGCGCGCATCACTTCGCCCGTGAGCTCGCGGCGCTGGGGCACACGCCGCGCATCATCGCCGCTGAATTCGTGCGCCCGTTCCGGATGTCGGGGAAGAACGATGCCAACGATGCGGCGGCGATCTGCGCGGCGGTGCGCCAACCGCGGATGCGATTCGTGAGCGTGAAGAGCGCCGAGCAGCAGGCGCGCTTGGCACTGCATCGGCTGCGCCAGGGCTTGCAGGAAGAGCGCACCGCGGCGCTGAACCGACTGCGTGGGTTGCTCGCCGAGTTCGGGCGCGTCTATGCCAACAGTGCGGCGGCGGCGCTGGCCGGCGCGCGCACGGCGTTGGCCGACGAAGAGCTGCCGGCGCTGCTGCGCCAGTGCGTGGCGCGGCAGTTGACTCACCTGCGCGAGCTCGACACTCATCTGGGCGACTGCGATCGTGAGGTTGCGCGTGACGCGCAAGTCGATGCGCGCACAGCGCGTGCTGCGCCTGAGCGGGGTGGGTGTGCTCACCGCCAGTGCCATCGCCGCTACGGTAGTGGACGCGCAGCAATTTCGCTGCGGCCGCCAGTTCGCCGCCTGGCTCGGACTGACGCCTCGCCAGTACTCCACCGGCGGCAAGACGCGGCTGGGTCGCATCACCCGCCGCGGCGATGCGTATCTGCGTACGCTGCTCGTGCAGGGTGCGCGCTCGGCGTTGCAGGCGGCTCCGACGCGACGAACGCGGCTCGCCGCGTGGATCGTCGCCACCTATGCGCGCATCGGCTATCACAAGACGCTGGTGGCGATCGCCAACAAGCACGCCCGACTAATCTGGGCACTACTGGTGAAAGACGAGCCGCTGCGCGCGCACGACGCAGCGAACTGAACCGAACACGCCGAGGACTGCGAGCAAAGTAGAGCTACGACGACCGTCAGACCGACGCTGCGCGCACCTGGCTAACCTGCTGGCCGCTTGACGAGGCCGCTGAACGAATGAGGGCGCAGCGCGCGGTTACTAGCGTGGCCCGGGTGGTACCCATTCACCCAACACGGCCGGAGACAGAGTTGCAGTCTGCACCTTCGTCAATGCTTCACCGCTTGCATTTCCGGGGAATTCCATACAGCGTGGTTAGGCGGCAACCCGAATGGATGTGCGAAGAAACTCGGGGGCGAAGTCGGCGCCATTGGGCCAGACCAGAGTCTTCAGGTCCGGATGAACGACAAATTGGCGGAAGAACTCAACGCTCTTCAAGGGCTCGAATATGAGACCGTGAAGTTCGTTCGTAAGATCGACCTCTCCCTCTGCGCCATCGTCGAAGCGCAACCACACGGTGTGGCCAGCGACATAACGGGCATCAACGACGTGAGGTAGCATGATGGTTACTCCAGTGGATCAATGTGCGGCAACGGCTGACTGGCGCGTGCAAGCGCCCAAGCCTCGAGCAGTTCGCCACGGTGAATGTCTTTCCATTCGAGCACATGGGCAAGCGCACGTTTGGGAAAACTGCCATTGATGCGGCCTGATTCGATTTCTACCGTGATCTCAAAGTCGCCATAAATCGAATGGAAGTGAGCGGGCCCGTGCTCTCGGTAGTACATCGCGATAATGATGCCGAGAAAGCGGCTCAGCTCAGGCATACGGGATTGTAGCGCTGTCGTGGGGGCGTTGCCGCCTAACGGAAACAAGTTAACCGGCCGCTCGGCGGGCGCGCAGCGCCGCCGGTAGCGGTCCGGTTGAACGAATGGAATGGCCTCCCCCTGCTCGAACGGCATCGAGTGTGCCAGATTGGAGATCGGTTCATGTCCAATCGATGAGAGGAGGAGGCACCATGAAGGTTACTACCGTCGGTCTCGACTTGGCGAAGAACGTGTTCTCGCTTCACGGCGTGGATGAGCGCAGCAATCCGGTGTTAAGGAGGACCGTGCGCCGCGCGAAGCTGCTCGAATGCTTCGCCCAGCTGCCGTCTTGTAGGGTCGGCATGGAAGCGTGCTCGGGAGCCCAGCATTGGGCGCGCACGCTGCGCAAACTTGGACACGACCCACGCATCATGGCGGCGGAATTCGTCGCCCCGTATCGCCAGGGAGGGAAGAACGACGCCAACGACGCGGAGGCGATCTGCGAAGCCGTTGCTCGACCGAAGACGCGCTTTGTGTCCATCAGGGTCAGCGGCCAGAACCACCATGCCGCATAAAAGATCGAATATAGAGATGCAGTCTCGACCTATTGGCTGTCAACCAACACCATTGCAATCAACCGGGAGGCCATATAGCGTGGTTAGGGCGCACGTTTACCGCACCTTATTGAGGCGCTCCGCCATACGCGTTTGCCAACCCGGGCCAGTCGCCTTCCAGCGATCAATGACCTCGACCGGAAGACGAATGGAAATAAGCTTCCGGGGATTCGCTGAACGCGGGCGGCCCCCTTTATTCACAACGGCTCGCGTCAGAGCACGGTCCGATAGTTCGGGCAACTCCTTGTACTCGTGCGGACGAATGGTATGGGCGTCGACTCTGGCGAGATCAGATTTCAAAGTACGGCGCGAGGCGGGTTTTCTCACGATCATTGGCCTTTCGCATGCTGAAAACGTGACGCGCGTTGCTCCGTGGCGTGTACCCCACCACCACCAATCGACCCGCGAGCAAGCCGAAGCAGATGATGCTAGTTTCGCCGTAGTTCCTGCGCGTGTCCTCGACTTCAACTGTAGTGCCCTCGAAAATGATCGAGGCGTCTTCGAAGTCTAGTCCGCGCTCGCGCAGAGTCCTTTCGCGCTTGGCCGGGTCGAAGGTGACGCGCACAGGTTATTGTAGCTACAACAACGGGACGGCGCAACGACTGGCAGTGGTCGCGTCAAGTGCGCCCTAACAGGCCGTTGAAAATTGGCTGAACGGTAGAGCTGATCGCATTGGCGGGCGAGACGGGAAACAGGTTGACCGATCGAGGATCGATTGCGAGGAAGGGTCGAATGGTTCGAAAGAGCACTTGCCGTTCGCGATTGGGCTCATTGCGTTACTCCGGCGGGCTCCACTGCCGGTATTCATCATTTTTCACGGCAAGCGAAATCATCGTGCGAGATGGCAGGGCGCGAAGGACCGCATGACGATGCTTCCCGATGGCGTCGCATCCTCGTTGAAGCGACATCTCGCCGTCGTGCATGACGCGCACGCGCACGATCTCGCGGCAGGGTTCGGCGCCGTTTACCTTGCCGATGCGCTCGCGCGCAAGTATCCCGGCGCGGAGCGCTCCTGGGCGTGGCAATATGTCTTTCCGGCCGACAGGCGATCGCGCGACCCGCGCAGCGGCGACGTGCGCCGTCATCACATCGGCGATCAATCGTTCCAGCGCGCGATGCGCAAAGCGGTGCGCGCGGCGGGAATCGTCAAGCCCGCGACGCCGCATACGCTGCGCCATTCGTTCGCGACGCACCTGCTCGAGTCGGGTTACGACATTCGCACCGTGCAGGAGCTGCTCGGCCATCGTGACGTTTCGACGACGATGATCTACACGCACGTGCTCAATCGCGGCGGCCGCGGCGTCGTCAGTCCGCTCGATCGTTGATCAGCGTCGTCGTGCGGTCGGCCGCTTCGCTTCGGCGCCTCGCGACGGCGTCGGCGCGACGCGCGTCTCCCACAACTTCTCGAGCGCATCGGCGAGCGGCGCCGGCACGTACGTTCCCGATTGGCGCACCGCCCATCGATAGCGCGCGAATGGCGGGCGTGCGAGATCGTCGAGCGTCACCGCAGGCGTCTCGAACAGCCTCTCCAACCGAAGCTGCACGTAGTTCGTCGTCGCGCCGGTGGCGGCTTTGGCGTCGATCCAGTGAGGCGCCATGACCGGCTCGGTCATCGTCACGCCCGATCCGATGATGCCTTTCGGCGGCACGCCGAGCCGCAGCATGAACGCGCGGCTGCCCGGCTCGAGCTCGCGCGTGCGTCCGCTCGACCACTGAAAATCGACGAAGCCGCGTCTGGCGAGCCGTGCGCGCACCCGCGGCAGCTCCGGCCAGTCCCACAGCTTCGGGTTCCACGCAAACAGGTAGGTCGGCATCGGCGCGGGCGAGGCAGCGCGAAGGTCGCAACGATGGTAGATTGTGCGCCCAGCATGGTTCGCTGGCTTATCCATCGTTGCACTATCGCGCTCGCGGCGATCGCGCTCGCGTCGTGCACGAGCGCGCCGCCGAAGCGCGATTCGACTGCGCACTCGCCGCCAGGCGCGCAAGCGCCGCCGCGATCGAGCGGCTACTACAAGAACGACGGGCCCGGCGAGAATCCGCCGGCGAATCTCGATTCGATTCCCGATGCGGTGCCGCACGCGGAAGCTCTGCATCGCTTCGCCAATCGGCCCTACACCGTGTTCGGCCGCGAGTACGTTCCCGCGACGAGCCTTCGGCCGTACAGCGAGCGCGGTATCGCGTCGTGGTACGGCCGCATGTTCCACGGCGAGAAGACGTCGATCGGCGAGGTCTACGACATGTACGCGATGACGGCGGCGCACCCGACGTTGCCGCTTCCCTCCTATGCGCGCGTGACCAACGTCGCCAACGGCAAGAGCGTCGTCGTGCGCGTGAACGATCGCGGCCCTTTCCATCCGGGTCGCGTGATCGATCTTTCGTACGCGGCAGCGCACCGGCTTGGCATCGCGCAGCCCGGCAGCGGCATCGTCGATGTCGAGGCGATCGTGCCGTCGGAAACGATCGTCGCCGCGGCGCTGCCGCCGGTTGCCTCGACACCTGCCGAGCTCAAGCCTCCGATCGTGCCGATCGCGACGCAGGCCGGGGCAACGCTGATCGCGCCGCCTGCGAGCGGCTTCGCCGTGCAGCTCGGCGCATTCGCAAGTTACCCGAACGCGCAGACGTTCCTCGCGCGCGTGTCGCCCCAGCTCGCGTTGGCAGGCAACGAAGCAAAGATCCGGCAGGTGAGCGGCCTGTATCGCGTCTTTCTCGGGCCGTACTCGACGCGCGACGAGGCGCGGCGCAGCGCCGACTCGGTTCGCGACGCGCTCGGTCTTGCATCGACGATCGCCATTCACTGACCGGCCGTTACGGAACCCCGGCATTCTTTTCCGCTCCAACGCCGCGTAACCCGGTCTGCCAGGGCGCTTCGTTATAATTGCGTGCATCGTGCGGCAGGCCGCCACGTCGGCTCCCCTCAGGGTTCGCCGCGCGCCGCATAAGTTTCGAGGACCTTTTTTGTTTCGCATCGCCCGTCTCTCCCGCTTCCTCGTTCTTGCCGCCGTTGTTGCGCTCGTAGCGTCAGCGCCGGTGCACGCGCAACTGACGATCGAGATCGTCGGCGGCGCCGGTACGACGATCCCGATCGCGATCGTCGGGTTCGAGGGCGAAAGCGCGTTTCCGCTCGGCGTGAGCGGCATTGTCGGCGCCGATCTCTCGCGCAGCGGCTTCTTCAAGCTCGTCGACGATACAGGCATCGTGCCGCGTCCTTCGCGCGCGGAGGATGTGCGCGTCGCCGACTTCCGCGCGCGTGGCGCCGATGCGGTCGTCGTCGGCTCGATGCGTCCGCTGCCCGACGGACGTGTCGACGTGCGCTTCGCGCTCGTCGACATCGTCAAGCAACAGGCGCTCGCCGGCGTCTCGTACACGGTGACGCGCGAGCAATTTCGCGCCACCGCGCACAAGATCGCCGATGTGATCTACGAAAAGCTGATCGGCGAGCCGGGCATCTTCTCGACGCGCATCGCCTACATCACGAAGCAGGGCTCGCGCTTCCAGCTCCACGTCGCCGATTCCGACGGCGCGAATGCGCAGGCGGTCGTGTCGTCGAACGAGCCGCTGCTCTCGCCGCAGTGGTCGCCGGAAGGCTCGCGGATCGCGTACGTGTCGCTCGAAAACAAGAAACCGGTGGTCTACATCCAATCGATGTCGACCGGTGCGCGGCAGGTGCTCGCGAACTTCCGCGGCAGCAACAGTGCGCCGGCGTGGGCTCCCGACGGTCGCAGGCTCGCGGTGACGCTCACCAAAGAGGGTGGATCGCAACTTTTTCTGATCAACGCCGACGGCAGCGGCGCGCAGCGGATCATGAGCTCGCCCGCGATCGACACCGAGGCGAACTTCACCCCGGACGGGCAGTCCATACTGTTCACGTCGGATCGCGGCGGTACGCCCCAGATCTACCGGCTGAACCTTGCAACCAACGTCGTGGAGCGGATGACCTTCGACGGCATCTACAACGTCTCGCCACGCGCCACGCCGGACGGCAAGGGGTTCGTTTTCGTGCGTCGCGACGGCAACCGCTTCCAGCTGGCTTTTCAGGACTACGCGACGCGCCAGGTGCAGGTGCTCACGCCCGGCCCCAATGACGAGAGCCCGAGCGTTGCGCCGAACTCGCGGATGATTCTGTACGCCGTCGAGCAGGACGGCCGCGGCACGCTTGCGGCGGTATCGACGGACGGTCGCGTCAAGCAACGGTTGTCGTCGGTCGCGACCGACGTCCGGGAACCCGCATGGGGTCCGTTCGTCCGCTAGCACGAATGCGGCGATCCCACCCGATCATGCAACGCCACAACATCACGGAGGAAGTGCCATGCGCAGATTGATCTTCGTCGCATTCATCGCCGCATTCGTCGCCGGCTGCCAGACGCAGAAGCCGCAGGAGGCGGCGCCCACCGAAGACCGCTCATCGACCACGACGATGACGCCGGGAACCGGCGCAGCGACGGCGGGAACGTCGCAGTCGGGCGTCGGCGGCACTTCGACCGCGTCCTCCGCAATGGGCGGCAATCCGCTGCGCGATCCCAACAGCCCGTTGTCGAAGCGCAGCGTCTATTTCGACTTCGACAGCTTCACGGTGAAGGACGAGTACCGGCCGCTGGTCGAGGCGCACGCGCGCTATCTGCAGGGCCAGCGCAGCGCGCGGATGACGATCCAGGGCAACGCCGACGAGCGTGGCAGCCGCGAGTACAACATCGCGCTCGGCCAGAAGCGCGCCGACGCGGTCAAGCGGATGATGCAACTGCTCGGCGTGCAGGACAGCCAGGTCGAGACGGTGTCGTTCGGCAAGGAGAAGCCGAAGGCAGTCGGTCATGACGAATCGGCGTGGGCGCAGAACCGCCGCGACGACATCCTCTACGCCGGCGAGTGACGATGTCCGCGTTGCGCGTTGCCGCCGCGGCGCTCGCCGCGGCGTTTGCGTTTGCGCTGCCCGCTCGCGCGGCGCTGTTCGACGACGACGAGGCGCGAAAGCGCATCGAGGCGACCAACCAGCGGCTCACGCAGATCCAGAAGCAGCTCGACGATCGCATCGTCGCGCTCGAGACGCAGCTCAACGCCCAGGGTCTGGTCGATCTGCTGAGTTCGGTCGATCAGATGCGCGGCGACATCGCGAAGGTCCGCGGGCAACTCGAGGTGATCACGTTCGAGCTCGACCAGGCGGGCAAGCGCCAGCGCGATCTCTACGTCGACATCGACACGCGGTTGCGTAAGCTCGAAACGGCCGCTGCGGCGTCCGCGCCCGCACCGTCGGCAGGTGCGCCGGCCGGCCCGACCGGAGCGACGGCGCCACCCGCGCCCGGGCTGCAACCGGCCGCCGGTGCGATGGATGCGGCGGGCGAGCAGCGCGCCTACGACGCGGCGCTCGACCAGTTCAAGGCCGGCAACTACGGGGCTGCAGCGACGAGCTTCGCCGGCTTCGTGAAGACGTACGCGAAGAGTCCGCTCGCGCCGTCCGCGCAGTACTGGCTCGGCAACGCGCAATTCGCACAGCGCGATTACCGCGGCGCGATCGCCTCGCAGCGGCAGCTTCTCGCGGCGTACCCCGACAGCCAGAAAGTGCCCGACGCGATGCTCAACATCGCGTCGTCGCAATTCGAGATGGGCGACGGCGCGGCGTCGCGGCGCACGCTCGAGGACCTGATCGCGAAGCACCCCCAATCCGAAGCGGCGACCAAAGCGCGCCAGCGCCTCGCCATCCGCTAGAAAGTAGGGTCAGACTCCACTTCTCGAAAAGTAGGGTCAGAAAAGTAGGGTCAGACTCGACTTTCCGAAAAGTAGGGTCAGACTCGACTTTCCGAAAAGTGGGGTCAGACTCCACTTTTCGGGCGGCAGAAGCCGGCTCTGCGCGATGCGAATACCGAAAGTCGATTCTGCTCCCACGTTTTTAAGGCACGATGGCGTCCATGCGCGCCGACACGCGGAAAGTCGGGAAAGTCGAGTCTGACCCTACTTTTCGGAAAGTGGAGTCTGACCCTAGTTCTTTGTTCGCCGATCGCCTGATCGCCTGGCAGCGCGCGCATGGCCGCCACGACCTGCCGTGGCAGCGGACGAACGACGCGTATCGCATCTGGCTCTCCGAGATCATGCTGCAGCAGACGCAGGTCGCGACGGTGCTGCCGTACTTCGAGCGCTTCATCGCGGCGTTTCCGGACGTGCGGGCGCTTGCGGCGGCGTCGAGCGACGACGTGCTCGCGCACTGGAGCGGCCTCGGCTATTACCGGCGCGCCCATCACATGCATGCCGCGGCAAAGGCCCTCGTCGCCGAACACGGCGGCGAATTCCCGCGCACCGCCGACGCGATCGCAACGCTTCCGGGCGTCGGGCGCTCGACGGCTGCGGCGATCGCCGCGTTCGCATACGGCGAACGTAAACCAATCCTCGACGGCAACGTGAAGCGTGTGCTCGCGCGTCATCGCGGCATCGAGGGATTCCCCGGCGCGCCCCGCGTGACCGCCGCCTTGTGGCTCGCGGCGGAATCGCTGGTGCCCGCCCGAGGCGACATCCACGGCTATACGCAGGGCCTGATGGACCTTGGCGCGACGCTCTGCACGCGATCGAATCCGCGATGCGACGCATGCCCGGTCGCGGCCGACTGCGTCGCTCGCAGGACCCATCGCATCGACGAGCTGCCGTCGCCGCGCCCGCGCAAGCGGCTTCCGCATCGGGAACTGCGCGTGCTCGTCGTCGAGCGCGCGAACGAGTGGCTGCTCCAAAAACGTCCATCCGCCGGCATTTGGGGAGGCCTTTGGAGTCTGCCGGAGCTCGCGCTCGACGCGGACGTCGAGCGCTTCTGCCGCGAGCGCCTCGGATTCGACGTAGAGGCGGGCGAGCCGCTCGCGCCGATCGAGCACGGCTTCACGCACTACAAGCTCACGCTCCACCCGCAACGGCTGCGCGTACGGGGGCGAGGGCTTGGCGTGACCGAGTCGGGACCCGTCTGGCTCGCTCGCGACGACGCGCTTGCCGCCGCGTTGCCGGCGCCGATCCGCCGGCTGCTGCAAACGCTGTAAGGCCGGCGCTACCCGCGCCGACCGATCGCATCGACATCAAGGAGTGCGAACATGGATCGTCGTCTGTTCCTCACGCTGATCGGCTCATCGCTTCTGCTGCCAGCCGGATTGACGCGCGCCCAGAAGAAAGTCGCCGCTTCGGTCGACGCGCTTCAAAAGGGCTGGCGCGACTTCGTGCCGACGGGCCTCAACCCCCCCGAGCCGAACACGATGCTGCGCCGGACCAGCGACGAGTGGCGCAAAGTGCTGACACCCGAGCAATTCCGGATCCTGCGCGAGGAAGGCACCGAGTTTCCGGGTGCGAGCGAGCTCAACAAGGAGAAGCGCGCCGGCATCTACGTGTGCGCCGGCTGCGAGCTGCCGCTGTTCACCTCCGCGATGAAGTATGAGAGCGGCACCGGCTGGCCGAGCTTCTTCACGACGATCCCCGGCGTCTTTCAGCAGAAGACCGATTACAAGATCGGCATGCCGCGCGACGAATACCACTGCATCCGCTGCGGCGGTCACCACGGCCACGTGTTCAACGACGGCCCGCAGCCGACGGGCCTGCGCTACTGCAACAACGGCGCCGCGCTGAAATTCGCGCCGAAGAGCGCGTAGCTAGCGCGTCCCCGCCGCCGGAAGCGCGAGATCGCGCAGGTCCTGCGGCAGCAGCGTGTTGGCATCGGCGTGCAGCGAGCGGAACGCCGCGAGCTCCGTTGCGAGATCGTCGAAGCGCTGCTCCTCGCGTAGCCGCCGCATCAGCGTGATCCAGTCGGCGATCGGCATGGCGGCACGCTGCTTCGCGCGCGCTCCGACCGAATCGGAACGCTCGGCCGAGAGTTGCGCGGCCGCGCGTTGCGGCGTGGACATCGGGGGAGCGGCTACCGGCGGCGTGCGGGGAACGGCTTCCTCGGATAGTGGGGCGGCTGCGATCGTGCCGGCAGCGCTGTTCGACGCATTGCGGCCGCGGTCGGCCGGCGCCGCGGCCAGCCGCGACTTCAATGCTGTGCGCACATCGCCGTCGGCTTCCTCCGTTGCGTCCATCCGACGAGCAGGCGCTCGAGATTGCGCCACCGCCGGCGCTTGCGGTGCCGCTTCGGATTTCTTCGGCGCGAGCGTCGCTCGCGGCTGCAGGACGTCGGCCGATGGCGCTTGGTCGCGCTTCTGCGGGGCAGGGAAGGGCTGCGGCTGCGGCTCCGGGCGCTGCGCTTGTTCGGAGCGCACGGCCGGGGCCGGCGCTGGCGCCGCGCCCGGCGGTGGCGCCGGTTCAACAGCGACGCGCGGGGCTGATGAAGCAGCCGTGGCCGGTCGTGGCGGTGCGGCAGGAGCGGCCACGGGCGGCGGGGTTGGCGCCGCGGCCCCGGCCGCGGTTTTCGCTTCCCGCGGCACCTTCGACTTCGGCTCCTCGATGGGTGCGGACAGGGGCGGCGCCTGTTCCTTCGCGAGCGGTGCGCTCGGCTGCGGCGACGGCAAAGGCTCGGCCGCCGGCGGCGCCGGTTTTGCGTCCTCGGGAACGTCCGACACCACGCGTCGCTCGTCGGCCGGCCCGACGCGATCCGATGTCGATATCTGCAGCAATCCGATCGCAATTGCGCCGATCGTCGCCGCCGCAGCGAGCGGGAACCACCAGCGCTCGGGACGCGTCGCCTCGCGCACCGAGGTGACGTCCTGCGGACCTGCCCCGACTTCGCGTCGTGCCGCGGCGCGAATCGCGTCGTCGAGCGCCGCCGGCGGCGTCTCGCGCGACGCGCGCCGCCACGCGTCGTCGAAGCGCGCATCGTGCAGGTCGTCGGGCGTTCGCATCGTCATCGCAGATCGGACAACTCGGCGCGCAACTTGGCGAGTGCGTAGCGCACGCGGCTTTTCACCGTCTCGACGCCGGCGCCGGAAAGCTGTGCGATCTCCTCCAGCGTGAGCCCGCCCTCCTGGTGCAGCAGGAACGCATCGCGCTGCGGCGGCGGCAGCGTCGCGAGCGCCTGCGCGAGCCGCACGCCGATTTCGCGCGACGCTGCGCGCACGTCCGGCTCGTCGTTGCGTGTCGCCGGCACGCTTGCGAGCGGATCGTCGTCGTCATCGCCCGCACCGGCTGCGACCAGCTCGACCTGTCCGTTGGCGCGCCAATGATCGATCAGGCGATTGTGCGCGATCCGATAAAGCCACGTCGTGAATTTCGCCGTCGGCGCGTAGCCCGCGCGAGCGCGGATCAAATTCATCCACACATCCTGGAACAGCTCGTCGGCGGCGCCGGCGTTGCCGCAGTGGCGCAGCAGGTAGCGATAGACGCCGCCCCTGTGCTTGCCGTACAGCGTATCGAACGCGGCCGCGTCGCCCTGCGCGTACGCGAGCATCAGCGCCTCGTCGCCCTCGGCAACGGCCGCCGGCACCGAGAAAGTAGGGTCAGACTCGACTTTTCGCACGACGCCCCATTGTGGCGATCCGGTGACGAAAAAGTCGAGTCTGACCCTACTTTCGGGAAAGTCGAGTCTGACCCTACTTTCCGGGAGGATCGGGGGTGAACCGCGGCCACGCCGGAAAGGGGTTCGGCGAGCCGGCGATCGGCGGGCCGGCGATGACGCCCATCGCGACGAGGTTTTCGTAGCGGTCGTAGCGGATGGTGATCGTCTCGTTCGGCTGCGCGCTCGCACGCTCGAACGTCACGATCTGCGCCTGCGACCACTCGCTTCGGCCGTGTCCCGTGCCGAGCGACGGCGCCGGCGGCGCCGCGGCCAACGCGTCGCGGCGCGCCATCTCGCCGCTCGCCGCCTCCTGCCGCGATTCGGGTGCCGGCGCGGCATTGGCGGATCGCTCGGCGACTTTGGTCTGCGGTCGCATCGAAAGCACCGGCTGCGGCCGCTCGCGGAAGATCGCAACGCCGATCACGCCGACGTTGTCGGGCCGACCGGTGCGCGCGGCGTACGAGTCGGGAATGTCCGTGAAGTAGAACGCGGCCGTGCGCTCGAGGCTCTTGCGCCAGCCGGCGATTTCGACGCTGCCGTGCGCGTCGAGCACGTAGCCCGATTGCGAGGGCGCTGCGGTATCGCCGGAGATGACGTTGACCCCGTCGACGCTGGTCACGGCGAGCAGCCGCCCCGGGGCGAGGTTGCGCACGCGCAGCACGTATTCGTGGCCCGGCGTTCCGACGACCCACGCACGCCCATCCTTGCGATAGATCGGCAGCAGCTGTCCGTCGGTCCGGTCGACGATCTCGACATCGGCGAGACGTGCGCCGATCGGCTCGGACGGGTACCAAGCGCGAGCGGCTGAAATAAAAGGTAACAGCGCGAAAGTAAGCGCAAACTTCAGGACAAACCGCATGGACCGCCGTGTCCGCATCACCTGCTCCCCGCATCGTCGTTCAATGCCGGTATCAACGCGCCGGAGCGAAAAAAGGGGTTAAGCGGTGCATGCGTCTTAGTCCATTGACGTCAAAAGTCGGCGTCGGCGTGCGTGGGATAATTCTCGACATGCCCGACATCGCCACGCTCGCGATCGAAGTCGTCATCGGCGCGTTTGCGCTCGCCGTCGTGTTCGGCGCGGTCGCGCAGAAGGTGAGCTTCTGCACGATGGGTGCGATCAGCGACGTCGCGAACTTCGGCGACTGGCGCCGGATGCGCATGTGGCTGCTCGCGATCGCGGTGGCGATCGCCGGCGCCGCGGCGCTGCAGCTCGCCGGCGCCATCGATCTGTCGAAGACGATCTACACCGGGGCGCGCGTGCCTTGGATGTCGCATGTCGTCGGTGGCTTGCTGTTCGGCTTCGGCATGACCCTCGCCTCGGGTTGCGGCAGCAAGACGCTGATCCGCGCCGGCGCCGGCAATCTGAAGTCGCTCGTCGTGCTCGTCTTCCTCGGCCTCGCGGCCTACATGACGTTGAAAGGCGCGTTCGCGCCGTTTCGCGCGAACGTGCTCGATCCGATCCGATTCGACTTCGGCGCGATCGGCGCGACGACGTCCGACGTGCCCGCCATCGCGGCGGCGCTCGGTATTCCCTTCGCACGTGCCTGGGTGCCCTTCGTCGCCGCCGCTTCGATCGCGCTCTTCGCGTTCGCGAGCCGTGACTTCCGCACGACCGGCGAGCTCGTGATCGGCGGTCTCGTCGTCGGCGCGATCATCGTCGCCGGCTGGTACGTGTCCGGACATATCGGCTACGTGCCCGAAGATCCCGCCACGCTCGAGGAGAAGTTCGTCGCGACCAACAGCGGCCGCGCCGAGTCGTACAGCTTCGTCGCCCCCGTCGCGTACCTTCTCGAGCTGCTATTCCTGTGGACCGATCAATCGCGTATCGTGACCTTCGGCATCGCCGGCGTACTCGGCATGATGATCGGCTCGGGTGCGATGGCGATCGCGCAGCGCTCGTTCCGCTGGGAAGGCTTCGCTTCGGTCGAGGATGTCGCCAACCACATCGTCGGCGCCGTGATGATGGGCTTCGGCGGCGTTACGGCGCTCGGCTGCACGATCGGGCAAGGGCTCACCGGCGTCTCGACGCTTGCCGTCGGTTCGGTGCTGACGTTGGGCGCTATCATCGTCGGCTGTGTCGTCGCGATCCGCTACCAGACCTGGCGGCTCGAACGCGAGAGCCCGGTCAACTCCGGCGAAGCTGCGCCGTTAACGCATACATGATCGTCTACGACCTCGGTTGCACGCACGGCCATCGCTTCGAGGGCTGGTTTGCCTCAGCGGACGACTTCGCCCGCCAGAACGAAGCGCTGCTCGTTCGCTGCCCGGTCTGCGACGACAACAAGGTCGCCGTCTTGCCGATGGCAAAGGTGCGTGTCGCGCGTCACGGTGGCGCGGTTGCCGACACGCCGTCGCAATCGCTGGAAGCCGATACCGTCGGTTTCGATGCCGGGAAGGGACTCTCGCCGGAGATCATCCACAAGCTGCGTGAAATCGTGCGCGCCACCGAGAACGTCGGCCGCCGCTTTCCCGAGGAAGCGCGTCGCATCCATTACGAGGAAGCGCCGGCCCGGCCGATCCGCGGCCAGGCGTCGCAGGACGAAGCCGAGTCGCTGCGCGACGAAGGCATCGAGTTCACGCCGCTGCCGCCGTTTCTCACGCGCGATTCGCATTGACGCGGCGGCGCATACGATCGCAAGCAGGTCGGCGCATGAGTGCGCGTTCGAGAGCGCCGTCGTTCGTCCGCTATAATTTTCGATTCGCGTCGGGCCGTTAGCTCAGCCTGGTAGAGCAGCGGACTTTTAATCCGTTGGTCACTGGTTCAAATCCAGTACGGCCTACCAATTAATCAATAAGTTACAGATACTGCCCGACGCGGCTGATTCAGCCAGCTCGATTTCGTTGCCGTTGCGTTACCGTTGTCCCGTTTTCGTGACGACAAATTGAGTTCATTCCGGCGCGCGGATCTACGGGCGAAGCGGCAGGAAACGCTCTAATCAATACACAAGGCGTCAGAAGCCTCGGGGGTCCCAATGCATATTGAGCAAGAAGCCAACGAGTTCGAAACTGCACGAGCGGTAATGGTTGAACAGTGTCCAAACGCCCCGGAGCGGCTGGCGGTCCTCGATCGACTCCTCGCAACGGCTGACGCTGCTAACGCGATCGCACCGAATGCTTGGGCTGTCACCCTCTTCGCAAACGGTTTTCGTCTGAACATAGGCCAAGTCGAGGCGGTCGTGTTCGCTGACGGCGAACTGCGGGTCAACCTCTCAGCATCTGTCGGAACAACACCGTGTGTTGGGCCGTACTTCATTGCGGCAGGCTACCGGTCGTTGCCGCAACCGCTGTGTGCATTTGTCGGTTCACTTCAACAGTATCTGCCCTTGGCCGCTGCACTTGAGCCCGCTCACGTCCACTTCGTTAAATTGGCGGCGACCGGAAGCTCGGGCATCCCAAGAAAGGGAACACCTTTCCAGCGGAGCCATTGCGAGGGGTTAATCCAGTATGCTCGGGCAGTACAGGCAAACACTGCCGCTTAACCGCGGTTCAACCGGACTGCTATCGGCGGCGCTGCGCGCCCCGCGGAGCGGCGGGTTAACTTGTCTCTCCGTTGAGTCTCGACCGATGCCAACATGAAAGCTGCGTCGCTGCCGTATGTCGGAGGACTTAGTTATCGCAGTGGTCGCGAACATGCGTAGCGCCAGCGTTCGCGATTGCAGCAATTCCTGTCTTGCCGCATTTGAAAACCGGGCACGAATCGTGAGCGCCCCGCCGATACGCGGGCTAGCCTGTTGCGGCTGAAATGGACCTGCCACGCACATTCGTCAGCTTTAGTAGCACCGACATCAGGCGCTATCATCTGATGTGCGCATGGAAGGCTCACGAGCACATCGATTTCAACTTCGCGGATTTTCAACTAGACGAGGCCATCAACTCGGCGAATGAGTACTACATCAAGCAGAGATGCCGGGAAAAGATCCGAATGGCTGATACGTTTGTCCTCTTGGTCGGCAGCGATACTTACACGAAGGCCACATTCGTCAAGTGGGAGGTCGACGTTGCCATCGAGAAGGGCTGCCGGCTCATTGGCGTGAATATCAACAACTGCCGCTTCAAGGATTCGCTTTGCCCATACTTCTTTGCCGACAAGGGCGCGGTCTTTGTGCCATTCTCATCTCGCATCGTCGCACAGGCCATGAAGCCTCATCACTTCGACTTGCAGCCGGGGCAGACAAGAGACTTCTATTTTTATGATCACGTCTATACAGGGCTGGGGTATCAGCTGATCGGCGATGGTGCCGTCCTGCCCCCACCGCCGAACCCGTTTCAGTTCGGCAGACCGCCTTGGGCGAGGTAGACGCTTTGTCGTCGCGGCCAAGGCAGCGCTGCGGTTATAGGTCGTGTTGGCCGAGGCCCAACCCACGCGTTCAACTGGACGCGCCGGGTACGTTAGCTCGTTTGCGGGCCGCGGCGATCGTCATCGAGCGACTCGCTCGCTGTTAGTTACTCAGGGTTGCGGCGGCGAGACTTCGGGACAGGCTGGGCGACGCTCGCCCGGTCTGTTCCCGCCCTCAGCGGGCGTGAGGCACGCCGCGATTTCCAGCAAGAATCCAGCGAGGCTTTCAAGCGTCGCTTTGTCAGAAGGCAGGGAAACGGAGCATTGCGCTCGCATTCCGCTCGGATCAAGCGCTTCGAGCCGAACGACTGTTTCTGGGTGCCAGTAGTAACGCACGAAGATTCCGCCCATAGGCTTGATGTCGTTACCCGCGATGTAGCAGAGCGAGTCTTGACTACGCCACTCCGGGAATTTGAGTATCAGCGTGTTCCAGTTTCTCGACGACTTCCAAGTTGTAGGTGGATCACCGCCTTCGCTTTCTGCCGGGATTTCGCTCCGGGCTGCGTAAGCCGCGCGTGCCGCATCAACGTCGCACGCCTGCAACCTGCGCCAGAAGTCCATGCCTTCTTCGGCGTCGAGCTGCTTCAAGCGAGGGCGCCAGATCAGTGACTCGCGCAATCGTTGGGCTGCCCACTCGCGATAGGCCGCCTCCTCGGGCGAAAGCTGATCGGCGGCGATCAAGTCTTGAAATGGCTCCTTGGCGTCTGAGCGCGGCGTCTTGAGCGCGCCCTGCGAGCTTTGCAAGGCTCTCCAAAAACCCTCGCTCGCCGTCTTGGCGCACTCGCGATAATACGGATGCGAGGAAAGCCGTTCTTTTAAGAGTCGCCACTCCCGCTCTCGCGCGTCTTGCTCCGCTTGAGGTATCGGCGACAAGCTGGAAAGCAGCGTCTCCAAACGGCTTGCCGGTTTCCGTGTCTTTGAATTCGTCATGCGGGCTTCTCGATGGTCAGCGTTCGGATTCTGGCGTCTCGCACCACCGGCTTACAAGGCGTCGTTCAATAAGCTCGTTGAGATCGCGCTCGCTCACGCCGAGGGGTGCCAGCGGCTTCGCAGTCTTCCTGACGAGCGCGGCAAGCTTTTGCTCGGCGTCGCCGATGCTCTGCTTGAGTCCTGCCGCAACGATTCGCGCCCGTGTGGCACGGTACTTGAGGCTGAGAGCTTCAATCCAGTCCGGCGACGCCGGCAGCTCCAACAGCGTGTCGCTCACCGGCTGCCAATCGCAGTCGATTGAGAGCGTGCCGAGGCGAAGGCGGCCGTCGGCATAGCTGAGGCGCAGCTCAACATCGGCCGGCGGCGCCTTCGCCATCGCGATCACGAAGGTTGCGCTGACCTTCGCCACGCCGGGCCACGTTCCCGTTGCGGCGGCGGCGAAAACACGGTCCAACGCTTCGACGGTCAGGAACGTGCCGTCGAAGGCGAACAGCGCCGTGTCTGATGCCCGGACCTTGTAGCGCCCGCCGAAAAGCTTTACGCCTTGCCGGAAATGAACGCCGTCTACGACCAGCGCGTACGTGAACTGTGACGGTGGCAAGGTGCTCGCCGGCGCAGCCAAAGGACCGATCGATGGTTGCGACTTCCGCATAGCGCTTGACATCGATGGCGGCGCAATATCGGGCTCAGTATTGGGTGGCGGCGAGTCTTCCTCGGACGCTTCCAATTCGCGCGACAACAGCGATGTCAGAAGCGCCTGTTCCTCGGGCGTGAGTCGATATTCCATCCCGCCAACAAGCGCGGCATCGCGCGGTGTTCCGTAGTCCAAAAGCACCTGCCTCATCTCGAATGCTTCCGTGTCCCGAATCCACGCTTGAATCGCGTCGCCCTCGATCAACAGCGGAGCAGTGATCTCGTACGCCAGCGTCACGCGGTCCGGCACTCCCGCCGCTTTGTGCTCTCGGTCCACTTCCGCCAACAGCCGGTCGATCGCCAACTGCCCGCCCGCCATCGCCTTGCCCCACCGGCTGTTCATCTCCGGGTGCACCTTGGCTATCGCCTGCCAGATGTGAGCTGGGACTTGGAACACGTCCGCTATCTCAGTATCGCGCGCAACGACATGGACGTGGTATGCGGCTGTCAGGAGGCGCGCCGGCGAGCCCTCGCCATCAATTCGCCCACAGCTTCGACGGTCGTCCACGCGACGAGGCCGCCAGCGAGGCCGATCCAAATTGAATTGGCGTAGACCGCGCCAGCCACCATGAACGCTATCGGAAGAACCGGAAATCGCATGGTGCCTGACGCAAGATTCAAGAACAGCGTGACCACGCACACGCCGACACCGACCCAGAACAGCCAAACGCTTCCGATGAAGTACCCGGCGACTGCGAAGACAGGGCCCAGCATCGTAACCAGCGTCACCATAGCTGGCCTCCACGCTCATGCACCAATGGCGGAGTCATGGCATCGGAAAGCAACGCGCCCTCACTCGTCCCGCGCGTCCGTGGTGTAGTCATCGCTACGCTGATTTGGGCCGCGCAGTCGCTCGAAAATCGTGAGGGCCGTACCAACCACCCAAAGCATGCCCAATGCGAGCAGGATTGTTCGGTTGCTGATGTTTTCGTCAACCCAATCGCTCACACGCGAAAGGCCGACTAGCACGAGCGCTATGCCGACGAAGAACGCGACGCTTCCCAACGTATGCGCCACCGTCTTGAGGGTTATGCGCGCGCGGACAGAAATAAAATGCTGGTTCATCGAATTCCGCTGCTTTGGGATTTCACGACAGGCAGCGCTCGCAGGCGGCCTATTCTCATTACTGCATATCGACATAGACTAAGGATTCCTTAGTAGGCGGTCAAGCGAAAAGCTAAGAATCTCTTAGACCCAAGTCAACATTGGTGGGTCTAAGTTGGATTGGAGCGAACTGGTTGCGCGGCGACTAAAGGAGGCGCGAGCACGCGCTGGCCTTTCACAGCGGCGACTCGGCATCCTCGCCGGGATTCACGAGGACTCGGCGAGCCCGCGCATTAATCAATATGAGCGGGCAAAGCATCAGCCGGACGCGCAGACCCTTGATCGCATTGGAAAGGTCGTTGGCGCGCCCTTGGCTTACTTCTTCACCGCGGATGACCGGATGGCAGCGCTGCTGGTGACGCTGCACCGCATGAATCGCGTGCAGCTGGCGAAGGTCGCGAAGTTCGCAGACAGCTTGTCGCGCACAGCGCGTAGCTGACGAAAGCGGCCGACCGCGGAAGATGAAACATGCGCAGGCGCCGTCGTCCGCTGTCGGATGGTTCGTTTGCGCGCTGGCGGACCGCTTGCATGAGCGGCTGCTAGATAGTGACGAAATCTGGCAACCCTTGGCCGTTCTGGGGCCACCGGAGCCGCCTTAGTCACCATCGTTCTTGGGGACGCCGTACGCCCTTGAATGTGTTGTAAGCAGGCTGGGCATTGATATTGCAGCGGTTACCTCCATTGTGTCCCGACCCTCGTTCAAAAAGACTGTTGCTGTCGCGGCAGACCGTCCGACTATTGCGTCCCCGTAACGCCGCTCATCGGTCATCCTCGCCACTAGCATCGCAGCGTGCACGTATCCCAGCTATGAAAGATCCAACAATCAGCGAAACGCTTCATGACACGATCGACGCAGCTAAGGCGGCCGTACATCGCGTTGGGAACATCCGACTATCGTCCGTCGCCAAGACCACCTTCGCGCTGCTCGCGGCTGTTGCGATCGCCGCAATCACGGTCGCAGGGGTCTCCGCGAATCAAAAGGAAGCGGCATGCAGGAAAGACGAAACGACGCATACGACCAAGTGCCGGTTCGGTGTAATGTGTACGCGACACGAACGGTTAGTTGAGGACGTTTGCGTTATCAACCTCGATCGAGAGTGGGGTAAGGACATGTGGGGAGCGAGTCCGCTCGATCGCTGCGTCGAAGACGAATCCCTTCGTAAACTCGTTCTCGATAAGATATGCACCCGATCATGGTTCTAAAGCAACTTAGACCCTTGAGCGGCGTTCCGCGCGTCGTGCAACGTCTGGTGCGATTCCGCCCCCTCGACAAACTTGTCGCGCTAGTGCGCGCAGTCAAGATTGATCGGTGGGCAGAAGGCGCAAGACCCCGACGCTCGCTGGCACGTTCGCGGCGATGTGGCGGGACGGCGTGCATCCGCTGCAAGCGGAGCCTGAGTGACGGCCGCACGCGCTCGACGGCTGGCCGCCGAGTTGGCGCGGCGCGGGCTGGACGTGCCGACGCTCGACAACCTGCGCGACTTCCTCGATCTGCTCGACCCCGACGGCGACGATGATGAGCTTGTCGGGCAGATTGCCGAGTGGATGGACGAATTGATCGCCGGCGCGGAAGCGAGTCAGTTCGCGGCGGCCGTGATCGAGCGGGCGGGCGGCGCGGCCGGACGGCAGTCGGCCACCGGAGACTGCCAAGTTTAAGATCAGCTTGCGGCGTCTAGAAACAGATCGTGATTCATGGCCTTGGCCTCCGGCTTCGAGGCATCACATTCCGTAGGGGTGGGGGAGGGGAATTCAGACGCGAGAAATATTGAGCTACTTTGTATTTCGGCGAGCATCTTGTTTAGCCTCGGCTGGATATCGACGGTATGGTCCAGCACCCACAGCATGTCGAGAAGTTCTTCATCAAAGGTCCACTGTGTGGGGCGAATGTCATCTAGCGGCGACGACTTCCTTCCGCTTCGATCCCGCATCCGAGAATCGAGCCAGGACTTGACCACCTCATAGCCGGAGATCGAAAAGTCCCACACCTCCGGGCGTACGTTATCAAACACTCCATCGCCGACATGAAGTTCGTGAGCTTTACAGTCATACGAGAAGTCCGTAGGGTATTTTGCTGCCGCCGAGGGTACGGCAACCTTGCAGCGAGCCGTTCCCGGCGGCACCTCACCCGTCTTTCGCCCCTTCGGCACGCAGCGGTTGCCGAAGGTGTGCAAGTACAGTAGCTGCCGGCCCATTGCCACACATGCGAAGAACGGCGTTGCGTCCTTACTTATCGGTAGGCGTGGACCAGGAGTCTCGAGTTCCTCCCAAAACGCCTTTACGTAGTCCAAAGACGAGAGGATCGCGTAGGCGTAGGCGAACAGGTCCTCGGCCGCAACCTGCTTGGCGAATGCCTTGGTGAGTACCGCGAGGATTCCGTGCGTGATATTGGGAATGGAACCAGCGGCGTCGCGCCAAAGTGGCACGACGTGCTTACCCCCGAAGGAACCCCGGAAGTGGTGTAGATCAGGCACGAGATCAGTCGCAATCGCGGCGGGTCCCTCACCAAGAACCTCGGTAAGAAGGCTCGTTAGGAATATCTGCTTCTTCGAGAAAACCTGATATAGCTCCGGGCGCGGCCGATCCGCAAGGCGGCCGTCCAACAACGCGAGGCGCCGGTCGAGGCTTCGAAAAGCAAACCTAATCGGCGGAGGGAGCGGCGTCGAGGCAGATAGCGAACTAATCGGGGGTAACCTTTTGTTACGGTCGACCAGATCTCGATATGTTTTCTTCACCTCTCGACCTTCGGTCTCGTGGAACGCTGTTGCCCGATCCTTCGCCGAAAGCAGCGCCTTCCATCGGTCCCCCAACACACTCGCGTTCTCTGCAATCGGCCAAGTTCTCTTGAATTGCACTCCGTTCTCCTGCCAAGGGAAGATATCGGTGAGCCGGGGCCACACCACGTATTGGCTACTCAAGAGGGGCAGAAACGGCTCGCTCCACCCCTTCGGACAGTCTTGCCATTTCACGCTGCTGAACGACTTGATCTTGTTGAGTGTCTCATATTTCTCCTGCTGTGTTCCTGTGATGCGCCCGTAGTGAACCTTTGCGGGGGTCGTTGGCGTAGCCTTGCCGTATCGGACACCGACGGCGATAGCGACAGGCGTTTGGATCGCGAACACGTTCTCCGTTTTTCTCGCACCAAGGTTGTCTCCTTCGAGGTTGATGATCCACAGCTCATCAAATGTCTCTCGCATTACCTTTCGCATACCCGCGAAGCCGGGGCCTCGAAGATACGAACTTGCCGTGATGAAGCTGACGATCCCTCGTGGATCTTCCCCTGATTTGCTTTCGAACACTTTCCAAAGCGCCCACCGCCAGAAGTAGACGTAGTCGTTGTAGAGATTCTTCGCGTGCACCGTGGCCCCTTGAGCCTCTAATGGGGTGATGAAGTCCCTCAAGATCCCTGCACCGTCCTTATGTGCGTCCCCGAAACGGACCCAGCCGCCCTTGCGTGCTGCGACAGACTCGGCGGCATCACGGGCCTGTCGGTCATACGGCGGATTCCCGATGCAGACCAATACAGGGGTCTCGGCCTTCACCTTCTGCGCGCGCTTGTGCTCTTCCCCGAGCATCTTATAAATCAGAGGCAGATGCCCCGGTGGCGACGCATTCGGCGGTTCAAGCGTGTCGGTTAGATAGACGTGGGCGCCGTCGTTGGGAAGTGCGCCCTTTTCTTCGAGAATCCTCTGGCTGAATCGAAGGTGTGCGACGGCGTATGGCCCGACGAGGATCTCGAACGCATGAATATTGTTCGCGCCTCGAGTGGCGGCCGAGGCCCGCATCCCGGCCCCTTTGGCGGCCTCAACCCTTCCCAGAGCGAGGTCCAGAGCTGCGAGTACATATGTGCCGGTTCCTGCCGCGGGTCTAATGTAATCACCCGCGGGTCGACGAACGAATCCGCTGCGTCGAACTTTCCTGTCAGCAGCTCGTCCACCAGGGTGATTTGCGCGTGAACTACCGGACCGGCGTGAAGTAGACCCCTCGGTCCTTGCGCATCTTCGGGTCGTAAACAGCTAGGAAGTCTTCGTAGAAGTACAACCAGGGCTCGCCTTTCGACTTCGCAGCCAGCTTGACCGGATCGACGGCGCCGATCACGCGCTCCAATAAGCTAATCGGCATGTCGATTTCAGCCCGAGCTTGGCTGTCCCCAAGGATCTTGAGGGCCGATGAAAGCAACCCGTGGTTGGCGCGGATGGTCTTTACCGCATCGTCAAGCGCGACATGTTTGGATCCAGTTAAGCGAGCAAGCAGGAGCGCGTATGTCAACGTCTGAGCGTAAGCGTCCGCGAATTCATCGTCTGATGCTTCCGGAAACAGATATTTCCGCCAATCTATGGCGAGTGAAGAAAGGTTCGACTCCGGATCTTGAAGCACCGCTTTGACGTCTGCGCGGAGCAAAGCGCAGAGCGGCGCCAACATCTCAGCAAGCATGGTCGGAGAGGAAGGAGCCTCGGGGAACCAGCGCAAGAAGTCTGAAATCAACGGAACAAGCCGGTCAGCATCGCCGTACCAACAGCCTTCGCGCCAACTTTGGTTACGTTGCCAAACATTCGAACTAACTTGCCCTGCCGTACTCCACTCCTGTAAAGTGCCCACTCGTTCCCATCGGTATAGAGAACATTCGGAAGCTTCTTAAACTTCTCCCATTGATCCTTGTCACCTTTTCCCTTCAACAACTCGGGATCTGCGCCCTTGCCCGGCGCTTTTAGCTCGACGTAGCCGGCCAGAAGCTTAGCGAACACAACGCCCATGTCCAGCCGTCCCGAAATTTCCCGCTCTTGAACCTCAGTTACCACTTCAATTGTGATTGCTAAGCCGGTCGCAGCTTGCTCAAGCACCTTCGCTACCGGTCCCTTTAGCTGATCCTCAGAACCGTATGCGATTAGCGCGTTGAACTTGTCCGTAATGGTCGAAGCGAAAGCCTTGAGTGCGTGCTCGAAGGGGTCAAACATAGGCGCGAGCTTTTTAGTGAACATAACTTATTGTGATTTGACTCTGTCTGTTGTGGCGAAGCGTCGCAGATTGTGTATTAGCTACTCAATCCTGTGAGCAAGCGAATCGCCATCATAGCGTGGTACAACCATCATGTCATTCTCGCCGAGAACGGAACGCAGCGCGCGGATCACTTCAGCAACATCCGTATTGAGCTGCCGCATCACGTCCGCAAACGCTGCCTCGGCGTGCTCGCCCCAATGCCACGTATCGTCGAAAGCTTCGATCTGTGCGTCCGACTGATAGCCCTTCGGCGTCCTGAACAGAACGTTGTAGGTCGCGTTGCTGTTGAACAGCGGATCGAGGTACACGAGGTCGATCAACTCGTCTTTGATCAACTCGCGTAGAACTTCAAAGTTGTCGCCGAAGTACAGCGCATTGCGCATGTCGTCGTCCCCCTCGCTTGCGGAGCGATTATCGACGATTCGCTGCCAGCCGGAAACCCGAGAGCCGTTCGTAGCGCACAACCACGCCTACGCGCGGCGTGGAGGCGCGCGCTATCGGCCGCTCGGATGATTGATCAATGCCCGCGGCGCAGCACTCCACCGAAGGATGCTGGAGCCCAACGCGGTCGCCGCGGCGTCGATCGTCCCCCATGAAAGTCTTGCGAACGTGCACCACCTCGTGTACCTAACAACTTCGCCGCAAGAAACAGCGCGGAAGTAATGGAAGGTGCATCGCGTTGTCGCCTTGCGCACGTCAGGGTCGCCAACTTCTTGCTATCGTCGATCGCCTCAAACTTCGGTGCATTTCATGATCGTCGTTGCCATAACTCTCTCACCTCGTGCTCGTACAGCGTGCCTCCATCGCGTAACGCTACTGCATTCGCGTAGAACGGTTCGCTTAACCGAGATCAAAGTACTCGCTTCACTGTCCACTTCGGCTTGCGCCCATCGTCGAATTCCGCTAAACAGAGAGACATGCCAACAAGTCTCACTGTGTCGCCCGAACAAGAGGAATGGATTGCGCACCTGACCGCGCCGGGCTCGCTCTGCGCGGTTGCAAGGTCGGCCGAAGAAGCGACAAACGCTCTGGCCGTGTTCGTAACGCAGGGGTCCAACCGCGAACCGTAAGTGCCGAAGCCATATCAGCCACAGCCAACTAGCGACCGCGCCCGCGTTCTCTCGTTTGTTCTGTCCCCGCCGGCTCCGGTAACCGCCGGCGACATCGGCCTCGCCCTCAGTCTGACCGCGCGTCAGACATCCGGTTATTTCTACTCGCTTCGCGTCAGCGGGCTCGTGCGTCGCGCGACACCCGCTGGACGCGCTCCGAGAAGTCCGACGGCTCCGCGTGGAGTCTGCTCGGCAAGACATGGCGCAGCGCGCCTTCGATCTTTCGATTGAGTAGTGACATCGATGATCGGAGGCTCTGCGCCCGAAACCGAGGCGAGAAGCAAGCGGCATCATTTGGAATTCACGAGCACCATTCGAAACACACATGAAAACGTCGCACGTCAACGTGCGCTGTAGCGCAGGGGTAACGCCCGCACGTGGGCACTACCAATGAGGAAAGAAATGGCAACAACAGAAAGCAATCTAACTATGTCCGCTCTGCGCGCGATGATGCAACAGGCGCTCGAAAAGAAGAAGCAGCAAGGCGGCGCAATTCCCGGCGGTATGGCGGGCGCCGCGCGCTACGTGGGCGTGGGACGCGTTACTTTTTGGCGCGGGGTAAAGGAGGGGCGCTGGCCCGCCGAGCGCTTGGTATCCGCGCGCCGCCGCGTCTGGCTAACGCACGAGTTGGATGCCGCGCTTGCGGCGGCGGCGGAGTAAGTGCCATGAGCACCTCGTACTCCGAACACTCTAATCAGGGTGACTCCGAAGCGGAGAACCGCCCAACCGATGGACCGAAGCCGTGGGCCGCTTTGGCTGTCGAGGCGGACCCCGCAAACGCGCCTGACCTTGAATTTGATGATGTCCCAGCTCACGATCGCGATGGCCTTAGCAGAGTCTGTCCACAATGCAGCTGCCGCGCAGAGTACCCAGACTGCGTTGAGTGCGGCTACGACTTTGAGGCCGTTCCAAACCAAGGAGCAGACGATCCTCACGGCCGCACTGCCGACCGCCTTGCACTAAGTGTTCCGGACGACCTGCGCAGGCTGCCGAACTGGCTGCTTTGGAAGCGTGTGCCACAGCCGGGCAAGAAGGACCGCAAGGTGCCGACGTACGTGTCGGGGATTGCGCGCCACGGCGAGCAGGGGTCACCTGACGACCGCGCGTCGCTCGTGACCTTCGATCAAGCAATGGCCGCCTTTCGCGGCCGTTCGGAGTACGCGGGCGTCGGGTTCGCGATGCTCGGCGACGACATCACCGCGCTCGACTTCGACGGCTGCATAGACGAGGCTGGTGTCAGCGACCCCGAAGTGCTCGCGCTTGTCGCCGGAACGTACGCCGAGAAATCCCCGTCGGGCCGCGGTGTGCGTGCCTTCTTACGCGGCACGATGTCGAACAAGAAGCATGATGCGGGACAGCCCACAGGTATCGAAGTCTTTTGCGATAAGGGATTCGTCACTATCACCGGCGACGTGTTGCCGGGCTGTCCGGACATCGCGACTCTGACGGAGGATCGCCGTGCGGCGATCAACGCAAGGCTCGGGCGCATGGAGGTGCCGCCCGCCTTGGCTAATCAGTACCTCGGGCCTGTTGTTGTTGATGACCGAGTTCTTGTCGATCTGCGTTCCGCATTGAATGCCATCGCTGCGGACAACCGCGACGACTGGGTGTACATCGGGCAGTGCTTGCGTCCGCTGGGCAATGTTGGCGAGGAGCTATGGCTCACATGGTCGCAGAAATCGGAGAAGTATGATCCCGCCGATGCGGCGAGGGTGTGGAAGAGTCTGGATACGCAGGCGGAACACGGCTACGTCGGCGTATTCGCCAAGGCGAAGACGCTGGGGTGGGTGAACACCGCGGGTCACGTGCCGCAGTTCGGGGCCCCCACGAAGCCGAAATTCGGCTTCGTTCTAGCGCGCAACCTACTGGTTCAGACTAAGGTGCAGTGGCTTATCAAGCATTACGTCGAGGCAAACACGAGTTCTTTGCTTTTCGGCCCCTCGACGGCAGGCAAGTCGTTTCTGGCAATAGATTGGGCCTGCTGTCTAGCAACCGGGACGGCGTGGAACGACAATGCGGTCGAGCAGGGGTCGGTATTCATTATTGCCGGCGAGGGACATGCGGGCATCAAGCGCCGCCTAATGGCTTGGCACCTTCACAACGGCGTCGAGCTTGCATCGGCACCGCTGTTCGTTAGCGCAGCGCCGGCAGCGTTGGCGGGCGAGCAGAGCGCAAAGCTCGTGCTTGCCGCCGTGCGTGAGTTGAGCGCATCACACGGCAAGCCGGCTTTGATTGTCGTCGATACGCTTGCCCGCAATCTCGGGCCGGGCGACGAATCGAGCGCCGAGGACATCGGCTCCTATGTCGCTAACCTAGATCTGCTGCGCAATGAACTCGGTTGCGCCCTGCTGACCGTCCATCACAGCGGGCATCAGGCGCAGGACCGTGCACGCGGGTCGTCCGCCCTCAAAGCTGCCGTCGATCACGAGTTCTGCTTGGGCATCAATGGCGAGCAGCGCATCTTGAAATGCACGAAGGCTAAGGACTCGGAGCCGCCCGATCCGATGGCCTTCGCGCTCAAGATGATTACGCTTGACTGCTGGGCCGCGGACGGCGAGGAGACTCCAACGTCATGCGTGCTCGTGCCCGCCACCGGCACGGTGGCAAGCAAGCGTAGCGTCTTGAAGGGGTCGAACCGCATTGCGATGGACGAGCTGTGGACGGCCATCGCCGACCACGGCGTGCCACCAACCGACTCCATCGTTGCAGAAACCGGCGAGCTGTGCGCGCCGACAAAGGTTGTGCATGAGGAATTCTGGCGCGAACGCTGCTACAAGGCGGGGATTTCTGATCGCGAGCAGGCGGCAAAGCAAAAGGCTTTCGCGCGCGCTAAGACTCAGCTGCGCGACCGCGAGTACGTGCGCACGTGGGAAGATTTCTATTGGCCGCTACGCAGCGCGTAACAGACTTTACTGTCGGACCCGGACACAGGACACTCCTAAAGGAGTGTGTCCTGTCTGTCCGGGGTGAGGGCCTGACAGCCCGGACATTTGTCTCGATTTGTCCGGTCTTGTCCGACCGGCCGCCCGGCTAGTGATTTCGCGAAGGACAAGCGCATACCGGAGCAATTTACTCGGTCATCTCTGGCTTTTGCGCGGTGGGGATCTACACAGACACCTTGCGTCTTGGACGAAAGTGCTCCCAGCGTCCGCGCGGACTGCTCACGCGATAGGCCGGCGCCGACCGACTGCCCGCAATTGTCACCGGGGACGCTTCCAGATTACCCTCTCGCATGAAACCGAAACCGGGAGGCGAGATGGCACTTTGGCTGATGCGTGGGGGACGCGACGGAGAATATGAGGACCGCTTTCTTGCGGATGGCCGCATATACCTGACATGGGGCGATACGTTCGGCGGTAGCGACTTGACGAGCGTAAAGACGCTACAGGAGTTGCGCTCGCTATACCACGACCACTTCCCCGATTACTCCGCGGCAAAGTTGTCGAATTACACCGGGCAGGTTTGGAGTTTCCTTCAACGCATGAAAGCTGGCGATTGGGTCGTGATGCCACGCAAGAACAAGTCGTCACTCGCGGTCGGCGAGATCTTGGCGGCATGCGTCTTTGACGCCCACCAAACGGACAGTGACTATCGGCACCACCGTTCCGTGAAATGGCTAAACCCCGCTGTACCGCGATCTGTATTCAGCCTCGACTTGCTCTATTCCATCGGAGCGATTATGACGATCTGCGAAATCGGACGGAACAATGCCGAGTCTAGAGTGCGCGCAATTGCTTCAAGCGGCTGGAAGCCTGAGGCTGCTTCCCAGATAGTCGGACCGTCAACGGCGAAGGACGACGAGTCCGCAACTGAGGACGCCGATGCATCCGTGGGTGCGGTTGCCGCCGAACTCGCGCGTACTGCGATTTCCAAGTTGATCTACGCGCGATTCAAGGGTGATCGCCTCAAGAGATTGGTGAAGACGATCCTCGAAGCTAAAGGATTCATTGTTCACGATCCCGGAATAGGACCGGACGGGGGAATAGATCTTCTCGCGGCACAGGGCGGCTTGGGATTCGCAGAACCGCGACTCTGCGTTCAAGTGAAGTGCTTGGATGGGCCGATCGAACGCGCGGTGTTGGACCAACTCCTTGGGACGATGTCGAAAGTCGGCGCAACCCACGGGCTGCTAGTGTCATGGGGCGGCTTCAAGACATCATACGACCGAGAGACGGCTAACCAGTTTTTCCGAGTGCGTCTGTGGACCACAACGATCTTATCGACGAATTGTTGGCGTGTTACGACAGTCTGGACGTCGAAATCCGGGCCGACTTGCCGCTAAAGCAGGTCTGGACGGTAGCCGAGGAAGACTGAATTGAACCTGTCTCGCCGGTGGGCGTTCGGGCCCTCTCGCGGCTCAGCCGTATGTGCGCAAGTCCTGACGACCAGTATTCGGCGTAGCCATGCGATGTCGCGCTCGAATCGTGGCGCGGCGCCCTCCGCCACTGCATCCGCCGGAATCGGCCGGACAGAATTGCGCATTGACGCTAGGCGACACGGGTAGGCGGGGACGGTAGCCCCGACGCGAGACAAACGCCTCACAGCGTCCGTATCGCAGGCGGAGCGCAATGTTTGCGTTGCAGAGCGCGCATGATCTACTTCAACTTGCTCGCAACGATCGCGGACGTTGACGAAACGACGCCCGACAACCCGTTGCACCCGGCGACCGTCCTTCTTCTCGAAATCGACGACGAGCCGATCCAGCGCGTTGTGGTGCCGGCGTCGGTGTGGCCGGGACTGCACGAAGTGCTCGCCGTTGGGCGCCGCGTGTGCCTCGCGGGCACGTTTGACATCCTGCCGAAGCCCGGCGCGCTTCCAGTGGCAATGCACATCGAGTTAGTCGATGTGCATTGAGGCGACGCTATCTCGCGCTGCCGGCGATGCGGATCACCTTCGCCCCATCGCGCGCGGCGATAAGGCGTTCCTCGTGACGCGCAACGAACTCCCGGCGCCGATCGGTCCGCGTTGAGCGGTCGTACGCTTGATCCACCTTGTTACCGATGCCGTGGTCTAAACACGCTTTCGCCAAGTCGTCTGGTTCGCCGGCATCTGCGGCCCACGATTTCATGACGCTCCGCCACGAATGCGGCGAATGCTTGTCCTTGACCTTGAGGACGACCCTGTAGGACTTCTCGACGGCCGCGTCAGTAACGTGGGCGCCGCTACGGGGCGCGGGACAGACGTATCTCGCGTCGCGGCCGTCCACCCGGTGCCATTTGACCAACTGCGCGAGCATCTCGCCGGCGCCCCAGACCGACGGAGTCGGAAGATGACGCGCCCTGCACACCTTCATCACTCTGACTCCGAACCTGCGCAGGCTGCCGAACTGGCTGCTCTGGAAACGTGTGCCCCGGATTGGTTTGCGGCGATACTGATCGCGGACGTGACCCGGGGTGGGGTTGTCAGAGTCGTCAGGCGTCGCCGGTAAGCTTGATCTCCCTTGAAAAGTAGGCGCGATACACCTATTATTCGGTGTATCGCACATGGTATACAAAGAGTTCAGTAGACATGTTGGTAAGGCCGGACTCAGTCTGGCGGAGTTCGCTCGGCTTATCGGTGTCGCGCCCAAGTCCGTCACGAACTACGCGGGGCAGCCGGATGTTCCAACGCTTTACGCCATCGTAGCCGTACTAATGGGCGAGGCGGCGGACCGTGGAGTGGACTTCCGGCATGTACTCCACTCGTTTAGAGCCGTTCCGAACAACGATGATCGCGGTGTCGCCAATATCGCGAAGTATCGAGCCAAGAAGCAAACACGTTAGTGCCGTTTCTGTGAAGTAACGCGGGGGAGAACAAATGAGCGTGCCTGCACTCGCTGTAGCAAATGCCTTTATTAGAACAGCGCACGAAAGAAGCGAAGCTTGCTCGAACATGAAATTGCAGAAGCTCATCTACTTCGCGCACGGGCTACATCTCGCGCTTGGGAAGGGACCGCTGATTAATGACGCCTTTGAAGCGTGGAAGTACGGTCCCGTCGTACCGGATCTTTATCACAAATTTAAGGGCTACTTTGCTGGCCCGATTCCTCTCGACCACGCCTATCACGATCGCGGCGGAGCGCTGTCCGAGTTTGAACAAGCACTTATCAAAAAAACGTATGACCTTTTCGGTCGGCTTAGCGCGGTCCGACTCTCGGAGATTTCACACGAGCAAAACAGTCCGTGGGCGGAAGCCTATTCGCGTGGAAGTGCATCAGCTGTGATCCGGAATGATCGTATTGAACCCTACTTCCGTCAAAAATACGTAAGGGCTCCTGTGCCTCACTAGCGATGGGCAAGGGAGACAAGAAGAAACGTAAGAAGTCCCTAGTCAAAGAAAGGGACGACGCAGGGAAGAAGCTGCTTGCACTGATTCGCGCTACTGTACCGAAGACGCCCAAAGCGGCGCCCGAATCGGAACTGGATCTCGTACGCTTGGCAGCTAGCGACGCTCCGAGGTCCGCTCGCTACACCGATGCGCTCGTAGCATTCATTGACATCCTCGGCTTTCGCACGATCGTGAACCGTTCGAGAGATATCTCAGAGCGGTATGAGGCCGAGTTAATCGAGCGCATCATCGGGGCGCTTTCGATTCCAGTCGCGGATTTCGTCGCCGAGTTTCGATCTGCGTACGACGTGCAGGACAGCGGCAACGGCGCTCCGCTTGTTGAGATTCAGACCTTTTCCGACACGATAATTCTCGTTGCACCGCCTACGGTTTCGGGGCTTGGCGCAGTCGCGTATTGCGTGTACCGAATCGCGCGACAACTGCTTCGCGGAGGCTTTTATTGCCGCGGGGCGGTTGCGCGCGGAGAAGTGTATTCAAAGCGTGATGCGGACTTCGCACCTATCATTTTCGGGCCTGCGTTCATCAAGGCATACGATTTAGAGCGGGCGGCGGCGGTGGGGTCGCGCGTGATCCTATGCAATCGCACCACTGAGCTATTCAGGGAGTTAGCGAGCCAAGTAAATAGTCGGCTGTGCGATTTCCTTCGCCGCTTTATCCGACAAGAACGGGACGGACCGTTCGTAATAGACGTGCTTGCCGATGTGCGCGACCGCGGGGCCACGGGTCGAGAGAACATCGCAGGCGAGCTCCTCGCGATAAAGCAGCAGCTAGAGCGGGTTCTTCTTCTGTATACCGAGAGTCCGAACATCTATCAGAAACTTCGTCGCGTAGCCGAGGAGCTGAACGCGGCCCAGACCGCCGGCGAGTATCGCGCCGACTTGAGAATCACGCTTCCGAGCTAGTGTCATTCGCGATCGGCGTTCTCAATTCGGAATTGCTCAACGCCTACCCCGCGCCATCTGATATACGTTGGCGCCAGCACCCCGCGGCGTCGACACGCGCCGCGCCCATGCAGCGAGCGCCTTGCGCTTCTCGGAGCTGTAACCGTGTTGGTCGTAATGCACCTGTTGCACGCCGCTCAGGCCGTGCGAAAGGACTTGCGCGCGCACATCGCGCGACACGCCCATGGCGGCCATCATCGTCTCGGCCGTGCGGCGGATGTCGGAAAGCGTGAACGGCGCCGGCGATTCCTTGGCCTTCTTCATTGCTGCCGCGATCTTGCGGACCAAGTGCGTCAGCGTGCTGGGGTCAACCGGCGATTTCCCGTCGGACGAAAACACCCATCCGCATTCGGCAGCAGCGGCGGCGTCCACAAGCGGTTCAAGTATCGCCTTTGCTGCCGGTGTGATCGGAAGCTCGTGAACGCGCACGTCCTTTCGGCGGCCTTTGGGGTCGCGCAGTTTTAGATCGCCCGCCGTCAAATTGACATCGGCGCGTTTGAGTCGCAGCAGTTGCGCAATCCGCTGGCCGCCGAGCAACAGTGCTAGTTGCAAGGCGCCGCGTAGCGGCGCCTGTGGAATTGCGGCGAGCCGCGTCCAATAGACCCGAAGCTCGTCCTCGGTGAGCGCGCGGTCGCGAGCGCGTGTGAATTTGGCAAGCGACGCCGTCTCGGCTGCCGGATTCTCGATTACCTTGAACTCGATGAAGATCGCCGGCGCGTCGCTGTCACCCTCGGCCCGCACCGCAATCGCGTACGCTGCTCGCAGGTACGAGCGAAGCTTTGCCGCCGTACGGCCCTTTGGCGGCTTCGCTTCGATCAATTCGCGCAGCAACGCCGCGATTTCGGCGCGCTTAACGTCCTTCGCCGGGCGATCGGCGATCGGCTTGCTGTCCAAGTGGTTCTTGAAGATGTTTTTCACGTCGTACGCCGTGCGAAGCCTGCCCGGATGATGCTCGGCGTCGCGTTCGAGGCTGGTCACGTAGGCGGCGCACAGTGCGCGCAGGTTGTAAACGCGCTCCGCTTCGGCGGCGCGTAGCTCGGCGGCGATCCGCCGCTTCTCCGCCTCCGCCGCGGCGGCAGTCTCACGCTCGCGTCGCTCAAGATACGCCCTGACGTCACGCGAGTCCGCGGTGCGATGGAGGCCGGCGTATTCGGCAGCCTTGGCGCGCGCTTGGGTCAGTGTCAGGTGTCCCGGCTTGGACTCGACCGTAAACGGGTCCATGGGAATGACGGCGCGGCGGCCCACCGAAGGCGCGTAGCGGAAGTAGAAGCGCTTGGCGCCGTTCGGCGACACGCGCACCAACAGTCGCCCGCTGTTGCGTTGCTTTGACTTGTCGCTTATCCAGCGGTCGCCGCGGCGCGCGACTGCCTTCGCAATTCCTTCGACGGTGAGTGCCACGCTTCTTCCTATTATCCGTTGATGTTGCCGCCTCTGTTGCCGTTCCGTTGCCGTAGGCGGCTTGAAAACGGTGGTACCTAAATGAACGGCAACAAACAACGGACTGTATTATCTCCCTATGAAAGAGGAGTGCGCAAGGTCTCGGCGCGAAAATACCTAAACATCCCGGAACGATCTAAAAACGGACTTTTAATCCGTTGGTCACTGGTTCAAATCCAGTACGGCCTACCAATTGCGTCGATGCGTCACCTGATTTGCTTGCGGTGACGCAACGGCTGACGTAGCCAAATCGCAACCGCCGAGCAGCACATCGATCCTCCTGGCAGCGCTCGCGAGATGGTCGGGCGCGGGTGAGCGTAGCGTTCGACGAAGCAACGACCTATCGGGCCGCCCCTGGTCGCCGGCGTGAAACGTGCGCGATGGGACTTGACCTAACACAGCCCATCGGCGTCGACGACTGGCTCGAGCCTCGAACCGCTCGATCACATGATCGCCGCGGTCGAGGACGCGATTCGCGTGCGTAGGCGCCGACGGGGGACGCGTTCAGCGTGTTCGCAGCACCACAAGGTCGTGCGTGAATATGTAGCCGGGAATGATGGCGAGCACTTCGAAGCGACGACTCCACACGCGGCGAATGTACTCGTGACTATGGAACACGTTGACGTACTCGCCCCGATGATCGGCGTAGCCATCAATCTGTGAATTCGTGCTCGTAACGAACAGGCCGGCGCGGTCGATCTTGGCTCGGAGCCGGGCGTAGACGTTAGGCTTGAGCCGCGCGAACTCCAATGCGGTGCGCCCATGCACGGTCATGAGCAGAAAAGCACTCTTTGACGTGACCCGAGCGAGCTCGTCGAGCCATTTGAACTGCAGCGCCTCTCGAAGATGCGTAAACACAGAGACGCCGTACACGAGCTCGAACTCACCGTCGGCGAATGGCAGGGGCGGAACCAACGCACAGCGCACGAACGTGCCGCGAAGATAAGCGCTGCACCAATTGACGTTGTCGTGATCGATGTCGCAGCCCGTAAAGGCCATGGAGCATTGCGACGGGAAGTGTCGTGCAACCCGGCCACAGCCGGAACCCCAGTCAAGCACACGACGAAATTCGTGCAAGCGGCGACCGGACACCGCTGCGATCGCTCGGTCTAGGCGGTGATAGTCGGTCGCGCCGGTCGTCAGAAACCCGTCGCGGTCACGATTGCCGATGACGCGGTAACGGCGGCCCTCTTCCGGCAAGTCAACGTGCAAAGCGGGGTCTGGTACCAACCAGCAGTCCCGGCCACGTTCAATGGGTAGCGCGCCTGGTCGAACACGCTCAATTTCCAGCACGCCGTGAGGATAGGGAACGTCGTCGCCAAAGGCGCGGCATTCGAACCCTGAGAGGTCTGCATTGCGCCGCTGCCAGAAGAACGCGCCGACGTCTGGACGCGGCATCGGGTAGCGAATCTCGTCACATCGACGTCCATTGATTCGGAACTCGCGTGGTTCAGTCGTGGTTGTGGACTCCGCGGTAGGTCCTCCGGAGGGGGGCAGCGACCAGCCACGGACCACTACTTGGCCGCCACCGACTTCGACCTGGTCAACGGTCCAGGGCTCAACGACTGGATGCTCGTCGGCGATGCCGTGCTGGAATCTCGGCTTGCGGAACTTGGCCGCGGCTAACCTGATTAGAACCATAGTTCCGTAACCTGTATCTGCTCGATGTTCTTCGGGTGCTCTCTTGCACGGCTTCTCACTCCGCAGTCCCGTGGCGAACAACGCTACTCTACTGGAACTTTGCCCCGACTAGTATATATATATGGGTATAATGGCGCATGGCTTCTCCCGAGATCAAGCCCCTGGTGTGGCTGGGAACACCTATCGCGCTGTCTACACGGTGCGTTTCGCGGCCGCGGTGTTTGTGTTGCGCGTATTCCAGAAGAAGGCCAAGCGGGGAATCGCCACACCGAAGCAGGACATGGAGTTGATCAGAGAGCGACTGAAGGCCGCTGGGCAGATCGTAAAGGAGCTGTGAAGATAACCAAGCGCAAGGCGCACGGTGCAGAAGTGGAGATCGGCACTCGGAACGTCTATTCAGACCTCGGTTACGGCGACGCCGACGAGATGCAGGTCAAGGCTCAGCTCGTGACCAAGATCGCCGAGATCATCAAACGCAAAGGTCTCACGCAGACCCAGGCCGCCGAGTTACTCGGCATGCCTCAGCCGAAGCTTTCGAACCTGCTGCACGGTCGGTTCCGCGGAGTCTCCGAGCGTCGTCTAATGGACTGTCTTACCAAGCTCGGCCGCGACGTGCAGATCGTCGTGAAAGCTGCGCCACGCTCGCGCGGAAGCGGTCGGTTATCGGTTGTCATTGTCTGAACGATGCCCAATCCGAGTTACGCATGTCACGCCGCTCCATGATCGACCGTGAACTCGGAGCGTTGACGTGGAACGACCAGCTTGAATCGTGGGAAGGACTAATCCAGCTGCCATCTAAGGTGGCCATTCCGCTATACATTTTTTGTCGCTCTGGTATGACCTCCGAGCGCGAGATCACGGCGGAGGCGCGAAGGGCATCGAGAGGCTGCGGGGGAGAGAGGCGGATTGTCGCAGCTATTCTGCGGAACAACTGCTCGAAGTCTGCAATTCCGAATGGTCTCAGGGCAAGCGGCTGTCGGCAGAAGAGTTCGCGCATCGCCTGATTCCCGAGAGCATAGAGATTCACGAGACTGGGTACGCGGAAATGCATTTTGGAGACGGAGCCCTCTTAGGTGGTCACGGGGTTGGTGTTCGCATAAGGTCCGACGGGACCTTTCAGGAGGCGGTAGTTGAAGCTGAGCCCCGCCTAGCCGTGCGCTCAACCGGATGCGCCTATACCCGTGTTGTGTCAGCCGAGCCGCGGTTGAGGCGCGCCGGTTACGCGCGACTCCTCTCGGTAGACGCGCGGCGGCGCACCGGTTGAAGGTGAGAGGGTTCATAATACACAGCGTGGCTATTTCGTAACTCGATCGGCCTTCGCATAGCCTTTTCCGGCTTCACAAGGCTGCTCTTGAGACATGGCGTGTGTTGCAAGAGCTTGATTTAACGTGCGGCTCCAACGGAGGCTGCGACTCTCAATCCGTTGGTCAGTGATTCAATTCCAGTACGGCCTACCAATTTCGTCATCGTCACCGCATTTTCTTCGCGGGGCTCTTTCGCGCCTGGAGACCAAACGTAGCGAGAATCCGGACGTCGGGACGTCAGGAGCGTAGGAGCGTCTAACTTTAGTCGAGTCCCTTCCGCGCCATGAAGTCGGACATCAGATCGGCGATCTCCACGTTGTTGGCGTCGGAGAACGCAAAGTGCGTGTTGCCCCGGATGCCAATCTCTGGGAGGTGTACAAGCGTCGCGTCGCCGCCGTGCCGGTTGATCGCCTCTGTCCACAGCCTCGCCATCGCCAGACGCACCCGCCAGTTGTCCTCGCCAAGGTTCTTTGACGGTTCGTTCGGAATGTTGTCGCCGTAGTAGACGACGATCGGAATCCGCGTCAGCTTGAGGAACTGCGCTATCGGCACGCCGACCGCTTCGAGCGGGCCGGTCGCGCTTGGCATCGGTGGCGGCACCTCGCCTTCGGGAAAGACGAAGCCGCTGCCCGGCTCGTAGGAGACGATCGCCCGCACGTTAGGGTTCTTCATCGCGACAATCCAACCCAAGCCGCCGCTGTGCGAGTGCGTGACGAGCACCGCAGGGCCGATCTTGTCGAACAGCGCCGACACCGCGTCGGTGACCACTTTCTCGTCGAACGGTCCGGTGTCTGGCACCATCTGACGAAAGTACTGGTTCAGCGCCTCCGGGTCGCGCGAGAACTGCACACCCGGAAAGAAGTCAGGCCAGCGGCCCAGGCGGAACATGTTGAACCACCGTTGTTCGTCCGGTGTGGCGCTGACGTACGCCGCGACCGTGCTGCGTGCGGCGCCGCCGCGCCGAGGCTGATCGATCAGATACACCGAGAAGCGGCGGCGCAGGAAGAGGGTCTGGTAGCCCTCCCGCCCATCGGGTGTGGTCTGGATCATCAGCGGAGTCGCGTGCGCTTGTGCGTCGTCGGCTGCACGGGCGGTGCCCACGATCGCCGCGACGGCCAGCGCGACAGCGAGCACGCCAACCACGGACGTCTTGTTCTGCTTTGAACGCGGACCGCTCGTATTCGATTGCCGCCGCGGCATACGAGTCGCAGCCCAGGGCCCGCTGCGCTCGGATGTGCCAGCCTCTCGATGGGTCGGCGAGGGGAATGTGTTTGAACTCATGGTGAACGATGCGTGTGACGTGCGGGGCTTCAGACGTCGAGCCGACGCTCGCTCATCCACTTGACGATGGCAGGATCGCGGTGCGAGAAGAAGCTGCTGTTGCCGGTTTCCAGCGCCGCGATGCGCGCCATGTCCGATTCGTTCAACCGGAAGTCGAAGATGTTCAAGTTCTCCACCATCCGCTCCTTGCGCACCGACTTGGCCAGGGCCACGACGCCGCGCTGGACGAGCCAGCGCAGCACGACCTGACCGACCGATTTGCCGTGCTCACCGCCGATCGCGACGAGAACGTCGTTGTGGAAGAGGTTGTTGCGCCCTTCGGCGAACGGCGCCCAAGCTTCGGCCTGCACGGCGTTGTCGCGCATGAACGTCACGGCTTCGGACTGCTGGTGGAACGGGTTCACTTCCACCTGGTTCACCGCCGGCGCCACTTCGTTGAAGGCCATGATGTCCATCAGCCGGTCCGGATGGAAGTTGCTCAGGCCGATCGCACGCACCCTGCCGGCCTTGCAGGCTTCTTCCATGGCTCGCCAGGAGCCATGCACGTCGCCGAACGGCTGGTGGATCAAGTAGAGATCCAGGTAGTCGAGCTGCAGGCGACGCAGTGACCTGTCGATGGCCTGCCGGGTGCGCTCGTAGCCGGTGTTCCGCACCCACAGCTTGGTCGTGACGAACAGGCGCTCGCGCGCTACGCCACTGCGGCGCAGGCCCCGGCCAACAGCCTCCTCGTTCATGTACGAGGCCGCCGTGTCGATCAGCCGGTAACCGCATTCGATGGCGTCGACGACGCTGCGCTCGCACTCCTTGGGGTCCCCAATCTGGAAGACGCCGAAGCCGACGATCGGCATCCGGATGCCGTTGCTCAGAGTCACGTGCTCCATATCGAATCCATTCAGGTTCGTTGCGGTGAGAGCAACTTAAGCGGCGAGATTTGCATTCCAGAGCGGGTGTTGCGTGGCCGTCGCGCGCCACGTGCCCTAAAGCGCCTATCGCAGCTCGTCTATGCGAGCTCGTACATCACGAACAGCGATCAAGCCGACTGGGGCGACGAATTCGCGCGATGGATGCGCGGTGTCGACGTGAGCGGCATGGACGGCGTGCAATCGATCACGACGCACGCGGTCGCCGTCGTCGGCTCGTCCAGCGACGGGCTCTATCCGAACTTCATCCGGGCGATCGCGCAGCAGGGCGGCGGCCAGTATTACGCGGCGTCGGACATCACGCAGCTCGTGCAGTCGCTGCTCAACATCTTCAAGAGCATTCAGGCCGCGAATTCGGTGTTCGCGTCGGCGAGCCTGCCGATCTCGGTCAACGCGCAGGGCACGTTCCGCAACCAGGTCTATGTCGGCAGTTCCGGCCCGACGAGCTCGCGCGCACGCGCTGGTACGGCAACCTGAAGCAGTACAAGATCGCTTACGACCCGACGACCGGGACGCTCGGTCTGGTCGATCGCTTCGGCAGCAAGGCGCTCAACGCGGCGACCGGCTTCTTCAATTCGAACGTCGTCAGCTACTGGACCGAGGACAGCACGTTCTGGGCGAACGATCCGAAGGGCACGCCGCCGAGCGCGAGCGACAGCCCCGACGGCGAAGTCGTCGAGAAGGGCGCCGTTGCCGAGCAGCTTCGCATCAAGTACGAGTCGGACCAGTCGCCGCGCCGCGTGTTCACGTGCATCGCGTGCGCGCCGGGAACGACGTTGTCGCTTGCATCGAGCGAGCGCTTCGAAGCGTCGAATACGGCGATCACGTCTTCGATGCTCGGTGCCGCCAACGCGACCGAGCGCTCTGCGATCATCGATTGGGTGCGCGGCAGCGATAACGCGGCGGACGAGAGAGAACCCGCCGACGGCACGACGACCGTGCGCCCCAGCATCCATGGCGACGTGCTGCATTCGCGTCCCGCGGTGATCGACTACGGCGCCTCGATCGGTACGGTCGTGTTCTACGGCAGCAACGATGGAACGTTGCGCGCCGTCAACGGCAACCAGACCGGCAGCGGGGCCGGTGAGGAGCTGTGGGCCTTCGTGCCCTCCGAAATGTTCGGCCGGCTCAAGCGGCTTCGCGACAACCTGCCCGAGGTCCGTTATCCGTTGACACCGGCGGGCGCGCTTGCGACGCCGCGCGACTACTTCGTCGACGGATCGATCACCGCCTATCAGAAGCTGTCGTCGAGCGGCAGCATCGAGCAAGTGATGATCTTCGTGACGATGCGCCGCGGCGGGCGATTGCTTTACGCGTTCGACGTCACCAATCCGGCGTCGCCACAGATGCTCTGGCGAAAGTCGAACGAAAGCATCGCGGGGCTCGGCCAGACGTGGTCCGAAGCGCGGATCGTGCGCGCGCGGCCATCCGAATCCGGTCCTCGTCTTCGGTGCCGGCTACGACGCGCCGGCGGAGGACGCGAGCCCGCCGGGCGCAACCACGATGGGCAACGCAGTGCTCGTGCTCGATGCGACGACCGGTGCAACGTTGCGCTCGCTCCCGACGTCGCGAAGCGTTCCCGCTGCGGTGGCGACGCTCGATGCCGATTGGGATGGTTACACCGATCGCCTGTATGCGGTCGATATGGCCGCGAACGTCTACCGCGTCGACCTCGAGACAGCGGCCGGCGCAGTGGCGTCGACATCGTGGACGATCACGAAGATCGCGCAGCTCGGCGACTCCGCTTATACGCGCAAGTTCTTCTACGCCCCCGACGTCGTTCAGACCAAAGCATTTGCCGCGGTGCTCGTCGGCAGCGGCAATCGTGAGCGTCCGTTGCTTACGACGACGAGTGACCGCTTCTACACGTTGTTCGACTACAAGACCACCAAGGGCGCGCCCAGCGCATCGCCGATCGTCAACGACGACCTGGTCGTGCAGGGAGCGCCGATAAGTTTCGGAACGTCGGCCGGATGCTATCTGCCGCTCGCGAGTAACGGCGAGAAGGTCGTCACCTCGGCGGCGTCCACCGGTGGCTTCACGTACTTCAGCACCAACCGTCCGACGCCGCCTGCGCCGAACAGCTGCAACGCGAATCTCGGTATCGCCAAGGCGTATCGCGTGCCGTTGTTCTGCGGCGTGCCCGAAACGATCGAGCTTGCCGGCGGCGGCTTACCGCCAAGCCCTGTGATCGGGGACGTTGAAGTGGCGGTTCCTACTGCGTCCGGGACCCCGCCGGAGGACAAGCGCACGGTGCCGTTCATCATCGGCGGATTCAACGCGGAGTTGTCGGGCCTTGGCGTTTCGCGCGTTCCGATCGTCGTCGACCCGACGCGACGCCGGCTGTACTGGTATACGAACACGGGAAGATAATCGGCGGGGTCTTCGCTCGACCGGTAAGGCACGGTATAATCGCCGCCGTTCCGGAGCACGTCCGCGCACTTTTCGGACCAGCGGCCGGTCGCGTCATCCGGGCCGTTAGCTCAGCTGGTAGAGCAGCGGACTCTTAATCCGTTGGTCGTAGGTTCGATCCCTACACGGCCTACCAACAGTTCAAAGGGCTGGTCGTTGACCGGCCCTTTATTTGCGCGGCGCGAACAAGGCGATGGTTCGCGCCCAATGGCGACAGATTCGTAGCACTCCGAAGGGAGCGGCGACTCTTTCGCTGTCGATGCTCCGCAGTGCCGTCGCCATCGGTGCACTTCGCCGAACGATGTTCATCAAGCTGCCGCGTAGCGCTGCCTGATGTACGCATAAAGCGCGCGCATACCGGTCGCTTCTCCGCCTTCCGGGCGTCCCGGGCGAGCGTTCGTGTTCGCGGCCATGATGTCGAGATGTGCCCATCGCGTCGTCGAGGACACGAATTCGGCGAGATACAACGCGCCGATGATCGAGCCGGCGAAGGTGCCCTTCGCGACATTGTTGAGATCGGCGCACTTGCCTTCCAGTTCTTTGCGATACGGCCGCCAGATCGGCATGCGCCATAACGGATCTCCAACCGCTGCTCCCGCCTTCAACATACCTTCGGCAACTGTATCGTCGTCGCAGTACAACGCCTGCAGCTCCGGCCCGAGCGCGATGCGTGCTGCGCCGGTGAGCGTTGCGCAATCGATCAGCAGGTCGGGACGCTCGCGATCGGCTTCCGTCAGTGCATCGCAGAGAATGAGGCGCCCTTCGGCGTCGGTGTTGCCGATCTCGACCGTCTTGCCGCTACGAGTTCGCACGATGTCGAGCGGCCGCACCGCATTGCCGTTCACCGAATTTTCGACGGCCGGAATCAACAAGCGCAGCCGGATCGGCGTCGCCGCTGCCATCAGCGCGTCGGCCAACGACAGCATGATCGCGGCGCCGCCCATGTCCTTCTTCATTTCGAGCATGCCCTCGCGCGGCTTGAGATCGAGGCCGCCGGTGTCGAAGCACACTCCCTTGCCGACCAGCGTCACCTTCGGAGCCCGTTCATCGCCCCATCGCAAATCGATCAGGCGCGGCTCGCGATCGCTTGCGCGGCCCACGATGTGGATGGTCGGATAGTTTTCGTCGAGCAGCTCGTCGCCCACGATCACGCGTACCGTCGCGCCATTCGCTTGCGCTACCGTCTCGACGGCATCGGCCAAGTGTTCGGGGCCCATGTCCTCGGCGGGCGTGTTGATCATGTTGCGCGCGAGGAACACGGCGCGCGACACGCGTTCGACTTCGCGCTGATCGGCCTGCATGGGCCACACGAGCGTCGCGGGCGGCCGCCTTGGCTTCTTGTAGGCGTCGCACGCGTACGAACCGAGCGCCCATCCCAGCGCAACGTCGGTGGCGGGCCAGCGATCGTCGGGATCGACGGCGTACTTGCCTTCGGGCAGTGCGATTGGCAGGTTGGCGAACGCGAAAACCGGCGGGCCGTCGACCGGGGACGCAATGACGGCGCTCAATCGTCCTTCGCGATCCGGCAACAACGCGAACGTGCCTGGATCGGCCTTGAAGCCCCCGCGGAAAGCCAGTGGCGTGATTCGGGATGCTGCTCGAGCCATCCCGGAAATGCAGCAGCGGTAACCGGCCTGATGGCAATCGCATTGCTTCGATCTGGTGTAAGAAACGCGGACATGGCAACCCTCGGTGTGTGCGGCGCCTAGAGCGCGCCGAAATGGATTCGTGAACCTGTAATGGCGGCGACGGCGCGCTGCCAGATCCAGGCCGCGCTCGCGACATCCTGCAGCGCAGTTCCCGTCGAATCGAACACGATGATTTGATCGCTCGTCCGGCGTCCCGGTTTGCGTCCGACGATGATGTCGGCCAACTCGGCATGGACGTCGTCGGCGGTAACCACGCCTGCGTCGATCGCATGGTGAAGATCACCCATCGTGACGGCCTGCGCGAGCAGGTCGACGACGATCGTCGCGTTCGCCATCAGATCGGGCGCAATTTCGCTCTTCTCCGCGCTGTCGGCACCGACGGCGGCGACGAACGCGCCCGATGGAATCATGTCCGCCATCAAGAATGGCGCCCGCGCGGTAGTCGCCGTGACGATCACGCGACTCGGCCTCGTCGCGTCGCCCGCTTCGGGCACCGCGCAAACGTCCATGCGCAACGCATCGCGCATTTCGCGCGCGAAATTGCGCGCTTTGTCGCGGTCGAGGTCCCACGCCAACGCGCGGCGGGGCCGCACGACGTCCATCAACGCAGTGAGCTGCGCGCGTCCTTGCTCGCCGCATCCGCAGATCGCCACGCAGTCGGCGTCGCTGCGCGCAAGGAATCGCGCCGCCAATGCCGTCGCCCCGGCGGTACGCTTGAGCGTGATTTCGATCGAGTCCATCACCGCAAGAACGGACCCGTCGGTGCCATCGCACAACAACAGAACGCCCTGGATCGTCGGCAGGCCGGTGCGCCGCGGATTGTCCGGAAAATTGCCGTTCAGCTTGACGGCGACATAGGCGCGATCGAGCACCATGCGCGAACCCTTTGCATGAAAGGCGCCATCCGCTGAGCGGATGTGCAAGGGCAATGGAACGTCGGCGCCGCCGGCGGCGTAGCTGCGAAAGCCCGCTTCGACGGCGCCCACATAGTCGTGCGCCGACATCAAGGCCGCGATGTCGCGTCGCGTAAGAATCAACGCGGGCTGAACGACGCTCACGGCGCACCGCGCGTTCGACGGCGGATCCGGGCTTGCGAAGGGATCGTTACGGCTGCGTCCAACAGCGCGCTCCTCCATGGGGTTGTCACCCAGAGGCGGAGCAGAGCTTGGACGCCGGCGGCGCCTGACAAGCGGGGAGTCTGCCAACGGTCCCCGCGCAATGCAGACGACGAATACTAGCGATTCGACATCATGTCGACAAGATGCGAACCGAGCCGCAAAAGAAAAGCCGCTTCGCGCATGGCGCGGCGAAGCGGCCCGGGAGTGGCTTCGTGCGCGCCGATCGTCGCGGCGGCACGTACGCTACTAACGCGAGTGCCGTGTCGTCCTATGGCCGGGACGCAGCGTCGCGACCATGGCCAATGCACCCAACAGCAACAGCAACGGCGATGCCGGCTCGGGCACGAAAACCGCGCGAATGCTGCCGAACAGCCCTTCGTTCTCGTCTTCGATGCCTGCGGCGAAGAACAGCGTGTTCGGATCGCCGCCGTTGCCGCCGTTGCCGAAGATCAAGCCCCATTGACCGGTGTTCGCGATCGGATTGCGCGCCGCGTCGAGCAGCGTTCCGAGGAAATCGCCCGTGACGGGATCGAACGCGTTGATATGGCCGTCATCCTCGTTGCCGACGAGCAATGCGCCGCCGAACGGGCCGAAGCCGGCGGGCGCGAGCGCGAGTCCCCACGGCGCGTCGAGCGGACCGCCGTCGGGATTCGACGTGAGACGGCCAAGGAAATTACCGTCGAGATCGAACCTGTTGATCACGCCGCCGCCGGACGCTTCGTTCTCGTACGTGACGTAGAGCGTGTCGTCGAGATTCATGATGTTGTAAGGCGTGAAACCGGCGGGCAAGGTGGGATCGATGAACGCGCCGGGCAGCGTCACTTGCGAGAACGCGGCGTCGAAGATATCGATCGTGCCGCCGTCGTCGTTCGCCGCGTAAAGACGGCTGCCGGCACCACTGGTGCCGAGCGCGAGGCCGGTGTACACCGCGTCCGCCGTCATTGCGACGACTTCGGCGAGCGTGCCATGCGCGCCGTTCCACCCGGAGATCGAGCCGTCGAGGTTGGCGAACAGAAACGCCGCTTTGCCTCCCGTCGTCAGCACGAAGTCGTTGGTCGGATTGAACACCTGACCCGTGGGGCCGTTCGGCGAACCACCGCCCGGGATGGTGACGACCAGAGGCGAACCGATCGGGAACGGCTGACCCGCGCCGTTGTAGAGCGTCGACGTTCCGGTGACCTGGTTCGATACCCAGTTCGGCGACGTCGGCGAGTGCGAGATGCCCCACGGATTCTTGAGGTTCGGATCCGTCACAGGGGCAAGGCCGGGAACGCTCGAGACCAGATTGGTCTGCTCGAACGCGAAGAAATCGGCGTGCGCAACGCTCGAGAACGCGAGCAGCAAGCCGGGCAAGCCAAGATTGACGAAACGACGCGCGATGTCCATTTGCCATCTCCTCCAAACGTCGAAGAACAGCGGCTGCTCGACGGTCTTCCCCTTGTGACCGCAATGTGACGCAGAATTCAGGTCGAAGCGGGCCTCGCGCACGCAACTTCCGTACCCTACAGAAATGTGCCTTCCCTTTCAGCAGGATGCGCAACCCGCTCGCGCCGCGCGGGGCTTCGTTGTAAAAGCTGGCGACGGCACTTTTTGCCATCTAAAATGCGATAGCTAACACTCGGAATAGAATCAAGCTTGACGTTGTTTACTTTAAATTTTGCACGCCACTCCTTCGAGTCGCGGCATACGGCGCGCTTGCAGCTAGTCGTCCGGCCGCGGCGACGCCACTGATCGATGTCGTCACGCTTTATCCTGATCCTCTCCTGCATCGACCGGCCGGGCATCGTCGCCGCCGTCGCGACGTTTCTCGCCTCGCACGGCTGCAACATCATCGAATCGGCGCAATTCGACGACGTCGACACCGGACGCTTTTTCATGCGCGTGGTCTTCGAGCCCGTCGACGCGCGCGCATCGCTCGCCGATTTGACCGCCGGGTTTCCCGCGATCGCGACGCCTTTCGCCATGACGTGGCAGCTCCATGACGCAACGGTGCGCCCGCGCGTGCTGATCCTCGTGTCCAAGCAGGATCACTGTCTCAACGATCTTCTGTACCGATACCGGATCGGCGCGATGCCGATGGACCTTGTGGCCGTCGTGTCGAACCATCGCGACACGTACAAGCTCGCCGCATCGCACGACGTGCCGTTTCATCACTGGCCGGTGACGCCTTCGACCAAGGCGTCGCAGGAGGCGAAGCTCGAGACGTTGATCGACGAAACCGGCGCCGAGCTGGTCGTCCTCGCGCGCTACATGCAAGTGCTATCGGACCGGCTCGTCGCGAAGCTCGAGGGCCGCGCGATCAACATTCACCATGGATTGCTGCCCTCGTTCAAGGGCGCGAAGCCCTACCATCAGGCGCACGCACGCGGCGTCAAGCTGATCGGCGCGACCGCGCACTACGTGACACGCGAGCTCGACGAAGGCCCGATCATCGAGCAGGAGGTCGCGCGCGTCGACTACAACATGCGGGCCGACGATCTGGTCGCGCTCGGGCGCGACGTCGAGTGCATCGCGCTTGCGCGCGCCGTCAAGTTTCACCTCGAGCACCGCGTATTTCTCAACGGGCAGAAGACGGTCGTATTCCGATAGCAGCGATCCGTCCGCCCATCACGGTCACGACGAGGCCGGCAAGGACGAGCGCGACACCCATCCCCTGAATGACCGTCAGCGATTCGCCGAGAAAAACGGCGCCGCTTGCGAGTCCGAACGCGGGAATGAGGAGCGCGAACGGCGAGATCAAAGCGGTTGGATAGCGGTGCAGCAGCCGGTTCCACGACGCGAAGCCGAACAGCGTCGCGCCCCATGCGAGAAACAAGACGCACATCCACGCCGTCGCGCTCGCGTGCGCGACGGCATCGATGACGTCCCGGCCGCCTTCGAACAGCCACGAGGCTGCGAGCAGCGGCAATGGCGGCACGAGGCTCGACCAGACGACGACCGCGAATCCATCGACACGGTGGTGCGCGGCGGCGCGCTTCGCGATGATGTTGCCGATCGCCCACGCAGCGGCGGCGGCGATCACGAGCACGAAGCCGACGAACGTTCCGCTCGCGCCCGAGGCGAGCTTCACCCAGCCGAGCGCGACGATGCCGAGGAGCGCGATGCCCGCGCCGAGGACGTGCATCCGCGACGGCCGGTCGCCCATGAAGACGACGGCGAGGCCGATCGTGAAGAACACCTGCGCCTGGATCACGAGCGATGACAGTCCCGCCGGCATGCCGAGCTTCATGCCGAGAAAGAGCAGCCCGAATTGGCCGACGCCGATCGCCAGTCCGTATGCGATCACGTCGCGCGCCGGCATCGCCGGCGGCGCGACGAAAAACACGACCGGAATCGCAGCGAACGTGAAGCGCAGCGCCGCCAGCATGAACGGCGGCACGTCGGCGAGCGCCCATTTGATCGCAACGAACGCGAAGCCGAACAGCGCGACGACGACGATGATCCAGGCGAGGTCGCGCGCAGCGAGGCGGTGCTTCACCTATTTCGCAGCGGCAGCCTTGGCGACGCGCGCGAAATCGCCGCCGTACGCGTACGCGATGCGGTCGGCCGCGAGGTACTTCGCGAGCGCCACGTCGGCCGACGCGACGGTCACCGCCTCGATTGCCGCATCGAGCTTCGCCGATTCCGCGAACGTGCGCCCGAGATAGGCCTGCGTGACGAGCGCGCTCGCGATCGTGCCGTCCTGCGCTCGCGCGATGCGCCGCTGCTGCATCAGCGCGCGCTTGCCGTCGTCGATTTCCTTCTGCGTGAGTCCGCTCTTCAATGCGCGCGTAAGCTCGTCGCCCAGCGCGCTTTTCACCTTGCCGAGGTTTTCCGGCGCGAAGATCGCGTAGACGACGAACGTGCTGTTCGGATCGATGTACGCCGGTTGCAGGCCGCTGCCGACGCTGTAGCTAAGACCTTCGCGCTCGCGAACGCGATCCGGAATGCGCGCCTCGGGCGATGCGCCGAGCACCTGGTTCGCGACCAACAGCGCCGCGAAATCGTCGGCGAGATCGGTGATCGGCACCTGCAGCCGGCCGTAGAGCATCGCGTTCGCCTTGTCGGGCGTCTGGAACTTCATGGCGGCCGGCGTCGTCGCCCGGTAGGGCTTCGGTACGCGCGCATAGGGCGCCGCAGCCTTCCAGTCGCCGAAGAGCTGTCCAAGGAGCGCGCGGATCTCGGCCGGATCGAAATCGCCGACGATCGCGATTTCGCCGTGCTCGCCGCCGACGAAGCGTCGGTAGAAGTCCTTCACCGCGTCGAGCTTCGCCGCGTCCAGACGTGCGATCTCCTCGTCGAGCGTGGGCTCGTAGCGGACGTCGTCGGGCGGATACGGATTGTTGTGCCGCTTCACCGCGCGCACGACGATCTCCTGCGGCTCGCTTCGTCCCTGCTCGAGCTGATCGCGCTGCTCGTGCTTCAGCGTGTCGAATTCCGCGGCGGAAAACGCCGGAGAGCGCAGCGCTTCGGCGATGAGCCGCAGCAACGCGGGAAGGTTTTCGCGCACCGTCTGGCCGTTGGCCGTGATGTCCGTCGCGCCGCCATCGATGCCGAGCTTCGCGCGCAGCTTGTCGAGCTCGTCGTCGAACGCCTGGCGGTCGTGCTTGGTCGTGCCGCGCGGCAGCATGTCCGCCACGAGCGCACCGATCGTCGCCTTGCCGGCGAGCGAGCGCTCGTCGCCCTGATGGAGCCACACTTGCAGATTGACGGTGCCGCCGCGCGTCTTCTTCGGCAGCAACGCGACCTTCATGCCGTTTGCGAGCGTGAGCCGCTGCGTGCGCGCCTCGAGGTTCGCGGGCGTCGGATCGAACGCTTCGCCGGCGGCGAGCGCGGCGTCGCCTTTGTAATCCTTGACCCGCGCCATCACGTCCGCCTCGGGTGGCTCCGGTGCGCGGTCGGCGGCAGGGGTTGGAATGAACTCGGCGAGCGTGCGGTTCGCGGGCTTCAGATATGCTTCTGCGACGCGCTGCACGTCGGCCGCCGTGACCTTGCGCCAATCGTCGCGGCGCACGAAGAACAGCCGCCAGTCGCCGAGCGCGATCGATTCGGAAAGCTCGACGCCGAGCCGTTGCGGATTGTTGATCGCGTCGTCGTGCGCCTTGAGCGCCTTGGCGCGAACGCGATCGACCTCTGCGGGCGTAACCGGGTTCTTGCGAAAGTTCTCCAGCGTATCGAGCATCGCCGTTCGCGCGGGCTCGAGCGACTCGTTCGCCGGCACTTGCGCGAAGAAGATCAACACGCCCGGATCGTGCAGCGCCCATGCGCCGCCGTCGATCGCGGAGGCTTTCTTCGTCTCGACGAGCGCCTTGTACAAGCGGCCCGCAGGCTCGACGGTGAGGAGCTCTCCCAATGCGTCGACCGCGACGAAATCGGGATGTCCGCCGGGAATGGTCTTGTACACGGCGCCGACGAATTGCGTATCGCCGTTGCGCCGGAGCACGACCGTCCGCTCGCCGTCCTGCACCGGCTCCTTGGTGTACAGCACCGGAAGCGTCCGCGACGGCTTCGGTATCGGCCCGAAGTCCTTCGCGATCAGCGCGAGTACCTTGTCGGGGTCGAACGAACCGGCGACGATGAGCACCGCGTTGTCGGGCTGGTAGTACAGCCGGTAGTACGCCTGCAATCGTCCGATATCGACGTTCTCGACGTCGGAACGCGCGCCGATCGGCAGGTTGCCGTAGTTGTGCCAGTCGAACGCGGTGGACATCATTCGCTTCAACAGCACCGAGCGCGGCACGTTCTCGCCCATCTCCATCTCGTTGCGAACGACCGTCATCTCGGTGTCGAGGTCCTTGCGGGCGATGAACGCGTTCACCATTCGGTCGGCTTCCATCGCGAGCGCCCACTCGAGGTTCGCATCGGAGGCCGGGAACGTCTCGAAGTAGTTCGTGCGGTCGAACGACGTCGTGCCGTTGAAGCGCATGCCGCGGCGGCCGAGCTCCTGGAAGACGTTCGCGATCGACGGCGTGCCTTTGAACATCAGATGCTCGAGCAGGTGCGCCATGCCGGTCTCGCCGTAGCTTTCCTGCCGCGACCCGACTTTGTACGTGACGTTGACGGTCGTCGTCGGCTTGGTTGCGTCGGGAAACAGCAGCACCGACAGGCCATTCGCGAGCCGGTATTCCGTGATCCCTTCGACGCTCGCGCCTTGGGTGATGCCGGCCGGAAGGTCGGCGCGCGCGGCGAGCGCGGTGAGCGCGAGGGCGAACAGCAGCAAGAGGCGGGCGAATGCGAAGCGTGAGGTCATCGGCATGGGGTGCAATCGGAAGAGGCGCGAAGTATACGGCGTGCGCCGAACGTGACCTTCGACCGCATGCTGCGGCGAAAGTGCGACAAGCCGTCATTCCCGCGAACGCGGGAATCCAGTGACTTTCGACGAACGACACTGGGTCCCCGCGTTCGCGGGGACGACGCTAGCCGTTTTCGCTCTCGGCCGGCATCAGCGCGACGGCGAGCGCCGTGCCGACCGAAATGACGGCAAGCGTCGCGAGCAGCGTGGTAAAACCGCCCGCTTTGACGACCGGACCGAGCAGGTAAACGGCGAGCGAGCTCACGCCGAACGCGATCGTCAGTCGGATGCCGGCGACGCGCGAGCGCATCCGGTCGTCGACATAGCGGACGATGATCGCGTCGGTGAAGGGAATGGCGCCGAAGACGAACGCCATGTAGGCGAACGCGAGCGCGTACAGCGACCAGCCTTGCGCGTAGACGGCGAGCACGAACAGCGGAACCTGCGCGGCGACGATCGCAAGGTACAGGCGCTTCAGCGGAAAGCGGTCGATCGCGCGGCCGACGACCACTTGCGCGAACGACGCGACGACGTAGACCGCCGCGAGCAGTGCGCCGATCAACGCGGGGTCGGCGGTTACGCGCGCCATCCGCTCGCGCAGCAGCTCGGCGTTGCCGTTGGTCGTGAAATTGAACACGAGACTCGCGCACGTCGACGTGAGCGTGACGATCAGCAGAACGCGCGCGAGCACGCCGGGCGGAAGATCGAGCTGTCGCGGCGCGCGCTTGTGCGGCGGCGTGCTCTCGCGCGGTGCGACCCGCGCGAACACGATGCCGCAGACGATCGCGATCGCGCCGGGAACCGCGAACGCGACGCGCCAGCCGAAGTACTTGACCAGAACGCCGGTCGAAAGCGCCGCGAGCGCGATGCCGAGATTGCCGGCGAGCCCGTTGACGCCGATGACGAAGCCCGGCCGCTCGGCGCCTTGAACGAGCATCGGGATGCCGACGGGGTGATAGATCGCCGAGAACGCGCCCATCAGCGTCAGCGCGGCGGCGAGTTGCCACGGGCTGTGCGTCAGCGCGATCACGAACGCGGACGCGCCGATGCCGAAGAAGAACACGAGCATCATCGCGCGCCGCCCCCACAGGTCGCCGAGCCGACCCGCGGGCAGCGAGCCCAATCCGAACAGCACGAACGCGCCCGCCGTGTAAGGCATCAGGTCTTCCCAGCGCGTGAAGCCGAACTCGACGGCGATTGCGCCGACCGCCGTGGCGAAGACCAGCAGCATCAGGTGATCGATCGTGTGCGCGATGTTCAGCATCAGCGCCGCGGCGCCGCGGTGGCGCGCGGCCTCCGCGCTCGGCGCGAGCGACGAAGGTGCGGCTGCGGCGACGGCGGGCGGTGGATTCACGTCGAATGAGGCGATCGCGCTGCTACTGTAGCGTATCGGCCGCCGCTTCGGCGCGCGCGCGTGCCGCGGCCCGCCACAGCCACCGGCGGCGTAGTGTGACGGCGATCAACACGCTTGCGCCGATCACCGCGAACGCGATGTGCTCGTACCGCTTCGCGTGCTCGAGCATGGCGGTGAACGCCGAGCCGAACAGGTAGCCTGCGCCGCCCATCACGATCGACCAGACGAGCGCTCCGGCGGCATTGGCCGGCGTGAAACGCGACGGTGGCATGCCGGAGGCGCCGAGAATGACCGGCGAAGCGATGCGCAGTCCGATCGCGAAGCGCACGAAGAAGACGACCCAGGTGCCGTAGCGCTCGAGCTTGCGCGCGACGTAAGGGCGCGCCTTCAGCAGCCTGGGGAGCTTCGCCAGCATTCGCTCGCCGTGACGGCGGCCGACGAAGAACCACATCTCATCGCCGATGAACCCCGCGACGGCAGCGGTCGCCATCACCGCGGGCAGCGAAAGGTAACCGATTTGCGCGGCGAATCCGGCCAGCACGAGCACCATCTCGCCCTCCAGCAGGCAGCCGATGAAGACGGCGACGTAGCCGAACTGCTCGATGAACGCCTGGAGTGTCACCTGGCGAGCCTAGCATCATCGTCGAAACGGATTCCGGGGAGCAGCGGCCGATCGGCGTGGCAGTCCGGAAGCTCGAATCGAGTCTGTGCGATTCGCTATTGACGTTTACGTAAACGTTAACTAAGCTTTCCGTTCCGACCCCGGCGCCGGAGCCGACCGGCGCTCCCGGCGGCCGCCGGAGCGTTGGTTTAAGCTAGTCGACCCGGCCGCCGCCAGACGGCGCCGGCGTGCCGCGAGGTCCGTCATGAACGACACGAGCCGCCCGTCGCTCGTCTACAAGCCGGTGAACAAGGTCCGCTTCGTCACCGCGGCGAGCCTATTCGACGGCCACGACGCGTCGATCAACATCATGCGGCGCATCCTGCAGGCGTCCGGCTGCGAGGTGATCCATCTCGGCCATAACCGCGCCGTCGAGGAGATCGTCGACTGCGCGTTGCAGGAAGACGCGCAGGGGATCGCGATTTCGTCGTACCAGGGCGGCCACGTCGAATTCTTCAAGTACATGATCGACCTGTTGCGCGATCGCGGCGGCGCGCACGTCAAGGTGTTCGCCGGCGGCGGCGGCGTCATCGTGCCCGCCGAGATCGACGAGCTTCACGCGTACGGTGTCGCGCGCATCTTCTCGCCCGAGGACGGCCAGCGGCTCGGGCTGCAGGGGATGATCAACGAGGTGGTCGCGGCGTGCGACGTCGATGTATCGCGCGACGCATCGATTCCGGTCGATGCGCTCGCGTCGGGCGAGCGCCATGCGCGCACCCGCGCGCTCGCACGCATGATCACCGCGCTCGAGGCCGGCACCGTGCCGGCAAAGCAACGCGACGCGTTGCTCGCCGCCGCGTCCAGGACGAAGGTGCCCGTGCTCGGCGTGACGGGAACGGGCGGCGCGGGCAAGAGCTCGCTCACCGATGAAATCGTCCGCCGCTTCCGTCTCGACCAGGACGATCGCCTTCATATCGCGATCATCTCGATCGATCCGTCGAGGCGCAAGACCGGTGGCGCGCTGCTCGGCGACCGCATCCGGATGAACGCGATCGCGCATCCGAATATCTACATGCGCTCGCTCGCCACACGCGACGCGGCGAGCGAGATCAGCCTTGCGCTGCCCGACGCGATCGCCGCATGCAAGGCCGCGGGCTTCGATCTGATCATCGTCGAGACGTCGGGTATCGGACAGGGCGACGCAGCGATCGTCCCGCACGTCGACGTGTCGGTGTACGTGATGACGCCGGAATTCGGCGCCGCGACACAGCTCGAGAAGATCGACATGCTCGACTTCGCCGACTTCGTCGCGATCAACAAGTTCGACCGCAAGGGTGCGAGCGACGCGTTGCGCGATGTGCGCAAGCAGTTCCAGCGCAACCACGAGCGCTTCAAGACGCCGCCCGACGAGATGCCCGTCTACGGCACGATCGCGTCGCGCTTCAATGATGATGGCGTCACCGCCCTGTACCAAGCGATCGCCGCACGGCTCGCCGATAAAGGCCTCGAGCTCGCTAAAGGGAAGCTTCCGGCGGCGGCGACGCGTCATTCGACCGGCCAAAATGTGATCGTTCCCGCCGCGCGCGCTCGCTATCTCGCCGACATCGCGCAGAGCGTGCGCGACTACCATCGCTGGGCGGCGGCGCAGGCGAAGCTCGCGCGCGAGCGGCAACAGTTGCGCGCGGCGAAAGCAATGCTCGCCGATTCGCCTTCATTCCCGCGAACGCGGGAATCCAGCGACGTTGCCGCGGACGAAAAGACACTGGGTCCCCGCGTACGCGGGGACGACGTGTGCGGCGATCTCGACAACCTCATCGCCGCCCGCGAGGCGAAGCTCGACGCGCGCGCGAAGAAGCTCCTCGACATGTGGCCGAAGACGAAGGCCGCGTATTCGGGCGACGAATACGTCGTCAAGATACGCGACCGCGAGATACGCACGGCGCTCACGCACACGAGCCTGTCCGGTACGAAGATTCCCAAGGTCGCGCTGCCCAAGTTCGAGGATGAGGGCGAAATTCTGCGCTGGCAGCTCGAGGAGAACGTGCCGGGAAGCTTTCCGTTCACCGGCGGCGTGTTCGCGTTCAAGCGCGAGAACGAGGATCCGACGCGGATGTTCGCCGGCGAAGGCGATGCGTTTCGTACCAACAAACGCTTTCACCTGCTCGCCGACGGCATGCCGGCGAAGCGGCTGTCCACCGCGTTCGACTCGGTGACGCTCTACGGAAACGACCCGGACCGCCGTCCCGATATCTACGGCAAGGTCGGCAACTCCGGCGTTTCGATCGCCACGCTCGACGACCTGAAGGCGCTCTATTCCGGCTTCGATTTGTGCGACCCCGCGACGTCGGTGTCGATGACGATCAACGGTCCGGCGCCGACGATCCTCGCGATGTTCATGAACACCGCGATCGATCAGCAGCACGACAAGTTTCGGGCCGAGAACGGCCGCGAGCCGACCGACGACGAAGCCGACAAGATTCGCGCGTGGACGCTGTCGACGGTGCGCGGCACCGTGCAGGCCGACATCCTCAAGGAGGACCAGGGGCAGAACACCTGCATCTTCTCGACCGAGTTCAGCCTCAAAGTGATGGGCGACATCCAGCAGTACTTCGTCCACCACGACGTGAAGAACTTCTATTCGGTGTCGATCAGCGGCTACCACATCGCCGAAGCCGGTGCGAACCCGATCAGCCAGCTCGCGTTCACGCTCGCGAACGGCTTCACGTTCGTCGAAGCGTACCTCGCTCGCGGCATGCACATCGACGACTTCGCGCCGAACCTGTCGTTCTTCTTCAGCAGCGGCATGGACCCCGAATACGCGGTGCTCGGCCGCGTCGCGCGCCGCGTCTGGGCGGTCGCGATGAAGAACCGCTACGGCGCGAACGAGCGCAGCCAGAAGCTCAAGTACCACTGCCAGACATCGGGGCGCAGCCTCCATGCGCAGGAGATCGCGTTCAACGACATCCGCACGACGCTGCAGGCGCTGATCGCCACCTACGACAATGCGAATTCGCTGCACACGAACGCGTACGACGAAGCGATCACCACGCCGACCGAGGAGAGCGTGCGCCGCGCGATGGCGATCCAGCTCATCATCAACCGCGAATGGGGACTCGCGAAGAACGAGAACCCGAACCAGGGAAGCTTCATCATCGACGAGCTCACCGATCTGGTCGAGGAGGCGGTACTGAAGGAATTCGAGGCGATCGCCGAACGTGGCGGCGTGCTCGGTGCAATGGAGACGGGTTACCAGCGCGGCAAGATCCAGGAAGAGTCGCTCTACTACGAGCACCGCAAGCACGACGGCAGCTACCCGATCGTCGGCGTCAACACGTTCCGCAATCCCCGCTGCGACAGCGTGCCGCAGAAGCTCGAGCTCGCGCGCTCGTCGACCGAGGAGAAGGAGTCGCAGCTCAAGCGCCTGGCCGATTTCCACGCATGTCACGCAAGCGATGCGCCGGCAGCGGTCGCGAAGTTGAAGCAGACCGTGATCGACAACGGCAACGTCTTCGCCGAGCTGATGAACACCGTGCGCGTCTGCTCGCTCGGCCAGATTACGAGCGCGCTCTTCGAGGTCGGAGGACAGTACCGGCGATCCATGTAGCGCATGGGGGAATTCAATCGATGCCTCGCCTGTTCGCCGCGGGGGGCCCGCGCGTAAAATGATCTTCCCGCACGCTTGTCGGGCTCAAAAACACTCCCAGGAGAATGCAATGACGAATACCAAGAAATCGATGCTTGCCGCGGCGATGTTCGCTGCCGCCGCGCTGGGCAGCGGCGTCGCGCTCGCCGCCGACGTCAAGGTGATGCTGTCCGGCACCAACGAAGTACCTCCGGTGACCAGTTCGGCCAGCGGCGAGGGGTCGATCAGCGTTGCCGACGATGGCGCCGTAACGGGCACCGTCACGACGAAGGGTATCCAGGCGACCGCGGCGCACATCCATATGGGCGCCGCCGGCAAGAACGGGCCGGTGATCGTGCCGTTCACCAAGGAAGGCGAATCGTTCAAGGCGCCTGCGGGTGCGAAGCTCAACGCCGACCAGATGAAGGCGTTCAAGGCCGGCGAGCTCTATTTCAACGTCCACAGCGCCGCCCATCCCGGCGGCGAAATCCGCGGTCAGCTGAAGTAACGAAGTAACCGCTCGATCGTCGATCCACACAGCGGCGGCCCGGTGTCCGTCGTCGCTGCGTGCATCGATGCGGCATCGAACGCTGCTCATGGCCACTGAAGGGGCGCTGCGGCGCGACGTCGCGCTCGCCAATCGCATCATCGAGCGGCTGGGGTTGTCCAACGCGTTCGGCCACGTCAGCGCTCGCATTGCGGGCACCGACACGTTCCTTCTTCCCACGCGCCGCTCGCCGGGTTTAGCCGACGAATCGAGCCTGCTCGTGCTCGACACCGACGGCAATGTCGTCCGCGGCGAAGGCACGCCGAACAGCGAGCTCTGGATCCACGCGCGCGCGTACGCGGCGCGGCCCGATGTGGGCGCCGTCGTCCATGCGCATCCGCCGGCGTGCGTCTGTCTCACGCAGATCGGACAGCCGCATCGAATCGTCCACAATCAAGGTTGCGCATTTGCCGGCGGCGTTGCGCAATACGAATCCGTCGGCCTCATTCGCACGCGCGAGCTCGGCGATCACGTCGCGCAGCGGCTTGGCGGCGGAGTCGCCGTGATGATGCGCGGCCATGGCATCACGACGGCGCTCGCCGATGTGCGCGCCGCCACCGTCGCTGCGTGCTTTCTCGAGGAGAGCGCTGCGTTGCAGTTACGGATGCTCGCCGCCGCCGGCGGCGACGCCGCACGCGTGCTCGCCTACAGCGCGGAGGAAGCCGCCCGCGTCGACGACCAGCTCAAGCCGAACATCGTCGAGCGTGCATGGGAGTATTACGCGGCGGTCGCGCACGCGCGGCCGCTTGGCGGCTAGCCCGTCACTCGCCCTCCCGGCGCTCGCGAGCAACGACGCATCGTCGAGCGCGCTCTCGCGCGTACGTGGCCGCGCCCGCGGCGCTCACTCGGCCGTCGCACCGGTACGGCGGACGAGCTCCGCGTACTTCTTCGCGTCGGCGCGAATTTCGTCGGCGAGCTCCTCCGGCGTTTGCGGCGCCGCATCGAAGCCGAACGTCTGCAGTTGCTGCACGACGTCCGGATCGGCGAGCGTGCGGTTCACGTCCGCATTGATCTTGCGTACGACTTCGGGCGGCGTGCCGCGCGGCGCCATGATCGCAAGCCACGAGCCGACGCGCAGCTCCGGCGGGCCGCCGGCCTCGGCAATCGTCGGGACATCCGGTAGTTTTTTCGTGCGTTCAGCCGCAGCGACCGCGATCAGCTTGATTCGCCCGCTCTGGATCAGCGGCAGCGCCGATCCCAGCGTCGTGAACGCCCAGCCGACGTCGCCGTTGGCGATGCCGACGTACATCTGCGATTGGTCCTTGTACGGGACATGGATCATCTTCGTGGCGGTCATGAATTCGAACGCGGCGCTGCCGAGATGCGACGGGCTGCCGACGTAAGACGACCCGTACGATACCGTGCCCGGATTGGCCTTCGCGGTGGCGATCAGCGCCGGTACCGTTTGCAGCGCCCCCGATGTCGCCACCGCGAGATAGAACGGCGTGTGATAGAGCATCGCGACGGGGAGCAAGTCCTGCTGCGGGTCGTACGGGAGCTTCTTGTAGAGCGCGGGATTGATCGCGACGTGCGCATCGCTTACGACGAGAAGCTCGTGACCGTCGGCCGGCGCGCTCTTCACGGCCTCGATCGCGATGAACCCGCTCGCGCCCGGACGCGACTCGACGACGACTGGCTGCGACCAGAGCTTCGACAGCTTGTCGGCGACGACGCGCGTGAAGACCGCGGGGCCGGCGCCGGCGGAGTAGGGCGCGGTGATCTTGACCGCTTTCGACGGAAAGGTCTGCGCGACCGCCGCTTCGCAAAGCAGCGCCGCCGCGACGACCATGCAGTACGCGAGGTTCTTGCGATTCATCGTCGGTCCGATGGCGTGGAGCGTGTCGACAAGCGTACTATCATCGGCCACGAATCGCACGGTCCTAGCAAACGTACGATGAGCGCACGACCCGGACGAAAACGCGCGGCGACGCCCGCGCTCGCGGTCGAGCCGCTGACGCCCGCGCGATGGAGCGACCTGGTCGAGCTCTTCAGCCGTCCGGGGGCCTCGATCGCACGCGGTTGCTATTGCATGGCTTACCGGCGCACCGGGCGACGAGAGCTGCCGCCGGGCCTGACCCGTTCCGAAGCGAACAAGCGCGAGCTCAAAGCGCTGGTCGACCGCGGCTCGGTGCCGGGACTGATCGGTTATCGCGACGGACGCCCGATCGGCTGGGTATCGCTCGGGCCACGCGGCGACTATTTGAGGCTCGCGCGCTCGTCGGTGATGAAGCCGGTCGACGACAAGCCGGTGTGGTCGATCATCTGTTTCTTCGTCGACGCCAAGGCTCGCCGTCAAGGCGTCGCCGAGGCGCTGCTCGAAGCCGCCGTCGTATGGGCGCGCGCGAACGGCGTAACGCTTGTCGAGGCGTATCCGTACGAGACGTCCGGGAAGCGTTGCGATGACGACGCGCTATGGTTCGGCAGCAAGGCGATGTTCGATCGCGCGCGATTCAGCGAAGTCGCTCGCCGCAAGCCAACGCGGCCGGTGATGCGTCGCAAGCTGCGCGTAACGACTTCGGGCGCCGGCTGAGCATGCCACGCGGCTGAGCCCGCACTTTCGGTTACTCGGGAAACCGCGACATGGATATCACGCACCTGCATTTGCACGTTCGCGATCGCGCGCGCGGTCGATTTCTACCGCCGTTGGTTCGCGCTGTCGACGCGCCGCGAGGACGACGACATCACGTTCCTGTGCGGATCGCGCGATTTTCTGTTGGCGCTGATGAACGATGCCGATGCCGCGCCGCCGCCTCCCTGGGTTCACTTTGGGATCGCGATGCCGTCGCTCGCGGCGTTACGCGCGCTGCATGCCTCGATGCAGCACGCCGAGGTCCCGATTGCGAAGCCGGGGTACGAGGGCGAGCGTTTCGCGTCGTTTCGTTGCCGCGATCCCGACGGCTACGCGGTCGAAGTCTATTGGCAGGGCTAGGACGTCTGTCCGAAGAACTCCTCACAGGATGTTCTTGGAAGGCGGCGCGCTAGGCCGCGGCAGGCGGTCCGAACCAAGTGGTTAGCGCGTCGGCGAGCCCCGGCTGAGTCAGGTCTCCCACCCACGCCACATATCCGTCGGGGCGAATCAACACGGCGGTGGGACTGGGGACCCGCATCCTGCACACCGATATTGAGGCCCTGTCCGCCCACCGGAGCATGCACGTGCCCGGCGTCGCCGGCCGGCAGGACGCGCCGCTCGCGGTAGGCCGCGGCCTGGCGGGTCATGTCGGTGAACCTCGAGATCCAGGTGGGACTGCGGATCCCGTAGTCGGTCCCGTAAACGGCGACGAGCGCCTCGCTGACATCGCGCAGCGTCGGCTCGGTGGCGGGTCCGATTTGCCGTTCGGTCAGTACGACCCGCGCCGTTCCGCCATCCCCCCGAGCGATGGCATGGCTGCCGAGCGCATCCTCGTGAAACCCCCACTTCGGCGCCTCAACCATCTCGGCTTCGGCGATCAGCCAGCTCGTCGTCGGATCCCATCCGGGGAATTCGATGCCGGCCGCTTTGCGGATAAGGCTGCGTCCGCCGTCGCACCCGACGAGATACTCGGCCCGCAGCGACTGACCGTCGGACAGCGCGATGTCGACGCCGTTGTCGTCCTGCGCGTAGCCCGTCACTCCACGTCCGCGATAGATCGGCACCGCCAGCTCGCCGACCCAGTCGGCCAGGATGCGCTCGATGTGTTTCTGCGACAGCCCGAGGACGTAGTTGTGCCGGGTGGGAAAGTCGCTGATGTCCAACGGGATGTGGAAGCGCACGACCGGAAACGCCTGTCCCCGCGAGAGGAACCGGTCGGCGATTCCGCGCTGATCGAGGATCTCGATCGTGCGTGCAGACCGCCTGCGCGCGAGCCGACGAGATCCTGGCTGGCGCGCCGCTCGACAATGGCAACGTCGACGCCCGCCAATGCCATCTCGCCTGCCAACATCAGCCCAGTCGGACCGCCTCCCGCGATCACCACCGCATGCCCGGTCATCGCCACACTCCGATCGGACTTAAAGTCGGCGACCCGGACGAGCGCGGGGCCAAGACGAGACCGCCTCGACAGGCGACGGCGTGCTTGACTTATCGAGTCGCAAGGCCGCGCAGATGCGTGAATCCGTTGAAGGCACGTTCGATGACGTTGCGGCCGCGGTAGGCGTGCTTGTCGTAGCTGAACGGGCGACCGCCGCTAGTGGTGCGTCCGTAAGCGCCTCGCGGCACGCGCGACGAGCAACAGCCCAGCATCGACGTCTGCCCGGCCGACACGTTGGTCGGGTTGAAGGTCTTGTTGACGCCCACCGCGGCGAGCGCATTGGCGGCGGCGAGCAAACAGGCGGCGGCGACGCGATGGCGCCGGGAAGTGAGGCCGGTTGTTTGCGCGTTCGCGGACTCACGGGCGCCGTACGCCGATCGCCACACCCTCGTGCTGTGTCTTGCTTGCGCTCTTGCGCCCCGAATCGCGAGCGGGGTTTGACGTTGCCGAAGCGATTGCAGGCAAATTGGGGGATATCCCAAAGAACTACGCATTTCGCTGGGCGCTCGCCACCGCCGGCGCGTGCGGGTTTGACAGGCGGATGGCCGCGGCCAATCATGGCGAGCGCCGCATCGTCGAAGATTCCAGGAGGAACGAATGAATGCATGCCGCTCGATCGTCGTTGCGTTGGTGGGCCTCGCGGTCGTCTTGCCGGCGGCCGCCGACGTGCCGGTGCCGGCGCCCGGCGCGAGTCCGCGTGTCGATGCGATCAAGAAGGCCGGCGTGCTGCGCGTCGGCGTTCTCGCCAACGCGCCGTGGCTCGTCGAGAACACGTCGGGTCAAGGCGAGGCGTGGAGCGGGCCCGCGTGGATGCTCGCCAAGGAGTACGCGAAGCGGTTGAACGTCAAGCTCGAGTCGGTTCCGGTAAGTCACGAAACGAAGGTGCCGGTGCTCGCGTCGAACCAGGTCGACATTTCCGTGACCCCGCTTGCAGAGACGCCCGAGCGACTGAAGGTCGTCGATTTCGTCATCTATTCGACGACGAGCGTGTGCATGTTCGGTCTCGCGTCGAACCCGAAGTTCGCGAACGCGAAGAGCGTCGACGAGCTCAACAAGCCGGAGATCACGGTCGCCTACTACACGGGCGGAGGCGAGGAGGGCTGGGTGAAGGAGCGCTTCCCGAAGGCGCAGCTTCGCGGCGTTGCCGGATCGGGAACCGCGCCGGTCGAGGAAGTGATGGCGAGGCGCGCGGACGCCGCGCCGATCAACCGCGTGCCGTGGGTCGCGATGGGCCGCAAGTTGAAGCAGCTCGCCGTGTTGCCGAAGGAGAACAACTGCCAGGACAGCAAGGAAAAGGCCGCTCCCGTCGGCATGGCGGTCGACAGGAACCAGACGGCGTTTCTCGCCTGGGCGCGCGCCGTCGAGAAGGAGATCGAGCCGCAGCTTCGCAAGGACGAGGCGCGCGTGGTCGAGAACATGAAATAGCCTGTCATTCCCGCGCACGCGGGAATCCAGTGTCGTTCGACGCGCGTCACTGGGTCCCCGCGTGCGCGCGGACGACACCGACGAGCCATGGAATTCGACTTCGCCGTCATCGCGGACCATTGGCGGTTCCTCGGCTACGGCATCGCGATAACGTTGTTGCTGTCGGTGGTCTCGGGGATCACCAGCGTCGCGCTTGGGTTCGTCATCGCGCTCGTGCGCTTGTTCGGGCCGCGTTGGTCGCGGCCCGCCGTCGTGCTCTACATCGATTCGATGCGCGCCGTGCCGGTGCTGGTCGTGCTGATCTGGACGTTCTTCGCGTTGCCGATCGTCACCGGCATCACGATGCCGCCCTTTTTCGCGGCGCTGATCGGCCTCACCGTGCATCTGGCCGCGTACGTCGCCGAGATCGTGCGCGCCGGCATCGAATCGGTGCGCCCCGGACAGACGCGCGCCGCGCTCGCGCTCGGCATGTCGCGCCGTCAGATCGTTCGCCGGATCATCCTGCCGCAGGCGATCGTGCGGATGTTGCCGGCGTTCGGGTCGCTGCTGTCGGTGACGATCAAGGACACGGCGATCGCGTCGGTGATCGCGGTGCCCGAGCTGATGCGCCAATCGGAGACGCTCGCCGGCCAGAGCTTCCAGCCGATCGAGGTGTTCACGTTCGCGATGCTCGTCTACTTCGTGCTGCTGTTTCCGGTGACGCGCGGCGTCGACTTCTTCTACCGGCGCGTTGCGCATCTCGGGCGGTCGTGACGCGATGACGTTCGACTGGAGCGTCGTGCTTGCGCATCGCTACGATCTCGTCGCCGCGACGGGCACGACGATCCTGCTCACCGTGCTGACGATGGCGATCGCCGTGCCGTCCGGCATCGTGATCGCCGTACTGCGTCTTTACGCGTGGGCACCCGTGCGCGCCGGCGCGACGGCGTACGTCGAGTTCTTCCGCAACCTGCCGCTGATCCTTGTCGTCTATTGGGCGTTCTACGTGCTGCCGATCCTCACCGGGCTCGAAGGACTGTCGCCGTTCGCGACCGGCCTCACCGCGCTCGCGTTGAACGTCACCGCGTACAACGCAGAGACGTTTCGCGCCGGCATCAATTCGATTCGTCGCGGCCAGATCGAGGCGGCGATGGCGCTTGGCATGACGCGCGCGCAAGCGCTCCGGCGCATCGTGCTGCCGCAGGCGGTTCGCCGCATCCTGCCGGTGCTTGCGAGCACGTGGGTGTCGCTGTTCAAGGACACGTCGCTCGTCTCGGTGATCGCGGTGACCGAGCTCGCGTACGTCGCAATGCAGATCCGCGCGCACACCTTCCGCGTGCTGGAGATGCTCACCGCGATGGCGGTGATCTACTGGCTGCTCGGCTATCCGCAGGCGAAGCTCGTCGATTGGATGCAGCGGCGCTTCGCGGTGACGGAGTGACGAGATGAGCGAAACCTCCGCACGCGCGAAGAGCGGCGGCGCGACGATCATCCGCTATCGCGACGTCGTCAAGCGCTTCGGCACGTTCAACGCGCTCGCCGGCGTGTCGCTCGACGTGCACGCGGGCGAGGTCGTGTGCCTGATCGGGCCGTCCGGCTCCGGCAAGTCGACGCTGCTTCGGTGCACGAACGGTCTTGAGGTGATCGACGGCGGCGAGATCGAGTTCGAAGGCGCCAAGCTTCCGCGCGACGAGCGCGCGTTGCGCGCGATGCGCCAGCGGATGGGCATGGTGTTCCAGAGCTTCGAGCTCTTCCCGCACTTGAGCGCGCGCGGCAACGTTGCCGAAGGCCCGCGCACCGTGTTGCGAATGTCGCTCGACGAAGCGACGCGACGCGCCGACGCGATGCTCGACAAGGTCGGGCTCGCCGACAAGGCGGCGAACTACCCGGCGGCGCTTTCGGGCGGCCAGCAGCAGCGCGTTGCGATCGCCCGCGCGCTCGCGATGGAGCCCGATGTCATGTTGTTCGACGAGCCGACGTCCGCGCTCGATCCGGAGACCATCGGCGAAGTGCTGTCGGTCATGAAGGCGCTTGCCGACGAGGGCATGACGATGGTCGTCGTCACGCACGAGATGTCGTTCGCCCGCCGCGTTGGCGACTGGGTCGCCGTGTTCGACGAAGGGCGCATCGTCGAGCAGGGCGCGCCCGCGCAGATTTTCGATGCGCCGACGACCGAGCGCACGCGCGAGTTCCTGAGCAATCTCGGCTGGGCCGGATGATGCCGAACATTGGCGTAAGATGACGCCTCGGCGCGACGTGCGCCGCACGATCGCGATGCCTGCCACCGAACACTGGGCGTTTCCTGCATCGATGCAGCCCGCGGACGACGAGGTCGGCTTCGAGCTTGCGCCCGTGCTCGACGCCGTCGTCGCGCTTCGCGCCGAGATTCCCGAGGACGCGTTCACTGCGTCGATCCTCGGCACCGAGCGCACGGGTAACGGCGTCGTCGTCAACTCCGACGGGCTCGTGCTGACGATCGGCTATCTGATCACCGAAGCGCAGTCCGTCTGGATGCGCACGAACCGCGGCGGCGCCGTCGAGGGCTATCCGCTCGCGTACGATTTCGCGACCGGGTTCGGTCTCGTGTTGCCGTTGGGCAAGCTCGATGCGCCGCCGTTGCCGCGCGGATCGATCGCGGCAGTGGAATCCGGCGACGAAGCGTACGTGATCGGACACGGCGGGCGCCCGCATGCGCTGACCGCGCGCGTGCTCGCCAAGCGCGAGTTCGCCGGCTACTGGGAGTATGTGCTGGACGAAGCGCTGTTCACCATCCCGGCGCATCCGGAGTGGAGCGGTGCCGCGCTCGTCGACGACGCCGGGCAACTGGTCGGCGTCGGCTCGCTGCTCGTGCAGGAATCGGTCGGCGACGAGACAGTGCAGGGCAACATGTTCGTGCCCGTCGATTTGCTGGAGCCGATCCTGACCGACCTCGTCGAGCGCGGACGCCGGCGCGGCGCGGTGCGGCCGTGGCTCGGCATGTATACGGCGCAGGCGGACGATCGGCTGGTCGTGCACGGCATCGCGCAGCGCGGTCCCGCGCAGCGCGCCGGCGTTCGCCCCGGCGACCGCGTGACCGAAGTTGCCGGCGAGCGCGTCGATCGGCTGCCGGACCTCTTTCGACGTATCTGGGCGCTCGGACCGGCGGGTACCGCGGTGCCGCTCACGATCGAGCGCGACGGGCGCCGCCTCGAAATCAGCGTTCGCTCCGGCGACCGCGAGGACTTCCTGCGCAAGCCCCCATTGCAATAGCGCGTGTGCGGTTGTTTACGCGCGTGTCGCGGCCGTCCGGTCGCCGCCTTCGCCAGTGACGTGGACGATATTGCGTGCGTCGATCGGGACGCACCGGGAACCCTGCGCGCGCTCGCCGTGTCGACAAATGATCGCGACATCGCAACGCTGACGCGAACGTCTGACTCGACGCGCAATGGAGGCAACATGAGAGCCACATGGTTGCTCGCGGCGAATCGCAGTCGTGCACGACTGTTCGAAGTGCCGAACGACGGCGGCGAGCCGGTTGAAATTGCCGATTTCGTCCATCCGGCCGGTCGTGCGCATGAGCGCGACTTGATCACCGATGGGCCGGGACGCTTCTACGGCAAAGGCGAGCGGCAGCAGGCGCATTCGGGCGTGCCGGACGTCGACGTTGCCCATGCCGAGAGCGAGCGCTTCGCCGAGGAATTGCGCGACTACCTCGAGCACGCCCGAACGCGCGAGCGGTTCGCCCGCTTGTGGATCATGGCGGGGCCGGCATTTCTGGGCGTTCTTCGCAACAAGCTTACCAAGGGCGTCTCGCGCGACGTCGAATTCGACGTCGACAAGGATATGACGATGGAGAGGTCCGGCGACATCCTCGCCGCGGCGCGTCGCGAACTCGCGCGCCGCGTCCAGCACTCGGCGTGACGGGTCATGGCCAAGACGCTGGAGTTTCTCGCGCTGCTGTTCACGGTCAGCGCGCTTTCCGGCGGCGTTGCGCACGTCCTGTCGCTGCCGCACAAGATCGGCTGTCGCAAGAGCAGTACCTGATCGTCCAGCGCCTCTATCAGGGCTGGGCATCGCTCGGCGTCGCCGTGATCGGGGCGCTCATCGCGAGCGCTGCGCTGGCGGTGATCTGGCGGGGAGACGGTTCGCGTTCGCGCTTGCGATCGTGGCCGCGATCTGCATCGTGGCGAGCCTGATCGTCTTTTTCGCCGTCACGTTTCCCATCAATCGGGTGACGTCGAATTGGACGGTCATGCCGGCCAACTGGGAAGCGCTGCGCCGGCGCTGGGAGCTCTCGCACGCGGCGAATGCCGTGCTGTACGGCGTCGCGTTCGTCGTACTTCTGCTTTCGCTGCTCGTCGAGCACCGCTGACCCGGCTTGCCGCAGTGCAAGATGGCGAGACGCCCGAAGCGCGCCACAATCCCCGCCGGGAGGTGTCCCATGCGAATCCCCGTTCGCTTCGCGCAGGTGACTCTAGTCGCGCTGATTGCCGCTTCCGTGCAAGCCGTCGGCGCGAGCGTGCCGACCTTGAACGATTGCCTCGAGGCATCCGATTTCGTCGCCAACGCCGCGCGCTCGCGCGACAACGGCGTCGGGCGGGCGGCGTTCGTCGATCGGCTGCAGGAGGACTTCGTCGCGATACGCGCATTTCCGCCGGCGCTGCGATGGTTCGTTCACGATGACGACGACGAGACGTTTCTCGAAGACGCCGCGATCAGCGTGTTCGACCGGCCGCAATTGCCCGAGCGTCATCGCGAAGCGTTCCTGCGCGCGTGCCTCGAACGGCTTGCCGCGGGCGCGGCAAGCACCGCGCCGGCAACGAGCGCCGAGACGCCCGATACGATCTGACGTACCGCGCCGCGTGCCGGCAACAAAATACTCAGATGCCCCTGGATCGCCGGTTCATCGACCTGTACGACGAGTACACGCATCGGCCGCTGCCGCGGCGGACGTTCATCGAGCGGCTCGCTGCGCTTGCCGGCAGCAGCGCCGCCGCGACGGCGCTGTTGCCGCTGCTCGAGAACAATTACGCGAAGGCCGCGGTAATCGACCCGGGCGATTCGCGGCTCGAAACCACCCGTATCTCGTTCAAAGGCGCGAGCGGCGACGTGCGCGCCTATCTCGCCGTCCCCAAGCGTGCGCCGGCGAAGCGCGCCGGCGTGATCGTCATCCACGAAAATCGCGGACTCAATCCGCATATCGAAGACGTGACGCGTCGCGTCGCGCTCGAAGGCTATACGGCGCTCGGCGTCGACCTGCTGTCGCCGCTCGGCGGAACCCCGTCGGACGAGGACAAGGCGCGCGACATGATCGCGAAGCTCGATCGCGACGCGACCGCGAAGGACCTGGTCGCCGCCGTCGCCTACCTCAAGAGCCGTCCCGATTCCAACGGCAAGGTCGGCGCGATGGGATTTTGCTGGGGCGGCGGCATGACGAACCGGCTAGCGACTGCTTCGCCCGACCTCGCAGCCGCGGTGCCTTACTACGGCGCGCAACCCGCGGCCGTTGATGCCGCGAAGATCAAGGCGAAGCTGTTGCTGCACTACGCCGGCAACGACGCGAACGTCAATCCGGGCATTCCGAAGTACGAGGAAGCGCTCAAGCGCGCCGGCGTCGACTACAAGCTCTACATGTACGACGGCGCGGAGCACGCGTTCAACAACGACACCAACGCCGCGCGCTACAACAAGGCGGCCGCCGACCTCGCGTGGTCGCGCACGCTCGCGTTCCTCAAGTCGACGCTCGGCTGATCCTCCGTCTTTCGCGCGGCAGGAGAGGGTTGGGTGAGTGCGACCTACTCCAGCGCATCGATCGATCGCGGCCAGCTCTTGTGCAGTAATCGAGACAGCGCGCGGTCGGCGAGCACGACGCCGCCGGTCTGGCATCGCGCGCAGTAGTTGCATTCGTTTTCGGCGTAGACGATCCGCTGCACCGGCGCGCCGCAGAACGGGCACGGCTGGCCGAAGCGTCCGTGCACGGCCATCTCCGGGCGGAACGCCGTCACCTTTTCGGGAAAGTCGCCGCCAGCCTGCTCGCGCAGCCTGTCGGTCCATTCGCGCAGCACCGCACGCACGGCATCGTGAAGACGCGCGATGTCCTCCTGCGAGAGCTTCTGCGTGAGCGCGATCGGCGACAGCCGAGCGCGATGCAGGATTTCATCGGAGTACGCATTGCCGATGCCGGAGAAGAGCTTCGGGTCGGTGAGCGCGCGCTTGAGCGTATGGTTGTCGCGGGTCAGCCGCTCGGCAAATGCAACGAGCGACGCCGACTCGACATCGATACCGCCGGCGTCGAGCGCCGCGAGCGCGTCGTCGCCGTTGACGAGATGCAGCGACGCGCGCCGCTTCGTCCCCGCTTCGGTGAAGGCGAGCCTGCCGGTCGACAACGTAAACAGTGCGAGCGTGATCCGTCCCGGCGGCTTCTCATTGCCGGCAAGCCAGCGCAGACGTCCGGCGATCATCAGGTGCACGACGAGGTGCAGACCGCGGTCGAGTGAAATGACGATCCGCTTGCCTTGCCGGCGCACCGCCAGCACGCGTTTGCCGGTCGCCTCGGCGATCGGCGGCACGGCGGTGCGCAACAGGAACGGATTGGCGAGCTCGATCCGCTCGAGGGTTGCGCCGACGATGCGCTCGGCGAGTGCCTCGCAGTAGACGGTAACGTCGGGGAGTTCGGGCATGGAAGATCGGAAGTCGGACTCGACTTTTCATCGGCGCGTAACGCGTTGAATATAGCCGACTCGAAAAGTCGAGTCTGACCCTCATTTCGCGCGCCCGTTCCGTCGCGTTGGAGTAAGCTTCGCCCCCATCCTCCGATCGATGGAGGAAGCCTCAATTCGTCATGGAGTCTTCGATGAAGCCCATTCGCCTTGCTTTCGCCGCGTGCGCCATCGCGCTCGCGGCCTCGACATCCGCCGTCGCGCAGGACAAAAAGCTGCGCCTGATCACCTGGGCCGACTACGTGCCGGCCGACGTCGTCGCGCAGTTCAAGAAGGAAACGGGCATCGACGTCGAGATCACGCTGTCGAACAACGAGGAAATGATCTCGAAGCTGCGTGCGACCGGCGGAGCGGGGTTCGACCTCGCGCAACCGTCGCAGGACCGCATCGTCGGCCCGCAGCAGGAGTTCGGCATTTACAAGCCGATGGACATGAGCAAGATCAAGACGGATCTCTTCATTCCGTCGATGCTCGACGCGACCAAGGCGAACACGACGCTCGCCGGCAAGGTGTACGGGCTGCCGCACATCTGGGGCACCGACGGGCTCGTCGTCAACACCAAGCTCGCGTCGATGACCGATTACACCGATCTCTGCGACGCGAAGTACAAGGGCAAGACGAGCATGCGGTTGAAGCGACCGACGCTGCTCGCGTTCGCGTTCGCGAGCGGCAAGGATCCGTTCGCGTTGTACAAGGACCCGAAAGCGTACGCGGCGCTGATGGACGACGTCGGCAAGAAGCTCGCATCGTGCAAGGGCAACATCAAGTTCTTCTGGGACAACAAGGACCAGCTGCTGAATGGCGCGCGCACCGGCGAGATCGTCGGGGCGATGATGTGGGACACCGGCGGCTGGAAGCTGAACGGCGAAAACCCCGACATCCAGTACATCGCGCCCAAATCGGGCGCGCTCGGCTGGATCGACACCTTCGCGCTGCCGGCGAAAGGACGCAACGACGCCGCCGCGTACGCGTGGATCAACTTCAACATGCGCCCCGAGATCGCGGCGAAAGTGGCCGCGTCCGCGGGCAACTTCACCGCCGCCAAAGGCGCCGATCGGCTGATGGACGCGAAGCTCAAAGCGCAGTTCGCGAAGAGCTTCCCGGAGGCGGCGCTCAAGAACGTGAAGTGGTATCCGGCCGTTCCGCCGGGCATCGAGGACATCGAAGGCAAGGTGCTCGACCGCGTGAAGGCGAGCTGACGGCGGCGGGCTCGCCATGAACGCCAGCGCCGGCGACGCGCCCGCGCCGCCGGCGTTCCATGCGGGCGCCGCATCGACGCCGGACCTCGAGGTCGATCGCGTGACCAAGCGGTTCGGCGGCCACGTCGCCGTCGATTCGCTGTCGCTTGCGATCGCGCACGGCAGCTTCTTCTCGATTCTCGGGCCTTCGGGTTGCGGCAAGACAACGTTGTTGCGCATGATCGCCGGCTTCCTCGCGCCGGACGAGGGCGACGTGCGCATCGGCGGTCGCTCGATGCGCGGCGTCGCGCCGAACCGCCGTCCGGTCAACATGGTGTTCCAGCACCTCGCGCTGTTCCCGATGATGAGCGTCGGCGAGAACGTCGGTTACGGTCTTGCGCGCCGCGGTGTTGCGCGCGAGCGCATGCGCGAACGTGTCGAGGCGATGCTTGCGCGCGTCGGTTTGCCGGGCGCTTCGGGCAAGCGCATCGATCAGCTTTCCGGCGGACAGAAGCAGCGCGTCGCGATCGCGCGAAGCCTCGTGCTCGAGCCGACGCTGCTCTTGCTCGACGAGCCGCTCGGCGCGCTCGATCTGAAGCTGCGCGAGCACATGAAGATCGAGCTGAAGCAACTGCAAGCCGATTTCGGCACGACGTTCGTCTACATCACGCACGACCAGTCGGAGGCGCTCGTATTGTCGGATCACGTCGCGGTGATGAACGCCGGCCGCTTCGAGCAGGTCGGCACGCCGGCCGAGCTCTATTACGAGCCGCGAACGCCGTTCGTCGCGGCGTTCGTCGGCGCCAACAACCGGATCGCGGGGCGCGCGACGCGCGTCGATGGGCCGATCGTCGAGCTCGCGGGCGACAATGGCCTCGTCGTGTGCGCGCGCGCGAGCGGGACGATCGCCGCCGGCGATGCGGTCGCGGCGTTCGTTCGACCGGAGGCGATCGATCTCGCGAAGGAAAGCGCCGCCCTTCGCGAGAGCGTCCAGCGCTTCGAGGGTGACGTGGCGAGTCTCCTTTTCGACGGCGCGAACTCAGCGGTGCTCGTACGCGAACGAACCGCCGGCGCCGAGATTCGCATCGCGTTGCCGCAGACGGGCGTCTTCGCGGACTTGCGGCCCGGCGAGCCGATCGCGTTCGGATTCCAGGCACAGCGCGCCGTGTGCTTCCGCGAAGAGCATGGCAGCTGACACCGACGACCGCACGGCCACATCGTCATTCCCGCGAACGCGGGAATCCAGCGTCGTTGATCGAAAGACGCTGGGTCCCCGCGTTCGCGGGGACGACACGGGTCTCGCCGGACCGCGCGGCCGTCTCGCGCTGCTGCTGCTGCTCGCGCCGGCGCTGCTGTGGCTCGTCGGTCTGATCGTGGTGCCGCACGTCGAGCTCGCGGTGCTGTCGCTGCGCGCGCGCGTGGCGCCTCGCGTCTACGAGCTCTCGCTTGCGCAGTACCGGACGTTCATCGACGAGCCGCTGTACTGGCACACGTTCGTGCGCACGGCGGCGATGTCGACAATCGCAACGATCGCGACGTTGCTGATCGCGTTTCCCGTCGCCTGGTACATCGCGAAGATCGCGCACGGTCGCGCGCGGTCGCTGTTGTTCATGCTGTGCCTGATCCCGTTCTGGGTGAGCGAGACCGTGAGAACGCTCGGCTGGATGATCCTGCTGCGCGAGTCGGGCGTATTGCCGCGTCTGCTCGTCGACGTCGGACTCGCCGCCGCGCCGCCGGAATTGCTCTATCACGACGCGACGATTCTCGTCGGCCTCGTCTATACGTCGATGCTGTTCATGGTCGTGCCGCTGGTGAGCGCGCTCGATACGCTCGACGACTCGCTGATCGAAGCCGCGCACGACCTCGGCGGCACGCCGGCGTCGATCCTGCGCGACATCGTGATACCGCACGCGGCGCCGGGCATCGCCGCGGGCTCGATCGTCGTGTTCATGCTGACGCTCGGCAATTATCTGACGCCGACGCTGCTCGGCGGCAAGAGCTCGCTGTGGTTCACCGAGCAGATCTACGCGCAGTTCATCACGCGCTTCAACTGGGAGCAGGGCGCGGCGTTCGGCTTCCTGCTGCTCGTTCTGTCGACGCTGATCGTATGGCTGGGCCTGACGCTCACCGGGCAGCGTTTCGGCGACGTCATGCGCCGATCATGATCCCTTCGCTGCCGCGCTCGCGGCTTGGACGATGGTCGATGACGGCCTACGTCGTCGCCTTCTTCGTCTTCCTGTTCCTGCCGCTTGCGATCGTCGCGATCTTCGCGTTCAACGACGCCAATTATCCGGCGCCGCCTTGGCGCGGATTCACGCTCGACTGGTTCGCCGGCGGCAACGGGCGCATCGGCCTTTTCGGCGATCGGCCGCTGCTCGCGAGCATCGGCACGAGCGTGGTCGTCGCGCTCTGGGTTACCGCATTGTCGGTGGCGGTCGGCACCGCCAACGCGTTTCTGCTCGAGCGCGCGCACTTTCTAGGCAAGTCGGCGCTGTCGCTCGCGATGCTTGCGCCGCTCGTCATACCGGGCGTGATCCTCGGCATCTCGATTCTCGCCTTCGCGAGCCGTCTCGCCCAGTTCGCCGACGACACGTTCGACCTCGAGCTCGCTTTTCTGCGGCCCGGCTTGCCGCTCGTCGTCGCCGGACAGTTCTCGTACATCGTCTCGATCGCCACGCTCACGATCGCCGCCCGCTTGAAGCGCTTCGACATCACGCTCGAGGAAGCGGCGTTCAACCTCGGTGCGTCGCGCGCTGCGGCTCTGTGGACGGTGACGCTGCCCTATCTCAAGCCCGCGCTGATCGGCAGCGGCGCGATCTCGTTCCTGATGTCGTTCGAGAACTTCAACACGACGCTGATGCTCGTGGGCTCCGATTCGCCGCTCACGATCATGATGTACGGCCGGATGCGCGAAGGCGCGAGCCCGGTGCTGAACGCCGTGAGCCTCCTCCTGATGATCGCGTCTGCGCTGCTTGCGCTCGCGCTGATGCGCCGGCCGCGCGAGCGTTGACGGAGCTGTCCCGGTGCCGGGAAATTAGGGTCAGGGAAATTAGGGTCAGACTCGACTTTTTCTCGACCCCGCTTGCGATAGGCGGCCGATCGACCAAAAGTCGAGTCTGACCCTAATTTCCGCGCGCGACCGCCATGCCGCGCGAAAGGTCAACGCCGATCTACATCCTTGCGGGAGCGTGCGTTTCCGGCGAGCCTGCGATGGCCTCCGGCTTCCAGCCGCCGCCGAGCGATCGGTACACGTCGACGATTGCGATGCGCAGATCGCGCGCGGCGTCGATGCGGGCGCGCTCGGCCGCAAGGAGATTGCGCTGTGAATCGAGCACTTCGAGGAACGGCGAATAACCGGCCTCGTAGCGAAGCTGCGCGAGCTCCAGCGCATGCGCGACGCGGTCGCGCCGTTCCGATTGCGCCTCGAACGCATCGCGCGAAGTGCGCTGCGCGACGAACGCGTCGTGCGCCTCGCGAAACGCGGTCTGTACCGATTGCTGATACCCGATCACCGCTTGCTCGCGGCGCGCCCGTGCCGTGTCGACCAGCGCGGTGATCTGGCCGGCGCGGAAGATCGGCTGCGCGAGCGCGGCGGCGAGCGACCATACGCGGGCCGGCCCGATGAAAAGGTCGCCGAGCGCCGCCGACGCACCGCCGAATGCGCCGGTGAGCGTGATCGATGGGAAGTATTGCGCGCGCGCTTCGCTCACGCGGTAGTCGGCGGCGGCAAGGCGAGTTTCGGCGTCACGTACGTCGGGCCGCTGCGCGAGCAGGTCCGACGGCAATCCCGCGGGAACCTCCGGCGGCGGCTCGATCGTGCGCGATGTCGTCTCGCGGCGCGCGATGTCCGCCGCGAAGATGGCGCGCGGGCTGCGGCCCAGCAGGACGGCGAGCGCGGCCTCGAACGTTTGCTGGGCGCGCTCGGCGGTGGCGATGTCCGCGGCGACGCTCGCGCGTTCCGCTTCCGCCTGGCGCAGGTCGAGCTCGCCGATCACGCCCGCCTGGTTGCGGTCGCGCTGCAGCGTGACGGTTTGCTCGCGCGTCGCGAGCGTCTCGCGCAGCACGGCGAGCTGCGCATCGGCGGCGCGCAGCGCGTAGTAGTTGCGTGCCGCCTCGGACGCGACGGCGATTTGCACGGTATCGCGCGCGAACTGCGACGCGAGCAGGTCCTGCTCGGCGGCGCCGACGTTGGAGCGCACACGGCCGAACAGGTCGACCTCGTACGCGGCGGAAAGTCCGATGTTGTAGTTGTTCGATACGAGCGGCGTTCCCGGAGGCAGCGGCGCGGACCCTACGCCGCTGATCTTGCTGCGGCTCGCGCCGACCTGCAGATCGAGGCTCGGGAAGAGCGCCGCGCGCGCGTAGCCGTAGAGGCCGCGTGCCTCCTCGACGCGTGCGATCGCGAGCTTCAGATCGAGATTGTTCGCGAGCGCTTCGGTCACGAGCGCGTCGAGCTGCGGGTCGCCGAACGCCTTCCACCAATCGGGCGCGACGACGTTCGACGCGTCGCCCGGCGGCACGTCCTGTGCGGGCGGCGGCGACGGCGGTGTAGTCGCGCACGCGGCAAGCATGATCGTCGCGACGAACGCGACGGCCCGGATAAGCAATCGAGTTGGCTGTTCAGTCCGCACGGTTCGCTCCCGGTTGCAATGGCGGCTCGAACGGGGGGTCTTCGAGCCCGGGTGTCGGCGTATGACCCGGCACGTGCGCAGCCGTTGGCGGAGCGTGGCGCGTCGCGTGCCGTGCATGCTCAACTTCTTCGAAGATCTGGTCGCGCGAGCGCTTTTCGGTGACGCGACGCTCTGTGATAACGCGGAAGAACAGCGGCACGAAGAAGATCGCGAGGAATGTCGCCGCGAGCATGCCGCCCATGACGCCGGTGCCGACCGAGTGTCGTGCGCCGGCGCCCGCGCCGGTCGAGATCGCGAGCGGCAGCACGCCCAGAATGAACGCGAGCGACGTCATCAGGATCGGGCGGAAGCGCAGCCGCGCCGCCTCGAGCGAAGCTGCCGACGCCGACAGGCCCTCCTGTCGCCGATAGATCGCGAACTCGACGATCAGGATCGCATTCTTCGCGGCGAGACCGAGCAACGTGACGAGACCGATCTGGAAATACACATCGTTGGTGAGGCCCCGCAGGTGCACGGCGGCTAGCGCGCCGAACGTTCCGAACGGCAGCGCGAGCAGCACCGACAGCGGTAACGACCAGCGTTCGTACTGCGCGGCGAGGATCAGGAACACCATGATGACGGCGAAGCCGAGCGCGAACGTCGATGCGCCGCCGGACTTCTTTTCCTGATACGACGTGCCGCCCCAGTCGAAGCTCATGTCGGACGGCAGCGTTTCGCGCGCGATCTGCTCGACGCGCGCGATGGCCTGACCCGAGCTCACGCCGGGAGCGGCCTGACCGATGATTTTCACCGACGGCAGATTGTTGAAGCGCTCGAGCGAGTCCGGGCCCGACGAGTAGCGCACGGTGGTGAGCGACGACAACGGGATCATCTCGCCGGCCGACGAGCGAACGTAGATGCCGCCGATGTCGTCCGGCCGATTGCGATAGCTCGGCTCGGCCGACAGCAGCACCTGCCACGTGCGGCCGAACTTGTTGAAGTCGTTGACGTAGGCGCTGCCGAGCGTCGCGGCGAGCGCGTTGAACGCCTGGTCGATCGGCACACCGAGCTTCTTCGCCTTGTCGCGATCGACGTCGACGTACAGTTGCGGCGACGTCGCGCGCCAGAGCGTCTGCGCGCCGCCGAGCTCGGGATCGGCGTTGAGCTTTCCCAGCAGCACCGGCAGCACTTCGCCCAGCCGCTTCGCGCCGCCGTCGCCGCGGCTTTGCAGGTGCAGCTCGAAGCCGCCGGCGGTTCCGAGCCCGAAGATCGCCGGCGGATTGAACGCGAGGACGAGCGCTTCCTTGATGCCCATCGTGCGGCCGAAGAGCTCGCCGACGAGCTGTTGCGTCGTGACTTTGCGCTCGTCCCAGTGCTTTTGCGTGACGAACATCGTCGCCGCGTTGTTGCGGAATCCGCCGCCGATGAAATCGAAGCCGGTGAACGACACGACGTCCTGATTCGCCGGGTTCGCACGGACCTGCTGCTCGACCTGCTGCACGACCTTGAACGTGCGCTCGAGCGTCGCGCCGTCGGGAAGGATCACGGCGGCGATGTAGAAGCCCTGGTCTTCGTCGGGCACGAGGCTGCCCGGCGTGATGCGCCAGAGCCAGACCGCGGCGGCGACCATCAAGCCGAAGAGGGTGAGGCCGATCACGCCGCGGCGGATCAGGAACGCGACGCCGTGCGTGTAGTGCGAGCGGAAGCTCTCGAAGCCGCGGTTGAATACGCGGAAGAAGCGGCCGGGCGGGCGGTGGCCGCGCTTGAGCGTCACGACGCAAAGCGCGGGCGTGAACGTCAGCGCGACGATGCCCGAGATGATGACGGCGATCGTGATCGTCACTGCGAACTGGCGGTAGAGCTCACCGGCGAGGCCGCCCAGGAACGCGATCGGGATGAACACGGCGGTGAGCGTGAGCACGATCGCGATGATCGGGCTCGTCACCTCGTGCATCGCCTTGATCGCGGCCTCGCGCGGCGTCGCTTTCTCCTCGCGCATGATCCGCTCGACGTTCTCCAGCACGACGATCGCGTCATCGACGACGATGCCGATCGCGAGCACCATGCCGAACAGTGTCAGCGTGTTGATCGAGTAGCCGAGCAAGTAGAGCCCGGCGAACGTGCCGATCAACGAAACCGGCACGGCGGCGAACGGGATCAGCGTCGCGCGCCAGCTCTGCAGGAACAGGAACACGACGAGGAAGACGAGCAGCATCGCCTCGGCGAGCGTCTTCACGACTTCGCGAATCGACACTTCGACGAAGCGCGTCGTGTCGTACGCGACGCTGTACGTGAGGCCCGGCGGGAAGCGCGTCGCGAGCTCGGCGACCGCGGCGCGCGTCGTCTTCGCGACCTGAAGCGCATTTGCGCCGGGCGCGAGGAAGATGCCGATCAGCGTGGCCGGCTTGCCGTTGTAGCGGCCGAGGAACTCGTAGTCCTTCGAGCCGAGCTCGACGCGCGCGACGTCGGCGACGCGCACCGAGGAGCCGTCGGGATTCGCGCGCACGATGATCTGCTCGAACTCCTTGGGATCGGAAAGGCGGCCCTTGGTCGTGATCGTGTAGACGAGGTCCTGGCCGTTCGCGATCGGGCTTTGGCCGATCTTGCCGGCGGCGAACTGCGAGTTCTGCTCGCTCACCGCGTTGAAGACGTCGCCCGGCGTGAGCTTCAACTGCGCGAGCCGGTCCGGCCGCAGCCAGATGCGCATCGCGTAGTCGTGCGCGCCGAAGATCTGCACGTTGGTCGTGCCGGGCAGCCGCTTCAGCGGGTCGAGCACGTTCAACTTGACGTAGTTCGACGTGAACAGATCGTCGAGGCGCCCGTCCGGCGAGTAGAACGCGATCACCTGCAGGAACGACGAGCTGCCGCGTTCGACGGTGACGCCCTGGCGGCGCACTTCCTGCGGCAGCAGGGGTTCAACCTGCTTCACGCGGTTCTGCACTTCGATCGCGGCGTCCTCGATCCTCGTGCCGATGTCGAACGTCACCTGAATTTGCAGTTGGCCGTTCGACGCCGAGTTGGAGCTCATGTAGATCATGCCGGGCACGCCGTTGATCTGGTTCTCGATCGGCGAGGCGACGGTCTGCTCGACCACTTCGGCGGAAGCGCCCGGATAGAACGCGGCCACGGTCACCACCGGCGGCGCGATCTCCGGATATTGCGCGATTGGCAGCGATCGCATCGCCGCGAGCCCGGCGAGGATGATGACGATCGACAGAACGGCCGCGAAGATCGGCCGGTCGATGAAGAAGCGCGATAGCATGGATTAACTCTTCTTCGCTTGCTTCTGCGCCGGCTGACCTTGCGGCGCACCCGGCGGGACGCCCTGCGCGCCGATTTCGCCGGGCGCGACGACGACGATCGGCTGTCCGGGCGTCATGATCCGCGCGACGCCGTCGACGATGACGGCATCGCCCGGCTTCAACCCCGATTCGACGATCCAGCGATTGCCGCCGACTTCGACCCAATCGCCGACGACGATCGGACGCGGCGTCGCGACGTCCTTGCCGTCCTTGTCCTTGCCGACGACATAGACGAACTTGCCTTGCGCTCCTTCGAGCACGGCGACCTGCGGCACGGCGATCGCGTTCTGCCGCATCGCGCCCGCCAGCCGCACGCGAACGAACTGTCCCGGACGAAGCCAGCCGTCGGCATTCGGCAGCTCCGCGCGCACGTCGTACGTCCCGGTCGTCGGATTGATGCGCGGATCGGAAAAGTTGATCTTGCCCTTGCGCGGAAACGCCTGACCGTCGGAGAGAACGATCGTCACGTCGTACGCGTTGTTTTTCGGCACGACGAGCGAGCCTTCGGCGGCCGCGCGCGCAAGACGCAACCGCTCGTTCTCGGAGATGCTGAACTGCGCCCAGATCGGATCGATTTGCGAGATCGTCGTGAGCAGCGTTTCGTTCGCGGCGACGAGGCTGCCTTCCGATTTGATCGAGCTGCTCGTAAGCCCCGGCACCGGCGCGACGACGCGCGTGTAGCCGAGATTGAGCTTCGTCTCGTCGAACTTTGCCTGCGCCGCGTTGACCGCGGCGGCGGCGAGCTCGGCTTGCGACTGCGCGTCGTCGGCTTCCTTCTGTCCGATCGCGTGACGCTCGGCGAGCGGACGCAACCGCGTCGCCTCTCGGTCGTTCCACGCCTTCTGCGCTTGCGCGCGAGCGAGATCCGCCTGCGCGGCGGCCGACTGCGCTTCGAACGGCTTGGGATCGATGATGAACAGCGGCTGTCCCGCCTTGACCCGGGCGCCTTCATCGAACAGCTTGCGCTCGAGGATGCCGGAGACGCGGGCGCGAACCTCGACCTCCTTCGAGCCGAGCGTCTGTCCGACGTATTCGAACACGACGGGAATCGACGTCGGCTGTACGCTCGCGACGACCACTTGCGCAGGCGGCATCCCGTGCATGCCGCCGCCAGGCGGCTGTGACTGCCCGCACGCCGTTACGAGAACGACGACGGTTGCGGTGGCAACGACGGTGCGTGCGCGCGAGCGCGTTGCGGTGAGAAAGGGCATGAGGACTCCGTGGCGGTTCTTGAAGTTGCGCCGACCCTTGACGAAGCGGCCGACTTTACATACATTCATGAATGTTTGCAACCACAGATTCGTTACGGTTATTTCGCGGAGCGGGCTCGATCATGGTGCGCAGGACCAAGGAGGAAGCGGCCGCGACGCGCGAGCAGTTGCTCGAAGCGGCCGAGCGCGTCTTCCGCGAGCGCGGCGTGACGCGAACGTCGCTCGCCGAAATTGCGGCCGCCGCTGGCGTCACGCGCGGCGCCGTCTACTGGCACTTTCGCGACAAGGTCGATCTGTTCGACGCGATGTGCTCGCGCGCGACGAGCCCGATGCAGACCATGCTCGAGCGCGCGCCCGAGGACGCCCGCGCCGACGCGCTCGCGACGCTTCGCGCGTTGTGCGTGCATGCGCTCACTCATCTTGCGACCGAGCCGCGCGCACGCGCGTTCTTCGAGATCATCTTCCACAAGAGCGAGCTCGTCGGCGAAATGGAGCAGCTTGCCAGTCGTCACGAACGCGAATGCGAGAGCGCGCGATCGCGCATCGAGGCGGTGCTGCGCCGGGCGATCGCGCAGCGCGCGTTGCCCGCCTTCACGGACACGACGATCGCGGCGCATGTGGTGCATGGAGCCATCATCGGGTTGATGCACGAGTGGGTCATCGATCCGAGCGCCTATGATCTTGCGAGGGCCGCGCCGGCGATCGTGGACTGGCTGATCGCGGGGCTGCGGGCGAATCCACCGCGCAAGCGTGATGCCGCACGCAAGCGCACAGCACGTTCGTCCACGACGCAGTCCCGTTAGTTCCGGCGCAGCGTCCCGGAGGGCATAATTACGTATGCTTGGCCGCTCCGGGGCGCCGGCGTGGCCGCATATCCCTCCCCTTCCTCCAGGGACTGTTCAGATGAATACCCCGCAAACGATCGGCGTCATCGGCGCCGGCACCATGGGCAACGGGATCGCGCAGGCGTGCGCGGGATCGGGACTGTCCGTCACGATGGTCGACGTCGACGATGCGACGGTCGCGCGCGGCCGCAACGCCGTCGCGTCGAGCCTCGATCGCCTCGTCAAGAAGGAAAAGCTTACGGCTGCCGATAGAGATGCGACGCTTGCGCGCATCGTCGGCACCACCGATTACGGCGCGCTTGCGAGCTGCGATCTCGTGATCGAAGCCGCGACCGAGAACGAGCCGCTGAAGCTTCGCATCCTCAAGCAAGCCGACGGGCTCGCCAAGCCCGAGGCGATTCTCGCCACCAACACGTCGTCGATCTCGATCACCAAGCTCGCGGCGGTGACCGCTCGTGCCGATCGCTTTCTCGGCATGCATTTCTTCAACCCGGTGCCGATGATGGCGCTGGTCGAGCTGGTCCGCGGTCTGCAGACGAGCGATGCGACGATCGCCGCCGCGAGCGCGCTCGCGAAACGTCTCGGCAAGACGCCGATCGTCGTGCGCAACGCGCCGGGGTTCGTCGTGAACCGGCTGCTCTGTCCGATGATGAACGAGGCGGCGTTCGCGTTCGCCGAGGGGCTTGCGAGCGCGCAGGAGATCGACGACGGCATGAAGCTCGGTTGCAACCATCCGATCGGACCGCTCGCGCTCGCCGATCTCGTCGGCCTCGACGTGCTGCTCGCCGTGATGGAAGTGTTGTACCGCGACTTCAACGATCCGAAGTATCGGCCGGCGCCTCTGCTGAAGGAGATGGTCGCCGCCGGCTACCTCGGCCGCAAGTCGGGTCGCGGCTTCTACACGTACGGTTGAGACGCGCGATGGACTACGAGACGATCTCGCTCGACAAGGTGGAGCCCGGCGTCTTCCTCTTGACGATCGATCGGCCGAAGCAGCTGAACGCGCTGTCGCCGCAAGTGCTGGGCGAGCTTGCGCGCGCCGTCGTCCACTTGAATCGGGAAGACGATGCGCGTGCGCTGATGATCACCGGCGCGGGCGATCGCGCGTTCGTCGCGGGCGCCGACATCGGCGCGATGAGCGAAATGTCGGGAATGGACGGCAGGGAGTTCGCGCTCGAAGGCCATGCGGCGCTGCGCGCGCTCGAGCTCGCGCCGTTCCCCGTCATTGCGCTGGTCAACGGCTTTGCGCTCGGCGGTGGCTGCGAGCTCGCGCTCGCCTGCGATTGGATCGTGGCGTCCGACAAGGCGGTGTTCGGCCAGCCGGAAGTCAATCTCGGCATCGTGCCCGGCTTCGGCGGAACCCAGCGGCTTGCGCGCCTCGTCGGCAAGGCGATGGCGCTCGAGCTCATTTGCACCGGACGCCAGATCGACGCGCACGAGGCGTTACGCATCGGGCTCGTCAATCATGTCGTTCCCGCCGCGCAGTTGCGCGACAAGGGACTCGGGCTCGCGCGAATGGCGGCCGCCAAAGCGCCGCTCGCCGTCAAGATGGCCAAGCACCTCGTGCAACGCGGTCAGGACCTCGATCTCGCCAACGCCAACGCGATGGAGGCCGACGTGTTCGGACTGCTGTTCTCGACCGCCGACCGCCGCGAAGGCATGGCCGCGTTTCTTGCCAAGCGGCCGCCGAAGTTCGAAGGACGATAACGCGTTCGTCGGCCCTCGCTTGGCGCGACGATCGGCCGGCGGTCGCAAGGCGGCCCTTGCGCCAACCGGCCGGTTGTCGCATCGCCGTGCGCGCGCGCTGCCGTCACGGGTCGGACGGGCGGCATATGGAGTGATCGCTTACTGTCGAAGTATGTCCCAATGAGCCTATACGGTGCGGCGGCAGTCGCCATCTGGCACGACATCGCCCCGGAGGGACGCGCCGATTTCTATGCGTGGCATGGGCACGAGCATATGCCCGAGCGCGTCGCGATCGACGGATTCTTGCGTGGCCGCCGATATCTCGCGCTCGACGGTGCCCCGGAGTTCTTCAACCTCTACGAAGTCGACTGCGCCGCAACGCTGTTCGGGGGAGCGTACCGCGCGCGGCTCGACGCGCCGACGCCGTGGACGGCGGCGACCGTTCGCCATTTTCGCAACGTCGCGCGCTCGCTGTGCCGGGTCGCCGCGACGCAGGGGGACGGCGACGGCGGCCTCGTCGCGACGTTCCGCTACGACGTCGATGCGTCGAGGGCCGACGCGCACCGCGATGCGTTGTCGAGAGCGACGCTGCCGGCGCTCGCGAAGACGCCGGGTGTCGCGGGTGCGCATCTGCTGATCGCCGATGAAGCGGCAAGCGCAGTCGAGACCGCAGAGAAGCGGCTGCGCGCGGAGAAGAACGTGATCCCGCCGTGGGTCGTGCTGGTCGAGGGATGGGGCGACGTCGAAACGTTTCGTGCGTTGTGCAGGACGCTCGCGTGCGATCGTATGTTCGCCGATGCGACCGAAGCGCCGGTGAGCGGTGTCTACGCGCTGCAGAATGCGCGGGCGCGGCCGCGATAACGACCGGCACTATTCGTCGAAGTTGCGCAGGCCGTCGAGGTCGAGCACGGTGACTCCGCCGTATTCGACGCGGACGAGACCCGCCTGCTCGAGCGTCTTCAGTGCCTGGTTCACCCGTTGGCGCGAGAGCCCTACGAGCTGCCCCATTTCCTCCTGCGACAGCGGCAGCGCGGGGCCGATCGACGGATAGAGCGTGGGATTGAACAGCCCGGCGAGCGAGCGCGCCAGACGTGCATCGGGGCCGAGCAGCCGTCCGTGCTCGACCATCGCGATGAACTGCGACAGCCGCTCGTTCAACTGCAGCAGCAGGAAGCGATTGAACGCGACGCTCGAGTCGAGCAATGCCATGAACACGGCGCGCGGCACGTATGCGATCAGCGATGCGCGCAGCGCGACGACGTCGTAGCGGCGCGGCTCGTCCTTCAGCAGCGATCCCTCGCCGAACCAGCCGCCGGAGGGAATGCCGGTGAAGCTCGTCGGCTTGCCGTCGGCGGACACGTTCGCCATCTTCACGAGCCCGTCGATCACGCCGATCCACGATTCGACCTGTTCGCCTTTGCGGCAGACGAGCTCCCCCGCGGCACAGCTTCGCGTGATCGTCTCAGCCTCGACGCGCGCGCGCAGCGGCGCATCGATCGCGCGCACCCAGGGGCTTGCGCGCAGCAGGTCGGCGAGCGTCGGAGCGCCGGGAAGGCGAGCCGAATGTCGGGCGGATGACAACATCGCGGTAACGAGCGCCGTAGAGTCGATGCGCCGCGATTGTACCGGTGCGGGAGCGCAATTGTCGCCACAATGACAATTGCGCGGCCTGACGGCGGCAGTGCAGTATTAAGATGGCGCAGGAACCGTGGCGACGGCCGCCGGGGTTCTCCACAAGCATAAGATGGCGGACCGCGTCGACGCGACGATCGCGTACGGCGCAGGCAACCGACCCGTTTCGTGAGGCCATTGGAGGAGATGGACGCACGGCTCGACACCTTTCCGCGGCTGCTGCTGCATCACGCCCACGCGCGTCCCGATGATGCGGCTACGCGCGAGAAGGACCTGGGCATCTGGCAGACGTGGACCTGGCGGCAGGTCGCCGACGAGGTTCGCGCGCTCGCGTGCGGGCTTGCCGCGATCGGCTTCAAGCGCGGCATGCACCTCGCAATCATCGGCGACAACCGGCCGCGCCTGTATTGGGCGATGCTCGCCGCGCAGGCGTTGGGCGGCGTGCCCGTGCCGATGTACCAGGACGCGCCGGCGGCGGAGTTCGTGTTCGTGCTTCAGGACGCCGAGATCGCGTACGCGATCGTCGAAGACCAGGAGCAGGTCGACAAGATGCTCGAGGCGCAGCCGCAGGTGCCCACGCTGAATCACGTCATCTACGACGATGCGCGCGGCTTGCGCAACTACGAGGGGGTCGCCTCGTTCGACAGCATCGTCGCGCAGGGTCGCGAGTTCGATCGCGCGCACGCCGGCTTCTTCGACGCCGAAGTCGCGAAGGGGAGCGCCGACGAGGTGTCGGTGATGCTCTACACCTCGGGCACGACGGGCAAGCCGAAAGGCGTTCGGCAGACGCATTCGGCGTTCATCACCGCCGCGCGGGGCGGTTGCGCGTTCGACCGTCTCGGGCCGAGCGACAGCAGTCTCTCGTATCTGCCGATGGCGTGGGTCGGCGATCATCTGTTCTCGTTCGCGCAGTGGCTTGCCGCCGGTCTCACGATCAATTGCCCCGAGTCGGGCGCCACCGTGATGACCGATTTGCGCGAGATCGGCCCGACCTACTATTTCGCACCGCCGCGCATCTTCGAGAATCTTCTCACGCAGGTGATGATCAGGATGGAAGACGCCGGTCCTATCAGCCGCTGGATGTTCCATCGGTTCATGGCCGTGGCGCGTCGCTGCGGCGCCGAGATCCTCGATCGCAGGCCGGTGTCGACCGCCCAGCGGCTGCTCTACGCGCTCGGCGACCTGCTCGTCTACGGACCGCTTCGCAACGTGCTCGGATTCTCGCGCATTCGCGTCGCGTACACGGCGGGCGCGGCGATCGGTCCCGACCTGTTCCGCTTCTATCGTTCGATCGGCGTCAACCTCAAGCAACTCTACGGGTCGACGGAGACGTGCGCGTACGTTTGCCTGCAGCCCGACGGCGGCGTGAAGCTCGACACCGTCGGCCCTCCGGCACCGTTCGTCGAAGTGGTTGTCTCGCCGGCGGGCGAGGTGCTCGTGCGCGGCCCGATGCTGCTCAAGGAATACTACAAGCGGCCCGACGCCACCGCGGAATCGATCGATGCCGAGGGCTACTTCCACACGGGCGACGCGGGGTTCTTCGACGCCGACGGGCACCTCAAGATCATCGATCGCGCGAACGACGTCGGCCGGCTCGCGGGCGGCGCGATGTTCGCGCCGAACTACATCGAGAACAAGCTCAAGTTCTTCCCGCACATCAAGGAAGCGGTTGCGTTCGGCCACGGCCGCGACGACGTCTGCGCGTTCATCAACATCGACATGGGATCGGTCGGCAACTGGGCGGAGCGGCGCAATATCCCCTATTCGGGCTACGCCGATCTCGCGCAAAAGTCCGAGGTCTACGACCTGATCGAGACGTGCGTCGAGAAGGTGAACGCCGAGCTCGCGAACGACCCCACGCTGGCCGATTCGCAGGTGCGCCGCTTCCTCGTGTTGCACAAGGAGCTCGATCCGGACGACGACGAGCTCACTCGCACGCGCAAGGTGCGGCGCTCTTTCGTCGCCGACAAATACAAGGCGCTGATCGAGGCGCTTTACGACGGCAAGGCGTCGCAGTACATCGAGACCCAGGTGAAGTTCGAGGACGGTCGCACCGGAGTCGTCAGCGCCGACCTGAAGATCCGGGACGTGTCGCGCTTTCCGCCGCTCGCGAAGGCGGCGTGATGGCAGGCGAGCGCGCGATCGGCGACGTGATCCTTCGGCTCGAGGGCATCTCGCTTGCGTTCGGCGGCGTCAGGGCGCTTACCGACGTGAGCTTCGACGTCCGCGAGCACGAGCTGCGCGCGATCATCGGACCCAACGGCGCCGGCAAGAGCTCGATGATCAACGTGATCAACGGCGTTTACTTTCCGCAGCAGGGCGCGATCACGTTCCGCGGCGAGGTGCGGCGCAACATGGATCCGCACGAAGCGGCCGCGAGCGGCATCGCGCGCACGTTCCAGAACATCGCGCTGTTCAAGGGCATGAGCGTGCTCGACAACATCATGACCGGGCGCAACCTCAAGATGCGCGCGTCGTTCATCGAGCAGGCGATCTACGTCGGCCGCGCGCGGCGCGAGGAGCTCGCGAACCGCGCGAAGGTCGAGGAGATCATCGACTTCCTCGAGATCCAGCACGTCCGCAAGACGCCGGTCGGCCGGCTGCCGTACGGACTGCAAAAGCGCGTCGAGCTCGCGCGGGCGCTCGCCGCCGAGCCGGCGCTGCTGTTGCTCGACGAGCCGATGGCGGGCATGAACGTCGAGGAGAAGCAGGACATGTGCCGCTTCGTGCTCGACGTGAACGAGCAATACGGCACGACGATCGTGCTGATCGAGCACGACATGGGCGTGGTGATGGACATCTCCGATCGGGTGGTCGTGCTCGACTACGGCAAGAAGATCGGCGACGGCACGCCGGCCGAGATTCGCGCGAATCAGGCGGTGATCGACGCCTATCTCGGCGTCGCCCATTAGGGCCTGTTCATAGCGTGAACAGGCCCTGGAACGGACGCGAATGAACTGGACGTTCTTCATCGAAGTGTTGATCGGCGGCCTGTTGTCCGGCGTCATGTATTCGCTGGTCGCGCTCGGCTTCGTGCTGATATTCAAGGCGTCGGGCGTGTTCAACTTCGCGCAGGGCGCGATGGTGTTCTTCGCGGCGGCGACGTTCGTCGGCTTGCAGCAGGAGTACGGCGTCAATTTCTGGCTCGCACTTCCGCTCGCGCTCGTCGCAATGATCGTCGTCGCGTTGCTGACCGAACGGATCGTCCTGCGGCCGCTGGTCAATCAGCCGCAGATCACGCTGTTCATGGCGACGATCGGCTTGTCGTTCTTCCTCGAGGGCGTCGCGCAGATGCTCTGGGGCAGCACGTCGCGCGGCCTCGAGCTCGGCATCGACGACGTGCCGCTGCCATGGCTGATCGACCGCTTCAACGTCAACGTGAGCCAGTTCGATCTGTTCGCCGCGTTCGTGTCGGGCGCGCTCGTCACGATGCTCGCCGTGCTTTTCCAGCGCACGCGCGTCGGCCGCGCGCTGCGCGCGGTCGCCGACGATCACCAGGCTGCGCTTTCCATCGGCATTCCGCTGCAGTACATCTGGGCGATCGTCTGGGGCGTCGCCGGCTTCGTCGCGCTCGTGTCCGGCCTGATGTGGGGTGCGCGCAACGGGGTCGGATTCTCGCTCACGTTCACCGTGTTGAAAGCGTTGCCGGTGCTGATCATCGGCGGATTCGAATCGGTGCCCGGCGCGATCGTCGGCGGGCTCATCATAGGCGCCTCAGAGAAGCTCGCCGAGGTCTACATCGGCCCGTCGGTGGGCGGCGGCATCGAGGGCTGGGTCGCCTACGTCATTGCGCTCATGTTCCTGCTGGTGCGGCCGGAGGGCTTGTTTGGTGAAAAACACATCGACCGTGTCTAGACGATGATCTATCGAGAAGCCGGTCAGTTCAAGACGACGTACGCGCGCGATCAGCAGATCTTCCCGATCCTGCAGGACCGCGCCGTGGTGCTAGCGCTGCTCGCGCTCGCGTTCGTCGTCATCCCGGGGCTTGCCGGCCAGTACTGGCTGTCCGCGATCCTCATTCCGTTCCTGATCTTCTCGCTCGCTGCGCTTGGGCTCAACATTCTCACGGGCTACGCCGGCCAGCTCTCGCTCGGCACGGCGGCGTTCATGGCGGTCGGCGCGTTCGCCGCGTACAACTTCGTGCTGCGCGTGCCGGGCATTCCGCTGCTCGTCGCGTTCGCGCTCGCCGGCGTCTGCGCGGCTGCGGTCGGCGTCGTGTTCGGATTGCCCTCGCTTCGAATCAAGGGGTTCTACCTCGCGGTTGCGACACTCGCCGCGCAGTTCTTCGTCGTATGGGCGCTGGTGCGCTTTCCGTGGTTCTCGAATGACAGCTCCTCGGGCGTCATCACCGCGCAGAAGATGACCATTCTGGGCTTCGACTTCGACACGCCGGCGAAGAAGTACCTGCTCGTGCTGACGATCGTCGCCGCGCTCGCGCTCGCGGCGAAAAACATGGCGCGAAGCAGCATCGGCCGTGCGTGGATGGCCGTGCGCGACATGGACGTCGCCGCCTCGGTGATCGGCATCCGGCTGATGCACACCAAGCTGATGGCGTTCGCGATCAGCTCGTTCTACTGCGGCGTTGCCGGCGCGCTGTTCGCGTACGCGTACCTCGGCACCGTCGAGCCCGAGGCGTTCACGCTCGACTTGTCGTTTCGCATCCTTTTCATGGTGATCATCGGCGGCGTCGGCAGCGTGCTCGGCTCGTTTCTCGGCGCCGCGTTCATCGTGCTGTTGCCCACTCTCCTCAACGTGACCGTTCACTGGGCGAACGGCGCGCTCTATTCGCTTTTCAGCTGGTCGCTGCCGGCGTCGATCACATCAAACCTCGAGCTGATGGTGTTCGGCGGGCTGATCATCTTCTTTCTGATCGTCGAGCCGCATGGCCTCGCGCGGCTCTGGCAGATCGGCAAGGAGAAGCTTCGTTTGTGGCCGTTTCCGCACTGATTCCGCTATGCTGGACGATTGCAGGAATCCGACTCACCGGACGTTCGAAGTCCTACTACGCAGGGTCTCGTCAGAACCATCGACAGGAGGAACCATGAAGGATCGCAACTCGCTGTTCGCGCTCGCCGCCAGCCTGGTCATCGCCGCGTCGGCGGGCGCCGCGTCGGCGCAGCAGACGCAATACGTGCCGCTGTTGTCGTACCGCGTCGGAGCCTACGCCGCAGGCGGCTCCGGCATCTTCGGCGGTTACATCGATTACATGAACTACATCAACATGAAGGAGGGCGGCATCAACGGCGTCAAGCTGTCGTGGGAAGAATGCGAGACCGAGTACAACAACTCGCGCGGCGTTGAGTGCTACGAGCGGCTCAAGAAGGGCGGCACCGGCGCATCGATGGTGCAGCCGCTGTCGACCGGCATCACGTACAGCCTGATCGACCGCGTCGCGACCGACAAGATTCCGATGATCACGATCGGCTACGGTCGCACCGACGCCGCCGACGGCCGCGTGTTCCCTTGGGTATTTCCCGCGATCACCACGTACTGGAGCCAGGCTTCGGCGATGATCAAGTTCATCGCGCAGAAGGAAGGCGGCGAGGACAAGCTCAAGGGGAAGAAGATCGTTCACCTGTATCACGACTCCGCGTACGGCAAGGAGCCGATCGCCGTGTTCCAGGCGTACGCGAAGAAGGACGGCTTCGAGCTCACCGAGATCGCGGTCCCGCATCCGGGCAACGAGCAGCAATCGCAGTGGCTGCAGATTCGCCAGATCAAGCCCGATTACGTGATCCTGTGGGGCTGGGGCGTGATGAATCCGACCGCGTTGAAGGCCGCCGCCAAGATCGGATTCCCGCGCACGAAGATGATCGGCGTATGGTGGGCCGGCTCCGAAGAGGACGTGATCCCCGCCGGCGATGCGTCGAAGGGCTATACGACCGCGGTGTTCAACGTCAGCGGCAAGAACCTGCCGCTGGTGCAGGACATCGTCAAGATCGTCTACGGCGCCGGCAAGGGCAATCTCGAGGACAAGGATCGAATCGGTTCCGTCTATCACACGCGCGGCATCGTGCACGGCATCATCACCGTCGAAGCGATCCGCACCGCGCAGGCGCATTTCGGCAAGGGCAAGGTAATGACCGCCGAGCAGGTGCGCTGGGGAGTCGAGCATCTGAACCTCGACGAGGCGCGTCTCAAGGCGATCAACGCATCGGGCCTGATGCCTCCGTTGAAGCTCACGTGCGCCGATCACGAGGGGTCGGGCCTCGTCAAGTTCCAGACATGGGACGGCAGTCAGTGGAAGGTCGTCAGCGATTGGATCACGCCCGACAAGCAGATGATCCGCTCGATGATCGAGGACTCGGCGGCCAAGTACGCGAAGGAGAAGAACATCACGCCTCGCGACTGCAGCAAGGAAGCGCCGGGCGCGTAGCTCGCCATGTCGGTCCCCTTCGCCGAAGCCGCAACTGCGGCCGCGCATGGCACTGCGCGGCCGTACCTTTGCGTCAACAACATCGAGGTCATCTACGACCACGTGATCCTCGTGCTGAAGGGCGTTTCGCTCGACGTGTTCGAAGGCCGGATCGTCGCGTTGCTCGGTGCGAACGGCGCCGGCAAATCGACGACGCTCAAGGCGATCTCGAACCTGCTCGCCGCCGAGCGCGGCGACGTCACCAAAGGGTCGATCGAATTCAAGGGCGAGCGCGTCGACAAGCTCACGCCGAACGCGCTCGTGCGCAAGGGCGTCTGCCAGGTGATGGAAGGACGGCATTGCTTCGCGCATCTCACCGTCGAGGAGAACCTGCTCACCGGTGCGTTCACCCGCAAGCTTTCGCGCGCGGAGCTTCGGGCCGATCTCGAGCGCGTCTATCACTACTTCCCGCGGTTGAAGCAGCGTCGCACGAGCCAGTCGGGCTACACGTCGGGCGGCGAGCAGCAGATGACGGCGGTCGGCCGGGCGCTGATGGCGCGGCCGTCGATGATCCTGCTCGACGAGCCGTCGATGGGACTCGCGCCGCAGATCGTCGACGAGATCTTCGAGATCGTCCGCGACCTGAACGAGAAGGAGCGCGTGTCGATTCTGCTCGCCGAGCAGAACACGATGGTCGCGCTGCGCTACGCGCATTACGGCTACATCCTCGAGACGGGCCGCGTCGTCATGGATGGCGCCGCAAAGGATCTCGCGCAGAACGAGGACGTGAAGGAGTTCTACCTCGGACTGTCGAAGGCGGGGCGCAAGTCGTTCCGCGAAGTGAAGCACTATCGTCGACGAAAGCGCTGGCTCGCGTGAACGATCATTTCGACACGCTGGAAACGCGCGACGCGGAGCTGCGCGAGCGCGCGCTGCTCGCTCGATTGCCGCGGCAACTCGCGTACGCGAAGGCGACGACCAAGGCATTCGCGCTCACCCTCGCCGAGGTCGATCCCGCCCAAGTGACCACTCGCGAAGCGCTCGCCAAGGTGCCGGTCACGCGAAAGTCGGACCTTCTCAGCATGCAGACGGCGGCACGACCGTTCGGCGGCTTCTCGGCTGCGCATTGGCGCTCGACCGGCGACGCGCCTGCGCGCGTGTTTGCGTCTCCGGGGCCGATCTACGAGCCGGAGGGCCGCGGCGCCGATTACTGGCGGCTCGCGCGCGCACTGTACGCGGCGGGTTTTCGCCGCGGCGATCTCGTCCACAACGGGTTCTCGTACCACTTCACGCCGGCGGGCTCGATGATGGAGACCGCCGCGCAGGCGCTCGGCTGCACGGTGTTTCCCGGTGGCGTCGGTCAGACGGAGCAGCAGGTGCAGGCGATCGCCGATCTCGCGCCCGATGGCTATGTCGGAACGCCGTCGTTCCTGCGGATCATTCTCGACAAAGCGGCCGAGATGGGCGTCGCGCTGCCGAGCATTCGCAAGGCGCTGGTGTCCGCGGAGCCGTTCCCGCCGAGTCTTCGCGACGCGTGGATTGCGCGCGGCATCGTCGGCTATCAGGTCTACGCGACCGCCGACCTCGGCAACATCGCCTACGAAACGCCCGCACGCGAAGGACTCGTCGTCGACGAAGGGGTGCTGGTGGAGATCGTGCGGCCCGGCACCGGCGATCCCGTGGCGATGGGCGAAGTCGGCGAAGTCGTCGTGACACCGATTGGCAACGTCGACTATCCGCTGATCCGTTTCGGAACCGGCGATCTGTCCGCGGCGCTGGCGGGACCGAGTCCGTGCGGCCGGACGAACATGCGCATCAGGGGGTGGATGGGCCGCGCCGATCAGCGCACGAAGGTGAAGGGCATGTTCGTCGACCCGTCGCAGGTCGCTGCGATCGTCCGCCGTCATCCGGAAATCGCCCGCGCGCGACTCGTCGTCGATAACCCGGGCGGGAACGACCGAATGACGATGCATGTCGAAACGGCGGACGACCCGGCGATGTTGCGCGAGGGGATCGTCGCATCGATACGCGACGTGACGAAGCTTCGCGGCGATGTCGAGTTTCGCCATAGTGGGGAGCTGCCGAACGATGGGCGCGTGATCGACGACATTCGCAAGCACGACTGACGATGGCGCGAGCAAAGGGGCACCAGCAGCTGGAGCAAAGTCATCGAGGCGACGTCCGGTTCGCCAAACTCTCGGAGGAGCCATGATCCATTTGAAACGCATTCGTATCGCTGCGGTCGCCGCCGTCGCGCTCGTGACGCTCGCGCTTGGCGGCGCGGCGAGCGCACAGCAGCCAATCGTCATCAAGTTCAGCCACGTCGTCGCCGTCGATACGCCCAAAGGCAAGGCTGCCGATTACTTCAAGAAGCTCGCCGAAGAGCGCACGAAGGGACGCGTCAAGGTCGAGGTCTACCCGAACAGCTCGCTGTACAAGGACGGCGAGGAGATGGAAGCGCTGCAGTTGGGCTCGGTGCAGATGCTCGCGCCGTCGGTCGCGAAATTCGGTCCGCTCGGCGTGCGCGAATTCGAAGTGTTCGATCTGCCGTACATCTTCGACAGCTTCGACGAGCTGCACAAGGTCACCGGCGGTCCGGTCGGCGCGGCGCTGTTCAAGAAGCTCGAGAGCAAAGGCATCGTCGGCCTCGCGTTCTGGGACAATGGCTTCAAGGATTTCAGCGCGAACAAAGCGCTTCGCACGCCGGCCGACTACAAGGGCCTCAAGATGCGCATCCAGTCGTCGAAGGTGCTCGGCGACGAGATCAAGGCGCTCGGCGCGATCCCGCAGGTGATGGCGTTCTCCGAGGTCTACCAGGCATTGCAGACGGGCGTGGTCGACGGCACCGAGAACCCGCCGTCCAACTTCTACACGCAGAAGATGCACGAGGTGCAGAAGTACCTCGCGCTGACCGAACACGGCGTGATCGAGTACGCCGTCATCGTCAACAAGAAGTTCTGGGACGGTCTTCCCGCCGACATACGCACGACGCTCGAAGGCGCGATGAAGGACGCGACCAAGTACGCGAACGACATCGCGAAGAAGGAGAACGACGACGCGCTCGAGGCGGTGAGGAAGAGCGGCAAGACGGAGATCATCACGCTCACCGCGGCGGAAAAGGCGGCGATGAAGAAGGCGCTCGTTGGTGTGCACAAGGACAACGAGTCGCGCGTGGGCAAAGACACGATCGCCGAGGTCTACAAGGAGACCGGTTTCAAGCCGTGAGGGGATGAGGGTCCCGAGCGATGAGCGTCGATATCGCACATCTTTCGCAGTGGATCGGCAAGACCGAAAGCCTGTCGGATCGCGTCACGCAAGTGCCGCTCGCCGCGCTGTCGGCGACGCTCGACCGCGATGATCCGCGTCCGGCGGACGGCGATCCGCTGCCGCCGCTGTGGCACTGGCTCTATTTTCTGCCGGTGCACCGGCAGTCGGAGATCGGGCCCGACGGCCATCCGAAGCGCGGCGGCTTCCTGCCGCCGGTGCCGCTGCCGCGGCGGATGTGGGCAGGCGGGCGGCTCGAGTTCCGCGCGCCGCTTCGCGTCGGCGAATCGATCGAGCGCGTGTCGCGCATCGTCGACGTCGAGTTGAAGCAAGGACGTACCGGCCCGCTCGTCTTCGTGCTCGTCCGTCACGAGATCCACAATGCGTCGGGTGTCGCGCTCACCGAGGAGCACGACATCGTCTATCGCGAGAATTCGCGCAGCGGCGATCCGGTGCCCAAGCCGCAGCCCGCGCCGGCACAACCCGCGTGGCGACGCGACGTAACGCCCGACGACGTGCTGCTGTTCCGTTATTCGGCGCTCACGTTCAACGGTCATCGGATTCACTACGATCGTCGTTACGTCACCGAAGTCGAAGGCTATCCCGGCCTGGTCGTGCACGGCCCACTGCTCGCAACTTTCCTGCTCGACTTGCTGCGCCGCGAGCGTCCGGAGGCTTACGTCGCCGCGTTCGCGTTTCGTGCGGTGAAGCCGCTGTTCGACATCGCGCCGTTCGCCGTTTGCGGTGCGCCCGCAGCCGACGCGAAGACCGTGCGGCTATGGGCGCAGGATGCCGGCGCGCAGCTCGCGATGGACGCCACCGCGACGTTGCGCTAGCAGGACTCGCGAACTCCGGACCATGCGCCCGCTCGAAGGGATCACCGTCGTGACACTCGAGCATGCGATCGCGGCGCCGTTCTGTACGCGCCAGCTCGCCGATCTCGGCGCCCGCGTGATCAAGATCGAGCGGCCGGGGGTCGGCGACTTCGCGCGCGGCTACGACGAGCGCGTGCGCGGGCTCGCGTCGCATTTCGTCTGGAGCAACCGCTCGAAGGAAAGCCTGACCCTCGACGTCAAGCATCCTGACGCGCGAAAGGTTCTCGATGCGCTCGTCGCGCGCGCCGACGTGCTCGTGCAGAACCTCGCGCCGGGCGCCGCTGCGCGGCTCGGGCTTTCGTACGAGCAGTTGCGCGACCGCCATCCGCGCCTGATCGTCTGCGACATTTCGGGTTACGGCAACGACGGGCCGTATCGCGACAAGAAAGCCTACGACCTGCTGATCCAGAGCGAATCCGGCTTCCTGTCGATAACGGGGTCGCCCGACGCGCCGGCGAAGGCCGGCTGCTCGATCGCTGACATCGCCGCCGGCATGTACGCCTATTCGACGATCCTCGCCGCGCTGATCGAGCGCCAGAAGACCGGCCGAGGTTGCGGCATGGACGTCTCGATGCTCGAGAGCATGGTCGAGTGGATGAGCTATCCGCTCTACTACGCGTTCGACGGCGCCGAGCCTCCGCCGCGCGCAGGCGCCGCGCACGCGACGATCTATCCGTACGGGCCGTTCCCGGCCGGTGACGGCAAGACGGTGATGCTCGGGTTGCAGAACGAGCGCGAGTGGACGATGTTCTGCGACAGGGCGCTCGGTCAGCCGGCGCTTGCGACCGACGAACGATTCTCGTCGAACTCGCGGCGCACCGCTGCGCGCGACGACCTGCGGGCGATCATCGTCGCGGCGTTCGCATCGCTCACCGGCGAAGAGGTCGTCGAGCGGCTGGACGCCGCGGGCATCGCGAACGCGCACATGAACGACATGCACGACGTGTGGAAGCACCCGCAGCTCGTCGCGCGAGCGCGCTGGGCGCAGGTCGACACGCCGGCGGGTCCCGTGCCCGCGCTGCGCCCGCCCGGCATCCCGGCCGAGCTCCAGCCGCGGATGGATCCGGTGCCTGCGCTCGGCCAGCACACCGAGTCGATCATGCGCGAGCTCGGGTACGACCACGGGGCGATCGAGCAATTGCGCGCGCGCAAGGTGATTTGAGTGGTAGATGTTCGTCATGGCCGCTCGTCGTCCCCGCGAACGCGGGGACCCAGTGTCGTTCGACGCAAGTCACTGGATTCCCGCGTACGCGGGAATGACAAGCGATGAACGCCATCGATCCGCATCCGAGCGCCGCGCTCGCGCGATTCGCGAGCGCATTGCGTTTCGACGAGATTCCCACCGCGGTCGTGCGCCGCGCCGAAGAGCTGCTGTTCGATTGGATCGCATCCGCGTTGGCGGGAAAGGGCGCGCGGCCGGTCGAGATCATCGACGCGCTCGCGCGCGACATGGGTCCGCGCGAAGGTCCTTCGCAAGTGTTGATCTCGCGTCGGCGGACGTCGCCGATGTTCGCCGCGATGGTGAACGCGGCGGCGTCGCACTTCGCCGAGCAGGACGACGTGCACAACGGCTCGGTGTTCCATCCGGGCGCGGTCGTGTTCGCGCCGGTGCTCGCCATTGCACAGGCAATTGGATGCTCGGGCCGCGAGTTGCTCGCGGCCGCGGTCGCCGGATACGAAGTCGGCATCCGCGTCGGCGAATTCCTCGGCCGATCGCATTACAAGGTCTTCCACACGACCGGCACCGCGGGAACCGTCGCGGCCGCGGCCGCGGCCGGACGTCTGCTCGGACTTTCCGCCGATACGATGCTCGATGCCTTCGGCTCCGCCGGAACGCAAGCGGCAGGCCTCTGGGAATTCCTTCGCGACGGCGCCGACTCGAAGCAGCTTCACACGGCGAAAGCGGCGTCGGATGGTTTGCTCGCCGCGTATCTCGCGCAGCGCGGATTCGTCGGCGCGAAGCGCATCCTCGAAGGCGCGCAGGGAATGGCCGCCGGCATGTCGAGCGACGCCGATCCGGCGAAGCTCACCGACCGCCTCGGCGAACGATGGGCGCTGGTCGAAACGTCGTTCAAGTTCCACGCGTCGTGCCGGCACACGCACCCCGCGGCCGACGCGCTGCTGCACGTGATGATCGCGAACGATCTTGCGCCCGAGCGCATCGCGCGCGTCACCGCGCACGTCCATCAGGCGGCGATCGACGTGCTCGGTCCGGTCGCCGATCCGTCGACCGTCCATCAGGCGAAGTTCTCGATGGGCACCGTGCTCGCGCTGATCGCGATCCATCGCCGTGCCGGGCTCGCCGAGTTCCAACAGCACTTTCGCGATCCGCGTGTCGTCGCGCTGCGCGATCGCGTCCGCATGGTGCGCGACGCCGAGATCGATACCGCGTACCCGCGGCGATGGATCGGCAGCGTCGACGTCGAGACGACCGACGGCCGCACGCTGCGCGGCCGCGTCGAAGAGCCGAAGGGTGACCCGGGCAATACGCTGTCGCGAGCCGAGCTCGTGGAAAAGGCGATGCGGCTCGCGCACTTCAGCGGCGCAGCGAGCGCGGCTGAAATGCGTGCAATCGGCGCGCTGGTCTTCGGCATTACGTCGGTCGAGCGCGTCGGGATCGTTGTTTAAGCCGTGACCGATTTCGACGCCCGTGCGAAGAATTGGGATGCCGACCCGGCGAAGGTCGAGCGCGCGCTCGCCGTCGCGGCCGCGATCGAGGCGAACGTCGCGCTGCGGCCGACGATGAGCGCGCTCGAGTACGGGTGCGGAACTGGCTTGCTCGGATTTGCGCTGCGTCCGCGGGTCGGAGAGCTCACCCTCGCCGACGTCTCCGACGGCATGCTCGACGTCGTCCGCGAGAAGCTCGCGGCGCAACCGGATCCGCGCGTGCATCCGCGCAAGCTCGATCTTCTCGCCGATCCGCTGCCCGATCGCCGATTCGACATCGTCTTCTCGCTGATGACGCTGCATCACATCGCCGACACCGACGCGATCCTGCGCAAGTTCGTCTCGTTGCTCGCGCGACCCGGCGTTCTTTGCATCGCCGACCTCGATGCGGAGGACGGCTCGTTCCACGGCGCGGGCTTCGACGGTCACAGCGGCTTCGACCGCGATGCGCTTGCCGCGAAGGCGCTGCGCGCGGGTTTCCGCTCGGCTCGCTTCACGACGGCGTACGAAATGCAGAAGTCCGTCGGCGCGAAGTCGCACACGTTTCCGATCTTCCTGATGGTCGCCGAAGTCTGAACCGCCTCCCAACGTCATAGATGCATATGCAATGAACGTTCGCTCGTATCTGTTCGTCCCGGGCAATCGCCCGGAAAGATTCGCTAAAGCGCTCGCAAGCGGCGCTCATGCGGTGATCGTCGACCTCGAGGACGCGGTGCCGCTCGCGCAGAAGGACGCCGCGCGGGCTGCCGTCGCGGAGTGGCTGTCGCCGGCGCAGCCGGTGCTGGTGCGCATCAACGCAGCCGGCACGCCATGGTTCGACGACGACGTGCGGCTGTGCGAGAGCCCGGGCCTCGGCGGCATCGTACTGCCGAAGGCCGAAAGCGCCGAGGCGATCGACGCCATCCGCTCGCGGCTCGGCGCCAAGGTGCCCGTGTTGCCGCTGATCGAATCCGCGCGCGGGATGTGGAATATCCTCGCCGTCGCGCGAAGCGCCGGCGTCGCGCGTCTCGTCTTCGGGTCGATCGACTACCAGGCGGACATGGGCATCAGCGATGATGAGCTCGTCCACGCGCGATCGCGGATCGTGCTCGCCTCGCGCGTCGCGGAGATCTCGCCGCCGGTCGACGGCGTAACGACGGCGATCGACGACGCCGTCGTGTTGCAACGCGACGCGCGGCGCGCGAGAAGCCTCGGCTTCGGCGCGAAGCTTTGTATCCATCCGAAGCAGGTCGCGCTGGTGAACGACGCGTTCCGGCCGACCGACGAGGAGATCGCCTGGGCGCGTCGCGTCGTCGAAGCCGACGCCGCCGCGAAGGGCGCCGCGATCGCCGTCGACGGCAAGATGGTCGACCGTCCGGTACTGCTGACGGCGCGCGCGATCCTCGAGGGAAATTAGGAGGGACATTAGGGTCAGACTAGGGCAGACTCGAATTTCCGCTCAGGTTCGTGCAGGGCTGCAGTCGCGCGAGGAAATTCGAGTCTGACCCTAATTTCCTAGTTTCCCGACCCCGATTTCCGGCGGCGCTCGCTCCGTCGCTTCCGCACGTGCTAGCATTGACGGGTTGCGCGCCCGGCCAGCAATCGTGTCCACGCCCCGCATCCCCCTGTCCGCAACGGATCCGCTCGCGCCGCTCGCCCCGGCCACGGTGCGCGAAATCGCCGCGACAGGCGTCGTGCGCACATTTCCGAAGAACACCGTGCTGATCCATGAGGGCGACCAGGGCGATTCGCTGTACATCGTCGTGTCGGGCAAGGTGAAGGTCTTCGCGAGCAACGAGCAGGGCAAGGAAGTCGTCATCGATTTTCACGGCCCGGGCGAATACGTCGGCGAGATGTCGCTCGACGGTGCGCCGCGCTCGGCGTCGGTGATCACCGTCGAGTCGACGACGTGCGCAATCGTCAACCGGGGGCAGTTCCGCGATTTCATCCTCGCGCACCCGGATTTCGCGCTGCATCTGATCGAGAAGTTGATCCAGCGCACGCGCAACGCGACGGCGAACATCAAGAGCCTTGCGCTTTCCGACGTCTACGGACGGCTGGTTCGTCTGCTAACGTCGCTAGCGCAGGACGTCGGCGGTCGCATGGTCGTGCCGGAGCGGTTGACGCAGCAGGACATCGCCGAACGTGTCGGTGCGTCGCGCGACATGATCAGCCGGCTGATGAAAGACCTGGTCGCCGGCGGCTATCTCGCCGTCGAAGACCGGACGATCACGATATTGAAAAAATTGCCGCCCGCGTGGTGACACGCGCCTGCCCGTCTTAAGGGCAGGGCGGCGATCGGCGATTCGCTCCCATGGCGGATGCGATCGCGCGCTGTGTGAATCTTCCGGTTCGGAGGCAACGATTCTTCCGTCCCGCGCCAGTCCGCTGTTGCCTAGAGTAATCGTCATCGACGGGGCGCTCTGCGCCTGTCGGCGTTGCGGCAGGCCCCTGTCATGCCGATCGCCGCAACGGTTACCCCAGGAGACAGCTCATGCAAAGCAGGAACGAAAGACAGCATCCGGCCGAACGCGTCGCTGCCGGCGTCAAGACAGCGCTGTTGGTCTGCGTGATCGGCTTCATCGCGCTGATGGCCAATCGCTCGTTGGTCGCCCCCGGCGGCGCGTCGCCGGTCGAAGCACCCGCTGCAACGTCGATGGTCGCTCCCGACACGCGCATGCTGGCGCCCGCGGACGAGGATGCAACGGCGACGCCGCGCTCGAGTTCGCAGGACGACGCACCGGCGCAGTACGACGGCGGCGACAACCATCCGCCGTCGTTTTGACCGCAGCGCGATCGACCGCCGCGCCGATCGTCGCAACGCTCGCACGGCGCGCGCTCCGCTTGTTCGCGGTGGCGTGCGCCGCGCTCGGCGCGGCCGGCGGGGCGATCGGACAGGGTGCCGACACGCTCGCCGCGCGCTACGCCGCGTGGCAGAACACCGTCGCGCACGATGTCACCGGCCCGCGCCTTGCGATCGCGTCGGAAACCGCGGGCGATCGGATGCGCGGCGACATCGACGGCGTTGTCCCCGCAGCGTTCTCGACACTCGCGGTGCGGCTCGCTTCGCCGAGCGATTGGTGCGAGATCGCGTTGCTGCATCTGAATGTCAAGACGTGCACGCACGAGCGCGGCGCACGCGAGCCGATCATCACGTTCTACAGCGGCAGCAAGCGCTTCGAGACGCCCGACCGCGCGTATGCGCTGCGGTACCGCTTTCGCGTCGAGCAGGCGCGCGCCGATTACATCGCCATCGCGCTCACCGCGGCGACCGGTCCGCTCGACACGCGCGACTATTCGATCGTCGTCGAGGCTATTCCGATCGGCAACCAATCGTTCGTCCACCTGAGCTACGCCTATCGGCCGTCGGCCGCGAGTCGGCTCGCGACCGCCACGTATCTCGCGACATCGGGCGCCGGCAAGAAGGGTTTCTCGATCAGCGGACGCGACCGCGACGGCAAGCCTTCGTATGTGGGCGGGCTGCGCGGCGTCGTCGAACGCAACGCGGTGCGTAACTTTCTCGCTATCCAAGCGTTTCTCGAGGCTTGCGAGCTGCCGGCGCCCGTGCGCGTCCCGCACGCGCTCGAGCGCTGGTTCGATCTGTGCGAGCGCTACCCGGCGCAATTGCACGAGCTCGATCGCGGCGAATATCTTGCCGTCAAGGAGCAGGAATACCGGCAGCAGCTCGAGCGGCAGCAGGCGATCGACGCGCAGGCCCCGCGCGCGCCAACCGCGGCGGCTGTGCGCTGCGACGCCGCTACCGCGCCGTGCTGACGGCGGCGGACCTCTAGCGGTCGACGCCCCCGAGGCAGATGTACTTCACCTCGACGTACTCGTCGATGCCGTACTTCGACCCTTCGCGTCCGAGGCCCGACTGCTTGACGCCGCCGAACGGCGCGACCTCGGTGGTGATGAGACCGCTGTTGACCCCGACCATGCCGTATTCGAGCGCTTCGGCAACGCGAAAGATTCGACCGACGTCGCGCGAGTAGAAGTACGACGCGAGCCCGAACTCGGTGCGGTTCGCGAGCTCGATTACCTCGTCGTCGGACGAGAACCGGATGAGCGGCGCGACCGGCCCGAACGTTTCCTCGCGGAAGATCTTCATCGACGGCGTGACGTCGGTGAGCACGGTCGGCTCGTAGAACGTGCCGCCGAGCGCGTGACGGCGTCCGCCCGTGAGCACGCGCGCACCGCCGGCCGTTGCATCGGCGACATGCTCCTCGACTTTCGCGACCGCGTCGGCATTGATCAGCGGACCCTGGGCGACCCCCGGCTCGGTACCGGGACCCACTTTCAGCGCTTTCACCTTGTCGGCGAGCTTCGACGCGAACGCGTCGTAGACCTTCGTTTGGACGAACAGACGGTTCGCGCAGACGCACGTCTGGCCGGAGTTGCGATACTTGGAAATGATCGCGCCATCGGCCGCTGCGTCGAGATCGGCGTCGTCGAACACGATGAACGGCGCGTTGCCGCCGAGCTCGAGCGAGAGCTTCTTCACCGTCGGCGCGACCTGCTGCATCAACAGCCGGCCGATCTCGGTCGAGCCGGTGAACGAGAGCTTGCGCACGATCGGGTTCGCGCACATCTCGCCGCCGATCGATCGCGCATCGCCGGTGATCACGTTCAGCACGCCCGGCGGAAAGCCCGCGCGGTGCGCGAGCTCGGCGAGCGCGAGCGCGGAGAACGGCGTCGCCTCGGCCGGCTTGATGACGACGGTGCATCCGGCGGCGAGCGCCGGCGACACCTTGCGCGTGATCATCGAAGACGGGAAGTTCCACGGCGTGATCGCCGCGCACACGCCCACCGGCTGCTTGATCGCGATGATGCGTCGATCGTTCCACGGCGTTGGAATGACGTCGCCGTAGACGCGGCGTGCTTCCTCGGCGAACCATTCGACGTAAGCGGCCGCGATCGCGATCTCGCCTTTCGATTCGGCGAGCGGCTTGCCCTGCTCGGTGGTGAGCAGCAGCGCGAGATCGTCGTGGTTCGCCATCATCAGATCGAACCATTTGCGCAACACGCTGCTGCGCTCCTTCGCGCTCTTCGCTCGCCACGCCGGCCACGCGCGCTCGGCGGCCTCGATCGCGCGGCGCGTTTCATTCGCGCGCATCTTCGGCGCCGTGCCGACGAGCTTGGCTGTTGCGGGATTGACGACGGTCTTCGTCGCGCCGTCGTCGGCGTCGCTCCACCCGCCGTCGATGTAGCACTGCTGGCGCAGCAGCGATGCATCCTTCAGTGGAGGAAGCGAGCGTTCGAGCGTATCGGGGGGCATGGCGGAGTATCCAGCAGACGGCGCGCGATCGCGCGCACGATATGCAATTATAGCGCTCGCCTCGGACGCGGAGATGCCATGCGAAGCTTGTGGTCACGTCGCAACGCGATTGCAACGCTTGCGCTCGTCGCGCTTGCCGCGTGCGCGGCGGCCGACCAACGACGCGCCCCCGCATCGCCCGCGCTCGCGATCGTCGGTGCGACGGTCATCCATCCGCAGCGCGACGGCGCCGATGCGCGCGCCGCCGACACCACGATCATCATCGAAGGCAACCGCATCGCTTCGATCGGCCCCTCGAGCGCGACCGCGATACCGAGCGGCGCGACGGTGATCGACGCACGCGGCAAGTACGTCGTGCCCGGCCTCGTCGACGCGCACGTGCACTTCTTCCAATCCGGCAATCTCTATACGCGCCCGGACGCCGCCGACTTCAACGCATGGATGCCGTACGCAAAGGAGGTCGCGCGCAATGAGACGCGCCTGCCGGCGACGTTCAAGGTATGGATCGCAAGCGGCGTGACGAGCGTGGTCGACGTGGGGGGACCTTTCTGGAACTTCACCGTGCGCGACGCTGCGGCGACAACGCTGGCCGCTCCGCGCGTTGCGGTCGCGGGACCGCTGATTTCGACGGTCGACGATCCACCGCTCGACCTCGGCGATCCGCCGATCATCAAGATCACGTCCGCAGACGACGCGCGCGAGCTCGTTCGGCGCGAGCTCGCTCGCAACCCCGATTACATCAAGGTCTGGTTCATCTATCGCGGCGACGGCAACATCCCCGGCGACGAGGCGATCGTGCGTGCGACCGCCGACCAAGCGCACGCGGCAGGCGTGCCGCTCGCCGTTCACGCGACGCAGCTCGCGGTCGCAAAGGCCGCGCTACGCGCCGGCGCGGACTTCCTCGTGCATTCGGTCGACGACGCGCCGGTCGACGGCGAGTTCCTGCGTCTCGCGCGAGCGCGCAACGTGCTCTATTGCCCGACGTTGTTCGTGTTTCGCGAGATGGCGCTGATGCAGCAGGCGGGATTGACGCCGCTGCAGGTGTTGCGTTCGGCGACGGTCAATGGCGCCAGAGCGGCGCGGCGCGGCTCGGCCGCGACGCCGGCGTCATCGAGCCCGGACGCTTAGCGGACCTTGTGGTGCTCGACGACGACCCGACGATCGACGTGGCGAACGTGAGTCACGTCCATCGTGTGGTCAAGGATGGCCGCGCGTTCGAGCCGGACGCGTTGATGCGCTCGCTTCGCTGACGTGCGCTGCGCTCCCGCCGAGCGGGGCCGCGGCGTCACCGCCGGCGAAGTCGTCGAACAGTGCGACCATCGCGTCCTGCGCCGCGACGCCGCCGACCAGCCTCCCGCTGCGCGCCCGGCGCGCCGCATGTGAACCGAAGTCGAGCGAAAGCGCCCATTGACGCGCAGCGGAAGGGGCAGTATGCCGGGCCATGTCGTTCTCCGTAACGTACAGGCTCGACTCTACCGAGGCCGCTCGCGTGCGGGACGCGAGAAATCGGCTGGGAAAGTGTCGAATATTCACGCGCCGGCGTCGCGTCGCGGCTTTTCGCCGTCGGATGAGGACAACCGCGCGCCGGCGAGTCGTCACGAGGTGAGAACGGCCGCCCGACACGACCCACGACGGAGGCTCAGCGCTTGAGCGTCACCAGCGTCACGCCGGTCAGCACCAGCGCGGCGCCGGCGAGCTGGATCCAGTGCAGCGGCTCGCCGAGGATCAGCGCGCCGAGGCCGATCGTGAAAACGGGCCCGAGCGAGCCGACGAACGACGATGCGTTGGCGCCCATGCGCTTGATCGATTCGGCGATCAGCCACGTCGGCAGGACCGTCGAGAAGATCGCCATCGCGAGCGCGAGCGCGTGGATCGATGCCGGCACGACCAGCGCGGCGAGCGGACGCATCAACAGGAACTGAGCGAGAACGAAAACGCTCGACGCGAGCATCGCCCACGCGATGAAGCGCATGCTGCCGAGTCGCTTGATCACGTCGCCCGCCTGAACGAGATAGAGCGCGTACAGCGCAGCGCTCGCGAACACGAGCCCGCCGCCGATCGCGACCGATCTCGGCTCGACGCTCGCCGTCAGGTCGTGCACGAACACGAGCACGATTCCGGCGTAGGAGACGAGCAGCGCCGTCACCGCGCGCCGCGTGATCGGCGTTCTCGCGATCATCGCCGAGAGCAGCACGACCATCGTCGGATAGAGGAACAGCACCAGCCGCTCGAGCGCCGCGGTGATGTACTCGAGGCCGACGAAGTCGAGCAGGCTCGCGAGGTAGTAGCCGATGAAGCCGAGCCACGCGAGCGCGCGCATGTCCGCGCGCGCGAGCGGCTTCGCGTCGGAGCGCCGGCCGGCCCAGATCGCCATCGCGACGAAGAACGGCGCCGAGTAGATCATCCGTAACGCGAGCAGCGTCACCGCGTCGATCGGATGCCATGTGTAGGCGAGCTTGATCAGGATCGCCTTGAACGAAAAACCGAGCACGCCGGCAACGGCGAGAAGCGGCGCCAGCCAAACGCGGGCGGGCGCCGCCGGGGCGACGCTTACTGCGGGCCTCTGCACGGTCGAAGAGGCAGGCACTGCCTTGCGGCCGACGCGCTCACTGCCATCGTACGACGTCGAAATAGGCGGTCGCGAGGATCACGGCGCCGAACGCGATTCGATACCAGGCGAACGGGACGAAGTCGTGATGCGCGACGTAGCGGATCAGCCAGCGGACGACCGCGAACGCGGAGAAGAATGCGACGACGAAGCCGGCGGCGAACGCGGGCGCGCTCGCGGCGGTGATCAGTTGTCCGCCCTTCCACAGCTCGTAAGCGGTTGCCGCGAACAACGTCGGAATGGCGAGGAAGAACGAGAACTCGGTCGCCGCCCTGCGCGAAAGCCCGAACAACATGCCGCCGATGATCGTCGCGCCGGAGCGCGACGTGCCCGGTATCAGCGCAAACGCCTGTGCGAAGCCGACCTTGAGCGCGTCGGACCAGCGCATCGCGTCGACGTCGTCGATGCGCACGGTCGATGGATTCGTCTTCTGCCGCCGCTCCGCCCACAAGATGAAGAGCGCGCCGGCGACGAACGCGGCGGCGACCGGCACCGGGGCGAACAACGCCGCCTTGATCGCTTTGGCGAAAACGAGACCGAGCACGGCGGCCGGCAGGAACGCTATGACGAGATTGACGGCGAATCGCTGCGCGACCGGATCGCCGAAGAGTCCCGCGACGACTCGCACGAGCTTCGCGCGATATTCCCAGCAGACCGCGAGGATCGCCCCGGCCTGGATCACGATCTCGAACATCTTCGCCTGATCGCCGGTATAGCCCAGAAGCGACCCGGCGACGATCAGGTGTCCGGTCGAAGAAACGGGCAGGAATTCCGTCAATCCCTCGACGAGCCCGAGGACGATGGCAGTCAGCAGCGTCGGCTGGTCCATTCGGCGCGCAACAAAAAAGGCCGCGCGCATCGCGGCCGAACGATCATTCTAGCGCAACGGCCGTTTCGCCTCGCCGGCCGCGCCGACGCGGCTGCAGTGCAAGCTGCGGCAACGCGCGCGGACGCGTGTTCCAGAACCCCGCATTCGCTGGAACCGAGGTCGACAGGCGCTCGATGTCGAAGCGCGCGACGATGTGCGCGAGCGCAACTTTCGCTTCCATGCGCGCAAACCGCATCCCGATGCAGCTTCGACGACCTGCGCCGAACGTTGCCGGGCGCGGCAGTCCGCGGCCGAGCCAGCGTTCGGGTCGAAACGCGAGCGGCTCGTCGTAGCACGACGCGAGCAGATTGGTTCCGCCGTAGCTCAGCGCCACGGGCGTGTCCGCCTCGATGCGTTCGCCGGCGAGCTCGCAGTCGCGCACGGCCACGCGAGGAACGCAAACGAGCGACGGATGCAGCCTTGCCGCTTCGTGCACGAACGCGTCGAGCCGGGGCAACGCTTCGATCGCATGAAGCGCATCGGTTTGGGCAACCGGTTCGAGCGTGTCGACGTCTTCGCGCAACCACGCGAGACGGTCGTCCCGTGCGGCTTGGTAGAGCAGCCAGGCAAGCAACCCGGCGGTCGTTTCGTGACCGGTGATCAGCACGAGATTGAGATGCGCAAGCAGCTCGTCATCGCTAAGGTACGGCTCGTTCGCACGCAGATGCGCGACAAGACCCTGCGTTTCGCGCGCGCAGGCACGTCGGCGCACGATCTGTGCGCTCAGGATCGACTCCAACTCGTCGCGAAGCGGCGCGACACGAACATGGCGGTCGAGCGGCGGTTCGATCGGGTCGGTCGGTTCGAGAACCGGCGACATCAGCTCGAGCACGTCGCTTAGCGTCGCATCGTCGTCGAATCCGCCGAGCGTCGTGGCAACCGCCGCGAACGCGAATTCGCGCGACGCCGGATAAGGGTCGAATGCCGTTTGCGACGCCCAACGCTCGGCGCGCCGTGCGATGAGCGCGTCGATTGCGGGAAGGTAACGCGCGAGCGCCGACGGCGAGAAAGCGCCGGCCCAGCGCCGCCGGTCGATCGTATGCTGCGGCTCGTCCACGTTGATGACCGCGCGCCCGAAGCGTGTGCCGAGCAGCGGTTCCCATCCGCGCTCGCTCGAAAGAGTTTCGTTGCCTTCGCTCGTTGCGGCGGCGAGCGCATCGTCGCCGACGACGACCACGCACGGCCCGGCGAGGCGGCCATGCGGCACGTTGCTGCGAAACACGCTTCCCCGATCGGCCGCAGCTTGCGCATGCATCTGCGCGACGAGGCCATCATCGGAGTCTCGCGCCGTCAAAACGATTGGCCGATCGAGCACGTGCGCGTTATCCTTGCGCGCCGCATTGACCGCGCGAACCGATCGCATGCCGCGCCCGTTCCAGATCGTGCTCGTCCAGCCGGACGGTTTCGCCGCTGCTCGCGCGCTCGTGCCGACGGCGCAGATGCTGTGCTTCGCACTGCGCCGGCTGGGATATTCGGCGAGCATAAAGACCAACGGGTTCCTGCACGACGGCGCCAACATCGTCGTCGGCGCGCATCTGCTGGAGCCCGACGCCGCTTCGCAGCTCCCGCCGGCGACCGTCGTCTATAACACCGAGCCGATCGCCGCGCGTGCGCATGCGCTCGCCGCATTGCTGCCGTTCGCGCATCGCTTTGCCGTCTGGGACTATAGCGAGCAAAACGCGCGCGCACTCATCGACGCGCTTCCTGGCGTGCGCGTGCGCACCGTCGAGCCGGGATATCTGCCTGAGTTCACGACGACCGTTCATCGGCACGAAAAGGACAAGGACGTCGACGTGCTCTTCTACGGCGCGCCGAGCGCTCACCGTCAGGCGGCGATCGACGCGTTGCGTCTGACCGGGTTGCGTGTCGAGCACTTGACCGCTACGTACGTCGACGAGCGCGATGCGTGGCTCGCGCGCACGCGGCTCGTGTTGGCCGTGCATTTCGATCCCGGCTCACCGTTCGCGATCGGACGCGTGCTGTATCCGATGGCGAACCGCTGCGCGGTGGTCGTCGAGCGCGATCGCAACAGCGACGTTCCGGCCGATTTGCGCCCGGGTCTCGCGTTGTGCGCGCACGAAGAGTTGGGCGCCGTCTGTCGCGCGCTGGTGGCGGACGCGCGTCGGCGCGAGCTTCTCGCGGAGCGCGCGTTCGACCGCATCTCGCGCCGCGATTTCACGGCGACGCTGCGCGCCGCGCTGGCGGGCGAGCCTGCGCTGCGATAGCGGCATCAGTCGGCGATATCGACTGCGCGCGCATCCTGACCGAGCGTCTCGGCGATCGCCCGCGCAACACGGTGCTGCGCCTGCGCGCTGAGATGCAGCGCGGTCGGCAGCGTCACGATCGTGCCATCGACGCTGTCCGCGCGCGCACTCGGGTCGGCGTCGGCGGCGAAGCGCGGATGACGCGCAAGGCTCGGATAGTGAACGCTCGTCGCGATGCCTCGTGCGGCAAGGCCGTCGCGCAGCATGTCGCGCCAACGCGTGCGAACGACATACATCAGGAAGCTGTCGCTCGGCGCGCGCGTCATCGTCTCGACGTGGCGCGCGAGCGGCGCGAGCATGGCGTCGTAGCGATCGAATTGCTCACGACGAGCCGCCCGCGCTCGCGGCCATTCATCGAGCGCGCCGAGCACCATCGCGGCGGCGATATCGCTCGAGCGCAATTTGAGGCCGGTTGCGTCGGCGTATCGATAGTCGAGATGCTGTGTGCTCGCGCTGCGCTCCAGCGTGTCGATCGCAAGCCCCGCGTTCGATATCGATCGGACCAGCGGCTCGATCGCCGCGTTGCGGCCCCATAACAGGCCGGCCTCGCCGCCGGGCAGCTCTTTCACTGCGTTGAAGCTGAAGCAGGCGAAGTCGGCGAGCCGTGGACCTTCGTCGTCGAGGTCGACACGGTGCGCGCAATCCTCGATCAACGCGATGCCGTGCATATCGGCGAGCGCGCGCAGCGCCGGCAGATCGGGAGCGCGCTGACCATACAGATGGACGACCACCAGCGCGCGCGTGCGGCCAGTGAGCATCCGCCGCGCGGTCTGCGCGGTGATCGTGAGCGTCGCGCGATCGACGTCGGCAACGCGAACGCGATAGCCGGCGTGCGCGAACGCCATTGCCGTCGAGATGAACGTGGCCGCCGGCACGACGGCTTCGGGCGCCTCGTGCTCGTCCCGGCAAGCTAGGGCGGCGAGATAGAGCGCCGTCGTGCACGAGCTCGTGGCGAGCGAAAAGCCTCTGCGCTCGCGGATGAAGCGCTGCTCGAGCAACCGGCACTGCGGACCGTAACCGAGCCAGCCGGAAGCGAGCACCTCGAGCACGCGTTCGCGCGCGGCCGGCGACGTGTGCGGCCGAAAGAGCGGGATGTCGCTCACGCCGCGCGCACCGCCAGTTCCGCCCGCGACGCGCGCCAGTCGTCGCGCGTCATGCGCATGCGCACGACGCGAACGCGCGAACCGTCGGGCCGCTCGCGCAGCTCTTCGCCGGAGTACCGTCCGCCGGCGAGGAGGTTGATGCGCCGCGCGAGCGTGCGCTCGGCGATGAACACGCTCGTCACGTACGCAAGCTTCATCGTTTCGAATGCGAAGCGAAGCAGCGCAGTGCTCGCGTCCAGGCCAACGCCTCGATAGTCCGCGGGAAGGCTCGTCCGATACGCGCGCACGACGTCCGTGTCGACGACCAGTCGTCCAATCTCGAACGTCGCCGCCGCGGCGTCGTACCCGGTCCAGCCGATTGTGCCGCAGAATACTCGGGCAACGCCGATCCTCAGCGAGATTAGCGCTTCGCGCGGGCGCGGCATGCCGCGGGCGATCCACTCGCGGTTCGCGATCGGCTCGAGCGGCCGCGGATCGAGGAAGCATGCGCGCACCGTGGGCCGATTGCGAAGCGCGGTGATCCGGTCGTACTCGTCGGGCTCGGGCCAGCCGAGCGCTACGCACTGCCCCTCGACGAGCGGGCCGCTGAGGGGGATCGCAGGCGGACCGAACGTCGGTGCGCCGGATCTCACGGCGTTCGTAGGCGAAAGGCCACCAGGGGCAAATGGCGACATCAGCGGGCGACGGCGGCTCGCGAGGAGATTTACTCCACCATGTTAGCCGGACCGCCGTGGATCGGAAAGCCGCGCTTAGAATGACGGCCAGCGGGGCGTGCAAAGGCAGCGCGGTCGGGCGACGCTGGCGATGGCCCCGCCATGAAAACCGAACCAAGGAGACGTCGATGGATTCGCAAAACCTGATTCGCGCCGCGCTCGCGGGCCTGATTGCGCTCGGCGCGACGCAGGCCGCCGCGCAGATGGTTGCTCCGCCCGCAGGCAAGGAGAAGTGCTACGGCATCTCGAAAGCCGGGCAGAACGACTGCGCCAACGCCACCGGCACGCACGCTTGCAGCGGTCAGTCGAAGAAGGACAACGACCCCAACGACTGGAAGATGGTCGCGACGGGCACGTGCACGAAGCTCGGCGGCAAGACGAAGGCGCCCGACGTCAAGAAGTCCTGACCGTCGATTCGAGTCGTCTCCGCTGGCGGATGCAGTGACTTCGATCGCGACGACGTCGGATTTCGCCATTCGCGCGAATGACGAGCGCACATGAAGGTCGCTGCCACATCGGCCGGGATCGGCCTGCGCGCGCCGCATTACCGCGCGTTCCTCGACGGCGAGCCGCCGGTCGACTGGCTCGAAGTCCACAGCGAGAACTACTTCGGCGACGGCGGCTACGATCTCGGCGCGGTCGACCACGTGCGAGCGCGCTATCCCATGTCGCTGCATGGTGTCGGGCTTTCGATCGGCGCCGCTGATGCCGGGGCCGACGGCGACGCGCGCTTCTGCCGTCATCTCGAGCGGCTTGCACGGCTGGTCGAACGCGTCGAGCCGGCGCTCGTGTCGGAGCACTTGTGCTGGGGCGCGCTGGGCGCGCGCCACTTCAACGACCTGTTGCCGCTGCCGTACACGCGCGAGGCGCTCGGGCACGTCGGCGCTCAGGTCGCGCGCGTGCAAGACCGGTTGCGCCGTCGCATCCTGATCGAGAACGTATCGACATACGTCGCGTTTCGCGCGAGCGAGATGCCCGAGCTCGAGTTCGTCGCCGAACTGGCGCGCCGAACCGGCTGTGCCGTGCTGCTCGACGTCAACAATCTGTACGTCAACGCGCGCAATCACGGCTTCGATGCCGAGCGTGCGCTCGACACGATGCCCGATTGCGACGTCGCCGAGATTCACCTCGCCGGACATCTCGTCGGCGACGATGTGCTGGTCGACGACCACGGCTCGCGTGTCGCGCCTGTGGTCTGGTCGCTGTACGAACGCGCATTGCAACGATTCGGTCCCGTGCCGACGCTGATCGAATGGGACACCGACATTCCACCGCTTTCGGTGTTGGTCGACGAAGCCGATTCGGCGCGCCGACGCCTCGAGCGCGCGTGCGCGCCGGCACTGGCCGATGACTGACCTCGCGATGCTCGAGCGCGCTTTCGCCGCGGCGCTCGTCGCGCGCGACGTCGACGATGCCGACGTGTCGGCTCTCGATGGCGCGCCCGAGCGCGTTCGCGCGCGACTAGGCCTCTACCGCGGCAACGTGCAGGCGAACGCAGTGAAGGCGCTCACCAACGCGTATCCGGTCGTCGCGAAGCTCGTCGGCGACGACTTCTTCGACGGTCTTGCCCGTGCCTTCGCCGCGGTCACGCCGTCGGCGAGCGGCGATCTCAACGAATACGGCGCGGCGTTGGCCGATTTCGTCGCGACGTTCGCGCCTGCTGCCGGGCTTGCTTACCTGCCGGACGTGGCACGGCTCGACTGGCGCGTCCACCGCGCGCATTACGCGGCCGACGCGCGCCCGCTCGATGTCGCGAAGCTCGCGCACGTGGCGCCGGATCGAATGACCGCGCTTCGGCCGGTGTTGCATCCGGCGTGCTCGATCGTCGTATCGCCGTGGCCGCTCGCGCGGCTCTGGGAAATTCATCAAGATGACTACGACGGCGCATTCGACGTCGATTGGGACGCCGGCGACGGCGCCGTGCTTGTCGAGCGAGCGCATTGGCGCGTTCGCGTGCGTGCGCTCGACGAAGCAAGCGCGGCGTTCATCGCAGCGTGCCGCACGGGTGCGTCGATTGGCGAAGCGCTCGCGCGCGCACGGGCCGCCGATCGCGAATTCCCGCTCGACACTCGGCTCGCCGAATGGGTCGACGCGCGCGTGATCGTCGATTGGGCGTTGCCCGAAAAGTAGGGTCAGACTCGACTTTTCGCGAAAAGGGCTCGCATCGTGCCTGCCGCTAGCAAAGTCGAGTCTGACCCCACTTTTCGGTCGCGCCGCATTTCTTCTGGGGGACGCTGCTGCTCGTACCGCTTACGCACGGGCCGGGCGATTCGTGCTGGACCGGTTTCTCGCAACGCGGCTCGGATTCGGTTCGTCAGACGGTCGGTTGACCCGAGTCTGATCCCAGCTCGGCGCATAGGCGCGCGACGGTTGCGCGCAGCGCAGCGACCTCGCGCTGCAGCTCCGCTACGTTCGCCTTGAGCGCGGCGATTTCTCCGACCGTCACGAGCTCGCCGCCTGTGGTCGCGACGTCCGCTTCGGCGCGTGCGGACACCGCGGGCATGCCGGACAGCAGATGCGCCCATCGCGTCTCGCGCGCGCCGGGCGCACGCGCGAGCTCGACGACGAGCGCGCCGCCGGGTCGCGCGGCGAGCTCGTGCAGAAACCCCTCGACAGCCGACAAATCGGCGAACCGGTGCAGCCGATCGCTGTTGATGCGAAGCTCGCCGACCGTTTGCGGTCCGCGCAGCATCAGCACCGCGAGCAACGCAACCGCTTGCGACGGCACGCCGAGCACGCGCTCGACGTTGTGCGCGTAGCGCATCACGCGTCCGCCGCTCGACTCGACGACGAGCGAATGCGTCTTCAGGTGGTCGATCGTCGCCTGGACTTCGGCTTCGCTCGCTTCGATGATCGGATCGCGGCTCGTCTTCTGATTGCAGCCCGCGACGAGCGCGTTCAGCGTCAGCGGATACGTGTCCGGTACCGTGCGCTGCTTCTCGACCAGCACGCCGAGCACGCGCGTGTCGAGCAGCGACAGCGCGGGCAGCGCGACGCTCACTTGCGCTCTCCGCACGCTCGACGCATTGTCCAGTGGACGCTGTCGCGCGCGGCTCGGTCGCGCGGAGACAGTTGCTTCGGGCCTCCGGCTGCGCCCGCCGCGCTCACTTGCGCCCGTACGTCGCGGTGAACGTCGCCTTGTCGAGCTTGTTCGCGTTGGTCATGAAGCCGACCATCGCGGCCGGCGCGTTCTCATCGAGGCCTTCGAGCTTGTCGACCTTGAGCGCGTAGACGGTGAAGACGTAGCGGTGCGGCTTGTCGCCTTTCGGCGGACACGGGCCGCCATAGCCGGGCTTGCCGAAGTCGGTGCGCGATTGCACGGCGCCCTTCGGCGCTTTGCCCGATGCGACGTCGCCCGCGCCGGCCGGCAACGCCGTCGTATCGGCCGGGATGTTGAACATGACCCAGTGCCACCAGCCGCTGCCGGTCGGCGCGTCGGGATCGTAGACGGTGACGGCGAAGCTCTTCGTGCCCGCCGGTGCATTCTTCCACGCGAGCGACGGCGAGACGTTGCCGCCTTCGCAGCCGAAGCCCTTGAACACCTGCGCTTCGGCGATCTTCGAATTGGGCTTCACTTCGGCGCTTTCCACGCTGAAGTTCGCGGCGAGCGCGGCTGCAGGAACGAGCAGCGCGAAGAGCAAGATTGACGATCTCATCGTGGGCCTTTCGTGGAGATGAAAGCGAACGCAGCCGAGTTTCCCTCAAGCCGTCGCGATTTCAAAATTCGCCGGCGTTGCCTTGACGAGCGCAGCGCGCTGCTCGGCCGTCAACGCCACCAGCGGCGGCCTCACCGTCGTCCACGCCGGGTCGTCGCTGAAGTGCGCGATCGCCGCCTTCAACGCCGGAATCATCGGGAACTTCGCGAATGCGTTGCGCACGTCATCGAGCGCGGCCTGCTGTTGCGCGGCGTCGGGTGATTTCCATTCGCGATACAAGCGCGCAATGGCGCCGCCATTGACGTTCGCCAGCGCCGAAATGCAGCCTGCGCCGCCCATCCTCATCGTGTCGAGCAGGAAATGTTCGTTGCCCGCGAACACGTCGAACCCGCGGGGCTGAAAGCGCTCGAGCATCGCCTTCATGTTGTTCCAGTCGTTTGAGCTGTCCTTGATGCCGGCGATCTGATCGGGATACGCGTCGCGCAGCCGCTCGATCAGCGCGAGGGAAAGCGGAATCTGCGACACCGGTGGGATGTGATAAAGGTAGATGCGCAGACGATCGTCCCCCACACGCTGGATCACTTCGCTGTAGCTCGCGAACAGGCCGTCGTCGGATACGCCTTTGTAGTAGAACGGCGGCAGCATCAGCACGCCGCCGCAACCGTGGCGCATCGCGTGCTGCGTGAGTTCGACGGTGTCCGTCAGCGCGCAGCAGCCGGTGCCCGGCATCATGCGCTCGGGTGGAATGCCGGTATCGATGAGCGCGTCGAGAAGCTCGATCTTCTCGCCGACCGACATCGAGTTCGCTTCCGAGTTGGTGCCGAATACCGCGAGCCCGACGTCGTTGCCGAGCAGCCGCAGGCAGTGTTCGACCAGTCGTCCCGCGTCGGCGCGCAGTTCGGCGTCGAACGGCGTGACCACCGGCGCGAGCACGCCGCACATCCGGTTGAGCGTTTCCAAGGCGATCTCCTCAGTTCGAGGGTCAGATGCGCCCATTATCGCGCCGCGCGGCCGCTTCGTTGCGCGGGTCCGCATGGCCGCAGTCCATTTTGCACTCGCCAACCGGTATGTTAGATTACCAACATCGCGCCGTCGTCCTCCGCCCGGAGCACCGATGGATTTCATCTTCATGCTGACCCGCAACGACAGGACCGTCGAGGACGCGGACGGTATCGTCGATCAGGTGTGCGATCTCGGCGTCGCGCACGTCGGCTTCAAGGACGTCGGCGTGCCGTCGCAGACGATGCGGCAGCTCGTCGACAAGATCCGCCGCCGTGGCGGCACGTGCTATCTCGAAGTCGTGAGCACGACACCCGATGCGGTGATCCGCTCGCTCGAATGCGCGGCCGCGCTCGGCGTCGACCGCATCCTCGGCGGCACCGACCTCGCGGCCGCACGGCGCATCCTCGGCGATCTGTCGCGCTACTTTCCTTTTCCGGGTTACCCGATCGGGCATCCGACGCGTCTCGAGGGAACGCCTGCGCTCGTCGCCGAGCACTGCGCTATTGCTCGCGCGATGGGGTGTGGCGGCGTCGATCTTCTCGCGTATCGCGCCACCGAAGCCGAGCCGCTCGATCTCGTGCGCGCCGCGCGCGGCGCGCTTGCCGGCGGAAGGCTGATCGTCGCCGGCAGCGTGCGCTCCGCCGACCAGATTCGCGCGCTCGCCGAATGCGGTGCCGACGCCTTCACGATTGGCACGGCGGCGTTCGACGGCTCGTTTTCGCCGGCGAAGAGGTCATTGCGAAGCCAGGTGCTCGATATCCTCGACGCCTGCAGCAAAGCGCCGAAGATGACCGCATGAGCGCGGCGGCCGCAGGCAGAGGCGCGAAGCGCCCGTCGCCGCGCGATTGCGGCGAGGCCGACACGCGACGCAGCACCGGCACACGTCGCAATGAGGCCGAGGCATGAGCGCTCGGCGTGCCACGACGCCATGAGCGGCGCAACGGCGGCGGATACGCTGGGGCAGTTGTTGCGCGGCGAATGGGTCGATCCCGGCGGCGGCGGGGCGATCCGAATTCCGATTCAGGCGATCGCAATCGAGCGAAGCCTCGCCGGTCACGAAGACGACCTCGTCGCACCGTTGGCGTTGGGACGTAAGCTCGCCGTCGTGAGCGATGCCACGACGCGCGCCGTGCTCGGCCAGCGCGTCGAGCGCGCGCTCGCCGGGCGCGCCGAGATCGTGCCGATCGTGCTCGACGGGCTCCCGCATGCCGACACGCAGAGCGTCGAGATCGTCAGGCGTGCAAGTGCCAAAGCCGACGCACTGATTGCCGTCGGCTCGGGAACGATCAACGACCTATGCAAGTACGCGGCATCGAAAGACTCCAAGCGCTACGCCGTTTTCGCCACAGCACCTTCGATGAACGGCTACGCGTCGAAGAACGCCGCGATCACCGTCGACGGCCACAAGCTGTCGCTCGCGGCCGCCACACCCGCAGGCATCTTCGTCGACCTTGCCGTCCTTTGCGCGGCGCCCAAGCGCATGATCCGCGCCGGTCTCGGCGATTCGATCTGCCGCTCGACGGCGCAGGCCGACTGGTTGCTGTCGCATCACGTGTCGGGAACGCCGTATCGGCGAGCGCCGTTCGATCTGTTGGCCGACGACGAGCCCGCGCTGCTCGACGACCCGCAGGCGCTGCTGCGCGGCGATACCGAGGCCATGCTCGCACTTGCGCGCACGCTGATCCTGTCTGGCCTCGGCATGACGATCTGCGATGGCAGCTACCCGGCGAGCCAGGGCGAGCACCTGATCAGCCACTACATCGACATGTACGCGCCGGCGGAACGCGATTCGTACTTTCACGGCGAGCAGGTCGCCGTCGCCACGCTGACGATGGCGCGCATCCAGCAGGACGTGCTCGCGGCGGGGCCGCCGCAATTGATGTCCGCGCCGGTCGATCGCGCCGAGCTGCAGCGCCGGTTCGGAGACGACATCGGCGCGTCGTGCTGGCGCGAATTCGCGGCCAAGCAATCGACGCGCGATGCCGAAGCGAAGCTCGAGCGTCATCTCGCTCTCAGTTGGAACGCCGTCCGCGAGTGCGTCGGCGGCGCGATGATTCCGTCGGAGCGAATCGCAACCGTGCTGCAACGTGCCGGCTGCCCAACCGAGCCGGCGCAGATCGGTCTCGCGCCCGAGTTCTACGCGACCGCGGTTCGCAACGCCCGATTCCTGCGCGATCGTTACACGTTTCTCGATCTCGCCGCTGCCTGCGGGCATCCGGCGCTCGCGGGCGCGGCATAACGATGGCACGGCGAAAGCACCGGTTGAGCCAGCAGGAGCGGCATGCGCAACTGCTCGCGTTGCTTCGGCGCGAGGGAACGGTGCGCGTCGCCGCGCTTGCCAGGGCGTTCGACGTGACGACCGAGACGGCGCGCCGCGATCTCGACGAGCTCGCGCTGAACGGCGCGCTCAAACGCACGTATGGCGGCGGCGCGAGCCGTTCGCTGATCGACGAGCCCGGCATCGGCGTGCGCGGCCGCGAGCACGCGGCCGAGCGGGGCGTGATCGGTGCCGCCGCGGCGCGGTTGGTCGAGCTGGGCGACGCGCTGATGATCGATTGCGGGTCGACGACGGCGCTGTTCGCGAACGCGCTCGCCGCGCGCGACCTGCATCTCAGCGTGCTGACGAATTGCCTGCCGGTCGCGCGGGCGCTGGGCACGAGCCCGCATTGCCGCGTGGTCCTGTGCCCGGGCGATTACGTATCGCGCGAGGGCGGCGTGTTCGGACCCTACGCGCTCGAGTTCATCCGGGGATTCAAGGCGAACAAGGCGTTCATCGGCGCCGGCGGTCTCACCGCGGATGGTGTGACCGACGCCGATTCGCTGAGCTGCTCGATCAAGCGCGCGATGATCGAGCGCTCCGAGCGCACGTTGCTCCTCGTTGACAGCTCGAAATTCGACGTTGTGCAGTTCGAGCGCGCATGTGCATTGCCGGACGTCGATGACGTCGTCTGCGAAGCGGCGCCGCCGAAGAAGCTCGGCGCCGGCCTGCGGCGCGCCGGCGTGCGCGTCACGATCGCCAGGGCGTAGCGCGGCACGCGATGTCCGCAATTCAACCTCCGCCTTGACGTAAAAACTACCGTCTGGGTCGTGCGCGCAAGGAAGCTGTGTGGAAACGCGCTCCTTGCGGGCGGGACACACAAGCACAACCCGTGGCCGTCTCCTGTCGGCGACAACTCGGCGATTGCGATCGGAGCGCGGTGTCGGCTCTGTTTACGCTGTCGGCGAAATCGTTGGACGCTGCGACCGTAAGTCGCTGAGTCATCGCGAATTCATCGCCGTTGGAACGGCTCTTGCGAGCTCGCGGCAATGGCGTTCGTTGTGCAACGCAGTGCAGTCACGTCGTGAATGGGGGCCCCGATGAAGTCCATCCTCGATCCTTCGTTCCGCTACACGCGGAGCGTCGAAACGGACTTGCGCAAGACTTTCGCAAGGGTTCGCCGCGAGTTGCGCAGGCAACCGCAGGCGCAGCCGACCGCCTGCGCCGAAGCGATGACGAAGGTCGTTCCCTTCAATGCGCGCAAGGCCGCGTCATAGGTCCAAGCCGGAGGTCGCCGCGATGGATGTGCTCGATGCCGCGGGTAACGTATTCCTCAATGCCGAAGGCAGGCGCTACATGGCGTCGTACCAACTGCACCTGGGGGTGATCACCGTCAAGTGCGGCGCCACGTCGAGGGTCGTTCGCGTCGGAGACGCGGTCGCATTTCCGGATTCGCTCGCACGGACGATCCTGCGCTCGATGGTGAAAGACAACGGGTTCGTCGGCGATCTCGGCGGACGCGCTCGCCATCATTGACGTGCCGACCCGCGCAATCCGACGTACATCACCGTCCGCACACCACGCGCATGAACGGCGTCAATCTCGCCGCCAAGCTCGCGAAGTTCTCCGAGCATTGGCAGCCGCGTACGGTTGCGCGGTTCAACGGACACGACGTGATGGTCGCCAAGGTGCAGGGCGAGTTCATCTGGCACAAGCACGACGACACCGACGACTTCTTCCTCGTGCTGGACGGCCAACTCACCATCGAATTGCGGGATCGAAGTGTGCGGCTCGGACCGGGTGAAATGTTCGTCGTTCCCAGGGGCGTCGAGCATCGGCCGATAGCCCGCGACGAAGCGCACATCCTGCTGATGGAGCGTACCGGCACGCCGAACACCGGCGATGCGGCGACCGCCGCGCCTCGCCGCGTGATCTAGGTCCGACAGGCTCCTAGCGCGACGATCGCGTGAGCCGACTCGCTTTGCGCTGGGCGGTCGCCTCTGCCGTCGCATAGGCCGACGCGAGAGCGGCGTACAGCGCGTCGATGTTGCGATCGTCGGCGTCGGCGCCTCGCCGCACGAGCGCGATTTGCCGTGTCGGGCTCGTTCTGCCGAGACCGACGATGCGCACGCCGTGCGCGTCGAGCAGCGCTTTGCGCGGTTGCGGCACGATCGACACGCCCAGTCCCGCTGAAACCATTGCCACGATCGCGTCGATCGAACGCACCTCCATGACCCAGCGGACGTGCGGAAACGCTTGCCGAACGTAGCGCGCGGCAATTCGTCCACCGGTGAGCGACGGGTCGTATTGGATCAGGCCGAACTGCTGCAGCAGCTGCTGCGGTGAGGCGGCGTCCGCTCCCGGCGGCGCCAGCATGACGTACGGCTGCTTCGCGAGGTCTTGCCAGTCGAGACGCGACGAGCCTCCGGACTGCGGCCGCACCAGCGCGGCGGCGTCGATGCGGTTGGCCTTGAGATCCGCCAGCAACGCGCCGGAATCGTTGAGCGACACTTTGACATCGAGCGCCGGATATCGCTCGCGCAACGCGCGCAGCGCCTGCGGCAGCGCATCGGTCTGCACGCTCGCGATCGCACCGAGCCGCACGCGTCCCGATACCGCGAACGGCGGATGCGCGCGCAGCGCTTCGAGCTTCTCGGCGAAGGCGCGCGCGACCGCTGCGGCGTCGAGCGCGAAAGGCGTCGGCTTCACCGAGCGCGCGGAGCGATCGAACAACGGCTGGCCGAAGTAGGTCTCCAATTGCTTCATCTGCAGGCTGACGGCGCTCGGCGTGCACCCGACCTCGCGCGCGGCGGCGGCGAAGCTGCCGCGGTCGACGATCGCCACCAGCGTCGAGAGCATCGCGATATTCATAAGTATTTCTCAATCATCGTTCAACAACATATCGCTTTTACTGATTATAGATCGGACGCTAACATCGGGCTCTCCGACCGGCTGAACGCATGCCCGCGCACGACTTCCGCAGCGACACGGTGACGCTTCCGACGCCCGCGATGATGGCGGCGATCGCGCACGCGCGCCTCGGCGACGCCGCGCGCGGCGACGATCCGACCGTCAACGAGCTCGAGGCGCTTGCGAGCGAGCTGACGGGCAAGGAAGACGCGTTGCTGCTGCCGTCCGGCACGATGGCCAATCTCGCCGCGGTGATCGCGCACGATTGCAGCGGCGGCGAGGTCATCGTCGACGCCGATGCGCATCTGTACAACGCGGAGGGCGGCGGCCTGTCGGTGGTCGCAGGCGCCGTTGCGCGCCCGATCGGGAACGCGAACGGGATTCTGAGCGCCGAAGCCGTAAGCGCCGCAATGCGCGACGGTCGCGACGCGGCGCGCGCGCCGACGCGGCTCATCTGTCTCGAGAACACGCACAACGCGTCCGGCGGCTCGGTCTACCCGTTGCAGACCATCGCGGCGATTGCCGACGTCGCTCGCCAGGCGGGCGTTCCGGTTCACCTCGACGGCGCGCGATTGTTCAACGCGGCGACGCATCTCGGCGTGCCGATCGCGCGGCTCTGCCAGCACGCCGACTCGGTGTGGTTTTCGCTGTGCAAAGGCCTTGGCGGTCCGATCGGCGCGATCCTCGCCGGCGAGAGGACGTTCATGCGCAACGCGCGACGGGCTGCGAGGATGCTCGGCGGCGCGATGCGCCAGGCCGGATTGATTGCCGCGCCGGCGATCGTTGCGCTTACGGGCGATCCGTACGCCGCTCACCGCCGCGATCACGTGCTGGCGCGCCGTCTCGCGCAGGGTCTCGCCGCAGTCGACGACTCGCTGGTCGACGGCGAGCGCGTGCAGACCAACATCGTCAACTGCTTCGTCGACCGCTTCGCCGACGATGCGGGCGACATCGATCGCGCGCTGCGCGAGCGCGGCGTTCTCGCGATCGGCAGGGGTCGCAAGATCCGTTTCGTCACCCACTCGGGCGTCGATGAAGCGTCGGTCGATGCGGCGGTGAGCGCGTTTGCGCAGATCGTTGGTCCATCCGCCGGTCGACGCCACCGGCTCTAGGAGACAACATGCGAAATGGTTTCGCTCGGACATGGCATCGCGTTGCGACGCTGACGTACGCACTCGTCGCGCTCGCTTCGTCGTGTGGTTGGCCCGCTCTCGCGCATGCGCAGACCTATCCGGACAAGCCGATTCGCATGGTCGTGCCGAGTCCGCCCGGCGGCGGCACCGACACGTTGTCGCGCCTGCTCGGCAAGAAGCTCGGCGAGCTCGCGCAATGGCAAGTGGTCGTCGACAACCGGCCGGGCGCCGGCGGCAACCTGGGACTCGACCTTGCGGCGAAGGCGGCACCCGACGGCTACACGATCGTGATGGGTGAGTCGAGCAACCTCACGATCAACCCGTACCTCTACAAGACGCTGCCGCTCGATCCGACCAAGGACGTTGCGCCGGTCGCGCTGGTCGGAACGGTTCCGCTGGTGCTGGTCGTCGCAGCGGACCGGCCATTCGATTCGCTCGCAGCGCTCATCGCCGCCGCGAAGAAGAAGCAGCTCGTGTTCGCATCGTCGGGCAATGGCACGGTCGGCCATCTCGTGGGCGAGACGTGGAAGCGCGCCGCGGGAATCGACTTGCTGCACGTCCCGTACAAGGGTGCGGGGCCGGTGATGACCGACCTGATGGGCGGACGAGTCGACATGCATTTCGCGTCGCTTCCCGCGGCGCTACCGCTGGTTAAAGGCGGCAAGCTTCGCGCGCTGGCGGTGACGTCGGTGCGCCGGCTTCCCTCCCTGCCCGACGTGCCGACGCTGATCGAGTCCGGCTTTCCGGACTTCGACTACCATGTGTTCTACGGCGTTCTCGTGCCGCGCGCAACGCCGGCCGCGATCGTCACGCGACTCAACGGCGAGATCAATCGCGCGCTGCAGGCCGACGATATGCGGGCGAGCCTCGCCGGGCTCGGCGTCGACGTCCGCGGCGGAACGGCCGAGCAGTTCGCCGCGTTCCTCGCGAACGAGCGAAGCAAATGGGCGCGCGCGGTCAAGGAATCCGGCGCGACGGTCGACTAGCGTCGCGCCGCGGTTCCCTCGAACGGCAGCAGCGAGCGCTCGACGTCGATCGACGGGCCGAGCTCGCTTCGGATGCGCAGGAGCTCGTCTTCGCCGACGCGACGCGAGTGGCGATGGCTCGCCGCCTGCGCGCCGATGCGCGGGAATCCTCCATGTCGATCGCGGGATTGTCGAGCGCGGCCTGCGCGCCGCACGGACAACGAATCAACAGCATTGCGATCCCACTCGAGATCGTCGGCGCCTCCGGTTTCCACCGCCGCGTTTCTCCAACGCCGTACGGTCCCGCGGCGTTGACTGGCGCGCGATCAGCGCTGGGGTCTGTCGGCGAGGATCGTCAGCACGCGCCAGCCTGCGGGCGTGTTGACCATGATCTGATTGATTCGCGTCAGCTGCGTGGCGGGGCCGTTGTTGATCGTCGCGTACACGATGACCTCGGCTGTCCACGCATCGAGCATCACGACCTGGAGCGTGAGCCACGCGGGGTCGATGCGCCACTTGGCGCCGAACAGCGCGTCGAATCGCTTGAGCGCCTTGTCGCGCGTGCGCACGACCGAGCCGGGATCGATCCAGATGAAGTCGGGAGAGTCGCTCAGAAGCTCGCCGACCGCCTTGAGGTCATGCGTGTTCTGCGCGGCGATGAAGGCGCCGAACGCGGCCTTGATCTCGACCTCCGGCGACGCCTGTTCGGCGCTCGTCGCGACCGTCGCGATGCCCGCGAGCATCCAGAGCATTGCCCAAAGCGTGCGCACGGTTCCCTCGACCGATCGCGCAATCGTCCGCTAGGGCTTGACGAACCGTAGCGCGAACTTGTCGGTCGGGAACTTCGCGTCGCCGGACGAAACCTCGCGCGCATCGGCGGGGTCGCGCAAGAAGCCGCTTTCGGCCTCGAGCACGAAGCCCGCCTTCATCACTTCAGCGCGAACGACGGCTTCGTCGATGCGGTGCAGCGTCTTGCCCACCGAGATGTCCGAGCCGGGTTTCGCGGCATGATCGATCACGACGAAATGGCCGCCGTGCTTCAATGCGGCGAACAGCCGTCGATTCATCTTCGCGCGGTCGACCGGAAGATACGTGATGTCGTGGTAGTTCAGGATCAGCGTGATCAGATCGAGCGGCGGCGCGTCGGCCGGCACCGGATCGTCGAACGGACGTATGACAGCGATCAGATTCGCTTGCGGGTGGTCGTTGAGCCGCTTCGTGAGCGCTTCGCCGGGCTGCTGGCGCTGCGCCCATACGCGGCCCGCAGGACCGACGGCGAGTGCCAGCAATTGCGACGTATAGCCGGCGCCCGCCGAAACGTCGACCACCTGCATGCCGGGCTTGGCCTGCGTGAACGGCAGGAACTCGGCCGGATGACGCGCCGCGTCCATCCGCCGGTCCTGGTCGGTTCGGATCGGATTGTCGATGACGCGTTGGTCGTACGCGGCGGCCGCGTGCGACATTGCGGACGGCGTCGTTGAACATCCGGTGGCGGCAACCAGCGCAGCGACGACGAAGGCGGCCGGTGTCCCGCGAATCGCGCGAGCGACCAAGCAGTCACGGAGCATCTTCGGACCCGAACGTGCGAAGGAACGCAGATGATAGTCCAGGTTTCGCCACGGGTGGCATCGCGGTGAAGATCGACGAGCGGCGTGGAATACGCCCGTACGCGCCGTGTTCGCTCTTTGTCCTTCTGAGGCGGGTGGAGGTTGTCGATGAGCAAGACATTGAGCAAGCTGCGAACGATCGTCGCGTTGATCATCGCATGCGGCGTTGCAACGATCCCGGCTTGCGGCTCGATGGGTGGCGGGATGAAGTATCTCGTCGATCCCCCGTTCGAGTCCGCGGCGTGAGCAGCGAGGTCGGATCCGGGCGCGAAGCGCCGATCCCGTACGAGCAATTGCGAATCGCAGCGCGAGGCCGACGGCTCGACGGTCGCATCGCATTACCGAAATCGAGGTCTCTTCGGTCGCCGGCTGACCAGAGGCGCGCCCCGCCGATTCACGCCGCGGCGCGCTCGAGCATCGCGAGCTTCGCCTGCGCGTCGCGCAGCGCCGTGCGAAGGCCTTCCTGCACGACGGGGTGGTAGAACGGCATCTCGAGCATTTGCGCGACGGTCATGCTCATCTGGTGCGCCCACGCGAGCAGATGACCGATGTGCTCGGCGTCGGGCCCGATCATTTCGGCGCCGAGAAAACGGCCGCTGCCGACCTCGGCGTACACGTGCAGCAGTCCGCGGTTACGCGCCATCACGCGCGAGCGGCCCTGGTCCTCGAACGACACGGCGCCGGTCACGTGCGCGACGTCGCGCAGCGCGTGCAAGCCGCCGCCGACGACCGCGATCTGCGGGTCGCTGAACACGATGCCGAGCGGCGTGCGCCGCAATCCCGCGCGCACGTCGGGGAAGTGTGCGGCGTTCTCGCCGGCGATCCGCCCTTCGTCGGCCGCTTCGTGCAACAGCGGAACGTCGTTGTTCGCGTCGCCCGCGATGAAGATCGGCGAATCGCCGCATTGCAGCGTGTCGCGGTCGAACCGAGGCACGCCGTTCGCGTCGAGTGCAAGGCCCGTGTGCTCGAGACTCAAGCCGCGAACGTTCGGCGAGCGGCCGGTCGCCGCGAGCAGGAAGTCGAACCGCTCGACGCGAGTCGATCCATCGGCTGCCCGACTGGTCACGACGATCGCATCGCCGTCGCGCGCGACATCGGCATGCGCGTCGGTGTCGAGATCGAGCTCGCTGCCGAACGCCTTGCGTGCGTAGGCGAGGAGCTCGGGATCCCCGAGCGGGCCGACGCCACCGCCGCGTCCGAAGATCTTCACCCGCACGCCGAGGCGGTGCAGCGCCTGGCCGAGCTCGAGCCCGATGACGCCGGGACCGAACACGGCCACGCTTTGCGGCAGATCGATCCAGTCGAACACGTCGTCGTTGGTGACGAGGCGATCGCCGAGCGCTCGCCACGGCTGCGGGTACGCGGGCGACGAGCCGGTCGCGATCACCACACGTTTGGCGCGGACGGCCGACCGGTCGTCGACGATCAGCGTCGTCGCGTCGATGAAGCGAGCGCGGCCGCGGAGCTTGTCGTTGTCGGGGATCGCGTCGACGCCGGTCGTCACGAAGCCGACGAAGCGGTCGCGCTCGCGGCGCACGCGCGCCATCACCGCACGGCCGTCGACGCGCACGCGGCCGTCCAGCGCGAGGCCGAACGTCGCGAACCGCTCGACGGCATGCGCAGCCTCGGCGGGCGCAATCAGGAGCTTGCTCGGCATGCAGCCGACGCGCGCGCACGTCGTCCCGTGCGGACCGGCTTCGATGACGAGCGTGCGCTTGCCCGCAGCTTTCGCGGCGCGATACGCAGCGAGCCCGGCCGTGCCGGCGCCGATGACGGCGACGTCGGTTTCGAGCGCAAGCGGCGTCGACAACGCGTTCGTCGTTTCCATCGTGCCGATCGAGTCGTTCGGCCGCGCCGCCACTTACGCCGCCTTGCGCAAATAGGCTTCGAGGTTCTCGGCGTTGCCGATGAGGTTGCCATTGATGAACACCTGCGGCACCGTCGACGCGCCGGTGATTGCACCGACCGCGCGCGAGCGCACCGTGTGACCGAGCGGGATCTCGACGTAGTCGTAGCCCGCGTCCGCCAGCAGCCCTTTGGCCTTGGCGCAGAACGAGCAACCGTCACGCGTCAGCACGGCGACGCGGTCCGGCTTGCGCGCGTTCGGGTTGAGATAGGCAAGCATCGTGTCGGCGTCGGAGACCTTGAACGGATCGCCCGGCTCCTGCGGCTCGATGAACTGCTTTTCGATGCAGCGGTTACGCACCAGCATCGAATAACGCCACGAGCGCCTGCCGAAATTGAGGTCGGACTTGTCGACGAGAAGCCCCATCCGCTCGGTGAACACGCCGTTGCCGTCGGCGAGCAGGAACACGTTGTCCGCTTCCTGGTCCTTCGCCCATTCCTCCATCACGAACGGGTCATTGACCGAGATGCAGACGATCGAGTCGATGCCTTGCTCGCGAAACGCCGGCGCGAGCTCGTTGAAGCGCGGCAGGTGCGTCGAAGAGCAAGTCGGCGTGAACGCGCCGGGCAGCGAAAAGACGACGACGTTCTTGCCGGCGAAGAGATCGTCGGTCGACACGGTCGTCCACTCGCCGTTGCGGCGGATGCGGAAGCTGACGTTGGGCACGAGCTGGCCTTCACATTTCGGAAATTGCGCTTGCGACATGGCGACTCCTTGGCGGGTTGATCGATGCGATGTACGGATGATCGGGGCGCCGAGTCGATAAAGCAATTTTAATGTTTAGATGTTATCGATAACCTTGAACTATGCGTGACCGGCGGCTGTTTGGCCGGCTCCCGGATTTTTCGCCGCAACGCCCGCTCTAATGGGTGCGCCCATCCGTCGCGATCCAGCCAGCGACACCTCTCGGGGAGGTCTCGATGCGAGGTAGCCGGTCGTCGTTGTCGCGCGTGTTCGCCGTCTGCGCGCTGTCGCTGCAGGCCTCTGCTGGCACGGCGGCGTCTCTCGATTCGTTCAACGTCGACCCGGCGGCAACGACCGTGTCCGGCGTTTCGGCCGGCGGCTACATGGCGAACCAGTTCCATGTCGCGTTCTCGGCCAGTGTCGCCGGTGCCGGAATCATCGCCGCGGGACCGTTCTATTGCGCGAAGGGCAATCTCGCCACCGCGCTCACCGATTGCACGACGCCGATCGCGCTCGACCCGCCCGACACCGGCTATTCGATCGGAGTCACCGACGACTACGCGTCGCGCGCCGAGATCGATCGCACGAGCTTTCTCTACGCGTCGAAAGTATGGGTGTTCTCGGGCACCAAGGACGCGACCGTCTATCCGGTCGTCGTCGACCGTCTGGTCGACTATTACCGGCACTACGTCGATGCGTCGAACATCGTGTACGTGAACGCGCTACCCGCCGCGCATTCGATGGTGACCGACGATTACGGCCACGCGTGCGATCACGCCGGCGATGCGAACAATCCCGCCGACGTCTTCATCAACGATTGCGATTACAGCGCTGCCGGCGAGCTGCTCGCGCATCTTTACGGGCCGCTGCACGCGCCGGCGTCGACGCTGTCGGGTTCGATCGTCGCGTTCGATCAGGCCGAGTTCATCGCCGACCCCGCGAGTCACAGCATGAATGCGACCGGCTATGCGTACGTCCCCGCGGCGTGCGACGACGGCGCGATCTGTCGCATCCACGTCGCGTTCCACGGCTGCCTGCAATATCCGGCACGAATCGGCGACGCGTTCTACCGACACGCGGGGTACAACAAGTGGGCGGACGCGAACAAGATCGTCGTGCTCTATCCGCAGACGACGGCGAGCGACTTGCCTCCGGTCTACAACCCGCGCGGCTGCTGGGATTGGTGGGGCTACGACGACGCCAACTACGCGAAGCAGAGCGGCCGTCAGATGCAGGCGGTTAAGCGGATGGTCGATCGTCTTGCCGCGGGTTACGTCGCTTCGCCGCCGTCGGCGCCGACGCAACTCGCCGCTTCGTCGAGCGGCGATCACGACGTCGCATTGCGCTGGAGCGCGAGCGCGGGTCCGCGGCTCGCCGCGTACAACGTCTATTACGCGACGTCCGCCGGCGGACCGTTCGCGCGCGCGGGCTCGACCGCCGACACGCACGCAACGATCACCGGGCTGCAGTCGGCAACGACGTACTACTTCGCGGTGCACGCGCAAAGCCGTCGCCACGCCGAAAGCGCGAGCTCGAACGTGGCGTCCGCGGCCACGACCGGCTTGCCCACGCTACCCGGTGCGCTGACGCCGATCGTTGCGCTCGTGCCCTGACGCGGCCCGAGTCGATCGACTTCGGCGCGCGTTCGGCGTAGCGTTCGCGACAGTCACGACCGCGCCTGCTTCGCCATGCACGTCGATGCCACGTACCTTCCGTTGACCGAGCTCGCGCGGCGTCTCGCGACCGGCGCGACGACGTCTCGCGATATCGTGCAATCGTGCCTCGAGCGCATCGATGCGCTCGACGGCAAGCTGCACGCGTTCGTCGAGGTCTACCGTGAAGACGCGCTCGCGCGGGCGGATGCGGCGGACCGCGAGCGGGGCGAAGAGCTCGTCCGTGGACCGTTGCACGGCCTTCCGATCGCGCTCAAGGACCTGCTGCATTTCGAAGGCCGGCAGACGACTGCCGGCTCGAAGAGCTGGCTCGGGCGCATCAGCGACACGACCGCGACGGCCGTCGAGCGGCTGATCAGCGCCGGCATGATTCCGATCGGCAAGACGCATATGGTCGAGTTCGCGTTCGGCGGATGGGGGCGCAACCAGCCGATGGGCGCGCCGTGGAATCCGTGGGACATGAGCGAGCATCGGGTCGCCGGCGGTTCGTCCAGCGGATCGGCGGTCGCCGTCGCCGCGGGGCTCGTCCCGGCGGCGATCGGCTCGGATACCGGCGGCTCGGTGCGCATTCCGGCGGCGCTGTGCGGCATCACCGGCCTCAAGACGACGTATGGGCTCGTGAGCCTCTACGGCGTTGTGCCGTTGTCGACGACGCTCGACTCGCTCGGCCCGCTCACGCACACCGTCGAGGACGCTGCGCTCGTGACGGCTGCGCTGGCGGGCGCCGATTCGCGCGATCCCGCGACGTTTGCCGCCGAGCGCGTCGACGCGAAAGCCGTGCTCGTCGGCGCGCCGAACGTGCGCGGCATCCGCATCACGGCGATGCCGAGCGAGCAGTTCCCGTCGTTCACGCACGCCGATGTGCTGGCGGCACGCGATGGCGCGATCGCCGCGCTGCGCGATCTTGGCGCGATCGTCGAGGAGGAGCGCGTCCCGCTCGATTTCGACGATCTGATGCTGCGTAACGGCCGGTTGATCGCCGCCGAAGCGTATGCCGTGCATCGCGCGTACATCGAGGACACGTCGCTCGACATCGACCCGTGGGTGAGAAGCCGCACGCTCGCCGGCAGGGCGATCAGCGCGGCTGACTACATCGATGAATTGGCCGAGCGACGCCGCGTCGTCGCGCGCTTCGCCGAATGGATGCGCGGGCGCAACGCGCTGCTCACGCCGACGCTGCCGATCGTCGCGATGGCGCTCGCCGACGTCGACGAGGCGACCACGCCGCTCGCCGCGTTCACGCGGGCCGCGAATTACGTCGGCGCATGCGCGTTGTCGCTGCCCGCGGGCTTTTCATCCACGGGCCTTCCGATCGGCATTCAATTGATGGGCGCGCCGTTCGCCGAAACGACGCTGATCCGCATCGGTCGAGCGTTCCAGCAGGCAACCGACTGGCATCGCCGCCGGCCCGACCTCGCTGTGATCGCGGGGTAGCCGCTGTCGCGAACGGCGCCTCGTCACCGCTGTCACACCGGCCATGGAGGAGCCGGGGCGAACACGCGGTTCGCTGCGCCGCTCCTGCGGTCGCGGATGATTCCGCGGCATCGTCGAATGGAGGTCCAACGATGAAAGTCCGAGACGCAATGAGCCGCGACGTGCGCGTGGCGAACCCCAACCTGTCGATTCACGAGGCGGCGAAGATGATGGCCGACATCGACGCAGGGTCGCTTCCGGTCAGTGAGAACGACCGCCTGGTCGGCATGGTCACCGACCGCGACGTCGTCGTTCGCGCCGTCGCCCAAGGGCGCGGGGGCAATGCGAGCGTTGCCGATGTGATGAGTCGCGAAGTGCTTTACTGCTTCGACGACGAGGACTTGAACTCCGTCGCGCGCAATATGGGCAATGTGCAAGTGCGGCGGTTGCCCGTCGTCAATCGCGACAAGCGGCTGGTCGGCATCATTTCGCTCGGCGACGTCGCGCGCAACGACGATCCGACGACGGTCGGCCGCGCCGTGTCGCACGTCTCGGCGCCCGGCGGCAAGCATTCGCAGGCGCACTGACGCTCGACGTCGTTCCCGCGTACGCGGGAATCCAGCGTGTTCGAACTAACGACACTGGGTCCCCGGCCTCCCGCGGGGACGACAAGCCTTTCAGCTTCCCCCGTAACCCATCTCGCGCAGGAACGCGATGCGCTCCTGCGTGCCGAGATTGTCGGCGACCAGCCGAACGAATTCGGCGCGGCCGCTCGCGCGCTGCGCCGCCTTCTTCGTGACGATGCGCGAGATCGGCCCCAGATACACGGCGAGCCGCGCCGTAACCTGGTCGACGTAAGCGGCATCGATCGGCGATCCCGGCAGCGAGCGTTGCGACACGCCGCTGCCCGGCGCGCCGCTGCCCGAGCGCTCGACGCTCGGATGCGTCGAGCGCTCGGCGCCCTTGACGCCCGACGTTGCGCCGCCGGCGCGCACGAGGCTGCCTTTGTTGAACGCGTCGACGAAGCGCCGCCGTGTGACCGGATCGGTGATGTTCTCGGAAAGCAGCATGCAAAGCTCGCCGCGATCGTTGGTGCGCGCAGCGGCACGGCGCACGATCACCCTCGCCACCGGACCGAGAACGCGCGCGAGCTCGTGCTCGGCGGTGTCGAGCGTCGCATCGTCCCAGAACGGCGCGGGCTTCGCGAGCGGCATGTTGCCGATATTGACGATCGTCGTGCCGAGACCGTCGTCGACCTCGACGTTGATCTGCGCGACGTCGCGCAGCGCGTCGTTGAACGCGCGCGCACTCTGGAAGCGCGCCTGCGGGTCCTTTGCAAGCGCAGTGGCGACGAGCTTGTCGACGGCGTCGGGAAACTTCAGCGGCGACAGCGTCGATGGCGGCACCGGATCGTCGTGGCAGATCTTGTACGCGATCGCTTCCACCGAGCCGATGAACGGCTTGCGGCCGGTCAACAGCTCGTACAGCACGATCCCGGCGCTGAAAAGATCCGAGCGCGCATCGGCCTCGCGACCCTGACATTGCTCGGGTGACATGTACGACGGCGTGCCGATCACCATGCCGACGGTGGTGAGGTTCGACAGGTCGATGCGCGCGACGCCGAAATCGGCGACCTTCAGCGTCGCCGAGCTGTTGATGATCAGGTTGGACGGCTTGATGTCGCGGTGGACGATGCCGGCGGCGTGCGCGTATTCGAGTGCGCCCAGGAGCTGCGACATCAACGCGACCAGCTGTCCGAAGTCGAACGTCGCCTTGCGGTCGAGGTATTCGCGCAGCCCGGTTCCCTCGACGTATTCCATCGCGATGAACGCGACGGTGTCGTCCTCGCCGTATTCGTAGACGCCGACGATGTTCGGATGGTGCAGCCGACCCGCGGCCTTCGCCTCGTTCTTGAACCGCACCATGAACTGGCGGGCGAGGTCGGGATCGACCGTATCCTTGCGGATCGTCTTGATCGCGACGTAACGCTCGATGTGCGGATCGAACGCCTTGTAGACGACCCCCATCGCGCCCTTGCCCAGGACGCTTCGCACTTCGTATTTGCCTAGGCGCTGCGGGTCCATCACGGTTGTCGTCGCCGCGAACGCGGGGACCCAGCGTCGTTCGCTGAATGACGCTGGGTCCCCGCGTTCGCGGGAATGACGGCATAGCTCATCAGGCCTCCAGCATCTTCATCGCCTGCACGAGGCTCGCCTTCATGCGTCCCATCGCCTCGGTCAGCACGCCGATCTCGTCGCGGCTCTTCGTGTGGAAGTCACCGGCGTCCATCTGTCCGAGGCTCACCTGGTTCGCGATGCCCGCGAGCTTCGTCACGCGGCGAATCACCATCGTGTAGAGCATGACGTTCAACAGCACGAAAATAGCGGCGAACACGACCGCGAGCGAGCCCATGAACGCCTTGAACGTCACGTTGGCGCGCGCGATCGGCACCGACATCGGCACCGAAACGATCTGCGCGCCGATGATCTCCTCCATGTGCCAGCCGAAGCCGTTGGCGTTGCCGTACAGGTCGAGCATCGTCTTCGGCGCGGCCTCCACCGTGCTATGGCAGTCGAGGCACGCCTTGCTCTTCACCTGGATCGGCCGCGCAAGATAGAGCGAGCGGCCTATCGGCGTGTCGCGCTCGCCGACCATCTCGGACATCGTCGACGTCGCGCGGAAGTTGTTGACGACGTCGGCCTCCCAGTCGGTCGCCCGGTTGCGCGGGTTCGATGGATTGAGCGTCGCCTCCTTGTAGAAATAATCGGGGTGCTTCTTGCGCAGCTCGTTGAACTGCTCGGTCGCCGCGTATGCCGGTACCGACTGCGGCAGGAACGTGTACTTCATCTGCGTCTCGAGCAGCGGCTTCACCTGCGTGGTCGTGTAATTGCGCGACGACAGCGCCGCTTCCATCATCAGCCGGGCGTTCTGCAGGATTTCCTCGCGCGCGTTCGCCTGCAGTGCGTTGTACGACACGTAGCCGGCAATCAGGAAACCGAGCGCGAATATGCCAAACAGCACCAAATTGAATTTCCAGATGAGCTTCATGCGACTTCCTCGTAAGGCAACGATCAAGGCGCCGTCGTGGTCTTGGGCGCGTACTTCTCCGGATGCAGCATCCTATCCCAGCTCGGATAGCGCGCGACGTGAGGCGCGACCGCCCTGCGGAACGCCGGGTCGCGCAGCCGGCTCGCGAAGCGGCGCTCGAACGCCGCGCGGTCGCGGCCGGCGAGCCATGGCTCCGCTTCGGCGTACGTGATGTCGTGATCGACGGCAAGCGTCGGCTTGGCCTTGTAGCGACCGGCCAGCACCGGCAGCGGATCGAGGTAGGCTCGCGGCATCGCATCGACGAATTTCTTCGGCGCCCGCGGCACCATCGAATAGGCGCCGCCCGCCGATTTGGACCAATGCTCGCCCGGCTTCATGTCGTGGCCGACCCCTTCCGATCCGTTGGCGGCGAGCTCGATCAGTCGAGCCGTGCCCGATTCGACGAACATCGAAATCGCGCCGCGGATCACGACAATCCCTTCGGTCGACACGACGTCCGCCGGCGGCGTATGGATACGCAGGCCGGGCGGCTTGGCGGCGATCTTGGCCCAGCCGTTGTAGAGTGCGAGCGTCGCCGCGCCGGCCGGGCCGGCGCGCACGATGTGCAGCAATCCGGCGCCGACGACGTTCGCCGTCGATCCGGCCGCAAACTCGACTTGCGCTTGCGCCCGATCGGCAACGTCTACGATATCGCCTTCCTCGAGCCGCGCGCCCGGGACCAGCTTGTACCACGTGGCGCCGCGCAGCACGCGCGAGCCGGGGTCGACGAGCGTCGCGACGCCCACCTCGGCTGCGCCGGCCGCTCCGCATAGGAGCAGCAGCGCCCACAACAACAATGGTCGCACTGATTGCATGGGAACTCGTCAGGCCGTCAGGCGAGCGCAGCGGCAACCCGCGGCACCGAACGGCTGCCGGGATACTAGGATGGGGGGTCGCCCCCCGTCAACGCGACAATTCGCGCTCGGTCAGTGCCGGGGCACCCTGAAACGGACGACGTTCCAGCGGGTCACATCCTCTTCGGGCTCGTCGCCGGCCGCCGGCGTGAGCGGCAGCGCCAGGTTCGTCACGTACATCCAGCCGTCGACGATCGCCATGCTCGCCGGAAACAGGAGCGCGCGCGGCGTGCCGTCCGAACGGATGCCGTCGAAGCCGCCGGCGCGAATGATCACGCGGCCGCTGGTGTTGAGCGCGACGACTTCGTCGGCCTGATTGGCGGCGACCCACAGGCGCCCGGCCGAATCCATCAGCAGTCCGTCGGCGCCGTGCACGCTCTCGGCGAACACCGAAATCGCCTTGGTCGCGAGGTCCATCTTGAGCACGCGGCTGTCGCCGGTGTTGGCGATGTAGAGCGAAGTCTCGCCGGCGTCGAGCGCAAGTCCGTTCGCGCCGAACGGCGGGAATCCCGCGGTGGCGAGCAGCGGATCGTGCGAGACCGTCGCGACGCCGCACGGCGCCGTGCAGGTCGTCGCCGCGTCGATGCGCAAGACCGCACCCTGGAACGAATCCGAGAAGTAGAGATTCCCCGCGTGATCGAACAGCATCGCATTGGGCGCCGGGAAGCTGCTCGAGCCGAACTTGATCGTGTCCGAGCTGCCGTCGGGATTGCCGACCGTGCGGTCGGCGGGCGCGCCGATCGCTGGTACGTTCGCCACGGCTTCGAGGGCCGTCGTGCTGTCGAAGTTCGCTGCGATACGCTGCACCTTCGATGCGCCCATGTTGAGGATGTAGACCTTGCCGTTGGCGAAGCCGAGCCCGAGCATCGGCGTGACGCCCATGTCGCGGATGGCCTGCAGATGGCCGTTGCGTCCGAAGCGCATCAGCTTGCCCGCGTTGGGACCGAAGTCGAACGTCGCAACGAAGATGTCGCCGGTCGCGGGATTCGCCGTGATGCCTTCGGGGTAGCGCACGCCGTCGGGCAGCGTCGCGAAGCGCTCGACGTCGATCCATGGCGGACCGAAGTCGTGCGCGCCGGCGGCCGGCGAAAGCGTCGTGAATACGGCGACGAGAGCTGCGAAGACGATGTTCCTCATGGCGCTGCCCCTTGTTTGTCGTGTTCGCCCGAGCGTCGCATTCTCGTGATCGCGTGCGCCCGCTGTCAATGGACAGCTCCTTGGACGGCGCGCCGATCGGCGTTGACCCGACCGACGCTACGGCGGCGCCGGCGGTTGCGCGCGTGCGTCGAGCTCGCCCCAGCGCTCGAACTTGTCGGCGAGCAGCCGCTCGATTTCCTCGGCGCGAGCCCGATCGGCCTTGATCCGCTCGACGCTCTGTCGATGATAGTCGGGGGCGCACATCCGTTCGGTCAGCTCGTGCTGCTCGCGCTCGAGCGCTTCGAGCTCGGCAGGCAACGCGTCGAGCTCGCGCTTCTCCTTGAACGTGAGCCGGCCGCGCGCGGGCTTCGCGCTGCGCTCGGGTGCGCCGCGCGCTCGCGCCGGCCGTTCGGGCGTGCGCGGCGCTTCGCGCGGCAGCGGCCGCATCGCGATCCAATCGCTGTAGCCCCCTGCATATTCGGTCCATCGCCCATCACCTTCGGCGACCAGCGTTTGGGTGACGACGTTGTCGAGAAAGCGGCGGTCGTGACTCACGACGAGCAGCGTGCCGTCGTACGTCTGCAGCGTTGCCTCGAGCAGCTCGAGGGTTTCGATGTCGAGGTCGTTGGTCGGCTCGTCGAGCACGAGCAGATTCGCCGTCTGCGCGAAGAGCCGCGCGAGCAGCAGCCGGTTGCGTTCGCCGCCGGACAGCGTGCCGACCGGCGCGCCCGCGCGTTGCGGCGCGAACAGGAAGTCGCCGAGATAGGACATCACGTGCTTGCGCCCGCCCGCCGTTTCGACCCATTCCGAGCCCGGGCTGATCGTATCGGCGAGTGTTCGGGCGTCGTCGAGCTGCTCGCGAAGCTGATCGAAGTATGCGATCGAGAGCTTCGTGCCGCGGCGAACGTTGCCCGCGTCGGACGCGAGCGTGCCGAGAATGAGCTTGAGCAGTGTCGTCTTGCCGGCGCCGTTGGGTCCGATCAGCGCGAGACGGTCGCCGCGGATCAGTCGAAGCGAAAGATCGCGCACGAGCGTGCGATCGCCGAAACGCTTGCCGACGTGCGCGAGCTCCGCAACGAGCTTACCCGATCGCTCGCCGGCATCGAGCGAAAGCTTCACGTTGCCGAGCCGTTCGCGCCGCTGCGCGCGTTCGCGGCGAAGCGCTTCGAGCCGGCGAACGCGCCCTTCGTCGCGCGTTCGTCTCGCTTCGATGCCCTTGCGGATCCATGCCTCCTCCTGCGCCCAGAACTTGTCGAACTTGCGCGCGGCGACGGCTTCGGCGGCGAGCTCGCCGGCGCGGCGGCTCTCGTACGCGGCGTAGTTGCCGGGATACGAGCGCAGTAACCCGCGATCGAGCTCGACGATGCGCGTGGCGACGTTGTCGAGGAACGCGCGGTCGTGCGTGACGACGATCGACGTCGAGTGCTTGCGCACCAGCTCCTCGGCGAGCGCGATGCCGTCGAGGTCGAGGTGGTTGGTCGGCTCGTCGAGCAGCAACAGGTCGGCTTCGCGCGCGAACGCGAGCGCGAGTGCGGCGCGTTTGCGCTCGCCGCCGGATGCCGACTCGGGCGCCGTCGCTTCGTCGAGGCCGAATCGATGCAGGTATTCGACGAGGCGCGCCTCGACGCGCCAGCGGTCGCGCTCGTCCTGCAGCCTGTCGAGACGCCCGCGAACGACGAGACTTTCGCGCAGCGACGACGCGCGCGGAAGCTGCGGCTCCTGCTCGACCTGCGCGACGGACAGCCCGTCGCGGCGGCGGATCTCGCCATCGTCGAGCTCGATCCGCGCGGCGATCACGTCGAGCAGCGACGACTTGCCCGTGCCGTTGCGTCCGATGAGCCCGATCCGCTCGCCCGCCTCGATCGACAGGTCGGCGCCGTCGAGCAGCGGATGCAGGCCGTACGCGAGCTCGCCGCCTGCGAGGATGACGAGGGGCACGCGGCGTCGGCGCTTGAGAGCCTGGCGAGCAGGCCCCTACGGCCGGTTGAGCGTCGGCGGCTGCCAGAGCCGGATCGCCGTGCCGGGTGGGCGCAGCACGCGCACCATGCGGATCGCCTCCTCGCGGCCGCGATAGTAGCCGGGCATCCGAAGCGATTCGGCGAACCCCGTCGCGCGATAAAGCGCGATCGCGCCGACGTTGTTCGCGCGAAGCTCGACGTGCAGCGACGCGACGCCGGCGACGATCGACGATTCGACGAGCCACAGAATCATTCGTCGCGCGACCCCGCGCCGCTGACTCGTCTTGCGCACCGCGAGCAGCACGAGGTGCGAGCGCTCGTCGCCGAACGTCATGATGGCGAACGCGATCGCGCGCTCGCGCTCGCGCGCGACCAGCGTGACCGTGTCCGGGTCGGCGATGAGCTCGCCGATACGCTCAGATCGGTACGCCCAGCCGAGACCCGCCTCGATCAGATCGCGCGACATGTGCGCGATCGTCGTGGCGTCGCTTCGATTGGCGAATCCGAGAACGATGTCCGAAGCGTTCATGCCGGGATTTTGCCATGGCGCGCCGACGCCGTGGTCCGTGCGTGCGCTGCGGCGTGCGCTACGCGAGCTTGTCGTCGCGGTGGTCGAACTCGATGCAGGCGAAAGCAAGATCGTCGAAGGGGACGTTGCCGTCTTCGGCCAAGTCGCGCAGCACGGCGATCGCGTGTTCGCCCACGCTCTGCGCCGACTCGTCGCGACGCGCGAGCAGCCGCGCGACGACCGCGAACGCGTCGAGGCGGCCGACCTTTTCGATGCCGTCGGTGAACACGGCGAGCGCTTCGATCTGTTGCCGCTGCGGCGCGAAGTCGAACCGCCGGCCGTGCTCGAACTCCTCGAACGTATACGCCTCGGCGCGCCGGCCGACGACGTTGACCGCGCCGTCGTCGCCGAGCGTGAATTCGACGACCTGACCGCGGACGGCGCCGGGGCAGTCGGCGGAAAGCCTCGCGATCATGCGCTCGCGAACGTCCGGCTCGAGGCGGTACATGAAATAGTAGGGCGCATCGTCACGCCACGCGAACGTGCGAAGCTCGAAGCGGCCGTCGCGAAACCGCAAGCCGATCGCGCCGTCGCCGCAGAGCAGCGCGGTGGCGTGCTGCGGTGTCGCCACGACGCCGACGAGCGTCGCGAGATAATCGGCAAGCTCCTGCGTGAACGCGAACTGCAGCATCGTCGCCTCGAGCATCGCATCGAAGTCTTCGCGCAAGCGGCCCTCGCGCGCTGCGGCGTGGTCCGCCATCACGTGCGCGAACGCATGGCAGATCACGCGAGCGCCGATGTCGGTGTCCGCGTGCGCGCCCGAGCAGCCGTCGGCGACGGCAACGATCGCAACGCCGTTCTCGGGCTGCGTGGCGAGCGCGTAGTCCTCGCACAATTGCCCGGCGAGCATGTGTAACCCGCCGATCGTGACGAAGCGGGAAACGTCGAGCGTCAACGCGTACGCCCCTCGGTTATCCGAGGCCGCGCGCAGGAACCACCACCGCGCAGTCGATGCCGTGGCGCGCGAGCGCTTGCGCGACCAATCCCGACGCCTTCGCCTCTTCGACGAACGCCCGCAGATAGGCGGCGCCGGCAGCGCGGGCGCGCGGCGTTCCCATCGTCTGCTCGATTGCCATGAACCGCCCGTCGAGCACGCGCACGCCGCCGATGCGCCGCGCATCCGATTCCAGTCGCTGGCGACCGGGAGCGGCGACGTCGAGATTGCAACCGGACATCAGAGCGAGGGCGCCGAGCGCCGTCGCGGTCCGCAACATGGGCGTCGTCCCCTTGGGTGCGCGACGGACAGTGTACCGCGTTGGCGCACGAGCCGCTTCGCGTGCACCGTAAGCGTGCGCGAGGGTGGCGTTCAGAACTCCACTTCGAGCTCGTCGATCTCGTCGGGCTCCTTCTTCGCGGCCGCGATCCATTCCTTCATCTCGGGCAGCGCCATGATCTTCCGGCGGTAACGGCTGCATGCCCTGTCGAGCTGGACGTCGTAGCTGACGAAGCGCGTTACGACCGGCGCGTACATCGCGTCGGCCATGCTTCGCTCGCCGAACAGGAACGGGCCGCCGTGCGCGGCCAGACACTCATTCCAGATCGCGACCACGCGTTCGATGTCCGCTTGTGCGCGTGTCCACACCTTGAAGCCGCGAAAGCGGGCCTTGAGGTTCATCGGCAGCGCCGAACGCAGCGCCGCGAAGCCCGAATGCATCTCGCCGCAGATCGAGCGGCAGCGTGCGCGCATCGCCGCGTCGGCGGGGAGGAGCCGCGCCTTCGGACGCACCTCGTTCAGATACTCGCCGATCGCGAGCGTGTCCCACACGGCGACGCCGTTGTGCGTGAGGCACGGCACGCGGATCGACGACGAGAGCAGCAGGATCTCCGCGCGCACCGCGGGATCGTCCGGCGACACGATCTGCTCGTCGAACGGCAGTCCGGAGAACTTCGTCAGCAGCCAGCCGCGCAGCGACCACGACGAATAGTTCTTGCTGGTGAGCGTGAGCGTGGCCTTGGCCATACGTTCGCCTGGGTGTGCGCCGTTCACCGTTCGCTTGCGACGTGCGTGCGTTGCATGTCTCTTGGCAGAGTGCCGATGCTCTACCACGGTTACCAGGCGTACGCGGACGCGACCGACCCGATTCGCGCGCTTGCGCGGACGGCCGCGAGCGCGCTGCGCCGGCCGGCCGAGCGTTCGTCGTCGAGCGCTCGGCTGCGCGAGCTGGTCGCGTTGTCGGAAGTGGTCGCGCTCGCCGGACTTACGCACGAGCGCCCCGCGTTCGGCTTCGACACCGTACAGGTCGGCGGCCGCGACGTCGCCGTGCGCGAGGAAATCGTGCAACGGACGCCGTTTTGCAGCCTCGTGCGCTTTCGCAAGAACGCGGACGTCGTGCAGCCCAGGATGCTCGTCGTCGCGCCGCTATCCGGCCATTTCGCGACGCTGCTGCGCGGCACCGTGCGCACGTTGCTTTGCGATCACGATGTGTATCTGACCGACTGGCGCAACGTTCGCGACGTGCCGCTTGCCGATGGCCCATTCGACCTCGGCGTGTTCATCGAGCACGTGATGCGCTTCCTGCGCTCGATCGGGCCGCGTGCGCACGTTCTCGCCGTATGCCAGCCGACGGTGCCGGTGCTCGCCGCGGTGGCGCTGCTCGCCGCGGCCGACGATCGCGGTCAACCGGCGAGCATGACGCTGATGGCGGGTCCGATCGACACGCGCGTGAACCCGACGCGCGTGAACGAGCTTGCCAACAGCCGGCCGATCGAATGGTTCGAGCGCAACCTGATCGGCACGGTGCCGCTGCGCTATCCCGGCGCGTTGCGCCGCGGCTATCCGGGCTTCGTGCAGATCGCGTCGTTCATGAGCATGAACCCCGATCGCCATCGCAAGGCGTTCGACGATCTGTACCGCCATCTCGCGAACGGCGACTTCGAGCTCGCCGAGCCGATCCTGCAGTTCTATCACGAGTACTTCGCGACGATGGACTTGCCGGCGGAGTTCTACCTGCAGACCGTGCGCGCGATCTTCCAGACGCATCTGTTGCCGCTCGGCAAGCTCTTCTTTCGATCGCAGCGCGTCGAGCCGCAGGCGATACGGCGCACGTCGCTGCTGACGATCGAAGGCGAGAAGGACGACATCTGCTCGGTCGGCCAGACGCTCGCCGCGCACGATCTTTGCAGCGCGCTGCGACCGTATATGAAGCAGCATCACGTTCAGACGAGCGTCGGCCACTACGGCGTCTTCAACGGCCGTCGCTGGGAACGGCAGGTCTATCCGATCGTGCGCGACTTCGTCTACACGACCCGGTGAAGGATGCCGACGGTCGTCGCGTCGCTCGAAACGAACGTCCCGTCAGCTCGCATTGATCGCGCGCCACACGCGCTCCGACGTGACCGGCATTTGCAGCGACAGCGCACGATCGCCGGCGCCTACGCGCGCGAGCGCGTCGACGACCGCGTTGACGACCGCCGGCGTCGCGCCGATCGTGCCGAGCTCGCCCACGCCTTTGACGCCCATCGCGTTGGCGGCGCACGGCGTCGATTCGTCGGTCGCCGTCTCGGAATGGCGGAGCATCGACGCGTGCGGAATCGCGTAGTCGAGAAAGCTCGCGGTGAGCGCCTGGCCGCTGTTGGCGTCGTAGACGAAGCCTTCGCAGAGCGCCTGCCCGATGCCTTGCACGGCGCCTCCCTCGATCTGCCCGACGACGATCATCGGATTGACCACGCGCCCGACGTCGTTCACCGACCAGTAGCCGACGATGTCGATCGCGCCGGTGTCCGGGTCGATCTCCACCTCGCAGACGTGACAGCCGTTGGGCCACGTCGGTCCGGCAACGCTGCTCGTCGAATCGAGCGCGATCCGTTGTTGCGGTTGTGAGCGCGCGACGTCGAACAGGCCGATCGTGCGATCGGTACCGGCGATCGTGAATACGCCGTCGTGATACTCGATGTCGGTGGCCGGCGCCTCGAGCGCATCGGCGGCGAGGCCGCGCGCTTTGTCGACCGTGCGCTCGGAAGCGACGCGCACGGCGGAGCCGCCGACGAACAGCGATCGCGATCCGGCGCTGCCGAAGCCGGTGCCGCGATCGGTGTCGCCCTGCACGATCCTGATCTTTTCGATCGGGACGCCGAAGACGTCGACGGCGAGCTGCGCGTAGGTCGTCGCGAGACCCTGGCCCATCGCCTGCGTTGCCGAGAAGATCTCGATGTCGCCGGCGCCGTCGACGGTCACGCTCACGCGCTCCTCGAACACGTCCGCGCCGGTCCATTCGAGAAACGCCGCCATGCCTCGGCCGCGCCGCTTGCCTCGCCGCTTCGACTCGGCGGCGCGCGCGTCGAAATCGTTCCAGCGCGCGAGCGCGGTCGCCTGGTCCATCACCTTTTCGAACTGGCCGCTGTCGTACGTCTTGTCCATCGGATTCTTGTACGGCATCTGTTCGGGCCGGATCATGTTGCGTCGGCGAAGCTCGACCTGATCGATGCCGGTCGCCCGCGACGCGGCATCCATCAAGCGCTCGATGATGTAGATCGCCTCGGGACGGCCGGCGCCGCGGTACGCGCCGGTCGGCGCCGTGTGCGTGAGCACCGCCTTGATGTGGACGTCGATCGTGCCGATGTCGTAGATGCTCGTCGACACCCACGGCCCGATCAGAAGCTGGATCACGACGCCGGCCGGCGTCGCGTACGCGCCGACGTTCGCAAGCGACGCGACGCGCAGCGCGAGCACGCGACCGTTCGCGTCGAGCGCGAGCTCCGCTCTGCTGCGCACGTCGCGGCCGTGGCTCGCGGCGAGGAATTCCTCCATCCGCTCGGCGCTCCACTTGATCGGTCGTGCGAGCGTGCGTGCGCAGTGCGCGACCACGACGTCCTCGGCATAGAGGCTCGTCTTCATCCCGAACCCGCCGCCGACGTCGCCGACGAGAACGCGCAGCTTGTCGGTCGCGATGCCGAGAACGCTTTCGCTGAGCTCGTCGCGAAGACCGGTCGGCGTCTGGCAGCTCACGCGCAGCGTCAGCCGCTCGGTCGCAGCGTCGTAGGTGGCGAGTATCGCGCGCGGCTCGATCGGACACGGTGCGACGCGTTGATTGACGAGGTCGAGCGAAACGACGTGCGGCGCGACGCGAAACGCCGCGTCGGTCGCCGCCCTGTCGCCGTGGCGCGCTTCGCACGCGATGTTGTCCGGCGCCGCGGCGCAGAGCGCCGGCGCGCCGGGCGCGAGCGCGGCGTCGACGTCGACGACGGCGGCCAGAGGTTCGTAACGTACGTCGATCGCTTCGGTCGCGTCGCGCGCCGCATTGCGCGTCGTCGCAACGACGGCGGCAACCGCTTCGCCGACGAAACGAACGGTTTCGACGGCGAGCGCGTGATGCGCCGGCGACGCCGCGGGAGAATGATCGGCGCGCTTGAAATCGGTCGACGCGAGGATCGGTTTGACGCCCGCTCGAACGAGGTCGTTGCCGGTGACGATCGCGATCACGCCCGGCATCGCGGCGGCCGCGCTCGTGTCGATCGCTTCGATGCGCGCATGCGGATACGGCGAGCGCAGGAAGTGGACGTACGCCTGATCGGGTAGCGAGACGTCGTCGGCGAACGCGCCTTTGCCGGTGAGGAGCGCCTGGTCCTCGACACGTTGCACGGACTTGCCGCTGCCGAAGCGCGCGTATTTCGATTCCCGCGTCATGGTGAGGGTCGGTGAAGTCGGGGCGCTCAATGATACGCGGCGAACGCCGTTTGACCTGCGACAAACCTGGACGCTTGCACGCGCGGCGTTGTTCGGGCACGCTCCGTTTGCGCGCCAACGCCGATTCGCGCTGTTGCTCTCGAACGACGCGTGCGCATCACTTCAGGGAGACTTCCCGAACGTCGAGCGCGGCGATCGCGCCTTTGGGTGCGCGCCGCACGCCGGCGATCGGTTATTGCATGGACAGGCTGACGATACGCATTCTCGTGAGCGGCGCGTTCGCGCTCGCGCTCTACCTCGCGATCGGCGAGCGGATCGACTTCATGGCGGCTCCCGTCATCGGCTTCGTCTGGACGCTGTTCGCGCTGCATGCGTCGACGCTGATGACCGGCGGCCAATCGACGTATCCGGCAATCCCGCCGGGATCGCATCTGAAGTGGATGCTGTTCGATATCGCCGCGCTCGCGGCGCTGTTCCTCGCCGGCTGGTACTTGACCGCCTTCGCTTACGCCGCCTCGTGCGGATGCGCGCAACTCATCAACGCGCGCGCGGCGAGCCGTCCCTAGCCAGCGCGCGCGCCGCGAGCCGTCCCTAGCGCCGACCAGGACGGAGCGTCGTCCCCGCGAAAGCGGGGATCCAGTGTCGTTCGATCGACGCTGGATTCCCGCCTACGCGGAAATGACAAAGTACGCGTTGCGTCAATGCGTGCCCGACGATCCGCCGGCCGCGTCCTTTTCCTTGATCTCGAGTTTGCGTCCGCGCTGCTGCTTGGGCGCATCCATCTCGATCTCGAGCACGCCGTCACGAAACGTTGCCGATGCGGAGTCGGCGTTCACGCCTTCGGGTAGCGGAATCTGTCGATAGAAGCTGCCGTAGCTGCGCTCGCTGCGGTAAAACCCTTGCTCGTTCTTCGTGCTCTCCTGGCGCCGCTCGCCCTGAATCGTGATCCCGTCGTCTGCGATCTCGACGTTGACGTCGTCGCGCTTGACGCCTGGCAGATCGATCGAGACAAGCAGTTTGCCGCCGCACTCGGCCATCTCGATGTGCGGCGACCACAGTGATTGCATTTCGCTGCCGAAACCGCGGCCGAGCGAAGGAAATGCGCCGCGTCCGATGCCGAATCCCTCGAACAGGCGGTCCATCTCGTCGCTCAACTTGCGCATCATCGCGAACGGTCCCGCGCCGAACGGGGAATACGGCGTCGGCATCGAACCGCCCCGCTGATATTCGCCGTGCGACGACCGCTGTACATCGGTGCCGCCGCTTTGCTTGCCACCGCGGCCCGCTGCGCGTTGCTTGTCGTCGCCGGAACTTTCCTCCATTGGTTGGTTGACGGCGCGTTGCTCGTCCTGCTGTCGCGATTGCCTTTCAGTTGCCATGGTCATCTCCTGCTTCGATGCGATTTCAAGCCGGACTCGTCCGACGTCCGGTGGTGGTTAGTTGGTGGCGGATCGTGAGAGTTCGAGAGGCTTCTAGCCTGACGCCGTCGCGTCGGCCGAGGGCAGGGCGTCGAGTTCGACGGCTCCGTCGCTCGAGCGAACACCCGCCGTCGGCTTGCGCGCATCGGCGAACGCCGCGGCGATCTCGCGAACGCCGATCGCGGCGCCGTGACGGCCGAAGAATCGCTTCGCTGCGGCGCGTCCTTCGGCGTACAGCCGTTCGATCCACGCGCGCGAGCGATCGAGAGCGGAGCCATCGGCGAGAAGCTCGGCGCGCGGCGGTCCGATCCGGTGCATCCGCAGCTCGAGAACGCCGGCCGCCACTTCGCCGCGCGAGGCGAGCGCACGCATGGCCGAGATCGCCTGCATCTCGGCGACCAAGCTCGAACCGAACACGATTTCGCCGACGCGCCTGCGGATCGATGCGCCGTCCTTCGGCACTTCGGGCGCACGATCGGGCAGCAGCTGGACGACGATCAGATCGCGCGTCTCGCTGCCATCGATCATCGGCCAGAGCGTTGGATTGCCGGAATATCCGCCGTCCCAATACGGTTCGCCGTCGATCTCGACGGCCTGGAACAGTTGCGGCAGGCAAGCCGATGCGAGCAGCGCGTCGATCGTGATCGCGTCGTTGCCGATCACGCGAGGAAGCCCGGTCTTGACGTTGGTCACCGTCACGTACAGCGCCGGCGATGCCGTGCTGCGAATCGCGTCGATGTCGACGTTTGCGGCGATCGCGTCGCGCAACGGGTTCAGGCCGAGCGGATTGAGCGCATAGGGCGATGCGGCATTGCCGGCGATCAGCCACGCGCCGACGGTCTCGCGCCAATGGCGTTCGACCGGTCCCCACAGGTCGCGCCCGAAATCGGCCGCCGCTGGCTTCGACACGGCGAGCCAGAACTCGCGCAACGACCGGCGCGCGAGCCCAGGCGATCGCTTCGCGAGCGCGCTCGCGACGATGGCGGCGTTGATCGCGCCGGCGCTCGTGCCGGTCATCTGCGTGATCGCGACCGTGCGGCTTGCCAGCACGCAATCGAGCACGCCCCATGTATAGGCGCCCCAGGCGCCGCCGCCTTGCAGCGCGAGACCGACGGGCTTTCGCCCGCTCTGGTCGCCGCTGCGGATGAGATCGGAGCTCGGCATTGACGTCATAGGCCTCCAGCAGGCGCGGATAGGTCGCGCGCGCACGGGTTTCGAAGCGGATGGGTTGGGCAGCAGGCACGCATCGCGCCGGATGCTGCGCTGCACAATCCTAGGATACCGGCGCCGAACCGAAGTGCAATCGCAACATCGGATGCCATCGATTCGCGGGGCCGATCAAGGCAGCAACCGGGTCGGCGGCGCGGACAGCGTAAACTTTGCCGCGTGACCGGCCTCACGCTGATCTTCGCCATCGTCCTTTGCATCGCCAACGCGGTGCTCTGGACGGCCTACACCGAAATGCCGCTCGCAAGCGCGGGCTGGCTCTGTGCCGCGGTCGCGTGCGTGTGGCTGCAGAAGTGGTCGCGCGGATAGTCGCTACGATCCGTCGGGCGTTTGCGGAGCGTCGAAGCGGGGGCCGGGCGTGCGCACGCCGTCGGCGCGCGTGCGCAGCGTGATCGAATAACGCAGTGCCTTGGTCGGCGGGATGCTGTGTTGCCATCCCCAGCGAATCGGTCCCTGCATGACGTAAGCCGAACGCGGCGCGAGATCGAGCGCGACGGCCCGTTGTCGCCCCGGCGGCGCGTCGAGCGGACGAAAGCGCATCCGGCAGGGCGCGTTGAGCGAGAGTCCGACGACGAAGCCGTATTCGGGGCTGTCGCGATGCCAGCCGATCGGCGTACCGGGTCGGTATTCGCTGACGAGCGCCTGGACGAACGCATCGGCGGGAACGTCGACCCATTGCGCGACTCTGGCCCGCACGCCCTCGAGCAATGGCGGCAGCGGATCGCCGGGAAGCCACTGCTCGTGCGCGTCGTCGTAATCGAGACCGAAGCGCACGACCCGCCTTCGCGCGAGGTACTGCTGGAACGTCGCCTCGCGGAACGCAAGCGTGCCGAGGCTCGCGAGCAGCGACGACTCCTCGGCAGGCGCGAGGAATTCGGGGCGATAGACGAGTCCGTGCGGAAGCTGCGGCGAGTCGAAGAGCGCCGCCTGGTCGGCGGGTGCGTCCATGGTAACGATTGGAGTCAGCGACCGTCGATCAGTGCATTGCTCGCGACGCGCTTCCGCGCGGAGCCCACGCCGGGGCGGGATTGGCAAGCCCGAAAAGCTCGTCGAGCGCGCGCTGGTATTCGGGGCCGCCGATCCACATGCTGTTGTTGTGGCTGCCGTTGTCGATCAGCAGCAGCCGCTTCGGCTCCGGTGCGGCGGCGTACAGCGCCTCGGAGAAGCGCGACGGCACATAGCGGTCGCCGGCGCCGTGCGCGATCAGCACGGGCATCGTGACGCGGCGGATCTTGCCGATCGAGTCGAACTTCTGCGACAGCAGCATGCGCGTGGGCACCCATTCGTACGACAACGCGGTGGCGATGTCGGCGAGTGTGGTGAACGTCGACTCGACGATCAGCCCGTGCGCGGGCGGCCCGCCGTCGGCGAGCGAGGCGGCGAGGTCGATCGCGACGGCGCCGCCCAGCGAATGGCCGTAGATGAATCGACGCGAGCCGTCGGGCTGCTGCGCGGCAAGCCATCGCCAGCCGACTCGCGCGTCCTCGTACACCGATTGCTCGGACGGCATGTCGCCGTCGCTCTTGCCGAAGCCCCGATAGTCGATCGCGAACACCGCGAAGCCGAAGCGACGAAGCTGCTCGATGCGCCGCAGCTGGCCGGTCAGGTTCCACCGCGCGCCGTGCAGATAGAACACCGTCGGCGCGTTCGCATCGCCTTGCGGCCACCACCACGCGTGAATGCGCTGCGCGCCGGCGTCGTTGCCGACGGGCAGATAGAGCTCCTGCACGCCGGCGGGCATGCCGTCGAACCAGCCGGCCGCTTCGCGGTTCGGCCGGAACAGCAGCTCGCGCTCCTTGTATTCGAGTTGCACGCAGCCGGCGGCGAGCGCGATCAGCACGCCGAGCACGGCGACGAGGCGAATCGCCGCGCGGCGCGGCGGAGGGGAACGGTTCATGGGACGGGACGACTGGAGCGTGCGAGGATAAACGCGGCGGCGAGCGAAGCGGTGGACACGCGGGCGAGCGATCAGCCGCGTCGTCGCGCGTGCAGCCGCTCGCCGATCAACGGCGCAAACGCCAAGACGATCAATCCGAGGCCGAGCAGTCCGCCGTTCGCAATGTCGAAGTCCTCGGCGAGCCGGCTCCACGCGTAACCGAAGACGAGCCTTCCGAGCGCGAGCTCGAACGCGAGCATCAGCGCCACCCAGAACGATCCGACGGCAATGAGCCGCCGCGTTTGCGTGGCGCGAAGCCATGGCGCGGCGAGCCATGCGATCGCGAGGATGATCGCCGATCCGGTGAATACCGCGATCTGCCGGGCAGTGAAATCGCCGACGATCGGCGCAACGTACATCGTTCGCAGCACGCCGTGGATCGTCTCGGCGGCGGCGATCGCGAGCCAGACGGCGAACGCGCGTAACCAGAGCATCACGGGTCGAACAGCGAAGGCTCGGCGGCGTCGGGACGCTCGGTGTGTTGCGCATTCGCGTCGGCCGGCGTCAGCGAGCCGATGCGCACGCCGAGCAGACGCAACCGGCGCTCGAGCTGGACGCGCTTCAGACATTCGCCGGCCGCGCGGCGGATTACGCGCGCATCGGCGGTCGGCGCATCGAGCGTGTGATCGCGCGTCACCGTCTTGAAGTCGTCGTAGCGCAGCTTGATGCCGATCGTGCGTCCGACATAGCGCTTGCGCGCGAGGTCGGACGCGACACCTTCGCAGAGCTCGGTGAAGATGCGCGACAGCACGTCGCGATCGCGTTGCGCCGACAGATCGCGGTCGAACGTCGTCTCGCGGCTGATCGATTTCGGCTCGATGTGCGTGAGCACGGGTCGCTCGTCGCGGCCGTTGGCCGCCTCGTGCATCCACGCGCCGTAGCTCTGGCCGAAGTGCCGAACGAGCCAAGCGGGATCGGCGGCGGCGAGCTCGCCGATCGTATGGATACCGAGCGCCTCGAGCTTCGCGCTCGACTTCGGACCGATGCCGTTGATCCGCCGCGCGGGCAGCGGCCAGATGCGCCGCTCGATATCGGCCTCGGTGATCATCGTCAGGCCGTCGGGCTTGTCGAGCTCCGAGGCGATCTTCGCGAGCAGCTTGTTCGGCGCGACCGAGATCGAGCACGTAAGTCCTGTCGCGTCGCGCACGGCCGCCTTGATCGCCTTCGCGACGTCGCGCGCACGCCACCACGGGTCGTCCTCCGACGTGCGGTCGTGCTCCGGCAGCGCAACGCCGGTGAGGTCGATGTAGATTTCGTCGATGCCGTTGTCCTGGACGTGCGGCGCGATCGCGCGCACGGCCGACTTGAACAGGCGCGAATATTTGCGGTAGGCGTCGAAATCGACCGGCAGCAGCACCGCGTCGGGCGCGAGCGCGGCGGCCTTCATCAGGCCCATCGCCGAATGCACGCCGAACGCGCGCGCTTCGTAGGTCGCCGTCGTCGCGACGCCACGGCCGAGGTAGCCCTTGAGCGTCGCAAAGGTGCGCGTCATGCGGCCGCTCGCGGGATCGATCGATTCCACCGGCTGATGACGCCGGCCGCCGCCGATGACCACCGGCTTGCCGCGAAGCTCCGGATAGCGCAACAGCTCGACGGACGCGTAGAAGGCATCCATGTCGAGATGCGCGATCAGGCGCGGAGCGCTTGCCATTTCACGGGCCGTGACAACGATCCGACGATGGTAACCGATAGGCGTATGCGATGATGGCGCACCGTTCAACGCCCCGGAGTTGCAATGAGGATCGCCGCCGTCGTCGCCTGGTGCGTGCTTGCGAGCGGCGTCGCGCTCGCCGCCAACGTTCCGGGTAGCGCCAAGGGCGCGTTTCGCAGCCAGGGCGTGACGATGGAAGTGAAGAGCGCCATCGCGTACCGCGCGAAGTCGCTTTTCGACAAGAAGGACGCGCTGATCGTTGCGATCACCAACGCGCAAATGACCGAGGGGATCGCCGAGTATTACGACCGCCGCCTCGCGCTCGACAAGCGGATCAAGGACGAGCGGACGGGCGTCGTGTTCCTGGAATTTCGCCTCGACGGCGTCTATCGCGGCTTGAGCTATCACTTCGCGAGCGGCAACGGATGCGGGTTCTGCGGCGGCGACGCGCTGTCGAGCGTTGCGCTCGCGAGCGGCAGGCTCGCGGGGTCGCTGCAGAGCACCGAAAAGGATCGCGCGTTCAACGTGACGCTCGACATTCCGGTGCTCGCCGACGACCACGGCATGACGCTCGCGGCGGACGGCGGCGCGCCGGGCGCCGTTTATCTCGGCTATCACGCGGCGCTTCTCAAGCGCGATCGCGTCGCACTGAAGTCGGCGCTTTCGGCTGATTTGCGCGAAACGCTGGCCGCCGCCGAGAAGAAGAACGACGTCGACGGATTCATCCGCTGGCTGTTGCGCGAGCATCCCGACAAGTCGGTGCGTATCGCCAAGGGCTACGTCAAGGGCGACACCGCGGTCCTGCTCGTCACCGGTGAATCATCGGCGGGCAAGCTTGCCGGCGAGGCAATGATGCGCAAGGAGGCGGGCGGCTGGCGCGTCGACGACGAGATGACCGACGTCGTCCTGGAATAAGTGGGGTCAGACTCGACTTTTCGCAGCGCTCTTCGTGTGAGTCGGTCGGTGCACGACAGCCGAGTCTGACCCCGCTTATTTGCCTATTCTCCTCATTCGACGCTACCTTCCCCATGGCGCGATCGGTACCGTCGAGATCGAGTTCATCGGCGAGCCCTCGATCACCCTGCGGCTCACCGCGACGTAGACGAGCGTGTTGCGCTTCTCGTCGTACATGCGGATCACCTTGGTGTTCTTGAACAGCAGCGACGTGCTCTCACTGAAGACGCTCTCCTCCTTGGGCATCTTCGCCGGCAGCGTGACCGGGCCGTTCTGACGGCACGAGATCGCAAAGCGCGACGGATCCTCGGCGACGCCGAGCGAGCCCTTGACGCCGCCCGTTCGCGCTTGGCTCACGTGACACGACACGCCGGGGATCGCCGGATCGTCGAACGCCATCACGCACACCTTGTCGTTCGCGCCGAAGATGCGAAACGTCGTCGACGTGCAGCCGATGTCGTCGGCGCAGGCGCGGTAGGATAAAGTGGCAATTGCAATCATCAGCGGCCATCGGATGTCCACGGGGAGCTCCTTCGTCGCTCACACGCCGGCTTTGGCGAGAATCACGATCGACACACCCTTCGCCGGCCGCTCGTCGTCGTTCTGATATGAATGAGGGACGTTGCCGGGAAAGCCGAGCACATCGCCGGGCGCGAGGTCGTAGCGCGCTCCGGTCACGAAGATCGTCACGCGACCCGACAGGCAGGTGAAGAATTCGCGCGTGCCCGGCAGATGCGGCGTGCCGCGCATCGCCCCGCGCGGCGCGAATTCCATCAGCGTGAGCATTTCCTCCGGCACCGGCTCGGGGACGAGCGGTCGCATCGTGACGCCGCGGCCGTGACTTCGCGTCGCGATATCGGCAGCCTGCCATTGACGCACCTTCGCGCGCGGTGACGCGAGTAGCTCGTCGATCGGGACGCCGAGCGCGCCGGCGACCTTCACCAAGACCGCGAGCGAAGGATTGCCTTCACCCGACTCGAGGTTCGCGATCGTCGAGCGCGGCACCGACGAAGCACGCGCAAGAGCGTCCTGCGTCTGGCCGCGCGCGTGCCGCAGTGACACCAGGTTTCTTGCGAGATGAGCCGCGACGAGTTCGGGGGCGTCCATCGGTCGACCTTCCGCCAATCTGTTGGACAATGCGCTTGGGATCGCGTTGCGCTGTGCCTACCATCGGTGCATCGAGAACGACAGGAGAGCACAGATGGCAACCCCGTTCAATCGCCAGGCGCCGCGGGCCGACGATCTTCGCGTCGCGATCACCGGCGGCACCTCAGGATTGGGGCTCGCGATCGCGCGCGAGTTCCGCGACCGCGGCGCTCGCGTCGCGTTCGTCGCGCGCGATCGCGCCCGCGTCGAGCGCGTCGCACGCGAGATCGATGCTCGCGGCGTCGTCGGCGACGTGTCGCGCAAGGAGGACATTCATCCGATCGCGATGCAGCTCGTCGCAGCGCTTGGCGGCATCGATGTGCTGATCAACAACGCGTCGAGCCTGGGGCCGACGCCGCTCGCGCTTCTCGCCGACACCGAATGCGAGGACTTCGAGCGCGCGCTCGCGACCAACGTGCTCGGGCCGTTCCGCCTCACCAAGGCGCTGCTGGGCGCGCTGGCGGCGTCGGCGCGCGACGGGCGTGGCGCCGTCGTGCTGAACGTGTCGAGCGATGCCGCCGTGAACGCTTATCCGACATGGGGTGCGTACGGCGCGAGCAAGTCCGCGCTCGCGCAGATGAGCCGTATCTGGGACCAGGAGCTCGCGGCGCAGCGCGTGCGCTTTCTCGCGCTCGACCCGGGCGACATGAATACGCCTCTGCACGCGCTCGCCGTGCCCGACGCTGATCCCGCGTCGCTCAAGCGACCCGAGGACGCGGCGCGCGAGCTGGCCGATGCGATCGTCGCGTCGTTGCCGACGGCAAGCGCGATCGCGACGCAACCGGCATGATCGCGGCGGCAACAGCGCAACAGCGACCGGCGGACGCGCGGCTGCTTCATGTCGATGCGCACGGCCATTTCGCCGACGTGCCGCGCTCGCGCTGGCTCGACCGGCTGCGACCGGGGGATCTCGTCGTCGCGAACGACGCCGCGACGATGCCGGCGAGCCTCGCGTCGATTCACCTGCCCACGCGATCGCCGATCGAGGTGCGCCTCGCGGCGCGCCCTTCGCTCGCCGTCGACGACCTGCGCTTCGATGCCGTCGTGTTCGGCGAAGGCGATTGGCGCACGCGAACCGAGCATCGCGCGCCGCCGCCACCGCTCGCCGCCGGCGATCGCATCGCGACACCCTCGCTCGGCGCGACCCTCGTGCGTACGCTCGGCCATCCGCGGCTCGTGCGGCTTCGCTTCGACGCGTCGCCATCGGCGTTCTGGGAAGGTCTCGCCCGCGACGGCCGTCCGATCCAGTACGCGCATCTCGCCGACGACCTCGCAATGTGGGACGTCTGGACGCCGATCGCGGGGCCGCCGGTCGCGTTCGAGCCGCCTTCCGCGGGATTTGCGCTCGACTGGCGGTCGCTTGCGTCGATGCGCGAACAGGGCATCGGCTTCGCGACGCTCACGCACGTGGCGGGACTCTCGTCGACCGGCGATCCGACGCTCGATGCGCGGCTGCCGTTCGACGAGCCGTACGCGATTCCTGCGGTCACCGCGCGTGCGATCGCGCGCGTACGCGCTGACGGCGGCCGAGTTGTCGCAGTGGGCACGACGGTCGTGCGTGCGCTCGAACATGCCGCTACGCGCAATGGCGTCGTGCGCGCCGGCCGTGGCGTCGCCACGCAGCGCATCGGCGGCACGACGACGCTCGCCGCCGTCGATGCGATCGTCACCGGAACACACGAGACCGCCACGAGCCATTACGACCTGTTGCGGGCGTTCGCCGATGAGCGCACATTGCAGCGCATGAGCGCGGCGCTCGATGCGAGCGGCTACCGGACGCACGAGTTCGGCGACTCCGTTCTGCTCGAAAGTCGTGTCGTGCCCGAGCAAGGAGTCCGTGCATCGAGCCGCCGGCGGCCAAGCCACGAGGTCGCGCTGCGACGAGCGTCGCCGAACGGCGGCGCGTTCGAACAGTCCAACTCCGAATGTCCGCTGACGCGATTTCACGACGCCGCTTTCTGACCGCGCTTGCCGCGCTCGGCGCTCCCGCGATCGCGTGGCCCCAGTCGCGCGATCCGATCCTGCGCGCGATTCCCGTTTCCGGCGAACGCATTCCCGCCATCGGTCTCGGCACGTGGATCGTGTTCAACGTCGGCGCGTCGGCGTCGGCGCGAGCGCCGCTCGTGCCGGTGATGCGCACGTTCTTCGAGCGCGGCGGCGGCATGATCGACTCGTCGCCGATGTACGGCGCGTCCGAGTCGGTGATTGGCGATCTGCTCGCGCGCGTGCCGAGCCGCGCGGGGCTGTTCTCGGCGACGAAGATCTGGACGTTCGGCAGGGCCGCGGGCGTGCGCCAGCTCGAGGCGTCGCTCAAGCTGTGGGGACTTCCTCGGCTCGACCTCGTTCATGTGCACAACATGCTGCAGTGGGAGACGCACGTCGAAACGCTGCGCGAATGGAAGGCCGCCGGGCGCATCCGTTACATCGGCATTACGACCTCGCACGGCCGCCGCCACGACGACATGGAGCGCGCGCTCGCGAAGGCGCCGTTCGACTTCGTCCAGTTCACGTACAACCTCGCCGACCGCTCGGTCGAGCAACGGCTGCTGCCGCTTGCGGCGGAACGCCACATCGCCGTGGTCGCGAACCGCCCCTTCGACGGCGGCGACCTGTTCGCGGCGGTGCGCGGCAAGCCGCTACCCCCTTGGGCGCGCGAGATCGACTGCGACAACTGGGCGCAATTCTTCCTGAAGTTCGTCGTCTCGCACCCGGGGGTCACCTGCGCGATCCCGGCAACGTCGCAGGCGGCGCACATGGCCGAGAACATGGGTGCGCTCTACGGCCGGCTTCCAGACGCGCCAATGCGAGCGCGGATGGCGCGTCACTTCGAGTCGATTGGCTAGCCGCGGCAGACTCCCCGGGTCCGGCTCGATCGGGTTCGCGCGCTGCGGCGATGTCCGGTATGCTTGCCGCCTGCCGACTTCCACCGCTATGCCGTGAGCCACAAGCACGAGCAACTGGTCCGCGCGATCTTCCATGATCCCGTCAGCGGCAACATCCACTGGCGCGAAATAGAATCGCTCCTTGCGCATCTCGGTGCGTCGATCGAACCGCTGTCGGGCGCGCGCATTCGCGTGATGCTGAACCGCGTCGAGGGCATCCTGCACCGCCCGCATCACGGCAACACGCTCGGCCGCCAGGACATTCAGCATCTGCGCGAATATCTGGCGCGGGCGCGCGTGACGCCGTCGATGTACGAGACCGGCTCCAAGGATTGATCGCGTCGTCGCTGCCGTAGCCGGTCGGGCACGCTCGACGGTTTCGCGTCGGCTGCGATCGCGTTACTCACCGTAGCGTACATCCCGTAGCCACGCTGCGCGCGTAGCGTCGGCGGGGGCGAGTGGCGCGCCGATTTCGCTCAAGGTTCGCCGCGAGATGCCGATGAATACGGGTTGACGCTACGAGCGTCGAAAAGCCCGTTTCGAGTGTCCTTTCCCGGCAAGAACGCAGACGCGAGGAGTCGTGTCATCGGCAGCGGCGCTCTTTCGATCGCGCCGCGACGGCGTTCGCGTCGACAAGCCATTGCCACGGCCGCGGCGAGGACCTGTGCTTGCGCGCGTGCGATGCGCCGGCAACCCACGATCGAACGACGCCGCATCTCGCCGAAAAGGGCCTCGACACGATCGCTCGCGACGGTCGGAGTCGGCAGCTCAACGTCGTCCGGCGATTCTGAGACGAACGTGCGTTCATCCTTTCACACGCTCTGCCGCCTGGCTGTCCGGCGATGCGCGGTGCTCGCGAGTGCAGCGGCGATGGCGCTCGACTGCGGTGTTGCCAACGCCGTCGAGGCGTTGACGGAGTCGCAGGTCAAAGCCGCCTACATCTACAACTTCGCGCGGTTCGTCCGGTGGCCGGCCGATGCGTTCGCCACGTCGCAGGCGCCGCTCGTGTTGTGCACGCAGGCGAAGGAAGCGCTCGGCGGAGCGCTTGCCGCCATCGAAGGCAAGCCGGCCCAAGGGCGCGAGCTGCACGTGAGACGAGGCGTGCGAAACGACGAGCTCAAGGCCTGTCACATGGTGTTCGTACCGCAAGACGACGAGCGTGCAGCCGCCGAGTTGCTGCGCGCCACCGCCGCCATGCCAGTGCTCGTCATCGGCGAGCACGACGGATTCGCAGCGTCGGGTGGCGCGATCGGCTTGGTCATACGCGACGAACGCGTGCAATTCGAGATCAACCCGGATGCGGCGAGCCGAGCCAATCTGAAGATCAGCTCGCAACTGCTGCAACTCGCGACGATCGTACGCGAATCCCGAAGGAGGTCACCGTGAGGCACGTTATGCGCGCCGTCACGATCAGCGGCAAGCTGATGGCGATCATCATGTCGACGGCGGGAACGGGCCTGGTCGTCGCCCTGATCGCGATTTCCGGTTACGAGCTGTGGATGCAGCAGCGCCAAACGCAGCAGCAGCTCATGTTGCTCGCCACGACAGCGGCGATACATACGACGGCCGAGCTCGCGTTCGGCGATCGTCACGCGGCGACGCAGACGCTGCAAGCGCTGCGACTCAACGACGACGTGCTCGCCGCGGACGTCTACGACGCCAACGGCGACCTGTTCGCGAGCTATGCGCGTGCCGGCGCCGCGCCGCAAGTCGCCGCGCCGGCCGTGCGGAGCCGTTCCGCCGAAATGAGCATCTGGGCGACGCAGTTCAGCGTGTCGGCGCCGATCCTGCTCGACGGTGCCGAGATCGGAACCGTTGTCATCGATGCGAACCTCGAGCGGATGCGCACCGGCCTGCTGCTGCGGCTAGGCGTCGATTGTCTTGTCACCGTGGCTTCGCTGGGCATCGCCTTCGTACTCGCGTCATGGCTGCGATCGATCATCACGACGCCGATCGCGCGGCTTGCCGAGGCGAGCGCCGCCGTCGCACGCGACCAGGACTACGCGCGACGCGTCGAAAAGTCGAGCGACGACGAGCTCGGTGTGTTGGTCGACGGGTTCAATGCAATGCTCGCACAGATCCAGGCACGCAGCGCCGAGCTTCGGCAGCACCGCGATCACCTGGAGGCGGAGGTCGACGCGCGCACGGCTGAGCTCCAGGGCGCGAAGGAGGCTGCTGAGAGCGCGAGCCGGGCGAAGAGCCAGTTCCTCGCCAACATGAGCCACGAGATACGCACGCCGATGAACGGTGTGCTCGGCATGGCCGAGCTGCTGCTCGAAACCGATCTCTCCGACCGCCAGCGCCGATTCGCCACGACGATCCATGCTTCCGGCGAAGCGTTGCTGTCGATCATCAACGACATACTCGACTTTTCCAAGATCGAGTCGAGGAAGCTCGAGCTCGAGCGCGTCGATTTCGCGCCGTTGACGATGCTCGAGGACATCGCCGACCTGTTCGCCGAGCGTGCGCACGCAAAGGGCCTCGAGCTCGCCGTCCACGCGGACAACGCGGTGCCGCGCTGGGTTTGCGGCGACCCGCATCGGATTCGTCAGATCCTGATGAACCTCATTGGCAACGCGATCAAGTTCACCACGGCCGGCGAAGTGAGCGTGACCGCTACGAGCGCCGATGCGCTCGACTCCAACGGCAGCGTTCATCTGTTGCGTTTCGAAGTCCGCGACTCCGGGATCGGCATCAGTGCGCAACAGCAGCTGCGCCTGTTCAGCGCGTTCTCGCAGGCCGACCAAACGACCACGCGCAGATTCGGCGGCACGGGCCTCGGTCTGGCGATCGCGAAGGAGCTCGCGCACCTGATGGGCGGCGATATCGGTGTGGCGAGCGTGTCCGAGCGCGGGTCCACGTTCTGGTTCACCGTGCAAGTGACCGACCCGCACGCGCCCGCCGTCGACGTACCGGTATCGCGCGATCTCAGCGCGAAGCGCCTGCTGATCGTCGAAGACAACCCGACCAACCGTGCGATCTTCGAGCACCACGCGCGAGCATGGGGAATGACGGTGACGACCGCATGCGACGGCGAAGAGGCGTTGCGGTTGCTGAAGCGCGCCGTGGCGCGGGGCGAGCCGTTCGAGCTCGCGCTCGTCGACATGAAGATGCCGCGGATGAACGGTCTCGAGCTCGTGCGCATCATCAAGGCGGACGCCGAGCTCGCCGCTCTGCGGGTCATCATGCTCACGTCGCTTGGCCGCGAAGGCGAAATCGCGGCGGCGCGAAGGGCCGGGGTCGTCGCCTACCTCACCAAGCCGGTGCGTCAACAGGAGCTGCGTGCGGCGATCGAAAGCTCGATCGCGAAGACGAACGTCGAGGCATCGGCAGCGCGCGCCGATTCGCCAAGAAGCGTGCGCCTCGCGGGTCGAGTGCTGCTTGCCGAAGACAACCCGGTCAACCAGGAGGTCGCGCGCGGCATGCTCGAAGCTCTCGGGCTCGCCGTCGACATCGCCGCCGACGGGCGCGCGGCGCTCGAACGCATCGCGGCGACGCGCTATGACGCGATCCTCATGGACTGTCAGATGCCCGAGCTCGACGGTTTCGCGGCGACCGCCGAAATCCGCCGCGGCGAACAGAGTAGCGCTCGCGTGCCGATCGTCGCGATCACGGCGAACGCGTTGGAAGGCGACCGCGAGATCTGCATCGCCGCCGGGATGGACGACTATCTCGCCAAGCCGTTCAGCGGCGCGCAGCTCGAGTCGATCTTGATGCGCTGGCTCCCGCAGCTCGCCGTTGGTCAAGACGACCCGCTCGATCGGCGCGCGCTCGATTCGATTCGTGAGCTGCCGGGCGCCAACGGAGCAGCGCTCGCGCAGAAAGTGATCCAAGCGTTCCTGTTCGACACGCCGTCGAGGCTAGCGCGGATGCGCGTCGCTGCGGATGACGGGGACGCAGAAGCGCTGCGCAAAGACGCGCACAGCGTGAAATCGACCAGCGCGAACGTCGGAGCGCTGCGTCTCGCGCGAACGTGCAAGGAGCTCGAGCTCCTCGTCCTCACGTCCGGCGTCGACGCTGCCGAGCGATTGCTCGACGCCGCCGAAGAGGAATTCGAGCGAGTAAGTCTCGCCCTGAACGCGCAAATCGCCCAAGGGGAGCAAGATGAAGTCAGCTGAGCGTTCGATGCCGCCCAAGGTTCTGATCGTCGACGATGATCAGATCATGCGCATGCTGGAGCACGAGACGCTGGTCCAGTACGGGTTCGCTGTCGACGAAGCGGTCGATGGCGAGGAAGCGCTTGCGCAGTTGGTCGACGCACCGCCGGATCTCGTGCTGCTCGATGTCGACATGCCCGGCATCGACGGCTTCGAGGTGTGCCGCCGCATACGGCAGCGCTGGGACGCAAGCGATGTGCCGGTGATCATGGTGACCGGCATGGACGATCTCGATTCGATCAACCAGGCTTACCAGTCGGGCGCCAATGACTTCATCGCGAAGCCCATCAATTGGCCGATCCTGGGTTACCGCGCGCGTTACGTGCTGCGAGCGGCTCAGGCGATGCGCACGCTGCGTGAGCTGGAGGAAAAGCAGGCCGCGATCGTGCAGGCGGTGCCCGACATGATTTTCGTGCTGAATCGCAATGGCACGCATCTCGACTACAAGAGGAATTATTCGACGTCGCAATTCAGTCTGCCCGATGACCTGGTCGGAAGACACGTCTCCGAGATCCTTCCGGCTGATATAGCCCGGGACATCATGGGCGGCATCGAGCGCGCGCTGGACCAGCGCGAAACGCAGTCGCTGTTTCATGCGCTGACGAAGCCGGACGGAGTCCACCACTACGAAGCGCGCATCGCCCCGAGCGGAGCTGACACTGTGGTCTCCATCGTGCGCGACGTCACGCTGCAGAACAAGAACGAGGAGAAGATTCGTCGGCTGGCGTATTTCGACACGCTCACCGGGATGCCCAACCGCCAGCATCTGATCGAGCGGGTCGACCGCGAATTGGTCGCGGCGCGCCGCGACAGGCGCCAGCTCGCGCTGCTGTTCCTCGATCTGGACGGCTTCAAGCGCATCAACGACACGCTTGGCCATGGCGCGGGCGACTTCCTGCTGCAGTCGGTCGCGAAGCGGCTGAAGGAGAAGCTTCGCGCGAACGACATCGTCGCGCGCATCGAGCGCGACGAATCGGGCGTGCACTTCGCTCGGCTCGGCGGCGACGAGTTCACGATCGTACTGCCGGACATCGAGGATGCCGAGGCGGCGCAGCGGGTGGCCGAGCGCGTCCAGAGCGTGCTGAAACAGCCGTTCCACGTCGATCGCGAGGCGATCATGATCACCGCCAGCATCGGCATCGCGATCTTTCCGCACGACGGCGGCGACGCGGCCACCTTGCTCAAGCACGCCGACACCGCGATGTACCACGCGAAGGACCAGGGCCGAAACAACTGGCAGCTGTACCGAAGGACGCTGACGAGCGATGCGATGGCGCGCCTCACGATCGAGAACGACCTGCGCCTCGCACTCGAGCGCGACGAGCTCCGCCTCGTATACCAGCCGCAGGTGCTCGCGGCCGACGGCACGATCATCGGCATGGAAGCGCTCATCCGCTGGCACCATCCGCTTCGCGGCCTTGTCTCGCCGGGCGAGTTCATTCCCGTTGCCGAAGAGAGCGGGTTGATCGTTCCGATCGGCGAATGGGTCCTGCGCACCGCGTGCCGACAAGTACGCGCGTGGCAGGAGGCGGGCGTGGAGACGCCGAAGATCGCCGTCAATCTGTCGGCGCGGCAACTGCGCGCGCCTGAATTCACGTCGAGCGTTTCGGCGATCATCGCGGCGACCGGCATCAGCGCAGACCTGCTCGAGCTGACCGAGAGCGTCTTGATGGAGCACGACACGCAGCAGATTCGAGGCTTGAACGAGCTGCGCGAGTTGGGCGTGCATTTTTCAATCGACGACTTCGGCACCGGCTATTCGTCGATGGCCTACGTCAAGCGCCTTCCCATCGGGACGCTCAAGATCGACCAAACCTTCGTGCGCGGATTGCCGGACAATGCGAACGATGCCGGCATCACGACGGCGATCCTCGCAATGGCGCGCAGCCTCGGCCTCGACGTGATCGCCGAGGGAGTGGAGACGCGGGAGCAACGGGCGTTTCTGCACAATGCCCAGTGTCCGAAGTTGCAGGGCTACCTGTTCAGCCGGCCCGTCGAGGTTGAAGCAATGGAGCGCCTGTTGCGCCAGCGCGTCATCGACGTCGGCCAGACCGAGGCGGCGATCGCGTGATCCGACGCGCGGAAGCGAGCGCGCTTCACCCGGTATAATTCGCACTGCGAGTCGCCTGCCGCCTGCGACCGGCGGCTCCTTCTTTTGCGCGGCGCCGGCGCATAGCGGCCGGCCTCAGACGAGATGTCATCGACTTCCGCCACCGCCGATCTTGCGCGCGACGTCGCGCGCCGGCGCACGTTCGCGATCATCTCGCACCCCGACGCCGGCAAGACGACGCTCACCGAGAAATTGCTGCTGTTCGGCGGCGCGATCCAGCTCGCCGGAACGGTGAAGGCTCGCAAGAGCGCTCGCCACGCGACCTCCGACTGGATGGAAGTCGAGAAGCAGCGCGGCATCTCGGTGACGAGCTCGGTGATGCAGTTCGAATATGCCGGCCATACGATCAATCTGCTCGACACGCCCGGCCACGAGGATTTTTCCGAGGACACGTACCGCGTGCTGACGGCGGTCGACGCCGCCGTGATGGTGATCGACGCGGCTAAAGGCGTGGAAGCGCAGACGATCAAGCTGCTCGATGTCTGCCGTCTGCGCTCGACGCCAATCATCACGTTCGTCAACAAGCTCGACCGCGAAGTCCGCGAGCCGCTCGCGTTGATCGAGGAGATCGAATCGGTGCTCGCGATCGACTGCGCCCCGGTGACGTGGCCGCTCGGCATGGGCAGGTTCTTTCGCGGCGTCTACCACCTGTTGCACGATCAGCTCCTGCGCTTCACGCCCGGCGGCGAGCGCTTGAACGACGATGTCGAGCTGATCCAGGGCATCGGCAATCCGCGGCTCGTCGAGCTCTTCGCCGATGAGGTCCCGGCGTTACGGCACGACGTCGACCTGATCCGCAGCGCGAGCCATCCGTACGACGTCACGGCGTTTCTCGCCGGCACGCAAACGCCGGTGTTCTTCGGCTCCGCCATCAACAACTTCGGCGTGCGCGAAATCCTGCAGTCGCTGGTCGAGTGGGCACCGCCGCCGAAATCGCGCGATGGCGGCAATCGCAGCGTGGCGCCGGTCGAAGCGCCGTTTTCGGGCTTCGTGTTCAAGATCCAGGCGAACATGGATCCGAAGCACCGCGACCGCATCGCGTTCTTTCGCGTGTGCTCGGGCCGCTATGCGCCCGGAATGAAGGTGCGGCAGGTGCGAACCGGCCGCGAGATGAAGATCGCGAACGCGCTCACGTTCATGGCGAACGAACGCGTTGCGAGCGAGGACGCCGTGGCCGGCGACATCCTCGGCATCCACAACCACGGACAGCTTTCGATCGGCGACACGCTCACCGAAGGCGAGCCGCTCGCGTTCAAGGGCATTCCGTATTTCGCGCCGGAGCTCTTTCGCGTCGCTCGGCCGCGGGACCCGTTCAAGGCCAAGCCGTTGCAGAAAGGATTGCAGGAGCTCGGCGAGGAGGGCGCGATCCAGGTGTTCGAATCCGCGCACACGAACAGTCTGCTGCTGGGCGCCGTTGGCCCGCTGCAGTTCGAGATCGTCGCGCACCGGCTCGCAACCGAGTACAAGGTCGACGCGCTGTACGAGCCCGCGCCCGTTTCGACGGCACGCTGGCTCACGTACCCCGACGATGCGACGCGGCGCAACTTCGAGCGCGAGCAGGCGGCATCGCTTGCAACCGACGTCGACGGCAATCCCGTCTTTCTCGCGACCAATCGCTACAACCTGCAGGTGACGATGGAGCGATGGCCGAGCGTCGCCTTTCATTCGACGCGCGAGCACGGACAACGGCTCTGAACCAAGCGTCGCCGTTCACGCGCGCGGCCGATCGAGCATCGCCAGCGCCCGCAGGAAGAAATCGACGGCGCCGAAGTTGCCGGACTTCAGCGCCAGCGCGAGCGGCGGATCGTTGCCCATCGTGGTCGTCCAAGGCACGCCCGGATCGATCTGAGGTCCGATGCGCAGTCCCTTGAGGGCGAGCGCTTTGACGATCGCGCCCGATGTCTCGCCGCCGGCGATCACCAGCCGGCGAACGCCGATGCCGACAAGACCCACCGCGATGCGCGACAGCGCGTCCTCGATCATCTTGCCCGCGCGCTCTTGGCCCAGCCGTTGCTGCGCCTGCGCGACGCGGTCGGGCGGCGCGCTGGCGGAAATCAGCACCGGGCCCCCGATGAGCCGCGACTTCGCCCAATCGAGCACCGTCGATACCACGCTCGCGTCGGTGTCCAGAGCGATCGGGTCGACGTCGAACGATGGGCATCGCTTTCGCATCGCGTCGACCTGCGCGAGCGTCGCCGTCGAGCACGAGCCGGAAATGACCGCCGCAAGCCCGCGGACTTCCGGCAATGCGGCGGCGTTGTCGTCGTGCGGCGCGAGCAACCCGGCGCGGCGGAAGTTCGCCGGCAGTCCGAGCGCGATGCCGGAGCCTCCGGTGACGAGCGGAAGGTCGCGCGCCGCGGCGCCGATCGCCTCGAGATCCGCATCGCTGATCGCGTCGACGATCGCGTGACGCACGCCTTGCGCGCGCAACGCCGAAAACGCGTCGCGGACCGACGCCTCGCCTTTCGCGACGCTCGCACGACGGACCAATCCGACCTTGTGCCGCGTCTGGCGCGCCAGCACGCGCACGAGCGAGGCGTCGCGCATCGGCGTCAGCGGATGGTCGCGCATGCCCGACTCGGACAGCAGCACATCGCCGACGAACAGATAGCCGTTGTAGATCGTGCGGCCGTTTTCCGGGAACGCAGGGCAAAACACGGTGAAATCGTGTCCGAGCGCATCGAGCAGCGCGTCCGCGACCGGCCCGATGTTGCCGGCGTCGGTCGAGTCGAACGTCGAGCAGTACTTGAACAGGATCTGGCGGGTGCCGCATCGGCGCAGCCATGCGAGCGCGGCGAGCGATTGCGCAACGGCATCGGCGGCCGCGATCGTACGGCTCTTGAGCGCGACGACGACGGCGTCGGCGTCGGCCACCGTCGAATCGGCGCTGGGAACGTCGATCAGCTGCACCGTGCGCATGCCCTGGCGCACGAGCGTATTGGCGAGGTCCGTCGCCCCGGTGAAGTCGTCGGCGATCGCGCCGAGCAGCATCGGACGAAAGTCAGATGCCGCCATTACGATCGCGCTTCCGTGCGCGGCGCAGGATGGGCTTCATTGTTGAACGCGATGTCAACCTGAACTAATCTACCCGCGACATACCGGGTGTCAAGGCTGGCGTGCGCGCAGCGTGAGCGCCTACTATCCGCGACGCCGCCGATCAGCCGCCGAAGCCATGTCGAACATCGAATCCCGTACGCGCGAGACGATTTGCGAGCTCGGTCGATCGCTGTTCGAACGCGGCCTCACCTCGGGCAGCTCGGGCAACATCAGCGTGCGCGTCGACGACGGCTGGCTGATGACGCCGACGGGCGTCTCGCTGGGACGGTTGGATCCGGCGCGGCTTGCCAAGCTCGACTCGGCGGGCGAGCCGATCGGCGGCGAGCGACCCACCAAGGAATGCGCATTGCATCTCGCGATGTACGACGCGAGGCCGCGGGAACGCGCGATCGTGCATTTGCATTCGACGTATTCGACCGCGGTGTCCTGCCTCGCCGATCTCGATGCCGCCGACGTGCTGCCGCCGCTTACCGCTTACTACGTGATGCGCGTCGGACCTCTGCCGCTGGTGCCGTATTTTCCGCCCGGCGATGCGGCGCTCGCACACGCCGCCGGCCGGCTCGCGGCCGGCGCGCGCGCGCTTCTGCTTGCCAATCACGGACCGATCGTCGCCGCCGCTTCGCTCGACGCGGCGGCCGATGCCGTCGAGGTGCTCGAGCAGACCGCGCGCGTTTTCCTGCTGCTTCGCGGCTGCAACGTTCGGCCGCTATCCGGAGATGAGATCCGTCGGCTGCATCCGGCGCCGGCATCGTGACCATGCATCCGACGCTTGAACGCGCGGCGGAATGCGGACAAGATTCGCGGACGCGCACCGAACCGCGCTTCGTCGGGCCTGGCGCGCGAGCGCATCCGGCGCGAACCGCGGCAACCGCGCATGGTCGAAAGAGACATTGCGGCGGCGCGAAATAACATGATTCGATCGATGCAGAAGACCGTCGCGTGGGGCGTATCCGCGGTTCTCGTCGGAGGGCTCGCCGTCGGCTACTACGTGTGGCAAACCCTCGTCCCTCGCGACGCCCCGATTGCCTCTCTCGACGTCTTCCCCGAGAGCAAGCCGCAGGTCCGCGCCGAGCCTCAGATCCGTTACCCGATCGAGCGCATACCCCCGCAAGGAGCCGTGGCGCAAGCGACCGCCCCGCTGCCGCCGCTCGGCTCGAGCGACGCCGAAGTGCAGGACGCCCTCGCGCGGCTCATCGGGCGCGCGGCGTTTGCGCAGCTCGTGCGGCCCGAAGAGATGATTCGCCACATCGTCGCGACCGTCGACAATTTGCCGCGTCGCACGGTCGCGCCACGGCTTTGGCCGATCAACCCGGTCCCCGGCGGGTACATCCCTCCCGGTCGCAGCGAGAGCGCGACGGCCGTGCAGGCGAACGCCGCACGCTACGCGCCGTACGTCACCGCGTTCGAGGCGCTCGACTCACACAAGCTCGCGGCCGTATACGCGTATTTCTATCCGTTGTTCCAGCAGGCCTACAGCGAGCTCGGTTATCCCAACGTGTATTTCAACGACCGCCTGATCGAGGCGATCGACATCATGCTCGCAACGCCGGACGTCCCCGAGCCGATCGCGCTGGTGCAGCCGCGTGTCGTCTATCAGTACGCCGATCCGGATCTCGAGGCGTTGCCGGCCGGGCAAAAGATCTTGCTCCGAATGGGCTCCGACAACGCGGCGCACGTCAAAGCCAAGCTCACCGAAATCCGGCAGGCGGTGACCGGGGCGGGGGCGATGCCGATGCCGGCGGCCGGTGCCGCTAGTGTGCCAGCAGCACCGGCACGGTCATCGACTCCAGCATCAGGCGGGTGACGCCGCCGAGCACGCGCTCGGTGAGACGCGCACGGCTGTAGGCGCCCATTACGACGAGGTCGGCGCCGAGATCGGCCGCTTGCGACAGCAGCACGTTGCCGGCATCGAGATCGGGCGCCACTTCGCGGTGGAATTGTGCGGCGATGCCGTGGTGCTCGAGCCACGCGAGCAGCCGCGACTCGACCAGCGCGTCGTGCACGGCGATCGCCGATTGCGGCGCGACCGACACCACGTGGACGTTCTCGGCCCGCATGAGCAGCGGCAGCGCATCGGCGAGCGCGCGCGCCGATTCGCGCGCGTCCTTCCACGCGACCAATACCGTGCGTCCGAGCGAGACGTCGTCGCCCGCGAACGGGACGAACAGCACCGGGCGGCCCGAGCGCATCATCACCGCGTGGGCGAGCTCGCTCGCAAAACCGACTTGCGGGCCATCGCGCTGCGGCTGGCCGAGTATGACGAGGTCGGCGTAGCGCGCGTGCATCACACCCGCCTCGATCGGATCGCCGGCGGGTGCGCGCCATTCGACCGCCATCAGCGATGCGGCGGCGCACACCGATCGAAACCGCGATTCCGCTTCGCCTTGCGCCTGGCCGCTTTGCGCGAGCCGTGCAGCGACGACGTCCGCCGGCATCATCGCGGACGTGAACGGCGAGAGCTCGTCGTTCGGCACGAGATACGCCGCGGCGAGCTCGGCGTTGTACACCTGCGCGAGCCGGGCGGCGACGGCGACGCGGGAGTCGCTGCGCCCGCTGGTGTCGACGTGCACGAGCAACGATCGATAGTCCATGGCGGCGCCCCTCGAACGGATGCCGCCATTGTGCGCGCCGCGAACGTGCGGCCTTTGACGTCGCTTAAGGAGCGCGCGCGCCGTGCGCCGACGCGACGATCGCGGTGCCGCCGACATGCGGCTCGCTCGCGCCGCCGACCGCTTGGGCCACGCCGAGCGCCGTGGCGGCGAATTGACCGGCGAAGATGAGCGCGAGAAGCGCCGCGTCGAAGTCGAAATGGCGGTGCCGTGTTGGCTGTGCGTCCGGCGCGAGGCGGCGCAGCGCGTGCGCGCGGCGGGCGGCGATCGCGGCAACTTGATTCGCCGAACGACTGCGAACGAGATGGGCGGGATCACCGCTCGGCGATTCAACTGTGAGGTCGTTTGTCATTTCGGGCTCGGGGTCGGGGTTGTGGAACGTCTGCAGTGTAGGAGCGCGAATCGCGACCGACAAACGATTTCTTTTGTGCCTATAATGTGAGGAAGGCTCACATATTACGAGGCACCGGATGGCTGAACGCCTGCCTGCGCTGCCCGCGTTGCGCGCGCTCGAGACGGTTGGGCGTCACGGCAGTCTGACCAAGGCCGCGGAAGCGCTCTTCGTCACCCACGGCGCGATCAGCCACCAATTGAAGACGCTCGAGTCGGAGCTTGGCGTCGTGCTCGTCGAGCGCGTGGGCCGCGGCGTGCGTTTGACCGACGAGGGCGAGCGGCTCGCACAGCGCGTGCGCGCGGCGCTCGCGGAGATTGCCGATGCCGTGCGCGAGGCGCGCGAGCGGCGCAATCCGCGCCAGCTTCGCGTATCGGTCGTCCCTTCGTTCGCCGCGCGATGGCTGCTGCCTCGAATCGGGCGCTTCATCGGCGCGCATCCGGACATCGACCTCGATGTGCGCGCGAGCGGTGCGCTCGCCGACTTCCGGCGCGACGACGTCGACGTCGGCATTCGTCACGGCAACGGCCCGTGGCCCGGCGTCATTGCGGAGCATCTGCTCGACGACGACTACTTTCCGGTCTGCAGCCCGAGGCTTGCCGACGGGCGGCTGCCGAAGGTGCCCGCCGATCTCGCGCGTTACACGCTTTTGCGCGGCGATGGCGAGCTCTGGCAGCCGTGGTTCGAGGCCGCCGGACTCGATTGGCCCGAGCCCACGCGGGGGCCGATGTTCAACGATTCGTCGCACATGATGCAGGCGGCGGCCGAAGGGCAGGGCATCGCGCTTGCGCGCGGAACGCTGCTCGCCAACGATCTCGTCAACGGCGTGCTCGTGCGCCTGTTCGATGTGACGGTTCGCTCACCGTATCGCACGTACCTCGTCTATCCGCCTCGTCTTGCCGATACGCCGAAGCTCGCGCACTTCCGCCAGTGGCTGCGCGACGAGATCGCCGCCGATGCGAAGCGCGATCTATCGGCGGCGCGAGCGGCAAAGCCGCGCCGCCGCGCGCCGCGACGTTCGCAATGAGTCGGGCGGTCGCGCTGCCGTCAATGCCTGGCGGTCGGCGCGTGGCCCGCGCGCAACAGCGCGAGCGTGTGGCGAGCGATGATCAGCTCCTCGTTCGTCGGGATGACCCAGACGGCGACGCGGCTCGTGCCCGCCGAGATGCGCGGCCCGTCGGTCGAGTTCGCGATCGCGTCGATTTCCACGCCGAGCCAAGCCGACATCCGGCATACGCGCTCGCGCACGACGCATGCATGCTCGCCGATGCCCGCGGTGAAGACGAGCGCGTCGACGCCGCCGAGCGCCGCGGCGAGCGAGCCGATCTCGCGTCCGATGCGGCAGACGAAAAGGTCGACCGCGCACTTCGCACGCGGATCGTCGCTTGCGAGTAGCGTGCGCATGTCGCTCGACACGCCGGAGACGCCGAGCAGTCCGGACCGGTGGTAGAGCAGTTGCTCGACGGCGCGCGTGTCCATGCCGAGCTCGTTGAGCAGATAGAGCACGATTCCCGGGTCGAGCGAACCGCAGCGCGTGCCCATCGGCAAGCCCTCGAGCGCGGTGAAGCCCATCGAGGTCGCGACGCTGCGCCCGCCGTGCAGCGCGCACATGCTGGCGCCGTTGCCCAGATGCATGACGATCGTGCGACCGGCGGCGGCATGCGGGTCGAAATGCGCGAGCGCAGCGGCGATCGATTCGTACGACAGCCCGTGGAAGCCGTAGCGACGAACGCCGCGGTCCGTGATGTCCGGGGGCAACGCGTACATCTGCGCGATCGCCGGCTGCGTGCGGTGAAACGCCGTGTCGAAGCAGGCGACCTGCGGCAATTCGGGCGCCGACGCGAGCAGCGCACGAATCGCCGCGAGGTTGTGCGGCTGATGCAGCGGCGCGAGCGGGATCAACCGCTCGAGATCGGCGAGGATCTGCGCGTCCACGCACACGGGCGTCGCATACGTGACGCCGCCGTGCACGACGCGATGGCCGACCGCGCGCAGTACGTGGGCGCCGAGCCGCTCGCGCAGGAACGCGGTGACGTGCGCGAGCGCGCCGTCGTGGCCGAGCGTTGTCCCCTGCGGCCAACGCTTCTCGCCAACGCGCGCGCCGTGCTCGTCGGTGGCCGCGAATCGCGCCGCCGTATAGATCTCCTCGATGGCGCCGTGCAGCGACCGCGCGAGACCGTCGCCGCGCTCGACGAACAGCGAGAACTTGATGCTCGACGAGCCGGCGTTGATGACGGCGATCGCATCGCCCATGACCGACGGCCTCCTAGGTTCGTTGCGCTTGGTTTCGAATAGCGTGGCGGCCGCGCGCGATCGCGCGGCGAGCACGTCCAGGATCCGGGCGTCGCGCCCGCCGCGCCGGCGCCGCACGCGGCGCCGCGACGATGCCGTTTCAGGCCGCCGAGGTTACCACGGGCGCGTCGAGACGCGCTGCGAGCATGGCAACGGCGGCATCGAGGTTTTGCGCCGCTTGCTGCGACAGCGGCACGCCGAGCTCGAACGCGTAGCCGCGAACGGCGAGCACGTACGCCGGCGGAACCTCGCAGCCCAAGCGGCGAAGCGTTTCGAGCACCGCCGCCGGCGATAGCGCGTGCGTGGTTACGCTCGCGTCCCCGGCCGGAGCGACCGGGGTGAACTCGAACGGCGGGCACGCGTCGAGCGAGGCATCGATGAACACGACTTCGGTACGGCCGGCGACGTCGAGCGCATGGTCGACCTGCAATTGAAAATCGGTGAGGAGCTCGACGTCGGTCAAGCCGACTGCGGCAAGCCTCTCCATCGCGAGCGGACCAATCGCATCGTCGCCGCGGCTGGGGTTGCCGATGCCGATCACCAGTTTCGACGCGACCGGGCCGAAGTCGAACATGAGGGCTTCAGTCGCGTGCAATGCTGTCGATCGTCGTGCCCTCGGCGTCGATGAGCTCGACTTCGAGCGGCATCTTGCCGAGCGCATGCGTCGCGCATGACAGGCATGGATCGAACGCACGGATCGCGACCTCGACGTGGTTCAGCAGACCTTCGGTGAGCTTGCGCCCGTCGAGATAGCGCTTCGCGACCTGGCGGATCGCTTCGTTGATCGCCTGGTTGTTGTGCGTCGTCGACACGATCAGGTTCGCGCGCACGACCTGGTCGTCGCGATTGACGCGATAGTGATGGATCAGCGTGCCGCGCGGCGCTTCGATCACGCCGACGCCGCGCACGTGCCGCTGTCCGGTGACGACGAGATCGTCGCCGCTGATGTCGTCGTCGTTCAGCAGGTCCTTGATCTGCTCGGCGGCGAACAGCATCTCGATCATCCGCGTCCAGTGATACGCGAGCGTCGCATGGACGGGCTGACCGCCGCCGACGTCGACGAATTCGCGTCGCTCCGCGTCGGCGAGCGGCATCGGAATGTGGTCGCAGTTCTGCACTCTCGCAAGCGGCCCGACCTTGTACCAGCCGTTCTCGCGTCCGAGCTTGCGCAGGAACGGGAACTTCATGTACGACCAAGGCTTCACGTCCTCGACGATCTCGTCCCAGTAACGCCGGTAGTCGAGATGGTCGAAGATCAGCTCGCCGGTATCGTCGCGGGCGCGCAGGCCGCCGTGATAGAGATCCATTGCGCCGTCGGCCGCGACCAGCGACAGCATGTTCGAGCGGAACGCGCCGAAGCTGTTGTAGAGGCTGGCATTCGCGAGGTGCATCCGCTTGACGAGCTGCACGGCCTCGCGGCTCCACGCGAGCACCTGGTAAATGTCGGCGCGAAGCGTGTCGCGCTCCTCGGCGCTGAGCGACTTGTTGACGCCGCCTGGAATCGCGCCGGTGCCGTGCACGCGCTTGCCGGCGGTCATTCGAATCACTTCCTGGCCGAACTTGCGCAGCAGCACGCCGCGCTTCGCGACGTCCGGATAGGCGGCCGCGACGCCGACGATGTTGCGCTTCGCCACGTCGGAATCGAAGCCGAACAGCAGGTCCGGCGACGAAAGGTGGAAGAAGTGCAACGCGTGCGACTGCAGGATCTGGCCGTAGTGCATGAGCCGGCGGACCTTCTCGGCAGTCGGCGTGAGCTTCGTTGCGCCGACGATCTGATCGAGCGCCTTTGCCGCCGCGATGTGGTGCGAGACCGGGCAAATGCCACACAGCCGCTGCACCATGACGGGCAGCTCCCAGAACGGCCGGCCTTGCACGAATTTTTCGAAGCCACGGAATTCGACGATGTGCAGGCGCACCTGATGCACGCGGTCGTCGGAATCGAGCAGGATCGTCACCTTTCCGTGACCCTCGACCCTCGATACGGGGTCGATCGCGACGCGGCGCAATCCTTCGGCGTTGGCTGCGGTTTCGAGATCGGAAGCTGTGTTAGTCATAACGGATGAGGCCGTGCGTGAAACGCGGCGTGCGCCCTTCGATGACGTCGGTGAGAAACGCCCAGATCGCATCGGCGGACGGCGGGCAGCCGGGCAGGAAGTAATCGACCTTCACCACTTCGTGCAGCGGATGCACTTTGTCGAGCGGCAGCGGCAACTCGGGATCGTTCGGAATGAGGGCGTGCGCGAGGCCCGGTTCGGTCAGGTAGACCTCCTGCAGGCAACTGCGCAGATCGAGGTGATTGCGCTGCGCCGGCAGACCGCCGGTCACCGCGCATGCACCGAGCGCAACGAGCGTCTTGCAGTTGCGGCGAAAATCGCGCAGCACGTGCACGTTCTCGGCGTTGCAGATGCCGCCTTCGATGAGGCCGATGTCGCATGGCCCGCAGGTCTTGATGTCGGTGAGCGGCGTGCGGTCGAACTCGATGTGCTGCAACAGGTCGAACAGCCGCTCGTCGATGTCGAGCAGCGACATGTGGCAGCCGAAGCAGCCGGCGAGCGACGTCGTCGCTACCTTGAGCTTGCGCGGCGCGGCGGCGATCATTTCGGCGCCTCCGCGCGCTGCGTAGGCGGCCTCGGCGCATCTTCGAGCGCTTGCTCCGAGACAGGACGCTTGTCGAATCGACGCTTGCCGATCGGAACCGCGAAGCCGACGCGCTTCTTGAGAATCACGCCGACCGGACAAACCGAGACCGCCTTGTCGGTGACCGCGACGTTGGTGTCGGCGAGCCGGCCCGAGGCTGCATTGACGATCAGATGCTTGTCGATGCCGCGCCCCGACAGCGCGAACACACTCTTGCCGTCGACGTTCGCCGAAGCGCGCACGCACAGCTCGCACAGGATGCAGCGATTGAAGTCGAGCAGCAGGTCCGGATGCGACGCGTCGACGGGGCGATTCGGGAACAGATAGTCGAGATCGACCGACAGCACGCCGAGGTCGTAGGCGACCGCCTGCAACAGGCAGTTGCCGCTCTTTTCGCAGGACGGGCAGAAGTGGTTGCCTTCGACGAAAAGCATCTGCACGAGCGTTCGGCGCAGGTCGTTCAGCTCGTCGGTGCTGTTTTCGACCTCCATGCCCGGCTGTGCCGGCATCGTGCACGACGCAGCGGTGTGGCCGTTGACCTTCACCGTGCAGACCTTGCAGCTTCCGTGCGGCTTGAATTCGGGGTGATAGCACAGGTGCGGGATGTATTTGCCCGCGGCGAGCGCCGCCTGCATCACCGTTTGCCCGGGCTCGAACGGCGTGGGCTCGCCGTCGAGGAGAAATGTTTCGCGTTCGCTCATTCGATCTCCGCGCGGTCTGTTATGCACGAAGCGCTGCGTCGTCGATCGATCTCAATCGCTCGCGGACGGGCCCTGCGGGCCTGCGCTGCGCGCCGCTCGCTCATTCGATATCCAAGTGCGCCTGCGCGTCGTCGCGGCGCGTCATCGTGCGGGCGCGCGCGAGCGCGCCGTCGAGGTCGAACGCCGGCTCGAAGTCGAGCGATTGCAGTCGCCGCTCGTAGGTCGGACGAAAGCGTCTCAGCGTGTCGGCGATGGGATTGCATGCCGTATGGCCAAGGCCGCAGTGACTCGACGCCTGCAGCAGCGCCTTCATCCGCAAAATGCGGTTGAGATCGTGCTGCGAGCCCTTGCCTTCCCAGAGCTTGTCCATCGTGTTGGTGAGCAGCGTCGTGCCCACTCGGCACGGCGTGCAGAAGCCGCAGCTTTCGTGCGCGAAGAAATGCGTGTAGGCGCGGGCTACTTCGAACATGTCGCGTGACGCGTCGAACACGGTGAACGCGCCCGCCGTCGACAGGTCCTCGAATGCGAGCTTACGATCGAACTCGGACGCGTCGATGCACGTGCCCGACGGTCCGCCGATCTGAACGGCTTGCGTTCGCGTCGCGCCGCAGTCGGCGAGCACCTGACGCACGGTGACGCCGAACGGATATTCGTAGATGCCGGGGCGCGTGCAGTCGCCGGCGACGGAAAGCACCTTCGTGCCGCTGGAGCGTGCCGTGCCGATGTTTCGAAACCACTCGCCTCCCTTTTGTGCGATCAACGCCGCGGCGCAGAACGTCTCGACGTTGTTCACCACCGTCGGCTGGTTGAGATAGCCGTGCGTCACGGGGTATGGGGGCCGGTTGCGCGGAATGCCGCGCTTGCCTTCGAGCGACTCGATCAGCGCGGACTCCTCGCCGCAGACGTACGCGCCGGCGCCGAAGTGAATATCGATGTCGAAATCGAAGCCGCGCTCGCCGAGGATCGTCGTGCCGAGCAAGCCCGCAGCGCGCCTTCTCGCGAGTGTGTCGTTCAGCGATTGCGACAGATGCTCGTATTCGCCGCGCACGTAGAGGAATCCGCGGCGCGCGCCGACGACGTACGCACAGACGGTCATTCCCTCGAACACGAGGTCCGCGTAGCTCGCGAGCAGCACGCGGTCCTTGAACGTTCCGGGCTCGCCCTCGTCGGCATTGCAAATGACGTAGTGCTCGTCGCCGACGGCGCTGCGGCACGCTTCCCATTTGAGGCCGGTGGTGAAGCCGGCGCCGCCGCGACCACGCAGGTTCGACTGCTTGATCTCTTCGAGCGTGTTGGTCGGGCCTTGTGCGAGCGCGGGCACGCGTTCGCGCCACGAGCGGTCGCTCGATGCGGTCTCGGCCGAGTACGCATGACCGCGCGCCATCGCCGCGCGCAACGCGTCGCCGGGCGTGAGATCCGCGCCGAGCAGCACGTCGGCTCGACGGATGTTGTCGTCGATCGCGAACAGCGCGGCGGGCCACGCTTCGGACGGTGTGCGCGCGCGGATCAACTCGGCGATCTCGTCGATGCGCTCGGGCGTGAGCCGCGCGATCGCGCGACCGTTGACGAGCAGCGCAGGCCCTTGATCGCACATCCCGGTGCACGACGTCGTGTCGACTGAAACGAGCCCGTCCTCGGACGTCTTGCCCTGCTCGAGCCACAAGCTTCCGCACAGCCGCTCGAGCAGCGACATGTTGTCCGCCATGCGGTCGGTGATGTTGTCGGAGAACAGCACGTGAAAGCGGCCCGCGGGCTTTAGATGCAGGAAGCTGTAGAAGCCGGCAACGCCTTCGACGCGCGCCCGCGGCAGGCCGACCTTCTCGGAGACGTACGTGATCGTAGCCGGCGGCAGCCAGCCGTCGATCATCTGGACATCGCGCAGGATCTGCACAAGTGCGGTGCGCGCGTTGCCATGACGCGTAAGAATCGGATCGATCGCGTGGATCGGAGGCGGAGCGGGATCGGGAGACATGGCTGCAATGATCGCCCGCCTCCCGTCAACGCGGTGTGACCTGGATCAACGCCGCGGACATCCCGTGCGCTTGGCGGCCACTGCCACGGCTCGTGCGGGGCTTGCCGTTCCTCGCCAGGGCGGCGATCATCGCATGCGATCCGGTTCCATCGACCTCTCGAATGCCGCTCCTCGAACGCGAGCAGCCGCTTGCGGTGCTCGCCGCGGCACTCGATCGAGTCGAAGCCGGGAGCGGGCGGATGGCGCTCGTCGCCGGCGAGGTGGGGATCGGAAAGACCACGCTGATCGAACACTTCACGGCAGCGCATCGCGGACGCGCGCGGGTGCTGTGGGGCGCGTGCGATGCGCTGTTCACGCCGCGGCCGCTCGGTCCGCTTCGCGATATCGCCGCGCAGGCCGACGACGCATTGCTGGGCGATCTCGACCAACGCGATCGCCACGAGTTGTTTTCGATGCTGCTGCGCGGCCTGCGCGAGCGCGAGCGGCCCACGATCGTCGTGATCGAGGACGTGCACTGGGCCGACGAGGCGACCCTCGACCTCGTCAAGTTCCTCGGGCGACGAATGGCACGCGTGCGGGCGCTCGCGATCGTTACCTATCGCGACGACGAAGTCGGCGCGAGCCATCCGTTGCGATCGGTGCTCGGCGACTTGCCGCGCGACACGACGCTGCGCGTGCGGGTCGAACCGCTGAGCGCTGTGGCCGTCGACGCGCTCGTCCGCGCGAGCGCGCATCCGAGCGGTCTGTTCGAAGACTGGAATCCGAACGTGAGTTGTATCCGCGCGGCAGACGCTAGCGCGCCAGACGCCGGGCGAGGCGTTGCGCATCGCGCGGCGCGGCTACCTTAGCGTCGTTGTCGAAGTAGCAATAGACGTCGCGCGGCTGCTTCGGCTCGCGCACGTCCGGTGCGATGCGGCGAGCGTCAGCAGGCTCGCCGCCGTCGCGCCACGCACGGATGCGCGCGGCCCAGCGCTCGAGCGCCGTCGGCGTGTAGCCGCTCACGTAGAGTCTCTTGTCGCCGTGCAGCCGCAGGTAGACGAAGTCGGACGTCACGTCTTCGGCAAGAGGCCACTTGCCGGCCGTCTCGGCGACGACGAGCGCGATCGAATGCTTGCGCAGCAGCGCGACGAACGCCGGATCGACGAAGCTCGGATGGCGGATCTCGAGCGCATGGCGAAGCGGCCGATTGTCGCCGTACACAAGGCGCGCGCGTCCTTTGACCTTGTCGTTTCGGCGACGTGCGAGCGCTTCCGCTTGATCGGTGTTGCGCGGCAGCAGCTCGAAGAAGCGCTCCAGCCGCTCGGCGTCGAAGCCGAGCATCGGCGGCAGCTGCCAAAGGAACGGACCGAGCTTCTCACGCAGGTTCGCGATGCCCGAGGCGAAGAAGTTCGCGAGCGCCGCCTCGACGTTGCGAAGCTCCAGCATGTGCGTGATGAAACGCCCGCCCTTGACGCTGAACACGAATCCGGCAGGCGTTTGCTCGTACCAGCCCGCGTAATGCTCGGGCCGCTGCAGCGAATAGAACGAGCCGTTGATCTCGATCGTCGCCATCTTGCGCGACGCGTACGCGAGCTCGTCGCGCTGCGGCAGGTCCGGCGGATAGAAGACGCCGCGCCACGGCGGGTAGCGCCAGCCGGAAATGCCGACGCGCACGACGGCGCTCACGCCGCGGCTTGCGTGCTCACGAACCGCTGCACCGCGCGCAGGAACTCCGGCTGGGCGGGCGTTGCGTTGTGCGTGCCGCCATCGATCACTTCGACGCGAAAGCACGGCATCACGTGCGCAAGCGCACGGAAGCTCGCGAGGTAAGGATCGAGGCTGCCGACGATGCCGAGCGTTGGCACGTGTACGGCGGCGAGGTCTTCGTCGACGATGACCTGGTCGCGATTCGAGCGGCGTACCGCGGCGAGCGCGTGGCGGTCGTTGCCGGCGAGGCACACGGCGGTGCGCTCGCGAAGCTCGTCGTCGCTCAACGGTGGCGCGCCGCGCGGCCGTAACCGGGCGATCTGCGAGCGCATCAAGCAGTGCTCGATCTCGCGCGCCTCGACTTCAACGCGCCGGTCGTCGTCGTCCGACCAATGGCGACGGCCGCAAGATCCGCCGAGGATCGCGCTCACGAATCGCTCGGGATGAAGCGACAGCAGTTGCGCGACGATATGTGCGCCGAGCGAGTAGCCGAGGATATGCGCCCTGTCGACGCCCAAATGGTCGAGCAGCCGGGCGATGTCGAGCGCCATCTCGCGGCCGTAGCGCGAGGGATCGTGCGGTTTGCCGCTTAGCCCATGGCCGCGCAAATCGAAGCCGATCACGCGGTATTGCGCCGCGAGCGCGTCGGCGAACCCGGTCACGACGAATTGACCTTCGAACATCGCAGTATAGGAATGGGCGAGCACGACCGGCGCGCCGGCGCCGCGCTCGACGTAGCGAATCGGCACGCCGGCCGAATCGAAGAAGCGATCCTGGACTGCCATCCGGGCACGCGGAGCGTCGTCCCCGCGAACGCGGGGACCCAGCGTCGTTCTGCGCAAGACGAGAGACGCTGGATTCCCGCGTTCGCGGAAATGAGCGTCACGCCTTGCTGTAGATCTCCGCGCCGCTCTTCACGAACTCGACCGCTTTCACTTCCATGCCCTTCGCGAGCGCCTCCTCGTCGGACAGGCCCTGCTTCGCGGCGAACTCGCGGACGTCCTGCGTGATCTTCATCGAGCAGAAGTGCGGGCCGCACATCGAGCAGAAGTGCGCGAGCTTCGCGCCGTTCTGCGGCAGCGTCTCGTCGTGGAACTCGCGCGCCTTGTCCGGATCGAGGCCGAGATTGAACTGGTCCTCCCACCGGAACTCGAAGCGCGCCTTGGACAGAGCGTTGTCGCGCATTTGCGCGCCCGGATGCCCCTTGGCGAGATCGGCGGCATGCGCAGCGATCTTGTAGGCCATGATGCCGTCCTTGACGTCGGTCTTGTTCGGCAGACCCAGGTGCTCCTTCGGCGTCACGTAGCACAGCATCGCCGTGCCGTACCAGCCGATCATCGCTGCGCCGATCGCGCTCGTGATGTGGTCGTAGCCGGGGGCGATATCGGTCGTGAGCGGCCCGAGCGTGTAGAACGGCGCTTCGCCGCAGAGCCGGAGCTGCTCGTCCATGTTGTGCTTGATCAGGTGCATCGGGATGTGGCCCGGCCCTTCGATCATCGTCTGCACGTCGTGCTTCCAGGCGACCTGCGTCAATTCGCCCAGTGTCGCGAGCTCGGCCATCTGCGCTTCGTCGTTCGCGTCGTACCCGGAGCCGGGGCGAAGCCCGTCGCCCAAGCTGAACGCGACGTCGTAGGCCTTCATGATCTCGCAGATGTCCTCGAAACGCGTGTACAGGAAGCTTTCCTTGTGGTGGGCGAGACACCACTTCGCCATGATCGATCCGCCGCGCGACACGATGCCGGTCATCCGCTTCGCCGTCATCGGGATGTAGCGCAGCAGCACGCCGGCGTGGATCGTGAAATAGTCGACACCCTGCTCCGCCTGCTCGATCAGCGTGTCGCGGTAGATCTCCCACGTAAGATCTTCCGCCTTGCCGTCGACTTTTTCGAGCGCCTGGTAGATCGGCACCGTTCCGATCGGCACCGGCGAGTTGCGCACGATCCATTCGCGCGTCTCGTGGATGTTCTTGCCGGTGGACAGGTCCATCACGGTGTCGGCGCCCCAGCGCGTCGCCCACGTCATCTTCTCGACCTCCTCGCCGATCGACGAGCTCACCGCCGAGTTGCCGATGTTGGCGTTGATCTTGACGAGGAAGTTGCGGCCGATCGCCATCGGCTCGGTTTCCGGATGATTGATGTTCGCCGGCAGGATCGCGCGGCCGCGCGCGATCTCGCTCATCACGAACTGCGGCGTGATCGCTTCGGGAATCGATGCGCCGAAGCTCTGGCCGCGATGCTGGCGCATCACCAGTGCGGGTTGCGCCGCGAGCATCCGTTCGCGCAGCAGATTCTCGCGGATCGCGACGAACTCCATTTCGGGCGTGACGATGCCGCGGCGCGCGTAGTGCATCTGCGTGACGTTGCGGCCGTTTTGCGCGCGCCGCGGCTTCCTGTGGAGATCGAAGCGCATGCCGAGAAGCGCGGGATCGGCCAGGCGCTCGCGGCCGTACGCGGACGTCGGACCGGCGAGCTCGATGGTGTCGCGGCGCTCGTCGATCCAGCCGGCGCGAAGCGGCGGCAGACCTTTGCGCACGTCGATCGCCGCATCGGGATCGGTATAAGGTCCCGACGTGTCGTAAACGACGATCGGCGGATTCTTTTCGGCGCCGAACGACGCGGGCGTGTCGCTTTGCGCGATCTCGCGCATCGGAACGCGAACATCGGGTCGCGATCCCCCAATGTAGATCTTGCGCGCGTTGGGCAGCGGCGCGATTGCGGCGGCGTCGACCTTGGCGTCGCGGGCGAAGAACTGGTCGTTGGCGTTCATGGCGCTCCTCGTGAGGCGGACACCGGGCGAGGAGCGGGAGGCGGGAACGCTTCCCTGCGCCGGCATTATCCGCACAGGTACCAAGGGTTTGATCTCACCCGCCGGATGCATGCCGGCAGGACCCCTAGCGTCAAGCTGCCAAGGGTATCGCGAAAGCACGAAGCGCGAAAGGGGATCAGCGGCGTTGTTCGGCCAGTCGAGCAAGTCGGCAGGGCGCCGGGGGGCATTCGGTATAGTGGCGGACGCGCGCTGCGCATTCCGCAAAGAAGCTTCGTTCGAGGGTTTGCCATGAAGATCGGCATGATCACCGACAGTCTGCCCGAAACCGATTTCGACACGCTGGTAGCCACTGCAGCGCGGCTTGGCCTCGACATGCTCGAGTTCGCCTGCGGCAACTGGTCGAAGGCCCCGCATCTGAACCTCGATCGGATGCTCGAAAACGACGCCGACCGGCGCAACTTCAAGGCGAGGCTCGACGATCATGGCATCGCGATCAGCGCGCTCAACTGCTCGGGCAACCCGCTGCATCCGGGCGAGCATGGACGGCGGCACGACGCGGTGACGCGCAAGACGATCAAGCTCGCGAGCCTGATGGGCGTCGACCGCGTCGTAATGATGTCCGGATGTCCCGGCGCGAAGGGCGACGCGAGCGCGAACTGGATCACCGTGCAGTGGCCGCCCGAGGTGCGCGAGATCCTTCGCTACCAGTGGGAAGAAGTATTGATTCCGTACTGGCGCGATCTCGTCGGTTATGCGAACGGGCTCGGCATCCGAAAGCTTTGTCTCGAGTTGCACGGCCATCAGAACGTCTACAACGTGCGCACGCTGCACCGGCTGCGCGACGCCGTCGGCGAAACGGTCGGAGCGAATTTCGATCCGAGCCATCTGATGTGGATGGGGGCCGATCCGATCGCCGCGGTGCGCGCGCTACCCGGCGCCATCTACCACGTGCACGCAAAAGACACGCGCGTCGAGCCGATCGCCGCGGGCGTGAACGGCGTGATCGAGACGACGCCGGGCGATCGTTTCGCCGAGCGCGCGTGGAACTACATCACGTTGGGTTACGGTCACGGCGAGCTGTGGTGGCGGCAGCTCGTCGCGGCGCTGGCGGCAATCGGGTACGACGACGTGTTCAGCATCGAGCATGAAGATCCCATGATGCCGGCGCTCGAGGGCGTCGAGAAATCGGTCGAGGTCCTGCGGCGCGTCCTGATCAATCAGCCCGAGCGCGAACGCATTTCCGCCTGACGCCCGCTCGCTGCCGGCATGCCGCCATCGGAGCGTCGAAGCGTCGCGATCTTCGACTTGGGCGGCGTTTTGATCGAGTGGAATCCTCGCTACCTGTACCGCAAGCTCTTCGGCGGCGATGAAGCGGCGATGGAGCATTTCCTCGTCAATATCTGCACGCCCGAGTGGAACGAACGGCAGGATGCGGGACGCACGTTCGCCGAGGCGACGGCGGAGCTGATGCCGCGTCACGCCGACAAGCGCGAGCTTATCGAGGCGTTCGCCGCGCGATTCGGCGAGATGATTCCGGGCGCGATCGAGGGCAGCGTGGCCGTGCTCGCCGAGCTCAAGCGGCGCGGCGTGCCGATCTACGCAATCACCAACTGGTCGGCGGAGACATTTACGCCGCAGCGCAGTCGATTTCCGTTTCTCGATTGGTTCGGCGATATCGTCGTCTCGGGCGAGGTCGGCGTCATCAAGCCCGACGCGCGCATCTTCCGCATCCTGCTCGAGCGCAATGGTGTCGCTGCCGACCAGGCGGTGTTCATCGACGACGTCGCCGCCAACGCGGATGCGGCCGGCGCACTCGGCATTCACGGCATCCACTTTCGCTCGCCCGAACAACTGCGCCGCGAGCTGGGCGCGTGCGGCGTTCTGCGCGATTGACCGGCAGGGTCGAAATCGGCATCAATCCGATCACCTTTTCTGCGAAAAGCCGGTCGATCTCGACCTCGCCAGAGTCGATGCCTGCGCGAAGACGCTCGCCGAAACGAGCGCGCCGTTCTTCGTTGCGTCCAACCGCCGCTTCGTTCCAACGCACCGCGCGCTGCACGACGCGATCCGCACAGGCGAAATCGGCCGACCCGAAATGCTGATCCTGTCGAGCCGCGATCCGCTGCTGCGCTTCTTCATCGACCGCTACGAACAATCGTACAAGCGCGCGCTCGACGCGTTCATTACCACGGTTGAAACGCGAGCGCCGACTTCGATCGGACTCGATTCGACACAGCCGACCGCGCAGGCGCGGCCACGCCGTTGGCGAGAAACATCGTGTCGTCCCAACAAAGCCTTGGCGTCGGCGAAGCGTGCGGACCCGTCGGAACCCCACTGGCAAACATAAAGTCTTTCGACAAAGCCTCTCCGATCCCGACGCGGCGGCTACACTGTGCATTGCGATCTGCCGCCAGGAAACCGCAATGCCGATGGATGCCGATATCCTCTGGGGCTTCGCCCTGACACTCGCCGTCCTCGGCGTCCTCGGGCTCTGGTTCTACTGGTGCGGCCGCGCCGACGAGAAGAGGCAGGTTCGTGCGTTCGCCAAGCGCACGCTCCTCTATGCTGGCGTCGGATTCGTCGTCGGTGTCGCGTTGCTCACATCGGACTTTGGAAACGCGCCGCCGCAGCAACACCTGGGCGTCGTCGCGCTCACCGTGTGCTGCTTCCTGTTGGTGTACGCAGCCGGGTCGGCGGTGATCGCGTCCGATGACCAATCGCTCGTCGTCGTGAATCTGACGGGACGCGCGCTGTTGTTGACCGACCCGGAGCTCGCGCCGTTCTATACGCTTCCGGCACCGCGGGAGCAGGCGGCCGACGTCCTGCCCCCGGTCCGGCCCCGAACCTGCTACGTCGTCAGCTCGGAGCTCGGCCGCGTCGGCGCGCGGGCAGGTCGAACCGATCTTTTCACCGTCGACGTCAGTACCTCGACCGACCTGGGTTCGACAGGCCCGCTGCGCGTCCGCCGCCTTCTGCAAGCCGCACCGGCCGCGCTCCCGGTGGAATAGGCGGCGTCGCGCGCCGGCGTTTCATGTCGACGGGACGTGTGCGATGGCGTTCAACGCATCGCGCAGCCGCATGAAATCCGCCATCAGCGCGAAATAGCGGTACTCGTTGCCGCCTTTGGCGCGGATGATTGCGATCAGCCGGCGCTTGTCGCGCGCCGGCCACGCATGAAGATCGCCGATCTGCGCGAGGACGGGCGCGATCGCGCGCAACGCGCAGCGCTCGTCGTCGCGCCAGCGAAGCGGATGCGGCAGCCCCAACGCCGTTGTCACGATGCGCTGCGCGGCGGCTTCGGCACGGTCGCGTCGTCCGTGAAAGCGCGACGCTATCCAGGTCGTTACCGTCTGGCTCAACGCCGATGGATCGCACGCCGGTCGCGTGCGCCCGACCGCCGGCCGCTCGAGATCGAAGCGTGCAAGTTTTCGAAGCATCGAGAGCGGCGTGCGGTAGCCGGCCGTTCGCTGCATTCGCGCGAATTCCTCGCCTGCGATCGCGCAGGCTTTCGCCTCCACCGGCCGGAAGCCCAGACGGAAGTAGAACCAGAACGCGCCCGATTCGAGGCCTTCGCGATTGCCGGCGCCGAACTGATACGGCTCGACCAGGAATCGCTCGACGGCGAACAATCGAGCATAGACGCGCAACACCGACGCCATCAGCAGCGCCGATTCGCCGCCTCGAAACGGCGCGAAGATGTTGATGCCGATCTTGCAGGTGCCGAGGAACGGCCAACCGCCGCCGTAACCGACGGGAACGCCGTTCTTGAACAGCACGTAGCCGATATGCGAATCGAGCGCGCCGCGTTTCGAAGGCTCGGCCGAATAGAGCGCGATAGCGACACCGCGCCCCAGGTCGTACTGGCGCGTGCGCGCGACGTCGGCATAAGTGATGGGATCCGTTTCGCGGCCGAGCATCGCGAGAACACCTCGGCCGGTATCGACAAGTCGCTGCCGGTCGTTGCGATCGAGCGCGCGAGGCGGCGACAACGCGGTCGCGATCAACCTGTCGACATCGACGCTGCGCACGAGCGCGCTACGATGATAGAAGACCGGGTGCGGCGATCCGCGCGCGAACGTCCGCGAGATCGGCGTGTCGCGCGGATTGAGCGACACGAAGAGCTCGAGGCTGTCGTAGAGCGCCTCGCGCAGTGCACGGTCGCACGGCAAGCGCTCGAACTGCGCGACGAGCCACGCGAGGCGGCTGCCGCGCCAGCCTTCGGTCGCCGCTTCGAGCAGCGCGTCCGGCGATTCGTCGCCGTAGGCGAGCAAATCGAACTCGGCAGCGGGCAGGCTGTGGCGCAGCCATTCGACCAGGAGCACTCCGCTCTCACCGAACGAATCGACGTCGACGCACGACGGAAAGCGCGATACGAGCCAGCGGACGAGCGGATAGCCGAAGGCGATCGTGACCTTCGACCACGCGATGCCGCTGCCGCGAAGCGCGCGGCGAGCGCGTGCAGGCCCGTTCGCGTCGATGTCGCGCGCCGCCGCGGCGACGCGCGACAATTCGCGCGCAGCGAGCGAGCGCACGGCCGCCGTCGCAGGGTACGCGAGAATGAAGAGCAGCACATCGTGATAGGCGAGCAGCACGTCGGCGTCGCCGAGAGGCTTCCCGGAGGCCGCTCTGAGCAATGCGATGGCGCGCGCGCCATTGCCTGCGCCGAAGCGGTTCGCTGCCTCGCGAAGCCCGGCGAGCGCCGTGGCGCCGAGTTGGCCGCGTGGCAACGTCGTTACGTCGCTGCCCGCCATGCCGTCAGCGCTGCGCGTCAACGGGTCGCCGGATCGTCAACCGCGGCAGGGCGACGTTGCGCCGGCTGACGCCGACTGTGACGGTTAGCTGCATTTCATCCCTCCCGGTGCGCATTGTGTCTCGCCGTGCTGGAGCTTGTCGCCCGCCTCCGCTAATCTCGTCCGAGCAACATTGGCGAAGGATCGACCAAGTGGACACCGACCAGGGCAAGGGCTCGGACAACGCGGCCAGGCGTGGCAAGGGCCCGGCAGACGCGCCGTCGTCCGAAACGCGAGCTGCGCTGCGCGGCATGCGCAGCGCGATCGTCGTTCTGTGGTGGCGTTTCTTCGACTGGCTCGCCGTCGTGTCATGGTGGACGCTGCTGCTCGTCTCGAGCCTCGGCATGATCCTCGCCGCGATGCTGAAATCGCCGCAGCCGTTCCTCTTGCTCATTGTCGCTTCGATCATCATCAAGGTGGTGGCCGGGGGCAAGCGCAGGGCCGAACTGCGCGCGAGTCAGGCGACGCAACGCGCCGAGACCGAGCAGCTCGAACGCACCGCGCTCGAAGCGCGCATGGAAGCATTGCAGGCGCAGATCGAGCCGCACTTCCTGTTCAATACGCTCGCGAGCATCGACCAGCTCATCCTGACCGATCCGCCGCGCGCTTCGAAGATGCAGCAGAGCCTGATTCGCTATCTGCGCTCGGCGATGCCGCAGATGCGCGACGGCAGCCGGCCCACGCTGGGTCAACAGGTCGAGCTGTCGCGCGCGTTTCTCGAAATCATGGCGGTGCGGATGGAAGATCGCCTGCAGGCTAACATCAACGTGCCCGAAGGCTTGAGATCCGCGGTCTTTCCGTCGATGATGTTGCAGACGCTGGTCGAGAACGCGATCAAGCATGGCCTGGAGCCCAAGGCTGCCGGGGGAAGGCTGGAGATCAGCGCCGAGGTCGTCGATGGCCAGCTCGCCGTGCACGTGCTCGACACCGGCGTCGGGTTCACGCCGAAAACCGATGGGGGCGTAGGGCTCGCGAATATTCGGGAGCGCGTGAAAGCCTTGTACAACGGTCGCGCCGAGCTGATCATCAGCGTTCCGCCGGCGGGGGGAACCTGCGCGACGATCAAGGTGCCCTACGAGATCGTCGGCGCCGCCGCTTGATCGGATGAATGCGATGCATGCGAGCCCCGCCCCGACCGCCGTCATCGCCGATGACGAGCGCTTGATGCGCGAGCAGATCGCCGGACGCTTGAAGGAAGCGTGGCCGGAGCTGCAGATCGTCGGACAAGCCGCCAATGGCCAAGAGGCGGTCGCGATGGTGCAGAGTCTCGAGCCGGATATCGTCTTTCTCGACATCAACATGCCCGAGCTGGACGGCATCAAGGCGGCGCGCGCGCTCGCGGGAAAGGCTCACCTCGTGTTCGTCACCGCGCACGACCAGTATGCGATCAGCGCCTTCGACCACGGCGCGATCGACTATCTGCTGAAGCCGGTCGAGCCCGAACGGGTCGCGCTCACCTGTCGACGTCTGCGCGAGCGGCTCGAGCAAAAGCCCGACCCGATGAGCGATCTGCTCGAGCAGCTTTCGGCAAGGCTCGGGGACGGCGCGCTCAAGCCGCGCGAATACATGCGCTGGGTGCAGGCGAGCGTGGGCGCAACGATCCGCATGATCCCGACCACCGAAATCCTGTTCTTCCGCGCCGAGGACAAGTACACGCGCGTGCAGACCGAGCGCTTCGAGGCGTTGATCCGCAAACCGATCAAGGAGCTGATCGACGAGCTCGATCCGAAGGAATTCTGGCAAATCCATCGCTCGACCGTCGTCCGCGTCGATGCCGTCACGCAGGTGAGCCGCGACTTCCGCGGCAATCAGGTCGTCCACGTCAAAGGTTGCGACGAGAAGCTCGAAGTGAGCCGCTCGTTCAACCATCTCTTCAGGCAGATGTAAGCGTCGCGCAGCGGCCAGCGCTGCCCGAGGCGCGTCACAACGGAGGGACGTAGCCGTCCTTGCCGACGCTCACGCGATCGGCCGTCAGGCCACCGTCCGAACCCGTCGTCGCATACACGACGACGTGCGCGCCGGGAACGAGCATCGACGGATCGCCGGTATCGATCGTCATGATCGGCGTGTCGGCCGGCACGACGACGACGGTTTGGCCGCCCCTGTACGTCAAGGTCAGCGTGCGCTCGCCGTCCGCCTTCGCGACGTTCGCGACCGTCGCGTTGGTCATCGTGTTGCGTGTCGCGCCGCCCGCGATCTTCGACACGGTTGCGTTGGTCATCGTGTTGTTTCCGGTCATCGGCCGATGGCCTTCGCCGGTGCCTCGCATCGCCTCGGGGAAGATGTGCACCTCGCTCGCGACAAGCGTCCCGTCGGCACGCGGTGCAGCCGTCGTGCCGATGAAGCCGCCCTGCTGCACGTGCGCGAGGTCGCTCGCGGCGCGCGTGCTGATGCGCGCCTTGTCGGCGAGCTTGACGCTTAAGCTCTCGCCGGCTGCGGTCTTGACTTCGAGCACGCCGGCGTCGAACCGTACGACATCGCCGGCTATCCTGCGCGCAGGGGTTTGGGCGGTGGCGGCCGCGGACGCAACGATGGCAACAAGGAGGCCAGCTCCAAGGGTGAGTGACGGTCGCATTGCTATCTCCTCACGATCGATCTCGGCCAGATGTGACCTCGCGGCGGCCTGGCGGTTCATACGAATGCCGGTTACCTCGCGACGGGCAAGCACGATGAGCAATGTCTCGGCGCGGGGTACGATAGGGCCACGGGGCTCGTCGGACCGCACATTTTCGGCGCGAGGGTATGGAGCCCGCTGAGCTCGTGTGGGGTCCGAATGAGTCGAACTTGTCGATGCCGGCATCGGCCGGTGGACGGAGCGCGATGCAAACGACCCTTGCCATTCGCACGGACGGTCCGGGACTGTATGAGTTTACGGAGGACGTTGTCCGCATCGCGCGCGCGAGCGGCGTGTCGAGCGGCGTGTTGACGCTGTTCGTGCAACACACATCGTGCTCGCTGTGCGTGCAAGAGAACGCGGATCCCGACGTGCGACGCGACCTCGAAGCGTTCTTTCGTCGTCTGGTCCCTCCGTCGGACGCGCCGTCGATGCGATGGATTGCGCACACCGTCGAAGGTCCAGACGATATGCCCGCGCATATCAAGGCCGCGCTCACCGCTGTGTCGCTGTCGATTCCCGTCGCCGAAGGACGCCCCGCGCTCGGGCAGTGGCAGGGGATCTATCTGTTCGAACACCGCGACGGCGCTCACACCCGTCGCGTAGTCGCGCACCTGAGCGAATGACGCGCCGGCCGGCCTCTCCTGAGCCTCGAGCGGCGCGCAATGCGCCGAGCGTGATCCGATCGCCGCCGGTCGCGCGCCCCGGTTCGACGATCGTTGAGCGGATGAGTACCATCGGCGGATTCAACCACACACGACGATTCAATGGATGCAAAGACTTGCTTCAGGCTGCCTCGGATCCTGCTTCCGAAGCCCGGCATCGATCTGTCGAAGTGGGCTGTCATCGCCTGCGATCAGTACACGTCGGAGCCGGACTATTGGCGACGCGTCGCACGCGAAGTCGGCGACGCGCCTTCGAGCCTGCACCTGATCTTCCCCGAAGCGTATCTGGGAACGCCGGACGCCGCCGCGCGCATCCGCCGGATCCAGGACACGATGCGCCGCTACCTCGAAGACAAGCTGCTCGACGAACGCGCAGGCGCGATCTATGTGGAGCGAACCATCGGCAACCGGGTCCGCCGCGGATTGATGCTCGAGCTCGATCTCGAGCAATACGACTTCGGCAATCAATCGACGAGCCCCATTCGCCCGACCGAAGGCACGATGGTCGAGCGCCTCGCGCCGCGCATCGAGGTTCGGCGCGGCGCGGACCTCGAATTGCCGCACATCCTCGTGCTGATCGACGACCCGGCGTCGACCGTGATCGAGCCGATCGGCGCCGAACGAGCGACGCTCGCGAAGGTCTACGAAACCGACCTGATGCTCGGCGGCGGACGCGTGGCCGGATACGCGGTCGATGACGCCCGATCCGAGCGTGCCACGCAGGCGTTGCGCGCCCTCGCGAGTGCGCAGGTGTTCGCGCGCCGTTACGGCGTGCCGGCCGACACGCCGGTGATGCTGTTCGCGATGGGCGACGGCAATCACTCGCTCGCCACCGCCAAGGCGTACTGGGATAGCGTCAAGGCGTCGGTGGGCATGAACCATCCGAGTCGCTTCGCGCTCGTCGAAGTCGAGAACATCCACGACCCGGCGCTCGAATTTTCGCCGATCCATCGGCTGCTGTTCGGCGTTTCCGTGGACGTCCGCGAGGCGCTTGCCGGCGAGCTCGGCAGCCGATTGTCGCGAACCGATGTGCGGTCGGCGGCCGCGATGCGCGACCGCGTGCGAGCGGCGCAGCGCTCACGCCACGCCGCCGGGCTGATCGGTCCCGGCGCGCAGTTCAGCGTGATCGAGGTCGCCGATCCGCAAACCACTTTGGCCGTCGGCACGTTTCAGCGCTTCATCGACCGCTTGATCGAGCGCGGGGGCGCTACGCACGTCGATTACGTGCACGGCGACGACGCGCTCGAACGCCTGGCGATGAGCAATGGAAATGTCGGCATCCGTCTGCCGGCGCTGAGCAAGGACGAACTGCTTCGCATGGTGGTGCGCGAAGGTCCGTTGCCCCGAAAGACCTTCTCGATGGGCGAAGCGCACGAAAAGCGGTACTACATCGAGGCACGGAGGATCCGCGAATAGGCGGGCTCGACGTGCTCGCTGCCGTCATGGGGTCACGACTGTCGCAATCTCGCGCCGGCGCACCGCCGCGGCGAACTACAGCAGCGTCGGTGCCGCCACGGTCGGCATGGCGGCAAGCTCGTCGCGCGTCGGAATCGACATCTGCGCGCCGGGTCGAGTCACGCACAGTGCGGCCGCTCTGATCGCTTGCGCAACGGCGTCGTCGATCGATTCGCCGGCGACGTACGCGGCGCACAGCGCGCCGATGAACGTATCGCCCGCCGCCGTCGTGTCGACCGCCTGCACGCGCAGCGCGGCGAAGTGGCGGCACCCGCGCGCGTCGGCGACGACGACGCCATCGCTACCCAACGTGACGATTACCGTCGCGGGCCCGCGCGCGCGTAACGCGAGCGCCGCGGCGCGTGCGCTCGCGAGGTCATTCACTGCGATCGCGGCAACGGCGGTCGCCTCGGTCTCGTTCACGACGAGGATGTCGACGAGCGGCCAAAGTGCATCGGGCAGCGGGTACACCGGAGCCGGATTGAGCACCACCGTACCGCCGTTCGTATCGACGATTTCGGCCGCGCGCACGACCGCCGACATCGGAACTTCGCATTGGAGCAACAGTAGCGGTGCGGCCGCGAGCTCGGCGACCGCTTCGGCGTCGCTCGGCTCGAGCGTCGCGTTTGCGCCCGCGATCAGCGCGATGCGGTTCTGCGCGGCGTCGTCGACCATGATCAGTGCGATGCCGCTCGATTCTCCGGCGGCGAGCACATGACGCACGTCGACGCCGTCGGCGGCGAGCGCGGCGCGTAACGCGACGCCGAAATCGTCGTTACCCACCCGTCCGACCATGCACACGCGGGCGCCCTGACGTGCACACGCGACCGCCTGATTGGCGCCTTTCCCGCCAGGGTTCGTCATGAATCCGCGCGCGGTGAGCGTTTCTCCGGCGTCTGGAACGCGCGGGACCCGGACGACGAGATCCATGTTGAGGCTGCCGAAGACGACGATCTCGGGCGGATGCGTTCGATTGGCCATTGCTGTTGTCTGCGATTCGCCGATGGCGGCGCGCCGGATCGTCGCGGACCTGCGGTCAACGGCGGTTCATCTTCGTCGCGATTCCGCCGGCAACGACGCCGTTGGCGCGACATCGTAACGCTTGCCGAGAGCGCGCGCTTCGCCGTGCCAGGGCGCCAGGGCGAGCGCATCGAGCGTGTAGACGTCCTGGCGAAAGGGCGACTCGCGCAGCGCGATATCCATTGCCCCTCGATCGTCTCGCCCTCCTGCTTGCTGCGTGAGGTAGCTGTCCGAAGGTTGGTGCGCCTCGCCCGGCGCGGCCACGGCAGCGACGGCCGCCGCTGCGATCATGACGAGCGCGCGCGCTATTTCGCGGGGTTTCTTCCGATTGTCGCGACGACCTGTTCCGCCACCGCTGGATACTCGAGTCCCGTCTCGGCCAGCCAGCGCCGGACGGTCGCGAGCGCGTCAGCATCAGAGGTGGCAGCCGCCGCTTGGGCGAGGATGCGCAAGTCGGCAGGCTCGCGCTGCACGCGCCAGTTGTCGCGCGCAAGGGCGAGCGCCTTGCCCGGATTGCGATCGAGATGGAGCTCGAACCGAGCTTCCTCGCGCCGGTGCACGACATCGCCACGTGCTCGGCTCGCGTCGAATTGCGCGCGCAGGGCGCCGATCGTCGCCGCGGCCTCCGGTCGCTGCAACGCTTGCTGCGCGAGCCCGAGGCGAAGCACGAGCGGATCGACCCGCGTCTCCTTGATCACCAACGGCACGACGTCGGCGGGCCGCGCTTGGTCGAGCAGCCAGTCGCTGTACGCGCCGATCAGGTACAAGTCTCGCGGATCCGCCTGAAGCGCGGCCGCGAAATGGGCTTGCGCCGAGGCATCACCGAGCCGGTGCGCGATCTCGCCCAGCATCGTCTCGGCATAAGCGCGGGTCGCCGCATCGTTGCGCGGCAGCATCGACAATGCGCGGGTCAGCGAGTCGGCAGCAAGCCGCGCCTTGCCGGTAACGCTGTCGATCGCGGCGATACAGACGATGACGTAGATTTCGCGTGCCGCTTGGGCCAACGTCGCGCAGTCGGCGCGCGCGTCGGCGTATTTGCCCTGAACCGTGAGCACGGTGGCGCGGGTGAGCAGCGCCTGGGCGTTCCAGGGCTCCCGCCGCAGCGCCGTGCCGAGGTCGGCAACCGCGGCATCGAAATCGTGGAGGCTCTGGCGGATGGTCGCGCGTAGCACGAGCACAGGTGTCGGCGCGTTCGGATCCCGCCACCAAGGCGCGAGCGCGGATTGCGCGTAGCCAAGATAGCGCGGATCGCCTTCTTGACGAGCGATCCGGATGTGGGCTGCGGCGAGCGCGGTGGCGCGGGACATGTCGCCGGGCGCCCGAGCCAACGCCGCTTGCAACACCTTCAGTTGTCGATACTGTGGCGTGTTGCGCTCGGCCAGACGCTCGAGCACTTGCGCGTCTTCGTTCGGCACGAACGGCGCCGCACGTAGGCTGTGGGCGCTGCCGCCGAATACGATCAGCGCGATCGTCGCGAGGTGCCGCCACGTCAACCGCGAATCGCCAATCGATCGGGCCATCGACGCTGTTCCCTGAAACGGTCGAGTGTTCAGTGTCGACGCCGTATGTCCCAAAACGGCCCCCGCGATTGGGGGCCGCTCCGGGTTCGTCGTTGCAACATCAAGGAATAGGAATGTCCGGTACGGTGGGAACGTTGATTCCCCCGTGCCCTTGGAGCAGACCTTGGTGGGCAGGCGCCAAGAACGGGAATCGGTCGAGATAGTTCTTGTCGTTGACTTCAACGCCCTTGGCGAGACCGGCAGCTGGATTACCCGCGACGATCAGGCTGATCAGCACACTGTTCACATTCACCTGATTGCGGTTCGGGGCAGTCCCGCCGCCGAGGCGCCGCCCGTTGGGGAACATCGAGTCGATGGCCGCGTCGAGTGTGATCACGTCGCCAGTAGATCCGTCCGCTACGGGGATCGGCCGGCCGAGGTTGATCGCATTGATGATGTCCACGCGTGGGCCCTTCAGCACATCGACCGTGGACGCCGGGACGCCCAGTGCCCGGTAAATGCCCAGCGCGTCGGCGTCGCGAACCAGCACCGGGAACAGGACGTCGGCGCCGAAGTTGGTGACGTCGCGGTCGGGGCTGGAGCGCAGGTACAGTGTCTGGCGCTGGGTACCCACGAGTCCGGCGTTGAACAGCGGCAGCGCGTTGCGGCCAACTTGGACCCAGTCGCCCGAACCCTTCAGGCCGGTGATGATGTTGGTCGCATCGACCGACTGCACGCGTTGCCGGTTGATGGTCGAGTGCACGCGCAGCAGGCTGTCGGTGGAGCTCGGCATCAACGCGCCGTTGTGAGGAATGCCCGCCGGAAAGATATCGGCGATGGGGACCTCGATGGCGATCGAAAACACGTTGAATCCGGTGAACACGTCCTCGCCCGGTGGCCGGCGTGCGCCGGGAATGCCACCGAGGTCGTCGCGGTTCAGGTTGACGAGGTCGAAGATCCCCTTCTCGTCGAGCTGGTAGGGATCGTCGAACTGTCCGGCGATGATGCGACCGCCGTTGCTCAGGTTGTGGATGAAGCGGTCGACGAACGCCTGGTCGTACAACCCCTGTTCTCGGCTCGCGGGATTGCCCGAGTCGTAGCCCTGGAACGGGCCCAGCCCATAGACGAGACGGTCGGTCTGCGGGCCGTGGTTGTTGGGCAGGACGGAAAGATTATCCGCCAGCACCGTCGTGCGCGTGGGGTCCACCTCGTCGAGTTGGATCGGGCGATTCGAGCGCACGATGCGGGTGACCTTCATCGTCTCGGTGCCGCCGGTCAACTGCCAAAGGAGCTCGTTCCCGCCGCCCAGCGGATCGCCCGCGCTCGGCGGGGCATCGGGAATCAATGTGTTCTTGAACTCGACGCGGTAGACGAACCTGTCCGCCAGGCTGGTGCCGATCGCGACGTGGAATTGATAGCGATAGCCGTTGCACGCACGCAGACCCTGGTTGCCCTGGCCCGGCTCGTGCAGCGGGTTGAAGTTCATGATCAGGTAGAGCTTGTCGTGCGTCCCGGGTCGCACCCAAGCATAGGTGTCGGTGTTGTCGGCACACGGCTCGTTCAACACCGCCAGCGCTTCGCGGTGGCTCGACGCCTGGGCGGCGAGGCCCATCGCAGTCAGCGCCAGCGCGACGATCGGGGGTATCCAGCAACGCATGGTCTTGCGGATCGAAGTCATGGATTCGTTCCTTGGAAGATGGACGCCGCAGCCACAAGACTCGGGGCTGTCCAGGGGCACCGCTGCATGACTAGCGCGGTACGTAGCCGCTTGTACGCGTTGCTGCGGCGATCAGATGCATGGATCGACGCGGCGACGCGTGACACCCGCAGCGGCCAGGCCGAGCAAACACAGCGCGAGCGTGCCGGGAACTGGGACCGCAACGGCGGGGATCGCAGCGGCGCTGTCGACCCCCAGAATGTCGAGCGCCCACGCGCCGGTGCGGCCATCGAAATCGGGATTGCCGGCACCAAGGAATCCGTCGCCGAGCGTCGGACCGTTGGCGAAGTTGGCAACCTGACTTAATGCGACCGTATACACACCTGCCGGCAGCGAGAAGGACTCGAGCAGCGCGTCGAACGCCGAGCCGGTGCTGGGATCGACCGGGACCCCGATGCCATCGTCGTTGGCGTCGATCAGGAGCGCCGAGCTACCGGCGCCGAAGAAAAGCGAGACGATCGGATCGAAGCCGCCCGGGGGGATCAAGTCGCCCGCCGCGTTCGTGCCGCCGGCGTATGACCAGGTACTCAGCGCGACGTCGGCAGCCGACGCGAGCGTAAAACTGAACAACGCCACATCGTTATCGTCCGCCAGCGTGCCGCTGAAAGAAAAATCGGCGGCCGACGCGGATACGCTGCTCGCCGCCAGGACGCCGGCCGCGACGGCGGCCCCGAGAAATCGCTTCATGAATTCTCTCCTTGGGAAATCACGACGCGGTTGCCGCGACGCGGGTGGAAACGTATCTCGTCCTGGTTCGTGGAACCGAAATGCGCGGCTCCATACGGACACTTTGCGTCGACGAGCTTGCTGAACGTGGTCACTGCAATCTCGCAACCGCTCACGAGATCGAAGTAGTTCTGCAGCGTTCCGGGGATGTACGGCGTTGCGGCAACAACGGGCGCGATCGCGATCGATGCCGTGCCCTGCAGCAGGCCGAGGAACGTCGACATGTTGCCCCCCTTGCGACGACGATCTTTGTACGTATTCGTGACGGGTTTGGATGCACCCGGTCACGAATCTTTGGGACTCAACTCAATTGCAAAGGCCACGAAGCCAAGGGATGAAAGCAATCAGCGTTCTGGGACAGGGATTGCACGGAATTTCAAACGACTACAACGCGGAATCAGCGCCGCCGACGAGTGCGGTGTAAGGGCGCTCGACACCCCTTCGAGGGATATTCGCTAGAATGAGCGCCCCTGCGGGTGTAGCTCAATGGTAGAGCAGAGGCTTCCCAAGCCTACGACGAGGGTTCGATTCCCTTCACCCGCTCCACCGGCTCGCGGTCTCGCCTCGACGCTTCCTCTTGAACGAAAGGCCAAGCCCGCCATCCGCTCGGCGTGACCCCGAGCCGAGCGGACAAACGCAGCCGGCGCGTTCGGCGGGACACATACCGGCGAAAGCCGTGCTGCTGGTCGTCGGCGCCGTCGCTTGCTTCGCGATGCTCGATGCGTGCATCAAGTTCCTCGTGCGCACGTATCCGGTGCCGGTGCTCGTTTTCGTTCGCTATCTCGTGCAGGCGCTCGCGCTGATCATCTGGGCCGGCCCGGCATTGCGGCTTGGCCTCTTTCGCACGGCGCAGCCAGGTTTGCAGATCATTCGCGGCACGTTGATCTGGATTTCGTCGCTGTGCTTTTCGACCGCGCTTCGCTGGCTGCCGCTTGCCGACGCGACGGCGATCAATTTCGGCACGCCGATCCTCGTCGTGCTGCTCGCTGTCGTATTCCTGAACGAGCGCATCACGCCGGCGCGCTGGGCGTTCATCGCGGCGGGATTCGTCGGCATGCTGCTGATCGTGCGACCCGGCGCATCGATCTTTCAGGGCGCCGCGTTGCTCGTGTTGCTCGGTGCGGCCCTTTACGCTGCGTTCCAGATCATGACGCGCACGCTTCGCGGCGACGATCCGCGCGTGACGCTCTTCTATCCGGCGCTATGCGGAACGACGCTGATGGCGCTCGGGCTGCCGTTTGTCGACCATGGCTTCGACATGGCGTGGCCGCACGCCGTGCTGCTCGTGATCGGATGCCTGTTCGGCACCGTCGGGCATTTCATGCTGATTCTCGCGTTCCAGCGGGCGCCGGCCTCGGCGATCACGCCGTTCACTTATATGCAGCTCGTGTTCGCGACCGCGCTCGGCTTCGCCGTGTTCGGAGACTTTCCGGACGCCTTCACGCTCATCGGCATGACGATCATTGCGGGCAGCGGTCTGCTGCTCGCATGGTTCGAGCGGCGGCGCACGCCGGCTGTAATAGACTAGAGCGCCAATCGACAAGGACACTCGCACATGCAAAAGCCACGGATCGGATGCATCGGGCTCGGACTGATGGGCCATGGCATCGCCAAGAATCTCGTCACCAAGGGCTTTCCGCTGACAGTCCGCGCGCATCGCAATCGCCAGCCGCTCGAGGATCTGCTCGCCGCCGGCGCGAAGGAAGTCGCGACCAACGCCGCCGTCGCGCAGGCATCCGACATCGTCATCCTGTGCGTGACCGGCGCGCCGCAGGTCGAGGAGATCATCCACTGGAAGGACGGCATCATGGGCGTGGCGCGCGAAGGCCTGATCGTCGTCGACACCTCGACGAGCGAGCCGTCGCTCACCACGGCGCTGCGCGATGCGCTCGCGACGAAGGGGACGCGCTTCGTCGACGCGCCGCTCGCGCGAACGCCGATCGAGGCGGAGCAGGGCCGGCTCAACACGATGGTCGGCGCCGATGACGCGACGTTCGAGGAACTGAAGCCGATTCTGTCCGCGTATTGCGAGAACATCTTCCATGCGGGGCCGCCGGGACACGGCCACATTCTGAAGCTCATCAACAACTTCATTGCGCAGGCGATCGCGACGGCGACCGCCGAGGCATGCGCGACGTGCGTGAAATCGGGCGCGTCGCTCGAAAAGCTGCACGCGATCATCTCGGCCGGCGCCGTCAATTCGGGCATCTTCCAGATGATGCTGGGCAAGATGCTCGAAAGCGGCTCGCTCGAAGGGCTCAAGTTCACGCTGGTCAACGCGCAAAAGGACATGCGCTACTACACGCACCTCGCCGAGAACCTGCCGGTGCCCGCGATCGTCGGCGAAGCGGTGCATCAAAGCCTCGTCAACGCGAACCTGCTCGGCTTCGGCGACAAGTACGTCCCATCGCTGATGGAAGCGCAGGAGGTGCTGGCGCACGTGAACATCGTTTCGCGCAAGTAGCGCCGGGCGGACGATGCGGCTGCTGGTCCTGGGCGGAACGCGCTTTCTCGGCCGTCACATCGTCGAGGCCGCACGCTCGCGCGGCCACGCGATCACGGTGTTCACCCGCGGTCGCAGCGCGCTCCCCGAGGATTGGAGCGCGAGCGTCGAGCACCGTATCGGCGACCGCGATCCGCGGATCGATCCGGGATTGCATGCGCTCGGCGACGGAGAATGGGACGCGGCGATCGACACGTCCGGCTACGTTCCTCGCGTCGTGCGCGCGGGTGCGAGCCTGCTCGCGTCGCGCGTGGCGCATTACACGTTCGTGTCGTCGATCTCGGTCTACGCCGACGAGAGCCGTCCGGGATTCGACGAGAGCGCGGCCGTCGCGCCGCTCGCCGATCCCGCGAGCGAAGACGTGATGAAGGACTACGGCGCGCTCAAAGCCGCGTGCGAGCGCGAGGTCCTCGATGCGTTCGACGAGCGGGCGTGCATCGTGCGGCCGGGACTGATCGTCGGACCGCACGATCCGAGCGACCGCTTCGGCTACTGGGTTGCGCGCTTCGCGCAGCCCGCGCTGTTGGGCGAGCGTCCTCGTCGCGCGATCGTCCCCGAGCCGCCCGAACGGCCGCTGCAACTCATCGATGCGCGCGATCTCGCCGGCTGGATGGTCGACTCGGCGGGGCGCCGCGCAACAGGGACGTTCAATGCGACGAGCCCCGACGGACTGTTCACGATGGGAAAGCTCGTCTATGCGTTGATGGAGCTTGCTCGCGCATCGGCAAGCGGCGTCGAGCCCGCGTGGATCGACGAGCGTGCGCTCGTCGCCGCGGACGTCGAGCCCTGGACCGGATTGCCGCTGTGGATTCCGCACGACGACGCCGAGCATCGCGCGATGATGCGGGCGAGCGCCGAGCGGGCTCGTGACGCCGGTCTTGCGATACGCCCGCTCGCGGCAACGCTCGCCGACACGAATGCGTGGCTTGCCGCGCGCCCGAACGACGGCGCTTGGAAGAACGTGCTCACAGCCGACGCGGAGCGAGCCATTCTGCGCACCGTGGAAGCGGCGAGCGGATGAGACGCGTCAGAAACGTTCGGACCGCTCGATTTCGCGCAACGCCGCGCCGAGCGTGGCGCGCGCGGACGCGTCGAGCGCCACCAGCGGCTCGCGCAAAGCGAACCAAGCGGGATCGTTGCGCAACAGTCCGCACGCCGTCTTGATGGCCGGTATGATCGAATGCGCTTCGAGCGCGCGCACGAGCCGCCGCACCTTCGCGAGCGACGGTGCACGCTCGGCGTCGGACGTCGCATCGTGAACTCGTCGCAGCAAGCCCGGAAAGAGGTTCGCGATGCCGCAGATCGTTCCGGCGCCGCCTGCGGCCATCACGTCCGGCAGATGCGGCTCATGGCCGGTCAGTATGTTCAACGACGGGAAGCGGCGGACGAGTCCGAGCGTATGTTCGAAATCGCCCGCGCTGTCCTTGACCCCGGCGATTGTCGTACCGAATCGTGCGATCAACCGATCGATGGCGCCGTATCCGACCGCAACGCCGCTGATCTGCGGTATGTGGTAGAGATAGAGTTTCAGGCGCGGATCGGCGACGTCGTCGATGAGGCGCGAATAGCTTGCAGCCACGCCGTCGTCGCCGATGCCCTTGAAGAAGAACGGCGGCACTACGAGTACGCCGACGCAGCCGGCGGCGATTGCATGACGACAGAGGTCGACGGCTTCGCGAAGCGCTGCGCAGCCGGTCGCGGGCAACATACGCGACGCCGGCACGCCTGCGTTCAGCAAGTGTTCGATGCCGGATTTGCGCTCGGCGGCGGTGAACGACTGGCCTTCACCCGTTGTCCCGAACGGCGCTACGCCATCGACTCCGCTATCGAGAAGCGTCCGAACGTGTGCCGCGAAGCGGTCGCGGTCCAGCTCGCCCCCGCCGTCGAGCGGGGTGAGCGTGGCGCACCAGACGCCGCGTACGCGTTCATCCATGACGCTCGAGCATAGCATCGACGCCGCGAGCGTTCGTCCGAGCGCGCGCGCCGAAGCGCTGTTGCGTGCGGCGCCGCTCGCGCTCGGGGCGGCGCCGCTCGGCAATCTGTACGCGCCGCTGACCGATGCGCAGGCGATCGAAACCGTGCATCGCGCGTTCGCTGCAGGTGCGCGCTATTTCGACACCGCGCCGCACTACGGCAACGGGCTCTCCGAGCACCGCGTCGGCGCGGCGCTGCGCGACGTGCCTCGCGACCGCTACGCGCTATCGTCGAAGGTCGGACGGCTGCTCGTCGCCGACGCGAGCGCGCCGCGCGACCAGCACGGCTACGTCGGCGTGCTGCCGTTCCGGCAAGTGTTCGACTACTCGCACGATGGGACGCTGCGCTCGATCGACGACAGCCTGCAGCGGCTCGGTGTTGCTCGGCTCGATATCGTCTACATCCACGACATCGACGTCGCCACGCGCGGCGACGCGCAGCCGCAGCGCTTTCGCGACGCGATGGACGGCGCGTGTCGCGCGCTCGCGCGCTTGCGCGACGACGGGACGATCGCCGGCTTCGGCCTGGGGGTAAACGACTGGCGCGTCTGCGTCGACGCGCTCGCGCACGCGGATCTCGACTACCTGCTGCTGGCCGGCCGTTACACGTTGCTCGATCAGACGGCGCTGCCGCAATTGCTGCCCGAATGCGTGCGTCGCGGCGTGCAGGTGGTGATCGGCGGTCCGTACAACTCCGGGATTCTCGCCACCGGCGCGCATCCGTCGAGCGGAGGCGTGCCCCATTTCAACTACGAGCCGGCGCCGCCGGCGGTTGTCGCGCGCGTCGCGGCGATCGAAGCGGTGTGCGCCGAGTACGCGGTGCCGCTGCGCGCGGCCGCGCTTCAGTTCCCGCTCGCGCATCCAGCCGTAATCACCGTGCTCGCCGGCGCGCGAAGCGCAGCCGAGATCGACGACAATCTGCGGCTCGCGCGGGCACCGATACCGGCGGCATTCTGGTCGGCGCTCCGAAGCGAACGGCTGTTACCGCCCGAAGCGCCGCTGCCGGGACCTTAGGCTCGACTGACTCGTTCCTCATGCGCTTGTCGCGCGTGAGAGAATTGCGACGCCGTCGCGCCACCGGTCTTCGATGCCATCCAACGCCGAGTTCCTCGATTTCGCGATTCGCATGGCGCACGCCGCCGGCGCGGCGATCCTGCCGCATTTCCGCGAGCGCATCGACGTCGAGGACAAGGGGGGCGCGCGAGGCTACGATCCCGTGACGATCGCCGATCGCAGCGCCGAGGCGGCGATTCGCGCCGGCATCGCGGAGCGTTATCCCGATCACGGCGTTCGCGGCGAGGAGTACGGCGCGCAAGCCGGCCGCTCGGGCTTTACGTGGGTGATCGACCCGATCGACGGCACCCGAAGCTTCATCCTCGGGCAGATGCACTGGGCGACGCTGATCGCGCTCAACGACGGCGAGCGGCCGGTCGTCGGCGTCGCGCATCAACCTTATGTCGGTGAAACGTTCACCGCAACGGCGGACGGCATCGCCGAATGGCGGCGCGGTGCGGAGCGCCGCCGTCTTGCCGTCCGGCGCTGCGCGCGGGTCGACGACGCCGTGCTCGCGTGCACCGATCCGACGATGTTCAGCGCGCCGGCGGAGCGAGCGTGCTTCGATCGCGTCGCCTCGCGCGCACGGCTTACCCGCTGGGGCGGCGACTGCTACGCCTACTGCCTGCTCGCGATGGGCCTCATCGACGTCGTCATCGAGACGTCGCTGCAGCCGTACGACATCCAGGCGCTGATCCCGATCGTCGAAGCGGCCGGCGGCATCGTCACCGCGTGGGATGGCCGTTCGTGCGCCGAGGGTGGATCGGTCGTCGCGTGCGGCGACCGATCATTGCATCCGCGCGTACTGGCCTTGTTGGCGGGCTGAGACGACCGCCGAGCCGTCGGCGGCGATTCCGCGGTTCGCCGCGCGCAGTCGGCGCGCCTCAGCCGGCCGTATCGTCACGCAACGCGTCGACCGGTGCACGTGCGCGCGAGGCGGTACGCGCCGGCACTTCGCGATTCGCAGCGGTGCGGGTGCGCCGAAGATTCGGCGCCGCCTGCGTCATCCGTGCGCCGCCGATAAGATTTTGGGGAATCGCGCGCGCACATTTCGCTCCAACGCGAAGGGCGCCGCCCGCTGATGACATTGCGAAATGGGCAATGTGGCCGCACATAGACGCCAATGGGGTGCGGCTAATGCTTTTTGCCGCACAATCTGTTAGCATTCAATGGTTTGTTAAACCTGAAGTGGGTTAGTGCTTACTCCTCTCGGATTCTCGCTGCTGCGCCAGCTCTCGGATGGCGCATTCCACTCCGGCGAAGACCTCGCCGCCAAGGTGGGGCTCACGCGCGCGCGCGTTTCGCAGGTGCTCAAAGACGCGGAGTCGGCCGGCCTCGCGCTCGAGCGCATCAAGGGCCGAGGCTACCGGTTGCTCGAGACGCCCGACTTCCTCGACCAGGACGCTGTGGGCGCCGCCATTGCTCAGTTCGCGCGCAACGGTTCGGCGACGTCGCTCAGCGTCGAGGTCGTCGACCAGATCGACTCGACGTCGACCGAGCTCCTGCGCCGGGCGCAGCGGCGCGACATTCACGGCGTGGCGCTCGCGGCCGAATGGCAAAGTGCCGGCCGCGGCCGGCGCGGCCGAAGCTGGACCGCGGTCGCCGGCGGCAGCCTGACGTTCTCGCTCGGCTGGCAATTCGAGCAGGGCGCGGGATTCCTCGCCGGCCTCTCGCTCGCCGTCGGCGTTGCCGTCATTCGATCGCTTGAAGCGGAAGGGTTCAACGGCATCGCGCTCAAGTGGCCGAACGACCTGATTCACCGGCATCTCAAGCTTGGCGGCATTCTGGTCGAGCTCAACGGCGACGCGCTCGGACCGTCGACGACGGTCATCGGCGTCGGCCTGAATGTCCGGCTGCCAGCCGCCATTCGCAAGGACATCGCACACCCGGTCACCGATCTTGCAACGGTTGCCGGCCGCAAAGGTCCGTCGCTCGACCGCAACCGGATCCTCGGCCGCCTGCTGGTCGAGCTCGCCGCCGCGCTCGACCAATACGCGCGCGAAGGGTTCGCACCGTTCGCGGCCGAATGGCAGCATCGGCACGCCTATCAAGGCAAGCCCGTGCGGCTGCTGCTGCCCGACGGCGCCGCGGTTTATGGCAAAGTCGCAGGCGTCGACGCGAGCGGCGCGCTCGTGCTCGCCGACGGACCGCGTCGCGCGCGTTTCCTGTCGGGCGAGATCTCGCTCCGCCGCGCCTAGGAAAAAGCGTCGCCCCGGAAAGTAGGGAAAGTAGGGTCAGACTCGACTTTAGGAAAAGTAGGGTCAGACTCGACTTTTCGCGCACGGCTCGCTATCGGCGGCCGCGTAAATGAAAAGTCGAGTCTGGCCCTACTTTCGCCGTTCCGATGATCCTCGTCATCGACGCCGGCAACAGCCGGATGAAATGGGGCCTCGCCGCCCCCGACGGCTGGCGCGCGCTGGGCGTGATCGCCAACAACGAGATCGGAACGCTCGCGCTTCGCGACTGGCAGAATCTGCCGCGGCCGATGCGCGCGCTCGGCGTGAACGTTGCGGGCGAAGCGGCGCGCGTGCGCGTCGAAGCGCAGCTCGCGCGTTTCCGGATCGTGCCGCAATGGCTGACGGCGACCAAGTCGGCCTGCGGCGTCATCAACGGCTACGATCGGCCCGAGCAGCTTGGCGCCGATCGCTGGGTATCGCTGATCGCGGCGCGAAAGCGCATGATTTCCAGCGACTCTGAGCCCGCCGCCGCCGTCGTCGTCAACGCGGGCACCGCGGTCACCATCGACGCGCTCGATCGCGACGGCGTGTTTCGCGGCGGCATCATCATGCCGGGGCTTGCGCTGATGCTGCGCGCGCTCGCCGACAACACCAGCGCGCTCAGAGTGATGCCTGGTGAATACCGCGATTTCCCCAGGTCGACGCCCGACGCGCTGCAATCGGGCGCGATGCACGCGGTGTGCGGTGCGGTCGAGTTGATGCGCTACCGGCTTTCACCCGATATCACCGTCAAATGCTTCATCGCGGGCGGTGCGGCGCCGGAAATTGCGCCCCACCTGACAGGCCCTGTGGAGGTCGTGGATAATCTCGTGCTCGAGGGCGTCCTCGCGCTCGCGCTCGATACCTGACCCTGGCCCCACATGCGAACGGTTGTCCTGCTGCTGCTGCTCGCGAATCTGACATTCTTCGGGTTCGCGCAGCTCGACAGCGGCTCGACCGGCGAAACATCGCAGCAGCTGCAGCCCGAGAAGATCAAGCTCCTTACCGCGCAACAGGTCGCCGCGCTCGGACTGCCTGCGAGTGCGTCCGGATCGGACGACGGGCAACAGGCGAAGCAAGCCACGACCGGTCGCGCAACGATCCAGAACGAGTCCTTCGCTTCTGCCGTCGACGCGCAGCAGGCGAGGAAATTTCTCGCCGACCTTCCTGCGGCGTGCGCTGGGACTCGCGCGGCGGCGGCATCGGACGGCACGATCACCATTCGGCTCGCATGCGAAGAGGTCGGGAAGTCGCTCGACGGCATCGTGCAGATCAAAGATGGTGTCGTCACCAAGGTACGCTGAATAGCGACGGCAAATGGCCGGGATGGTACCGTCCCTTCGCTTTGCCACGAGCGCCGACGACGTCGGGCGTGCCCGTGCGTTGTTCGTCGAATACGCGAGCTCGCTCGACTACGATCTCTGTTTCCAGGGCTTCGAGCAGGAGATCGCGACGATGCCCGGCGCGTACGCGCCGCCGCGCGGCCGGCTGCTCGTCGTGGGCGAGATGGACGACGCGTTCGGCTGCATCGCGCTGCGACCGATCAACGACGATACCGGCGAAGTGAAGCGGCTGTTCGTTCGCGAAGGACACCGCGGCGAGAATTGGGGGCGTCGGCTCGCCGAAGCGCTCGTCGACGAAGCGCGCGCGATCGGCTATCGGCAGCTGAAGCTCGACACGCTCGAATCGATGCGCGCAGCGCGCGCGCTGTATGCCGCGCTCGGCTTCCGCCCCTGCGAGCCGTATTATCACAACCCGCTGCCGGGCGTGATCTACATGAGCCTGCGGCTCGACGGCGCGCATTGAAGCGCGTCGCGCTCTCCGGTGTCGAGGCGCAGGTCGCGCGCGTCGAGGCGGCGACCGGCGTGCAGGTCGTCGTCGCGCTGATCGACAAGGCCGACACGTACCTCGAGTTGCCTTGGCGCGCGTTCGCGCTCGGCGCATCGCTCGGTGCGTTCGCGATGGTGATCGTCGACGCGCTGTCGCAGTCATGGTCGACCGTGGGCGCGCTCGCGACCGCCGCCGGAACGCTCGGCGCCGGGGCAGTGCTCGCCGTTGCCGCCATGCTCGCGCCGTCGTTCGCGCGGCTGTTCCTGCGCGACATTCGACGCAACGCGGAGGTGCGCCACTATGCGCAGTCGCTGTTCCTGCGCCGCGAGCTGTTCGCCACTCGTGCGCGCAACGCCGTGCTCGTGCTCGTCGCTCGCTTCGAGCGCAAGGTGGAGATCCTGCCCGACGTCGGCTTGCACGACCGCGTGACCTCCGCCGAATGGTCGCGCGTCATCGCCAAAATGACGCCGGCGCTCGCGCAGCAGCGTTACGCCGATGCCTTTCGCGATGGGCTCGACGCGATCGAGGCGCTGCTGGTCGGCCGCGGAATCGCGCCGCAAGCGGACGCGGCCGACGAGCTGCCGAATCGGCCGATCGTCGAGCGCGGGGCGCGCGAGTGAGCCTGGCGGGCGACGCCGCAGGCGGAGCCAAAGGCCCGGAGGGCGCGTCGCCACGCGACCGAGCGGCGCGCGACAACGGTATGCGACGCAAGACGGTAAGAGCGCGGAGCGCGCGACACGCCGGGACTGCCAGGAGCGCGCGAATGATTGCGCGCGCGATGGCGCGCTCGCCGCTTCGCGCGCTCGCCGCGTGGCTGCTGCTCGCGCTTGCCGTCGTCGCCACAGCGGCCGACGTGCCCTACCTTTCCGGCCGCGTCGTCGACGACGCGGAGATCCTGAGCGCTTCCGCGCGCGACGCGATCACGTCGAAGCTCAAAGCGTACGAGCAGCGTACCGGCCATCAGATCGCCGTGCTGACCGTTGCCTCGCTCGGCGACGACAGCATCGAGGAGTTCGCCAACCGGACGTTCTCGACGTGGAAGCTCGGCCGCAAAGGACAGGACGACGGCGTGCTCGTCGTCGTCGCGCCGAAGGAGCACAAGATGCGGATCGAGGTCGGCTACGGCCTCGAGGGCTCGCTCACCGACGTCGCGGCGGGCCGCATCATTCGCAATGTGATGACGCCCGCGTTCAAGGCGAACGACTTCGACCGCGGAGTTACGCAGGGCGTCGACGCGGTCATGGGCGTGGTCGATGGACAGGAGCCGCCGGCCGACGTCGCGCCATCGAGCTCGAAACAATCGTTCGGCGACTTCGAAGGGCCGGACATTCCCTGGCCGATGCGCATCTTGCTCGGCGCGTTCATCTTCGGCATCCTCGGCGTCTTCACGTGCGCCGGCATCGTGACGCCCGGCGTTGGCTGGTTCCTCTATTTCTTCCTGATCCCGTTCTGGGCGATGTTCCCGATCATCGTGGTCGGCGTGAGGGGCGCGCTGTTCATCCTCGGCGCGCATGTGATCGGTTATCCGATCGCGAAGCTGCTGATTGCGCGCACCGATTGGCAGAAGCGCGCCGTCGCCGGCATGACGCAGAAGGGCGGCGGCAACGTTGGCGGTTACGTGTTCGGCGGAGGCTTCAGCTCGTCGAGCTCGTCCGGCGGGTCGTCGAGCGGCGGATTCTCCGGCGGAGGCGGCAGCTCCGGCGGCGGCGGCAGCTCGGGAAGCTGGTGAGCGTGCTTATGCCTCGGCGTCGTTGCAACCGTGCGCCGGTGCTGCGGGGCGTGTGGGGCTCGGCGCAATCGCACGGCGACGGGCGCTTCGCGCGCCTCCTTGCAAACGATCGATCGTGCGACGCTCGCGCGTCGGCGCGCCTGCTCTCGCGCGAACATGCCCTTCGGGCCTTGGCTTCGCCTCGCGCGCTCGCGGGTCCTTAGCCTGCGGCCGCCGTGCTCATGCGGGCCGCCTCCTCAACGGTCAGCGCTTGGCGAGACGCGGTGCGTCGGCCGCGCGCAATCGCACGGCGACGGGCGCTTCGCGCCTTTGCCTGCGGCCGCCGGGCTCATGCGCGCGCCGCGACTGCGAACCGATGCGCGTCGCTATCGGGCGCAAATGCGGGCGGCTCGATGCGGACATCGCGATAACCGGCTTCACCGACGAGCGCGACGATCTCGTCTTCGCTGTACCAGGTGATCGCGAGCGTTTCGTCTTCGCGCGCGAGGATCGCCGGTCCCATGCGGCGCTCGTAGCGGCTCTTCGTATCGATCCTTCGTCCTTCGGCGTCGACGAACGTCTCCGAGCGATGCGCGATGCGCGTGCCGTCGGCGAGCGCGACGGTTCGCGCCTCGACCAGCGGCGCGCCCGGCGGATTGGCAGCATACCGTGGCACGAACAGGTCGAGCAGCAATAAGCCGGGAGGCACGAGATGCGCGCGCAGCCGTTCGAGCGCGTTGCGCGCAGCGACGGGATCGACGATCAGTTGGAGCGATCCGGCGGCGATCAACGCGGCCGTATAGCGGAACGGCAGGTTGAGCGTGGCAATGTCCTGGCGAATCAGTGTCGCCGCGTAGCCCGCTTCGTCCAGCCGCGCGTCGCAGCTCGCGATCATCGCAGCCGACGAATCGACGCCATGCATGCGGAAGCCTTCGTCGACGAGCGGCAGCAGCAGCCGACCCGAGCCGCACATCGCGTCGAGGATGGGGCCCGCGTCGTCGGGAAGTCGCGACGCGTACCAATCGATCTCGGCATCGACTGCGCGCGGCTTGTCAGCGTCGTAGAACTGCGTGCAGAGCGGGCCGTACGCCAAGGTGTGGGACCCCCATCAACGAACACCAGCGATCGAGCCTGCTACAGCTGCTCCCAAGGCAGGCTGTCTTTGCGCCAGCCGCCGAGATTGCCGCGATGGTGCTCTTCGTCGAGCGGTCCCTCGAAGCCGTCGAGCACGTTGTAAACCTCGCCGAAGCCCGCATGCTCGAGCGCGAGACCAGCATCGATCGAGCGGTGGCCGCTGCGACAGATGAGCACCACGGGACGGTTCATGCTGGCGACCTTCTTCACCTGGCCGACGAAATGCGGATTGATTTCCCAATCGGGGCCGTCGTTCCACGCGACGTGCTGTGAACCGAGCGGGTGACCGACGAAGAAGTATTCCATTTCCGATCGGCAATCGATCAGCACGGCCTGCGGATGGGCTTGCAGGAATTCGTGCGCTTCCTTCGGTTTCAAGTGCTTCATTGGCGTACGTGCGGAAGAATTACAAACGATAGCATGCCGCGAGCGCGCCGGGTTACGACCAAAGGCTTCGACGTCATGTCCGTCCGTCGCAAGGCGTTCCGGGAAGCCGCACGTCCGATGCTAGAATTCATCGTTTGGCCCAGGCCCCCTTTTTCGCATGCAACCCGACAGAACCGCCGAGCTCACGCGGCTGCTCCACGAGCGCATTCTCGTGCTCGACGGCGCGATGGGAACGATGGTGCAGCGCGAGCGGCTGAGCGAGGCCGATTTCCGCGGCGCGGCTGCATGCGGCCTGCACGATCATGCTCACGACGTGCGAGGCGACAACGACCTGCTCGCGATCACGCAGCCTCAGGTGATCCTCGCGATCCACGACGCCTATCTCGCCGCCGGCGCCGACATCATCGAGACGAACACGTTCACGGCGACGTCGATCGCGCAGGCCGACTACAAGCTCGAGTCGCGCGTACGCGACATCAATCTCGCCGCGGCGAAGCTCGCGCGCGAGTGCGCCGATCGATGGAGCGCACGGACGCCCGCGAAGCCGCGCTTCGTCGCCGGCGCGCTCGGCCCGACCAACCGCACGGCGTCCATCTCCCCCGACGTCAACGACCCGGGCGCGCGAAACGTGACCTTCGACGCGCTCGCGGAGTCTTACGGCGAAGCGATCGAGGCGTTGGCGCAGGGCGGCGTCGATCTCTTTCTCGTCGAGACGGTCTTCGATACGTTGAACGCCAAGGCAGCGCTCGCCGCGCTCGACATGTTCTTCGAGCGCATGGGTCGGCGCTGGCCCGTGATCGTGTCGGGGACGATCACCGATGCGTCGGGGCGCACGCTGTCCGGCCAGACGACCGAAGCGTTCTGGAACTCGGTACGCCATGCGCGTCCGCTAGCGGTCGGCCTCAACTGCGCGCTCGGCGCCGCGCTGATGCGACCGTATCTCGAAGAGCTCGCGCGCGTTGCCGGCGACACGTTCGTCTCGTGCTATCCGAACGCCGGGCTGCCCAACCCGATGGTCGAGACCGGTTACGACGAAACGCCCGCGCAAACGTCCGGGTACCTGAGCGAGTTCGCGCAGAGCGGCCTCGTCAACATCGTCGGCGGCTGCTGCGGCACGACCGAGGCGCACATTCGCGCGATTGCCGACGCGGTGCGAAACATGCCGCCGCGCAAGCTGCGCCCCCGGATGGAAACGGAGTATGCGGTTGCGTAGCAATTGTCGTCCGCACGAACGCGGGGACCCGGTGTCGTTCGATGTAGAGTCACTGGATTCCCGCGTTCGCGGGAATGACGGCGCGCTCAAACCGTGACCGACCGAAACCTCCCGACCGACCCCCGCCCGATGCGCCTTTCCGGTCTCGAGCCGTTGACGATCGACGAGTCGTCGCTGTTCGTCAACATCGGCGAGCGCACGAACGTCACCGGCTCGCGCGCATTCGCCAAACTGATTCTGGCCGGAGATTTCGCCGGCGCCGTCGAAGTCGCGCGCCAGCAGGTCGCGAACGGCGCGCAGATCATCGACGTCAACATGGACGAGGCGATGCTCGATTCGAAGGCGGCGATGGTGCGCTTTCTGAGCCTGATCGCCTCCGAGCCCGACATCGCGCGCGTTCCGGTGATGATCGACTCGTCGAAATGGGACGTGATCGAGGCGGGGTTGAAATGCGTGCAGGGCAAACCGATCGTCAACTCGATTTCGCTCAAGGAAGGCGAGGACGCGTTCCTGCGTCAGGCGCGCCTGGTTCGCCGCTACGGCGCCGCCGTCGTCGTCATGTGCTTCGACGAAAAGGGCCAGGCTGACACGCTCGCGCGCAAGACCGGGATCGCGAAGCGCAGCTACGACCTGCTCGTGCAACGGGTCGACTTTCCGCCCGAGGATATCGTCATCGATCCGAACGTCTTCGCGATCGCGACCGGCATCGACGAGCACAACAACTACGCGGTCGACTTCATCGAGGCGACGCGCTGGATACGCGCCCACCTTGCGCACGCGAAGGTGTCGGGCGGCATCTCGAACGTGAGCTTCAGCTTCCGCGGCAACGAGCCGGTGCGCTCGGCGATCCACACGGTGTTCCTCTACCACGCGATCAAGGCGGGCCTCACGATGGGCATCGTCAACGCCGGCCAGCTCGGAGTCTACGACGAGCTCGATCCCGAGCTTCGCGCGCGCGTCGAGGATGTCGTGCTCAATCGCCGGGCCGATGCGACCGAGCGGCTGCTCGCGTTCGCCGAGACGGTCAAGGGCAAGGCGAAGGAAGCGGTCGAGGACGTGGCGTGGCGCGCGTCCAGCGTGGAGCAGCGGCTGTCGCACGCGCTGGTGAAGGGCATTACCACCTACATCATCGAGGACACCGAGGAAGCGCGGCTCAAGTCCGAGCGGCCGATCCACGTGATCGAAGGCCCGTTGATGGACGGCATGAACGTCGTCGGCGACCTCTTCGCCGCCGGCAAGATGTTCCTGCCGCAAGTCGTGAAGAGCGCTCGCGTGATGAAGCAGGCGGTCGCGCATCTCGTGCCGTTCATCGAGGCGGAGAAGGCGAAGTCGGGCGACGCCGGCAAGCCGAAAGGCACGGTCGTCACTGCGACGGTCAAGGGGGACGTGCACGACATCGGCAAGAACATCGTAGGCGTCGTCCTCCAGTGCAACAACTTCGACGTGATCGATCTTGGCGTCATGGTGCCGGCGCAGAAGATACTCGACACCGCGCGCGAGCACGGCGCCGATCTGATCGGCTTGTCCGGACTGATCACGCCGTCGCTCGAGGAAATGGCGCACGTCGCCGCCGAGATGCAGCGGCAGGGCTTCACGCAGCCGCTGCTGATCGGCGGCGCGACGACCTCGCGCGTGCATACGGCGGTCAAGATCGCGCCGAACTACGTCGGCCCGACCGTCTACGTGCCCGATGCGTCGCGCGCCGTCGGTGTCGCGAGCAGCCTGATGTCGGATGGCATGCGCGAGGGCTTCGTCGCCGGTGTCGCCGCCGATTACGAAAAGATCCGGGCGCAGCACGCGGCGAAGAAAGGCCCGGCGCTGATCACGCTCGCGGCGGCCCGCGCGAACGCGTTCAAGGCCGACTGGCAGCGCTACACGCCGCCCGTCCCGACGTTCATCGGACGGCGCGAGCTCAAGAATGTCGATCTCGCGGCGCTCGCACGCTATGTCGATTGGGCGCCGTTCTTCCAGACATGGGAGCTCTCCGGCGCCTATCCGGCCATTCTCGACGACCCCGTTGTCGGCGAGGCGGCGCACAACGTGCTCGCCGACGGCAAGAAGATGCTTGCCGAGCTCATCGCGAACCGGTGGCTGACCGCAAACGGCGCGATCGCTCTGCTCCCCGCCCATTCGGTCGGCGACGACATCGAGATCTACACCGACGAGTCGCGGGCGAACGTGGCGCTCACTTGGCACAACCTGCGCCAGCAGAACGAGCGCCCGCCGGGCAAGCCCAACTACTGTCTCGCCGATTTCGTCGCGCCCAAGGGCTCAGGCGTACGCGACTATGTCGGTGCGTTTGCGCTCACAGCAGGGTTGGCCATCGAAAAGAAGCTCGCACAGTTCGCCGCTGCACACGACGATTACAGCGCGATCATGCTGAAAGCGCTCGCCGACCGGCTCGCCGAAGCGTTCGCGGAGTACCTGCACATGAACGTGCGCCGCGAGCTCTGGGGTTACGCAAAGGACGAGGCGCTCGACGCGAACGGTCTCATACGAGAAGAGTATCGCGGCATACGGCCCGCGCCGGGTTATCCGGCGTGTCCCGACCACGCGGTGAAAGCGCCGCTGTTCCGATTGCTGCACGCCGAATCGATCGGCATGAGCGTCACCGAGAGCTACGCGATGCTGCCGGCGGCATCGGTGTCGGGTTTCTACCTGTCGCATCCCGACGCGCGCTACTTTGCCGTGGGCACGATCGGTCAGGACCAGCAGAGCGACATCGAAGCGCGCAAGCGCGCGACCGCAGAGGAATTGCCGGCGGCGTGAGCGCCGGGACCGAGAATCGTTGTCGAAACCGCGTCGCGTGGCGATTTCTCGCTCGCGATTTGCTTCAACCCACCGACGCGAGCATGGCGACGATGTACACGATCATCAGAAGGAAAATGATCGGCAGCGTGCCGACGCGCGGCTTGGCCCACGGAACACCCAATTGCTCGAACACCGGGCGCAGCGTCAGAAGCAGGTATGGCGTCAGCGGAGCACGAACACTGACCCTGAGCAGCGATCCGCGCGGTGGCAGGAACTCGGGCGTCCAATCGTCGCGAAAGCGGACGATGCCTTGAAGCGTTCCGATCAGCGCGGTCCCTTTCGGCAGGTCCGGGAGCGGTTTGGGCAGCCAGCGATCGCACGTTTTGCGCAGGACTTCGTAGCGTTCACTCCCTTGCGGCACCAGATCACGTCCGGTTGAGCTTCGCCGCCTCCGACGCTAGGTCGCGCGCGATGCGCTGGCCAAAGTCGACCGCCGCGGCGGTGAGCACGCTGTCGAGCGCGGCGTTGACCGTGGCGGTGACGCTACGGCCCGTGTCGGACTCGAGAAACGACAGGTATTGCCGGATCTCGTCGTCCGAGAGCGCCGCATACGTTACCGCCGCAAATGCAACGAGCGCGGGCTCCATCGCCCCTTTTACTTGCGCGCGTACGAGCGACATGCGGTCGCCGAGCTCCGCATCGATGTCGGGCTGCGATTTGCCCGCGAGTGTCGCAAAGCCGCGAGCGACGGCGAGGACCTGGTTGACGGTGATGCTGGTCACCGTCGTGATCGCATCGACGGTTTGCATCATTCGCTCGAGCAGCGCCTTTCGCTCCGACGACAGCGATGACAGTGCCTTCGCCGTCATGTCGTCCGCTTGCGACGTCTGTGCCATCGCCGCCGACGCCGATTCCTCGAGGCGCGTGATGCGTGCTCCCAACGAACTGTCGAGCCACGCGACCGCGCGCGTCGCATCGTCGACCGGCAGCGATTCGGAGAGTCGAGCGCGCAGCGCGCCGCGCAATCGATCGGCGGCATAGCTCTGCGCAGCCGCTCGTCGCAGCAGCGCGCGTCTTTGGGGATCGAGTCTTCCGAAACGCTCTTCGCCGTCCTCGATTCCCCGGTCGATCAGCGCTTCGAAGACGTCGGCCTGCTTCGACAGCCCCGACTTCTGAAGGAAATCGGCATAGACATCGGCAGCGGTCGCCTCGGCGGGGAGCCCGGAGATGAACGCGCCCGCAGCGATGGCGATCGCAATGGCGATAGTGCGAAGCATGATGTTCCCCTTGCGAGCGTGCGCGCTACCTCCACCTGCGAACGTCGAGCGCCCAGTCGTTCGACTGCGCTTACGACGACTCGATCGCGCCGTCCTCGGAGCGAACGCGTTGCGGCGCATTGGCGATTTCCTCGCCCAGCATGCGCAGCGCCACGTGCGCGGCACCGAAGCCGTTGTCGATGTTGACGACCGCGAGTCCCGACGCGCAGCTCGCGAGCGCAGCGTTGAGCGCCGTGCGGCCCCCCTTGCCGACGCCGTAGCCCACCGAAGTCGGCACGGCGACGACGGCGCTCGCGACGAGACCGGCGAGCACGCTGAACAGCGCGCCTTCCATGCCGGCCACCGCGATGACGATGCGATGGCGACGGATCTCGTCGAGCCGCTCCATCAGACGCCAGAGGCCGGCGACGCCGACGTCGAGCATCAACGTCGCCTGCTCACCCGAGAACGCGAGCGTGCGCGCGGCCTCGCGCGCGACCGCAACGTCGGACGTGCCGGCGACGACGATCGCGACGCGCCCGCTCGCGTGCACGGCGGGCAAGCCCCCGACGATCGCCGTGCGCGACGCGGCGTCGTAATCGAGCGCCTCGCGCGAAGCGTGCGCGAGCCGGCCGAGCTTGCGCGCACCGAGCCGCGTGAGCAGCAGGCGGCGGCGAAGATCGATCGCGTGCGCGACGATCGCGTCGATCTGCGCGATCGACTTCGGCTCGCACAGCACCGCTTCGCTCGTGCCGGTGCGCTTCGCGCGCTCCCAATCGAGCTTGAACTCAATCATTGCGGGCGATGCGAAGGAATGCCGCGCCGCGAACGTAGGGACGCACGCCGGCGAACGTACGTCTCGCGTTGCGGCACGCGTCTTCGGCGACGGTGTGCGCGACGCTGACCACGGCGTCGTCGCGTGAATCGGCGAGCTCGATGACGATGCCGCCGTGCGTGACGCGACAGCGCAGCACGCGATCGCGGCCGAGCCGCTCGGCAAGCTCGTTCTCGACCGCATCGATGAACGCGAGATCGGTCTCGTCGATCGCGATCCCCGTCTCGACTCGACTCGACAGGCACGGCTGTGCGGGCAGACGCTCGAGATCGTCGAGGCGAAGATGCGCGGCGATCGCGTAGACACGCTGCTTGTCGATGCCGACATCGACGTACGGATGAACGACGTCGCGCTCGGCGGCGGCGCGCAGTCCGGGCCTGAAATCGGACAGATCGTCGATGTTGGTTCCCGACGCGATCGTATCGGCGGTCAGATCGCGGATGCGCGTGTAGAGGTTGGTTTTGCAGTAGTAGCAGCGGTCGACCGGATTCGCGCGATAGCGGTGGTCGGCGATCTCGCCGGCGTCGATCGTCGCGAGCGACCAGCCGTGGCGCTTCGAATGCGACGCGACGCGCTGGCCAGCGGATTTGGGCACCGCGGGCCCCGCTGCGTGGTACATCGTCGTTTGCGCGCGCGACAGTCGATGCGCGACATGAGCGAGCGTCATCGAATCGACGCCGCCGCTCACCGCGATCGCGAGCCGCTCGTGCTGGTCGAGCACGCCGACCAGCGCAGCGAGCGCGCGCTCGATCGTCATTCGTCGCTTTCCAGCGCACGCCGCTCGCCCTCGGCGCGCGTGCGCCGCCGCTCGGCGAGCCCGCGCGCGTGCGCTGCGTCGTCGTGCGCGGCCTTTGCCGTGCGATCGCCGTCCGGCCGCTGCGCGAGCTTGACGGAAAGCGCCGCATCGCCGACGGTCGCCGCGATCTCGGCGCGCCGCAAGACACGCCGTCGCTCGTCGCGGATGCGAAGTCCGAGCGTCGACGTCTCGACGAAGCACGCCCGCGCGATCGCGTCGGCGGCGTGCGGTTGCGCGAGCAAGCGGAAGTCGGCGAGCGGCCGGCCTTTCTTGCCGGTGCGCGTGCCGACCGACACGTCGACGACGCCCGGTTCGCCGCGCAGCCGGTCGGCGGCGGTCGCGATCTCCTCGCCGGTCATGTCGTCGACGTCGAATTCGAGCACGACGACCGCATCGGCATCCGGCTCGACGGCGACGCCGGTGATCATCGCCCGCGCGACATTCGCAATTCCGGCGAGCGACAGCGTTCCGGCGCCGTGGCCGATCGCGAGCAGACGTCCATTGTCACGGCGCGTGCCGCAGCGCGACGCCGGCACGAGATGACGCAGGATCGCCGCGCCGGTGGGTGTCACCCGCTCGCCCGGCACGCCGTCGTCTCGCCACGGGTAGCCGGTCAACAGCCACGCGGTCGCGGGCGCCGGGACGGGAAGCCGGCCATGCGCGGTCGTCACGTCGCCGCCGCCGAGCGGTGGCGCCGACGCGCTCCAGCGCGCGCCGTCGAGCGCGGCGGCGATGGCGCCGGCGGCAACGATGTCGAGCAGCGAATCCCAGTCGGCGAGCTCGTGGAAGTGCACGTCGTCGATCGCGACGCCGTGCACGCTCGCTTCGGCTTCGCCGAGCAGTGCGAGCAGCGCGAGCGCATGCGCGCGCGTCGCGGCGTCGATCGGCGCGTCGGCGATTTGCCGCCGAAGCGCGGCGTAAGACGTGCCATGCGTGTCGCGCGCGCTTTTCGCGGACGCCGCGAGACCGAAGCGGCGCGCGCGAAATCCGCCGGACGTCGCCTCACCGAACACCGGAAGCGCTGCACCGTTCGGCCGTACGGCGGAGAGCTCATCGAGCACGCGCGGCATCAGCGCCGGCAGCGCGTCGATCATCGCGGCGACGAACATGTCGCCGGCGAGGCCGCCGACGAGATCGAGATGAATCGCGAGCGAACGCGGCTGCGGCAACGACGATTCGTCAGCCGACGACGGGGACGACATACGGGCCTTCGGGAATCACCGCGATCGCGCGGTCGCCTGCGCGCGTCATCGCCGCGGCGAGCGCGTCCTCGACCGAGGCGACCGTTTCCACGCCGGTGAGCCGCCGTTCGTCGTCGTCGAGTCCGGTCGTGTAGAGCTGCACGCGCCCGACACGCGTCGACTTCAGCTGCATTTCGCTTTGCCACTCGTCGACGTCGGCGAAGCGCTTCGCGAGCAGCGAGGCGAGGAACGCGTCGGGGCCCACTTCGCAAAGCCGCGCTTGCGATGCGCGGAACTCGGAAGAGCCGAAGCCCTCCGAGCACGCGGACGCGACGATCAGCGTGCCGCCCGGCTCGAGGATGTCGAGCGGCGTCACCATGCCCTTGACCGTCTGATAGTACGTCTTGTCGAGCGGATGGCCGGCAGCCGACGTCACGATCGTCGAGAAGCGCCGGCCGACCGGGACGCGCGTGCTCTGCGCGACGAAGTCGACGGCATGCAAGTGGCTCGCGATCACCTCGCCGAAATTGACGTGGACGAGATCGCGGTCCTCGTCGATCACCGTATTGACGGCATAGACCTCGCCCAGCATGCGAACGATCGCGAGCTGCTCCTCGTGCAGCGGATTGCCGTCGAGGTTGCACTGGATTGCCGCCGGGTCTTCCATGAAGCGCGCGCTGTGGAACGTGCGGATCGTGTCGGCGTGCGCGACGCCGGGTGCGATCACCTTGCGCCCGCCGGAGTAGCCGGCCATGAAGTGCGGTTCGACGAGACCCGTCGCGATGCGCAGATCGGCGTCGACGAAGCGTCGATCGAGCTTCACCGGCGTCGCGCGGCGTGCCGTCACGCCGAGATCGACGTGCGCGGCGTCGTCGCGCGCGAAATGGTTCTCGACGCGCACCGTGTCGAGCACCCACGGGTCGCCGACGATCTCGGCCAACTCGTCGCCCTCGTTCGGCCGGTGCAGACCGGTTGCGACCAGCACGCAGATCCGCTCGCGCGGCATGCCGGCGGCGAGCATGCCCTCGATCAGCGGCCGCAGGAAGAGTCCGTTCGGAACGGGCCGCGTGATGTCGCAGATCAGAATGCACGCGCTGTGCCGTCGCTGCACGAGCGCCGCATAGGGCGCGGCGCCGATCGGGCGCGCGAGCGCCTCGCGCACCGCGGCGTGGGCGTCGGGAAGCTTCGGCAGCGGCTGCTTGCCGATTACCGTCGCCCGAGCCTCGGCTGGCAGCGCGACGCGCAATCCCGTGCGGCCGTAAAGGACGTCGACAGCGTCGGCGGACCGGGTCTCGACCATCGTGCGAGTTTACATCGGAGGGAATAAGTAGGGTCAGACTCGAATTTTCGCACGCGCCGGATTGGGCCGGTTGCTGCACGAAAATTCGAGTCTGACCCTACTTATTCCCGGCCGCGTGTACGATAGGCGCGATGGACGGAACCGGATTCGCCGACCGCTTGCTCACCGACGCCGAGATGCGTGACATCGTGCACGCGGGCCTCGCGTCGCTTTCGCTGGACGGCAAGCGCGTGCTGTTCATCATTCCCGACGGCACGCGGACGATGCCGATGCCGCGGATGTTCGCGCTGTTCCACGAAGCGCTCGCCGGCAAGGCGAGGGCGCTCGATTTCCTGGTCGCGCTCGGCACGCATCAGCCGATGGACGACGCGCAGCTGTCGCGTCATCTGGGTGTTGCCGTGGCCGGCGGCCGCGCGGGCGAATCGCGCGTCTTCAACCACGAGTGGAACGACGTGGCGACGTTCGCGACGGTCGGCGAGATCTCCGCCGACGAAATCCGCGAGCTCTCCGGCGGGCGGCTCGCGCAGAAGGTCAGCGTGACGCTCAATCGCCGCATCTTCGACTACGACCAGCTCGTGATCTGCGGCCCGGTGTTTCCGCACGAGGTCGTCGGCTTCTCCGGCGGCAACAAGTATTTCTTCCCCGGCATCGCGGGTCCCGACGTCATCAATTTCACGCACTGGCTCGGCGCGCTCATCACCAACTACGAGGTGATCGGGTCGGGTTACACGCCGGTGCGAGCGGTGATCGATCGCGCTGCGTCGTTCGTCAACGTCCCTACCGCGTGCTTCGCGCTCGTCGTCACGCATGCGGGACTTGCCGGCCTGTACTTCGGCTCGGCGCGCGACGCTTGGGAGCAGGCGGCGGCGCTGTCATCGAAGCGTCACATCGTCTGGCTCGACGAGCCCGTTCGTCAGGTGCTGTCTGTGATGCCCGAGATGTACGCGGACGTCTGGACCGCGGGCAAGGGCATGTACAAGATCGAGCCGGTCGTTGCCGACGGCGGCGAGGTGGTGATCTATGCGCCGCACATCAAGGACGTCAGCGTGACGCACGGCGCAGTGATCGAGGAGATCGGCTATCACTGCCGCGACTACTTCGTCGCCCAGCCGGAGCGGTTCGCGAAGTATCCGGGCGGCGTCGTCGCGCATTCGACGCACGTGAAGGGGCTCGGCACGTACGATCCGGCGACGGGCATCGAGAAGCCGCGCGTCAACGTGACGCTTGCCACCGGCATTTCGGAAGAGCGCTGCCGCAGGATCAACCTCGGCTATCGCGATCCGGCGTCGATCGACGTCGCGTCGTGGACCGGTCGCGAGCGCGAAGGGGTTCTCGTCGTGCCGCGCGCGGGGGAAATGCTCTACCGGCTGAAGCCGCGCTGAAGGCTCGTCCATTGGATGCGTTCCGATTGCGCGAGCGGCTGCGCGTGCGCTGGGCGGAGACCGATGCGCAGGGGATCGTCTTCAACGGCCACTACCTCACCTATTTCGACGTCGCGATCACCGAATACTGGCGCGCGATCGGCAAGCCGTATCCGGCGGCGTTCGAGGGAACGGGCGTCGACCTTTTCGCCGTCAAGTCGACCGTCGAGTACATCGCTCCCGCACGCTACGATGATCTGATCGACGTCGGCTGCCGCGCAGCGAAGCTCGGCCGCTCGAGCATCACGTTCGAGCTCGCGATCTTTCGCGACGGCGAGCGCATCACGCGCGGCGAGGTCGTTTACGTCACCGCCGACCCGGTGGCGCGGCGCTCGATTGCGATGCCGGACGCGTTGCGCGGCGCGATCGAGCGCTTCGAGCAGATCGGATCCGATTGATGGCGCGCGATACGCGACCCGCGATGTTCCCGTCCCGGTTGCCGAACGTCGGCACGACAATCTTCACGTCGATGTCGGCGCTCGCGGCGGAGAAGGGCGCAGTCAACCTCGGTCAGGGGTTTCCCGATTTCAATTGCGACGCGGCGCTGATCGAGCGCGTACACGAGGCGATGCTCGAAGGCCACAACCAGTACGCGCCGATGGCGGGCGTGCCCGCGCTGCGTCAGGCGATCGCGGCGAAGACCGAGACGCTCTACGGCCGCCGTTACGACTGGGAGAGCGAGATCACGGTGAGCGCCGGCGCGACGCAGGCGATCATCACCGCGGTGCTCTGCTGCGTGCATCCGGGCGACGAGGTCATCGTGCTCGAGCCTTGTTACGACAGCTACGTGCCGGCGATCGAGCTCGCCGGCGGCGTGCCGGTGTTGGTGACGCTGGAGCCGCCCGAATACCGGATTCCGATGGACCGCATTGCCGCCGCGCTCACGCCGCGCACGCGGCTCGTCATGATCAATACGCCGCACAATCCGACCGGCCGGATCTGGCACGCCGACGACATGCGCGCGCTCGCCGGCGTACTGCGCGAATCGCGAGCGCTGCTGCTGTCCGACGAAGTCTACGAGCACATCGTGTTCGACGGCGCGCGCCACGAAAGCGTCGCGCGCTACCCCGAGCTCGCCGAACGCGCGTTCGTCATCTCGAGCTTCGGCAAGACGCTGCACACCACCGGGTGGAAGGTCGGCTACGCGATGGCGCCCGCGGCGATCACGCGCGAATTTCGCAAGGTTCACCAGTTCGCCGTCTTCGCCGTCAATACGCCCGCGCAACACGGCATCGCCGCGTACATCGCGGATCCGCAGCCATATCTCGAGCTGCCCGCGTTCTACCAAGCGAAGCGCGACGGGTTTCGCGCCGGGCTCGCGGCGACGCGCTTCGAGCTGCTGCCGTGCGAGGGCACGTACTTCCAGTGCGTGCGCTACGATGCGGTGAGCAATCTCGACGAGGACGCGTTCGCGCGCTGGCTCACGAGCGAGATCGGCGTCGCCGTCATTCCGGTGTCGGCGTTCTGTCGCAAAGCGGGCGCGACGCACGTCGTCCGCTTCTGCTTCGCGAAAAAGGACGAAACGCTCGCGCGGGCGCTCGCGCGACTGGCCGATGTCTGACTCGGCGGTTGTGTCGACGACCGACGCGATGGGTCGCATCGCTCAGGTGCTGCATAGCGGAAAGACGTAATCGACGCCCGCTGTCATGAACCGGCAAAAACGACGGAACTTCGCCCGCCGCTTGCTACCCAACCGCGAAGCCGTGCCGCCGACGAAGGTACGAGCGCAGCAGGACGGGGTGGTGCGCCATGACGATCGTAGACGAAACGCAACGGATGACTGCGCTCGCGCTGTGGCGCTACGCGCATGACTATCTTCGCTGTGCGCACACGCTCACCGAGCAGCATCGCATTCGATCGACGGAATCGCAGGTCGTCTATCACCTCGCGGCGCAGGGTCTCGAATTCGCGCTGAAGTCGTATCTGCGCGCGAAGGGGCTTTCGCCGATGCTCCTTTCGACCGAGGTCGGACACTCGCTCACCAATGCGCTGCAGCGAAGCTTCACGCTCGGGCTGTCGCCGCTGCCCGACGCTTCGCGCGCATGCATCGAGGTACTCGCCGCGCATCATCAGGACGGGCAGTTCACGCACCTCGACCTGCACCCCGATGCGTTCGCCGACGCTGACCCGTACGTGGCCGTCGGCATTCAGATCCTCGATCGCATCGTGCCCGACGTCGTCGCCGACTACGTCGATCATCACGCCGAGCCCGCGTCGCCGCCGGCCGCCGAGTTCGTGCAGCGGTTGCGCGCGGATCTGCTCGCCACCGCGGACGGCATCTCGTTGCCGCCCTGATCGAGGTCCGTTCGGCGGCATCGCCTCGATTGGCCGGCACGGCGGCGGGCGTGAGAGTATTCGCCTTTTCCGCGAGCGATCGGACGATGGCCGCTAAAGACGATGTCACCAACATGGCGCTGTTCTGCGATTTCGAGAACATCGCGCTTGGCGTCCGCGACGCCGACTACGAGAAGTTCGATATCGCGAAGGTGCTCGAACGCCTTCTGCTCAAGGGCAGCATCGTCGTGAAGAAAGCCTATTGCGATTGGGACCGCTACAAGGGGTTCAAGGCGCCGATGCACGAAGCGAGCTTCGAGCTGATCGAAATTCCGCACGTGCGTCAATCGGGCAAGAACTCGGCCGACATCCGCATGGTCGTCGATGCGCTCGACCTTTGCTACACGAAGGCGCACGTGCAGACGTTCGTCATCATCAGCGGCGACTCCGATTTCTCGCCGCTCGTCTCGAAGCTGCGCGAGAACAACAAGGTGGTGATCGGCGTCGGCGTGAAGAATTCGACGTCGGACCTGCTGATCGCGAACTGCGACGAATTCATCTTCTACGACGATCTCGTGCGCGCGAAGCGCAGGTCGGCCGCGCGCAAGAGCACAGCGAAGCCCGAAGGCAACGGCGCGAAGAGCGGCAAGCCGACGAAGACGCCACGCGGCGCACGTGCGGCGAAGACCGCGAACATGGCGCTGCCGGCGGAACCGAGCGTCGACGTCGCGGCCGATCCCGCGCAAGCGGAGTCCGCAGCTGCCGCTGCGCCGAAGACGGACGAACAACGGGCGCAGGAGGCGCTCGACCTGATCGTTGAGACCGTCGAGGCTCTGATCGGCGAGCGCGGGGACGAGGAGAAGGTCTGGGGCTCGATGGTCAAGCAGGCGTTGAAGCGCCGCAATCCCGGCTTCAACGAATCGTTCTACGGATTCCGTTCGTTCAACGGCATGCTCGAGGAGGCGGCGCGCCGCGGCATGCTCGCGCTCGACCGCGACGAGAAGAGCGGCGGCTACGTCGTGCGCCTTGCCGCCACGGATTGACCGCGCATCGCGCCGCGACGGAGAAACATACAAAGCCGGCGCGAACAAATTACGCGGATCGGACGGTGGATCGCGCGGTTCCCGGCGCGCAATGCGAGCCGCGTCGCCTGCATGCCCGTGCGGCGTTTCGATTGCGCTTGTTGGCACGGAACCTGCAAAGACACGACCGAGGCCATCCATTGCCGATTTCGAATCAGCTTTGGACACGGCGCCTCACGCGGCCGGCTCGCCTTCGGACGATCCGGCCGCACCACCGCCCGATTCAACGTCAAGCCGCGGTCACGACAACGGGAGTCGCAATGAGTCTTGGAACGATATTGCTGATCGTGTTGATCCTCGCGCTGATCGGGGCGCTGCCGTCGTGGCCGTATAGCGGCAGCTGGGGCTACGCGCCGAGCGGAGTCGTCGGCGCCATCGTCCTCATCGTGCTGATTCTGGTGATCATGGGCCGGCTGTAGCGCTTCTCGCGCGCGAGGCAGGCAAACGAACGCCGCGGTCGCCCGCGGCGTTTGTTGTTGATGTCGCGCGAGGCGCGTTACAGTCGCTCGATCACGCCCGCAATGCCCTGGCCGCCGCCGATGCACATCGTGATGAGCGCGTAGCGCCCGCCGGTGCGGTGCAGCTCGTACATCGCTTTCACCGTGAGGATCGCGCCGGTCGCGCCGATCGGGTGTCCGAGCGCGACGGCGCCGCCGTTCGGATTGACCTTCTGCGGATTCATCGAAAGCTCCTTCGACACGGCGAGCGCCTGCGCGGCGAACGCCTCGTTCGATTCGATGACATCCATCTGCTCGAGGCGGAGCTCCGCTTTGGCAAGCGCCCGCTGAACGGCCGACACCGGACCGAGCCCCATGATCTTCGGGTCGACGCCGGCGTGTCCGTACGAGACGAGCCGCGCCATCGGCTTCAATCCCTTCTTCTCGGCGGCGCGCCGCTCCATCAGCACGACCGCCGACGCGGCGTCGTTGATGCCCGACGCGTTGCCGGCGGTCACCGAGCCGTTCTCCTTCGCGAACACCGCCCTGAGCTTGGCCATGCCTTCGCGTGACGCGTCGGCGCGCACGTGCTCGTCGGTATCGAACAGCACCGGGCCCTTTTTCGACTTGATCTCGATCGGCAGGATCTGCGATTTGAAGTGACCGGCGGCGATCGCCGCCGCCGCGCGCTTGTGGCTTTCCACCGCGAACGCGTCCTGCGCTTCGCGCGTGATGCCGCACTTGTTCGCGACGGCTTCGGCGGTGACGCCCATGTGCACGGTGTCGAACGGATCGGTCAGCGCGCCGACCATCATGTCGATCATCTTCGCGTCGTTCATCCGCGCACCCCAGCGCGCGGTCGGCGACAGATAGCCGCCGCGGCTCATGCTCTCGGTGCCGCCTGCCACGGCCGCCTCGGTGTCGCCGAGCAGGATGTACTGCGCCGCCGTGACGATCGCCTGGAAGCCGCTGCCGCACAATCGGTTCACCGTCATTGCACCCGAGCCCTGCGGCAGGCCGCCGTTCAACGCGGCCACGCGCGATACGTACATGTCGCGCGCCTCGCCGTGGATCACGTTGCCGATGACGCACTGGCCGATGTCGTTCGGATCGACCTTCGCCCGCGCGAGCGCTTCCTTCACCACTCGCGCGCCGAGATCGGCCGCCGGGAAGTCCTTCAGGCTTCCGCCGTAATCGCCGATCGCCGTACGCACGCCGCTCAGAATCACCACCTCGCGACCGTTGCTCATGCTCGCCTCCATTGAAAGGGTCTACCATCATACGCGCAGCCGAAAGGGATCGAAACCGATCGCTCGACGCGGCGTAACATCATCGACGAACAACGACGTCACGCGAGGATCGTTCCGTTCCCGGCGGGCGGCGAATCCGACATCGTTGCGCGGCTGCAGCAGCAGGTGTCAAGGCCAAATTCAATCGGGAGATGATCGTGGTCAACCGCGCCGGCGCCGGTCTCGTAGCGGATTCGAGGTGACCGATATCGCGCTCGAGTTGGAGTTAGATGCCGGCGTTCATGCGCGAGCGCACGCAGAAATACCCTTACCGCGAAGGCGATCGGAATGGGCAAGTGACGCTATCGCACCGCCGATAGCGGAGCGCGGGCGGCGGGCGTGTGCGTGACGGTGTCCGCGGCGTCGTGTCCGTTGGTGCGCTCGATCTCGGCCGCGCGGCGCCGTTTGCCGGCGGCCTTGTCGGCGCGGCCGAGCGCATCGAGCGTGTCGGCCCACGCGCGGTAGATCGCCGGGTCGCGCGGATCCCAGCGCGCTGCACGCTCGAATTTCTCCAGCGCTTGCGCATGGCGACCCAGACGCGAAAGCGCGCGACCCCAGCCGAGCCACGCCATCGACGTTCGCTCGTTCTCGACGATCGCTTCGCGGTATTTTTCGATCGCGCCGTCAGGTTCGCCGTCCGCGAGCAGCGCGTCGCCCCATCCGGCCTTGCAGATCTCGTAGTGGGGAAACGCGTGATCGGCAATCGAGAAGCTCTCGCGAGCCGCCGCGCGTTCGCCGCCGGCGAGCTGGACGAACGCGAGCGCCATCCGCTGATGAAAGCCGTTGGGGATGCGCGCGACGGCGTCGTTCGCGACCGCGCGCGCTTCGTCGATGCGTCCGGCGAGCGACAACTGCCACGCGAGCATGAACTCGGCCCAGTTGAGCTCGGGCTTGAGCCGGTGCGCCCGGCGCAGAACGTCGACCGCTTCGTTGTGCCGGTGCAGACCGCCGAGCGCGTAGCCTAGCTGCACGTACGCTTCGGCGCGTTTGGGTGCGAGGCGCACGGCGCGCTCGCCCATCTTCGCGGCGCGTTCCCATTCGGCGAGAAACGCGTACGCGATGCCGGCTGCGCTCAGGTTCTCCGCGGCGATCGGGCGGAGCGCGGCGACGCGCTCGATCTCGGCGCGGGCGTCGTCGCCCTTACCCCGTTGCGTCAGGAGCAACGCGAGATTCGCGAGCGCGACCGAACTGGCGACTGGATGATGCGCGCGCACCGACGCGCGCTGTTTGTCGATCGCTTCGTCGAGACGGCCTTGCACGATCAACACCGTCCCCCACAAGCCGAGCGCCCAGCCGCGGTCCTCGTCGTTGCCGCTGCGCAGCACGAGGTGGATCAGCCGCAGCGTGTTCGGATAATCCGGGCCGCCCGCCTCGGGACCCAGGTGGTAGTAGCTCGCGAGCGAGAAGGGATCGACCGCCTGCAACAGGTCTTCGGCGCCGTTTTGCAGCACCGCCTCGATCGTCGGCGCGCCGGCCCGCTCGCCGCCGACGGGCTCGACGACGCGGCCGTTCAGCCACAGCCGGAGCGTATAGCCGTCCGTGCCGCGCGTCACCGCGCCGCGGATCGAAGTCGCCGGCCGGCCGAAGAGCGAGCGCGCGTAACGCACGATTGCGCGCGTGGACACCCGGCCGCCGGGAAGCTGGAGGTCGGCGAGCGCCGACACGTTTTCCAGCGGCCGACGCCGGCGCTCGCCCGATGTCGCTCGCTGCAGCAGGCGCGCGCAGTCGAGCAGAAGGTTGGCGACGACCGCCGGATGAAATCCCCGTCGTGCGAGCTCGCCGGGGACGTCGACCGGCTCGAGAAAGACGGTGTCGTTGCGGACCTCGCGCACGATCGCGGCCGCGAGCGCGACGACCGCGCCGACGATCGCGAGCGCGAAAAGCGTCGACACCATCGCATCGAAGTTCGGCAGCGACACGAGCCCGAACATCGCGCCGACGCGAGCCGTCGCTTCCGGGACGTCGGTCGATACGCGCGCGCCGTCGGCGGACATCACTGTTCTTCCGTCAGGATCGTAGCGGGCAGCGTAGCGCCGGCGCGCCGGCGCGTCAAAGCCTCGCTACGGGTTCTACGGCTATGGCGATCGCGATCGAGCGGCACTAAGATGGGCGGCGAGCCCTGCGCGAAGCGGCGACGGCGCGAGGAGAAGTCGATGACGGACAATGCATCTGAATCGAAATGGCGGCTGCACGGCGTTCGGGTCGTGCATGCGAACGAGCTCGACACGAACACGGCGCAAACGCCGGGCATGAACCGAGCGGCGGCGATTACCCATGCGCGCGCCGGCGCCGAAAAGCTCTGGGCGGGCACCGTCGTCATCCACGCGAAGGCGAAAACCGGAGCGCATCATCACGGACCCGTCGAGAGCGTGATTTACGTCGTATCGGGTAGGGCGCGCATGCGCTGGGGCGATCGGCTCGAATTCATCGCCGAGGCGGGCCCCGGCGACTTCATCTACGTGCCGCCGTTCGTGCCGCATCAGGAAATCAACGCGAGCGACGTCGAGCCGCTGTCGTGCGTGCTGTGCCGCAGCGGTCAGGAGCCGGTGGTCGTGAACCTCGATCTGCCCAACGTCGAGCCGAACCCCGAGGAAGTGCATTGGGTCGACAACATCCACCCGGCGCCGCCCAGCCGCTAGCGCTCGGCGCGGCGTCGGTGCGCGACGAGTTGCATGACGAATCCGGCGATTGCGAAGCCGATCGCGGCGATCGCCATCGACAGCGCCGGATGCCGGTCCACCGCGCGGGCGGCGCGCGCTGCGGCGTCGGTGGGGTCCGCTCGCGCCGTCACGTCGATCACGGCGTCGTCTGAAAGCACGGGAAGGCCGGGTGCAGCATTGTGCGCGGCATCGACGCGCTCGGCGGACGGTTTTCGCGCCCTCACGGGCGCATCGCGCCGCGACCCGAGCCGATGCGCGTATGCCCACGTGAATTCGGCACCGAGCAGAAAGATTTGCGCTGAGTAATACACCCAGACCAACAGCACGACGAGCGAGCCGGCGGCGCCGAAACCCGACACGATGCTGCTCTTGCCGAGATAGAGGCCGATCGCGAGCTTGCCGACGTCGAACAGCAACGCGGTCACGGCGGCACCGATCCACACGTCGTGCCAGCCGATGGGCACGCGCGGCAGGAACTTGTAGATCATCGCGAACAGGCCGGTGACGACCACGAAGCTCACGATGAAATTGACCGCCTGCAACAGCGTTTCGTAGCTGTTGAACCAACCGCCGTACAGCGTGGCGAGCGCGGAGAGCGCCGCGGACAGCACGAGCGACACCAGCAGCAGGAAACCCATGCCGAGCACGAGGCCGAACGAGAGCAGGCGCGTTCGCACGAGCGTCCAGATGCCGCTCGCCTTCGCGGCCGCCGGCACTTTCCAGATCCGGTCGAGATCGCTCTGCAGCTCGGCGAACACGGTCGTCGCACCGACGATCAGCGCGGCGACGCCGACGATCGCGGCGAGCGAGCTCTTCGCGGGTTGGCTCGCGCTCTTCACCAGCCCTTCGATGGCGGTCGCGCCTTCGGGGCCGATCAAGTTACGCAGCTGCGCGAAGATCTGTCCGCGCGCCGCCTCCTCGCCGAACACGATTCCCGTCACGGCGATCACGATGATGATCAGCGGCGCGACGGAGAAGATCGTGTAGTACGCGAGCGCCGCACCCATGCTCGGCGCGTAGTCGTCGTTCCACGCGCTCACCGATTCCTTCACGAGCGACCATAGCGGTGGCAGTCTCCCCTTGTTCATGGCGCGTCCTCCTCGATGCGACGAACAAGACGAGCAAGAAAGCTGCCAGCGACGATTGGCTGTGTCGCCCGCCGCAGGCGCATGCCGCGCCCGCCGCAATCGTCCGTTCGCGTTGAAAAACTTACCCGCGCCGGCGCCTGGCGGCGAAGTGGTCGACCCGGCTCGCGACCACGTTGCCCCATGCGCGGTGGAAATACCCGTGCACGCGGTTCCACTCTTCGCCGCGGTCGAAGCCGTAGTGCGTGAGGTCGCGGGTGAAATTGTCGAACACACGTTCCGGCTGGCAGCCGACGATCGTCTTCAACACGATCGGCGCCGACTCGGCCGGCCGATCGCCGGCATTTCGCCGAGCAAGGCGCGACGCGGCGAAACACGGGTCACGGCGCGAGCCCGTTTCGCTCGATCGCGTAGAACTGCCACTGATGGCGCTGAAACGGGTTGTGCTTGTAGCCCTTGAGCCACGGCTGCGTGAGCACGTTCTCGTACGGGTACGTGCCGAGGATCCACGGCGTGTAGATCGCGATCAGCTCGTCCATCTTGTGATAGAGCGCCCAGCGCTTCGGACCTTCGGGCAGCGCGCGCGCCGCCTCGTACGTGCGGTCGTAGTCGGAAAGGCGCAGCCGCGCGTCGTTGGACGTTCCGATGTTGGGGCTGTAAAGCGTCGAATAGAACGTATCGGCGTCGGGAATGCTGCTGATCCAGCCGAGGTTCCACATCTGAAGCTGGCCGGCTTCCGACATCTTGTTCAGCTCCGGCCATTTCTGCTTCAGGAACTGGATGCGGATGCCGATCGCGTCGAGGTTCTTCTTCCAGAGGTCGTCCGCATCGCGCGCGGCGGCGTCGGGTGTCGAGCCTTTGACGATCGTAAGCGGTTTGCCGTCGGGCAGCTCGCGATAGCCGTCGCCCTCGCGGTCCTTGTAGCCGAAACGGTCGAGCAGCGCGCGCGCCGCCGCGAGGTCGTACGGCACGCGTTGCGGTTGCGCCGGATCGTGGCCCGGCATACCGGGTGGCGTCATCTGCGTCGCGGGCTCCGCCTGTCCGTTGTTCAACACGCGGATCGTCGTCTGCCGGTCGTAGGCCATCGCGATCGCGCGGCGAAGCGCGAGCTTCTCCGGCGTGTAGCCGCCGACGACGGGATCGTCGAGATTGAAGAACGTGAACGCGAGCGACGGCTCGATCACGCGATGCAGCCGTACGTCGCTTTTCGCGAACTCGGGCCGAAGCTTCGCGCCGTCGAGCACCTTGTTCGCGAGCGACGAGGGCACGCTCATGTAGTCGGTCTCGCCGCTCTGGAACGCGAGAAGTCGCGGCTGCGCTTCCTCGACGATCGCGATCTCGACGCGGCGCGCAAGCGGCAGCCGCCGTCCGGCGAGACCTTTGGCGGTCGCGGCGTCCGCCGGCTCGCTGCCCGCGCCCGGCGACGGGTAGCGCGTGTCGCGATAGTCCGGATTCGCTTCGAGCACGATGCGCTGACTGCGCCGCCACTCGGCGAGCTTGTACGGACCGTAGCCGACGGGGTTCTCCATGACGCGATTGCCCGCGTCCTTGTACGCATCGACGACCTCGCGCGCGACGGCCGAGAAATAGATCGTCGTCAGCCAATGCGCGAAGCCGTAGCTCGGGTCCTTGAACTTGACTTGCAGCGTGTAACGGTCGAGCGCGCGCGCGCCTTCGAGCGGCGCGTCGTAGTCGAAGCGTCCGCTCTTGCGCGCGGCCGCGAGAAGCTCGTCGGCGCCCAGCAGCTGATGCTCGAGCAGATAGAGCCAGTACGAGCGGACCTTCGGGTCGAGCACGCGCTTGAACGCGTACACGTAGTCGTCGGCGACGAGCTCGCGCGGCTTGCCCTTGAATGCCGCGTCCGGCGTGAATCGGATGCCGCGCCTGATGCGGATCGTGTACGTGCGGCCGCCGTCGCTCACCTCGGGGAGCGCCGCCGCGATCGCGGGCTCGATCCGCACCGGCCGCGCGAAGTAGTCGTAGCGATAGAGCGGCTCGAAGATCGCCGTGCAGACGTCGGCCGAGTAGATGTCGAAGACCGCTTGCGGGTCGAATCCCGCTTCGGAGATCTGAAACGCGACATGGATCGCGTTGTCGCGTGCGCGCGGCTGCGCGAACGTCGTCGTGCACTGCGCGAACAGCACGACGATCATCAGCGCGCGCGCACCGGCGAGCGCCGCCTTGAAGCGAGCATGCATGGCGTGGCCCCGCAAACAAGCCGTTATACCGCGCAGCCGCGAGACGCGGCAATCCGCCGACCCGCGACGCCGGACGGTATCATGGCGCCGTGTTGAGCATCGTCGGCATCGTGATCTGCGGCATGATCGGCGGCGTCATCGCGTGGATGCTGGTGACATCGATCGGTCTTGCCGGCGTGCCGGGCGCGCTCGCCGCAGCGGTGACCGGCATGGTGATCGCGATGGCGCTCTGGGTCGCCGCGACGACGCTGTGGCGCGCCGTCGCGGGCCGCCGCTAGTTTCAATGGACGCGGACACCGTTCAGCGCATCGCCGACCGCCTGATCGCGGCGTACGACAACGCGACGATGCTCGCCCCGATCGCCGCCGGAACGCCCGGCTTCGACGTCGCCGCCGCGTACGACGTGCTGCACGAAATCGAGCGACGCCGTATCGCGTTAGGATGGCGGCCGGTCGGACGCAAGATCGGCTTCACCAATCGCACGATCTGGCCGCGCTATGGCGTCTACCAGCCGATGGGCGCGCGAATCTGGTCGCATACCGTTCACCGGGCGGTGGACGGCCATGCGCGGTTGGCGCTCGACGGGCTCGTGCAGCCGCGCATCGAGCCCGAGGTCGTGTTCAAGCTCGCGACGCCGGTGGCGCCGGGCGCCGATGCGCGCGCGGTGCTCGAAGCGACCGAATGGATCGCCGCCGGCTTCGAGATCGTGCAGAGCCATTTCCCCGACTGGAAATTCACCGCGCCCGACTGCACGGCGGCGTTCGGTCTGCACGGCGCGCTCGTCGTCGGCGCGCCGATGCGGGTGACCGATGCCAATCGCTCGGCAATCGAGGCGAGGCTGCAGGTGTTTCGCGCGACGCTAAGAAAGCGCGGCGAAACGATCGACACCGGCGTGGGCTCGAACGTGCTCGACAGCCCGGCGCTCGCGCTTGCGCATCTTGCGAACGTGCTCGCCGCGCAACCGCGCTCGACGCCGCTCGCCGCGGGCGAGCTCGTCACGACCGGCACGATCACCGACGCGTGGCCCGTCGCGCGCGGCGACACGTGGTCGAGCGACTACGGCACGCTGGGGCTCGCGGGCCTCGAGCTCGTATTCACCTGACCGTGTTCAGATGCCGACGTCGGTGCGCGGCGCGCTCGCGCGCGCCGTGACGACGTAGCGCAACGGCCCGCCCGGCGTAAGCGCATCGAACGGATAGCACGTGACCAGCGACAGCGTCGGGCTCGCGGTGTCGCGAACGAGCGCGAGGTCGCGTTCGTTGCGAATCGACAGCGCCGTCACGCGATAGGTGAGGCGCGCGCCGCTCGGCTGCTCGACGACGATCTCGTCGCCGATCGCGAGCCTGCGCAGGAAGCCGAAGTGCGTGTCGCGATGCGCCGAGATCACCGAGTTCCCGCGCTCGCCGGGAAGCGCGGAGCTCTCGACGTGTCCAGGGCCGAACGCGAGCGCGCGGCCGTTCGCGCCTTCGAGCACCAGCACGTCGACGCCGTACGCGGCAACGGTGAGCCGCGCGACCGGATGCGTGTCGGCCCACGGCCACGGCTTCACCGGCGAGCCGTTGTCGTGCGTGCGCAGCCACGCGCCGCGAAGCAGCATCTGCGCGACTTCGGCCTTGGCGTGGATGTAGAGCGCGCCGCCGAATTGCCACAACCCTACGACGAGCGACAGCGCGGCGATGGCGCCGAGCAGGTGGACGCGAATGTCGCGTCGCGCGCCGCGCCGCGCCGCGCGCGCGCCGAGTGGGGAAGACTCGGCCGGCTGCGGTTGCCTCCATTCGGTCCCCGGCGCGGCGCCTTGGCTCTCGGCGCGCGCGAGCGAGCGGAACGGATCCCGGCCGAACGATCCTCCCCGCTCGGCGCCCGCTTGCGCGAGCGCCGGCCGCGGACGAGCGGCGACGAAGCGGCGCAGCGCGCGAAGCGTGCGCAAGCCGCGGCTCATGACGACACCGAGGCGATGCGAGACCGCGCACGCCATGCGAGCACGGCGACGAGCAGCGCGCAAATTCCGCTCAGCGCCATCAACGGTGCCGGTGTCGCCGTTTGCGGCAGTCCGCCGAACACCGCTTCGTACGACATGCCGTGCGGCAGGTTCGTCGCAAGCGCGCTGCTGGCCGCAACCGATCCCGGCGGCGCGGTCGGCGTGACGTCGAAGGCGACGAGGCTCGTGTACTTGCTCACCAGATGATGCGCGAGCGCGACGTCGACGATCGCCGGCCGGATATCCGATTCGCCGGCGCCGCCTTTCATCGCGTCGCCGAGCGCATCGATCTTCGCGCGCGCCCACAGCACGCCGATGCCGGGCTCGATGCCGTCGCTCGCGAGCGGCATGCGCGCCTGCCAACGCTTGTCGCCGCGCCGTCCGCTGATCTGCACGTCGCCCGCCGCCGACGCGAGCGCGGCGGTGACGACGACCGGCTCGCCCGCGTACAGGTCGGGCACCTGGCGCGGAAACGCTTCCACCGCACCCGGCCATGTGACCGCGAGGTCGGTCAGTACCGGACTTTCGAGCTTGCGAAAGAGCGCGCCCATCTTCTCGCCGACCTCGCGAACGTCGCCGATGTACGTGTACGTGCCGCGACCGAACCGCGCGGCCTTGCTCATGAAATGCGCGTTCGGCGCGGAGCCGATGCCCACGGTGAACAGGCGCCGGTCGCCAAGCCGCTCGCCGATCAGCGCGATCAGCTCGGCGTCGTTGCCGACCGCGCCGTCGGTCAGGAACACGACCTGACGGACGAAGCCGGGCGCCGCTTCCGGCGTGAGCGCCGCTTCGAGCGCCGGCTTCATCTCCGTGCCGCCGCGCGCACGAAGCTTCGACACGAAGGTTCGCGCCGCGCCGATCGTCGCCGCGTCGACCGGCATCGGCGCGCTGAAGAGCGTGCGCGTCACCGAGTTGAACTCGATCACGTTGAAGCGATCGCCTGGCTGCAACCGGTCGAGCGCCATCGACAGCGCGGCTTTCGCCTGCACGATCGACGTGCCCTCCATCGATCCGGACGTGTCGATGATGTAGACCGCTTCGCGCGCCATCCGTGGCGCGTCGTCGGTCGCGGCCGGCGGCATCACCATCAGCAGCGCATACGTCTTGTCGTCGCGCGCTTCGGTCAGCAGCGCGGCCGCGGGCGCGCGGCCGATCTGCGGCGTCCAGACGAGCTCGAAGTCGCGATCCGCGGGGACGGCGTCGTTCGCGAGCATCACGTGATAGCGGTTGTCCGCGCCTGCAACGACGTCGATCGGGTGGTAACTGCTCAGCACCTCGGCGAGCGGGAAGCCCGCGTTCAGCGTGATCGTCAACGTCACCGGATTGATCGCGCCTTCCGATGGATGGACGACCGGCGGCGTGATCCGCTCGGCGTCGATCACGTGATCGGTGTTGACGCCCCGTCCCGTTCCGGCAATGCCGCCGACGGCCGTCTCGCCGGCGACGTAGCGCGGCGCGACGACCATGGGAAAGCGCAGCCGATAGTGGCCATCGTCGTAGCGCAACGTCTGCTGGTATTCGATCGCGACGGCGATCTCCTCGTCGGGGCCGATGTTCGCGACGTTGGTCGTGAAGACGTTGGGCCGCTCCTGCTCGAAGAGCGTCGTCTTGCGGCCTTCCTGCTTCGCCTTGTCGTACGTCGCCTTCGCCTGCTCGCGCTCTTTGATCTCGCCTTCGATGTGCCGGTTGCCGATCCGCATGTCGAGATGATCGACCGCCGCGTTCTCCGGCAGCGGAAAGACGTAGACGCCTTCCTGCCACTCGCGCGTCGGGTTGCGAAACCGCTGCGTGACGCGTGCGCGAGCCGTGATGCCGGCGACGTCGATCTCCACGTCGGTCGCGAGCAGTGGCGCGGCGAGCGGCGCTTCCCCTGCCGCGGACCTGAACTGCAGCGAACCCCCGTCCGAGCCGTTGGACGCCGTTGGCGCCGCCTGCGCCTGCGACGACACGATGAACGCCGCGAGCGCGAGCACGAGGCTCACGATGAGACCCGCGGCGAGCGCTTCGCAGGCGAAGCGGGCGAGATCGCGCCACACGGCGGCGCGGAACGTGAGGCGCGGGACGCTGCGGTCGATGCTCATTCGGTTCCCCTGATGGACGGTATCGGCGAGGCGGCTTGCAAGCGTTCGTAAGGGCCGTCGCGGATACACCGCCTCAGCACGCATTTCAGTCCCTGCGCGGGGCGCCGATCGGCGGGGAAAGGGGCGAAGCGAAGATCGATGGTGGCGAAAAGATGGCGTTTGTCGTCGTCCCCGCGAACGCGGGGACCCAGTGTCGTTCGTCGGAAAGCCGCGGGATTCCCGCGTCCGCGGGAATGACGGGGATGGGTACTGCGGTATAGTCGGCGCGTCGGATTCTGCGTACCGCAACCGCATCGCCCCATGAGCCGCCGCATCGCGATCGTCGAGGACGAGCCCGCGCTTCGCGCCAACTACGCCGACGTGCTGCGTCGCCAGGGCTACGACGTCGCGGCATTCGCGAACCGTCCCGATGCGCTCGCCGCGTTCCGCACGCGGCTGCCCGATCTCGCGCTGATCGACATCGGCCTGGGCGAGGACGTCGACGGCGGGTTCACGCTGTGCCGCGAGCTGCGGGCGCTATCGGCCACGGTCCCGATCGTGTTCCTGTCGGCGCGCGATTCGGATTTCGACATCGTCGCCGGCCTGCGCCTCGGCGCCGACGACTACGTCACGAAGGACGTGAGCCTGCCGCATCTCACCGCGCGTATCGCGGCCCTTTTCCGCCGCAGCGACCTTCTCACCGCGCCGGCGCTCGCCGACGACGTGCTCGTTCGCGGCGCGCTCACGCTCGATGCGAAGCGCCTCGACGCGCACTGGAACGGACATCGCGTCGATCTCACGCTGACCGAGTTCTGGATGGTGCACGCGCTCGCGCGCTATCCCGGCCACGTCAAGGACCGCGACAGCCTGATGCGCGATGCGAAGATCGTCGTCGACGACAGCACGATCACCTCGCACGTCAAGCGCATCCGCCGCAAGTTCGAGGCGATCGACGCGGCGTTCGACCGTATCGATACCGTGTACGGCATGGGCTATCGGTGGAAGAGCGACGGATGACGAGCGTGGGCGACGGCCGATGAGACGCCCGCGCGTCGCGCTCGGCATTCGCGCGCAGCTCTTGTTGGTGCTGACGGTGTTCCTCGCGCTGCCGTGGCTCGGCTACGAGTACGTTCGCGCGTTGGAGCGCGTGCTTCGCGACGCGCAGGAGCAAGCGCTCGCCGGCACCGCGCAGGCGGTCGCGACCGCGTTGCACGAGCGGCCGCGCCTGTTCGACGTGCGCGTCGCCTCGCCGGTCACGCTCGCCGACGGCCGCGCGCGCGATGCCGATGCGACACCGGACACGGAGGCGCAGGCCGGCAATCCGGCGCGACCGACGCCGCACCCCGGAGCGGTCGCCGAGGTCGAGCAGATCCTGCAAGGCTTGTCGCGCACGAGCGCCCGCATCTGGGTGATCGACCGCAATCTCAACGTGCTCGCCCGTGCGGGGAGCCTCAAGCAGGCCGAGCCGCCGGACGAGCACGTCGGGCGGATCGAGGCATTCGTGCGCGTCGTCGAGCGCACGCTGCTCCACCCGCTGTACGGGCTCGTGTTGAAGCAGCCGACCGAAGACTTCAGCGACGACGGCAGCGCGAGCACGCTCGGCGATGCGCGCGAGGTCGACGGCGCGCTCGCCGGCATCCTCACCGTCGATCGCCGGCCGACCGCCGACGGCCGGGCGACGATCGTCACGGCCGCGCATCCGATCTGGAACGGCGACGAGGTGCGCGGCGCCGTCATCGTCGAGGAGACGACCAACCGCGTGCTCGCCGAGCGCAATCGCGCGTTCGAACGCCTGTTCACGATCGTGATCGCGGTCCTGCTGCTGGGGACGGTGGCGCTGACGCTGTTCGCCTCGCGGCTCTCCGCGCGGATTCGAGCGTTGCGCGACGACGCCGAGCGCGCGATCGACGCGCAAGGACGGCTCGCCGCCGATCCGCAACGGCCGCTCGCCGGCGCCAGCGCGGGCGACGAGATCGGCGATCTTTCGCGAAGCTTCGCCTCGGCGCTCGCGCGGCTTTCGCAGTACGCGAGCTATCAACGCAACATGGCGAGCCGGCTCTCGCACGAGTTGCGAACCCCGGTCGCGGTCGTGCGCAGCTCGCTCGACAATCTCGCGCAGCAAACGGTCGACCGCGACGCGCGCGTGGCGCTCGAGCGCGCGCAGGGCGGCCTCGATCGGCTGTCCGAGATACTGACGCGGATGACCGAGGCGACACGGCTCGAGCAAAGCCTCACGACGACGCACGAGCGCGAGCGCTTCGACCTCGCCGCGCTCGTCGCCTCGTGCGTCGACGGTTACCGGGTCGCCTACCCGGCCCGCACGATCGTGCTGCAAACGCCCGGCGGCGCGCTCGACGTCAACGGCGCGCCCGATCTCGCGGCGCAAATGCTCGACAAGCTCGTCGCCAACGCGGTCGAATTCGCGCTCGAGGGCACGTCGATCGTCGTGCGCGTCGACGCGAGCGACGGCGAGGCGCGCCTTTGGGTCGAGAACGAGGGGCCGCCGTTACCCGAAGGCATGCAGTCGCGGCTCTTCGATTCGATGGTATCGGTGCGCCGCGAGGCGGCGGGCGACGTTCCGCACCTGGGGCTCGGGCTCTACATCGCGCGGTTGATCGCCGAATTCCACGGCGGACGCGCGCACGCGCAGAACCGGTCGGACGGCCGAGGCGTTATCGTGACGATCGTCGTGCCGCTCGCGCGCGAGCGCTGAGCGGCCGATGAAACCCGCCGCGCCGCGGCAAGTCGAACGCAACGAGGAATCCATGGCCAGCAATGCAATCGCCGTCGGGCGGCGAAATTTCGACGATGTCGTCATCAAGGGCTCGGCGAAGGCACCGGTGCTCGTCGATTTCTGGGCGGCGTGGTGCGCGCCGTGCCGCGCGCTCGCGCCGGTGCTCGACAAGCTCGCTGCCGAGTTCGACGGCCGAATGACGCTCGCGAAGCTCGACACCGATGCCGAGCCCGAGCTCGCTGCGCGCTACGGCATCCGCGGCATTCCCAATTGCAAGCTTTTCATCGACGGCGACGTTGCCGACGAATTCACCGGAGCTCTGCCCGAGCCCGCGGTGCGCCAGTTCCTGCAGAAGAGCCTGCCGTCACCGGTCGCGAAGCTCGTGGCCGAAGCCGAGCGGAGGCTCGCCGCGCGCGACGCGGTCGGCGCGCTGGCGGAGCTCGACGAGGCGTTCGCGATCGATCGCGACGACGAAGCGGCGCTGCTCGCGCGGCTGGAGGCGATGCTGATGCTCGGCCGCACCGCCGAGGCCGCCGCCATCATCGGCGAGCTCGAGTCGCCGCAACGCGCGCGTGCGCGTTCCGCCGCCAACGACGCGCGACTCGCGGCGCTGAAAGCGCGCGTTGCGCTCGCTTCCGGCGCGCGCGGCGACCTCGCGGCGCTGGCCGAAGCCGCGGCGCGCTCGCCATCGAGCAGCGCGGCGAGGGTCGAATACGCCGACGCGCTCGCCGCGAAAGGCAACTACGAGCGTGCGCTCGCCGAGCTTCTCGCCGTCGTGCAGAGCGACCGCGCCTTCGACGACGACGCCGCGCGCAAGCGGATGCTGCGCATATTCGAAGCGCTCGGCGGTGACGATGACGTCGTTCGCCGCTATCGGCGCGAGCTCGCGGCGGCGCTCAATCGCTAAGAGCCCGCCGCGAAGGCCGCTGTTGCGTCGGTCGATTCATGGCAACACTTCGAACGGCGCGCGCCGCAAATCGAGCGCGGGATTGCGGTCGAAGAAGTTCACCGGTTTCAGCCGGAACGACAGCGTCTCGCGCGAAAGAACGGGAAAGTCCTCCGCCGCCGTCACGTGATGGTGCCCCATCGTCAGCCATACGACGAGGTCGGTGTTGACGATGCTCTGATTGTCGGACACGTAGCGCGGAAGTCCCGGCGCATCGGGGTTCTGGTTCGGCGTGTCGCCGGCGGCGAATCGCTGCTCGGCATCGAACGCGGTCACCCACAGCGAGTGCTCGATGAACCCGGCGCGCTCGAAATCGGCTTTCTTCAGCAGCGGCTCGGCGTGGCTGTGCGTTTCGATTTCATAGCCGGTTGCGTATCCGCGCGCATTCTTTCGGTTCGGATTGACGATCTTCCACACGGCGGACGCTTCGTCGAGCCGCGCGTCCTTCTCGCGGTCGATGCGCTCTTCGTCGACGAACCAGACGCTCTTGCGCGGGCCGGGCACGTTGTCGCGCGTGCGAAGCTTGCCGACGACGAAGCTATTGTTGCGCCCGTCGACGTCGAGATCGAGGCGGAAGTTGAAGTGGTGGCTGTGATTGGGCGCGACGAGGTTCGGCGCCACCAGCGCACCGAAGCGCGTGTCGTTCGCGCCGGACGGATCGCCGAGCTTCGTGCTCTTGACGCCCTTCGGCGCGTCGATGCCGGTGAGCGCGACGTCGACGCGGATCGCGCCGCTCTGGTTGAAGATCCAGTCGACCATGTAGTCGTAATTGCCGAGCTGCGCGATCGTGCGCACGACGAGCTCGACTTCGGCGCGTCCTTCGTAAAGCCCGCCCGAGAACAGCTCGAAGTGACGCCACGCGGGGTTGCCCGTCACGCGCTCGAAAATGCCCAGGACTTTCGGCATCGGCAGCGGGATCACCGGCAGGTCCGGGTCGGGGATCGCCGCCGATACGACCGCGTCGAGCAACGTCGCGTTCTCCGGAACGTCGAGGCCGAGCGCAAGCGGCGAGGAGAGGAGCCCGAAGCCGAACTCGCCCTCGTCCATGTACGTGCGGTAGAACCAGTGCGTGTCCGGGTCCTGGTACGGGACGAAGATCTCGGCGAGCGAGCCTTGATACAGCACGGGCCGGCCGTCGTAGGTCACGAGCGAGATCACCGTGCCGGGGCGTCGCTCGAAGCGCACGTGGAAGCGCCATTTCTGCCATTCGACGAAGTGGCCGTTGAGCGAGAAGTTGACGCCCTGCGGCTGCGTCATGCGGATCGGCTTCAACGCAGGCCGCAGTCCGTAGCGCGCGGCCACCGTTGCCTCGTCGAAATCGTTCGGCTGCGGGAGTGGCACGACGCCGGTGTCGATCACCTTGATCACCGAGCGCTCGTCGAGGTCGATGATCGTCTGCACGCCTTCGATCGGTCTTGCGTACAGGTTGATGCCGGCGCCTTCGGTGTAATACATCTGCGCCTTGACGATGCGCTTCGATTCCTCGGGCAGCCCGAACGAGCCGGGCGTGAGCGGCGTCACCAGAATATTGGCGAGCTGCGCCGGTGTGGTGAGGCCGCGCTTCGCCATCGCGGCGAGAAACGCCGGATCGGAGAACACGAACGAGAAGTCGGACACTTCGGTGATCGTCAGCCCGAGCTGACCGTCGCTCTTCGGAATGACGACCGGCGGCGTGAACGTTCCGCCGACCAAATCGACGACGGTCTTGTAGCTCACCTTGTTCTGGCGGTAGTAGACCGTCGCCGCGCGCGGAATCGGCTGGCCCGGCACGAATGCGAGCACGATGTCCTTCGACGGTTCGTTCAACTCGATGCTCTGGAACACGGCGCCGGTCTGCGCCGCGCCCGCGCCTTGCAGCGTGAATGCCGCGGCGAGGATCTCGGCGTCGTCGAGCGGGTCGAGCGGGTGCGTCGCGGCGCCGAGGCCCGCGCTCGACGCGGCGAATGCAAGTGCCGCGAGCGCCGCGACGGCGACGGTCTTGATCGTTGACATGCGGAACCTCCGTTGCGAACGGTTGACGCGCCGGGTTGGCCGGCGCGCTCGCAGTATCGCGGCGGGCGTCTAACCGATCGCTAACGGATCGCGATTCGGCTTGCGCCATCGGCTTCGAACGGCGTCGCGTTTCAGCGGCCGTAGATCGACCGGAACAGCGCCTCGGTTTCGGCCGAGGGCGACCCATACGCGTTGCGGATCGAGCCCGAGCTTTCCGTCCTCGATCCGAAGCGCGTCGGCGCGGCCGAGAAGCTTGCGCAGGCGCGAGATCGTCATGTCGAGCGCTGCGTCGCCGTCGGCGTCCGGCCACAGGAAATCGGCGAGACGAGCCTTGTCGACAGCGCGGCCGCCGCCGGCGATCAGCGCCTTCAGCAGCTCGAGCGGCTTCTTTTGCGCTTTGCCGTGCACGCCGATCGGCGCGCCGTCGAGCTTCACTTCGAAGCGTCCCACCTCGGCGACGCGGCGCGCGCGGCGGACGTGGAACAGCGCGGCGTCGCCTTCGCCGCGTGCGAGCGCGTATCGTCCCTTGAGCCAGGCGAGCCGTCCGGTGTCCTGCAGGCTCGCCGGATCGGCGATCCTCTCGATCTTCGCGAGCGCGCGCTCGATGCGGGCGAAATCGCGTTCGCGCAGGCCGTGCTCGACCTCGCTCGCGGCGAGCCAGGCGGCGAGCTCGGGATCGTGCGTACGCTCGGCGGTCGCATGCGCTTGCTCGAGCGCTCGGCGCGCGAGCGCCGGGTCTTTCGAGTCCGATGCGTACCGGACCCAAACGATCAGCAAGCGCCCGAGGCGATGCGCGGTGAGGCGCGGATCGTCGAACGATGACTGCAGGATCGCATAGACGCGCCGGCCGAGCTCGCTCTGCTCGCGCGGCTCGGTGTAATAGAGCACGAGCCTCGCTGCGGCGAATCGCAGGTTGACGTCGAGCTCGCGCTCGAGCAGCGGCAACAGTCGTCCGACGCAGCGATCGATCGCCGGATCGGTCTGACCGAACATCAGCAGCGCGCACAGCAGGCCCGCGTGTGCGAGGAGCTCCTCGTTGGCGTCGTCGAAGGCGATCACGCCGTCGCGCACCGGTGCGAGCTCGCCATGATAGTCGCACAAATGGCGATAATTGCCGAGAGCGTGGCCGCTGACGACCAGTGCTGCCGCGGCGAGCGTCGCCACCGCGTCGTCGCGCTCGGCGATCGCCGCGTCGCGTGCCGCCGACAGCGCCGGTATCGACGTCAATGCGCCGGCGTGCGATTGCGCGAGCCCGCGCGCGAGCAGCGCTCTCGCGCCGATGGGCTTCAATGTGGTGACCGGATTCATCGAACGCATGCCGACTGCGGATCGCTGCGACGGATTTTGCGCACGCCATTGCGTCAGCGAAAGCGCAATCCGCCGGCATCGGCGATAATGCGAACCCTCGCATGCCGCGAGTCTCGCTGTCTCCTGCCGATGTCCTTCGCCCCGATCACCGCCTATCCGGCGCTCGCTTGCGCGGCGCTGCTCACCGTATCCAACCTGTTCATGACGTTCGCCTGGTACGGGCACCTGAAGCTTCTCACCGACCGTCCGTGGTGGACGGCGGCGATCGTGTCGTGGGGCATCGCGCTGTTCGAGTACCTGCTCCAGGTGCCTGGCAATCGCATCGGCTATACGGCGCTGTCGCTCGCGCAGCTCAAGATCCTGCAGGAAGTGATCACGCTCGCGGTCTTCGTGCCGTTCGCCGGGCTGTACATGGGGCAAGCGATCAAGCTCGATTACCTGTGGGCCGGGGTTTGCCTGATGGGCGCCGTCTACTTCATCTTCCGCACGTGAACCGAACGGCTTCCGGCGCGGCCGCGTCCGACGCGCTCGCGGCCGTCGCGCCGGCGCCGCCGCCGTTCGCCTACCTGTACTTCGCGTTCGCGTCAGGCTACGTGCTGTCGTACCTTTACCGCACGGTGACCTCCGTCATCTCGCCGGAGCTCTCGCGCGAGCTCGAGCTCACCGCGTCGTCGCTCGGTCTTCTCACCAGCGCCTATTTCATCGCGTTCGGCGCCGTGCAGATCCCGGCCGGCATGCTGCTCGACCGCTTCGGTCCGCGTCGCGTCGAGCCGGTGCTGCTGCTGATCGCCGGCTCCGGCGCCATCGGTTTCGCATACGCCGAGGATGTGAGCGGCTTGCTGGTCGGTCGCGCGTTGATCGGCGCGGGCGTCGCCACGTGCTTGATGGCGCCGCTGAAGGCGATCGCGGCATGGTATCCGCGCGAGCGCCACGCGTCGCTGTCGTCGTGGATCATGGTCGCCGGCGGCATCGGAGTCGTCGCCGCGACCGCACCGACCGAATACGCGCTGCGCTTCATCACGTGGCGCACGCTGTTCGTCGGTCTCGGAGCAGCAACCTACGTGGCAGCCGTGTGGATCTGGATCGCCGTTCCCGATCTTGCGCGGGCCGCGCACACGAGCGGCTTCGCGGCGCAATGGGCGGGCGTGCGCAAAGTGTTCGCGCATCCGCGTTTCTGGTGGATCGCGCCGCTTGCGAGCATCGGGACCGGATCGTTCATGGGCATCCTCGGGCTGTGGTCCGTGCCGTACCTGATGCAGGTCGGCGGATTCGACCGCGCATCGGCGGCGCGCATTCTTCTCGTGCTCGGCATCGTGATGCTCGGCGGCTATCTTCTCGCCGGGCTGTTCGCGACGCCGCTCGCGCGTCGCGGCATTCATCCGCGCCACCTGTACGCGTTCGGCTTCGGCCTGAACGCCATGTCGCTTGCGGCGATCGTGCTCGGATTGCCCGGCAGCTACGTGTGGTGGACGCTCTATGGATTCGGCGCCTCGGTCAACGTGCTCGGCTTCGGCGTGCTGAACCAGGGCTTCGCGAGCGAGCTCGCCGCGCGCGCGAATACGGCGCTCAACGTGCTGATGTTCGCCGGCAGCTTCTCGACGCAATGGGGAATCGGCCTCATCGTCGACGCGGCCCGTGGCGGGCTCGGCTACGACACCGCATCCGGGTTGCGACTCGCCTTCGCGACGATGCTCGCGCTCGATGTCGTCGCGCTCGCGTGGTTCGCGCTCGGATGGCGCGAGCACGCGGCGCACCGGCGCATCGCCAATTGACTCGGCAGCTCTCATGCATCTGCACGTTCTCGGCATCTGCGGCACGTTCATGGGAGGTCTGGCAGCGATCGCGAAGGCCGCCGGGCATGTGGTCACCGGCTGCGATGCGAACGTCTATCCGCCGATGTCGACACAGCTCGCGTCGCTCGGCATCGCACTCACCGAAGGCTTCGATCCGGCGCAGATCGACGGCGTTGCACGCGATGCCGACGTGTTCGTCATCGGCAACGTGGTCTCGCGCGGCAACCCGCTGATGGAAGCGGTGCTCGATGCGGGCCGCGAGTACGTGTCGGGGCCGCAGTGGCTCTACGAGAACGTGCTCTCCGGGCGTTGGGTGCTTGCCGTCGCGGGGACGCACGGCAAGACGAGCAGCGCGGCGATGCTCGCGACGATCCTCGATCGCGCCGGTCTTGCGCCCGGTTTCCTGATCGGAGGCGTGCCGGCGGACTTCGGCGTGTCGGCGCGCTTGACCGAGGGCTCATTCTTCGTGATCGAGGCCGACGAATACGACACGGCGTTCTTCGACAAGCGCTCGAAGTTCGTTCACTATCGGCCCCGCACGGCGATTCTCAACAATCTCGAATACGACCACGCCGACATCTTTCCCGATCTCGCGGCGATCGAGACGCAGTTCCATCATCTCGTGCGCAGCGTGCCGAAGAGCGGACGGTTGATCGTCAACGGCGGCGAAGCGAGCCTTGCGCGCGTGCTCGCGCGCGGCTGCTGGAGCGAGGTCGAGCGCTTCGGAATTGCCGAAGTCGCCGCGACCGGACCGGACTGGACGATCGGCGCCGACGGAACGATCCTGCTCGGCGGCGCGCCGCAGGGCACGCTCGAGTTCTCGCAGCTCGGGCGGCACAGCCAGTTGAACGCGCTTGCGGCGATCGCCGCCGCGCGTCACGCCGGCGTTCCGGTCGCGCAAAGCCTCGCCGCGCTCGCGCAGTTCAAGGGCGTGAAGCGTCGGCTCGAAACGCTCGGCCGCGTGAACGGCGTCACCGTGTACGACGACTTCGCGCATCATCCGACGGCGATCGCGACGACGATCGACGGCTTGCGCAAGAGTGTGGGCCGCGCGCGCATCGTCGCGGTATTCGAGCCGCGGTCGAACACGATGAAGCGGGGCGCGCTCAAGGACGCGCTGCCGGCGAGCCTGGCCGGCGCCGATCGCGTGTATTGCTACGCGGCGAAGCTTGGCTGGGACGCCGCCGCGACGCTCGCGCCGCTCGGCGACAAGGCGACCGCCGTCACCGATCTCGATGCATTGGTCGACACGATCGTGCGCGACGCGCGACCCGGCGATCACGTGCTGGTGATGAGCAACGGCGGATTCGGCGGCATTCACGGCAAGCTGCTGACTGCGCTGGCAACCGTCGTCCCCGCGGACGCGGGGACCCAGCGTGTTACCAACGACACTGGATTCCCGCGTGCGCGGGAATGACAGGCGCAATGGCGATCGGCACGCCCGTCATCGTCTATTTGCACGGGTTGAATTCGTCGCCGGCGAGCGTCAAGGCGCGCAAGCTCGCGGCGTTCGCTGCGACATTCGCGCAACCGCCGCTCGTGCACGTGCCGCGCCTTGCGACGTGGCCGTCCGACGCGATGGCGGATGTGTGCGCATGGGTCGACGCGAATGCGCATGCGGCTCCCCTCGCGTTCATCGGAAGCTCGCTCGGCGGCTACTTCGCGACGTGGCTTGCCGAGCGCTACGATGCGCGCGCCGTTCTGATCAATCCGGCGACACGGCCGTTCGAGCAACTCGACGCGTATCTCGGTCCGCAGCGAAATCTTTACACCGGCGAGGCGTGGGAGCTCACGCGCGCGCACTTCGAAGACCTCGCGCGCTTTCGCGTAACGCACATCACGCGACCGGACCGATATTTCCTCTTGGTGCGCTCGGGCGACGAGCTCCTCGACTGGCGCGACGCGGTCGCGCACTACGCCGGCGCGCGACAATACGTCGCAGCGGGGGGCACGCACGGCTGGGAAGACATCGATGACGAGCTGATTTCGATGCTGCGTTTCGCAGGTTGCGCGATCTCGCAGTAACATTCGCCCACATGCGCTACGACGTGGCGATCATCGGTGGCGGTCTGGTTGGTATGGCGATCGCGTTCGGGATGCGTTCGCTTGGTCGATCGCTCGCGATCTTCGACGAAGGCGACGTCGCGCAGCGCGCGGCGCGCGGCAACTTCGGTCTGATTTGGGTGCAGGGCAAAGGCGACGGCCTCGCGGCGTACGCGAGCTGGACGCAGCGCTCGGCGCGAGAATGGCCGGCATTCGCGGCGGCGCTCAAAGACGAGACGGGCATCGACGTCGCGCTCGTTCAATCGGGCGGATTGTCCGTGTGCCTGTCGCGGCGCGAGCTCGACGCGCGCGTTGCGCATCTCGACGCGACGCTCGCGCAGCCTGGCTTCGAGCATTATCGCGTCGACGTCCTCGATCGCGACGCGATAGCGCAACGCGTCACGTCGATCGGTCCCGAGGTGATCGGCGGAACGTGGACCGATCTCGACGGACATTGCAATCCGCTGAAGCTCCTGCATGCGCTCGCGAGCGCCCTCGCACACGCCGGATGCGCGTACCGCGAGCAGCATGCGGTATCGCGAATCGAGCATCGTGGCGGACGGTTCGTGCTGTCGACGCCCAAGGGGATGTTCGAGGCGGACCGCGTGGTGATCGCGGCAGGGCTCGGCAACGCGGCGCTCGCGCCGATGGTCGGCGTCGCCGCACCGGTGCGTCCGAACAAAGGCCAGATCCTCGTGCTCGAGCGGCTGCCGCGCTTTCTCGAGTTCCCGATCGAGACGATCCGGCAGACCGACGAGGGCACGGTGCTGATCGGCGATTCGCAGCAGGAGCGCGGCCTGGACGACACGCTCGACATTTCGGTGCTCGCCGCGATGGCCGAGCGCGCCGTGCGCGTCTTCCCGCATCTGCGCGACGCGCGCGTCGTCCGCGGCTGGGCGGCATTGCGCGTGATGACGCCGGACGGCTTTCCGATCTATCGGCAGTCGACCACGCACGAAGGTGCGTTCGTCCTCACCAGTCATTCCGGCGTGACGCTTGCCGCCGCACACGCGAACGTGCTCGCGCCGGCGCTGCGCGAAGGAACGCTGCCGCAAGAATGCGCGCCGTACGCCACGAGTCGATTCGATGTTCCGCAGGCTGCCTGACACCAACGCAGCCGAGGTTGCGATCGTCATCGACGGCGAGCCGTACGCCGCGCGCGCCGGCGACACGGTCGCCGCCGCGCTGCTCGCGTCGGGACGCGCGGCGTTGCGAACGACGGCCGTTCGCGGGTTGCCGCGCGGCCCGTACTGTCTGATGGGCGTCTGTTTCGATTGTCTCGTTGCGATCGACGGACAGCCGGCGCAGCAGGCGTGCGCGATCGTGGTCACCCCGGGCATGCGGGTGGACACGCAACGGCCGCAAGGTAGCGCGTGACCGCCGCCGCCGAAAGCGTCGACGTCGCCGTCGTCGGTGCGGGTCCGGCGGGGCTTGCCGCGGCGACGCTCGCAGCAGAACGCAGCTTGTCGGTGACGCTGTACGACGAGCAGCACCGACCGGGCGGACAGATCTATCGCGCGATCACCGCGTCGCCGCTTCGACACCCCGAAATCCTTGGTGACGATTACTCCGCCGGCGCGTCGCTGATGCGCGCATTTCGCACGTGCGGCGCGACGTATTCGCCGTCGTCGGTGATCTGGGCGATCACGCCGCGCGCCGATGGCCGGATCGAGCTCGGCGTGAGCATCGGCCCCGCCAATGCGCGTCGCTCCGAAGCGGTGATCGCGCGTGCCGTGATTCTCGCGGTCGGCGCGCACGAGCGGCCGTTCCCGATTCCCGGCTGGACGCTGCCCGGCGTGATGACCGCCGGCGGCGCGCAGTTGCTGCTCAAGGCGAGCGCGCTCGTACCCGAGGGGCGCACGGTGCTCGCCGGCTGCGGACCGCTGCTGTGGCTCGTCGCGTGGCAATTGCTGCGCGCCGACGTCACGATCGAAGCGCTGCTCGACACGACGCCGCGCGGCCGTTACGCCGAAGCGGCGTCGTACGCGTGGGGCTTCGTGCGCTCGGATTATTTTTCCAAGGGCATGACGCTGATGCGCGAGGTGCGCCGTCACCTGCGCCACGTCGAGCACGTAACCGCGCTCGCGGCGGAGGGGCAATCGCGATTGCAATCGGTGCGCTACGAGGCCGAGGGCGCGATGCAATCGGTCGACGCCGATTTATTGCTGCTGCATCAGGGCGTCGTGCCGAACCTCAATCTGCCGGTGGCCGCCGGGTGCGCATTGCGCTGGAGCGACCGGCACGCGTGCTTCGAGCCGGTGATCGACGACTGGGGCGGAACCGGCACGCCGGGTCTGTACATCGCCGGCGACGTTCGCCGCGTCGCCGGCGCGCGCGCGGCCGAAGCGTCGGGACGCATCGCCGCGCTCGCGGTCGCCAATGCGCTCGGCCGGATCGATGCGCGCACGCGAGACAAGGACGCGCACGCGGAACGCGAAGCGCTTGCGAGCGCGAAGCGCGGCCGCGCGTTCTTCGATACGCTCTATCGCCCGCCCGAATCGTTTCGCGTGCCCGAAGGTCCGACGATCGCCTGTCGATGCGAAGAGGTGACGGCGCAGCAGATCGTCGAAGCGACGACGCAGGGCACGTCGGGCCCGAACCAGATAAAGGCTTATCTTCGCTGCGGCATGGGACCGTGCCAGGGCCGCATGTGCGGGTTGACGGTGACCGAGCTCATCGCCAAGACGCGCGGCGTCACGCCCGAGCAGGTCGGCTATTTTCGGCAACGATTTCCGGCCGCGTCGATCACGCTCGGCGAACTCGCGTCGCTTCCGATCGATGAGGAAGCCGAACGCGCCGTCGTGCGCGATCACGCCCCGCGTCGATCGTCGCCGTAGCGAGTTGCTCGCATCGTCGCCGCAGCGTCCTTACTAGCACGAGGGATGTGCTGCACTGCACATCGCCTTTTCGGACGGCGGCCCCTAAAATGTCGGTCATGACATGGCGAAGTCATTGCTGACCGTTCGCTGACCGTTTCACCGCAACCGCGGCGGGACTGGAGCCACAAGCTCGCGCCCGCTGTCATCGTTCCGGCATCACCGCGTTGTTACGCTACGGTGCCCGACTCTCAAAAGGAGCCTCGGCATGACTGCCCGTTTCCCCGCGAACCACGCGCCGCTCGTCGACGGCGCGACGAGCCGCTCGGCCGCGATGCAGACGGAGCGCGCGCACGCCGCGCGCAACTACGACCCGTTACCGGTCGTGCTCAAGCGCGCGCAAGGCGCATGGACGTGGGACGAGAACGGCCGACGGTATCTCGACATGATGAGCGCGTATTCGGCGGTGAGCCACGGCCACGCGCATCCGCGCATCGTCGCCGCGCTCGTCGATCAGGCGCAACGTCTTGCGGTGACCTCGCGCGCGTTCTACAACGACCGGTTGCCCGACTTCCTTCGCCGCTTGACCGAGGTGACGAAGCTCGATCGCGCGCTGCCGTCGAACGGCGGCGCCGAGGCTGTCGAGACCGCGCTCAAGGCCGCGCGCAAGTGGGGCCACAAGATCAAGGGAATCCCGACCGATCGCGCCGAGATCGTCGTCTGCGAAGGCAACTTCCACGGCCGCTCGATCACGATCGTCGGGTTTTCGTCGGAGCCCAACTATCGGGACGGCTTCGGCCCGTTCGCGCCAGGCTTCAAGCGTATTCCCTACGGCGACGCCGCTGCGCTTGCGCGCGCGATCACGCCCAACACCGCTGCATTCCTGGTCGAGCCCGTGCAAGGCGAAGCGGGCATCATCGTTCCGCCGGACGGCTATCTCGTCGCGTGCGCGAAGATCTGCCGCGACGCCGGCGTGCTGATGATCGCCGACGAGATCCAGACCGGCATGGGCCGCACCGGTCGCTTCCTCGCATGCGAGCACGAAAACGTACGTCCCGACGGCGTCATTCTCGGCAAGGCGCTCGGCGGCGGACTGCTGCCGGTATCGGCGTTCGTCGCGACGAACGACGTGATGCGCGTGTTCACGCCGGGCGACCATGGCAGCACGTTCGGCGGCAATCCGCTCGCTGCCGCCGTCGGGCTCGCCGCGATAGACGTTCTGTTCGACGACAAGCTGATCGAGCGCTCGGCCGAGCTCGGCGATCACCTGCTCGCTTCGCTCGTGACGATCCGCAGTCCGCTGATCCGCGCAATTCGCGGCAAGGGCCTGTTCATCGGCCTCGAAGTCGACTCGACGCACGTCACCGCGCGCGAGATCGTCGATCGGCTGCTCGCGCGCGGCATCCTGACCAAGGATACGCACGGCACCGTCGTGCGCTTCGCGCCGCCGCTGGTCGTCGAGCGTGCCGATCTCGATTGGGCGGTCGAGGAGGTGCGGGCGGTGTTCGCGGAGCTGGGCGACGGCATGCGCCGAGCGGCGTGAGGGGCGAGGTCGGCTCCGGGCGCGAAGCGCCGAGCCCGTACGAGCAATCGCGAATCGCCGAGGCGAGGGCGACCACTCGACCGTCGCCACTCTCGATCGTAGCGGAGGCCGAGGTAAGCGCCGGTACCGGTCGAGCGGCCAATCGACGCGTTCGTGGCGCCGTTGGTACCATGGGCGCCATGTCGGCCACGCTCGCCAACAAGCTCGTCGTCGCGATCAGCTCGCGTGCGCTGTTCGATTTCGAGGAAGAAAACGCGGTCTTTCGCACCGACGACGACCGGCCGTATATGAGCCTGCAGCTCGAGCGGCTCGAGCAGCCGGCGAAGCCCGGCATCGCGTTTCGGCTGGTGAAGAAGCTTCTGGGCTTCAACGCCGACGACGTGAAGCGCGTCGAGGTCGTCATCCTGTCGCGCAACGATCCGGTGTCGGGGCTTCGCGTGTTCCGCTCGGTGAAGGGCAGCGAGCTCGCGATCGAGCGCGCGGTGTTCACGCGAGGCCGCGAGCCGTGGGCGTATCTGCGGCCTCTCAACGCGAACCTGTTCCTGTCGGCAAACGGCGATGACGTGCGTGCGGCGCTCGCCGCCGGCTTTCCCGCGGCACTCGTTTACGTGCAATCGGCGCTGACCGATTCGCATCCCGGCGAAGTGCGCATCGCGTTCGACGGCGACGCGGTGCTGTTCGCCGACGAGGCCGAACGCATCTATCGCGAAAGCGGCCTCGACGCGTTCACATCGCACGAGACGGCGCACATGTCGCGGCCGTTGCCGCCCGGACCATTCAAGCCGCTGCTCGAGGCGCTGCACCGGCTGCAGCAGGCTGATGATCGCGACAAGGTGCCGATGCGGCTTCGCACGGCGCTCGTCACGGCGCGCAGCGCGCCGGCGCACGAGCGCGCGATCCGCACGCTGATGGACTGGAACATCCACGTCGACGAGGCGATGTTCCTCGGCGGCCTCGAGAAGGGACCGTTTCTGCGCGAGTGGGCACCCGACTTCTATTTCGACGACCAGACGCGACACGTCGAAAGCGCAGCGCAGCACGTACCGGCGGGCCATGTCCCGCACGGTGTGGCAAACGAGTGACGAGCTAACGGCGCGTTACGGCGCGCGGCGCGTGCCGCGTTCCACCGGACGTTTTCACCGTTGCAGGTCGAGCACCATCGGCTCGACCGCCGATGGGTAGGCAGGACGGATCGCCTGGATCAGATCGAAGCGCACCGGAACCGGCGCGGCCGCTGCGAGCCGCGTCAGCACGTCGGCGACGTCGGTATTACGCGCGTCATAGGAAAACGAGAGCGCCGGCGGCTCGGCAGTCGCGCGCGCGGTGCCCGGATCGATGCCGGTGATACGTTCCGCCGTTTCGACGAGAACATCCGGCACGGCGATGCCGCCGGTCCCGGACGGCGTGCTGAACGACACGAAGGCTACGACATGATCGAGGCGATCGGCCCGGTCGACGACGGCGAAGTCGTAGACGGCGGCGATCCGTTCGTTCTCGCGCGAAACGGACGTCGACGCCCCGACCGATGCGAGCGCGACCACCATTGCGACGAGCGCGGTGAATAACTTGCCGCGACGGGCGGAAGGCCGTGCGGGCGCCGACATCCGGGATCTTGCGACCCCTCCCCAAGTCGATGGCGTGCTCCCCATGGGCGACATCATCCGGCGCGGATGGTTCCGCCGCCCATAGGTGTATCGGCCGTAGGTCTGTAGGACAAGCCCTACAAACGGCGCGGATGGGGCGCGAACGCAGGAACGCACACCCGGCGCAGCGAGCCGTCGGACGTCGGGACATCGCGCACTTCGACGTCGATTCCATACACGTCGCGCAGCGCTTGCGGCGTGATCGCAACGGCGGGCGGCGCGTCGGCGACGAGGCGTCCGTCGTGGATCAACGCGACGCGGTCCGCGCACAGGAACGCATGGTCGGGATCGTGCGTCGACATCAGCACGCCGACGCCGTCGCTTTTCAGTCGCTTCACTTCGGCCAGCACGCGGACTTGATTGCCGAAGTCGAGGCTCGCCGTGGGCTCGTCCATCACGACGAGCGGCGCCTGCTGAGCGAGCGCGCGCGCGATCAGCGCGAGCTGCCGCTCGCCGCCGGAGATGCGCGTATACGGCTGTTCGGCGAGATGCGAGAGGTGCACGCGTTCGAGCGCGTCGAGCGCGATCGCCTCGTCGTGCGACGTCGGACCTGCGAACGCAGGCAGATGCGCCGTTCGGCCCATCGTGACGACGTCGCGTACGGTGAACGGAAAATAACCCGCGTGCGCTTGCGGCACGTAGCTCAGCCGCTTCGCGATTTCGCGGCGCGCGAGCCGGGCGATGTCCTCGCCGCCGATCGTCACGCGGCCGCCCTGTGCGCCGATCAGTCCGAGCCGCGTGCGAAAGAACGTCGTTTTGCCGCGGCCGTTCGGACCGAGCAGGCAGACGACTTCGCCGGGACCGAACGTGAACGACACGCCGCGACCGACCGGGTGCCCGGGATAGCCGAAGTCGAGATCGATCGCGGCGACGGCGCTCATTGCGGGCGTCCGCACGGTCGAGATGATTCGATGCGTGCCGACGTCGGCCCGGGCAAATCGCGCGCCGAAAGCCGCTTCGCGCTTCTGCCTTCGGCCGGCGCGCTCATTGCCACGCCCTCCTCGCGACGACGAGTTGCCAGAGGAACAACGGCGTGCCGACGAACGCCGTCAGTACGGCGAGCGGGATTTCGATCCGCGCGATCGTGCGCGCGAGGGTGTCGACCGCGAGCAGGAATGCCGCGCCGAACGCAATCGCCGTCGGCAACAGACGGCGGAAGTCGGGCCCGACGACCAGACGGGCGAGGTGCGGCACGAGCAGCCCGATCCAGCCGACGATGCCCGAGATCGAAACGGCGGCGGCGGTCATCAGCGTCGCGCCCGCAATGACCGCGACGCGCACGCGCGCAGTGTCGACCCCGAGAGCGCGCGCTTCCTCGTCGCCGAGCGCGAGCAGATTCACGCGCCAGCGCATCAGCCAAAGCGGCGCGAAGCCGACTACGATCGCCGGCAGCGCCGCTTGAAGATCCGATGGCGCAATCGAGGCGAGGCTGCCGAGCAGCCAGAACGTGATCGCCGGTAGCTGGTTGTACGGATCGGCGAGATATTTCATGAGCGCGATCACGGCACCGAGCAGCGAGCCGACGACCACGCCGGCGAGCACGAGCACGAGCAACGGGTCGTGGCCGCGCACCGCGTTGGCGGTCACGTAGACGAGAACGACCGCTGCGACGCCGCCGGCGAACGCGGCGAACTGGATGACGACCACCGGCATCGACAGGAAGATGCCCAACACCGCGCCGACCGCCGCGCCTGCCGAGACCCCCAGCAGATCCGGCGAAACGAGCGGGTTGCGGAACAGCGACTGATACGCCGCGCCGGCGGCTGCGAGCGAGCCACCGACGGCGATCGCGGAGAGCACGCGCGGACCGCGTACGCCGAAGATCACCGTTTCCGCCGTCGCCGGAAGACCGTGCGCGGCGCCGGTCGCCTTCGCCCACAGGATCGCCGCGAGCTCCGACGGGCCAACCGGATAGCGGCCGATCGCAAACGCCGCGATAACGGCCGCGGCGAGCGCCGCGAGCGCGATGGCGGCTGCAAGGCCGCTGCGCGCGCTCATCGCGGTGAAAGCGGCGACGCGCTTGCCAGCAGCGACGCGAGTTGCGCGTCGGTCGGTGCTTGGTGGTAGAGACGCGTGTAGAAGTCACCCACCAGAGGCCGCAGATCCTCCGCAAATGCGTCGGGATAGAGAACGCGGCCGAGCCATCGCAGCCCGATCAGCCGGTTGAGCGACGGCGGAAAATCGATCCAGCCAAAGGGTACGGCGGGCGCGAGATGCACGCGGCCGGCGCGCACCGCGGCGACGTCCTGCCACAACGGATCGTGACGCAACGACGCGAAGCACGTCGGATCGGTCGTCACGATGACGTCCGGATTCCAGCGCAGCACCTGCTCGAGCGATACCTGCGCGAGGCCGCCGCGGCCGAGCTCGGCGGCGACGTTCACTGCGCCGACGCGCTCGATGATCTCCATGTTGATCGAGCCGGCGAGGCCGGTGTCGAGTCCGCGCGGACCGCGGCCGTAATACACGCGAGCGCGCTTGTCGGCCGCAATCTTCGCGACGCGTCGCGTGACGTCGGCGACCGTGTCGTCCGCATACCGGGCGAGCGCATCGGCGCGCTCGCTCGCGCCGACGAGATCGCCGAACGTGCGGATCGACGCCGCCATCGCATCGAACGCGCCGTCGAGCAGCACGTACGCGATTCCGGTTTGCTGCTGCACGCGGTCGGCGAGCGACGCTAACGTCGGCGTCACGGCGCCGTAATCGATGATGAGATCCGGATTCGCCGCGAGCACGGTCTCGACGTTCGCGGTATTGCCGCGGCCCGTCAGTCGGCCGAGCGCGGGCAGATCGGCGTATTTCGCTGCAACGAACGGACGCTCGTCCGGGCGAAACGGCGTCGTCCATCCAAGGAGCTTGTCGGGCGCGACGGCGAATGCGAGCACGCTCGCCGGCGGACCGGCGGCGTACACGCGCGCGACGTGCGCCGGCACGCCGACGCGGCGTCCGGCCGAGTCGACGATGTCGCGTCCGCGCTGCGCACGCACGAGCGGCGCGAGCGCCGATGCGACGGCGAAAGCGATGAAGCGCCGGCGCGACGCCATGCGGATCGGCGCTTCGGGCGCCTGCGGCGCTAGGGTTTGCCGACCATCACGTCGGAAGCCTTGACGATCGCGGCGGCTTTGTCGCCGGCCTTGAGCGCGAGATCGTCGACCGCTTCGTTGGTGATCGACGCGGTGACGATCACGCCGTCGCCGATGTCGATGCGCACGTGTGATGTCGTCGCGCCGCGCTTCACGTCGATGACCTTGCCGTTGAGGCTGTTGCGTGCCGACAGCTTCATGGCACCTCCGTTCAGGGTGAGCCGGGCGGCCCGAATCCGTGCCGAGCAAGAATGCGCTGCCCTTCGTTGCCCAGCACGAATTGCGCGAAGTGCTGCGCTTGCGGCGAGGCACCCTGCATCACGGTGAGCCCGTAGTTCGCGCCGACAGCGAGTGTCTCGGGTACAGCGACGACCGCGAGCGCGGTATTTTCGCGCTGCGCCGCGACCGCGTTCGTGCAATACGTGAGAACGACGTCTGCCTTGCGCTCGGCCAACAGCATACCGTACACGCTGCGATCGGCCGGGGGCGCCGGCGAATTGGGCCCTCCGGTGAGCTGCAACGCCTTTGCGGTGAGCGCCGCATTCGCACCCGGACGAACCTTGTCTGCCTTGGCGAAGAGCTCGAGCGCGTAGTCGCCCGACGGATTGGCCTTCGGCGTCGACATGCCGAGCTTGACCGCCGGGTCGAGCAGGCGATCGAGCAGATTGTCGGCCGTAACGCCGAGTCCAGGCGCCGCGAGCGCGCAGAGCCGGTTGCGCGCGAACATCACGACCGGGCCGGACTTGCCCGCCGCGGCGAGCGAGGCCGGATGCTCCATGTTGGCGGAAGCGAACACGTCGGCGCGTTCGCCCTTCGCGAGCCGATCGCGCAGCAGCCCGGATGCACCGAATTCGGCGACCACCGGCACGCCACCTCTCTTCGCGTATGCCGCGCCGACCTCGGTCAGCGCGGCACGAAGGCTTCCCGCCGCGTAGAGCTTCAGCGGCTCCTGCGCGTGCGCACTCGGCGTGATTGTCGCGGCCATGATTGCGATGACGGCGACGCGGTGCAGAGGCTGTCCGTTCACTCTTGCGCGTCAGGGAAGAACAACTGCTCGCCGTTGATCTTGTAGCTCGCTATCGTGTCCTGCCCTTCCTTCGAGACGAGCCAATCGATGAACGCCTTGCCCTCGGCGACCTTGACATGCGGATGCTTCGCCGGATTGACGAGCATCACGCCGTACGGGTTGAACAGCTTGCGATCGCCTTCGACGACGATCGTGAGATCGCCGCGGTTCTTGAACGCGAGCCACGTGCCGCGGTCGGCGAGCAGATACGCGTTCATCGAGGACGCCGTGTTGAGCGTCGGGCCCATGCCGGAGCCGGTCTCTCGATACCACGTGCCTTTGCCGGCTTGAACGTCGACGCCCGCGAGCTTCCAGTAGCGAAGCTCGGCTGCGTGCGTGCCGCTGCGATCGCCGCGCGAGGCGAACGGCGCCTTGGCGTCCGCGATCTTCTTCAATGCCGCCGCGACGTCCTTGCTTCCTGCGATCTTCGCCGGATCGCTCTTCGGTCCGATCAGCACGAAGTCGTTGTACATGACGTCGTGGCGATCGACGCCGGCGCCTTCGGCGATGAACTTGTCTTCGGCGGCGCGATCATGGACGAACACGACGTCGGCATCGCCGCGGCGGCCGACGTCGAGCGCCTGTCCGGTGCCGAGCGCGACGACGCGCACGGTGATTCCCGTTTTCTTCGTGAACGCGGGCAGCAAGTGCGCGAACAGGCCCGACTGCTCGGTCGACGTCGTCGACGCGACGGTGATGAAGCGCTCCTGTGCGTGCGCGATCGATGCGAACGCGGCGAGCGCGGCGACGACGAATACGCGGCGTGTCAACGCCATGGCAGTTCTCCTTGCAGGAAGGTGGCGGCCTCGGCGGTCGCCGGATGTTGGAAGAAGCGCTCGACGCTCGCGCGCTCGACAAGCCGGCCGCGGTCGAGGAACAGCACCTCGTCGCCGAGCCGCTTCGCTTGGCCGAGGTTGTGCGTGACGAACACGATCTTCGTGCCCGACTCGTGGATCGACTGCACGATCGCCTCGATCTCGCGCGTTGCGCCCGGGTCGAGGTTCGCCGTCGGCTCGTCGAGGAACAGCACGTCCGGCTCGAGCATCCACGCGCGTGCGAGCGCGAGACGCTGCTGCTCGCCGCCGGAGAGCACGCGCGCGGGGCGATCGGCGAACGCACCGAGTCCGACCCTTGCGAGCGCCGCCCACGCGCGGCGGTAACGGTCGTCGCGCTCGATGCCGGCGATCTTCAGCGCGAACGTCAGATTGCCGAAGACGCTTCGACGCAACAGCACCGGTCGCTGGAAGACCATCGCCTGCCGGCGCGGCGCACGCGTGCTGTCCGCGCTCGCCCAGCGGATCGCGCCGGCGCTCGGTGCGAGCAATCCGTGACACAAGCGCAGCATCACGCTCTTGCCGGCGCCGTTCGGTCCGAGCACGACGGTGCGCGGCCCGCGCTCGATCGTCGCGTCGACGCCGTCGAGGATCCGGCTGCCGCCGGCGTCGAACGACACGCGATCGAGCACGAGCGGCAACAGCGACGGCTGCTCAGCCATGGCGTCGCTGCGCCGATTCCTTGACCAGGTGCGCGCCGATGTTCAAGAGCAGCACGATCGTCATCAGCACGATGCCGAGGCCGAGCGCGAGCGGCAGATCGCCCTTCGACGTCTCGAGCGCGATCGCGGTCGTCATTACCCGCGTCACGCCATCGATGTTGCCGCCGACGATCATCACCGCGCCGACCTCGGCGATCGCGCGGCCGAATGCCGCGAGCAGGATCGTGACGAGCGAGAAGCGCACGTCGTGCAACAGCGCGAGCGCCGAGGCGAGCGTGCTCGCGCCGAGTGAAGTGAGTTGCTCGCGGTAGTCGCGCCATGCGTCCGACACCGCCTGGCGCGCGAGCGCCGCCACCAGTGGCGCCACCAGCACCGCTTGCGCGATCACCATCGCCGGCGGCGTGAACAGCAGGCCGAGCGCGCCGAGCGGTCCGGCGCGCGACAGCAGCAGATAGATCGCGAGACCGACGACGACCGCGGGCAGTCCGAGCAGCGCGTTCAGCAGCACGATCAGCGCGGGTCTTCCCGGAAATTGCGTGACGGCGATCGTCGCGCCGAGCGGCAGCGCGACGAGCGTCGCGAGCGCGACCGCGCTCAGGCTCACGCCGAGGCTCAGCGCGACGATCTCGAAGAGCTTCGGATCGGCGCGCGCGATCATCCGGCCCGCTTCGACGAACGCGAGCGCGATCGTGTCGACCGAGTTGGTCACGGCTGCCGGCCGGTACAATAGGCAAAGGGGTGCATATCCGGCTACGATGCAAACTCGCTATCGTACGCAATGGCGGCCGATCGACCGAATATGCAAGAAGTTACCTAAATGGGGCGGCTGCGTCCGACGATCCTCTGGACGCTCGCCGCGCGCGCTGGCGCCGACGTCGTGCTCGACGCGCGGCTGCCGGCGCTCGTCGCGGCGGCGGCGGCGCGCGGGACGCTCGGCGCAGCGGCACGTGAAGTCGGGCTGTCGTACCGTTGCGCGTGGGGATTGATCGAGCACGCCGCCGATATTTGCGGCGAGCCGCTTCTCGCGCTGTCGCGCGGCAAGGGCGCTTCGCTCGCGCCGCTCGGCGAACGTCTTCTTGCTGCGCATCGCGCGGCGAGCGAGCGCGTTGCGGACTTAGCGCTGGCGCTGCCGCTTCGTGCGCAAAGGTCGGAGCATTCGCACCCGCGGACGCTCAGGGTTTCGGCGAGCCACGACATCGCCATCGCGCAACTTCGCGACCGCTGGCGGCTCGCGCACGGCATCGCCGTCGATTTCGTCGGCAGCGGCGCGGCGCTATCGGCGTATGCGAGCGGATCGGCGGAGGTCGCGGGCTTTCACGTCGGCCCGGTGCCGCGCGGTGCGCGCGATCCGCTGCTCGGGCGGCTCGATCCGGCGCGCGACGCGGTGATCCGCTTTCTTCGCCGCGAGCAGGGCTTGATCGTCGCGCGCGGCAACCCGCGTCGGGTGAGAACGCTCGCGGACATCGCCGCGAAGCATCTCACGATCGTCAATCGGCAGCCCGGCTCGGGCACGCGGCTGCTGTTCGATCGTCTGCTTGCGCGCGAGCGCATCGACACGGCGTCGATCGCCGGCTACACGAGCGAGGAATTCACGCATGCTGCGGTCGCGGCGACGGTCGCGGCGGGACGCGCGGATGTCGGCTTCGGCATTGCCGCTGCCGCCGCGCAGTTCGGTCTTGCGTTCGTGCCGCTCGCGCAGGAGCACTATCTGTTCGCGTGTCGTCGCCGTCAGCTCGACGGCGCGCGCGTCGGCGCGTTCCGTGCGCTGCTCGCTGACGATGCGACGCGCGCGGTGGTTGCGCCGCTTCCGGGCTACGCGCTCGATTCGCCCGGAGCGACCGCCGAGCTCGCGCGCGCCGCAGGCGGCGGGTGGCGCATCAGGTCTTCGGCGCGTCCGCGATGACGCGGCCGCGGAACGGATATTGCGGATCGTTGTAGCCGGGTGTGGACGGATGGCCCGGCACGACCAGCGAATCGACCAGCTTCTCGTCGTCGGCGCCCCACGACGCGCCGACCGCCTCGATGTAGCGCTGCGATTGCTCGAGCGTGCGCGGACCGGAAACGACGGTGGTGACGATACGATTCGCCCACAGCCACGCGAGCGCGAACTGCATCAGCGTGCGGCCGGTCGCCTCGGCGTGCTTCGCGAGCGTCTGCGCGATCGCGAGCGATTCGGCGCGAAACTCGGTTTCGAGGAAGCGCTTGTCGTTGCGCGCGGCGCGCGATCCCTCCGGCGCAATCGCGCCCGGTGCGTACTTGCCGGTCAGCACCCCGCGGGCAATGGGCGAATACGGCGCGACGCCGATGCCGTAGTGGTCACATGCGGGAAGGATCTCGACCTCGGGCGTGCGGTTGAGCAGGTTGTAGTACGGCTGGCAGATCACCGGCATCGGCACGCCGAGGCGCTCGCACCAGCGGACGACCTCGGCGATGCGCCAGCCGCGATAGTTCGACACGCCGAAATAGCGGATCTTGCCCGCGCGGATCAGATCGCCGATCGCGGCGACGGTCTCGGCAATCGGCGTGCGCGCATCGTCCTTGTGCAGGTAATAGATGTCGACCCAATCGAGGCCAAGCCGCGCAAGGCTCGCGTCGCACCCTTGCACGATCCATCGTCGCGACAAGCCGCCGGTGTGCGGCGCGGGCGCGATCGACGGCAGCACGTTGCCGACCTTGGTCGCGACGATCCAGCGGTCGCGATGCGGCCGTATCGCCGCGCCGACGATCGATTCCGCGAGGCCGTCGGAGTACGCATCCGCGGTGTCGATGAAATTGACGCCCGAATCGAACGCGTCGGCGACGATGTCGTTCGCCGTGCGTGCGTCGGTGCGATCGCCGAACATCATCGTGCCGAGACAGACGGCCGACACCTGCAAGCCGCTCGCGCCGAGGCGCCGATACGGCATCGGCTTACCGCTGCTCATCGGGGCCTGCCTCCTTGCACCGTTCGAGCGGCACTTCGGACAGAGTGTCGGAACCGCCGAAGCGCGCGCCGACGCGGCCTTCGGCCCTGGGCTTCGCCCGACGCGCTCATCGATTGTCATTCCCGCGAACGCGGGAATCCGGTGTCGTTCTCGAGAAAGCCGCTGGGTCCCCGCGTTCGCGGGGACGACGTTCAGTTGCGCTCATCGGCGCAGCCGCTCGACGTTTGGCACCGGCACGCGCGGCGCAGCACCGTTTCGACGCGCTCATCGATTGTCATTCTCGCGAACGCGGGAATCCAGTGTCGTTCTCGAGAAAGCCGCTGGGTCCCCGTGTTCGCGGGGACGACGTTCAGTTGCGCTCATCGGCGCAGCCGCTCGACGTTTGGCACCGGCAGCGCGCGGCGCAGCACCGTTTCGACGCGCTCATCGATTGTCATTCCCGCGAACGCGGGAATCCAGTGTCGTTCTCGAGAAAGCCGCTGGGTCCCCGCGTTCGCGGGGACGACGTTCAGTTGCGCTCATCGGCCAGCCGCTCGACGTTTGGCACCGGCAGCGCGTGGCGCAGCACCGTTTCGACGCGCTCATCGATTGTCATTCCCGCGAACGCGGGAATCCAGTGTCGTTCTCGAGAAAGCCGCTGGGTCCCCGCGTTCGCGGGGACGACGTTCAGTTGCGCTCATCGCGCAGCCGCTCGACGTTTGGCACCGGCAGCGCGCGGCGCAGCACCGTTTCGACGCGCTCATCGATTGTCATTCCCGCGAACGCGGGAATCCAGTGTCGTTCTCGAGAAAGCCGCTGGGTCCCCGCGTTCGCGGGGACGACGTTCAGTTGCGCTCATCGGCGCAGCCGCTCGACGTTGGGCACCGGCAGTGCGCGGCGCAACACCGTTTCGCCCAACCATTCGGCGGATCGGCGCGCGCGCTCGGCGACCGATTCGGCCGGCATCTGCAGATAGTCGTCGTTGTAGACATCGAAGCTATAGTCGCCGACATAGCCGGTGGCGTCGAGCCTGGTCACGAGCGCGGCGATCCCGTCGCTGTGCGCGCCTTCACCCGGAAAGACGCGGAAATGCGTCGCGGTCGCTTCCTGCTCGGCGATCGAGCGGATCTCGTTCCACATGTAATCGGAGAGCTGCACGATGAAGATCTGCTCGGGATCGAGCGCGTCGATCACGTCGTCGGGAGTTGTCGAAACCAGCGTATCGAACGAATCGACGGCAAGCCCCAGGTTCGGGCACGCGGCGCGAAAGACGATGTCGGACGCGGCGGCGAGATCGGGCGCCGTCCGGCTCGCGGCGCGCGCCTTGAACCCGATGCGGATGCCGAGCGGAATGGCGAGCGTCGCGAGCTTGCGCAGGTCGCTCGCCGTGCGCTCGACGCTCGCGTCGGCGTGCGTCGACGTCGTCGCTTCGACGAGCAGCAGGTCGCCGCCGATTTCGCGGCACATCGCGAGCATGGATTTCGCGACGTCGACCTTGTACGCGTGCAATTGTCCGTCGAGCCCTTCGAAATCGCGCAGTGCCTCGAACGCGCTCACGCGCAGCCCGCAGTCGCGCACGGCGCGCGCCCCGGCGGCCGTGCCGAGCGGATGCGCGACGACGTCGGCGGCGGCGATCGTTACCTGAGTGAAGCCCGCGTTGCGGATCGCGGCGAGCTTGCGCTCGAAGGTGCCCGCGAGCGATGCGGTGTCCATGCCGAACTCGGTGAACTTCACGTGCGCTCCGGCTTGCCCGGCGACTCGCTGTGCACGAGCTCGAACATCACGCTGCCGAGATAGGCCTTCGTGAGCGCACCGCGGTCGCTCGCGTGCACGGTGTCGGAGGCGACGAACTCGACGCCGCGCCGGGTTAGCTGCGCGACGGCGCCGCCAACGTCCGGCGTGCCGAATCCGATCCGCTGCAGATGTTCGTCCCACGTCACCTCGGACGCGGCGCCTTCCGGCTCGATCAGTTGAAGGTAGAAGCTGCGGCACGGGCCTTCGAGCAGCAGGCCCTTGGGCATGATCCCGAAGCGCACGCGGTTCGGAAGCGGCCTGAATCCGAAGATGCGCGAATAGAATTCGACCCAATCGGCGGTGCGATCGGCGCCGATGTATTGGACCAGGCCGAAGAAATGCAGGCCCGCGAGCGCCGGCGGATGCGGATCGACGGTCGGAATCGGCGTGAAATCGATGTCGTAGATCGAGAACCTGTCGTAGCGATCGACGAAGTAGATCAGGCTCTCGCCGACGCCGTGGATCGCCGGGATGTTGAGCTCCATCGCGCGCGCCCGCACCGGAATCTCCCAGCCGCCCAAGTCGAGCGCGCGGCGAAACGCGTAGTCGGCATCGCGCACGCGCACGGCGAACGCGCTGATGATCGGCCGCTCGACCGGCTGCACGGTGCGCGGAACGTCGGCCGGCTGCGCGTTGACGATGATGTTCATCGCGCCTTGGCGGTAGAGCTCGACCTCGCGCGATCGGTGGCGCGCGATCGGCCGAAACCCCATCGTCTCGAGCACGCCGCCGAGCGCTTGCGGCTTGGAGGTGGCGAATTCGATGAACTCGATGCCGTCGAAGCCGAGCGGGTTCGTGTCTTCGGCGACCGCCTCGCGGTCCGTTGCGTTGGTCATCGACGCTCCAGGTCGTTGTGCGCGCGCGGCGCCGGTTGGCGGCGCCGGGTCGCCCAGTTAGCGATCATAGCGCGCGCCGCGCGGTTCACGACAGCAACAGCGATCCCAACTCCATCGAAGCTTCGTGCAGCGGCCGGTAGAACTGCTCGGCCATGTCGGACGACGAGAGCAGCCGACCTTGCAGGATCACGTTTATGCCCGCGACGTAATGGCCGCCCGAATCGCGCACGGGCACGGCGATCGTGCAAAGTCGCGCCTCCATCTGCTGGCTCGCGAATGCGTAGCCGTTCGCGCGGACCGTGTCGAGCGTCTCGCGCAAGCGATCGGCGTTGCGCAGCGTGTGCTCGGTGTATGGATGAAAGCGGGCGTGCGCGACGTAATCGGCGAATTCGTCCGACGGCAGGTACGCGAGGAGCACTTGTCCGATCGACGTGCAGTACGCCGGCAGCCGGCGCCCGACGTTGAGCGACGGCGACATGATGCGCGAAGACGCCGATCGCGCGAGGTAGACGATTTCCTCGCCGTCGAGGATCGCGACCGAGCACGCCTCGCGCAGCGATTCGCCGAGCCGATCGAGGATCGGTTGCGCGAGCACGGCGAGCGGCGATGCCGACAGATACGCGTGGCTGAACGACAGCACGCGCGGCCGCAGATAGAAATGGCGGGCATCGTCCGCCGCGACGAAGCCGAGCTTCTCGAGCGTGTGCAGGCTTCGCCGCGCCGCCGCGCGGGGGATGCCGGTGCGATGACTGACCTGCGCAATCGACATCCGCCGCTTTTTGTCGGACAGCGCGAGCAGAACCGCCAACCCGCGCGCGAGCGCGGTGACGAAGTCGGGGTCGTCGTCGAAGCGAGCGATCGTCGCGGCGGCGAGCGCGTCATGATCGAACAGCGACGGCGCGTGCGGCGGCGTCGGCGAAGGCGGTTCATCGCGCGGCACGGCTTGCGCGACGGCGAGGCGACGTGGCATGGACAACTCCGGTCGTAAACGGATAGTGGGTGTCCGCACAGCGATCGAACAGTCCACTTTCAGCCACAGACGATACGTGGTTTGGCGCAGGAAAGCCAGCCTGGGCAAACTGCCATGCAAATTGTGGGCGCGTAGCGCACACATTGTCGCAGTACGCCCTTGACGGCTCCGACGGGGTCACCTATCGTCACTTCGTCTGCTGGTGGCTACGAAAAACGTGCGGTTCTCAACGGAGCGCGAGAGGCCAACCAGAAGAAGCCTCGCTCGAAAATAGCCGGCGCAACAACAAGACATTCGGCAACGGGATTGCCCGCGAATACACGGGCGGTCGGAGGAAACGTCATGACAAGTCGTTGCTCGAGCCGAGCGCTCACACATCGCCCGCGGGGCCGATCGGTCCGCGCTAAGGTCTGCGGCTCGACACGGACAGCCGGTGCGCGTTATCGGCCGGCGATGATCCACGGTCACTTCCCGAATTCTTCCACGAGCCCGGCGTTGGTCGCGTTGTCGGCCGTCACGCTGCTCAGTCAACCCAACGTGTCGCGCAGCTTGACCGAACGTTGCGTCCGGCTCGAAGGTGCCCGCTCGATCCCTTGCCGGGTAACGAGCGCATGAACCATCCAAGGTTGATCGAAGTGCGGGGCGAGCCGCTTGGTGGCGGAGCGCTCCCGATCATCATCACGCCATTGGTCGGCAAGACGACGGCGGCGATTCTCGATGAAGCGGCCGCGATCGTGCCGAAGAAGCCCGACCTGCTCGAATGGCGGATCGACTTCTTCGAGCGCATCGGCGACAGCGCGCAGGTCGTCGAAACCGCGCGCGCGATCAACGCGGCGGCGAGCGGGATCCCGCTGCTGTTGACGCGCCGCAGTGCGACCGAAGGCGGGCAACCGATCGCGATCGACGAGCCGGCGGTCGTCGCGATGTACGCGGCCGCCTGCGAAGCGCGCTGCGTCGACTTGGTCGATTATGAATTGTCGAATGCGCCGGAAGACGTTCGGCGTGTGCGCGCCGTGTCGGCAGCACACGGAATCACGATGATCATGTCGTACCACAACTTCGAGCTGACGCCGCCGCCCGCCGAGCTCGACGCGAAGTTCGCCGACGCCGAACGTCTCGGCGCCGACGTCGCCAAGGTCGCGGTGATGCCGAAGAGCCCCGACGACGTGCTGACGCTGCTCGCGGCGACTTACCGCGCGAGCCAGACGATCCGGCTGCCGTTGATCACGATGGCGATGGGCGGCGTCGGATCGCTGTCGCGCGTCATGGGCTGGGTCTACGGGTCTGCCGCGACCTTCGCCGTCGGCAAGAGTAGCTCGGCCCCGGGCCAGATCGCCATCGAAGAGCTGCGCGCCGTGCTCGCCACCGTTCGCCGGGCCGTGACGGGAGCGTGAACGGATGCCGTAGCGCCGATCGATCGCAAAGCCCCCCTCGGATGTCAGCAACGACCATCCCACAACACGAGGCGGTTCGAGCATGTTCGATCCGCCGTCGCGACGCGCAGGAGACAAGCGAATGGCAACGACGGAAGTGAAGAAAGGCATCACCGACGAACAGCAGCAGGAGCTCGACATGGTGTTCGAGCGCGCGCGCAAGGCGCTCGCGATCATCGAGACCTATGATCAGGCGCGCGTCGACCGGTTGTGCCAAGCGGTCGCCTGGGCGGTCGCGAACAAGCGCACGTTCACGCGGCTGGTCGACATGGGCATCGCCGAAAGCGGTCTCGGCGACGCGGTGAGCCGCATGGGCAAGCGAATGAAGATCCGCGGCGTGCTGCGCGATGCGCTGCGCCAGAAGAGCGTCGGTGTCATCGAGGAATTGCCGGAAAAAGGAATCGTCAAGTACGGCAAGCCCGCCGGCATCATCGCGTGCATCGTGCCGACGACCAATCCCGACCTTACACCCGCCGGCAACGCGATCTACGGCATCAAGGCGCGCGACGTCGTCATCTTCTCGCCGCATCCGCGCTCGAAGAAGACGTCGTTCGAGACCGTGCGGCTGATGCGCGAGGCGCTCGAGAAGGAAGGCGCGCCGGCGGACATCCTGCAGTGCCTCACCAAGGTCAACATCCCGATGTCGCAGGCGCTGATGGCGCGCGCCGACCTGATCGTCGCGACCGGCGGCCAGCCGATGGTGCGCGCCGCGTACAGCTCCGGCACTCCGGCGTACGGCGTGGGCGCCGGCAACTCGACGATGATCATCGACGAGACGGCGAACATCGAAGAGGCCGCGCGCAACACGAGGCTCTCCAAGACGTCGGACTTCGGCTCGGGCTGCTCGGCCGACGGTAACTTGATCATCGAAGCGTCGATCTTCGACAAGCTGCTCAAGCAACTGCGGGCCGAGGGTGGCTACCTCGCGAACGACAACGAAAAGGCCGCGCTTCGCCGCGTAATGTGGGACGACGACGCGCATCGCACGCCCGACACCGTCGCGATCGCGCCGCAACAGCTGGCGAAGGCGGCGGGCTTTACGATCCCCGCCGACCGCAAGTTCATCATCGTCTACGGCGACGGCATCGGCAAGGAACACCCGTACTCGAGCGAGAAGCTCACGACGCTGCTCGCCGTCTACAAGTACCAGGGCTTCGAGCAGGCCCTGCAGATGATGAAGGCCGTCTACGAAGTGGGCGGCAGGGGCCACTCCTGCGGCATCTACTCGTTCAACCAGGATCACATCCACCAGCTCGCGCTCGCGGCGCCGGTGTCACGGATCATGGTGCGGCAGCCGCAATCGAAAGCGAACGCCGGCGCGTTCAACAACGGCATGCCGATGACTTCCAGCCTCGGCTGCGGCACATGGGGCGGCAACGTGGTCTCCGAGAACGTGCATCTGAAGCATTACATGAACACGACGTGGGTGTCGGTCCCGATCAAGGAGGACAAGCCGTCCGACGAAGAGCTCTTCGGCCCGTTCTACGACCCCGAGCTCGAAGCCGAAGTCGAGACGATCACGACGTGAACGCGCGCACGAGGACGCTCCCTTCATGACGACCAAGAGCCCCGAGCAACTGCTCGCCGACTGCAGCGCCTGGTGGGACACGTCGATCATCGACATCCACCCGGGCAAGATCGCGATCCGCGGCTATCCGATCGAGCAACTGATCGGGCGCGTGCGCTTTCCCGACATGATCTGGCTGATGCTGCGCGGCGAGCTGCCGTCGCGCGCGCAGTCGGAGTTGCTCGAAGCGGCGCTCGTCCCGGGCGTCGATCACGGGCCGCACGCGCCGTCGATCGCGATCGCTCGGATGGCGGTTACGTGCGGGCTGCCGGTGAACGGCGCGATGGCCTCGGCAATCAACGTGCTCGACGACATCCACGGCGGCGCCGGCCAGCAGTGCATGGAGCTCTATCGCGAGATCGACGCCGAGGCTGGGCCAGGGGGCGATCTCGTACAGGCGGCGACGCTCGTCATCGGGCGGCATCGCGAAGCCGGCGAGAAGATAGTGCCCGGCTTCGGTCACCGCTTCCATCCGGTCGATCCGCGCACCGCGCCGCTGTTCGATCTCGTCGCGAAAGCAGAGGCCGCCGGCGTCGTGTCCGGGCGCTACGCGAGCATCGGGCACGCGGTCGAGCAGGCGCTCCGCGCTGCGAAGAAGCGCCACATCCCGATGAACATCGACGGCATCACCGCGGTGATCTTCTGCGAGCTCGGCTTCGAGCCCGAGCTCGGGCGCGGGCTGTTCATCCTTTCGCGCGCCGTCGGCATCCTCGCGCACGCGTGGGAGCAGAAGCAGGCGGGCCGCCGCATCATGGGACCGATGCCGCGCGAGATTCCTTATCGCTACAGCGGACCGGCGCGCCGCGACGTGCCGCCCCGCGACGACGAATCGAACGCCACCGCGTCAACGCAACTTGCCGCCGTCGCGGGCGACCGCGGCTGAATACGAAAGCCGCGGCGATGCGCCGAGGCTTTGAGGAGACATACATGAAGGACCTGATTGCGAACCAATTGGTGAAGTACCTCGAAGCGCGCGGTGTCGAGCATGTCTTCGGCCTCTGCGGTCACACGAACATCGCCGTGCTGGCGGCGCTGTCGGTGAGCGAGAAGATCAAGTTCATCAACACGAGGCACGAGCAGATCGCCGCGCACGCCGCCGACGGCTACGCGCGTGCGACGAGGAAGACCGCGGTCTTGCTGACGCATCTGTCGCCCGGCCTTACCAACGCCGCGACCGGCGTGGCCAATGCCGCGCTTGACTCGATCCCGATGGTCGTGATCGCCGGCGACGTGCCGACGCATTACTACGGCAAGCATCCGCACCAGGAAGTGAACCTGCACGCCGACGCGTCGCAGTACGAGATCTATCGCCCGTTCGTCAAGCGCGCATGGCGCGTCGACTCGCCGCATCTGTTCCCCGAGATCATCGAGAAGGCGTTCACGCTCGCCGAGAGCGGCCGCCCCGGCCCTGTGCTGGTCGACGTGCCGATGGACATCTTCTCGAAGGAAGTCGACGTCGAACTGTTCGAGCGCGTGATGCGCAACACGCGCGCGCTCGCCAAGCCTTCGCTCGACGACGAGACGGCGGAGAAGATCGTGCGCGCGCTGCACTCCGCGAAGACGCCGGTGCTCTACGCCGGCGGCGGCATCCTGCTCGCCGACGCCGCGGCGGAGATGCGCGAATTCGCCGAGCATCTGTCGCTGCCGGTCGCGCACACGTTGATGGGAAAGGGCGCGCTGCCTGACGACCATCCGCTGATTCTCGGGATGACCGGGTTCTGGGGCACCAAGTTCATCAACGACAAGTGCAAGGGCGCCGATTGGATCGTCGCGTTCGGCACGCGCTTCTCCGAGGCCGACTGCAGCTCGTGGGAGCGCGAATTCACGTTCAACTTTCCGCCGACGAGGCTGATCCAGATCGATATAGACCCCGCTGAGATCGGCCGCAACTACCCCGTCGAGATCGGTGCGCTCGCCGACCTGAAGGAAGCGCTCAAGGTGCTGAACCGCGTCGCGCGCAAGATCGTGCCCGCGGGCGTCAAGCGGCCCGAGCTCGTCGCCGAGATGGCCGCCAATCGCGCGAGCTTCGTCGCGAGCAATCGCGAGGCGATGGCGAGCGACGCATGGCCGATGCGGCCCGAGCGCATCCTCGCCGACGTGCGCGCGGTGCTGCCGCGCGACGCGCTGATCTGCACCGACGTCGGTTGGAACAAGAACGGTGTCGGCCAGCAGTTTCCGATCTACGAGCCCGGCACGATCTTCACGCCGGGCGGCTACGCGACGATGGGCTTCGGCGCGCCGGCGGCGCTCGGCGCGAAGGTCGGGCGTCCGGACCGCGTGGTCGTCGCGCTGATCGGCGACGGCGGCTTCGGCCAGAACCCGGCGATGCTCGCCACGGCGTTCGAGGAGGACATCGCCGTCGTCTGGGTGATCATGAACAACCGCGCGTTCGGGACGATCGCCGGTCTCGAAGCCGCACACTTCGGCACGACGTTCGGCACCGTGTTCGAGAAGGACGGCAAGAGCTGGTCGCCCGATTACGCGGCGATTGCGCGTGCGTACGGCATCGACGGCGTCATGGTCGCATCGGCGGCCGAGTTCAAGCCCGCGCTCGAGCGCGCGATCGCCTCGAAGCGGCCGGTCGTGCTCGACGTGTACATGAAGAACGAGCCGGTTCCCACCGCGGGGCACTGGAACATCATGGACATCTATTCACCGGGCAAGAAAGTGCACCACGTCGCCACTGGCGACTGAGTGAACGAACTCAAAGGACCAATGGGCATGAAAAAAGAATATTCGCTTGCTCACCTCACGGTGCTTGGCTGCGCGCCGCCGGAAATGGTGTACGTCGCCGCGCGGGCCGGCTACGACTACGTCAGCGTCCGGCCGATCTACATGGGTCTGCCGGGCGAGCCCAACTACGCGCTGGCCGACAACCCGCAGATGTTGAAGCAGACGAAACGGGCGCTCGCGTCGACGGGCGTGCGCGTGCACGACATCGAGCTCGCCCGCGTCTACGAGGGCCTTCACCCGACCAAATACCTGCCGGCAATGGAGGTGGCGGCGGAGCTCGGGGCAAAGGCGGTGCTGTCCAGCATCTGGGGCGGCGATCGCGATTTGTGGATCGAGAAGTTCGGCGAGATCTGCGATCTGGCCAAACCGTTCGGCCTCACCGTCGACCTCGAGTACGTTCCGATCGCCGCGGTGCGCAACCTCGCCGGCGCCGTCGACGTGCTGCGCGCGGTCGATCGCAGCAACGCAGGGCTGATGATCGACATGCATCATTTCCATCGCGCGCGAGATCGCGTCGAGGACCTCGACGGGCTGCCGCGCGAATGGTTCCATTTCGCGCACCTGTGCGACGCCCCGGCCGAGATTCCGACCGACCGGGAAGAGATGACGCGCATCCTGCGCGAGGCGCGGCTGTACATCGGCGAAGGCGGCATTGACGTCGCCGCGATCCTCGAACACATGCCGCCGTGCGTCTTCTCGATCGAGCTGCCGAACAAGGCGCGCCACGAGGAGATCGGCTACGCCGAGCACGCGTTCCGCTGCATCGAGAGCGCGAAGCGGTATCTCGCGCAGTTGCCGCTGCGCGAAGCGGAAGCCGCGCGCGCATCGCGCAGCCGGCCGACCGGAGTCGCCGCGGGAATCGCGCACGAGGCTCGGTAAGCCGCCGGATGAATCGCGGCCGGGCACGATGCAAGCAATCGACACCGAAGAGAAGAGGATAACCATGCAAGGCATCGTCAACGGCTATTTCCGAGTGCTGCGATTCTTCATCGCCGCCTGCCTGGCGATCATGGTCGTGCTGGTGTTCGGCAACGTCGTGCTGCGCTACGCGTTCAACTCGGGGATTACGGTCTCCGAGGAACTTTCGCGCTGGCTGTTCGTGTGGCTCACGTTCGTCGGCGCCATCGTCGCGCTGCGCGATCACGCGCACCTCGGCATGGACTCGATCGTCTCGCGGCTGCCCGATTGGGGCAAGAAGGCGTGCTTTCTGCTGAGCAACGCGCTGATGCTCTACTGCGTGTATCTGTTCTTCGTCGGAAGCTGGCAGCAGTTGGTGATCAATATCGACAACGCGGCGCCGGCGACAGGGCTTTCTTCGGGCTGGTTCTACTACAGCGTCGGCATCGTGTTCTGCGTTTCGGCGGCGGCGTTGCTGCTGCGCAACCTCTGGCAGGGGGCGACCGGCAAGCTGGGCACGCACGAGCTGATCCAGGTGCGCGAGTCGGAGGACAAGGTCGAGGTGCTCGAAGCTGCGCGCAGCGGACGAAAGCAAGCCGGCGGCGCTTCCGGCGCAAGCGACAGGCATTGAGCGAGCGCCGCCATGACCATCGCCGTATTCCTCTTCTCTCTGCTCGGTGCGATGGCGCTCGGCATGCCGATCGCGTTCGCGCTCCTCGTCTGCGGCGCGGCGCTGATGTACCACCTCAACATGATGGACGCGCAGATCATCGCGCAGAACCTGATCGCGGGCGCCGACAGCTTCCCGCTGATGGCCGCGCCGTTCTTCCTGCTCGCGGGCGAGGTCATGAACTCGGGCGGCCTGTCGAAGCGCATCGTCAACGTCGCGCTGACGCTGGTCGGTCACGTCAGGGGCGGCCTCGGCTACGTCGTCATCCTCGCTTCCTGCATCCTCGCCGCGTTGTCGGGTTCGGCGGTGGCGGACGCAGCGGCGCTTTCCGCGCTGTTGTTCCCGATGATGGTAAAGGCCGGCCACAACCCGGCGAAGTCGGCGGGGCTCATCGCGGCCGGCGGCATCATCGGACCGGTCATTCCGCCGTCGATCGGCTTCATCGTTTTCGGAGTCGCCGCGGGTCTGTCGATCTCCAAGCTCTTTCTCGCGGGCATCGTGCCGGGCATCCTGCTCGCCGGCGGTCTCGCCGCCGCGTGGTGGTGGGAGGTGCGCCAGGAGGACCACGAGCCGAAGCCGCGGGCGACGACGAAGGAAGTCATCCACGCCGTCGTCGATGGCGCTTGGGCGCTCGCGCTGCCGGGCATCATCGTCTTCGGCCTCAAGTTCGGCATCTTCACGCCGACCGAAGCCGCGGTCGTCTGCGCCGTCTACGCGCTGTTCGTCGCGATCTTCATCTACCGCGAGCTCAAGCCGAAGGACGTCTACAAGGTCTTTGTTTCGGCCGCCGAAACGACCGCCGTCGTCATGTTCCTCGTCGCCGCAGCGCTGGTGTCGGCATGGCTGATCACCATCGCCGAGCTGCCCGGACAGGTCGTCGCGCTGCTGCAGCCGTTCATGGACAGCCCGCTGCTGCTGCAACTCGCGATGCAGGTGCTGGTCGTGGTCGTCGGCACCGCGCTCGACATGACGCCGACGATCCTGATCCTCACGCCGGTGCTGATGCCGATCGTCAAGGCGGCCGGCATCGACCCGATCTATTTCGGCGTGCTGTTCATCATCAACAATGCGATTGGGCTCATCACGCCGCCGGTGGGAACGGTGCTCAACACCGTCTGCGGCGTGGCGAAGATCAAGATGGACGACATCATGAAAGGCGTCTGGCCGTTCATGATCGCGCAGCTCGTCGTGCTCGCGTTGCTGGTCATCTTCCCGATCCTGGTGACGGGACCGGCGAAATGGTTCGGAGGCTGAAGTCGAAGGGGCGGGCGGCGCGCGACCCGTGCGCGTCGTCACGCGGGGTAGAAATGCAGTTTCAATCCACGAGGAGCTTCAAGTGAAAAAATCGACAGGCATCATCATGGCGGCGGTGTGCGCCGCGTTCGTGACGGCGGGCCCGGCAAGCGCCCAGGTTCGCGAGCAGACGTTCCGCTGGACGACGGCGAATCCGGCGGGGCACCCGATCCCGGTAGGCGGCCAGAAGTTCGCCGATCTCGTCGCGCAGAAGAGCGGGGGCAAGATGCAGGTCAAAGTGTTCCCCGGCGGTGTTCTCGGCGGCGACGTTCAGGTGCTTTCCGCTGTCCAGGGCGGGACGATCGACATGGCGTCGATGAACTCCGGAATTCTGCAAGGGCAAATCAAGGAATACGCGATCGTCGACTTCCCGTTCCTGTTCAACAATCCCAAGGAAGCCGATGCAGTTCTGGACGGCCCGATCGGCAAGGCGCTCGCCGACAAACTGCCCGAGAAGGGCCTCGTGCACCTCGCGTATTTCGATCTCGGATTCCGTCATCTCACCAACAGCAAGCGCGCGATCAAGACCGCCGACGACATCGCGGGGCTCAAGATCCGCGTGATCCAGTCGCCGATCTACATCGACACGTTCAACGCGCTCGGGGCGAATGCAGTTCCTATGGCGTTCACCGAGGTGTACACGGCGCTCGAGCAGAAATCGATCGACGGCCAGGAGAACCCGTTCACCGTGATCGAGGCGAACAAGTTCCAGGAAGTGCAGAAATACCTGGCCGGAACCCACCACATGTACAACCCGCAGTCGATGTTCATCAGCAAGAAAACGTGGGACCGGCTGAACAAGGACGAGCAGAAGGTATTGCTCGATGCGGCAAAGGAGGCGGCGGTCTTCCAGCGCAAATTCTCGCGCGACGCACAGGATGCCTCGCTCGCGAATCTCAAGAAGACGATGGAATACACCGAGCTGCCTGCGGCCGAGATCGCGAAGGTACGCGCGAAGCTGAAGCCCGTCATCGACAAGTACAGCGCAAACGTCGGCGCCGACTTCGCGAAGCAGGTGTACGCCGAGATCGAAAAGGTTCGCGGCAAGTAGAGCAGTCTTCGCGGCACGAGCTCCCGGTGCAGCGCCGCGCTGCACCGTGGACTTGTGTCACGGTAACGATCCGGAAATCGAGATGCACAACGTTCGTATCTGCGGCGCAGGCGCGGTTCGATCGATGTGCGTCCCATCGAGAAAATGCGTAACGGCCGGTCGGCGACGCTGTCGGCGATCGTCGACGTCTTGCCGAAGGCGGCCGAGATCGCGCGGCACGATTTAACGCAGCGAGGCGACAGATGATCAGCGGCAAGACGACACTGGTTGCGCACATCGGCTACCCCACCGAAGCGTTCAAGGCGCCGTTGATCTACAACCCGTGGTTCGACGCGCACGGCATCGACGCGGTCGTCGTCCCGATGGGCGTCAAGGCGGACGACTATGCCGGCGTCCTCAACTCGATCTTCAAGCTGCAGAACATCCGCGGCGCGCTCATTACGATGCCGCACAAGGTCACGACCGTGGACCTGGTCGACGAGACGACGACGACGGTGAAGATCGCCGGCTCGTGCAACGCGATTCTCAAGCGCGACGACGGCACCCTCTTAGGCGACATGTTCGACGGCGTCGGGTTCGTCCGCGGCTTGCGTCGCAAGGGTTTCCGCTTCGACGGTGCGCGCTGTCTCGTCGTCGGCGCCGGCGGCGTCGGCTCGGCGATCGCGGCTTCGCTGGCCGAGGCCGGCATCGCGGCGATCGCGCTGTTCGATGTTTCGCAGCCATCGGCGCAGAAGCTCGCCGAACGGTTGCGCCATCACTATCCAGGTCTCGACGTGCAGATACGCACGAACGATCCGGCCGGCTACGACCTGGTCGCGAACGGCACGCCGCTCGGCATGAACGCGAGCGATCCGCTGCCCTTCGATGCGTCGCGGCTCGCGCCGTCGACGTTCGTCGGCGAGGTCGTCATGAAGCAGGAAATCACGCCGATGCTGGCGGCGGCGCGTGCGCGCGGCTGTCGCACGCAAGTCGGGACCGACATGCTGTTCGAGATGATTCCGGCATACCTCGAGTTCTTCGGGTTCGGCACAACGACGCCCGAGGAGCTTCGGCGCGTTGCCAAGGTCGCGTATTGATGCAAAGCCAATAAGCGAGCACCGTCGACCGCCCGTTGGCCGGCCGTTCATTCTTAATTTCCCAGGGAGTTTGCTTTGAAAAATGCAACGTTCGCAGTTGCCATGCTTGCCGCTTGCGCCACCACCTTCGGGCCCGCCGTGGCGGCGCAGGACATCCAGGAGCGCGTCATTCGCTTCGGGCATTTGAACAACACCGATCACCCGGTGAGCATGGGCGTCAAGAAGTTCGCTGAGCTCGTTGCGGCCAAGAGTGGCGGCAAGTTGCAAGTCAAGGAGTTCCCGTCGAACCAGCTCGGAACCGAGCAGCAGCAGACGTCGGCGCTGCAGGGTGGCGTGCAAGAGATGCAGGCGCCGGCGACGACTTCCCTCGTGGGGATCGCGAAGGACTATGGCGTCGTCGATTTTCCGTTCACGGTCAGCAGTCACGCCCAGGCATTCGCCCTCCTGGACGGACCGCTCGGCAAAGCGCTGTTCGAAAAGCTGCCGGAGAAAGGCCTGATCGGGCTTGCCTACTGGGATCTCGGCTTTCGCAACGTCACGAACAGCAAGCGGCCGATCGCCAAGGCCGAAGACCTCGACGGCCTCAAGCTGCGCGTGATTCCCAATCCGGTGTTCCTCGACACGTTCAAGGCATTCAAGGCCAATCCCGTCCCGATGAGCTTCAGCGAGCTCTACACGGCGTTGGAAACCAAGACCGTGGACGGCCAGGAAAACCCGTACTCCGTCATCCTTTCGAACAAGTTCTACGAAGTTCAGAAGTACGTGAGCGGGACCAATCACGTCTATGGCACCAACATCATCCTGGTGAGCAAGAAGTTCTGGGACCGGCTTTCGCCCGCCGAGCAGAAGATCCTGCAGGACGCGGCGATCGAGGCGCGCGACTACCAACGCAAGGTGAGCCAGGAGGCGGCGGCAAAGGCCGTCGGCGAGCTCACGGCAAAGGGCATGCAGTACAACGACGTGTCACCGGCCGAGCGCGAGCGTATGCGTCAGATCGCCAAGCCGGTCGTCGACAAGGCGCTGGCGACCTACGATCCTGCGATCCAGAAGCTGTACAGGTCCGAGGTCGAGAGGGTGCAAAAGCTCAAATAGCCGTTGCGCCTCCCGTCGGACGCGAGCGCACGCGACCGCAGCGGTAATCCGACCGGTTTATCGGCGGGGCGCGAGTTCGCGCCGTCGTCGGTCAACCGCTGTTCACCCCTGCACTTCACTGCCGTTGGTGTCTTCTGCGGTACGACTATCGGACGATCCGACGCTGGGGCTTCGGGGCGCCCGGTATAATCCGCCGCTCTCCTCGACAGGTGTTACGTCGAGTCCGGTGACTCCCGACCGGGTGCCGGTCTGAATGCACCCGGTTCGACCGCGGCGTTGCTTCGCATGAATGTCCTATTCGAGGACGACGGCCAGCTCAAAGCGGGCACGGTTCTCGCGGATAACGATACGTCGCTGCAGGTCGAGGCGGCATCCGGCAAACGCCTGAAGATCAAGTCGGGCGCCGTTCTGCTGCGCTTTTCGGCGCCGGCGCCGGTGGCGCTGCTCGCCGACGCGCAGCGCCAGGCGCAGGAGCTCGATCCGAACTTTCTGTGGGAAGTGAGCGGCGACGACGACTTCGCGTTCACCGATCTCGCCGTCGAATACCATGGACGCGCGCCGCAGCCGGCCGAAGCGGCCGCGGTCGCGCTCGCGCTCGCGTCGGCGCCGATGTACTTCTACAAGCGCGGCAAGGGACGCTACCGCAAGGCGCCTCCCGATGCGCTGAGGGCCGCGCTCGCATCGGTCGAGCGCAAGAAGCAAGAAGCGGCGCAGATCGGCGAGTGGATCGGCGAGCTCGCCGCGCATCGACTGCCCGAGGCGATGCGCCCCGCGCTGCCGATGCTGCTGCATGCGCCGAACAAGCAATCGCTCGAATGGAAGGCGCTCGCCGCGGCGTGCGAGCGCGAACGGACGAGCCCGCTCGCGCTGCTCGCCGCTTGCGGCGCGATTCCGTCGACGCACGAGTATCACTACGACGCGTTCCTCGCGCAGGCGTTTCCGCACGGCATCGCGTTCGCGCCGTTCGGTGCGCTGCCGCCGCCGCCCGAGTTGCCGCTCGGCGACGCGCCGGTCTTCTCGATCGACGATGCGACGACGGTCGAGATCGATGATGCGTTCTCGGTCCGAGCGCTTGCGAACGGCCATTTCGACGTCGGCATCCACATCGCAGCGCCGGCGCTCGCGATCGCGCGGGGCGGCGCGCTCGATGCGATCGCGCGAGCGCGGCTGTCGACCGTGTACATGCCGGGGCGCAAGATCACGATGTTGCCCGACGACGTCGTCGCCGCGTTTACGCTCGGGCAAGGGCGCACGCCGCCTGCGCTGTCGCTGCACGCCGAAGTGGCAGCCGACGGCACGCTCATCCGCCACGAGACGCGGCTCGAGCGCGTGCGCGTCGCCGCAAACCTGCGGCTCGATGCGATCGGCGAAGCCTTCGTCCGCGCGCTGCCGTCGCCGGACGATCCGCCGTGGACCGACGAGCTGCGTACGCTGTGGCGCTTCGCGCAGCGGCTTGCCGACGCGCGCGGCAAGCCCGACATCGCACGCATCGACTACAGCTTCTACGTCGATTGGGACGTCGACGGCGGCGATGCGGTGCGCGAGAAGGGACGCGTCGCGATCGTTCCCCGCTCGCGCGGGTCGCCGCTCGACAAGCTCGTCGCCGAGCTGATGATCTTCGTCAACGCGACATGGGGCAAGGCGCTCGCCGACGCCGATGCGCCGGGCCTATATCGCACGCAGGGCAACGGCAAGGTGAAGATGAGCACGCGCGCCGGCGAGCATCAGGGTTTGGGCGTCACGCACTACCTATGGGCGAGCTCGCCGCTTCGCCGCTACAGCGATCTCGTCAACCAGCGTCAGCTGATCGCGCTCGTCGCCGGCGCGAAGCCGCCGCACGAGGAAGGCGACGCCGAGCTCTTCGCCGCGCTCGCCGATTTCGAGGCGACGTACTCGCAATACGCCGAGTTCCAGGACCGGATGGAGCACTATTGGTGCCTGCGCTGGCTGCTGCAGGAGCACGTGACCGAAACGACGGCAACGGTGATCCGCGAGAACCTCGTGCGCTTCGACCGCTTGCCACTGGTCCTGCGCCTCGCAGACCTGCCGGCCTGCGCGCCGGAAACAGCGGTCCGCGTGGCGATAGGGCGCGTCGATCTGCTCGCCGCCACGTTCGAATGCCGCTTCGCGGGCCCGATGCCGGACCGGAATCGCACCGAGTCATGACCGCCGTCAAACCGGGCGCCGGCCCCAAAGCATCGGCCGTCGCCTACAATAGGCCGTTGTCATAACCTCGACGCAATTCGTGCCGCGCCGACCCGTCCAGCCGAAGCCGGTCCTGCCGGAGCAAAGCTCGCAGCCGCTCGCGGTTGCACGCGCACCGCGTGCGAAGGCCGCGGGCAAGGCGACGCTCACGCCCGTCCCGATCGGCGAACCGACTAGACCGGCACCGAAGCCGCGCTCGCCGCGAGCGCCGCGCCGTTCGTCGGCGGCGCTGCCCCACGCGCCGCAAATGACGCTCGTCGCGCCACCGCTCGAAACTGCCGTCGTTGCGGCGCCGCAGCCCGTCGTCGCCGAGGTCAAGCCGGCGGCAATGCGGTCGCCGGTCTGGATTCCGGGTGTCATCGACGTTCCGCGCGGACGCCGGTTGTTCGCATACGCGCTCGGCGTGTCGATCGCGATCCACGCGACGCTGCTCGCGATCCGCTTTGCGCCGTTCGATCTGCGCGAAATGATCGATCGCGGTCCGCCGCTCGAGGTTGCGCTCGTCAACGCGAAGTCGAAGACCAAGCCGACGAAGGCGGACATCCTCGCGCAGGCGAACCTCGACGGCGGCGGCAACACCGATGCCGACCGTCGCGCGAAGACGCCGCTGCCGGTGCTGCCGAAAGAAGCGCCGACCGAGGAGATCGCCACCGCGAGCGCGCAAGTCGAAGCGCTCGAACGACGGACGCAGGAGCTGATGACGCAGTTGCAGAGCTCGCAGGTTGCCACCGCCGCGCCGGCGCCGGTGCCGGCGGAGCCCAGCAACCTGCCGTCGGCGAGCGAGCTGATGCAGCGCACGCTCGAGGCGATGCGGCTCGAGGCGCAGATCGCGAAGGACATGGACGCGTACCAGAAGCGGCCGAAACGGCGCTTCGTCGGCGCGCGCGCCGAGGAATACCGGTTCGCCCGTTACGTCGAGGACTGGCGGCTGAAGGTCGAGCGCATCGGCAATCTCAACTATCCCGAGGCCGCGCGGCAATTGAAGCTCTACGGCAATCTGCTGATCACCGTGGCGATCAAGGCCGACGGCAGCATCGAGACGATCGAGATCAACCGCTCGTCCGGGCAGCGGATCCTCGACGCGGCCGCGATGAAGATCGTCGAGATGGCGGCGCCCTACGCGCCGTTCCCGCCGGACATCCAGCGCGACACCGACATCCTGCACATCACGCGCACGTGGACGTTCGCGCACGGCGACGAGCTCAAGAGCGAATGAAGTCGGCGACATGACCGACCGCTACGCCGTCATCGGCAATCCCATCGCCCACTCCAAGTCGCCGTTGATCCACGCGCAGTTCGCGCGCCAGACCGGACAGGACATCAGCTACGAGCGGCTGCTCTCGCCGCTCGACGGTTTCGCGCCGACCGTCGAGGCGTTCGCGCGCGACGGCGGCGTCGGGCTCAACGTCACCGTTCCTTTCAAGCTCGAGGCGTTCGATCTCGCGCACATGGCGACCGAGCGCGCCCGGCTCGCCGGTGCGGTCAACACGCTGAAGCGGCTCGGCGACGGCTGGCTCGCCGACAACACCGATGGTGCCGGTTTCGTGCACGACATCGTCGAGAACCATCGCGTGCCGTTCGAAGGCAGGCGCATTCTCATACTCGGCGCGGGTGGCGCCGCACGCGGCATACTGAAGCCGCTGCTCGACACCAAGCCGCGCCGCGTCGTCGTGGCCAATCGCACGCAACTCAAGGCCGACGGCCTCGCGCATCATTTCATCCCGTACGGGCCCATCGAGTCGCGCGCGATTGCCGATCTCCAGGGCGAGGCGTACGACGTGGTCATCAACGCGACCAGTTTCGGTCTCAAGGGCGACGAGGCGGCGCCGATTCCTTGGCCGTCGTCGATCTTCGCGCCCGGGTCGTTCGCGTGCGACCTCGTCTACGGGGATCAACCGACGCGCTTCGTGCGCTTCGCGCAGGCGAACGGCGCCGCGGCGACCGCGGATGGCCTCGGCATGCTGGTCGAGCAGGCGGCCGAGAGCTTCTTCCTGTGGCGCGGCGTGCGGCCCGACACGCGTTCGGTCCACGCGTTGCTGCGCTCGCACGCGACGGCGTAGCCACCGTACGATGGCCGGCGTCCGCTTCGCGCGCCGCGGCCTCGGCGCGACGCTCGCCCGCATCGTCGGATGGCTGTTCGCCGCCGCGCTCGCGGCCGCCGCGCTCTGGTTCGCATGGCTCGCGCTGCACGTCGCCTGGTATCGCACGCATGCGCCCGGCGAAACGGCGTTCATGGCGCAGCGGATGGACGAAGCGCGTGCGAAGAACCCGAAGACCGCGCTTCGCTACCGGTTCATCCCCTACGCGCGGATTTCCATGCAGCTCAAGCGTGCGATGATCGCCGCCGAAGACGCCAAGTTCGTCGATCACGAAGGCTTCGACTGGGAAGGCATCCAGAAGGCGATCGAGAAGAACGAGCGGCGCGGCCGCATCGTCGCCGGCGGCTCGACGATCACTCAGCAGCTCGCGAAGAACCTCTTCCTGTCGCCGTCGAGAAGCTACGTGCGCAAGGGCGAGGAGGCGGTGATCACCGTGCTGCTGGAAGCGATGCTCGACAAGCGGCGCATCTTCGAGCTCTATCTCAACGTGATCGAGTGGGGTAACGGCGTCTTTGGCGCCGAAGCCGCCGCGCAGCGCTATTTCGGCGTCTCCGCCGCGCAGCTCAACGCCGAGCAGGCCGCGCGGCTCGCGGCAATGGCGCCGAACCCGCGCTTCTACGAACGTAACCAGGGCGCGCCGGGGTTGAACCGCAAGATCGGCATCATCCTCGTCCGAATGCCGAGCGCGGAAGTTCCGTAACGTCACTTGTCGGTCGGATCGTCACGCGCGAACGCTCGCAGCGTAGAATGCGCGCGAGCCTTTTTCGCCATCGATTCACTTTGGATTTCCCGCGCCGATGTCCGACGTTGCCGACGCCGACGAAGAGCGTGCCGAAGCGCCCGCGAGCGTGCAGGAAGCGCTCGCCGACGTAACGGCGCTGTTGCGTCGGCACCGGCTGGTCGAAGGGCTCGTCTACGAGCAGCGCGAGCACGTGCCGGTGGGCGAAGTGGTTGCCGACCTGGCCGAAAGCGCCGTCTATCAGCGGACGAAGGCTGAGCTCGTCCGCAAGCTCGACCGGCTGCACCCCGCGGACATCGCGTTCATCCTCGAGGCGCTGCCGTTCGACGAGCGCCTCTACATATGGGACCTCGTCAAGGCCGAGCGCGACGGCGAGATCCTGCTCGAGGTATCCGACGCCGTCCGCGAGTCGCTGATATCGTCGATGGACACCGACGAGCTCGTCGCGGCGACCGAGACGCTCGACGCCGACGAGATCGCCGAGCTCGCGCCCGATCTGCCGCAGGAGGTGATGGACGATGTCTTCCAGAGCCTGCCGGTCGAGGAGCGCGAGCAGTTGCGCGCGGCGATGTCGTTCGACGAGGACATGGTCGGCGCTCTGATGGACTTCGACGACGTCACCGTTCGCGCCGACGTGACGCTCGAGGTGGTGCTGCGCTACGTGCGCCGCTTCGACGAGCTGCCCTCGCAAACCGACCAGCTCTTCGTCGTCGATCGCGGTGACCGGCTGCTCGGCGTGCTGCCGATCGCGAAGCTCATCGTCACCGATCCGGAGAAGAGCGTCGCGGACGTGATGGAGCCTCCGGTGGTGAAACTGCTGCAGCACGAGCACGCCGATGTCGCGGCAAGCGCGTTCGAGCGCTACGACCTCGTGTCCGCACCCGTCGTCGACACCAACGATCGTCTTGTCGGCCGCGTGACGGTCGACGAGGTGCTCGACTTCATTCGCCAGCGCGGGCAGGACGAGATGCTCGCGCAGGCGGGCCTGCGCGAAGAGGAGGACGTCTTCGCGTCGGTGTGGAAATCGTTTCGCAACCGCTGGGCGTGGCTCGCGATCAATCTGGTCACCGCGTTCATCGCGTCGCGCGTGATCGGACTGTTCGAAGGCTCGATCGAGAAGCTCGTCGCGCTCGCCGCGTTGATGCCGATCGTCGCCGGCATCGGCGGCAACTCGGGAAACCAGACGATCACGATGATCGTGCGCGCGGTGGCGCTCGGGCAGGTTACGCGCGAGCACGCGAAGAAGCTGATCCGAAAGGAGCTTCAGGTCGCGCTGTTGAACGGCATCGTCTGGGGCGGCGTCATGGGGCTCGTCGCGATGCTGCTGTACAAGGACGTCTCGCTCGGTCTCGTCATGGTGCTCGCGATGACGCTCAACCTGTCGCTCGCGTCGATGATGGGCGTGCTGATTCCGATGACGATGCTCAAGCTCGGCCGCGATCCCGCCGTCGGATCGTCGGTGATGATCACGGCCGTCACGGATTCCGGCGGCTTCTTCATCTTCCTCGGCCTCGCGACGGTGTTCCTGGTGTAGCGGTTACGTATCGCGAGCCGATACCGGGCGTCTCGTTCAAGAGCATCGGCCATCGGCGCGCTTGGCAGCCGTCCGCCGATTTCGTATCGTTCGATCGCTTCGCAGGGGAGGCGAATGGCGCTGACGCTCTACGAAATCAAGCCGCGGTTCCAGGCGCTGCTGCGCCCGCTGGTCGAGCGGCTCGCTTCGGCCGGCGTCACCGCGAACCTCGTGACCACGCTCGCTTGCGCGGCGTCGATCGCCGTGGGGGCGGCGGTCGCCGCGTTCGCCGAGCATCGAGCGGTCTTCCTCGCGCTTCCCCTCTGGCTCTTCGCTCGCATGGCGGCAAACGCAATCGACGGCATGCTGGCACGCGAGTTCGGCCAGCAATCGGCGTTGGGCGCGTACCTCAACGAATTGACCGACGTCGTGTCCGACCTCGCGCTGTATCTGCCGTTCGCGCGCGTCGCCCCGTTCGATCTCGCATCCGTCGGCGCGGTCGCATTCGCGGCATGCCTGTCCGAGATGGCCGGTGCGCTCGCGCCGATGGTCGGCGCCGCGCGGCGCTACGACGGTCCGATGGGCAAGAGCGATCGCGCGCTCGTGTTCGGCGCGCTTGGGTTGTGGACCGGCCTCGGCGGGCCGGTGCCTCCGATCGTGGCCTGGCTGATGTGGATCGTGGTCGCGCTGATCCTCTGCAACGTCGTCAATCGCGTGCGTCGCGGCGTGAAAGCGGCGCAGGAGCGCAGCTCGTGAACGACACGCCGACGCAAGCGTCCGCCGCAGCGCTGACCGCGCGGCCACCGCCGCTTGCCGGGCGTGCGCGGTTACTCGCCATCGCCGGGCTGCGATGCTGACGGCAGCGGAGCTCGCGCTGTCGGCGGCGCCGTGGCTCTACGATCAATCGCGCTGATGCTCGGACGGCTGACCGGTCGGACGATCGGCGCTTTCACGCGCGCGCTGACCGGTGCGCGGGCGCTGTGGAGCGGCTGCGCGCCGGTCCCCGGCAAGCGCGTGTACTTCGCAAACCATACGAGCCACGGCGATTTCGTGCTGATCTGGGCGTCGCTGCCCGAGCTGCTTCGAACGCGTACCCGGCCGGTTGCCGGCGCGGACTACTGGGAGACATCGCGGTTGCGACGATGGCTGATCCACGACGTTTTTCGCGGCGTCGTCATCGACCGCGCGCCTGTCGCCGGTCATCCGAACCCGATCGCGCAGATGGAATCGGCGCTCGATGCCGGCGATTCCCTGATCATCTTTCCAGAGGGCACCCGCAATACCACCGACGACATCCTGCTGCCGTTCAAGTCGGGCATTTACCATCTGAGCCGCGAGCGGACCGACGTCGAATTCGTGCCGGTATGGATCGAGAACCTCAATCGCGTAATGCCGAAAGGAGAAGTCGTGCCGATTCCGCTGCTGTGCTCGGTGACCTTCGGCGCGCCGCTTCGCATGCAGAACGGCGAGTCGAAAGACGACTTCCTCGCGCGTGCGCGCGACGGGCTGCTCGCGCTGTGTCCGCCGCGCGAATGAGCAACGGGGTCGCGACATGATGCACGCGCCCCGCGAGCTGTACGAGCTGTTCGCCGGCATTTTCGCCGTGCTCGTCGTCGCGAGCGCGACCGGCGCGCTGCTGCGCTGGCGCGTCGCAGGCGAAACGCCGAACGCGACGATCGATAACCTGAACGCACGCGTCAAGGCGTGGTGGGCGATGGTGATCGTGCTCGGCATAGGCTTCGCCGGCGGCAAGACGGGCGTCGTCGTCGTGTTCGCGTTCATCTCGTTCATGGCGCTGCGCGAGTTCGCATCGCTCGTCTATACCCGTCGCGGCGATCATCGTGCGCTCGTGATCGCATTCTTCGTCGTCCTGCCGCTGCAATACGTTCTGATCGGCCTCGATTGGTACGGGCTCTACTCGGTGCTGATCCCGGTCTACGCGTTCCTGCTGATGGCGATCTTCGCCGCCGTCGGCAACGACACCAAGCGCTTCCTCGAGCGCTCGGCGGAGCTTTCGTACTGCCTGATGATCTGCGTCTATTGCGTCTCGTACGTGCCCGCGCTGATGACGCTTCGGATACCGGGATACGAAGGCCGCAACATCGTGCTGATCACCTGGCTCGTGCTCGTCGTCGAATCGAGCGACGTGCTTCAGTACATCTGGGGCAAGCTCGTCGGCCGCAACAGGATCGCGCCGGCGCTGTCGCCGTCGAAGACTGTCGAGGGCTTCGTCGGCGGCGTGCTGTCGAGCATGTTGCTCGGAACGGCGCTTTGGTGGGTGACGCCGTTCCAGCCGTGGCAGGCGGCGGCGATCGCGCTCGTCGTCGACGTGATGGGCTTTCTCGGCGGCCTCGTGATGTCGGCGATCAAGCGCGACCGCGGGATCAAGGATTGGGGCACGCTGATCGAAGGGCACGGCGGCATGCTCGATCGGCTCGACTCGATCGTCTTTGCGGCGCCCATCTTCTTCCACATGGTCCGCTACTGGTGGGAGCCCTGACGACGTGGAATGATCGGCGCGCGCGGCTGTTTGCAATCCGATACAGCAGCGGAACCGCCGCCAACCGCAGAAGGTACCGCCGTGCGTCTGGAGTAAGATGGCGTGGCAGCCGGCCGCGAGCGCCGGCTCGAATCGCCCGCCGACGTGCCCTTTATCGATCCCTCGCGCGACGTTGCGTCCGCGCTGCCACATCCGGAGCTGGTCGCGGCCATCCCGCGACTGCGCCGCTACGCCCGCGTGTTGACCGGCGATTCGACGCGCGCCGACGATCTCGTGCAGGACACGCTCGCCCGCGCCTGGGAAAAGCGGAGGCTGTGGCGCGCCGGAAGCGATCTTCGGGCGTGGCTGTTCACGATCATGCACAACGTTCATGTGAACCAGCTCGCGCTAGCGCGCCGCGACGCGGCGAACGTTTCGCTCGATGCCGATGGCGGCCTCGCGTGGGAGCCGGCGGTGCGCGGAAATCAGCTCGACCGCGTCGAGCTGATGGAGCTGGTCCAGCAAATGGGCAAGTTGCCGGCGGAGCAGCGCGAGGTGCTACTGCTCGCCGCCGTCGAAGAGTTGCGTTACGAGGAGATTGCCGTCGTGCTCGCGGTTCCGGTCGGCACGGTCATGTCGAGGCTCTCGCGTGCGCGCGAGAAGCTTCGTAACCTCGTCGCGACGCCGCCGTCGGCGCTTCGCATCGTCAAGTGACACGTAGGTCATGAGCAGCGCGCAACCTTTACCGATCACCGACGCCGACGTCCACGCGTACGCGGACGGCAACCTCGCGCCCGAGCGGATTGCCGCGGTCGAGGCAATGATCGTGCGCGATGCCGCGCTTGCCGCGCGCGTCGCCGAAATCCGCGCGCAGTCGAGCGCGCTACGCGACGCGCTCGATCCGCTGCTTGCCGAACCGATTCCGTCGCGGCTGCTCGCCGCGGCGACGCCGCCGCGCGCGCGCCCGCCGTTCGCACGCTGGGTCGCGCGCACATTTGCCGTCGCAGCCACCCTTGTCGCCGGGCTTTCGATCGGCTGGTACGGCCGCGCCGCGCTGATCGAGTCGCAGGGCACGCCGATCTCGTTCCCACGGCAGGCCGCGCTTGCGCATGCGCTTTACGCTGCCGATGCGCGCCGACCCGTCGAAGTGTGGGCGAATGAGGAAAAGAGCCTCTATACGTGGCTCACGAAGCGCCTCGGCCATCCGGTGCGCGCACTCGATCTTGCGAGCGTGGGCTTCTCGCTCGTAGGCGGCAGGCTCGTCGCCGGCAACGAGCGGCCCACGGCGCTGCTGATGTACGAAAACCCCGACAAGCAGCGGCTTACCGTGCAGATCCGCTGGGACATGCCGGAGAAGGGCGAGACCGCATTCCGCTACGCGGTCGAGGACGGCGTAGGCGTGTTCTACTGGGTCGACGACGATCGCTGCGGCTATGCGATCTCGGGCAACGTCGACCGGACCCAGTTGCTCGCGATCGCGCGGCTCGCATACGGACAGCTCGCGGCGAGCGACGCCGTCGCCAGGTAATCGACGCGGTCGGCCCGACGCGCGGCAATGCTCGTCCGCCGCGCCGCCTGTCGTAGCGAGCAAGCGATCCGCGCTTGTGGCGGCAGATCCACACTAACTACAATGGCCGGGTACGGAACTTGTATCACGACGCTCGCTCCGACTGATGCGCCTTTGACCGTCTCGCGTCTGCGCTGGGATCCGGCGCTCGCAGCGCGACGCACGACATGATCGACCCGCTGATGGCAGATACCGCGACCGGAGCCGATGCGAGCGACTGGGAGCTCGAAGTGGCGCAACTGATCGTCGAAACGATCGGCCTCGAGATCGAGCCGCGCGCGATCGTTCCCGACGCGCCGTTGTATGGCGACGCGTTGGGCCTCGATTCGATCGATATCCTCGAGATCGCGACCGTGCTTTCGCAGCGCTACGGCGTCGAGATCCGGTCGGGCGACGCCCAGAACGAGAACATCTTCGCGTCGCTGCGTGAGTTGGCGCGTCATGTCGCGCGCAGCCGCTCCGGCTGAATCCGCCAGCGACGCGGTCCGGGGAGCGTCGCGTCGAAGGCGAGCTGCGGGCAGCGTCGTTGTTTTGTCGGCGATCGTCGCGGCTGTCCTCGCGCACGCGATGCTCCCGCCTCCCGTTCTCGCGCTCGCTGACGCGGCGATCAACGCCGCGCTCGCAGCCGTATTCGGGAGGACGCTTCGTGCCGGACGCGATCCGTTGATCTCGGCGTTCGCGCGCGCCGAGCGCGGCATGCTCGAACCCGATCTTGCGCGTTATACGCGAACGCTCACGATGGTCTGGGTGGCGTTCTTCGTGGCGATGGCGGCGATTTCGCTCTGGGCGGCGGTCTACGCGCAAGCTGCCATCGCCTGGATCGCTGTCGGCAACCCGGTGGCGGTCGGCCTGCTCTTCGTCGGCGAATGGGCGTATCGACGCCGGCGCTTCAGCCATTATCGGCACGCATCGCCTCTTGCGCTCGCACGAATCGTCGTCGCGCGTTGGCGGCAGGGAAACCGGCCATGACGGCGACACCGATCATGGCTGCCTTCGAGCCGTCCAGCGTGCTCGCCGCGAGCGGCCGCGTGCGTCTCACCGCGGGCGCGGCGCTTGGTGCGGCGCGCTCGCTCGCCGCGGCATTGCCCCCGTCGCGCTACATCGTCAATGTCTGCGAGTCGCTCGATGGCTTCGTCGTCGCAGCGCTCGCCGCGCTCGTCGACGAGCGCACGATGCTGCTGCCTCCGAACCGGTTGCCGCGAGCGCTCGCCGAGCTGCGCGCGCAGTTTGCCGATCCCGTCTGCGTAGGCGACGAGCAGCGCGATACGCAAACGCCGGTCGGCGTGCGCGAGCACATCGCGCGGGCCTCGCGCGAGCCGCTGCCGCAGATCGATCGATGGCCCGCTGTCCGCGACGATCACATCGCCGCCATTCTCTTCACTTCGGGCTCGACCGGCGCGCCGACGCCGCACGCGAAAACGTGGAGCGCGCTCGTGCACGGTGCGCGCGCGCTGATGCGGTCGATCGAAAAGCCGGCGCCCCGCGTCGCGATCGTCGGCACCGTGCCGCCGCAGCACATGTTCGGTCTCGAGACGACCGTGCTGCTGCCTTTGCAATCGGGGACGACCGTGTGCATCGCGCGGCCGGCATTCGCCGCCGATCTCGTCGATACGATATCCGACGCGCAAGGCTTCGCGCCCGACGGCGTTTGGCTGATGACGACGCCGCTGCAGCTTCGCGCATTCCATCGCGAACAACGCGCGCTCCACGGCGTAGCGGGTGTCATTGCGTCGACGATGCCGCTCGATCCCGCGCTCGCCGCATGCGTCGAGCGCGACTGGGGCACCGCGGTGCACGAAATCTACGGATGCACGGAGGGCGGCGTGCTGGCCGTGCGCCGCACGACGATGAGCCGGGCGTGGAAACCTGTCGACGACGTCAAGTTTGCCATTGCCGACGACGGAACTGCGCGCGTGACCGGCGGGCATGTTCGCGGCCGGATCGCGCTTGCGGATCGGCTCCGGCCGCTCGGCGACGATGACGTATTCGAGCTGATCGGCCGGCATGGCGACTTCGTGAAGGTCGCAGGCAAGCGCGCGTCGCTCGCCGGTCTTACGCGCGAGCTCACGAGCATTGCCGGAGTGGTCGATGGCGCGTTCTTTCTCGTGCACGACGATGCGTCGCGCGTCGCGGCCGCTGCCGTCGCGCCCGGAACGACGCCGGCGGCGTTGCGCGCGGAGCTCGCGCGGCGCATCGACGCTGCTTTCCTGCCGCGGCCGCTGGTCCTCGTCGATGCGCTGCCGCGCGCCGACAGCGGCAAGCTGCCGCTGTCGGCACTGCGCGCGCTGGTGGCGAATGAGAGCAGGAACGCGAACGCCGAATCGGCACCGCTCGCACTGGAGCGAGAAACCTCCGTTGCGCCCGAGCATCCCGCGCTGCGCGGTCACTTTCCGGGCCGGCCGATCGTGCCCGGCGTCGTTCTTCTCGCGTTCGTCGAAGAGATGCTGCACGACGCCCGACTGCGCATCGTCGAATGCATGCAGGTGAAATGGCGAGCGCCGGTCTCGCCCGGCGAACGGTTGCGTATCCGCGTCGACGTCGAGCGGCGGCATACGGCGCGCTTCGAGATATTCGCGGGGACGACCGCGGCGGCTTCCGGCAGGCTGCGCTGCGCCGACGTCGAGGGTGCGCGGTGACCGCGATTCCGGTCTGGCGGATGCGGCGCGAGCGCGGAAGCCGGTGGCTGATGCGGCTCACCGCGGCACTAGCGCTCGGCCTCGGAAGGCCGCTCGCGCGCGCGTTGCTCTATCCGGCGTGCGCTTATTTTCTGGCGTTCTCGCGCGCGTCGCGCGCCGCGTCGCGCGACTACCTGCATCGCGTTCTCGGTCGTGCGCCGAGCCTGCGCGAGCAATTTCGCCACTACCATTGCTTCGCCGCGCAGATTCTCGATCGCGTTCATCTGCTCGCAGGCGATTTGCGACGGTTCGACTGTGCAATCGAGGGAGTCGACGTCCTCGAATCGGCGCTCACCGCGGACCGGGGCGTCCTGTTGTTCGGCGCGCATCTCGGCAGCTTCGAAGTGATGCGCGTGCTCGCGCTCGCCCACTTGCCGGTGTCGGTGCGCGTCTTGATGAACGAGGGCAACGCGGAAAAGCTCGCGAGCGTCCTTGGTCCGCTGAACGCGGACATCGAGCGGCAGGTGATCGTGCTGGGCCGCGCGCAAACAATGCTCGACGTGCGCGACGCGCTTCGGCGCGGCGAGATCGTCGGTCTGCTCGCCGATCGCGCGGTTGCCGGCGACCGGATGCGCCGCTGTGACTTCCTCGGCTCGCCGGCGGCCTTCGCGCAAGGGCCATTCCTGCTGGCCGCAACGCTGCGCGTTCCGGTCGTGCTGTTCTCGGCAGTTCAGACACGGCCTGGCGCTTACCGCATCCGCTTCGAGCCTTTCTCCGATCGAGTCACGTTGTCGGGCGACGGGCGCGATGCCGAATTGCAGCGGCTTTGCCAGCGCTATGCCGCGTGGCTCGAAGCGCGTTGCCGCGAAGCGCCTTTCAACTGGTTCAACTTCTACGATTTCTGGGCGAACGAGCCGCTCGGCCGCGGGTGATGATCGATGCATGCGTCGCGGCGAATGCTCGGGCTGGCTGCGTTGCTGATCGGTGCCCCCGCTCTTGCGGCGCAAGCGCCGTTCGACGTCGCGCGCCTGATGTCGATGCTCTCGCAAGTCGATCGCAGCAGCGTCGCATTCGAGGAGACGCGGCATTTCGCGGCGCTCGATGCGCCGCTGATCCGCCGCGGTACGCTTCGCTTCGAGCGGCCCGACCGTCTCGAAATGGACGTCGTTACGCCGTTTCCCGAGACGATCCGAATCGCCGGATCGCGCGTCGCCGTCGAATCGCCGGACGACCGACGCGAATGGGACTTGAGCGCGCAGCCGGGCGCGCTCGCGTGGATCGAGGCGATTCGCGCATCGCTCGCAGGCGATGCGCCGGCGCTCGCGCGATCGTTCGACGCGTCGCTGATGGGTACCGAGGCGCAGTGGGAGCTCAAGCTGGTGCCGCGTGACGGACACGTTGGCGCGACACTGCGGCAAATCACCCTGCGCGGCCGCGAGACGCAGGTCGTTGCGATCGAAATCGTCGATCGGCGCGGCGATCGCGTCATCCTCGCGCTCAAACCACTCGAGCCGCCGCGCCGGTGAGCGATCGCGGCCGCATAACCGCCGGCTGGATCCTGCTCGCCGGCGCGGCGCTGCTCTACGTTGCGACACGGCTTTCCGTCAATGCGGACTTCTCCGCCTTCCTGCCGAATGCAACGTCGAGCGAACAGCGTCTACTCGTATCGGAGCTCAAGGAAGGCGTCGCCGGCCGACTGTTGCTGATCGGTCTTTCGAACGACGCGCCAGCGACGCTCTCCGATATCAGTCGCGCGCTCGCGCAGCGCCTTGCGGCCGACGGAGCGTTTCGCTACGTCAGCAACGGCGACGCGCAACTCGCGCGGCGCGATCTCGATGTCATTCGCTCGCATCGCTACCTGCTGAGCAATGCGGTCACAGAGCAGCGCTTCACGATCGAGGGTTTGCGCTACGCGCTCGCTGCGCGGCTGCGCGCGCTATCAAGCGGCGCAGGATTCGTCGAGAACGCGTTTCTCGCCGCCGATCCGACGGCAGAGACGCTGCACCTGTTCGAGCAGCTGTCGCCATCTGCACCGCCGCGGCGGCAATCCGGCGTCTGGTTCGATGCGACCGGCGCGCGTGCGCTGCTGATCGCGCAAACGCGGGCGCCGGGCTCGGACATCGATGGACAGGCGCGCGCGATCGCTGCGCTGGAGGCGGCGTTCGCGAGTGTGCGCGACGGTTCGACGGCCGCGATGCGCTACTCGAGCCCCGGCGCGATGGCCGTGCAAAGCCGCGAGCTCATTGCGAACGACGCCACGCGGCTCGCGATTGTCTCCACCGTGCTCGTCGTGTCGATTCTCGCGTTCGTGTACCGCTCGGCGATCGTCGTATTGTTCTGCGCGCTGCCGGCGCTGACCGGGCTCGTCGTCGGCATCGCTGCCGTCGACGTCGCGTTCTCGGGCGTGCACGCGATTACCCTGGGATTCGGCGCGACGCTGCTGGGCGAAGCGGTCGACTATCCGAGCTATCTGTTGACGCAGGTCGGCGCAGGCGAAAGCGCGTACGCCGCGGTCGTCCGCATCGGCCGCACGCTCGCGATGGCGGTGCTGACGACCGCCGGCGCCTCGGTCGCGCTCCTGCTGACCGGCTTTCCCGGGCTCGCGCAACTGGGATTGCTGACGATGGTCGGCGTGCTGTGCGCCGGAGCGGTCACGGCGTGGGTGCTTCCGCATTGGGTGCCGTCGCGCTGGTCGCCGAACGCGATGCGCGCGCCTTTCACGGTTTGGCATGTACGTGCGCGTTGGCGGCGCTGGATCGCCGCGGCGCTGACCGCCGCGCTCGTCGTCGCGGCGGCGCGTGGCGCCGTCTGGGACGACGATCTCGCCAACATGAATCCGCTTCCCTCGGAGCTCAAGCAGCTCGATCGCGAGCTACGGTCCGCGATCGGCGCGCCCGAGGTGCGCTACCTGCTGACGATCGAAGCGGTCACGCGCGACGATGCGCTCGTTGTCGCGGAACGTCTGCGGCCCTTTCTCGAGGACGCAGTCCGCGCCCATCAGCTTGCCGGGTTCGAGCTCGCGAGCGACTACTTGCCTTCGCTCGCAACGCAGCGCCGGCGCCAGCGGGCGATCCCCCCATCCGACGAGCTTCGGCGACGGTTCGAGCAAGCCGCTCGGGGTACGCCGTTCCGCGTCGCGGCGTTCGAACCCTTTTTCGACGACGCCGAGCGTGCACGAACGTCGGCGCCTTTGCGCGTCGAGGACCTTGCCGACACTGTGCTCGGCGTCAAGCTCGACGCGTTGCTTCGCGCCGACGACAGCCGCTCGTACGTGATCGTTCCGCTGTCCGGCGTGGGCCAGCCCGCGCAGGCCGAGACGGCCGTGATACGCGCTGGCATTCCCGGCGTTCGTTGGGTCGATCTGCAGGCGACGTCGCGCACGATCATGGGAGAGTTTCGCCAACGCGCGCTCGTTGCGTTCGGCGTCGGTGCGCTGCTCATCGCCGGCATTCTCGCCGTGGGCCTGCGAAGCGTCGCGGCGGCGGTCGCCATTGCGGTGCCGCCGATGGCAGCGGTGGTCGCCACCGCGGCGTTGCTCGCGGCGATCGGATCAAGGCTCACCGTCTTCCATTTGATCGCGCTGATGCTCGTCGCCGGCATCGGTACCAACTACGCGCTCTTCATCGCGCGACGCGGCGAGCGCGGCGATCGCTTCGACGTCACGTGGCGCTCGCTGGTCGTCGTCGTGGCGACGACGCTGTGCGCATTTGGTACGCTTGCGACATCGCGCACGCCCGTGCTCCATGCGATCGGGCTCACCGTCGTGCTCGGCGTCTTGTTGAGCGTCGTCTACTCGCTGCTGCTGTCACCGCGCGCGCATCGACCATCCGGCATCCGATGACGATTCGCCCGCTCGCCGTCGTCGCAACGACGCTCACGAACGCGTGCGGCATCGGCTCGCAGGCGGTGCGATCGACGCTGCGCGTAGGGATGAGCGCGTTGCGAAGCTTCGACGTCGATTGGTCGCCGCCGCTCGTGACTTGGATTGGCCGCGTCGATGGCCTGGAAATGCTGCGGCTGCCGGACGGTTTCGCCGGCATCGATTCGCGCAGCAACAGGCTGGCGAATCTTTGTCTCGAGCAGGACGGATTCGCTGCCGCAGTCGCCGTGGCGGCCACGCGGCATGGCCGCGACCGTGTCGGGGTATTCATCGGCACGACAACGTCGGGCATCCTCACCAGCGAGCTCGCGTATCGGCGGTGGGCGACGTCCTCGCCGGATGCAGGCGCGAGGCCCGCGCTCACGATCGATCCGAGGATTCACAACATGCACGCGACCACCGCGTTCGTTCGGCAGCGGCTCGGTCTTGCCGGTCCGGTGCAGACGGTCTCGACCGCGTGCTCCTCCAGCGCGAAGGTCTTCGGCGCCGCATCGCGGTTCATCGCCGCCGGCCTTTGCGACGCCGCGGTCGTCGGCGGCGTCGAATCGCTCGCGCTGTCGACGCTGTTCGGCTTCAAAGCGCTCGAGCTGATCTCGCCGCGGCCGTGTCGGCCTTTCGACGCCGAACGCGACGGTATCTCGATCGGCGAGGGCGCGGGTTTTGCGCTGCTGGAGGCGGATGGGGACGCCGCCGTGAGATTCATCGGATATGGCGAGAGCTCGGACGCCTGGCACATGTCATCACCGCATCCGCAGGGCGCGGGCGCGGCGGTCGCGATGCGCGCCGCGCTTGCTTCGGCAGACGTCGATGCCGCGGCCGTCGATTACATCAATCTGCATGGCACTGCGAGCCGGGCGAACGACACCGCGGAAGACTGTGCGATCGTCGGCGTGTTCGGGCGCAACACGGCGGCGAGCTCGACCAAGGGCTTCACCGGCCACACGCTGGGCGCGGCCGGTATCACCGAAGCGCTGATCACCGTGATGGCGTTGCGCGATCAATGGATGCCGGGTACGGTGAACTGCCGCGTCGTCGACGCGGCGCTGCGCTCGTCGATCGTTCGCGAGTCGCGGCCTCACGCGATGCGCTTGGCGATGAGCAACTCGTTCGGGTTCGGCGGCAGCAATTGCGCGCTGATGTTCGGGCTCGCATGAGCGCGGCGGCGGCCGCCATTCGTTCCGTCGGCATTTGCGCAGCCGGCCTCGACGGCTGGGCGGATGCTGCGCGCGTGCTCGCAGGCGCCGCCCCCTTCTCGCCCGGCTCAGCACCGAGGCGAGCCGTCGACGGTCTCGCGCAAACCGAGCGCCGGCGTATCAATGAGATCTCCCGGCTCGCGTGCCTCGCCGCGTACGATGCCTTCGCTCACGCACCCGGGATCCCGGCCGCGCAGACGCCGACGGTGTTCACGTCGGCCGACGGCGACGGCGCGGTGCTGGCACAGACGCTCGCGGCGATCGGCCAGCGCGAGATCGTGATGTCGCCTACCGCGTTCCACAACTCGGTCTACAATGCGCCCGCGGGATACTGGAGCATCGCCGCGCGCGCGACGGCGGCATCGACGACGGTGTGCGCCGCGCAGGCGTCGCTCGGCGCAGCGATACTCGAAGGCTTGAGCCAGGTGCAAGCGACAATCGGACCGGTGCTCGTCGTTGCGGCCGATGCGCCGTTTCCCGAGCCGATTCGCGCGCTCGGTGCAAGCACCCATGCGTTCGCCTGCGCGCTGTTGATCGACACGGCTGCGCGAAGCGGCCACATGGCACGGCTCGAACGATGGCGCATCATTGCGGACGCGCTCGTGCCGCCGACGCCCGATTCGATGGACGAGGCGTTCGCAGGCAATGGTGCGGCGCAAGCGCTGCCCATGCTTCGAGCGCTCGCCCGCGGGCGAGCGGCACGCGTGCCACTGCCGTATGTCGACGGCACGTGGCTCGATCTGGAGATCGTTCCATGATGCTCGGCCGCGAAGCGATCTCGCAACTGATTCCGCACAAAGGCCCGATGTGCTTGCTCGACAGCGTTGTCGCCTGGGACGACGATCGCGTCGTTTGCCACAGCGAACGTCATCGCGCGCCGGACCATCCGTTGCGCGTCGATGGCCGGCTCTCGTCGCTGCATGCGATCGAGTACGCTGCGCAGGCGATGGCGGTGCATCAGCGCCTGACGGGTCGAGGCAGGGGACCCGTTGCGTACGGCCTTCTCGTCAGCGTGCGTGACGTGTCGCTTGCCGTCGATCGGCTCGATAGCGTGCCATCGCCGCTCGTCATCGATGCAACGCGCATCGCCGCAGCCGTCGAATCGCTGACGTACCGCTTTTCGGTGGGTGGAATGGGCGTGCTGGCGGTCACGGGCCGCGCAAGCGTGCTTCTCGTCGAGGAGGCGCCGCAATGAGGCGCGCGCTCGTCACCGGCGGCAGCGGGGTGATCGGCGCGGCGATCTGCCGCGAGCTCGCGGCCGTCGGGCATCATGTGTTCGTGCACGCTCATCGCAACGTCGATACGGCTCGTTCGGTCGCACGGTCGATCGTCGCGTCGGGAGGCGGTGCCGACACGATCGCGTTCGATATTACGGATGCCGCCGCCGTTGCCGCCCAGATCGGCCGTCTGGTCGCAGACGAGCCGATCCATGTGCTCGTTCACAACGCCGGCTACGCGGACGACGCGCCGCTCGTCGGAATGACGCGCGAGCAATGGACAGGTGTCGTCGACGTCATCCTCAACGGCTTTTTCAACGTTACGCAGCCGTTGCTGATGGCGATGATTCGCGCGCGCTTCGGGCGCATCGTCAACGTCGTGTCGATCGCCGCGCTCGCCGGAAACCGCGGACAGGCGAACTACGCCGCGGCGAAGGCGGGCGTCGCGGCCGCTGCAAAGTCTCTCGCGCAGGAAGTCGCGCGCAAAGGCATTACGGTGAACAATGTGGCAGCGGGCATCGTCGATACGCCGATGGCGCGCCGGGCGTTCGGCGATGAACGCGTTCGTGCGCTCGTGCCGATGCAGCGAATGGGAACGCCGGCGGAGGTCGCCGCGCTGGTCGCGTTCCTCGCATCGGACGGTGCATCGTATATTTCAGGTCAGACGATCTCGGTCAACGGAGCGATGTACTGATGAAGACGGCGATCGTCATTCCGGCCTACAACGAAGCGGCGACCATCCGCGATCTCGCGCGACGCGCGAGGCTGCAGGCTCCGACCGTCGTGATCGTCGACGACGGGTCGACCGACGACACCGCCGCGGTGCTCCGCGGCCTGGATGTCACGCTGCTGCGGCACGACGTCAACCGCGGCAAGGGCGGGGCGCTCGCGACCGGCTTCGCGTGGGCGCTCGCCGACGGCGCGGACATGATCGTCACGCTCGACGGCGACGGTCAACATTGGCCCGAGGACATCGGCCGGCTGCTGCGCGTTGCGCGCGGGCATCCGCATCATCTCGTCATCGGTGCGCGGCTGACCGGCCGCGAGACGTATCCGCGCGCGCGCAACCTCGCGAATCGATTCGGCGACTTCTGGGTCGGCTGGGCGGCCGGCCAGCCGGTGATCGATTCGCAGTCGGGGTTGCGCGTGTATCCGGCAACGTTGCTTGCCGGGACCGCGGCGCTTCGCGAGCGCGCGAGCGGCTTCACGTTCGAAAGCGAGATCGTTATCCGCGCCGCGAACCTCGGATATGCGCCGATCGCGGTGCCGGTCCGCGCGATTCACCTTCCTGCGGGCCGGGCAAGCCATTTTCATCCGGTGCGCGATTTCGCGCGCATCGGCGTGATGATCGCCGGCTACCTTCTGCGCCACGGGTCGCGCGCGCGCCGCCTGTGGCGCAGCCTGCGCGCGCGACCGCATGTCGTAGCGGATGTCTGCGCGCAATCCTCGAACGTATCGAACGTCGGCGAACACGCCGGCTGAAGCTTATTCGAACCATACGATGCTTACTGCGCCTTCCGTCCGCATCGGCGACCCCGTCGCCGCGATCGATACACCCGCGCTCGTCGTCGATCTCGATGTGTTCGAACGCAACCTCGATCTAATGGCGAACGCCGCGCATGGTGCGGGCATCGCGCTGCGCCCGCACGCGAAATCGCACAAATGTCCGCCGATCGCGCTCGCGCAGATCGAGCGCGGCGCGAAAGGCATCTGCTGTCAGAAGGTCGGCGAAGCCGGGGCGTTCGTCACGGCCGGTGTAACCGACGTGCTGGTCACCAACGAGATCGTCGATCCGGCGAAGCTCGCGCGGCTTGCGGCGCTTGCGCGTCAAGCGCGAATCGGCGTGCTCGTCGACGACGCCGATGCGCTGGTGACCATCGGCGAAGCGGCCCGCGCGGCGAAGGTTGCGCTCGACGCCTATGTCGAAATCGACGTCGGCGCGCATCGCTGCGGCGTCGCCTCGGCCGACGCCGCGGTTGCGCTCGCGCGTGCGATCGATCACACGTCGGGCCTGCGCTTCGGGGGACTTCAGGCGTACCACGGCAGCGCGCAGCATTTGCGCAAGCCCGACGAGCGTCGCACGGCCGTCGCGGCCGCGGTCGACATCGCGAAAGCCGCGCGCGACGCGATCGTCGCCGCCGGAATCGCGTGTCCGACGGTGACGGGCGCGGGAACCGGAACGTGGCAGCTCGAGCGCGACAGCGGCGTCTACACCGAGCTTCAACCCGGTTCCTACGTGTTCATGGACGCCGACTACGGCCGCAACGCGCTCGCGCCGGACCAGCATGCGTTCGAGCAGAGCCTGTTCGTCGTCGCGATGGTGATGAGCGTCGCGATCGGCGGCCAGGTGGTCGTCGATGCCGGACTCAAAGCGTTCGCGTTCGACTCGGGACCGCCGGTCGTCTACGGCACGCGCGGACTCACGTACACGAACGCGTCCGACGAGCACGGCGTCGTTTCGGTTGCGCCGGGTGCCGCGCGTCCTGCGCTCGGCCAGCGTCTTTGGCTGATTCCCGGCCACTGCGATCCGACGGTCAATCTCTACGACTGGCTGATAGCGGTGCGCGGCGAGCGCGTCGAGGCGCTGTGGCCGATCAGCGCGCGCGGCGCGCTCTCTTAGCGGTTCACAGCGCCACGACGCCGCGCGGCGTTCGCAGCATCGCCGCGAGCCGCGCCTCGCGGTCGAACGTCACATGGAGCTCATCGGCGAGCCCGAGCTTCGCCAGCGCCGCACGAATCGGCGCCGGGTCGGGGTGCGACGCGGCGAACTGCGCGAGCGTTACGTGCGAGGGCGGAAGCGTGTCGGCCGGGTGAGCGGCGACGTCCCATTGGATCAGCGTCGGCACGATGCCCTTGCCGGGCCGCGAGCCGTCGTCGGCAATCGTGATCCGCCAGCGGAAATCGCCGCGCGTGGCGGCGGTGATCGTGCCGAGCGCGATCGGACACGCTCTGACGGCTCGGTCGATGTCGGCGGTGCGCGCGACCCAATGAATGAGCCGTGGACTCTCGGCGAGATCGCCTCGCATCGCGACGCTGTCCAGATCGAACCAGCGCGCGCGCGCTGGCTTGGCGCCGGCAGGATCGATCGCCAGCACTTCGAGAAACGCGCGCGGGCCGAGCTTGAGCAACGCGTTGTGCGTGCCCATCGTCGCGTGCTTGCCGCCGATCGTCGGCGCGACGCCCGTCAGGGCGGCAACGTAATCGATGCCCGCTTCGAGCGTCGTCGCCGCGACGACGAGATGGTCGAACGTCGCGAGCGCCGTCACTCTCGCTCACTCGGCCGGTTCTTCCGCGGCGAAGTCGAGCTCGACGCGCGCGCCGTTCGGGTCGAAGAAGAAGAGCTGCCACTGCCCCCGGCCGACCAGCCGGCGCAGATCGTAGTCGATGCTGCGCTCCTTGAGCTTCGACACCGTGGCAGCGAGGCCGCTGGCGGTGAACGCCATGTGGTCGATCACGCCGGCGCGAAGCTCGCTCTTGGGCCGCTCGCCGATCACGTGCAGGATCGGCGAGCCGCCCGCGTAGAGCCACGCACCGGGAAAGGCGAACGCCGGTCGCGGACCGTCCTCGAGACCGAGGAGATCGGCGTAGAAGCGCACGGTGCGCGGCACGTCGTCGGTGAGGATCGTGAAGTGATTCATCGTCGTGACGGGCATGAGCGGCTCCTTTCAAGCGCGATGGCACCTTTATCTTACGTCAACGCCTCGCCGACGAACGCGATCGCGAGCGCCGTCGCATCCGGCCCGCGCGCGTCGTTCCAGTTGAGCGCGTCGTCGCCGCCGCTCCACGCGTGGCCCATCCCCGTTACGCAGACATATCGGACGACGACGCGGCCGCCGAGCAGCCAATCGCGTGTCGTCGTCCAGCGTTCGTTGACGAGCGCACGCTGCTCGCCGTCCGCCGGCGGTAGCGCGTTCGTCGACACCATCGGCGAATCGACCGCCGGATGCGCGACCAAGCGCAGGTATTGGCGCACGAGCGCGACGGCGTTGCGCACGTTCACCACGCTATCGCTTTCGCCATGTATCGCGAGCAGCGCGACGCGCGGCGACGCGCCGACGCGCGCTTGCGCGGCAACCGCTTCGACATCGGTTTCGGGGCCGCGTTGCATGACGCCGATCGCCGTGAACGCGGACGCGGCCGCGCCGCAGGCGATTCCCGAGTGCACGGCGACGGCGCGAACGAGCGCGGGCTCGCGAAGCCCAAGCACGGCGGCGAGCGCGCCGCCGGCCGACATGCCGACGACGACAACACGCTGCGGGTCGGCGCGGTACCAGCGTCGCACCGAGCGGATCATCGCCGCGACGATCGCCGCTTCGCCGTGTCCTTTCATCGTCGCCGTATCGAACCAGTTCCAGCAACGGTAAGGATTGGCGGCGTCGCTCTGGCGCGGCATCAGCACCAGTGCGCCGATTGGATCGGCTTGCGCCACGACGTGCGCGCCCTGGGCGAATTCTTCGGGCGTCTGCTGGCATCCGTGGCAGAACACATAGAGCGGCGCGCGTCGAAACCGCGTGAAGCCGCGCGGCAGATAGAGCGCGTATTCGCGTCGCGGCAGTCGCCACGGCAACAGCGCGAGAGATCCGCTCCATGCGAACTTCTTGCCGTAAACCCAGCGACCTGGCGACGGTTCGCGCCGCACGAGACGGACGACGGCGGCCTTGAAGCGGGACCAGCGGGACGGGACATCCGGCATTCGTTGTCGGGCCGTGTCGCGCCGGCGACGCCATCGCGCTGGCGTCAGATCAGCACGATGTCGTATTGTTCCTGCGTGTAGATCGTCTCGACCTGAAGCGAGATCGGCCTGCCGATGAAGTCGCCAAGCTGCGCGAGGCTTTGCGACTCTTCGTCGAGAAACAGATCGATCACCGATTGCGACGCGAGGATGCGGAACTCGCGCGCATTGAACTGCTTCGCCTCGCGCAGGATTTCGCGCAGGATCTCGTAGCAGATCGTCTGCGCGGTCTTGAGCTCGCCGCGCCCGGCGCACGTCGGGCATGGCTCGCAGAGCACGTGCGCGAGCGACTCGCGCGTTCGCTTTCGCGTCATCTCGACCAGGCCGAGCTGCGTGAAGCCGTTCACCGTGAGCCGCGTGCGGTCCTTCTCGAGCGCGCGGTTCAGTTCCGCCAGCACGGCCGAGCGGTGGTCGGCGTTCTCCATGTCGATGAAGTCGATGATGATGATGCCGCCGAGGTTGCGCAGTCTCAATTGGCGCGCGATGACCTGCGCCGCTTCGAGATTCGTCTTGAAGATGGTGTCGTCGAAGCTCCTGCCGCCGACGTAGCCGCCGGTGTTGACGTCGATCGTCGTCATCGCCTCGGTCTGGTCGACGATCAGATAGCCGCCCGACTTCAGGTCGACGCGACGCGCGAGCGCCTTCTCGATCTCGTCCTCGACGCCGTGCACATCGTAGAGCGGCCGCTCTCCGACGTGATGGCCGATGCGCTCGACGATCGCCGGCGTGTATTCGCGGGCGAACTCCTGCATCTTGAAGAACGTTTCGCGCGAGTCGACATAGATGTGCGCCGTCTCCTCGGTCGCCATGTCGCGCAGCACGCGCTGCGCGAGGTTCAGGTCCTGGTACAGCAGCACGGGCGCAGGACCGCCGCTCGCGCGGGCGTTCAAATCGCGCCAGAGCTTGGTCAGATAGTCGATGTCGTTGCGCATCTCGCGCTCGGTGGCGGTTTCCGCCATCGTGCGGATGATGAATCCGCCGGTCGTGCCCTCGGGCAACAGCTGCGTGAGCTTCCCGCGCAAGAGCTCGCGCTCGGCTTCGTCCTCGATGCGCTGCGAGATTCCGATGTGCGAGTCCTGCGGCAGGTACACGAGCAGGCGTCCGGCGAGGCTCACCTGAGTGGAAAGCCGCGCGCCTTTCGTGCCGATGGGATCCTTGATGACCTGAACGAGCAGCGACTGACCCTCGTGCAGCACGCGCTCGATCGGACGCGTGTCGCTGCCGCCGTGGCTGTTCTGCCGGTGCTCCCAGATGTCCGCGATGTGCAGGAACGCCGCGCGCTCGAGGCCGATTTCGAGAAACGCGCTCTGCATGCCGGGAAGCACGCGAGCAACGCGCGCGAGATAGATATTGCCGACGAGGCCGCGCGCGCTCGCCCGCTCGACGTGCAGCTCCTGCACGACGCCTTGCTCGAGCATCGCGACGCGGGTTTCCTGTGGCGTTACGTTGATGAGGATCTCATGGCTCATCGGCCGATGCGCGGAAAACGGGGTGAGTTCAATAGGGTCAGACTCGACGCGCCTTGCGCGGCAGGTACGCCGTGACCGCGCACATCGGCAATCGCGTCTGACCGCATTGAACTCGTCCGCTTATAGCACGGGCATGCCGATGCGCGCGAGCGCGTCCGCGGTTTCGGCGAGCGGCAGGCCCATGACGGCCGAGTAGCTTCCCTCGAGCCGCGTGACGAACGCCGCGGCGCGTCCCTGGATGGCGTACGCGCCCGCCTTGTCGAATGGCTCTCCGGTGGCGACATAGCGCGCGATCTCGTCGTCGCCGAGCGCGGCGAGGGTGACGGCCGACTTGGAAATCTCGACGACGACCTCGTTCTCGGTGTGCAGCGCGATCGCGGTGAGCACCTGATGCGTATGCCCGGCAAGCAGCGAAAGCATGCGGGTCGCGTCGGCCGCGTCGTGCGGCTTTCCGAAGATCCGGCCATCGAGCACGACTTCGGTATCGGCGCCGAGCACGGGCCGCTGCACCAGGCCGCGGCGCAGCGTTCGTTGCCAACCGACGGTTGCCTTCGTGCGCGCGATGCGCTCGACGTAGTGCTGCGGCGGCTCGCCGTCCTTGGTTTCTTCGAGCACGTCGGGTGCCCGGCCCGATGCTTCGCGCAGCAACAACACTTCGAACCCGACGCCGATCTGGCGCAGCAGCGCCTGGCGGCGTGGACTCTTCGAGGCGAGATAAATCGACACGGTCATGGCGGACTCCGAAGATCAGTGCTAGTCGCGATGATACGGGTGTCCGCTGACGAGCGTTACAGCGCGATAGAGCTGCTCGGCGACGACCACGCGGACGAGGCCGTGCGGCAGCGTCAGCGCCGAAAGCGAAACGACGGCGGCGGCGCGCGTCTTCACGGCTGGCGCGAGGCCGTCGGCGCTGCCGATGACGAACGCGGCATCGCTGCCGTTGTCGCGCCATTGCGCGAGACGCCGGGCGAGCTCGCGCGTCGTCCACGCGCTGCCGCGCTCGTCGAGCGCGACGACGGCCGCGTCCTTGCAGGCGCTGGCGATGCGCGCGCCCTCGAGCTCGAGCAGCTGCGCGACGGGCTTGCCGCGATCACGCACCTGCGGCCTGAGCTCGATCAGCTCGAGCGGCCATTCTCGCGGCAGACGCCGCGCGTATTCGTTCCAGCCGGCGACGACCCACTCGGGCATTCGGTGCCCGAGCGCGACGACGCGAAGCTTCATCCGCGACGTGGCGTCAGCCGCGCTCGGCGAGCGCGAGCCGCGCGCCCAAGCCGACGAACAGCGCGCCGACGACGCGGTTGAACCATGCCATCGCAGATGCCGTCGCACGTACGCGCGCCGCGGTCTTCGCCGCAGCCCATGCGACGAACACGTTCCACAGCGTGCCGTTGACGTTGAAGATCGTGCCGAGCAGCACGAACGCCGCGACCTTGCTGCCGCTGTCGACCGCGATGAATTGAGGGACGAAGGCGAGGAAGAACAGCGCGACCTTCGGGTTCAGAACGTTGGTCAGGAATCCCTTGGCGAAGATCTCGCCGCGCGTCGCGGCGGCAACCGGGACGCGCTCGGGGGTGAGCGGCTTGCTCTTCCAAAGCATCGAGACGCCCAGCGCGGTCAGATACGCGGCGCCGACGAGCTTGACGATGCCGAAAGCCACCGATGAGGTCGCGAGGATCGCCGAAAGTCCGAGCGCCGCTGCGAGCATGTGCACGATGCAGCCCGCGCCGATGCCGAGAGCGGCCCAAACCCCGGCGGCGAAGCCGTGCGCGGACGCGCGCGAGACGATGTACAGAAAATCGACGCCCGGCGTGATGTTGAGCAAGAGCCCCGCGACGACGAACCAGCCGAGATCGTGGGTGCCGAGCATCGCGGGCGCTCCCGCCATGGGCTTCGAAGCTACGCAGCAGCGGGGGCGGCGTTCTTCGCGGCCGCCCGCCGTTTCGGCGCGGGCGGCGCCCAAAGCTCTTCGAGGTTGTAGTACGCGCGCACGGCGGGTTGCATGACGTGCACGACGACGTCGCCGGCGTCGATCAGCACCCATTCGCCGGATTGCTCGCCTTCGACGCCAATGATCGTCGCGCCGGCCGCCTTCATCCGGTCGCGAACGTGCACGGCAAGCGCCTTCACTTGCCGGGCCGATTCGGCGCTGGCGATGATCAGCGTGTCGTATAGGCTGGTGAGCTTGCGGACGTCGAAGACGGTGATGTCGCGGGCCTTGATGTCTTCGAGGGCGGTGACGGCGGTTTTCTGCAGCTTGTTAAGTCGCATCCGGTCGTGATCGATAGAGACGATTGCGTTCAATATAGGCCAAAACGGCCGGCGGCAGCAAACCCTTGACCGCACTAATGTTTCCATCGACCAGCGCGTTGCGGATCGACGAGGCGGAAATGGGGTGCGGCGTGATCGCCTGTACGAAGATATGGCCGCCGAGCGGGTTCGCAAGAGCCGCGAGATCGTCGGTGCGTCGCCGCGTCCATTCGCCGCCGATCGGCTCGGCGATCGCGTCGTCGATGATCACGCCGGGTCGCGCGACGACGACGATGTGCGCGACCGTGAACAGCTCGCGCCAGCGGTGCCACGTCGCAAGCCCCACGAAAGCATCGGCGCCGACGATCAGCGCGAGCGCGCGCTGCGGCGCCTCGGCGCGCAGCGACTCGAGCGTATCGATCGTATAGCTGCGGCCGGGCCGATCGATTTCGCGCGCGTCGACTTCGAGCCCGGCAATGCCCTCGATCGCAAGCTCGACCATCTCGAGCCGGTGCGCGGCGGTGGCGACCGGCGCCGCGCGATGTGGCGGATCGCCGGCCGGAATCAGCCGCACGGCGGCCAATCCGAGCGCCGCGCGGACTTCGCGCGCGAGCTCGACGTGCCCGTTGTGGATCGGGTCGAACGTTCCGCCCAGGATGCCGAGCGCCGGGACCATCGCGGCGACGATTCTACACGGGAGCAATCGGCGTCAGCCGCTGAAAGTCGAGTCTGACCCTACTTTTCACTACTTTTCAGAAGCGCGCGCCGGGCCCGGCGAGAAACGTCGTCTCCTCGGGCGTCGACGTGCGCCCGAGAAGGACGTTGCGATGCGGGAATCGGCCGAAGCGGCGGACGATCGCGGCGTGGCGCTCGGCCCATTGCAGCGGACCCTTCAGACCTTCTTCGGCAAGCCGACCGAACAGATCGACCGCGCGCTGCTGCGCCGTGCGATCTTCGGCGTGCTGGAACGGCATGTAGAGGAACCATCGCTCGAACAGGTCGAGCGCGCGATCGAATTGCAGCGCGATCGCCTGATCAGACGTCGCGAGCGCATCGGCATCCCCGGCGAACGCGCGTGGCGCTTCGCGAAAGACATTGCGCGTGAATTGATCGAGCAATAGCACTCGGGCGAGCGCGCCCTGCGGTGTTGCCGTCCATTCGCGATAGCCGCCGGCAAGCGCGGTGTCGATCGCCGCGCCGAAACGCTCGCGTATCGTTGCATCGAACGCCGGATCCTTGCGAAACCAGACGTCTCGCCCATGGTGCGGCGGCGGCCCGAACCAGAAATCGAGAATGTCCTGCTGCATACGCGCTGATATAGTGCCAACCGCGCGAGCGCGCAAGGTGCGCGTGTCGCGTCGCCGATGACCAAGACGTCCTATCGCAACATCGCGCTGCTTGCCGGCTGTCAGGCGCTGCTGCTAACCAACGCGGCGGGCCTGACGTCGATGTTCGCCGTCATCGGTTATTCGCTCGTCGATGTGAAGACGATCGCAACGCTTTCCGCCACGACGTACGTGCTCGGCTCGGCGCTTGCGGCAATGCCTGCATCGTTGTGGATGGGACGCGTCGGCCGCCGCCGCGGCTTCATGACGGGCTCGGCGATTGGCGCGGCAGGTAGCCTCGTCGCCGCAACCGCGGTCTACGCGAAGAGCTTTCCGCTGTTCTGCTTCGCCACCGCGATGGTCGGCGTCTACAACGCGTTCGGCCTGCAATATCGGTTCGCGGCGGCGGAAGTCGCCGCGCCCGGCGACAGGGCGAAAGCGATCTCGCTGGTGCTCGCCGGCGGCGTGATCGGGGGATTCATCGGCCCCGAGACGACACGGCTCGCGAAGGATCTCTTCGCCGCACCGTTTCTCGGGTCGTTCATCGTTCTCGCGTCGCTTGCCGTGCTGGCGATCGTCGTGCAAGCGCAGGTTCACGTGCCGCCGCCGTCACCGATCGAGCGCGCCGGCGGCGGACGGCCGCTGGCGGCGATCGTCCGCCAACCGGTATTCGTCGTCGCGGCGCTCGCGGCGGCGCTCGGCTACGGCATGATGAATCTGCTGATGGTGGCAACGCCGCTCGCCATGAGCTTCTGCGGCCATCCGTTCGGCGCCGCGGCGTTCGTCATCGAATGGCACGTGCTCGCGATGTACGCGCCGGGCTTCGTCACGGGCGCGGTGATCTCGCGGCTCGGCACGCACAAGGTGATCCTGATCGGTGTCGGCCTGATGGCGGGATGCGTCGCCGTTGCGCTGTCCGGCACGACGATCGCGCATTTCGTGTTCGCGCTGATGCTCCTCGGCGTCGGGTGGAACTTCATGTACACCGGCGGCACGACGCTTCTGACCGACGCCTACGAGCCGGGCGAGAAATCGCGCACGCAAGGCGCGAACGACGCGATCGTGTTCACGACGATGGGCGTGTCGTCGTTCTCGTCGGGCCTGCTCGTGTCGGCGGCCGGGTGGGAGGCGATGAACGCCGGCGCGCTGCCCGTGCTTGCCGTCGTCGCCGCCGCTGTCCTTTGGCACGCATGGCAGCGGCGGCTGCCGTCGCGCGTCAATCCGGCACGCTGAATTTCCAGTAGACGGCGTGCACGTGCATGCCGAGCGCCGACTTGAGGTGCGCTTTGAGCGCGTTGCCGACGACGTTCGATCCGGGGATCTCGTCGCGCGCGTGAACGAACACGATCGCCCGGTCGTCGTCGAGCAGCAGCGAATGCGCGTGCGCGCGGATCTCCTTGCGCGCAAGCCAGCGCTCGGCCTCGCGGTCGAGGTCGTGATCGGAGGTGTCGATCAGGATGCGCCGGTTGATCGCGGCAAGGAACAGCGCCATCACGCCGAGCATCACGCCGACGGCGATCGACACCGTGGCGTCGAACAGCGGGCTCGGTCCGGAAAGCCGCGACACGGCGCCGACCAGCAGCGTGAGCACGATGCCGACCAGCGCGACGGCGTCTTCGAGGAGCACGGCGAGCACGGTCACGTTGTGACGATTGTCGTGCACGCCGGCGAGACCGCCGATTTCGCGCCACGCGGTGACGAACGTCCACGACTCGAGCGCGAGCGCGAATACGAGCAGGCCGAACACGAGCGGTGTGAACGGCTCGACGGAAGCCGGCTCGAGCAGAGCGTGCGCGCCGTGGTAGACATTGACCGCGCACCCGACGAAGAAGACGCTGACCGCGGAAACGAGCGCCCAGAAGAACTTCTCCTGGCCGCGCCCGAACGGATGCTTGCGGTCCGGAGGTCCGCGGCCGCGAATCTCGCCGATCTTCAGCAGCACCTGGTTGCCGACGTCGGCGATCGAGTGGATCGTTTCGGCGAAGAGCGTAGGCGACGCGGTGACGAAAAAACCGAAGCCCTTCGACAGCGCAATCGCCGAGTTGGTGCCGATCGACAGCGTGACGGAGCCGGACATGCGGCCGCGTGACCGCTAAACGCGCACCTGACCCGACCCGAGCACGATCCACTTGCGGCTGGTGAGCCCTTCGAGTCCGACCGGTCCGCGCGCGTGCAGCTTGTTGGTCGAGATGCCGATCTCGGCGCCGAGCCCGTATTCGAATCCATCCGCGAAGCGCGTCGACGCGTTGACCATCACCGAGCTCGAATCGACTTCGCGCAGGAAGCGCGTGGCTGCCGTGTAATCTTCGGTGACGATGGCGTCGGTGTGCTGCGAACCGTAGCGCGCGATGTGATCGATCGCCGCGTCGAGGCCGTCGACGACGCGGATCGACAGGATCGGTGCGAGGTACTCGGTCGACCAGTCCTCTTCGGTCGCCGCGTCCATCGGCGGCGCGATTGCGCGCGAGCGCTCGCAGCCGCGAAGCTCGACGCCCTTGTCGCGGTAGATCTTGCTGAGCGGCGGCAACACGCGCGCGGCAATCGCCGCGTCGACGAGCAGCGTCTCCATTGTGTTGCACGGGCTGTAGCGCTGCGTCTTCGCGTTGTCGGCGATGCGGACCGCCATGTCGACGTCGGCGGCCGCGTGCACGTAGACGTGGCACACGCCGTCCAGATGCTTGATTACCGGCACCTTGGCTTCGCGCGCGATGCGACCGGTGAGACTCTTGCCGCCGCGCGGCACGATCACGTCGACGTGCTTATCGTCGGCGATCAGATGACCGACGGCAGCGCGGTCGGTCGTCGCGATGACCTGGACCGCGTGCTCGGGCAGACATGCGGCGCGCAAGCCTTCGTGCACGCAAGCGGCGATCGCATGATTGCTGCGGATCGCTTCCGAACCGCCGCGCAGGATCGTCGCGTTGCCGGCCTTCAGGCACAACCCGGCCGCATCGGCCGTCACGTTCGGACGCGATTCGTAGATGATGCCGACGACGCCGAGCGGTACTCGCATCATGCCGACCTGGATCCCCGACGGACGAAATCGGAGATCGCTGATCTCGCCGACCGGATCGGCGAGCGCGGCGATCTGCTCGAGGCCCTCGGCCATTGCGGCGATGGTTCTCGCCGTGAGCGTGAGCCGGTCGATGAACGCGTCGTCCTCGCCGCCCGCGCGCGCGGAAGCGACGTCCTCGGCGTTGGCGGCGCGAAGCTTCGCTTCGTCGCGGCGGATCGCGGCGGCCATCGCGTGCAATGCGGCGTCCTTCGCGCGCGTGTCGGCGCGCGCGAGCGCGCGGGCGGCGGCCCGCGCGGCCTCGCCGACGCCGTTCATGTACGCCGCGACGTCGGTGACGGCGGCGAGCGAAGGGACGGAGAGGTCGGTCATCGGCACATTCTAGCGCACGCTCCTCGGCGGCGAACAAACCGGGAAATTAGGGAAATTAGGGTCAGACTCGAATTTCGGCGACGATGGTTGACCAGATGCGTAGCGGCTGCGGCCGAAATTCGAGTCTGACCCTAATTTCCCGCGTCGCGAACGAAGCGGTAACCGACGCCTGTTTCGGTCACGAGATGGCGCGGGCGCGCGGGATCGGCCTCGAGCTTGCGGCGAAGGTGCGCCATGTAGATGCGCAGGTAATGGCTGTGCTCGACATGCGACGGCCCCCAGACTTCGCGTAACAGTTGCCGGTGCGTCAGCACCTTGCCGGGATGCGCGGCGAGATGCGCGAGCAGGCGGAATTCCACCGGCGTCATGTGCACGGCCGCGCCGGCGCGCGTGACGAGGCGATTCGGCAGATCGACGGACACGTCGCCGAACGTGATCACGGGCTCTTCGCTGTCGGGCGTGCGCGCGCTCCGGCGAAGCATCGCGCGAAGACGCGCCGAGAGCTCGGCAACGCCAAACGGCTTGGTCAGGTAGTCGTCGGCGCCGGCGTCGAGCGCGGCGACCTTGTCGGCTTCGTCGATGCGCGCCGACAGCACGAGAATCGGCATCGACGAGAACGCGCGCACTTCGCGGATGAACGCGACGCCGTCCTCGTCGGGCAAGCCGAGATCGAGCACGGCGAGATCCGGCTTACGGGTGCCGGCTTCGACGACGCCGCGTCGAACCGTGTCGGCTTCGACGACGCGATAGCTTTCCGCCTCGAGCGATGCGCGCACGAACCGGCGTATCTCTTTGTCATCCTCGACGACGAGGACGAGCGCTGTGTTGTCCATTCAGGCGGCGGCGCTCGTCTCGGTTTCCGGCGGCGCCGGGGGTGGCTCTTCGGCGGGCAGCGTGAACACGAATCGCGCGCCGCCGCCGTCACGATTTTCGGCGCGGATCGTGCCGCCATGCGCCTCGACGATCGCGCGGCAGATCGCGAGCCCCAGGCCCACGCCGGGCACGACCGATTCGCGCTCGCCGCGCGTGAACTTGTCGAAGATCGCGCGCTCGCGTCCTGCCGGCAGCCCCGGCCCGCGATCCTCGACGGCCACTTCGATCATCCCGTCGGACTGTCGCGCCGCGATGCGGATCGGCGAGCCCGCCGGTGTGTACTTGGTCGCGTTCTCGATCAGGTTGACGAGCACACGCTCGATCAGCGCGCCGTCGCACGCGACGAGCGGAAGGTTGACGGGAAGCTCGACCGCGACCGGACGCCCGGCGAGCGAGGGCTCCAGTGCGGCGAGCGCGCTGCCGGCGAGCTCTTCGATCGATTGCCAGTCGCGCCGAACGTTGACTCGCCCGGCTTCGAGCCTCGCCATTTCGAGCAGATTGTCGACCAGCTGCGCGGTGCGCCGCGCCTGCTCGCGAATGGCGAGCGCCTTCGTCGCGCCGTCGCCGGTGCGCGGCTCGCGCGCGAGCTCCTGCGCGAGCGTTTCGGACAGTCCGACGAGCGCGGTCAGCGGCGTTCGCAGGTCGTGCGAAAGCGCGGCCAGCACGGAGTTGCGCAGCCGCTCCGATTCCATGTCGACCAGCGTGCGCTGCGCGACGGTGACAAAGTGCACGCGCTCGAGCGCGATCGCGATCAGCGCCGCACACGTTTCGAGCAATCGGCGCGGCTCGGGAATCATCAGCTCGCCCGCATTGGCCGCCTCGACGACGAGCACGCCTCGCGTTCGCACCGGCGCCTTGAGCGGAAGGTACAGCTTGCCGGCTGCGGGCAGCGTATCCGTGCCGATGCCGGCGGGCTCGGCATGATCGACGCACCAGCGTGCGATCGCCATATCGACGTCCGGCCGGGTCTCGTCCACGACCAGCGGCCGCAGCGATTCGTCCTCGTCGAGCATCAATACGGCCGTCCTGCCCCGTATCGTCGCGGCGACAAAGCGCTCGCCGATCTCGCTTACCTGCTCGGGCGCGAGCGCTGCGGAGAGCTCGCGCGCCATCTCGAACATGCGCCGTGCGCGCTCTTCGCCCTGCGACGCGAATTTCGCCTGATATCCGAGCCGTGCCGTCAGTTGGCCGACGACAAGGCCGACGATCAGCATGACGGCGAACGTGAACACGTATTGCGCATCGGAGACGGCGAACGTGAATTGCGGCGGCACGAAGAAGAAGTCGAACGCGAGCACATTGACGATCGCCGCGAGCACCGCGGGCCCCCGGCCGAACAGCAGCGCGACGGCGACGACGGCGAGCAGGAACACCATCACGATGTTCGACAGCTCGAAAAGAGTTCGCAGCGGAAAGGCGGCCAGCGTCGTCGCGCCCGAAAGTGCGAGCGAGCCGACATAGCCACGCCACAGGTCTTCCGTATTCGCGCGCGGTACCGGCTCGGCCGCGCTTGGGGGCGACGACTCGCGACCGATGAGCACGACGTCGAGATCGGGCGCGAGAGCGTTTACGCGCACCGCGGGGCTGCGCTGCCAGAAGTTCAAGAGAGAGCGGCGCGTCGGCGCGCGGCCGAGCACGAGCTTGCCCAGATTGTGCATGCGCGCGTACTCGACGAGCGCGGCGGCGGGGTCGGAGGCGCCGATCGTCGCCGTTTGCGCACCGAGCTCCTGCGCGAGCTTGAGCGTCGCGAGGATCGTCCTGCGTCGCGATTCGGGCAGGCGCGCGAGCGAGGGAGTCTCGACATAGACCGCGTGCCACGTCGCATCGAGCGCGGCGGCGAGCCGCGCAGTCGAGCGGACGACCGCTTCGTTGCCGCTTGCCGGGCCGATGCCGACGAGCAGCGCGTCGCGCGTCTTCCAGATCGGCGCGCGCGCGACGTTCTCGATGCGGTACGTGCGCATCTGCGTGTCGACGCGGTCGGCAGTGCGACGCAGTGCAAGCTCGCGCAGCGCAAGGAGGTTGCCCTTGCGAAAGAAGTTCTGCAGTGCGCGCCCCACCGCCTCGGCGAAGTACACCTTGCCTTCTTTCAGCCGCTGCAGGAGGTCGTCGGGCGTGAGGTCGACGAGCACGACCTCGTCGGCTTCCTCGAACACGCGGTCGGGCAGCGTCTCGCGCACCTTGATGCCGGTGATGCCGCCGACGATGTCGTTCAGGCTCTCGAGGTGCTGCACGTTGACCGTCGTGTAGACGTCGATTCCCGCAGCGAGCAGCTCGAAGACGTCCTGATAGCGCTTTGGGTGACGCGAGCCCGGCGCGTTCGTATGCGCGAGCTCGTCGACGAGCAGCACCGCGGGCTTGCGCGCGAGCGCGGCGTCGAGATCGAATTCCTCGATCACGCGGTCGCGGTATTCGACGCGCTTGCGCGGCAGCACGTCGAGACCCGCGAGCAAGCGCGCCGTTTCGTTGCGGCCGTGCGTCTCGGCGATGCCGACGGCGACGTCGCGACCCTGCTCGCGCAGCCTTTGCGCCTCGGCGAGCATCGAGTAGGTCTTGCCGACGCCCGGCGAGGCGCCGAAGAAAACCTTCAGTCGTCCGCGCTGCGCGCGTACGCGCTCTTCCTCGATGCGGGCGAGCAGTGCGTCGGGGTCGGGACGCTGGTCGCGGCCGTCGTCGCTCATCGTTGCAGTCTAGCAGGCTGATGGACGCGCATCAGCCCGCCAAGTCAATCGGTCCCGCTTTGAGCCTCGCGAACTCAACTGCGCAGCCCATCGAGCGCGAGGTTCAACTCGAGCACGTTGACGACCGGCTCGCCGAGAAAGCCGAGTTGCCGGCCGCGCGTATGCTCGGCAACGAGCGCACGAACGCGATCGGGCGCTACACCGCGTGATTTCGCGACGCGCGTGACCTGGTAGTCGGCGGCGGCGGGACTGATGTGCGGGTCCAGTCCGCTTGCCGACGCGGTGACCAGATCGACCGGCACCGGAGCCTTGTTATCGGGATCGACCATGCGCAGAGCCTCGATGCGCCGCTTGACCGCATCGGCGAGCGCCGGATTGAGCGGACCTTGGTTCGATCCGCTCGACGCGCCGGCGTTATAAGGCATCGGCGAGGTCGCCGACGGCCGGCTCCAGAAGTACTTCGGATCGCTGAACGGCTGGCCGATCAGTGAGCTGCCGACCGGCCTGCCGTCGCGTTCGATGATGCTGCCGTTGGCTGCGTCGCGAAACGCAACCTGCGCAATGGCAGTGACCAGCAGCGGGTACGCGATACCGGTGATCACGGTCAGCGCGATCAGCACGAGCAGCGCGTCCCTGAATGTGCGCAGCATTGCCATCTCCTTCTCAGACGAGGCCGACGGCGACCAGGATCAGGTCGATCAGCTTGATGCCGATGAACGGCAGCGCGATTCCCCCTGCTCCGTAGACGAGCAGGAAGTTGCGCAGCAGCGGACCCGCGCCGAGCGGACGGTAACGCACGCCTTTCAACGCGAGCGGGATCAATGCGACGATGATCAGCGCGTTGAAGATGACCGCCGCGAGGATCGCTGACGCGGGTGTGGCGAGCCGCATGATGTTCAGCGCGCCGAGCTGCGGATACGTCGTTACGAACGCTGCCGGGATGATTGCGAAATACTTCGCGATGTCGTTCGCGATCGAGAACGTCGTGAGCGCGCCGCGCGTCATCAGCATCTGCTTGCCGATCTCGACGACCTCGATCAGCTTGGTCGGATTGCTGTCGAGGTCGACCATGTTGCCGGCTTCCTTCGCCGCCTGCGTGCCCGTCCCCATCGCGACGGCGACGTCGGCCTGCGCGAGCGCGGGTGCGTCGTTGGTGCCGTCGCCCGTCATCGCGACCAGCCGTCCTTCGTCCTGATGGCGGCGGATCAGCGCGAGCTTCGCCTCGGGTGTCGCCTCGGCGAGGAAGTCGTCGACACCCGCTTCGGCGGCGATCGCCGCCGCGGTCAACCGATTGTCGCCGGTGATCATCACCGTCTTGATGCCCATCTGACGCAGCTCCGAGAAGCGCTCCTTGATGCCGCCCTTCACGATGTCCTTCAACTCGATCACGCCGAGCACACGCTCGTTCTCCGCGACCACCAGCGGGGTGCTGCCGCGGCGCGCGACATCCTCGACGAGACGGTCGAGCGTGGGCGGCATCTTGCCCCCGCGGTTTTCGACGTAGCGGGCGATCGCATCGGTCGCCCCCTTGCGGATCTCACGCTCGCCGATGTTGACTCCGCTCATGCGGCTGTGCGCGGAGAACGGGACGAACGTCGCGCCGAGCTCGGTGATCTGTCGTTCGCGAAAGCCGAACGACGTCTTCGCCAGCACGACGATGCTGCGCCCTTCCGGCGTTTCGTCGGCGAGCGACGAAAGCTGTGCCGCATCGGCGAGGTCGCGCACGGCCACGCCGTGCGCAGGCAGGAAATTGCTCGCCTGCCGGTTGCCGAGCGTGATCGTGCCCGTCTTGTCGAGCAGCAACACGTCGACGTCGCCGGCCGCCTCGACGGCTCGACCCGACGTCGCGAGCACGTTGGCGCCGAGCATGCGGCTCATGCCGGCGACGCCAATCGCGGAGAGCAGCGCGCCGATCGTCGTCGGGATCAGGCAAACCAGAAGCGAGATCAGCACGGTGATCGTGACGGGCTCACCCGCTTTCGCTGCGGCGACGCTGTAGAGCGAATACGGCAACAGCGTGACGGTGGCGAGCAGGAAGACCAGCGTGAGCGCTGCGAGCAAGATCTCGAGCGCGATCTCGTTCGGCGTCTTGCGCCGCTTCGCGCTTTCGACCATCGCGATCATCCGGTCGACGAACGTCTCGCCTGGGTCGACTGTGCAGCGCACGACGATCCAATCGGACAGCACGCGCGTGCCGCCGGTCACTGCGGAAAAATCACCGCCCGATTCGCGGATCACCGGCGCCGATTCGCCGGTGATCGCCGATTCGTCGACCGACGCGACGCCTTCGATCACAGTGCCGTCGCAGGGGACGAGGTCACCCGCGTCGACGAGCACGACGTTGCCCTTGCGAAGCTCCTCCGCGGGCTGCGTCCAGATCGAGCTTCCGTGATGCGGCTCGTGAAGGCGTTTCGCCCACACTTTTTGCCGCATGCCGCGCAGCGCGTTGGCTTGCGCCTTGCTGCGGCCCTCTGCGATAGCCTCCGCAAAGTTGGCGAACAGAACCGTGAACCACAGCCACAGCGCGACAGCGCCGATGAACCACGCGGGTGCCTCGCCGTGTCCGCGCAGCGCGTCGACCCAAAGCCACGTCGTGATCAAGCTGCCGACGAACACGACGAACATCACCGGGTTGCGCGCCTGCGTGCGCGGGTCGAGCTTGCGGAACGAGTCGGCGAGCGCTGGCCCGATCAGCGCCTTGTCGAAGAACGGAAGTGTTCTGCGCGTCATGATCAATCGCCTCAGTGGGCGCCGAAGAGGCTCAGGTGCTCGACCACCGGGCCGAGCGCGAGCGCGGGAACGAACGTCAGCGCGCCGACGAGAAGCACCGTAAAAATGAGCAGCACCACAAACAGCGGCGTATGCGTCGGTAGCGTTCCCGGACCCGCCGGCACCGTCTTCTTCGCCGCGAGCGAGCCTGCGATCGCGAGCACCGGCACGAGCAGCCAGTAGCGCGCGAGCCACATCGCGATGCCGAGCGCCGTGTTGTAGAACGGCGTATTGGCGTTGAGGCCCGCGAACGCGCTGCCGTTGTTGTTTCCAGCCGACGAGAACGCGTAGAGGATCTCGGAGAAGCCGTGTGCGCCCGGATTGGCCAGACTCGACAGGCCGTCGGGCGCGATGACTGCGATGGCCGTGCCGGTCAGCACGACGAACGGCGGCGTAAGGATCACGATCGCCGCCATCTTCATCTCGAACGCTTCGATCTTCTTGCCGAGATATTCCGGCGTGCGGCCGATCATCAGTCCGGCAACGAACACCGCGATGATTGCGAACACCAGCATGCCGTAAAGGCCCGAGCCGACGCCGCCGAAGATCACTTCGCCGAGCTGGATCATCCACATCGGCACGAAGCCGCCGAGCGGCGTGAACGAATCGTGCATCGAGTTGACAGAGCCGTTCGACGCAGACGTGGTCGCCGTCGCCCACAGCACCGAGTTGGCGATGCCGAAGCGCGCCTCCTTGCCTTCCATGTTGCCGCCCGGTTGTGTAGCGCTCGCCGTCTGATCGGCGCCGAGGCTGGTCAGGACCGGGTTGCCGCCGCTTTCCGCCCACGCGGCAACGGCGAGCAACGCGACGAACACGATCGTCATCGCCGCGAGCACCGCCCATCCCTGCCGCGTGTCCTTCACCAGCGCGCCGAACGTGTAGCAAAGCGCACCCGAGATCACCAGGATCGACAGCAGCTCGAGAAAGTTGGAGAGCGGCGTCGGATTCTCGAACGGGTGCGCGCTATTGACGTTGAAGAAGCCACCGCCATTGGTGCCGAGTTGCTTGATCGCGATCTGCGAAGCGGCGGGACCCACGGCGATCGTCTGCTCCTTCGCGGTGGCGGGTTCGGTGACCGGGTTGCCCTTGTCGTCCTTCACCGGCTGACCCGAAGCATCGGTCTTCGGATTGTCGTAGGTGACCGGCTGCACCAGTTCGACGGTCTTGTAAGGCAGGAACGTCTGCACGGTACCCTGCGAAACGAGGACGATGGAGAGCACCAGTGCCAGTGGCAGAAGAATGTACAGCGTGGAGCGCGTGAGATCGACCCAGAAGTTGCCGATCGTTGCGACCGATGCGCGTCGGAAGCCGCGGATGAACGCGACGAGCACCGCCATGCCGGTCGCTGCCGAGACGAAGTTCTGCACGGTGAGCCCGAGCATCTGCGTGAGGTAGCTCATGGTCGTCTCGCCGCCATAGCCCTGCCAGTTGGTGTTCGTGGCGAAGCTCACCGCGGTGTTGAACGCGGAGTCGGGCGAAACGGCAGCAAGATCCTGTGGATTGAGCAGCGGAATCGAATGCTGCAGCCGTTGCAGCCCGTAGACCGCGAGCACGCCCAGGACGTTGAACGCCATAGCGGCGACCGCGTACTCGGTCCAGCGCATCTCGCGCTCGGAATCGACGCCGCATGCCTTGTAGAGCACGCGCTCGAACGGCGCACCGATACGATTGAGAAATGCGGGCTCGCCGTCGTACACACGCGCCATGTACGCGCCCAGCGGCTTCGCGAACGCGAGCAGTACGATGACGTAGAAAGCGAGTTGCAGATAGCTGTTGGCGGTCATTCGAACCACTCCGGCTTGAGCATTGACGCGAAGAGATAGACGAACAGTGCAGCCGCAACGACGGCGCCGATCACATAGATCGCGCTCATTTGGAGCCCCGCAGCCGCTCGAATCCGTAGATAAGGCCGATCGTCACCGCAGCCAGTGCGGCGGTCAGCAAGAGGAAGGCGACATCCATGACGAGCTCCTGTACCTGCGTTGTTCGATAGCGAAGCGCATCGAGCATAAGGCGGGGCGTGGAAAGACGGCGTCAATTCGAACGCCGGCATCGTAAACGCCGCGTAAATGCACGGTGCGATTGGCTGCGGCGCGCGACCGACTGCCGCGCCGACGGCGGCCTACTCGCCGATTGTGGCGCGCGGTCTGAGCGCCCCGGACGCAGCGCTCAAAGAGGTAGCACGCGACCTATTCGGGTCCGATGCGCCGCGCCGAATACGCCACCAACGATGTCGACAAAGGTGTCGCGCGTGACGACCCAACTGATCGCGCGGAGGTCGAATTCCGTCACGACGGGTGGTTTGCTCGCGACCGCCGTATCCCGCGAAGAGCGTTGCGCTGTGGCCGCGCGGCTACGCGCCCAGTTGCCGCGGAACGACCGAGGCGACGAGCCGCTTGCGTCCGCCCGACAACCGCGTCCGCTTGTTGATCCAGGCGGCAGCGTGCCATATGCCGACACCAAGCAACAGCGCGCCGATCATCGCGAGCAGGAACACTGCGCGCCAAAAGAAGACATCCGAAATCGTGTGCATGTGCGTTCGATTCGTTGATTCAAGATCAGGCGATGACATTAGCGCTGCCCGCGAAAAGCCAGCATCAATTTCCGCATCGTCCGTGTAAACGCTGCGCAAATGCCGGCTCGGGCGCCGTTTGTCGCGATCGCTCCATCCACTCGCGTTTACGGAGTGTTTACGGCGAGACGGTACAAATGAACGCGATCTTGACAACGGTGCGTCTACGCTTCGGCGGTATATCGTCAACGATCGGAATACAGGTATGAGAATGGAACTCGCCACCGGACGCGCTCGCCAGGGAGTCCGCTACGCCGTTGAAGACTCGCCGACACAGCGCATCTCGTCATGGCTCGAACCGCAGAAGATCTTGCTGGACATCGAGCTGCGCCACCGCTGGCATGCGCTCGAATGGGCCGCTGCGACAATCGCCCGCATGCACCGGCTGGATCCTGCGCCGATATTGCGGGCGCTGCGGCGGCGAGAGCTCGTAGGATCGACAGCGCTTGGTTGCGGCGTCGCGATTCCGCATGCGCGTATCGACGGCATCGAGCGGCCGCTCACGCTGTTCGTGCGCCCCAGATGGGCGATCGACTTTGCCGCGCCGGACGGCAAGCCCGTGTCGAGCATTCTCGTGATCATGGTGCCCTCCGACGGCGACACCGACGATCATCTGCAGCTGCTCGCGCTCGTTGCGCAGAGCTTCTCGGATCCCGCGTTTCGCTCGCGCATTGCAGGTTCAAACGACATCGCCAATGTGCGTTGCGCGTTCGCCGAATGTGCGCAACGGATCGCGCAACCGCCGTTTCTTGGACGGGCGCCGAGCTAACGGGTGATGCGGGACCAGGCGATGACGGACGATTCAGCGAGCGGCGCGACCGTGCCAGGCGATGGAATGAGCTACTGGCGCTGGCTTCTGTTTGCGGCGATAGCGCGCGTCGAGCTCCGTGAAGATGTTTTCCTGGAGCTTCCGGACGCGACGACGGTTCCGCTTGAAGTGCGGGTAAAGAGCGGCGGCGATGGAGACGGTTCGATCGGGCGATAGTGCCCAAAGGTGGAAGCAGGGCTCCCGACCGCCATCGTCGCCCGGCGCGCGTGCGAATCGGACGTCCTGCGACACCTTGCCGTAAATAGGTCATAAAAATCGTCGGGTGGCTGCCCGGCGAGCGCGCGAGCGTCTATGCTTGGCGCGCGATGAGCACGATCGACCCCGCCGCCGGCGTCGGCGCTTCCGGCCCCGGGAAGCCATCACGACGAGCAACCTGGGGACTTGCGCTTCTCGCGCTCGGCATCGTCTATGGCGACATCGGCACGAGCCCGCTGTATGCCGCGCGGGAAACTTTCAATCCCGATCACGGCATTCCGTTCACCCCGGCGAACGTGATCGGCGGCATCTCGGCGATCTTCTGGAGCCTGATGATCGTCGTGTCGCTGAAGTACGTCACGCTGGTGTTGCGTGCCAATAACCGCGGCGAGGGCGGCATCATGGCGCTGCTGGCGCTTGCGATGCGTGCAGTGGGCGCACGTCCTCGACTCGTCAACACGCTGCGGATCATCGGCGTGTTCGGCGCCGCGCTTTTCTACGGCGACGCCGTGTTGACGCCCGCGATTTCGGTGCTTTCCGCCGTCGAAGGGCTCGAAGTCGGAACCTCCGCCTTAAAGCCCTATGTCGTTCCAATCGCCACGGCCATCCTGCTCGCACTGTTCGCCATCCAACGCCACGGCACCGGAACGGTGGGCAGCCTGTTCGGGCCCGTTTGCGCGTTATGGTTCGTTGCGCTCGCCGCGGGGGGACTCTGGAACATCGCCAAGGCGCCGGTGATCCTGGAAGCGCTCAATCCGATCCACGCGCTGCAGTTCGCGACCCAACATGGCGCCGCGTCGTTCCTCGTGCTCGGATCGGTGCTGCTCGCGATCACCGGGGCGGAAGCGCTGTATGCCGACATGGGCCACTTCGGCAAGCGCGCGATCCGTGTCGCGTGGTTCGGGCTCGTCGCGCCGGCGCTGGTCATCAATTACTTCGGTCAGGGTGCGTTGCTGATTAGTGAACCGTCCGCGCTGAAGAACCCGTTCTTTCTGGCCTACCCGGAATGGACGCTCTATCCGATGGTGGGACTTGCAACGGCAGCGACCGTGATTGCATCGCAAGCGACGATCTCCGGCGCTTATTCGATGACTCAGCAAGCAATCCAGTTGGGCTACCTTCCGCGCATGGCGATCCAGCACACGTCCGCCAGCACGATCGGCCAGATCTACATCCCGACGGTGAACTGGACGTTGCTCGTCTGCGTGATCATCGCGGTGGTCGGATTCGGCTCCTCGTCGCGGCTCGCGAACGCGTACGGCGTCGCGGTGATGGGAACGATGCTGATTACTACCGTTCTGACTTTCTTCGTCATCCGCTACGAGTGGCGCTATCCGCTGCTCTTCTGCGTGACGATCACGTCTTTCTTTGCGGCGGTCGACTTCACGTTTCTGGCGGCCGCTTTGCACAAACTCTTCGAGGGCGGTTGGATGCCGCTCGCGCTTGCCACGGCCGTATTTGTCCTGATGGCAACGTGGCGGCGGGGTCGCGAACTGCTGATCGAGCAACTGCGCGATTCTTCCGTGCCGCTGCTGCCGTTTCTCGAGTCGTTGTTTCTCGCGCCACCGACGGTCGTGCCCGGCACCGCCGTGTTCCTGACGTCGGCGCCCGATGCGACACCGCACGCACTGCTGCACAGCCTCAAGCACTACAAGGTGCTGCACGAGCGCAACGTCTTTCTCACCATCGCATTTCAAGACCGTCCGTGGCTCGACCAGGAGAAGCACGTCAAGTGCGAAGACCTGGGTAACGGATGCTGGCGCGTCCTCGCGCGCTGCGGCTTCATGGAGCTGCCGGACATCGTCCACGCGCTCGAGCTCTGCGGCAAGCACGGACTGCAGATTGAACCGATGGAGGTTTCCTATTTCCTCTCCCGCGAGAAGGTCGTCGCCGGTGCGAACGACCACGGCATGGCGCGTTGGCGCGACCGGATCTTTGCCGCGATGGCGCGTAATGCGGGGAGCGTCACCGACTTCTTCAACATCCCGGCGAATCGCGTCGTCGAGCTGGGAACCCGGATCGAGATCTAAAGCGGTCGAAGCCGCGGCATGGCGCACGACGCGACACCGCCAGCGCGCCGGTGTATGCTGCGCGCGTGATCGTCACGCGAGCGATCGACGCGTCGCGACCTTCGACAAGCAATGAAATTCGTCAGCCTGATCAAGCCGTTCCGGCGTGACGACGACGTGCGCATCACGCCGGCGTCGTCACCGGTGATGCCGGCGACGACCCCTGCCGCGGCTGCGACGAATTCACCGGCGACCCAGTTGCTGGATACACCGCGCGTCGCCGGCAGGAGCACGCATCCGATCAGCCGCTGGCTGTTTCCGCAAGTCGTGCTGCTCGATTGCGACGCGAGGGACAAGCGCGAAGTGCTCGACCTCGCGGCGTCCACGCTCGAGCGTTTTCACGGTGTCGACGCGGCGCCGGTCGCCCGTGCGTTGTGGCGGCGCGAGGGGGCGGTGTCGACCGCGATCGGCGCGGGCGTCGCCGTGCCGCACGCGCGCATCGAGGGCATCGCCGAGCCCGTCACGCTGCTGATTCGCACTGGCAAACCCATTCCCTATGGCGCGCCCGATCGCAAGCCGGTGTCGCAGCTCTTCGTGATTCTGGTGCCGGCCGAGGGCGATCCCGACGAGCATCTGCGCCTGCTCGCCGATGTCGCGCGGCTGTTCTCGCAGACGGCGTTTCGCGAGCGCATCGCCGCAGCCGCCGATACGCGCGCTGCGTTGCGAGCGTTCGAGGAGTACGCCGACTCGATCGGCTCCGACACGATCGAATCCGCGCCGGCGTCGTCGGCGCCGATCAGCGACCGGGCGAAAGCGTCCGCACGCCGGTCTCGGTCCCGACCAGGATGATATCGGCGCCGCGCGCGGCGAATATCCCGACGGTGACGACGCCGACGATCGCGCGGATGCGCGCTTCGAACGCAACGGGCTCGACGATGTTGAGGTTCCAGACGTCGAGGATCGCATTGCCGTTGTCGGTGACGAATCCGTCGCGCAGCACGGGTTGGCCGCCGAGCTTCACCAGCTCACGAGCCACGTAGCTTCTCGCCATCGGAATCACTTCGACCGGCAGCGCAAACGCACCGAGCCGCGCGACGAGCTTCGACGCATCGACGATGCAGACGAACTTCCGCGCCACGGCGGCGACGATCTTCTCGCGCGTCAACGCGCCGCCGCCGCCCTTGATCATTGCGCCCTGCTCGGTCACTTCATCGGCGCCGTCGATGTAGACGGGGAGGTAATCGACGACGTTGAGATCTTCGATCGGGATACCGTGCGACTTGAGCCGCGCCGCGCTCTTGTTCGAGCTCGCGACGGTACCCTTGATACGGTGCTTGATCTTCGCGAGTTCGTCGATGAGGTAGTTCGCGGTCGAGCCCGATCCGACACCGATGAATTCGTCGTACGGCACGTGCTTGATCGCTTCGCGCGCAACGGCTTGCTTCAGCTCGTCCTGTGTCATCGCGTCGCACCTCGCTTGCGCACCGGCGGCAAGTCGGTGCACACGCCCTCGAACGCCTCGGCGCCGAGGCCGATCGATTCGGACAGCGTCGGATGCGGATGGATCGTGCGGCCGATATCGACGGCATCGGCACCCATCTCGATCGCAAGGGCGATTTCGCTGATCAAATCGCCGGCGTGCGTGCCGACGATACCGCCGCCGAGCACGCGGTGCGTGTCGGCGTCGAACAGCAGCTTGGTGAACCCTTCGTCGCGGCCATTGGCGATCGCACGTCCCGACGCCGCCCACGGAAACAGCGCTTTCTGCACCTGCACGCCGTTCGCTTTCGCTTCGTCCTCGGTGACGCCGACCCAAGCGATTTCGGGATCGGTATAGGCGACCGACGGAATCACGCGCGCATCGAAGAACGACTTCTGACCGGCAGCCGCTTCGGCCGCGACGTGACCCTCGTGCGTTGCCTTGTGTGCGAGCATCGGCTGACCGACGATGTCGCCGATCGCATGGATGTGCGCGACGTTCGTGCGCATTTGCGCGTCGACGTCGATGAATCCCCGCTCGGTGACGGCGATACCGGCCTTCTCGGCGGCGATCTTCTTGCCGTTCGGGCTGCGACCGACCGCCAGGAGCACGAGGTCGTAGGGCTGCGCGTCCGGCGGCGCCTGCTCGCCTTCGAACTTCACGTACAGCGCGTCCTTCTTCGCCTCGATCGCAGTCGTCTTCGTCTTCAGCATCACGCGGTCGAAGCGCGGCTTGTTCATCTTCTCCCACACTTTGACCAGATCGCGATCGGCGCCGAGCATCAATCCGTCGAGCATCTCGACGACGTCGAGCCGCGCGCCGAGCGTCGAGTACACGGTCGCCATCTCGAGCCCGATGATGCCGCCGCCGACGACGAGCATCTTCTTCGGCACCGAGGCGAGTTCGAGCGCGCCCGTCGAATCGACGATCCGCGGATCGTCCTTCGGCGCAAAGGGCAGCCACACTGCCTGCGAGCCAGCCGCGATGATCGCCTTTTGAAAGCGCACGACTTTTTTCGAGCCGGTTCTTTGCTGCGCGGGACCGTCGGTCAGCTCCACCTCGACGTGGTGCGCGTCGACGAAGCTGCCGTAGCCGCGGACGACGTCCACCTTGCGCGTCTTCGCCATGCCGCCTACGCCGCGGACGAGTTTGCCGACGACCTTGTCCTTCCAGCCGCGAAGCTTCGCGAGATCGACGCTCGGCGCGCTGAACGCGACGCCGTGTTCGACAAGCGCCTTGGTCTCATCGATCACTGCCGCGACGTGCAGCAACGCCTTCGACGGAATGCAGCCGACGTTGAGACAGACGCCGCCCAACGTCGCGTAACGCTCGATTAGGACCGTCTTCATGCCCAGATCGGCTGCGCGGAACGCGGCGCTGTAACCTCCGGGGCCGGAGCCGAGCACGAGCATTTCGCATTCGACGTCGACGTTGCCGCGATAGCTCGACGCAACGGGCACAGGCGCTTTGGCCTCGGCGGATGGCGCGGCGGGCGGGGCTTCGGTACGAGCGGGCGGCGCGCTCTTCGGCGCGGGCGTCGAAGCGGCGGCGCTCGTCGTTTCGAGCGTCAACAGCACGCTCCTCTCGCTCACCTTGTCGCCGACCTTCACCTTGACGTCGCGCACCGTTCCGGCTTCGGGAGATGGCACGTCCATCGTCGCCTTGTCGGACTCGAGCGTCACGAGCGGATCCTCCTTGTTGAGCGTATCGCCCGTCTTGACGAACACCTCGATCACCGGCACGTCCCTGAAATCGCCGATATCGGGCACTTTGACTTCGATCGTGCTCATGCTGACCTCGGTGAACGTGACCTAGCCGATCTCGCGCGCGTATTCGCGGCCGAGCATCCAGTTGCGGATCGCGCGCATCGTCTCGGCGTCGCGGCCGAGATAGCCATGCGGCGACTGCGGGTCGCAGGGTCCGGATTGCGGGGTGTCGCCCCCGTTGACGCTGACGAGCGGAAAATTTCGTGACAACCGCTCCGCGCCCGAGTACGGACTCGCGGCGCAACCATCTTCGCGGTGATGAACGACGAGCGCCGGCACCTTGATCGTCGAGAAATCGAATCCCGACAAGCCCGGACCGCCACGATTCGCGACGGTCACCGACGATGTGAGGATGACGCCGCGGATTCGCGGCGCGAGCGACGCGCCGAGCGCGGCCGCGGAAATCGTGCCGCGGCTCGTTCCGATGAGAAAGACGGGGACGCCCGAATAACGCTTGCCGAGATCGTCCAACACCGCGCCGATGTCGCGCGCGTGCTCGGCGCCGAGACGATCGCCATCGGTTAGGCCGCCCGGCAAATGGTCCGCTGGCGCATCGACGATCGCGTTGGCGATGTCCTCGCCCGCGAGCTCGTTACGCGCGCGAATCAGGAAATTGGCGCCGGGCCCGAAGCGCAGGCGGTTTTCGCGCGCGCGCTTCGCGAGGTCGATCATTCCTTGACCGCCGACGAACGAGACCGCGACGGCCTTCGCCGCACCGCTGCCCTGCACGAGCAAATAGGAAATCGACGTGTCGCGCGTCGGCACGGTGACGAGCTGTTCGTCGGCGCCCGCCACTGGCGTGACGAGCGCCACATCAGCGCGACGAGCGCTTGCCTCACAGCATCGCGCGGCGCAGATCGGCGAGCAGCGCGCCGAAGTAGGCGAGAAAGCGCGCGGCCGACGCACCGTCGACGACGCGGTGGTCCCACGACAGCGACAGCGGCAACATCAGCCGCGGCGCGAACTGCTTGCCGTCCCACACCGGGCGCGTCGCGGATCGGCAAACGCCGAGGATCGCCACTTCAGGCGCGTTGATGATCGGCGTGAAATACGTACCGCCGATGCCGCCGAGCGAGCTGATCGAGAAGCAGCCGCCCTGCATGTCGGCCGGCCCGAGCTTGCCTTCGCGCGCTTTCGCCGAGAGCTCGCCCATCTCCTTCGCGATCGCGAGAACGCCTTTCTGGTCGGCGTTCTTGACGACGGGTACGACGAGCCCGTTCGGCGTATCGGCGGCGAAGCCGATGTTGTAGTAGCGCTTGTAGACGATGTTCTCGCCGTCGAGCGATGCGTTGAAGTCGGGGAACTTCCGTAGCGCGGCGACCGACGCCTTGATCAGGAACGCGAGCATCGTGACCTTGACCCCGCTTTTCTCGTTCTCCTTGTTCAACTGCACGCGCAGCGCGTCGAGCTCGGTGATGTCGGCGTCGTCGTGGTTGGTGACGTGCGGGATCATCACCCAGTTGCGCGCGAGGTTCGCACCGGAGATCTTCTTGATCCGCGACAGCGGCTTCGCCTCGATCGGACCGAACTTCGCGAAATCGACCTGCGGCCACGGCAGCAGATTGAGCGCGCCGCCGCCGGCGATCGCGCCCGCGCCAGCAGGTGCTGCCGCGCCGCCGCTCATCACCTGCTTGACGAAATTCTGAACGTCTTCGTGCAGGATGCGATTCTTCGGCCCCGATCCGTTGACGCGCGCGAGATCGACGCCGAGCTGGCGTGCGAATGCCCGCACCGACGGCGATGCATGCGCACCTTTGAACGCGGCGGGGTCGATGGGTGCGACGGCGGCTGCGGGCGTCGGACCCTCGCCCGCCTCTTCGCGGCGCTCTCGCGCGCCCGCGGCAGACGGTTGGGGTGAGGGCGCGACGGCAGCGCGCTGCGGCGGGGACGCTTCCTTCGCGGCAGGCGGTTGCGTTTGGCTCGTCGCCGCGCCCGCCGATTCCAACGTCGCGATCGGCGAACCTTCGCTCACCTTGTCGCCCACCTTTACGCGAACACTCTTCACCACGCCTGCCGACGGCGCGGGCACGTCCATCGTCGCCTTGTCCGACTCGAGCGTGACCAGCGGGTCCTCCGCCTTGACGCTGTCGCCCGGCTTGACGAAAACCTCGATCACCGGCACGTCCTTGAAATCACCGATGTCGGGCACACGCACTTCGGTGGCGCTACCCTCACCGACTGCGTCGCGGCTCCCGCTCGCGGATGAGGGCGGGGGTGAGGGCGCGCTTGATTGAGCAGGCGCCGCTTCGGCGCGCTCCGGCGGCTCGGCCGCCGCTGCGGCTGCGGATGCGCTTGCGCCGTCCTCCATCACGACGAGCGAAGAACCCTCGCGCACCTTGTCGCCGACTTTGACGCGGACTTCCTTGATCGTGCCGGCGCGCGGGGAGGGCACGTCCATCGTTGCCTTGTCGGACTCGAGTGTCGCCAGCGGATCTTCGGCTTTGACGACGTCGCCGGCCTTGACGAACACTTCGATCACCGGCACGTCGCTGAAGTCGCCGATGTCGGGTACCTTGACTTCGAATGTCATGGCGTCCCCGCGCGTCAATTCTCAGACGGTCCACGGCGCCGGCTTCGCGGCGTCGAGCTTGTATTTCGCGAGCGCGTCGGCGACGACCTTCGGCTTGACCGTTCCGTCGTCGGCGAGCGCCTTGAGCGCCGCGACCGTCACCCAATGGCGATCGACCTCGAAGAAGTGGCGCAGCTTCTCGCGGGTGTCCGACCGCCCGAACCCGTCGGTGCCGAGCACCACGTAGCGGCGCGGCACGCACGAGCGGATCTTGTCGGCGTACAGCCGCATGTAGTCGGTCGCGGCGAGCACCGGCCCCTTCGTGTCGGCGAGACACGACTCGACGTGCGAACGTCGCGCTGCCTCCGTCGGATGCAACAGGTTCCAGCGCAGCACGTCGCGACAGTCGCGCGCGAGCTCGGTGAAGCTTGGACAGCTCCACAGATCCGCATCGACCCCCCAGTCGTCGCGCAGCAGATCAGCCGCCGCGATCACCTCGCGGAAGATCGTTCCCGAGCCAAGCAGTTGAACGCGAGGCCGCTTCGCATCGCTCTTGCCCGCGTCGCGGAAGCGGTGCATCCCTTTCAGAATGTCGGCGGCCGAGCCCTCGGGCATCGCCGGATGAACGTAGTTCTCGTTCATCAGCGTGAGGTAGTAGTAGACGTCCTCCTGCTCGGCGACCATCCGGCGCAGCCCTTCGCGGATGATCGTGACGACTTCGTACGCGAACGTCGGGTCGTACGAGATGCAGTTCGGGATCGTCGCCGAGATGATCTGGGAATGCCCGTCCTCGTGCTGCAGGCCTTCGCCGTTCAGCGTCGTGCGTCCTGCCGTGCCGCCGAGCAGGAAGCCGCGCGCGCGCATGTCGCCGGCGGCCCAGGCGAAATCGCCGATGCGCTGGAAGCCGAACATCGAATAGAAGATGTAGAACGGGATCATCTGCACGCCGTGCGTCGAGTAGCTCGTCGCCGCGGCGATCCAGTCGCACATGCCGCCCGCCTCGTTGATGCCTTCCTGCAGGATCTGGCCGCTCTTCAATTCCTTGTAGAACATGAGCTGATCGGCATCCTCGGGCGTATAAAGCTGCCCGAGCTGGTTCCAGATGCCGAGCTGGCGAAACATGCCTTCCATGCCGAACGTGCGCGATTCGTCGGGCACGATCGGCACGATGTGCTTGCCGAGCGTCTTGTCGCGCACGAGCATCTGCAGCATCTGCACGAACGCCATCGTCGTCGAGATCTCGCGATCGTCGGTGCTTTTCAGCAGCCGCTCGAAATTCGCGAGCGGCGGCACCGTCATCGGTTCGACGCGCCGGCGGCGGCTCGGCAGATACCCGCCGAGCTCGAGTCTGCGCGCGCGCATGTACTCGAGCTCCTTCGATCCCTCCGGAAAGGTCAGATACGGCACTTCCTCGAGCTTGTCGTCGGGAACCGGCAGCGCGAAGCGCTCGCACATCCGGCGCATCGAGTCGACGTCCATCTTCTTCTGCTGGTGCGTGATGTTCTGCGCCTCGCCGGCCGTTCCCATGCCGAAGCCCTTGATCGTCTTCGCAAGGATGACCGTCGGTTGTCCTTTGTGATTGACGGCCGCGTGATACGCCGCGTAGACCTTGAACGGATCGAGGCCGCCGCGATTGAGCGCCCAGATGTCGTCGTCGGTCCAGTCGGCGACCAGGTCGAGCAGCTCGGGGTACTTGCCGAAGAAGTACTTGCGCACGTACGCGCCGTCTTTCGCCTTGAACGTCTGGTACTCGCCGTCGACCGCTTCCATCATTCGCCTGCGCAGCAGCCCGCTCTTGTCGCGCGCGAGCAGCGAATCCCATCGCGTGCCCCAGATCACCTTGATCACGTTCCAGCCCGCGCCGCGGAAGTCGCTTTCGAGCTCCTGGATGATCTTGCCATTGCCGCGTACCGGGCCGTCCAGCCGCTGCAGGTTGCAGTTGACGACGAAGATCAGGTTGTCGAGCATCTCGCGGCCCGGCATGCCGATCGCGCCCATCGACTCGGGCTCGTCCATCTCGCCGTCGCCGCAGAAGCACCAGACCTTGCGACCCTCGGTGGTCGCGAGACCGCGATCCTGCAGGTACTTCATGAACCGCGCCTGGTAGATCGCCATCAGCGGCCCGAGGCCCATCGATACCGTCGGGAACTGCCAGAAGTCGGGCATCAGCCATGGGTGCGGATACGACGAAACACCCTTGCCGTCGACCTCCTGGCGGAAGTGGTCCATCTGCTCTTCGGTGAAGCGGCCGAGCATGAATGCCCGCGCGTAGACGCCGGGCGCCGAGTGGCCCTGCACGAAGACGAGATCGCCGGGGTGCTTGTCCGACATCCCGTGCCAGAAGTGGTTGAAGCCGACGTCGTAGAGCGTTGCCGCCGACGCGTAGCTCGCGATGTGACCGCCGACGTTGGTATGCTTGTTCGCGCGCACGACCATCGCCATCGCGTTCCACCGCGCGTAGTTGCGGATCTTCTCCTCGATCACCTCGTCGCCGGGCTTCTTCGGCTGCTTCTCGACCGGGATGGTGTTGATGTAATCGGTGTTGGCGGAGAACGGTACGTACGCGCCCGCGCGGCGCGCTTCGCCGATCAGTTGCTCGATAAGGAAATGGGCGCGGTCCGGACCTTCGTTCGCGAGCACGCCGCGCAGCGCGTCGACCCATTCGCTCGTTTCCTGCGGATCGTAGTCGGCGTTCATGTCCATGGGAACCTCCGGCGGCTTGCGAGAACCACGCTTCGCGCAAGCAGTAACGAGAATTGTTCTAGACCGGATTGTATGCGCGCCGTGCGGAGCGGCGGCGGGGCTGTTTCCGACATTACCACATCGTGGAAATCATTTCCACTTTCATGCGCGCCGCAACAGCAACCGCAACGCGAAGGCCGCCGACGTCGCGCCGATCGCGACGAAGCCGGTCCGGTAGCTTCCGGTCACGGCCGTCAACAGCGCGAACGCCGGCGGCCCGACGACGACGCCGCCGAACCCGATGAAGCCCGCAGCGCCCGTAATGGCACCTGCTTCACCGGGGGGCGAATGGCGAGCCACCTCCGAAAGCTGCACGCCGTTCCAGCCGATTGCCGTTGCGCCGAACAGCGCGCACACGACGAGCATCGCCTCGAAGCGCCAGGCTGCGCCGAACGTCGCCGTCGCGAAAGCGCCTGCGGCAGCGATTAGACCGATGATGGCGAGGAGCGTGCGCGGCGCCGCTAGGCGATCGGCCATCGCACCCCACGCGATGCGACCGACGATGCCGCCGGCATTGGCGACCGTCAACGCGAGTCCGGCGGCAACGAGCGAGTAGCCGAGCGCATCGTTGAGATAGACGACGAGGAAGCTCATCAGGCACACCTGGGTCGCCGCGTAAGCGAACGCGATCCAGGCGAGCTCGGCGAGCGCCGGAGTTGCCAGCACGCGGCGAATCGGGGCCAGGTACTCGGCGCCCGTTGTGCGGCGTGCGGGCGCTCGATCGGCGTCGAGCGACGCGCGCGATAGCTGGGCGAGGGCGGCGATCACCACGCCGAGCACCGCAATCGCCGCGAACGTGGCGCGCCATCCGACCGCGAGCCCAACGAAGGGAAGCACTGCGCCGGCGAGCGCAACGCCGGCGGGCACGCCTGTCTGCTTGATCGAAAACGTCAGCGCGCGCCGCGAGGGCGGGGCGGTGCGCGCGAGCAGCTGCGAGGACGCCGGCGTGATCGGGCCGTAGCCGACGCCGATCAGCACCGGCGCGAGCGCGAGCAAGGCGATCGCGCCCGCGGCGAGCGCCGCGACGAGCGGCATCGACGCGACGCCGATCGCGCAAAGCACGACGCACACCTGCGATGTGCGAATCGATCCGTGCCGAACGATGAAGGCGCCCGACAGAAGGCTCGCGACCGCTGATCCTGCGTACAAGATGCCGACGAACAGGCCCACGAAGCGGGCCGGTAGCCCGAAATCGCGCGCAAGCTCCGGGGCAAGCACCGCGGTGGCGCTTGCCGCGAACGACGTATAAACCTGTATTGCAAGCGTGGCGGCAAGCGCGACGAGCGCCGTTTCGGCGCGGCTGCGATCGGAGGCTTCGCTCAAAACGCGCCCGCCATGATCGTCTGCGTTTCGGTGACGATCGCGTCGACCGTCATGTCGTGCGCCGCCGAGGGAACGCGCGCGACGAGCTGTATGTCGTAGGCGCCGGCGACGCGAGCAATTCCGGGGCGCAGCAACGGCAACAGACGGTCGTAGTAGCCGCCGCCGTAACCAAGTCGTCGCCCATCGCGGTCGAACGCGACGCCGGGAACGAGGACCCAATCGATATGACGGGTGTCGATCGCGCGCGCGTCGGGCCGCGGTTCCGGAATGCCGCGGTAGCCAGGCACGATTTCGGTAACCGGGTCGGCGATCGCGTGCAGCGCGAGCATGCGCGTTGCCGGGTCGACGCGCGGGACGGCGACCGTTTGCCCGGCGGCGAGCGCCGCCCGCACGAACGGCCGCGTATCCCATTCGCTGCGAAAGGCGAGTGTCAGCAGCACCGTGCGCGCTGCGACGAACGACGGCAGCCGCGCCAGGCGCTCGCAGATCTCCTTGCTCGCGGCGGTGCGACGCTCGATCGACAGCGCGTCGCGCCGCGACAGCATCTCGCGCCGCAACGCAATCTTCGCGTCGTGCAGTGCAGCGCCGTGCGGCGGCGCAGTGGCGTCGGCGGCGGCCATGACGGCAATGGTAACAGCGAGCCGCGCGCGCAAAACGACAGGCGCGCGGCATGAACGCCTATATAATTGACGCCCTTTTCGCGAAGCCCGCCATGGATCATCAACGACACGTCTACCGCGACCGTCGCGATGCGCTGCTGCGTCAGATGCGTGCGCAATCGGGCGGCGGTCTCGCGCTCGTGCCGACGGCTCCCGAGGTCGCGCGCAACCGCGATTCCCATTTTCCTTACCGGCACGACAGCTACTTCTACTATCTGACGGGTTTTCCCGAACCCGAAGCCGTCGTTGCGCTCATTGCCGGCGCTGACGGCGACCGCCACGTGCTGTTCTGTCGTCCGAAGAACGAGGAGCGCGAGATCTGGGATGGCTTCCGATATGGTCCTGACGTGGCGCGCGAGATGTTCGATTTCGACGACGCGCATTCGATCGGCGAGCTGCCCGAGAAGCTTCCCGATCTGCTCTGCGACCAGCCTGCGCTGTACGCGCCGCTCGGACTGTTCGCCGATTGGGACAAGCGGATCACCGACGCGCTGAACGAGGTGCGCAATCGAGCGCGCATCGGCGTCGCAGCACCGTCCGAGATCGTCGACGTACGCGAGGCACTCGATGCGATGCGCTTGGTGAAAGACGCGCACGAGATCGCGCTGATGCGCCGCGCCAACGCGATCTCGTCGGCGGCTCACCGGCGGGCGATGGCAGCCGCGCGCCCCGGCTGGTACGAGTATCAGGTCGAAGCCGAGCTCGCGCATGAGTTCTTGCGCGAGGGCGCGCAGGCCGTCGCGTATCCGTCGATCGTCGCCGGCGGGCCGAATGCATGCATCCTCCATTACCGCGACAACGACCGTCAGTTGCAGGAGGGCGAGCTGCTGCTGATCGATGCCGGCTGCGAATACCACGGCTACGCGTCGGATATCACGCGGACGTTTCCCGTCAGCGGCCGCTTCAGCGCAGCGCAGAAGGCGGTCTACGAGCTGGTGCTCGCCACCCAACAAGCGTGCATCGACGCGGTCAAGCCGGGCGCCGACTTCCACGACTACCATAAGGTTGCCGAACGCGTGCTCGCGCAGGGCTTCATCGATCTCGGCCTGATCAGCGGGCCGCTCGATGCGGCGCTCGAGTCAGGTAGCTACAAGCAGTTCTATATGCATCGCGCCGGTCATTGGCTCGGCATGGACGTGCACGACGCCGGACGCTACCAGTACAAGGGTGCTTCGCAAGCGCTCGCGCCCGGCATGGTGCTCACCGTCGAGCCGGGCGCCTATATCCGGCGCGCCGACAACGTTCCCGAGGCGTTCTGGGACATCGGCGTGCGCATCGAGGACGACGTGCTCGTCACCGAAAGCGGCGTCGACAACCTCACCGCGGCGACGCCCAAGACCGTTGCCGACGTCGAGGCCGCCTGCGGTTCCCGGTAACACAGGCGGCCAACCGGTGTCAGAGATGCACGAATGGCGCCGATGTTCTGATCCCTGTTGCCTGTATCCCGTTACCTGATGCACGACATCGCTATCGTCGGCGCGGGGCCCGTCGGCGCGACGCTCGCGCTTGCGTTGAGCGATGACGATCTCGATGTCGTCGTCCTCGACGCGCGCGCGCACGGCGAGCCGCCGCGCGGCGAGCGTTCGATCGCGCTGTCGCACGGTGCGCGGTTGCTCCTCGAGCGAGCGGGCGTCTGGTGCGCGCTCGCCGCAACCGCCCGCGCGGTCACGCCGATCAAGTCGGTCGACATTTCGCAGGCAGGCGGCTTCGGCCTCGCGCGGCTCGATGCGGCGGAACAGGGGCTGCCCGCGTTGGGCTACGTGGTGAGCTATCGCGCGCTGCAGGCGGTGCTCGATGCCGCACTCGAGCGCAAGCGCGTCGATGTGCGCTGGGATTCGCGCGCAAAGCACGTCGGCGGCACGCCGGCGTACGCGGCGGTCGCGCTCGATGACGGCACCGACGTGCTGACCGCTCGGCTTGCCGTGGTGGCCGACGGGTCGGGTGCCGCAATCGACGGCGTCGCGCGCTTTCGCCGCGAATACGGCCAGGTCGCGCTGGTCGCGCGCCTTGCGTTGTCCGTGCCGCATCGCGGAATCGCGTACGAGCGGTTCACGGCCGAAGGTCCGCTCGCGCTGTTGCCGGAAGGCGATCACTACGGTCTCGTCTGGACGACGACGCCGGAACGCGCGCAAACGCTCGTGACGATGCCCGAACAGGCGTTTGTCGACGAATTGAGGCGGCGGTTCGGGCCGCGTGCAACTGCGGTGACGGATGCGATCGACCGCCGCACGTTCGCGCTGGTGCTCGAATACGCGCCTGCGCTCGCGGTGTCGCGTTGCGTCGCGATCGGCAACGCCGCGCAGACGCTGCATCCGGTCGCGGGTCAGGGCTTCAATCTCGGCCTGCGCGATGCGCACACGCTTGCGCGCGCGATAGTCGACGCGCCGCGCGAAGCGATCGGCTCGCAGCCGATGCTTGCGCGCTACGCCCGCGAGCGGCGATCCGACCGGCTGGCAGGCGTCGTATTCACGCACGGACTCATCGGCTTGTTCGGCAACGACACCGCGCTGCTTCGATGGCCGCGCGGCGTCGCGATGACGCTGCTCGACGCGATCGCGCCCGCCAAGCGCGCATTTACGCGCGCGATGCTGAACGGGTTGCGTTAACGCCACCGCGATCGGTCCAGCACGCTCGCTGTCGTGTACACCGGCGCACGTTGGCGCTCACTCGCGTCGCATCACCACGTGTAACGTTGCGCGCGAGCGGCCGCGCGCAGACCGATGCAAGTTTCGGGCCGCGGATCGTTTGTTGCGAATTCGTCGCAGGCGTTTCGCCGCTGAAACGAAAAACGTTGCACGCATGTGCTGCGCGCTCCGGAATCGGTATAATTCATTTCCCCTCCGCAAGTCGCTGCGCGTCCATCGCTCGTTCCTCCATGCAGATCGGTCCGCACGTCATTGCGAACCCGTTGTTCGTCGCCCCGATGGCGGGCGTCACCGACAGGCCGTTTCGACAACTCTGCAAGAGGCTTGGCGCCGGTTACGCGGTGTCGGAGATGCTCGCGTCGAATCCGCGGCTGTGGGGTACCGAAAAGTCGCAACGGCGCAGCAACCACGCTGGCGAGGTCGAACCGATCGCCGTGCAGATCGCCGGCGCCGATCCCGAACTGATGGCGGATGCCGCGCGCTACAACGTTGCGCGCGGCGCGCAGGTCATCGACATCAACATGGGCTGCCCTGCGAAGAAGGTCTGCAACGTCGCCGCGGGCTCCGCGCTGCTGTCCGACGAGGGCCGCGTCGCGGCGATCCTCGATTCGGTCGTGCGAGCCGTCGACGTACCGGTGACGCTCAAGATGCGTACCGGTCCCGATCCGCGACGGCGCAATGCGGTTCGTATTGCAATTCTTGCCGAATCGGCGGGTGTCGCCGCGCTCGCGATTCACGGCCGCACGCGCGCGTGCGCGTTCACCGGCGCCGTCGAGTACGAGACGATCCGGGCGGTCAAGCAGGCGGTGTCGATTCCCGTCATCGCGAACGGCGACATTTCGACGCCCCGGCAGGCGCGCGACGTGATCGCGTGCACGGGCGCCGACGCGCTGATGATCGGCCGCGCCGCGCAGGGTCGACCGTGGATTTTTCGCGAGATCGCGCATTTTCTCGTGCACGGCGTCGAGCTTGCGGCGCCGACCGTAGACGAGGCGCGCGCGATCGTCGCTCGTCATCTCGACGAGCATTACGCGTTCTACGGCGAAGAAGCGGGCGCGCGCATCGCGCGCAAGCATATCGGCTGGTATGCGAAGGACCTGGCGGGAGGCGAGGCACTGCGCCGGGAAGTCAATGCAGCGGAATCGACCGTGGCGCAGATCGCGGCGGTGCACCGCTTTTTCGACGGACTCGCCGCGGCAGGCGAGCGCCTCGCCCACGCGCCGGCTCGCGGCGGCGTGGTCGATGCGCGCGAAGCATTTGCCGCAGGCGCAGCCGATCGGAGATCGGGCGGGGAGGCCCTTGCGGCGTGAAGAAGACGATTCGCCTGAACGGCAGCAATGAAATCGGTCGCACCGTCGAGAAGTCGCTCGACGAATATTTCCGGCGTCTCGACGGCGAGCCGCCGCACGGCATCTACGACATGGTGATCTCGCACGTCGAGCGCGCGATGCTCGCATCGGTGATGACGCGCGCGAACGGCAACCAGACGCAGGCTGCCGACATGCTCGGCGTCAATCGCAACACGCTGCGCAGCAAGCTCAACAAGTACGGGATCCGCTAAGGGACCCGATTCCGTTCGCGCTCGAACGGAGCATCGCTTCGCATGTCCGCTCCCATCGCTCAGGCGCTGCTGTCCGTCTCGGACAAGACCGGCGTCGTCGAATTCGCGCGTGCGCTCGATCGGCTGGGGGTGCGGTTGCTGTCGACCGGCGGCACGGCGAGGGCGCTCGCCGACGCGGGACTTCCGGTCACCGAGATCGGCGACTACACCGGGTTTCCCGAGATGCTCGACGGGCGCGTGAAGACGCTGCATCCGAAAGTCCACGGCGGCATCCTCGCCCGCCGCGATATCGCCGCGCACGCCGCTGCGCTCGAGCAGCACGCGATTCCGCTGATCGACCTGGTCGTCGTCAACCTGTATCCGTTCCGCGAAACGGTGGCTAAGGAAGGGTGCACGCTCGACGAGGGGATCGAGAACATCGATATCGGCGGTCCGACGATGGTGCGCGCCGCGGCGAAGAACTGGACGGACGTCGGCGTCGTCGTCGATCCCGCGGATTACGCGTCGCTCGCGGCGGAGCTCGCGAGAAACGACCGCGTGCTCTCCACGGCCACGCGCTTCGCGCTCGCGCGCAAGGCGTTTTCGCATACGGCGGCCTACGACGGCGCGATCTCGAACTGGCTCACCGTACGCGCTGCCGACGGGTCGGCGATCGAATTTCCCGAACGGTTGAATTTGCACGCGGCCAAGGTGCAGGACCTTCGCTACGGCGAGAACCCGCACCAACGCGCCGCCTTCTACCGCGATCTCGAGCCCGCCGCTGGCGCGCTCGCGCAATATCGGCAGCTGCAGGGCAAGGAGCTGTCGTACAACAACATCGCCGACAGCGACGCCGCGTGGGAGTGCGCGAAGGCGTTCGCCGACGACGAAGCGGCCGCCTGCGTGATCGTCAAGCATGCGAACCCCTGCGGCGTCGCGCTCGCGCCGACGACGGTCGACGCCTACCGGCGGGCGTTCGCGACCGATCCGACGTCGGCGTTCGGCGGCATCATCGCATTCAACCGGCCGGTCGACGGCGAGACCGTCGAAGCGGTCGCAGCGCAATTCCTCGAGGTGCTGATCGCACCGGCGTATACACACGACGCACTCGCCGTCATCGCCGCGAAGAAGAACGTTCGCGTGCTGGAGATCGGGTTGTCGCGGCGCGACGAGCCGGCAGCGTGGGAGTTCAAGCGTGTCGGCGGCGGATTCCTCGTGCAGACGCCCGACGTCGCCGTGACGCGAGCCGCCGATCTCGAGGTCGTGACCAAGAAGGCACCCACGGCTGAGCAGGTGAGCGATCTGCTGTTCGCGTGGCGCGTGGCGAAATACGTGAAGTCGAACGCGATCGTCTATTGCGGTGGGGGCCGCACGCTCGGCATCGGCGCGGGCCAGATGAGCCGCGTCGATTCGACGCGCATCGCGGCGATGAAAGCGAAGCACGCCGACTTGTCGCTCGCAGGCTCGGTCGTTGCGTCCGATGCATTCTTTCCGTTTCGGGATGGGCTCGACGTCGTCGCCGACAACGGCGCCGTTGCGGTGATCCAGCCGGGCGGGAGCGTACGGGACGACGAGGTAGTCGCTGCCGCCGACGAGCGCGGCATCGCGATGGTCTTCACCGGCGTGCGTCATTTCCGCCATTGATGAGGCGCGTAACGGCGGCCCGATCCGCGCTACCCTTGCCGGCATGAACCTGCTCGTCATCGGGGGCGGCGGTCGCGAGCACGCGCTCGCGTGGAAGCTCGCGCAGTCGCCCCGCGTGGCGAAGGTGTTCGTCGCGCCCGGCAACGCGGGCACCGCGCGCGAGCCGGCAGTGGCGAACGTCGCGGTCACGGCGATCGACGCGCTGGTTGCGTTCGCCCGCGAGCAGGGCGTCTCGCTCACCGTCGTCGGTCCGGAAGCCCCGCTGGCAGCGGGTGTCGTCGACGCCTTCCGCACCGCCGGTCTCGCGATCTTCGGACCAACGCGAGTCGCCGCGCAGCTCGAGAGCTCGAAGGACTTCGCCAAGGCGTTCATGGCGCGGCATCGCATCCCGACGGCGGCTTATCGGACGTTCACCGATGCCGGCGAAGCGCGCGCTTACGTCGCCTCGCGTGGCGCGCCGATCGTCGTCAAGGCCGACGGTCTCGCAGCGGGCAAGGGAGTGGTCGTCGCGACGACGCTCGACGAAGCGAACGCGGCGATCGATGCGATGCTCGTCGACAACGCGATGGGCGCGGCCGGCGCGCGGGTGGTCGTCGAGGATTTCCTCGCCGGCGAGGAAGCGAGCTTCATCGTGATGGTCGACGGCCGCAACGTGCTGCCGCTCGCTTCGAGCCAGGATCACAAGCGGCTGTGCGACAACGACCAGGGACCGAATACCGGCGGCATGGGTGCGTATTCACCGGCGCCCGTCGTGACACCGGCGCTGCACGCCCGGATCATGCGCGAGATCATTCTGCCTACGGTCAATGGCATGGCGGCCGACGGCATCCTCTACACGGGCTTCTTGTACGCGGGCGTGATGGTTGGCGCCGACGGCGCGCCGAAGGTGCTCGAGTTCAATTGCAGGATGGGCGACCCCGAGACGCAGCCGATCCTGGTGCGCCTGAAGTCCGACCTCGTCGACCTCGTCGCGCATGCAATCGAAGGAACGCTCGATCGCGCCGAGGTCGAATGGGACCGCCGTGCCGCGCTCGGCGTCGTGCTCGCCGCGGCGGGCTACCCCGATTCGCCGCGCAAAGGCGACGCGGTCGTCGGGTTGGAGCGCGTCAACGGGCAAACGTATCCGGATTGCAAAGTGTTCCACGCCGCAACGATGCTCGACGGCGACGCTGTCGTGACGACCGGCGGCCGCGTGCTTTGCGTAACGGCGCTCGGCGATTCGGTCAAGCAGGCGCAGCGCAGCGCGTACGCGGCGATCGCCGAAATCCGGTTCGACGGCATGCAGTTCCGGCGCGACATCGGCTTTCGCGCGCTCGCGCCGCGACGGCCGTGACGCACGCCGCGATGGACGTCGACTCGCCGCGCGCGTATTTCGTCGATCTGCAAGCGCGCATCGTCGCCGCGCTCGAAGCGATCGACGGCGAGTCGTTTCTACGCGACGAATGGACGCGACCCGAAGGCGGCGGCGGCATTTCGCGCGTGATCGAGGACGGCCGGGTGCTCGAGCGCGGCGGTGTCAACTTCTCGCACGTCAGCGGCGCGCGGCTGCCGCCATCGGCCACGGCATCGCGACCCGAGCTCGCCGGTCGCAGCTTCGACGCGCTCGGCGTTTCGCTCGTCGTGCATCCGCGCAATCCGTATGTGCCGACCGTTCATCTCAACGTGCGGATGTTCGTCGCGCACGCGCACGCGAGCGCGGCGCAGCCGCAGCCGCAGCCGATCTGGTGGTTCGGCGGCGGCATGGACCTTACGCCCTATTACGGCTTCGCGCAGGACGTCGTGCATTTCCACCGCACGTGTCGCGCATCGCTCGTGCCGTTCGGTGAGGATGTCCATCCGAAATACAAGAAATGGTGCGACGAGTATTTCTACGTCCGCCACCGGCAGGAGCCGCGCGGCGTGGGTGGCATCTTCTTCGACGACTTGAACGACGGAGGCTTCGACCGCTGCTTTTCGTTGGTGCGAAACGTCGGCGATCACTTTCTGCCCGCCTACGCGCCGATCGTCGAGCGGCGTCGCGACAAGCCGTACGGCGAGCGCGAACGCGACTTCCAGGCGTATCGGCGCGGTCGCTACGTCGAGTTCAACCTCGTATGGGACCGCGGTACGCTGTTCGGATTGCAATCGAACGGACGCACCGAGGCGATCCTGATGTCGTTGCCGCCGATCGTGAAGTGGCGCTACGACTGGAAGCCAGAGCCCGGCACGCCGGAAGCCGCGCTCTACAGCGATTTCTTGGTGCCGCGGGACTGGGCCGATGGCTGACGACACCGACGATCCGCGCCCGCGCGGCGATCATGGCGGGCGCGACGGGCATCTGATCGAAACGCGCGTCGCGTCCGAGCGCGTGTTCGATGGCAAGCTGCTGCACGTTCGCCGCGATCAGGTGAGGCTGCCCGACGGCGGCACGGCGACGCGCGAGTACATCGTGCATCCGGGCGCCGTGCTGGTTGTGCCGGTGCGAGACGACGGCCGTCTCGTCGTCGAGCGCCAGTTCCGCTATCCGCTCGATCGCGTGATGATCGAATTTCCAGCCGGCAAGCTCGATCCCGGTGAAGATCCGCTCGCGACCGCGAAGCGCGAGCTGATCGAGGAAGCGGGCTACACGGCGAGCGAATGGACGCCGCTCGGCAACGTGCACACGGTCGTCTCCTATTCGACCGAGGCGATCGCATTTTTCGTCGCCGAAGGTCTCGCGCACGTCGGCGCAAAGCTCGATCACGGCGAGTTCCTCGAGCTCATCGATATGAGCGTCGACGAGATGCTTGCCGCGCTCGACCGCGGCGAGATCACCGACGTGAAGACCGTCGCGGCGCTGCTCATGTACGCGCGCCGCTCCGGCGGCTGATGATCGCTCGCCGTCTGGTGATCCACGGACGCGTGCAGGGCGTGGGCTTTCGCTACGCTATGGTCGAGGCCGCCGAGCGACTGGGCGTCTCCGGCTGGGTACGCAACGCGCACGACGGCAGCGTCGAGGCGCTCGTCCAGGGCGACGAGCCGACGGTCGAGCGAATCGTCGAATGGAGCCGTCGCGGTCCGCCCGGTGCGCGCGTCACGTCGGTCGATGTCGAAGCCGCAGACGTGCGCGACGAATTCAGGGGCTTCACGATCCGGCATTGACGCTTCAACGGCGCCACGGGGCGGCGGAGCGTCGCGCCCAAGGTAGTGTGCGTGCGTCGATAGCCACAGCGCGGCAGCTGCATCCGGCGGCACGTAACAACAAGTAACATCAGGACTACGGCGCCGAATGGGTCGGCTACAGTTATCGCCATGCCACCCCCTGTCAGGCTGCCGGCGCTGATCCGGCAAGAGCTCGATCGATTGCTCGACAGCGACGCGCTGCGCCGCGCGCCGAGTCACATGCGACTGCTCCGGTATCTGGTCGAGAGGCGCGTCGCCGGCGACGACGCCGCGCTGCGCGAGACGTCGATCGCGCTCGAAGTCTTTCGCCGCGATCCGTCGACGTACGATCCGCAGACCGATCCGATCGTGCGCGTCACCGCCGGACGACTGCGCGATCGCCTGGAAGCGCACTACGCGCTGTTCAACGCAACCCCGCAGGTGCGCATCGTTCTTCCGAAGGGCCGCTATGCGCCGGAGTTCGTCGCGCAGAGTACCGCGGCGCAGCCGTTCGGATTGGCCGTGCTGCGCACGCGCAATCAGACCGGCGACGCCGCGCTCGAAAGCTGGTGCGAGGCATTCGCCGATCGGCTTGCCGACCACCTGATTCGCGCGGGGCTGCCGCGTGTGATGGCGCGCGGATCGGTGGGCGGCGCCGACGCGTCGTCGGGTGACGCCGCGGTCGTCGGCGCGCAGCTCGGCGTGCCATGGCTGGTCGAATCGACGCTTGCGCGAGAGCAGGAGCGCGAGCTTCGGCTTTCGGTGCGCCTCGTGAACGCGTCCGACGCTGTCGTGCGATGGGTCGACTCGGGCGTGAGCCCGCAAGATGACGTGCATCGGTTGCTCGATCGGATGCTCGATCTCGTGCTGGTCCGCTTGCTCGAGACGCTTCCGACGCCTGCGGCGCTGCGCCCGGACGTGCATGCGCGCGCATCGCTTTCGATGCCGCAGCGCGTCGCGCTCGAACGGGCACGATTGATGGTGCTGCAACGAACGCTCGGCGGCGCGGACGAGGCGGTCGCGCTCGCGGAATCGGTTGCTCGCGAAAACCCCGATTCGGCCGATGCGTGGGCGGCGCTCGGCGCCGCGCTCTACAGTCGCCTGAGCTTCATGGATCGCGACAGCGGACCGATTGTCGAAGTCATCCGCGCTGCCGTCGATCAAGCGCTTGCGCTCGACGCTGAGCACGCGGTGGCGTTGCGCACGAAAGCGATCATCGTCGGCAAGTTCGACTACGACGCAGCGGGCGCGGAGCAGCTGTTCGTACGGGCGCTGCGAACGTTGCCGCATTACACGTCGGCGCGCCTCAACTACGCTGAGATCCTGTCGCTGCAATGCAAGTTCGACGAGGCGCTCGCCGAGCTCAATCTCGCGCGCGTCTACGATCCGCTGTCGGCGAGCGTCCATCTCGCGCGCGCCATTTGCCTCGGATACCAACGCGCGTTCGAGCAGGCGCGCGACGCGTGGTCACTGTGCCGCGCCGCCGGCGATACGAGCCTCTGGATGCCGATCGGCGCCGGCGTGCAGGAATTGGCCGCCGGTGACCTCGACGCCGCGCAAGCGCTGTTCGACGAGGCGCTCGAGCGCTTTCCCGACCTCCCGACGGCGCTGATCGGGCGCGCGTACGTTCATGCGGCGCGCGGCAACGCCGACGATGCGCGCGCGCTCGAGCGCCAGTGTCTCGCGCGACATCCGCATTTCTCGGCCGCGAACCGAGCAGTGCTGGCAGCCATGCTCGACGATCGCGCCGGCGTGATCGCGCTGCTCGCGCAAGCTCGCGCGCGGCACGATATGGACTTGCCGCAGGCGGTCATCCACGCGGCGTTCGATCGCTACGCGAACGATCCGCAAGTCGTGCGGCTCTTTCCGTTTGGCGCCTGGAAGGTCGCGAGCGTGCCCACCACGGCCGCCGGTCAGTGATATCCGGCGTCGCTGCCCACCTTGCCACGGAAGATCCAGTACGAATACGCGGTGTAGCCGACGATGATCGGCAGCAGGAACAGCACGCCGACCAGCAGGAATAGCTGCGACTCCGGCGCCGAGGCCGCCGCCCAGATCGTGATCGAAGGCGGCACGATGTTCGGCCAGATGCTGATTGCGAGCCCCGAGTAGCCGAGGAAGAAGAGCGCCATCGCGAGGATGAACGGCGGAAAGGTCTGCCGCGCCCGCAGGCTCCTCCACAACAGGAATCCCGCCACCGCGGTGAACAGAGGCGCAGGCGACAGCAGCGCGATGTTGGGCCAGCTGAACCAGCGCTCGCGTATGTGCGCGGACAGGAGCGGCACCCACGCGCTGATGATCGCGAGCGCGACGAGCACGCCGACATTGAGTGCGGCGGCGGCGCGGTTCGCGCGCTGCTGCAGCGCGCCGTCGGTCTTCATCACGAGCCACGTCGCGCCGAGCAACGCGTAGCCGGCGACAACCGACGCTCCGGTGAACACGCTGAACGGCGACAGCCAATCGAACGCGCCGCCGGCGAACTGCCGATCGGCGACGCTGATGCCTTGCACGAGCGCGCCGAGCGTCGCGCCTTGCGCGAACGTCGCGACGATCGACCCCCCCGCGAACGCCAGGCTCCAGCGATGGCGGTGCGTCGTCGCCTTGAATCGCACCTCGAATGCGACGCCGCGAAAGACGAGCGCGAGCAGCATCGCCGACAGCGGCAGGTACATCGCGGGCAGGATGATCGCGTAGGCGAGCGGAAACGCCGCGAACAGGCCAGCGCCGCCGAGCACGAGCCACGTCTCGTTGCCGTCCCAGATCGGCGCCACCGACTGCATCATGACGTCGCGATCGTCTTCGCCGCCGATCGACGTGAACAGGATGCCGATTCCGAGCACGAAGCCGTCGAGCAGCACGTACATGAAGACGGCGAACGCGATGATCGCGAACCAGGTCAGCGTGAGCGCGTCGCCGGTCATCGCGTCGGGCCTCAGGACAGCTCTTCGTCGGGCAGCGAAAAAGGCCGGGCCGGTCGTTTGGTCGGGCGTTCGGGAGTCACCGCACCGGCCGTCGGCGCATCGGCCACCGGGCCGCGGCGCACGAGCTTCAGCATGTAGTAGATTCCCGCGCCGAAGATCACCGCGTACACGATGGCGAATGCGGCGAGCGACGTCGCGACCATGGCGCCACCAATGGGCGCGACGGCGTCGGACGTGCGCATCAGCCCGTGAACGACGTAGGGCTGGCGGCCGACTTCGGCGGTGATCCAGCCGGCGATCACGGCGACGAAGCCGATCGGAGAGGAGGCGATGCACAGTCGCTGGAACCACTTGCTCGTGTACAGGCGGCCGCGGACGAACAGCAGAATGCCGCACACGCCGATCGCAAGCATCACGAGCCCAAGCCCCACCATGATGCGGAACGAGAAGAACGGAATGACGACCGGCGGACGCTCGGACGCGGGGAAATCCTTGAGTCCCTTGACCGCGCCGTCGATCGTGTGCGTGAGGATGATGCTGCCCGCGTACGGGATCTCGATCGCGTAGCGGTTGCGCTCGGCGCGCTCGTCGGGTAGCGCGAACAGCACGAGCGGCACCGGCACCTCACTGCTCTCCCAGTGCGCCTCCATCGCGGCGATCTTCGCCGGCTGGTAGGCAAGCGCGTTCAACCCATGAAGATCGCCGGCCGCAATCTGCAACGGAACGACGATGACGATGAAGCCCATCGCCATCGCGAACATGATCCGCGCATGCGCGACCGCGATCTCGCGCCGGAAATAGTAGGCGGCTACGCCGGCGACGACGAACGACGTCGTGAGATAGGCCCCGAGCACCATGTGGGCGAGCCGGTACGGAAACGAAGGATTGAAGATGATCGCGAGCCAGTCGGCCGGATAGAACACGCCGTCGCGCAGCACGTAACCGGCCGGCGTGTGCATCCAGCTGTTGGCCGAGATGATCCAGAACGTCGAGATCAGCGTGCCGACGGCGACCATCAGCGTCGCGAAGAAATGCAGCGCCTTGCCGACGCGCTGCGCGCCGAACAGCATGATGCCGAGGAAGCCCGCCTCGAGGAAGAACGCGGTCAGCACTTCGTAGCTCATCAGCGGGCCGACGACGTTGCCGGCGGCCGCGGAAAAGCGGCTCCAGTTGGTCCCGAACTGGAAGCTCATCACGATGCCGGACACCACCCCCATCGCGAACGACACGGCGAAGAGCTTCAGCCACAGTCGAAAGAGCTCGCCATATTCGGGGCGGCCGGTGGAAAGCCACAGCGCTTCGAGCACCGCGAGCCAGCTCGCGAGCCCGATCGTGAACGCGGGGAACAGGATGTGAAACGACATCACGAACGCGAACTGCAGGCGCGAGAGCAGCAGCGGGTCGAAGTCCATGGCGCTCGTGCTCGAATGGAGTCGTCCCGGCGTCGCGCATTGGCCCACCTTTGGCGCAGCCGGGGACGCCCATTGTGAGGCGACCGCGGCGTTGTTTCAACAAGCGGTTACGGCGGCGACGCGATCGCGTCGACTCGCACGCCGAAGATGTCCTTCCAGGCGGCGTAGCTCGACGCGACCCACAGCGGCAACGCGATGACGAAGCCGACGCCCCACGTGACGAGACCGAACGCGAGAAGCATCAGCGACACCGCGCCGTAGAGCATCAGCGGCAACGTGTTGAGCGCGAACGCCCGGAAGCTCGCGCTGAACGCCGCATGTGCGCCCGCTCGCTCGAGCAGCACGGGGAAAGGGACGAATGTGAACGGCAGCGACACGAGCACGCCGACGACGTAGACGCCGACGATCGTCGTGATCGACAGCGGCGCAGCGTCGGCTGCGTGGACGAGCAGGTTCTCGTCGGCGATCCACCATGCGGCGGCCGCCTCGGCCGCGAACGTGGCGAGACTCGAAACGATGATCGCGGCGATCGCCCCGGCAGGCGCCGTGAACGCGGCGAACGCGTGCGCAGCGCGCGGACGCGATTCGCGATCGGCCTCGAGCGCGGCAACGACCATCCCCGAAGCGACGAGCGGCGTAATGATCTTGCCGATCAGCGAGCCGGCGCCGGGAAGCGCGTCGAGCACGAGGTCGACGCCGAGCGTGATCAGCGCGAGCACGCCCCACGATGCGGGCGACCGCTTCCACAGCCGCATCGCCTCTTCGTACCAGGCGAATGCGTGTCCGATCGGCACGGCGCGCGGATGCAGATGGACGGCGGCGGTCGATAGCGGCGTCGGCGCGTCTTCACTCATTGCCACGGCCCCGTCGTCGCCGGGCGCCGCAACGACGAGATACCCTCGCGCGCAAATCCTGGTCGTCGCTCACGCGCCGCCTCCGTCTACGGGCAGGAGTACGACGCGTCGCGTGTCGGCGGCCCGCGGCGATTCGCAGTTGCAGTTCCGGCCGCTCGGCTGCGCCTCGCTTAACGTCTCGCCCGCGCTCGACGTTAGCCTCCACGCGACACGTCGCTTGCGCGCCGTGTCGTGCGCAGCCCGCTTCGCGGGTCCCCGCTCGCTGTTCACGCCGCTACGACAGCTCGCCGAGGTACGCTGCGCGAACGGCCGGGTTGCGCAGCAATTCCTTCGCGGGGCCGGCGAGCGTGATCTCGCCCGATTCCATCACGTAGCCGCGATGCGATACCTCGAGCGCGAGCTTCGCGTTCTGCTCGATCAGCAGGATCGTGACGCCGTCGCGAGACACGGTGAGCACCGTCTCGAACACCTTCTGCACCATCAGCGGCGCAAGCCCCATCGACGGTTCGTCGAGCAGCAGCATCCGCGGCTTCGACATCAACGCGCGTGCGATGGCGAGCATTTGCTGCTCGCCGCCCGACAGCGTGCCGGCAGTCTGCCGGCGCCGCTCGGCGAGGCGGGGAAACAGCGCGAACACGCGCTCGACGTCGGCGCGAACGCCGGCCTTGTCGGTGCGCACGTACGCGCCCATCGCGAGGTTCTCCTCGATGGTGAGCGCGCCGAACACGCCGCGGCCCTCGGGAACCATCGCGAGGCCGAGCCGGACGAGCTCGAACGCGCGCCGCCCGGTGACGTCGGCGCCGGCGTAGCGGATCGTCCCCGAAGCAACAGGCTGCAGCCCGCAGATGCCCTTGAGCGTGGTCGTCTTGCCGGCGCCGTTCGCGCCGATCAGACAGACGAGCTCGCCGTCGCCGACATCGAGGTCGATGCCTTTGACCGCCTGGATGCCGCCGTAGGCAACCCTGAGCTTGCGCAATTCGAGCAGGCACTCAGGCATCGTGCTAGGCGCCTTTGAGAGACGTAGCGATGTCTCCACCGAGGTATGCCGCGATCACCGCATCGTCGCGCTGAACCTCGCCGGCGGAGCCTTCGGCGATCTTCTTGCCGTAGTCGAGCACGAGCACGCGATCGCAGACGCTCATCACGAGCTTCATGTCGTGCTCGATCAAGAGGATCGTCGTGCCGTCCTGGCGGATGTGCTCGAGCAGGCGCTTGAGCGCCGCCGTCTCGGTTGCGTTCATTCCAGCGGCGGGCTCGTCGAGCGCGAGCAACTTCGGGTCGGTCGCGAGCGCGCGCGCGATCTCGAGCCGCCGCTGGTCGCCGTACGCGAGGTGCTTCGCGAGGTCGTTGGCGCGCTTGGCGACGCCGACATAATCGAGCAGCTCGTAGGCGCGCCTTTCGATCGCGCGCTCCTCATCGCGTGTTCGTGCGTTGCGGAAGATCGCGCCGGCGACGCCGGCGCGCGTGCGCACGTGGCGTCCGATCATCACGTTCTCGAGCGCGGACAGATTGGCGAACAAGCGAATGTTCTGGAACGTTCGTCCGATGCCGCGCGCGGCGACTTCGTGCGGCTTCAGCCCCGCGAGCGGAACGCCGTCGAACGTGAACTCGCCCGTGTCCGCCGTGTAGATGCCGGTCAGCACGTTGAACAGGCTCGTCTTGCCGGCGCCGTTCGGGCCGATCAGGCCGTAGATCTCGCGGCGCTCGATGCTGAAACTCACCTCGGCAAGCGCTTGCACGCCGCCGAAGCGCTTCGAGATTCCTTGCGCGACGAGGAGCGGTGCTCCGATCGCGCCGTTGTCGGTGCCCGACGCGTTCACCGCGCTCATCGGCCAGCCGTCCCGGTTGTGCCCGTCTCGAGCTCGCGCTTGCGCACGGCGGAGGGCATCAGCCCGGCCGGACGGAACAGCATCATCAGCACGAGCGCGAGCCCGAACAGCAGCATGCGGATCACCTCGGGCTCGATGATCATCCGGCCGAACAGCGCGCGCTGCGCTGGCTCGACCGTATAGCGCAGCACCTCCGGCGCGAACGACAGCAGCAGCGCGCCGACGATCACGCCGAAGATGTTGCCCATGCCGCCGAGCACGACCATCGACAGCACCATGATCGACTCGACGAGCACGAAGCTCTCCGGACTGATGAAGCCTTGCGTCGCCGAGAAGATGCCGCCGGAGATACCGCCGAACGAGGCGCCCATCGCGAATGCGAGCAGCTTCAGATTGCGCGTGTTGATGCCCATCGCGCGCGCGGCTACTTCGTCCTCGCGGATCGCTTCCCACGCGCGACCGATCCGCGAGTTCTGCAGTCGCAGGTTGACGACGATGATCGCGACGAGCACGAGCACGAGCACATAGTAGTACTTGACGGGACCAGTGAAGTCGAGCCCGCCGATGGTCTCGCGCTGCGCGAAGTTGAAGCCGCCTACGCGAAACGGATCGATCAGTGTGATGCCCTGCGCGCCGTTGGTGATGTTGACCGGCTGCGACAGGTTGTTCATGAAGATGCGCACGATCTCGCCGAAGCCGAGCGTGACGATCGCGAGGTAGTCGCCGCGAAGCTTGAGCGTCGGCGCGCCGAGGATCACGCCGAAGAAGCACGCGACCGCGGCGCCGATCGGCAAGATCACCCAGAACGGCAAGTGGATGTTGAAGTGCGGGCTCGCGAGCAGCGCGTACGTGTAGGCGCCGACCGCGTAGAAGGCGATGTAACCCAGATCGAGCAGCCCCGCGAAGCCGACGACGATGTTGAGGCCGAGCGCAAGCAGCGCGTACAGCATCGCGAGATTCATGATGCGCACCCACGCCGTTCCGACCGCGGCCAGCGCGAACGGCAGCGCAATCAGCGCGACGGCGATCAGCGCAAGCCCCGCCCATGCGATCGCAGGCTTGGCCCGAGTGTCGAACAGAGCGTGCATTTCGCTTCCGCGTTACGCGCGCTCGCCGACGCGCTCGCCGAGCAGTCCCGACGGCCGGAAAACGAGCACGGCGATCAGCACGAAGAATGCGAACACGTCCTGGTAATTCGAGCCGAACACCGCGAGGTACGGCTCGCTCACGCAACGGTCGGCGATCGTCGACGACCAGTCTGAGAATTGGCACAGGTTGGTGAGATCGCCGACGTATCCGGCGCCGAGCGCCTCGATCACGCCGAGCAGCAAGCCGCCGAGCATCGCCCCGGCGAGGTTGCCGATTCCGCCGAGCACCGCGGCCGAGAAAGCCTTCAACCCGAGCAGGAAGCCCATTTGGTAGTGCGCGATGCCATAGTAGGTGCCGACCATGACGCCGGCGACGGCGCCGAGGCCCGCGCCGATGACGAACGTCAGCGAAATGACCACGTTGATGTCGATGCCCATCAACCCGGCGATCTGCGGGTTCTGCGACGTCGCGCGCATCGCGACGCCGAGCTTCGTGCGGTAGACGAGCAGTAGCAGGCCCGCCATCATCGTCACCGAGATCGCGATGATCGCAAGCTGCACGTTGGTGATCGTCGCGCCTCCCACAACGTTGGTCACGTGGTACGGGACGACGGTGACGATCTGCGGAAACGGAATGGGATTGCGCGACCACACGAGCATCGCGACGTGCTGCAGCACAATCGAAAGGCCGATCGCGGTGATCAGCGGCGCGAGCCGCGGCGCGCTGCGAAGCGGCCGGTACGCGACGCGCTCGAGCGCATAGCCGACCGCCATGCACGCCGGGATTGCGACGAGCGCGCCGACGATGACGATCGCGATCGGCGGCAGCGACGAGTGCGCGCCGACGAGCGAGGTGATGACCGAGAACGCAACCATCGCGCCGATCATGACGACCTCGCCGTGCGCGAAGTTGATCAGCTGGATGATGCCGTACACCATCGTGTAGCCGAGCGCGACGATCGCGTACACGCTGCCAAGCGTCAGGCCGTTGATTAGCTGTTGCAGGAAGATATCCACGCGGTCTCCGTGTCCGGCCGGCCGGCAGCGAGTTTTCGCAAGAGCGGTCCCCGGCGTGGCGATTGTGCGGGGCGGCGCCGACGGCGGCAATCCCCGCGGCGGCGCGAATCCGGACATAAAAGAACGGCGCCCCGAAGGACGCCGTCCTGTTTGCGCCCGGATTGCGGTTACTTCTTGGGCGCTTCCTTCGCCATTTCGCCGCCCTTCTTCATCTCCTCTTTGGCGGGCGCCATCGACGGCGCGGCCGCAGGAGCCGGAGCGGCGCCGCCGGCGGCGGCGATCATCGTCGTCTTGCCCGCCTTGATGATCGCGACAGGCTCGACCTTGCCGCTCTTCATCGCGAAGATTGTCATCTCCGCGTCCTTGCGGTCGCCCTTTTCATCGAATTCGATCTTGCCGGTCGCGCCGTCGTACGAGATCTTCTGGATCTCCGGAATGATCTTCGCCGGATCGGTCGAATCGGCCTTCTGCATCGCGGCGATGACGATGTTCGCCGCATCGTAGAAGAACGGCGCGTACTGCTTCACTTCGCCGAACTTCTTCGTGAACGCTTCCTGGAAGTCCTTCGACGCCATCTGCGTCGGAATGCCGGCCTGCGAGCAGATCATCCCTTCGGCGGCATTGCCCGCGAGCTTGGTCATCTCGCTGGTGCACGCGCCGTCGCCGTACGCGAATTGCGCCTTGATGCCGAGCTCGCGCGCCTGTTTGATCATCGGGCCGCCGGTCGCATCCATGCCGCCGTAGAAGATCACGTCCGGGTTGCGGCCCTTCATCTTGGTGAGGATCGCCTTGAAGTCGGTCGCCTTGTCGTTCGTCTTCTCGCGCATCAGCACCTGGACGCCTGCGGCTTTGAGCGTCTTCTCGACTTCGTTCGCGAGCCCCTCGCCGTACGCCGTGGCGTCGTCGGCAATCGCGACTTTCTTCGCCTTGAGCTCGTGCGCGATGTACGCGGCGACCGCCGGGCCTTGCTGGTCGTCGCGGCCGACGGTGCGGAAGACGTTCTTGAAGCCCTGCTCGGTGAGTTTCGGGTTGGTCGCCGAGCCCGAGATCATCGGTATGTTGGCCTGGTTGTAAACCGCCGAGGCCGGGATCGACACGCCGGAATTGAGGTGGCCGATGACGGCGACGACCTTGGCGTCGACGAGCTTCTGGGCGACGGTCGGACCCATCTTCGGGTCGGCCTGGTCGTCCTCGCTCATCATCTCGAACTTGACGACCTTGCCGCCGATCTTGATCTTCTTATCGTTCGCCTGGTCGACGGCGAGGTGGACGCCGTTCTCGTCGTCCTTGCCGAGGTGCGCGATGCCGCCGGTCAACGGGCCCGCGTGGCCGATCTTGACGGTAATCGTTTCCTCAACGGGTGCCGCCGTCGGCGCTTCGGCGGCCTTCTTGGGCTCTTCTTTGCCGCAGCCGTAAGCGATGGTGAGCGCGGCCGCGACTACCGTCAGACCGAGCTTGCGCGTGATCGTCATGAATATATCTCCGGGGGAAAGGGTAGGACAACAAAGGATTATTTGCTACTGAGCATCGGGTGTCAATCCGCCTGGTGGGGTCATTGTCTTCGACGCCTGCGATTGGCGCCGCTCGGATCGCCGCCGGTCGCACGCCGCCGCAACCCGTCGCAGCGCCCTTGTACGCCGTGACCGCCGGCCTTTAAGCTTGCGATCTTTCCGCGGGCCGCCGCTCGTTCGATGCGCGCGCGACCGCGAATCCGAAGCGGGATCCGGTCGCATCCAAGCCGGGTAAGCCGCGAGCAGTGGACCCGCACGGGGCGGCCCACTCGACAAGTGTCGGAACGTCGTCGACCGGACGACGGGGGGTTGGGGATGGCAGGGATATGGACGCGACGGCGCGCAATCGGTGCGCTGGTTGCATTTGTGGTCGTAGCGGCGCTGGCCGCCGGCATTGCGGCAAGGCTTGTCGCGAAGAAGGCCGAAGCCGACGCCAAGGCGAAGGCCGCCGCGGTCACGCTGGAATTCGGGCCGGCGGATCTTACGCGCGTCGAGTCGCAATCGATGGCCCGCTGGCTCCCGGTGTCGGGCACGCTGCAGCCGGTGCACTGGTCGATGATCAAAGCGAAGGTCTCCGGCGACGTGCGCCAGATTCTCGTGCGCGAAGGCGAGAACGTGCAGGCGGGCCAGGTGCTCGGTCGCATCGACACGGCGGATCTCGAGGCAAAGCTCACCGAACGGGTCGGAGCGCTCGAGTCGGCGAAGGCGCAGCTCGCACTCGCCGAGAAGACGCGCGCGACCAACCAGGCGCTTCTGAAGCAGAGCTTCATCTCGCAGAACGCGTTCGACAGCTCCGAGTCTTCGTACAACGTGTCGCTGGGAACGCTGAAGTCGGCCGAGGCCCAGGTGCAGCTCGCGCGCAACGCGCTGCGCGATGCCGTGGTCATCGCACCGCTCGCCGGCATCGTCGCGAAGCGCCACGTGCAGCCTGGCGAAAAGGTGGCATTCGACTCGCCGCTCTTCACCGTGGTCGACTTGCGCGACCTCGAGCTGCAGGCGCTCGTGCCGGCGGTCGACGTCCCCGAGCTGGCGATCGGCATGCCGGTCGAGCTCGCGATCGACGGCTTCGGCGATCGCCGCTTCACCGGCCGCATCGAGCGAATCAATCCTGCGACCGAACCCGGCACGCGGGCGTTTCTGGTGTATGTGGGCATTCCGAACGGCGAACGCGCGTTGCGCGGCGGCATGTTCGCGACCGGACGCATCGCGCTCGCCGCGCTGAAAGGCGTGCCGACGCTTCCGACGATCGCCGTGCGCACGGAAGCCGGTCAGACGTACGTGTGGACGATCGCGCAGGGCAAGCTCGCGCGCCGGCTCGTCGTCGTCGGCCGCCGCGACGAGGAAGCGGGGCGCATCGAGATCAAGACGGAGCTGCCGCCCGATGTGCTCGTGCTCGCCGCGCGCTTCGACAACCTGAAGGAAGGCGCCGCGGTCATCGTGCGCGCTCCGACGCAAGACAAGTCGAAGCCGAGCTGATGCCAATCCGTCATTCCCGCGAACCCTGCCCCCGCATGCTTGAGGCGGGGGGCGGGAATCCAGTGTCGTGCGTCGAAAGACGCTGGGTCCCCGCGTGCGCGGGGACGACACTTGCCGAGGCCTGACATGTGGATCACCCGCGTCTCGATCCGTAATCCCGTCTTCGCGACGATGTTCATGGTCGGCATCGCCGTGCTCGGCCTGTTCGCGTACAACCGTCTTCGCGTCGAACAGCTTCCCGACGTGAGCCTGCCGTACGTGCTCGTGCTCACCAACTACCCGGGCTCGGCGCCGGAGGTCGTGGAGAACGACGTCACCAAGCCGATCGAGTACGCGATCAACACGGTGTCCGGCGTGTCGATGATCCGCTCGAACTCGCGCGAGGGCAGGAGCGAGGTGTTCGCCGAGTTCCGCATGTCGACCGACATGGCGGTGGCGATGCAGGACGTGCGCGACAAGATCGCGCAAGCGCGGCCGACCTTTCCGCGCGACGTGAAAGATCCGCTCGTCATCCGCATCCAGAACGAGAATCAGCAGCCGGTCGTCTCGATCGGCGTGCTGTCGCAGACGGCGGATCTGCGCGAGCTCACCTCGCTTACCGACCAGGTGATCGTCAAGGGCCTCGAGAACGTTCCCGGCGTCGCACGCATCGACATCAACGGCCGCGTCACCCGTCAGATCCTGATCCGCATCAAGCCGACCGCATTGAACGCGTTCGGCCTCGGCGTCGACCAGGTGATGAACGCGGTGCGCGCGGCGAATCAGGACGTTCCCGCCGGACGGCTCACCAGCGGGCCAAGCGATCTGATCGTGCGGGTCGAAGGCAAGATCAAGGATCCGACGCAGTTCGGCCGCATCATCGTCGCGCAGCAAGGCGGCGGAAACGTGTACCTGTCGCAGGTCGCCGACGTCATCGACGGCGAGAAAGAGCAGGACTCGATCGCGCGCATCAACGGGCGGCCGTCCATTACGCTCGACGTGCAGAAGGCGCAGGACGCGAACATCGTCGAAACCGGCCGCGGCATCAAGGAGGCGATCGAGCAGCTCAAGCCGCGCCTGCCCGCCGACGTCGACCTGAAGATCGCCTATTCGACCGCGGATCAGGTCGAGGGAAGCGTCAATCGCGTCAAGCAGACGATCGTCGAGGGGGCGCTGCTCACCGTGCTGATCGTCTTCCTGTTCCTGCACAGCTGGCGCAGCACGATAATCACCGGGCTCACGCTGCCGATCGCGGTGATCGCGACGTTCATCGCGCTCTACGCGTTCGGCTTCACGCTGAACTTCCTCACGCTGATGGCGCTGTCGCTCACGATCGGTCTTCTGATAGACGACGCGATCGTCGTGCGCGAGAACATCGTCCGCCACCTCGGCATGGGCAAGGGCCACGTCGCCGCCGCGCAGGAGGCGACCGACGAGATCGGCCTCGCCGTGATGGCGACGACGTTCGCGATCGTCGCCGTGTTCGTTCCGATCGCGTTCATGAGCGGCATCATCGGACGCTTCTTCTTCCAGTTCGGGCTCACCGTCGCCGTCGCCGTGCTGGTGTCGCTGTTCGTGAGCTTCACGCTCGATCCGATGCTCTCGTCGGTCTGGGTCGATCCGCCCGGCTCGCGCTTTCGCCGCATGCCGTGGCTCGGCCGTGTCATGGATAGGGTCGAGCGGTTCATCGAATGGGTGCACCACGTCTACGGCGACGTGCTCGAGTGGGCGCTCGCGCATCGCAAGAGCATCGTCGCGATCGCGCTCGTCACTTTTCTCGCGAGTTTCGGCCTCGTTCCGCTCGTCGGCACCGAGTTCATACCCGAGGCCGATCAGAGCTTCCTGTCGCTGCGTCTCAACACGCCGGTCGGATCGAGCCTCGAGTACACCGACTCCAAGGTCCGTCAGGTCGAGGACGTGCTGAAGGCGATTCCCGAGGTCGCGCTGGCGATGACCACCGTCGGCACGGAGGAAGGACGCAACTACGCGCGCATCAACCTGAAGCTCACCGACCGCGCGCGGCGCGATCGCTCGCAGAAACAGGTCGAACGCGCGATTCGCGCGGCGTTGAAGCCGATTCCGGGAATCGAGCCCACGTTCGGGTTCGATCGCCCGGTTTGGGTGAATCTGCTGGGTCCCGATCCGGCGATGATGACGCAGTTGCTGAACGAATTCGCGCAGAAAGTCGCCAAGGTTCCCGGCATCGCCGATCTCGAGCTCTCCGAAAAGGCGGCGAACCCCGCGCTGTCGATCCGCTTGAACAACGATCAGGCCGCCGACCTCGGCATCACCGTGCAGCAGGTCGGCGCGACGATACGGCCGTTGATCGCCGGCGATACGGTCAGCTACTGGCTCGCGCCGGACGGGCAGAACTACGAGGTCAACGTGCAGTTGCCGAAGAGCCAGCGGCGGCTCACCGTCGACCTCGGCAACCTGTATCTCACGACGAGCAAGAAGGGCCCCGACGGCGAGGCGCGGATGGTGCCGCTGCGCCAGGTCGCCGAGATCGTCGAGTCGACGAGCCCGCAGATCATCAAGCGGCAGGAACTGCAGCGGCGTGTCGCGCTGTATGCGAACGCCGAAGGGCGGCCGTCCGGAGACGTCAATGACGACGTCGCGAAGATCATCAAGGAGTCGAAGCTGCCGCTCGGCTACCGCTTCGACGTCGGCGGGCAGGCGAAGGATCAGAAGGAGTCGTTCGAGGCAGCGATGGCCGCGCTCGGTCTGGCCGTCGTCTTCATCTACTTGATCCTCGCGTCCCAGTTCGCGAGTTTCATGCAGCCGCTCGCGATCATGGCGTCGCTGCCGTTCTCGCTCGCCGGCGTGTTCCTCGCGCTGTTGTTCACCGGAACGACGCTCAACCTCTTCTCGATGATCGGCTTCATCATGCTGATGGGGCTCGTCACCAAGAACGCGATCCTGCTGGTCGATTTCGCGAACCGGGCGCGCCGCGGCGGCGCGAGCCTGCACGATGCGCTGCTGCAGGCGGGGCAGGTCCGGCTGCGGCCGATCCTGATGACGACCGCGGCGATGATCGGCGGCATGACCCCGCTCGCGCTCGGGATCGGCGAGGGCGGCGAGACGCAGGCGCCGATGGGCCGGGCGATCATCGGCGGCGTCATCACGTCGACGCTGCTCACACTGGTCGTCGTGCCCGTGCTCTATGCGTACCTCGACCGTCTCGCCGAGTGGCGGCGCGCGCGGCGCGCCGCACGCGGCGCGCCGCATGCCGTTACCGGCGACCGCCGGGCGGCCGCGGATTGACGTGAGATAATGGCGCGCCGATAATAACTGACCCGCAGTCAGTTCCGCGTCGCGAGGCGGCGAGGTTGTCTGCCCAGGCCGCGCGGCTCCCGGTGTGACCCCGGTCACCGACGCGGACGCGGCGTAAACCTAACGTCGGCCGCGCAAATCGGACCCGGACCAAGACACGGCAGATGGACATCGAACAAGCACGCTTCAACATGGTCGAGCAGCAGGTCCGCACTTGGGAAGTGCTCGATCAGCGTGTGCTCGACCTGCTGTTCACCGTACGCCGCGAGGAGTTCGTGCCGCCCGCGTATCGTCAGCTCGCGTTTGCCGATCTCGAGATTCCGCTTGGCGATGGCCAGTCGATGTGGACGCCGAAGATGGAGGCGCGCGTCGTGCAGGAGCTTCAGTTGACGCCCGGCGACGAGGTGCTCGAGATCGGCACCGGCAGCGGCTACCTGACGGCGCTACTCGCGAGGAGCGGCGCCCGCGTGACGAGTGTCGAAATCAATCCTCGCCTCGCGGCTTTCGGCCGCGCCAATTTGCAGAAGAATGCGATTACCGGCATCGAGCTCTCCCAAGGCGATGGCGCGCGCGGGTTTGGCGATGCGAGCTACGACGCGATCGTGCTGACCGGATCGACGCCGCTTTTGTCGGACGCATTCGTGCGAGCGCTCAAGCCGGGCGGGCGCGTTTTCGCCGTCGTCGGCGAGCCTCCGGTGATGAGCGCGCGCCTGCTGCGATGGGTGGCCCCCGGCGCCGTGACGACGCAGGACCTGTTCGAGACGGTCATCGCGCCGCTCGCCAACGCCCCGGCGCCCGCGCGCTTCGAATTTTGATTCCCGAGATCACGCCGAAGGAGCTCGCAGCCTGGCGCGCCGACGCCTCTCGCAGGGCGCCGTCGCTGATCGACGTGCGCGAGCCCTGGGAGTTCGATCATTGCCGCATCGAAGGAGCGCAGCTCGTGCCGCTCGGGCAGCTCGTCGCGCGTCTTGACGAGCTTCCGCGCGACCGGCCACTCGTCATCATTTGCCATCACGGCAACCGCAGCGGTGTCGCCACCGATTTCCTGCGCCGTTCGGGCTTCGACGACGTGTTGAACCTTCGCGGCGGCGTCGAAGCGTGGGCGAGCGACGTCGACCCGTCGATGCCGCGTTACTAAAGACAAGAACACGAACCGACAATGAGACGACGTCTGCTTTCGATCTCCGTGGCTCTCGCGCTCGCCGCCGGCGTTGTCCGCACGGCTGCCGGCGAAGACCTGCTGCAGATCTTTCGCGATGCGCAGCGCAACGATCCGACGATCGCGTCCGCGCGCGCGAACTGGAGCGCGCTGCAGGAGCGGCTGCCGCAGGCGCGTGCCGGGATCCTGCCCAACGTTGGATTGACCGCCAGCGCGAACGCGAACGATGGCCGTCTCACCGTCAAAGCGGACCCTCGCAGCGTCACCGCCAACACGTTCGAGAACTACCAGTACTCGGTGTCGGCCTCGCAGCCTCTCTACCGCCCGGCGAACTACGTCGCCGTGAGCCAGGCCGAGGCGACGGTGACGCAGGCGGATTACCTGCTCGCGACGTCGCAGCAGGACCTGATCCTGCGCGTAGCCCAAGCGTACTTCGACGTGCTGCTCGCGCAGTTCTCGGTCGAGCTCGTCGAGTCGCAAAAGGCCGCCGTGTCCGAGCAGCTCGCGCAGGCGAAGCGCAATTTCGAGGTGGGCGTCGCGACGATCACCGACACCAACGAGGCGCAGGCGAAGTACGACCAGATCGTCGCCACCGAGATCGCCACGCGCAACGACCTCGACAACAAGCTCACCGCGTTGCGCGCGATCGTCGGCCGCGTGCCGGGCGAGCTGAAGCGGCTCGGCCAGGGCTACGTTCCGCGACTGCCGGAGCCGAACACGGCTGACTATTGGGTCGACCGTGCGCTCAAGGAAAACCTCGCCGTTCGCATCGCGCAGTCGAACTTCGACATCGCGACGCTCGAAGTCGACCGCCAGCGCGCCGGTCATCTGCCCACGCTCGACGTCGTCGGCAGCTTCGGCAACGCGAGCGGCACCGGCGCGTTCAACAGCGACTTCGCGTTCAGCTCGCGGTCGGCGACGATCGGCCTTTCGTTCGCGCTGCCGATCTACCAGGGCGGCTTCGTCAACTCGAAGATCCGAGAAGCGATCGCGCTGCAGGACCGCGCGCGCCAGGATCTCGAGGTGGCGCGGCGCAACGCGCTGTTCACCGCGCAGACGGGATACGCGGGCGTCGTGAGCGCCGCAGCCTCGGTCGCCGCGTTCGAGCAGGCGCTCAAGTCGGCGCAGGTCGCGTACGAGTCGAACAAGCTTGGACAGGAAGTCGGCGTCCGCACGAACCTGGACGTGCTGACCGTCCAGCAGAACGTGTTTCAGACGCGGCACGACCTCGCGCAGGCTTACTTCAACCACATCATTGGCCTGCTGCGGCTCAAGTCGGCGGTCGGCGTGCTGACCGAGCAGGACCTCGAGCAGGTCAACCGCGAGCTTCGCGGCTGATCAGCTCGTCTCGTCCCGCGCGCGTGCGCGCGATGTCGCGGTGAGCGCCAGGGCGGCGTCTATACGCGGCGCGAGCCACGACCACAAGCGATCGACGGCGCCGCCGTGCGCGGCATGAAACGCGAGCGCCGCATCGCGCATCGCCGCACGCGCCGCGTCTTCGCCGAGAAGCGCTGACACCGAGGCGATCAGCGCATCGGCGTCGGCGACGCGTCGCGCCGCTCCGGCGGCGACCGCGTTTTCGGTCGCATCGGCGAAATTGAACGTATGCGGTCCGACCAGCGTGGGCCGGCCGACGGCGATCGGCTCGATCAGGTTCTGCCCGCCGAGCGGCAACAGGCTGCCGCCGACGAATACGACGTCGGCGGCTTCGCAATACGCGGCCATTTCGCCGAGCGAATCGCCGATGACGTAATCGACGTCGTCGGGCACCGCGGCGTCGTCGCTTCGCCGCACGAATCGGCAGCCGCGCGCACGCAGCAGCTCGGCCACGGCGTCGAATCGCTGCGGATGCCGCGGCACGATCAGCGTAAGTGCGCGCTCGGGCAGCGCGCCCTTGGCGATTGCGTCGAGCAGCAACGCTTCTTCGCCGTCGCGCGTCGACGCGGCAACCCAGACCGGTCTCGTCGCGCCGAAGCGTTCGCGCAGCGATCGTCCGAGCGTACGCGCGGCCGCCGGCACCGCGATATCGAACTTCAAATTGCCGGTGACGATCGGCTCGATTGCGCCGAGATCGACCAGCCGCGCCGCGTCGGCGTGCGTCTGCGCGGCGATGCCGGCGAGCGATGCCAACAGCTCGCGGGTGACTGTGCGCACGCGCCGATAGCGGCCGGCCGAGCGCTCGGAAAGCCTCGCATTGACGAGATAGACCGGAACCCGCTGCGCGCGCGCGCTGCGAACGAGGTTCGGCCACAGCTCGGTCTCGACCAGCATCCCGATGGCGGGCCTGAAATGGCGAAGGAACGCGCGAACGGCGAACGGCACGTCGTACGGCAGCCATGCCTGCACGACGCGATCGCGATGCAGCGCACCGCCGGCGGCGCGGCCCGTCGCCGTCATGTGCGTGAGCAGGATCGTTGCCTGCGGGTACGCATCGGCGATGCGGTCGATGAGCGGGGCGGCGGCGCGCGTTTCGCCCAGCGATACGGCGTGCAGCCAGACGACGGGCGCGGCAGGTGGCACGGCATCGTAGCGGCCGAAGCGTTCGCTGATGTGCTCGCGATAGCCGGGCTCCTTGCGTCCGCGCCACCACAAGCGCAGCGGCAGGAGCGGGAGCGCGAGGTGCCACAACAGCGTGTAGAGCGCACGCATCGGCAGCGAACGATCCTCAGCAGCGCGGCGTCGCGCGCATCACTTCGCCGAGCGCGCGTTGCACGTCGGCGAGCGTCGCAACGCGGCCGTTGCCGCCGAGGTCGCGTGCATGCGCGCCGGTGATCGCGACGCCCGCCAACGCCGGGTCGGTCGACGCGAACAACGCAACGGTCGGCGTGCCGAGCGCGGCCGCGAGATGGACGAGGCCGGTGTCGACGCCGACCGCCGCGTGCGCGCGCGCGATCACGCTCGCGAGCGCAGCGAGCGATTGACGTGGCGGCACGATCGCTTGCGGCTCGCCATCGGCGATGCGCGAGGCGTTTCTGCGCTCGTCTTCGCTGCCCCATGGCAACAGCACGACGAAGCCGGCCGTCGCGAGCGCGGCAACGAGCGCGCGCCAGTTCGCGTCGGGCCAACGCTTGTCCGCGCGGCTCGTCGCATGGAAGAACACGACGTACGGCCGGCCGGGCGCGATATCGTCGTGCGCCGGCGGCGGCGCGACGAGGCCGTAGCGCGGCGGTCCCTCGACTCGATAGCCGAGCGCCGCCGCCGCGAGCGCGCGACAGCGCAGCGCGAAATGCGTATTGGGATCGACGCGGTGGTGGACGTCGTGAAGGAGCGTCGCCGCGGCCTCGCGAATGCTCGCTCGATCCGGTCCGTGGCGCGGACCGCGCGCGCACATCGCGATCAGCGCGCCCTTCATCTGCTCCTGCAAGTCGAGCACCGCGGCGTAGCGATCGCGCGCAATGTCGCGCCGGAATGCGCGCAGCTCGCGCCACGTCGCCGGATCGAGCAACTGGTGGCGCCATCGGCGCAACGCGACTGCGATCACGCGACGCACGTCCGGATGCAACGCGGGAAGCGCGGCGAACGCCTCCTCGGTGACCCAGTCGAGCTCGACGTCGGGTCGATGCGTGCGGACATCGGCAACAAGGGCGAGCGCGTGCACGATGTCGCCGAGCGAAGACGGGCGAACGACGAGCACCGCGCTCATGAAGCGCTCAGCGAAACCACGTAGAATGCGCGCAATTCTCGTTCGCGCGGAGCGCCCGGCTCCGCGATCGTCGCTCGCATGGCGGGGCCGCTTCCGTTGAGCCTTTGTGTGATCACGCGCGATGCCGCGGGTGAGCTTGCCGATTGTCTCGGCTCGGCGCGATTCGCCGGCGAGATCGTCGTCGTCGATTCGGGCAGCCGCGATGATACCGTGGAAATCGCCCGCCGCTTCGGCGCGCGCGTGATCGAGCATCCTTTCGACGGCTTCGGCCGGCAGAAGTCCGTCGCGGTCGCGGCGGCGACAAACGATTGGGTGCTCTGCCTCGACGCCGACGAGCGGCTGACACCCGAGCTCGCGCGGTCGATCGAAGCGACGCTCGCCGCTCCGCGCGCGAGCGCCTACGCGATGGCGCGGCGCAATCGCTTTCTCGGCCGGTGGCTCGCGCACGGCGAAGGCTATCCGGACTGGAACGTGCGGCTGTTCGATCGCACGCGTGCGCGATGGAGCGACGACGCCGTGCACGAGCACGTGATCGCCGGAGGCGTCGTCGGCCGTCTCGACGGCGACCTGCTGCATCAGTCGGCCGAGTCGCTCGACGCCTATCTCGCGAAGCAGAATCGCTATACGACGCTGCAGGCACAGGCGATGCACGCTCGCGGCGAGCGCGTCAGCGCGGCGCGGTTGGTGCTTTCGCCGATCGCGCGGTTTCTGCGCTTCTACGTCGTGAAGCTCGGCTTTCTCGACGGCGTCGCCGGGCTTACGCACATTGCGATCGGCGCATTCGCGAGCTTCATGAAGTACGCGAAGCTGCGCGCGCTCGCCGCCGCGGAGGGCCTGCGATGACGCCGTCCTCGCGGGTTCTCGTCACCGGCGCCGCCGGCTTCATCGGCATGCACGTCGCCGCGCGATTGCTCGACGCGGGCGCGAGCGTCACGGGTGTGGACAATTTCGATCCGTACTACGACGTCGCGCTCAAGCGAGCGAGGATCGCGCAATTGACCGGTCGCGATCGCTTGGCGTTCGTCGAGCACGATCTGTCGGACGCGGCCGCGACTGCCGCGCTCTTTCGCGATGGCGGCTTCGGTTTGGTCGTTCATCTTGCCGCGCAACCGGGCGTTCGTTATTCGCTGGTCAATCCGGAGTCGTATCTGCGCAACAACGTGACGGCGTTCGGGCACGTGCTCGAGGGCTGTCGCCACGGCGGCGTACGACATCTCGTCTACGCATCGAGCTCGAGCGTCTACGGAGCGAATCACACGCTGCCGTTCTCCGAGGATCAGAACACCGATCGTCCGCTGAGCCTGTACGCGGCGACGAAAAGGGCGAACGAGCTGATGGCGCACAGCTACAGCCATCTTTTCGATTTGCCGGCAACGGGTTTGCGCTTCTTCACCGTCTACGGGCCCTGGGGGCGTCCCGACATGTCGCCGATGCTGTTCGCGCGGGCGATCGTCGCGGGCGAGCCGATTCGTGTTTTCAACGGCGGCCGGATGCGCCGCGACTTCACGTACGTCGACGACATCGTCGAGGGCGTTGTCCGCGTGCTCGAACAACCGCCGCGGCGCGAGCTCGACAACGGCGCGCCCCATGCGATCTACAACATCGGCAACAACGAAGCGGTCGAGCTCGAGACGTTCATCGGCTTGCTCGAGCGGCTGCTCGGCCGCGCGGCCATTCGCGACTATCAGCCGATGCAGCCGGGCGACGTGCCGGCAACGCTCGCTTCGATCGATCGACTGCACGCGGCGATCGGGTTCGCGCCGCGCACGCCGCTCGCCGACGGTCTTGCGCGCTTCGTTGCCTGGTATCGCTCGTACTACGGGATAGCAGCCGGATGATGCGTCGCGAATGGTAGAATTGCGCGCCTCATATGACCGTCGCCCCAAGCCTCTCCCGCGAGCGGGCGAGGGTGCCGCGAAGCGGCGGGTAACGGCGATCCAATCTCCGATCCGATCGTGATTATCGTTACCGGCGGTGCCGGATTCATCGGCGCGAACTTCGTCCTCGACTGGTGCGCGCTGGCGGGCGAGCCGGTGGTCAATCTCGACAAGCTCACGTACGCGGGAAATCTCGGCAATCTCGAGGCGCTCGCCGCCGACTCCCGCCACGTCTTCGTCCGCGGCGACATCGGCGATCGCGCCGCGGTGAGCGCGCTGCTCGGACGCCATCGGCCGCGCGCGGTGGTCAATTTCGCTGCCGAGAGCCATGTCGATCGCTCGATCCACGGCCCCGCTGCCTTCATCGAAACGAACGTCATGGGGACGTTCAATCTGCTCGAAGAAGTGCGCGCCTATTGCGATAAGCTCGCGGCAAGCGAGCGCGATGCTTTCCGTTTCCTGCAGGTTTCGACCGACGAAGTGTATGGATCGCTCGGCGCGAAAGCTGGCGGCTTCACCGAGACGAGCGCGTACGCGCCGAACAGCCCGTACTCGGCGTCGAAGGCCGCCTCGGACCATCTGGTGCGCGCTTACCATCACACGTACGGGCTGCCGACGCTCACGACCAACTGCTCGAACAATTACGGCCCGCGGCAATTTCCCGAAAAGCTGATTCCGCTGATGATCGCCAACGCGCTCGCGGGCAAGCCGCTGCCGGTGTACGGTGACGGCCTCAACGTTCGCGACTGGCTCTACGTCGGCGATCACTGCGCTGCGATCCGCGCCGTGCTCGCGCGCGGCAGACCGGGCGAGACGTACAACATCGGCGGCAATGCGGAGATGACCAACATCGAGGTCGTGCGCACGCTCGTCCGCGTGCTCGGCGAGATCGAGCCCGGACACGACTACGCGAAGCAGATCACGTTCGTCGCGGATCGTCCGGGACACGATCGCCGCTACGCGATCGATGCCGCCAAGATCCGCCGCGAGCTCGGATGGTCACCGCTGCAGACGTTCGAGACGGGCTTGCGCGCGACCGTTCGCTGGTATCTCGACAACGCTCGCTGGCTCGGCGCGGTGACGAGCGGCGAGTACCAGCGCTGGATCGACCTCAACTATGCGCCGCGCGCGGCGGGCGCGGCTTCACGACGCTGATGACGCGCAAAGGAATCATTCTCGCCGGCGGCTCCGGAACGCGGCTGTACCCGGTGACGCAGGTCGTGTCGAAGCAGCTATTGCCGGTGTACGACAAGCCGATGATCTACTATCCGCTGTCGACATTGATGCTCGCCGGCATCCGCGAGATTCTGCTGATTTCCACGCCCGAGGACACGCCGCGCTTCGCGCAGCTTCTCGGCGACGGCTCGCGTTGGGGCCTCAATCTGCACTATGCGGTGCAGCCGTCGCCCGACGGTCTTGCACAGGCATTCGTCATCGGGCGTTCGTTCGTCGGCGGAGACGCTTCGGCGCTGGTGCTCGGCGACAACATCTTCTACGGCGCCGATCTTGCGCAGAAGCTTCGCGTCGCGAACCTGCGCGAAAGCGGAGCGACGATTTTCGCGTACCCGGTCGCTGATCCGGAGCGTTACGGCGTCGCCGAGATCGATTCGGCCGGTCGCGTCGTGAGCCTCGCCGAGAAGCCGAAACAGCCGAAATCGCGTTATGCGGTGACCGGCCTCTACTTCTACGACGCCCGCGTCTGCGACATCGCGGCGACGTTGAAGCCCTCTGCGCGCGGCGAGCTCGAAATCACCGACGTCAATCTGGCGTACCTCGCGGTGAACGAGCTTTCGTGCGAAGTCATGGGTCGCGGCATGGCATGGCTCGACACCGGAACGCACGAGTCGCTGCTCGAGGCGGCGCAATACATCGAGACGATCGAGCGCCGGCAGGGACTCAAGATCGCCTGTCCCGAGGAGATCGCGTACCGATTGGGGTATATCGACGCCGCGGTACTCGAGCGGCTCGGCTTGGCAATGGCGAAGAACGGCTACGGGCAATACCTGCTCGCGCTGCTGCGAGAGCCGCCCGTGCGATGAAGGTTACGCCGACGGCGATTGCCGACGTCAAGCTGCTCGAGCCGAAAGTCTTCGGCGACGAACGTGGCTTCTTCGTCGAGAGCTGGAACGCGCGCACGTTCGCGCAGGCGGGCATCGACCCCGCGTTCGTGCAGGACAATCACTCGCGCTCGCGCCGTGGTGTGCTGCGCGGGCTGCACTACCAGATCGAGCATCCGCAGGGAAAGCTCGTGCGCGTCGTCGCGGGCGAGGTGTTCGATGCCGCGGTCGATCTTCGTCGCTCGTCGCCGACGTTCGGACGCGCCGTCACCATCGTGCTGTCCGAAGCGAACAAGCGCATGCTGTGGATCCCGCCAGGATTCGCGCACGGCTTTCTCGTGGTGTCCGAAAGCGCAGACTTCCTCTACAAGACGACCGATTACTGGTATCCCGAGCACGAGCGTACGCTGCTGTGGAATGACGGCGCGCTCGGCATCGCCTGGCCCGTCGACGGCGCACCGACGCTCACCGCGAAGGACGCGAGCGGTTTGCCGCTCGCGCAGGCGCAGACTTACGCATGAGCGCGACGGCCGCAGGCAAAGGCCCGAAGGGCGCGTCGCCGCGCGATTGCGAGAGGCCGACGCGCGACACGGCCGCTGCACGAGCGCATGCCGAGGCAGCCGACGCGTAGCGCGGATGGCGACGCCGACCATTCTGATCACCGGCACGATCGGACAACTCGGCTTCGAGCTGGCGCGTGCGCTTGCGCCGCGCAGGGCGATCATCGCGACCGACCGCGCGAGCCTCGATCTCGCCGACGCCGATGCGATCGTCGCGGCGGTCCGCGCGGCGCGGCCCTCGCTGATCGTCAACGCCGCCGCATACACCGCGGTCGATCAAGCCGAACGCGACAGCGACGCTGCGTATGCGATCAACGGCCGCGCGCCCGGCATTCTAGCCGAGGAGGCGAAGCGCATCGGCGCGATGCTGATCCACTATTCGACCGATTACGTGTTCGACGGCGAAGCGAGCGTGCCCTACGACGAAGACGTACCGCCCGCGCCGCTCAACGTGTACGGCGCATCGAAGCTCGCCGGTGAGCGTGCGATCGCGGCCGCCGGCGCACGCGCTCTCGTGTTCCGCACGAGCTGGGTGTACGGGCTGCGCGGCAGGAACTTCCTACTCACGATCCGAAGATTGGCGGCCGAGCGTGACGAGTTGCGCATCGTCTGCGATCAAGTCGGAGTGCCGAACTGGTGCCGCACGCTTGCGCGCGCGACGCGCCGCATCGTCGATCTCGGCATCGATGCGATGAACGATCGCGCTGGTCTCTATCATATGAGCGCGACGGGCAGCGCGACATGGTTCGACTTCGCGCGCGCGATCGTCGGCGACGTCGAGCGCCCTCGCGTGACACCGATCGCGACGGCGCAATATCCGACGCCGGCACGACGGCCCGCGTACGGCGTTCTGGCTACGACGCGTTTCGAGCGCACGTTCGGGTTCGCGTTGCCGCCATGGCGCGACGCGCTCGCGCAATGCTTGTCGAGTCCGATCGAACCCGATCCCCCGCAATAGATCGTTACAAAAACATTGGCGCTTGTCGCCAATGCCCGACGCTTGTCGACGGAACCGCGACATCGCGCGTTGATCGAAGGCACGGGGGAATCGCGCGGGTGCGCGCCGCGACCAGACAGGAAGTCTCGATGATGCTTGCAGTCCGTTCGCGTTATGCGTCGTTTGCGCGCGTCGCCTTATTGTGGTCGTTGGCGAGCTGTGCGATGGCGGCCACGATCACTGCGGTTCCGCCTGCCGCGTACGTGCCGCCGCCGCTGATCAAAGCGGCGCCGCTCACGAGACTTGTCGGACCCGATGCGCCGAAGCGCGCGGTGAGTCTTGCGGCACCGTCCGCAACCGAATGGAGTGCCGTTCGCGAGAAGAACAAGGCGCTTCGCGCCGGTGCAGCAGCCGGCGCGCCGCCCGGCGCTACCAAGGGAAAGCCGCTCGCGATTGGGCTCGGACGCGACGTTCCGACGGCGGACCGCACGATCCGATCAGCCGACCTTGCCTGGGTATCGATCGGCGACGGCGGATACGCTGCGCGCGTCGACATTCGTTCCGAAGGCGCAGCGGCATTGCGCGTGGCGATCGCGATGGCGCCGACGAACCCCGACGTGACACTGCGCTTCATCGGTTCGTCGCCATCGGCGGAAGTGTTCGCGGTGCCGGCCAATGCGATCGCCGGAGCGACGATACGCGACGGCGTGTATTGGTCGCCGGTGCTCGAAGGCGGCACGGCGACGATCGAGATCGTCGCGCCGGCCGGCGTCGATCGAGACCGGATCGCCTTCTCGCTCGCGCGCGTTTCACACCTCGCGCTCGCCGGCTCGTCGCTGCGCAACCCGACGCCGAAGGACGTGAGCGAGATCGGCACGTCGGGGAGCTGCAACGTCGACGTCGCGTGCGTTGCGCCGTCGGCGGCGCTGTCGGCCGCCGCCAACGCGTCGGCGTTGATCGTCTTCACCGACTCGCAATTCTCCTACGAGTGCTCGGGCACGCTTATCAACGATTCGCTCGCAACGAACACGCCGTATTTCTACACGGCGAGCCACTGCCTCGAATCGCAGGCGCTCGCGACGACGGTCAACTTCTATTGGTTCTTCGACGCGATCGCGTGCAACAACCACGTGGCCGTTCCGCCGTACGCGCTGCAGACGGGCGGCGCGATGCTGCTCGGCCGCAGCGACGACTGGGATTGGGCGCTCGTGCGCGCGAACGGTACGCTGCCGCCCGGGGTGGTCTTCAGCGGCTGGCGCGCCGAACCGATCGCATTCGCGGCGTCGGCAATTGCATTGCATCATCCGAACGGCGACTTGAAGAAAGTGACTGCGGGCACTTTCCAGGGGTATTACACACGCCCCGTTCGCGAATCGACGTTCGCATCGATGCTGTGGTCGCAGGGAACGACCGAGCCGGGCTCGAGCGGTGGCGGGCTGTTCACGCTCGGCGCCACAGGATACGAGCTTCGCGGCGGACTCTGGGCCGGCGACGCGGCGTGCTCGAACCCGAGCGGCACCGACAATTTCTCGCGGCTCGAAGTGGCGCTGCCGTTGCTGCGGCAATACCTGACGCCCGACAACGCAAGCCCGAACGGCAGCGTCGCCGCGGTGGAGTTCTACCATGCGGGACTCGACCACTATTTCATGACGGCGAGCCCCGTCGAGATCAACGACCTCGACACCGGCGTGCATACGGGTTGGGTACGCACCGGTTTGCGCTTCCTCGTGTATCCGGACGCCGCGCACGTCCCCGCTGGGTCGAATGCGAGTCCGGTATGCCGATTCTATCTGCCGCCGAACGTGCTCGGGCCGGGCATCGGCGACTCGCATTTCTATTCCGCCGATCCCATCGAGTGCCAGCAGGTTGCCGCGGGATTTCCGAGCTGGATCCTCGAAAGCTCGAATGTGTTCTATGTCGAGCTTCCCGATCGGACCACCGGGGCTTGCCCCGCGAACACGCACCCGCTGTGGCGCTTTTTCCATCCCGTACGCACGAACCACCGTTACACGGCGGAGATTGGCGTGCGGGACGATCTTCGCGCCGATCCCAACTGGATTCGGGAGGGATACGGATCGTTCGATGTGACCGTGATCATGTGTGCCGCGGCACAGTGAAATCGCGCGCGGCCGTAGATCGCGGTCAGAATCGATATTCGATCGCGGCCTTCGCGCCGACTTCGAGCGTGCGTGACTCGCCGGCGACGACGATCGCATTCATGCCGAACGTGACGCCGTCGTAGCGCGCGTCCATCCGATAGCTCGCGAGCGTGACGAGCGGCTCGTCTGCAATCATCGCGCTGCGCTGATCGGTGGTCGTCACGCGACAACGCGTGCAGGGCTTGACCAGCTTGAGCGTCACGCCGTCGGCGGCGATCGTGTCGATGTGATCTTCGTCGTAGGCCGCGATACCCGAAATGACGACGTTCGGGCGGAAGCGGTTCATCGGCAGCGCGCGATGACCGTTCTCGGCGAGCCGTGCATTGAGATCGTCGAGCGACGCTTCGCCGATGACAAGTACCGGATAGCCGTCGGCGAACGCGGTGTGCGCGCCGCTCGCGCCGACGAATTGCGGATTGCACGCGCGCACCTGTTCGGGCGCGAAGCGCACGAGGCGCGCCGGCATTTCGAGGTATTCGGAAAACCATTGCGCCGCTTGCTCTCCGGCGTCGATCGCAGCGACGGTGCTGTGCCAGACGACGACGTCGCGGCGGGGTGCGCGCGCGGCGTCGGGCGCGGCGACTTCGAGCGAGCGCATCGCGGGTGCGCCCAGCCCGAGCCCGCGCGCATCGGACGCAACGTCGATCAGCGCAAGGCGTGGCTGCTCGCGCTGGCTTACGAAGCGCCCGTTCGCGTCGACGACCATCCACTCGCGGTCGCCGGCCGTGGCGGTCGCAAGGCCGCGCGCGGCGACGGTGGCCCTCTCGAGAGCGATGCCTCGACAGGCCTTGACCGGATAGACGTTGAGAGCCGCGACGTCGGCGGTCATGCCGGCCACGTTGCGAGTGCGTGCGTCAGCGCAAGCCGGACACGTACTCCGCTGCCGCCCTCATCTGCGCGTCCGACATCCTGGACGCGATGGTTGCCATCACGCGCCCGTTGACGTCCTTGCCGTCGGGATCCATGCCACGCTCGCCGCCTTTGAACGCCTTCAATTGCGCGTACGTGTAGTCGACGTGCTGCCCCGCCAGCCGCGGATAATTCTTCGGTATTCCCGAGCCGTCCGGCGCATGGCATGCCGCGCACGCCGGAATCCCCGCCGCCGTATCGCCGCCGCGGTAGAGCTTCTGGCCGCTCTGCACGAGCGCTGCGTCCTTGGCCGCAAGTCCTTTCGGTTTCTGCTGCGAGAAGTAGATGCCGAGCGCCTGCATGTCCTCGGGCGAAAGCGGCGCCACCATGCCCTGCATGATCGGATTGACGCGCAATCCGCTCTTGAAGTGCGCAAGTTGCGTGCTGATATACTGGGCCGGCATTCCCGCGAGGCTCGGATTGACCGGGGTCGGGCTGTTGCCGTCGGCGCCGTGACAAGCTGCGCAAATTTGCGAGGCGGTTGCTTGTGCCTTGGCGAGATCGGGCTTCGCGATCGCGGGCTGGGCGAGCGCGGGAATCGCCGACCAAGCGCATAACGCCGCGGCGAGCACCGGGACGCCGGGCAGTGAGGCAAAACGCATCGGGTTCACTCCTTCTACGGCCGCCGTCTCGTCTGCACTGCGGCTTGACGCCGACCGCTCGTGCGCGTTGCGCGGCCGAGCGATCCCTGTCGATATGCAAAACCGTTCTATTGTAGCGGAATCGCTCATCGCGGCGAACCTGCCGCATGGGTGCGAGCGCCGGTGAAGCATCCGCTGCAGCAAGCACGATTTCTCGGCACGGCCGCGAGTGCCGACCAGCTGCCGCCATCCGGGCCCCCGGAGGTCGCGTTCGCCGGCCGCTCGAACGCCGGCAAGTCGAGCGCGATCAATGCGCTCGCGAACCAGACGCGACTCGCGTTCGCGAGCCGGACGCCGGGGCGCACGCAGCAGATCAACTTCTTCAGCTTGCCCGGCGGCGCGCTCGTCGCCGATCTGCCCGGATACGGATACGCGGCGGTGCCGCGCGCGCTCAAGCAACACTGGCAGGCGTTCGTCGCCGACTATCTCGCGACGCGGCAGTCGCTGGTCGCGCTCGCGCTGATCGTCGACGCGCGGCACGGGCTCGCCGACCTCGACCGACAGGTCCTCGCCGGCTTCTTGCCGAGCGGACGGCCGGTGTTGCTGCTCGCGACGAAAATGGACAAGCTCGGCACGCAGGGGCAGCGCGAGGCGCGCGCCGCCATCGAGCGAGCGCTCATCGACGCCTTCGCCGGACAAGCATCGCAGGTCCAGGTCGTCAGCTTTTCGGCCTCGCGCCGGCTGGGCGTTGAGCAGGCCGAGCGAGCGCTGGCCCTGTGGCTCTACGGCAACGACCGCGATGCGGACGACACAAAAGAAAAGGCCCCGCGATCAAGGGGAGTGACGCGAGGCCCTAAACGCCCGGCGTAGGGAATTACCACTACGCGGGCACCCGCTCAGGGAGGGAAGCGGGAGACGCAACAACCGTCCACTTTAATGGACCGGCGGAGTGGCGCGGAGTTCCGTGAATTGTGGTGGACAAAGTCCACTCAGACAGCGTGGAATAGGAGCCGGTTCATGGTGGCGGGATCCTCGCCGGCAGCATCGGTGCTCGCCGGCCTCAAGCAGGCGCTGAGGCCGCATGCGCCGTTTGCCGCGATGGCCGAAGCGGACCTCGATCGGGTCGTGCGGGCCGGCCAGTTGCGCTATTTCGCGCCCGGCGAATGCATCCTCTCCCCGGCGGAAGTGAGACCCGGACACTGCTATGTCATTCGTCAGGGGACGGTCCGCGGCGAGCGGCCCGGTGCCCAACAAGGTGCCGCCCACGCGTTGTGGGAGCTGTCCGCCGGGGAGATGTTCCCGCTGGGGGCGTTACTCGGCCGGCGGGGCGTCACGAGTGTCTACCGGGCGATGCAGGACACGTTCTGCCTGCTGTTCCCGGTCTCCGTCTTCGACTCGCTGATCGCGACGTCTGCGGTGTTCCAGGATTTCTGCACGCGACGGCTCGCGCACCTACTCGATCTGTCGCGCGCGACGCTGCAAGCTGAATATGCGGCGACCGCGACCGAGCAGCGCGGGCTCGCGACGCCGCTTGAGCGCGTGTTGCGGCAGGCGCCGATCTCGTGCCCGGCCGATACGCCGCTCGTGCGCGCGCTCGAGACGATGGAGCGGCATCGAATCGGCTCGATGCCTGTCGTGGACGGCGACAACCGGCCGCTCGGCGTCTTCACGCGGCAGGACGTCATAGGACGCGTCGTGCTCGCGCAGCGCTCGCTGGACACGCCGATTGCCGAAGTGATGAGCGCGCCTGCGATGACGTTGCGTGCGCGCGCCACGGCCGGCGATGCGGCGCTGGTCATGGCGAGAAGCGGCATTCGTCACGTGATCGTCCTCGATGATGACGGGCGGCTCTGCGGCGTGGTTTCCGAGCGCGACCTGTTCAGCCTGCAGCGGCTGTCGGTTCGCGAGCTTTCGTCGGCGATTCATCGCGCCTCCGATCTGCCTGCGCTTGCACAGTGCGCAGCGGACATCCGCGCGTTGTCGCGAGCGCTGGTCGCGCAGGGCGTGGCGGCGGGGCAATTGACGCGGATGATCTCGAGCTTGAACGATCAGTTGACCGCGCGTGCGCTCGAGATCACCGCGGCTCGCTTCGATCTCGCCGGCATCGCCTTCTGCTGGATCGGCATGGGCTCGGAAGGCCGCGGCGAGCAGACGATCGCAACCGACCAGGACAACGCGCTGATCTTCCGCGCAGGCGACGCGCAAGGCGCCGACGACATCCGCGACCGGTTGCTGCCGTTCGCGGCTGCCGTCAACGAGGCGCTCGACCGCTGCGGCTATCCGCTGTGCAAGGGCGGTGTGATGGCGATGAACCCGCGCTGGTGCGCAAGCCTGGGCGAATGGAAGGAGTCGTTCGCGAACTGGATCGACCGCGGCGATCCGACGAGCTTGCTCGCCGCGAGCATCTTCTTCGACTTTCGCGCCCTTTGGGGCGAGACGTCGCTGGCCGATGCGCTGCGCACCGACATCGCGGCGAGAGCGCAGGCGAACGCGCGATTCCTCAAACAGATGTCCGACAACGCGCTCGCGAACCGGCCGCCGCTCAACTGGCGCGGCGAGCTCGCCGGCGCGCAGGATTCGAGCGGCGCCGAGAGCATCGATCTCAAGTTGAACGGGACGGTGCCGTTCGTCGACGGCGCGCGCATTCTCGCGCTCGCCAATGGCGTGACGACGACGAACACCGTCGAGCGCTTCTTACAGGCCGGCGAGCGGCGAAATATCGCGGCGGGCGAAACGCGCTCGTGGTGCGACGCGTTCGAATACGTCCAACTGCTGCGCCTGCGCGAGCAGCATCGGCACGCAGGCGAAGCCCCGTCGGCTTCGAGCCCGAACCGCGTGGCACTCGCGGCTCTGTCGGACCTCGATCGGCGAATCCTGAAAGAGGCGATGCGACAGGTGCGCAAGCTTCAGCAGCGGCTCGAGGTCGACTACCCCGGATGATCGCGCGCCTGCAACGATGGCTCGGCCTCGATCGGGTGAAACCGGACGTGCGATCGGAGCGTTGGGTTGTGCTCGATACGGAGACTTCCGGTCTCGACCCCAACCGCGACCGCTTGATTGCGATCGGCGGTGTGGCGGTCGATGAAGGCGGCGTGCTGCCCGGCGACAGCTTCGAAGTCGTGTTGCGAAGCGACGCCGGGTCGAGCGCGTCGAATATCGTGCTGCACGGAATCGGCCGCGACGCGCAGGCGAACGGTGTGCCGGCTGCCGAGGCGCTCGCAGCGTTTCGCGACTGGGCTCGCGCCGCGCCGCGCATCGGCTTTCATGTCGATTTCGACCGCATCGTGCTTGCGCGCGCGTTCGCGCAGGCCGGCATCGACGACGCGCCGCGTCGATGGCTCGATCTCGCGCCGCTCGCCGCCGCGCTCGAGCCGCACGCCGAGCGGTACGGCGCGCACAGCCTCGACGACTGGCTCGCCGCGTTCGGCATCGAATGCACGGTGCGCCACAACGCGGCCGCCGATGCGCTCGCAACTGCCGAGCTCTTGCTGCGTCTCAAGTCGATGGCGGCAAGACAGGGCGCGCGGGGTTTCGGCGCGCTCGCCAGAGTCGCGCGGCAGAAGAAGTGGCTCGGCACCGCCGATTGATCTCGCGCGTTTGCGCCCGCTGCGCCGCAGACGCTACGATTCGTCGGTTGCGTTACGCGCGCCGCCCTCCCGGATTTCGCCATGACGAACGGTTTCGCTGGACAGTTTCCGAGCAAGCGCATGCGCCGCATGCGCCGCGACGATTTCTCGCGCCGGCTGATGCGCGAGCACCGCCTTGCGTCGGATGATTTCATCTACCCGGTCTTCGTGCTCGAAGGCTCTCGCCGGGAAGAGCCGGTGCCTTCGCTTCCGGGCGCGTCGCGCAAGAGTCTCGACCTGATGCTTCGCGACGCCGAGCGTTGCGTCGAGCTCGGCGTTCCCGCGATTGCGCTCTTCCCGGTGATCCCGCTCGAGCACAAGTCGCTCGACGCGGCGGCGGCGTGGGATCCGAAGGGCCTGGTGCCGCGTGTCGTGCGCGCGATCAAAGAACGCTTCCCGCAGCTCGGCGTGATGACCGACGTCGCGCTCGACCCTTACACGAGCCATGGTCAAGACGGCCTGCTCGATCCGAGCGGCTACGTCGCGAACGACGAGACGGTGTCCGCGCTCACGCGGCAGGCGACATGCCACGCGGCGGCCGGCGCCGACATCGTTGCGCCGTCCGACATGATGGACGGGCGCATCGGCGCGATCCGGCGCGCACTCGACGAGGCCGGCGCGCAGCGCACGCGCATCCTCGCCTACGCCGCCAAGTACGCGTCGTCGTTCTACGGCCCGTTTCGCGATGCCGTCGGCTCGGCGGGCAATCTCGGCGGCGGCGACAAGTACACGTACCAGATGGACCCGGCGAATTCGGACGAAGCGCTGTGGGAGGTATGGCTGGACTTGCAGGAAGGCGCCGACATGGTGATGGTCAAGCCTGGGCTGCCGTATCTCGACATCGTACGGCGCGTGAAGGACACGTTCGGCGTGCCGACCGCCGTTTATCAGGTCTCCGGTGAATACGCGATGCTCAAGGCCGCCGCGCAGGCGGGATGGCTCGACGAGCGCGCGTGCGTGCTCGAAGCGCTGCTCGGCTTCAAGCGGGCCGGCGCCGATGCGATCCTGACGTACTTCGCGCTCGCCGCCGCCGAGTGGCTTGCCGAAAAGTAGCGAAATTGGGGTCAGACTCGACTTTTTGCCCGCCGCTCGAGTTGCGCACGTCGTCGCGCGAAAAGTCGAGTCTGACCTAGTCTGACCCTACTTTTCGAGCAACTCGGTGAGCGCCTGCGCGTTGAGCCGCGGCTCGCTGTCGCGGCGCGGACGCTGGCGCCGTTCGTGCGGCGGCACAATCGACAGCCGCACGCCTTCTTCGGACGTTTCGATCAGGAGCTCGGCGCCACGCATCGCATCGGGGTCGGAGGACAGCGGAGGGCGCGCCGCGTAACGCACGCCGAGCGCCGCGAGCGCGATCTCGACTGTTTTGGGATCATCGGCGACCAGCTCGATCCGAATGTCGCTGTGAGGGCCCGCCCAACCGGCCGCTACGCCTCCGACCAGCAACGGCCGCCAGTCGGCAAGCCGATGCATCCAGGCGAGCGCGACGCGCCGCTTGCGATCGAGCCGCGCGACGTGCGCGGCGCCGCCAAACAGCGCGTGGTATTCGGCGAGCGCGGCCTCGATCTCCTCGTTCGAGGGATGCGGCGCGTGGTCAGGAAGCATTAGCTGGCGCGCCGCCTTGCGCTTCGCTTGCGACCAGTCGGTGAGGCCATGCTCCGAGATCAGCCGCGCGGCGACCTGCGCGATACGCAAACGATCCTGCGCTTCGCGGCCCAGGGGATCGGGTCCATAGGGCTTGCCACGAAACGCCGAGTGCCCGCGATGCCCCATTCGGAGGCCCCTAGAACAGCTGGTCGCGGATGTCGCGGCCAGGGGTGCCGGTGGCGGGAGCGAACGCCTGCTCGCGGTTGCGCGGGGGGAATTCAGCGTAGAAATGCTCGCCGAGCGGGCTCGAATCGTCGCGCAGCCCCGAATCCGGGTCGATGTTGAAGCGCACGATTCCGTCGGGCATCGCAAGCTGCGCGTCGGGCACGCCTTTGAGCGCCTTTTGCATATAGCCGATCCACATGGGGAGCGCCGCAACCGCGCCGGTCTCGTTATTGCCGAGCGTCTTCGGCTGGTCGAAGCCAATCCAGGCGACGCCGACGTGCCCGGCGTTGAATCCGCAGAACCAGGCATCGACGTTCTCGTTCGTCGTGCCCGTCTTGCCCGCGAGGTCGGTGCGATTGAGTACGAGGGCGCGCGTCGCCGTGCCGATCCGCACGACGTCTTTCAGCAGCGATGTCATCAGCCAGGCGTTTCGCGGATCGATCGCGCGCTCGGCGTCCTCGCCGGCGACCTGCGGCTTCGCTTCCGACAGCACGTTGCCCTTTGCATCGACGATGCGTGCAATCAGGTACGGTGTGGTCCGATAGCCGCCGTTCGCAAAGACGGAGTAAGCGCCCACCATCTGCAGCGGCGTGGCCGCACCCGCGCCCAAGCCCATCGTCAGATAGGGCGGGTGCAGCTTGGGATCGAATCCGAACCGTGCGATGTAGTCCTGAGCGTAGCTGGGTCCGATTGCCTGCAGCACGCGCACGGTGACGAGGTTCTTCGACTTCGCGAGCGCCATGCGGATGCGCATCGGGCCGTCGAACTTCCCATCGTAGTTCTTGGGCTCCCAATCGTCGCTGCCGGTCTGGGCGGCAGGCACGAAAAACGGCGCGTCGTTGACGATCGTCGCGGGCGTAAACCCCTTTTCGAGCGCCGCGGAGTAGATGAACGGCTTGAATGCCGATCCCGGCTGGCGCAACGCCTGCGTCACGTGGTTGAACTTGCTGCGGTCGTAGTCGAAGCCGCCGACCAGCGCCAGCACTGCGCCGTCGTTTGGCCGAACGGCGACGAACGCCGCCTCGGCTTGCGGAATCTGCGCGATGCCGAAGCGGCCCTTGTCATCCTTCTGCAGCCGGATGACCGCGCCGCTGCGAATGCGGGTGGCTGCCGGCGCCTTGTCGCCCAGCGAGCGCGCGGCGAACTTGAGTCCGTCGCCGGTAACGTTGATGGTCTCGCCATCTTCGAGCAACGCCTGGACCTCCGCCGGAGTGGCCGAGATGACGATCGCCGCGACAAAGCCCTCGCTGTCGACCGTTTCCTGAAAGACGCGCTCGAGCGCCGATTCGCGCTCCGTCGGATCCTGCGGAAGGCTCACGTAGGCCTCCGGTCCGCGATAGCCATGCCGGCGGTCGTAGTCGAGCACTCCGCGACGTACAGCGGCATAGGCGGCCTCTTGGTCGGCCTTGCGGATGGTCGTGTAAACGGTGAGCCCGCGCGTATAGGCGTCGTCGCCGTACGCATCGAATACCACCTGGCGCGCCATCTCGGCGACGTACTCGGCGTGCGTCGGAATGGTGTCGCGCAAACCCGACCGGACGCTCAATGGCGCAGTTTGTGCTTCGTTGTACTGTTCATCGCTCAGGAATCGCAGGTCGTGCATCCGGCGCAGCACATAGAGCTGGCGCGCCTTCGCGCGCTTCGGGTTATTGACCGGGTTGTACGCCGAGGGCGCCTTTGGCAAACCGGCGAGCATCGCGGCTTCGGCGACGTTGACGTCCTTGAGCGGCTTGCCGAAATAGATCTGCGACGCCGCGGCGAAGCCGTAGGCGCGCTGGCCGAGGAAGATCTGGTTGACGTAGAGCTGGAGGATTTCGTCCTTGCTGAGATTGGCCTCGATCTTCCACGCGAGCAGCACCTCGCGAAGCTTCCTTGTCAGCGTCTTTTCGCGGGTGAGGAAGAAGTTGCGCGCGACCTGCATCGTGATCGTGCCCGCGCCCTGCTGCGTCCCGCCCGAGAGGTTCGCGGCGGCGGCGCGCAGCACGCTCAAATAGTCCACGCCGCCATGCTGGTAGAAGCGCTCGTCTTCGGCGGCCAAAATGGCCCTTTTCATGACATCCGGAACCTCGGCGATGCTGATGATCGCGCGACGCTCCTCGCCGAATTCGCCGAGCAACTCGCCCTCGGACGAGACGATTCGCAGGGGGATTTTGGGCCGGTAATCGGTCAGCGTCTCGAGCGACGGCAGCGTCGGGTAAAGCAGCGCCAGCACGAAAGCGGCCAGCAGGCTGCCGACCAGTGCCAGCCCGAGGCCGACCGACCCGACGTAGAGGAGCCAGCGTTTTAGCATAAAGGAATAAAACTTGCCGGACGGCCGGGCGGATCAGTGATTATAGGCGCGGCTGCAACAACTTGATGCCGGACAAGGGAACAAATTGACAAGGTTCATAGTTGCTGCCAACCTTTAATGTAAATTATCAGCATTGCGGTAAAGGCTGCCATGCTCGCTGAGAAACTCGGTTCCGCGCTCGACATCTTCAAGGCCAAGGTGCCATCGTTGATCGGCATCGACATCAGCTCGACCGCGATCAAGCTGGTCGAGCTCGGCGAGGCCGGCAAGGGCGCCTATCGCCTCGAACGCTACGCGATCGAGCCGCTGCCCAAAGACTGCGTTACCGACGGCAACATCGCGAACCTCGACCAGGTGAGCGACGCGCTCAAGCGCGGCTGGAAACGGCTCGGGAGCCGCAACCGCAACGTCGCGCTCGCGCTCCCCGCGGCGATGGTGATCACGAAAAAGATCATCGTACCCTCCGGCCAGAAGGAGGAGGAGCTCGAGCTGATGGTCGAGACCGAGGCGAACCAGTACATACCGTTCGCGCTCGACGAGGTCAACCTCGACTTCCAGATCCTCGGGCCGGCGCCGAACAACCCCGACGAGGTCGAGGTGCTGATCGCCGCATCGCGCAAGGAGAAGGTCGAGGATCGCGTCGCGATCGCCGAGGCGGCGGGACTCAAGCCGCGCGTGATGGACGTCGAATCGTATGCGACTCAGGAAGCCTTCGGCCTGATCAGTCCGGCGCTGCCGGCGAACGGCCGCGACCAGAACATCGCGTTCGTCGACATCGGCGCGCACGTCACGCATTTCTACGTTCTTCGCAACGGCCAATTCCTGTTCTCCCGCGACCAGGCGTTCGGCGGCAACCAGTTGACCCTCGATATCCAGCGTGCGTTCAATCTTTCGCCGGAGGAGGCGGAGTCGGCGAAGAAAAATCAGGGTCTGCCCGAGAACTACGATGCCGATGTCTTAAGTCCGTTCCTGGAGACGCTCGCGCTCGAAGTGACGCGCGCGCTGCAGTTCTTCTTCACGTCGACGTCCTATAACCAGGTCGACCAGATCGTGCTCGCCGGCGGCTGCGCGCTGCTGCCGGGATTGGACGAGCTCGTCGCCAAACGCGCCGGTGTGGCGACGATCGTCGCCAATCCCTTTGCCGGCATGGCCACCTCCGACCGCGTGCGACCACGGCAGCTCGCGCAGGACGCGCCGCAGCTTCTGATCGCCACCGGTCTCGCGATGCGGAGCTTCGAATGAGCGTGCGGAGCGAAGCGCAGGCCCGAAGGGCTCGTCCGCGACCGATCGAGGTCGGCCGACCCTGCGACGCGCCGCGCAGGCGCAACGTGGCGGGGGCCGAATGACCGTCCGCATCAACCTGCTGCCGCACCGCGAGCAGAAGCGCCAGGCGCGTCAGCGCCAGTTCGTCTCGATCTCGATCGGCCTGGCCATCCTGTCGCTCGGCATCGTCGGGCTCGTCCACGTCTACCTGTCGGCGCGCATCGATGACCAGGAGAGCCGCAACAAGCTCCTGAAGTCCGAAATCGCCAAGCTCGACGAGCAGATCAAGGAGATCGACCGGCTGCGCGAGCAGACGCAGGCGCTGCTCTCGCGCAAGCAGGTCGTCGAGAGACTGCAGTCCAACCGCACCGAGGCCGTCCATCTGCTCGACCAGATGGTGCGCCAGCTGCCCGACGGCATCTATTTGAAGTCGGTGAAGCAGGTGGACACGAAGGTGACACTGGTCGGTTATGCGCAATCGAACGCGCGAGTTTCGACGCTGATGCGCAATATCGAGTCGTCGCCCTGGCTCGAGCATCCCGAGCTCGTCGAGATCAAATCGATACCGGTGCCCAATCAGAAGGAGGCGCGCATCAACGAGTTCACGTTGAGGGTGACCGTGAAGCGCGCGGCGCCGCCCGCTCCGCCCGTCAAGGCGGCGACGCCGGCCGGCGCGGCCCAACCGGCACCGCCTGTGCCTGCAGCGAAGGGACCCAAGGCATGACGCTCGATGACCTGCGCCGGCTCAATATCCGCGACGTCGGCAATTGGCCGCTCCTTCCGAAGCTCGGCGTGCTGTTGCTGATCGTCATCGCGATCGTCGCGGCCGGCGCGCTCCTCGACTGGAAGGACCAATACGACACGCTCGACCGCTCGCAGCAGGAAGAGGCGAAGCTGCGCGTGCAATACACGACGAAGAAAGCCAAGGCCGTCAACTTCGATCTCTACGTGCAGCAGTTGAAAGAGATCGAGCAGTCGTTCGGCGCGCTGCTGAAGCAATTGCCCAACAAGTCCGAGATGGACGCGCTGCTGACCGACATCAACCAGGCGGGTCTCGGCCGTGGTCTGCAATTCGAGCTGTTCAAGCCCGCTCCGCAGGAGAAGATGGCCGACTTCTACGCGGAGCTGCCGATCAACGTGAAGATCACCGGCAATTACCACGACATGGGCGCGTTCGCGAGCGACGTTGCGCAGCTGCCGCGTATCGTCACGCTGAACGACGTCGCGATAAGCAACGACAAGGGCGTGCTGTCGATGGAGGCGGTCGCCAAGACGTTCCGCTATCTGGACGACGAAGAGATCGCGAAACAGCGAAGGCTCGCCAAGGAAGCCGCTGACAAGGGCAAGGGCAAGAAATGACACGCTGGCTCGTAGTCCTTGTCGCGAGCGCGTTGCTCGCTGCCTGCGGTGGAGAGAGCCACCAGGATCTGCGCGCGTGGATGGCGGAGCAAGGCAAGAGCGCCAAGGGAAAGCTCGATCCGCTGCCGCAGATGACCCCTTACGAGCCCTTCGCCTACAACGCCTTCGATCTGCCCGACCCGTTCAAGCCGCGCAAGATCGAGCCTTCCAAAGCGAGCAAGCTCTCGCCGGACCTCGGTCGGCGCAAGGAGCCGCTCGAAGCGTATCCGCTCGAATCGCTGAACATGGTCGGCACGATGGAGAAGGAGCGCATCGTCTACGCGATCGTGCGCACGCCGGAAAAGGATCTGTACCAGGTGCGCGCCGGCAACTACCTCGGACAGAACTTCGGCGTCATCACCGCCATTACGGAAAACGAACTCAAGCTGAGAGAGCTGGTGCAGGACGGGGCGGGCGACTGGACCGAGCGGTCGAGCACGCTGCAACTGCAACAGGCCGATACGAAGACAGCACAAGGGAGCAGACGATGAGCGCGAACGTTTGGCAGATCGCCGGCGATGCGCGAGCGCGATGGATGCGCGCTGCGAGCGCATGGCTCACCGCCGCGCTGACGCTGGCGGCCGCGGGAGCGGTCTTCGCGCAGGCGGCGAACACGCTCGACGGATTGACCGTGTCGAAGGGAACCTCAGGGCGGACGATCGTCAAGTTCACGCTGAAGTCGCCTCTGCCGAATCCGCCCGCCGGTTTCGCGATCGCGAGCCCGCCGCGCATCGCACTCGACTTTCCCGACACCAGCAACGGCCTCGGCACCAATCAGAGGACGATCGACGATGCGGCGCTTCGCAGCGTCAACGTCGTGCAGGCAGGCAACCGCACGCGCGTCGTCTTCAACCTCAACAAGCCGCAGACGTTCGAGACGCAGGTCGAGGGCAACTCGGTCCTCGTCACGCTGTTCGATCAGTCCGAGCAGCTCGACGCGCGTACGCAGGTCGTGCAGCGCTTCGCTGAAGCGCGTCCCGGCGAGGTCCAGCACGCGCTGCGTGACGTCGACTTTCGTCGCGGCAAAAACGGCGAGGGACGGATCATCGTCGATCTTTCCGACCCGTCGACCGGTATCGACATCCGCCAACAGGGCCGCACGCTGATCGTCGACTTCCTGCGCACGAACCTGCCGCGCAACCTCGAGCGGCGCCTCGATGTCGGCGACTTCGGCACGCCCGTGGTGACGGTCGATACGTTCAACCAGGGCGGCAATGCGCGGATGGTCATCGAGCCCAAGGGTCTGTGGGAGCATTCGGCGTACCAGGCGGACAACCGCTTCATCCTCGAGGTGAAGCCGGTCCAGGAAGATCCTAACAAGCTGATCCAGGGTACGCGCCAGGGATACAAGGGCGAGAAGCTCTCGCTCAATTTCCAGAACGTCGAAGTGCGCGCCGTCCTGCAGGTCATCGCGGACTTCACCGGGCTCAACATCATCACCAGCGATACGGTGAGCGGCAGCCTGACGCTGCGGCTGAAGGACATCCCTTGGGACCAGGCGCTCGACATCATCATGCAGACCAAGGGCCTCGATATGCGCAAGAACGGCACCGTCGTGCTGATAGCGCCTCGCGAGGAGCTTGCGCTGAAGGAGAAGCAGCAGCTCGAAGCGCAGCAGCAGATCGGTGACCTCGAGCCTCTTCTCACCGAATCGTTCCAGCTCAATTACGCCAAGTCGTCCGACATCCTCAACATCATCAACGTCGGCCGCGGCGCTGCGATCGGGGCCGGCGGCGCGGCGAATGCTGGCGGTGGGACCGGCGACCGCTTCCTGTCGAGGCGCGGCACCGCATTCATCGATCCGCGCACCAACATCCTGTTCGTCACCGACATCGCGAGCAAGCTCGAGGAAGTGCGGCGGATGATACGGCAGGTCGACACCTCGGTACGGCAGGTCGTGATCGAGGCGCGGATCGTCGTCGCCACCGACGTGTTCAGCCGCCAGCTCGGCGTGCGCTTCGGCCAGCAGACCGGCTTCACGTTCGGCAACCGCCGTTACTCCGTGGGCAGCGGCGGCAGCCTCAATACGCAGCCGGTCGTTCACCTCGAGGGCGACCGCATCGTTCGCGATACGCGTACGCAGACGCCGTACGAGCTTGCGTCGGGCATTGCCAGCGCGGGGTACTCCGATTCGCCGCAGCTCAACGTTAACCTGCCGGTGACCAATCCGGCCGGCCAGCTTGCGCTCACGCTGATCAACCTCGGCAGCGGCAACCTGATCAACCTCGAGCTTTCCGCGCTCGAATCGGACAATCGCGGCAAGGTCGTGTCGAGCCCGCGCGTCGTGACGGCCGACAATCAGAAGGCGCACATCGAGCAAGGTACCGAGATTCCGTACGTGACGCCGGGCTCCGCCAACTCGCCGGCGACCGTGTCGTTCAAGAAGGCAGTGCTGCTGCTCGACGTCACGCCGCAGATCACGCCGGACAATCGCATCATCATGACGGTGGAAGTGCGCAAGGACTCGGTCGGTCAGTTCGTGCAGCTCGGCGGCGGATTCCAGGTGCCGGCGATCGACACCAAGAACGTCGTGACGCAGATCGTCGTGAACAACGGCGACACCGCGGTGATCGGCGGCATCTACGAGGAGACGATCCGCAACGACGTGAGCAAGGTGCCGTGGCTCGGCGATCTTCCCGTCGTCGGCTATCTGTTCAAGCAGACCGGCCGCTCGAGCGACAAGACCGAGCTGCTGATCTTCCTCACGCCGCGCGTCGTCAAGGAATCGGTCAACGCCGTCAAGTGACGAATCCGTCCGATCGCGGGCACGAACGTGCCCGCGATCGGAAACGGATTCGTCATCCCCGCGAACGCGGGGATCCGGCGTCGTTCACTACCCCTAGCAAAAGCCACTGGGTTCCCGCGTCCGCGGCAACGACAAGCTCTCAAGGCGAGTCGTTCACGACCCGTAACGCAGAGCCACCGGGTTCCCGCGTCCGCGGCAACGACAAGCGTCAATCCACTACAATGCCTCGGTGCAACTGCATCGAGGCAACCTGTTTCTGATCGGCCTGCCGGGCGCCGGCAAAACGACGCTGGGCCGCCAGCTCGCGCGCCGGCTCGGCAAGACGTTCGTCGACGCCGACGCCGAGCTCGAGCAGAAGCTCGGCGTCACGATCGCGACGATTTTCGAGATCGAGGGCGAAGCGAGCTTCCGCGACCGCGAAGAGGCGGTGATCGGCGAGGTGACCGCGCGAACGAACATCGTGCTCGCGACCGGCGGCGGAGCGGTGATTCGCGCGGCCAATCGCGAGCGGCTGCGCGAGAACGGCACCGTCGTCTATCTGCACGCCGAAGCGCCGACCGTGCATGTTCGCACGAAGCGCAACCGTCACCGGCCGCTGCTCAACACTGCCGACCCGCTCGCGCGCCTGCACGAGCTATACGCGCAGCGCGACGCGCTGTACCGCGAAATCGCCGATCGCGTCATCGAATCGGACCGCGACGTGGTCGCACGGTTCGCCGCCGAGCTCGAGGCATCGCAACGCGATCCGCTGCGCGCATGAGCGCGGCGGCCGAAGGCAAAGGCCCGAAGGGCGCGTCGCCGCGCGATTGCGCGAGGCCGACTCACGACATGGCGCCGGCACACGATCACAAGGAGGCCGGCGCATGAGCGCGCCGGCCGAAGGCAAAGGCCCGAAGGGCGCGTCGCCGCGCGATTGCGCGAGGCCGACTTGCGACATGGCGCCGGCACACGCTCACAACAAGGAGGCCGTCGCATGAGGCGACGATGAACAGCGATATGCAGACCGTGGACGTCGCGCTCGGCGAGCGCAGCTATTCGATTCACATTGGCGCCGGCTTGATCGGCGCCGCTGGACCGTTGCTTGCGACGATCTTGCCGCACCCGCGCGCGATCGTCGTCACCAACCCGATTGTCGCCGCTCATTGGCTCGCGCCGCTTCGTGCGAGTCTCGCTTCCGCGGCGATCGAGCACAGCGCCATCGTCATTGCCGACGGCGAGGCGCAGAAGACGCTCGCCACGGTCGAGGATCTCGCGACGCGCTTACTGGAGGCGCTTGCCGAGCGCCGCACGACGCTGATAGCGCTCGGCGGCGGCGTCATCGGCGACATCACGGGCTTCACGGCGGCGATTTACCAGCGCGGCATGCCGTTCGTTCAGCTGCCGACGACGTTGCTCGCGCAAGTCGATTCGTCGGTCGGCGGCAAGACGGGTGTCAATCATCGGCTGGGCAAGAACATGATCGGCGCGTTCCACCAGCCGCGCGCCGTCGTTGCCGATACCGACTGCCTGCGCACGCTACCCGACCGCGAGCTTGCCGCGGGCCTCGCCGAGGTTATCAAGTACGGCGCGATCCGCGACGGCGCATTCTTCGACTGGCTCGAATCGAATATCGACCGCTTGCGGGCGCGCGATGTCTCGGCGCTCGCGTACGCGATTGCGCAGAGCTGCCGCATCAAGGCGGCGATCGTGGCGGCCGACGAGAAGGAGACCGGCGAGCGCGCGCTGCTCAATTTCGGCCACACGTTCGGTCACGCGATCGAAGCCGCGCTCGGCTACGGCAAGTGGTTGCACGGCGAGGCGGTTGCGGCGGGAATGGTGCTCGCCGCTTCGCTTTCGCAGCGGCTTGGAACGATTGCCGTTGCGGACGTCGAGCGGCTGCGCGCGCTGATCCGCCGCGCCGGGCTGCCGGTCGACGCGCCGAAGCTCGGCGCCGCGCGCTACATCGAGTTGATCCGCGTCGACAAGAAAGTGAGCGGGGGCGCGCTTCGCTTCGTGTTGCTCGATGCGATCGGGGCGGCACGGCTGCGCGACGACGTTCCGGAGCCTGCGCTCGTCGCGACGCTGCGCTGACGCTGCGGCAAGACGTCCAAACGGAAACGGCGCCCGCGGGCGCCGTTTCCATTGCTCGCGGGCTCGGATCAGGGCCCAGCGGCCGCCTGGCAATCGATGGTCGCGGTCGCAGTCTGGCCGCTGGAATCGGAGACCGCCACTGCTGAATTGATCCTATCCGGATTCGGTGTTGAGGTGGTTGGCCCGTAGACCACCGCGAACGAGTTGGTCCCGCCGATACCGCCCACCGGCCCTGTAATGCTGCCGGGGATCAGCGGCGACACGAACGCGCTGTACGGCGGCACGCCACCCGCGATCACGAAGTTGAACGTCTTACCCGCGCAGCCGCTTGGCTGTGCGATCGTCGTCGGTGCGACGGCGAGCGTTGTCGGCGTCGGCGGTGCCGGCGGCGTTACCGTGCCTTCCTCGTTCGTGAGCGGCGAGCTCTCGACGGTGCGTCCGGTGGCGTCGGTAATCGCAAACCGCAGACCGGTAAAGCAAAATCCGTTGGTGATGGCCGTGAAGCCGCCGCCGTTTACGAGAACCGGTACACCCGAGAGGAACACGGCGTCAATCAGCGGCGACTTCACCGTGTACGGCGGTGTCCCGCCAAAGATGTAATAGTTCACGCGGACGTTGGACGAGCAAATGCCGGTCTGCGGGCCGGTGATTGTCGTTTCGCCGCTCGGAAGCACCGAGAGCACGGTCGAGCCGTCGGTCACCTGCGTGATCGTGAATTGACCGCTTACCTGGTTGCCTGTCGTCACGTCGGTCGCGCGAATGACGCCGATCTGCGTGACCGCATTCACCGGAATGGCGATGCCGACGACGGCGTTGCCGTTGGCGTCGCTGACGACCGTGAGCGTCGATACGAGCGGCGTTGCCGGATTCGAGCTCTGGATCGCGAAGTCGCCCTGCACGACGTCGAAGCGGACCTGACGGCCCGGCAAGGCGCCGCCGCCCGGCGCGGTTACCCGAACCGCCGCCGTTCCGGTGCCTCCGGAGCACAGCGCTCCGCCCAGGTTTTGAGGGTTGCCGGGGCAATCGTTGTTGGGCGTGATCGTGACGAGATTGGGCAGCAGAGGCGCGGGGACGACCGTAACCGCCACGGGCGTTTGCTGGCCGATAGAGTCCTGGACCGTGATGGTTACCGGCGTGCTGAGCGCGACATCGTTGGCCACGAGCAGCACCGTGCTGCCCGCAACCGCCTGCGCGACTGGCAGAACGGCAGAATTGCTGGAAAACGCGAAATACGGCGGCACGCCTCCGATAATCGTCAGCGTCGCCGGCGTCTTCGAGTAAACGGTCAGCGACGAAGGCTGGACCGATAGCGCCGGCGGCGTCGCCGGGCCGGGCGTAAAGGGATTGTTGAGCGTTCCGCCACCCCCGCCGCAACCGCCGAGCGCGAGTACCCCGGCAACGACAAGCATACCGGCGACGAGGCGCAGCCACGCGACGATCAGACGATTTCCCAACATGATGATGTCCCTGATGATGTTGTCCTAAAAGGTGCGCCGGCCGATCGCTGTTTTGAACGCTGCAACAATGATCTAGCCCATTTTGTTCAGATTAAAACCTAACAAGCGTGCTTCCGCAAGTACTTGTCCCTGCGAAAAGCGACCGTCCGGCGGGAATGTTGACGGCAGCCTTGACATGGGTCAGGTCCGGACCGGCTTGCCGCATTGCAGCAATGTGACTAATATAAAAAGATTTCGCCGCGCGAATCGCGAGCGGCCGAAAGGGAAGGCGTACGCTTCTAAGCGCACGCTTCCATGAGATCGGCGAGGTGAACGTGAAACACGGTCTTGACGGTCAATGCCAGTCGCCGCCCGAGCGGCAAGGTCTGTACGACCCGGCGAACGAGCACGACGCCTGCGGGCTCGGCTTCATCGCGCATATCAAGGGTCAGAAGAGCCACGCGATCATCACGCAGGGTCTCGCGATCCTCAAGAACCTCACCCACCGCGGCGCGACGGGCGCCGACCCGCTGCAGGGGGACGGTGCGGGCATCCTGATCCAGTTGCCCGATGCGTTCCTTCGCCGGGTCTGCGGCCGTCAAGGTCTCACGCTGCCGGCCATCGGACAGTACGGCGTCGGCATGGTGTTCCTGCCGAAGGAGCCGGCGTCGCGGATGGCGTGCGAGCAGGAGATCGAGCGCGCGGTCGCGAGCGAAGGTCAGATCCTGCTCGGCTGGCGCGACGTGCCGACGAACAACGGCGGCCTCTCGGTTCGCACGAAGGAGGTCGAGCCGGTGATCCGGCAGGTGTTCATCGCGCGCGGGTCCAACGACATGGACCAGGACGCGCTCGAGCGCAAGCTCTACATCATCCGCAAGAAGTCGGGACACGCGATTCAGGCGCTGCGGCTTCGCCACGGCAAGGAGTTCTACGTGCCGTCGATGTCGACGCGCACGCTCGTCTACAAGGGCATGCTGCTCGCGCATCAGGTCGGCGAGTACTACCTCGATTTGAGGGACGAGAGCATGGTGTCGGCGCTCGCCATGGTGCACCAGCGCTTCTCGACCAACACGTTCCCGACATGGGACCTCGCGCATCCGTTCCGCCTCGTCTGCCACAACGGCGAGATCAACACGCTGCGCGGCAACGTCAACTGGATCCGCGCGCGCCAGCACGGCATCGCGTCGAGCGTGCTCAACGACGACCTCGACAAGATCTGGCCGCTGATCTACGACGGGCAGTCCGACTCGGCGTCGTTCGACAACGCGCTCGAGCTGCTGCTGATGGGCGGCTATCCGCTCGCGCACGCGATGATGCTGATGATCCCGGAGGCGTGGGCCGGCAATCCGCTGATGGACGAGGACCGGCGCGCGTTCTACGAGTATCACGCCGCGCTGATGGAGCCGTGGGACGGTCCGGCGGCGATGGCGTTCACCGACGGCCGCCAGGTCGGCGCGACGCTCGATCGCAATGGCCTGCGCCCCGCGCGCTACATCGTGACCGACGACGACTACGTGATCATGGCGTCCGAGGTCGGCGTGCTCGACATTCCCGAGCGCAAGATCGTCAAGAAGTGGCGATTGCAGCCGGGCAAGATGCTGCTGGTCGACCTCGAGCAGGGCCGGATCATCGACGATGATGAGTTGAAGCGCTCGCTCGCGACCGCGAAGCCGTACCGTCAGTGGATCGATCGCTCGCGTATCTCGCTCGAAAGTCTTCCGGAGCCGGCGCCGCCGCCGACCTCCGACGTGGCGTTGCTCGACCGCCAGCAGGCGTTCGGCTACACGCAGGAAGACATGAAGATGGTGCTCGCCGTGATGGCCACGCAGAGCGAGGAGCCGGTCGGCTCGATGGGCAACGACGCCGCGCTGCCGGTGCTGTCCAACCGCGCGAAGCCGCTGTTCAGCTATTTCAAGCAGCTCTTCGCGCAGGTGACGAACCCGCCGATCGATCCGATCCGCGAAGAGCTCGTGATGAGCCTCGTCACGTTCATCGGGCCGCGGCCGAACCTGCTCGCGGTGAACGAGACGAACCCGCCGATGCGGCTCGAGGCGCAGCAGCCGATCCTCACCGCCGACGCGATGGAGCGGTTGCGCCACATCGCGCTTTTCACCGGCGGCGCGTTCAAGGCGTACGAGCTCGACATCTGCTATCCGGCGTCGTGGGGCGGCAGCGGCATGGAAGCCGCGATCGCGTCGCTGTGCGCGCAAGCCGAGGACGCGATCCACCTCGGCTACAACATCCTGATCGTGTCGGATCGCAAGGTATCCTCCGAGCTGCTGCCGATTCCGGCGCTGCTCGCGACCGCCGCCGTGCATCAGCATCTGGTTCGCAAGGGCCTGCGCACGAGTACCGGGCTCGTTGTGGAAACCGGCTCGGCACGCGAAGTGCATCACTTCGCGCTGCTCGCCGGATACGGTGCCGAGGCGATCCATCCGTATCTCGCGCTGGAGACGCTCGCGTTGCTGCACGAGCAGATCCCCGAGGTCGACCCGAAGGAGTCCACCAAGCGCTTCATCAAGGCGATCTGCAAGGGGCTGTACAAGGTGATGTCGAAGATGGGCATCTCCACTTACCAATCGTATTGCGGCGCGCAGATTTTCGAGGCGGTCGGCCTGACGCGAGAGTTCGTCGACAAGTACTTCACCGGTACCGCGAGCAACATCGAAGGCATCGGGCTGTTCGAGGTCGCCGAAGAGGCGGCCCGGTTGCACGTGGCGGCGTTCGGAAGCGATCCGGTACTGCGCAACGCGCTCGACGCCGGCGGCGAGTATCACTACCGGGTCCGCGGCGAGGACCACATGTGGACGCCGGACACGATTGCGAAGCTGCAGCATGCGTCGCGATCCGGCAGTTACGCGACGTACCGCGAATACGCGAAGCTCGTCAACGACCAGTCGCAGTCGATGAAAACGCTGCGGGGCCTGTTCGAATTCAAGTTGGCGCCGCAGCCGTTACCGATCGACGAAGTCGAGCCCGCGAGCGTGATCGTGCGGCGTTTCGCAACCGGCGCGATGAGCCTGGGCTCGATCTCGACCGAAGCGCACACGACGCTCGCCGTCGCGATGAACCGCATCGGCGGCAAATCGAACACCGGCGAAGGCGGCGAGGATGCGCGCCGCTACGAGCCGGTGAAGAAAGGCGAGACGCTCGCGACGAGGATCGAAGGCGTCATGAGCGACATCGCGCTCAAGGAAGGCGACTCGCTGCGCTCGAAGATCAAGCAGGTCGCCTCTGCCCGCTTCGGCGTGACCGCTGAGTACCTGGTCAACGCCGACCAGCTTCAGATCAAGATGGCGCAGGGCGCGAAACCCGGCGAAGGCGGCCAGCTGCCCGGCCACAAGGTGTCCGAATACATCGCGCAGCTGCGCTTCTCGGTGCCGGGCGTCGGACTCATTTCGCCGGCACCCCATCACGACATCTACTCGATCGAGGATCTCGCACAGCTGATCCACGACCTGAAGAACGCGAACCCGAAGGCGTCGATCTCGGTGAAGCTCGTCTCCGAAGTCGGCGTCGGCACGGTTGCCGCCGGTGTGGCGAAGGCGAAGTCGGATCACGTCACGATCGCCGGCCACGATGGCGGCACCGGTGCCTCGCCCGTCGCATCGATCAAGCACGCCGGCACGCCGTGGGAGCTCGGGCTCGCCGAGACGCAGCAGACGCTGGTGCTGAATCGCCTGCGTGGACGCATCGCCGTGCAGGTCGACGGCCAGATGAAGACCGGCCGCGACGTCGTCATCGGCGCGCTGCTCGGCGCCGACGAGTTCGGCTTCGCGACCGCGCCGCTCGTCGTCGAAGGCTGCATCATGATGCGCAAGTGCCATCTCAACACGTGCCCGGTCGGCATCGCGACGCAGGATCCGGTGTTGCGCAAGAAGTTCACCGGGCAGCCCGAGCACGTCGTCAACTTCTTCTTCTTCGTCGCCGAGGAAGTGCGCGAGCTGATGGCGAAGCTCGGCGTGCGCAAGTTCGACGAGCTGATCGGCCGTTCCGATCTTCTCGACACGCGCACGGGTGTGGACCACTGGAAGGCACGCGGTCTCGATTTCTCGCGCATCTTCTACCAGCCGCCGATGCCGGCGGACGTCGCTCGCCACAACTGCGAGATGCAGGACCACGGCCTCGACCGCGCGCTCGATCACCAGCTGATCGCTGCGGCGGCGGCGGCGATCGAGCGCAAGCAGCCGGTGCGACTGACGTACAAGATCCGCAACGCCAATCGATCGGTCGGCGCGATGCTCTCCGGCACGATCGCGCGCAAGCACGGCCACGCCGGCCTTCCCGACGACACGATCCACGTTGCGTTCGACGGCATCGCCGGGCAGAGCTTCGGCGCGTTTCTCGCGCGCGGCGTCACGTTCGAGCTGCAGGGCGCGACCAACGACTACGTCGGCAAAGGTTTGTCCGGCGGACGACTGGTCGTCTATCCGGATCCGACGTGCCCGGCGAAGCCCGAAGAGAACATCGTCATCGGCAACACGGTGATGTACGGCGCGATCGACGGCGAAGCGTACTACCGCGGCGTGGCGGGTGAGCGCTTCTGCGTGCGTAATTCGGGCGCCTCGGCGGTGATCGAGGGGACGGGCGATCACGGCTGCGAATACATGACGGGCGGAAGCGTCGTCGTGCTCGGCAGGACCGGACGCAATTTCGCCGCGGGCATGAGCGGCGGCATTGCCTACGTCTACGACGAAGACGGCACGTTCGCCACGCGTTGCAACACGTCGATGGTCGCGCTCGAGCCCGTGCTCACGGAAGCCGAGCAGGTGAAGGCGGAGAAGGAGCTCGTTTCGGCGGGCAAGGGACGGTTGCGTCACGTCGGCCGCGCCGACGAGCCGATGCTGCGCGAGCTGATCGAAAAGCATCTGCGCTACACGGGCAGCACGCGCGCGCTTGCGCTGCTCGACGACTGGACGGTCGCGCGCACGAAGTTCGTCAAGGTGTTCCCGCACGAATACAAACGTGCGCTCACCGAGATGTACGCGAAGCAGCCGGTGGAAAAGATGGTAGCGCCGGCGAGGCAGCGCGCGGCGGCATAGGGGGCGGAAAACGTCTGATGGAAAACGCGGCGCGGGGCGGCTTTGACGCAGCGCGCCGCGCATTTGCTGAGCGATAGGTAGGGGAATGGGCAAAGTCACCGGTTTCATGGAGCTGCAGCGGATCCAGGAGGTCGCGCTGCCGCCGGCCGAGCGCGTCAAGAACTCGCGCGAGTTCATCATGACGCTCGCCGAGGACGCGGCGTCGAAGCAGGGCGCTCGCTGCATGGACTGCGGCATTCCGTTCTGCCAGACCGGTTGCCCGATCAACAACATCATTCCGGACTGGAACGATCTCGTTTACCGGCAACGTTGGCGCGACGCGCTCGACGTGCTCCATTCGACCAACAACTTTCCCGAATTCACCGGTCGCGTCTGCCCGGCGCCGTGCGAGGCGGCGTGCACGCTGAACATCAACAACGATCCGGTCGGCATCAAGTCCATCGAGCACTTCATCATCGACAAAGGCTGGGAGGAAGGCTGGGTCGTGCCGCAGCCGCCGCTCGCGAAAACGGGCAAGCGCGTCGCCGTCGTCGGCTCGGGGCCCGCCGGAATGGCGTGCGCGCAACAGCTTGCGCGCGCCGGTCACGACGTCGTTCTGTTCGAGAAGGCCGATCGCATCGGCGGCCTGATGCGCTACGGCATTCCCGACTTCAAGATGGAGAAGCACTGGATCGATCGACGAATGGCGCAGATGTCGATCGAAGGCGTCGAGTTCCGACCCAACTGCAACGTCGGCGCCGGCGTCGCGGCCTCGCAACTGCTGCAGGAGTTCGACGCGATCGCGCTCACCGGCGGCGCCGAACAGCCGCGCGATCTGCCCGTCCCCGGACGCGATCTCGCCGGCATCCACTTCGCGATGGAATTCCTGCCGCAGCAGAACAAGATCGTCGCCGGCGACCGTGTGGCGAATCAGACCCTCGCGACCGGCAAGCATGTCGTCGTGATCGGCGGCGGCGACACGGGGTCGGACTGTGTCGGCACGTCGAACCGGCAAGGACCGCTGTCGATCACGCAGTTCGAGCTGTTGCCGCAGCCGCCGCAGCAGGAGAACAAGCCGATGGTCTGGCCGTACTGGCCGGTGAAGCTTCGCACGTCGTCGTCGCACGAGGAAGGGTGCGAGCGCGACTGGGCGGTGGCGACCAAGCGCTTCGAGGGCAGCGACGGCAAAGTGGGAAAGCTCGTCGCGGTGCGCGTCGAATGGCAGAAAGGCGGCGATGGCCAGACGCGGATGGTCGAAGTGCCCGGCTCCGAGTTCGAGATGAAGGCTGATCTCGTGCTGCTCGCAATGGGATTCGTGAGCCCGATGCAATACGTGCTCGACGCGTTCGGCGTCGAGCACGATGCGCGCAACAACGCGAAGGCCTCGACCGACGACTACCGCACGTCGGTCGAAAAGGTTTTCGCAGCCGGCGACATGCGTCGCGGCCAGTCGCTGGTCGTTTGGGCGATCCGCGAGGGGCGCCAGTGCGCGCGAGCGATCGACGAAGCTCTGATGGGACACTCCGATCTGCCGCGATAGCGGTTTTCGGCGCGCGCACCGATGTCGGCGATCACGACGCTCGATTTCACGAGCTGGCAACCCTCGCTCACGCCCGACGCGCAGCATGCGGCGGCGCACGCGCTCGAGGCGGGCGGCGTCATCATGCTGCCGAACGTTCGCTTCGAGCTCACCCGCGACGAGCGGCGCTTCCTGTCGCCGCAGTGGTCGGACGGCCGGGCGAAGAACGTAAGCCTCGACGGCGCGACGCTGCGAGGCGCGCGAGGATCGCCGCACGACTTGACCGAGCTCGCGTCGATGATCGGACGGTTCGCCGCGCAGGCCGCGGACCTCGTCTCGGTTCTGTTCCCCCGTTACGCGCCGTACGTTCGCAGCGCGCGGACGAGCTATCGCCCGCAACCGGCGGTCGGGCGCAACGTTTCTTGGCGCAAGGACGACGCGCGGCTGCACGTCGACGCGTTTCCGTCGCGGCCCAACGCCGGCGCACGCATTCTGCGCGTGTTCAGCAACGTCAATCCGAGCGAAGACCGCGTCTGGCGCATCGGCGAGCCGTTCGAAACGATGGCGATGGCGCTGTTGCCGCGGGTGCGCCGGCAATGGCCCGGCGAGGCCGCCGCGCTCGCGACGCTCTTCGTCACCAAAGGCAAGCGGACGCGCTACGATCACCTGATGCTCGGACTGCACGACCGCGCGAAGGCCGACCTCGCGTACCAGCGCGATTGCGCGCAGGAAATCGCGCATTTCGCGCCGGGAACGACGTGGATCTGCTTTTCCGACCAGGTGATGCACGCGGCGATGTCGGGCCAGTACATGCTCGAGCAGACGATTCATCTGCCGGTCTCGGCGCTCTACGAGCCCGCGCATTCTCCTCTCGCGATCCTCGAGCGGCTGACGGGGCAAACGCTCGCGTCGGCGCATTGACGTCGGCGGCGCGGCGCACGGCGCGATTGCGCAAACGAGGCGACGCCCCGTACGATCGAGCCATGCCCGAAATCGCCAACGACACACTGCTGCGCGCGCTTCGCCGCGAGCCCACCGATTACACGCCCGTGTGGCTGATGCGCCAGGCGGGCCGCTACCTGCCCGAATACAACGCTACGCGCGCAAAGGCGGGAAGCTTCCTCGCGCTCGCGAAGACGCCGGCGCTTGCGTGCGAGGTGACGTTGCAGCCGCTCGATCGCTTCCCGCTCGACGCGGCGATCCTGTTCTCCGACATCCTGACGATTCCGGACGCAATGGGCCTCGGTCTCTATTTCGCCGAGGGCGAGGGACCGCGATTTTCGCGAACGACGGCCGACGAGCAATCGATCGCCGCGCTGCGCGATCCCGATCTCGATGCGCTTGCGTACGTGTTCGATGCCGTGCGCGAGATCAAGCACGCGCTCGCCGGCCGCGTGCCGTTGCTGGGTTTTTCGGGCAGCCCGTTCACGCTCGCGTGCTACATGATCGAAGGGCACGGCAGCGAAGACTTCGCAACGGTGCGCCGGATGGCGTATGGCCGGCCGGACCTCCTCGCGCGGCTGATCGATGTCAACACGCGCGCCGTTGCGGCGTATCTCAACGCGCAAATCGAAGCCGGTGCCGACGCCGTGATGATCTTCGACACGTGGGGCGGACTGCTGTCGGCAGCGGCGTATCGCACGTTTTCGCTTGCGTCGATGCAAACGGTGTTGGGCTCGCTCGTGCGCGGTCGCGACGGCCGCGAGGTACCCACGATCGTGTTCACCAAAGGCGCCGGCGCATGGCTCGAGGAGCTCGCTCGATGCGGCGCGTCCGCGGTCGGCCTCGACTGGACGGTCGATATCGCGCAGGCGCGACAGCGTTTCGGCGAGCGCGTCGCACTCCAGGGCAATCTCGATCCGCTCGCACTGCTGACCGACACCGCGACCGTTGTTCGCGAGACTGCCGCGATCGTTCGCGCGGCCGGTAGCGCACCGGGTCATGTGTTCAACCTCGGCCATGGCATCCTGCCGTCGACGCCGCCGGAAAACGTTGCCGCGCTCGTCGACACCGTTCACCGGGAGTCACGCGCGCAGCACGAAGGGTGAAAAGACGCTGCTGCGATGACCCTTGACAATGGGTATAAACAGGGGTTGTCGTCGCCGGACTTATGCACAAAAGTTTGTCAAGGGGCCCAGGCCCCACATCGATAGCCGAGCGCGCTGGGTATCGCCCGTGCAACCTCTTGTTAATTCAATTGAAAAAAAAATCTTTCGGCGCGCCATTCCGTTGTGGCGCGTATGACAATGGCGAGTCGTGCCAAGACCTCGGCCAATTACGCACAACGTTATCCACAGCCGCTGTGGATTGCGCGCCGAGCCAATGCAAAACAAACGGTTACGGCCGACACTTCGTCGAAGTCTGAAGTCGTGAAGCACCGATTGCGCGCTCGCGCTTCGCGTGCACGGTCGCGCCGATGACGATTGCGCGCGTTGCGTTGCCGGTCGCGACGGCACAAGCGTTCGACTACTGGGTACCTTCGGGCCTCGCCGCGCAACGCGGCATGGCGGTTCGAGTCCGGCTCGCGCGGCGAAGCCTTGTCGGCGTCGTCGTCGACGTCAGCGATTCGACGGCTATCGAATGCGAGCGGCTGCAGCCGATCGTCGAGATCGTCTCGTCGCTTCCAACGCTCAGCGACGACATGCTCGAGCTCGCGCGCTTCGTCGCGGCGTACTACCAGGAACCGGAAGGATTGGTGCACGACCTTCTATTGCCGCCTCTGCGCGCTGCGCCCGGCGTGCGTCGCGCCGCCACCCAGCCTGCGCGTGGTCCGCAAGCATCGCCACAACCGCCGGCGATCGCGGTCACGCTCAATGCGGCGCAGCGCGCGGCAGCCGACACCATTGCCGGCGCGCACGCGACGTTCGCCCCGCTCCTGCTGTACGGCATCACCGGTAGCGGCAAGACCGAGGTCTATTTCGCTGCCGCCGACCGCGCGATCGCCGCCGGCGGACAAGTGCTGCTGCTCGTTCCGGAAATCAACCTGACGCCGCAGCTCGAAGATCGCGTGGCGCGAGCGCTGCCGGGGCGTCGCGTGGTCGCGCTGCACAGCGGCCTTGCGGCGGGCGAGCGACGCGCAAACTGGATAGCCGCAGCAACTGGCGAGGCGGATCTGGTCGTCGGCACGCGACTCGCGGTCTTCGCGCCACTGCCGCGACTCGCGCTCGTCATCGTCGACGAAGAGCACGATCCGTCGTACAAGCAGCAGGACGGTGTGCGCTACCAGGCGCGCGACGTCGCCGTTTGGCGCGCGCGCCAGCGCGGCGTGCCGATCGTGCTCGGCAGCGCGACGCCGTCGCTCGAGTCGTTGCAAAACGCGCAGCGCGGGCATTATCGTCGGCTCGAGCTCGCGACGCGGGCGATCGCTCCGTCGCGCCTTCCGCAGGTTCGGCTGATCGCGCAGCGCGGATCGACGCTGCACGAGGGTCTCGCGCCGCCGCTGATCGACGCGATCGGCGCATGCCTCGCGCGCCGCGAGCAGGCGCTTGTCTTCGTCAACCGCCGCGGCTTCTCGCCGTCGCTCTTGTGCTCGGGCTGCGGTTGGCAGGCGCAGTGCACGCGCTGCAGTGCGCGGCTCGTCGTTCATCGCGACGCCGGCGAGTTGCGCTGCCATCACTGCGGTCGTGTCGACCGGCTCGCCCGTGCATGCCCTTCCTGCGGCAACGTCGATCTGGTGCCGCTCGGCTTCGGCACGCAGCGGCTCGAACGCGCGCTCGCCGAGCGCTTCCCCGCCGCGCGCATCGCGCGTATCGACCGCGACAGCACGGCACGCAAGGGCAGCTTCGAGGCGCTGCGCGAGCGCGTGCATGCGGGAGAGGTCGACGTGCTCGTCGGCACGCAGATGCTCGCCAAAGGCCACGACTTCCCGCGTCTGACGCTGGTCGGCGTGCTCGGCGCAGACAACGCGCTCTATAGCGGCGACTTTCGCGCCACCGAGCGGCTCGGTGCGCTGCTATTCCAGGTTGCCGGTCGCGCGGGTCGCGCGGACCTGCCGGGCGAAGTTCTCGTGCAGACCGATTTTCCGTCGCATCCGCTGTACCGCGCGTTGATCGTGCACGACTACGACCGGCTCGCCGCGGCGCTGCTCGCCGAACGGCGCGTTTCGTCGCTGCCGCCATTTGCACATCTCGCGCTCGTCACCGCAGAGGCGCGCTCGCGCGACGACGTCGACGCGTTTCTCGCACGCGCACGCGACGCCGGCGTCGCGCACGCCGCCGCGCAATCGCTTGCGGTCGAAGTGATGCCGCCCGTTCCCGCGTCGCTCGCTCGCCGCGCGGGACTCGAGCGTGCGCAAGTGCTCGCGCAGAGCGATCAGCGCGCCGCGCTGCAGCGCTTTCTGCCGGGTTGGCGCGCGGCGATCGCTGCGATCTCCGGCCGACGCGTTCGCTGGACGCTCGATGTCGATCCGCTCGCTCTGGCGTGAGCGGCGAGCGGGGACCCGCGAAGCGGGCTGCGCGCAATCGCCAATCCCGTAGCGAGGTCGACAGCTCGACCGTGGTAAGACTGAGGCGCGACGCGCAGGCCGACGGCGTGAGCGGAGTGTGCGTGCGCGCAACCGTATAATGTCGCGTTCGACGTGGACCCTCCGAATTCATGACCGATCTGCGCGCGCGCATCCAGCAGGCCGTCGAGGCGCACGTGCGCTCGCGCTTCCCCGAGCACGCCGACGTTGCCGTCGTCGTCGAGCGCCCGAAACAGGCGGCGCACGGCGACTTCGCGACCAACGTCGCATTGATGCTCGCCAAGCGCGTGGGCCGCAAGCCGCGCGAGCTCGCCGACGAAATCGGCGCAGCGACTGCGCGCGCGCTCGCCGGCACGGTACAGGGGTCCGAGACCGCCGGACCGGGCTTCATCAACTTCCGCGCGACCACGGCGGCGCGGCAGTCGATCGTCGCGACGATCCTCGCCGAGCGCGAACGCTTCGGACGCAGCGACGCGCTCAACGGCGAGCGCGTGATGGTCGAGTTCGTCAGCGCGAATCCGACCGGTCCGCTGCACGTCGGCCACGGCCGTCAGGCGGCATTGGGCGATGCGATCGCTACGCTGCTCGAGTGGCAGGGCGCGCGCGTGACGCGCGAGTTCTACTACAACGACGCCGGCCAGCAGATCCAGAACCTCGCCGTGTCGGTGCGTGCGCGTGCACAGGAGCTCCTGGGCGAGCACACGCATTTTCCCGAGGACGGATACCACGGCGAATACATCCGCGAGCTCGCGCAGCGCTATCTCGACGAGGCCGGTCACGATCTCGGCGACATCGAATCGATCCGGCGATTCGCGGTCGCGGAGCTGCGCAAGGAACAGGATCGCGATCTCGCGGCGTTCGGCGTTCGTTTCGACAACTACTATCTGGAGAGCTCGCTCTACACCGACGGCCGCGTCGAGTCCGCGGTCGAGCGGCTTGTCGGCTCCGGCCAAACGTACACGCAGGACGGCGCGCTGTGGCTCAAGACCACGAGCTACGGCGACGACAAAGACCGCGTGATGCGCAAGTCCGACGGCGGCTACACGTACTTCGTGCCCGATGTCGCGTATCACATCACGAAATGGGAGCGCGGTTTCGGGCGCGTGATCAACATCCAGGGCAGCGACCACCACAGCACGGTTACGCGCGTCCGCGCGGGGCTGCAGGCGGTAGGTCTGGGCGTGCCGGACGGTTATCCCGAATACGTGCTGCACAAGATGGTAACCGTGATGCGCGGCGGCGAGGAAGTGAAGATCAGCAAGCGTGCCGGCAGCTATGTGACGGTGCGCGAATTGATCGACGAGGTCGGACGCGACGCCGTGCGATTCTTTCTCGTGTCGCGCAAAGCCGACAGCGAGTTCACGTTCGACATCGATCTTGCGCGGTCGAAATCGGAAGAGAACCCCGTCTACTACGTCCAGTACGCGCACGCCCGCGTGTGCTCGGTGCTGAAGCAGGCCGGAATGCCGCCGACCGAAGCGGCCGATGCGCTTGTCGGCGCCGACCTCGCGCCGTTGCAAAGCGCGTACGAAGAGGCGCTGTTACGGCGTCTCGCCGATTTTCGGTCGGAGGTGTGGTCGGCCGCGCGCGATCTCGCGCCGCATCAGCTCACGTTCTATCTGAAGGACTTGGCCGGAGAATTCCACAGTTACTATAATGCCGAGCGGTTTCTCGTCGACGACGTCGCATTGAAGCGCGCGCGTCTCGCGCTCGCGGTGGCAACCGGCCAGGTGCTGCGTAACGCGCTCGCCATTCTTGGCATCAGCGCGCCCGAGCAGATGTAGCCCGGAAAGTAGGGTCAGACTCGACTTTTCATGCAGCTGCGTCGCTAACCGAAACGAAGACGAAAAGTCGAGTCTGACCCTACTTTCCGGATGAGCGTCCGCCCGAATCCATCCCGAACGCCGCGCGACACCGCTGCGGCGATGCGCGCGCGGCGTGGGCGCAAGTCGGGCGCCGGGGGTACGCTGCTCGGCATCTTCATCGGTATCGCGCTCGGGCTCGCGCTCGCCGCCGGCGTCGCGTTCTATTTGCTGCGCTCGGGCAATCCGTATCAGGCGAGCGCGACGTCGTCCGCGCGCGAGACGAAGGACGCGCCGAAGACGGCGAAGTCCGACGCCGCAACCGAGAAGCCGCGCTTCGACTTCTACAAGATCCTGCCCGGCGGCGAGGAGCCGAAAGTTCAGGGCAAGGCACCCGCGCCCGACAGGGCAACGGCCGAGCGTGCAGTGCAACCGCCGGCGAAACAGGACGCAGCATTGGCGAAAGCCGATGAACGTCCGACGGCGACCGCGAAACCAGGCGTGAAGCCCGCCGACCGCTTCTGGCTGCAGGCGGGGTCGTTCGCCGGGGAAGCGGAGGCCGAGAACCTGAAGGCGCGACTCGCGCTCGCCGGGTGGGAGGCAGCGGTGCACCCCGCCGACCTCGCCGAAAAAGGAACGCGCTATCGCGTGCGCCTCGGACCTTACGACAACACGGATGAATTGAATCGCGTCAAGGCGGAGCTTTCCAAACGCGGCTTCGATGCGGCCGTCATCAAGAACTAGCCGCGTGGCGGTTCGAGCGGAACCGGCTTGCCCGACGGGCTGACAAAGCGACGTCCCTGCATCACAATCGCGACGACCGATCGTCGCCGCTCACGATGGAGAATGAAACGATGCTACCGACGTCCCGCCTCGCCCGCCGTTTCGCCGCGGCGTTCGCCATCGCGCTCGCCGCGACGCTTGCCGGCGCCGGCGCCGCTGCGCAGGCGCTCGAAGAAGGCAAGAGCTACATCCGGCTGAAGAACCCGCAACCGGTCGAGACCGGCAACAAGATCGAGGTGATCGAGTTCTTCTCCTACGGATGCCCGCACTGCGCGCATCTCGAGCCCGAGCTCGCGCCCTGGATCAAATCGGCGCCGCCCGACGTCGCGTTTCGGCGCGTTCCGGTGGTGTTCAACGCGAGCTGGGTGTCGCTTGCGAAGGCGTACTACACGCTCGAGGCGCTCGGCGAGGAAGCCCGTCTGACGCCGGAGGTGTTCAAAGCGATTCACGAGCAGGGCAAGAACCTCGCGAGCGACAAGGCGTTCGTCGACTGGCTCGCGACCAAAGGCGTCGATCACAAGAAGGCCGAAGACATGATGGCGTCGTTCGCGATCGCCGGCAAGGTCAACAAGGCGAAGTCGCAAGCGCAGGCCTATCAGATCCAGTCGGTGCCCACCGTCATCGTCGACGGCAAGTTCGTCACCGCGCCGGACAAGGTCGGCTCGCACGCGGCGATGCCGGCGGCGATCAACGCGCTGATCGCCAAGGCTCGCGCCGAACGCCCGAAGACGTAGCGCCACGAAGGTCTTCGTCACCGGAGCATCGTCGGGACTGGGCGCCGCGCTCGCGCGACACTATGCACGTGCCGGCGCGACCGTCGGCTTGTTCGCGCGCCGGGCCGACGCGCTCGAGCAGATCGCGAGCGAATTCGCGGCATCGCGCGTCGCGAGCTTCGCGACGTACGCGGGCGACGTTCGCGACGCCGCGACGCTCGCCGCCGCTGGCGCGGATTTCATCGCTCGCTTCGGCGCGCCGGACATCGTGATCGCCAATGCCGGCGTATCGCGCGGCACGCTGACCGAGCACGCCGAGGACGCGCACGCGTTTCGCGCCGTGTTCGACACCAACGTACTCGGCATCGTCCACACGTTCCAGCCGTTCATCGGCGCCATGAAGGCGGCACGACAAGGCGCGCTCGTCGGTATCGCGAGCGTCGCCGGCTTTCGGGGTCTCGCCGGCTCCGGCGCGTATTCGGCGTCCAAGGCCGCGGTGATCGCATATCTCGAGAGCCTTCGCCTCGAGCTTGCCGGCTCGGGGGTCGCCGTGGTTACCGTCTGCCCGGGTTACATCGCGACGCCGATGACCGAGACGAATCCGTATCGGATGCCCTTCCTGCTCGACGCCGACAAGGCGGCGCGCCTGATCGCGCGGTCGATCGAGCGACGCAAGCGCTTCTACGTGCTGCCATGGCCGATGGCGATCATCGGGCGCTTGCTGCGCGTGATGCCGCGGCCGCTCTACGACGCCGTCTTCAAACGCGCGCCGCGCAAGCCGCGCGCGCCATCATGAGCGCGGCGGCGCGCGTCGACTGGGCAGGAGTCGAGCATCCGCACGCCGGCGCCGTAGCGCGAATAGCGTCGCTCGTACCAAGCCTTACCGAGCTTCTTTTCGCGCTCGATCTCGGCGAGCGCGTCGTCGCGCGCACCGGTTTCTGCGTGCATCCGCGCGAAGCCGTGCGGCGCGTGCCGAAAGTCGGCGGCACGAAGGACGTCGACCTCGAAGCGCTTGCCGCGCTCGCGCCCACGCATCTTATCGTCAACGTCGACGAGAATCGCCGTGAACTCGTCGATGCGGCGCGAGCGTTCGTGCCGCACGTCGTCGTCACGCACCCGTGCGCGCCCGAGGAGAACCTGCGGCTGTACGCACTGTTGGGCGCGCTGTTCGGTCGCGAGCGTGAAGCGCGCTCTCTCGCGTCGGCGTTCGAGACGGCGCGTCGCGCGCTGATCGATTCGACCGCTGCGCTTGCGCGCGAGCACGTGCTCTACGTGATCTGGAAGAAGCCGTGGATGTGCGTTGCGCGCGACACGTACATCAGCGCAACGCTCGCACTCGCGGGTTGGGACACGCTGCCGACCGATGCGGCCGCCCGCTATCCCGAAATCGCCGACGACGATGCGACCTGGCGCGACGCGCAACGGGTCCTGCTGTCGACCGAACCGTACGCGTTCCGCCCGCGGGACGCGCAGGCGCTCGCCGCGCGGCACCATCGACCGGTCGAGCTGATCGACGCCGAAATGACGTCGTGGTACGGCTCGCGCGCGATCGAAGGTTTGCGCTATCTCGGCGCGCTGCGCCGCCGCCTCGCCGGCGACTGAGCTCCAAGCGAGGGCGCGCTACAGCGGAACGCGAACGCCGATCGTGATGCCGTACGAATCGCCGTCGCTCTTGCCGGCGGTCGCCGATCCCGCGATGAAACCGGTGAACTTGCCGAAATCCATCGCCGCACCGACGTCGAACAGCGCCCAGTCCTTGTCGACGTGGTACGCCGGGATCGTGAAGCGCGTGACGCCCGGCACCGTCGCCGACACCAGCCGCTCGCCGTTGTTCGACTCGTACTCCCACAGCGCGCGCGCAAACGGCCGCACGGTCCCGATCGTGCCCGTCGCCTGCCACCCGGCGCTGAAGATCTGCGAGCGGCGTTCCTGCTGGTCGTATCCGAGCACGGTGCTGTCGCTTCCGTTCTCCTGGAACGCGCGGACCGTGATGTCCTGCAACGTGTACTTGGCGATCGGGCCGTGCAGCCAATTGCTGTAATTGAACCAGTAGCCCGCGAGCACGCGCGCCATCAGATGCGTGCCGTGCGTCGTTCCGGTTTCGGTGCGGGTAAGCGCGTTGAGCTGGATCGTCCGATGGATGTCCTTGTAGTCGAGATCGCCGACGGTGAGCGCAGCGCCCGCGTACCACGGACCCATGCCGTAACCGGCGTAGAGCGTGCCGGTCGGCTCGTTCAGCTTGTAGCCACCGTTGCCGAAGTCGCCCTTGTTTTCGGTCCAACCCGCCGCGCCGCCGACGATCAATTGGTCGGACAGCTTTGCGTCGATGCCGACCGTCACCGTGCTGAGGTCCGCGTCGCCGCTGAAGAATCCGCTCTTCATGTCGGGGTTCGAGTAGTCATACGTGACCCAGACGTCGTACTTGTTCGTCGGACGCGGGGCGCCGACGCTCGACATCATCCGGCTGTCGATCGCGCGGAAGTTCGCTTTCTCGACGGCGAGCGGCGCTTCGGCGAGCACCGCGATCTGCTGTGGCGCCTGGATGGTCGCGACGGCGGCCGCCGCGGCGAGCGCGTGCATCGCCGTGGTCGGATGAATGTCGTCGGCGAACACCCACGTCGTGGCGCCCTGCGGGTCGCGCAGCGTCGCCGGCGTGCAAAGCACGACATTGGTCGTCGTGCAAACCGGCGTCGTCGCATTGACGAAGCCGAACGCCGCCGGATTCGCGACGACTTCCTGGATCAGCTTGAACGAGTTGACGGGGATCACCTCGAGCCCCGCGCTCGTGATCGCGGCGGTGAGCGTCGAGTTGAAGAGATCGGACAGCGAGGTGAACGTCGCCTGCGCATTCGACGCGGACGCGCGCGGCGTCTTGCCGATATCGGGGACGTTGTACAGGACGACGTAACGCGCGCCGGCCGCTTTGAGCCGCGCGACTTGCGCTGCGAGGTCGAGTGCCGCCTGCACGGTGCCCGTCTGCACTTGCGCCTGCGCAATCTGACCTACGCTTGCGAGAAACGCGAGCTGCAGAATGTCGTTCGCGCCGCCCTGGATCTGGATGAGCGCATTGCGATCGATGGGGCCGCCCGCGAGGAACAGCGTGACCTGGTTTGCGATCGAGAAGTTGGGCGCGTTCGACGGAATGGTGAGCGACGGCGAGTTGACGCGTGCGCCGCCTTGCGCGAACGCCGTGCCGCCCACGAACGATGGCGTTACGAGAAATCCGAACGCCTGGGCGACGTCCATCGCTGCGGTGAAGCCGGGATTGGTCGTGAAGCGCGAGCCGTATTGGCCCGCGTCGCTCAGACTGTCGCCGAACACGACCGCGCCGGAGAACTGCGCGGCAGCGAGGCCCGGGGTGAGCGCAAGCGCGGCGGCGAGCGCGGTCCGTCTGAAGCTTCGCATGGTGTTTTCTCCTCGTTGGATTTGGTCGCGAAGGCGGGGATTGCGGACGATCGCTCGCGATTCTAATGCAAAGGGAAGGGGCGGGCACCGCGGCGCCGCGCATCCCGGGCGGGTCAACGCGGGGCAGTCCCGGGCCGTTGTGGGAAGGACGATGCAGACAGATAGCTTCGGACGGTTCAACGGCGGGCGGGCGTTGCGCGCGCTGCGCTTCGTCGCGACTGCGTTCGTGCTCGCGCTCGTCGTTGCGCCCGGTGCGCGGGCCGAGGACGACTTGCCTGCGCGCGTAGGTCGGATCGCCGAGTTCTCCGGCGACATCTATCTCGCGCCACAGGAGCAGGCAAGCGACTGGACTGCCGTCGGCCTCAATCAGCCGATCACGAGCGGCGACAATCTGTGGATCGGCGCCGAGGGTCGCGCGGAAATCGACTATGGCGGCGGCCAGTTCCGTCTCGCCGGCGACACCAACCTGCACGTCTCGCGGCTCGACGATCGCGAGCTTGCGCTGTTCGTCGCCAAGGGGCGCGTCATCCTGCGGGTGCGGGTGCTCGACGCCGGCGACGTCGCGTACATCGACACGCCGAACACGCAAGTGCAGCTCACGCGCGCAGGACTGTACCGGATCGACGTCGCGCCGGATCGCGAGACGACGACGCTCGTCGTGCGCGAAGGCGAGGCGACCGTCGCGCTTGCAAGCGGCGCGCAACAGGCGCTGCCGGGACAGACGGTGAGCGTCGCCGGCATGGGCTCAATCGACGCCGACGTGCGCAACGGCGCCGGCGTCGACGGCTTCGACACGTGGAGCGCCAATCGCGACCGCCACTACGAGCGCGGACGATCCGCCGCATACGTGTCGCGTCAGATGGTGGGCTACGCCGATCTCGATACCAACGGCATCTGGGAGCAGTCGCCAACCTACGGTGCGGTCTGGTATCCGACCGCCGTCGTCGCCGATTGGGCACCGTACCGTTTTGGCCACTGGACGTGGATCGCGGGCTTCGGTTACGCGTGGGTCGACGACGCACCGTGGGGCTATGCGCCGTTCCACTACGGGCGCTGGGTTCATGTCGGCGGCCGCTGGGGCTGGTGCCCGGGACACTACGTTGCGCGACCGATATGGGCGCCGGCGCTGGTCGGCTGGTACGGGGGATCGGGATGGTCGCTGTCGGTCAGCTCCGGCGCACCGGTTTACGGTTGGGTACCGCTTGCCTGGGGCGAACCATTCCATCCATGGTGGAACCGCTGTTCGCACAACTGCTGGTCGCGCTACAACCATCCGTACGCCGTCAACGTTACGCAGCGCCCGAGCCGCCCGCCGTCGACGTACCACAACATGCGCGTTCCGGGCGCCATCACCGCGGTGTCCGGAGCAACGCTCGCCGGCGCGAAGCCCGTCGCCTCGAACCGCGTCGTCGTTCCCGTCCAGGCGACGTCGACGGCGCCGGTTCTGGCGTCGTCGCCGCCGATCCGTCCGTTGCCGGTCGCCACTGCCGCGATTCGTCCCGGTACGCGCGGAGCGCCGCCGGTGCCGTCGACGACGTACTCTGTGACCAAGCCGCGCATGGTCCCGCCACGCTCGTCCAGCCCGACGGTTTCGACGCCATCACGCGCATCGCCGCCGGTTACGACGCGTGGGGCGCCCACGGCCGCGCCGGCGTTCTCGGGCTCGACATCGTCGCCGTCAACGGTTGCGCCGCGGGTTGTCGAGCCGCGCACGATGGAGCCACGCGCCATCGAGCCGCGGATACGGCAGGTTCCTCGGCAGGAAAATGCGCCGCTGCGGCCGAATGTCGTGCAACCGGTGCCGACCGCGCCCGCGCAGTCGGCTGTCACACCGCACGGCCAGTCGCGGCAGCGCCAGACCACGCGTCAGGAGGGCATCGCGATACCCCCGCCCAGCGCGCCCGCGGCGCGTTCGATCGCGCCGGTCGCGCCGCGGCCGGTGCCTGCGGCGCCGGCCGCTCGCACCGCCGCACCGCCGCCGCCCGCGGCAGCGGCGCCGCCGACGCGTGCGGTCCAGCGCGGAGAAGGCCACCCGCAAGGCGAGGCGCGCGGCGAAAAACCGAACGCGAACCCGCGCGACGCGACTCGCTGAACGGTGTTGGCGGAATCTAGTTCGCGAGCAGCGCGAGTCGGTTGCCGTCGACGATCTTCACGCGCTCGCCTTCCTTGACCGAAGGCTTGCTACCCATCGAGATCGTCTTCGACGCGCCGCTGTCGAGCTTCACGGTGACATTGTAGTAGCTCTTCTTCTTCACGTTCTTCTCGACCTGGTGCCCCGCGTAGGCGCCGGCACCCGCACCGACGATCGTCGCCGCCGTGTTGCCGCGGCCGCTTCCGATCTGGTGCCCGAGCAGGCCGCCAACGACGCCGCCGGCGACGGCGCCCAGGCCCGTGCCCTCGCCCTGTGTTTCGACGTAGTGAATCGACTGCACGACGCCGCACGTGTCGCAGACGCTGGTCTGCGCGCTCGCGACGGGGGCGGTCCCGAGCGTGGCAGAGACGGCTATCGCTGCGAGCACGCGTAGGACGGTGATCTTCATCGGATGGCTCCTCGCTCGATTCGAGATGGCGCGATCGTTGGTTATCGACCGTCGCCCGGCTCAGATGTCCGCTCGAATCCGCACGTACGATCCGGGCGCCGGCTCGATCACGCGAAGCTTGCTGTTCTTGCCGGGCACGCGCGCGGGAACCTGCGTGCCCGAGCGCGGCTTCAACCACTCGAACCAGTCGGACCACCACGAGCCCTCGTGCTGCGTCGCGCCGGCGAGCCACTCGTCGGGCGATTCGGGAAGCGCCTCGTTCGTCCAGTAGCCGTATTTCTTCGCCGCCGGCGGATTGATCATGCCGGCGATATGGCCTGAACCGGACAGCACGAATCGCGATGCGCCGGGGAGGATGTGCGGCCCCGCGTACGTCGTCTTCCACGGCGCGATGTGGTCCTCGATCGCCGATGCGAAATAGGTCGGCACGTCGACTTTCGAAAGATCGATCGGCACGCCGTCGAGCGTGATGCCACCCGGCTCGCGCAGCAGGTTGTGCATGTACATCGCGCGCAGATAGAAGCTGTGCATCTTCGCCGGCATCCGCGTCGCGTCGCTGTTCCAGTGCAGCAGGTCGAACGGGAAGGGGTCGCGTCCGAGAAGATAGTTGTTGATGACGAACGACCAGATGAGGTCGTTGCCGCGCAGCATGTTGAAGGTGGTTGCCATCTCGGAGCCTTCGAGATAGCCGCGCTCGCTCATCTTCTTCTCGAGCAACGAAACCTGCGCTTCGTCGACGAAGACGCCGAGATCGCCCGTGCCGCTGAAGTCGATCAACGACGTGAGGAACGTCGCGCTCACGATGCGCTTGTCGTTCTTCGCCGCGAGGTAGCCGAGCGTCGATGCGAGAAGCGTTCCGCCGAGGCAGTAGCCGAGCACGTTCACTTCCCTCTCGCCGGTCGCTTTCTCGACGGCATCGAGCGCGGCGAGCATGCCATCGGTCAGGTAATCGTCGAACTCCTTGCCGGCAAGCCGCGAGTCGGGGTTGACCCATGACAGGACGAACACGGTGAGGCCCTGGTCGACCGCCCACTTGACGAACGAGTTCTTCTCGCGAAGGTCGAGTATGTAGTACTTGTTGATCCACGGCGGAACGATGACCAGCGGCCGCCGGAATGCCTTTTTCGTCGTCGGCTCGTACTGGATCAGCTGCATCAGCTCGGTCTGGAAGACGACCTCGCCCGGCGTCGTCGCGATGTTGACGCCGAGCTCGAACGCCTTTGGATCGGTCATCGAGATCTTGAGCTGTCCGTTGCCGCGGTCGATGTCGTCGAGCAGATTGTGCAGACCCTTGACCAGGTTCTGGCCGCCGCTCGCGATCGTCTCGCGGAAAACCTCGGGATTGAGCATCGCAAAATTGGACGGCGCCATCGCGTCGATGTACTGGCGCGTGTAGAAGTCCACCTTCTTTTTCGTGTGCTCGTTGAGGCCTTCGACGCTCGCCACCGTGTCGTTCATCCAGCGCGCGGCGATCAGATAGCTTTGTTTGACGTAGTCGAACAGGAAATGCTCTTCCCAATCCTCGTGGCGGAAGCGCTTGTCGCTCTTCGCCGGGGCCGCGACCGGCTCGGCTTGCGCGCCCATCAGGCGGAACAGCGAGTTCTGCCACAGATTCATGTAGTCCCACCACAGGTTCATCTGCGACTCGGCCATCCGATACGGATTGGTCAGCATTTTCGCGGCGACCTCCATGAACGCCTTGCCGATGCCGAGCTCGTCGTTGACGATCGTCTTTCCGGTCTCCGCCTGCTTCGCGGCGAACTCACCCATCAGCTTGGCGCTCTTCTCCGCCGCGGCGGCGAGCGATTCGGCGAGCGCGACCGGATCGTAGCCGGCCACTTTGGGGGCATCGGGGGGCGAAGCGGGGTTGGGCGTCGAAGTAGGCGTGGCCATGGTCGTTGCTTTCTGCGCAATGTGGAGGCTAATTCGGCGCGAAGCGAATCGCGCCGTCGGAGTCGATTCGGCGCGTAAGCCGCTCGGCGCTCCAAAGATGGTTGAGGTGGGCGATCGTCTCGCCCATCGCGAAGAAGCGCTGTTGCGCGTCGAGCTCGCGGCGCGCGAACAACACCGGCACGACGTCGTGCGCGGATGTCGGCGCGCCGGCCGCGCGCACGGCCGCATCGAGCTCGTCGAGGCGCGCGCGGTGATGCGCGCGCAACTGGGCGACGCGCAGCGCGATGCCGCGAAACGGCAGGCCGTGCGAGGGCAGCACCAGCGTATCCGGCGGCAGCGCTTCGAAGATCTCGAGCGAGTCGAGGAATCGGCGCAACGGATCGGAATCGGGCTCGGCGGCCCAAACGCTGATATTGGTGGAGATGCGCGGCAAGAGCATGTCGCCCGAGATCAGCACGCCAAGCTCGGCGCTCCACAGCGACGCGTGCTCCGGCGAATGGCCATGGCCCTCGAGAACGCGCCAGCGGGTGCCGGCTGCCGGCACGGTGTCTCCGTCGAGCAGCCGAGCGAACTGCGTCGGCAGCTCGGGCACGCCGCGGGCGTAGCGGTTGCCGCGGCGCTCCATCGTCGCGAGGTGCTCGGCGCTCATGCCATGGCGTCGAAAGAGCTCGATGATGGCGCCGACGCTGAATCCGCTGTGCTGCTCGCGCATCGCGTGCGCGGCCATGTATTCGGCGTGCGTCATCGCCACGGGAACGTCGAAGCGCGCCGCGAGCCAGGCGGCGTTGCCGACATGGTCGGGATGGCAGTGCGTCGCTACGATCCGCGTCAGGGGACGGTTGTCGAGCGTGGTCTCGAAGTGAGCGTGCCACAGCGCGCGCGTCGCCTCATCGCCGATGCCGCAGTCGACCAGCGTGTAGCCTTCGGCTTCGTCGAGCAGCCAGACGTTGATGTGGTCGAGCGCAAACGGCAGCGGCATGCGAATCCAGCGCACGCCGGGCGCGACGACCCACGCGTCGCCGGCGGCGGGCGGCGCCGAGAACGCATAGTCGAGAACGGCGGGCAATGGAGCGCTCATCGGGCATGCGGACGACCCGCGTGGCGGCGGCGCACCGCGGGATCGATTCGTCTGACCGCCGTGGGAAGCCGTCCTCGCGGCCTCCGTCGGCGGGTTTTTGTGCAGTGCACAATTTTCGGGCATCGGCACTGCCCTGTCAAGCGACTATGGTATCGTGAGACGCCGTATCCAAGAGCGTGATTCCGCCGCATTTTCCGATGTCCGCTGCCCACGCGCCCGCCTCGCGCGCGAAGTCCGTCCGCGCCCCGGCGCAAGCCGACACCAGCCCGGCCGACGCGCAAACGCGTACGACCTGGTCGATTTCCGATCTCGCGCAGGAATTCGCGCTGACCACGCGCGCGATCCGCTTCTATGAGGATGAGGGGCTGCTCGCTCCCGAGCGTGCGGGGACCCGGCGGATTTACGGCGCACGCGAGCGGACCCGGCTCAAGCTGATCCTTCGCGGCAAGCGTCTCGGACTGTCGCTGGTCGAGATCAAGGAAATCCTCGACCTGTACGATTCGCGGCAGGGCGATCGGCCGCAACTCGTCAAATTCGTCGATGCGCTCGAACGGCGGCGGCTGCAGTTGCTGCAGCAACGCGAGGACATCGACGTCGTGCTCGCCGAGATCACCGCGATCGAAAAGGACTGTCGACGCCGGCTCGCGCGATCAAATGGCGTGTCGCGAACGCCGCGTCGCGACGGCGATTGACGGGCGTAGCGCAGCGCCAGGGGTTGACGTTTACGTAAACGTAATACAAAATCGCCCGCTTGCACCGATTCGGCTCCGTTATCGGCAGTCGACGGGCTTGCGTGTTCACGAGGTCGACGTGGCGCCATCGCTCTCATCGGGCCGCTCGTTCAAACCGGCGTTCGCCGGCTATGCGTCGCGTGTACGCGAGAGTTTCGCGAGGCAGGGCGCCATGGCGCTGATCGGCGCGGAGCTGGTCGCCGTCGAGCCCGGGTATTGCGCGATCGCGCTCGCGCCGCGGCCCGAAGTGGCGCAGCAGCATGGATACGTACACGCTGGAATTGTCGGCGCGATCATCGACTCGGCAGGCGGCTATGCCGGCTTTTCGCTATTCCCCGAGCACGCGTCGGTGCTCACCGTGGAGTTCAAGCTCAATCTGCTCGCCCCCGCGGATGGTGAGCGGCTGCTCGCCGAAGGCTTCGTCGTGAAGCCGGGACGCACGCTCGCGATCACGCGCGGCGAGGTGCACGCCGAGCGGCGGGGCGAGCGGACGCTGGTCGCGCTGATGCAGCAGACGTTGATGGTGATGCACGGCAAGTCCGACGCCTGACGTAAGGCGCCCGTTTTTCGAGGAACCCCATGACCGACGTGCCGTCGCTCCGATTCGATCACGGCGAAACCATCGACATGCTGCGCGAGAGCGTCCGCACGTTCGCCGCGGCCGAGATCGCGCCGCGCGCGAGCGAGATCGATCGCTCCAATCAGTTCCCGCCAGATCTTTGGCGCAAGATGGGCGATCTCGGCGTGCTCGGAGTCACCGTCGAGGACGCTTACGGCGGCAGCGGGTTGGGATACCTCGCGCACATCGTCGCGATGGAGGAGATTTCGCGCGCGTCCGCGTCGATCGGCTTGTCGTACGGCGCGCATTCGAATCTGTGCGTGAACCAGATCCGCCGCAACGGCAGCGAGGCGCAGAAGCGCAAATACCTGCCGAAGCTCTGCTCGGGCGAGCACGTCGGCGCGCTCGCGATGAGCGAGCCGGGCTCGGGCTCCGACGTCGTGTCGATGCGCCTGCGCGCCGATCGTCACGGCGAGCACTTCGTGCTGAACGGCTCGAAGATGTGGATCACGAACGGTCCGGACGCCCACACGCTCGTCGTCTATGCCAAGACCGACCCGCAGGCGGGACCGCGCGGCATCACCGCATTCATCGTCGAGAAGGCAATGAGGGGATTGTCGACCGCGCAGAAGCTCGACAAGCTCGGCATGCGCGGCTCGAATACGTGCGAGCTCGTGTTCGACGACTGCGAAGTGCCGGCGCAAAACGTGTTGGGCGACGAGGGACGCGGCGTCAACGTGCTGATGAGCGGGCTCGACTACGAGCGAACGGTGCTCGCCGGCGGCCCGCTCGGCATCATGGCGGCGTGCATGGATGCGGTGCTCCCGTACGTGCACGAGCGCCGCCAGTTCGACCAGCCGATCGGCGAGTTCCAGCTGATGCAAGGAAAGCTCGCCGACATGTATACGACGCTCTCCGCATGCCGCGCATACGTTTATGCCGTCGGGCAGGCGCTCGACAGTGGGCTCGGCGGCAACCGTGCGCGCAAGGATGCCGCGGGCGCGATCCTATACGCGGCCGAGAAGGCGACGTGGATGGCGGGCGAGGCGATCCAGTGTCTCGGCGGCAACGGCTACATCAACGACTATCCGACCGGACGGCTGTGGCGCGACGCGAAGCTCTACGAAATCGGCGCCGGCACCTCGGAGATCCGCCGCATGCTGATCGGCCGCGAGTTGTTCAACGAAACGAAGTGAGGCCGTCATGTTGAATGATCCAATCGTCATCGTCGGCGCCGCACGTACGCCGATCGGTGGTTTCATGGGCGACTTCGCGCCGCTGTCGGCGAACGAGCTCGGCGCCGTCGCGATCAAGGCCGCGGTCGAGCGCGCGCGCATCGCGCCGTCCGACGTCCAGGAAGTGATCATGGGCAACGTCCTGTCCGCCGGTCAGGGACAGGCGCCGGCGCGGCAGGCTTCGATCAAAGCCGGACTTCCGCTTTCCGCGGGCGCGACGACCGTGAACAAGATGTGCGGCTCGGCGATGAAGGCGGCGATGCTCGCGCACGATCTTCTCGCGTCCGGGGCGAACGACATCATGGTCGCCGGCGGCATGGAGTCGATGTCGAACGCGCCGTATCTGATGCCCAAAGCGCGCGCCGGTTATCGAATGGGCCATCAGACGGTCTACGACCACATGTTCCTCGACGGCCTCGAGGATGCGTACGACAAGGGGCGGTTGATGGGGACGTTCGCGGAGGACTGCGCCGCGACGTTCGACTTCTCCCGCCAGGCACAGGACGCGTTCGCGCTCGCGTCGCTCGAGCGCGCGCTCGGCGCGAACAACGACGGCACGTTCGGCTGGGAGATCGCGCCGGTGACCGTCGCCGGCAAGAAGGGCGACGTCACGATCGACAAGGACGAGCAGCCCGCGAAGGCGTCGCCGGACAAGATCCCGACGCTCAAAGCCGCGTTTCGCAAGGACGGCACGGTCACCGCCGCGAATTCTTCTTCGATCTCCGACGGCGCCGCTGCGCTGGTCATGATGCGCCGCTCGATCGCGGAGAAGCGCGGGTTGACGCCGCTCGCGGTCGTCGCCGGCCACGCGACGCACGCGCAGGAGCCTGCCCTGTTCACGACGGCGCCCGTCGGGGCGATACGAAAGCTGTTCGACAAGACCGGCTGGAGCACGAAGAGCGTCGACTTGTTCGAAGTGAACGAGGCGTTCGCGGTGGTCACGATGGCCGCGATGCGCGAGCACGCGATCGCGCACGACGTGATGAACGTTCACGGCGGCGCCTGCGCGCTCGGCCATCCGATCGGCGCGTCGGGCGCGCGCATCCTCGTGACGCTGCTCGGCGCGCTGCGCAAGCGCGGCCTGCGTCGCGGCGTGGCGGCGCTTTGCATCGGCGGCGGCGAAGCGACGGCGATGGCGATCGAGCGCGTCTAACCGAGGCGGCGCGATGCCGAGCGCGGAAAACCTTGCATTGTTTGCGGCAGCAAGCGTGCTGCTCGTGTTGACGCCCGGGCCGAATCTGCTCTACCTGATTTCGCGCACGCTTTGCCAAGGGCGCGCCGCCGGCCTCGTGTCGCTCGCCGGCACGACGTCGGGCTTCGCGTTCCACGTGCTCGCGGCATCGCTCGGTTTGTCGGCGGTGTTCATCGCGGTGCCTTTCGCGTACGACGTCGTCCGATTGGCGGGCGCCGCGTATCTGATCTGGCTCGCGTGGGACGCCGTGCGTCCCGGCGCCGAGGGCGGCCTGTTCAAGCTGCGCGAGTTGCCGCCCGAGCCCGCGACAACGCTCTTTCGCAACGGGATGATCACGAGCATCCTCAATCCGAAGGTCGCGCTGTTCTACCTCGCGCTGTTCCCGCAGTTCGTCGACCCGTCGCGTGGCGGCGTGTTCACACAGTCGCTCGTGCTCGGGGCGCTGCAGATCGCCATTTCGGTCATCGGCGACGCGCTGTTCGTGCTGACCGCCGCCGGCGTCGCGACGTGGCTCGCGCAGCGGCCGCTGTGGATGGCGGCGCAGCGCTGGGTGCTCGCGACGGTGTTCGTCGGCATCGCCGCCAAGCTCGCGCTCGACGAGCGTCGATGAGAGCACGCGCATGCTGCTGAACGAAGAGCAGGCGGCGATACGAGACGTGATGCGCTCGTTCGCGCAACAGCGCCTTGCGCCGAACGCGGCGCGCTGGGATCGCGACCACGAGTTCCCGCGCGAAGAGATCCGCGCGCTCGGCGAGCTGGGTGCGATGGGCGTCGTCGTTCCCGAGCGCTGGGGCGGCGCCGAGCTCGATTACCTATCGCTCGCGGTGACGCTCGAGGAGATCGCCTCCGGCGACGGCGCGACGTCGACGATCGTGAGCGTGCAGAACTCGGTCGTGTGCGGTCCCATCCTCGCATACGGCACCGATGCGCAGAAGGAACGCTGGCTCTCGCCGCTCGCGCGCGGCGAGATGCTCGGATGCTTCTGCCTCACCGAGCCGCAAGTCGGCTCGGACGCCGCGGCGATCGCGACCCGGGCGACGCGACAGGGCGATCGTTGGGTGCTCAGCGGCGTCAAGCAATTCATCACCAGCGGCAAGAACGCCGAGGTCGCCGTCGTCTTCGCGGTGACCAACCGCGCGGCCGGCAAGAAAGGCATCTCCGCGTTCGTCGTCGACACGGCGAGCAAGGGCTACGTCGTTGCCCGGATCGAGGACAAGCTCGGCCAGCGCGCTTCCGACACCGCGCAGATCGTATTCGACGACTGCGACGTGCCCGCCGATGCGCTGCTCGGGCGCGAAGGCGAGGGCTACCGGATCGCGCTGTCGAACCTCGAAGCGGGACGCATCGGCATCGCGGCGCAGGCGGTCGGCATGGCGCGCTCCGCGTTCGACGCCGCGCTCGCGTACGCGCGCGAGCGAACGTCGTTCGGCAAGGCGCTCGCCGAGCATCAGGCGGTCGCATTCAAGCTCGCCGACATGGCGGTCGACATCGAGGCCGCGCGCCAGCTCGTCTGGCACGCGGCGGCGCTGCGCGACGCCGGCAAGCCGTGCCTCAAGGAGGCGTCGATGGCGAAGCTCTTCGCCTCCGAAATGGGCGAGCGCGTTTGTTCCGCCGCGATCCAGGTGCACGGCGGCTATGGTTACGTCTCGGGCGCCGCCGTTGAACGCATCTACCGCGACGTGCGCGTCTGCCAGATCTACGAAGGAACGAGCGAGATCCAGCGGCTCGTCATCAGCCGTGCGCTCGCCGGTTGAGCCGCTCACCGCGCGCTACAGCGCAATCGAGGTCGGCGCGCGCTTCGAGCGACGCGTGACGTTCGACGCCGCATCGATTCGAGCGTTCGCCGAGCTTTGCGGCGACGACAATCCGTTGCATCACGACGCCGCCGTTGCCGCCGCGGGACCGTTCGGCACGCTGATCGCGTCGGGGCCGCACGTGACCGCGCTGATGATGGGGCTCGACGCCACGTTCTTCACGCGCGAGCACGAAGCGCTCGGTCTTGGCTTCGAGTTCCGCTTCGTGCGCGCCGTCCCCGCGGACGTCACGCTCACGCTCGAGTGGACGGTCGCAAGCGTCGAACCGAAGGCCTCGCTCGAAGGCGACATCGTCGTGGTCGATGGTCGCGCGATCGACGACGCGGGCAACGTCTACGTGACCGCCCGCGGCAGCAATCTCGTTCGCGCGCCGCTGAGGGGGGACCTGTGAGCGCGCCGGGCGAAGCCAACGGCCGAAGGCGGCGTCGGCGCGCGAGCTGGCAGGCGGTCACGCTCGGCGTTTCCATTTTCCGCCATCGGATACGGAGGCGCCCGTGAGCGCATCGATCGAATTCTGGTTCGATTTCTCGTCGCCGTACGGCTATCTCGCATCGCACCGGATCGACGAGCTCGCCGCGAAGTACGACCGCAGCGTCGACTGGCGGCCGATGCTGCTCGGCGTCGTATTCAAACGGGTCGGGACCGCGCCGCTCACGTCGTTTCCGCTCAAGGGCGACTACTCGAAGCGCGATTTTCTGCGCACCGCGCGCTTCCACGGAATCGACGACTTTCGCATGCCGGCGATGTTCCCGATCGCCACGCAGGCGCCGGCGCGCATCGTCGTGTGGCTTCGCCAACGCGATGCCGCGCTCGCAAAACGGGTCGCGAAAAGCCTCTATCGCGGCTACTTCTTCGACGGCGTCGACATCTCCGATCCGGACAAGGCCGCAGCAATCGCCGCGGCGGAGGGCGTCGATGCAGCCGCTGCGCGCGTCGCCGTCGACGATCCCGCGGTCAAGGAAGCGTTCAAGCGCGACGTCGACGATGCGCTCGCGCGTGGCGTGTTCGGCTCGCCGTTCGTGTTCGTCGACGGCGAGCCGTTCTGGGGCTTCGACCGGTTCGACCAGATCGACCGGTGGCTTGCGACCGGCGGGTTCTGACCAAAGAGCGAGATCATGGCCGAATACACGCTGTACGGTTTCGCGCAGTCGGGCAATTGCTACAAGGCGGCGATCGCGCTCGAGCTCGCGCGCGCCGACTGGGCGCCGCGCTTCGTCGATTACTTCAACGGCGAAACGCGAACGCCGGCGTATCGCGAGATCAACGTGATGGGCGAAGCGCCGGTGCTCGACCATCGCGGCAATCGTCTTTCGCAATCAGGCGTGATCCTCGATTACCTCGCCGCCGCGCTCGGGCGCTTCGGCGCGAACGACGACGCCGAGCGCCGCGAGATCCTGCGCTGGCTCTTGTGGGACAACCACAAGCTCACCAGCTACACGGCGACCTATCGCTTCATGCGGACGTTCATGAGCGATGTCGACGCAGCCGTGATGGCGGAGTTTCGCAAGCGGGCCGAGGTCGCGTGGGGCGTGTTGAACGAGCGGCTCGCGGGCCGCTCGTACGTCGCCGCCGATCGATTGACGATCGCCGACCTCTCGATCTGCGGATATCTGTTCTTCGACGACGAGATCGGCGTCGACTGGTCGTCGTATCCGAGGATCGCGTCGTGGCTCGCGCGGCTCAAGGACGAGCCGCGCTGGAAACACCCGTACGACCTGCTGCCCGGGCATCCGTTACCTTCGCGCTGACGCCTCGCCGATGCCCGTCTTCGACACCAGGATCGATCCGCGCGACGCGACGTTCGCGCGCAATCGCGACGCGATGACAGCGCTCGTCGCCGATCTGAAGCAGAAAGTCGCGGCGGTCGAGCAGGGCGGCGGCGAAGAGGCGCGCGCCAAGCATGTCGGACGCGGCAAGCTGTTGCCTCGCGAGCGCGTGAGAGCGCTGATCGACGGCGGCTCGCCGCTGCTCGAGCTCTCGCAGCTCGCGGCCTACGGCATGTACGACGACAACATCGCGTCGGCCGGCATCATCACCGCCGTCGGCCGCGTATCGGGTCGCGAGTGCGTGATCGTCTGCAACGATGCGACCGTCAAGGGCGGCACGTACTATCCGCTGACGGTGAAGAAGCATCTGCGCGCGCAGGAGATCGCACGCGAGAACAACCTGCCGTGCATCTACCTGGTCGACTCCGGCGGCGCAAACCTGCCGAACCAGGTCGACGTCTTTCCCGACCGCGATCACTTCGGACGTATCTTCTACAACCAGGCGACGATGTCGGCGGCCGGCATTGCGCAAATCGCGGTCGTCATGGGCTCGTGCACGGCGGGCGGCGCTTATGTGCCGGCGATGTCGGACGAGTCGATCATCGTGAAAGAGCAGGGAACGATCTTTCTCGGCGGCCCGCCGTTGGTCAAGGCGGCCACTGGCGAGATCGTCACCGCGGAGGAGCTCGGCGGCGCCGACGTGCATACGCGGGTGTCCGGCGTCGCCGATCATTTCGCGTTCAACGATCACCACGCGCTCGCGATCGCACGGCGCATCGTCGCAAATCTCAACCGCTCGAAATCGGTCGCGCTGGACGTCGTCGAGCCCGTGCCGCCGAAATATCCGGTCGATGAAATCTACGGCATCATCAGCGCCGACATCCGCAAGCCCTACGACGTGCGCGAAGTGATCGCGCGCCTGGTCGATGCGAGCGAGTTCGACGAGTTCAAGGCGCGCTACGGCACGACGCTCGTCACCGGCTTCGCGCGGCTCGCCGGCTATCCGATCGGCGTCGTCGCGAACAACGGCATCCTCTTCTCGGAATCCGCGCAGAAAGGCGCACACTTCATCGAGCTATGCTGCCAGCGGCGCATTCCGCTCGTGTTCCTGCAGAACATCACCGGATTCATGGTCGGCAAGAAGTACGAAGCGGGCGGCATCGCGCGCGACGGCGCGAAGATGGTGACCGCGGTCTCGTGCGCGCAAGTCCCGAAGTTCACGCTGATCATCGGCGGCAGCTACGGCGCCGGCAACTACGGCATGTGCGGCCGCGCTTATGCGCCGCGATTCCTCTGGATGTGGCCGAACGCGCGCATCTCGGTGATGGGGGGCGAGCAGGCGGCGACGGTGCTCGCCACCGTGCGCCGCGATGCGATCGAAGGAAGGAGCGGCACCTGGAGCGAGGCGGAAGAAGAGGCGTTCCGCGCGCCGATCCGCGCGCAGTACGAGCGCGAAGGCCACCCGTACTTCGCGAGCGCACGACTGTGGGACGACGGCATCGTCGATCCCGCCGACACACGCCGCGTGCTTGCGCTCGCGATCTCGGCGTCGCTCAATCGTCCCATTGCGCCGACGACGTTCGGCGTCTTCCGGATGTAAATCCATGTCAAGACCTGCAAAGCCTTCGCGCACCGCGTCCGCACGCTCCGTTGCACGGCCAGAGCGCGCCGCCTACACGACGCTCGCCGTCGAGCTGCGCGACGGCGTCGCGCGGGTCGCGCTCGCGCGCCCCGACGTGCACAACGCGTTCGACGAGTCGGCGATCGCCGAGCTGACCGACGTGCTGCATGCGATCGACCGCGACGACGACGTGCGCGCGGTGATTCTGCTCGCGCACGGCAAAAGCTTCTGCGCCGGCGCCGACCTCCACTGGATGCGCCGAATGGCTAGCTATTCGAACGCGCAGAACCTCGCCGACGCCAAGGCGCTCGCGACGATGCTCGCGACACTCGACAATCTTTCCAAGCCGACGATCGCGCGAGTGCACGGGCCGGCGTACGGCGGCGGCGTGGGATTGGTCGCCTGCTGCGACATCGCGATCGCCGTTCCCGACGCCCTGTTTGCGTTCTCGGAGGCGAAGCTCGGCCTCATTCCGGCCACCATCGGTCCTTACGTCGTCGCGGCGATCGGTGCTCGTCACGCGCGGCGCTTGTTCCTCACCGCCGAGCGGTTCACCGCGTCCGAAGCGTTTCGTATCGGTCTCGTGCACGATCTCGCGCCGCTCGACGAGATGGACGCGCGCATCGACGAGCTCCTCGGTGCGTTGCTCGTCGCCGGCCCGCACGCGCAGCGCGAAGCGAAGGCGCTCGTTCGCGCGCTAGCCGGCCGGCCGATCGACGCCGCGGTGATCGACGATACGGCGCGTCGCATTGCACGCGTTCGCGCGTCGGCCGAGGGCAAGGAAGGCGTCGCGGCGTTCCTCGACAAGCGGCCTGCGTCGTGGGTTCCGGGCCCGCTGCGCTCGCCATGAGCACCGCGATCGACGCGCTGGACACGTGGCAGCTCGCCGCGCTCGCCGGCGCGCTGGGTTGGGCGTCCGGCGTGAGACTGTACGCGGTGCTGTTCGTCGTCGGCGGGCTCGGCTATCTGCATTGGATCGAGCTGCCGCACGGATTGCAATTGCTCGCGCATCCGTGGGTACTCGCGGCGTCGGGCTTCATGTTCTGCGTCGAGTTCTTCGCCGACAAGGTGCCTGTCGTCGACTCGGTGTGGGACGCCGTGCACACGTTCATCCGCATTCCCGCCGGTGCGGCGCTCGCGGCGAGCGTGTTCGGCGACGCACCGGCGGCGACGTCGATCGTCGCGGCGATTCTCGGCGGCACGCTGGCCGCCGGCAGTCACATCGCGAAGTCGGGCGGTCGGGCGCTGATCAACACGTCGCCGGAGCCCTTCTCGAACTGGGCGGCGTCGTTCGGCGAAGACATCGCCGTCGGCATGATGCTCTATCTCGCGTTCGCGCATCCGATTGCAGCGCTCGTCGTGCTCGCGATGCTGGTTGCGCTGACGGTCTGGCTCATTCCGAAGGTGTGGCGCTTCGCGCGCCGATTGCTTTCACGCGTCGCGGACGGTCCCCCCGCGCAGCCGTCGCGCTGATGTTCGACAAGATCCTGATTGCGAACCGCGGCGAGATCGCCTGTCGCGTCGCGCGCACGGCGCGGCGGATGGGCGTGCGAACCGTCGCCGTCTATTCCGATGCCGATGCCGACGCGCTGCACGTCGAAGCGTGCGACGAAGCGTATCGTCTGGGACCTCCGCCGCCGCGCGAGAGCTATCTCGACGGCGATGCGATCGTTGCGATCGCCCGGCGCAGCGGCGCGCAGGCGATCCATCCCGGCTACGGATTCCTGTCGGAGAACGAGGCGTTCGCGGCGTCGTGCGCGCGTGCCGGCGTCGTATTCATCGGGCCGCCGCCGTCGGCGATCGCGGCGATGGGGTCGAAGTCGGCGGCCAAGCGCATCATGGGCGCGGCGGGGGTACCGCTCGTTCCCGGCTATCACGGCGACGAGCAGGACGCGTCGATGCTCGCTCGCGAGGCCGCGCGCATCGGCTTCCCGGTCTTGATCAAGGCCACCGCGGGCGGCGGCGGCAAAGGTATGAAGATCGTCGAGCGCGACGCCGATTTCGCCGCCGCGCTCGCGTCGGCACAACGCGAGGCGAACGCGGCGTTCGGCGACGATCGCGTGCTGCTCGAGCGCTACCTCACCGCACCGCGCCACATCGAGATCCAAGTGTTCGCCGACACGCACGGCAACGTCGTCCATCTGTTCGAGCGCGACTGCTCGGTGCAGCGGCGGCACCAGAAAGTGTTGGAAGAGGCGCCGGCCCCCGCAATGACGCCCGAGCGCCGACGCGCGATGGGCGATTCCGCTGTCGCCGCGGCGAAGGCGATCGGTTACGTCGGCGCGGGAACGGTCGAATTCATCGCCGAGCAGGACGGCACGTTCTACTTCATGGAGATGAACACGCGGCTGCAGGTCGAGCACCCCGTGACCGAGATGATCACCGGACTCGACCTGGTCGAATGGCAGCTTCGCGTGGCCGCCGGCGAAGCCCTGCCGCTCGCGCAGTCCGGCATCGCGATTCGCGGACACGCGATCGAGGCGCGAATCTACGCGGAGGATCCGGAGCGCGGCTTCCTGCCGTCGATCGGCACGCTCGTGCATCTCATCGCGCCGCGCGTCGGCGCGAACGTTCGCGTCGACACCGGCGTGCGCGAGGGCGACACGATATCGCCGTACTACGACCCGATGATCGCGAAGCTCGTCGCGTACGGCGAGGACCGTCCCGCGGCGCTGCGCCGGCTCGCGGACGCGCTGGCGGAATTCGAGATCGCGGGCGTCGCAACGAACGCCGCGTTCCTGTCGCGCGTCGTCGCGCACGATGCTTTCGCGTCCGGACGCATCGATACGGGGTTGATCGAGCGCCACCGCGCCGAGCTGTTTCCGCCGCCGACGCCGGCGTCCAGCCACGTGCTCGTCGCTGCCGCGCTCGCCGAGATGCTCGCGATCGGGCGCGAGCGGGCGAAGGAGGCGGCTGCGTCGAGCGACCCGCATTCGCCGTGGCACGCCGTCGATCCGTGGTGGATCAACACCGATTCGCATGCGATCGCGTTGACGTTCGGCGACGGCGTCGAGGGCGTCAGGGTCGCCGTCGGTCGCGCCGCCGATCGATACCGCGTAGGGAGCGGCGGCCATGAAATCACCGCGGCCGCGACGTTGCGCAATGGCCGGCTCGCGATCGTCACGCCGAGCGATGAATACACGGCGGCGGTGGTGGCGATCGGCGAAGAGCGTCACATCTTCACCGGCGGCGAGCATCGACGTCTCACGTTGATCGATCCGCTCGCGCACGCCGGCGAGGAGACCGTTCACGGCGGCCACTTGACCGCGCCGATGTCCGGCACGGTCGTCGCCGTGATGGTGGAGCCTGGACAACGCGTGGCGAAAGGCGCGCCGCTGATCGTGCTCGAAGCGATGAAGATGGAGCACACGATCAGCTCGCCGTCCGACGGCGTGGTCATAGCCGTCAACTATGCGGTGGGCGATCGCGTCGGCGAAGGCGCCGATCTGGTCGACGTCGACGACGCGCCAGCAAGTCCGGGGTGAGCTTGCAATGCTCGTGTTGCTGCAAACCCCGCGAACGGAGCTCGACGATTGGCGTCGCGAGATCGCCGCGGCGTTGCCGGAAGCGACGATCGCGCTGTCGCCCGCCGTCGACTCGCGTCCCGATTACGTCATCGCGTTCAAGCCGGGCGTCGAGCTTTTCGCGCAAATCGAACCGCCTCGCGCGATCTTCAACCTCGGCGCGGGTGTCGATGCGATGCTCGCGCTGCCGACGTTTCCGCGCGACGTCCCGCTCTATCGTCTCGAGGACGCGGGAATGGCCGACGAGATGGCCGAGTACGTGACGCTTGCGGTACTCGCCGCGTACCGCGAGCAGCACCAATACGCCGAAGCGCAGCGCGAGGGTCGCTGGGCGCCGCGGCCCCGGTTGTCGAAGCGCGGCTTCGCCGTCGGGCTGCTGGGCTTCGGCGTGCTCGGCCGCGCGGTGGGCGGCGCGCTCGCGCCGTTCGGCTTTCCGCTGCTCGCGTGGACGCGCGAACGCCGTTCGATCGACGGGGTCGAAACGTTCGCGGGCGCCGGCGAGCTCGCATCGCTGTTGGCGCGAACGCAGGTGCTGGTCGTCATGCTGCCATCGACACCCGAAACCATCGGCATCGTCAATGCTGCCCGACTCGCGCAGCTGCCGGCGGGTGCGCATCTGGTCAACGTCGCGCGCGGCAATCTCGTCGTCGAGGCGGACTTGCTCGACGCGCTGAGCTCCGGTCGGCTTGCCAGTGCCACGCTCGACGTGTTCCGCGACGAGCCGCTGCCGCCGGCGCATCCGTTCTGGCATCATCCGCGCATCACGGTGACCCCGCATGTGTCGGCGATAACGCTTGTCGCGGAGGCTGCCGCGCAGGTTGCCGCGAAGATCCGCGCGCTCGAGCGCGGCGAGCGCGTGAGCGGTCGAGTCGATCTCGCGCGCGGCTATTGACCGAAGGCCACGAGGCAAATGAGCGCCCCTCCAACGTTGCCGCAACGCGTTCGCATCGTCGACGTCGGTCCGCGCGACGGCTTGCAGAACGAGAAGGCGATCGTGCCCGCGGACGTCAAGATCGGGCTGATCGATCGGCTCGCCGATGCCGGCGTGCGCGCGATCGAAGCGACGTCGTTCGTGTCGCCGAAATGGGTGCCGCAGATGGCCGACGCTCCCGAGATCATGCGTCGGATCGAGCGGCGGCCGGGCGTCGTCTACTCGGTGCTCGTTCCGAACATGAAAGGGTTCGAAGGCGCGCTCGCCGGCAACGCCGACGAGGTCGTCGTCTTCGGGGCGGCGAGCGAGGCCTTCTCGCAGAAGAACATCAACTGCTCGATCGGCGAGTCGATCGAGCGGTTCCATCCGGTGGTCGCAGCGGCACTTGCCGCCGGCATGAGCGTGCGCGGCGCGATCTCGTGCGCGCTCGGCTGCCCGTATCAAGGCGACGTGAGCGCCGATGCGGTCGGCTACGTCGCTCGACTGATGCGCGGCATCGGCGTGCAGCACGTCGGCGTCGCCGACACGATCGGCGTCGGCACGCCGCGCAAGACGCAGCGGGCGATGGAAGCCGCACTCGCGGTGTACGCGCTGGAGGAGGTCAGCGGGCATTTCCACGACACGTACGGGCAGGCGCTCGCCAACATCTTCGCGTGCCTCGAGATGGGCATCGCGACATTCGACACGAGCGTCGCCGGTCTCGGCGGCTGTCCTTACGCGAAAGGCGCGACCGGCAACGTCGCGACCGAGGACGTCGTCTACATGCTCGACGGTCTCGGCGTCGAGACGGGCATCGACCTCGGCAAGCTCCGCGCAGCGGGTCGCTACATTTCGGATTTCCTCGGCCGGCCGCCGGTGTCGCGCGTGGCGCGCGCGCTGGAGGCGAAGGAATCCACGGCGTGACGACGAGCTTGATGCCCAATCCGCGCAGCGCCGCTGATGCCGACGATCCGAATCGCGTCGCCTCGCCGTGCATCTCCGTCTGCAAGATCGACGAGGCGAGCGGTCTTTGCGTCGGTTGCCTGCGCACGCTCGACGAAATCGCCGCCTGGAGCGTGCTCGATGCGAGCGAGAAGCGCGCGGTGATTGCGGCGCTCGCCATCCGGAAAAACAGGGTCCGAGTCGAATTATTCCGACCCGATGTCGCCGATACGAAGACTGAGAAGGAATAATTCGACTCGGACCCTATCTTTCCGATGCCGCGCGCCGATTGGTACTTCGATTTCATCTCGCCGTTCGCCTATCTGCAAAGCGAACAGCTCGCGGCCGCGCTGCCGCGCGTGACGATCCGGTATCGTCCGGTTCTGTTCGCGGCGCTGCTCGCCGCCAATGGCCATAAGGGACCGGCCGAGATCCCGGCCAAGCGCACGTTCACGTACCGCTTCGTGCTGTGGCAGGCGAAGAAGCTCGGCATTGCGCTCAAGTTCCCGCCCGAGCACCCGTTCAACCCGCTACCGCTGCTGCGCCTTGCGCTCGCGTGCGATTGCGCGCCCGACGCCGTGCACCGGATCTTCCGCTTCGTCTGGCGCGATGGCCGGCTGCCGGACTTGCCGCTCGAATGGGCGGAGCTCGTAAGCGATCTCGGCGTGCCGGCGGCGCACGAGCGGATCGCCGACGCCGACGTCAAGGCGGCGCTGCGCGGGAATACCGAAGAAGCGGTGGCGCGCGGCGTATTCGGCGTGCCGACGCTTGCGATCGGCGATGCGCTGTTCTGGGGTTGCGATGCGACGCCAATGGCTGCCGAGTACGTCGCGGCCGGTTGCCGCTTCGACGATCCGGAATATGCGCGCGTCGACGCGCTTCCCGCCGGTGCGCAACGCGACGAGGCGCGCAGCATGGCGAGAAAACCGAAGACGCGTGTCGTGGGAACCGCGAGCTAGCAGCTTAGCGCCTCACAACTCGTCGGCGCCCGGGATCCCGAGATCGCGCTTGATCGCCGATGCGGTGGCGAGCGCTTCGTCCAGCGTCGGCGCGAGGCAGGTTACGTGGCCCATCTTGCGTCGCCGCCGCGCGGCCTTCTTGCCATACAGATGCACTTTCGCCTGCGGGTGGCGCAGCACGCGCGCCCAATCGGGCTCGCGGGTGACCTCCGAGGTCGAGTCGGCGAACCAGACGTCGCCGAGCAAGTTGACCATCACCGCGCACTCGTGCTGGCGCGTCGATCCGAGCGGGAAGTCGGCGAGCACTCGCACCTGCTGCTCGAATTGCGACGTGACGCACGCGTCGATCGTGTAGTGGCCGCTGTTGTGCGGCCGCGGCGCCATTTCGTTCACCAGCAGCCGCCCGTCGCGCGTGACGAACATCTCGACGCAAAGCACGCCGCGATAATCGAGCCGCTCGGCGACGGCGGTCGCGATCGCTCGCGCCTCGTCGGCGAGCGTCGGCGAAACGCGCGCCGGAACGATTGAAACGTCGAGGATGCCGTCGCGATGGCGGTTCTCGGACACCGGCCACGTCACCGTTTCTCCGCGCTCGTTGCGCGCGACGATCACCGATACTTCGCACGCGAGGTCGATGAGCCGCTCGAGCACCGCCGGTGCGCCCTGCATCGCGGCGAAAGCGGCGCCCACCTCGTCGATCGAGCGCACGCGAACCTGGCCCTTGCCGTCGTAGCCGAGCCTCGCGCTCTTCACGATTCCCGGCACGAGCGCCGGATCGAGCGCGCGAAGGTCGTCCTGGTCGCGCAGAACCGCGAACGGCGCCACGCCGAAGCCGTTGCCCGAGAGAAACGTCTTTTCGCTGATGCGGTCCTGCGCGATCGCGACGCTTGCGGCCGAGGGCGACACGCGAGCCGAACGGGCGAGGTAGTCGAGCGCGGCGGCCGGAACGTTCTCGAATTCCGTCGTCGCGGCGGACGCGAGCGACGCGAGCTCGCCGAGCGCGGCCGCGTCGAGATAGTCGGCACGAATATGGCGGTCGGCGAGCGCTCCCGCCGGGCTGTCGTCGCCGGGATCGAGCACGACGACGCGAAAGCCCAAGCTCTGCGCGGCCATGCAGAACATGCGGCCGAGCTGGCCGCCGCCCAGCAAGCCCAGCCATCCGCCGGGTGCGATCGACCTCGACGTCAAGCTTGCCGCGAGCCGTCGGGCGGCACGCGCATCGCTCGTGCCGTATGGGTCTGCTTCACGCGGAACGCGGTGAGCTTTTTCGCCAGCGCGGCGTCGGTCGCCGCGAGCAGCGCGACGGCGAAGAGCCCGGCGTTGGCTGCGCCCGCCTCGCCGATCGCGAACGTCGCGACGGGGATTCCCTTCGGCATTTGCACGATCGCAAGCAGCGAATCTTCGCCGCGCAGGTATTTCGACGGCACCGGCACGCCCAGCACGGGCACCGTTGTCTTCGCGGCGAGCATGCCGGGCAGATGCGCGGCGCCGCCGGCGCCGGCGATGATGCAGCGAAGCCCGCGCGGCAGCGCGTCCTCGGCGTATTCGAACAGGTCGTCGGGCATCCGGTGCGCGGACACGACGCGCGCCTCGAAGGCGACGCCGAATGCGTCGAGCTGGCTCGCCGCGTGACGCATGACGTCCCAGTCGCTGTCGCTGCCCATGACGAGGCCGACGAGCGGCGTCTGCTTGCGTTGTGACATCGACCACTCCCCGGTCGGCCGCGCGCTCCCAAGGGCCGGTTGCATTCTAGCATCCGAGCATGTCGTGTCCTCCGCTCGGAGCCTTCAGCCGTTGCGTCGACCAGCCGCCGTCGACGACAATCTGCCCCATGCGTTACCTACTCCGTGTTATCGCTGTCGTGCTGATCGCCGCGGCGACGCCGCTGTCGACGGCGACGGCGCAAACGGCCGTCTCGTCGTCGGCAGCGGACGCCGACTTTCTCGTCGCCAAGGCCGCATACGACCGCCTCGACGCGCGCAAGCTCGAAGCGATCGCGCCGAAGCTTCGCGGCCATCCGCTCGCGCTCTACGTCGACTACTGGCGGCTTGCGCTGCGTCTGGACGCCGCGACCGACGACGAGGTACGCGCTTTCATCGCGCGCGCCGCCGACACTCCGCTCGCCGAGCGCGTTCGCGTCGACTGGCTGAAAGTCGTCGGCAAGCGCGGCCAATGGAGCGTGTTCGCGGTCGACTATCCGCCGGCATCGGGCGAGGACAGCGAGCTCGCGTGCCTCGGCGTGCAGTATCGCGTCCAGCGTGACGGCGATGCCGCGCTCGGTGCGGCGCGCCCGCTGTGGTTCACCGGCCAGTCGACACCGGAAGCATGCGAGCCGCTGTTCGCGGCGCTCATTGCGCGCGGCGACCTGAGCGTCGCCGACCGCCGCGCGCGGATGCGGCGGGCAACCGAGGCCGGCAATACGCGGCTCGCGCAAGCGATCGCGACCGATCTACCGGCCGACGATCGGATCAGCGCGCGCGAATTCTCGTTCGTCGACCGCGATCCCGCGCACGCGCTCGCGAAAGGCGAATTCCGTTGGAAGACCAGCGGCGGTCGCGAGCTCGCGTTGTACGCGCTCGATCGCGGCGCGCGAACCGACGCCGTCGCGGTTCGCGCAGCGTGGGAGAAGCAGCGCGTGAAGCTTCCCGTAGCCGACCGGCTCTATGGCAACGCGAGGCTCGCCTATCACGCGGCGCGTCAGCTCGTCGCGCAGGCGAACGATTGGTATCGGGAAGCCGCCGGCGCGCCGCTGTCCGACGCCGCGCACGCATGGCGCGCTCGCGCCGCGCTGCGCGCGGGCGCCTGGCGCGACGTCGCCAAAGCGATCGAAGCGATGCCGCCGGCGCTCGCGCTCGACCCCGCATGGCGCTACTGGAAGGCTCGCGCTTACGCGGCAACCGGCCAGGCGGACGACGCGAGGCTGCTCTACCAGGCGCTCGCCGACGAGCCGCATTTCTATGGGCTGCTCGCGGCCGAGGCATTGGGACGGGCAACGCTACCGGCATTGCCGCAATCGGCGGCACCGAGCGACGCCGCGCTCGCGAGCTTCGGCGCGCGCTCCGACGTCGGCCGCGCGGTGAAGCTCGCGGAGCTCGGCCTGCGGCCGGAGGCGCAGCGCGAATGGATCGCGATCGTGCGCGGGCGCGCCGACGACGAGCTGATCGTCGCCGCCGAATACGCGCGCCGGCGCGGACTCTACGATCGCGCGATCAACACTGCCGAGCGCACGTCGTCCGCGCACGATTACGCGCTTCGCTACCTGGCGCCGTACCGCGAGCATTTCGCTGCCGCCGCGCGCGATCAATCGGTCGATCCGGCGCTGCTGTTCGGCATCGCTCGCCAGGAATCGCGCTTCGCGCTCGACATCGTGTCATCGGCGGGCGCGATCGGGCTGATGCAGCTGATGCCGCCGACGGCGAAATGGGTGGCGAAGCAGCTCGGCCAGGGCAACTACAAAGCGACGCAGATCGGCGAGCCGGGAACCAACACCCAATTCGGCGCGTTCTATTTCAAATACTGGCTCGACCGCCTCGACGGCTCCGCGCCGCTCGCGACCGCCGCGTATAATGCCGGCCCGAATCGCGCGCAGGCGTGGCGCGTCGGCGCTCCGCTCGAAGGCGCGGTGTGGGTCGAGACGATTCCCTTCAATGAAACGCGCGACTACGTGAAGAAAGTACTCGCGAATTCGGTGTTCTACGCGCGCGTGCTCGAGCAGCCCTACGTTCCGTTGTCGGTGGTGCTCGGAACGGTGTCGCCTCGCGGCAATTGCTGCGCCGCCGGCGGGTCCGGCGCGTCGGCGGGCGGATAACGGATGGCCGGCCTGCCGGTGCTCGTGCTCGGCGGCAGCGGTTTCGTCGGCCGGCATGTGGTCAATCGTCTCGTCGAAAGCGACTTGCGCGTCGTCGTGCCGACGCGACGGCGCGAGCGCGCGAAGGAGCTTCTCCCGCTGCCGACCGTCGACGTCGTCGAGGCGGACGTCAACGATCCGGTTGCGCTGACGCGCCTCGCAACGGACGCCGCCGCGGTCATCAATCTGGTCGGCATTCTGCACGAGAGCGACGGTCAGACGTTCGCGCGCGCTCACGTCGAGCTCGCGAAGACCGTCATTGCGACCTGTCGCGCCGTCGGCGTGCGCCGGCTCGTTCATATGAGCGCGCTCAACGCCGACCCGCAGGGGCCGAGCCGGTATCTGCGCTCGAAAGGCGAGGCGGCCGCGGCAGTGATCGCATCGGGTCTCGACTGGACGATCTTCGAGCCGTCGGTGATCTTCGGCCGCGAGGATTCGTTCCTCAACCTCTTTGCGCGCCTCGCCCGCATGTTTCCGGTGTTGCCGCTCGCCGGCGCGGACGTGAAGTTCCAGCCGGTCTACGTGGGCGATGTCGCGCATTGTTTCGCGCGCGCGCTCGCGCTCGAGGCGGCGATCGGCCGCCGCTACGCGCTTTGCGGACCCAAGGTGTACTCGCTGCGCGAGCTCGTCCGCTACGTCGCGCAGACAACCGGAGCGCCGCGACCGATCGTGCCGCTGTCGCCCGGTCTCGCGAAGCTGCAGGCTACGCTGCTCGAGCACATGCCCGGCACGCTGATGACGCGCGACAATCTCGCGTCGATGGCGAAGGACAGCGTTTGCGGCGCAGCGTTTCCCGCCGAGTTCGACATCGCGCCCACTGCGCTGGAGGCGATTGCGCCGTCGTATCTGTCGCCGGAGGCATGGCACGACCGCTACGACGCCTATCGCGTCACCAGCGGTCGCTGATGCAAACGGGCGTTGGGGTCGAATTTCGGCAGCGAGCCCGTCGATCGCGATAGCGACTGCCGCCGCCGCCGCTCGACTCCGCCCCCCGTTTGCATGCGCGCGCATATCCGGCAACCGGTGAAGATCTATCGCGTCGGCGGCTCGGTCCGCGACGAACTGTTGGGCCTTCCGGTCGCCGACCGCGATTGGGTGGTCGTCGGCGCGACGCCCGAAACGATGCTCGCGTCCGGATACAAGCCGGTCGGTCGCGACTTTCCCGTCTTCCTGCATCCGGACAGCGGCGAGGAGTACGCGCTTGCGCGAACCGAGCGCAAGCACGGCAGAGGCTATCGAGGGTTCGAGTTCTTCGCGTCTCCCGACGTGACGCTCGAGGAGGATCTCGAGCGGCGCGATCTGACGATCAACGCGATGGCGAAAGCGGAAGACGGCAGGCTGGTCGATCCGTTCGGCGGCCGCGGCGATCTTGCGGCCGGCATCCTGCGCCACGTTTCGCCCGCGTTCGCAGAGGATCCGCTGCGCGTGCTTCGCGTGGCGCGATTCGCCGCGCGCTTCGCGTTCGACGTCGCGCCGCAAACCGAAGCGCTGATGCGCGCGCTCGCGGCGTCGGGCGAGCTCGCCGAGCTCTCGCCGGAGCGTGTGTGGCAGGAGCTTTCGCGCGGCCTGATGCAGCCAAATCCGTCGCGAATGCTCGCCGTGCTTCGCGACTGCGACGCGCTCGCGCAGGTGCTGCCCGAGGTCGACGCGCTGTACGGCGTCCCGCAGCCGGTCGTCCACCATCCGGAGCTCGACGCCGGCGTGCATACGGCGCTCGCGCTCGATTACGCGGCGCGCGAGAACTATGCGTTGCCCGCGCGCTACGCGGTGCTCGCGCACGATCTCGGCAAAGCGGCGAGCGACCCGGCGCAGTGGCCGCGTCACCATGCGCATGAGGCACGCAGCGTCCGTCTCGCCGAACGTCTGTCGGAGCGATTGAAGGTTCCGATCGATTGCCGCGACGCGGCGCGGCTCGCGGCGAAGTATCACGGCGTCGTGCATCGCGCCGACGAGCTTCGCGCTTCGACGACGCTCGATCTGCTGCTCGCCGCCGACGCGCTGCGCCGACCCGAGCGGCTGGACACGCTGCTCGACGCATGTCGCGCCGATGCGTGCTCGCGTCCCGGCCGCGGCGTCGACTATCCGCCGCAACGGATCGCGCGCGCCGCGCTCGACATCGTTCGCGCTGTCGATGCCGGCGCGATCGCGCGCGCGGTCACGCCGGATCGCGTGCGAGGCAAGCAGAAGATCGCCGAGATCGTCGCGCAGCGCATTCGAGCCGCGCGGCTCGCGGCGCTGCGCGCATGGAAGAAGGACACTAAATCCGGTACGCGACCGTCTTCATCACGCCCGCGACCACGCGCATCGCGCCCTTGATCGGCAGCGGAAGGTCGACCGCGCCGGCCGCCTGCGCCATTGCGCCGTGACGCGCTTCGTCGTCGCGCATCTGGTCGACGATCGCGCGGCTCTTCATGTCGGCCGCCGGCAGGTCTTCCATGTGGCCGGTCAGATGCTCCTCGACCTGGCGCTCCGTTTCGACGACGAAGCCCAGATTGACGCGATCACCGGCGATGCCCGCCGCGATGCCGATCGCGAACGAGCCGGCGTACCACAGCGGATTCAACCACGACGGACGATCGGCAAGCTCGGTCAGCCGCGACTGCGTCCACGCGAGGTGCTCTTCCTCCTCACGCGCCGCTTGCGCGAAGCGCGCGCGCACATCGGGCCCGCGTGCGACCAGCGCCTGCGCCGCGTACAGCGCTTGCGCGCAAACCTCGCCGGTGTGATTGACGCGCATCAGACCAGCGGCGTGACGACGCTCGTCGTCGGTCATCTCCGCGTCGTGCAGTTGCGCGCCCGGGACGGGTCGCACGGCCGACGAAATGCCGGCGAGCGTGCGAAGCGCGCGATCGAAGCTGACGATCAGATCGTCCACCATCGCTCGATCATACAACGGCGCCGAGCGACGAACGAGGCGGGGCAAAAAAGAGCGGGCGCCTACGCGCCCGCCCGATTCGCTGCAGCTTCGTTGCGAAGCTGCGATCCGCAGTTGCTTAGAAGAAATGCACCAAACCGAACACGAGGCCCCTGGGATCGCCGCCCGGCGAGACCTGGTACGGGTTGATGTTGAACGTGTAGCTCGCGCGCTCCTTGTTATTGATGTGCGTATAGCCGGCGTACGTCAGCGTGCGCTTCGACAGCGGATACGTGTAGCTGATCGTGAAGTGATCCGCCTCGGTGTTGTCGCCGTGCGCAAGGCCGCCGACCCGCTCGCTGTCTGCCGCCGAGCCCTTGCCCTTCAGCGCCTTTTCCCACGACAGGTACATCTGCCCCGGACCCAGGTTGACCGTACCGCTGACGCCCCAGAGGTCGCGCTTCAGGTCGCCGGTCGGCTGCTCGTACTTCAAGCGCTCGTACACGCCGGCCAGCCGGAATACGCCGAAGTTGTAGCCTGCGGCGACGGACAGGGCGTCGTCATCCCGGTCGACGCCGCGGATCTCCTTGTGTTTTTCGTACGCGAGCCCGGCCTGGATCGGGCCGTTGTTGTAGAAGCCGCCGAGCGACCACACGCCGGAGTGGCGCGTGTCTTCGTACGTGCCGTATTGGGCGCTGCCGGTGAACCCGCCCACCGTCGGCGAGTCGTAGCGGACGCTGTTGCGGACGCGGTCGTCGAACCCGCCGTTTTCAGGCTGTCCGAGTGCGCCTTGTGCCCACAGCGCTGCCGTCGACAGGATCGACGTCGTCAACGTCGGCACGTTACCGAAGATCGGGTGGATGTCGTCGTAGGGCGCGAGGAAGCGGCCCATCTTAAACGTGCCCCAAGAACCCTGCAGGCCGACGAACGTTTCGCGGCCGGCGATCGTGCCGCCCGACGCGTCGCCGACGACCGAGCTTTCGATCTGGAAGATCGCACTAAGGCCGCCGCCGAGCGACTCGGAGCCGCGCAGACCGAACCGCGACGAGTTCGAGCTGAGGCGGTGAACGACGGCGTCGTTACCAGTGGTGTCGCCGGCCCCTGCCGCCTTCACGAACTCGTAATCGAGATTTAGGCGGCCGTACAGCGTGACGTTCGCGGTCTGCGCTTGCGCGGCCATCGGCAACGCGAACGCGCCGGCAACTGCGAGAGCGACGAGCTTCTTGTTCATCGAGTCTCTCCTCTAACGGATAAAATTGGCAAGGAGTCGAGCGGAATGCCAGCGCTTGCCAGAAGAACCTTCTCATGAATGTCGAGAAGTTGAGGTCATTGTGCCAAAGCGGCGAACGGGGTGCCAACGAAATGCCCGACGCGGCGCCAAGGGGCGGTTTCGCTGTTGCTAAAACGCTACAGAATGCGCGGTCGACAGTACCCAACTTCGCCGTGGCGATAGCTGATGTTCCTCTTCGAAGTCGAGCGCCAACCTGCTGATCGATCATGGAAAAGTGCAGCTTTTGCCGGTCGCGGCCGGCAGCCGGCCGATCGCCGTCATTTGGCGGAAATTTGCTTAGGGCGCGCGTTGGCCGCCGATGGGCGGGCGCTCGCGTGCTGATCGGCGGATTTGCATCGAATCGACTTGATCGGCTCGGATAACGCGGTGTCCGATCTCGCGCTCGCGGCTGGCTCGGCGGCGCTCACGATCGTCGCGCTCGCGCTGATGCGGCGCTTTGTCGCACGATTGCCGCTCGCTCATCCGAACGAGCGCTCGCTGCACCGCGAAGCGGTTCCGCGCGTCGGTGGCCTTGCGATCTGGTCGGGCGCGTTGTTCGGCGCGCTGACCGCGCCGCCGGCCGCAATCGCGCCGGTGGCGTGGCTCGCCGGTTTCGCGCTCGTCGCCATCGTGTCGGCGATCGACGATTGGCGCGGCGTCGCGCCGCCGGTCCGGCTCGCCGTCCACGCGATCGCCGCCGCCATCGCAGTCGCCGGCTTCTCCGCCGACGCAGGCGCCGGGGCGTCGACCCCGCCGTTGGCGCCCATTTTCGCGGTGATCGGAATCGTTTGGGCCGCCAATCTGTACAACTTTATGGACGGCAGCGACGGTCTTGCGGCGCTGATGGCCGTGAGCGGATTCACGACGCTGGGAGTGGCGGCCATGATTGCCGGTGCACCGGCCGGTTGCTTTTACGCAGTCGCATCGGCGGCGCTCGTCTTCCTCGCCGTCAATGCGCCACCGGCGCGAATGTTCATGGGCGACATCGGCGCCGTGCCGCTCGGCTTCGTCGCCGCGGCGTGGGGCATTGCGGGCACGCTCGCCGGCGTTTATCCCGGATGGCTTGTCGCTCTCGCGTTCCTGCCGTTCTGGAGCGATGCGACGATTACGCTGATCGCGCGCCTGCTGCGCAACGAGCATGTCTTCGAGGCCCACCGCTCGCATTATTATCAGCGGCTCAATCAGCTCGGCACCGGACACCGCGGAACCCTGCTGTGTTTTGGCGTTCTGATGCTGGGAACCGCGGTCTCGGCGCTTTGCATGCTGCTGGTCGCGCCCACGGCTGGGTGGATCGTCCTCGGCGTATGGGTCGCGATCCACGCGGCGTTTTTCGCCGGCATCGAATATCATTGGCGCAAACGTTGCCTGCCCGTGCAATGAATAAGCCTGCAAACTGGCGCGCTTGGCTGGCGTTCGCCCACGATGTCGTCGCCGCCGCCGCCGCGTGGGTAGCCATCTATCTCCTTCGCTTCAACCTCGATCTGCGCGACCCGGGTCTCGCCGAGCTTCTTTGGACGCTCGTCTGGATCCTTCCGCTGCAGGCGGCGATCTTCCTCGCGTTCGGCCTCTATCGAGGGCTGTGGCGCTTCGCGAGCATGGTCGATCTGCAACGGATCGTGCTCGCCGCGGGCCTCGGCGCGCTGCTGATACCGGTCGGGCTGGTGATGCTGCAGCAGGCGACGATGGTGCCGCGCAGCGTGCTGATCCTGTACCCGATCGTGCTGATCTTCCTGATGGCGGGCAATCGGTTCGCGTATCGGATCTGGAAGGAGCATCGCCTCTACAGTCCGCTCGCCGCACTGGGCGAGCCGGTGCTCGTCATAGGCGCCGGGATGGCGGGCGCACGCCTGACCGACGAGCTGTCGCGCAGCCGTCAATGGCGCGTCGTCGGTTTGCTCGATGACGACGCGAAGAAACACGGTCGGATGCTGCGCAACGTCCAGGTGCTCGGGCCCATCGCCGAGCTCGCCATTCACGCGCGCCGTTACGGCGTGCGCAAGGTGATCATCGCGTTGCCGTCCGCCGCGCACACCGTGCGCCGTCGCGCCGCCGAGCTCTGCGCCGCCGCCGCGCTCGAAGCGCTCACCGTGCCATCGTACGACGATCTGATCAGCGGCCGCTCGCTGCTCACGACGATCCGCACGATCGAGCTCGACGACCTGCTCGGCCGCGACCCCGTCGTGCTCGACAACGCCGGGCTCGCGGAGTGGCTCGGCAACCGCATCGTGCTGGTCACTGGCGCGGGCGGATCGATCGGCGCCGAGCTTTGCCGGCAGATCGCGCGCTTCCGGCCGGCGAAGCTCGTGCTGTTCGATATCTCCGAGGCCGCCGTCTACGAGATCAAGACGGCGCTCGTCGACGACTTTCCGCTGCTCTCGGTCGCGAGCGTCGTCGGCGACGTCAAGCATGCGGCGCTCGTCGACGACGTGCTCGAGCGCGAGCGGCCGCATGTGATCTTCCATGCGGCAGCGTACAAGCACGTGCCGCTGATGGAAGAGGCGAATGCGTGGCAGGCGATCCGCAACAACGCGTACGGCACGTTCGTGCTTGCGCGTGCGGCCGCTGCGGCGCGCGTCGAGAAGTTCGTCCTCGTGTCGACCGACAAGGCGGTCAATCCGACATCGGTGATGGGCGCGTCGAAGCGGATGGCCGAGATCGTCTGCCAGTCGCTGACCGGCGGGTCTACGCAATTCGTTCTCGTGCGCTTCGGCAACGTGTTCGGCAGCGCGGGCAGCGTGATCCCGCGCTTTCGCGAGCAGATCTCGCGCGGCGGCCCGGTGACGGTCACGCATCCGGACATCACGCGCTTCTTCATGTCGTTGTCGGAAGCCACGCAGCTGCTGCTGCAGGCCGGATTGCAGGGCAAGGGCGGCGAGATCCTCGTGCTCGACATGGGCGAGCCGGTGCGCATCGTCGATCTTGCGCACGACATGATCCGCCTGTCGGGCGCCGATCCCGATCGCATTCCAATCGTGTTCACCGGTCTGCGGCCGGGTGAGAAGCTTTTCGAGGAGCCGCTCGCGTCCGAGGAGGCGACGCTGCCGACGCCGCACCCGAAGCTTCGCATCGCGCAAGCGCGGCAAGCGAATCGCGCGTCGGTCGGACAGCTGGTCGCATGGTGCGAGCGCGACCGTCCGGCCGACGACGCCGAAGTGCGCGCACGCTTGAAGGCGTGGATCCCCGAATACTTTCCGCCCGCGGGCGCGCCGATCAAGCCGATTCCGACGGCGCCCGTCGAAGGCGAAGCCGAGCCGTTGCCGCTGCGCGCGCCGAGACGAGTCAAGTAGCGCGCGACGCCGCGCACCGCATTCCCCAGCCGATCAGAATCGCGTTCAGCGCGAAGAATTCCCGCGCGCCCGAGCGGTAAAGGAAGTCGTCGGTCAGGTTCTTGACGATGAATCCGCAGACGAGCGCGATCCCGACGACGCCGACGAACGCAAGCCGATCGTCGTAGGAACGGTAGAAGGCGCCGTAGCGCGCGAGGAGCGCGGCGACCAGCAGAGCGAGCAGCGCGACTCCGATGCCGCCGGTCTGCAGCCACGTGCTCGCGACCAGATTGTGCGGATGCTCGTACAGCGGGGCGCCCATGGCGGCGCGAAGCTCCGCCGCGAGGATCGCTCGACCGTAACCGTAGCCCAGCCACGGCCGCTCACGGATGCGCTGCGCGGTCACGTCCCACAACGGCAATCGCGGATCCTCGGCGAGCGTCTGCGCAATCGTCGTCTGCGGCGGAAAATCGCGCGCCGCCTTGTCGCGCGCGGCGTCGATGAAAAGCGCGCCGAGCGCAACCGCGAGCGCGATCAGCGCGACAGCCCACCGCTTCGGCGCGCGCGCCAGCGCATTGCGCCAACGCAACGCGACCAGGCTCGCCGCGATTGCGAACACCGTCGCGAGCGCGATGAACACGATGCGATTTTGCGTTTCGCGTGCGGCTGCGAGCGCAATCGCGAGCAGGACGAAGGTCGCTAATACGACACTACGACGAGAAGAGCGGTCGGGAATCGTGAGCGCGATCGCCGCGAGCATGACGATCTGCGTGGAGAAATAGCCGGAATCGCCGTACCACGAATCGGCGCTCACGCCCGGTGCGGCGAACGGCAAGGCGAGCGAGACGATCGCCGACACGGTGAAGCTTGCAAGCGCGGTCGTCGTCAGCACCGGCCAGGCACGAGGCACGCTGGCGGCGACATAGAAGATGACGAGCGTCAGCGTGTTCCACATCGACTCGCCGCGCAGTTCCCGCAGCGTGTAGTCGGGCCTCACCGACCATGTGAGCGACAGCGCGGACCAACCGACGATCGCGACGACGGCGAACGTCAGCAGCGACCCTGGCGGCGCGACCGAGGCGCCCCGGCCGCGCCGCGACTCGTACAGCACGATAAGTGCCAGCAGCGCGGCGAATCCGAATGCCGTCGAGCGGATCACGGTCATTTCGGCGATCGGGATCAGCGCGAGATAAACGGCCGCGGCGATGACCTGCACGCGCTCGAGCATCGTCGGGGACTCGCTGTCGACGATGCTCACGCGGTCGGACCGGCGGATCGGCTCGCCGCTCACGTCGCCGCCTCGCCGCGCGGATTCAGAAACGGCTGCGCCGAGTGTCGGCGGCCGGCGCCGATTCGCGATCGCTCGTACGGGATCGGCGCTTCGCGCCCGGATCCGATCTCGCCGCTCACGTCGCCACTCCCAATTCGCCGATCGCAGACGTTACGGCGTCGATGCCGATCGCATGCATGCATCGCGGTGATGCGCATTGTGCCGTCGTGCGGCCGCAGCGGCGCACCCATGGAATCTCGCGGCGAAACAGCACGCGTTGGTCGCGGCACGGGAACGGGTCGACGGTGACGGCGCGGTAGGGCACGTTGCGCCAAAACTCGCCGGCCCCGCAGATCGTTGCCGATCCGGGACCGAACAGCGCTATCGTGGGCGTGCCCGCGACGCGACCGAGATGGGCGATGCCGGTGTCCGGCGCGATCAGCAACTCGGCCTCGGCGATGAGATGCCACATCTGCGAAAGCGACAGCGCGGCGGCGAACGAGGCGAAACGGCCGACGGGATCGGCCATGCGCACAAGCGTCTCTTCGCCTTTTCCCGCCGACCAAACCGGCGTGAGCGCGCGCGCGTCGAGCCATGCCGCGAGCGCGGACCATCGCTCTGGCAGCCACTGCTTGAGCGGCGAGCTCGCACCGACGTGCAACACGGCATAACGCCCGCTCGGCCGTTTGAACGACGCCGCGCTCGGCATGCGCCAATCGTTCGGCGAGAAGGGCGGCGGCGGCGGGCCGTCGACGAGCGCCGCGACGATGTCGCCCCAGGCGCCCGCGCTGTCGGGGTAGCCAACGAGCTCGTCGATCGGCCAGTTCTTCGGCGCGGGCGCATCGCCGGCGAATGCGAGAATCCAACGCGAGCGCATCGCCGCAGCGAGCCATGCATAACGATTGTCGCCCGGCACGATCGCGAGGTCGAACGGCGCTTCGGCGAACAGCTCGCTCGACAGCGCCCGCGGCGTCCAGCCGATCGCGCGCACGCCGTACGGCCGCGTCGCGTACAGCGGTGCGATCGGCTCGGCGACGGTCGTCACGATGGCAGCTCGCGGATGCGCCGCGCGAAGCTTGGCGAACAGCGGCGTCAACATCAGCGTGTCGCCGAGCAGCAGATGGTGCGCGACGAGAATGCGCTCTGGATCGGCGGGCTTCGCCCGCGCCCGCGCCAGGCGCGCGACGCTTGCACGCGCGACCACCTCGACGCGGCCGCGAAAGCGGCTTCGTTGATGAGCGCCGGCGCGCATCATCGTGTTCCCCCCGCACCCGTGCCGCGCTCGGCGATCGCTTGGCGAAACACGCGTTCCATCGCATCGAGCATCGTGTCGAGGCCGTGATGGACGCCGACGTACGCGCGCGCGTTCGCGGCAAGGCGCGCGGCGAGCGGGCGATCGCCAAGCAGAGTGTCGATTCCCGCGGCGAGCGCGCGTGCGTCCTGCTTGGCGACGATCCACGCGGTGTCGCCGTGGCGCGCGATCTGCGCAATCGCGCCGGCGTCGGTCGTCACGCACGCGATGCCCATGAACATCGCCTGTAATAAAGCCTGCGGCAGTCCTTCGTTCGCGTAGGAGGGCAGCGCCAACACATCGAGCGCGGCGATCCACGGCGCGACGTCCGCCTGGTTGCCGGCGAAGACGACGCGCGACGTCAACCCGAGCTCCGCCGTCTGCGCGTCGAGCGCTTGGCGCTGCGGTCCGTCACCGACGACGACGAGCTTCGCGTCCGCGTGCGCGAGCCGCGCCACCGCATCGAGCAGGTAGCGATGTCCTTTCCAGCTGCGCAGCGTCGCCGCGATGCCGACCAGCGGCGCATCGAGTGGGAGTCGCAGCGACGCCCGTGCGGCTGCCTTGTCGCGCGGCGCGAAATGCGCGGTGTCGATGCCGGTCGGAACGGAATCGACACGCGAAGGCACGATGCCGTTCGCGCGGATCAGCTGGTCGCGCAGCGCGTCACCGGTGGTGACGATCCGCGTCGTCGCGCGCCGATACAGCCATCGCGTCGCCGCATTGTCCGGCACCGGAACCGAAACGTGTCGCGTGCGCACGAGCGCCGGAGGCTCGCGCAGCATCCGGCACGCGAGCGCCGCGAGCCATGTGTCCGTCGAGCTGTGAGCGTTGACGACGTCGACATCGCACGGGGCGAGCGCATGCCTGAGCGCAAGCAGGCCCGCGGGCCGCTTTCGCTCGATCGGCAGCGCGATTGCGTGAACGCCGTAACGCGACGCTTCGGCGAACATCCGCGAGCGCGGCGAGCAATACAAGGTGACCGCATGACCGCGCGCGAGCATCCCGGCCGATTCGGTCAACACGCGGATCTCCTGCCCGCCCCATCCGAGCGAGGCTTCCGTATGGGCGATCGCGAGACGCCGCGGCATGCCGCAGTCAGACTTCCGGCGCGGTTGCGCTCGCCGCGAACTGGATCCGATGCAGCTTTGCGTACATACCGTTGCGTGCGTAGAGCTCGTCGTGCGTGCCCTGTTCGACGACGCCCCCGCCGTCGAGCACGACGATGCGGTCGGCGGCCTCGACGGTGGACAGCCGATGCGCGATAACGATCGTCGTTCGTCCTCGCATCAACGTGTCGAGCGCGGCCTGGACGTGGCGCTCCGATTCCGAATCGAGCGAAGACGTCGCTTCGTCGAGGATCAGGATCGGCGCGTCCTTCAAGAGCGCACGTGCGATCGCGATCCGCTGCCGCTGACCGCCGGAAAGCCGCACGCCGTTCGCGCCGACGAGCGTATCGAACCCCTGCGGCAGCGCGTGTATGAACTCGAGCGCATGCGCGGCCACCGCGGCGCGCTCGACGCTCTCGCGCGGCGCGCCGGCCATCGCGCCGTAAGCGATGTTCGCAGCGACCGTGTCGTTGAACAGCAGCACGTCCTGCGAGACCAGCGCCACGTTGGTGCGCAGGCTTGACAGCGTGAGCGTCGTCACGTCGTGGCCGTCGACGAACAGCCGCCCCGCCGACGGCTCGTAGAAGCGGGGCACCAGGTTCACGAGCGACGTCTTGCCGCCACCCGACGGTCCGACGAGCGCCACGGTCTCCCCCGGATGGATCGTCAGCGTGACGTCGTGCAGCGCGTCCTTGTCGGCGCCGGCGTAGCGCAGCGTCACCCGCTCGAACTTGAGCTCGCCGCGCACTTCATCGAGAGCCACCGTGCCGTGGTCGTCTTCGCTGCCTGTGTCCGCGAGCACGAAGATGCTTTCGGCAGCCGCAAGTCCGCGTTGAACGTTGGCGTTGATCGAGGAGAGCGCCTTCAGCCGATCGAGCAGCGTCAGCAGCGCGACGACGTACGACATGAACTCGCCGAGTCCGCCTTTTGCCGGGTCGATCTGCGTCATCGCGACCCAGATGATCAGCGCGATCGCGCTCGCGGCGAAGAACTGCGTGAGCGGCGGCGATGCCGAGCCGGCGGACGACTGCTTGCTCATCGATTGGCGAAGCTGGTTCGCCGCCTTGTACGCGCGCGCCCGCTCGTATTCCTGGCCGCCGAAGATCTTGACGACACGATGGCCGCCGATCATTTCTTCGAGCACATGCGTGATCGAGCCGGTGCGCGTCTGCACGTCGCGCGAGATCCGGCGCAATCGGCGGCTGAAGTAGCGGATGATGACGCCGACGATCGGCACGACGACCAGCGAGAGCAGCGTGATCTCCCATGACAGCCACAGCAGATACGCGAAGCTCGCCGCGATGGTGAGTGAAGAGCGAATTGCCGTGACGACGGTGCCCGATGCCGCCGAGGCAAGCTGGTGCGCGTCGAACGTGATCTTCGACAGGACGACGCCGGGCGATGTCGTGTCGTAATACGGCGTCGGCAGCGCGAGCACCTTGTCGATCAACTCGCGGCGCAGGTCGTAGACGACGCGGTGCCCGGTCCAGGCCATGCCGTACTCGGACACGAACGAGCCGATTCCGCGCAGCAGGAAGACGCCGACGATCGCAAGCGGCAAAAGCTTCGTGCGCAGCGGATCGGGATTGTGGAAGTTGTTGACGAGCGGGATGACCAGATACGCCATCATCAGGTCGCCGGCGGCGACCACGATCATGCCGACGACCGCGATCGCGAACGCCCACCAGTACGGCCGCACGTAGTGCAGCAGGCGCAGGTAGAGGCGGTATCCGGTCATCAGCACGGGATCGCTCTCGCCAACCCGAGAGCGACGACGGGCGTCGCAACAATCGTCGTGGACGTGTTGTTCAGCGAGCGAGCGAGCCGCGATTATAGCGGAGGCGCACGACCGCTCCCGCGGCGGCGCTTGGGCGAGCGCCTGCCGATCACGGCGTCGCGGCGGGCTTCGCCGGCGGATCGCCGCTTGCCGCGGAACCCGCGTCCGCCGCGGTCGATCCGCTTGTGTCGGCGGACGGCTGCGCTCTGGTCGTTGTCGGGCCGTCATTCGCCGCTATCGACGGCCCTTGCGTCATCGCAGCGCGCGCTTCGCCGCGCTTGCGCGTCGTCGGTGCGTTGCCGGTCGCGCTTGCAGCGGTCTTCTTCGTCTTCACGGTCGACGCAAGGAGATCGCGATAGAGCAGCACGAGCTGCAGCGTCATCGCTTCGGGCGTCAGTGGCAGCACGGCGTTGCGTGCGTTAACGCCCAGCCGCTCGCGCGTCGTCGCGTCCTGCAGCGCGCGCATGTTCGCCGCGAGCGCCGCGACATCGCGCGACGCAGACACGAGTCCGCCGTCGTGCTCGAGCAACAGCTCGGCAGCGCCCGACTTGGTGCTCGTCAACACCGGCAGCGCGCAGGCCATCGCTTCGAGCGCGGCATTCGGGCATGGATCGTAGAGCGTGGGCAGCACGAACGCATCGGCGGCGCCGTAATAGGGCGCAGGATCGGTTACCGCACCGGCGAACGTGACGCGATCGCTCAGCCGCGAGGCGTGCGCGAGCCGCCGGTAGCGGGCGAGCTCCTTGTCGCGTCCGACGACGATCAGATGCGTCGGCGCCGGCAATGCGGCGAGCGCGGCGATCGCCGCGGCGACACCCTTTCGCTCGTATCCCGACCCGACCAGCAGAAACACGAGCGCGTCGCGTGCGATCGCGTGACGATCGCGGACCTCGTTACGCCGCTCGCGCAGACGCGGATGGAACGCGTTGCTGTCGACCGCGTTGTAGATGACCGGCAGCCGCGATTCGGGCAACCCGAAGCGATCGCGAATCTCGTTGCGCACCATCTTCGAATTACAGATCACCGCGCGCAGCCACGGGCTCGCGAACAGCGCCCGCTCGGTTGCGAGCACGTAACGGTGATACGGAGACGCCCACGCGGCGGCGCGCGCAAAGACGGACGCGCCGCGCAGCTTCTCTTCGAGCCACGCCGCATGCACGCCGTCGCCCGCACGATACAGATCGCAGCAGAGCAGCCGCTCGTGCGACTGGACGATGTTCGCTTTGGCGTCGCCGATGCGACGGCACACGGCGCGGGCGAAGCCCCAGTCGCGCCACAATCGGCCGGCATAGAAGGGGTCGACGACCACCGGCTCGATCAGCTGCAGCTTCGTCTGCGGCCATTCGCGCGTGTAAAGCGAGATCGCGACGTTGCGCTCGAGCAACGCCTCGAGCGCGCCTTCGACGAAGCGCTCGGCGCCGCCGTAGGGCGTATAGCGCTGGCGGATCAGCGCGAGTCTCATGGCGTGCGTCCCGACGTCTCAGCGATGAGATCCATCAGCGCGGCAAACACGCGGTCGACGGGAAGCGATGTCAGGCATTCGCTCACTTTTCCGCCGCCGCAGCCGTCGATGCCGCACGGGCGGCACGGATGCACGGCGGAGGCGACGATGCGGTGCGGCACCATCCACGGCCCCCATTCGTGCTCGCCGGACGGACCGAACAGCACGACGACCGGCGTGCCGACCGCCGCGGCGATATGCATCGGCGCCGAGTCGACACCGACGAATGCCCGTGCCCGCGTCGTGAGCTCCGCGAGCTCGGGCAGCGTGAGCTCGCCGGTCGTGTCGGCAACGTGCGTTCGCGTCGACGGCGCGAGCGCGCCGGCGATCGCAGCGACCAGCGCGCGCTCGCGCGCATCGGGCGCGCCGGTCAGCACGACGCGATAGCCGGCCGCGGTGACGCGGTCGATCAGCGCCGCCGTGCGCTCGGCAGTCCAGCACTTGAACATCCAGCGCGATCCGGGATGGCATTGCACGAAGCGATCGCGCTCGAGCCCGAGCTTCGCCGACAGCGCGTCGATGCGCGCGCGGGCCGCCGCGTCGGGCACCAGCGTGAGCCGCTTGTCCGACGCATCCGGGTAAAAGCCGATGCGGCGCAGCGCGTCGAGATTCGCTTCGACCGCGTGGCGCGGCGTCGCTTTCGGCAGCCGGTAATAGTGCGTGAAGCTCGTCCGCCAGAACCGAGGCGCATCGGTGCGCTCGCGCGCGACCGCCCAGCGAGGCCGCAGCAGCCGCGCGAGCGTGGCGCCGCGCGGGTGCTCGGTCAGATGCACGATCAGGTCGTAGCGGCGCGCACGCAGCGCGGCGAGAAGCGCGCGTTCGGCCCGCATCTGCTTCAGGAGTCCCTGCCGTTTCCATTCGCGATCGATCGTATGGATGCGCGCAATCGCCGGGTGATTGGCGAGCATCGGCTGCGTTTCGCGATAAACGAGCGCGTCGACTTCCGCGTGCGGCGCGACGCGAGCGATCGTCGTGAAGACGGGTGTGGAGAGCAACACGTCGCCATGATGGCGCAGCTTGGTCACCAGCGCGCGCCGGATCGAGCGCGGATCGACCGGGTCCGGCAATGGACTGGACATGTGCCGCACGATAGCAAAAAACGCCGGCGTGCAGGCGGGTCGACGCCGCGTTCCAGCGAGGGCTCACTCGCGCTGCGGCTCACGCCCGTTGTCACATTGCGCCGACGTCGTTCCGGTAGAATGGCCGCTCCTTACTCGCGCGTCGGCGCCGACGCCGCGCGAGCGCCGCCCTGACTGCCATGCCGATCGACGCCGTCAACGCCGCCGTCAAAGCCCAAATACTCGCCGAAGCGCTGCCGTACATCCAGCGCTTCCACGACAAGGCGATCGTCGTGAAGTACGGCGGCAACGCAATGACGGAGCCAGCGCTCAAAGCAGGCTTCGCCCGCGACGTCGTCATGTTGAAGCTCGTCGGCATGAACCCGGTGATCGTCCACGGCGGCGGGCCGCAGATCGGCGACCTGCTCTCGAAGATGGGCATCAAGAGCGAGTTTCGGCAAGGCATGCGCGTGACCGACGAGCACGTGATGAACGTCGTCGAGATGGTGCTGGGCGAGCTGAACCAGGAGATCGTCGGCCTCATCAACCAGCACGGCGGCAAGGCGGTGGGGCTCACCGGACAGGATGGCGCGTTCATCCACGCGCGCAAGATGCTGCTGAAAAGCGACGCGAACCACGGCGAGCTGGTCGACATCGGGCTCGTCGGCGAGATCGAGCGCATCGATCCGGAGATCATCCAGCTGCTTGACTCGCGCGATTTCATTCCGGTGGTCGCGCCGATCGGCGTCGGCGAGGACGGCGGCGCCTACAACATCAACGCGGACCTCGTCGCCGGGAAGCTCGCCGAGACGTTGCGCGCCGAGAAGCTGGTGCTGATGACCAACACGGTGGGCGTTCTCGACAAGCACGGCACGCTGCTCACCGGCTTGTCGGCGAGCGAAATCGACGCGCTGTTCGCCGACGGCACGATCTCCGGCGGCATGTTGCCTAAGATCGGCTCGGCGCTCGATGCCGTCAAGAATGGCGTCAAGAGCTCGCACATCATCGATGGCCGCGTCGAACACGCGCTGCTGCTCGAGGTGCTGACTAACGAAGGCGTGGGCACGATGATCCGCGCCGACGAGCCGCGCGCCGAGGGCTGACGCGGCTTTGCTCGCGATCGGTTTCGCGCGAGAGGGGAGAGGGAGGGGTCCATGGCGACGAAGCCGGGCGAACGGCGGCTGCAGATCCTGCAAACGCTCGCGTCGATGCTCGAGAGCCCGCGCGGCGAGAAGGTGACCACCGCGGCGCTCGCGGCCAAGCTCGACGTTTCCGAGGCTGCGCTCTATCGTCACTTCGCGAGCAAGGCGCAGATGTTCGAAGGGCTGATCGAGTTCATCGAGACCACGCTGTTCACGCTGGTCAACAAGATCGGCGCCGAGACCACCGATGGCATCGCGCAGGCGCAGCAGATCGTCGCCGTGCTGCTCGGCTTCGCGGAGAAGAATCCCGGCATGACGCGCGTGCTGATCGGCGACGCGCTCGTCAACGAGGACGAGCGGCTGCAGCAGCGAATGAACCAGCTCTACGACAAGCTCGAGGCTGCGCTGAGGCAGTCGTTGCGCATCGCGCAGGCGAACGGCGGTTGGAGCGGCGATCCCGGCGCGCAAGCCAACATTCTGACTGCGTTCGTGCTCGGCCGCTGGCAGCTCTACGCGAAAAGCGGTTTCAAGCGCGCGCCGCAGGAAGGATGGGACGCGCAGCGGGCGTACCTGTTCCGATGACTCGAAAATTAGGAAAATTAGGGCCAGACTCGACTTTTCGTGCAGGGCGCGCGCACTGCTTGCCGCGGTTTCGAAAAGTCGAGTCTGACCCTAATTTTCACGCCGCCTTGACGGTCGATGGCGCGAGCACGCAGCCGGCGATCTTCCAGCGGCCGTCGTGCTTTTCCATCGTGTACAGCGCAACGACGACGCTGTTGTCCTGCGCGATCAGCCGCAGCGGCTGAATCACGCGGCCATCGATCACCGCGCCCTCGAGGAACTCCGTGTACCGTGCGGTGAGTAGTGCCCCGTAGCCGTTGCGCACCATCGCGATGAACGTCGGCGCGTCGCCGAACTGCGCACGAATGCCAGGCGACGCATAAGTGAACGCCCTTTCGCCGTCGCCTGCCTTGAACGCCGCGAGCTGATTGCGCACGACGCGCTCGATGGCACTCCATTCTGACTTCGGCAGCGTTTCTTCGGAGGCGGTCTGAGCGCGAACCGTCGACATCGACACCGCCGCGACGACGACGGAAACGACGAACGCAGCCAACGCCGTTCGCGCGCGTTTCATGCCGAATGCGCGACCGAGGTCTTCGAGCACACCGGACACTCGGGATCGCGCGCGATGCGTACCTCGCGCCAGTGCATCGCCAGCGCGTCGAGCAGCAACAGACGTCCGGCGAGCGTTTCGCCGACGCTGGCGACGAGCTTGAGCGCCTCGGCTGCCTGCGTTGCACCGACGATGCCGACCAGCGGCGCGAACACGCCCATGATGGCGCAGCGCGTTTCCTCGAGGTCCTCGCCTTCGCCGAACAGGCAGTGGTAGCAGGGGCTCGCCGGGTCGCGCGCATCGAACACCGCGACCTGGCCGTCGAAGCGGATCGCCGCGCCCGAGACGAGCGGCGTGCGCGCAGCGACGCACGCACGATTGACCGCATGACGCGTCGCGAAGTTGTCGCAGCAATCGACGACGACGTTCGCGCCTGCGACCAGCGGCGCGAGATCGTCGGCGCCGAGGCGCGCGGCGATCGCCTCGATTCGGATCCGCGGATTGATCGACGCGAGCCGCGCGCGCGCGGCATCGACCTTGCGATGGCCGACGTCCGCTGTCGCGTAGAGGATCTGCCGCTGCAGGTTGGTCAGGTCGACCGTGTCCGGATCGGCGAGCGTAATCGTTCCGATGCCCGCCGCAGCGAGGAACTGCGCGACCGGCGCGCCGAGGCCGCCGGCGCCGACGACCAATGCACGCGCGGCCGCGAACTTCTGCTGCGCCTCGATGCCGAGTTCGGGCAGCAGGATGTGGCGGCTGTAGCGAAGGAGCTCGGCGTCGTCCATCCGAAACGGATCACAATCCCGTCGCGCCGAAATGAAACGCCCGGCGGCGCCGGGCGTTTCGTGCTGTGGGCGCGACCGTGCAGCCCTACGGCTTCGCCTGCGCGGACACCGCTCTCGCGCTCGCCATCACCGGCAGGCCCTTCAAGTGATTGACCGCTTGCGTCAACTGGAAGTCGTCGGACGCACCGAATTCGAACCGCGGTATGGCCGGCTCGGTCTTGACGCCGTTCTTCAGCGGCTCCTGCGACGGCGACGCTTTCGTTTCCTGCAACACGGCGGGATCGGCCGACGCTCCGGGCGGTGCGCTGCGCACCGTCTTGTCGAGCTGCTTGTTTTGCTCGAGGTGACGCTCGAGGTTCGCTTCGCGGATGCGGTTCGGTGAGTCGCGGCCGTCGTCGACGTACATATCCGGCTCGATCCCCTTCGCCTGGATCGAGCGGCCCGCCGGCGTGTAATAGCGAGCGGTCGTGAGCTTCAGCCCGGCGTTGTTCGACAGCGGCAGGATCGTTTGCACGGAGCCCTTGCCGAACGTCTGCGTGCCGATCACCGTCGCACGCTTGTGGTCCTGCAGCGCGCCGGCGACGATTTCGGACGCCGACGCGGTGCCGCCGTCGACGAGCACGACCAGCGGCACGTTCTTGACGCCCGCCGGCAGGTCCCTGAAATAATCCTCGCCGCGGCGCGTGTAGTCCTCGCGGCGTGCAGCGAGACGCATACGCGCATCGGGCGTGCGGCCGTCGGTGTAGACGATGAGCGCGTCCTTCGGCAGGAACGCGGCCGACACGGCGACCGCCTGATTCAACAAGCCGCCCGGATCGCTGCGCACGTCGAGCACGAGGCCCTTCAGCTCGCCCTGCTTGTAGAAATCCTTCAGCGCGCGGGCGAGATCCTCGCCGGTGCGCTCCTGGAAGCTGCGAATGCGCACGTAACCGTAGCCCGGCTCGAGCATCTTCGCGCGAACGCTCTTGACGTTGATCTCTTCGCGCAGCAGCGTGAAGGTGAGCGGCTGTTCGGCTTCCTTGCGCACGATCGTCAGCACGACCGGCGTGCCGGGCTTGCCGCGCATCTTCTCGACAGCCTTCGACAGCGAGATGCCACGCGTGGCCAAGTCGTCGATCTTGACGATGAGGTCGCCGGCCTTGACGCCCGCACGAAACGCCGGCGTGTCTTCGATCGGCGAGATGACGCGAACGACGCTGTCTTCGATGCCGACCTCGATGCCGAGGCCGCCGAACTTGCCCTGCGTCGAAACCTGCAGTTCCTTGAAAGCGTCGGCATCGAGGAAATCGGAGTGCGGGTCGAGCCCGCGCACCATGCCGTTGATCGCCTCCTTGATCAGCTTGTCGTCGGACACCGGCTCGACGTAGTCGCTCTTGATCTTGCCGAACACCGCGGACAGGAGCTGCAGATCCTCGTAAGGGATCGGCGTCTTCTGCTCGCGTTGCGCGACCGCCGAGAAGTTGAGCGAGAGCAGGACGCCCAGAACCGCGCCCAACCCGATCAAACCCGCCTTCTTCCAACCGTTGCCCATCGCTCTTCCTCCGGCCACCGCGCGCGTGACGCGCGGCCTTGCGCCGCTCAATCGTTACCCAACAGGAAACGCCCCCATGACCAGCGCCCCCGAACCGTCGGCAAAGTATACCCTCGCCATCCTGTCTGCCAAGCGCGTCGGTCGGATGAATATTCACCCGCACGACGAGCCGGACATTCCGTCATGCACGAATCAGGCCATTGCAAACCCGTTCCGGCAAGCGCCGGAGGATTCCGCGCAGCCAGCCGGCGAGATCCGCCTGACCGGCGGTTCTCGCGTCGCCTCGATCGACCGGATTACTGGGGTATAGGAAATCGCACGTTCTGCCGCCCTGCTTGGTAAAGAAAATGCCGGGCGAGTTCCGCGAGCCCGTTTGCGAACGCCGGCGCGGAGGAAGGGACGGCCGCTGCGCTATCATTTTGGTTTTGCCGCGATAATCCGCTGGCGATGACGCCCATGCCCTTCATCCAGGAAAACTGGCTTTTGATCTTCGTCATGTTCGCTTCCGGCGCGATGCTGGTCTGGCCGCTCGTGCAGCGGCGGCTTTCGCCGATGAAAGAGATCGGCAACCTCAACGCTACGCACTTGATCAACCACCGCGATGCGCTGCTGCTCGACGTGCGCGAAGCGCGGGAATACCAGGATGGCCGCCTCCCCAACGCGGTGCACATTCCGCTGTCGCAGCTAGAAAGCAGGGCGAGCGAGCTCGTCAAGCACAAGGGCAGGCCGGTGGTGGCGTACTGCGCGTCCGGCAATCGCAGCCGCACGGCCGGTGGCGCGCTCGCGAAGATCGGCTTCGCCGAGATGTACAACCTGCACGGGGGCTTTCGCGCTTGGAAGGACGCCGGATTGCCGGTCCAAAGATGAGGCGACGCGAGCGCCGCGCCCGGCGGCGGGGAGGTGCATGAGCGCGGCGGGCGAAGCCCAGGCGCGCAGCGCGCGTCGCCGCGCGTTTGCACGGAGGCCGAAACGCGCCGGTCGCACTGCACCCGATTGCAGGAAGGCCGAGCAATGACGTCGCCGTCGATCACGATGTACGCGACGGCCGTTTGCCCCTTCTGCGTCCAGGCCGAGCGGCTGCTGCGTGCGAAAGGCATCACGGCGATCACGAAGATCCGCGTCGACCTCGATCCGGCGGCCCGCCAGACGATGATGGCGAAGACCGGCCGTCGCACCGTTCCCCAGATCTACATCGGCGAGCGCCACGTCGGCGGCTACGACGACCTGGTCGCGCTCGAGCGCGCGGGCAAGCTCGATCCTTTGCTCGCCGGCGAGGAAATCGGCGCGGCGGCGGGCGATCCTCCGGTCGGGTAGAATGCGCTGTTAACCTCGCTGCAAGGATCGCATCATGGACGAATCGCAACCCATCAATCCTCAGGCGCTTGGCGGCAATGGAGAGGCCGGCCCCGTATTCTCGATCGAGAAGATCTACGTCAAGGACCTGTCGCTCGAGAATCCCGGCGCGCCGCGCTCGTTCATGACCCAGCAGACACCGCAGGTCGAGATCGGGCTGCGAACGCGCGGCGAGCAGGTCGATCCCAATTTGTATGAGTGTGTGCTCACCGTCACGCTGACGGCGAAGAGCAGCGACAAGACGCTGTTTCTCGTCGAGGCGGCGCAGGCAGGCCTGTTCACGATCAAGAATGTGCCGGCCGAGCAGCTCCAGCCCGTGATCGCGATCAGCTGCCCGACGGTGCTGTTCCCTTACGTTCGCGAGACGCTCGCCGACGCCGTGTCGCGCGCGGGTTTCCCGCCGGTCCACCTTGCGCCGATCAACTTCGAAGCGCTCTATCAGCAGCAGCTCGCGCAGATTCAGCAGGCGCCCGCTGCGGTCGCGAACTAGGCGTTTGCCCGCCGCGATGACCAAAGCGCTCGTCGCGGCGCTCGGCTGCACGTTCGCCCTGCCTGCGCTTGCCGCCGAGTTCAGCGCTCTCGCGGAGCCCACGGTGCTCTACGACGCGCCGTCGGCGAAGGCGAAACCGCTGTTCGTGCTTGGCCGCGATACGCCGGTCGAGCTCATCGTGCCGCTCGAAGGCTGGACGAAGGTTCGCGATCCGGGCGGAACGATCGGCTGGGTGGACAGGAAGCATCTCGCCGACAAGCGGATGCTTGCGGTGCGCGCGCCGCTCGCCGACGTTCGCGCCGCGCCCGACGATTCCGCCCCCGTCGTCTTCCGTGCCGAGCAGAACGTCCTGCTCGAGCTGGCGGAGCCTGCGAGCAGTCCGACCGCGACGACGAACCCCGGCTGGGTCAAGGTCCGCCATCGCGACGGCCAGTCCGGCTTCGTTCGCGTCGTGCAGGTGTTCGGGCTCTAGGCGGTTCGTCCATCATTGCTCGCCGTGGTAGCGCCATGACAGCGCCGATCGTCGTGCTCGGTGCCGGCGCTTGGGGTACGGCGATCGCCGCGCATCTCGCGCGGCGAAGCGATCTTCATGTCACGCTTTGGGCGCGCGATGCCGAGCAGGCGCGGGTCATGCGCGGGGCACGCGAGAACGGGCGCTATCTGCCGGGAATCGCGCTGCCGCCGTCGCTTGCGATCGAGACCGACCTCGCGGTCGCGCGCGACGCGACGCTGCTGGTCGTGGCGACGCCCGTCGCCGCGCTGACCGGCGTCGCCGCAGGGTTGGCTGCCGCGGGGGCGCGGGCGCCGCTCGTCTGGCTGTCGAAGGGGTTTCTCAGCGTCGCGCCGACGGCGGCATTCCCCGGCGGAGCCGCGCTTGCTCACCAAGTGCTGGCGCCGCAATGGCCCGCGGCGGTGGGCGTCGTTTCGGGGCCGAGCTTCGCTGAGGAGGTTGCGCAAGGGCTTCCGACCGCGCTCACCGTCGCGGCGACCGACGCGGCGCTGGCCGCGCGGGTCGCCGGCCTGTTGCGCGCCGACAACCTGCGCGCGTACGTCAGTCCCGATTTGCCCGGGGTCGAGGTCGGCGGGGCGGTGAAGAACGTGCTTGCGATCGCCGCCGGTGCAAGCGACGGGTTGCGCTACGGCCACAACGCGCGCGCAGCGCTGATCACCCGCGGGCTCGCGGAAACGGGACGGCTGTCGGAGGCGCTCGGCGGCGCGCGCGAAACGCTGATGGGCCTCGCGGGTCTGGGCGACCTCGTGCTCACCTGCACCGGCGATCTTTCGCGCAACCGGCGCGTTGGCCTGATGCTCGCGCAAGGCAAGTCGCTGCCGGAGATCCTCGCCGAGCTGGGGCACGTGGCCGAAGGCGTCAGCGCTGCCGACGCGGTGCGGCGGCTGTCGCGGCATCACGGTGTCGACATGCCGATCTGCGATGCGGTGTTCCGCGTGCTGCATGGCGAGATCGCGCCGCGCGCGGCGGTTGGCGCGCTTCTCGCACGCGAACCGCGGTCGGAATGAGCGCGCAGGCCGCATACAGAGGACCCGCGAGCGCGCGAGGCGAAGCCAAGGCCCGCAGGGCACGTTCGCGCGCGAGCGGGCGCGCCGATGCGCGAGCATCGCACATCGCCTCGGTTGCAAGCAGGCGCGCAGCGCCTGTCGGAGCGCGCTTTTCGCGGACCGACGGTAAGGGGCTCGCTTCGCTCGATGCGTTCGGAGGGCACCGAATGACGAAGCTGCTCGCGCTCGTCGCGGTGGCGGCGTGCGGCGTCGCGACCGCGTTCGCGCAGCAAGCGCCCTTCGCGCCGCCCGCGACGCCGGCGCGTCCCGTCGTCGAGACGCTGCACGGCGTGACGCTGACCGACCCGTACCGCTGGCTCGAGGACGCCAAGGCGGCGGACGTCGAGCAATGGACGCGCGCGCAGCACGCCGCGACGCGCGCATGGCTCGATGTGAATGCGCCGCCGATCGCCGGTCTGCGCGACGAGATCACGCGGCATGTCGACCGCGACGTGACGCAGGCGCCTTTCTTCCGCAAGGGTCGCGAATTCTTCCTGCGCACGCGAACGGGCGAGCAGCAGCCGAAGCTCTACACGCGACTTTCCGGCGAGGAGCGACTGCTGTTCGATCCGAATGCGCTCGATCCGAGCGGCAAGACCGCGCTTGGCGACATCGTCGCGAACCGCGACGGATCGAAGCTCGCCGTGGCGACCTACGCGAAGGGCTCGGAGATCACCGATTACCGGGTCATCGATACGCTGACCGGCGCGCAGATCGGGCCGACGATCGAAGGCTTGCGCTATTTCTCGTGGGCGCGCGACGAACGCTACGCGTACATCTCGCCGCGCACCGCGCAGTCGGACGCGCGGCAGGAGCCGGCGCGCTGTCTGCGGCATCGGCTCGGCGGCGATCGCAGCGAAGACACCGTGTTGATCGCGCTCGCCGACGCGAAGGAATACTGCGAAATCTACGAGCCGGACGAAGCGGAGGTCACCGTGTTCGAGACCGGCGCCGGCTATGCGAACACGATCCGCATCCGCCCGCTGGGCTCCGCCGCCGAGCCCTCGACGATCTGGTCGAGCGACAAGAATCTCGCGATCGCGCAGTTTCGCAAGGACGCTATCTACATCCGAACCAACGACGGCGCGCCGAACTGGAAGCTGATGGTCGCAAGCTCCGAGCGGCCCGCCTCTCGCGACTGGCGTGTGCTCGTGCCCGAGCAGGAAACCGTGCTCGAGCGCTTCGAGGTCACATCCGACTGGTTGATCGTCGTCGACAAGAAGGACGTGCTCACGCGGATCTTCGTCCATGATCTCGCCGGCCGGCGCATCCGCGAGCTTCCGCTTCCCGAGCTCGGCAACGTCGAGGACACGAAGTTCGACATCGATGCGAACCGCGTCTATGCGCGCGTCGTGTCGTTCACGACGCCGAACGCCCTCTACGCGGTCGGCGGCGCTACGCTCGAATGGCGCCGGCTTTGGCGCGACAATCCGCCGCTCGACACGTCGCGGATCGAGGCGTCCCGCGAGTTCGTCAGCGCGAAGGACGGCGCGCGCATTCCGGTTTTCGTCGTGCGGCGCAAGGGCATCGAGCGCAACGGCGACAATCCGGTGCTCCTCTACGGTTACGGCGGCTTCAACGTCGGAGTCTCGCCGTTCTACATTGCGACGCTCGCGACGTTCGTCAACCGCGGCGGCGTATTCGTCTACGCCGGCATTCGCGGCGGCGACGAATACGGCGAGAGCTGGCACGAGCAGGCGATGAACGCGCGCAAGCAGACGACGTTCGACGATTTCACGGCGGTGGCCGAGTGGCTCGTCCGCGAGCGCTACACGCGGCCGCAACGGCTCGCGATCCAGGGCGGCAGCAACGGCGGTCTTCTCGTCGCCGCGATGCTCACGCAGCGCCCCGATCTTTTCACGGCTGCGTTGTGCGCGGTGCCGCTGACCGACATGGTGCGCTATCACAAATTCCTGATCGCGCGATACTGGATTCCCGAGTACGGCGATCCCGACCGCGATGAGGATTTCCGCTGGCTCCTGCGCTATTCGCCGTACCACAACGTGCGCGACGGCGTCGACTTGCCGCGCACGCTCGTCAGCGCGGGCGAGTACGACTCGCGCGTCGATCCGATGCACGCGAAGAAATTCGTCGCCGCCGTGCAGAATCACGCCGGCCAGCGCTCGCCGTTCATGCTGTACGTCGACTTCGACAGCGGCCACGGATACGGCAAGTCGCGCCGCCAGACGATCGACGACCGCGACTACGAGCTGCGCTTCCTGATGAACGCGCTCGGCATGAACAGGGCCGAAAAGTAGCGCCGAAAAGTTGGGTCGGACCCGACTCTTCGACTACCGCACAGCTGAAGCGGGCTCGTGCGTGAGAAGTCGAGTCTGACCCTACTTTTCGGCGCCGCCGAGGCCCGTCTGCCGCCACGCCTCGTAAACGGCGACGGCGACCGCGTTCGACAGGTTGAGGCTGCGCACGTGCGGCCGCATCGGGATTCGCACCCGGCGGCGAGGGTCGAATTGCTCGACGATCGCCGTCGGCAGCCCGCGTGACTCGCAGCCGAAGACCAGCACGTCGCCGCGCGCGAATGCGATGTCGTAGAGGCTCGACGGCGCTTGCGTTGCGAAGGCGAACAGTCGCCGCGGTCCGTGCGCTTCGAACGCACGGCGGCACGTTGCCCAATCCCGGTGAACGACGACGCGCGCGTACTCGTGGTAGTCGAGCCCGGCACGCTTCAATTCGCGATCGTCCATGCGAAAGCCGAGCGGCTCGACCAGATGCAGATCGGCACCCGCGTTCGCGGTGAGTCGGATCACGTTGCCCGTGTTCGGCGGAATCTCGGGATTCACGAGCACGACCGCGAACGGCGCGTCGCGATCCGGCGCCGCAGCGCTGGGATCGGCCATCGCGTCATTGTGCGTCAGGCGGCGGCGTGCGCGCCACCACCCATGCGTCGACTCGCGAGGCGCCGGAATCGATCAGCGTACGCGCCGCCTCGGCAAGCGTGGCGCCGGTGGTCATCACGTCGTCGACGATCGCGAGCCGAAGCGCCTTCACATCGCCGGCGCACGTGAACGCGCCTCGCACGTTGTTCGCTCGCTGCGACCACGGCAGCATCGCCTGCGGCGGGCGGTTCCCCGCGCGAACGAGCGGCGCCGCGACAGGCAACGCGACACGCGCGCCGACGCGCCGCGCGATCTCACCCGCTTGATTGAAGCCGCGCTCGCGTTGGCGCGCCGGCGCGAGCGGCAGCGCAACGATCGCATCGACGGACGCCGCGTCACTCGCCACGACCGCGCCGACCAGCGCTTGCGCCGCCCAATCGGCGAGCGCGAGACGACCGCCGTACTTGAGCGCCTGCAGCAGCCTGTCGACGGGAAACGCGTAAACGAGCGCCGCGATCGTCGCCGCGTACGGCGGGGGGTGCGCGAGGCACGCGCCGCACACGCGGGCGTGCCCGGACGGCAGCGCGCAAACCGGACACGCAGTCTCAGCGCGCGGCAACGCGGCCTCGCACGGCGCGCAGACGAGCGCAACCCCGGCGGACGCGCCGCACAGCACGCAAGCTTGCGGCAAGGCCATGCGCGCGACGCCGACGGCGCGGTTCAACCACGATCGCATGCGTATGCGCGGCGCCCGATCGAGCCATCGCCGCCGCCCGTCACTGTCAAATGATTGGGCGCGGCCATTTGACAACCGGCGAACGCTCCTTCGACACTCGGCCCGCCCGAGCAAACGATCGTGACCCGAAAAGAGCGTTCATGCCATCGACCGTACGACTGAGACCGTCTTGCGCCGAAGCGACTCGACCGACCGGCGTCGAGCCGCCCCGATGGAGCGTCGCCGCCGTCGAAGCGCTGCTCGCGCTGCCGTTCGGCGAGTTGATCCATCGCGCGCAGACGGTGCACCGCGCGCATCACCAGGCCGATCGCGTGCAGCTCTCGACGCTGCTCTCGGTGAAGACCGGCGGTTGTCCGGAGGACTGCGGCTACTGCCCGCAAGCGAAGCGCTATCACACCGAAGTCGAGGACGAGCCGATGCTCGCGCTCGACGCCGTGCTCTCGGCGGCGCGCGCCGCGAAGGACAATGGCGCGACGCGCTTCTGCATGGGCGCGGCGTGGCGAGGGCCGAAGGAGCGCGATCTCGAGCCGGTGCTCGCGATGGTCGCCGGCGTGAAGGCGCTCGGGCTCGAGACCTGCTGCACGCTCGGCATGCTGAGGGACGGGCAGGCTGAAAAGCTCAAGGCCGCCGGCCTCGACTACTACAACCACAATCTCGATACCGCGCCCGACTTCTACGGCGAAGTGGTGAGCACGCGCGACTACGACGACCGGCTGCGCACGCTCGACCGCGTGCGTGCCGCCGGCGTCCATGTCTGCTGCGGAGGCATCGTCGGCATGGGCGAGACGCGACGACAACGCGCGGCGCTGATCGCGCAGCTCGCGAACCTCGATCCGTATCCGGAATCGGTACCGATCAATCATCTCGTGCAGGTCGCCGGCACACCGATGCACGAGCGCTTCGCCGGCGAGAGCTCGATCGATCCGCTCGAATTCGTCCGCACGATCGCCGCGGCACGCATCACGATGCCAAGCGCCATGGTTCGGCTGTCCGCGGGACGGCGCGAGCTGGGCGAAGCGGTGCAGGCGCTTTGCTTCCTCGCCGGCGCCAACTCGATCTTCTACGGCGACAAGCTGCTCACCACCGGCAATCCTGACGTCGAGGCCGATCGCGCGTTGTTCGCGAAGCTGGGTTTGTCGACCGCGTGAGCGCCCGGCGCGGCGGTTTCGCACCGCTTGCTCGGGGCGAACGGAACAAGCCATGGGCGCAGGCTCGCCGTTGATCGCATCGCTCGGCGCGCGACTCGCGAGCCGCCGCGCCGAGGGACTTTGGCGCGCGCGGCGCACGTTGAGCTCGCCGCAGGGCGCGCGAATCATCGTCGACGGCTGCGAGCGGATTGCGTTTGCGAGCAACGACTATCTCGGTCTCGCCAACGATCCGGCGATCGTCGCCGCCGCGCGCGACGCGGCGCTCGCATGGGGTGTCGGCGCCGGCGCGTCGCACTTGTTGTCCGGCCACTTCGCGCCGCACGCCGAGCTCGAGACGGCGCTCGCGCGATGGGTGCGCCCTTGCGAGAACGCGCGCGCGCTGACCTTTTCGACCGGCTATCTCGCCAATCTCGCGATCCTCACCGCGCTCGCCGGGCGCGGCGACGCGATCTTCGCCGACCGTCTGAACCACGCATGCCTCAGCGACGGCGCGCTGCTGTCGCGCGCCGAGTTCGTCCGCTATCCGCACGGCGACCTCGACCGGCTTGCCTCGGCGCTCACCGCATCGAATGCTTCGCGCAAGCTGATCACGACCGACGCGGTGTTCAGCATGGACGGCGATCTTGCGCCGTTGCCGCGCCTGCTCGAGCTCGCGTGCGCGCACGACGCGTGGCTCGTCGTCGATGACGCGCACGGCTTCGGCGTGCTCGGCGGCGGCCGCGGGACGCTCACGCATTTCGGCATCGCGGACGAGCGGATCGTCTACATGGGAACGCTCGGCAAGGCCGCCGGCGTGGCCGGCGCGTTCGTCGCCGCGCACGACGCCGTTATCGAGACGCTCGTACAGATCGCGCGACCGTACGTCTTCACGACGGCCCCGCCGCCGTTGCTGTCGGCTGCGCTGCTCGCGAGCCTTGCGCTCATTCGCGACGCCGACGATCGGCGCGCGCATCTCGCCGCGCTGATCGAACGATTCGAATCGCGGATGAACGCGCTGCCGTGGCGGCGATTGCCGTCGCGAACGGCGATCCAGGCGCTCATCGTCGGCGACAACGCGAAGGCGCTCGCGCTGTCCGAGGCGCTGTGGGTGCGCGGCTTCTGGGTGCCGGCGATACGGCCGCCGACCGTGCCGGCCGGCACGGCGCGGCTGCGGATCACGCTCACGGCCGCGCATTCGCACGCCGACGTCGATGCGCTCGCCGATGCGCTTGCCGAGATCGCGCAATCGAGCGAGCACGGCGCGCACGCGACATGAGCCCGCCGGGCCGCCCCAAGCAACTGTGTTCGTTGTCAAGGGGTCACGACATGAAATTTCTCGTTCCAAGGCTCGCCGGTCCGTGCCATGGCGTTGAGGATGCGAAGCATCTTGTGCGAGCAGGCGGTGAGCACGACCTTCTTGGGTTTTCCGGCGGCGATCAGCCGGTCATGAAACGTCTTGATGACCGGGTTGTGACGCACCGCGCTGAGCATCGCCATGTGCAGGGTGCTGCGTACGATGCTGCGGCCGCCGAAGATGTGCCGCTTGCCTCGCTCCTTACCGGAGTCGCGGTTCAGGGGCGCCAAGCCAGCAAGCTTGGCCGCCCGCTCAGCCTTGACCTTGCCCAGTTCCGGCATGAACGCCAGCATCACGGCACAGGTCGCGGGGCCAACACCCTTGATGGCGTCAAAACGACGGGCTTGTTCCTTGAAATGGCGGTCGAGGTGCGCGTCGATGTCGCGCTCGAGTCTGGCGATCTCCTTGTCCAGCATCTTGATCACAGTGGTGATGCTTCGACGAAGCACTCGGCCGGCACCGCTCAGGCGGTTCTGTTCCGCGGTGCGCATGCCGAGCAGCTGAACGCGACGCCCCACCATCAGCTGCAAGGCTTCGACCTCTGGGGTGGGCGGGCAAAACACTACGCCCGCTTGGTCCGCCTTGGCCGAGAGCGTTTGCGCCATGTGCGCCAATGCGACCGCGTCGATGGCATCGGTCTTGGCCAGAGGCCCCATGCTGCGGGCGAACTCTCGTGCCGCCCGTGGATTGACCACGGCCACCGCAAGCCCGTGACGCAACAGAAAACACGTAAGCCTGCGCTCCCAACCGCCCGTAGCCTCGACCACGATCAGGCCAATGCGACGGTCCTGCAGCGCCGCAAGCAACGCCTCGAATCCGCTGTCCTGGTTCGGCAGGGTGTGCGTGCCTTGCTCTGCGTGCACCGTCCAGTCAAAGGCCTGCTGAGCCATGTCCACGCCAATAAACTGAACGGGCCGCGACGTCGATTCACAAGCAGCAGCGTTTGTCATATCCCTTCCTTGCATCATGCGAACTTGTCGTTCGGGTAACTGTACGGGCTTGGCGACAAACGCAAGCACCTGCACGCCTTCATGCTTGGGGACGAGCTGTGAGCTCTAAGGGCGAGCGGGCTGTGCAGGCACTCGCAAAACGGGCGCTCTGACATCATCATGACCCATCAAAAGAACGAGCTTGGGAAAGCATACAAGGGCGAATACCGGAGCGCGAAGCACGAAGGTGGTCCCGCGACCGGACTGTATGTGCAGTCGGTCGGCGAGGGTCCGCCGCTCGTGTTGCTGCATGGCTGGGCGCTGCATGGCGGTGTGTGGCAACCGATCGTCGCGTCGCTCGCCCGTCGTTTCCGCGTCCATGACGTCGATCTTCCCGGCCACGGCTTCAGCGCGTCGGTCGAGCCGTTCACGCTCGACGCGGTCGCAACGGCGATTGCGCGCGGGCTCGGCGCGCAACCAAGCCCGGTGACGGTGATCGGGTGGTCGCTCGGAGCAATGGTCGCGATGACATGGGCGCTGGCGGCGCCCGATCGCATCGCGCGACTCGCGCTCGTCGGAGCGACGCCGCGATTCGTCGCGTCGCGCGATTGGCCACATGCGATGGCCGAGCAAACGCTGCGCCGCTTCCACGACGAGCTCGTCGTCGCGTATCGGCACACGCTGTTGCGTTTCCTCGCGCTGCAGGTGCACGGCAGCGAGCACGGCCGCACGGTGCTGCACGCGATGCGCAGCGAGCTCTTCGCGCGCGGCGAACCTTCGGCCGCCGTGCTCGAAGCGGCGCTCGACGTGCTCGCGACGACCGATCTGCGCGCAAGCGTCGCCGCGATTCGCACGCCGTCGCTCGTGATCGCCGGCGAGCGCGACGCGCTGACGCCGCCGGAGGCTGGCGCATGGCTCGCCGAAGCGTTGCCGAACGCGCGCTTCGCGCGGATCAACGGCGCCGCGCACGCGCCGTTTCTGTCGCATCCGGATGAATTTCTTGCCACGCTCGACGCGTTCGCCGATGGCCGCTGATCGCTCCGGTGCCGGCTTCGACCCGGCGCTGCCGGATTCGCACGCCGTGCGCCGCGCGTTCGCGCGCGCCGCTGCGACGTACGACAGCGCGGCAGTGCTGCAACGCGAGGTCGGATCGCGGATGGTCGAGCGTCTGGACGTCGTGAAGCTCGCGCCGTCGGCGATTCTCGACGCCGGCTGCGGCACCGGCGATGCGCTGGGCGAGCTCGCGGCGCGTTATCCGCGCGCCTCCCGCATCGCGCTCGACGTCGCGCTGCCGATGCTGATGGCGGCGCGAACGAAATCGCGCGCGCACCAGTCGGTGTTCGCGCGCCTCGCCGCCGGCTGGCGAGGCAAGGCCGTTGCGCGTGCACCGTCGTTCGTCTGCGCGGACATCGCGGCGTTGCCCTTCGCGGATTCGAGCTTCGAGCTCGTCTGGAGCAATCTCGCGCTGCAATGGGTTGGCGACCTGCGAGGCGCGCTCGCCGAGATGCACCGCGTGCTCGCCGTCGACGGCCTTCTGATGTTCACCACATTCGGCCCCGACACGCTCAAGGAGCTGCGCGCCGCATTCGCCGGCGTCGATTCGCATCCGCACGTGAGCCGCTTCGTCGACATGCACGACATCGGCGACATGTTGGTGCAAACGGGCTTCGCCGACCCGGTGATGCAGATGGAAGCGATCACGATGACGTACGCGGATCCGATGGCGCTGATGCGCGACCTGAAAGCGATCGGCGCGACCAACGCGGCGGGCGGGCGCGTCCGCGGCATGATGGGCCGCGCGGGATTCGAACGCATGAGGAGCGCGCTCGCATCGTTTGCGCGCGACGGCCGGATCCCGGCGACGTTCGAAGTGGTTTACGGGCACGCGTGGAAAGCCGAACGCACGCGAACCGCCGAAGGGCACGCGATCGTGCGCATCGAGCGAAAGCACGGACGATGATGACGGCTCGCGGCGTGTTCGTCACCGGCACCGACACCGGCGTCGGCAAGACGTTCGTCGCCGCCGCGCTCGCGCGTGGTCTCACGCGCGACGGGCTGCGCGTGGCCGTGATGAAACCCGTCGCCGCCGGCATCGCGCCGGATGAGCAACTGCCCGCCGACGTCACCGCGCTCACGAGCGCAGCGAGCTTCGATGCGCCGCTCGAAGATGTCAATCCTTATGCGTTCGCTGCGTTCACCGCGCCGCATATCGCTGCCGCCGAAGCAGGCGTTGCGATCGATGTCGAGCGGATCGCCGCGTCGTACGGGCGCCTCGCCGCGCGCGCCGATGCCGTCGTCGTCGAAGGCGCGGGAGGTGCGCTCGTCCCGCTCGACGTGCGCCATGACATGCTCGACATCGCGGCGCGCTTGCGGCTGCCGGTGCTGATCGTCGTCGGGGTCCGGCTCGGCTGCATCAACCACGCGCTGCTCACCGCGCTCGCCGTTCGCGCGCGCGGGCTGACCCTCGTCGGATGGATCGCGAATCGCATCGATCCGCGCATGGAGGCCGCTGCGCAGAACGTCCGGACGCTCGCCGACGCGCTGCCGGCACCGCTTCTCGCGGACATTCAATGGCGCGACGGCGATCGGACGCTCACGCTCGACGGCTTGGTTGAACGGCTGTGGCGATAGGTCGCACGGCGCGGGCGGCGGCGAAAGTTCCTAATCGTCGCCTCCACTTCCGACCATTGTTTGATCCATGTTAATATTTTGCGGCTTTGCAGCAACCCGGCGTGGCGAAGAAGGTGCTGCGGGCGGAAAAACCCTGCCGTCACGCGAGGGCCTTCTTTTTCCGTTCGATCTCTCTCGTCGCGCCGCGAAATCGATGTCCGGCGCCGATCTTCCATCGCTTGCAGAAGACCCGGACTACTGCATCGTGTCGCGGCGAAACAACTCGCTCGACACGCGGCAGCGGTGGACGCTGTTCGCGACGCTCGCGGCCGTTTCGTTCGGCCTCGCGCTGGCGTTCGCGGCCGCCGGCGCCTGGCTCGTGCTGCCGTATTCGGCGCTCGAGATGGCGCTGCTGGCGGCGGCGTTCGCGTACATCGAACGCCGCGCGGGGGATTGGGAACGGCTGACGGTGACGGGCGACCGCGTGGTGGTCGAGCGTTCGATCAACGGGCGGCGCACGCGACACGAGTGGAACCGCCCGTGGCTCGTCGTTTCGCTCGACGACGATGGCGTCGTGCGCATCGGCAGCGAGGCGGTTGAATTCGGCGGCGCGCTGCCGGCGGCGGAACGGATGACGGTCGCGCGCACGCTGCGGCGGCTCGCATCGATGCCGAACGGCGGGGGCGGCCACACAATACGCACGTAACACGCATTAGAGGCGAAGCATGACGCTTACTTTCGCGGGTCGGCCGGCGATGAACCGGATGTTCCAACTGGCAACCCTCGCTGCGGCAGCGTTTCCCGGCGTGGCGCTCGCCGCATGGGACTACAACTTCCAGACCGCCGTCACGCCGGTCGCGCAGAACATCGAGCGGCTGCACGAGTTCATCTTGTGGGTCTGCGTCGCGATCTTCGTCGGCGTGTTCGGCGTGATGTTCTATTCGCTGATCAAGCACCGCAAGTCGGTCGGCCACCAGGCAGCGCAATTCCACGAGAACACCGCGGTCGAGATCGTATGGACGGTGATCCCGTTCCTGATCCTTTTGTTCATGGCGTTTCCGGCGACGCGCACGATCCTCACCGCGCACGACACGTCGGCGCCCGACATGACGATCAAGGTGACCGGCTACCAGTGGAAGTGGAACTACGACTACATGCAGGAAGGATTCGGTTTCTACTCGAATCTCGCGACGCCGCTCGCGCAGATCGAGAACCGCGCGCCCAAAGGCGAGAACTATCTGCTCGAGGTCGACAATCCGTTGGTCGTTCCGGTCGACACCAAGGTCCGCGTGCTGCTCACCGCGAACGACGTGCTCCATTCGTGGTGGGTGCCGGCGTTCGGCGTCAAGCAGGACGCGATTCCCGGCTTCGTCCGCGACACGTGGTTCAGGGTCAACAAACCGGGGATCTACCGTGGCCAGTGCGCCGAGCTCTGCGGCAAGGAGCACGGGTACATGCCGATCGTCGTCGAAGTGAAGACGAAGGAAGAGTACGCCACATGGGCCGCGGCGCAGAAGGCGAAATTCGCCACTGCCGCCCCGAGCTCGGACCAACCGATGGATCTCGCCGCGCTGATGACGCGCGGCGGACAGGTGTTCAACGCGAATTGCGCGGCATGCCACCAGGCGAACGGCAAGGGCGTTCCCGGCGCTTTTCCGGCGCTCGACGGCTCGAAGGTCGTCAACGGACCCAAGGCCGACCAGATCGCGATCGTGATGCACGGCAAGCCCGGAACGGCTATGCCGCCTTGGAACCAGCTCTCCGACGCCGACATCGCGTCGGTGATCACGTACACGCGCAACAGCTGGAGCAACAAGACCGGCGAGGCGATCGAGCCAGCCGAGATCAAGTCGGCGCGCAAGTGACGCGCGCACGGGCCAAACGACCAAGGCACGGTTGCAGGAGATTCCGATGAGCAGCATCCCCCACGATCACGCGATTCCCGGCCACGGCGAGCACGCCCATCATCCGAGCGGCATCCTGCGCTGGGTGATGACGACCAACCATAAGGACATCGGCACGATGTACCTGTGGTTCTCGTTCACGATGTTCCTCGTCGGCGGCGTGATGGCGCTCACGATCCGCGCCGAGCTATTCAAGCCGGGACTCCAGGTCGTCGACCCGGAGTTCTTCAACTCGCTCACCGCGCTGCACGGACTGATCATGGTCTTCGGCGCGCTGATGCCCGGCGCCGTCGGCTTCGCGAACTGGATGATCCCGCTGCAGATCGGCGCGCCCGACATGGCGTTCGCGCGGATGAACAACTGGAGCTTCTGGCTGCTGCCGCCCGCGGCGCTGCTGCTGGTAGGCTCGATGTTCGTGCCCGGCGGCGCGGTCGCGGCCGGGTGGACGCTCTATCCGCCGCTCACCGTGCAGGCCGGCATGGGGATGGACCTCGCGATCTTCGCGATCCACATCATGGGCGCATCGTCGATCATGGGGTCGATCAACATCATCACGACGATCCTCAACCTGCGCGCGCCGGGCATGACGCTGATGAAGATGCCGCTGTTCTGCTGGACGTGGCTCATCACGGCTTACCTGCTGATCGCCGTGATGCCGGTTCTCGCCGGCGCCGTGACGATGCTGCTGACCGATCGCCACTTCGGCACCAGTTTCTTCAACGCGGCCGGCGGCGGCGACCCCGTGCTGTTCCAACACATCTTCTGGTTCTTCGGGCACCCCGAGGTCTACATCATCATCCTGCCCGCGTTCGGCATCATCTCGGAGCTGATCCCGACGTTCTCGCGCAAGCCGCTGTTCGGCTACGCGTCGATGGTGTACGCGGTCGCGGGCATCGCGATCCTGTCGTTCATCGTCTGGGCGCACCACATGTTCACCACCGGGCTGCCCGTCGCGGGGATCCTCTTCTACATGTACGCGACGATGCTGATCGCAGTGCCGACCGGCGTGAAGGTTTTCAACTGGCTCGCGACGATGTGGCGCGGCGCGATCACGCTCGAGGCGCCGATGCTCTTCGCGCTGGGCTTCCTGTTCCTGTTCGTCATGGGCGGCTTCACCGGGCTCGTGCTCGCGATCCAGCCGATCGACGTCCAGTTCCAGGACACCTACTATGTCGTCGCGCACTTCCACTACGTGATGGTCGCCGGGACGCTGTTCGCGTTCTTCGGCGGCACGTACTACTGGATCCCGAAGTGGACCGGCAACCTGTATCCGGAGAAGGTCGCCAAGTGGCATTTTTGGCTGTCGTTCATCTTCTTCAACGTCACGTTCTTCCCGATGCACTTCCTGGGCCTCGCCGGCATGCCGCGCCGCATTCCCGACTACGCGCAGCAGTTCGCCGACTGGAACGCGGTTGCGTCGGTCGGCGCGTTCGGCTTCGGTCTGTCTCAGTTGATTTTCCTCTACGCGGTCGTCAAGACCATCAAGGGCGGCGTCGGCAAGGCGCCGGCGAAGCCGTGGGAAGGCGGAACGACGCTCGAGTGGACGGTGCCTTCGCCGGCGCCGTATCACACGTTCGAAACGCCGCCAATCGTTAAATAGGAGCCCGAGCCTGGCGATAGAAGCGTTGCCCCGGCTCGAACATCAAGCTGTGACGGACGACATCAAAGACAACGCGGTACGGAAGGCGAACGTGCGCACCGGCCTCGTCCTCGCGTCGATCGCGCTGGTGTTCTTCGTCGGCGTGTTCGCCGCGCGATTGATCGGCTCGCCGATCGCGTCGATCGCCGTGATCGGCGGCGCGGTACTGCTGTTTCTCGTCGTGGCGATCGGCCGTCATCTGCGCAAATGAGCGAGCGGCAACCCGGCGGTGACGATGCCTCCATTGGCAAGGCCAATCGCGCGATGCTCGCGAGGCTCGGCGTCATCGTCGTCGCGATGTTCGCGTTCGGCTACGCGCTGGTGCCGTTCTACGAGAAGATCTGCCAAGTTACGGGGCTTCGCGACATTGCGCGGGCCGACGACGTGCGCAACACGCAGGTCGATTTGCAGCGGAGCGTGCGCATCGAGTTCGATTCGAACGTCCGCCGTTTGCCATGGCAGTTCCGTCCGCTCGAGCCGGTGATCGGCGTGCATCCGGGCGAGGTGCGGCAAGTGATGTTCGAGGTCGTCAACACGACCGACCGCGCGGTGACAGGCCAAGCGATCCCGAGCTACGGCCCGGCCAACGCGAGCCGCTATTTCCGCAAGCTCGACTGCTTCTGCTTCGCCAAGCAGACGCTCGCTGCGGGCGAGCGGCGCGAGATGCCGGTCGTCTTCGTCGTCGATCCGGCGCTCCCGCACGACATCGCGACGATCACGCTGTCGTACACGTTCTTCGAGGTCGAAGGGAATCAACCGGAACCTGCGCGAAGCACCGCTCGCGCGCAACTTTGAAAGACAGCCTGCCATGACCACCGCACAAGAAGCCGGCAAGCCGTATTACTACGTTCCGCAGCCGTCGCACTGGCCGATCACGGGCTCGCTCGCGCTGCTGCTGATGGCGACCGGCGCGGCGTCGTGGATGAACAGCTTCGGCGTCGGACCGTGGCTGCTCGCGGCCGGCTTCGCCGTGCTGCTGTTCATGCTGTTCGGCTGGTTCGGCACGGTCATCGGCGAATCGGAAGGTCACCTGTACAACCAGAAGGTCGACGCGTCGTTCCGCTGGGCGATGGGCTGGTTCATCTTTTCCGAGGTGATGTTCTTCGGCGCGTTCTTCGGCGCGCTGTTCTACGTGCGCAACGTGGCGGTGCCCGACCTCGGCAGCCTGGCTTCCAAGCTCGTATGGCCCGACTTCACCGCGAGCTGGCCGACGGTCGGACCGTATATCAAGGAGCAGTTCACGCCGATGGCGGCGATGGGCATCCCGCTGCTCAACACGATCCTGCTCGTGTCGTCGGGCTTCACGCTCACCGTAGCGCATCACGGGCTCAAGGCGAACCATCGCGGTCAGCTCAAGCTGTGGCTGTTCTTCACGATCGTTCTCGGCGCTTCGTTCCTCGGCTTCCAGGCGTACGAATACACGCACGCGTACAGCGAGCTCAACTTGAAGCTCTCGACGGGCGTCTACGGCTCGACGTTCTTCATGCTGACCGGCTTCCACGGCGCGCACGTGACGATCGGCGCGATCATGCTGACGGTGATGCTCGTGCGCTCGTTGCGCGGGCATTTCACGCCGGACCACCATTTCGGCTTCGAGGCGGCGGCGTGGTACTGGCACTTCGTCGACGTCGTCTGGCTGCTGCTGTTCGTGCTGGTCTACTGGTTGTAGACGCGGGGCAGCGCCAGGGGCGAGCGGCGCGCCGCCATCGGGGTGACGGCGCGATCGCGTTGAACCGCCGCGTTCTGCGGGCGTCGAAGCAGATGACGAGCGGCGCCCGCTAGCGCAGGCCGCCCGGCGCGATCCAGCCCATCCAGTAGGAGAACACGAGCAACGCGATGACGCTCGCCGACAGCGCCACGCGCACGGCCAGCATCGTGAGCATACGCGTGCCGTGGCCGCGGTCGTGGTAGAGGAAGTAGAGCGCCGAGAACAGGCTCACGACGACCGCGATCAGGCCGGTGATGACGATGATCTTCATGAGGATGGTAACCGGCTCGCGCGAGGTTTGCGGGCGACACGCGCCCAATGCCGGTCGGACAAGTCTAACGCACCGATGATGAACGCGCCGGCTCCGACGATCGCCGCCTCCGCACCGCCGCGTCGCGCCCTGTTCGCGCGTATCGGGCTCGCGGCGCTCACCGTCGCGGCGGTCGCGTTGTTCGTCACCGCCGGCAATTGGCAGCGCGACCGCATGCACGCGAAGCAGGCGCTGCGCGAGCGCTACGACGCAGCGTCCGTTGCGCAACCGGTGGCGATGCCCGCTGCGCGCGGCGACTGGACGTCGTTGCGTTATCAACCGGTCGTTGCCCGCGGAACATTCGATGCGGCCGCGCAGATCTTCATCGACAACCGCGTGCACAACGGGCAAGTCGGCTACGACGTCGTCGCTCCGCTCGCGCTCGACGACGGCCGTCGCGTTCTGGTCAATCGGGGGTGGGTCGCGCAGGGCGCGTCGCGCGCGACGCTGCCCGATGTCGCGCCACCTTCGGGGCGCGTGGAAGTGCGCGGCCGGATCAACGTCCCCGCCGGCGGCTATTTCGAATTGTCGGGCGCGCCGTCGAGCGGAGCGGTCTGGCAGCATCTCGACCCGGCGCGGTTCGCGAACGTGACCGGCCTCGCGGTACTGCCCGCGGTGATCGAGCAGACCGAGCCGGCGCGCGATGGCGATACGCTCGTGCGCGAGTGGCCGGCGCCCGACTTCGGCGTCGAGCAGCATCGGATCTACATGGTGCAGTGGTACGCGTTCGCCGTGCTCGCGATCGCGCTGTGGCTGTACTTGACGGCGCGCGCGATGAAGCGCGCGGCGAAGGAGCCTCGAAATGGCTGAGCGGGCGCCGAGCGGATCGCGTTCGGCCGAAGCGCCGCGGCTGCGCGGACCGTTCGCGGCAACCGATGCCCGCAGCCGGCGCACGTTGATGCTGCTCGCCGCGGTCGCGATCGCTCCGGTGGTCGCGTCGTACGTCGCGTATTACTTCTTCCCGCGCGAGGCGCGCGTGAACTACGGCGTGCTGATTGCCGCTCCGGCGCCTCGGCTCGAGGGAACGCGGTTCGACGGCAAGCCGTTCCGGCTCGCCGAGCTGCGCGGTCGCTGGGTGCTGCTGATCGCCGCCGGCGAGCGGTGCGAGAGCGCATGCGCGCGCATGCTGTACGCGACGCGTCAGGCACGCACGATCCAGGGACGCGAGCAGGATCGGATCGTCCGCGCGATCCTGCTCACCGGCGACGAGGCACCGCAGGCGGAGATCCTCGCCGAGCATCCGGGGCTCGTCGCCGCGCACAGCGACGAATCGTCGCTTGCCGCGTTGCCGATGAAGTCGGATGCGATCTATCTTGTCGACCCGCTCGGAAACCTGGTGCTGCGCTATTCCGACGACCCGGACATCAAGCGGCTCGCGAAGGACCTCGAACGCGTACTGCGCGCGTCGAGCGTGGGCTGAACGGGCGCTGCGGTGATGGTAAGATTCCACGTTTCACCGCGACCCGACGCAGATCCCAACGATGACCACGCTCGCGCTCGCTGAAAGCCGGCTGCGCCACTTTCTCGCGCTCACCAAGCCGCGAGTCGTGTCGCTGATCGTGTTCTGCGCGATCATCGGCATGTTCCTCGCCGTCCCGGGTCTGCCGCCGGCCGGCATCGTGTTCTGCGCGACCGTCGGCATAGCGCTCGTCGCCGGATCCGCCGCGGCGATCAACTGCCTGGTCGAGCAGAAGATCGACGCCCGGATGTCGCGCACGCGTCGTCGTCCGCTGCCGCATGGCGATGTGACGTCGAGCGCGACGCTCGCATTCGCGACGATCGTCGGCGGTACCGGCCTCGCCGTGCTGTTCGTGTTCGTCAACGCGCTGACGATGTGGCTCACGCTCGCAACGTTCATCGGCTATGCGATCGTCTACACGGTGCTGCTCAAGCCGGCGACTCCGCAGAACATCGTGATCGGCGGCGCGTCCGGCGCGATGCCGCCGGTGCTCGGCTGGGCCGCCGTGACGAACGAGATCGCGCCCGAGGCGCTGCTGCTGTTCCTTATCGTGTTCGTCTGGACGCCGCCGCATTTCTGGTCGCTCGCGCTCTACCGCGCGAAGGACTACGCGAAGGCGGGTCTGCCGATGCTGCCGCTCACGCACGGCTCGCGCTACACGCGGCTGATGATCGTGCTCTACACGTGCGCTCTGATCGGCGTCACGCTGATGCCGTTCGCGATCGGCATGAGCGGACTGCTCTACCTTGTCGCGGCGGTCGCGCTCGGCGGCGCGTTCCTGCTCTACGCGGGCGAGCTCTACCGCGACTACAGCGACGAGCTGGCGCGCGCGACTTTCAAGTATTCGATCTTCTATCTGGCGGCGCTGTTCACCGCGCTGCTCGTCGATCACTACGTCCGATGAATCGCGCGTGTCGCGCCCGCGCGCTCGCGCTGGCAGCGATGCTCTTCACGACGCTGCTCGTCGCCGCGTGCCACAAAGGCGCGCCGGCGTTCAAGGCGTCGGACGTCACCGGCACGCAGTTCGGCCGCGACTTCGCGCTCGTCGACCACAACGGCACGCCGCGCACGCTCGCCGACTTTCGCGGCAAGGCGGTCGTCGTGTTCTTCGGCTATACGCAGTGTCCCGACGTTTGTCCGACGACGATGGCCGAGCTCGCGGAGGCGATGCGCCGTCTCGGCCCCGACGCTGCGCGCGTGCAAGTGCTGTTCGTCACCATCGACCCCGAGCGCGACACGCCCGAGCTGCTGAAGCAGTACGTGCCCGCGTTCAATCCGACGTTCCTCGGTCTCACCGGCGATCCGGCGGCGATCGAGCGCACGGCGAAGGAGTTCAAGATCATCTATCGCAAGCAGCCTGGCGCTACACCCGGCAGCTACACGATGGACCACTCGGCCGGCACGTTCGTCTACGACCCGCAGGGGCGGCTGCGCCTGTACGTCGGCTACGGACAGGGCGCGGACGTCTTCGCGCACGACATCCGCGAGCTGCTGCGCGAGACGGGGTGAAATTAGGGTCAGACTCGACTTTTCGCACGCCGCTGCCAGCGCGACGGCAGTGCACCGAAAAGTCGAGTCTGACCCTAATTTCTCTGTTCAGCCGCCGCGCTGGATGAGCTCGATCTTGTAGCCGTCGGGATCCTGCACGAACGCGATCACCGACGTACCGCCTTTGACCGGCCCCGCTTCGCGCGTGACGGTGCCACCCTTGCGGCGAACGGCATCGCACGCCGCCGCGGCGTCGTCCACCTCGATCGCCACATGACCGAATCCGCCGCCGAGGTCGTAACGATCGACGCCGTAGTTGTAGGTCAATTCGAGAACGGCGCCTTCGCGCTCGCCGCCGTAGCCTACGAATGCGAGCGTGTATTTCTGCTCGGGCCTGTCGGTCGTGCGGATGAGCTCCATGCCGAGAACTTCGGTGTAGAAGCGCACCGCGCGGTCGAGATCGCCGACGCGCAGCATCGTGTGCAGTATTCTCATAGCTCGATCATTTCGAAGTCTTCCTTCCTTGCGCCGCACTCCGGACACGTCCAGTTCGGCGGCACGTCTTCCCATTTCGTGCCCGGCGCAATGCCTTCGTCGGGAGCCCCGAGTGCCTCGTCATAGATCCAACCGCAGATGAGGCACATGTACTTCTTCATCGAGGGCGCTCGAGCGCGAATGGAGTAAAATCGCCCAATTCTAGCAAGCCGCTCGCGCGCCGCGCCTGACGCGCACGCGCCCCCGCGATGCCCGCCGACGCCGAGCAAGGAATCCCGCCGATCGTTTTGTCGTTCTCCGCTTCCGATCCGACGGGCGGCGCGGGCGCTCAGGCCGATCTGCTGACGGTTGCGAGCATGGGCTGCCATCCGCTGTCGGTGCTCACCGCGATCACCGTGCAGGACACGCTCGGCGTCGAAGCGTTGCAGGCGCTCGACTCCGATTGGGTTTCCGACCAGGCCCGCTGCGTGCTCGAGGACATGCCGGTCGACGCGTTCAAGATCGGCGTGCTCGGCAGCCTCGAGAACATCGCCGCGATTGCGGAGATCCTGTCCGATTATCCCGACGTGCCGCTCGTGCTCGACCCGGTGCTCGCATCGGGCCGCGGCGACGAGCTCGCAACCGAAGAGATGATCGGCGCAATGCGCGAGCTGTTGTTGCCGCATACGACGATCATCACGCCGAACAGCCTCGAGGCGCGCCGGCTCGCGGCAACCGACGACGACGAAATGCCCGCGCTCGACGAGTGCTCGCGGCGGCTGATCGAGATGGGCGTCGGTCATGTGCTCGTCACCGGCACGCACGAGTCGACCGCGCAAGTGATCAATACGCTGTACGCGAAGAGCGGCGTCGTGCGAAGCGACGCGTGGCCGCGGCTCGCCGGCAGCTATCACGGCTCGGGCTGCACGCTCGCCGCCGCGATCGCCGCGATGCTCGCCAACGGCGTCGAGTTGCCCGAAGCCGTGCGCGAGGCGCAAGACTATACGTGGCACACGCTGCAAAAGGCCTATCGGCCCGGCATGGGACAGTTGATGCCCGATCGGCTCTTTTGGGCGCGCGACGATGAAGACGCGCCGGGCGCCGACGATTCGGTTTCCCGCTCGATCGATGCCCGGCACAGCCATTGACGCGCGCTCGCTCGAGTTGCGTCGATTGCGCGGGCGGCGGCTGCGCGGGCTCTATGCGGTGACGCCCGATCTGGCGGACACGACGGAGCTTGCTGCGCGTGTCGCCGCGGCGATTGCCGGCGGCGCATCGGCAATCCAGTATCGAAACAAGACGGCCGACGCGCAGACGCGGCGGACACAAGCGGCCGCGCTCGCCCGTGTGCACGCCGCGCACGGCGCGCTGCTGATCGTGAACGACGACGCCGATCTCGCCGCCGCCGTCGGCGCCGACGGCGTGCACATCGGCGAGGACGACGTGAGCATCGCCGCCGCACGCGAGCTCGTCGGCCCCGATCGTCTCGTCGGCGTGTCGTGCTACGACGATTTCATGCGCGCCCGCGATGCCGTGGCGGCCGGCGCCGATTATGTGGCGTTCGGCAGCTTTTTCCCGTCGAGCGTCAAGCCGCAGGCTCGCAGGGCGAGTACCGCGGTGCTGGCGCAAGCGCGCGCGCTTGGCGTCCCGGTGGTGGCGATCGGCGGCATCGATGCCGACAACGCCGACGGGCTCGCCCGTGCCGGCGCCGACGCGGTCGCCGTGATCAGCGCCGTGTTCGGCGAGACGACGGTCGACGGCGTCGAGAGCGCCGCGCACGCGATCGCGCGCCTGTTCGCGCCGCCGGCCGCGTCGCGCGTCGAATACGCGCGTTGATCGCGCACTCGAAGGAGAGCGCTACCGTGACCGATCGCAACGAGGAGCTGTTCGCACGCGCGCAGCGCACGATTCCCGCCGGCGTCAATTCGCCGGTCCGTGCGTTCCGCTCGGTCGGCGGCACGCCGCGGTTTTTCGCCAAGGGGGAGGGCGCGTACGTCTGGGACGCTGCGGGCAAACGGTACATCGATTACGTCGGATCGTGGGGTCCGGCGATCGTCGGTCATGCGCATCCGGACGTCGTGCGCGCCGTGCAACAGCGCGCGGAGCTCGGCTTGTCGTTCGGAGCGCCGACCGAAATCGAAATCGAGATGGCCGAGACGCTTGTGCGCCGGCTGCCGTCGATGGACATGGTGCGCCTCGTGTCGTCGGGTACCGAGGCGACGATGTCGGCGCTTCGGCTCGCGCGCGGGTTCACCGGCCGCGCGAAGATCGTCAAGTTCGAGGGTTGCTATCACGGCCACGGCGACAGCCTGCTCGTCAAGGCGGGCTCCGGGGCGCTCACGTTCGGTCAGCCGTCGTCCGCCGGCGTGCCGCCTGCGATTGCCGGCGAGACCGTCGTCGTCGCGTACAACGATCTCGCTGCCCTCGAAGCCGCGTTCGCCGCCGAGCCCGACGGCATCGCCGGCGTCATCATCGAGCCGATCGCGGGCAACATGAATCTCGTGCGGCCGCGCGCCGGTTATCTCGAGGGCGTGCGTGCGGTGTGCGACCGCTTCGGCGCGGTGTTGATCTTCGACGAAGTGATGACCGGCTTTCGCGTGCATCCGCGAGGCGTGCAGGGTTTGACCGGCGTAACCCCGGACTTGACGACGCTCGGCAAGGTGATCGGCGGCGGCATGCCCGTCGGCGCGTTCGGCGGCAAGCGCGCGATCATGGAGAAGATTGCGCCGCTCGGCCCCGTGTATCAGGCGGGCACGCTGTCGGGCAACCCGGTTGCGGTCGCCGCCGGGCTCGCGACGCTTGCGCTCACCGATGCGCCGGGCTTCTACGACGAGCTCGCGGCGAAGACCAAGTCGATGACGGAAGGTCTCGCCGCCGCGGCGAAGCGCGCCGGCGTCGCGTTCTGCGCCGACGCCGTCGGCGGCATGTTCGGGCTTTACTTCGCAGCAAGCGTGCCGCAAAGCTACGACGAGATCATGGCGTGCGACAAGGAGCGCTTCAATCGTTTCTTTCATCGCATGCTCGACATGGGCATCTATCTCGCGCCGTCGGCGTACGAAGCCGGATTCGTGTCGGCCGCGCACAGCGCGCAGGACATCGGCGCGACGATCGGCGCGGCCGAAAAGGCGTTCGCGCAGCTTCGTTAGCCGGAATCAATCGGCCGGCGCGAGGGTCACGATACGCGGCTCCGGCGCGGAGATAATTGGAGATAATCAGGGTCAGACTTGGTCAGACTCGAATTTCCATGCATGCTCGGTATTAGCGCGACGGATGCGCAAATTCGAGTCTGACCCTAATTATTTCCCAGCGTCGGGATGCGGCGACACCGTGCTCGAATAACGTCGTCGGCAAGCGACGAAACGCACGCGGACGCCGTGTGCAAGGTCTTGATTCATGCGGCGAGATGGCTTCGGTCGTCGTGTCGCCGTGCTATCATCGACGCCCAATTTTCGAGCAGCGACAACGTTGGAAGCACCCATTCGCAGACGTCTCGGCGAGATCCTGATCGAGCGTGGCAAGCTCGATGCGGCAGGGCTCGACCGCGCGCTGCGTTTGCAGCAGGAGTCGCGCGAGAAGCTCGGCGTTCTGCTGGTGACGCTCGGCATCGTCGCGCAGCGCGACGTTGCCGAGGCGCTCGCCGCGCAGCTCGGATTGCCGCTCGTCGACGCTGGCGGCTACCCGGAGCTGCCGATCCTCGAGGAACGCATATCGGCGCGCTTTCTGCGTGAAGCGCGCGCGCTGCCGCTGCGCGAGGACGAGCACGAGCTCGCGCTCGCGATGGCCGACCCCACCGACGATTACACGATCGGCGCGTTTCGAATGGTGACCGGCCGCGACGTGCGGCCACTCGTCGCGATTCCGACCGAGCTCGAAGCGGCGCTAGAGCGGCTGTACGGCACAGGCCGCACGGCGGTTGGCCAGATCGTCGGCGATATCGAGCAACGCAGCGGCGACGATCTGTCGTTCGACGCCGACGTGCAGCAGTTGAAGGATCTCGCGGCCGAGGCGCCGGTCATTCGCCTCGTGTCGCTGATCATCACCAACGCGCTCGAGGCGCGCGCGTCCGACATCCACATCGAGCCGTTCGAGAACCGCCTCGTCGTCCGCTATCGAATCGACGGCGTGCTGCACGAGGTCGAGTCGCCGCCGCGTCGATTTTCGGCCGCCGTCATCTCGCGCGTGAAGATCATGGCGAACCTCGACATCGCCGAGCGCAGGCTGCCGCAGGACGGCCGCATCCGGTTGCGCGTGCAGGGCAAGGAGATCGACCTGCGCGTGTCGACGGTGCCGACGATGCACGGCGAGTCGGTCGTCATGCGGATCCTCGACAAGGGCGGTGTGGCGCTCGACTTCGCGAAGCTCGGCTTCTGGGACGACACGCACAAGACGTTCACCGACGTGCTGCAGGAGCCGCACGGCATCCTGCTCGTCACCGGCCCGACGGGCTCGGGCAAGACGACAACCCTGTATACGGCGCTCGACCGTTTGAATCAGCCTGACGTGAAAATCCTCACCGTCGAGGACCCGGTCGAATATCAGATGCCCGGCATCAACCAGATCCAGGTGAAGCCGCAGATCGATCTCACGTTCGCCAATGCGCTGCGCTCGATCGTGCGCCAGGACCCCGACGTCATCATGATCGGCGAGATCCGCGACCTCGAGACGGCGCAGATCGCCGTGCAATCGGCGCTGACCGGGCACCTCGTGCTGTCGACCGTGCACACGAACGACGCGCCGTCGACGGTCAACCGGCTGCTCGACATGGGCGTTGAGGATTACCTGCTGACCTCGACCGTGATCGGGATCCTCGCGCAGCGGCTCGTGCGCACGCTCTGCGCGAACTGCAAGGAGCCGTACACCGCGCTGCCGGAGGTCGTGACCGAGCTCGGGCTCGACCGCTTCGCGAAGCTGCCGATCACGCTCTATCATCCGAAGGGCTGCCCGCAGTGCGCGCAGACCGGCTACAGCGGCCGCATCGGCATCTACGAAATGCTGCCGATGACCGACCCGCTGCGAAGCCTCGTGATGAAGCACGCGATCGCCACCGAGCTGCGCGCATGCGCGATCGGCGAAGGCATGCTGACGATGTACGAGGACGGGCTGCGCAAAGCGGTCGCGGGCATCACGACGTTCGAGGAAGTGCTTCGCGTCACGCGCGAAGGCTAGCGCTCAGGGATGCCGACCTATCGATACAAGGCCGTCAACGCCGCGGGCGACGTCGCGATGGGCGAGCTCGAGGCCGCCAACGAGGCGGAGATCGTCGATCGTTTGCGCGACCAGGGCATGCTGCCGATGCAGGTGGCGCCCGCGAACGCCGCCGTAACGAGCGCGCTCGCCGCGGCCCGCGGCGAGCAGCCGCGCCGCCGGCTGTTCGCGCGCAAGCGCGTCACGCGCGACAACATGCTCGCGATCACGCGCGAGCTCGCGACGCTGCTGCGCGCCGGCTTGCCGCTCGATCGGGCGCTCGAAGTGTTGATCGGGCTCGCGGCGACGCTGCCGGTCGCCCTGCTGCTGCAGGGCATCCGCGACGACGTTCGCGGCGGCAAGTCGCTCTCCCAGGCGCTCGACGCGCGCCGCGACGTATTCAGCCGCTTCTACGTCAACATCGTACGCGCGGGCGAGGCAGGCGGCGCGCTCGGCGAAGTGCTGACGCGGCTCGCCGACACGATGGAGCGCAACAAGGAGCTGCGCGAAAGCGTCAAGAGCGCGCTGATCTATCCGACCATCCTGGTCGTCGTCGCGATCGCATCGCTGATGCTGATCCTGGGCTTCGTCGTGCCGCAATTCGAGCAGACGTTCGCGCAGGCGGGCAAGGCATTGCCGCTGCCCACCGAGATCGTCGTGTTCATCGGCACCGGATTACGACGCTGGTGGTGGGCCATCGGCGCGCTGATCGTGCTCTTGGTGATGACGTTTCGACGCCGGCTCGCGAAGCCGAGCGTGCGCGCACGCTGGGATGCGCGCATCCTTCGCATGCCGCTCGTCGGCGACGTCGCGACCAAGGTCGAGGTCGCGCGTTTCGCGCGAACGCTCGCGACGCTCGTGGGCAACGGCGTCACGCTGCTCGGCGCGCTCGCGATCGTCAAGGAGACGCTCGGCAACGTCGTGCTCGCGAGCGCGCTCGATGGCGTGATCGCTCGCTTGCGCGAAGGCAAGGGCTTCGGTCGTCCGCTTGCCGAGACCGGCCTGTATCCGAAGCTCGCGACGCAGATGATTCTCGTCGGCGAAGAGTCCGGTCGCCTCGAGGAAATGCTCGGCCGTGTCGCCGACGTCTACGATCGCGAAGTGCAGATCGCGGTCAAGCGCTTTCTCGCCGTGCTCGAGCCGGCGCTGATCCTGTCGCTCGCCGTTCTGATCGGCAGCATCGTGTTCTCGATCTTGATCGGGGTCATGAGCATGAGCGAACTTGTGCAGTGAACCGGGTCTAAACCCTGCCGCGCGTACGGTGGATGCGCGTGGACGAACCATGGAGAGGCCGTGACGATGACCAAGATCGTACCGTCGCGTGCGCCGGCTGCAATTGACGGCCGCGGCGCGCGCGGCATGACGCTGATCGAGATTCTGGTCGTGCTCGTGCTGCTTGCGGTGATCACCGGCATCGTCGCCGGCAATTTCATCGGCAAGGGCGAGAAGGCGAAAGCCGATGCAGCGAGGATCGAGATCGGACAGATCGGGCAGACGCTCGATCTGTACAAGCTCGAGATCGGCCGCTATCCGACGACGCAGGAAGGGCTGCAGGCGCTGATCAGCGCGCCGCCGGGCGTCGCGAACTGGAACGGGCCGTACTGGAAGAAGAACAGCGTGCCCAAAGACCCGTGGGGCACCGAGTACAAGTACACGGCGCCGGGCACGAGCGGCGTCCCGTACGACATCGTCTCCTACGGCGCCGACGGCAAAGAGGGCGGCGAAGGTCCGAACAAGGACATCACCAGCGCGCAATGATCGCTCGGCGAATGATCGCTCGGCGCGAATTTCTGCGGCGGACATCGGTCGGCGCGTCGCTGGCGCGAAGCACGGGCCGCGAGCGCATTCGTGCGCGCTCTCGCGGTCTCACGCTGCTCGAGATTCTCATCGTGCTCGCGCTGATGGCGACGATCGCGGCGATCGCCGTGCCGATGTTCAGCGGCAGCGTATCGAACACCGAACTGAAGAGCATGGCGCGCGAGATCGCGGCCGGATTGCGGTTCGCACGAAGCGAGGCGATCGCCGGCAAGCGCGTGACCGTCGTCGTCTACGACCTCGAGCGGCGCACGTTCGTCGTCGACCGCGATCCGCGCGAGCACGCCTTGCCGCGCGGCGTCGAGATGAAGCTCACCGGCGCGCAAAGCGACATCGTGAACGAGCACGTCGGCGCGATCCGTTTCTTTCCCGACGGCGGCAGCAACGGCGGTCGGGTGACGATCGCCGCAGGCGAGCGCAAGTTCGATGTCGACATCGACTGGCTGACCGGACGCGTCGCGATCAATGATTGATTATCGGCGGTCGTTCCAGCGGACGCGGGAATCCAGTGGCTTTTCGACGAGAGTCACTGGGTCCCCGCGTTCGCGGGGACGGCGGCAGGTACTACGGGCCGCCGGGTTCTCGCTGCTCGAAGTGCTGGTCGCGTTCGTGATCCTCGCGCTCGTCGCGACCGCGCTGTTCCGGTTGTTTTCCGGCGCCCTCGTCAACGCCGGCGCGGCCGACGATTACAGCCGCGTCGCGCTGGTCGCGCAGAGCGCGCTCGACGAAGCGTCGCTCGCGCCGCTGCGCGAAGGAACGAAGGACGGCACCGCCGACGACGGTCGCATCACATGGCTCGCGCGCATCACCCCGTACGCGGCGCCGGGAGTTCCCCCGGAGCTCGAGGCCGCATCGGAGAACCTGCCGACGAGGCTTTGGCGCATCGTCGTCGACGTGACCTTCACCGGCCCGAACGGCGCGCCTCGCACGATCACGCTCGCGACGACGCGCCTCGGCGCAAAGGAATTGCAGTGAGCTCGACGCGCGCGCTCCGCTTGTCGTCCCCGCGCACGCGGGGACGGCCGCAGGTGAAGCAGGCGACCGGCTTCACGCTGCTCGAGCTCACGATCGCGCTCCTGTTGTTCGCGCTGATGTCGGCCGTTCTGTTCGGCTCGCTGCGGCTCGCCGCGCGCAGCTGGGAAAGCGGCGAAGCGAAGGCCGCGCAAACATCGGACATGCGGCAGGCCGAGCAATTCCTGCGCGAGCATCTGACGTCGCAGCTTCCGCAGCGGTTGCGCAAGGTCGTCGAGTTTCCGCTGCTGTTCGTGGGCGCGCGCGACGAGCTGCGCTATACCGCCGCGCTTCCCGAGCGCATCGAGGAAGGCGGCATTTACTATTTCAGGCTTTTCGTTGCGAAGGACGGCGAGCGTTCGCCGCTCGTGCTCGAGCGCGTCGCCCCCGATCTCGACGGTACGGCCGACATCGAGTTCACGGGCGCCGATCGGACGGTGCTGGCCGAGGATATCGCGGAGCTGCACATTGAGTATCTCGGCCGCGATGCCGGCAGCGCCGACACGGTGACGCCGACGTGGCGCGACAAGTGGGACGACAAGCAGCGGCTGCCGCTGCTGATGCGCATCGACGTTCGCCCGGCGAAGGCGCCGCCGTGGCCTTTGCTCGTCGTCGCGCCGCGGCGCGCGCCCGAAGCGGGCTGCCGCAACTGGCAGCCGCAGCAACAGCGCTGCCTGGGACGCGGATGATGGCGACGCGCACGATGATGCGGTCACGCGTGGCAGCGCGCAGCGAAGGTATCGCGCTGATCGCCGCACTGTGGCTCACCGTGCTGTTGACGGTGATCGCGAGCGGATTCGCATTCAGCATGCGAAGCGGAGCGCTCGCCGCTCGCAACGCGCTGTCGCTCGCGCAAGCACGCGCGGCGGCCGACGGCGCCGTCGAACGCACGGTGTTCGAGCTGTCGCGGCCGCGCAATCTCGTCGGTGCGTGGCTGCCCGACGGTCAGGCGCGGCAATGGCAGGACGGCGAGGCCACGATCGCCGCGGTTGCGGTCGACGAGACGTCGAAGATCGATCTCAATACCGCGACCGAGCCGTTCTTGAAGAGCCTCCTGCAGAACATCGGCGGGCTCGATGCCGAAGCGGCGCAGCGGCTCGTCGACGCGATCGCCGACTGGAAGGACGCCGATGAGCTTCGCCGCCCCAACGGCGCCGAAGCCGCGGAGTACCGCGCCGCAGACAGCAAGTACATGCCGTCGAATGCGCCGTTCGAAAGCGTGGGAGAGCTGCGGCGCGTGCTGGGCATGACGGCGGTCGTGTTCGCGCGCGTCGCCGACTCGCTGACCGTTTACTCGCGACAGCCGGGTGTCAATCCCGCGACCGCGTCGCGCGATGTGCTGCTCGCGATTCCCGGGGTTACGCCCGCGACGGTCGACGTGTACCTCACGCAACGGCGCGATGCGCTCGAACAGAAACTGCCGGTGCCGCCGTTTCCCCCGGCGCAGGCGTACCTCGCCGGCGCTGTTCCGGTGTGGCGCATTCACGCCGAGGCGACGATGCCCGATGGTGTAACCTTCGTCCGCGACGCCGTCGTGCGTCCCTCGATGGACCCGCGCAGGCCGCTGATCGCGTTCCTCTGGCAGGAGGGCACGCGCGCGCCTTCGATCGATTTGACGACCGCAGCGATGGCGGCCGGCTCGACTCCCAATGGAAACGGCAAGCTTTAGTCTGCGTCAAGGGTTGCGCGACAGCGCGCATCAGCTCGGACTCGTCGCGTTCTGGCGATGGTGGGTCGGGCAGCTCGCGCCGCTGGTGCCGTCGGCTCCGCGCACCGCGCTGCAACGCCGCCGCGTGAAACCCGTGCTCGCGTTCGACGCGACGAGCGCCGTGCTGTGGGAGCCGCGTCCCGTCGACGGCAAGCTCGCCTACGCGGAGGCGGCGCGCATCGACTTGCGCGGCGATTCGTCGGCCGTCGTTCAAGCGGGACGCGCGGCCATCGACCGACTCCCCATCATGGCCTATGGCGGTGCCGTCGCGGTGCCGGCCGTCGTCGTTTCGCTCGCGCCGTCGAAGGTGTTGCGTAAACGACTCGTGCTGCCGTCGGCGGTCGAGGAGAACCTCAAACAGGCGCTTGCCTACGATCTCGATCGCCATACGCCTTTCCGCGCCGACGAGCTCTATTTCGATGCCGCGGTCGTCGAGCGGGACTTGGTCAAGCGCGAGCTGGTCGTCGATTGGGCTGCCGCGCGACGCGCCGACGTCGATCAAGCGCGCCGCATGGCCGAAAGCTTCGGAGCGACCGTCATCGGCGTGGCTGCCGATTCGCCCGGGCGCGCCGAGGCCACCGCGCTCGCCCGCCTCAACTTGCTGCCCGAGTCCGATCGCATCGACACCGCGTGGTGGCGCCGCTGGCGCCTGTGGGTTCCCGCGGCGCTGGTCGTTGTCGCTGCGCTCGTCGCGACGCTGCTGCCGATTTGGCAAAAGCGCGACTACGCGCTCGCGCTGAGCCACCAGGTCGACCAGGCCCAGCAGCAGGCGCTTGGCGCCGACGCGCTGCGCACGGAGCTCGAGCGCCAGGTCGGCGACTACAACTTCGTGCTGGCGAAGAAGTTCGGATACGCAAGCGCGACCCAGGTGATCGACGACGTGACGAAGATCCTTCCCGACGACACGTGGCTCACGCTGTTCGAGCTCAAGAGCAGCGTGAAGAACAAGGACCCGCAGCGCGAGCTCCTCCTTCGCGGTGAGAGCGGCAACGCAGGGCATCTCGTATCGCTGCTCGAGGACTCGAAGCTCTTCGAACAGGCGGCGCCGCGCTCGCCGATTACGAAGATCCAGCCGGGCCCCGGTGAGATTTTCGATCTCGGCGCCCAGCTCAAGCCGCTGTCGCTTCCACCGGCGACCGCGCAGCCGGCACCGGTGGCGAGCACGCCCGCGGCCGATGGGGCCAAGGCGGCCGAGCAAGCGGCGTTGCCGACGACGGCGAAATCGGCGCCGGTCGCGACCGCGCCCGCGACACCGGCCGCAGGGGCACCGGCGAGCGCAGCCACGACGGCAGGCGCAGCGGTCGCGACGCCGCCGACGGCCGCTGCGGCAGCACCCGCTCCGCCGGTCGTCCCGCCGGCCACCGCGGCAGCACCCGTTCCGCCGGCCGTCCCGCCGGCCACCGCGGCAGCACCCGTTCCGCCGGCCGTCCCGCCGGCCGCCGGCGCCGCGCCGAAAGCGACGAGGCCGGCCGATGCCAATCGCGCCGAGCTGCTGCCGCCGAGAGCGCAATGAACGCTGCCATCGCCCGCCTCGCACCGGCGCGCCAGCGCGCGCTCGCGATCGCGTTGTTCGTCGTCGCGGTGGCCGCCGCGCTCGCGATCGTCGGCGTGCCTGTCGTGCTGCTGCACAAGCACTACGACGACGCGATCGCCTCGCTCACCGATCGGCTGCATCGCCTGCGCGCGATCGCCGCGCAAGCGCCGAACTATCGGCAGGCGCTCGACACGATGCGCACGCGCGAGAGCCGTCGATTCTTCCTGAAGAACAGCGCAGCGAATCTCGCGGCTGCGGAACTGCAGGAGCTCGTGCGCGGCGCGATCGAGGCGAACGGCGGCCGCATCACGACGAGCCAGAACACGGCGGCGAAGGACGAAGCGCGCTTCCGCCAAATCGGCGTCACCGTCCAATTCTTCGCCACGACGCCCAACCTGCAGAAAGTGCTCTACGCGCTCGAGACGCAAGTGCCCTACATCTGCGTCGAGAACTTGACGCTGCGTCCGCTCAATGCGTTCCGCGGCTTCAAGCCCGCGCCGGGTCAGGAGCCCGAGCTCAACGTTCAGCTCGAGGCGTCCGCGTACGCGTTTGCCGAGCCCGCCAGGAAATGACCGATCAAGGAGAAGTGACGTGACCTCTGTTACTTCGTACGTGCGCACGGCGCTGTGGTGGCTCGTTCCGCTCGTCGTTCTCGCGGCGATCCTCGCGTACGAGACCGATTTCGGCCGCTCGGCGCGCAAGACGCCGCGCGCCCCGGAGCCGATCGAGCCCAAGCCGGTCACGACCGCGTTGTTGCCCGAGTACACGATCGCGGGAGGCGTCGCCGCTCGTCGCGAGACCGTCGAGCGCACGCTGTTCACGCCGACGCGCCGGCCGGCGCCCGAGGCCGCCGTCGAGACCGCAAAGCCGAGATTGCAACGCGGCCAGTTCGCGCTCACCGGCACGGCGATCGTCGACGGCAAGAACACGGCATTCCTGCGCGAGACGAATGGCGGGCGCTCGCGGCGGGTCGCGCAAGGCGAAACGATCAATGGTCTCGTCGTGGCCGAAGTGAAGCCGGATCGCGTCAAGCTCGCGATGGGCGACGAATCGGAAGAGCTGGTGCTTCGGGTGACGACGAACCCTCGCGTGACGCCGCAGCCTGCCGTCGCCGCGGCGCCGCCGCCGCAGCAAGGCGGCGCGGCGGCCGCTGCGGCCGCGGCCGCTGCAGCGGCGGCCGCCGCTACCGCGGCCGGCGGTTCGGCGAATCCGCAGGAAGTCGCGCAAACGCTTGCCGAACGACGGCGGGCGGCGCGGGCAGCGCAGGCTGCGGCACAGAGGCAAGCGGAAGCGGCCGCTTCGAGCGCAGCGCCCGCGAGCGCGGGCCCGCTCGCGCCGATCCCGCCGCCGGCGCCCGCGCCGGCTGTTGCTCCGCAATCGACCGCGCAACCCGCACCGTCGCCCGGGAACGCCGCGCCGGGATGGGGCAGCGTCTATCAGCGCCTGCAGAATCGAGCGCGCTGACGGTCGGCGGCCACGTCCGTGAGTGCCCTTTCGAGCAGCCCCCATCAATCGGTCGCCGTACCGTTCGCGCGACGCCGCGCGCCTACAAGACTGCCCATATCGATGCCTTCCTTTGCCGCCTGCACTTCAGCTTGCGCGCTCACCGCGGTGCTCGCGGGCTGCGTCACCGTGCCGCCGCCAGCGTCGCGACCGAGTGCACCACCCGCCGGCGCTGCCGCGGCCGCGCCGGCGACGGAGCCTGTCGCTTCAATCGGTCTCGCCAAGCCTGCCGGCCCCGAGGCCGATGTCTCGCGTCTCTACTACGGCACAGGCGTCACGGCGAAGCCGTCACCCGCTCCTGCGCCGGCGGCGCGCGCGCAAGCGGGCGCGCAGGGCGGCGTTCTGTTGAATTTCGAGGGGGCCGACCTGCGCGAGGTCGTTCGTAACATCCTCGGCGACATTCTCAACGAGAGTTACACGATCGATCCGTCGGTCGGCGGCCAGGTCACCATCCGCACGACATCCGGCATTCCGCGCGAGGCGTTGCCGGCGACGCTCGAGACGCTGTTGCGGATGAACGGCGCAACGATGATCAACGAAGCGGGCGTCTACAAGATCGTCCCGCAGGCTGCCGCGGTGAGAGGCAACGTGACGCCGCAGCTCGGCGGCACGGGGCGCGCGCTGCCACCCGGATACTCGGTGCAGATCGTGCCGCTGCGCTACATCGGCGTGCGCGAGATGCTGCGCATCCTCGAACCGTTCGCGAAGGACGCGCAGGCGATGCGCGGCGACGATCTGCGCAACATGCTGGTCCTTTCGGGCACCGAGCGGGAGCTGCGCCACCTGCTCGACACCATCGACATGTTCGACGTCGATTGGATGTCGGGGATGTCGGTCGGTCTTTTCACGCTGCAGAGCGCCGACGTGAAGTCCGTCATGGCCGACCTCACCAAAGCGATCGGCGATCCCAATGTGAGCGCGCTCACGGGCATCCTGCGCATCATTCCGATCGAGCGGCTGAACGCAATCCTGGTGATAACGCCGCAGGCTGCGTACCTCGCCGAGGCGAAGAAGTGGATCGAGCGGCTCGACCACAGCGGCGGCGAGTCCGGCGGCGTGCGCTTCTACGTCTACAACTTGCAATACCAGCGCTCGGAGAAGATCGGTCCGCTGCTTCAGCAGGCGTTCACCGGCCGCACGACGCAGGCGGCAGGACCCGCCGCGCCGACCGTTGCGCCGGGCACGCCAGCCGGCACGATCGTCACGCCGCCGGCATTCCAGCCCGGCATGCAAGTGACGCCCGCGCCCGGCTCCACGTCGACGACCACGACGACGACGGTCACGCCGGGCGCCGCCGCGGCGCTGGCGGCTGCACAGCGGCTCGCCGGCGACGGCTCGGGCGTCGTGCGCAATCTGCAAGTCGTCGCCGACAAGGACAACAACACGCTGCTGATCGTCGCGACGCCGGCCGAATACTCGATCATCGAGCAGGCGCTGAAAAAGCTCGACGTCGCGCAGCGGCAGGTGTTGATGGAAGTGACGATGGCCGAGGTCAAGCTGACCGACAACCTGTCGATCGGCGTCGAGGCGCTGTTCAGAAGCCTCGCGCCTTCGGGCCGCGGTAGCGCAGGCTCGTTCAACGTGACGCCGGCGTTCAATCCGGCGGACTCGACGAGAACGGCCGGTCTGGGCATTCCCTCGGCCGCGAACTTCGCCTACATCATCAGCAGCGCGAAGTATCCGGGCGGCATCCAGGCGGTGCTCAATCTGATGGACTCCTACGGCAACACGAAAGTGCTCGCGAACCCGCAGCTCGCCGCGCTCGACAATCAGAAAGCCACGATCAAGGTGGGCGACCGGATCCCGATCTGCACGTCGACGCTGCTCGCGGGAACGACCAACGGAACGGTGCAGACGACCTCGCAATACATCGACACCGGGACGCTGTTCCAGGTGACGCCGCACATCAACGCCAATGGCATCGTGGCGCTCGACGTGCAGGCCGAGGTGAGTATCCCGGGGCCGCTTTCCGGCGCGTGCGACCAGCCGCCCGCGATCAACACGCGCTCGGTGCAGACGTTGCTGGCCGTGCCGACCGGACAGACGATGGTGATGGGCGGGCTGATCAGCGACACGCGAACCGGTGGCACCGAAGGCATCCCATTCCTGTCGCGCATTCCCGTCATCGGCGGGCTGTTCGGCAGCCAAAACCTCAATGTGACGCGCGTCGAGCTCGTCATCTTCATCACGCCGCGCGTCATCGAAGGCGAGAGCGGCGCGGCGGAGATCATCGAAGACCTGCGCCGCCGGATGGAGCGGCTCGATTTCGCGTTCCCGATAACGTCGCAGACGCCGGAGCTGAGCGGTGCCGACAAGGCGAAGCGCGCGTTCGACGAGATGTTTCCCGCGATGACGCCGATGCAGCGCGGAAGCTTCCGAAATGTTCCATCCTCCGCCACGCCGGCGACGCCACCGGCAGAGCCTGCGGCAAATGCGCCGCCTCCGTCCACCGCTCCGCAATAGGGGCCTGATGTTGCGAAACCCGTCGCGAAAGCCCGACAGCACGGGGAAGCGGCAAAAAAGCGTCGTTAAATGACGACACAGACGTGTTGCGCCAGAGCAACAAGGGGTTTAATGGCCCTTTTTCTTGATTGACGGTGGGAAAGGATTTCGTTTAGTCTGGCCCTGGTGATTTGGGCCGGTGCTGTAAGCGGATTTCTCGATGGACCCGCTTGGTTCTAGTCGGCGCCTCGCCGAAATCGAATGAAAGCAACACGGATGATGCTGTGCGTGGGTGCGTTTGATGCGGTCGGCAAGAGGGTTATTGGCCGTTCGTACTGGTTAGGTTTCGTGGTCGTCGCGGTGGCAGCAGGGGGATGCGCGACGACGCCGAGGGTCGGGGACAGCCCGGCCGAGCGGGAAAAGGCCGTTGCCCAGCGGGCCGAAGCGCGCTGGGGTGCGTTGATCAAGGGAGATCTAGACGCCGCGTATACCTATCTCAGTCCGGGGTCGAAGGTCGCCAACCCGCTGAGCCTGTACAAGACCAAGGTGAAGCCGGGGATCTGGCGCGAGGCGAAGACTGAGTCGGTGAAGTGCGAGGGCGACGCCTGCACGGCTACGATGAGCATCACCTACGACTACAGGCGCACGAAGGGGATTAAGACACAACTGACCGAGAACTGGATCATCGAAGACGGAACCGCCTGGTACGTTTATCGCTAGTGCCCTCGGATCGTTGCAAACTAACCACAGGAAATCACGGGAGCAAACGTCGTGCGTGCGGTTTGATTGCGGAATGCGTGCGGCCTGGAATAGAATCCGCGCGTTGTTGATTTTAAAGTGATCACTTTAAAACGCGAAACAGAGGAGTCATCAAGAACCATGAACACGTTCACAAGAAAGTCGCTGTATGCCGCTCTGGCCGGTCTGGGCGCGCTCGGTGCGACGGGCGCCGCGCAAGCGGTCAACGTCAATCCCAACGGCCTGGGCTCTGCCCTGATCTATCCGTACTACACGACCCGGGCCGACAGCGCCGGAAATGCGTATAACTCGTTGCTCTCGGTCGTGAATTCGACGGGGTCGGCAAAAGCGGTGAAGGTCCGGTTCTTGGAAGGCAAGAACAGCCGTGAAGTGCTCGACTTCAATCTGTTTCTGTCCCGCTTCGACGTCTGGACCGCCGCGATCGAGCCTACGGCCACCGGCGCGAAATTCTCGACAACCGACCGCTCCTGCACGATTCCGCCAATTCCCGCAGGTGGCGTCGAGTTCGTGAACTTCGCGTACACGGGCGCCTCGGACGACAAGGGCGGCGCCACTCTCGACCGTACGCGCGAAGGCTATGTCGAGATCATCGAAATGGCGACGTACGACCCGTCGACGGTCACGTGGGATCGCGTGACGCACGATCCGCCGGGCGACACGCCTCCGGGCTGCGCGGCCAACAACGATACGGATGCTGCGGTCGAAGCGTCGCCGATCCAGGGCGGGCTGTTCGGCGGCATGACGCTGATCAACGTTGCCGCGGGAACGGACTTCACCGAAGACGCGGTTGCGCTCGACAACTTCTACACGATCGGGTCGAATTACAACCCTGCCGGCGTCACGACGCCGGATCTTACGCAGGCGGCCCCGCCGGTCAGTCAGGTGCTGGGCGTCAACAACGCCGTCTACACGTCGGTGTGGCCAATTGCTGCTTGCGCCGTTCCGACGGGTTGCAGCGCCGACCCGGTCAGCGCCGTGCTGATGCACGACAATCTGTTGAACGAGTTCGTGCTCGACAGCGCAACGCATTCGGGTACCGACTGGGTCATCACGTTCCCGACCAAGCGTTTCTATGTCAACACCGGCACGGGAAGCGCCCCGAGGCTGTTCCAGCGCAACTTCAACTCGACGGCCGGCTCGTGCGACGACATCAGCATCTCGACTTACGACCGCGAAGAGCTGAACGTCGTAGTGCAGGACTTCTCTCCGCCGCGCGGTGGTCTGCAGCTGTGCTGGGAAGCGAACGTCCTGACGTTCGCGAACAGCAACGTGCTCGCGTCGACCAACAGCAACAACGTTCCGACCGCGTTCCAGAACGGTTGGATGCGGTTGGGCTTCACCGGGGTCCCGGGTCTCGATGCCAATGACCACGTGCTGCAGAACGCTGCGAACACGTCGATCACCACGATCGGCGGCGTTACGACGGCCGGCAACACGGTGTCGTACCAAGGCTTGCCCGTTGTCGGCTTCGCGGTGCAGACGTTCAGCAACGGAACGATGGTCGTCGGCGGTACGAGCGTGCTGTCGAACTACGGCGGTAACTTCGTCCACAAGACGACGACGGCGATCACCTCGCCGTAACACCGGACCGAAGCTGTAATACAGAGGGCGGAACCGCTGGGTTCCGCCCTTTTTTCGTCATTAAATGCCGTCCTGCGACACCTTGGCGCTGCGTCGGCGGGATGGTCCGCCAGTGCGTACAAGTGGTCTTGCCTTAACGGCTTGCCGCAGGTACACTTCTCATGACGAATGAATAATTGGTTCGGAATTTGCTCCGTTTCAAGGGCCCGCTGAGCATAAACCGGATATCGCGACCCCTTCGCCCTTCCCCTTTTGGAGCACCCATGATTCTTTCCCCGTCCCGCGGATCGTTCGCCCTGATCGGCGCATTGGCATGTCTTTCCCTGACCTCTCCCGCGCAGAGCGCCGGGTTGACCATCGACGTGCCGGGATGCACGACGTCGCTGAATCCCGTCATCAGTGGCAACACCTTGACGCTGAATTGCACGCCGGCTTCGAGCTCGGGCCCGCCGTCAGGCTGCTCGATCGGCGGTCCGACCACGGCGAGGGCGAGCACGCTCGTCACGCTGACCATGAACTGCGGTGGCGGCGCCGCCACCAATTGGACGTGGAAAGCCAACGGCGTGGCAATCCCAAGCGCGAATGCGCAGACTTACTCGACGACTTTCACGGCCACAACGACATTCGAAGCGACCGCGTCGAACGCCGATGGCCCCAGTGCCCCGGCGTCGAAGACGGTGACGCTCGACACGAGCACGCCTCCGGTCACGGGCGGCGGTTCCATTAGCTGCCCGGGGTTCGCCGACACCAAGGTGATCGACATGACTTGGAGCTCTCCGACTCGCATGCTGACCAGCGGCTTCGGTCCGAACGATGCCCTCGTCGTGCGGTTCACGACGGGTACCGTCAACAGCCCGATCAACAATTTGCCCAAGCTCGTGGCTGCCGAGTACGGCAGCCCGCCGTCCGATCGCAGGGCAACGCTCTCCGATACCGCCTGCGACTTCGGCACCGGACTCTCCTTGGGTGCATCCGTAGCGGCCAACACGATCACATCGATATTCAGTGTCGGCCCGAATAACACCTTCTACTATCCGGCATTGAGCCAGAGCAAGACCTATTATCTGAACATCAAGAATGGGCCGGCGTCTACGTGCGCAGCGTCCGGGAGCTGCAACATGTACGTCGAGCTGCTGAAGCCGGGCGGTCTGTAATATCAAGCGGCCGATTTCGGCCGCGAACGCAAACGGCCCCGCTCCGGCGGGGCTTTTTGCGTACTATGGTGCCCCCATCTATCGGTTCGGATCGTTTCGGTCATGTTCGCCTCGAGGTTTTCATGAATCGCGTTTTCTTTGCATTCGGGATCGCCGCCTTGTGCTTCGCCGGCGGCGCGCTTGCCGACTCCGCGCAAGACCGCGCCAATGACGTGTTGGCGGAAAATGCATTCGCCAAGTTGACTCGTGCCGACTACGACGCCGAGCTCAGCCGACTCGGTCCCGAAATGCGCCCGAGCTTTGCAACCGATCCCAAGCGCATCACGGCGCTGCTGAACAATCTGCTGATCGCCAAGACTCTCGCGGCGCAGGCGCGCAACGAGGGCGTCGATCGCGATCCGCGCGTCCAGCAGCGAATCGCCCTCGAAACCGACAAGATCCTCGCGCAGGTCGAAGTGCAGCGCATCGACGAGGCCGCGGGTGCCGATTTCGATCGTCAGGCGAGCGCGTTCGTCACGAAGGCGCGCGAGTCTTATGTCGTCAACGCGAGCCGTTACCGCGTCCCCGAACAGATCAGCGCGTCGCATATACTGTTCGATACGAAGCAGCGCAGCCCCGAAGCTGCGCTCGCGTTGGCGCGGGATGCACGCGCCAAGCTGCTCGCCGGTGCCGACTTCGCGGCGCTGGCCAAGGAGCTTTCCGACGACCCGTCGGCCAAGCACAATGGCGGCGCACTCGGCTGGTTCGATGCAAATCGCATGGATCCTGCCTTCACCAAAGGCGCGTTCGACCTCAAGAGCGCTGGCGACTTGAGCGAGCCGGTTCTATCGAGCTTCGGATATCATCTGATCCGCCTCGACGGGCGTCGACCGGCGCACCAGCAGGCATTCGACGAGGTGAAGGACGCGATCATGGCTGATCTGCGCAAAAGCTACGTCAACGATCAGCGCGAGACACGACTCAATGCGATTCGCAACGACCCCAAGATGAAGGTCAATCAGCAGGCAGTCGATGCGCTCGTCACCCCCTTCGATCCGCAGCGTTTCAAACCGAATAGCGTTGTACCGGCAGCGAAATAGAAAAGGCGTGTGCTCATCCCGACCCCTGCGCGGGGCGTGGGGCGGATACGCCGACGGCGATCGTCGCCCGAGCAAGGCAGTCGAAATCGGAACTCGCCGTCTGCATCCGCCGATCACGGCTCGCGTGCGTTCGCGGACGCCGAGTGCGGCCCGACTCCGCTTCGCGCTATCTCGATGATCTCAGTCGCCGCCAACGTCTTCTCGCGTAACCGCGCGCTATTCTCGAACTTCTTCCGACGCGAGCTCACGACGCGTTACCTCGGTAGCGCCACCGGGCTCGCGTGGGCGCTCCTGCATCCGCTGGCGCTTCTCGCCGTCTATCATTTCGTGTTCACGCTCGTGTTCCGCGCCGGCGGGTTCGGCGGCAAGAGCTTCCTGCTGTTCGTTGCCGTGGCGCTGTGGCCCTGGCTTGCGGCGCAGGAGGCGCTGCAACGCGGTACGATCAACATCGGCGCCTACTCCGGTCTCATCCGAAAGGTCGCGTTTCCGCACGAGATCCTCGTCTATGCCTCGGTGGGCGCGACGCTGGCGCTGCACTTTGCCGGCTACCTTCTGGTGCTGCTGGTGCTGGCCGCGTTCGGCGAGCCCGTCCGCTTCGAGGGTCTGCTGCTCGCCGTACCGATATGGTTCGTGCTGGCGATTGGCGTCACCGGCATCACGCTGTGCCTCGCTGCGCTGCAGGTGTTCGTCCGCGACATCGAACATGTGCTGATGCCCGTGCTGATGATCCTCATGTATCTGACTCCGATTCTCTATCCGCTGACGCTCGTGCCCGAGGCGTTGCGGCCATGGGTCGCCGCCAATCCGTTCAGCTATCTGGTTGAACGCTTGCGCGATGCGTTGCTCGACGGCAACGTCGGGCTGCAGATGCGCGATGCAGTCGCACTCGCCGTGGCGGCTGCGCTGTTCATCGGCGGCCTTTGGGTGTTCCGGCGGCTGTCCCCGCACTTCGAGGACTTCGTATGAATGCGTTACTCGCGCTTGCCGGCGTCGGCAAGGACTACGCGAAAGTCAACGCTGGCCCGGGCCGGCTGCGCCTGGTCTGGGATCTGCTGCGCGGGCGTGCGGCGACTCATGTGTTTCGGGCGCTCGACGATGTCAGCTTCAATCTGCGGCACGGCGAATCGCTCGGCATCATCGGAGAGAACGGCGCTGGCAAATCGACGCTGCTGAAGATCGTCGCCGGTGTCATCAAGCCCACGCGCGGCACCGTCGCCGCGCAAGGACGCATCGGCGCGCTGCTCGAGCTCGGGTCGGGCTTCCATCCGGAATACACGGGCGTCGCCAACATCGAGCTCGCCGCGGCGCTGCTCGGCGTCGGGCCGAAGGATCTCGCAGGCAAGCGCGAGGAGATCGTGGCGTTCGCCGACATCGGCGAGCACATCAACGATCCGATCAAGCATTATTCGTCCGGGATGGTCGTGCGCCTTGGATTCGCCGTCGCGACCGCGCTGCGACCCGACATCCTCATCACCGACGAAGTGCTGGCGGTCGGCGACGAATCGTTCCAGAAGAAATGCATCGCATGGATGGAGCGCTATCTCGCCGACGGAGGCACGCTGTTGCTCTGTTCGCACAGCATGTATCACGTGCAGAAGCTGTGCCGGCACGCGTTGTGGCTCAAGGACGGTCGCGTCGAGCGCTACGGCTCCGCCGCCGACGTGACCCAGGCCTATCTTGCCTTTCACGAAGAGAAGAGCGCGGGCGCGAAGAAGCCGCTCGCGCGAGTCGAGGCAATGGCAGCGGGCGTCTATGCGATCCAGTCGCTCGCGGTCGATCCCGAAGCGGTTCGGCAGGGCGAGCCGCTCGTCATTCACGGGGAGGCCTTTTCCCCCGACGACCGCGTGCCCAACGTGCTGATCGGCATCGTGCGCGCCGACGGAACCCCGGTGTATGGCGTGGCGACCGACATGGATGGCGCTGCTCCGCACCGCGTGGCGACCAACCGATACGCGTTCAGGCTCGCATTCCCGAAGCTGCAGCTGCTGCCGGGCAAGTACTTCGTGCGCGCGCACGCGTTCGACCCCGAGGGCGTGCGCTTGTTCGACGAGGTCGAAGTCCCGCTGATGGTCTCCGGGGACGCGCGGGAGTTCGGCGTCGTCCGCCTCGAGCATCGCTGGACGCTGCCGGAAGCGAGCAAGCAATGATGCGTGCCGTCCGAATCGCGGCCGTATGTCACGACGATCTGCGCGCGAGCGGCGATTGACTCATGAAGTGCGCGATCCTCACTTATCACTCTCATCACGTCCTCGGTCCGGCCTACGACGTCAACGACCACATCGCGCTGGCGGTCGACCTCAACGTCATCGGTCGCGCCGGCTACCGGATCGTGCCGCTGCAGACGATCCTCGCGTCGATCGACGAGCGCGCGACGGGAGCTCGTCGTTACGAGTCGAGCTGCCAGGGCCTCGTCGGCATCACGTTCGACGACGGCCCGTGCTTCGATCTCGAGGACTTCGTGCATCCCGAGCTCGGGTATCAGCGCGGGTTCGTCGGCATAATGCGCGATTTTCTCGCCTCGGCCAACGGCTCGCAGCAGCCCGAGCTTCATGCGACGAGCTTCGTCATTGCATCCCCGCAGGCACGAGCGCGGATGGAATCGACATTCGACACGCACTACACGTATCTCACGCCGGGCTCGCTGAACGATGCGTGGTGGCAGCAGGCGTTGGCGACCGGGCTTCTGAGCATCGCCAACCATAGCTGGGATCACTTGCATCCGCAGCTCGCGACCGTCGCGCACAGCAGACAGGTGCGCGCCGATTTTGCGCAGGTCGACAACGCTGCCGATGCGGACGCGCAAATCGAAAAGGCGGCGGAGTACATTCGCGCCGTCACCAACGGCCAGTGCTCGCCGCATTTCGCGTATCCCTTCGGTCATTACAATGATTTTCTTACCGAGGACTATTTTCCGTCGCGAGCAGGGCGCGGAATCGTGCGCGCCGCATTCACGTCCGATGGTCGCCATCTGACGGCAGCCGAGAACGTATGGCGGATTCCCCGTTATACGTGCGGCCACGACTGGAAAAGTCCCGACCAGCTGCGGCGCATCCTGACGTCGCCGCGATGAATCGAAGGCAATCGGCAAAACGGGGTCGGTTGTGGTCAAGATAAACTTCGGGTCCGGTCCTTATCCGCTCGACGGATGGATCAACGTCGATATCGATCAAGCGTCGCGGCCTGACATCGTCGCCGACCTTGGCCGTCCGCTGCCGCTCGCCGATCGATGCGCCGATTACATGCACACCGAGGATTTCATCGCGCAGCTCGAGCCGGGCGACCTGCTTCGCTTCCTTCAGGAATGCCGGCGCGTGCTGAAGCCGCGCGGCGCGCTGCGCGTGCTCACCCCCGATCTGGCTCGATTCGCGCGCATGTATCTGGAGCAACCCGACGGGCTCGTGCGCATCTGGAACACGTTCGTCGGCGTCAAGCTCGTAACGGGCACTGCATGCGAGGTGTTCAACCTCGGCATGAAGCTCGCCGGACGTTTCCAGTACGATCGCTCGACGTTCTCGGCGCTGGCGGACGCGGCGGGTCTTGCCACCATTGCGGTGTCTTACAACGAGAGCCGCTTCGAGGCGCTGCGCGGGCTCGATTTGCGTCGTCCCGCGGATGCCGTCAGCATGTATCTGGAATGCACGCCGAAACAGTCTTGATCGCTGCGGCTCGAGATGGCTGACAACGTCGAATTTACCGGTGAGCGGTTCTTGCCCGGGACGCCGGGTGACATTGCGTACGAGCATTGGCACCGCTACGCGTTTGCTCGCCGCCTCGCCGCCGACCGGCGCGTGCTCGATGCCGCATGCGGCGAAGGCTACGGGACCGCGCTGCTCGCGCAGGCCGCAACGTCTGCCGTCGGCGTCGACATCGATGCGCCGACGATCGCGCGCGCGCAATCGACGTACGCCGGACACGCGAACTTGAGCTACCTGAGGGGCTCGGTCACCGCGCTGCCGCTTGCCGACGGCGCCGTCGATCTCGCCGTCTCGTTCGAGACGATCGAGCACTTGGCAGCCGAAGATCAGCCGCTACTGCTTGCCGAGCTCGCTCGCGTGTTGAGCGCCGACGGCCTGCTGGTGCTCTCGTCCCCCAATCGTCGGCGCTACAGCGACGCGCGCGGCTATCACAACCCGTTTCATCAGCACGAGCTCTACGGCGACGAGCTCGCTCGTCTGCTCGCCGACGTGCTGCCGGCGCAACGCTGGTATCACCAGGCGCCGCTGGTTGCCTCCGCGCTGTGGAGCGCAGCACCTGCGCGCGAAGCCGAGGCGTGGCTCGGCGATGGCAGCGCGGTCGGCCCGGCGGGTGCGCCCGAGGCGATGTACTACGTCGTAATCGCAGCCAAGCATGAAGCTGCGCTTCCCTCCGCCGAACCGCGCGTTTCGGTGTTCACCGACCGCGATGACGGCGAGCTCAAGCGAATTGAGGCCGCCGCGAGCGAGACATTGCGGCTCGACGCGCTGCTCAGGGAGCGTGACGCGGCGTGCGATCGGCAGTTGTTGCACATCCAGCACCTCGAGACGCTCCTTGCCGAGCATCGCCGCGTCGTCGCCGAGCGCGACGCTCAGCTTGCCGCGTACGAACAGTCGCGGATCGACAACGAGCGCGCACTGTCGACCGAGCGTAGCGATTCCGCGCACGCGCAGATCGTGCTCGAGCATGCGCGGGCCGCGCTCACGCACGCACAAGCGGAGCTCGCGCACTCACAGGCGGAGCTTGCGCAGGCGCGCGACCGGCTCGCCCAGCGCGATAGCGAGCTGAGCGAAGCGCAACAGAACATCGCCGAGCTCGCGGCCGAGCAGCACCGGCTCGATGCGGGGCTCGCGGCGCAGGAGCGGCTGATCGTCTATCGTCAGAGCTTCCGATGGTGGCTGCTGTTGCCGTGGATGCGAACGCGGCTGTGGTGGCGCCGGCTGTCGGGGCAATGAGCACGGACCGCACGTGACGCACGACGCCACCCCGCTGATCGACGGCGACGGCAACGCGGCGATCGACGTCGTCGTACCCGTGTACAACGCAGCATCCGATCTCGTGCGCTGCGTCGACAGCGTACTGCTGCACACGACGCTGCCATACCGGCTGGTGCTGATCGACGACGCGTCGCCGGATCAAGCGATTGCCGCTTATTTCGCCGAGCTCGCGCAACGAGGGCTGCGCCACGTCGCGCTGCTGCGCAATGCGAGCAATCTCGGCTTCATCGGCACCGCCAACCGCGGCATGCAGCTCTCGCGCGCCGATGTGGTGCTGCTCAATTCGGACACCGTCGTCACCGCCGGCTGGCTCGACGCGCTGTCGCGCTGCGCGCGCTCCGATCCGACGATCGGCACGATCACGCCGTTCTCGAACAACGCCGAAATCTGCTCGTTTCCGCAATTCTGCCGTGACAACCCGTGGCCGCACGGCGCCGATCCCGAGCCCGTGCGCGCGGCGCTTTCGCGCGCTGCCGTGCCGACGTATCCGGAGCTGCCGACCGGCGTGGGATTCTGTCTGTACGTGCGCCGGCATCTGCTCGATGCGATTGGCGCGTTCGATGCGATTTTCGGCCGCGGCTACGGCGAGGAGAACGACTTCTGTCTGCGCGCAGTGCGCGCGGGCTATCGCAACGTGCTATGCGACGACGCCTTCGTCCTTCATCTGGGCGGCCGCTCGTTTGCCGGGCAGAAGGCGGAGCTCGGGACGCGTAACCTCGCGCTGTTGCTTGAGCGCCATCCGCACTACGCCACGATGGTGCGCGACTACATTGCCGCCGATCCGTTGCGCCCGCTGCGGGAAGTCGCGCTCACGCAGTGGCGCGTGAGCGCTGGACCTTCGGGCGCAGTGCTGCACGTCATCCACGGTCACGGCGGCGGCACCGAACATCACGTGCGGGCGCTGATCGATGCGTCGCGGCGCGAGTTCCGCCACTACCTCGCGATCGCGGTCGGGGATGCGTGGCAATTGGAGGAGCATCTCGACGATTGCACGGTGCGCGCGTTCAATGTCACGCGGCTCGCCGATGAGCCGTGGTCCGCTTTTGTCGGAGGACTCTGCACGGCGTTCGGGATCACGTTCATCCACCTGCATAACATTTCGGGTTGCCGCACCGGCCTCACCGAAGCGCTCGCCGCATCGCATGTGCGCTACGGCTACACCGTTCACGATCTCAATTTCGCATGTCCGACGATCACGTTTCTCGGACACGACGGCAAGTACTGCGGCGCGCAAACAGATCCGGCGATCTGCGCCGCCTGTCTGCAGGCTCAGCCGGCCTTTGCCGACGTCGACATCGTCGCGTGGCGCGACCAACATCGGAAGCTGCTCGCGAATGCGGCGTTCCTGATCGCGCCGTCGCGATGGGCTGCCGCGACGCTCGACCGATACTTTCCCGGCCTTCGGGTCGAGGTGATTGCGCACGGCGCGCCGGGCGTCTGGGCAGCGCAACTGCGCGCCGAGAGCAAAGCTGCAAACGGCGGTTCGAGCAGCGCTCGGCTTGCGGTCATGCTGCCCGATGACGACGTGCCCAGCGTCGCCGTGCTCGGCGCGATCGGACCCGACAAAGGAGCGCGCCGGCTGGAGCGCCTCGTCGCGCTTGCGCGCGAGCGCAATGCCGCCATACGGTTCGTGCTGATTGGTTATCTCGATCGCGAGCATGGGCCCTGGCAAAGCGACGATGCGCGGTTCACGATCCACGGCCGATACGATCCGCGCGATTTGCCGGACCTGCTGCGGCACTATCGCGTACGCCTGGTGATCTATCCGTCGGCGGGACCGGAGACGTTCAGCTTCACGTTGTCGGAAGCGTGGGCGGCGGGTCGTCCGGCGATCGTGCCGCCGATCGGTGCGCTCGCTGAACGGATGCGCGAAACAGGCGCCGGCTGGATTTGGCGCGAAGAAGAATGGGCGAGCGAAGAGCGCATGCTCGACACCATCGAGTCGCGGCTTGCGCCGCCGCAGGAGTTGCTGTCGGCAGCGGCCGCGCGTGCGCGCGCGGCACCGCAATCGACGTTGCGGACGATGAGCGAACGCACATTGAGGCTGTACGCAGCTTGCGCGGCGCCGCGTGCCGAATCGGCGGCGCATGCTGCACCTTCGCTCGATCCCGCGCGTCTTCGCGACGCGCTCGGCTATCGGCCGTGGCATGCGCCGAAGCCGGAACCGGCAACGCTCGCCGACGAAGTTGCCGCTGTTTCGGTATCGACCTCGCCACCCGCGCCGGCGGTGCCGCCTTCGGCCGCGCCGCCGTGGCCAGGTCGAGTCGCCCGCTGGGCGTTGCGGATCCGACCTACGCTCGCGGGCCGCTTGCTGTTCCACATCACGCCGCGCCCGATCGTCGACGCGCTGAAGTCGCGCCTGCACGAGCTCTGATGGCAGCTAACGATCACGATCAATGGCTCGAGCGCGCCCGCACGCATCAACAGCAGAGGCTGCCCATCGATGCGATGCTGTGCTTGCGTCGTGCGATCCGCGCAAACCCGCGCGCTGCCGCCTCTCACGTCCATCTTGCGCAAGTGCTTCAGGATCTCGGCCGATGGCAGGAAGCCGTCGCCGAATGGCGCCTCGCCTGCGAGGTTGATCCGAACGAAGCCCTCGCCCATCTCTCGCTGGCCGAAGCACTTGTCGTGCTGGGAGACTATCCGGATGCGGCCGACGCCGCTGCGCGTGCTGCGGCCCTCGCGCCGGATCTGACGCGAGCGCAGGCGCTTTGGGGCATCGCCGACCTTGCGAGCAGGCCCCCGACGTCGTCGCAACAAAGAATCGAGGCGTCGACGCGCGTTACGCAAGCGCTGACGCACGATCCGGCGCTGCTCACCGTGCCGTCGGTGGCGGGTCCGCTCGCCGCAACGTTGCAGCGAATCGACGATTCGGCGGCGTGCGGGCCGATCCTCGATCGCATTGCCGTGGCTTCGACCGACGACGGCATCGGCGCCCGGATGCCTGCGCTTTGCCTCGCGTTGCTTGTCGAGCGGTCGTCGGCGTGGCCGACGATTGCGCAAGCGGGCGGTTGGTCGCGCGCATCGCGACGGCCTTACTCGGCAGCGGACCATGATTCGTTGCGCCGCATCGCGCTCGCGGCAATGGCGGCTGGCGTTGCCGAGCAGGCCGCATTGCGAACTCGATATGCGCGGCTATGCGTCGAGGCGTTCGCCGCCGTTGTGCCGTTGCCTTGGCCAAGACGAACCGCCGGGGACGCACTGCGCAGCGTCGTACTCATCGACGCTGATTGCAGTGACCACCGCGTTGCCGCGGCGTTCACGCGCCTCGCCCGGCTGTCGAGCCCTCAATATGAAATCGTTGCTGCGATCATCGGCGGTTCGGCCTTGCCATCCGAGCTTGACCGATCGGTGTCCGGCGCGCTGCAGCGTCTGGAGTTGCCCCGCTCGCCGAGCGCCGACGACGCCAAGCGGCTGGGTGCGCTCGATGCCGACGTGCTCGTCGACCTGGTCGGACTGACGGCGCCGATTGGGCCTCTGCTCGGTCAGCGGCCGGCGCGAGAGCTATTCACGCTCGACGCGTTGCCGGCGCCGCACGCCGTGCCGCTGGTCGATGAAGTGTTCGCCAATACCGACGCGTTGCTCTCAGCCGTGATGGACCGCAAGACGCATCTCGCGCGCTCACCGGCCGCAACCGCAGGTCCGGCGATGATGGCGGCCTTGATGGACGACGCGGTGCGCGCGCATCAACGGCACGATATCGACGAAGCGGAGCGGCGCTACGCCGACGTCATCGCCCGCCAGCCCGGTTACGCGCCGGCGCTCTATTTGCGCGGCGTGCTTCGGCGCGACGCCGGTGACGCCGCCGGGGCGCGCGCCGATTTTGCTGCGGCCATCGCTGCGGCGCCGAGATACGTCGATGCACGGGTCGCCGCCGCAAAATCGGCGATCGACGCGGGCGATTCCGCGCTTGCCTTGAAGCTGACCGAGCAACATCTCGCCGTCGCGCCCGAGCACGTTGGACTCTGGCGCGTGGCGGGTCTCGCACAGCTTGCGCGGCGCGATGGCGCAGCCGCCGCGGCGCGTTTCGCGCGCGCGCTCGCCCTCGATGTCATCGACGGTGACACGCACTACAACCATGGCGTTGCGTTGCACATGCAGGGCCGACATGGCGATGCCGCACGAGCCTATCAGCGCGCGCTGACGCTGCGGCCCGACCTCACCGATGCCGAATTCAATCTCGGCGTCGTGTTCCAGGAGCGTGGCGCGACCGATGGTGCGATTGCGGCCTACCGCCACGTGCTCGCGAGCGATCCTCGACACGTTGCCGCATACCGCAACCTCGGCGATGTGTTGTATGCCGCGCGCCGCTACGACGACTGGCGCGCCAACTTCGCGGCGTTCGAGGCCGCGTGCCCAGACGCGTTCGCGCTCGCCGTGCAAGCGCTGGAAGTCTGCCAGCACTTCGCCGAATTCGAACGCCTCGACCGATATCTCGAAGCGCTGGCCGATCGGCGCTTCGTGGCGCGCACCCGGATTGAGCTCGTCGATGCGCTGGAGCAACTGCTCTACTTGCTGCTGTTCTTCGACGTCGAACCGGAAATGCTGCACAGTTTCGCGCTGAGCTACGATGCGGCCGCGCGGCTCGTCTACGGTGAGCCGGCGCCGCCACCGACGCAGCGGCGGCCGGGCCGGTTGCGCATCGGCTATCTTTCTGCCGACATGCGCGATCACGTGATGGGCAAAATGGTTTGGCAGGCCATTGAGCATCACGATCGGCGGCGCTTCGAGCTTCGCTTCTACTCGCTGTCGCGCGAGGAAGACGAGTGGACCGGGCGCTTTCGCGCCATCGCAGACGGGTTCACCGTGCTCGCCGACCTGCCGGAGCCGACGGCTGCCGCCCGCATCGCTGCCGATGATCTCGATCTGCTCGTCGATCTGTCTACGCATACCAAAGGTTCGAAACCGGGCGTGCTCGCGCGAAAGCCGGCGCGCGTGCAGCTTACTCATGTGGCGAGCGCTGGCTCGCTCGGCCTGTCGGCGGTCGATTTCAAACTCACCGATGGGTACGCCGACATTCCGGAAAATCAGACGCACCAGATCGAACAGTTGCTCGCGATGGACGGCTGTGTCTATCCGTACCGCCATGTCGCGCCGGCTGCCGACCATCCGTTTCATCGCGAACGCTTCGGCATACCCGCCGATGCGATCGTGATCGCCGCCTTCGTAAGCCCGCTGAAGCTCTCGCGACGATGTCTCGGACTGTGGCGTGACGTGCTGGAGCGCGTGCCGCGCGCCCGCCTCGCGTTTTCACCGATCAACGCCGAGCAACGGCCGTTCTACGAGCGCCTCGCGGCTTGCGCGCGCATGGGCACCGAGCGCCTGGTGTTCCTGCCGCAAGGCGCCGACGACGCGCAGAACCAGGCGCGCTACACGCTGGTCGATTTCGTGCTCGATCCGATGCCGTTCGGCGGCGTCAACGGCACGCTCGAGGCGCTCGACATGGGTGTGCCGGTGGTGACGCTGCGTGGGCGCCGCCACGGCGAGCGGACCTCGTACAGCATTCTTGCGAACCTCGGCGTTACGCAAACCGTTGCGCAAAGCGGACCGGAGTACGTCGAGATTGCCGTGCGCCTCGCGCACGATGCCGGCTTCGCGCGGGAGGTGCGCTCGCATATTCGCGCCGGACTCGAACGCTCGCCGTTGACCGACATGGCCGCTCACACGCGCCATCTCGAAGACGCATATCGAGCAGCGCTGCAGCAGCGATGCCCGGAAGTGCTCGTTGCGGCGAGCGAATCCTGAAATGGCTGCCGCGAATCTCGAACGGGGTCGCGAGCGGCTCTCGGCCGGAGACATCGCCGGCGCCCGCGGCGATTGCGAAGCCGTTCTGCGCTCGGGCGCGAGCGAGGCCGAGCGCGCCGCCGCGCATCTCATGCTCGCCGCCTGCTGCCGCAAGACACGCGACGAGCCGGGCGCGCTCGCGCACGCGCAGCAGGCGGTGCGCGTGCATCCCGCCGACGCGATTGCGCATTACGCGCTCGCCGAATCGCTCGAAGCGACCGGAGACATGAGCGGAGCGATCGCGAGCGTGCGCAGCGCGATCGAGCGCAAACAGGCGTTCGTCCAAGCATGGAACTACCTGGGCATCCTGCTCGGCGAAACCGGTGACACGGCGAGCGCGGTCGATGCGTTCGAAGCGGCTGTTCGGATCGAGCCACGGCACGCGCGCGCCTGGAACAATCTCGGCAGCGCGCTGCGTACGCTGGGACGCATGCCGGAAGCCAAACAAGCGTTCGCGCGCGCGCTGACGCTCAAGCCGGACTACGTGCTTGCGGCGGCCAATCTCGCCCGAGCGCAACGCGATGTCGGCGAGCTCGAGCAGGCCGAAGCCACCGTTAGAGCGGCGCTGACGCAGACCGCCCATTCGCCGCCTTTTCGGCCGTTGCTCGTATTGCTCGCGGGACTGCTGCGCGAGCGAAACGAACTCGACGAAGCGGCGCAATTCTATTGGCGCGCCATCCAGGCCGCGCCCGATGAAAGCAGCGGCGAATGGTTCAATCTGGGGCTGGTCATGTCCGAGCGTGGCGATCCGACGCGTGCGCGCGACGCGTTCGCTCGCTCCTATGCGCAGGACCGCGGCGAGCTGCGCGCGCTGCTCGGACGGCATCTGGCGCTCCCGATGGTGTATGACGATGCGCAGGCGGTCGAGACGGCGCGCAGCGCTTATCGCAGCGGGCTGGACGCGCTGCGACAGGGCCTGCCGGCAGCCGTGCAGGGTTTGACGTCCGATCAAGTGATCGATGGCTTGCGGTGGACAAACTTCTTCCTCGCCTATCAGGGACAGGACGATCGCACGCTGCAAGCCGACTACGCCGAGCTGATCGCGCGCGCGATCGACGCTGGCGCGCCGCAGTGGCATGCACCCTGCAGCCGCCGCGACATCGCCGGTCGCCGCGTACGCATCGGATTCGCATCGGCGTTCTTGCATGAGGGCACGGTGGGCCGCTATTTCCTGAGCTGGATCACCGAGCTCGACCGCGCTCGATTCGAGGTGTTCGTCTACCACTTGTGGCCCGGAATGGACGCGATCGCGGAAGCCGTTCGCACGCGGGCGGACGTCTTTCGGGCGTTCGGTGGAAGCGATGCGCGGCCATCGGTGGTCGCGCCGGCGATCCGCGGCGACACGCTCGACGTGCTCGTCTATCCGGAGCTCGGCATGGACGTCACGTCGTTCGCGCTGGCGGCTCTGCGCCTTGCGCCTTGCCAGCTCGCGGCATGGGGACACCCGGTTTCGACGGGTCATCCGACGATCGACGCATTCCTGAGCTGCGAGGTGATGGAGCCCGCGGATGCGCAGTCGCAATACACCGAAAGGCTCATTCTGCTGCCGGGGCTCGGCACGAGCTATCGCCGGCCCGAAGTGCCGTCCGACGCAGCGCGCGCAGAATTCGGTCTGCCGGACGACCGGGTCCTGCTGCTCTGTCCTCAGTCGTTGTTCAAGATCCATCCCGACAACGACGCGCTGTTCGCGGATCTGCTCGCGGCGAATCGGCGGGCGATGCTCGTTTTGTTCGCCGGTCGCCATCCGGCGATCACCGATCAATTCATGCAGCGGCTGCAGCGCCGCTGCGCCGAGCGCGGCCTTGCCGTGCGCGAGCGCACGCGCGTTCTGCCGCCGTTACCGCATTCGGATTATCTGCGCGTCAATCTCGCCTGCGATGCGATGGTCGACACGCTGCACTGGTCCGGTGGCAACACGAGCCTCGATGCGCTCGCATGCGGCCTGCCGATCGTGACGCTGCCGGGCGCGCACATGCGGGGTCGGCAGAGCGCCGGCATGTTGTCGCTGCTCGGGGTCTCGGAACTGATTGCACGCGACCGCGACGGCTATGCCGCCATCGCGGCTCGAATCGTCGACGACATCGAATGGCGCCACGACCTGCGCGCTCGCATTCGCGCCCGCCAGTCGCAGCTGTTCGACCGCACCGATGCGATCGAGCGGCTGCAGGCGATCTTTCAGACCGGCGGGCAGAGCGTCGATTGAGCGACACCTGTTGGCTCGATCGCTACTTGCAATCGACATCATCGTGCCATGCACGAAGCAGCGCATCTTTGAAGTCGCGGAGATGCCCATCGCCGACGCACGCTCAAGATTGCTCCCTACAAGCTGAGAGCATGACTTCACTTGTGAGGTGCGCGCAGCGCTGCCAGCTGAAGAGCTTGGCGCGCGCGAGTCCGCGTTCGCGCATCTGGTCTCGGAGCTTAGCATCGCCGAGGACTTCCACGATTCGACGCGCGATGTCTGCTGACGACTCCGGATCGCAGTATCGAGCAGCGTCACCGCAGACCTCGGGCATTGCGCCGGCCCGCGATGCCAATACGGGTGTACCCACGGCCATTGCCTCCAACGGCGGGAGGCCAAATCCTTCATGAAAGGATGGCTGAACAAGAAGGTCTGCACCGGCTACGAGTTCGATCAACCGAGGCAGCGCGATGTCGGCCCGAAGGTCGACGCGCGGGGCCAGACGGCGCGCGAGGTCAATTGCCGCATGGTCCACTTCGCGCAGCCCCGAGTGCCGCCCGACGATGATCAGCCGGTGTGGCACCCGATCGGTGATCGACTGGAAGGCGCGCAGCAGGCCAAGGAGGTTCTTGTGCGGCTTGACGACTCCAACGAACACCAAGTACGGCGTGTCGGTGCTCGCGACGTGGTCGCGGGGAGTCCACGCGGGGTCGACACCTAGATGGATGACGTCCGTTCGGTCGGGGGCGAGATCCGCGAACGCTACCGCTTGGCGGCGCGTGAATTCCGAGGCGCAGATCACACGCCGCGCCCGACGACGAATCGCGTGCAACCACGTGCGAACTGCAACGCGTTTGAGCCAACCGCCACGAACTTGCGTGAGACCCAGCGGTAGCAGATCGTGAAGAGTGACGACGAGAGGTATCGATGACAGTAGCGGCACGTTGAAGTGGGGCGACCACCAGAAGTCGTCACGGGTGACGGCGAGCGGACGCCGCACTTCGGCGAAACTGAGCGGCGTCGCAGCCCATGAAACGATCCGAGCGGCGCCGTCCATCAACCGCTTCGCGCGCTCGTGTTGATGCGGAAGCACAAGAACGAGCGGCTGCAGCTCGACGCAACGCGACACCACCGGCGGCAATACATTGGCCAAATACACACCAATGCCCGAGTGGTCGAGCATGCGGGCGTCGACGATCAATCGCATCGCGCTAGCCGCCACCGTCCTAATCCATCCAGTGAAGGGCAGCGATGCTGCATAGGCTGCCGTAGCTTTGATGAGTCGATGAAAGAAACCGCGCGAAGCATCATCGGCGCGTTCGCAGCCCCTTCGCCGTGACAGACATCCACGGCGGCTGCCAGAGCCCGGCGCGGGCCGAACGTCATGGGCGGCCGGACGAGCAATTCATTCGCACCGGGGCAATGCTCGTTGCCCACGCGCGAAATGCCAGCATCATCCAAATCGCCGCGAGCGGCGCGAGATGCAACGTAGCGCGGTTGACGGTCGACTGATCCTCGACCCATTGGCGGGCGTTCGTGAACACGAATCCGAACATCAGAAACCCCAACCCGGCGACGACCACGACGGTGAGCGGCGCAAGATCGCGCGACAGCAGGTGACGCCGACCGAGAATGGCGACCGCCACAATGCCGTACCAAAGCAAGTGCCAGTTCGCCAGCGTGAAATACGATTCCACCAGCGCACGGACGGGAGGATCGAACTCGAGATGCAGCCTGTATCCGAACAGCACGGCGTCGCTGCGCGCGAAAAACAACAGCACGACACTCACCGTGATGAACGCGGTCGCGGCGAGGCGAACGCCCGTGCGGCCCAGCAGCGCGACCGCGAGCCCCGGCACCAGCGTCAGCACCCACACGACGCCGGGGTTCTTGATCGTTGTACATGCAGCGAGCAGCAGCAGCGCGATTGCGGCGTCGGGCCAGTGACGTGACTGCACAGAGCGCAGCGCCGCAAGAGCGCCGAGCGTCAGGTACGTCGCCATCGGCAGATCGGCATAACCGGCAAGCGCGACGTGCGCGTCGAGGATCGGCAACGAGACGATGAGCCACGTTGCGACCAATGCGGACAGCGCGTCGAAGCGCAGCCGCAAGAACTCTCCGTACAGAGCGAAGCCGAACGCAAGCGCGCTGAGCCACCACGGCAAGTTGATCAGCGCATCATCCCAACGGCCGAGCAGTGTCGCCGGCCACACCTGGAACAGCGGCACGGTCGCGGGATAGTGCGGCGCGGCATCGAAATACACACCCGCCGTGGCGGCGCGGAGCCATTCGGTTCCGGTCACGAACGGCGCCATCGTTTTCAGTTCGAACCACACGCGGGCCTTGGTGCCCCATTGCGCCCAAGCGTCCCACGGGTACAACGGCCGCCACCAGACTTCTGCAAGCAGCAGTGCGAACCGAATGGCGAGCCATGCGAGCAGCACAAGCCAAAGAACCCGCTGCCACGAATTGAGCCCGGAGCCGCTCGCGGCATGCCAGGTGGCGGCGGCCATGCGCTTCCATGGGGAAGGGCGACGACGCCGCGCGACCCATCCTGATACGGTTGTTGCTAACACCATCGGACCACCGATTGCGGCGATACCGAACGGAATTCCGGCCTTTGCGAGCACACGCATCCACAGCGTGAGAATGAACATCCCGACGAACCATCCGCAGCCGATCAGCCACGGCCACTCGGCAGCCGTCGGTGCGTCGGCGCGCGCTTGAGGTAAGGCAGCAAGCAGCAGCGTGCCCATCAGCCATGGCAGTGCGAGGCCGAACGCGAGCAACAGGATGTCCATCGTCACCGAATAAGGAACAGCGCGGCGCCGGAACTCGCAAGCTTCAACTCCGCCGAAACCGGATCGCCGCCGTCCCAGCGCAGCTTGCCTTCGGCAGCGCTGAACTGAATGCCGCGGCGCTGGTAGACGAAAATCCAATCACCGGGGCGCACCTCGGCCGCCGCAGGCAGAGTATCGTTTCGCGGATCCAGATACACGCTGTGAGGATAGAGGTGATAAGCGGCGCGACCGCGGAAGTAGTGCGCGGTTGCTGCGACGAACACACGCGCCGGCTTCGCTGGCATGACCTTCAACGCCTGCTGGACGAAATCGAACAGCCGTCCATCCTCGGCGGCCTCGTGCTTTTCGATCGCACTCTTGCCCGCGTATTGCGCGGCAGTGAGCTTCGCCTGTCGCGCGAGATCCCACATCCAGCGCGCGTCGAGCACGAGCCATGCGACCAGAAAGAAGGCGGCGACAGTCGCGCCAATGCTCGTCGGCAGCGATCCGGGCTTCCATCGCTTCAGCAGTATTGCCGTTGCCGCAGCAACGGCGACCGCGATCGCGAGCAGCAGCGGCAACGGGAGCGGCTGCACGTCCGCGCCGCTCGTGATCGTGTTGATCGACGTGCCGGTCCAGCCTTGGAACGCAAGCCACTCGTGCGCTCGGTCGCTCACCGTCTCGGCCGCGCCCATCGGCTTCGCCACGACGCCGCGGATGCGCAGCGGTTGTGAAACGGGGCCTTGAATTGCGAGAGCTATTCCCGTGATTCGACCGATCCACGCGGGATTCTTGCCGACGAGGACGGGCAGCGGACGACCGGATTCGATGTCGACAGGCGTGGAGTTCATCCGGGCCGGCGCATAGTCGGTTCGCCACAGCAGTTGAACTGTCGCTCGGTCGGGAAAGTCGATGCCGATCCAGGCAAGCGCTTGGTAGTCGGTCGATGGCAGCTCGGTCGTAAGGGAAACGATCGCGATCCCGTTCGCGTCGGTCGCCTTGACGACGAGCTCGTCGCCGACCATTTCGCCAGCTCCGCGGGTGAGCTGTAACTGCGCTGCGCTCCACGCTTTCTGCAACGCTTTGGGAAACCACGCGCCGGGAACGGTCGCGGCCAGATAAACGATCAGACAGACCGCCACGGAGCCTATGAAGATCAACGTCGCCCGCAGCACGTTTCGGCGCTGCGCCGTTTGTATCGGCGTGACGCCCAGGTCCGCCGCCTGCTCGGCGGAGGACGTCTGCGGCATCGACGTCTGGACAGGCGTGTTGCCTTCCGTCGTCACTCGACTGAAGCTCGATTGGTTGATGCCGATTGCGACGACACGCTGGATACCCCGAAATCGCTATTTTATCCATGATCGCCCGCTGGTAGCGTCAATGCGCGTGACGGCTGCGAACGAGATGCATCGCCGTGAGTGCCATGATGCGGACGTCGAGCCATATCGACCAGTTCTCGATGTAGTAGAGGTCGTACTGGATGCGCTCGCGCAGGCTCGTGTCGCCTCGCAGATCGTTGACCTGCGCCCATCCGGTTATTCCGGCCTTCACAAGATGCTTCTGCATGTAGCCCGGAATCTCGTGCTTGAAACGCTCGACGAATTCGGGACGCTCCGGACGCGGACCGACGATCGACATCTCACCGCGAAGCACGTTAATGAACTGCGGCAACTCGTCGAGGCTCGTCCGTCGCAGCAGTGCGCCGAATGGGGTCGCCCGGCGCTCGCCCGCCGTTGCCCACACGGGACCGGTGTGCGTTTCGGCGTCCACGGGCATCGAGCGAAACTTGAGCATCCAGAACCGCTGCCCGTTCCACGTGACACGCTCCTGCCGATACAGGACCGGGCCCGCCGACGACAGCTTGATGCCGATCGCGATCAGCACCAGCAGCGGGGAGGCGAGCGTGAGGATCAACAACGAGAACAGGAAGTCTTCGACATTCTTGAGAGCGAGTCCGGCTCCTTCCAGCGGCGAATCGGTGAGATTGATAACTGGCAGACCCACGATCTCGGACACGGTGTGGCGCAGCAGCGTGAAGTTGAAAATGTCGGGAATGAAGCGAACCTGCACGGGAAAACGTTGCAGCTCATCGAGAACGCCGCGAATCCGCTCTTCCGCGCGCAGCGGCAGTGTGATCCACACCTGGTCGGCTGGCGTTCTCTGGAGATCGGTGGCGAGCTGATCGACGGGACCGAGGACGGGTAGCCCGTCGATCGACGTATTGTGAAATCTCGGATCGTCGTCGTAGAAGCCGCGAACGACTAGGCCCGTCCACGGCGCGAGGCTCAATCGCTCGGCGATCGTCGTGCCGAGAGCACCGGCTCCGACGATTACGATATGGCGCAGGTTGTAGCCATGTTTTCGCAGTCGGCGCAGACCGAACCTGATTACCAGGCGGAATCCGAGTTGCGAAATCAGAGCGCAAAAGATCCAGTATATGGACCATACGCGCGAGAAGTCGGGACCGCTCTTGGACAGGAACAGATACGCGAACCATGCTGCTGCCAACAGCAGCGTCGCATTGACGAGGCGCCGAACCTCCTCGAACACCGTGATTCCGCGCTGCGCCTTGTAGAGACCGAGAACGGGAAAGACCAGTGCGGCTATCGCCGCCATGCCGATGATGGCGACCGAATAGCGATCCGGTAACACCCAGCTGTCGAGGTACACGCGGTAGATGACGGTCCCCGTCAGCATGATCAGGCAGGGATCGAGCAATCGCATCAGCTGCTCGAACAGCGGTGCGTTCTCCTTGAGAAGGCTGCGACGCATCAGCGCGCTGTGTGCGCGGCGAACTCCGCCCAGCGCGCATCGACGAATTCGGCGAATTCGCGGCGGAAACGATCCTGCGAAAAGCGCTTCGCGTTCAAGCGACAGGCGTCGACCGTGATCCGCGCGGCGTGCGCTTCGAACCGGCGCACCGCGTCGGCGATACTTGGCGGCGTCTGCTCGTCGAAGAAGACGCCGGTGGGCGTCGGCGCATCGAGCCCGTGGATCGTTTCGACCGCGCCGCCGCGCGCCAGCGCGATCACCGGCGTACCCTGCGCCTGTGCCTCGAGCGGCGCGATTCCGAAATCCTCTTCGGCAGCGAAGACGAACGCGCGCGCCTGTTGCAGCCAATGGTCGCGCTCGCCGTCCGATACCTGCCCGAGTAGTCGGACGTTCGAACCGGCGACGGCTTCGATTCGCGCACGCTCGGGTCCTTCTCCGATTACGACGAGTTCGCGGTCGGGCAACGAGCGGAAGGCCTCCGCTATGGCGTCGATGCGCTTATACGGCACCAATCGGGAGACCGTTACGTAAATCGAGCGCTTGCTGTCCGGTTGCCCGGTGAATCTGGTCGCCACCGGCGGATAGATGACGGCGGCCGATCGCTGATAGCATCGGTTGATCCGGTTCTCGATCGTACGCGAGATAGCGACGAAATGGTCGACGCGGCTGGTCGCCGCGCGATCCCAGGAGCACAAACGGGCCAGGACGCGCCGTGCTGCCCAGCCACGGATGCCGCGATGCAGTCCGGTTTGCTCCAGATACTGATCCTGGAGGTCCCACGCGTAGCGCATCGGCGTGTAGCAATAGCAGATGTGCAATTGGCGCCGCGAAGTCCGCACGCCCTTTGCTACTGCGTGTGAGCTTGATATCACGAGATCGAAACGCGAGACGTCGAGGCTTTCCACCGCTCGCGGAAACCAGGGCAAGTACCATCGGAACGCCGATCGTGCGGCCGGCATTCGCTGTATGAACGACGTGTGCACGGCGTGCCCGCCGAGGCGCGTCCGATCGTCGCAGGCCAGAAAATCGACCAGCGCGAAAAGGACCGCTTTCGGGAAAATTTGCAAAATCTCGGCGAGTACGTGCTCCGCGCCGCCCCACGTGTCGAGCCAATCGTGGACGATTGCAATGCTTCGCGGCGAAGCGGGTGCGCCAGCGCGTGCGGCTTTTGAAAGCGGCAGCGTCTCGATCGAGTTTGCCGTCAACGTCGTACTGCGCTTTTGCATCGGAATGCGTCCGGCATCGACATCGCGACGTGTTTGCATGCTACAATCCACGGCGAAATTATGCCCCGCACACGGCGACGCGGGTTCAAGAGATTCTTCCTCTCGAGCAATTTGCCGATGTCTCTTCGCGTTGCCTTCAACGCGACTCCGCTCCTGTCGCCGCTCACCGGTATCGGCAACTACATCGTCGAGCTTGGCCGAGCGCTCGAGGCCGAGGGCAGCGTCGACGCGTATTCGTTCTATCCGTACGTGTGGCGTCACGAACGTCCACAACCGCCACACAATGGTGGCGGCGTCCAATCGAGGCTGCTTCAACGATTGAAGCCTTGGATGCCCTTTCGAGGGGCCGTGCGACATGCTATTCGCCGCATCGGATTTTCACGCGGCCTAAGTACTTACCGCGTGCAACTCTATCATGAGCAGAACTACATTCCGCTCGCTTACGATGTGCCGGTCGTCGTCACGGTCCACGATCTGTCGTGGATTCGTTACCCAGATACCCATCCGATCGATCGTGTCCGCTGGCTCGAGCGCGGCCTGCCCGCCGCGCTCGAGCGCGCCCGCGCGATCGTGGTTGATTCCGATTTCGTGCGCACCGAGGTGATCTCGACTTTTCGCGTGCCGGCTGAGCGGGTGAGGACCGTCTACCTCGGCGTTTCCGGCGAATTCCGGCCGCGCTCGCCCGCCGATGCGGCGGCTACATTACAACGGCTGGGACTCGAGCATGGCGGGTATGTGCTCACGGTTGGAACGATCGAGCCACGGAAAAATCTGTCGCACGTACTCGAAGCGTTCTCGCAGCTTCCGGTGCCGCTACGCGATCGCTATCCACTCGTGATCGCCGGCGCGCGCGGATGGCAGGACCGCGGAATCTTGACGCGTCTGCGGCGTCTCGCCGATCGCGGACAGATACGTTTTCTCGGACACATCGCAGGCAGCGATCTGCCCGACGTGTACGCCGGCGCCGCGGTGTTCGTTTTCGCATCGCTTTACGAAGGATTCGGCTTACCACCGCTCGAGGCCATGGCGTCCGGCGTGCCCGTGATCGTGTCGGACCGCGCGTCCCTCCCCGAAGTGGTTGGTGACGCCGGATATACCGTCGATGCCGAGCACCCCGACGACCTCGCATCCTGCATCGCGGGGCTGCTCGACGACTCGCGCGCCAGAGCGCGGTTGTCTCAGCGCGGAATAGAGCGTGCGGCCCGTTTCTCGTGGAACGCGTGCGCTGCGGCGACGCTCGACGTCTACCGCGCGGTCGCGCCGAGCGCGGCATGACGCGAGAGCGGCGTTGAGGAGGCTGCTCGCGACGGGCCGCTACGGCTTCGTCGGATCGACGCTTGCACGAGTGCTCGCCTGCGAGCCATCGCTGGGCTGGGAGCTCGTCGAGTTGCCGCGCCCCTTCGACATCCGCGATTCAATGCGCACGCATGACCTCGTCGTGTCGGCGGCGCCCGACGCGGTGCTGCACCTCGCGGCAAGATCCAATGTGCCGGATGCTTTTCGCGATCCCGAGGCGACGATGCGGGTCAATGTCTTGGGCACGCTCAACCTTCTGCAAGCGCTGAAGCGATCCGGTTTCCGCGGTCCGATGGTGTTCGTCGGAACCGCTGACGTCTACGGCTTCGTCGCCGAGGGCGACCTGCCGGTCACCGAGCGTCGAGTGCCAGCGCCGCGCAACCCGTACGCGGTGAGCAAGCTCGCAGCCGAAGCGCTGTGTTTTCAGTGGTCGGTGACCGAAGGCATCGACATCCGGCTCGCGCGCCCGTTCAACCACATCGGTCCTGGGCAAAGCGATGCGTTCGTCGTATCGAGCGTCGCCCGCCAGATCGCCGCCGTCCAGCAGGGCCGGCGCGAACCGGTCATCGACGTCGGCGACCTCGACGTCACGCGCGACTTCACAGACGCGCGGGACGTCGTGCGCGCGTATCTGCTGTTGCTCGAGCGAGGAGCGAGCGGTGAACTATATAATGTCTGCTCGGGCAGGGAACAGTCGGTGAGGCAGCTCGTCGAACGGCTCCTCGATATCGCCCGGGTCGATGTCGAACAGCGCCAGGATCCTGGACGCCTGCGCCGCGCCGAGCAGCGGCGTGCCTGCGGAGATCCGACCAAGATGCGTGCAGCGACGGGCTGGGCGGCCACAACGCCGCTCGACGAATCGCTGACGGCAATGCTGGCGTATTGGGCACGCCACGACGGACCGGAAACCTGACAGCATGAGCAAATCCGCGCTGATCACGGGAATCACCGGCCAGGACGGTGCCTACCTCGCGCGTCTGCTGCTCGGCAAGGGGTATCGGGTGCACGGGCTGCTCGCGCGGCGCAGCACGGACACGCTGTGGCGGCTTCGCGAGTTCGGCATTACGGAGCGCGTCGAGCTGATAGACGGCGATCTCACCGACATCACGTCGATCCTGCGCGCGCTGGAGACGAGCGAGCCCGACGAGGTCTACAATCTCGGCGCGCAAAGCTTCGTTGCAACGTCGTGGCGGCAACCGATGCTCACGGCCAATGTCACGGGCATCGGAGCGCTGACGATCCTCGAGGCGATAAGGAATTTCAGTCCGAAATCGCGCTTTTACCAGGCGTCGACGAGCGAGATGTTCGGGCTGATCCAGGCAAGGCGGCAGAATGAGCAGACTCCATTCTATCCGCGCAGTCCTTACGGCGTGGCGAAGCTGTTCGCGCACTGGTCGACGGTGAACTACCGCGAGAGCTTCGGGCTGCATGCCTCGAGCGGCATCCTCTTCAACCACGAATCGCCGCTTCGCGGCCTCGAATTCGTCACGCGCAAGGTGACCGATGCGGTCGCGCGCATCAAGCTCGGCCGACAGAAAGAGCTTCGACTCGGCAACCTCGACGCCGAGCGTGACTGGGGCTTCGCCGGCGACTACGTCGACGCGATGTGGCGGATGGTGCAGCAGGACGAGCCGGGCGACTACGTCATCGCGACGGGCGTTGCGACGACGGTTCGACAGTTGTGCCGGAGGGCGTTCCAGCTCGTCGATCTCAACTACGAGGACTATGTGGTCGTAGATCCGAAATTCCTGCGTCCTGCCGAGGTAGACGCGCTGTTGGGCGATCCCACCAAGGCGCGAGAGCGCCTCGGCTGGTCGGCCACCACGTCGCTCGAGTCGTTGATCGGCATGATGGTCGACGCCGATTTGCGGCGGGTGGAGCGGGAGCCGGCGTAAGGCCGGACGTGTGTGGTCCATGAGCGGAACGGGTATCACGACGGTAAGGGCGCTGCGCAGAACGTGGGGCGTGCGGGACTACATTCTCGCGGCCGTTAAGCGGGACTTCGTCGCCCGTTACCTCGGCACGCAGCTCGGATTCTTCTGGGCGGTCGCGCAGCCGCTTGCGCTGATCGCGATCTACACGCTCGTCTTCGCCGAGATCATGCGTCCGTCACTGCCGGGCCACGACACGCGCTTCGCGTATAGCATCCACTTGTGCGCCGGCATCGTGATCTGGCAGCTCTTCAGCGAACTGCTGACACGTTCGGTCGGCGTCTTCGTCCACAACGCAAACCTCCTCAAGAAGGTCAGCCTGCCGAAGTTCGCGCTGCCGGTGATGGTCACGCTCACCGGATTGATCAATTTCGCGGTGATCGCGCTGCTCTTCGTGGCGTTTCTCGTCCTGATAGGCGAGTTTCCTGGCGTCGTCACCGCCGCCATCGTTCCGGTGGTGACGATCGTCGTCGCGCTGGCGCTCGGACTGGGCGTTCTGCTCGGATCGATCAATGTGTTCTATCGCGACGTCGAGCACAGCGTCGCGCTCGTGCTCAATTTCTGGTTCTGGCTGACGCCGATCGTCTATCCGATGCGGGCGCTGCCGGACGGTCTCGCCGCGTTCCTCGAGTGGAATCCGATGTGGCCGCTCGTGCGGTTCGCGCAATCGATCTTCGTCGATCACGGCGTGCTGCCGTGGACCACGCTCGCGTATCCGGCCGTGCTCGCGGCGGTGCTGCTCTCGTTGGGCCTTTACGCGTTCCGCGCGCTGTCGGCCGACATCGTCGACGAGCTCTAATGAGTTCCGTGCGCGTTCGCAGCGTGGGCAAGGCGTACCGGCGCTACGAGCGCAAATCGGGGCGTCTGCAGGAATGGCTCGGTTTCGGTAACCGACACGAGCTCGTGTGGGTGCTGCGCGACGTTTCGTTCGAGATCCAGTCCGGCGAGGCGGTCGGCATCATCGGCGCGAACGGGGCCGGCAAGAGCACGCTGCTCAAGATTCTCGCCGGCACGATACGGCCGACGACGGGAGCGTACGAAATCGGCGGACGGCTGTCCGCGTTGCTCGAACTCGGCATCGGATTCCATCCCGACTTCACCGGGCGGCAAAACGCGATCATGGCCGGCCATCTGCACGGGTTTTCGAGCGCACAAACCGCGGCGCTGATGAGCGAGATCCAAGCATTCGCCGAAATCGGCGACTACATCGATCAGCCGGTGCGCACGTACTCGACCGGCATGCAAGTGCGGCTCGCGTTCAGCGTCGCGACCGCGACGCGACCCGACGTGCTGATCGTCGACGAGGCGCTGTCGGTCGGGGATGCGTATTTCCAGCATAAGAGCTTCGATCGCATCCGCCGTTTCCGAGATGCCGGAACGACGCTGCTGTTCGTGTCGCACAGCCCGGGTGCGGTGAAAACGCTTTGCAATCGCGCGTTGCTGCTCGATCGCGGCCTGGTGCTGCGTGACGGCTCGCCCGATTCGGTGATCGATTACTACAACGCGTTGATCGCCGCGCATCGCGCGGACTACGAGATTCGCCAGTCCGAGGCGTTGTCGGGGCGCACGACGACGCGGTCCGGAAGCTCGGAGGCGATGATCGAGTCGATCGAGCTTCTTCGTGGAGACGAGCCGGTGCGCGCGCTGCGAAGCGGCGATTCCGTCACGATCCGTGTCTCTGTCCTCACGCGGGCGCCGATCGGGGAGCTCTCGGCCGGCATCCTGATCCGCGACCGGCTCGGCAACGACGTATTCGGCACCAATACGTATCACCTTGGCACGAGCCGCGTCCACGTTGCGGCCGCGCAAAACCTGATCGTCGATTTCGATTTTCCCGCGCTCGATCTGGGCGTCGGCAGTTATAGCATTACCGCGGCGCTGCATGCAGGAGCGAGCCACACGGTCGCGAACTTCGATTGGTGGGATCGCGCGCTCGTGTTCCAGGTTGTGCGCGGAACACGGGCTACCGCGATCGGCGTCTGCGCGCTCGACGTCGCCGCGCGCTGGCATGGCGTCGTCGCCGAGGGATCGCCCGAATCGGTCGGCGCGTGCGCCGTCACGGAAGCGGTCACCAAGGGCCCACAGCGCGACGCGACGCTCAAGTCGCAATGAATCGTGTCGCCCATTCGACTTCGACCAGACACATGACGGAAGACAGCGCGAACGATGGAGGCGTCGACGAGTTGATGCGGCGCATCCGCGAGGAAGTCGCCCGGCAGAAGGCGAGCATCGGCCGCGGCGCCGCGTCTTCGGCCGACGCGCGGCAGGCGAACTTCGCCGACACGGCGCGGGCCGCGCACTCCGAACCGATCGTCTTGCGTCGGTTGCCGCAGTTCGAAGTCCCGCTTTCGCAGAAGCGCTCTTATGCCGTGGCGGAGCTCCTTCAGTTCCACGACGAGAACTTCGTCCACAACGCTTACCGCGCGTTGCTCCATCGCGAGCCCGATGCGAGCGGCGCCGCCGCGTTCCTTGAGGCCCTGCGCAGCGGACGCACGGGAAAGACCGAAATCCTCGGACGCATGCGCTGGTCCCGCGAGGGGCGCGCGGTCGGTGTCTCCGTGAGCGGCCTTGCGGTGCCGTTCGCGCTGCGCACGCTGCGGCGGGTCCCGGTCGTCGGGCGTCTGCTCGGCATCATCCAGGAGCTGTTGCGCCTTCCAGACATCGTGCGCAATCAAGAACGGCTCGAGGCGTCGCTGTTTCATCGCGAAGGCGTGATCAAGGCCGAGATCAACGCGGGGCAGGAGGAACTCGAGAGCCTGTTGACGCGCATGCACGAGCGCGTCGAACTGGGCGCCGTTCGTGAACGCCTCGAGTCGCGCCTGTTCGCGGTCGAGCGCGTCGTCGAGCGCAAGGCGGAGAGCGAGCGATTGACGGCGCTCGGCAACCATCTCGTCTCGCTGGTGCAACGCAAGGCCGACGATAGCCGGATCGATGCGCTCGCGCGTCACGTCGACGAGGAGACGGGCGCTTTGCGTGGCGCGTTGTCGCAATTGGCGACGGACAAGGCCGACACGACCAGCGTCGACGGCGTTCGCGCGGAGGTGGCGGCGCTCGATCGGCGGAAGGCGGACCTCGAGCAGGTCGGCGAATTGTTGCGCAATGCCGAGCGCCGCTACGCCGAGGCGCAGGCGAATGTCGACGCGCTACGTGCGACCGGCGTCGCGACGCCGCAGCTTCGCAGCGCGCTGGACGATGTACGCCGCGATCTTACCGAGTTTCGGCATGCGCTTCTCGATCAGCAGTATCGCGTGAGCGCGCTGCTCGACGAATCGAGGCGGCGCATGCCGACGCCGCCGGAGGAGCGCCGCGTCGAGCTTCAGCGCGAGCAGGGTCATCTGCTCGACGTGTTCTATGCTTCGTTCGAGAACCGGTTTCGCGGCGCGCAGGAGCAGATCAAGCGGCTGTTCGAGATCTACGTACCCATCGTTCGCGACGCCGGCGCCGGGACCGCGGCGGAACCGGTTCTCGACGTCGGGTGCGGGCGCGGCGAATGGCTCGACCTGCTGCGCGAATCGGGCCTGATGGCGAGCGGTGTCGATTCGAATCGCGTGACGATCAGGCAATGCCGAGAGCGCGGCCTCGATGTGGCCGAAGGCGACGCCATCGAATATCTGCAGGCGCTGAGGTCCGATTCGATGGGCGCGATCACGGCGATGCACGTGGTCGAGCACCTGTCTTTCGAACGACTCGTCGCGCTGCTCGACGAAATCCTCCGCGTCCTGAAGAGCGGAGGCCTGATGATCCTCGAAACGCCCAATCCCGAGAATCTCCTCGTGGGCGCGTGCAACTTCTGGTTCGACCCGACGCACCAGCGTCCGCTGCCGCCCAGCACCCTCGAATTCCTCGCGCAGGCGCGCGGATTCACCGCCGTCGAAATCCGCCGGCTGCATCCTTATCCGGAGAGCGAGTTGCTGACCGAGGGCACGCCGATGGTCCAGCAAAGGATCAATGAGGTGTTGTACGGCGCGCAGGACTATGCCGTCGTCGCACGGAAGTCGTAGGCGTAGACGCTTCTCGCGCGATGAATGTACTTCTGTGCAACGAGCGGTTTCTGTTCCGGTTCGGGGTCGACCGCGCGCTGCTGATGCTTGGAATCGGACTCGTCGAGCGAGGGCATCGCGTCGCGGTCATGGCCAATCGCTTCGACCGAACGGTCGTTGAATCGTTTGCGTCGCAGGTCATCACCGTGCCGCAGGGCGGCGGCAGCTACGCCGAGCTCAACGCGTTCACCGACCGCTGGCTGCGCGAGCAATGGGACGCCTTGTTCGACGAAGCTCGTACACCCGACGTTGCGCTCATCGGCGGATGGCCGTTCTTCGAAGCGATCGCCACGCTCGAGCGCCATGGGTGTGCGACCGTTTTCATGGATTGCGGTGCGGTCCCCGAGGAAGGACTCGCCGACGGTGCGCTGACGGTCCAGCGCAAGCTGAGATCGCTGCGGCGGCAGAGTCTGCCGTCGCTCGCGGCGATTGCGCCGATCAGCCGGTTCATCGCTCGCACGCAGAGCGAGCTCCAGAGCGGGGACGTCGAAGTGATCCCGATATTGCTCGGCGCCGATCACATGGAGCGCCGAGTGTGGGATCGCCATGCGCTCGGTCGCGTTCGCGCGAACGCCTTCTCGGCACGTTGTGTGTCGACACCTGAGCGCCCGCTGATCGTCAACCTCGGTCGCTGGGAGCCGGGCTGCTACAAGAATTCGGAGGCCGTTTACGATTTCGTCGACCGCCTGCGGCCGTTGACCGCGAATTTCTCAGTCGCGATCCTTGCCGAGCCGGATACGGTGATTCCCGAGCGTTGTCGCGACCACGTCGTCGCGATCGGTCATCCCGACGACAGCGAGCTCGAAGCGCTGATGCAAGCCGCGGCGCTCGGCATTTCCGTCTCGCAATGGGAAGGGTTCAATTTGCCGCTCGTCGAGATGCAGTGGCTCGGGCGCCCCGTTCTCGCGTTCGACGTCGCCGCGCATCCCGAGGTCATCCTGCATCCGTGGTTCCTGTGTCGCGATGTCGCGCAAATGGCGGACAAGGCGGCCGATGTGCTGATGTCCCGTGTTCCTCTGGGCGACGAGATCGAGGCAGCGCGCGCCCGTTTCCGCGAGGCGTTCACCTGGCGACGGGCCACCGGCGAATACGAGCGACTGTTGCTGGCGCTGGTCGCCAGGCGGACGACCACGTTGCCGCGCGTTCTGATCGATGTCTCGAACGCGAGCAGAGATGGCGCGAACTCGGGAGTCGTGCGCGTGACGCGTCGACTTGCGCGCGAGCTGCAACGATTCGGCGTGCCGCTCTTCGTGATCTGGAATGCCGAGCACGGGAACTATGTCTTTCCGACCGAGCGCGAATACGCGCTTCTATCCGCCTTCAACGGGCCGCGTATCGGCGCCGACTTGCCTCGCTCGCCCCAGGCCGGACCGCGCCGGCTGGTCGAATCCGCTTCCAACGGAAATGGGCGACCCTCGTGGCTGTTCCTCACCGAAATCATCCTCGAAGCGAATGGAAAGGACATCCGACGATTCGCGGCGGCGCGTGGTTTGCGCCTCCAAGCGATCTTCTACGATGCGATTCCGGTCCTTCGCCCCGATCTGGTGAAGGACGATGCGATACGCGACAACCATGCCGCTTACATGAGCGCGCTCGCCAAGTGCGATCTGGTCACTCCGATTTCCGAATTTTCGGCGACGTGTCTGCGGGATTTCTGGCGTCAGCGCGGGATCGCGCCCACGCGCGTCCACGCGATCCCGCTACCGGGAGAATTCGGCGGCGCGCCGCGCGAGCGCGTCGTCGCTGCGCAAGCGGACGGCGCCGCGAACGTCCTGTGCGTATCGACGCTCGAGCCGCGGAAGAATCATGCGCGTCTGCTTGCCGCGTTCGGGCTCCTCGCGACGCGGCGTCCAGACCTCCGGTGGACGCTGACGCTGATCGGCAATCGGTACGCCGGCGGCGACCGCATCGTCGAGCAGGTGACCCGCGCATGCGCGAGCGACGCGCGAATGCGCTGGCTTGGCATCGTCGACGACGCGACACTGAACCAGGCGTACCGCGATTGCGCGTTCACGATCTACGCGTCCGAAATCGAAGGATTCGGCCTGCCGATCCTCGAAAGCCTCTGGCATGGCAAGCCCTGCATTTGCCACAACGCCGGGGTAATGGCCGAGATCGCCGCCGGCGGCGGCTGCCTTGAGGTCGACATGGCGAGCGCAGAAGCGATCGCCGGAGCGATCGAGACGCTCGCGAGCGACGCGTCGCTGTACGGGAAGCTCGCAACCGAAGCGTGCGCAAGACCGATCAAGACGTGGAGCGATTACGCGATGGAAATCGTCGATGCGATCAACGCGATGCCTGAACCCGCCTCCAGCCGGCCCGAAGCCGCTTCGGCGGTTCCGCCGCGGCGATCGGCGACCGATGCGCCGATCAACGTGAGCGACTTGTTGTATCCGGCCTGCCTCACGACCGACTGGCAGATGAACGATTCGGAGCGCCTCGGCATGACGGCGATCCTCCACCGGATCAAGCCGACTTGCGCGATCGAGATCGGTACCTACAAAGGAGGAAGCCTCTCTTTGCTCTCGCAGTACGCGAAGATCGTGTTCTCGATCGACATCGACCCGAGCATCCCGGGCAAGCTGTCACACCTCGGGAACGTAAGCTTCCTCACCGGTCCGAGCATGCGGGTTCTGCCCGCGTTGCTGAACGAGCTCGATGCCGCCGAGCTTCCGGTCGAGTTCGTGCTGATCGACGGCGATCATTCGGCGGCCGGAGTGACGCGCGACATCGAGATCATGCTGGACTACGTCCCGAAGAAGCCGCTGATGATCCTGCTGCACGATGGGTTCAATCCGGACTGCCGCCGCGGAATGCTCGAAGCGCGGTGGCAGCGATCGCCGTACGTGCAGTGGGTCGATCTCGATTTCATTCCGGGGCGGCTTGTCGAGCACGGCGGCGGCGGCGACGGCGAGATGTGGGGCGGGCTCGCGCTTGCGCTGCTGACGCCGATGCCGAGAACCGGCTCCTTGGTCGTCGGCGCAACGGCCAAACGCGCGTTCGACGAAACGATGGCGCGCCACTATGCGTAGCCAAGGCGCAGCGGCATATCGCGCCTGCTCACCGACAGGATGAAAATCCTGCTCTGCTCGAACGTCTATCCGCCGCACTTCGTCGGCGGCGCTGAGCTCATCGCCCACGAGCAGGCGAAAGCGTTGATCGAGGCGGGGCACGAAGTGCGCGTATTCGCGGGGGACACACGCTCGGCGGACGCGCGATACGTTGTTAGCGACGACCGCCACGAGGGCATCGCGGTGCGCCGCGTGCGGCTCGTCGCGCAGGACTTCCAGCCCGCATACGCCAACTTTTCGCATCCGGCCGTCGACAGACACTTCGATTCGTTGTTGAAGTCATACCGGCCCGACGTCGTGCATTTTCACAACCTCGTCGGACTTTCCGTGACGCTCGTCCGCCTGGCGAAGGAAGCCGGTGCATCGACGGTGATGACGCTGCATGACCACTGGGGGTTCTGCTTCAAGAACACCGCGATGAAGACTGAGCTACGGCCGTGCGAGGACTTCACCGCGTGCCACGAATGCCAGCGGTACGTCGACGACGGCAGGAACCGGCGAATCCCGATTCGGATGAGACAGGACTACTTCGGGTGCACCCTCGATGCCGTCGACGCCTACATATCACCGAGCCGGTATCTCGCCGGCAGCTACGTCGCGGCCGGTTTTCCTCAAACGCGGATGCACGTGCTGCGAAATGGCATCGACGTCGACCGTTTCGCGGCGGTTGGGCGAACGCCTTCCGACCGCATCCGATTCACGTTCATCGGGCATTTCGGGCGCCACAAGGGCGTGCACACGCTGCTTCATGCGCTCGCGAACCTGCCCGACGCGACGAAAGCGCGGGTCAATCTCGTCGGCGAAGGCGAAGAGCGAAGGGAGTGCGAGCGCATCGTCGAGACCGCCGGCCTCGCCGACTGCGTTCGCTTGTGGGGCAGGCTCGAGAACAGCCGCATCGTCGAAGCCTACGCCGAGACCGACGTGTTAGTTCTGCCGTCGACATGGCGGGAGAACCAGCCGGTATCGATCACAGAGGCGATGGCATGCGGTCGTCCGGTGATCGCGACTGCGATGGGCGGCAATCGCGAGCTCGTTGTCGATGGCGTGACCGGGTTTCTCTTTCGCGCAGGCGATCCGGTCGAGCTCGCCGAGCGGATGTCGCGCTTCGTAGACGACCCCGCGCTGATCGAGTCGATGGGGGCACGCGGCAAGGCACTGATGGCCGAGAATTCGTTCGACGCCCACGTGCGGGCGCTGCTGCAGGTGTACGAGGGAAGCAGACGCACCGCGGGCACGAGCGCGCGCCGAGCGCCGCTGTTCGTCTGTGTCGGCGAACGCGTGAGCGAGGTCGCCCAGAAGGCGATCGCGCTCGTTCCGCGCTACCTCGCCTCGCTTCGGATCGACGTGACGATGAGCGAATGGCTCACGGCGGATCAGCTCGACGTCGCGCAGGCGCTGGTCGTCGTCGACCCGACGATCGAGCCCGACGTGGCGATCGAGCTCGCCGCGACGCATGCGCTGCCGCTCGTCGTGCCGGCGGCGAACGAGGCACTGACGCGGGCGTGTCGCACTGCGCAGTGTGGGCTGTACTACGCCGACGCCGATGAAGCGGCGGCGTGCCTCGCCTATCTGTGCACGCATGAGAACGATCGGCGGCGACTTGCCGCGGCGGCCGCCGCCATTCGCGGTTCGTTGTCGCGTTCAGTCATGGTGCAGCGGTGATTGGCGCCGATCGGAATCGACATTCAATGGAAAACGCACGCACCGCTTCCCTCACCGTTCGCTCGACGCTATTCTGGGAACGCTACGATCAGTTCAGGACCCCGGGTTCGAACACGGGCATTACGAACACCGCGTTTCAGACGTATCGTTTGGCAAACCCATCCGGCACGATCGAGGCGAGGAGCATGTTGACGTCGTACGAGCTTTCGTTGCTCTATGCCCTCGCCAAGGACCATTTTACGGGCGCCGGATACATGGTCGACCTCGGTGTCCTGAACGGGGTATCCACAAACGCCCTCGCCAAGGGGCTCGTTGCCAACACGTCGGTGACAGACAAGCAGAAGAGAATATACAGCTTCGACTTGTTTCAAACCGCAGGCCTGCCGGCATACATGTTTGGCGATCGCCCCGACATGACGGGTTCATTTCTGGACAACTTTATCGACAACAATCGTGATTTTCTGAAACTCATAAGTATCAACCCGGGCGAAATCCGGTCGCTGCATTGGAAGCCCGACCAAAGGGTCGAGATAGTCTTCAATGATGTCTCGAAGAGTTGGGACTTGAATGCGTGGATACAGCGGAATATCTTCCCCGCGCTCGTTCCGGGTGCAAGCGTCCTGGTCCAACAAGACTACATTTACTTCCATTCATACTGGGTCGCGATAACGATGGAGTACTACAAGGAATATTTCGAGGCGCTCTATCCGGTGTTCGGCAGTTCGATGGTTTATCTTTACACGAAGCAACTCCCGAGCGGCGAATTCGACCGTGACTTGTTCACCCTTTCGCTGGAGGGCAAGCTCGAGCTGATCGAGCACGCCATCAGCCGCGCGTTGCCGTCGGTACGCGAAGTGCTCAAGTGCGCGAAGGCGTATTGCCTGCTCGATAACGGCAGACGGGAGGATGCGCGCCGGGTTCTGTCAACCGTAGATCTGCGTCGACACGGCGGCGATCCGCTGTACGACTTTTCGGGGATCGCAGCGTCCAATCACCGAATCGTCGGCGAAATGCTGAACTGATCGCACGCGCAGTTCGCATGCGCCCCGACGGCGCGACGCATCTCGCCGGTGCCGCGCATTCGACCGAAGCGCGAAAGTCCAGATGAAGGGCAAGTTCCTGTTCGATCACATCTACAAGGCTGCGGGCTCCTCGCTCGACCAGGTCCTCGTCGACCGCTTCGGTCAGCAGAACGTGACCTTTGGGCTGATCGAGCCGCTGAATAGAGCGCTCGCGCGCAACGCGGACAAGATCGTCGTGACCGGCCATTTCTCGTTCGTGCCGGGCCAGCGGCTCGATCCGACACGCTACTCGCTGACTGTGCTGCGACATCCGGTCGACAGGCTGCTTTCCCATTATTACTTCTCGCGCAACCAAGTTCCGAAGCGCGGCGGCAACCCCACGGTCGAGCTCGCGAAGCGCCTGACGCTCGACGAATACATCGCGTGCGACGTCCCGGAAGTGGCCGCGCTGCTGCGCAACGACCAGACGATGCACTTCCTGCCGATGAAGTGGGACGGCTCGAGCAGCCTGTCAGGCGAAGAGAAACTCACCGCCGCGAAGGCGGCGCTCGGCGAGTACGACCTCGTTGGCGCGTTCGAGGAATTCGACGAGTTTGTCCACGTACTGTGTTGCGATGTGGGATGGCCTCCCATTTCCGAAGTGCCTCGGGTGAACGTGACGCAGGGGCGCGCGGCGGTCGAGGCGATCGACACCAAGTCTCGCGCTCGGCTCGAAGAGCTCAACGTGCTCGACATCGCGCTGTACGAGCATGCGTTGCGCTCGTTCAGGGCGAAGCGGCAGCAAACGTTGCGCCAATGCGCGTCGCGGCTTGCCAGCTCGGCCGGCGTCTCCGCCAGCGACGCGCATGTGCGGGCACCCGCGTCCGAGGTTGCCGCTGCGCCCACCGCGCCGGCCGCATCTTCGATGCCTGCCGACTATGGCAACCGCAAAGTCGAGTTACTGTCGGCCGCGGTAGTTGGTAACGTGTCCCGCGGCAACAAGGTGTTCTGTGGCGAGGTCGTTCGCGTCAATCTGGTGATTCGCGCCCATGGGCCCGCTCGCGACGTCGTCGTCGGCATCCAGATCGTCGACGACGCGGGTCGAATCGTGTTTGGAACGAATTGTCGCGCGCAGGGGCGGTCGCTCGAAATCAGGGAGCCCGGCGACTACGTGTTCACGTTTCGTTTCCGCTGCGATCTCGGCTACGGTGACTACGCGATCGGCGGCGCGATCCACCACGTGGCCTCGGACGAAACCGAGGTCTATCACTGGCGCGATCAGATCGTGTGGCTTGGCGTGGTGGGCAACATCGGCGACCATTGGGAGGGCACGGCCAAGCTGTATCCCGAGCTCAGTTGCACTCCGGCGAACGGCAGCCCGAACGGCAGCGTCGAGCTCGTCGCCGCGGGTGCAGGGTGGGACGGTTCGCAGCATCTCGCGCAGCACGCGCCAGTGCTCAGCGACTTCCGGGGAGCTATCGAGCCGTTGGGCGAGCTTACGGTGCTCCAGGCGAACGAAGTTCGTGCGGTCGAGATGCGGGTCGTCAACACAGGAGCCGAGACGTGGCCGTCGAGCGGGTTGCAGCGGGTGTGCGTCAGCTACCGCTGGTTCGCGTCGGATGGAACGGTGCTTGTCTACGACGGCGAGCGCACACCGCTGTCGCGCGACGCTGTACCCGGAGAAGAGCTCAGGCTGTGGGTCATCGTGAAAGCGCCGGCGTCGTGCGGGACGTTGACGCTCGTGCTGACGCTCGTGCAGGAGTATTACGCGTGGTTCGACGAAGCGGGCGGGGCACGATCCGACCAGCGCGTAGATGTCGTTGCCGCTGCTCCGACCACTGAATGACGAGCAGCTATTTCGAACCGGCGGCCCCGCGTCGGGAGGCGCCCTTCGGACGAGCGGGGTCGATTCGTGACGCCGACCACGACTGACCTCAATCGAATCTGGTTGACGCTCGACGCTTCGTTCCTCGCTGCGCTGCCGTAGCCCTCGAGCTCGTTGGACCGCGCTCCCGATGCTCCCGCTCGTGGGCCTGGTTCATCGGAACGTCACGCTTTCGACGTCGATTCCCAGTGTGCGTCCATCGTTATTGAGACCGATGTCCGCCGGTCTGAAGACATTGGACACGAGACGGATCTGCTGGACCGTCGCCGTCTTGCTCGGAAGGTCGAACCAGAACGCCGTGCCTTGCCGGCTCGACAATACCAGTTCGGTTCCATCCACGAATACGCGCAGGCCAAGCCGGTCGGGCATTTTGTAGTATGGATTCCAGCCGTTGGTCTGCACGACCAGGAATCGTTCGCCTGCCTTGATTGGGTACTCGAGCCGGTAGAAGCGCGCGTCACCGCGCGTAAAAACGCGGTCGTCGTGGAATCCCGACGTGAGGTCGTATCGAGCTGGGGAGATAACGCCGGACGCCGAGTACCGGCGGCCGTACCGCACGGAAAACGTGCCGTCGTCGCGCAGCGCTTGAACGAGTCGTTCGGTGCGTATGAAGCGCCCTGTCGGGCCGACGTGGTTCACCGAGTCCTGGAACAGCGAATCATCGAGAACGAAGTCGACCGGGCGTCCCACGACGTCTTTTGGATCGAGAGCTGCGAATAGCGCGTCGATCGCGGAGCGCTCGCGCATGAACCAAGACTCGGCGGCTGCCTGCGGGAGCACGCGCAATCGCGCCTTGCGTTGACCGAGCGACTGCGAAAGCTTCGCCAGCACCCTCCGGTTTGCTTCGATTGTCTCTTTGTTGAAGCTCAATTGGACCTGGCCGGTCAACGGCGAAGCGGGTGGGAACCCCGAGAGCTTGTCGCCGTACTTGTCGAAGTTGTCGGCATAGGCGAAGAAACCGCTGTCCTCCATTCGCATGCGTGCGAAGAGGTTCGCGCGCAGCGTCCCGCGCACCTTCGATACGGCCAATGCGGCGAGGTCCGACAGCGCCTCGCGTGCGTCGTTGTACAACGCCCGCGGGACTCTCGGGACGAGCGACCGCAGCATCCACTTTCGGCATTCGGCGTCGTTGAGCTCCAAAGCTCGGCCGAACTGCACATATTCAGGGATCAGGACCACGACATCGCCCTCATTGACGTACGGTGCGATGTACTCCGGAAGCATGTCGAGTCCGCACCCGGCGTAGACGCCGAGGTTGACGACGCCGACGCCGAGCTCTCTCGCGACGAGCCCGGAGTCGACGCCCGCGAGCAATCCGCTCCCGCCGATGAGCACCAGCTTCGGCGACGGCGTGCTCGCGAGAAGCGCACGCTTGTTGACAAGAATCGACAGCTCGTGGTCGTAAGCGCCGGGGCCGAGGGCCAGCCAAACCATCGTGAGCGAGCACGCGAGCGCCAATGCCGTGATTTTCACGAGGAGCGGGCGCATTCGAAGGCTCAGAATTGGAAGTAGATGAACTGCTGCGGATTACGAAACATGCCGAAGACCAGGATCGACGTGCACAGCAGATAGTAGAAGCCGAAGCGCAGTGGCGCCGGCCGTCCGATCAACATCGCGCGTATCGTGCCGTGGCCCTGGGCAAGATGAAACGCTTCCATCGCCACGACGGCGACCACAGCGACGACGAAGTCGAAGAGACCCATCCCGGACCTCGATACCGTCAGCAACGCCACCCAATAGGAAGCATCGAGCGCCCTGCTCGCTCCCGACACGAGATGCGTGAGTACGTACCAGGCGTCGGACACCGAGCGCGCACGGAAGAAGATCCAGGCGACGCAAATGGCGGCGAACGTCAGGCCCAAGGCAGCGGTGTCACGCAACGCGGCATTGCGACCGAGGCGCGTCATCATGGCGATACGCCTAAGTAGCCCCGCGGTTGCATGCTCGACGATCAGATAGATCCCGTTCAACGCACCCCAGACCACGTAAGTCCAGTTGGCGCCGTGCCACAGCCCGCTCAGCGTAAAGGTGACGAACAGGTTGAAATACCACCGGGGCGTCGATACACGGCTGCCTCCGAGCGGAATATAGATGTAGTCGCGAAACCACGTCGACAGCGATATGTGCCAACGCCGCCAGAACTCCGAGACGCTCCGCGCGCGATAAGGGCGATCGAAGTTGTCCATCAGGCGAAAGCCCATCACCTGCGCCGCGCCGATCGCGATGTCGGAATAGCCCGAGAAATCGCAGTAGATCTGAAACGCGAAGAACAGCGTTGCGACGCAAAGTGCGGGACCGTCGTAGCCGCTCGGATCGGCGTAAACGGCGTTTACGAACAGCGCGAGGCGGTCGGCGATGACGACCTTCTTGAACAAGCCCCAAGCCATCAGCTTGAGCCCATTCGCCACACGCTGATATTCGAAATGATGTGCTTCCCTGAACTGATGCAGCAGGTTCTGCGGACGCTCGATCGGACCCGCGACGAGCTGCGGATAGAACATCACGTACAGAGCATAGATACCGAAGTGACTCTCCGGCCGCTGATTGCCTCGGTACACCTCGATGACATAGCTCAGACTCTGGAACGTATGGAACGAAAGGCCAATCGGAAGAACAATGTGGAGCACGTGCGCGGGATAGTTCAGCCCGAGCGCCTTCGCTGCCGCGATGGAGTTTTCGGTGAAGAAGTTGTAGTACTTGAAGACGAATAGCACCGCACACGTCGACAGGATGCTTACAGCGAGGTAACGCCTGCGCGCCGCCCCGCTGGACTTCTCGATCAGCAGCGCCGCGAGATAGTCGATGACGATTGTTATCGCGAGAATCAGGATGTAGATCGGCACGAACGCCATGTAAAACACGCAGCTCGCAGCGAGCAGCCACGACCAGCGATGCCGGTGTGGCATCCAGAAATACACAGCCGTGACGACGGGGAAGAAGATCAGGAACTGAAGCGAGTTGAACAGCATCGCCGGAGCATCTCATCGGCCGGGGGCGTGCCCGGCGACGCCTGTGTCGGCGGATTCGAACCGGCAGGCGCTGTCTCGCGCATTCCCCTGGGCCGCGTTTTGAGCCGCGAAGCGCCCGGCGCCATGGCGATCGGCCCCTCGGGCGCCGCCGGTCTCTCCGTCATCTGCTTGCAACGATCGGTCGCGCAGCTCGCCCCCAACGTGCGGCCGTCGCCTCGGGGCGCTCAAGACACCGCCTTCCCCGGCCAGTCGGAGACGGTGCGCTGATCGGTCAGGTCGGCGTGGGGGTGAGAGAATGGATGACCCGACCCGCGGACGTAGCGGTCGCACGAAATCCGCCTGGCCGATGTGTCCGACGGCGTGCCCTTGAATGGATGAGGGTTCGTGTGGAACTGCGGGGGCGAAGACCTCATACGGTCCGGAATCCGTAGCGGGGCGCATGGCCGCGAGCGCAACCAACTGGCGCGGCGCCAGAGGGAGTTAGTGTAGTGCGCCGCCGGCCCTGCTTCCCCGGAGAACGTCGGCTATTGACTGGGCCGGCAAGTAGTGTATATAATCGCGCCTCTTTGCGCTTGGTAAATTGTCCGGCGCACCGCTCTTTAACAAGACACAACCGATAAGCGTGGGCGCTGGGGTGATTCTTTGGCGCCTTGGGGGTAAGGGTGCTGGGGCCGCGAGGCACTGGGGCTTTTGACCCGCGAGGCGAAGAAGAGACACGGAAGGAGCTCACGCGACGCAATACGCCGCCTCCGGGGGCCGACAAGGGTCTTGGGGGTGGAGAAGTCAACGTCGATTGAGTGACTTTGCAAATGAGATCGAGCTTTTCAAGTGAAGAGTTTGATCCTGGCTCAGATTGAACGCTGGCGGCATGCTTTACACATGCAAGTCGAACGGGGGTGAGGGGGCAACTTCTCACTTCAGTGGCGAACGGGTGAGTAACGCATCGGAACGTATCCGCAAGTGGGGGACAACCCGGCGAAAGCCGGGCTAATACCGCATATTGCTCGCAAGAGGAAAGTGGGGGACCTGTTAAAGGGCCTCACGCTTACGGCGCGGCCGATGTCCGATTAGCTAGTTGGTGGGGTAAAGGCCCACCAAGGCTGCGATCGGTAGCTGGTCTGAGAGGATGATCAGCCACACTGGGACTGAGACACGGCCCAGACTCCTACGGGAGGCAGCAGTGGGGAATTTTGGACAATGGGCGCAAGCCTGATCCAGCCATGCCGCGTGCGGGAAGAAGGCCTTCGGGTTGTAAACCGCTTTTAGCCGGGAAGAAAAGGCACGGGCGAATATCCCGTGTTCTTGACGGTACCGGCGGAATAAGCACCGGCTAACTACGTGCCAGCAGCCGCGGTAATACGTAGGGTGCGAGCGTTAATCGGAATTACTGGGCGTAAAGCGTGCGCAGGCGGTTCGTTAAGTTCGTTGTGAAAGCCCCGGGCTCAACCTGGGAACGGCAATGGAAACTGGCGGGCTAGAGTGTGGCAGAGGGGGGTGGAATTCCACGTGTAGCAGTGAAATGCGTAGAGATGTGGAGGAACACCGATGGCGAAGGCAACCCCCTGGGCTAGCACTGACGCTCAGGCACGAAAGCGTGGGGAGCAAACAGGATTAGATACCCTGGTAGTCCACGCCCTAAACCATGTCAACTGGGTGTTGGGGAAGCGATTCCTCAGTACCGCAGCTAACGCGTGAAGTTGACCGCCTGGGGAGTACGGCCGCAAGGTTAAAACTCAAAGGAATTGACGGGGACCCGCACAAGCGGTGGATGATGTGGATTAATTCGATGCAACGCGAACAACCTTACCTACCCTTGACATGTGCCGGAGCCTGCTGAGAGGCGGGTGTGCCCGAAAGGGAACGGCAACACAGGTGCTGCATGGCTGTCGTCAGCTCGTGTCGTGAGATGTTGGGTTAAGTCCCGCAACGAGCGCAACCCTTGTCCCTAGTTGCTACGCAAGGGCACTCTAGGGAGACTGCCGGTGACAAACCGGAGGAAGGTGGGGATGACGTCAAGTCCTCATGGCCCTTATGGGTAGGGCTTCACACGTCATACAATGGCCGGTACAGAGGGTTGCCAAAGCGCGAGCTGGAGCCAATCCCAGAAAGCCGGTCGTAGTCCGGATTGCAGTCTGCAACTCGACTGCATGAAGTCGGAATCGCTAGTAATCGCGGATCAGCATGCCGCGGTGAATACGTTCCCGGGTCTTGTACACACCGCCCGTCACACCATGGGAGTGGGGTGCACCAGAAGTAGGTAGGCTAACCCGCGAGGGAGGCCGCCTACCACGGTACGCTTCATGACTGGGGTGAAGTCGTAACAAGGTAGCCGTATCGGAAGGTGCGGCTGGATCACCTCCTTTCTCGGAAAACGAAGAAGCCGCTTCAGTGTCCACGCTTATCGGTTGCAGCAGCCAAACGAAAGAGCGCACGGCGGGCCTGTAGCTCAGCTGGTTAGAGCACCGTCTTGATAAGGCGGGGGTCGATGGTTCGAGTCCATCCAGACCCACCAGCCACCCTGCACGGGGCTGTAGCTCAGCTGGGAGAGCACCTGCTTTGCAAGCAGGGGGTCGTCGGTTCGATTCCGATCAGCTCCACCAACGCACACGGGCAGCAAAAGGGCAAGGCGAAAGATCACACGCAAGCGAGCGAAAGCGTTTGCGTGTGCTCTTACGAGCGCGCAGCAGGTCAATCGGTTGTTCTTTAACAATTCGGGAAGAAGTAAAGCGTTCTCGCGAAGCCGAGCGTGAGCCCGGGCGACGGTGGCATGGTCGTTGGGGCGGAAGCGTTATTCGCGAGAAGGGTTGGATTGTATCGACCGCGCGCACGACCTAGTCCGTCGACGTGCGGGTAAGCGCAAACGCGCCGTAGCGATGCGTCGTTCGTGAAGTGCGCAGCGTTATGGGGTCAAGCGACTAAGTGCATGTGGTGGATGCCTTGGCGATCACAGGCGATGAAGGACGTGGCAGCCTGCGAAAAGCTGCGGGGAGCTGGCAAACGAGCATTGATCCGCAGATGTCCGAATGGGGAAACCCGGCCCGCAAGGGTCACTCCCGACTGAATTCATAGGTCGGGAAGAGCGAACCCGGTGAACTGAAACATCTCAGTAGCCGGAGGAACAGAAATCAACCGAGATTCCCAGAGTAGTGGCGAGCGAAATGGGACAAGCCGTCGCGATGTAGCGCGTGCCTCAGCAGAACGGTCTGGAAAGGCCGGCCGCAGTGGGTGACAGCCCCGTATGCGAAGGGGCGCGCGTGAAACTAGGCGCGAGACAAGTAAGGCGGGACACGTGAAATCCTGTCCGAACATGGGGGGACCATCCTCCAAGGCTAAATACTCGTGATCGACCGATAGTGAACCAGTACCGTGAGGGAAAGGCGAAAAGAACCCCGGGAGGGGAGTGAAATAGATCCTGAAACCGCATGCATACAAACAGTCGGAGCCTTCGGCAACGGGGGTGACGGCGTACCTTTTGTATAATGGGTCAGCGACTTACGTTTACCAGCGAGCTTAACCGAATAGGGGAGGCGCAGCGAAAGCGAGTCCGAATAGGGCGACCTTAGTTGGTAGGCGTAGACCCGAAACCGGATGATCTAGCCATGGCCAGGCTGAAGGTGGGGTAACACTCACTGGAGGGCCGAACCCACTCCCGTTGAAAAGGTAGGGGATGAGCTGTGGCTAGGGGTGAAAGGCTAAACAAATCCGGAAATAGCTGGTTCTCTCCGAAAACTATTTAGGTAGTGCCTCGTGCGTTTACCTTCGGGGGTAGAGCACTGTCATGGTTGCGGGGGTCATTGTGACTTACCGCGCCATAGCAAACTCCGAATACCGAAGAGTCGTAAGCACGGGAGACAGACTGCGGGTGCTAACGTCCGTGGTCGAGAGGGAAACAACCCAGACCGCCAGCTAAGGTCCCCAAGACACAGTTAAGTGGGAAACGAGGTGGGAAGGCATAGACAGCCAGGATGTTGGCTTAGAAGCAGCCATCATTCAAAGAAAGCGTAATAGCTCACTGGTCGAGTCGTCCTGCGCGGAAGATGTAACGGGGCTCAAACTGTGCACCGAAGCTGCGGATTGCGCGCCTCTCGCAAGGGAGGCGCGTGATGGTAGGAGAGCGTTCCGTAGGGCTGTGAAGGTGAGGGGTAACCCTTGCTGGAGCTATCGGAAGTGCGAATGCTGACATGAGTAGCGATAAAGCGGGTGAAAGGCCCGCTCGCCGAAAGCCCAAGGTTTCCTGCGCCACGTTCATCGGCGCAGGGTGAGTCGGCCCCTAAGATGAGGGCGAGAGCCGTAGTCGATGGGAAGCGGGTCAATATTCCCGCACCGGCCGGAGATGCGATGGGGGGACGGAGAAGGTTAGGCAAGCCGGGTGTTGGAAGTCCCGGTTCAAGCGTGTAGGCGTGCCCGGTAGGCAAATCCGCTGGGCTTAGCCGAGGCGTGACGACGCAGGCGAGACTTCGGTCTTGCTGGAGTTGCCCATACCCTGCTCCCAGGAAAAGCCTCTAAGCTTCAGTCTCCGGGCGACCGTACCGCAAACCGACACAGGTGGGCAGGATGAATATTCTAAGGCGCTTGAGAGAACTCAGGAGAAGGAACTCGGCAAATTAGCACCGTAACTTCGGGATAAGGTGCGCCGCTGGTAGGTGAAGCTCCTCGCGAGCCGAGCCGAAAGCGGCCGCAGTGAAATGGTGGCTGCGACTGTTTAACAAAAACACAGCACTCTGCAAAGACGAAAGTCGACGTATAGGGTGTGACGCCTGCCCGGTGCCGGAAGGTTAAGTGATGGGGTGCAAGCTCTTGATCGAAGCCCCGGTAAACGGCGGCCGTAACTATAACGGTCCTAAGGTAGCGAAATTCCTTGTCGGGTAAGTTCCGACCTGCACGAATGGCGTAACGATGGCCACACTGTCTCCTCCTGAGACTCAGCGAAGTTGAAGTGTTTGTGAAGATGCAATCTCCCCGCGGCAAGACGGAAAGACCCCGTGCACCTTTACTGTAGCTTTGCATTGGACTGTGATGGGACTTGTGTAGGATAGCTGGGAGGCGATGAAGCGAAGGCGCTAGCTTTCGTGGAGCCAACGTTGAAATACCAGCCTGGTGTCATTGCGGTTCTAACCTAGGTCCACCAATCTGGATCGGGGACCGTGCATGGTAGGCAGTTTGACTGGGGCGGTCTCCTCCCAAAGCGTAACGGAGGAGCTCGAAGGTTCGCTAGGTACGGTCGGACATCGTACTGATAGTGCAATGGCACAAGCGGGCTTGACTGCGAGGCTGACAAGCCGAGCAGGTGCGAAAGCAGGACATAGTGATCCGGTGGTTCTGAATGGAAGGGCCATCGCTCAACGGATAAAAGGTACGCCGGGGATAACAGGCTGATACCGCCCAAGAGTTCATATCGACGGCGGTGTTTGGCACCTCGATGTCGGCTCATCACATCCTGGGGCTGTAGCCGGTCCCAAGGGTATGGCTGTTCGCCATTTAAAGTGGTACGTGAGCTGGGTTCAAAACGTCGTGAGACAGTTTGGTCCCTATCTGCCGTGGGCGCTGGAGATTTGACGGGGGCTGCTCCTAGTACGAGAGGACCGGAGTGGACGCACCGCTGGTGTACCGGTTGTGACGCCAGTCGCATCGCCGGGTAGCTATGTGCGGAAGCGATAACCGCTGAAAGCATCTAAGCGGGAAACGCGCCTGAAGATGAGATCTCCCGGAGGCTTGACCTCCCTGAAGGGTCGTGGCAGACCACCACGTTGATAGGCCGGGTGTGGAAGGCGAGCAATCGCTTGAGCTAACCGGTACTAATGGCCCGTGCGGCTTGACCCCATAACCGTGCGCACTCGCAACCAGCGCAGCGGCTCGTTTGCCAAGCCAATCCAACCCCGCTTTACTTCTTCCCCGCCGCAGCCCCTAACGCGGCGGCCTCGATCAACGCCTGACGACCATAGCCCGCCGGAACCACCCCTTCCCATCCCGAACAGGACCGTGAAACGGCGGCACGCCGATGATAGTGTGGATTACCCATGCGAAAGTAGGTCATCGTCAGGCACCTTCAAAATGCAAAAGCCCGCTCGCAACCTCGAGCGGGCTTTTGCGTTTTTGACGCTGCCGAATTGGCATGTGGCACGCATACGAAGGTCGCGGTAGGGACGGTGGTCACCCACCGCCCCCCGCACAGATCCGTACGTGCAGGATTCCCGCATACGGCTCTTGCCTAAGGTCGTGACGCATGAAACCGCGCTTCCGGGTAAGGATGAACCTGGCGACAGTACGGTATGAAGCGGCGTGCAAGCCGATTGAATCGATCCCAATTGAGCCGGTGGCGCTGACTGCGGCGCAGCAGGGCGTGCCGCCACGCGCGGCACACTTCACTGCGGAAGCCCTCAAGGCGCTTCAGGTTGGTTGGGACAGCGTGATAGTTGTAATAGCCCTGCACCACGCGATTCAGCCAGCTACCGATAGCGGCAATGGACTCGTGCCGCCGTCGCATCAGTGCTTGCCGGATAGACATCAGCGTCGCCCGCATTCGCTTCTTCACCGTGAGGCGAACGAGCTGAAACCGGCGCTGCCGGTCCAACCCGCAACAGTGGGTGAATCCAAGGAAGTCAAAGGTTTCCGGTCGGTGCTGGCCTCGACCTCGTCGATCGACAGCGGCAAATCGACCAAACTCGATCAGCCGCGTCTTCTCAGGGTGCAAGGCCAACCCAAACTTGGCAAAGCGTTCCTGCATTGCCGCCAGGAAACGCCGTGCGGTCTTCTCGCTCTCGAACCCAAACACACTGTCGTCAGCATAGCGAACGACAACAACATCGCCCCAGGCATACTTCCGACGCCATTGATGCGCCCACAGGTCGAGCACGTAGTGCAGGTAGATATTCGCCAGCAGAGGCGAAACCACGGAACCCTGTGGCGTACCCCGTACTGCCGGAATCCTGCGTCCGTCTTCGACCACGCCCGCTTTGAGCCATTTGCGGATCAGTGATAGCACCCGCGGGTCCGCGATCCTATGTTCCAGAAACCGGAGCATCCAATCGTGATCGATTTCATCGAAGAATGATCGAATGTCGGCGTCCAGTATCCAGTTCACGTTCCGGCTCTTGATTCCGACCGCCAACGCGTCCAGCGCATCGTGCTGTCCGCGCCCTCGTCGGAATCCATACGAGAACCCGAGGAAATCCTCTTCGTAGATCGCGCTCAGGATCGTAGCTACTGCCTGTTGCACGATCTTGTCCTCCAAGGAGGCAATGCCGAGTGGGCGCTGCCTGCCGTCTGCCTTGGGGATGAACACCCGCCGCGACGGTTGCACACGATAGCGACCGGTGTGAATTTCCCGGTGCAACTCGTGAACCCGCTCGTTGAGGATCGACTCGTACTCTCGCCACGTCACGCCGTCCACACCGGCCGCCGCGTTGCGCTGGAGCGAACAGAAACTCTCCACCAGCAGCGATGGCGTGATGTGGTGCAGCAGTGCCGTGAACCGCACCCGCCTATCCCGACGGGCGACTTCGCGTACGCCTTCAAGACCCATCGACGCGCAACTGGTCCGGCTCGGTGTCCGGGACGCGGAGGTCTTGTCAGCGTTTCCTTTGGCTACGCCCCTTCCCTCGACCACCTCCGCAGGGGAATCCCCTTTGTTCGGCAGCTTCATCGGTACTGTGGGCATATCCGACTTCTCATCCGCGTCGATGGCAGGATCGCGGCGATGAGCCTTCCCTGCCCCGCCCGCTGTAACTGCGTCGGGCACAGATGAGATCTCCCAGCTTCCGTGCAAGAGACTTCCCGGCGTGCACAGGGTCTACGACCGCGCGGGATCAAAGCATGACTTGCGATTGACGCCATGCTCCATGTTGCCTTCCGCTTCGCTTAACAGCGTCGGCATCCCGGATTCCTGATTTCGCGGCTCAATGGCTGGCCTGCCGGTTTCCCCTGTCAACGCTTCGGTGAACGTCTCACGGCGCCCACCGCATGACTCGGGGCCAGAATGATTCGCCACATCCTTTCTGTATCGAACTTTCATCGACTATCTCTTGCCAGCTTGGCTGGCGCACTAAGCGTCCGGCCAATACCGTCTTGACCGAGCTGAAGTGAATCAGGCGGCGAGGCGGTTATCGGGCTGCTGCTCGGCCGCAATGGCCCATGGCAACAGCTCGTCGACGCGATTGATCGGATGTTCGGCGATGCGCTCGAGCACCTGGCGCAGATACGCTTCGGGATTGATGCCGATGAGCTTCGCCGTCCCGATCAAGCTGTAGAGCGCTGCGGCGTGCTCGCCGCCGGCATCCGATCCGGCGAACAGATAGTTCTTGCGTCCCAAGGCGACGGCGCGTAGCGCGCGTTCCGCGGCGTTGTTGTCGATCTCGAGGCGACCGTCATCGCAGTAGCGCGTAAGCGCCACCCAGCGCGAAAGCGCGTAGCGGATCGCCACCGCGAGCTCGGACTTTTTCGACACTCTGGCGAGCTGCGCTTCGAGCCAAGCCTTGAGCTCGTCGAGCAATGATCTGGCCCGGAGGTCGCGCACGCGAGCGCGCTCCTGCGGCAGCCGGCCGCGAATGTCGGCCTCCACGTCGTAGAGCTTGCCGATGCGACGCAACGCCTCGGCAGCTACCGGCGATTGTGTGGCCTGATGAAAGTCGTAGAACTTGCGCCGCACATGCGCCCAGCAGCCAGCTTCAAAGATGTCGCCGTCGACGTAGAGCTCGTCGAACCCCGAATAGCCGTCAGCCTGCAGCACACCCTTGAAGTGCTTCAGATGCCCTTGCACGCGCTCGCCCTTGCGATCAGGCGAATAGCGAAACAGCACCGCCGGCGGATCGGTACTGCCACTGGGCCGGTCGTCGCGCACGTACGTCCACAGCCGTCCGGTGCGCGTCTTGCCGCGCCCCGGATCGAGCACCGGCACCGGCGTGTCGTCGGCGTGCAGCTTCTCGGCCGCAATCACGTAACGCCCGAGGCCGTCGACCAGCGGTGCGAGCAACCGGCTGCAATCGCCGACCCAATCGGCCAGCGTCGAGCGATCGAGATCGATCCCTTGGCGCGCGTAGATTTGCGCTTGTCGGTACAGAGGCAAGTGATCGGCATACTTCGCCACCAGCACGTGCGCGAGTAGCGCTGGCCCTGCCAGTCCGCGCGCGATCGGCCGCGACGGCGCACTTGCTTGCACGATGCGCTCACAGTTCGCGCAGCTTAGCTTCGGGCGCACGTGGCGCACGACCTTGAAGTGGTCGGGCACGTACTCGAGTACTTCGCTCACGTCCTCGCCGATGCAACGCAGTGCTCCGCCACAATCAGGACAGATGCACGCCGGCTGATGCACGAGCTGTTCACGCGGTAGATGTTCGGGCAGCGGTTTACGTGTCGGCTTCTCACGCTCCGGCTGCACCAATGGTTGCTCCGCCGTCGTCGCTTGCGCCTGCGCGGTTTGCAGCTCTTCGAGCCGCAGTTCCAGTTGCTCGATCTCGCGCGAGAGCTTCTCCGAGGAGCGGCCGAACTGCAGCCGGCGAAGCTTCGCGATCAGAAGCTTCAGCTGCTCGATCTCGATCGTATTGGCAGCGAGCTTCGCGTGCTGCTCGAGCACCAGCCGCTTGAGCGCTTCGACATCATCGGGTAGCGGCGGCGGCGGGGGAGCGATCGGCACCTACGCAGTGTAGGTCGACTTTTCCACAACGCAAGGATGACTACGCGGCCACCTCCGGACACCACGTTCGCTGTGGTCGTCGCCAGTCGATGCCCTCGAGCAGCATCGAAAGCTGCGCGGCGCTCAACGACACCGATCCGCTCGTGGCCTGCGGCCACACGAAGCGGCCACGCTCCAAGCGCTTCGCGAACAGACACATCCCATCGCCGTCGAACCACACCAGTTTCACCAGATCGCCGCGCCGACCACGGAACACGAACACGTGCCCCGAAAACGGATTCTGCGAAAGTGTCGTCTGCGCCAACGCAGCGAGCCGTCCATGCCCTTGCGCATGTCGGTCACCCCGGCGGCGATCCACACTCGGGTACCCGCGGGCAAGGCGATCATTGCCGCAGCAGATCGATCACCGCACGCAACGACTCGACGTCCACCGCGCCTTTGAGCCGAATGCGACCCGCCGCCAGTTCGATCTCAATGACGCCGGCCGTTACGCGCTGCCTCGAGGTATCTGCCTTCGCCGACGACGTTTCGACCATCACCGGCAACATCGTCGGCGTCGGCGCACGCCGCGCGAGTTCCCGCAGCTGATCGCGTCGCCACTTGAACAGCAGATTGGTGTTGAGCCGATGCTCGAGCGCGATCGCCGCCACCGAGGCGCCCGGCTGCAGCGTCTCTTCGACGACCGCTCGCTTGAACTCGGCGCCGTGCCGCCGCCGGAAGCCACCCGATCGCTTCGCCGTAGCGTCCGTTTGCCGCTTCATAGGTGTCCACTTAGGAAATAGGTGGACACCTAAGCCGGCGGCCACAAACCGCCGATCGTGGCCGCTCAACCGCCGCTTGAACAGACGGCCTTCACCGGACGCTTAGTGCGCCAGCCAAGCTGGCAAGAGATAGTCGATGAAAGTTCGATACAGAAAGGATGTGGCGAATCATTCTGGCCCCGAGTCATGCGGTGGGCGCCGTGAGACGTTCACCGAAGCGTTGACAGGGGAAACCGGCAGGCCAGCCATTGAGCCGCGAAATCAGGAATCCGGGATGCCGACGCTGTTAAGCGAAGCGGAAGGCAACATGGAGCATGGCGTCAATCGCAAGTCATGCTTTGATCCCGCGCGGTCGTAGACCCTGTGCACGCCGGGAAGTCTCTTGCACGGAAGCTGGGAGATCTCATCTGTGCCCGACGCAGTTACAGCGGGCGGGGCAGGGAAGGCTCATCGCCGCGATCCTGCCATCGACGCGGATGAGAAGTCGGATATGCCCACAGTACCGATGAAGCTGCCGAACAAAGGGGATTCCCCTGCGGAGGTGGTCGAGGGAAGGGGCGTAGCCAAAGGAAACGCTGACAAGACCTCCGCGTCCCGGACACCGAGCCGGACCAGTTGCGCGTCGATGGGTCTTGAAGGCGTACGCGAAGTCGCCCGTCGGGATAGGCGGGTGCGGTTCACGGCACTGCTGCACCACATCACGCCATCGCTGCTGGTGGAGAGTTTCTGTTCGCTCCAGCGCAACGCGGCGGCCGGTGTGGACGGCGTGACGTGGCGAGAGTACGAGTCGATCCTCAACGAGCGGGTTCACGAGTTGCACCGGGAAATTCACACCGGTCGCTATCGTGTGCAACCGTCGCGGCGGGTGTTCATCCCCAAGGCAGACGGCAGGCAGCGCCCACTCGGCATTGCCTCCTTGGAGGACAAGATCGTGCAACAGGCAGTAGCTACGATCCTGAGCGCGATCTACGAAGAGGATTTCCTCGGGTTCTCGTATGGATTCCGACGAGGGCGCGGACAGCACGATGCGCTGGACGCGTTGGCGGTCGGAATCAAGAGCCGGAACGTGAACTGGATACTGGACGCCGACATTCGATCATTCTTCGATGAAATCGATCACGATTGGATGCTCCGGTTTCTGGAACATAGGATCGCGGACCCGCGGGTGCTATCACTGATCCGCAAATGGCTCAAAGCGGGCGTGGTCGAAGACGGACGCAGGATTCCGGCAGTACGGGGTACGCCACAGGGTTCCGTGGTTTCGCCTCTGCTGGCGAATATCTACCTGCACTACGTGCTCGACCTGTGGGCGCATCAATGGCGTCGGAAGTATGCCTGGGGCGATGTTGTTGTCGTTCGCTATGCTGACGACAGTGTGTTTGGGTTCGAGAGCGAGAAGACCGCACGGCGTTTCCTGGCGGCAATGCAGGAACGCTTTGCCAAGTTTGGGTTGGCCTTGCACCCTGAGAAGACGCGGCTGATCGAGTTTGGTCGATTTGCCGCTGTCGATCGACGAGGTCGAGGCCAGCACCGACCGGAAACCTTTGACTTCCTTGGATTCACCCACTGTTGCGGGTTGGACCGGCAGCGCCGGTTTCAGCTCGTTCGCCTCACGGTGAAGAAGCGAATGCGGGCGACGCTGATGTCTATCCGGCAAGCACTGATGCGACGGCGGCACGAGTCCATTGCCGCTATCGGTAGCTGGCTGAATCGCGTGGTGCAGGGCTATTACAACTATCACGCTGTCCCAACCAACCTGAAGCGCCTTGAGGGCTTCCGCAGTGAAGTGTGCCGCGCGTGGCGGCACGCCCTGCTGCGCCGCAGTCAGCGCCACCGGCTCAATTGGGATCGATTCAATCGGCTTGCACGCCGCTTCATACCGTACTGTCGCCAGGTTCATCCTTACCCGGAAGCGCGGTTTCATGCGTCACGACCTTAGGCAAGAGCCGTATGCGGGAATCCTGCACGTACGGATCTGTGCGGGGGGCGGTGGGTGACCACCGTCCCTACCGCGACCCATACGAAGCGCTTAGTCCTGAGAGCGCGGCTCAAGCTCGATTCGAAAAATCGGAATGCCAAGCTCGCGCGGGTCGCCGGACAACCCGAGACGATGCATCGAGAACGGCGTGCTGGTGAGACTGAGCACGAACCGCTCGTTCGAACGCCCGACGTCGGCTGGAACCGATATCTCGAGCACATGGTCTCCACTCTGTGCAGTCCGATCGTAGAATGCGACCGGCACACCGTCGATCGCGACACGAAGATCGGCGGACGGTGCCTGCGGCGGGCGCCACGAATGATAGTGAATCCTCACGATTCGCGTTCGAGGCAGTGCGAGTTGCGCATTGGCAAGCGTCCATCGGAAGGTCCCCCCGGGCTTGGACCGATCTCCTTCAGGGGCAGCGAAACCCTCGACGAGGAAGCCGAGGTCGTGATCTGGCCGGCCGACGTCGACCACGGTCGGAACGGCGGCACCTCCATGCTCGCGCAGGCGCAGTGCGGCGTAGTTCACGTCAACGCGAGAAGTCGCGCCGGGAAACGCATCATCGTGCGCCTCGACAGGCATCGAGAATATGATCGGCTCCGCGAACGCGAACTCGAGCGCAAAGCGGCTCGCAAGCCAACCGGCAAACCTTTGATCGTCGAGCAATGCGATGACCGGTCGTCCGCTTGCGACCTGCCTGCGAACGTATGCCTGCATGGTGACGTACCGTTGTGCTCGTTCCGGTCCGGTAGCTAGTGCGAAGGAAAAGGGCAGCAGCAGCACGGTTCTCCCGTGCTCGTATTGCAACGCCACCTGCAAATGCATGCCGGCCTGCTCGTCGGGAATCAGCACGAGAGCATCGGCGGGAATGTGTTTCGCAAGACGCGCAACTTGCGCTTCAACTTGACCGAACAGCGGTTGAGAAAGGAGAAAGGACGCTTTGCCGAGCAGCGCGCCCATCGCGAGCGCTGCGAGCGCGCCGAAGGCAATGGCAGCCGTCGACTCCTTGAAGCGGAGCGCCCGTAACGCAAGGTGCCAGCCAAGCGACGACAGAAGACCAAGCATCGGTAAGGCCATCGGCACAAATCGGCGGATCGCCCAAGGCTGCGTTGGCGTCACCATCGGATTGATCAGCAACGCGACAAGCGGCACCGCCAGAAAGGGCAGCACCAACGCCGGCAAGCGGAAGCGCGCCGGATCGCGGATCAAGAAAGTTACCAATATTGCGAGGCCGACAAACGCTGCACCCAGCACGGGAATGGGCAGGTATAGCTCGAGCCATCGCAGGTGCCGCACGATCTGTGCTGCGTCGACACGCCCGGCGAACATGACCACGGAACCCGCCGACACCAGTAACATCACCGTCTCCACCAGGACCTTTAGCGAGTGACGGACGCGCGGATAGCGTTCGTTCAACGCAACGAGAAGCGCGAACCACGTGATCGCGGCCCAGACGACGAGGAGCGGGGGCTCGCGGGACGCCAACACTGCGCTCACGCGCAAGTACAGCGCACGCGCGGACGGGAAATGCCGAAGTGCATCCTCGTACGTCCCGCCGGCGACTTGATGTAGCAATGACAAAGACGCGGCAAGAACGATACCGGTACCGAGCGGGAGCCAGTCCGCCCGCGTCCGGCGAAGCGTCGCGTCGCAGACGAACGACACGGCCAGCGCAGGGATCAGGAACAGAACTCCGTCCACTCGCGTCAGACTGAAGCACCCCCAGAGCGCCGCCGCGAGGAGTTGAAGCCGGTTCCTTTCGGCGAGCTCCGCCTGATTGGCGCGAACAAAGCACAGCAGGCCGCCCAGAAAGTACGCCTGCGCCGAAATCTCGCTCAGCGGCAGACGCAGGTAGTAGATCTCCGGGTACATGACGAAGAGCAGGCCCGCGCATGCGAGGCCGAACACCCGCCCGGCGAGCATCGCCCCAACGAGATAGAGTGATATAAGAGCTACGGAACCGAACAGCGGCAGCGCCGCAAGGAACCCGGGACTGCCGAAGAGCGAATGCAGAAAGCCCAGCCACACCGGCCAAAGATGATAGAAGTGGAACGTGACCCAGCCGCTATCAGCGGCGATCAGGCGTACGCCGCCTGGAAATCGGGCGAACGGACCCGTTGAGTCGGCGAGGAATCGGTTACTGAACAGCGCGGTGCGCTCCTGCGTACTCATTTCGGAGGCAAGGGCGTCGTAGCCGCCGATCGCGCCTGCGTGCGAAACGCGGTTGGCGGCAGCGAGATATACGGATGCATCGCTGCTTGCGAGCCGCGCGTCGAACGGCGGCGCTATCGCGCGTATAACCAACGCCGTCAGCAACACGACGGCACAAGCCACCGCGACGGCACGAGCCCGCTTCGATTCGTTGCGCGGGGAAGGGCCGATTGCGTGCCGACGCCACATCGTCGCCGCCGCGAACACGGCGGCGGCGATCACCGCCCCGGCCCCGGATAGAACCCGCGCGAGCGCGAGGATCATCGTGACCCAGGACAGCGCTGCGAGTCCCGCGAGCACGGCATCGAAGCCTGGCAAAAGGTCTTGTCCTGGATGCAGCGGGCGCTCGCGCGGTGGCGATGCCACGCATGCCCATCCGACGAGACCAAAGCCGACGGCTAGCAGCGCGATCGCGAATGCCATGAGCTTTCACCGATCGACAACGTGCTGCCGGCGTCAGCAAAAGTCGAAGCAGCCGGACGAACGAACCGATGTTGCACGACGGCTATCGCTTTCTGCGAGGCGCCGATTGTCGATACAGCAGGAGCGCGCCCGCGAGCGCGACGATCATGGCTTCGCCGAGCGTCAGCCAGACTCGCGAAACAACGGCGAGCAACATCGCATCCGGTGGAGAAACCGCGCCGCTCAGGACCCATGCGAGCGCAGCTTCGCGGACGCCGAGGCCCGCCGGTACCATGAAGGCGGCCATGCCCGCGATACCGCCCAATAGCAATCCCGCGGCAAGGGCTGGAGCGATCGAAGCAGCGGCATAGCCGATCGCCTCTACGAACATCACGTATCCGGCGACCATCGCGATATACGCGAGCGCATCCCATCCAACCACGACGCGGAGCAACCGAGCGGGAATCCTTTTCCACCGAAGCCGGACCCCCAACCGCGCAAGCGCTCGCTCGAGCAGCTCGTGAACCGTGGCGGCGCGGAGCGCCGCCAAAGGCAGCAGCCCGAACAGGACGAGCGCGAGCGGCATCCACCCCGGTATCGCCGGCAACGCTAGCGGCAAGAGCAAGCCGGCGAGCACCGCGCCGGCTGCGAGCTGAACGAGCAGTTCGATTGCGATTGCAAGTGCACCAGAATGCCAGCGCTTCGGCTCGGCATACAGAGCGAGCCGCGAGAGGCCTTGCCAGATCTTGCCCGGCACGTACTTGCCGACAACACTCACCGACCAGCGCGCGGCGTGAAGCTGCCAGCTCGCGTGCAGACCCGCGTGTTCCGCGAGCTGGCGCCACGCGGCGATGAACGCACCGTAACTCACGAAAAGCAGCCCAAGCGAGAACAGCGCATATACCGGCCGCACTGCGGCGCGGTCGATCGTGAGAACTTGAGCGTGCTCCGCGACTGAATACAGCATCCAGCCGAACAACGCGAGACCCGCAACGCCTCCTGCGGTTGCCCATCGACACCGCGCGGGTTTACGTGAAGCGGTCGACGATTCGAGCATATCGCTGACCGGCCGCCGTCCAGCCGTAATGTTCGCGTACGCATCGATACGCGCGCTCACCGGCGCCGCGCAGCCCCTCCGGGTCGGCGAATGCGCTCAGCAAAGCTTCGGTCCACGCCTCCGCGTCGCCGGGCGGCAAACGCCAGCCGTTTTCGCCATCGCGCACCGCTTCGCGGAGTCCATCGATGTCCGCCGCGAAGACGGGCTTTCCTGCCGCACCTGCCTCCAACGCTACAAGGCCGAAGCCTTCCACCTCACCTGCCTTCGGAATGTTCGGCATGATCACCGCGTCGCAGGCCGCAAGGAGTCGGGTCTTCGTCGCCTCATCGACCGGACCGCGCAGCTCGACGTGGCTCGAGATCCCAAGACGGCGAGTCGCTGCCGCGATCCTCCGTTCCTCCGGGCCCTCGCCCGCGATGACGAGCGACGCTTGTGGGAAGCGCGCAAACAGGCGAGGCGCCACCGCCTCGACGAACCATCCAACGCCCTTGCGTGGCACGAGTCGACCCAACGACAGCAATCTCGGTCCCCGGCTGTCCGTGCTCGTAGAAGGCGTCGGGGTCGCAGTCATGTCGATGCCCGGCGGGGCTACCTCGATGCGCGATCGCACGACTCCCTGCGACTCCAACAACTGCGCCACACGCTCGCTGATCGCGACGTAAAGGTCGCAACGTCCCCAGAAGAAGCGCCGCAGATACGCCTGATATACGCAGTTGGGGTACAGGACGTCGAGTCCGTGCACGGTCACCAGAACGGGAATGCCTCCGCCGCGCACGAGAGCGCCCAGAAGGGCGAGCATCGGGTCGCCGAGATAGAGGACCGAAATGCGGCCGCGCAACCGGCCCCAGAGGATTCGCATCGCCGCGTGTGCCATGAAGAGCGGTAGGCCGAGCTGCGAGCGCGGCCACGCGATCACCTCGGGGGAGTGCCCCACCCTGATAGCCGTCGCGATTTGATATGCAAGGCGTTGCATGCCGCCGACGCTCGGCGGGTACTTGCGCGTGACGTACCAGACGTCTCTTACGGCTTCACCCACAACACCCATCGCGCCTGCGTCTGCAGCCGTTGGAGCAGACGGCGATTGACCGATAGCAGATCGGCGACGAGCCCCAGACCGGCAAGCCCGACCCCGGTGAGGAACAGAATCGCCGCGAGTATCAGCGATTGCACATGTCCGGCGCCCTCCGACGTCGCGTAGAAATAGATGAAGCGCAAGCCGATCAGGACCGCGGCGAAGATGGCGATGAGCGCTTGCGTGGCGAAGAATCGAAATGGCCGATAGATGACGAACGTACGCAATATCGTCAGCGCCGACTGCCACACATACTGGGCCGAGCTGCGCGCCAGACGCGAAGGCCTTGTCGCGGGGTTGACTGCGATGGGCACCGATGCGACGCGAAGGCCCGCCTGACCGGCCTGAATGATTGTTTCGAGCGTGTAGGTGTATTTGGAAAACACGTCGACCGTCAGGGCAGCGCCCCGACTGTAGGCACGGAAGCCACTCGTGGCGTCGGGTACGTCAACACCGGACAGCGCCCGCACGACGCGGCTTCCCACGCGCTGAAGCCACTTCTTGGCCGGCGAGAAATGTGCCATCGCGTCGATGGGGCGCGCGCCGATGACCAGATCGGCATCCCCGTTGACCAGCGGTCCAATGAGAACCGAGATGTCGCTCGCGCAATACTGGTTGTCGGCGTCGGTATTGACGATGATATCCGCGCCGTTCCGTATGCTTTCTTCCAGCCCCGCGACGAACGCGTCTGCGAGACCACGATGCGCTGGCAAGCGCAGCACGTGGTCGGCGCCTGCATTGCGTGCCACCGAGGCGGTGCCATCCGAACTGCCGTCGTCGATCACGATCCATTGGATGCTATCGACGCCCGGCAGCGATCTCGGCAGCGCCGCCAGCGTTGCCGGAAGCTGCTCGGCCTCATTGAAGCTCGGAACTTGTATGACGACTTTCATGCAGGCTTCCTCAGGACGGCGCAATAGCGAAACCGAAACAACGACCCGACAAGCGGGATCGGCGCGAGCAAGCGGTCGAGCCAGCCGAATATCGGGAAAGTCGACGGCGAGAAGTATTGCAACGCGATCTGCCATTCGCAGCCTTGAAACAGCTCTTCGTATTCGGCTGGCGCTCGAACGGCGACGTGGCCGGGAATCTGCGACAACCATCCGTGGGTCTTGAGCCTTTCCACGTAGTGCGTTGCGCAGGGGGTGTAGATGCACAGCGTTCCGCCCGGTCGCAACACACGCCAGGTTTCGGCGAACATGCGACCAAGTGTCGCATCCTCGATGTGCTCGACCAGATCGATCGCCATTGCCTTGTCGACGGACGCGGACGGAATCGGCAGGGCGTCGACTCTCGACGCGACGAAGTTGACGTCGAGGCCGCGCTGTTGCGCGCGATTCGTCGCGGCGCCGATCGCCGCCTCGGAGAAGTCGACGCCGATGGTTCGTGCGACCAGCGGTGCCATCCGCAACGTGTACTCGCCAACGGCGCAACCGAGATCGAGCACCGTTTCGCCGGCGGCGGGGGCGACCATTCGCAACACCTCGCGCCAACGCAGTTCCTGCTTCGCACGGTTGTTACGGAACCAGTGCTCGCGGTGCAGCTGGTCCCTGTAGTAGGCCCGGTCATACAGGGCGCGAAGGTCCCCCCCATCCGCGGGTGCGCTTTGCTTTACGCTCACGGCAATCGCTTCCGGATCAGCCTCGGAATCGGGATTCTATGCCGCAACGTTGTCCCGGACGAGCTGTCTACGACACATCAAAGGGGTATTCAACGCGGTCAATGCGCGATAACCGATGCAGCCCGTTTGCGGGCAGACCGCTGGCTCTTGCTATGCGTCTCTCGATGTGGCATCTAGCAACTAGGACTCCACTCAGGACACAGGCCACGCCGTTTAGTGGAAGCTCGTAGATTGGCGTGCGTTCACCTATCCGTATGGTCATTCCACATGGCTACTTTTGTCGAACGCTTGCGTCTCATGGGCTCCTTAGTGATTGCGTGGTGCGCTTTCGCGACAGCGCTGCCGGTCCATGCGACCAGCACCGACGGATATCACAAGATCATCGTGGTGCCGGTCGTCGTGAACAGCTCCACGTACAAGAGCAAGATCTTCATTCACAATCCGAGCACCTCTCAGCCGATCTCGGTTCAGCTCACGTTCTACCAAGGCGTCCCTTATACCGGCGTCGACCCCGCCCCTGTCGTCGGCGTCGACTGCGGAGTCAAGGCTGTGGCCGTGCGGCAAGCGCTTTTGTTCGCCGACCTCGTCGCGCTTTGTCCTGCCGCACCGCCTCCCCCGCCGGGAGGCAGCGTGTTCGGCTGGCTGCGAGCCGAGGAAGTCACGCCCGGCACGAACCGGACGTTTGCAATTATCACGAGGGTGGACAACACGGCCCGTACGAACGGCTTCGAGGTCGAAGGCTTCCCCGCCCACACCTTTACGGGTGCGGACGCGTACGTCGTCGGCATGGCGCGTACGTTGGACGCCGATGGCAAGCTGAAGACCAACTGCTTCGTCTCCGCGTTGAACGAAGCGGCTACGGTGACGGTCACGTTGCTCGACGGTGACTCGGGAGCTCAGCTTTTCCAGACTGCCCCGATCAACCTACCGGCGAACCGCTTGGTACGATTGCTCGACGTTCACGGAGTCAGCGGCGACTATGGCAACGGCATGCTGAAAATCGGGACGACGCCGGCGCCGGGCCCGGGCTTGGTATTTCCCGGTGTGATCGCGTTCTGCACGGTCGAGAACGATCAGAGCCGCGACGACGATTTCAGGATTGCCAAGGCGGTGCCGGTATTCGACAACCAGGCTTCGCGCACGTGGATCGAGAACGTCGACGAGTTAGGAAACACCTTCGCCGTGGACAACGCCCACCGCAATACGCACGTCGTTTACTTCAAGCATCCCGACGTCGTTCACTGCGGAGTTTACGACCCCGCGACGGCTGGCGACCCGTCGCCCGCGCTGCTGACGACGATGGAAGTGCGGCTCAGGGATCCCGAAGGCAACGCCATTGCAGGAGGCGCGAACCAGTCCTCGTTCGCGAACCTCTACACCGGCGACAAGGGCGAGCACGGCGATCCGTTCGCGAAGGGTTTGGACGGCAAATGGCTGCTGGACGTGCAAACCCGGGCTGGCCAGCCGCCGGGCGCGTACAACTACGCGTTAATTTGCCTTACCGGCAGCGGCTTCGGCGGACACGAATGGGTTGGCCGAGACATCGGAAGGGCGCCGTTCTAGCCGCCGCTGTGGGTTGTGGAGCGGATGGTCTTGGGCGCTCGTCGCTGCCCGATCCGCCGCAAACGTAGTGACTCTGCGCGACGCTTGGATCGCGTCGCGCGGACGTCACAAAATCCGCTACGGCTATCCAGCAGATTTCCGACGCACTGCGGCTGCGGCTAGCAGGCCAATGCCGATGAGCAGCACCGATTTCGGTTCGGGTACTGGCACCGCGGTGATCGCGTCGAAACCAAACCGAGCGGCCGACCCGTCGGTGCGACCGCTGAACGCGTACGTCCCCGCGGTGTCGTCGAACGACCCCGCATGCATCACCGTGGATCCTCGGAGGTTCAGAAACGCATCGCTTCGCAGGACGATGTGGATATCCAACAGGTCCACGCTGACGGCGGGCCCGACGCCGATGCTCTCGAACCCTATAATCGGTGGAGTCGGAAAACCGGTGAACGCTGTGCCGCCGAACGCGAAGTCGGAAGCGGTGCCAACGGTGCCGACGGGAATAAGACTAGCGAAGTCGCCCGTCGCGCTCTGAACGGTGACCGGTCCCGGCGCTCCGGGGCTCGGCGTGACGCCGTCCATGAAATCGATGGCGTTGGCGGTTGCGAGGTCGGCGACCGTGATGCCATCCAACATTGGAAGAAACGCTCCGGAAACGGCGAAGTTCCCGGTAAGCGGCCCCCCAGAAGCCGCCCCAACCATGAGGGTCGCCATTGCCGCGGCGACGGCCAATTTCGACAGTAGGGATTTATACATCGCTTTGTCCGCTTGGTTTGACAATTTTGTCTGTCTGTTCAAATACTTGCAAGAATCATGCCTTGACGGAGAAACCCGCGCTTTTCAATGGATTGCCTAGTCAGGGTCTGATCCGCGCGCGCCGTTTGTAAAAGAAACCGTCACTCTAGCCTCCTTTGTCGTGGACAGTTTCGACGAGTAAACGCCGCGAATGGCCGCGGTGTGCGGCATATCGTCGCGGGCCCTAACGTCTCGAACGGATGACCATTGGAAGGGTGGACTCCAGCAGCCCGCGGAGGTGGCAGCGAAGCTCGTCAGCTTGTCGGCTTGTCGAGTACAGGGAAACGATCGGCGGCAGATCATGGTCGCTCTGCTCGCAGCTCGGCCGCGCTTGCAACACGCGCCAGCCCAGGCAAATGTTTGAGATCTCGATCGCGAGGCATCGACCGGCGAGGCGCCGATCGCAATGGTTCGCAGCATATATCCCAGGCACACTCGGCGACCGCCCGAGCGGCGCCACGTTTCACCCGACAGGTCTAAGGCCCGAATGTCGGATCGGGAAGACGCGAACGTGTCGCAGCCCGCGACCGCGAGCGTGTCCGACGCCGCACAAGAGCGTTTCACGGCTACTTATGCGGCCCAGCCGTCGCCAACAGAAGCGCGGCCTTCGACAAGCGCTGAAGCACGTCCCCGACCCGTTCGCGCATGACGCCCGACGGGGCCGCGCGCGGTCGGTTGCCTGCCTCCGCGACTGGTGTCCAGTCAAATAGCACCCGCCCGATTTCGTCGCGTGTTCGCGTTCCATCGATCAGCTGCAGCAATCGGCCGACGTTCTCGTCGATATGGACGGACTCGTGGCGCAGATTCGTGACGGTCGTCGTGTGCCGGGCTTGCAGGCGGGCGAGAGCGCTCGCGCACGGGCGCTCGCCGACCCGCGTTGCGAACGGCGACGGCATCGCATGCAACTCGAACAAGCCCCCGGCGAAGATCCTCAGCAGATCCGCCGCCAGCGCCGCGCGTTCGCCATCGCCGGCCGCGCTCGGTGCGCGTTGCGTGCCGAGCCTCGTGCGCGCCTGCGCCAGCAGGTCGTCGAAAGCCGTCGCCTCCGGCCAACGCTCGCCAAGCACAGTCGCCGCAGCCTTGGTGATCGGAACCGCGGTCCGGAACGAAACGCCTCGCGCGGAACGGAACTCCTGTGCAGCACCGGAGCGCACGTCGGTCGGCGCGCCGACAGGTTGGAGCGCGCCGCTGATCCACAGCGACGCCAACCGATCGGGCGTCAGATTGCGATCGACCATTCGCTGCTCGTGCACCAACAGCGACTGGCGAAACGTGTTGTTGCGCAGGAAATCGATGAACTGCTCCTGGCGAATGACATCGGGCGCAATGCGCGCGAGCGTCTGTCTCACCTCCGCGGGAAAATTCGCCGCGAGCACTTTGCCGAAGTCGGCGTCGCAGAGATAGCGCAGTCCATGTTTCGCGGCTCGTTCGACGAACTGATGAAAGTAGATCGGTTCGTTGTTCTGCTCGAGATGATCGTGAAGGATGTAGTAGTCGGGCTTGCGCCTCACGACATCGAGCTCAGACTTGAGCATCCTCGCGTAGGCGCTGTTCTCGTCGGGGACCGACTTGGCGAGGAAATCCAAGATTCCGCGCGCTTGGCGGACCCGTTCCGCCGGCTCGGCGAATTGCGCGGCATGGTACTGCATCAGGTCCCGGATCATTCCCCGCATGTGCCATCCGGGCAACGCGTTGTAACTCACATAGGCGATGCCATCGGGCGATAGCTGGCGCGCACAGATGTCGAATATCTTCGTTTGGATGTCGTCGGGCACCCAAGAATAGACGCCATGCGCGATGATGAAGTCGAACGCGCCGATTCGCTCGTCGATGTCGACGATGTTCATCGCCTCTAGCCGGACGTTAGGCAACCCGAGCGCGGCGACGACCTCGCAACCTTGCGCGATTTGTACCGGCGACAGGTCGACGCCGAAAAATCGTGCTTTCGGCAGCGCCACCGCCATCGGGATCAGATTGCCGCCTGCGGCGCACCCCAGTTCCAGGACGCGGCAGGTTTCGAGTGCGGGACACGTCAGTCCCAACAGCTGCGCAAGAGCGGCCAGGCGATCAGGATGCGTCTGGACGAACGGCAAGCTCTCGTACGGAGTCCGATCGTAGCTGTCGCCGATATCAGCGGTCATGTATCGTTTCCCGCTTGCTCAGTTGCGTCGCAGGTCAATGCCGGCGAGGAAGGCCATACGTCCTGAACTTCTCGATGACGACGGCCATTTCGGCGTCCGACAACAAGACGGGCTCGCCTACTTGCAGCGCGCGCCAATAGACCTCCGCGAGATGCTCGACTTCGACGGCGAGCCCGAGAGCGTCGGTGAGCGTTGCGCCGGTCGCGATCATGCCGTGATGCGACAACAGGCACGCGTGTCTGCCGTCGAGCGCTTCGAGCGCGCGATCGGAGAGTTCCTGCGTGCCGAACGTCGCGTAGGAAGCGCAACGAATGTCGGTGCCGCCGGCGACCGCAACCATGTAGTGGAACGCGGGAATCGGGCGATCGAGGCACGCGAGCGTCGTCGCGAAAGGCGCATGGGTGTGGACGATCGCACCGACCTCGCGCCGCGCGGTATAGATGTCGCGGTGGAAGCGCCACTCCGACGACGGCGCGCGCGCCCCCCGCGCAGTGCCATCGAGCGCGACCGCGACGATATCCTCCGGCATCGTGGACTCATACGCCAAACCGGTAGGCGTGACGACAAAGCCGTCGAAGGCTTCCGTCGACCACCGCGCGCTGACGTTGCCCGACTTGCCGCGGTTGATGCCGAGCGTATTCATTCCGCGCGCCGTCGCAATGACGGCCTCTAGTAGCTCCTGCTCCGTCATCGCGCAAGCTCGGCGCCGCCTTGCGCGGGCGCTCGCTCGGGGAACATCGTCGCCAATGCGGAGCGCGTCGCGGCCGAGATCCCACGTTCGGTGACGAGGCCGGTGATCAGACGTGCCGGCGTGACATCGAACGCGTAGTTCGCCGCGCGCGCACCGTGCGGCGCGAGCGCGACCTTGGTCGCCTGCCCGTAATCGTCGCGGCCCGTCACGGTGAGCACTTCGTCGGCTTCGCGCGTTTCGATCGGGATCGAAGCCCCGGTCGCGAGCGCGAAATCGAGCGTCGGCGACGGCAGCCCGACGTAGAAGGGGATGCCGTTATCGTGCGCGGCGAGCGCCTTGTCGTAGGTGCCGATCTTGTTGCACACGTCGCCGTTGGCGGCGACGCGATCGGCGCCGACGAGCACGAGATCGACGTCGCCGCGTTGCATCAGCAAGCCGCTTGCACTGTCGACAAACAGCGTGTGAGGCACGCCGCGCTCAGCGAGCTCCCAGGCGGTCAGGCTCGCGCCTTGCAGACGCGGCCGCGTTTCGCTGACCCACACGTGGACCGCGACGCCTTGCGCATGGGCGATAAAGATCGGCGCCGTCGCCGTTCCCCAGCCGCACGTTGCAAGCGCACCTGCGTTGCAATGCGTCATCACGTGCACGGGTCCCGGCTTGCGCTCGGCCACGGCGACGATCAGCGCGAGGCCGTGCTCGCCGATCGCATGGTTGCGCGCGACGTCCTCGGTCGCGATGGCGTCCGCTTCGGCCCACGCGGCGTCGGCACGCGCGTCGGCCGCGAGCGCCGACACGGTGCCGCGCACGCGATCGAGCGCCCAACGCAGGTTCGCCGCCGTCGGCCGAGTCGCGTCGAGCGCGGCATGCGCTTTCGCGAGCGCCGCGTCGCGCGGATCGTCCTGCAACGCGAGCGCAAGTCCGTAGGCGCCGACGGCGCCGATCAGAGGCGCGCCGCGAATGGACATCTTGCGGATCGCGAGCGCGGCGGCGTCCGCGCTCGCGATGCGGATCTTGACTCGCGCGTGCGGCAGCGCACGTTGATCGAGCACGTTGATCCAGCGCGCGCCGGACGGGTGTTCGAGCGCGCGGTAGGACGCAGGATCGCGCACGGCAAGCAATTCGGCGCCGGTTTTCATGGCTCGAGCCGATTATAGAGCGCGCAGTCGAACATTCACGCGCGAACGCGTATCAACGCAACACCTGCACCAGATTGTTGAAGTCGTCGGTCCACAGGCGCCAGTCGGGACGCGGTTCGATCGGCTCGGCGGCCTCCCCGATCGGCTCGCGCTCCAGCCGCGCGGGATCTTTCGCGAGCAGCACCCAGTCGCTCAAGTTGGCGATCGCCTCTTCGGGCTCGTCGCGAACGTGCGTGACCGCAAGACCGTGCGCGCGGGCGAGCGCCTCGACGACGGGCACGAGGTCGAGAAATCGATTCGACACGTGAAACGCGACGATGCCGTCCGGCTTGATGTGGCGAAGGTAGACGGCGAGCGCTTCGTAGGTGATGAGGTGCAGCGGAATCGAGTCGCTCGAGAAGGCGTCGATCGCGAGCACGTCGAAGTTCTGCGGCGGCTCGCGCTCGAGCGAGAGGCGCGCGTCGCCGAGCGCGATCTCGATCGTCGCTTCGCTCTCGGAGAGATACGTGAAGTCGCGCCGCGCGATCGCGACCACGGCGGGATTGATCTCGTAGAAGCGATAGACGTCGCCCGTGCTCCCGTACGCGGCGATCGTTCCGGTGCCGAGCCCGATCACGCCGACCTTGATCGGCGTCGTGCTCGGATGCAGCGACTCGATCGCGCGGCCGATGCCCGAGGTCGACGAATAGTACGTCGACGGTTGTCTCTTGAGGTTCGGCGCGAGGTATTGCGAACCGTGCAGGATCGTCCCGTGAACGAGCGACAGATGCCGGTTCGGATCGTTTTCTTCGCCGTACAGCTGAACGCGAAGCACGCCGTAGAAATTGCGCGTCGCGAAGCGCGTGTTGTCGTAGAACTCTCGAATGCTCCATCCGCCCGCGCCGATCGCGACCAGCGCGGCAACGAGCGCGATCACGCCGTAAGCGACCGGCTCGCGGCGAACCTGCCACAGCAGCAGCGCCGCGCAGAGCACGAGCGCTCCCGCGAGCTCGAAATGCGCGGGCAACACCAGCGGCGCGACGATGCCGACCGCAACCGCTCCGATCGCCCCGCCGAGCGAGATCATCAGGTAGAACCGCGTCAGATATCGAGGCGCGGGCTTGAGCCGCACGAGCTCGCCGTGACAGAACATGCACGCGATGAAGAGTCCGCCGAGAAACACGCCGAGTTGCAGCGCGAGCTCGTGCGTGAGACGCGAGTCGGCGAGCGTCCAGCCCATGACGCCGATCGCCGCGGCGAGCATCGCACGAAACATCTCGGCTCGATACCAGCCCGACGCGTCGAAGCACAGGATGAACGTCAACAGATACAGCGCGAGCGGCGCGATCCACAGCAGCGGCACGGCGGCGATGTTCTGCGTGATGTGGTTCGATATCGCGAGCAGCAGCATCGACCCGGTCGCCGCAAGCGTGCACCACAAGCGCTGACGGGCGGCGCTCGGCGGCAGATCGTCCGCGTCGGCGGCAGGAGGTCGCGCGGCGGTTGCCGCCGCGCCGCCTATCGAACGAATGGCGGGCGCGCGGGACTGCCGGATGCTGACCACCCCCGCAGCGATGCAAAGCACGACGAACAACGCGTAGCCGCCCGACCATCCGAGCGCCTGCGCGCGCGTCGGCGCCCACGGCTCGAGCAGGAACGGATAGCCGACGAGCGCGAGCATCGACGCGAAGTTCGACAGCGCGAACAGTCGATAGGGACTCGCGCCGGGCCGCGCGCGCGCGAACCACGCCTGAACGAGCGGGCTCGTCGTCGACAGCAGGAAATACGGCAGGCCGATCGTCACCGTCAGCAAGCCGAGAATCAGCCACGACGGGTCTTCGGTACCGGCCGGTTTCCAGTGCGGCCCGGGGATGATCGGAAGCAGCGCGAGCGACACCACGAGCAGCGCGGCGTGGACCTTCAATTGTGCGCGCCGCGCGAACCGGTGAACGAGCGCGTCGGAGTACGCATAACCCGCGAGCAGCGCGGTCTGGAAGAACACGAGGCACGTGGTCCAGACCGCCGCCGATCCGCCGAACCACGGCAGGATCTGCTTCGCCATCACAGGCTGCAGCAGGAACAGCAGGAATGCGCTCAGGAAGATGGTGACTGCGTAGAGCGGCATCGCGGTCGCGGCGGGCTGGAGGCGCCCGGGCGAGGCGCGCCGCGATTCTACCGGACGCGTCGGCTGATGCCGCAGCGGCCACAGTCGGCGGCCGCCGCTGCGGCCGACCAACGAGCGACTTTCGCGTCAGTACGTCGTGCGCGGCCGAAAATAGTCGACGCGATCGATCGAGTGAACCGAAACGTCCTTGATGTCGGCGCCCTGCAGCACCCGCAGCGGAATGTCGGCGCCCGCGGCGCCGCTGCCCCAGACCTTGCGATAGAACTCGGCCTGCGTCTTCACGCCGTCGGCACCGACGGCGAGGATGATATCGCCGGGGCGAACACCTGCCTTGTCGGCCGGTCCGTCGGGCGACACGCGCGATACCAGCAGACGCCCCTGGATCTCGTCGGTGGCCACACCGAGCCACGGCTGCGCGGGACCCGACCGCTTGCCGTTCTTGATCAGGTCGGACAGGATCGGCTTCAGCATATCGATCGGAACGAACATGTTGCCCGGCAGGCCGGCTTCGCCGTCGGTCGTGTCGCGGACGATCAGCGAGCCGACGCCCAGCAATTTTCCGTCGGGGCCGACCAACGCGGCGCCGCTCCAGTTCATCGTCGGCGGCGACGTGAAGATCGCCTGATCGAGCATGTATTCCCAACTTCCGGTGAACGGGCGCTTCGCGACGACGAAGGCAAGCGTGACGTCATCGGCTCCGGCGTGATTGACGATCATCACCGGTGCGCGTTCGCCGATCGCCGACGATTCGCCGAACGGTAACGGGCTCGCCTGCATGGGCACGACCGTCCGCACGAGGCCGAGACCGCTTGCCTGATCGTAGCCGACGACCTGCGCCGGCAGCGACCGGCCCTTGCTGTCGACGATCTTCACGTCGTCGGCTTCGACTATCAGATAGCCGATCGTGAGCACCAGACCATCTTGGCCGATCACGATGCCGGTGCCTTCGCGTTGCTGTCCCAACGTCGCGCTGCTGCGCGCGTCGGGGACGGCGCGCGTCTCGACCTTGACGATCGCATCGAAGAATTTCGCCGGATCGACGGCGAGGCTCGTCTTGGCCGCCTTGTCCGCGGCCATCGCAGCGGCGGCGAACGCAATGGCCGCGAGCACGCACAGCGACGCGGCGGCAATGGTCAGACGCAGTGGGTGAGGGGAGGCGCTGAATGCACGTGCGGGCGAACGGGCCATGGCGATCTCCGTATCGACTACCGAACCCCCCGACGCGCCGGTGCGCGCCGAAGACCACTATAACGCGACGGCTGCAACGCGAATAGCGGCGGTACGCTCGGCCGCCGCGTCCGGCCGCCCGATCGACGCCAAGCGAGCGGCCGCGGTGACGTGCACGCACAAACGATTAGAATGGCGGCACGTTGAAGAATTCCGCTGGGAGCCGCTTTGACGTCCGTAATCGTTGCTTACGAGCACGCCGCCGCGCGATGCGGCGTTGGAGTTTTTTCAATATCGGCAACTTGCAGCACGAACAGCCGCCGACTTCACGTTATTTCATGTCGCCGCGCCGCAACGGTGCGCAGCCTCGCCAGCGCTAGGGAGTCCGCCCGATGAACGCCCGCCGCAAACGCCCCGAGGAATTGCGCTCGCACCGCTGGTATGGCGTGAACGACATGCGCGCGTTCGGCCACCGCTCGCGCACCGCGCAGATGGGCTACGCCCGTGCGGACTATGCCGGCAAGCCGGTGATCGCGATCGTCAATACGTGGAGCGACATCAATCCGTGTCACTCGCATTTCCGCCAGCGCGCCGAGGAGGTGAAGCGCGGGATCTGGCAGGCCGGAGGGTTTCCCGTCGAGATGCCGGCGATCACGTTGTCCGAGCCTTTCCAGAAGCCCACGACGATGCTCTATCGCAATCTGCTCGCGATGGAGACCGAGGAGCTGTTGCGCTCGTATCCGGCCGACGGCTGCGTGCTGATGGGCGGTTGCGACAAGACGACGCCCGCGCTGCTGATGGGCGCGATCAGCATGAACCTCCCGGCGATCTTCATGCCGGCGGGGCCGATGCTGCGCGGGGATTGGCGCGGCCAGTTCCTCGGTTCGGGTAGCGACGTCTGGAAGTATTGGGCCGAAAAGCGCGCCGGCAACCTGACCGAAGACGAGTGGCAGGAAATCGAGAACGGCATCGCGCGATCGGCGGGTCACTGCATGACGATGGGCACGGCGTCGACGATGACGTCGGCGTCCGAGGCGCTCGGATTCACGCTATCGGGCGCAGCGTCGATTCCCGCCGCCGATTCGCGCCACGCGCGGATGGCGAGCGCGACCGGCCGGCGGATCGTCGACATGGTGTGGGACGATCTGAAGCCGCGTGATTTTCTGACTGCGGCGAGCTTCGACAACGCGATCACGGCCGTGCTCGCGATCGGTGGGTCGACCAACGCGCTCGTGCACCTGATCGCGCTCGCGCGCCGCGCCGGCGTCGAGCTCACGCTCGATCGCTTCGACGCGCTCGCCCGCAAGACGCCGTTGGTCGCCGACATTCGCCCGGCCGGTCGCTTCCTGATGGAGGACTTCTATTACGCCGGCGGCCTGCGCGCACTGCTCGCGACGATTACCGACCTGCTCGCGCTCGACTGCATGACGGTCACCGGCCGCTCGCTCGGCGAAAACATCGAAGGCGCGCAAACGTCGAACCGCGAAGTCATCCGTCCGCGCGAGCGTCCGCTCGTTCCGCATAGCAGTCTCGCCGTGCTCAAAGGCAATCTCGCGCCCGACGGCGCGGTGATCAAGCCCGCCGCCGCCGAGGCGCGCTTGCTGCAGCACGCGGGGCCCGCCGTCGTGTTCCGCGACTACAACGACATGGCCGCGCGCGTCGACGATCCCGCGTTGAACGTCAGCGAAGACTCGGTGCTCGTGCTGCAGAACGCGGGACCGCAAGGCGCGCCCGGGATGCCGGAATGGGGACAGCTGCCGATCCCGAAAAAGCTCCTCGAGAAGGGTGTGCGCGACATGGTGCGCATCTCGGACGCGCGAATGAGCGGGACGAGCTACGGCGCGTGCGTGCTGCACGTCGCGCCCGAATCGTTCGTCGGCGGACCGCTCGCGCTCGTGCGCGACGGCGACGTGATCGAGCTCGACGTGCCGGCGCGCAGGCTCGAGCTTCGCGTGCCGGCCGCAGAGCTCGAACGGCGGCGCTCGCAATGGAAGACGCCGGCGCCGCGGTTCACGCGCGGGTTCGGCGTGCTCTACCAGCAGCATATCCGCCAGGCCAACGAAGGCTGCGATTTCGATTTCCTCGAAGGCACCGCGCCGACGGCCGAGCCTGAAATCCATTGATGGAATCGATTGCCGAGACGAAGCTGATCGAGATTACCGCTGCGATCATGCACGCCGCCGGCTCCCATCGTCAGGAGGCGCGCACGATCGCGCGCCGGCTGGTCGATTCGAATCTCGTCGGGCACGATTCGCACGGCGTGATCCGCGTCGCCAAATACTGCGAGTGGGTGCGCGCCGGATGGCTCGTGCCGAACCGCGCGCCGTCGGTGGCGTTCGAGACCGACACGCTCGCGATCGTCGACGGCAATCGCGGCTTCGGGCAGGTCGTCGGCGAGTTCGCCGGCAAGCTCGGCATCGCCAAAGCCGCGCGCGCCGGCATCGCGATGATCGGCTTGCGCAATTGCGGCCACCTCGGACGACTGGGCGACTGGGCGGAGCTCGCCGCCGGCGCGGGCCAGGTGTCGTTACACTTCCTCAACACATCGGGCGGGCGGCGCGTGGCGCCCTACGGCGGAACGGATCGCAGGCTTTCGACCAACCCCGTATGCATCGGCGTGCCGGCCACCGATAGCGAGCCGGTGATTCTCGACATGACGACGTCGATGGTCGCCGAGGGCAAGCTGATGGTCGCCCACAACAAGCGCGAGCGCGTTCCCGACGGCTGGATCATCGACCGCGATGGCCGCCCGACCACCGACACGAAAGACTTCTACGACGGCGGCGCGCTTCTCACCGTCGGCGGCCACAAGGGCTCGGGGCTGTCGATCATCGTCGATCTTCTCGCCGGCGCCGTCACGACCGGACGCAGCTCCGATCCGACCGACGACGTGCTTCGCAACAACATGCTGTCGATCTACATCGCGCCTTCCGTCTACGATCGTGACGGCTATGTGCTGCGCGAGGCGCATCGGTTGGTCGAATGGGTCAAGGGATCGCGACCGGCGAATGCGGACGAACCCGTGCTCGTGCCGGGTGAAATCGAGCGGCGCACGCGCGATGCGCGCCGCGCGCACGGCATTCCGGTCGACGAGCAGACGATGCACGACATCTTCTCCGCCGCGCAAAGCGTCGGCATCGATCGCGCTCGCGTGACGGCGATGCTCGGCTGACGGATCGCCCCGTGTCCGCCGAGCCGCTGTTTCCCGGCTTTGCCGTCCGCCGCATCGAGACCGACGGCGCCGATCTGCACTGCGTCATCGGCGGCGCCGGCCCGCCGTTGCTGCTGCTGCACGGTTATCCGCAGACGCATGCGATGTGGCACTGCATTGCGCCGGCGCTCGCCCGGCGATTCACCGTCGTGTGTCCCGACCTGCGCGGTTACGGCGATTCGTCGAAGCCGCCGGCGCTGACCGACCACGAGCAGCAATCGAAGCGCGCGATGGCACTGGACATGCTCGAGCTGATGGGCGCGCTCGGCTACGCGCGCTTCCAGCTTGCCGGGCACGATCGCGGCGGCCGCGTCGCGCATCGGCTCGCCGTCGATCATCCGCGCGCCGTCGAGCGGCTCGCCGTGCTCGACATTTCACCGACGCGCAAGATGTACGCGGGCACGAACAAGGAATTCGCGACGCGCTACTACCACTGGTTCTTCCTCATTCAACCGCACGATCTGCCGGAACGGCTGATCGGTGCGGACCCGATCTACTATCTGCGGCGCAAGATCGGAAGCTGGGGCGGCGGCCTCTCGTATTTCGATCCGCGCGCGCTCGCCGAATACGAGCGCTGCTTCGCCAATCCGGCGATGATCCATGCAAGCTGCGAGGATTACCGCGCCGCGGCGTCGATCGATCTCGTTCACGATGACGAGGACATCGAATCGGGGCGCCGGATCGAATGTCCGCTGCTCGTGCTGTGGGGCGAGCGTGGCGTGGTCCATCGGCTGTTCCGCCCGCTCGACGATTGGCGCGAAGTCGCCGCCGAGGTGAGAGGTCGCGCGCTGCCGGCGAGTCATTTTCTCGCCGAGGAAGCGCCCGAGGCGACGCAAAACGAGCTGCTCGCGTTCTTTCGCGCCTGACGCGAACGAGCAAGCGATGCTGATCGCCCAGATCACCGATCTGCACGTGACGGTGCCGGGACAGAGTCCGGGTGCCGGCATCGATTCGGCCGCCAATCTCGCGCGCGTGGTCGAGGCGATCAACGCGCTCGATCCGCAGCCCGACGTCGTCATCGCAAGCGGCGATCTCGTCGAGTGGGGCACCGACGCCGAATACCTTCGATTGCGCGACCTGCTGAGATTGTTGCGCGCGCCTTTTCGGCTGATGGTCGGCAATCATGACGATCGCGCCGCGATTGTGCGCACTTTTCCATCGTGCGCGTTGGCGAGCGATGGGCACGGTCTGCAGCAAACCGTCGACGTCGGGCCGTTGCGCGTGATCCTGCTCGACTCGCTGGTACCCGGGGCGACGTCAGGCACGCTGGGAGCGCAACGTCTCGCGTGGCTCGAAGATCGTTTGACGCAGGCGGCCGCGCGCCCGGCGATGGTGTTCGTCCATCATCCGCCGATCGAGACCGGCGTGCCGCAGGTCGACGAGTCGCGACTGCTGGACGCTGCCGAGCTCGCGGCCGTCGTCGCGCGCCACCGCAACGTCGTCCGTGTCGCCTGCGGCCATCTGCACCGCGAGATCTTCTGCGCGTGGGCCGGTACGACGTTGTCGGTGTGCCCGAGCACGGCGCACCAATTCCTTTTCGATCTGCGGCCCGGCGGCCGTCTTCGGGCGGTCGCGAGCGCGCCGGCGTTCCAGCTGCATCGCTGGAAGCACGAGTCGCTGCAGACGTTCACGATGCCGCTGTGATGCCGAGCCGGATGCGCGACCGAACGTCGCGATCGGCAAACAGCGTTGATCTCGGGCAATACGCGGCGCGCGCCCACGTGTATCGTGATAATCGGAGCCCGGCGGTTGTGGTCGGGCGGCCAACGACAAGTCTGGGCTCTTCGAAGGAAGGAGGGCACGATGAGGACTCTCACCCGCTGGAATCCCTTCCGCGAAATGACGCGCTTCGATCCGTTCGTCGATCTGGCGCCGTTCTGGAACGATCTTCCGCTCACGGCGGTTCGTGGCGTCGAGCCGATGCCGATGATGAAGATGGATCTCACCGAAAACGAAACCGGGTACATCGTCAAAGCCGAGATTCCCGGCGTAAACAAGGAGGACATCACGGTGACCGTTGACGGAGGTGTGGTGTCGATCAGCGCCGACGTGAAGCGCGAGAAGGAGGACAAGGAAGGCGAAAAGGTCCTTCGCAGCGAGCGCTATTTCGGCTCGGTCGCGCGCAGCTTCACGCTGCCGATGGACATCGACATGGCGAAGGCGACGGCATCGTATGACGGAGGTGTGTTGACGCTGATGTTGCCGAAGGCGCCCGGAACGACGAGCACCAGGCTTGCGATCCACTGAGAAGGCGCTTCGGCTTGCGGGGCCCGCCGCGCAACACGGCGGGCCTTCTTGTGTTGCGCCGGTCGCGGTCGACTCCGCACTCGCCGGACGATCGAGCGGCGAATGAGCAGCCTCACCATAGCGGAATCCGAGATCGAGTGGACCGCGGTGCGCGCCCAGGGCGCGGGCGGACAAAACGTCAACAAGGTGTCCACCGCCGTGCACCTTCGCTTCGACGTGAACGCATCGTCGTTGCCGTCCGATGTGAAAGCGCGAATTCTCGCGAAGGGGGATTCACGCATCGCGAGCGGCGGGGTGATTGTGATCAAGGCACAGCGTTTCCGCAGCCTCGAGAAGAATCGAGCGGACGCGATCGCGCGGTTGCACGAGATCGTGGCAAGCGCGGCAGTCGTCCCGCGGCCGCGCAAGCCGACGAAACCCACGGCTGGTTCGAAGCGCCGGCGCGTCGATGTCAAGGTGCGCCGCGGCCGCATCAAGGCCGCGCGCGGCAGGATAGTTGAATGAGCCGCACGGCGGACGCCGCGCAGCGCTTGAGCCGCCGCGACGATCGAGGTTAGCGAGCGCTTAGCCGGGCCCCGCCTCACCGCTAACGACCGACGTTCGCGAGCACCTCGGGCCGCAGGAAGCGCTCGACGACGAACATGAACGCAACCGAAGGGACGAGCAGGATCAGCGCGGTGATCGCGGCGATCTGGTAATTGCCGCCCATGCTCGCGTTGAACATCAGCAGCGGCAGCGTCGTCACGTTAGGAACGCCGACGAAGTACGTGCCGGTGAATTCGTCGAGCGACTCGAGGAACACGAAGATCGCGCTGGCGAGAAGCCCTGGTGTTGCGAGCGGAAGCGCGATCGTGAAGAACGTTCGCGTCGCCGAGGCGCCCATGTTGCGCGCCGCCTCCTCGAGCGAGCGGTCGATCGACGCGAACGCCGCCGAGGCGATCCAGACGGCGAGCACGAGACCGTGCACCGTATGGACGAGCACGACGCCCGGGATGGTGCCGGCGAGGCGCAGTTCGTAGAACATGCGCGCAATGTTCACGTAGACGGGCACGTTCGGGAACGCCTGCGGCAGCAGGAACAGCAGCAGGATCGCTGCGCGAAACGGCAGCCGCAGCCGCGCGAGCGCGTAACCTGACGGAATCGCGAGCGCGAGGCTCGCGGCGACGGTCGCCACCGCGATGTAGAGGCTCGTCCACAGCGACTCGATCGCATTGCCGCGCGGATGAAACACGCGCGCCCAGAACGAAAGGCCGTACTCGAGCGGCAGCTTGCTCGGGAAATACCACTTCTCGGCGAACGCCCACAGCAGCAGGTTCGCGAGCGGCCCGAACAGCACGAACGCGAACAGCGTCAGCACCACGGCGGGTACCAGCGCTTTCGGCAGCGGGATCTCGGCAGTTCTCATGATCGTTGCGCAACTCCCTGCCGAAGATAGAACCACGCGACAATGCCCGCCAGCGCGCACGAGATCGTCCCGAGCGCGTTCGCGACGCCGTAGTCGCGGTGCGAGTTGATCCGGTACGCGATGTCGACGGTGAGCATCGTCGGACTGTCGGCGGACAGCATGATCGGAACCGACAGCACCGAGAGCATCGTCACGAACGACAGGATCAGGCCGACCAGCAGCGACGGCATCACCTGCGGCAGCACGATCTCGATCAGCGTGCGCAGGCGACGCGCGCCGAGGTTTCGCGCCGCCTCGATCGTCGAGCGGTCGAGCGAAGCCATTGCGCCGGCGAGCATCAGCGCGACGAACGGCGTCTGCTTCCAGACGAATGCGATCACGATGCCGGTTCCGGCCCACGGCCAGTCGACGAAGCTTTGCGTCTGCAGAGGCTCGATCAGCCCGATGCCGGTCAACGCATGATTCATCAGTCCGTTCTTGGCGAGGAATCCGCGCATCACCTGCGCGGTGACGATGAACGGAATGAACAGCGGCCAGCGATAGAGCCAGCGCAGCGCCGCCTGCGCCCACGGGTTTGCGCCGAGCGTCAGGTAGCCGGCGATCGCGATCGATCCGAGCGCGATCAACGCGGTCGACAAGATCGTCCACCGCAGTGTCGCCCAGAAGTCCGTGTGATAGTAGTCCCACGCTTTCGCGAAGTGCGCGAGCGTGAACGCGCCGTCGGGCGCTTCGAACGCGGTGATGATCGAAACGCCGAGCGGCAACATGAACAGCAGCGCGATCAGCGCGAGCGCGGGCGCGAGCAGCAGCAAGCCCATCCACTGCCACTCGCGCATTCGACGCGCAGCGGGTGGACCGCTACGCTTGTCGTCCCCGCGAACCTTGCCCCCGGGCGTTTCAGTCGTGGGGCGGGGACCCGGCGTCGTTTCAGTCACGACACTGGATTCCCGCGTTCGCGGGAATGACGTGAGTCCACCGTACCCGTGGACCGTCAGTTCGTCACGGTCTTCTCGTAGCCTTCGAGAATGTCGGTGAAGTACTCGGACAGCGGGAACGGCCGGCCGTATTGCGACAGCTCCTTCGGCTTGATGTCGGTGAAGAGCTTGTTCCAGCTCGCCGCGTCGAGCTTCGGCTGCACGTATTGCGGATCGATGCCGGGATACCAGTTGAACTGCTTGACGATGCCTTCGGCCTGGATCTCGGGGCTCTCCGCGAAGTCGATGAACTTCTTCGCGAGCGCGGCGTTCGCCGCCTTCGCCGGCACGACGTAGTACATCGGCTGGCCCGGCAGGCCCGGCTGCAGCAGTGACAGGCGAACCTTGGGATTCATCTTGCCGTCGGCCATCCACGTGTAGAACATGTCGACCCACACCGGGCCCATCGCGATCTCGCCGCGATTCAGCATGTCGAGCGTGCCGGCGTTGCCGGGCGTGAGCACGACGTTCTTGTTGAACTCCTTCAAGCTCGTCAGCGACTTCGCGATCTCGGCCTTCGCGGCCGGATCGTACGGCCCGGTTTCGAGCTTCGGTCCGATCGTGCTGTTCGCGTTGACCCAGCCCATGACGAAGCCCACGCCCGACATGCCGCCCTTGACGCCGTTGTAGCCGAACTGCTTCGGGTTCTTCTGCGCCCACGTCGCGAGCTCGGAATACGTCTTCGGCGGCGTCTTGACGAGATCGGAGTTGTAAGCGAGCGCGATCTGACTGTGGAACATCGGCAGCACATAGCCGTCGACGTTCTGGCCGAGCGCGTTCTTCGCCGTGTCGCGCGAGACGAGCTTGCCGGCGGCGATGTCGTTGCGGTACGGCGCGAGCAGACTGCCTTTCACCATGTTCGCGGCGCCGCGCTGGTGGACGACGGCGACGTCGACGTCCCACGCAGCCGCGCCGGCTTTCGCCTGCGCTTCGAGCTTTTCCTGGATCTTCTGCGAGCCCGCATCGCCGGGGCCCGTGCCGACGGCGCGCACTTTCACGCCCGGGTTCAGCTTCTCGAACTTCGGTCCGAGATAGTTGTTCACGTAATCGACCATGTTCTGGTCGCCCGCGGTGACGACGTTGAGCGTCGTCTGCGCTACGGCGCTTGCGCAATGCAATGCACCGGCAAAGCCGCAGGCGGCCGCGACGGCAGTGACAGCGGTGATCGACAACAGGCGTTTCATGCGTGGTCTCCTCGCGGTTGAGTCTCGTTCTTCGGATAGACGTGCCACGCGTCCGCGGGCACGATGACATGGACGGCCGCGCCGACTTCGTGCCGGCTCGGATCGTCCACCCAGATCTGTTGCACGCCCGTGCGCACCGCATAACGCCAGCGGTTGCCGAGATACGACCGCGACGCGATCGTTCCGGGCAGCGCGGCGGTCCCGTGCGCCGGCGTTCCGACGTCGATGCGCGCGGCGTCGCTGCGGAAATGCGCGATCGCGCGCGCGTGCTTCGCGGCGATCGCGTCGGGAACGGGCGCGCGAAAGCTCGCGTCGTCGCCGACGACGGTCAGGCCGCCCTGCGCGACCTCGAGCTCGATCGCGTTGTCGGCGCCCATGAACCGGGCGACGAAAGGATTCGCCGGCGCACGGTAGAGATCTTCGGGCGTACCGTATTGGACGACGTGCCCCGCGTCGATCACCGCCATGTGATCGGCGAGCGCCATCGCCTCCTCGCGGTCGTGCGTCACGTAGACGGCCGTGATGCCGATCCGCTGCTGCAATGCGCGAAGCTCGTGACGAAGCTCGAGCCGGATCTGCGCGTCGAGGTTCGACATCGGCTCGTCGAGCAGCAGCACGTCCGGTTCGATCGCGAGCGCGCGTCCCAACGCAACGCGCTGGCGCTGGCCGCCCGATAGATCGGTCGCGCGCCGGGAGCCGAAACCCTCGAGATGAAGGAGCTTCAGCATCTCGCCGATGCGCGCGTCGATGCGATCGCGCGAAAAGCCGCGCAGCTTGAGCCCGTAGCCGATGTTCTGCGCAACGGTCATGTGCGGCCACAGCGCATACGACTGGAACACCATCGCCGTGTTGTGCGCTTCCGGAGGCAAGTGCGTGACGTCACGGCCGGCAATCGTAATCGCGCCGGATGACGGTGGCGTGAGGCCGGCGATCGCACGCAGCAGCGTGGACTTGCCGCAGCCCGAGCTGCCGAGCAACGCGAGCAGCTCGCCTTTGGCGACGCCGAGCGTCACGTTGGTCAGCACGGGCGTAGCACCATAGCCGACGGTGAGCGCGTCGATCGCGAGGTAGGGCGCAGGGGAGCTCAAGCGGGCATGCGGGGCGTTGCGTCGAAGGCGACGATGATGCGCGTCCGGCGCGCTGCCCGCAACCGTGCGGCGCGAAATCGCAGCGGCGGGGCGCCACGCGCGCATACGCAGGCAGCCCGCGCGTGGATCGTAGCGGCACTGCCCTCGAGCTTCCACGAGATGAGCAGCATCATCCCGATCGACGACCGCGCGACGACGAGGACCACGATCTGAGTGACGAGCAGTTTTGTGGAAAGCTCTCGCGGCCCGATCGTGACGAGGGGAGCCGGGGGCTGTTATAATAAAATTCGGCCCGTATCCCCGGGTTGTAGAGCAGAGAACCGAAGATCCTCTCGTTTCGCGCGCCTCCTCAGAAGGGCGCCGAATGGCACGGTCGGGGACCCCACAAACGGGTTTCGAGCACGCGTGCGGCGCCTGGGTTGGGTTCACCCTTGTTCGCCGAGGATGCTGCATTTTTTCCGGGTGCCTGAGCGGACTCGGCTCGAGGCTCGAGGCCGCCGGGGCGATGCTCGGCAAGCTGTCGCTCGCGAATCTCGCGGTCATTGCGCGCCGTTCGAAAAGCGCGCGAATTCGACAGGGCGCGTCGACAGCACCCATCGTCACGCAGTCGCAACGACGGTGTAACGATCGGCGACGAATCCGGGAGGTATTTCATGTACGGGAGCACCTCGGCCGCATACGTCCGGTGGTGGTCGTCGTTGTGGCAGATCTGGTGGGTGCGAAATGCAGGTCCGCACGCGCTGGAAGCGGTTCGCCGCTACCGGCTGGACGATCTGGTCCGCTTTGCACGTCGGAACTCGCCGCTGTACCGGGACGCGTATCGCGGCGTGTCGGAGCGCGTTTTCACCCCGGATTCGTTGCCGGTCATGACCAAGCACGAGCTGATGTCGCGGTTCGACGATTGGGTGACGGACAAGTCAATTCATCGTCGCGACATCGATGCCTTTCTCGCCGATCGAACCCGCGTTGGCGAGCGCTTTCGCGATCGCTTCCTGGTCTGGAAGAGTTCGGGTACGAGCGGCGAACCGGGTATCTACGTGCAGGACGATGATGCGCTGAACGTCTACGACGCGCTGATTGCGGCACCGCTCGCTTCACCGGCGCTTGCCGGCATGTGTGCGCAGGCCGCAGGTCGCAACGGCGGACGCGCGGCAATGATCGTCGCCGTCGGCGAGCATTTCGCGAGTACCGTGTCGTGGGAACGGATGCGCGGCTCGGCACGTGCAGCGGTTGCTCGAAGCTATTCGATCATGGAACCGCTCGACCGGCTGGTGAGCGAGCTCAATGCGTTCGCGCCCGCATCCATCGCAAGCTACCCGACGATGTTGTCGCTGCTCGCCGACGAACGCAACGCCGGACGTCTGCGTGTGAATCCTTCGATGGTCTGGTCCGCCGGGGAATGCCTTGCCCCGCGTTCCCGTGTGAAACTGGAGCACGCCTTCGGTTGTCCGGTGATCAACGAGTACGGAGCTTCCGAGTGCATCAGCATCGCGTTCGGGTGCGCTGAAGGCTGGTTGCACGTCAATGCCGATTGGGTCTTGCTCGAACCTGTAGATTCGGACTTGAAGCCGACGCCGGTTGGTGAAATGTCCGACAGCGTGCTGGTGACCAACCTGGCCAATCGCGTCCAGCCGGTGATCCGATATGACCTCGGCGATGCGGTGCTCGTGAAGCCCGAACCATGCAATTGCGGCAATCCGCTTCCGGCGATTCGCGTCGACGGCCGGCGCGACGACATCATCGTCATGCGGTCGGAGGACGGACGCGAGGTGAAGCTCATCCCGCAGGCGTTGGCCACCGTCGTCGAAGAGTCCGCGGACATCCACCGGTTCCAAATCGTGAATGACGGCACCAATCGACTGACGCTGCGTCTCGCGCTCGACGATCCGAAGCGCAAGCAGGCAGCCTTTGCGACGGCGGTTCGCGCGCTTCGCGGTTACCTGGCCAAGCAGGGCATCGCCGATGCGCATATCAAACTCGGCGACCGCCCACCGATTCAGGATCCGCGTAGCGGCAAATTGCAGCAGGTCATGGTCGAGCGCAGCCGCGCGCGCTGAGCGATAGCCGCGGGGATTATCGATGAGCGCGTTGAGTCCGTTCGCTCGATCCTCAACTTTGACGCCGGTCAACGATGGCGGCCGGGCACCGGTTAGATTGCCGGAGTGAGCCATCCGCGACACTGGAGCCTGGGGGGCAAGCTTGCGCTGGTCGGCCTGCCATTCCTGCTGCTGGCGCTGCTGTCGATCGCCCTGGCGCTGTGGGTCTCGTGGCAACTCGATGGCGGTGCGGCGGCCGTGAACGAGGCCGGCCGCATGCGCATGCAGGCGTACCGGATTTCGCTGTCCGTCGGCACCGGCGAGGACTTCGCGCTGCCCCAGCAGGTCGCCGAGTTCGAGCGCAGCCTCGAGTTGCTGCGGCAGGGCGACCTCGAGCGTCCGCTGTTCGTGCCGTGGGACGACGTCGTGCGCGCGCGGTTCGCGGTGGTCGAAACGGACTGGAACGGATTTCGCCGTCAATGGACGATGGCGCGACCAGACTCCGTGGCCGGATTGCGCAGCGACGTCGCGGCGTTCGCCGCCGACATCGACCTGCTGGTCGCCGGCATCGAGCGCAATATGGTGCGTTGGACGGCGCTGCTCTACCTGCTGGAGATGGCGATGATGGCGTTCGCGGTCGTCGGTGCCGGCGTGCTGCTCTACACCGGCTATTTGTTCGTGCTCGAGCCGGTAGGGCGCCTGAAGCAGGCGACGGAACGGATCCAGAGCGGAGATTTCAGCGCGCGCGTCGAGCGCACCACCAGCGACGAGTTCGGCACGCTCGCCGACTGCTTCAACGGGATGGCAGAGCACCTGCAGTCGATGTATCGCGGCCTCGAGGCACGCGTGGCCGAGAAGACGTTGGAGCTCGAGGAAAAGCGCGAGCGACTGGAGGCGCTGTACGACGTGACGGCGCTGGTGGCCAAGGCGACCACGCTCAAGGGGCTGGCCGGCGGCTTTGCGCAGCGGGTGGGGCGGGTCGCGCGCGCCGACGCCGTCGCGCTGCGCTGGTCCGACGAAGCGAACGAGCGCTTCCTGCTGCTGGCGGCGGAGGGCTTGCCGCAGTCGATGGCGGAAGGCGAGCAGTGCGTGCGTGCGGGCGAATGCCGTTGCGGAGCAATGACGGAGCCCTATGCGCTGCGCGTCATCCCCATCGAGTCGGCGGTGCCCGCCGCGCCGCTGCATTGCGCCCGTGCAGGGTTCGCGACGCTCGTGTCCATTCCGGTCCGCCTGCACGAGCGCCTGATGGGTGAGGTCGACCTCTTCTTTCACGCGCAGATCGAGCTGAGGCCGGCCGAACGATCGCTGCTGGAGGCGCTCACCGCGCACCTGGCCGGCGCGATGGAGAACCTCCGCCTTAACGCGCTCGAACGGGAAGCTGCAGTCGCGCAGGAGCGCACGTTCATCGCGCGCGAGCTGCACGACTCGATCGCGCAGTCGCTCGCGTTCCTGAAGATCCAGGTGCAGCTAATGCGCGATGCGCTCGACAGCGGAGACGAGCAACGCGTGGAGTTGGTGCTCTCGGAGATCGATGCCGGCGTGCGCGAGAGCTACGGCGACGTGCGCGAATTGCTCGTCCATTTCCGCACGCGCACCAACCGCGAGGACATCGAGCCGGCGCTGCTGACCACGCTGCGCAAGTTCGAGCACCAGACCGGCCTCAAGACGCAGATTCAGGTGCAGGGCCACGGCATGCCGCTGTCGCCCGATCTGCAGGTCCAGGTGCTGCACATCGTGCAGGAAGCGTTGTCCAACGTGCGCAAGCACGCGCGGGCGACGCGCGTCTGGATCGACATCCAGCAGCAGCCGCAATGGCGATTCGAGGTGCGCGACGACGGCTCGGGTTTCGTCGACCCGGGCGAAACGGGCGATGAAACCCACGTGGGGTTGCGGATCATGGCCGAGCGCGCCGAGCGGATCGGCGCCGCGCTCGACGTGCTGTCGACACCGGGACGCGGGACGTCCGTCGTGCTGACACTGCCGTTGCCCGCGCGGACGCCGCCCGTCGAGGCCGAGGCCCGGTCCGACGTGGCGACGCTGCACTGACCACCCTGTCGCCCATGCCTGCCGCGCCGATTCGCATCCTGGTCGTCGACGACCACACGCTGTTCCGGCGCGGGCTCACCGCGCTGCTGGCGCGCGACGACCAACTACACGTCGTGGGCGACGCCGCGGACGCCGGCGAAGCGCTGCGCCGCGCGCAAGAGCTGCAGCCCGATCTCATCCTGCTCGACAACCATCTTCCGGGCGTCAACGGCGTCGACGCGCTGCCGGGATTGCGCGAGGCGGTGCCGGGCGTGCGCATCCTCATGCTCACCGTCAGCGAGGACGAGCAGGATCTCGCTGCGGCATTGCGTGCCGGCGCCAGCGGCTATCTGCTGAAGACGATCGAGGGCGACGCACTGGTCGTCGCCATCGTCCGCGCCATGCGAGGCGAGTCGGTAGTGGCCGAGGAAATGACCGGCAAGCTGGTGGCGGCGTATCGCGGCGCGGCGTCTGCGCCTGCGCGCGGCGGCCCCGCGCCCACAGAACCGGCGTCGCGGCTCGCGCACTTGTCTCCGCGCGAGCAGGAGATCCTGCGCGCCATCGCGCGCGGTGCGAGCAACAAGGAAATCGGCCGCGAGCTCGGCATCGCCGAAACGACGGTCAAGATCCACGTCCAGCACGTGCTGCGCAAGCTCGACGTGAGCTCGCGTGTCCAGGCCGCCGTTATCGCATCCGAGCACGGCCTGGTTTGATACTGCGCAAACGCGCGCGATTCTCCCGTCGAAGTAGTTCTAGCGGACGATGCCGGCCGCCGGCCGCATCCTTCTTCCGTACGTCTGCGTGCGCCCCTCCCGGGGGATATTGCCCCACAGCCCCGCCGGCTAGACTCATTTCGACGTATCGGACTGAAGCGCGCGGCGCCGAACTCATGGGTGCAAGGGTCAGGCAGTTCCGTGTGCACAGCCAGCGTCACACATCAACCAGGGAAAATCATGAACGCCACTTCCAATTCCGTCGCCGCCGCTGTGCCCGAGGCGGGCGGCCGCGCGGACATCGCCGACTGGCGCCCCGAGGACAGCGAGTTCTGGGAGAGCACCGGCAAGAGGATCGCCTATCGAAACCTATGGATATCGATCCCGGCTCTGCTGTGTGGCTTCGCCGTATGGGGGATGTGGGGCATCATCACCGTGCAGATGCTCAACCTGGGCTATCCGTTCAGCCAGGCCGAACTGTTCACGCTGACGGCCATTTCCGGCATCGCCGGCGCGACGATGCGTATTCCGGCGTCGTTCTTCATCCGCCTAGCCGGTGGGCGCAACACGATCTTCCTGACAACTGCGATGCTGCTGGCGCCGGCCATCGGCACCGGCATAGTGCTGCAGCACAAGGATTGGCCTCTATGGGCGTTCCAACTGATGGCGCTGTGGTCGGGTGTCGGCGGTGGCAATTTCGCGAGCTCGATGTCGAACATCAGCACGTTCTTCCCGAAGCGACTGCAGGGCACAGGGCTGGGCCTGAACGCGGGCCTCGGCAACTTCGGCGTAACGACCATGCAGGTCGTGATCCCGCTGGTGATGACGGTCGGCCTCTTCGGCGCGCTCGGGGGCGTCCCCGAGACGCTGATCAAGGACAGCGGCTGGATCTTCGGCAAGATTCCCGCCGGCACGTCCACGTGGATACAGAACGCCGGTTTCGCCTGGGTGCTGTCGCTCGTACCGCTGTCGATCCTGTGCTGGTTCGGGATGAACAACCTGAAGACGATCTCGCCGGCCACGGGCAGTCCAATCGTCGCTTTCGCCAAGATCACCTACCTGTACACGCTGGCCTTCGTGCCGTCGATCCTCATGTTGTACCTGTACCTGCCGGCGCCCACGGGGAGGGGTTTGCTCAACGTGTGGGTGGCCATTCCGCTCGATATCATCCTCGCGCTGCTGGTGATGAAGCTCGCCGCCTTCGGCCCGATGAAGGAGGGTGTGGCCAAGCAGTTCGAGATCTTCCACAACAAGCACACGTGGGCGATGACCATTTTGTACATCGTCACCTTCGGCTCGTTCATCGGGTTTTCGATGGCGCTGCCACTGTCGATGAAGGTGATTTTCGGTGTCAGCCACGTACCCGATGCCGCCGGCGTGATGCAGCACACGGCGAGCAATCCGAACGCGCCCGCCGTGTTGGCCTACGCCTGGATTGGCCCCTTTGTCGGGGCGCTCATTCGCCCGGTTGGCGGTTGGATAGCCGACAAGGTCGGAGGCTCGATCGTCACGCAGTGGGTCTCGGCGGCCATGGTGCTGGCCTCGGTGTCCGTGGGCTACGTGATGATGCAGGCCTACCGGTCGGCCACCCCTGAGCAGTACTTTCTGCCATTCATGCTGCTCTTCGTGGTGCTGTTTGCCGCCAGCGGCATCGGCAACGGCTCGACTTTTCGGAGCATCGGCATCATCTTCGACCGCCAGCAGGCCGGCCCGGTGCTGGGCTGGACATCCGCCGTCGCGGCCTACGGCGCGTTTATCGCCCCGGTGGTCATTGGCGAGCAGATCAAGGCCGGCACGCCGCAAGTGGCGATGTACGGCTTCGCGATCTTCTATGCGCTGTGCCTCTTCCTCAATTGGTGGTTCTACCTGCGCAAGAACGCGTACGTGGAGAACCCATGAGCGCGAAGGGCCGCCCCGAGCGCGAATACCGGAGTGCGCAGCACGAAGGTAGTCCAACGAGCCCCCCGTTCCCCCACCTTCGACGCAGCCGTTGCGGAGATTCAAGATGAGCCATTTTCTCGACCGACTCCGTTATTTCTCGAACCCGAGGGAGCCGTTCTCCGGCGATCACGGGGTGACCACCGGGGAGGACCGGACCTGGGAGGACGCGTACCGCAACCGCTGGGCGCACGACAAGATCGTGCGGTCGACGCACGGCGTCAACTGCACGGGCTCGTGCTCGTGGAAGATCTTCGTCAAAGGCGGCATCGTCACGTGGGAGACGCAGCAGACCGACTATCCGCGCACGCGCTGGGACATGCCCAACCACGAGCCGCGCGGCTGCGCGCGGGGGGCTTCCTACAGCTGGTATCTGTACAGCGCGAACCGCGTCAAGTACCCGCTGGTGCGCGGGCGGTTGCTCAAGCACTGGCGCGCGGCGCGCCTTGCGCACGATCCGGTTACGGCCTGGACTTCGATCGTCGAGAACGAGGCAAGGCGTCGTGACTATCAGAGCGTGCGCGGCCTCGGCGGTTTCGTCCGCTCGAGCTGGGACGAGGTCAACGAGATCATCGCCGCCGCCAACGTCTACACGATCCGGAAGTACGGCCCCGACCGCGTGATCGGCTTCTCGCCGATCCCCGCGATGTCGATGGTCAGCTACGCGGCCGGCAGCCGCTACCTGAGCCTCATCGGTGGCGTGTGCATGAGCTTCTACGACTGGTACTGCGACCTGCCGCCGTCGTCGCCGCAGATCTGGGGCGAGCAGACCGACGTGCCCGAGTCGGCCGACTGGTACAACTCCAATTTCATCATCGCCTGGGGCTCCAATGTTCCTCAGACGCGCACCCCCGACGCGCACTTCTTCACCGAGGTCCGCTACAAGGGAACGAAGACCGTCGCCGTGACGCCCGACTACTCCGAGGTCGCCAAGCTGGCCGACATCTGGATGCACCCCAAGCAGGGCACCGACGCCGCTGTGGCGATGGCGATGGGACACGTGATCCTGAAGGAGTTCTACTTCCCGGGCGATGGCAAGGAGCGCAGCGCGTACTTCGACGACTACGTCCGGCGTTACACGGACATGCCGATGCTCGTCATGCTGAAGGAGCACACGCTGGGGAGCGGCGAGACGGTGATGGTGCCCGATCGCTACGTCCGTGCGTCGGATTTCGACGGCAAGCTCGGCCAGGCGAACAATCCGGAGTGGAAGACCGTCGCGCTCGACGAGGCCGGCAAGGTAGTGCTGCCCAACGGCGCGATCGGCTTTCGCTGGGGCCCGGACGGGCGTGCTGATCAGGGGCAGTGGAATCTCGAGGCGAAGGAGGCGCGCCACGGCAGTGAGGTGAAGCTCAAGTTGTCGCTGCTGGAGGGCGCGAGCCCGAGCGCGGAAACCGCGAAGGTCGGATTTCCCTATTTCGGCGGCATCGTGAGCGAGCATTTCCCGAACAGCGCGCTCGCCGGCGGCAGCCCCGACGTGCTGGTGCGCACGGTGCCGGTGCAGCGCATCGCGCTCGGCGAGGAAGGCGACAAGCGCGAGGCGCTGATCGCCACGGTGTTCGATCTACAGGTCGCGAACTACGGCGTCGCGCGCGGCCTTCCCGGCGAGCTGGCCGCCAGGAGCTTCGACGACGACACGCCGTACACGCCGGCCTGGCAGGAGCGCATCACCGGCACGCCGCGCGCGCAGGTGATCACGGTGGCGCGCCAGTTCGCCGAGAACGCGCACAAGACGCAAGGCCGCTCGATGGTGATCATCGGCGCGGCGATGAACCACTGGTACCACTGCGACATGAACTACCGCGGCATCATCAACATGCTGATGATGTGCGGCTGCATCGGGAAGAGCGGCGGCGGCTGGGCGCACTACGTCGGGCAGGAGAAGCTGCGCCCTCAGACGGGCTGGACCGCGCTCGCGTTCGCGCTCGACTGGATTCGTCCGCCGCGTCAGCAGAACAGCACCAGCTTCTTCTACGCGCACACCGACCAGTGGCGCTACGAGAAGCTCACGATGGACGAAGTGATTTCGCCGCTCGCCGACCCCAAGCTCTACGGCGGCAGCATGATCGACTACAACGTGCGCGCCGAGCGCATGGGCTGGCTGCCCTCCGCGCCGCAGCTGCAGACCAATCCGCTGCAGGTGGTGCGCGACGCGCAGGCCGCCGGCGCCGATCCGAAGGAGTACGTGGTCAAGTCGCTGAAGGACGGCACGCTCAGGATGAGCTGCGAGGATCCTGACCACCCGAGCAACTGGCCGCGCAACCTGTTCGTCTGGCGGTCGAACCTGCTGGGGTCGAGCGGCAAAGGGCATGAGTACTTCCTGAAGCACCTGCTCGGCACCAGCAACGGCGTCCAGGGCAAGGACCTGGGCGAAGAAGTTGCCCCCGAAGCGCTGCGCGCCTCCCCCACAGGGGGCACCGCCGACTTGGGGCGGCCCGGCGTCGGCCGAGACGCGAAGCCCGTGGAGGTGGTCTGGCACGACGAGGCGCCCGAAGGGAAGCTCGACCTGCTGGTGACGCTCGACTTCCGGATGAGCACGACGTGCCTGTACTCGGACATCGTGCTGCCGACCGCGACCTGGTACGAGAAGAACGATCTCAACACCAGCGACATGCACCCGTTCATCCATCCGCTGTCGACCGCGGTCGATCCGGCCTGGCAATCGCGAAGCGACTGGGACATCTACAAGGGCTTCGCGAAGAAGTTCAGCGAGATCTGCATCGGCCACCTCGGCGTGGAACGCGAGATCGTGCTGACCCCGCTCATGCATGACAGCCCGGCCGAGCTCGCCCAGCCGTTCGACGTGAAGGAGTGGAAGCGCGGCGAGGTCGACCTCATTCCGGGTAAGACGGCGCCGCAGATCGCGGTGGTCGAGCGCGACTATCCGAACGTCTACAAGCGCTTCACCGCGCTCGGGCCATTGATGAACAAGCTCGGCAATGGCGGCAAGGGCATCGCCTGGAACACGCAGACCGAAGCGAAGCAGTTGGGTGAGCTGAACGGCGTCGTCAACGCGGAAGGCACGACCCGCGGCATGCCGCGGATCGAGACCGACATCGACGCCTGCGAGGTGATCCTGCAGCTCGCGCCGGAGACCAACGGCCACGTTGCGGTCAAGGCCTGGGAGGCGCTGTCCAAGCAGACCGGACGCGAGCACGCGCACCTCGCCCTCTACCGCGAGGACGAGAAGATCCGCTTCCGCGACGTTCAAGCGCAGCCGCGCAAGATCATCAGCTCGCCCACGTGGAGCGGCATCGAGAGCGAGACCGTCTCGTACAACGCCGGCTACACCAACGTGCACGAGTTGATCCCGTGGCGCACGCTCACCGGACGCCAGCAGTTCTACATGGACCATCCGTGGATGCGCGCCTTCGGCGAGGGCTTCTCGAGCTACCGTCCCCCGGTGGACCTGAAGACCACCGCCGCGATCCACAACCTGAAGAGCAACGGCCACCCCGAGATCCTGCTCAACTTCATCACGCCGCACCAGAAGTGGGGAATCCACTCCACCTACACCGACAACCTGATCATGCTCACGTTGAGCCGCGGCGGCCCCTGCATCTGGATCTCCGAGGACGACGCGAAGCGCGCAGGCATCGTCGACAACGACTGGATCGAGGTCTTCAATATCAACGGCGCGATCGCGGCACGTGCCGTCGTCAGCCAGCGCGTCAGACCCGGCATGGTGATGATGTACCACGCGCAGGAAAAGATCGTGAACACGCCGGGCTCGGAGATCACCGGTGTGCGCGGCGGCATCCACAACTCGGTGACGCGCATCGTGCTGAAGCCGACGCACATGATCGGCGGCTACGCGCAGTTCAGCTACGGCTTCAACTACTACGGGACGATCGGCACCAATCGCGACGAGTTCGTCGTCGTGCGCAAGATGGCCAAGGTCGACTGGCTGGACACTCCCGTGGGGCAGCAGCTCGTCCGTCCCACGCAAGCCGAGGGAGAAAGTGTATGAAAGTGCGCGCGCAGATCGGCAAGGTGCTCAACCTCGACAAGTGCATCGGCTGCCACACCTGTTCGGTCACCTGCAAGAACGTCTGGACCAGCCGGCCCGGCATGGAGTACGTGTGGTTCAACAACGTCGAGACCAAGCCCGGCATCGGTTATCCCAAAGAATGGGAGAACCAGGACAAGTGGAACGGCGGCTGGGTGCGCCGTGCCGACGGCAGCATCGAGCCGCGGCAGGGCGCGAAGTGGAAGCTGCTGATGCGCATCTTCGCCAACCCGAACCTGCCCGAGATCGACGACTACTACGAGCCGTTCACGTTCGACTACGACCATCTGCAGTCGGCGCCCGAGATGAAGGCGGCGCCGACGGCGCGGCCGCGCAGCCTCATCACCGGCATGCAGATGGAAAAGATCGTGTGGGGCCCGAACTGGGAGGAAATCCTGGGTGGCGAGTTCGCCAAGCGCTCGAAGGATCGCAACTTCGACGACGTCCAGAAGGACATCTACGGCCAGTTCGAGAGCACGTTCATGATGTACCTGCCGCGTCTGTGCGAGCACTGCCTCAATCCGACGTGCGTCGCGAGCTGCCCGTCGGGCTCGATCTACAAGCGCGAGGAAGACGGCATCGTGCTGATCGATCAGGACAAGTGCCGCGGCTGGCGCATGTGCGTCTCCGGCTGCCCGTACAAGAAGATCTACTACAACTGGAAGAGCGGAAAGGCCGAGAAGTGCATCTTCTGCTATCCGCGCATCGAGGCGGGACAGCCGACCGTATGCTCGGAGACCTGCGTCGGCCGCATCCGCTATCTGGGCGTGCTGCTCTACGACGCCGACCGCATCGCCGAGGCGGCGAGCGTCGAGAGCGATCGCGATCTGTACAACGCGCAACTGTCGATCTTCCTCGATCCCAACGACCCGAAGGTCATCGAGCAGGCGCGCGCCGACGGTGTTCCCGACAACTGGCTCGAGGCGGCGCGAAGGAGTCCCGTCTACAAGATGGCGGTGGACTGGAAGGTGGCATTGCCGCTGCATCCGGAGTACCGGACGCTGCCGATGGTCTGGTACGTGCCGCCGCTCTCGCCGATCACCGCTGCCGCCAACGCGGGCCAGGTGGGCGCCAACGGCGAGATACCGGACGTCAGCCAGTTGCGCATCCCGGTCAAGTACCTGGCCAATCTGCTGACCGCCGGCGATACGGCGCCGGTCGTCCGTGCGCTCGAGCGGATGCTCGCGATGCGCGCGTACCAGCGCGCCAAGCATGTCGACGGGCAGGTCAACCTTGCCCCGTTGAAGCAGGTCGGCCTCACGCAGGCCGAAGTCGAGGACATGTATCAAGTGATGGCGATCGCCAATTACGAGGACCGTTTCGTCATCCCCAGCACGCACCGCGAGTACGCGGAGAACGCATTCAACGTGCGAGGCGGCTGCGGCTTCTCGTTCGGCAACGGATGCTCCGAGGGCAGCAGCGAAGTGAGCCTCTTCGGCAGCGAGAAGAAGCGGACGATTCCGATCAAGGCGGCGGTATGAGCATGCGCAGACCTGCCCGCTCCGCGGGCGCGCAGATTACGCAAGAACGAACCCGAGCGCCCGACACGCTTGGAGCAGGATACCCAGTGAGCGCGCCGGGCCGCCCCAAGCGCGAATTAGCCCCGAAGCGCGTAGCGCGGAGGGTAATCCAATGAGCGGCGCCGGGCGTACACCGATGAGCTTGCTCGGATTGTCCCGACCCGCCTGCGCAGCGGGCACGCTGCGCGTGCTGGCCGCGCTGCTTTCCTACCCCGATGCCGATCGGCGCAGCCATCTCGCCGAGATGGCGCAGATCCTGCGCCGCGAGCAGGCGCTGGCGGCCGGCCGACTTGCCGAGCTCGATGCGCTGATCGAGAAACTGCGCAGCGACGACGCGCTCGACGTCGAAGCCGACTACGTGCACGTCTTCGACCGCGGCCGCGCGACCTCGCTGCATCTGTTCGAGCACGTGCACGGCGATTCGCGCGATCGCGGCCCGGCGATGATCGATCTTGCGCAGACCTACGAAAAGGCCGGGCTCTTCCTCGCCGAAGGCGAGCTGCCCGACTTCCTGCCCGTGGCGCTCGAGTTCGTCTCGACGCAGCCGCCGCGCGAGGCGCGTGCCTTTCTGGCCGAGATGGCGCACATCCTGAACTCGATCTTCGCCGCGTTGCGGCAGCGGCGCAGCCCGTACGCGAGCGTGCTCGGTGCACTGCTGGAGCTCGCCGGAGAGAAGGCGCAGTCGGTGCAACTCGCGGCGGAAGAGTCGATCGACGCCGTCTGGGAGGAGCCGCCCGTGTTCGACGGGTGCTCGTCCAAGGGGCAGTCGCGGCCCGACCAGCCGCAACCGATTCGAATCGTCCGCGACCCTGTCGAAGGAGCGCCCGCAACGAGCGCGCCAGGCCGCCCCAAGCGCGAATCAACCCCGGAGCGCGTAGCGCGGAGGGTAATCCAATGAGCACGCTGCACGGCTTTGTGTTTGGCGTCTATCCGTACATCTGTCTGAGCGTGTTCCTGCTCGGCAGCCTGATCCGCTTCGACCGAGATCAGTACACGTGGAAGAGCGACTCCTCGCAGTTGTTGCGTACCGGCCTGCTGCGCTGGGGCAGCAACCTGTTCCACATCGGCATCCTGGCCCTCTTCTTCGGCCACCTGGTGGGTCTGTTGACGCCGCACGCGTTCTACGGCCACTTCCTCGAAGTGCCGGTCAAGCAGCAGCTTGCGATCTGGTCGGGCGGCCTTTTCGGATTGCTGTGCTTCATCGGCCTGACGCTGCTGATCTATCGCCGCGTCTTCGATCCGCGCATCCGCTACACGAGCCATCGCACCGACCTCGCGATCCTCGTGATCCTCTGGGTGCAGCTCGTAGTCGGCTTGATCACGCTGCCGTTCTCGTGGGCGCATTCCGACGGCAGCGTGATGTTGATACTCGCCGACTGGGCGCAGCGGATCCTCACCCTGCGCCACGTCGACGCCGAAGTGCTGGCCGGGACGCCGTGGCCGTTCCAGTTTCACATCATCCTGGGAATGACGATCTTCCTGCTGCTGCCTTTCAGCCGCCTGGTCCACGTGTGGAGCGGCTTCGCGGCGATCGGCTATCTGTTTCGCCCCTACCAGATCGTGCGCAGCCGGCGCCTGAACGTGCCCGCCGGCCGCAACCTGCCGGGCCGCTCGGCCGCCGCGGATTGAAGATGTCCTCGATCATGTCCCGACCGACTGACACACTCGATGCGGTCGCCCGCGTCAACGGCGTGGCGCTGCATGCGCCTGGCGAGACCATCGCCCCGGCAACGTTGCGCCAGCGCGCGTGCACCGAGCTGTTGCGACAGGCGGCGCAGCGCGAAGGCCTGCTTGCTGCCGACGATGCGCCGGGAACCGACGGCGCTATCAGCGAAGCCGCGACGGCGGCGATCGATACGCTGCTCGATCGCGCGCTCGAACTCCCGGAACCGTCGGCGGAAGAGTGCCGCAGGCATCACGCGGCGCATGAGGGCAAGTTCGCAACGGGCGAACGCGCACACGTCCGCCACATCCTGTTTGCGGTGACACCCGGCATGGACGTCGTCGCTCTGCGCAAGCGCGCCGAGGCAACGCTGCTCGACGTGCGTTGCCACGACGGCAAGGCGGGCGATGGCTTCTCCAGCGCGGCGCGCACGCTGTCCAACTGTCCGAGCGGTGCGCAAGGCGGCGATCTGGGCATGTTGACCGCGACCGACTGCGCACCGGAGTTCGCGCGCGAGATCTTCGGCAGAACCGAGATCGGCGTGCTGCCGCGGCTCGTGCACAGCCGCTTCGGCCTGCACGTGGTCGAGGTGCAGGCGCGCGAGCCCGGCGTGACGCCTCCGTTCGATGCCGTGCGGGGCGCCGTCGCGAATTCGCTGCGCCAGCAGGGCTTCGTCACGGCGTTGCGCCAGTATCTGCAGGTGCTCGCCGGCGCGGCGGCGATCGAGGGTGTCGATCTCCAGGGAGCCGACACACCGCTCGTGCAGTAGTGCCGCGCCGTCATCGCGAGCGTCGTCTGTGCCCGCCTGGCGGATGAGCATGCGGACACATTGGCAGTTGAGTGGCGCGCAGTCCGGCGCGCAATACGCATGATCTGGGGAGAAGCGAAGTGACAACGACAACAACCACCGCAACGACGCCGGGAGTGAGCCGCGAACAGATCTCGGCTCTGTCGATGAGCACACTCGCCTTCGCGGTGAACTTCGCCGTCTGGGTGATGTTCTCGGTCATCGGGGTCAAGATCAAGACCGAGCTCAACCTCAACGAGACCGAGTTCGGCCTGCTGGTGGCGACCCCGATCCTGACCGGCTCGCTCGTGCGCCTGCCGCTGGGCATCCTGACCGACCGCTACGGCGGGCGCATCGTGTATTTCCTCCAGATGCTCGCGGTGGTGATCCCCACGTGGATGCTCTCCTACGCCACCGAGTACTGGCAGTACCTGGTGCTGGGATTGTTCATCGGTGTGGCTGGCGGCTCGTTCGCCGTCGGCATCGCCTACACGTCGGCCTGGTTCAGCAAGGAACGGCAGGGCACGGCGATGGGCATCTTCGGCGCGGGCAACGCCGGCTCCTCGCTCACCAAGTTCATCGCTCCGTTGATCATCGCGGCCTCCGCCACGGCTTCGTGGCGTGCGGTGCCGCAGGTCTACGCCGTCGCCATGCTGGTCATGGCGCTGCTGTTCTGGTTCCTGACTTCCGCGGACCCGTTGCACCGCAAGGACGCGGCGGCGCGGCGCCATCCCAAGCTGGCCGAGCAGCTCATGCCGCTGCTCGACCTGCGCGTCTGGCGCTTCGGCCTGGCCTACTACTTCGTGTTCGGCGCGTTCGTGGCGCTGGCGCTGTGGCTGCCCAAGTATTACGTCGGACAGTACGGGCTCGCGCTGGCCGGCGCCGCGTTCCTGACCATCCTGTTCGACTTGCCCTCCGGAGCGATCCGCGCGCTCGGCGGATGGGCGTCGGACAAGTGGGGTGGCAACACGGTCACCTGGTGGGTGATGTGGATCAGCCTGATCTGCATGTTCCTGCTGAGCTATCCGCCAACCACGATGATCGTCCACGCGATCAAGGGCGACGTCGCCGTCGACATCGGGGTCGGCGTCGTGCAGTTCACCGTGCTGATCTTCATCGTCGGCCTGGCCCAGGGCTTCGGCAAGGCCAGCGTCTACCGCAGCCTGGCGGACCACTATCCGGGCAGCATGGGTGTCGTCGGCGGCATCGTCGGTGTCATCGGCGGCCTGGGCGGGTTCACGCTGCCGATCATGTTCGGGATCGCTGCCGACGTGATCGGAGTGCGCAGCAGCTGCTTCATGGTGGTGACGGGCGTGATCATCGTCACGATGATCTGGATGTGGGTAGCCGAGAGGAACGAGCGCGAAGGCATTCTCGCCGAGCACACCGCGGCCCGCGCGGCGCTCGCCGGGGCCGAGTTGATCGAGCCCCGCCGCCGCCGCCGCCACGTGCTGGTCGACTGGCGGCCGGACGACGAGACATTCTGGGCGGCGACCGGCCGGCGCATCGCCAACCGCAACCTCTGGCTCTCGATGCCACCGCTGCTGCTGGCGTTCGCAGTCTGGGTGGTGTGGAGCGTGATCGTCGTCGAGCTGCCGCACGTCGGGTACAAGTTCAGCACCAACCAGCTGTTCTGGCTGGCCGCGCTGCCGGGCCTCTCGGGCGCCGTCTTCCGCGCGCTGTATTCGTTCGTCGTGCCGATCTTCGGCGGGCGCAACTGGACCGTGTGGAGCACGACGATGCTGCTGCTGCCGACGTTGTGGATCGGATTTGCGGTGCAGGACCCGAACACCAACTACGCGGTGTTCGCGGCGATCGCGCTGCTCTGCGGGCTGGGCGCGGGCAACTTCTCGTCCAGCATGGCGAACATCAGCTTCTTCTTCCCGAAGCGGCTGCAGGGGACGGCACTGGGGCTCAACGCCGGCGTGGGCAACCTGGGGGTCGGGCTGGCGCAGCTCATCGCCCCGATCGCCATGTACGGCGGCGCACTGCTGATCCTCGGCGGCAGCGCGCAGACGCGCGTGGACCAGGGTGCGACGATGCAGATCTGGGTGCAGAACGCCGGTTTTATCTGGGTCCCGCTGATCGTCCTTGCGGTGCTTGCCGCCTGGTTCGGCATGGACAACATCGCCACCGTGCGCGCCGGCTTCGCGGAGCAGCTTGCCATCCTCCGGCACAAGCACCAGTGGCGGATGAGCTGGCTGTACACGGGAACCTTCGGTTCGTTCATCGGCCTGGCGGCCGGGTTCCCGATGCTGGTCAATACCGAGTTCCCGGCGGTGGATGCGTTCAAGTTCGCCTTCATCGGGCCGCTGCTCGCCGCACTGGTGCGTCCCATCGGCGGCTGGCTCGCCGACCGGCTGGGCGGGGCGATCATCACCTTCTGGATTTTCGTGGTCATGGCAGTGTCCCCGCTGGTTGCGGCGTTCTTTCTCCCGTCGGCGGCCGGCGGCGGCAGCCTGATCGGCTTCGTGCTGGCGTTCATGGCGCTGTTCGTCGCGGCCGGCATCGGCAACGGCTCGACGTTCCGCATGATCCCGATCATCTTCCGCACGCTGCGCGAGCGCGCGGTGGCCAATCCGAGCGACGGGGCCGCGCTGGAAGAGGCGCGCCGCATCGGCAGCACCGAAGGCGCGGCGACGCTGGGATGGAGCTCCGCGATGGCGGCCTTAGGCGGCTTCTTCATCCCGATCGCCTACGGCACTTCGATCCGGCTGACAGGCAGCCCCGAGGGGGCGCTGATCTTCTTCGCCGTGTTCTACCTGAGCTGCGTGCTGGGGACCTGGCGCTGGTATGCGCGCCGAGACGCCGAGGTCGCGTGCTGACGAGCGCGCGCTCGCGACACTGGAACTTGAACGGAGTTGTCAGTGCAAGCGCGAAGCGATCGAGCGTGGTGAGATTCGGCGCGCGTGCCTGGGTCGTCATTCGGGCGGATTCCTTAGAACAGATCAAATGGGTTCACGCGTGCTTGCATGTGCAGTCGCCCGCATCGAGGGTTGCGTCTATGCCGCCAGCAATTTCGATCTTGCTGCGCGGCTTGCGGTCCATCCGGTAAAATAAGGATTCCACGCTGCACACGGAGGCACCCTCTGCAACGTGGTAGGTGCAGATCGACCGTCGTGTGAGTGGTTGATCCACAAACGGCCAAGTAGCTCAGTTGGTAGAGCAGAGGACTGAAAATCCTTGTGTCGGTGGTTCAATTCCGCCCTTGGCCACCAAACAACAAGGAGTTAGCGCTGTTCGCTGACTCCCGTTCGCGCGCTGTCGCATTTTTGAAAGCTGGCGGTGAGTTCCGATTTGCTCACACGCTATCCTATGGCGTGCTTTTCGCCCGTGTTACCGAGCGCAGGTCCTCAAGTTCCGACCGCAGCCACTGGCCGCTCTGCACCGGGGCGCTGTTGCCGCATCTGACCAGATAGGGCTGGCCCGACATGCTGCTGCCCGACGCAGCCATCTCGATGAACTGCTCGGCGGTCTGCACCATGCCCCGGTCTTCCAGGTACTTGAGCTTCTGCGACAGATGCGATTTCGCCGCTGCCGCGGTATACCAACTGCCGTTGCGATTGAATTCGCATCCCGAGGCCGCCAGCCGCACCAGCAAGTCGTTGATCTCCGCCCTCGAAGCAGGAGACAGGGGCGCTGCGGTTGCCGCAATCGCAACGCAACAGGTGAGCAGCGACAGCAGCAATCGGCTCACAGGTTGCGCTCCTTCCGCTGCCCGAGATGCGATGGCGCCGTCTACAGCAGCCATTCGATGGGGAGGATCGACAGCAGCTCGACGCGCATGCGTGTGGGCCAGTCCGTCTCGGGCTCGGTGTCGTAGTGCTTCTCGCCCGATGCGGTTCGCTCGATCCATACCAGGCTGTTGCCGTCCGCGGCCAGCCGCACCTCATACGCCAGCATCGGCACTTCGACATCGAAGAATCGGGCGAGACCCTGCGCGAGCACCGGATTGCTGAGCATCAGACCCATTTCGGTGTTGAGCCGCGCCGAGCGCTGGTCGAAATTGAACGAGCCGACGAAGATTCGGTGGCTGTCGGCGGCGAACGTCTTGGCATGCAGGCCGGAGGACGAGCCCGATCCGAAGCGTTTGCCGGATTCGTTCGCTTCCTGCGTCACGGTCGACTTGATCTCGTAGAGCCGGACACCGGCCTGCAGCAGGTCGCGGCGGCGCTTCTCGTAGCCCGAATGCACGGACTTCTCGTCGGACGCCGCGAGCGAGTTGGTGAGGATGCGCACGCTCACGCCGCGTTTGGCCAGCGCGGAGAGCAGCTCGGTGCCGCCGTCGCCGGGCACGAAGTAGGGCGAGACGATGTCGAGCGTCTTTTCGGGCCGGCCGATCTTGCGCACGAGCTCCGGGAAGAGCAGCACGTCGGTCCGCTCCGTGGTGTCGAGCGTTTTGGCCGGGTCGTCGTACACGACCTCGGCAGCCACCCACTCGAGCGCGAGTTTCCGATCCAGCAGCTCGCTCACCAGCGGCGTCGCGCGCACCGCCTCGAGGTACGCGATCGATTCGGGGTCGGCGCGGTTCGCCGCGAATTTGGCCTCGAGATTGGTGGCGCCGTCCGGCAATGGCGCACCGACGAAACCCGACGCCGGGTAGGCGGACGCGCTGTTCCAGTAGACATCGAACTCCTTGGACACCTCGGGCACCGCCGGTCCCACGGCGAGCACGTCCAGGTCGGCGAACGTGAGCCCGGCTCCGGCGCCGAAGTACTCGTCGGCGATGTTGCGTCCGCCTACGATCGTCACCTGGTTGTCGGCGGTGAACGACTTGTTGTGCATGCGCCGGTTCACGCGGGTGAAATCGGTCACGAAGTTGAGCAGGCGGTTGTCGCGAATGACCAGCGGGTTGTAGAGGCGCACTTCGATGTTCGGATGCGCGTCGAGCGCGGCGATGGTGGAATCGAGCCCCTTCGTGTTCAGGTCGTCGAGCAGCAGGCGCACGCGCACCCCCCGCTCGGCCGCCTGCCAGAGCGCCTGGAACAGCAGGTAGCCGACTTGGTCGCCATTCCAGATGAAGTATTGCGCGTCGAGCGATTTTTCTGCGGCGCCCGCGAGCAGGACGCGCGCGGCGAACGCATCGCGGGGGTCGGGCAGCGCATGAATGCCGGTCTTGCCGGGATTCGCAGCGACGACGGGCGCAATCGCACGGCCGAGCCGCGTCCCCGCCGTGTCAGCGAGGGCGGAGGTCTCGAGGCGATCCGTTGGAGGCGGCAGCGTGGCACAGCCGGTAACAAGCACCACAAATGCGAGCAGAAAGCAGGACGCAATGCGTTTCATCCGAGCTTTACCGACAGGTGTTGCGAGGACCATTGCCCGCGGAATCCTACGCTACTTGGCGCGGTACTCGCGGCTTGAAATCCGCATCCTTCCGTCGATGGCTGCTCGCCGGGGAGGGGGGAAGCCGAGCAAGCCTTGCTCGATCGGTCCAGCGACCAAACACATGCTTGAGATCGTCGATCTCAAGGTGACGGGCACCCTCGCGGCTGCCAGCATATTCCTTGGGATTCCGGCGTGCCTGCTGCTCGGGCGCCGGCTCGGCGGACGCGCCATCGCGCACCACGGTGCCGGCGGCGTGCCCGACGTCAGCTCGCTCGGGGCCGCGGTGCTCGCGCGCCTCGGCTTGCTGATTGCGTTCACGTTTTCCGGAGCTCTCGCGCTTCGATGTGCGGCGCAATCAGGCGGTGGACGAGGCCAACGCGATCGGGACCGCTTGCCTGCGCATCGACCTGCTGCCGGCGTCCGCGCAGCCGCCGCTTCGCGGGACCTTCCGCAGGTACGTCGACGCTCGCATCGAAACGTACCGCATGCTGCGGATCAGTCGGCGAGAGAGTATCCGGCAAGCAACGCCGAGGCGAGCGCTCGCGCGATCAACAACTCGTAGACGAAGGAACGCGACGATGGCGGCGAACCCGATCTTGTGCACCCGGTCGCGACATCGAGTATCCCTGCTACGGGGCGCCTAGCCGCGATCGAGCAGGTCCTCGTGAACGTGCGCGCCGCGCGGGTCTCCCGCACGCCGACGCAGTGAACCCGCCTCAACACAGCAGATGTCGGCCGTCGCCAGGGTGGTAAGGTAATCGCAGAGCGCACTGTCGTCGCGTTTGAGTACGTCGTCCTTCGTCGCAGCATAGCCGGGACCCGCGATCAGGGACGCGTGGAACGAGCATGAGATACGGGCAGCTGGAACACTGGTCGAACCGCGAGATCGTAAGTCTTCGGGCGATTTGGCTGGCGTTCGCGCTGTCACTGTTGGTGCATATCGCCGCACTGTGGGAATGGCTTCCGCGGATGCCGCAGGTCAATGCCGACTCGCAGCCGACGCAGGTAGCCGAAGCACCACTGGCCGTGCAGCTCGCGCCGCGACGTAGCGTTCCCGCGACGCCAGCCGCCCCACCGATAGTCGCTGCGCCTACGGTCGAGGGCCGTGCGCGACCGCGGCCAACAGTGCCCAAGGCAGCGGTTCGGAAGGCAGCGCCCGCGCCGCCGGTGATCGCAACGGCGCCGTCACAAACAGTCACTGTCCCCGAGGTGCCTGAATCGACGTTCGCGATCCCGCCACCCCCGGTCGAGCCACCACCGGCGTCCGCACCGACGCCTCCGAGCCCTCCAATGGAAGCGGATCTATCTGCGTACGTTGCGGCAAGGCGACGCGAACGCGGAGAGAGCTCGCCAGTGCCATCCGCCGAGGAACGCGAGACGGCTCGCCGCGACCAGATCGTGGCGGCCAATCTCGCGCCGATCAATGCATACGGCTCAGCCGGTGCGCAACCACACGGCGGCGGCGTTTTCTCCATCGTGCGCATGGGCGAAAGCGACGGCGAATTCATGTTTCATGGCTGGAACACGATGATTCACCGGCAGCTCTCGCAGCGGGTCGAAGTGCAGCGCGGATCCGAGATCGACATCCGCGTCGCCATGATCCGTCGGATGATCGCGATCATCCGCGACTACGAGCGAGGGGATTTCGTGTGGGAGTCGCGACGGCTCGGGCGCGACATTACACTTTCCGCTCGCCTCTCGGATAACGACGAGCTCGAGGCCTTCCTGAAGACCGAGTTCTTCGACGCGAACGGGCAACCGCGTTGAGGCTTGTCGCTGGCATGACCGGGGCAGTGGACCGCGTGGAACCGTAGCGGCCAACGGACAAGCCGCGCCGACCTGCCTGCTCACGCGGCGCTGCGGCGCGTCCGTTTCCCCTTGCGCGCTGTCGTCGCTCGCTTTGCGCCGCCTTTCTTGCGGGCCGGCTTCGGCGTCCGAACGGACTTTCGCGGGTTGCCCGCGTTGTCGGTGTCGAAGCTCTGCGACTGGAACGCGAAGAAGAACGCGAGCCATTTGCCGCCGGGGTACTGGAAGACCAGGCCGCCGTCCTGATAGACGCCGTTGTCCTTCTTGTACTTGCCGCTGTTGCCCTGGTTCATGTGGATGTCGTGGATGCCGTTGCCGGGCACGAACCTGAAATATTGATCGGGCTTGTTCTTTTCCGGCCCCCACTTCTCGCCGAACGCATGGATCACGGATCCGACCTGATCCATCGCCTTCACGACTGCGTCCTCGAGCTTGTCTTTGAGGTCATTGTCGACGCCGTGCGCGTCGGGAGGAACTTCCTTCATCGATTCACGCTTGAACCAGCCGACGCGAACGTAGTCGATCGCCGCTCCGCCGGCCTTGGATGCGAGCTTCGTATATCCGACGGGCAGCGTTCGCAGCTTCTTCAGATAGGCATCGGGCAACTTGGTCGATGCGTAAAAGAGGAGCGTCGAGGGTGCGCTTGGCGCCGACGACTTCACGTTCACGGCGATGCGGTGCACGCTCTTGCCCGCGTGCACGAGAACTTGGTAGTGATCGTCGTCCGCGTCGCGGAGGTGACCCGCCACCGTGCCCTTCAGAACGCCGTATTTCTTCAATGCCATGTCGATGCTCCTGTCGCCTCGCGCGACGTCGAAATCGACATTGTCATGACGTCGCGGCGACGCGCGAATCGAACCACTCGCGAAGCGCCGGCTCGGCGAATTGCTTAGCGAGCGCGCTCGCCTGCGTCGTCGCCGACGAGGACTCGTCGTGTAGACCGAGCTCGCGACACGCTTTGCCGAGCTCGAGCAGCAGGAATGCGCGATCGACGTCTTCCTCGCCGTTGCGCGAAATCGTGTCGAGCCCCGCGCGCGCGGCGTCGGCCGCGCCTTGCCAATCGCCGAGCTTGTTCAAGCACATCGCGACGAGGTAGTCGGCGCGCTCGACGTTGACCCACGTGCCGGCCTCGCTCCATGCGCGCCGGGAAAGCTTCGAGCCGTCGCGCAGCGCTGCCTGAACGGCCGGGCTGTCGGTGTCAGCGTCGGTCTTGTCCAAGAGCGCGGACACGATATTGTTCAGCGCGGCGGCGATTTGTTCGGCGAGCTGGCCGATGTTCGGCCATGTCGCGATGTCGCGAACGCAGTGATTGAGCGCGACCGCCGCCTGCTCGCAAGCCGCGTTGGATACCGCGTACTGCAGAACGCCCAGCCGAACCGACATCGCCGCATGCGCCGGCGAAACGGCGGCGACTTCGGCGAAGCGCGCTTCGCCCACCAGCGCCGCCAGTGCGTCGCCTGCCATCGATGCGGCGATCGCCATGTTGCGCAGCGACGCGCGGTGCGCACGGTCGGCGCCGACTTTGCGTTGCAACGAAAGCGCCAACGGCCAGTCGCCGAGCTTTTCGCCGACGACGTGATTGACGAGCCACGTGTACTTCTGCAGGTCGTCGTCGGCGATCGTCGATTGCGCGAGCGATTGCAGCGTGCGCGCCGCCGCGTGCGGGTCTTCATCGTGGGTCCGGACGAGCTCGGCGATCGTCGACGCAACGGTCACGGGTCACACTCCTCGGGCATTGAAAAGCGTGCGGCGAACATGATGTCACCGATACGATCGCTTGGCGAGGCCACCGGTTTGCTTGCGTCGCTACCGGTACGCCATTACGATTGCCGCCGGACTCGATGGCCAGCCTCGACCTCGAAAAGCTCACCAAGCGTTATGCGGACGTCGTGTCCGTCGACGCGATCGACCTTTCGGTGCGGCACGGCGAATTCGTCTGCCTGCTGGGCCCGTCGGGCTGCGGCAAGACGACGACGCTGCGGATGATCGCCGGTTTCCTCGAGCCGGACGGCGGTGAAATCCGTGTCGGCGGCAAGACCGTGTCGTCGGTTGGCTCAGTCGTCCCGCCCGAGCGGCGGAACATGAGCATGATCTTCCAGAGCTACGCGATCTGGCCGCACATGACCGTGCGCGACAACGTCGGCTACGCGCTCAGGATGAAGAGGGTGTCGCCCGACGAGCGTTCGCGTCGCGTCGATGAGCTGCTCAAGGCGGCGAAGCTCACGACGCACGCCGAGCGTTATCCGGCCGAGCTTTCCGGCGGCCAGCAGCAGCGCGTCGCGCTCGCTCGCGCGCTCGCCGCGAAGCCGGACATCCTGCTGATGGACGAGCCGCTGTCCAATCTCGACGCGAACCTGCGTCACGAAATGCGCTTCGAGATCCGGCGGCTGCACGACGCGTTCCAGTACACGTCGATCTACGTCACGCACGACCAGGTCGAAGCGATGACGATGGCGGACCGGATCGTCGTCATGAACGCGGGCCGCATCGAGCAGATCGGAACGCCCGCCGAAGTCTACGAGCGGCCTGAGTCGGAGTTCGTCGCCCGCTTCATCGGCGCGAGCAACATACTGCGCGTGACGCACGTCGGCGATCACACGGTTCGCATCGGCGAGCGCACACTTGCCGTCGGCGAGGGCCGCTTCGCCGGTCCGGGCAAGGACATGGCGCTCTGCGTGAAGACGCATGACGCGCAATTGCTGACCGACGACGCGAACGGCGGCGACAACGTGCTGCCGGGCATCGTCCGCAGCCAGGCGTATCTTGGCAGCCATCGCGACTACATCGTCGACGTCGGGCAGGAAATGCTGATCGCCGCGCCCGCCCGCATCGACGTGCCGGCGGGGAGCCCCGTGTACGTGCGTCTCGATCCGCGGCGATGCCGCGGGCTCGTGCAGTGAACGAAACGCGGCGATAAGCGGTCTAGCTAGCGCTCGCCGTCCCGTCACGTTTGGAGGAGGAGAGACCAATGAAACCCATCGGCGCGCTTCTGGTTTGGGCGGCGCTTGCATCCGCCGCTCCGGTGAGCGTTGCATTCGCACAGGACACGACGCCGGCGATGTTGGCCGCGGCGGCGAAGGAAGGAAAGGCCGTCTGGTACACGTCGGTCGACGTCAAGGTCGCCGAAGCGGTCGCCAAGGCGTTTCGCGCCGAGTACCCCGGCATCGACGTCGACGTCGAGCGCTCGGGATCGGAACGCGTGTTCCAGCGGATCAACCAGGAATACCAGTCGGGCATCAAGAACGTCGACGTCGTCAACTCGTCGGACGCATCGCATTTCATTTACTGGAAGCAGCAGAAGTGGCTTGCCGCGCACGTTCCGCCGGACGTCAAGCGCTTCCCCGCGCAATTCCGCGACCCCGACGGTTACTACGCCGTGTGGCGGGCGACGCTTTCGGTCATGGGTTACAACACGAAGCTCGTCGACGCGAAGGATGCGCCGGCCGGCTACGCGGACCTGCTCGATCCGAAGTGGAAGGGCAAGCTCGCGAAAGCGCATCCCGGCTACAGCGGCACGGCGCTGACCGGCACCTACGCGATCGCGAAGGCGCTTGGATGGGATTACCTGGAGAAGCTCGCGAAGCAGGGCGTGCAGCAGCTGCAATCGACGACGGCGACGCCGAAGAGCATCGCAAGCGGCGAGCGCGCCGTCATGGTCGACGGCAACGAGTACAACATGTTCATCGAGATCAACGCGAAGAGCCCGGTGAAGATCATCTATCCGAAGGAGGGCACGCCGTTCGTCACTTCGCCGACGGCGATCTTCGCCGACGCGCCGCACCCGAACGCCGCGCGCGTGTTCCAGAACTTTCTCTACACCGCGAAGGCGCAGCAGCTCGTCGTGAACGAGGGCGGAACGCGCTCCGTGCATCCGGACGTCAAGGAGCCGCCGGAGCGTACGCCGCTCGCGCAGATCAAGCTCCTTCCCGACGATCCGGTCGCCATGCTGCCGCAAGTGAACGACATCAAGAAGCGCTATTCGGCGCTGTTCGGGAACTAGAGCGAAATCGCGGTGCGAGCCGTTCTGAACGGCACGCCGTCCGCGTCGCCGGCCGCAAGCCGCTGGCCGCGGATCGACTGGACCATGCCGTTCGCGGTCGCGATGGCAGCGCTGCTCGCGGCGCTGGTGCTGCTGCCGCTGTTCTGGCTCGCCGTGAGCAGCGTGCGAAGCGAAGCCTCCGCGCTCACGCTCGAGCACTATAGACAGCTCGTCGTCGATCCGTCGTTCTTGCGGCCGTTGGTGACGACGCTGTGGACCTCGGCGGCGGTCGGTACGCTGTGCATCGTCGTCGCGGCGCCGATGAGCTGGCTCGTCGCGCGCTCCGATCTGCCGGGCAAGCGATTCCTGCGCACGCTGATCCTCGCGTCGTTCGTGACGCCGCCGTTTCTCGGCGCTTTCGCGTGGGTGCTGCTCGGCGGACCGAATGCCGGCCTGATCAACCAGTGGTACTACGCGCTGTTCGACTTGAAGCCGTTCGAGGCCGATCCGCTGATCAACATCTTCTCGGCGTGGGGCATGGTGTTCGTGATGGCGCTCTACACCTTTCCGTACGTGTTCACGTTCATCACGAACGGCCTCGACGTCGTGCCGAGCGAGCTCGAGGAGGCGTCGGCGATTCTCGGCGCGCCGGCTTGGCGCACGGCGCTCGACGTGACGTTCCCGCTGGTGATGCCGGCGCTGCTCGCCGGGTTCATCGTCGCGTTCCTGCAATCGATGACGTTGTTCGGAACGCCGGCGATCCTCGCGCTGCCGGCGGGCATCGACACGATGACGACGAAGATCTGGAGCCTGTTTCAGTTTCCGCCGAGGCTCGGGCTTGCCGCCGCCGCGTCGTTGCCGTTGCTCGTCATTGCCGTCGTGCTATTGCGCGCGCAGACGCTGATCCTCGGTCGTCGCGGCTATTCGATCATCGGCGGCAAGAGCACCGGCGTGCGCGAGCATCGCCTGCGCGGCTGGACCGTTCCCGCGCTGCTGTTGTTCGCCGTCGTGCTCGGCTGCTCGGTCTTCCTGCCCTATGGCGTCCTCGCGCGCACGGCGTTCGTCAAGAACTGGTCCGGCCCTGCCGGCGTCGACAATCTCACGCTCGAGCATTGGCGATTCGTATTCCTCGAGTTCAGCCAGACGCGGCTCGCGCTGCAGAACACGTTCGTGCTCGGCGTCGCCGCGGCGACGGCGGGAACGCTCATCTCGACGGTGACCGGTTATGTCAGCATCCGCCGGCTCGTGCGCGGTCATCGCGCCCTCGGCTTTCTCGCCACAGCACCGGTTGCGATACCAGGCATCGTGCTCGCCGTCGGATTGTTCCTCGCGTACACGCAACCGCCGCTGGTCCTCTACGGTACGCTTGCGATCATCTTTCTCGCCTATGTGACGAAGGAGCTTCCCGTCGGCTATCAGCAGGTGAGGGCGTCGCTCAGCGCCGTCCATCCCGAGCTCGAAGACGCGAGCCGCATCTTCGGCGCGACGCGCCTGCGCGCGCTCGTCGACGTCACCGCGCCGCTGATCCGCAACGGCGTCATCACCACGTGGATCCTGGTCTTTGTCGGCTCCATCCGCGAGCTGTCGGCGACTATCCTGCTATTCACCGCGCGGACGAAGACGATATCGGTGGCGATGTTCGATTTGCGCGAGAGCAACGACTGGGGGCCGATCGCCGTCCTTTCGATCACGATGCTCGCCATCACCTTTGCGATGATCTGGCTCATCAATCGCTTGACCGACCGGAGAATCGTTTGAATTCGAACGCCGAACCGCAACGGCCGCTGCTCGGCCTCATGCTGGGCGACTGGACGGGCATCGGCCCCGAGCAGTGCGCCCGCGTGCTCGCCGACGGCCGCCTCGCCGATGCCGCCCGGCTGCTCGTCGTCGGCGATGCGCGCGTACTGACGCAAGGCGCGCGCGATGCGGGCGTCGGCCTGCGCTGGCGCGGCTACGTCGCGCCCGAGGACGTCGATTGGTCTCGCGACGACATTGCGCTGATCGATCTCGCGAATCTCGACCCCCCGACGATTGCCCGCGGTGAGGTGTCGTCCGAGTCCGGCCGCATCACTGGCGATACGCTCGCGGCGATGATCGAGCTCGCGCTGGCCGAGCGCATCGACGGCATCACGTTCGCGCCGCTCAACAAGGCGGCGCTCGTCGCCGGCGGCTGGCGGTTCCGCGACGAGCACGAGATGTTCGCCCGGCTGACCGGCCACGAAGGCGCGTTCAGCGAGATGAACGTGCTCGACGGGCTCTGGGTGTCGCGCGTCACGTCGCACGTCGCGCTTCGAAGCGCGCTCGAGCAGATCACCGGCGAGCGCATCGAGCAGGCGATCGAGCTCGCCGACATGACGATGCGCAGCGCCGGCATCGCGCGGCCGCGCATCGCGGTCGCCGCGCTCAATCCTCACGGCGGCGAGAACGGCCTTTTCGGTCGCGACGAGATCGACGTCATCGCGCCGGCGATCGCCCGCGCCGCCGCGCGGGGCATCGCGTGCCGGGGCCCATTCCCCGCCGACACCGTTTTCATCAAGGCGTTTTGCGGCGACTACGACGGCGTGCTGACGATGTATCACGATCAAGGCCAGATCGCGACCAAGCTCAAGGGCTTCAATCGCGGCGTCACCGTCACCGCGGGGCTGCGCACGGTGTTTACGACCCCGGCTCACGGCACCGCGTTCGACATCGTCGGGCAGGGCCGCGCAACGACGGGCGCGCTCGAGCACGCCGTGCGCCTCGCCGCGCGCCTTGCCATTGCGCGGCGAGCGCATGCCGGCGCGACAATCCCGACTTGACCATCGACAGGACCTTCCATGCACGCCGCTGCCGCCACGACGCCCGATGTCTCGTCCGGTCAAACGGAACAATCGCTCACCGCTTACATTGCCGATTTCATCGTCGATGCGCGTGCGGCGGACATTCCTGCCGACGTCGCGAAGCTCGGCAAGCGCTCGGTGCTCGACGGAATCGGTCTCGCGCTTGCCGGCGCCGCGTCTTCGACCGGTGCGCTCGTCCGCCGCTATCTCGCCGCGCAAGGCATCGATGGCGCGGGCACGAGCACCGTCATCGGCGCTGCCATGCGGCTGCCGGCGCGCTTCGCCGCGTTCGCCAACGGCGTGTCGATCCACGCCGACGACTACGACGATACGCAGCTCGCAGTCGCGAAGGACCGCGTCTACGGGTTGTTGACGCATCCGACGGCGCCGGCGCTGCCGCCGGTGCTCGCGTTGGCCGAGCGCGACGGCCGCAGCGGCCGCGATCTGATGCTCGCCTACCAGGTCGGCGTCGAAGTCGAGTGCAAAGTTGCCGAGGCGATCTTCCCGCGCCACTATCAGCAAGGGTTCCACAGCACGGCGACGTGCGGCGCGATCGGCGCAGCGGCTGCCGCCGCCAAGCTCCTCGGTATCGATCGCGACGCCGTGCGCCGCGCGTTGAGCATCGCGGCAAGTCAGGCGGGCGGATTGCGCGAGAACTTCGGCACGATGACCAAACCGTTCCACGCCGGCCGCGCCGCCGAGAGCGGCGTCGTGGCCGCCGAGCTCGCTGCGCTCGGCTTCACCGCGTCGCCGATCGCGCTCGAAGCCGATCGCGGCTTCTTTCGCGCTGCCGGCGGCGGTTACGATGCGACGATGATCGACGGGCGCCTCGGCAAGCCGTGGACGTTCGCCTCGCCGGGTGTATCGATCAAGCCGCATCCGAGCGGATCCCTCACGCACCCGGGCATGAGCGTCATGCAGGAGCTGATCCGCCGTCAGGACTTGCGCGCCGAGCGCGTCAGGCGCGTTGCCGTCGGCACCAACCACAACATGCCGAACGCGCTGATCCATCATCGGCCGCATAACGAGCTGCAGGCGAAGTTCAGCATGGAGTTCTGCATGGCGATCCTGTTGATCGAGCGCTGCGCGGGTCTCGAGCAGTTCACCGACGAGGTCGTCAATCGGCCCGACGTGCAGGCGCTGCTCGAGCGTGTCGATTTCGGCGTGCATCCCGATGCGGAAGCCGCCGGGTTCGACAAGATGACGACGTTCGTCGAAGTCGAGCTCGACGACGGCACGAAGGTGCGCGGCTGCGCCGATTTCGGCAAGGGCAGTCCTGCGAACCCGATGAGCGACGACGAGCTCGCCGACAAGTTCCGCCAATGCGCGCAGTGGGGTGGCGTCGATCGCCAGCAATCGCAGCGATTGCTCGACGCGATCTGGCGCATCGACGAGCTCGCCGACGTGCGCGAGCTCACGTCGCTGCTAGGCCGCCCGACGCGCGATTGATATCGCTCGAGTTGGACGCGATGTTCGAAGGCTTCCAGGTTCGCGACATCGACACGCCGGGGGCGCGCATCCACCTGCGCCATGGCGGCTCCGGAGCGCCGTTGCTGCTGCTGCACGGCAACCCGCTGACGCACGTGATGTGGCACAAGATCGCGCCGCGGCTCGCGCAGGATTTCACCGTCGTCGCTGCCGATCTTCGCGGTTACGGCGACAGCGGCAAGCCGGACGGCGGACCCGATCACGCCGGCTACTCGTTTCGCGCGATGGCGCAGGACCAAGTCGACGTGATGGCGGCGCTCGGCTTCGACGCCTTCTTCGTCTGCGGCCACGCCCGCGGCGCGCGGGTTGCGCACCGGATGGCGCTCGACCACGCGGCGCGCGTGCGCAGGGTCGCGTTCCTCGACATCGTGCCGACGCATCACGTGCTCACGCACATCACGAAAGAATGGGCGATCGATTCGTACCACTGGTTCTTCATGGCGCAGCCGTTCGACTATCCCGAGCAGATGCTGATCGCCTACGGACTCGAGCGCTACATCCGACGCAAGCTCGACAAGAAGGGCGTTGGCATGGGCGGATTCGCGCCGGAAGCGCTCGCCGAATACATTCGCTGCTGCACGCCCGAGAACATTCATGCGGTGTGCGAGGACTACCGCGCGGCGGCGACGATCGATCTCCTGCACGACGAGGCCGATCTCGATCGCACGATCGACATGCCGGCGCTCGTGCTCTGGGGCGAGAAAAGCCACGTTCATCGCAGCTTCAAGCCGATGGGCGCATGGCGCGAGCGCGCGAGCGACGTTCGCGGCCGTGCGCTGCCGTGCGGTCACTACCCGGCCGAGCAAGTGCCGGACGAGACGTATGCCGAGTTGCACGCGTTCCTTGCGAGATGAACGCGAAACCTGCATCGCACGTTCTACAATAACGTGCTGATGGAGTTCTTCGCGAATCGCTGCCCGATTTCGGCATGCACGCGCCGCCCCGGGGCGCGCAACGAGGGTCGATGATGGATCTCGCCGCGTTCCTGCTCGCACACGGCATCACGGCGGCGCGCCACGATCATCCGCCGGTAATGACCGTCGAGGAATCCGAGCGGCTCGTGCCGCCGCTGCCCGGCGCGAAAACCAAGAACCTGTTCCTGCGCGACAAGAAGGGCGCCCGGCATTTCCTCGTCACCGTGCCGCACGATCGCGCCGTCGATCTCGACGCGCTCGGCGTGGCGCTCGAAGCGGGCCGGCTCGGCTTCGCTTCGGCCGCGCGGCTCGCAACGCATCTCGGCATCACCCCTGGCTCCGTGAGCCTGCTCGCGCTGGTGAACGACTCGAAGCACGCCGTCGAATTCGTCATCGACCGCGCGCTGTGGCAAGCCGACGCGATACACGCGCATCCGCTCGCCAACAGCGCGACGATGGTGCTCAAGCATGCCGATCTCGAGCGGTTCGTCGACGCGACCGGACACGCGCCGCGCGTGATCGACGTGCCGGCGCGCGTCCGTTAACGCGCAAGGTCTGCGAGCCAGCCGGCTACGGCTTCGCCGATTTCGTTACGCACATCGGCGTCGGTCCTGCCCGACGCCTTGGTCACGTGGAACGAATGATCGGCGCCATCGAGCCAGTGCATCTGCCAGCTCGGAGCAAGGCGGCCTACGACGGCATCCATCAGATCGCGCCGGCAAAGCGCATCGCGCGTGCCGTTGAAGCAGAGGACCGGAATTGTGATGGCCGGCAGGTGAGCATCGCGCAGCTTGTCGGGTTGGTCGGCCGGATGCAGCGGGTACGCGAGCAGCAACAGGCCATCGCACGCGAAGCCGTCCGCGGCGAGCATCGACGCGGCGCGGCCGCCCATCGAGCGACCGCCGATGATCAGGTGCTGCGTTTGCAGTTGCGTTCGAGCGCTCGCGGCGACCGCGGCCACGCATTGCTTCAGCCGCGGCATCGGGTCGGGCCGGCCGATCCCCTTCGCGCGATACGGGAAGTTGAAACGGATGACGTCGAGGCCGCGTTCGCGCAGCAATGTGGTCAGTGCCAGCATCCCGCGATCGCCCATATGGCCGCCGGCGCCATGCGCGAAGACGAACAGATCGCCTCGCGTTCCCGGCGTCGCGCGATCGAGCGCAATCTCGATGTCGTCGCCCTCGACGTCGACGCGCCAGGTCTTGCCGTGCTCGTCGGGCGTCATTCGAGCCGCTCGTCGCGCGCGAGATTTTCGATGACCGCGAGCAGCAGCCGTCGCGTCGCGGCGATGTCGCCCTTGCGTGCGCCATGCACGGCGATCGCGTTGACCTCCTCGGCGAGCGGAACGAGCTTGCGCTTGAGGCGGCGACCAGCCGGCGTCAGATGGACATAGACGCTGCGGCGATCATCGGGCTTGCGCCGGCGCGTCACGTAGCCGGCGCGCGTCATCGCCTGCACGGCGGCGAACGTCGTCGGCTCCATCACGCCGACTTCGATGCTGAGCTCGCGTTGCGTCAGGCCATCGTGTTCCCAGAGCACGCGCAGGAACGCCCAGTGGCCGAACGGCACCGAATACGCGGCGAGCCGCAATTGGAGCGCTCGCACGAGCGCGCGCGTGGCGTCCTTCACGAGATGCGCGAGCCGATCGTCGGGCACGGCCTCGCGCCAGTGCCGCAGCATCGCTTCGGCGTTGTCGCGCACGATCGCGCGCGTTGGGGGCCGCGCGCTCATCGGCGGCCTCCGCGCGGTTGAGATAATTTGAGGCGCCGCCGTGTCGGCCGCGGCGAGTCGCGCACCGACAGGCGCTTCGCGCTTCTGCCTTCGGCCGGTGCGCTCATCGCACCGCGATCTGCCGGCGCAGCGGTACGTCGCGCTGCGTCCGCGACGATTCGAGCACCGCGAGACACGCTTCGAGCGTCGCACGGCCCCATTCGCCGCTGTGCAGCGGCGGCACGCCGCCGGTGATCGCCGCGACGAGCTCATCGACGACCTCGACGCGCGGCACCGAAGGCGGCGCGAGCGCATCGAGTCGCTGCGCGTCATCGGCGTAGATCAGCACACCCGACGGCGTCGGACGCAGATCGGCGCGTTCGCACGACACGATGACGAGGCCGAAATGCTGGTGCGTCGACGACGACTGCGGGGCGCCGGCGTCATTGGCGCCGCCGAACGCGCGGTCGAGCTTGAGCGCGGCTTCGCCTGCGGCGGCGTCGCGCAACAACCGGCGCGTGCTTCCGTAGCGCTGCCGATCCTTGGGGCCGCCGAGCTCGGCCGTCCAATCGCAGAGCTCGTCGGAATCGAAATGCGCATAGCCGCTGTACGTCGCCGACGCGAACAGGCCATCGTCGAACGTGAGGAGCGCGCTGTACGCGCCTTCGGTCGGACGCGACGGATCCCACGCGCCGGTCGTCGCGCGAACGGTCGCGACGCGCCCGCCGCCGAGGAGCCGCACGATGTCGAGCTGGTGCGCGGCCTGGCTGAACACGACGCCGCCGCCCTGCGCGGTGGCGAGCTCCGCGGGCCTTCGGGGCCGATACAGGAAGTCGGTGTAATTCATCGCGTGAATCATCGTCGCGCGGCCGAACGCGCCGCTCGCGATAAGCTCGCGCGTGCGCAGGATCGGCGCGTCGAAGCTGTGGCTGTGGCCGACGATCAGGACGACGTGAGCTTCGCGTGCGGCGTCGATCATCGCGTCGGCCTGCGCGAGCGTTATCGCCATCGGTTTTTCGACCAGCACGTGCTTGCCGGCGCGCGCGGCGCGAATCGAATGCTCGGCGTGCAGCTCGTGCGGCGATGCGACGTAAACGACGTCGACATCCGGGTCTTCACAGAGCTGCGCGACCGACCGATACGTGCGGCCGCCGAAGTCCGCGGCGAACCTCGCGCGCGCGTCCGCGCGCGGGTCGGCCGCCGCGACGAGCGTCACGCGGCGGTCGCCGGCGAATGTCGGCACCATCAACGTGAACGCACGGCTCAAGCCGGCCGCGCCGATGCGAAGCGGTCGGCGGCCGTTGTCGCCGCTGGTCCTATCGACAGCGGGCATCGAAATGAGTATCTTCGAACACTTAGGCACCTAATCTTATGCCGGCGTCGCCGCGGTGCGCAACGCCTTCGCAGGAGCGGCCGACGATGCTCAGTTCCGAAGACAACGACGTGCTCACCCGCGTCGAAGGCGACGCGGCGATGGGCGTGCTGATGCGTCAGCATTGGATACCCGCATGCATGTCGGAGGAAGTCGCCGAGCGCGACGGCGCGCCGGTTCGCATACGGCTGCTCGGCGAGGACATGGTTGCGTTCCGCGACACCCGCGGCCGGTTGGGCGTCGTGGACGAGCGTTGCCCGCACCGGCGTGCGTCGCTCGCGCTCGGCCGCAACGAGGAGTGCGGGCTGCGCTGCCTCTACCATGGCTGGAAGGTCGACGTCGACGGCAACGTCGTCGACATGCCGTCCGAGTGGCGCGAAGGCGTCGCTCAGCGCAAGGTGAAGCACAAGAGCTATCCCTGCCGCGAAGCGGGCGGATTCGTCTGGGTCTGGATGGGCTCGCCCGACGCGCCACGCGAGTTCGAGCCGCCGGCATGGGCGCCTTCGCCGAACGTGCGCACGAGCATCGTCAAGATGCGCGTGCGGTGCAACTGGGCGCAAGTGCTCGAAGGCGCGATCGATTCGGCGCACAGTTCGACGCTTCACTCGACCGACATGGTGCCCGCTTACGTCGACGGCGCGGGCGCGACGACGCAGGAGTGGCTGCGTCCGTCGACCGACCGGGCGCCACGACTGCAGGTGCAGCGAACCGACTTCGGCTTCCGTTACGCGGCGATCCGGCGACCGATCAAAGACGCCGACACGCACGACTACGTGCGCATCACGCTCTTCGTCGCGCCGTTCACCGTTCTGATTCCGCCGAACGATCGCTACAACCTGTCGATCCTCAACGTTCCGATCGACGATACGCACACGATGTACTACTTCATCGCATGGAGCGAAGGCGAAGGCATCGACCAGGACGCCTGGCGAGCGTTCTGCCGCGCGCAAGTCGGCGTCGACGTCGACGCGCGGTACCGGCCGCTGCGAACGCTCGAAAACCATTACCGCCAGGACCGCGACGCGATGAAGGGCGCGAGCTTCACCGGCATCGAAGGCATTCCGAACCAGGACCTCGCGATGTGGGAGACGATGGGTCCGATCGCCGATCGCTCGAAGGAGCGGCTCGGCGGCAGCGACGTCGCGGTGGTCGCATTCCGCCGCCAGATGGTCGACGCTGCACGCGCGGTGCGCGCCGGCGCGCCGGCGCTCGGTACGACGCCGGGCCGAACGCCGCATGTGAACCTGCGATCGTTCGAAGGCGTCGTGCCGAAGTCCACGCCGTGGACGACGCTCGGTGCTGTCGACGACAAGCACACGACGACCGCGTAGCTCGCGCCGCATTGACGTGCAACCCGCCCCGCGGCGAAACTTCGGGCGGCGGCACGATTCGAACGCAATTCCAACAATGTCCCGCGACGAAGCTGGGACGCGCGAGGAGATCACGATGAGGCGCATCACCTTCTGGGCGATTGCCCTGCTGGCGCTCGGCACGGGATGGCAGGCGGCGCAGGCGCAGGACACATTGAAGATCGCCGCCGGGCAACGCGGCAACTGGGATACGTCGGTTTCGGAGCTCGGCCAGCGCTCGGGCATCTTCAAGAAGCACGGCATCGCCGTCGAGATCCTGTGGACGCAGGGCGCCGGTGAAACGCAGCAGGCGGTCATCTCCGGCAGCGTCGAGCTCGGTGTCGCGACCGGCATCATGGGTGTGCTGTCGGCCTATTCGAAGGGCGCGCCGGTGCGCGTGATCGGCGCCGAGACGACCGGCGCGGCGGATCTCTACTGGTACGTTCCGTCGAGTTCGCCGATCAAGACGCTGAAGGACACCGAAGGCAAGACGATCGCGTACTCGACCAATGGCTCGTCGACGCATGGCATCGTCACCGCGTTCATGAAGCAGTACGACCTCAAGGCGAAGCCGACGGCGACCGGCGGACCGGCGCCCACGTTGACGCAGGTGATGTCCGGGCAGATCGACGTCGGCTGGTCGGCGCCGCCTTTCGGCCTGCAGCAGCTCGACGAAGGCAAGATCCGCGTGATCGCGAGCGGCAACGACGCCGCGGTGTTCAAGGGCCAAACCGTGCGGCTGTTGATCACCAACGTGCAGACGCTCAAGTCGCGCAAGCCGGCGATCGATCGCTACATGAAGGCGTATCGCGAGACGATCGACTGGATGTACTCGGACGATCCCGCGGCGCTCAAGACCTATGCCGAATTCGTCGGCATCCCGCTCGAGATGGCAAAGCGCACGCGCGACCAGTTCTTTCCGAAGGCGGCCATCGATCCCGACCGCGTCGTCGGCCTGGACACGATCGTGCAGGACGCGGTCGTGCTGAAGTACACGAGCGCGCCGCTGACGAAGGAGCAGATCGCCGAGCTGATCCAGATCCCGCCGCGGCAATAGCGGGGGGCGGCGGGGGCGATGGATGCGACGCCGAACTCCGTCATTCCCGCGAACGCGGGAATCCAGCGCCGTTGCGTCGACATTCGCCAACGACGACGAAAGACGCTGGGTCCCCGCGTGCGCGGGAACGACGAGCGATGAGCGACGCACCGGTTGCCCGTGAGATCGCGCCGCTCGCGCCGCCGGTCGAGGGCGAGCGCATTTTGCGCGTGGCGCAGATCGTCAAGCGCTTCACGACGCCCGAGGGCACCGTAAGCGCGGTCGACCGCGTATCGTTCGACGTCTGCGCCGGGCAGTTCCTGTCGGTGATCGGGCCGTCCGGTTGCGGCAAGTCGACGCTGTTCAACATCATCGGCGGGCTCATCGGCGAGTTCGACGGCGAAGTGACCGTCGCAGGCGAACGCGTGCGCGGACCGCACCCGGCGATCGGCATGGTGTTCCAGGAGGAATCGACGTTCCCGTGGCGGACGGTGATCGAGAACGTCGCGTTTCCGCTCGAGCTTCGCGGCGTGGCCAAGTCCGACCGGCACGCGCATGCGAGTCGTTTGATCACGCTGGTCGGCCTCGACGGCTTCGAGCGCCGCTATCCGTCCGAGCTGTCGGGCGGCATGCGCCAGCGCGTTGCGATCGCGCGCACGCTCGCCGCCGAGCCGTCGATCCTGCTGATGGACGAGCCGTTCGCCGCGCTCGACGAGCAGACGCGTTTGCTGCTCGGCGACAAAGTGCTGCAGATCCAGCAGCAACTCAAGCAGACGACGCTGCTGATCACGCACAACATCACCGAAGCGGTGCAGCTCGCCGACCGCGTGCTGGTGATGACGTACCGGCCCGGCCGCATCAAGCGCATCGTCGACATCGACTTGCCGCGTCCGCGCACGTCCGAGATCGTGACGAGCGACGCGTTCGGTCGCTACGTCGCGCAGATCTGGAACGACTTGCGCGAGGAGGCGAGCCGAGGGATGACCGACGACGAATCGCAGTTGCTGCACGCGCATGGGAGAAAGCCGTGACCGCAAGCGCGTCGCTGCGCTCGCGCGTCGCGCCGGCCGTTCTCGGTTGGGGCACGCTCGTGCTGCTCGCGGTCGTCGTCGAAGCGTTGCTGCGCGCCGAGCTGCTGAACCGCTTCGTCGTGCCGCTGCCGTCGCAGGTCGTGCTCGCATTCGAGCGCATCGTCGTCGAGGAGCACGTTCTCGCGCGCTTCGTCGCGACGACGATCGAGGCGATCGTCGCCGGCGCGCTGGTCACCGTCGTCGGCATCGGCCTCGGCGTGCTGCTGCACCGCGTGCGGCTGCTGCGCGCTGCCTGCGAAACGTGGGTCGCCGCGCTCGCCGCCGCGCCGATCGTGCTGAGCTATCCGCTGTTTCTCGTGATCTTCGGGCGCAGCGCGACGACGATCGTCATGATGGGCTTCGTCGCCGCGCTGCCGCCGGTGATCCTGAAGACGATCGAAGGGCTCGCCGCGACGCGGCAGACACTGATCGACGTCGGCCGCTCGCTGAACGCCACGCCGGCGCAGCTGTTTCGCAAGATCATGCTGCCGTCGGCGCTGCCGACGATCTTCGTCGGCTTGCGGCTCGGCCTGATCTTCGCGCTGATCAACATCGTCGGCGTCGAGTTCCTGATCAACTTCGGCGGCCTCGGCCAGTTGATCAACGATCTCGCCGAGCGCTATGACCTGCCCGGAACGTACGCGGCGATCGTCTTCGTCGTACTGGTGAGCGTGCTGTTCTTCGTCGTGAGCGAACGGACCGAGCGATGGCTGTCGCCGAGGGACTGATGCCGCGCCGAGGGCAGCGCGAGCGCGCCGAGCCGGTTACGCTCGTGCGCGTCGTGCTCGTCGTCGCGATCCTCGGTGCATGGGAAGCGCTCTCGCGCTCGGGCTTGCTGTTCCGCGACGTCGTTCCGTCGCTCGTCGCGATCGCCGCGGCGACGGCGAAGGAGCTCGCCCGCGCCGACTTCTACGGGCATCTCGGATGGACGGGCATCGAGATCGGCGCAGCGCTTGCGATCGGCACGACGTCGGGCATTGTGGTCGGCATCGTCCTCGGCGGCAGCCGTTTCCTAAGCCGCGCGTACGAGCCCTTTCTGTACTACATCGGCCCGACGCCGAAGATCATCTTCCTGCCGGTGATGATCATGTGGTTCGGCGTCGGCGCCGGCTCCAAGATCGCGCTCGGCGCGATCTCGTGCTTCTTTCCGGTTGCACTGTCGGTCGCCGCCGGCATGCGCCAGATCGATCGCGTGCTGATCCGTGTCGGAGAAAGTTTTCGCGCGACGCCGTGGCAGATGACGACGAAGATCTACCTGCCGGCGATGCGAGCGCCGATCGCGAATGGCATTCGGCTCGGCTTCGGCGTCGCGGTGATCGGTACGCTGCTCGCGGAGACCAAGCTGTCCAATCGCGGCATCGGCTATCTGATCCTGCAGGCGTACGCGACGTTCGACATGCCGCGGATGTACGCGTTGCTGATCGTGCTGTTCGTGCTCGCGATCGGCGCCAATGCGCTGATCGGCCGTGTCGGCGGCGCCGCTGCGGGCGCGTCGCGCTCGTGAGGACCTCGTCATGACGACTCGACCGACCGCGAGCGCGCACGATCTCCCGCTGCCGTCGCAGCGCGGTGTCTACTACGGCGGCGCCTGGCACAAGCCGCATTCGGGTCGTTTCCTGCCGACGTGGAATCCTGGCAACGGCGAATCGCTCGGGAAGGTCGCCGACGGTTGCGCCGACGATGCCGGCGCGGCGGTCGCGGCGGCGCTTCGTGCATTCCAGGCGTGGAAGGCCGTCGTCCCGCTCGAGCGTGCGCGACTGCTGCGCGCGTTCGCCGACGTCGTGCACCGCCACGCCGACGAGCTCGCGCTGATCGACGCCGCGAACTGCGGCAATCCGGTCCGCGAGATGGCGAGCGACGCGAAAGTGGCCGCAGCGCAGCTCGACTTCTTCGCCGGTCTCGTCACCGAGATGAAGGGCGCGTCGATTCCGATGGGACCGAACGCCGTCAACTTCTCGGTGCGCGAGCCGCTTGGCGTTGTCGCGCGCATCATTCCGTTCAATCATCCGGCGATGTTCTGCGCCGGCAAGGCGGCCGCGCCGCTCGCGGCCGGCAACACCGTCGTCGTGAAGCCGCCGGAACAAGCGCCGCTGTCCGCGCTGCGGCTTGCCGAGCTCGCGCACGATCTGCTGCCGCCGGGCGTGTTCAATGTCGTGCCGGGCGGCGCGGAAGTGGGGGCGGCGCTCGCGCGTCATCCCGACGTCGCGAAGGTCGCGTTGATCGGCAGCGTGTCCGCCGGCCGCGCGGTCATGCGCGAAGCGAGCGAAACCGTGAAACCGTTGCTGCTCGAGCTCGGCGGCAAGAATGCGCTGATCGCGTTCGCCGACGCCGATCCGGAGGAGGTCGCGGCGGCAGCGGTCGCCGGGATGAATTTCACCTGGTGCGGCCAGTCTTGCGGATCGACGAGCCGCGCGTTCGTTCACGCGTCGATCCACGATGCGGTCGTCGAGGGCATCGCACGGCGCGTCGGCGCGTTCACGCCGGGCTTGCCGACCGATCACGCGACGACGATGGGCGCGATCGTGAGCGCCGTTCAGCGCGATCGCGTGCTGTCGTACATCGAAGCGGCGAAGCAGGAAGGCGCGCGACTCGTGTCCGGCGGCGGCCCGCCCGCGGACGCGGCGCTCGCGCGCGGCTTCTACGTCGAGCCGACGGTGTTCGCCGACGTCATGCCGTCGATGCGCATCGCGCGCGAGGAGGTCTTCGGGCCCGTGCTCGCCGTGCTGCGATGGTCCGACGAAGCGACGATGCTCGGGCAGGTGAACGGCGTGCCCTACGGGCTCACGTGCTCGATCTGGACCAACGACGTGTCGACGGCGCACCGCGCGGCGATGGCGGTGGACGCCGGTTACATATGGGTGAACGAAGTCGGCCGCCACTTTCTCGGCGCGCCGTTCGGCGGCGTCAAGCAATCGGGGTTCGGCCGCGAGGAATGCATCGACGAGATGCTCGGTTTCACCCGCGAGAAGAACATCCACCTGAGATTGCGCGCGCCGTCGGGTTGACGCGTTCCGCTGGCGAGCGATGCGCGCCGCGCGCATTTGACGGCGACCGTTGCAATCGCGTCGTCGGAATCCGATGCTCCGCTCCCGGCCGCGCCATTTGCAACGGCCAGGCTGCGCGCGCGGGATTTCTCGAAGACGAATGCGGCGCTGACGACGATTCGACCTCGTGCATTGGCCTGCATCGCGCCGCGCGCCGCGATCGCCGGCTGCTGGAGAGAGCCTCCGCCGAAGGCAAGGCCCACCCCCAAAAGAAAGCCGGGCGCGCGGCCCGGCTGAGGCTGCGTAGGACGCGGGGGCGTCAGACGGCCTGGATGTTGCTTGCCTGCTTGCCCTTCGGGCCCTGGGTCACTTCGAAGCTGACCTTCTGGCCTTCTTTGAGCGTCTTGAAGCCTTGCATGTTGATTGCTGAGAAATGCGCGAACAGGTCTTCCCCACCGCCGTCCGGCGTGATGAAGCCAAATCCCTTCGCATCGTTGAACCACTTCACGGTACCAGTTGCCATTTTTTGCTGTTCCTTACGGATATAGAGAGAACGGGGCAGGGTGCCCTACCAATGTTTCGATCACAAGGAAATCACGGCGGAGGTACCACTGCTGGGTGGGACAACGAGTCGTGCCTTTTGCGCTTGGGACAAAACACTGCGCGCGTTATACCTTAATGCTGGCCAAAGCGCAAGTACCAGAAAAGGCGGCAAGATTTGCAGTTCGAGCCTGCGGCCGATTGTCACGGGGCGGCGAGCTCCGCCCGGACTAGGCCCGCGCCGGCGCCGAGTGCAGCGAGCTTTGCCCGGGCGACCGCGCGCGGAAGCGGGACCATTCCGCAATTGGTGCAGGGGTAAATCCGCTCGGCCGGCGCATGACGGAGCGCAGCGCGCAACACGGCCGCGACGTCATCGGGTGTCTCGACGCGCTCGTTGGCGACGTCGATCGCGCCGACCAGCAGGTCCTTCCCATCGAGCAGGCTCAGGAGCTCGATCGGCACGTGCGAGTTCGCGCATTCGAGCGAAACCTGATCGATGCGCGAGTGGGCGAGCAGCGGGAACGTGTGCTCGTACTGGCGCCATTGCGGCCCGAGCGTCTTCTTCCACTCGATGTTCGCCTTGATGCCGTAGCCGTAGCAAATGTGCACGGCGGTCTTGCACGACAGGCCTTCGGCCGCGCGCTCGAGCGTGCGTACGCCCCAGTCGCGGACCTCGTCGAAATAGACGTTGAACGCCGGCTCGTCGAACTGGATCACGTCCACTCCCGCGGCGGCGATCGCGCGCGCTTCCTCGTTCAGGATCTCGGCGAACGCCCAAGCGAGCTTCTCGCGGCTGTGGTAGTGCGCGTCGTAAAGCGTGTCGACCATCGTCATCGGGCCCGGCAGCGTGAACTTGACGCGTTGCTCGGTCGCCTGAGCGAGGAACGCGGCATCCTCGACGAACACCGGCGCGCGCCGCGCGACCGGGCCGACGACCACCGGCACGTCGGCGTCGTAACGATTGCGGATGCGCACGGTCCTGCGGTGCGCGAAGTCGACGCCGTCGAGGCCCTCGATGAACGTCGTGACGAAATGGCTCCGCGTCTGCTCGCCGTCGGTGACGATGTCGATGCCCGCATGCTCCTGGTCGGCCAGCGCCAGGCGCACGGCGTCGCGCTTGCCTTCGGCGAGCGCGTCGCCTTCGAGGCGCCAAGGCGCCCACAGCTCGTTCGGCTTGGCGAGCCAGGCGGGCTTCGGCAGGCTGCCGGCGATCGTCGTGGGCAGGAGTTTCGTCATCGGGGAATCCGTTTGTGGGCGCGGCGTGCGCGATGATACGCGATGACGGCGGCCGCAGCGCGCCGCGCTTGACCCGATGGCAGGCGGGGAGCTAACGTCTCGCGTCTTTTCTCCCGGGCCGCCCGCATGCCGAAGGTCCTGTACGCCGACTTCGACTATCCCGACATCGCGCTCGAACGCGAGCTGTTCGCCGCCGCGGGCGTCGACCTGATCGGCGCGCAGTGCCGCGCCGAGGACCAGGTGATCGAGGCGGCGCGCGGCTGTTACGGCATCCTGCTGCAATACGCGCCGATCACCGAGCGTGTGGTAGCCGCGCTGCCCGACCTCGGAATCGTTTCCCGCATCGGCGCCGGCTATGACACCGTCGATACCGAAGCCTGCACGCGACACGGCGTATGGGTGGCGAACTCGCCCGACTACGGCGTCGGCGAAGTCGCGACGCACGCGCTCGGGATGGCGCTCGCGCTGATCCGCAACATCGTCGCGTGGCACCGCGACGTGAATGCGGGCACGTGGCATTACCTCTCGGCCGGCCGCGTGCGGCGCGCGAGCAACATGACGCTCGGCATCGTCGGCCTCGGGCGGATCGGCAAGCGGATGGCGCATGTGTCGCGCAATGTGTTTCGTCGCGTGATCGCGTGCGATCCCTACATCATCGACGGCGATTTCCCCGCGTACGTCGAGCGCGGCACGCTTTCGGAAGTTTTCGCCGCGAGCGACGTCGTCTCGCTGCACGTGCCGCTCACGGCGGAAACGCGCAACATGATCGGCGCCGATGTCATCGGGGCGATGAAGGATGGCTCGTACCTCGTCAACACGGCGCGCGGCGCGGTCGTCGACGTGGACGCCGCGCTCGCCGCGCTGGAACGCGGCACGCTCGCCGGGCTCGCGCTCGACGTGCTGCCGACCGAGCCGGTGCCGCCGGACTCGCCGCTGATCGGTCACCCGCGTGTCATCCTGTCGCCGCATTCGGCGTTCTACTCGGTCGAGGCCGAACGCGACCTGCGCGTGAAGGCCGCGCGAAACCTGATCACATGGTGGCAGAAGGGTCGTCCCGATTACATCGTCACCGTCGGCACGCGAAAGCCTTGAGCAAGCACTTGAGAGCCTGTCGGACTTGCTTTCGTCCTGGGAGGGGCGCATGGCCGGCGTGACGATCACCGCCGTGCAGAAATGGTTCGGCCAGACGCACGTGATCCGAGGCGTCGACATCGCGATCGCCGACGGCGAGTTCTGCGTGCTCGTCGGTCCGTCGGGCTGCGGCAAATCGACGTTGCTGCGGATGATCGCCGGGCTCGAGCAGATCACCGAGGGCGAGATCGTGATCGGCGGCCGCGTTGTCAACCGGCTGATGCCCAAAGAGCGCGACATCGCGATGGTGTTCCAGAACTACGCGCTGTACCCGCACATGACGGTGCGCGACAACATGTCGTTCGCGCTGGTGCTCGCGCGCCAGTCCAAGGCTGACGTCGAAGCGCGCGTCGCCAAGGCCGCGGCGATCCTCGGTCTCGACCGGCTGCTCGACCGCTATCCGCGCCAGCTCTCCGGCGGTCAGCGCCAGCGCGTCGCGATGGGCCGTGCGATCGTGCGCGATCCGCAGGTGTTCCTGTTCGACGAGCCGCTGTCGAACCTCGACGCGAAGCTTCGCGTGCAGATGCGCACCGAGATCAAGGAGCTGCACCAGCGTTTGAAGACGACGTCGATCTACGTCACGCACGACCAGATCGAGGCGATGACGATGGCCGACAAGATCGTCGTCATGCGCGACGGCGTGGTCGAGCAGATCGGCGATCCGTTGACGCTCTACGATCGGCCGGCGAACACGTTCGTCGCCGGTTTCATCGGCTCGCCGGCGATGAACATGCTGCCGGGCACCGTGCGCGGACGCGGAGACGCCGCGAGCGTCGCGTTCGACGACGGCGCTGCGCTTCCGCTGCCGCGCGGCGCGTGCGGCGAGGACGGCCAGAGCGTGCTCTACGGCATTCGTCCCGAGCATTGCGGCGTCGGCGCCACCGGAGGACTCGCCGCCGAGGTCGTCGTCGTCGAGCCGACCGGCGCCGACACGCAACTCTATTGCCGCGTTCACGGCCGCGACGTCACCGCAACGATTCGCGACCGCACCGAATGCCGCGCCGGCGACCGGGTGATGCTGGTTCCGGATCTGTCGCGCGCGCATCTGTTCGACGTCGCGAGCGGTCGAAGGTTGGCGGCGCCGTGAGCGGCGAAGGCAGCTCCGGGCGCGAAGCGCCGAGCCGGTATGAGCAAACGCGAATCGGCGCCGGACGCCGACCACGCAACCGTCGCCGACGCGCAGAGGTTCGCGGAGGTGGCGTAGCGTCCTGCGTGAGCGATAACATCCCGATCACCTGTTACAACAGAAGGAGGAGCGCATGAGTTCGTTCGATCGTCGCAAGTTCGTCAAAGCGTCTGCGGGGCTCACGGCCGGCGCTGCCGTCGGTCCATTCATATGGGTGAAGGACGCGAACGCGCAGTGGAGCAACACTCCCGAGAAAGGCGCCAAGCTCCGCGTGCTGCGCTGGAGCCGTTTCGTCCAGGGTGACATCGACCAGTACATGGTCAACGTCAAGAAGTTCACCGCGAAGTACGGCATCGAGGTCCGCGTCGACAACGAAGGCTGGGAGGATGTGCGTCCGAAGGCAGCCGTCGCCGCGAACACTGGCGCGGGTCCCGACATCATCCTGTCGACGAACGACGATGCAAACCTCTATCCAGACAAGCTCGTCGATGTTACCGACGTCTGCGAATACCTCGGCAAGAAGTACGGCGGCTGGTATCCGGTGTGCGAGCAATACCTCAAACCGAACGGCAAACGGTGGATCGGCGTGCCGCTCGGATGCGCGGGCAACGCGCTCGTCTATAGGGCGAGCATGCTGAAGGCGGCCGGCTTCGAGAGCGTGCCGAAGGACACCGACGGTTTCCTGCGGCTGATGAAGGCGCTCAAAGACAAGGGAACGCCCGGCGGTTTTGCGCTAGGCAACGCGACCGGCGACGGCAACACCTGGACTAACTGGGTCGTCTGGGCATTCGGCGGCAAGCTCGTCGACGAGAAGAACAAGGTCGTGATCGACAGTCCCGAGACGATTCGCGCGCTCGAGTATTCGAAGGAGCTGTACGCGACGTTCATCCCCGGCACGCTGTCGTGGCTCGATCCCAACAACAACAAGGCGTTCCTCGACGGGCAGCTCTCGATCACCAGCAACGGGATCTCGATCTACTACGCCGCGAAGAACGCGCAGGATCCGAAGGTGAAGGAGCTCGAGGCGGACATCTTCCATTCGAACTTCCCGATTGGACCGGTTGGAAGGGCGACCGAGTTCAACCTGTTCTTCAATCAGTTGATCTTCAAGTACTCGAAGTACCCGAAGGCCGCGAAGGAGTTCCTGCGCTTCATGATGGAGGACGAGCAGATCAACCCGTGGGTGTCGGCATCCATCGGTTACGTGACGCCGGCGCTGCGTGTGTACGAGAAGCATCCCGTGTGGAACGACCCGAAGGCCGTGCCGTACCGCGACGCGATGAAGGTCATGTTGCCGAGCGGCTACGCCGGAAAGATGGGCTATGCATCGGCCGGCGCGCTCGCCGATTTCATCATCGTCAACATGGTGGCCGAGGCGGCATCGGGATCGAAGACGCCGAAGGAGGCGGCGGAGCGGGCGCAGAAAAGAGCTGAGCGCTACTACAAGGTGTAATTCCGTCACCCGCGCCGCCGCTTGCTGCTCATCGGGGACGGCGTGGCGCGGGCGACGGAACAAATGCGCGAATTGGAGCGTCGCTGCCACGACGCTCAATTCGCGCTTTGCCGGTTGCTTCTTTTCGAGGTCTCGTGTCTCACAGGTCTCTGCTTCCGTGAATCGGGTTGAATCGTTGCCGACGACGCGCGCTCGCCCGCGTGCGAGCGCGCTCGCGCGCGCGCTCGACAACCGCACGCTGCTCGGCGTTTTGTTCATGCTGCCGGTCGCGGCGCTCTTGCTCGTCTTTCTCACCTATCCGCTCGGTCTTGGCACTTATCTCGGTTTCACCGACACCAAGATCGGCCGTCCCGGCGAGTGGATCGGCATCGAGAACTTCGAGTTCCTGTGGGGTGACGCGGTCACGCGGCTCGCGCTTTTCAACACGCTCTTCTACACGGTCATCGCCAGCGTGATCAAGTTCGCGCTCGGTCTTTGGCTCGCACTGTTGCTCAACAAGCATTTGCCGTGGAAGTCGATCGTCCGCGCGATCGTGCTGCTGCCGTTCATCGTGCCAACCGCGTTGTCGGCGATCGCGTTCTGGTGGATCTACGATTCGCAGTTCTCGATCATCAGCTGGACGCTCGAGCGGCTGGGATTGATCCACGGGTACATCGACTTTCTCGGCGACCCGTGGCATGCGCGATTCGCGACGATCGCCGCCAACGTCTGGCGCGGCGTGCCGTTCGTCGCCATTTGTCTGCTCGCGGGGCTGCAGACGATCTCGCCGTCGTATTACGAGGCGGCGAGCCTGGACGGCGCGTCGGACTGGCAGCAATTTCGCTACGTGACGCTGCCGTTACTCACCCCGATCATCGCTGTCGTGATGACGTTCTCGGTGCTGTTCACGTTCACCGACTTCCAGCTGATCTACGTGCTCACGCGCGGCGGGCCGCTCAACGCGACGCATCTGATGGCGACGCTGTCGTTCCAGCGGGCGATCTCGGGCGGCAACCTCGGCGAAGGCGCGGCGATCGCAACGGCAATGGTGCCCTTTCTTCTCGCGGCGATTCTCGTGTCGTACTTCGGATTGCAGCGGCGCGCCTGGCAGCAGGGCGGCACGGACAAATGAGCGACCAGAACGCCGCGCCGGGCGCCGTCGATTCGCAGGGCATGAGCTACCTCGTGTCGCTGCCGCGGCGCGTGGCGACCGTCTACGTCCCGCTCGTCGTCTTCCTGATCGTGCTGCTGTTCCCGTTCTATTGGATGGTGATCACGACGCTCAAGCCGAACGAGGAGCTGCTGTCGCGCAGCGGCAATCCGTTCTGGGTGATCCATCCGACGCTCGCGCACGTCAAGAAGCTGCTGTTCGACACCGACTATCCGGCGTGGCTTTGGAACACGATGCTGGTGGCGATCGTCGCGACGTTCCTGTCGCTCGTCGCGAGCGTGCTGGCCGCCTACGCGATCGAGCGGCTGCGCTTTCGCGGCTCGCGCTACGTCGGCGTGAGCATCTTTCTCGCGTACCTCGTGCCGCCGTCGATCCTGTTCATCCCGCTCGCGACGATGATCTACAAGCTCGATCTGTTCGACACGCGGCTCGCGCTGATCCTCACGTACCCGACGTTCCTCGTGCCGTTCTGCACATGGCTTCTGATGGGTTATTTCAAGTCGATTCCGCTCGAGCTCGAGGAGTGCGCGCTGATCGATGGCGCAAGCCGGCTGCAGATACTCGTCCGAATCATTCTTCCGCTTGCCGTACCGGGCCTCATCTCGGCTGGAATCTTCGCGTTCACGTTGTCGTGGAACGAGTTCATCTATGCGCTGACGTTCATCTCGTCCTCCGAGGTGAAGACCGTTCCCGTAGCGGTGATCACCGAGCTCGTCGAGGGCGACGTCTATCACTGGGGATCGCTGATGGCGGGCGCGCTGCTAGGCTCGCTGCCCGTCGCCGTGCTCTATTCGTTCTTCGTCGAGTACTACGTGTCGGGCCTCACGGGCGCGGTCAAGGAATAGGCGAGTTTGCAGTGCTTGTCGTCGCGTAGAGCGTAGAATGCCGGTTCGGGCTTTATAGGGAACTATGCCATGAGCATCCAGGACACGATTCGCGACCAGGTGAAAGCCAGCCCGGTCGTGTTGTACATGAAGGGCACGCCGCAGTTTCCGCAATGCGGCTTTTCGGCGACCGCGACGCAGATCCTCCACGCGTGCGGCGTGCGCGACTTTCTCGCGGTCAACGTGCTTGCCGATCCGCAGATCCGGCAGGGTATCAAGGATTATTCGAACTGGCCCACGATCCCGCAGCTCTACGTGAACGGCGAGTTCGTCGGCGGCTGCGACATCATTCGCGAAATGTACGAGTCCGGCGAGCTGCAGCCGATACTGAGCGCGGCCGCTGCGACTGCCGGCTGATGAAGCGCACCGCTTGAGCTAGAAACGGGCCGCTGCGAGCGGCCCGTTTCACATGGCGGCGTGAGCAGCGAGGTCGGCTCGGGGCGCGTAGCGCCGAGCCCGTACGAGCAAGTGCGAGTCGCCGCCGGAGGGCGACAAGAACGAAGGGGGGATCATGGAGGCACTGAAGACCAGCACCGATACGCTGTTCATCCTACTCGGCGCGATTCTGGTGCTCGCGATGCACGCAGGGTTCGCGTTCCTCGAGCTCGGCACGGTGCGCAAGAAGAACCAGGTGAACGCGCTGGTGAAGATCCTCGTCGATTTCGCGATGTCGACGATCGCTTATTTCTTCATCGGCTTTACCGTAGCGTACGGCGCGTCGTTCTTCTCCGGCGCGGAAACGCTCGCGCAGAAGAGCGGCTACGAGCTCGTCCGCTTCTTCTTCCTGCTCACGTTCGCCGCCGCGATTCCGGCCATCGTGTCGGGCGGTATCGCCGAGCGTGCGAAGTTCAATCCGCAGCTCGCAGCGACCTTCGCGCTCGTCGGATTCGTGTACCCGACTTTCGAAGGCATCGCATGGAACCAGCACTTCGGCATCCAGGCATGGCTGAAGGCGGCGTTCGGCGCCGAGTTCCACGATTTCGCCGGCAGCGTCGTCGTGCACGCGGTCGGCGGCTGGATCGGACTTGTCGCGGTGCTGCTGCTCGGTGCGCGGCGCGGCCGCTACGCGAAGGATGGCGGGATCGCCGCGCATCCGCCATCGTCGATACCGTTCCTCGCGCTGGGCGCGTGGGTGCTGTCGGTCGGCTGGTTCGGCTTCAACGTGATGAGCGCGCAGACGATCGACAAGGTCTCCGGATTGGTCGCGATGAACTCATTGCTCGCGATGGCCGGCGGAACGCTTGCCGCGTTCATCGCCGGCCGCAACGATCCGGGCTTCGTGCACAACGGCCCGCTCGCCGGTCTCGTCGCGATCTGCGCGGGTTCGGACGTCATGCATCCGATCGGCGCGCTCGCCACCGGCGCGGTTGCAGGCGGCCTGTTCGTCTGGATGTTCACGCTCACCCAAAACCGGCTGCGCATCGACGATGTGCTCGGCGTCTGGCCGTTGCACGGCATCTGCGGAACGTGGGGCGGCATAGCTGCGGGCATCTTCGGCAGCAGCGCGTTGGGCGGGTTGGGCGGCGTTGCGTTCGCGTCGCAAGTTCTCGGAACCGCACTCGGCGTCGTGATCGCCGTCGCGGGCGCGGCGATCGTCTATGGCGTCCTCAAGGCATCCGTCGGATTGCGGCTCGATCCGGAGCAGGAGTTCAACGGCGCCGACCTCACCGTTCACCGGATCTCGGCGACGCCGGAGCGCGACCCTATCTGGTAGAGCCGTCGTCCCCGCGTGCGCGGGGACCCAGCGGCTTTCGTCGCAAGACGCCGGATTCCCGCGTGCGCGGGAATGACGGCATGCCTACGTTCTCGCGCGATAAATCCGCCGCACGTCCGGCACGCGCTTCAACCCGCGCATCACGCCGGCGAGGTGGCGCCGATCGCGCACCTGCACGCTGAAGAACATCGCCAGCACTTCGCCGCCGTCGGGACGCTCCATCGAGACGTTGTCGATGTTCGCGTCGGCGTCCGCGATCGCGGTCGCGAGGTCGGCGAGAAGACCCTTGCGATCGGCGACGAGCAGCCGCACGCCGGCGTCGAATACGCCTTGTACGTCCGACGACCATTCGACGTCGATCAGCTGCTCGGGGTCGACACGCTGCTTTTTCAGCGTCACGCACTCGCGCGTGTGCACGACGAGCCCCTGGCCCTTGCGAAACTGACCGACGATCGCGTCGCCCGGCACGGGCCGGCAGCATTTCGCGTATTGAATCGCAACGCCTTCGACGCCTCGCAGTGACAGCGCCGAGGGCTTCGCCGGTGCCGTCGGCGCGCTCTCTTCCTTGATGGCGGGCCGCGTGAGCGCCTGCGCAACGGCGAACGACAGCCGCTTGCCGAGTCCGATGTCGGCGAGGATCTCGAGCTGGCTCTTCGTGCCGAACTCCTTCTGCAGCGCTTCCCATCGATCCCACGAGATCGACTCCGGCTCGACCTTGAACGTCGCGAGCGCCTGCCCCAGCATCCGCTCGCCGAGTGCCGCCGACTCCTTCTGCTGCAAGCCCTTCAGAAAGTGACGGATCCGCGAGCGCGCCTTGCCGGTCGCGACGAACGACAGCCAAGATGGGTTCGGACGTGCGGTCGGCGACGTGAGGATCTCGACCTGGTCGCCGTTCTTGAGCTCCGTGCGAAGCGGCATCTGCTCGTAGTTGATGCGCGCGGCGACGCAGTGATGGCCGATGTCGGTGTGCACGGCGTAGGCGAAGTCGACGGCCGTTGCCCCGCGCGGCAACGCCATGATCTTGCCTTTCGGCGTGAACACGTAGATCTCGTCGGGGAAGAGGTCGCCCTTGATGTGCTCGAGAAATTCCCTGGAGTCGCGCGACTCGGACTGGATCTCGAGCAGACTCTGCAGCCAGCGATGCGTCTGCTGCTGCGCCTCGGCGAGGTCGAGCTGCCCGCCCGCCTTGTACAGCCAGTGCGCGGCGACGCCTGCCTCGGCGATGCGGTGCATGTCGTGCGTTCGGATCTGCGCTTCGAGTGGCGTGCCGAACGGCCCGAACAGCGTGGTATGCAGCGACTGGTAGCCGTTCGCCTTCGGAATCGCGATGTAGTCCTTGAACTTGCCGGGAATCGGTTTGTAGAGGCTGTGCAGCACGCCGAGCGCGCCGTAGCATGCGGTCGCGTCGGGAACGAGCACGCGCACGCCGTAGATGTCGAACACCTGCGAGAACGTGTAGCGTTTCTCGCGCATCTTCTTGTACACCGAGTAGATCGTCTTCTCGCGTCCCGACACCGACGCGTGAATGCCCGCTTTGGCGAAGCCTTCGCGGATCACGTCGAGCAGCCGGTTCATCACTTCGCGCCGATTGCCGCGCGCCGACTTGATCGAGCCGGCGAGAACGCGATAGCGCAGCGGATAGAGATGCTTGAACGCGAGATCCTGAAGCTCGAGGTAGAGCGCGTTCAAGCCGAGGCGGTTCGCGATCGGCGCGTAGATGTCGAGCGTCTCGCGCGCGATCCGACGCCGGTGCGCGGGCGCCATCGCGTCGAGCGTGCGCATGTTGTGCAAGCGGTCTGCGAGCTTGATCAGGATGACGCGCACGTCCTGCGCCATCGCGAGCAGCATCTTGCGGAAGCTCTCCGCCTGCGCCTCCTCGCGCGACGTGAATTCGATCTGGTCGAGCTTCGACACGCCGTCGACCATGTCGGCGACCGGCTTGCCGAACGAGTTCTCGATCTCGCCCTTGGTGACGGTGGTGTCTTCCATCACGTCGTGCAGCAACGCGGCGGCGAGCCCCTGCGCGTCGAGGCGCCATTGCGACAGGATGCTCGCGACCGCGAGCGGATGCGTGATGTAAGGCTCGCCCGACTTGCGGAACTGGCCGCGATGCGCGGAGTCCGAGAAGTGGAACGCGCGCTCGACGAGCGCGACGTCGGAGCCCGGCAGGTAATTGCCGAGGTGGCGCGTGAACTCGGCGATCTCCGACATCGATGGGGGCGCCGCGTCCTCGCGGGCCGCGGCGCCGCGACCTCTTAGCTCTGCGTCTTCAGCAGCATCTCGATCCCGACTTTGCCGGCAGCGATCTCGCGCAACGCGATGACGGTCGGCTTGTCGCGGTCGGCGTCGAGCATCGGAGACGAGCCGGCTGAAATCTGACGCGCGCGGTTGGTCGCGGCGAGCGTCAACTCGAAGCGATTGGGGATTCGCGCGAGACAGTCGTCAATGGTAATCCGTGCCATGGCGTCCTTCCGGTTCGATTGTAGGGTACGAACAGCGACTCATGCCGGCCCAGCACAGTCAGTCGGGCGCAAGCAATGCGTCGAGCAGTGCCCGGTGCCGCGCGAGCTGGCGCTCGGCACGAAGACGGCTTGCCCGAACGATTGCGGCGAGGTCGTCGACCGCCGATGCAAAGTCTTGATTGATAATAACATAGTCGAAGTCTCCGCAGTGGCGCATTTCGTCCTGCGCGTTGTCTAGCCGGTGGTCGATCACGTCGGGCGCGTCCTGGCCACGGTTGTGCAGCCGTTCCTTCAGCACGTCCATCGACGGTGGCAGGATGAAGATCTCGATCGCGTCCGGGATCAGTCGGCGCACCTGCACGGCGCCCTGCCAGTCGATCTCGAGCAGCACGTCATGCCCCTGATCGATCTGGCTTCGCAGCCAGAGCGCCGAAGTCGCGTACCAGTTGCCGTGGACGTACGCGTGCTCGAGGAATTCGCCGGCGTCGCGCCGCGCCTTGAACGTCGGCTCGTCGACGAAGCAGTAATCGACGCCGTCGATTTCCCCCGGCCGCGGCGGTCGCGTCGTGAACGAGACGGATAGCCGGATGCCGGGCTCGCGTTTCAAGAGCTCGCGGACCAAGCTCGTCTTGCCGCCGCCGGAAGGCGCGGCAACGACGAACAGGTTGCCTGCGGGCGCGCGTGCGGGGGCGTCGGACGTCATTCGAGGTTCTGCACCTGCTCGCGCATTTGCTCGATCAGCACCTTCAACTCGAGCGATGCATGCGAAAGCTCGGCGTCGACCGACTTCGAGCCGAGCGTGTTGGCTTCGCGATGCAGCTCCTGCATCAGAAAATCGAGGCGCTTGCCGGCGCTGCCGCCGGCCGCGAGCACGCGCCGCACCTCGGCCACGTGCGTCGAAAGGCGCGAGACTTCCTCGGCGACGTCGACCTTCGTTGCGAACAGCGCGAGCTCCTGCTTGAGGCGGTCCTGATCGGGATCGAGCCCCGCCTCGCGAAGCCGGTTCGACAGCTTCTCAACGTAGGCGGCGTGAATCGCCGGTACTCGAGGCGCGACCCGCGCGACCTGCGCCTCGATGCCCGCGCATCGCTGCTCGAGCATTTGGGCGAGCTTCGCGCCTTCGCGGGCACGCGACGCGCTCAACTCGTGCAGCGCCTGCGCGACGAGGCTCGAAACGCGCTCGGCGAGCACGTCGGGCGGGACCGCCGTTTCGATCAGGACTCCCGGCCAGCGCAGGATTTCTGAGATCGTGAGCGGCGCGCAATCGGGCACGACACGCCGGACAGCGGCAGCCGCGGCAACGATCTGCCCGACGCGTGCTTCGTCGACGGCGAGGCCCGCGGCGCCAGGTGCCGTTCGCACGACGAGCACGCGGCATTCGACCTTGCCGCGCGACAGCGCCGCCGCGATTTGCTCGCGCAGCGACGATTCGAGCGCTCGAAGCTCGTCCGGCAGCCGGATCTGCAGATCGAGATAGCGATGGTTGACCGCGCGAATCTCGACGTTGAGAGTGATTCCGGGCAGATCGGCGGCAACGGCTGCGAAGCCGGTCATGCTGAGAATCATCGGGATCTCGTGCTTGTTCTGCGACGTCGGACGTCGGTGTTCGCGCGCGAAATGCGCACTTCGGCGGCGATTGGAGCAGATTTCTTTACTTTGGGCGCGCGCTTGCCGAGAATGTATGCGTTATCCCCCCACGACGCAAGGCCGGAAACGGTCGTTGGCACGCGAATTGCGGGCCGTGTTACGGATGAACCGCGAGACCGCCCACGACCGATGGCCGTCACCAACCAAGCACTGCCCGGCAGTTATCAGCTGCTGAATTACCGGATCGACCGGCAGATCAGCCGCGGCGGCTTCTCGATCGTCTATCGCGCGTTCGACGAGACCGGCGCGCCGGTCGCGATCAAAGAGTACCTGCCGTCGTCGCTCGTGCTGCGCACCGAGGGCGACATCGTTCGCGCGTCGTCGGCGGAAAACCTGACGTCGTTCCGCTACGGCATGAAGTGCTTCTTCGAGGAGGGCCGGGCGCTCGCGAAGATCAATCACCCGAACGTCGTGCGCGTGTTGAATTTCTTCCGCGCCAACGAAACGGTGTACATGGTGATGCGCTACGAGCGCGGCCGCACGCTGCAGCAGCAGATCCAGATGCGACAGGACCAGATGTCCGAGCGCCTCGTGCGTCACGTGTTCATGCATCTGCTGAACGGCCTGCGCGAAGTGCACACGCACAAGCTGCTGCATCTGGACATCAAGCCGGCCAACATCTACCTGCGCACCGACGGCAGCCCGGTGCTGCTCGATTTCGGCGCCGCGCGGCAGACGCTCACGACCAATCGGCCGAAGCTCGCGCCGATGTACACACCGGGCTTCGCCGCGCCCGAGCAGTATCGCGAGCCCGATCGATTGGGCCCGTGGACCGACGTGTACGGCACCGGCGCGAGCATGTTCGCCTGCCTCGCGGCGTTCGCGCCGCAAGCGGCCGACGCGCGCCTCGCCGAGGACCATCTCGTGTCGGCGAAGAAGATCTGGTCCGGTCAATACTCGGACAACTTGCTCGAGGTGATCGATTGGTGCCTGCGGCTCGATCCGATGGAGCGGCCGCAGAGCGTGTTCGCGTTGCAGAAGGCGATCCGCGACATACCGCCGAAGCGGCGTAAGCTCACGCTGCTCGATAGTCTCCGGCGCAAGCTCTTCAGCGAGAGCCGGGCGTAACCACGCTGCTCGCCGTCGATGCGCTTCACGATCTTCCAGGAAAGCCGCAAGGGCTCGCGCAAGGTCAACCAGGACCGCATCGCGTACACGTACAGCCGCGACACGCTGCTGCTCGTCGTTGCCGACGGCATGGGCGGGCACGCGGGCGGCGAGATCGCCGCGCAAATCGCCGTGCGTCTTTTCATCGAGCGGTTCCAGCAGGAAGCGAAGCCCGTGCTGAAGAACCCGCTCAAGTTCCTGCAGGAGTCGATGCTGCGCGGACACGCGGCGCTCGGCTCGTACGCGAACCAGTTCTCGATGCTCGAGACGCCGCGCACGACGTGCGTCGCGTGCATCGTGCAGGCGGGTCATGCGTACTGGGCGCACGTCGGCGATTCGCGCCTCTACTTGTATCGGCAAGGCGCGATCATCGGCCAGACGAAGGACCATTCGAAAGTTCAGTACCTGGTCGACCAGGGCATCATCGGCGCCGAAGAAATCGCGCTGCATCCGGACCGCAACAAGATCTTCAGTTGCCTCGGAGGCCTGGTCGACCCGGTGATCGATCTGTCGAAGCGTACGCCGCTTCGCAACGGCGACGTGCTCGTGCTCTGCACCGACGGCCTGTGGAGCGTGGTCAATCATCAGGAGATGGCCACTTGGCTTACGTCGACGCCGATTCTCAAGTCGGCGCCGCAGATGATGCAGGAAGCGGAGAAGCGCGGCGGACCGGACGGCGACAACTTGTCGACGATCGTCGTGCGCTGGGGTCCGGAAACGCTCACCGACGAGGCTTCGACGATCACGGAGACGCTCAACCTCGGCGAGTTCGAGACGCAGATCGACCGCACCATTACGCTCACCGATCGCCAGGGCATGCAGCGCGATCTGTCGGACGACGAGATCGAGCGGGCGATCTCCGAGATTCAGGCAACCATCCAGAAATATCGTAGGTAGCTCGCTGCGTTGAGAGGCTCGTTGGAGCGTCGTCGAATGAAGCGCTCGACGACGCTCAACTTTCGCGGTAGCTGAACCAGCGCTTTCCTGTGCGCCGATGTCTGATTGCCCTTTGGCGTCGAGTCGAAGGCGTCCCGGCTCTGTTTGCCAAGCCGAAGTGTCACGACCCTTTGACGCCGGGTTGAAACGGCTCGCGTTCTTCTTGCTAAGCTGATGTTTCCTCGGGCTTTGAGGTCGACCCGTTTCGCGGCGCGCTTCAATCGCGCATAATCCGCCAAACCGAGTCCCGCGCTCGCGCATGCGCCAGATCATCGTCGACACCGAAACAACCGGGCTCGACCCGAAGCAGGGCCATCGGATCATCGAGATCGCCGCGGTCGAAGTGGTCAGTCGCCGCGCGACCGGCCGCAGCATGCACTTCTACGTCGACCCCGAGCGCGAGATCGATTTCGCGGCGACCGAAGTGCACGGCAAGACGTGGGACGACCTCAAGGGCAGGCCGAAGTTCGCCGATGTTGCCGCCCAATTCATCGACTTCGCGCGCGGCGCCGAATGGGTGATCCACAATGCGCCGTTCGACGTCGCGTTCCTCGACGCCGAGCTCGCGCTCGCAGGGTTGCCGACGTGCGCCGAGGTGCACGCGGGTCTCGTCGACACGCTCACGCTCGCGCGCGAAACGTTTCCCGGCAAGCGCAACAGCCTCGACGCGCTCTGCGAGCGGTTCACCATCGACTACGGGCATCGTACGCTGCATGGCGCGTTGGTCGACGCGCAGCTCCTGGCCGAAGTATGGCTCGCGATGACGCGCGGCCAGGATTCGCTGACGATCGACATCTCGGTGCCGATGGCGACGGCCGCTGCGGCCATCGGCAGCGCGGTGTCCGTGCAGGCCGCGCGGATCGTCATCGAGCCGTCCGCCGAGGAGCTCGCGCTGCATGCCGCGTATCTCGACGCGCTGCAGCGCGAGGCGTCCGGGCGCTGCGTCTGGCTTGCGCTCGCCGCCGAGCCGGATGCGCCCTCCGTCGGACTCGCACAAGCCGCCTAAAGGCCCTCTCCGCGCGGCATTGCCGCTGTCACCTTGCCGTCACAGTCCGCCGGCACAGTCATGGATTCCACTTCTTCTCCGGCGCCCGCGACGCCGCACGTGCGCCCGCCGGCCGCGCTCGTGCCGATGAGGGCCTCGCACGCCGCTCCGATCAACCGGGAGCTCTCGCAACTCGCGTTCAACCGGCGCGTCCTCGCGCTCGCTGACGACGCCGACGTCCCGCTGCTCGAGCGCCTTCGCTTCCTCTGCATCGTCGGCAGCAATCTCGACGAGTTCTTCGAGATTCGCGTTGCGGGCGTCAAGGAGCAATTGCGCGCGAAAACGCCGCTCGCCGGCATGTCGCTGCCCCAGACGCGCGCGCTGCTCGACGATATCCGCGCCGAAGCGCGCGCGCTGATCGCCGATCAGTATCGACTGCTCAACGATGCGGTGCTGCCGGCGCTAGCCCGCGAGGGCGTACGGCTGATACGGCGCACCGAGTTCACCGTCGCCGAGCGCGAGTGGGTCGCCGATTATTTCCGGCGCGAGGTACGCCCGCTGTTGACGCCGATCGGGCTCGATCCCGCGCATCCGTTTCCGCAAGTCGTCAACAAGAGCTTGAACTTCGTCGTCCAGCTTTCCGGGTACGACGCGTTCGGACGCGCGACCGCCGTTGCGATCGTCAAGGCGCCGCGCGTGCTGCCGCGCGTGATCAAGGTTCCGTTGGAGGTCGCCGGGCAGACCAACGCGTTCGTCATGTTGTCGTCGGTGATCCATGCGCATTTGAGCGACCTCTTTGCCGGCCGCGAGGTTGAAAACTACGCGCAGTTTCGCGTCACGCGCGATGCCGACCTGTGGATCGACGAGGAGGAGGTCAAGAATCTCCGTCAAGCGCTGCAGGGCGAGCTCACGCAGCGCCAGTTCGGGTCCGCCGTGCGGCTCGAAGTCGCCGCCGAGTGTCCGGAGCCGCTCGCCCGCTCGCTGCTCGCGCAGTTCGACTTGACCGACGCCGATCTCTATCGCTGCGACGGCCCGGTCAACATCGCGCGGCTCTCGTCGCTGGTCGACCAGGTCGACGTCGATTCGCTGAAGTACACGCGCTTCGTTCCGGGTTTGCCTGACCGCGTCGCCAACGCACCCGACATCCTCACGGCGATCCGCGAGGGCGATGTGCTGCTGCATCATCCCTACCAGTCGTTCGATCCTGTCGTCGAGCTGATCCGCCGAGCCGCCGACGACCCGGACGTCGTCGCCGTCAAGCAGACCGTCTACCGCACGGGCGTCAATTCGCTGCTGATGGAGGCGTTGATCGACGCCGCACGGCGCGGCAAGGAGGTGACCGTCGTCGTCGAGCTGATGGCGCGTTTCGACGAGGAGGCGAACATCAACTGGGCCGAGCGACTCGAGCAGGCCGGCGCGCAGGTCGTCTACGGTGTGTTCGGGCTCAAGACGCATGCGAAGCTCGCGCTCCTGATCCGCCGCGAGCGCGATACGCACGGCCGCGAGAGCCTGGTGCCCTACGCGCATCTGGGCACCGGCAACTACCATCCGCGCACGACGCGCCTTTACACGGACTTCGGCTTGCTCACCGCGGACCCGGCGCTGTGCGCGGACGTGAACGAAGTGTTCCTGCACATCACGAGCCTCGCACGGGCGGGCCGGCTTTCGCGCGTGATGCTCGCGCCTTTCACGATGCATCGACGCGTGATCGAGCTGATCCGGCGCGAGACGCGTCATGCGCGTGCCGGCAAGCCGGCGCGCATCATCGCCAAGATGAACGCGCTGCTCGAGGAAGGCGTGATCCGCGCGCTGTACGCGGCCTCGCAAGCGGGCGTCGATATCGACCTGATCGTACGCGGCGCGTGCGCGCTGCGCCCCGGCGTCGCCGGCATTTCCGATCGCATTCGCGTACGCTCGATCCTCGGGCGCTTTCTCGAGCATCACCGCGTCTGGTACTTCGAAAACGACGGCGAGCCCGATGTCTGGCTCGCCTCCGCCGATTGGATGGGGCGCAATCTGTTCCGCCGCATCGAGGTCGCCTTTCCGGTGCGCGACAAGGCGTTGCGCAAACGCGTGGTTGACGAGGGCCTTCTTGCCTATCTGGCCGATAATTGCGACGCTTGGACGCTCGGCGCCGACGGCACGTGGAGCAAGGTGAAGCGCCGCCGCGCGGCGCGCCCGCGCCGCGCACAAGCCGACCTGCTCGCCGCGATGCGCGCGGTGGACGACCGCGAGGATTGACGATGGATCTCGTGCTATGGCGGCACGCCGAAGCCGAGCCCGGCGAGCCGGACCTCGGCCGGCGACTCACCGCGAAGGGCGTGCAACAGGCCGAACGCATGGGCGCATGGCTCGAGCACCGTTTGCCCGACAGTTGCCGCATCCTGGTCTCGCCCGCCGACCGCGCGCAGCAGACTGCGCTCGCGCTCAAGCGCAAATTCCGCACCGTCGACGAAATCGCGCCCGGCGCGTCGGCACAGGCCGTGCTCGCTGCGGCCAACTGGCCCGACTCGCGCGAGCCGGTGCTCGTCGTCGGTCACCAGCCGACGCTCGGCGAAGTCGCGTCGCTGCTGCTTGCCGGCAGCGAGATGTCGTGGTCGATCAAAAAGGGCGGCGTCTGGTGGCTGTCCAATCGCGTGCGCGACGGGGTTGCCTCGGTCACGCTCAAGGTCGCGATCTCGCCCGATCTCGTTTGACGCCCGCGCAAGCTAGCGCGCGGCTTTGACCCAGCGGTAGCCTTCCGAGGTCCACTCGCGCGCTTCCTTCGCGAGCAGGTGATCGGTCAGCGGATGCGCGCGCAGCCAGCGTGCCGGTACCGCGAAACGGATCGTCGCGCCGACGGTGAGCGAAAGCCGCGGCGCGTCGATGGGCCGCCGTGCATGATGGAGCAGCACGGCGAGCCGGAGCGCGACGAGCTGCGCACGAAACGTCCGGTCCGACAGCGCGGCCCTCATCTTGTCGAGGCTGCCCCGGCAGCCCAGCACGAGCCACGAAAGCTCGCGCTGCTCGTTGGCCGAGAAGCCGGGCATGTCGGCGTGCTCCAGGATGTACGCGCCGTGCTTGTGGAAGCCGATGTGCGATACGCCGAAGCCGGTCTCGTGCAGCCGCGCCGCCCATTGCAGACGCTGCTGCGCGGCGGGATCGGGGTTGCGTACCGCGCGGCGGAACAGCGCGACGGCCATCGCCGCGACGCGATCGGCGTGCGCGCGGTCGATCCGGTAGCGCTCGACGAACTGCGCGACCGTTGCGTCGCGCGCGTCGCGCTGCTCGGTGCGTCCCAGAAGGTCGTACAGGACGCCGAGGCGCAGCGCGCCGCCGACCGGGTTGATTCGGCGCACGCCGAGCTCGTCGAGCGCGGCCACCATGATCGCGAACCCGCCGGCGAGCACGGGCGCCCGCTCGGCCTTGAGCGCCGTGAGCCGCACGCGCTCGATGTCGCCGGCTGCGATCAGACGTCTGCGCAATCGCGCGAGCCCTTCGGGCGTGATGCCGCCGGCCGAGAAGCCGTTCTGCTCGAGGATTTCGGCGAGCGCGAGCGCGGTGCCCGACGACGCGTAGGCATCGCGCCAGTTGGTCGGGCCGAAATCGCGGGCGATCGCTTCGACCTCCGATCGCGCCGCGGTCTCGGCGGCGTCGAACGCTTCGGATGTGAGCAAGCCGCCCGGAAAGAAGCGCTGCGTCATCCCCACGCAACCGATCTTGAGCGACTCGAGCTTCGCCGGATCGAGCCCTTGCCCGATGATGAACTCGGTCGAGCCGCCGCCGATGTCGATCACGAGCCTCGGCTCGCTCGCCGGCGGCAACACGTGGGCGACGCCGAGGTAGATCAGCCGCGCTTCCTCGTACCCGGTGATGACGTCGATCGGAAATCCGAGCGCGCGCTGCGCCTGCGCGAGAAACTGCGCCGCGTTCTTGGCGACGCGAAAAGCGTTGGTGGCGACCGCCCGTACCGCCGACGGATGAAGTCCTGCGAGCCGCTCGCCGAAGCGGGCGAGGCAAGAGAGCGCCGCGCGCCGTGCGTCGGCGGTCAGGTTGCCGCGCAAGTCGATCGCAGCGCCGATGCGAAGCGTCTCGCGCTGCGTGTCGAGACGGAAGATCTGGTCGCCCTCGACGCGGCCGACCTCGAGCCGGAAGCTGTTCGAGCCCATGTCGACGACGGCGAGCACTTGCGGCGCGCTGTGGCGAGGCATGGGCGCGAAGCGTAGCAGAAGCGCGCGTCGCCTGCGTTTCTGCTAACCTCGGCCGGTTTTGCGCCACCGCTCGTGCCATGCCGATCGACTATCTGCAGAAGATCCTGACCGCCAGGGTGTACGACGTTGCGATCGAGTCACCGCTCGAGCTCGCGCCCAGCCTGTCGCGGCGCCTCGCCAATCGCGTGCTGCTCAAGCGCGAGGATCAGCAGCCGGTGTTCTCGTTCAAGCTGCGCGGCGCCTACAACAAGATGGCGAACATGAGCACCGCGGAGCGAATGCGCGGCGTCATCGCGGCGTCGGCGGGCAATCACGCACAAGGCGTCGCGCTCGCCGCGCAGACGCTCGGCTGCAAGGCGACGATCGTCATGCCGGTCACCACGCCGCATATCAAGATCGCCGCCGTCGAGTCGCGCGGCGCGACGGTCGTGCTGCACGGCGATTCGTACAGCGACGCGTACGCGCACGCCGTCGCGCTGCAGCGGCAGTCGCAGGCGACGTTCGTCCATCCCTACGACGACCCGGACGTGATCGCCGGCCAGGGCACGATCGGCATGGAGATCCTGCGGCAATGGCAAGGCGAGCTCGACGCGATCTTCGTCGCGATCGGCGGAGGCGGCCTGATCGCGGGCATCGGCGCGTACGTCAAGCGCGTGCGTCCGCAGATTCGCATCATCGGCGTGCAGCCCGAAGATTCCGACGCGATGGCGCGCTCGCTCGAAGCCGGCCGGCGCGTGAAGCTCTCGCACGTCGGCCTATTTGCCGATGGCGTCGCCGTGAAACAGGTCGGCAAGGAGACGTTTCGTCTCGCCCGCCAGTACGTCGACGACGTCGTGCGCGTGGACACCGACGCGACGTGCGCGGCGCTGAAGGACGTGTTCGAGGACACGCGGTCGATCCTCGAGCCCGCCGGCGCGCTCGCGATCGCCGGCGTCAAGGCGTGGGTCGAGCGGCATCGGACGCGCGATCGCACGTACGTCGCGATCGCTTGCGGCGCCAACATGAACTTCGACCGGCTGCGCTTCGTCGCCGAGCGCGCGGAGGTCGGCGAAAAGCGCGAGGCGATCATCGCGGTGACGATCGCCGAGCGCCCGGGCAGCTTCCGCGAGTTCTGCGCGCTGCTCGGCAAGCGTCAGATCACCGAATTCAACTATCGCTATGCCGATCCGACGATCGCACACCTGTTCGTCGGCCTCGAGGTCGCCGGCCGCGAGGAAACCGCACAACTGCTCGGCGAACTGAAGCGGCGGCGTATCGCAGCGTACGACCTGACCGACAATGAAATGGCGAAGCTGCACGTGCGCCATCTCGTCGGCGGCCACGCGCCGGCCGCCGAGCACGAGATCGTGTACCGCTTCGAGTTCCCCGAGCGGCCCGGCGCGCTGATGCAGTTCCTGAACAGCATGAGCCGCGGCTGGAACATCAGCCTGTTCCATTACCGCAACCATGGCGCCGACTACGGCCGCGTGCTCGTCGGCATGCAGGTGCCGCCGTCGGATAAGGCCGATTTTCGGGCCTTTCTCGACCGATTGGGTTACGACTACGTCGACGAGACTGGTAACCCGGCATACAGGATGTTTCTGGGTCGCTGATAGACCGATTCCCTGCGCCTGATCAACTCGGCGCTGCCGTCGTTCGCAGAGAATCGGAGTCCGCCGCTCGTATGACCTGTGGGCGACAACTTACGCCACGGGTCATTGAGTGCCGGAGAACGTCAGCGCGGTAGCGACGAAAACTTGCTGCACTGTTGCAAAAACGCGCCAAAACGGCGGCAAAGCGTATTCCGGCAAGGTTTATGCTCTAGGCAGTACGCTTTGTCCATGTCAGACTTGCCCGGCAGCCTGTGGCGCACAAGCGGTGTGTCCCAGGGTTGGGGAGCTTCGTAAAAGGGAGGAGAGGTTTGTCCGAGCCGCATTCGCTATCGGGCGTCAAGGTTATGGTGATCGACGACTCGAATACCATTCGCCGCAGCGCGGAAATCTTCCTGCTTCAGGCGGGTTGCACGGTGATCCTCGCCGAGGACGGGTTCGATGCGCTCGCGAAGATCGCCGATCATCAGCCGAACCTGGTCTTCGTCGACATCATGATGCCGCGTCTCGACGGCTACCAGACGTGCGCGCTGATCAAGAAGAACGCCAAGTTCCATACGACGCCGGTCGTCATGCTGTCGTCGAAGGACGGGTTGTTCGATCGCGCGCGCGGCCGGATGGTCGGCTCCGATCAGTATCTGACGAAGCCGTTCACGAAGGAGAGCCTGCTCAAGGCGGTTGCGACGCACGTGAAGAACGCCGTCGTCGGCCGCGACGCCGCCGCGTGATGCGCGGCGAGGCGCAAGCGGTGCGGTGAGCGGCAGAGCAAGCGACAGACCAAGGACATGGCAATCAAGAAGATTCTGATCGTCGACGACTCGCCGACGGAGCGGCACGTGCTGAACGACATGCTGACAAAGGCCGGCTACGAGGTCGTCGCGAGCGACAACGGGGAAGATGCGATCCTCAAGGCGAAGAACGTACGTCCCGACGTGATCCTGATGGACGTCGTCATGCCGGGCCTCAACGGCTTCCAGGCGACGCGCGCGATCAGCCGCGACCCCGACACGCGAGCGATCCCGATCATTCTGTGCACGTCGAAGAGCCAGGAAACCGACAAGATCTGGGGCATGCGGCAGGGCGCACGCGATTACGTGGTCAAGCCGATCAACCGCGAGGAGCTGCTCGCGAAGATCGCGGCGCTGGGATAGGTCGGCGACCGACATGGCACGCGCCGGCAAACTCGATCTGCGCTCGTTCCAGCAGGAGCTCGCCGCCCGGCTCACGAGCAAGACCGCCGCTCAGGTCGAATCGTCGCGGCTCGGCTTTGCGTGCGGCGGCCAACAGTGGCTGATCCGTCTGTCCGACGCCGGCGAGGTGATCGCAGTGCCACCGATCGCGGCGGTGCCGATGACCAAGCCATGGTTCCTCGGTGTGGCGAACATCCGCGGCAATCTGTACACGGTGATCGATTTCGCCGGGTTCCTCGGGCGCGCGGCGACTGTCGCCGGCGGAACGGGACGGCTCGTGCTGTTCGGTCCGCGCATCGGCGAGCTTCGCGCCGGCATCGTCGTATCGAGAGTGCTCGGACTGCGCAATCTTGCGGAGCTCGCGCCGGCGTCGATCCCGGAAGGCGCGGCTGCATGGTACGGACAGCGATGGATGGATGCCGACGGCGGATCGTGGCAGGAGATCGATCTCGCCAAACTCGCACAGGACAGCGCCTTTCTGCGCGTCGGCCGGTAGGCCCACGGACGTGACAACGATCGAAGCGAAGTGAGCGGGAGGGAACATGGCGGTTAACCTCAGGATGCCGAAGCTCTTCGGCAAGGACAGCGCGGCTGCGGTTGAGGTCGACTTGCCGACGACGCAGGTTCGAAGCGGCGCGGCGCAAGCGTACGATCCGCTCGCAACGGTGTCGATCATGGATCAGCTCCGCACGGCGACCGCCGAGATGCGGATGCCGCGCAAGCTGCCGCTGATCGGCCACCTGCCGATCCTGAAGCAGTTCCAGGTGCTCGGCGTGCTGCTCGCGACGTTCTTCGTCTTGTCGATCGCGATGGTCATGCTCGACAACCGGAATGCGTCGCAGGCGGCGGCGGCAGGTGCGACCGCGACGGAAATGCAGATGCTCTCGCAGCGCCTCGCGCGCGGCACCGCGCTCGCCGCGCAAGGTCAGACCGGCGCGTTTGCCGCGGTCAAGGACAGCCGCGATCGCTTCGCCGCCGACTTCGACGCGCTGCAGAACGGCGGTCTCGCGAAGGGCGTCTCGCTCGACGTCGCGCAAGACCAGAACATCGTCAAGATCCTTGGCGACATCAAGACGCGGTGGGAACGCGTGAACGCCAACGCCGCGCGCGTGCTCGACAACCAGCAGGCGCTCACGTCGCTCGCGAAAGGGCTCGACAGCATCAACCAGGGCAACAACGCGATCCTCGAGCTCGCGCAGCAGGCGGCGCAGCAGGTCGGTCAGGGCGGCGGGACGTTGCGCGAGATCGAATACGCGAACCAGCTCTCCGTGCTGTCGCAACGGATCGCGAAGAACGCGAACGCGCTCGCTTCCTCCGACGAAATCGACCCCGAGGTCGCGTTTCTGCTCGGTAAGGATGCCGGCACGTTCCGCGAGGTCCTGAACGGCCTGCTGAAGGGCAGCGAATCCTTGCGGCTGCCCGGCGTTCGCAACGAAGAAGCGCGCAGCTCGTTCGCCGAGCTGTCCAAGCGTTTCGCGACGTACGACCAGGGTGTGGCGGCGATGCTGCAGAACATGAACCGGCTCGTCGCCGCGAAGCAGGCGGCGCGCGGCATCAACGCCGAGTCCGAGTCGCTGCTCAACGAAACGACGAAGCTCGCCGAGCAATACGAGGGCGGCGGGCGAACGCACACGTTCACGATCTGGGCGTCGGTGATCTTCGGTGCGATCGGCGTGTTCTTCTCGGTGCTGTTCGCCAAGGCGTTCCTCGACGACCTCCGCGTGCGCGCGTACGACAGCGAGCAGGAGAACAAGCGCAACCAAGAAGCGATCCTTCGCCTGCTGAACGAAATGGGCAACCTCGCCGACGGCGACCTGACGGTTCAGGCGTCGGTCACCGAGGACGTGACCGGCGCGATCGCCGACTCGATCAATTTCACCATCGAGGAACTGCGCACGCTGGTGAAGGGCATCAACTCGGCGACCGACCAGGTGGCGAAAGCCACCCAGGACGCGCAGGCGATCTCGACGCGACTGTACGAAGCGTCGCAGCGGCAGAACCGCGAGATCCAGCAGGCCTCCGCCTCGGTGCTGTCGATGGCGCAGTCGATCAACGAGGTGTCGCAGACGGCAACGCAGTCGGCGCGCGTTGCGCAACAGTCGCTCACCGCCGCAGAAAAGGGCGGCCAGGCGGTGCAGAACCAGATCGCCGGCATGAACGAGATCCGCACGCAGATCCAGGACACCTCGAAGCGCATCAAGCGCCTCGGCGAATCGTCCCTCGAGATCGGCGAGATCGTCGAGCTCATCTCGGACATCACCGAACAGACCAACGTGCTCGCGCTGAACGCGGCGATCCAGGCGGCGTCCGCCGGCGAAGCCGGACGCGGGTTCACCGTCGTCGCCGAGGAAGTGCAGCGGCTCGCCGAGCGCTCGGCCGAGGCGACCAAGCAGATCGAAGCGATCGTGAAGACGATTCAGGCGGACACGCAGGATGCCGTCGCGGCCATGGAGAAGTCGACCGTCGGCGTGGTCGAGGGAACGAAACTTTCCGACGCTGCGGGCCAGGCGCTGGAGGAAATTCGCAGCGTGTCGCGCGAGCTTGCGTCGCTGATCGGCGGCATTTCCGACCAGACGCAAAAGCAGTCGGGCTCGGTCACTGACGTCACGCGCGGCATGCAAGGCATCCTGCGGATCACCGAGGAGACCACCGAGGGCACGAAACAGACGAACGTGTCGATCGCCCAGCTCACGCGGCTCGCGGCCGAGCTTCGCAGCTCCGTTGCCGGCTTCAAGGTGTAGATGACGGCGCCGCCCATCGTAACGTTCGAGCGACCGGCGCGCTTCTTGCGTCCGGCTGCCGGAATGCCGATCCACCGTTAAACCCCGTGCCGACCGACATCAGCGACGACTTCGACCTGGGACCGCTGTCCTGGGTGCAGGGCGAGATCGACCAGGCGCTTTCGCGCGGCCTGGAATCGCTCAGCGCGTTCAAGCTCGCGCCGCAGGACACCTCCACGCTCAAGCACGCGCGCATGCACGTGCATCAGGCGGCGGGTGCGATCCAGATGGTCGGTCTGGACGCGGTCGTGGCATTCACCGACGAGGTCGAGCGCCAGCTCGCGCGGCTCGAGGAGCTGTCCGAGAACGAGGCGCAAACGGCGATCGAGGCGATCGATCGCGCGTGCCGCAAGCTCAAGATCTTCCTCGACGAGCTCGTCAACGGCGCGCCGCCGGTGCCGCTGAAGCTGTTCCCGGAATACGAGACGATGCAGCATCAGCGCGGCGTCAAGGCAGCGGCGCCCACCGATCTGTTCTATCCCGATCTTTCGCCGCGCGCGCCGAAGCTCTCGACGCCGCAGCCGGTGCCGCCGGCCAAGCTGCAATCGTACATGGTGAAGCAGCGCCGCCACTACCAGCGCGGCCTGCTCGCGTGGCTTCGCGGCGACGAAGAGGGCGCGACGACGATGCGCCACGCGATCGCCGGTATCGAAGAGGCCACAACGCATGCGAATCTGCGTGCGTTCTGGTGGACGACCGGCGCACTGCTCGAAGCGCTCACCGAGCATGGCCTCGAGTCGAGCTTCGGCGTGAAGCAGCTCGCCGCACGGATCGACCTGCAGATTCGTCGCGTCGTCGAGGGCTCGGCAAAGGTTGCCGATCGTCTGCGCCGCGAGGTGTTGTATTACATTGCGATCAGCGCGCCCGTCGCGCCGGCGGTAACCGCGGTGCAGCGCGGCTTCAAGCTCGCAGGCTTGATCCCGTCGGCGGAAGTGCTGAACGCGGACACCGTTCGCATCCAGCCGCTGCTGCGCGAGGCGCGCGAGCAGCTCGGCAACGCGAAGGACGCGTGGCTCAAGTTCACGTCCGGGCGCGCGGAGAACCTGCCGAAATTGAAGCAGACGCTTGCCTCCGTGCACAAGGCGGCTGCCGAGATTGGCAACGGCGCGTTGATGAAGCTCACCGCGTCGCTGGTCGAGCGGCTCGACAAGATGCCGAACGGGCCGATCCCGGAACCGCTCGCGATGGAATACGCGACCGGCATGCTGCTCGCCGAAAGCGCGTTCGAGAATTACGCGGGCCTCGCGTCGGACTTTCCGAAGCAGGTTGCGACGATGCTCGCGCGGCTCGACGCCGCGCGCGCGTCGCGGCCGATTCCCGCCGCCGCGGCGCCTGTTCTCGACGAGATGGCGAAGCGCGCGCAGGAGCGGTTGTTGCTCGCGCAAGTCGGCCGCGAGATCCAGGCGAATCTTCGTCACATGGAGCAGGTGCTCGACGCGTTCTTCCGCGACAGCGCGAAGCGCGCGGAGCTCGCGACGCTCGCGAAGGACACGCAGCAGGTGCGCGGCGCGTTGCGCATCCTCGGGCTCGACGACGCCGACCAGCTCCTCGGACTTTGCCAAACGCAGATCGAGGCGTACGCGCAGCCCGAAACCCCGGTTTCGAACGACGACCTCGAGCTTCTCGCCGAGTCGCTGTCGGGCTTGGGCTTCTACATCGAGGCGGTCGAACAGCAGCGTCCCGACCGCGAGCGCTTGATCGCACCGCTGTTGGCCGCGCGCCTGGGAGAGGCGCCGGTCAAGCTCGCCGAGCGCGACGATTCGGTCGAGGCCGCGGTGGCCGAGCTGCGCAGCGCGCTTCCCGATCTGGTCGCGCAGGTGCATCGCGCGCCGTCCGACGGCGCCGCGCGCGACGAGCTTTATCGCAAGCTCTCGTCGCTGCGCGACGACGCCGAGCTGATCGGCGACCCGGAGCTCGCCACGTCGGCGAGCGCCGCGCTTTCAGAGCTCGAGGCGGGCGGATCGGCGTCGCTCGAAGCCGTGACGGCACTCGCTGAAAGCGGCGCCGCGGCGCCCGTGCCCGAGATTTCAGCGGAAACGCAGCGCCTGCTCGCAACCGATGCGACGGAGCTCGATGCCGAGCTCGTCGACATCTACCTTGCCGAAGCGAACGACGTGCTCGACACGATCGGCGAGCACCATGCGATGCTCGTGCGCAATCACGGCGATCGCGAAGCGTTGCGCACGGTGCGCCGCGGCTTCCACACGCTGAAGGGCTCGGGCCGCATGGTCGGCTTGACCGACCTCGGCGAGATCGCCTTCGAAGTCGAGAAGATCCACAACCGGTTGCTCGACGAGGAGCGGCCGGTGACGGCTGCCGTGCTCGCGATGATCGACGTTGCGTGCTCGTGCTTCCGCCGCTGGGTCGGCGAACTCACCGAGTCGCGGCGCGTCGTCGTCGATCCCGCCGAGCTGCACGGCGCAATCCGCCTGGTCGAGAACGAGCTGCCGAGCGGTCGCGATTCGGTGCTCGCGCCGACGCCCGCAGCGGTCGCTGCGCCCACGCTTACGCTGGTCGAGCCGGCGCCGGTCGAGTACGAGCTGCCCTCGCTCGATGCGTTGGTCGAAGCGGCCGACGAAATCGAGGCGGCGCCGCCACCGCTTGCCGATGTTCTCGAGTTCCCCGAGCTCGGCACCCTTCACGGGGCTTCGGCGCCCGTGGTCCAGACGATATCGGACGATCGCTTCGACGCGCACGACGATGGTGGCGACGGCGTGATCGAGTTGGCTCCGGCGAACGAGCCGTCGGCCGAGGAAGCGGAGCGTCCGCCAGCGGCCGAGCCCGCGGTCGCAGCGCAGACGACGACCGCCGAGGAGCCCGACGAGATCGATGTCGGCGGCGTACGCCTGTCCGCGTCGTTGTACGCGATTCTGGTCGAAGAGGCCGATCAGCATGTCGACACGCTCGCGCACGAGCTGACCGTCATGCAGTTCGACCCGGCGCAAGCGCCGTCGGCCGAAATGGTCCGAGCGAGCCATACGCTGTGCGGCATCCATCGCACCGGCGGCTTCCCGCTCGTTGCCACCACGGCGAAAGCGCTCGAGCAATGCCTGCTCGGATTGCAGCAGCACACCGGGCCGTGGCCCGCCTTTGCGCCGGCCGTGCTCGCCCGTGCGGTCGCCGGCCTCTCGGCGCTCGTCGCGCGAGTCAAGTCGCGCACGGCGTTCACCGCGGACGATGGCGCCGAGTCGGAAGGCATCGTCCGCGAGCTCGAGGAATTGCGTCAGGAGACCACGGCGAAGGAGACGACGCACGACGCCGAGTCGATCGCCGAGCGGCTCGCCGCGGCCGAAGACGAGCCCTCGGCCGAGGCGACGCTTGATGACGTCGTGCAGCAACAGCCGATCGAGGCGCCGTCGTTCGAACTGCGCGCTGCGGATCGGGCCGCTGCGCCGCCGCTCGCGCAGGTGATCCCGATCATGGCGGCGCATGGCGCTTCCGAGGCGGTCGATGCAGCGCCGCCCAGCGACGTGGCCGGGGGGCCTTCGATACCGGCGGTCGATGCGACGGCCGCCGACGAGTCGCTCGCCGACGTACGCGACGACGTCGACGAGCAGGTGCTGCCGGTCTTCCTCGAAGAAGCGACGGAGCTCTTCCCGCAAGCGGGCGCACAGCTTCGCGCATGGCGCCGCTCGCCGTCGGATCTTTCGCACGCGCAGCAGTTGCGCCGTACGCTGCACACGTTCAAGGGCAGCGCACGGATGGCCGGTGCGATGCGTTTGGGCGAGCTCACGCATCGGATGGAGTCGCGCTTGATCGCGGGAGAAGGCCTGATCGACGAGTCGCCCGATCTGCTCGACGCGCTCGACAACGACCTCGACCACGTGGCGTTCGTGCTCGACGCATTGCGCGCGGGTCGCTCGAACGTTCGGTTGCCATGGCTTGCACCCGAAGAGCCCGTCGCCGAGGAACCCGAACGCGACGCGCACGCGATCGAGGCGCGCCCGACGACACCGCCGGTCGCCGCTGCACCGATCGTCGTGCCGATCGCGCCGCACGTGACGCCGGCGCCGGTCCAAGCGACGCCCGCGGCGCCGACTGAAAGCGTGCCGCGTCCGGCTATCGTGCCTGCGCCGCAGCCGGCCGCCGCCGACGCGGAATCCGCGCAGCGCGCGATGCTTCGAGTGCGCGCCGACACGATCGATCGGCTGGTGAACGAAGCGGGCGAGGTTGCGATCACGCGTGCTCGAGTCGAGGGCGAGCTGCGCTCGCTCAAGTCGAACCTGCTCGAGCTCACGAGCAGCGTGATCCGATTGCGCACGCAGGTGCGCGAAGTCGAGATCCAGGCGGAATCGCAGATCCAGTCGCGGATGAGCGCGCTGCAGGAAGCCCACGGCGAGTTCGATCCGCTCGAGCTCGACCGCTTCACGCGATTCCAGGAATTGACGCGCTCGCTTGCCGAAGGCGTGAACGACGTGTCCACGGTCCAGCAGTCGTTGCTGAAGAACCTCGACGACGCCGACGCCGCGCTGCTCGCGCAGGCGAGGCTGTCGCGCGAAGTGCAGCAACAGCTGTTCTCGATCCGCACCGTCCCGTTCGGCAGCCTGTCCGACCGGCTTTATCGGATCATGCGGCAGACGGCGAAGGAGCTCGACAAGCGGGCGAACCTCGAGATCCACGGCGCGCAGACCGAGCTCGACCGCTCGGTGCTCGAGAAGCTCGTCGGGCCGCTCGAACATCTGCTGCGCAACGCGCTCGACCATGGCATCGAGCCGCGCGACGTGCGCCGCGCCGCCAACAAGCCCGAGAACGGCGAGATCGCGCTCACCGTGCGTCAGGTCGGCAACGAAATCGCGATCGAGATCGCCGACGACGGCGCCGGACTCGACCTGGAAGAGATCCGGCGCAAGGCCGTCGCCAACGGAAAGCTCGCAGCCGACGCGCCGGCAACCGATGCGCAGCTGATCGAGCTGATCTTCCAGCCGGGCTTCACCACGGCGTCGAAGGTCACGCAGATTTCGGGCCGCGGCATCGGCATGGACGTCGTGCGCTCAGAGATCGCCGCGCTCGGCGGCCGTGTCGAAGTGACCACGCAGCGCGGCAGCGGCACGCGCTTCCTGCTGTATCTGCCGCTTACGCTCGCTGTTGCGCAAGCGGTGCTCGTTCGCGCCGGCGGCCGGCTATGGGCGCTGCCCTCGCCGATGGTCCAGCAGGTGCAGCAGGTCAAGGCCGAGGTGCTCGTCAATCTCTACACGCAACGACGCGTCGAGTGGCAGGGCAAGAGCTATCCGTTCCACTACCTGCCGCGGCTTCTCGGCGACAACTCGCGCAATCCGGAAAGCGGGCGCTACAACTCCGTGCTGCTGCTGCGCGCAGGCCATGGCCTCGCCGCGATCCACGTCGACGAAATGATCGGCAATCAGGAAGTCGTCGTGAAGAACATCGGGCCGCAACTCGCGCGTGTTTCCGGCATCGCCGGCGCGACGGTGCTCGGCACCGGCGAGATCGTGCTGATCATCAATCCGGTGCAGCTCGCGCAGCGCACCGACGTCGCCGTGTTCGACCCGGACGCCGAGGAGCGCGTCGCGAGCGATCATCTGCGCCCGCAACCGTCCGCCGGACGGCCGCTGGTCATGGTCGTCGACGACTCGCTCACCGTACGCAAGATTACCGGCCGACTGCTTGCGCGCGAAGGCTTCGACGTCACGACGGCGAAGGACGGCGTCGACGCGCTCCAGGTTCTCGGCGAGCAGACGCCCGACGTCATTCTGCTCGACATCGAGATGCCGCGGATGGACGGCTTCGAATTCACGAAGACGATCAAAGGCGATCCGAAGCTCGCGCACATTCCCATCGTGATGATCACTTCGCGAACGGCCGACAAGCATCGCAAGCGGGCGAAGGAGCTCGGTGTCGATCTCTACCTCGGCAAGCCCTTCCAGGAGGAGGATCTGCTGCGCAACCTGCGCGAGATGCTCGAGCTCTCCGCGATCGGATAGCTAGGCTCCTAAAATCAGTGGTTCGCCCCGCTACGCCGGGGCTTGATCCAGGGTCGTGATGCGAGCATGCCGAGCCGGCGCGTCGAGCTGCTGCAGTCGATGTCGATCTTCGGAGGAATCCGCGACGACATCGTCGAGTTCATCGTCGGCCGCGCGCCGTCGGTGAGGGTTTCGGCGGGCCACTGTTTCTTTCGCGAAGGCGATACCGCCGATTCGATGTTCGTGCTCGAAACGGGCGAGGCGGCCGTCTTGAAGGGCGCCGAAGGCCACGTCTTGCGCCGCGTCGCCGCCGGCGAATGCTTCGGCGAGATGTCGCTGATCGATCTCCAGCCGCGCAGCGCGTCGGTGCGCGCCATCACCGATTGCACGGCTCTGCGCGTGTCGAGCGCATGCCTATACGACGTGTACGCGAGGGACGTCGAGCAGTTCGCGATGATCGAGATGAACATGGGCCGCGAGGTGAGCCGGCGCATGCGCCAGCTCGACGCGGCGTTCGATGCGCTCGCGGGCGACGCGGCGATGCCCGGCTCCTCGCACATGCGCGGTGTCGTGCCGTCGGCCCATCCATCGCCGCTGACGGACATCTATTACGGATCGGACCTCGCCTGGGTGCATCACACGGGCTATTCGCATCATGTCGAGCGCACGTGGCGCGGGATCGTCGCGCTGCTCGAGCGCGGCGGAGTCGCTGCCGGCGCACATGTGCTCGACGTCGGATGCGGCAGCGGCCTGCTCGCGCGGCGGCTGCTCGACGCGGGCTACGCGGTGACGGGCATCGATGCGTCGGCGGCGATGATCGAGCTCGCACGCCGGCACGCGCCTGGCGCGACGTTCGCCGTGGTCCGGCTGCCGACGGACGCTGCTCAGTCGGCCGGGCATCCATTACCGCGCGTCGATGCGGTCGTGTCGACCGGACACGTGTTGAACTACCTCGCGACGCGCGAGGACATCACGATGGCGCTTCGCGAGATCGCGCACGCGCTGCGACCCGCGGGCGTGCTTGCGATGGATCTGATCACCGACGCCTGCCTCGACCAGTCCGACAGCGGGGACGTTCATGCGAAGGTTACCGACGACTGGGCGATCATCACGCGCTTCGTGCAGCCGGAGTCGCATCGCCTCGACCGGATGATCACCGTGTTCCGGCGAACGAACGAACAATGGCGGCGAAGCGACGAGCATCATCGCAACCTGACGTTCGACGCCGACGAGGCGCTGCGCATCCTGCGTGACAACGGCATCGAGGCCGAGCAGCGGGGAGCCTACGGCGACGAGACGCTGCCGCAGGGGCTCGTCGTTGTGACCGGCATTCGACGCGGCTAGCGGAGGTTTCAAACCGGCGCAGTGCCGCCCCCGTTGGTGCCAGCGGTGGCGCTTGCGGCAAATCAAGGGCAAGGACGTGCGGGGCAGACATAATGGCGGTCGCGCTCGCCACTGCCGCGCCTCTGCTCTACCGGCGCCCGCGCAACGCTCCATGCCGACGATTCCATCCCATCGCAGCCGCCTTGCGCTCGCGCGCCTCGCTCGCGAGTACCGGACGATCGCCGTGATGGTCGGCGTCTATTGCCGCGCGCATCATGACGCCGAGGACGGCGAATGCGCGTCATGCGCCGATCTACTCGAGTACGCTGGCCGCCGGATCGATCGCTGCCCGTTCCGCGACAAGAAGCCGACTTGCGCGAAGTGCGCCGTGCATTGCTACAGCGACGAGCGGCGCGCGCAGATCAAGAGCGTGATGCGAGTGGCCGGACCGCGGATGCTTTGGACGCACCCGCTGCTCGCACTCGCGCACATTCGCGACGGTTGGCGGGATGCTCCGCACCTGCCGAAGCCGCGCTCGGCCGCGCGGCGCGCCGCCTGACGCCTCTGTCGATCGTACGTTTGTGCGCGGCGGGCGAAGCCAAAGGCGCGCAGCGTGCGTCGCCGCGCGAACGAGATGTTCGCCCGACGCTCGACGGTTCGTCCTTGCTTGCGTGGACAAGGAGGGCGATGTGTCAAGTCGCGCCGCCGCGCCGTTGGCGCCCGGAAGAGGGACGCGGTAAATTGCGCGCTCCACCGGAGGAGAATCCCGTATGTCCAACTTCAGCACGGAGAACATTCGCACCGTCGCGCTCGTCGGTCATGGCGCGGCGGGCAAAACCACTCTAGCGGAGGCATTGCTCGCGAAGGCCGGCGCGATCGGCGCCGCGGGCAGCGTCGAGCGCGGCACGACGGTCAGCGATTTCGATCCGCTCGAAAGGACCTGGAAACACTCGCTGCGCGCGTCGATCACGCACGTCGATGCCGAGGGCACGCGCGTCCATTTGATCGACACGCCCGGATTTCCGGACTTCATCGGCCAGGCGATCGGCGCGCTCGACGCCGTCGAGACCGCGTGCGTCGTCGTCAACGCCCAGGCCGGCATCGAGATGATCACGCAGCGGATGATGGACTGGGCAGGCAAGAGAAGGCTCTGCCGCCTGATCGTCGTCAACAAGATCGACGCCGACAACGTCGACGCCGAAGCGGTGCTCGAATCGCTGCAGGCGTCGTTCGGTAAGGAATGTCTGCCGATCAACCTGCCGGCGGGCAATGGCACGCGGGTGGTCGACTGCTTCTTCAATCCGGCGGGCGAATCCGATTTCTCGTCGGTCGCCCAGGCGCACCAGGCGCTGATCGACCAGGTCGTCGAGGTGGACGAAGAGCTGATGGCGCAATACCTCGAGCAAGGCGAAGAACTTGCGCCGGAGCAATTGCACGCGCCGTTCGAAAAGGCGCTGCGCGAGGGCCATCTGATTCCCGTGTGTTTCGTGTCCGCGCGCAACGGCGCCGGCCTCGGCGAGCTGCTGGAGATCTTCGAGAAGCTGCTGCCGACGCCGCTCGAAGGCAATCCCCCGCTGTTCGTCAAGGGCGACGGCGAGGCGGCGGAAGAATTCCGCTCGCAGCCCGACGCGAAGAAGCACGTGCTCGCGCATGTGTTCAAGGTCGTCATGGACCCGTTCGTCGGCAAGCTGGGGATCTTCCGCGTCCATCAGGGCACGATCACCAAGGACACGCAGCTCTACATCGGCGACAGCCGCAAGGCGTTCAAGTGCGGTCACCTGTTCCTGCTGCAGGGCGCGAAGACCGTCGAGACCGAGCGCGTGGTGCCCGGCGACATCGCCGCGATCGCGAAGATCGACGAGATCACGTTCGACTGCGTGCTGCACGACTCGCACGACGAAGACCAGATCCACATGCGCGCGCTCGACTTCCCCAAGCCGATGCAGGGCGTGGCGATCAAGCCGAAGAAGCGCGGCGACGAGCAGCGGATCTTCGATATCCTGCACAAGATGGTCGCCGAGGACCCGACGCTCGTGATCGAGCACGACGCCGACACCAACGACACGGTGTTGCGCGCGCTGGGCGAACTGCATCTTCGCTCGGTGCTCGAGCGGATGGCGACCCAGTTCAAGCTCGAAATCGATACACGGCCGCCGCGCGTGCCCTATCGCGAGACGATCACCGGCAAGGCCGAAGCGACGCATCGGCACAAGAAGCAGACCGGCGGCGCGGGACAGTTCGGCGAAGTCGCATTGCGCGTAGAGCCGCTGCCACGCGGCACGGGCTTCGATTTCGTCGACGCAACGAAAGGCGGCGTGATCCCGCAGCAATTCATGCCGGCCGTGCGCAAGGGCGTCGAGCAGGTGCTCTCGACCGGCGCCATCGCCGGTTACCCGATGCAGGACGTCCGCGTGACCGTATTCGACGGCAAGCACCATCCGGTCGACTCGAAGGAGGTCGCGTTCGTCTCCGCCGGGCGCAAGGCGTTCCTCGATGCGATCGCCAAAGCGAAGCCGATCATTCTCGAGCCGATCGTCAGCGTCGAGATCACATGCCCCGATTCGAACACCGGCGACATCACCGGCGATCTGTCGTCGCGACGCGGCCAGGTCACGGGTACGCAGACGCTCGCCGCCGGCCTTGTCTCGGTGACGGGGCTCGCGCCGCTGGTCGAGCTCGACGGATACGCGTCGCGCCTGAAATCGGTGACGCAGGGACACGGCTCGTTCTCGATGGCGCTCGCGCACTACGAGCAGGCGCCGCCCAATCTGCAGCAGCAGCTCGCGACGGAATTCGCGAAGAATCGCCGCCACGAGGAGGAGTGAGCCGGGACGCGTGAGCCCGGCTCGTTCTCGCACTTGCGGCAATGGCGAGGCGTCGGCACGCATCGGGGCACGTGGGCGATTGGTCCGGTGGCGAACCGGCCGCCCAGCCGCAAGCGCTCGACGAACAGACGCGCACCGCGATCGATGAGGCGCGAATGGTGCTGCCGGGAATCCAGGCGCTGTTCGGGTTTCAGCTGATCGCGGTTTTCAATCAGCGTTTTGCCGATCTCGGGCGGGTTGAACAGATGCTCCATTTCGGCGCGCTCGCGCTGGTCGCAGTTTCGATCGCGCTGATCATGGCGCCCGCCGCCTACCATCGGATCGCCGAGCCCGCAACTGTGTCGCGCGGCTTCGTCGAGCTTGCGTCGCGCCTGATCAGCGCGGCGATGCTACCGCTCATGCTCGCGATTGCGATCGAGCTCGGCCTCGTCGCCTGGATGGTGATGCAAAGCGCCGTCGCGAGCGCTGCCGCGGCCGCGGGCGTCGTGCTGCTCTACGCGTGGCTTTGGTTCGCTCTACCCTTGCGAGCGCGGCGAGCGCGCCGCCAAGTCGGCGCCGGATGAATACGTCGCGCTCCGATCGTCAATGCCGGCGCTTCGGGACACCGACCGTCGTCTCGTCGAAGATCCGGTCGATGCCGGCCAGCGCACGCACCGCCTCGACGAGCGCGCGCCGCTCGCGCGCCGAGCGTACGCAACCCGCAAGCGTTACCCATTTGCGTGTCGTCGTCACCCAGATCGAGGTCTTGCCGAAGCGCGGATCGGCGGCGATCGCCGCGCGCACGCGTTCGTTGATCTCCGGATCGCGCTTGTAGGCGCCGCCCGGCTCGCACGTGCCCTCCATCGCGCAGCGCAGCCCGCGCTCCGAGCGCACGTGCGCTTGCGAGCGCATTTCGTCGGCCGAAAGCAGCGGCGGCGCGACGGTCGGACAGGCGGGGTATCCGGACGTTGCTTGCGCGAACGGGTCGAGCTGATACGTCTCGTCGGTCGCCTGCGCGTTCGAGACAAGCGAGGCGGCGAGCGCAGCGAGTGCACCGAGGACCATCGATCGCATGCCGCATTATCGCTCGCGCCACGCGAATCGCGCGCCCGGTTGCAGACGATCGATCAGCGGGACGAGCGGCGACGCGATGAACAGCGCCCACGGCAGCGCGTTGGGTTTGAACAGTGCGTATTGCCACGCGAACGCGATCGCCGCGACGCCGAGCGCGTACGCGACGCGCATTTCGCGCCGCTCCGGAATGGTCATCGGATCGGAGATCATGAAGAACGCGAACAGCAGCAGCGCGCCGCTGTCGAGTTGGTGGACGAGAATCGGCCACGGCTGGCCGAGCACGAGCACGCGCAGCGCGACGAGGCCGAGCCACGCCGCGAGGAACGCCCACGCGACGTCCCAGCGGCGCGCGCGCAGCGTCACCAGCGCGCCGAGCACGACGAACCAGCCGGCGAGCGCGAGGTCGTGACCCCACTGGCCAGCCGACACCCACGCGCCGGGCAACGCGACGCTCGCTGCGATGACGCCGATGTTGGCAGGATTGAACACATGCTTGCCGTTGACTCGCAGCACGAACTTCGACGACATCGCGAGCGCCGCGGCCAGCGGATGCACCCACAACGAATCGGCGCGCAGAAGGATCGACAATCCGAAGCATGTGATCAGCGCAGAGAGGAGTCCCTTGCGCTGCAGGCCGAGCGCGGTGAGCCATAGCCATTGCGTGACGAGGCCCGCGGCGAACGCGAGCGCCATCTGCCGCGGATCGAGCGCGAAATCGCGCGCAAGCACACCGATCGTGAGCAGCGTCGCGAGGATCGCGATCTGGAACAGGCGCGCGTCGCGCAGCACCGGGTGAGACGCGCACAATCGACGCCACGACAGGACGATCCGCTCGTGCAGTGTCGGATGCCGCGCGCCGATGACTGCGACGACGGGTGCGCGCGACAGCTCCACCCCCTCACCGACGCGCCGCGCAGCGTTGGCGTCGGGCAATCCGCGTTTCACTTCCACAGCGTCTCCCACCATTTCGTCTGCGGCGCCGGCGCGAGCGCCATGCGGCCACGAACGTCGTTCACGTCCCATCCGGTCAAGTGCGCGAGCGTCTGCGCCTCGCGCTCCCGGCGCATGCGCACGGACTCGAAATAGGGTTTCGCCTCGGAGCACGCGGTTTCATCGCCCGACCACGGATGACGCAACACGTAGCGCGCCTGGAAGTTCGCGCGGTCGGCGGTCTCCTGGAACACGAGGTCCTCGGGCAGCGAATCCTTCGTGTAGCGCAAGTGAAGCCGCGTGAGCATCACGGGCTCCGCCGCGGCGCGCTGCACGAGCGACCCTTGCGTCGACGCGGCGGCGGGCTCGACCCAGAACACGCCGGCGCCGCGAAGCTCGTCGCGCGACAGTGGGTCGGCCGCGCACGGGTCGCACCAGCTCATGTCCCAGAAGTACTCGGTGAAGATCGCCCTATTCGCTTCGCGCGCCGCCTGTGCGTCGAATAGCGCCTTGTACGTGCGCGCGAAGTCCGTGCGAACGAACGTCGGCAGCTCGACGTTCGCCGGCAGCTTCACCGTCCGATAGTTGGTGGTCTCGACGCGTCCATTCGCCGTCAGCAGATAGACGACCAGGTCCTGCGCACCCTGCGCGTTCAACATGCCGAGGCGTACCGGCAGCATGAACTTCGGCGATTCGAACGCGAACTGCAGCGGCCGCAGATGCGAGACGCCGGTCTTCGCCTGCTCGCGCAGGTTGACCTTGGCGACGAAGAACTTCATCTGCTGGCGCACGTAGGGTCGCAGCGCCGCGCTCGCTCCTTTCGGGATTCGATAGCCGTTGCGCACGAGCCACGTCTCGAGGCCGTCGGACTCCTTCGCCGAAAGCATCACGATGTCGTACTCGCCGACGGTGTAGGCCGCCTCGACGGTGACGCCGAGCGCGCGGGCGCGCTTGTCCTCGTCCTTCATCGGTGCGGACGCCGGTGCCTGTGCGAGGAGCCTCTCGGCGCGGGAGACTTTCGCGCTTGCGCATGGGTCGCCATCGTAGTATTCGGCGAGCCGCGGCGCGCTGTACGCGTCGATGCGCTCGAACAGTTTGCGATCGCCGACGTGGATCTGTCCGCGCTCGAGCACCTGCGGCACCGGAACGACGAGCGCGAACTCGGTGAGCTCGCCCCGGTAATCGTTCGCCATGCTGATCACCGTGCGGTTGTCGCGGCGAACGACGATGACCTGCGAAGCCTCGTTGAACAAGGCGGCATCCGCTTTGCCGACGTAGAAGCCGCAGAACGCTTCCGCGGGCGGCGAAGCGAAGGCGATCTGGAGCGCAAGCGTGGCCGATGCGATCAGCCACGCGGGCGCGCGGGGGCGAAACGACGACATGAGGACCCTCCGTAGACGTGCCGTGATGGCGCCGTAAACGAAAGGATTGGGCGAGCGGGGTTAGGGCGTCTTGCGCGGGAAGCGAAGATCGCGCGCACGGATCTCGTGGCGCCAGAGCAACGCGCCGCTGCCGTCGTAGCTTTCGAGCGCGAGCCGGCGATCGCCGCCGCGTCCGCTCACGCGGATCATCCCGAACTGACGCTTGCTGACCAGCGTGCCGGGAACCACCTCGGGATTTTCGCGCTCGACCGCCTCGAGCTCGGCCCATGCGCGCGAGGTGAGGGGACTCGACGTGAATTCGTAGAGCGGATAGCCGCCGGGCCGCTCGATCTTCAGCAATTCGCCGAAGTGGCGGTCGCCCGACAGGAACAGCACGCCGTCGATGCGGTTCGCGGCGAGCCAGTCGACGAACGCCCTCTGCTCGGTCGCGTAGTGGTTCCAGCCTTCGAAGCGGTTCGCGCGGTTCCACATCTGCGTGCCGTTGGCGATGATCTTCACCGGCGCGCGCGAATAGAGCAGCGCGTTCTTGAGCCACTCGAGCTGCGTTGCGCCGAACATCGTCTTGTCGCGTCCGTCCTGCGCACGGTTGCCCGAGCGCCAATAGCGATCGTCGAGCAGGAACAGGTCGACGTCGCCCAAATGCGCGTACCCGAACACGCCCGCCGTCTCGGGCAGTCCGTAGCTCGGGTTCGCCCAATAGCGCTTGAACAGCGCAAGCGTCTCCCCCTTCAGCGTATACGACGCGTCGGCGTCGTTCGGGCCGTAATCGTGATCGTCCCAGATCGCGACGTGCGGCGCCGCCGTCAACAGACGCTGCAACGGCGCGAACGCGCGCTGCCGCCGATAGCGCGCCGCGAGCGCGTCCGCATCGAGGAAGTCGGGCCGCTGGAAGTACAGGTTGTCGCCGAGCCACAGCATCATGTCGGGGCGCTTGTCGGCGATCGCGTCGAAGATCCCGAAACCGCCGCCGTAGTCCGAGTCGCCCCATATCGGATTGGCGTCGGCAAGGAAGAAGCACGAGCCGAACGCGAGCGTGAGGATCGGCGCATCGTCGGGCTTCGCCCAGTATGGATGCGCGCGCAGCGTTCCTTCGCGTACGTCACCGTCGCCGCGTACGCGATAGGTCGCTTGCCGACCGGGCGCGAGCCCGCCGAGGCGCGCGAGCACGATGTTGTCGTGAGCGCGTTGCGCGTCGAAGCTCGCGATGCGCTCGCGCGAATCGCCGTCGACGCGCCACGTGATCTCGATCGGTCCGGGCGCCTCGGCCTGCACCCACAGCAGCGCGCTCGTGTAATCGGCGAAGCCATGCATGACGACGAGCCTCGCCGCGAGCGGCGGCGCGGCCAGCACGAGCGCGACGAATGCGAGCGAAACGACGATGCGCCGCATGACGATTACATGACTCGTGCGTCGGGCAGGTAAGCGAAAGAGATCGCCGAATTGTGCCGGGCAAGCGGCGCGTTTACAATTGCCGGACTTATGGCGGGGTCCGCGGCCAACTTCACGCAACACTTCCTGATTGCCATGCCGGCGATGGCGGATCCGAATTTCGCGCATACGCTCACGTACGTCTGCGAGCACAATCAGGACGGCGCGCTCGGCATCGTCGTCAACCGTCCGACCGAGATGACGCTGTCGTCGTTGTTCGACCAGATCGAGATTCCGCTGGCCGACACGCAGATCCGCAAGGCGCCCGTGCATTTCGGCGGGCCGGTGCAGATCGATCGCGGCTTCGTGCTGCACCGTCCGCTCGGCAACTGGCAGTCCACGCTCGCGATAACCGACGATCTCGGGCTCACGACGTCGAAGGACGTGCTCGAGGCGCTCGCGCGCGGCGACGGCCCTCGCGACGTGCTGGTCTCGCTCGGCTACGCCGGCTGGTCGGCCGGTCAGCTCGAGCAGGAGATATCGCAGAACGCATGGCTCACCGTCCCCGCCGATCCCGATGTCATGTTCGATCTGCCGGCGGATCGCCGGCTTCCGGCCGCGATGAGGCTGCTCGGCATCGACTTTTCGCGGTTGTCCGACGATGTCGGGCACGCGTGAGACGCGAACGCCGGCGCGCGCCCCCGCCGGCGACGGCACCGTTCTCGCTTTCGATTTCGGCACGCGCAAGATCGGCGTCGCGGTGGGCAACACGATGGTGCGCGTCGCGCATCCGCTGACGACGATCCGCGGTGACGCGCCATCGGCACGTTTCGCCGCCATCGCCGCGCTGATCGCGCAATGGCGGCCGTCGCAACTGATCGTCGGCCGGCCGCTGCACGACGACGGGTCCGAGCACGAGATGACCGCGCGCGCCGATCGCTTCGCACGCCAGCTCGAAGGTCGCTTCGGGTTGCCCGTGGCCCAAGTCGACGAACGGTTCACGACGCGCACCGCGGCCGAAACGCTGATTGCGGCCGGCGTGCGCGGACAGGCGCGGCGTGCCGCACAGGACGAGGTCGCCGCGCAGACGATCTTGCAAGCATTCTTCGACGATCCGCATTCCACCGTCCATGTCGCTGCCTGACGCCGAATCGACGTTCGCCGCGCTCGCCGAACGCATGCGCGCAGCGGTCGCGTTCGACGCACGGTTCGTCGGCATCTACTCCGGCGGCGCCTGGATCGCCGAGCGGCTCGCGCAGGTGCTTCCCGGCGAGCATCCGGTCGGCTACATCGACGTGTCGTTCTACCGCGACGATTTCAACCGCAAGGGCCTGAAGCCCAAGATCAAGCGCACCGAGCTTCCGTTCGACGTCGACGGGGCGACGATCGTGCTCGTCGACGATGTGCTCTATACGGGGCGCAGCGTTCGCGCCGCGGTGAACGAGCTGTTCGACTTCGGGCGGCCGGCAGCGATCGAGCTCGCGGTGCTGATCGATCGTGGCGGCCGAGAGCTGCCGATCGAGCCGACGTACACGGGTGCGCGGCTCGCGGTTGCGCGCGACTTGAACGTCGTGCTGACGCGAGACGCCGACGGCCGCTTCGCGCTTTCCACCGAATCGATGGAGCGCGACGGTGCGTAACCCGCAGTTGAACGCCGACGGCGAGCTCACGCACCTGCTGACGCTCGAGGGCCTGCCGGCCGAGGTGATCACGCGCATCCTCGATACCGCGGTGCCGTTCGCGTCGATCTCGGAGCGCGACGTCAAGAAGGTTCCGCTGCTGCGGGGCAAGGCAGTGTTCAATCTCTTCTTCGAGAATTCCACGCGCACGCGCACGACGTTCGAGATCGCGGCGAAGCGCCTTTCCGCCGACGTGATCAATCTCAACATCGGCGTGTCGTCGACGTCGAAGGGCGAGACGCTGCTCGATACGATCGACAACCTGGTCGCGATGAACGCCGACATGTTCGTCGTGCGCCACGCTCAGTCCGGCGCGCCGCATCTGATCGCCTCGCACCTGAACCGCATCGGCAAGAGCGACGTGCACGTGGTGAACGCCGGCGACGGCCGCCACGCGCACCCGACGCAGGGCCTGCTCGATCTGTTCACGATTCGCCATTACAAGCGCGATTTCCGCAACCTCACGGTCGCGATCGTCGGCGACGTACTGCATTCGCGCGTCGCGCGCTCGCTGATCCATGGGCTCACCACGCTCGGCACTCCGCAGGTTCGCGTGATCGGGCCGAAGACGCTGTTGCCGACGCGCGTTGCCGCGATGGGAACGAGCGTGCACCACGACATGCGCGAGGGGCTCGCCGGCTGCGATGTCGTCGTGATGCTGCGCCTGCAGAGCGAGCGGATGCGCGGCTCGTTGCTGCCGTCGGCGGGCGAGTACTTCAAGCACTACGGGCTCACCGCCGAGAAGCTCGCGGCGGCGAAACCGGACGCGATCGTCATGCATCCCGGTCCGATGAACCGCGGCGTCGAGATCGATTCGCCGGTGGCCGACGGCGAGAGCAGCGTGATCCTGCCGCAGGTCACGTTCGGCATCGCCGTGCGCATGGCGGTGATGTCGATCCTCGCCGGCAACGCATAATCCTGGATGAAGCTCGAGATTCGCAACGGCCGCGTGATCGACCCGAGGCATGGCGTCGATCGTGGCGCGGGGCTCTTCATCGACGACGGCCGCATCGTCGCGGTCGGCGCGCCGCCGTCCGGCTGGCGCGCGGAGCGCACGCTCGACGCGACCGGTCTCGTCGTCGCGCCCGGGTTGATCGATCTCGCAGCGCGGCTGCGCGAGCCCGGATTCGAATACAAGGCAACGCTCGAATCCGAGGTCGACGCCGCGGTGGCCGGCGGCGTGACGAGCCTCGCGTGTCCGCCGGACACCGATCCGCCGCTCGACGAGCCGGGCCTGGTCGAGATGCTGAAGTACCGCGCGCGCTCGCTCAACAAGGCGCACGTCTATCCGGTTGGCGCGCTCACGCAGCGACTCGCCGGCGAATCGCTGACCGAGATGAGCCAACTCGCAGAGGCGGGCTGCGTCGCGTTCTCGCAGGCGGAGCAGCCGCTCGTCGACACGCAGGTGCTGCTGCGCGCGCTGCAATACGCGGCGACGTTCGGCCATCGCGTGTGGCTGCGGCCGCAGGAGCCGCATCTCGCGCGCGGCGGCGTCGCGCACGACGGCGAAGTGGCGACGCGATTGGGCTTGCCGGCGATTCCGACGTGCGCCGAGACGATCGCGCTCGCGACGATCTTCGCGCTCGTTCGCGAAACGGGTGTGCGCGTGCATCTGTGCCGACTGTCGACCGCCGAGGGCGTGGCGATGGTTCGCGACGCCAAGCGCGACGGCCTCGCCGTTACCTGCGATGTCGCGGTCCATCATCTGCACCTGTGCGACGTCGACATCGGCTGGTTCGACCCGCAATGCCGAATGTCGCCGCCGCTTCGCGGTACGCGCGATCGCGCGGCGCTGCGGGCCGCCGCGGCCGACGGTACGATCGACCTTGTCTGTTCGGATCACACGCCGGTCGACGACGACGGCAAGCAGCTTCCGTTCGGCGAAGCCGAGCCGGGTGCAACGGGACTCGAGTTGCTGCTGCCGCTCACGCTGGCATGGGCGGCGGCCGACAACGTTCCGCTCGCCACCGCGCTTGCGCGGGTCACGGCGGCGCCCGCCGAAATCCTCGGCGTCGACGCCGGCGATCTTGCGGTCGGAAAGCAGGCCGACATTTGCGTGTTCGACGCGCAAGCGCGCTGGCGCGTCGAGCCTAAGGCGCTGCGAAGTCAGGGCAAGAACACGCCGTTCCTCGGCCTCGAAGTGCCCGGCGTCGTGCGCTGGACGCTCGTCGGCGGACAGGTCGTCTTCGAAGCCGATCGATAGACGGAATAGCGGCGCGCTGCGCGCTGTCGTATTGCTTCTCGGCGTCTTCGACCGGCGCCGCCCCAACAACAGGAGAATCCCTTGAGCGACGTCATCCGAACTGAATTGCTGAGTCTGGTCGGCGAGCGCGAGAGCTTCGACCGCCGCGACTTCATCGTCACGTCGTTGGGCTACGGCGGCGCCGACGCCGGCATTCCGGCCGAGACGGTCGAAAAGATGTTCGCGGCGATCAAGGCCGGCGGCACTAAGAAGAGCGAATACGTGATCTATCCGGATGCGCCGCACGCATTCAACGCCGACTATCGGCCGAGCTATAGAAAAGCCGCGGCGCAGGACGGCTGGAAGCGCGCGCTCGCCTGGTTCAAGGCGAACGGCGTCGCGTAACGCGGTCGGTGCTATTTCCTCGGCGTGCGGCCGAGCAGGTAGAACTCGTCGTTCGGCCGCATGCTGATCATGTTGGCCATCCGGTTCGACAACGCGAAAAACGCGCTGATCGCGCCGATGTCCCAGATATCCTCGTCGGAGAAGCCGTGCACGCGCAGCGCGGCGAAATCTTCGTCGACGATCTCGGCGCTCGCGAGCGCGACTTTGAGCGCGAACGCGAGCATCGCCTTCTGCCGCGGCGTGATATCGGCCTTGCGGTAGTTTGCGGCGACCTGGTCGGCGATCAGCGTGTTCTTTGCGTAGACGCGCAGGATCGCGCCGTGCGCGACGATGCAATACACACAGTCGTTCGCGCCCGATGTCGCGACGACGATCATCTCGCGCTCGGCCTTGCTGAGCGCGCTTTCCTTGAGCATCAGCGCGTCGTGGTAGGCGAAGAAAGCTCTGAACTCCGCGGGGCGGTGGGCGAGCGTCAGAAAGACGTTCGGGATGAACCCGGCCTTTTCCTGCACTTCCAGCATCCGAGCGCGAATGTCCTCGGGCAGGTCCTCGAGTTTCGGGACGGGGTAGCGACTGATCGGAGATGTGGCCATGCGTACAGGGGGGGCTGAGTGCGAAGGAGCAACCAGGGTGGCAAACGCGGTCGCTGTGTCCTTCATCGGCTCCGTCGGGTCGTTGTTGTCGAACGGGGTCGGCGGGACGCCGCCCTGCCACGACAAGAGCCGATGTATTGGAGGTGCATTTGGATGCCGTGCTCCGCCTTGCCCCGGGGTTGCCCGATGCGCTTCTCAGTTCAGATCACCGTCCTTGTAGTACTTGGTCCCCTTGGCGGTGATTTCGATCGCCAGGCCTTTGTCCGTCACCTGGTAGATCCAGACCCCCGGCGCCACCGAAACTGCACCTTGGTAGGCGGAACCTTTTTCGCCAGATTTCGCCGCCGCGGTCGCCTGTCCGCCAAACTCCCAGCCGGAGTTGATGAAATCGTTGAGCGCTTTCTCGGTTTCGAACACCCACACAAGCTGGAACTTCTTGACCCCGAATCCCAGGCCGGCCTGGATCTCGGCCATCTTCATGTAAGTCATGGCCTTGTTCTTGTTGTTGACCGCGATGCCCTCGCCCGAACCGCCCCCCGCGAGGAGGATCTTCATGCCGAAGTTGCTGAACGCGGCATAGCCGGCCGCGGACTCGACCGCTTTGCGCGCCGACGGCTGCAACTTGTAGACGGCGGCAAGCGCCTCCTGTGCCGCCTTGCGCACCTCCGCCTGCTTTTCCGCCTTGCTCGCGCCGAGCGCAATGCCGGGCGCGGCCAGCGCGAAGGCCATTGCCATGACTATCATGCGACGATTCATGCTGCCTCCGTTCTGTGAGCTAATCGACTTGCGAGGCGGCATCGCGATGAAGCGCGGCTGCGCGAACGATTCGCAGCCTGCGTGGCGCGGCGGTGCCGCGTGAGTTGCCGCAGAACGTCTGCGGAAACAACGGAAAGTATACGCGCGAACTCCGGTCAACTGTTGATCCAGGAGCCGGTCGGACTTCCTTTCGCGTATGCGTTGCAGGCGAATCGGGCGATGGGGCCGGACAGCGCGAGATGGCTGTCATGCGGCCTCCAATTCGGAAAGCTTGTGTCCGTGACGCCGAGCTGTCGGCGCGCTCATGCGCTCGGCGGCACGTATCCGGCGGGCTTCTCGGCTCCCTCGCCGAAGAAGTGCTTCTCCATCTGCTCGGCGAGCCACTTCCGCGCGCGCGCGTCGGCGAGCGAGAGTCGGTTCTCGTTGACGAGCATCGTCTGGTGGCGCAGCCACTGCTGCCACGCTTCCTTCGAGACGCTTTCGTAGATGCGCTTGCCAAGCTCGCCGGGATAAGGCGGAAAGTCGAGCCCTTCCGCGTCGCGGCCGAGCTTCACACAATGCACGGTGCGTGCCATAGCGCTTCCTCAGAGTTTCTTGCGGTAGACCTGCGACTTGCGCTGGTAATTGTAGAGCGCCTGCTTCTGCTTCGGCAGGTCGGCGATCGTCGCCGAGTGGTATCCGCGCTCGAGGAACCATTGCGACGTGCGCGTCGTCAGCACGAACAGCTCGGCAAGCTTGCGTTTGCGCGCGCGAGCTTCGATCTCCTTCATTAGCGCTTCGCCGTAGCCCTCGCGCCTGAAATCGGGATGCACGGCGAGCGCGGCGAGCTCGCCGCAGCCTTCGTCGGGAAACGCGTACAGCGCGGCGCAGCCGATGACCGCGCCGTCGTGCTCGGCGACGACGAAGCGCTCGATCTCGGTCTCCAGACGCTCGCGCGAACGCGGCACGAGGGTCCCTTGCTCCTCGAGCGGCTCGATGATCGCGATGATGCCGCGCACGTCGTCGATCGTCGCCGGACGCAGGTGCGCGAGCGCGTTTGCCGCGACCATCGTGCCGACACCTTCGCGCGTGAACAGCTCGAGCAGCAGCGCTCCGTCGAGATGGCGGCTGATCAGATGCGCGCGCTTGACGCCGTTGTCGCAGGCGCGGATCGCGCACGGCAGGTAGTGCTGGACGTCCGGCGGCATCTTCGACGCTGCGGTCGCGAGCAGAGCCTCGGCGTCCTTCGTCGACAGCTCGGTCATGAGCTGCCGGCGGCCGTTGCGAACGCCGTCGGTCTCCATCAGGAACACGAGCTTGTGCGCGTTCAGGCGCACGGCGACCTGAGTGGCGACCTCTTCCAGCGCGAGATTGAATATTTCGCCGGTCGGTGAATAGCCGAGCGGCGAGATCAGCACGATGTCGCCGTCTTCGAGCCGCTGGTTGATCGCATCGGCATCGACGCGGCGCACTTCGCCCGTGAGCTGCATGTCGACACCGTCGCGTACGCCGAGCGGCTTCGCCATGATGTAGTTGCCGCTCGACACGCGAATGCGGGCGCCGGCCATCGGCGAGTTCGCGATACCGAGCGAGAGCATCGCCTCGATGCGGCTTCGCACTTGACCGGACGCCTCGAGCACGCAGTCCATCGTCTCGGCGTCGGTCACGCGCAACCCGAACTCGTAGCGACAGGGGATGTTTTGCTGCGCGAGGATCGCCTCGATCTGCGGGCGCGAGCCATGGACGACGACCAGGTGGATGCCGAGGCTATGCAGCAGGTTGAGATCGTGAACGATGCCGAGAAAGGTGTCGTCGGCGACCACTTCGCCACCGAAGGCGATCACGAACGTCCTGCCGCGAAACGCGTGGATGTACGGTGCCGCGGAACGGATCCACTGCACGAATGCGCGCGTGGTCGCCGATTGAGCGGCCGGCGCGGCGAGAGCGGTGGGCGGCATGACAGCAACAATTATAGCGTGCATGCGGCCGGCAGCTCCGCGTCGAGTATTCTTGCGCAATGGGCAGTCCGCTTCTCGCCAACCTCAATCCGGAGCAGCTCACTGCCGTCACGCTGGCGCACCAGTCGGCGCTGATCCTCGCCGGCGCCGGCAGCGGCAAAACGCGCGTGCTCACCACCCGCATCGCGTGGCTGCTCGCGACCGGGCAGGCGTCGCCGCTGTCCATTCTCGCCGTCACGTTCACCAACAAAGCGGCGAAGGAAATGCTGCTGCGGCTGTCGACGTTGACGCCGATCAATCTGCGCGGCATGTGGATCGGAACGTTCCACGGCCTGTGCAACCGCATGTTGCGCGTGCATTACCGCGACGCCAACCTGCCGCAGCTCTTCCAGATCATGGATACGCAGGACCAGCTCGCGCTGATCAAACGTCTGTACAAGGCGCACAACATCGACGACGAGCGTTTTCCCGCGCGCCAGCTCCAATACTTCATCGCCGACGCGAAGGAGGAGGGGCTGCGGCCGTCTGCGGTAGAGGCCGGCGACGATTTCACGCGAGGCCAGGTCGAGCACTACGCGCTGTACGACGCGATGTGCCAGCGCGAGGGCGTGGTCGACTTCGCCGAACTGCTGCTGCGAAGCTACGAGCTGTTGCGCGACCACCAGGGCTTGCGCGAGCACTACCAGAGGCGCTTCTCGAACGTGCTCGTCGACGAGTTCCAGGATACGAACACGCTGCAGTACGCGTGGCTGCGACTACTCGCTGGCCCGCAGGCCGCCGTGTTCGCGGTCGGCGACGACGACCAGTCGATCTACGCGTTCCGCGGTGCGAACGTCGCCAACATGCAGCACTTCGAGCGCGATTTCGCAACGTCCGAGCGGTCGGTCGTGCTGATCAAGCTCGAGCAGAACTATCGTTCGCACGGGCATATTCTCGACGCCGCCAATGCGCTGATCCGACACAACCAGGCGCGTCTCGGCAAGAACCTGTGGACCGCCGACAGCAAGGGAGAGCCGATCCGTGCGTTCGCCGCGCCGACGGACCTCGACGAGGCGGCGTTCGTCGTCGACGTCGTCAAGGGGCTCGCCGCCGACGGCGTTCCGTTGTCGGATTGCGCGGTGCTCTACCGCTCGAACGCGCAATCGCGCGTACTCGAGCATGCGCTGTTCAACGCGGCGCTTCCGTACCGCGTCTATGGCGGCATGCGCTTTTTCGAGCGCGCGGAAATCAAGCACGCGCTCGCCTACTTGCGGCTGCTCGCGAGTCCCGACGACGACGGCGCGTTCCTGCGGATCGTCAACTTTCCGCCGCGTGGCATCGGCGCGCGCACGCTCGAGACGCTGCAGGACAGCGCGCGCGGCCACGGCACGAGCCTGTGGCAAGCCGCGGGCGAGGGCTCGATCGGCGGCAAGGCAGGTAGCGCGCTCGCGGCGTTCGTCAAGCTGATCGAATCGATGCAGGCGGGAACGGCGGGACTCCCGTTGCACGAAGCGGTCGAGCACGTCAACGAAGCCTCCGGTCTCGTCGCTCACTACCGGACCGAAAAGGACGGCGACGATCGCATCGAGAATCTCGAAGAGCTCGTCAACGCCGCCGACAGTTTCCTGCGTGAAGCGGATCTCGCCGTCGACGCGCCGATTGCCGTGCCGGAAGCGGACATCGACACCGACCCCGCGACCGGCGCGTCCGATCCGTTGACGGCGTTTCTCGCTCACGCGGCGCTCGAAGCCGGCGAGACGCAGGCGGCGGAGGGCCGGCCGGCACTGCAGCTGATGACCGTGCATTCGGCGAAAGGCCTCGAGTTCCACACCGTATTCGTCACGGGCCTCGAGGAAGGACTGTTCCCGCACGAGAACAGTTTGTCGGAGCCGGACGGGGTCGAGGAAGAGCGTCGGCTGATGTACGTCGCGATCACGCGTGCGAAGCGGCGGCTTTACTTGACGCTCGCGCAAAGCCGGATGCTTCACGGTCAGCTGCGCTATCACATTGCGTCGCGCTTCGTCGACGAAGTGCCGCGCGAGCTCGTGCAATGGCTGTCGTCGATATCGCACCGGCGCTCGATCGAAGTGGACACCGCCGAGTGGGGGGCGCGCTGGGTGCGACCGGACCAGCGGACGTCGAACCGCGCGTCGGAAGCAGCTGCCACGGCGACGGGCTGGCGCATCGGCCAGAGCGTGCGTCACGCGAAGTTCGGTGTCGGCGTGATCGTCGACGCCGAAGGACGCGGCAACGACGCGCGCGTGCAGGTCAACTTCCGCGATGCCGGCGTCAAGTGGCTCGCGCTCGAATACGCGAAGCTCGAAGCGGCGTGAGCAGCGAGATCGGCTCCGGGCGCGAAGCGCCGAGCCCGTACGAGCAACTGCGAATCGCCGCAGCGAGGTCGACGACGCGACCGTTGCAAAGCTGCGCTGGTCGTGGAGGCCGAACGCGTTCGATCACGGCTGCGGTGCGGCGTCGGCCGCGGGCGCTTCCCTCGCGTGGAATATGTCGCGATAGCAGACGTAGTCCGAGATGTGAAGCGTCGCGAGGAACAGGAACAGGTACGGCAGGATCACGATCACCGCGAACCAGTCCGGCGCGACAGCCTCGATCAGCGCAACGGCGAAGCGTGGCAGTATGCCGCCGTAAAGAAAGACGAGCAGAGCGTAAACGGCGATCGGACGCCAGTTCGCGACCGCGGCGCGCAGGCTCACGCGGAGCGCGTGCACGGTGCGGCAATCCTGAAACACGATCAACGCCGGCGCGAACCACAGCGCGAGAACGACCGGAATCGCACACGCGACGCCGAACAGCATTGCGAGCTGCATTCGACCGGTGACGACCGTCGACTCCTCGAGCGCGACCTTGCCGGACAGGATGTCGAGCAGCGCACCGCCGTCGACGAGAGCGGTGGCGAGGACCGCAAGCGAGATGCCGGCGAGGAAGACGGCGCCGAGCGGAAGCAGCGCCCAGATATTGGCGCGAAATCCCTGGAACAGCAGCGGCGCACGCGGTTTCTCGCCGCGCTCCTGAGCCCAGGCAGCGGCGAGAAAGCCGACGGCGAACACCGGCTTCAACAACGGTAACGCGATCGGCCCCGCGACAGGGACGCGCGCGAGCAGCAGCACGAGCATATAGTAGATCAGCACCAGCAGCAGCCACGACAGCCGGTGCGCGGACAGCATCGCGTAGGCTTGCTTCAGCCATAGACCGCCGCGCCGTGCGGGGTAGCGCTCGAACGCGATCGCAGTCGCGCTCATTGCTTGCACAATGGGGCGGTCGCGTGCGCCGCGCGTTCGAAAGACGGCCAGCGCGGCGAATGCGCGACGCGATGACGAAGGATGCGCTCGAAGTGCCCCGGGTCGTGCGCGTGCACGAGCTCGCCCGGCCGCGGCAGATGCAGGTCGTATAGACGCGACAGCCAGAAACGCAACGCGGCCGCGCGCAACAGCGCCGGCCACTGGATACGTTCGTCTTCGGCCAGCGGACGCGCGGCATCGTACGCACCGGTCAGCGCCTCGACGAGCGACGGAATGAGCGCTCCGGCAGCGGGTCCGTCGTTGACGACGCACCAATCGTTGACGGTGATGGCGAGATCGTAGGCGAGAAAGTCGGTCGCGGCGAAACCGAAGTCGATGATGCCCGTCACGCGATCGCCGTCGAACAGCACGTTGTCGCAAAAAAGATCGCCGTGGATTGCGCCGCGCGGCATCTTGCCTTCGCGGAAGCCGGTCTGGTACTTGAGCTCCGAGGCAATCAGCGCGTTCTGCTCGTCGTCGAGAAAGGGCCGCACGGCGCGCGCCGCCTGTCGCCACCAGCCCGGGCCGCGCCGATTGGTGAGCCGCGCGCGATACGTGACCGAAGCGACGTGCAGGCGCGCGAGCGCCGTGCCGACCGCAGCGCAATGCGCGACGTCCGGGCCGTCGATCGGCGTGCCATCCAAACGCGACACGAGGCCGGCCGGCTTTCCATTGAGCAAGCTGAAAAGCGCACCGGTTCGATCGGGCGCCGGCGCCGGACATTCGACCCCGGCGCGCGACAGGTGCGCCATCAAGTTCAAGTAGAACGGCAGCTCGTCGGCCGGAAGCCGCTCGTACAGCGTAAGGACGAAGCGGCCGGCTGTGGTCGTCAAGAAATAGTTCGTGTTCTCGATGCCGGCGGCGATCGGTTCGAGCTCGACAACGGCACCGACCGCGTAGCGGGTGAGCCACGCGTCGAGCTCGGCGGGCGATACGGGCGTATAGACCGACATCGGGCGTCGCGTCGCGCGCGTCACGCGCGACGGCATCAGGGCATCGGTTTGTCGTTAGCCTAGAACGAGTAGAGCAGCCACAGCGGGACCTTCAATCCCGTGTCCAGGCTGTCGCGGCGGATGAACGTCGCGCCGCCCTGGTCGGGCACGAGAAAATAAGTCCGGCCGCTGCGCGGCGTTACGCGGATCCACAGGACCTGGCCGTTCACGCGCGCTTCTTCCTGCACTTCGCCGTCTTTCTTGCGTATCGTCACCGTCGGCTCGAGATCGGCGTCGCCGACGCCGGGAGGCGGCGGAATTTCGGGCAGCGGCTCGAGCGCCGGAGGAGGCGGCGCTGGCTGCGCGAACGCAGCGCCTGCCACGAGGAGCAGCGCGGCCACCGTCAACGGGCGCGGGGAGCGGGCGGATCTTTTCATACGCAGCGCAATCGATGGCGTCATCTTACCAGAGCGCGGGCGGCCTCCGCAGCCCGTGTGCGCACCGATGCAGGGCATCGCGTGAGCGCGAGCCCTTTCGCTTAGAGGTTCAGCATCTTCTCGCGTTCCGCACGCGACGGCTGGAATCCGCGGCCCTCGTAGAAGTCGAAGATCGCCTCGACGATCGCTTCGGGCTCCTCGATCACGCGCATCAAGTCGATGTCGTCCGGTCCGATCATGCCGCCTTCGACCAGTTGCGCGCGCATCCAGTCGAGCAACCCGGCCCAGAATGCGCCTCCGACGAGGATGATCGGAATTCGCCGGCTCTTTCCTGTCTGCACGAGCGTCAGGCATTCGGACAGCTCGTCGAGCGTGCCGAACCCGCCCGGCATCACGACATACGCCGATGCGAAACGCACGAACATCATCTTGCGCGCGAAGAAATAGCGAAAATCGAACTCGATGTCCTGGAAAGGGTTGCCTTGCTCGCGCGGCAACAGGATGTTCAGACCGACGGCGGGCGAGCGGCCCGCGTGTGCGCCGCGATTGGCCGCTTCCATCAATCCGGGACCGCCGCCGGAAATGACGGTGAATCCGGCGTCGGACAACAGGCGCGCGATGCGCTCGGCTTTCGCATAGTACGGATGCGATGGCCTGATGCGCGCGCTGCCGAACATCGACACCGCCGGCTGGATGCCGCGCAACCGCTCGGTCGCGAGCGCGAACTCTGCCATAATGCCGAGCACCCGCCATGCCTCGCGACCGTTGGTGCCGTAGAGCGCCTGCGAATCGATCAACTCCGGGATTTTCGTCGTATCGGCCATGCCCACGCTCGTACTGGTGGATGGATCGTCGTACCTGTATCGCGCATTCCACGCGCTACCCGACCTGCGCACGCGCAGCGGCGAGCCGACCGGCGCGCTGCGCGGGGTCGTTTCGATGTTGCGCCGAATGGTGGAGGACGGCAAGCCGGACCGATTCGCCGTCGTGTTCGACGCACCCGGCAAGACGTTTCGCGACGATTGGTATCCGCAATACAAGGCGAACCGCACGCCGATGCCCGACGATCTCGCGCGCCAGATCGAACCGCTGCACGAGCTCGTCAGGGCGCACGGCTGGCCGCTGCTGATGATCGAAGGCGTCGAAGCCGATGACGTGATCGGCACGCTTGCGGCGCAAGCGCACGAGCACGGCTACGACGTCGTCGTGTCGACGTCCGACAAGGACCTCGCGCAACTCGTCCGCCGCGGCGTGACGCTCGTCAACACGATGAGCAACGAGACGCTCGACGAAGCGGGCGTGCTCTCGAAGTTCGGCGTGCGCCCCGACCAGGTGCTCGACCTTCTGACGCTCGTCGGCGATGCCATCGACAACGTGCCCGGCGTGCCGAAGGTCGGACCGAAGACCGGCGCCAAGTGGCTCGCGCAATACGGCTCCCTCGACGCGGTCATCGCGCATGCGAGCGAGATCGGCGGCGTGGTCGGCGACAACCTTCGCGCGACGCTCGAATGGCTTCCGCAAGGCAAGAAACTGTTGACCGTGAGAACGGACTGCGCGTTGCCGACGCCTTTCGACGAGCTCAAGCTCTCGCCGCCCGATCTTGCGAAGCTCGCGTCGATGTTCGAGCGCTTCGAGTTCAAGAGCTGGTTGAAGGACGGCGTGCAGACGACCGGTCGCGCCGCCGACATGAAGACCGAGGACGACGTCGCCGGCAAGATCGCGCGGCGCGCGGCGATGCAGAACGAGCGCCAGTTCGCACCGCAGGACGATCGCGCCGCGCATCCGCGGCCGCACGTGCCTCGTCACTACGAGATCGTCCGCGACGAGGCGACGCTCGCGAAGTGGATCGCGGCGATCGAGCGCGCCGAGCTCGTCTCGTTCGACACCGAGACCACCGCGGTCGATCAGATGCAGGCGAAGATCGTCGGTCTTTCGTTCGCCGTCGAGCCCGGCTACGCGTGCTATATCCCGCTTACGCATCGCTACCAAGGCGTGCCCGAGCAGCTCGACGCCGACGCGACGCTCGCGCGATTCGCCAAGTGGTACGCGGATCCGACCAAGAAGAAGATCGGCCAGAACGTGAAGTTCGACCAGCACGTGCTCGCCAACCACGGCCTTGTCCTTGCGGGCGTAGCGCACGACACGCTGCTCGAGTCCTACGTGCTCGAATCGCACAAGCCGCACGACATGGACAACCTCGCGTGGCGCCATCTCGACGTGAAGACGCTTTCGTACGACGAGGTGACGGGGAAGGGCGCGAACCGCATCGAATTCGACCAGGTGCCGGTCGAGCGCGCCGGCGAATACGCAGCCGAGGACGCCGACATCACGCTGCAACTGCATCACGCGCTCTATCCACGCATCGAGGAGGACGAGAAGCTCTCGCGCATCTACTCGACGATCGAGATACCGGTGCGCGACGTGCTGTTCCGCATGGAGCGCAATGGCGTGCTGATCGACGCCGCGCTGCTCGGCGCGCAGGGCCGCGCGCTCGCCGAGCGTATCCTCGCGCTCGAGCAGCAGGCGTATGCGCTCGCCGGCCAGCCGTTCAATCTCGGCTCGCCGCGCCAGCTATGCGAGATCCTATTCACGAAGCTCAAGCTGCCGGTGGTCAAGAAGACCGCGACCGGACAGCCGTCGACGGACGAAGATGTACTGGAAGCGCTTGCCGCCGATCACGCGCTGCCGAAGCTCTTGCTCGAGCACCGCGCGCTGTCGAAGCTCAAGTCGACGTATACGGACAAGTTGCCGCAGATGGTCAACGCGCGCACCGGCCGTGTCCACACCTGCTACGGACAGGCGACGGCAGTGACCGGACGCCTCGCGTCGACGGACCCCAACCTGCAGAACATTCCGGTGCGCACCGCGGAGGGCCGACGCATCCGCGAGGCGTTCATCGCGGCATCGGGTTCGCTGATTGTGTCGGCCGACTATTCGCAGATCGAGCTTCGGATCATGGCGCATCTGTCGGAGGACCGCGCGCTCGTCAACGCGTTCTTGCAAGGATCGGACATCCACCGCGCGACCGCTGGCGAGATCTTCGGCGTTTCGCCGGCGGAGGTCTCCGCCGAGCAGCGCAGCTACATCAAGGCGGTGAACTTCGGGCTGATCTATGGCATGGGCGCGTTCGGACTCGCGACGAGGCTCGGCATCGAGCGCGGCGCGGCGGCGCAGTTCATCGAGAAATACTTCCGGCGCTATCCGGGTGTCGCCGAATACATGCAGCGAACGCGCGAGCTCGCACGCGCGCAGGGGTTTGTCGAGACGGTTTTCGGGCGCAGACTTTGGCTCGCCGACATTCGCGCAGCGAGCGGACCGCGGCGCGCCGGCGCCGAGCGCGCGGCGATCAACGCGCCGATGCAGGGAACCGCAGCCGATCTCGTCAAGCTCGCGATGATCGCCGTGCAGGACTGGCTCGATCGCGAGCGGCTGTCATCGAAGCTGATCATGCAGGTGCACGACGAGCTCGTGCTCGAAGTGCCGGAAGCGGAATTGGCGCTGATACGCGAAGCGCTGCCGCGGCTGATGGGCGGCGTCGCGACGCTTTCCGTTCCGCTCGTCGTCGACGTGGGCGTAGGCCCGAACTGGGAACGGGCCCATTGAAAAGTAGGGTCAGACTCGACTTTTCGCGGTCCGCTCGGCATGCCCGCGTCGCCGCGTGAAAAGTCGAGTCTGACCCTACTTTTCAATCGCCGAAGATGTCCTTGTAGCTCGTGTACACCGACGCCGCCATCACCGGCGCCAGTACGAGCCAGCCGAGCCCGAGCGGGATTGTCGCGACGATCGCGAACACGATTCCGAGCAGGCCGTAGACGAAGAAGGGCGGGATGTTGCGAATCGACGCGACGAAGCTCGTCCGAAGCGCCGCGAACGGCTCGTCGTCTCGAAGCGTGACCAGCGCCGGCGCGAACCAGAACGCCATCAGCAGCGGCACCGCAATCAACAGCAGAAGGAGAACTATCAGCAATGCGCCGACGCCGAGCGCGGCGAAAATGCGCGTCGCGTCACCGCTCCACACCGAGGACAGGCCGCCCAAGCCGAACGCGGCGACTCCGACGCCCGCCGCGATCAGCAGCGCGAGAACTTCGCCCGCGAGGTAAAGCACGCCGAGCAGCACGAGCGGTCCGAGCTTCGTGGTGAAGCCGGCGAACAAATGACCGATCGAGAGCTCGCCGCCGCGACCGAGCGCGCGGCAACCGAGCAGTACGCCGCCGGCGAGCACCGGCGTGAAGATCGTCGCCGCGATCTGTCCGAGGAACGGAATGAAATGAAAGCAGATGATCAGCACGACATAGAGCAGCGTGATGACGATCCACACGATCGGCGATGCGGTGAACAGCCGCCAACCTTCGCTCCACCACGCGACGCCGCGGTTCGCGCCGACCGCCCATCCGTCGCGCGGCGGCGCGCCGGCCGCAGTGATCGCGGGTGCGATCGGAGCTTGCGAAGACGGCGGAATTTCCGGCGGCGTGGCGTTCATGCGCGAGCCTCGCGTAACGACGGCCGCCAACGGTAGCACAGCCGCGCCGAATCGCGCGCTCCGATTCGACGCCGCGGCCGCGACGATGTCAGTTCAGTGCGGGGCGCGACTGCAGACCGCCGCGGATGCGGCTTGCGAGCGCAGCCGGCGCGTCGCGGCGCAGGAACCAGCGCAGACGCGTCGAATCGCCGGCGCAATCGAACCCGAAGTCGGAAAGCACGCGGTGAACGGCCATCGCGTAAGGAGATTGGCGCGGAATGCGCACGACCCAGGTCTTCTGTCCGGGCGGTGTCGCGAGGAGCGCGGCGATCAGCGCTCGGCCGTTTCCGGCGCCACGCTCGCCTAGTTCGAGGCCGGCAAGCCAGAGCTCGTAGCCGCCGTCGTCGAGCGCCCGGAAGAGACCGAAGCCCACGGGCGGCATTCCGCTGTGGCGGCCGTCGGGCCAGAACACGTAGCCCGGCACGGCGACCGTATCGATGCGCCCGGTGCGCGGATCTTCCTCGACGAAGTAGCCGTTGACGAGCGCGCGCTTGAGCTTCGCGAAGAATTCCTCGGCCGCCGGCGAATCCGCGGCCAACGCGCGATCGAAGCTGCCTTCGGCTGCGCTGCGGCGGATGAGCGAGCGCAGCATCGCCAGATGACCGACATGGGCGGGAGAGAGCATGGTGGCGTCCCACAGCTTTGAACAACGGTACAACGGCGCGCGTTGTTCGTGGGGGCTATCTTACCAACGGTCGCTTTGCAAACGCGGGCGGGACGCAGGTCCGTGACAGGAGCCTGGGCGTGCCCCGGCCCGCTTCTTGCTTTTGACTCGCCGGACGGTAACTTTACCTTTCGGCACCGATGACAGTCCCAACGACGACGCCCGGCCCGCGAATCCTGTACGTCGACGACGACGATTCGTTGCTCTTTCTCGCCCGACGCCTGCTGCGCAAAGCCGGTTTCGAGGTCGTGACCTGTCGTAACCCCGACGAGGCGCTCCGCCAGGTACGCGACGAGGCGCAACGCTTCGATCTCGTCGTGACCGACGTCAACATGCCGGGCATGTCGGGGATCGAAATGGCGCGCGAACTGCGTGCGCTGCGCGCCGACCTTCCCATCGTGTTGATATCGGGGCATGTGACGCCGCGCTTGCGCTCCGACGCGGACGCTGCCGGCGTGCGCGAGATCGTCTACAAGCAGAATTCGGTCGAGCAGATCTGCGCGACCGTCGAAGCGATCGCGCGCCAGCCGAAGGCGCCCGTTTCCCTTTCCCTCGCTCGCTGACTCCCACAGGGCGACCGAGGCAGGCGACTGCGGTCGCTTTTTTTGTCCGTCCCCGCTGCGCGAGGCTTGATTTGAGCGGACGCGATCCGTATTATTAGCACTCGCGACGGTCGAGTGCTAATAGAGCCGAATCAATCTCTGTCATCGCACCCGCGCCCGGCGGCCTGCTTTGTTCATAAGCGGCTGATTCCAAATATTTTTCAGGAGATTACTTGGATATGAACATTCGTCCTCTGCACGACCGCGTGATCCTCAAGCGGCTCGAAGAAGAGCGTACAACCGCTGGCGGCATCGTGATTCCCGATACGGCGGCCGAGAAGCCGCAGACCGGCGAAGTGGTCGCCGTTGGGCCGGGCAAGACCGACGACGGCGGCAAGCTGGTCGCCATGGGCGTCAAGGTTGGCGACAAGGTGCTCTTCGGCAAGTACTCCGGCCAGGAATTCAAGATCGACGGCCAGGACCTGCTGCATATGCGCGAAGACGACATCATCGGCATCGTCGCCTGACCTCTCACCGTTAACCTACAAGCACTCAGGAGAAGCACATGGCAGCAAAAGACGTCCGCTTCGGCGACGGCGTACGCAACAAGATGATGGTGGGCGTGAATGTGCTCGCCAACGCTGTGAAGGTGACCCTTGGCCCGAAGGGCCGCAACGTTGTCCTCGAGCGCAGCTTCGGCGCGCCGACGATCACCAAGGACGGCGTGTCGGTGGCGAAGGAGATCGAGCTCAAGGACAAGTTCGAGAACATGGGCGCGCAGATGGTGAAGGAAGTCGCGTCCAAGACCTCCGACGTCGCCGGTGACGGCACGACGACGGCGACGGTTCTCGCGCAATCGATCTGCAACGAAGGCTTCAAATACGTCGCCGCGGGCATGAACCCGATGGATCTGAAGCGCGGCATCGACAAGGCGGTCATCGCCGTCGTCGAAGAGCTCAAGAAGATCAGCAAGCCGTGCACGACCAGCAAGGAAATCGCGCAGGTCGGCGCCATCTCGGCCAACGCCGACGAATCGATCGGCAAGACGATCGCCGAGGCGATGGACAAGGTCGGCAAGGAAGGCGTGATCACCGTCGAGGACGGCAAGGGGCTCGAGAACGAGCTCGATCTCGTCGAAGGCATGCAGTTCGACCGCGGCTATATCTCGCCGTACTTCATCAACAACCCCGACAAGCAGGTCGCGATCCTCGAGGATCCGTACGTCCTGCTGCACGACAAGAAGATCTCGAGCATCCGCGATCTTCTGCCGCTGCTCGAGCAGGTCGCGAAGGCCGGCAAGCCGCTTCTGATCATTGCCGAGGACGTCGACGGCGAAGCGCTCGCGACGCTCGTCGTCAACAACATCCGCGGCATCCTGAAGACCGTCGCCGTCAAGGCGCCCGGCTTCGGCGATCGTCGCAAGGCGATGCTCGAAGACATCGCGATCCTCACCGGCGGCACGGTCATCGCCGAGGAGCTCGGTCTCAAGCTCGAGAACGCGTCGCTCAAGGATCTCGGTCGGGCGAAGAAGATCGAGGTCGCGAAGGAAGACACGACGATCATCGACGGCGCCGGCGAGAAGCCGACGATCGAGTCGCGCGTGAAGAACATCCGCAAGCAGGTCGAGGAAGCGACGTCCGACTACGACAAGGAAAAGCTGCAAGAGCGCGTGGCGAAGCTCGCCGGCGGAGTTGCGGTGATCAAGGTCGGCGCCGCGACCGAAGTCGAGATGAAGGAGAAGAAGGCGCGCGTCGAGGACGCGCTGCACGCGACCCGCGCCGCGGTCGAGGAAGGCATCGTCGCGGGTGGTGGTGTTGCGTACCTGCGTGCTCGCGCCAACCTGAAGAACCTGAAGGGCGACAACACCGATCAGGACGCCGGCATCAAGATCGTGCTCCGCGCGCTCGAAGAGCCGCTGCGCCAGATCGTGCAGAACACCGGCGACGAGCCGTCGGTGGTCGTCAACAAGGTCGTCGAGGGGAAGGGCAATTACGGTTTCAACGCCCAGACCCACGCATACGGCGACCTGGTCGACATGGGTGTCGTCGACCCGACCAAGGTCACGCGTTTCGCACTGCAAAACGCCGCGTCGGTCGCTTCGCTGCTGCTGACCACCGAAGCAATGGTGGCGGAACTGCCGAAGGACGAGAAGCCGATGGGCGGCGGTGGCATGGGTGGCATGGGTGGCATGGGCGACATGGACATGTAACGCAGCCGTGTAACATGGCATCCGGGTTGCTTCGGGCGACCCCTCGACTCGAACAAAGCCCCGCTTGGCGGGGCTTTGTTTTTGGGCCTGCGCGTGAGCAAAGCGGCGAAGCGAGCGTTGCGGCAACGGCACGGCGTTGGCGGCGCATCGCAATGGAATGGCAAGAAATCATTTACTTTCGGTTGGCCATCGCCGATGCTTCGACAATTGCCTTAAACTTATGAATTGGCTTGGAACTTCAGCGGTGACGCGAAGATGATGGCCCGCGCGCACCGCGCACGCGGAGCCGACGGGCCGCATCAGTGATGACCTCCGGGATCCTCTTCGCCCTCGCCATCGCCGCGCTGGCCATCGCGGTCGCTGTCGGATTGGTGCGCCGCAACCGCGCCGCCGGCGGTAGCAAGAACGCGGGCGACGCGCCGAACACCATCGCGCAATGGACCGAGGGCGAAACGACGCGGCTGCTGTCATCCGCCGAGCTGCCCGGTCTCTACCTTCTGCGGCCGCGCTTCCTGAGCAAGGCGGAAAGCGTCGTCTACTTGTTGCTGAAAGCCGCCTTCCCGCGGCACGAAATCTTCGCCCGCATCCGGTTGTCCGACGTACTGCAGGTGAAGATCGGCCCGCAAGGGATGGAGCGGCTGCGCGCGTTCCGCAAGATCGCCAACCAGCACGTCGGCTTCGTTGTCTGCGACCGCGACATGACGATTCTCGCGATCGTCGACGCGAAGGAGCCCGACACCGTGGTGAACCCTCGTGACCAGAAGCTCGAGATCATCAAGCAGCGCTGCCTGCAGGCCGCGCAGGTCAAGTACATCTGCGTGTATCCGCCGCAGCTTCCGCGCTACCGGGAGCTGCGCGAGCAGATCCTCGGTCCCGCGGCCGATCTCGTCTGATCCGCCGCAACGATTCGCGTGCCGCGCGACGCCGTGGCGCGATCCCGTCCGATGACGACGACTTCGTTCAAGCTCACCTATTCGACGATGTTCGATCCGCCGCCGGAGCTGCACGCGAGCTTCGACGCGGCGATCGCGGCAATTCGGCCGCACCTGGGCGCGGAGCACGCGATGCTGATCGGCGGCCGCAACGCGACGGCGCCGGCGTGGTTCGACGTGCACGAACCGAGCGATACGCGCGTGCTGCTCGGCCGCTTCGCCGCGGGTGACGCTCAGCACGCGAACGCTGCCGTCGCCGCTGCGCGCGCTGCCTTCCCCGCGTGGGCTGCGATGCCGTGGCGCAAGCGCGTTGAGCTGCTGCGCCGGACAGTTGCGCTGATCGAGGAGCGCGTCTATCACATCGGCGCCGTGCTCGCGCTCGAAGTCGGCAAGAACCGGATGGAGGCGCTCGGCGAGGCGCAGGAAACCGCCGACTTGATCGCGTACTATTGCGACCGGATGGAAGCGAACGACGGCTACGTGCGCGCGATGGCGCGCGATCCGCTGCCCGGTTTCGCGAGCGAGAACACGAGCGCGATGAAACCGTACGGCGTGTGGCTCGTGATCGCGCCGTTCAATTTTCCGCTGGCGCTTGCCGGCGGTCCCAGCGGCGCGGCGCTCGTCGCGGGCAATACCGTCGTGTTCAAGGCGGCTTCGGCCACGCCGTGGAGCGGTCGCCTTCTCGCCGATGCGTTTCGCGACGCCGGCGTGCCGGCCGGCGTGTTCAACTACGTCACCGGTCCCGGCACATCGCTTGGCGAAGCGCTGATACGCCATTCCGACATCGACGGCGCAACTTTCACCGGCAGCTTTGATGTCGGCATGCATTTGTACCGGACGTTCGCGCAAGGCGCGCACCCACGGCCCTGCATCGCCGAAATGGGCGGCAAGAACGCGGCCATCGTGAGCCGTCGCGCGAAGCTCGACGACGCCGCGACCGGCGTCATGCGCTCGGCGTTCGGCCTGTCGGGACAGAAGTGCTCGGCGTGCTCGCGCGTGTACGTCGAGCACACGGTGTTCGCCGACTTCGTCGCGTTGTTGCACAAGGCTACCGAGCGCATCGTCGTCGGCGACCCGACGCGACGCGAAAACTGGTTGGGCCCGGTGATCGACGCTGCGGCGCTCGCGCGCTACGAAGACGCGACGGCGCAAATCGTCGCGCTCGACGACGCAGGCGCGATCGTTCACGGCGGCGAGCGGCTCGATCATGGCGCGCTTGCGCATGGCCACTTCTGCGCGCCGACGATCGCGCGCGCGCCGTTCGAGCATCCGCTATGGCAGCGCGAGCTGTTCGTGCCCTTCGTGCTGGTCGGCGCCGTCGAAGACGTCCCCGAGGCGATCGCGCGCGCGAACGCGAGCGCGTACGGCCTGACGGCGGGCTTCTACGGAGCGCCCGACGAGACCGAGCGGTTCTTCGCGACGATCGACGCGGGAGTCTGCTACGCGAATCGTCCGCAAGGTGCGAACACCGGCGCGTGGCCCGGCTACCAGCCGTTCGGTGGCTGGAAGGCGTCGGGCTCGACGGGTAAGGCGGGCGGCTCGCTCTACTACGTCACGCAATACATGCGCGAGCAATCGCAGACGCGCGTGCGCCGCGCCTGACGCTCTATTCGATTGCCTTCGTGCTGCGCACTCCGGTATTCGCCCCTGCCGCTCATGGCTCTCCCAGGACGCGGTGATAGACGGAGCGGTCGACGTTGCCGCCGCCCAGGATGACCGCGTGGCGGCCGCCGGCGCGCCGCGGTGATTTGAGCAGCGCAGCGAGCGGCGCGGCGCCAGCGCCTTCGGCAACCTGATGCGTGTCGTCGTAATAGATGCGCATCGCCGACTCGACCTCGTCGTCGGTGACTTCGACGACGTCCTCGGCACCCTTTCGGATCACGTCGAGCGCGGCGTCGACCGGCACCCGCACCGCCATGCCGTCGGCGATCGTGTCGGCGGTTTCGGTTTCGACACGCCGGCCGGTCCGGAACGACTGCGCGTACGCGTTCGCGTTCGCCGAGACGACGCCGATGATCTTTGTCGTCAGACCGAGCGCATCGCGCGCGCTGATCAATCCGCAGATCCCCGATCCGCAACCGATCGGCACATGGACGGTATCGAGGTCGGGGACGGCGCGAAAGAGCTCGAGCGCGTAGGTGGCCACGCCGGCGACGAGCTCGCGCTGGAAGGCGCCGATGTAACGCAAGTCCTCTGCGGCGGCGATCGACGCCGCGTGCTCGCGCGCTTCGTCGTAATCGCGGCCGAACTCGAGCAGCTCGGCGCCGAACGCGCACATCGCGGCGTTCTTGTCGCGCGAGTTTCCATGCGGTACGACGATCACGCAGCGCAGCCCTTCGCGCCGCGCGGCGTACGCGAGGCTCTGGCCATGGTTGCCGCGCGTCGCGCTGATGATGCCGGCCGGACGGTCGCCGCGCTCGCGCATTTGCGCAAGCAGATTGACGCCGCCGCGGACCTTGAACGCGCCGGTCGGCGTGTGGTTCTCGTGCTTCACCCACACTTCGGCGTCGGCGCGACGCGCGAGCAACGGCCACGCATGCTGCGGCGTCGGCGCGATCGCCGCATACACGCGGCGCGCAGCGGATTCGATTTCGGATAGCGCGATCATGGCGGGACTTGCGGAAAAAGCCGCTGGCGGATCGGCGCATCATAGCAGTCGAGACCGTAAGGAACGCCGGTGCGGGCGCGACTCAGCGCAATGGCGTGAGGAGTAGACGATGAAACGATCGACCAAGCGGGCGCTTCTCGGCTCGCTCGCCGCCGCGACGGTCATCGCGACTGCCTCCGGCGCAGCCGGAGCCGTGGGCGGCGCGTGTCATGCCGAAAGCGGACCGCGAACCGCCGCGCTCGTCGAGCTCTACACCTCCGAGGGCTGCGATAGCTGCCCGCCGGCCGATCGCTGGCTGTCGCGCTACGTTCCGGCGGGGGCCATCGGCGAAACGATCGCGCTCGCGTTCCACGTCGACTATTGGGACCGGCTCGGCTGGAAGGACCGGTTCGCGAGCCCGGCCTACACCGAGCGCCAGTACGACACGATGCGCATGAACGGCGAGCGCTTCGTCTATACGCCGCAGGTCCTGCTCGGCGGCCACGCTTTCAATGACTGGCGTTCCGGTTCGCCGTCGCGGTCGATTGCCGAGATCAACATGCGGCCCGCGCGCGCGCAGATCGCGATCGATGCGACGGTCAACGGCAGCGACGTCGCGATCGTCGCGCAAACGAAGCTCGACAAACCGTCCGATGCGCGTCGCGCGTCGCTCGCGGTTGCGCTGGTCGACAACGGCCTCGTCTCCGACGTCAAGGCGGGCGAGAATGCCGGCGCGCGGCTTGCACACGATCATGTTGTTCGGCAATTCGCGTCCGGGTTTGCGCTGTCCGGCGGGGGCGCGCGGGCAGCCGTCGACTGGCGTTTGCCGAACGAAGCAGGGCGCTCGCCCGCGATCGTCGCGTTCGTGCAGGACGCGAACGGCGATGTCTTGCAGGCGCTCGCGCTGCCGCTCGCGGCGTGCGCGTCCGCGCGCTGATCCGAAACGCTCGCCCCTGCGTGGCTTGAGCGCCCCGGCGGCGGGCGCTACCATCGCTTCGGGCGACGCGTCGCCGGAGCGAAACAAGCTATGCGAATCCTGCTGGCCGAAGACGACGCGTTATTGGGCGACGCCGTCGCACGTCATCTGCGCCAGCACGGGCACGCTGTCGACTGGGTTCATGACGGCGGCGCAGCCGACGCGGCGCTGCGCGCGCAGCCGTTCGATCTCGTCGTGCTCGACCTGGGTTTGCCCAAGCTTCCCGGCCGCGCGGTGCTGAAGCGCCTGCGCGACCGCGCCGATGCGACACCGGTGCTCATCATCACCGCGCACGATGCGGTGGCCGATCGGGTCGAAGGCCTCGACGCCGGCGCGGACGACTATCTCGTGAAGCCGTTCGCGCTTGCCGAGCTTGAGGCGCGTGTGCGCGCGCTGATCCGACGCATGCATGGCGCTGATCGCAATGTGCTGCGTCATGGCGACCTTGCGTTCGACACGGCGACGCGCAGCGCGGAGGTCCGCGGCGACCGGCTCGAGCTCTCGGCGCGCGAGCTCGCCGTGCTCGAGCTGCTGCTCACGCGTGCGGGCCGTGTCGTCGCGAAAGACCAGATCGTCGAGCATCTGTGCAGTTGGGACGACGACGTGTCGACCAATGCGATCGAGGTCTACGTGCACCGGCTGCGCAAGAAGCTCGCGGCGGCGTCGATCGACATCGTCACCGTGCGCGGCCTCGGCTACTACTTGCCGAAGGCATGAGCGTGCGCAGACGTGCCCGCTCCGCGGGCGCGCAGACTACGCAAAAGCGAACCGCACGCCTTCGCTGGGCCTGCAAAGAGGCTGCCGCATGAGCGCACCGGGCCGCCCCGAGCGCGAATACCGGAGTGCGAAGCGCGAAGGTAATCCATTGAGCTTAGCGACGGTGCCTTCTCGCCTTCCGCCGTTGCATCGCTTGCCGCCAGGCGCTCCGGTCGCGTCCGGCGCGCGGCCGATGTCGTTCGCGGCGCGGCTGCTCGAGTGGCTGCTGACGCCGCTGTTGTTCCTATGGTTGTTCGTCGTCGGTATCATGTACGTGACGCTGAACGCGGCGGCGAACGAGTCGTTCGATTTGCGTCTTTCGAGCCTTGCGCAGGCCGTGGCTGAGCGCGTCGTCGCAACCGGCGATCCGCGGCGTCCCGTCGGGATCGCGCCGTCGGCGGTCGATCTCATCGCCGCCGATCGCGAGGACGAGGTGAGCTACGCGCTGCGACGAACGAACGGCGAATGTCTGGCCGGCAACGCCGATATGCCGCGGGTGAGCGGACCAATGGCGGCGAGCGGGCCGACGCTGCATTCGGGCGTCCTCGGCGACGAGCTCGTTCGCGTCGCTTCGATGCTGGTGCCCGATCCGTCGCATGCGGGGCAGCGCATCGTCGTCCAGGTCGCCGAGACGCTGAACAAGCGCCAGCGGTTCGCGACGTCGCTGCACGCGCAGGCTCTGCTGCCTCAGCTCGTCGTCTTGTTCGGCGCGGTCGCACTCATCTGGTACGGCGTCGTGTACGTCGTCGCGCCGATGCGGCAGATCAAATCGCAGATCGACCGGCGCGAGGCGGGCGATCTCGCGCCGCTTCCCGAAGGCGCCGCGCCGCGCGAGCTCGAGCCGCTGATCGTATCGATCAACAACCTGATGGCGCGTCTTGCCGCCAACCTGGACACGCAGCAGCGTTTCGTCGCCGATGCGGCGCATCAGCTTCGAACGCCGCTCGCGGCGCTCAAGTCGCAGACCGAGCTCGCGATCGCCGAGCGCGACCCGGAGGCGCTGCGGCGCACGCTGCTGCAGCTCGAGGCGGCGACCGAGCGCACCGCGCATCTTGCCAATCGTCTGCTCGTGCTCGCGCGCGCCGGCGCGCCGCGCGGAGCGCCAATCGATGTCGATCTGGCGAGCGTGGCCTCGGAAGCGATCGCCGATGCAGTACCGCGCGCCGTCGATCATCGAATCGACCTCGGCTTCGAGCGCGACCATCGAACGGCGACCGTCAAAGGCGATCCGCTGATGCTGCGCGAGCTTTGCGCGAACCTGATCGACAATGCGCTCAACTACACGCCGCCGGGCGGAACCGTCACGGTTCGCGTTGCCGGCGGCGCGGCGCCGTCGCTCGCTGTCGCCGACAATGGCTGCGGGATTGCGCCCTCCGAACGCGAGCGCGTGCTGCACCCGTTCTATCGGGCCGCCGACAACACGCATCCCGGCACGGGACTCGGGCTTGCGATCGTCGACGAGATCGCGCGCGGGCATCGCGCGCGCGTCGCGATCGGCGAAGGCGCGAACGGTAAGGGGACGACGGTGCGGGTTGACTTCGACGCGTCCGGTACGCGGTAGATGAAGCGCACGCGGCCCGCATGGCTCGCACGTTTGTGGCCGCGTACGCTGATGCGCGAGCTCGGTCCCGGGCTCATCACCGGCGCTGCCGACGACGATCCAAGCGGCATCGCGACGTATTCGCAAGCCGGCGCACGGTTCGAATTCCAGCTCGCCTGGACCGTCGTGCTGACGTATCCGCTGATGGTCGGCATCCAGATGGTCAGCGCGCGGCTCGGGCGCGTTACCGGTCGCGGCCTCGCGGCGAACATCGCGCGTCGTTTTCCGAAGCCGGTGCTGTATTCGATCGTCGCGATGCTGGTCGTCGCCAACACGATCAACATCGCAGCGGATATCTCGGCGATGGCCGACGCTCTCGCCGGTGTCGTCGGTGGACCGCCGCGCCTTCACGCGATCGCGATCGGCGCGCTCAGCGCGCTGCTGCAGGTGGTGCTGCCGTACCAGCGCTACGTCCGGTATCTGAAGTGGCTCACGTTCGCGCTGCTGGCCTACGCCGCCGAGCTGTTCCTCGTTCGACTGCCGTGGCTCGACGTCGCGAAGGGCATCGCGCTGCCGATGCGCGGACTCGACTCGCGCTCGTTCGCGACGATCGTCGCGGTGCTCGGCACGACGATCAGCCCGTATCTGTTCTTCTGGCAGGCGGCGCAGGAGGTCGAGGAGATGCGCGCGTCGCGCCGCGCCCCGCCGCTCGTGAAGGATCCGGTCGCCGCTCGCCGCGAGCTGCGGCGAATCCGCATCGACACCTACGTCGGCATGGCGGTCTCGAATCTGATCGCGCTTGCGATCATCGTAACGAGCGGCGCGACGTTGCACGCGGCAGGCATCGAGGAGATCACGTCGTCGGCCCAGGCCGCGCAAGCGCTGCGACCGCTCGCCGGGGAGTTCGCGTTCTTGCTGTTCGCGCTCGGCATCCTCGGCACCGGCCTTCTCGCTGTGCCGGTGCTCGCAGGCTCGGCGGCTTACGCCGTCGCCGAGACGTTCAACTGGCGCAGCGGACTCGATCTCGCGCCGCAGAAAGGGCGGGAGTTCTACGGCATCATCGTGCTCGCCACGCTCGGCGGCGTCGCCATCGGGTTCACGCCGATCGACCCGATTCGCGCGCTCTACCTCGCCGCCGTGCTGAACGGCGTCGTCGCCGTGCCCATCATGGTGGTGATGATGCTGATCGCCGGCGATCGCGAGGTGATGGGCGTATTCGTCGTCAAGCGGCGCCTCGCGTTGCTCGGTTGGCTCGCGACGGCGGCGATGATCGGCGCCGTCGTCGCGATGTTCGTCGGCGGCTAGCGAACGATCTGCGCGAGCTCGCCGGAGCGGTACTTCACCGCGACGCGCGCGAGCGCCATGGGCTTCACCTTCGAGCCCATGCCGGCGCATCCGAACTGTTCGTAGCGCGCCTTGCAGATCTGCTTCGCCGCTTCGCGCGCGGGCTTCAGGTAGTCGCGCGGGTCGAACGCCGACGGCTTTTCGCGCAAGAAGCGGCGGATCGCCGCCGTCATCGCGAGGCGGATGTCGGTGTCGATGTTGATCTTGCGCACGCCGTGCTTGATGCCTTCCTGGATCTCCTCGACCGGAACGCCGTACGTCTCCTTCATGTCGCCGCCGTTGTCGCGGATGATCTGCAGCAGATCCTGCGGCACCGACGAGCTGCCGTGCATGACGAGATGCGTGTTCGGAATGCGCGCGTGGATCGCCTTGACGCGGTCGATCGCGAGGATGTCGCCGGTCGGCTTACGCGAGAACTTGTATGCCCCGTGTGACGTGCCGATCGCGATCGCGAGTGCGTCGAGCTGGGTCCGCTTGACGAAGTCGGCCGCCTGGTCCGGGTCGGTCAGCAGCATCTCGCGCGTCATCGTGCCTTCGGCGCCGTGGCCGTCTTCCTTGTCGCCGCGCATCGTCTCGAGCGAGCCCAGGCAGCCGAGCTCGCCTTCGACGGTGACGCCGACCGTGTGCGCCATGTCGACGACGTTGCGCGTGACCTCGAGGTTGTAGTCGTAGCTCGCGATCGACTTGCCGTCCGCCTGCAACGAGCCGTCCATCATCACGCTGGTGAAGCCGAGCTTGATCGCGGACGCGCAGACGTCGGGCGACTGCCCGTGGTCCTGATGCATGACGACGGGGATTTGCGGATAGCTCTCGACCGCGGCTTCGATCAGATGACGGAGGAAGACTTCACCGGCGTATTTGCGTGCGCCTGCCGACGCCTGCATGATCACCGGGCTGTCGGTCTCCGAGGCTGCGGCCATGATCGCCTGCACCTGCTCGAGATTGTTGACGTTGAACGCGGGCAGGCCGTAGCCGTGCTCGGCGGCATGATCGAGCAGTTGGCGCATCGAGACGAGGGGCATGGCGGAGCTCCGGACGGAGGTTGCGGGAGATCTTCATTTTACCGCGCCACGGTACACCGCGCGGTTTGAGCGCGGTCAAGTGCGCTCTTCGCGGCGCAGCTTGGGCGCCATCTGGACTTCCTCGGATCGCGCTTTCACCCGTCGCTCGCGGAGGATATTTCGGTTTCGTGCACCAAGTGCGAGCGCTTCTTCGACGGCGCACCGCCCGCGACACCTGCATTGCGCCAGCGTCCCGCTTTGCTCGCCAATCGATCAGATGCGAAAGAACGTAGGGTAGGGCTCGTTGCGCGCCATGCGCCGGATGAGTAGCGCCAGTTCGCGGCCGTGGTAGTCGCCCCACATCGACGATTCGCCGCACGCGATCTTGCGACCTCTGGGCACGTGGTCCCAGCCGTTGGGGCGGTGATAAACCGAGTGGAGCAGCAACCCCTGGTGCTTCGCATCGGTCGACAGATACGGTTCGGCGAACAATGTCCTGGCCGTGGTAAGACCGGCCGCAAGGTAGCGATTGCCGGAACGAGCTTCGCCGCGCGCTCGCAGATAGACGCCGAGCCGGACGAGCCCTTGTGCAGCGATGGCGGCTGCGGAGCTGTCCACCGGCTCGTGATCGTTGAAGGGGTCGGCCGGCTTGTCGAGGTAGCCGTGCAAGTGCACGAGCCCGGGAGCGCCGGTGTCCCAGTACGGAACGCCGCACGTCGGTGTGTGCTCGATGTAGAAGTCGGCGGTGGCGCGCGCGACAGCGACGTAGCGGCGGAGCAGCGCCGTCTTTCCACCGAATGGCTTGAGCTCCGCGTTCGCGAGCGTATGCAGAAACTCGAGCTCTTCCGCGTAGCCGGTCAGCACCCATGCGAGGCCGCGCGTCCACGTCGAGAACGGCGAGTAGCCTTGCTGGGTGGAAGGACAGCGATACGAGCCGTCGTTCACGTTGAAAAGCGACTCGTGCGCGACGCGACCGCGAACGTCGTAGGCGTCGCGTCCCTCGCCGAAGTACACGTTATATCGGGCCGTGGTGTCGGCGTGCCGGATGAGGCGCTCCAACAGCGAGATCCGGCGGTCGCGCTCGCCCATCAGCGCGTGTCCGAGCTGGTGCGCGATCGCGAGCGAGCGCAGCGAGCGCATGGTGTCGGCGAACAACGAATGCGGACCGTTGAACGAGCAAATGAAGCCGAGCCCGTCGCGCAGGTCGGTCCATCGCGCCGCCTGGACCGCGCCCGACACCTTCAGCGCAAGTTGATAGAAGCCGACCTCCCATTCGTCCGCGGCGATCCGGCCTTCGCGCGCGAGACGAAGCAGATTGCCGTATGTCGAAACATTGTTGAATCCGTGATCGTGCACGCCGATGTGGCTCACGTGGCTCGCCATATGCCGGATCGTGCCGCGACGGCCGGTCTCGAGCATCTTCGGATCGTCGGTCGCGTCGAACTGCAGGATCGCCGAGCCGAACTGGAACCCTTGAGTCCACTCGGTCCAGCCGCGCGACGTGTAGCGGCCTTGCGACGTGAACACCGGCGTGCCGGCGGAGCTCTTCCACGTCTTCTCGATCGCAGTGATCTTCTGAGCCGAAAGCTCGAACAGCTTTTCGATGGGACGCACGAGCGACGTCGGCGTGACGTTGGGGTCGATGCGGATCATGGAGAGTCCGAGAAGGCGAAGCGCTACAGACGACTCATGTGAAAACCACCATCGACATGGATCACGTCGCCGGTGGTGAAAGGAAACTGGCCGGCGAGCACGGCACGCACGGCACGGCCGACGTCCTCGGCGGAACCCCAACGTCGTTGCGGCACGAGACCGTCGGCGATCAGCTTGTCGTACTTGTCCTTCACTTCCGAGGTCATGTCCGTCGCCATGATGCCGGGACGCAGCTCCACCACCTGCACGCCCATGTCCGCCAGGCGCATCGCCCACACCTTCGACGCCATCGACAGCCCGGCCTTCGAGATGCAGTATTCAGCGCGGTTCACCGATGCGGCTTCGGCCGAAATCGACGTGACGAACACGATCTTGAATCCGCCGGCGAGCGCCGCCGCGTACCCGGTGGTCAGCCAGTGGTTCGCGATCGCCTGCGTGAGAAAGAACGACCCTTGCAGGTTGACGCGCAACACCTCCTCGAATGATGCTTCGCTGGTCTGCGTCACGTCGGCCCGCACGCGCGGGGCAATGCCCGCGTTGTTGACCAGCGCGTCGAGCCGGCCGAACGAGCCCAGCGTCCGCGCGACGATCTCGGCACGGTCGTCGCGACGGCCGATGTCTCCGCGAACGGGCACGAATCGCTGGTCGGGTCGCGCGGCCGCGCGTCGACACTGCTCCGCCGTCTCATCCGCAGCGTCGTCGTTGCTCGCGTAGTTGATCGCGACCGACAGCCCCTGCGCGGCGGCTTCGATGGCGATGCCGCGGCCGAGACCGCGGCTTGCGCCGGTAACCAGCACGGTGGGAATCGGGCTCATCGAAAACTACTCGCACGTTGAGCGTGAAGGTCCATGCTCGCGTCCGTTCTTGTCACGTCCGCGGATGCGACAAAGCTCGAAGCACGCGAGCACGATGGACCATGATGCTAAGAGCGCTCGGCGTGACGCGCCTTGCACGTCGCGAGTACCTCGTCGGGATCGCGCTTCCACCAGTTGTTCGCGGAAAATATCTCGACCTCGTGCGCGCCTCGGTAGCCGCCCGCTTCCATCCATGAGCGCACAATCGGCAGGTCGATCACGCCGTCGCCCATCATCCCGCGGTCCGTCAGCAGGTCGGTCGTCGGTACGAGCCAGTCGCAGATGTGATACGCGAGAAGCCTCGACGACACGGCCGCTGCAGCGCGCTCGATCTCGCGCTCGAGATTCGGATCCCACCAGACGTGATAGACGTCCACGGCAATACCGACGCCCGCTCCGAGTTCGTCGCAGAGGTCGTTCGCGTGTGCCATCGTGTTCACGCAGGCGCGCTCGGCGGCGTACATCGGATGCAGCGGCTCGATCGCGAGCGGCATGCCGGCAGGCCGTGCGTACTCGAGCAGCTCACCGATGCCGTCGCGCACCATCTCGCGCGCGCCGTTCAGGTCCTTCGAAACGATCGCGCCGTCGCGGTCGCGCGGAAGTCCGCCGACGACGAGCACGAGGCACGGTGCACCGAGCGCGAGCGCCTCGTCGACGGCGCGTCGATTGTCGTCGATCGCTGCACGTCGGCTCATGCGATCGGGCGCAGGGAACATACCGCCGCGGCAGTAGCCCGACAGCGTGAGCCCGGCGTCGCGAATGCGCTGCGCGCTCGCCTTCAGGCCGGCGGCCGCGACCTGGTCACGCCACGGGCAGATGCGGCCGATGCCGTGCCGCGCGCAGCCGTCGATGATCTGCGGCAGCGTCCATTGCTGGCGCACCGTCGCCGTGTTGAGCGAAAGAAGCGAGGCGTCAGGCATCGAGCGATGGTCTCGTCATTGCGGCAGCTCGGGTACGTCGACCCAGCGCCGCTCGCGCCAGGACTGCAGCGCGCATTCGACGAGCTGGACACCTTTCGCGCCCTCGCGCAGCGTCCACCTGAACGGTTCGTCGCCGACGACATGGCGGATGAAGAGCTCCCATTCGACCTTGAACCCGTTGTCGTACGTCACCGTGTTCGGAACGTTCTGCCAGCCGGCGAAGAAATCGATCGCTTGCGGCACGTCGGGGTTCCATACCGGCTTCGGCGTGTTGACGCGCGACTGCGTAAGGCAATCGGTGAGGCCCGCGACGGCCGAGCCGTGCGTGCCGTCGACGTGGAACGTGACGAGATCGTCGCGCCGCACGCGCGTGCACCAGCTGCTGTTGATCGTCGCGACGACGTCGCCGTCGAGCTGGAACATCGCGTAGCACGCGTCGTCGGCGGTTGCGCGGTACTTGCGTCCGCTCTCGTCCCAACGCTGCGGTATGTGCGTCGCGCCGACGCAGCAGACGCTCCTCACGTCGCCGAACAGGTTGTCGAGCACGTAGCGCCAGTGGCACAGCATGTCGAGCACGATGCCGCCGCCGTCTTCGGCGCGATAGTTCCACGACGGTCGCTGCGTCGGCTGCAGGTCGCCTTCGAATACCCAATAGCCGAACTCGCCACGAACGGCCAGCATGCGGCCGAAGAAGCCGGCGTCGCGCAGCAGCTTGAGCTTGAGCAGGCCCGGCAGAAACAGCTTGTCCTGCACGACGCCGTGCTTGACGCCGGCGCGCTCGGCGGCGCGCGCGAGCGCGAGCGCCGCGTCGAGTGTGGTCGCGATCGGCTTTTCGCAATAGACGTGCTTGCCGGCGGCGATCGCCCGCGACAGGAGCGCCGGGCGCATCTGCGTGGTCGCCGCGTCGAAGAACACGGTGTCGTCGCGGTTGGCGAGCGCGCGGTCGACGTCGGTGTCGTAGCGCTCGATACCGTGCGCCTCGGCGAGCGCGCGCAGCTTGTCGGCGGTGCGGCCGATCAGGATCGGATCGGGCATCACGCGATCGCCGTTCGCGAGCGTGACGCCGCCTTGCGCGCGTATCGCGACGATCGAGCGGATCAGGTGCTGGTTCATCCCCATGCGCCCGGTGACGCCGTTCATGATGATGCCGAGTCTGCGCTCAACCATCGCTACGGGCTCCCACGCGGCGTGAGTCGATCGTCACGACATGGTCTCCAGGAGTCCGCGCACGTAACCAATCGCACGCGCCGCGCATCCGGGACCGTCGGGCACGTATTCGAACGGCTCGATCGCGATGTCGCCCTCGTAACCGCCGGCAATCAGCGCTTTCAGCACCGGTGCGAAGCGGTCGTTGCCTTGTCCGGGCCCGCGTCGATTGCGGTCGTTGAGCTGTACGTGCGCGATGATGCGTTCGGCAACGCCGCGCGCGGCAATCTCGGCGACCGGCCGCGCTTCGGCAAGCGCCGCCGATTTGGTGTCGAGCATCGTCGCGAGCGCCGGCGAGCCGATCTCGCGCACCATCGCCGCCGCTTCATCGAACGTGTTGATGAGATCGGTCTCGTCGCGCGGCAGCGGCTCGATCAAGTACGTCACTCGATGCGATTGCGCCGCCGCGGCCGCTGCGGCGAAGGCGTCGCGTGCGCGCTGCCACGCCGTCTCGCGCGATGCACCGGGCGGAATCTTTCGCTGCGAAGGGGAACCGTGAACGAGATAGCGCCCGCCGAGCTCGGCGCAAAGCTCGATCAGCGTTCGCATCGCGGCGATCGTTCGTGTGCGAACGAGTGCGTCGGGCGAGGTGATCGAGAGATCTTTCGGTGCGACGAGCAGCCAGTGCAGTCCCGTGATGGCGAGGCCTGCGTCGGCGGCGGCGCGCCGGATCGACGCACGTGCACTCGAATCGATCGCGAGCGGATCGTCGGCCAGCGTGAATGGCGCGACCTCGAGCCCGTCGTAGCCGAGCGCCGCCGCGTACGCGCATTGCGCGGCGAAGTCGCGGCCGGCGAGCACCTCGTTGCACAGCGCGATGCGCATCGATTCGCTCTAGCCGGCCGTCGAGCTCGTGCGCCGGCCGAACAGGCGGCCGATGCCTTCGCGCAATCCTGGAATCTTCATCAGGATCACGAGCGCGATCGTGATGCACAGCACGGCCGAGATCGGACGCGTGAAGAAAGGCGTGAGATCGCCGTCGGAGAGCACGAGCCCGCGGCGAAACCCCTTTTCCATCAGGTCGCCCAGCACCATGCCGAGCACGAGCGGTGCCACCGGATATTTGAACCGGCGCATGATGTACCCCAGCACGCCGAATCCGAGCATCACCCAGACGTCGAAGATCCGCGACGAGATCGCGTACGAGCCGACGACGCACAGCACGAAGATGATCGGCAGGATGATCGGCTTCGGCACCATCAGCACGCGGATCAGGAATCCGGTGAGCGTCAGTCCGTAGAGCAGGATACCGAGTGTGGCGAAAAGCATCATCGCGACGACGTCGTAAACGAACGTCGGCGCCTCGACCATGATCATCGGTCCCGGACGCACGCCGTGAATCAGCATCGCCGCCATCAGCACCGCGGCGGGTGCCGATCCCGGGATGGCGAGCGTCAGCACCGGGATCATCGCACCCGGCACGCAGGCGTTGTCACCCGTCTCCGCCGCCATCAGGCCGTCGATCGATCCCTTGCCGAACTTCTCCTTCTCCTTGCTCGCGCGCTTCGCCGCGGCGTACGACGACCACGCGCCGACGTCCTCGCCGACGCCGGGAAGGATGCCGATGAACGTGCCGATGATGCCGGAGCGCAGGATCGTCTTCCAGTATTGAGTGACGTCGGTGAGCTTCGGGATCACCGAGTCGAACGGATTGATCTTGATGGGCACCGGCTTCTCGCGCACCGACATGATCAGCTCGGCCATGCCGAATGCGCCGACCAGCGCCGGCACGAGCTGGAAGCCGCCGGCGAGATTGCGGTCGCCGAACGTGAACCGATCGTATGCGTAGATCGCCTCCTGTCCGATCGAGGCGGTGAAGACGCCGACGAGCCCCGCGATCCAGCCCTTGAGCGGATCGTTTCCGGTCAGCGTCCCTGCGATGACGACGCCGAACAACGCGAGCCAGAAGAACTCGTAAGCACCGAACTTCAGCGCGAGATTGCCGAGAATCGGCGTGAACAGCGCGAGGAAGAACATGCCGATCAGCGTGCCGAGCACCGAGCCCGATGTGGCGATGCCCATCGCGCGACCGGCGAGCCCTTGCTTCGCGAGCGCGTGGCCGTCGAGGCACGCTGCCGCGGACGCCGGCGTACCGGGGATGTTGAGCAGGATCGCCGATCGCGAGCCGCCGTAGATCGCGCCGACGTACGTGCAGATCAGCACGAGCAGCGCGGTCGCCGACGGCAGCTTGATCGTGAGCGTCGTCATCAGCGCGACGCCCATCGTTGCGGTGAGGCCGGGGAGCGCACCGATGATCACGCCGACGAGCGACGAGAGCAGGATCAATCCGATCGACAACGGATCGAGGAAGCTCCACAGCGAATGACCGAATGCGATGAGGCCGTCGAACATGATGCGATGCCGGCGCGCTCAGGGCAGCCGGACCAGGAACACCTGCTCGAACACGAGCGTGACCGTGAGCGCGGTCGCCGCGCCGCAGACGAGCGCAACCACCGCCCCGCGCACGAGCGTCCCCGCGGCCTTGCGCGCCGCGTGCTGAAAGAGGAACACGAACGTCGACACGAACAGCGTCGTCCCGAGCCAGAACGGCAGGCCGCGACCGACCAGCAGCAATGCGTAGACGAAGAACAGTCCGACGCCGAGCGCGAAGCTCGAAACCGGCGCGAGCTCCGTGTCGTCGGGCTCTTCGGCGTCCCAGCCGGCGCGACGCGCTCGGCGTAGGGCGCGCACCGCGAGCACGCCGCCGAGCGCCGCGAGCACGAGGCCGACGATGCCCGGCCAGAGTCCCGGCGCCGTATGCAACGTCGCGCCCTGCTGCTCCATCCGGTCCATCTGCCACGACATCACGACGATCAGGCTGCCGAACGCGACCCAAACCAATCCGCCGACCAAGTCGGCGCGCGGCGACGCGGGAAAGACTTCAATGGTCATTGCGTCGAACAACGCCGGCCGCACGTGTCGCGCGGCCGGCGATTCGGGTCGCTACGGACGCGCGATGCCGAGCGTGTCGGGCGAGACCTTCGCCTTGCCGGAGTCGGCGGCCGCCCATGCGTTTGCCTGCACGGCGGGCATCACCGCGCGCAGCGCCTCCGCACCGGCATACGGAGCGAACACGGCGCCGCGGCTCGTTGCGTACTGCTTGAGCGTCGCCGAATTCTTGATCTGATCGTTCCAGATCTTCTCGACGGTGGCGATCACCTCGGGCGGCACGCTCTTCGGGATGAAGATGCCGAAATAGTTCGCGGGCGCCTTGAAGCCGGGAACGAACTTGGTCAACGGTTCGATCGTTCCGTAGCCGTCGAGCTCGACCGCCTTGTCGCCGATCACCGCAAGCGGGCGCAGCTTCTTGCCGCGGATCATCTCCGCTTGCTCGACGGTGAGCTGCGTCGTGACTTCGGTTTCGCCTGCGACGGTCGCGACGACAGCGGGATTGCCGCCGTCGTACGTCACGTGCTTGTACTTGACGTTCGCCGCCCTGGCGATCGCCTCCATCGCGCTGTGGCCGCTCGAATTGACGCCCGCGGTTGCGACACTCACCTGGCCGGGCTTCGCGCGCATCGCGTCGATCACTTCGGTCGCGCTCTTGTAAGGGGTCGCCGGATTGACCGACAGCGTGGACACGTTGGCGACGTTGAGGAACAGCACCCAGTCCTGGATCTTGGTGTCGAGCATGCCGAGCACGGCGTACGTGCCGAGATCCTGCGCGGCGCCGGCGGTCCACGTGTAGCCGTCCTTCGGCGCTTCGATCGCATTCTTGGTTCCGATCGAGCCGGACGCGCCGGGCTGATTGACGATGACGACTTTCTGGTTCAGCGCTTTTTCGATTTCGGCGGCAGTGACCCGCGTCACCTGATCGGTCGAGCCGCCGGCGGCCCACGGGACGATGATCGTGATCGGCTTCGACGGCTTCCACGTCGGCTGCGCGTACGCGGTCGCGGCGAACGCCAGCGCGAGCGCAGTGACGGCTGCCCGGGTCAACAAACGGTTGCGGCGGTGCATTGTGTCCTCCCTTGCGTGTGGTGGCGGGCCGTGGCGCGTCCCGCTCGAATCGTTGCGGCGCGCGCGGCGCAGCGGCGATAGGCCGCGCCGGCGCGGGATAACTGGTTGGTTAATTAGCATAGGCTCGACCGCGTTGCGGCGCAACCCCGATACGCAACTCATCGACGCGCGAGGTAGCCCAACACGAGATCGATCGCATGCGACAGGCGTTCGTCGAGCGCAGCCGCCGAGCGCAGATCGCGGGCAAAGATCGTCGACAGCGTCGCGCTGTTGGACAAGTAGAAATAGCCGAGCGCGGCGATCGACACGTAGAGCTGCACCGGATCGACGCCGGAGCGGAACACCCGCTCGCGCTCGCCGCGCGCGAGGACGTCGGAAATCATCGCGACGAGCGGCGAATGCAGCGCGCGGATCTTTCGCGAGCGCTTCAGGTGCGCGGCGCGATGCAGGTTCTCGGTGTTGAGCAGCGTGATGAATTCCGGGTGGCGCAGGAAATAATCCCACGTGAATTCGATCAGCAGTCGAATGGCCTCCGCCGGCGGAAGCCCCTCGAGATGCAACGCCTGCTCGTCGGCGCGGATGTGTTCGTAAGCGCGCTCGAGCACGGCGAGAAAGAGGTCGTCCTTGCCGCCGAAGTAGTAATAGAGCATCCGCTTGTTCGCGCCGGCGCGCAGCGCGATGCGATCGACGCGCGCGCCGCCGAGGCCATGCATGGCGAACTCGTGGGTCGCGGCGTCGAGGATTGCCGCTTGCGTTCGAGCCGCGTCGCGCAGCGGTCGGCGCGGCGCGGCCGCTGTGCGTCGAACCCGCGCGCGAAGCGCAGAGGCGGACATGCTCGCATTATTAACCGGCTGGTTACGACGCGCAAATCGCGTGAATGGTTCGCGTTCGCAAGCGGTCTGCGCGATGCTAGCAAGCGCCGAGATTGTCAGGCCCGGTGTTCACCGACCCTGACAATCTTCATGGTGTTAGTGCCGCCGGACTTTCCGATCGGCTCGCCGATCGTGAGCACGATCAGGTCGCCACGCTGCACTTCGGCCTTCTCGAGCAGCAAGTCTTCGGCGCCCAGCAGCAGCGCGTCGCGGTCCTCGTTCTGCTCGAGATGCAGCGGATGCACGTTGCGGTACAGCGACATTCGCCGCAACGAGCGCACCTCGGGAGTCAGCGCGAAGATCGGGCAGCCGCAGTTGTGCCGCGAGATCCACAGCGCCGTCGATCCCGATTGCGTGAGCGCCGCCACCGCCTTCACCTTCAGATGCGATGCGGTGAACAGCGTCGCCATCGCGATCGACTGGTCGATCCGCGTGAACGTGCGGTTCAGGAAGTCGCGCTCGAGCTCGACCAGGTGCGACTTCTCCGCCTCGACGCAGATCTGCGCCATCGCTTCGACGGTCTCGACCGGGTAGCGGCCGCTCGCGGTCTCCGCTGACAGCATGACGGCATCGGTGCCGTCTAGCACCGCGTTGGCGACGTCGGAGACCTCGGCGCGCGTTGGAACCGGATTGTGGATCATCGACTCCATCATCTGCGTCGCCGTGATCGTGAGCTTGTTGTGCTCGCGCGCCATGCGGATCATTCGCTTCTGCAGGCCGGGAACCGAGGCGTTGCCCACTTCGACGGCAAGATCTCCGCGCGCGACCATGATGCCGTCGGACGCTTCGATGATCTCGGCAAGAGCGCCGATCGCCTCGGCGCGCTCGATCTTCGCGATCAGCGACGCATTGCCGCCGGCGGCGCGCAACAGCTGGCGCGCCATGTACATGTCTTCCTTGTTCTTGGGGAACGACACGGCGAGATAATCGGCGTCGATCGCCGCCGCCGTCTTCATGTCTTCCATGTCCTTCTGCGTGAGCGCCGGCGCCGTCAGACCGCCGCCCATCCGATTGATCCCCTTGTTGTTCGACAGCGTTCCGCCGACGTCGACGCGCGTAATGATTCGAGATCCGTCGACCGATTCCACCGTGAGTCGAATCAGGCCGTCGTCGAGCAGCAGCACCGCGCCCGGACCGACATCGTGGACGAGCTCCTTGTAGTCGAGTCCGACGCGCGTCGAATCGCCCGGCGCTGGGTCGACGTCGAGCACGAACCGCTGTCCCGGCTCGAGCGTCGCCTGAGTGTCGGCGAACTTGCCGATGCGGATCTTCGGTCCCTGCAGGTCGGCCATGACGCCGATCTCGCGTCCGAGCTTCTGCGCGACGGCGCGAACGTTGTGCGCGCGCTCGACGTGATCCTCGGAGCGCCCGTGCGAGAAGTTGAGCCGTACGACGTCCACGCCCGCCGCAAGCACGCGCTCGAGCGTCTTCGGCTCGTGCGACGCCGGGCCGAGCGTCGCGACGATCTTGGTGGCGCGATTCACAGCGCGATGAGCAGGCGGTCGTGCCGCCGATTATTACAAATCACGCCCGCGCTTCGAGCGCGGCGACCGCCGGCAGCGTCTTGCCTTCGAGGAATTCGAGGAACGCGCCGCCCGCGGTCGAGATGTATCCGATGCGATCGGCGATGCCGAACTTGTTGATCGCGGCGATGGTATCGCCACCACCGGCGATGCTGAACGCGCCCGACGACGCGATCGCTTCGGCCAGCGCTTTGGTTCCCATCGAGAACGCGTCGATCTCGAAGACGCCGATCGGTCCATTCCACACGATCGTTCCCGCTTTGGCGACGATCGTCTTCAGCACCGCCACCGACTGCGGGCCGATGTCGAGGATCATGTCGTCGGGCTCGATGTTCTCGACCGCCTTCAGCGTCGCCTTCGCGGTCGGCGACATTTCCTTCGCGCACACCGCATCGACGGGCACCGGCACCTTGCCCGGATACGCATCGAGTATCGATTGCGCTTCGCCGACGAGATCTGCCTCGACGAGCGAGCGGCCGACGTGGCCGTGCGCGGCGAGGATGAACGTGTTGGCGATGCCACCGCCGACGACCAGTATGTCGACTTTTTCCGCGAGCGCCTTCAACACCGTCAGCTTGGTCGAAACCTTGGAGCCCGCGACGATCGCAACCAGCGGGCGCTTCGGATGCGCGAGCGCCTTGCCGAGCGCGTCGAGCTCGGCGGCTAGCAGCGGCCCCGCGCACGCGACCGGCGCGTGCTTGGCGATGCCCTCGGTGGTCGCCTCGGCGCGATGCGACGTCGCGAACGCGTCGTTTACGTAGACGTCGCAGAGCTTCGCCATCTTGCGTGCGAGCGCGTCGTCGTTCTTCTTCTCGCCCTTGTTGAAGCGGCAGTTCTCGAGCAGCACGACGTCGCCGGGTTTGAGCGCCTCGCGCCAGGCGCCGCCATCGACCCAGTCCCGAATGAGCGGCACGGGGCAATCCAACAACTCGGACAGACGCTTAGCCACCGGCGCCATCGAGTTGGCGGCGCTCCACTCGCCTTCCTTGGGTCGCCCCAAATGCGACGTCGCCATCACGGCGGCCCCGCGTGCGAGCGCGTCGCGGATGCCCGGCACCGATGCTCGGATGCGGGTGTCGTCCGTGATCGCGCCCGCGTCGTCCTGGGGCACGTTGAGGTCGGCGCGGACGAGCACGCGCTTGCCGCGCACGTCGACGTCGGCGAGACGCTTGAACTTCATGTCCGCGCTCCTAGGGCTATTTCGCCGCCATCAAGGCGATGGCGACGTCGAGCATGCGGTTGGAGAACGCCCACTCGTTGTCGTACCAGGCGGAAACCTTGACCAGCCGGCCCGACACCTTGGTGAGCGTCGCCTCGAAGATCGACGAGCGCGGGTCGTGGTTGAAGTCGATCGATACGAGCGGCGCCTTGTTGTAGCCGAGGATGCCCGCGAGCGGCCCCGACTCGGACGCTGCCTTCATGATCGAGTTGACCTCGTCGACCGTCGTGTCGCGCGCGGCGATGAACGACAGGTCGACCATCGACACGTTGATCGTCGGCACGCGTATCGCGTAACCGTCGAGCTTGCCGTTGAGTTCGGGCAGCACCAGACCGACCGCCGCGGCCGCGCCGGTCTTGGTCGGGATCATGCTCATCGTCGCCGAGCGCGCACGGCGCAGGTCCTCGTGATAGACGTCGGTGAGCACCTGATCGTTCGTGTACGCGTGGATCGTCGTCATCAGGCCGTTGACGAGCCCGATCTTCTGGTGCAGCGGCGCGACCAGCGGCGCGAGGCAGTTGGTCGTGCAAGACGCGTTCGAGATCACCGTGTGCGATGCCTTGAGCGTCGATTGATTGACGCCGTAGACCACCGTTGCGTCGATGTCCTTGCCGCCCGGCGCCGAGATGATCACTTTCTTCGCGCCGGCAGCGATGTGCGCCGATGCCTTCTCCTTGTTGTTGAAGAGCCCCGTGCATTCCATCACGACGTCGATCCCCAGATCGCGCCAGGGCAGCTTGGCGGGATCGCGCTGTGCGAGCACCTTGATCTTGTCGCCGTTGACGATCATCAGGTCGCCGTCGACGTCGACCTTGCCGGGGAACTTGCCGTGCGCCGTGTCGTAGCGCGTGAGGTGAGCGTTGGTCTCCGCACTGCCGAGGTCGTTCAGCGCAACGATCTCGATCGGGTGCTTCTTGCCGTCTTCGTAGTGGGCACGCAGCAGGTTGCGGCCGATGCGGCCGTAACCGTTGATGGCAACTCTAATCGTCATGACTTGTCTCCGTGACATCGGTGAGCCGTAATCGAGTCGAACGCGTGCGCCATCGGCGGCTCAGCGCAGCACGTTGCGGACGGCGGCGGCGACCGCCTCCGCGGTGAAACCGAAATACTTGAACAGCACGCCACCCGGCGCCGATTCGCCGAACCGGTCGAGTCCGACGACTGCGCCGCGCGGATCGTCGTACGCGCCGACGTACTTGCGCCACCCGTCGGTCGATCCGGCTTCGACGGCAACGCGCGGCACGCCCGCGGGCAGCACGCTTGCGCGGTAATCGGCATCCTGGCTATCGAAGACGCGTGTGCAGGGCATCGAAACGACGCGCACGGCGATTCCGTCCGCCGTGAGCGTTTCGCGCGCGGCGATCGCGAGCGCCACTTCCGAGCCCGTGGCGACGACGACCGCGCGCCGGGCGGCGCTCGCGTCGGAAAAATCGGCGAGCACGTAGCCGCCGCGACGAATCGCCGCGGTGGCTGCGTCATCGCGCTTCTGGGACGGCACGTTCTGGCGCGTCAGCAACAGCGCGCTCGGCCCGTCGCGGCGCTCGAGCGCCTCTTGCCACGCGAGCGCCGTTTCGACGCTGTCGCACGGCCGCCAGACGTTCATGTTCGGGATGAGGCGCAGCGTCGCGGCGTGCTCGATCGGCTGATGCGTCGGGCCGTCCTCTCCGAGCCCGATCGAGTCGTGCGTGTAGACGAAGACGACGCGCGCCTTCATCAGCGCCGCCATGCGCACGGCGTTGCGCGCGTAATCGGAGAACGTGAGGAACGTCCCGATGTAGGGAATGAAGCCGCCGTGCAACGCGAGACCGTTCGCGATCGCGCTCATGCCGAACTCGCGCACGCCGAAGTTCACGTAATTGCCGGCCGCGCTGCGCGAAACCGCCCTGCTGCCCGACCAATTCGTGAACACCGAGCCGGTCAAATCGGCGGACCCGCCGATCATCTCCGGAAGCGCGTGGGCGTACGCTTCGATCGCCTGCTGCGACGACTTGCGCGTCGCGACGGTCTCGGCTTTCGCCGCCTGCGCCGCGACGAACGCGGCCGCCTTGCTCGCGAAATCGGCCGGCAGCTCGCCGGCGATGCGGCGCTCGAATTCGGCTGCCGCGCCGGGATGCGCGGCGCTGTACGCGGCAAAGCGGGCCCGCCAGTCGGACTCGAGCGCAGCGCCGTGCTCGCGTGCATTCCACCCGGCGTAAACGCGATCGGGAATTTCGAACGCGCCGTGAGTCCAGCCGATCGCCGCGCGCGTGGCTGCAACTTCCTTTTCGCCGAGCGCCGCGCCGTGCGCTTCGGCGGTGCCTGCCTTCGTCGGCGCGCCTTTGGCGATGATCGTCTTGCAGCAGATCAGCGTCGGACGCTCGGAGCGCTCCGCGGCGGTGATCGCCGCGTCGACGGCATCGATGTCGTGACCGTCGACGTTACGGACGACGTTCCAGCCGTACGCCTCGAAGCGGCCCGGCGTATCGTCGGTGAACCAGTGCTTGACTTCGCCGTCGATCGAAATGCCGTTGTCGTCGTAGATTGCGGTGAGCTTGGCAAGGCCGAGCGTGCCCGCGAGCGAGCACGCCTCGTGCGAAATGCCCTCCATCAGGCAACCGTCGCCGACGGTGACGTACGTGCGGTGGTCGACGATCGTATGGCCGTCGCGATTGAACTCGGCGGCGAGCAGCCGCTCGGCGAGCGCCATCCCGACCGCGTTCGCGAGACCCTGGCCAAGCGGGCCCGTCGTCGTTTCGACGCCGGGTGTGACGCCCACTTCGGGGTGGCCCGGCGTTTTCGAATGGAGTTGTCGAAAGCGCTTGAGCTCGTCGAGCGGCAACGCGTAGCCGGTTAGATGGAGCAACGCGTACAACAACATAGAGCCGTGACCGTTGCTTATGACGAAACGATCGCGATCGGGCCAGTGCGGATTCGCCGGGTTGTGCCGCAGGTGGCGGCGCCACAACGCGACGGCTATTTCCGCCATGCCCATCGGCATGCCGGGATGCCCGCTTTTCGCCGCTTCGACGGCGTCCATCGCGAGTGCGCGGATCGCGTTGGCGAGCTCGGCTTCGCTCGCGGGCGCGGCGCTGTCGGATGGCGCGCGGTCGGCGAGGGCGGCTTGCGGAGCGGTCATTGAAGGACGCGGCGAATCGATGCGGGAAGCGGACGGTGCGAAGCGCGCGGCGGGCGCGCCCAGGGCCGGCAAAAAGTGATCTCGGCCTGTAAGACGAACTCGGCCAGTACCAAACTCGGCCAGTACCAATATCCGCGCGCAAGCGGGAGCTATTGAAATTATCTCGCACGGCGCCACTTTGTGCAATAATCGAATGCTTTTCGCTGCTGTCGCGTTACGGTGCATCGTCACGGCGCCGGAACGATCGAACAACGAATCGCTCACGAAGAGGTCGAAGTCGACGAAGAGGTCAACGTCGAATCGAACGTCGTGCGACCCGGCTATCATGCCAAATGAGCGCCGGCGCCGACGGGCCGCCCCGCTGCCCGCGCCTAGCGGGGGTGGGGCTTTTTCATTTTTGGGGGGACGCCCGATGGACGGCATTCATCTGTTAGGCGAATGGCATGGTTGTCCTGCCCAGACGGCCGAATTCACACGCGCCGATGCGCTGCGAGCGGTCTGTCTGGAAGCCGCCGACGACGCGGGACTGACGATCGTCGGCGACCGCTTCGTCCAATTCGAGCCGCAGGGCGTGACAGGTACCGTGCTGCTTGCTGAATCGCATCTCGCGATCCACACATGGCCCGAGCACGGCTTCGTCACGATCGACGTCTACGTGTGCAACTACACGACCGACAACACGGCCAAGGCCGAGCGCCTGTTCCGCTCGCTCGAACGAACGCTCAAACCGTCGCGCTCGCAGTTTCATTCGATTCATCGCGGGGGAAGCGATGCCTGATGCGCCGGCCAAGGGCGGCGACGTCGCGCCGGGCGCGATGACCGAGTACCTGACCGACGATTGGGGCTTTTTCATTCGATCGACGCGCGAGTTCGAGCATTTCCGCTCGCCGTACCAGTCCGTCGAGGTTCACGACAGCGTCGATTTCGGCAAGCTCTTTCGTCTCGACGGACATTTCATGACGTCCGAGCGCGACGAGTTCTTCTATCACGAGATGCTGGTGCAGATCGCCGCCGTCACGCATCCGGCGCCGGAGCGTGCGCTGATCGTCGGCGGCGGCGACGGCGGCTCCGCCGAGGAGCTGCTAAAGCATGCGTCGATCAAATCGGTGACGCTCGCCGAGATCGACCTCGCAGTCGTCGACATCTCGCGCAAGTATCTGCGCTCGGTGCACAAGGGGGCGCTGGACGATCCGCGCGTCGAGCTCAAGATCACCGACGGCTTCGAGTTCGTGCGAACGTCCTCTCAGTCGTTCGACCTCATCGTGCTCGACCTGACCGATCCGGGCGGCCCTTCGTCGCCGCTCTACACGGCCGATTTCTATCGCGCATGTGCGGCTCGGCTCTCGCCGGTGGGCGCAATGACGCTACACGTCGCGAGCCCGGTCGCTCATCCCGACCGCATTCGGTCCGGCATCGCGTCGTTGCGCGCGGCGTTCCCGCTGGTCACGCCGTATCTCGCATCGGTGCCGCTGTATGGCGGCCTGTGGATGATGGCTTGCTGCTCGGGAACTCTCGACCCGCGTAAGCTCGCGTCCTACGAGGTCGACCGCCGCATCGCCCAACGGCGGATCGCCGACTTGCAGTACTACAACGGCGACGTTCACCGGGCTGCGCTCGCGCTGCCCAACTTCGTTCGCGCGCTGCTCGCCTGATCGTCCGACACGCTGTAGGCGCATCCCCACGCGCGGTCGGGGCATTCTCCGCTCCCTACTGGTGGAAGGTTATCCGATCCTTGAACCGTGCTGGCTCGGCCCCATGTTCTGAATCGGAGAACCTATGCCCATGCCTGTATCCACCAAGCTTGCCGATTCATTGGAAGGCGCCGACTTCATCTGGATCGACGGCGTCGTGTTCACGACCGAGTACGCGCGCGTGCCCGACGAGGACACGGTCGCCGATGATGTCGTGCTCGAAGTGAAGCTCGGCGAGACCGAGGTCGAGTTCACCCGCGAGGAGCTTGATGGCGCCGAGCACGTGGGCGAGGGCGTCTATCGGCTGAAGTCGGGCGCGTTGATGCGCTGCCTGTCGACAGCGACTATTCATTAGCGACTAGCGCGTCGCCACCACGAAGTCGAACGCGCCGGCGAACGCGCCAGGCTCCCGATCGGCAGCCGGTCCGAGCGCGACGGTCAGCCGCTCGCGCGTGCCTGCGGGCGACGAGGCGAGCACAACGTCGCCATCGGTGACGTCGCCCGCGACGTATAGTTGCGTCGTGAGCGTTGCACCAGACGCGTAGCGCACCTTGAAGTGCAAATGCGGCGGGCGTCCGGCGTACGCGACCGGACGTATCGTCGTGAACGCATAGCGGCCATCCGCGTCGGTCGCCACCACGCCGTACCCTTGGAAATGCTCGTCGAGCGGACCTCGCTCGCCGACGTGATGGTAGCGACCGGTCGCGTCGCACTGCCACAGCTCGACCTGCGCAGCCGCGACCGGGCGTCCGTCGCGGCCGAGCACGCGACCGGAAAGGTAGAGCGGCGTGCCGCGCGCGCGCTCGGCATGTCCGGCGATTCGCGTGAGATCGTTGTCGCGGTCCGCAGGTAACGAGCGCGGATAGAACGGCCCTTCGGTTTGGCTCGGCGTCGGTTCGAGCGAGCGCTGCGCGATCGCTTGGCGCGACGGCGTACCGGCGAGCGTCGCGAATGCCGCGCCCGCAACGACGAAACGGCGCCGTTGCGGCGAGAGCTCTGGCTGAGGACGGCGCGAGTCATCGTCGTGCATGTCGAGCTTCGATCGGGCGAGCGCCATCGGGTTCCCGATGATACGCGACCGCAGATCCGGCGCGCGTCGGCCTGCCGCAGTTGACGCCGTTTAGTTCATTCGCATATCCTCATATGCTTATGGACAAGCGGAGGCGCCGAGCCAAACGCCCAGCCGGCGTCAACGCGCCGCGCGCGGACCACGACACGCTCGAGACCGTGTTCGCCGCGGTCGCCCGCTATTTCAGCCTGCTGTCCGAGCCGACGCGTCTCATGATCATGCATACGATCTGCGCATCGGAGCAGACCGTGTCCGCGATCGTGACCGCGAGCGGCGCGAGTCAGACGAACGTCTCGCGTCACTTGGCGCTGCTTCACCAGGCCGGCGTCGTCGAGCGCCGCAAGGACGGCAATTGCGTCTACTACAAGGTCGCCGATCCGATGTTCGCCGACATCTGTCGCACGGTCTGCATGCAGATCGCGGGCCGCATCGACGATCGCGCGCCATTGCGCGAGAATCTGCTCGAATTCGCATCGCAGCACTAGAATCGCTCATTTCCGGAGGGGCTTGCATGGACAAGACTCGCAGACGGGTTTTGAAAAGCGGCGGCGGCGTGACGCTCGCCGCACTGCTCGCGGCAGCGGGCTGGGCGGCGCCGCGCGAGGCATCGGCGCAAGCGTGGAACAAGGCAGCGTTCGAAACGCACGCGATGGACGAGACGCTGAAAGCGATCGGCGGCAGCGCGCCGGCGCAGAGTCGCGACGTCACGTTCGTCTCGACGCCCGACATCGCCGAAAACGGCGCCGTCGTGCCGATCGGCATCGTCAGCGCCGTGCCGAAGACCGAACAAATCGCGATTCTCGTCGAGAAGAATCCGAACATGCTCACCGCGATGTTCGACATTCCGGCCGGCACCGAGCCGTCGATCTCCACTCGGATCAAGATGGGTCAGACATCGAACGTCTACGCGCTCGTCAAGGCCGACGGCAAGTACTACGTGGCGTCGAAGGAAATCAAGGTTACGCTGGGCGGATGCGGCGGCTGACGATCGATTGTGAGCGAGGAGCGACAGATGGCAGATCCGATGAAGATCCGGGCGAATGCCGCCGGCGATTCGACCGAAGTGAAAGTGCTGATGAGCCACGAGATGGAAACGGGCCAGCGAAAGGACGCGCAGGGCAAGACGATCGCGGCCTGGTTCATTCAGACGGTAAATGCGACGCACAACGGCAAGACGGTGCTGTCGGCGCAATGGGGGCCGGCGGTGGCGAAGAACCCGTTCCTGTCGTTCAAGTTCAAGGGCGGGGCGAAGGGCGACAAGGTCCAGGTTACGTGGGTCGACAACCGCGGTGACAAGCGGACCGACGAGGCGGTGATCGCATGATCGCTCCGCGGCGCGTGTGAGGCGTCGCGTTCTGGTGGAGGAAGGATGAAGCTCGATTCGAAGCGCGCGGCGCGCGCCGGGGCGTTCGTGCTGTTCTTCGCCGGTGCAGCGGCGTTCGGTCAGGGCAGCACGGTCGACGAGATCGCGAAGTACCGGCAGGCATTGCAGGAGGGCAATCCGGCCGAGCTTTGGGAAGTGCGCGGCGAGGACCTGTGGAAGCAGCCGCGCGGTCCGAACAAGGTTTCGCTCGAACGCTGCGACCTTGGCCTCGGCGCGGGCGTCGTGAAAGGTGCGTACGCGTCGCTGCCGCGTTATTTCGCCGACGCCGACCGCGTGATGGACCTCGAGACCCGGCTCGTCTGGTGCATGGTCAAGCTGCAGGGATTCAGGGAGGCCGACGCGAAGAAGAACCCGTTCGGCGCCGGCAACGACCGCAAGTCCGACATCGAGGCGCTCGTCGCATACATCACGTCGGAATCGCGCGGCGTCAAGATGGAAGTTCCGCAGAGTCATCCGAAGGAGCGCGAGGCGTACGCGCTCGGCGAGAAGATGTTCTTCTTCCGCGGCGGCACGCACGATTTCGCGTGCGCGACGTGCCACGGCGAGGACAACAAGCGCATTCGGCTGCAAGACCTGCCGAACCTCACGAAGACCGCCGGCGCTCAGCTCGCGTATACGACGTGGCCTGCCTACCGCGTGTCGCAGGGCGAGCTGCGCACGTTCCAGTGGCGGCTGAACGACTGCTTCCGCCAGCAGCGCTTTCCCGAGCTCGAATTCGGCTCGGACGCCTCGATCGCGTTGACGGCATTTCTCGCCCGCAACGCCAACGGCGCCGCATTCAACGCCCCCGCGATCAAGCGCTAGGAGACCGACCGCATGCGCCATCGTACGACTTGCGTCATTGCGTTCGCCGCCATCGCTCCGATGTTCGCCGCCGGCTGTGCGAGCGGACCGTCCGACGCGGAGCTCTCGGCAAAGGCTGCAGCGGTGCTGAAGGCGTCGTTCAAGGAGCGCGGGCAAGCGAAGCTCGATCGTCTCGATCAGGACGACACGCAGCGCGCGTGCACGCAGGCAGGCGTCGCGCAGCCGCCGAAGGACGTCGTCGAACGCATCGAGAAATCCAATCTCGCCGCCGTCAAATGGCCTGCCGACGGCACGCTTCTCGGCGACTGGAAGAACGGCGAGAAGATCGCGCAGGAAGGCCGCGGCATGCAGTACTCCGACGATCCGAAGCGACCAGCGGGCGCGAACTGCTACGCATGCCATCAGCTCACCAGACAGGAGGTGTCGTTCGGCACCATCGGGCCGTCGCTGTACCAGTTCGGCAAGACCCGCGGCTACACGGACGAGATGCGCAAGTACGCGTACGGAAAGATCTACAACGCCGAGGCGTATCACGCGTGCACGAACATGCCGCGCTTCGGCGCGAAAGGCATCCTGACCGAGGCGCAGATCAGGGACGTCACCGCGTTGCTGATGGACCCGCAGTCGCCGGTCAACCAGTGACCTGTGCAAGTCGTCATCCCCTCGCACGCGGGGATCCGGCGGCTTACGAACGACACCGGGTTCCCGCGTTCGCGGGAACGACAAGCCCGTCATGAATCGCCGCGATTTCCTGGAAGTGCTCGCAGCGGCGAGCGTCGCGGGCCTGCCGCTTGCCTCGAACCGCGCGCTCGCGCAGCAGACGAGCGGGCAAGCGTTCTACGACGTGCCGCGTTTCGGCAACGTGAGCCTGCTGCACTTCACCGATTGCCACGCGCAATTGCTGCCGCTCTATTTCCGCGAGCCCAACGTGAACATCGGTCTCGCCGCGGCCGCCGGCAAGCCGCCGCACTTGACGGGCGAGGCGCTGCTCAAGCACTTCGACATCGCGCCGGGAACGCGCGAAGCGCACGCGTTCACCCATCTCGATTTCGAAGCGGCGGCGCGCACGTACGGCGCGGCCGGCGGTTTCGCGCATCTCGCAACGCTGCTGAAGCAACTGCGCGCGTCGCGTCCGGGCGCGCTGCTGCTCGACGGCGGGGACACGTGGCAAGGATCGGCGACGTCGATGTGGTCGCGCGGCCAGGACATGGTCGACGCCGCGAAGCTCCTCGGTGTGGACGTGATGACCGCGCACTGGGAGTTCACGTACGGCGCCGAGCGCGTGAAGGAGGTGGTCGAGCGCGATTTCGCGGGCCGCATCGACTTCGTCGCGCAAAATGTGAAGACCGTCGATTTCGGCGATCCCGTCTTCGCGCCCTACGTGCTGCGCACGATCAACGGTGTCCCGGTGGCAATCGTCGGGCAGGCGTTCCCGTACACGCCGATCGCGAACCCTCGCTACTTCGTGGCCGACTGGACGTTCGGCATCCAGGACGACAATCTGCAGAAGGTCGTCGACGAAGCGCGCGGCAAGGGAGCGCAGGTCGTCGTACTGCTGTCGCACAACGGCATGGATGTCGACTTGAAGCTCGCGAGCCGCGTCAGAGGCATCGACGCGATTCTCGGCGGCCACACGCACGACGGCGTGCCGCAGCCCGTTCTGGTCGCCAACGCGGGCGGCAAGACGCTCGTCACCAACGCCGGCAGCCATGGCAAGTTCATCGCCGTGCTCGACCTCGACGTGAAGAGCGGCAAGGTCGCCGACTACCGGTACCGATTGCTGCCGGTGTTCGCGAACCTTCTGCCGGCCGATCCGACGATGAGCGCCTACATTGCGAAAGCGCGCGAGCCGCATCACGCGAAGCTCGGCGAGAAGCTCGCGGTCACCGAGGGCTTGTTGTACCGGCGCGGCAACTTCAACGGCACGTTCGACCAGTTGATCCTCGATGCGCTGCTGGCCGAAAAGAATGCGCAGATCGCCTTCTCGCCGGGGTTCCGCTGGGGACGCACGCTCCTCGCCGGCCAGACGATCACGTACGAGCACGTGCTCGACCAGACGGCGATCACATATCCGTACGTCACCGTCAACGAGCTCACCGGCGAGATGATCAAGACGATTCTCGAGGACGTCGCCGACAACCTGTTCAATCCCGATCCGTACTACCAGCAGGGCGGCGACATGGTGCGCGTCGGCGGCCTTTCCTACACGATCGATCCGAACGCAAAGATAGGCCGCCGAATCACCGAAATGTCGCTCGGCGGCAAGCCGATCGACGCCGCGAAGCGCTACAAGGTTGCCGGTTGGGCGCCGGTAGCCGAAGAAGCGAAGGCGGTCGGCGGCGAGCCGATCTGGGACGTCGTCGCGCGTTGGCTGCGCGCGCAGAAGAGCATCGCGCCGCGCGCGTTGAACGTACCCAGGCTGCATGGCGTGGCCGGCAATCCCGGTCTCGCGTGATCGAAACAACGATGGAGATTCCGATGCGCGTCAATGCTATCGCAGGCCTCGTCGCGGCAAGCGCGTTCATTGCCGCACCCGCCGCGGCGCAATCGAAGCTCACGACGAGCTTCACGACGCTGTCCACGGCTGCGGCGCTCACCGTTGCGCAGACCGCGCTCGCGCGCTGCCAGAAGGACGGTTACACGGTTGCTGTCGCCGTCGTCGATCGTGGCGGCCAACCGCTCGCGCTGTTGCGCGACAATCTCGCCGGTGCGCACACGTCGCAAACGGCGATCGGCAAGGCGGCGACCGCCGTGAGCTTTCGCACCGATACGACGGAGCTCGCGGCGAGCACGCAGCCGGGCCGCCCATCGAGCGGCATTCGCAACCTGCCGAACGTCGTCGCTGTCGGCGGCGGCTCGATGATCCGGGCGAAGGGGTCGATCGTCGGCGGGATCGGCGTGTCGGGCGCGCCGGGCGGCGACGCCGACGACGCATGCGCGAAGGCGGGGATCGCCGCAATCAGCGACGCGCTCGAATTGGAATAGGTGGTCGTTCCCGCGCACGCGCGAACCCAGTATCTTTCACGAATTGGAATAGGTGGTCGTTCCCGCGAACGCGGGAACCCAGGGTCTTTCACGACCAACGACGCTGCATCCCCGCGTTCGCGGGGATGACTACACCACCGTCACGCGCGCGAACCGCCGTTTGCCGGCTTGCACGACGACCGTCGAACCGGCGCTGACCGCGAGCGCCTTGTCGGCGACGACTTCGCCGTCGACCCTCAGCCCGCGCTGCGCAATCAGCCGCAGCGCCTCGGACGTCGAGTCGACCACACCCGCCTGCTTCGCGAGCTGCGCGATCGGCATCGGCGCGCCGGCTGAATGCAGCGTCACGTGCGGCATGTTTTCGGGCATCGCGCCCTGCTTGAAGCGCGCCTCGAATTCGGCGAGCGCGGCTTCGGCCGCCTGCTTCGAGTGGAATCGCGCCACGATCTCCTGCGCGAGCAGCACCTTCGCGTCGCGCGGATTGCGACCTTGCGCGCATTCGCGCTTGAGCTGCGCGATCGCCTCGGTCGATCGGAACGACAAGAGCTCGTAGTAGCGCCACATCAGCTCGTCGGAGATCGACATCAGCTTGCCGAACATCTCGTTCGCGGGCTCGGTGATGCCGACGTAGTTGTCGAGCGACTTCGACATCTTGTTGCCGCCGTCCAGGCCCTCGAGCAGCGGCAGCGTCAGGATGCACTGCGGCTCCTGTCCGTAGTGGCGCTGCAGCTCGCGTCCGACCAGCAGGTTGAACTTCTGGTCGGTGCCGCCGAGCTCGACGTCGGCGTTGAGGGCGACCGAGTCGTAGCCTTGCGCGAGCGGGTAGAGGAATTCGTGGACCGCGATCGGCTGGCCGCTTTGGTAGCGCTTGGCGAAATCGTCGCGCTCGAGCATGCGCGCGACCGTGTACTTCGCGGCGAGCCGGATCATGCCGTCGGCGCCGAGCGCCGAGAGCCACTTCGAGTTAAAAGCGACCTCGGTCTTCGCACGATCGAGGATCAGGAAGACCTGGTCGGTGTACGTCTTCGCATTCGCATCGATCTCCTCGCGCGACAGCGCCGGCCGCGTGACGTTGCGCCCGGTCGGGTCGCCGATCAATCCGGTGAAGTCACCGATCAGGAAGATGACGTGATGGCCGAGGTCCTGCAGTTGCTTCAGCTTGTTGAACTGGACGGTGTGGCCCAGATGCAGGTCGGGCCGTGTCGGGTCGAATCCCTCCTTGATGCGCAGCGGCTTGCCGCGCGCGAGCTTCGCCGCGAGCTCGCTCTCGACGATCAGCTCGTCGGCGCCGCGCCGGAACACGGCCAAATGATGGGCGATATCGATGCTCATGGGGTGCCGCGTCTGCTAGAATCGCCGCTCGCTCGTGCTCGCGCGTTGGCCGTGCCGGAACCCAAACCCGAAATTTTATCGCAAAGCCGGCGCCCGGCCCTTCCGCGCTCGCGCTCTCGCGACCCGGTGCTGACGCCCGCGTTCTGGCTCGTCATCGCCGCGATGTTCGGATTGTCCGGCGTTGCCGCGTACGGGTTCGCGCCCGACACGATCATCGAGCCGGTTCCGACGTACCTTCTCGAGCGCACGCTGGGGCACCCCGCCGCCGTCGAGCTCGACGATTTGTCCGGCGTCTACTGGCGCGAGGAGCGCATTCGCCGCGGCGACACCGTCGGAAGCGTACTCTCGCGGATGGGCGTCGACGACGCCGACGCGCTTTCGTTCCTTCATGCCGATCGCGCGGCGCGCGCCGTCTACCAGCTCAAGCCGGGGCGGCCGCTGCGAGTTGCGACCGACGACGACGGGCGTCTCGTCCAGTTGCGCATGGTCGCGCCGAGCGGAGAGCTGCTGAACGTTTCACGCGCGGCCGACGGCTTCGAAGCAGCGGTGAGCGCTGCCCCGGTCGAGGTGCGCTGGAAGATCGGGACCGGGGAAATCCGATCGTCGCTCTACGCGGCGGCCGACGATGCCGGGCTGCCCGATGCGGTGACGATGCAATTGGCCGATGTGTTCGCCGGCGAGGTCGATTTCCACCACGACCTGCGCGCGGGCGACCGCTTCGCCGTCGTCTACGAGATGCGCTACATCGATGGCGAGCCCGCGGGGCCGGGGCGCATCGTCGCCGCCGAGTTTTCGCAGGCCGCGAAGACACTGCGTGCATTTCGCTTTCACGACGATGCCGGACACGAAGCGTATTACGGCGAGGATGGTCAGGCGCTGCGGCGCGCGTTCCTGCGCTCGCCGATGGAGTTCTCGCGCATCACGTCGGGTTTCTCGAACGCGCGCTTCCATCCGATCCTGCTGGACTGGCGTGCGCACAAGGGCGTCGATTACGCTGCGCCGCTCGGCACGCCCGTGCGCGCAACAGCGGCCGGCACGGTGCTCTTCGTCGGCACGCAGAACGGCTACGGCAACGTCATCCATCTGAAGCACCAGGGTGCATTCTCGACGCTGTACGCGCACCTGTCGCGTTTCGCGCCGCAGTTGCGATACGGCGCCAGGATCTCGCAGGGCGAAGTGATCGGGTACGTCGGACAGACGGGCTGGGCAACCGGCCCGCACCTGCATTACGAATTTCGCGTCGGCGACGAGCAGCGCGACCCGTTGACGGTCGCATTGCCCGACGGAGAGCCGTTGGACTTGGCGCAGCAGCCGCTGTTCCGGTCGACCATCGCACCGGTGCAGGCGCAGCTCGCGATTGCCCAGACGCTGCCGAACGCGTTCACCGTCGCTGGCGACTGACCGGCGCGTCGCATCGACTCGATGTCGCGCGAGCTCTTCGTCGGCGTGATGACGGGCACGAGCCTCGACGGCATCGACGCCGTCGTCGCCGAGTTTTCGTTGCCTGCAGCGCGCGGATGCGCGTTGCTCGGCGCGATATCGCGACCGTTGCCGCGGCCGCTGCGCGCCGAGCTCTTCGCCTTGCAGGCAGCCGGCCCCGATGAGCTCGCCCGCGCCGCACGCGCAGCGAACGCGCTCGCCGATCTGTACGCCGAAGCGATCGCCGGCGCGCTTGCCGCTGCGCGAGTCGACGTCGCGGACATCGCCGCTGCCGGTGTGCACGGCCAGACGGTACGTCACGCGCCGCACGAAGGATGGACGCTGCAGCTCAACAACGCGGCGCGCGTTGCCGAGCGCGCCGGCATGACGGTGGTCGCCGATTTTCGCAGTCGCGACATCGCGGCAGGCGGTGAAGGCGCGCCGCTCGTTCCGGCGTTCCACGCCGCGATGTTCGCGCGCCCCCGCGAGCACTGCGTCGTGATCAACATCGGCGGAATCGCCAATCTGACCGACCTGCCGCCGGCGGGGCTCGTGCGCGGCTTCGACACGGGACCGGGCAACGTGCTGCTCGACGCTTGGCACGCGCGACACCGCGGCAGTGCGTTCGACCGCGACGGTGCCTGGGGAGCGAGCGGCCGCGTCGACGAGCCGCTGCTTGCGCTGATGATGGCCGATGGTTTTTTCGCGCGAACGCCGCCGAAGAGCACCGGCCGCGATCGTTTCAACGATGCGTGGATCAATGCGAAGATTGGCGAGCGGGGCGCATCGATCGCGCCGGCCGACGTTCAGGCGACGCTCGCCGCGCTCACCGTGCGATCGATTGCTTCGGCGCTCGTTGCGCATTGCGCCGGCGCGGCGAATGTCTATGTGAGCGGCGGCGGCGCGAACAATCCCGTGTTGATGGAAGCGCTTGCGCGTGCGCTCGCGCCGCGACGCGTGTTGACGACCGAAGCGGCAGGCATTCCGGTCGCCGCCGTCGAGCCGCTCGCGTTCGCATGGCTCGCGCGCGAAACGCTTGCTGCGCGCCCGGGCAATCTGCCGGCCGTCACGGGCGCGCGCGGGCCGCGCGTGCTCGGCGCGATCTACCCGAAATGACCACGAAATTAGGGTCAGACTCGACTTTTCGAAAAGTCGAGTCTGACCCTACTTATTTTCGAGCGGGCGGCTACGCGGAGAACGACGAGCCGCAGCCGCAGGTGGTCGTCGCGTTCGGATTCTTGATCACGAACTGCGCGCCTTCGAGACCTTCCTGATAGTCGATCTCGGCGCCGACCAGATACTGATAGCTCATCGGGTCGATCAGCAGCGTGACGCCGTTCTTTTCCATCGACGTGTCATCGTCGTTGACGACCTCGTCGAACGTGAAACCGTACTGAAAGCCCGAGCAGCCGCCGCCCGTCACGAAGACGCGCAGCTTCAGCTCGGGATTGCCTTCCTCCTCGATCAACGACTTCACCTTGAGCGCCGCGCTGTCGGTGAAGATGAGAGGGGCAGGCATGTCCGTCATCGTGTTCATGTCTACAAGGCTCCTGTCGCGGGGCAAGACCGGAACGCCCGCCTGTCCGCCGCAACCCTGCCGCCCGTATGGTGATGGCGCGGTCAAGGTTGCGGCCCCGGCCACTGCATCGGGCCGGGCGTGCGCAGCCGATTAATCCGCGGCTGCGCGTTTCAATTCGACTACCGACGCCGTACCCGGTTCGGCATGCACCAGCCGACCCTGGATGACCGCGCCTACGTGCATCTCGAGCGCCCGGTACGTGATGTCACCGACGACGCGTGCTTTCGGCTGCAATTCCAGATAGTCGTTCGCCGTCAACGGACCGTTGACCGTCCCGTTGACGACGACGTGCGACACCCGAATCTCGCCGTCGACCTTCGCCTGCTCGCTCACGACCAGCGTCCCGGGCTCGCCGTTCGCCGACACGACGTTGCCGCGGACTTCGCCGTCGATGCGCAATCCGCCGCTGAACGTCACGTCGCCTGCGACAACCGTTCCGGCGCCGATCAGACAGTCGATCCGCTTCTGCGGACTAGCGCGCTTCTTACGTTCCCACATGGGTCCTCCCGCGTGTCTGATCAAGCTCAAGAAATCGTCGTGTTCCGCGTGGCGCGCGGCGTCGATTGCCCGGACTCGAATGCGCGAACGGTCAGCGCCCGCGGGGCCGTACCTGCCGGCACCCGGAACGACCCTTCCACCCGCTGATAATACTTGAACCGAAGCTTCAGCGCTGCCGCCTGATCCGGCTGGTCGTCGGGCAGCGTGAGGCCGCCGGGACGCTGCGCCGCGCTGGGTTCGCCCACGTTGAGATCGACCGACAGCGCGAGATGCCCGTCGAACTCGTCGCGAGGATTGCCGCCGCGCACGACGAGCAGGCTGTAGTGCCAACGATTGGCGCTCTCACGTTCGACCGAGACGTTCTGGATCGACAGCCCCGTCTGCTTGTTCGAATCGGAGACGAGCTTCTGCAGGAACGCGAGCTCTTCCTTGAGCTGCGTGGCCTCGCTTTGCTGGTCGAGCGCTTGCTTCGAGACGGTCGCGAGCGCGGCCTTCGTCATCGCGAGATCGCTTTCCGCCTGCGTAGCGCGCGAACGCAGCTCGGACGCCTCGCCTTTGAGCTGCACCGCTTGCGCTTCCAACGACGCGACGCGCGCCTCGACCTCTTTGCGATTGAAGCCGCCGAAGATCTGTCCGAAGTCGAAGCCCCACCACCACATGCCGCCGACGATCGCGACGACGATCGCTCCGGCGACGAGCCGCCACGGCCAAGGCAAGCGCGTTCGGACCGCCACGCGCGGCGCGTCGATTCCGAAGTGCTGGCGCGCGCGGCGCCACCAGGCGTGCGGCACCGTCCTGCTCGCCTACGGCAGCACCGGGAGCGCGGTGAGACCAGTCGTCTCCGGCAGTCCGAACATCAGGTTCATGTTCTGGACCGCCTGGCCGGCGGCGCCTTTGACGAGGTTGTCCTGCACGGCGAGGATCACGACGATGTCGCCGTCCTCGGGCCGGTGGACCGCTATGCGGCACACGTTGGCCGCGCGCGTCGACCGCGTGTCGGGCGAACTGCCGGGCGGCATCACGTCGACGAACGGCTCGCCGGCGTAGCGTCGCTCGAACAGCGCCTGCAGGTCGACGTCGAGCGTGGTGAGCCGCGCGTACAGCGTCGCCTGCATGCCGCGAATCATCGGTACGAGATGCGGAATGAACACGAGCGACACCGCCTCGCGCGCGACGCGGCCGAGCTCCTGCACGATCTCGGGATGGTGGCGGTGGCCGTTGACGCTGTACGCCCTGAAGTTATCGGAGGCTTCGGAGAATATGAGCCCCATCTCGGCCTTGCGGCCGGCGCCCGAAACGCCCGATTTGCAGTCCGCGATCAGATGCGCGGTGTCGACGGCGCCCGCTTCGAGCAACGGCCAAAGTCCAAGCTGGACGACCGTCGGATAGCAGCCCGGGTTGCCGACGATACGGGCGCGGCGGACCGCGTCCCGGTTGAGCTCGGTGAGACCGTAAGCTGATTGGGCCAGAAGCTCCGGGCACGCGTGCGGGATCCGATACCATTTTTCGAACGCGGCGGGATCCTTGATCCGGAAGTCGGCGGCGAGGTCGATGATGCGAACGCCCGCCGAGACGAGCCCGCGCGCCTGCGCCATCGCGACGCCGTGCGGCGTTGCGAAGAAGACGACGTCGCAGGAAGTGAGCTCGGCCTGCGCGGGATCGACGAACACCAGCCGATCGTAGCGGCCGCGAAGGCTTGGAAACAGATCGGCGAGCCGCGTGCCGGCGTCCTTGCGCGACGTGATCGCGCGCACGTCGGCGTCGGGGTGCGCGGCGAGCAGCCGCAGCAACTCGACCCCCGTATAGCCGGTGCCGCCAACGATGCCGATCTTGATCATGTTGCCTCGCGAGGGCGATTCTACCATCCGCCGTCATGATTATGACAATGGAATAACGACCGCCACGCGCGCCGATCGCATCTGCCAAAACGCCGAAGGCCGCCCCCCGGCGGCCTTCGCGAACAAGCGTGCGCCGGACGATCAGCGCTTCGAGAACTGCTTGCGGCGACGCGCCTTGTGCAAGCCGACCTTCTTGCGCTCGACCTCTCGCGCGTCGCGCGTAACGAGACCGGCCTTCGACAGCGTCGGCTTGAGCGCCGCATCGTAGTCGATCAGCGCGCGCGTAATGCCGTGGCGCACGGCGCCCGCCTGGCCCGACTCGCCGCCGCCGGCGACGTTGATCATGATGTCGAACGTCGCCTCGTGGCTCGTGATCTTCAGCGGTTGGCGGATGACCATCCGGCCGGTGTCGCGCGAGAAGAACTCGTCGGCGGGCTTCTCGTTCACGATGATCTTGCCCGTGCCCTTCTTCAGGAACACGCGTGCCACCGCGCTCTTGCGCCGGCCTGTGCCGTAATAGTAATTGCCGATCATGGGGTCAAATGTCGAGGGGTTTCGGTAGTTGCGCCGCGTGCGGATGCGCATTGCCTGCATAGCACTTGAGCTTCTTGATCATCTTGTAGCCGAGCGGACCCTTCGGCAGCATGCCCTTTACAGCCTTCTCGAGCGCGCGGCCGGGAAAGCGTTGCTGCATCTTCGCGAAGGTCATCGTCGAGATGCCGCCGGGATAGCCGCTGTGGCGGTGGTATAGCTTGTCGTCGGCCTTGTTGCCGGTGACGCGGATCTTGTCGACGTTGGTCACGACGATGAAGTCGCCGGTGTCCATGTGCGGCGTGAAGATCGGCTTGTGCTTGCCGCGAAGCCGAAGCGCGATCTGGCTCGCGAGCCGGCCGAGCACCTTGTCCGTGCCGTCGACGACGTACCAATCCCGCTGGATGTCCTGCGGCTTGGCCGAAAAGGTCTTCATGGCGAAATCTGGTATGGATGAAGAAGCGGCTCCCGCCAATGGCGCATGCGAATGCTTATCGGCAGAATCGAGCAAAGTCTTGCATAATAATATGTTACAGGTGCTCCTGTCAAACCAACGCATGCTGGAGAGCCGTTGCGCGCAAGGCCAAAAAAAGAGCGCGGCCGAGAGGCCGCGCTTGAAGTTTTCCACCCTAGGAGGAGGAAGGGGGGAAATGCGCCCGCATCGAGGGGAGGAGGATCCCGAGCGCATACGAACGCGACGCCATCGTGCCATATTGCGTTGCACAATTCAAGCTGAATATCTGACGGAAACCAGAATGTAAGAGCAGCCGCGGCTAACGGTCACATTCGTAGTGGGCACTCGCTTTCGATGATGTGCATTGCGTCATTCCTGGGCATGGAGCGGCGATGAAGACGCGAGTCAAATGGAACGAAGGCGTATCGTTCGTCGCCGAGAGCGGCAGCGGGCACGCGCTGCTCGTCGATGGTGCGCCCGAAGCCGGCGGACGCAATCTCGGGCCGCGCCCGATGGAGCTCGTGCTGATGGGCGCTGCCGCCTGCACCGCGTTCGATGTCGTCTGGATCCTCAAGAAGGCGCGCCAACCGATCGCCGACTGCGTGGTCGATGCCGAGGCCACGCGCGCGCCGAGCGAGCCGAAGATATTCACGGCGATCCATTTGAAGTACGCGGTCGCCGGGCGCGGACTCGACGCGCGCCAGGTCGAGCGCGCGGTCAAGCTGTCGAAGGAAAAATACTGTTCGGCGACGCTGATGCTCGCGAAGACCGCGCAGATCAGCTACGAGATCGCGATCGTCGACGGCGATCGACTCCCTGCGCCCGGCGCGGACTAACGGCGCATCGGCCCGCGAATCGTCATTTCGGATCGCGCAGTAACCGGATCAGGCTCGACGTATCCCAGCGGCCGCCGCCGCGCGCCTGGATGCGCGCGTAGAACTGGTCGACGAGCGCGGTAACGGGCAGCGCGGCGCCGTTGTCGCGCGCCGTCGCGATGCAGATGCCGAGGTCCTTGCGCATCCAATCGACGGCGAAGCCGAAATCGAACTTGTCGGCCGCCATCGTCTTGCCGCGGTTGTCGAGCTGCCACGATTGCGCGGCGCCCTTGCCGATGACGTCGAGCACGCGCTCGACATCGAGGCCCGCGCGAGTCGCGAAGTCGATGCCCTCGGCGAGCGCCTGCACGAGTCCCGCGATCGTGATCTGGTTCACCATCTTCGTGAGCTGACCGCTGCCGGGCCCGCCCATCAGCGTCACCGCGCGCGCGTAGTGCGCGAGCGCCGACTCGGCGCGGGCGAAAGTCTGCGCGTCGCCGCCGACCATGATCGTGAGCTTGCCGTTCTCCGCGCCGGCCTGGCCGCCGGACACCGGCGCATCGAGAAAGCCGACGCCCGTCGCCTGCGCCTTCGCATGCACTTCGCGCGCGACCTGCGCCGAGGCCGTCGTGTGATCGACGAGGATCGCGCCGTCGGTCATGCCGGCGAGCGCGCCGTCGTCGTCGCCCATTGCGACCGCACGTACGTCGTCGTCGTTGCCGACGCACATCATCACGATCTCGGCGTCGCGCGCGGCGGCCGCCGGCGTTGGGGCGCTCGCGCCGCCGTACGTCGCGGTCCATTTCGCGGCCTTCGCCGGCGTGCGGTTGTAGACGGTGACGTCGTGGCCGGCGCGCGCGAGATGTCCGGCCATCGGGAACCCCATGACGCCCAGTCCGAGGAAGGCGAGCTTCATCGCTTCGTTGACTCCTTGTCGAGTGATGCACGCGCGGCGGCGATCGCGGCGCGCACGCGCGCCGGCGCCGTTCCGCCCGGATGATTGCGGCTCGCGACCGAACCTTCGAGCGTGAGTACGGCGAAGACGTCATCGTCGATGTCAGGCGCGAAAGTTCTGAGCTCTGCCAACGGAAGATCGGCAAGATCGATGCGCTTCGCTTCCGCGGCGCGGACGGTGCGCGCCACCGCTTCGTGCGCGTCACGAAACGGCATGCCTTTGCGAACGAGGTAGTCGGCGAGGTCGGTCGCCGTCGAAAAGCCCTCGCTCGCCGCCGCACGCATGCGCTCGACGTTCGCCTCGATGCCTGATGCAACGAGCTCGCTCATCACCGCAAGCGAGTCGGCGAGCGTGTCGACCGCGTCGAACAGCGGCTCCTTGTCTTCCTGGTTGTCCTTGTTGTACGCGAGCGGCTGACCTTTGATCAGCATCGCGAGCGATACGAAGCTGCCGACGACGCGGCCGGTCTTGCCGCGCACGAGCTCGGGCACGTCGGGGTTCTTCTTCTGCGGCATGATCGAGCTTCCGGTGCAGAAGCGATCGGCGAGCGCGACGAAGCCGAAGCGCGGGCTCGACCAGAGCACGAGCTCCTCGGCGAAGCGCGACAGATGCAGCATCGCGAGCGACGCGCAGGCGGCGAATTCGATCGCGAAGTCGCGATCCGACACGGCGTCGAGCGAGTTTTCGGCGAGTCCTTCGAAGCCGAGCTCGCGCGCCACGTGCTCGCGATCGATCGGATAGCCGGTGCCGGCGAGCGCCGCGCTGCCGAGCGGCAGGCGGTTGACGCGGCGGCGGCAGTCGACGAGCCGCTCGGCGTCACGCGCAAGCATCGCGTCGTAGGCCATCAGATGGTGGCCGAAGGTGATCGGCTGCGCGACCTGCAGGTGCGTGAAGCCCGGCATGATCGTGTCGGCGTGACGCTCGGCAAGCGCGAGCAGCGCGCGGCGAAAGTCGATGATTCGCGCGCCGAGCGCGTCGATCGCCCCCCGCAGCCACAGCCGCAGGTCGGTGGCGACCTGGTCGTTGCGCGAGCGGCCCGTGTGCAGCCGCTTGCCGGCGTCGCCGACGAGCGCGATCAAGCGCTTTTCGACGTTGAGATGGACGTCCTCGAAGTCGCGCGACCACGCGAAGTCGCCGCGCGCGATCTCGGCCCCGACGATCGCAAGGCCACGCTCGATCGCCTCCAGGTCGTCGGCGGCGAGCACGCCGACGGCGGCGAGCATTCGGGCATGGGCGAGCGAGCCGGCGATATCGGCTTCGGCAAGTCGGCGATCGAAATCGACGGAAGCCGTATAGCGCTTGACGAGTTCCGTCACCGGCTCGCCGAATCGGCCGGACCATCCGCCGGTGCCGTCGGCGGTCGCCGCGGGCGGCGAGGCGGGGTTCGGGTCGGCCATGGAATCGGGCGCAGTCTCGCGAAGTCCTTGGCGCAACAGCGTTTCGGCGCCGGCTTGCCTGGGAGCGGTCGGTTGCCGACAATGAGCTCGGCGCGGGGGTTGGCAGGTCGCGCGCGGCGCTCGAGGCGTCGGCATGAAGCTTGCATCGACCGTTCCGTATGGCTCGGATTATAAGACAAAATTCGGCAGCCGCCGCGCTTCCGGACTTCCGCAACCTCGGGACGGTCCTGCGTATCTTGCTCGCGGTGAACGGCATGGCTGCCGTCGCCGCGCTGCTGCGCGATCTGCCGGCGATGACATGGATCGCCGCGTGGGTCGACATGTTGGCAACGGTCGAGCCGCAGCTTCTGCTGGAGCTCGCGACGCTCTACGCGCTCGGTCCGCGCCTCGCGCAGCATCCTTTTTCGACCGGCGCGCTGATCGTCGCCGTGATCGGTGTGATCGCCGCGCTGATCGTGAACGTGCTGCTGAGCGTCTACGAACCCGCGCGGCCGAGCACGCTGCTGCGCCACGTGCTCCTCACGCTGGTCGCGACCGGCGTGCTGCTCTACTACTTCGTGCTGCGCGCAAAGGCACTGTCGCCGGCGATCGTCGAGGCGCGGCTGCAGGCGCTGCAGGCGCGGATTCGACCGCATTTCCTGTTCAACAGCCTGAACGCCGTGTTATCGCTCGTGCGCACCGAGCCGCGGCAAGCGGAGACCGCGCTGCAGGACATGGCGGAGCTCTTCCGCGTGCTGATGCGCGACAACCGCGACCTCGCTCCGCTCGCCGATGAAGTCGAGCTGTGCCGGCAATACCTCGCGCTCGAGAAGCTTCGGCTCGGCGAGCGGCTGCAGGTCGAGTGGCATCTCGCGAACATGCCCGGCGACGCGCTCGTACCCCCGCTCGTGCTCCAGCCGCTGCTCGAGAACGCCGTCTATCACGGCATCGAGCCGTCGAGCGAACCGGGCGTCGTGTCGATCAACATCTTCTACAAGGGCGGCGACGTGCACGTGCTGCTGCGCAACCCGTACCGCGTCGACGGCGGCGGCCATCACGGCGGCAACAAGATGGCGATGCAGAACGTGCGCGAGCGCTTGCAGTTGCATTTCGACACCGAGGGCACGCTCGAGTCGCGGATCCGAACGGACGCGTACGAGGTGCATCTTCGGATGCCGTATCGAAAGGCGGCCGTTGTCGAACCGAGCTCGACCGTGCGTCCGGCATCGGCTTCGCAATCCAATGTCGGGCGCGATCGCGCCGAGCGCGTTCGCGTCGCACCGGCCGTCGCGACACCCAAACCGGAGGCTTCCCGTGGTTGATGCACCGCTGCGACTGCTGATCGTTGACGATGAAGCGCCCGCGCGGCGGCGCCTGCGCGAGCTGCTCGACGACTGCGCGACCGCATTGCCACTCGCCGTCGTCGGCGAAGCCGGCAGCGGGCGCGAGGCGATGGAATTGCTGGCCGCCGTGCCCGCGGACCTCGTGCTCACCGACATCCACATGCCGGACATGGACGGCATCGAGCTCGCGCGCCATCTGCTGAAGCTTGCGCAGCCGCCGGTGCTGATCTTCACGACGGCGTACCACGAGCATGCGCTGCAGGCGTTCGAGTTGAACGCCGTCGATTACCTGATGAAACCCGTTCGCGTGCAGCGTCTGCTCGCCGCGCTGCAGAAGGTGCCGCGACTGAAGCCGCTCTCCGTTTCCCGCCTCGAGCAGCTTCCGGCGAACGCCCGCCGCTTCCTGTCGGTGACCGAGCGCTCGCGCGTCGTGCTCGTGCCGATCGTCGACATCGTCTACCTGAAAGCGGAGCTCAAGTACATCACGATCCGCACGGCGACGCGCGAATTCCTGCTCGAGGAATCGCTCACCAAGCTCGAGGAAGAGTTCGGATCGCGCTTCGTGCGCGTTCACCGCAACTGCATCGTCGCGCGCGACGCGATCCGCGGCTTCGAGCGGCGCGTCGGCAACGAAGGCGACGCGCACTGGGAAGTGCTGCTGAAGGACGTGCCGGAGACGCTGCCGGTTTCGCGGCGCCAGCAGGCGGTCGTTCGCGAGCTCGGTCGCGAGACGACGACTTAGCGCGTGAGGAGCGAGCGGGGACCCGCGAAGCGGGCTGCGAGCAATTCCGAATCGCCGCTCGAGGCGGACAGCCCGACGCTTGCATTACCGAACCGCTGCGCAGGCCGAGCGTGCGTTGAGCACGCGGTTTGCGACGCCTGCCGGTCATAGTAAAGTCCCGCCTGTCGCGCCGCTCGTCGCAGCGCTCCGTCGAAGGTTTCGCATGTCTCTTACGCGCACGCTCATCTGCGGCTCGCTCGCGTACGACACGATCATGGTGTTTCCCGATCGCTTCGCGCGCCACATCCTTCCCGAGCAGACGCACGTGCTATCGGTCTCGTTTCAGATCGCCGAAATGCGGCGTCAATGGGGCGGCTGCGCCGGCAACATCGCGTACAGTCTGAAGGGCCTCGGCGGCGAGCCCGTCGTGATGGCGACGATCGGCGACGACGGCGCGCCGTATCGCGAACGCCTTGCCGAGCTCGCGATTGCACGCGATGGCGTGCGCACCGTCGCCGGCACGTACACGGCGCAAGCATTCATCATCACCGATCTCGACGACAATCAGATCACCGCGTTCCATCCCGGTGCGATGAACCGCTCGCACGACAATCGCGTGACCGACGTCGAGCACATTGGCCTTGGCATCGTGGCGCCGGACGGCAAGGACGGCATGTGCTCGCACGTCGAGCAGTTCGCGTCGGCGAAGATTCCGTTCGTGTTCGATCCCGGTCAGGGTTTGCCGCTGTTCACCGGCGATCAACTGGTCGAGATGATCGACGCGGCGACGTACCTCGCCGTCAACGATTACGAGGCGAAGCTTCTGTCCGAGCGCACCGGCATGAGCGAACGCGAGCTCGCCGCGCGCGTCGATGCGATGATCGTTACGCTGGGCGGCGAAGGGTCGCGCATTCGCACCGAAGGCAAGACGCTCGAGATTCCGGCCGTGCAAGCCGAAGCCGTCGTCGACCCCACCGGATGCGGCGATGCGTATCGCGCCGGCCTGCTGTACGGCATCGGACAGCGCTGGGATTGGGAACGCACCGGCGGCCTCGCCGCGGTGCTCGGCGCGCTCAAGATCACCTCGCGCGGCGGACAGAACCACGCCGTCAACCGCGAAAGAATCGGAACGTTATACTACGAGGCGTTCGGCAAGCATCTCTGGTGAGGCAAGCATGAAGCGTCCCTTCGCGATTCTGCGTCCCGGCATCGTCGCGGTCGCCGCCGCTGCGCTGCTCGCCGGTTGCGCGTATCCGCCGCGCTACGGCGAGACGTACTACGGCTATCAGGCCAACAGACCGCAATCGGTCGAGATGGGCGTCGTCGAGAGCGTCCGCCCAGTCAACCTGCAAGGCGCGAACAGCGGCGTGGGTACGGTCGGCGGCGCGGTTCTCGGCGGCATCGGCGGCAGCCAGATCGGCGGCAGCAGTGCGGCCAACGCTGCCGGCGCGATCGCCGGCGCGATTCTCGGCGGCGTCATCGGCTCGGCGGTCGAGCAGGACGCGAGTCGCAGGCAGGGGCTCGAGATCACGACGCGGCTCGATTCCGGCAGGATGGTCGCAATCGTGCAGGAGGGCACCGGCGAGCTGTTCCGCCCGGGCGATCGTGTGCGCCTGCTCTCCGACGGCCACACAACCCGCGTCGCGCACTAGAATCTTGATCGCGCCGCGCAACGCGGCCCGTCGGCGCACGCCGCTGTCGTTGCGCCTCTACCGCTCGGCTCGGATGTCCGTGCATCTCGCGCAAGGGCTCGCGACGACGGCGTTCGTGTTTCCCTGGATCGCGCCGCGCTCGCGGCGGGCGCTGATCCGGCGCTGGAGCGCGCGGCTGCTGCGCATTCTGCGCATCGAGGCGCGCTTGCTCGGCAGTGCGCCGGAGCCTCCTCAGGGCGGCCTCCTCGTCGTTGCAAACCACGTCTCGTGGCTCGATATCTTCGTGCTGAATACGTGGCAGCCGGCGCGCTTCGTCGCCAAGGCGGAGCTCGCGCGCTGGCCGCTCGTCGGGTGGCTGATCGCGGGCGTGGGCACGCTGCTCATCGATCGCTCGGACCGCCGCCATGCGCACGACATCAACCGCCACGCGACCGACGCGCTCGCGCGCGGTGACGTGGTCGCGATCTTTCCGGAAGGCATGACGAGCGACGGACGAGACGTGTTGCACTTCCACGGCTCGCTGCTGCAACCGATCGTCAACGTCGAAGGCCACGTGCAGCCGATCGCGATCCGTTACCGCACGCCGGCGGGCGAGCACACCGACGCGCCGAGCTATGTCGGCGACACGACGTTCGCGGAATCGTTCTGGCGCGTCGTGAGCGAGCGCACGCTCGTCGTCGAGCTGCATCTCGCGGCGCCGATGTCTGCGCGCGGCGTCCACCGTCGCGCGGTCGCGCGAGCTGCGGAGGACACAATTCGCGCGATGGTGCGAGCGAACGTCAGCGCGACGGCTTCGGTTGCAGCGGCTGACGCGCCGGAACCTGGAACACGCGATCGTCATCCAGCCTGATCGCGGTGAGCGCGCCGCCCCACAGGCAGCCCGAATCGAGCATCAGAACGTTGGGCGCGAGCATCAGCTCGAGCGTCGACCAGTGGCCGCAGACGACGCTGACGCCGGCCGACGCGCGCGATTCGTGCGCGAACCACGGTTTGAAGCCCGGCGGCGTGAATGCCGGACCGCGCTTTTCGCGGAATTCCATCCGGTCGTCGGCGCTGCAAAAGCGCAGCCGCGTGCAGACGTTGACGATCGCGCGCAATCGGTCGAAGCCTTCGAGGTCGTCGCGCCACGCGCTCGGCTCGTCGCCGTAGAGCGTCGCAAGGAACGCGTCGTGCCGCTCGCTCGCGAGCATCGTCTGCACTTCGCGCGAGTACATCAGCGCGCTCGCCGGCGTCCACGACGGCAGCAGGCCCGCATGCACGAGCAGACGCTCACCGTCGACGACGACGAGCGGCCAGCTTCGCACCCACGCGAGCAGCTCGTCGCGGTCCGGCGCCTCGAGCACGCAGGCGAGCGTGTCCTCGCGATGCGCGCGCGCGTGACCGGCGGCGACGGTCAGCAGATGGAAATCGTGATTGCCGGTGACGATCGTGACGGCGTCGCCGAGCGCCTTCACTTCGCGCATGACCGCGAGCGAGCCCGGTCCGCGATTGACGAGGTCGCCGACCAGCCACAAGCGATCGCTCGCCGGCGAGAATGCGACGAGCTCGAGCATCTCGCACAGCTCGGCATGACAGCCCTGGATGTCTCCGATCGCGTAGAGGCTCATGGGGGAAGCGGCGCGCGCGGCATCCGAATCGAAGTAGAATCGCCCACGAATCTTAGCATCGCGTCGCATCGATCCCCTGCATGTCGTTTTCGCTCAATTCTCCGCAGCGCGAGGCGGTGCGCTACGTCGACGGTCCGTTGCTCGTGCTCGCCGGCGCGGGCAGCGGCAAGACGCGCGTGATCACGGCGAAGATCGCGCATCTGATCGAGCGCGGCCATGCGCCCGACACGATCGCCGCGATCACGTTCACGAACAAGGCGGCGCGCGAGATGCGCGCGCGCGCGGCGGAGCTTCTCGCGCGAGGCGGCAAGCGGGAAGTCGCCGCCAAGGTCGCGATCAGCACGTTCCACGCGCTGGGACTTCGCATCCTGCGCGCCGACGCGAAAGCTGCCGGCCTCAAGCCGTCGTTTTCGATCTTCGACCCCGATGACGTCGAGCCGATCGTCGCCGAGCTGATGCAGACGACCGAGCGTGCGCGCGCCCGGACGGCACAATGGAAGATCAGCCAATGGAAGAACGCGCTCGTTTCGCCGGCGGCTGCGCTCAAGGGCGCGCAGAGCGACGACGATGCGCTCGCCGCGCGCGCGTACCAGCGCTACGACGACACGCTTCGCGCGTATCAGGCGGTCGATTTCGACGACCTGATCACGCTTCCGATCGCGTTGCTCGCGGACAATCCGGCCGCCGCTGCAAAATGGCGGGCGCGCTGCAGCTACGTGCTGGTCGATGAATACCAGGACACGAACCCGGCGCAATACCGGCTGCTTCGCGAGCTCACCGGCGAGCGCGCGGCGTTCACGGCGGTGGGCGATGACGACCAGGCGATCTACGGCTGGCGCGGCGCGTCGATCGACAATCTCGCCCAGCTGCCGCGCGATTATCCGGCGTTGAAGGTGGTCAAGCTCGAGCAGAACTACCGCTCGACGGTTCGCATCCTCAAGAGCGCGAACGCGCTGATCGCGAACAATCCGAAGCTCTTCGACAAGCGATTGTGGAGCGAGCTCGGTCACGGCGACACGCTGCGTGTGACGCCGGCCGCCGACGACGAAGCCGAGGCGGACGGCGTCGTTCGCCGGCTGCTCGCGCACAAGTTCGAGCACCGCACGCGATTTTCCGACTACGCGATCCTCTACCGCGGCAACCATCAGGCGAAGCCGTTCGAGCAGCAGCTTCGCGCGCAGAGCATCCCGTACGCGATCTCGGGCGGTCAATCGTATTTCGAGCGCACCGAAATCAAAGACCTCACCGCGTATCTGCGGCTCGTGCTGAACGACGACGACGATCCCGCTTTCATCCGCGCGATCACCACGCCCAAGCGCGGCATCGGCGCAACGACGCTCGAGAAGCTCGGCGCGATCGCCGGCGACCGGCACGAAAGCCTGTTCGCGGCGGTGTTTGCCGACGAAGCGAAGCGTGCGTTGCCCGCGCGCCAAGGCGACATTCTCAAGTCGTTCTGCGCGCTCGTGAACGATCTCAAGTACCGCGCCGAGCGCGAGCCCGCCGCGCGGCTGCTCGACGAATTGGTCGCCAATATCGGCTACCAGGATTACCTTGCGACCACATGCGATCGCAAGCAGGCGCAGACGCGCTGGCAGAGCGTACGCGATTTCGTCGGCTGGCTCGGCGCGAAGGGCGAAGCCGACCGCAAGACGCTGACCGAGCTCGCGCAGTCGATCGCGCTTCTCACGATGCTCGAAGGCCAGGACGACGCGCAATCGGACGCCGTGCGCCTGTCGACGCTGCACGCGGCAAAGGGGCTCGAGTTTCCCCACGTGTTCCTCGTCGGACTGGAGGAGGGCATCCTGCCGCACCGCGAGGCGATCGCAGCCGGCAACGTCGACGAGGAACGGCGGCTGATGTACGTCGGCGTCACGCGCGCGCAACGAAGCGTGCACCTGTCGTTTTGCCGAAAGCGCAAGCGCGCCGGAGAATGGCACGACGCGCAGCCGTCGCGGTTCATCTCGGAGCTCGCGCAGGACGACCTGCGTTGGGCGGGCGCACCCGTACCGCCCGACGAAGCGGCGCGCGAGAAGGCGGCCGGCAGCGAACGTCTTCGCCAGTTGAAATCGATGCTTGCGCGCTGACTTTTCGCCCCGTGCGCAGCGTAAACTCGTTCGCTGGCGTTGACCGCACATGACCGGAGGAGGCATGAGCGAACACTACGACGCGATCGTCATCGGCACCGGCCAGGCGGGTCCTTCGCTCGCCGTGCGGCTTGGCAACGCCGGTCGCAAGACCGCGATCATCGAGCGCGACCGCTTCGGCGGCACCTGCGTCAACAACGGCTGCATTCCGACGAAGGCATTGATCGCGAGCGCACGCGCCGCGCACGTCGCGCGTCGCGGATCCGACTGGGGCGTCGTCGTTGCCGGCGGCGTGACCGTCGACATGCGAGCGGTCAAGGCGCGCAAGGACGCGATCGTTAAGAAATCGAACGAGGGCGTCGAGCGCTGGCTGCGCGGCGCGAGCAACGTGACCGTGATCACCGGTCACGCGCGCTTCGACGGTCCGCACGCGGTGCGCGTGAACGATACGGTGCTCGAGGCGGCGGAGATCTTCGTGAACGTCGGCGGTCGCGCGGCAATACCGGATCTCGACGGTATCGACGACGTGCCGTATCTCGACAACGTGTCGATGATGGGCGTCGACTTGCTGCCGCGACACTTGATCGTCGTCGGCGGCAGCTACATCGGGCTCGAGTTCGCCCAGATGTATCGACGCTACGGCAGCGAGGTGACGATTGTCGAGATGGGCGCGCGGCTGATCGGGCGCGAGGACGACGACGTGTCGGCCGCGATCCAGTCGATCGTCGAAGCCGAGGGCATTAACGTGCGGTTGAATGCGACGTGCCTTGCGGTGCGGCGCGACGGGGACGACATCGTCGCCGGCGTCGCCTGCCAGCAGGAGCCGCGCGAGGTCAGAGGATCGCACCTGCTGCTCGCGACAGGCCGGCGCCCGAACACCGACGATCTCGGTTGCGAGCGCGCCGGCATCGCGCTCGACGCGCGCGGCTACATCACCGTCGACGACATGCTGCGCACGAACGTCGACGGCGTCTGGGCGCTCGGCGACGTCAACGGGCGCGGCGCGTTTACGCATACCGCCTACAACGATTACGAGATCGTCGCGGCGAATCTGCTCGACGGCGCGTCGCGGCGCGTGAGCGATCGCATTCCGACTTACGCCTTGTTCATCGATCCGCCGCTCGGCCGCGCCGGAATGACCGAGCGCGAGGTGCGGCAGGCGAAGCGCAACGCGATGGTCGCGACGTATCCGATGGCACGCGTGGGTCGTGCGCGCGAACGTGGCGAGACGGCCGGATTCATGAAGATACTCGTCGATGCCGAGACCAAGCGGATCCTCGGTGCCGCGCTGCTCGGGATCGAAGGCGACGAGGTGATCCATTCGATTCTCGACGTCATGTACGCCGACAAGCCGTACACGCTGATCCAGCAGGCGATGCCGATTCACCCGACGGTGAGCGAGCTCGTGCCGACGCTGCTCGAGCAATTGAAACCGCTGCAGTAACGCCGGCGAAGCACGACGCTCGCCGGCAGCGTACCGGAAGTGAACGTTCAAGAGCCAAGACGCTCGACGGCAGCGTGCCGGAGAGTTGAGCGGCGAACGCGTTCGCCGCTCCAACGGGGCCGGCACGTGCCGCCACGACCGCGG